>NZ_CP189624.1:4462500-9829642 GCF_055409605.1 Streptomyces saintjeani | reverse complement strand
CGGGCAGCGGATGGCTCCGTTCGACCTGGCGATCCTGGACGAGGGGCACATGACTGCCGGGGACATCGGCCGCCCCTGGGCAGCGATCCACGACAACGGCCGGATTCCCGTCGACTTCCGGCTGTACCTGACCGCGACCCCGAGGATTCTGGCCTCTCCCCGGCCGCAGCGCGGAAGGGACGGCCAGGAGCTGGTGATCGCCTCGATGGACGAGGACTCGGCCACCTACGGGAAGAGGATTTTCGATCTTGGGTTGGCGGAGGCGGTGGAACGCTCGATCCTCGCCGGGTTCGAGATCGACGTGTTGGAGATCCGCGACCCTGACCCGGTCCTCGGGCTGTCGGAGGACGCGCTGCGCGGCCGGCGCATGGCCCTGCTCCAGGCGGCGCTGCTGGAGCACACGGCGCAGATGAACCTGCACACCACCATGGTGTTCCACCAACGGGTCGAGGAAGCGGCCGCGTTCGCCGCGCAGATGCCGGCAACGGCCGCCGAGCTGTACACGGCCGAGGCGTCTGCGGCCGCTCTCGCCGACGCGGAGGAACTGCCCGCCTCGTCCATCGACGCCGAGCTCTACGAGCTGGAAGAGGGCCGCCACGTGCCCCCGGACCGGGTGTGGGCGGACTGGCTGTGCGGCGACCATTCCATCGCCCACCGGCGCGTGGTGATCCACCGGTTCGCCAACGGCATCGACGCAGACAACCGACGAGTACACCGGGCGTTCCTGTCCTCGGTACGGGCTCTCGGGGTCGGCGTCGACATCACCGGACTGCGCGGAGTGGAAGCGGTGTGCATCGTCGGCTCGCGCAGCTCCCAGGTCGACGTCGTCCAGAACATCGGACGCGCCCTGCGGCCCAACCCCGACGGCACCACCAAGACCGCGCGGATCATCATCCCCATCTTCCTCACCCCCGGCGAGGACCCCAAAGACATGGTCGCCTCAGCCAGCTACCAGCCCCTGGTCGACATCCTCCAGGCCCTGCGCTCGCACTCGGAACGCATGGTCGACCAGCTCGCCTCCCGCGCCCTGACCCGTGGCCAAGAGCGCCGACGCCTCCACGTCCGCCCCGCCCTCACAACGGGAGCAGACAGCGGTGACGACGGTGAGGAGCCCGACGAAACGCAACAGGAGGTCGACCGCGTCACCTCGGTCGTGGTCAACTTCGCCTCCCCCCGCGACGCCGCCGACATCGCCGCACTGACCCGCTGCCGCGTCATCCGACCCGAGTCCCTGGTCTGGCTGGAGGGCTACCAGGCCTTGATCCGCTGGCGCGCCGAGAACGAGATCACCAGTCTGTACGCCGTCCCGTACGACACCGAGACCCCAGTGGGCGTGACGAAGGACTACCCCCTGGGCAGGTGGGTCCACCAGCAGCGCCGCGCCCACCGCGCAGGCGAACTCGACCCCCACCGCAAAGAACTCCTCGACGACGCCGGAATGGTGTGGGAACCCGGCGACGAGGCATGGGAGAACAAACTCGCCGCCCTCCGCTCCTACCGGCGCGCGCACGGGCACCTCGCACCCCGCCAGAACGCCGTCTGGGGCGAAGGAGCGGCGATGGTGCCCATCGGGCAGCACACCGCCAACCTCCGCCGGCAGGGCGGCCGGGGGAAAGACCCGGAGCGGGCCACCCTGCGCGCGGCACAGCTGACGGAGATCGACCCGGACTGGAACTGCCCATGGCCACTCGACTGGCAACGCCACTACCGGACCCTAGCCGGTCTGGCCGACGCCGACGGCATCCTGCCCCACATCGCGGCGGGCACCGTCATCGACGGTGACGACGTGGGCAAGTGGTGCTGGCAACAACAAGAACCGGGCACCTGGACGCGGCTCCTGCCCGAGCAGCGGGAACGGCTGACCGCCCTCGGCATCAACATCCCCGCAACCCCGTCTCCCGCCCCGGCTGCCGCCCGGTCGACGAAGGGCTCCGGGAAGGCGCCGACGGCCTTCCAGCGGGGCCTGGCGGCCCTCGCCCAATGGGTGGAACGCGAAGGCCCCGACCGGCCCGTGCCACGCGGAGCCAGCGAACAAATCACCCTCGACGGCGAGACGGAACCGGTGACCGTCAAGCTCGGCGTATGGGTATCGAACACCAGATCCAGGCGCGACAAACTCTACGCCGACCAGCTCGCCGCCCTCGCCGAACTCGAACTTGAGTGGATATAGCTGCATATATCGGGGCGGGTACCACAGTCACCCCGATACGGCGCTGGTCAGTCAGGCTGCCAACCCGGCTATGAAGACCAAGAGTCCGCCGCTTGCCGCGAGGAGGAAGGAAAGCTGCACGAAGCGGTGCTTACGCCACGCGATCTTACTCATGTTCACGAGTTGGTTGCTCAGAATGGGCAGGGTGTCCTCTTGCGCCAGCTTCTGCGCGAGCGTGACGGGATCCCAGAATTGGAGGTGCCCAAAATAGATGAAGTTCTGTGGCGCCTCCTCCTTGAGGAGTTTGACCTTCCGGAGTCTGGGGGCCACCACGAGGATCGCGAGGACGGCACCCGCCAGGATCAGCCCGGCTCCTGCCCACAGGGTTAGGCGCGCTCCGTAGCCATGGAGGCGGGAAAATCTGTGCCCGTTGTCGGACAGAGCGATGATGCCTGCGAGGGCAGCCGATTCCAGGGTCAGCGCAAAAGACGCCTTGGCGTCTACTCGCCCTGTCCACTCTCCGATGGCCGCGTGGATCCGCCAGGCTGTCTCTTTTGCCTCGTCGGCGCTCACGGCCTCGACATCCAGGTGGACTTGTAGACGGTGATCTTCTCGCCGCCGACCTCTCGTGTGAACGGGCCTTCCCACATCAGCTTCTTGTCGGGCCCTGAGGTGAATTTCGACGTGTCGAGCAGTTTCTTGAAAACGGGCTCTGTGATGTAGGTCCTGTAGGGGCCGTCGCGGACGTCACTGAGCTTGGCCGCCACGTTGGGTGCTCGGCCGATCGAGACGAGGTCGTTGTGGCCCCGGACGCCACCGCGCACGATCAGTGCGGTCCCTGAGTCGATGCCGACACAGTGTTTGATCTGGAAGCCCTTGGCGGTGATGGATGACAGATTCGCCTCCACCTTGGGGCGCACGATCTTCTCGACGACATGGTGAATCTGCAGACCACACTTCGCGGCGTCGCTGTTCTTGGTGTTGCCCATGAACACGGCAGGTGGCGTCCAGGTAGGCCCGGATGACCTTCGCAGCGGTGGTGCGGGTGAAGTCCCGCGCGAGGCCCGTGGAGTCAGCCAGGTCCGCGTAAAGGTAGACCGCATCGACCTCCACGGCGCCGTTGCCCAGCTTCACGTCATCCGTGGTCGGAACGACAGTTCCTTTGCGGATATCCCAGTTGGAACACACCACGCTTGTGACAGCAGCGCTAATGTCATCAGCTAGCCCCATAAGCACCCCGATCTTCGTACTGGCGAGCACAACGTAGCAGTCCCTACTGACAACGGGGGGCGGCATTAGAGGAGTTGCCGCTCGGACGGAGGTACTGCGAGACGCGTATCCTCCGTCGGTTGCCCCTGTGCCGGGGCGACCGTGCTCGGGTGAGTGCGTGACAGCCGAGCACCACAGCGGGTCCGGCCCCTCGGGCGGCGCGATCCCTACCCGATGCCCCACCAGTAGCTGGTGCGATAGGTGGTCATCTGCTCGCCTCCGACGTCCGTCACATACGGGCTCCACATGTCTTTGCCGCCGTTGTCGTACTGGGAGCCTTCGAGCAGCGAGTGGTAGACGCTGTCAGTGATATAGATCCTGTAGTACGGCTCGGCGCGGATGTCGCTCAGCTTGGCCGCGATGTTTGGTGCTCGGCCGATCGAGACGAGGTCGCTGCTGCCACGCACTCCGGCGCGGGTGATGAATGCGTCTCCCGAGGCGATGCCGATGCTCATACGTACGTCGAATCCGTCCTGCTTCAGTTGTGGCAGCTCTGCGTAGAGCGCGGGCTCCACGATCCTCTGCATCGCATAATTGATCTTGAGGGCGCACTCGGCTGCCGCGGTGTTCTTGGCGCCCGTGATGAAGATGGCCATGACGCGGTCACCGTCATAGCTGCGGATTTCTCCGCCGTAACTCTTGATAATCGTTGACGCTGTACGAAGCGAGGCGCGTATCACCTTGCCAGCAGTCTCCCACTCAAAGTCACGGGCCAGTTTGGTGGAGCCAAGCAGGTCGGCGTAGAGGTAGACGGCATCGAGCTTTACGGCGTCGTTCGTGAACAGTTTGACGTCATCCGTCCCAGGGACCACCCGCCCGTCCCGAACGCTCCACGGCCCGCCCACCAGTTCGTCCAAGTCCGAGCGAAGTTCATCACCGAGTTCCATATCTACCCTTCTGTCTCTTGCAGCGCTTCAGCCCCTCGCGCTGTCTCAGGCGCAGGTCCTCTTGGCGCGGGCAGCGAGCACGTCGCACAGGATGCTGTCGGGCGTGCGTGCCATGCGGAGCAGTTCCCGGATCACTTCGGCCTTGTCCCAGCGGATGCCGGTCTGTTCCCGCAGGTCCAAAATCCAGTGGTCGATCTCCCGGGACTCGCCCGGGTCGAAGCGGACTGTCGTCGGGATGGCGCCCTCTGCCTTCGGGGCGGGCCGCGGATGTCGTACGTCGCGTCATGCCCGGTCCAACGAGCCAGCCGTGCGATAGGACGTGCGGCAACCCTCGCCATCCAGTCGTTCGCCCTACGCTCGGATCGGGGCCGCCGCTAGGGTGTGTTCCTGGTTTCGATCACCATGCCGGGCGGAGGCCGCAGAGCCGGAGGCGTCGATATGTGGCTGTAGTTCCCCACCGACCAGGCCGCCGACGCCCACTGTCGGGCCGGCGCCCAGCGCCTTGCCTAGGCCCGGGTCTACGGCCGGCTGGATGATGTCATGGCCAAGCGTGCCTGAAGAGAATATGGGGGAACGACATGACAAGCGTGATCCACCAGATCCACCGGGCCATCGACATGACCGGAGCCATCGTCAAGGGTGTCACCGACGACCGGATCGGGGCCCCCACGCCCTGCGCAGGGTGGGACGTACGTACCGAGCTCAACCACCTGGTGGGCGGCATGCAGATCTTCGCCGCTGAGCTCACCGGGACCCATGCCGGCGCCGCCCACGAGGACGACTGGCTCGGCTCCAGCCCACAGCCCGCGTTCGCCATCGCAGCCGATCTCGACCGCGCAGCGTGGCACCGCCCGGACGTCCTCACGACGACCGTGCGGTTGGGGTTCGGCACCATCCCCGGGCAGATGGCGGCGCTGATCCACCTCACCGAGATCCTCGGGCACGGCGTCGACCTGGCGGTCGCCACAGACCAAGAGGCGCTCGTTGATGAACCATTGTGCGAGGAGCTGCTCACGGTCATGCGCGGCATGGACTTCGACGACTTCCGCCGCCCCGGCATGTTCGGCCCCGAACTCCCCGCCCCGGCCGACGCCCCCGCCCACCGGCGGCTCCTGGCCTTCCTGGGCCGTGACATCTCCCAGCACTGACGCGGCGAGCCCGCAGGGGGCTGAGCAGGATGGTTCGGATCAAGGTTTGGGGCGGAGGCTGCGGAGCCAGATGAGTGCACCGCGTAGGTGGAGCCCGGCCAGGTAGCTCTCGGGCGCTTTGTCATAACGGGTGGCCAGTCCGCGCCAGGCTTTGATCTTGCTGATGCAGCGCTCCACCGTGTTGCGGTCACCGTAGAGCTCGGTGTCGTGGGAGAGGGGCCGCCCACCCTGGCGGCCCTTCTTCTTGCGGTTGGCACCCTGGTCGGTCTTCTCCGGGATGACCGCCCTGATGCGGCGCCTGTGCAGGTAGGCGCGGTTGGCGCGGGAGGAGTACGCCTTATCGCCAGCCACGGCGTCGGGGCGGGTGCGCGGGCGGCCCACCGGGCTGCGGACCTTGATTTTCTCCAGCACCGGGATGAAGCGGGGGCTGTCGGGGGCCTGCCCCTCGGTCAGTTCGAAGGACAACGGGCAGCAGCGCCGCTCGACAGCGAGGTGGACCTTGCTGGGCAGCCCGCCGCGTGAGCGGCCCAGCCGGGCGGCCTTCAGGCGGGCTCGGCGCCGACGTCTGATCCGTCGCCGCTCATCCTTACCCGAGCCTTCGCCTTCGCTGTCCCTCGCGACGACCTGCGCCTTTTGTCCCTGCAGGCGCCCCCCTTTCGTCCACGGCGGCTCCTCCAAGGCGGCCAGTACCTCCTCGCGCACGACCATGCCGGCCGCGTCGTGGTGGGCGCGGACCACCGTAGAGTCCACGCTGACCAGCGACAGATCGACCTGCCCCCGCCGTGCGGCCTCGGCGATCAGGCCCTCCATCAGTCGATCGAACACGCCCGCGTCACGCCACTGCATGAACCGGTGGCAGACGGTCTGCCAGGCCCCGTGCTTGGGAGGCATGTCGCGCCACGGACTGCCGGTGCGGATCCGCCAGATCACGCCTTCGAACTGCGGCCTCAGCCATTCCGGGTACGGGCCGGACCTGCCTATCGGCAGGAACGGCTCGATCGACTCCCAGTCATCATCGGTGAGTTCCGCACGCGCCACATTGGCGTTCTACCAGCTCGGACCAGCCATCCATACCTCACACCTTGATCCGAACCAGGAACACGCCCTAGGCCGGCGGCCCCGTGTGGTCATCGCCTCCAGGAGCCCTGGGGGTCACGTTCGGGCATGCGGCTGGGGTGGGCGAGTCGGCCCGTCGCCGCCTGGGCGAGCCAGTCGGCCCACCGGCCGATGAGCTCGTCCAGGTCCCCAATGACGAGCAGGCTGAAGGGCCAGGCCACCTGGTGCATCATCATCCCCGGGCCGACGGCGGCGCGTGACTCGTGGTGAGGGTCGAGAGCGAAGGGCTCCATGGTCTTCGTCGTGGCGCGCAGCGGGGTGTCCATGAAAGCGGTCTCGAACCACTGGTACTGGTTTTCCATCTGCGCGTCGGCGTACCAGAGGGAGTGGCTGCGGCCCTCGTACCCGTGGTAGTTGGCGGGGACCTTCAGGGAAAGAGTCGCGGACGCGATGACGTCGAACGGCGCCGGCGTCGAGGTGGTGCGCCAGACTTCGGGGGCGGTCTCCCTGGGTCCGGACAGGGTCAGCTGAGCGTTGTCTATGCGGACGGTCCACCCTCCCTGATTGCCCCTGCGGACCTCCGCGCTCGGGGCGGCAGCCGTGAGGGCCGTGAGGAAGGCGTCGGCGATGAAGGAGAAGGAGGCCGTGGCGGCCTCCAGCAGGGCCTTGCGGCGGTCGGTCTCGGTGGCGTGTGCCGACGCCCGGCGGTCGGCTTCGGCCTGGCGCGCGACCGCGCCCTGGTTGGCCTGCGCAAGTGCGGCCAGCCCGCCGGAGAGTGGGGCCGCGGGGATCTGCCCCAGCCGAGCGAGTACGTTGCCAGCAGCTGGGCGGCCCTGAGGGGCACGGAAGAGGCACTCGGTAATCAGTGCGGCCAGGAGGGGCGGAGCAGTAGCGAGCGGTGGCGGGGTTCCGTGCAGGTGCTGCTCCTGGAAGTCGTGCTCGGCCGGTCCGGTGAAGGGCCTGACTCCCTCCAGGAGCTCGTAGGCTAGGACGCCCAAGGCGTAGATGTCGGTCGCGCCGGTGGCCCGCTGGTACTTCCAGACCTCGGGTGCCATGTACGGCAGGCTTCCTCCGCCCTTGTAGGTGTGCTGGGCGGTGGTCGCTTCGGCGTAGCGGGCGATGCCGAAGTCGGCCAGACACCAGCGGCCACCGAGCAGCAGGACGTTCTCCGGCTTGAGGTCGCGGTGGACGACCTCGCGGTCCTTGAGGTCGGCAAGTGCTTCGGCGACGTCAGACAGGACGGCGACCGCCTCGTTGAGGGGCAGCTGGCCGTGCTCCTGGAGATGGTCCCGCAGGGACTTCTCAGCACGAGGCATCACCAACACCCACTGGTCTTCGTGCTCACCGCTGTCGATGACCGGCACCACGTTGCGGACGCCGTCCAGGTCGGTGAACAGCATCTCGCGCTCGGTACCCGGCGTCTTGGGCACGAGCTTCACCGCCGCCTTCTCGCCATCGGTGCTCACCGCCTCGAACACGGCGCCGAAGCCGCCATCCCCGATGCGGGCGCCGACGGCCCACTCCTCATTCAGTGCCAGTCTCATGGTGCGCGTTGTCTCCATCGTCAACTGCTGTCCCGTGAGGGCGGTTTCGCCCCGCTTCTATGATCTCAGCCCCCACTGACACACGGTGGGCTGATCGTCCGGGGATCATGCCGTCTCACAGAGCAGCGAGCATCACTCCTCGTCGGTCAGGGCCTTCGCGAACGCCTCTTCGGAGTCCAGTGAGCGGAGCAGGGGACCGAGGAGCCTTCGCGTCACCATGCCTGGCGCATCGCGCAGCTCGGCCAGCGTGGCGCCGGTGCTCTCCTCGTACGTGTCGGCGCTGTACATGTGGTTGCTGAGAAATCCCGACCGCCCTTGGTACCGGCGGCGGCCGCGGAGCCGGTTGGCTCCGACGGCCACGGCCCAGTTGCCGTGGTAGCCCACGTCATCGGAGATCAGGCGGATCAGGTCCAGCATGTGCCGGGTGAAGACGACGGCTGCGGAGTCGAAGATGACCTGCTCGCCCTCGTCTGGCGACTCGTACGGCTGGGAGGTGCCCTCGGAGAGGCGGGTCATGAGCAGCCGCAGCCCGCCGTCCTCGAAGAGCTGAAGCTCGACGAGGGACTCGTCATACGAGCCGCCTTGCGGGGTGTAGACGCGGTCGGCCCCGAGCCCCGAGGAACTGAGAGCCACGCCTCGCGCGCGCCGGTGTCCCTGGTGCGCGGAAGACAGATCAGGGCTGAATCCTCCGTAAAGCGCTGCCCGGGTACGGGGGGCTTCCAGGGCTCGCTGGATCAGCGTGCGCAGGCGCTGGTTCCAGTCCTTGGCACCGGTGATGGGCAGGCACATGTCCCGTCGTCCGGCGGTCGGCTGGGCGACCAGAAAGAGGTGGGACTGGGCTCCGACGTCGCGCAGCGGGTCCTCGTCCATCTCCTTGCGCAGCAGGGTGAGGGTGTCGGCCTCAGTGTCGCGTCGCCGTGCGTGGAGGGCGACGATTTCGGCATCGGCCATCTGGTACTTCGTCTTGTCGCCGCGGCCGAAGTAGCGGTTGTCGACCATGTGCGGTGCAACGGGACTGGCCGGGATGTGCACGATGAGGTAGCCGGTGCCGTCGTCGGCCGCCGAACTGATCTCCTCGGTGATGACGGTCAGAGGCGGGTCGGGGATGGTGCGGGCCACCTGCTCGATCTTCTCCGGCAACCCGTTCAGGGGCTGAGGGGCGAGTTCGAAGGTGCGGCTGTCCTTGTTCTCCTGCACGCCGATGATCAGGGTGCCGCCGTCCACGGCGAACGACGCGAGATCGCGCGCCAGTTCCTTGTTGTCACCCTTGCTGTTCGGCGCCTTCTTCAGGTCCACGTGATGGCTTTCCTCGAACAGGCCGCCATCGACCGCGGCCTGGAGGTCGGCTTCGGTCTTCGGCATCCATCGGGGGCTGTCGGAGGAGAGGTAGATCGACGTCACTATGAAGTCCCGCTTCCCGTGATCCAAGGCCCGGCATCCGTGCCGCAGCCCAAGAGGCTGAGCACCAGGCTACGGACCGGGTCCGACAACGGGCCTTCCGATTACCGGGACGCCGAGGGGTGGGTCAGCTCTGGTGGCCCTCGGTGCCGGTGCAGGTCGTGTTGCCCGCCGACCCGCTTCTCGGGCTCTCGGAGCAGGAGGTCAACGCGCGACCGCACGCGGAAGCTCTTCGCGCGGTCGGCGTCGCACACGGCCCGCACAGTCGGTCCCACTCCCCCGGCCACGAAGACCGCATGGTCTCCTGCCGGCTCTCGTCGGTGAACTTCTTTCCGCGTCACCTGCGGAGCGCTGTTGGGGCACGACACTGTTGGCCCCGATCCGGAGGCAGCCGGACAGGAGTTCGTCCAGAAGACCACCGCAGCGCGCACGTCGGACCGGGATCACCGGATCGGGGGAAGGCCCCCGAACTCCCGTGCCCTCCCCCAGAGCTCTGCGGCCCCATCCGTTCCCCGAGGAGCCCCTCCGGCAGCACCTTGCCGGAGGGGCTCCCCCTGCGAAACGCGCTCCGGCCTCTGCCGCACCCTCCTTTGATCCATCGACTTTGTCGCATGATAAAGTCTGTCGAACGAATGCTCTTCGCGAAAGGACCCCAGCTCATGCGCGTGTTCATCAACGAACCGGTCGAGAGGATGGACGGGCCCTACGCCCGGCGCTGGTGGGCGCTGCTCGTGCTCTGCCTGAGCCTGCTGATGATCGTGATGGCCAACACCGCCCTCACGGTCGCGGCTCCCTCCATGACCCAGGACCTCGGCCTGTCCAGCACAGATTTGCAGTGGGTCATCGACGGCTACACCATCCCGTACGCCGCCCTGATGCTGCTGTTCGCCGCGATCGGCGACAAGTACAGCCGACGCGGCGCGCTCGTTCTCGGGCTCGTCCTGTTCGGCGGCGGAGCGATAGGGGGGTCACTCGTCGACAGCGCGACCGGGGTCATCGCGGCCCGTGCGGTGATGGGTGTCGGTGCGG
Source organism: Streptomyces saintjeani (assembly GCF_055409605.1). Classification (NCBI taxonomy): domain Bacteria; kingdom Bacillati; phylum Actinomycetota; class Actinomycetes; order Kitasatosporales; family Streptomycetaceae; genus Streptomyces; species Streptomyces saintjeani. The sequence continues at coordinate 9,819,162 of NZ_CP189624.1, read as the reverse complement.
CGCTCATCATGCCCGCCACGCTCTCCCTCCTCGCCGCGACCTTCCCGCGCGCCGAGCGGACCAGGGCGATCACCCTCTGGGCGGGCACCGCCGGTCTCGCCATCGCCGCCGGACCGCTGATCGCGGGCATGCTGCTGGAGAGCTTCAGCTGGCAGTCCACCTTCCTGATCAACGTTCCCGTGATCGCCCTCGGCATCGCCGGCGCCTTCGCCCTGGTGCCACCGTCCAAGGCCACGAACGCGCCCCGGATCGACTACGTCGGCGGGCTGCTGTCGGTGGTGTGGATCGCCGCGCTGGTCTTCACGCTCATCGAGGCCCCGCACGGCTGGGACGCCAAGGCCCTCGTGGGCACGGTCGTCACGGTCGCGGGGCTCGTGGCGTTCGTCCTGTGGGAGCTGCGCCACCCGCACCCCCTCCTCGACCCGCGCCGCTTCGCGGACCGCGCGTTCGCGGGGGCCAACATCGCCGTCGTCCTGTTCCTCCTCGCGGTCTTCGGCGCCTTCTACTACCTCACCCAGCACCTCCAGTTCGTCCTGCGGTACGACGCGCTGGAGACCGGCGTACGCATGCTGCCGCTCGCCGGTGCGGTCTTCGCCGGTTCCGTGCTGACCGGCTACCTCACTCCGCGCGTCGGCATGAAGGCGACGATCGTCGCGGGCATGGTCGGCGGTACGACGGCGCTCGCGCTGCTCACCCAGGTCGACAAGTCGTCGTCGTACGGCGATTTCGTGGCACCCCTCATCGCGCTCGGGCTCGCGATCGGGCTGGCGCTCTCGCCCTGCACGGACGCGATCATGGGCGCGTTCCCCGAGGAGGAGCTGGGCGTGGGCAGCGCGGTCAACGACACCTCGCAGGAGCTGGGCGGGGCGATCGGCATCGCCATCCTCGGTTCGCTGCTGGCGACCTCGTACTCGTCGAACCTGTCGGACGCCACTGCGGGCAGCGAGCTGCCGGCCGACGCGTTGAACCAGGCGCAGGAATCCGTCGCCGCCGGGTACGGGGTCGCCGATGCCCTCGGCGGCCAGGCACGGCAGCTCGCCGGGCAGGCGGCGCGGGCGGTCGAACCGCAGCAGGCTGCGCGGCTCCAGGAGCAGGCTGACCAACTCGCCGACGGCGCGCACCGGATTGCGGACGCGGTCGGCTCGTCCTTCGCGGACGCGGTGGCTCACACCAGCCTCGTGGGCGCGGCGATCCTGGGAGTGGGGGCGGTGTCCGTGGCTCTCCTGCTTCCGGGGAAGGGCCGTGGTGCGGAAGCAAGGGCCGAGGCAGGGACCTCGGTCGCTCAGGAGAAGGAGGCCGAGCTCACCCGCTCGAATCCGTGATCCTCCGTCATGTCGTGTCCCGTACGGCAGAACAGGCTGTGGGAGAGACCTGGGTGTGTGCCGTGCGGGACTGGTGCCGGGCCGCCGGGGCGGTATCGCACGAGCCGGCGCCCGTGAGGTTCAGGGGCGCCGGGGCCGGACTCCACCGTCGGTCCGGTCAGGACGCCGGGACGGCCGCGGGAGTCAGCTGGCCGCGCGCCAGTGCCACGACGGCGGCGATGAAGGCTTGCAGGCACGTCGCCTCGGCCTCTTCGTCGGGGTGGGTCAGGCGCTGCATGACGAGCCCGTCGAAACCGGAGAGGAAGAACCGCGCGACTGTTTCCGCGGGCTGGGCCAGGGGCTGGCCCGTGCGCTCGGCCGCCTGCGTCACGAGCCTCGCCGTCGCTTCGGCCACCCCACGGTAGTGGCTCTCCAGGGCTTCGTTGAGCGCGGGCGTGCGGAGCGCGAACATGCTCAGCTCCGAGAGGAGCAGATGGTGGCCCGGCTTCTCGCGCACGGTGTTCCAGAGGGCCGAGGCCAAGGTGCTGACCGTCTCCTCGAATCCGGCATCCTCCGGAGCGGCCTGCTCGACCTGCGCCAGCAGCTCCGCCGTGAGCTGTTCCATGACGGCGCGGTAGAGCCCTTCCTTCGTGCCGAACGTGTAGTGCACGGTGGCCTGGGCGACGCCCAGTTCGGTGGCGATGGCACGAGTGCTGCCGGCTGAGACTCCTTCTCTGGTCATGAGGTCGATGGCTGCTTTGATCAGCTGGGGGCGGCGTTCGGCCGCTGAGACATGAGCCATGGGCCCATATTACCGACTTGGTCTCACGAGCAAGTCGATTGAACAGGAAAGTTGCCGGTGAACGGTTTCATGGGGGCCGTGTGGGGGCTCGTCCTCGTCGGTGCGGTCGGTGCGGTCTATCTGTTGGCCGTGCGCAGGACTGCCGGGGCCTCCCTCGTGGGGGCGGTCGTGCTTGTTCTGGGTGTCGCGGTGGTTCCGGCTGTCCGTGGTGAGGCGGCGCACTATGTCGTGGGGGTCGCGCTGACCGTCGGTGGCCTGGTGGCCGTCGTCTGGGCTGTGGGGCGGTCGCGGCGGCGGCGGTCGGCCCGTCGGGGTGCGCTGGCCGATTACGAGGCCGGTACCGCGGTGGTTTCCCTGTTCGCGGCGCTTGCCGAACGGGAGCGGCTCGCGGTGGAGTTGCATGATGTGGCCGCGCACCGGCTGACCGGGATCGTGGTGGCCGCGGGGGCCGCGCTCCGGCTCGCCGATCCGGAGCGGAGCGGGGACGCGCTGCGTCATGCCGGGGTGGCGGGCCGGGCTGCCGTACGGGAGTTGGAGCGTCTCACCGGGCTGGACGCGACGGCGGCGGGGTTCGCCGAGGTGGATGCGCTGGCCGCCGCGCACGCGGTGGACTACCGGCGGACGGTCGACACGGCGCCGGCGGGCAGCGCGCGGGCCGCGTACCGGGTCGTGCGGGAGGCGTTGACCAACGCGGCCCGGTACGCCGAGGGTGCGGCCGTACGCGTCCGGATCGAGCCGGCCCACGGCCGGGGCGACGGCGACCGCATGTTCGTCGTCACTGTCACGGACGACGGGGGTACGGCCGCCGAGCCGGATCTCGGGACCGGGCGCGGTCTCGCGGGGCTGGCGGCCACGGTCACCGCGGCGGGCGGGACGTTGCGCGCGGGGCCGGACGAGGGCCGGGCGGGCTGGAGCGTGCGGGCCGCGCTGCCCGCGGCGACGGATCCGGCCCTGCGCCGGTGGCCCCTGTGGCGCGGGACGGCCGCGCTCGACTACGCGCTGGTGGCGCTGGCGATCGCCCTGTCGCTCGGCGCGAGCCTCATCACCGCCGAGGCCCCCTTCGGCGGGGTGCTGTCCGCGCTGGTGACCGTCGTGCTGTCGGGCCTGCACGCCGTACCGCTGGCCTGGCGTTCGCGGGCGCCCGGCCGGGCTCTCGTGGCGGTGCTGTCGGCGCTGCTGCTGTGGTGGGCGTGCGACCGGGCCGGGTGGACGCGGCCTCCGGTGAGCGATGTCTTCCTGGTGTACGGGTGGGTGGAGCTGACGCTCGTGTACAGCGCCGGGGTGCGGCTTCCGTGGCGGCGGGGTGTGTTCGCGCCGTTCGCCGTGGCCGCTGTGGGAGGGGTCGCGCTGGCCAGCGGCAGCGGTATCACCGGCAGTCGTACGGCTGCCTGGGCCGTGCTGGCGGGTGCGCTGGTTCTTCCCTCCCTGGCCGTCTGGTCCTGGGGGCGCCGGACCGCCCGGCGGTACGAGCGGCTGCGGGCGGCTGCCGTCCGGCGGCGGGTTCTGCTCGACGGGGACGCCGACGCGGCCGTGTCCGCGCAGCGGCTGGCGTTCGCCGCCGGGCTGCGGGACTCGGCGCTGCGGCATGCGCGGGCGGTGGTTGTCGCGGCGGAGCGAGGTGACCTGTCGGCCGTACGGGAGGAGGCTCGTGCGGGTCTGGCCGCTCTGCGGGACCTGCTGTCCGGGGTGCGTGCGGAGGACGGCGGCTCCCCGCCTCCCACTGTCGCCGGGATCGCCTCGCTGGCCGCGCGTCGCGGCGCCGTCGTCCGGTATACCGGAGCGCGCCGTCCGCTGCCGGCCGCCGTGGAGGTGTTCGCGTACCGGACCGCCTCCGCGCTCCTGGCCGTCGGCGTCACCGTCACCGTGCGTACGCTCCCTGACGGTGTGGAGGTCTCCGGCCCGGCCGGTCCGGGAGTGGAGCGGCGGCTGCGGGCTCTCGCCGACGCCGCCGGCGGTACCCTCTCGTCGACCGGCCGCGGTGCGGTGCGGGTGTGGCTTCCGGAGGCGTTCCCATGGCGATCAGAGTGACCGTGGCGGACGACCAGGCCGTCGTCCGGGCCGGGATCGCGGCGATCCTCGACGCGGAGCCCGGCCTGTGTGTCGTCGGGCAGGCGGCGGACGGTGACACGGCGGTCGAACTCGCGCTGTCGGCGCGGCCGGACGTCGCGCTGATGGACGTCCGGATGCCGGGGATCGGCGGGCTGGCGGCGACCGCCGCGATCACCGAGCGCAGTCCTTCGACGCGTGTCCTGGTGCTCACGACCTTCGGTCTCGACGAATATCTGTTCGCCGCGTTGCGCGCCGGGGCCGCCGGTTTCCTGCTCAAGGACGCCGAGCCGGAGCGGGTGATCGACGCGGTGCGGGTGGTCCACGGGGGTGCCGCGCTGCTCGATCCGGCGGTGACCCGGCGGCTGATCGACCGTTTCACGGACGGTCCCGGTCCGCTCGACACGGCTCGCCTCGACGGGCTGACGCCGCGTGAGACGGAGGTGCTGCGGCAGGTCGCCCGGGGGCTGTCCAATGCGGAGATCGCGGGGGTGCTGGGGGTGAGTGCGCCGACCGTGAAGGACCATGTGTCCGTCGTGCTCGGGAAGTTGGGGGTGCGGGACCGGGTGCAGGCGACGATCGCGGCGTACGAGACGGGGCTGATCCGGCCGGGTGACGTCAGGCCCCCGCCGTGAGGCGGGGGTGACACCCCGCCGTGAGGCGGTCCTCGTGGCCAGCGGGACCGTCCCTGAGCCGGACGGATCGTCCGTGTCCGGTTCCTAGCCTCGAAGGCATGTCACGCATACTTCTGCGCCGCGTCGCCGGCGGTGTCCTGCTGTTCCTGGCGTTGCCGCTGTCCCCCGCCGTGGCGGCGGCCGGTTTCCTCGCCGCGGCGTTCGTCACCGCGAGTGTGCCGGTCCTCGTCCTCGCCGGTCTCCTCTGCGGCGCGCTGGCCGGCGGGCTGCTCGGGTGGGCGGCGTTCACCCTGTCCGGCCTCGGCCGTCGTCCCGCGCTGCGTGCGTCGGCGTTCCTCGCGGTCGGTCTGACCGCCGCCGTCGCCGTCCTCGCCGTCGCCACCGTCCTGCGCCCGATGCCCGCCACCACGGCCGCTCCCGTCCCGGCCGGTGTGCGGTTCTGGGATCTGCCGACCGGTTCGCGGATCGCGTACGTCCACGCCTCCGCCGCCGGGAAACCCCGTCCGACTCCGGTGATCTTCCTGCACGGCGGTCCCGGGACCCCCGGTGAGGGCATCCCCACGGGGGGCCGTGAACTCGCCGCGGACGGGTTCGACGTGTACGCGTACGACCAGGTCGGCGCCGGTCGCTCCACCCGGCTGGGGGACGTCTCCGGATACACCGTCGCACGTCAGGTCGCCGACCTGGAGGCGATCCGGCGCACGCTCGGCGCCGAGCGGATCGTTCTGGTGGGCCAGTCCTGGGGCGGGTCGCTCAGCGCGCAGTACCTGGCGGCGCACGGCGAGCATGTCGCCAAGGCGGTGTTCACCTCGCCGGGTGCGCTGTGGGGGCGTGAGTATCCCGGGTCCGAGGCGGGGGAACCCTGGAACCGCCTCTCCCCCGCCCAGCAGGCGCGGCTCGACCGGCTGAACGGCGAACCCCGCATCCTCGCCGCGAGCCTGCTCCTCCCGGTCAACCCCGGCGCCGCCCACGCGCTGGTCGGCGACCGTGAGGCCGACCGCTGGATGCACGAAGTCGCTCTCCAGGGCAAGGACAGCGCCTCCTGCGCGGGCGCGTCCCCCACCACTCCGCACGACAATCCTCAGGGTTTCTACGTCAACCAGCTGACGGTCAGGGACTTCGAACGGCTCCCCGATCCCCGGCCCCGGCTGCGTACCCTGCGCGTCCCCTCGCTGGTCATGCGAGGGGAGTGCGACTTCATCAAACCCGCCGTGACCGCCGAGTACGAACACACCCTGCCGGACTCCGAGTTGGTGACCGTCGCGGGCGCCGGGCATGCCATCTCACGCGATCAGCCTCGCCGTTACACCTCGCTGCTGCGGGCGTTCCTCCTGGGCCGGCCGTTGCCGGCGGGGGCCCGCTGAATCCGCCTGCGGCCTCCGGGATCTGCCGGGTCCTGGAGGCCGGTGCGGCCGGTGTTCAGCCGGGGATGACCTGGATCTCGCGGAAGCCGTGGACGAGGAACGACGGGACGTGGTCGAAGGGCTGGCCGGCGGCGAGGGTCAGGCGGGGGAAGCGGGTGAAGAGGGCGGGGAGGGCTGTGAGGGCTTCGGCCCGGGCCAGGGGGGCGCCGAGGCAGTGGTGGGGGCCGTGGCCGAAGGCCAGGTGGCGGATGGGGGTGGGACGGGTGAGGTCGAAGCGGTCGGCGGTCGGGCCGTGGTGGGCGGAGTCCCAGGCGAAGTAGCCGAAGGCGGCGAGGACCGCTTCGCCGGAGCGGATGGTGACGCCGCCTGTGGTGAGGTCCTCGGTGGCGAACCGCAGGGGGCTGAGCGGGGCGGCGGGGGTCGGTGAGCAGGGGTTCCAGGACGCGCCGCGAGGTGGGCATCCAGGCGCGGACGCCGCCGAGGAGTTCGACGGCGACGACGTCACCGAGTTCGCGTAAGCAGGCGGCTTGTCCGGGCAGGTCGATGCCGTGGGGGTCGAGGGGGACGGGGTGGGGGTGGTCGTGAAGGGGTCCGGCGGTCATGGGGGCCTCTTCTCTGTCGGCGGGTCCGGGTACCGGGCACGGGGGGTGCCTGCGGCAGCCGTAGGCACGGGCCGCTCGGGCGTGGTTCAGGCAGTGCCCGATCGCGTCCGGCGCGCGTACGCCCGCGCCGCTCGTGCGCGGTCGCCGCAGCGCGTCGAGCACCAGTGGCGGCGGCCGTGGCGCAGGAGGTAGCGGTTGCAGGGGGTGGAGGCGCAGGCGGTGAGGCGGTCGGCGTCGGGGGAGGTGAGGAGGTCGGCGGCGTCGGCCGCGAGGGTCGCGAGGGCGTGGTCGACGAGGGCCGTGGTGGGGTGGGTGGTGGTGCGGTAGGGGCCGGTCTTCTCGTCCCACCGGAGGAGGGGGGCGGTGGGGACGCGGGTCATGGCGTCGTTGATCGCGGCGACGGCGGCGGGCGGGGCGGGCAGGGCGGCCACGCGGGAGGCGAAGAGGGTTCTGATCTGTTCGCGCAGGGCGCGCAGTTGGGCCGTGCACGTCTCGCCGAGGTCGACGTCGTCGGGGGCGAGGGCGTGGTCGACGAGCCAGCGGTTCGCGGCCCGCGGGGTGCCGAGGAGGTCGACGGAGTGTCCGCCGGGCAGGGCGAGGGCGCTGTTGGCGAGGGCGAGGGCGCGGTGGCGCTCCTCCCCCGGCGCGGGCGTCACGGGATCTTCCACGGCGTCATGCTACGTCCCGGGATTCTCACGGAACAGCTTGTCCTCATCCGTGAGATCCGTCTACGATCTCCTCACGGTTCAACTCGGAACATCCGTGAGGAGATTGTCGTGTCCTTCCCTGTCCGCGTCCTCGGTGGCCCCACCGCGCTCTTCGAGTACGGCGGCCTGCGCTTCCTGACCGACCCGACCTTCGACGCGCCCGGCGACTACCCCGTACCGGGCGGCAGTCTCACCAAGACGGCCCCGCCCGCCGCCGCCCCGGGCGACCTCGGGCCCGTCGACGTCGTCCTGCTCTCCCACGACCAGCACCCCGACAACCTCGACACCTCCGGCCGCGCCCTCCTCGCGGACGTACCGCTGACCCTGACCACCCCCGGCGGCGGGCAGCGCCTCGGCGGGACCGCGCGGGGGCTCGCCGACTGGGAGTCGGTGGAACTGGAGCGCCCCGGCGGCGGCACGCTCACCGTCACCGGGGTCCCCGCGATCCACGGGCCCGGCAAGCGCGAGGACGTCGAGCCGTTCACGGGGCAGGTCGTCGGGTTCGTGCTGACCGGCGAGGGGCTGCCGACGGTGTACGTCAGCGGCGACAACGCGTCCCTGGACGCCGTACGGGAGATCGCCGGGCGGTTCGCTCCCGTGGACACGGCCGTTCTGTTCGCGGGTGCTCCCCGTGTCGCCCGGCTGTTCGACAGCGCGCTCCTCGTCCTCGACAGTGCGCGGGCCGTCGAGGCGACGCGGCTGCTGGACGCGCGGCGGGTCGTGCCCGTGCACTGCGACAGCTGGACTCATTTCACCGAGGGGCGTGGGGAGCTGACCGCCGCGTTCACCGCCGCCGGGCTGTCCGGCCGCCTCGCCGTCGGCTGAGTCCGCGCACGCCACCAGGTCCCGGCGAGCACCACGGCCGCCGCCGTGCCGTACGTCCACGCCTGGAGCGGGAAGCCGGGCAGCAGGCGGCCGGCCAGGTAGAGGGTGGTGCCGGCGAGGGTGACGGGGAGCCATTCCCAGCGGTCGGAGAGGGTGGCGAGGGCGATGAGGAGGAGGGAGTACCAGGGGTAGTTCGGGGAGAGGAGGAGCAGGGTCGTGCCGGTCATGAGGAGGGCGCCGGTCCAGGGGCGGCCGGGGTCGCCGCGCCGCCACACGTACAGGGCGGTCAGGGCCAGCAGGACGGCCGCGGCCGGGCCCGCCGCGACGGGCGGCAGGAACAGGCGCAGGAGCGCGAAGCGCCGTACGTCGTCCTGGTCGTAGCCCTCTTCGTGGAGGTAGCCCGGCAGGTAGCCGAGGACGCCGGGGCCGGAGGCGACCGCGTAGGGGAGGTAGGCGAGGGCCACCGTGAGGACCGCCGCGGCGGCGACGCGCAGGGGGCGTCGGCCGCTGAGGGCGGCGGGGAGGGCGAGGACGGGGAGGATCTTCACGGCGATCGCGGCGCCGAGGAGGGCGCCGCGCCGGGTGCCGGTGGCGCCCAGGGCGAGGACGGTGAGCAGGACGCCGAGGGTGTCGATGTGGGCGTTGTTCACCGCCTCGAAGGCGACCGCCGGGCACCAGGCCCACAGGGCCGCCGTGGCGGGGGTGCGGCGCAGGAGCTTCAGCAGGGCCAGGGTCGTACCGAAGGCGAGGAGCGCGCCGCCGATCTGGAGGGGCTTGTGGCGGCTGTCGGGCGGGGAGACGGTGTGGACGGCGAGGTACCAGGCCTCGGCGACGGGCGGGTAGATGGTGGGGACGGTCGGGCGGTTGATGCGCACGCACAGGCCGCCCGGGGCGCGGGTGAGGCCCCAGCCTTCGCAGGACTCCTTCGTCGGGAAGAGCCATTCGTCGCGCAGGCGGGCGAGTTCGGGGGCGGCGGGCGGGTGGGCGTAGGGGGAGATGCCGGCGGCCTGGACGCGGCCGTCCCAGGCGTAGCGGAACATGTCGTCGCTGGTGCGGGGCGGTGCGGTCAGGCCGGCGAGGGCGACGGCGGCGCCGCCCAGCAGGACCAGGAGGGTCGCGTGGCGGCGCGGGACCTTGCGTACGGTCCACGCGGCGGCGGCGAACAGGGTCCAGGCGACGGCGTTCCCGGCGAGCAGGGTGCCGGGGGCGTGGAGGTTGTCGCCCGCGTGGAGGGTGAGGGTGACGGTCGCGGTGAGCGCGGCCAGGAGGAGGGCGACGACGGCGGTCATGACGCGGCGGCCCGCAGGTCGACGAAGCACCGCTCCCCCGCCGTCCACAGGCCGGCGCCCGTCCAGCCGCCGGCCTCGGCCGTGCGCAGGAGCGCGGTGGGGCCGACGCGGGCCCAGGGGAAGGCCGTTCCGTGGTGGCCGCCGGCGTTCTCGACGCGGACGGTGAGGCGGTCGTCGACGTCGTCGTACGCCGTCTCTGCGAGCAGCCGGCCGCCGGGGCGCAGGAGTTCGCGCAGGCGGGCGAGGAGGGCGGCCGGGTCGCCGCCGATGCCCACGTTGCCGTCGAGGAGCAGGACGGTGTCCCAGCGGCCCTCGCTCGGCAGCCGGTCGAAGACCGAGCGGCGCAGGGCGGTGCCGCCGAGCCGCCGGGTGCGGGCGACGGCGGCGGGGCTGACGTCGACGCCGAGCGCCGGTACGCCGGTCGCGGCGAGCGCGGCGACCAGCCGGCCGGGGCCGCAGCCGACGTCCAGGACGCGGCCGGTGCAGCGGCGCAGGACGGCCGTGTCGGCGGCGTCGGCGGCGGCGCACCAGCGCTCCACGTCCAGCGGGAGGAGGCGGGCCGTGTCGAGGCAGCGCAGGTACAGCGGGCCCCGGCCGGTGCGCAGGGCGTGGGCGTAGGGGTCGTCGGTCCAGGGCGCGGGGCGCGGCCGGGTCGCGAGGCCCTCCCCGGCGCTCACCTGAGGGCCCCGGCGTACGCGGCGGTGGCGGCGGCGAAGCGTGCGCCGGGCGGGCACAGGGCGGCGACCTCGGCGGCGTCGGCGGCGGTGTCGACGTCGCGCAGGACGGGGAGGTCGCGGACGGTCAGGCCGGCGTCGGTGAGGCGGCGGCGCTGGATCGCGCCGGTGCGGTCGGTGGACATCGGGACGCCGCGTACGAGGTGTCCGGCGCGGGCCGGGTCGGCGAGGCCGAGGGCCCAGAAGCCGCCGTCGGCCGCGGGGCCGAACCAGGCGTCGTGGCCGTCCTCGCCGACGCCCGCGAGGAGGCCGGGGGTGAGGTGGGGGGTGTCCATGCCGACGAGGAGGGCGGGGCCGTCGGTGCAGTGGGCGAAGGCTCCCGCGATCCGGTCGGCCAGGTCGCCGGGGGTCTGGGGGACGACCTCGTAGCCGGGTGGGAGCCAGGGGCCGGGGGTGCCTTCGAGGACGAGGAGGCGGCGGCGGGCGGGGACGCGCAGGAGGGTGTGGAGGGTGTCGGTGAGGGAGGCTTCGGCGAGGGCGGCGGCCTCTTCGGGGGTGTAGGGCGGGGTGAGGCGGGTCTTGACGCGGCCGGGGAGGGGTTGTTTGGCGATCAGGAGGAGGGTGGGGGTCATCGGGTGGCCTCCTGCGCGGCGGGGTTCTGGGCGGGGGCCGTCTGCGCGGCAGGGTTCTGCACGGCCGGTTCCGCGAGGACGACGCGCATGTCCCGTACCGCCTGCCACGCTCCCCGCCAGGTGCCGGTGACCTTCGAGCGGCCCGCGCGCGGGAGATAGGGGACGTCGGTCTCGTGGACGCGCCAGCCCGCGTCGGCCGCGCGGACGACCATCTGGAGGGGGTAGCCGGAGCGGCGGTCGGTGAGGCCGAGGCCGAGGAGCCGCTCGCGGCGGGCGGCGCGCATCGGGCCGAGGTCGCGCAGGGCGAGGCCGGTGCGGCGGCGGACCAGGCGGGCGAGTTCGAGGTTGGCGAGGCGGGCGTGCGCGGGCCAGGCGCCGAGGGTGGTGGGCCTGCGGCGGCCGAGGGCGAGGTCGGCGGTGCCGTCGAGGACGGGGCCGGCGACGCGGGGCAGGAGGCCGGGGTCGAGGGAGGCGTCGCAGTCGCAGAAGCAGACGACGTCGGCGGTGGCCGCCGTCAGGCCCGCGTGGCAGGCGGCGCCGAAGCCCCGGCGGGGTTCGTGGACGACGTGGGCGCCCAGCGCGCGGGCGATGTCGGGCGAGCCGTCGGTGGAGCCGTTGTCGACGACGATCGCGCGCCAGCCGGACGGGATGCGCTCCAGGACCCAGGGCAGGGCCTCGGCCTCGTCGAGGCAGGGCAGGACGACGTCCACGGAAACGGTGGGTGGGGAGGTCTCGGTCACGTCACTCACCCTACGAACGCGAAGCGGACATAAGGGACTTGGTCTCCTTACGAACCGCTGACGTCGCCGCTCCTTACGATTCGCTGACGTCTCCCCCGGCGACCAGCACGGGAGCCCTCGGCCTGATGTCAGACTCGCGGGGTGAAACGTGTACTCGTGGTGGACGACGACCCCACCGTCTCCGAGGTCGTCGCCGGGTATCTGGACCGGGCCGGCTTCGCCGTCGAGGTGGCCGCCGACGGGCCCGCCGCCGTCGCCCGGGCCGCCGCCCACCCGCCCGACCTGGTGGTCCTGGACCTGATGCTGCCCGGCATGGACGGCCTGGAGGTGTGCCGCCGGGTCCGCGCGGACGGACCGCTGCCGGTGATCATGCTGACCGCGCGGGGCGACGAGGAGGACCGCATCCTGGGCCTGGAGGTCGGTGCGGACGACTACGTCACCAAGCCGTTCAGCCCGCGCGAACTGGTCCTGCGGGTCGAGTCGGTGCTGCGCCGGGCCACCGGCGCTCCCCCGGCCGCCCGCACCGGGCCGTGGCTGCGCAGCGGGCCCCTCGCCGTCGACCCCGTCGCCCGCCGGGCCACCCGGCACGGCACGGAACTCGCCCTGACGATCCGGGAGTTCGACCTGCTGACGTTCTTCCTGCGCCACCCCGGGCGGGCCACGAGCCGCGAGGACCTGATGCGGGAGGTGTGGGGGTGGGAGTTCGGTGACCTGTCGACGGTCACCGTCCATGTGCGGCGGCTGCGCGAGAAGGTCGAGGACGATCCGGCCGAGCCCCGGCTGATCAGCACGGTGTGGGGCGTCGGCTACCGCTTCGACCCGCCCGTCGAGGAGGCCGACGATGCTCGGTGACACCCTCCTCATCGCCCTGTACGCGGGGATCGGCGCCGCCCTCTGCGGGCTCGCCGGAGCGGCGGCCCTCAGGCTGCTGCGGAACCGGTCCGTGGCGCTGTCCCTCGGCGTGGTGTCCGGCGTGACGGTCGCGGCGATGCTCGCCGGGACGATGCTCGTGTCGTGGGCGATGTTCCTGTCGGAGCACGACCTGTGGGTCGTCACCATGGTGTGCGCGATGGCCTCGGTCGCGGCGCTCGTCGTGTCGCTGCTGCTGGGGCGCAGCGTCGTCCACGGCAGCCGGGCGCTCGCCGAGGCGACCCGGGCGCTCGGCGACGACGGCAGCTTCACCCCGCCCGCTGCCGCGCCGACCGCCGAACTGGCCGCGCTGAGCCGCCAGTTGGCCGCGACCAGCGCCAAGCTCGCCGCGTCGCGGGAACGCGAGCAGGCCCTCGAAGCCTCCCGCCGCGAGCTGGTCGCCTGGATCTCCCACGACCTGCGTACCCCGCTCGCCGGGCTCCAGGCGATGGCCGAGGCGCTGGAGGACGGCGTCGTCGGCGACCCCCGCGTCTACCACGCCCGGATCCGGGCCGAGGTCGGGCGCATGGGCGACATGGTCGGCGACCTCTTCGAGCTCTCCCGTATCCAGGCCGGTGTCCTCGCGCTCTCCCCGACCCGGCTGTCGGTGTACGACCTGGTCGGCGACGCGATAGCGGGCGTCGACGCGCTCGCCCGGGAGCACGGCGTCCGGCTGGTGGGCGCCGGGGTGGAGCAGGTGCCGGTGGAGGTCGACGGGCGGGAGATGTCCCGGGTCCTCGCGAACCTCCTGGTCAACGCGATCCGCCGGACCCCCGCCGACGGCACGGTGGCCGTGTCCGCGCGCCGGGAGGCCGACCGGGTCGTGCTCGCGGTGACCGACGGCTGCGGTGGCATCCCGCCCGAGGACCTGCCCCGTGTGTTCGACACCGGGTGGCGGGGCACGGACGCCCGTACGCCGCCCGCGGGGGCGGGGCTGGGGCTCGCGATCGTGCGGGGGATCGTGGAGGCGCACCAGGGGCGGGCGGCGGTGTCGAACGTGCCCGGGGGGTGCCGGTTCGAGGTGCATCTGCCGGCGACGGTGTAGGGGTGCGTGGCGTGGTTTCCAGGTGCGTCCCCGGCGACGCGGCGGGGCCGCGCCCCGCAGGCACCCCCTCGAAGGCACCGTCGCCCTCATCCCGCCCGCAGCGCCGCCCCCGCGAACTCCCGCATCCCCTCCGCGAATCCGACCTCGGGCCGCCACCCCAGCTCCTCGCGCAGCCTCTGCGAGGACGCGGTGATGTGGCGGACGTCGCCGAGGCGGTACTCGCCGGTGACGACGGGGGCCGGGCCGCCGCAGGACGCGGCGAGGGCCTCGGCCATCTCGCCGACCGTGTGCGGGTCGCCGCTGCCGACGTTGTACGCGCGCAGGCCGACGCCGCTCGGGGCGTCCAGCGCGGCGAGGTTGGCGGCGGCGACGTCCCGGACGTGGACGAAGTCGCGGCGCTGGCCGCCGTCCTCGTACACGCGGGGTGCCTCGCCCCGGGCGAGTGCCGAGCGGAAGAGGGAGGCGACGCCCGCGTACGGGGTGTCGCGGGGCATGCCGGGGCCGTACACGTTGTGGTAGCGCAGCGCGGTCGCGTGGCCGTCGGTGGCGCGGGCCCAGGCGGCGGCCAGGTGTTCCTGGGTGAGTTTGGTGGCGGCGTACACGTTGCGCGGGTCGGTGGGGGCGTCCTCGGTGACCAGGCCGGGGGCGAGGGGGGCGCCGCACCGGGGGCAGGGGGGTTCGAAGCCGCCTGCGTCGAGGGTGGCGGGGTCGCGGGGGCCGGGGCGTACGACGCCGTGGCGGGGGCACGCGTAGCGGCCCTCGCCGTAGACGACCATCGAGCCGGCCAGCAGGAGGCGCCGTACGCCCGCCTCGGCCATGCCCGCGAGCAGGACCGCCGTGCCGAGGTCGTTGCAGCTGACGTAGTCCGGGGCGTCGGCGAAGTCCTTGCCGAGGCCGACCATGGCGGCCTGGTGGCAGACGGCGTCCACGCCGCGCAGGGCCTCGGCGACGGCGGTGGGGTCGCGGACGTCCGCGACCCGGCGGACGACGCCTTCGGGGGCCGGCGGGGGTGTGCGGTGGGCGGCGGGGAGCAGGGCGTCGAGGACGCGGACGTCGTGTCCGGCGGCGGTGAGGGCGGTGACGATGTGCGAGCCGATGAAGCCCGCGCCGCCGGTGACCAGGATCAACATGCCCTCGACCGTAGGGGTTTGGGAGTGGCCCTGGAGGGCTCGGCGCGGGGACGTCAGCGGTTCGTAAGCCTTTTCCCGGCCCGGTGGGCGACGGCCGCCGCCAGGGCGGTCACCGCGAGGGCGATCAGCCAGTTGCGCGGGTAGTCCAGGGGCAGCACCGAGGAGTTGGGGCGGGGGCCCGGGCGCAGCAGGACCGGGAGCGCCACGGCCGTCAGCGCGCCGGACACGATCAGCGCCGCGCGGACCGGGCCGCGTACGGGGCCCGCGCGGCCGATCAGGAGGACGAGCGGCGCGATCAGCCCGTCGTGCACGGCGACGGCCACCGCGAGCCAGAGCAGGACGTCGCCGGCGTGCGGGAGGCCGAGAAGGAGCGAGGCGCCGAAACCTGCGAAGGCCAGTCCGGTGAGGCCGGTGAGGAGTCTCATGACAGGACCTCCAGCCGGCCGACCCACTTGGTCTGGAGGACGCCGGGGCGGTTGGGGGCGATGAGGCGGGCCGGGTAGCCGTGGTCGGGGTGGAGGTCCTCGCCGTTCAGGCGCAGGGCGAGGAGGGTGAGGGGGTCGCGGGCGTGAGTGTGGGCCAGCTCCGACACCCGGTATCCGCCGCGCAGTTGGAGCGAGACGACGCGTACGCGGGCGTTCGGCGGTGCGCCGGCGCGGTCCAGGAGGTCGGCGGTGCGTACGCCGGTCCAGCGGGCGGGGCGGCTCCAGCCCTCGACGCAGGCGATCGGCAGTTCCGCCTCGTGCTGGGGCAGGGCGCGCAGTTCGGCGAGGGTGAGGGTGTAGGGCCGGGGGCCGGTCACGACGAGGCGGTACGCGTCGTCGGCGACGCGTCCCACGCCGGCCTGGGCGGCGGTCCGGTTGACGGGGAGGGACTGCGGGCCGTGGTCGGGGTGGCGGGGTGCGAACAGGGCGAGGTTCTTCAGCGGGGTGACGGTCTGGCCGACGGTGGTGAGGGTGACGGCGCCGACGGCGGCGGCCACCGCGCGCAGCAGGGAGCGGCGGTCGGGGTCGTCCAGGGTGAGGGTGGCCGGTGAGCGGCGGCTCCAGTGGGCGCGGATCTCGGGTGCCTTGACCGCGAGGTGCAGCAGGAGGGCGCCGGTGACCAGCCAGGCGACGGCGTAGTGGGCGGGGACGAAGGAGAAGGTCCACGGGTACCACTGGGCCGTGTTGAGGAGTCCGGTCGCGAGCTGGAACAGGGCTCCGGCGACGAGGAGGGCGACCGAGAGGCGTTCCAGGGCGTGGCGCGGGGAGGTGACGGGGGGCCAGGTGAACAGGCGGGGGTAGACGGTCCACAGCTTGGCGAGCAGCAGGGGGATCGCGGCGATGCCGGAGGCGACGTGCAGGCCCTGGGTGAGGCGGTAGCCCCACACGGGTCGGCTGGGAATGCTGGGCCAGGCCGGGGGGTGCTGCATGAAGTGGCTGATCAGGCCGGTGACGAAGCACACCAGGAAGGCGGCGCCGAGCCAGCGGCCGATCGAGGTGGCGGTGCGGGCGTCGTGGAGCCGGCCCTTGAACACCGGTGGGGAGACGTGCGGTTTCATGGTGTCCATCCCATCGGGCGAGGGCCGGGTGGGGAATGGACCGACTCCTTACGGAGCGAGGACGTCTGCGGTGCCCCGGCCCCGGCCGTCCGGGGTGTCACCGCGGTGGCCGCTTCACTGGCACCGCGGTGACGTCGTCCATCCTGGGTCCGGGGCGGCTTCCGGGCGAGGGTTTCGGGGGCATGTCAGGGACTCGTAAGGTTCGTGGCCGTCCCACGATCGGGTGGTCCGGGACGCACTTTCGAGGGGTTCACGGCCCCGTACGGCCTGCGCGGTGCGCGTGGGCCCCGATGATCCTTGCCGGGTCGCGCCGTGCGGCCCCGGAAGGATGACGATGGACAACACACGACGTTCGGTTCTCGGCGCCGTTCTGGCCGCCCCGTTGCTGGCGCAGTTCGCGGGGGCGGCCGATGCCGGTGCGGCGGACGGGTCGCTCGGTACGGTCTCGGACGGGTGGGCGGAGGTCAGGTGGACACCGCTGGGCGAGGCGCTGCTGGGCCGGTTCCAGGCGACGGTGGCGGCGGTCGAGCCCGCGACGATGGCCCCGAAGGGGGGCGCGATCCGCTTCCCGGTGCTGTCCGGCAACGGTGACCCGTCCCTGCTGAACCCGGCGAAGGCGCACGGCGACGGGCGGCTGGCCGGGGGCGTCGAGGTGCGCACGCCCCAGGGCACGGTCCGGGTGACGGAGTTGCAGGGCTTCCTCCAGGACGGGGTGGCGTGGGGGAAGTGCGTCGTCAACGGCCTGGACGTCGGTCACCGGGCGACGGTGCGGCCGGGGCTCGACAAGGGGGTTCTCCAGACGGAGACCGTGCCGCTGGGGTCGCCGATGAAGGTCAGGGTGGCGGAGGTGCCGTTGCGGCCGGCGCCGGAGCTGCTGGAGACGTTCGCGGCCACGTTCGGCACCGACGAGATCACCGCGGACTCGGTACTGGCGTATGTGACCGCGGAGGCGGTGTACACGCCGCCGAAGAAGCCGGGGACGGCGTGAGCGCCGTGCCGCCGAAGCGGCGTTCGCGTTCCGTGTAGGCGGCGACCGCGTCCCTGAGCCGGGTGAGGTCGTAGTCCGGCCAGGGCGTGGGGTCGAAGACGAGTTCCGCGTAGGCGAGGTGCCAGGGCAGGAAGTTGCTGATCCGCTGCTCCCCCGAGGTGCGGATCAGCAGGTCGACGTCGGGGAGTTCGGGTACGTACAGGTGGCGGGCGAGGTCGTCGGGGGTGATGTCCTCGGCGCGCAGGGTGCCGGCTGCCGCTTCGGCGGCCAGGGCGCGGGCGGCGGCGGTGAGTTCCTCCCGGCCGCCGTAGTCGACGCACAGGGTGAGGGTGAGGACGTCGTTGGCGTACGTCATGTTCTCGACGAGGGCGATCGCGGAGGCGAGGGAGGTGTCGAGGCGGTCGCGGCGTCCGCACCAGCGGACCTGGACGCCGAGGCCGTGGAGGGTCTGGGCGCCCCGGGAGATCCAGTCGGCGAGGGCGTCGAAGATCGCGGTGGTCTCCTCCTGGGCGCGGCTCCAGTTCTCGGTGGAGAAGGCGTAGAGGCTGAGGTGGCGGATGCCGAGCCGCAGGGCGGAGTTGACCAGGCGCAGGGCGGCGCGGGAGCCGGCGTGGTGGCCCTGGCGGGCGGGGACGGCGTGGGTGTCGGCCCAGCGCCGGTTGCCGTCCATGATGACGGCGACGTGGGCGGGGCGCTCGCCCGGCCAGGGGGGCCGGGGGCGGGTCTCGCCGGTGGGCTGGTCGATGCCGGTGGTCAGGACGCGGGAGCGCAGGAGGGTCACTTCGTCGTGGTGGAGCTGGACGCCGAGCAGGAGGGAGTGCAGGAAGGGGCGGTACGGTTCGGCGACGGCCCAGGTGGCGGGGACGGCTTCGGTCAGCAGGGTGCGCCAGTGGGCGAGCTGGACGTCGATGAACGCGTCGAGGGCCTCGCGGGGGCCGGCCGCGTTCAGGTCGTCGGCGGTGAGGCCGAGGGCGCGCAGGTCCTCGCGGGGCCAGTAGCAGCGGCCCGCCGCGAGGTCGTCGGGGAGGTCCTCGTACAGGTCGGCGAGTTTGCAGGCGTCGAAGAGGGTCGCGACCAGGTGGGCGCTCTCGGGGCCGCGCGGTTCCAGGAGGGGCGCCCAGAGTTCGCCGACGACTCCGGTGATGCCGCGCAGGAAGCGGCGCTGGTCCGCGAACGTCTCGAAGGCGGGCGGGGCCGCGCAGTCGGCGGCGACGGTCGCCAGGTGCTCCTCGACGAGGGCGTGGTCGAGTCCTCGCCGGTGCACGGTGTCGATCAGGGCGCGGCGGTGGGGGTGTTCGCTGCGGCCGGTCCTCAGCTCGGCGAGGGTGTCGGCCCGCCAGCGCGCGAACCGTTCCCGGCGGCCCTCGGGGGGTCCTTCGTCGGCGATGCGGTCCGTGGTCACGGTCCAGCCGTGGATGGCGTGCATGAACGGCCGTACCTCCGGCGGGAGGAGGCCGGTCACGGTCCACAACGCGGGCAGGTGGCCGCGTACTTCGGCCTCGCACGCCTCGTACGACTCCCGTAGCTCGTCCATTCCGCGCCTCGTCTTTCCCGGTCTTTCTCACGTTGCCGACGTCAGCCCTAACGACCCGCTCCCCCATCGGTCGCTCCCGCCTCTGGACGGGTCCGTGAGGCGCCTCCTACAGTGCACAGCAAGCGCTTTCTCGATCTGCTCATGCCCTTGTCGCCCGCTGTGGATCAGGAGTGCCCCGTGCCGGACGGACCCCTGTGGACCCGCAAGTCGTTCCTGCTCGGCATGGCGGCGGCCGGAGCCGCCCCGCTGCTCCCGGCGGCGGCCGGGGCGTCGCCCTCACGGCCGGACTTCCCCCTGGTCGCCGACGGCCTCGCCACCGACCTCTACGTGGACCCGGCGGAGCACCCGGCGGTGATCCGCGCGGCCGGTGACCTCCAGGCCGACATCGAGCGGGTCAGCGGCGTCCGGCCCCGGCTCCTGCACGCCCTGCCCGAGCGCGCCGGGCACCTGGTCGTCATCACCACCTCGGCGGCGCGGGGCCGCTGGGAAGCCTCGGTGACCCGTGTCGTCGACCGCCCCTTCCCCGGCGTGGACCGCGCGCTGACGATCACCGGCAGCGACCGGCGCGGCACGGTCTACGGCATCTACGACACGTCCGAGCGCATCGGCGTGTCCCCCTGGCACTGGTGGGCCGATGTCCCGATCGTCCACCGCGACACGGTGACCGTCCCCGCGCGGACCTTCGAACGGGGCGAGCCGAGCGTCCGCTACCGGGGCGTCTTCATCAACGACGAGCAGAACCTGACCACGTGGTCCCACCGCACCCAGGAGCCGGACAAGAACATCGGCCCCCGCACCTACGAGCGGATCTTCGAGCTGCTGCTGCGTCTCAAGGCCAACTACCTGTGGCCCGCGATGCATCCGTACTCGGACTTCTTCAACAAGTACGCGCAGAACCCGCAGGCGGCCGACCGCTACGGCGTCGTCGTCGGGTCCAGTCACCCGGAGGCCATGCTGCGCAACGGAGTTCACGAGTGGGACCCGTGGGCGGCCGAGCACCGGAACGCGGACGGGAGCCTGCCGGTGTACGACTACACCGTCAACCCGGCGGTGATCTCGGAGTACTGGCGGACCCGGGCCCGGCAGAACGCCCGTTACGAGAGCAGCTGGACGCTGGGGATGCGCGGGCTGCACGACTCGGCGCTGGAGACGCGGGGCGCGACCACGATCCCGGAGAAGGTCGTGGTGATGAACGACATCATCGCCGACCAGCGGCGCATCCTCGCCGAGGAGGTCGGGGCGGGGGCCGAGCCGCAGATCTTCATCCCGTACAAGGAGGTGCTGGACCTCTACAACGCGGGTGTCCAGGTCCCCGACGACGTGACCCTGATCTGGCCGGACGACAACCACGGCAACATGCGCCAGCTCCCGGACGGCGCCGAGCGGGCCCGCAGCGGCGGGAACGGGATCTACTACCACCTCTCCTACTGGGGGCGGCCCCGCAGCTACCTGTGGCTCGACACCACGCAACTCGCCAAGGTGTGGCAGGAGTTGAGGCGGGTGCACGAGCACGGGGCGGACCGCGTGTGGATCTTCAACGTGGGTGATCTCAAGTCCATCGAGACGGGGCTGTCGTTCTGCCTCGACCTGGCCTGGGACGTGGCCGGCCGGGGGCCCGAGGAGTTCCTCGCGCGGTGGTACGGGCGGCAGTTCGGGCGGGAGCACGCGCCGGAGCTGACCGCGATCCGTACGGAGTACTACCGTCTCGCGGCCGAGCGGCGGCCGGAGTTCATCGACCGGGACGTGTTCTCGACGGTGCACCACGGGGACGAGGCGGGGCGCCGGATGGACGCGTACGCGGCTCTCCTCGAACGGGTCCGCGCGCTGGGCACGCGGCTTCCCGAGTCGTACCGGGACGCCTACTTCGAGCTGGTCGAATACCCGGTCCACGGCGCGTACTTGATGAACCTGAAGTACCACTGGGCGGATCGCAACGCGCTCGCCGTCCGGCAGGGGCGGGGTGCGGGGGTGAACCGGTACGCGGATCTCGCGGAGGCCGCGCACGCCGAGGAGCAGGCGATCACGCGGCGGTACAACACGCAGGTCGCGGGCGGGAAGTGGGACGGGATCGTCAATCCGTACCCGTCCCAGATCCCGAAGGCCCCTGGGCGGCCGGCTGTCACGCGGGTCGCCCGGCAGGAGACGTCGGGGCTGGGGGTGGCCTCCGAGGGGAACGACGTCGGGACCGTCCGGGCGCTGTCGTTCGACTCCCGCGACCGGGGGCTTCGGTTCGTCGACGTGTTCAACACCGGGTTCCTGCCGGTGGACTGGGTGGCGGAGGCGAGTGAGCCGTGGGTGCGGGTGAGTGCCTCCGGCGGCACGCTCACCGACCAGACGCGGGTCTGGGTGGAGATCGACTGGGATCGGGTGCCGGAGGGTACCCACACGCCGGGTGTCTCGTTCACGGGCGCGGGGCGGAGCGTCGCCGTCGCGCTGCGGGTGGTCAACTCCCCTGTGCCGGTGCGGGGGTTCGCCGAGGCGCACGGGTACGTGTCCATCGAGGCGGCCCACTTCGACCGGCAGGTTCCGCGCGGGGGCGCCCGGTGGCGGACCGTACAGGGGCTGGGGCGGCGTACCGGCGCCGTGGAGGCCGTGCCGTCGACCGCGCCCTCGGTCACGGAGGAGTTCGGCACGCGCTCGCCCGAGCTGCGGTACCGGGTCCACTTCACGTCGGCCGGGACCTTTCCGGTGACCGTCTTCCGGCTTCCCTCCCTCGACGAGCGCGGCAGGCGGCGGCTGGCTGTCGCGCTGGACGGTCAGGCGCCGGTCGTGCTGTCGGGGCAGGCCGTCGCCACCGGGAACCGGGGGGACGCGTGGGCGCGGAACGTGGAGGAAGGGGTCGAGAAGCTGACCGGGACGGTCGTCGTGGAGGCGCCGGGGGACCACACGCTGCGGCTGTTCATGGTCGATGCGGCGATCGCCGTGGACCAGATCGTCATCGGTACGGCGGGGGCGGTGCCGGGATATCTGGCGCCGCCCGAGAGCGCGAGGTCCAGGGTTCGCGCATGACTGGTCCGCTGTCGCGCCGTCCGGCGACCGTCGCCGACGTACCCGTGGTCCACCGCCTGATCGCCGCGTGCGAGGAGAGTCTCCACGGGGAGGTCACGACCAGTGCGGACCGGGTCGCCGTCGAACTCGGCGAGCCCGGTTCGGAGGCGGTGGTCGTCCTCGGTCCGCGGGGGGAGGCGGCCGGCTGGGGGTGGGTGCGGGGGCGGCGGGCCACGGTCGATGTGCATCCCCGCTACCGGGGGCGCGGGCTCGGGGGTTCGCTGCTCTCCTGGGCGGAGGCGCGGGCCACGGGTGACCGGCTCGCGCAGAGCGTCCCGCACGGCGATCTCGCGGCGATCGCGCTCCTGGAGTCGCGGGGGTACGCCCCGCTCGTCACCGAGTGGCTCCTGCGGATCGCGACGGCCGTCGGGCCCGAGGTGCCCGCGCCTCCGGCCGGGGTCACGGTCCGGGCGTTCCGGGCCGGTGACGAGCGGGCGGCGTACCGGGTGACCGAGGACGCGTTCGACGAGTGGCAGCAGCGGCGCAAGCCGTACGAGGAGTGGGTGCGGCACACGGTCGGGCGGGCGACGTTCGTGGCCGGGGCGTCGCCGGTCGCCTTCGCCGGGGAGGAGATGGTCGGCGTGGTGCTCTCCACCGACGGCGCCGAGGGGCGCGTCCAGCGGGTCGCGGTGCGGCGGGACCATCGGGGGCGGGGCATCGCCCGCCTGCTCCTGCTGGAGGCTTTCGGGGCCTTCCACCGGCGGGGCAAGCGGGCGTGCACGCTGTGGACGCACTCGGACACGGGCGCGCCGGCGTTGTACGAGCGCGTCGGGATGACGGTGCGGCGCAGTTCGACGGTCTACAGCAAGGTGCTCGCCGTCACGCGGTGACCGGCTCCGGGGCCGGGGTCTCGGAGTGGCTGCGGGTCAGGCCCTTGCGGTCGTACGCCCGGGTGCCGAGGAAGCCCGCGGTCAGGCCGAGGACGAGGGCCGCCGTGGAGGCGATCACCGCGCGGCCGAGGCCGCCGTCCCAGGTCGCGCCGTAGTAGAGGACCGAGCGGACGCCGACGTACGCCTGGTGGACGGGTTCGAAGCCGGAGAGGAAGCGAATGAACGGCGGGAGCGCTTCCAGCGGGGTGGTGCCGCCGGAGCTGGGGACGGCGAGGACGACGAACAGCAGGAGGCTGATGATCATGCCGAGTCCGCCGAGCAGCGCGAGGATCGCCTGGGCGACCACGGCGACGGCGGCGATCACGAGGATGCCGAGCAGCCAGAGCTGCCACGGGTGGTCGAGGGGCATGCCGAGCCAGGCCGCGATGCCGAGGTAGGCGCTGCTGACGACGACGGCGAGGCCGCCCATGAGCGCCCACTTGAACAGGAGCGTGGACTGGCGGCTGTGGCCGGAGTTGGCCGCCATGCGGTAGACCGGGCCCCATTCGAGGGGGATGAAGCCGAGCTGCGCGTCGACGAGGTTGGCGACGATGACGGAGCCGGTGAATCCGGCGAGGACGAGCAGCAGGGCGTAGTAGAAGGCGGAGAGGCCGTTGCCGGTGCCGTTCGGGACGGGCTCGTACGGGGTGGTGTGGACGTCCAGCGGGGCGGCGAGGACGAGGCGGGCGATGCCGGGGGCCTTCGGGGCGGCGGCGAGGAGCTGCTTGCCGACGGTCTCGTTGACGCCCGTCAGGGCCTTCGTGGCGTAGGCGTTGACGATGGAGACGCTGGAGGTGTTCGCCAGCGGGTTGGTGTAGACGGTGACTTGGGGCCGCTGGACGTCGGTGCCGGGGCCGCTCAGCGCGCCGAGTCTCTGCGTCAGGTCGGCGGGCAGGACGATCGCCCCGTACAGCTTGCCCTCGCCCATCTGCTCGCGGGCTTCGGTGAGGGTGAGGGTGCGCAGGTCGAACTTGTGGGTGTCGGTGTTCTTGCGCAGGCCCTCGGTGATCTTCGCGCCGGTGTCACCCCGGTCGGCGTTGACGACGGCGACGGGGAAGCCGTCGAGGTGGTCGGCGGAGTTGACCGAGCTGCCCAGGTACAGCGACGCGAGGGCCGCCATGACCACGGTGACGAGGACGGCGGGGGTCAGCCAGAGTGCGAGCCCCGGCCTCGTGGGGGCCGTCGTGTCGTCGTTGTCGTGCGTCACTGCACCGATTCCCTTCGGGTGACCATTTTGGTTACTAGGTGACCAGGATGGTAACTTGCGGCCATGAAGTCAAATGTGAAACCCACGAGCGAGGAGATCGACCACGCGCTGATCGATGTCGCGGCCTTCGTGTTCGCCCAGCACGGGTTCGCGCAGGGGACGGTCCAGGCGATCGCCGACGCAGCCGGCTACTCCAAGGCCGCCGTCCTCAAGCGGTTCGGCTCCAAGGAGCGCATCCAGGACGCCGTGGTCGCGCAGGCGGAGCGGACCGCCGCGACGCTGGCGGGCATCGCCGCGGCGGCTCCCGTCGGGCCCGGGCGGGACGCCGTACTCGTCGAGGCGCTGGTGCGGACGCTCGGGGAGCGGCCGGGGATGGGGGCGCTCGTCATGGGGGCGTTCTGGCTGACGCGGGAGCCGGAGATGCTGGAGCGGCTCTCGGGGGCGCAGCGCACGCTGAGGGAGGCGTTCGACCCGGGTGCGTGGGAGGACGAGGAGCGGCGGGTGCGGGTGGTGGCGGCGATCGGGGCGGTGACGGCGACGATGATGGCGCGGCGCGACGAGAACCATCCCGACCGGACCGACGTGATCGTGGCGGCGGGGCTGGGGGCGCTGGGGCATCGACCCGGTCGATGACCGGCATCGGTGATCGACTGTTCCCAACGTGCCTGGTCAGCGGCGAGAGTCTCTCTTCAGGGGCCCGTTCTCCGGCCCCCTCCCCCCCCCACTGCGGTTCTTGGAGATGAGACTTATGCGCGGCGAACTGCTGGCGCTCAGAGCGGGGCACGTCTTCGACGGCGTGCGGGTCCGGCCGTCGGGCACGGTTCTGGTCGTGGACGGCGTGATCCTCGACGTCGACTGCACGGGCGCACAGCCGCCGGAGCACGCGGCGGTGACCGACTTCGGCCCTGACGCCTGGCTGCTGCCCGGGCTCATAGACACCCACGTCCACCTGACCTGGGACGGCGGACCCGACGCCGTACGGCAGGTGACGTCCGACGACCGGGCGGCCGTCCTGGAGAGCGCGCGCGTCTCGGCGGCGGCGACGCTGGCGGCCGGGGTGACGACCGTCCGGGACCTCGGCGACCGGGACTACCTCACCCTCGACCTGCGGGACAAGGTTCCGGCCGAGGAACGTCCCGAGATCGTCGCGGCGGGGCCGCCGATCACCACCCCCGGCGGGCACTGCCACTTCCTCGGCGGCGAGGCCCAGGGCACCGAGGCGCTGCTGGCGGCGGTGCGGGAGCGCGCCGCGCGGGGGTGCGAGGTGGTGAAGGTGATGGCAGGCGGGGGCACCATGACACCCGGGTCCGATCCGACGCGGCAGCAGTACGGCCGCTCCGACCTGCGGATCGTCGTCGACGAGGCGCACCGGCTGGGGCTGGGCACCGCCGCGCACGCGCACGCGCTCCAGGCGGTCGTGGACACGGTCGGCGTCGGCTTCGACACGATCGAGCACTTCTCGTTCATGACGCCGGCCGGGGTCGTCCTGCCGCCGGACGTGCTGGACGAGGTCGCGCGGCGGGGGACGTTCGTGAGTCTCACGGTGGGCACGGTGCCGGGCCGCACCGTTCCTCCGGCGATCGCGGCGGCCTTCGAGCAGTTCACCGACCTCATGGCGAAGGTCGTCGCCTCCGGTGCGCGGGTCGTTCCCGGCACCGGCTCGGGGATCGCTCCCGAGAAGGCGCACGGAATGTATCCGCACGGGCTGCGGCAGCTCGCCGAGCTGGGGATGCCCGCCGTGGGCGTCCTGCGGTCCGCGACCTCCGAGGCGGCCGAGGCGGTCGGGATGACCGGCCGCAAGGGGGTGTTGCAGCCTCGGGCCGACGCGGACGTCGTCGTGCTCGGGAGGTCTCCGGTCGACGACATCGGGGCGGTCACGGACGTGCGGGCGGTGTACCGGGCGGGGCGCCGGGTCCGCTGAAGGGTGTCGTCGCGCGCGGCGGCTCTCCCCGCGCCGGCGCGGCCGGCGGAACTCGGCAACGCCCGGTCGGCCGTGCAGCGCGGGGTCAGTCCCCGGTCCGGCCCGTCACGTACGTCTCCAGGTGGGCCAGGGACGAGGCGATTCCGGCCTCGTGGTCGGACTGGCCGATGCCGGGGGGTACGTCGGTGGCGGTGACCGTCACGCGGGTGCCCTCCGGGGTGGGGGTGAGGTCCCAGGTCATCGTCATGGTGCCCGCGTACGACGGGTCGTCGGACGTGAACACGGCCCGCTGGACGATCCGTTCGGGCGGGACGAGGGCCACGAAGGCGACGTCCACGACGTCGGTGCCGTCCGAGGTCTTGCCGGGGTCGTCCGTGGCGTCGAGGTAGGTGAGGGTCATCCGGAAGCCGCCGCCGGGGCGGGGGTCCCAGTGCTCGACGTGTCCCCGCATGCCGGCCGGCGGAAGCCAGGTCTCCAGGGCGGAACGGTCGACGAGGGCGGCGTAGACGACGGCCGGCGGGGCCGGGATGAGCCGGGCGGAGCGGTCGGTCCTTGGCATGGGGGCATCGTAGTGCGGCAGGTCGTGGGCGGATGCGGGCCTTGTTCTTCGCGCCGGGGATTTCTGTGGAGCGAGCGCGGATATCGGCATTGTCAAGTGGGCTTCAGAATATGTGAACGGCTTTCTCGACGACGTTCCCTTTACCTCCCCGCGGGCGCCTCATTACCCAGGGACGATAGATTCGGGCAGCGTGGTCGGGCCGTTCGACCACGTTGGACCGGCAGGAAAGGACCAGGTGGGTGCCAGATATCGCCGTCGGCCCGATAGCCGTCGTGTACGACAAAGGTGCCGCTTCCGCCGGTGAGATCGGTGCGGGAATTCGACGGACCGGAATTCCCGTGGTGACGGTTCTCGGGGATTCGGAACACGCGCGGTCGATGCGTCCGCTGGTCGGGGAATTCGGGCCGGTCGTGTCGCTGGACGCCGGTTTCGAGGCCGTCGTGGACGCGCTGCGTGCCGTCGGCGTCCGGGCCGTCACGACGTTCAGCGAGCGCATGCAGCACACGACCGCTCTCCTCGCCGAGCGCCTGGCGCTGCCGTACCACTCCCCCGCGACGGTCCGCCTCCTCACGGACAAGGCGGCCCAGCGCCGGTGTCTGCGCGCGGCGGGGATACCGCAGGCCCGCAGTCACCGCCTCGACCGCGCCGCGCAGTGGCCCGAGGCCGTCGCCGTCACCGGGCTCCCGGCGGTCCTCAAGCCCGTACGCGGTGAAGGCAGCCGCAACACCTACCTGGTCCAGGACCCGGACGAGGGGCGGGAGTTGGCCGAGGCGCTGCTGGCGGACGCGGAAACCGCCCTGGTGCTGGAGGAGTTCCTGGCCGGCCGGTCCGAACGGCCCTTCGGGGACTACGTGTCGGTGGAGTGCCTCGTGCAGGACGGCGAGGTGCGTGTCCTCGCCGTGACCGGCAAGCCCGCACTCCTGCCGCCGTTCCGCGAGACGGGCCAGTTCTGGCCGAGCCACCTGCCCGCGCCGGAGGTGGCCGCGCTCGGGAACCTCGCCGCCGACGCCGTACGGGCCCTCGGGGTCCGGTCGGGGATCACGCACACGGAGATCAAGCTCACGCCTCACGGGCCCCGGATCATCGAGGTGAACGGCAGGCTGGGCGGCTGGGTCGGTGAACTCGCCCGGCGGGCGGCCGGGGTGAACCTGATCGAGGTCGCGGGGCGGATCGCGCTCGGCGAGCGGGTCCAGGTGCCGCCGCTGTCGTTCGACGGGGTGCACTTCCAGTTCTCCACGCCGGGTCCGCGCGAGGCGTGCACGCTGACGAGGTGTCAGGGCGTCGCGGACGTACGGGCGCTGGAAGGTGTGACCGGGATCGTGCCGCTGGTGCGGCGCGGGGAGCGGCTGCCCGGCGGGGTGCACACGGCGCCGCTGGACATCGCGTTCGGGCACGCCCCGGACCACGCGGCGATGCTGGCGACGGTCGAGAAGGCGGCGGGTCTGCTCTCCTACGCGTTCACGACGGACGACGGGTGTGTCCGCAGCGCCACGGCCGCCGACCTCAGGGGCAACGGCCTTGTCTGACACCGCACTTCGCACGAGGTGGGCCACCGGTCTGGTCCCGGAGCCGGGTGACGCGCGGCGGTTCGCGTTCCTCGTCCTGGTGCAGGCGGGCGGTACGGGGTTCTTCCTCACCGCGAGCACCGTCTTCTTCACGCGGGTCCTCGGATTCGGCGCCGGGCAGGTCGCGTTGGGGCTGTCGGCCGCCGGTCTGTGCGGGTTCCTCGGGACGGTCCCGGCGGGCCGGCTCGCCGACCGGATCGGGCCCAAGAGGCCGCTGCTGACGATGTACGGGCTGCTGGCGGTGCTGTTCGCGCTGTACGCGGCCGTCGACGACTACGGGTCGTTCGTCGTCGTCGCCTGTCTGATCTCCCTGTGCGAGACGGCCGGCAGCTCGCTGCGCGGCGCCCTCACCCACGCCCTGTTCGGCGGGGAGCGGGCCACGAAGGTGCGGGCCCAGACGCGCGGCCTGTTCAACCTGGGGCTCGCCGCCGGGGCGGCGGTCGCGGCGCCGGCTCTCGCCGTCGGCGGCCGACGGGCCTTCTATGTCGTGACGCTCGCCAACGCGGTCGCGCAGTTCGGTTGCGTACTCATCGGGCGTGGCTTCCCGCCGACTCCGCCCACCCGCCGGGCCGGTACGGCGGCGTCCTCCGGGGCCGCTCTGCGGGACGTCCGCTTCCTGCTCGTCACCTTCAGCAGCGGGGTGCTTGAGCTGTACCAGCCGGTGCTGACCGTCGGTCTGCCGCTGTGGATCGTCACCAGCACCTCGGCGCCCGCCGCCGTGAACGCGGCGCTGTCCGTGACGAACACGGTCTTGGTCGTGCTGTTCCAGGTCGCCGTCAGCCGGGGGGCCGACACGCTGGCGGGGGCCGCGCGGGCCCAGTTGCGGGCCGGGGGTCTGCTCGCGCTGGCCTGTCCGGTGCTCGCGCTGAGCGCCTTCGGTCCGGCGCCGGTGGCGACCGCCGTGCTGCTGGCCGGAGTTGTCGTCCTCGGCTTCGGTGAGCTGGCGCAGTCGGCCGGGAGCTGGGGCATCTCGTTCGGGCTGCCGCCCGCCGACCGGATGGGCGAGTACCAGGGCGTGTTCGGACTCGGGCGCGGGGTCCAGCAGTTCCTCGGCCCGGTGCTGGTCACCTCTCTCACCGTCGGTCTGGGGGCGGCCGGCTGGCTGGTCCTCGCGGCCGTGTTCCTCGCGGCGGGGCTGGCCTCGAAGGTTCTCGTCGACGGTGCCGTACGGCTGGAAGGAGACGTCGCATGACGACGCTGGTCGATCTGTTCCGCGCGAGCGCGGGGCGTGTGCCCGACGGGGTGGCGCTGCGGGGCGGGGGTGAGGAGGTGACGTACGCGGAGCTGGACGCGCGGTCGGACCGGGTGGCGAGGGTGCTCGCAGGATCTGGAGTGGGGCCCGGGGAGTTGGTCGGGGCCGTGGTGGGGCGGTGCGCGGAGTCGGTCGTGACGGTGCTCGGGATTCTCAAGTCCGGTGCCGCGTATGTGCCGTTGGACCCGGCGTATCCCGCCGAGCGGTTGCGGTACATCGTGGCGGATGCGGGCGTGCGGGTCTCGGTGGGGCCTCGTGCCCGTGAGGTTCCGGGCGTGGTGCTGGCTCCCGACGGGCCCGCCGAGGGGCGGCCGTCCGCGCCTTCCGCCGGTGATCCCGCGTACGTGATCTACACCTCCGGGTCCACCGGCAGACCCAAGGGCTGTGTCGTCACCCACGGCAACGTCGTGGCACTGCTGGAAGCGGCCCTGCCGCTCTTCGGGTTCGGTCCGCGTGAGCGGTGGACGCTCTTCCACTCGCTGAGCTTCGACTTCTCCGTGTGGGAGATGTGGGGCGCGTTCGTCACCGGCGGGACGCTCGTCGTCGTGCCGGACGAGGTGGCGCGGTCGCCGGAGCGGTTCGTAGAGCTGCTGGTGGAGGAGGGGGTGACCGTGCTCAACCAGGTGCCGTCCGTGTTCCGTTACACCGCGACCGCGTACCGGGAGGCGGGGTGTCCGGGGCTCGCGGTGCGGTGGCTCGTGTTCGGCGGGGAGGGGGTGGATCTGCCGGTCGTACGGGAGTTCCTGGGCGGGGCCGGCGGGGTGCGGCCGTCGGTGGTGAACATGTACGGGATCACGGAGACGACGGTGCACGTCACGTACAAGGAGCTGGACGACGACGCGCTCGCCGGGGAGGTGCGGTCGCCGATCGGGCGGGCGTTGCCTCATCTGTCGGTGCGGGTGCTGGACGCGGATCGCCGGCCCGTGGCGGTGGGTTCCGTCGGCGAGATGTGGGTCGCCGGGGCCGGGGTGTCGTCCGGGTATCTGGGGCGGGCGGAGCTGACCCGGGAGCGGTTCGTCGCGCTGGACCGCGTCGTGCACTACCGGACCGGGGATCTGGCGCGTGAACTGCCGGGCGGGGAGCTGGAGTTCGTGGGGCGGGCGGACGATCAGCTCGCGCTGCGCGGGTTCCGGATCGAGCCCGGGGAGATCGAGGCGGTGCTGCGGGGGTCGGGGCTGGTCAGTGACGTCGCGGTGACCGTGGCGACGACAGCCGCGGGGGCGAGTTTTCTGCTGGCCGGGGTGGTGGCGGCGCCGGGGCACGCGGACGGGCTCGCGGGGCGGCTGCGCAAGCACGCGGCGGCGGAGCTTCCGGCGCACATGGTGCCGGACCGGTATCAGGTGCTGGACGCGCTGCCCCTGACTCCGTCCGGCAAGACGGACCGGCGTGCGCTCGGCGCGCCTCGTACTGCGAAGGAGACGTCATGAACACCGCTGGAGCCGTTGACACCGTGGAGGCCGCCCGCGCTGTGGATGCCGCTGGTGTCGCCCACGCCCGGCAGACCCTCACCGCCATCTGGGAAGACCTCCTGGACACCGAAGTCGGCCCCCACGACGACTTCTTCGAGCTCGGCGGCTTCTCCCTCCTCGCCGTCGACGTCGTCGGCGCGGCCCGCCGCAGCGGCCTGGCGATGCGCGCGGAGGACCTCTTCGAGCACCGTACGGTCGCGTCGCTCGCCGCCGCCCTGACCACCCCCGCCGCTCCCCCGGCCGCGCCCGTCCTCACCGCTTCGGACGTGTGGCGCACCGCCGCGAGCCCCTGGGACCGGGACGCCGTCACCTGCCTGGTCCCGCTCGCCCCCGAGGGCCGCGGTGAGCCCTTCTTCCTGGTGCACGTCGGCACGGGCAACATCCGGTTCGCGGAGCCGGTCGTCGAGAGCTGGCGTGCGGGCCGCCCGTTCTACGGCTTCGAGGCCCCCGGTTACCGGGGCGACGTACGCCCCCTCATCTCGCTCACCGCGATGGCCGACCGCTACCTCCTGGAGCTGCGCGAACTCCAGCCGCACGGCCCGTACTTCCTCGGCGGCCTGTGCCAGGGCGGCCTGGTGGCCTACGAGATGGCCCGCCGTCTGCGCGCGTCCGGCGAGGAGGTGCGGGCGTTGGTCCTCGTCAACCCGCCGTCCCAGGTGTCCCTGGTGGACCCCGGCTGGGGCCTCGACGAGCTTCTCTCGTTCCGGCTGGCGTCCCTGTCCGCCCAGTTCGGCCTCCCGCAGCCCCTGGACCCCGCCGAGACGCTGGCCCGCATCAGGCCGCTGCACTGGTACGACGACGCCGTCGCCCCGGAGGAGTTCGCCCGTCTCCAAGTCCTGTGGTCGGCGGGCATGTTCGCGCAGGAGCACTTCGAGATCCTGCCGTACGACGGGCCCGTGACGG
Organism: Streptomyces saintjeani; assembly: GCF_055409605.1. Classification (NCBI taxonomy): domain Bacteria; kingdom Bacillati; phylum Actinomycetota; class Actinomycetes; order Kitasatosporales; family Streptomycetaceae; genus Streptomyces; species Streptomyces saintjeani. The sequence continues at coordinate 9,787,603 of NZ_CP189624.1, read as the reverse complement.
CGTTCGCCCGTGAAGAGGCCCGGGAGGAGCTGGCGTTGTACTGGCCCAGGGCCGCGCCCGGCTTCGAGGTGTCCTGGTACGACGCCCGGGCGACCCATCCGATCATGGTCGATCCCGGGGTGGGCCGGCGGATGCGCGAGCTGCTCAAGCCGTAGGAGCCCCCTCGGCGTCGACGCCGTCGAGGGCGGCGTTCAGGCGGGCGGTGCTGCCGGGGCCGCCCTGGTAGGTGTCGTGCGATGCTCAGGTCATGACTGATCGACGCGAGGTTGCCGTCGTCCGCTGGCCGGGTCAGGCGCCTTCCGCCCAGGACGGGCCGGCGGATCTGCTGGCGGCCTACCATCTACAGACGCAGGCCGAGAAGGGTGAGGCCGTCGCCGGTGTGGACGGGTTGCCGGAGCGCTACCGGGCAGAGGTCGCGGATCCACGGGCCGTGTTCGCCGACGATGTCGTGCTGCTGGCTCTGAGCGGGAACACCGCGGTGGGCTGCCTGGTGGTGACCGCTCCTGTCGACGGACGGTCCGAGGTCAAAAGGCTCTGGACGCACTCGGCGTTCCGGGGGCGGGGCATCGCGTCAAGCCTGGTCGGCGCCGCGCTCGCGCATGCCGCGGAAAGCGGCGTCAGCGCGGTGCGGCTGTCGGTGTGGAAGTGGCGGGCAGGCGCGATCGCCCTGTACGAGCGGCTCGGATTCACCGTCACCGAGTCGTGGGACGAGCGGGACCAGCTGGTCTGCATGGAACGAGCCGTGTGAGTGAGTCGGATCTCCACGCGCCACGGCCGAGATCATCCCCCCGCACGAGCCGTCCGGGACAAGGCCGTCAGAAGGTGCCGACCGCCGTCAGCGCGCCGTACCCCACCGTCGTGACCAGGACCGTGGACAGCGCCCCCAGGAGCAGCCCCCGCCTCCCCGTCCGCAGCAGGGCGCCGATCCGTACGCCGCTGCCCAGGGCGAAGAGGGCGGCGGTGAACAGGAGTGTGGTGGTGGTCCTGGCCGAGGTCAGGACCGCCATCGGGACGGTGCCGGTCGTGCGCAGCAGCATCGTCGCCAGGAAGCCGGCGACGAACAGGGGGACGAGCGCGGGGCGGTCGCCCGGGGTGCGGCGGCGGTGTACGGCGCCGGCTCCGGCGACCATCGGCGCCAGCAGGACCACCCTGGTCAGCTTGACGACGACGGCGACCGCGACCGCGCCGGGGCCCGCCGGGGAGGCCGCCGCGACGACCTGGGCGACCTCGTGGACGGAGATTCCCGCCCAGGTGCCGAGGTGTTCGGGGCTCAGGGCGAGGGCGCGGCCGAGGAACGGCAGGAAGGCGATCGCGGCGCTGCCGTAGAGGGTCACGAGGGTGACGGCGGTGGCGACCTCCTCCTTGTCGGTGTCGGTGACGCTGTCCATCGCGGCGATCGCGGAGGCGCCGCAGATCGAGAACCCGGTCGCGACCATGAGCGTGAGGCCGGGCGGGACGCGCAGGAGCCGGCCGAGCAGGAGCGTCCCGGCGAAGGTGACGAGGACGGTGAGGACGACGGCCGCGACCGTCCCGGCGCCGAGGCCGAGGACCTCCCCGAGCCCGAGCTGGAGTCCGAGCAGGACGACGCCGAGGCGCAGGCACTTGCGCGCCGCCCAGGTCATGCCGTCCCGCGTCTCCTCCGGAAGCACCCCGCCGACCGCGACCCCGAGCACGACGGCGGCCGTGAGCGCGCTCACCGCCGGTACGCGGGAGCTGAGTGTGAACGCCACGGCCGTACCGGTCGCCGCCACGAGAAGCCCTGGCGTGAGGGTTCGGGACGCGACGGCCTGTCCTGTTGTGCTCATGCACCGATCGTCGACGGGGTGCGGGCGGGCCGGTAGCGGTCATTTTGCGCGTAGGTCATCAACGCGGTGAATGAGTCGGCGGCGCTGCGCGCCGGGTCAGTAGGTGCCCGTGAGGGTGATGGTGAGGTCGGTGGTGTTGAGCGGGAACTGGCCGATCGCCGTGGGGGAGCCGGTGAGGATGTCGACGCCGTAGAGGGTCGGGGTGCTCGCGCCGTACGGCGTCAGGGAGGCGAAGGCCGCGTTGGCGGTCGTCTTGCCGTTGGTGAGGGTGCTGAAGATGTCGATGCCCGCGTCGAGGTTCCCGGCGTTCGGGGGCGACTGGATGACGATCTGGTCGTTGGAGGTGTCGACGTCGACGAGCGTGGTGTCGCCGCTGAGTCCGGTGATGACGCGGACCCAGTCGAGGACCTGGGGCCGGTCGGTGGTGAAGGTGGCCATCAGGGTGCCGTCGCCGGTGATCCCGAAGGCTCGCAGGCTGGGTACGGCGGGCGCGGTGGGGGCGGGTGTGCCGGCCATGGCGAGGGCGCCCTCGCGGTCCCATTAAGCGCGCGCCCACCCGCCCCGCGAACTTTGCGCACCCTCACGAACCCACGGCCTCCACACTCTTCACGCCTTCACCCCGACTGACAAACACAGGTCCGGTTTTCTCCTACGGCCCTCCCGCGCGCCGACGGCCCGCCAGGCACCGGTCAACGCCCGTCGCGAGGTCGAGGCGTACACCCGCGAGATCCCGGAGTTCGCCTCCCTCGACTCCGACTCCCGAGGGAAGGCCCAAGCCCTGGAGTACGCGGTGTGGTTCAGGCGACGCACGGTCGAACCGGCCTCGGACAGCGGGATGTTGACCGACAGCGATCTCGACCACATCGCGTCGATGGGCGAGTTGAGGGCCGGTACCGGCATGTCCCTCACGTCGCGGCAGGGGGTGCTGCGCGAGATCGACGAGGCTACGCGGGCCCGCAGCGACGGGAGCCTCGACGAACTCATGGGCGTCATGGGCTGGTTCGCCCCGCAGGGTGAGCGCGGCATCGACGCCTACTGCCGGGGGTTCGTGACGGCGCTGCGCCGGCGGCTGCCGTACGTCGCCCAAGTCGCGCTGCTCACCAAGGCCCTGCTGGCCGATACCCGGTGGCGAAGGAGCTGGCGCGGGTCGCCGGTGTCGAACCGGCCGACGCCTACGAGGTGTCGGTGATCCGGGTGCCGGACCGGCCCGGTGACGAGCGGGACCTGGACGCGGAGGTCGAGGCGCTGGCGAGGACGCACCGGGTGCCGCTGTGGTGGCGTCCCGCTGCGGCGAGCTGATCACGCTGACCCCCGAGGGCCGTGAAGTCGCCGCCCTGGTAAGGGACTTCGCCGAGGCGCTGGGCCACCCCTGCGCGGCCGGCACCGCCGGCGGGCCGGTTCTCGCCGACGCCCTCGACCGGGCCCGGCACATCAGCCGTACGGCGCCCCTGCGCCGGGCGCCGGACCGGCGGCGCCCCCACACCCTCGCGGTCGCGGACGCCCCATTCGCCGACGCCCGGCTCCTCGCACCCGGCCCCGACCTGCTCCTGACCCTCGACCCGTACTACCACTGCGACATGAACCGCGCCCTCACCGCGAGCACACTCAACGTCCACCCCCGCACCCTGGACCACCGCCTGCGCCGGGTCCGCGACCTCACGGGCCTGGACCCGGCGTCGACGCGAGGGGTGCTGAGCACGGTCGTGACGCGGGATCTGCCGGGGGCGTGGAGCTGAGCGGCTCACCCTCGCCGGGACGGTCCCGCCAGCGCGTACGCCGTGACCCCGGTGACCGTGAGGACCAGCGCGGTCCAGGCGGCTGCCGTCGAGTCGGGCGGCAGCAGGGGCCAGGAGGCGATCCGGGTCGCCGTGCTCGTCGGGGGCGGGGTGACGAACGCGAGGGCGAGCCAGCCGAAGGGGAGGGTCCAGGCGTGGTGGGCGCCGTGGAGGGCCGCGCCCAGGGCCGCCAGGCCCATCAGGCCCGCGCTGTCGCGGGCGATCAGGGCGACGGGTGTCCCCGTCACCAGCAGGGCCGCTGTCAGGAGTGCGGCGGCGAGCAGGACGTGGGCGGCTCTGCGGGTGGTCCAGCGGATCGCGGCGGTGCGGTCGAGGGCGGGGTCCTGGCCGCCGAGGCCGGTGGAGGCGGCCATCGCGCCGGTCGCGAGGGCGAGGGTGGTCAGACGCGGGTCGCCGGTGCCGTCGCGGGTGAACGCCCGGGCCAAGGCCGTACCGATCAGGATCACGGCGAGCGTCGCGGGGACCTGGCGGGAGCGGGCGTACAGCGTCAGCCATCTCATCGGAATCCGCCCCTCCGGGGCCGGCCACCTCACCGGCCCCCGCCCTTCAGCGCCTCGAACGGCTCGCCCCGGCAGCTGTACGCCGCCGTCCGCATCGCGGCGATCCGCGCGAGCTGCTCGGGATACGGCCGTGCCCTCAGGTCCCGCCACGCCGTACGCGCCTGCGCGTCGGCCGAGGGTTCCAGGCTCCCCAGCGCCCACCCCACCGCGACGGTCCGCGCGATGTCCTCCTCGCCCATGCCCTGCCAGCCGACGGGCGTGCAGCCGGGGACCATCCCCAGCCCGATGAGTGCCCGGGTCAGTGCCTCGCCCTTCTCGGGGGTGAGGGTGTCGAAGTCGACGAGGACGGTGTCGCGGGACCAGCGGGGTGTGGAGCCCTCGGGCAGGAGCGTCGTGTTCTCGCGCACGGCAACCGGCGCGCTGTCGCCGAGGGCGGTGTGCAGGCGGCGGAGTGCTTCCCTGCCGGGGCCCGCGAGGCCTGTGAGGCGGTCCCGGTGGGTCCTGGTGACGCAGACGGGGCCGTCGCAGACCGGCGCGGCGGCGGCCTGGTCGACGACGTACATGCGGCCCGGGTCCGTCGGCAGGACCAGCAGGGCGAGGGCCGTGCAGGCGAGGGCCGGGGTGAGGGCGAGCAGGCGGGTGCGGCGGGTCGTCGCGACGAGCAGGGCGAAGCCGGTGACGGTGAGGCCGAGGAACCACAGGGTCTGGCCGAGGTCGACGGCGCCGGAGAGCGTGACGTAGGCGGCGCGGACGTCGTCGATGGCCGGGGAGAGGAGGGAGAGCCGGTTCGGCCGGGAGACGGGGAAGCCGTCCGGTGTGGTCGTCCGCGTGCGGCCGAGGGACATGTGCAGGAGCGCCGTGAACGCGAACGCGCCGACGGCGAGGGCGGGCGGGGTGAGCGGGGAGGGCAGGGCGCGGGCGATGCCCATGCCGAGGACGGCTCCGGCGGCGAGGGCGAGGACGGCGACGAGGGAGACCGGGAGCCAGCCGAGGTGCGGGTATTCCGAGTGGGCCAGGACCTGGACCCCGCCGACGAGGACGAGCAGCGCGAAGCCGACGGCCAGCGCCGCCGCCGTCGTACCGGCCCGGAGGGCGGCGCGGTGCCAGGCGGGGCGCGGGGTGCTCGTCAGGAGTTCGGACATCGTCGAGCGGTGGTCGCGCAGGCCCTGGAGGGCGCCGATGCCGACGGCCAGGGGCCACAGGTAGAAGAGGAGGGAGCGGGTCCACAGGGCGAGGGGCGTCCACTGGGCGGTCCACGCGGTGGTGCCTCTCCACCAGGCGGCGTCGGGGAGGTGGAGGAAGGCGAGCGAGGTCGTGAGGACCAGGGCGCCGGCCCAGGGGGCGGCGGAGCGTTTCAGTTCGGTGCGCAGGACGTTCACCAGGAGCCCTTCCCTCGTCCGGGGTGCTGGAGCAGGGCGGAGTAGCCGCGTTCGAGGGGGCTGTCGCCGAGGTGGTCGGGTCCGCCTGCCGCGGCGAGTTCCTCGGGGGTGCCCTGGATGACGAGGCGTCCTTCGTCGAAGAGGACGACGCTGGTGCAGGCGGCGGCCACGTCCTCGACGAGGTGGGTGGAGACGACGACGCAGGTGTCCTGGCCGAGTTCCTGGAGGAGTTCACGGAAGCGCAGGCGCTGGGCGGGGTCGAGGCCGACGGTGGGTTCGTCGAGCAGCAGGAGCGCCGGGTCGTTGACGATGGCCTGCGCGATGCCGACGCGCCGCACCATCCCGCCGGAGAGGGTCTTCATGCGCGAGTCGGCGCGGTCGGCGAGGCCGACGCGTTCCACGGCGCGCTGCACGGCGGCCGGGACGTCGGCCTTGGGCACCTCCTTCAGCCAGGCCATGTACTCGACGAACTCGCGGACGGTGAACCGCTTGTAGTAGCCGAACTCCTGCGGCAGATACCCGATCCGCCGCCGTACGGCCCGGTGCTCGCCCCGCTCCCCCACGGACTCTCCGAGCAGTTCGAGGCTCCCCTCGGTGGGCCGCAGGACGGTGGCCAGGGCCCGGATGAGGGTGGTCTTCCCGGCCCCGTTCGGCCCGAGGAGGCCGTGCACTCCGGTCCCGAGCGACAGGTTGAGGCCGTCGACGGCCATCCGGTTCCTGCCGACCCTGACCTTCAGCCCGGTCGCCCGGATCTGCCAGGCGTAGGTCGTCGGCGCGATGTCGGACGCGCTCACCATGACGTGTTCCTTCCCTCGTTGGCGTACGCCCCTCGGCGCACGACGACCACACCCACGCCGGCGGCGAGGACGATCCCCCACACCGGCATCCCGCCCGTCCCCAGGACGACGGTCGTACGGCCGACGGCCAGCGCCGGCGCCACCACTCCCGCGGCCCACCCGGCGGCGAGCGCGACGGCGGCCCGGGTCACCCCGACGACCCCGCCGAGCGCCAGCGTCGTGGAGGTGAGCGCGAGGCAGGGCAGCAGCCACTGCGCGGCGCTCGCCCCGGTCGCCCAGCCGCACAGGAGCAGCACGGGGACGACGACGGCGAGGACGGACGCGGTGCGCCGCAGCACCAGGTAGAGCCCGGACCGAGGGGTGGAGGCGGTGAGTTCGTACGCCGGGTCCAGGCCGCGCGACCAGGACGCGGCGACGCCGAGGATGGGCAGGACGGGGGCGAGCAGCAGGACGAGCGAGACCCTGCCCGCGCCGGTCAGGTCCAGGAGCAGGGCGATCAGGGTGACGCTGACCGCCATGGCGAGCCAGGGGACCATCGCGGGGGTCAGCCAGCGGGCGAGGCGTGCCGTGCGGCGGTGCCGGGCGGGCGGTGGGGTGAGGCGGGGTTCGAGGCCGACCCAGACGGTGTCCGTGAGGGCCGCGACGGCGGGTGCCTGTGTGGTGACGGCGGCCGAGAGCCGCTCGCGGCAGGTGGGGCACGTCTCCAGGTGGGCTTCCAGGGCCCACACCTCGTCGGGGGCGAGGTGTGTGTCGCCGCGCGCGTAGCCGTCGACGAGTCGCGTCGACGCGTGGTCCGCGTTCATGTCAGCGCCTTCCGCATCTCGGTCCGGGCCCGGCGGGCGCGGGTCTTGACGGTTCCCTCGGGCAGGCCGAGCAGGACGGAGGTCTCGCGGACGGACAGCCCGTCGAGCACCAACGCCTGGAGGACGTCCCGGAGTTCGGGGGCGAGGCGGTGCAGGGCGTCGCCGACCTCGCCGCCGACGGCCGCGGCGAGCGCCTCGTCCTCGGCGGCGGGTGCCGGGTGGCGCGGGGCGGCCTCGGCCGGGGGCTGCGCGTGGTGGGCGCGGCGCCGGAACGCGTCGACGAGGCGGCGGGCCGCGATCGTCCACAGCCAGCCGACGGCGCTCCCGCCGGCCGCCGTTCCGACGAAGGCGCCGGCCGCGCGCCACACCGCGAGGTACGTCTCCTGCATGACCTCGGCGACGATCTGCTCGTCGGCGCAGCGCCTGCGCAGCCGTACGGCCATCCAGGGCGAGGTGCGCCGGTACAGCTCCTCGAACGCGGCCCGGTCCCCGTGGGCGATGCGCCGGACGAGGTGTTCCTCGTCGAGCTCGCCGGGTGGTCTTCCTCGTGCTCTCACACCCCCAAGACGCGGGGCGTGGGCGTCAGGTTTTCCTCAAGAGGTGATCCGCGTCACACATATCGGGGCGCCGGCCGGAGGGACGGCCGGCGCCCCGGTGTTCTCAGGAGCTCACGCGGGAGACAAAGCGATACGTCCCGGAGCCCGCCCGGTAGACGGCCCGGTCCCCCTCGATGCCCTGGAGGACCGCGCCCCCACTGGCCGCGGGCGGTGCGCCGCCGCCGGCCGGGACGCGGATCTCGGCGCTGGTGTTGGGCGGGATCACGGCCGTGAGGCGGAAGACACCTCCCTGGCGCGACCACGCGGAGGTGACCTCGCCGTAGGGGGTGCGGTAGCTGCCGGCGGCCTCGGTGAGGTCACCGACCGGGCGGGGGTCGATGACGAGGTCGCGGTAGGCGACGGAGGTGTCCGTCTGCCGGATGCCCGCGAGGGCGCTGTGGAACCACTCGTCGATCTGGAGGAGGATCATGTGGTTCTTCGAGTTGAGCAGGTCCCACTGTTCCGGGACGGTCGTCAGGCCCTGGGGGTTGGCGGTGGTGGGGGTCAGGAAGTAGCCGTAGCTGGGGCGGGTGTTCTCCTGGAGGACGTTCCACAGGACGTCGTCGCGGCCCCCGGCGATCAGGGACCGGATCACCGGGGACAGCCCGATCGTCCCGGCGCTGAGGTGGGGGCCGCCGCCGAACGGGTGGTAGCCCTCGATCAGTTCGACCAGCGCGTCGAGCACGCGCCCGCGCTCCGCGTCGGGTACGAGCCCCTCGTCGAGCGCGAGCCCTTGCGCGGCCTGGGTCGCGCCGGCCGTGCCCTGGTCGCCCTGGCTGGTGTAGCGGCCCAGCGCGCTGTTGTAGAAGGCGTCGTTGAAGGCGCGCTTGATGGTCGAGGCGAGGTCGCGGTACTCGCTCGCGTCGCCGTCGCGTCCGATGAGCGCGGCCATCCGCGCCATCCGGTCGGCGACCTGGTGGTAGGCCCAGGTGCCGGTGATCCGCCCGGAGGTGGCCTCGGCGGAACTCCAGTCGGCGAGGGCCGCGTCGACGATGTGCGCGTCGGCGCCCGTGCCCGCCTTCTTGGTGCGGATGTAGGCCAGGAATGCCTGCATCCGGGGGTAGGCGCGGGCCATGGCCTGCGTGTCGCCGTACGTCCGGTACAGCAGCCACGGCGTGAGGACGATCCCGTCGCCCCAGTTGATCTCGTCGCCGTACCGGCCGAGGTAGCCGTAGTCGTACACGGGCGCCTTCAGCGCGACGTTCCCGATGTTGTCCCCGGCCCGCGACTGGCCCTCCACCAGATGGCGCGCCATGGTGCGCAGGTAGGCGCCGTACCCGAAGGTGCGGTGCAGGGCGCCGAAGGGCTGGAGGTAGTCGGCGGGGTAGGCGAGTTTCTCGCGGCCGGGGCAGTCCGTGAAGGTGGACATGGTGTTGCTCATGATCGAGTACCGGGCCATGCGGTGGATCCGGTTGACGCGCTCGTTCGAGGTGCGTACGTCCCCGGCGGCGGGGACGTCGGCGTGGACCTGGAGTCCGGTGAGCGTGTCCTCGGTCGGGGTGTACCCGGCGGGCAGGCCGGTGACCTGGACCCACTGCATGCCGAAGTAGTGGAACCGGGGGTGCCAGGTCTCGCCGCCGGGCGCGCCGTACGTGGTGTACGCGTCGAAGACGTCCGTGCCGCGTACGGCGCCGCCGCCCATGACGGAGAGCTGGTCGACCGTGCCGTCGGCGTTGAGGGACTCGGCGGGCCGCATCGTGACGGTCGTCCCGGCGGGGAGCGTGCCGGTCAGGCGCAGTTGGGGCCAGCCCGCGAAGTTCTGGCCGAAGTCGAAGACCCAGACGCCTGGTCGGGGCTGGGTGATGCCGACCGGGCGGAGGCGGGCTGCGATCTTCACCGGTTCGCCGATGCGCCAGACGAGGGCGGTGGTGAGGTTGGGGGGCGGTGCGAAGCCTGCCGCCGTCCAGTCGACGGGGGTGCCGTCGCGGCGTCGCGCGGTGGGGGTGAGGTCGGCTCCGGGGGCGTTCCAGCCGGGTTGTTCGCGGCGGGCGTCGTAGTCGGAGCCGGAGAACCAGTTCGCGGTGGTCTCGGGGCCGAGCGCGGTGCGCCAGGTGCGGTCGCTGACGATCGCGTGGACCGTGCCGTCGGCGCCGGTCAGTTCGAGGCGGGCGATGAGGCGGGGGGCGACGGCGGCGCCCGCGCTGGGGTCGGTGCTCGCGAGGGGGTTGCCGGAGCCGGTGACCCGTACGCCGGTGGCGTGGGACGCGGTGAGGCCGGGGGTGAAGGTGATGCCGGTGCCGTCCGCGCCCGCCGTGCCGACGGCGGTGATCCTGCGGGACTCCAGGCGTACGCCGCCGTCGCCGGTGTCGACGTTGACGGTGCCGCCGACGTGGTAGCCGGCGACGCCGCTCACCTTGACGGTGGTGGCGCCCGCCTCGGCCGGTGCCACGAGCGTGCCGTCGCCCTTGGACTGGCTCTGCCACCAGGAGTACGGCGCGGCGCGCCCGGTCGCCGGGTTGGTGACGGAGCGGGTGACCAGGGCGGTGCCGTGGCCCAGGGCGACGCCGAGGGTGTTGGCGCCGGGGCGGACGAGGTGCGTCACGTCGTAGGCGCGGTACTCCGTGGAGAGCTGGTAGTTGGAGTTGCCGGGGGCGAGGACCTCGTCGGTGACGGGGGCGCCGTTCAGGGTGACCTCGTGCAGGCCGACGCCGGAGACGTACAGCCGGGCCCTGGTGGTGCGGCCCGTCGTCGAGAAGGCGCGGGCGAAGAGCGGGAGGGGCTGGTCGAGGGTGCGGGCGGGGTGGTCGATCCAGCGGGCCCCGCCCCAGTCGGAGGGTCTGAGCAGGCCCGTCTCCCAGGTCGCCGGGCTGCTCCAGCCGGTCGTGGAACCGTCGGTGCCCCAGGTGCGGACCTGCCAGACGACCTCCTGCCGGGAGCCCGGCGGCGGTCCGCCCCAGGGGATGTCGTGCTGGGCCGCCGAGCGGACCGTGCCGGAGTCCCAGAGGTACCGTCCCGCCGCCAGGTCCCGTGCGCCGCGCGCGGCGCGGATGCGGTACGCGGCCTGCGTCCAGCCGCGGTTCACGCCCTCCGTGCGCCAGCCGAGCCGGGGGGCGGTGTCGTCGACGCCGAGGAGGCGTCCCGTACGGCCGTCGACGGTCAGGTCCCTGACGGTCGGTCCGGGGACGGCGTCGGACTCGGCGGCCTCCGCCTCGGCGGGCAGGGCCGGAGCGACGGTCAGCGCCACTCCGGTCGCCGCGAGCCTTCCGACGACCTGTCTGCGGCTGAGGACGCCGCTCTGCTGCTTGGACATGCGAGCTCCTTCGAATCGGCCGTTCAGGGTGCGTCGCCTCGGTCGGGCCGTACGGCGGGCTGGGTGCGAGTCGTCCAACTCCCCCTTCCCGCAAGCCGGAAGCGATCCCTCCGAGGCTGCCCGGCACAGCGAGATCGCCAAGCGTGACACCTGGGCCCGGAGGGGTGGGTCGGCACATATGAGCCGATCTCCTGACTGCCGTCGCCATTATGCGGAGCGCCTGTCGGTGTGCTGTGGCGACGCGCTGACGAGGTGTGCGGTGTGCTCCGCGGTGATCGGGGCGGGTTTGTGGTGCCGTGGAGGTTGTCCGGTTCCGCCGCCTCGCCGGGCGGGGGCCTTGCGCCGGGTGTGTGCGGGGTCCGGGCGGTAAAGTTGGTGGTGGCATCAAGTTATGAGGAGGGTTCGATGGCCCAGGTCCTGCGGGCGGACGCGCGCCGCAACATCGAGAAGCTGAAGGCGGCGGCCGTCGAGGTGTTCCGCGAGAAGGGGCTGCACGCGCCGCTGGAGGAGATCGCCAAGCGGGCCGGGGTCAGCGCGGGGACCCTCTACAACCGGTTCGGCTCGCGCGAGGCGCTCATCGACGCGGTCGTGCCGGACCTCGCGCAGGACGCGCTGGACAGGGTCGCCGACAAGGCGCTGGCCTGCGCCGATCCCTGGGAGGCGTTCACGGGGTACGTGGAGGACGTCTGCCGCGTCCAGGCGTCCGACCCCGCCCTCAACGACGTCGTCTCCCGGCGGTACGCCGCCGACCGGTTGTCCGACGTGTGCCGGGTCACCGAGGACAGGGAGCGGCAGATCATCGAGCGGGCGCAGCGGGCGGGGGCGCTGCGGGCCGACTTCACGCGGGAGGACATGCTGTTCGTGTGGTGGTCCACGGCGATGCTGGTCCGCAACACGTCACGGGTGGCGCCGGACGCGTGGCGCCGCAGCGTCGGGTTCCTGCTGGACGGGCTGCGGGCGGAGGCGGCGCATCCGTTGTCGGTGGGGGCGTTGACGCCGGGGCAGACGGAGGCGGTGATGCGGGGGTTCGGGGAGGCGGGGGTGGGGTGAGCTTGTCATAGGCCGTGGTCGTGGGTTCGGCGCATCAGGGCGACGCGTTGTTCGAGTTGCGCGACGCGCTGTTGTGCACGGACGCGCCGTTGCCGAGAGCGGCGGATGGTCGGCCGGTGCTCCGCCTGGAGCCCGGCGCCGATGTCGCTGCGGTGACCACGGTGCGGGTCCGCGAGGTCATCGAGTCGATCAACGAGACGTTCAAGGGGCAACTCGATCTCGAACGACGCCACCGGGCAACCCGTTCCACGCTCCCTGACCGCTTACGATCACCACGCACTCCGCAAAGCGCTGAACTCCTCCGTCGGGAGGAAATTCGCCACAGGGACTTGACACGATCGGCCTGTAGGAAGTTCCCGCCCGTCCCCGGGCTCCGCTAGGCTCGCCAGTGTGACGGCCGACCAGTCCTCCACGGACCAATACGCCATCGTCGCTGTCGCGTCATCCGCCGGCGGCATCCACGGGCTGACCGAGCTCCTGGGGGCGCTGGGCCCGGAGCTCTCCGTGCCCGTGCTGGTGGTCCAGCACCTCGACCCCCGGCACCGGACGGTGATCGCCGACGTCCTCTCCCGCCGCACCGACCTTCCGGTCAAGCTCGCGGAGGCCGGGGAACACGCACAGCCCGGCACCGTCTACATCGCCCCTCCCGACCGGCACCTCCTCATCGGCGCCGACGGCGTCATGTCGCTGTCCGACACCGAGCTCGTCCACTTCGTACGCCCCTCCGCCGACCTCCTCTTCGAGTCCGTCGCCGGCGCCTACGGGCCGCAGGCGATCGCCTGCGTACTCACCGGGACCGGCCACGACGGCGCGATGGGCGTGGACGCCGTCAAGTCGCGCGGCGGCACGGTGATCGCCCAGGATCCGCGGTCGGCGGAGTTCGCGGGGATGCCGCAGGCCGCGGTGGACACGGGAGCGGTGGACTTCGTGCTACCCCTTGAGGAGATCGCGGCGGTCGTCCGCGGACTTGTCGAGGTCAAGAGGCAGTGATGGGCGTACCAGAGGGCACACAGACCGACGAGGCGCTGGAGGAGCTGCTGGTCTTCCTCAGAGACGCCCGCGGCTTCGACTTCACGGGCTACAAGCGCTCCACCCTGGGCCGGCGCATCCACAAGCGGATGACCGACGTGGGCGTCCGCTCCTACCAGGACTACCAGGATCTCCTCGAAACCAGCGCCGACGAATTCGGCGCCCTCTTCAACACGATCCTGATCAACGTCACGTCGTTCTTCCGCGATCCCGACGCCTGGACCTTCCTCCAGAGCGAGGTCGTCCCCGAGCTGCTCGCGGACGTCCCGCCCGACCAGGAGATCAGGGTGTGGAGCGCCGGCTGTTCCAGCGGCGAGGAGGCGTACTCCCTGGCCATCATGTTCGCGGAGGCGCTCAGCGTCGAGGAGTGCCTGCGCCGTGTCAAGATCTACGCCACGGACATAGACGAGGAGGCGCTGCGCCAGGCCCGGTCGGGGCTCTACCCGGCCAAGTCCCTGGAGCCGCTCCCGGCCGAGCTGCGCGAGAAGTACTTCGAGCAGAACGGCGCGCAGTTCGGCTTCCGCCCCGATCTGCGGCGCCGGGTGATCTTCGGGCGGCACGACATCACCAGCGACGCCCCGATCTCCCGGCTCGACCTGCTGATCTGCCGCAACACGCTGATGTACTTCAACGTCGAGGCCCAGACCCAGATCATCGACCGCTTCCACTTCGCCCTGCGCAAGAACGCCTTCCTCTTCCTCGGCAAGGCCGAGATGCTCCTGAACGACGCCGACCGGTTCGACGTGGTCAACATGCGGCAGCGGATCTTCCGGCGCCGCGCGGGCGACGCCGGGCTGCCGTACCACCCGACACCCACGAAGATCAGGGCCGGCGCGGGCATCGAACTCCACTCGGTGGCCCGCACCCGCCAGCTGCGCGACCTCGTCCTCGACGCGAGCCCGGCCCCGTCGATCGCCATCGACGACGACGGAACCGTCGTGGTGATCAACAGCCAGGCGAGGATCCAGTTCGGCCTGACCCCCGGCGACATCGGGCGCCCCTTCCAGGACCTGGAGATCTCCTACCGGCCGGTCGAACTCCGCTCCCTGATCGACCAGTCCACGCACGAGCGCCGGACCCTGCGGGTCAACAGGGTGGAGCGCAGGACAGGAGAAGACCTCCAGTACTTCGACATCGTCATCCAGCCGATCGCCGGGCCCAGCGGTCTGCATGTCGCCACCACCATCTCCTTCCTCGACGTCACAGTGGCCACCCAGTTGAAGGCCGAGGTGAAGCGGGTTCGCGAGGATCTGGAGACGGCGTACGAGGAACTCCAGTCCACCAACGAGGAGCTGGAGACCACCAACGAAGAGCTCCAGTCCAGCATCGAGGAACTGGAAACGACCAACGAGGAACTCCAGTCCACCAACGAGGAGCTGGAGACCACCAACGAGGAACTCCAGTCGGGCAACGAGGAACTGGAGACCATGAACGACGAGATGCGCATCCGCACCGAGGAGCTGGACGAGGCCAGGGCCTTCCTGGAGGCCGTCCTGACCAGCATCGAGGCAGGCGTGGTGGTTCTGGACCGCGACCTGAAGGTCAAGGGCTGGAACCGGGGCGCGGTCGACCTGTGGGGACTGCGTACGGACGAGGTCATGAACGAGAAGTTCTTCGCACTGGACTTCGGGCTGCCCACCGATGTGCTGCAGACCGTCGTGCACACCTGCCTCAAGACCCGTGAGCGCTCCGGGCCGATCGGCGTCGAGGCGCTGAGCCGCATCGGCCGGTCCATCACGTGCGACGTGTTCTGCTCCCCGTTCGACGGCCACCACGGAGGCGTCGTCCTGCTGATGGAGGAGAGCAGAAGCGACGACTCCGTCTGACACCACGACGTACGCTTCAGGCATGAACCCGCGGGGGCAGGAAGAAGCCCACGGTCTGGCAGCGGTGGCACGGCGCCGCGCAGCCCGGGCGCTGGAACGCGCGGAGCGGGCCGACGCGTCCGCCGAGCGTCATGAACGACTGGCGGAGAAGACCGGACGCGAGGTGTACGCGCAGATCGCGGCGACGCACCGCCGCACGGCCGCGTGCCATCGTTCCTCGGCGACCCTCCATGAGGCATTCGCCCGTCGCACGACGGAATGGGCCGGACGAGGCACCCAGCCCCGGTTCATGACCGGCGTCGCGGAGGCGTGCGGCTCGAACAGCGCGGCGCTCACCCTGGTCGACTCCAGTCACAACCAGCTCGCGGTCGCGGTGTCGGACGAACAGTCCCGCGCCGCCCAGGACCTGGAATACGTGTTCGGCGAGGGCCCGTCCCTGGACGCGGCGTCGGGCCGCCGCCCGGTCCGGGTGTCGGGCCGGGCACTCGAGACACGCTGGCCCGGTTACGGGCCCGCCGTCACCTCTCTGGGCATCACCGTGGTGACCGCCGTTCCGCTACAGACGCAGGACAGCTGCATCGGCGCACTGACGGTGTTCGACCCGCACCCCGCTCTCGCCGGGCCGGCCGGTCTCGCCGATGTCGCCGCGGCCCTCACCCGCATCGTGCTGCTCGGCCCCGACGCCGACCCGGACCTCTACGGCGGGACCGATCTGAGGGTGATCGTGCAGCAGGCGGCGGGCATGCTCTCCGCACGGATCGGCTGCACGATCGGCGACGCGCTGGCGCTCATCAAGGCCCGGGCGTTCGCCGAGGAGGTGTCCACCGAGGTGATCGCACAGAGGATCGTGCACGAAGCTCCGGAACTCGACTGAGGGAGAGGTGTCATGACGCCCGAACAGCGGCTGGCCGACGTATTCGTGGCCCTGGCAGGTGGTACGACGGAGGGTCCTTTAGACGTTTCCGGAACCCTTTCGGTCCTCGCGCGCCGCAGCCCGGCCCTGCTCGGCGCCGGTGCCGCCGCCGTGGTGTTCGCCCCCGGAGAGCACGAGGCCACGCGCGTGACGGGTTCCGACTCCGAGGTGTGGGGGCTGGAGCGTGACGCCGTCGGCTGGCGGGAAGGTCCCGGCCACGACTGCCACCTCACCCACGGGCTGCCGGCCCAGGCGGCTCTCGACAGCCGCCCGACCAGGCAGCGCTGGCCGCACTATGCCCCGCGGGCCCTGGGACTGGGCTACACCCACGTGGCGGCCCTCCCCCTGCGCGAGCAGACCCGGACCAGCGGTGCGCTCGTGTTGCTGTCCGACGCACGGCAGCACACCCTTTCCCAGGACGCGCTGGCCCTCGGCCAGTCGATGGCGGACTTCACCGCCGTCACCCTGCAACGCGCGCGGGAGGCCGACCACAGCCGGACTCTCACCGCCCAGCTGGAAACGGCCCTGGCCAGCCGCGTGATCATCGAGCAGGCCAAGGGCATCCTCGCGACACGTTGGTCGGTGCCCCTGAACGACGCCTTCACCCGCCTGCGCAGGCATGCGCGTTCACACCAACGGCCGTTGAACGACGTGGCGCGCGAGGTGGTCGAAGGGCGCGCCGATCGCGACCTGACCGGGGAATGACGGCGACCGCACGCACCTGCTCGGGTGGCCTTGATGATCTCCTTGCGGATGCGGAATGCGTCCGCCTTCACAGCTGCCGTCCGTACCGAGGAAGACCCGGCCGAGGAAGACCCGGCCGAAGGAGATCCGCCGTATCCGGCTAGGGCAACAGCCGTACTCTGTCCGGCCGTTCGTCGCTGGTGGCGCCGAGGCCCGCGAGCAGGCGCAGGCCGTCCTCGGCAGCGCTGCCGGGTGGCGCCGAGAGCACGATCATCTCCACGCCCGACGCGTCCGGCAGGGCGAAGTTCTCCTGGTGGAGTTCGAGGAGGCCGACGAGGGGGTGGTGGTACGCCTTGCGGCCGTGGGTGCGGGCGCGGACGTCGGCGCGGGCCCAGAGGCGGCGGAAGCGTTCGCTGCCCATGGACAACTCACCGATGAGAGACGCCAGTCGGGGGTCGTCGGGGTACTGGCCGGCGGCCAGGCGGAGGTGGCCGACGACGTCGAGGGTGCACTTCTCCCAGTCGGCGTACAGGCCGCGCTCCTTCTCCTCCAGGAAGATGTGGCGGGCCACGTTGAGGCCCGGGACCGGGCGGCCGTAGAGGAGACCGGCGAGGCGGTTGCCGGCGAGGACGTTCAGGCGGTGGTCCAGGATGAACGCCGGGGCGTCGGTGACCAGGTCGAGGACGCGCGGGAGTTCCGGCCGTACGCGTCCGCTCGGGGCCTTCGTACGGCGGCGGGGCTGGTGGGCGAGGCGGTGGAGGTGTTCGTGTTCCGTCTCGTCGAGGCCGAGGACGCGGGCGAGGGCGTCGAGGACCTGTTCGGAGGGCTGGGTGGCGCGGCCCTGTTCGAGGCGTACGTAGTAGTCGACGCTGACGCCGGACAGGTGCGCGACCTCCTCGCGGCGCAGGCCCGCGACCCGGCGTCGTCTGTCGACGGGGATGCCGGAGGCGGCCGGGTCGACCCGGGAGCGCCGGGTCCGCAGGAAGCCCGCGAGATCGTCCATGGGTTCCAGTATGGCTTCGGTGCCGGGCGCGAGGGTGGTCCTGCGAGTACCAGGAAGTCCGGTCCGACGGTACGGGCGGCCCTGAACAACGGGCGTTCGCGGCCCCAGGATCGAAGGCATCCGATCCGAAGGAGTTCCCGTGAAGACGCTGATCGTCCATGCCCACCCCGAGCCGCAGTCCCTCAACAGCTCACTCAAGGACCTCGCCGTGAAGACCCTGGAGGGCGCCGGGCACGAGGTGCGGGTGAGCGACCTGTACGCGATGGGCTGGAAGGCCGTCGTGGACGCCGCCGACTACGGCCCCGCCGCCTCGTCCCCGCTGAAGGTGGCCCTCGACTCGGGCCGCGCCTTCGACACCGGCGCCCTCACGGCCGACGTCCGCGCCGAGCAGGAGAAGCTTTTGTGGGCCGACACGGTCATCCTCCAGTTCCCGCTGTGGTGGTACACGATGCCCGCGATCCTCAAGGGCTGGGTGGACCGGGTGTTCACGTACCACTTCGCGTACGGCGTCGGGGAGCACAGCGACACGAAGTACGGCGACCGCTTCGGCGAGGGCACCCTCGCGGGGAAGCGGGCGCTGGTGTCGGTGACCATCGGTGGCCCGGAGTCGCACTACTCGCCGCGCGGCATCAACGGCCCCCTCGACGACCTGCTGTTCCCGATCCACCACGGCATCCTCTACTACCCCGGCCTGGACGTCCTCCCGCCGTTCGCGGTCCACGGCGCCGACCGGACGACCGACGCGGACTTCCCGGACATCGCGAAGGCGTGGGAAGAGCGCCTGTTCACCCTGGAATCGACGGAGCCGATCGCGTTCCGGCGGCAGAACCACGGCGACTACGAGATCCCGTCGCTGCGGCTCAAGGAGGGACTGGAGCCGGCGGGGAGGACAGGCTTCGGGCTGCACGTACGCGACTGACCGCCGGGTTCGGGCAACGTACGAAAGAACAGCCAGCTCAGCACAGGCATCAGAACGAGCGGGGCCAGCGCGGCCTGGAGGGACGTGCCGTCGGCGAGCGCCCCGATGCCCGGGCTCGCGAGACCGCCGACGCTGACGGTCAGGCCGAGGGTGATGCCGCTGGCGGTGCCGACGCGGTGGGGGAGGTAGTCCTGGCCGAGGGTGACCTGGAGGGAGAAGGGAACGTACAGGCCGATCGAGGTGAGGGCAACGAACAGGTAGAGCGCCGGGCCCGGTATCCACACGACGCCCGCGACGGATACGGCGGTGAGGGCGTACGACCAGCGGGCGACCGTGACCCGGTCCCAGCGGTCCGCGAGGGCGCCGCCCAGCAGTGAGCCGACGGCGCCGCCAAGGTAGAGGACGGTCAGGGCGGCGGTGCCGGCGACCGTGCTGCCGTCCAGGCGCTGGCGGGCGTACAGGGCGATGAAGGTGCTCAGGCCGACGAAGGTGACCGACCGGAAGACCACGGCGAGGGACAGTTTCACGAAGGAGGCGGTGTCGTCGTGGCCGGGCGGGAACGCCGTACCGGGTCCGGCGGTCCGCTGCTGGAGGGCGTGAACCACGGGCAGGCACAGAGCGGTTCCGGCGAGGGCCGGGAGGACGAGGAGGGGTGTCCAGCGCAGTCCGCCGGTGGCGATCACGGCAGTGACCATGGAGGGGGCGAGGGCGAAGCCGATGGTGCCGCCGGTGGAGAACCAGCCCATCGCGCGGTGACTGCCGTCGGCGGCGAGACGGGCGACGCGGGCGGACTCCGGGTGGTAGGCGGCGACGCCGATGCCCGACAGGGCGACGGACGCGAGGGTGAGCGGGTAGGAGCCGGTCAGCCCGCTGAGCGCGATGCCGAGGCCGCCGAGGAGAGTACTCACGGGAAGCAGCCAGGGCATCGACCGGCGGTCGGTGAGAGCGCCGAACACCGGCTGGGCGACCGAGGACAGCAGGGAGGCGGCGAGGACGATGCCCGAGGCGACGGCGTACGTGTAGGAGCGCTCGGCGATGAAGAACGGCACCAGGGCGGCCACCGCGCCTTGGTAGATGTCGATGCAGGCATGGCCCACGGACAGCAGGACGATCGAGGTGTTCCTTCGCATGCCGTCATGCTCCGGGCCGGGCCCTCTGTCGCGCTTTCGATAAGCTGCCAGGTGATGACGGAAATCCGCCACGATCCGGTGGCCCCGACCCGCACCCAGTGGCTGGCGTCCGGCACGGCGATCGACGCGCACCGGCACGACGACCACCAGATCGTCTACGCGGGCCGTGGCGTGCTGGCCGTCACGACCGGCGCGGGTTCCTGGGTCGCCCCGGGTACGCGCGCGATCTGGGTGCCCGCCGGGACGGTGCACGCGCATCGGGCGTACGGCGAACTCGACCTGCATCTGGTGGGGTTGCCCGCCGCCGAGAACCCGCTCGGCCTCGACGTGCCGACCGTCCTGGCCGTCGGTCCGCTGCTGCGGGAGCTGATCGTCGCCTACACCGGCGCCGAGGCCGACGGCAGCCCCGAGCGGGCCCGGCTGCGTGCCGTCCTTCTTGACCGGCTCCGTGCCTCGCCGCAGCAGCCGCTGCACCTTCCGGCGCCCACGGCTCCCCTGCTGCGCAGTCTGTGCGGCATCCTCCAAGCGGACCCCGGCGACAGCCGTACCCTCGCCGAGCTGGGCCGTGAGGTCGGTGCGAGCGACCGGACGCTGTCCCGGCTCTTCCGCGCCGACCTCGGGATGACCTTTCCGCAGTGGCGCACCCAACTGCGGCTGCATCACGCGCTGGTCCTGCTGACCGAGCGGGTTCCGGTGACGGCGGTCGCGCATCGGTGCGGCTGGTCCTCCGCCAGCGCGTTTATCGACGTCTTCCGGCGTACGTTCGGTCACACGCCGGGCTCACACGGTGGGTAGGAGCGGGCCGGCGGTCTTCAGGCGGTCGTGGGTGAGGAGCCAGCGCACGGATTCGAGGATGGCGGTCTCCGGTTCGTAGCGTGGGGTGTAGTCGATGAGGGTCCTGGCCTTCTCGATGGTGAGGCAGTGGTTGCGGTGGAGGTGGTCCCAGCTGTTCCGGGCGTGGTCCGGGGTGGTGGTCGTGCGGAATTCCTCCCAGGTCACCGGCTCCAGCGTCGCCTTCTGGCCGAACCAGCCGGCCGCGATGTCCGCGTAGCCGCGTACGGTCAGCGCGGTGGGGGCTACGACGTTGAAGTCCTCGCCCGCCGCCGCGTTCCGGCGGTCGATGGCCCGTTCGAAGGACTGGGCGACGTCGTCGGCGTGGACGTGGTGCATCGACTCGGCGCCGATGCCGGGGATCTTCAGGGGGTGTCCGGCGGAGAGGGTGTACCAGACGGCGGGGTCGAGGTTGCCGAGCGTGTTGACGGGTTCCCAGCCGGGGCCGACGATGTGGCCGGGGTGCAGGGAGGTGGTGACGAGGCCGCCGTTCGCTGTCTCCGCCTTCAGCATCCGGGCGATGCGGTCCTTCTGGATGCCGTACTCCCCCACCGGGGGTGTGCCGCTGGCCTCGGAGACCGGGAGCTTGTCGCTCGGGCCGTAGCGCCACAGGGTGCCGCAGTGCAGGAGGTGTCCGGTCGCGCCGCGCAGCCGCTCGACCAGGGCGGTCGCCGAGTCCAGGGTGAAGCAGACGAGATCGACGACGGCGTCCGGCGCGAGGGCGGCGACCCGGTCGCCGAAGGTGCCCTCGGCGTCCTCCCGCTGCCGGTCGGCGACGACCTGCCGTACCTGCCGCCACTCGGGAGCGTCCGCGTAGGCGGTGCTGGTGCCCCGGCTGATGTTGATGACCTCGTGGCCGGCCCGCACCAGCCGGGGTACGAGGAAGGTGCCGATGTGGCCGCTTCCGCCGATGACGACGACTCGCATACGTCTCCCCTTCATTGCCACGCGGGAAGTGGCTGGGTGGTCCTGCCGGAACCTTCCCGTCCACTCCGGCGCACAACCTGATGGGTCCGAGGGCGCCGGGGTCATGGTGTCAGCCCTTCGGTGCGTACGCCTCGTGCGGTGAATCGCGCTCCGGTGAAGGCGCCCTACACGCACCCCACAGGCGGCACGGAGCATGACAACCGGTTCCCAGGATCTTCAGCGGGCGGCGTGTCCGGCGTGCGCCCCTTCCCGTGTCTGCCGAGGGGTGTCCATGTCTGCGTGTGTCGTGCTGTTCCCTGGTCAAGGGGCTTATGTGCCGGGGGCGTTGAGCGCTCTGGCCGAGGCGGAGCCCGTGGTGGGCGAGGTGCTGGCGGAGGTCGACCGGGCGGCTGCCGGGCTGGGGCACCGGCCCGTGTCGCGGTTACTCGTGGACACGGGGGCGCCCACGCTGGGGGAACTCGTGGCGAGTGCGCCGCAGGACCTCCATCTGGCGATCTTCGCGTCCGAGATGGCGTTGTTCCGGCTGCTCACCGAGCGGCTGGGGGTACGGCCCGACGTGCTGCTCGGGCACAGCTTCGGGGAGCTGGTGGCGCTCGTCGCGGCCGGTGCGCACGATCTGGAGCGCGGGGTCGCGCTGGTGGCGGCGCGGGACGAGGCGTTCGCGGCGTGTCCGCCGGAGGCCGGGGGGATGGTGGCGCTGGAGGTCTCGGCGGGGCGGGCCGGGCATCTGCTGGCGGCGCTCGCGGAAGGGGAGGTCTGCGTGGCGGCGGACAACGGACCCCGGCAGTGTGTGGTGTCCGGGCCCAAGGAGGCGGTGGGGAGGGTACGCAAGGCGGCGGAGGCGGTGGGGATCTCGGCGACGGAGCTGCGGGTGCCGTACCCGTTCCACAGTCACGGGCTCGCCGGGGTCGCGCACGAATTCGCCGTGCGGGTCGGGGAGTTGGCGCCGCGTCCGCTGCGGTACCGGTTGTACTCGGCGATCTTGGGGCGGTACTTCGGGGACGACGCGCATTCCACGCTGGTCGCGGGGCATCTCGTACGGCCCACCCGGTTCGCGGACGCGGTGCGGGCGTTGCACGCGGAGGGGGCGGAGGTGTTCGTGGAGTGCGGGGCCAAGGGGGTGCTGAGTGATCTGGTGACGGGGATCGTGCCGGGGGTGCGGGCGGTGGCGCCGCTGCGGAGGCGGGTGGGGGTGCGGGAGTTCGTGGGGACGTTGGGTGGGCTGGTGCCGAAGCAACCAGCGCCGAGGGGGGCCGTGTCGGAGCGAGCAGCACCGGGCGGGCTCGCGTCGGAGGGGGTGACGCCGGAGAGGTCGGTGCCGAAGCCAGCAGCACCGAACGGGCCCTCGGCGGAGAGGGTGGCTCCGGATGGGTCAGTGCTGAAGCAACCAGCACCGAACGGGCCCGCGAGAGACTCCCGGACCGAGCCCTCAGCCGCCCCGGCCTCCCTGCCCGGCCACGCCGAACTCGTCGGCGTACTCCGGGACTTGTACGCCCAGGCCCTCGGCTACCCCCCGGACGTCCTCACCCCCGGCGCCGACCTGGAAGCCGACCTCGGTATCGACTCCATCAAACAGGTCGAGCTCTTCTCCCAGGTCCTGGAGCGCTACGGCCGCCGCCTCCCCCCGGACGGCAGCCGCCTGACCAGCTACACCACCCTCGACGACCTGGCGACCCTGCTGCTCGACCTGCCCACGGCGGCGGGCCGATGACGTACGCGGAGATCCCGGCCGCCCGCGACCTGGCGGGACGCGTCGCGCTGGTGACCGGCGGCGGCAAGGGCGTCGGCGCGGCGATCAGCCGTGAACTGGCCCGGCACGGCGCCCATGTGATCGTGAACTGCTTCCACTCCCCCGGCCCGGCGGAGGATACGGTCGCGGCGATCCGCGCGGCGGGCGGCTCGGCCGAGGCGCTGCGGGCGACCGTCGCCAAGCCGGAGGCGGTCGCGGAGATGTTCGACGCGGTCGCGGACACGCACGGCGGCCTGGACGTCCTGGTCAACAACGCGGCGCGGGGCGTCTTCGCCCGGTACGACGAGCTGACCGACCGCGAGTGGCAGCGCGCGCTGGACACGAACGTGCACGGCGCCCGCTGGTGCGCCCTGGGCGCGGTCCCGCTCCTGGAGCGGCGCGGCGGCGGAACCATCGTCAACGTGTCGTCCATCGGCGCGGGTCTGGCGATGGACAACTACTTCCTGGTCGGTGTGTGCAAGGCGGCGCTGGAGGCGATGACGCGGTATCTCGCGGCGGATCTGGGGCCGTTGGGGATCCGGGTGAACACCGCGTCGGCGGGGCTGCTGGACAACTCCACGGCCACGCTGTTCCCGCAGGCCGAGGCGTTGCGGCGGGTGTACGCGGGGGCGGCGCCGCTGGGGCGGGTGGGTAGGGAGGAGGAGTTGGCGCGGCTGGTGGCGTTCCTGGCGTCACCGCAGTCGGGGTGGGTGTCGGGACAGTCGTTCCTGGCGGACGGCGGTCTGTCGGTGGGGCGGGCGATGCTCACGCCACGCGTCGACGCCGCTTCGGTCGAGGCGCCCGGGGAGGAGGAGACGGTCGCCGTCGTCGGCATGGGTGTCGTGGCACCCGGGGTCGACGGCCCGGACGCCCTGTGGGAGCGGCTCGTCGAGGGCCGCCCGGTGTTCTCGGAGCCGGGGGAACGCTTCGCGCTGGGGGACTTCTGGTCCGCCGAACGCGGGGCAACCGACCGGACCTACAGTCGAGTTGCGGGTTACGCGCACGGCACCGGGGACTTCCTCACCGCCTGGTTGCGCGCCGCGCTCCTCCAGTGCGGGCCACCGACCGGTCTCCGGGCGGCGTGCTTCGTCGGCGCGTGGAACGAGGGCAGCCAGCACGTCGAGGAGAGCGTCCTGGTCGAGGCCGTGGCCGAGGGCACCGGCTCCGAGGAGGTCCGCTCGATGTTGCGCCGGCGCTATCCGTACGCCGGTGTCCTCGCCGACCACCTCCCCCACGCGGCGGCCCGCGCGGCTCTGGAGGGCATCCTCCCCGCCGGGACGCCCGTGCAGATCGTCGACACCGCCTGCTCCTCGTCCCTGTACGCGATCGACCTCGGTGCGAAGAGTGTCCTGGACGGCGACTGCGACATCGCGTACTGCGGCGGCGCCTTCTCCCAAGGTCCGCGCTACAACGTCCTGTTCGCCCAGCTGAACGGGTTGAGCCGGTCGGGCCGGGTGCGGGCGTTCGGCGCGGACGCGGACGGCGTGCTCTTCTCCGACGGCGCGGGTCTGGTCGCCCTCAAGCGGCTGGACCGGGCGCGGGCCGACGGGGACCGGGTGCTGGCGGTGCTCGCCGGGTTCGGAGCGGCGTCGGACGGGCGGGGCAAGGCCGTCCACGCGCCCAACCGCACCGGCCAGGAACGGGCGTTGCGGCGGGCGCGTGCCGTGAACGCGGTGCCTGCGGGGCAGCTCGACTGGGTGGTGGCACACGCGACCGGCACGCCGGTGGGGGACGCGGTGGAGCGTGCGGTGCTGGAGGAGGCGAGCCCGGGCGTCCTGTGCACCTCGAACAAGTCGGTGGTGGGGCACACCGGTTGGGCCGCCGGGGTGCTGTCCGTCGTCCACGCGCTCCAGGGCCTCGCGCACTCGACGGTGCCCGCGCAGGTCCCCTGCGACGGGATCGCCCCGTCCGCGCTGCGCATCCCGGCGCACGCGACGCCGCTCCCCCGGCAGCCGGACCGGCCCCGGACGGTGGGCGTCTCGTCGTTCGGGTTCGGCGGCACCAACGCGCACCTCCTCCTCCAGGACGAGTCCACGCCCCGCTCGCAGCCGCCGGTGCTCGACGGGGACCCGGTGGTCGTCGTCGGCTGGTCCGCGCATCTGCCCGGCGCGCCGGACGAGGCGGAGGTCTTACGGCGTCTGGCGGCCGGACTCCCCTTGGCGGGGCGGTCGTTCGGGACGCCGTACCCGGTGCCGCCGGTCGGCGAGGTGCGGATGCCGCCGCGTACCGCCGCCGCGATCGATCCGGCCCAGTTGATGGCGTTGCAGGTCGCGGCGCGGCTCGCGGCCTTCTGGGAGGGGCTGACGGAGACCACCGGGGTGATCACCGCGCACACCGGGGTGCCGGTCAACTCGGCCGACATGAGCGTGCGTTGTTATGCGCGGTCCCTCGGCAGCGAGCCTGTGAAGGGGTTCGTCGAGACCGTGATGGAGCGTACGCCGGCCGCGGGCGAGGACACGCTCGCGGGGTTGATGCCGAACGTGATCCCCGCCCGGGTGGCCTCCGCTCACGACCTGCACGGGCTGACGATGACCGTGGACACCGGGCCCACTTCGGGGCGTACCGCGCTGAGGACCGCGCAGAAGTACTTGAGCAGGGGGGAGCTGGACCTGGCGCTCGTCCTCGGCGCCAACGGCGGGAGCACTCCCCTCTTCGCCCGCCTCCACGGTCTGCCCGGACCCGCCCCCGCCGAGGGCGCTTTCGCGCTCGTCCTCACTCGCGCGTCGATCGCCCGCTCCCGGGGCTGGGCCGTCCTGTCCCCGCTGGACGACCTGCTGTCGAACCTCCCGGACCGGCAGGGCTTCGCCACGGACCGCACCTATCTGGCGGCGGACGACCTGATCGACGCGATACGGCAACTGCCCCTTGACGAAACGAGGCTGACCCGCCGTCACACAGTCGCCTGGGTTCGCTCCGGGGGCGTACCGGCCCCTACGACACGCCTCGCCCCGGACACCCTCGTCCTCTCCGACTCCACCGTCCCCGAACTCCCCTCCACCTCCCGCCTGTTGACCCTGCGCCCCGGGGACGACATCCAGGCGTCCGTCGAGAAGATCCTCGCCGAGAACCCCCAGGGGTTCCGCCACCTCCGGGTCCTCACCGACCTGCGTACGGCTCCGGCCTGGCCCGCGCCTCCCTCCGAGGGCCTTCTCGCCGTGCAGGAAGCGGCGTTCCTCGCCACCCGGGAGCTGCGCGACTCGCTGGTGGACGCCGGGACGCTCGGAGTGGCGGTCCTCACCGGGTCGGTCACTTCGCCGCACGCCCATCTGTTCACCGGGTTCGTGAAGAGTCTCGCGTGGGAGCTGACCGGGTGCACGCCTCTCGCTCTGCTGACCGACGCCGACTCTCCCGAGGCTGGACTCGCCGCACTGGAGAGGGAGTTGGGGCGGGCGCGGGAGGGGTTGCCGGTGGTCATGCACCGGGACGGGGTGCGGCTCGTCCAGCGGCTCCGCGAGGACGATGTACCGGTCGGGCCTGTTCCGTTGGCGCCGGGGGCGGTCGTGGTGGCGACCGGGGGTGCGCGGGGTATCACGGCCGCGTGCATGATCGGGCTGGCTCAACAGGTGCCGGTGCGGCTGCACTTGATCGGATCCAGCCGTGTGGAGGACGTGCCGGAGGAGCTGTTGGCCGCCGGGGACGGTGAACTGGCGGGGCTGCGGGCCGAGTTCATCGCCGCCGAGCGGCTCGCGCGGCCCGGGGTGTCGGTGCGGGAGATCAACCAGCGGTTCGAGCGGCTGCTGAACGCGCGGGAGTCGCGGCTCAACCTGGCCCGGCTGCGGGAGTTGTGCGGCGTAGGGAACGTCCGCTTCCACACCGCCGACGTGACCGACGCGGCGGCGGTGCGGCGGGTGGCCGAGCGGGTCGGGCGCGTGGATCTGCTGGTCAACGGGGCCGGGGTGCATCATCCCGGGGACATCACGCGGAAGGATCTGCCGGGGATGCGGCGGGTGCGGGACGTGAAGCTGGCCGGGTATCACCATCTGCGGGACGCGTTCAGCGGGGTGTCGGCTCCCCGGCTGTGGTGCAACTTCGGGTCGGTGACCGGGCTTGCGGGGCTGCCCGGGGAGAGCGACTACTCCCCGGCGAACGACTTCCTCGCGGGGGCCGCCGAAGTCGCCGAGGAGCAGGGGGAGTTCACGATCGCGTGGACGATCTGGGACGAGACCGGGCTCGGTTCGGGCAGCGTCGTCCAGTCGTACACCGCGCGGACCGCCCGGCTCAGCCGGATGACGACGGCGGAGGGGGTGGCGCACTTCCTCGAAGAGCTGGCACGGCCCCGGCGCGACCGGCTCGTCACGTTCGTCGGAAAGGCGGAACACGCCTCGTTCGACCGACAGTTCCCCGGCCTGCGTGCCTCGCCCGACCTGCCGTCCCCCCTCGGGCTACCGCCCACCCCCGGCCTACCGGGCTCCCCTGGCCTGCGGCCCTCCCCCGGTCTGCCGAGTTCCCCCAGTCCGCGGCCCGCCCTCGGCCTACCGGGTTCTCCCGGCCTGCGGGCCGCCCCCGAGCTACCGCCCACCCCCGGCCTACCGGACTCCCCGGGCCTGCTGGGCGAGCCGTGCGAACCGGGTCGCTGGCCGCTCTCCCTCGATATCCGCACGCATCCCTTCCTCCTGGACCACATGATCGA
This sequence comes from Streptomyces saintjeani, assembly GCF_055409605.1. Lineage (NCBI taxonomy): Bacteria > Bacillati > Actinomycetota > Actinomycetes > Kitasatosporales > Streptomycetaceae > Streptomyces > Streptomyces saintjeani. Next base: position 9,760,006 of record NZ_CP189624.1, on the reverse strand, counting down.
CGGCCGTCCCACGCTCCCCGGCATGATGCTGGCGGGCCTCGCCGTCCAGGCGGCACGCTCCCTCGCTCCGGGACTGCCCGTGCGCGCGGTCGAGAACCTCGTGTTCTCGGCATGGGTGCGGGCACGTGCCGACGGCACCCCGGTGGCCTACCGGGTGACGGCCAGGGCCACCGGCACCGCCGGCACGCGAGCCGTCGCCGTCCTCGTCCGTTCCGACATCGTCGCGCCCGACGGCCGGGTCCTCGCCCGTGACCGCGAGCACTTCCGGGCGGTCGTACGGCTCGGCGGCCCCGCACCCCTGCCCGTGCCGACCGGCGAGCCCGACGCGGCCTGGGCTCCCGTCGCCGATCCGTACTACGACGACACCTCGCCCGCCCTCCTCACCGGCGTGTTCCGGGCCACCGAGGACTGGCGCGCCGGCCCCGGCGGAAGCTCCTGCCGCTGGCGCCCCGGCGCCGGGCTCCCCCGGCTGGGCACGCCGTGCGTCCTGCTCGACAGCCTCGCGCGGACGCGGTGGCTGGCAAGGACCGTGGCCGTACCGCACCACGCCGCGCGGATCACCCTGCACACGGACGCGGACGACACCTCCCTCGCCCTCGCCCATCCCGGGGGCCTCGTCCTCGCCCACTGCGCCGCGACCGGCGTCTCCACCGCGCGGACCGCCGACGGTCGGGTCCTCGCCCAGATCACCGGCCTCAGCGGCACCGAACTCGCCTCGAAGTGAAGGGCCTTCATGGAACTCACCGGACAGACCGCCCTCGTCACCGGCGGCACGCGCGGCATCGGTCTCGCCATCGCCCACCGGCTCCTCGCGGCGGGCGCCCAGGTCGTGGTCAGCGGCCGGGACGAGGAGACCGGGCGCAAGGCGCTCGCTCGACTGGACGCGGGGGACGACGCCGTGCTGTGTACCGGGGACGCGACGTCCCGCGCGGACGCCGAGCGGGCCGTGGACACCGTGCTGGAGCGGTTCGGGCGCCTCGACGTCGTCGTCAACAACGTCGGCGGGGCCTCGGAGTTCGCGACGGTCGCCGAGATCAGCGACGAGGTGTGGCACCGGACCCTGTCGCTGAATCTCGACCCGGCGCTCTACACCACGCGCAGGGCGCTGGGCCCGATGATCCGGCAGCGGTCCGGGCGGATCGTCAACATCGCGTCGATGGAGGGCCGGGACCCGGACCCCGGCCTGTGCGCCTACGCGACCGCCAAGCACGCGCTGATCGGGTTCACCCGGGTCCTGGCCAAGGAGGTCGCCGCCCACGGCATCACGGCCAACTGCGTCTGCCCGGGGGCGGTGCTCACCGACTGGGTGCGGGAGAGGGGCCCGGTGGCCGCCGAGGTGCTGGGCACCGACTACGACGGCCTGATCGGGCACTTCACCGGGCGCACCCTGACCGGACGGCTCACCCTGCCGGACGAGGTCGCGGCGGCGGTGCTGTGGCTGGCGTCGCCGTCCGGGGCGGGGGTGACAGCCGCGTCCATTCCGGTGGACGGCGGCGCCACGGTCTGACAACTCCCTTTGCCATAAAGGCTATCCGCGCGCCCACCAGGCCGCCGACGTGTCCCGCAGGGTGTTCGTCCCGCAGTGCACCTCGCCCATTCCCAGGTGGTACGTGTAGTAGTCGTCGATGTACGACACGGTCATCCCCGCACCGCGGTACGCGGCGGTGACGGCCTCGGTGAAGATGTCCTTGCCGCCGATGACGGGACCCCACTGCCGGGGAGCGAGGTAGCGGGTGCGGGACAGGACGACCCCGTTGACCGCGCCGGGGACGTACGCGCTGGTCGTCACCGTCTCGGCGGCCCTGGCGGACGTCAGCCACTTCTGCTGGCCGTGTTCCTGGAGCCGTTCGGTGAGGTCGGGGCCGACGCGGGTCAGGCGCGGGGCGCGCAGGCCGGTCGGCTGGTACTCGCGCAGGTACAGGGCGGGGACGCGGACGACCTCGGCGTCCGTGATCCCCGTCTCGCGCTTGAGGACCGCGAGGTTCGCGGCGATCCGCTGGGCGGCCAGCCTGTTGTCGGCGACGAGGTCGCGGGAGGCGAGGGTCTGGGCGATGGTCGCCTTCGGGGCCTGCGCGCCGGACTTGACGGGGACGGAGAACATCTTCGTCGCGCCGTGCCCGGCCTGCTGGGCGTCGCGCAGCAGCCGCAGGCCCGCGTCGGGGTCGGCGAGGCCGATGCGCCAGCCGCGCGGGGTGTCGGCGGGCAGGAACTGCACGAACTCGTCGACGTGTCCGACGCCGAGCCACGAGGTGTCGAGGAGCAGCGGGTCCTGGAGTCCCTGCGAGGCGAGGAGCGTCCGCATCTTCTGCGAGGGGCGGACCCCGCTGTCCTTGCGCTCGCCCATGATGATCCGGCCCGCCGGGTAGGCGCGGCCCTGGTACGTGTACGGCGGGATGGTCTCCAGGTTTCCGAAGGAGTTGAGCGACCAGTCCACCGGGGTGTCGGGCCTGGCGATCTGGACGGCGCCGATGTCCCGGCCGCGCAGTTTCTCGAAGAGTTCGCGGCCCGCCTCGCGGTCGGGCTGGGCCGAGCGCAGCATGACGCGCATCGCCTGCCGCTTGCCGCCGGGGCCGGTCATGCTGACGTAGGCCGGTTCGACGAAGTCCTGGGCCCAGGGGTCGTTGTACTTGGTGAAGGTGATCAGGGGCGCGGTGATGCCGGCCCGCTTGACCTCGCCGGCCAGGTTCTTGACGAACTTCGCCTGTTCCTGGCCGTAGAGGTCGTCGTCGTCCCCGCTGATCTTCGTGACCATCACCTGCTGGGCCTTCTGGAGGTGGTGGTGGGTCAGGAGGGGGGCGACACGCAGGGTGACGGAGTCGGTGGTGGAGCCCTTCGGGGTGGTGACGGTCAGACGGATCACCGTGCGGCCGTCCCAGGCGGCCTTGTCGCGGATGATGTCGGTGGCCTCGACGCCGAGTTCGACGCCGGTGCGCAGTTCGGCGGTGGTGAGGAGGGTGCGCGGGGTGACGAGGGTCCATCTGCCGGCGCGCTTGAGGAAGAGGTGCGTGTACTTGGCGCCGGTGGTGACCGTGAGGCGGGCTCCGGTGCCGGGCTTCGCGTTCGGGAGGGGGACCGTGCGGACGCGGGCGAGGTCGGCGGCGTCCGCGTCGCCGTTGACCTTCGTGTCGGAGGCGTCGTCGCAGGCGGCGAGCTGGGCGTCGGTGCCGGTGCGGGGGCAGCGCCGGGAGTCGTCGTCGAGGTTCGGCAAGGAGAGCGCGCCGCGCGCGACGGTCCAGGTGTCCTCGCCGGCCGTGTCCTTGGCCCCGGTGACGTCGACCTGCCCGTCCCGGTTCACGTCCGCCCTCAGATCGGCCCGCGGTATCTGCTCCACGCCGACCGCGACCGGGACCGCGAGCACGGATCCGGCGGCGGCGAGGGCGAGCACGAGTGACCCTGCGGGGCGTATCCGCGTACGACGCACGGTGAGTTCCTCTCAGTCGGGGGGTGTCTCCCCACAAAGAGGTGAAAAGGTGCCTGTGAGTTGCCTGTGGGAGGCGGATTCCCGGAATTCGGCGGGCATTTCCTCGAAAGGGGACGAACGGAGCGAAGTCGGCGGGAGTTCGCAAGTCCCCGGGTTCGGTGTCGGTCTCGTCCCGGTTCCCGGCCGCCGAACGGCGGGCGCCGCGCCACACGCGGAAGCCCCTGTGAGCGAACACCAACTGCTGGTGGGGCCAGCTCTCGGCGCTGCCGGAGAGGGGTGCGGCGGGACGACCGGCCGCCCGCCGCCTCCATGCGCATTCCCTTCGGTGCGGTATTCCGCGACATCGCAGGCCGCCCCGGAATACCCGTACGGAAAAGGCCGGTCGGCCACCGGCATCGGCTTTCTTGAGGGAAGTGCTTTGCCCGGCGCCACAGCCTGAATTCATCGGCCACGCCACCGATCCAAAACACGCCCTGCCGCACGCCCGCGGTGGTGAAGGTGTGCCGCGTGGGGCGCCTGGTTCGGCAGGTGCGCGGGCGGGCTCACAGCGGACGGAGCGCCTCCGGGAGGGGGACTTTGTTTCTTCTTTGCTTCTGCGCGCGGCCCGGCCGAGGGGGTGCCGGTACGCACTTTCCGGCCTTCCTGGGGCGCCCGTACACCCCTCGAACGCGCACGGTGACGCCGCCGCGACGCCGTGTCTTCATGCGGTCGCCGAGCGGACGACACACCTGACGGTCCGTCAGAATTCACGGCAATTCACCGTCAAGAGCAGGTAAACCGCCAGGTCGAATCCACATTTCGGGGAGGGTGTCGAACGTTTCGCCCGCCGATTCGATGCCCCCGCCCACCTCTCGCCCCCGCAAGCACTCGCTGATCGGCCGATTCAGTCTCAAAACCAGAGCACAAATTCCACACAACTTCTCTTCATTCCGCCGCCGATGGTCTAGATTGACCGTGCTTCAGGCGTTCCGGAACGAGGCGGCCAAAAGATCAATCGGCCCCTTGCCCCGGAAAGCCCTGGAGCCCGGGGGGCCTTGGGCGCGGGGAGCGTCCAGGGTTTCGGCGGGTTTCCGCGAGCAAGTTGCTCAAGCACCTCTGCAAGAGCCGGGTTGTCGTGCGCGAAGGGGAGGAACAGCACGGGAGGCGGGGGCCTCCCGAGGGGGAGCAACGGTGTGAGGCATACACGTCGAAGAACCATTGGGGACCCGGGGGGGTTCTGTGCAACAAGGGGGAGCAGTCGGCCCGTTCATGCCGACGCGCAGGCGTCTGGCGGACGGGACGTTCCATCAGCCCGAGAGCGACTGGGAGCAGCGGTACCGACGTACCGTCATCATCAGCGACACGGTGGCGACCGCCTTCGTGGTGGCGGCCATCGGCAATCTGTTCGGGGCCCGCGACGCGGCCAACTGGCACGAGAAGTGGGGGATCCTGGCGTTCGGCACCGAGGTGCTGGTGCTGGGGGCGCTCGCGGTGGGCCGGGCGTGGGTGCCGGCCGTCCTCGGCCAGGGCGCCGAGGAGTTCCGCCGGCTGGGGCGCTCGCTGTTCGCGGCGACCGTCGTGCTGGCGCTCGGCGGAATCGCCCTGACCTCGCGCAACATCAAACTGTGGATCTTCGTGGCGATCCCGGCGATCGCGCTCACCACGATGACCGCGCGCTACGTGCTGCGGCTGTGGCTGCACCGGCGGCGCAAGGAGGGCCGGTGCCTGAGACCGGTGCTCGCGGCCGGAAGCCCGGCGACCGTCCGGGACCTGATCACCAGGACCCGTAAGTTCCCGCACATCGGCTGGCGGGTGGAGGCGGTGTGCACGACCGGCGCGGACGGCGGCCATCTGGACGGCGTCCCGGTGGTGGGCCGGCTCGCGGACGTCGCCGGTCATGTCCACCGCGACGGCTACCGGGTCGTCGCGGTCACCCCGGACCCGCACTGGTCCCCGGACCGGTTGCAGCGCCTGGCGTGGAACCTCGAAGGCAGCGACGCCGAGATGGTCGTGGCGCCGGTGCTGATGGAGGTGGCGGGACCGCGGCTGCACGTGGACGCGGTGCTCGGCATCCCGCTGCTGCGGGTCAGCATGCCGGCGTTCACCGGGGGCCGCCGGGTCGTCAAGGGGATCGTCGACCGGCTGGGCGCGGCGCTCCTGCTGGTGCTGCTCGCGCCGCTGATGGTGTCCGTGGCGCTGCTGGTGGCGCTGGACAGCCGGGGCGGGGTGTTCTACCGGCAGCTCAGGGTCGGCAAGGACGGCCACGAGTTCACCATGGTCAAGTTCCGCACCATGGTCGCCGGGGCCGACCGCGCCAAGGCCGCGCTCGCCGCCCTCAACGAGGGTGCGGGACCGATGTTCAAGCTCCGCCGGGACCCTCGGGTGACCCGAGTGGGGACGCTGCTGCGGCGGTACTCGATCGACGAACTCCCGCAGCTGTTCAACGTTCTGACCGGATCGATGTCGCTCGTCGGTCCGCGTCCCCCGCTGCCGGAGGAGTCCGCCGTGTACGGCCCGGACATCCGGCGGCGGCTGCTGGTCAAACCGGGGCTCACGGGTCTGTGGCAGATCAGCGGGCGCAGCGACCTGTCCTGGGAGGAGGCGGTGCGGCTCGACCTCAGATACGTGGAGGACTGGTCGCTCGCGCTGGACACGGTGATCTTGTGGAAGACGCTGCGCGCGGTGCTGCACGGACAGGGGGCCTACTGATGCAGGGGGAGGAACGGGGCATGAGAGTCAGCGTGTTCGGGCTCGGCTACGTGGGCTGCGTGTCGGCCGCGTGCCTGGCCGGCATGGGGCACGAGGTGATCGGGGTCGACGTCAACCAGGTCAAGGTCGACCTGGTGAACGCGGGCCGGGCCCCGGTCGTCGAGGAGCGGATCGGCGAGCTGATCGCCGACGTCGTGGGCAAGGGGACCTTGAGGGCCACCACCGGCGTCCGCGAGGCGATCGAGGGCAGCGAGGTGTCGCTGGTCTGCGTGGGGACGCCGTCGGAGCCCAACGGCAGCCTGTGCACGACGTACCTGGAGCGCGTCACCGAGGAGATCGGCGCGGCGCTCGCGGAGCGGGGCGGGCGGCACACGGTCGTGTTCCGCTCCACGATGCTCCCGGGGACCTGTCTGAACCTGCTGGTGCCGATCCTGGAGAAGCACGCGGGCGCCGGGGTGGACGTGGGGGTCGCGGTCAACCCGGAGTTCCTGCGCGAGGGCACGAGTGTGCGGGACTTCTTCGACCCGCCGAAGACCGTGATCGGCGAACTCGACGCGGCGAGCGGCGACGTGGTGGCCGCGCTGTACGAGGGGCTGCCGGGCGAGGTGTTCCGGGTGTCGGTGCCGACGGCCGAGGCGATCAAGTACGCGGACAACGCGTTCCACGGCCTCAAGATCGGTTTCGCGAACGAGCTGGGCGCGGTCTACCAGGCGCTCGGGGTGGACTCGCACCAGGTGATGGACGTGTTCCTCGCCGACCGCAAGCTGAACATCAGCCCGGCCTATCTGCGGCCCGGGTTCGCGTTCGGCGGCTCCTGCCTGCCGAAGGACCTGCGCAGCCTGGTCCACGCGGCGCAGCGGGCCGACGTGTCGGTGCCGATCCTGTCCCACGTGCTGCCGTCCAACTCCGACCACCTCCAGCGGGCGGTGGAGCTGGTGGAGCGCACCGGCAAACGGCGGGCGGGGATCTTCGGGCTGTCCTTCAAGCCCGGCACCGACGACCTGCGCGAGAGTCCCCTCGTCGAATTGGCGGAACGTCTCTTCGGCAAGGGGTACGACCTGAAGATCTACGACGCCAACGTGAGCCTGTCGCGGCTCCTCGGCGCGAACCGCGAGTACATCGAGACCCGCCTGCCGCACCTCGCGCAACTGCTCGCGGACTCCGTGGAGGAGGTCCTCGACCACGCCGAGGTGTGCCTGGTCGGCACCCGCGACCCGGAGGTCCTCGCGGCGCTCCCGCACGGCGGGACACCGGTGATCGTCGACCTCGTCCACCTCCCCGACGCCGACGCGCGCCGGGCCGGACCGGGGTACGTGGGCCTTGCCTGGTGACGTGGGCGCGCGGCGCGCGCTGGTGCTGGTGGAGAACCTGTCCGTGCCCTTCGACCGGCGTGTGTGGCAGGAGTGCGCGACGCTGCGCGACGCGGGCTGGCAGGTCGACGTCATCTGCCCGCAGGGCGGCAAGCGGGACACGGAGCCGGAGGCGGTGATCGACGGGATCCGCATCCACCGCTACCCGCTGCACGCGGCGACCGGCGGTCCGGCCGGCTATCTGCGCGAGTACGGCTCGGCGCTGTGGCACACGTTCCGGCTGGCCCGGAAGGTGGGCCCGGTGGACGTCGTGCACGCCTGCAACCCGCCCGACCTGCTGTTCCTGCCCGCGCTGTGGCTGAAGCGGCGCGGCGCCCGGTTCGTGTTCGACCAGCACGACCTCGTACCGGAGCTGTACCTGTCGCGGTTCGGCCGGGGCGAGGACCTCCTCTACCGGGGCGTGTGCGCGCTGGAGCGGCTGACCTACCGGGTCGCGGACGTGGTCCTCGCGACGAACGAGAGCTACAAGGCCGTCGCCGTACGCCGGGGCGGGCGCAGGCCGCAGGACGTGTTCGTCGTGCGCAGTGCGCCGGACGTCGACCGGTTCCATCCGGTGGAGCCGGAGCCGGAGTTGAAGCGCGGCAAGCCGCATCTGCTGTGCTACCTCGGGGTGATGGGCCCGCAGGACGGCGTGGACTACGCGCTGCGGGCGCTGGCGAAGCTGCGGGACGAGTGCGGGCGCGACGACTGGCACGCGGTGTTCGTGGGCGGCGGGGACACCTTCGACGCGATGGTGGAGCTGTCCCGCACCCTCGGACTCACCGGCCAGGTCGAGTTCACGGGCCGTATCCCGGACGCCGACCTCGCGCGCTACCTGTCGTCGGCGGACGTGTGCCTCTCCCCCGACCCGCACAACCCGCTCAACGACGTGTCGACGATGAACAAGGTCCTGGAGTACATGGTCATGGGCCGGCCGATCGTCTCGTTCGAGCTGCGCGAGGCGCGGGTCTCCGCCGGGGACGCCGCCGTCTACGCGCCCGCCAACGACGAGTCGGCGTTCGCGAAGCTGATCGTGGAGCTGCTGGACGACCCCGAGCGGCGGGCCCGGATGGGCGAGGTGGGCCGGGAGCGGATCGGCGGTCCGCTGGCCTGGCGCAACTCGCAGACGGCGCTGCTCGCCGCGTACGACGCCGCCTCCAGGAGCACGGGAAAGAGGCAGCACCGTTGAGCGACGACACCATACGGCTGGTCACGGTCGGACGGATCCTGCGCCGGCGCGGGCGGCTGCTCGTGCTGCTCGCCGTGGTGGGCGCGCTCGTCGGCTACGGCGCCTGGCTGGTGTTCCCGGCGCAGTACACGACGTCCGCGTCGGTGCTGCTGCCGGGGGCGTGGGAGGAGCGCGAGCTGCTGACGCAGGCGCAGATCGCGACCAGTTCGGTGGTGATCGACCGGGCCGCCGCCACGCTCGACCGGCCCGGCGTCGACGGCGGCGCCCTCAAGGACCGGGTGAGCGCGACGGCCGCCGACGGGAACATCGTCAAGATCTCCGCCACGGACGAGACTCCCAAGGGGGCGCAGCAGATCGCCGACGAGGTGGCGCGGCAGTTCGTCGCGTTCGCGGCGCGGGTCTCGGGCGCGAGCACCGGCCAGGACGCGGCCTCGGGTCCGGAGGAGCTGCGTCAGCTCGTGACGCAGACGGGGCGCCGGATCTCGGAGCTGGCGGACGCGGCCGGTACGGGGGAGTCCGTGGAGAGCGTGCAGACCCGTACGGAGCTGACGAAGCTGCGTACGGCGTTGCAGGAGGCCGTCACCAAGCTGAACCAGGCGGGTCCGGCCTCCGGGAAGGCGGCCATGGTCGTCATGGGCCCGGCTCCCCGGCCGACCGGCGAGGCGCCGCCGACGCGGACGCAGCTCACCGTCGGCGGGGGCCTGTTGTTCTTCCTCCTCGCGGTGATCGGCCATCTCACCGCCGCCCGCATGAGCCGCAGGCTGCGCACGGAGACGGAGATCGCGGGGGCGCTGGGCTCGCCGCTCCTCGGTACGGTCGACGTGCCCGCCGGGCGCCGGTCGCGTGGCCGTGGGCTGCGCCGGCTCCTGGGGACGGACGTCCGCTGGGACGTGCCGCCCCCGCAGCCGTCCGGTGACGAGGCCGACCGGCAGATCCGCTACCGGCGGGTGTGCGCCCGTATCCGCGAGCGCCTCCCGTTCCCGCACAGTCTGCTGGTGCTCGTCCCGGACGGCGACGACACCGCCCGCAGTGCGGCGGACCACCTGGTCGCCGAGTCGGACAGCGATCCCCTCCTCGCCGTGGCCGGGGTCTCGGTGCAGCGGCCGGTCGTCCCGGACCGCGACGCGGAGTCCGGCGCCCTGGTCGTGCTGAGCCCGGGCGAGTGGACCGCCGTGGAGCTGACCGGCATCGCCGAGGCGTGCGCCGACGCGGGGCACACGGTCGTCGGTGTCGTCCTCTCCGCGCCCGTCACGACTCGGACGGCCCGTGCGGGCAACCGCCGCCAGAAGGCCCTCGCGACGGGAGGCGCCGGGTGACGACACCGCAGTCCGCTCCCCTGCTCGACCTCCAGGCGCTGGTGGTCGCGGTGCGCCGGCGCCGGCGCCTGTGGTGTGCGACGGCCGTGCTGGGGCTGACGGCCGGCGCCTCGGTGCCGGTGCTGCTGCCGCCCGCGCCGACGGCGGTGGCCAAGGTGCTGGTCGCCCACCAGGCGGACCAGCCGAACGACCCCGGCACCCTGATCCGTACGGACGTCGCCCTGCTGAGCACCACACGCATCGCCGACGCCGCGCTGAAGGCCCTCAGGTCCCCGGACCGGCCGGAGGACTTCATGGCGGACTACAGCGGTCTCGGCCTGACCAACAACCTGCTCCAGATCACGGTGACGGGTGCCAGTGACGCCCAGGCGGTGGCCCGTGCCAAGGCGCTCGCGGACGCGTTCGTCGCCGACCACGTCCGGCGCATCCAGCAGGCGGCGGACGCCGAGGCGAAGGGGCTCCTCGACCAGCGGGACCGGCTGGAGGCCGACCTCGCCCGCGTCGACCAGGCGATCACCGACGGCTCGGGGCAGACCGGGCCGAAGGCGTCGGCGGACCTGGAGTCGCTGTTCGCCCGCCGGGCCGAACTCACCGCGCGGATCACCGACTTCGGGCAGCGCGCGGCGGAGGCGCGGATCGGCACGCCCCGGCTGGTGGCCGGCACGCAGATCGTGGACGCGCCGCGCGCGCTGAGCCACTCCCTGCCGAAGGCCGCCGCCACGGACGGGGTGATCGGCCTGGTCCTCGGGTTCGTCCTCGGGCTCGCGGTGGCCGCCGTGGGCACGGTGGTCGCGGACCGTCCCGTCCTGCGCCGGGAGATCGCGGCGAACCTGAACGCCTCGGTCATCGCCGAACTGCCCCTTCGCTCCCCCCGGTTGTGGGGGCGGCGCCGCAACCGGGCGGCCCGTGAACGCCTCACCGCGTCGCTGGCCCGCACGGTGCGCGCCTCGGCGGAGCCGGTGTCGCTGCTGGCGCTGGGGTGCGCGCGGGGCACCGGGGTGATCGCCCTGGACCTGGCCCGCGCCCTGGTGGCGGAGGGTCCGGTGACCGTCGTGGACGCGCTGCCGGGATCGCGGCTCACCAAGCGCAAGCCGCAGCCGGGAGACCCGACCGTCGTCACCACGGCCCCGGCCGCCCCGGCATCCCCGGCGGAACGCCGGATCGGCGTCGGCTCGGTGGCGCCCGGCACCGCCTGGACCGACCTGCGGTACCTCGGCACGAAGACCGTCCTCGTGGTGCGGGCCGGGCACGGCAGCGCGGCGTGGCTGCACACGGTGGCGCGGCAGCTCGCGGACCAGCGGGTCGAGGTGGTCGGCGTGGTGCTGATCGACCCCGATCCGCGCGACCGGACCGACGGCACGCTGTGGGCCGAACGGCCCCCGGCGCCGCCCCGGCTGTTACGGAAGAACGGGGTGGAGCGGCTGCCGAAGTGGGCGACGCGGGTCCCGGACAGCGACCAGGAAGCGCGGTAGGACATGTGTGGCATCGCAGGCACGTACCGCTGGCCGGACGGGAAGGCCGTCACGGACCGGCTGACCGGCGTCCTCGCCCACCGGGGCCCGGACGGGTCCGGTCATTACGGCCACCCCGCCGGTGACGGCGAGGTGCACCTCGGGCACCGCAGGCTGGCCATCATCGACCTCTCGGAGACCGGCGCCCAGCCGATGGCGAAGGACGGTCTCGTCCTCACCTACAACGGCGAGCTGTACAACGCGCCCGAACTGCGCGCCGAGCTCGAAGGAGCCGGGGCGCGGTTCCGGGGCACCTCCGACACCGAGGTCCTGCTGGAGGCGTGGCGGCGCTGGGGCACGGACTGTCTGCCCCGGCTGCGCGGCATGTTCGCGTTCGGCGTCTTCGACGAGCGCACCGGTGAGCTGGTCCTCGCCCGCGACCAGCTCGGCATCAAGCCGCTGTTCCTGATCCGGCGCGGCGAGGGCCTGGTGTTCGCCTCCGAGCTGAAGGCGCTGGCCGCCGTGACGGGCGGTTCGCTGGAGGTGGACCACGCGGCGCTGGTGGCCTCGCTCCTCTACTACTGGGTGCCGGACTCGCGGTGCGCGTTCCGCGAGGCGGAGAAGCTGCCGCCGGGGAGCTGGCTGCTGATCCGGCCCGACGGGCGGGTGGAGCGCGGGCGCTACTGGAACCTGCGGGACGTCGCCGCCGAGGCCCGGTACGGGGAGCTGCCGGACATCGCGGCCGTCGTCGAGGAGTCGACGCGGCGTCACCTCCTGTCCGACGTCCCCGTGGCGACGTTCCTGTCCGGGGGGCTCGACTCCAGTTACCTGACCGCGCTCGCGGCCCGGGACCGGCCGGGGATCTCCGCCTACACGATCGGGTTCCGCGCCGAGGACTCCAGGTTCGAGGCGATGCCGGACGACCTGCGCTACGCCCGGCAGGTCGCGGAGCGGTTCGGGGTCGACCTGCACGAGATCGAGATCGCGCCCGACGTCCTGGACCTGCTGCCCCGGATGACGTACCACCTGGACGAGCCGATCGGCGACCCGGCCGCGATCAACACGTTCCTGATCTGTACGGCCGCCCGGGAGGCCGGGGTCAAGGTGATGCTGTCGGGGATGGGCGCGGACGAGCTGTTCGCCGGGTACCGCAAGCACCTCGCGAACCTCCTCGCGCTGCGCTACCAGCGCGTGCCGCGTCCGCTGCGGCGCGGGCTGTCCGGGGTCGTGGACCGGCTGCCGGTCGCGTCCGCCCGCCGGGGGTACCGGTCGGTGCGGTTCGCGAAGCGGTTCCTGTCCTTCGCGGACCTGCCGGAGGAGACCGCGTTCCGGCGCAGCTACACCCTGTACGACCGGGCCGAACTCCTCGGCCTGATCGACCCGGACCTGGCGGGGACGGTCGACGACGTGCTCACCGAGCACGCGGACACCTACGAGGACAACGACCTCGACGACTTCGTGAACCGCATGTGCCTGGGCGACGCCCGGATGTTCCTGCCGGGCCTCAACCTCGCCTACACCGACCGCTCCAGCATGGCCGCGTCGACCGAGGTGCGGGTGCCGTACGTGGACGTCGAGGTCGTGAAGGCGGCGTTCGCGGTGCCCGGCGACCAAAAGATCGTCGGGCGGCAGGGCAAGGCCGTGCTGAAGGAGGCGGCCCTCTCCGTGCTGCCCCGGGAGATCGTGTACCGGCCCAAGGGCCTGTTCAGCGCGCCGCTGCGGGCCTGGATGAGCCGGGACCTCGCGCCGCTGGTCCAAGAGGTGGTGCACGACGGGGTGCTCGTGCGGTCGGGGTTCCTGCGGCGGGAGGCGCTGGCGCGGATGGTCGCCGAGGACGCCGCCGGGCAGCACGACTTCTCCAAGCATCTGTGGCACGTCCTGACCCTCGAGTACTGGTATCGCGGCGCGACCTCCGGGTCCGCTCCCCTGACGGCGTAGAGAAACGAAGAGGCTTCGGTGAAACAGGTCGTACAGAACTACAAGAGCGGCGAGCTGGCTCTCCTCGACGTGCCGGTGCCGGGGTGCAAGCCGGGCGGGGTGCTGGTGCGCACCGCCTACTCGCTGATCTCCACCGGCACCGAGCTGATGAAGGTCTCCGAGGCCGGCATGTCGATGCTGGGCAAGGCCCGTTCGCGCCCCGACCAGGTCGCGAAGGTCGTGCAGAGCGTGGCCGTGAACGGGGTGCCCGCGACCTACCGCAAGGTGATGGGCAAGCTGGACTCGTACACGCCGCTGGGCTATTCGCTGTGCGGGGTCGTCGAGCAGGTCGGCGACGGGATCGACGACGTGAAGGCCGGCGACCTGGTGGCGTGCGCGGGCAACGAGCACGCGCTGCACGCCGAGCTGAACTGGGTGCCGAAGAACCTGTACGCCCCGGTGCCGGACGGCCTCGCGCCCCGGCACGCCGCGTTCGGGACGGTCGGGTCGATCGCGTTGCAGGGGGTCCGGCAGGGCGAGTCCCGGCTCGGTGAGGTCGCGCTGGTGATCGGCCTCGGGCTGATCGGACAGCTCGTGGTGCAGTTGCTGGCCGCCTCGGGGGTGCGCGTCGTCGGCGCCGACCCCGACCCGGCGCGCTGCGAACTCGCCGCGCGGCTGGGCGCGGTGGCCTGCGGTGACCCGGCGTCCCCGGCCGTGGAGTCCGCGGTGGTGGACCTGACCGACGGCCACGGCGTGGACCAGGTGTATCTGGCGGCCGGCGGCGGCAGCAATCAGCCCGTCGAGCTGGCCGCGCGGCTGAGCCGGGACCGGGGCCGGGTCGTCGACATCGGCAAGTGCCGCCTCGACCTGCCGTGGAACGCGTACTACGAGAAGGAGCTGGACGTCCGCTTCTCCCGCAGCTACGGGCCCGGCCGCTACGACCCTGAGTACGAGCTCGACGGCCGGGACTACCCGATCGGGTACGTCCGCTGGACGGAGCGCCGGAACCTGGCGTGCTTCCTGGACCTCGCCGCGCGCGGCCGGGTCGATGTGGAGCCGCTGGTGTCCCACGTCGCGGACTTCGACGACGCGGTGGAGACGTACCGGAGCCTGAAGGACGGCGACCTCAAGGCCGTGGCCGTGCTGTTCCGGTACCCCCAGAGCCCCGGGAACGCCGAGAGCACGGCCGTGGCCGAGGCGCCGACGGTGACCGTGCCCGCCGTGCGCGTCACGCCCGCGCCCCGGACCGCCAAGGCCACGTCGTCCCCCGTGCGTCTCGCCTTCGTGGGCGCCGGCAACTACGCGACCTCAATGCTCCTCCCCCACCTCACCGGCCGTGACGGCGTCGAACTCGCCACGGTCGTCACCACGACCGCCCTCTCCGCCGCCAACGCGCAGCGCAAGTTCGGCTTCGCCGAGGCGACCACCGATCTCGACGCGGTCCTCGGCGACAAGGCGATCGACGCGGTGTTCGTCGTCACCCGCCACAGCTCGCACGCCGACCTGACCCGCAGGGCGCTGCTCGCGGGCAAGGCGGTGTTCGTGGAGAAGCCCCTCGCGCTCAGCGAGGAGGAGCTGGCCGGGGTGCTCTCGGCGGTCGAGGAGTCCGGCAACGACCGGATCCAGGTGGGGTTCAACCGCCGGTTCGCGCCCCTGCTGCGGGAGGCGAAGGAGCGGTTCGGCGCCAGGAGCGGCCCGGCGTCCCTGCGCTATCTGGTCAACGCGGGCCGGCTGGCGCACGGCAGCTGGTACCTCCGGCAGGGCACCGAGGGCTCCCGGTTCGCCGGTGAGGGCGGGCACTTCGTCGACACGGCGAGCTGGCTGCTCGACGCCGACCCGGTCTCGGTGTACGCGGTCGCCTCACCGGATCAGGAGGATCTCCAGGTCGTCCTGCGCTACCCGGACGACTCCACCGCGACGATCAGCTACGTCACGACGGGCGCGGCAGGCTTCCCGAAGGAGACGCTGGACCTGGTCGCCGACGGCAAGGTGCTGCGGCTCGACGACTTCGTGCGCGCCTCGGTCTACGACCGCAAGCGGTGGGTGAGTTCCCGGCTGCCGAAGGCCCGCGACAAGGGCCAGAACGCCGAACTCGCCGCGTTCGTGAAGGCGGTGCGGACCGGCGGCCCGATGCCGGTGCCGCTGGAGTCGCTGGCCGCCACCACGGCGGCGACCCTCGCCGTGCGGGCTTCTGTGGCCGGCGGGGTGCCGGTGACGCTGGCGGGGGCGCGATGAGCCTGGACGCGGGGTGGTACCTGCGGCGGCTGTCGCGGATGGGTCCGATGGAGGTCGCCGGGCGGGCCGGGGACGTGGTGCGCAGGCGGCGGTGGCGGTCGGCGCGGCCCGTCTGCCCGGACGTGACCGGCGCCCGGTTCACCGCCGTCCTGCCGCCGGGGGCGCTCGCCTGCGTGCCGCCGGACGCGGTGAAGCGGCTGGTGGCGGAGGCGGACCGGCTGATGGCGGGGTACGGCGAGTTCTTCGGGGTGGTCCGCGACGACCTGGACGCCCCGGACTGGTGGTACGACCCGAAGACCGGGCGGCGCGCGCCCTGGGGGTACGCCTTCGACGTGCCGTACCGGGACGAGGAGACCGTCGGGGACATCAAGCAGATCTGGGAGCCGTCCCGGCACCAGTACCTGACCGTGCTCGCCGCCGCCTACGCGGTCACCGGCGACGAGCGGTACGCCGAGCGGGTCGCCGCGCATCTGCGGTCGTGGTGGTCGGCCAACGCGCCCTTGCGCGGGGTGCACTGGACGAGCGGCATCGAGCTGGGCATCCGGCTGCTGTCCTGGGTGTGGATCCGCAGGCTGCTCGACGAGTGGCCGGAGGTGGCCGGTCTGTTCGAGGGCAACCCGGTGGCGGTGCGCCAGATCTGGCACCACCAGCGCTGGCTGGCCGCCTTCCCGAGCCGGGGTTCGTCGGCGAACAACCACATCGTCGCCGAGGCCGCCGGACAGTTCGCCGCGGCCTGCGCGTTCGACTGGTTCCCGGCCTCGGAGCGCTGGCGCGGCGACGCCCTGCGGTCCCTGGAGCGGCACCTGCGCCGGAACACCTTCCCGTCCGGCCTCAACCGCGAACTGGCCACCGAGTACCACGGGCTGGTCCTCGAACTGGGGCTCGCGGCACTGGCCGAGGCGGATACGGCGGGTGTTCCGGTCCCGCCGTCGGTCCGGCTGGTGCTGCTGCGGATGACCGACGCGCTCGCGGCCGTCGTGGACAGCCGGCTGCGCCCGCCCCGGCAGGGTGACGCGGACGACGGGTACGGCCTGGTCGTCGACGGCGCGGGCACGGACCGCTGGGCGTCGCTGCTGGCCACGGGGGACGCGCTGTTCGGGCGCCTCGACTGGTGGCCGAAGGTCACCGGCACCGACGTCCGCACTCCGCTGCTGGCCGCGCTCGTCGAGCCGTATCAACGGGGCGACCGTCCCGCGAGCCGCCCCGCGCACTTCGCGGACGCGGGGCTGACCGTCCTGCGCGGGCCGGGGGAGATCTGGTGCCGGTGCGACGGGGGCCCGCACGGGTTCCTGTCGATCGCCGCGCACGCGCACGCGGACGCGCTGTCCGTGGAGGTGCGCCACGACGGGGTGGACGTGCTCGCCGACCCGGGGACGTACTGCTACCACGGCCAGCCCGCGTGGCGGCGGTACTTCCGCTCGACGCTCGGCCACAACACGCTCCAGGTCGACGGCGAGGACCAGTCCGTGTCCGGGGGCCCGTTCCTGTGGACCCGGCACGCGCGCAGCCGGGTCCTGGTCGCCGACACCTCCGAGGCGGGGGTGGCCCGCTGGGGTGCCGAGCACGACGGGTACGGGCCTTCCGCGCACCGGCGGTGGGTCGAACTGACGTCGGCGGACCGGGAGGTGCGGATCGTCGACGAGGTGTCCGGCGAGCGGCGTGCCGTACGGCTCGCGTTCCACCTCGGCCCCGCGGTCACCGCGCGCCTGGAGGAGAACCGGGCGCTGCTGACGTGGGCGCGGGACGGCGAGGAGCGGTCCGCGACGCTCGATCTGCCGGGGCGGCTCGACTGGCGGGCGCACCGGGGCGAGAGCGATCCGCCGCTGGGCTGGTACTCCCCCGGCTTCGGGCGCAAGGAGCCCGCGACGACGCTGGTCGGCACCGGTTCCACCGGGAGCGTCGAGGGGTTCGTCACCGTGCTCAGGTTCCACGGCTGAGGGGGCGGAGGGTGGGCATGAAATGGCGGTACTGGGCGGCGTCGCTCGCCCTGCTGGCGGTGGCCGGCTGCGACAGCGCGCCGGACGCGAAGCCTGAGCCGACCTCCACGCCGGCCACGTCCGTGTCGGCGTCGGTGGCCCGGGTGTGCGCCAAGCCCGCGGCCGGTCCGGCGTCGGCGCCCAAGGGTGCGGTGAGCGTCGACCCGGCCGTGCCCGGCGATCTGGCGGAGAAGACGAAGAGCAGCCCCCCGCGCACGACGTTCTGGCTGCGTCCGGGCACGCACCGGCTCGAAGCGGACCGGTACGCCCAGGTCATCCCCAAGGACGGTGACCGCTATGTGGGCGCGCCGGGTGCGGTGCTGGACGGCCGGAAGGTCAACCAGTACGCGTTCGGCGGGCCCGCCCGCGATGTGTCCGTGCGCTATCTGACCGTGCAGAACTTCGTCGCGCCGCACGACGAGGGGGTCGTCAACCACGACTCGGCCGACGGGTGGGTGATCGAGCACGCGACGATCCAGAACAACTCGGGGGCCGGGCTGATGGCCGGGGCGCGGCAGCAGGTGCGCGCCAACTGCCTGCGCGGCAACGGGCAGTACGGCATCAACGCGTACAAGTCGGGCCGGATCAGTGGTCTGGTGGTCGAGGGGAACGAGATCACCGGGAACAACACCGGCGACTGGGAGCGCAAGCAGCCCGGCTGCGGCTGCACGGGGGGCGTCAAGTTCTGGGCGGTCGACGGGGCCGACGTACGGGGCAACTGGGTGCACGGCAACCGGGGCACCGGGCTGTGGGCGGACACCAACAACAACGACTTCCTGATCGAGGACAACGTCCTGGAGGACAACGACGGGGCCGCGCTGATCTACGAGACCAGCTACAACGCGGTGATCCGGGGCAACACGATCCGGGGGAACAACAAGGTCGAGGGCCGCCGGTACGCGGACCGCGGCGACTCCTTCCCGCTCGCGACGGTCTATCTGTCCGAGTCGGGCGGCGAACCGCGCGTGCGGGCGCGCACGGACAAGATCGAGGTCTACCGCAACGTCCTGGAGAACAACTGGTCCGGGATCACCCTGTGGGAGAACGCCGACCGGTTCTGCAACAGCCCGGCGAACACGTCGTCCGGCGACTGCACGCTCCTGGTGAAGGACACCCGGCGCTGTGCGCGCCCGGGCATCACGAAGGCGCCGCTGTACGCGGACTGCCGGTGGAAGACGCAGCGCGTGGAGATCCACGACAACCGGTTCGTGCTGGACAAGGCGGCCGTCGGCTGCACGACGCTGTGCGACCGGATGGCGGTGCTGGCGAACTACGGCACCTACCCCGACTGGTCGCCGTACCAGGGCGACGGGGTCGCCGACGCGATCACCCTGAAGCAGGGCAACCGCTGGTACCACAACGAGTACGCCGGCCCGTGGACGTTCGTCGTCCACGACCCGAGCCGCACGCTCGACGCCGGGCAGTGGCGCAGCGCGCCGTACCGGCAGGACGCGGGCAGCACCTTCCGCGCGCGGGAAGGCGGCTGAGATGGGGGCGCCGAGGCTCGTCGGGACGGTGTGGGGGCTGCTGATCCTCAACACGCTGGGCTCGGCCGGGGCGAAGACCGTCGTGCCGATCCCCCGGTCGCTGATCCAGATGGTGACGATGGGCGCGCTGGTGGCCGCGTTCACACTGGCGCTCGCGCTGAACCTGCGGCTGAAGGTCCGGGGCAGCGCCTATCTGCTGCTGCTCAGCCTGCTGGTGGTGGTGAGCGTCCTGTCCAGCGTGCACCTGGAGTCCGGGTTCGGGGCGCTGTTCCGGTGCGCCCGCCTCGCGCTCTTCGTGGGCACGCTGTGGCTGCTGACCCGCTGGTGGGACGGCGGCGACACGTTCGTACGGCATCACATCCGGATCTACTTCGCGGTGCTGATGTCGGTGGCGGCGGGCCTGGTGGTGTCGCCGGGCGCCGCGCTGCCGGAGCTGTACGGGGGGCGGCTGGTCGGGGCGCTGTGGCCGCTGACGCCGCCGCAGATCGGGCAGTACGCGGCGGTGATCATCGGTCTTTCGGTGCTGCTCCTGCTGGGCGGGCGGACCGACCGGGGCAGTGCGGCGCTGGTCGTCGTGCCGTCGCTGGTGCTGCTCGCGCTGACCCACACCCGGACGGCGACGCTCGGGCTGCTGGTCGGGCTGACGCTGGCGATCGTGTCGCTGGTGCTGACGAGTTCGTCCGCGCGCCGGTTCTTCTCCTGGTCGGTGCTGATGGCGACCGTGGCGGCCGTGGGGTTCAGCTCGCTGCTCCAGGCGTGGTTCCTGCGCGGGCAGAGCCAGGAGAACTTCACGAGCCTCACCGGGCGGGCGAAGGTGTGGGACGCGCTGCTCTCGGCGCCCCGGTCGCCGGCGGAGGAGCTCTTCGGGGTGGGCCTGGGCGACAAGTCGTTCGCGGGCCTGCCGATCGACAACAGCTGGCTGGCCGTCTACAACGAGCAGGGCTTCGCCGGGGTCGGACTGGTCGCGGCGTTCCTCGTCGTGCTGGCCGCCGTCGCACTGCTGAGGCCGCCGTCCCTCGCGCGGGCCTGCGCGATCTTCCTGATCAGCTACTGCGCGATCGCGTCGTACACGGAGGCCGGTCTCGGGGACGCCTCGCCGTATCTGCTGCATCTGGCGGTCGCCGCCTCGCTGCTGGCGGCGCCGGTGCGGACGGCTCCCGAGCTGCCCCGTCTGCCGTCGGAGGTGAACTGACCGTGCATGTCCTCGTGGTGCACAACCGCTACGCCTCGGCGCAGCCGAGCGGTGAGAACAAGGTCGTCGACCAGGAGGTGGCGCTCCTGCGGGAGGCGGGCCACCGGGTCGGGGTGTTCGAGCGGCGCAGCGACGACATCGCCGCCCGCTCCCTGCCGTCGAAGGCCGCGCTGCCGCTGCTGGTGCCGTGGAACCCGGGCGTGCGCCGGGAGCTGGCGGCGCGGCTGCGGGCCGAGCGGCCCGACGTGGTGCACGTCCACAACGTGTTCCCGCTGCTGTCCCCGGCGGTGCTGGCGGCCTGCGCCGACGCGGGGGTGCCCGCTGTGGCGACCCTGCACAACTACACGCAGGTCTGCCCGCCGGGCACGCTCCGGCGCGACGGCCGGCCGTGCTCGGCGTGCGTCGGGAGGGCGCCGCTGCCCGCCGTACGGCACGGCTGCTACCGGGGCTCGCGGCTGGCCACGGTGCCGCTCGCGCTGAGTCTGTCGGTGAACCGGCGGCGCTGGTGGTCCGGCGTGGAGCGGTTCTTCTGCATCTCCGCCGCCCAGCGCGAGATCCTCGTGCGGGCCGGGATGCCGGCCGGACTGCTGGCGGTGAAGCACAACTTCGTCCCCGAACCGGGCATCGGCCGCACCGGCCCCGGCGAGCACCTCCTCTTCCTGGGCCGCCTCGCCGAGGCCAAGGGCGTGCGGCTGCTGATGGCCGCGTGGGACGAGGTCGCGGCCGGCGGCGGTGTGGGGGTGCCGCTGGTGATCGCCGGGACGGGGCCGCTGGAGGCGGAGGTGACCGCCTGGGCCGCCGGGCGCGGCGACGTGCGGTACGTGGGCCTGTACGACACGGACCAGTGCCGGGAGGTCGTCGCGCGGTCGGTCGCCGTGGTCGCCCCGTCGACGTGGCAGGAGGCGTTCGGCCTGGTCGCCGTGGAGGCGATGGCGGCCGGGGTGCCGGTGGTCGCCGCCGGGCACGGGGCGTTCACCGAACTCGTCGAGGACGGGGTGAGCGGGCTGCTGCACCGGCCGGGCGACCCGGCCTCGCTGGCGTCCTGCCTGCGCCGGATCACCGGCGCCGACCAGGAGATGGGGCGTGCGGCCAGGCGCCGTTACGAGCAGGGGTTCAGTCCGGCCGTCGGTCTTGAGCGCCTGCTGGAGGGGTACCGCTCCGCGATCGCGGGGCGGACACAGCCGAGTGGGGGGAACCACTAGATGACACGATGCCGACTCTGCGGCTCACAAGCGCTCGCGAGCGTGGTCGACCTGGGGGCGACACCGCCGTGCGAGAGCTTCCTCGCCGCCGACCAGCTGGACCTGCCGGAGCAGACGTACCCGCTGCACCTGCGGGTGTGCACGGAGTGCTGGCTCGCGCAGATCCCGCCGCTGATCACGCCGGAGGAGACGTTCACGCAGTACGCGTACTTCTCGTCCTACTCGACGTCGTGGGTGGACCACGCGCGCACGTTCGTCGCGGGCGCCGTCGAGCGCCTGGGGCTCGGGCCCGACGCGTTCGTGGTGGAGGTCGCCAGCAACGACGGCTACCTGCTGAAGCACGTGGTGGACCGGGGGATGCGCTGCCTGGGCATCGAGCCGTCGGTGAACGTGGGGGCGGCGGCGCGGGAGGCGGGGGTGCCGACGATCACCCGGTTCCTCGACCCGGACACCGGCGCCGAGGTCCGCGCCGACCACGGTCCGGCGGACCTGGTGGTCGCCAACAACGTGTACGCGCACATCCCCGACGTGGTCGGCTTCACCCGGGGCCTGCGCGCCCTGGTCGCCGACGACGGCTGGGTGTCGATCGAGGTGCAGCACCTGCTGACGCTGATCGAGGAGAACCAGTACGACACGATCTACCACGAGCACTTCCAGTACTACTCGGTCGCCGCCGCGATCCGCGCGCTGGCCAGCGGCGGGCTCGCGCTGGTGGATGTCGAGCTGCTGCCGACGCACGGCGGCTCGATCCGCCTGTGGGCGCGTCCGGCGGAGGTCGCGGGCGAGCCGTCCCAGCGGGTGACGGACGTCCTGGACCGGGAGAAGGCGGCCGGGCTCCAGGAGCTGTCCGGGTACACGGAGTTCTCCGCCCGGGTGGCGACCGTACGGCGGGACCTGCTGCGGTTCCTCGTCGAGGCCGCCGAGCGCGGCGAGACGGTCGTCGGGTACGGGGCGCCCGGCAAGGGCAACACGCTGCTGAACCACTGCGGCATCCGCCCCGACCTGCTGCCGTACACGGTCGACCGCAACCCCTACAAGCACGGCCGGTTCACGCCGGGCACCCGCATCCCGATCCTGGCGCCCGAGCAGATCAGCGCCGACCGGCCGGACTACGTGCTGGTCCTGCCGTGGAACCTGCGGGCCGAGCTCACCGAGCAGCTGGCCTTCGTGCACGAGTGGGGCGGCCGGCTGGTCTTCCCCGTCCCGGAACTGAGCATTGTCGAGGTGAAGTCGTGAAGGTCGTCCTGTTCTGCGGCGGTTACGGGCTGCGGATGCGCAGCGGTTCCTCCGACGACGTCCCCAAGCCGATGGCGATGGTCGGTCCGCGCCCGCTGATCTGGCATGTCATGCGCTACTACGCGTACTTCGGGCACACGGAGTTCATCCTGTGCCTCGGGTACGGCGCCGACCACATCAAGAACTTCTTCCTCACCTACGAGGAGACGACGTCCAACGACTTCGTGCTCAGACGCGGCCAGACCGAGCTGCTGTCCACGGACATAGCGGACTGGACGATCACGTTCGTGCAGACCGGCGTGGAGTCGCCGATCGGGGAGCGGCTGCGGCGGGTGCGCGAGCACCTGGACGGGGACGAGATGTTCCTCGCGAACTACGCGGACGTGCTGACCGACGCCCCGCTGCCGGAGATGATCGACCGGTTCTCCCGGCGGGACGCGGGGGCGTCGATGATGGTGGTGCCGCCGCAGTCGTCGTTCCACTGCGTGGACCTCGGGGACGACGGGCTGGTGGGGGGCATCACGCCGGTGAGCGATCTGCCGCTGTGGGAGAACGGCGGCTACTTCGTGCTGCGGCAGGAGGTCTTCGACCACATCCCGGAGAACGGGGACCTGGTCGCCGACGGCTGCGCCGAACTCGCCAAGCGGGGACGGCTGGTGGCACACCGGCACCGGGGGTTCTGGAAGCCGACGGACACCGTGAAGGAGCGGGCCGCGCTCGACGAGGCGTACGCGCGCGGTGAGCGTCCGTGGGCCGTGTGGGAGCGGGTGTGATCCGCCTCAGCGCCGGACGCCTGGAGCGGGTCGCCGCCGTGGGGGCGCACTGCGACGACATCGCGATCGGCGCGGGCGGCACCCTCCTGGCGCTGTGCCGGGCGCACCCGGGTGTCCGGGTGGACGCGCTGGTGCTGTCCGGCGCCGGCACCGGGCGCGAGCAGGAGGAGCGCGACGCGCTCGCCGCGTTCTGTCCGGGCGCCGACCTGCGGCTGACGGTGCTGAAGCTGCCCGACGGCCGCTTCCCGGCGCACTGGGAGGAGGCCAAGGCGGCCGTCGAGGAGCTGCGCGAGCGCACCGACCCGGACCTCGTGCTGGCGCCGCGCACCGACGACGCCCACCAGGACCACCGGGGGCTCGCGCGGCTGATGACCACGGCATTCCGCGACCATCTCGTCCTCGGCTACGAGATCGTCAAGTGGGACGGCGACCTCGGCCGCCCGAACGCCTACCAGCCACTGCCGGTAGAGGTCGCCGAGGAGAAGGTGCGCCTCCTCCAGGCGCACTACGCCTCGCAGCGCCACCGGCCCTGGTACGACCGCGAGGCGTTCCTCGGCCTCGCGAGGATCCGCGGCATCGAATGCCACGCCCGCTACGCCGAGGCGTTCGCGGTCACCAAACTCACTCTCGACCTGGGGGATTGAACGTGCGTGTACTGCTGACCGGGCACCAGGGCTACCTGGGCACCGTCATGGCCCCGGTCCTCACGGCCGCCGGGCACGAGGTCACCGGCCTGGACTCGGGCCTGTTCGCCGACTGCGTGCTGGGCCCGGCGCCCGCCGACCCGCCGGGCCACCGCGTGGACCTGCGCGACGTCACCGCCGGCCACGTCGCCGGCTTCGACGCCGTGATCCACCTGGCCGCTCTCTCCAACGACCCGCTGGGCTCGCTGGCGCCCCAGCTCACCTACGACATCAACCACCACGCCTCCGTCCACCTGGCCCGCCTCGCCCGCGACGCGGGGGTACGGCGGTTCCTGTACGCGTCGACGTGTTCCGTGTACGGCGCGGCGGGCGGCGACGACCTGGTGGCCGAGGACGCGCCGCTGCGCCCGGTGACGCCGTACGCGGAGTCCAAGGTGCGCGTCGAGGACGACCTCCACACGCTGGCCGACTCCGGCTTCAGCCCGGTGTACATGCGCAACGCGACCGCGTTCGGGTTCTCGCCCCGGCTGCGCGCGGACATCGTGCTGAACAACCTGGTGGGGCACGCGCTGCTGTCCGGCGAGGTGCTGGTGCTGTCGGACGGGACGCCCTGGCGTCCGCTGGTGCACGCGGCGGACATCGCCCGCGCGTTCACGGCCGCGCTGACGGCACCTCAGGAGGCGGTGCACGACCGGGCGTTCAACATCGGCAGCGAGGCCAACAACGTCACCGTCGCCGATATCGCCGGGCAGGTCGCCGAGGCGGTGGCCGGGTCGAAGGTGCGGATCACCGGCGAGACCGGCGCCGACCCGCGCTCGTACCGGGTGGACTTCTCCCGGTTCCGTGCCGCGATCCCCGGCTTCGGCTACGAGTGGTCGGTGAAGCGCGGCGCGCTCGAACTCGCCGACGCCTACCGCCGGTACGGCCTGACCCGGGAGGCTTTCGAGGAGCGCTTCACCCGGCTCGCGGTGCTGCGCGCGGCGTCCGAGGCGGGCACGGTCGACGACACTCTGCGGTGGCGCCGGTGAGCGCGCCCGGCGAGGAGATGTACGCGCTGGTGGAGCGGCTGTACCCGCTGTGCCGGAGCATCACCGGCGACGGGGTGCGCGCGACGCTGGACATCGTCGGCGAGCACGTGCCGCTGGAGGTCCACGAGGTGCCGACGGGCACGCAGGTCCTGGACTGGACGGTGCCGCAGGAGTGGAACATCCGGGACGCTTACGTCGCCGACGCCACCGGCAGACGGGTCGTCGACTTCGCCGCGTCCAGCCTCCATGTGCTGGGCTACAGCGTGCCGGTGGCGCGGACCATGCCGCTGGCGGAACTCCGCGAGCACCTGCACACCCTGCCGGAGCACCCGTCGTGGGTGCCGTACCGCACCAGCTACTACAAGCCGACCTGGGGTTTCTGCCTCGCCCAGGACACCCTGGACGCGCTCCCCGACGGCGATTACGAGGTGCGGATCGACTCCACGCTCGCCGACGGCCACCTCACCTACGCGGAACACGTGATCCCCGGCCAGGTGTCCGACGAGGTGATCGTCTCCTCGCACGTCTGCCACCCCTCGCTGGCCAACGACAACCTCGCCGGCATCGCGGTCGCGACGTACCTGGCGAAGGCGCTGGCCGAGCAACAGCCGTACTACACCTACCGGTTCATCTACGCGCCCGGCACGATCGGGGCGATCACGTGGCTGGCCCGCAACGCGGAACGGATCGACCGGGTCAAGCACGGGCTGGTGCTGGCCTGCGCCGGGGACTCGGGGCGGCTGACGTACAAGAAGAGCCGGCGCGGGGACGCCGAGATCGACCGGGTGATGCGGCACGTGCTGTCGCAACGCCCGCATCTGATCAAGGAGTTCACCCCGTACGGCTACGACGAGCGCCAGTACTGCTCCCCCGGCTTCGACCTCGGTGTGGGCTCGCTCAGCCGGACCCCGTACGCCGGGTACCCCGAGTACCACACCTCGGCGGACGACCTGGACTTCGTGTCCCCGGCGGCGATGGAGGACACCCTCGCCGTGTGCCGGGAGGCGTTCGGGGTCCTGGACCGCAACCGGCGGTACGTGAACCTCAGCCCGTACGGGGAACCGCAGTTGGGGCGCCGGGGGCTGTACGACTCGCTCGGCGGGCGCAGTGACGCGCAGCAGGCGCAAATGGCGATGCTGTGGGTGCTGAGCCTCTCCGACGGGGAGCACTCGCTGCTGGACGTCGCCGAGCGGGCCGGGCTGGAGTTCGCCGCCGTCGTCGCGGCGGCGGACGCGCTGCGCGACGCGGGTCTGATCAAGGCATGACGCCGGCCCGGGGGTTCGTGAAGCGGCTGTCCTGGGGGCTCGCCGACCAGGCGGCCTCCAGCATCAGCAACTTCGCGGTGGGCCTGTACGTGGCGCGCTCGCTGGGGGTGACCGCGTTCGGCGTGTTCAGCCTCGCGTGGGTGACGTACGGCGTGGTCCTCAACGTCTCGCGGGGCCTTGCGACCGATCCGCTGGTCGTGCGGTTCAGCGGTGGGCCGGAGTGGTCGTGGCGGGGCGCGGTGGCCCGGTCGACGGGGACGGCGCTCGGCGTCGGCGCGGCGCTCGGCGCGGTGTCGGTGGTCGCCGGGCTCGCGCTCGGCGGCGGCGTGGGGCCCGCGTTCGCGTGTCTCGGCGTGATGCTGCCGGGGCTGCTGCTCCAGGACGCGTGGCGGTACGCGTTCTTCGCGGCGGGCGCCGGGCGCAAGGCGTTCGTCAACGACGTCGTGTGGGGTGTCGCGCTGGTCCCGGCCCTGCTGGTCGCGGCCCGGGTGGGGAGCGTGGCCGCGTTCGTGCTGGCCTGGGGCGCGTCGGCCACGGTGGCCGCCGGGTACGGCTACCTCCAGTCCGGCATCCTTCCCCGGGTGACCCTGGCACGCGGCTGGCTGCGTGAGCAACGCGACCTCGGTTACCGGTACCTGGTCGAGAACGTCAGCCTCAGCGGGGCGAGCCAGCTGCGCGCGTACGGCCTCGGCGCGATCGCCGGGGTCGGTGCGGTGGGCGCGGTGCGGGGGGCGGAGCTGCTGATGGGGCCGTTCCTCGCCGTGCTGATGGGGCTGTCGCTGGTGACCGTGCCGGAGGCGGCGCGGGTGCTGCGGCAGGCCCCGCACCGGCTCAGGTCGTTCTGTCTCCTGCTGGGCGGCGGGCAGGCCGTCGGCGCGCTGCTGTGGGGCGGTGCGCTGCTGCTGATGCCGGGCCGACTGGGCGAGGTGGCGCTCGGCGACGTGTGGCACTCCGCGTCCGGGCTCATCGCGGCGATCACCCTCGGCGTCGCGGGCGCCGGCCTCGGCACGGGCGCGGCGGCCGGGCTGCGCGCGCTCGGCGCGGCCCGGCGCAGCCTGCGCGCCCAGCTCTTCGCCTCCGCCTGCTACGTCGGCGGCGGCCTCGGCGGCGCCGCCCTGGCCGGCACGGTCGGCTCGGCCTGGGGGGTCGCCGCCGCGACCGTCACCAGCTCGGCCGTGTGGTGGCTGCACCTGCGGACCGCCCTGCGCGAGCGCCGTCCCGATCCGATTCCCGAAGTGAGGACGCCATGACCGCCCGCCCGAGGCTGAGCATCGGCCTGCCCGTGTACAACGGCGAGGAGTACCTCGCCGAGTCCTTCGACGCCCTGCTCGGCCAGACCTACGAGGACTTCGAACTGATCGTCTCCGACAACGCCTCGGCCGACGGGACGCAGGACATCTGCCGCAAGTACGCCGCGCAGGACTCCCGCATCCGCTATCTGCGCCTCCCCCGGAACATCGGGGCGACGCCGAACCACAACCACGTCTTCGCGGAGTCCCGGGGCGAGCTGTTCAAGTGGGCCTCGCACGACGACCTGTACGCCCGTGACCTGCTCAAGCGCTGCGTGGAGGCGCTGGACGAGCGCCCTGACGTCATCCTCGCCCACGCCGACCAAGCGGTCATCGACGAGGACGGCCAGGTGAAGGTGCCGTACACATACACCCTGGACACCGCGTCGCCGGACGCGCCGAAGCGGTTTCGCAGCATGCTGTTCGAGCCCGGCGGGGACGACTTCTACGGGGTGATCCGGGCGGAGGCGCTGCGGCGGGTGAAGCCGATGGACAGCTACCACCACGCGGACCGCACGTTCGTCGCCGAGATCGCACTGCACGGACGCTTCCACCAGGTGCCGGAGCTGCTGTACTTCCGCCGCGACCACCCGACCCGCGCCGAGCGCGCGAACCCGTCGAAGCGGGCGCGGTGCGTGAACCTGGACCCGCGCCGGGCGGGGCCGCTGCACCCGACGCCCCGGCTGCTCGCCGAGTACGTGTGGGGGTTCGCCTCCGCGATCCGGCGGGCGCCGCTGTCGTCGGCGGACCGGCGGGCGTGCTTCGGGCATCTCGCGGCGTGGATGACGAGCCGGGCGCGGACGGGCGGCGGTGAGCGGGTCGAGGACCGGGCGCCGGTCGACCCGTCGGAGCTGTCCGTCTCCGTGGACGACCTGGTCGCCGGGCGTGAGGGGCGGCGGGCGTGAAGCCGGTGCGCGTCGGGGTGTTCGGGCTGCTCGGCTCCGGGAACCTCGGCAACGACGGGTCGCTGGAGGCCGTCCTCGCGTATCTGCGGGACCGGCATCCGTCGGTGACCGTGGACGCGCTGTGCGGCGGTCCCGAGGCGGTGACGGCGAGGTTCGGCATCCCCGCGACCCGGCTGCACTGGTACCGGGGCGAGTACCGGACGGCGTCCCGGGTGGGGGCGATCGCCGGGAAGGGGTTCGGGAAGGCCGTCGACATCTTCCGTACGGCCGCCTGGGTGCGGCGGCACGACGTGGTGATCGTGCCGGGGATGGGCGTCCTGGAAGCGACGCTGCCGCTGCGGCCGTGGGGGTTCCCGTACGCGCTGTTCCTGCTCTGCGCGAGCGGGCGGCTGCTGGGGACGCGGGTCGCGCTGGTCTGCGTCGGCGCCGCCGAGATCGGGAACCGGCCGACGCGGGCGCTGGTGCGGTGGTCGGCGCGGCTCGCGGCGTACCGCTCGTACCGGGACGGCAGGGCGCGCGACGCGATGCGGGCGATGGGGGTCGACACCTCCCGGGACGAGGTCTACCCGGACCTCGCGTTCTCGCTGCCGGTGCCGGTGGCGGCGGCGTCCTCGGGGACGGTGTGCGTCGGGGTCATGGACTTCCACGGCGGCAACGACGACCGCGCGCGGGCCGACGAGATCCACGGCCGGTATCTCGACGGGACGATCCGGTTCGTGCGGGTGCTCGTCGGGGAAGGGCGGCCGGTGCGGCTGCTGACCGGCGACACGTGCGACGCGTCGGTGGTCGCCGCGATCCTCGGCGCGGTCAACTCGCCGCTGGTCAGCGCCGCCGAACCGGCCTCGCTGGCCGACCTGATGACGGAGATGGCGGCGGCCGACACCGTCGTCGCCGTCCGGTACCACAATCTGATCTGCGCCCTGAAGACCGGTACGCCGGTCCTCGCGCTCAGCTATGCCGCGAAGAGCGAGGCGCTCATGGCGTCGATGGGGCTCGGCCCGTACTGCCATCCGGCGCGCGCCGTCGACGCCGACCGGCTCCTCGAACAGTTCCGGGAGCTGGAGAAGCGCTCCGCGGAGGTGCGGCGGACGCTCGCCGACAGCAACCTCGAAGCCTCCCGGCGCCTGGAGCACCAGTTCGCCGCCCTGACCACCGTCCTGTACCCGTCCAGCCAGGAGGCTCCTTGAAAGCGACCGCAGTCCCCGAGATCACCGGCGCGTACCTGTTCGAACCGACGCCGTACGCCGACGAACGCGGCTTCTTCTGCCGCACCTTCGACGCCGACGTCGTCCGGTCGGTGGGCATCGACCCGGACGCCTTCGTGCAGGACAGTCTGTCGCGGTCGGTGCGCGGGGTGCTGCGCGGCCTGCATCTGCGGGCGGGCGCGGGCGAGGCCAAGCTGGTGCGGTGCTCGTCCGGGCGGGTCTTCGACGTCGTCGTGGACCTGCGGGCGTCCTCGCCGACGTACCTGAACCGGGCCTTCTTCGAGCTGTCCGGCGAGACCCAGGCGAGCCTGTACATCCCGGCGGGGTGCGCGCACGGCTTCCAGGCGCTCACCGAAACCGCCGACACGTCGTACCGCATCGACCGCCCGCACGATCCCGCCGAGGACGTCACGATCGCTTTCGACGACCCGGAGTTGGGGATACCTTGGCCACTGCCCGCCACCTCGATGTCCCCCCGGGACCGGGAGGCGCCCGGGCTCGCCGAGGTCCTCAAGCGGCTGGAGGGATGACCGTGGGCACCGAGAAGTCGCGGCAGGCCAACGAGCGGCTGCACACCCTGATCCCCGGCGGCGCGCACACCTACGCCAAGGGCGACGACCAGTACCCCGAGAACCTGGCGCCGGTCATCAGCCACGGGCGCGGGGCCCACGTGTGGGACGTCGACGGCAACCGGTACGTCGAGTACGGCTCCGGGCTGCGCTCCGTCAGCCTCGGCCACGCGCACCCGCGTGTCACCGAGGCGGTACGTCACCAGCTCGACCGGGGTGCGGGGTTCGTGCGGCCGTCCATCGTCGAGGTCGAGGCCGCCGAACGGTTCCTCGCGACCGTGCCGACCGCCGAGATGGTCAAGTTCGCGAAGAACGGCTCCGACGCGACGACCGCCGCCGTACGCCTCGCCCGCGCCGCCACCGGCCGGTCCCGGGTCGCCCTCTGCGCCGACCACCCCTTCTTCTCCGCCGACGACTGGTTCATCACGACCACACCGATGTCCGCCGGCATCCCGTCGAACGACCTCACGGTGTCGTTCCCGTACGGCGACCTCGCCGCCACGGAGGCGCTTCTCGCCCGCGACGGCGACATCGCCTGCCTGGTCCTCGAACCGGCCACCCACACGGAGCCGCCGCCCGGGTACCTCGCCGGTCTGCGGGACCTCGCCGACCGGTACGGGTGCGTGCTCGTCTTCGACGAGATGATCACCGGGTTCCGGTGGTCCGAGGCGGGGGCGCAGGGGCTGTACGGGGTCGTCCCCGACCTCTCGACGTTCGGCAAGGCCCTCGGCAACGGCTTCGCCGTCTCCGCGCTCGCCGGGCGCCGGGAGCTGATGGAGCTGGGCGGGCTGCGGGGCTCCGGCGACCGGGTGTTCCTGCTGTCGACCACGCACGGGGCGGAGACGCATGCGCTGGCCGCCGCGATGGCCGTGCAGAGCGTGTACGTCGAGGAGGGCATCACGGCCCGGCTGCACGCGCTCGGGGAACGCCTGGCCGCAGGGGTGCGGGAGGCCGCCGCCGGGATGGGCGTCGGGGAGCACGTCCTCGTCCGGGGGCGGGCCAGCAACCTGGTCTTCGCGACGCTCGACACGGAGGGGCGGCCCTCGCAGGAGTACCGGACGCTGTTCCTGCGGTGCCTGCTCGCGGGCGGGGTGCTGGCACCGTCGTTCGTGGTGAGCAGCGCGTTGACCGAGGGGGACGTGGATTGCACGGTGGAGGTGGTGGGGCAGGCATGTGCGGTGTACCGGAAGGCGCTGGACGCGGGGGATCCGGAGCCGTGGATGGGGGGTCGGGCGGTGAAGCCGGTGTTTCGGAGGCGGGTGTGAGGTGAGAGGTGCCGGGGGCTGGGGCGTGGGTGTGAGGGGTGCGGCGTCGGAGGCCGGGTAACGGGTGTGAGGTGAGCGGCGTCGGAGGCCGGGTCGCGGGTGTGAGGGTGGTCCCGGCCGCTCTGCCCCGGCCGTGCTCCCTCCCCCGTGCCCTCAGCGGCGTCCGTGGCGGGCCGTGTCCAGTGTCCACGCCGTCGCCGGTGTCGCCGTCAGTGCCGTGCACCAGCCGCCGAGGACGTCCGTCGGGTAGTGCGCGCCCAGCGTGACCTGCGCCCAGCCCATGACGGCGCCCGCGACCAGCGCGGCGCCCAGGACCAGCGCCAGGCCCGCCGCCTTGCCCAGCCCGAGTCGGCCTGCCGCGATCAGCCCCGCCGCCAGCGCGAGCGACGTGAGGAACGCGGTGTGGCCGCTCGGGTAGGACAGGTTGCCGGGGCCGTGGATCGTGCGGCCCACCACGTGCTTGAGCAGTGTCGCCGTCACCACGCTGACGCCGACGGCCAGGGCGACGAGCAGCGCGGCGCGGGGCAGCCGCAGCAGCAGACAGCCCGTCAGGACGGCGCCGACCAGCAGCGCGGAGCCGAGGGGTTCGCCCAGGAAGTCGACGGCCAGGGCGACGTCCCGCCAGCCCGGGCCCGCCTTCTCCAGTGCCGTCGAGATCGGGGCGTCCGCGCCGCCGGGTTCGCTGTCACCGGCGTACAGGATCGCGAGGACGACGACCACCAGCGCCGCGAGGATCGCGGTCAGCCCGAGCCAGCGGCGTAAGGGAGGGGGGAGGGCCGGGGTCACAGGTCACCGCTCCGCCGTCGGACCACTGACACTGGAGCCCCCCTCGTCGTATCCCCTCGTCACCCTAACGCGGGGGTCGTCCCGTCAGTGCCGGAGTCGGGAGATACGGCGTGATATTGCGCCACGCCCGCTCGACGTACTCCTCCTTCTCCCCGACCGGCGCGACATGGCGCAGCGCGCTCTCGGCGGCCTCGTGCCCCTTGAGGCGCGCGATGATCCACCCGGCGAGGTAGTGCGAGGCGAGGCAACCGCCGGCCGTGGCGATCGTGCCGTCGGCATAGAAGGGCTGGTCGAGAACATCGCCCCCGGCCGCGACGACCCAGGGTCTGCTGACCAGGTCCGTGCAGGCGGGTCCCGCTCACGCCTCGGGAATCGTGAGCCCCAAACTCAGCGGGTCCCGTTCGTCGGGGTCCGGGCCGTTGCGTACGCCCGTGTCGAGTGTGTCGATGCGGGTGAGGTCGGCCGTGGAGAGGGTGAAGTCGGAGACGGCGAAGTTCTCGGCGATGCGGGTGGGGTTCGTGGATTTGGGGATGGCGGAGCGGCCCTGCTGGAGGTGCCAGCGGAGCATGATCTGGGCCGGGGTCCTCGCGTGGGTGTCGGCGAGTTCGCGGAGAACGGGGTCGGTGAGGACGCTCCTGCGGTGCTCGCCCCAGCCCGGGTAGAAGGTGATGCCGCCGATCGGGGACCACGCCTGGGTGAGGATGCCGTGCTCGGCGTCCGCCTTCTGGACCTCGGGCTGGGCGAAGTAGGGGTGCAGCTCGATCTGGTTGACGGCCGGTACGACGTCGGTGCGGTCGAGGAGTTCCGCGAGGTGGCCCGGCATGAAGTTGCTGATGCCGATGGCGCGGACCTTGCCGTCGGCCAGGAGTTTCTCCAGGGCCCGGTAGGCGGCGACCGTGCGGTCGAAGTCCTTGGGGGCGGGCTGGTGCAGGATCAGGAGGTCGATCCGGTCGACGCCGAGTTTCCGCGCGGACTTGTCGTAGGCGTGCAGGGTCTCGTCGTACCCGTAGTCGCTCACCCAGACCTTGGTCTCGATGAACACCTCGGAGCGGTCCAGGCCGGAGCGGCGGATGCCCTCGCCGACCTCGCGTTCGTTGCCGTAGGCGGCGGCCGTGTCGATGTGGCGGTAGCCCGTCGCCAGGGCGGCCTCCACGGCCGCGGTGGTTTCCTCGGGGGCGGACTGGAAGACGCCCAGGCCGAGGGCGGGCATGATGACGCCGTTGTTCAGCTGAAGACTGGTCATGACTCCACCGTAGGTCGGTAGGGGGGTGTGCGGTCGCTTTCCTGGTCGGTCATCGGAGCCTCCGTCCTGTGCCGTACGCAGAGTTCGCCGCCGAAGGTCACCTCGTATCCAACCGAGGCTCGCCGGCCCGTGGGAGTCACCGCTGTGAGGGGTACTGGCAGGGACCCCCGGGCGGGCGGGTCCGCCGGCCCCTGACGATCATGTGCCTGGTGCTGGACCGACCCCCCGCCGTGTGGACCGGCGAGGTATCAGCACCGGCTCGACGAGCCGGTGGCGGTCCACCCCGCCGCGGGCGTTGATCACCGCGATCAGGAGATCCACCGCTTCGGCACCCAGCAAGTCGGGGCGCAGGGTGAGGGTGGTGACGGGTGGGGTGGTCGTGGCGTACCCGGGGTCCTCGCTGACGCAGGCCGCGAGGAGATCCTGGGGGACGCGGAGGCCGTGGCGGTGGGCGGCGGACAGGATCGTGTGGCCGGAGTCGGAGTAGAGGCCGATCACGGCGTCCGGGGTGTGGTGGAGCAGGCGCTCGACCGCTTCCTGTTCCCCCGCGGGGTAGCGCCGCGGCGTGAACTCCTCGATCAGGGCGGGTGCGTGGTGCTGCGCGCACCAGGACCGGTACGCCTCCGCCGCCAGCTGCGGGTACGCGTCGTCGTGGAGGGGCAGCGCGAGCCCGATGCGCCGGGCGCCGGCGTGGGCGAGGTGGTCCAGCAGGAGGCGCAGGCCCGTCGCGCTGTCGGCGTCGACCCACGCGTCGCCGTGGTGGGGTACGGGCGGGCGTCCCTCGCTGACCATGGGGATGCCGCGCTCGCGGAGGATCGCGCGGACGGGGTCGTCGGCGCGGGGTTCGACGTGGATGACACCGTCCATGGGGGTGGTGAGCCACATCCACGGCGACATGGAGCTGGGCAGGGCGAGGAGCAGGTAGCCGCGTTCGTGCGCGGCGGCCATGGCGCCCAGGGTCAGGTGCGCGTAGTACGGGATCGCGGTGTACGGGACGGGGAGGTCGCCGTACGTGGTCATGGTCAGGCCGAGCACCCCGGTGTCCCCGCGCGCGAGGGCGCGGGCCGTGCCGGCCGGGGCGTACCCGAGTTCGCGGGCGGCTGCCAGGACGCGGCGCCGGGTCTCCTCGGAGAGGCGGCCGGTGCCGTTGAGGGCGTTGGACACCGTGGCCGTGGACACCCCGGCGCGTACGGCGACGGCGCCGAGCGTGGGGCGCCGCCAGGCGCGTGAACTCGCCATCCGCTCCCCCGGCTACCACTTGTGGTTAAGAAGTTAATCACTCAGCCTACCGGCGACACCGGCTGCCGGCTGAGGAGTGATGACATGTCAGATGCCTTCGGGAAACCCGCGTACGGCCCCCTGCGACGGCGTACGTTCCTGGCCTCGGCCGGTGCGGGTGCGCTCGCGGTGGCCACGCCGGCGCGGGCGGCCGGCGTCCGGGTCGCGACCGCCGTCGTGAACGGCAGGGTGTTCACCGGGTCCGGCCCCTGTGCGCAGGCGGTGGCCGTCGGCGGCGACGGAAAGATCCTCGCGGTGGGCTCCGACGCGGAGATCCGCCGCCGTATCGGCCCCCGTACGGTGGTCGTCGACGCCCGCGGCGGCACCGTCATGCCGGGCATCCAGGACGGGCACATGCACCCCCTCGGGGCCGCCGCCCAGTCACTCAACCCCTCGCTGCGCAACGAGAGCCTGACCGTCCCCCAGTTCCGGGCCAG
The DNA here is from genome assembly GCF_055409605.1 of Streptomyces saintjeani. Taxonomy (NCBI): domain Bacteria; kingdom Bacillati; phylum Actinomycetota; class Actinomycetes; order Kitasatosporales; family Streptomycetaceae; genus Streptomyces; species Streptomyces saintjeani. The sequence continues at coordinate 9,724,660 of NZ_CP189624.1, read as the reverse complement.
GCTCCAGGAGATGCTGGACGCGACGGCGGCGCAGGAGCCGGACGGCTGGCTCCAGGTGACCGACTGGAACCCGGTCGGCCTGCTGCCCGCCGGCACGGTCGCGGACCGGACGCTGCTCGACGCGCTGAACACGCGGCGCCCGATCCACCTCCAGGGCTCGGACTTCCACAACAGCCTCGTCAACACCAGGGCGCTGGCTCTCGCGGGCGTCGATCGCACCACCCCGGACCCGCCGGGCGGCCAGATCGTCCGCGACCGTGCCGGCGAGCCGACCGGCCTGTTCAAGGACGACGCGCAGGCCCTGGTCTCCCGCGTGATCCCGCCCCCGAGCGCGGACCGCCTCGAAGCGGCCCGGGCCAGGATGGCGGACGCGCTGCTGGCCGCCGGGATCACGTCGTTCATGGACGCGTCGAGCGACGAGGACAGTATCCGGACGTACGCCGCCCTCATGGCCAAGGGCCTGCTCCCGCAGCGCATCACCCCCGCCCTGGTGCTCGACGCCGGCCTCGCCAGGAAGCCCCACGAGGCGGCCGAGTACCTGCGGGACCTCCGTACGCGGTACGCCGGACCGGCCGCGCCGCGCCTGACCACCGCGAAGGTGTTCCTCGACGGCGTGATGGAGTTCCCCGCGCAGACGGCCGCCCTGCTGACCCCGTACCTGGACGCGGACGGCAGACCCACCGATCACCGCGGCGAGCTGCACGTCGGCGACAAGGACTACCGGGCGCTCGTCCGCACCCTGGACGCGGACGGCTGGCAGCTGCACGCCCACGCGATCGGCGACCGCGCCGTACGCACGGCCCTGAACGCGTACGAGGCCGTCGCCCGCCCCGGTCGCCGCGGCAAACGGCACACCATCACCCACCTCCAGCTCGTGCACCCCGCCGACTACGGCCGGCTGGCCCGCGCCGGGGTCGTGGCGAGCATGCAGTTGCAGTGGGCCGCGCCGACCGCGTTCACCCTCGACGCGCTGCGGCCGTACATCGGGCCGGAGCGGTACGCCCGTCTGTACCCGGCCCGCAGCCTCGCCCGCGCGGGGGTCCGGCTGGCGGGCGGCTCGGACTGGCCGGTGGACCCGCTGCTCCCGTTCACGCAGCTCGCGACCGCGATCGACCGCAGCGATCCCCTGGGGGACGAGCCTCCGCTGAACGCCGCCGAGGGGCTGACCCGTACGCAGTCGCTGGTCATGCACACCGCGGGCGCGGCGTACCAGTTGCACGACGACGCCTCCGGGGCGGTGCGGCCGGGTCTGCGGGGCGACTTGATGGTGCTCGACCGGGACCTCACGCGGGTGCCGGTGAACGACATCCGGGGGACGGCCGTCCGGTACACCCTCGTCGCCGGGCGGGTGGTTCACGACGCCGGGTCCGGGGCGGGGCGTGCGCGGGCGGAGGCGGCCCGGCGGCTGGGCGCGCTCGGGGCGGGCCGGGTGGGGGGCTGCTGTCAGGGTCACTGATCCCGGCAGGCGGCGTACGTCCGGCTCGTGCCGTGCCTCCCGGAGGGGGTAGGTGCGGGAGACGGCCGGCCGTACCTCGTCCCGGCCCGCCTCACGGCTGCCGACCCGGGCGGCGGGAGAGCAGCGGCTCCCTATCCGCGCCCCCCTCCCTCGATCCGGTACCCGACCCCCGGCACGGTCACGATCAGCCACGGCTCCCCGAGCCGCTTGCGCAGCGCCGACACCGTGATCCGTACGGCGTTGGTGAACGGGTCCGCGTTCTCGTCCCACGCCCGTTCCAGGAGTTCCTCGGCGCTGACGACACCGCCCTCGGCGGCGACCAGGACGTCCAGCACCGCGAACTGTTTCCTCGTGAGCGCGACGTACCGCCCGTCCCGGTACACCTCCCGGCGGAACGGGTCCAGCCGCAGGCCCGCGATCTCCCGCACGGGCGGCCTGTGGTGCGCGCGCCTGCGGTCCAGCGCCCTGAGCCGCATGACCAGTTCCCTCAGGTCGAACGGTTTCGTCAGGTAGTCGTCCGCGCCGAGTCCGAACCCGGACGCCTTGTCGTCGAGGCGGTCCGCCGCGGTCAGCATCAGGATCGGCGTGCCGCTGCCGGAGGCGACGATGTGCGCGGCGACCTCGTCGCCGGTCGGGCCGGGGATGTCGCGGTCGAGCACGGCGATGTCGTACGCGTTGACGCCGAGCAGTTCCAGCGCCGTGTGGCCGTCCCCGGCGATGTCGGCCGCGATCGCCTCCAGCCGCAGGCCGTCACGGATGGCTTCCGCCAGGTAGGGCTCGTCCTCGACGATCAAGACACGCATGGGTCCAGGCTAGGAGGGCGCGCCTATCGTCGGCGTATCGAGAACCGCATACGTGGGGGCAACCGTGGGCTGTCTTCACTGGCGGCATGAAGCGAAACACAGGCGCCCTGCTCGTGACGCAGGCGGATACGGCGGTGAGGGAGCCGAGCGCCCCGGAGGGAACCCGGCGTCCACGGCCCGGTCCCTGGAGGCGTGGCCCGGTGCCGGCCGCGCTGGCCCTCATCCTCGGGCTGTTCCTGCTGACGCACGCGTGGATCACCGACCGGGGTGGCCTCGGCTCCCTCGTGGAGACCTTCCTTCCGTGGTTCGGCCTGTTCGTCCCGGTGCTGCTCGGCGTCGCGGTGTGGCGGCGTTCCGCTTCCGCGGTGGTCGCGCTGCTGTTGCCCGCCGTGGTGTGGCTCGGCCTCTTCGGCGGCCTCCTCGTCGACAAGTCCCGCCCCGGCGGCGACCTGACCCTCGTCAGCCACAACGTCAGCGCCGAGAATCCCGACCCGGCCGGGACCGCCCGCGCCCTCGCCGCCTCCGGTGCGGACGTGCTGGCGCTGGAGGAGATCTCGGATCGGGCGAGGGGTACGTACGAGAGGGTGCTGGCGGCGGACTACCCCTACCACTCCGTCCAGGGCACGGTCGGGGTGTGGAGCAGACTCCCGCTGTCGGACACGCGGCCGGTCGACACGCGCCAGGACGCCGGGCCGCTGGGCGCGACGAAGTCGGCCGAGTCGAAACTGGTCGCCAACCGGGCGCTGCGTACGACGGTGGCCACGTCCCACGGGCCGCTCGCGGTGTACGTCGCCCACTTCGGCTCCGTGCGCGTGACCCCCCGCGCGGGTTTCTGGACGGACTCCCGCAACAGGAACGCCCAGGCCCTCGCCGAGGCCCTCGCCGCCGAAGGCGACCGGCGGGTGGTCCTGCTCGGCGACCTCAACGGCACCACGGACGACCGCGCGCTCGACGGCGTCACGTCCCAGATGCGCTCGGCCCAGGACGCCGCCGGAGACGGTTTCGGCTTCACCTGGCCGGCGGCGTTCCCGGTCGCCCGCATCGACCAGATCCTCGTCCGGGGTGTGGAGGCGAGGAGTTCATGGGTGCTGGCGGAGACCGGAAGCGACCACCTGCCGGTGGCGGCCCGGATCGGCTGGTAGGCGTCCGGGCTACGCGGATGCGGATCGTCAAGTACACCCATCCCTGCGTCAGTTGGAGCACGACGGCGGCGGGCTTCCGCGTCACCGCCCAGGGCGGACGCCACGCCCCTGTGTACGGCGGCCTCCCGGACCGCGCGAACCTCGGCCACCTCGTGGAGGACCGCCTCTACCACCCGGGAGACTTCCTCCACCGCCCCGACCGCCCGGTGGAAACCCTGCTGGTCCCGTTGCAGGCGTCATGGCTGAAGGCGTCCGAAGCCATCGACTTCGTCCGCGCCATCGCCCCGGAGCGGGCCTACGGCATCCACGACGCCCAGATCAACGACCGCGCCCTGACCAGCGTCAACGCCTGGCTCACCGACCGATGCGGCGACCGCTACCGCTGGCCGGCCCCGAAGGCGTCCGCATGACGAAGTGCGCCCAGCCGGCCGGCAGCCGACAGATTCCTCACCCGCGAGGGCGATCCCGCACATCAGCGGCAGCAGGTCGTCCCCGGTGACGACACCACGTACGGCGTCCGGCGAGGCCGCGCTCGCCGCGTGCTGCCACCGGGCGGGACGGCTGCGCGAACGTCGGCGGGCGCGCGGCTGCGGCGGGGTACGGAGACGGGGCTGGACGCGCTCACTCCGGCCGAGTGCCGGACGGCTCTGCCGGCCGCCGAGGGGCTGACGAACCGGGAGATCGCGGACCGGTCGTACGTCACCCGGCGGACCGTCGAGCTGCACCTCAGCCGGGTCGACCGGAAGCTGTCGGTCTCCGGGCGCAGTGATCTGCCCGGCGTCTTCGGGGCCTCGCCCCGGCTGCCGGCCCTGAGGGCGGCGTCGTGACCGCGCGGGCGGGGCACTGTACGGCTCCTCAGCGCGCGGTCTCCTGCCGGGGCTGCTGAGTCAGGAACGACAGCACCAGATCGACGCTCTGTCCGGTCACGTCCGGAGTGACCGGGCCGTGGCCGAACAGGGCCCGGTAGTAGAGGGGCGCGGCGAGCGCGTCGAGGACGAACTCCATGTCGAAGTCGGCGCGGATGTCGCCGCGCTCGGCGGACGTGCGCAGCCTGCGGGCGGTGGATGCGCGGCGGGGCTGGAAGACCGAGTCGAGGAACTCCCGGCGCAGTTCGGGGTGGCCGGCGAGGTCGGCGACCAGGGCGGGCAGGACGCGGCTCAGGCTCGTCGAGGTGAACGCGTCGCCGAGTGTCCCGACGCCGGTGAGGAGGTCGGCCCGCAGGTCGCCGGTGTCGGGGGTGGGTTCCTGGCCCAGCGCCGAGGCCACCGCCTCCGCGACCAGGTGCTGCTTGGAGGGCCAGCGCCGGTAGATCGCGGGCCGGTAGACGCCCACCCGGGTGGCGACCTGGCTGATGGTGATCGCCGTGTACCCGGTCTCCTCCAGCAGGTCGAGGGTGGCGCCGAGGACGGCCCGGTCGATCTCCGGGTCCTTCTTGCGGCCGGCCGTGCGGGGGGTGGGGCTGGGGGACACGGGACTTGCCTTCCGGTGAGGTGCGCGGGGCGGCCGGGGCGGGACGCCCCCGCGAAAATGATTCAGTACGACTTGTATCGTAATCCCGTTGACGACGCCCACCCGCAGATCGGACCGGTGACATGCCTCTCGAATCCCCCTCCACCACCCGGAAGACGGACCGCGGTGAAGCGCCCGGACCGCCGTCCCTGGGCAAACCCTTACTCCTCGTCGCCCTGATCCTGCTCGCGCTCAACCTGCGCTCCCCCATCACCTCGATCGCCCCGCTGCTCAACCCCCTCCAGGCCGACCTGCACCTCAGCGAGACGACGGTGGGGGTCCTCACCTCCCTGCCGGTGCTGTGTCTGGGCCTGTTCGCGTTCGTCGCCCCGGGGCTCGGCCGGCGCTGGTCCCTGCGGACCCTGCTCGTGCTGTCCCTCGTCGTGCTCACCGTCGGCGCGCTCGTGCGCGGCGGTACGTCGCCGGTGGCGCTGTTCGTCGGGACCGTGCTGGTCGCGGCGCCGATCGGGGTCGCCAACGTCCTCATACCCGGGCTCATCAAGCGCCGGTTCCCGCGCTCCGTGCCGCGCGTCTCCGCCTTCTACTCCAGCGCCCTCACCTTCGGCGCGGCGGCCGGCCCTGCGGTGGCGGTGCCGCTCGCCGACGCGACCGGGTCGTCCTGGCGGACGCCGCTGCTGATCCTCGTCGTCCCGCTGTCCGTCCTGACGGCCGTGGTCGTGCCGCTCGCCCTGCGCAAGGAGCCGCCCGCCCCGGCGCCGGCCGCCGGTGCCGGGCGCCCCTCGGGGCTGTGGCGCAGTGCGCTGGCCTGGCAGGTGACCGTGTTCTTCGGGGTGCAGGCGCTGCTGTCGTACACCGTGTTCGGCTGGCTCCCGACGATCTGGCAGGACCACGGTCTCAGCGCGACGTCCGCCGGGCTCGCCCTGTCGCTGTGCAACGCCGTGGGCGTCGTGGGCGCGTGGATCCTGGCCGTCGCGGGCAAGCGCCTCCCTGACCAGCGCCCGGCCGGTGTGACGGTCGCCTGCCTCACCGCGACCGGCCTCCTGGGCGTCGTCCTCGGCCCGAAGGTCCTCCTGTGGCCGTCCGTCGCGGTCCTCGGCCTGGGCCTGGGCGCCGGGTTCGCGCTCGCGCTGAGCCTGTTCGCCCTGCGCTCCCCCGACCCGGCCACGACGGCCGCGCTCTCCGCGATGGGCCAGGGCATCGGCTACCTGATCGGCGTCCTGGGCCCCCTGGGCGCGGGCGCCCTACACGACGCCACGGACACCTGGACCTGGCCCCTCGGCGTCCTCCTCCTCGCCTGCGCCGTACAGATCACGGCTGCCTTCTCGGCGGGCAAGGCCCGCACGGTCGATGCGGTGACGCACTGAGGCGCACGGCCTGGCGGTCGATCCCGGCGGGCTGATCGCCCTCACGCGGGCCGAGGGCAGCTCTGTCAGGGGGAGACGTACGACGCCCGGGTGGTCGGCGCCGGGATTCGATGCCGGCGCGTCGAGCGGGGCCGCGCCGATCGCCGTACCGGATGTCAGTCCGACGCCGTGTGCCCGCCGGCAGGTCCCGGACATCGCGACGTGCTGTGCATGGCGCGCGTCGTCTCGGCGGTCGCGTGGACGGGTGTGTCGAGTGCCCGTCCACGCGACCGGTGTCCGTCAGGCCGGGTCGATGCGCGAGACCGTGCCGGCGAGGTCGAGGACGTACAGTTCGCCGTCGCCCGCCTGGGCGAAGGCGACGACGCTGCCGCCGTCGACGCCGAGGTCGTTCACGCCGGTCACCCGGCCGTTGCTGATCTCCAGGGTGCGCAGGGTGCCGTCGCAGAAGTCGCTGAAGACGTACTGGCCCTGGAGGCCGGTGACGGCCTTGCCGCGGTAGACGTATCCGCCGGTGACCGAGCAGCCCCCGCCGGTGCGGCCGTACTCGTGGATGGGCCGGACGTGGTTCGCGGGCTCGACGCCGCCCCGGAAGGGGTGGTTGCCCTCCATCTGGGACCAGCCGTAGTTCTCACCGCCCTTGCTGCTCGCCGGGGCCCAGTCGATCTCCTCCCAGGCGTTCTGGCCGACGTCCGCGATCAGCACGTCGTGGGTGGCCTTGTCGAAGGAGAACCGCCAGGGGTTGCGCAGCCCGTACGACCAGATCTCGCCCCTGGCGCCGGGGGTGCTGACGAACGGGTTGTCGCGCGGGATCGCGTACGGCTTCGCGCCCTTCGGGTCGATCCGCAGCAGCTTGCCGAGCAGGGTGTTCAGCTTCTGCCCGTTGCCCTGCGGGTCGCCGGCCGAGCCGCCGTCGCCGAGGGCGATGTACAGGTAGCCGTCGGGGCCGAACGCGATGTCACCGCCGTTGTGGTTCGCGAAGGGCTGGGTCTGGGTGATGACGGTGCGCCGGGTGCTCGGCTGGGGCAAGCCGTCCTGTACGGCGAACTCGTCGACGGTGCTGGTGCCCTGACGGTTCGTGTACGAGACGTAGAGGTGCGTGAAGTCGTTGTCGAACGCGAGGCCCAGCAGGCCGCGTTCGCCGTCGTTGGTGGTGTCGCCGGAGATGTCGAGGACGGGGGCGCCGAGTCCGCCCGGGGTCAGCACCCGTACTTTTCCGGCCCGTTCGGCGATCCAGACCGTGCCGCCGGGGCCCGCTGTGCCGGCGACGGGGCTCTGGGCGGTGGCTACGGCCGTGAGGGCGACCTTCGCCGCCGCCTGTTCGTCGGCCGATGCCGTGGTCAGGGCGAGGGAAGCGACGAGGGCGAACGTGCCGACGATCGCCGAGCTTCTGGTGCGAACTTTCACCGTGGTCCTCCTGGAGGCGGCGAACAGGGGGGAGTCCACCCGGAACAGGACAGGGGAGGGTGTCGTCCACGCCGGTACGCAACCTGGGGTGGGGGGTGTGCGCTACTGGTACGCATGAGGCTATCGGGACTCAAGGGGCTTATATAAAGCGGCAGTTCGGCCAACCGGTCGTCTTGATTGTGTCTCCGTCGAATGTTGCGTCCGCCGGGTACCGACCCCTCCAGCATGGGGCGCGGACGGGCAGAACCACGTCACGGAGGACACACCATGCACTCACCCCGAATACCCAGAAAGCCGGCGGGACTCGCCGCGGTGGCGGGCCTGCTGCTCACCCTGCTGCTGGGCGTCTCGACGGCGCAGGCCGCGCAGACGCCGGACTCGGCTTCCCCTGCGGTCGCCGCGACCGCGCAGCGCGCCCAGGCGGGCGCCCTGGTGAACTCGCCGGGCATCTCGCCGGCCGCCGAACGCGTCCGGCACGTCTCCGGCAGCAGCTACGACTGCTCGTACGGCCGCCTCTGCGTCCGCGTGTGGGACCCGAACGCCGGTTCGTACGCGGTGTTCGACCTGTACGCCTGCCACACCTACTCGCTGTCCTACTGGAACGGTGGCGGCGGCTTCTTCAACAACCAGACGACCGGCACGGTGGCCGTCTTCTACGACCAGAACGGCGGAGTCATCCACCGCTCGACGGCATACGCCGTCGCCCCCACCGGGTGGGACTGGGGCCCGGTCTGGAAGATCAAGAACTGCTGACCCGCGCGCCGAGTCGCACAGCGCCCGCCTCATGGCCGTACGCCGGCCCGGGGCGGGCGCCCGCGTGCCCGTTCAGCAGCGCCTCCCCCAGCCTCGTACGCCGGTGCAGCACCCGGTGTCCGTCCCGGAACGACCTCACCAGCCCCGCCTCCCGCAGCACCGTGGCGTGGCGGCTGGCGTTGGCCGGGGAGACCTGGAGGGCGGCGGCGATGCCGCTGGTGGACATCGGGCGGCCGAGCAGCTCCAGCACGCGGGCCCGGGTGGGGCCCAGCAGCCGGTTGAGGCGGGGCGCGCCGCCGGGCCCGGCCGCCGTGAAGCAGTCCGGTGCGAGCGGCAGCGGGTACACCAGGACGGGAGAGAGGTCGCGGGCGGTGAGGGCGACCGGCTGCCGGACGCAGAAGAACGACGGGATCAGGGTCAGCGGGCGGCCGTTCAGCTCCAGGTCCCGGTCGAAGGGGTAGCCGCATTCGAGCCGGCCGTCCCGCCACGACACCAGGCCCGGCTCGTAGCTGCCCAGCAGCCCTTCCGCGCCGGCCGCCAGCGCCGACGCGGCGCGTGCGGCGAGGTCCGCGCCGACGGCCCGCTCGATGACCGTCCGGTACGGGGCGACCGCCACCGCGTGGTAGGCGCGTACCGCCCGGCCCAGCCGGTGCAGGGTCTCGGCGCCGCCCTCCGCGAGCCGCCGGACGCCCGGGGGCATCGGGCGGTCCGGGTAGAGGCGGGTGAGTTCGTCGCGCAGTCGTCCGCGCGGGGTGGAGAGCACCGCGTCCAGTCCGGCGTCCGGGCCGAAGTCGCCGGTGCCGGGGGTGAGGAAGTCCGGGAAGTAGGAGGCGCACGGGTTCACCTCGATCAGCGCCCTCGTCGCCCCGGTCAGCCCCGCCCGCGCGAGATCCTCGCGGACCTGTCTGCGCCAGGGGTCGAAGACCAGGGCCGCGTGCCGGTTCTGGAGCAGGTGGAGGCTGAGGACCACCTCCCACATGAAGTCGCTGCCCGTCGCCACCCGCAGCCGGCCGAGGTCGCCCGTGCCGAAGCCGATCCGCAGCATGTCCCCACGCTCCCCGTGATACGCCCGCCCCATGACATATCCGATGGGGCAGACGGGCCAGGGAGGCGGGCGGTTCCGGGGCGGCGGGAGTTGTCCGAATAGGTACGGCGGCGGGGTCGGTGGGTCCGGGCTTCTTCGGGTACGCCCTTGTGGGCGCTCAGCCCCCGCGTCGTACCCGGGCCGCCTCGCGGGCCTCCGCGAGCTTGCGGGCCTCGCTCGTCCTGCGGGACGGCCTGCCGCTCTTCGTGTCCTTGGTGGTGCCGATGCCCCGGAAGGGGGCGTTGGTGTTCTTGGGGCGCGGTCCGCCGTCCAGGGGCTTCCCGGAGGGGGCCTTCGCGCCGGTGATCCGGCTCAACTGCGCCTCGCCGGAACGGACTTTGGTGACCGTGGGGGTGATCCCGGCGTCCGTCATGACCTGGGCCGTCTCGCGGCGCTGCCCCGACAGGGCGAGGGTGACGACGGTTCCGGAGCGGCCGGCGCGGGCGGTGCGTCCCGCGCGGTGCAGGTAGTCCTTCGGGTCGGTGGCCGGGTCGACGTTGACGACGAGGTCGAGGTCGTCGACGTGCAGCCCGCGCGCGGCGACGTTCGTCGCGACCAGCGCGGTGACCTCGCCGTTCTTGAACTGGGCGAGGGTGCGGCTGCGCTGGGGCTGGGACTTCCCGCTGTGCAGCGCGGCGGCGGCGACGCCGTTGCCCCGCAGGTGCCTGGTCAGCAGGTCGACGCTGTGCTTGGTGTCCAGGAACAGCAGGACGCGGCCGTCGCGGGCGGCGATCTCCGTGGCCACGGCGTACCGGTCGGGGCCGTGCACGACGAGGAGATGGTGCCCGATCGCCGGGACCGCGTTCGACGAGGGGTCCACGGAGTGCTCGGCCGGGTCGCGGAGGTAGTCGCGCACCAGCTGGTCGACGTCCCCGTCGAGCGTGGCCGAGAACAGCATCCGCTGGCCGTCGGGACGTACCTGGTCGAGGAGTTCGGTGACCTGCGGCAGGAACCCCAGGTCGCACATCTGGTCGGCCTCGTCCAGCACGGTGATGCGCACCCGTCCGAGCCGGCATCCCTTGCGTCCGACGAGGTCGTGCAGCCGCCCCGGGGTGGCGACGACGATCTCGGCGCCGTCCCGCAGCACGGCGGCCTGCCGTCCGACGGACACCCCGCCCAGCACGGTCGCGATCCGCAGGCCCAGCGCCTCGGCGTACGGCGTGAGCGCCTCGCCGACCTGCTGCGCCAGTTCCCTGGTCGGCACCAGCACGAGCCCCAGCGGCTCCTTGCCCTGCGCGCGCCGCCCCGCCGTACGGGCCAGCATCGCCAGCCCGAAGGCGAGCGTCTTCCCGGACCCCGTACGCCCCCGCCCCAGCACGTCCCGCCCGGCGAGCGCGTCCGGCAGCGCCGCCGCCTGGATGGGGAAGGGTTTGCGCACACCGTGCTCATCGAGCACCCGCAGGATCTCGCCGGGCAGTCCGAGATCGGCGAAGCTCACGACCGGTGCGTCACTCACAGAAAGCCTTCTTCCAGGGGGACCGAACCGAGGAAGGCGCGGCGGGGACACAGCAAACGTCGGACGCTAGCACAAAGCGACGGCCCTCCGCTCGGCTCCGTGGCGGGGACCGCGTGGGCGAGGGAGGCGGAGGATTCCTGACCGCTCGGTCGGCTTGAGGGGTACTCAGTCCCCTTCCCCGCGTGCCGAACGCATCCCCGGCAGAACGCGGCGCCCGGCACCCGCCGTCAGCACCAGAACCTCGTCCTGCCCACCCCACACCCGCCGCTCGGACTTCCCGGGGCACAGCCGGACCGCGTACGGATCATGCGCCCGGTACCCGATCACGCACTCCCCCCGCCGGAGCCCCGCCGCCACCACGGTCGCGAAGGACGCCTCCCGCCCGGCCGGCACGTAGTGATCGGCCGGGCGCAGGGCCAGCGCGCCGCCCCGCACGGCGAAGATCTCCTCGAACACGGCGGCCAGTTCGGGGCTGTGCACGATCTGCGCCATGAGGAGGGCGGTGAGTTCCCCCCTCAGGACGACGTCGGCTGCGGGCCCGAGCGGGGCGATCCGCCGGCTGCTGTGGTCACGCATCTCGGCCACCACGGGCAGTGCCCGGCGCGTCTCCAGGGAGCGCAGGATCAGCAGGGTGAGCAGCGTCCGGTCGTCGGACCGTTCGTCCGCGCCGAGGGCGATGACACGGTCGTACGCGCCAAGGTCGAGGTCGTCGTACGTCTCGGGCGCGGCGGGATCGGCGGTTCGGTGGACGACGCTCAGCGGCGCTCGGTCCGCGACGACGTCGACATGCGTGCCGGTCCGGCGCAGGATGTCCATCAGCAGCGGGGCGCGGCGGTTCCAGCCGAGGAGCAGCAGCCGTACGGGCGGGTCGGCCCAGGGCCGGGGCGGGACGACGGCCGAGGCGTCGATGTCGGCGCGGTGGTCGGCGAGGGGTACGGGGCTGTCGTCGTGGGCGACGGTCACGAGCCGGTCCCCCGGCCCGAGCACGGTCTCCGGCGCCGGTGTGAGCAGCAGTCCGCCGTCCGCCCGCAGCACCCCCACGGCGCAGGACGTCTCCAGCCGCAGCGCCACGTCCTCGAAGGACAGCCCCGTCGCCTCCGGGGCGTCGCTGACGTGGAACTCGGCCCCGGCGAAGTCCAGGAGGTCCCGCAGCACCGCCGGCATCCCGGGCCGCCTGGCGGACTGGAGGAGCAGCCGCGCGGTGGTGAGGTCGGTCTCCAGCACCGTCCCGCGCGGCCCGGCGGCGAGCCGCGCGGCGGGCAGGTGCCGCCCGTCGTGCACGGCGGCCACGACACGCGGCCCGCGTCCGGCGGGGAGCAGGGTACGCAGGGCCAGCAGGGTCCGTACGACGGTGAGGTCGCCGTCGGCGTCCTCGGCGGGCAGCACGGTCACCGTCCGCGCGGTGCCCGGCATGACGAGGGCGAGGGCGTCGGGGTCGGCCGGTGATCCGGACCGGCATTCAAGGCGGACACCGGCTCTCTGCCCCACGGCGCCGGTGAGGGCCCTCTCCATGGCGGCCGGGTCCCGGTCCGCGAGGACGGTGACGACGTGCCGGACGCCGGCGGGGCGGGCCGCGATCAGCTCGGTGACCAGGGTAAAGATCTGGTCGGACCAGCCGAGGACCACGGTGTGGTCCTGCTCCAGGACCCGGGAGCGGCCTCGCCTCAGCTCCGTGAGCTGGTCGCCGAGGCCGGTGGTGACGACGCCGATGACCGTCGACACGACCAGCAGGGCGATCAGCCCGAGCAGCACGGACAGCAGCATCCGCAGCGGCGCCCCGGTCGCGGCGCCGAGCCGCAGGGTCTCCGCGCTGGTGCGCCCCACCTGGAGGAGCCGGCCGGACAGGGAGTGCGGGGCGTCGGGGTCGGTCCACACCAGCAGGGCGCTGGCGGGGACGACGACCGCGAGGCAGCTCAGGGCGAGCCAGCCGAGCAGGGTGGCGGTGCTGCGGGCGAGGGTCCTGTCGAACAGGTAACGCATCCGGTGGGGTAACGGAGTTCGTTCCTGTCGCCGCTCCACGTCCGCTCCCTGATCGCCGTGCCGGTCTCCGGAAGTCGAAGCGTGCCCGGCCCCCTGCCCGCGACACGCCGTTCCACCGGGACCTTCACTCTTTCGTGCGGCCCCGGCGGACGGGCCGTCGCGCCCGCCCCGTCCGGACGAACCGCCGCCGCATCGTGGGCCCGGACCGCTCGGCGCTGCCGGCCGGGAGCAGGGAGTGGAGATGGACCGACGACGCGTACTGGTCACCGTGGCCGCCGGAGGCATGATCGGGCTGGGCGGCGGGACAGCGGCGGCCCGGGCGCCGCACTCCACCGCCCGGGCGACGCCCGGTACGCGGCCCTCGCGACCCCCGACAACCAGCGCTACGCGTCGGTGCGCCCCGCCGCGGGAAGGACGCGTACGCCTCCAAGTCGCTCGTCCCCGACCCGGACCTGCGCGACTTGCGGCGCGCCTACTACGGCCCCGACTACGACCGTCTGGTTGCCGTCAAGCGCCGCTACGACCCGGCCGGGGACCCGGTTCAGCGCAGGACGAACGTCGTCGCGCTGCGTGCGGGCAGCGTCGTCGTGAAGGAGCCGTTCGACACGTTCGCCGTCCCCTGGGAGGCGACGTTCCTGGTCGCGTCCGTCAGCCAGGACGCGACCGTCGACGGGGCGCTGTTCACCAGTGTGAACTGCTGGGTCACCGCACCGGCCGCCTTGTTGACGGCGACGACGACCGTCGAGCCGCCGCCCCGGTACGCCGAGACGTACAGGTTCGGCGCGGGGTTCGCCGTCGCGTCGATCCGTACGTACCCGGGGCGCACGAACCGCGCGAAGTGGGCCATCGCGGCGCCGCGTCTGCTGATCTGGCCGTCCTCGCGCATCGGGCCGTAGCCGCGCCGGATGTACCACCAGATGTACGCCTGGAACTCGGCGTCCACCATGGCGTGGTGGATGTGCTCCCCCACGTCGAGGGCCTGGGGCCACAGGTCCGCGGAGTCGGAGCTGTTGGGGTAGTAGACCTCGGTCATCCAGAGTTCCTTGCCCGCGCCCTTCTGTTTGAAGAGGGGGTAGGGGAAGTTCGCGACCGGGGTGCCGTAGAGGTGGGCGCCGATGATGTCCGCGTTGGCGAGGGCCACCGGGTCGTTGAGGATCGGGTCGGACATGTTCTTCAGGTACTGGAAGGACTCCGGGGCGATGACCCGCGTGCTGATCGCGCCGGCGTTCTCGCGCAGGAAGCGGACCATCTCGGCGGGGGTCCACCAGGTCCAGTCGTGGGCGTAGTCGGGCTCGTTCTGCACCGAGATGCCGTACAGGTTCACGCCGTTGTTGCGGTAATGGACGGTGAAGTCGTTGAGGTGCTGGGCGTAGGCGGCGTACATGTCGTACCTGAGGCGCCGGGCGTCGGTCTGGGTGCCGCGGACGAACGTCTCGGACATGGACGCGGGCGGGTTCCACGGGGAGGCGATGACGGAGGCGCCGAGGGCGGTCGCGCGCTGGGCCGTCGCGAGGTCGCGGCTCCAGGCCGCGCGGTCCTCGGGGACGGGGACCCGCAGCAGGGAGAGGCCGAGCCGTCCGTCGCCGGTGCCGAAGGCAGTGTCGCGCTGGGCCGCCGTGAGGTCGCCGATCCAGGCGGTGTGGGTCATGCCGCCGAAGCCGCGGATGGTCTGGCGGGTGGCGGAGGGGTTGATGACGGCGGTGGCGGTGATGGCCTGGGCCGCGGCGCCGGAGGTTCCCGCGACGGTGAGTACGGGCAGGGCGCCCAGTGTCGTCAGGACGGTTCTGCGGGTGGGTGCTCGGTGTGCCATGTCTCCTCCTCGTGGAGATGTGCCACACGGCTGGAGAGACACCGCTGTTGTTCGACATGCTGAACGGTGTCCACGTGGCGGATCTGTCGCAAGGTAACGACGCCGCCCCGCACGGTCAAGGCTCCCCGCACGGGTGGACGGAAGGCTCCCCCTTCGCAGCGGGGGAGCCTTCCGCCGGGCTCAGCGCAGGGAGCCGGCCCGCTTGGTGGCGAGGTTGAGGAGGTGCTCAAGGGGACCTCGGCTGAAGAAGCGCGACCACAGCCCGGCGAACAGGGTGGCTCCGGCGATGAACGAGAGCAGCAGCGCGGTGGAGGCGGACTGCGGCGGGGTGGCCGGCTCGCCGGGGAGGGCGAGGATGACCAGGATGTGGCCGACGTACAGGGTGAGGGACATGGTGCCGACGGCGATGACCGGGGTCGCCAGTCTGCGCAGCCAGTCAAGGCGCTCCATCGCCAGCGTCGCGCACAGGATCACGGTGATCGCGATGCCGAGGCTGCCGATGAGGTCGAGCGTGGAGCCGCTGTGCGGTTCGGCCGCGATCAGTCCCCAGGCGTTGTGCCACAGGTCGCCGCCGACGGGCATGTCGAAGGACACCGACGCGTTCGTCAGGTCCTCGGGCTTCGGCCCGGCGCTGGTGAGGTGCTGGGCGCCGCCGGTCACGCGCAGCAGCAGCCACGCGACGCCGTACCCGAACGCGATCATCGCGGCGCCGGTCGCGGCGAGCCGTCGCCGTACCGTCCCGGAGGCGAGGTCGAGCCTGCCGAGGGTCATGCCGGTGACCACGAACGTCATCCAGGTGATCGCCGGGTAGAGGCCGGTGAGCACGAGGTCCAGGACGCCGACGCCGCTGATGCGTGCGAGGGGGTCGTAGCTGTCGATGGTGCGGACGGCGGACTCGGTGAGCAGGGCGCGCAGGGCGAACGCGAGTTGGGGGGTGACGACCGCGAGGGTGACGGCGATCGTGGCGAGGGTCCTGGCCCGCAGTTTCAGCAGGGGGAGGGCCAGCAGGAAGTACAGGGCGTAGAAGTTGAGGATGCCGGCACCGCCGAAGTTGGTCATCGCCAGGGCGCTGCCCACCACGAGCAGGATCGCGGCGCGGATGACGATCCGGGCTCTCGCCTGCCGTCCGGCCGAGCCGGTCTTGGGTTCGCGGCGGCCGGCGATGAGCATCAGCGAGAATCCGGCGAGGGTGGCGAACAGGGCGGAGGCCCGGCCGCTGGCCAGCTCCAGGAACCAGCCGCCGACGCCGCCGTCGGGTGCGGGGAAGGGGCCGACGTGCACGGCGAACATGCCGAACACGGCCAGGGCGCGGGCGAGGTCCACACCGACGAGCCGCGCGGTCGACGCCGCGGGAGGCGTCGTCGTGGCGGACTCGGGTGCGGGTGGGGGTAAGGGCGCCTTGCCGGCGCTGTCGATCTCGGTCACCCGCTCAACTTCCCGCGGACGCCCACCGGCCGGCCATCCGCCGGTCGGGGGGAGGCGGCCCGCCGACCGGCGGGGACTCTCTGCGCACGTCGGGAAATGCCATGTTTTGACCGAATGTTTTCCCCCTCGTCATCCGTGATCACCCTCTGTCGCACAGAGTGGCCCCGGGCTTTGCGGCCCCCGCCGGCGCACAGCGCGCAGCGGACACCTCGGCCCACGGAGGGTGGAGATGACGACGGTGCGCGCGCAGGGACCGCCCTCGGCGGCCACGGCCTTCGTGGGCCGGGAGCAGGCGCTGGCGGACGTCCGCCGGACCGTGCGCGGTACGCGGCTGCTGACGGTGACCGGAGCGGGCGGCATCGGCAAGACCCGGCTGGCGCTCGCGGCGACCGCCGGCCTCGGCGGGTGCGCGCCGGACGGTGTGTGGCTGGTTCCGCTCGCCCCCGTCCGGTCGGGAGCGGGGGTGGCGACCGCGACCGCCGTCGCCCTGGGGCTGCCGGACCTGGGGGTGCGGCCGGCGCTGGACCAGCTCACCGGGTATCTGGCCGGGCGGCGCGCGCTGCTGGTCCTCGACAACTGCGAGCACCTGGTCGACGCCTGCGCCGAGCTGGTCAGCGCGCTCCTGCTCGCCTGTCCCGGGCTGCGGATCCTGGCGACGAGCCGCCGGACGCTGGACGTCACGGGCGAGTGCGTGTACGCGCTCGCGCCGCTGTCCCCGGCGGAGGCGGCCGAGCTGCTGCGGGTGCGCGCCGGGGAGATCGGCGCGGGCCACCGGGTCGGGGAGGCGGACGGGGCTCAGGTCGCCCGGTTGTGCGCCGGTCTGGACGGGCTGCCGCTGGCGATCGAGCTGGCCGCGTCGCGGCTGCGGACGCTGGGCGTGGCGGAGGTGGCGGCCGGGCTGGAGGACCGCTTCGCGCTGCTGTCCCCCGGGCGGCCCGCGCTGCGCGCGGCGATCGACTGGAGCCACGAGCTGTGCACGCCGGCCGAGCGGGCGCTGTGGAGCCGGCTGTCGGTCTTCGCGGGCGGTTTCACGCTGGAGGCGGTGGAGGAGGTGTGCGGCGGGGAGGGCGTCTCCCGCTGTGAGGTGGTGGACCTGCTCGACCAGCTCGTGTCGCAGTCCGTGGTGCTGGTCGAGGAGGGGGACGCCGGGCCGCGCTACCGGATGCTGGAGGCGCTGCGCGCGTACGGGCAGGAGCGGCTCGCCGGTCTCGGGGAGCGGGGGCGGACGGCCCGGCGCCACCGTGACTTCTTCCTCGCGCTCGCCCGGCGGAGCGCCGCCGGGTGGTTCGGTCCCGGCCAGGAGCGGGCGCTGGCGCGGCTGCGGGCGGAGCACGGCAATGTGCTGGCGGCCCTGGAGGGGGGCTCGCACGCCGATCCGGGTGCCGGTGCGGATGCCGGTGGCAGTGGCAGTGGCAGTGGCAGTGAGGGTGCCGGTGCGGGTGCGGGTGCGGGCGCTGATGCCGGTCAGGCTCGGCTGGAGCTGGCGGCTGCGCTGGGCTTCCACTGGTGCTGCAACGGTTTCGTCGGCGAGGGGCGCCGGCGGCTCGACCAGGCTCTCGCCGACGCCCCCGAGCCGACGCCGGCGCGGGCCGCCGCGCTGTGGACCGCCGCCTGGGTGGCCCAGATCCAGGGGGACCTCGACACCGCCGAACACCGTCTCGACGAGGCGGACACACTGGCCGAGCTGCTCGGTGACCCGCTGCTGCGGGCGTACGTGCGCGGTGAGCGCGGCACGCTGGCGCTGTACCGGGGCCGGCCGCAGGACGCCGTACCGCTCTTCGAGGGCGCGGTGGCCGTCCAGTCGGAGCTGGAGGGGGAGCCGTCGGCGCTGCGCTGGCTGTTCCAGCTGGCGCTGGCGCAGATGTATCTCGGTGACCCGGCGTCGGTGCGGACCGCGCGGCGCGCGGTGGCCACGGCCGACGCGCACGGCGAGCGGCTGACCCGCGCCTACGCGCTGTGGGTGCTCGGGTACGACGCCTGGCTGCGGGGCAGCGCCGAGGAGAGCACCGCCGTACTGCGCACCGCGCTGGAGATCCACCGGGACTTCCACGACCACGCGGGGCTCGCGATGGCCCTGGAGGTGCTGGCCTGGGGTACGGCCGCGCTCGGCGAGCACCGGCGCGCGGCCCTGCTGCTGGGCGCGCTGGAGCCGCTGGCCAGAGAGCTGGGGTCCACCTGCGCCGGGCACTTCGCCGAACCCCGCGCGCGCTGCGAGGAGGCGATCGTCGCCGCGCTCGGCCTGGACGCGTACGCCGAGGCGCTCGCGGAGGGCGGCCGGTACGACACACCCCGGCGAGCCGTCGGCCTAGCGCTCGGCGACACCCCCGCGCCCCCGGCGCTGACCCGCAAGGAGCGCGAGGTCGCGGCCCACGTGGCGCGGGGCCTGGACAGCCGCCAGATCTCCCTCGCCCTCGGCCGCTCACCCCGGACGGTCGAGGGCCACCTCCAGAGCGTGCTGACGAAGCTGGGCTTCACGAGTCCGGCCCAGATCGCGGCATGGTGGACAGCGAACGAACCGGCTGTCCACGAGGGCGTGTGACGGGTGGCCCCCAGCACCTCCCAGCCGCGCTGACCAGTTTCGCCGGGTGCGGTGGGCCCCTCGCCACGCACCGCCACAACCGCCATTCCGGCACCTCCCGCCCGGTGATTGTCGAAGCGCATCGACGCCGGCACTCCCACTGATGGGCTGTCAATCACCGGGCTCGAAGAAACTTTCTTCGCTTTCAGGCTCTTGTTTCGCGCGAAACGCGTCGTTACCTTCGCCAGTTAGGTGAAGCGCTTCGACTGCGCCTCGGTACTCGTCCACGGGAAGGCCGCCATGACCATCCGCAGTGTCACCGACCACCTGGGCGGCCTCGCCTTCGGCGGCGACTACAACCCCGAGCAGTGGGACGAGCCGGTGTGGAAGGAGGACGACGCCCTCATGCGGCGGGCCCGGGTCAACCTCGCCACGGTCGGCGTGTTCTCCTGGGCGCTGCTCGAACCCGCCGAGGGCCGTTACGACTTCGCGTGGCTGGACGGCCACATCGAGCGGCTGCACGCGAACGGCGTGGCGGTCGACCTCGCCACCCCGACCGCCTCCCCGCCGCCCTGGTTCACCCTGGCCCACCCCGACGCGCTGCCCGTCGGCCCCGACGGGACCCGTCTCACGCACGGCAGCCGCGACACGTACTGCCTCACCGCGCCCGCCTACCGGGACGCGGCCCGGCGCATCGCCTCGGCGCTCGCCGAGCGGTACGGCGGCCACCCGGCGCTCGCGCTGTGGCACGTGCACAACGAGTACGTGACGCTGTGCTGGTGCGACCACACCGCGGTCGCGTTCCGGCGCTGGCTGCGGGAGCGGTACGGCACGCTGGACGCCCTCAACGAGGCGTGGGGGACGGCGTTCTGGAGCCAGCGCTACGGCGCCTGGGAGGAGGTGCTCCCGCCGCGCGCCACGCAGTGGCACAAGAACCCGGGCCAGGCGCTGGACTTCCGGCGCTTCTGGTCGGACGAGGTGATGGCCGCCTTCCGCGAGCAGCGCGACGCGATCCGCGCGCACAGCGACCGGCCGGTGACGACGAACCTGATGCTCCCCTCGTACCAGAACCTCGACCCGTGGGCGCTGGGCCGCGAGGTCGACCTCGTCGCCGTCGATTTCTACCCGGACTCCCCCGGCCTCGGCGCCGCCGCCGACACCGCCTTCACCGCCGACCGGACCCGCTCCTTCGGCGGCGGCCGGCCCTGGCTGCTGATGGAGCAGGGCACGAGCACCGTGTACGACGGGGACCGGGTCCTCGCCAAGGAGCCGGGCGACATCCTGCGGCACTCCCTGGGGCACATCGCGCGCGGTTCGGAGGGCGCCCTGTTCTTCCAGTGGCGCCAGTCCCGGGCCGGCGCCGAGACCTGGCACTCGGCGATGGTCCCGCACGCGGGCGCGGACAGCCGCGTCTTCCGGGAGGTGACGGCGGCCGGCGAGGCCGTCGCCCGGCTCGGTGAGCTGGCGGGCTCGACGGTGCGGGCGCGGGCGGCGGTCCTGCACGACTCCGACGCCTGGTGGGCGCTGGACGGGGACGGGCTGCCGTCGGCCGGTCTGAGCTACCACGCGGAACTGCGGCGCGCCCACCGCGCGCTGTGGGACGCCGGGGTCACGGCCGACTTCGCCCACCCCGAGCAGGAGTCGCTGCCCTACGCGCTCCTCGTGGCCCCGGCGCTGTTCCTGCTGTCCGACGCGGGTGCCGAGAACCTGCGCCGGTACGTCGCCGGCGGCGGGACCCTGCTCGTGCACCACGCGGCCGGGGTCGTCGACGAACGGCTGCACGCCCGCCTCGGCGGCTACCCGGCCGTGCCGCTGCGCGAGGCGCTGGGCATCCGGGTCGAGGAGTACCGTCCGCTGCGCCGCGAGGAGCGCGCCGCCCTGTCCGACGGGACGCACGGCACGGTGTGGAGCGAGTCCCTGCGCACGGAGGGCGCCGACCCGGTCGCCGCGTACACCGGCGGCCCGCTCGCGGGCTCCCCCGCGGTGACCCGGCACCGCTTCGGCGCGGGTGAGGGCTGGTACCTCTCCACCCGCCTCGACGACACCGGCTACGGCGCCCTCGTCGCCCGGCTGCTGGCACGGACGGGGGTGGGGCCCGACGTACCGGGGCTGCCCGCCGGGGTGGAGAGCGTCACCCGGCACGCGGCGGACGGCCGTCGCTGGCACTTCCTGATCAACCACACCGGCGCCGCCGTACCCCTTCCC
The DNA here is from genome assembly GCF_055409605.1 of Streptomyces saintjeani. NCBI lineage: Bacteria > Bacillati > Actinomycetota > Actinomycetes > Kitasatosporales > Streptomycetaceae > Streptomyces > Streptomyces saintjeani. Next base: position 9,703,790 of record NZ_CP189624.1, on the reverse strand, counting down.
CGCCCGGCCCACGACCTGCTGGCCGACGCCACCGCGCGCGAACTGCCGCCCGGCGGCTGCGTGGTGCTGCGCGCGCCCTGACCCCGGCTTCCGCACCATCCCGCACGACCGACCGAGAGAGGGACCGCACGTGAACACCGCACAGTTCAGACGTCGCCTCGCCCACGGCACGCGCCGCCTCGCCGGCCTGCTGACGGTTCTCGCCGTCCTGCTGGGCCTCTCCGCCGGTGCCTCGGCCGCCGCCCCGGACCGCACGGCGACGGCGCACCCCGTCCGCGTCCCGGCCCGCGCCATGGACGCCGTCGCCGCGATGCAGCCGAGCTGGAACCTCGGCAACACCCTGGACGCCATCCCGGACGAAACGTCCTGGGGGAACCCGAAGGCCACCCGGGAGCTGTTCCGCGCGATCCGCGCGCAGGGCTTCCGCAGTGTCCGTATCCCGGTGACCTGGTCCGACCACCAGTCGGCGACCGCGCCCTACACCATCGCCCCCGACTACCTGGCACGCGTCAAGCAGGTCACGGACTGGGCGCTGGCGGAGGGCCTGTACGCGCTGGTCAACGTCCATCACGACTCGTGGCAGTGGATCAGCAGGATGCCGTCCGACCACGACGGGGTGCGGGCCCGCTACGACGCGACCTGGACGCAGATCGCGGCGGCGTTCCGCGACGAGCCGCGCGGTCTGCTCTTCGAGAGCGTCAACGAGCCGGTCTTCGAGAACGCCACGGCCGGGCAGAAGACCCAGCTCCTCGACGAGCTGAACCGGTCCTTCCACCGGATCGTCCGCGCTTCCGGCGGCGGCAACACGAACCGTCTGCTGATGCTGCCCACCGAGGCCGGCACCCCGGGCCAGAGCCTCATGGACGACCTGTACACGACCATCCGGGCGCTGAACGACCCGGCGCTGATCGCCACCGTGCACTACTACAGCTGGTACCCGTTCAGCGTGAACGTCGCCGGAGGCACCCGCTACGACGACGCCGCGCGCAAGGACCTGGACGACGCCTTCGCCCGGATGCGGGACATCTTCGTCTCCCGGGGCATCCCGGTCTACCTCGGCGAGTACGGCCTGCTGAGCTGGCCCGACCACTTTCACCCCTCGCGCGTCGAGCGCGGTGAGGCGTTGAAGTACTTCGAGCACCTGGGGTACGCGGCCCGCACCAGCAAAGTCACCACCGCCCTGTGGGACCCCTTCGCCTATCTGGACCGCGCCACCCTGACCTGGCGCGACCCGGCCCTGTTCGCGTGGATCAGGTCGGCTTGGAGCACCCGGTCGGCGACCGCGTCCTTCGACAAGGTGTACGTGCCGAAGCCGGCCCCCATCACGGCGAAGGAGCTGACCCTGAACCTGAACGGGACCGCGTTCCTGGGCCTGTGGCACGGCTCGGCCCGGCTCGTCGAGGGCCGTGACTACACCCGCAGCGGGCAGCGGCTCACCCTGACCGCCGAGGCGCTGACCCGGCTGGCCGGCGACCGCGCCTACGGGGTGAACGCGACGCTCCAGGCCCGGTTCTCGCGGGGTCTGCCCTGGCGGATCGACATCGTCACGAACGACACCCCGGTGCTGTCCGGCGCCACCGGAACCACCGGCGCGTTCGCCGTCCCCGCCCAGTACCGGGGCGAGGAGCTGGCGACCATGGAGGCCCGGTACGCCGACGGCGGCAACGCGGGCCCGACCGACTGGACGCCGTACCAGGAGTTCAACAAGGCGTTCTCGCCGGACTATCCGAACGGCCGGATCGTCCTCACCCCCGAGTTCCTGGCGTCGCTGCGCGAGGGCGACCCGGCGACGCTGACCTTCCACTTCTACAGCGGCGCGAAGGTCGTCTACCAGGTGCGGAAGTCCGGTACGACGGTCACCGGCACCGTCTCCTGACCGACCACGGGTGCCGGCACCCCAGCGGGTCCCGGCACCCGTGCCCTCAGCAGATGTCGAGGCGGTTGAAGTCGTACGTCGCGTAGTCCTCGACCGTGCGGACACTGTTGTCCGCGGGGATGCGGACCTCGTACCTGGGTCCCCAGAAGTGGACTTCGGCCCCGCCGGTCTGGTGGTTGACGACAGCGAGCGCGTCGATGAAGTTCGAGAGCGACCGCGTATCGCACTTGTACAGCTGGAAGAGGCTGTGTTTGCCGTCGCCCTGACCGATCGACACGCAGGCGATCCCGTTCGCCGTGGCGCAGGCGAGGAGCCTGGCGTTCCGCGTGAAGCTCGACACGTTCCGCTCCACCGACTCACCCGAGAACAGCGGGTAGATCTCCGGTGTCCACGCGGTCGCTCCGGCCGGTGCCGCCTGTGCCGGTGCCTGCGCCGCCAGCGGGACAAGGACTGCGGCGGTCATCGTCACGACCATGGCCGCCGCGCGTTTTCTCCGTCTTCCCGAGCTCATGTGATCCCCTCTGCAATCGCCGTCGATGCGGCCGTTCCCACGGCGTGCTGCCGTAGCGGCCGGATACTCGTCCGAGTCAGCGGTTCGAAGCGTAGGTCGCACCGGGAACGCCGTGACCCTGACAGCTGTCAGGGGGTGGGAGGGGCCGTGCTCTCCCGGATCACGAGGGTGGTGGCGATCTCCAGGCCGATCTGGGGAACCTCTTCGCCCCGGCCCAGGGCTAGCGCGAGTTCGGTGGCCGCCGTCATCTCGGCCGGCGGCTGGTGGACCGTCGTCAGGTCCGGGTGTGTGGGCAGGCCGGCTTCCGTGAGGGCTGAGGAGTGGCCGGACAGGCGGGCGCGGCACGAGGGGGTGTCCAGGCCGCCGATCATGGCGATGCGGCGGTGGCCGAGGCCGATCAGGTGCCGGGTCGCGCTCTGGCCTCCGCGCCAGTCGGCGGCGACCGCCCGCACGCACCGGGGCCGCCGCCCCACCGTGTCGTCGAGGGTGAGACCCTCCGAGACGAGGACGCCGAACCGCCACGGGCCCTTCCGCGCGGGTTTCGTCCTCGTGCGCCGAAGGTCTTCCCGCTCGGTTGTCCGGCACGGCCTCCTTCTCCTCCCCTCGCCCGGTGCCCGCCATTCCGGCACTTCCGCGGATCACCCCCGCCACGCGCCGACGGGCGGGGAGAACCGCCGCACACCGGCCGAAGCGCCCCGGCGCGCGGTCCGATCTACGCTGAGGGCAACCGCTGGATCCGGCCCTGACGGGCACCGTTGTTCGCACGGAGGCGTAGCGCGTGGAGACGACCGGCATGCAGGACGCGCCCACGGCCGTCGCCGTGGTGGACCCGGACGGCGTGGTCAGCGGCTGGAGCGAGGGCGGCACGCTGCTGCTCGGGTGGACGGCCGAGGACCTCGTCGGCCGCCCCGTGACCGGCCTGCTGGCCGCTCCCCCGCCGCCGGGTTTCCCCGGGCGCCTCGGCCCGAACCCCCTCGCGCTGCGGCACCGGGACGGCTCGACGGTGGACGCCGTGCTGACGGCCCACCCGCTGGCCGGCCCCGACGGGCGCACGCTGGGCCACGCGGTGACCGCGCAGCCCTGGGGGCGCCGCCCGGTGATCGCGGACCGGGCCTTCGAGCAGTGCCCCTTCGCGCTCGGCATCTACGACCCCGACCTGCGGTTCCTGTGGGTGAACGCCTCCGCGTGCCGGGTGATCGCGCACTCCGAGGAGCAGGTGCGCGGCGAGAAGTACCGGGAGCTGTTCCCCGAGCTGGACGGCAAGGCGTACACCGACCAGCTGAGCGAGGTGGCACGGACGGGTGAACCCGCGCGGCTGATCACCGTCTTCCAGCCGCTCGGCAGCGACTACGCCAACGCGTGGGCGACCAGCATGTGGCCCGTCCGGGACGACGACGGCCGGATCCTCGCCGTCGCCAACTGGGGCTTCGACATGAGCGCCGAGTACTGGGCCCGGCAGCGTCTGCTGCTCCTGAACCGGGCGAGCGCCGGCATCGGCCGCACGCTCGACGTCACCGGCACCGCGCTGGAGCTGGCGAAGGCCCCGGTGCCGGAGTTCGTGGACCTCGTCACCGTGGACCTCTTCGCCGAGGTGCTGCACGGTGAGGAACCCCCCTCGGTGTTCGCCCCCGGCGAGCGGATCGCGCTCGTGCGGGCCGCCCGGCACAGCGCGCAGGAGGGCACCGACCCGACAGCGCGGCCGGTCGAACACGCACCCGGCAGCGTCGCGGCGGGCTGCCTGGTCACCGGCGCGTCCACCGTGCAGCTCGCGGCCGGCTCCGGCCAGGGCGGCGAGTGGGCGTTCGGTCCTGGCCTCGCCGCCGACCCGGCGCACTGGCCGCCGGGCAACCCGCTGATCGACCCCTCTCTCGCCGGGGAGGGGCTGACCGGCCGGATCACCGTGCCGCTGCGGGCGCGCGGGGCACTGCTCGGCGTCGTCACCTTCTCCCGCCTCGACCGGCCCGAGGCGTTCACCGCCGACGACCTGATCCTGGCCGAGGAGCTGGCCGCCAAGGCGGCCGTCGCCGTCGACAACGCCCGCCGCTACGCGCGGGAGCGGGCGACCGCGCTGACGCTCCAGCGCACGCTGCTGCCGAGCGGGCTGCCGGACCAGGAGGCGGTCGAGGCGGCGTACCGCTATCTGCCCAGCGGCAGCGACACGGAGGTGGGCGGCGACTGGTTCGACGTCATCCCGCTGTCCGGCGCGCGGGTCGCCCTGGTCGTGGGAGACGTCGTCGGCCACGGCCTGCACGCCTCGGCGAGCATGGGGCGGCTGCGGACGGCCGTCCGTACGCTCGCCGACGTGGATCTGCCGCCGGACGAGCTGCTGACCCACCTGGACGACCTCGTCCTGCACCTCGGCGACGACCTCCACTCGGCGGGCGAGTCCGGGGCCACCTGCCTGTACACCGTCTACGACCCCGTCGCCCGGCGTTTCACGCTGGCGAGCGCCGGTCACCCGCTGCCGCTGGTCGTCGCCCCGGACGGCAGCGCGGTCCCGGTGTCGGCGCAGCCCGGTCCGCCGCTCGGGGTCGGCGGGCTGCCGTTCGAGTCGGCGGAGCTGGAACTCCCCGAGGGCAGCCTGCTCGCCCTGTACACCGACGGGCTGGTGGAGAGCCGCGAGCGCGACCTCGACCGGGGGGCCGCCGACCTCGGACGGCTCCTGGACCCGGCGGCCGTCTCCCTGGACGCCCTGTGCGACACGGTCACCGACGCCCTGCTCCCCGGGCGCCGTACCGACGACGCCGCGCTGCTGCTCGCCCGTACCCGCGCGCTGGCCCGCCACCACGTCGCCGCCCTGGACGTCGAGCCGGACCCCGCGCAGGTCCCCCTGGTCCGCAGGTTCGCCGTCGAGCTGCTGGAGTCCTGGGGTCTTGAGGAGGCCGCGTTCGTCACCGAACTGGTCGTCAGCGAGCTGGTCACCAACGCGATCCGGTACGGGGCGCCGCCGATCAGGCTGCGGCTGATCCGCGACTCCACGCTGATCTGCGAGGTCTTCGACGCCAGCAGCACCGCTCCGCACCTGCGCCGGGCGCGCGCCTTCGACGAAGGAGGGCGGGGGCTGCTGCTCGTCGCCCAGCTCACCCAGGGCTGGGGCACCCGGCACAGCGCCGACGGCAAGACGATCTGGTGCGCGCAGCCCCTGCCGCAGGGCCTGTAGTCAGCCGGCCACCCCTTCCCCGGACTCCTCGGACTTCTCCGGCTTCTCGGACTTCTCCAGTTTCTCGAAGAAGAACTCGTGCTTGAGGAACGAGACATCGTACTCGTGCCCGGCCTGGGGCGGGAGCAGCTGGGACGCCTGGAAGAGGCGCCAGCCGTCGTGGAGGGCGGCGAGTCCCGTGGCGTACGGCGGTTCGTCGCTGTCGCCGGTCGTGGGGTGGGTGCGGGCGGTGCCGTCGTAGCGGGACCAGCCGACGACGTCGGAGTCCAGGGCGGACGTCGCGAGGTAGAGGACGAGGACGTGCTGTCTCATGCGTGGCTCCCGAGGGCGGGACGGTTGGTGACGCGGGTGACCCAGTACTCGACGTCGAAGGAGTCGTCGCCGGTCAGGGCCCGCCACAGGAGGACCCGGTTGTAGATCTCCAGGCGGGCGGTCGCCTGCTCGTACCAGGGGAGGTATACGCCGAGTTCCTCGGTCACCGCCGGGTCGTGGAGGTCGGCGGTGTCCCACAGCCGCACCTGCGGCACGGTCGGGTTGAGGCGGAGCTTGTACATGTACCGCCGGGTCGCGGTGTCGTTGCGCCGGCCGCTGTGCCAGATGCCGTGGTGCACGAGGACGACCGTCCCGGCCGGGCAGGTCAGCCGGGTCTGGCCCCTGAGGTTCTGGACGCGGCCGACGTCCGTCTCGTTGATCCGGCGCAGATGGCTGCCGGGGACGCTGAGGGTGCCGCCCATGCCGTCGGTCACCTCGTGCGGGTAGTACATGAGCTGGATGTCGAAGGCGTCCGGCCGTACGTCGATGATCGCGTCCCCGTGGAGGGGCTGCGCCTGTCCCTCGTACGGCTCGCGCACGTGGACGGCCTGGTGGTCGACGGTCGGGCCGGGACCGACCAGGCTCTCGACGGCGCCCGCGACGGCGGGCAGGGCGAGGAGGTCGTGGACGAAGGTGTCCGGCGCGAACGCCCGCGCGAGCGGGGTGCCGTAGGGGACGGCGGGCAGGGTCTCGTCCAGGGCCGCGACGGCGCGTTCGTTGATCCCGGGCGGCACCACCCCGTCCAGCCGCAGGAATCCCCGCGCGACGAACCGCGCCACCTGGACCGACGTCAGGAGTTGCTTGCTGGTTGGCATACGACGACCGTACGGACGGCCATCGCCCCGGTCGTGGGCTCCAATCGTCGACTGCTGGTATTTTTCCGACCTCGTGGACCATGTGACGCTCCGGCTCGACGAGCCGCCCGCCGTCGTCGCCGCCGGGATCGGGGTGCACGGCGTCGCCACCGCGCACGACGTGTTCCGGCTGCCCGGCCTGTGGCAACTGCACCTCTACCACTACGACGGCGCCCTCTCCCTGGGCCGGTCGGTGCACGCCATCCGTCCCGGCCACGTCAGCCTGGTGCCGCCGGACACCGAGGTGCGCTTCCGCTACCGGGGCCGGTCGGAGCACCTGTACGTCCATCTGCGGCTGCCGGAGGGCGGGAGCGCGCGGACGGTGCCGGTGATGCAGGACGCCGGCACCGAGAGTCCGCGCCTGGCCGATCTGCTGCGGCGTGCCATGACGGCCGCAGCGACGTCTCCCCCGCGTGCCACGGCCGAGGTGTGGGCGGCGCTGTGGTGCGTCGCGGAGCTGCCGGGGGGCGAGGGGGACGGGCGGGTGCACCCCTTCGTCGCCGCCGCGCGGGCGTATGTCGAGGAGCATCTCGCGGGGCCGCTGTCCGTGCCGGAGGTGGCGCACGCCGTCGGGGTCTCGCACACCCATCTGACGCGGGTGTTCCGTGCCGAGACGGGCCGTACCGTCGTCGCGTACATCCGCCACCGGCGCCTCCAGCGCGCCCGCCATCTCCTGCTGTCCTCGACGCTGTCCATCGGCGCCGTCGCCGCAGCGGTCGGCATCGCCGATCTCCAGGCGTTCAACAAGGCGTGCCGCCGTGAGCTCGGGGCGAGTCCGCGTGAGGTGCGGGCGGCTTTGCTGGCGCGCCGTGGTACCGACTAGGTACCATCGGCGTATGCCCTCACTGAACGTGACTTTCACCGACGAGGAAATGGAAGGCGTCCGCGCGGCTGCCGCGGCGGAAGGCAAGAGTCTCAAGCAGTACCTGCACGACCTCGGGGTCCGGGAGCTGCGCCGCAAGCAGTTCGTGGCCGGCGCCGCGTCGTGGGCGGAGAAGCTGCGCGAGGAGTTCGACCAGGCGTTCCCGGACGAGATCCCGCCCTCGCAGCGCGGAGACGGGACCGCCGCCGCCTGATGAGCGAGACCCTGTACATCGACGTCTCCTGGCTCCTCGACGTCCAGGAGGCCGCGCTCGGCCCCGACGACGTGTCGGTCACCGACTACTCGGCCCTGGTCGCGGCCGTGGCCCGGCACCGGACGCGGATGCCGACGCTGGCCGCGTCCAACCCCGACGCCGCCTGGCGGGCCGCCGCGCTCCTGCACACCATCACGCGGCTCGAACCACTCCCGCACCGCAACAGCCTCTTCGCCGCGTTCGTGGCGACCCAGTACCTGGACCAGTCCGGCGAGGGCATCAACCCGCCCTACGGGGCCCTGTCCGACCTGATCAGGAAGTGCCGCGAGACGCGGCTGACCATATACGCGGTCGCGGACACGCTGCGTTCCTGGCGGATCTGACGGAGGGAGCGCTCCCATGAAGCGGGTGCGCTCCCCCGCCACGGGGCCGGTCAGGAGGGCGAGCCGCCCATCGTCGTCAGGACCGAGTTGTACGCGGGCTTCTTGCCGCCGCCCGAGTTGAACAGCAGCGGGTTCTCGCCGCTGCGCCACGAGTCGCTGTCCCGGATGCCCCACACGGTGATCCCGTTGCAGCGCGCGACGTTCAGGCAGGCCCGTACGGCGTTGGCGTACGCGTTCGTCCCGGCCTGTGCGATGTCCAGCTCGGTGATCTGTACGTCGACGCCGAGCGCGGCGAAGTTCGCGAGCGTCGTCTGGAAGTTCGACGGGGGTCCGCCCGCGCCGAAGTGGGACTGGAAGCCGACGCAGTCGATCGGCACGCCACGGGACTTGAAGTCGCGGACCATGCGGTAGACGCCCTGCGTCTTCGCCGCGTTCCAGTCCTCGATGCTGTAGTCGTTGTAGCAGAGCTTCGCCGCCGGATCGGCGCTCCGTGCGGTGCGGAACGCGGTCTCGATGAAGCCGTCGCCGAGCCGGTCCTGGAACACCGAGGAGCGGTGCCGGCCGCTGCCGCCGTCCTCGAACGCCTCGTTGACGACGTCCCACGAGTGGACGCGGCCCTTGTAGTGGTTCGCGAGCTGCGTGATGTGGTTGTTCATCACGCTGCGGACCGTGTTCGCGTCACCGATCGACTTGACCCAGTTGGGGAGTTGCTGGTGCCACACCATGGTGTGGCCGCGCAGTTTCTGCCCGTGCGAGGACGCCTGGCTCGCGATCCGGTCGCCGGGGCCGAAGTTGAACGAGCCGCGGGAGGGTTCGACCGTGTCCCACTTCATCTCGTTCTCGGCGGTGACCTGGTTGAACTCCCGGTTGAGGATGCCGGTGTAGGTGCCGTCGCCGAGCCGGCCGGAGGCGACGGCGGTGCCGAAGTACCGGCCGGACTGGGCGGCTTGGGCGCCTAACGTGGACGCCTTGATCCCGGGTGAGGGTGCGGCGGCCGGGACCGCGACGGCGACGGCGGATCCGGTCAGCAGGGTGACGGTGGTGACAGCGCCCAGCAGGGCGCGATGGCGCGTGTGGGGATTCATGGTTCTCCTCGGACGGTTGCGGGGGGTTGGGTCGCGCGGTGGAGAAGAGCGAATCGACGCGTCGAACAGAACTGGATGATGGGGGGCCTCAGACATCCCGTCAATATGTCTCGCATGATTCGGCATTGAGGCCGAAATGTTTCGAGGTTGGGGATGTTCACACCTCCCACCTCCGACCTGCGATTCACGTCTCAGGGCGTCCCTGCGGGCCAGTCCGCCGCCGCGACGCTGTTGACACTGGCGGAAGTCTCTCTAGAGTCCCTCCCACCAACGATCCGAAATCGGCACGAAATTTCGAACGCGCCGCACGGGACGTATACGTGACACATGCAGGCCGACCAGGTCAGTCCTCCGCTGTCTGACGCTCCCGGAAGGAGCCCCGTGCTCAGACGACTGCTCCGTCTCCTCACCGCCGCCGCTCTGGCTCTCCCCCTGTCCGTCGCGGCCACGGCCCCCTCCCCCGCCTCGGCCGCCCCCGGCAGCCCGGCGCTCACCCCTCCGCTGGGCTGGAACAGCTGGAACAGCTTCGGCTGCGGCGTCACCGAGGCGCAGGTCCGCCAGGCCGCCGACGCGATGGTGTCGTCCGGGATGCGCGACGCCGGGTACCGGTACGTCGTCGTCGACGACTGCTGGTTCGACCCGCAGCGCGACGCGTCCGGCGCCCTGCGCGCCCACCCGACGAAGTTCCCCGGCGGGATGAAGGCGCTCGGCGACTACATCCACGGCAAGGGCCTCAAGTTCGGCATCTACCAGGTCCCCGGCAACCGCACCTGCGCCCAGACCTCGGGCGGCTTCCCCGGGTCGACCGGCAGCAGGGGGCACGAGGCGCAGGACGCGGCGACGTTCGCCTCCTGGGGCGTCGACTACCTGAAGTACGACTGGTGTTCCTCCGAGGGCACCCGTGACGAACAGGTCGCCCGCTTCGGCCTCATGCGCGACGCCCTGCGCGCCACGGGCCGGCCCATCGTCTACAGCATCAACCCCAACAGCTTCCACGCCATCACCGGCTCCACCTACGACTGGGGCCAGGTCGCCGACCTGTGGCGGACCACCGAGGACCTGCTCGACATCTGGCAGAACGGCAACACCAACAGCTACCCGATGGGCGTCGGCAACGTCCTCGACGTCAACGCCCCGCTCGCCGCCCAGTCGGGCCCCGGCCACTGGAACGACCCCGACATGCTGGTCGTCGGCCGCCCCGGACTCACCCTCGCCGAGTCCCGCTCCCACTTCGCCCTGTGGGCGCTGATGGCGGCCCCGCTCATGGCCGGCAACGACATCCGTACGATGTCCGCCGACGTCAGCGCCATCCTGCGCAACCCCCGGCTGCTCGCGGTGGACCAGGACCCGCTCGGCGCGGGCGGACGCCGGGTGCGCGACGACGGCAACACCGAGGTGTTCGCCAAGCCCCTGGCCGACGGGTCGGTGGCCGTCGGGCTGTTCAACCGCGGCTCCGCGACCGCGACGATCAGTACGACGCCGGCCCAGATCGGCCTGTCCGGCGGGCCGTTCACCCTCACCGACCTGTGGACCGGCGCCACTTCGACCGGCTCCCTGTCGGCGAGCGTCCCCGCGCACGGCGTCGCCGCGTTCCGCGTGAGCGGCGGCACCCCGCTCGCCTCCACCTCGGGGCTCCTGCGCCACCCGGCGTCGGGGCGCTGCCTGGGCGTGACCGGGTCCTCCACCGCCGCCGGGGCCGCCGCCGCGATCCGGGGCTGCGAGACGGCCGCCGACCGGCAGTGGACCAGCTGGGCCGGCGGCGAGGTCCGGGTCTTCGGCGACAAGTGCCTGGACGCCAACGACCAGGGCACCGCCGACGGCACCCGCGTCATCACCTGGACCTGCAACGGCCAGGACAACCAGAAGTGGACCGCCGCCTCCGACGGCACACTGCGCAACGTCCACGCGGGCAAATGCCTCGACACCGACCGCAGCGGCACCGCCGAGGGGACCGCGCTGGTGCTGTGGAGCTGCGACGGGCGAGCGAGCCAGCGGTGGACCCGCAGTTGACTCCGTACCCCGGCCTTCCTCCTCAGACGGGAGTTCCTCGATGACCAGGACACGCTCCGCGTCATGGTCCGTCCTCGTGGCGGCGCTGCTCGTGCTGGGCGTGGGCGCCCCGGCCTCCGCCGCCGCCGCTGCCCCGACCGCCGGGTGCGGCAAGGCGCCCACCCTGAACAGCGGGACGTACACGATCCAGAGCGGCGGCAAGAACCGCACCTTCATCCTGAAGGTCCCCGACGGCTACGACCGCAACCGCCCCTACCGGCTGGTCCTCGGCTTCCACTGGCTGGGCGGGACCTCCACCGACGTCTCCACCGGCCGCACGGTCGAGACCGGCACCTGGGCCTACTACGGGCTCCAGCGGCTCGCGGACAACAGCGCGATCTTCGTCGCGCCCCAGGGCCTCGACAACGGGTGGGCCAACTCCGGCGGCGAGGACGTCGCCCTCACCGACGCCATACTGCGGCGCGTCGAGGACGGCCTGTGCGTGGACACCACCCAGCGCTTCGCCCTCGGCTTCAGCTACGGCGCCGCCATGTCGTACGCGCTGGCCTGCTCCCGCGCCACGGTCTTCCGCGCGGTCGCCGTCCAGAGCGGCGGGCAGCTCAGCGGGTGCAGCGGCGGCACCCAGCCGATCGCCTACCTCGGCGTGCACGGCCTGCGGGACAACGTCCTCGGCATCTCCGGCGGGCGCTCGCTGCGCGACCGGTTCGTCCGCAACAACGGCTGCACCGCGCAGAACCCGCCCGAGCCCGCCCAGGGCAGCCTCTCGCACCGCGTCACCACGTACGCGGGCTGCTCCGCCGGACATCCGGTCGCCTGGGCCGCGTTCGACGAGGGCCACATCGCCGCCCCGCAGGACGGCGCCCCCGGCGACAGCGGCTCCCGCACCTGGGTGCCGGCCGAGGTCTGGCGGTTCTTCACCCAGTTCCGGACCGGCTGACTCACGGCCGGACACCGGGGACGGCTCACCCCGGCACCGGCCGTGAGGACGGCCGCCCCTGCGCCGTGTCGTTGCCGATACGGCGCAGGTGGTCGGCCTCGGGCTGTCCCCAGCCGCGCCTGACCTGCACCTTCACACCATCCACTTGATCCTGTCAGTCGACATTAACGCTCGATATTGTCACTCGATAAAGTTGCGTGTACGGTGAGGGCACCGAAGCACGCGACAGGGAGTGGCCATGAGCAGCGGGCGGAACGAGAACAAGACGGATGCCGTCGTCATCGGCGCGGGGCTGGCCGGGCTGACCGCCGCGCGGGAACTGGTGGCGGCGGGCAGGTCCGTCGCCGTGCTGGAGGCGCGCGACCGGGTCGGGGGGCGGCTGCTCAACCACCGGCTCGGGGACGGCCGGGTCACCGAGCTGGGCGGACAGTTCGTCGGCCCGACCCAGGACCGCGTCCTGGCCCTGGCCCGCGAGGTCGGGGTGGACACCTACCGCGCCGAGGTCCCCGGCGACAACGTCTACGTGCACGACGGCAGGGCCAGGCGCTACTCCGGCCACACCCTTCCGGACCTGCTCGCCCTCCCGGACATGGGCATCACCCTGGCCCGGATCGCCCAGGCCGCCGCGAAAGTGCCCCCGCACGCCCCGTGGCAGGCGGCGAAGGCGCGGGAGCTGGACGGCATGACGTACGAGAGCTGGCTGCGCAAGGCCGAGATCACCGGCGCCGGCGTCGACCTGATCAACATCTTCCTGAACTCCGCGTACGGCGGCGAGGCCCGGGACGCGTCGGCGCTCTTCGGCCTCTGGTACGTCGCGACGTTCGGCGACGAGACGCACCCCGGCACGATGGAGCGCGGCACCGGCACCACGGGCGGCGCGCAGGACAGCCGTTTCGTCGGCGGCTCACAGCTCGTCGCGCAGCGGCTGGCCGTGGAACTCGACGGCCGGGTCCACCTCTCGGCGCCGGTGCGGCGTATCAGCCAGGACTCCACCGGCGTCACCGTCGTGTCGGACGCCGGGGACTGGCGGGCCGACCAGGTCGTGGTCGCCGTACCGCCGGTGCTCGCCTCGCGGATCGTGTGGGACCCGCTGCTGCCGCCCCAGCAGGACCAGCTCTTCCAGCGGCTCCCGTTCGGGACGCTCATGAAGTGTGTGGCCGTCTACGACAAGCCGTTCTGGCGGGCCGACGGGCTCTCGGGCATGGGGCTGCTGCGCGGGGGTTCGCCGATCCGGGAGATGTTCGACAACACCCCGCCGGACGACGGTCCGGGCGTCCTCATGGGCTTCCTCGGCGGCAGGGAGTGGCGCACGTGGGCCCACCGTCCGGCCAAGGAGCGCCGGGGCGCCGTCCTGCGGTCCTTCGCGCAGGTCGTCGGGGACCGCGCGTTCGACACGGTCGACTACGTCGAGCAGGACTGGACGGCCGAGCAGTGGACCCGGGGCGGCCCGACGTCGGTCGCGGCGCCGGGCGTCCTCACCGGTTTCGGCGAGTGGACGGGCCGGCGGTTCGGGCGGGTGCACTGGGCGGGCGCCGAGTTCTCGCCGTACTGGAACGGCTTCATGGACGGCGCGGTGCGCTCCGGGCAGGACGCCGCGACCGAACTCCTCAAGCAGAGCTGACCGGCGACCGCCGTACCGAAAGGCACTCCCCCGTGAACTCCTTCATCGTCACCGAACACTGCGTCATCGACGCCCCCGTGCACCGCGTCTGGGAGGTCGTCTCCCGTACCGACCGCTACGCCGAGTGGGTCGCCGGGGTGATCGAGGTGACCCGCCACCACGGCGTCGCCGTCGAGGGCGAGACGTACGCCGAGCGCAACCGCACCCTCGGGCCGCTGCGCACCGACTCCGTCTGGACGGTCCGGGACGTCGTCCCGATGGCCTGCCGGGTGGACACGGGCACCGGGTTCGCGCCCCTGCGGAACGTGACCAGCATCTTCGAGTTCTACCCGATACCGGACCACGGCCGGGGCCGGGAGACGACCGAGATGACGTACCAGGTGGAGTACACCATCGGGCTCGGCCCCCTCGGCCAACTCCTCAACTGGATCCAGGAGCCCGGCATGCGCGTCAACATGCGGACCACGATGGCCAACCTCGACCGCCTGCTGCGCTCCGAGGCCACGGCGACCGCTCGCTGACCCCGCCCCTGCCGCCGTACAGCGGGGCCCACGGGGCGGGCTCCAGGGGGCGCACGACGGCCGGTCCGGCGACGTGAGAGCACCCGCTGCTTTCAGCCTTTATGTCGTTCGATCCTATCGGTCGATAGAAATAAAAGCCCTGATCGCCTAGCATGGATCCATGGCTCACGTGTCCGCGGCGGAACGCCGTCCTCAACTGATCAAAGCGGCCATCGACCTCATGACCCGCGAGGGGGTCGCCGCGGGGAGCACCCGGGCCATCGCCGCCGAACTGGGCGTGGCCCAGCCGACCGTGCACTATCTGTTCGGCACGAAGGAGGAGCTGTACCGGGCGGTCATGGAGCAGCTCACGCAGGACCTGGTCGCCCAGGCGGAGCGGTACGCGCCGACCGACGGGACCTTCGAGGAGTCCGTCGCCACACTCACCGACGTCGTCTGGCGGACCGTCATCGACCAGCCGGCCACCCACCAGCTGCTGACCGAGCTGACGATGTACGCCCTGCGCACCCCGCACCTGAGCGGCGCCCTGGACAACCACTTCAACGAGACCATCACGGTCACGGCGAACCTGATCGCCCGAGCCGCCGAACGCACCGGCCGCCCGCTCACCCGGCCCGCCGAGACGACCGCGCGGTTCTTCCTCGCCGCCTTCGACGGCCTCACCACACAGCACCTGTCCGCACCGGACGAGGAGGCCGAACGGGCCTGCCTCCAGGAGCTGGTCAAGGCGGTCCTGGCGATGGCCTGACGCGACCGGAGCGTGTGTACGCGGTGGTCGGTCCCGGCTCACACGTCGACGGTCTCCGCCCGGTCGAGCACCTCGTCGACCAGGGCCGCCTGCCGCACGGAGGCGTCCGCGTACGCGGTCAGGTCGTCACCGCGCCGCACGGCGTCGGTGAAGAGCCGGACCACGTTGGCGAACTGGTGGTCGGCGGGCAGGGTCCGTTCCTCGAAGTGGTCCTGCCGCCGGACCCAGAGGACGGGCCGGTACGTCTGCGGCGGGGTGTACGCCCGGTCGAGGCCCAACCGGCCGGTGGTGCCCGCGAGTTCGTAGGAGGCCCGGTACGCGTGCTCCATCCCGAACGTCACGTGCGCGGGCACGCCGGTGGCGTCGTTCAGCAGGATCGCGCCCGAGAGGACGACCCCGGCGGAGCGGCGCAGGACGGCGCCGGTGACGGTGAGGCCGGGGCCCAGGAAGTGCTGGGCGGCCCGGAGCGGGTAGATACCCGCCTCCAGGAGCATGCCGCCGCCGACGGGCAGGGTGCGGATATCGCCCGGGGGCTTCGGGGGGATCGTGAACGTGCCGGTGAAGGCGCGCAGTTCGCCGATCGTGCCGTCGGCGAGCGCCTCGGTGACGGCGGCGTGCTGACTGTGGTGGAGGAACATGACGTTCTCGAACAGCAGCAGCCCGCGCTCCCGGGCGAGGGCGAAGAGGCGGGCCGCCGTGGGGGCGTCCGCGCACAGCGGCTTCTCGGCGAGGACGTGCTTGCCCGCGCGCAGGGCGCGTTCGATCCACTCGGCGTGCAGCAGCGCGGGGAGGGGGACATACACCGCGTCGATGTCGGCGCGGTCCAGGAGAGCCTCGTACCCGGTGACCGCCGTACAGCCGTACCGGGCGGCGAGCCGTTCGGCCTTCGCGGTGTCCCGGCTGGCGACCGCGACCAGCGTCGCGTGGTCCAGGAGAGCCGGGATCATCGTCCTCACGGCGATGCCGGCGCAGCCCAGCACCCCGAACCGTACGGCGGTCATGCCGGGCCTCCGTCGCGCAGGGCTTGCAGGCAGGCGACGCAGCTGCGCAGTTCGACGTTGAGGTAGTTGCTGTGCTGGAGGAGGTCGCCGAGCTGGTCGACGGTGAGCCAGCGGTACTCCTCGGGGACGTCGAGCGGGAACTCGTCGCCGACCTCGACGATCACGTACCGGTTCTGCGCGTGGTGGAAGCGCCCGCCCTCCTCGGACTGGAGGACGTCGAAGCGGACCTGCTCCGGCGGCACCGACAGGACGTGGTCGAGGAACCTGGGCCGGTGTTCGGGCGGTACGTCGCGGTAGTTGACCGGCTGGCACTGCACGGTGGGGGCGAGTTCCGCGACGTTGAGCAGCCCGGCGTCCGTACGGGCCTCGACCAGTGCGTGCAGGACCCCGTCGATCTGCTTGACCAGCAGGGCGAGCAGGCCCGCTTCCAGGGGGGCGAACAGCGGCTGGGTCCAGGAGCCCACCTCGCGGCTGGTGGCCTGCACCCCGACGGCGACGACGTCGAAGTACAGGCCGTCGCGGTGGGTGATCCGGTCGGGCTCGCGTATCCAGCCGCCCTCGCCGGCGAGGTCCAGCGGCACGCGTCGCTGGACGAGTTCGCGCTGGGCGCGTACCTCGGTGAGCCAGCTGAGGATGTCGCCCCCGCCGTGCACGCCCTCGGCTCCGCGCGCGGTGGATTCGTGCAGCGAGCCGGCGAACGGCGACCCCGGCGGGCTGCTTCCCCGGTCCAGGTGCGGCGGGATGCAGGACAGGACGGTGCGCGCGTCCATGTTCACCAGGTTCGGGACGCGCAGGAGCCGGCGGATCTGCGCGAGGGTCAGCCAGCAGAAGTCGTCGTCGAGCGGGACGTCCTCGTCGGTCTCGACGATCATGTTGCGGTTGCGTTTGTGCAGGAACCAGGCGCCTTGTTCGGACTGGAGGACGTCGGCGAGGACCCGGCCGCGCCGGGGCCGGCGGAAGTACGGGAGGTACTTGATGGGCCGGCCGCCGTGGACGCCCGTGTAGTTGCTCCGGGTGGCCTGGACGGTCGGGGACAGTTGCAGCCCGTTGATGTTGCCGGGCTCCGCCTTCGCCTGCATCAGGAAGTGGTGGACGCCGTCGAATTCCTTCGCCAGGATGCCCAGCACGCCGATCTCCGGCTGCACGATGATCGGCTGGACCCAGCTGGAGATCCAGGTGCGGTCGGTCCGCACGCTCAGGCCCTCGACGGTGAAGAACCGCCCGCTGTCGTGGACGAGGTTGCCGGTGTCCGGCGCGAACGACCAGCCCTCCAGCTCGGCGAACGGGATCCGGCCGACGGTGAACCGGTGCGCCGCCGCGCGTTCGGCGAACCAGTCGTGGAAGCGGCTGAGCGGCATCAGATCGCTGTCGAGGGTCAGCGCGGAGCCGGCGAGCGAGCGGGGACGGGGGCGTTGTGCCGTGGTCATCGCGCACCGGCCGGCTCAGCGGTGACGTGGCGGACGTGGGGGACGCGGATCTCGCTGGTCTTCATGGCGGTGGCTCCCAGAAGTGGCGGGGCTGGGCAGACGACCGGACCGTAACAAGCGGTCCGGGCCCTCCCCAGCTCCACACCCTCCAGCTTTTCCGGCACCTTGTTGGCCCGTCCGGTGGGGTGTCCCGGTCTGCGGCTGGGCAGAACGTGCGGTCAGGGGTTGGGCAGGCGGCGGAAGCGGTCGTCCGCCTCGTAGCCGACCGCCGGGATGCCCAGGAGGTCGTCGACGCCGGGGAAGCCCTCGTCCTGCTGGAACGGTGCGCCGTGCACCGACGTGTCCTGGCTCGGGCCCGCGTGCATGCCGGTGTGTGCGGCGCCGAGTTCCATCAGGTAGCCGCCGGCCGCGGCCGGATCGCGGCGGTCGCGGGTGACGGCCTGGGAGGCGTACGTGTTCATGGCGGCGGCGCGTTCGAAGAGGGTGGTCGCCGACAGCGCCGGACGGCGGGCCGGGCGGCCGTCCACGCCCTTGACACGCATGCCGTGCGTCTGGGCTGCGGCGAGCGTGGCTTGCAGTCCGGTCGCCGCGCCCAGGTTCATGCTGCCGTCGTAGCGGGTGACGAACGCCTGGAGTTCGGGGCTCATGGTGCCGCCGGCCAGGTACGCGTCGACCAGGGGCTGGTAGCCGTCCTCCCGGATGCTCTCCAGGTAGAGGGTGCTGACGCCGGCTGCCTGGACGGCCGCCATGTTGGTGATCAGGAACCCCCAGATCCGTGCCCCGGAGTGGGGGCCGCCGATGGCCACGCCCTCGTACTGGGCCAGCAGCGCGGTCAGGTCGCCCATCGCGTCCGGGGTGGCGGCGCCGGCCAGGGTGTTCTCCACGTCCTGGTGGCGCTGCTGCCGGTCCGCGGGGGTTTCCGTGTACGCGTCGCGTACGGCCCGTGCGTCGAGGCCGAGTTGGGTGTCGCGGGCGTCCTGCTGGGCCCAGTGGCCGGCCGTACCGGGGTCGCCGCGGCCGATGCCTTCGAGGACCGCGTTGCGTCCGGCCGCCCAGGGCACGCCGGGGGCGAGTCTGTTGAGGTTGCCCAGGCTCTGGTGGAGCTGCGGGTCGGTCTCCTGGAGCGTCTGCGGGTCGACGCCGACGTCCACGCGCTCCTTGACGCTGGCGTCGCGCGTCGCCTGCGGGAGGGTCTGCCACTCGGCGGCCGTCAGCGTGTTCGGGGTACGCCCGCCCGAGAAGGAGCGGCGGGGGCCGCGTATCCGCATCGAGGGGCCCGGCGGGTGCTGGTGCAGTTCGTCCTCGGTCACGCGCTGGATCGCCGGTGCGGTCCGGCGCTGTTCGACGATGCGGGAGACCGCCGCGTTCCCGATGAGCGGCTGGAGCCCGAGCATCGGCGCCACGGCCTCCGGCCGTACGGCGCTCGCGGCTCCCCCCGGCTGCCTCTCCTGCTCCTCACCGCTCTGCCGCGCCCGCATACGTCCCCTCTCGTACCCCCCGGCTGGAAACGCCCAGGGTTGCCGCCCGTGCCCGCCCGGCGGTACGTCCGGGCGGGCAGGTACGGGTGCAGAGGGCTTGCCCTTTCACGCGGGCAGCCGCGCTCGAACCGTTCGCGAGTACGTGGGCGCCGGTCACCGTGAAGGTCCTCCAGGCGCTCGAACACGGCATCGGCCCGCGCTTCGCCCCGGAGTCGAACGTGGCCTGCTGCCAAGTCATCGGTGTCGATGAGGCGTTGCCCGGCCACACCGGCGGCGACGGGCTGCCGCCGAGCCAAGTCGTCATGTCCCTGCTGGCCTTCTGGCGGGAACGCGGGTTCGCCGAACGGTCCGCGGTTCCCGAGGAGGTCCGCTCCGGGCTTCTCGGGTCGGACGGCTCGTGGGCGGTGGTTCCAGCTGTCCTGGCGCACCGTCTCGGCCCGGGTCCGCCGCTTCCGGCGCGACGAGCAGGTGATGACCCTGCGCGGCAGCCGCTACGGCACAGCCGCCGAATCGGTCCGTCCCACGGCCAGCCGGCCCCGGCCCAGCGCCTCCTGGCGAAACACCGGTACGACGAAGCGCTCGGTACCCGCGATCGTGCTCATGCCCGGCAGGGCCGAGTTCTGGAACGTCGGTGCGCGGATCGCCCGCACCCATGCCTCATCGGTCGCCGGTTCAGCGTCGCTTTCCCGTCTCGGGGACGGTGACGCCCTGGCTCGCGCGGCGCATCGCCTCGTACAGCGCGGCGTCTTCCGGCGGGGCCGGCAGTGGGCCGCGCGCCGGGGTCTGGAAGGACTGGATCATCCAGGCGACGAGGCGGCGCCAGGCGTCCGGGGCGGCGTCGCCGGTGGCGCTGAGGACTCCGGCGTTGGCCATCAGCAGGAGTACGAGGTCCCGGCTGGTGAAGTCCTCGCGCAGGTGCCCGCTGTCCTTGGCGCGGGCGATGAGTTCGAGGAAGCCCTCGTACGCGCGGGCGTGGTGCTGCTCCAGTTCCGGGACGCCGGGGAAGCTCATGGTCAGGACGTCGGCGAAGCCTCGGTCGGCGGCCTGCATCGCGCAGACGTTCTGGAGGTAGCCGGTGAAGCCGTGCCACGGGTCGGGGTCGGCCAGGGCCTCGGTGGTGGCCTGTGCGTACGCCTTCATGCGGTCGGCGAAGACCGCGGCGACGAGGTCCTCCTTGCGGGGGAAGTGGCGGAAGAGGGTGGCGATCCCCACCCCGGTCTCCCGTGCGACCGAGGCCATCGACGCGTTCAGCCCGTCGCGCCCGAAGACCGTGCGCGCGGCGGCGACGATCCGCCCCCGGTTGCGTTCCGCGTCGCTGCGCTTGGGCTGACCTGCGGAATCGGCCGCGTCGGCGGCGGGGCCGGAGTGGGGGTCTCGGGGGCTCATACCGGTCAGACTAGCAACCGGAATGCCTTATCCAGTTCCCGTGTTACGGTGGACCGCGAAACGGATAGGGCTTTCCGGAAAGGAAACGGATAGCCCTTTCCATCTCCGTGTCCACGAAAGGCTCTCCCATGCCCACCATCGCCATCGTCGGCGCCGGCCCTCAGCTCGGTCTCGCCATTGCCCGCACGTACGGCACGCACGGCTACGACGTCGCCCTGATCGCCCGCGACCGGGCCCGGCTCGAAGACCTCGCCGGGAAGCTGGCCGCCGAGGGCATCACCGCCGCCGCGTTCCCCGCCGACGTGCTCGACCGCGCCGCGCTCGCCCAGGCGCTCAAGGACGCGGCCTCGCACTTCGGCGGCATCGACGTCCTGGAGTACTCCCCGGTCAACGGCCTCCAGACCGTCACGACCACCCCGGCCGCGACCGAACCGGCCGACGTGCAGCACGAGATGGAGTTCCAGCTCTACGGGGCCATCGCCGCCACCCGCGCGGTGCTGCCCGCCATGCGTGAGGCCGGCGCGGGCACCCTGCTGTTCACCACCGGCGCCGGTTCCGTCGACCCCGTGCCGCAGGTCGGCAACGTCAACGCCGCCGCGGCGGCCCTGCGCAACTGGGTCGTCAACCTGCACAAGGAGCTGGACGGCACGGGCGTCCAGGCGGCGCACGTCGCCATCGACGTGTCCATCGGCACACCCGCGATCCCCGGGTTCCCGACCGCCCAGCCCGAGGAGATCTCACCGGTCTACTGGGACCTGCACACCACCGAGCGCGACCGGGCCGAACGCGTCTTCGGTCTCTGACGGAGTGGCGCGACGCGCCCGGCCTGCTGCTCCGGCCGGGCGCGGGTGTCTTCAGGGCCTGGTCGTCAGCAGCGTTCGAGGCCGTCGATCGAGTTGGTGGCGTTGTCGATGTAGTAGCTGGCCATGTAGCCGCGGTGGCCGCTCGGGGTGAGGACCCACACCCAGTACGGGTTGTTGCCGACGCTCTGGGAGCCCTCCTGCTGGCAGTACACCCACACCTGGGCCGGGCTGCTCACGGTGGTCTGGATGTCGGGGCAGTTGGCGGCCGACGGGTACAGGTAGCACTGCTCCCCGCCACCGGCGCGGACGTTGACGCCGGAGGCCCAGACGCCGTAGTTGCCCGGGCCGTGGCCGGTCGCGTGGGCGGAGCCGGCCGTGCCGAAGACGAGGCCGGCGGCGGCGAGGGCGGTGGACGCCACGGTCGCGGCGACGGTTCTCATGGACCTGGTCATGGGTGTGTTCTCCCTGGGGACGGTAGGCGGAGTGGTCGGCCGCGCGCGGGAGGCCGCTGGCAGCGGTCCCGCGAGCCGGCGTCTCGAAGGCTAGGCCGCGCCAGGGGCGTCGCGTCCCTGACAGATGTCAGGGTGCGGCGTTCGCCGGCTCACTCCTCGGGCGCATCCGTACCCGAGAGTGCCCGGCGGGCGTCCCGGTACCCGGGCAGGAGCCACCTCGGCCGCCGGGCCGTACGCGAGCCGATGATCCACACCAGCTCGACCACCACTCCGGCGCCCACCACGGACGTGGAGATCCAGCCCCCGAGCGTGCTGTGGCGCCCCGGTACGACGATGGCCGCGATGCCGGTCATCGTCGCCAGCAGGCCCAGGTCGTAGGTCCAGCGGGCGTGTCGGAAGTAGCGGGCGGCGAGCCAGAGGTCCTTGCGCTGGGCGTCGAGCAGGCGGTCGGGGGCGGCGGAGGCGTCGAGCGTGCCCACCCAGCCCTCGCGTTCGGCCGGGGTGGCGGCGAACAGGAGGCCGCTGCTGGTGGACTGGAGGCAGAACAGGAACAGGACCGCACCGGCCGTGACGGCGGACATCGCCAGGTCCACGAGTCTCGGCGGCCGGTCGGCGGTGGCCAGCAGGGTCAGCGTGGCCAGGTCGAAGCCGCCCAGCAAAGGGGCGGCCACCGTGCCGAGGGCTCGCATGGAGTCGGTGCGGCCCAAGGGGTACTCGGCCTGCCAGCGGCGCGCGTTCACCTGCGCCACCACAGCCGGCGCCGGCGCGGGAGCGGCACCGGTCCCGCCGCGCTGCATCCCGGTTCATGAGTTCCGGAGCGCAGGCACTCGGGGCACTCGTCCAGGCCGACGGGCGGCGATCCGCGTACGCGCGAGGGCCGGGAGACGGCGACCCCGATCCGGGTGCCTCCGACGACGAGCACGATCCGCCGCAGGCGCCGCCTTGCCGCGAACGCCTCGTCCAGTGCCGCTGCCGCCGCGAGCACCGACGTGCCCTCGGGCAGTTCCAGGACGGTCGCGCCGGTGTCGGGCTCGCCGGGCTGGACGAGGATGTCGTACGCGGTCATGTCCGCCTCCCGGAGTCCACGAGGACGTAGCCGCACCAGTCGCGCAGGGGGACCTTGCCGATCCTGACGGCCATCGCCCGGCGCAGGGCGGCGGCGCTGCCCAGTGTCATGACGGAGCGGTAGAAGTCGGCCATGAAGGTGGCGGTATGGCGGTCGTCGACGCTCCACAGCGGTGCGAGGACGGCGGCCGAGCCGGCGTGGAGCACCGCCGGGACCAGGCCGTACGGTTCGTCGCCGGGGCCGAAGCGGTACAGGCCGCCGTCGCAGACGTTGAGGACGGTGAGCCAGGCCGTACGGAGGTCGAGTCTGCGCAGGCTTTCGGCCTCCGTCGGGCCGGCGTCGCCGGACTCCGGGTCGGCGTCGAGGAGCAGTTGGTGGAAGTGCATCGGGTCGTGTTCGGGGAACGCGCCGTGGGCGGCGAGGTGGACGATGCCCCGGCCCGCGGCGTGCGTGCGCAGTGCCGGCAGGGTGGCGTGCGGGCTGCTGAGGATCAGGGCGTCGGTCGCGCCGGTCAGCCGGGCGGCCTCGGTGACCTCGTGTTCGGCGAACGGCAGCGGTGTCACGCCGGGTACGGCGCAGGCCGCGAGGCCGATGAGGCTCGGTGCGTGGTCGCGCGGGCGGCGGCGGAGCGCGAGCCAGACCGAGGCGCTCGGGGCGGTGACGAGTGCGGTGTGCGTGATCAGGCTCCGCCGTCCGCGGTCGAGGAGGGCGGGCCAGGGCAGGACGTGGAGGGGGCCGTGCGGGATGACGGTGATGGTCGAGTAGGCGTCCAGGGGGCGGCCCAGCCGCGTGATCGGTTCGATCAGGTGGTCGTAGAGCCGGCGGAGCAGTTTGCGGGCGCGGCGGTCGTCGCCGTTGCGGATGTACGTGCGCACGTTGACGACCGCGGCGATCAGGGGGCTGCCGTCGATGGGCTGGCGGCCGTCGACCATCAGCCGGCCGGGCATCGACTCGTCGGGAAGGGCGTCGGCGGGCAGGGGGATCAGCCGGGTCCGGTCGCGGGTCACGGCGAGGAGCCAGGTGCGTTGCATCGCCAGGGCCTGGCCGTCGAACGGGATGACGTACTGGCAGATCAACTCGTCGGCGCCCAGGGCCGCTTGGACGTCGGCGAGCTTCGCCACCTCGGCGACGCCCTGGTAGCCGATGTCCAGCGCGTCCGCTAGGTGCTCCGACGCGGCGAGGCGCTGCGTCACCTGTCCGTCGGCGAGCGGCAGTTGGCTGGAGTAGCGCATCTCCTGGGCGACGATGCCGCGGTCGGTGGAGGGGGCGAACCTCAACGCTTCGCCCTCCTGTTCGGCCAGCGCGTCGGCGAGGTCCTCCGGCGGCGGCCGGTAGAGGCCGGTCAGCTCGTCCAGCAGGGTCCTGGCCTTCAGCGTCTCGACGGCCTGGAACAGCTCGGCGTGGCTGAGGCCCGGGTACAGGAGGTCCGCCTCCAGGAGTTCACCGAGGATCGGTTCCAGTTTCTGCGCGGCCCAGAGTCTGCCGAGGCGGGAGCGGTACCGCTGGCGCAGGGTGTCGCTGCGCGAACGGGTCCGCCGGCGGATCTGCCGCAGCGCGTCCTCGGTGTGGCCCATCCGCCGTGCCACCCGGTGCAGTGTCCCGGCGGCGTCCAGCCAGCGGTCGAGGTCGTCGGCCTGTTCCGCGCGGTCCATGGCGTGCCGGACCCGTTCGGTGACCGACGTCCACGCGGGGTCGGTGTGGGTGCGGAACGCGCTCATCATCGCCAGCGCCACCGCGATGCCGTGGGTCCGCGCGGCGCTGTCCTCCTGCCCCGCGCCCGTGAACTCGTAGTCCACGGGCACCTGTCCGTGGACGAACCCGGCCAGTTCGGTGAACCGGTCGGTGGCCCGCCGCTCGTCGCCCTGGTCCAGCCAGATGTGCCCCCACCCCAGGTCGGCGAGCCCGGCGAGCAAGGAGACGAACGCGTCGAACTCGCCTCGGCCGGCGTGCGCCGTCCACCGGGTGGCGGCGACCGCGTCGTCCAGCGCCGCGAGCAGCCGTCCGCCGCGCGGCGACCCGACGTACGTCGGTGAGCCGACGGCCGCGAAGTAGGCGCAGTCGGCGGCCTGCCGCAGGGCCCGGAACACCAGCGCCGGTTCACCGGTCTCCTCTGCCTGAGCGGCGAGCCGCTGCGCGCGCTCGCGCAGGCCGGCGAGTTCGTCCGGATCGTCCGTGAGGTTGAACATGACCGACACCATGTCGAGGTGGCACGCGACCCACTCCGGGCGACGGCGCAGCCGGCGGAGCAGTGCCTCGCGTACGAGATTGACGTGCATCGCGAGAGGCAGTTGCCCGCTCAGGGCGGCCTCGACGGCCTGCCCGCGCGCCTGGTCGGCGACGCGGTCGGTGACGTACTGGGGATGGTCGGCCAGGTACTGGTCGAAGCCGTCGGGATCGTCCATGAACCGCTGCATCAGATGTGGTAGCGCTTCAGCCACCGCGAACCCCCCTCGCGCGAGCGCCGGATGACACGCCCGCTCACCACAAGCATGCTCCGGTCCGGCCTCCTCGACGCCCTCACCCGCGTTCAACCGATCGGTTGAACGCGGGTTCCACCGCTCAGCGGCCCCCTCTGTCCGCACGGGCGACGCGGGGCCCGGTTCGGTCGCACAACAATGACGATCACCCATCGCGCCAGGCACTCATCCCCCATCAGGAAGGCCCCGCAGCGTGTCCAGCTTTCTCAGCAGACGACGTGTCCTCACCACCGGTACCGGTGCCGCCCTCGCTCTCGGCGCGGCCGGCATCGCCGCGCCCCCTTCCTCGGCCGCGCCCGCCGCCCGGCAGCACGCCGGCCCCGAGGAGACCCGCAGCCTCGACGAGCTCTACCAGGCCGCTCTCAAGGAGGGCGGGAAGCTCGTCGTGTACGCCGGCGGTGACACCCCGACCCAGCAGGACGGCACGAAGGCGGCCTTCAGGGCCCGCTTCCCCGATATCGACCTGACGCTGATCGTCGACTACAGCAAGTACCACGACGTCCGTCTCGACAACCAGTTCGCGACCGGCACCCTCGTCCCCGACGTCGTCCAGCTCCAGACCCTCCAGGACTTCGTCCGCTGGAAGCAGCAGGGGCGGCTGCTGCACTACAAGCCGGCCGGGTTCTCGAAGGTGTACGACGGTTTCAAGGACCCGCAGGGTGCGTGGGTGGCCACCGGAGCGATCGCGTTCAGCTTCCTGTACGGCATCGCGGCGGTCGGCTCGGACGCTCCGCGTACCCCGCTCGACCTGGTCGATCCGAAGTGGAAGGGGAAGATCGCCTCGTCCTTCCCGCACGACGACGACGCGGTCCTCTACCTCTATTCGCTGTACGCCCGCGCCTACGGCTGGGACTGGGTGGCCAAGCTCGCCGCCCAGGACGTGCGGTTCGCGCGGGGCAGCAACTCGCCGGGCGAGGCGGTCTTCGGCGGGCAGAAGGCGATCGGGATCGGCACCGCGGGATCGGCGGTCCCCTCCTCGTCGTCGCCCGCGAAGTTCGTGGTCGCGGACGGGCACCCCTTCATGGGCTGGGGCCAGCGCGTGGCCGTCCTGAAGCAGGCCAGGAACTCCACGGCCGCGAAGCTGTTCCTCAACTGGCAGCTGTCCGCCGAGCGGCAGCGCAACTCCTTCAACGGCTGGTCCGTACGCACCGACATCACTCCCCCGGCCGGGCTCAAGCAGCTGTGGGAGTACCCGAACGCCCATGTGGACGGCTTCCCCGCGTTCATGGCCGACCGCGCCCAGGTCGAGCGCTGGAAGCAGACCTTCGCGCTGTACTTCGGCGAGGTCCAGGGCGCCCCCACACCGGGCTGGCTCGGCCTCCGTCCCGGAGCCTGACGCACGCCGGAACCTCACTCGCCGAGCCAGACCCTCACCTTCGCGGGGTTCGCCCGCGGAGTCGTCCTGTCGAGTGCGATGTACCTCGCGACGGTGTTCTGGTCGACTGGATGAGGGCGGTCTCGCTGCCCGCGTACACCACGGTGAAGTCGAGCCCGAGGTTCTTGACCAGGGCCTCGTCGTTGGTCCGGTACGCGGGGTCGCCGTCAGTCGGTGATCCCCTTGTTCCCGGCCTGGCCGAGGCTGACGGTGGTCTTCTGCCGGGTGATGTGCTTCTTCTTCAGGTCCGCGTGGCCCCAGTTCTCCAGAACGGCGTCGACCTCGCCCGTCTCGAATCCCTGTCGGCCGACCTTCGCGCCGGCGCGGGCGGTCAGGGTGAGGCCGAAGAGGGGCAGCTCGCGTCGAGGGCGCACCGGAATCCCACGTTGCCGGTCGCCGAGTCCGGGAGGAGGCCCTGTCGGGCGGCGACCCGGTAGCGGCAGAGGTAGGAGCCGCCCTTGGCGACGCGTTCCGGTCCGGTGCGGGACGGGGCAGGTGCCGTACCAGCCGTCGGCGGTCGGGGGCGGTGGGGGAAGTCGCCCTGCCACACGTTCGTCCGGGGACGGCCGCCGGCTCGCGTTCGTCGCCCCAGAGAAACGCCTTCGCGTGCGGGCCTCCCCGGGCGGCGCGTTCCCACTCCGCCTCGGTGGGCAGGCGGGCGTCGTCCCGGTCGACGTGCACGACGGGATGGTCCGCCCGGTCCTGCCCGGTGGAGTGCGGGCCGTCGGGGTGGCACCAGTCGGCGCGCTCGACCTGTCGCCACCAGGGCGCCGCCGCCATCGCCCGGGTCGACGGGTGGTCGTCCGGGAGCAGTCCGGCGAAGGCCGCGAACCGGGCGTTGGACACCGCGCAGGCGTCGATCCAGAAGGCGTCCACGTGCACCGGGCCCTCCCCGTCGGCCGGGTAGGAGAGCGCCTCCTGACTGCCCAGGAGGAACTCACCGGCGGGGACGGCCACCATGCCCTCGGGTTCGTGTCCCGGCCGCCGGACGGTGCACAGCAGGTCACTGGGCCCCATGACAGGCCGGTGCGGTCCGCCGTCGTACTCGGGTGATGCGGTGCCCTGGGCGTCCAGGTCGCCGCGCACCGTGTGGAGGCTCATGCCGAAGTAGTTGTAGGCGTAGACGGGTCTGCCCTCGGTGGTGGTCCCGGTCAGGTCGACGTCGGCGGTGATGCTGTGCGAGCGGTTCTTGACGTTCGGGGTGGTCTCCTCGGTGAACCGGCGCATGCCCGCGCGGTCGGCTCAAGGCGCTGCTCGACCAGGTGACCGACACGGTCGCCGGGCTCCGGGTCCGCGCCTTTGGGCGTTCCTTGGATCTCCGGCGGGCCTGGGATGTTCACCCGCGTGCGAGACTCACCGCATGACAGAAGTGGCCTTCACGAGCGTCGCCCCCGTCATCCCCGTCCGGGATCTCGACGCCGCTCTGGAGCGATACCGCCGTCTGGGCTTCACCGCGCACGCCTACGAGGGGCCGGACCGTTACGGCTTCGTCGAGCGGGGCTCCGTGTCGATGCACCTCACCGAGTGGGCCGACCACGATCCTTCCCGCACCGGCGCCGTGATCTACCTCTACGTGAGCGACGCCGACGCGGTCCACGCCGAGTGGAAGGACTCCGGCGTCGAAGGACGCTTCGGAGAGCCGGAGAACACGCCGTACAAGCTCCGGGAATTCACGTACGTCGACATCGAGGGAACGGCTCACCGGGTGGGATCACCACTGTCGGCCTGACGTGTACGTCGCACTGCCCCACGCTTGTCGAGATCCCCGCTGACAGCGAACTCCCCGTCAGTTCCCAGCCTTCTCCCCGGGTTTCCCCTGCCACACCGGTCAGAGTCGATTCGTGCGCGGCCCGGCACCGGGCGCGTACCGGAGCCGCCCCCATCGACTCTCACCTCCCGAGGAACCCATGACGCGGACATTCAGTGGCACGCGCCGAAGTCACCAGCCGTCTGCCCCGGCCGGCACCCGCACGCCGACGGTCGAGGTCGTCATCCCTGTCCACAACGAGGAACGAGCGCTCCCCGGCTGTGTCCGGACCCTGCACGCGCGATTGCGTGACGAACTGCCCTACGCCTGGCGGATCACGGTCGCGGACAACGCCAGCACCGATACGACCCTCGCCGTGGCCCGCGATCTCGCCGAGGAACTGCCCGGCGTCGACGCCGTCCACCTCGACCGCAAAGGCCGCGGGCTCGCGCTGCGCACGGTGTGGGGCGCGAGCGACGCCGAGATCGTCGTGTACATGGACGTCGACCTGTCGACCGGTCTCGACGGACTGCTGCCCCTGATCGCCCCGCTCGCCAGCGGCCACTCCGACCTGGCGATCGGCAGCCGCCTGGCCCCCGGCGCGAGGACGGTACGCGGCCCGCGCCGGGAACTGATCTCGCGCTGCTACAACGCGCTGATCAGGCTGACGCACGGCGCGCGTTTCAGCGACGCGCAGTGCGGGTTCAAGGCGGCCCGTACGGACGTACTGCGCCCCCTGCTGTCGAAGACCCGGGACGACGCCTGGTTCTTCGACACCGAACTCCTCCTGCTGGCCGAGCACAACGGACTGCGCATCCACGAGGTCCCCGTCGACTGGGTGGAGGACATCGACACGAGGGTCGACGTCGTCGGCACCGCTGCCGACGATCTGAAGGGCCTGTGGCGGATGGCCCGCCTCAAGGCGTCCGGCAAGGCCCGCGCCGAGATCCCGGCACGCCCGCGCCCGACCGCCGAACACCCCGACGCGGTGCTCGCCCCGAACCAGGACCGGGCCCAACTCACCTGGCAGATAGCGTGTTTCGCGGTGATCGGCGTCGCCTCGACGGCGGGCCAGGCGCTCCTGTACTGGCTGCTGCGCGGCTGGTGGCCGCCCGCAGCGGCGAACTTCGTCTCCTTGCTGGTCCTCACGCTCCTCAACACGGAAGCCAACCGCCGCCTCACCTTCCGCCACTCCACGGCCGGCGCCGGCCGCGCCCACCTCGGTGCCGGTGTCCTGTTCGTGGTCGGCTACCTCGCCACCTCGGGGGCCGTCCTCCTCTTCCGCGACGCCGCGCCCGACGCGTCGACGGGTGCCGAGACCCTCGTACTCGCCGTCGCCTCGGTCCTGGTGACCGGCATCCGCTTCCTGGTGCTGCGGCTGGCCGTGTTCCGTACCGCCTCCTCGAACCCGGCCGGAGAGCGAGTGCTTCCGTGACCCACACCACCGAGGTGCCGTCAGGCTCCGTCACCCGTCTCCCCGTCATCGGCCGCACCCTGCCGCGCCGGGCGGCCCCCGTCGCGCTGGCCGCGATCCTGCTGCTGTCCGCGCTGCTGTACGGCTGGGCGCTGGGCCCGCTCGGCTGGGGCAACGGCTACTACTCGGCCGCCGTGAAGTCGATGGGCCACAGCTGGACGAACTTCCTGTTCGGCTCCTTCGACCCGGCCGGAGTCGTCACCGTCGACAAACCCCCGGCGGCGCTGTGGCCGCAGGTCGTCAGCGGCAAGGTCTTCGGGCTGCACGGCTGGGCGCTGATCCTGCCGCAGGTTCTGGAGGGCGTCGCCGCCGTGTTCGTCCTGCACCGGACGGTACGGCGCTGGGCGGGCGAGGGTACGGCGCTCCTCGCCGCGCTCGTGATGGCCCTGACGCCCGTCACCGTGGCGATCAACCGGTACAACAACCCCGACACCCTGCTCGTGCTCTTCCTGGTCGGCGGCGCGTACGCGCTGACCCGGGCCGTCCGGCCGGACAGCACCCGGTGGCTGTGCGCGAGCGGATTCCTGGTCGGCTGCGGGTTCCTGACCAAGATGGCGGCGGCGTGGATGGTGCTCCCGGCGTTCGCGGCGGCGTGGCTGGTCGGGGCGAGCGGACCCTGGCTCCGGCGGGTCGGGCGGCTGCTCGCCGCCGGCGCGGTGTGTGCCGTCTCCTCGCTGTGGTGGGTCGCGGTGGTCGCCTGGTGGCCGGGGCGGCGGCCGTACATCGGGGGCAGCGCCGACGGCGGGGCCTGGGAGCTCGTGGTCGGGTACAACGGGCTCGGCCGGATCTTCGGGGAGGATGCGGGCAGCACCGGCGGGGCCGGTCTCAGCAAGGCTTTCCGGAGTGAGCCGGGGCCGCTCAGGCTGTTCAGCGAGCAGGTGGCCGGGCAGATCGGCTGGCTGCTGCCGGCGAGCGCCGTGGCGCTGGCCGTCGCCGTGGCCGGGGCGGTGCGGCGGCGGCGCCGGCTGCCGGGGTCCGGGTGGGTGCTGTGGGGGACGTGGCTGGGGGTGTGCGGGCTGATGTTCTCGGTCCAGGAGGGGACGTTCCACGTCTACTACACGACCCAACTCGCGCCCGCTGTCGCCGCGTTGACGGCGGGGCTGGTGACGGCGCTGGTGCGGGCGCACCGGGCGGGGGCGCGGTGGGCGCTGCCGGTCGGGGCCGGGACCGTACTGGTGACGGTGATGTGGGCGGTGGCCGTGATCCGGCGGGTGCCGTCGTGGAACGGGTGGCTGGGGTGGGTGGTGGCCGTGGTGGGGGTGGTCGCGGTGGGGCTGCTGATCGCAGCGGCACTGAGGCCCCGGCTGTCGGTGGCCGCGCTCGGTGGGGCGGTGCTGGCGGTGCTGCTCGCGCCGGGCGCGTGGGCGGTGAGCGTGCCGGCCGAGGCGGGGGCGGTGCCGGTCGGGGCGCCTCCTTCGGCGGGGCCGGTGTCCTTCGGCGGGCGGGTGCTGGGCGGCGGCGGGGCCTTGCCTCAGGGGATCAGGATTCCTGGCGGGAAAAGCCTGCCCAAGGGGTTCGTGCTGCCGGCGGGCTTCGGCGGCACCACCCTCACCGCCGACCACCGCAAGATCCTCGCCTACGCCGTGCACCACTCCGACGGCGCCCGCATCACCCTCGCCGTCGACGGCGGGGCCGTCGCCGCGGGCGCCTTCATCCTGAACACCGACGCCACGGTCATCGGCATGGGCGGCTTCGTCGGCGGCGACGACGTCCCCTCCGTACGACAACTGGCCGAATGGACCGGTGACGGTGAACTCCGTTACGTCCTAGGCTCGTTGGGTGGCGGCATCACCGCTCTGCAAAGCGGCGGGGCCGGCGCCGAGCGGTCGAGGTGGCTCACCGAGAACTGCGCCGAGGTCCCCGCGAAGGAGTACGGCGGGAGCGGCTTCGCCCAGAGCCGCATGGCGGGCGGTGCCGGAACGACTCTGTACGACTGCGCCCCCGCAAGCCGCCCCCGGTGACCTCCTCCGGCAGAACGGAGCCCCGCCGTGCCCGACGTCCAGGTCCCCGCGCACCGCCTCCTCGTGGTCGAGGACGACCCCGGCATCCGCATGCTGCTGGAGTCGGCGCTGCGGCTGTCGGGGTACGAGGTTCTCGGCGCCGCCACCGGCCGGGAAGCCCTGCGTACGGTGGACGAGAGCCGTCCGGATCTCGTGCTGCTCGACATCATGCTGCCCGACCTGGACGGCATCGAGGTCACCCGTGGGCTGCGGGCGTCCGGGGTACGTACGCCGGTGCTGTTCCTCACGGCGCGCGGTGAGCTCGCCGACCGCATCGCGGGCCTCAGCGCGGGCGGCGACGACTACGTGCCCAAGCCGTTCAGCATCGAGGAGGTCCTGCTGCGTATCCGCGCCATCCTGCGCCGTACCAGTCCCGGGAGCCCGGACGGCACCGGTGCCGGGGTGCTGCGCTTCGCCGACCTGGAACTGGACGAGAACGCGCATGAAGTGCGCCGCGCCGGCGAGTACGTCCCGCTGTCGCCCACGGAGTTCAATCTGC
This sequence comes from Streptomyces saintjeani, assembly GCF_055409605.1. Classification (NCBI taxonomy): domain Bacteria; kingdom Bacillati; phylum Actinomycetota; class Actinomycetes; order Kitasatosporales; family Streptomycetaceae; genus Streptomyces; species Streptomyces saintjeani. The sequence continues at coordinate 9,671,511 of NZ_CP189624.1, read as the reverse complement.
TGGTCTACCTCATGGAGAACACGGGCCGGGTGCTGAGCAAGAACAAGATCCTCAACCAGGTGTGGGGGTACGACTTCGCGGGGGACGGCCGCATCGTGGAGACGTACATCAAGTACCTGCGCCGCAAGATCGACCGCTTCGACCCGCCTCTCCTGCACACCGTGCGCGGTGTCGGCTACTGTCTGCGGCTGCCGCAGGGGCGCGGATGACTCCCCGGTGGACGCCGCGTCCCCGCTCGCTGCGCGGGCGGCTCGCGTGGGGCGTGACCCTGCTCGCCGTGGTCGTGGTCCTGACCTCGCAGGTCATCGGGGTCGCGGGGATGCGCTCCTGGCTGCTTCAGCGGGTCGATCGGCAGCTGCGGAACCTGGAGCTGTCCGACCAGGTCTTCGCCCCGGCCACCGCACCGGTCGTCAGCTCCACGCCGGGCGCGATCACCCTTCCCTCGGACTTCCGGGTCACCTTCTACGACGCCTGGGGGGCGAAACAGAGCACGCTCGGCGGAGGGGACGGGCCGGGGCCCCGGCTCGCCTCGTCCATCGGTGACCTGCGGCTGAAGCTGGGGCATGTGACCACCGTTCCCGCCGAGTCCGGGGGCGGGCGCTGGCGGGTCCTGCGGCGGGAGAGCCCGGAGCTGAGCACGTACGTCGTCGCCCTGCCGTTCGACAGTGTGCAGGCCGTCCTGTCGAGGCAGTTGGTGCTCAGCAGCGTCATCCTGGTCGCGGCCGTCGCCGTCCTGCTCGTCGTCGGCCGGGCGGTGGTGCGGCTCGCGCTCCTGCCGCTGACACGGATGGAGCGCACGGCGCAGGGCATCATCGCCGGGGACCTCGGTCTGCGGCTGTCCGACACCGACCCGCGCACCGAGACCGGGCGCCTGGGCACCGTACTCAACGACATGCTCGACCGTCTCCAACAGGCCATGCGGCAGCGGGAGTTCTCGGAGGAGCGGCTGCGCCGTTTCGTCGCCGACGCAGGGCACGAGCTGCGTACCCCGCTCACCACGGTGCAGGGCTTCGCCCAGCTCGCCCTGCGCCATCCCGACCGGCCCGCCGCACAGCGCCGTGAGGCCGACGAGCAGCTCGCCCGCAACGCCGAACGCATGCACCTCCTCATCGACGACCTGCTCCTGCTCGCCAAGCTCGACCAGGAGCCCGCCTACCGCAGCGACCCCGTCGACCTGCTGTGCCTCGCGGCCGACGCGGTGAGCGCGGCGGCGGTCCGCGCGCACGGCGAACACCGGGTGACGCTCAGTCCGCTCGGCGCGCGGACCGAGGACGCGGAACTGGAGGTCGTCGAGACGGTCGGCGACCCCGACCGGCTGCTCCAGGTCGTCGGCAACCTGCTCTCCAACGCCCTCGTCCACACGCCGCCGGGCACGCCGGTCGACGTACGCGTGGGCACCACGCTCGCCGACGGCAACCCTGTCGCCGTGATCGAGGTCGCCGACCGGGGGCCCGGTCTCGCCCCGGCCGACGCGGAGCGCGTCTTCGAACGCTTCTACCGCGCCGACCCGTCCCGCTCCCGCCCCCAAGGCCGCAGCGGCCTCGGCCTCGCCATCGCCTCCGCGATAGCGCAGGGCCACGGGGGCCGCGTGGAACTGGACACGGCCCCCGGCAGGGGCTGCACCTTCCGCCTGGTCCTGCCCCTCCCCGGCGGGGTCCGACGCGCTTGCCACTGTCACGGCTGACCAGCCTCTGTCCCCCTCACGGCACAGGCTCACCTGCGGTGAGGAGACCCGGCGGCCAGGTCGAGGGGCTCGGTATCGCCGTTCACCTTCCCGTCGTCCGGGTCCCCCGGCCCCTTCTTCCGGCACCGTCGTGGAGGCCGGTGCGCGAAACACCCCCGGTGACTCCGGGGTCCCCCTCCGGTCGGCCCCACACCCGTGCCGGGTACGCCGCCGGGGTTCTCAGGACAGCGCGGACCGCCTGTCCGGCGGAGGCAGCCGCTGGAGCAGTTCCCAGAGCGGCCGTGAGCCCCCCGCCCACTCCCCCAGCGTTCCCCGGTCGACCAGATGGAGCTTCTGGGACTTCGCGAGCGGCGCGCACCCGGCGGTGAAGCGTCCGTTCGTCACCAGGACCACCACGTCCCCGCCGTGGAGCTGCCGGCCGGTGCCGTTGAGGACGTGCAGGTCCGGGGTGCCCACCGGCGCCCCCGAGGCCCCGTCCTGCCGGTGCTTGCACTGGATCACCCAGCGCCTGCCCAGCGGATCGGTCGCCGTCACATCCGCCCCGTTGTCCCCGGCTCCGCCCACCTGTACGGCGTCGGCGCAGCCGTCACGGCGCAGCAGATCACGTACCGCGAACTCGAAGTCCTCGTGGTGGAGCCCGTCGAGCTGAGGGAGTTTGTAGCGCAGCCTCCGTACGTGCACCCGCTCCCAGCGGGCGCTCACCGCCCACTGCGCGAGCCAGAGACCGCCGGTCCCCACCACGGCGGCGGCGAGCCCGGCGAGCAACCACCAGTCGCCCAGCAGCCGTTGCCCTGCGGCGCCGCAGAGCCCGGCACCCGCGGCTGCGGCTGTCGTCAGCACCCCTCGCCGGGGTCCGCCCGGCTTCCTCAGGGTCGGGACGCGCTTCGGGGAGTTCCGGGTCCGGCGTACCGGTGGGCGGCGGCTCACCGCCGGCCACCGTCGACAGCGCCCCGGACCGGCAGGGCCGTCGCCGGGGCGCGGCAACCAGCCCTCCGGACGAGTACCGGGGCCCGGCGGCCACCCCTCCGGACGTGTCGTCCGGCGTTCGTCACATGCGGATCGGTCCAAGGCACCATGGCCTCCTCTGCGCTCCTGCGCGACCGCTCCGACGGGACAACAGGCGTCGGTGCCGGTCTTCTTGACACTAGGTCGGATCTCGTGCCCCGCTCGGCGCGGGCGTCGTTTCCGGCCGGGCCGGGCCCTCTCGCCGCGCCCGTGGGGCGGTTTCGGCCGGGGCGGGTGCATACCTGCGGGACTCGGACGGCGGCCGGATCATGCCGCGGCCCGTCACGCGTCGGACGCCGGCCCCGGCGAGGTGCCGTTGATGCGGTCGCGCCGTCCGGGAGAAGTCGGCCGAGAAGCCTCCTCCCCGCGCCGTCGGCCGGGGCCGGGGTCATGCCCGGCGCCCGAACCCGTCGGGCACCGAGTGGCGCAGGACCCTGCCCCACATGGACGTGTACTGGCGCCACAACGGCCCGCTCGCGTACGTGATCCCGTGCCGGGCGCAGATCTCCCGTACCCGTGGCGCGAGTTCGGCGTAGCGGTTGCTCGGCAGGTCGGGGAAGACGTGGTGTTCGATCTGGTGGCTCAGGTTTCCGGTGAGCAGGTGGAGGAGCCACCCGCCCTCGATGTCCGCCGAGCCCTGGATCTGGCGCAGGTACCACTGCCCGCGCGTCTCGCCGGCCAGCTGTTCCTCGTCGTACGCGAAGGTCCGGACGTCGCCGGGGAAGTGGCCGCAGAAGATCACGGTGTGGGCCCAGATGTTGCGCAGCCCGTTCGCGGTGACGTTGCCCAGCAGACAGGGCAGCGCGGACGGCCCGGCGAGCAGCGGGAAGAGGACGTAGTCCTTGGCCGACTGGCGTACCGCCTTGCGGGCCAGGGCCGCGAGGTCGCCGAGGAGGGCCCGCACGCTCTTGCGGCCGGACGGGACGGCGTCCGCCTCCAGGTCGTAGAGGGCGATGCCCCATTCGAAGACGGGCGCGAGCAGCGCGGTGTACAGCGGCTGGAGGAGGTGGACGGGGTGCCACGGCTGGTCGGGGCTCATGCGCAGGATCGTGTAGCCGAGGTCCCGGTCGAGTCCGACGACGTTGGTGTAGGTGTGGTGCAGGTGGTTGTGGGTGTGTTTCCAGGCGTCGGCGGGGGTGAGGAAGTCCCACTCCCAGGTGGTGGAGTGGATCGCCGGGTCTCCCATCCAGTCCCACTGGCCGTGCAGGATGTTGTGGCCCAGCTCCATGTTCTCCAGGATCTTGGCGGTGGCCAGCATCGCGGTGCCCGCGAACCAGGCGGGCGGGAAGAGGGATACGGCGAGGGCGATACGGCCGCCGGTCTCCAGGCCGCGCTGGGCGGCGATCACCGTATGGATGTAGCGGGCGTCCTCGGTGCCGCGTGCCGCGACGGTCCCGGCGCGGATCAGGTCGAGTTCCTCGCCGAGCGACTCGGTGTACTCGACCGGCGGGACGGCTGGGGCGGTTGTGGACATCACCGGCTCCTTGAGGGGCCTAGACGGCGAGGGCGAGCGGACCTGCCGCAGCGTTGACGCAGGTCTGGACCGACTCGCCCGGTTCGCCGTGCAGTTCGCCGGTCCGCAGATCGCGGACGCGGCCGTGCAGGAGGGGGACGAGGCAGCCGAAGCAGATCCCCCGGCGACAGCCGTACGGCATCGTCACGCCCGCCGCCTCGCCGGTCTCCAGCAGGGGTGTGGCGGCGGGTGCGTCGGTCTCGACGCCGCTGCGCTCGAACCGGACCCGGCCGCCCGGCGCGTCGGAGTCACCCGGGCGCACGGGCGTCAGCCGGAATCGCTCCACCCGCAGCCGCTCACCCGCGCCGGCCGCCGCCCAGTGCCGGTGCAGCGCGTCGAGCAGTCCGTCCGGGCCGCAGGCCCAGGTCTCCCGGTCGGACCAGTCCGGGCAGAGCGTGCCCACCTGTTCGGGAAGCAGCCGGCCGGCGGTACGGGTGTACCGCGCGTGGACGCGCAGCCAGGGCGAGCGGGCTGCCAGTTCGGCCAGTTCGGCCCGGAAGAGGAACGCGTCCGGGCCGGGTGCGCTGTGCAGGAGGACGACGTCGGGGGCGGGTCCGGGCAGGCGGCGGTTCGCGAGGGTGCGCAGCATCCCCGCCACCGGGGTGATGCCGCTGCCCGCCGTCACCATCAGCATCCGGGCCGGCAGCGGGTGCTCCGGGAGCGTGAACTCGCCCTGCGCGGGGCCGAGTCGCAGCACGGTGCCGGGGCGGGTGCGGTGCACGAGGTGCGGGGACACCCTGCCGCCGGGATGCTCCTTGACCGTGATGGCCAGGGTCCGGCCCGGTGCTTCGGGGGGCGAGGTGATCGAGTACGTACGCCAGTGCCGTACGCCGTCGATCTCCACGCCCACCGGCAGGTACTGTCCGGGGCGGTGGGCCGTCCAGCCGCGCCCGGGGCGGATCTCCAGCGTGGCCGCCCCGGCGCACTCGGGCCGTACGGCGATCACCCGGCCTGCGGGGTGTCGGGCGGACAGCAGCGGGTCGATCAGGCCGAGGTAGTCGTCCGGGGTGAGGGGGCTCGCCAGCGGGCGGGCGAGGGCACCGGTGATCCGGCCGGCGGCCGTCGGCGCACGGCCGCCGCTCCACGCGGCGAGTCTTTCGGCGAGCGCGGCGAGGTGGACGGCCGCCGTCGTCCGGAGCGGCGCGCGCGGATTCCGCATGGAGACCCTTCCTTCACGGCAGGGCGCGCGGGGGCCGGGCGCGGCGGGCGTGTCTCCGCGTCCTGGACGCGGGATCGCCTCGGTCACGTACGCCGGCGGGCCTCCGTCGGCGTTCCGCCAGGGAACCACAGCGTCCCGGTTCGTGGCGGGGGCGTGGAACCGGATTGCGCCACCCCACCCGTCCCTCCTTCCCTTCGCGCCGGGCGGACGGGACGTTCCCGTCCGGCGTACAGGGAAGGGCACGGTGTACGCGTTCCGCGCCCCTCCGTCGCACCATGGCCGGATTACGTGCCCGTCCGGGCCGGTCGGGAAGGCGTCCGGCAGTGAGCTGGGGTCGCCGAGGGCCCGGCTGGTGGCGGCATGGTGGAGGGACAGCGCCTCGCCTGGCGGGAGCCGTCGCGGGGTCCCGACGGCACAGCCGGTCGGTCGCTCCGCCTCGGCGGCCGGCATGTCGCGCTCCGGCCGGTGCGGGAACTCCCGTCGGCTGTTCAGCCGGCGCAGCCGCACCGGGTCCGGGACGGGACGCTCCACGTCTTCGGGTCCGTGTGGATGCCGCGGGCCGCTCGTGGGGCATCTCGGTTCGGTGGGCGGGGAGTTGACCGGTGCGGTGCCGGGCCGCGGGTCAGGTTGCCCAGCCCGGGGAGGGGTTCGGAGTCGTCGGTGAAGGCGCGGGCCAGGTCGGACAGGCGCCGGTTGTGCGCGCGGACGTACCCGCGCAGTGAGGTGAACGCCTGCTTCGTGTCGATGCCCTGGCGTTCGGCGAGCTTGCCCTTGGTCTGTCGCAGGAAGCTGATGGTGGCGATGTCGGCCAGGGCCTGGGCCATGAGGGTGTCGGCCGGTCGAAGGGCCCGGGCGCGGCGCGGAACAGGTTCAGGGCGCCGGCGACCTTGTTCCGCAGACGCATGGGCACTGTCTGGACCGCCCCGAACCCGCATCGGTGGGCGGCCGTGACGAAGTGCGGCCAGCGGTCGATCTCCCGGGTCAGGCCGGGGACGATCACCGGGGTGCCGGTGCGGAAGCACTCCAGGCAGGGGCCCTCGTCGTTCTGGAGCCGGAAGAGTTCCAGCAGCCGTACCTGTTCGTCGGAGGCGGCCATCACGCGCAGTTCACCGTCGCGGTCCGTGAGCAGCACACCGGCGGCGCTCGCGCCGAGCAGCCCTGCGCAGCGGTCGGTGAGCAGGCGCGGGAAATCGATCGGAGTGCGGCACATGTGCCGGACGGCACCGGTGCGTCGGGGCTCCTCGTCGGCCTGTTCGGGCTGTTCGGGCTGTTCGGGTTCCGTGTCCGGGGAGAAAGGGAGAAGCGGAGCCGGCGGACCACCACGTCGGCGGCCCTGTGCGAAGGAGCGGGCGCGCAGCCGGACGAAAGCCTCGTCGATGCCGACGCCGAGTCGAACGGTGATCATGCCGGTCGCCTGGTCGATCCGCGCGTCGAGCAGGAGGCCGACCTGGGGGCGGTACGTGCTGGAGGCCACTCTCCGTCAGCTTCGGTGCGTCCGGTCCACCGAGTCCGGTGATCTGTACGGCACGTACGGCTCGTCCCCTCACGGGTGTCACCGGAGAGGGGAACCGGCCGACGGGCTCAGGATCAGCGAGTCGACCCGCGAGATCCTCGACACGTCGAATCCCTCCATATCGCTGAGGAACTCGGAGCTGGTCATGTAGCGCTGAGCCACCTCGGCCGGGTCGGCGCCCTCGTCCATGGAGACCAGGACGAACAGACGGGGCTCCTCGTCGCCGGGGTTGGTCCAGAAGCCGTGCGGACGGATGCCGTGCCCGGCGAAGCTGTCGAGGTGCCGGGGGTAGACCACGTCCTTGTAGAAGTCCAGGTCCTCACGGCTGGCCAGGGTGTAGGTGCGCAGTTCGTAGACACGCATGCCGATCCTCCAAAGACTAGAGTGAATGCTCTACTTCACGATAATGGAGCACGCGCTCTAGTTCATGAGGGAAGGAAGTGAGAGATGCCACCCAGGGACACCTCCGAGGGAGTGCGGAAGCCCCCGAAGCAGTCACGCAGCCAGGAATCGACCCATCGCATGCTCGACGCCGCGCTGGCCATCCTGGACCGCGACGGGATGGCAGGTCTGAGCATCGCCGCCGTCAGCCGCGAGTCGGGAGTGTCCAACGGCGCGCTCTACCACCGCTTCGGTGACCGGCACAGTCTCCTCACCGCGGCGCAGGACCGCTTCCTCGACCAGGTCGAGAGCGACTGGCTCACCGCCTCGGTGCCGCTGCGGGAACTCGACGATCCCGAAGAACTGCTGACGTGCCTGACCGAGACGTTCCTGACGCTCTTCACGCAACGCCGCGCGCTGTTCCACGCCTTCATGGTCACGGGCCGCGCCGACCCCGACCTGCACGCCCGCGGGGCCCGGACCAGCAAGCGCATGGCACGCGTCGCCGCCCACTGGCTGGCCGGCCGTTTCGGCTGCCCGCTCGAAGCCGCCGACACGGCCTACCGCATCCTCTACGCCCAGGCCGTCCTGCTCGTCCTGTTCGGCGAGGAGGAGACGGCCGCGCTCCACGTCGACCCCGCGCAACGCCTTCAGTACCTGGTCCACGCCCTCCTCGCGGTCCTGCGGCCCACTCCCGACGGCACATCCCGTACGGCTGACGGCCGGGACGGGAACGGGTGACGGCCGGTGCCGAGTGCGACGGCGTCGCCGGACCGGCGCCCGGAGTCGCGCCGGGGTGCCCGGCAGCCCGTACACCAAGCCGGAATGCCCCTTCGGCCGGGGCCCGTTCCGACCGACACGGCTGCCGGAGCGACGCTCGACGCGTCGAGAGCGTCGAACCAGGCCACACGACGCCGCGCTCCAGTGGTTCACGGCCACCGGGCTGCTCGCCGTCGCCCTGCCCGCGGGCGCGCGCGAGCCCCTGGGCCGCCACCCCGGCGGGCACGGCACGAGCGCCCGGAGCACGGCATGATCGTCGACATCGTCCACCAGGGCCGTGAGCGGGCCGTCCCCGGCCTCGCACCTCCAGGAACTGATCGGCACCGTCGAACAGCGGGTGCGTGCCATGAACGCCGGACTCAGGTCGGGGACCGTTCGGCCCAAGCCGCGGATCCGCGCGGCGAGGGATACTGGACACACGGCGGGCTCGCGGTCCGCACCGCGCTTCACTCACAGGTGACAGCGCGCCTCTCACGACGGCCGGGCACCCGAACAGCGTGCCGATGCCTCAGTGACTCACACGCCGCGGCCCGGCACCGTCCGAGGACCTCGCGCGACAACGACGCGGTCCTCAACCTGAGGAGCAGCACATGGGAGTCCTGATCTTCCTTCTGATCATGGTCGCCGTTCTTGCCGTCCTGGCACTCGCGATGGCCGTGAAAATCGTCAAGCAGTACGAGAACGGCGTGCTGTTCCGCTTCGGTCGCCTGGTGGGAACCCGTGACCCGGGGCTGCGGATCATCATCCCGTTCGTCGACGTCCTGCACCGGGTGTCCCTGCGGATCGTCACCATGCCCATCCAGTCCCAGGGCATCATCACCCGGGACAACGTGAGCGTGGACGTGTCCGCGGTCGCCTACTTCCGGGTGGTCGACGCCGTGAAGTCGGTCATCGCCGTCGAGAACGTCCACGCCGCGATCAACCAGATCGCCCAGACCACTCTGCGCAAGGTCGTCGGCCAGCACACCCTCGACGAGACCCTCTCCGAGACCGACCGCATCAACCTCGACATACGCGAGATCCTCGATGTCGCCACCGTCGAATGGGGCGTGGAGGTCACCCTGGTCGAGCTCAAGGACATCCAGCTGCCCGACAGCATGAAGCGGGCCATGGCCCGCCAGGCCGAGGCCGAGCGGGAGAAGCGAGCGAAGATCATCAACGCGGAGGGCGAGTCCCTGGCCGCCGCCGCGCTCGGCGACGCCTCGGACACGATGATGGCCCACCCCCTGGCCCTCCAACTGCGCAACCTCCAGAGCCTGGTGGAGATCGGTGTCGACAAGAACACCACGGTCGTCTTCCCCGCCCCTCTCATGAGCACCATCGGCGAACTCGGCACCTTCCTCGCCCGGGAGGCCGCAGCGGCCACCTCCCCGGCACCGCCCGCCGACCTCACCAAGACGATCCCCGGCCCCACACCGAACGGAGTGCCCGAGACCGTGTGACCGCCGTACGCGTGCATGGACCATTCGAGACGCTCATTCGATGAAGTCGAGTGCGCCGTACCGGGTGGCCATGGCACTGCGCCGCCTCGGCTGGACCACCACACCGCCCCAGGCCGCACCGGATGCCGCTGGCAGGGCGACCGTGCCCAGAGCTGCACGCGGCGTATCGCCGCGCGCGGCCTCACCCGGCACCGAACCACACGTCCGACGCCCAGTCGACGCCGGACACCCTCCCCCACCAGCCCCTCGGGCCCGGCGGGCAAGCGTCCGGGGGGACGCGCTCAGACGGACCGAACCCGGCTGCCCCGCGCGGCCCACCGGCACCAGGACATGACGACGATCAGTACATCCACCACCGGCCACGAGGAGCAGCACTGGGCGCGGGCTTCCACCCCCACGCCCACGCCACCCCTCCACGGTGGACGATCCCGTTGCCAGACACTACGTCCGACATGGGATCACTTAGCTGATCAGAGAAGCTGCCGCCCAGGATGGGCGATACCTCCATCGGGTCAGGTTCGGAGCAGGGCGCGCAGTCCGTCGGCCGTGTCCGTGGCGGCGAGCAGACGGGCACCGCCGGGGAGCAGGGTCAGCCCGCCGGTGGAGCTTCGCGCCGCGATCCGGGCCCGCTCACGCCCCAGGCCGACCCCCGTGAACGTCACCACGAACGGGCTGGCCGCGAGAGGGACTATCTCCTCGCCGAGCAACGCCTCGACACCACCGGCTGGGTTCTCCGTCACGAACGGCACGACACGCGGACACGCGGCATGCCACCGCTGAGCCGTGGGCCGGGCGGCAGGGCTGGGGAGCCGGAGAGCGAACTCGACGACCTGTGTGGGAACTTGCTGATCGAGTGCCGTACGGTGCCGACCCCGAGCGCGGACGTGGAACCCGTGCACTTTGGCCCAGGTGGAACTGCCCGCCCCGTCGTGCGTAGACGCTGCCGGAAAGCTTCAGTACCGCGGAAGGTCCGGCTCCGGGCGCGGCCGGATACCCTCACGTCGGTGGATACACTGCGGATGACTAGGGGGTTCTCATGTCGCAGAACTGGTTGCTGCTGATACCTGTCGCGTGTCTCGTGCTGATCGTGATCGCTCCGATCGGCGTGCTGAAGCTACAGAAGAGGGCCTTCCGCATGCTGGGCAATTTCCAGTCGGCGACGGCACCGGGCACCGACGCTCCGACCGGGTTCCAGCAATCGCCCCAGGAGAGCCGAGAGGATTTCGTGCGGAGGCACTGGCAGCGTCCGGGCGTGGTGGCCGACGGCGTGACCCTGGTCGATCTCTACGACCGTATCCGGGCCCTTGAGGAACGTGTCGCCAGAGCCGAACAGAACTCCACGCCACCACCACGTGATTGAGCCCCCCCCCTCTTCCCCTCCCGGGCGTCCTGCCGGGCCATGACCGTCGCCCGGCACTCCCCCGCACGAGCCGGACGACTCCCCCTGCTCAAAGGGTCGTTCAGCCTTCACCCGGCCGGTTCCCGCGTCAGTTCGAACGCCCCCGTCAGCCGGCGGGGAGTGTCTAATCAACGGCCCTGTCTCGCATTCGGTGGTGACGGAGTGTGCTGTTATCCGAGGAGGATGCGGTGCCGGAGCAGGGTGAAGTTTGCTCGTCCGTGCATCTGGCGCGCGATCCGTTTGGTCTTGGTGTTGACGCCCTCGGTGGGGCCGTTGCTGTACGGAAGCGTGAGCCCGGCGATCACGGCGTCGATGTCCCGGTCCAGGCCCCGGGTGAAGGCGTGTAGGTGGGGCAGGTCGGCTGTTCGGACTTGGGCGATCCAGTGCGTGAGCGCATCGGCGTTGTCGGTGTGTGGCATAAGGAGCGGGGCGAAGTCTCTGACACCTGCGGCCAGTTGGGTCATCTCCGGGCAGGCGGCGGTGAGCTTGGCCAGGAGTTCATACTGCTCGGGCTTGAGGTTGTCGGGTCTGGTCAGCAGCATTCGGGCGAGCCGGCGTGGGGAGACGTGGCTGCGGTCGGCGTCCGCGCGGCCTTGGTTGATGTACTTGTGCAGAAGGTTCAGGCAGCCCGTGAAGCCGAGGGTCTTGATCTCTTCGAAGAGGTGCTGGACGGGGACGCCGGGGTCTTCACTTCGGCGTTTGCGCAGGTGCTCGCGGTAGGGGTCGACCAGGCTGCGCGGTATTTGGGGACGCGGAGCATGCGCTCGGGCCGGTCGGCTCGGGCGTAGCGTTTGACGGTGTTCAGGGCCAGTTGCAGGCGGCGGGCGCATTCGAGCAGGCCCACGCCCTTCTCGAGCAGGCAATGAACCTGATGCCGGCGTTCGAGGGTGTTCTGAGCGCGGGGCCCGTCGTAGATCGGCGCGTCCAGTACGGTGGCCCAGCAGGTGCTGTGTGCCTTCACCTCGCTCAGGGCGGCTTCGCACAGGTTCTTCCATAAATGCCACCTGTAAATGCCACCTGTCCGCGACCTGCACCGCGTCCGGCAGGGCGCGGCGGATGGCCTCGGCGTAGGTCGCGGAACCGTCACGGCACACGACCTCGACGCCCGGATGATCGCGCAGCCAGGCTTCCAACGTGTCGGCGGTGCGGTCGGGCAGCACGTCGATCCGCTCATGGGTCTCGGCGTCGATCACCACGGTGGCATAGCGGTGCCGCCGGCGCAGGGCGAAATCGTCGACGCCGATCACGCGGGGCACCCGCCCGGTGGGCAACGGGATGCGCAGCAGAATGCGCAGGGCCGTGTGACGGGACAGGCCCACCGCGAGTATCGCCGGCAGACGTGATCCCGCCCGGCCCGCTAACTCTTTCACCACGGCCTTGACCTGCCTGGTCAGACGGGCGGTGCGTCGCTGGTATCGCTCCAGCACCCCGGGCACCTGTTCGCGGAAGGTGTGGCGGCAGCCTCGCGTGGGGCACACCAGACGCCGCACCCGCACACGGACCACCACCCGTCGCCCGTCGACCGGAACGTCGGCCACCGTCCGCCAGTGATAGCCGTGCACCCGTCCCGACGAGGCCCCGCACACCGGGCAGACCGCGGTGTCCAGCGGCGTTCGGGCCCGCACCATGATCCGCTCACCCTCGTCGGCCACATCCTCCATGACCAGCGGAGACAGACCCGAAAACACCGTCTGCACAAGCTCGTTGACATCCATCACATGAAGGTCAACGACCCTGACAACTCTCCGTCACCACCGAATGCGAGACAGGGCCGTTAAGTTGACACACCCTCCCGTCGAGGGAATCTGGTCACTGCTGCGACGCAGCAGCCAGGCCAACACCGCATTCACCGACCCCGACCACCTCATGAGCGCGCTTCGGCACGGCCTCCGACAGATCCAGTACCGCAGCAACCTCATCGACGGATGCCTCACCGGAACCGGCCTCACCTTGACGACATCACGGCAACAACGTCAGTAACTCCTTGACCACGGAGCCGAGTTGGCCGGCCAGGCGGTTGGTGCGGCGCTGGTAGCGCTCCACGACGCCGGGCACCTGCTCGCGGAACGTCTGCCGCGGGCAGCCAAGCACCGGGCACACCAGGCGGCGGACCCGTACCAGGGCAACGACCCGCCGTCCGTCCACCGGCACGTCCGCGATCACCCGCCCATGAAACCCGTGCACCCGCGCTGTTCGCGTCCCGCACGCGGGACACGGCACCGGATCGTCCCGGGTCCGCGCCGGCACCCGGATGACCTCACCCTCGCCCGTCACCCCCTCGATGACCAGGGCCGACAACCCTGAAAACACCACCGCCACAAGCTCATTGACATCGCGCACACCATGCCAACGACAACCGTCACCCTTCGCTACCACCGATTGCGGGCCAGAGCCGAAGACCGTACAGACCCCATCTACGGTTCGCCGGTTGGCCATACGTGCGACACGACCGCCGACGGTTCCCCCGCGTGTCGGGTCTTGCCTGCTGAGCGTTCCGAACCTATTATATTATGACCGTAATTTAAATGAGCGGGCGACGGCTCGCCATCAGCCCGAACGAACGGAGCCCACACCATGCCGCACAAGCGCAGGCGGAGCCGGCCCAGCCGATGCAACTCCGAGTGACAAGTCGGCGACACCCGCACCCCACCAGGCGCAACAGTTCCGTGGTCGCCGGCCGCGATCACGGCCACGCAAGCCCAACTCCTCAGGAAATGGAAACCACGCCATGAGCCAGCCCAGCACGATCCGCCTGGAGCGGACGACCCCGCGGACCGCCAGGATCACGTTCTCGAATCCCCCCGTGAACCTGGTGATCCCCGAGTCCATCGTGACGCTGCACAAGATCGTCTCGGAGCTGGAGAACGACCCGGACATCCAGGTCGTCGTCTTCGACAGCGAACTTCCCGACTTCTTCATCAACCACTTCGACGCCACCGCCGCCGCCGACCTCCCCACGCCCGAGCACGAGGACGACAACCCGCTGTGGACCGACATGGTCCTGCGGCTGAGCAAGGCTCCGTTCGTCAGCATCGCGGCCATCCGGGGCCGTACCCGCGGCGCCGGCAACGAGTTGGCCCTGGCCTGCGACCTGCGCTACGCCAGCCGCGAGAAGGCGTTCTTCGGCCAGCCCGAGGTCGGCCTCGGCCTCGTCCCCGGCGGAGGGGGAGCCGAGCGACTGCCCCGTTCGATCGGCCGCGACCGGGCGCTCGAGGCCATCCTCGGCAGCGCCGACTATGACGCCGACCTGGCCGAACGCTGGGGATGGGTCACCCGCACCCTGCCCGACGCGGAACTCGACGCCTTCGTCGACGCGACCGTCGCCCGCCTCGCCTCCTTCGACCGGCAGGCACTGGCGACCGCCAAGTCCCAGGTCAACCGGGCGACACTGCCGCCGGACGCCCACCTGGTCGCCGCCTTCGGCGAGTTCGCGGGCACCCTGACGCAGCCGGGATTCGCCGCGCGTGCGGTCGGGCTCGGCGCACTGGCCGCCGAAAAGGGCCTCGACGTCGAGTACCAGCTGGGCGAGTACATCGGCCGCGTCAACGAAGCCCTCTGATCGCCCACGACTGACCGCAGCGCCCCACAGGGTGCCCGTGGGCGCCGCGACACCCCGGGCGGGTTCCATCCCCGGCCCACCAGGGTCCCCATGGCGGCCGGGCACGCTCCCACGGCGGCCCGGCCGCCGGGGTACGAACACGGAGGCTGTGTCCGGCACCTCACCAAGAGGGTCGCTGCCCAGCTCAAGACGATTCTTCACTGGGGAAATCAAGCACCGATGGGCTTCTCCTTGATCCGGCGTCCCGTGCTGCTCGCGTACGGCGAGGACGACCGCAGGCTTCCAGCACGAGCATCGTCCGACCTCGCGCATCGCCCGCCCAACGCCTCACTTCGGATCTACCCCGATGCCGGCCGTGGCGGCGTCTTCCGGCACCACGAGCAGTTCGTGCCGCATGTTCCGGGGCTTCTTCGATGAGCTCCCAAGCCGGAGGTATCAGAAAGATGCGTCTGAAAAAGCTGGTTCTTGGTTCCGCGGGCCTCGGGATCGCCGTGATCGGGTTGATCTATCTCCTGGCTCCCCACCTCCTGCTCGACGTCTACGGGGTCGACATCCAGTCGCCATCGGAGGCGAACATTTTCAGGAGCGGTTCCGGGTCACTGTTCGTAGCCATGGCGATCTTGTTCTGCCTGGGGGCCTTTAACACGCGTTACACCAAGACTTCGCTCATCACGCTGTTCACCTTCATGAGCGGCCTTGCTGTGGGGCGCCTGGTCAGCATCGTGGCGGACGGGTGGCCCCATGCGCTGCTGATCGCCGTTCTTGTCGTCGAGGCTTCCTATGCCGGCGCTGCGGCCTATGTGTTGCGGGTGGAGGACTCCTCCCCGCAGCTGAAGGAGACCGCCTAACAGCAGTGTCGCGCGATACCGGCCGCGCCATCTGATGGCTCGTTCTCGCAGCACAGAGGCGTGACCTGCGAAAACGAGGACCTGCGGCTCGATCGCGCATTGGACCGGCGACACCCGGATCGGCGAGCTACGGCAGTACGCAATTGATCAGCCGACGTTCCACTGCCACTTCGTCCCGGACCCCGACGGCTCTCGAACAGCCCAGACCATCAAGCCCGCCCGCGTGCGCTGCCGGCCTCAACGAAACCGCTGACCTTAAAGAACAAGCTCAGGCTTCTGGGCTCAGTGCCCCCGGCTGATCACCGCTGACACGCGCCAGTGACGTGAGAATCTCCTTGCGGCAGACATCGAGGATTTCGTCCGCCAGCGGAGAATCGTCCGGGCATGCCCGAGACAGCATGATCGCTCCGACCGAATGGGCGAGCATGTCGATCACCATGGTGCGGGCCGCGCATTGGTCCGCGTCCCCCGGCGTGTCGCTCGGGGCCTGAAGGGCCGTCAGCAGGTTCTCGATCCCGGCCGCGAACTCTGTTTTGATGTCCGCCGGCTGACGTGCGGCATCGCCGCTGAGGGCCGCGATGGTGCAGCCGTCGCCGCGCCTGTCGCGATGCTCCCGGGAGACGTAGCTCTCGGCGAACTCGGCGGGACCCATGCCTTCTGTCCGTGCCGCGGTCTGCGAGAGCCCGCTCGCGGACGCTTCGGCCATCAGGTCGGCCTTGGAGCGGAAGTGCTTGTAGAACCCGCCATGAGTGAACCCGGCGGCTGCCATCAGTTCCGCCACGCCGACACCGTCATAGCCGCGCTCGCGGAACAGCCTGGCTGCTGTCGCGACGATATGCGCGCGGTTCTGCTCCGCCTGTGCCTTGGTGACCCGCATGTCCAGCCACCCTCCTGTGAGTCGACGCTCGTCGCCCAAGGATACATAGATGACGATCGACATCAAAGAACTTGACTTCTTAGATGTCGATCGTCATCTTATTGTTCATCCCCACCAGAAAGGCTCAGGCCATGAGTGACACACATGTGACCGCACCGACCCGGTACGTCGAGGTCGACGGCGACCGGTTCGCCTACCGCCGCTGGGGCAAGCCCTCCGGCGTCCCGATCTTCCTGGTCCAGCACTTCCGCGGAGGGATGGACCACTGGGACCCCCTGCTCACCGACGGCCTGGCCGAAGGCCGTGAGGTCATCCTGTTCAACGGGCGCGGCATCGCCTCGTCATCCGGCACGCCGCGTAACCGGATCGAGGACATGGCCGACGACATCGCCGCGGTCATCCGGGCGCTGGGGCTGGAGCAGGTCGATCTGCTCGGCTTCTCGATCGGCGGTTTCCAGGTACAGGAGGTCACGCTGCGCCACCCTCAGCTGGTGCGCAAGCTCCTCCTGCTCGGCACCGGCCTCCGAGGCGGGGACCCGACGAGTGACCCCCAGGTGCCTGACCACGCGTTGAATCCGGTCCACGTCCTGGAGAACTTCCTCTTCCTGTTCTTCGGCCGCTCGGAAGCCGCGATCGAAGCCGGCCGGACCTTCTGGGAGCGGCGTCACCAGCGGGCCGACCAGGACACGCCGGCCTCGCCCGCAGTCGCGCAGGCGCAGGTCGAAGCGCTGATCGCCTATGCGGAACCGCTGCCGGGCGACAATCCCTACGCCTACCTGAACGCGATCACCCAGCCCACGCTGGTCCTCAACGGCGAGAACGACGTGATGATCGCCTCGGTCAACTCCTGGCACCTCGCCCAGAACATCCCCGACGCCCAGCTGCTGATCTACCCCGACGCCGGGCACGGAGCGCAGTTCCAGTACCCCGAGCGATTCCTGAAGCACGCCCTTCAGTTCCTCGACGAGTAGGCAGCTGCACGCGAACGGCACACCCCCGGCCGACAGCCGCCCCGGGCATTCCTGCGCCGTCCGCCACCCATAAAGCATTACGTACGTAATATAATTTGCCCATGCTCATGGCGAATGCCTCATCGGATGCACAGCCCGGAACGCGGGTCCGCCCGGATGTCCGCCACCAACAACCTGAGGAATCACGCATGCTCGACAGCCTGTGGACCCCGACCGTCGCCGGAAAGATCTCCCTGCCGCACCGTCTGGCGATGGCCCCCCTGACCCGGAGCAGGGCCACGCCTGACGGTGTGCCGACCGAGCTGAACGCCGAGTACTACGCCCAGCGCGCCTCGCACGCCCTGATCATCACCGAGGGCACCCAGCCCTCCGCCGATGGCCAGGGCTATGTGGTGACCCCGGGCATCTACACCGACGAGCACATCGCCGGCTGGCGCAAGGTCACCGACGCCGTGCACCGGGCCGGCGGACGCATCGTCATCCAGCTCATGCACGTCGGACGCATCTCCCACCCCGACAACACCCCCCACCACCGGCAGGCGGTGGCCCCCTCCGCGATCAGGCCGGCAGGCCAGATGTTCACCGACTCCGGGATGCAGGCGATGCCCCAGCCGCGCGCACTGTCCACCGAGGAGATCGCCGCGACGGTCGACGACTTCCGGCGGGCCGCCGCGGCGGCCATCGCGGCCGGCGCCGACGGCGTCGAGATCCACGGCGCCAACGGCTACCTGGTCCACCAGTTCCTCTTCCCCAGCACCAACCAGCGCACCGACCAGTACGGCGGCTCCCTCGACAACCGCGTCCGCTTCGCGGTCGAGGTCGCCACCGCCGTCACCGACGAGATCGGCGCCGACCGCACCGGCATCCGGCTCTCCCCCGGCAACCCCTTCCAGCTCGGCGACCTCACCGAGGACGACACCCACCAGCTCTACCCGCACCTCGTACGCGCCCTCGCCCCCCTCGACCTCGCCTACCTGCACCTCGCCCACGGCGGCGACGAGGAACTCCTGGGCACGCTGCGCGAGCTGTGGCCCAACACGCTGATCCTCAACCGCGCCGGCACCGACATCGCCACCCGCGCCAAGGACATCGACAACGGCATCGCCGACGTCGTCACCGTGGGCTCGATGGCACTCGCCAACCCCGACCTGGTCGAGCGCATCCGTGCGGGTGCGCCCTTGAACACCCCCGACCCGGCCACCTTCTACGGCGGCGGCGCAGCCGGCTACACCGACTACCCCACCTACGCCGCCTGACCCAAGCGCCCGGCGCCCGAGGCAATCGCCTCCCTCGGGCGCTCCGGCGTACGCACGCCAGGGCATAGATGCTGAACGTCCGCACGCGTACCGAGCGCGGGTCCTGGGGTGCGACCCGGGCGGCAACGTCGTCGATCACGGTGAGCACCCCGTCGTCGTACGCGCGTCGGGTCGCGTCCGTGCCGCGGGCGATCTCGTCGAGCAGGGCGGCCGACGGGCAGCCGTGCTCAGGACTGTCACGGTGCTGCACCGAGAGAGAGGCCCGCAGGATCTGCTCCATCCCGGCCTGGCCGGGCACCGCCGCACCCACAGCCTCGCACTGCGCGCGCAACTGGTCGGCGACCGCCGTCGCGACCGGATCGTCCTTGGAGTCGAAAGGGGCGTAGTCGGTAGGCGGTCTCGACGTCGTCGAGCTGTGCCGGGTAGGGGTGTTCGGGGGCATGGCGGAGGTTCACGACGAGCGAGCGGATCCCGGCGGCCTGCGGTCCGAATGCATGGAGGCGGTGGCTGAGCCGCCGAAGTGGAAGTGCAGCGGCGCCCGGTCGGGGTCGTGCCGGCGGGGATGGCCCAGAGGGCGGGGACGCCGTCGGCGCCGACCTCGGCGTAGGTGACGTCTTCCGGTTCGGTGGACGCCAGGTGGTGCGTCTCGGCGATGTCGCGCAGGATGCCCAGGTCCAGGTCCGGCGTCATCCACTTGGTGCGCACACCGTCCAGGAACTGCGCGAACTCGATGCGGGCGAGAGCGCGAGCAGGAGACGCGGTGGCGGATCAGCGAGACGGCTGGGCGTCGGTTCAAGAGCGGCGGGATCGACGGTTCGGGGATCGCCGCGCTGATGGCCTGATGCCGGTCGCTCTTGTGGGGGCTGGACACGATGCGCCCCGCCCCCGGCGGCTGTCAGAACATCGTGTTGTCGTTGGCGGCGGTCTCGGGCACGGCCTGCTCGGAGCTCCAGTGCTCGACGATCCTGGCATCGCGGACCCGGAAGAGGTCGATGACCGACCGGCCACGCTCGCCCGGCGTGTCGACGTAGTGGCTGTGCACGGCGACCAGGTCGCCTTCGGCGATGACGCGTTTCGGTGTGACACTCGACTGCGGGAACTTGTCGAAGTAGCTGCCCAGGTCGGCCTTGAGGCCGGCCGCGCCGTCGGAGATGTTCGGGTTGTGTTCGTGGTAGTCGGCGCCGACGTAGGCGTCGATGGCGGTCAGGTTTTTGCGGACCAGCAGCTGGTCGACGAACGCGGTGACCAGTTCCTTGTGGTAGGCGGTGAACCAGCGCTGCCCGACCGCGTCGGTCCGCGGCTCGCTGAGCGTGGCGAACATGTCGTTGCCGCTGGCCGTGGTGGCGGGCACTTCCTGAATGACGTCCCAGTGCTCGGCGATCTTGCCGTCCTGGAAGCGGAACAGGTCGAACACGGCCAGACCCTCGGTGCCCGGCACCATGACATAGCGGGAGTGCAGCAGCACCAGATCGCCGTCGGTGATGATCCGGCGGGGCTCGAAGGCGGCCTGCGGGAACTGCTGTCGCATGGCGCCGCTGAAGTACTTGAGGGCGTCGGCTCCGTCGGGCGCCAGGGGGTTGTGCTGGATGTAGGAATCGGGCCGCACGACCCGATCGACGATGGCCGTGTCGCCGAGGACGAACACGTCATGCAGCAGTTGGCCGGCAACGTGTGCCTTGCTGTCTCGGACGGTCAGCACGATCTTGCCGGTGGTGCGGCCGGTCTCGCCGAGCGTGTGCGCCTTCGCGGCCTCGGCGAGCGGGAAGGTGGCCTCGACGTGGGCGCGCAGTGCGCCGGTCTCGACGAGGGCGGCGATGGCCTGCATGCCGGCCTGGTCGGCCTCGACCAGCAGCGACTCGTAGCGGATCCCCCGCTCGGCGATCGCCGCCAGTTCGCCGGCGTCGACGGGTACCGGAAGGATCGAGATGAGGGTGCCGCCCGGGCGCAGCACGGCCACGGATCGGGCGCGGGCGGCGGAATCGAGGGAGATCGGGTCGAGGACCACGTCGATGTCGCTGAGCACCTCGGTGAAGTCGACGCTGTGGTAGTCGATGACCTCGTCGGCACCGAGGGATCGCAGGAAGTCGTGTTTGGCGGCGCTGGCGGTGCCGATCACGTACGCGCCGCGGGCCTTGGCGATCTGCACGGCGAGGTGACCGACGCCGCCGGCCGCCGCGTGGATCAGGACTCGCTGCCCGGCCCGGACGCCTGCGGTGTCGACCAGTGCCTGGTAGGCGGTCAGCGCGGCCAGCGGCAGCGCACCGGCCTGGACGTGGTCGATGCCGGCGGGCTTGTGCGTGAAGACGCGGGCCGGCCCGGTCACGTACTCGGCGTGCGAGCCCACTCCGCCCGGGTAGGGCAGCATGCCGAAGACCTCGTCGCCGGGCTTGAACAGGGTGACGCCCACGCCGACGGCCTCGACGACGCCGGAGACGTCCCAGCCGAGCACCAGCGGCAGCCGGGCGATGGTCGCGGACCGGGCACGGTTCCCCCAGTCGGTCGGGTTGACCCCGGCCGCGTGGACGGCGACCAGGATCTCACTCACCCCTGGCGCCGGTTTGGGTAGCAGGGTCTCCTGCAGCACGTCTGGGGTGCCGTAGGTGTCCTGGCTGATGACTCGCATGGTCTCGGTGTCTTTCATGGGCCCAGCCTGGCCGCCGTCACAGGCCCACTACAATGGCACGATCGCCAATTTTCGACGGGATCCTGCCGTGATCAAAGTGCACCGCGTCGTTGTCCTCGCCTCGCACGGGGTGTACCCGTTCGACCTGGGTATTCCCCACCGCGTCTTCGGCGCCGCAGACGGCCGCTACGAGGTCGTGACCTGCAGCATCGACGGCCACCCGGTGCGCACCAACGCGGACTTCTCCATCACCGTCGATCATGGCCCGGAGGCGTTGCGCACCGCCGACACCGTCGTCATCCCACCGTTCCAGACCAGCAACCCCGGCCGTCAAACGCTGGTCGATCTGGCGCAAGTCCTCGCGTACGTGGCCCCCGGCACCCGGATCGTGTCGACCTGCACCGGCGCCTTCATGCTGGCCGCGGCGGGGCTGCTCGACGGGCGCCGGGCCACCACGCACTGGCACGCCACGGACCTCTTCCAGGAGTGGTACCCGCAGGTGGAACTCGACCCGAACGTCCTGTTCGTCGACGAAGGCGACGTGCTGACCTCGGCCGGTGCCGCCGCCGGCATCGATGTCTGCCTGCACCTTGTCCGCAAGGACCACGGCAGCGAGATCGCCAACCGTGTGGCCCGCACCTGCGTCGTCCCCCCGTGGCGCGACGGGGGCCAGGCGCAGTACATCGAACACCCGGTCCCCGACGCAACGGCGAACGACACGTCCGCCGCCCGGCAGTGGGCACTACAGAACCTGCACAACCCGCTGACCCTGAGCGACCTCGCCGAGCAGTCGAACATGAGCCTGCGCACCTTCGCCCGCCGCTTCAACGAAGAAGTCGGCTTGAGCCCCGGACGCTGGCTCATCCAGCAACGCGTCGACCGGGCCCGGCAGTTGCTGGAATCCACCGACCTGCCGGTCGACGAGATCGCCGGCCAGGTCGGCTTCGCCGGCGGCACCTCGCTACGCGAACACCTGCACACCGCTATCGGCGTCACACCACTGGCCTACCGGCGCACCTTCCGAGGCGCACCGGCAACGAGCCGTGCCGCCGCGACGGATGCCCGGCGGGACGGTCAAGCACGTCGCCCTCGACCGTAAAATTGTGTACGCCATACCATCGGCCATGCCGGGAGCCAGTATCGGTCGCGCGTATGACAGCAAACGCAGCCGCGAGTCGAGCTGTGGCCGAACACTCTGATCCTCAACCGGACCGGCACCGACATCGCCACCCGCGCCAAGGACATCGACAACGGCATCGCCGACGTCGTCACCGTGGGCTCGATGGCACTCGCCAACCCCTGCCTGGTCGAGCGCATCCACCTTCTACGGCGGCGGCGCGGCCGGCTACACCGACTACCCCACCCACACCGCCTGACCACAGCCCCCGGCGCCCGAGGCAGTCGCCTTCCCCGGGCGCTTCGGCGTACGCACGGCGCAGCCAAACAGCGGTGAACATGCACTCGCGACGCGAGCGGTGCGCCGTCGATGACCACGAGGTCCCGTCCCGCGGCTCCGCCTCCGGACTCGCCGACAAGGCCGTACTCGTCACCGGCGGACTCGGCAGCGCCACGGCCCGAGCCCTCCTCTCCCGCGGCGCCCAGGTCGGCATCGTGGATCTGCATCCGGACACGCCGGAGATCGCGGCCGGCATTCGTCGTCCCACGTCGTCGGCTCTACCGCGGACGTCTGCGACCGCAGCGCGCTCGACGATGCCGTGGCCCACGTGTGTGAGCGGTTCGGGCGGGTTGACGTCGTGATCTCGAACGCCGGCATCATGGGGCAGGGCTCCACACTTCCGTGGAGCAGATCATCGCCAACCAGGGCCAGGTCGTCCTGATCAGTTCCGTCTTCGCCTTCCTCAACGGTGTGGGGGCCATTCCCTACGCGATGAGCAAGTCCGCGGTCGAGCAGCTCGGGCGCGGACTGCGCGTGGAACTCGCCCGCCACGGCGCCTCCGCCACCACCGCCTACTTCTCTCTGATCCAGACGGACATGGTCGGAAACGGCGTCGACGCGGATCCTGCGATCACTGAGATGCTGGCCAGGACATCGCCGCGGCCTCTGCTCAAGCGCCTGGAACTGGACCAGGCCGCCGAAGCCGCAGGCCATCGAACACCGGTCACCCCGTGTGATCCGGCCGGCTCGCTGGCCCCGCGGTCCGTGCTGCGAGGAGTGATCAACCCGGCGACCGACGGGCGGCCGGCACAGGATCGCGTGCTGCACGCGATCCTCGGCAAGCTCGACGGGCGGTCAGGCCGCTGAGCACAGTGCGACCTTGTCGCCCGGCTTGATCCCGCGCGAGACGAGCAGGTTGGCGGCGGCGTCGAGGGCGGCGTACGTGATGCGGTCGTCACCGAAGACGATCGCGGTGCGCTCCGGGTGTCGGGACGCGGTGTCCGTCAGCAGTCGTGACACGTTGCGGCTCGGGCTGAGCATCATTGCTCTCCTGGTCTGCGGGCGGGGGCGGTCGAGCCGGGCAACGGCCGAGGCCGCCACGTGAGCCCGTTCGATGGCCCGCGGATCGGCCACAAAATCACCTGTCGATCATAATATTACATACGTCAGATCACGGATTAGGATGGGATACGAGGCAATGGCCCGGCGGAGTTGAGGGAGGAACCCTGTGGCGCGCTACACCAAGGAACACAAGCAGGTCACGCGGCAGCGGATCATCGAGCGGGCCGGCCACCGGTTCAAGCAGGACGGCATCGACGGCTCCGGCATCTCCACGCTGATGTCCGACGCCGGGCTCACCAACGGCGCCTTCTACGCCCACTTCGAGTCCAAGGACGACCTCGTCGCCCACGTCGTCGCCGAGCAGCTGCGCACGCAGGTCAAGCAGTACGGCACGCTGCGGCCCGGCCGCGAGGGACTCGAGGATTTCATTCGCTGGTATCTGTCGCCCGAGCACCGGGACAACCCCAGCGACGGCTGCCCGTCCGCGGCCCTGCTCGACGAGATCGGCCGCTGCGGTGACGCGACCAAGGATGCCTACACCGACGGCGCGAGGGCCATCCTGGACGAGCTCGCCGCCCGTCTGGCGCCCGAGGATCCGCAGTCCGCCCGGGGGCAGGCCATCGGGCTCTACACCATGGCGGTGGGAACGCTGCAGCTGTCCCGCGCGCTCTCCGACCGGAAGTTCTCCGACGAAGTCCTTGAGCAGGGGATCGAGAACGCCCTCGCCTTCGGGCGATGACGGTCAGTACCGGCTGGGTGAGCACCTGGCATGGGCCGGGACGCCGGCGCCGTGCACCCGCGTTTGCGCGCTCAGCCTGAGCGGGTGGTCCCTGGGGCGACGCGCTCTCGGCAGCGACACCGACGCGACGGCCCTCCGCTCGTACGGCGGCCGGCGTCGCGCGCGTTCGGCAGGCGCCGCAGCGGCAGCGCACTCCTGGGCCCGGCGCCCGGACGGGACGCCGACCACACCGGTCTCCGCGTCACCCTCCTGCACGGCAACCGCCTCGGCGCCGTTTGACCGAGAAGCGAGCAGGTCGGTCACGTCGGACAGGTGACAGAGCCGCCCGCCCACCCGGGCGTCACGGCTCTGACCCAGTCCTCGGCCCGTACAGACCGCACCGCGGCCCTACTACGGCCGGCCGAAGAACTCGAGAGCCGTCGGCACGAACTGCTCGTGGTACTGGAAGATGCCGCCGTGGCCGCCGTCGGGGTAGATCACCAGCTCGGAGTTCGGCAGTCGCCGGTCCAGGTCGTACGAGTTCGGCGTCGGAACCATCCTGTCGTGGTCGCCGTTGGCGACAAGCACGGGGATCTTGATGACGGACAGATCCTGCGGCCGTGCCAGCCCCCAGCGGTGGATGGCCTTGAGCTGGGAGAAGTAGGACTTGAGAGCAATCGCCTTGTCGCGGTCCTTGGTGCGCTCCTTCAGACGGGCCAGGAACTCCTTGCCGGCCCGAATCCCGTTCGGGGTGCGGGTGAAGAAGAGGAACTGCTTCACGTCCTGGAAGGTGAGCAGCGCCCGGACGGTGTCGAAGTGGGAGATCCGGGTGACGTTCTTGATGCCCTCGCCGCCGGCCGGACCGGTGCCCGCGAGGATCAGCCTGCGGATGAGCTGCGGGTCGGTCTCGGCGATCACCTGGGCGATCATGGCGCCCATCGAGAAGCTGAGGACGTCGACCTGCTCGAACCCCAGCGCCCGGATGAAGGTGACGGCATCCTTGGCCATCTCCTCGATGGTCTTCGGCGTCACGCCGGTGGAGGCACCCACGCCCCGGTTGTCGAACGTGATCACCCGGTGCTGGGCGGCGATGCCGTCGACGACCCGGGGGTCCCAGTTGTCCAGGACCGCGGCGAGGTGGGTGATGAAGACGACCGGCATGCCGGTCCGGGGGCCGAGGTCGCGGTAGGCGAAGGTCACTCCGTCGGCGGTGACGGTGCGGGTCTGCGCGTTCTTGTACGACGTCACCACGTCGCCTCGTGTTTCGTGTGCGTTCACGGTCGTGCCCTTCGATGTGTGGGTTACCGCCACTGTGCGCCAATTTCTGCTTCCTCGCAGGTGGACGTAGAGCGGACGGTGCTCCTGCCTCCCGGCTGCGACCGCAGTCCGGAGTCGACGGTCAGAGGGGGCTCATGGAGAACCGCCTGGATCAGGTTCCTGAACAACCCGCCGACCATTGAAGTATGACCGTAATCCCATCAGGACGCAAGAGCGGGTCAAACAAGATGCACTGCGGCGGAATCACGGGTTCCCCGGGCGTCGGGGTGCACCAGCGCAGCGAACCACCAGGGCAGGAGCGGCTCACCTACGCCGGCGGCCACGAGACGCTGGTCGTGACCGGCAAGTCGTGGCCGTCCGGCCCCGGACCGGGGACAGCCGACGGTCTACGACGGTTTCAGGATTTCGATGTCCGGCGTGAGGACAACGCCTGGCTGCGTCCGGATTCCAGGACGAGGGCCGGGCCGGAGTGCACACCGTGGACCATGACGACGCCCGCCTCAGCCCTCAACCCCCTGCCACCGGTGCGGCACACCTCCCGCCTGCACCCGCAGTGGATCTGGTGCAGCGCTTGCGGCGCTCGTCGGCAACACCGCCGGCCTGACCGGGGAAAGCCGCTCCACGGCGACGCTGGAGCTCATGGGACGTCAGAGAGCACTCCTCGGCACCCTTTGGAAGCTCGGCCGGCCTGTCGTCGTCCTGGTCCAGGGCAAGTCCTCGACCCTGCCCACCCGGGCACTCGGCGCCGACGCCATCGTCCAGGCCTTCACCCCGGGGATGCAGGTGGTCGGGCGGTCGCTCCTGCTCGGGCACACCGAGCCGAGCGGACGGCTGCCGGTCCACCACCAACCAGGTCCGGGGCCAGCACGGCTACAGATGCGCCGATCTGACACAGGATCCGCCGTTCGCCTTCGGCGAGGGCCTCAGCTGTACGGCGGTGCACGACTCGGACCCGACGATCCAGAATCCGTTGTCACGTCCACGGGGACACCGCGGGCCACGGTGGCGCTGACCAGGACGGGCCACCGTCCCGCACAAGAGACCGCGCAGGCGTATGCCCGCGACCACGTCACGAGCGTGACGTGGACCGATCGCGGATGAAGGCATTCCCCCATACCGGCGCCGAGCCGGGCGAATGGGTCAAGGCGATGACCCTCGTTCCCGCCGGTGACTGCACCCTCGTCGCCGCCCGGGACGCCGCGTCGTCGGACCGGGTGAGTTCGATCTCCTGCTCGGCAGCAGCTCACGCGTCGAGGACCTCCGCGCCGCCGCCTTCACCGTCGGCCACCTGCATAGAGCGCGCTACGGCATCCCCTGGACGGGCCCGGCAACGCGGTGACGCCCGGTGCGCGTGATCGTTTCACTGTGAGCGCGCGGGACGGGAAGCTTCACGGCCTCTTCGCGAGATCCGGCACCGAGACATCATTGCGTGCCGCCGAAAGTCCCCGTCGCCGGACCCCGACGGCGACGGGAGCAGACCCGCGGACCCCTGTCCCAAGGACAGGCACGAGGTGACGGCAGGCGGACGACCAGTAAGGGATGCCGCCTGTCGTGTCGGAGAGCGCTACGAGGTCGCGTGCCGGTCCGCACCGGCTGCCCAGGCTCGACGGTGATGACGGCCGGAGTCGTGCAAGGGCCGCCTCACGGCTGTGAGGCGGCCCTTGCACGAGGGTTGACCGGCCGTCGCCCGAGGTTCGGGGTCGGCAGCGCGGTCGGCGTCTTCAGGCGGCGAGGAAGTCGGCCACCTGCTTGGTGAAGGCCCTGGCGTGCTGGAAGAGGAAGGCGTGGCCGGCGTCGCCGTAGAGGAGGAGGGTGGCGTCGGCCAGGTGCTGGACGGCGACGTAGGACGCGTGGGCGGGGACCATCACGTCGTGCAGGCCGTTGGCGTACAGGACGGGGTGCTTGATGGACTCCAGTTCGGCCTTGACCTCGTCGAAGGGGGCTGCCAGGAGCTGGCCGATCGCGGCGAGCATGCCCTGCGCCGTCGCCTCGGTGACCGCGGGGCCACCGGCGGCGAGCCGGGGCGCGACGTGGGCGAAGTGCTCGTGCCCCGAGGCGCGGGCCGCTTTCGTCTCCGGGTAGAACAGGTACAGCATGTCCTCCTGGTCGGCGTCGGGCTTGGCCATGATGCCCAGGACCTTCTCGCTCGCCTCCGGCGCGCCGGGCACCCAGCCGGTCGGGCCGCTGCCCGCCACGATGATCTTGCGCACCAGCTCCGGGCGACGCGCGGCCAGGCGCTGGGCCACGAAACCCCCCAGGGACCAGCCGAGCACGTCGGCCCGCGCGAGGCCGAGGGCCTCGATGAACTCGGCGGCGCCCTCGGCGAATCCGTCGAGGGAGTCGCGCGGCTCGCCGGTGGTGTAGCCGGTGCCGACGTTGTCGAACACGATCACGTCGTGGTCGGCGGCCAGGTAGTCCAGGAACTCCGGGTCCCACCAGTCGATGGTCGCCCGGAAACGCTGCAGCAGGACCAGCGGGGTGCCGCCCTGCGGACCCATGCGCCGGTAGGTGAAGGTCGCGGAGGGGCCCTCCACGGTGAGGTTCTCGGCCTTGTCTGCCAGATAGGTGCTCATGACGTCCTTCTCTTGTGGGCGGGTGCCCGTCATGTCTCGCGGGTCTGCGGGGTCGCTACCCTCGACCGGCGCCCCGTGCGACGAGCCAGGGCTGTGGATCAGGCCGACGGCCTGCTCGGATCACCCGGTCACCGGCTCGCTCCGATCACCCCGGAATCCATCGCGCCGAGCCGCAGGGCAATTGAATTATGCTCATAATATTAAGCGGGGGCGACCGTGTCGCGCAAGAGGGTCCCCGTGGCGAGCGGAGCCCGCGACCCGACTACGGGGGCGCCGGAATCCGGAGTCATTAGATTACGTTCGCAATACAATATATTGGAGGAGCCGGCGGAGGGCGAGCGGCCCACCCGGCGCGCAGAGGAGTGTGCGGTGCGGTACAGAAATGAGCACAAGCAGGCCACCAGGCGGAGGATCATCGAGACGGCGGGCCGCCGCTTCAAGAAGGACGGCATCGACGGCTCGGGCATCACGGCGCTCATGAAGGACGCCGGGCTGACCAACGGCGCCTTCTACACCCACTTCACGTCCAAGGACGACCTGGTGGCCACCACGATCGCCGACCAGTTGCAGGCCCAGAACGCGAGCATCGTCGCGCACGCACAACCGGGCCGCGCCGGCCTCGAACAGATCGTGCGCTGGTATCTGTCCCCCTGGCACCGTGACAGCCGTGACGTCGGCTGCCCCTCCGCCGCCCTGCTCGACGCGATAGGGCGCTGCACACACCCGACCAAGCAGGCTTACACCGAGGGCGTGCTGGTGGTCGCCGACGGCATCGCCGCCCGCCTGGCGCCGGGCGACCCGCTCTCGGTCCGCCCCCTGGCCCTCAGCTCCTACGCCATGATGGCCGGCACACTCCAGCTCTCGC
This sequence comes from Streptomyces saintjeani, assembly GCF_055409605.1. Lineage (NCBI taxonomy): Bacteria > Bacillati > Actinomycetota > Actinomycetes > Kitasatosporales > Streptomycetaceae > Streptomyces > Streptomyces saintjeani. The sequence continues at coordinate 9,642,609 of NZ_CP189624.1, read as the reverse complement.
GGGCCCTCGCCGACCCGCAGCTCGCCGACCAAGTCCTCGACCAGGGCGTCCGCAACGCCCTCGCGCTCCTGGGCATCGAACACGAAGGGGACACCAGGACGGCGCACTGACCGGCGTGCGCACAGACACCGCCGAGCGCGCGCCGCACCGCCCACGCCGCGCCGACCCCTCACCTGCGGCGCGACGCCCCTGCGGGAAAACGAACTCCGGCAGCGCTGGTTCGAGTTCTTCCAGGACTTCGACATCGTGCTCATGCCGGTCACGCCGACGGCCGCCCCCGCTCGTCACAACAGACTGATCGACTGGTTCGGGCGGCCCTTCGAGGTCGACGGTGTACGACGCCCTTACTGGGACCAGGTCTCCTCGTCGTCGCCCGCGAAGTTCGTGATCGCCGACGGGCACCCCTTCATGGGCTGGGGCCAGCGCATGGCCGTCCTGAAGCAGGCCAGGAACTCCACGGCCGCCAAACTGTTCCTCAACTGGCAGCTGTCCACCGAGTCGCAGCGCAACTCCTTCAACGGCTGGTCCGTACGCACCGACATCACTCCCCCGGCCGGACTCAAACCGTTGTGGGAGTACCCGAACGCCCACATGGACGACTTCCCCGCGTTCATGACCGACCGCGCCCAGGTCGAACGCTGGAAGCAGACCTTCGCCCTCTACTTCGGCGAGGTCCAGGGCGCCCCCACGCCCGGTTGGCGCGGACTGCGTCCCGGCGCCTGACCGGACAGCCACTCAGCACACCCTCCGTACGGGAGTGAGGGCGGGTGGTCGGTGTCATGTCGCGTACCTCGGCCGGGAGGTCCGGTTCCACGGGGAACGTTCGTCGGCCGCGGTTCGTCTTCCTCATGAGCCGCGTGCTGACGCTCCTGGCGCTCGGCGGCCGACGTACCGCTCTCGCGCACGTGCCGGACCGTGGTGTGCCGGGGAACCGTGTTCCCGGGTATGACAGGGCCCCTCATATGCCTACCGGTCGGTCACCGGCGACCGCACGCTCAAGAGCACGACACGTGAGCAGCCCTTGAGCGGGGGCACCGAGCTGGGGCGCTTCCTGCGCGCCTGTCGGGCCGGGATCTCCCCCGCCGAGGCCGGTCTCACGGTCGCCTCGGGGCCGCGTCGCACGTCCGGGCTGCGCTGTGAGGAGCTGGCCACCCTGGCGGGGATCAGCATCGGCTACTACACCCGCCTGGAACGCGGCAGGGAGCACCCGGGTCCCCCTGAACACGGAACCCGCCCGGATCCAGCAGGACGTGGCAGCGGTGCACACCACCGCCACCCACGGCTGACCACAGGAACGACAGCACGTCCCGAAAGGAAGCAAGGGCAAGGTCACGCTCGTCACCGGAGCGAGCGGCGGCATCGGACTGGCGACGGCACGCCAGTCCGCGCAGGCCGGTGCCGGAGCCGTGCTCTCGGCCCGGCGCACGGACCTGATGGTGCGGCAGGGCTCCGGGGCGATCGTGAACCTGTCCTCGGCCGCCGGCCTGGCCGCCTGCAACGCGAGCAAGCACGGCGTGGTGGGACTGAGCAAGGACATCGGTGTCGAGTACGCCTCCCAGGGCATCCGCGTCAACGCGATCTGCCCCGGCTGGGTCGAGACCCCCATGACGGCCGACTTCGGCAACGACCCGGAACGCCGCGCGATGATGATCGCGTCCGAGCCGGTCGGCCGTACCGCACAGCCCGAGGAGATCGCCGAGACGGCGGTCTGGCTCTGCACCGACGCCGCGAGCTTCATCACCGGCGCGGCCCTCGCCGTCGACGGCGGCATGACCTCCTGGCCACAGAGGAGACCGTCCCCGCCGTGGAGACCGCCCTCCGGGACGGATACCAGCTCATCGACACCGCCGCCTACGCCAACGAGAAGGAGGTCGGCGAGGGGATCCGCCGCTCCGGCGTCGACCGCGAGGACATCTTCGTCACCACCAAGCCGTGGCTCACCGACTACGGCTACGACTCGGCCCTGCGCGCCTTCGACACCAGCCTGGCCAACCTCGGCATCGACCACCTGGACCTCTACCTGCCGCACCAGCCGACCAACAGCGGCTTCGAGACCGAGGTCGACTCCTGCAAGGCCGCCGAGAGGCTCCTGGCCGAGGGCCGGGTCCGGGCCGTCGGCGTGTGCAACCACACGCCCCGGCACCTGACCGACCTGATGGACCGGACCGGCATCGTCCCCGCCGTCAGCCAGGTGCAACTGCACCCGCGCTTCATCCAGCCGGAGCTGCGCGAGTTCCACGCCGCCTACGTGGCTTCGTAGGTGTTCGTTGGGTTCTCGCTCTGACTCCACCTGGCGGCCGGAGGGTCTCGTTTGGCAGGTGAGAAGTGACTCCGCTGTGGGAGGTGTCGGCCAACGCGGCGGCCCCTTGGCCGTTGGGGTCCCGGGGCTGAGGCGTGGCCGCCCACTCGTTCGGTGTTGGGGCCGCGCCGACGTAATCATGGGCGCCCTCGGCGTGGCTCTCAGAGGTGCCAGTGGCGGGTGGCGCGGGTGTCTGCCGTGAACTGGGGCCAGCAGGTGTCGACGGTCGGGGCGCCGGTACGGATGAAGCCGAGCCAGGCGGTGCGCAGACGTCGTCCGAGGGTGTCAAGATCGTCCGGGTGGGTGCCGGCGAGCATCGGTGCGGTGGCCCAGTCGGCGTCGGTGCCCAACAGGAAGGGTAGTTCGATGCAATGGGTGGCGCCGAAAGGTGAGCCGGAGGCGCTGTAGTCGAACTGATAGGCCCAGACGCGGGCGCCGGACTTGGCCAGCCGCGCGGCCAGGTGGCGGGCAGGGCGGTCGAAGACGGCCGCGCCTACCGTGCATTCCACGGCGTCCGCAGCCGCCGGCCCCAGGACAGGGATCCGGCGCAGGCGGCGCAGCGCCGGATTCAGGGCGTAGAAGGCGCTCATCTCCCGCCCGGTCGTGCCGACGATGACATCCACGGCGGGCGCCCGGTGGGCCAGGCGCGCGGCCCAGGCCGCTTCGTCCGGGAGCGGGTCGACTCCGGCGACCGGCATGAACTGGGGTGCGGTGTTGAGTTGGAGCCGGCCGGCCGCGTGGCGTGCGACCTCGCTCTGGGCAGCCAGGATGTCGGCCGTGGACGCGGTGCGCGGATCCGAGCCGAGGCGGGCGAGGAAGCGCTGGGCGGCACGCTCGGCAGTGCGGACACTGCCGAGACCGAGACCGCCCGGAGAGCTCTGGATGACCGCCCGGCAGAACAGTCCCTCGGCTTCGGGCATGCCCAGCAGGCACTGCACGGTGTGGGCGCCTGCGGACTGGCCTGCCACGGTCACTGCGTCCGGGTCACCGCCGAATGCCGCGATGTTGTCGCGCACCCACCGCAGGGCCACGAGCTGATCGGCCAGGCCCAGGTTGCCCGGGGAGATCCCTGGTGCCCGCAGGTAGCCGAGCACGCCGAGCCGGTAGCCGACCGAGACCACGACCACGTCGCCCTCACGGGCCAGCCGGTGACCGCCGTAACATTTCCACGATCCGGCACCCGAGACCCAGGCGCCGCCGTGGAACCACACCAGCACCGGCCGGGCCCGGTCGTCGGCGTCCGGCGTGGTGATGGTCAGGCTCAGGCAGTCCTCGCCCTGCTCGTGCCGCTCCGGCACCCCCATCACGGGCTCCAGCCGGGACGGCCTCTGGGGGGCGATCGGACCGTCGGTCGTGGCGTCCCACTCCCCGCTCCAGGCAGGCACCGGGCGGGGCGGTCCGAACCGCTCGCAGGTCGCATAGCGCACACCCCGGAACACGGTCACGCCGTCCTCGATGCGACCACGCAGCACTCCATCGCTGATCTTCACCCTGGTGAGCATGGGCAGCCTTTCCCTGAACCCTCCATCGCAAGTCCGCTTGCGATGAGAGAAGTGAAACCGCCCATGAAGCACAACGCAAGTCCGCTTGCGATAATGTGGACGTGACACCATCCCGCCCGGCCCCATCGCACCGGCGCGGCGCCGCCGTGCGCCAAGCCGTCCTCGAAGCCACCACCGAACTCCTGGCCGCCGAGGGCCTGGCCGGTGCCCGCATAGCGGACATCGCCGCCCGCGCCCACGTCCACGAGACCTCCGTCTACCGGCGTTGGGGCACCCGGGCCAACCTGATCCTCGATGCCCTCTCTCACCGCCTGGATGCCGAGCTGCCCTGTCCGGACACCGGCTCCACACACGAGGACCTGACCGTCTTCTTCGCCGCCCTGGCCACCTTCCTGGCCACACCCATGGGCCGCGCGCTGGCCAGGATCACCCTCGCCCCGCCGGACACGCATTTCGAGGAACTACGCCAGAAGTTCTGGACTGCCCGCCTCGATCGGGCCAGCGTTCTCGTCCAACGCGGCATCACCCGCGGCGACCTTCCCCAGCACACCGATCCGGAATTCCTGCTCGAAGCCCTCACGGGCCCGCTTCACCTACGTATCCTGCAACGCGACCAGCCTGCGGACCACGACTACATCCGCCGACTCGTCGACCTGGTCCTGGCCGGAGCCCGCTCGACCCCCATCAACAGCAGCGTAGGACAAGGCCCCTAGCGGTGGTTTGTTGAACCGAGGAGTAGAGGTCAAGTGGGTGGCCTGTACCGACTGCGTTGATCAGGGCTTGGAGTTCGGGTGGCGGTGGTGCGGTGCTCCAGGCTCCTATCAGGTCACGTCCGGCCGGCGGCAGCGCTTGCTGCGTGCCCGGCCGGACGGTCGACAGATCAACGCAAGGACACCCGTGGGGTCGTCGTAGGCAAGAGTCAGACCGTCACGGCCGGGGCTACCGAATCCTTGCGGGATCCGGTGCCAACAGACTGACAGCCGAAGCATGATCCAGTGCGTCCGCAGCTCTGCCGGAGCCCGAACTTCCCTATTCGTTCCCGGAACTGGGTGGACGTGTATTCGCTGCCGCGATCGCTGTGGATCACGCGGCCGGGCTCCAGTCCGCCCCGTCCGTGAGTCATGTCGCGCGCGTCGACGACGAGTTCGGCGCGGTGGTGGTCGGCCATGGCGTAGCCGACGGCCTCGCGGGTGGCCAGGTCCAGCCGGCAGGCGAGGTAGAGCCGGCCCTCGGCGGTGGGCAGGTAGGTGATGTCGCCGACCAGCTTGGTGCCGGGGCGCTCGGCAGGGAAGTCGCGGCCGATCAGGTCCGGGGCCGGCTTCGCCTTCGCATCCGGCCGGGTCAGCGAACGCCTCTTGCGGCGGGTGACGCCGCGGATGTCGCGTTCACGCATCACACGGGCGACGCGTTTGCGGTTCACCCGTCGGCACAGGCGGCGCAGTTCCGCGTGGACGCGCGGGACCCCGTAGGTGTGGCGGGAGGCGATGTGCACGACGGCGATCTCGTGCGCGAGCGTGTCGTCGGCAGCCTGACGAGCGCGGCGGGCGGCCTCGCCCTCGCGTCAGGCGCAGCAGGAGGAGCGGGAGACCTTCAGCACCCGGCACAGCAGGACGATCGGATAGGTCGCCTTCTCCGCATGGATCAACCGGTACAGCTCGCTCACCGGTCGTTCTCCTTCACGAAGAAGGCCGTCGCTTTTCCAGGATCTCGATCGTCTGCCGCTGTTCGCGGACTTCCTTGCGCAGCCGTTTGAGCTCCTCGCGCTCGGCGCTGGTCAGCTCGCCGGACCCGCCCTCGCCCGGCGGTACCAGCCACGTAGGGACTCGGAGCTGATGCCGAGCTCCCGGGCGACAGCAGTGACCGTCTCGCCCGAGGAATCGACGAGCGCGATCGCGTCCCGCCTCAACCTGACGCTCAACCCCGGACCCCGACGCCCTCACCGTCCCGCGCGGCGCCCGCCTCCTGTCCGGAGCCGCCTCATGACGGCGATCTCGATGGGGCGTACCCACCTCCGCCACACCCACATCGAGATCGCCGGGCCCCTGAAAGCGGGCCCCGTCCCGCGAGCGCCTGTCACACCGCCCCCCGCCGAACCCTCCCCCGCCGCTCCCGCTGCACCACCGGATCCGGCACCGGCACCGCCGCCACCAGCTTCCGCGTGTACTCCGTCTCCGGCCGCGACAGCGTCCTCATGGTCGGCCCCTCCTCGACCACCGCCCCGGACCGCATGACGACGACCCGGTCCGCGAACTCCTGCACCACCGCCAGGTCATGGGAGACGAACAGGCAGGCGAACCCCAACTCCCCCCGCAGTTCGGTGATCACCTCAAGCACCGTCCGCTGCACGCTCACATCGAGCGCACTGGTCGGCTCGTCCGCCACCAGCAGCCGGGGCCGCAGTACCAGCGCCCGCGCGAGACTCACCCGCTGCCGCTGGCCGCCGGACAGCTCACGCGGCCCGCGTGCCGCCAACGCGCTGGGCAGCCGCACGAGTTCGAGCACTTCGGCGACCCGCTCCCGGCGCTGCGCCCCGGACATGCCCCGTCGGTGCATCCGCAGCGGCTCGGCCACGCACTCCGCGACACTCATCCGCGCGTCCAGCGAGGCCACCGGGTCCTGGAGTACCACTCCCACCCCGGCGAGCAGCGCCCGCCGCGCCCGCCCACGCGTGCGCGCGAGGTCGGCACCGAACAGGGCCGCCGACCCGGCGCCGGGCCGGATCAACCCCAACGCCACCCGCGCGGCGGTGGACTTGCCCGACCCGGACTCCCCGACGAGGCCGACCGTCTCACCGGGACGGATGTCGAGGGACACGCCGTCGAGGGCGGTGACGCGGCCGAACCGTACGGAGACGTCGCGGAGTCGGACGACGGGGTCACCAACGGCAGGGTCACCGCCGGCGAGGTCAGTGTCGACAGCGGCCTCGGACGCCAACGGCGCGGAGACGTCGCCGAGTTCAGCAGCACTGTCCGAAGCCCCCGTCACCCGAAGCCGCGGCACCGCCCCCAACAGCCCCCGCGTATAAGCATGCTTCGGCCGCAACAACACCTCCTCCACACTCCCGCTCTCCACCACCTCCCCCTCCAGCATCACCGCCACCCGGTCCGCGAAATCCGCCACCACCCCCATGTTGTGCGTCACCAGCAACACCCCCGTCCCCGCCTCCACCGCCAACTCCCGCAGCAGATCGAGGATCTCGGCCTGCACCGTCACATCGAGCGCGGTCGTCGGCTCGTCCGCGATCAGCAGCCCCGGCGAGTTCGCGATGGCCATCGCGATGACCACCCGCTGCCGCTGCCCGCCGGACAACTGGAACGGAAACGCCGAGGCCCGCCGCTCGGGTTCGGAAATCCCCACCCTGCGCAGGAGTTCGACCGCCTCCCGGGCGGCCTCGGCACGCGACACCGGACGGTGATTGCGGACGACCTCGGCGATCTGCGCCCCCACCCGCATCAACGGATCGAGCGCGGTGGCCGGTTCCTGGAACACCATGGACGCCGTACGCCCGCGCAGCCGGGACAGCTCCGGCTCCCCGGCGCCCACGATGTCCGTGCCGTCGACCGAAATCCGCCCGGAGACACGGGTGTTGGGCGGCAGCAGCCCCAACGCGGCCAGCGCGACGGTGGACTTGCCGGACCCGGACTCCCCGACGAGCGCGAGCGTCTCGCCGGGCCGGACGGCGAGCGACACCCCGCGTACGGCGGGGACTTCGCCCGCGTCGGTCGCGAAGGAGACGCGAAGGTCGTCGATCTGAAGGAAGTTCACGCACGTCCCCTGACGTCGAAGGCGTCCCGCAGCCCGTCGCCGAGCGCGTTGAACGCGCAGACGACGAGGATGATCGCGAGACCGGGCGGCACGATCAGCCACCAGCGGTCCGAGTAGACGGCCGTGAGCCCGGCCGAGAGCATGCCGCCCCAGTCGGTCGACGGCGGCTGCACGCCGAGGCCGAGGTACGAGACGTAGGCGACGAGGAGGATCGCGTCGGCGACCTGGAAGGTGGCCGCGACGAGCAGCGTGGACACCGAGTTGGGCAGGATGTGCCGGCGGATGGCCCGGCCGTGGGTGCCACCGGTGGCGCGCAGCGTCAGGACGTAGTCGCGGTTCTTGAGGGTGAGGGTCTGGGCGCGCACGAGCCGCGCGGGCACCAGCCACGACACCAGACCGAGGATGACGATCAGGCCGGGTATGCCCGGTGAGGTGATCGCGGAGACGACGAGCAGGATGAACAGCGCGGGGATCGCGATCCCGGCATCCACGACCCGCATCATCGCCGCGTCGACCCAGCCGCCCGCGTACCCGGCGACCGCGCCCCACAGCGCGCCGATGACGGTCGCGAGGAGGCCGGCGGCCAGCCCGACGAGCAGGGAGACCCGCCCGCCGTACATGAGACGCCCCAGCTCGTCGTGGCCCACGGCGTCCGTGCCGAGCCAATGGCCGCTCCCCGGTGGCAGGTTGACCTGGGTGAGGTCGGTGTGGGTCTGGTCGGTGGAGTACAGGAGCGGTCCGGCGAAGCACAGCAGCAGGAAGAGGACGATGACGGCGAGCCCGGCGACCGCGAGCCGGTTGCGGGTGAAGCGGCGCAGGGCGAGGGAGTCGGGGACAGAACGCAACGCGAGGGTGGTCATGTGCGGTCCGCCTTCACGCGCGGGTCGACGATCCGCTGGGCGACGTCCGCGAGGAGCGTGCCGGTGACGGTCGCGACGGAGATGACGAGGACGCAGCCGAGCAGCACCGGGTAGTCGGAGGACTGGGCCGCGGACCAGAACAGCAGCCCCATTCCCGGGTAGTTGAAGAGCTGCTCGACGACGAGGGCGCCGCCGAAGAGGACGGGCACGTAGTAGCCGAGCATCGCGATCACCGGGGTGAGGGAGTTGCGCAGGACGTGCCGGAAGAGGATCGCGTACGGGCGTGCGCCGCCCGCGCGCGCCGTACGGACGTAGTCCTCGGAGAGGTTCTCCAGGGTCGCCGCGCGCAGGTACCGGCTGAAGACGGCGACCATCGACGCGGCCCCGGTGACGACCGGCAGCACGAGCGCCGACGGGTCGCCCAGCACCTGGGCCAGGGTGTCCCCTTGGGGTGCCTGGGAGGGGAACCAGCGCAGGGTCTGGGTGAACAGCAGGACCAGCATCAGGCCGAGGAAGTAGACGGGGGTGGAGTACGCGACGAAGCTGAGCGTGGTGATGACGTAGTCGGCCGGCTTGTTGCGGCGCACCGCCTGCCACATGCCGAGCGGGATCGCGAACAGCAGCCCGGCCAGCGCGGACAGGCCCGTCAGCACCAGCGTCTTCGGCAGCCGCTGCCCGATCAGCGCGGACACCGCCTCGTTGAGCGTGTACGAGGTGCCGAGGTCGCCGCGCAGCAGGTCGCGCAGGTAGTACACGTACTGGACGGGCAGTGAGCGGTCGAGTCCCTGCTCGTGGTCGAACGCGGTGATCTGCTGGGCGGTGGCCTGCGGGCCGAGGATGCCGCGCGCGGGGCCTCCGGGCAGCGCGTGCAGCAGGCCGAAGACGACGACCGTGACGAGGAGGATCACCGCCAGCGCCTGGAGGAGGCGCCGGGTGAGGTAGAGGGCGGTCTCCATGCTCAGCTGGTCCACTTCCACTGCGCCGGGTGGAAGTTGGCGAGGGAGTCCTGGGAGAAGCCGCCGAGGCCGTTCTTCATGACGGAGATCTGGTAGACGGGTTCGGGCAGCCAGATCACCGGCAGGTTCTGGGCGAGGGCGGCGCTGTACCGCTGGATCGCCTGGTTCGAACTCGACGTCGTGGAGGCGGAGATGAGCTGGTCGACGGCCGGGTCGGAGTAGCCGCCGAAGTTGGAGCCGCCGCCGGTCTGGAACAGGGAGTCACCGGTGGGGAAGGCGTTGAAGTACCAACTCCCCGCCGTGCCGAAGAAACTGAGCTGCCACGTGCAGATGGCCTGGCTCGCCTTGCACGAAGGGGTCTGCGACAGAACGGAGTTGACCGGCGCGGTCTTGATCGTGAACTTGATGCCGGTCTTCGCGAGCGAGGACTGGATCGCGCTCATCATGTTGTCCGTGACGGTGGACCCGGACTGCGAGAGCACCTGCATCTCGAACTTGGTTCCCCGGGCGATCCCTTGACCGCACCGGGCGGGTTCGGCGCAGGTCATCACCCCGCCCTGCTCGCTCCAGCCGTGGCTGGTGAGGAGGGCGCGGGCGGCGTTCGTGGAGTACGGGTACGGGTTCGCCTTCTGGGCCGGCGACAGGAAGTCCGAGGTCTGGCCCTGCGGTATCGGCCCGTACCCGGGGACCGCCGTCCCGCCCAGGACGACCTTCGCCAGGCTCGCCTGGTCGATCGAGCGCTGGATGGCCTGCCGGGCGTAGAGCTGCTTGAACACCGCACCCATGGCGGGGTTGTCGAAGTTGTACGGCATGTAGGTGATCGCCCAGCCCGACCAGGGGCGGACGGTGTAGCCCTGGGCGGTGAAGCTGTCCTTCTGGTCGAGGTCGGTCGCCTCGATGTAGCCGTAGTCGACGCTGCCGGAGCGCAGCGCGTTCTTCTCCGCGTCGGCGGTGGTGAACGGCAGCAGGTCCACCGTCGGGATGCCGGGCTTCTCGCCGCCGTCGTACTTGGCGTTCGCGGCGAGGACGACCTTTCCGGCGGTCGAGAACGACTTCACGGTGTAGGGGCCGCTGACGGTCTTCCACAGGGGGTCCGAGGCGTAGCCGGAGATGTTCTTCGCGGCGTCGTTCAGGTACGTCCACGTCTTCGCGGGGTCGCCGCCCCGGTCCCAGACGTGCTGCGGGAGGGGGTTGATGGCGCTCAGCTCGTTGGCGAGCATCCACTGCGGGTTGTACGCCTTGTCGAAGGTGATCGTGAAGTGCCGGGCGTCGACCGTCTTGAAGGACGTCCAGTTGTCGGGCGCCTTGCCCGGGTTGTAGCCGGCCCACTGCGCCTTGTTCGCCTTGATCAGGTCGAACCAGAACTTGACGTCCGCCGAGGTGACCGGCTTGCCGTCGCTCCAGTGCCGGTCGCCGAGGGTGATCGTCACGCTCTTGTCGTCGGCCGCGAAGTCGGCGGCGGTGGCGATCGAGCCGGCCTTGTTCCAGGCGATCTCGCCGGTCGAGCCGTCGTAGGCGATCAGCGGTTCCCACAGCGTGTTCGCGATGGAGATGTTGTTGGTGTTCAGGTGCGCGGCCGTGCCGATCGGCAGGATCCAGTTCGGGGTGAAGTTCGCGGGCAGCGCGTAGGTGACGCGGCTGTGGTCCGAGGACGACGACGTGCCGCCCGCCCCGGAACAGGCGGCCAGCAGGAGGGTGCCCGCGCTGAGGGCGGCGGCACCGGCGAGGAGTCTCGGGCGGGCAGGTGACATCGGGCACTCCAGGGAGGCGGAATCGGGGGTTCAGCCAGTGAACGCCCCGACGGTTGGAGAAAACAGGCGTCTTGCCGTAAAAAGCCTGTTACTGCCGTTCTGGAAAAAGTCCTGAGCCGGAATTCCGGCCTACTCTCGGTCTCCCAGCCGCCGATCCCGGGAGGAACGCCGGACATGACCGAAAAAAGTGCCCCCCAGCACCGGAGGAACGGCACGGGGTTCTCGTCCCTCGCCGAAGGGGTCCTCGAACTCCTCGCCTCCGGTCAGGCGGCGACCCGTACGGAACTCGCCGCGCTGCTCGGCGCCGCGCCCTCCAGCGTGTCGTTCGCGGTGGGACAGCTGCTGGAGCACGGTCTGGTCGCCGAGGAGGGCACCCGCTCCTCCACCGGCGGCCGGCCCCGCAAGGTGCTGCGCCTCGGCGGCCACGACGGGTACGCCGTCGCCGCGGATCTCGGCGGCAACCACGCCCGCGTCGGGGCCGTCCACGCGGGCGGCGCCCTCACCGACGTCACGACCGTCCCGTTCGCCACCGCCGAGGGTCCCGAAGCAGCCCTTCCCGCCCTGGTCGAGACGCTGACGTCCCTGGTCGACCGGTACGGCCGGGAGGGCCTGCGCGGCGTCGGCGTGTGTCTGCCGGGCCCCGTCGACGTCGAGCCCGGCCTGGTCACCCTGCCCGCCCGGATGCCCGGCTGGAACCGGTTCCCGGTCCGTGACTGGCTGGAGGAGCGGTTCGCGGTCCCGGTCGCCGTCGAGAACGACGCCAACTGCATGGCCGTCGGCGAACACGGCGTACGGCCCGCCGGGCACCGCCAGTCGATCATGGTCAAGGCCGGTTCCGGGATCGGCGCGGGCGTCCTCGTGGACGGCCGCCTGTACCGGGGCGGCACCGGCGCCGCCGGCGAGATCACCCACGTCCGCGTCGAGGCCGCCCAGGACACGCCCTGCTCCTGCGGGAACGCCGGCTGCCTGGAGACCGTCGCGTCCGGCGCCGCCCTGGTGCGCGTCCTGCGCGCGCGGGGCCTCGCCGTCACCTGCACCGAGGACGTCGTACGCCTCGCCTCCGACGCCGACCCCGAGGCGACCCGCGCGGTCCGCCAGGCCGGGCGCTACCTCGGGCAGGTCCTCGCCGCGAACGTCAACTTCTTCAACCCCGACGCCGTGTACCTCGGCGGCATCCTGTCCACCCTGGAGCCGTTCGTGGCCGCGGTACGCAGTCAGTTGTACGAGGTGTGCCATCCGCTGGTGACCGAGCATCTGGTGATCGAGCGGACGAGCCTCGGGGCGGACGCGGGGCTGGCGGGAGCGGGGCGGTTCGCGTTGCAGCGGGCGCTGGGGGAGGCGTTGCGGGCGGTGGCGGGGCCGTAGGCCGGCCGTGCGAGCGGCCACAGAGCACGAAGCGGTCACCTGAACCGACCCGAAGACCAGCGACAACCCGCACCGACAAGCTGCATCGACACCCTGCGAGGAACCATGCCCCCCACCCGCCCCGTGATCGCCATCGCCGGTCTCGGCATCGAGTCGTCCACCTTCTCCCCGGCCCGCACCCAGGCCCCCGCCTTCCACCCCCTGCGCGGCCCCGACGTCCTCACCCGCTACCCGTTCCTGGCCCCCGGCGAGCCCCTGCGCGACGCGGCCGACTGGCGCGGCGCCCTCGTCGGCAAGGCGCTGCCGGGCGGTACGGTGACCGCGACCGCGTACGCCGACCTCTCCGGCGAACTCCTCGCCCGGCTGGGCGAGTCGGGCCCGCTCGACGGCCTCTGGTTCGACATCCACGGCGCGATGACCGTCGAGGGCCTGGACGACGCCGAGGCGGACCTCCTCGCCCGCGTCCGCGAGACGGTCGGCCCGGACGTCATCGTGTCCACCTCCATGGACCTGCACGGCAACGTCTCCCGCGACCTGGTCCACCTCACCGACCTGATCACCTGCTACCGCATGGCCCCCCACGAGGACGCCATGCGGACCAAGGAACGCGCCGCCCGCAACCTCGTCGACCACCTGACGTCCGGCGCGTCCCGCCCGGTCAAGGCGTGGGTCCCGGTGCCGGTGCTGCTGGCCGGCGAGCAGACGTCGACGCGGATCGAGCCCGCGCGCGGCGTGTACGCGGCGGTCGACGAGGTCGAGGCCGGTGCCGGCGTCCTGGACGCGGCGATCTGGGTCGGCTACGCGTGGGCGGACGAACCGCGCAACCGGGCCGCCGTGGTCGTCACCGGCGACGACGAGCAGGCCGTCACCGCCGGCGCCGAGCGGCTGGCGCGCGGATTCTGGGACGCCCGGCACGACTTCGCGTTCGTCGCGCCGACCGACACCCTCGACGCCTGCCTCGACGCGGCGCTCGCCTCCCCGGCCCGCCCCTACTTCGTCAGCGACACCGGCGACAACCCGACGGCGGGCGGCGCCGGGGACGTCACCTGGAGCCTCGCGCGCATCCTGGCCCGCCCCGAGTTCCGCGACCCGGACGGGCCGACCGTCCTGTACGCCTCGCTGCCCGGCCCCGGTGCCGTGGAGACGGCCGTACGGGCGGGGGTCGGCGCGACCGTCACCGTCACCGCCGGTGCCGAGGTCGACGACCGGCACTGCGGGCCGCTCACCCTGACCGGCGTGGTCCACGCGATCCGGCACGGGGACCGGGACGCCGAGACCGAGGCCGTCGTGCGGGTCGGGAGCGTGTACGTGATCCTCACCCGGCTGCGCAAGCCGTACCACCACGAACATGACTTCACCGACCTGGAGTTGAGCCCCCGGGATGCCGACGTCGTGATCGTCAAGATCGGGTACCTGGAACCCGAACTCTTCGCGATGGCCGCCGACTGGAAGATGGCGCTCACCCCGGGCGGCGTCGACCAGGACCTGTCGCGGCTCGGCCACCACCGCATCGAGCGCCCGATGTTCCCCTTCGACCCGGCGATGCCGGACCCGGACCTGACCGCCCGGATCGTCGCTCCCGCCGACCTTCCGGACAAGTGACGCCTCATCCACGCCCCCGGACCGGCGCCCACCTCGTGGCGGGCGCCGGTCCGGGGGCGTCTGCTCGGCCCGTGCCGGGATCGGCCAGCGCCTGGGCCCGGCGGGCGTACTTCAGGGACACGAGATCAGCGACGGCCTTGACCCCGAACGCCTCCTGGAGCAAGTCGCGTTGACGGTCGGAGTGCCGGCGGCACAGAGCTCGCCGGGCACCGCCACCTCGCAGATCGAGGCTTTTGCCGCGAAGGCGAGCTGGCACCTGATCCGGGGCCCGAAGAGCCACAAGCCCACCACCTACGTGCCCTTTCCGGCCTGGAGCAGGGCTCGTCGATCTCCACCGGGACCCGGTGCCGAACTCGCAGCCCGGCAAGGTCGGGGCCGTGCTCGTCACCCGTGAGGAGGACGCCCGCGCGGTCCTGTCCGACGTCCGGTTCGCGCTCGGTGATGAATCAGCCGGGAGTGCTGCTCGACTACGACGGCAGCGAGCACACCCGGTTTCGCCGGATGCGCGCCGGAGTCTTCGGCATGAAGCGGATTCGGGCGCTCACCAGCCTGTCGCCCGGCGCGGTGACCGGCTTCCGGCTCGCGGCCTGGATCAGAGGACAGTGGCACATCGAAAATCTCCTGCGCCACGTCCGCGACCGCACTTTCCGCGAGGACGGCTCCACGATCCACATCGGCCGCCTCCCACGCGCTCCTGGAGGCGTACGGCTACGACGCAGTCGACACCTGCGCGGACGACTCGACGTGCGTGATCACCTGCCCCGTCAGCATCGGCGCCGGCGCCCTGCTGAAGGGCTTAGCCACCCTGGCCGCTGCCGCGCCACGTGGAAGGATCCGCTGGACCGGAGGTGTCCGGACCGGGATGCACGGGGTTCCGGAGTTCACTCATTCAGCGAGCGCACTGGCGGAACGCCTGCTCCGCCCATCCGGACGTGTACGGCGCCGAGCCGTCCGAGGCCGCCGTCCGCGCCAGCTCGGTCTTCCGGGCCGCCGGGGCGCGGGAGGTACTGGAGCTCTGCGCGGGACACGGCCGCGACACCCTCTACTTCACCGTGCGCGCCACCGCCTACGCCCGGGGTCTGGGCCACCGGATCAGCGCCACCGTCCAGGACGCCCGCGAGGCTCTGCGGTTGCCCGACGCGTCGGTGGGCGCGGTGTGCGCGCACATGCTGCTGCGCGTGGCCCTGTCCACCGAGAAGATCCACGCCGCGATGGGCAAGGTCCGCCGCGTCCTGCGCCCCGGCGGCACCTTCGTCTGCACCGTCCGCCACACCGGCGACGGCATCTACGGACACGGCGGCTTCGCCGTCCGCCCGCTACAGCACCGGTCGGCCCGGCGCCGGATGGGGGCGGTCCTGCGTAGCCGTCGCCACCGACTTGCCGCCGTCGACGCGCAGGGTCGTGCCGGTGATCCAGGAGGCGCGGGGGGAGAGGAGGAAGGCTGCCGCATGGGCGACGTCCTCCGGTTCGCCGAGGCGGCCCAGCGGGTAGCTGGACGCCGCCGTCTCCGGGGGGACCGAGCTGATCGGTTCCATGAAGGAGGTGCGGATGAAGGCGGGAGCCAGGGCGTTGACCCGTACGCGCGGGGCGAGTTGGTCGGCCAGGTCCTCCGTGAGGCGGTGCAGGGCCGCCTTGCTCGCGCTGTACGCCGGCATCCGGAACGTCGCGTGCGCGGCGACCGTGTTGAGCATGAGAACCGAGCCGCCGTTCTCCTTCATCCAGGCGTCCCAGGCGAGTTGGGTGAAGTGGAGGGCGCCCAGCACGTTCGTCTCGAACATCCGGCGTACGCAGTCCAGGTCGAGGTCGACCGCCGGGAGGTCGAGGGCGGGGTTGATGCCGGTGGCGTAGACGAGCAGGTCGAGGCGGCCGAAGGTGTCCATCACCGCCTCGACGGCCGCCTGCCGGTCCTTCTCCTGTCTGCTGTGGGCGGTGATCGCGAGGGTGCGCCGGCCGGTCTCCTCGCGGATGCGGCTCGCCGCCTCACGGAGCGGGTCCTCGGTGCGGGCCGTCAGGGCCACCGAGGCGCCCTGGCGGGCGAGTTCGGCGGCGATGGCGTACCCGATGCCCCGGCTCGCGGAGACGACCAGCGCCGTCCGTTCCTCGAACAGGGCGCCGGTCACCGGTCCGCTCCCGGTGCGCAGGTCGCCATGTCGTCGAGGGCCCGGCGCCACAGGCGGGGGATGGCTGCGGCGCCGGGCAGCGCGCGGTCGATCTGGAAGGAGGCCGTGGAGGTGTCGCCGTAGAGGAAGAGACCGGTGGTGAGGGGGAAGCCGTCGGGGCAGCAGATGATCGGGACGACGCGGTCGACGGGGTCGCCGAGGTGGGCGAGGCGTTCACGGATGCGGTACGTCGAGCCGACGAGGGTGAGGGAGCCGGGGGCCGCGGTCCGGGTGATCAACTGGGCGTACTCGGCGGGGTCCTGACGGATCATCCGGTGCAGGGTGGGGCGGTAGGACGGGTCCCGCAGCGGGGCGGTGGAGGAGAGGGTGCGGGTCAGACGGCGGGCGGCCGTCATGGGGCCGCCGGGCAGGTCCAGGCGGGCGAGGAAGAAGCGGTTGCCGGGCAGGGCGGTCTCCTCGGGGGTGCGCAGGTTCACCGGGATCATCACCGGCAGCGGGTCCCGGTCGGCGTCAGGACGGTGCTCGGCGGCCCAGCGGCCGAACGCGTGGGCGAGGGCGGCCAGATGGACGTCGTTGGTCGTGGCGTCGTACGCCTGGGCCGTCTCCCGCAGCAGCCGGGTGGGGACCTCCTGCCAGAGGATGTGCCGGCGGCCGGACAGGGGGCGGTCCGGGTCGTTCCACAGGTCGTGCGGGCGGGTGGTGCGCCAGAGGTGTGCCGAGGTCTCCAGGAGCTGTCGCGGTTCGGGGAGCGGGATCGTGGCCGTCGCCGAGGCGGCGGGCGTGTCGTCGTCGGGGGCGAGCAGGGTCTGCGCGACGGTCACGAGGTTGGCGGCGTCCTGCACGGCGTGGGTGGTGATCAGGGCGAGGCAGTACTCGCGGGGGGCGTGGCCCGAGAGGACGGCCAGGTGCCAGGCGGGGGCGTCGGTGGGAAGAGGACGGTGCAGGAGGTCGCGGACCGTGTCGTCCAGGTTCCCCGCGACCTGGTGCTCGCTGACGTGTGTGCCGAGGTCGGGGGCTGCCGGGGTCCAGCGGGGTGGCCCCTCGTGTGTGTCGAGGACGTGGGTGAGGCAGGGCAGGCGATGCAGCCGCCGGGCGATCCGTTCGCGCAGGCGGGGCAGGTCGGGGGTGGTGCCGGTGAGGTGGAGG
Source organism: Streptomyces saintjeani (assembly GCF_055409605.1). NCBI lineage: Bacteria > Bacillati > Actinomycetota > Actinomycetes > Kitasatosporales > Streptomycetaceae > Streptomyces > Streptomyces saintjeani. The sequence goes on along the minus strand of NZ_CP189624.1, from coordinate 9,625,243 downwards.
ACGACTCCGACGTGGGCGGTGGCCTCCGGGTGGGAGGCGCGGCGGTCCGCCGTGTGGAAGAGGAGGTCCACGGGGCCCGGGGCGGGCGGGGTGAGGACCGAGGAGAGGACGGTCATGTCAGTCTGCTCCGGTGGAGGGGAGGGGGAGTTCGGTGATCCGGGGCGCGGGCTGCTCCGGTACGGGTGGGGTCGCCGCGCGGTCCGGCGCTTCGGTGCGGGGATCGAGCCGGGCGAGCGCCTCCTGTCGTACCCTGCGCCGGTCGACCTTGCCGGTCGTGGTGGTGGGCAGGGCGGGGACGGCGAGGAAGTGGCGCGGACGTTTGTGGGCCGGAAGCCGCTCGCGGCAGAAGGCGGTCAGGCCGGCCGTGTCCAGGTCGCCCGTCGAGGCGGGCACCACGCAGGCCACCGGCCGGTCGAGGCCGTCCGGGTCCGGTGCGGCCACCACGCACGCGGCGGCCACGGCGGGGTGGCGCAGGAGGAGGTTCTCGACCTCGGCCGGGGCGACCCAGATGCCGCCGCTCTTGATCATGTCGCCGGTGCGCCCGTGGCAGACGTAGTGGCCGTCGGCGTCCCGGGTGAACAGGTCGCCGGTGTTGAGCCACTCCCCCTCGAACACGGTGCGGGTGGCGTCGGTGCGGCACCAGTAGCCGGTGGCGGCCGAGGGGGCCCGCACCTTCAGGACGCCGTCGTCCCCGATGCGCAGCTCGTAGCCGGGTACGGGCGTGCCCAGGGTGCCGGGGCGGACCTCGCCGGGCCGGTGGGACAGGAAGATGTGCAGGGCCTCGGTGGAGCCCATCGCGTTGACGAGGTCGGTGCCGAAGCGGGCACGGAAGCGGTGCTGGAGCTCGGGCGGGAGCGGCTCGCCCGCCGAGACGGCCGTGCGTACGCCGTGGAAGGCGTCGTCGGGGACGCCGTCGGCTCTCAGGAGTGCCGCGTACGAGGTGGGGACGCCGAAGAAGACCGTCGGGGCGTCCTCGGCGAGGCGGCGGGCGATGGTCTCGGGGGTGGGCGGGGCGGGGTCGAGGACGGCGGCGGCGCCGGCGGCGAGGGGGAAGAAGCAGGAGTTGCCGATGCCGTACGCGAAGAAGAGCTTGGCGACCGAGAAGCAGCGGTCCTGCGGCCTCAGCCCCAGCACCTCCTGTCCGTACCGCTCGGCGACGAAACGGATGCTCCCGTGCCGGTGCATCGCGGCCTTGGGAGTGCCGGTCGTGCCGGAGGTGTAGAGCCACAGGGCCGGGGAGTCCTCAGTGGTGCGGTCGGCCTCGCGGTCGGCGGGCCCGGCGGACTCGCCGGCGGCGATCAGATGCTCCCAGCGGATGCGCAGGAGGGCGGGCGGGGGCTGCACGGGAGCGTCGTCCAGGACGACGACCCCCGCCAGGTCGGGAACGGCCGCGCAGTCGCGTACGGCCGTCTGCACCCGGTCGCAGAACTCCGGCCCGGCGAGCAGGTGACGGCAGCGGGAGTCGGCGACGAGGGCGGTCAGTTCGGCCGGGGTGCTCATGGTGGACACCGGGACGGGTACGGCGCCCATACGCATCAGCGCGAGCAGGGCGACGACGGTGTCCGGGGCGTCGGCCGCGTGGATCAGGACGCGTTCCTCGGGACGGACCCCGAGAGCCCGCCAGCCGGCGCAGGCTGTGGCGACACGGGTGGCGAGGTCGGCGTACGTCAGGGTCGCGCGGGGGCCGATGAGGGCCGGGCGGTCGGCGAGGCCGCGGGATATCTGCCGGTCGACGAGGTGGGTGGCGGCGTTGAAGGGGACGCTCACGGGGCCTTCCTTCATGACGGGGGTGTCGGGTTGGGGGCGAGGGCGGGCCGGGTTCGACGCCCGGGCCGGTCGCCGCGTGGTCCGCGTCCGCCGGGTTGGTGAGCCGCCGTCTCACCCCCGGAGGGTCACGTGTAGCCCTTGCACATCCGCAGGAGTTCCAGGGCCAGGCGGGTGCCGTCCTGGCCGAGGCGGTGGTGGAAGCGTTCGACGATCTCGCGTTCGCGGGCCAGGTCGGTGCGGGACATGGCGCCTTCGAGGCGGGAGCGGCTGATGCCGCGGCTGACTCCGCCGCGGGCGGCGATCAGGCCCATCAGGTCGTCGTCGAGGGCGTCTATCAGGGCACGTTGGCGGACGAGCTGCGCGGCTGCGGAGCGGCGGGGCGGGGTGCGGGGTGCGGGTCTGGCGTTGCCGCTGGAGCGACTCTGCCAGACCGCGACGGCCTCCAGCAGCGCGTCCAGGTCGGCGAGGGTGTTGTAGAGGTGGCAGCTGACCCGCACGCCGCCCACCCCGGAGGTGAAGCGGACGCTCACCGCGATGCCCGCCGCGAGCAGCGCGTTCATGAGGGTGACGTCGGCGGTGGGGCGTCCGGTGCTGAAGGTGACGATGCCGGAGCGGTGCCGGGGTTCGCGCGGGCTGACGACGGTGAGGCCGAGCCGGTCGAGGCCGTCGGTCACGTGGTCGGTGAGGGTGCGCAGATGGTTCTCGATGCGCTGGGGGCAGAGTTCGAGAAGGAGGGAGAGGGCCGCCGAGAGGCCCACCGCGCCGGGACAGTTGCCGGTGCCGCCGGTTTCCCAGGCGTAGGCGTCCTCGCTGAACTCGTAGTCCCGCAGAGGTGTGATGTCGGGCCTCAGGAAGGCGTCGCCCCAGGTGCGGGCGGGCGGTCTCGCCGCGAAGAAGCCGGCGAGGGGACGGCGCAGGCGGGGGCGGGCTTCGGGGTTCAGATAGAGGAAGCCGGTGCCGAACGGTGCGCACAGCCATTTGTGTCCGCCGCAGACCAGGATGTCGACGGGGGTGCGGCGGATGTTCAGCGGCAGCGCGCCGAGGTGCTGGGCCGCGTCGACGACCAGCCAGACGTCGCGTTGCCGGCACAACTCGGACAGGGCCGCGAGATCGGCCCGGAAGCCGTTGGTCCACTGGACCGAGCTGAGCGCGAGTACCTTGACGTCGCTGGTGAGTTCGGCCCGTACCGCGTCCACCCCGATACGGCCGGCCGCGTCGTGCGGGACGGTCCGTACCGTGATGCCGCGGTCCTTGAACTGCCGCCACATGACGCCCATCTGGATGAACTCCAGGTCGGGGATGAGGACCTGGTCGCCGGCGCCGAGCGGAAGGGACTCCAGCGCGATCTTCAGACCGTGGGTCGCGCTCTCGGTCAGCGCGATGTCACTCGCCTGCGCACCGATCAACCGCGCCGCCAGCGGCCTTGCCAGGGCCCGCAGTTCATTCAGCCGACCGTGCATGGCGGTGCCCGACTCGGCCGGGCAGTACTGCATTCCCTGCACGAGATCCGTCACGGCCCGAACGGCCCGCAGGGGCGCCACGCCGATACACGCGCTGTCGAGATAGACCTTGTGGGCCAGCGCCGGGAACTCCCGTCCCACGCATACCGCGTAGTCACCGGAAAGGCATTCTTCGACCATCTGGGAACTCTCCCGACCCTTACGGAATCCGACCTGCCGCCAGGTGTTCAGTGCAGCCGACGGGAATGAACTGCCTCAAGGGCGCGCATGCGGGGATCAGCGCATTCCATGGGTACCGACGGCGCGGAAGTATTCATACGATGATCCGAGTGATGACCGGACCGGCGGCGTCGGCGTCCCGTACGGCGTTGTACTTGACGACCAGGACCAGCAGGATCGTCATCGGGGTGGAGCCGAACGCGCCGAGCCGCTCCCTGGTGCGGACGAACAGCGAGGCGAAGACGGCGAGGGAGCGGTGCGCGGCATCGCGCTGTCGAAGCGGTTCGGCCCACCGGCTCGCCGGGCAAGCCGGTTTCCCTGTGCCCGAGGACACCTCGGTCCTGATGGTCGTAGGACCCTCCGGTGACGAAACCTCGGCGACAGGGACCAAACGGCCATACCAGCCCCTTCAAGATCCCCACAGTGACGGTGCGGCCCTGATCTGCGCCAGGACAGCCGCACCGTCCAGCGAGGCGAGCGCCGCCGGTGCTCCGGACCGAGCGCGATGGGGACGCCCCTGCGGAAGACGTACGGCTGCGTCGGCATGACCAGCAGGGCGTCCATCCGGTCCGTCTCCACCAGTTGCCGGGCCGGTGTCCTTCACGGGGCACCGGCGGCGTTCAACGCTTGGGCCTGATGCTGCGCGCGACAGATGGAACGGAATTACCCACACTTACCCTCTTCCTCACATTCGCCGATCTCATCAATCGCTCTGAAATTACTTGCCCTCGGCATCACCCGAAGGTGTGCTGTCGCGCATGAATAAGTCTGGTTCCGTTGACGGCCGCGGTGGAGGTGCGTGAGGTGCTCCACCGGAATCCGGCCCCCTCGGCGTCTGTTGGCGCTGTGGCGCGAGCCGACCGGGCGGTGCTGGTGAAGGAGATGCGGTCCGGGTCCACAGGGGTTTCGTCGGGGTTCTCGCGCGCTGCGCGGGTCCGGATGATCTGCACGGTCTGGTGGACGATGAGCAACACGTACAGCTCTTGGGCGACGCCGTTGGGTTGCGTCGGGTGGACCGGAAGCCGACGGTTGGCGATGGCCCGGATGATCAGATCGGCGCCGGTGGCGCGGACGGTCGCGACGTGCGCGGACCCGGAGAAGTAGCGGTCCGCCAGGATCAGCATGCCCGCGCGGACTCCCGCCGTGCACCAGCTTGCGCAGCAGTGGCTCCCTCGCTGGTCGAGCGGCCGCTCCATGCCGCGTCGAGGATGGCGCGGGTGTCGCACGCGATCAGTGTCAGGACGCGGATCTGGGGGCAGCGGCCCGGATCCTTGTTGCTGCGGCCGGGAGCCGGGCCGAAAGCGGCACGGTTGGGCACGGTGTCCGGGACATCGAGGGTCGTGCCGTCCACGGCGGCCGTCAGCAGAGCCAGATCGTGCCCGAACGCGGTCGCGCCGGGGTCTTCCGGTCCGCAGTGAGCACCCCGTAACAGCAGGAACAAGGATTTCAGGGGCTCACGGCCAAGCCTGCGACGTGCCTGCACCGCCGCCGGCGCACTGGGCACCCGCAGGTGGCGGGCGCCCGCACGGTGATGCAACTGCTCGAAGAGCATGCGCGGTACTTCCCGGTAGCCGACGCCCGGATACAGCCACAACGCGAGCACCGGATGATCACCTCGTCGATCAGGGCCGGCGGGACGATCTCGGTGACAGCTCCCAGCGTCAATCGCCCGGCGACCGGTGAGTGCCAGGGATCGCGCGGTCGGCTTGCCGAAAAGGATTCCGCGGCAGGAGCATGGGTGGGCGAGGGGGCCTCCGTGGTTGACGGATTTCTTGGTCGAAACCAGTCGGCACAGAGGCCCTGTTACCGCGTCAAGGACTCCGACGGACCCATAACTTACCGGCGTTGCGGCAAGCACAAGTGTCATGGCCTGCTGGTGATCGCGCTCACCGACGACCGCGGCCACCCGCTGTGGGCCTCGGCGGCCCGCCCCGGACGATCCTCGGAGATCACCGCCTGCCGTCACGACCAGCTCACCGCGAAACTCCGGGCGGCCGGGCTCGGCGCCCTGAGCAGCGCCGGTACCGCGGAAGCCTCTCATCGCGCGTTCGTGCTGCCTGGTGGGCTGGTGGCTGTTCTCAGCCCGGTCGTTCATGCCCTTGTGGGAGCGGTACTCCCACAAGGGCATGACCTCATGGTGAAGCTCCCCTCCAAGTGTCAGGCGGGGGAGTCCGGCGAGGCGGTGTGGACGTCCTTCCTCGACCTGCCGAGCTTCGTCAGCACCCGGGCCACGTGTTTCTCGACGGTGCGCGGGGACAGGAACAGGGTCGCGGCGATGTCCTGGTTGGTGGCGCCGCCCGCCAGCAGCTCGGCGACCTCCAGTTCCCGGGGCGACAGATCGCTCCCGTAGCCGCGCCGGCCACGGCGCCCCACCGCCGCCACGCCGAGTTCACGCAGGCGGTGCTGGCAGCGCGCGGCGTCACCGGTCGCGCCCAGGTCGGTGTAGGCGCGCAGGGCCTCGGCCAGGTGTCCGGCCGCGTCCTCCGGTTCGGCGCACGTCAGGGCGTCGCCACGGTGTTCGGCGGCCTTGGCCACCTCGTAGGGGCGGCCGATCTCCTGCCACCTCCGCTGCGACTCGGCGAAGTGCTCGGCGGCTTTCACCCGCTCGGTGGTCGCCGTCGGCCCGGTGTCGCGGAGCAGCAGCAGCCCCTGGGCCAGTTCCAGTTCGGCCAGGACAGCCGGCGCGTCCCGGTCGCGGACACCGGACTCGGCCTCCGTCACGAGTTGTTCGGCCGCCGTGCGGTGCCCGCAGCCCAACGCGGCCTCGACCGCGACGGGAAGCAGGCCGAAGGTCCGTGTCCAGGAACCGAGTCCACGCAACGTCGACAACGCCGGTTCGGCGGCTGCCCAGGCCGCCCGCGGGTCATGCTGGGCGAGCCGGACGGCCGTGAGGGCGGCGGCGATCCTCATCGTGACGTCCGCCGAGGTGCCTCCGTGCTCCGCGGCGGCGCTGAAGTGGTCGAGGGCCCGGGAGTGCCGGCCCTGGGCGAGGGCACGGTGTCCCTGACACAGCAGTCGGTCGACCTCGATCTGTCTCATATCGGGGTGGGCACGTCCCAGGGCCGCGTACTCGCCGTCCAGGTCGGCCCAGCGGCAGACCAGCCGGTCGATGCACAGTTCCTGGGCGCGGACGAGGCACTCGAACGGCCGACCGTCCACGCCGTCGGCGAGGTCTCTCATCGCGAGCAGCAGGACGCGGGCCCGCCGGTCGTGGCCGAGCTGGATGGCCGCGGTGGTGAGGTTGTACAGGGCGAAAATGGTCTGGCTCAGCACCACGCCGTCAGCGCCGCGCCGCGGCAGCCGGTCCACCAAGGGCCAGACGGCGGGATCACCGTCCCTGGCCATCAACAGCAGTCGGGTGTTCCTGACCGCCATCCGGCTCGCCTCGTCGGTACCGTCCGCCACGGCCTGTTCGGCCCGGCCGAGCCATTTCCACCCCTGCGTGGCGGCGCCGTCGAGGTCGTGCAGGGCCAGCGCGATCATCGCCTTCACCGCCTTGTGCGGGAGGGTGGCCAGCTCGTCGATGGCGTGTTCGAGCTCGCGGAAGCCGGCAGGGTCACGGTCGATGTTGAGCATGGTCAGACCGAGTTCCAGGCGGATCTCACCCCGGGTGGCCGCAGGCAGCCGCGGATCGGCCAGCACGGCGCGCAGCTCGCGGACGGTCGCCGCGTAGTCGACGCCCAAGTTGACGGTACGGGCGAGCGCGAGCGCGGCCCGGGAACGTCGCTCGGTGTCCGCCCCGGACTGGGCCAGGATCTGTTGCAGGAGCGTGCCCGCGGTGCCGGTGTCGCCGAGCGCGACGGCCTGTTCGGCGGCCTGCTCGGTGCGATCGAGCCAGCCCTGCCGGTCGCCGACGGCGAGCGTGTGGTGCGCGATCTGCACCAGCGGCAGCGGGTCGTGCGTCTGGAGTTCGTCGATGGCACGCCGGTGCAGGCGGACCCGGCGCGGCCCGAGGATCTGCCGGTAGGCGACCTGCTGGGCCAGCACATGGCGGAAGGCGTACCGGCCGGTGTCGGTCTCGCGCAGCACCGCCGCCCGCAGCGCCTCGGTCAGCGCTTCGGTGGCCGTGTCGCCGTCCAGTCCCGCGACCTCGGCGAGCAGCGCCTCGGTGGCGGGCACCGCCAGTACGGCCGCCGCGTCCACCACCGCCGCCCCGGCCTGGGACAGCGATGTCAGACGCTCGGTGACCGCTTCCCGCAGGCTGCCCGGCACCTCGGCCCGCTCCAGTTCCCCGACGTCCGGGCGCGCCTGGTCCCGCAGCGTGATCAGGTCTTCCTCGGCGACCAGCGGCAGGCCCTCGCTGCGGCCATGGAGCGCCGCGCACAGCTCGGGCGTGGCCTGGGCGCCGAGCGCGGCACCGGCCAGTTCGGCCACGTCGGTCCTGGTCAGCGGCGACAGCCGGATCACCGTGCCGCTGGCGCAGGGTGGCGGGCGGTAGGCGGCGCCCAAGGCCGCGGCCCCGGGCGGCAAGTCCTCGGCCCGGTAGGTGACCACCAGCGCGAACTGGTCGGGCAGGTCGCGGGCGAGCAGGAGGAGCAGTTCGCGGGTGGCGTCGTCGACCCAGTGCAGGTCCTCGACGACCAGGACCACCCGCCCGACCGCGTCGAGCACAGAGCGGACGGCCCGGATCATCTGGTGGCGCGCTGCGCCCGGGCCCTGCGGCTTCGCCGGCGCCGGCGGTAGGCGGTCGGCCAGGTCCGGGAGCAGCGGGGCCAGGGCGCCGGCGGTCGGCGGCAGGGCGGCGTCAGGCAGCCACGGACCGATCTTGCCGAGCGCGTCGATCACCGGCCCGTACGGCAGGGGCTCCCGCAGCGGGTGGCAGAAGCCTGTCATGACCCGCCACCCTTCCGACCTCAGGATCGTGGTGGCTTCGCGCACCAGCCGGGACTTGCCCATGCCGGCGTCGCCCTCGACTATCACCACGGCCGGTGGCTGTCGGATGGCGGCGAGCAGCAGGTCGAGTTCGTGGCGGCGACCGACGAACACGAAGCCCCGGCCAAGCCCCTGAGATCCCTGCTGGGTCGCCACACCACCACCGTCCTTCACGGGACGCCCCTATCCGGTCACCCGCAGTGGCCGCCGGGGCGGCCAGCGTCATCGGCCCTACCCATCCTAGGACGGCCGCCTACCCATTCAGTGCGTCCCCCATTGTTTCGGCCTGCCCTTCACCTGCATTTTCGATGCCATCCAGACAGGTGGAAAGCACGACAACGCGTGAGGACGCTCACGCACTCCAACCGGCGCGTGCAGTGGCACGGCCGCAACCACTCCCCGACACGGAGAGCTCATGTTCAATCGAGCAGAAACGCTTCTGCCCATGTGGCGGATGCGCTACCGGATATCGGCACTCGCGGCGCTCCTCGCCGCCGTCGCGATCATCCTGACCCAGGCCGTCGTCTCGACCAGCCCGGCGCACGCGGCAGGGTGGATGAACTGCCCGAACGGCTTCGGCAACTCCTCCTCGTGTTCCAACATTGTCAACAGCGACACCGTCAGCGAACGGCAGTTGCCGTCCGAGGTGTACCGCGGGGACTCGCGGTCGCCGTACGAGATCTTCAACAACGGCTTCACGGCGATCGGCGGCGACTACGACATCCGGCGCCACGTGCAAGGCGGCAACAACGCCAGCAGCGGCTACATCTCCACGAGCGCGGCGCTGTCGGAGTCGGAAGTCTTCGCCCGTAGCCAGGGTGGCCGCAATCTCGACTCGATGGCGGCGCAGCCCAATTGCCGGACCGGCCGCCCGATCGCGCAGTGGACTCCCTTTCCGGGGATGGGTTGGACCCTGACCGGTTCGTGCGCCAACAGATGGGTGGAGGCGGACAGTTACGTGTACGTCATCGATTCCCAGATGGCGCGAAACGCCCTGTACATCCCCGACCAGGTGCGCGGAGACGCCACGCTGGGGCGCTACGCGAGCCAGCAGGAGTGGGCGTACATCCACCACATCCCGAACACCGCGGTCATCGGCGTGCGCGTGTACCGCATGAGGGCGCAAGTCGACAACGGTGGCAGGATCGACTTCAGGTCTCAGACGTTCAGGTACGACCGCTTCATGGGCAATCCCGCCCATGGCCAGGCGCGGGTCACCTATGACCCGGCCGCCGACCCGGGCGCCCACTTCGACGGGGGCACCTACCTCAACGTGCCCGCGCCCGCGGCGAACCCGTATACCCGCGGCTGCAGTGCAATCAACCGGTGCAGGGACGGCAATGGCTGAAACCGGCTCGACTCCCGACACAACCGGCCACGCGGACGCCGCCGTGATCGCCCTCCCCTCGGACCCAAGGAAGACCATGTTGAACGACGCGTCGACAGCGCTGCACCGCACGCGCTCCGCGCTGCGGGAGCGGCCGGGCTCCGCCCTGCTCGCCCTCCTGTCGCTTCTGCTGGCGGGCGGGTCGCTGCTGCCGGCCGCGCCCGCACACGCCGACACCACCACCACGACCGCCACCAGCGCCGACTGGGAGGAGGTTCAGGAACTCGCGGGCTACAACAGCGCCCTGACCGCGTTCGACGACCCGAACAGCGGCCCGACGATCATCTTCCCGTCCGACTACACCGGTGACATCCACGACCTGAAACACCCGAGCGACTGGACCGACTCCACCGGCGCCACGCCGACCAGTTGGCCCACCCCCGCGACCGCCAAAAGCGCCGTGTTCACGCAGGACCAGCTCAACAGCGTGCAGAACGCGGTCGCCAACGCCATCCAGCCCAACGGCGACACCAAGTACTCCCTGGCCGTCACCTACGACGGCACGAGTGACCGGGTGATCACGCAGACCAACGCCCCCTCGTCCATCACCGACCCGCTGGCCGCCCAGTACCCCGACCAGGTCGTCATCCAGGGCCCGCCCGCGAACACCACCCCGCCCGCCACGTGCGTGCCGCAGACCTCCCTCACGTCCAACCCCGGCAACACCGGCGGCGCGACCGCGGCGAGCGAGCAGTTGCAGGCCCTGGCCGACTACAACTGCGCCCTGTCCGCCTTCCAGGACCCGAAGAACGGCCCGGCGATGGTCTTCCCGTCCGACTACGCCGGTGACATCGACAACCTGCAGATCCCGCAGCACTGGACCGACTCCAACGGCAACACCCCGACCAGTTGGCCCACCCCGACCACTGCCCGCAGCGTCAAGTTCACCGCCGCGCAGGTCCAGGAGATCATCGCCGCCGCCATCGCGCAGATCGAGCCGGTCGGCTCGACGATCTACTACGCCGCCGCCCACTACGACGGGATGAGCGACCGGATCGTGGTGAACACCGACGCCCCCTCCTCGGTCACCGACCCCCTGGTGGCCGCCTACCCCGACCAGGTCACCATCGCCGGCCAGAAGGCCCCGGCGATGCAGATCGTCAACAAGAAAAGCAACCTCGACCTGGGGATCGACGGCGCCTCCACCGAGTACAGCGCTGGGGTCAAGCAGCAGACCGCGGACGGCACCGCCAACCAGCAGTGGCGGCTGATCTCCGCCGGCAACGGCCAGTACAAGCTCAAGAACGTCAACAGCGGCCTGCTGCTCGGCATCGCCGGCGGCGTCGGCGACCCGGGCACCCCCGCCGTGCAATGGGGCGACGACGGCCACGACGATCACCTGTGGAAGGTGGTCGACGCCGGCCACGGCTACGTCAAGCTGGTCAACGTGCGCAGCGGGCTCGCGTTGGACGTCGACGGAGCCTCGACCGACTCCGGAGCGAGCACGCTCCAGAACACCGACAACGGGACCGATTCCGAGCTCTGGCAGCTGACTCCGATCAGCTGACGAGTGGCGGTCGCCTCCGCGGGCATTGCCCGGGTTGCGCGCACCTGTCGTGCGCAACCCGGGCCGGTTCATGTGTCGCGCTCCGCTCCCTCGTTGTCGATCGTCGGCCGTTCAAGTCGCGCCGATCGAGTGCCGCGAGAGACTCAGACGCAGGGCCGAATGTTTGTCCGCGGCCCTCAGCTTGGACTCTGTCGGGGATCTTGATGGTCGGGGGTCAGGTGTCGAGGGTGCGCCAGGACTTCGGGCGAGGGATTGCCCGGCGGTCCAGGAAGGTCTGGAAGGCGGTTGGCGGTCTCGGCGAGGGGGTTTCCTCGGATGACCGGCCGCTGAGCCGCTCGATGTTCACGGCGATGGCCGTAAGCACGTGTTGCAGGTGGGCCTTCGGCTCTGACCGGTAGCGGCAGCGGCGCATGCCGTGTCCATGGGCGAATTCGTCGATGGTGCCCTTGACTCCGGAGCGGACTGCGTAACGGGCCTTCCATTCGGGTGTCTGCTGCTCGGCGCGTACGCGCAGTCGCAGGTCGCACAGTTCTCGCGGGGGAAAGCCGACGTTGCGGGCGCCTTCTTTGGAGGTGGTGCACTGGGTGCGCACTGGGCACGGCTGGCACTGCGCCTTGGTGAACCGCGCGACGATCAGGGGGTGCCGCGGTGGGCGGGGAGGTCGGGCACGGTCAGTGCCGGCCCGCGCCGACCTGGCCCTGCGGGCAGGTGACTTCCCGGTGGTCGAAGTCGATGTGGAAGTCGTCGCGGTTGAAGCCCTCGTTCCTGCGGTGCCGGCCGGTGGAGTTGCCCGGCAGCGGCCCGCTGACGGTGACTTGGCGTTCGCGAGCAGCGCGACCGAGGTGGATCAGGGAGGTGTAGCCGGATGTGCATGACGCTTACGAGCGCCTGCACTCTCGTTCCGTTCGTGTCCGGACCGTCCGCGACATCCGGGTTACTGGCCTACGCCCGCCTGCGCGTTCGCCGTACCCTTCCGGAACTGCGCCACTTCAGTCGCCAACTGGGAGCCCCCGCGTGACCGAGCCGAACGCCCCGGAGAAGAAGCCTTCCTGTACGTCGTCGTCTGCGCCCGCGGTATCGCCGGCGACGTCGGCAAGCTGATCACCGCAGCCCAGGAGCGCCAGTGGGGCGTCGGGGTTGTCGCCACCCCGCAGGGTCTGGGCTTCCTCGACTCCGAGGCGATCGAGACGCAGACCGGCTATCCGATCCGCTCCGCCCGGCGCACACCCGGTGAGCTCCGTCCGCTCCCGCCCGCGGACGCGATCGCGGTCGCGCCGGCCACCTTCGACACGGTCAGCAAATGGGCCGCAGGTATCTCCGACACCCTCGCCCTGGGCATCCTGTGCGAGGCGTACGGCATGGAAACCCCCACAGCCGTCGTGCCGTACCTCAACGCGGCTCAGGCCGCCCACCCCGCGTACGAGCAGAGCCTGGAACGGCTACGCGGGATGGGCGTTCTGATCGGCTCGTACGAGCCACACAAGCCGAAAGCCGGAGGCGGGGCCGACCGCTTCCGCTGGGAGGAGGCGCTGGAACTTCTCGCTCCCCGGCCGTCCGCGCGGGTGTAATCAGCGCCGCTGTCCCTTCGAGGACTCCGGAGACGAAGCCGATGGGGTCATGTTGGGTGGAGCAGTGTGCGGTGAGCATCGTGAATTCGCAGGTCACGGATCTGGTGTGAGTGACGGCTCGGGTACACGCGCTGGTCGGTGGCCGATGACCATGGTGTAGATCATCGGGCGGTTCCGGTGGGATGCCCGGTTCGACTGCGGCCGAGACCGACCTCCGCCTACGATCCGTTAGCGGTCGGCACGCTACGAGATCGCGGGGGCTGCGGAACGCAGGAGCGGCAGTGGATCACCGCTCGCCGGAGCGAACTGGACTCCCTGGCCGAGGCCGGGGCTGTCGTTCCGGCAAAGGCGCAGGTGGCCGGGCGGGCGGTCCTGCTGATTCCGCACCGCAGTGACGCGACCGACGAGGTAGCCCTGCCCGGCGACTACCGCAGGATCCTGGCGATCGTGCGGAAGGCCGACGGCCCGGTGCAGGTCGGGGCGGTGGGTGAGGCGCTGGGACTTGAGGTGGCGGTGCGCGGGAAGCTGGAGCCGCCGCGGGCGAAGGTGACCAAGCTCGCGGACCGCGGCTGGCTGCACAAACGGCCCGACGGACGGTTCACGGCACTAGCCACGCCAAGACGGAGCGTCGGGGGCGTAATCGGCGGGCCCCCGACGACAGTTGACGTGTTTTGTGAAGAACAGCACCCGCCCCGTCGAGGGCCAGGACGGCCTTGTCCAGACCGCCCGCCTGCCGCTGTCGAGCGCCACCTCGAACTACCTCGCCACCTTGATACGCGGCCACTTGAAGAAGACCGGCTCGCGGTGGCGGGCCCTGCCCGCGGGGAAGATCGCCCGAACGGGTGGCGGGGTGGTCCTGCTCGACGGCATCCTGATACAGACCCGGCGGTGCACCGGCACGGCGAACCGGAAGAACTACTCCGGCATGCCGCAACGCCGGCAAGTTATGGGTCCGTCGGAGTCCTTGACGTGGCAACAGGGCCTCTGTGTCGACTGGTTTCGACCAAGAAATCCGTCAACCCCGGAGGCCCTGTCCCCGGCCTGCTCCAGACCGACGCCTACGTGCGCGCCATTCACGAACCGGCCCTCGCCGGCTTGCCCGTCGATCAGAGCGAAAAGCTCGTCGAGGTCCGCATAGCGCGCCGGGAAGTCCTGCACCGTGAGCGGGGGCTCTGGAGTTCACAGCGATCGTCAACGAAGCGGTACTCCGCCGGAAGGCCGGCAGCGCCGAGGTCATGAAGGAACAGCTCCTCCACATGACCGACCTCGCCTCCTCCAACCCGAATGTCAAGATCCAGGTCGTGCCGTTCTCTCTTGGGGCGCACCCCGGAATGAGCGGCAGTTTCACAGCCCTGAAGTTCGGGTCACCCGCCCTCAAACCGATCGTCTATCTCGAAACGTTCATCAGTGCGGGTGTCTCCCGCCGAGAGGCCGACGTGAAGAGGTACAGGGACGCGTTCAGCGACCTCCAAGCACTCGCTCCGGGCTACAAGGAATCCCTGAGCATGATCTACGCAGCAAGCAAGGCGGCGCGTACATCCAGGGCGGGAAGCTGACCGGCGCCATGGCCGTCCGCTCCCCCACGGAGCCGCGTTCATAGTCCCCGCCGCCCCCCTGGGCCGCTTTCATCAGCGCCGTGAGCGAGAGCGAGTTGAGCTAGCCCCACCCCGCGAGAACTCCAAGCGGTCCGTCTCCTCCCCCGAGGAAACGGACCGCTTCGCACATCCAGCGCACCAAGCCACCTGATCGGCCCGCCGTACGAACACCCGGCGACAACACGAACCCTCACGTTCGACGGGAGCATCTGGCGGACTCCGGAGCGTACGCGTCAGCCGCCTCCTCCCGGCTTCCCGTGCATGCCTCACATCGGCAACGATCGAGACAGTCACCCACGAACGGCGCCGCTCTGACGACACAACGGGCTCGCCACCCGCACGCCCGCCTCCAAGAACCGCACGTGCGCCATGCTGATCCCCTGGATGACACACCCCTGCGTCCCAACGGTCATCGTGGGCACCGGCCCACGTTCGACGAGCCGAATCGCCCCGCACGTACACCCCGTGGCCACGCGGCCGGATCTCGTACAGCAGGACGAGCCGAAAGGCTGGGGCGCCCCAGGAAGGAAGGCGGCGCTTCCCCATGCCTCGGCCTGCGGAGACACTTGACGGCACGGGGCGCCGCCGGGTCGCGGGTGTACTCACGGCCTCGCCAGCTGGATGGCGGCGGAGGGGCACACGGTGGCGGACTCGCGGACGGCGTCGTGGAGTTCGGCGGGCGGGGTCTCGTCGAGGAGGACGACCGTGCCGTCCTCGTCCCGCTGGTCGAAGACGTCCGGGGCGAGCAGCACGCACTGGCCCGAGGCGACGCACTTGGGGACATCGATTTCTACACGCATGACGGTGCTTCCCTCTGGGTCCTTCCAGGTGGGGGGAGTTGGCGGGGGTCACCAGGTGACGGGGAGTTCGTCGACGCCGTAGGCGGCGCTGTCCTGTTTGTAGGTGATCTCCTCCAGCGGAACGGCGAGCTTCAGGCCGGGCAGCCGGCGGAAGATTTCCGGCAGGACGATTTCGAGTTCGGCGCGGGCCAGCGCCTGGCCGACGCAGTGGTGGATGCCGAAGCCGAAGGCCAGGTGCCGGCGGGCGTCCTCGCGGTCCAGGTTGAGATCGTCCGCGTCGGCGAAGAAGTCCGGGTCGCGGTTGGCGACGTTGAGGGAGATGATCACGCCTTCCCCCGCACGGATGGTGACGCCGCCGACGGCGACGTCCTCCAGGGCGGTGCGGCGCAGCCCGAGGTGCACGATCGTGAGGTAGCGCAGGAGTTCGTCCACGGCTTTGACGGCCTGCTCCGGTCCGGCGAGCAGGTAGGGGATCTGCTCGGGGTGCTGCAGCATGGCGAACGTGCTCAGCGCGATCATGTTCGCGGTCGTCTCGTGCCCGCCGATCAGCAGCAGGGTGCAGATGTCGGCGATGTCCTTGTCGGTGATGACACCCTCGTCCGCCTGCGCGACGAGCCGCGAGAGCACGTCGTCACCGGGGGTGACACGTTTGACCTGCACGAGTCCCAGCAGATAGCCGGAGAACGTCGCGAGGACCTGCTGGAACTCCTCGATCGGGACGGTCCGGTCGAGGAGTTGCCTCGCCTGCTCCTGGAAGAACTCGTGATCCTCGTACGGCACGCCCAGCAGCTTGCAGATGACCAGGGACGGCAGCGGCAGCGCGAAGTGCTCCACCAGATCGACGGGCTGTCCCTGGTGCTCGGTGAGGGAGTCGAGGAGTTCCCCGGTCAGTCGGACGATGGCCGGGCGCAGCGCGTCGACCCGTTTGACCATGAACTCCCGGCTCACGGTGCGCCGCATACTGCTGTGGACCGGGTCGTCGTGGAGGACGAACAGACCGGGTGCGGGCCGCTCCCGCTCCTCCCTGTCGGTGGGTGCGCCGGGCAGGGTCGGGTCGGAGCTGAACGCCGGGTTGCCGAGCACCGCGCGGGCGTCCTCCCAGCGCGTGACCACCCAGGTGCTGAGGCCCTCGCGCAGCAGGACGCGGGTGACGGGGCCCTTGTCGCTCAGCCGCGTGAAAAGCGGAGGGAGATCCAGAGGCGCGTCCTTGGAACGGGTGAGGTCGAACGCGGGGAGGGGCGAAGCAGCGGGCATGACTGTTCCTTTCCGCTCGGGAATGTCCGCATTTCACTTACCGATTTCCCTGTGCACTCTCCGGAGGTGAGAACCGCACGTCTTCGAGCAGTGCCCCGATCGACCGGTCCTCGCCGGTGGCAACGGCGGTCAGAAGGGCTTCGAGTGTCTTCCTCAGGTGGGGGACGGTTCCGTCCGGGAAGTACCCCGCGTAGTGGTTGAGGTTGACCAGCAGGGACTCCTGCCAGAGGGCCACCTCGACCCGCAGCGGGTGTTCCGTCTGGTTGATGAATTCCACCGGCTCCGCGTCCAGCAGACGGTGGAAACGGTCGAAGTTCTCGTCGAACTCGGGGAAGTGTTCGTTGACCACGTAGCTGTCGAAGAGGTCGCAGGACGGTGGCAGGCCGGCCAGCTCGTACAGGCGGGGTGCGGGCAGGTACTCGTACCGGCTGATCGTCGAGATCTTCCGCTGGAGCAGGTCCAGCCAACCGGAGAGGCGCATCGCGCGGTCGATCGAGACGCGTACCGGAAGGAAGTTGAAGAACTGTCCGACCGCGCGTTCGACGTCGAGCTGAGCCGTTCCCCGGCCGGAGAACACGGCGCCGAAGACGACCTCGGGCGCGCCGGTGACGGCGCCCAGTAGGAGTGCCCAGCAGCCCTGCACGACGGTGTGCAGCGTGAGGTCGAAGCGTCGTGCGAAACGGGTGAGGGCGGCCGTCTGCGCCGGAGGCAGCAGGACGCTCTCCTGGAGGTAGGGGCATCCGGGATCGGGCCTGCGCTCGGACGCGGGCAGCGCGATCCGCCACGCGGGCGAGGCGAGGCCGGCGAGCTGAGGGCGCCAGAACTCCTCGGCCTCCTCGGTGTCCCGGTGCTGCTGTGCCACGCAGAACTCGCCGAACGCGGTGCCGGGCGCGGCGGCGTCGAGGGGGGCGTCCGTCGTGATCGCCTCGTACGCGTCGAGCAGTTCCTTCATGACGATCATGTAGCTCCAGCCGTCGTGCTCGACGAGGCTGAACAGGTAGACGTACTCGTAGACGTGCTCCCGCATCCGGAAGAGGGCCAGGCTCATCTGGAGCGGGGCCTCGGGGTCGAAACCGCGGCGACGCCGTTCGGCGATGTACGCCTGGATGCGCCTTTCTTGTTCGACGGGCTGGACCGCGCGCCAGTCGTACGCGTCGATGCTCACGGCGACACCTTCGCGGACGACCTGGAGCGGGTGGCCCTCCACGGTCACATGGCTGGTGCGCAGCGCGGGGAACCGGTCGACGGTGTGCTGCCAGCTCCGTCGCAGCGCCTCGGGGCTGAAGCTCTCGCCGGTGATGCGGAACCGGTGGTGGATGACGTTGCTGCCGGACTGGCGGGTCTCGCGGATGCGGCGGTGCATGTGCGCCTGCGTACCCGTCGCCGGATAGACGTCCGAGGCGTCCGGGAACCGTTCCCGCACCCGCCGCACCAGGTCGGGTTCGATCCGTTCGTACGACCAGGCCGAAGGGGCGGCGTCGGCGAGGGTGCTCTTGCGGGAGACGGCCAGCTCCGCCAGGGCCGCGACGGTCTTGCTCTGGAAGACGTCCTGCGGGGTGAGCGACAGGCCACGGGCCGCGGCCCTGCTCACGACACGGATGGCGAGCAGGGAGTCGCCTCCCAGGGCGAAGAAGCCCGTGGACGTGCCGACCTCGTCGAGGCCGAGCACGTCCGCCCAGATCTCGGTGAGGATCGCCTCTTCGGGCGTGCGGGGCGCGGTGATCTCGTCCCCGGCCGCCGCCGTGTGCCGGGGCAGTGGCAGGGCACGCCGGTCCAGTTTGCCGTTGGCGTCCGTCGGCAGGTGCGGGAGCGCCACGATCGCCGAGGGGATCATGAACTCCGGGAGTTTGTCCCGCAGGAAGCCGTCGGCCTCCTCGGTGAGCCGGCGGCTGATCTCGTTGAGCAGCGGGTTGCCGATGTAGTGCCAGGCGGGGCGCAGGGCCCCGTCCGGCCCCGGCCAGCCCGGACCGGGGGCGACCGCGGGACGGTGCAGCACCACACGGTAGCTGCCGGTCGTCGTGCCCGGGGCCCAGCCGATGCGGGCGTGATATCCGTGGGCGTCGGCGAGCCGCCACCAGTCCTCGGGCTCCGTGGCGCCGGAGGCGGGCTCGGGCGGCAGGTCCTCGACACAGGTCGTGCCGCTGGCGGCGGCCAGGGCCGTGCGGAAGGCGTTGGCCGAGGCGAGACGCAGGTTGGGCACGTCGTCCACGATCAGCACGTCGGGACACTCGGTGCGCAGCACCCGGTCCACGTCGGCGACAGAGGTG
Organism: Streptomyces saintjeani; assembly: GCF_055409605.1. Taxonomy (NCBI): domain Bacteria; kingdom Bacillati; phylum Actinomycetota; class Actinomycetes; order Kitasatosporales; family Streptomycetaceae; genus Streptomyces; species Streptomyces saintjeani. The sequence goes on along the minus strand of NZ_CP189624.1, from coordinate 9,606,547 downwards.
GCCCCGGGCAGCCGCAGCGGCTCGGCGCCGGTGTTGCCCGTGGCCGCCGCGGGGGTCTCACCGATCCGCAGGACGACGTCGTAGCGGTACCGGGTCAGCTCGTTGTGGAAGTCACCTCGCTTGAGCAGCACGTCCACGTGTGAGATGCCCGGAATCTCGCGGGAGACCGCCAGGAAGAACTCGGGGTCGAGAGCGAGTTCCTGCTCCTGCGCGACACCCTGCCGCACCCGCGCCCGCAGGCGTTCCACCGAGAGCCCGGGTTCCGCCCTGGCCCGTTCCACCTCGGCGTGGAAGGTCTCCAGCAGGCTCAGGCTCCGCAGGTCGCCCAGGTAGATGACGCCCCCCGGGCGCAGCCGGGCAGCCGCGTCGGTGAGGACGCCGCGCAGGTAGGAAGGGTCCGGGAAGTACTGGACGACGGAGTTCAGCAGGACGAGGTCGAACTCCTGCTCGTCGAGGCCGCCGATGTCGTGGGCGGCGGCCGGGAACAGCCGTACCCGGGAGGCGGGAGGCAAGGTGGGGAGCAGGTGCGTTCCGATGTAGTCGATCGCTGTCGGCGACACGTCGGTGCCCCAGTACAGCTGGGTGCGCGGGGCGATCCGGGAGAGGAGCAACCCTGTGCCGCAGCCGATCTCCAGCACACGTTCCGGAGCGCATTCCCGTACCCGTTCCACGGTGCTGTCCACCCACAGCCGCATCTGTTCGGCGGGCAGCGGTTCGCCCGTGTAGCTGCTGTTCCAGCCGACGATGTTGAAGTCGGCGCCCTCGTCCCGGGTACCGGCTCGGGTACCGCCGTACGTGCGGTCGAAGACCTGGCTCCACTCGGTGACCTGGGTCGTGGCCAGTTCGGGGTCCCGGCCCCAGGTGTCGTCCGTGCGGGGCACGACGTATCCCACGAGCTGCTCGTGGCTGTCGGCGCCGTGGAGCCGGCGCGGGACCACCACGGCTTCACGGACCGCGGGGTGTTGTTCGAGGGCGCTCTCGATCTCGCCGGGTTCGATACGCAGTCCGCGGATCTTGACCTGGAAGTCGGTGCGCCCCAGGTAGACGATGTTTCCGTCCGGCTGGTAGCGGGCGAGGTCTCCCGTCCGGTACAGCTTTCCGCCGGCCGAGAACGGGTCGGGCACGAACCGCTCCTCGGTGAGTTCGGGGCGGCCCAGGTAGCCGCGGGCGACCTGGACACCGCCGATGAACAGCTCTCCGGTGACGCCGATCGGGACCGGGTTCATGGCCGGGTCGAGGAGGTGGATCGCGGTGTTGGCCACGGGCCTGCCGATGGGAACCGTCGTGGACGACGGCTCCCGGGGCACGGTCCAGTGGGTCACGTCGATCGCCGCTTCGGTGGGCCCGTACAGGTTGTGCAGGTGGCTGTGGGGCAGCCGGTCGAAGAAGCGGCGTGTCAGCGAGTAGGACAGCGCCTCGCCGCTGGTGAACACGCGCCGCACGGACGCGCAGTCCGGCACCCCGGGTTCCTCCAGGAAGACCTGGAGCATGGAGGGGACGAAGTGCAGGACGCTGACGTCCTGGCGCCGGATCAGCGCGGCCAGGTACCGGGCGTCCCGGTGCCCGCCGGGGTGGGCCAGCACCAGACGGGCCCCGGTCACCAGCGGCCAGAAGAACTCCCACACGGAGACGTCGAAGCTGAAGGGCGTCTTCTGCAGGACGCGGTCCCGCGCCGTCAGGCCGTACTCCTCCTGCATCCACAGGATGCGGTTGCGCACCGCCCGGTGGCTGATCATCGCCGCCTTGGGGCGTCCCGTCGAGCCGGAGGTGTAGATGAGGTACGCCAGGTCGTCGGGGCCCACCGGTACGTCGGGGGCGTGGGCGGGCTCCTCCCGCAGTCCGCTGTCCGGGGCGTCGAGGCACAGCACGTCGGCCCGGTGCGGTGGCAGGGAGTCCAGGAGCCCCTGCTGGGTGAGCAGGATGCGGGGCGCCGCGTCGTCGAGCATGAACGCACGCCGGTCGGCCGGGTAGTCGGGGTCGACGGGGAGGTAGGCGCCGCCCGCCTTGAGGATGCCCAGGAGCCCGATCACCAGCTCGGGCGACCGCTGGACGGAGATCGCGACGGGTTCGTCCCGGCGCACCCCCATCCGCACCAGCCGATGGGCCAGCTGGTTGGCCCTGCTGTCCAGTTCGGCGTAGGTGAGGGTGTGGCCGCGCTCCGTACCCGGTTCGGCGTCCTCGCACCACAGGGCGGTCGCCTCGGGGCAGCGGCGTGCCGTCTCCTCGACGAGGTGGTGCAGACCCTGGCCCGGCTGATCGGAGTAGTCACGTTCGGTACGGTTCCACTCCACCAGCTGAGCGCGTTCCGCGAGGGAGAGGACGGGCAGGTCGGCGACGCGCTCCCCCGGGCTGTCGACGATGGCGTCGAGCAGCAGACGGTAGGCGGCGACCATCCGTTCGGCCGTGGCGTGCTCGAAGATGTCGGAGTTGTACTCGACTTCGGCGTGCAGGCCGTCGTCCCCCTCCGTCAGGGAGATCCACAGGTCGAACTTGCTGGTGCCGTTGCGCAGTTCGCGCCCGCCGGTGAAGACCGTGTCCCGCCTGAAGTCGTCGGGAAGGCGCGGCTGGAGCGCGAGGCAGACCTGGAAGAGCGGGTTCATGCTCATCCCGCGCTCGGGGAGCAGTTCGGAGACCAGCAGCTCGAAGGGGATGTCCTGGTGGGCGTAGGCGCTCTTGGCCACGGCGCTGACCCGGGAGAGGACTTCGGGGAAGCTCGGGTCGCCGGACATGTCCGTCCGCAGCACCACGGTGTTGGCGAAGAACCCGAGGAGATTCTCGATGTCCGCGTGGTGCCGGCTCGCGACGGGGGTGCCGATGACGATGTCGTCGCTGCCGCTGAAGCGGTGCAGGAGGACGTCGAGAGCGGCCACCATCGTCATGAACAGCGTGACGCCGTGGTCCCGGGCGATCGCCTCCAGCGCGTCGACCCGCTCCCGGTCCACCCTGAAGTCGAGGCTGCCGCCCTCGAAGGTCTGGACGGCCGGCCGGGGCCGGTCCATGGGGAGTTCGAGCCCCGGGTTGCCCGTTCCGAGTTGCTCGCGCCAGAAGGAGAGCCCCCGCTCCAGCACGGGACCGCTGAGCCGCTCCCGCTCCCACCGGGTGAAGTCGCGGTACTGCACGGGCAGTTCCGGCAGGCGTACCGGCTCGCCGTGGGTGATCGCCTCGTACGCGGTCTGTAGCTCTTCGAGGAGGAGATAGCCGGACTGGCCGTCGGTGATGACGTGGTGCAGGGTGATCAGCATCCGGTGGCTGTCCGGGGCCAGCCGTACGAGGCGGGCGGTGAACAGCGGCCCGTCCGCGAGGTCGAACACGTGCCGGGCCATCGTGTGCGCGAGCCGGGCGAACTGCGTCGGCCGTTCCTCCTCCAGCAGGTCACCGAGGTCGGTCACGGGCAGTTCCACCCGCACCTGGTCGTGCACCCGCTGCCAGGGCGTGCCGTCGACGCTGGGGAAGTCGGTGCGCATCACCTCGTGCCGCTGGACGATCACCCGCAGGGCCTCGGTCAGGGCCCGTTCGTCCACCTCTCCGTCGAGAGTGAACTCGACGGTCACGTTGTAGGCGGGGCTGCCGGACACCATCCGGTCCAGGGACCACAGGCGTTGCTGCTGGAAGGTGAGCGGGACGCGGTCCGTGTCGCTGCTCGCCACCAGCTCCGGTTCCAGGGCGTCGGCGGACCGGGACAGCTCGCGGAGCGTGTCCGCGAGCGACGCGGGGGTGGGGTGGTCGAAGACGACCGTGGTGGGCAGGCTCAGCCCGGTCGCCTTCGTGAGGTGGTTGCGCAGTTCGAGCGCGCTCATGGAACTGAGGCCGAGCTGGAGCAGGTTGTCGTCCGGGGCGACGTCCTGGCCGCCGGCGTGGCCGAGGACGGCGGCTGCGGCGGCCCGTACGACAGCGAGCAGGTCCGCGTACCGGACCGGGCCGCCCGAGACCGGCTCGGCCTCTTCCTCCGGCCCCGGGACGGCCAGGGCGCGGGCGGGCGGCTGCCCCGGGTCGGGCCCGTCCAGCCAGTACCGGCGGCGCTGGAACGCGTAGGTCGGCAGGTCGACCGGACGCCCTCCGGCCGGCCGCCAGTCCACCGGCACGCCCTGCGCGTACGCTTCGGCCGCCGACGCCAGCATGCGGGCCATGCCGCCCTCGTCGCGCCGCAGGGTGCCGACCGTGCGGGCGTCGTCGGGCAGGGCGGGCAGGAGCACGGGGTGCGGGCTCGACTCGATGAAGAGGGTGTAGCCCTGTTCCCTGAGGCTCTCGATCGCGGGGCCGAACCGGACGGTCTCGCGCAGGTTGCGGTACCAGTACTCGGCGTCGAGTGCCGACGTGTCCAGCCAGTCGCCGGTGACGGTGGAGAAGAACGGGATCCGCGAGGGCTTGGGAGACGTACCGGCGACGGCGTCGAGGAGGGGCGCCCGCACCGATTCGACCTGCGGCGAGTGCGAGGCGTAGTCCACCGGAATCCGGCGCACCCGCGCTCCGGCGGTCTCGTACCGCTCCACCAGCGCCTCCAGCGCCTCGGTGGCCGCGGACACGACGAGGGAGGACGGGCCGTTGACCGCCGCCAACGAGACGTCGTCACCGATCAGTTCGCCGTGCTCGACGGCGGCCATGCCGCCCCCGCCCGCGAGCTGCCTCGCGATGATCCGGCTGCGCGTCGCGACGACGCGGGCGGCGTCCTCAAGGGTCAGCGCGCCGGCCACGTACGCGGCGGCGATCTCGCCCTGCGAGTGCCCCACCACCGCCGCCGGTTCGACACCCAGCGAACGCCACAGCTCCGCCAGGGACACCATCACCGAGAACAGCAGCGGCTGGACGACGTCGACCCTGCCGAGATCGAGGTCGTCGTCCAGCACCGACCAGTCCGTGAAAGGCGCCAGCGCCTCGGCGCAGCGCCGCATCGACGTGGCGAACACCTCCGACGACTCCAGCAGTTCCCTGGCCATGCCCGCCCACTGGGAGCCCTGGCCGGGAAAGACGAACACCGGCTTGGGCCTGCCCGCGGCCACCCCCGACACCACCCCCGCCGCCGGGTCGCCCTTCGCCAGAGCCGTCAGCTTCGGCAGGAACTCCGCGCGGTCGCGGCCCAGCACCACCGCGCGATGCGGGAAGACGCTGCGCGCCGTCAGCAGCGAGTGGGCCACGTCGACGGGCGCCATCTGGGGCCTGCCCTCGACGAACGCCGCGAGCCTGCCGGCCTGGGCGCGCAGCGCGCCCTCGGTGCGGCCCGACAGGACCCACGGGACGACGGCCTCAGCCGGTGTGCCCGGGAGGTCGCAGGTCTCCTGCGGCGCCTGTTCCAGGATGACGTGGGCGTTGGTCCCGCTGACGCCGAACGACGACACCGCCGACCTGAACGGGCGCCCCGTCACCGGCCAGGGCCTGCTCCCGGTCAGCAGCTCGACGGCTCCCGCGTCCCAGTCCACCTTCGGTGACGGCTCGTCCACGTGCAGGGTCCGCGGGACGACGCCGTGCCGCATCGCCTCCACCATCTTGATCACCCCGGCCACTCCGGCGGCGGCCTGGGTGTGCCCGATGTTCGACTTCACCGAGCCGAGCAGCACCGGCTGCCCGGGCTCCCGCCCCTGCCCGTAGACGGCGATGACGGCCTGCGCCTCGATGGGGTCACCGAGCACCGTGCCCGTGCCGTGCGCCTCGATCACGTCGATGTCCGCCGGAGCGAGACCCGCGTTGCGCAGGGCCGCCCGGATCACGCGCTGCTGCGAGGGCCCGTTCGGCGCGGTGAGCCCGCTGCTGGCGCCGTCCTGGTTGACGGCGCTGCCACGGATCACGGCCAGCACCGGATGCCCCGCGCTCCTGGCGTCCGACAGCCGTTCCACCAGCAGCATGCCCACGCCCTCCGCCCAGGCGACCCCGTCGGCGGCGGCGGCGAAGGACTTGCAGCGGCCGTCCGGGGCGAGCCCGCCCTGCCGGGAGAAGTCGACGAAGGTCTCCGGGGTCGCCATCACCGCCGCGCCGCCCACCAGCGCCAGCGAGCAGTCCCCCTGGCGCAGTGCCTGACCGGCCAGGTGCACGGCCACCAGGGAGGAGGAACACGCCGTGTCCACGGTCACCGCCGGGCCTTCGAGGCCCAGGGTGTAGGAGATGCGGCCCGACGCCACGCTGCCCGCACTGCCGTTGCCGAGGAAACCCGACAGTTCCTCCGGCGCGGTGGGCCACCGGGAACCGTAGTCCCCGTACATCAGCCCGACGAACACACCGGTCCGGCTGCCCCGCAGGGAGAGCGGGTCGATACCGGCCCGCTCCACCGCCTCCCAGGAGCACTCCAGCAGGAGGCGCTGCTGGGGGTCCATCGCCAGTGCCTCGCGGGGGGAGATCCCGAAGAAGGGGGCGTCGAAACCGGAGCAGTCGTGGAGGAAGCCGCCTTCCGTCGTCGCACAGCGGTCGCCGACGTCCCAGCCACGGTCGTCGGGGAAGGGCGTGATCGCGTCCCGGGCGTCGGCGACGAGCTGCCACAGCTCCTCGGGGCCGGTGACGCCCCCGGGGTACCGGCAGGCCATGCCGACGATCGCCAGGGGTTCGTCGGCCGCCGCCCGTAACCGCTCGTTCTCGCGGCGCAGGCGCTCGGTTTCCAGGAGGGAGGCGCGCAGGGCGGCGATGGCGCGCTCGTTCGTCGCGGCGGTGTGCACGGTGCCCGCGCCGGGACTCGTCTCGGTGGCGCTCTCGTCGGCGTCGGGGGTGGTCGGGGTCATGGGGAAACCTCCAGGTGCTGCCACGTCACTGCTGGGCGCCGTCGAGCGCCAATCGGATGAGCTGGTCGTCGGTCATCGACCTGATCCCGCCGGTGTCCTGCCGCGGTGCCGCGTCCGGGGTGCCGGGGAGGCCGGTGGGGGACGGCGCCGGGGAGACCGCGAGGCCGGCGAGCCCCAGGAGGGCCTCCAGCAGGCCGGCCTCCCGCAGGCGTGCGACCGGGATCCCGGCGAGCGCGGTGCGCACCCGGGCCTCGGCGGGGTCTTCCCCGCCGGCGTCCCCCGTGTCCTGACCGGACAGCCGCTCCAGCAGATGGCCCGCCAGAGCGGTGACGTTGGGGTGGTCGAAGACCAGCGTGGTCGCCAGCGCGAGGCCCGTGTGCGTGTGCAGCCGGTTGCGCAGCTCCACGGCCGCGAGGGAGTCCACGCCCAGGTCGAGGAAGCCGCGTGCGGTGTCGAGCCGCGCCGGCGCGGTGTGCCCGAGGACGGCCGCGAGCTGGTCCCGCACGACATCGACCACCGCCTCCAGCCGATCGGCGGGCCGCACGGCCGCCAGCCGTTCACCGAGCAGCGGACCACCCTGCCCGACGGCAGGGGCGGCGCCGGTGCGGGCCGGTGCCGGGGGACGCAGCAGGGGTGACAGGGCGCCGCTGCCTTCGGGACGTCGGCGCAGGGCGGCGGCGTTCAGCTTCACGGGCACGGCCACCGCGTCGTCGCCGGCGACCGCGCGATCGAACAGCGCCAGTCCCTCCGGCGTCGACAGCGCGCCGATCCCGGCCCGGCCGAGCCGTTCCAGGTCGGCGTCGGTGAGGCTGCCGGTGATACCGGCGGAGGGCTCCCACAGGCCCCAGGCGAGCGACAGCGCGGGCAGACCGCCGGCCGCACGATGCTGGGCCAGGCCGTCGAGGTAGGCATTGGCCGCCGCGTAGTTCGCCTGCCCCGCGCTGCCGAGGGTCCCGGCCGCCGACGAGAACATCGCGAACATCGTCAGATCCAGATCGCGGGTCAGCTCGTGCAGATGCCGGGCCGCGATCGCCTTGGGCTCCAGGACGGCGGTGAGCCGCTGCGGGGTGAGCCGGGTGACGACGCCGTCGTCGAGGGCACCCGCCGCGTGGATCACCGCACCCAGCGGACGGTCCGCCGGGATCGCGGCGAGCAGGTGCCGCAGCGCCTCCCGGTCGGCGACGTCACAGCCGGCCACCGTGGCGTCGGCTCCCAGTGCGGCCAGCTCGGCGACCAGCTCGGGCACCCCCGGACGATCGGGGCCCTGGCGGTTCACCAGCAGCAGGTGCCGGGCTCCGTAGTGCGCCACGAGGTGCCGGGCGAAGGCCGCGCCCAGCGTCCCCGTGCCGCCCGTGACGAGGACCGTGCGGTGCGGCGGCAGGACCGGCTTCGGCAGGTCGGCGCCCGGCCGGCCGGTGACCGGTACGAGGCGGGGCACCAGGAGGCGTCCGCCGCGCGACGCCAGCTGGGGCGCGTCGGTGTCGGGCAGGGCCACCGGCTGCTTCGGCCCCGGGCTCTCGGCGTCCAGCAGGACGAACCTGCCGGGGTGCTCCGCCTGGGCGGAGCGCACCAGCCCCCACACGGCCGCGGCGGCCGGGTCGGTGTCCTCGCCGGCCCGGGTGGCGACGGCCCGGTGGGTGACGATCACCAGCCGTGCGCCCTCCCGGTCCGCCTGTTCGGCCGCCAGCCACTCCTGGACCACGGACAGGGCCCACCGCGTGACCTCCTCGACCGGCCCCTCGGGACAGGCGGCCACGACGTCCTTCGTGTCCGGCCGGGCTCGCGCGTCGTCGGGCAGCGCCGACCAGACCACTCGGTGCAGGAACCGCCCGGCGTCCCCGGACATCACCCGCAGAGCGAGCGCCTCGGCGGAGAGCACCGCGCGGCCCTCGGGGTCGGCCGCGTGCAGCGACACGGTGTCCGGGCCGGACACACGCAGCCGGACCCGCAGCACGCGGGCGCCCGCACGGTGCACCCTGACGCCGCGCCACTCGTACGGCACCCGGGGCCCGCCCGCGGGCCGGTCGGTGGCCCCCGTGAGGAACAGGGCGTGCAGCGCGCTGTCCCAGAGAGCCGGGTGCAGACCGAAGCCGTCGACCGGCTCGTCGTCGCCCAGCTCGACGTCGGCGAACACCTCGTCGCCACGGCGCCACACGGCCCGTACGCCCCGGAAGGCGGGCCCGTAGCCGTACCCCCGCTCCGTCAGGTCCTCGTAGAGGGAGGAGACGTCCACGGGCGCGGCCTGCGGCGGCCATGCCTCGGCGGCGAAGTCGAACCCGGTGGCGGCGTCCTCGGGCCGCTGGTCGCCGAGCCGGCCGGACGCGTGGAGCGTCCACGGCTCCTGCGGTGCGGCCTGGGCGTGGATGCCCACCGCTCCGTCGCCCTCGACGACCAGCCGCAGCCGGGTCCCTTCGCCGTCGGGGACCGTCAGGGGGGCGTGCAGGGTGAGTTCCCGCAGGACCGGCCGGTCCACCTCGGCGCCCGCCGCGCAGGCGAGTTCGGCCAGGGCGGCGCCCGGCACCAGCACCACCCCGCCGATGCTGTGGTCGGCCAGCCACGGGTGAGCATCCCGGGTGACGGCCCCGCTCATCACCAGCCCACCCGATCCGGGCAGCCTGGTCGCCGCCCCGAGCAGCGGGTGCTCGCAGACGTCCAGCCCCAGCAGAGCGGGCCGGTGCCGGGCCGGGCGGGCGTCGAGCCAGTAACGCTGTCGCTGGAAGGCGTACGTCGGCAGTTCGACGCGGTCGCCTTCGAGGACGGACGCCCAGTCCACCTCCGCGCCGTGCACGTGCAGTCGGGCCAGGGCGGTGAGCGCGGACCGGGGCTCCTCCCGTCCCGAGCGCAGCAGCGGCAGGAACAGCCGTTCGTCACCGTGGCCGCCGGCGACCCCGGTGAGCTGATCCGAACCCACCTCCAGGAACACGGTCGAACCGGCCGCGCGGAGGGTCGTGAGGGCGTCGTCGAACCGTACGGTCTCCCGCACCTGCCGGGCCCAGTACCGGTGGTCCACCAGTGACGGATCGACGGTCTCGCCCGTCACCGTGGAGACCCAGCCGATCGGCGGGTTCGTGTGCGGGGCGTGGGGCGCGAGGGAGGCGGCGAGAGCCGTGAACTCCGCCAGCATCGGGTCCATGCGCGCCGAGTGGAAGGCGTGCGACACCCGCAGCCGCTTGGTGCGCGCCCCACGTGAACGCCACACGGCCTCGGCCCTGAGCACCGCGTCCTCGTCGCCCGACAGGACCAGCGAGTCCGGCGCGTTCACCGCGGCGACACTCAACGACGGCTCGGTGGCGGCCAGCCACTGCCTCATCTCCGGTTCGGCGGCCTGGACCGCGACCATGGCCCCGCCTGCGGGCAGGGCCGCCATCAGGCGCCCGCGCGCGGCCACGAGCCCAGCCGCGTCGGGGAGCGGCAGTACGCCGCAGACGTGCGCCGCCGCCAGCTCTCCCACGGAGTGTCCCGCGACGAGATCGGGCCGCAGACCCCAGCTCTCCAGCAGCCGGAAGGCGGCGACCTCCAGCGCGAACACGGCCGGCTGGGTGTAGTCCGTCCGGTCCAGCAGCCGCGCCCGGTCACTGCCGGCCGCCGCGAAGAGCACCGTCCGCAGGGGTGCGTCGAGGTGGCGGTCCAGCGCCCCGCACACCTCGTCGAGACTCTCCCGGAACGCCCCGTACGCGGCGGCCAGTTCCCGGCCCATGCCGGCCCGCTGGAAACCCTGTCCGGAGAAGAGGAAGGCGACCTTGCCCCGCTGTGCCGCCCGGCCCCGCACGGTGTTCGCCGGCTGCCCGCCCGAGGCCAGGTCCGCCAGCCCCTTCAGCAGGTCCGCGCGCTCCGAGCCCACCAGCGCCGCGCGGTGTTCCAGCGCCGGGCGCGTGGTCGCCAGCGACAGGGCGACATCGGCGAGGCGTGCCTCGGGGCGGGCCCGCAGGTGGTCCAGGAGGCGCCTGGCCTGGCCGGGCAGGGCGGATGCGCTTCTGGCACTGAGGAGCAGGGGGACCGGGGTCGTCGCGTCCGGTTCGCCGCCTGCCCGCGCAGGCTGCGGCTGCGGCTGCGGCTGCGGCTGCGGCTGTTCGAGGATCACGTGGGCGTTCGTGCCGCCGATGCCGAAGGAGGAGACGCCGGCGCGGCGGGGCCGGGCGCGGTCGGGCCAGGACCGGGCCTCGGACAGCAGGGCGACGCCACCGCCCTCCCAGTCGACCTTCGGGGACGGTTCGTCCGCGTGCAGGGTCTTGGGCAGTATCCCGTGGCGCATGGCCAGCACCATTTTGATCACTCCGGCCGCGCCGCCGGCCGCCTGCGTGTGACCGAGGTTCGACTTGACCGAGCCCAGCCACAGCGGGTGGTCCCCCCGGTGGGAGTCCCCGTAGACCGCCTGAAGGGCCCGTGCCTCGATGGGGTCGCCCAGCACGGTCCCGGTGCCGTGCGCCTCCACCGCGTCGACGTCGGCGGCGGTGAGGCCGGCCCGGGACAGCGCCTCCTCGATGACGCGCTGCTGGACACGCCCGTTCGGCGCGGTCAGACCGTTGCTCGCCCCGTCCTGGTTGACGGCGGAGCCACGGATCACCGCCAGCACGGGGTGGCCGGCCCGGCGCGCGTCGGAGAGCCGCTCCAGCAGCAGCATGCCCGCGCCCTCCGCCCAGCTCGTCCCGTCGGCACCGGCGCCGAAGGACTTGATGCGGCCGTCCGGTGCCAGACCGCGCTGGCGGCTGAACTCGGTGAAGCAGAAAGGGGTCGACAGCACGGTCACGCCACCGGCCAGCGCCATGCTGCTCTCGCCGAGCCGCAGCGACTGGCAGGCCAGGTGCAGGGCCACCAGGGAGGACGAACAGGCCGTGTCGACGGTCACCGCAGGGCCCTCGGCACCGAGGTAGTGGGCGACCCTGCCCGAGTCGACGGCGCCCGTGTTGCCGGTCGCGAGGTAACCCTCCAGCGCGCCGGGCGGCTCGGGCAGGCGCTGCGCGTAGTCGTGGTACATCACCCCCGCGAAGACCGCGGTACGGCTGCCCTTGAGCGTCATCGGGTCGATCCCCGCGCGTTCGATCGCCTCCCACGACGTCTCCAGGAGAAGACGCTGCTGGGGATCCATGGCCAGGGCTTCCTTGGGGGAGATCCCGAAGAAGTCCGCGTCGAAGTCGGCGACGCCGTCGAGGAAGCCGCCGTGCCGGGTGTACGACGTGCCCGGGATGTCGGGGTCCGGATCGTAGAGCCGTTCCAGGTCCCAGCCGCGGTCGGCGGGAAACGCGCTGATCGCGTCCGTACCCGAGGACACCAGCGCCCACAGGTCGTCCGGGGTCTGGACGCCACCCGGGAAGCGGCAGGCCAGGCCGACGATCACGATCGGGTCGTCGTCGGCGGACGGGGCCGGGGCGGCGGGGCCGGCGGGCGCCCCGGCCTGGCGCGGTCCATGTCCGTCGAGCTGGTCCAGCACATGGCCCACGACGTCGGACGGGGTGGGGTGGTCGAAGACGAGGGTCGGGGACAGCCGCAGGCCGGTCGCCCTGCTGAGGCCGTTGCGCAGTTCGAGAGCCATCAGCGAGTCCATGCCGAGGTCCTTGAAGCTGCGGTCGGCATCGACGTCGTCGGCGCTCCCGTGGTCGAGGATCTCGGCCGCCGTCGCCCGCACCAGGCCGAGGACGGCCTGCGCGCGCTCCTCGCCCCTGAGGCCGTCCAGCCGCGCACGGGCGGTGCCGTGCGCCGCCGCGCTCGGGGCGGGGGGCCTGAGTGCGGGCACGAGACCCCGCAGCAGGGGGCCGGGCTCGTCGTCCGCCCCGGCGGGGGCCGGCCGGAGCAGAACCGTCAGCGGACGGTCCAGCAGGAGCGCCGCGTCGAACAGGCGCAGGGCGCTCTGCTTCGGGAGCTCCCCGACACCGGCGCGCGCGAGCCGGGAGCGGCCTGCGCCGTCCAGAGTGCCGGCCATGCCGCCGCCCTCCCAGGGGCCCCAGGCCAGCGCGCAGGCCGCGCGCCCTTCTTGCCGGCGCTGGTGGGCCAGCGCGTCGAGGAAGGTGTTGGCCGCCGCGTATCCCGCCTGGCCCGCGGTGCCCAGCACACCGGCGGCGGAGGAGAAGAGCACGAAAGCGGAGAGGTCCAGGTCACGGGTCGCCTCGTGCAGATTCCAGGCGCCCGTCGCCTTGGGGGCGAACACGTCGGCGAGGCGGTCGGCGCTCTGTGCGGCGAGCACGCCGTCGTCGAGGACACCGGCGGTGTGCACGACCGCGGTGAGCGGATGGTCCCCGGGGATCTCGGCGAGCAGCGCGCCGAGCGCCACCCGGTCGGAGACGTCGCACGCGGCGACCCGCGCCTGGGCGCCGTACCGGCCGAGTTCGGCGACCAGGCCGGCGGCGCCCTCGGCCGCGGGACCGCGCCGCGAGGCCAGGAGCAGGTGCCGCACCCCGCGCGTGGCCACCAGATGCCGGGCCACCTCGGCGCCCAGGGCGCCCGTGGCCCCGGTGATGAGGACGGTGCCCTCCTGGTCCCACGGCGTCGGGGCAGGCGCACCGGGGACTGCGGGCAGCGGCACCAGCCGGGGTGCCAGTATCCGCCCGGCGCGCAGCGCGAGTTGGGGCTCGCCGGTGCGCAGCAGGGCGGCCCGCAGGACGCGGGCGCTGGGCGCACCGCCGTCCACATCGATGACGGCGAACCGGCCCGGGTGCTCGGTCTGCGCCGTGCGCAGCAGGCCCCACAGCGGGGACTGGGCGAGCGTGAGGACGTCGTCGTCGTGCGCGGCGACGGCCCGTGTGGTCAGCACGGTCAGCCGGGACCCGGTGAACCGTCCGTCGGCCAGCCACTCCTGGAGCAGGCGCAGGAGCCGGCCGGTCGTCGCCTCGGCGCTCCCGGCAGGGTCGTCGCCGGCGTCGGGGGCGAGGGGGACCACCACGTGCGCCGGCCCGCCGGGCGCGGCGAGATCGGGGTGGACCGGGGCATCGCGCAGCCCGGCGGGGACCTCCCCCAGCGCCGTGCACACGACGACGCGCTCGTCACTCGTCCCGTCGCCCGCCGCGACGGGCACCCAGTCCACCCGGTGGAGCGCGTCCGACCCGGTGTCCAGCCGTAACCGGTCCGCGGTGACCGGCCTCGTCGTCAGCGAACCGACCTCGGCCACGAGCAGGCCCGCCTCGTCGAAGAGCGTGACCGACACGCGGTCCGGCGCGTGCGTGCGGAGCCTGCACCGCAGAGCCCTCGCGCCGGTCGCGTGCAGCCGGAGGTCCGACCAGACGAAGGGCAGCGAGAGCGACCCGTCGGGGCCGCCCAGGTCCATGGCGTGCAGCGCGGAGTCCAGCAGCACGGGATGCAGGCCGAACCGCGCGGCGTCCTCGCGGAGTTCCTCCGGCAGCGCCACCTCGGCGAAGACCTCGCCGGCCAGCCGCCAGGCGGCACGCAGCCCCTGGAAGGAAGGGCCGTAGTCGAGGCCGCGCTCGGCCAGCGCCCGGTAGACGCCGGGCACGTCGACGCGCTCGGCGCCCGGGGGTGGCCACGCACCGGCCCAGGAGGTACGAGCCGGCTCGCACGACGGCACGCCGAGCATCCCCACCGCGTGCCGCCTCCACCCCTGCCCGGACATCGCGTGGACGGTGACGGCGCGGCGCCCCTCCCGGGTGGCGGGGCCGACCGCGACCTGCACCTGAAGGGCGCCGCCTTGGGGCAGCACCATCGGTGCCTCCAGCGTCAACTCCTCCACCACCGTGCCCCCGCCCGCCGGCTCCCCCGCCCGGCCGACGAGCTCCGCCTGCGCCGCCGCCGGGAACAGCACGCTGCCGAGGACGGCGTGGTCGGCCAGCCAGGGGTGGGTGTCGAGCCCGATCCGTCCGGTGAACAGGGTGCTTCCGTCACCGGCGACGGTGAGGACGGCCCCCAGCAGCGGGTGGCCGGGCGCGCCGGCCTCGCCACCGCGCGGCCCGGACGGGGCGAGCCAGTACCGGCGGCGCTGGAAGGGGTACGCGGGCAGATCGACGGCAGGGGCCGCCGACGGCGTGAACAGCGCACCCCAGTCGACGGCGGCCCCGTTCACGAACGCGGACGCCAGTGCGTCGGTGACGGCTCGGGCCTCGTCGCGGCGGCGGCGCAGCGTCGGTATCACGACCGGTTCACGGCGGCGGGCCGCACGCTCCGCGCCGCCGGCCGGCGCCGGCTCGGCGCAGTCCGCCAGGCAGTCGCGCACCAGGGTGGACAGGGACCCGTCGGGGCCGATGTCGACGAACGTCGCCGCGCCCTCCTCCCACAGCCGTCGCACCCCGTCGAGGAACCGGACCGGCTCCCGCACATGCCTGACCCAGTGCTCGGCGGTGCACAGCTCGGCGGAGCCGGCGACGTCGCCGGTCAGGGTCGACACCAGCGGGATCTTCGGAGCGGCGAACGACAGCCCCTGCGCCACCCGCCGGAAGCCGGCCAGCATGGGATCCATCAGCGGCGAGTGGAACGCGTGGCTCACCCGCAGTCGCCTGGTCTCCACGCCCTTCTCCGCCAGCCTGCCGGCCACCTCGGTCACGGCGCCCTCGGCGCCGGAGACCACCACCGACCGGGGCCCGTTGACCGCCGCGACGGCGGCTTCGCCCCCCACGGTCCGCAGGACGTCCAGCACGTCGTCCTCCGAGGCGCGTACCGCCACCATCGCCCCGGCCGTCTCCAGCTCCCGCATCAGCCGGCCACGCGCCGCGACCAGGGTGCACGCGTCCTCGGTCGAGAGCACGCCGGCCACGTGCGCGGCGGCGATCTCACCGATGGAGTGCCCGCCCACCAGGTCGGGGCGCAGACCGAACGACTCCAGCAGCCGGCAGAGCGCCACCTCGGTCGCGAACAGGGCGGGCTGGGTGAACTCCGTGCGGTCCAGCACCTGGGAGTCCGCGTCGAGGACCACCGCGTGCAGGGACCGCCCGAGCGCCGGGTCGAAGTGCCGTGCCAGCTCGTCGAACGCCGCCCGGTAGACGGGGAAGCGGGTGTACAGCTCGCCGCCCATGCCCGCCCGCTGGCTGCCCTGCCCGGCGAAGACGAAGGCGAGCGCACCGCCGTCCGCGACCCCCTGGGCCAGCCGTCGCGCGGACCGGCCCGCGGCGAGCTGCCCGAGGTCCTCGACGAGGCCGTCGCGGTCGCCGGGGAACAGTACGGCCCGGTGCTCCAGGGCCGACCTGCCGACGGCCAGCGCGTGCCCCACCTCGCCCGCACCGAGCCCGGCATCGGCCCGCAGCCGCGCCCGCAGCCGCGCCGCCTGCTCGGCCAGCGCGGACGCGGTCCGCGCCGAGAGGACGACCGGGACGTGGTCGGCGTGCACCGGCTCGGGGGGCGGCGCGGCCGGCGGCGGGGGTGCTTCCTCGACGATCACGTGGGCGTTGGTGCCGCTGATGCCGAAGGAGGAGACGCCCGCCCTGCGCGGCCCGTCCCGCTCGGGCCACGGCACGGCCTCGGTCAGCAAGGACACCGTGCCCGCGCTCCAGTCGACGAACGGCGAGGGCGTATCGGCGTGCAGGGTCCTCGGCAGCATGCCGTGCCGCAGCGCCAGCACCATCTTGATCACGCCCGTGACCCCGGCGGCGCCCTGGGCGTGACCGAGGTTGGACTTCACCGACCCCAGCCACAGCGGGTCCCGGGGCGTGCGCGCCCGCCCGTACGTCGCCAGCAGGGCCTGGGCCTCGATGGGGTCGCCGAGCCGGGTCCCGGTGCCGTGCGCCTCGACGGCGTCCACGTCGGCGGCGGTGAGCCCGGCGCTGTCCAGAGCCGCTCGGACGACACGCTCCTGGGCCGGGCCGCTCGGGGCGGTCAGACCGTTGCTGGCGCCGTCCTGGTTGACGGCGCTGCCGCGGATCACGGCCAGCACCCGGTGACCCGCCGCGCGCGCCGTGGACAGCCGCTCCACCACCAGCACGCCCACGCCCTCGGACCAGCCCGTGCCGTCCGCCTCGGCGGAGAAGGCCCGGCAGCGGCCGTCCCCGGACATGCCGCGCTGCTTGTCGAACTCCACGAACAGCCAGGGCGAGGGCATGACGCAGACCCCGCCGACCAGCGCCAGCGAACACTCCTGCCGGCGCAGCGACTGCGCCGCCAGGTGGAGGGCGACCAGGGACGACGAGCAGGCGGTGTCGACGGTGAGGGCGGGACCCTCCAGGCCCAGGGTGTAGGCGAGCCGCCCGGACAGCACACTGGCCGCGTCGCCGGTCACCCGCAGCCCGGTGACGCCGGGCTGCGGCTCGTGCAGCGCGGGACCGTACGGCTGGTGGAAGCCGCCGACGAACACGCCGGTTCGGCCGCCCTTCAGGGAGAGGGGGCCGATGGCCGCCCCTTCGAGCGCCTCCCAGGCCGTCTCCAGGAGCACCCGCTGCTGGGGGTCCATCGCCAGCGCCTCGCGGGGCGAGATCCCGAAGAACTCGGCGTCGAAGTCGGCGGCGCCGTCGAGGAATCCGCCCTGCCGGCAGTAGTCCGCCCCGTCGTCTCGGGGGCCGGGGTCCCAGCCGCGGTCAGGGGGGAACGCGCCGATGGCGTCGCCCCCGGCGGCGAGCAGGGTCCACAGCTCCTCGGGGGAGGTCACTCCGCCGGGCAGGCGGCACCCCATTCCGACGATCGCGATCGGTTCCGCGGCGGCATCGGTGAGCTCCTGGTTGTGCCGGCGCAGCCGGTCGGTCTCCTTGAGGGAGGTGCGCAGGGCGCGGACGAGGTCCGCACGGGAGGGGTCGGTCATGGTGTCTTCCTCACGCATCCGTTCCGCGGATCGCCAGGCGGACCAGCTCGCCGGCGTCCAGTCCGTCGATCCCGGCGTCCGGGCCCTGCTCAGGCTCTTCGTCGTCCCTCTTGTCCCCGGGGTCCTGCTCGGCCAGGCCGCGCAGCACGTCGACGAGGCCTGCCGAGCGCAGACGGTCCACGGGGATGGCGGCCAGCATCCGGCGCAGGTCCTCGTCCCCGGAGCCCCCGAGGCTCCCGGAGCCGCCGGACGTCGCGTCCGGAGCGGGCGCGGGTGAAGCGGGCTGTGCCGCTTCGGGGAAGTACTCCGTCGCCAGGTGCGCCGCCATCTCCTGCGGCGTCGGGCGGTCGAAGACCAGGGTGGCGGGCAGCCGCAGGCCGGTGGCCGCGATGAGCCGGTTGCGCAGTTCCACCGTGGTCAGGGAGTCGAACCCGACGCTCTTGAACGTGGCGTGGGCCGGAACACGATCCCGGGCGGTGTGCCCCAGCACCGCGGCGGCGTGCGTACGGACCACGTCGAGCAGAGCCCGTTCACGCTCGGGGCGGGACAGCGCCTCCAGCCGCCGGGCCGGCGCCGGACCCTCCTGCTCGGCTTCGTCCACCGCACGCCGTGCCGGCCCGCCGGCCGGATTCCCCAGCAGCGGTGACAGCGGCCCGCCGGAACGCAGGGCCCGCCTGTCGGGTTTCATGGCCACCAGGAACGGGTCGTCGCAGGCGAGCGCGGCGTCGAACAGGGCCAGGCCCTCCTCGGCGGACATCGCGGCGACACCACTGCGCGCGAGCCGCGCCACGTCGTTGTCGCCGAGCCCGCCGGACATGCCGCTGTCCCCGGCCCACAGGCCCCAGCCCAGCGACAGGGCGGGAGCGCCGCCCGCCGTGCGGTGGTGGGCCAGGGCGTCGAGGAAGACGTTCGCCGCGGCGTAGTTGGCCTGCCCTCCGCCGCCGAGCGTCCCGACGACGGAGGAGTACAGCACGAACAGCGACAGGTCCAGGTCGCGGGTCAGCTCGTGCAGGTGCCAGGCGGCGTCGGCCTTGGGCGCCAGGACGGCGTCGAAGTCCTCCGGTGTCAGCGCCGTCACCACCCCGTCGGCCAGCACACCGGCCGCGTGGATCACCCCGGTCAGCGGGTGCTCGGGCGGCACCGACGCGATCAGCGCGGCCAGCGACCGCCTGTCGGAGACGTCACAGGCGGCCACCGTCACCTGCGCCCCCAGCCGGGACAGTTCGGCCTCCAGGTCGGCCACCCCCTCCGAGGCCCTGCCCTTGCGGCCGGTGAGCAGCAGGTGGCGCACCCCGTGAGCGGAGACGAGCCGTCGCGCCGCGCCGCGGCCCAGCGCCCCGAGACCGCCGGTGACCAGCACGGTTCCGCCCGGGTCGGGGCGACGGGGGATCGTCAGCACGACCTTGCCCACGTGCCGGGCCTGGGCCAGCTCCTGGAACGCCGTCCTCGCCCGGCGGACGTCCCGGACGGTCAGCGGCAGGTGCCGCAGGGCTCCGGAGCAGAACAGGCCGAGGACACGGGTCAGCAGGTCCTGGATGTGGTCGGGGCTCAGCTCGGTGAGGTCGTACGCCTGATAGCTGGTGCCCGGCCAGGTGGCGGCCGTGTCCGCGGGGTCGCGCAGATCGGCCTTGCCCATCTCCAGGAAGCGTCCGCCCGGACGCAGGAGGCCGGCGGAGGAGTCGACGAATTCCCCGGTGAGGGAGTTCAGCACGACGTCCACCGGGCCGAAGCGCCGGGCGAAGTCGAGCGTCCGGGACGAGGCGATGTGCGCGTCGTCGAGCCCCCACGCGCGCAGCACGCCGTGCTTGCCGTCGCTCGCCGTGCCGAAGACCTCGGCGCCCAGATGCCGGGCCAGTTGCACGGCGGCGAGCCCGACGCCCCCGGCGGCGGCGTGCACCAGCACGGATTCGCCCTCGCGGAGCCCGGCCAGCTCCACCAGCCCGTGGTACGCGGTCAGGAAGACCACGGGTACCGCCGCCGCCTCGGCGAAGGACCAGCCCTCGGGCATGGGAGCGACCAGCCGGCGATCGGTGACGGCGACCGGACCCAGAGCGTGGGGGACGAGGCCCAGCACCCGGTCGCCGGGAGCCAGGTCGGTGACGTCGGGAGCGACCTCCAGCACCACCCCGGCCCCCTCCAGACCGGGTTTCTGCTCACCGGTCACGTCCAGGGCGTGCAGCACGTCCTTGAAGTTGAGGCCGCCCGCCCGCATCGAGATGCGGACCTGGCCGGGCCCCAGCGGCTCCAGCGCCTCGGGGGCGGGGCCGAGTTCGAGGTTGTCGAAGGTGCCGCGCACCGGGATGTCCAGCCGCCAGGCGGGAGTGGGCGGGACGGCCAGGCCGTCGCCCCCGGCCGGTGTCAGCCGGGGCAGCAGCACGTCGCCCGCCCGGACCGCGACCTGCGTCTCACCGGCGCCGACCGCCGCCGGCAACGCCCGCGCGGAGGCGTCGTCGTCGAGGTCGACGAGCGCGAACCGCCCGGGATGCTCCTCCAGGGCCGACCTCACCAGCCCCCACACGGGAGCCGACGCCAGATCGGGCACGACACCGCCCGCCGCGACCGCGCCCCGGGTCACCAGCACCAGCCGGCGCCCCTCGAACCGGTCGTCGGCCAGCCATCGGCGGACCGTCTCGTGGACGGCGGCCACGGTCGCCCGTGCCGCGGCTGCCCCGTCCGCCGTCGCGGCCGAAGGACGCACCGGTACCGCGACGACCTGCGGGGCCGCGCCCGCGTCCACCGAGAGCGCCAGCGCGTCGAGATCGTCGTAGGCGGCCACGGTGACACCGGAAGCGGACAGGGCGGCGGTGAACTCCTCGACCGCCGCGGGCGCCGCGGCCCCGCGGACCACTCCCCACGAAGCCCCGGACGCGGGGGCCGTGTGCGGCGCCGGCACCCAGTCGAGCCTGAGCAGCCGGTCGCGGGGGACGGCGGTGGAACCGGGCGTGGCCAGCCGGCCGGGGTCGACGGGACGCAGGGTCAGGGACTCCACCTCGACGACGGGCGCACCGGCGGGGTCGGTCAGCAGCAGCCGCACGGTGGCGGCACCGGTCCGGGTGATCCGGGCGCGCAGCTCCGTGGCACCGGTGGCATGCAGGGTGACACCGGACCAGGCGAACGGGAGAAGGAGGCCGGCATCGGGCGCGGACGCCAGGACGAGCGGGTGCAGGACGGCGTCGAGCAGCGCGGGGTGCACGGCGAATCCCGTGGCCGAGTCCCGCAGTTCCTCGGGCAGCCGGACCACGGCCTCGACGTCCTCGCCCTCGTGCGGCGCCGACACCAGGTTCCGGAAGGCGGGACCGTAGGCGTAACCGAGGTCGCCGAGCCGCTCGTACACGTCCTGGGGCGGCTCGGGGTCGGCGCCGGCGGTCGCCGGGGAGCCCTGCCGGGCCGGGGCGTGCGGCGGCTGGGGGCCGAGTGTGCCCGAGGCGTGCCGGGTCCAGGGGCGGGCCGGCGGACCGGCCGGTGGCGCGGCGTCGGGCGCGGCGTGCACCGCGAAGGCGCGGCGCCCCGAGGCGTCGGGCGTGCCGACGCTCACCTGGAGGCGCACGGCCCCCTGCGACGGCAGGTGCAGGGGCGCCTCCAGCGTCAGCTCGTCCACGTACGGCGCCTTGAGCCGGCTGCCCGCGGCGAGGGCCAGTTCGAGGAACGCGGTGGCGGGCAGCAGGGTGGCTCCGGCGACGACGTGGTCGGCCAGCCAGGGGTGCCCGCTCACGGAGACCTGGCCGGCGAACACGGCGTCCCCGCTTTCGGCCAGGTCCACCACCGTGGTGAGCAGGGGGTGGTCGGCCGGGTCCAGGCCGAGCCCGCGCACGTCGGCGGCGGGCTGGGGGGCCAGCCAGAAGCGCTCGCGCCGGAAGGCGTACGTGGGCAGGTCCACGAGCGTTCCGCCCGGGAAGAGGCTCGCGCCGTCCACAGCCGCCCCGGCGGTGTGGGCGCGGGCCAGGCCCTCCACCACGGCGGCGGTCTCGGACCGGTCGCGGTGCAGGAGGGCGATGGCGGTGGGCTCGTCGAGGGTCTGCCGGGCGAGGAGGGTGAGGACCGCGTCGGGGCCGATCTCGACGTAGGTGGTGACGCCTTCGTCGTGCAGGGTGTGGAGGGTGTCGGCGAAGCGGACGGTGGCCCGGATCTGCCGGGTCCAGTGGTCGGGGTCGGTGAGGTGGCCGGCGGTGGCGGAGACGACGGGGATCAGGGGAGGGTGGTAGGTGAGCTGGGAGGCGGTGTCCCGGAACTCGTCGAGGACGGGGTCCATGTGGTGGGAGTGGAAAGCGTGGGAGACGTTGAGCCGGGTGGTCTTGCGTCCGCGGGCCTCCCAGACGGCGGCGGCCTTCTCGACGGCGGGAGTGTCTCCGGAGATCACCACGGAGTGCGGGCTGTTGACGGCGGCGAGGCAGACGGCGTGTTCGTGCCCGGCGAGGCTTTCGAGGGTCTCGTCCTCGGTGGCCTGGACGGCGAACATGGCGCCCCCGGCGGGGGCCGACTGCATGAGCCGGGCGCGGGTGGCGACGAGGGTGGCGGCGTCGGGGAGGGTGAGGACGCCCGAGACGTGGGCGGCGGTGACTTCGCCGAGGGAGTGACCGGCGAGCACGTCGGGGGTCAGGCCGTGCTGGGCCAGGAGACGGCAGAGAGCTGTTCCGAGGGCGAAGAGGGCGGGCTGGGTGTAGCGGGTCTCGTCCAGCAGCGCGGCGTCCGAGGTGCCGGGCCGGCTGAACATCACGTCGCGCAGGGGGCGTTCCAGCAGGCCGTCGAAGGCCGCGCACACCTCGTCCAGAGCCTGCGCGAACACCGGGAACGCCGCGTACAGCTCCCGGCCCGTTCCGGGGCGTTGCGCGCCCTGGCCGGTGAACAGGAACGCCGTACGGCCGTGGCGTGCCGCGCTCCCGGTGACCACGTGCGGATGGTCCGCCGCGCGCCCCTCGGCGAGGGCCTCCAGGGCCGCGAGGCGCTCCGCGATGCCGTCGCCGAGGATCGCGGCACGCTCGTCGAAGGCGGTACGGGCGGTGGCGAGCGAGAAGCCGACGCGGGCCTCGTCGGCGTCCGGCGCGAGGTGGCTGCGCAGCCGTGCGGCCTGGGCGCGCAGCGCGTCGCTGTCGGGGGCCGACACGAGCCACGGCATCGGGACGGCCGAAGGGGCGGTGACGGCCGTGTGGTCCTGGGCGGCGTCGGTCGCCGGGTCGAACTCCAGCACCACGTGCGCGTTGGTGCCGCTGATGCCGAACGAGGACACCGCGGCGCGGCGCGGCCGTCCTGTGGCGGGCCACTGCCTGCTCCGGGTGAGGAGTTCGACGGCGCCGGCCGACCACTCGACCCGGGGCGTGGGCCGGTCTACATGGAGGGTCCTGGGCAGGACGCCGTGCCGCATGGCCTGCACCATCTTGATCACGCCGCCCACGCCCGCCGCCGCCTGCGCGTGGCCGATGTTGGACTTCAGCGAGCCGAGGTACACCGGCTCACGGCGGTCACGGCGGTCGCCGTACGTGGCGATGAGGGCCTCCGCCTCGACGGGGTCGCCGAGCGCGGTCCCCGTGCCGTGGGCCTCCACCGCGTCGACGTCCGCGGCGGACAGCCGGGAGTCGGCGAGCGCCTGGCGGACGACCCGCTGCTGGGCGAGGCCGCTCGGGGCGGTGAGGCCGTTGCTGGCGCCGTCCTGGTTGACGGCGCTGCCCCGGATCACGGCCAGCACCCGGTGACCCGCCGCGCGCGCCGTGGACAGCCGCTCCACCACGAGCATGCCGACGCCCTCGCCCCAGGCGGTGCCGTCGGCCGCCGCCGCGAAGGACTTGCAGCGTCCGTCCCGGGCGAGCCCGCGCTGGCGGGAGAACTCCAGGAACATGCCGGGTGAGGCCATGACGGCGGCGCCGCCGGCCAGGGCCAGGTCCGCCTCGCCGGACCTGAGGGACCGGATCGCCAGGTGCAGCGCGACCAGGGACGAGGAGCAGGCGGTGTCGACGGTCACCGCGGGCCCGGTCAGTCCGAGCTGGTAGGCGATGCGGCCCGACATCACGCTCGGCGCGGAACCGGTGAGCACATGGCCCTGCACGCTCGGCGGCGCGTCCTGCATACGGGGCCCGTACTCCAGCGCCGTGGCGCCCACGAAGACACCGGTGCGGGTGCCGCGCAGCGTCTCGGGCAGGATCCCGGCCCTCTCGACGGCCTCCCAGGAGGTCTCCAGGAGCAGCCTCTGCTGCGGGTCCATGCCGAGGCTGACGTGCGGGGAGATGCCGAAGAAGGCGGCGTCGAAGTCCCCGGCCCCGTCCAGGAAGCCGCCGTGCCGCACCGAGCTGTGGCCCCGCCGGTCGGGATCGGGGTCGTACAGGTCCTCGGCCCACCCCCGGTCGGCGGGGAAGACGGAGACGGCGTCGACCTCCTCGGACACCAGGCGCCACAGGTCCTCCGGTGAGGCGACCCCGCCGGGGTAGCGGCAGGCCATGCCGACGATCGCGATCGGCTCGTCGCCGTCGCCGATGTGGACGTCCTCGGTGTCCCTGGGGGCACCGCCGAGCAGTTCGGCGCCGATGAACTCGGCGAGCGCGCGGGGGGTCGGGTGGTCGAAGAGCAGCCCCGTGGGCAGGCGCAGCCCTGTGGCGTCGGCCAGTGAGGCGCGCAGTTCGGTCGTCATCAGCGAGCTGAGACCCAGCTCCCGGAAGGGCACGTCCCGGTCGATCCGGTCGTCGCCGTCGTACTGGAGGACCGCCGCGATGTGCGCGTCGACCAGTTCGGTGACGGTACGGTCGCGGGTGGCCGGGGAGAGCGTGGCCAGGTGTGCGGCCGGGTCACTGCGGGGGGCGGTGTCCGGGAGGCCGTCGACCTCGGACACCTCGATCTTCTCGGTCTTTTCGGGCTTCTCGGGTGTGAGAGCCGTGGGTGTCCTGGGTGTGCCGTCCAGCCAGTGGCGCCGGCGCTGGAAGGCGTAGGTGGGCAGGTCGACGCGGCGGGCGCCGGTACCCCGGTAGGGCACGTCCCAGTTCACGGCGGCGCCGCGTACGAACGCCGTGGCCAGCGCGGTGAACAGGGTCTCGGTCTCGGGCCGGTCGCGGCGCAGCGCGGGTACGGCCGCCACCGTGCCGGGGTCGTCGACCGTGTCGCGGACCAGCGCGGACAGCACGCCGTCGGGCCCGACCTCCAGGAACGTGGTGACGCCCGCGGCGCGCAGGGTGCGCACACCGTCGGCGAAGCGCACAGCCCGGCGGACGTGGGCGGCCCAGTAGTCGGCGCGGACCACCTCCCGCGGGTCGGCGAGAACGCCGGTGACGTGGGAGATCAGCGGGATCGCGGGAGCGTGGTAGGTCAGCCGGGCCGCGGCACGGCGGAACTCGTCGACGATCGGGTCCATGTGCGGCGAGTGGAGGGCATGACTGACCCTCAGCCTCTTCGTCTCGCGTCCCCTTCGGCGCAGGATCTCCGCGACCTCGGCGACGGCGTCCGGATCGCCGGAGACGACGGTCGAGTGCGGGGTGTTCACCGCGGCGACCGCGACCCGGTCCTCGCGGCCCGCGAGCAGCTCCTCGACCTCTTGCTCCGTCGCCCGCACCGACACCATCGCGCCGCCGGCCCGCGCCGACTGCATCAGCCGGGCCCGGGTCGCCACGAGCGCCGCCGCGTCCGTGAGGTTCAGTACGCCCGCCACGTGGGCGGCGGTGAGTTCACCGAAGGAGTGCCCGGCCACGTGGTCGGGCCGCAGCCCGAAGGACTCCAGCAGCCGGTGGAGGGCGACCTCGACGGCGAACAGGGCGGGCTGGGCGTTGACCGTCTCGTCCAGGCCCCGGCCGGTGCGGATCGTGTCGGCCACCGGGTGCGGCAGCAGGGGGTCCAGTGCGGCGGCGACCTCGTCGAACGCCTCCGCGTACACGGGAAACCGCGTGTACAACTCGCTTCCCATGCCCGCTCGTTGGGCACCCTGCCCGGTGAACAGGAACGCGGTGCGCCCGAGCCCCGCCGTCCCCGTCACCACCCCGGGGCCGCCGCGTCCGGCGGCGAGCGTGTCGACCCCGTCGAGCAGGCCCCGCGCGTCGGGGGCGAGGACGACCGCCCGGTGCCGGAACACGGTCCGGGTCTCGGCCAGGGAGCGGCCCACGTCGAGCGCCGAGAGGCCGTGCGCGGTGGCGTGCGCGTGCAGACGCCCCGCCTGGGCGCGCAGGGCGGCCGGGCCGGTGGCCGAGACCACCCACGGCAGCACGGCCGCGGGGGTGGTGGGGCTTTGTGCGGGTGCGGTCGTCGCCGGTGCCTCCGCGAGGACGACATGGCAGGTGGTGCCGCCCATGCCGAAGGAGCTGACGCCGGCCACCAGCGGGCGCTGTGGCGCCGGCCACCCGGTGAGGGCGGTGTGCACGGCGAGCCCCAGCTCCCGCAGCGCGATGGCCGGGTTCGGCGTGGCGAAGTTCAGGCTCGGCGGCAACTGCCGGTGCCGGATGCTCAGCACCGTCTTGATCAGTCCCGCGATGCCGGCCGCGCCTTCCAGGTGCCCGATGTTGGTCTTGACCGACCCGACACGCAGCGCCCCGTCCACGGACCGGCCCGTCCCGAGGATCGCGCCCAGGGCGGTGGCCTCGACGGGGTCGCCCACGGGCGTACCGGTGCCGTGCAGTTCGACGTACTGCACCTCGTCGGCGCGCACACCGGCCCGCTCGTAGGCGCGCAGCAGGACGTCCTGCTGCGCCTGGGCGTCGGGGACGGTCAGACCGTCGGCTGAGGCACCGCTGCCCACGGCGCTGCCCCGGATCACCGCGAGCACCCGGTCACCGTCGGCGAGCGCCTGCCGCAGCGGCTTGAGGACGACGACGCCCGCGCCCTCGCCCGGCACGAACCCGTTGGCACGCGCGTCGAAGGTGTGGACGACACCGTCGGGGGACAGCGCGCCGAACCTCTCCTGGAGCACGCTGTGCTCGGCGAGCAGGTGGAGGTCGACGCCCGCGGCGAGCGCGGCCGTGGACTCACCGGCGCGCAGGCTCTCACACGCCAGGTGCACGGCCACCAGCGACGAGGACTGAGCGGTGTCCACCGTCAGGCTCGGCCCGCGCAGGCCCAGGTGGTAGGAGACCCGGTTGGCGATGACACCGCGGTTCACGCCGGTCATCGAGTGCTGGGTGATCGCCGTGGCGCCGTGCTGGAGGAGCAGGCCGGCGTAGTCGTCGCGCTGGGCGCCCACGAAGACCGCGGTACGGCTGCCGCGCAGGGATCCGGGGACGACGCCCGCGTCCTCCAGCGCCTCCCACGCCAGTTCCAGCACGAGCCGCTGCTGCGGGTCCATGGCGCGCGCCTCACGGGGCGAGATACCGAAGAAGGCGGCGTCGAACTCGTCCACCGCGTCGAGGAACCCACCACGGACGGCCGCCCCCGCACCGTGTTCCGGGGCGAACCGTCCGGCCGGAGCCGCGGAGACCGAGGCACGGCCCTCACTGAGCAACCGCCAGAACTGTTCCGGCCCCGGCGCGCCCGGCAACCTGCACGCCAGGCCGACGACAGCGACGGGCTCATCCTGCGTGTTCCGAGTCATGGTGCACATCCAGATGTCTACGGGCGATGGCGGTGCCGAGAGGCGTGCGGGTCGTAGCTCGGTGGCTTCCGTCCCGCGTGCGAGCGAAAGAGGCTGGGCACAGCCGAAATCTTTCTGGAGAATTCCGAAGGCAGTGGTCTTTGCCGTTCCGGGCGGCAGAGGACATGTCCTGAACCTTCGGTCCGCGTCCTCCTCTTGCAAAGCGAAGCAACTTTTCGAGGAATTCAACCGCGCTCTCCTGATCCTCCACTGACGGCGGGCTGACGCTCTTTACCGGAGAATTCCGATTTACGACGGCCGACACGAAGACAGGGCTTCGGCGTCGTCGAGCGGCGTCCGTTCGGTGATCACGTGAGTCCGGGGAGTGCGGCCGGTCGGCGTGGATCGCGGGCGTTGCGGCGGGTGGCCGTGGCGCGCGGTGCGTTGGTGTCTGGGCGGGCGGGTGTGGTCCGTTCGGCGGCCAGGCCGGTGACGGCGCGGACGGTCGTGATGGCGGTGTGCCGGGCTCTCCCCGGCTCGGACCACTACGACCACGGCCTTCGGCCGGCGACGGGCCTTCCCTTGTCCGGACCGGCGGTCCGGCCCTCGGGGCGACCGGGGACAGTCCGCACGTTCACCACGCTCCGCCCCGACGACCTCGCCACGCCTGCGCCGCGCTTCTTCGGCTCCACCAGATGTGAGCCGGTTCTACGCTTACGGGGCGTCAATCACTGGTTCGCTCTCGTTGTTCCTTCTGGCCTTGCTCGCCGAACCCGGGCCGGCTGGGCTTCCCCCGAAATGCGGAGGTTGGTGACAGAGGGGCAGATGGCTCTCGTGAGCGATATTCCAGGAGCGTAAGCGCCACATCGTAGCCAGTTCCGCGTAATGCGGGCAGGCGGTTGCTTCGTCGTATTGATCCGAAACGGTAGGTGTTCTGGGGCGCGCAACGCCATGGCACCCTGTCAGCGCCGTCGGCACCAGCCTGTACCGCTTCGGCGACGCCGACCTGGTCGACCAGGCCGTGGACACTTGGAACATCGCCGATGCGCGCCGCCAACTCCAGCAGGCACCGGCCCGACCGGCCGCGCCGGACACCTCGGCTGGACCGCCCGAGCCGGGCGGCGGCTGGATCAAGTCCGTTACATTTCGCCTGTGTCAGGATGCCCGCGAAGCGCTTCGGAGTCCCTTCCCCACGACGGGCGGGCCACGCCGTGACGAGGGGTGCGATACCCGAGGGCGAGGGTCCGGTGAACCGTCCGCCGGGCTTTTTCGAGCAGCCGGTCCGGTCCGGGCTCGGGCTTCTGGTCGTGTGCGCGGGCCCCCTGATCCTGCTGGCCGCGATCAGCGGGCACGCCCCCGGCGACGACAGACCGGGCGTCGTCGTGACCGGCCTCGTCTGGACCCCTCTCACCGTGGCCGTCCTGGTCCTGGCCGTCGTCGGCACCGTGCGCGACCAGCGCGTGTGGCGCGACCTGGACACGGCCGGCGTGCGCGTCATGGGCGAGGTCACGTCCGCACAGCACGTGTGGTGCGGCGAGGACGACCGCCGCACCAGGGTCCGCATGCTGGTCACCGTGCCGGGCCGGCCACCGTTCACCACGAGCCACCTCGTCGCCGGGGAGGAGATCATCGACGTCGGGACAAGCATCCCGGTCGACGTGCACCCGACGCGCGACCTCTTCCGCCTGGCCGCCGAACCGTCCACGGGCAGGGCCTCCCGGTAGCTTCCGCGCGGCTCGGACGCGTCCGCGCGCTCACCTCACCACCTGGCCGTGGTGACGGGTGAGGGTCATCCCCGTTGTTCCTCGCCGGGGTCGGTCCCGGGCGGCAGCACTCCGGCCAGCGACTCCAGCGACGGACGCCGCCCGCGCTCCACGTGCACGAAGGCCAGGGACGCGGCCAGTTCGGTGTCGCCGGCGCAGATCGCCTCGTACAGCTCGCGGTGTTCGGTGCACAGGATGCCCGGGTCGCGGTCGGAGGTGAGCCGGAACAGCCAGCGCACCCGGGCGCTGATGGGCGACATCATCGAGTTGAGCAGGCGGCTGCCCGACAGGCGCACGATCGCTTCGTGGAAGGCGGCGTTGGCGGCGGCGATCTCGGCCTGCCGCCCTTCGGCCGTGGCGAGTTCGGCGCGGGCGAAGGCGGGTGAGAGCAGCGCGCTGGAGCGCTCGGCGGCCTGCCCGCTGGCGAGCCGCGCGGCGAGCACTTCGAGGCTCGTGCGCACGCTGAACAGCTCGTCGATGTCGCGCAGGGTCAGCTGGGTGACCATCGATCCGCGCCGGGGCAGCGTGGTGATCAGCCCTTCCGCTTCGAGCTGGGGCAGGGCCTCGCGGATCGGGATCCGGGAGACGTCGAGGCGCTCGGACAGCTCGCGCTCCAACAGCCGCGTGCCGGGCGGCAGATCACCTTCGATGATGCCGTCCCGCAGGTACTCGTAGACCTTGTGGACCAGCGAACGACCGTCGGCGCCGGAGGAGTCCGTAAGTGACATGGCATACAAGATAGCCGAGGCTCCACTTGAGCCATCAAGCCCCTTGAGCGACATTCACGCCGCCAGCATCCACCAACCACCGCTTTCACCTGGTGTTTTGACAGGTCCGGAACCTGAAGCCCCCACCCCTTACATCGAGTTAACATCGCAGCCCTGCGGCCACCGGACCGCTGTTGGTATACCAATAGCACTCACTGGTTGACGGAGGCCCTCATGGATCGCACCGAACCGAGTCACCTGGACAACACGACCCCGACCGCGGCACCGACCGCCGCACCGGCATCCCCGACAGGTGCCGCATGAGCGCCCCGCAGCTCTCCGCGCCGACGGCGGCGCGCCCGGCCGCAGGCAACACCCTCGCGCGGGCCCTGGACGAGGCCGGCTTCACCCGGGCCCAGTTCTGGGTGTTCATGATCATTCTGGCCGGGATGTTCTTCGACACCCTGGAGCAGAACTCCGTGGGGGCGATGGGCAGCCTCATCAAGTCGTCCCTGCACATCGGCAACGACGAGCTGACGGCGATCAACAGCTTCACCGTGATCGGCGGGCTGATCGGCCGCTTCGCGGGCGGCTGGATCGCCGACCGCTACGGCCGCCGCACCTCGCTCAGCGTCAATCTCCTCGTCTACACCCTGGGCGGCCTGCTCAGCGCCGTCGCGATGAACTACCCGACCCTGCTGGCGAGTCGGCTGGTCGTGGGGATCGGCCTGGGCAGCGAGTTCACCATCGGCATCGCGATGCTGTGCGAGATGGTCGCCACCCGCCACCGCGGCACGCTCGTCGCCATCCTCAACGTCGGCTCCGGCGGCGTAGGCAACTTCCTCTCCTACGGCCTCTTCCTGCTGCTCCTGGGCCCGCTCGCCCCCGCGCTCGGCGGCGACCACCTGGTGTGGCGCTGGACGTTCGTGCTCCTCGCCCTGCCCGCCCTGATCGTGGTGGTATACCGAAGGCGCCTGCCGGAGACCCCCCGCTTCCTCCTCTCCCAGGGCCGCGTCGACGACGCCAACCGCTCCCTGGCCCGGCTGACCGGCGACCGGCTCGACCCGAAACACCTACCGGCGTCCGTCCCGCCCGTGCTGACCGAGGCGGACATCCCCGCCCGGCAGGTGAAGGCGTCACCGGCCGCGGTCTTCGGCCCTTCTGTCCTGTCCCGTACGGTCACCATCGGCGCCGCGTCCTGGATGGCGTTCGGCGCCCAGGTCACCCTCAACTTCCTGATGCCGACGCTGCTGACCGAGCGCGGCTACACCCTGTCCGACAGCCTGCTCTACACGATGATCATGAATGTCGGCTCGCTGCTCGGGGCCTGCGCCTCGGCCCTGCTCGCGGGGCACTACGGCAGGCGGTCGGTCATCGGCGCGGCCGGCAGCCTGGGCTGCCTCACCGCCGTCGCCTTCGCGGTGTTCGCCCACCAGACCGCGGCGATCCTCCTCCTGGGCGCGCTCTTCCAGTTCTTCACCATGCTCACCAACACCACCCTCGCCGTGTGGTCCCCGGAGCTGTACCCGACGCCGATCCGGGCCAGCGGCACCTCCATCGTCAACGGCATCGGCAACATCGCCGGAGCCGTCATGCCCTTCGCCGCGGTCGCGCTGTGGGACCGGTTCTCCTTCGCCGGTGTCTTCGGGATGGTCGCGGTGATGTACGCGGCGCTCGTCATCGCCTCCCGGTTCGCCCCCGAGACCCGCAGCCGCACGCTCGAAGAGGTCAACGAGACGACGGCCCCCACACCGACCCACGCCTGACCGGCGGCACCCGCACCGCCGTACCCCTTCATCCCCTGGAGAGGACCGACACCATGGACAAGCTCAGCATCTCCGCCACCGCCAACGGCCTGAACTACCTCCCCGAATACCTCGCCGACCAGGAAGGCCTCTTCCACGACGCGGGACTCGATGTCACCGCCGTCGCCCGCGACCCCTGGACCGGCGTCCTCGACGACCTCGAATCCGGCCGCGCCGACATCGCGCTCGGCGGCCTGTGGGTACCGGCCATGTACGCAGGCAGCGAGCGGGAGTTGAGCGTCGTGTGCCAGCTCAACCACCAGTTCCCGACGGCCATCGCGGTACGGGACGGCGGCTCCGACGATTTCTCCCTGGAGGACCTGCTCGGCAAGGTCGTCCTGGCCCCCGGCGCAGGCGGCAGCGCCCCCTACGAGTTCACCGCCGGACTGCTGCGCGAGGCGGGCGTGGACCCGGCCGGCATCCGCTTCGTCCGCGACCTTTCCACGGCGATGCTCGTGGAGCTGTTCACGGCCGGACTCGGCGACGCCATCATCGCCGACCTGGTCACCGCCACCGAGCTGGAGGCGTCGGGCACCGCCCGGATCGTCTTCCGCCACCTGGACGACGGCGGCATCATGCCCAACAGCGTCTACTACTGCCGCACCGAGCGCGTGGCCGAACTCCGCGACCGCATCACCCGGTTCGTCTCCGGCATCGACACCGCGATGCGGCTGCTGCCGACCGTCGACCCGCACACCGTCGACGCCATCCTCAAGCGCCGCTGGCCCGAGAAGGACCAGGGCATCCTGCGCGAGGCACAACGCCAGATGGCCGAGAGCGCCGTATGGGACACCGTGGCCATCGACGAGAGCGCCAGCGACCGATGGATGCGCATCCTGGCGGAGGGCGGCCTGGTGCGCACCGCGCCTTCCTACGCCTCCCTCGCCGACGACAGCTTCATGGCGGACTACCGATGACGCTGCTGCTCGGCTCCGCCGACCTCACCGGGCTGGTCAGCCGCGCCGAGGTCATCACCGCCGTACGCACCGCACTCATCGATCTCGCCGAAGGCCGGGCCGAACAACCCGCCCCCTCGGCCCTCCCCGGAACCGGCACCACCCAGTTCCTGCCGATGACCGCGACCTCCCACCGGCTGGGCCTCTCGGCGGTCAAGGTCATGTCCGACGCACCCGACAACCGCGCGGCCGGCCTGCCCACCCAGCGTTCCACGGTCCTGCTCCTGGACGCCCGCACGGGAGAATGCCTCGCCGTACTGGACGGCGAGGTCGGCACCCGGACGCGTACAGCGGCGGCCAGCGCGGTGGCCACCGACGCGCTCGCCCGCCCGGACGCCCGCGTGCTGGGCCTGGTCGGCGCGGGCCGCCTCGCGGTCGAGCACGTGCACGCCCTCCGGGAGGTCCGTGCCTTCGACACCGTGCACGTCTGGTCCCGTTCCGCCGCCACCCTGTGCGCCTTCCACGACGCGGTGGGCGACCTCGTCGACGTCGTGGAGGCACCCGATCCGCAGCGCGTGGTCGAGGCGGCGGACATCGTCTGCACCCTCACCCCGGCCCGGCTCCCCGTCGTCCACGGGGAGTGGTTCCGCCCGGGACTGCACGTCAACGCGGTCGGCGCGCCACCACGCCCCGACCACCGCGAGATCGACGCGGCGGGCATGGCCCGCGCGACCGTCGTCGTGGACAGCACCCCCACCCAACTCCTCAAGTCCGGAGAAGCCGTGCTCTCGATCGCCGAAGGCGCCACGACGGCCGAGACCTTCAGCCGCGAACTCGGCGCGGTCCTGGCCGGATCGACCCCGGGCCGGAGCGATTCGCAGGAGGTCACCCTGTTCAACTCGGTCGGCATCGCCCTCCAGGACCTCGCCTACGCGGCACTGGCCGTGGACCGCGCCCGCGCCACCGGAATCGGCATCGACACCCGCACGGCATACGGCACTTCGGGCCTACGCCTCACAGCGGGAGCGGCACGATGACCGTGATCGCCGTCGTCAACTGCAACACCAGCACCACCATGACCGACACCATCGCCGCCGGGGCCCGCGCCGTAGCCCTGCCCGGCACCCGCATCCTCCCCCTCACCCCACCTGGGGCGTGGCCTCCGCGGAGGGCTGGTTCGACAGCTTCCTCAGCGCCGCCGCCGTCCTGGACCTCCTCCAGAACCTGGACCAACCGGTCGACGGGGTGGTCATGGCGGGCTTCTGCGAACACGGCCGCGAAGGGGCACGCGAACTCCTCGACGTCCCCGTCGTCGACATCACGGAGGCCGCCGCCCTGTACTCCCTCGTCCTGGGCCGCCGCTTCGCCGTCGTCACCACACTCGCCCGGGCCCAGGGCCCCATCGAGGACAGCCTGCGCACCGCCGGACTCCTCGACCGCTGCGCCGGAGTCTTCGCCACCGGTCTGGGCGTACTCGACCTCGAACTCGACCCGGCCACCACCGAGGAGGCGTTCGTCGACGCGTCCCGCCAGGCCATGGCCGCCGGCGCCGAGGTCATCTGCCTCGGCTGCGCGGGCATGACCGGACTCGACACCCGCATGACCGACCGGCTCGGTATCCCCGTCGTCGACGGCGTCAGCTGCGCGGTCGCCCTCGTCGAATCCCTCGCCCACCGCCGCCTCACCACCAGCAAGAGCGGAACCTATGCGACACCC
This sequence comes from Streptomyces saintjeani, assembly GCF_055409605.1. Classification (NCBI taxonomy): domain Bacteria; kingdom Bacillati; phylum Actinomycetota; class Actinomycetes; order Kitasatosporales; family Streptomycetaceae; genus Streptomyces; species Streptomyces saintjeani. Next base: position 9,572,827 of record NZ_CP189624.1, on the reverse strand, counting down.
CTGCCCAAACTCCGCACTCTCCGATAGACACTCCGGGGAGTACGCCGACGAGACGGGCCTGAGGAGTGACCGCCCTGCCGGGGGTCAGCTCCACCGCTCCCTGGCGTGTGACGCGGCTACGCGGGGACCAGCGGGCGGGGCTCCGGCCGGACATGGCCGGTCGCCCTGTGGAGCCCCGCTGAAAACCGCACCCTGACCACCCCACCGTGCTCACCGGCCGGTCCGGACCCGTCAGCGCCTTCTTCTTCAACGGCTGACGGTCCGCCGGCAGGCCGGTTCCTCGGCCTTGGGCGAGAACGGCGCGGCGCAGGGCGCGAATACCTCGACCGCGTCGAAGGGGGCGTGAGGCGCCATCGACGAAACGCGTCCGGAGCCCGAACATGGTGCCGTGGAACACGACGGCCTCGACTGACCTGTCCGCTCTTCAACAGCACGGGAGGTCCCCACGTGGCACCACTGTGAGTGCGCGATACGCCTGACACGTCACCACTGCGCGGCACCGAGCGACGCACGGACTCGCCCCTCGACGAAGAGGAAAAGGCAATGGCACTGAAGTTCGGAACCTTCATGGCTCCCTTCCACTGCCCCCCGGGCCAGGACCCCACGACGGCCTACGAGCGTGACCTGGCCGTCATTCAGCACATGGACAAGCTCGGCTTCGACGAAGCCTGGATCGGCGAGCACCACTCGGCCGGCCACGAGCTGATCCCGGACCCGATGTCGTTCATCTCCTGGGTCGCGCCGCAGACCAGGCACATCAAACTCGGCACGGGCGTGCTCTCCCTGCCGTACCACAACCCGTTATGGGTCGCGGACCGCGCGCTCTTCCTCGACCGCCTGCTGCGCGGCCGGTTCATGCTCGGCCTCGGCCCCGGGGCGCTGCCGACCGACGCCACCATGATCGGCATCAGTCTTGAGGAGCAGCGCACGGCGTTCGAGGAGGACGTCGACGTGCTGATGGCGATCCTCCGAGGCGAGACCGTGACCGCGAAGACGAACCGCTACAACCTGGTCGACGCACACACCCAGTACGCGCCCTACAGCGACTTCGAGATCACCGTCGCCGCGATCGCCTCCCCCACCGGCCCGCGCATCGCGGCGAAGAACGGCATCCATCTGATGTCGATCGGCGCCACCGACCGGAGCGGCTTCGACGCGCTCGCCCTGCACTGGGACGTCATGGAGGAGCGCTCGCCGCTGTTCGGCCACACTCCCGACCGGACCAAGTGGCGCCTGTGCGGCCCGATGCACCTCGCCGAGACGAAGGAGCAGGCCGTCGAGGACGTCCGCCACGGCCTCGACGCCTGGTGCGACTACACCCAGGGCGTGCTGGCCGCTCCGCACTTCCGGGCCGCGGGCAGGACCTTCGAGGAACGCATCGACTGGCTCAACGAGAGCGGCCTCGGTGTCATCGGCACCGTGGACGACGCGATCGCCCAGATCGAGCGGCTGGAGCGGCAGTCGGGCGGCTTCGGCTCGTTCCTGCTCATCCACCACGAGTGGGCCCGGCACGACGCCACGCTCAAGAGCTACGAGCTCTTCGCCGACCACGTCAAGCCGCGGTTCCAGGGCAGCGCCGACCGTCTCCTGCGGTCCCGGGACCACGCGGTGTCGCGCTGGAACGAACTGGACCAGCGCCAGGCCGACGCCATCCAGGCGGCGACCGCACGCCACGCCCAGGAACGCGACCGCTCGCAACCCGCCTCCACCTGACCCGTCTCGCGGGAACCAGTTGCGGGGCTTCTCGGTGCACCGGGTCGAGGTCGCGACGGACGGGACCCGCCCCGCCCTGCCCGGCCCGGTGATCGGCGGCGCGGGGCTGGTCGTGTTCGCCACCGTCACCTCCGTCGGCATCAGCACCCTGCGCAGGTGGGCATGCTGCCGGTCGTGGCGCCGTCCTTCCAGCGCGACCGTGGCCGCGTTCCCGCTGAACCTGCTGTTCAACCAGACGCCGGGCCGGAAGAAGGCTGAGGTGGGTGCCTGGACGAAGGTGGGGGTGGAGTCGGGAGCGGTCCCGCCGGCTCACGAGGCCACGCCGGAGGCACGCAGATCAACGGGCGGAAGCGGCACATCGTGACCGACCGCCTCGGCCGCGTGCGCTCCCGCCGCCTGAGCGCCCACGTGCCTACGTGCCTCAGCCGTCGTACGAGAAGAAGCCGCGTCCGCTCTTCGCACCGAGGTGCCCCTGGTTCAGCAACGTGCGCAGGAGTTGGCGCGGGCCTTCCGGGATGCCGGGGCGTTCCTTGGCGTAGTGCTCCTCGACGTCCAGGACGACGTCCAGGCCCACCTGGTCCATCGCGAAGAACGGACCGAGGGGCGTGCGCAGGGTGTCGCGGAATATCTCGTCGACCTCCTCGGGAGTGGCCACACCCTCGGCGGCGACCATCAGGGATTCACGTTTGATGGCCGCCCAGATGCGGTTGAAGATGAATCCGGTGCTCTCTCCGCGCACTTCATAGGGCCTCAGTCCGAATTCCGGCAGGACGGCCATCAGCTGCTTTATCACGTCGGGGTCCGTGCTGCCGCTGGACATTACTTCCACGATGCGGCAGGAGGGGAGCTGGGTGAAGAAGTGGGTGTTGACCACCCGCTCCGGCCGGACGGTCACGGCGTCCGCGACGAGGCGCGTGGAGTAGGAGGAGGAGTTACTGGCGAGGACCGCCGACTCGGGGGCGGCCTGGCCCAGTGCGGCGAACAGGTCGCGTTTCAGGTCCAGCCGCTCGGGGATGGCCTCCACCACGAGCCAGGTGTCGCGGACCGCGTCGGCGAGGTCCTCCAGCGGGACCACCGTGCCCGGGGAGCCGCCCGGTACATCTGCCGCGATGTGCGGGAGCCGGTCCGTCACATAGCGGGCCGCGGCGGCGCGCTGCTCGGCGGACGTGTCGAGAATCCGCACCTCGCCGCCCCGGGCCGCGAGCATCAGGGCGATCCTGCGGCCCATCGTCCCCGCTCCCACGACGGCTGCCGGACGGTCCGGCACGGTGAATTCGGCGACCTCCGGGGAATTCTGCATCACGCCTCCACTTTCGAATTCAGGTAACCATCTGTGGGATTCAATCATGTTCTACTGATCGGCTACTGACGGAGAACTGATACGGTTTTTCCTGGTTAATCTGCCTTCTGTGGGCACACTTTTCCGTGGTAGCTTCAAAAAGCCCTAACCGTAGGTCTGCCCCTTTTTGTCATTCCTGCTGGAGTTCTGATGAACGAGTGGTTTCCGTCGGCGGACGCCCGCCCGGACGCCGAGGCCCAGCTTTTCCTCCTTCCGCACGCCGGCGGTTCCCCGCTCGGCTACCTGTCCTGGAGCGCCGGTCTGCCCCGCGGGCTGGAGCTGCGCGCGGTGCAGTTGCCCGGACGGCCCGGGCAGAGCGGCAAGGCGCCCCGTTCGGCGCTCGGTCCGCTGGTCGAGGAGTTGTGCGACGCGGTCGAGGCGGAGCTGGACGGCCGGCCGTACCTGTTCTTCGGGCACAGTCTCGGCGCGCTGCTGGCCTACCGGCTGACGGTGGCACTCGCCGAGCGGGGCGCGGCTCCACCGACGCTCCTGGCCGTGTCCGGCTGGGCGCCCGAACTGCCCGACGCCATCGGACTGTCCCTGGTGCACCGGATGCCGGACGCCGAACTGCTCGCCACGGTGGACCGGTTGGGGCTGGTGCCCGCCGCGACGCCACGCGAACGGGCGCTGCTCGAGGCCGCCGTACCGTCCCTGCGGGCGGACTTCTCGCTGGTCGCGGGGTACGAGGACGACGGTGCGCGTACGCCGTGCCCGATCGCCGCGTACACCGGGGCGGCCGACCCTCTGGTGCCGCCCGGGGCCATGCACGCGTGGTCCGGCCGGACCGCGTCGTTCCTCGGTGTGCGGGAGTTCCCGGGCGGCCATTTCTACCTGTTCGAGCACGCCATGGCGATCCAGCTCGATCTGGACCGCCATATCCGACGGCAGTCGGCCGGCCCCGCGCCCGCCGACTGGTCGAGTCCACTTCCGCTGGAGGGTTCATGCAGCCGGCACTGACCGGACCGCCTCCCCCACCCACCGGTCCGACTGACCCGGATGCCCGGCACCTGCGCGACTGTCTGGGCCGGTTCGGCACCGGGGTGAGCACGGTGACCTACGCCGAGGGCAAGGGTTCCCGCGGCATCACCATCAGTTCGTTCACCTCCGTGTCCCTCGCCCCCTCCCTGGTGCTGGTGAGCGTCGGCCGCCGGGCCCGGGCCTGCGCGGGACTGCGCGGCGCGCCGTTCGTGGTCAATGTCCTCGCCGCCGACCAGGCGCCGCTCGCGCTGCACTTCGCCGGCCGGCCGCAGTCCGGGTTGCCCGTCCCGTGGGTGGACCAAGGCGGCGTACCCCGGCTCGACGGCACGGTGGCCTGGCTGCTGTGCCGGCCGTGGCGCGCCTACGACGGCGGCGATCACGTCCTGTTCGTCGGCGAGGTACAGGACTTCGCCTCCACCTCCGGCGACCCGCTTCTCTTCCAGGACGGCTCCTTCCGCCGCCCGGGCCCGCGGATCGCCGTACCGCCCACCCCTGGAGACCGCTTGAAAGAGCCGGCCTGAAAGTCGCCCGTACCCCTCACCACCTCTCCGAAGAAGGAGACCGCACATCATGAACGTGGTACTCGTCACCGGCTGCAGCAGCGGCATCGGCTTGGCGACCAGCATCGAGTTCGCCCGGCGCGGGGCAGTCGTCTACGCGACCATGCGAGATCTGTCCAAAAGCGAGAAACTGCGCAAGACCGCCGACGCCGAGGGCCTGCCGCTGCGGCTGCTGCCGCTGGACGTCACCTCCGACGCCTCTGTGGAGTCGGCGGTGCGCACGGTCCTCCAGGAGCAGGGCCGCGTCGACATTCTCGTCAACAACGCGGGCGTCGGCGACGCGGGGCCGGTCGAGACGATCCCGATGGAACGCGCGCGAGCGGTCTACGAGACCAACGTGTGGGGGCCTGTCCGGCTCGCCCGGGCGGTGCTTCCGTCCATGCGACAGCGCCGCTGCGGTGTCATCGTCAACGTCGGCTCCATCGCGGGCCGGCTGCCCGGAATGCCGCACAGCGGTTTCTACGGATCGAGCAAGCACGCCCTGTCTCTGCTCACCGAGGCGCTCAGCTGGGAAGTCGCCCCCTTCGGCGTCAGGGCGCTGATCGTGGAGCCGGAGTTCTTCGCCACCGAGATCTTCAACCACGGCGTGATCGGCTCCACCGCCGAGGGTCCTTACAGCGCCGATCACGAGTGGGCCAACAACTACGTCGTACGCGGCAGCGCCGAGGCGAACCGCGATCCGGCGGACGCCGCCGAGGCTGTCGTCACGGCCGCACTCGATCCCGAATCCCCCGTGCACGTCCTCGTCGGACCCACGGCTGCGACGTTCACCGAGGCCGCGGCGGCCGTCGGCAGCTTCGAGAACTGGGTGACGGCCGCCACGCAGATGATCGAGACCGTCTGCGGCCCCCGCCCCACCGCACCCGCACCCCGTACCTGACACCCGAACCCCGGAGATGACGGCGATGGCACGTCTGCCCTATCCCGATCCCGATTCCCTGCCCGCCGAGGCCCGCAAGGCGCTGGCCCGGCTCGCCTCCCCGCTCAACATCATGGCGATGGTGTCGCACGCGCACACTCTGATAGAGCCGGTACTCGATCTCGCCGAGGCGCTCTTCACCCGGCTCGACCTGCCACCGGAGGTGGCCGAACTGTCCATCCTCCAAGTGGCCCTGGACACCGGCGCCGAGTACGAGTGGGTGCAGCACGAGCCCCTCGCGCTGCGCGCCGGCGTCTCCCCCGCGCAACTGGCCGCGCTGCGCGCCGGGGACACGACCGGGTTCGACACCCGTCAGCGCGCCGCGGTCCGAGTGGCGCAGTGGGTGTGCCGGGGGGAGGACGTGCCCGACTCCGAAGTGGCGGAACTACGGCAGGTGCTGACGCCCCGGCAGCTGCTGGAACTGTTCCTGCTGACCGGCTCCTATCTCCAGCTCGCCAGGATCATCACGGTGTTGGAGATCGACATCGACCCGGCCGACGGCCGGCTGATGAACGTCCAGGCCGACGCGAGCGTCTGACACCCCCACGGCTCTGCCCCCGGCACCGAGAAGGTGCCGGGGGCAGAGCCGTGGTACGTCACTTGGCGGCGTCGGCCCCGGCGAGGAGCCGCCTGCGTACCTCGCGGCGCAGGATCTTGCCCGAGGGGTTGCGCGGCAGGTCCTCCACCAGGTGGTAGCGCACGGGGACCTTGTAGTCGGCGATCCGACCGCGTAGATACGTCATCAGCTCGCGTGGCCGTACGCGGGCGCCGGGCCGGGTCAGGACGCAGGCGTGCACCTCGTCCCCCCACTCCGGGTGCGGTACGCCGACCACGGCGACGTCGGCGACGGCCGGGTGCTCGCTGAGCTGCTTCTCGATCTCGGCCGGGTAGATGTTCTGGCCGCCCACGATGATGGTGTCGTTGATCCGGTCGCACAGGAACAGATAGCCGTCCTCGTCGAGGTAGCCCGCGTCGCCCATGCGCAGCCAGCCGTCGACCAGCGTCCGGGCCGTGGCCTCGGGCAGGTTCCAGTACCCGAGCATGCGGGCCGGGGTGCGGACGCAGACCTCGCCGATCCGGCCGGGCGGCAGGCTGCGGCCGTCGCCGTCGACGATCCTCACCTCGTTGCCGGGACAGGGCAGTCCGGCGGCCTTGAGCAGCGGGCTGCCGGGCCGGTGGGCGGAGAACGGGAGGGCGACCGCGATGCTCCCGGCCTCGGTGCTGGAGTAGATCTGTACCAGCGCACAGCTCAGTTTCTCCAGGCAGCGCAGCAGCAGGCCCTCGGAGATGGGCGCGGCGCCGTAGGCGACGATGCGCAGCGAGGCGAGGGTGGCGCCGGCGCGGTCCGCCTCGGCCAGCATCATCTGGAGCATGGCCGGCGCCACAAAGGTGGTGGTGACCCGGTGTTCCTCGATCAGGTGTACCGCCTCGGCCGGGTCGAAGGCGCGCATCAGGACGTTGGTGGAGCCCGCGTTGAAGCCGTGCATGAACCACCCGATACCGGCGATGCCCAGGCCGGGCAGGGAGATCAGGCTCACGTCCTGCGGCAGCCAGTCGATCCACTCCCCCGCCGTTTCCCGGGTCGCGGCGGGCAGTGTGAAGAACGAACGGTGGGCGAGGACCGCGCCCTTGGGCAGCCCGGTGGTGCCGCTGGTGTAGATCTGCACCACCGGGTCGTCGGGTCCGGTGCCGGGGTTCAGGTCGGTGTCGGGGGCGTCCGCGCACCAGGCGCGCAGGCCGGGCCCGCGGTCGGCGCCGCCGTCCCGCCCGGGCGCGTCCAACCGGACGATCCGGGGCGGGGCGTCGAGCCCGGTGACGGCACGTTCGGCCAGCGGGAGGAACTCCCCCTCGGTGAAGAGCAGGACGGCGCCGGAGTCGCGCAGGATGTGCCCGGCCTCCCGCTCGGTCAGACGCCAGTTGACCGGCACCATCACCGCGCCGGTCTTGGCGCAGGCCAGGATGGCGGCGTAGTAGTGCTCCGACTCCCTGGCCAGGTGGGCGACGCGGTCGCCGGGGCCGATGCCGGCGGCGCGCAGTGCGTGTGCGACGCGGTTGCTGTGCCGGTGCAGTTCCTCGTACGTCGTCACCCGGCCCTCGCAGACGACGGCGGGGTGGGTGGGCCGCTCCCGGGCGAGGGCCGCGCTGCTCGCCGTCAGTGTCCAGGGCACGGCGGGTCGGTCGTCGGGGGTGTGGCTCACGGTGTCCCTCCGGGTGCTGCGGTGGTCGCGGGCTCCTCGCCGGCGGTCAGCTGGGTGTCCAGGAACGCGGCCAGCCGCTGCGGTGAGGGGTGGTCCAGGGCGAGGGAGGCGGGCAGCGCGAGGCCGAACTCCTTCTCCAGGCCGGACCTGAGGTCGAGCGCCATCAGCGAGTCCAGGCCCAGGGAGCCGAACTCGGTGTCCGGGTCCACCTCGTCGTCGGGTTCGAGACGCAGGACCGCGGCGAGCCGGGCGTGTACCGCGCGGGAGATCACCGGGAGCCGTTCCGCCCGGGGCAGCGCGGCCAGGGCGGCGGGATCGGAGGCGGTGTCCCGGGCGCCGTCGGCAGCGTCGGAGTCCTGGTCCTGACGCTCGTAGAGGGCGTCGACGACGGGAGTGTTCCCGGTCAGGCGCGGCCAGTCGAAATGGCCGACGACCGGCACCGTCAGCGGGCCGTTCCACAGGGTGTCCAGAGTGCGCAGGGCACGGCCGGGCGAGAAGAACAGCACGCCGCTGCGCTCCAGTTCGCGGGTCAGGCCTTCGCCGAGCCGGGCGGTCATGCCGATCCTGGACCAGGCGCCCCAGGAGACCGCGAGGCCGGGCAGCCCCTGCCGGACCCGCCATTCCACGAGCCCGTCGAGGAAGGCGTTGGCCGCCGCGTAGGCCGCGGAGTTGCGGGTGGGTCCGCCGACGACGGACGCGATGGAGGTGTGGGCGAGGAAGAACTCCACCTCGGGGCAGGCGTCGGCCAGTTGGTGCAGCAGCCAGCCGCCGTAGACCTTGGCGGCGAACTGCTCGTCGATCGCCTCCCAGGTCAGCCCGGAGACGAGGGACTCCCCCGGGACGCCGCTCGCGTGCACTACGCCGCCGACGGGGTACGGGAGTTCACGCAAGGCTACGGTCAACTGCTCGACGTCGCCGGTGTCGGCGAGGTCGGCGGTCAGTACCCTCACCTCGGCGTGGGCGCGCAGGTCGGCCAGGACGTCGGCGGTCTCCGGCGCGGGCCGGCCGCTGCGACTGACCAGCACCAGGTGCCGGGCGCCGCGGGCGGCCAGCCGGCGCGCGGTGACCAGGCCGAGGCTGCCGAGTCCGCCGGTGACCAGGTAGGTGCGGTCGGGGCGGACCCGCAGGGGCGTGGAGCTTGCGCCTTCGGCGTCGACGCGGACCGGTACGGGCGTTCCGTCCGGGGTCCGCTCCACGGCACGCAGCGCCTCGTCGAGTTCGTCGAGACCGTACGGGGGCTGCCCGCCGGCTCCGAGCGGCGCCGCGTGGCCGGACACCGCGCCGTCCGGCACCGTCACCGTCCGGCGCAGGGTGCCGGCACCTGTGACGGTGACCACGTCACCGACGGTGTACGCCGAGCCCGGACCGCGGGCGACGACGGTGCCGGTGCAGCCCGTGCCCAGCGTTCGGGATCCCCCGTCGGCGAGCAGGTCGTCCGGGCCCAGGAAGGCCGTGTGGACGCGGACCCGCACCTCGCGGGGGCCGGGGACGCGGTCCTCGGCGGGGACGAGGGCGGGCGGCCGGTCGTCCTGTTCGGCGACGGCCGCGAAGCCACCGGGCCAGGCGGGGGTGGTGGCCCCGGACAGCACCCGGCGGACGTACCGCTGTCCGTCGCGGTACGCGACCTGGTATTCGTCCCGTGCGGCGGTGCGGACCTCGGCGAGCAGCGCCGCCGGGCCGGTGCCGTCGGCCGGCACGTCGACCAGGGTGGTGCGCAGCCGGGGGTCCTCGTAGAGCAGGACGTGCGCGAAGCCCCACAGGGTGGTGGCGGCGAGCCGTTCGCCGGTGCCGGGCCGGTCGCCCGGGAGCCACTGGGCGCGTTCGGTGACCAGCCACAGCCGGGGCGTCTGCCGGCCCTCGCGGGTGCGGAGCACGGCAAGGGTGTCCAGCAGGTCCTGGTAGTTGAGGCGGCACTCGGCGCGCAGGGCGGCGGCACCGGGCTCGTCCGGGCAGGGGCGCCAGAACCAGCACACGTCGGTCAGGGTGGGGTCGGTCAGGGCGTCGGCGCCGTACGAGAGGCGGATGCCGTCCGGCGCCGTGGCGAACTCCTCCGGCGTGCGGTTGAGGACCAGGAGATGGCGCGGGCGGCTGTCGGCGGCGTCGGCCGTGCGGCGCAGCCAGCTCGTGCGGTGCAGGAAGGGGCTGCGCTCCCCGGGCGGTGCGGGGTCGGCGAGTTCGACGCCGAGCAGTTCGGCGACCGGGCCGTGTTCGTCGGCGAGCAGCAGGTCGGCTCGGCGGCGATCGGGGGCGTCCGGGGCCGGGACGACGGTGGCGGTCAGCCGCAGCCGCGTTCCCCGGGGCTTCTTGAACAGCCGTATCCGGGCGAACCGTTCGGGCAGGAACACCGGGCCGTCCGGGTCGAGCACGGTGAGGGCGGCCAGCGCGCACTCCACCGCCTCGACCGGCAGATGCTCGATGGGAACGGGGTCCCTCAGGACCAGTTCACCGGTGAGTGTGCCGTCGTCGTGCCGGACCAGCCGGTCGACGATCCGGTACGCCTCGCCGAAACGACGGCCCGCCGCCGCCAGGTCGGTGGACATGTCCACCGCGTCCGTCTCCTCCACGGGAGTGCCGGGGTCGAGGGCCAGGGGTGCGGGGCCGGCGTCCGGCGCGGTGAGCGCCAGCACGGCGGTGGCGTGCCGGACCTCGGCGTCGTGCGGGCCGCTCACCACCTCGACGTCCGCACCCCCGTCGGGGCGGGGCCGCAGCCGGGTGCGCAGCTCCGTGACGGTTTCCTCGGCGAGCGGCAGCGGCTGGAGCAGGGCCAGGTCGAGGAGCGGGCCCCGGGGGTGTCCGTACACGGCGTCGGAGAGGGCGAGGAGCAGTTCGATGTACGCGGCGGCGGGCAGCCGCTGCTCACCGGCGGCCTGGTGGCCGGCCAGGACGGCCGGCAGGCCGGCGGCGACCTCGGTGCGGAACTCCCTCGCTCCGTCGGCGCCGACGGGCAGCTCGTGGCCGAGCAGCGGGTGGTGGAAGGCCGTGGTTTCGGCGGTGCCCGCACGCCTGCCGCCGGTGGGCAGCCAGTGGCGCTTGCGATCGAAGGCGTACCCGGGGAGAACCTCTTTCGGGTGGCGGCGCCCGATGTGGAAGCCGGTCCAGGAGACGGGCAGCCCGGCGGTGTAGTAGTCGGACAGCGCCCTGAGGGTGGCGGTGCCGGTGGCGTCGCGGCGGCTCATGCTGGGCAGCCAGCGGTGGTCGTCGACGGGCAGGCAGCGCTTGGCGAGGGCGGTCAGGGCGGCGGACGGGCCGATCTCGACGAGGGCGTGCCGGCCGCGCTTGCCGACGGCCCGGATGCCGTCGAGGAAACGTACGGGCTCGGCGATGTGCCGGACCCAGTAGTCGGGGTCGCCGAGTTCCGTGGCGGTGGCGGGCTTTCCGGTGAGGTTGGAGACGAGGGTGATGGACGGGCGGCGGAAGGTGATCCCGTCCAGGGCCTTGCGGAAGTCGTCCAGGATCTCGCCCATGAGCGGGGAGTGGAAGGCGTGCGAGACGGTGAGCGGCTCCACCCGGACACCTTGCTCCCGCAGTTGCTCCGAGACCTGCGCCACGGCCGTGACCGAGCCGGAGACCACGCACTGGTCAGGGGCGTTCACGGCGGCGAGGGCGGCGTCCGGACGCCCGGACAGCAGCGGTTCGACCAGTTCGGCGGGTGCGGAGACGGCGGCCATGGCGCCGGGCGTGCGGACCGACTCCATCAGCCGGGCCCGGGCGGCGACCAGCGTCACCGCGTCGTCCAGCGAGAAGACGCCGGCCACGGTCGCGGCCACCACCTCGCCGATGCTGTGGCCGAGCAGCACGTTGGGCTTGGCGCCCCAGGACAGCCAGAGCCGGGCGAGGGCGTACTCCAGGGAGAACAGGGCGGGCTGGGCGTAGCCGGTGCGGTCGATGAGGGCGAGGTCCTCGGCGGGGGCGGTGCCCAGGACGAGGTCGCGGACGGAGAGCCCCAGGTGGGGGGCGAAGCGGTGGTCGCACTCGTCCAGCCAGTGCCGGAACACGGGGAAGCGGCGGTACAGGTCGGCGCCCATGCCCGCGTACTGCGCGCCCTGACCGCTGAAGAGGAACGCCACCTTGCGGATGCCCGAGGAGCCCGGCTGCGTCTCACGGGCGAGGCCCTCCGCCAGCAGCCGGGTGAGCGAGGCCCGGTCGGAGACGGGCCCGGCGAGGCGGTGGGTCAGGTGCGCGCGGCCGGTGTTGGCGGTGTAGCACAGCCCGTCCAGGTCGACGTCGGCGTGCTCGTCGAGGTAGTCCCGGTAGCGCTCCAGCTGGCGGCGGAGGGCCGCGCCGCCCTTGGCGGAGAGGGTGAAGACGCGGGGCTGGTCGGCGGCGGGCTGCTGGGGCTCGTCGGAAACCTCCTCGGCCTGTTCCAGTACGGTCGCCGCGATCGTCCCGGCGAAGCCGAAGCTGTTGACGACGGCGCGGCGTACCGGCGCCTGCCACGGGCGGCACTCCGTCGGGATCTCGATCGGATAGGCGTCCCAGGGGATGCGCCCGGAGGGGGTGGTGAAGTTCAGGTGGGGGAAGACGGTGGCGGCGCGCAGCTGGAGCACCGTCTTGACGACGCCCACCAGGCCGGAGACCGGCTCCATGTGGCCCAGGTTGGTCTTCACCGAGCCGACCAGGACCGGGTCCTGTTTGGTGTGCGACTCGGCGAACACCTCGTTGATGGCGCTGAGTTCGATGGGGTCGCCCAGGGGGGTGCCGGTGCCGTGCGCCTCGACGTACTGGATGTCGCCGGGGGTGAGTCCGGCGGCGGACAGGGCGCGGCGCAGGACCGTCTCCTGGGCGGCTCCGTTGGGCACGGTCAGGCCGGCGCTGTCGCCGTCCTGACCGACGGCGGTGCCACGGACCAGTGCGAGGACGGTGTCGCCGTCCCGGCGGGCGTCGGAGAGCCGTTTGAGGACCAGGACGCCACAGCCCTCGGCGCGGGCGTAGCCGTCGGCGGACTCGTCGAAGGTCTTGCACTGGCCGTCCGGGGCCAGCATGCGGGCGTGACTGAACATCACCGACACCCGGGGGTGGTGCACCGCGTTCACTCCGGCGCAGAGCGCGATGTCGCACTCCCCGGCGCGCAGCCCGGTCACGGCGGAGTGCAGCGCGGTGAGCGACGAGGAGCAGGCGGTGTCGATGCTCATGCTGGGGCCGCGCCAGCCCAGGAAGTAGGAGAGCCGCCCCGACAGCGGGAACATGGTCATCCCGGCGGAGAGGTGGCCGTCGAGCTTCTCGTACGGCAGCGCCTCCACCTCGAAGGCGAAGTCGATGGAGCTGGCGCCCACGTAGACCCCGCCGTTGCCGTGGCGCAGGGGCGCCGGGTCGATACCGGCGTGCTCCAGGGCGTGCCAGGCGGTCTCCAGGAGCATGCGCTGCTGGGGGTCGATGAACTGGGCTTCCTTCGGGGAGATGTTGAAGAACGGGGCGTCGAACTGGTCGATGCGGTCGAGGAATCCGCCGTGCGTGGTGCGGATCCGCCCCGGTGCCTCCGGGTCGTCGGGGTCGGCGGCGTACGCGGCGACGTCCCAGCGGTCCTCGGGGATGGGTCGGATGCCCGAGCGGCCCGCCGCGAGGAACTCGCCGAACTCCTCGAACGAGTCACAACCGCCGGGGAACCTCAGTCCGACTCCGACGATGGCGATCGGCTCGGCGCCGGTCACGGTCCGCTGCCCGGCATCTGTCTCGTCCGGCACGTTCGGCCTGCCTCTCTCGGGGTCTCGGGGTCTCGGGTGTCGGGTGTCACTACCGCACGCGCTCGACGAGGTAGTCGACCAGTTGCTCGATCGTGGGCCGGTTGAAGAGTGCGGCGGTGTCGATCTGTAGGCCGAACCGCTCCTCCAGCAAGCGCCGGATGTCCATGAGGCGCAGCGAGGTCAGCCCCATCTCCAGGTAACTGCTCTCCAGGGGGAGGTCCTCGTCGTCGTCCATGAGCAGGGCTTCCCTGAACGTCTGGGCCACCAGCGCCTCGACGGTGTCGTACTGCTCCGACTCCGGCAGGGCGGCCAGGTTCACGGGCGTGGTGTCGTGGAAGGGGGCCATCGCCATACCTCTTCTTCGGCGGTTCCGGCGGTTCCGGTGTGTTCCCGGACGCGGGCGACTCGTTCCAGGTCCCCCGCATGGTCAACGCCCCGATGCAAACAAACCGGCCTGACAGTGCGCTGATCACGGGCTGACCCAGGACCCGCGACCCCGGCAGGGTCCGGATGCCGGGCTCCAGGACGCGGGTACGCCGGTCAGCGGGCGATCGGCGCGGTGTCAGTGGCCCGGCACAGAGTGGGGCGCGCCACTCCTGGCAGTCGGGATGGCCGTAGCCGAAGGAGGGCTCCTTGCGCGAGACGTACGAGGGATACGAGATCAGTCATGAGCGGATCTGCGAGGGCATCGAGCACGAGGCCGGGCTGCTCGCGCAGGCGCTGCGGCACGCCGATCCGGCGCGGCCGGTCGGCACCTGTCCCGGGTGGACGGTGAACCATCTGACGGCCCATCTGTTCCAGGCGTTCATCTGGGCGGCCGGCCTGGTGGAGACCCGGGCCGCCGAGTTCGTGCCCCCGCACGTGTTCGTGGCGGCGGCCGACGACGACCGGTGGGGGAAGCACACCGGCACCTGGGCCGAGTACGTGGACGAGCTGATCGGTGTGTCGATGGAGGAGGCCGCCTCGCTCGGCGGTGCCGAGGCCCGCGCGCGGTGGGTGCAGGGGGCCGCCGACAACCTCGTGGCCGCGCTGCGGCGTGCCGGGCCGGACGCCGACGTGTGGAGCTCCTTCGGGACGGGCGGCGCGCGGTTCTGGGCGAGTTGGGGTGCCCTCGAGACGGCGGTGCACCGGGCGGACACGGAACTGCTGCTCGGCCGCGCACCGGACGCCGTGCGCCTGTCCCCCGAACTCTCCCTGGACAGTGTGCGGTTCTGGCTGCGGGCGGTCACCGCGCCGGGAGCGGAGGCATTCTTCGGACCGGGTATCGGTGCGCTGGCCGGGGACGGCGAGTCGTTGCGCTTCCGGGCCACGGACGTGATGGGCGGGGCCTTCGCCGACTGGCTGGTCGTACGGACCCCCACGGGGCCGGTCCTGGCCGCGGACGACGGCCGGCGAGCGGGTGTGACGATCGCCGGCCGGGCCGGTGACCTGCTGTTGCTTCTCAAGCGGCGTGTCCCGCAGCGCGAGGCGGCGGTCGATGTCACCGGGGACGCGCGGCTGCTGGAGCACTGGCTGACGCACGTGATGGTGTGACGCCGCGTACGGCCGGCGGGCGGGGCACCTGACCGGAGTCCCGCCCGTCGGCCTGGCCACCGAGCACTGCCGTCAGGCGTGTATCAGTCACCGCTGGTCGGCTCCGCCGGGGATACCTGCTCGGTGACGCGGTCGATCACCCTGGGCACGGCCGCGCTCACCCCTGCGCTGCGCCATCCGCTGATCGGACGTCCGCGGCGGACGGCTGATCCTCGGTCTCGGTTCGGGTTTCCCCGTGCCGGAGACCGAGGAGGAGTTCGCCGCCGTGGACGCGTCCTTCGCCGGGCCAGCCGGCTGGACGAGATCACCGACGTACGGCGCACGGCCTGGGCCAGTGACGAGCCGGGCGCGCCGAGCGAGTTCACCGGGCGCCACTGGCAGGTGCGGAACCTGGACCGGCTGCCCAGGCCGCCCCGCCCGGCGGTACGCCGCTGTGGCTCGTCGGCCGCGTGATCTTCTACCGCCTCGGCGAACTCACCCTGCGGATCGGCCACATCACCGACCCGCCCACCGTCCAGATCACCTGCGGCGTCCAACTCCGTCTCCTCGACCTCCTCGACACCGGCATCGGACAAACCCGCCGGCCACAAACCTGAAACGGTGACCCGCGAAGTCCGGGTCCAGATCCCGACGGGGCCGGCCGGTCGGCGGCGCGGCCCGCGTCAGGGCGTCGTGTGCGGCACCCCGTCAGTGTCCGGTGGGGACGGCCGGGGCGGGAGGCTGTTCCAGGGGTTCGCGCCTGGCCCGCTGGATCTGTTCGTAGACCCGGGTCCGCAGTTCGGCGAAGCGCGGGCTGGAACGGGTGTGCAGCTGATCCCGTTCGTCGGGGAGGTCGATGCGCAGATCCTCCTTGACGACGGTCGGCGACTTGGACAGGACGATCGTCCGCTGGCCGAGGTAGACGGCCTCGTCGATGTCGTGGGTCACGAACAGGACGGTGACGCCGAGGTCTCGCCACAGCCGCCGGACGAGGTCCTCCAGGTCCGCGCGGGTCTGGGCGTCGACGGCGGCGAACGGCTCGTCCATCAGGAGCACTTCGGGTTCGTACGCGACCGCGCGGGCGATGGCGACGCGTTGCTGCATGCCGCCGGAGAGCTGCCAGGGATAGGCGGTGTGGACGTCCGCGAGTCCGACGACGTCCAGCGCGTGCTCGACCAACTGGGCCTGGCGTGCTTTGCCGAGCTTCTTGCGGCGCAGGGGCAGCGCGACGTTCTGGTGGACGGTCATCCACGCGAACAGGGAGCGGCCGTACTCCTGGAAGACGACGGCCATTCCGGGTGGTGGGCCGGTGATCGGCCGGCCCTGGAGGCGCACCTCGCCGCCGGTGGGGTCGAGCAGGCCGGACATGCACTTGAGCAGGGTGGTCTTGCCGCAGCCGGACGGCCCCACCAGGCAGACCAGTTCGCCCGCGTCGAGGGAGAAGGTGACGTCGCGCAGCGCTTCGACCGTGCGGCCGTGCCCGGTGTAGGTCTTCTGCAGATTCCGTATGTCGAGCAAGGACATGGGCACCTCCGGGGGAGCCTGTCGGTCAGGAGTCACGCTGGGCGCGGCGTGAGCCGTGGTACCAGGCCAGGGCCCGGTTCTCGGCGAACTGGAAGAGCTGGGACAGCAGGAAGCCGAGCAGTCCGAGCAGCAGGACGCCGCTCCACATCTCGGGGATGGCGAACGAGCGCTGGAACTGCACGATCGTGAAGCCCAGGCCGTTGCTGGCGGCGAACATCTCGCTGATGACCATCAGGATGATGCCGATGGAGAGCGCCTGCCGCATGCCGGTCAGGATCTGCGGGCTCGCTGAGCGCAGCACCAGGTGCCACAGCCGGGACCATCCGGAGATCGCGTAGGAGCGGCAGGTGTCGTCGAGCACGCTGTCGACGGCGCGGACGCCCTCGGCCGTGTTGAGCAGGATCGGCCAGAGGCAGCCGCTCGCCACCACGATGATCTTCATGGTGTCGCCGATGCCCGCGAACAGCATGATCACGGGGACGAGTACGGGCGGGGGGACGGCGCGGAAGAGTTCCAGGACCGGTTCCAGTACGTCGCGCAGGATCCGGCTGGTACCGACCGCGAGGCCCAGTGCGACGCCGGCGACCGCGGCGAGCAGGTATCCGGCGGTGAGCCGCAGCAGGCTGGGCAGCACGTCCGACCTGAGCCGGTCGGGGGTCCAGACCTCGGTGAACCTCTCCAGGATCGTGGCGAGCGGGGGCAGGTAGAAGTCGGTGCTGCCGGCGCTGGCGAACCACCACACCGCCAGCAGCACGGCCGGCAGGGTGACGGCGAGCAGGACACGGCGTACGGCGCTGCGGGCTGACATGGTGCCTACCTCTCGGTCCGCTGGGACTGGTGCCAGTGCAGGACCCGGCGTTCGACGGCACGCGCGGCCAGGTTGACCGCGACCCCGACGAGACCGGTCGTCAGGACCAGGGCGTACACGCGGGGCACCGCCCCTGACGACTGGGCGACGGCCAGTTGCTGGCCGAGGCCGGGTGAGCCGATGACGAGTTCGGCGGTGATGGTGAGGACGAGCGCCACGGTCGCGGCCAGTCGTACGCCGGTCATGACGTAGGGCAGCGCCGTGGGCCACAGGACGTGTCTGATCCGTCCCCAGGCGCCCAGCCGGTAGCTGCGGGCGGTGTCCTGGGCCACCGGGTCCACGTCGTGCAGGCCGGCGAGGACCTGGACCAGTACCTGCCAGAAGGAGGCGTACACCACCAGGAGCAGTTTCGACCGCAGGTCGGTTCCGTACAGCAGGACCGCCACGGGGATGAGCGCGACGGAGGGAATGGGCCGCAGGAACTCGATGGTGGAGGCGGTGGCCGCGCGCAGCAGGGGGACAGAGCCGATGGTCACACCGGCCACCGCTCCGGCCGCGAAGGCGGTGGCGAGGCCGATCCCCCAGCCGGTCAGGGTGTCGCCGAGGGCGGTCCAGAACGCGCCCTCCCCCAGCATGTCCCAGAAGGCCCGGGCGGTCGTGGAGGCCGGTGGGAGGTAGTCGGGGGAGACGAGCGAGGTGCGGGGCAGCGTCTCCAGGACGAGCACCAGTCCGGCCAGCCCGGCCAGTCCGCGCAGGGCGGACGCGCTGGGGACCGGCCCGCGCCGGGCGGTTGCCGAGGCGGGGCTGTCGACGTCCGCGAGGGTCATGAGAACAGCGCTCCGATGTCCGGCTTCTTGTCGCCGAAGACGCCGTCCTGCTCGCCGAGTTCGGCCAGTTTCTCCAGGGAGGCGCGGTTCACGGCGGTCGGCCAGCTCGGCAGGATCAGCTTGTCCAGTACGTCGCCGCTGATCTTGGTGTAGGCGGTGATGATGCGGCGGGCCTCGTCCGGGTGGGCGGACGCGTACTCCAGCGACGCGTTCATCGCCTCGGTGAACTTCCGTACGAGGGCGGGGTTCTGCTGCGCGATCTTCGTCGAGGTGAAGTACGCGGCCACGGTGAGCGCGGGATCGGTCTCCGCGAAGGGGGAGGCGATGACGCGGGCGCCCTGGCCCTGGGCGATGGTGCGGGCGGGTTCGCCCATCCAGGCGGCGTCGACCCGGCCGTCGTTCAGGGCGGCGGGCATCTGGTCGAAGGGGATCTCGACGAACTTGACCTTCGAGGGGTCTCCCCCGTCCTTGCGCACCGTCTCGCGGACCGTCGTGTCGCCGATGTTCTGCAGGGTGTTGACGGCCACGGTACGTCCGGCGAGGTCCTTGGCCGACCTGAGCGGGCTGTCCTTCTTCACCAGCACCCCGGTGACGTCGGAGCCCACCTTGCCGTTGGAGGCCGCGCCGTTGGCGACCGCCTTGACGGGTACGCCCTTGGTCTGGGCGAGCATCAGGGACGTGGTGTTGCTGAAGCCGAACTGGAACTGGCCGCTCACCACACCGGGGATGATCGCGGCGCCGCCCTGTGCGCTGACCATCTTGAGGTCGATGCCGCGGTCCGCGAAGAAGCCCTGCTTCTGGCCCAGATACAGGGGTGCCACGTCGACGATGGGGATGATGCCGACCGTGACCCGCGTGGTCTTGCCGTCGGCCGACGAGGGTGCCCCGGCGCTGCCGGAGTCCGATGAACCGCATCCGGCGAGGCCGGTGACGGACAGCACGACCAGGGCAAGGCCCACCAAACGCCTGTGCATGAGTTCCTCCTTGAGCAAGAGCGGAACGAGACGGGCTGCCGCACGGGGAGAGAGGGGAACAGACGAGCCGACCGCGTCCGTGCGGCTCGATCGGCGACGGCCCCGGGATCCGGAAGAACCGCTCGGGCGTCGGAGCCGGAACGGCCGGACCCACGTTGTGCACTATCTTGACGACCGCAATCTACACACCTATGTTCGCCGTGTCAGTCCCCGCGACAAAGGAACTCACCACCCCCCTCCACGCGCCGCCCCACGACGACGAGGAGTCCCGGCCCATGCCACACCGCACCGCCGCACGATCCGTACGACCGTGGCCACCCCCCGCGCAGCGGACCGGACGACGCCACGAGGAAGCCGCCGCCGGACCCGGGTCACCGACCGGCCGGCCTCGCGTACGCCACGCGAAGGGTGGCGTACGGCGGTGACCACCCGACGTCCGTCCGGACCGGCCGGCCCTGACCTCGCGCGGATGAACGTGGACGCCGCGCACGAACCACAGCCGCTCGCCCCGCCGAACTCTCCGAACCGCTCCGGAGGGCCTTCGATGCGCCCGCAGTCGCTCCTGCTCGCCTTCTTCGGCAACCACGTCCTCGACGAGGGACCCCTCTACGTCTACTCCGGAAGCATCATCGACATCCTCGCCAGGACCGGAGTGGGAGAACAGGCGGTGCGTTCCACGCTCAGTCGCATGGTCAACCGCGTCCTGCTCACCCGGCGCAAGAACGGGCGCCGCATGTACTTCGGACTCACCCCGCTCGCCACCGAGATCCTCTGCGACGGCAGGCGCCGCCTCTGGGAGACGAGCGCGGTGAACGAGGACTGGGACGGCACCTGGACGCTGCTGGGCTTCTCCCTTCCCGACTCCTGGCACAGCCGGCGGCACGACCTCCGGTCACGCCTGAGCTGGCTGGGGTTCGGCCCGCTCTACAACGGTCTGTGGATCGCGCCCGGCCACGTGGAACTCACGGCCGTGATCGACGAGTTGAACCTCTCCGCGCATGTGAAGATCTTCCACGCCCGGGCCGACGACGCGACCGACATCCGCCTGATGGTCAGTGACACGTGGGACCTGGACTCCCTGGCGGCCCGTTACGCCTCCTTCGCACAGCACTGGTCCGCCGTCGAGTGGTCCGCGTCGGACGCCATCGCCGTCCGCCTGTGTCTGGTCAGCGAATGGCTGGGGATCATCCGCTCCGACCCCAGGCTCCCCGGGCCCTGCCTGCCCGCCGAATGGCCCGCCCGCCGCGCGGAGGAGATCTTCCATCGCGTCGCCTCCGGCA
Organism: Streptomyces saintjeani; assembly: GCF_055409605.1. Taxonomy (NCBI): domain Bacteria; kingdom Bacillati; phylum Actinomycetota; class Actinomycetes; order Kitasatosporales; family Streptomycetaceae; genus Streptomyces; species Streptomyces saintjeani. The sequence goes on along the minus strand of NZ_CP189624.1, from coordinate 9,552,514 downwards.
CGGAAGCGCCTGCCCGCGAGCTGGCCTCCGCCGTTCTGGACACCCTTCCCGCCAGGTCCGTTTGAGGAGAGCGGCGGCAATCCCCTGACCGCGGGCACGTTCGGCGACGGTGCGGTCCTGGTCGTCGGCCGATGGCCCCCGGAGGAAGACAGACGGTGGTCAGTGCCTCGGCCATGGGCCGGCCGGTGCAGGAGAACGAGGCCGCGTGGCGGTACGCCTTGGGTCCGGCGAGGCCGTCAGGACGGTGGCGGCCACCGTGCCGTCCTCGACGGAGGTCCGCAGCCCGGGCGGGAACCGGACGCCGTCGCCGGAAGCGGCAAGTAGGGTGTCGGCGGCTTCGGCGCCCTGCGGACGGGCCAGGCGGATGAGGGTCCCTGTCAGCCGTTTCGAAGGCGGTCGGCGGACAGGAACGGTGCCTTCTGGGGGACAGCCACCCGATGCCCAACAGGGTCTCCAGGACGGGCAGGGTGACCGTCACCGAGATGGAACAGCGGCGGCCCGAACGCCCCGCGCTCGCCGGGCTGTTCACCGCCCTCGTTTCCCCGACGACCCCACCGGCGCAAGGCACTCCTGAGCAAGAGCCGGGAAGTGCACACATCATCCTGACCAAGGGCGCACTACGCGCCTGCGTAGGCTCACCCGAGGCCATGGGTGTCCAGTCGAGGTTCCCCCGTCATGCGGAAGGTGCATGTTCGGGGGCAGCCTCGGTGTCGGGGGTTGAGGGCGAGCGGGCCCTCGTGCTGGCCGGTGACCGTGAACGTCCCGCCGGTGTGGTGGCCGAGGAACTGAACAGGAGCCTCGTACAGCCGTTGCGGACCAGGTGTCCGAGGAACTCGATGCCCTTGGCGACGTTCTCCCGGTAGTAGCCGAGCGGGTCGGCGGCCGAGTCGGGGACGACGATCAGGGCCGCGCAGTCGATCACCGCGTACAGGTCGGGGTGCTCGGTGAAGATCCGCCCCTCGGTGAACTCCCGGCGTCCGGTGGCGAGGTTGTCCAGGACGACCGGCTCGATGCCGTTGCCGAGGCACGCGGAGGCGACCGTCGACGGCTCGTCAGGGTGACGGTCGGCCGCGCAGCGGAAACCGGTGCTGAAGTTGCCGTATGCGGGGTGGGCGGCCATGCGTTCCGGACACCTTGGCTGTCACCGGTAGTGCATCCACCTCCCGGCCCGGATCACCCGGTAGTGGCCGAAGAGGGACTCCGCGCCGGTCGGGAGCCGACCGGGATGGTGCCCGGCAGGACATGGGTGGTGCGGCGGGCCGGGTCCTACTCGTCGTCTCGGAGTGCCAGTCACCTGGAATCAAGGTGTTGCTTCCATGGTTCCCTGCGAGCCCTTGGCCGACTACGGCTTTGGCCAGCTGCCCAACGCGAGGTTCGCGACTTGCAGCAGTTCAGCGCGGGTGCTGCCGCTCGCGGCCTGGACGGCGATCCCGTTGGCGACTGTTCTCAGGTAGAGCGCGAGAAGACGGGGATCCGCGGAAGGCGGAAGGTCACCGGCGTCCACCGCCTGCTGGAACCGGCGCGTCAAGTGGGCTATGCCCTCCTGGCGCCATGCGATGAGCGCGTCTCGGACCGGGCGGCTCTCGTCCCCGGTGGCCAGCGCGCCCAGCACGCCGAGGCAGCCCGGGGGCAGTCCCGGCATGGTTGCCGCCTCGGCCGTCCCGCGGAGCGCGGCAGCGGCCACCGCTTCGCTGGTGGGCTCTGCCAGAGCCCGGGCGAAGTAGGAGGTCAGGCCCTCGGTGTACCGCTCCAGCGCCTTGTGGAAGAGGTCTTCTTTGCTGCCGAACGCCCGGTACAGGCCGGGGCGGCTGATCCCCATCGCTTCGGTGAGGTCGTCGAGGCTGGCGCCCTCGAAGCCCTTCGACCAGAACACCAGCACTGCACGATCGAGCGCCTCGTCGATGTCGAACGCGCGGGGCCTGCCGGGAGGGACCGGTGTCGTCGAGGTCATTTCTTCATCCTACCCCTTCGGTACCGATCGGTACGGATGTGCTAACGTGTTTCGTACCAACCAGTACGCTACACGGAGAGGCGACATCATGTCACAGACCGTGCTCATCACCGGCGGAACCTCAGGCATCGGCCTGAGCCTCGCGCAGTCCTTCATGGAACTCGGGGCGTCCGTCGTCGTCTGCGGGCGCTCACAGGACGCGCTCGACCGATTCGCGCAGGCGCACCCGCAGGCACTGGCCGTACGGGCCGACGTCACCGACGCAGCCGACCGGGCAGCACTGCTGCAAACCGTCGCCGATCACTTCGGGCATCTGGACGTGCTCGTCAACAACGCCGGGACGTTCGAGGAACGCGACTACACCACCGGCAAGAACCCCAACGCGACGCTCGACGACGAAGTGGCGCTGAACCTCACCGCCCCCATCCACCTGACGGGCGAAGTACTCGAACGATGGCCCTCGCCCGACGCGATCGTCTTCATCACCTCGGGGTTCGCCCTGGTCTCCCCCACCCGCGCACCTACCCACGGCGCGGTCAAGGCCGGCCTGCACGGCTTCGCGGACGGCCTGCGCCGCCAACTCGCCCCGCAGGGCACCCATGTCCTTGAGGTCCTCCCCCCGTCCACGGACACACCCATGAACGCCGCGGCCACGGGGAAGAAACTGACTCCCGCACAGGTGACGGCGGTCACGATGAAAGCCCTTCGACGCAGGCGGACCATGGCGTTCCCCGGCCAGACGAAAGTCATGCCCGCCATGCTGCGCATCGCGCCGGGCACACTACGACGCGTCGTCGCCGGACTCTGAACCCCAGCCCTTCGGTTGGAGATCAGCGGGCCCGGTGCGGTTCGGTGTCCGGCCGGTGAGGCGGAGGGTGTCCTTCGGCCGGGTAGCGGCGCGTCCGCGCCGATGACAGGCCCAATCGACGGCCTGGCGGAGGCGCCGCCACAAGAACCAGGCCAGCCAGATCCGCTCCTCTCGCGGGGACAGGGGCCGCACCAGAGCGAGGAGGTGTGGATCTCGGACGCGGTGAACCGCACGGGATACACGAGGCTGGTGGGACAGGTCCTTTCGTGTACTCGCTTCCCACCTGCCCCGGAGTACCTTCGCCGGCGGTTTACCGTCGGACGGACCCCGGGGCGGGCGGTGGTCGTTCCTACGACTGGTGGTACGTGAAGGTGCGGCCGTTCTTGGACTTCGAGACGTACACCTGGTGCCAGTTCCAGCCGGCCGGCGGACGGACGTAGTGGAACTCGACCGAGCTGTTGGTGCGCCACCAGTAGTCCGAGGCCGTGGTGCAGCCGTTGGCCGGGACGTCCCAGAACCGGGAGTTGACCCAGTCGCCCTGGTCGTTGTAGCCGACGAGGAAGAACTTCAGGGCGGAACCCCGGTCGTTGCAGATCTGGATCTGCACGTTGGCGGTGGCGGCGTCGGCTGTCGCGGGCGCCGCGAGGACGCCGGTGGCGGAGGCCACGGCGAGCGCGGCGATGGTGAGCTTTCTGCGGAGGTGGCCCATGTCGATGGTTCCTTTCGGAGGAGGGCGGAGAGGGCGTGGAGTGTTCAGCCCAGCAGGCCGTTGGACCGCAGCCATGCCCGCGCCGTGCCGGACGGGGACGCCCCGCCGTCGACGGAGGCGGCCAGTACGGCCAACTGCGCTGTGGTCAGCCGGGAGTTGAGGCGGGCCAGGGCCTTGCGGGCGGGCAGGCCCGCGTAGGGGGCGCCGATGAGCGGGAAGACGTGCTCGGGCGGCAGGGCGCTGTTCGGGTCGGTCAGCACGACCAGGGCGTCCCGGGTGATGACGGGGTCGGTGCCGCGCAGGACCAGGACGTCGGCGGTGGCCGGGGTGCCGGTCTCGGTGAGGTGGATGCCGTACGCCTTCAGCAGCGAGGCGGCCGACGGGGCGTCCGGATCGCCGGAGGCGGGGCCGCCGAGGGTGAGGCGGCCGGCCTTCGCGAGGTCGGCGAGGCTGTGCAGGCCGTGCGTGCGGGCGGTGGCCCGGGTGACCGCGAGGACGACGCCGTTCTGTGCCGGCGCGGGTGGCAGGGCGTCGACGCCGGGCGGCAGGGCCATGCTCAGGGTGGCCGCCAGGTTGCCGGGCAGGGTCTGGCCGCCGGGCAGGGCGCGCAGCGTCGAGGTCTCGTAGGCGGGTGCGAGAGCGATCCTGCCCTCCGCGACGGCCCGTGCGGTGTCGGCGAGCGAGGAGTATCGGGTACTCGCCGGGCGTACCTTCACCCCGGCGTCGGTGAGCAGTTCGCCGTACAGGGCCGCCACGACCCGGCTCTCGGCCGAATCGTCGGTGCCGATCACCGTCGGCCCCACGGCGTCCGCGTAGGCGGTCGCGTCGTTTCCCTTCGCCGTGCCGCCGCAGCCCGCGAGGAACAGCAGCGAGCAGAGGGCCGCCGCGACGGCGGCACGCGGACGGAGTCGGCTGTCTGGCATCACGGAACACCACACTTCTCGGTGGGGGCGGGCGGCCCGGCGCCGCCCGCCGTCCTACGACGGGACGGTTCAGCGGCAGTGCGCGGAGCGCTCGCCGGACGTCATCGCCTGGTCCTTGAAGTTGACGTAGCCGTTCTGGGGGTGGTCGCTGTCCCAGCCCGCCGCCTCGTAGTTGTTGATGTACCAGATGTAGTGGCCGTAGTAGCGGCGGCCGAAGTGAAGCTCGTACCAGCCCTTGGCCTTCTGCTTGGCGGTGCCGCGCTGGAGCCAGCCCTTGTATCCGGGGCGGACGTTGAGCGTCTTGGTCTCGGTGTCGGTGTGCGAGGTCGTCCAGGAGTGGGAGTACGAGACCTCGACGGCGACCTTGTAGACCTTCCAGAACTCCACGCTCGCCTCGATCGCGACGCCGACCGTGTTCGTGGCGGAGGTCGTGTCGGACCAGGTGACGGTGTGCTGGTTGACCTCGCTGGCGCAGTTGTACGCCGTGGAGCCGACCTGGTGCGCCGGGCCGGTGTACGCCGTGTAGCTCTGCGGGTGGAACTCGCACACGTCTGCCGAGTCGCAGGCGTTGAGGAGCTCCTTGATGGAGGGGCTGCTGGCGGCGTACGACTGCGGGGCCGCCATGAGGGAGGCGCCCAGGGCGAGGGCGGCGACGGTGGGAATTGAGCGGAGCGCGAATCGCATCGAATACTCCAGTGGAAGTCGGCTTTCCCCATGAAGAGGGGAAACAGCGCTGACGAAAGCCCGGGAATTACTTCTGCGTTGATCTGTTTTGCCGGCCCTCGGGGGTGTGAGGGCCGGCACCGGTGACCGCGCCGCCGCCGTACCGGGGGGGGGTGGGCAGCGGTGGAGCGGGCCGTTCGACATCCACTCTCGGAGCCTCGGAATTGTTGATCAATGCAGGTCAGAGGGGTAAACAACGCGATCGGCGACCTTACTGCCGGGTACAGCGCGGCCGTATGACGCCGTTGTGACAAACGGGATACACGGACATGGCAGGGGTGTTCTGTCGAATGGCGCCGAATTCTCGGGCGGCAGGCCGTGATCGGTCGCACCCCGGGCGGGCACGGGCGGGTTCACGGGTGGTGCGGCTGCGGCGGATCAGGCGAGCGGGCGTCCCGGCAGACCGCGCACCACGAGGACCACGCTCCACAGACGGAGTGCTTTCCGTCCTCCGGTGCTCACCGCCCGGTCCGTGCCCATCCGGTGTTCCCCCGTGTCCGGGGCCGGGCGCCGGGGAGGGACAAGCGGCCTTCTAGCGGGCCGGCTCGACGAGGCCGGGACCGGCCTCGGTCACGGCCTGCCCGGCCCCGTCGTCCGGGCGTACCCCGTCACAGACGCGGCGGTAGGGCACGCCCGGGAGGTAGCGCCGCCACTCGGCGGTGGTCAGGGACCGCCCCGCGCGGACGCAGAGCAGGGCGGCGACCTGTGCCGGGCCGACGGGATGGGCGCGGACGGAGAGGTGCGGGCCGACGGCGTAGAGGTAGCCGTCGGGGCCGAAGGCCAGCGAGTCGATCGCCTCACCCGAGGTGGCCTGGCTGCCGCCCAGGGGCCGGTTCAGACGGAGGTCCCACAGACTCAGGGTTCCCGAGCCGTAGGCGACGGCGAGGGTGGTGCCGTCGGGGCCGAAGGCCAGGGCGGTGACCTGCTCGCAGGGGACGCATCCGGCGCGCGCGGGGGGCGCGGGGATCACGGCTTCGGGGACCCGGTCCGTCGCGGTGTCCCACACGGTGACGGTGCCGAAGGCCCCGCCCGTCGCCACGTGCGTGCCGCCGGCGGTGACCGCGACGTCGTACGTCTGTGTCGGGTCGGCGGACGGGGGGTGCGGGACGGGTCCGTCGGGCCATATGGGCATCTGGCCGGTGAAGCCGGCGGCCGTCGCCTCCCTGGCCACGGCCTCCTGATCGGCCGACCGCGCCGACGGGACCCCGTGCGCGGTGTCCCACATCTGTGCGACGGGCGGGCCCGCGGGCGTGCTCCAGCCGACCAGCAGCTTCCGGCCGCGCCCGGTGAGGACGATGCCGCGGGCCGTGGCCCCCGCCGGACCCGTCACGTCGAACGCGGTGCCCTCGCGGCCGTCCGGCGAGACGTCGCGCACCGCGAACCGCGCGGGTCCGGACACCGCGGTGGTGCCGTAGGCGATGCTGCGGCTGTCCGGGCTGAAGGCGATCAGCGGGCGGGAGGTCCCGACGGGGCCGGTGGCCCGGCGGGGGAAGGCCAGTTCGGCGACGGGGCGGGCGGAACGGGTCTCCCGGAGTCGGAGCCGGTAGCCGGCCGCGCTGCGTTCCGCCGTGGCGAGGAGCCGGCCGTCCGGGCTGAGCAGCACGGCCTCCACGGGTCGCTCACGCCACGGGGAGACCGGCACGGAGGTGAGGTCCAGGGAGTGCACGGTGCTGCCCGTCAGATAGCGCAGGGGCCGGCCGGCCGGGTCCCAGGCGAGGGCGGTGACAAGACCGCCGGGCACCGGCTGGCGCAGCACCGGCAGCCGTGGCGCCGCGATCCGCCAGACGGTGACCCCGTCGGGGCCGGCCGCCGCCAGAAACGCGCCGTCCGGGGTGAAGGCGAGGTGCCCGGCGGCCGGCTCGGCGAGGTCGGCGAGTTGTCGCCCGGTAGCGGTGTCCCAGACGCGGACGCCGGTGTCCGTGGCCATGGCGAGCCGTGCGCCACCCGCGCCGAAGGCGACGGTCGCCGAGGAGCAGTCCGTCGGCCGGAGGGTCCCCCAGGGACCCGGCCGGACCAGGTCCCGGGCGGTGTCCCACACCTCCGGCGGCCGGTCCGGCGAGCAGACGGCCACCAGTCGGCCGTCCGGCGAGGGCACGGGATAGGCGTCGCCCGCCGCCTCGAACAGCGTCCTGCCGTCGTCGACCGCGCGCAGCCGCACCGCGGGGGCCGGTCCGGAGTCCCGTACGACATAGCTGCGTCCGTCGGCGCCGAAGCCGAGGACGCGGCCACCCGCCACGGGACGACCGGTACCGGTTCCCGCGGCCAGGTGCCACAGGCCCCCGCCGGTCAGCAGCAGGTTCTGGCCTGCGGGGTCGGCCTCGGCCACCTGGCCCTTCGGCAGCGGACCCGCTCCGGCGGAGCGGTGCGTGTCCACGTCCCAGGAGGACCAGATGCCGGAGCCCGCGACCAGCAGGGTGCGGCCGGAGTCGGTGAGGAAGGCGCGGTCGCCGTCACCGAGCACCGGCCCGGTCAGGACGTCGTTCTCGGGTTCGGCGAGCGTATTGGCCAGGGCCGAACGGCTGACCGGGCCGGGGTCGAGCCGCCAGGCGGCGACGCTCAGCAGTGCGGCGGTACGGGGGTCGACCGGCTGGGTGCGAGCGGCGAGGGCGACGGCCGCCAGGGCCGCGGCGCGGATGTGCTCCAGGCCGGCGGCGTCGCTGCGCTGCCAGGCGATCTGTGCGGCGATGAGCGCGCCCACCACGACGACGGTGCACGCGACGGACAGTGACCGCATCCGCTGCCGTATGCGCCCCGCCGTCCAGCGCTCCATGGAGTCGGCGACCCGGGAGGCGCTGAGGAAGGCGCGCTCCCGCCCGGTGAGGCCATGGTTCTCGGTGTCCCGGCCGAACAGCAGGTCGGCGACGGCGAGATGGGTTCCCCGGTAGAGGTTGGCGGGGTCGTGGCCGCGTTCCTTCCAGAGCCGTGCGGCCTCGCGCAGGCGCCGGTGCTCGCGCAGCCCTTCCCGGTGGGTCTCGATCCACTCCCGGAGCCTGGGCCAGTGCGTGATCAGGGCCTCGTGGACGAGTTCGACGTTCTCGTCGTCCAGGTTGACGAGCCGGGCGTCGGTGAACCGGTCGAGGACGGCGGGCAGTTCGGGGTCGGGCCACTCCCGCAGATCGGCGCGGCTGTACGGGCGGCGGGTGTCGGCGCTGCCCTCGCCGGGGGTGATGAGCGCCAGCAGCAAGCGCCGTGCGGTGGCGGCCTGGACGGGCGAGAGGCCGGCGTAGACCTCCTCGGCGGCTGCGGCGATGGCGCCGTTGATGCCGCCCGCCGCCTCGTACACGGCCAGCGTGAGGACGCCGCTGGTCCGTCTTCGCCAGGTCTCCCGCAGGGCCTGCGAGAGCATCGGCAGCGCGCCGGGCCGGTCCGCTGCCTCCTCCACGATCCGGGCGGTGAGCTCCCGCTCCACCCGCAGCCCCGCCGCCGTGGCCGGGCCGACCACCGCCTCCTGCAACTCCGCCCGTGTCATGGGCCGGACTGCCAGGGCGGCGTGTCGCAGCACGTCGGCCAGACCGTCGTGCTGCGCGCACCGGACGTGGAAGCCGCAGCCCACCGCGATCACCACGCGCAGCCGGCTCCCCGGTTCGCGGGCGGCCAGCAGCCGGTCCACGAACCGCCAGCGGTCGGCCCGGTCCCGGCAGAGCGTGAAGATCTCCTCGAACTGGTCCACCACCACGAGCCGTTCGGGGCCGTCCGGCGGTGGATCGAGCAGTCGCTCGTGGGTGATCGCGGGCCGGGGTCCCGGCGTGATCAGCCGGAGTTCCGTACCGCAGCCCCGCTCCCGGATCAGGTCGTCGAGACGGGGCAACAGCCCGGCCCGCAGGAGAGAGGACTTCCCGCTGCCCGAGGCGCCGTGCAGCACCGCGAACCGGTGGTCCGCCACCAGCTTCAGCGCGTCCTCGGCCAACCGGTCCCGGCCGAGGAACAGCGTCCTGTCGCCCGTCTCGAACCTCGCCAGCCCCTTGTAGGGGGAGTTCCCCTCTTCCGCGCCCTGCGGCGCCGTCTCCTCGGCGACGGCCTGGCGGCGGCGCTCCCATTCGTCCGGATCCGCTCCGCATGCCTGCGCGTACGCCCGCACCACCGCGGCCGACGCCAGCCGCTCGCCGGAGGCCGCCCGTGACAGAGCGGTCACGGAGAGCCCGGTGCGCTGGGCCATCATCCGGTACGGGGGCGATCCGCCGTTTCTGCGCAGCGACCGCAGCTCGTGCGCGAAGTGCTGCAAGGGCCCGGCGTCGGGGTCGACCGGTCGTTCGGGACGTCCCAAGATGCCACCTCACCTCAGGGCATATCCTGCCCCGGAAAGCAATTTCCTTGTACTTTAAAGCATCAGAACGGGGAACTCCTCAACGGTGTGTCCAACCGCACCGGACCTCTCGGTCCGGGAAGTCGGCGGGCCTGCGCTTCGGCGTCACGGGCGGGGATGGTGGCCGCGTCGGCACCGTCGCCGGGGCCACCTGCTTCCGCCGGTCCCTCCAGCCGGCCCCGGACTCCTTGAGCGGCTGGTGCGCAGGGCCTTCGGGGTTGCACCGGCCGTCTCCGCGTCCTTCACGGCAGGGTCGCCAGCCCTGGGTGACCGGTGACCACCGCTGTCGCCAGTTCGACCCGGGAGCGGACTCCCAGGCGACGGTACAGGCGGTTGAGACGGGTCGAGACGCTGCTCTCGCTCACCGCCAGGACCTGGGCGAGGAGGCGGTTCGGCAGGCCCTCGGAGACCAGTCGGGTCAGGAGCACCTCGGTCTCTTCGGCGACGGCTGACCGGCCCGGTACCCGGATGCCGGCCTCCCGCAGGGCCGCTCTGGTCCGGTGCCGCCACAGCAGCGCGCCCAGGTCGCCGAAGAGGTCGTACGCCTCCTCCAGCAGGTGCTTGGCGGACGCGTCGCCGGACGGCGGGTCGTGGCGGTGCCCGATCGCGTGCTCGGTGCGGGCGACCGCCAGCAGGGTGCGGGCGAGTTCGAAGGGCTGCCCCAGGGAACGGGCCAGGGCGATCGCGGCGCGCATGTCCGGGACCCTTTCCGGTGGGCGGGAGCGCGAGCCGGACAGGACGGCGAGACACGCGATCTGGGTGCGGAGGTAGGTCAGCCAGTCGCAGTCACGGCCCTGGTGGGCGATCCGGCGCAACTCCAGGAGGTGGGACGCCATGAGGTCGCCGTGGCCCCGTTCGGCCTCCGACAGCGCCAGGGCCGCCCGCAGGGGCGCGGTGCCCAGGACGTGTCCGCTCCGGGCCGCCTCGGCGAGACCTCGGCGCAGGGTTTCCCGGGCTGTGTCCGCCCGTCCGAGGAACTGCTCGACCTCAGCCCGTTGCGCCGCCAGCAGATACGCCGTCGGCGGGTGCGCGGCATCCGCGACGTCGAGGGCGGTGGCCGCGCGGGAGGGCCATCCCTGGGCGAGCAGTGCGGTGGAGGTCTTGGCGTGGACCAGCGTACGGATCGGCCCGTGCACGGCCGGCCGGCCGCCGCTCATCAGGGAGTTGGCCGCAGCCATCGCTTCGCGCCAGTCGCCGGTGAGGAAACGGTGGACGACGGTGCTCTCCGGGGGGAGCTGCTCCACCGTGGCCCCGTGCTTCGCGAGGAGTGCGGTGACTGTCCTCGCGTCCTCCGCGACCAGCAGACATGTGCAGAAGGAAGCCGTGGCCGCGCGGAGGTCCGGGCCCTCGGCGTGTGCCCACAGCGTCTCGTAGAGACTGGTCGGGTCGCCCGCCAGGAGCTGGGTCTCGGCGTGTGACAGATCGGCTGAGGTCGGTTCCGGTGGTTCCGTGGGCTGTTCGTCGTTCGAGCACGGCGAGCCGGGCCCGTGGTCGGGCATCAGGGCCGTCAGGGCGGCGGGCTCCCTGGAACGTTCGTGCGCTGCCGTGGCCGACGCCTCGTAACGCTCTGCCGGGTCGCCTTCGGCGGACCGCCGGGCCGCCTCCATGGCGAGCAGGCGTCTGCGGGTGGCGGTGTCCTGGCCGGCCGGCAGGGTCAGCAGTTGTGCCCACGGTCTGTCGTCGCTGTGCGGCTGCCTCTCGCGCGGGACGCCCGCCGTGCGGACGAGGGCCGCGTCAGCGGTCGCCGCCTCGTCGTCGCCGGCTTCCCTTGCCGCTGCCAGCCAGCGTGCCGCCTGCCGGGGGTGGGTGTCGCGCAGCCGCTCCGCGATGGCGGCCAGTTCACGCGCCGCCCGCTCCCGGCCGACGGCGTCCCCGGCGTCCACCAGACGGTCCGCCAGCCAGGCGAGCTGCGCCGTGTCGCCCTTGTCGGCCCCGGACATCGGGTGGCGTGCGGCCCAGCAGGCTCGTACGGCGACGGCGGACAGGACCCGGCGCTCGTAGGGGCCGACGCGGGCACGCACCGCGGCGGCGACCAGGGGCACGGTGAACCTCCAGCCGACACGTGTCACGTGATCCGGGCCGGAGGCCATCCCGTACCCGGCCATGCACCGGAGTGCTTCGTCGACCGTGCCGTGGGACAGTCCGGTGGCTTTCGCGATGAGTTCCGGCGCGGGGAGGGGCAGCGGCTCCAGCAGGCTCAGCGCCCGCGCGGTGCGCCAGACCGGTTCGCCCAGGTCGCGCAGTGCCCAGGTGAAGCGGTCGGCTCCGGGCGGGACGGGCGGCTGCCGGTCCGCCACGAGACGGGCGCGGCCTGCCCGTACCCGGAACATCGCCGGTCCGGAGGGTTCGATCACGGCCATGGCCGCTGCGGGATTGCCGCCGCTGAGCCGGTGCACCTCGTTCACCAGGGCGTCGTCGGGCAGGGCTCGCAGCAGTCCGGTGAGCAGTGCGGCGAGGGCGTCCCGGGTGAGCGGCGGGAGGTCCACCACGAGGTCCGAGGGCCGCGCCTCGGGTGGTGGTGCGGGGCCGACCGAGGGGACGGCGAGGACGAGCCGGACCGCCGGCAGCGAGGGCAGCACGGTACGCAGCCGGGCCAGGGTGTCCGGGTCCGCGTGCTGCGCGTCGTCCACCAGCAGGACGGCGGGGCCGCGGGCGCGCAGCACGCGCTCCAGGCGAAGGGCGCTGCCCGGCGGGCCCGGGTCGTCCCCGTGCCCGGTCGGGCGGGCCGTGGGCGGTGACGCGGACGACGGCGCCGTGATCGCGAGGAACAGCCGGTGGGCGAGCAGCTTGGGTGTCAGTTTCTCGCCGGGGAGACATCTGACGGCGTACACGGGCTTGCGCGTGGCACGCAGACGGCGCTCCAGAGCGGCGAGGACGGTTGTGCGCCCGGATCCCACGGCGCCGCGCAGCAGCGACACCGAAGGGCCCGAAGGGGAGGTGACAGCGTTCCGCAGCCGGCGGATCTGCTGGTCCCGGCCGGCCGTCGCGAGCGGGTTCGAGGGCTCCGCGCCGGTGTCCGGGCGAGCGGTGGTGCAGGAGGTCATGGCCACCCCCTCGGAGGTGCCGACAGGCCGCCTTCCGCACGAGGCGGGCATCGGCCGGCAGCGCCATTTGACAGTTCAACTAAGATGAGATCACCCTGCTTCCGAGGTGTACGCGATCCAAGACAAACCCTAGTCCAACCTTGAATTCAGTCCAGGTGTTGGTGACGCGGAAGGCGCTGAACTGAGGGGTGTCGGTACCAAGTCGGCGGGTCGGCGCACTGATCGGACGCCAGCCCCAACTGGACGAACTCAGGGCGGCATTGCGCGACGCGGGCACCCGGGGGCAGTTGCTGGCCGTGCACGGCCCGCCCGGAATGGGCAAGACCGCGGTGGTGCAGGCGGCGTTGCGGACGGGTGCGCCGGACGGTCACCTGGTGGTACGGCTGCATCCCCAGGCGCGCGGTGTCCAGGGACTCGACGGCATCGTGGACCAGGTGTGCGACACGCTCGTCGACGACGGCCGCGCCCGTGACCTCGTGATGGCCCTGCGGCGCAGACAGCGGCAGTTGGCGACACACGACCGCTCCGGCCCGTGGCTGATGACGGAGACGCTGACCACGGTCGTCCGGGCGGCCGGTACGCGGCCGATGGCGGTGTTCCTCGACGACGTGCACCTGGTGGCACAGCGCGACCAGGTGGCGGTGGCCGCGTTCCTGGACGGGCTGCGCACGGCCGGCGCCTGTGTCGTGGTCTGCGCGGTGCCGACGGCGGTGGGCCCGTCGGCGGCCGGACGCGTCCCGGGAGCCGACCGGACCGTGGTCCTGCCTCCGCTCACCGAGGCGCAGAGCGCCGACCTCATCCACCGCTGTCTCGCCGCGCCCGCCGCACGGGAACTGGTGGCTGCGGTCCGTCACCGGCTGGGGCCCGTCCTCGCGGGCATCCCGGGCCCGGTACTGCGCACGGTCCGCGCGTTACGGGACCACGACCGGCTGACGACCATCGACGGACACGTCCACCTCGACGACCCGGGCACCCCGATCCCGGTGCCCGGCTTCCGGACAGAACTGCGCGGCTGGCTCCCCCGGGCCGAGGGGTCGGCCTCGGCCGACGACCGCTTTCCCGGCGAGGTTCTGGCCCTGCTCACCCGGCTCACCGGCGTCGGCGAGACGACCGTGGACGACTTTCTGCGCCTCGCCGGCGAACTGGGCGCATCCCAGGACGAGTTGGGCGGCGTCCTGGACACCCTGGCCGGCTGTGGACTCGTCGCCGTCGACGACCGGCTGCGTCTGACCAGCACCGTCCCCGCGGAGCTGCCGCCCCACTGGACCGAGGCCGACGTCGCGAGGCTCCACGCCCGGCTCGTCCTCAACGCGACCGCCGCGTCTCGCGGACATGCCCCGTGCCCCGCACCACGGCTCGTCGCCCATGCCCTGGCCGCCGAAGACGCCCTGCCTCCCCGGTTACGCACCGACCTGTTGTTCGCCGCCTCCGGCGAGCGCCAAGACCCGCACCGCGCCCTCGGGACATGTCTCGGCCTGCTGCGTCAGCTCAGCCACGACGACATCCGTCTGCCGGCGGTGCTGGAGACAGCGCTGGACCTCGTGCTCCACCACGGCTCCCACGCCGACCTGCTCGACCTCGGCGCCCGGCTGCTGCCCCCGCTGTCCGACGCCCCCGACGAGAAGCGCCGCATCTTCTCGCGCCTGGCGTCCGCCTGGACGCTGGCCGTCCGTCACGACCAGTGGCTGGGCGCCAGCACCCCGCACCGCTCCTCCCCGGCGGCCCAGGCCGCGCGGCGGACACCGGGGGCCGCAGCCCTGCTGGCCGTCTGCACCCGCTCGCCCGACGTGCCCGCAGGCGAACAGCCCGGCCCGGACCTGATCACGCCCCCCTCGGCCGGCGAGATCGAGCTTCTGTCAAGAGCCTGGTCGGGCGACGCCGCAGGCCCCGGCCGTCACCGGACGCGGCTCGCCGGACCGGGGTCGGGCCGGGAACGTCCTGACGCGCGGAGCAGCCGGCCCGGTCCCGGTGCGCACGGCGATCGCTCCGGAGACAGCGGTGGCCTCACCGAGGCGGAAGCCGCCCTCTACGAGATGCGCCACGCGCTGGGGTGGGGGAACCTGGCCTCCGCCTGGGAGGCGCTGCCGGGGCAACGGGCCCCGCTCTTCCCGAAGAGCCCCATCCATGTCCACCGGGACCTGGTACGCGAGTACCACACCGGTTCCTGGGACGAGGCTCTACGGCTCGCCGGGAGCCTGGAGGCGGCGCCAGGGGCCACCGGCCACGGTCCGCTGTACGCGCACAGCCGCAGCATCGCCGCCGAGATCTGCCGCATCCAGGGCGATCTCCCGCGCGCCGAGGCATGGCTGGGCAGGATCGCGCCGGACGCCGGGTGCTGGCCACTGCTCGCCTGGGCCCGGATGGGGGTGCGGCATGACCGCGGCGACACCGAGGGTGCCTGGCGGCAAGGCTGGCGGGAGTGCCGCGCACTGCGGCGCAGCGGCCGGACGGCCGGGCTCGAGATCCCGCTGCTGAGGGTGTTCGGGCTCGCGCGCCGGGACGATCAGGAGGCCATCGCCCTTGCCGCGCTGGAGCAGTTGGAGGAACTCGACTCGGCCGGCCCTTCCTGGCTGACCCGGGCGACGGTGCTGCTGGGCCGTGGACTCGTACGAGGGGACGTGGAGCGCATCGCCGCCGCGCAGGGCATGCTCGCGGCCCACGGCAACCGCCAGCACGCGTTCGGCACGGCGGTGCTGCTGCTGCGGCGCACCGGTGAGCGCCGGTGGCTCGACGAGGCATGGCGGCTCCAGGAAGGCACGTCGGCCCGTCCCGTCCGCGACGCTCTTGCCCGGCTCGCCGTTGAACTGGAACTGCCGCTGCCGCGCCTGAGCAAGCGGCCCGCCGCGCTGAGCCGGCTGGACCTGCGCGTCATCGAGATGGTGGCGGACGGCTTCACCAACCGGCAGCTGGCTGCCGCGCTCACGCTCAGCGAGAAGACCATCGAGGCGTACCTCGCCAAGATCTTCCGGCGCACCGGCTGCCGCTCCCGGGTGGAACTGGCCACTGCCTGGCTGGAGGGAGACCTTGACCGCTTCACACCTCTGGACCGGCACTCCGTGCCGTGATTTTCACCTGGTGAAAAGGGCTCCGCCTGCTCGTGTGACTTTTCCCTACAACCCGTTCACGGGGGCTGTTCGCTGTAGGGCGAACCGGAATCCTATGCCACCATCTACTGCGTTCGATCGCGGTCTTTTCCCGCTTGGAGATCATCATGTCGGTAGTTCGCGTCGGCGTGCACGCGAAGGACGCCCTCACTTTCCTCGGCCTGGTCGGATCGCTCACGGCAACACCCGGATTGGCTCTGGTCACCCCCGCGACCGGCGAGAAGGCCGACGTGACCGTCGTGTCCGAGCAGCAGGTGGGTCCTGCCGCGATGGAGGCGCTGAAATGTCTGGACAAACCTCTGTCCGGCTTCCTCCTCATCTCCGACAACGCATGGCGCGCCGGATACTCGGAGGCGATCGAACTCGGCGTGCGTGCCGTATTACGTCGGGAAGAATTCACCCAGCAACGACTGGTCGAAACGATCCGTCTCGTGGTAGACGGGCAAGCGCGTTTTCCCACCGAGCTGCAAGGCGGCCTGCTCGACCACATGAGCCGTATCCAGAAGGGCCTCGCCTCTTCCGGTCTCTCGGCCCGGGAAATCGCCGTCCTGCGGATGGCCGCGGAGGGGTACAGCAACATCGAGATAGCCAGGGAACTCCCCTACTCCGAGCGCACGATCAAGAACGTCTTCTACGGCCTGATGAAACGGATGCAGCTGAAGAACCGCACGCACGTCGTGTCGTACGCCATCCGGGCCGGCCTGATCTGAGTCCTCCTCAGGAGCCGGTCAGCAGGCCGAAGTTGTCGACGCCGAGCCAGAACGCGGCGGCCAGCCCCAGGAAAGCGGCTGCCGACGCGGCCAGCCGTGGCCACGGAACGTCGGCGAACCGTCGGGCGACACCGAGGACGGAGAGCGCGGCGACCGCCTGGAGTGCCACGATGCCGAGCGTGCCCAGCCCGAGCATGGTGGTGGTCATCCCGGTGTAGGGATCGAGTCCGGCGAGCGCGAACCCCGCTACGGCTGCCGCGTTCAGCACCGTCTGGAGCAGGCCTGCCCGGTATGGGGAGCGGTGGCGGGCGTGGGACGCGGCCAGCGCGGCCGGCAGCAACCGGTCGCCGGCCAGGATCTGGGTGTAGCGGTTGGCCGCGTTGTGCAGGGCCAGGGTCGCGGCGAACAGGCTGGTGCACAGCATGACCTGCATGACGGTGCCGGCGCTCGACCCGAGGTAGGTGTCGGTCAGCAGGAAGAACAGGTTGCCGAGCTGCTCGCCCGCCTCCTGCCGTACCTGCTGCTCGCCCACCGCGCCGACCGCGACCCAGCTGGTCAGCGCGTAGAAGCCCGCGATGAGGACGACCGCGGCATACGTGGCGCGCACCACGCTGCGCCGCGCATCGCGTGCCTCCCGGCCGTAGAGCGCGGCCGACTCGAACCCGATGAACGAGATGGCCGCGAACATCACCGACACGCCGAAGCCCGTCCCGAACACCTCGTGCGGCGCGAACGACGCGGCCGGCAGAGCCGCGGGCAGTCCGTCGCGCACGATGACGGCGGCGTCCAGGGCGAGCAGGATCGCCAGTTCGCCGGTCATCATCGCGGCCACGGTGCGTGCGCCTGCGCCGATGTCCCGGTGGCCGAGCCAGCCGACGACCGCCGTGCCGGCCGCCGCGCACACCCACCACGACACGTGCACCCCGCGGTCCGCGAGCACCAGGGAGGTGAAGTACCCGAAGGCGCCGAGCAGGCCGATCGTCGCCAGGTTGTACGAGACGACGGCCACGTAGCCGCTGACCACGCCCATCGGGCGGCCGAAGCCCTCGGAGGCGGCGGAGTAGAAGCCGCCGTGGCCGCCGGTGCGGCGGACGATCGCGGCGTAGCCGGCGGAGAAGGCGAGCAGGACGATCCCGGTCAGCACGAACGCGGCCGGGACCCCGGCGCCGTTGCCGAACGCGAAGGCCAGCGGGACGGTACCGGCCATCGCGGACAGCGGGGCCGCCGCCGAGACGATGAGATAGACGATGTGCCGGGTGGCCAGCGCCCGCGGGCGGACCGTGGCCGCGGTATTGGATGGAGCCTGGTCCAGCATTCTTCCCTCCGACGCCCAAGTGACAATGCCGGGCTTCGGGCCCGGCTTGTGAACGACCACACAATTACAGCCGCGACTATGCCTGCCCGCTCTGACGGCGAACTGATTGAGCGCTGACCCTGTCCAGGCCGGGGCGGGAGCATAAAGAGCGAAGCGAACGGCAGGGCTGTTCGCGAGTGGATTATTCCCACCCAGGCCGAGCGGTCGTTCTTGAACACACAGCTCATGTCAATTACCTTCGAGGTAATGACAGATTCTCGATGGCCGATAGTGCATCCGGCGCGCCCACTTGGCCACCCATTCCGAACCGATTCAGTCAACGTCACGAAGAAAGGAGCAAGGGTATCGGTCACGAGATGCCTCACGACCGCGACAGATGCACCTTTTGCACGCTTACGCGGCCCCGTGTGTGCCCGAATAGAGCCGTACTTCGACTTCTGGCCGATAATCGACTTCCACCTTCCGACCCCCTTGCGTAGCACTTTCCGCTTCGCATTAATTAACGCGACGGGGTGCTTTCCACGTGCAAGGATCGGAGAATTTCCGTGGTTCAGATAATTGAATCCGCCGAGATAAACCTGGAGTCGGGTAAAGAATCCGCTAGGGAGTTGCACTTCCGGCTGCTGGGCCCGCTGGAAATCACGGCCGGCTCCCGGGCGAGCGTGCTGGCCGGCGCCCGCCAGCGCACGCTGCTGGCCGCCTTACTCCTGCACAGCGGACGCCTGCTGCCCGTCGAGCAGCTCTACACGGAGCTGTGGGGCGAGACCTTGCCGCCCACCGTGGGCAACGCCCTCCAGGCGCACGTCTACCGGCTGCGCCGCAGGCTCCAGCAGCTGTCCACCACGGGTGCCGGACCCCAGCTGGTCACCCGGCCCTCGGGATACGTGCTGGAACTGAACGGCGCCACCGTCGACACGGACGCCTTCCACCGGACGCTCGCCCGGGCCCGGGCGCACGTGCACACCGCTCCGGACATCGCTCACGCGCTGTTCGAGGAGGCCCTCGCCCTGTGGCGGGGAGACCCGCTCCAGGACGTGATCCAGGGCCCGATGTGCCACAGCATCGCCTTCCAGCTCAAGGAGGAGTACCTCGCCGCCGTCGAGGAGAAGTTCTCGCTCGGCATCGACATCTCCGACCCGGTGCGCGTCATCGGTGAACTCAAGCGGATGAGTGTGGCCCACCCCTGGCGCGAGCGGATCACCGAACTCCTCATGATCGCCCTCTACCGGGCCGGCCGGCAGGCCGAGGCTCTGGAGACCTACAACAGCATCCGCCGCAGGCTCGTCGACGAGCTGGGCATCGAACCCTCGATCCAGCTCCAGCAACGCCTCAAGGACATCCTCAACCAGGTGCCCCACGTGCGCGGCTACCAGGCCGCGCACGGTTCCCGGACCGTCGATCAGGTGGTGATGGCCCCGCCCGGCAGGATGCGCTCGAAGCCGGCGTAGGGCACGAGCGCCTTCGGCAGGCGCACCGATCCGTCCGGCCGTACGTGCTGTTCCAGGATCGCCGCCACGGTCCGGCCGATCGGCAGCGCCGAACCGTTGAGCGTCGTGAGGGGAGTCTTGCGGGAACCCGGGCCACGACGGCGGATGCCCGCCCGCCGCGCCTGGAAGTCCCCGCAGTCGGACACCGACGAGATCTCCCGGAACGCCCCGCCGCCCGGCAGCCACACCTCCAGGTCGTAGGTCATCCGGGCCGAGAACCCGAGGTCCCCGGCCGGCAGCAGCACCACCCGGTACGTCAGCTCCAGCGCCCGCAGGCACTCTTCCACCTGGCTCACCATCAGCTCCAGCTCGCGCCGGGCGTCGTCCGGCGCACACAGCCTGACCAGCTCGACCTTCTCGAACTGATGGAGCCGCAGGATGCCCCGCGTGTCCCGGCCGTAGGAGCCGGCCTCGGCACGGAAGCAGGGAGTGCGGGCGGTGACCGCGAGCGGCAGCCGCGCGTCGTCGAGGACCTCACCGGCGAACAGGTTCGTCAGAGGCACCTCGCCGGTCGGGATCAGCATCAGCTCCCGCTCCCCCACCCGGGTCGAGAACAGCTCTTCCTCGAACTTCGGCAGCTGGCCCGTCCCCGTCATCGTCTCCCGCGTCACCAGGTACGGCACCGAATACTCCGTGTAGCCGTGCGACCCGGTGTGCAGGTCCAGCAGGAAGTCGGCCAGGGCCCGCTCCAGCCGCGCCCCCGCCCCCCGGGCGACGGAGAACCGCGCCCCGGACAGCTTCGCCGCCCGCTCGCCGTCCAGGATCCCCAGCGACGCGCCGACCACGGCGTGCTGACGGTTCTTGTCGGCCGCCGCCGGTGGCGGACCGCAGCGGCGCACTTCCACCGCCTCCGCTTCGGTCCGCCCGTCCGGCACCTCGTCCAGGGGAAGGTTCGGCACGGACAACAGCAGCTCGGTCAGCCGCTCCTGTGCGGCGCGCAGCCGGGTCTCTGCCCGCTGCGCCTGCTCCCGCAGCTCCCGTGCCGCGGCCCGCGCCTCCTCGGTGGCGGCCTCGCCCCGCGCCCCCCTGGTGGCCCGGTTCAGTTCGGCCCGGACCCGGTCGACCTCCTGGGCCGCTCCGGTCCGCTCCTTGTGCAGCACCTCCAACGCGTCGAGCGGCAGCGCGTATCCGCGCCGCGCCAGCCGCGCCACCGCCTTGTCGCCCAGCGCCAGCAGCTCACGGGCATCGTGCATCGCTCTTCCCTTCCCTCCGGCCGCGAGGTGCGGCGCCGATCGTCCTCAGGCCGCCGCGATGGCGAGGACGGCGTTCTGCCCGCCGAAGCCGAACGAATTACTGAGGGCCAGCTCCGTCCGGACACGGGTCGCGGACGTCGCGACCTCGATGTCGAGCCGGGGATCCAGCCGGGACAGCCCCGCCGTCGGCGGCACGACTCCCTGTTCCAGGGCCAGTACCGTCAGCGCGGCCTCCACCGCGCCCGCCGCGCCCAGCAGGTGCCCGGTCACCCCCTTGGTCGAGGTGATCAGCGGATCACCGGTCAGTACGCGGCTGAGCATCCGGCCCTCCGCCAGGTCGTTCAGCGGGGTCGAGGTGCCGTGCGCGTTCACGTGCCCGACGTCCGCCACGGCCGCGCCCGCGTCCGCCAGCGCCGCACGGACCGCGGCCTCGGCCCCCACTCCGTGCGGGTGCGGACTCGTCATGTGATGGGCGTCGGCGCTCGCCCCGTACCCGACGACCCTGCCCCGGACGCGCGCGCGCCGGGCCCGGGCGTCGGCGGTGCGTTCGAGGACCAGTACGCCCGCCCCCTCGGCGGCGACGAAGCCGTCCCGGTCCACGTCGAAGGGACGGGACGCGCCGTCCGGGTCGTCCTCCCGGCCGGACAGCGCGCCCATCTGCGCGAAGCCCGCCATCACCAGCGGTGTGATCATCGCCTCGCTGCCGCCGGCCAGCACGATGTCGCAGCGGTCCAGGGCGAGCAGGTCACGGGCCGTGCCCACGGCGGTCGCCCCGGACGCGCACGCCGTCGCCACCACCAGGTTCGGTCCCGTGGCGCCCAGCGTGATCGCGAGCTGCCCGGCCAGCATGTTCGGCAGTTGCATCGGCAGCAGCAGCGGCGACACCCGCCGGGCCTCTTCGGTGATCAGCACCAGGTGCTGCTCCTCCACGGTGCCCGGGCCGCCGTCGGCCGATCCCATCACCACGCCGACCCGGGCACCGTCCCAGGACGCCGGGTCGAGCCCGGCGTCCGCCACCGCCTCCTGCGCCGCCACCAGGGCGAACTGCACGAACCTGTCCAGCCGGTGGGCGCGCCGGGCACCCAGCAGGGTCTCGGCGCAGAATCCCGGTACCCGGCAGGACAGCCGTACCGGGTTTCCCTCCAGCGCCGGATCGACGGCCGCCGTCGGCCGCCCGGCGCACACCGCCGCCCAGCTGTCGGCGGTGCACGTCCCGGCGGGCGTCACCAGTCCCACACCGGTGACCGCGATGTCCGCGCCGACGGTCATGCCGCCGCGCTCCGCTCCTCCATCAGCTTCGCCATGTCACCCACCGTGGCCGCCTCCAGCAGTTCGTCGTCGCTGATGGCCAGCCCCAGCTCCTTCTCCAGCACCAGCGACAGCTCCACCACGGCGAGCGAGTCCAGGTCGATGTCCTCCCGCGTGGCGCCGGGGACCACCGCCTCGGGGGTCACCTTGAGCTTGCTGACCAGCATTTCCTTCAGTGTCTCGAACACGGGGTCTCCTTCGGGCAGGTCGGATGGTTGCGTGCGATGAGGATCAGAGGGAAGCGACCTCGGGCCAGACCAGGGCGGTCGCCCCCCAGGCCAGGCCGCCGCCGAACGCGGTCGCGAGCAGCCGGTGGCCGGGCTTCAGCGTGCCCTCGGCGGCGGCCTGCGCGAGCAGCACCGCGAGCGACGCGCCGCCGGTGTTGCCCACGTGTTCGATGTTGGACAGCCGCCGCTCGGGCGGGATGCCCAGGTCGTCGGCGACGGTGGTCAGGATGCGGGCGTTCGCCTGGTGCGCGGCGAAACGGTCCGCGTCCTGCGGGCCGTCCCAGCCCGCCGCCCCGGCGGCCAGCCGGGACGACTCGGTCATCCGCGCCACGGCGTGCCGGTACACCTCGCGGCCCGCCATCCGGAAGTACTCCTCGCCCGGCGCTGCCGCGGCCCCGGAGCCGCGCTGGCGCGACCCGCCCGCCGGTACCTCGATCAGTCTGCTCAGGCCGCCGTCGCTGCCCAGCACCACCCGGCCGACCGCACCGGGCTCGGCCGGGTCGCCGGCGCGCAGCACGACCGCGCCCGCGCCGTCGGCGAAGATCACCGCGGTGCCCCGGTCGGTGGGATCGATGATCGTGGTGAACGCGTCGGCCGCGATCAGCAGGACCCGCCGCGCGGTGCCGGCGGCGATCAGCCCCGCGGCGCTCGCGAGCCCGTACAGGAAGCCGCTGCACACCGCCGCCACGTCGAAGGCGCCGACGCCGCGCAGTCCGAGCCGGTCGGCCACGTCGGGGGCGGTCGCCGGGCACGGCCGGTCGGGGGTGGTGGTGGCGAGCACCACGGCGTCCGCGCCGCCGCCCGCGGCGTCCAGCGCCCGCTGTCCCGCCTGAACGGCGAGGTCCGAGGTGGCGACTCCGGGGGCGACCATGTGACGGCTGGCGATTCCCGTGCGGGAGCGGATCCACGCGTCGGAGGTGTCCAGCCGGCGGGTCAGGTCCTCGTTGGTCACCACGTCGGGCGGCAGATAGCAGCCGAGGCCCGCTATCACCGCCCCCCGCCCGGCCGCGGCACCGCTCATGCGGCGCTCCCGGCGCCGCCCAGCAGCTCCGGCGGCAGGCCCATGTAGGCCATGCGGACCTCGGCCATCTGCTCGGTCCACCGCTCCGCCATGTCGTAGCGCTGCTCGGCGGTGGTGTCGAGCATGCGGGTGCCGGGCCAGATCTCGTAGTCGCCGATCAGGTCCGCCCGCGCGGCCATGCCCTCCTGGAAGAGTTCCTCGCGGTGGATCACGAACTCCCGGTCGGGGACCTCGTCCCACATCCTCACGCCGGCCTGGATGATCTCCACGATCCGGTCCCGGGATTCGGGGTGCGCCGCGAGGTGGTCCTTGAGGATGGTGCTGGCCACGGTCAGATGGCGGATCTCGTCGATCGAGGTGCCCCGGGAGATCTCGCTGGTCGCCGGGGAGAGCGGGCCCCACTTGCGCTCGCTCAGCTCGGCGGCCGGCGCGAGCACGCCTTCGATGACGATGCAGAACACCGCGACGCCGCCCGCGAAGTCCTTCTTGTCGCGCACGATGTCGAGGGTGAACTCCTCCACCGGCCGCAGCACCCGGCGCCGGTAGTCGGCGGCCATCTCCTCGATGTCACGCAGGAGTGTCTTCTCCGGCAGGCCCAGCTCGACCAGGTGGCCCCGGAACACCCGGGCGTGCCGGGCCTCGTCGAGCAGTTGGGTCGCGTAGAACTCCATCTCCGCGATGCCGGGGGCGATTTCGACGTAGGGGGCGAGCAGGCGGGTGGCGATCTCCTCGGACACGCCCCGGTAGCCGAACTCCAGGATGAGCGCCTCGCGCAGCGGGTTCCCGGGCTGCTTGAGGAAGTCGGGGACCTGGGCGTTCGCGTGATGCCCCGTCACTCCCCGGTCCTTCAGGGTGCCCTGGGCGACCGAGGTGATCCAGTAGGCCAGATCGCAGTCGTCCGGGCCGAGCGTGAGCTGCATGGCGCCGTCCAGGAGTCCGGGAGCGGTGTCCCAGCCGGCTTCCGGGGCGACGGCCCGGTCGGTGTCGTCGATGCTCACAGTGCTGCGCCTTCCTTCTCTTTCGGGTGGGTCACGGAAAAGTCCGGCACGTACGCCAGGTCCGGGTCGGGGCCGCCCGCGCACAGCTCGCCGTCGTAGGCGAGCAGCGGCACTCCGCGGGGGCCGCCGTGGGCCCGTACCACCAGGCCGAGCAGCACCTCGTGGTCGCCCACGGGGAAGCTGCCGCGCACCCGGCAGGCGTAGTGCGCGAGCGCGCCGTCGAGCAGTGGGGCGCCGGAGTAGCGGTCGGGCCGCCAGCCGAGCTCCTCGAACGGGGAGCTGTCCGCCGTAGGGCCCTCGTCCGCGAACCGCCGGGCCACCGGCTGCTGGCCGCCGCTGAGCACGTTGACCGCGAAGCGCCCTTCGGCGAGGGCCAGATGGGCGAGGTGGGAGCCTTCGCGCAGGCTCGCGGCCAGCAGCAGGGGGGTCGATGAGACGGTCGTGAGGGAGGAGACCATGGTGCCGTGCACCTGCCCCTGGTGGCAGACCGTCAGGACGGTGACGGGTGCGGCGAGGCGTCTCACGGCGGGCGCGGCGTCGGCCCTCATCGTCCGGCCCGCGCGGGGAGGTGGCCCACCGGAGCCGGCTCGCCCTCGTGCGTGGCGTGCCCGGCCGGCTTGGGGTGCGCGAGGCCCAGGTCGTCCAGGAGCCGCAGATAGCCGTCCTGCCGGACCGGTTCGAAGGGCAGCGCGAACGATTTCATGAAGTTGCCGAACAGGCCCCGGTCGCCGAAGAGGTGGAAGGGGATCGCCAGCAGCGCCCACTCGGGCCCGACGAGCCAGATCCACAGGCCGATCACGGCGGCCTGGGTGATCAGGCTGTGCATCACGTTGTAGAGGACGTAGTACGTCTTGGATATGGGCCGCCCGCCGGCGCGTTTGAAGGCGATCGCGCCCGGGATGTAGCCGATGAGGTCGATGTAGAGGAAGAGCCCGATGAAGGGCAGCCACCGGATGTCTCCGAGGTGCGCGATGATCAGTCCGGTCGACACCGCGAATCCGACCAGGTACTCGGCGCGGTGCAGGGAGTAGGTGCGGGGGGTCTCGAACGGGTTCGCCTGGTCCATGCTCTGTCTCCTGCCGAAGGTCCGTCGGGCGGATCACGTCATGCGGTGGCGGGCACCTCGGCGGCCCGGCCGTCCGGCTCGTGGTGTTCGCCGACGACCTCGGTGCCGGGGAACATCCCGGTGACGGCCCAGGCGACGGTCTCCCGGATCACCCGCTCGGCGATCGGGTCGAGGATTCCCTCCAGGCTCGGGATGCCGAAGTCGAAGTCGGCGGCGAACCGCAGACGGACGTCCGCGCCCTCCTGGACCAGGCTCCAGGTGCCCTGGAAGGAGTCGAAGTCGCCGTCGGTCTGCTCGAAGCGGATCTCCAGCGCGTCGACGAGGAACTCGTCGCGCTCGGTCCAGCGCAGCAGGCCGCTGCGGAAGTGCAGTTCCCAGCTGGAGGAGCCGTCCTGGTCGGGGTGGGTGGCGTGCACGGTGGTCGCCTCCACGTGCGGGGCCAGCTCGGGGTAGCGCTCCCAGCGCCGTACGGCGTGGAAGACGTCCTCGGCCGACTGCGCGGGCACCAGCGCCTCAAGGGTCACCTGTCGCACGGTCGCTACCGCCTTTCCGGCATCGTGGCGGAGCCGCTGACCAGGTCGCGGGTCGCCTTGTCGAAGGAGTCGAGAAGATGGTTCACGTCCGCGTCGGTGAGGATCGCGGGCGGGGTGAAGCGCACCACGGAGCTGCCGTTCATCGAGTGGTTGGCCACCACTCCGTGGTTGAACAGTTCGATCAGCAGCTCGCCGGCCAGCCCCGCCTCGACCAGTTCCACGCCGATCAGCAGGCCCTGGCCGCGCACCTCGACCAGCAGGCCGGGCAGGTTGCGGCGGGCGATCTCGGTGATCCGGGGCAGCAGGCGGGCGCCCAGCTCCATCGAGCGCGTGACCAGGCGTTCCTCCTGCACCGCCCGGATCGCCCCCTGGACGGCGGCCATCAGGAGCGGCTGCCCGGAGAAGGTGCCGGTGTGGATGTAGGGGTCCTTGTCGAAGGGGCGGAACGCCTTGCGGGTGGCGACGACGGCGGACACCGGCGCCACTCCCCCGCCGAGTGCCTTGCCGGCCAGCAGGACGTCCGGCGTGATGCCCTCGATGTCGGCGCCCCACCACTCGCCGAGCCGCCCGAATCCGGACTGCACCTCGTCGAGGACGAGGAATCCGTCGTACTCGCGGACGAGCGCCTCGACCTGTTTCAGGTAGCCCTTGGGCGGGATGATCACGCCGCCCTCTCCCTGGACCGGCTCCAGGATCACGCAGACCTCGCCGGGATGCGCGGCCAGTTGCTCACGCAGGGCGTCGGTGTCGCCGTACGGGATGTGGGTGAAGTCGGGCAGGAGCGGGCGGAAGGGGTCCTGGTAGACCTTTTTCGCGGTCGCCGACAGCGCGCCCATGGTCTTGCCGTGGTAGCCGCCGTGCATCGCGACCGTACGGCGCCGGCCGCTCGCGCGGGCCAGTTTGAGTCCGGCCTCGACCGCCTCGGTGCCGGACAGCGCGAAGTGCACCCGGTCCAGGCCGGCCGGCATCACCGACACCAGCGCCTCGGCCGCCTGGGCGACGGTGGGCTCCAGCAGGATGCGCGTGGCCACCGGGTGGCGGTGCAGCTGGCGTTCGACGGCCTCGATGACGAGGGGATGGCGTGCGCCCATGAGGAACACGCCGTAGCCGCCGGCGTTGAGGAAGCGCTCGCCGTCGCTCGTGGTGAGCCAGGCGCCGGAGGACTCGACCTCCATATGGCTGCCGAAGAGCTCGGCGACGGTGGCCCGGCCCTTGCTCAGGTGCGCCCGGTACAGGTCGAGGCAGTGCTCCTCGGACAGGGTGTGGGCGGCCGGGGGCTGTGCGGTGGTGGTCATGCGGTGACTCCTGTGACGCCGGTACAGGGGA
The DNA here is from genome assembly GCF_055409605.1 of Streptomyces saintjeani. Taxonomy (NCBI): domain Bacteria; kingdom Bacillati; phylum Actinomycetota; class Actinomycetes; order Kitasatosporales; family Streptomycetaceae; genus Streptomyces; species Streptomyces saintjeani. The sequence goes on along the minus strand of NZ_CP189624.1, from coordinate 9,525,765 downwards.
TGAGCGTGGTCATGACAGTTCCAGGGCGCCGCCGGTGAACCACTGGAGCAGCGGTTCGGCCGCGGACGCCCGGCCCGGAGGGTGGAACAGGAGCGGGCGGACCGAGTCGGCGAGCCGGGTGTGCTCGCCGCCCCGGATGAAGTCGATGCCACCGAGGAGCTCCAGGGCCTGGTCGGCGACCTGGACGAGGGTCTCCTGGGCGGCGTACCGGGCCACGAGCACCGCCGCCACGGCGGCCTCGCCCTCCAGGCCGTCCCGTACGGCGCGGGCGGCGCCTTCCAGGAGGGCGAAGGACGACTCGGCGCGGACCGCGAGCGCCGCGCGCTCGCCCACCGCGCCGCGCCCGCGCTCCAGCACGGTGGCGGCGAGGGCGCTCGCGGCCCCGGTGTAGCCCGCCGAGATCAGCAGCTCGAACCAGATGAACCCGGTCGTCTGGAGGTCGTCCAGCAGGTGCGGGGCCTCCGGCACGGTCCGTACGACGAGATCGTGCGGCACGAACACGTCGGTCAGCCGCACCTCGTCGCTCTCCGCCCCCGCCAGCACCTCGTTGCTCCAGAAGGGCGCCACCGAGACGCCGTCGGAGTCGGCGGGCAGCAGTGCCAGAGCCAGTTCCGGGGCGCCGTCCGCCCCGGGAACCGCGATGCTCGCCGTGAGCAGGTCCATGGAACGGGCCAGGCTGCACGGCTTCTTGACGCCGTTGAGGAGGTAGCCGCCCTCGGTGGGGGTGGCGGTCACCGACGGGATCAGGATGTTCTGCTGGGTACGGCCCTCCGCCCAGCCGGAGGCCAGCAGCAGCCGCTCCGGGGCGATGCCGTGCAGCAGCTTCGTCTGCGCGGGCGTCAGGCGTCCCGCGTCACCGGCGAGTTCGAACAGCATGGCGACCGTGAAGTGATGCATCGCGCCGGCCGCCGCGAGCGACGGTGACACCGAGCCCACGGCCCGCTGCACCAAGATCGCGTCGAGGATGCCGGCGCCGGCTCCGCCGTACTCGTGCGGCACCAGCAGCCCCGGACCGCCGTGCTCGCGCAGCAGCGCGGTGACCGGGGAGCCCGCTGCCTCGCGCCGGTCGAAGGGGATGGCCTCCAGCGCCGCGAGGAGGCCCGGGTGATGGCGTTCACACACGTCTCGTGCGAGGTTCAGGGATCGCATGGCAGATCTCCGAGGGAGGTTAGGGGGCAGTGATCAGGAGCCGAAGACCGCCTCTAGCGGACTGACGTCCCGCGCGATGCTCACCCCTTGGAGGTGCGAGGTCTTGAGCATCGGGTAGTTGGCCTCGCCGAAGGCACCACCGGTCAGGCCGGTGCCGCCGTGACTCGGCAGATAGGGCAGGAAGCCGATGTGCGAGTCGTTGACCTTCAGCAGGCCGCCGTTGCCCACCCGGCGCACGAAGGCGTCGACGATGTCCTGCGAGCCGGCCCACAGCGAGTTGCGCAGGCCGTATTCGTTGGAGTTGACGAACGCGATCATCCGCTCGCGCAGCTCGTCGTCACCGCCCTGCTCGGGCACCACGATCGGCAGCAGCGGGAAGAACGTCTCGTCGCGGACCACGTCGTACTTGCGGGCCTCGGTCAGGCCCTCCACCCGCAGCACGGTCGGCTGGAGGAAGACGCCCGTGTCCGAGGGGGTCCCGTCGACCTCGGCCCGGCTGCCGCCGGTGACGAGCTCGGCGCCCTGGTCCAGGGCCTGCTGGAGCAGGGCGAAGAAGCGCTCGCTGCGGCGCACCGGGGACAGCAGCACCTCCGGGTCCTCCGGGTAGCCGGGGCGGATCGCCTCCGCCCGCCGGGCGACCTCCGCGATCAGCCGGTCGGCGATCTCGGGATGCGCCAGCACGTAGTTGGGCACCATGCAGATCTGACCGGAGCCGTAGAACGCCTCCGAGATCGCCTGCGCCGCCCGCGTCACGTCGGCGTCCTTCCACACCACGATGCCGTCGTTGCCGGCCAGTTCGAGGATCGGCTTCTTGCCGCGGGCCACGCACTGCTCCTGGAAGCGCAGGCCCTCCTGGCTGCCGCCGATGTAGAAGATGTCGTCGATCAGCGGGTCCTCCAGCCAGCGGTCCAGCGTCTGGCGGGGATTGCCGCAGATCGCGTTGAGCACCCCCGGCGGCGCGCCCACCCGGTCGAGCAGCGGCGCCACCACGTCCCGCATCAGCCACATCGTGCTCAGCGCGATGCTGCGCGGCGCCCGCACCACCACCGCGTTGCCCGCCATCACGGCGAGCACGGCCAGGGCGGCGCTGGGAGCGGGGGCGTTCTGCGGCGGGTTGAAGGCGACCACGCCATCGGGCTGGCGGCGCACGATCAGCCGCCGCGGGCCGTGCTCGAACTCGGTGTGCATCCGCTGCCGGTACCAGCCCAGGCTCTCCTCGCTGTAGACCTGGAGCAGACAGCTCAGCTCCCAGCGGGCGAGTTTGACCGGGTGGCCCTCCAGCATCAGCATCTCGGTGAACTCGTCCTGGCGGCTGAGGAGTTCCTCGCGGAACAAGGTGCCCAGCCGCATCCGCTCCGCCAGCGGGACCGCCGCCCACACCGGGGCCGCCTCGGCTGCCGCGGCGGCGGCCCGGTCGATGTCCGCGTCGCTCGCGACCGCGCACCGGCCGGCCACGTAGGGATGGTTCGCCGCCTCCGACTCCGGATTCCGCTCCAGTTCACGCTTCAGGCTGACGCTCGTGAAGACGTCCTCCAGCAGAGAACGCGAGCTGACCGTGTACACCCAGTGCTCGCTCTCCACATCCTTGCCACCGATGTAGAGTCGATAACTGCGCTTTTCCGAAGCATGCATCGGCCGCCCCATAGAATACGCCTCCGTATTGCTGTCAAATTTCTCGTGCAGCCTGCTCGGAAAATAGTGTCCCAGTGCTCTCTGACGCGGTCCTGACGCACCGCTGACCCTGGTCTGACGTTCTCCCGATTCCACCTCGCCGCCCCTTTCCGCGGCGAATTGATGTCTGCTCTAATTTCCCCATGTCCAAAATTCTTCTGCATGCCATCAGGAACTGGACCCAGGCGGAGAACCCCAGCGCTTTCCTGGCGATGAACGACGACAAGGAGGTGTTCACGCTGCCCGGCACCGACGGTGCCGTGTTCTACCGGCGGACCGGGAAGTACGCCGTCCAGTTCGGCGGCCCGTTCGCCCCGCCCGAGACCTACGAGCGCCTCCTCGACGCCTTCCTCGAACACACCCGGCAGCAGGAGCTGCTGGTGGTGGGGGTGCAGCTCCAGCGCTCCGACGCCGAGATCCACGTCCGCCACGGCTTCACCGTCAACCAGATCGGCGCCTCCTGGGCCGTACAGCTCCCGGAGTTCAGCCTGCGCGGGACGAAGTACATGCAACTGCGCAACAAGATCTCCCGCGCGCTGCGCAACGGCCTGACGGTCCAGGAGGTGGACGCCGCGAACTGGGGGGACGCCATCGAGCACATCGACGGCCCCTGGCTCAGGTCGAAGGGCGAGAACGTCCGGCCGCTGGAGTTCCTCGTCGGCCAGATCGGCGGCCCGGCGCAGGAACACCGCCGGCTCTTCCTCGGCACCATCGAGGGCGAACCGGTGGCCTACATCTCCTACTCCCCGGTCTACGGCGACCGGGCGGGCTGGATGCACGACCTCAGCCGCCGTCTGCCCGGCGGCTCACCCGGACTGATGGAAGCCGTCAACGCGCACGCGATCGAGGTCTTCCGGGCCGAGGGCACCGAGTGGCTGCACTTCGGCTTCACCCCGTTCACCGGGCTCGACGCGGACGCGGAACTGCCCGGCCACAGCCCGGCCTTCAGCTGGCTCATGCAGTTCCTGTGGGCCGAGGGCGGCGCCCTCTACCCGGCGCAGACCCAGCTCGCCTACAAGGAGAAGTGGGGGCCCGAGCTGAGCATCCCGGAGTACGTCGCCTTCCAGGGGCAGGCGTCGCTGCCGTCCTTCGCGCACATCTTCCGCGCCTGCAACTCCTTCTGACAACGATCCCAGGGAGAGACCCATGTCCACCGAGACGAGCACCGCTCAGCCCACCAGGAGCACCGACGAACTGCGCCACTCCATGGTCGAGTACCTCATGGCCGTCATCGGAGCCCCGGACGACGAGGAGATCGCCCGCAACGCCGATCAGGCGGTCCGGCTCCTGGACGCCCGGCTGGCCGAGGAGCGGCTCGGCTGACCTCCTCCAGGTCTCGCGTACGGCTGTGGCGGGGGTCCCCTTCCGACAGGGGACCCCCGCCACAGTTGTGCGCTCAGCGGGTGGGAACCACGTCCACCGGACGGCCGGTCGTGCGGTCCCCGAGGACGGCGACGTCCAGCGCCAGCACGGCCATCGCGCCCGCGATCACCGTGAACAGCAGGCCCGCGCCGCCGGCGTCCAGCAGCGGCAGCAGCAGGAACGGCAGGGCCGCCGCGGTCAGCTTCGACAGCGAGTAGGCCAGTCCGGAGGCGCCGGCCCGGATCGCCGTCGGGTACTGCTCCGCCAGCAGAACGTGCGAGGCGGCCGAGAAGACGTTGCTCAGCAGCGTGTAGGCGAAGCCGAAGACCACCACCCAGACACCCGAGCCGGCGAACGCGAAGCCGAGCCCGGACGCGGCCATGGCACACGCCGACACCGCCACCAGCACCTTCCGCTCGACGCGGTCCATCAGCAGCGCCGCCAGCAGCGAGCCCACCGGGTATCCGAAGAACGACACGGCCGTGTACCCGAGCCCGGCCACGATGCCGTACCCCTTGGCCGCCAGCACCTGCGGAGCCAGCGTGCCGAAGCCGTAGTAGCCGACCGTGGACAGCAGACAGAACACCCACAGCATCACCGTGCGCCGCCGGTACGGCGGGGAGAACAGCGTCCGCAGCATGCCGCGCCCGGACGAAGCGGCCGGCGGGCGCTCCTCCTTCTCCCCCGCACCGGCGTCCCCGGACCCGGTCACGTACGACGGCCCCGCCTCCGCCTCGAGCCGCGCGGTGATCTCCTCCGCCTCCCGGGTACGGCCGACCGCCGCGAGCCAGCGAGGCGACTCGAACAGCCCCCGGCGCAGCACCCACACCGCCGCCGAGCCGAGTCCGCCGAACAGGAACAGCCAGCGCCAGCCGGCGATGCCGAGCGGACTGAGCGGCACCAGCCACACCGCGAGCAGGCCCACCGCGGGCACCCCGCAGAAGCCGATGGTGTACGTCCACGCGATGAGCCGGCCGCGGTGACGGGCGGGCAGGACGTCGGCGAGGTAGCTGTCGGTCAGCGACTGCTCCGCCCCGATGCCGATACCCGCCACGAAACGCAGGGCCACCAGCCAGGCCACCGACGGCGCGAACGCGCCGGCGAGCGAAGCACCCGAGTACAGCGCCAGGTTGAGCAGGAAGGCCCGCCGCCTGCCGAACCGGTCGGCGAAGCGGCCGAGCACGATCGCGCCGAGGAACTGGCCGAGGAACGCGGACGCCAGCACCAGCTTCAGTGTGGTGCCGGTGAGCGCGAAGTCGGCCTGTAGCACCTTCGACAGCACACCGGACAGGTTGTTCTCGTACATGTCGAACAGCAGGCCGACCCCGATGACACCGGTGAGCCGGTGGTGGGACGGGAGAACGGGCAGCCTGTCGAGCCGCTCGCCCACGGACAGGCGGTGCCCGTCGGCACCCGAAGCCGGGATCACTCTGGCTGACTTCTCGGACATGGCGAAGGGGCTCCTCTCGGGGTGGGTGAGTGCCAGGACCCGCGACCGGCGCCGTGCTGCGGGGACGCGGGGCGGGTCCGGGACGTACCGAGGCCCGGCGTCGGCGGCGGGCGCCGAAGCCGGGCCGGGCGGGCCGGGGTCAGGCAGTCTGGGCCGTCCCCTGCCGTACAGGCGCGCTGACCTCGTGCAGGAAGGAGGCGACCTCCTTGTACGAGGTCCAGAAACCGACCTCGTGGTAGGGCATCCCGCGCTCCGCGCAGTAGGCGCGTGTCAGCTCGCGGGCCCGCGCCAGGTTCTTCTGCGGCATCGACGGGAACAGGTGGTGCTCGACCTGGTAGTTGAGCCCGCCGTAGAAGAAGTCGATGACCACGGACGGGCGGATGTTGCGGGAGGTCAGCACCTGGCGGGCCAGCCAGTCCAGGGTCTCCTCCTCACCCTCGCGCAGTTCCATGCCCTTGTGGTTCGGCGCGAACATCAGACCCAGGTACACGCCCAGGACGGCGTTCTGGACCACGATGAAGGCCACGCCCAGCAGCGGCGGCAGGACGGTGAACACGAGCGTGAGGTAGATCGCCGCGCGGGCCGCGATCAGGGTGGCCTCCAGGACCGGGCGGGGCACCTCGCGCCGGGCGATCATCTGCACCGCGGTCTTCTGTATCTTGTACGCCTCCAGCACGAGGAGCACGAAGAACAGCACGCTCTGGTAGCGGACGACGAGCTTCTGCCGGCCCTTGCGGCTCGCGTACTGGTTGATGTCGAAGATGATGGTGCGCCGGGCGATGTCCGGGTCCATGTCCAGGTGGTTGGGGTGGGAGTGGTGCCGGTTGTGGTGGTTGACCCACCAGCCGTAGCTGACCCCGTTGACCAGGTTCCCGTGGATGTAGCCGACGATGTCGGCGGGGCGGCGCCTGCGGAACATGGCCTTGTGGCCGGCGTCGTGCCACATGAAGGCGCTCTGGCCGCCGCTCAGGCCCATCCATACGGCCACCAGGAGCTGGAGCCAGGAGTCGCCGAGGGTGAAGAACGCGAAGAGGCCGACGGCGAAGACGGCGGCGTTCAGTGTGAGGCGGAAGGAGTAGTAGCCCGGGGCCAGATCGAGCAGGCCCTCCGCCTTGACGCGCTGGAGCAGTTCGGCGAACGTCGCCGACGCGCCGACGGCCTTGTCGCCCCCGCCCGCTCGGCGTGACCCGGTCGGGAGGCCCCGTTGTCCTGGCAAGGCGTCGTCAAAGGAAGGATTCATGCCTGGGTCCCCTCGCGCGAGATGGTTCCGTCGTATGAGGCGTGCGGAATTTCAGCTTCGGCGAAAAGCCTGACAGCCACCTGATTGCATCCTGACGCATTCCCTTTTCGATGCCGTCAGGCGTATATCAGCAAGACGTCAGAAGGGTCCGGCAGAGTTGTCCTCGTGAACGGGACCGGGGCGAAAGAAAACCGGTTCCGAGATCGCTGGAGAGGTGCCCGGAGTGGTTTATCGGGGACCGGGGCGACCCGGTCGGGTGGTACACCCGCCTGCGCAGGTTCGAATCCTGCCCTCTCCGCTTGGAGAGGTGCCCGGAGCGGCTCAACGGGGACCGGGGCGACCCGGTCGGGTGGCACACCCGCCTGCGCAGGTTCGAATCCTGCCCTCTCCGCTCGCTGTCGGGCGCCGTTGTCCATCTCATCGGCATTCGGAGCGTATTCATGATCGAGGAATCCGAGGCGCCCGTACGGAGCGTGCTCGTCGTCGCCAATCCCGCTGCGGGCACCACGAGTGAGAGTCTGACGGCGGATGTGCTCGCCCTGTGCGCGGCGCACGTGCCTGACGTGCGCCTGCACCGTACCGCCGGCCGGGGCGACGCCGCCTCGGCGGTCCGCGCCGCGAGCGAGGGCACCGCCGGGCACCCGCGGCCGGACCTGGTCGTCGCGGTGGGCGGCGACGGCACGGTCCACGAGGTCGTCGCCGGTCTCGGCACGGCCCCGGCCGCCCCCGCCCTGGCCATCGTCCCCGCCGGCACCGGCAACTCCGGGTACAAGATGCTGTGGGCCGAGCACTCCTGGCGGACCGCCCTGCGTACCGTGCTGGAGGGCCCCGGGCACGGCGCCCGGCTGCGCCGGCTGGACCTGGCGCACCTCACCGAGACGGGTGCCCGCGTGTTCCTCGGTGCCTGCACCGGGGTCATCGCCGACGCCCTGCGGGTCGCCCGCCACCTCCCGGAGACCGGTCGCGACCGCTACACCAGGGCGTTCCAGGACGCGGCCGACGCCTTCGCGCCGTACCCCGGCCGGGTCACCGTCGACGGCACCGTCCTCCACGAAGGCCCCACCGTGCTCGCCAACGTCGGCGGCGGACGCTTCCGCGGGGGCCGCTACCAGGTGCTCCCGCACTCGGAACTGGACGACGGACTCCTCGACGTGTGTGTGATCGGCTCGCCCGTCTCCCCGCACGAGGTCCCCGAGCTCACCCGTCGGGCCGACCACCTCGGCCTGCCGGGCGTCCACTACGGCCGCGGGCGCCGGATCGTCGTGGAGCGGCTGGACGGCGTACCCCTGTGCTTCGAGTACGACGGCAACCTCCAGCCGCCGAGGCTCGGCCGCCTCACCTTCGACGTGCTGGCCGGCGCGCTGCCGGTGTGGGGCGCCGACAGCGCCGTACTCGCCACCGCCCCGGCGCGGGAGCGGGCGTGACACCTCTGGAGGAACTGTGCGCGTGGGCCGCCGGGCTGACCTACGACGACATCCCGGAGCGGGTCCGCGCCCTGGCCGCGAGCCAGATCCTGTCCCAGGCCGCGTCGATCCGGGCCGGGGCCGCCCATCCGCTGGGCGCCCGTATGGTCGCCGCCTTCGGGGAGCCGTTCCAGCCCGATGCCCGGCAGGGCGCCTGTGTGCTGGCCGGCCTCGGGTCCTGGCTCAACCTGGACGACACCGCCTACGCCGGCCACCTGTCCAACTCGACGGTCGCCGTCCCGCTCGCCTTCGCGCGGGCCCGCCGGCTGACCGGCGCGGCGCTGCTCACGGCGGTCGTCGCGGCCACCGAGTGCGCGGCACGGATCACCGCCGCCGCGACCCTCGGGCCGTTGCGCGGGCAGAGCGCGGTCCACACCCATCTGGTGGGTGCCGTCTGCGGCAGGCTGCACTGCGAGGGCGTCACCGATCCGAGGCGCTGGACCGACGCGCTGGGGCTGGCTCTCGCGATGCCGCACCGGCCGCTGATGCGGGCCTTCCTGGCCAGTGACGCCCGTCTTCTCAACGCCCTCACGCCGGTGCGGGCCGGCATGGACGCCTGCGACGCGGCGGCAGCCGGCCTGCATGGCGCACCCGACCTGCTGGAACATCCCGACGGCTTCCTCGCCGCGCTGGCCACGGTGCCGCTGCCGGACGAGGTCACCGACGGCCTGGGCCGCCGATGGCACACCGACACGTTGTCCTTCAAGATGCGCCCCGGCGGCCCCGGCATCGACGCGGCCGTCGACTGCGCCATCGACCTCCACGGCGAACTGCTCCCGGCCGTCGGCCCGTTGGACCCGGCCGCCGTGGCGGAGGTACTCGTGGAGGCGTCCCTCTACACCCTGTACGCCGGCCGCCGCGCCGACCGCTACGTCACCGGGCCGGACGCCCCGTTGGGCGCGCTCGTGCTGCACACCCCCTACCCGGTCGCCACGGCCCTGCTCACCGGCGGCCTGACGGTCGCCGACTTCGAGCGGCCCGCTCTCGCGGACCCGCGCCGCCGTCAGCTCGCGCAGCTCGTCCGGCTCACCCATGATCCCGCCTTCACCCGGGAACTGTTCGCGTCGGCCGCGCCGTTCGGCGCCGCCCTGCGCCGGGCGGGCGCCGCCGCCGAACCCTGGCTGCGGGAGTTCGCCGGACCTGAGACCGCCCGCACGGCGCTCGCCGCCGCCGGGCCGCCCGAGCCCGACTTCACGGCCGCCACCAAGGCGACCGGCGCCCGCGTCACGGTGCGGCTGCGGGACGGCCGGGCGTTCACTCGTGAACGCCTCGTCCCGCTGGGTGCCGCCGGCCCGCACACCAGGGCCCGCCACGACGAGCTGGTGCGGGAGAAGTTCGTGTCCCTCGGCGGCGACCCGGACACCGCCAAGGGGGCCTGCGGGCTCGGCGGGATGGATGCGGGACAGTTGCGCGACTGGCTCGACGCGGCGCTGGCACCCCGCTGAGACCGGGTGTCCGAAGCGCGCCCGCGATGGCACCGACGAGGGCGGCCGGTCTGAACCGGCCGCCCTCTCACGCGTTGTTCGACCGCCATTGCCTGGGCCGTGCGCGGTCCGCGCAGGCGCGGCAGACGGCCGTCGGGAAGCGGACCGAGTACTGCGGACGGCCGTCCAGGCGGGTTTCGTTCCGGGGAAAACGGGTTTCACCGCGCGGGCAGGTCAGGGTGTGCTGCTCCCAGTCGGGACGGAAGTCGCGTTTGTCGAAGCCGGGGTGCTCACGGTCGCTGGACACTGTGCGCATGGGACCGGTGAGCCTGATTCCGTACTCGCTGAGAGCCCGGTGCATGGTGGAGGGGCTGATGCAACCGCCGTCGACCAGGTGCTGCGCGGGGCGGAACCCCTGGACCGTCAGGCCCTCATGGATCCGTGGAAGGGCGTCGATGTCCTGTTCCGGGGCGGGGGCCGTGACCACCTGGATGATCACGTTCGGGCCGGTGCCGTCGCACGTCTCCGTCTGGTGATCGCGGTAGCCGATCCATGACCGGGCCCCGGATGAGACAACCTTCCGGCTGAAGCGGGCCTCGGCGTCATGCGGGGTAACGATCTCCACGCCGGCCCAGGGCACCCGCGCGACCGCGGGATCCGGCCGGCCCTGGGCCTCCGCGACGGCAGACCGACGTGGGGTCTCCCGCCCGGACCGCCTGTCATGTGTGGACTTCGGCTCACGCCGGCGCAGTTGTCCCTCTCCGTCGAACCAGTACTGCTGCAACCACACCTGCCTCAGAACCTGCACTCCCGGCAGCCCTCGCAGCCGGTGCGGTGCATCAGTGCCGTATAGGGCACTCAACAGCCGGACGCCGTCCGCACCGACCTCAAGGGCGTACTCCAAGCGGTCCTCCGGACTGCGCGGCAGCCGCTCGTAGCGCACCGGCCGCCCGTAGCGTCGCGCCCACTCCGCAGTAACCAGCGGCGCCGGCCAGTCCTCACCGGTCTCACTGAGCTGCTCCAGCGCCCTGCGCATCGTCTCGCCGACCAACTCGACACGGTTCAGCGTGCGCACGGCGGCCAGCACATGCGTCGAATCGGTCCGTACCCGGCCCCGCCGTCCCACCAGACCGGCGGCCACCAGCCGGTCGACCACCACCGCCAGGAGGCGATCGGCGCGATCGCCCCGGGCCATCCGGTCCCGGAACTCGCTGAGCACCGAATGATCGACCCCAGAGTCGTCCAACTCCATGCTCAGGCAGTACTTCCAGTCCGACCGGCAACGGACCGCTTCGGCCGCCTGCCGATCGGTGAGGTTCTCCGCGTACTGCAACACCGAGACCATGGCCAGCCCGGCCGGTGACATCCCCCGCCGGCCATTGGCCGGATACCAGTCGGCGAAATCGCCGTCCGTGAAGAGTTCGTCGAGCCGGTCGCGTACCCACATCGCTACCGTGCCCCGCGGGTTGCTCGCCCGTGCCACCCGCACCGTCGGCGCCGGGATCGCCCGCCCCGAACTCACGCCCATTGCCATCGCGGTCCCCCTTGGACCGCCGAGGCCGCCCCGCTCCCACCAACAGAGCACAACCCTCAACGCAATGGGAGCAGAGCCCAAACCATTGACCTCACCGGATGAAGATCACCAACAGCATCCGTGAGCCAGAACCGCCCCTGTCCTCGATGATCCGGGGGGTGCTGTCGCCGGTCCCGGTGGCACCGGTTGATCGCTGGTGGAAGCGTGTCCGCCGGCAGGCAGGGCTGCGTAATGTGGCTGCCGATCTCCGGTACCCCGTGGGCCACCGGTCGTGACTGCGGCGGGATAGCCCCGTGACCAGCAATGACTTCACCTCGATCGCTGTGTTCTGCGCCCTGGACGTGGGCGAGTCCACCCACCACGGCCTTGTCGGCCGACGGACGACCTTCGACAAGCCGCTGCCCGACGGCGAGCCCCAGCTGCGGGAGGCCGCCTCAAGCGCAAGGGAAAGTCCTGGTCGTGGTCGACCAGCCGGCCTCCACCGGCACCCTGGCGGTGACCGTCGCCCGCGCTTGTGGATGCGACGCCGCCTACCTGCCGGGCCTGTCGATGCGCCGGCCGGCCGAGCCGGTGTGAGACCTCGTCCGCGTCAACTGGTGCGCGTGCGTGAAGTATTGGGCTTGTCGCTCTCCGCAGTTAATGTTGAGTGGTGATCAACCAACTACTGCGGTCGCCCAGTGCCCCCGACGTCGGAGTACTGCTGCGCACATGGCGTGACCGGCGCAAGGTCAGCCAACTCGAGCTCGCCTCCCGGGCCGACACCTCGGCCCGGCACATCAGCTTCATCGAGACCGGCCGGGCCCGCCCCAGCCACTCCCTGCTGATGCGGCTCACCGAGCATCTCGAAGTGCCCGTACGCGACCGGAACACCTTACTCATCGCGGCCGGCTTCGCCCCGGTCTTCTCAGAGACCCCGCTGGACGACCCGGCCATGAAGACGTTCAGCGGTGAACTCGACCGCCTGCTGGAACACCACGAGCCGAACCCCGCCCTCGTCCACGACGCCCTCTACAACGTCGTGGGGGCCAACCGCAGTCTGCTCGCGCTCATCGAGGGGGTCGCCGGTCACCTCCTGGAGCCCCCCATCAACACGTTGCGCCTGACGCTGCATCCGGAGGGCCTGGCCCCCCGGATCCGCAACTTCGCTCAGTGGCGCACCCACCTGCTGAGCCAGATGGAACGGCAGATCTCGGTGACCGGTTCGGCGGCCCTGGTCGGCCTCTACCGGGAGGTGGCCGCCTACACCGGCACCGACGCGCGTCCCGTGGAGCCGGAGACCCCCGCCGCCTACGCGCTACCGCTGTTGATCGAGTGGCGGGGACGGCACCTGTCGTTCATCTCGACGCTGACGACCTTCAACACCCCGCTGGACGTGACCGTCTCCGAGCTGGCCATCGAGACCTTCCTGCCCTCGGACCCGGCGACGGCCGCCGCCCTGCGGGACACGCTCGGCGAGGTCAGGCCCCGGGAGCCCGGTCCAGGAAGCCGCTGACGGAGATGATGCGGCCGTCGTCGGCGATGGTGATGACGTCGGAGCCGCCGGCCGGGGAAGAGCCGTCGGCCCTCGACACCAGGTCCCACGAGAAGCGGGCGATGTGGTGGTTGCCGTCCACCGCGCCCTTCATCCGGAACTCGAAGCCCGGGAACTGCTCGTGCGCACCGGCAATGGCGGCGGTGATGCCGTCGTGGCCCGCCACGTCCGCCAGCGGGTCGGTGTAGGTGGCGTCCTCGGTGAATGCCTCGGACACCGCCTTCGCGATCGCCTCGGGTCCGTCGGCGTTCCAGGCGGCGAAGTAGCGTTCGGCAGCGGTGGCGTACGTCGTCATGCTGTTCTCCTCAGTTCTCGTTCAGAAGCCGCGGTGTCGGCGCGGCCACATGATCACTGTGCCGGGAGGCGGAGTGAGCTGTCGATTACCCGTCAGGTAATCGTCGGTCGCGGGCGACCGGCACGCCCCCGCACACCGCTCGCGTCAGACCGTGACCGCCCGCACCGCCGGCAGCAGCACTTCGGAGATCTCCTTCAACTGCGTCTCCGGACGCAGCGATCCGATCCGGAGCACGATGTGCCGCGCCCCCGCCCGCACATAGTCGGCCAGCCACTCGGCGCAGTGCTCGGGCCTGCCCCAGGCGTACGCCTGGATCGCCGACATCTGCTCCAGGGTGCGGCCGTAGTAGTGCTCGATGTAGTGCTCCAACTCGGCCTTCGCCTCGGCTTCGTCGGCACCGACGGTGATCGTGGCGTAGAAGCCGGGCACCACCGCGCCCTCGGGCCGCCCCGCCTGCGCCCGCAGCTCATCCAGCTGCCGCCAGGCCGTGCCGTACGCCTCGGCCGACGGCAGGAACGGCAGCCAGCCGTCGTACAGCCGTGCCACCCGGGCCAGTACGCGTGGTGTGTCGCTGCCCGCCAGCCACAGCGGGGGGCCGCCGGGGCGGGCCGGGCTCGGAAGCCGGTCGAGCCCGTCGGCCTGCCAGTACCGCCCGTCGAACGACTGCGCCCTCTCCTGCCCCCAGGCGGTCCGCCACAGTGCGGCGATCTCGTCGAGCCGGCCGGCCCGCCCCGCGAACGACGCTCCCACGGCGGCGAACTCGGCCTCCGTCTCCGGGACCGGGAAGCCCGACCCCAGACCCATGACCAGGCGCCCCCCGCAGACGTGGTCGAGGCTGCTCACCATGTTGGCGCCGATGAGGGGATGGCGCAGCGCCGGTGTGAGGGCGGCGGTGCCGAGAGTCAGGGAACGTGTCACCGCGCCGGCGGCGGACAGCACCACCAGCGGGTCGAGCCGGGGCCGCGCGGTCAGCGAGTCGCCCGTCCACAGCGAGTCGAAGCCGAGGTCTTCGGCCTGGCGGGCGAACTCCAGCAAGGGCGAGGCGGTGAAGTCGCCGAGAATGGCCTGTTCACGGGTCGGCAGCAGAACGCCTAGGCGGGTGGACTGGTCTGAGGGTGCCATCGCATGCCTCTTCTTCTCGGGTTCTGAGGATTCGGACAATGCCGCTGAGTGATCCAAGCACCGCCTCCTGACGCACGGCTGACCTGCGCCTGAGAGTCCCTCTCTGCCGGATACGGACGTGCGATCACCGGGTCTTCCTCGAAGTGCGCCCCGCGTGAACTGCCCGTCCTCCGCGGTCACGTGCAGACTGGCGTAGGAACCGCAAGGTGCGGCTGGACAGACAAGCACGCGAAGCTCCTGGCGGACACGGGTGATCTTGGTCGAGAACCCGTCTGCCAGGAGCTTCGTCGTTGTGCAGGACAGTCCGACTCGCGGTCAGCGCCGCCGGCTCGAAAAGCCTCAGCGACGGCCGAGGCGGCTGCATGCACGGTGCCCTGGTCGAACCGGGGCCGGACAGTCACGCGGCGATGCCGGCCCAGGGAGCAACGCTGTCATCTGGCGGGCCGTTGCCGGACGGCGAGTTCGCGTGCCGCGTGGTTGGCCAGCGTCGAGCAGACGACCACGAGGGCGCGACCGCTGGACCGCGGTTCTCCCGCCGCTGTCCGTGCATGCCGGCCATGGTTCATGCGGCCTGGTAGGCGGCCACACGTGTGAGGCGTCCTTCGTGGTCGGCGGTGAAGAAGTCGGCAAACCGCAGGTCCTGCCCTTGGTAGCGCACCTCGATCTCCACGGCCACGCGGTCACCGTCGACCAGCAGCGGGCCGGGCACGGGCCGCGGGCCGCCGGTGGTGAACAGTTTCCGGTAGAACGCGGTGATCGCCGCGTTCCCGGTCAGCTTGGTCCCGGGGACGTCGAGCACGGCGTCTTCGGCGAACAGTGCCTGCATCGCGTCGGCGTCCTCGTGCAGCAACGCGTCGAAGTACCCGCGTGCCGCTTCGGCGGGAGAACGCACAGGCTGCGGGGCGCTGAGGGCCGTCGGCATGCTGACCGCGATGTCGGCGCCGAGGGAGTCCGGAACGTAGTAGCCGCTGCGCGACCGGATCTGCTCCAGGTGTGCGCCGATCTCGTCCGGTGCGGGCACCTGGTCGCCGGTGTGGCGCCAGCCGGGCGTGGTACCGACGAAGGCGCTGTAGTAGCGACCGCCGGCGCTGGCGAACACCTCGTGGGTGAGGGTGTTCTCCTGGCTGACCAGGTAGGCGACCAGCGCGCTCACCAGTTCGGTGTCACCGTCGGACCTGGACGCCGCCTGGACCCCGGCCGCGGCGTTGGCCTGAGCGGTCATGCCGGCGGTGGCGCGCGGGGTGCCGGCCATCGGCAGCAGGACGTTGGCCAGGATTCCGTGCGGCTCGCCCTCGATGGCCAGCGCCTGCGCGAGCCCGAACACGCCTGCCTTGGCCGCGGCCTAGGACGCCTGTCCGGCGTTGCCGAACAGGCCGGCCGACGAGCTGGTGAACAGCAGCCGCCCGTACCCCTGCTCCTTCATCACGGCGAACGCGGGCTGGCTGACGTGCAGGGCGCCCTTGAGATGCACGGCCAGGATCGCTTCGAAGTCCTGCGGGGTCACCTCGTCGATGGGCGAGTTGCGCCGGTTGCCGGCGTTGTTGACCACGATGTCCAGGCGGCCGAACTCCTTGACCGCCGCCTCGACGACGGCGCGGCCCCCGTCCGGGTCGACGACGCTGTCGGTGTTGGCGATCGCGCGGCCACCGGCGGCGGTGATCCGCGCGACGACCTGTTCGGCGGGCGTGGTGCCGTCCGGGGTTCCGTCGGGGCCGCTGCCGATGTCGTTGACGACCACGGCCGCGCCCAGACGGGCGAGCGTGCGGGCGTACTCGGCGCCCAGACCGTTGCCGGCGCCGGTGATGACGGCGACCCGGCCGGTGAAGTCGATACCCATTTACAGCCTCCGTGTTGTGATCACTACCAACCACGCTAACGACTGTTAGGGTATCAGCTAACAAGTGTTAGCGTCAGTGGTGGACGTGATCGTCCCAGAACCCGGAGGGAAGCTCGATGAAGATCACCGTCGAAGAGGACAAGTGCTGCGCCGGCGGGCAGTGCGTGCTCGCCGCGCCCGAGGTGTTCGACCAGCGCGACGAGGACGGCATCGTGGTCCTGCTGACCGACACCCCCGACAGCGGCCACCACGACGCGGTCCGTGAGGCGGCGCAGATCTGCCCCGCGGCGTGCATCCACGTCACGGAGAACTGACGATGGCCTCAGAACCGGGCCGCGTCGTGGTGGTCGGCGCCTCGGCCGCCGGTCTCGCCGTGGTGGAAGCGGCTCGCGGCCAGGGCTACCGGGGCGAGCTGACGCTGATCGGTGACGAACCCCATCCGCCCTACGACCGTCCGCCCCTGTCCAAGCAACTGCTCACCGGCGACTGGTCGCCCGAGCGGCTGGTCCTGCGCGAGCAGGCACACCTGGACGAGCTGGCCGTGACCATGAGACTCGGACGGCCCGCCGCCGCCCTGGACGCCGACTCCCGCGAGGTCGTACTCACCGACGGCGACCGCATCCCCTACGACGCGCTGGTCGTGACCACCGGCGTACGTGCCCGCCGGCTGCCCGGCAGCGACGGGATCAGCGGGGTCCACGTACTGCGCACCCTGCACGACGCGCTCACCCTGCGCGCCGAGCTGACGCCCGGTCGTCGGCTGGTGGTGCTGGGCGCCGGGGTCCTGGGCGCCGAGGCCGCCGCCGTCGCCCGCGGACTCGGCGCCGAGGTGACCGTGATCGACCCGCTGGCCTGGCCACTGGCCCGCATCGTCAACCGCGAGATCGGCGACTGGCTGGCCGAGGTGCACCGCGAGCACGGCGTGGACCTGCGCTGCTCCTGCCCTCCCGTCACCGGCCTGCACGCGGCCGACGGCCATGTCACCGGGGTGGAACTCGCCGACGGCACCGTGCTGCCCGCCGACACCGTCCTGGTCGCCATCGGCGCGACACCGGCGGTGCAATGGCTGGCCGGCAGCCCGGTCACGATCGGCGGACGCGCACCCGCCACCGGGTCGGGCGGCGTGCTGTGCGACCCACGAGGCCAAGCCGCACCCGGCATCTACGCCGCCGGCGACGTCGCCGCCTGGCAGGACCCCCGCACCGGCGAACACCACCGCTACGAACACCGGCTCAACGCCACCGAACAGGGCCGCGCGGTCGCCCGCGCCCTGCTCGACCCACAGTTCACCCCAGCGCCGTCCGTGCCCTACTTCTGGTCCGACCAGTACGACCTGAGACTCCAGACCTTCGGCACGCTCGACGCCGACGACGAGTTCACCGTCGTCGACGGCTCCCTCGACGCCCGCCGCTTCATCGGCGTGTCCCGTCGCGACGGCCTGGTACGCGGCGCACTCGGCGTCGGCATGCCCCGCGCGCTGCGCGCCTGGCGGACCGCCGTGGCCGACCGCGCCCCCTGGAAGGAGACCACCCCCGCATGACCACCACCGACAACACCACCGAAGTCTTCCCGCTCCCGCGAACCTGCCCCTACGCGCCGCCGGAGGAGTACACGCGCTTCCGTGAGGAAGGCGGGCTGCACCGGGTCCCGACCTGGGACGGCGGCCGGACCTGGCTCGTGACCCGCTACGACCAGGTGCGAGCGATGCTCGGTGACGCCGAGCACTTCAGTTCCGACGTCACCCGCGACGGGTTCCCGGTGGCGACCCCGACCTCTCGCGTCACCGAAGCCGGCGCGATCATGCGCGAGGACGACCCCGAACACGCCCGCGACCGGCGGATCATGAGCCGGGAGTTCAGCGTCAAGCGGGTCGAGGCCCTGCGCCCCCGGGTCCTGGAGATCACCGACGACCTCATCGACGACCTGCTGCGGCGCGGCGAATCCGCGCCGGTGGACTTCGTCGAGCACTTCGCGCACCAACTGCCCGCCCGCGTGATCTGCGAGATGATGGGCCTGTCCGACGCCGATCGCGTCGCGTTCGCCGAGCATGTGCTCATCGCCACCGACTACGCCTCCTCCGAGGAGGAACATCAGCGCGCGCACCATGAGCTGAACGAGATGTTCGACCGGGTCATCGCCGAGAAGACGGCCGATCCCGGCACGGACATCGTCAGCCGCCTGGTGCACGACCACCTCGCCACCGGCGAGCTCGACACCGACGCGGTCAAGCGCATGCTGCTGGTGCTGTTCGCCGGCGGCCAGGACACCACCGCCAACATGCTCGGGCTGTCGGTCCGGGCCCTGCTGGAGCATCCCGGCCAACTGCGCATCCTGCGCGAGCAGCCCGAGGCGGTGCCCGGCGCGGTCGAGGAGCTGCTCCGGTTCCTCAGCGTCAACCAGGGCGAACCGCGCCGCGTGGTGGCCAAGGACACCGAACTGGGCGGCTGCCCGGTGCGCGCCGGGGACGCGATCATCGCCTCGCTCAACGCCGCCAACTTCGACCCCGCCGTCTTCGACCGCGAAGACGCGCCCGCCAGCGCGCTGAGCCTGACCCGTGCCGCCCGCAACCACGTCGCCTTCGGCTACGGCGTGCACCAGTGCCTCGGGCAGAACCTCGCGCGGGTCGAGCTGCAAGTCGCGCTCCCGCGCCTGTTCGAGCGCATCCCCGGTCTGCGCCTGGCCCCCGGCAAGCCCGTCACCTACCGGACCACCGCGGTCATCTACGGCCTGGAGCAGTTGTGGGTGACGTGGTGACCGGTCACCGGCACCATCGGTGACCGTCCGCCCACCTGGGTCCGGCCCGGCGCGGGCCGGACCCGTATTCTCCTCGCGTGACCAATCCCGTTCCCGCTGATGACACCGGCAGCGACGGCGCGACCGCAGCAGGCCGCGACGTCCGGACCAAGCTGCTCGACGCCGTGGAACTCATGGCCAGTGACGACTACAAACTCCCGCGGCTGGCGTTCTCCCTGCGCGAGATCGCCCGCGAGGTCGGCATCGCCACCCCGAGCATCTACCGCCACTTCGCCAGCAAGGAAGACCTGATCTCCGCCGCCGTCGACACCGGCTTCACCCTGCTGCTGCGCGAACTCGACCAGGCCGTCCAGGAGTGCGCGGACCAAGAGCCGCCGGCCGTGCTGCGGGCTCAGGCGGCGGCCTACTGCCGGTTCCTGTACCGCCGGCGCGGTCTCACGCGCATCATGTTCGCCACCCACCCCGCGAACTGGCAGCCGGGCGAACCGCTGCCCGACCACCTCGGCCAGCTGCGCTACCGGTGGATCACCGCGGTGGAAGCGTGCCAGAAGCAGGGCTGGTGCGTGCCCGGCGAGGTCACCACGACCGCCGACGCCGTCTGGGCCGCGGTACACGGCTGCCTCACGCTCACGCTGGTCATGCGCAACGGCAGCGAGGAAAGCCTGTTGTCCCGCGTCTCCGCCCAGTTCGACCTGTGGCCGGCCGACCGCCGACCGTGACATGACGATGCGGGCTGCCGGATCACCACCCCGAACCGGCGAGTGGACCACTCCACCGTCACGCGGTTCGTCCGACGCCGCCGTGCCGTCCGCGAGGCGTATCTCCAGGATGCGTGGCCAGGTGTGCGGTCCTGGTATCGGGGACGTCCGGCGGGGCGGGCGAGGGCTCCGGTGAAGGTCCGGGGATCGGTGGCGGACGGTGTCGGGGCCGGCGCGATGCCGGCGCGAGGCCGGGAGGGGGCGTGGTGGGCGGTCCGGGGTCAGGGCCTCTTCCTGAAGACGAGGACCTCGGTGGTGGCGACACCCAGGGGGGCCGGGAAGGCGGCCTCCAGGTCGCAGCCGAGGGTTTCGAAGAGGTCCACGCAGGTGCGGCGGGGCATGGCGGCCGGGAAGGAGTCGTGCCCCTCGCCGCCCTTCGTCGCCCAGGTGCGCACCGCGGCCGGGTCCAGGCAGGTCTCCGTCATGACGTCGAAGACGATCCGGCCACCGGGTCGCGTGACACGGGCCATCTCGAAGAAGTAGCGGGAGGCGCAGAGGAAGGTCACGGTGTTGAAGACCTTGTGGGCCTGGACGAGGTCGATGCTGCCGTCGGGTGTGGGGGCGAGACTGCATCCCTCGGTCGGCCGGGCGACCACGCCGAACGTGTCCACGAGGTAGTCGGCCCAGGGCGCCGCCGTCTCGTAGATCTCGTAGCGGTCGGGTGAGCACTCCTTGAGCGTCTTCTCCAGGTACCGTCCGGACCCGGGACCGATCTCCAGCACCGTGTGCGGGCCCGCGGCGAAGACGCCCAGGGCGCGGAGCCGGTCGATGGTGGACCGGGTGGCGCCGGGGGTCCCGTTCATGACCTCGTCGATGTAGTCACCGACCGGCAGACCGGCCGCCCGTGCGGCGCTCATCGTCGCCTCGAACGGGATGAACTCGTCGACCCCGCCCTGGATTCTGGTGCTGCGCACGATGTCGAATCCGGCGCGCCTCAGGAGCCGCTTGACTCCTGACTTCATGACCGACATTCCGCCCCCTGCTCTGCTCATCTCGATACCATCACCCTTCCAGATGATTACCTTCTTTTGTTACGAAATCCCCGAACTGTCAGAAAACTGCCCCGCAGCGGGTGCCGACGAGTCCGGCGAGACGCAGACACGGGGACCGCGAGTACGGTCTCCCGCGCACGGTTCGAACGGCGCCGGCACCTTCGGCGCGCTGGGCGAGGACGTCACCGGCCACCCGGTGACCGTCACGGCGGCCCTGCCGGTGCCCCGCTCCCGGTCACTGGCGCATGGCGTGCGCACGCCGTTCGCACCGGCGGGGACCGGACGCCGGCCGCGACGCTCTGTACGGTGGCCGCGCTGGGCGGCGCCCCCGTGCAGGCCGCCTTTCCCGCCCGGGCCCCGGGACTCGGCAGGTGACCGGCGCCGCGGTGGGTCAGGGGGACCGCGGTATGCCGAAGAGGGTGAGGGCGTTGCGGATGCCCTCGTCGAGGAGTTCGTCAGAGAGGCGCCGGTCGGCCAGGGCGCGGGAGAGCTGGAGCGTGCCGGCCAGCATGCCGTAGACGCCGAGGGTCTTCGTGCGCGCCGAGTGCGGATCGGCCGGCGCCAGGCGGGCGGCGAGGCCGTCGACGACGACGAGCACACCCTCGGTGTACGCCTGCCTGGTCTCGTCCGCGCGGCGCCCGATCTCGTCGAGGAGCGCGGCGGAGGGGCAGCCGTCGCCGGGGCTGTCGCGGTGCTGGGGCGACAGGTACCACCGCACGATCTGTTCGAGTCCGGCGATGCCGGGCGCCGCCTGCTCGACGACGCTCGCGTGCTGGACGCGCAGTTGGTCGGCGACGGCGACGGCCACGAGGTCGTCCTTGGACGCGAAGTGGGCGTAGAAGGCGCCGTTGGTCAGTCCGGCGTCCGCCATCAGCGCGGAGATGCCCGAGCCGTCGATGCCGTCCCGCTTGAAGCGGCGGCCGGCGGTCTCGACGATCCGCTGCCTGGTCCCCTGCTTGTGCTCTTTCCCGTAACGCGCCACGCGCCCCCTCCCTCCGCCCGCCGGAAACGCCCTCCGCCGGCTCCGTCACCGCATGTCCCCTGGGACATCAGCCCAGTTCAGTCCCCGTCGGGGGTCATCGAGATCACGACCTTCCCGGCCCCGGTGCGGCCCTGTTCTACGTACGCCATCGCTTCGGGCGTCCGGTCGAAGGGGAACGTGCGGTCGACGACCGGGCGGAGCCGCCCGCTGTCGTAGAGGGCGGCGAGTTCGCGGAGCTGGGAGCCGCCGGCCCGCATGAAGAAGAACTCGTAGCGCACGCCCAGGGCCTCGGCCCGCTTGCGGACCTTGCGGCTGAGCGCGTTCATGGCCACGCCGAGGAGCGCGGGGGCGCCGAGCTGTCGGGCGAACCCGGCGTCCGGCGGGCCGGTGACGCCGATGGCCAGGCCGCCCGGCTTCAGCACGGTCAGCGACTTCGTGAGGTTCTCCCCGCCCAGGGAGTCCAGCACCAGGTCGTAGCCGGACAGCACCTGTGCGAAGTCGTCCTTGGCGTAGTCGACGACGATGTCGGCGCCGAGGCTCGTGACCGGTTCCTGGTTGCGGCTGCTCGCGGTGGTCGCCACCGTGGCCCCGAGGTGCTTGGCGAGCTGGACGACCGTCGAGCCGAGGCCGCCGGCACCGGCGTGGACGAGCACCTTCTGCCCCGGCCGTACCCGGGCCCGGTCGACGAGGATCTGCCAGGCGGTCAGGGCCACCAGCGGCACCGCCGCCGCCTCCTGGAGGGTGAGCGACTTCGGCTTGGGGGCGACGTCGTCCTGGTCGATCGCGATGAACTCCGCGAAGCCGCCGATCCGCAGGTCGCGGGGGCGGGCGTAGACCTCGTCGCCGACGGCCACGTCCCGCACGGCGGACCCGACCCGTGTCACGACGCCGGCGACGTCGTGGCCGAGCACGAAGGGCGGTTTGTACTTCAGGAGCCGTTTGAACTCCCCGTCGCGGACCATTTTGTCCAGCGGGTTGACACTGGCGGCGGCGACCCGGACCAGGACGTCGCCGTCCCCGACGGCGGGCTCCGGAACGTCCGCTGCGCGCAGGCCGTCCCGGCCGTACTTCTCGACGACGAATGCCTTCATGTCAGCCGTCTCCCTTCACGTGGTCTTCTCGGTCGGTCTTCCGTGTCAGTTGCCGAGGTGGCGGCGGAGCCACTGCCCCATCTGCCCGATCGCGCGGTCCACTTCGGGTACGCGTCCCGCGCCGAGGATGAAGGAGTGCTGGCCCGCGGGCAGCGGGCGGACCTCGGAGACGACCTTGGAGTCGGTGAGCCGGCGGGCGAGGGCGGCGCCGTCGCCGGCCAGCGTCTCGTACTCGCCGTAGTGCAGGGCCGTGGGCGGCAGGCCGGTCAGGTCGGCGTTCGCGATGCTGACGTCCGGGGCGGTGAAGTCCACGGCGGGGTCCTGCAACCAGGCGGAGCGGAACAGTTCGAGGGTGCCCCGGCTGAGCATCTTGTCGTGTTCCTCGTTCTCGTCGACCTTCGGGTCGCTGAGGGTGAGGTCGGTCCACGGCGAGATGCTGACGATCGCCCCGGGGGTCGCCTCGCCCCTGGCGAGCAGGCGCAGCGGCAGCATGACCGCGAGGGTGCCGCCGATGGAGTGGCCGGTGCTGCCGATGTTCCGCGGCTCGTAGCCCTGCGCGAGCAGCCAGCGGTAGGCGGTCTCGGCGTCGTCGAGCTGCGCCGGGTGGGGGTGCTCGGGCGCGAGGCGGAAGCCCACGACGAGGGAGCGGACGCCGGCCGCCTTGGCGATGTGGCCTGCGGCCTTGCGGTCCGAGGCGATCGAGGCGGCGACCGATCCGCCGAAGTGGAAGTGGAGCAGCGCCTTGCCGGGGTCGGCGCCCTCGGGGATCACCCACAGGGCGGGGACGCCGTCGGCGTCCACGTCGGCGTAGGTGACGCCTTCCGGCTCGGTCGACGCGGCGGCGTGGGTGTCGACGACGGCGCGCACGACGGCCAGGTCGAGGCTGGGTGTCGCCGCCTGCGCGCGCACGCCGTCGAGGAACCGCGCGAACTCCTGTGCTTCGGGGCTGATGTCCATGGTGGTGCTCCTGTTCGGAGGGGTCGGAGGGATCGGGTCGGTGGAGGGGGGCGTCAGCCGGGCATCCGGTTGAACTTGCGGATCTGCTTGTCGAAGATCCCGGCGGGGGCGAGGCGGCGCGCGGTGGTGATGCGGGAGGCCAGCGGTCCGGCGGTGTAGCGGAGTTTCGGCTTGGGGGCGGTGGCCGCCGTGACGATCTCCTTGGCGACGAGCGCGGGGTCGTCGCCGGATTCCATCGCCTCGGCGACCACCTCGTCGAAGACGCGCCGCCGCTCGGCGTACAGCGGCAGCGGCGTGTCAGGCTGCGCGGCGTTGGCGTCGAAGGCGGTGCGGGTGTAGCCGGGCTCGACGAGCAGGACGCGGACGCCGTGCTCGCGGACCTCGTGGTCCAGGGACTCGGAGTAGCCCTCGACGGCGTGCTTCGCCGCGACGTAGAGGGCCATGTAGGGCTGCGGGATGACGCCGAGGACGGACGAGAGGTTGATGATCCGGCCCCGGCCCTGGGCGCGCATGTGCGGCAGGACGGCCTTCGTCATCCGCAGGAGGCCGAAGAAGTTGAGGTCGAAGACCTTCTGGGCCTGGGCGACGGAGTTCTCCTCGACGGCGCCCGCCGAGCCGAGACCGGCGTTGTTGACGAGGACGTCGATCCGGCCGAACCGTTCGATCACCTCCTGGACGGCGGCGGCGACGGACGCGTCACTGGTCACGTCGAGGTCGAGGAAGGTCACCCCGGCGGGCGGGGTGAGATCCGCCGTCCTCCGCCCGGTCCCGACCACCTCGAACCCGGCCACGGCGAGGGCGCGAGCGGTCGCGTTGCCGATCCCCGACGAGGCCCCCGTCACGAGTGCTACCAGCCGGTCTGTGGCCATCACGGACTCCCCGCATCGTTGAATTACGATCGTTTATCTTACGTTCGTAAGACTATGCCGGAACGAGTCGGACCGCAAGACGAGGCTCAGCACGGCGTACGGCTCGTGGGCCACGATGCCGGACCCGTCCCCGTGGCGGCCGGGAAATGCCCCGTGTCCTCGCGGACCTGCCGGTCACCGCGATCCGCCGCGCTCCTGCCCGGCGGCCGGGAGTGCACGGGACGCGGCGGGACCCCGCACCGCCACTCCGCGCACATCTCAGGCCATGGCTCCCCTGTCCGGGCACGCATCGGGAAGAATGCCGGACGATGACCTCGCAGACCACCGGCCGCCGCCGCACCGACTACACCCCCTTCACCCACCTGACGGTGCCCAACGCCGCCCTGTACCGGCAGGTGATGCGGGTGTTTCTCGCGGCCAAGGAACGGTTCGCGGTGCACCTTCGGCCCGAGGACGTGTACGCGGCGCTGGCGCCGGAGCACCGGTCCGCTGATCCGGACGCGGTGGTCAAGGCGCTGGACAGCCTGGTGGAGTGGGGGAACCTGCGGGCGGACCCGGACACGGCACGGGTCACGGCGGTCGAGGACTTCTACCGCAAGCGGTTCATCTACCAGCTCACCCGGGCCGGCGAGGCCGCCGAGGAGGCGCTGAGCGCGTACGACGAGGCGCTGGGACGACGTGGCGCGCTCCAGGCGGTGGCGCTGCACGACATCGTCACGCAGTTGCGCGCGCTCCTGGTGATCGCGGGTGAGGGGGACGGGGCGGAGGTGGACGCGGCGAAGGCGCATCTGGCGCTGTCGGCGCTGACGGCCCGCTTCGAGGCGCTGGCGGAGAACGCGCGGGCGTTCATGGGGTCGTTGCAGCGCACGATCGATCTGCACGGTGTCGAGGTGGAGGTGTTCCTCGCCTACAAGGACCGGCTGATCCAGTATCTGGAACGGTTCGTCCAGGACCTGATCACGCTGGGGAGCCGGATCGCGCTGCTCGTCGGCGAACTGGAGCGGGACGGGCGGGCGGACGGCCTGCTGCGGCTGGCGGCGGCCCGGGAGGCGGCCGACGCGGCTCCGGAGGAGGCCGGGAGCGCCGAGGCTCAAGCCTACGAGCGGTGGGCGGCGCGCTGGTCGGGGCTGGCGTCCTGGTTCGTGTCCGCCGACGGACGCCCCGCACAGGCCCGCCTGCTGCGCGGCCGTGCGCTCGGCGCGATTCCGCAACTGCTGGCCGTGGTGCGGCAGTTGAACGAGCGCCGGGCCGGACGTTCGGACCGTTCGGCGGACTTCCGCACGCTGGCCCGCTGGTTCGCCGAGGCACCGGACGACGAGGCGCGCCACCGGCTGTGGCGTACGGCCTTCGGGCTGTACCCGGCGCGGCACCTGACCGTGGACGCCGACACCCTCGCGCAGCGGGCCGCGCGCCCGCAGCCGGCGGTCACCTCCTGGGCCGACGCCGAACCGCTGCTCATCAGTCCGCACCTGCGGCGTACCGGCAGCTACGAGCGGCGCGGCAAGGCCCGCAAGGTGCGGGACCGCTCCGAGGAGCGGCGCCTGCTGGCCGAGATCGCCGCGCGCCAGACCGAGGAGATCGCGGCGGCCCGCGCCCGGCTGGCAACCGAAGGACCGGTCCGGCTGTCGGCGCTCGGCGAACTCGACCCGGTGGCCTTCGGCCTGTTCCTGCGTCTGCTGGGCGACGCCCTGGCACGGTGGCGGCCGGGTGTCACGACGACGGTGGCCGCCGGCAACGACGGCATGATGGAGATCCGGCTGACGGCCCTGACGGACGGCACGACGGCCGAAGTCCGCACGCCGGACGGGGTGTTCCGCGGAGCCGACCACCTGGTGGAGATCACCGACCTGACCGACCGGGGAGGCGTGCGATGACCACACCGCTCGGCGAGGTACTCGACGCGCGGCGCGCGGCCGAGGTGCGCAGAGCGGCCCGCGCCCTGCTGAAGGAGCCGCTGCTGCTGGCGGACGGAGCGTCGGCGGACGAGTTCCGTCTGGTGCGGCAGTACGCGGGTGAGCTGCGGGAGTGGTTCGACCGCAACACGGGCTGGGTGCTGCGGGTGGACGCCGAGGCGGCCCGGCTGCACCGGGCCCCCGGTACGTCCACGGACGCGACGCATCCGGCGCGCGAGGCGTCCCGTGCCCGCGCGCCGTTCACGCGGCGCCGGTACGTCCTGCTGTGCCTGACACTGGCCGCGCTGGAGCGGGGCGAGGCGCAGACCGCGCTGGGACGGCTCGCCGAGCAGGTGGTGCTGGACGCCGCCGATCCGCACCTGGTCGCGGCCGGCGTCGAGTTCACGCTGGAGCGGCGCGATGAGCGCACGGACCTGGCGGCGGTGATGCGGCTGCTGATGCGGCACGGGGTGCTGCGGCGGGTGGCCGGGGACGAGGACGCGTACGTCAGCGGGGCCGGAGACGTCCTGTACGACGTGCGGCGCCGGGTCCTGGCGGGACTGCTGGCCACGCGCCGGGGACCGTCGACGATCGGTGCCGGCGACTTCGAGGAGCGGCTGGCCGAACTGACCGCCGAGACCGCTCTGGACAGCGACGAACTGCGCTTCCGCGCGATCCGCCAGCGCCTGACCCGCCGTCTGCTGGACGACCCGGTGCTGTACTACGACACGCTGGCCGACGAGGAACTGGCCTACCTGACCCGCCAGCGCGGGTTCCTCACGGCGAGGATCACCGAGCTGACCGGGCTGGTCGCGGAGGTGCGGGCCGAGGGCATCGCGATGGTCGACCCGCTGGACGACCTCACCGACGTACGGATGCCCGAGCAGGGCACCCACGGTCATGTCACCCTGCTCCTCGCCGAGCATCTGGCCGGCTCGGTGGGGGAGGTGTCCCGTGCCGAGCTGGAGCGGCGGGTGCGGGAACTCGCCGTGGAGCACGGCGGGTTCTGGGCGAAGAGCGCCCGGCAGCCGGGGGCCGAGGGTGAGCTGGTGGAGCAGGCGCTGGACCGGCTGACCGCGCTCGGCCTGGTGGCCCGCACGTCCGGGGGTGTGACGCCGCGGCCGGCGCTCGCCCGGTACGCGGTCGGTGAGACCGTCGTCGTGGAGCCGGGGATCCCGGCCGCGCGCAGGCCGCGTCCCGCCCGGCGAAAGGCACAGCAGCCGTGACCGTCCCCGTCCTGCCCGTCCCCTCCCCCGGCCGGTGGCGTCCGCTGCGGGTCGGTCTGGTGGACCTTTTCCACTACGACACGGAGGAGTTCTGGTTCCGTGACGGCCGGCTGCTGCTGCGCGGCAACAACGGCACCGGCAAGTCGAAGGTCCTCGCGCTGACCCTGCCGTTCCTGCTGGACGGCGACCTGTCCGCGCGCCGGGTGGAACCCGACGCCGATCCGGGCAAGCGCATGGAGTGGAACCTGCTGCTGGGCGGGGAGCATCCGCACCCCGAGCGCCTCGGCTACACGTGGATCGAGTTCGGCCGTGTCGACGAGGACACCGGTCGGGCCGAGTTCCGCACGCTCGCCTGCGGGCTGAAGGCGGTGGCGGGCCGGGGCATCGCCCGCCACTGGTACGCCGTCACCGACCAGCGCGTCGGCGCCGGTCTGAGCCTGCTGGACGCCACCGGCACCGCGCTGTCGCGCGACCGGCTCGCCGAGGCCCTCGCGGGACACGGCATGGTGTACGACCAGGCGAGGGCGTACCGGCGCGCGGTCGACGAGGCGCTGTTCGGGCTCGGTGAGCAGCGGTACGCGGCCCTGGTGGACCTGCTGATCCAGCTGCGCCAGCCGCAGTTGTCGAAGCGGCCGGGCGAGGCGGCGCTGTCACGGGCGCTGACGGAGGCACTGCCGCCCATGGACCAAGCGGTGATCGCCGATGTGGCCGAGGCGTTCCGGTCGCTGGACGAGGAGAAGGAGGAGCTGCGCGCGGCGGCCGAGGCGGAGCGTGCCGCGTCCGGGTTCCTGGAGCACTACCGCCGCTACGCACGGGTCGCCACCCGGCGCCGGGCCCGGCTGCCGCGCAGCGAGCACGCGCGCTACGAGCAGCTCGGACGCGATCTGGCGCAGGCCCGCACCCAGCGGGAGGAGGCCGAGCGGGAACGGGAGGAGGCGGCCGGGCGGATCGCCGGGCTGGAGGAGACCGCGACCCGGCTCGGCGCCCAGGAAGCGGCGCTGCGCGCGGGTCCGGAGATGCGCAGCGCGCGCGAGCTGGAGCAGGCGGCGTCCGACGCCCGTCGCACGGCCGGGGAGGCGGAGCGGGCCGCGTCCGACCGGGATCGGGCCGCCGCCGCCCACACCCGGGCCCTGGACCGGCTCACCGCGGCCGGGGGACGGCTCTCGGCGGCCCAGGGGCAGGTCGCGGACACGCTGGTGCGCGAGCGGGAGACGGCCTCGGCCGCCCGGCTCGACGGCGAGCCGGCACCCGACGGCGCGGCGGAGGCCGAGCTGCGCCGGTCGGCCGAGGAGGCGGTGGCCCGCAGGCGCCGCACCGTCGAGCACGTCGAGGAGCTGGCCGGCCGTGCCGAGGCCGCCGCCGGTGAGCGGCGCGGCGGGGCCCGGCGGCTGGACGAGGCGCAGGCGGAGGCCGGGTACGCCGCCACCCGGCAGGCGCAGGCCGGGGAAGTCGCCGTACAGGCGGGGCGTGAGCTGACCGGCCTGGTCCGGGACCATCTGCGGGGCTGCCGGGAGCTGGCGGTGGCCGACCCGGCGGGGCTCCTGGACGTCCTACAGGACTGGGTGACGCACTGTCAGGGGCCCTGTCCGGCGCGGGAGCAGGCGGCTGAGGCCCACCGGGGGCTGGCGGCCGGCCTGGCGGACCGGGCCGCCGCGCTCGGGCAGGAGCGGGACGCCCTGCGCCGCAGGCAGGCCGAGGCCGGGCAGGAGCTGGCCGCGCTGGAGGCGGGCGGGCAGCGCGGTCCCGAGGCACCGCGCACCCGGACGCCGGGCGTGCGCGACACGGTGCCGGGGGCCGCGCTGTGGCGCCTGATCGACTTCCGCGATCACGTCCCGGACGGTGAACGGGCGGGCCTGGAGGCCGCGTTGGAGGCGTCCGGGCTGCTGGACGCCTGGGTGCGCCCGGACGGCAGGGCCCTGCACGCGGACGGCCACGACGTCCTCCTCGCCCCGGCGGGCCCCCTGGCCGGGCCGACCCTCGCGGGGGTGCTGCGGCCCGCCGTCGACCCCACCGGCCCGGTCGGCGAGGACACGGTCGCCCGGCTGCTGTCCTCGGTGGGCCTCGGCTCGGGCGGCGACACCTGGATGGCCGCCGACGGCCGCTTCCGGGTCGGCGCGCTGACCGGCTCCTGGGGCAAGGAGAAGGCCGTCTACGTCGGTGAGGGCGCCCGCGAGAAGGCCCGCCGGGCGCGGATCGCCGCCCTGCGGAGCGAGCTGGAGGAGCTGGCCGGCGCGGCGCGGCGGCTGGAGTCCGAGCTGGCCCAGGTCGCCGGGCGGCGCCGCGTCCTGGACGCCGAGCTGTCCGCCGTCCCCGACGACGCCGCTGTGCGGGACGCCCACGCGCGGGCCGGCGCCGCGGCCGACTCCGCCGGGCGGGCGCGCCTGCGGCGTGACGAGCGCGCCGCCGAACTCGCCGAGGCCCAGCGGCTGGAGGCCGAGGCCGGCGCCGAACTCGCGGAGACGGCCGCCGCCGTGGGCCTGCCCGCCGACCGGGCCGGCCTCACGGCCGTCCGCCAGGCGCTGTCCGACTACACCGCCGTCCTGGCCGCCCTGTGGCCCGCACTGCGCGAACGCGCCGCCGCGGCCCGCGCCGTCACCGACGAACGCGCCGAGACCGCGCAGAGCGGCGAACGCGTCGCCGAACTCGCCGAGCGCGCCGAGGAGGCGGCCCGCCTGGCGGTCGCGTCCGGCGAACGCCACACCACCTTGCGCTCCACCGTCGGCGCCGCCGTCGCCGACCTGGAGCACCGGCTGGCCGAGACCGCGCGGGCACGGGCCGACTGCGCACGCGAGCAGCGGCAGGTCCGTGAGGAGTACACCGCCGCCGACCGGCGCACCAGCCATGCCGAGGGCCGGATCGAACAGCTGGAGAAAGACGTGCGGGACGCGGCGCGGGCGCGCACCGAGGCGATCGCCGCGCTCCAGCGGTTCGCCGCCACCGGACTGCTCGCCGTCGCCCTGCCCGAGACAGCCCTCCCGCCCCTGGACGCCGAGCCCTGGGCCGCCACCCCGGCGATCGCGCTGGCCCGCACGATCGAGGCCGAGCTGTCTTCCGCCGACGACTCCGAGGGCGCCTGGGAGCGCCTCCAGAAGCGGCTCGGCGAGGAGTACAAGAAGCTCCAGGACTCCCTGTCGCGCGGCGGTCACGGCGCCTCCGCGCGGATGACGGAGGACGGCATGGTCGTCGACATCGTCTACCAGGGCCGCGAGCGGGCCGTCCCCGAACTCGCCGAGGCTCTCGGTGCCGAGGTGGCCGAGCTGACCCGGATCCTGTCCGCGCACGAACGCGAGATCCTGGAGACCTACCTGCTCACCGAGGTCGCGGGCACGCTCCAGGAGCTGATCGGCGGCGCCGAGCGGCAGGTGCGCGCGATGAACGCCGAGCTCGCCGAGCGGCCCACGTCGACGGGGATGCGGCTGCGTCTGGTGTGGCGTCCCTCCCGCAAGGCGCCGGCCGGCCTGGAGCGGGCCCGTGAGCGGCTGCGGCAGTCGGCGGACGCCTGGACGGACGAGGAGCGGGCCTCGGTGGGTGAGTTCCTCCAGGCGCAGATCGCCCGCGCGCAGGCCGACGACGCGGCCGGCAGCTGGCTGGAGGTCCTGACCACGGCCCTCGACCACCGGTCCTGGCACGAGTTCGGCATCGAGCGCCACCAGCACGGCAAGTGGGTACCGGCCACCGGTCCCGCCTCCGGCGGTGAACGCGTCCTGGCCGCGTCCGTCCCCCTGTTCGCCGCCGCCTCCTCGCACTACGCGACCGCCGCCCCGCACGCGCCGCGTCTGGTCACCCTGGACGAGGCGTTCGCCGGCGTCGACGACGACTCCCGCGCCAAGTGCCTGGGGCTGCTGCACGCCTTCGACCTGGACGTGGTGATGACGTCCGAACGCGAGTGGGCCTGCTATCCGCAGGTCCCCGGCATCGCGATCGCCCAGCTGTCCCGGGTCGACGAGATCCCGGCCGTGCTGGTGACGCGCTGGGAGTGGGACGGCACCACCCGCACGCGGGCCGACGGCGGGGACAGCCGTCCGTCGTCCCTCCCCGCCGGCCAGGAGTCGCTGTGGCAGATCTGAGCGGGCGAGGGGAGCGCGCCTCGGGGGTTTCGGGGGAAGCCTGCGGGGAGACGTCCACGGGTGCCGCCTCCCCGTCCGTCGACCGCGACCGCCTCGGCCGTCTCCTCGGCCGGCCCGACCTCGCCTGGCTGGTCCGGCGGATACACCGCCGTATGGTCCGGGACGAACCCCTCACCGGACCGGTCACCCTCGGCTCCCCCACCGCCGGCCAGCGCGCCGCCGTCGAACGGCTTCTGGGCCGTGCACCCGGTGGCGGACGCTCGCTCAGCGTCCGGCTGGAAGCCGTGGACGCCGTCCTGCGCCGCTCCGGCGCCGCGCCGGAGGGACTGGCCGCCGCCGTCATCGCGCTCACCGGGCCCGTCACCCGGCTCACCGACCTGCGCGCACGGGAGGAGCGCGCCTGGCGGGAGGCGTACTCCCCGCTCGTGGGCCTGCGTCCCGAACTGGCCGCCTGGGCCGACCGGATCCGTACGGACGGCCTCGCGAGGCGCCTGGCCGGCACCCCGCACGCCGCGCGGGACCTGCTCACCGCCACCGCCACGGCGCTGCGCGCGCTGCCGGCCGATCCCGCCGTGTCCCTGGCCGCTTTCGCCGCGCGCACCCTCGGTGACGCCCACGCTCTCGACGACGGCACCGCGCTCGCCACCCTCGTGCACTCCGGTGCCCGCGCGCTGACCGGCTTCCCGGACGGCACCGGCTCCGAGTGGCGCCGCGAGGCGTGGGCGGCGGCCGGCCTGCTGAAGGACGCGCTCTCCTCGACCGTGCTCACCCTGGGGCTCACCGGCACCCCCGCTCTGGACGCGCTCGCCGGGACCGGCGAGCCGGCCGTCCTGACCCTGCGCCAGCTCACCCGCACCCCGCCGCACACGGCGCCGGCCACGGTGTACGTGTGCGAGAACCCCACGGTCCTGG
The DNA here is from genome assembly GCF_055409605.1 of Streptomyces saintjeani. Lineage (NCBI taxonomy): Bacteria > Bacillati > Actinomycetota > Actinomycetes > Kitasatosporales > Streptomycetaceae > Streptomyces > Streptomyces saintjeani. The sequence goes on along the minus strand of NZ_CP189624.1, from coordinate 9,493,187 downwards.
CCACCGCCGCCGACACCCACGGCCCGGCCTGCGCCCCTCTGGTCTGTGTCCAGGGCCAGCCCTCCGCCGCCGCCGTCACCCTGCTGCGCCACCTCCACACCCAGGGTGCCGTGCTGCGTTATCACGGCGACTTCGACTGGGGTGGCCTGCGCATCGCCGCCGCCCTGCTGCACCGCGTCCCGTGGCGGCCCTGGCGCTACACGGCCGCCGACTACCGCACCGCGGTCGCCGCCACCCCCCTCGCCCCACCCCTGACCGGCACCCCCACCGACGCCCCCTGGGACGCGGACCTGCGTCCGGCCCTGACCGGACTCGGCGTACGCATCGAGGAGGAGACGGTTCTCGACCTGCTGCTCGGCGACGTCGTCCGCTGAACGGCTGACCGCGGCAACCAGCGCGAACACGGGTCCGGGGGCTGTCAGGCGGTGACCTTGCCGAAGATGTGGTTGGCGGGAGCGTCGGGGTCGTTGCCGTAGAAGAACTCTTCGAGTGCCCGGTGGAACTCGTCACGGTCCAGTCCGCCGGAACCGTCGAGGTCCAGAGCGGCGAAAACGGCGGCGCAGTCCTCGCCGGGGACGGCGGCGACCGAGCCGAACATCCGCTGGAACTCGGCCTGGTCGATCCTGCCGTCCGCGTCGAGGTCGACGAGGTCGAAGAAGCAGTCGGTGACCGGCGCGATCTGCTGCGGGTAGAGCGCGCGGTCGGTCAGGACGCTCTTGAAGCCTTCGGTCATCTCCCGCACGTCGACCTTCCCGTCACCGTCCTGGTCCATCGGGGCGATGACGTTCGACCAGAACTGGTCCATCCCTTCGGTGAGCCGGCGGACGGTCTCGGTATCAGGGGTGGTCTCGCGGGCGCTGATGTAGCGCTCGCTCATCCTGCGGACGTCGTGCTGGGTGATGAACCCGTCGCCGTCGACGTCGGCGCCCCTGAACCACTGGCCGTACTTGAGATCGTGAAGTGCCGTCATAACTGCGCACCGTATTCACGCAGTTGCGGCGAAGCGAACGCCCGGCGAGGGTGGCTGCGGAGAACCCACAGGTCGTCGGGTCGGCTTCGGTTCAGCGTTCGAGGGGTGGTGGTGTGAAGGCGAGTACCTCCTCGACCGGCCCGTCGTAGACCTCGACGTCGACGAGGGCACTGTGCGCGCTGGGTCCCTGGGACAGACGCGAGCACCCGCGGTCCCCGGTGAGGGTGTTCGGGTTGCCGTGCCGGTCCAGGGTTCCGCTCCGGCCCGGCTGGGCCGGGTCCCACCACGCTCCGGTGGACAGCTGGACGACGCCGGGCATGACGGCGTCCGACAGGATCGCGCCCGCCAGGCAGCTGCCCCGGTCGTTGAAGACGCGCACGATCATGCCGTTCCCGATACCGCGTGCTGCCGCGTCCCGCGGGTTGACCGTCACGGGCTCACGGCCGTGGATCTTCGACTTGAGGCTGTGGCCACCGTTGTCGTACTGGCTGTGCAGGCGTGAGGCGGGCTGGTTCGAGATCAGGTGCAGCGGGAAGCGGTCCGCCAGGCCGGCGCGGAGCCACTCCACGGGTTCGAACCACGTCGGATGCCCGGCGCAGTCGTCGTAGCCGAACGAGTCGATCGTCTCGGAGAAGATCTCGATCCGGCCCGACGGCGTCGTCAGGGGGAAGCGCTGGGGATCGGAGCGCAGTGCCGCGAAGCTGCCGGGGAACGGCCCTTTGAGCGCGGGCAGTTCGACACCGGAGGCGCGTTGCCAGAAGTCGTCGAAGTCCGGCAGGGCCGCGTCGTCGCCGAGGTCCGCCCGGGTGCGGTCGTAGAGGTGCCGGACCCATTCGATCTCGGAGCGCGCCTGGGTGAACTCGCGCTCGTAGCCGAGCCGGGCGGCCAGAGCGGCGAAGATCCGGTGGTCGGTGCGTGCCTCGCCGGCCGGCTCGCGGACCTTCGGCATCGCGACGAGGTGGGGGTCGGAGAACCCCGCGGCGAAGTCGTCGCGCTCCAGGCTGGTCGCGACGGGAAGCACGATGTCGGCGAACTTCGCCGTGGTGTTCCACCAGGCTTCATGGACCACCACCGTGTCCGGGCGCTGCCAGGCTCGGGTGAGGCGGTGGAGGTCCTGGTGGTGGTGGAAGGGGTTTCCTCCGCACCAGTAGATCAGGCGCAGGTCCGGCAGGGTCAGGCGTCGGCCGTCGTAGTCGATGGTCGTGCCCGGTTCGAGCAGGGTGTCGGCGATCCGGGCGACCGGAATGAAGTCCGCGACAGGGTTCGCCACCCGCGGCATCGACGCCACCGACGGGCGGCCCGGGGCGACACCGGTCGCGTCCATGGTCGCGTAGCCCGCGCCCCAGCCGCAGCCGGGCCGGCCCAGCGAGCCCGCCATGGCTGCCAGCACGACCGACATCCAGATCGGCTGCTCACCGTGGTCCGCCCGCTGGATGGCGTAGTTGACCATGACGAGGGAACGCTGTGCGGAAAGGCGGCGGGCGAGATCGGGGATCGTGTCGCGGCTGACGCCCGTGATCCTCGCGGCCCAGTCGGCGTCCTTGACGACGCCGTCCGTGTCGCCGGTCAGGTAGGCGGCGAAGCGGTCGAACCCCTCGCAGCAGCGGGTGACGAAGTCCTCGTCGTACCAGTCGTTGACCAGCATCGTGTGCGCGATGCCGAGCATCAGGGCGGTGTCGGTGTTGGGGACGACCGGCAGCCACTCGGCGTCGAGGAAGTCGGCGGTGTCGCTGCGGATCGGGCTGACGTTCACGAACCGTACCCCGGCCGCACGGCACTTCCGTTGCAGGTCCCGCGTCCGGTGCCGGGCCAGCCCGCCAGGGTTGATCTGGCTGTTCTTCAGAGCCAGCCCCCCGAACGCCACCACGAGCTCGCAGCTCTCGGCGATCTCGTCCCACATCGGCATCCGGGACTGGTAGCTCCACGGGGCCCCGCCGATCACATGCGGGAGGACGACCTCAAGAGCGGCGGTGCTGTACGTGTTGCGCGAGTCGGTGTAGCCCCCGCCCAACGCCAGGAACCGCTGGAGCTGACCCTGCGCCTGGTGGAACCCGCCCGCACTGGCCCAGCCGTACGAGCCGCCGAACACCGCGCTGTCCCCGTGCTCGGCGCGCACCCGGCGCAACTCCTCGCTCACCAGCGTGAGCGCGTCGTCCCAGCCGACCTCCACGAAGGCGTCCGCGCCTCTGGCCGTCCCACCGGCACGCGGCACGCCGTCGAGCCACCCTTTGCGCACCGCGGGACGCAGCACCCGCGCACGGTCCTCGGCAGCCGCCACCATGCCCGGGCCGATCGGCGACGGTGCGGGGTCGTCACCCCGGGGCTCGATGCGCACCAGCTGACCCGAATCGACCACGGCTTCGAAACTGCCCCAGTGCGTCGCCACCGGAATACGCCGTTCCACCGTGCATCAACTCCATCCCTGAAGTCACTCCGGCTCACGAACAACGGCCGCCGCACCACAGGGGTTCCGCGTCGGTCAGCGGTCGCAGGACACAGGCTCCCCTTGGCAGACGCCGCCCAACCCTGACCGCGCCCTGTCGTCCGGCACCGGTACGGCCGCGCCGTCTCGCCTGATCGGCGAGGCCGGCCTCGGCGGGGGAAACCGGAGGCCGACGTCGTTGCCGAGCCTCGTGCTGCGGCCGGGTCAGTCCGGCCGGCGAACACGCGTGACCCGCCAGCGCCAGCCCTGTGGGCACGGTCCACCACAGCCCGGGCATCTTCTGTGGGCCCATGCGGCGAGGCTCCCGCCGCCGGGGCCGCCACCGATCCCGGAGCCGGTCCCGGGGATACAGGTGAGGCAGTTGCAGGGGTACAGGCGCAGTTCGTCACGGGTGGCCTGCGGCGGCGCCCAGGGCGCGGGTGTTCCGCTCGCCGGGGAGCGTGAGCGGCACGGGGTCGGGCTTCGAAGCCCGCGGCCGGGGCGAAAGCCGCTGGTGTCGGGGTGTCAGGTCGGACAAACTGCGCCGCATGGACTGGATGCCCTTGCTCTCCACACTGACCGGTGCCGGCATCGGCATCGCGGCCACTCTGACCGCCGATCGCAGCCGGTGGCGGCGGGAGGAGTCCAGGCACGCGCTGGAGGTACGGCGCGAGGTGTACACGGAGTACGTCTCCGCTCTCAAAGCCGCGGGCGAGGAGGTACGGGCCGTCGCTCTGGGCGACCACATGTCCGAGTCGGCGCGCGACGCGGCGGTGCGGGAGGCTGTGCGGGGCACCGGGATCTACACGGCGAGCGAACGCCTCTGGCTCGTGGGCCCGCCCCAGGTGGTGGAGGCGGGGAACGAGGCGTTCCACTGCCTGCGCGCGATCCGCGATGCCTACGCCCGTGGAGTGGCTGTCGGTTCCGCCGACGACGCGCCCCTGATCGAGCGGCGTCGCAAGGCCATGGCGCAGATGCGTCGCCTGATGCGGGAGGACTTGGGGATCGGGCCGCTGGGGATCGAGTGAGGGGTCGAGGTCATGCGGCTCGGGCAGGAGGCGCTGTCGCGGAATGCGACGGTGGTGTGTGGGGCAGGATGACGTCCACCGATGTGCCGTAGCGCAGCCGTTGACCGTAAGTGCCCGATTCCCTGCGGTCCTCGGGCCTGCGCGGGGAGGAAGACGTGAGCGAGAACCAGAGCGCCGACGCCGCGGTGCAGCGACTCGACACCCGGACGGCGCACAACGCTCGCGTGTGGAACTACTGGCAGGGCGGCAAGGACAACTACGAGGTCGACCGGCAGGTGGGCGAGTACGTCGCCGGGATGATCCCCGTCATCCGCGACATCGCGCGCGCCGACCGGGAGTTCCTCCGCCGCGCCGTGCGCTGTCTGGCCGAGGAGCACGGCATCGGTCAGTTCCTGGACGTCGGCACCGGCCTGCCGGCCCTGGAGAACACCCACGAGATCGCCCAGCGGATCGCCCCCGAGTCGCGGATCGTGTACGTCGACAACGACCCCATCGTCCTCACGCACGCCCGCACCCTGCTGACCAGTGCCCCGGAGGGCGCCACCGCGTACATCGACGCCGATGTGCACGACCCGGACACCATCCTGCGCAGCGCCGGACACACCCTCGATTTCACCAGGCCCGCCGCGCTCATGCTGCTCGGCGTCCTCAACTTCGTCCTCGACGGCGACAAGGCACGGGCCATCGCACGCCGGCTCGTGGAGGCGCTGGCCCCCGGCAGTTTCCTCGTCCTGACCCACCCCACCACTGAGCCCGACCTCGGCGGCGCCCTCCAGCTTGAGGCGATGGACTTCTGGAACGCCAACGCCACACCACCGGTCACCGCCCGCGGCAGCGAGGAGATCGCCCCGTACTTCGACGGGCTCACCCTCCTGGAGCCCGGCCTCGTGCCCTGCTCGCTGTGGCGACCGGAGGCCGGCACCGAGCCCCTGGTCGTACCTCAACTCGGGGCCGTGGCGCGGAAGCCGTGAGCCTCCACCGCTGGAGAGCCGGGGCGGTTCCGGGGAGTCGAAGCCTGCTGGGCCTTCGCCCCGGGGCGCGCCGGCGTTGGTGCGGTCGTGCTCCTCACGTTCTACGTGCGGGGTGATCCGTCCTCTCGGAGGTCCGTCCGTGCAGCGGGCGGTTGTCCGTGTGCCAGATCGGGTGAAGTTGTCCGGCGGCCCCCCTGCCGTCATGCCGGACAGACTCTCCGTGGTGACGGACTCAGGGGAGAGGGGCGGGAGTCGGGGTGCGGAGAGGTGAACTGGGGACCTGCGGACGGGTTACCGGTCCGGTGGCGCCGCACGACGAGTTCCCTGGCGTCGGGGTTGTCGCGCAGCAGGTCGAGGGTCTCGGTGAGGAAGTCCTCCACCGGCATGGAGGACTCGTCGTCCTGCTGGCCGAGCAGGGTCGCACGTACGCCCGGCGGTGCCACCTCGATCACCTTGACACCCCTCTCGGCGACCTGCACGCGCAGGCTCTCCGAGAAGGAGTGCAGGGCGGCCTTGGTCGCGTTGCAGGTCGGGGTGCTCGGCAGCGGTACGAAGGCCAGCGCGGAGGTGACGTTCATGACGACCGCGTCGTCCTTGTCCACGAGCAGCGGGAGGACCGCAGCCCCGAGTTCGTCCGCGTGTGGGAACTCCAGGAGGTAGCCCTCCGCTACGACGAGACCAAGACCATCGTCCGTTCCGGACTCGGCCGTATCGAGGTCGACGGACAGGTTCTGTTCACGGACAACCGGGCCCAGACCCTCGTCGTCCTGACCACCCGCCCCGGCACGGAAAGCCACAGCAAGCTGGAGCTGCTCTCCGTGATAGGCCACCAGCAGCTCACCCCCTGATCGGCGACCCGCCCGCGCCACCCGGCCGTTCTGGCCGAGGCCCTCGCGGTGCTCCTCAAGCGCCGCGACATCCTGCGAGACGCGGGGCGCCGCACAGCTGGAGGCCCGCTCTCTCGTCCAGCTCGGAGAGCAGACCGTCCACGCCGTCCCGGTCGATCCTCATGCGTCCACACCTCCGCGCTTGACCAGCTGGCTCGCGATGACGCCCCGCTGGATCTCGTTGGTGCCCTCACCGACGATCATCAGCGGGGCGTCCCGGAAGTAGCGCTCGACGTCGAACTCGGTGGAGTAGCCGTAACCGCCGTGGATGCGGACGGCGTTGAGGGCGATCTGCATGGCCGTCTCGGAGGCGAAGAGTTTCGCCATGCCGGCCTCCATGTCCACGCGACGGCCCGCGTCCGCCTCTCGGGCGGCGTACAGGGTGAGCTGGCGGGCAGCGGTCAGCGATGTCGCCATGTCGGCGAGGTAGTTGCCGATGGACTGGTGCTTCCAGATCGGCTTGCCGAACGACTCGCGCTCCTGGGCATAGGCGAGCGCGTCCTCGAATGCCGCCCGGCCGACACCGAGCGCGCGGGCGGCGACCTGGAGACGGCCGGTCTCCAGGCCCTTCATCATCTGGGCGAAGCCCTTGCCCTCGACGCCGCCGAGGACCGCGTCCACGGGCGCCCGGTAGTCCTCGAAGGACAACTCGCAGCTCTCCACGCCCTTGTAGCCGAGCTTGGGCAGGTCGCGGGAGACGGTCAGGCCCGGCCCGTGCTCGACGAGGAGGATCGAGATGCCCCGGTGAGCGGGCGTGGCGTCCGGGTCGGTCTTGCACAGCAGGGCGATCAGGCCGGAGCGGCGGGAGTTGGTGATCCATGTCTTGGTGCCGTTGACCAGATAGCCTCCCTCACCGTCCTTGCGGGCGATCGTGCGCATGGCCTGGAGGTCGGAGCCGCCGCCGGGCTCGGTGAGGGCCATGGTCGCGCGGATCTCGCCGGTGGCCATCCTCGGCAGATAGCGGCGCCTCTGTTCCTCCGTGCCGAAGCGCAGCAGCAGCTTGGCGACCACGGTGTGGCCGCCCATCGCGCCGGCCAGGCTCATCCAGCCACGGGCCAGTTCCTCGGTGATCAGGACATAACAGGGCATGGAGACCGGCGTGCCGCCGTGCTCCTCGGGGACGGCCAGCCCGAAGATGCCGAGCTGCTTCATCTGCTCGATCAGGGCCTCGGGGTAGGTGCCCGCGTGTTCCAGTTCCCGGACGACGGGCTTCACCTCCTTGTCGACGAAGTCGCGCACCGTACGGACGATGAACTGCTCGTCCTCGGCGAGGATGTCGAGGGTGCTCATACGGGAACTCCTTGTGGTCCAGATGTGGTTCAGATGACGCTGTCGGCCCTGAGGCGGTCGATGTCGGTGCTGCCGTATCCCAGTTCGGCCAGGACGGCCCCGGTGTGCTCCCCGGCCGCGGGCACCGGGTCCATGCGCGGGGCGGTGCCCGCCAGGTCGACCGGCGGGAGCAGCGCGGGCACCACGGCTTCCCCGGGGATCCGTACGTCGCGCCAGCGGTCTCGTTCACCGAGTACCGGGTGGGCCAGGAACTCCTCGATGTCGTTCACGCCCGCGTTGGCGATGCCCGCCTCGTCCAACAGCCTCGTCACCTCGTCGCTGTTCAGCTCGCCGAACCGTTCGGCCACGATCGCGTTCAGCTCCGTGCGGTGGTCCACTCGGGCCGGGCCCGTGGCGAACCGCGGGTCCGTGACGAGCCCCGGCCGGCCGAGGAACCGCTCGCACAGGGCTGCCCATTCGCGCTCGTTCTGGATGGAGAACAGCACGTCCTTGCCGTCGGCGCAGGGGTAGGCGCCGTAGGGGGCGATGGTGGCGTGCTGGGTGCCGATGCGCGGGGGCTGGGTGCCGCCGAAGCGGGTGTAGTAGGCGGGCTGGCTCAGCCACTCGGCCAGGGCCTCGAACAGCGACACCTCCACGGCCCGTACGGCGCCCGTGGTCGCCCGGGTGAACAGGGCGGTGAGGATGCCGGAGTAGGCGTACATGCCGGCGGCGATGTCGGCGATCGATATCCCGACGCGAGCCGCTCCGCCCTCGTTGCCGGTCAGCGAGACCAGGCCGGTCTGGCACTGGATCAGGAGGTCGTACGCCTTGCGGTCGGCCCAGGGGCCGCTGGTTCCGTAGCCGGAGACGGTGCAGGGGATCAGCGAAGGGAAGCGCTCGGCGAGGGCTTCGGCGCCCAGGCCCATCCTCGCGGCGGCGCCCGGCGCCAGGTTCTGCACGAACACGTCGGCTCCGGCGAGCAGTCGGTCCAGGACCCCGCGGCCCGCGTCCGACTTCAGGTCGAGCGTGACGGATTCCTTCGACCGGTTGAGCCACACGAAGTAGCTGGACTCGCCGTGCACCGTGGTGTCGTACCGGCGGGCGAAGTCGCCCCCGCCGGGCCGCTCCACCTTGATGACCCGGGCGCCGAGATCGGCCAGTTGGCGGGTGGCGAAGGGGGCGGCCACCGCCTGCTCGATGCTGACGACGGTGATGCCGGCCAGCGGCGGTTCTTCGGGGTGCCCGGTCATGAGGCGGCCTCCAGGAGGGTGCGGATCCCGGGTCCCGTACCGGGAGTACCATCATCAACACTCATGATGGTGGATGGGAAATAGCAATATGTGATGCCCCCATGCGCGGTGCGGATGACTCACGCACCCCCTGGGAGGTGTGGCCGCGGAAGGAAGGACCCGTTGGACATCAAGCAGCTCAAGGCGATCGTCACGGTCGCCGAGGTGGGCAGTGTCACGCGCGCCGCGGAGCTGCTGCACCTGGTGCAGCCCGCGGTCACCCGGCAGATCCGCACCCTGGAGCAGGAACTCGGCATCGACCTCTTCGAGCGGACCGGGCAGGGCATGCGGCCCACCGACGCCGGAGTGATCATGGTGGACCGCGCCCGGCGTGCCCTCGACGAACTGGAGCGGGCGCGTGCCGAGGTGCAGCCGAGCCCGGGTGTGGTGACGGGCATCGTCACCGTCGGGCTGCTGGAGAGCACGAGCGACCTGCTGGCCGAGCCGCTGGTGACCGCCGTCGCCCGCGACCACCCCGGCGTCGAACTGCGCCTGATGACCGCGTACTCCGGCCATCTCCAGCAGTGGCTCGACGCCGGCGACCTCGACCTGACCCTGCTCTACAACCTCGACAGCACCCCCTCCCTCAACGCCCACCCGCTGGTGCGGGAGCATCTGTGGGCGGTCGCCCCCGCATCCGCCGGCCTCCGCGCCGACCGCCCCGTTCCGTTCGCGGAAGCGGCCCGGCACCCTCTCGTCATGCCCGCCTCGGGTCACGCCCTGCGCCGCCTGATCGACGCGGCGGCGGTGCGCGCCGGAGCCCCCATGGACGTCGTCGTCCAGACCAACTCCATGCGGGTGCAGAAACAGCTCGTCCAGGCGGGGCACGGCTGGACCGTCCTGCCCGGCGTGGGCATCGCCGAGGACGTCGCGCGGGGCACGCTGAGCGCCGCGCCGCTGAGCGAACCCGCCGTGTGGCGCTCGATCGTCCTCGGCACCCCGCGGCACGGGCGCACGCCGCCCGCCGTGGAGGTCGTCGCACGCGAGCTGGTCCGACAGGTCGACTCGGCCGTGCAGCAGGGCAGATGGCCCTCCGCCCAGGTCCACGGGTCCGGCACCGGCACCGACACCGACACCGACACCGACACCGACACCGAGAGCATGTGACCCGGGACATCGCATGACCGGCAGGCGGACAACCACCACGGGTGGGACGCCGTCGCGGTACTCGACCATCCGAGCATCGAGCGGGACGCCTCCGTACGACGGGTCACGGCCACAACCGCTCGCTATGCGAGCGGCGCATGCGGGTATCACGAACTTCTATTGTTCAGCGTCACTCATCAGAACCCATGATGAACGGCATGAACGAGACACCCGCCCCCGCGCCACCCTCCTGGCAGGAGGACGTCTTCGCCGCGCTGAAGAAGCGCGGCATTCAGCAGATCGCCTACGTCCCCGACGCCGGCCACTCCCACTCCATCGTCGAGGCGCAGCGCGATCCCGCGATCCGCGATGTGGTGCTGACCACCGAGGAGGAGGGTGTCGGTGTGGTCGCCGGGGCCTGGCTGGGTGGTCAGCGCGCTGTTCTGCTGATGCAGAGCAGCGGGGTCGGCAACTGCGTCAACATGTTCTCCCTGCTGGAGATGTGCCGGTTCCCCTTCCTGACGCTGGTGACGATGCGCGGCGAGTACGCCGAGTTCAACCCCTGGCAGAGCCCCATGGGCCGCACCACTCAGCGGGCCCTGGAACTCATGGGGATCACCGTGCTCCGGGCCGACGAGCCCGAGGACGTCGGGGAGACCGTCGAGGCCGCCCTGGACTCGGTGTTCAAGGCCGGCGAGCGCGTCGCCGTGCTCCTCGGTCAGAAGCTGATCGGCCGCAAGAAGTGGGAGCGCGACTGATGACCACCACCCCTGACGTACGCCTCGACCGCCGCCGCTTCGTCGCCGGCCTGATCTCCCGGCTCCCGGAGGACGCGCTCGTCGTCACCGGCCTCGGCTCCCCCAGCTACGACGTGTTCGCCGCCGGCGACCGGCCCGGAAACTTCTACCTCTGGGGCGCGATGGGAGCCGCCGCACCCCTCGCCCTCGGCCTGGCCCTCGCCCGGCCGGACCGCCCCGTCGTCGCGATCACCGGCGACGGCGAACACCTCATGGGCATCGGCACGTTGGCCACCATCGGGGCCCAACTCCCGCCGAACCTGACCCTCGTCGTGCTGGACAACGCCCACTTCGGCGAGACCGGCATGCAGCCCAGCCACACCGGCCTGGGCACCGATCTCATCGCGGTCGCCCAGGGTTTCGGCATCCGCGACGCCGAACGGATCACCGGCCCCGCCCAGGTCGAGGGCCTCGCCACGCGCATCACGGCGCGCGCGGCGACCACGTACGCCCAGGTGCTCATCGACACCACCGAGCCCCCGCGCGCGCTGCCGCCCCGCGACGGCGTCGCCAACAAGAACACGTTCCGCGCCGCTCTCGGCCTCGGCACCTTCTAGCGGGCGGGATTCCTGATGCAGCGCTACGAGATGTTCATCGACGGCGAGAGCCGCAAGGCCACCGATGGTGAGTGGTTCCCCACCGACAACCCCTATCTGGGCACGCCGTGGGCCGAGATAGCCAAGGGCACCGAGCAGGACGTGGACGACGCGGTGCGAGCCGCCCACCGCGCCCTGCACAGCGGCCCCTGGGCCGAGCTGACCGCCAGTGCGCGGGGCGCTCTGCTGCGGCGGCTCGGCGACACCATCGCCGCGAACGCCCGCCACCTGGCCGAGACCGAGGTCCGCGACAACGGCAAGCTGTTCACCGAGATGCACGGCCAGGTCGGCTACGTACCCCAGTGGTTCCACTACTACGGCGGGCTCGCGGACAAGGTCGAGGGCACCGTCCCGCCGTTGGACAAGAAGGGCTACTTCGCCTACACGAAGAAGGAGCCCGTGGGGGTCGTCGCGGTCATCACGCCGTGGAACTCCCCGCTGTTGCTGCTGGCCTGGAAGATCGCGCCGGCGCTCGCGGCGGGTTGCACGGTGGTGGTCAAGCCGTCGGAGTTCACCTCGGCGTCGACGCTCGAACTGGTCCGGCTCTTCCACGAGGCGGGGCTGCCGCCCGGGGTGGTCAACGTGGTCACCGGGTTCGGCCGGGACGTCGGCGCCGCCCTCGTCGAGCACCCGCTGGTCCGCAAGGTCACCTTCACCGGCTCGGACGCCACCGGCCGTCACATCAACCAGGCCGCCGCCCGCGACTTCAAGCACGTCAGCCTCGAACTCGGCGGCAAGTCACCGAACATCGTCTTCGCCGACGCCGACCTCGAAGCCGCCGTGAACGGCGCCGTCTCCGGCATCTTCGCCGCCACCGGGCAGACCTGCGTCGCCGGGTCCCGGCTGCTGGTCCAGGAGAGCGTGCACGACGAGGTCGTGGGCCGTCTGGTCGACCTCGCGCGCACGGCCCGCATGGGCGACCCGATGGACGAGGCCACCCAGGTCGGGCCCGTCACCACGCCCGCCCAGTACGCCAAGGTGCTCGACTACATCGACATCGCCCGGCAGGAAGGCGCCAGGCTCGCCCTCGGCGGCAGACCCGTGGGCGACAACGGCTGGTTCGTCGAACCGACCGTCTTCACCGGCGTACGCAACAGCATGCGCATCGCCCAGGAGGAGGTCTTCGGGCCCGTCCTCGCGGTCATCCCGTTCCAGGACGAGGACGAAGCCGTCGCCCTCGCCAACGACAGCCGCTACGGCCTCGGCGCCGGTGTCTGGACCGGCGACATCGGCCGCGCCTTCCGCATGGCCGACCGGATCCGCTCCGGCACCGTCTGGGTCAACACCTACCGCGCGGTGAGCTATCTGGCTCCCTTCGGCGGCTTCAAGGACTCCGGCATCGGCCGCGAGAACGGCATCGGCGCCCTCGCCTCCTACCTGGAGGACAAGAGCGTCTGGATCAACACCGGCGCCCCCACCGGCAATCCGTTCGTCCTCCGCTGAACTCGTCCTCCGCCGAAGAGGACCGCGCGCGTCCTTCCCCACCGCGACACGAGCAACGGAGCTTCCCATGTCGCAGAGCCGCACCCCCGTCGCCGCACGCTCCCAGGTCACCGCCAACGTCGTACGCGGCTGTCTCGGCAACCTCGTCGAGTGGTACGACTGGTTCGCCTACGCCACGTTCAGCATCTACTTCGCCACCGCCTTCTTCCCGGAGGGCAACCAGACCGCCCAACTCCTGTCCACGGCGGTCGTGTTCGCCGTCGGGTTCCTGATGCGCCCGCTCGGTGGCTGGCTGCTGGGCGCCTATGCCGACCGGTACGGCCGCCGCCGCGCCCTGACCCTGTCGGTCACGCTCATGAGCATCGGCTCGCTGACCATCGCCCTGACTCCCGGTCACCAGACCATCGGGCTCTGGGCTCCCGCCCTGCTGATCCTGGCACGCCTGCTCCAAGGGCTTTCCGTCGGCGGGGAGTTCGGCTCCAGCGCCTCCTACCTCGCCGAGGTCGCTCCTCCCGGACGGCGTGGCTTCTACTCCAGCTTCCAGTACGTGTCCATCGTGCTCGGCCAGCTCGCCGCCCTGCTCGTGGTGATCGTCCTACAGAACCTGCTCACCGAGGGGCAGCTGGAGAGCTGGGGCTGGCGCGTCCCGTTCGTGATCGGCGCGGCGGCCGGTCTGGTCGTGATGTACCTGCGCCGCACCATGGAGGAGTCGCAGCACTTCGAGCAGGAGAGGGCGAAGGCCGCCACGGCGCGGGAACGCAAGGGCCTGCACGCCCTGTTCACCGAGTATCCGCGTCAACTGCTGGCCGTCTTCGGCCTGGCCATCGGCGGCACCGTCGCCTTCTACACCTACACCACGTACCTACAGAAGTACCTGGTGAACACCGCGGGCATCCCGAAGTCCACGGTCTCCGTCATCGGCTTCGCCGCCCTGTTCGTCTACATGCTGCTGCAACCGGTCGCCGGGGCGCTCTCCGACCGCTACGGACGCCGCCCGGTCATGTTCGCCTTCTCGATCTGCGGCATGCTCCTGACGGTCCCGATCATGACCGTCCTCGGCCGCACGAGCAGCCCGTGGCTCGCCTTCCTCCTGATGACCGCGGCGCTGACGTTCCTCAGCGGCTACTCGGCACTGGCGGCCATCATCAAGGCCGAGATGTTCCCCACCAAGGTCCGGGCCCTGGGCGTCGGCCTGCCGCATGCCCTGGTCACCGCCACCTTCGGCGGCCTGACCGAGCCGATCGCGCTGGCCCTGAAGAAGGGCGGCCACGAGACCGTCTTCTTCTGGTACGTCACCGCGTGCATCGGCCTGACCTTCCTGGCCACGCTGGTCGTACGCGAACCGTCCCGCACCTCTCTCCTGGAATCCCCGGCGCCCGCGCCGCAGGCCACCGCCCCGCTGACCTGACTCCCTCACGCAAGGAACAAGCCCATGCCCGCCTCCCTCGCCTCCCACGTGGAGTCATGGCATCCCGAACCGGTCACCGACGAGGACGCCCTTTCGCCGGCCCCGACGGCGGCGCTGTCGGCGCTGCTGGACCTCGCCGGCCCCGCCGCCGGGTCCGGGGATCCGCTGCCGCCGCTGTGGCAGTGGCTCCACTTCCCGCACTGGGCACCCCAGCAGGCCCTCGGCCCCGACGGGCATCCGCGCGACGCCCGCTTCCTGCCGCCCGTCCCCGACCGCAGACGCATGTTCGCCGGCGGACGCTGCGAGATCGCCGAACCACTACGCCTCGGTCAACCGGCCGAACGCACCGCCGGCCTGGCCGCCGTCACCCCCAAGCAGGGCCGCAGCGGCGAGCTCCTGTTCGTCACCGAGCGCCAGGAGTTCCGGCAGGGCGGCCGTCTGTGTCTGGTGGAGGAGCAGGACATCGTCTACCGGTCGGGCGACGGCAACAACACGGCCCGGCACCCGGCCGCACTCGACGCGTCGGCCGAACCGGAGCCCGAGGGACCGTGGCGGCTACGCCTCGACCCGACCGAGACCCTGCTGTTCCGGTTCAGCGCGCTCACCGCGAACGCCCACCGCATCCACTACGACAGCCCGTACTGCCGTGATGTGGAGGGTTACCCCGGCCTCGTCGTCCACGGCCCGCTGCTGGCCCTGCTCATGCTGGAACTGGTCCGCAGGAACGCCCCGCAGCGGCGGATCCGGTCGCTGTCCTACCGGCTGCACCACCCGGTGTTCCTGGGCGAGCGCCTCCTCGCCGACGGCACACCCGCCGACGGCCACGCCCGGCTGCACGTCGCCACCCACCGCGAGACACGGCACGCCAGCGCCGAGGTGACCTTCGCATGACCCCGATCCACCCGGACACCGACCGCGTCGCCGCCGCGCGAACGCTGCTCTTCGTCCCCGGCCACCGGCCCGACCGCTTCGGCAGGGCCGCCGCCTCCGGCACCGACCTCGTCGTCATCGACCTCGAAGACGCCGTCGCCGCCGCCGAGAAGAACCGCGCCCGCGACAACGCCGACACCTGGCTCACCCTCGGCAACAAGGCGGTCGTACGCGTCAATGCGCCCGGTACCCCGTGGTTCGAGGCGGACCTGGCCCGGGCGGCCGACCAAGGCTGCCCGATCATGATCCCCAAGGCCGAGGACCCGTACGTCCTGGCGGAGATCGCCGCCCGCACGGCCGGCCGCTGCCCGCTGATCCCGCTGGTCGAAACCGCCCTCGGCATCGAGCGGGCCCACGCGGTGTGCGCCGTGCCCGGCGTCGTGCGCGCCGCCTTCGGCAACGTCGACCTGGCCACCCGGCTCGGTGTCGCCCACGACGACCACGTCGCCCTCACCCATGCCCGCTCCCGCCTGGTCCTCGCCTCCGCCGCGGCGGACGCCCATCCGCCCCTCGACGGCGTCACCACCGCCGTACGGGATCCCGGCGCGCTCGACGCGGACGTCGCGCACGCCCGGCGCCTGGGGTTCACCGGCAAGCTCTGTGTCCATCCGGCGCAGGTACGGCCCGTCGCCGACGGGTTCGCTCCCACGGCCGGCGAACTGCGCTGGGCTCGCGGCGTCCTCGACGCCGGCGACTCGGTCACCACGGTCGACGGACAGATGGTCGACCGGCCGGTGCTCGAACGCGCGCGGGGTGTCCTGGCCCGGGCCGGCCAGGCACGGGGACGTGCCTAGTCCGTCTCCTGCCGGTCCGTCGCCGCGTGCCGCAGGAACTCCGCCACCAGCGGCTCGTGTGTGCCGTCCCGGGAGACGAGGGACAGTTCCACGATGTCCGCGGAGTCGGTGAGGGGACGGTAGGCGAGGGGGCCCTGGACGGAACTGACCGCCACGTTCGGTACGAGGGTGACGCCGAGACCGCAGGCCACCATCGCCAGCTGGGTCAGGATGGAGTTGGCGACGTGGCGCGCGTCGGGAGTGAACCCGGCTCTGCGGCAGGTCGCCATGAGCTGGTCGTGGTAGTCCGGGGAAGCCTCGCGGCGCAGCCACACCCACGGCTCGTCCGCGAACCGTGCGAGGTCGACCGGGTCCGCGAAGTCCCCGGCCAGCGGATGACCGTCCGGCAGCGCGATCACGAACTGGTCGTGCCGCCAGGGCCGCACGCGCAGGCCGCGCACCGGTGCGCTCGGCCGGATGACGGCGATGTCGATCTCGTGCCGGGCGACGGCCTCCTGTCCCTCCCCGGTGTCGACCTCCGTGAGATGCAGGTCGACGCGCGGCCGGGCCGCGCGGAAGGCGGAGAGGGTGCCCAGCAGCGGCTCGCTCAACGCCGAGGTCACCACACCGATCCGCAACGTGCCCACCAGCCCGGCCTCGGCCTGTGCCGCCACGTCGTGGGCGTGCCGGGCAGCCGCCACCAGCTTGCGGCACTCCTCGGCGAACGCCCGGCCGGTCTCCGTCAGCCGCACCCTGCGCTCACTGCGGTCGAACAGCCGCACGCCCAGCTGCCGCTCCAGCTGGAGGATCGCCTGGCTCAACGGCGGCTGCGACATCCGCAGCTGTTCCGCCGCCCGGCCGAAGTGGAGCGTCTCCGCGACGGCGAGGAAGTAGCGGGCCTGGCGGACCTCGATCACAAGACGCTCCGCATATCAAGAAGAGAGGAAATCAGACCTTCAGTGTATGACTCCGGGTTGTTTGACTGAACGGCATGACAGTTGAAACTTCCCTGCTGGCCCAGTTCGAGGCACTGGACAGCGCCACCGTGTCCGACGCCCTCGATGCCTGCGGCCTTCCGCCCGGACAGGGCGGTCTGCCGCCGATGTGGGGCACACCCAAGGTCACCGGGTTCGCCCGGACCGTCGAACTCGCCCCCCTCACCGGTGAGCACGGCGGGGCGCACATCCTGACGAGTGCGGTCGCCGAGGCCGGTGCCGAGGACGTCATCGTGGTCGCGAACGGCGGCCGTACGGACGTGTCCTCGTGGGGCGGAATCGTCAGCGTCGGTGCCTCGGTGCGCGGCGTCCGTGGTGTGGTCACGGACGGCGCCTGCCGGGATGTGGGGCAGGCGCACGAGCTCGGTTTCCCGGTGTTCGCCCGCGCCCGGGTGCCGGTGACCGCACGCGGCCGGCTGCGGCAGAAGTCGTCCGGCGCGCCGGTCGCGCTGGGTGAGGTGACCGTCCACCCCGGCGATGTGGTGCTGGCGGACAGGGACGGTGTCGTGGTCGTCCCGCGCGAGCGCGCCGCCGACGTGCTCCGGGAAGCCCGGCGGCTCGCGGACCGGGAGGCCGCCATCGAGGCCGAGGTACGGGCCGGGGTCCCGCTGCCGCAAGCGATGCGGGACGCCCGCCTGGCCGGAACGGAGGCACCGTGATGAGTGACCTCGTCGCACGGCTCCGCGCGCTGCCGACCGCCGCGGTCTCCGACGCCCTCGACCGGATCGGCATCGAGGGTGCCCTGCACGGCCTGTCCCCTCTGTCGAACGGCTTCCGCGCGGTGGGCCCGGCCTTCACCGTCCGCTACGCACCCGTCGACGAGGCCGGTACCGGCACGGTCGGTGACTTCCTCGACGACGTACCGCCGGGCGCGGTCGTCGTCATCGACAACTGCGGCCGTACCGACGTCACCGTCTGGGGCGGCATCATGACCGAGGTCGCGGCCCACCGCGGCATCGCGGGCACCGTCGTCAACGGCGTCTGCCGCGATGTGTCGGCGTCCCTCGCGCAGAACTACCCGCTCTTCAGCCGCGGCAGGTTCATGCGTACCGGCAAGGACCGGGTGCGGCTCGTGGCCGTCGGCGAGCCGGTGACCGTGAGCGGCATCGAGATCCGCCCCGGTGCGCTGGTGTGCGCCGACGCCGACGGCGTGGTCGTCGTACCGGCCGCCGAGGCCGGGCGGATCACCGAGAGCGCCGAACGCATCGAACGCGTCGAGTCGGACATCCTCGCCGCCGCACGCGCCGGCGGCACCCTGCGCGAGGCCCGCGTGAAGTTCGGTTACCACACCCTCCAGACCAGGAGCCAGGCATGACGGACCCGGCCCGCGGGCACAGCACCGCCACCCTCTACGAGGCGTCCTCAGGGGCCGCCCACGCCTGTGATCCCGCCCTGCGCGCCACCTGGCCGGGGGCTCGTGCGGCCGGTCCGGCGTTCACCGTGCACGGCATCGGCGGCGACAACCTCGCCCTGCACCGGGCGGTGGCCGAGGCCCCCGCCGGCAGCGTCCTCGTCGTCGACCTCCAGGGCGCCCGGTACGGCCACTGGGGCGAGATCCTCGCGGTCGCCGCCCAGCAGCGGGGCGTCCTCGGCCTGGTCGTGGACGGTGGCGTACGGGACATCGCCGAGCAGGCGGAGTTGGGCTTCCCGGTCTTCGCCCGCCACGTCACCGTGGTCGGCACCGGCAAGGAGCACCCCGGCCGGTTCGACGTTCCCGTCCGTGTGGCGGATGTCGTCGTACACCCCGGCGACCTCGTGGTCGGCGACGCGGACAGCGTGGTGATCGTCCCGGCCGAGGCCGTGGCGGAGACCCTCGACCGCGCCGATGCCCGGGTGGCGGCCGAGCAGCGGGCCCTCGAAGCCATCCGCACGGGCGTGACGACCCTGGAGTACTACGCGTTGCCGACCGGATGAGCTGACGGAGACCGGCGGCCAGGCGTACGGCGTCCGGGGAGAGCGAGTAGGCGGGCTCGGGGATGATCACGCGTTCCCCGGGGTCCATGACGGCCGGCACGGTCGCGGTGATGGCCGCCGTGGCTGATCAGGACGTCACGCTCGGAGTACGGCTCCGGGGAGAAGCGGCTCGCCAGTGCCGGGGCGATGGGTTCCGGGGTAGGGAAGTCGGGTTCTCCCATCGCCGGGGCGGGCCGCCGGGAGGGCTGCTGGGCACGGGAGACGGCTCGGGACGGCCGGAAGGGAACCGCCGGTGCCTTCGAGGTTCGTCAGCGCCGGGCGCGGGCTTGGAAGTCGGCGATCCGTTCCCACATCGCGACGGGGTTGGAGTACATCGGCCAGTGCCCGCTCTGTGCGATCTCCGCCAACTCGACGCCGTTCGCGGCGAGTTTCGTCAGGTACGACAGGGAGGAGTTCTGCTCCCCGTACAGGAACATGCGGGGGAAGGGCAGCGACAGGAACTTCGTCATCAGGTCGCCGTGGTCGGACAGGGCGACCATCGACTCGAAGATCCCGCGCACCGCGCCGGAACGGACCTTGCGGCGCAGGCTCACCGCGTACAGGGCACTGGCGAACTGCGGTGCGCGGTGCGCCCGTTCGGTGAAGTCGGTCAGGAAGCGTTCGGCGTCGTCCGAAGGGTGGGTGAGGATCTGCCGGCTGAGGAAGCAGTCCTCCGGGGCCACGTTGCCCTCGATGTCGACGAAGCTGAGGACGCGGTCGGGCTCCTGGTGGGCCAGCATCAGTGCGGTCAGGCCGCCCATGGAGTGCCCGACCAGGTGGAACCGCAGGATCCCCGCCCGGTCGAGTACCGCCTGGGCGGTCCGCACCAGGAACGGGATCGAGAGCCTCGACAGGTCCTCGCATGCCGTCTCCCCGCAGCCCGGAGCGTCGTAGGCGAGGAAGGGACGCCCGGCGAACGCCGGATGGAACGCGACGTCGGCGTAGTCCTCCTTGGTGGAGCCGAAGCCGTGCAGGAAGACGACGGGGGTGCCGGTTCCGTCCCGGTGGCTCGCGGAGACACTCAGATCCACACCGTCGACCCGCACGTCGAGGCGCTCGTTCGTCACTGCCATGGCATCGAGTCCACCAGACGTTTTCCATAGACTCAAAGTCTGATTCCGACTTCCGGCGATATGGATCGCCTCTTGACGGGCCGGCACTCCTGGAACCAGTCAAGAGGTCACCTTCTCCCTTGCGAGGGGAGCGACGGCTGGGCTCGGGGTGCTGCCGGGGGTGGTGAGCTGCCTGTTGCCTGGCGTCACCGGCGATCTGAAGTCGCACAGGAGGCGGGCCATCGCGCAACTCTCCTTGGTGAACGCCCAGTTCGACCACGGGGAGTGCACGACGGCCCTGTCCCGGTCTGAACTGATACGGCTGCTGAGTCACTACGCTCGACCGATGGAATCGAGCTCCTCCGCGCCATCGCCGAACGGATGGTGCAGGAGCTGATCGAGCCCGAAGCAACCGCCCACATCGGTCCGCACCGGCAGCTTCTCGCCGCGCTGGACGAACCGCTGACCGCGTTCCGCACCCGCCCGCTGGATCACGTCCGCTTCCCCTACGCCTACCTGGACGCGACCTCCTGCGCAACGTCTTCAACGTGATCGACCGGGACTCCGGTGGTGAGGTCTCCCCTGCTCCAACGAAGTGGAGAGCTTAGGGAAGGTCGCCGCGACCATCCGCACCATCTTCACCCCGCCCACCGCCGGGTTGGTGCGCGCCCCCGGACAAGCCGTCGCCACCCTCCAACTGGCCGGCTCGGACTGAGGCAGTTACCGAACTCGTACGATCTCGCGGTGATGATCTGGACGGAGCACCCTGCCAAGGCGGACGTCGAAGCTGTCGTGCGCCGCTACTTCAGCCTGCTCCGAGCCGGAAGGATCCCTGAGGCCGAACAGCTCATCGATCACCACCCGGTCCGTCATGTGCTCATGTCGCTGTGGACCGGGTCCGTCGAAGCAGGCGCCGATGGGGACGAGGCGAGCGGAAGCCCTGCTGCCGACGAGTGGGAGCAGGATCTGTCCTGGCTCGGCGAACTGAACCTCGCGGACTTCCGCTGGGGCCACACCGGCAGCCATGTCTACGTTGAGATCACCTACCGCGCCCGGATAATCGAGGTGGCATTGGGCTTCTGGGTCAGGTCCACCGACGCCGGCTGGGTCGTCACGGGGCCGGCCACGTACTGGTAAGGCACGCGAAAGAGCAGCACGATCCAGGTGTCGGCGCCACCCTCCCGCCGGCGGACCATCACCTGCTGTCGATCAAGGACCCGAGCGTCCCGCCCCGTCCCACACCAGCCTTGTGACCTGCAATCTCAGGCGGGAAAAGGCAACAGGCTCCGACCACCGGCGGTCCCGGGGCGGTCCCGACGGTGACCGCCCCGCTGGTGGTGGCGGCGTGACCTCGGTCTTCGGGGTGTCGCTGAAGGCGGTCGATCAGTGGCGGGCCGGTGGACGGGAGGCGCTGGTCATGCGTCCGTGCGGGAAGCCGGCCGGTGTTCGCCAGGTGCCGGGGAGGCGGGCTGTCGAGCAGGACACGGAGACTGTACGGGGCTGGCGCGAGAAGGGCGGGACGTCCGTGGTGCGGCGCAGTGGGGACCGGTTCTCCGTGGACGGCGTTGTCCGCGCGCGTTCGCACGGTCTGCCGCGATCACGGCAGCCGCGAGGCAGATCCCTACCGGCTCGTCCGAACCCGCGACCGCTGAGACCTGGTCACGCTCGACGCCGGACGCGGGCAGGGGCGGACCTTCCAGGCAGACCGCGTGGTCGAAGCACGGCCCACCGGGCGGTCGGGCCGGACCGGGAATCCACCGGATGCCGCGCGCGGTGGCCGAGCCCGCTCTACGCGACCGTGGTGCCGGAGGAGGCCCAGCGGCTCGCCCCGCCCGCCTCCTCCCACGGGCCGTGCCGCCCGACGAACTGCGCGACGCGCCCCGCACGCGCCGACAGGACGGCGGGCCCGTGGACTAGTAACTGTCGTAGCCGGGCTCGCCGTTCGGCCGGTAGACGCCGACCACGGTGCCGCTCTTCGTCGTCGAGACGCTGACCGGCTCCAGCGCGGTGGGGATCGCCCCGTCGGCGAACAGCCGCTTGCCGGTGCCGATGATCACCGGATGGATGGTCAGCCGGTACTCGTCGACCAGGCCGTGCCGCATGAGAGTCTGGGCGAGGTCGCCGCTGCCGACGACGTTGATGTCGCCGCCGTCGGATGCCTTCAGCGTCCGTACGGCATCGGCGACGTCGCCCTCCAGCAGCGTGGAGTTCCGCCACTCCACGGACGCCAGGGTCCTGGACGCCACGTACTTGTGCATGCTGTTCATCCGCTCGGTGAACGGGTTGCCGGGATCGGCGGTCGGCCAGTACGACGCGAAGATCTCGTACGTCTTGCGCCCGAGCAGCATCGCGTCGGAGGGCTCGTACCATCCGGCGATGGCCGCACCGACCTCGTCGTCGCTCACCGGCTTCTGCCAGCCGCCGTACGTGAACCCGCTCTCGGCGTCCTCGTCCGGACCGCCGGGCGCCTGCATGACGCCGTCCAGCGACAGGAACGTACAGACAACGATCTTGCGCATGGTGCGCTCCTTTCATCGACGGATAGACCGCACCAGCGCGGGAGACTCATCGGTGGCTGTGCGCAGAACGTCAGTTGCACCGACCCGACGCAGTGGGCTCAGGGCGCGTCGACGAGGGTGCGGCCGGCAGCGGGTACGAGCGCGGCGGCGCTTGCGTAGGCGGACTGCACCCGGGACCGCTCCCTCGCGTCGGGTACGGCGTTGGTGCAGGCCGTACCGGCGCTCGAACCCGACATCAGCTGTGAGCAGGGGCCGGGTTTGGTGTCCGGCAGGCCGAGGCTGTGCCCCAGTTCGTGGGCGGCGATCCGGGTCTTGTCGTAGCCGTCGCTCACGGCCTGGCTGCCGAGTTCGACGCGGACCTGACGGCCCGGGCGGACGGGGCCGAGCGTGGCCTGCGGCCAGCCCGTGGTGGCGACGATCACGATCTCGGCCCCGGTGCCGGGTGCCGCTTCCACCAGTCTGACGTTGCTCACGTTCGCGTTCCACGAGGCGACTCCGGCAGCGATCGCGGCTTCCCAGCCTCCGGCGCGGGTGTCGTCGTACCGAAGGGTCACGGCTGCTACCCGGGTACTCGCGGGGGCGGCGGTCGCGGCGCTCGCCATGGCGAGGGTGAGCGCCGCGGCGCACGTGCCTGCCTTGAGCCATGTGCTGAGGGGCATTGCTGCTCCTTCATCCGTGGGGGGAGGTCCGGCCCCGAAGGGCGTGCCGTCGGCCGCTCTTCGGGGCCTTGCGATCGTATGCCCCGGAAGCCCTTCAGGTCATGTACCTGTCATGATTATTCTCCGTCAGTGCCCCCTTCGGAAAAGGAAGGTGTGGAGGGGGGTTCGTTCTGTCCGCTGCGGGCATGATGCAGGGCCCTCCGGTGTGAAGGGCCCTGCATCTGAAGGCTTTTCAGGTCATGCGCCGACAGCGGGCAGCGCCGGGTAGTCGGTGTAGCCGCGGTGGTCGCCGCCGTAGAAGGTGGCCGCGTCGGGGGTGTTGTAGGGGCCGCCGGCCGCGAGGCGGGCGGGCAGGTCGGGGTTGGCGAGGAACAGCGCGCCGAAGGTGATGATGTCCGCGGTGCCGTCCTCGACGAGGGCGAGAGCGTCGGGGCCGGTGGTTTCGGGGTGAGTGAAGGGGTTGAGGACGAACGCCGTCGGCCAGTCCTTGCGCAGCCGGGTGGTCAGGTCGCGGTCCGGGCTCTCCACCAGGTGCAGGTAGGCGAGATCCAGCCGGGCGAGAGCGGCGATCAGGGTGGTGTAGGTCTCCAGCACGTCCGCCGGGTCGGTCTCGGCGATGTCGTTGTAGGGGTTGCCGGGAGAGATACGGAAGCCGGTCCGGTGGCCGCCGATCGCCTCCGCGACGGCCGTGGCGACCGCGATGCCGAAGCGGACCCGGTCCGCCGGCCCGCCTCCCCAGCCGTCGGTGCGCAGGTTGGTGTTGGGCGCGAGGAACTGGTGGATCAGGTAGCCGTTCGCCCCGTGGATCTCCACGCCGTCGAAACCGGCGGCGATCGCGTTGCGCGCGGCGTCGGCGTAGTCGGCGATCGTCCGGCCGATGGCGTCCTGGTCCAGTTCCTTCGGCGTGACGTAGTCCTGGGGGCCCTCGTAGGTGAACACCTGGCCCGCCGCCGCGACCGGAGAGGGGGCGACGGGGACGAGTCCGTCGGGCAGCAGGCTGGGGTGGCCGATCCGGCCGGTGTGCATCAGCTGCGCGAAGATCGTGCCGCCCTGGGCGTGGACGGCGTCGGTCACCTTCCGCCAGGCGTCGACCTGCTGGGCGGAGTGCAGGCCGGGGGTGTTGGTGTAACCCTGGCCGACGGCCGACGGCTGGATGCCCTCGGTGACGATCAGGCCGGCGCTCGCGCGCTGGGCGTAGTACGTGGCCATCAGCTCTGTCGCCGTGGCGGCGGGAGCGTCGGCACGGCTGCGGGTCATCGGCGCCATCGCGACGCGGTTGGCGAGTGTCTTGCCGCTCAGGTCGATCGGGTCGAACGCGGTGGTCATGGCAGGTCCTGCCTTTCAGGGGTGGTTGGAGCGCGGGTCTAGGTGAGCGGGACGTCGGCGACGGCTTTGAGGTGGCTGAACGTTTCGAGGGAGTACCGGCCGTGGTAGCGGCCCATGCCGCTTTCGCCGACGCCGCCGAAGGGGAGGCCGGTCATGAGGAGTTGCATGACGGGCTGGCCCCAGGCGATGCCGCCGGAGGACGTCTCGTTCACCAGGCGCGCCTTGGTGGCCTCGGACTCGGTGAAGGCGTAGAGGGCGAGGGGCTTGTCGCGTTCGTTGATGAAGGTGATGGCGGCGTCGAGGCCGTCGATTTCGACGACGGGGAGGATCGGGCCGAAGATCTCCTCCTGCATGGCGGGTGATGCGGGGTCGACGTGGGTGAGGACGGTGGGTGCGATGTAGAGGTCGTCGCGGTCGTGTTCGCCTCCGACTGCCGTCCGGCCGGAGTCGAGGAGGCGGGTGAGGCGGTCGAAGTGGCGTTCGTTGATGATCCGGCCGAAGTCGGGTGCGGTCTGCGGGCTGGTGCCGAACTGGTCTTCGAGCGCCGCGCGCAGGGCGGGGACCAGCGCGGTGGCGGTGGCGGGGTCGGTCAGGACGTAGTCGGGGGCGATGCACTGCTGTCCGGCGTTGCCGAACTTGGCGCCGGCCAGCCGCCTGGCGGTCTCGTGCACGTCGGCGTCGGGGGCGACGAAGACCGGTGACTTGCCGCCGAGTTCGAGGGTGACGGGGGTGAGGTGCTGGGCGGCTGCGGTCATGACGATCCGGCCGACGGTGCCGTTGCCGGTGTAGAAGATGTGGTCGAAGCGCTGGGCGAGGAGGGCGGTGGTCTCCTCGGCGCCGCCTTCGACGACGGTGAGGACGTCGGCGTCGAAGTACTCCCGCAGCAGGCGCGCGGCCACGGCCGAGGTGTGCACGGACATCTCGCTGGGTTTGGCGACGACGGTGTTCCCGGCGGCCAGTGCGCCGATGATGGGGTCGATGAGGAGGTGCAGCGGGAAGTTCCAGGGGGCGATCACCAGGACGACCCCGAGCGGGTCGTACGTCGTGTACGCCGTGGTGGTGGGGCCGAAGTGGGCGGGGACCTCCACCGGACGGGGCCGCAGCCACTCCTCCAGGCCGGCGAGGGTCTCGTCGATGTCGGCGACGGTGAAGTCGATCTCCTGCGTCTTCGCCTCGGCGGGGTTCTTCCGCAGGTCCACCCAGAGCGCTTCGAGGAGTTCCTCCTCGTTGTCGGTCAGCAGGGCCCGCAGCCGCCGCAGCTGGCCCAGACGCCACTCCAGCGGGCGGGTGACACCGGTGGCGAACGTCGCGCGGAGGCGGCCGACCGTCTCCGCGGCTGTTTCACTCCGGTGCGTCCTGGACTCGTGATGGGCTGTTGTCGCGGTCATGGGGGTGTGCTCCGTTCCTGGTGCAGGCCACGTCCCGGCCGTCTTCCGGTCGGGCATGGCCTCCAGAGTCCGGGACGGGCCGGCCTTCACCCAGGCCACCGTTCTGTGTATGCCGGCGATGCCTACCACTGGCCGGGTCAGGCAGACGTACGTCCGGGCGGGGATAATCGGAGGCATGGACGAACACCCCGAACCGGCCCACGCGCCCGACGGCGGCGGGCTGGATCCACAGGCCGGGCTCAGTGAATTCCTGCGTACCCGGCGGGCCCGGCTGAAGCCGCAGGACGTGGGCCTGCGGGACTTCGGGCGCTACCGGCGGGTGCCGGGGCTGCGCCGTGAGGAGCTGGCGCAGCTGGCCGGGGTGTCGGTGGCCTACTACACCCGGCTGGAACAGGGCAACGGGCGGCACGTGTCCGCGGAGGTCCTCGACGCCATCGCCCGCGCGCTCAGGTTGAGCGATGCCGAGCACGCCCACCTCACGCACCTGGCGAAGCCGCTACAGCGGAGGAGGAGGAGGAAGCCGGCCGACCGTACCCAGCAGGTGCGGGGGCATCTGCGGACGCTGCTGGACACCATGGACAGTGTCCCGGCGACCCTCGTGGGGCGGCGCTCGGACATCCTCGCCTGGAACCGGATGGCCGCGGCGGTCTTCGGCGACTGGGACGAGCTGCCCGCGCAGGAACGCAACTGGGCACGGCTGGTGTTCCTGCGGCCCGCGTCCCGCGACCTGTTCACGGACTGGGACCACAAGGCCAACGACGTCGTCGCCCAGCTGCGCATGGACGCCGGCTCCCACCCCGACGACCCCCTGCTGTCCGCCCTGGTCGGCGAACTCTCCGTGAAGAGCCAGGAGTTCCGGCGGCTGTGGGCCACCCACGACGTCAAGGAGAAATGCCACGGCATCCAGCGCCTGCACCACCCCCTCGTCGGCGCACTCGAACTCCGCCTCGAATCGTTCCACCAGGCCGACGACCACGAACAGATGCTGGTCACCTACCACGCCGAACCCGGTTCCCCCTCCGCGGAAGCACTACGACTGCTGGCCAGCTGGGGCACCGACGCAACAAAGGCGGGCGCGGGAATGCCGCCGACACACACGGCTCGCTGAACACCCCTTGACCCGTGGGACCTCGCGGCTCAGGGCGCCCGCGTCGAGATCTCGAACGGCCTGGCCTCACACCCGAGGCGATGCGGTGCTCAGGGGTGAAGACATCCGAGGCGGATGTGAACCGGTTGACGTTGTACGAGACGGTGGTCCCCTGGTCAAGGCGGTGGCGGTGATGCGCGGACTCCAGTCGCCGGGGCCAGGGGGGCGGCCCTGTCGTGGGCGGCGACGTTCACGCGCAGGGTGCGGGTTCCGCGTGGGACGGTGAGACGGCAACGGTGGCGCCGGGGGCCCGGCATGCCGACGAGGAGGAGGAGCGAGGCGGCTCGCCGGAGGGCACCTTCAGGGCACCGGCATCCACCGTTCCCCTGCCATATGCGTCACCTTCCCTCGTTCACCGCCAAGTTGAGGAGCCACCCATGGCCGTCGCCTTACTGAGCCCCGTTCTCGACCGGCTGTTCATCCGATGCACCGTGACCAGTGCCGAGCCGATCGCCGCCCGCATCCGCCACCTGCGCATCGAGAGCGACAGGCTCGCCGGTCTCGACGTCCGGCCCGGCCAGCAGGTGCGCGTCCTGGTGAGCGGGCTGGTCCTCCGGACGTACTCACTGTGGCACTACTCCCCCTCCGGCGCTGTCGAGCTGTGTGTGCTGGACCATGCCGAGGGGGGGGCCGGGGGCCGAGTGGGGGCGGAGTGTCCAGGTCGGCGAGCAGGTGCGACTGCGCAAGCCCGAGGGTGCGTTCACGCTCCGCCCCGACGCCGCCCAGCACGTCTTCGTCGGGGAAGAGACGGCGTCCGTCGCCTTCGGGGCGATGCTGGAGGCGCTCCCGGAGGGGGCACGCGTCTCCGGGTGCGTGGAGACGGAGACGGCCGCGGACCGGCTCCCCCTGCGCCACGCCGACCGGCTCGACTGGCTGACCAGGGGCGACACGTCCCTCCCGGACGCGGTACGGCACCTCGCCCCCGAGCCGCGCGGCATCGCGTACGTCGCCGGCGAGGCACGGACCATCCAGGCCGTACGCCGGCTGCTGGTGAAGGAGCTGGGCTGGGACCGGAGGTCAGTACTCACCAAGCCGTTCTGGACACCGGGCAAGAGGGGGCTGGAGTAGCCGGACGGCGGCCGTCCTCCTCGCCGGGGCGACGGCCGGGACGGGACGCACCGCCGAGGCGGTGTCCGCCCGGACGGGCACGGCTGCGGCTGCTGGCCCGCACCCTGCGCCAGCACACCCCCGACGCCGCCCGCACCCGACTCGTCGCCGCCGTACTCCCCGGCCCCGTCGGACCTGGCAGGTTCGCGGCAGGTTTCCCTGTACTTAGCCGCTGAAGCGCCGACGGCGCCGGATCGACCGTGTCCGCCTGGCAGCATCGGGTTCCGAGGACGGCCGTCCCTGTTCCGATCAGCGTTTCGTCAAGGGGAGACAGGCATGGTGCATATGGAAGAGCTGAAGGGGGACGCGCGGTCCTCCGTCCGGACGGCCCTCGGGCGTTTCGCCCGCCGTGGTTCGACGGCGGCCCTCGCCGTGGGGATGTCCGTGGGGCCCTGTTCATGAGCACGGCCCCCGCCTCCGCCTATGTCGGGGAGAACTTCCTGCGCAACTGGGAGACCGGGCGCTGTCTGGACGCCGACAACACCGGAAGCATCTACACGCTGCCCTGCCAGCAGGGGAACGCCTACCAGACCTGGCAGCCGATCTACGTCCGTCACGACGCCTATGACGTGGTCCAGCTGAAGAACAAGGCGACCGGCAAGTGTCTGC
This sequence comes from Streptomyces saintjeani, assembly GCF_055409605.1. Classification (NCBI taxonomy): domain Bacteria; kingdom Bacillati; phylum Actinomycetota; class Actinomycetes; order Kitasatosporales; family Streptomycetaceae; genus Streptomyces; species Streptomyces saintjeani. The sequence goes on along the minus strand of NZ_CP189624.1, from coordinate 9,464,563 downwards.
ACGTCAACGGCAACGGCGCGCTGACGACCTACTGGTGCGACGACTCCGGTAACCCCAACTACAACCAGCGCTTCCTCGCCAAGGGGCCGAGCTGGGACCAGGTCGAGCTCTCGAACGTCTTGTTCCGTACCTGCGTGGACAGCAACTACGCCGGCGCCGCCTGTGTGACGGGCTGCAACGGCGGTGGCTACCAGAAGGGGAAGCCGGGCTTCTAGAACAGCCCGTATCAGGGGAGGGACCGCTTTCCGCGGCCCCTCCCCTGGCCGTTTCCCCGTCACGCTCGACCGCCGCGTCAGCCGAAGACCCGGCGCTGGATCTCGCGCCGGTAGTCCTCAAGCGTGTTGTCGAGGTGCACGGCGGCGGCCCCGGCCGCCTCGTCGGGCTTCCCGTCGCGGATCGCCCGGTAGATCGCGGCGTGCTCCTCGACCGCCTCGGGCGCGTGCCCGCCCACCGTGCCGTGCAGCCCGATCGTGCTGGACTGGCGTTGCAGGCGGCGGGATTCGCGTACCGAGGCGACCAGGAACTGGTTGTGCGACGCGACGGCGACGGCGAGGTGGAAGTCGTCGTCGCCGCGGTCGAAGAGTGCGGCCTGCTCGGTCAGGTGCCCCTGCCGGCAGGTCTCGACGGCGGCTTCGATCGCGCGCAGCTCGGCCGGGGTCGCGTGGGTCGCCGCGAGCCGGCTCGCGGCGGTCTCCTGGATGCGGCGGAACTCGAACAGCATGTAGACGTGGTCGAGGTCGGTGGGCAGGAAGAACCCGCCCCAGCGCGACGAGCCCAGCATCCCGTCGTCGTCGGCGACGTAGAGGCCCCGGCCCTTGTGTGCCCGGACCCGCCCGATCGCCGAGAGGATCTTGACCGCTTCACGGACCACGCTGCGACTGGCGTCGAGCCGCTCGGCCAGCTCTTTCTCGGTCGGCATCCGGTCGCCGGGCCGCAGCCCCGACTCGGCGATGAGCTGGAGAATCCGCTCGGCGGCCACCTCGTACCCCGGCCGATACGAGCCCGCCGGCTGGGCGGCGCCGCCCACTGTCGCTTCCACCATGTCGAAAAACCTACAACACTGCCCGAGATCCACAGATGAATCGCATACATCGGCCCGTCCCTGCCCTTGACTGACCTCGATCAAATCGGCCTACTATAAGGATTTGGCGCATCTTGCCGCCTCCATGAGTCGTATACATGCCGACACTCCACCTGGCCGCGGTGGGCGACGGCAGGCACCACACCATGCCCCCTTCTCCCGCTGCGCCTCCCCCTGCCCTCTGCCCTCTGCCCTCACGCCGGAGCCGATGCCGTGAAGAGACTGATCGCAAGACGCCTGATCGCGGTGGCCGTACTGATCGCGGCGACCCTCGTCGTGCCGGTGTTCGTCGCCCCTGTGCCGGCGTCGGCGCACGCGGTGAACCCCGCCGACTTCCAGCAGGTCGAGCTGGCCCGGGGCGTCGCCGAAGTGGGCGAACCCATGTCCCTGGCCGTGCTGCCGGACCGCTCGGTCCTGCACACCGCACGCAACGGCGTGCTGCGCCGCACCACCGCCGACGGGGCCACCAGCGTGATCGGCACCCTGCCGGTCTACACGCACGACGAGGAGGGCTTGCAGGGGATCGGGGTGGACCCGGGGTTCGCCGGCAACCGGTTCGTCTACCTGTACTACGCGCCCCCGCTGTCCACGCCGGGCGGTGACGCACCGGACAACGGCACGGACTTCTCCGCGTGGAACGGCGTCAACAGGCTGTCCCGGTTCACCCTGAACGCCGACTTCACGCTGGACACGGCCAGCCAGGTGACCGTGCTGGAGGTCCCGACCAGCCGGGGCATGTGCTGTCACGTCGGCGGGGACATCGACTTCGACGCGGCCGGCAACCTCTACCTGTCCACCGGCGACGACTCGAACCCGTTCGCCTCGGACGGATACACCCCCATCGACGAGCGCACCAACCGCAACCCGGCCTACGACGCGCAGCGCAGCGCCGCCAACACCAACGACCTGCGCGGCAAGGTGCTGCGCGTCAAGGTGAACGCGAACGGGACGTACTCGATCCCGGCGGGCAACCTGTTCGCGCCGGGTACCGCGGGAACCCGGCCGGAGATCTACGCGATGGGCTTCCGCAACCCGTTCCGCTTCGGTGTGGACAAGGCCACCGGCGTGCTCTACCTCGGCGACTACGGTCCGGACGCGGGCACGGCCAGCACCAGCCGCGGACCCGCCGGACAGGTGGAGTTCGATCGGATCGCCTCGGCCGGGAACTACGGCTGGCCCTACTGCATGGGCAAGAACACCACCGCGGAGACCTACGTCGACTACACGTTCCCGTCCGGACCGTCCGGGAACCGGTTCAACTGCGCCGCGCCGGTCAACAACTCGCCCCACAGCACCGGGCTGACCGCCCTGCCCGCCGCACGTCCGGCGTGGATCAACTACGACAACTGCTCGCTCGCGGCGTTCGGCTGCGGGTCCGAGTCGCCCATGGGCGGCGTGGTGTACCGCCACGACGCGGCGAACCCGTCGCCGGTCAAGTTCCCCGCCGCGCTGGACGGGCACGTGTTCCTCGCCGAGTTCGGCAGGCGCTGGCTGAAGACGGTCGACGTCGAGGCCGACGGATCGGCCGGGCAGATCAACGACTTCCCGTGGCGCGGCACCCAGATCATGGACACCGCGTTCGGCCCGGACGGCGCCCTGTACGTGCTGGACTACGGAACCGGCTGGGGCAGCGGCAACGCGGACTCCGCCCTCTACCGCATCGAGTACAACCCGGCCGGCAACCAGGCGCCGACCGCGCGAGCCGCCGCGGACCGGACGTCCGGGCTCGCGCCGCTGACGGTCGGCTTCTCGTCGGCCGGCTCCTCGGACCCGGAGGGCGGCGCGCTCACCTACCGCTGGGACTTCGGCGACGGCGAAACGTCCTCCTCCCCCGACCCGAGCCACACCTACACCGACAACGGCCGGCGCACAGCCACCCTCACGGTGACCGACCCGGCCGGGCGCACCGCCACCGCCGGTGTGACGATCACGGTCGGCAACACCGCCCCCGCGGTCACGCTGAACACGCCGGCCGACGGGAGCCTGTTCTCCTTCGGCGACACCGTGCCGTACACGATCACCGTGACCGACCCGGAGGACGGCACGGTCGACTGCGCCCGGGTGAAGCTGACCTACCTCCTGGGCCACGACGACCACGGCCACCAGATCACCTCACGTACCGGATGCTCGGGAACCCTGCCGATCCCCGTGGACGGCGAGCACGACACGGCGGCGAACCTGTTCGCGGTGTTCGACGCCGAGTACACCGATCTCGGCGGGGGCGGCCAGCCGGCGCTGACCACGCACACGCAGCACACCCTGCAACTGCGGCACCGCCAGGCCGAGCACCGCTCCGCCCAGTCGGGCACGGGTCTGTTCGACAAGGCGGGCGCCGAGGGCGGCAGGACCGTCGGCGACATCCACAACGGCGACTGGATCGCGTTCGGGCCCTACGCGCTCGGCGGGGAGACCCGGTTCACCGCGCGGGTGTCGTCCGGCGGCGCGGGCGGCACGCTGTCCGTGCGGACGGGTTCACCGACCGGGCCCGTGCTCGGCTCGGTCGCCGTGCCGGTGACCGGCGGGTGGGACACCTTCACGGAGGTCTCCACCACGCTGACAAGCGTCCCGTCCGGCACCGTGACGCTGTATCTGACGTTCTCCGGCGGCAGCGGCTTCCTGTTCGACGTGGACTCGTTCACGTTCGGCGCGCCGGGCGGCGGCACCGGCCGGCAGATCACCGGTATCGGCGGCAAGTGCGTCGAGGCCGCCGGCGGCAGCTCCGCCGACGGCACGCAGGTCCGGCTGTGGACCTGCAACGGCGGCGCCCACCAGCGGTGGGCGGTCGGCGGGAGCACGCTGCGCGCCCTGGGCAAGTGCATGGCGACCGCCGGCGGCGGCACGGCCGACGGCACAGCGGTCCAGCTCGGGACCTGCAACGGCTCCGCCGGACAGAACTGGTCAGCGCAGGGCGACGGCACCATCCGCAACGGGGGCAAGTGCCTGGACGCCGAGGGCGCCGGCTCCGCCGACGGCACCCGGCTGATCATCTGGACCTGCACCGGCGGCCCCAACCAGAAGTGGACGTCGTCCTAGGAGGGCGAAGAGATGAAACGCTCGTTCACCCGGCGCGTGCTCGGCGCGGTCGCCGCCACGCTCGCCCTTCTCGCGTTCGGCTCCAGCCCGCCGGCCGGCGCCGCCGCCGACGCGCCGTACGACGTCCTGGTGTTCTCCAGGACCGCCGGCTTCCGGCACGACTCCATCCCCGCCGGCATCCGGATGATCCGGGAACTGGGCGCGGCGAACGGCTTCACGGTGACCGCGACCGAGGACGCGGCGCAGTTCACCGCCGCGAACCTGGCCCCGTACGAGACGGTGGTGTTCCTCAACACCACCGGGGACGTGCTGAACGGCGCCCAGCAGAGCGCGTTCGAGTCCTACATCCGGGGCGGCGGCGGGTACGTCGGCATCCACTCGGCCGCCGACACCGAGTACGACTGGCCGTTCTACGGCGAGCTGGCCGGCGCGTACTTCGCCTCGCACCCGGCCGTCCAGCAGGCCACCGTCCGGGTCGAGAACCGGGCGCACCCGGCCACCCAGCACCTCGGGCCCGCGTGGGTGCGCACCGACGAGTGGTACGACTTCCGGAGCAACGTCCGGGCCGGTGCCCGGGTGCTGGCCACGCTGGACGAGTCGACGTACTCCGGTGGCAGGATGGGCGCCGACCACCCGCACACCTGGTGCAAGCAGGTCCAGGGCGGGCGGTCCTTCTACACCGGCAACGGCCACGCCCAGGCGAGCTACACCGAGCCGGGCATCCGGGCGCTGGTGCTCGGCGGCATCCGGTACACGGCGGGCCGGGCCGAGGCGGACTGCCGGCCGGAGAACGGTTACACGACCCTCTACAACGGCGTCACCACCGGCTGGTCCCAGGCCGGTCCGGGGGGATTCGCCAACAGCGACGCCACCCTGACGTCGTCCGGCGGGCTCGGTCTGCTCTGGTACAGCACCAAGGAGTTCCGGTCCTACTCGCTGAAGCTGGACTGGCGGATGGCCGGGGACGACAACTCCGGGGTGCTGATCGGCTTCCCGCCCGGCTCCGATCCGAACACGTCGCTCACCCAGGGCCACGAGATCCAGATCGACGCCACGGACACGCCGGACCGCACCACCGGCGCGATCTACGGTTTCCGGGCGCCGGACATCGCCGCCCGCGACGCGGCGCTCAACCCGCCGGGCGAGTGGAACACCTTCGAGGCGCTGGTGGAGGGCGAGCGCGTGCAGGTGTTCCTGAACGGCACCAAGGTCAACGACTTCACCAACACCGACCCGGCGCGCTCCCTGGTCTCCGGGCACATCGGCATCCAGAACCACGGCGACGGCGACGAGGTGTCCTTCCGCGACATCCGGATCCGTGAGCTGGGCGCCGCCCCCACCCCGGGTCCCGTCGTGGGCACCGGCGGCAAGTGCGTCGACGCCGGCCGGGCCGACGCGAGGCTCCAGCTGTGGACCTGCGACGGCGGCACCGGCCAGCGGTGGACCCGGGACGGCGACACCTGGCGCAGCCAGGGCAGGTGCATGACCGTCGCCGGTACCGCCGACGGCTCCCCCGTCCAGCTGTCGGCCTGCGACGGCGGCCCCGGACAGAACTGGACCACCGGTACCGGCGGCGCGCTCGTGAACCCGCGGTCGAACAAGTGCCTGGACGCGAGCGGGGCCGGCAGCGCCGACGGCACCCCGCTCATCGTCTGGGCCTGCCACGGCGGCACCAACCAGCGCTGGACGCTGCCCTGACCGTCCCGGGGCACGCTCCTCCCCCGTCGTACGCCGCTATCCGCGTCGGAGCAGGAACCTCTGGTGGGCGGTGGCGGCGGGGGTCCACTGGGAGATGTGGGCTCCGTCGGCGGTCGACGCGTTCAGCACGTCCATGGCCAGACCGCTCTGCCGGTTGACCAGGCTGACCGCGCCGCCGCCCTGGTCGGCCACCCGCCACTGCTGGCCGGCGGCGTTCGTGTCCGGCTGCTGGGTGATGTCCGCGCCGCCGGCCGGGCCCGCGACCTGGAGCACCATTCCGCTGTGCCGTGCCCGGACGCGGTGGTAGCCGTCGCCGGAGTCGAGGAAGTCGAACTGCTGGTTCAGCCCCGAGGTGGCCGGCCACTGGTGCAGGAGCGCGCCCGCGGCGGTGGACACGCCGCTGATGTCGGCGAACTTTCCGCTGTGCTGGGCGACCAGCCGGTAGTACACGCCGGTCTCCACGACCGGGCCCGGCCCCTGGGCGGTCGCGCGGTAGGTGTGTCCCGCCTGGCCGGTGAACTCGATCAGGTCGGTCTCGGGCTGAGCCGGCCGTACCTGGCCGCCGCTCGTGGTGTCGCGCAGGTCGTGGGCGCCGGTGAACATCCGGCCGCGGACCCGGACGGTGCCGGTGCGGTCGGGGGTGACGGTCAGTTCGGTGAGCCGGCCGCCCTGCCACACCGCGCCGACCGTGTGGCCGCCGCGCCCGCGCAGTCCCGTGACGCTCCCCGTCGGCCAGGCGGGCGGCAGGGCGGGCAGCACGTGGAGTTCGCCGTGGTGGCTGTGCAGCAGCATCTCCGCGATGCCCGAGGTCGCGCCGAAGTTGCCGTCGATCTGGAAGGGCGGGTGCAGGTCGAACATGTTGGGCGCGAGCCGGTCCGTGGTGACGAGGTCGCGCAGGAGTTTGTGGGCCCGTGCGCCGTCCTCCATGCGCGCCCAGTAGTTGATCTTCCAGGCGAGGGACCAGCCGGTGCCGGCGTCGCCGCGCAGTTCCAGGGTGCGGCGGGCGGCCTCGAACAGTTCGGGGGTTCCGCGCCGGGTGATCTCGGCACCGGGGTGCAGGCCGTACAGGTGGGAGATGTGCCGGTGGTTGCGTTCGGTCTCCACCCAGTCGTACAGCCACTCCTGGATGTTGCCGCGTGAGCCGATCTTCATCGGGGCCAGCCGCTGCCGGGCCGCGCGGACCTGTTCGCGGAAACCGACGTCGACCCCGAGGACCTCGCTCGCCGACGCGCATCCGTCGAACAGGGAGCGCAGGATCTGCATGTCCATCGTCGGGCCCGCGCACACGCTGACGTCCGGGTGGTGGGTGAGTTCCGGCGAGTTCGACGGGTTGGTGACCAGGTGTCCCAGGCGGGGTTCGGTCACCAGGGTGTCGAGGAAGAACTGGGCCGCGCCCTTCAGCGCGGGGTAGTTGCGCCGCAGGAACTCGGCGTCGCCGGTGAACCGGTAGTGGTCCCAGATCAGGGACGCCAGCCAGGCGCCGCCGGTCTGCCACATGCCCCACACCGCGCCGTCGACGACCGAGGTGCCCCGCCACGCGTCGGTGTTGTGGTGCGTGACCCAGCCCCGGGCACCGTACTGCGCCTGCGCGGTGCGGGCGCCGGTGGCCGTGAGGTCGTCGATCATCGTGAACACGGGCGCGAGGCACTCGGCGAGGTTGGTCGTGTCGGCGGGCCAGTAGTTCATGGGCAGGTTCGCGTTGATCGTGTACTTCGCATCCCAGGACGGGTTCATCTGGTCGTTCCAGATGCCCTGGAGGTTCGCCGGCTGCGTGCCCGGCCGCGACGACGAGATGAGCAGGTAGCGGCCGTACTGGAACAGCAGCGCGGAGAACTGCGGGTCGTCGGCCGAGCCGTGCCGGGCGATCCGTACGTCCGTCGGCTGGTCGGCCGCCGGGGTGCGGCCGACGTCGATGCGGACGCGGCCGAACAGGGCCTGGTAGTCGGCGACATGGCGGGCGCGGAGGGTGTCGTACGCGACGCCCCGGGCGGCGTTCAGGTGGGTGCGGGCGATGCCCTGGTAGTCGCCGTTGACGGTCCGGTAGTCGACGTAGCTGGTGCCGATCGAGACCAGTACCGTCACGCTGTTCGCGCCGGTGACCCGCAGCGTGCCGCCGGAACTGGTGACGCTTCCGCCCTCTGTCACCGCTTCGGCCAGCGCGAGGAAGCGGACCGTACCCGCGATGCCCCGCATGTCGCCGGAGACGCCGTCCAGCGCGATCGTCGTACCGTCCGGGCTGGACACCGACGTGCGCTGCGGGCTGGCGAAGGCGGCCGAGAAGGTGATCGAGCCGGGTGTCTGGGCGGTCAGCCTCATGGCGATCACCTGGTCCGGTGCGCTGGCGAACACCTCGCGCCGGTACCGCACGTTGTTCGCGGTGTAGGTGACGGCCGTCGTGGCGGTGGTGAGGTCGAGCAGGCGCTCGTACGCGGACACCGTGCTCCCGCTGGGGAAGGTGAGGCGCAGGTCGCCGACGGGCTGGTAGGCGAGCTGGGCCGCGGGGTTGCCGAGCATCGTCTGGTTGATCAGGTCCTGTGCCTGGCCCCACTGGTCGGCGAAGACGAGCTGCCGGATGCGGCCGAGGGCGGCGGCGCCGCGCGGGTTGTCGTAATTGTGGGGACCGCCGGCCCAGAGCGTGTCCTCGTTGAGCTGGAGCCGTTCCGTGTCGGTGTTGCCGAACACCATCGCGCCGAGGCGGCCGTTGCCGACCGGCAGGGCGCGAAGCCACTCCGCGCCGGCCGCCTCGTCGTACCACAGGGCGAGGTCACCGGCCGCTCGCACCTCGTGCGGCGCGGTCGCGTCGGCGCGGGCGGTCGCCGTCCACCCGGTGCGGCCCAGCACGGCACCGGCCGCGCCCAGTCTCATCGCCTGCCGTCGTGTCAGATCGGACATCTGGCTCCCACCTTCCTGTGGCGTACACGGAGCTCCGCCGGTGCGGCTGCGCAGCCGCGCCGGCGTGCCGGGGGTCCCGATGGTCGGTGCCGTGCCCTTGCCGGGTGTGCCGGGGCGGTTGCGGGGCGGTCAGCCGCGCTGGAGCCCGAACCGCCGGCGGGCGGCACCGTTCACGGCCTCGGGCGGCTCAGTTGAACCGGGTGAAGAAGCGCCACACCTCCCCTTTGACCCAGCTCCTCGCGCCGCTCTCGCAGCCGGCGCACCCGTCCACAGGGCCCTGCTGATGGCCACCGTCGAACGCGGCCCAGACGACCGGACGGCCGTCCCGGCAGCCGGAGTAGGCGGTGACCGTGTGGGTCAGGCTGCCCCGGGCGGGCTCGGGCGGGTTCTGCGGGGTGCAGCCGTTGTTGCGGACGAACCTGTCCCGCAGCGCGCGACCGTTCTGGATGGTGTCGGAGACGCCGTGGATGCCCAGGTACGCCACGGGCCCTGTGCCGCCGGCGCATCCGCTGATCGGTCCGGGGGCGGCGATGGCCGCGACCGCGCGGAAGGCGGCCGGCCGGGCGCAGGCGAGCGCGTAGCTCATGGCGCCGCCGTAGCTGAATCCCACGGAGTACACCTGCGCGGTGTCGACGCACAGGCCCCGGCCGAGGACCCGAAGCATGTCGTCGGTGAAGGTCACGTCCTCGCCGTTGGTGTTGGCCCAGCCGTTGCCGATGCCCTGGGGCGCGACGAAGATCGTCGAGTTGTTCGCCTGGGACAGCATGCCGTAGTAGGCCCACGCGTACCCGTCGCTCCCACCGGAGGCGACGTCGTTCGCGGTGCCGCCCCACCAGTGGAAGCCGAACGCGAGGCGGTAGGGGCGGTTCCTGTCGTAGTTGTCCGGGATCTTGAGTGTGAAACTGCGGGTCTTGCCGCCGCTCTGGATCGTGTGGGTACCGCTGGCCAGTGCCGGGGCGGTGCCGCACCCGGCGCTCGGCGCGGACGCCTGCGGCGGGGGAGCGCCCGTACCGCCGTGCGCCGCGCCGCCCGTGGCCACGACCAGCAGGGCCGCGGCCACGGCGGACCGGAACAAGGATCTGCACTTCATCATCACGCCACTCCACTCCACTACGTTGTGGGGGTTCGCCGTACACATGGGCTACGCGTGAAGTTCGAATGAGTCCGACTCATCTTCGTCCATCGGATGCTCAAACGTCCCCCATGGAAGCGGCAGGTCCCACTGTCGTCAAGGGATCGCGCGATGAGTCGTATCCATCCATTGCATGTACATGATTCATATGGTGCACTGAGGTCTGCCTAGGCAGGGGCGTTCGCCGGATCCATCCCACGTAGAAGGAGATCCCGTGTTCGCATCCTTGTCCCTGGCGGTGCGGGCCTTAGTGGCCGGCGCGGCGTTGACCGCCGCGACGGCCGTGACCGCCCCGGCCCCCGCCGCCGCTTCCGAGGCCACGCCCACCCTGTACGCCTCCCCGTCCGGTACCGGCACCGCCTGTTCGGCCGCCGAGCCGTGTTCGTTACCCGCCGCGCAGGCCGCGGTGCGCGCGCTCGACGGGGCGATGTCGGACGACATCGTCGTCGAGCTGGCCGACGGGGTGTACCGGCTGTCCGCGCCCCTGCGGATGACCGCGGCGGACTCCGGCACCAACGGCCACCGTGTCGTGTGGCGGGCCGCCCCCTCCGCGCGCCCCGTGTTCAGCGGCGCCCGCGCGGTCACCGGCTGGTCGGTCGCCGACGCGGGGAAGAACATCTGGCGCGCGGACGTCGCCGCCGGGACCGACACCCGGCAGCTGTACGTCGACGGCGCGATCGCCACCCGCGCGCGGACCCAGGTGAACCGGTCCTCGTTCACCTTCACCAATACGGGCATGACCTTCTCCGACCCCGCGCTGGGCTACCTGAACAACCTCGCGGGCCAAAGCCGGGTCGAGGTGGAGAGCGTCAACTCGTTCACCGACCGCTACTCGCCCGTGCAGGGCATCCGCGGGAACGTCGTCACGATGCGGCAGCCCGCGTGGAATAACAACTCCTTCGGCTACGACACGCTCACGGCGCCGTTTCGAGCCGGCCCGTTCTACCTGGCCAACGCGTACGAATTCCTCGACTCCCCCGGCGAGTGGTACATCAACCCCGGCACGGGCTCGCTCTACTACATCCCGCTGGCCGGACAGAACATGAGCACCGCCCGCGTGGAACTGCCGGTGCTCCCGTCGCTGGTGAACGTCGGCGGCACCTATGACGCGCCCGCGCACGACATCACGTTCAGCGGGATCACGTTCACCGGCACGAGCTGGCTCGGCCCCAGCGGCGACCAGGGGTACGCGGACCAGCAGACCGGCGCCTACCTCGCGGGCGACTGGAACTGGCCCGCCGACCGGCTGACGTCCTGCCAGAGCGGCTGCCGTCAGTTCGAGGCGGCCCGGCCGCACTGGAGCCAGATGCCGGCCGCCGTGCAGGTGTCCGCCGCGCGCGGCATCACCTTCGACGACAGCGAGTTCGTCAACCTGGGACAGACGGCCATCGGTATCGGCAACGACGCGAACGCCCATGCCAGCGGGGTCGGCCTGGGCGCGAGCGACATCACGGTCACCCGCTCCGAGATCGCCCGCAGTTCGGCGGGCGGCATCGTCGTCGGCGGGGTCCGCGCCGACGCGCACCACCCCGGCGACCAGCGGATGACCAATCGGAACATCACCGTCAGCGACAACCGCATCCACGACCTCGGCCTGGAGTACCGGGGCAACGTGTCGGTCCTGACCACGTACGTCACGACCACGGACGTGTCCCACAACGAGGTCTACAACATGCCCTACTCCGGTATGTCGATCGGCTACGGCTGGGGCAGCAACGACGCGGGCGGCAGCAACCACTACGCGGGCCGTGGCCTGTACGACTACCAGCCCCGGTACACGACACCGACCACCGCGTCCGGCAACCGGCTCACCGACAACTACATCCACGACGTCATGCGGCAGATGAACGACGGCGGCTGCATCTACACCCTGGGGTGGAACCCGAACGCCGAGATCAGCGGGAACCACTGCCTGCGGACCAACGGCTACTTCGGCCTCTACTTCGACGAGGGCTCCCGCTACTACACCGCCACCCGCAACGTCTTCGACGCCACCGGCACCTGGGCCACCGCCAACTACGGAGGCGGGGAGAACATGGGCAACTGGACGGTCACCGACAACTGGTCGACCAACGGCAGCACCAACGTCGCGAACGGCGACCGCGGCAACGTCGTCCGCGGCAACACCACCGTCACGGGCGGGAACTGGCCGTCCGGTGCCCAGGCCGTGATGGCGAACGCCGGACCGCGCGGCGGCGGCGACCCGCCGGCCGGCGCGATCGTGGGCGGCCAGTCGGGCCGCTGCGTCGGATTCGGCGGCGCGAACCCGGCCAACGGTGACCAGGCGCAGCTCCGGGACTGCACCGGCGACGCGAACCAGCGCTGGACCCACACCTCGGGCAAGCAGCTCGTCCTGAACGGCACCAAGTGCCTGGACGCCTCCGGGCAGGGAACCGCCAACGGGACCAAGGCGATCGTCTGGGACTGCCACGGCGGCACCAACCAGCAGTGGAACGTCAACGCCGACGGCACCATCACGGGCGTGCAGTCCGGGCTGTGCCTCGACGCCAGCGGCAGCGGGACCGCGAACGGCACCCTGATCCACCTCTGGTCGTGCCACGGCGGAGCCAACCAGAAGTGGAGCCTGCGATGAGACGTCACGCACCGTGGGCGGCCGTCCTCCTGACCGTCGCCGTCCTGGCCGGCTGCGGCAGCGCCTCGGGGCCGAAACCGTCGTCCGGCGGCGACAAGGACAAGCTGGTGGTCTGGGACTGGAAGTCGGGGGACAAGGCCGCGGCCTCCTACCTCGCCAAGGCGAAGGCCGACTTCGCGAAGAAGCACCCCGACGTCACCGTCGAGTTCGTGGCCCAGCCGTTCGACCAGTACTACACCCTGCTCGGCACGGCCATCCAGACGGGCAAGGGGCCGGACGTCATGCTGTTCAACGGCGGCGGCCGGATCCGCGACCGGACGGACGCGCTCGTCCCGCTGGACCCCTACGTCGCCGGGGACCGGGACCGCCTGGTGAGCTGGAACGCGTTCAGCAAGGACGGCAAGACCTACGCCGCACCGGTCACCTTGCAGGGCCACCCGATCTACTACGACAAGAAGCTGTACGAACGAGCGGGCCTCGACCCCGACCGCCCGCCCGCGACCTGGGACGCTTTCGTCGGCGACTGCGCCACGATCAGGAAGAGGACCGGCGTCGCGTGCGTCGCGCTCGGCAACAAGGAGGGCGCCGGCATCCAGTTCTTCCTCTCCGGGCTGGGCTCCGGCGCGCTCACCGGCCGGGAGTACGACGACTGGATCGCCGGGAAGCGGGACTGGACGTCCCCGCACGTGAAGCGGATCTTCGAGCTGTGGAAGGAGACCGACGCCGCCGGCCTCAACAACAAGGGGGCCAACTCGACGGCGATGTTCAACGACGCCTTCGCGCTCTTCTCCTCCGGCAAGGCCGCCCACGTCATCGGGCTGATGTCGGACGTCGGGCACTGGAAGGACTTCGGCGAGTTCCTCGCTCCCGACGACATCGGCGTCATGCGGGCGCCGGTCATCACGCCCGGGGCGACACCGAGTCTTCCGTACGACGGCGGCATCGGGTACGCGGTCGCCCGGTGGACCGCCGACCCGAAGCTCGCCGCCGACCTGGTCCGCTCGCTCACCTCGCGGGACGCGCTGGCGGCGTTCTACGCCGACGCGGGCGCGATCGTCGCCGACCCCTCCGTCGACGTGTCGAAGGGCGGCCCGGCCGTCTCCACGATCGTCTCCGAGATCAAGAGCGGCAAACCCGCCCTGCACGTGGCGCTCTCCTCGCGGACCCTCGATCTGATGGGGCGGCTGTCCCAGCAGTTGCTGAGCGGGTCGGTCACCGTCGACGAGGCGCTGAAGCAGCTCGCCGCCTCCGATCGGGAAGGCTGACCGGGTGCCGCTCGATGGCACGCCGCCCCCCGTCCGTCCGGCGCCGGCCGAGCGGACGGGGCCGCCGGGCGCAGGGGGTGCGCCCCCGGATAGTCGGCCGAGGTCCCGCCGTCCTGGGGTGGACCGCCTCGCGCCGTACGTCCTGGTCGCCCCGGCGGTGCTGGTCGTCGTCGCCCTGCGGCTGTACCCCCTGGTGCTCGGCGTCAACTTCTCCTTCACCGGCGACGGGAAACTCGACGGGACCTCCGTCGGGCTGGACAACTACACGGCCCTCTTCGACGACCCGCTCTTCCGCCGCGCGCTGCGCAACACGGGAGTGCTGGTGCTGCTGCTCCCGGTGGCGGTCGCCGTTCCCGGGCTCCTCGCGACCTTCATCCACCTGCGCGTTCCGGGGCACCGGTTCTTCCGCGGCGCCTACTTCTTCCCCGCGGTGCTGTCACCGGTGATCGTCGGCGCGATCTTCAACCTCCTGCTGGCCTACGACGGTCCCGTCAACACGCTGCTCGACGATCTCGGTCTCGGCCGGGTCGACTGGCTCGGCGATCCGGACATCGCGCTCTACACGGTCGTCGGCGTCCATGTCTGGGCGACCTTCGGGATGGCGCTGGTGGTGTTCCTCGCCGGGTTCGCCACGCTGGACTCCTCGCTGCTGGACGCGGCGCGGATCGACGGCGCGTCGGTGCCCCGGATCATCTGGCACGTGATCGTCCCGGGCCTGTCGCGCACCATCCAGTTCGTGTTCGTGACCACGATGATCGGAATGCTGACGTCGATGTTCGGACTGCTCTACGTGATGACCGGCGGCGGCCCGGGGGGTTCCACCTATCTGCCGGAGTACTACATCTGGATCCAGCAGGGCCAGTTGAACCGCCCGGCGCTCGCCTCGGCCGCGTCCACCGTGCTCTTCCTCGTCATGGTGGTGGTGGGACTGGTGCAGATCGGCGTGCTCCGCCGCTCCGGCAGGGCGGAATGATGTCCGCTTCCCGGACGGCCAAGTGGCTGGTCGCCCTCGCGATGACGGCGCTCGCGCTGGCCACTGTCTATCCGCTGGTGTTCACCACGAACGTGGCGCTGAAGACGCGGCACGAGTACGTCCTCGACCGCTTCGCCCCCGCGCACTCCCCCCGCCCGGGCAACCTCGCCACCGCGTGGAACAGCGCCGGGATGGCACGGTACTTCGTCAACTCGCTCACCGTCGTGACGTGCTCGGTCGTCCTCCTGCTGCTCATCGGGTCGATGGCGGGTTTCGCGCTGGGCCGGCTGCGGTTCCGTGGGTCGCGGGCGCTCTTCCTCGGCTGCCTCGCGGCCCTGTTCGTCCCGTTCCAGGTCATCATGGTGCCGCTCGCCCGGACGATGGCCGGCCTCCACCTCATCGACACCCACGCCGGGCTGGTCCTCGCCTATGTCGCGCAGTTCCTCCCGTTCACCGTCTTCCTGATGGCGAGCTACTACGCGCACGTCCCGGCCGAACTCGTCGACGCGGCCCGGGTCGACGGCAACACCCTCTTCGGCGTCTACCGGCGGATCATGCTGCCGCTGGGTGCCCCGGCCCTGGTCTCGGTCGGCGTCCTCGACGCACTGTTCTGCTGGAACGACGTCCTCATCGCCCTGCTGATGATGCCGTCGGCCGAGAACCGCACCCTGATGGTGGGAGTCACCTCGCTGCGCGGGCAGTACGCGGACGACATCCCGACGTTCGCCGCCGGTGTCCTGATCGCCGCCGTGCCGATGCTGCTGCTCTACCTCCTGTTCCAGCGTCACATCGCCGAAGGCGTCACCGCCGGTTCCACGAAGGGCTGACATGCGGATCACCGGATTTCGAACCCTGAACACGGTCCTGGAATGGGGGCGGCCGGTCGGTGACGCCAACGGCGTCTTCGCCGACGGGGTCGTCCCCGTGCCGATCGTCCTGGTGACCACCGACGTGGGCATCACGGGCGTCGGTCTGGGGCCGGACGTCGACGCGGAGGCGGTCTTCGCCGCCCTCGACGGCGAGGACCCGCGCGGCGTCACGGCCCTGTACGACCGGATGCTGCGGCAGACGTTCAAGGCCGGTCACGCGGGCGCGGTGTTCGGGACCATCGGCGCGTTCGACACGGCGTTGTGGGACATCAAGGCCCAGGCCGCCGGGGAACCCCTGTGGCGTCTGCTGGGCGGCCGGGACCGGCGGGTGGCCGCGTACGCCTCGGGTCTGGACATCGGCCTCACCGACGCCGAACTCGTGGCCGTGTACCAGTCCTACGCGGAGCACGGGGTGCGCGCCGCCAAGCTCAAGGGCGGTCTGGACGTCGAACGGGACCGGCGGCGGCTGTCGCTGGTACGCGAGGTCCTGGCCGACGCCGCCCGGGGAGCGCAGCCCGCGCTGATGCTCGACGCGAACGAGTCGTGGTCCCGCAAGCAGGCCGTTCGCCATGTGTGCGCGCTGGAACGCACCCTCGACCTGACCTGGGTCGAGGAGCCGGTCCGGCGCTGGGACGCCGAGGGGATGGCCGCGGTCGGCAGGGGGATCCGGGCCTCGGTGGCCAGCGGGGAGAACCTCTCCGGCCTCGAACAGTTCCGCCCGCTGCTCGCCGCGGGGGCGGTCGACATCGTCCAGACGAGCGCGGTCTGGGGCATCACCCACTTCCTGCGGGTCGCCACGCTGGCCCACGCGCACGATCTGCCGGTCAGCTGCGTCGGGACCACCCCGGTCGGCCTGCTGCACGCCGCGACCGCCACGCCGAACCACCTCGCCGGCGAACTCCAGGACCTCCGGCCGCCGCTCGGCATCCACGTCGATCTGCACGTCGAGGGCGGCGAGTTCATCCTCGGCGACTCGCCGGGCCTGGGCATCCGGATCGACGAGGAGGCGATCCGGACAGCGCCCCGCCGCCCCGCTCCCCCGGCGGGCAACGGCACGAACGTACGCCCGGAATGGGCGGGCCGCCGTTTGCTCCCCACTCCGCCCGCTGCCGGCTCCCGCCGCCCCCTTCCGCTCCGCCGACCGGACGAGAGTCCTGAGCGGCACGACGCGGAGCCGATGATCTGATCGCGGGTCTCGTGGGGCGTCGTGCGGGGTGGGGAGCAGGCAGTGGTTCCGGCGACCATGTCGACGGCGTGGCGGCGGTGCGCGGCGAAGAGGCCGAGGGCGGTGCCGGTGTCGCGGGCTCGCGGTGCGGCTACATCCCCGGCGCCGTCACACGCCTCGTGTCCACCTCACCCCGACACGATCTACGTCTCCGGACAGCTCTCCCCCGACGAGGAGGGCGACTGCCTCCACGCCGACGACAGTCCTGCGCCGATTTCGAGAAGGCGCTCGCCCGCTACGGCGCCACCCGCAGCCAGGTCGTCCCGGAGCCCCAGTTCTTGCGGGAGGGCAGCAGGGCGAGATGTTCCTCGCGGACGAGGCCGAAGCGCAGGGCCACGGAGACCAGGGCGGCGCGTTTGGCCCCGGTACGGGCCGGGGCGTCCGGGGAGTCGCCGTGGTCCAGGCGGAGTTTGCGGCAGGCCAGGTAGTCGATGTGGTAGTTCACCGCGGACCGGGTCAGGTCCTCGCAGTCCGGCAGACCACGCAGGCGTTCCGCGATGTCCCCGGCACCGGGCAGGGTGCTGTCGGAGGGGTCGCGCAGGCGCGGTTCGCACAGGGCGACGAGGACGAGGAAGTACTTCGCGGCCGTGTCGAGGGCGTACGGGTGCACGGTCCGCTCCCCCGCCCCGGGAACCACCCGCTCCTCCCGGTACGCCGGACGCGGAGCGAACACCTTGAACCCCTCAGTCCCCCGCACCCCCGGCAGCACCACCCGCGCGAACTCGAACGGCACCGGCGCGGACAGCCTCCCCGGCCCCACCGACATGTACTCCCCCGCACCTTCCAGGTTCTCCACCAAGTACGCCGTACCCGCACTGAAGTTGGACAGCCGCCAGTAGTCCCCCGCCGCCTCCAGCAACCCCGCCCGCCGGGAGATACCCGGATCGGGCAGAACGATCGACACCCCCTCCCCGTCAGG
The DNA here is from genome assembly GCF_055409605.1 of Streptomyces saintjeani. NCBI lineage: Bacteria > Bacillati > Actinomycetota > Actinomycetes > Kitasatosporales > Streptomycetaceae > Streptomyces > Streptomyces saintjeani. The sequence goes on along the minus strand of NZ_CP189624.1, from coordinate 9,446,883 downwards.
CGTCCCCCGCCCGAACTCCGCCACCTCCCCCGGCGCCAGCCTCAACAACCCCGCCACCCCCACACCACCCACACCGGCCCGCGCCCGCGCCCGCCCCAACGGCTGCACAATGATCGTCTCCACGCCAGATCCCCCCGAACACACCGTCTGCCTCACCAGTAGAGGACGCACACCACGACCATCGGTTCCCGAACCGCGCTCCCGACGCCTCAGCAGTTTTCTTGTCCGCGGGCGTTCTACTGCGACTTGCTCCACTCTGTCAGTCCTCGCCCGACGCCCCCAGCCGTAACCTCAACCCGCACGCAGAGCCGGTCCCCGTGCCGTCAGCCAGGCGTCGCGGGCGGCTGCCCACTCCCGGCCACAGCCTTCCGCGCGGCCGACGGGAAGCGTGTCCGGGCCGACAAGGTCCCGGTGGTCGGTTCTCAGGGGGTGCCGCTCCGTGGCCGGTCGTTGCACAGGTCTCAGAGCAAGAGGTGAGGAGTGAGGGCTTTCCCGGTTCGGATGCCGTCCGGAACGCGGTACTGGACGGTCATCGACGACGGGTCGGACGTGGTGTGGCCAGCGGATCAATGGCTGCGCCATCTCCGCTTTGGTCAGCACCGCGCGGAGCCGACCACGAAGGCGTACGCCGGTGACAGGATCTGGGCCTGTTCATGGTGTGGCTGAAGTACACGCCGGTACAGGCCGACAGGTCGGTGGATGCTGTGGTGTCCGGATCGGCGAGGTGCCGCCGTGGGTGCTCGGTCAGATCCACGAGCTGGCCGGCACTCGGGATTGCCGCACGAGGCCCATGTCGAGGGTGCCAGGTTGCAGTACCGAAGGACGACATGCGGGACTGGCCCCTCTCCAAGATCGTCTGAGTGGCCGACCGCGGCTTCCCCTCCGAGGCCAACCGCCGCCACCTGCGCAGTGGCGAGCACGCCTACATCATCGGCGAGGAGCTCCGCTCCGGATCACCGCAGATCAAGGCCGCCTTGTCACGGCAGGGCCGCTACCAGGACATCGCCGAGAGTATGCGCGTCAAGAGGTGCGGATCAACGACACGGAACGGTTCGTCATCTGCCACACCCCCGAGGCCGCCGAGCGCGGTCAGCACATGCGCACCCAACTCGTGGCCCAGCTCGAAGAGTTGATCGCCGACACTGCCAAGCTCAGCGACTTCGAGCGCGGTGAACGCTGCTCGGACCCGCACCTGTCCGCCGGGGACATCGCGCTCGGCTACAAGCAACTCCTCGAAGTCGAGCGCGGCCGGCGCGACATGAAGCAGGTCATCGACCTGCGGCCGGTCTACCACCGGCTCGAAGAACGCATCCGCGCTCACGTCGCTCTGTGCCCGGCTCGCTCTCCTGCTGATCCGCATCACCGAGACCACCACCAGCACCACCTGGCGAGCATCCGCCGCGAACTCCAGCGCGTCCACCTCGGCACGTTCACCAGCCCCACCGGAACCTTCCAGCAGGTCACCGCCCTGGCCAAGCCCCAACGAGACTGCTCAGCACGCTCCGGATCCCTGCCCCGAAGCAGATCCTCGGCCTTCAGCCCGGACCCCGCCGACCAGCGCGAACACCACCGCCTGGAGAAACGCTCTCCAGGCCGCCGAATCATGTCGAACCCAGGTCCAGGAGCATGGACCACAGCCCAGCGTGGCTGTGCAACTGGGGGTGGGAGTCGCCGAAGCCCTGTTGCGCAAGCCCATGCCTTTCCTGGCTCGACCGCGCTGGAACAGGCCCGTTCCGCGGGCAGGTTCACGCCGGCGGCGGCGAAGGCTGCGCACGGCCGGAGCGGCACGGGTCACCGCTCCGCGGCTTCGAGCAGGTGAGGGACCACGCCAGAGCGCAGTTCGCGGAGGTCGGGGATGTGGTTGCAGAAGGTTAGGAGTTCTGGGGGCAGTGTCAGAAGGCCAGAGCGGCGAACGCTTCGTCCAGGAGGCCGGGCAGATCCAGTCGGCCGTCGGAGGCTGTCCAGTGGTCGAGGGCGACGTCGAGGCATTCCAGTGCCGCGGCGGCGCGTGCGGCGTGGGCCAGCGTCGTCGACTCGGCCTCGCCGGTGCGCTCGGCGAGGGTCTTCGCGAGAGCCGGCCGCCAGCCCTTCCGCTTCTCCAGGTGGCGCGCGCACAGCGCCGGGGTGTCCTGGACCAGCCGCGTGATCACGAGCGCGCTCTGCGGGTCCTGCCGATAGCGCTCCATCAAGGTGTCCAGTGCACGCCGTAGCGCGGTCCAGTCGTCCTCGGTGGCAGGGCGGGCGCGCAGTGCCTCGGCGACTTGCTCGCCGTGCGCGTCGAAGGCGCTGAGGACGGCCTCCTCCTTGCTGCCGATGTAGCGCAGGAACGTGCTGCGCGAGACGCCGGCGGCGGTGGCGAGGTCGTTCACGGTGACGTTCTCGTACCCCTCGCGGCGGACCAGGTCGAAGGCCACCTGGGCCAGCTCGGCCCGTACGGCACTGCGGGCGATGTCTCGGGTGCTGGTTCGGGTCACGGCTGGGGTCACGCCCCCGATGCTACTGCAGGAAAGACTCAAAATTGCAGTCCTGAACTCCTCCGTCTACTCTGACACAATGTTTCACATATGGATCGCCATTTCCGAGAAGCGCTCATGGTTCACACGCGTGCGCACAAGCTGGACGTTCCACGCCAGCACTACGGCGGCGTGGGCCGGGACTGGGCGGAGATCAGTAAGGCCGTGATCTACAGCGGTGACGCGCTCCGCGTTCGACCTCGACGCCGTCATCACGTCCCTGCCCTCGCAACACGGAGACCGCGGTGCATCGAGGAGTACGCCGCCCCGGCCGCCCGATGCCCGGCCGAGCTCGGCCGACCCCGAGTACTCCCGCATCAACCAGACCGACCAACCACTGTTCAACCGGAGGCATCCGCATGACCACCTCATCCGTCCTCGTCGTCGGCGCTGGAGCCACGGGGCTGCCCGTCGGCTACCACCTCGGGCTGGCGGGAGCCGATATCACCTTCCTGGTACGGCCGGGCCGCAAGGGGGCGCTCGGCTCCACGCAGCAGCTGTACTGCTACGACGACACCGAACTGAAGACCCTCGGCAACTACCGCGTCACCGATGACGTGACGGAACTGGCGAGTACGGGCTTCGAGTTCGTTGTCATCACGCTGGACGGCCACACCAGCCGGACGCAGGAGGGAACCGAGTTGCTGCGCGGCCTGGGCAAGGTGGTCCGGGCCTGCGACGCACACGTCATCATGTGCGGCTTCGGCCTCGGTGTCCGCGAGCACCACCTCCAGGCCCTGGGCATCGAGGAGGACCGGCTCACCCACGGGTTCCTGGGCATGTTCAGCCACCAGGCCGCGGCCGGCCTGCCCGTGCATCCGCCGACGGACCCGGCGACACTGGCGCAGGCGAGCGTTTGCTACCGGCATCCGGCGAACCGGATCGGCTTCCGCATCGAGACCGGCAATGCGGCTGCCGCCGAGCGGTTCGCCTCTCTGTACGAGCGCAGCGGTCAATCGCAGTGTGCGCAGATCCCCCGCGCCGTCGACGACGTCTTCTTGAACGCCGCCGCGCCTGTGTACGCAGCCAGCGAGCTCGCCGGCTGGCCCGACTTCGCGACCCTGACGCAGGACGAGGAGCTGTGGAATCTGGCCTGCGGCGCCCAGTCCGAGATCATGACGCTCCCGCGCCACGGCGAGACGGGGCAGCAGATGGCCAAGGCCATGGGCCCGCGCGAGACCGCCCAGACGCACCAGAACATCGAACAGGACATGCTGCCGCTGGACTACCAGGCGTTCAATCGATTCCACCATGGCGGCAAGGTCCGCGCCCAGGACGTCGGAATCCTGCACGACTGCCTGGCCGAAGGCCGCCGCACCGGCCATGCCATGCCGGCACTCGAGGAGCTGCTGGCCCGGCTTGAGGCGACTCCTGACGACCAGGCACGGTGACACCTGATCGAGGGCCCGCGTGCTGAAGAGTGACAGGCGGAGTCCGGAATCCACCCGGGCTCCAGCGGCCGTGAGCGGGCTCGCCCCGCTCCTGCCCCGGCTGCGCCACACGCCGAGCCGGCCGATGAAATCGCCCCGAGGCTGTCGGCCAAGCAGGGCCAGGCTGTCGACGCGCTTCACCCGCAGCGCCTCCCACCCCGTCCACCAGGCCATGCTCCGCGCGCAGAAGACTTCGTCGTCCACAACCTGAGCGACCGCGACCTCCAGCGCGAGATCGAGCAGGGCCTCATCCTCGTCGCGGACTGGAAGGACGCGATCGTGCCGGCACTGATGGCGACGATCGCCTCGATGACGTCGCAGGTGATGGTCGCAGCGACCAGCAGCCGTGCCCGGCGGGTGAGCGCGTCACGTCGAGCGGGTCCGGGGCCGGGTGAAGAATGCCGAACCGCCTTGCACCACATGCGTCGCGATCACCACGGTGCTCGTCCATGGCCACTGAGCTGCGAGGACTCCGCCGAGGGTCCGCCTCAGGATCGGCGACCTCCCGAGAAGCCTCCATCTGCCCCAGCAGCCACGGCGGCGGCACAGCCGTACACGGTCCCCACCTCCGCGACCACGCCGCCGCCATGTGCGCACCGTTTCAGGAACCCGGCACCAGGCGGCCCTGGCAAAGGCACCCCGGGCGGACGAGGATGGGTGACGGCAGGAGGCGGCGGCTTGTGGGAAGGTTGCCCCCCGGATCACTGCTGGAGGTGGGTGGGGCATGACTGAACTGCCGCGCGAGGAGCAGTTGGCGGCGGCATTCGTCGACCTCGCCGACACATTGGTGCAGGACTTCGACGTCATCAACTTCCTCCATTCGCTCGCCGAACACTGTGTGAGCCTGCTGGATGTCGCGGCGGCCGGGGTCCTGCTGGCCACCCCCGGGGGCCGGCTGGTGGACGCCGCGGCCTCGGACGAACGCACCCGCCTGCTGGAACTGGCCAGCATCGAGTGGGACGAGGGCCCCTGCCGTGACTGCTTCCGGACCAAGAAGCGGATCCCCGACGTACCGCTGGCGACCGAGATGGCCAGGGTGCGCTGGCCCCGGTTCGCGCCTCGGGCGGTGGAGGCCGGCTTCACCTCGGTCGTGGCGGCTCCACTGCGGCTGCACGACCAGGTGATCGGGGCCCTCAATCTCTTCCGGGACTGCCCGGGTCCGCTGGACGAGTCCCAGTTGCGGCTCGGTCAGGCGCTGGCCGACACCGCGGCCATCGGTGTTCTTCAACAGCGGGCGGTGAGTGAGCAGATGACCGTGACGGCGCAGTTGCAGGCCGCCCTGGACAGCCGGGTCATCATCGAGCAGGCGAAGGGGTATCTGGCCAACCGCCGTGGCACCGGCGTCGAGGAGGCGTTCACCCTCATGCGCCGCTACGCACGCGATCACCAGACACGGCTCACCGAGATCGCCCGCCAGGTCCTCCAGGGCACGGCCGACGCGTCCCTCCTCCCGCAGCGTGATCGGTGAGGACCGGCCCCTTGGCCGATCGTCGGCCGCACTGTGCGGCGCTGAGAAAGAGGCGGTCGCGGTGACCCATCCGATGATGGCCGACTACCTGCGCGCCCTCAGCTCGCACACCGGCCCCGGCCTGGCACCGCTGCCCCTCGCGGCCTGCGCCGACATGCTGGGCCTGGACGGCCTCGGCCTGCTCCTCGGCGCCGGCGACCGGACCGAACTGGTGCAGTCCTCCGGTGAGTTCACTCCCGCGCTGGAGGATCTCCAGCAGGTCCAGGGCCAGGGCCCCAGCCTGGACGCCGCCCGCCACGGAGCCCTGATACTGCTGCCCGACGTGGCCGACACCGCTGCGTTCGCCACCGTCCGCTGGCCGGCCCTGCCCGGCGCGATCGAGGCGCTGGGCGTACGCGCGGTGTTCTCCTTCCCCCTGCGCATCGGGATCATCGCGCTCGGCGCGCTCACCGGTCACCGGACCCGTCCCGGCCCGATGACCACCGACCAGCTCACCGACGCCTTCGGTCTGGCCGACACCCTCGCCCAGATCGCCATCACCACCGCCGTCCACGCCGACCTGCCCCACGCTCCGCTCCTCGACGACCCCGGTCTCCACTTCGCCGAGGTGCATCAGGCCACCGGCATGCTCGCCGACGCGCTGGACACCGACTGCGACCACGCCCTGATCCGGCTGCGTGGTTACGCCTTCAGCCACGACCGGCCGCTCCTGGACGTCGCCCGGGACGTACTGGCCCGCCGCGTCCGCCTGGAGGACAACGGAGAGAGCACCCCCTGACTCCGCCACCTAGCAGACGGGCCGACGTCTCCGCAGACTTTCGGCGCGACCGGCCGGCCGACAGGCCGCCTCTCCTAGCCTGAAGTGCCGACCCAGATCCCGTTGGTGACCAGTCCCGATGGACATCCACACCCGGAGAAGAGGGTCGCGGTGTTTCCGCTCCCCGCAGTGATCTGCGTCAAGGACATCCGTCCGCACGGAGACTGCACCTTGGTCGTCCTGTGCGGCGAAATCGACATCCAGACGGCCCCAGGCATCGACCATCGCCTCGGTACGATCAACCACGCCGGCAGCGTCGACCTCTTGGTCGACCTGCGTGCCGTCGACTTCATGGACGGCACCGGCGTACGGCTCCTCGAACGCGCTCGCTCCCGCGCCGCCCGGCACGGCGGACGCCTGCGCTTGATCTGTACGAACCCGGTGCTCCTGCGGCTGCTCACCTTTCCCCGGCTGCACCTGGACTTCGACATCCTGGACCAGATGCCCGCACCGGTGCCGCCCCGGGCGGCGGCCCGACCGACCTGAAACCGCCCTGTCCCCGCCGCCACGGCACAACTACGCTCACCAAGCGGCCCCGGACCCTGGTCGACCGTGCGCCTCCCGCTGCCGGGCACTCCCGCACCCGGCGCACCCGGTAGAGGCAACCCGGTCCGCGGCTCCATGGGGAGTGGGGTCGCGGCCGGGGCCATGGCAGCCCAGGAGGACACCCCGCCGGCCGCCGGCCCGGACAGCCACGTCCTCGACGAACCTCGCCCGGTCCGCCCTCGCCTGCGGTTTCACCGGCCAGAGCCACCTCGCGCGCACGATGCGCCGCCGACTCGGCGTCACTCCCCACGCGTTGCGCGCCGGGTAGTACAGGAGCGCACCCGGCCCGCCAGTCGTGCGCCCACACCCCGTTGACCACGCAAAGTGATGAGCTGAATACTGGTCGCCCTGAACGCCCACTCGGGCTCCATCAGAAGGCCCTTCACGAAGGGGTGCACCCATGGGCTTACCGGCAAGACGTGACGACGCACCGCAGCAGCACTCCCACCCGGCCCGCCGGACCGTGCTCGGCAAGGTACTCGGCCTCGCGGCGGCCGGTCTCGGCGCCGCCGCGGCAACCGCGGCCACCGCCCCCTCCGCGCACGCGGCGGTCCGCGCGAACCAGGCCGACTGGCGGTTCTGCACCAAGTGCTACGGCATGTTCTTCCGCGGCTACCCCACCGACGGCGCCTGCCCGGCCGGCGGCGGCCACGACTCCGCCGGCTACAACTTCAACCTCCCGCACGACATCCCGGAGACCCCCACCGCCCAGCACAACTGGCGCTTCTGCACGAAGTGTTACGGCATGTTCTTCTGGGGCTACCCGGACAACGGCCGCTGCCCCGCCGGCGCGGCGCACGCGGCGGCCGGGTACGACTTCGTCCTCCCGCACGACATCCCGCAGACCCCGAACACGCAGCGCAACTGGCGCTTCTGCCCCAAGTGCTACGGGCTCTACTACTACGGCTACCCCACCAACGGCCGCTGCCCGGCGGGCGCCGCGCACAGCGTCGCGGGGTACGACTTCGTCCTCCCGTACCTGTAGGCCCGAGCGCCCCGGCCATGCCGTCGGCCTCCCCTGCCCGGGGCCGACGGCATCCGCCGGTCCGGTCATGGTGCTCCGAACACTCTCAGCGCCTCCTGGGCGAACCCCCGGTACGTCCTCGTCCTCGTGTCCAGGTGCTGGCCCCCCGCCAGGATGAGGTTGTGCTGGTAGAAACCGCCCAGGGCCAGGTCATCCGGCAGGTACTTCGCCGAGAACACCTGGCGCACGATGGCCTCGTCGCTGAGGCCCGCCTTGCGGTACGCGGCGATCGACGCCTCGACTGCCGCTTCGCTCCGCGCTGTGGGGTCGTCGATGTGGGCGGGGTCGTCCGAGCCGAGGATCAGGTCGAGGGCCTTGTCCTGTTTGCCGTTCACGAGGCGTGAGTAGCGGAACGCGACGACGGGGTGCGCCGAGGCCAGTCGGCCGTCGGGAGGCAGCGGATAGTCCAGCAGGTAGTAGTTGGCGGCGTCGGGGAGGACGGTGATTCCGCGCAGGATCTTGCCGTCGGGCAGGTAGTCGCGCGGGCGCTCGCGCCAGCGGCCGATCACGACGACCTTGACGTTCTCCTGGAGCAGCTTGGGGATGACGTCCTTGCCCAGCAGCAGCCGGTGGTTGGTCGCATCGCGCGGGAATTCGTTGGTGTAGACGGTCTCGAACAGCACGAGGCCGCCGATCTTCCCGAGGTTGTTGCCGGCGCTGGTGAAGGCGTTGCCGCCCGCCTGGCTGTAAGCCATCATCACCGGCTTGTCGACGGTCAGGGTGTCGGCGTCCAGGGCCGTGCCATGGGTGTAGACGGCTGCGACGGCGCCGGCGGTCAGATCGTCGAGCCCGGGCCGCAGGAGGACACCGCCCTCGCCGCCGTTCATCACCGGCACCAGCAGGACGTACTTCTCGTCGTGGATCGCCCGCTCGAAGCCGAGCGGAACGTCCCAGTACTGGGGTTCGGGATCCTTGCCGGGGAGGTAGGACAGGACGCCCCGGAAGTGGTGCAGGGGTCCGGGCAGGGCGGCCGGGTCGCCGCGGAACGTCTTGCGCAGGGCGATGTAGGGGCCGAGGAGCTTCTCGTACCGGTCGTCCGTCAGCGGCTCGGTCAGCACCCTCGCGAGGATCTCAAGACCCGACTGGATGTAGTTGTTCGGGAGGGCGGCGGAGACACGGTGCAGCGAGGACCGCAGTCCGGCCAGGCTGTTGTCGTAAGAGATCGCACCGTAGTCGGCCGGCATGATCATGACGGCCGGTTTGATCCGGGGAAGGGTGTACGTGCTGGCGGGCAGGACCGCGTACCAGACCAGCGGGTGGCCGCCCAGGCTCGCCAGGGCCCGGATCGTCCGGTCGGTGCCGCGCAGGAGGTTCATGACCTGTGCCCAGGCCGAGCGGCCGTGCAGGGCGTTGTAGAGGTCGGTGATGTCGACGAACCGCACGTCCAGCGCCACGGTGGAGCCGGTGACGTCCAGCAGCGGGTGCAGCGCCGGAATCCCCTTCGGGCGGCCGAGGGGGTCGTACGCCGGGCCCTTGCGCCAGCCGAGCGGGACGAGCCTGCCGTCGGGCGTGACCGTGAACTCCTGCTGGATGCGGAGCATCGGGTAGGTCGTACGGTCCACGTCGACGCTCGCGTCGATCACCAGGCGCAGCCAGGCGGTGTCGGGCGCGAGGTCGGCCGTGAACCCCGAGGGCCCCACGGGCACCGGCACGGGCCGGCCCGCACCGGCGCCCTGGGCGCGTGTCTCGACGGTGGCCGTCCACTTCCGCAGCAGGAAGTGCGTCCACAGCGGTACGGCGGGGTTGGCGTTGACGACGGTCAGCCGCACGGCGTCACCGGGCCCCGGCCGTCACAGCTGCCGCCCCGTCCGGGGGTCGTAGGTGACCTCGACGGCCACCACCTGGTCGGTGGGGAGGACTTCGGTCCACTGGTCGAAGATCTGGTAGGGGTCGGCGGGACGGAAGCCGCCGTCCAGGGGGTCGAAGCCGGTCTCGAAGACCCTTTCGGCGGCGAGGGTGCGGGTGATGTCGGTGTTGCGGGCCTGGAGTTCGGCGGCGAGCGCCTGGAGGACCCAGCCGATCGACTTGCCCTGCCAGTCGGCGGGGTCGCCGGTCTGCCAGGCGTAGTCCTTGTCGAGGGCCGCGTCGCCCTCGACCTGGGCGCTGGACAGCCAGCCCAGGGCGTCGAGTTCGTGGCCGGGGCGTACCGGCAGCACGGCTTTGACCCAGGAGGCGTTGAGGAACTCGTTGCGCCGCTCGTCGCCGTCGGCCTGGATCAGCCAGCCCAGGGAGCTGCCGGTGGGGGCGGGCGGGGTGTTCTCGGTGATGAGGTAGTCGACCCGGTACTCCAGCTTGTCCTGGGGTGTCGAGGTGGTGGCGCGCGGCGGGTTCACCGCGCCGGTGTAGCTGAAGCGGCTGGTGACCGTGGCGCCGCCGACGGGATCGCCGGAGGTGGCGTTCCAGTCGTGCGGCGGGACCGGGTAGCGGCCCACCGAGTCGGCGGAGGTGGTGGGGATGGTGGGGGTGGGCGCCGGGCGCCAGTAGTCCGGTTCGACGAAGTACAGCATCTGGTCGACGTCGAACATCCCGCGGATCAGTTCGGCCGACAGGTGGCGCTTCTCGTCCTGGCCCTGGAACAGGTCGAGCCCGCCGATCAGGTCGGCGAAGACGCTGTGCCGCTCCTCCTTGCGGAGGTCTTCGGGGTCCCGCTGCCGGACCTTGGTGACCAGGTCGAGCCGGTCGTGGACCGCCTGTGCGTACGCCGCGCGCTGTACTTTGGCCACCTCCTGCTCGTACACGGCGAGTTCGGCGAGGTACTGCCGCAGTGCGGGGTCCTGGTCCGGGGGCGGCGGCTCCCAGACGAGCGCGAGGGTGAACGCGACGTACGGGCCGCCCCCGAAGTGCACGTTGGTGCAGTTGACGCGGAACCGGCCGGACGTGGCGTCCACCACCTCGTAGGTGGCGAGGAACTTGGCGACCTGGCCGCTGCTGGTCGTCGCGGAGACCTTGCGGATCTCGTTGCCGGGCGCGGTGCTGAGTTTCCAGCCCGGTCCCGGCGGGGGCGCGGAGTACTCGAAGTGGGCGACGATGTACTCGTCCTCCTCGCCCCGCCACAGCCGGTCCCAGCCGTCCTGTTTCACCCAGTCGGCGTCCTGGTGCGGGGCGTTGTCGCTGTCCGCGGTCCGCTGGATCGGGTAGTTGTCCGAGTACGTGACGTGTGCCTGGGCGAGGGGGGCGGGTTTGACCGGCTGCTTGAGCGCGGTCAGGTCCGGGGCGGGTGCCACATGCACGAGTTCGCCCAGGCCCAGTGCGCGGCCCGGGTCGCCGACGAACACCTGCCAGCTCAACTGGGTGCCGATGTGCTGGAGTTGTACCCCGACCTTGCGCATCTTGCGGCGCAGTTCGTAGTTGACGAGTTTGTCGGTGGTGTTCTGCACCACGTACCGGCGGCTCGATGTGTCGGTGGTCTCGGTGACCGTCTTGAAGGTGGTCTTGAAGTTCCGGGTAATCTCGCTGCCGGCCTTGGAGCTCTGGGTCCGGGAGTGCTTGTGGCTGACCTCGGAGGATTTGTTCGTGGTGTTCTTGGTGCTGTAGCTGGCGCTGACGTCGGCGTGCACGATGCCTACGTAGTTGGCGCTCGCGTTCGAGGTCACGCCCAGCGAGGTCTCGTTGGCGTTGGACTCCTTGACCGCGTCGGCGAGGTCGGTCTGGTCGGTCAGCGCCTCCTCGGTCCTGCGGGTGGACGTCTCGGACTGCTCGGCGGTCCGCTCGACCAGGGTGCGCCGGGTGGAGGTCTCCACCACCTCGACGGTGCCGCCCGGACTCAACCACAGGTGGCCGACCGGTGTGCCGAGGAAGGTGTCGAACTCGAAGAAGTACTCCCGGAAGAGGTTGACCAGGCCGACCGGCGAGAGGATGCCGTCCGTCGGCGGCCGGTTGCCCCACACCGCGAGCGGGGCCAGCGGGGCCAGGGGCCCTTCGCCGAGCGTGAGTTGCCGGGGGCCGGCCAGCGCTTCCTTCGGCAGCGGTGCGCCGAGTGCCGCCGCGGCCCGTGCGGTGGAGGAGTGGCCGAGCCAGCCCGGCAGGGGCTGGTAGACGCCGAACAGCTCGCTCGCGTACGGGACCGTGCCCGCGAAGTCGCCGACCGGGCGGCCCGGTCCCGGGCCCGGCGCCGGGGCGGGGGCGGGGAGTGTGCCGACGTTGTCGCTCGGCCCCGACGTGCTGGTCGCGAAGGGTTTCACCGACCAGGGCCGGCCCGTCTGGGACTGCGTCACCAGCAGCAGTTCGCGGTTCTGCTGGGCCTGCGGGGCGACGAAGGAGATGGTCTGAGTACCCGTCCCGCTCACCACGCGCCCCACGTACTGGCGGTTGACCCCGTCACCGGCCTCCAGGAAGGTGCCGGTCAGCGCCGGTACGCCGGGGAACAGAGCGGGATCACGCACATCCGCGTCCGCGGGCAGCGCCAGCGCGACGCGTTGCCCCGGCAGGAGGTCGGCGGGGGCCGGTTGGATCGTGTACGACCACACGTTCAGCCAGGACCCCGATCCCGGCGTGGTGAGCGGAACTCGGCCTGCGAAGGTGACGACGAGTGCCATGACGGTTTCTCCCCCTGTGACCATCGATATCCCGATTCAATACCGACCCGGGAATCCTCCCGCTCCCCTCCCTTGATCTTTGTATTCGCTTGGCCTTCTGTTCCATCGGGAACGGAGAAACCGCTTGGCACTGGTCTCCAGTTCGGGTGACCTGGTCCTCCATAGGCGGGGAGTCTGCCAGCAAGAACGGTTTCCACTGTGCGGCGGGGCGGACCGGTTGGTCCGACGACGAGTCGGTGAGGTGACTCGCCTTGTGTTGGGGAGTCGGTGAGCCGACCAGTGCGCACCGTCACGTCCTTGACGTCGTGCGGTGGGTGTCGCGGCCTTGATGCCGTAGAGCTGGACCGGACGGGCACCCCGGCGGGGGCGTACCCGGCCGGGTTGAGCCCGGCGGCCGTCGTCCGCCGGTCAGGCGGAGCCTCGCGTGGAGATCACCAGCGGTCTCAAGGCCAGCCGTCTCGGGCTGGGCACGATGGACTTCGGCCTCGACAGGGTCCGGCTCGCGCAGGACGGCCAGTGAGCCGTACGTCCGGTCGTCCCGGCCCGGGCGACCGCGAAAACCGCTGGCGCCGTGCCCCGTAGGACATGAGGATCGGCAACCGGCGTTCGGCGTTCGGCGTTCGGCGTTCGGCGTTCGGTGGAGAGGAACCCGCGTGGTCGGTCAAGTGGCGGTGCGGCAGCTGGACGAGGGAGCCCTCGACGTGCTCCTCGCGGTGGCCGTCAAGGACGCGGTGCCCGAAGAGGTCATGCCTCCCGTGGCCGGTCCGCCCGGGTGGACCGCGCACCGCCGGGAAGCCTTCCGGGACTGGCACCGGTCCCGTTTCCCCGGGCTCGCCGGTCCGCTCCGTGAGGCGACCTTCACGGTCGTCCATGACGGGGCGGTCGTGGGGTCGGCCCGGCTGGCCCTGCGCGACAGCCCCGACGTCCTCGAAACCGGCATGTGGCTCGGCCGCTCGCAGCGCGGACGCGGCATCGGCACCGCCGCTCTGCGCATCCTCCTCGGCGAAGCGGCGAAGGCCGGTGCGCGGATGGTGGTCGCGGACACGATGGCGCACAACACGGCGGCACTCACCGCCCTGCGCCGCAACGGCGCGACGCTGACCGCGAGCCGGGACAGCGTCGACGTACTCGCCGAACTGACGCCGAGGCAGACCCCGCCGAGCCAGGGCGGCGCGGGCGGTCGTTGAGTCCGCCGAACGGGCCCGTACCGGCGCCGCCCTCTCCCGACGGACACGACGGGGCCGGCCAGTGTCGGCCGACCCCGTGTTCACCTCTCCACCACGCCGCAGATCAGGCGGTGTTGAGAGTCAGCCCGTAGAACGACAGCGCGTCGTCGAGCGGCTGGAAGTACGACGACCCGGGCGAGTTCACCGACCCGTTGCACCGCTGGCTCGACGGACCGCCCGAGGTCATCCCCTGGGCCTGGTTGCCGGAGATGTAGGCGCCGCCGCTGTCGCCGCCCTGCGTGCAGACGGACGAGCTGCCGAGGCCGGTGACGACGGTGTCGGGCCCGCCGTCGGGGTCGGAGTACGTGACGGACACGTTGTACGAGTTCACCCGCCCGCAGGTCCAGTTGGTGGTCCGGCCCGCCTTGCACAGCGTGGCGCCGGACGCCGCGCGCCGGCTGCCGCTGACGGTGGGTTCGGTGGCCCGGCCGTACGTGTTGACCACGGTGGCTATGGAGTTGCCCGAGTCCAGGCGGGCGATGCCCATGTCGACGCTCCGACTGCCGGACGCGAAGCGGGTGTTGGTGCCCTGCGCGAACCGGCTCCCCTGGTAGCTGAGCACGGGGAGGTCTTCGATGCAGTGCCCGGCGGTGACCAGGTACTGGCGGCCCGAGGAGTCACGGGCGCCGAAGCCGACGGAACAGACGAAGCCGTTGAAGGCCATCTCGGAGCCCGGCTTGATGACGGCCTGCGGGGCGAGTTCCCGCTGGTCGGACAGGACGCGGACGGCGTCTTTGTGTGCCCGCGCGACGTTCAGGAAGGCGCGGGCGGCGGGGGCGCTGCCGTCGCTGACCTTGACCGTCACCGTGTCGGTGGCGAGGTCGACCTCCCAGGAACTGACTCCGGCGGGCGTCGCGTTGAGGGCCGCCGCGTCCAACTGGGCCTTGATCGCGTTGAGTTCGCTCTCGCCGTGGCGCGTCGTGCGGGCGTGCAGTCCGGCGTCCGCGATCCGCCGAGCCGCCTGGGCGTTCTCGGCGTTGACGACCAGTTCGCCCTTCGCGTCGAAGAACGCCCCGTCCGTCGCGACTCCCTTCCGCTCCAGTGCGGTGAGGGTGTGCTGCTGCGACGTCTCGTGGTCGAGGCGCTCGGCGGCGGCTCTCTGGCTCACGCCGAGGGAGGACGCCAGGGCGCTGAGCATGGCCGGGTCGTACTGGTCCGCCGAGGCCACCGACGCCTGTGCGCCCGAGACCGTGACGGAGGAGAGCAGAACGGCGGCGCCGAGCACCGCGAGGGATTTCCGGGAGATGCGCAAGGGTTGTTCCTTCCGGATTCCGGACGGACGACCGCTAACAGTGGGGGGTGGAAAAGGGTATGGGGGTCCCCTTTTCCGGTGGTCGTCGTCCGGCGGTCCGCCGTTTCGGGCGACCGCCCCTGAATCTTGAACGACCTTCGCTGGACATGACAAGAGCGAAGATCGATCTGTCCGCATTTTCCGGATCGCCGATGTCTCCATTGTCGACCGGTCGAATACGAATCCCCCTTTACCGGATTTTTTTCTCACCGAGAGAAAGTCGGCCTGTACGCCTCAGCCGTCGGACTCCGCCGACGGGAGGTAGGCGCCCGGCACCGCGTCCGGTGTGTAGAGCTTCTTGTCGCCGGGGTACGGGGTGCTCCAGGCGTGGGTCTGGTACCAGGTGTAGCGGTTCATCTGGGTGGGGTTCGCGTAGTCGGGCACCGCGTCGGGCCCGGTGAGGCGCTGGTGCGCGGCCCACCTCTTCCACTGGGCCGCGAGGTCCTGCCGCGCGGGCGGGACGGCGGCGGTGGTCGGCGCGGGGGCCGCCTGGGTGTCCTGGGCGGCCGGGGTGTCGGAGCCGCAGGCGGGCTGGGGGCTGACGCCGAGGGTGAGCGAGGTGCGGTTGGGGACGGCGGTGAACGGGGTGGTGTCCGGCTTCGCGGTGAAGGCGCCGTACATGGGGGTGGCCGCGCTGTCGAGCTGGTTCATCGGGTGGATGCCGAGGATCTGCTCGATGGTGCGGACCATCGTGATCTGGGAGTAGTACCGGCTGTCGACGGCGCCGTGCTGGGCGTACGGGCTGATGACCTGGACGGGGGCGCGGTGGCCGTCGACGTGGTCGAGGCCGGCCTGGGAGTCGTCCTCGACGACGAAGACCGCCGAGTCCTTCCAGTACCTGCTGTGGGTGATGGTGTCGACCATGCGGCCGACGGCGAGGTCGTTGTCGGCTACCTCGGCGGCGGGGTTGGCGGGGCCGCCGGTGTGGTCGTTGGAGTACCAGAACATGTTGAGGTTCGCGGGTCCGTGCGCGGCGAAGTCCTGCTGCCAGATCTGTTCCTTGTAGACGTCGGGGACGTCGAGGTCGAACAGCGGGAAGCCCTGCACCGAGACCTTGTTGAGGGAGGGGATCGCCGAGCCCGTCCTGATGGGGTACGCGGTCCGCGCGCCGGTCGCGGCCATGTTCTCGCTGTCGCAGTACAGGTTCTGCCAGGTCGCGCCGGCCGGCTTGGTCTCCACGGACTGGAACTCGCCGAAGTCCTTGACGCTCTTGCCGGCCGCCTGGGCGCCGGTCCACAGGAAGCCGGTCTTCTGGTGGCCGAGGACGTCGTTCTCGGTGTCGTAGCTGCGCGTGTACTCGCCCGCCGAGGACTCGGTGTACTCCGGGTTGTCCGACTGCGTCAGCCAGTTGTGGCCCTCGGCGGAGTTCGTGCCGATGTCGTAGAAGTTGTCGTACAGCCCGAACTGCTGGGCCAGGGCGTGCTGGTTGGGCGTCACGTTGGTGCCGAACTGGGTCAGCGAGGCGTTGCCGTCGCCCTGCGGGAGGTCGCCGAAGAGCTGGTCGTAGGTCCGGTTCTCCTTGACGATCAGGAAGACGTGCTTGATCGTCGACGGGTCGCCGAGGCGCGCCGGGACGGGTACGGGCCTCGCGTGACCGCGCCCCCGGGCGGTCGCGACGGAGCCGGACGTCCAGCCGTTCTGCCGGAAGACGTCGCCCGTCCGTGCCCTGACGACGTTGTCGTCCGGCAGCGTGAACCGGGTCAGGCTCGACGTCGTGTCGTGGGTGCTGTGGCCGGCGCTGTCGGGGCGCAGGGCGTCGACGCCGCGCGTGTTGGCGACGACGACCTTCTTGCCGGAGGCGAAGATCCCGGAGGGGTAGTAGTCCGTGGGGAGCAGGCCGACGTAGCGGGCGGGCTGCTGCGGGGAGGTGTAGCGGTAGACGGCTACGGCGTTGGCGCGGCCGAGTGTCACCAGCAGGCGCCCGTCACCGGTGAGCGTCACGGCATTGGGCTCGTACCCTACGGACGCCTCCGGCCAGGGCCGGGTGGCGATGGTCTGGACGACCTTGCCCCTGCGGGTGTCGATGACGGACACGCTGTTGTCGGCGGTGTCGGTGACGAACACCGCGCCCTTCGCGGCGTACACGGCGGTCGGGTGCAGTCCGACGGCGAGGGTGGCGACCGTGGGGCGCGCCGGGTCGATGACGCTGACGGTGCCCGTGGTGGCGGCGCCGGTCTTCGGGTTCGCGGGTACGTCGGTGCCGTACGAGTTCATGGTGGTCTCGCCGGGCTTGGCGGCGCGTCCGCCCTCGTTGCTGACGTACAGCTTGCCGTCGGCCAGGGCGATGCCGCGCGGGGCGGTGCCCACGGTCCAGCTCTGCCGGATCGCGCCGGTGGCGGCGTCGAGGGCGACGACCCGGTTCTGGCCGTTGACGGCGGCGTACACGGTGGAGCCGTCCGGCGAGAACACCGCCGCGCCGACCAGGGCCTGCTGCGTGCCCTGCGCCGGGATCGGGACGGCGGTCGGGGTGGTGAGGGTGCCGTCCGCAGTGACCGTGAACCTGGTGTAGCCGCCCGCCTGGCCGAGCCAGAGCTGTTTGCCGTCGGGCGAGTACGTCGGGCCTTCCTGGCCGACGGCGCCGCTGCTGATGCGCAGGTCGTCGGCCGCGTTGGTGCCGATCTTCTGCTTCACCCGACCGGTCGTCAGGTCCATGATGACGAGGGAGGCGTCGCCGTCGGTGACGGACGCGGCGAGGTGCGTGCCGTCGGGGCTGACCGTGGACGACATGATCTTGCCGTCGTCGATGACGGTGCGGGTGCCGTACGGCTTGATGTACTGGTCGGCCGAGACGACCTGGCCGCGCGCGGTGACCTGGCCGACGTGCTGGTGGCCGAACTGGGTCGTGGAGGCGACCGCCGTGCCGGTGACGCCGAGGGCGACGGTGATGCCCGTCGTCACCAGCAGCGTCCGCCGGCTGAGGCGTCTGCCCGGCTTCTCCTTGATACGCCGTGTGACCTGCATGGACCTATCCCTTCGAGGTGGTGTCGAGCAGCTCGACGTTGCCGTCGAACTGCCAGAGGGGGTTGGGGGCGTCGCCGGTCGGCGTCCGCAGCAGGAAGTAGCCGTTGACCTCCTTGGGCCCGTCGCCGTCCGCCACGAACCGGCCGTCCGAGCCGATGTCGAGCTGGTAGACGGCCGTCCCCGTGACCGGTACGCCGGGCAGGTGCCAGGAGACGACGCACCGCCAGTCGTTGCCCGCGCCCTCCTGCGCTCCCCGGCCGTCGCTCTTGGTGCACGCGGCCGAGGCCCGCACCTGGGCCTCGGTGACGGCGGGCCGGTGGAGCTGCTCGGTCTGGAGCCGGTAGAGGTGGGCGAACGCCGTGGCGAGGGAGCGCTGGACCTTGCCCTGCTCGATGCCGGAGCCGGCCCAGGGGGTGGCGGCGGCGACCGCCCCGACGGTGACGGCGGTCAGCGCGGCGAGCGGCAGCAGGCCGAGGGTGAGCGCGCGGCGCCCGGCGCCGTCGTGGACCGGGTTGGTGAAGTCGCGGCGCAGGAACAGCAGATAC
This sequence comes from Streptomyces saintjeani, assembly GCF_055409605.1. Taxonomy (NCBI): domain Bacteria; kingdom Bacillati; phylum Actinomycetota; class Actinomycetes; order Kitasatosporales; family Streptomycetaceae; genus Streptomyces; species Streptomyces saintjeani. The sequence goes on along the minus strand of NZ_CP189624.1, from coordinate 9,428,527 downwards.
GCCAGCGCGGTCGCCAAGGCCGCCCACGCCAGGCTCACCGCGACGGCGATCATGAGCGGGGTGAGCTGCGCCGGGCTGGTGAACAGGCCGTTCCAGGCGATGAAGGCGTAGCCGGGCAGGGCGAGGCGTACGGCGACGGGCAGCGGCAGCAGCTGCGCGACCGACATCGCCAGCGCCAGCAGCGGGGGCAGCAGCAGGCCCGTCGGGGAGCGGCCGAGCGCCACCGAGCCGAGCAGGCCGATCGCGGCGAGGGCCAGGGTGGGGGCGAGGGCGCAGAGCCAGGCGAGCAGGACGCGGCCGGCGGCGTCGCCCGGTGTAAGGAGGTGGCCGTCGAGGCCGACCAGTGGGTGGTCGCCGGCCGTCAGCAGGCCGCCTGCCGTGCTGCTCGCGGCGAGCCCGGCCACGAACAGCAGGACGACGGTGAGTGCGGCCAGCGCCTTCGCGGCGAAGACGCGGCGCGGTGAGCGGACCACGACCAGGAGGTGGCGCCAGGTGCCCAGGCGGTCCTCGGCGGCGAAGACGTCACCGGCGACGACCGACGTCAGCAGCGGGAGCGCCCAGGTGCCGGCGAAGCCGAGGATCACCAGAGGGCTGGCCCATGCCGTGGCGTGCATCCAGCGGCCGAAGAGGGTGTCGGAGGGGAGGGTGCTCTGCTGGCCGACGCCGGCGACGAAGAGTCCTGGGGCGGTCCAGCAGGCGAGGAGCAGGAGGCGGATGCGCCACTGGGAGGCGAGTTTGACGAGTTCGAAGCGGTAGGCGCGGGTGAGGGGGACCCGGCGGGCGGTGGAGGTGGGCGGGGTGGTGCCGGCGGGGGCGGTGGTCGTGGTGGGCGTGGTCATCTGGCGGTCTCCTGCCGGTCGGCCCGCTGCTCTTGCTGCCGCTCGGTCGGCTGCTCGGTCGGCTGCTCGGTGAGCGCGAGGAACGCGGCTTCCAAAGGCGGGACGACCGGAGAGAGTTCGCGCACCGCGACGTCCGCGCGCACGATCCGGGTGACGAGCGCGTCGAGCGCCGGCACCGAGCCGCGTACGACGGTCACCTCGGGGTCGTGCCGTCCGTCGGTGTCGTCGACGATGCGGATGCCGGGCGTCTCCCCGGCGAGCCTCCGTGCCGCCTGGGGGTCGGACGTCCGCAGGCGGTGGTCGAGTTCGCCGTTCTCGGCGGCCAGCTTCTCCGGTGGGCCGGAGAAGACGACGCGGCCGGTGGCCAGGACGGTGACCTCCGTGCACAGCGCGTCGAGGTCGTCCATGCGGTGGGTGGAGAGGACCACGGCGGTTCCCTCGGCGGCGAGGCGGGCCAGGACGCGGTGCACGTGCCGTTTACCGGCGGGGTCGAGGCCGTTGGCGGGTTCGTCCAGGACGAGCAGCCGGGGCCTCGTGAGCAACGCGGCGGCCAGGCCCAGGCGTTGGCGCATGCCGAGGGAGAAGCCGCGGACCTTGCCGTCGGCGACGTCGCTCAGGCCGACCTCGTGCAGCGCCTCGTCGGTCCTGGCCGCCTTCTCGGCCGTCCCCCTCAACTCGGCCAGCGCGACCAGGTTCTGACGTGCCGTCAGCGAGGGGTACAGACCGGGCCCGTCCACGAACCCGGCGACCCCTTCGGGACCGGCGAGTGCCCGACGCGCCGGTGCGCCCAGGATCTCCAGGCTTCCGCCGTCGGGCAGGGCGAGCCCCAGCAGCAGCCCGAGCAGCGTCGTCTTCCCGGCGCCGTTCGGCCCCGCCAGTCCGTGGATCCGCCCGCGCTCCACCTCCAGATCGACACCGTCGAGCGCGACCACCTCGCCGAAGCACTTGGTGACCGCGCGCGCCCTGACCGCGAGACGTGGTGTGTCCATGAGTCCCTTTCTCCGCAACGCTGAAGGAACTTAGGCACGGCACACGACGCGGACCCGGCAGGCGGGCTGAACGATCCTGGAACGGTTCGTCAAGGTATGGGCAAGCGGCGGTGAAGAGCGCGCCGGGCCGCTCCGCTCCTCCGCCGCTTCAAGTCATCGGTGGACACAAACCGGTCATAGCGAAAGAAAGCCTCGCGACCGGCGCGGCTGTGCTGCCAGAGTTCGGGGCCAGGGAACTGCTGGATGCACCATCTGACTCAGGGAGTTCGCTCGTGAGACGGAAAGTCATCGCACTTCTCGCAACAACCGCCCTCGCCACCCTGCCGCTCATCGGCCAGGCCGGCGCCGCGCCCACGACGGCCGGCGCCGGCACGACGGCGGAGAACCCCGCGCTGCGCGCCAACCAGACGCGCTACGCGCCGTTCACCCTCAACCACAACCAGTCGGTCTCCTCCAACACCGCACGGCTGATCATGCAGTCCGACGGCAACCTCGTCGTCTACGACGAGTTCAACCGCGCCCGCTGGGCCTCGAACACCGTGAACCAGGGCTGGACGGCCCGCTTCCAGACCGACGGAAACTTCGTCGTCTACACGGCCTCCAACAGGGCGGTGTGGGCGTCCAACACGGCGGGCCACCCGGGCTCCCGCCTGGTGATCCAGGACGACGGCAACGTGGTCATCTACGACGGCAGCCAGGCGATCTGGGCCACCGGCACCAACCACTGAGCCAGCGGCCCGGCCTCGCCGAGGTTCGCGAGGCCGGGCCCTCGGCGCCGGCGTCCGCCGCGTCACCTGCTGTCGCTCGCCTCCACCCCCTCCAGCGCCGCGCGCCCCGCTTCGAGCCGGGCGACGGGGATCCGGAACGGGGAGCAGGAGACGTAGTCCAGTCCGGCGCGGTGGAAGAAGTGGACGGACGCGGGGTCGCCGCCGTGTTCGCCGCAGACGCCGGTCTCCAGGCGGGCGTTGGCGGCGCGGCCGGCCGTGACGGCCAGCTCGACCAGCCGGCCGACGCCTTCCTCGTCGATCGTCTCGAAGGGCGACTCGGTGAAGACGCCCTTCTCCAGGTAGAGGGGGAAGAAGGACGCCTCGGCGTCGTCGCGGGACAGTCCCCAGGTCGTCTGGGTCAGGTCGTTGGTGCCGAAGGAGAAGAAGTCGGCCGTCTTGGCGAGCTGTCCGGCGACGAGGGCGGCGCGCGGCAGCTCGATCATCGTGCCGACGGGCAGGTCCATGGGCTCGCCGGTCTCGGCGGCGACCTCCGCGAGGACGCGCGCGGTCTCCGCGCGGGCCAGCCGCAGCTCCTCGACCGTACCGACGAGCGGGACCATGATCTCCGCGCGGGGCGTGCCGCCGTCGCGCAGCCGCCGTGCCACGGCCTCGGCGACGGCCCGTACCTGCATGGCCATGAGACCGGGCACGGCCAGGCCCAGCCGCACGCCGCGCAGACCCAGCATCGGGTTCTGCTCACGCAGGTGCTCGACGGCGCCGAGGAGTTCGCGGTCGCGGGGGTCCGGGTGGGCGGCGGTGGCCAGGCGGACGGCGAGGGCGGTGCGGTCGGGCAGGAACTCGTGCAGCGGCGGGTCGAGCAGCCGGATCGTCACCGGCAGCCCGTCCATGGCCTTGAGGATGCCGGTGAAGTCGTCCCGCTGGAGCGGCAGCAGCGCGTCCAGGGCCCGTTCACGTGCCGTGTCGTCGCGGGCGAGGATCATCGCCTCGACCAGGGCGCGCCGCGCACCGAGGAACATGTGCTCGGTACGGCACAGCCCGACCCCCTGAGCCCCCAACGCGCGGGCGCGCACGGCGTCCTCGGGGGTGTCCGCGTTGGCGCGCACCTCCAACCGGCGTACGGAGTCGGCGTGCGCGAGGGCGCCGAGGACCGCCTCGGTGAGCGGTCCGGTCGCGGTGCCGGTCTCCAGGGCGCGGGCGACGTCGGAGTCGGTGAGCGGGAGCGCGCCGAGGTGGACGGTGCCCGCGGTGCCGTCGACGGAGAGCGTGTCGCCCTCGCGGACGACGGTCCCGGAGGCGGTGGTCGCGAGGCGGGCGACCGGGTCGACGGTGAGCGACTCGGCGCCGCACACGCAGACCTTCCCCATGCCGCGCGCGACGACGGCGGCGTGGCTGGTCTTGCCGCCCCGGCTGGTGAGGACCGCCTCGGCGGCGATCATGCCGGGCAGGTCGTCGGGGACGGTCTCGGGGCGGACCAGGACGGTGCGCTCGCCCGCGGCGGCCCGGCGGACGGCCTCGGCGGAGTCGAAGACGGCGACGCCGACGGCCGCACCGGGTGAGGCGGGTACGCCGTGGGCGAGGGGGACGGCGCCGGGGTCGGCCGCGAAGCGCGGGAACATCAGCCGGGTCAGCTCCGCGCCGCCCACGCGGGCCAGGGCCTCGTCGGCGCTGATCGTCCGTTCCTCGCGCAGGTCGTGGGCGATGCGGAACGCGGCCTCGGCGGTGCGCTTGCCGATCCGGGTCTGAAGGATCCACAGCCGGCCGCGCTCGACGGTGAACTCGACGTCGCACAGGTCCCGGTAATGGCCCTCCAGTGTCCGCAGGTGTCCGACGAGTTCGGCGTGGGCGCCGGGGACGTGGTGCTCCAGTTCGGCGAGCGGGACCGCGTCACGGACGCCGGAGACGACGTCCTCGCCCTGCGCGTCGGGCAGGTAGTCGCCGTACAGGCCGCGTGCGCCGGTCGCGGGGTCGCGGGTGAAGGCGACGCCGGTGCCGGAGTCGGGGCCGAGGTTGCCGTAGACCATCGCCTGGACGTTGACGGCGGTGCCGAGGTCGTCGTCGATGTGCTCGCGGTGCCGGTAGACGCGGGCGCGCTCGCCGTTCCAGGAGTCGAAGACCGCGCGGATCGCCCGGACCAGTTGCTCGCCGGGGTCCTGCGGGAACTCCTCGCCCGTCGCCTCGCGGATGATCGCCTTGAACTCCTCGACCAGGGCGGCGAGTCCGGCCGCGTCCGGCTCGCGTGCCGACAGGGCCGACTCGAACAGGCCGGCGTCCACGCCCAGCACCGTGTGGCCGAACATCTGCACCAGCCGCCGGTAGGAGTCCCAGGCGAACCGCTCCCGGCCGGACGCCTTGGCCAGACCGGTGACCGACATGTCGTTCAGCCCGATGTCGAGGACGGTGTCCATCATCCCCGGCATGGAGAAGCGGGCACCGGAGCGCACGGACACCAGCAGCGGGTCCTCGGCGGCGCCCAGGGTTCGTCCCGTCGCCCGTTCCAGCGCGGCGAGCGCGCGGGCCACCTCGATGCCGAGGCCCTCCGGTTCCCGGCCGGTGGACAGGTAGGCGGCGCACGCTTCGGTGGTGACGGTGAACCCGGGCGGGACGGGCAGCCCGAGCCGTGTCATCTCCGCGAGCCCGGCGCCCTTCCCGCCCAGGAGGGCGGCCATGGTCCGGTCGCCCTCGGCGAATGTGCGGACGTACGTGGTCGGCTTGTCCATCGCGGTCGTTCCGCCTCTCGATGCCGGGTGCCTGCTGGACGACGAGCACGGAGCACGAGCTCTTCTCCGGTCCGCCCGTCCCCACCAGCGTCACGCCGCCCGGCCCCTGTCCGGCAGGGCCGCCCGGGGCGCACCCGGGGGCCGGTCGGCCCCGTCCGGCTGCGGTCCGGCACACGTCCACCGGCACCGCCCGGCCTCTCCGCCCATCTCCGGGCCCCGTATCCCGGCCTCCCCTTCACTCTCGGCCTCTCGGCCTCTCGGCCTCTCGGCCCCCGACGCTCGATGCCCATCACCTTCGTCGTAGAGCCCGGTTCGGGTCCGTGGCCACCGGTGGTCATCCGGTGCGAGGACCGGAGATCAGCCGCCGGCCGCAGGTCACAGCGGGGACCCCGGTCACCGGCAGCGGATGGTCGAGCTCAGTCGCTCGGCGTGGCGCGGCCCGGGGCTGCCGCCATCAGCCGCGATCGGAGTGCGCGGCGGCGGAGTATCCGTCGTGCCAAGCGGCCTTGGCCCCTGAGTCTCCGATGCGGTAGACCTGCACTCCGGCGCCGATGCCGACGATGAGGGACAGGACCACCGCGGTGATACGCAGGGGGGCGGCCACCGTGCTGCCGGCCGCCTTCGTCTCAAGGGTGCCGCGGGTGTCACGCCGGTAGAACCACCACACCGCCGCGGCCACCAGGAAGAGCCCGATGGCCCAGGGCAGCAGTTCGTCACCGAGTTCGGCGTGCCTGCGGACCAGGGGATCGCTGGCCACGTGCCGTTCCAGCCACTCTCCGGCGTCGGTCGTCAGCGGCACGCTGATCAGCGAGACCAGCGCGAGGGCCGGCAGGGCGAGGCCGAACCGGCGCATGACGGAGGGAAAGGCCGCGCACAGGATGAGGGCGAGTGCGGTGAGGGGTACCAGAACCACGACGACGTGCACGAACAGGACGTGTGCGGGGATGCCGTTGATCAGGTCGAGTCCCACAGAGGGCTCCTTCGAAGGATAGTGGTGATGCTGTGCGGCAGTCTGCCCCGGCATCCGGGCGGGCCGGGGCCGATGGTGTGGTCCGGAAGGGGCATGCGGGCCGTGAGCGCCGACAGGACCACGCATGCGTTCCGGCGCTGGGCGGCAACCCTCACAGACCAACCTCTGTGAACCTTCTGAAGCAGCCCTCGGCTCGATCTCCGGATGTCCGGTGTCGATCGGTGGGGCGAACTCGCGGCGCCGTCACGCCCCCACCCGGATGCCTTCGTCCGGTGCCCGCAGCGAGGCCGCGACGCCGTGCGGAACCGCCCGGAGCGCCATCCCTAGTGTTCACCCCTGCCGCTGCGCCGTATAGACCGTCGCGGTCATCGGCGCCGTCACGGGTCCCGTGCCGAGGCGTTCCGTCATTCGCCGGACGACGGCGTCCTGGATGGCCTGCGCGTCTTCCCGCACCCCCACGGTGGCACTGACCGGCGTCCCGGTGAGCAGGCCGGTGGCGACGGAAGCGGCCGACTCCGCGACGCCGTCCAGCGTGACCCCCTCGGCGCCGGCCGGGAACAGGCCGGCGGCCGTGAGGTCCGCGGCGACGACGGCCGGATCGGCGTACCCGTGGGGCACGTCGGCGAGGAACGAGGGCGCGCCGTCCGGCATCGACTCTTCGAGGGCGGTCTGGAAGGCGGACCCGAAGCCGTGCGAGGCCAGCGGGCCCCAGCTGTTGAACAGGAACCGTCCGCGCGGCGCCAGAACCCTGCGCACCTCGGCGTAGGCGGCGGTCCGGTCGGGGAAGAACATCACCCCGAACTGGCACACGACGAGGTCGAACTCCCCGTCCCCGAACGGCAGTCGCTGGGCGTCCGCCTGCCGCCACACGGCCCGCGGCTCCCGTACCGACCCGGCGATGACCATGGCCTCGTTGAGGTCGGTCGCGATCACTGGGACTCCGGGCAGCGCGGCAAGCAGCGCCGAGGTCAACGCCCCCGTTCCGGCCGCGAGTTCCAGGATCCTGCCGGGGCGCGGCGCCGCCGCCCGCGCGGCCAGGTCCTCGGCGAAGGGCCGGAAGAAGACCGGCACCAGGTGGCGTTCGTAGGCGTCGGGCATGGACCGTGTCCACCGCCGGTTCGCGTCGTCTGGGTTCACGCGGCAGACACTAGCCACGCCGACGACCCGCCGCGCCCACCTCGGTTCCGTGTCGGCGCCGCCCCTCGCTCAAAAGCGAACCCCGGCCGACGCACGGCCGGGGTTCCTCAAGGTGGTCAGCGCTGAAGCGTGAGCAGCGCCGGCCGGTACGGCAGCTTCTCGTAGGGGGTGCCCTGCGGGACCCCGGGGGCGAATCCCTGGTAGAGGAACTGAAGGTTGCAGGGGTCGACCGTCATGGTCTGGTCGGGGTTGTTGCGGACCAGGTCACCGTGGCTGACGTCGTTGGTCCAGGTGGCACCGCTGTTGGCCTTGCCCGCGAAGGGGCTGCTCTCGCTGCCGGCCTGCTCGGTCCACGCGCCGTTGAGGTCGGTGGCGGTGAACGAGCGGAAGTAGCGCCCGTTCCCGCCCATCGCCTCGACGATCATGAGGTACTGGTTCTGGCCCTGGACCTTGTAGACCTCGGGCGCCTCGAACAGCCGCTCCTTCGTGTCCCTCAGGACCGTCGTGTACGACGAGCCGAAGCTGGCCGGGAAGTTCCCGAGCGGCATGGTCGACTTGTAGATGCTGCCGTTGTCATCGGCGAAGAACAGGTACATGTTCTGGCCGTCGGCGATCATGGTCGGGTCGATCGGGCCGCCGACGGGGAGGCTGCCGGTGAACAGCGGCTGCGCGGCGGACCAACTGTTCGCGTTGGTGGGGTCGCTGGACGTGCGGTAGACGAAGGGCCAGGGGGTGCCCCACCCGTTCGAGGCCAGCACCCAGATGTTCCTGGTCGAGAGGTAGAACAGCTTGGGCGCCACCGCGAGCTGGCTCATGTTGGTCTGGGTGGCCGTCGCCATGTCCGACCAGTTCGTGAAGGGGCTGAACCCCATCGAGTGCCACGACCCGTCGGAGCTGGTCCCGTAGACCAGGTGCTTGCCGTTGTACGTGACGGTGGTGAAGTCCTTCAGCGCGAGCTGGCCGTTGGCCGGCTGTGCCAGCGGGCCCGTCGAGGTCCACCGGTAGGCCGACGGAAGGGCACAGGAGTTGCCCCCTCCGGACAGTCCGGTCCACTTCTGGTTGCCGGCACCGCTGCACGACCAGAGCTGTACGGCCGTGCCGTTGGCCGTGGCACCGCCGCTGACGTCCAGGCACAGCCCGGACTGCACGGCGGTGATCGTGCCGTCGGCGTTGACCCGCCACTGCTGGTTGGCGCCGCCGTTGCAGGCCCAGATCACCACCCGGGTACCGGACGTGGCCGAGCCCGGAACGTCCAGGCACTTGTTGCCGTACACGGTCAGCCGGCCGTTGTCCGTCAGGGTCCACTGCTGGTTGGCCGCACCGGTGCAGTCCCAGACCTGGAGGTTCGTGCCGTCGGTCTGGGAGGCGCCCGGTACGTCGAGACATCGGCCGGAGGCGACTCCGCGTACGGCGCCGGTGGTGGCCGCCTGGGCGGGGGCGGCGACGAGCATCGCCGCCAGTGCGGCCAGTACCGCGAGAGCGGCGGCGAGCGCCGCGGACAGATGTGTGCGGCTGAAACTGCGGCTGCGCATAAGGACCTCGTCATCCTTGAGCAAGCGGCTCCGGTCAGCCCGGTCAGAGGCTGTCCGAGTGGGGTTGTGGTGCAGGTTCAGATTGTTCGACATGTCGACCAATGGTCGAAGTGTCGGTCAATTGGATGATAGGGTTGTCATGATCAGCGTCAAGACTTCTCACAGGATTCGCGAACGGGAACGTTCACGAACCGGCCGACTCCGCGTCTGCGTGGCCGTACGGGCCGTCAGGCGCTCGCGCGGGTGACCAGATGGGCCGGGAGGATCAGCGGGGTGGGGTCCTGGCCGTCGATCAGCGCGACGAGCATCCGGGCCGTCTCCCGCCCGAGAGCCGTGATGGGCTGGTGGACGGTGGTCAGCGGCGGGTCGGCGATCCGGGCGACGGCGAGGTCGTCGAACCCCACCACCGCGACGTCGGCGGGCACCAGGCGTCCGCTCTCGCGCAGGGTGCGCAGCGCCCCCGCCGCCATGTTGTCGTTCGCGGCGAACACGCTGTCCAGGTCGGGGTGGTCGGCGAGGAGCGCGGCCATGGCGGCGGCGCCGCCCGACTCGGTGAAGTCCCCCTCCTGCGGGGGAAGCGGGGCCAGGCCGGCGGCCAGCATCGCGTCCCGGTAGCCGCGGTGGCGGGCCCGCCCGGCCTCGGTGTCCAGGCGTCCGCAGATCACGGCGACCCGCGTCCGCCCCCGGGCGATCAGGTACTCGGTCGCCTCACGGGCGCCACCGACGTTGTCGACGTCCACGTACCAGCGGGGAGCGGGCCCCACCGGACGTCCGCCGTACACCACGGGCAGCTCCGCCTCCTCGGCCATGCGCACCAACGGGTCGCCCTCGCGCAGCGCCATCAGCATGACGCCGTCGACGCCGTGGGAACGCAGCAGCGCCGCCACCCGTTCACGGCCCCGGCCGGAGGCGGCCAGGCACAGCATCAGATGCAGGTCCGCCTCCTCCAGCGCGGCCGACGCCCCCACGATCACCTGGGCGAAGAAGGGGTCCGCGAAGATCGACGGGTCCTCCCCCGAGACGACCAGGGCCGCCGCTCCCGTCTGGCGGGTGGCCAGCGCCCGGGCGCGCGGATTGGGGACGTAACCGAGCTGCCTGACGGCCCGTTCGACCGCCTGGCGCTTGACGCGGCTGACGTACGGGGCGTCGTTGAGGACGCGGGAGGCCACGGAGCGGGAGACTCCCGCGAGTTCGGCCACGGCTTCGAGCGTCGGCCGGCGGCGGGCTCCGTCTGCTGCCATGAACCGTGGACCTCCTGTGACTGGAAGCGCTTCCAGGAACAGGACTGTAGAACCTGGTCCCCGGCCGTGTGAAGGGTGCGTCGTACGTTCACTCTTGACAGTCCCCACGGCTCCCCACACGATATCCACCACACCCGGAAGGCCCTGACGCCACTGGGAACGCTTCCATATGGGAGCGCTCCCACACCACGTCGCCGGTCGTTCGCGGTGTCGTCCCGCCGGAGAGCCGCCGGCATCGAGGGACGTGTACCGCCGCACTTCCTCACTGCGCCGCCCGTCCTGGACGAGGGCGGGCGGCGCTCCCCCACCTGGAAACCGAGGTACATCCATGCGCCGAAAGCTCCGCGCCCTGACGGCGGCCCTGCTCGCCCTGCCGCTGGCGCTCGCCGTCGCCCCGTCCAGTCACGCGGCCGGTCCGGCCCTCAAGGCCAACGGGTTCTATGTCGACCCCAACTCCAGCGCGAGGCAGTGGGTCACGGCCAACCCCGGCGACGGCCGGGCGTCCGCCATCAACTCCTCGCTGGCCAACACCCCGGCCGCCCGGTGGTTCGGTTCCTGGAGCGGCGCCATCGGGACCGCCGCGGGCTCGTACGCGGGGGCCGCGGCGAACGCGAACAAGCTGCCCATCATGGTCGCGTACAACGTCTACAACCGTGACTACTGCGGCGGGCACTCGGCGGGCGGGGCCTCCTCGCCCTCCGCCTACGCGACGTGGATCTCCCAGTTCGCCGGCGGGATCGGCAACCGCGAGGCCGTCGTCATCCTCGAACCCGACTCCCTCGGTGACTACGGCTGCATGAACCAGGCGCAGATCACCGAGCGTCAGAACATGCTGACCGGCGCGCTCTCCACGTTCAGCCGTCAGGCGCCCAAGGCCTTCGTCTACCTCGACTCCGGCAACCCCGGCTGGGCCGACGCCGCGACCATGGCCCAGCGCCTGAACAACGCCGGGCTGCGCCAGGCCCACGGCTTCTCCCTCAACATCTCCAACTACTTCACCACCGCCGAGAACACCAACTACGGCAACGCCGTCAACCGCGAGCTCAGCGCCCGCTACGGCTACACCAAGCCGTTCGTCGTCGACACCAGCCGCAACGGCAACGGCTCCAACGGCCAGTGGTGCAACCCCGCCGGCCGCAAGATCGGCACCCCCACCCAGATGGGCGGCGGCGCCGAGATGCTCCTGTGGATCAAGACACCGGGTGAGTCCGACGGCAACTGCGGTGTGGGAAGCGGCTCTTCGGCGGGTCAGTTCCTCCCCGAGGTCGCCTACAAGATGATCTACGGCTACTGATCAGGGACGGCCGTGGCCCGGCGCGCCCGCACCGCGCGACCGGGCCACGGCGCACCTGGCTCTCCCTTCCTCGCCGAGCGCCAGACAGCGGCCCGGTTCGTCGATGACGTGCCGGCCGTCGATGTGGCAGGGGTGACCGGCCGGCCGGTCGTGGTGGGCACGTCGGCAAGCCCGTCCCCGGACCAGGTCGAGCCAGGCCCGGCGGCGCCGGGCGTCGAGGGCGGCCCAGGCACCCCGAGTGTCCGGCGGGCCGGCGAACGTCGGGAACGGACGTGCAGAAGTCTCCGTCGAGTTCCAGGTCGAGCAGATCCGCCCCGGCGTAGGTCCCGCGCCGGGGTTCCCCGAACAGCCCTTCGCCTCGCCGCGGACCCCCCGGACGGGCCCGCTCTCCGTCCCGGTCAGGGACGTCCGGCGGGGAGCCGGACGGTGAACGTCGTCGCTCCCTGGCGGCTGTCGAGGGTGGCATCGCCTCCGTGGGCCTGGGCCACCGCCGCGACGATCGACAGGCCGAGGCCGGTGCCGCCCTGGGCGTCCTCGGTGCGGCGGCGTTCCCCGTGGGTGAAGCGTTCGAACACGCGGGGTGCCATGTCCTCGGGGATGCCGGGGCCGTCGTCGTGGACCGTGAGGAGCGCCTCAGAGCCGTCGGTGGCCAGGGAGACGGTGACCGTCGTGCCGGGGGGCGTGTGCAGGCGGGCGTTGGCCAGGAGGTTCGCGGGGATCTGGTGGAGGCGGTGGGCGTCGCCGGTCACGGTGACCGGGTCCTCGGGGAGTTCCAGGGCCCAGCGGTGTCCGGGCCCGGCGGCCTGGGCGTCCGTGACGGCGTCCAGGACGAGACGGGTCAGGTCGACGGGGTGGTGTTCGAGGGGGCGGCCGGCGTCGAGGCGGGCGAGCAGGAGCAGGTCGTCGACCACCTCCCCCATGCGCGCGGCCTCGGCCTCGATGCGCTCCAGGGCCCGGGTCACCTCCGGCGGCACGGGTCCGGGGTGCAGGAGCGCCAGTTCGGCGTGCCCGCGTACCGAGGCGACCGGGGTGCGCAGTTCGTGGCTGGCGTCGGCGGCGAAGCTCCGCAGCCTCTCCTGGCTCGCGTGCCGTTCGCCCAGCGCGTTCTCGACGTGGCGCAGCATGGTGGCGAAGGCGTCGGCGAGCTGTCCGACCTCGCTGCGGGGGTCCGCCTCGGGCGGGCGCGGCCACTGGTCCAGTTCGCCGCCGGCCAGCGGGAGTTCGCTGACCCGGGTGGCGGTGGCGGCGACCTTGCCGAGCGGTCTCAGCGACCAGCGCACCCACAGGGCGCCCGCGACTCCGGTGGCGGCGAGGGCGGCGCCGAAGACGACGGCGCAGACGAGTTCGAGGCGGTGGACGGCGGCCTCGACGGGCTCGGTCGGCAGTCCGGTGACCAGGACGTCGCCGTCGCGGCCCGCGCTCGCCAGCACCCGGTAGTCGCCGAGCGCCGACAGGCCGACGGTGCGTCCCCGGCCGTCGGCGGGCAGCCTTGCGAGTTCCCGCAGGTCACGCGCGCCGAGGGGGACGGTACGGGTGCCGCCGCCGGAGGCGACCACCGCGGCGCTCGTGACAGCCCCGTCGACCAGGCGGGCGCCGAAGGTCCCGGCGGGCTGGAGGCGGGTGTCGCCGTCCTCGTCCCCGTCGTGGTCCGAGGGCAGGGTCCCGCCGTGTTCCAGGCTCGCCGGGAACCGGGCGCCCGCGTCGCGCAGTTGCTGGTCGAGGCGGCCGGTGAGGAAGCCGTCCAGTTCCAGGACGGCGGCGACGCCGACGGCCGCGCAGCTGACCGCGAGCAGCACGACGAGCCCGGCGGTGAGGCGGGCGCGCAGGGTGTGCGGCCAGGACGGGCGCCGTCTCACGGAGCCGCCGGTTTGAGGACGTACCCGGCGCCGCGCACCGTATGGATCATGGGCGGGCGGCCCGTGTCGACCTTTTTGCGCAGGTAGGAGATGTACAGCTCGACGACATGGGCCTGCCCGCCGAAGTCGTAGGACCACACGCGGTCCAGTATCTGCGCCTTGCTGAGCACCCGGCGCGGGTTGTGCATGAGCAGGCGCAGCAGCGCGAACTCCGTCGGGGAGAGCTCGACGAGGTCGCCGCCGCGGGTGACCTCGCGGGCCTCCTCGTCCATGACGAGGTCACCGACGGTCAGGCGCGGCCCGTCCTCCCGCTGGCGGGCCATGCCGGCCCGGCGCAGCAGGCCGCGCAGCCGGGCGACGACCTCGTCGAGGCTGAAGGGTTTCGTCACGTAGTCGTCGCCGCCCGCGGTGATCCCGGCGATGCGGTCCTCGACGCCGTCGCGCGCGGTGAGGAACAGCACGCACACGTCGGGCCGGACGGTGTGCAGGTCGCGCAGGACGGTGAAGCCGTCGGTGTCGGGGAGCATGACGTCCAGGACGACGGCGTCCGGCAGCAGCGCGCGGGCCTGGGCGGCGGCCGAGGCGCCGTCGCCCGCCGTACGGACCTCCCATCCCTCGTAGCGCAGGGCGCCCGAGAGCACCTCCGCGAGGTCGGGGTCGTCGTCGACGACGAGGACGCGCGGCGGGGTGCCGTCGGGGCGGGTCAGGGCGGGGCGGCCGAAGCCCCGGGAGCGGGAAGTGTTCATCTCGTCTCCCAGCATGCGCCCTGCGGGCGGGCCACGCCGACGCCGCGAACCTCTGAGTTCGCTCTGAGTCCCGGACCGCCGCGCACCCGTCCGGCCTGGGGTCCCGCGCCGCCGTACGCCCCGGCTGAGAGGAGACGCAGAGGTCGAGCCGTCAGGGTCGGACCCGTACGGACCACGCGAGGACCACGAAGAGAGGTCACCCGGATGACGACGGTGCACCCACGGCACATCTCCCCCGCCGGGCCTGTCCTCGCCGTCCTGTGGGCCGGGGCCGCCGCCGTGCTCGCCCTGTGGTGGCAGGACACCGGCCCGGTCGTCGGGGCGGCGGGCTGGCTGACGGGGGCCGGGCGGATCGCCGGGCTCCTGTGCGGGTACGGCTGCGCCGTCCTCGTCGGTCTGATGGCGCGCGTCCCGTTCCTGGAGCGGCGGGTCGGCACGGACCAGGTGTCGCGCTTGCACGCGATGGCGGGCCGCCTCACGGTGTCCCTGCTGGTGGCGCACGTCGTGCTGATCCTGGCCGGGTACGCCGCCCAGGACGGCGTCCCGCTGGTCCAGGAGACGATCACGGTGGTCCTCGACTACCCGGAGATGCTCAAGGCCACCGCCGGGGCGGCCGTACTCGTCGCCGTCGGGGCCGTCTCGGCGCGCGCGGTGCGCCGCCGGGTCGGCCACGAGTTCTGGTACGTCACCCACCTCCTGACGTACGCCGCCGTGTTCCTGTCCTTCGGCCACCAGCTCGCTCTGGGCGCCGACTTCGTGGGCCACCGTCCCGCGCAGATCGCCTGGTACCTGCTGTACGGGGGTGTCGCCGCGCTGGTGGTGTGGTTCCGGGTCCTCACCCCCGTACGGCTCAACCTGCGCCACCGGCTGCGCGTCGACTCGGTGCGCCCGGAGGCGCCCGGCGTGCACTCGGTCCTCGTGCGGGGCCGACGCCTGGACGAACTCGGCGCGCTGCCGGGCCAGTTCCTGCGCTGGCGGTTCCTCGCCCAGGGCCTGCGCTGGACGTCCACGCCGTACTCCCTGTCGGCGCCGCCGCGTCCGGAGCTGCTGCGGATCACCGTCAAGGCGCTCGGCGACCACAGCGCGGCCGTCGCCCGGCTGCGGCCCGGCACCCGGGTGTGGGCGGAGGGCCCCTACGGCGCGCTGACCGCCGGCCGGGGGACCGCGCCGAGGTCCCTGCTCGTCGCGGGCGGCGTCGGGATCACCCCGCTGCGGGCCCTGTTCGAGACGCTGCCCGGCGAGGTCACCCTCCTGTACCGCGCCCGCACGGCCGCGGATCTGGCGCTGCGCGGCGAGCTGGAGGAGATCGCGCGGTGGCGTGGCGCGCGGGTGCTGTACGCGCTGGACGGGCCGGCCGGCCGGCGCCCCGACCTGTCGGCGCCCGCCCTGATCGCGGCCGTCCCCGGCCTGTCCGGCCAGGACGTGTACCTGTGCGGGCCGCACGGCTTCGCCCAGGACCTGTACGAGGCGCTGCGCGCCGCCGGGGTCCCCGACCGCCGTATCCACCACGAGTCGTTCGAACTGTGAGGCCGCCGTGCACCCGTTGAGAAGGCGTCACCCCCTGCGCCGTCTGGTCCTGACGAGCGCGGCGACCGTGTCCGGGCTGGTCCTGCTGCTGTCCCTGAAGCCGCACACGACGCCGGGCGCCACCACTGCCGGAACCGTTCCCCTGCCGTCCACCGCTACGGGCACGGCCACCGGCGCCTCGGCGCCCACCCGCTACGGGCCCGTCCAGGTCCGGGTCACCGTCAGCGCCGGACGCATCACCGGCGTGACCGTCCTGGCCCACCCGGACGGCAACCCCCGCGACGAGCAGATCAACGCGTACGCCGTCCCCCGGCTCACCCAGGAGACCCTGACCGCGCAGAGCGCCCACGTCGACACGGTCTCCGGGGCCACGTACACCAGCGGGGGCTACCGCCGGTCCCTCCAGTCGGCGCTGGACTCCCTGACCGGCTGACCCGCGGACCAGGGCCGGTCGGCCCGGGGGACGAGGCTCGGCGGCGTCGTGAACGGTCTCGCGGAAAGTGGTGCCATGGCGAAGGCACGGTTACTCGATGCGCGGCGGGCGGATGTTCGAAGCGGAGTTCCGCCGCTACCTGCTGCGGTTCGTGCACCTGTTCCCCGAGTTCGCGTCCATGGCGGGCATCCACCGCACCCGCCGCCACCAGTACGGCTCCCTCGTCCGGCCGCTCACCGCGTGGCTCGGCGAGCAGGGCGTCACCGTGCACACGGGCTGCCGGGTCACCGACCTCGGGTTCGCGCCCGGGGTCCGCAGCGGCACGGTGGACGCGATCCACCTGAGCCGGCACGGCCGTGCGGAGCGGATCGCGGTGGCTCCCGAGGACCTGGTGTTCGTCACCAACGGGTCGATGACCGACGCCTCCAGCCTCGGTACGCACACCTCGGCGCCGCCGCCCGCGCCGGAGCGTTCGGACGCCTGGCTGCTGTGGCACCACCTGCCGTTCGACGCCGGCACCCGCGAGCGGATCCTCGCCACCTCCACGGCCGTACCGTGCGTGATGCCGTACATCACCAGCCAGTTCCTGGTCCGCCGGCACGGGGACCGGCCCGAGGTCGTCCCGGCAGCGGCGCTGGAGACCATGCACCGGCGATGAGGAACAGCCGGTCCGGGCACGTTCCCGGACCGGTGTCCTCGGCTTTCGGCCTTTCGCTCACGCCGGTTCGGGCACCACCGCGACCGCGCAGGGGCTGTGGTGCAGGACCCCGTGGGCGATGCGGCCGAGTTGGAGGCCGGTGTGTCCTGAGTGGCGGCGGGCACCCACGACGAGGAGGTCGGCGCCCTTGGCGGCGGTCAGGAGGGCCGTGCGGGCGGGGCCTTCGACCGTGCGCCGGTTCACGTCCGCGGGCGCGTTCTTCAGTGCCTGCTCCAGTGCCTCGGCCGCGTGCTGTTCGTGCAGCCGGGCCGGTTCCCCGGCGAGCAGCGGGTGGTCGGTGGACTCGCGGGCGGGGCAGCGCCAGGCGCGTACGGCGTCCAGGGCGGCGTGCCGCAGCCGGGCTTCCTGGACGGCGAAGTCCAGGGCCGCCGAGTCCGTGCCCCGCTCGCCGATGCCGACCACCACGCGCCCCTGCGGTTCGTGGTCGCCGCGTACGACGATCACCGGGCAGGCGGCGCGGGCGGCGACGGCCAGGCTGACCGAGCCGAGGAGCAGTTCCGCCAGCCCGCCGCGCCCCCGGGTGCCGACCACCAGCAAGGACGCCTCGCGGCCCTCGCGGATCAGCGCGTACTCGGGTTCCTCGGGCAGGACGTCGAGGGAGACCTCAAGGCCGGGCCTGCGCAGCGCCGCCCGGTGTTCGGCCGTACGCAGGATGTCCTCGGCGGTGACCCGTTCGGCGGGCCTGCCGAGGTCCTCGGCCAGGGAGGAGCCTTCGTAGCGCTCCCACAGGGAGGCGTGGACCAGGCGCAGCGGGGCGGCGCGCAGCGCGGCTTCGTCGGCCGCGAAGTCGACGGCGTGCAGGCTGGATGCGGAGCCGTCCACGCCGACGACGACCGGGAGTGTCATCGCCCTCACCACCCCGCGCCCAGGTCGAACACGATCCGCGCCCTGACCTCGCCGCGCAGCACCTCGCCCATCGCGTCGTTGACGGCGTCGAGCGGACGGGTCTCGTAGCGGACCTCGGTGCGGCCGGCCGCGTGCAACTGGAAGACCTCGGCGAGGTCCTGCCGGGTGCCGACGATCGAGCCGATCACGCTGATGCCGTTGAGGACGGTGTCGAAGATCGGCAGCCGGACCGTGCCGTGCGCGGGCAGGGCGACCATGACGAGCTTGCCGCCGCGCCGCAGCCCGGCGCTGACGGCCTCGAAGGCGGCGTCGTCCACCGCGAGGGCGATCGCGGCGTGGGCCCCGCCGTGCCGTTTCAGGACCTCGCCGACGTTCTCCTTGCGGGCGTCGATGACGAGGTCGGCGCCGAGGCGTGCGGCGAGGTCGAGCTTGTCGTCGGTGACGTCGATCGCGGCGACGGTGGCCCCGGCGAGCTTGGCGTACTGCACGGCGAGGTGCCCGAGCCCGCCGATCCCGGAGACGGCGACGAGCTGCGCGGGCCGTACCCCCGCGACCTTGAGCGCCTTGTACGTGGTGACGCCGGCACAGGTCAGCGGCGCGGCGTCGAACGGGGAGACCCCCTGGGGCACCGGCTGCGCGAAGTCGGCCCAGGCGAGCATCTTCTCCGCGTACCCGCCGTCGCAGCCGTACCCGGTGTTGACCTGCGCCTCGCACAGCGTCTCCCACCCGGACAGGCAGTGCTCGCACCGCCCGCACGCCCGGCCCAGCCACGGTACGGCGACCCGCTGCCCGACGGCGAGCGTGGTGACGCCCTCGCCGAGCGCCTCGACCAGCCCGACGCCCTCGTGCCCGGGGACGAACGGCGGGGCCGGCTTCACGGGCCAGTCGCCGCGCGCGGCGTGGATGTCGGTGTGGCACAGCCCGGACGCCTCGACCAGGACGCGGACCTGGCCGGGGCCGGGCTGCGGGTCGGGGCGGTCCTCGATGACCAGGGGCTCGCCGAAAGCTCGTACGACCGCTGCCTTCATGGGGTTTCCTCCTTCACTTGTGGGGGACGACGGCGACGGGGGCCGCGCAGTGGTGCAGGACGGCGTGGGTGACGTGGCCGATGTGGGTGCCGAACGGGTTGTGGCGGGTACGGCGTCCGACGACGACCAAGGACGCGTCGCGGGCGGCGTCCACGAGCCGGACGGCGGGGCTGCCGAAGCGGACCTGCTCGGTGACCTCCACGCCGGGGTGATCGCGGCGCCAGGGGCGCAGGGTCTCGGCCAGCTTCTCGGCCTCGCCCTGGAGGAGGGCTTCGTGCAGGGCCGGGTCGGCGGGGGTGCCGTACGCGACGTACGGGGGCGGGTTCCAGGCGTGCACCACGCGCAGGGGTGCGGCGCGGCGGGCGGCGGTCTCGAAGGCAAAGGCGATCAGGGCGGCGTCCGGGTGGTCCGTGTCCAGGCCGAGGACGACGGGGCCGGTGGAGATCCGCGGGTCCTTCTTGACGAAGACCACGGGGTGCTGGGCGTGGGCCAGGACGCTGAGGCCGACGGAGCCGAGCAGGAAGCCGACGGCCCCGCCGAGGCCGCGTGAGCCCAGGACGAGGAGTTCGGTGTCCTTCGCCGCCTCGATCAGGGCGTCGGCGGGGTGGCCGGTGACCTGCGTGGTGGTCACCTCGATGCCGGGGTGGCTCAGCCGGAGGCCGGCGGCTGCTTCGCGGGGGATGCTGTCGGTCCAGTGCTGCTGGTTCTCGGGGCCCAGGAGCGGGGCGTGGGCCATGGGGGCGGCGACCGGCTCCCAGACCTGGACGAGGTCGAGCGGGAGGCCGAGTGCGGCGGCCCATTCGGCGGCGGCGAGGCTTTCGGGGGAGCCGTCGAGGCCGACGGTGACGGTACGGGGCATGGTGGTCGTCTCCTTGATGGGCGCGGTGGGCCGAGGGAGCGGGCCCACCGCGCGTCCGGGGTGGTCAGCGCAGCCAGGCGTGGTCGCGGACGACCGGGAGGCGGGCCCACGCGCGTCCGAGGCCGAGGGCGTCACCGGCGGCGAAGGCCGCGAGGGCGATCAGGACGATCGCGTAGACGAGGTGGTAGTCGGCGAACGGGTTCGTCGACATGCTGGCCGTGCCGTCGGAGAGGTGCTTCGCGGGCGGCCACTCGGCGATCCACATGAACGCCATCAGCGCGGTCCCCGCGACAGCGGCGATCCGCAGGGCGACACCGGCGCTCAGCGCGAGGCCGATCCCGAGGAGGGCCAGCATGAACAGCCAGTCCGCCCAGGCGTCCCCGGCCCAGGAGTGGAACGTCGACTCCATCGGGCCCGCCGCGACATGCGACAGGAACCCCTTCGTCGGCGAGCCCCCGTCGATCCAGCCCTTGCCGGACGCGGTGGCGTAACCGAAGCCGAACGTCTTGTCCAGGAACGCCCACAGGAACACGAACCCGGTGACCAGCCGCAACGACGCGAACGCGTACGCCGACACGGAGTGCGTGCGCACGGCCTCGCCCGCGCGGGTACGGAGGAGCGGGAGACGGTGGGGGTGCTCGTGCACGGCCATGGCGGTGGTTTCCCTTCGAGGATGGTCAGGTCGTTGCCCGACACCCCTCACCCTTCTCCCCCAGCGTCACCACCGCCGGATGCCGAAGGTCCGCCGCCGGGGGCCGAACGGCCCTGTCCTCCGGGACCGTTCAGCGCGATGCTCGCGTCCGGTCGTACCGAGGCGGATCATGAGGAACCCCGGCGGAAGGCAGGAGATGCCCGAGGACAGGCACGCCCCCCGATGGCACCGGCTGGCGCCCGGTCTCGTCACGCTGCGGGGCTACCGGCGTACGTGGCTGACCGGCGACCTGCTCGCCGGGGTGACGGTGGCCGCGTACCTGGTGCCGCAGGTCATGGCGTACGCGGGGGTGGCGGGGCTGCCGCCGGTCGCCGGGCTGTGGGCGATCCTGCCCGCGCTCGGGCTGTACGCCGTGTTCGGTTCCTCGCGGCTGCTGTCGGTGGGCCCGGAGTCGACGACCGCGCTGATGACGGCCACGGTGGTCGCGCCGCTCGCGGCCGGTGATCCCGGGAGGTACGCGTCGCTCGCGGCGGCCCTCGCGGTGACGGTCGGCCTGCTGTGCCTGGCCGCGCGCGCGGTACGGCTGGGCTTCCTCGCGGACCTGCTGTCGCGCCCGGTCCTCATCGGCTACCTGACCGGCGTGGCCCTGATCATGATGGTGGACCAGCTGCCGAAGCTGACCGGCGTCCGCACGTCCGGCGAGGAGTTCCTCCCCCAGCTGTGGTCCTTCGTCCGCCACGTCCCGGACGTCCACCCGGCGACCGCGATCCTGTCCGCCGTCACCCTGGCGTTCCTCCTCCTGACGGCCGCGCGGTCCGTCCCCGGCCCGCTGGTCGTGGTCGTCCTGTCCACGGCCGCCGTCGCGGTGTTCGACCTCGACGAGCGGTACGGCCTGAAGGTGATCGGCGAGGTCCCGTCCGGCCTGCCGGGCCCGGCCCTCCCCGACCTCGGCGAACTCCCGCACCTGGTGCTGCCCGCGCTGGGTGTGCTGCTGGTCGCCTACACGGACTTCGTGCTGACCGCGCGGGCGTTCAGTGACGGTCCCGGGGTCGACGCCGACCAGGAGTTCCTGGCGCTGGGCGCGGCCAACCTCGGCGCGGGCGTCCTGCACGGCTTCCCGGTGTCGAGCAGCGCGAGCCGTACCGCGCTGGCCGCCTCGGCGCGTGCCCGCAGCCAGGCGTACTCGCTGGTCGCGGGCGCGCTGGTGCTGGCCGTGCTGTTGTTCCTGAGCCCGCTGCTGACCCGGATGCCCTCGGCGGTCCTCGGCGCGCTCGTCGTGTACGCGGCGACCCGGATGATCGACCTCGCGGGTTTCCGGCGCCTGGCGTCCTTCCGCCGCCGCGAACTGCTCCTGGCGCTGGGCTGTCTGGCCGGGGTGCTGGCGCTGGACATCCTGTAC
Organism: Streptomyces saintjeani; assembly: GCF_055409605.1. NCBI lineage: Bacteria > Bacillati > Actinomycetota > Actinomycetes > Kitasatosporales > Streptomycetaceae > Streptomyces > Streptomyces saintjeani. The sequence continues at coordinate 9,407,016 of NZ_CP189624.1, read as the reverse complement.
GGGGTGATCGTGGCCGTCGGCCTGTCGGTGGCGGAGCTGCTGAGCCGGGTGGCGCGTCCGCACGACGCGGTCGAGGGGCTGGTGCCGGGGGTGGCCGGCATGCACGACGTCGACGACTATCCGCAGGCCCGTACGGTCCCCGGGCTGCTGGTGTACCGCTACGACTCGCCCCTGTTCTTCGCGAACGCGGAGAACTTCAGGCACCGGGCGCTGGCCGCCGTCGACGGACAGACCACTCCCGTGCGCTGGTTCGTCCTCAACGCGGAGGCCAACGTCGAGGTCGACATCACCGCGCTGGACGCCGTCGACGAGCTGCGCCGTGAACTCGGCCGCCGGGGTGTGGTGTTCGCGCTCGCCCGGGTGAAGCAGGATCTGCTGGCCGACCTGCGGGCGTACGGGCTGGTGGAGTCGGTCGGCGAGGAGTGGATCTTCCCTACGCTGCCGACGGCGGTGGCGGCGTACCGGGCCTGGGAGGGGCGTCAGTAGGCGGGCACCCCGTGGGCCCGGAAGCGGGCGCGGACGCTCTCGGTGAGGTCCGGGGACGGGGTCGGGGTGCCGCGCAGCGGGAAGGGGATGCCGAGGGTGTCGTACTTGTGGGCGCCGAGCTTGTGGAAGGGCAGGACGTCGACGCGGTCGACCGTGCCGAGGCCGGCGACGAAGCGGGCCAGGCCGTCGACGGCGTCGGGGTCGTCGGTCCAGCCGGGGACCAGGACGTATCTGATCCACATCGGGACGCCGAGTCCGTCGAGGCGGGTCGCGAAGGTGAGGGTGGGGGCGAGGTGGGCGCCGGTCAGGCGCCGGTAGGTCCGGATGTCGAAGGACTTGATGTCCAGCAGGACGAGGTCGGTGCGGGCGAGGAGGGTGTCGTCGGCGCGGGCGCCGAGGAAGCCGGAGGTGTCGAGGGCGGTGTGCAGTCCGAGCGCCTTGCAGCGGCGCAGGATCTCGCCGGTGAAGGCGGGCTGGAGGAGCGGTTCGCCGCCGGTGAGGGTGACGCCGCCGCCCGAGGCGGTGAGGAAGGGGCGGTGCTGTTCGATCCTGGCCATCACCTCGTCGGCGGTCGTCTCCCGGCCGTCGCGCAGGTGCCAGGTGTCGGGGTTGGCGCAGTACAGGCAGCGCAGCGGGCAGCCGGAGAGGAACAGCACGAACCGGGTCCCGGGACCGTCCACGCCGGTGGACAGGTCCCAGGAGTGGATCCGGCCGGTCGTGGCGGTCACAGCGAGCCGTGGAAGGTGCGGCTGATCACGTCGAGCTGCTGCTCGCGGGTCAGACGGACGAAGTTGACGGCGTACCCGGAGACGCGGATCGTCAGGTCCGGGTACTTCTCCGGGTGGTCCATGGCGTCCTGGAGGGTGGCGCGGTCGAGGACGTTGACGTTCATGTGGAAGCCGCCGGTGGCCGTGTAGGCGTCGAGGATGCCGACCAGGTTCCCCGCGCGTTCGGCGGGGTTGTGGCCCAGGCCCTCCGGGGTGATGGTCGTGGTGAGGGAGATGCCGTCGCGGGCCTGCTCGTACGGCAGTTTCGCCACCGACAGCGCGGAGGCGGCGACGCCGTGCCGGTCGCGGCCGTTCATCGGGTTGGCGCCGGGCGCGAAGGGCTGTCCGGCGCGGCGGCCGTCGGGGGTGTTGCCGGTGTGCTTGCCGTAGACGACGTTCGAGGTGATCGTCAGGACGGACTGGGTGTGCTCGGCGTCCCGGTACGTGGGGTGGCGGCGCACCTTCGCCATGAACGACTCGACGAGGCCGACGGCGATCCGGTCGGCGCGGTCGTCGTTGTTGCCGTACGCGGGGAAGTCTCCCTCGGTGCGGAAGTCGACGGCGAGGCCGGTGGCGTCCCGGAACACCTTCACGCGCGCGTGCTTCACGGCCGAGAGGCTGTCGGCGGCGACCGACAGGCCCGCGACGCCGCACGCCATGAAGCGGTGCACGGGGTGGTTGTGCAGGGCCATCTCCAGGCGCTCGTAGGCGTACTTGTCGTGCATGTAGTGGATGACGTTCAGGGTGTTGACGTAGGTCGCCGCCAGCCAGTCGAGGACCTTGTCGTACGCCGCGGACAGCTCCTCGTACTCCAGGTACTCCCCCGTCAGCGCGGGCGCCGGGGGCGCGATCTGGTCGCCGGTCATCTCGTCCCGGCCGCCGTTGACGGCGTACAGCAGGGCCTTGGCGAGGTTGACGCGGGCGCCGAAGAACTGCATCTGGCGGCCCACCGTCATGGCGGAGACGCAGCAGGCGATCGCGGTGTCGTCGCCGGTGTGCGGGCGGGTCAGGTCGTCGGACTCGTACTGGACGGCGCTGGTGTCGATGGAGACCTGGGCGCAGAACTCCTTGAAGGGGGCGGGCAGTCGGGGCGACCACAGCACGGTGAGGTTGGGTTCCGGGGCGGGGCCGAGGTTGTACAGGGTCCGGAGGAAGCGGAAGGAGGTGCGGGTGACCAGCGTGCGGCCGTCGCCGCCCATGCCGCCGATCGACTCCGTCACCCAGGTCGGGTCGCCGGAGAAGAGGGCGTCGTACTCGGGGGTGCGCAGGAAGCGGACGATGCGGAGCTTGATGACGAAGTCGTCGATCAGTTCCTGGGCGCGGGTCTCGTCGAGGACGCCGTCCGTCAGGTCCCGCTGGAGGTAGACGTCCAGGAAGGTGGAGGTGCGGCCGAGGGACATCGCGGCGCCGTTCTGTTCCTTCACCGCCGCGAGGTAGCCGAGGTAGAGCCACTGGACGGCCTCGTGCGCGGTGGCGGCGGGGCGGGAGACGTCGCAGCCGTAGGAGGCGGCCATCGTGGTGAGTTCGCCCAGCGCCCTGATCTGCTCGGCGAGTTCCTCGCGGTCGCGGATGACGTCGGGGCTGGAGGGGCGGGCGTCCAGCAGGGCCCGCTCCGCCTTCTTGGCCTCGGTCAGCCGGTCCGTGCCGTACAGGGCGACGCGCCGGTAGTCGCCGATGATCCGTCCGCGTCCGTAGGAGTCGGGCAGGCCGGTGATGACGCCGGCCCGGCGGGCGGCGCGCATCTCGGGGGTGTACGCGTCGAAGACGCCGTCGTTGTGGGTCTTGCGGTACGTCCCGAAGACCCTCGTCACGAACGGGTCGGGCTCGTAGCCGTACGCCCGCAGGCCGCTCTCCACCATGCGCAGGCCGCCGTTGGGCATGATCGCGCGCTTGAGGGGCTCGTCCGTCTGGAGGCCGACGATCAGCTCGCGGTCGCGGTCGATCCAGCCGGGGGCGTGGGAGGTGATCGTGGAGGGGGTGGCGGTGTCGACGTCGAGGACGCCACGGGCGCGTTCCTCGGGGAACAGCGCGCTGACCTTCTCCCAGACGGCGCGGGTGCGGTCGGTGGGGCCGGCCAGAAAGTCCGCGTCGCCCTCGTACGGGGTGTAGTTGGCCTGGATGAAGTCGCGCACGTCGATCCGCTCCCGCCAGCCGCTCCCCTCGAAGCCCCGCCAGGCCGTCCGGCTGTCCGCCGCCGTGGTCACGGTCATCGCCGTTCCTCTCCTCGTACCTCGTGTCCGGCTCTTCGATGCTCGCAGCCGTGATCACCCAGAGGGAGTGCCGGACAGGGTCCGCAGGGGGGCCGTTCGGCCCTGAGCACGGTGACGGTGGCGGGACCGCGGGACTGACCGCTGTCAGCGGGTCCCAGAAGGCGGTCTCGTTGGTGTGAAGGTTCTCCAGGGCCATCAGTCGATCACCTGAATCCCGACGATCCGCACCCCACCGCGCCGCCGGAGGCACGGAAACGCCGTCCGACGAGCTGGGGATCGCGCGGCCCGCCGGGTCTCACCGGTCCGGTCCACCGGCACCGCCACGGTCGCCGGCCTGGTGCCCGGCGAGCGGCGGGCCACCGCCTACGGGCTCTTCGCCGGTGGGGCGACGGCCGGCAGCCCACCATCGTCGCCGAGAAGTCCATGACATCCCCGTCCGAGACCTTGATCCGCGGGGCACCGGCACAGCCATGCGCGCAAGACCTTCCGCTCTGCGGCAGGTCGGGGTCGTCCTGGCGAACGGGCTGCCAGGCTGGGCGAGTTGGGTCATAATGTGGTCATGTCCACGGTTTTGGATGGGGAGTTCGTCGACGGAACGCCCGTGAGGTTCCTGCTGACCGAGACTCCGGACGGATACGCGTCCGAGCAGGACGACGACCTTCCCGAGGGCATGGGGACCGTCGTCCCGGTGGCCTCCGGGAGGCGGGCCGCCGCCGAGTTCACGGCAGGTGCTCTGCGTCTGGCGCTGCGCCCGCTGGGGCCGCTTCTGCAAGAGGTGCACGACGCCGTGCGGGCTGTGCCCGAGCCGCCCAGCGAGCTGAGTGTGACTTTCGGAGTGCAGGTCGGGCAGGACCTGAGGCTCGGGATCGTCAACGGAAGCGGGCAGGCTCATCTCACGGTCACCGCCACCTGGACAACGGTCCCGGCCGACTCGGACCCGACTGCGGCGGAGTGAGCGGTGAGCTGGTTCCTGGACGAGACGGCCTCGGACGAGGATCCGGTTCACCATGTGGTCTCGGTGCGTCGCACGGACACCGACCGGATCGCGGGTGCGGGCGTCGTCGTCGGCGCCGACGCGGTCCTGACCTGTGCCCACGTCGTCAACGACGCGCTGGGCCGCCCTTGGTCCGACCCCCGCGATCCGGACCTCAGGACGATCCCGGTGGAACTGCACGGCACTCTCGGCTCCCGCCGGTACTACGCGCATGTCGAACACTGGATCCCGCCGCGTTCCGCGAACGGCGAGAGGGTCCGCACGGGCGCCCACACCTGGCTCGGTGACCTGGCGGTGCTGCGGCTCGAAGGGACGTCGCACGACCTGCCCGCGCCACCGCGCAGGACCGCGATGACGCTCCACCAGCGGGCGGTGGCCTGGCACGGCAGCGCCCGCCGGGAGACGTTCGCCGAGGTCACCGTCACCCTGATCGCGGGCCCCGTGGGCTACGTCGACGGGGCACCCACCGGGAAGGCCGTCAGTCCCGGTTACAGCGGCAGCCCCTTGTGGTCCGTGGACCACCACGCCATGGTCGGCCTGATCGCCGCTCACATCATGCCGGGCCGGGACCCGGTCTCCGGGTCGTCCGGGTCGTACAGCCCTCAGGACACGATCCGGCGCAGCCTGGTCATCCCCTGGCAGCGCATCGAGGACGAACTGCGCCCGCTGGGTGTGCTGGACGTCGCGGCGCCCGATGTGTTCGACCCCGACGAGCCCGCCCTCGGGGTGCTGGCGGATCTCCTGGCGGAGTTGCTGCCCCCGGGCAACGGACGCGTCGAGTACGGCCGGCGGCTGGCCCGGTCCTGCGGTGTCCGGTACGCGAGCGACGTCACCCCGCCGACGCCCGAGGAGTTCGCCGCGTTCCTCTTCACACATCCACGCGCCCTGCCCGCCCTCACCGCTCTTCTGCGGGGTGAAGCCGGCAGCGGCGCCGACCGTGTCCTGGCAGCGGCCGGTCTCGTGCCGGCCGCCCTGCTGCTGACCCCACAGGAGTACGCCGGACTCCGCGGGCATCTGTTGCTCATGGACCGCGCGGACCGCGGGCGACTGGCCGAGGCGGTGCGCGCCGCTCTCCCTCACCTTGCCGTCTACCCCGACGGCAAGGATCTCGACAGTCTGGTCGGACAGTTGGAGGCGCTGCCCGGGGACGGCCGCCTCACCGACGGGGAACGAAGGGTTCCGGCGCTGCTGCGCGCCATGGAGTACGTCGCCGAGCTGTGCGCGGAGCCTCTCCGGGCGGAACTGCGGCTGTGGACGAAGGGGGTGGCCGCGCGGCTCGGCGTCGCGCGGGGCGCCCTGGCCGAGCGGCGGGAGGACGCCTTGGTGTGGGCCCGCTCGGCGCGGGAGCGTTCCGTGCGCGTGCGGGTGCTGGTGGAGGTCACCCGGGCCCGGCCGGGCCGGCATCGGCTGGGGATCTGGTGCGACGAGGGGTCCGGGCCGCGGCGGGTGTCGAACGAGAGCGTCGTGTCGTACACGCCGTCGGAGGCGGCCCGGGAGGTGTTGCGGGTCGTCACCTCCCTCTCGCCCGCCGCCGAGGGCGCCCCGCCGCCGATGGTCGAGGTGCTCGTGGACCGGGACAGCCTCGACCTGCCCGTCGACGAGTGGGCGGCGCGGATGCCGGGAGAACTCGTGCCCGGGGTGCTCGGGGTGGAGTTCCCGGTGGTCGTGCACTGTCCCGAACTGCTGCGCCGGCACGGGCGTTTCCTGTCCCACTGGCGTGCCAGATGGAGCCGGCTCGACTCGGGTGGACCGTTCACGGTCGACGAGTCCGTCAGTCCTGACACGGTCTACCCGGAACTGGTCAACCGGCTCGACACGGTCTGCGTCTTCGTGGATGTACCGCCCGGTCCGTCCCGACGCAGGATCGTGCAGACCTGCCTCGTCCTGGGTATCCCTGTGGTGGTGTGGGACCGCGGCTCGAACGGGAGGTCGCATGTCGTCAAGTGCATGGCCGAGGTCGCCACGCGGGAGCTGCCGGACGAAGTGCGCGGCTACCGCGCGAACGTTCTGGCCGGACGGCCCGGGTTCCCCGGCCGTCCGGTCCTCGCCTGGGCCGACGCAGACCGCGCCGTGCCCCGATTACAGCTGAGCGAGCCACAGGAGAGCGCATGACATCCGCGTCCGGTTCCGAGGCTGACTGGCGCCTCTTCCGGGGCGACAACGTTCCGAGGTCCGTCGCCCTCCCGTCCGCCCCGCCGTGGCGCCGCTTCTCGCCGGTCCCGGGGCTGGGCCCGACACGGCCGTACCTCATCGAGCCCCGGCACGCCGACGTCGTCAGTGCCGCGCTCCATCTGCGCCGCCCGCTGCTGGTCACCGGACCGGCCGGGACCGGCAAGTCGTCCCTGGCCCACGCGATCACGCACGAGCTGGGTCTGGGCGAGCTGCTGCACTGGCCGGTCAACAGCCGCTCCACCGTGGAGGAGGCCCTCTACGACTACGACGCGATCGGCCGTCTGCACGAGGCGGCGCTCAGTCGGGACCGCGGCGAACGCGAGCCGTCCATCGGCACGTTCGTCCGCCTCGGCCCGCTCGGCACCGCGCTCGTGCCGACGGCCGCGCCGCGCTGTCTGCTCATCGACGAGATGGACAAAGGGGACGTCGACCTGCCCAACGACCTGCTCACCGTCTTCGAGGAGGGCGTCTTCGAGATCGGGGAACTCTCCAGGCTCCCGGAGGACATGGCCGACGTCGAGGTGCAGACCCACGACCACGGCGGCACGGTCCGGGTGCACCGGGGGCGCGTCCGGTGCACGGAGTTCCCCGTCGTCGTCATCACCAGCAACGGTGAGCGGGACTTCCCGCCCGCGTTCCTGCGCCGGTGTGTCCGGCTCGACCTGCCGGTGCCGGACGCGGACCGGTTGCGGGCCATCGTCGCGGCACATCTGGGTGAGGAGGCCATGCGCGAGGCGGACGACCTGATCGAGGCGTTCCTGGGCCGCCGTGCGCCTGGTGAGCTCGCCACCGACCAACTGCTCAACGCCGTCTTCCTGCGCACGGGCGGTGTCGACCTGGACGCGGAAGGGCTGCTCGACGCCGTGCTGCACCAGCTGACCGGGGCTCTGTGACGATGGCGACTGGGGAGGGGCCGCTGGGAGAGGCCCTACGGATTCTCCAGGCGTGCGGGCACGGCATGCAGGAACTCGACGCCGACCAGATCCTCGACGTCCTGTGGCTGGCCCGCCGACTGCCCGCCGGCGCGGACTCCCCCCTGTCTCCACGACCGGCCTCGCCGCTCGCGCAGCCCGCTCCCCCGCCCGCTCCCGAGCCGGACCGGACCGCCGTCGAGCCCCGGCAGCCCGACCCCGACGATCCGGACCTGCCCGACCTCATCCCCTCGGCCCTGTACGGAGCCGCTCGCCAGGCACCAGCGGTCCCGTCGCTCGGGTCGCGGCCCATATCCCGCAAGGCGATGCCGGTCCGTGTCCCCGAGGACAAGGCACTCGGCGACGAACTCGCCGTGGGCCGCGCGCTGAGACCGCTGCGGCTTCGCAGCAGCAGCCGCCATCGTGTGGAGATCGACGAGAAGCGCACCGCCGCCCGATTCGCCGAGACCGGCTTGCCGGAGGTGGTGCAGCGCCCGGTGCGAGAACGCCGGCTGCACCTCGCTCTGCTCGTGGACGACGGCCTGTCCATGCTGCTGTGGCACCGGCTCGGTGCCGAACTGCGGGTCCTGCTGGAGCGGCTGGGCGCCTTCGCCACCATCCGGGTGTTCGGCCTCGACACGCGGGGCCGCGAGCCGTGCCTGCACGCGGGCGCGTTCAAGCCCGACAGTCCCGGAGTGCCGCTCTCCGCGATCAACGACCCGTCGGGCCGGACTCTCGTCCTGGTCGTCAGCGACGGCATGGGAGCCGCATGGCGCACCGGCACCCTGCACAGTCTGCTGGCCGGGCGGGCGGCGCACGGGCCGGTCGCGGTCCTGCACACCCTGCCGCCCGAGCTGTGGGAGGCGTCCGGTATCGCCGCCGAGCACTGGCAGGTCACCACCCGGCGGATCGGCAGCCCCGGCATGTTCTGGGGGATCACCGATCCGGTGCTGCCTCCTGAGCTGGCCGTCTTCGAGGGGATACCGGTAGCCGTCCTGGAGCCGACCGTCACGTCCCTGCACCGCTGGGCACGGCTGCTCGCCTCACCCGGCGCCACCGCGGAGTTGCCGCTGCTCGACCGTCCCGACCCGTACGGGGCCGTCGCCGCGCCGCGCGAGGCCGGCAGCGCCCAGCATTTCCGGGACGCGGCCACTCCGGAGGCGTACCGCCTGGCGGCCCATCTCGCGGCGGTGTCCCCGCTGTCGGTGCCGGTGATGCGGCTGGTGCAGCGCGAGGTGCCGGCGGCACGGCCCTCGCACCTGGCGGAAGTATTCCTCGGCGGCCTGATCCGGCCGCATCCCGCGCCCGTGCCGGGGCCGTTGCCCGCGAAACACCGGGTGTTCGACTTCTCCGAGGACACCAAGGCGGTCCTGCTGCACGCGGTTCCGCAGGCCGAGCTCCTGCGCACCGGCCGCCTGATCGGCCGTCGGCTGGAGGAACTGGCCGGCAGATCCCCCGACTTCCCCTCCTGGCTGGCCCACCCCGAGGGCTCCGCCCAGTTGCCCGCCGCACACCAGCCGTTCACCAGCGTCGAGCGGCGGCTGCTCAGCCGGTTCGGGGTGTCCTTCGAGCGCGGCTCACCGCTGCCGGGCCCGGACCCGGAGCAGGCGGCCCCCGAAGCTGCCGACGACTGGGGACCGCTCACCGGCCAGGATCCCGTCCGGCTGGGCCCGTACGCGCTGCGCGGCCGGCGTCCGGGGAGGCGCACGCTGCTCTACCGGGCGGTCGCCGACGGTGGCGCGGAGGCCGTGCTGCGGGTCCCGCGGCCGGACCGGCCCGCCTCGAACGCGCGGTTGCTGGAGGTCGAGGCGCAGGCGCTGACCCGGCTCCGGGGACCGTACGCTCCGGCGCTGCTCGGGACCGGGTTCGAGGACTCCCCGCCGTGGCTCGCGATGACAGCGGTCGTGGACAGCGAGTCGCCCCGGGCACGCCCCGTCCACCTCGGTGAGTTCGTCGACGAGGCGTTCCGCCGCAGAGCCGCCCCCTTCGACACGCTCCGTGGTCTCCTGGTCGGGTACCACCTGGCCAGCGCCCTCGCCCAGTGCCACGCCTCGGGTCTGGTCCTCGCGGACCTCGGCGCCGACACCGTTTACGTGCTGCGCCGGACCGTCGTGCTGGGTGGCCTCTCGGACTGCGTCGTCGACGGGCAGCATCTGGGCGCGGGCCCCGTCCCCACGGCCGCGGACAACGTGCGCTCGCTGGGCGGGCTGCTCCAGCTCATCAGTACCAAGGCGGGGCTGCGGGTGCCGGGGCTGCCCGAGGGGATGCACCTGTGGCAGGGCGACACCTGGGAGCCGCTCAGGAAGCTGGTGCTGCGCTGCCAGGAGACGGATCCCGGGCTGCGGCCGACCGCGAGCGAGATCGCCGACGCGCTGGCCCGGTACGTCGCCCTGCACCGTCCCGGCGACGCTCAGGCCCACACCGTCGGCCGCGGCGACGCCCTCGCCCGGGTTCCGCTCGCCCTGCCTCAGGAGACCCCCGGTGATCTCCCGCTGCGGTTGCCGCGTCTCGGCCCGGGACGCCGGGAGGCGGAGGCCCGTATGGGGAGACTGCGGGTTCTGCTGCCGTACAGCAGGCGGCTGACTCTGATCGGCGCGGGCCCGCACAGCGGGCGGGCCACGACGGCGGTGATGCTGGGCTCCGTCCTCGCCACCGTGCGGGGCGAGCCGGTCCTGGCCCTCGACGGCGCTCCCTCGGAGGGGGCGCTCGACAGATTCCTCACCGACCGCAACCCGGCCACCCTGCGGGATCTCGCCGCCCTGCGGACCGGTCCGGCGTACGCGGACATCCGCGCCCTCACCACACGGCTCGCGTCCGGCCTCCAGATCGCCGCCCATCGTCCGGGCCGCTACACCCCCAACCCGTTGCACGCACAGGAGTACACGCGCGTGCTGGAACACACGGCGCCGTACTACTCCTTCGTGCTCACCGACTGGTCACCCCGCCTCCTGGGCTGGTCGGCCGACGCCGTCCTGAATCACACGGACCGGCTGATCCTGTGCTGCGGCTCCCACGGCCTGTCCCTCGACGGGGCATTCCGCACGCTCGACGCGCTGCGCGACAGCGGACACCAGCATTTGGTCGACGAGGCCGTTCTGGTGACCACGCTTCTCGACAGCGCTGCGCGCACCCGGTTGTACACGAGCTTCGTCCAGGAGCTGGGCATCGGTCCCGCCCGGACGGTCCGGATTCCCTTCGACAACGCGCTGCGCTCGACCCACTGGGCGCCGGACCGGCTGCGGGCGTCGACGACGCGCGCCTTCCTGGACCTCGCGGAACTGGTCGTCGCGTCCCCCTGATCCGCTCCGGACTCCCCGCGTCGTCGCTTCGGCTCGCGTGCCGAACGCGGAACGGGACCTTCAGCGCGCGCGACAGACCGTGGCTTCGGCCGGTCTCACCATCGGCCTCGACAAGAAGAGACGCCCACAGGGGTCATCCTCCGCGCGCGCAGCACCCCTTTCGCTCCCAGCCTCACCGACGCCGCCAAGGCCGGTACCAGGCACCTGACCGGGCGAACCGGCCGTCCTGACCCTGCGTCAGCTCACCCGCACCCCGCTGAGGACTGCGCCCGCAGTCGTCCACGTCTACGAGAACCCTGCCGTCCTCGCCACCGCCACCGCCGCCGACGCCTACGGCCCGGCATGCCCGCCCCTGATCTGCCTCCAGGGCCAGCCCTGGGCCGCCGCCCCCGCCCTGCTGCGCCACCTCCACACCCGAGGATCCCGGCTGCGCCACCACGGCGACTTCGGCTGGGGCGGCCTGCGCATCGCCGGCGCGCTACCGAGCCGCGTCTCCTGGTCCCCTGGCGCTGCACCGCCGCCGCTCCCCTGGCCCCACCCCTGACCGGCACCCCCACGACCGCCCCCTGGGATCCTGACCTGGCCCCGGCCCTCGCCGAACTCGGCGGGCGCGTCGAGGAGGAGACCGTCCTGGACGTCCCGCTGACCGACCTCGCGCCCTGAAGCAGCGGGCCGGGGCGCGGAGCGCATCCGCCGCACTCCTGACGTGCCTGCGCCGAAGCCCCCTCCGGCAGACCCCCGTCAGCAGATCCGAGGCAGTTGCTCCCCGAGCGGCATCTCGACGATGCGGCGGGCGCCGACCAGGGTCCGCAGGGTGACCCGGCCGGCGGGGCCGGACGGCAGGACCTCGCCGATGGGGACGGCCCCGGCGCCCTCCGGCAGGGAGCGCAGGGCGGTGAGGGTCGCCTCGGCCGCTTCGGGGGCGACGAAGGCGACCAGGCAGCCCTCGTTGGCGACAACGAGAGGGTCGAGGCCGAGGAGGTCGCAGGCGGAGGCGACCGCCTCGGGGACGGGGACGGTGTGCTCGTCGATCTCGACGGCCACCGAGGAGTCCCGGGCGATCTCGTTGAGGGCGGCGGCGAGCCCGCCCCTCGTCGGGTCGCGCAGGGTGTGGATCGCGGGGCCCAGCGGGGCCAGGGCCGCCACCAGCCGGTGCAGCGGCCGGGTGTCGGAGGCGATGTCGCTCTCGAAGCCGAGCCCCTCCCGGGTGCTGAGGACGGTCGTGCCGTGCAGTCCGATCGGCCCGGAGAGCAGGACCGCGTCACCGGGGCGGGCGAGGGCGGCGGAGGGGCACAGTGCCCGGTGGCGCTGTCCGACGCCGGTGGTGGTGACGAACAGCTTGTCGGCGGCGCCCCGGCCGACGACCTTGGTGTCCCCGGTGACGACGGGGACCCCGGCCTCGCGGGCCGCCTTGCCCAGCGACTGCATGACGGCCCGCAGATCGGCCAGTGGCAGCCCTTCCTCGACGATGAGGGAGACGGCCAGCGCGAGAGGCCGCGCGCCACGCATGGCGAGGTCGTTGACGGTGCCGTGGACGGCGAGGGAGCCGATGTCCCCGCCGGGGAAGAACAGCGGGCTGACGACGTGGCTGTCCGTGCTGATCACCAGGTCCTGATGGCCGGGCAGCAGGGCGGCGTCCTCCAGGGGGCCGTGGCCGCCGCCGGTCGCGGGGAGGATCACCTCGTCGAGGAGTTCGGCGGTGAGGCGTCCGCCGGCGCCGTGGCCGAGGAGCACGACCTCGTCCTCGCGCAGGGGTGCCGGGCACTCGATGGTCATGGGGCGCTCCTTGCGCGTCCGGCCGCGTGGTAGGCGGCGCAGGTCCCCTCGGACGACACCATGGGCGCGCCGAGCGGGTGGCGGGGGGTGCAGCGGGTGCCGTACGCGGGGCAGTCCGTGGGGATGCGGGCGCCGGTGAGGATGGCGCCCGCGATGCAGGCCGGGTCCTCGACGGGGTGCAGGTCACCGACGTCGAAGCGGCTGACCGCGTCGAACCGGGCGTACGGGGCGGCGAGTTCGAGTCCGCTGTCGGGCAGTGCGCCCAGGCCGCGCCAGGCTCGGCCGGTGACCTGGAAGACGGTGCGGACGGCGTCCTGGGCGGCGGTGTTGCCGGTGCGGCGCACGGCGCGCGCGTACTGGTTGGCCACCTCGTACCGGCCGGACTCCAGCTGCTCCACGGCCATCAGGACACCTTCCAGAAGGTCCAGCGGTTCGAAGCCGGTGACGACGATCGGCACCCGGTAGCGCTCGGCGATGGGTTCGTAGGCGCGCCAGCCGGTGACCGCGCACACGTGCCCGGCGGCGAGGAACGCCTGGACCTCGCAGTCGGGGTCGTCGAGCAGGGTGGTCATCGCTGGGGGGACGAGGACGTGGCTGACCAGCATCGTGAAGTTGGTGAGACCCAGGCGCGCCGCGTGCAGGACGGCGGTCGCGGCGGCGGGCGCCGTCGTCTCGAAGCCGACGGCGAGGAAGACCACCTCACGGCCTGGGTGGCGGGCGGCGAGGCGTACGGCGTCCATGGGGGCGTACACGACGCGGACGTCGGCGCCGCGGGCCCGCAGGGACAGCAGGTCGGTGGTGGTGCCGGGGACGCGCAGCATGTCGCCGAAGCTGGTGAAGGTGACGCCGGGGCGGGCGGCGATCGCCATGGCCCGGTCGAGGGTCTCCAGCGGGGTGACGCAGACCGGGCAGCCGGGGCCGTGGATCATGCGCATGCCGGCGGGCAGGAGTTCGTCGATGCCCTGGCGGACCAGGGTGTGGGTCTGGCCGCCGCACACCTCCATGATCCGCCAGGGGCGGGTGGCGGTGGCCCGCAGCGCGTCCAGCAGGCGGCGGGCGAGGACGGGGTCGCGGTACTCGTCGAGGTACTTCACCGGTCCCCCGAGGTGCGCACGATCCTCAGGTCGAGGAAGTGGGTGGAGCAGGAGATGCACGGGTCGTGGTTGCGGATCGCCCGCTCGCACAGGTCCGTCAGCTCCGCGTCGCCGAGGTCCTGTCCGCTCACGGCCCGCTGGGCGAGCCGGCGCAGGTCGGCCTCGATCGCGCCCTGGTTCTGCGCGGTCGGCGGAACCATGACGGCGTCGGTGACGATGCCTCGGGCGTCGAGTTCGTAGCGGTGGTAGAGGAGGCCGCGCGGGGCCTCGGTGGCTCCGTGTCCGACGCCGGCGACGGGCGGGACCTCCGTGTACGGGCGGGCGGGGGGCTCGTACGCGGCGATGATCCTGAGGGCCTCCTCCAGCGCGTACACGACCTCCACGGCCCGGACCAGGATCGAGCGGTACGGGTTGCGGCACACGCCGCCCTCGCGGGGGTCCCCGAGTCCGGCCTCGACGGCGGCCTGCCGGGCCAGGGGGGACAGGCGGCGGCCGTTGACCGCGAAGCGGGCGAGGGAACCGGTGAGGTGGGTGCGGCCGTCGAGCCGGGAGTGCAGGGCGGTCGAGTGCGCCACGTGCGTCTCGCGGACGCGCTGGGTGAAGTCCCGCAGCGGGAAGGAGCCGGTGGTTTTGTCGGCGCGCAGGACGGTCGGGGTGCCGCTCTCGATCGCGTACGTGTCCGGGGCGGCCAGGGCGAGGAGGTCGGCGTCGGTGCGGGCGTCGGGGAAGTCGAAGCCGGCCACCCAGCGCACGGTCTCCCAGGCGTCGTCGAGGGCGCGCCTCAGTTCCGGTTCCAGGGAGCGCAGTTCGCCGGGGGCCGGTGTCCGGTGGAACCCGCCGAGGCGGACGTTCACCGGGTGGATCGCGCGTCCGCCGAGCAGTTCCAGCAGGGAGTTGCCCGCCTTCTTCAGCCTGAGGCCGCGCTCCACCTCGGCGCGGTGGGTGCGGGCCAGTTCGATGGCGCCGGCGCGGCCGAGGAAGTCCGGGGCGTGCAGCAGGTAGATGTGCAGGGTCTGGCTCTCGATCCACTCGCCGCAGTACAGAAGTCTGCGCAGGGTGCCGATCGCCGGGTCGACGCGCACCCCGCAGGCGTCCTCGATCGCCGCGCACGCGCTCATCTGGTAGGCCACCGGGCAGATCCCGCAGACCCGGGCGGTGATGTCGGGCGGCTCGGTGTACGACCGGCCGCGCAGGAACGCCTCGAAGTAGCGGGGCGGTTCGTAGATCTCCAGGCGTGCCTCGGTGACCGTGCCGTCGTGGACGCGCAGGCTCAGCGCGCCCTCGCCCTCGACGCGGGAGAGGGAGCCGACGTGCAGGACGCGGGAACCTCGGTGGGTCACGAGTTCAGCTCCTTGTCGAAGGCGGTGGCGTTGAAGGTGTGCAGGAAGCGTCCGACGGCGTCCTCGTCGAGGCCGTCGCGGCGCAGCAGCGGGATGAGCGCGGGCAGGTTCACCGACCCGGACGGCCCGAAGCAGCCGAAGCAGCCGCGCCGGTAGGCGGGGCACAGGGCGCCGCAGCCGGCGTGGGTGACGGGGCCGAGGCAGGGGGTGCCGTCGGCGACGGTGACGCAGACCGTGCCGCGCCGCTTGCACTCGAAGCAGACGCTGTGTTCGGGGATGTCGGGCTTGCGGCCGGCGAGGTACGCGGTGATCACTTCGAGGAGCTGGCGCCGGTCGACGGGGCAGCCGCGCAGTTCGAAGTCGACGTCCACGTGGGCCGAGACGGGGGTGGAGGTGGCCAGGGTGGAGATGTATTCGGGGTGGGCGTAGACCACGCGCCGGTAGGCGTCGACGTCGGCGAAGTTCCTGAGGGCCTGGATGCCTCCGGCGGTCGCGCACGCGCCGATCGTGACGAGCCGGCGGGAGGCGGCGCGGATGGCGTGGACGCGTTCGGCGTCCTCGGGGGTGGTGACGGAGCCCTCCACGAGGGTCAGGTCGTAGGGTCCCGGCTCGACCGCGCTGGTGGCCTCCAGGAAGTGCGCGATCCGCACCTCGCCGGCGAGGCCGAGGAGTTCGTCCTCGCAGTCCAGCAGGGTGAGCTGGCAGCCGTCGCAGGAGGCCAGTTTGAAGACGGCGAGCGTCGGGGTGTCCGGTGTGCTCATCTCACAGCTCCCTCACCGACAGCAGGGGTTCGGCGCGGTCCCAGCCGACGACGGGGCCGTCCCGGCACACCAGGAGGGGGCCGAGCTGGCAGTGGCCGCAGTGGCCGGTCGCGCAGCGCATGTTCCGTTCCAGGGAGACGCGGACGCGCTCGGGGGGCACGCCGAGGTGGACGAGGTCGCGGGCGGTGGCGCGGATCATCGGCTCGGGTCCGCAGACGAACGCCCAGGTGCGGGCGGGGTCGAAGGGGGCACGGTCGAGGAGGCGGGTGACGACGCCGACGTCGCCGTCCCAGTCCGGGTCGGGGCGGTCGACGGTCACCCCGGTGTACGCCGTGCGCCATTTCTCCAGGTCGTCGCGGACGATGAGGTCGGCGGGGGTGCGGGCCCCGGCGAGCACGCTGATCCGGCCGTAGCGGCCGGGTTCGGCGAGCGCTTCGAGGACCAGGGGGCGCAGCGGGGCGAGTCCGATGCCGCCGGCCACCACGAGGACGTCCCGGCCGCGCGCCCGTTCCAGCTCCCAGCCGGTGCCGTAGGGGCCGTGCACGCCGAGGACACCGCCGACGCGGGTCGCGCACAGCCCGGCGGAGACCGCGCCGACGGCGCGCACGGTGTGCGCCAGGCCGCCGGTGGACTGGACGGAGCTGACCGACAGGGGGATCTCACCGCGGCCGAAGCAGTGCACCATCGCGAACTGGCCCGGCGTGAACCCGGCGAGTTCCCCGCCGACGGGCTCGATCCGCAGGGTGACCGTGTCCGCGGTCTCGACACGCCGGTCGGTCACCACGTGCGGTACGGGCAGTGCGCTCATGGGGCGCCTCCCGTGCCGGTGGTGCCGTACAGGTCGACGAGGCGGGTGCGGGCGGCGGCGAGACGCCCGGCCAGCACCTGGCCGACCCACTGGCCGACCGCCCGCCCGAAGCCGGCGTCCTCGTCGCACATCCGGCGCACGGCGACGGCGTCGAAGGCGTACGCGCGCACCGGGGTGGTGGCGGTGGCGCCGAGCTGCCACACGTAGGGCTCGAAGAGCCAGGAGCAGCCGGTCAGGTCCCCGGCGCCAAGGGTCTCGACGACGGCCGCGCGGCGGCCGGGGATGTGCACGTCCAGGGCGACGGTGCCCTCCCGCAGGACCCAGAAGCGGTCCGCGTACTCGCCCTCGTCGAAGAGCCTGGTCCCCGGGCGCAGGTCTGTTTCGCGGGCGGCCCTGAGGAGCCGCTCCCGGTGCTCGTCGCCCAGCGCCTTCGCCATGCGCAGCCTGCTCGCGACGGTCATCGGGGAGTCTCCGTCCCGTGCTCGGCGTCCAGGGCGGCGACCTCTTCGGTGAGGTCGATGCCGACCGGGCACCAGGCGATGCACCGGCCGCAGCCGACACAGCCGGAGCTGTCGAACTGGTCGTGCCAGGTGGACAGTTTGTGGGTGAGCCACTGCCGGTAGCGGGACCGGCCCGAGGCGCGGACCGGACCTTCGTGCAGGAGGGAGAAGTCCACGTCGAAGCAGGAGTCCCAGTGCTGCCACCGTTCGGTGTGGTCGCCGGTGAGGTCGGTGACCTCCTCGGTGGTGACGCAGAAGCAGGTGGGGCAGACCATGGTGCAGTTGCCGCAGGTCAGGCAGCGTGCGGCGACGTCGTCCCAGCGCTCGGCGTCCAGGCTCTCGCCGAGCAGGGCGCGGACGTCGACCGGGGGCAGGGCGCGGCCCATGCGGTCGCGGGCGGCGTCCACGGCGCCCCGGGCAGTGGCCTCGGTGCCGGTGTCGGCCCGGTGGTGCGGTACGGCGTCCAGCAGCCGGGCGCCCTCCTCGCTGCCGACGCGCGCCAGGAAGCGGTGCCCGGCGTCGTCCACGATCTCGGTGAGCGCCAGGTCGTAGCCGGGGTCGGCGGCGGGGCCGCCGCCGGTGGAGACGCAGAAGCAGGTCGCGCCGGGTTCGGTGCACTCGGCGGCGATCAGCAGGGCGCGCCGCCGGCGCCGGCCGTACCCGGTGTCCTGGTACCGGCCGCCGGTCAGGACGCGGTCCTGGATGGCGATGGCCCGCAGGTCGCAGGGGCGTACGCCGAGGAACGCGTAGGCGGGGGGTTCGGGGTCGGCGGGGGTGAAGGTGACGTCGCCCCCGGAGGTCCGGTCGGCGCTCCACAGGCGTTCGCGCGCCGGGTGCAGCCAGGACTTCCAGGACTGGGGTCCGGCGCTGTGCGCGAAGGCGGCGCGGTCCGCTCGGGGGACGAGCCGGTAGCGGCCGGCGTCGAGTTCGACGCCCCAGCCGTAGGGGAGTTCGGCGGCGGAGGTCAGCTCGGCGAGCACGATCGCGCCGTCGCGCACGGTCGGTCCGACGACGGTGCGGTCCTGGGCCACCAGGGTCGCGACGAGCACCTCCAGTCCGTCCTCGTCGATCACGGCCGGGGGCACGGTGACGGTCATGACGGTCCACACCTTTCGTCGCTTTTCGTCGTGGGGGTTGGTGCCGTGCTCCTGCACCGCCAGCCTGCGGCCCCGCCCGTGCCCGGGGCAGGGGCCGACCGGCCCTGCGGGGCGGGCCCGCCGGACCTCGGGGGCAGTTCCTCGCCGAGTTCGCCCTCGACCGCGCCCGCCATGGCGCGCAGGACGTCGAGCGTGCGGTGCGCCTCGGCCTCGTCGACCAGGGTGATCGCGAAGCCGACGTGCACGACGACGTAACTGCCGATGTCCGCGTCGGGGACGCAGCTCAGGCACGCCTCGCGCCGCACGCCGCCGAAGTCGACGGTGGCCATGCGCAGTCCGGCGTCGTCGTGGATCTCCAGGACGCGTCCGGGGATGCCCAGGCACATGGGTCCTCACTCCCTGTCGGTGAGCCGGGCGGCGGCGACCGCCGCCTGGCCGTAGCTGATGCCGCCGTCCCCGGCCGGGACCTCGGAGCCGACCAGGACCCGCAGGCCCTGGGCGTGCAGGCGGCGCCGGACGCCGGTCAGCAGCAGCCGGTTGGCGAAGCAGCCCCCGCCCAGGCACACCGTGCGCGGCGCGCCCTCGGCGACGGCACGAGCCACGAGGTCGGCGGTGGCGGCGGCCAGCGTCAGGTGGAAGGCGGCGGCCAACCGGTCCACCGGCTCCCCGTCCAGGCGGCGGCGCAGCAGGTCGGTGAGGGTGGCGGTGGAGTCGTACACCCACAGTCCGCCGGCGCGCACCACGCGGTGGGCGAGCGGCGCCGCGTGCGTGTCGCCGGCCGCCGTCTCCAGCAGGGCGGCGGCCTCGCCCTCGTAGGTGACCCGGTCGGCGAGGCCGAGGAGGCAGGCCGCGGCGTCGAAGAGGCGTCCGGCGCTGGAGGCGCGCGGGCAGTTGACGTCCCGGGCGACCATGGCGCGGACGGTGGCGCTCTCCCTCGGGTCGAGCCGGCCGGTGAGGATGGCGGTGAGCCGGTCGGGCGGGAGCGGGGAACCGAGCGCCTCGGCGCCGAGGAGATGGCCGAGCGCGGTGCGGCAGGGGTGGCGTACGGCGGCGTCGCCGCCGGGCAGCGGGGCGGTCGCGAACCGGCCCACGCGGCGGTAGCCGCGCAGGTCGGCGACGAGGATCTCGCCGCCCCACAGGGTGCCGTCGTCGCCGAGTCCCAGGCCGTCGTAGGCGACGCCGAGGAAGGGGCCGCGCACCTCGTGCTCGGCGGCGCAGGCGGCCACGTGGGCGTGGTGGTGCTGGACGGCCGTGCGGGGCAGGGGCTGGCGCAGCGCCCACTGGGTGGACAGGTAGCCGGGGTGCGGGTCGTGGGCGAGGAGGCGGGGTTGGATGCCGGTGAGGTGGCGCAGCCGGTCGTAGGCCGACAGGAACGCGTCGTAGGTGGCCGGGCCGGAGAGGTCGCCGGTGTGCGGGCCGAGGTGGGCGCGGCCGTCGGCGGCGAGGGTGACGGTGTGTTTCAGGTGGGCGCCCAGGCCCGCCACCGGTTGCCTGGCGGCGCTCGGGAGGGGGGCGGGGGCCAGGCCCCGGGCGCGGCGCAGGGTGAGGCGGGTGCGGCCCGCGAACTGGACGACGGAGTCGTCGTGGCGGGCGCGGATGGGGCGGTCGTGGGTGAGGAAGCCGTCCGCGATCCCCTCCAGGGTGGCCCGGGCGGTGGCGTCGTCGATGGCGATGGGGTCGTCCCCGAGGTTGCCGCTGGTGACGACGAGGGGGCGGCCGAGTCCGTCCAGGAGGAGGTGGTGCAGGCCCGTGGTGGGCAGGAACAGGCCGATGCGGGCCAGTCCGGGGTGCACGCCGGGTGCCAGGTGCGGCGTGCCGTGCAGGTGGCGGCGGGCGAGCAGGACGACGGGGCGCTGCGGGGAGGTGAGGGCGGCGCGTTCCCCGGAGCTGATGCGTGCCAGCCGGGCGGCGGCGTGGATGTCGCCCACCATCACGGCGAACGGTTTCGCCGGCCGGTGTTTGCGGCGGCGCAGTTCGGCGACGGCGCGCGGGTCGCCCGCGTCGCACACGAGCTGGTAGCCGCCGAGCCCTTTGAGGGCGACGATCCCGCCGTCGGCGACCGTCTTGACGGCCGCGTCCAGGGCGGCCTCGCCGCGCAGCGCGTCCCAGGCCAGGCAGGGGCCGCAGGCGGGGCAGGCGACGGGTTCGGCGTGGAAGCGCCGGTCGGCGGGGTCCGCGTACTCGGCCGCGCAGTCCGGGCACATCGGGAAGCGGGCCATGGTGGTGCGGATCCGGTCGTAGGGCAGGTCCTCGATGATCGTGGCGCGCGGGCCGCAGTCCGCGCAGTTCACGAACGGGTAGCGGTGGCGGCGGTCGGCGGGGTCGCGCAGGTCGCGCAGGCAGGCGGCGCAGATCGCCGCGTCGGGCGGGATCTCGCGGTTGCCGGGGCCTCGGCCGGCGAGGGTGCTGGGGCGGACCGCGAAGCCGGGGGCCGGGCGCGCGGTGCTGTCGGTCAGCCGTACCCGGCGGACCCGGGCGAGGGGTGGTGCGTCGCCGCGCAGGCGGGCGGCGAAGCTGCGGACGGCGGCCGGTGGGCCCGCGACCTCGCCCTCGACGTGGCCGTCGACGTTCGCGACCCAGCCGTCCAGGCCGAGTTCGGCGGCGGTGCGGTGGACGAAGGGGCGGAAGCCGACGCCCTGGACGGTGCCCTCGACGTGGAAGCGGCGTACGGTCATGGCCGCTGCCCGGTCGCAATGTCGTCCTCGACGGCTCGCGCGAGCGCCGGGACGGCGGCGGCGACGGCGGGTGACAGGCCCGTGCCGAAGGAGCCGTCGGCGCCCTCCACCGCGTACACGATCACGTGCTCGGGCAGGCGGTCCAGGATCCGGGCGAGTTCGACGGCCTCGCCGAGGCCCAGTCCGTGGGAGCTGGTGGCCGACGGCGGCGCCAGGCGGCCCCCGTCGAGGGCGAGGCGGTGCACGCGGCCGGGTGTGCCGGGGTGGGCGTGGGCGGCGTCGACGACGACGGCGAGGGCGGCGCCGTCCCACAGGCCGATCAGCCGGCCGGGGTCTCCGTCGCAGGTGGTGAGCGCGGTGCCCGGGGGCAGGGGCCGCTGCTTCGCCCGTTCGCGCAGCCGGGCGATCACGGCCCGGCCCACGCCGTCGTCGTGGCGGAACTCGTTGCCGACGCCGATGACGACGACGGGCCGACTCTGTGTCATGACCTCCACGGTGGGCTGCGGCGCGGGTCCCCTCCAGGGGCCGAACGGCCCTCGGCAGCCGGCCGAGGGTCCCGGGGCGGGCCGGTCCCGTCCCTCCCGCCCGCCTCGGGCGGGTCCTGCTCCCGCCGGGTCCGCGCCCGGGGTCCCGGGCCGCCGTGTCCGGGCGCCGGATCTCCCCGGTGTGCCACGGCCCGGGGCCGTACGGCCCTCGGGAGCGCACCGGTCGGCCCTCGTCCGGGGGCCGGGGCGCGAACAGGCTGGGGCGGGAGGGCGTTCGCGCGGCGGGCACCGGTCCCTTCCCCGGGGCGCCGCGCGGGTCCGGTCGCCCTCGTCGCCCGAGCGAGGTCCACCATGCAGCAGCCCACGCAGGCCCGGCGGCTCCGGCTCCCGGGCGCCGAACCCACCCTCCTCGTCGTGACCACCGCCGCGCTGTCGGCCGGCGGCGCGGCCTGGCTGTCCGGCGCCCACGGCCCGGCCGGCCTGTGCTGGGCGCTGGGCACGGCCGTCGCCGTCGTCCCCTCGGTCGGCTGGGTGCTGGGCGCCCTGCGCCGGGGGCGGGCGGGGGTGGACGTGATCGCGGTGCTGGCCCTCGCCGGCACGCTGGCCGTGGGCGAGTACCTGGCCGGGGCGCTGGTCGCGGTGATGCTCGCCTCCGGCCGCACCCTGGAGTCCGCGGCGCAGCGCAGGGCCTCCCGCGACCTGCGGGCCCTGCTGGAGCGCGCGCCCCGTACCGCGCGGCGCCGCACCGGCTCCGAGGTGCGGGTCGTGCCGTGCGCCGACCTCGTGGCCGGTGACCTGGTCGTGGTGGGTCCCGGCGAGGTCGTCCCCGTGGACGGCCGGGTCAGCGGCGCGGCAGCGGTGCTGGACGAGTCGGCGCTCACCGGCGAGGCGGCGACGGTCCGCCGCCCGCCCGGCGACGCCGTGCGCAGCGGCGTGCTCAACGCGGGCGACGCGTTCGAGGTGCGGGCCACGGCGGCCGAGCGGGACAGCACCTACGCGGGGATCGTCCGGCTGGCCCGGGAGGCGGGGGCCGAGGCGGCGCCCGTGGTGCGGCTGGCCGACCGGTACGCGGCCTGGTTCCTGCCGCTGTCGGTGGGCGCCGCCGCGCTGGCCTGGGCGGTGACCGGTTCCGCGGTGCGCGCGGTGGCGGTGCTGGTGGTGGCGACACCCTGTCCGCTGCTGCTGGCGGCGCCGGTGGCCGTCGTCTCCGGGCTGTCGCGGGCCTCGCGGCTGGGCGTGGTGGTGCGCGACGGCGGGGCGCTGGAGACGCTCGGCCGGGCCCGGACCCTGCTGCTGGACAAGACGGGCACCCTCACCCGGGGCCGGCCCGAGGTCCTGGACGTGGTCGCCGCACCGGGCCGCAGCCCGGCCGAGGTGCTGCGGCTGGCGGCCTCCCTCGACCAGTTCTCGCCGCACGTGCTGGCCCGCGCGATCGTGGACGCGGCCCACCGGCGGGGACTGCGGCTGTCCGTGCCCGAGGACATGTCGGAGCTGCCCGGACGCGGTGCCGCCGGGACCCTCGCGGGCCGCCGCACGGCCGTCGGCCGCCTCGACCCGTCGGCACGGTTGCCGGGCTGGGCCCGCACGGCGGCCAACCGGGCCGTCCTCGACGGAGCCGCCGTGGCCTGGCTCACCGTGGACGGGGAACCCGTCGGCGCCGTCCTGCTGCGTGACCCGCTGCGCTCGGACGCGGCACGCACCGTGCGCCGGCTGCGCGCGGCGGGCGTCACCCGGATCGCGCTCCTCACCGGTGACCGGGCCGAGGCCGCCGCGGAGGTCGGCGCCGTGCTCGGACTGGACGAGGTGCAGGCCGGGCTCGATCCGGCCGGCAAGGTCGCCGCGGTGCGCGCGGAACGCGGACGGGCGGTCACGGTCATGGTGGGCGACGGGGTCAACGACGCGCCCGCGCTCGCCGCCGCCGACGTCGGGGTGGCGATGGGGGCGCGGGGTTCCACGGCGTCCTCGGAGGCCGCCGACGTGGTGCTGACCACGGACCGGGTGGACCGCCTGGCCGACACGGTCGGCGTCGCCGTGCGGTCGCGGCGCATCGCCGTGCAGAGCGCGCTCGGCGGGATGGCGCTGTCGCTGGCCGCGATGGCGGCGGCCGGCCTCGGGCTGCTCCCGCCGGCCGCCGGGGCCCTCCTCCAGGAGGGGATCGACGTCGTGGTGATCCTCAACGCGCTGCGCGCGCTGGGCGGCGGCCGGGCCGCGCACCCGGCGCTGCGCCCCTCCGCCCAGGCGCTGGTCCGGCGCTTCGCCGCCGAGCACGACGACCTCCAGGACGTACTGGAGGCCGTCCGGTCGGCCGCGGACCTCCTGTGCGACGACCCCGGCCCGACGTCGTACGCCGCGCTGGTCCGGACCCACCGGCTGCTCACCGAACGGTTGTTGCCGCACGAGTACGCCGAGGAGCACCAGCTCTACCCGGCGCTCTCCCCCATGCTCGGCGGGCCCGAGGCGACCGCCACGATGAGCCGTGCCCACGCCGAGATCGAACGTCTCACCGGCCGCCTCGCCACCCACCTCGCGCTCGCCGCGCCGGGCGGCGCCCCGCTGCCGGAGCAACTCGACGACCTGCGGGCCTGCCTGTACGGGCTGTACACGGTGCTGCGCCTGCACTTCACGCAGGAGGAGGAGAACTACTTCTCCCTCGCGCCCTGAGGCCAGGAGGCACACGCCGTGCGACGAGTGCCCGGATGTGCGCGGCGCCGGTGCACGCCTCGCGCTCCACTGGGCTGCTCGTGGTGGTCCCTCACTGAGCTCCGCGGCGGGTCTGGAGGGTGAACCAGGTGGTCTTGCCGTCGTCGGTGGGGCGCACGCCCCAGCTGTCGGCCAGGGTGTCGACGAGCAGGAGTCCGCGGCCGGATTCGTCGTCGGGGGCAGCCAGGCGGGGCTGGGGCAGGTGGGGGCTGTGGTCGCTGATCTCGATGGTGACGTCGGCGGTCGTGCGGCGCAGGTGGAGGCCGAGGGGGCCCTGGGCGTGCTGGAGGGCGTTGGTGAGGACCTCGGAGACCAGGAGCCGGGCATCGTCCGCGAGGTGGGCGCAGTTCCACACGGTGAGGGTCTTGGTGAGGAAACTGCGTCCGTCACCGATGGAGGAGGCGAGGGCGGGCAGGGCGGTGGTGGCGCTGGCCAGTGGTGCGTCGGGCAGCCTGGCCAAGAGCAGGGTGACGTCGTCGTTGTGGTCCTCGACGTCGGGCAGCAGGGCGGCCAGGACGCCGTCGGCGATGGTTTCCAGGCCGCTGACGGTGGCGAAGGCGGCGTCGAGGGTGCGGGTGAGTTCGGCGAGCCGGTAGCCGATGTCGCTGCCGGGGGTCTCGATCAGGCCGTCGGTGTAGAGGACGAGCGCGGCGCCCGGGGGTACCGCGGTGCGGGTCTGCTCGTGCGGGACGCCGCCGACGCCGAGCGGCGCGCTGGTGGGGGCCTCCAGCTCCCGTACCCCGCCCGCGGGGTCGGCCAGCAGGGCGGGCAGGTGGCCGGCTGAGCAGAGGGTCACCTCGCCGGTGTCCGGTGCCAGGACGAGGTAGCAGCAGGTGACGAGTTGTTCGGGCTGGCCGAGGTCGGCGACGATCGCGTCGAGGGCCTGCATCAGCTGGCGCGGCTCCATGCCGGTCTTGGCCAGTGCGTGGGCGGCGGCCCGCAGCTGGCCCATGACGGCGGCGGCCTCCAGACCGCGTCCCATGACATCGCCGATCAGGATGCCCACCCGGCCCGCCCCCAGCGGGATGAGGTCGAACCAGTCGCCGCCGACGCCGGCGCCCTGGGTGGCGGGCAGATAGCGGCTGGCGGTGGCCAGGCCGGGGATGGCGGGCGGGGTGCCCATCAGGCTGCGCTGGAGGGTGAGGGCGATGTGCCGTTGCTGCTCGTACAGGGCCTGGAGTTCGTCCTCGGCCCGCTTGCGGTCGCTGATGTCACGCACGATGGCGCACGCGCCCTCGACCGTGCCGTCGGCGGCGCGCGTGGGCCACAGCGTCACATCGACGTCGAGCAACCGCCCGTCGCGGGTGACCCGGAGGGTCTCGAAGTGCTCGATCTTCTCGCCGTGGGCCAGGCGTTCCAGGAGCGTGGTGATCTCGTGGGTGTGGTCGGGCAGGGCGAGCATACCGACGTGGTGGCCGAGTGCCTCCTCGGCGCTGTAGCCGTAGAGCCGCTGGGCGGCGGCGTTCCAGTAGGTGATGTATCCGTCGAGGGTCTTGGCGAGGATCGCGTCCTGGGAGGACTCGACCAGGGCGGCGAGCTGGTTGATGTGCTGTTCGGCGGCTTTGCGGTCGCTGACGTCGCGGACGGCAGCGGAGACCAGAAGCCCGTCCGCGGTCTCCAGCGGACTGAGACTGATCTCGACCGGGAACTCCGTACCGTCCTTGCGCAGCCCGTGCAACTCCAGACCCGCACCCATCGGCCGCACCTGCCGCGCCCCCGCATACGCCTCCCGATGCCCGGCATGCTGCACCCGAAACCGCCCCGGAATCAACAACTCCACCGGCTGACCCAGCAGTTCCGCCCGCCGATACCCGAACAACGACTCCGTCTGCGCGTTCACCAACCGGATCTGACCCACATCATCCACGATCACCATCGCATCCGGCGCCGCCTCCAACAGCCCCCGAAACCGCTGTTCGGCGGCTTTGCGGTCGCTGACGTCGCGGACGGCAGCGGAGACCAGAAGCCCGTCCGCGGTCTCCAGCGGACTGAGACTGATCTCGACCGGGAACTCCGTACCGTCCTTGCGCAGCCCGTGCAACTCCAGACCCGCACCCATCGGCCGCACCTGCCGCGCCCCCGCATACGCCTCCCGATGCCCGGCATGCTGCACCCGAAACCGCCCCGGAATCAACAACTCCACCGGCTGACCCAGCAGTTCCGCCCGCCGATACCCGAACAACGACTCCGTCTGCGCGTTCACCAACCGGATCTGACCCACATCATCCACGATCACCATCGCATCCGGCGCCGCCTCCAACAGCCCCCGAAACCGCTCCTCGCCCGCTGACGCTGTCCTGACCTTGTCGTCCATGTCGATCCCAACCGGCTGGCACATCTACGGTGAATCGGGCCATCACAGCGCATCGGCGGGCCCCGCGTTCCCGCATGCCCTCTACTGGTTCCCCGGCTGCCGAACCTGTCCACTTCGCTTCGACAAGGCATCGATTTCTGGAGATCCGCCGCACCGGACCGGCAGGGCGGGACCGGCCACGCTCGTCCACGCACCGGTGACGGCGGTGACAGCAGGTGGACGCGCAGGGAGCAGAGAGGGGCGGCGCCCTGGAGCCCCCGGACGCCGCCGTCGGCCGGTGGCTCGTGCTGCGGGGCGAGCCACCACGGCAGCCGCGCCCACCCCGCAGCCCCCTGCCCCACCATCACCCCGGCCACGCACGGTGCGCAGGCCCGCAGGTTTCGGGAGCCGTTCGGCCGGGGGCGGGGGCCGTCCGGCCTCTGCTGCGGACCGGGCCGGGCGTACGACGCTGGAGCCGTGCCGCCCGGCCGGAGCACACCTGCGGCCCGGGGCGCGGCACGGGAGGGAGGGGCATGGCAAGGGTCGTCTTCGACAAGGTCACCCGCCGCTTCCCGAAGACGGACCGGCCCGCCGTCCACGATCTCGAACCAGAGGTGCGCCGGGGCGGTCGGTGCCGTGGAGGGCACCGGTGCGGTCACCTCCCCGCACACGACGGCCGAGGTGGCCCGGGAGGTCGTCCTGTTCCGATCCCGATCCTGAGGAGAACGACAACCATGACATCGCACGCATCCCCGCAAGCCGCCCCGCCTCCGGTTCATCCGGTCCGGCTCACGGCCGTCCTCGACGCCCGGCTGTCGCGCTGGCTGTGGCTGGTCAAGTGGCTGCTGGCCCTCCCGCACTACCTCGTCCTCGTCCTGCTGTGGGTGGCCTGCGCCCTGGTGAGCGTGGTGGCGTTCTTCGCCGTCCTGTTCACCGGCCGCTATCCGCGGGCCCTGTTCGACTTCACCGCCGGTGTCCTGCGCTGGAGCTGGCGGGTGGGCTACTACGCGGGCGCCGCCCTGGGCACCGACCGCTACCCGCCCTTCACGCTCGCCGATGTCCCCGACTACCCCGCGCGCCTGGAGGTGGCCTACCCCAAGGAGCTCTCCCGCGGCCTGGTCCTGGTGAAGTGGTGGCTCCTCGCCCTTCCCCACTACGTGGTCCTGAGTTTCCTGTGCGGCGGTCCGAGGGTGCTGTGGGCCTCGGGCGGCCTCATCTCGGTCCTGGTGTTCTTCGCCGGGGTCGCCCTCCTGTTCACCGGGGTCTATCCGCGCGGCATCTTCGACCTGGTCACCGGCCTCAACCGGTGGACGGTACGGGTCCTCGCCTACGCCCTCCTGCTGACCGACGTCTACCCGCCGTTCCGGCTGGACCAGGGCGGCACGGAACCGGAGGGCGCGGCTTCGCTTCCCGCGTGACCTCGAACGGCCACGGCAGCCGGCCGGGGAACACGCCGCGAGGGCGGTCCTCGTGCGCCAGGGCCCGATGCCAGGCCCGCGTGACGACGGCCCTCCGTCTTTTCCAGGAGCCCCCGCACCGTTCCCCGCGCCGGTACCGCCCACACGACGCGTCCACTCTCGGGCCACGGCAGCCCGGCCGGGCCCGGCCATCAAGAAGAACCCTCGCCGCCACCTGCCTCAGCCGGCGCAGGCCCGACCGGGGAGTGACGCTGGGTCACCCGGCCGCCGGGGCCAGGGTCTGTGCGGGGCGGCGGCGTGGGCAGGTCCAGGAGTCCGGGGTGCGGCCGAGCCGCAGGATCATCTGGGGAAAGCGGTCTCCCGTCAGCCTGTCCTGCAACTCCGCGCGCAGCGAGGGGAATTCCAGCGGCTGGGTGTGGAAGGCCGCCAGCACGCCGTTGGCCGCCGCGCACAGCAGGACACGCTGGAGCGCCTGCCCCGCCCGCAGCCAGTCCGCGCGGGTGTCGTGGGCGGTGGACAGGACGGCGACCGTGCCGGAGCGCTCCGTCCAGCGGCGCACCCCGCTCGCGCACTCGGTCAGGCGGCCGGTGTAGTCGCGCCCGGCGAGAAGCGTGCGGTCCGGATCGAGACGGCAGGCGTCGTGGGGCACCCGTTCCTGCCACGGCCGTACGGCGGGACCGAATCCCCCGGCGATCTCGGAGACGTGCCCGGGGGCGGCGCGGTGCGCGGACTCCGCTTCCCGTACCGCCGCCGCGAGGATCCCCAGTTTCTCCGGATGGTCGATGGTCTGTAGCAGGGCGCCTTCCGCGCGGGCGTGCTCCCGCAGCTCCTCGACGAGGGTCCACGGCAGGAGCCCGGGGCCGAACGGCCCGCGGTGCGTGTGGCGCATGGCCATCGCCCGTTCCAGCACGGCCACCTCACGGGTCACCGGGGCGTGGGCACCCCACCGTACGCGGGCCAGGAAGTCCGGGCGTGCGAGGTCGGGGAAGAGGGCCACCACGGGCCGGAAGCCCAGGTGCCGCACGGCGATCCGCACGTTGAACAGGGCCGCCCCGCAGCTGATGACCATCTGCCGGCCCCCCGGATCGGTCAGGGGCAGCCACCGTCCGGGATCGGCGTGCAGTTCGAACCCGTGGTCGCCGCCCTCGTCGACGAAGGACCACGGCTGGGTGTTGTGCACCGAGGGCGCGGTGCCGGCGGCGCGGGCGAGGTGGAAGGCCGCGTGGCCCGGCCTCGCGGAGACAGGGGTTGCGTGCGGCGCTGGCATGGTGTTCCACCTTTCCGTGGACCGTCTCCAGCGTCCCGGTGCGGCGGGACTGTCTGATAGGGCCGTCCGGCCCCGTGTCCGGGCCGGTGAGTCCGCCGGCTTCAGGCGTGCGGGACGACGGCGACGGGGCAGCCCACGTGGTGCAGCACCGCGTGCGTGACCGCGCCGAGGTACGGCCCGGCGCGGCCGTCCCGGGTCCGCCGGCCCACGACGAGCAGGGCGGCCCGGGCCGAGGCGTGCGTGAGTTCCGCGGCGGCGCTCCCCTCGGTGACCGTCCCGGTCACGGTCACCGCCGGGAACTTCTCCCGCCACGGCCGCAGCGCCACGGCCAGCGCCTGCTCCTCCCGCGCGCGCAGCCGCCCGGGTGCCGTGCCGTGAGCGCTCTCGCCGTCCGGGACCCGGTAGGTGTGCACGACCCGCAGTCCGCTCTCCCTGCGCAGGGCGGACGCGAAGGCGAACTCGACCGGTTCGTCGCACGGGTGCGAGGTGTCCAGGCCGAGGACGACGTCCCGGTAGGGCAGGCCGGGAATCTCCTCCGGCGAGACCCCGTGCGCGGCCGGCAGGTGCTCGGCCGCGTACGTCACCCCCGCGCGGACGAGCACCACGGGAGCCGTCGACCGGGCCAGGACCCGGTGGGAGACCGATCCGACGACGAACCCGTGCGGCCCGCCCAGTCCCCGGGAGCCGAGCACCAGCAGATCGGCTCGGACCGCTTCCGCGACCAGGGTGTCGGTCGCGGCGTCCCGCACGAGCCGTTCGACGACCGCCAGCCGGGGATGGCTGGTGCGGACGCCGGAGGCCACCCGGTCGAGGGTGTGCTCGGCCTGTTCGTGGACGGCGCCGGCGCGGCCCGGTATGAGGGGGCGCGGCCACACATGGACGATCCTCAGTCCGACACCCCGTCGCAGGGCCTCCCTGGCCGCCCAGTGGGCGGCGGCCAGGCTCTCCGCCGATCCGTCGATCCCCGCGGTCACGTGACGCGGCATGATGAGCACCTCCCGGTCCTTGTCTCCGGCCGAGCGGCGGGCTCCTCCGCACGGCGCGGCACCCGCGCGTCCCGCAGGGCGCTCAGGACGAAGGCGACGCCCGCGGAGCCCACCGCGAGGAGCGTGTAGGGCCCCAGGCCCGCCGACCACGGTGATCCGTGCACGTCACGCCTCCTCTCGGCCGTCTCCTCCAAGACCATCACGGGCCGGACCGCGCCACAGGGTGCCGATGGGGCCACCCCGGGGTGCCGGACGGCCCCTGCCGGGGGTGCCGCGCCGTCAGCACACTGGGCAGGGTCGCTTCCCAGGCCCACCGGCCCCGTGGCACGGGGCGGGAAGGAGGTCCCGATGTGGTCCGCGACGCTCGGTGCACCCACGGCACAGACACTGGTCTCGGCGGCCGTGACGGCACCGTCCCTGCACAACACCCAGCCCTGGCGGTTCCGCCTCGCCCCGGACGGCGCGACGTTCGAGGTCCTGGCCGCGGCGCACCGCGGACTGCGGCACACCGACCCCATGGGCCGTGCCCTGCACCTGTCCGTCGGCTGTGCGGTCCTCAACCTGCGGGTGGCGGTGGCCCGGCTCGGCCGGGAGCCGGTGACCCGGCTGCTGCCCTCCCCCGGTGAACCGGAGCTGCTCGCCACCGTGCGGCTCGGCGGGCCGGCACGGGGCGCCCCGGCCGCCCGGCTGTACGAGGCGTTGTGGTACCGGCACAGCAGCCGGCTCCCCTTCTACGACGTACCGCTTCCCTGGGCGGTCCTGACGGAGCTCGCCGAGGCGGCGCACTACGAGGGCGCCGTGCTGAGCTGTCCCGGTCCGCGCGAGACCGAACGGCTGCTGCGGCTCACCTGGGACGCCGAGCACCGCAACACCGCCGACTCCGACCGGGCCGAGGAGAGCCGTCACTGGGTGCGCGGGCCGGACGGGGGGCGGCTCGGTATGCCGCCCGGTGTGCTCGGGCCGCAGGACTTCCGGGAACAGCTTCCCGTGCGGGACTTCGGCGCCCACCGGCACCCGTCGGACCTGCCCTCGCGTCCGTTCGAGCGCAGGCCCCGGCTCGCCGTGCTGTCGACCGCGCACGACCGGCGAACCGACTGGCTGCGGGCGGGTCAGGCCCTGGAACGCGTCCTGCTGGTGGCCACCGTCCACGGGCTGCGCGCCTCCTTGCTGCATCAGGCTCTGGAATGGCCCGACCTGCGCGAACAGCTCGTCCCCGGCGCCGACGGCCGCAAGGCCCATGCACAGATGGTGATCCGGCTGGGCTACGGCCCGGAGGGCGCCGCGACACCGCGCCGACCGGTGGGGCAGGCGATGGACGGGGACCCGCCGGGGTGACGGTCACAGCGGGCCGGTGTCCTCGTGGCCGGCCCGTCACCCGGTGCGCAGTCCGCCGCCGCCCGTACCGGACTCCGACGCGTCGTGGCCCGGACCCGGGGGCGTCACGTCCGGCGCCGGGTCCGCTTCGGGGACGGTGGTGTGCAGGGTGGTGTCCGGGCCGAGACCGACCAGGTGCAGGAGGCGCCGGTGCAGCGGATCGGTGACCACGACGGCCAGGCGGTGTTGGGCGGCGCTGAGCCGCACGGCCGTACGCAGCAGGGCGTTGATGCCGCTGCCGTCGATGAAGGTGACGTCCCGCAGGTCGACGACGGTGTCGGCCCGCGCGCCGGGAGTGTCGTCCAGGAAGTCGCTGCCGGGGGGAGCCGCGAGCAAGTCGATCTCGCCGTGCAGTTCCACGAACTGCCGTCGGCCGTCCCACCACCGGCGGACCATGTGGGACGGTCCGCCGGTGGTGGGACGGCCGGTGAGGGGGACACGCCAGCGCAGGCGGGTGCCGCCACCGGGCGGTATCTCCAGCACGAGGCCGCCGCCCAGTGCGGCTGCCCGGACCTCCAGGTCCGCGAGTCCCCCGAGGACGGCGCCCTCGGGGATCCCTGTGCCGTCGTCGGTGACGTCGACGGCCAGCATCCCGTCCCCGGCGACGAGACGGACGTCGACGGACCGGGCGCGGGCGTGGCGGGCGACGTTGTCCAGCGCCTCGGTGAGCATCGCGGTCGCCTGGTCGGCGACGGGACCGGGCGTCGCGCCGTCCGGTACGCCTTCCATCCGCAGGACGGGGGCCAGACCGAGGGGCCCGGCCGCCTCCGCCACCGTCGCCGCCACTCGCGCCCACAGGGTCGGTGCCCCCGGCTGCTCCCGCAGGCGCAGCCTCAGGGCCTCCGAGCTGATCAGCTTGATGGTGGTGTCGAGGTCGTCGACCAGCCGTGCGAGCCGTTCGACGGCCTGCGGCGGATACCTCACGAGCCGCCGCAGCTTCTCCAGCCCCATCCCCAGGGTGAACAGCCGCTGTACGGCGACATCGTGCGGGTCGTCCATGACGCGTTCGCGCTCCTCGTCCGTGGCGGTCCGGCGCGCGTGCTTCCCGCGCTCGGCGAGTTCGATGCCGACGGCCGCCTGGGCGGCGAACCCGGCCAGCGGGCCGGTCTCCGCCGTCCCGAAGGGTGCGCGTCCCTTGCCCCGGGCGAGCAGCAGGACGCCGCGGGCCGGTCCGGCGCCTCTCAGGGGCACGAGTACGGCCGCTCCGAGCCCCAGTTCCTCGTCGGCGTGCAGTTCGCGGACGAGGTCGTCGACGACGACGGCCCCGCGACCGGTGAGCGCCGCCGCCAGGGGGCCCGCCCGCGGGAGCGGTAGCAGGCCGGCGAAGAGTTCCGCGCCTTCTCCGACGGCGACCGCCGTGTGCAGCGCCTGGCCGCCGTCCGTGCGGACGAGGACGGCGCCCAGGTCGGCCGAGACGTTCCGCAGGGCGTGCCAGGCGACCGTCCGCAGCACCTCCGTCTGCGGCCTGCCCGCCAGCAGGGCGGAGGTGATCTCCGCGCCGGCGGCCAGCCAGGTCTCCCTGCGGCGTCCTTCCTCGTAGAGCCGGGCGTTGTCGATCGCGACCCCGGCCGCGGCGGCGAGCACCGAGACCACGGCCTCGTCCTCGGCGTCGAACCCGTGCGCGCCGCGCCTGTTCGCCAGGTACAGGTTGCCGAAGACGTCGTCGCGGACCTTGATGGGTACCCCGAGGAACGACCGCATGGGAGGGTGGTGCTCGGGGAAACCCTGGAAGTCCGGGTGCCGGGCGACGTCCGCGAGCCGGACCGGTTCCGGGCGCCGGATCAGCGTGCCCAGCAGGCCGTGTCCCCGCGGCAACGGTCCGATCCGCTCCTGTGTCTCGTCGCCCATCCCGACCGGCACGAAGGCCGACAGACTCCGGTCCTCGCCGATCACGCCCAGCGCTCCGTACTCGGCGTCCGTCAGCGTCACCGCCGCCTCCACGACCCGATGCAGCACCTGAGACAGCTCCAGTCCGTGACCCACGTCCAGCACCGCCTGGAGCAGGGACTGCACCCGGTCGCGTGCGTTGCGGACCTCGCCGATGCGTGCGTGCAGGTCGTCCAGCAAGTCGTCCAGTCGCAGCCTGGGCAGCAGTCCGCCGCTCTCCGTGCTCACGTTCGTCTCCCCACCCTCGGTCGACGGCTCGACCGGGCCCGCGCTCTCGGCACAACCGGGTACGGCACCGGTCGCCGCGAACTTCCGATCGGCTCGTCGTGTACCAGGTCATCGATCACCCCCGTCACCCCCTCGGCCGGGTACCCGCGACGCGGGACGGCACGGCCGGACGACACTGCGGGGTACGGGTCGGGGTGGCGCGCGGCATCGTGCGCGGCGGCGGGGGCCGGACACTCGGGCAGCACTGCGGGGACACCCGGACCGGGACTCGGCCGTCGCTGGCACAGCGGACGGCACGGCGCCGAGGAATCCCCTCACTGCGAGTCATC
Organism: Streptomyces saintjeani; assembly: GCF_055409605.1. NCBI lineage: Bacteria > Bacillati > Actinomycetota > Actinomycetes > Kitasatosporales > Streptomycetaceae > Streptomyces > Streptomyces saintjeani. The sequence goes on along the minus strand of NZ_CP189624.1, from coordinate 9,373,159 downwards.
TCCGCTGCGCTGGTCGTGCTGGGACGGCCGGGGTCCGGGGCGCGGAACAGGAGACTACGGCCGCTCCGGGTCCTGGAAGGAGTCGGTTTTCGGCAACCGCCGCAACACCTGGGCGGTGATGGCACGAATACGCCGAACCGACCAGAACGACAGGGCGAAACAGCCCGCTCCTTCTCGGACGAACGCGTGAGGCGCGTCCACCCCGCCGCGCTCCGGCCCGCCGTCCTGGGTCCGGACCTTCGGCACCCGTCCGTCACGGAACGCGACCAGGACGGCATGTTCGTCCCCGTCCAGTGGTCCGTCTCCCGGGACGGCGGCGCCGGACGCTGCGGGAGCCTGGTCACGCTCACCTGTCGGGCGGGGCAGCCTGTTCCGTGCCGCGAGGCGCCCTTCGTGCGCCCGGTGGGGGCCGACCGGCCCTCGCAAGGGTCCGACCGGCCCGTCCGCGGGTGCGGTCCGCCGTCGCACGATGAAGACAGCGGCCGGCCGCGCGGACGCGCTGCGCGAGCGGAGGGCGTCGGCCCGCACCCGCGTCCACCGCGCCCCAGGAGGTGTCCCATGAACCAGCTCTCCCCAGTCCGTGACACCGATGTCCTCACGCCTGGCGGGGCGCTCGCCGAGTCTCCCGGGCGGATCGACGTCACCCACGTCGCGGACCGGGCGTTCGCCCTCTTCGTACGCGACCACGAACTCACCGTGGACGAACCGGTCGAGGAGGGCGGCGACAACGACGGGCCCACCCCGCTGGAGCTCTTCGTCGCGGCGCTCGCCTCCTGCGTCGCGTCGGACGCGACGCGCTTCCTGCGGCTCCTGGAGCAGCCGTACGAACACCTGCGGGTCAGGGCCGATTTCACGCTCGCCGACGCTCCGGCACCGCGCATCGCGGCCGTCCGCCTGCGCGTCCTGCCGCCGGCGCCTCTCACCGCGGTCCTGAACCAGGGCCTGCGGGCCGTCATCGACCGCTGCGCCGTGCACAACAGCCTGTGGGCTCCTCCCGGGATCACGGTCGAGATCGGCTGAGGCCGGGACGTCGGGTCCGGTCACCTCGTGCGTGTCCGACCAGCGCGCATCGCGGGGGGCGTGCCGTGAGGATGTCACCGTCCCGTCCCTGAGGAGACGGCCGCCCTCCCTGTGAGTGCCGGCCCCCTCGGCCGTACGGGGATCCCCTCCGACGACGACGTCGTTCCCCGTCCCGACCGGTGCGGACCCGGCACCGGGGTGGGCGGCTCACTCCCCTTCCCGAGAGACCGCGCGTCTCACGGGCACGTCTCCCACCGTTTCATCCCGGGCGGCACCGGAGCATGGGCCGAACGGCTCACTTGCCGGTCCGAAGGGCCCACTTCCCCCACGCGCGCGGCAGTGAGGGGGAGGGAGGAGGGAGCCGACTTCGGCCTCTTCGGGGCCGGGCACCTCACCGTGCGCAACGCCGCCATCGGCACCACCCTCGCCGGGCTGCTCATCGCCGGCGGCGCCCGGTTCCGGCGCGAGGTGCCGCGCTTCCTCTCCGGTCTGTCCCGCAAGGTCACCGACCGGGCGGCCGTCCTGGCTCCCGCCGTCGGCGGTCACCGCAGGAGGTTCAGCGGGACCGTGTCCTCGATCACCGGGCGGCCGTCCTTGGGCGAGTTCCAGTACGCGGTGAGCGTCCCGGCGCCGGAGCGGGCCGCCTTGTAGGGGATCGTCACGTCGAACGTGCCGCGGGTGCCGGTTCCGGAGGTGGCCGTGACCCGGACGTCGGCCGCGGTGTGCTTGGCGGCGTCGGTGAACTTCAGCCTGAGCGTCCCCTCGAAGGTGTTGGCGCTCCCCCACACCCGGACCGGGGTGCGGACGGTGTCGCCGATCAGCGGCGACTCGACCAGGACGAGTGGCGCGAGGTCCTCGAAGTCGGCGCGGCCCACGGGGTGGTCGAGGACGATGCCCTCGCCGCCGAAGACCGTCACCGGCTTGCCGTCGAGGGCGAAGCCGACCTTCTGGATCGACGGGAAGCGGGTCGCGGTGAACACGACCTGCGCGAGCCGGGCCCGCATGGAGAGGCTTCCGCCGCCGTCGTCGTACCGGCCCGTCAGATCGACCGTGGCGACGTGCCGGCGCACCACGACGGAGCGCAGCCGGGTACCGGCCGGTATGGCGGTGGTGCGGCCGTGGTCGCGTTCGTAGCGGTCGGGGCCGACGAGGAGCGCGCGCAGGGCGCCGGCCGCCGTGGTGGGCATGGCCACGGTGCGCGGGGCGGGCGAGACCTGCTCGCCGTGCAGGAAGTACACCGAGGTCCGGATCGGGTGTGGTCCGGTTCCGGGGTGCATCGGCATGCCGAAGCCGCCGGGCGTCCCGACGGCGCCGGAGCACCCGGGAGTGCCGCGGCCGTACAGGGAGCCGGAGCTGCCGGTCACTCCCCCGCTCGTGCCGTCCGTGTTCCCGGTGTTCCCGGTGTTCCCGGCGGACGTCCCGGCGGTGCTGTTCCCGCACGCCGTCGCCAGGGACGCCGTCAGCGCGACGGCCGTGGCGAGGAGCAGTGAACGGTGGATCCGGCGCGTGGCCGGCTTCGCGGTGCTCATGACGGTCTCCTCCCGACGGTCCCATCCGACACCTCTCCCCCAGGCACTCCAAGTGCCGGACGGGCAGGGGGCGTTGGTCCGTACGGCTCTTTCCCGGGGTCCCTCCGTACGGCGGGAGAGGACCGTACGGCCCCTGCCGGGCGCCGCCGTCGGCGGCCCAGGGTGGCCTGGGCACACCGTGCACGGCGCTGTGCGCGGGAACGGAGGGGGAAGGCCATGGACGTCCTCGTGGGATACGCGACCGCGCACGGCTCCACGCGGGAGGTCGCCGAACGGATCGCGTCCCGGCTGCGCACGGCGGGGCTGAGCGCCGAGGCCCGGCCGGTGGAGTCGGTCGACGACGCCGACGCGTACCGGGCGTTCGTCCTCGGCAGCGCCGTGCACGGCCAGGCGTGGCTGGTGCCCGCGCGGGACTTCGCGTACGACAACCTCGGTGTCCTGGCCGCGCGGCCCGTGTGGCTGTTCAGCGTCGGGATGCCGGCCGCGCTGCGCGGGCCGTGGCGGCGGCTGGGGCCGAAGGAGATACCGCTGATCCTCGCGGCACTCCCCGGCGAACTGTCGTACCGGGAGCACCGGTTGTTCTCCGGCGTCGTGTCACGTGACCAGCTGTCGCGCGTCGGGCGGCTGCTGTTCCACCTCCTGGGCGGCCGGTTCCGTGACTACCGGGACTGGGAGGCCGTCGAGGAGTGGGCGTCCGGCATCGCCGATGAGCTGGGGCAGGGGTCTGCGGGCCGGTGACGGTCGGAGGGTGAGGAACGGCCATCCCCCTGAGGGGGACGGCACACGCCTTACGAGGAGGACCCGTGTCCGAGAACGAGCGGATCGACCTGGCGTCGTGCCCCGGGCAGGCGAGTCCGGCCGCAGCGTTCGAGGGCGTCGCGCTGAGCGACGGCGTCCGCGAGACCGGGGTGGACGGCTTCGCCCTCCTGCGTGCGCGCGACGCCAACCCCTTCAGGCTGCGGGCCCTGCGACCGGTCAACCGGCGACCGCTCGGCGGGCAAGACTCGTCTCACCCGGGAGCTGTGCGAGCGGATGACGGGGCTCGGCTGGGTGGCGGGACCGCTCGCACCCCTGGCGAAGCCGGAGGACGTCGTACGCCTGATGGACCTGGACGAGGACCGGCTGATCGTGGTCGACGACGCGGACGGCAGGGTCGGTGAACTCGACGTCCTGCTCCGGCACCATGGTGACGCGGGGAAGGTCCGGGGGCTGGCGACCAGTCGGCACGAGGGCCGGTGGTGGCCCGCCTTCCAGCACCGCTACGACGAACTGGCGGAGAACGAGCCGCACCGGCTCCGCTCTCCCGGCACGGCGGAGCGCGAGGACCTCTGCACGAAGGCGTGCCGGACGTTCCTGAGCCGCAGCGCGAAGCCGAGGTGGACGCCGGACTTCCGCAGCCGTCTGCGGACCTCGCCGACTGTTTGTTCGTCCTCTGTTCCAGGTGCGTATCCACGGCCGCGGCGGTCAAGGAGCCGTCACCGCCCCGGAGTTGTTGTCGGTGGCGGCCTTCGACGAGGGCCGCCACGCACAGGCGTTCCCGAGTTTCGGCTCGGAGTGCACCGGCGCGCCGGTGACGGCGTTCTGCCGGATCGACGACCGGCCGATCCGGGTGCGTGAACCGGTCACCCGGCCCGACGCGATCGTCGTCCAGGACACGACGCTGCTGCACCAGGTGGACGTCTTCGAAGGGGTGCGCCCCGGTGTCGCCGCCCTGGTCAACTCCCCGCTGGACACCCGTGAACTGGGCCTCGACGCGCTGTCCTGCCGGGTCCCCACCGTGCCCGCGACGGCGCTCGCCCTGCGCCGTATCGGCCGCCCGGTGCCGAACGCCGCCCTGCTGGGCGGGCTGGCCGCGCTGGCCGGCTGTGTCGGGATCGACGCGCTGACCGAGGCGATCCGCGACCGTTTCCCGGGCCGGCTGGGTCCGGCCAACGCGGACGCCGCCCGGGAGGCGTACGCGCTCGTGCGCAACCTGTGTGAGGAGCACTCCCATGCTGAAGCAGACTGAGGGGTCGCGCGCGGTCGCCGAGAGCGTCGCGCGCTGCCGGCCCGAGATGGTCGCCGCCTATCCGATCTCCCCGCAGACGCACATCGTCGAGGAGCTGAGCCGGCTGGTGAAGTCCGGTGCGGTGGACCCCTGCGAGTACGTCACTGATCGAGGACGTCCGAGTGCCCTGCCGCCATTACTCTGTGGCCATGTCCAACACCATCCGTGTCCGATTCGCCCCGTCCCCGACGGGCATGTTCCACGTCGGCGGCGCTCGATCCGCCCTGTACAACTGGGCCGTCGCGCGACAGCAGCAGGGCCGGTTCGTGCTCCGGATCGAGGACACGGACGAGGCCCGGAACCGGCCGGAATGGGTGGACGGCATCCTGAACGCGCTGTCTGCGATCCACATCAACGCCGACGACCCCACGTTCGAGGGACCGTACTTCCAGTCCCACAACACCGAGGGCCAGCGTGAGGCGGCGCTGCGGCTGTTCGGTGAGGGGAAGGCGTACTACTGCGACTGCACCCGCGAGGAGTTGACCGCGCGGACGGGTTCGCAGCATCTGGGGTACGACGGCTTCTGCCGGGAACGCGCTCTGGAGTACCGGGAGGGGCGGGCGCTGCGCTTCCGTACGCCGGACGAGGGCGTCACCGTCGTCGAGGATGTCGTGCGCGGGCGCACCGAGTTTCCCAACGTGGCGATCGAGGACTTCGTGATCGCACGCGGGACCGGGTCTCCGGTGTTCGTCCTGGCGAACGCGGTGGACGACATCCGCGAGGGCATCACGCACGTGATCCGCGGCGAGGAGCACCTGTCGAACACGCCGAAGCAGCAGCTCCTGTGGGAGGCGTTCGGGGAGCGCCCTCCGGTGTGGGCGCATCTGCCGGTGATCGTGAACGAGAAACGGCAGAAGCTGTCCAAACGGCGGGACAAGGTGGCTCTGGAGGACTACCTCGCGGAGGGGTACCTGCCCGATGCGCTGGTCAACTACCTGATGCTGCTGGGCTGGGGGCCGGGTGACGACGTCGAGATCCGGCCGTACGAAGAGCTGGAGAAGCTGTTCCGGCTGGAGGACGTGAACAAGTCGTCCGCGTTCTTCGACGTGAAGAAGCTGTCCGCGTTCAACGGGGAGTACATCCGGGCGCTGCCTCTGGAGGAGTTCGTCCGGGTGTGCCGACGCTGGCTGGAGGCCCCGTACGCAACGTGGGCTCCGGAGGCTTTCGACGAGGGCGCGTGGCGTGCGGTGGCGGAGCTGGCGCAGACCCGGATCACCGTGCTGGGCGAGATCACGCGGTACGTCGACTTCCTGTTCCTCGACGTCCCCGTGGAGGACGAGGCGTCGTGGACGAAGGCGATGAAACCCGGCGCCGCCGAGATCCTGGCCTCCACCCGGGCCCGCTGGGCCGAGGTGGAGTGGACCGCCGCCGCGCTGAAGGCCGGGCTGGAGGAGGCCGCCGTGGAGCACGGGCTGAAGCTGGGCAAGGCACAGGCCCCGGTACGGGTGGCGGTCACCGGCCGGACCGTGGGCCTGCCGCTGTTCGAGTCCGTCGAGGTGCTGGGGCGGGAGCGGACGCTCGCGCGGATCGACGCGGCGTCGGCGAAGCTCCAGGCGGGATGAACGCAGACGAGCGGCCCCCGCCTGGGCCGGGTCCGCTCGTCGGTTGTGTCGTCAGCGCAGGTCGACGAGGCGGTGTGCGGTGGCGGTGGGGGTCGCGGACATCGACCACAGGGGGCAGATGGGAATGGTCCGCTGATCGCATTCGGTGCTGACGAGGGTGCGCTGGAGGTGGTCATAAGCGGCGCAGCCTCCTCCGCAGACGCTCGCGTGGGTGCAGCTCCGGCAGCCGGGTGCGGTGTTGCTGACGAGGGTCAGTTCGCTGCGGCCCTGGTGGAGACGGGGGCGGATCGCGCCGTTGTGCCACGTCCCGCAGTGCAGGTCGGTGTCGAAGAACGCCGAGCAGATGTAGACGCGGTTGTCGGGGAAGATCGCGAGGCGTTCGAGGTTGCGGGCGGTGCATCCGCGGTAGCCCTGGGCGTTGATCTGCGGGAGCTGGTCGGGGGTCGCGAAGGCGGGTGGGTAGAAGACGCGGACACGCAGGCCGACGGCGTGCCGGCGGATGTCCTGGCACAGCTCCATCCATACGGCGGGCGGAAGTGGAGGTGCGGGGCGGTCCTGCCGAGCCCGGTGGGGGTGAAGTAGTGGAAGGAGATCATCTCCAGGCCGATGCGGTCGGCGAGGTCGATTTCGGGCAGGACCAGACCGTGCTGCTCGTGCAGGCGGGTCATCAGCCCCACCATGCGGCGTACGGCGACGAGGTAGGGCTTGACGCTGGTTGTCTGAGAGCCCAAGTGACAGTGCAGGCCGGTGAGTTCGAGCTGCGGCTGGTCGAGTATCCGGGCGTTGGCGTGCTGGGCGTAGCCGTCGGAGACGGACAGGCCGAACCTCTGGTCGTCCGTACCGGTGCGGATCTTCTCGTGACCGCCGGCTCTGATGCCGGGTACGACCCTGACCATCACCCTCTGGCGCCCGTCCGGCCCGACAGCGGCGGCCAGCCGGGCGATCTCCGAGGGGTTGTCGATGACGATGCGGCCGACGCCCAGACGCAGAGCGGCGGCCAGGTCGCGGGGTGCCTTGGCATTGCCGTGCAGTGTGATCCGCTCAGGAGGGAAGCCCGTGGTGACCGCGAGCTCCAGTTCGCCGGCGGAGCAGACGTCGAGGCCGAGGCCCTCCTCGTCCATCCAGCGGGTCATCGCCCGGCACGGGAACGCCTTGGCCGCGTAGAGGACTTCGGCATCGGGGAAGGCGTGCCGGTAGGTGCGGCAGCGGTCGCGGACCTCGTTCTCGTCCAGGACGTAGACGGGGGTGCCGAAACGGTCGGCGGTCTCCGCGAGCGGTACGCCGCCCACGGCCAGGTCGCCCGGACGGGGCTCGGCGGTCGAGGCCGGCCACACGGACAGTTCGGCGGAGGTGGAAGGGACCGTGGGTTCGTGAAGGGTTGTCATCACCTGTTCTCCTCTCAGCCGATCCGCAGGGCCGGGGCGTTCGGGGTCAGCTCGGGGACGGCGGAGTCGACCGGTGCGGGCGCCGATGCGGTGAACTGGGGGTCGACGGTGACGGTGGTGACGCCGAGCGGTGCGGTCAGTGCGCGCAGCGCGGACTCGGCGAGACGGATCCACGCCTGGTCGGGACCGAGCGTCGCGGTCAGCTTCCGCAAGGAGGTGAAGCCGACAGCCGTGCGATCACCGAGAGGTGTGCGGAAGAGCCGGGCCGCACACCGTGAGGGGCCCGGCCGGACCGGAACGAAAAGGGGTCCGGCCGGGAACCGATCGGCGGGCTCGGGGTCTTCGCCGTACTGGAGTTCTTCCATGGGATACCTCCGGAAGGAGCTGAAGCGCCCCGGACGCGGGGAGGCGGTCCGGGGCTCACCGACGACGCTATCCCCGCCACTCCGACGAGCGGACCCTCCTGACGGGATGCTGACGGCGATCGGGGCGACGTTGACGGGATGCTGACGTGCCTGGTGAGCGGCCCGGGCCGGAGCCGTCAGAGGAGCGCCAAGAAGTAGCCCGCGGACTGTTCGGACCATCCGTTACGGAGTGGGATGGATGCCGTACCGATGAGGATCGTCGGCGGGGTTCGACCGCCGACGTGTGGCGAAGGGTGACGTGATGTCCGGGTCCGACGCGTGTTCGGCCGCTCGTGTCGTGGTCGGAGTGAGCGGCTCTCCGGGCAGTCTCACCGCCCTGCGCCGGGCCGCCGACGAAGCCCGGCGCAGGGGTGCCGAGCTGTGGCCGGTGCTGGCCTGGGAGCCGCCCGGCGGAGGTCTCGCCGCACGGCGTTCGCCGGCCGCGTCCTGCTTGATCGAGGAGTGTGAGCGGTCGGCGCGGGAGAGGCTGGTCGTGGCGCTCCGTGACGTGTTCGGCAGTTCGGGCACGGGACTTCCGACATACGCCCTCGTGGCCCGGGGTGCCCCTGGCCGGGCGCTGGTCGGGATCGCGGGCCGCGAGGGCGACCTCCTCGTCGTCGGCGCCGGGCATCGCGGCCGTCTGCACCGCGCCCTGTGGCCTTCGGTCAGCCGCTACTGCCTCGCGTACGCCACGTGTCCCGTTCTCGCCGTGCCACGGTCGCCGTTGGAGGCCGAACTGGCTGCCGCGCACCGCAGGAACGTCTGGCGGCTGCGGCTGGACACCGGGCACGTCGAGAAGGAGTTCGAGAGCGTGCCGCCCGATGCCTGAGGCCCACAGGCATCCGGTATCGGGCATCGTCCTTCAGGACGTGGCCGCGGCCGGGAGATCCGGCTGCTCCGGTTGCTCGGGCCGGCGCTCCGGTGCCGTCGGCACGCTGAGCACCATCGTGAGGCCGCCGCCCGGTGTGTCCTCGGCGGCCAGAGTGCCGCCCATGGCCTCGGCGAAGCCACGTGCCACCGCCAGTCCCAGGCCGACCCCGGCACCGCGAGGGGAGTCGCCATGGCGCTGGAAGGGTTCGAAGATGCGGTCCTTGGCCTCGTCGGGGACTCCCGGCCCGCGGTCCACCACCCGCACCTCGACCCGGTCCGCGATGGCACTCGCCGACACCAGCACCTTCTCCTCCCCCGGGCTGTACTTGACGGCGTTCTCCACGACGTTGGCGACGGCCCGCTCCAGCAACCCCCGGTCCACGTGGACCATGGGCAGCGTCTCCGGGACGTCCAGCTCGACGCTGTCCTCCGGTACTCCGCCGAGCGCCATCGGCACCACCTCGTCGAGGTCGGTCTCACGGATGATGGGGGTGACCGTGCCGGTCTGCAGGCGGGACATGTCCAGCAGGTTGCCCACGAGTTGGTCGAGGCGGTCGGCGCCCTCCTCTATGGCCTCCAGCAGATCCGCCCGGTCCTCCTGCGACCAGTCGACGTCGTCGGAGCGCAGGGAGGTGACGGCAGCCTTGATCCCGGCCAGCGGGGTACGGAGGTCATGGCTGACGGCGGCCAGCAGCGCCGTGCGGATGCGGTTGCCCTCGGCCAGTTCCTTGGCCTGGTCGGCCTCGTGCTGGAGTCGGCTCCGGTCCAGGACGACGACGGCCTGGGCGGCGAACGCGGCGAGCACGCGGCGGTCGGCGGCCGGCAGGACCCGTCCCGACAGGGCCAGGGAGACATGGTCGCCGATCGGCACGTCGACGTCCGCGTTGTCGGGGTTCTCAGCGGGCCGGGGCCCCACGCTGCCCGCGCAGGTCCAGGAACCGAGTTCACCGGCCCGCTCCAGCAGCGCCGCCGACTCCATGCCGAAGGTCTCCCGCACCCGCTCCAGCAGCGCCTCCAGGCTGTTCTCGCCACGCAGCACGCTGCCCGCGAGGAAGGACAGGATCTCGGACTCCGCACGGAGCCTGGCCGCCTGGTGGGTCCGCCGGGCGGCCAGGTCCACCACGGACGCCACCGACACGGCGACCCCCACGAAGATGGCGATGGCGACGATGTTCTTCGGGTCGGCGATCGTCAGGGTGTGTATGGGCGGGGTGAAGTACCAGTTGAGCAGCACAGAGCCCACGACCGCCGAGGCCAGCGCCGGGAAGAGTCCTCCGAGGAGTGCCGCCGCCACCGTCAGGGCGAGGAACAGCAGCATGTCGTTGGCGAGACCCACATCCGGGGTGGCGGTGGTCAGCAGGAGGGTGAGCAGGACGGGGCCGAGCACGCCGACGAGCCAGCCCCAGATGATCCGCGACCGGCCGAGCCGCGCTCCCCGGGCCACCGGGAGCCCGCGCCCCTTGCCCGCCTCGTCGTGTGTGATCAGGTGGACGTCGAGGTCGGGGCCGGACTCGCGGGCCACCGTGGCGCCGACGCCGGGCCCGAAGACGTACTGCCAGCTCCTGCGCCGGGAGACACCCATCACGATCTGGGTCGCGTTGACCCCGCGGGAGAAATCCAGCAGAGCCACCGAGACGTCTTCGCCGACGACATGGTGGAAGGTGCCGCCCAGGTCCTCCACCAGGGAGCGCTGCACGGCCAGTTCCTTCGGCGAGGCGGCGGTGAGGCCGTCGCTGCGGGAGATGTAGACGGCCATCACCTCACCGCCGGCGCCCTTCTCCGCCAGGCGCGCGGCTCGGCGGATCAGCGTCCGCCCTTCCGGCCCGCCGGTCAGGCCCACGACGATCCGCTCCCGAGAGCCCCAGATCGTCGACACCTGGTGCTCGCTGCGGTACTCGGTCAGGTACTGGTCGACGCGGTCCGCCACCCACAGCAGTGCCAGTTCACGCAGAGCGGTCAGGTTGCCCGGCCGGAAGTAGTTGGACAGAGCCGCGTCGACCTTGTCGGACTTGTAGATGTTGCCGTGCGCCATCCGCCGCCGCAGCGCCTGCGGCGACATGTCGACCAGCTCGATCTGGTCGGCCCGCCGTACGACCTCGTCCGGCACGGTCTCCCGCTGCCGTACGCCCGTGATCGACTCGACGACGTCGCCCAGCGACTCCAGGTGCTGGATGTTGACGGTGGAGACGACGTCGATCCCGGCCTTGAGGAGTTCCTCCACGTCCTGCCAGCGCTTGTCGTTGCGGGAGCCGGGGATGTTCGTGTGCGCGAGTTCGTCCACCAGCGCCACCTGTGGACGGCGTGCCAGTACCGCGTCGACGTCCATCTCGGTGAAGGTGGCGCCCCGGTACTCGATCTCCTTGCGCGAGATCTGTTCCAGTCCGTGCAGCATCACCTCGGTGCGTGGCCGGTGGTGGTGCTCGACGAAGGCCACCGTGCAGTCGGTGCCCCGCTCGACGCGTCGGTGCGCCTCGGAGAGCATCGCGTAGGTCTTGCCGACGCCTGGTGCCGCGCCGAGGTAGATCCGGAGCTTGCCGCGTGCCATGTCATCCCTCGTAGCGGTAGCCCATGCCGGGCTCGGTGATCAGATAACGGGGGTGGGAGGGGTGCTTCTCCAGTTTGCGGCGGAGCTGGGCCATGTAGACCCGCAGGTAGTTGGTCTTGTTGCCGTTCGTGACTCCCCAGACCTCCTGGAGCAGGTACTTCTGGCTGACCAGCCGGCCGGGGTTGGTGATCAGGATCTCCAACAGGTGCCATTCGGTCGGGGTCAGCCTCACGTCCCGCCCGCTCCGCACGACCTTCTTGGCGAGCAGGTCGACGGTGAACTCGTCGGTCTCCACCAGTGACGTCCCGGGAACGAGCGGTGCGTCCTCTGTGCGCCGGACGGCTGCCCGCAGCCGGGCCAGAAGTTCGTCCATGCTGAAGGGCTTGGTGATGTAGTCGTCGGCGCCGGCGTCGAGGGCGGCGACCTTCCCTTCCGACGCCTGCCGGGCGGACAGCACCAGGATCGGTACGCGGGTCCAGCCGCGCAGTGCCTTGATGACCTCGACGCCGTCCATGTCGGGCAGGCCCAGGTCGAGCATCACCACGTCGGGCTGACGTGTGGCCGCCAGCCGGAGGGCCGTGGTGCCGTCGGGCGCCGTGTCGACCCCGTACTGGCGTGCCTGCAGGTTGATCACAAGGGCCCGTACCAGCTGCGGGTCGTCCTCCACCATCAACACCCTGGTCATGGGTGTACGCCTTTCGTTTCGTACGGGCGGTCACGAAGTCCGGGAGCGTCACGGGATCCAGGAGCACCAACCGGCGTCATGGCGGAGTCGGCGGAGCCAGGACGTTTTCCCGGCCGCCGACTCCCGCACGGATCATCGCGTAACGGCATCAGCTCTGCTTCGCCACGAGTGCCTTGAGCCCGATGTTGAGTTCGAGGACGTTCACACGCGGCTCGCCGATGAAGCCGAGGGTGCGGCCGTCGGTGTGGTCGTCGACCAGCTTCTGCACCTGGGTGACGGTCAGTCCGTTCTGCTCGGCGATCCGGTGGACCTGGAGGTGGGCGTACGCCGGGGAGATGTCCGGGTCGAGGCCGGAGCCGGAGGACGTGACCGCGTCGGCGGGCACCTCGGAGGGCTTGACCGTGTAGCCGGCGACCGAGTTGTCCTTGACGACGGCGGCCTTGGCGGCGGTCACCCAGTCGATGAGATCCTTGTTGTCGCCGGAGCGGTTGGTCGCGCCGGAGAGGATCAGCTTGTACTGGGTGTTGACGCTGTTGGTGCCGAGGCCGTTCTGCGGGCGGCCCTGGAACCACTTCAGGTCGGGGGCCGGGGTCTGCTCGCCCTTCTTCAGCGGCAGGTTGTACGACTGCCCGATGAGGGACGAGCCGACGACCTTGCCGTCCGACTTGATCTCCGAGCCGTTCGCCTTGTCGTTGAACAGCCCCTGCGCGATGCCGGTGACCACCAGCGGATAGACGACACCCGTGACCAGGGTCAGCACGAGGAGGGCACGCAGGCCCGCCCAGAGCAACCGGGCCGTGTTCGTAACCGAGTTGTTCATGGGATCAGCCGATTCCGGGGATGAGGGAGATGAGCAGGTCGATGATCTTGATGCCGATGAAGGGGGCGATCAGCCCGCCGATGCCGTAGACGGTGAGGTTGCGGCGCAGCATCTTGTCGGCGCTGACCGGCTTGTACTGCACGCCTCGCAAGGACAGCGGGACCAGCGCGATGATGATCAGCGCGTTGAAGATGACGGCGGACAGGATCGCGGAGTCCGGCGAGGCCAGGTCCATGATGTTGAGCTTGTCCAGGCCCGGGTAGACGGCCGCGAACAGCGCCGGGATGATCGCGAAGTACTTCGCGACGTCGTTGGCGATCGAGAACGTCGTCAACGCGCCCCGGGTGATGAGGAGTTGCTTGCCGATCTCGACGATCTCGATCAGCTTCGTCGGGTTCGAGTCGAGGTCGACCATGTTGCCGGCCTCCTTCGCGGCCGACGTGCCCGTGTTCATGGCGACGCCGACGTCGGCCTGGGCCAGGGCCGGTGCGTCGTTCGTGCCGTCGCCGGTCATCGCGACCAGCTTGCCGCCCGCCTGCTCGCGCTTGATGAGGGCCATCTTGTCCTCGGGGGTGGCCTCCGCGAGGAAGTCGTCGACGCCCGCCTCCTCGGCGATGGCTCTGGCGGTCAGCGGGTTGTCGCCCGTGATCATGACCGTCTTGATGCCCATCCGGCGCAGCTCGTCGAACCGCTCCCGCATGCCCTCCTTGACGACGTCCTTGAGGTGGATGACACCCAACACCCGTGCCCCGTCGGCGTCTTCGACGGCCACGAGCAGCGGGGTGCCGCCCGCCTCGGAGATCCGGTCGGTGAGCGCGCCGGCGTCCTCGGACACCTCACCGCCCTGTTCCCGGACCCAGGCGACGACCGATCCGGCCGCGCCCTTGCGGATCTTCCTGCCGTCGACGTCCACGCCCGACATACGGGTCTGGGCGGTGAAGGCGATCCACTCGGCGCCGGCCAGCTCGCCCTGGTGACGCTCGCGCAGCCCGTACTTCTCTTTGGCGAGTACGACGATCGAGCGGCCCTCGGGTGTCTCGTCGGCCAGCGAGGACAGCTGGGCAGCGTCCGCGACCTCCGCCTCGGTGGTGCCGCTCACCGGCACGAACTCCGACGCCTGCCGGTTGCCGAGCGTGATCGTGCCCGTCTTGTCGAGCAGCAGGGTGGAGACGTCCCCGGCGGCCTCGACCGCCCTGCCGGACATGGCGAGTACGTTGCGCTGGACGAGCCGGTCCATGCCCGCGATGCCGATCGCGGAGAGCAGCGCGCCGATCGTGGTCGGGATGAGGCACACCAGCAGCGCCACCAGCACGACCATGGAGAGGTGCGAGCCCGCGTAGTCCGCGAACGGCGGCAGAGTGGCCACCGCGAGCAGGAAGACGATGGTCAGCGAGGCGAGCAGGATGTTCAGCGCGATCTCGTTCGGCGTCTTCTGCCGGGCCGCGCCCTCGACCAGGGCGATCATGCGGTCGATGAAGGTCTCGCCGGGCTTCGTCGTGATCTTGATGACGATCCGGTCGGACAGCACCTTCGTACCGCCGGTCACCGCGCTGCGGTCACCACCGGACTCGCGGATCACGGGAGCGGACTCCCCGGTGATGGCCGACTCGTCGACGGACGCCACACCCTCGACGACGTCACCGTCACCCGGAATGACGTCACCGGCCTCGCACACCACCAGATCGCCGATGCGCAGCTCGGTGCCGGGCACCTGCTCCTCGGACTTCCCGTCCGAAGTCAGACGCCGCGCGACCGTGTCGGTCTTGGCCTTGCGCAAGGTGTCGGCCTGGGCCTTGCCCCGGCCTTCGGCGACCGCCTCCGCCAGGTTGGCGAAGATCACGGTCAGCCAGAGCCAGGCGCTGATGGTCCAGCCGAACCAGTCGCCCGGGTCCTTGAAGGAGAAGACCGTCGTCAGGACCGAGCCGACGAGGACCACGAACATCACGGGGGACTTGACCATCACCCGCGGGTCGAGCTTGCGGCAGGCGTCCGGCAGCGACTTGACCAGCTGCTTGGGGTCGAAGACACCCGCGCCGACCTTGCCTTCGTCCTTGTGGCCGGTCGGCACATCGCTGTGCGGCGCCCGGGTCGGGGTGGCTGTGGACATCGTGTCCTCTTGCTTCTCTGCGCGGGTGGTCATGACGCCAGCCCCTCGGCCAGCGGTCCCAGCGCGAGCGCCGGGAAGTAGGTCAGACCGGTGATGACGAGGATCGCGCCCACCAACAGACCGGTGAACAGCGGCTTCTCGGTCCGCAGGGTGCCCGCGGTCGCCGGTACAGGCTGCTGCTCGGCCAGCGAACCGGCCAGCGCGAGGACGAACACCATCGGCAGGAAGCGGCCCAGGGCCATCGCCAGGCCCAGGGTCGTGTTGAACCACTGGGTGTCCGCGTTCAGCCCGGCGAAGGCCGAACCGTTGTTGTTGGCGGCCGACGAATACGCGTACAGGATCTCGGAGAAGCCGTGCGCCCCGCTGTTGGTCATCGAGTTGCCGGGCGTCGGCAACGCCATCGCCGCCGCCGTGAAGACGAGCACCAGGGCCGGGGTGATCAGGATGTAGCAGGCCGCGAACTTGATCTCACGGGTGCCGATCTTCTTGCCCAGGTACTCGGGCGTACGGCCGACCATGAGCCCCGCGATGAACACCGCGATGACCGCCATGATCAACATGCCGTAGAGGCCGGAACCCGTACCACCCGGCGCGATCTCGCCCAGTTGCATGCCCAGGATCGTGATCCCGCCGCCGAGCCCGGTGAACGAGGAGTGGAAGGAGTCCACCGCCCCCGTCGAGGTCAGGGTCGTCGACACCGCGAAGATCGACGAGGCGCCGACTCCGATGCGCTGTTCCTTGCCCTCCATCGCCCCGCCGGCGATGTCGAACGCCGGGCCGTGGTGGGCGAACTCCGTCCACATCATCAGCGCGACGAAGCCGACCCAGATGGTCGCCATGGTGGCGAGGATCGCGTAGCCCTGCCTGAGGCTGCCGACCATCCGGCCGAACGTGCGGGTCAGCGCGAACGGGATCACCAGCAGCAGGAAGATCTCGAACAGGTTGGTGAACGGCGTGGGGTTCTCGAAGGGGTGCGCGGAGTTGGCGTTGAAGTAGCCGCCGCCGTTGGTGCCGAGCTCCTTGATGGCCTCCTGCGAGGCGACCGCGCCCCCGTTCCACTGCTGCGACCCGCCCATGCTGTGCCCATTGAAAAACTGCCCGACCTCGTGAATGCCGGAGAAGTTCTGGATCACGCCGCACGCGACCAGCACGACCGCGGCGACGACGGAGAACGGCAGCAGAATGCGTACGACACCACGCACCAGGTCGGACCAGAAGTTACCCAGCTCACCGGTGCGCGAACGGGCGAACCCGCGTACGAGAGCCACCGCGACGGCGATACCGACAGCGGCGGAGACGAAGTTCTGCACGGCCAGACCGGCGGTCTGCACGACGTGGCCCATGGCCTGCTCGCCGTAGTAGGACTGCCAGTTGGTGTTGGTCACGAAGGACACAGCGGTGTTGAACGCCTGGTCCGGGTCGATCGCGGAGAAGCCCAGCGAGCCGGGCAGGACGCCCTGGAGCCGCTGGAGCAGGTAGAGGAACAGGACGCCCACGGCGGAGAAGGCAAGGACACCGCGCAGGTACGCGGGCCAGCGCATCTCCGTGTCCGGGTTGGCACCGATGCCCTTGTAGATCCACTTCTCGACACGCCAGTGACGGTCGGAGGAGTAGACCTTGGCCATGTAGTCGCCGAGCGGGACGTAGGCGAGACCCAAGGCCACGATCAGGGCGAGCAACTGGAGGATGCCGGCAAGCACGGGACCCATGACGTTCTCAGAACCTCTCCGGGAAGATCAGGGCGAGGACGAGATAGCCCAGCAGGGCGACGGCCACGATCAGGCCGACGACGTTCTCGGCGGTCACAGCTTCGTCACCCCCTTGGCGGCGAGAGCCACCAGCGCGAACACCGCGATCGTGGTGACGACGAAGGCCAGGTCGGCCATCGAGAACTCCTGGAGTGAGGTTCTGCGAACAGGGACGATTAGAGGAAAGCGTCTCTTTGGCCGGATCGGACCGCACCTTGACGGCCCTCTTACGGCGGCGCCCACGGCTTTGACGGGACTCTTACGGCGGCGATCCGTACCGTGGTGGCGGCCGGTGATCCGGCTCACAGCAGCCGGAAGCGCAGTCGACAGATCACCGCGTCCGTCTCCCGCCGCACGGCGTGCGCGACGACTCCGCCCCGCTGGTTCTGCAGCAGCCGCTGCCACAGCCGTTGCGGTTCCGTCTCCGGGATCAGGACGGTGACGCGGGTGCCCGGCTCGGTGGCGGCCACCTCACGGACGTAGGCGGCTATGGGGCGGCCCAGACTGCGCCGCTCACTGGTCAGGCGGACGAGGGGCACACCCGGGTCCCACTCGGCCCAGGACCGTTCCAGGACGTGCAGTGCTGCCCGGTCCTCGGGATCCGGGTAGCAGACGGTGACCGCGCGGACCTCGTCGCCGAGGGAGGAGGCAGCCGTGAGCGCCTCGGAGGTCAGCCTGGACAGCGACGAGACGGGCACGATCACCAGCGAGCGCTCGCGGTGCGGGGCCTCGGGTATGCGCCCGAGGCCGAGTCGTTCGCCGATCCGGCCGTAGGCGCGGTGCACGGTCTCCAAGGCGACCACGAGCAGCGGCAGGGCGATCACGATCAGCCACGCGCCCTCCATGAACTTCTCCACCGTGACGACGACGGTCGCGACACCGGTGAGCAGCGCACCGAAGCCGTTGAGCGCCGTCTTGCCCTGCCATCCGCTCCCCCGCTCCCGA
This sequence comes from Streptomyces saintjeani, assembly GCF_055409605.1. Lineage (NCBI taxonomy): Bacteria > Bacillati > Actinomycetota > Actinomycetes > Kitasatosporales > Streptomycetaceae > Streptomyces > Streptomyces saintjeani. The sequence goes on along the minus strand of NZ_CP189624.1, from coordinate 9,355,492 downwards.
CGCCAGTGCCGGACCATGCCCACCTGGGCGATCGTGAACCCGACGAACACGCCGATCGCGAAGAGCGGGACCAGGGTGTTGGTGTCGCCGCCGGAGAACACCAGCAGCGCGGCGGAGACAGCGGCCAGCGCCAGGACGCCGTGCCGGTGGACCTGGCGGTCGGCCTTGAGGGCGAAGACGTGCGGCGCATAGTTGTCGCGTGCGAGCAGTTTCAGCAGCACCGGAAGCCCGCCGAAGGACGTGTTCGCCGACAGGGCGAGCAGGATCATCGTCGCGAACTGGATGACGTAGAAAGCCCAGTTGTGGCCGAGGGAGGCGTCCGCGAGCTGGGCGAGAACAGTGACGCCCTCGACCGGCTGGAGATGGAAGCGGCCGATGAGCACCGACAACCCGATGAGCATCACGCCGAGGACGGCGCCGAGAGCGACCTCCGCGCGCTGCGCCCGCTTCGCGCGCGGGACGCGGAAGGAGGGCACGGCGTTGGCGATGGCCTCCACGCCGGTCAGCGCGGCGCAGCCGGAGGCGAAAGCTTTCAGCAGGAGCAGCGCCCCCACGGTCGAGGCGTTGTCGGCGAGCGCCGAGGCATGACCGGCCGCCGTCGCCGTGCTCACCGGCTCGGACCGGAACAGCCCGACGACGATCAGCACGAAGATCGAGCCGACGAAGACAACCGTCGGCACGATGAACACCCTTGCCGACTCCACGATGCCCCGCAGATTCACGCCCGTGACCAGGGCGAGAACGGCCAGGCACAGCCACAGCCGGTCGTCGTAGAGGGCCGGGAAGGCCGAGGTCAGGGCGGCCACACCGGCGGTGACGGCCACCGCGACGTTGAGGACGTAGTCCAGGACCAGCGAGGCCGCCGCGACCAGGCTGGTGCGGGCGCCCAGATGCGTCTTGGCGACCGCGTAGGACCCGCCACCGTCCGGGAAGGCCGCGATCACTTGGCGGTACGACGCGACCAGCACCGCCAGCAGACCGGCGATCGCCAGCGTCACCGGCAGCGTGAAGCCGAGCCCGTGCGCACCGGCGGCGGCCAGCACGAGGACGATCGCCTCCGGGCCGTACGCCACCGAAGCCATCGCGTCCAGCGAGAGGGCTGCCAGGCCGGTGACGGCGGTCAGCCGATGGCGTTCGCCGGTATCAGGCGGCTCCTCGCCGGCGGGGACGGCGTTCGGCTCGGTGGTCAGGACGGACATGGGTGTGCGCTCCTTCTTCAGGCCGCGCACGGGGACCGAGGAGTGCGCGGTGCACTCCAGGTTGTGTCCCGTTCCCGTCGCCTCCGACTGCTCCTAGCGGCATCTTCGCGCCCAGGCAGCCGACTTTGACGGGACCTTGACGGCCGTGTGATCCCGGCAACGGATATCAGTCACGGTCAGGACATCGAAGACCGCTGGAGATACGTCAGGACCGCATCAAACCGGCTGTCACCAGCCCTCCCCCTCCCTGTCGTCGTCGGCATGGCACGCCACGGAGCCGGCGAGGGTTGGTTGTCCTCACGCCGTCCGCTGCTTGGACGGCGCCTCCCAGCGGCTTCTGCTGCCGCATCTCCCGGCGCGTCGACCGCGGGACCGCCCGCGCCGTATTCAGGGTCTCCGGCCTGGAGTGAGCTCCGGGTCTGCCCGGATGGCCGGACCCGGATCGAGCATGAAGTGGCCCGGGTGCGGCCGTTGCCATGGACACCTGGCCGTACTCACTCCGCCGTCACGGTCCGGTCCGCGAACGGCAGCGACACGACCATGGTCAGACCGCCGCCGGGGGTGTCCTCGGGGGCGAGCGTCCCGTTCATCGCCTCGGTCAGGCCGCGGGCGAGCGCCAGCCCGAGGCCGAGGCCGGTGGTGTTGTCGGTGTCACCGAGCCGCTGGAACGGCTCGAAAAGCCTCTCCCGTCCGTCGGCGGGAAGACCGGGCCCCCGGTCCACGACCCGCAGCTCCACCCGGCCTGCCAAGGCACTGGCGGTCACCAGCACCTTCTGTCCCCCGGGCGTGTGGCGGGCGGCGTTGCCGACCAGGTTGGCGATCACCCGCTCCAGCAGCGGCGGATCGGCCCACATCGCCGGAATCTCCTCCAGGTCCGCCACCTCGACGCCTGGGGTGTCCGCGAGCGCCATGGGGAGCACCTCCTCCAGCGTGGTCGCGCGCAGGTTCAGGGTGAGGGCGCCGGCCTCCAGCCTGCTGAGGTCGAGGAGGTTCTCCACCAGTCGGCTGAGCCTGGCCATGGATTCGTCGGCGGTGGCGAGGAGTTCGTCACGGTCCTCCGGCGAGAACTCGACGTCCCGGCTGCGCAGCGAGGTGACCGCGGCCCAGCCCGCGGCGAGCGGGGTGCGCAGGTCGTGGCCGACGGCCCGCAGCAGCGCCGTACGCATCCGGTCGGCTGCCCTGACCGGTTCGATCTCGGCGGCGGCCTCGGCGAGCCGCGCCCGTTCCACCGCGGATCCGACGTGCGCGGCGAACGCGGCCAGCACCCGCCGCTCGGAGGACGAGAGGGTACGGCCGCCCAGGACGAGATACGCGCCGGAACCTGCCGGAACGGCGGTGACGCCGTCGGCGTCGGGCGGCTCGTCCACCAGCTCCGCCGACTCCATGCCGAAGGTCTCCCGCGTGCGCTCCAGCAGCGCCGGAATGGTCGCGCCACCGCGCACGATGCTGCCGGCCAGGGACGACATGGTCTCGGCCTCGGCGGTGGCCCTGGCCGACCGGCGGGACAGGCGCAGGGAGCGGTCGACGACAGCGGCGACAGTGGCCGCCACGACCGCGAACACGCCCAGGGCCAGCAACGCGTTGGGATCGTCCAGCGTGAACTGCCCGATGGGCGGAATGAACCAGTAGTTGAGCAGCAGCGACGCCGTCACCGACGCGATCACCGCGGAGGCGACCCCGCCTATGCAGGCGACCCCCACCACGGCCAGCAGGAACAGCAGCGCCTCGCTGGTCAGGTTCACCGTCCCCCGTACCTGTGCGAGGACGACCGTGAGCAGCACCGGCAGCACCAGCCCGGCCACCGGACCCGCGATCAGCCGGCCCGTCGACAGGGTGCGCCGCCGGGACGGGAGCAGGGTCCCGCGCCCGGCCCGCTCGTGCGTGACCCGGTGGACGTCGATGTCGCCGGACAGTTCCGTCACGGTCTCGCCCGTGCCGAGGCCCGTCAGGAAACGCTCCAGGCGGCCCCGGCGGCTGGTGCCGAGGACGAGCTGGGTGGCGCTCTCGGCGCGGGCGAACTCCACCAGCGCGGTGGCGACGTGGTCGCCGACGACCGAGTGGTAGCTGCCGCCGAGGTCCTCCACCAGCCGCCGCTGCCGGGCCAGCGAGGCGTGCGACACCCCGGCCGCGAGACCGTCGCTGCGCGCCACGTGCACGGCGAGGAGATCGCCCCCGGCCGCCCGGTCGGCGATGCGCGCGGCCCGCCGGATCAGTGTGTCGCCCTCCGGGCCGCCGGTCAGGGCCACCACAACCCGCTCGCGGGTCTCCCACACCCCGCCGATGCCGTGCTGGAAGCGGTACTCCTGGAGCGCCTCGTCGACCCGGTCGGCCACCCACAGCAGGGCCAGCTGCCGCAACGCGGTGAGGTTGCCGGGCCGGAAGTAGTTCGCGAGGGCCGCGTCGACCTTCTCGGGGGCGTAGACGTTGCCGTGGGCCATACGGCGCCGCAGGCCCTCCGGGGGCATGTCCACCAACTCGACCTGGTCGGCCCGGCGTACGACCTCGTCGGGTACCGTCTCGTGCTGCGGCACCCCGGTGATCTTCTCGACCACGTCGTTGAGGGAGGTCAGGTGCTGGATGTTCAGCGCGGTGACGACGTCGATGCCCGCGTCGAGCAGTGTCTGGATGTCCTGCCAGCGCTTGGGGTTGCGGCCCTCTCCGGGGACGTTGCTGTGGGCGAACTCGTCGACGATCGCGACCTGCGGGCGGCGGGCCAGTACCGCGTCGACGTCCATCTCCTGGAACTGTCCGCCACGGTAGGAGCAGCGGGCACGGGGGACGACCTCCAGGCCGTCGAGCATCGCCTCCGTGCGGGGCCGGCCGTGGCACTCGGCGAAGCCCACCACCACGTCCGCCCCGCGGGCGGCGCGGCGCCGCCCCTCGTCGAGCATGCGGTAGGTCTTGCCGACTCCGGGGGCTGCCCCGAGATAGACCTTCAGTCGTCCGGGCCGTACGTCACTCATCGCCGCCGACGCACTCCGCTCACTGGTTCAACTCCCTTGCGCAGAAGGGATCCTCCCCCTACACAAGCGCCTTCGCGGGCCGGAAGAGGGTGTCGTTAGCGCTTCCTTGTCGCTGGTCATGAGGACCTTGACACTGTCTTGACGTGCGGGGGCCCGATAGGGTGAAGGCGGTGTGCCGGGAAGTCTGGTCGGCGGGGAGTCACGGTGTCTCCCGTTCAGGGTCCAGGGAGAAGGCATGCGCGGCGTAGGGACGGTTCTCGCCCTCGTGGTCCTCGCGACGGTGGTCTCCACCTTCGCCCGCCGGTGGCGCATCCCCGCGCCCTCCCTGCTCGTGGTCGCCGGCCTCGGCGTGGCGCTGCTGCCGGGCACCCCTCAGATCGAGATCAGCCCCGACATCATCGGCCTCGTCGTGCTCCCGCCCCTGCTCTACGCCTCGGCCGAGGAGATGCCCTGGCGGGAGCTGCGCGCGGTGTGGAAGCCGGTCGGGATCCTCGCCATCGGCCTGGTCCTGGCGTCCGCCGCGGCGGTCGGCGCGGTCGCGGCGCTGGTGACGCCGCTGTCGTGGCAGATGGCGTTCGTACTGGGCGCGATCCTGGCCAGCACGGACCCGGTCGCCGTCACCGCGCTGGGCAGACGACTCGCCCTGCCGCCCAAGGTCCAGGTCCTCGTGCAGGCGGAGAGCCTCTTCAACGACGCGACCTCCCTGGTACTGGTCCGGGTGGCGGCGGGCATCGCCGTGGCGTCCGCGGCCTCCGGCTGGGGCGCGGCGGGCGGCGAGTTCCTGCTGCTGGCCGGCGGCGGCACGCTGATCGGCGCGGCGGTCGCGGGCGTGGTCGCCCTGATCCGCCGCCGCACCGAGGAACCGGTACTGGAGACGGTGATCGCCCTGGTCACCCCGTACGCTGCCTACCTGCTGGCGGAGGCGGCGCACACCTCGGGAGTGACGTCGTGCGTGGTGGCCGGTGTGGTCCTGGGCGGCCGGGGCGACCGTCTCACCACCGCACGCATCCGGCTCCAGCTGCACGCCGTGTACGGCACGGTGGTGTTCCTGCTGGAGAGCGTGGTCTTCAGCCTCATCGGGCTGGCCCTGCCCGCGCAGGTGCGGGCTCTGGACGACGGAGACCGGACCTGGCCGCTGTACGCCCTGGCCGTCGCCGCCACACTGGTCGCCGTACGCATGCTGTGGCTGGCCCCGCTGTCGGCGGTCGTGCAGCGCAAAGGCGGCATCACCCGTATGAACTGGCGGATCCCCGTGGTCCTGACCTGGGCGGGCACCCGAGGGGTGATGCCGCTGGCCGCCGCCCTGTCCATCCCTGAGATCGCGGAGAACGGCAGCGCACTCGCGGACCGGCCGCTCGTCCTCGTCCTGACCACCTCGGTCGTGGTCGTCACCCTCGTCGTTCAGGGCTTCACACTCGCCCCGGTCGTCCGCCGCTCCGGCATCGCCCTGGAGCCCGCCCACACCGCGCGCGAGGAGGCGGAGGCCCGCTCCCGCCTCGCCCACGCCGGCCTGGCCCGGCTGGAGGAACTGGCGGAGCTGGAGGTCGTACCGGACGTCGTCCTCGACCGGCTCCGCCGTGGCCTCGCAGCCCGCCTCGACGACGCCCGCGACCGCCTCGCCCCGCAGGACAACGACGGGACCGCGACCGAGTCCGCCGACCTGGTCTACCGCCAGCTGCGCCGCGACCTGATCGCCGTCGAGACGGGCGAACTGCAGCGTCTCTACGACGACCACGCCATCAGCGACACCACCCGCCGCCGGCTGCAGCGCTCCCTGGACCTGGAGGAGACCCGGCTGGCGGACGCGTAGCGCTGCGCGGGGAGAGCTGCGGTGTGACGCCGTCGTGGCCGGTCGTGCCCAGCGGTGGAGCCGCACGTCGGTACGCCCTGCGCTCCTTCGGGGTGCTGCCGAGCCCGCATACCCCCTGACGGAACCCGGCCGGCCGGGGCCGTAGTCCGAGGAGGGTAAGAGCAGCCCTGACAGGCAACAGCCCGCCCGCCCTGAGGAGCAGGCCGGTGACCGCCGAGCGGCCCGTGTCGACCGAGGCCGTGAAGTGGGCACGGTTGATGTCGGTCGAAGTCGCGCCGGTGGACGGCGCAGGTCTCCACAGTCTTCTCGGCAGCGGCCCGTTCACCGGGAAAGGTGATGTTGTCGAGCTCGCGCCGGAACTCTCCGGTGAAGCGCAGGTCGTCGTGATCGGACCCGTACGCCTGCCATGTGGTGGCGGGTTCGGAGTCGTACGTGGACAGCGTGGCGCCCTTCAGACCGTACCGCTGCTGCGACTTGGCGAGAAAGGAGGCCGCGTACCGGCTCTCGTCGGCATTGGCGTCGTGGGCGACGGCCCGTGCGCGGGAGAGGGCGACGACCGAGTCGAAGGCGTCGCGCCGGGCACCCCGCGGCTGGACGGCCGTCGAGGTCAGCAGCTGGGCTCCGAGGATGACCACGGCCGTGAACCGGGCGGAAAGAGTGGATCGGGCGGCGCTGGACCGCGCGCCGAACGCCTCGTCGTCGGAGGAGACCGACGTCCCTGCCACCGTGGTGCCCGTCGTCTCCCTGAGCGGCGACGGCGAGAGTACGCAGGTCGTGCCCCATCTCGCGGCGGGCGTCACCGTAGAAGGAGACAGCCTTCTCGTACGGCGTCCGCAGGCGCCCTTTGCCCGCGTCACCGTCGGCCGGCAGGATGTTGGCGGCCTGTGCGTCCATGTCGTTCAGGGCGAGATCGAGGTCGGCCACGCTGGTGGTCCGGGGCACGTCGCGGTCTGCCACGCTGCTCCAGGTACTCATGGCCGCGACTCCGGCGAGCGTCAGCAACAGAGCGAGGGCGGCAGCGAGCAGGACCGTGGCCGCGCGGGCGCGGTGGCCCGGTAGTGGCGGCGCAGAGCGGCCCACGCTGGGACAGCGGGGCCGTGTGCGCCACCCGCAAGGGAGCCGCCCAGGAGGTGATCGAATGAGTGCGGATGTACGGTGGCGAAGTCCCGCCCGAGGCACGGCATTTCGCCGATTCGGTGGCCGCATCCGGCGGTTCGCCGCTGCTGGTGGCCGTGCACGACTGGGACGGAGCACGTGTCCTCGGCCTGATCCACCTCAGGGACGTGGTCAAGGACCACATCCGCGAACGCTTCGACGAACTGCGCCGCATGGACATCCGCACGGTCATGGTCACCGGTGACAACCCGCTCACGGCCCGCGCCATCGCCGAGGAAGCGGGCGTGGACGACTACCTGGCCGACGTCGGCGTTGCCATGAACACGGGCATCTCGGCCGCCAAAGAGGCCAGGAACATGGTCGACCTCGACTCGAACCCGACCAAGCTCGTCGAGCTCGTCGAGATCGGCAAGCAACTCCTCATCACCCGGGACTGGAGCACCTGAACGATCATCTTCAACGCCCTGATCGTCGTGGCCCTGATCCCGCTCGCACTGCGAGGCGTGCGCTGTACGCCCGCGTCGGCGCACGACCTGCTGCGCCGCAATCTGCCGCTGTACGGCCTGGGCGGGCTGACGGTGCCCTTCCTCGGCGGCAAGCTGATCGACCTGCTGGTCTCGGGGGTGCCGGGCCTCGGCTGAATTCACCCCGCACCCTGCCGCCCTGCGCTGCTCGGGCCGAGCTGTCAAGGACACGTATGCCCACGTCAGAGGGGCGTCAGGGACCGGGCGCCAGGCTTGCCACCGCTCTGCGGTACGGCTTCCATGGTTGACGTGAACAGCGCCTGGCTCCGCTTCGACCGGCCGCCGAGTCCCGCTCGGCCGTCCAGTCCTGCGCCGCGCTGTGCGGGAATGCCCGCGTCCGTGTCCCACTGACGCGTTCCGCATCCTCCGGGGCGCCGTGACTCCCGTCCGGCGCCCCGCCTCGTTCCTCCACCCGCACGCCCGCCGCCCCTGGCCGGGGCCTCGTCCGCGTGCCGTCGACCCCGGATCGGATCATGTCCTACTCCATGCTTTCCTCCCGTACCGTGCTCGTCACAGGCGCTGCTTCCGGCATCGGTCAGGAGACCGCCCGGCAGCTCGCCGAGCGCGGCGCCACCGTACTGCTGCACGGCCGTACCGCTGAGCAGGCCCGTACAGCCGCTGACCGGCTCATCGCCACCACGGACGTCGAGGCCGGCCAACTGCACACGTACGCCGCCGACTTCGCCCACCTCGGCGAGGTAGAGACCCTCGCCCGCAAGGTCGCCGCCGAGCACCCGCACCTGGACGTGCTCGTCAACAACGCCGGCATGGCCGCGCCCGAGCGCCACACCGTGACCGCCGACGGCAACGAAGTCGCCTTCCAGGTCAACTTCCTCGCCCACTATCTGCTCACCTGCCTGCTCGAACCGGCGCTCACCAGCGATCCTGGCGGTCGCGTGGTCAACGTGTCGTCGGCCCTGCACCGCACCGGGTCCATCCAGTGGTCCGACCCCAACCGCACCCGCCGCTATACCCGCGTCGCCGCCTACGCCCAGTCCCAGCTCGCCCTCACCGTGTTCGCGGCCGACCCGCGAGTCACCGCCGTCTCCGTGCACCCCGGCGTCTGTGACACGGCGTTGCTGCCGCTGTACGCCCACAAGGGCATGTCGCCCGCCGAGGGCGCGGCGAACGTGGTCCGGCTGTGCGACCCGGCCGTGGAGATCGTCAACGGCGCCTACTACGACCGTGACACGCGCGTCGCACCCGCCCCGGCCGCGACCGGGGACCGTACCGTCAAGCGCCTGAACAAGCTCGCGGACCTGCTGGTCAGCCGCAGCGCTGCCTGAAACACCCACCCGTACCGGAAGGAGAGTCGACACCCGTGTCCGAGCTCCGGGATGCCTCGATGAGCATGCCGGGGCTCCCCCCACGTCAGCCTCGCGTCAGTCGGTCTCCGGGTCCGGCGCCGCAGGGTCGCCGCAGGCTCACTGCCCCGGCGAGATCCGCCGGGCGCGCCCACGACTCCCCGTCTCAGGAGAGGACTCAGAACATGACCACCACTGTGCCCGCCACCATCGCCCCCACCCTGGCCGGGCCGGACGGCCGACAGGCCGATGCCCGCGAGAAGGACGTCATGCGCTTCCGCATGGTGTCCGGACCCGATCTGACCACCCGTGCCACCGTCGTCTCCGACACCGGTGTGACCACCGAGGGACCCGGCTTCGGCGGCCAGGACTGCCTCTCGCCGACCGGCCACCCAGCCGTTCTCGACGCGTCGCACCAGGCCCTGCGCACCGAGCACGTGGCACTGTTCCGACCGGATGGGCGTCCGGCTTCGGGACCATCCGGGCGCTGATGCACCGCCGCGGCCACGTCCTGCTCGACAGCCTCTCCCACGACTCGCTGCGCCAAGGCGCCGCCGGTGGAGCCACCGTGGAGTTCTTCCGGCACCTCGACAACGATGCCGTACGACGCCATCCGAAGGGCATCCGCGCGACCGACGCCAAGAACGCCGTCCTCGTCGTCACCGAGGGTGTGTTCTCCATGGACTCCGACACCCCTCAGCTCGCCGAACTGCTGGGCATCTGCCGCGAGTACGGTGCCCAGCTGATGGTCGACGTCGCCCACGACTCGGCGCTATGGACGACTCGGGCGGCGGCCGGCTGGAGGTGCACGGCGTCCTCGGCCAGGTCGACTTCGTCGTAGGCGCGTTCTCCAAGACGTTCGCCACCACCGGCGGCTTCCTGGCCACGCCCTCGGCGTCCGCGCGGGAGTACGTGCGGATGTCCGGCGGCCCGCAGACCTCTCCAGCGCCATCACCCCCGTACAGACCGGGGCCCTCGCTCCCCTGGGCATCGTGACCTCCCCGGAGGGGGCCCGGCGGCGGTCACGGCCGTCGCCACCCGGCTCTGACGGCCCGCGGCCTGGAGGTCATGGGCGACGTGGTCCGCCCGGCCGTCCCGGTCCTCATCGGCGACACCCCCCACCGGCCGTACGGCCTCCGGTCTCGTCGAGCAGCCCGCGGTCGCCTCCGACGCGGCTCGCTTCCGCATGCGGGCCACGGCGACAGGGACGTCGACACCGCGGTCGAGATCCTCGACACCTGCATACGCACGGCGCGGCAGGCCACCGCATCGACCCGCCGAGCCCGGACTCGCGCAGACCGCTGAGCGGAGCCCGCCCAGGGGATGTCGGGCTCCGCTCAGCCGTACGCACGAAATGACGCACGCACCCGGCCGCTCTCAACAGAGTCTCGACGCCGCCGGAGCGCACTCCCGTGGGCCCGAACGTCACTCTCTGCACACGCTGGTGCAGCCGTCCGCGTGATGGCCCGAACTCCGAGCCGGACCACGCTTCGCCGTCATCTCGGCGGTGTTCCTCTACGTCACCGTCGTCAACGTCATCGAGCGCCCCGACGGCGTCAAGATCGGCGCCTGCTTCATCGCGGGCATCATCCTGGTCTCGCCGCTGTCCCGGCTGGCCCGCGCCTTTGAGCTCCGCGTCACCAGCCTGACCCTCGACCCGATGGCGGAACGATTCATCCGGGACGTGGCCAGCCGCAAAATACGGTTCATCGCCAACGAACCCGACCAGCGCGACAAGGCCGAGTACCGCGACAAGATCGAGCAGATCAGGACCGACAACGACATGCCGGAACAGGAGGACTTCGTCTTCGTCGAGGTGACGGTCACCGACCCCTCCGGGTTCGAGGCGGGCCTGACGGTACACGGCGAGGTGCTCCACAACCGCTACCGCGTCCTGACCCTGGAGTCCTCCTCCGTCCCCGACGCCCTCGCCGCCCTGCTCCCGCACGTGCGCGACACGACAGGCCGCATCCCCCACATCTACTTCGAGTGGACCGAGGGCAGCCCCTTCGCCGACTTCCTACGCTTCTTCCTCTTCGGCCAGGGCGAGGTAGCCCCCGTCACCCGGGAGGTCCTGCGCGAGGCGGAACCGGACCGCGCCCGCCGCCCCCGCGTCCACACCGGCTGACGACTGCGGCAACCGCGTCAGAATCCCGTCAACATTCACTCCCCCGGCGCTAGGACTCCGTAAGCAACGGCCGCCGGACTCCTGCGCCCGCCTAACGTCGGAGACATGGAACGGAGCACACCGGCTGCCCCGGCATTCGACCGCCACTGGCCCGGCAGCGCCCGGTTCGCGGTGGGCTGCGGCCTGGTGTTCTGCACCATGAGCCTCCTGGTCGACTGGGACGGGGGAACCCTGACGCCACTTCGTGCCCTGCTCTGGTCGGTTCTGTCCGCCGCGGTGTTCGCCGTCCTGCTGCCGCCACGGGTGAGCGCGGGCCCTGGCTGGCTGGCCGTACGCACCCTCTCGCGCAGCCTCGTCATCCGCACGGACACGCTGACGGCCGTACGGCAGTGCGGCAGTGTCTCCTCGCACCTGGTCCTACGGGACGCCCACGGCCACAGCCTGGAGCTCGACTCCCGGATCCTCGCCGCCAACCCCCTGATCTGGCACGAACTCGACACGGGCGTCCGGCGCTCCCTGGAGCACGGAACGCTGCGCTACGGAGCGGACGTCATCGACCGCCTGTGCCGTCGCATCGACGACGAGACGGCACAGGCCGTGCTGCGGGAGTCGGGACTCCTGTGACATCGAGGCCCGGCTGCTCCACGAGTACGGGCGCAGGGTCTCCTGCTCGCGGACGACCTGCGCGCGTGGGTATGCGCCTCCGGTCCGGCAGCCCCGTCGTTCATGACAGGTGCCCCGGGCGACAGTCGCGCCTACACCTCGATGTGTGAGCCCATGATGACCGTACGGTCGCGGGGCAGGCTGAAGTGTTCGGCGGCGTCAGCCGTGATGTGGGACGTGGCGATGAACAGCCTTTTGCGCCAGGGCGCCATCGTCGGTGCCTTGCCGCGCCGGAGCTCGATCTTCGACAGGAAGTAGGACGCCTGGTCGAGCTGCAACGGTCCCTCGGTCTCGGCCGGGTCCAGCAGCGCCAGCGTGGCGGGCACATCCGGCGTATCCATGTACCCGAACCGGGCGGTGACATGGATGATCCCGTCGTCCGCATGGCCGAGGCTGTCGACGATGATCCGCCGGGCGGCCGGGACGCGGGGCACGGGCTCGGTCTCGATGGAGAGGATCACGACGTGCTCGTGCCGCACGTGGTTGTGTTCCGCGTTGGCCCGCATGGCCAGCGGCGCCGTCTGCTTGCCCCGGTTGAGGAAGACGGCCGTGCCCGGGACCTGTCGTCCGGGAATCTCCCCGCTCCGGAGTTGCTCGATGAACTCGTCCAGGGAACCTTCGTGGCGGGCACGTTCCGCGGTGACGATGTCGCGGCCACGCTGCCAGGTCGTCATGACCGTGAACGCCGTGAGACCGATCAGCAGCGGCAGCCAAGCACCGTGGACGAGCTTGGTCAGGTTGGCCCCCACGAACAGCAGGTCCACGAAGAGGAGCGCGCCCCCGCCGATGCCGAGCAGCCATCGGGGCGTGCCCCATTTCGCGCGCGCGACGTAGAGGAACAGCAGCGTCGTGATGGTGATGGTGCCGGTCACCGCCATGCCGAACGCGAAGGCCAGCGCCGCGGAGCTGCGGAAGGCGAAGACCAGGGTCAGGACCGAGACCATCAGCAGCCAGTTGATCCAGGGGACGTAGATCTGGCCGACGGTGGACTCGGAGGTGTGCGCGATCCGCAGCCTCGGCAGATAGCCGAGCCGGGCCGCCTGGGAAGCGACCGAGTACGCCCCGGTGATCACCGCCTGGGAGGCGATCACCGTGGCCGCCGTCGCCAGCAGGACCATCGGCCACCGCCCCCATTCGGGCACGAGCAGGAAGAACGGGCTGCTGATGTTGTCCGTATCGTCGAGGATCAGCGCGCCCTGGCCGAGGTAGCTCAGGACGCAGGCGGGGAAGACGAGGAGCATCCAGGCGCGGGTGATGGCCCGGCGGCCGAAGTGCCCCATGTCCGCGTAGAGGGCCTCGGCGCCGGTGACCGCGAGCACCACGGCGGCCAGCGCGAAGAAGGCGGTGCCGAAGTGGCCGAACAGAAAGCCCAGGGCATAGCTCGGCCACAGCGCCCTGAGGATGTCCGGGTGATCGGCGATACCGGCGACGCCACACGCCCCGATGGCCACGAACCAGACGATCATGACCGGCCCGAACACCCGGCCGACCGCCGCCGTTCCCCGGCGCTGCACCAGGAACAGGGACACGATGATCACCGCCGTGATCGGCACCACCGCGCTGTCCAGCGACGGCTCGACGACCTTGAGTCCCTCGACCGCGGACAGCACCGAGATCGCCGGGGTGATCATGCTGTCGCCGAAGAACAGCGACGCGCCGAAGATGCCCAGCGCGGCCAGTACGGTGGCGGCTCGCCGTCCCCGCTGGGAGCTCCAGCGGCGCAGCAGCGTGATCAACGCCATGATGCCGCCCTCGCCCTCGTTGTCGGCGCGCATCGCCAGCAGCACGTACGTGACCGTGACGATGACGACAACCGACCAGAACACCAGCGACACCACGCCGTACACGTTCTGTGTGCTGACCGGGACCGGGTGCGGGTCACTCGGGTCGAACACGGTCTGGAGGGTGTAGATCGGACTGGTCCCGATGTCACCGAAGACCACGCCGAGAGCACCGATCACCACGGCGAGCCGCACCGTGTCCCGCGCGCTCGCACGACGAGCCTCCGGCGGCTCCGCCGCGGACACTTCGTCCGCTGCGGGTCCGTGCCGAGAATCGGCCATGGTGTTCCTCCTCCTCGCGGACCGCGGTGCCGCAGGCCGTGTGTATCGAGGCGGACACTACAGATGCACCAGGTCAATCGCTCGTAGGGGTGCGTCGCTTCGTCCCGAACGGTCTCTCCGTGCTGCTGCACGGTCGGCGCGAATTCGTTCCTGCTCATCGCCCTGCTGGACACGCCTCTTCAACGAGGCACTCGGTCCGCGCAGGAGCACGAGGGGAGAGACGAGAAGAGCCTCCGCCCTGACGATGAGCGAGCGGGCGCACACCCTCGCTCCATCGGCCAGAGGCTCCTCCGCCCTCAGAAGAACAGGCCACGGCAGGGACGGGGTCCACCACCCGACACATGGAGAAAAGCGCCTTGGCGAACCAGGAACAGGACGACGAGGAGCTGTTCGACCTCATCGGCGGGGTAGGCCGACGCGTCGCGCAGGGCAAGCAGGACGCGGCAGCGGATCGGGGCGGCGAGCACGCGACCGAACCGGGCCGACACATCGATGCTGGAGACAGCGGTCAGCAACCCGACAACGGCACATTGCGGTGACCGTGAGCGGCTACAGCCAGCCGTTGCGCTTGAAGTTGCGGTGGAGGAGGAAGCAGGCGGTGGCGATGACGGAGAGGACGAGGGGGTAGCCGAAGGTCCAGCGCAGTTCGGGCATGTGGTCGAAGTTCATGCCGTAGACCCCGCAGACCATGGTGGGTACGGCGATGATCGCGGCCCAAGCGGTGATCTTGCGCATGTCCTCGTTCTGGGCGACGGTCACCTGCGCGAGGTGGGCCTGGAGGATGGAGTCGAGCAGGGCGTCGAAGGCGTTGATCTGCTCGGTGACACGGGTGAGGTGGTCGGCGACGTCGCGGAAGTACGCCTGTATCTCCTTGTCGACGCAGGCGCGGGGCTCGGTGGCGATCCGGTCGAGGGGGCGGGCGAGCGGGACCACGGCCCGCTTCAGTTCCAGGAGTTCGCGCTTGAGCTGGTAGGTGCGGCCTGCGTCTGCGCTCCGCGGACTGTGGGGGGAGAAGACGTCGGTCTCGACCTGGTCGATGTCGTTCTGGACGGCGTCGGTGACGGTGACGTAGTCGTCGACGACGTGGTCGGCGATGGCGTGCAGGACGGCGGAGGGGCCCTTGGCCAGCAGGTCCGGGTGGGCTTCGAGGTTCTCGCGCAGGGGGCCGAGGGAGCCATGACGGCCGTGGCGGACGGTGACGACGAAGTCGGGGCCGGTGAAAACCATGATCTCGCCGGTGTCGACGACCTCGCTGGTCGCGGTCAGTTCGGTGTGTTCGACGTAGGTGACGGTCTTGAAGACGGAGAACAGGACCTCGCCGTACTGCTCGATCTTGGGGCGCTGGTGGGCGTGGACGGCGTCCTCGACGGCGAGCGGGTGCAGCCCGAACAGGTCGGCGACCCCGGCGAACTCCTCCTCGCCGGGTTCGTGCAGGCCCAGCCAGACGAATCCGCCGCGGTGCTTGCGGGCGTGCCGGACGGCTTCCGCCACCGAGCCGCCCGTCGACGGTGTGCGGACTCCGTCGCGGTAGACGACGCAGTTGACCACGGACGCGCCGAGCGGGGAGCGGGCCGGGTGACTGAGGTCCACACGGCGATGGCGGGTGCGCCGCGCCAGGTTCGCGACTTTGCGCAGGTTGCCGACCATGGACATACGGAATTCTCCTTCACCGGACCGTCGGATCCGGACAGTGTGCCAAATGGCGACAAGACGGATGTCAGAGCCAGCGCCTCTTGCGGAAGACCAGGTAGACGACGGTGACAATGACGGCGGTGCCGCCGAGCATCAGCGGGTAGCCGAACAGCTGGCGCAGTTCGGGCATGTGGTCGAAGTTCATGCCGTAGACGCCTGCAATGGCGATGGGGATGGCGATCAGGGCGGCGGCGGCGCTGATGCGGCGCATGTCGTGGTTCTGCTGGAGGCTGGTCCGGGCGAGGGCCATGGTCAGGGCGTTGTCGACGAGTTCGGTCAGGACGGTGACGCGTTCCGCGACCTGGGCGAGGTGGTCGGCGGCGTCGCGGAAGTAGGCGGCGAGTTCCCGGTCCACGCCGGGGACGCGGCGTTCGGCAAGGTCACGCAGCGGCCGGGCCAGTGGTGCAACGGTTCGCTTGAGTTCGACGAGTTCCCGTTTGAGCTGGTAGATGCAGCCGATGTCGTGGCCGGTGTCCGGGGAGAAGGTGTCGTTCTCGATCTCGTCGGCGTCGGCCTCCAGGGCCGTGACGACGTCCAGGTACTGGTCGACGACCGCGTCGACGATGGCGTGCAGGACGGCGACCGGGCCGTGGGCGAGACGCTCGGGGTCGGCTTCCAGACGCCTGCGGACTCCGGTGAGCGGCTCGGAGGGATCATGGCGGACGACGATGACGAAGTCGCGGCCGACGAAGGCCATGATCTCGCCGGTGCCGACGAGGTCGGCGGTGGGGGTCGGCTGGTCGTGTTCGAGGTAGACAGTGGTGCGCAGGACGAGGAAGAGGGTGTTGTCGTACTGCTCCAGCTTGGGCCGCTGGTGGGCTTCCAAAGCGTCCTCGACCGCGAGCGGGTGGAGGGCGAACGCGCGGGCGACGGAGTGGAGTTGGTCGGCGGTGGGGGTGTGCAGTCCGATCCAGGTGAAGGCGCCGGGGGTGGTGCGGGCGGCGTGCATGGCCTCGTCCAGCGGCAGCTGGCCTGGCCGGCGGCGCCCGTACTCGTACAGGGCGCAGTCGACGACGGGGACCTGCGGTCGGGGCGTGTTGTGGGCCGTCATGGCTCACCTCCTTGCGGTGCGCGGACGTGGTCCGGGTCACCGGTTAGCATATTTGCATGGAAGCGCAAGTAGCGTCATGGGACGAGGAGCGGGCAGAGCGCTCGGTGGCGGTGCTCAAGGCGGTCGCCGATCCGTCGCGCTACCGCCTGCTGTGGGCGCTGAGCGAGCGAGAGCTGCCGGTCAGCCGGCTGGCGGAGCTGATCGGCGCGCACGTCGCGGCCACCTCCCAGCACCTGGCGAAGCTGCGGGCGGCCGGGCTGGTCGCCGCCCGCCGTGAGGGCACGCGGATCTACTACCGGGCCGCCGGCCATCAGGTGCGGGCATTGCTGGAGAGCGCGGTACTGGCCGGCGACGCCGCCGAGGCCCCGGAGGACGCGGCGGAGGCGGAGGTGCCCGCGACGGTCGCGCAGGAGCACCCGGCCGCGGCGCGGGCACGGCACCGCCCGGTTGCGGAGACCTGAGTTTCCGCTCGTCATGCGGCCGTCCGCCGCCAGGCGGCGGAGACGACGGCCGGTTCCATGCTGATGCGGGCGACCGCGCTCTCCACCGGTGTGCTGTCGGCTCCGTCGGAGGTGATCTCCGCGCGTATCCGCACCTGCCCGTCCTCGCCGTCGGCGGTGGCGGCGACCGCGTGCAGGCGGCTGGCGGAACCGGCCAGGGACTGTACGAGCAGGGTGCGGACGTGGGCTTCGTCGCGGGCGGCGACCACCGCTTCCACGCAGTACGGGGTCGGGACCTCGTCGCCCGAGCCTGGCTGACGGTCCAGGCGCTGGGCGAGTCCGCGTACGGCGGTGTTGACGGCGACGACCGCCGCCGCGCCGACGAGTGCGTACCCGGGCAGGCCGGCTCCGGCGAGGGAACCCACGGCGGCCGAACACCACAGGGTGGCAGCGGTGTTGATCCCGGAGACGTTGAGGCCGTCGCGCATGATGACGCCGGCGCCGAGGAAGCCGATGCCGGAGACCACCTGGGCGGCGACCCGGCTGGGATCGCCCGTGCCGAAGGAGCTGGACAGCAGCACGAACAGGGCGGAGCCGGTGGCCACCAGGGTGTTGGTGCGCAGCCCGGCCATCCGCTGGCGCCACTGCCGCTCGATGCCGATCAGCGCGCCCGCGGCCAGCCCCGTGCAGAGACCGGTGGCGAAGTGCAGCGTGTTCATCGGACCTGTCCCTCTCGTACTGCGTCGGCATCGGCATCGGTGTCGGTGTCGGTGTCGCCTTCGTCGAGGCGGTACTCCTGAGGCTCGGCGTCATAGGAGTACAGCTCGCCGTAGCGGCCCCAGTCGGTGGCTGTCTCCAGCTGGCGGGTGACCTGCTCGCTGGTGAAGTGGTGGGCCAGCACGTCGCGGAAGAACCCGGAGCGCAGGGTTCCGTCGGGGTTCTGGCGCAGGCTACTGGTGATCAGCCTGACCAGCGGGGCGCCCGATGCCGCCTGGGCGAAGATGGTCTTGGACTTCTGTACGTCGGCGCCGGCGAAAGCGGCTCCGGTGTCGGTGAGCAGCAGGTCGTCGCCGTGCACGACGGCGAAGCCGAGCAGGTCGAGGGCGTCGACGAGGGGCAGCACGTCGTCGACCTCCAGGCCGAGGTCGTCGACCAGGTCGGCGAGGTCGGCGCGTCCGTCGCGGTGGGCGATCATCTCCGCCAGACCGGACAGGCCGTCCACGCTCGCGGTGGGCAGCGGGGTGTTGGCCGGGGTGCGCTTCTCCAGCTCCACGGCGTCCACCGGCTCGGCCCGGCCGGGGGTGCGGCCTTCTTTCTGCCGACCGGTCATCGTCCGGTACACGCGGTCGATGAGGTCCTCGAAGGCGGCCGAATTCCGGTCCCGGGGGCGCTCCAGGCCGACCTCGAAGACCTCGCGGACGGTGCCGTAGGGGCGGGAGCCGAGAACGACGATCCGGTCGGCCATCAGCACGGCTTCCTCGATGTTGTGCGTGACCAGCACGATCGCCCGGATGGGGAACTGCCCGGACTCCCACAGCTCCATCAGTTCGCCGCGCAGGTTCTCGGCCGTGAGCACGTCGAGGGCGGAGAACGGCTCGTCCATCATCAGGACGTCCGGCTCCACGACCAATGCCCGTGCGAAGCCGACGCGCTGGCGCATACCGCCGGACAACTCCTTGGGGTAGGCGGACTCGAAGCCGTCCAGACCGATCAGGTCGATGGCCTGCCGGGCCGCGTCCGCCCGCTCGACGGCACCGACTCCCTTGGCCTCCAGGCCGAGTTCGACGTTCTGCTGCACGGTCAGCCACGGCAGCAGCGCGAAGGTCTGAAACACCATGGCCGTACCCGGGTTGGCGCCGGTCAGGGGGGCGCCCTTGTAGGCGACGGTGCCGGAACTGACCGGCACCAGCCCGGCCAGGCAGCGCAGCAGCGTCGACTTGCCCGAGCCCGACTTGCCCAGCAGGGCGACGACTTCACCGGCGTGGACCTGGAGGTCGATACCGGACAGGACGGGCAGCTCGCCGTCGGCGCCCGCGTAGGACTTGGTCAGGCCGACGGTCTCCAGCAGGATGTCGCCGTCCGCGGAACAGGTCCTGTCGAAGGTCGAGATATTGCGGTCGGCGCGCAGGCCGCCGAGGGAGTTCAGCACCATGATGTGCTCCAAGTCGCTTGAAAGACAGGGAAGTTCAGAGGGAGTAGCGGGCCTCGGCCAGCCGGTACAGACGGCGCCACAGCAGCCGGTTCAGCCCGACGACGTAGACACTCATCACCGCCACACCCGCGATGAGGTGCGGGTAGTCGCCGCTCTCGGTGGCCTTCGCGATGTACGCGCCCAGGCCCGTAGCGGTGAGCGTCGTGCCGCCGAAGGTGACGACCTCGGAGACGATCGAGGCGTTCCAGGCACCGCCCGAGGCCGTGATACCTCCGGTGACGTACGAGGGAAAGATGCCCGGGATGATCAGTCGCCGCCACCGCTGCCAACCGACGACTCCGAGGTCGTCCATGGCCTCGCGCAGGTCGGTCGGAATGGCCATCGCCCCGGCGATGGTGTTGAAGAGGATGTACCACTGGGCGCCGAGCGCCATCAGCAACGTGCCGCCGATATTGATCGACAGGCCGGTCTTCAGGAAGAACCACACCGCCAGCGGGAAAAGGAAGTTGGCCGGGAAGGAGGCCAGTACCTGGACCACGGGCTGGGCGATACGGGTCAGCCTCGGCGAGAAGCCGATTCTCACCCCGATCGGCACCCAGATCACCGTCGCCAGCGCGACCAGGACCAGGACCCGGGCGAGGGTGGCCAGGCCCAGCAACAGCGGCTCACCGAAGACGCCGAGGCCGGTACGGTCGTCGAGAAAGCGGCCGAGGTCGAACAGCCCCCACAGGATCAGCCCGCCCGCGACGACGGTGAAGACGACGTCACCGGTGCGCTGCCGCGCGGGATCCACCACCAGCGGCCGGTCGTCCCGGCCCAGGACGCGCCCCGCCCGGTTCAGCCCCCGCCCGACCGGGCGCAGCATCCGGCCGAGCAACCGCGGCCAGTGCGAACGCCGCAGGAAGTCCAGGACGTACGACCGCTGCACCTCGCTCGCCTCGGACTGCTCGTTCTTGAACTTCTCCGCCCAGGCCGTCAGGGGCCGCCAGAACAGAAAGTTCACGCCCATCACCATCACGGCCATGGTCAGGATGGCCCAGCCGACCTTGCCGAGGTCGCCGTCGGTGATCGCAGCACCGGCGTAGGAGCCGACTCCGGGCAGGGCGTACTGCTGGTTGTTGACGCTGATCGCCTCGGACGCGACCAGGAAGAACCAGCCGCCGCCGAAGCTCATCATGCCGTTCCAGACCAAGCCGATCGTCCCGGCCGGGACCTCGACCCTCCAGAACCGCATCCACCGGGTGAAGCCGAACGACCGTGACAGCTCGTCGAGTTCGCGTGGCAGGGAGGTGAGGGAGTAGTAGAAGCCGAACGTCATGTTCCACGCCTGCGAGGTGAAGATCGCGAAGATCGACGCACACTCCAGGCCCAGCATCGATCCGGGGAACAGCGCGATGAACCCCGTCACCGCCACGGTCAGGAAGCCCAGCACCGGCACCGACTGCAGGATGTCCAGCGCGGGGATCAGGATCCGCTCCAGCCGACGGCTCTTGGCAGCCGAGTAGGCGTAGCAGAACGTGAACGCGACCGACAGGGCCAGCGCCACGAACATCCGCAGCAGTGACCGCGCGGCGTCGTACGGCAGCTGGGACGGATCGGTGTCGACGTGCACGTTCTGATGGGTACTGAAGGCGACGGTGGCGCCCTGACCCACCCGCAGCACCACGTAGAGCAGGACGAGCACGGCAGCGGCGACCGCCGCGTCCACCCAGGAGAAATGCGACAGACGCCCCGGCAGTCGCGCGACCAGGGGCGTGCGCACCGCCGACTCGGCAGGCTTGGTGTCCGTACGGAACGACATCACGGAAGACCTCCGCCCACACTCTGGGCACGCCGGCATCACCCCGCCGAGGCAGACGCGCCGACAGCAGGGCAGGGCTCACCCACGCAGCATGGGAAAGACAGGTGAGAGAAGAAGGGGGGTGTGCGCCTGGGAAGCCACCGCCTCCTCATCGGGAGCGGGCCACGTCCGGCGCGGGGAATCAGGGCCGGGGCCCGGAGGTACGAAAGTCAGCGAGTGCCCGGAAGGCAGCGCGGACTGGGAGGTTCGGCACCCATGGCTGCCTCCGATCCGTGAGGTGGCTGTGCCCCGGCAGGCGCTCTCGGCTCACGCGGAACCCGACCTCACGAGTGTGCCCCTTGTTGCGCCATTACGCAAATATGAGGGTCACCCAATGGCTCACGCCTGCGCCGGGCGGCCAACACCTTCGCAGTGGCCGCTCACCCGAGGGGACCCCACCCCACTTGAGAACCTTCACGAACCTGCACACCCGACACCGTTCAAGGCCAGCGGAAACCTTCCCGAAACCGCCGAAAAATTCCCTGACAGCCGGTCAGGGAATCACGTAAGTGCAGGTCAAAGGCATAGTAGACGCGTCCTCGCCAGGCACCTTCTAAGACCGTGTCCTACGTGGTGAGGCGGACGTTGGTCTGTTCATGGGGCGGGGTACGTGGAGTTGGATTGTTCCGGACGGACTGTGGGAGATCGCGAAGCCGCTGATCCCGCCGTCGAGGGTGCGTCCGCAGGGCGGCGGGACACAGGACACACCTGATGAGACGCTGTTCGCCGCGATCGCCTACGTGCTGGTCAGCGGCTGCGCCTGGCGCACTCTGCCGCCCTGCTTCGGGATATCGAAGTCGACCGCCCACCGCCGGTTCCTGATCTGGTCGAGAGCCGGCGTCTGGGGCCGCCTCCACGAAGTCGTGCTGCACCGGCTCGACGACGCCGGGCTCATCGACGTCACCCGCGTCGTCCTCGACACCGCCCACGTCAGGGCTAAAAAAAGGGGGCGAACACACAGGTCCCAGCCCCGTGGACCGAGGCAGGCCGGGCTCCAGGATGCACGTCCTGTCGGATGCGAACGGACTGACCCTCCTCGTCGGCATCTCAGCTGGTAACACCCACGACAGCGAAGGGCTGAAGCCCATGATCGAGGGTCACCGAACGAAACACGACCCTCACCGCGGCCGGTACTTCAAACCCCAGCGCCTCCACGCAGACAAAGCCTACGACCACGCCAGCCTGCGGAAATGGCTGCGGGGCAAACGCATCGGAGTCCGGATCGCGCGCAAAGGCATCGAGTCCGGCGAACGGTTGGGGCGCCGCAGGTGGGTGATCGAGCGCACGATGTCGCGGCTGTCCGGCTACCGCAGACTCAGTCCCCGCTACGAGCGTCACCCCCGCAACCAGGGGCATTGCGTGATTGGGATTGGTCCGGTTCGCCGGTCTCATGAGTGACGTGGCGTCATGTCCGTTGTGCGGCAAGGGGCCCAGGAGAGCAGAGCAGGCACGGTGCTGGTGATCATGTGGTTGTCGAGACCCATGAGAACCGAGCGAGACCGTGCCTGCGCGAACATCATTGCCCATCCCTCCCGCACTGGGGCAACCGGGTTCCCCAACCGATCCCCTCACCTCAAGCGATGTTGCTGACCTGCGGCGTTTCCTGATCCTGGTCGCCGATCCTCGCGATGCGCGAGGACTGCGGTATCCGGCCCTCGCGCTGCTGTGCGCAGCCGTCTCGGCGGTGCTGACCGGGGCTCGCTCGCTCATCGCGATCAGCGAGTGGATCACCGATGCCCCGCAGCATGTGTTGGGCGTCCTCGGCTTCGCTGTCGATCCACTCACCGGCCTGCGGCCGGTGCCGCACGCCGCAACCGTGCGGCGCCTGCTGCAACGTGTGGACGGTGACGAGCTGGACGCGGCAATCAGCGCGTATCTGCAGGCCAGAACACCGCCCCCGATCAAGCCGGAGGCAGAGAAAGGGCCGGTGCGACGGGTGATCGCGGTTGATGGCAAGGTGGTCCGCGGATCGCGAACCGCAATGGCCACGGCGATTCAACTGCTGGCGGCGATGGACCACCACGGCGTGGTCCTGGCCCAGCGACAGGTCGTTTCCAAGAGCAACGAGATCCCCTCCTTCGCGCCGTTGTCGGACGGTCTCGAGCTGGAGAAAACGGTGGTGACCGCCGACGCTCTGCACACCCAGCACGACCACGGGACCTATCTGACCAGTCGCGGCGCGCACTACGTGGCCGTCGTGAAGAAGAACCATCCGGGCCTGTACTCCCAGATCAGGACACTGCCCTGGCGGGACATCCCGCTCGGGCACTGCACTCGCGACCACGCCCACCACCGCGACGAAATCCGCCGGCTCAAGGCCGCCGCGTTCAGCCACCTCGACTACCCCGGAGCCCGCCAGGCGATCCAAGTCGTACGGTGGCGACGCGACTTGAGCACCGGGAAGCTGACCATCGAGCGCGTCTACCTGATCACCAGCCTGAGCGTCTTCGACGCCAACTGCACCGAGCTCGCCACCTGGATCAGAGGCCACTGGGGTATCGAGAACCTCCTGCACCACGTGCGGGACCGCACGTTCCGCGAGGACGACTCCAAGGTCCGCACCGGCACCCTGCCTCGCGCCATGGCCTCCCTGCGCAACCTCGCCATCAGCGTCTTCCGCCAGGACGGCCAGACCAACATCGCCGCCGCCCTACGTCACACCGGCCGCGACTACCACCGGCCCCTACGAGCCATCGGCCTCACGTGACGAACCCAGACAGATCTCGATCACGCAATGACCCTGCCCCCGCAACTACCTGGCATTTCTCGGTCTCGCCGCCGCCCTCTGCTGCTACAAACGGTTCGTCCGCCTCACCACGTAGGACACGGTCTAACCTCGGGCTTTCATGAAGCGTGCTGTCCGGCAGGCGGTCAGGAAAGCAGAAAGTGCCTCTGACCAGCAAGAATGAGGATTGTCTAGGTCCTTGTTCCTGCCACCGCCGGAGGCACTTCCCAGGTGAAGCACCCTATCGGGTCCTACCCCCGTGTCCACGTCCAGGACGACGGCCGCCAGGTCGTCACCCAGGCCGGGTCGGTCCTGCTCGTCGAAACGGTCCGCAAAGCGGGCCTTGGCCAGGCCGTATCCCAGGCTCTGGCTCCGTGGCGGAAGCCGCGGGCCGTCCACGATCCAGGCAAGATCCTCCTGGACGTCGCCATGGCGGTTGCACTGGGCGGGGACTGCCTCGCGGACGTCGCGATGCTGCGGTGTGAGCCAGCCGTCTTCGGCCCGGTCGCCTCCGACCCGACCGTCTCCCGCCTGATCGACACTCTCGCCGCCTCCGGCGAGAAAGCCCTGCAGGCCATGCGGTCCGCGCGGGCCGAAGTCCGGGGCCGCGTCTGGTTGTTGGCGGGCAAGAACGCCCCGGACACCGATGGACAGGTCACCGTCGACCTCGACGGCGTCCTCGTGATCGCGCACTCCGACAGGCAGGACGCGGCCGCGACCTGGAAGAAGACCTACGGCCATCACCCCCTGACGGCCTTCGTCGACCATGGCCCGGGCGGAACCGGAGAGCCCGTCGCTGCGCTCCTGCGACCGGGGAACGCGGGCTCCAACACCGCCGCCGACCACATCACCGCCGCCCAACTCGCCCTGGCCCAGCTGCCCAAGCACTACCGGCGAGGGCGGCAGACGCTGATCCGCACGGACTCCGCCGGCGGCACCCACGACTTCGTGTCCTGGCTCGCGAAACGAGGACGATGGCTGTCCTACTCGGTCGGCATGACGGTCACCGAAGCGATCCACGAACACGTACTGAAGGTCCCCGCCTCAGCCTGGACCCCGGCCGTCGAGGCCGACGGTGAGGCCCGGGACGGGGCCTGGATCGCCGAGCTCACCGGCAAGCTCCTGGACGGCTGGCCCAAGGGCATGCGGCTCATCGTCCGAAAGGAACGGCCCCATCCTGGCGCCCAGTTGAGGATCACGGACGCGGACGGCATGCGCATCACGTGCTTCGCGACCAACACCACCGGCCGGCCGAGCGCCGAGCTCGAACTCCGTCACCGGCTCCGGGCACGGGCCGAGGACCGGATCCGGGGCGCCCGGGCCACCGGCCTGCGCAACCTGCCCCTGCACGACACCGCCCAGAACCGGGTCTGGCTGGAGATCGTCCAGATCGCGCTCGACCTGCTGGCCTGGATGCCCATGCTCGCCCTCACAGGCCGGGCGAGGCTCTGGGAACCGCGTCGCCTGCGGTTCCGCCTGTTCTCCGCGGCCGGCCAGCTCGTCACCACCGGTCGGCGCAGGATCCTTCGCCTCGCCCGGCACTGGCCCTGGACCGGCGAGATCACCGCAGCCCTTGAACGGCTCGCGCTCCTGCCCGACCCCGGCTGACCAGCAACCCACCGTCCCTGCGACAGCATCACCCGCCCCCGGCAGTGGAACCCGGCGCACACCCGACGCGACAGCCGGGCCGCCGGCCTGCCCACCATCAGCTCCGGAAAGCGAAAGAGCCCACCGCCTCCGTCGGCGGACCCCCGCGAAAGATCGAGGCTAAGCACTTGGCCACGGGTTCGAGTCCTGCCGGGGGCGCCCAAAACATGGCTGGTCAACGTCCGTGCCGATGACAGTGAGCAGGGCGGTCACGTCGGTCGCCATCCGGCTCAGCTCTTCCGCTGTCGCGGCAGGAATGGTCACTTGGATTTCGATCTCTCGACGTGGCCGCAAATAGTGGACCTCCAACCGGAAGGCGCCGCAGAGACGGGGGTCTGTCGGGCTGGCGGTCCTACCGTCGAGGGTGTGCGGAACGGCGTGCGATGCCGCCGCCTCGGCGGGAACGGCGTCCACAATTCGGTCCGCCGTCCAATACCGCTCTTCCCCGCGCAGGCTCGGTCCGGAGGCGGCGGACGCCGTCCCGGCACTCAGCGTGCCCGCACTCAGCCCGAGCACCAGAGCCGGCAGCCATCTCCGAAACGCAACGGGACCGTCTTCTCATTTCGACGAGGACACTGGACGGCAAACGCCGCGACGCTATCCACCCAACCTTCGATTCTGGTCGGCTTAAGCCGTGAAAATAGTAAATTGGCGTGAGGTGAACCACCGTCAGCAGTACGGGCGCCGCCACTTCGGACCTTGTGCCACAACGCCTCGGCTCAAGTATGAGATTTATCTGTGCTTTCCATGAACTTACCGTGATTGTCGTCATGTTTCTTCACCTCGCAAGGATGTTCTAGCGTCTCCTTCGACCACTTTTTGCTTTACATCTGTGTATGGGGGGCCGTAGATGTGCCGTCACCCATGCCCGAAAGGAACTCGGGTGACTCCTGGACTGCGCAGGACGCTTCCGCTCGCGGGGATCGCCGCCCTCGTGGCACTTGTCGGTGTTCCGGTGCTTGCGAGTGCCGACCCGCAACCGACAGGGGGGACCACCGAGGCCACCCCGCCATCCGCGGTGGAGGACTTCGCCTATCCGAACGCGGACCAGATCCAGCGGGAGAAGGGCATCAAGTTGATCAGGGGCGACGGGCACATCACCCTCGCCGATTGCGACAGCGCAAGCTCACAGATCAGGGTCCAGACCGTGCAGGGCTCCGATGGAAACTCCCAGGGCACGTACTGCTTCACGGTCACCGCGAAGAGCGGCTACCTCGATCTCGAACTCCCGCGCATCTTCGCGCTGGAGACCGCTGATCACCCCATCAGCGCCGACCTCAAGCCCCAGGACGATCCCTCGGCGCCGACCAAGACCGTGGCCGTGGCCAAGAACAGCTTCCAGAGCGTGGGTGAGGGGGTGGCCGGCGGTACACCCGCCGTGCTGCTGACCCTGCGGGTCACCGGCTGACCCGCTGTCACCTGCCCGTGTCCCCCTTCGCTTCCGCATCTTTTCCGAGGAATCTCATGCCCGGCTCTCGTCCCCGCGCCGCGTGGACCGGCGGCCTTCTCGCCGTCACCTCCCTGGCCACCGTCCTGGCCTGCACTCCCGCAGGAGCCGTTTCGGGCCCTGCGGCCCCTGACACCGTGTCGGTCGCGACCGCACGGCTCGACATCGGCGGCGGGCGCGGCTGCTCCGCCACCCTTGTCGCCCCCCAGTGGCTGCTGACCGCCGCGAGCTGTTTCACCGACGCCTCCGGCGCCACACTCACCGCCGGTGCCCCGAAGGCGAAGACCACCGCCACCATCGGCGGCAGCACCCAGCAAGTGGTGACCCTGGTGCCCCGCGCCGACCGTGACGTGGTGATGGCCCAGCTCGCCGCACCGGTCACCGGTGTCACCCCCCTCCCGGTGACCGGCACCGCGCCGGTTGCCGGAGACGAGGTCCAGGCCGCGGGATTCGGCCGCACGCACGACGAGTGGGTGCCCGGCCAGGTGCATGCCGCCGCGTTCAGCGTGGAGAACGTCGCGGCCACCACGGTGGGCTTGGCGGGCAAACCGGACGGCGGCGTGATCTGCAAGGGTGACACCGGCGGCCCGATCGTGAGCAGTGCGGGCGGCCACACGGCGGTCAGTGCGGTCAGCAGCCTCTCCTGGCAAGGAGGTTGCCTGGGTACCGATCCGGCCGAGACCCGTACCGGGGCCGTGGCGGCCCGGGTGGACGACCTTGCCGGCTGGGTACAGCAGATCGTCTACCACCCCGCTTTCGCGGGTGCGCCGTGGAAGCACGCGGTGGGCATGACAGCGGGATACTTCACCGGCGGCGCTCCCGGCGGCTCCCGTCACATGGACCTGATCGTGCGGTGGGACGACGGCGAGGTCACCCTGTACCAGGGCGGGAGCAGCAACGATCCCGCGCATCCTTTCGCCGCGGAGTACCGGCTCGCGGCGAGCAAGAGCATCTGGGCCAAGGCCGTCTCGATGACCGCGGTCGACACGGGCGGGACGGCCGAAGGGCTGGCTGTGCGCTGGATCGACGGCGAGATGACCCTCTACACGAACGTCGATGCCAAGGGTTTCCACGGGGAGAAGCAGCTCGCCGCGCCTGGGAGCGCTCTGTGGCGCGACCAGGCCCGGCTGATGGCCGGGGGGCACTTCACTGCCGGTACCGACCGGGACGACCTCCTCGTCACCTTCGAAGACGGCCACGTCTCCCTCTTCACCCACCTCACCGCGAACGGCCTGCGCAAGCAGACCCAGATCACTCCCAAGAACGCGGTCTGGCCCCATGCCGGCCAGCTCACCTCGGGTTCCTTCAGCGGCAGTGCCACCGACGACGTGATCGTGCGCTGGAGCGACGGCGAGACCACCCTCTACCCCGGGCTCACCTCCGGCGGTCTTCCTCACGAGATCCGGCTGCGTCCCGCGAACTCCCCTTGGAAGGACGCCGTTCTCGTCACCGCGGGTGCTTTCACCACCAACACCAGCGCCGACGATCTTCTCGTCCGCTGGAGCGACGGCCGTCTCAGCCTCTTCCCCGGTGTCGACGCGAGCGGCCTCCACACCGAGACACCCCTTACCACCGGCTGACATCACCCGTACAGCTTTCGAGGAGACGGCCCTGCCGACGGCCTCTCCTCTCGAACATCCCACCGTGCCATGTCCGCGAGCGCTGACCACGCTCGCGAACCCGGCCGGTGCGCATCTCCAAGCATTCCCCCACCTCATGAAGAGAGTTGGCAGTGATACATCCACGACGCTCACGGGGAGCCGTGGCGGCAGGCCATCGGCGTGCGTTGCGCGCGCTGTGTCTGGGCCTGCTGCCCGGCGCACTCGTGCTGGGTCTGCTGGGACCCGCCCCCAGCCCCGCCAGAGCCGACGGCCCCGCACCGGGCAGCGGTGACAGCAGCCCTCTTCCGGACACCGACCGGGCCAAGGTCGTACGCCTGTGGGAGTCGGGCGGTCCGGGCGTGAAGGCCGCCGCGGAGGTGGCCCTCATCGGAGGCGACGACGACGTCAGGACATTCCTGGCCCAGGCTTCCGATCTCCAGTTCCAGGACGACCGCGTCGCGACCGCCCAGGTCGCGAGCATCGGCGGCCTCAGCCTCCAGGACGCCGCCGCCAAGGCCCTCGACAGCAACTCGCCGGACACCCTGAAGGCGTTCCTGGAGGACGGATGGAAGGCTCCGCTGCTCCAGGACCAGCGGGTGCGTATCGCGCAGATCATCGACGCAGGCGGCCCCGAAGTCCAGAAGGCGGGCCAGGCCGCGCTCGACAGCGGCTCACCCGACAAGATCCGGGACTTCCTCTCCGACGGGCAGTTCGACCGGCGTGAGCAGGACGAGCGTGTCCAGGTCGCACAGATCCTCAACGGGGCCGGCGCGAACGTGGTGGCGGCGGGCAGGCTCGCGCTGGACGGCTCACCGGACGACATCCACGAGTTCCTCCAGGTCGGCCAGTACGTGGCCCGCGCCCATGACCAGGAACACACCACGATCGCCCAGCTCGCCGACCAGGCGGCGAAGGCAGGCAAGCTGGCCGGGCAGCAGACCCGGGCCGCCAAGGACGCCTCCGCCCGCGCGGTGAAGGCGGCCAAGCTCGCCAAAGCAGCCGCACAGACGGCCGCCGCACAGACCCGGGCGGCGCAGAAGGACACCCAGCACGCAGCTGCCGCTGCGGCCCGAGCCGCGTCAGCGGCCCAGCAGGCCGCCGACGCGGCACAGACGGCCATCACCGCCGCTCAGGCCGCCACCGACGCCGCCCACGTCGCCGCGAACGCCGCCTCAGCGGCGGCCTCAGCGGCGTCCGGCGCCGCCGAGGCCGCCTCCCGCGCCCGGGACGCCGCCGCGAACGCGGCCGTCAACGCCGGCCAGGCAGCCACCGCCCGCAAGGCGGCCCAGGACGCCCGGGACGCCGCCGCAGGTGCCCGTGCCGCCGCCACGGCCGCCGACTCGGCTCACGCCGCCGCGGCTTCGGCCGCCGACGCCGCGAAGGACGCGAGCGGCGCAGGCAGCGACGCCGACGCCGCAGCCGACGCGGCCGACCAGGCGAACACCCTCGCCGACCAGGCCGGAGTCCACTCCGCCCAGGCACAGAACGCCGCCGCTGCCGCGCACCGTCACGCCCGCGAGGCGGCCCGTGCGGCGGACACGGCCGTCTCCTTGGCCAACGAGGCGGCGTCCGACGCCGCGGACGCCCGCGACGCCGCGAACGGCGCGGCCACCCACGCGGAGAACGCCGCCAAGGCGGCCGACGACGCCGCGGCCCACGCCGGACAGGCGGCGACCGCGGCCCAGCAGTCCGCAGCTCATGCCAAGGAGGCGAAGAAGGCGGCGGACGCCGCGAGCGCTGCCGTCTCCCAGGCCCAGAAGATCCACGGCCTCGCCGTCCGGATCGACACCGAGCAGCTGACCGCGCGGACCAACGAGTCCATCGCCCGGGCCGAAGACCTCAAGGCCCAGGAGGACCAGCGCACCGCGGCGCAGCAAGCCGCCGCCCAGCAGGCCAAGGACCTCCAGGCCCAGGCGGACAAACTCGCCGGCCAGGCCGCCCAGCCCGGCGCGGACCCGGCGAAGATCGCACCCGAGGCCCGGAAGGTGGCCCTGGCGACCGCCACGACCGGCCGCCCGTGGAGCCAGTCCGCCGCCCTCGTGGCCCTGGCCGGCTCCGACGCCGACATCACCACGTACATCAGCACCGGCCGCACGGACGCCGCCGGCCAGGACGACCGCCAGGACGTCGAACACCTCTCGCTGCTCGCCGGCTCCGCGGACATCCGCGCCGCCGCCGCCAAGGCCCTGGAGGGCGACAATCCGACAGTGAGCGCGTTCCTCGCGACAGGCCAGTACGAGGCCATGAAGCAGGGCATGCGCGTCGCCGTCGCGCAGACCGTCGCGAACGCCGGTCCGATCGAGCAGCAGGCCGGCCGTACCGCCCTGGACACCGCCACCCCCGACGCGTTGCGTCAGTTCCTCACCACGGGTGACACGCAGGCCCGTACCCAGGACGAACGTGTCCGCGCCGCCCAGCTCGCGGACCCCGGCAACCAGAGCACCGGCCCGGAGCTGAAGGCCGCGGCACACATCGCCCTCGAAGGCCCCTCCGGCCTGCTTCACGTCTTCATCACCGTCGGCCAGTACAAGGCGCAGCGCCAGGACCAGCTCGCTGCCGTTCACGAGGCCCAGATCCAGCGGTTGATCGCCCAGGCGGCAGGCACAGCCGCGACCGCGCAGAAGAACGCGGCCGAGGCGGGCCACGCCGCAGCCATCGCCGGCCATGCCTCGACCGAAGCCGCCGGATACGCGAAGCAAGCCGACCAATCCGCCAAGGACGCCCAGAAGTACGCCACCCAGGCTGCCGGCTACGCCACCCAGGCCGACCAGTCCGCCAAGGACGCCGCCGCCTCGGCCAACACTGCCCGCACCGCCCAGCTGAACGCCGAGAACGCGGCAGCATCAGCCGTCACCTCCGCCACGTCCGCTCAGTACTCCGCCGAGGCCGCCCGTGGCTCTGCCGACGCCGCTTGGACGGCGTCCCAAAACGCCCGTGCCTCAGCCACAGCAGCGGGCAAGGATTCAGGGGCAGCGGCCAAGGATGCCGCAGAGGCGCACCAGACGGAGGTCGTCAAGCGGCAGCAAGCATGGACGTTGCTGTGGCAGCGGTACGAGGCCATGAAGGCGAAACGTACGCAACAGGACGATGACGACAGTTGGATACCGGATTGGCTCAAGGACGCCGCCGACACAGTAAGCGACTACGGTCAGGCCATTCTCACCAACCCGGATGTTGTGGGGGGACTGTTCGAAACGGGAGCTGGCGTCGTCAGCATCGGTAGCGGCGCCACCACCGACTTTGCAGGCGGCGCAATCTGCCTCACCGGAATCGGCTGCCTGGCTGGCGCCCCGGCCATCGCCGCCGGCTCGACACTGATAGTCGGAGGGGCCTACGGCACCGCCGACGGCATCGACCGCTTCAGCAACGGCTTCGGTCAAGCCCTGCGCGATGCCCAGGAAGGAGACGACCCCGGGCATGTCATCGGAAAAGGCGACGATCCCTTGGTTCCTGAACTGGTCGACGAGATCAACGCCCGGTACCCCGGGCACGTTCGGGCCCAAGGCGTGGATGTCGTCGGAGCGGACGGTAAAGTGCTCACCGATTTCGATATCGTGACTCAGAATGCGGTGGTCCAGGTCAAGTCGGGCTCCGGCAAGGGTGCTTTGAAGCAAGCATTGAAAACTCAGGAGCTGACGGACTACCCGGTGATCGTCTACCTTCCGCAGGGTCGCGGAAGTGTGATCAAGAGCCTTGAACAGGCTGGCATCATAGTGACACGCGACAAGGAAGAGCTGCTGAAAATCCTGGCACCATAGCTCAGATCCGGAACCAGGCGCCCATCGAGACAGGAACAACCATGCGTCCCACCATCGTCCTCCTCAGCCCTCCGGGTGATCACCAAAAGATCGCGGCTCGGCTTCAGCAAGCTGGTACTTACAGCAAGGGAGCACTCCTTGATCGACTCGACAGAGGAACGTGCAGCTTCGACGTGGACGCATCCGGCGATGTCTTGGCTGAATTCGACGAAGCGGAATTGAATGACATCCGTCACAAGATCGGAGACTTCCAAGGGATTTCACTCGAATATTCTGGAGTTTCCTGCATTCGCGACCTCCTGGGCGAGATACTTCTCGGAGCCTCGGGACTGCTGGACACAAATTTCGGCGAGCTGATCACATACGAAGAAGTTTTGGAGCACTTCCGTCGCGACTCTCTCTGGGATTGGCGCTGCACGGAATGAAACCGTCTGGGCAGCGAGGATGGTGACGTGACAGAGCTTACATCCGAAAAGCACAAAGAGGGACTTTCGTGCGAGCTTCAGTTCCCCGACCATTTTTCGGGATACGAGAACGAAACGGAAGCCAAAGGCTACCTGGTGGGCGTGAAAGTGGTCTCATCTGATGCCACCTTCGAGCTGACCGTCTACGACCCCTTTCGCCTGGGGCAGGACATAGCCGAAGAGGTCCGATTGGACGGCTGCTTCGCCACGGCCAACCTCCTGGTCGTCCCCAGCGTGAATCGTGCCGAGATCACCCGAGCTGTGGAGCGGCTTTCCCGAAGCCGATTCCAGGGACTGCTGCCCCAAAGCGATATGTGACCGACGGAGCCCCACCAGTCTTTCTGGTGGGGCTCCTGACCATCGAAGGGGTGAAAATGGGAGACAGATTCATTCGCTGGTACCGAGAGAGGGGCGCCGAGTCGGCCCTTTCCGACCAGGTGGCCGTTTTCGGTCGACATGGTGTCACTCTGGCGCACCCTGCCACCAAGGCCATGAGCGTGGTCAACGTCGACGGCGATGACGTTCCCCTCGATTTCGAGGCACTCGACCTGGTCATCGGGCTCAGACTTCCCTCCGTCAGCGTCAACTGGTGGCTCTCGGCCGACGTCAATGTCGTCGACTCGTACGCGTACGAACCGTTCGGCTGCGAAGTCCAGACATTCTGGCTGGACGGCTTGAACGCCGAAGAGGCCCGGACATTCAAATCTGCCGTCATGTCGACCGTGCTTGAGGTGCCGACACCCACCCTCGCGCTCGTGTGCGACTACCAGGGAGTCACCGACGCCGACGACTGGAATTCCTTCACCCTGTACGACGGTACGAAAATTCCAGGAAATATCGAATCACTGCTTCTGAACGAAGAGCTGTCAAGAAAAGTGCTGTCGAATTCGACACGCCTTCAAGGGGAAGCGGCAGGAAAGAATCTGACACGAGTGACCGCGACCTAAAACACCAAATCTTCGACAGAGCCTCCCGCCAGTCTCTCCAGCGGGAGGCTCTAATATTCGATTAAAGCCGGATGAAGGGGTTCATCCCGCATTATTGAGCGTTTTCAGCGTTGCTTCTCCAGGGTGAGGACGGCTTTGGTGATGACGGTCATGCGGTTGGGGCTGATACGGGATCTGTGGAAGATCTACCAGGACTTCAGTCGTGCCATGGCTCGTTCGACGGGTGCCCGGGCCGCGGACAGGGCCCGGTTCCTGGTCCGTTCGGTGGGTGTGAGTTCGCCGCCTGGCGGGCGGCGTTTGGCCGTGGTGACCCAGTCGCCTCCTCCGGTGTAGGCCATGTCGGCGAGGATCGCGCCCTGGCGCTCGCAGATCCGGAGGATCTTGTGGGTGCGGGCGGCTGTCAGGTCGTGGGTCCGGCCCGGCAGTGCCGGCGACGGCCAGAGAATCTCCCCGGCCTGGTCGGTGACGACCTGCACGTTCACCCCGTGCCGTTCATGTTTCGAGGAGCAGTCCGCCCTGCCGCCGTGGACGCGGTCGCACTCTGCGAGGGTGCCGTCCAAGAGGACGAAGTCCGGGTCGTGCACGCACAGCGCCTTCAACAGGCCCGGCGCCTGCTCGGCGAGCAGACCGGTGACCGCGGCCACATAAGTGTGGGTGGTGCCGGCGGATATCCCGAAGGCTCTGGCGATCCGGGCGAGAGTCTCGTGACGGCGCAGGTACACGAGTGCGACCAGCGCACGGCGGTGCGGCGGTAGTTTGCACCGCCGGTCACCTTCACAGGTGACGATGAGCATGGTGACCCACTCGACCAAGGCATGGGGCAGGTCGAGTGCGGCAGGATACGGAACCAACAGGTACTACAGCCGGAGATCTTGTGACCGTGTCTCGCCATACTCGTTGACCGGGCATGATGACGGGTGTGACGGCTGAGCGGATAGCCGGGTGGGACGGGGAACTGTCCGGGCTGACCGGTTCGTTGGGGTTCTTGTTCAATCGGCCCGAGCCGCGTGTGGTGTTCACGCAGTACGTCGAGAGGCTGCCGGCGGGGCTGCCGAAGAAGAACGGGTGGGCGCTGGCGGAGCGGGCCGGGCACGTGACACCGGACCGGATGCAGTGGTTGTTGAACGGCTCGGTCTGGGATGCCGGCCGGCTACGGGACGAGGTCCGCAGCTATCTGGTGAAACACCTCGGTGAACCGGAGGCGTCGCTGGTCATCGACGATACCCAGGCGCAGAAGAAGGGCATCAAGTCCGTCGGGGTGGCCTTCCGGCACTGCGGGCTGACCGGTGACGTCCGCAACTGCCAGACCATGGTCATGCTCACCTACGCTGCCGAGCGCGGGCACGCCTTCATCGACCGCCGCCTCTACCTGCCCGAGGACTGGACCGCAGATCGCGGGCGGTGCCGTGAGGCCGGCATCCCCGACGATGTCGCCTTCGCCACCAAACCGGAACTGGCCGTGGCGATGCTGAAGGACGCGCTCGCCGCCGGCATCCCGTTCGGCCGGGTCCTGGCGGACGCCGGTTACGGACGCGATCCTGGCCTGCGCGGCTTCTGCCACCGCCGGTCCCTTCCCTATGTCCTGGCCGTCCCCGCCGCCGACCTGCCGCCGGCCGGCCCGCCCGGCAAGCCCCGCCGGCCCGCGGTGAAAGGAGCGGAGGACCTACTGCACTACGCCAAGGTCCGTGACCAGTGGGAACGCCGCTCCCTGGGCGACGGCGCGAAGGGGGAGCGCCTCTACGACTTCACCGTCTTCGACGTGGCCGTAGCCGGCGAAGCCCCGGCCGGTGGCTACGCACACTGGCCGGTCCTGCGCAGATCTCCGCACCCCAACCGGCGTGGCAAGGACGGCGGACTCCACCGGGGGATCGCCTGTTTCCTGGTCCACGCCCCGCTCGGCACCACCCTGACAGAGATCGTCACGCGGGCCGGGGGACGGTGGCGGATCGAGGAAGACAACGAGATCAGCAAGCAGCTCGTGGGCTTCGACCAGTACCAGGTCCGCAAGTGGACCCCGTGGCACCGGCACATCACCGCCTGCATGCTCGCCACCGCGTTCCTCACCGTCCAGCACGCCGCAATCACCGATCCCGAACCTGAGACCAGCCCCTCGGCCGCGAGCCCGGCTGCCCCGGGAAAAGCCCTGGTCAACGGCGAGAGCGAGAGCACCGACTGATCCCCGGGCCACTCCTGCGGCCCTCCCGGCAGAGCATCCGGCACTGCCTCGCCGCCACTCGCCTCAACCCCCACCATCCCGTCGAAACCGTCCTGGCCTGCGACTTCTGGCGCCGCCTCCACCAGACCCGCGCACCATCAGCCACTACCGGCACCGCGGCGACCCCCTCCCGCAACACCTACGAGCCTGGGCCACCCACCCACCGACCCCACCGATCAGCGACCCTCAAGATCTCCGGCTGTAGTACTTGTTGCCCGGTGCCTCTTCAGTCGTCTTCGGGTGATGGTGCACCAGGAGTTCGACCGAGAGCAGCAGCGCGACGGGCGCCCAGCCGGCAACCAGCACCGGCTTCCACGTCAGAGTCGGTGCTGCCGCGATGTTCGCCGCGA
This sequence comes from Streptomyces saintjeani, assembly GCF_055409605.1. Lineage (NCBI taxonomy): Bacteria > Bacillati > Actinomycetota > Actinomycetes > Kitasatosporales > Streptomycetaceae > Streptomyces > Streptomyces saintjeani. The sequence continues at coordinate 9,319,393 of NZ_CP189624.1, read as the reverse complement.
GGGACACCGCAATGCCCGGCAGAAAGGCCGACCACATCGCGCCGCGCGCCCGACGGGTGTGCCCGTCGGAAGGCTTCAGCAGGTCGACGGTCGCCAGGAGCAGGAGGCCGTCCACGGACAGCGGCCACAACGAGGCGCTGACCCTGTCCGCTCCCCCTTGAAGCGCGAACTCCCTCTGGTGGACGACGCGGCCACGCCCGCCACCGTCAAGGCGCACAAGGGCCGCACCCACACATCGACAGCGAGCCCCGCCCGTTGACGGGTGGCGATCGGGTCAGCCATCGCAACCATCCCCCAGAGTGACCAGAGAATCGGGCTCTTCGTCCGTCGCGCACGGCCCGACGCCGCTCCGGCCCAGTGCACAACGCGTGCACACTTCTCCGGGAACTTCCGGGAACTCGCAGGTAGAAGCGGGATGCACCGCGGCGCGAGAAAGGGCCCCGATCCGGCCATAAGGCCAGGTCAGAGCTTTGGTGAACCGCCGGGCAGGAGGCGGGCGAGGGCGGTCCACGCGGACGCGTCGTCGGTGCCCCGTTCGGAGGTGACCCAGCGGCGCAGCGGCACGGCGCCGCCGGCCAGGACGGCGCCGCGCAACTGCTGTTCCAGGGACGTCCGGTGGGCGACGACGAGGGGCGCCTCGGAGCGCGGCAGCAGCGGGCCCGGGTAACGGGCGAAGGCCGCGCCGGCCCATCCTTCGGCGAGCAGACCGGCCACCTCGTCGTAGTGGCACACCTCCTGTGCGGCGTCCTGTGGTGATCACGTCAGCCTCGTGCGGGCCCGGCGACACCTCCAGGGGATGAAGGTCCCCGCTCACGCGCCGGTGGGCACCAGCACCACGGGACAGTGGGAGCGTGACAGCAGGGTGTGCAGGACCGGCCCAAAGTGGCGGTGGGCGCCGATGACGACGACGGATGCCTCCCGACCGGCCTCCAGGAGAGCGTGCGTGGGGTCGGTGTCCACGGCGCGGATCTCGACCGCTACACGGGGGTGCCCCTCCCGCAGCCGGGCGACGCCGAACCGGGGCACGGCGCGCTCGGCGCGCTCGTCCTGTGCCCGGCGCCGCTGGCCGGGGCTGGTCGCGGGGATCGGTGAGGGCATCTCGGGAGCGAGGTGCCGGTGGGCCATGGCGTGCAGGACACGCAGGGGCGCATGGCGGCGCTCGGCCTCCTGGAAGGCGTACACGGCCGCCTCGTCGTCGGCGTCGCCCCGCAGACCGAGCACCACCGGACGCCCGTCGGACGCGGGGTCGCGGGGACGGTCGTCGCGTACGACGAGCAGCGGTCCGCGCGTCCGGGCGGCGAGCCCGTGGCTCACGGACCCGGCGAGGAGACCGGCGACGGGTCCCAGGCCCCGGGTGCCGACCACCGTGAGGGTCGCGTTCCCGCTCTCGCGGGCGAGCACCTCCACGGCTCCGCCCTCGACGGCGTCGGCGACGACCGGCAGCGCCGGCAACCGCAGGCGGGTACGGGCGGCGGCCGAGGCCAGGATCGGCCCGGCCTCGTCCCGGTCGTGCACGGCGTACACGACGCGCAGCGCGATGCCGCGGCGTACGGCTTCCTCGGCGGCGCGGTCCAGCGCGCGTACGGCGCCCGGTGAACCGTCCACGCCGACGACGACGTTCTGGCGAGTCATGGCCCGTTCCCCTTCCCCGCGGTGGTCGGTACCGCCGCTCCGAAGCGATGCTGGTCCCGTACGGGCGCGAGGGGCAGGGGCCTCAGGAACCCTCCGGCGCGCCGGACGGCCCCTTGTGGCGGGCCGGTCGGCCCCGTCAGCCCACGATGCGGCGGCCGGTGAGGGCGAGGGGTTCGACGCGCAGCCACAGCTCGCGCGGGCCACCCGCCCACGGTTCGCTGTAGGCCGCCTCCGCCAGCCGGAGTGCTTCGGCGGGGTCGGTGACCTGTCGCGCGTACCCGCGGACGAGGACGCTCCAGCCCCGGCTGAACGCCTCGTCGATCCGGTCGGCCTCCAGGGCCACCCGGCAGCCGTCTGCCTGGGCGGGAACGGTGCCGGGGGCGGTGCGGTAGACGACCGTGCCGGCGACGACGCCGTAGTTGACGGGCACGACGAGGGGGCCCTCGGCGGTGGGTACGGCGAGGCGTCCCACGCCGTGCGTGGCGAGCAGGACGCGGCACTCGGCCGGCGTCAGCTCCACGAGGTGGGTGCGGCGGGCCCGGCCGAGACCGGCGGGACGTTCGGCGGCTGCGCCGGTGAGGGCCGCGACGGTGGTCTCCAGGGCGTCGGCGAGCCTGCGCAGCACGCCGGCCCCGGGGGCGGTCCCGGCCTGCTCCTCCAGGTAGCCGAGGTAGCCGGGCGCCATGCCGGCCCGTACGGCGATCTCCTGGCGGCTGAGGCCGAGTTCGGTCCGGCGCCAGGCGAGGCGGTGTCCCAGGTCTCCGGGGCCGCCCGGCGATGCGTGTGCCGTCATGGCTGTCACTTCCCCTCGTGGCACGACGGCGTCGGCCCGTGGGACGGTCCGGCGTCTCCTACCTGCTGCGGCGCTCCTGCGGCTCCGGCGGCTCCAGGTGCGAGGCCATCACCGCCGCCTGGACCCGCCGTTGGACCCCGAGCTTGGCCAGCAGGCGCGAGATGTGGTTCTTGACGGTCTTCTCGGAGAGGTACAGCTTCTTGCCGATCTCCCGGTTCGTGAGGCCCTCGCCGATGAGGGCGAGGATGTCGCGCTCGCGCGGGGACAGGCCGGCGAGCTCGTCGGGGACGGCCGGGGTGTCGGTGGGATCGGCGCGCAGGGAGCGCATCAGGCGGGCCGTGGTCGCGGGGTCGAGCATGGACTGGCCGGTGGCGACCGTGCGGACCGCCGAGACCAGGTCGGAGCCCTTGATCTGCTTGAGGACATAGCCGGAGGCCCCGGCCATGATGGCGTCGAGGAGGGCGTCCTCGTCGTCGAACGACGTCAGCATCAGGCAGGCCAGCGTGGGCATCCGGTCGCGCAGTTCGCGGCAGACGGTGATGCCGTCGCCATCGGGGAGGCGTACGTCGAGGACGGCGACGTCGGGCCGCAGCGCCGGTCCCCGCGCGAGCGCGTGCTCGACCGTCCCCGCGTCCCCGACGACCGTGATGTCCGGCTCGGCGTCGAGCAGGTCGCTCAGACCGCGGCGTACGACCTCGTGGTCGTCGAGCAGGAACACGCGGATCGGGTCCTGTTCGGTGAACGTACGCGCCTGCGCCATGGCGACCTCTCGCTGAGGGAATGTGCTGCCCAGGACGATCGTCACCGGCCGGACCGCAGCACACTAGGGCCGACCGGCCCTATTCTCCCCGGGCGCGAGCTCGAACACCACGTCCACGACCCCCTCGACCGCGCGGACCAGCCGCGCCGCCACGGGCACGAGGGAGGTGTCGCGGATCCGTCCGGCCAGGGTCACCACACCGTCGTGGACGTCGGCCCGCAGCTCGGAGGCCGGCGGCGGGAAGAGGCGGGCGACGATCTCGCGCCGGACCTCCTCGGCGATGCTGTCGTCCTCGCGCAGGAAGACCTTCAGCAGGTCGGCGCGGCTGACGATGCCCTTCAGTCGGCCGAAGGCGTCCACGACCGGGAGGCGCTTGACGCTCGCCCGCGCCATGACGCGGGCTGCCTGGGCGAGCGTGGTGTCGGCACGGACGCTGAGCGCCGGAGAGGTCATCAGGTCCCGCGCCCGTACGCCGCCCGCCTTCTCCAGGTCCCTGAGGCGCCGCAGCTGTGTGTACCGGTCGGGGTCGTCGTCCCGGAACTCCTCCTTGCACAGCAGGTCCGCCTCGGAGACGACGCCGACGACCCGGTCCTCGCCCTCCACCACGGGCAGGGCGCTGACCCGCCACTCCCGCATCAGCCGCACGATGTCCTTGAAGGGCGCGTCGCGTCCGACGCTGACGACGGTGTGCGTCATGACGTCGCTGACGACGTGCGGTGTGCCGTCCATCGAGTCCCCCTCAGATACGGGTGCCGGCGCCGTACGGCGCGTACAGGTCGAGCAGCCGGGTGCGGGCGGACCGCAGGCGGTGGGCCACGATGCCTCCCACCCACAGGGCGACGGAGTTGCCGAGCGCCGGGTCGTCGGCACACAGCAGGCGGACGGCCGCGCCGTCGAACTCGTACGCGCGTACCGGCGTCGTCGCCTGCGCGCCGAGGTGCCAGGCGTGCGGGCCCAACAGCCAGGACCAGCCGACGAGTTCGTCGTGCCCCAGGCTCTCGATGACGGCCGCGCGGCGGCCCGGCACATGCATGTCGAGTTCGATACGGCCCGTGCGGATCACCCAGAACCGGTCCGCCTTCCCGCCCTCCTCGAAGAGCCGGGTGCCCGGCGCGAAGGACACCTCGCTGGCGAAGCGCATCAGCCGCTGCCGGTGTTCCGCCGGGAGGGCGCGCAGCATGCTGGGGGTCGGTGTGGTGTTCATGACGGGTCCTCCGGGGGCGGGGACTTACGACGGTCTGCTGCCAGCGTGCGCCCGCCGCTCCCGACGCGGCCATGGGCCGTTCGGTCCACCGCCGTACCGAACGGCACCGTCCCCGAACGGCCGCGCGAAGAGGGCCGTTCGGCCCTGCGGGGACCGACCTTCGGCATCCGGCGGTGTACGGCGCGCCTCGCGAGAGTGAGGGGTGTCAGGCAACGACCGGATCCGAAGGGACATGAATCGCCATGGCCGTGCACGAGCACCCTCACCGTCTGCCCTCTTTCCGGGCCCGCCTGTCCGTGGGCGAGGCCACGCACAGCGCATCGGCGTACGCGTTCGCGTCGTTGCGGCTGGTCACCGGGTTCGTGTTCCTGTGGGCGTTCCTGGACAAGACGTTCGGCTTCGGTTACGCCACCGCGTCCGGCAAGGGCTGGATCGACGGGGGCTCGCCGACGAAGGGGTTCCTGTCGCATGTCGCGGCGGGCCCGATGGAGTCGACGTTCCACTCCTGGGCCGGGGACGCCTGGGCGGACTGGCTGTTCATGCTGGCCCTCCTCGGGATCGGCCTCGCGCTGAGCGCCGGTGTCGCCCTGCGGATCGCCGCTGTCGCGGGGACCGCGCTGATGGCGTTCATGTGGATCGCCGAGTGGCCGCCCGCGAAGCACCTCTCCGACGGCACGGCCAGCATGTCGACGAACCCGTTCGCCGACTACCACCTCGTCTACGCGATCGTCCTGATCGCCCTCGCGGCCTTCGCCGCCGGTGACGCCCTCGGCCTCGGACGCGCGTGGGCCCGCCTCCCGGTCGTCCGCGACCACGCCTGGCTGCGCTGACCACCCCGGACACGCGGTGGGCCCGCTCCCTCGGCCCACCGCGCCCGCCACGCCCGCAAGGAGGCGAACGTCATGATCCGTACCGTCACCGTCGGCCTCGACGGTTCCCCCGAAAGCCTCGCCGCCGCCGAATGGGCCGCCCGCGAAGCCCGGTCTCTCGGCCTGCCGCTGAGACTCCTCCAGGTCTGGGAACCGGTCCCCGCCCCCATGGCCCAGGCCCCGCTCCTGGGCCCCGAGACCCACCAGCACTGGACCGACCGCATCCCCCGCGAAGCCGCCGCCGGCCTGCGACAGCGCCACCCCGGCGTCGAGGTGACCGGCGAACACCTCTCCGGCTCGCCCGCCGACGTCCTGTCCCGTGCCTCGAAGGACGCCGAGCTCCTGGTCCTCGGCTCGCGCGGACTCGGCAGCGTCAGCGGCTTCCTGCTCGGCTCCGTCGGCCTGTCCGTGCTGGCCCACGCCCAACGTCCGGTGGTCTTCGTCAGGTCCGACCGGCAGGACCCCGACCGCCCCGTCGTCCTGGGCCTGGACACCGACCACCCGGACAGCACCCTCATGGACTTCGCCTTCGACGCCGCCGCCCGCCGCGCCGTGCCGCTGCGCGTGGTGCACGCCTGGAACCCGTCGCCGTACATCGCGTACGGCACCCCCGACAGCCCGCCGCTGCACGAGGCTCTCGCGCTGGACGACGCGGAGGCGCTGGCCGACGCGGTGCGGCCCTGGCGGCAGAAGTTCCCGGACGTCGAGGCCGTCGAGGAGTCCCGGTACGGCAGCGCCACCGCGCACCTGGTGGCCGCCGCCCGCGAGGCGTCCCTGGTCGTCGTGGGCCGCCGGGGCCGCCGCAGTCCGTTCGGCACCCACATCGGTCACGTCACCCACGCCGTCCTGCACCACTCCCCCGCCCCCGTCGCCGTCGTGTCCCACGGCTGACCCCGAGAGAGGAAACACCATGAAGGCAGCGGCCCGACGGCCCTGGTGCGAGGCGACGAGCACCCTGCGGGAGCCGGTCGTCGTCGGTGTCGACGGCTCCGAACCGAGTCTGCGCGCCATGGAGTGGGCGGCCGACGAGGCGGCCCTGCGGGGCGCACGCCTGCACCTGGTGCACGCCTCGACGTGGCGGCACGACGCCGAGGACGGGTGGAGCCACGACCGCCGGCTCCTGGAGTCCGCGGCCCGCCGCGCCCAGCGCCGCGCCCCCGAGGTGAAGATCTCCACCGAGGTGGCCGCCGAGGACCCCGGACCCGCGCTGCTGCGTGCCGCGCGGGGCGCCGGCGCCCTGGTGCTCGGCAGCCGGGGCCGCGCCGGACTGACCGAGCTGCTGCGCGGCTCGGTGAGTCTGACCGTGGCCGCCCGTGCCGAGTGCCCCGTCGTCGTCGTACGCGGTCATCACGACGGCGCGGCGCACGGCAGGGTCGTGGTCGGTGTCGGCGGGCCCGCCGCCGTGCGGTTCGCGGTGCGTGAGGCCGTGGTGCGGGACGCGGAGCTGGAGGCCGTACGGACCTGGCGGGCCCCGGCGGGCGAGAACCACGAGCAGCGGGCCTCGGCCGCGCTGGAGCGGGCGCTGCGGCACGCCCCCGAGCGGCTGCGGATACGGCGCCACACCGCCGAAGGGCATGCCCGCCGGCTCCTGGTGTCCGCGTCTTTCGCGGCTGACCTGCTGGTCGTGGGTACCCGGTCCCGCGCCGGGCGTCTCGGCCTGGTGACCCACCGGGTCCTGCACGACGCCGCATGCCCGGTCGCCGTCATACCCGAGCGGCGCCGTTGACCCCCTGTGCCGTTGACCCTGTGAGGAGACTTCCCATGCTGCACGACGACGAACTGCGCGCCCTGGACGCCCACTGGCGGGCCGCCAACTACCTGGCGGTGGGCCAGATCTACCTCATGGCCAACCCCCTGCTCACCGAGCCGCTCCAGCCCGAGCACATCAAGCCCCGGCTGCTGGGCCACTGGGGTACCTCGCCCGGTCTCACCCTCGTGTACACGCACCTCAACCGCGTCATCAAGGCGCGCGGCCTGGACGCGCTGTGCGTGTGGGGTCCGGGGCACGGCGGTCCGGCGGTGCTGGCGGGGTCCTGGCTGGAGGGCAGCTACACCGAGACCTATCCGGACGTGTCGCGTGACGCGGCCGGGATGGAGCGGCTGTTCCGGCAGTTCTCCTTCCCCGGCGGGGTCCCGAGCCACGTCGCGCCGGAGACCCCGGGGTCGATCCACGAGGGCGGCGAGCTGGGCTACTCCCTCGCGCACGCGTACGGCGCCGCCTTCGACAACCCCGGTCTGCTGGTCGCCTGCGTGATCGGCGACGGCGAGGCGGAGACGGGTCCGCTGGCCGCGTCCTGGCACGCGAACAAGTTCCTCGACCCGGTGCACGACGGCGCGGTCCTGCCGGTCCTGCACCTCAACGGCTACAAGATCGCCAATCCGACGGTGCTGTCCCGGATCCCGGAGTCCGAACTCGACGAGCTGCTGCGCGGGTACGGCCACGAGCCGCTGTACGTGTCGGGCGACGACCCGGCGCAGGTGCACCGCGCGCTCGCCGAGGCCATGGACCGGGCCCTCGACCTGATCGGCATCATGCAGAGCACCGCCCGCGAGGACGGGGTCGCCGAGCGCGTCCACTGGCCGATGATCGTGCTGCGCACGCCGAAGGGCTGGACGGGACCGGCCGAGGTGGACGGAGAACCCGTCGAGGGCACTTGGCGCGCGCACCAGGTCCCGCTCTCCGGGGTGCGGGAAAACCCGGAGCACCTGCGGCAGTTGGAGGCGTGGTTGCGCTCCTACCGGCCCCAGGAACTGTTCGGCCCCGACGGGCGCCCGAGCGCCGACGTCCTCGCCTGCGTCCCCGAGGGCACGAAGCGCCTCGGTGCCACCCCGTACGCCAACGGCGGTCTCCTCGTACGGGAACTCCCCCTGGGCGATCTGGACGAGTTCGCCGTGCCCGTCGACAAGCCGGGCACGTCCCTGCACGAACCCACCCGTGTGCTGGGCGACTTCCTCGCACGGATCATGCACGACACGCGGCTGCGGCGGGACTTCAGGATCGTGGGGCCCGACGAGACCGCCTCCAACCGGCTCCAGGCCGTCTTCGGCGCGAGCGGCAAGGCGTGGCAGGCCGAGCACCTGCCGGTCGACGAGCACCTCGACCGGCACGGGCGGGTGCTGGAGATCCTCTCCGAACACCTCTGCCAGGGCTGGCTGGAGGGGTATCTGCTGACCGGGCGGCACGGGCTGTTCTCCTGCTACGAGGCGTTCGTGCACATCGTCGACTCGATGGTCAACCAGCACATCAAGTGGCTGCGCACGTCACGGGAGCTGCCCTGGCGGGCGCCCATCGCCTCCCTCAACTACCTGCTGACGTCGCACGTGTGGCGCCAGGACCACAACGGCTTCTCCCACCAGGACCCCGGTTTCGTCGACCACGTCCTGAACAAGAGCCCCGAGGTCGTGCGGGTCTACCTGCCGCCGGACGCCAACACCCTGCTCTCCGTGGCCGATCACGTCCTGCGCAGCCGCGACTACGTCAACGTGATCGTGGCCGGCAAGCAGCCCTGCTTCGACTGGCTCTCCCTGGACCAGGCCCGCGCCCACTGCGCGCGCGGCGCCGGGATCTGGGAGTGGGCGGGCACGGAGAACGGCGGCGAACCGGACGTCGTCCTCGCCTGCGCGGGCGACGTACCGACCCAGGAGGTGCTGGCCGCCGCCCAGTTGCTCCGCCGCCACCTGCCCTCCCTCGCGGTGCGCGTCGTCAACGTCGTCGACATGACCCGGCTGCTCCCCCGCGAGGAACACCCGCACGGGATGAGCGACTTCGAGTACGACGGCCTGTTCACCGCCGACAAGCCGGTGATCTTCGCCTACCACGGCTACCCGTGGCTCATCCACCGTCTCGCCTACCGCCGCACCGGCCACGCCCACCTCCATGTGCGCGGCTACAAGGAGTCCGGCACCACGACCACCCCCTTCGACATGGTGGTCCGCAACGATCTCGACCGCTACCGCCTGGTCATGGACGTCATCGACCGCGTCCCCGGCCTCGCGGTCCGCGCGGCGGCGCTCCGCCAGACGATGGCCGACGCCCGCACCCGCCATGGGGCGTGGATCCGCGAGCACGGCACGGACCTGCCGGAGATCGCGGACTGGACCTGGACCGCCTGAACACCCCTGACACGACAAGGAGTTCACCGTCATGACCGTACGCGTCGGCATCAACGGCTTCGGCCGGATCGGCCGCACCTACCTGCGCGCGGCGCTGGAGCGCGGCGAGGACGTCGAGGTGATCGCCGTCAACGACATCGCCCCCGCCGCCACCCTCGCCCATCTGCTGGAGTACGACTCGACGTTCGGGCGCCTCGGCCGGGAGGTCGGCCACGACGAGCGGTCGATCACCGTGGACGGCCGCCGGATCGCCGTCACCGCCGAACGCGACCCGGCCGCGCTGCGCTGGGCGGAGCTGGGCGTGGAGCTCGTCGTCGAGTCCACCGGCCGCTTCCGTGACCGCGACAGCGCCGCCCTGCACCTGAAGGCGGGCGCCCGCGGTGTGCTGCTGTCCGCACCGGGCAAGGGCGTGGACGCGACGATCGTGATGGGCGTCAACGACGGCGCCTACGACCGTGAGCACGACCGGATCGTGTCGGCCGCGTCCTGCACCACCAACTGCGTCGCCCCGATGGTGAAGGTCCTCGACGACGCGTTCGGCGTCGAGCGCGGCATGCTCACCACGGTCCACGGCTACACCAACGACCAGTCCCTGCTCGACGGCCCGCACAAGGACCTGCGCCGGGCCCGCTCCGCCGCCCTCAGCATCATCCCGACCGGCACGGGCGCGGCCCGCGCGGTGGGCCTGGTCCTGCCGGAGCTGGCCGGGGCGCTGGACGGCATCGCGGTGCGGGTACCGGTGGAGGACGGCTCGCTCACCGACCTGACGGCGGTGCTGCAACACCCCGTGACCCGGGACGAGGTCAACGCCGCGTTCGAGACGGCGGCCCAGGGCCCGCTGCGGGGGGTGCTGCGCGTCTCGCACGCGCCGATCGTCTCCCGCGACGTGATCGGCGACCCCGCCTCCTGCGTCTTCGATCCGGCCCTGACCCAGGTGGGCGGCACGCTGGCGAAGGTCTTCGGCTGGTACGACAACGAGTGGGGCTACACCAACCGGCTGCTGGACCTCACCCGCCTGATGGCCTGAGCGGAGGGGGCCGTCCGGCCCCCTCCTCCGTCCCCGTCGGCCCATGTCAGCGGCCCGCCGCACGCCGGATGCTCGCAGTACCGACCGTTTCCGAAGGAGCCCCCCCATGACGGACGACCTGCTCGACCGCGCCCCCGCCCACGCGCTGCTCGCGGACGGCACCACGGCGTGCATCCGGCCCGTACTGCCCGGCGACCACGACCAGGTGGAGGGGCTGTACGAGGAGATGTCGCCGGAGAACCTGCGGCTGAGGTTCTTCTCGGCGAGCCGGCGCTCGGCCGCTCTCGCCGCCGACCGGGCCTGCGCGCCCGCGCGGCACGGGTACCGGGCGCTGCTGGCCGAGGTGCGGGGGCAGGTGCTGGGGGTCGCGGAGTACGACACCGGCGGCGACGGCGACCGGGCGGAGATCTCGATCGCGGTCGCCGAGGGGATACACGGCCGGGGTGTGGGGACGCTGCTGGTCGAGCACCTGGTGTCGGCGGCCCGCGCGGACGGTGTCACCGTGTTCACGGCCGACGCGCTGAGCGAGAACCGTGAGGTGCTGCGGCTCTTCGCCGACCTGGGCCTGCGCACCTCGCGCCGGTTCGAGGGGCCGGAGGTGCGGTGCGTGATCCGGCTCGACGAGGACGACGCCTATCTCACGGCCGTCGAGGACCGGGCCCGGCACGCGGACGTGGCGAGCCTGCGTCCGCTGCTGCGGCCGGAGGCGGTCGCGGTCGTCGGGGCGGGGCGCACGCCCGGTTCGGTGGGGCGGGCGGTCCTGCACCACCTGCACACGGGCGGCTTCACGCGCCGCCTGTTCGCCGTGAACCCGAGGGTGACCTCGATCCTCGGGGTGCCGTCGTACCCGTCGGTGAGCGTGCTGCCGAAGACCCCGGACCTGGTGGTCGTGGCGGTCCCCGCGGCGGCGGTCGCGGCGACGGCCGAGGAGTGCGGGAAGGCCGGGGTGCGCGCGCTCGTCGTGGTCTCCTCGGGCCTGGACGCGGACCAGGCCCGGGACCTGATGGCCGCCTGCCGGACGTACGGCATGCGGCTGGTGGGCCCCAACTGCCTGGGCATCGTCGACACGGACCCCGCGCTGCACCTGGACGCCACGTTCGCCGCGCGTCACCCGCTGCCCGGCGCCGCCGGGATCGCCGTGCAGTCCGGCGGGGTCGGCATCGCGCTGCTCGACGGGATGTCCCGGCTGGGCATCGGGGTGTCGTCGTTCGTGTCGCTCGGCGACAAGTACGACGTCAGCGGCAACGACCTCCTCCAGTGGTGGGAGGACGACGGCCGGACCCGGCTGGCCGTGCTGCACCTGGAGTCGTTCGGCAACCCGCGCGCGTTCTCGCGTACGGCCCGCCGGGTCACCCGGCGCATCCCGGTGCTGACCGTGGACGCCGGGCGCACCGACGCGGGCCGGCGGGCCGCCGCCTCGCACACCGCCGCAGCGGCCACGCCCACCATGACCCGCCAGGCCCTGTTCACCCAGGCCGGGATCACCGCGACCCGCTCGGTCGGCGAACTCCTGGAGACGGCCGCCCTGTTCCACTCCCAGACGCTGCCCGAGGGCACGCGGGTCGCGGTCGTCACCAACGCGGGCGGGGCGGGAGTGCTGGCCGCCGACGCCTGCACCGAGGCGGGTCTCGTCCTGCCGGTGCTCCCCGAGGCGGTCCTCGAAGACCTGCCTGCGGGCGCCGCCATCGGGAACCCCGTCGACGCGACCGCCGCCGTGACCGAGGCCCAGCTCACCGCGTGCGTCGACCGCATTCTGACGTACGCGGGCTTCGACGCCGTGCTCGTCGCCCTGGTGCCGACGGCGGTGGCCGCCGCGACCGGCGACGACCTGGTGCGCGCCCTCACCTCGGGGCCGGGCCGCCGTACGAAGCCGGTGCTGGCCGTGCGGCTCGAACAGGACGTGCCGGTGAGGCTGCTGCCCGCCGACGGGGGCGGCACGGTCCCGTCGTACGCCGAACCGCAGGCGGCGGCACGGGCGTTGGCGCACGCGGCCGACCGCACGGCGTGGCTGGCGCGGCCCGCCGGGGCCGTACCGGACCTCGACGGCGTCGACAGCTCGCGAGCCCGCGATGTCGTCGGTGCGTGGCTTTCCACGCATCCCGACGGGGGGTGGCTCGATCCGCGTACCTGTGCCGATCTCCTCGCCTGCTACGGCGTGCCGCAGATCCCGTGGGCCTGGGCGGAGACGGAGGACGAGGCGGTGTGCGCGGCGGAGCGGCTGCGCGGGGCCGACGGGCGGGTCGCCCTCAAGGCGCACTGGCCGGGTCTCGTCCACAAGAGCGCGCAGGGTGCCGTACGGCTCGATCTGCGCGGTGACACGCAGGTGCGGACCGCGTTCCGCGACCTCAAGGAGCGGTTCGGCGGGCAGATGACCGGCGTCCTGGTGCAGGCGCTCGCGGGCCGGGGCACCGAGCTGTTCGCGGGCGTCGTCCAGGACGGGGTCTTCGGGCCGCTCGTCCTGTTCGGCCTCGGCGGTACGGCGACGGAGGTCCTCGCCGACCACGCGGCCCGCCTCGCCCCGCTCACCGACCACGACGTGCACGACCTGATGACGTCCCCGCGCTGCGCGCCCCTGCTGTTCGACGGCCCGCTCGCCCTGGAGGACCTGGAGCAGCTCCTGCTGCGGCTCTCCCGGATGGCCTGCGACCTGCCGCAGCTCACCGAGGCCGACTTCAACCCGGTCCACGCCACGCCGGACGGCGTCACCGTCCTCGACGCCCGGATACGGCTGCTGCCGCACCGGGTCCACGACCCCTACCTGCGCCGGCTGAGGTGAAGCGATGAAGCACGACAAAGTGGGTTCCGTGATGACCGCGGACGTCGTCCACGCCGTCCCCGACACCCCGTTCAAGGAGGTCGCGCGGCTCCTCGCGCGGCACAGGATCAGCGGGCTGCCGGTGGTCGACGGCGACGACAAGGTTCTCGGGGTGGTCTCCGAGACCGATCTGCTGGCCCGTCAGGCTTCCCCGGTCGCCTCGGGCCTGACCCGGCTGACCCGCGCCGCGCGGCTCCGGGCCGCCAAGGCGGCGGCCCGCACCGCCGGACAGCTCATGTCCGGGCCGCCGGTCACCGTCCACGCCGACGACACCATCGCGGAGGCCGCCCGCACCATGGCCGAGCGCCGGGTGGAGCGGCTCCCGGTCCTCGACGTGGAGGACCGGCTCGTCGGCATCGTGACCCGCGGCGACCTGCTGCGGGTGTTCCTGCGGCCCGACGGGGAGATCCGCGCCGAGGTCGTGGAGGAGGTGCTGGTGCGCGGGCTGCTGCTGCCCGCGCACGGCGTCGACGTGTTCGTGACGGACGGCGTGGTGACGCTGCGAGGACAGCTGGAGCGCAGGAGCGACACGGAGCTCGCCGTCGCGATGACCCGCCGGGTCGACGGCGTGGTGGACGTCGTGGACCGGCTGACGCACCGCCTGGACGACACCCACACCCGCAGAACACTGTGAGAGGAGAGGATCGCCATGACCGTCCTGGTCGCCTACGGCACCACCAACGGATCGACGGCACGCCTCGCCGAGGCGGTCGCCGCCGCCCTGCGCGAACGGGGTCTGACCGCCGAGGCCCGCCCGGCCTCTTCCGTCAGCGGCGTGGCCGGGTACGAGGCCGTCGTGGTCGGCGGCGCGCTGTACGCGGGCCGCTGGCAGCGCGACGCCCGTCGCTTCGTCCGCCGGCACCGCCGGGCGCTGGCCGGGCGGCCCCTGTGGCTGTTCAGCAGCGGGCCGCTCGACGCGTCGGCCTCGGAGCGGGACATCCCGCCCGTGCGCGGTGTCCAGCGGGCGATGACCTCGCTGGACGCGCGCGGGCACGTCACCTTCGGGGGCTGCCTGGAGGAGGGTGCGCGGGGCTGGGTCGCCGGGCGGATCGTCTCGGCCGGGAAGGGCGGGGACTTCCGGGACTTCGGCGCGGTCGAGGAGTGGGCGGGGCGGATCGCCGGGGAACTGGCGAAGAGCTGAGCCCTCAGCCCTCGTACGCCGGCACGACCGCGACCGGGCGGCCCGACTCCCGCAGCAGGGTCCGTACGACGCTGCCGGGCGGGCCGCCGACCACGTACAGGGCGGCACGCGCGCGGTGGTGCAGGAGCGCCTCGGCCGGGGAGAGGAGGAGGACGTCCTCCAGGACGGGGACCTCGGGGTGTTTCGCCCGCCAGGGCCGCAGCGCGTCGGCCAGCACCTGCACCTCGTGGTCCTCCCACTCGGCCCGGTCCTCCTCGGGCACGGCGAAGGGCAGCGCCGCGGCCTCGGGAGGCAGCGCCCAGGCGTGTACGGCGCGCAGGCGGGCGCCCCGCAGCCGGGCGCTGTCGAAGGCGAAGGCGAGGGCGGGGCCCGAGGGTTCGCGGGCGTCGATGCCGAGGACGACGTCGGTACGGTGCCGGGTGGCGACGTACCCGTCGGGGACCAGGACGACGGGGCCGGGGACGGTGTCGAGGAGCGTCACGGCACGGGTCTCCCCGACGGTCACGACGGCGGCGCGTGTCGCGGGGGCGTCCGGCGTACGAAGGGGTAACTCGCGGAGCGCGGCCTCCCGTTCGGCCCAGTCGGCGGCGGCCCGGCCGGTCTCGGAGGTGTCGGTGCGGGCGTGGACGACGACGGGTTCCATGACTGTCCGCCTTCCGGTACGCGGGGTCGGTGGGCGTGTCCCAGAGTGCCGGGGCGCGGGCACGGGCGCAGGGGGCCGAACGTCCCGCGCGGGGAGACTTCCGGACCGTTCCCGCGGCGCGGGTGCCGCCCCGCCGACGCGATACGGGCCGCAGGACGTCTCCCCGCGTCCCACGGCCCGTTCCTCCGTGCCCCCGTCATCCCGTCCGGTGCCCCCACAGCGGACCGACCACGTCCCATTCCCGCCCCCAGCCCTCGATCCGGCGCCGGTCGAGGCGCCAGCGGACGATGCGGCCCGCCCCGTACAGGGCTCCGGCGAGGCCGCAGGCGGCACCAGCTCCGAGGGTTGCCGACTCGACGGCCGCCTCCAGCGCGTTCGGCGGCTCGGTCTTGAGGCGGCCCTGTGCGTCCTGCCAGACCACGACGGTGGCCCCGGCCCGGTGTCCGGCGTCGACCAGGGTCCGGCCGGTGCGCTCGGAACCGTCCGGGGCGCTCCAGCGGACCGCCGCGGAGCGTCGGTCACTCCCGGTCCCGCCCACGCCCGCGCTCCTGGGCACGTCGACGAGGAGGACCGCCCGCGCGGGGTGCCGCTGCTCCCGCTGCCGGGCGAACATCTCGTCGGCGGCGTGGGCCGTCACCGCGCCCACAACGGTGCCGGCCACCACGATCAGCAGCCAGACGGCCAGGACGAGCCATGCCTCGGTGATGTCGTCGGGGCGTCGCAGCGGGTTGCTCCGCCACCGCCACAGCCGTTTCCTCACGCGCCGGGTTCCAGGCATCGATCCGCACCTCCTCGTGATGCTTAGAAGGTGGCAGTCCGCAGCGGGCTCGCGCAGGGGCCGGGCAGGCGCCGTCGTGGGACGACTCGGCCCGGAATGGAGGGCCGTTCGGCCCTCACCCGGCGATGCTCCGGGACGGTTCCGGGCACAGGTCGAACGCGCCGCTCAAGCCCGCGTGCCGCAGCAGCCGCGTGAAGCCGGGGCCGGGGCCGGTCAGGCGCAGCCTTCCGCCGGCCGCGTGGACGCGGTTGCGGGCCCGGCACAGGAGGCCGAGTCCGCAGCCGTCGAGGAAGGTCACGGGGCGCAGGTCCAGCACCACGTCCGGCCGCGGACCGGTGGTGAGGTCGTCCAGGGCGGGCCCGAGGGCTATGACCGCCAGCAGGTCGAGTTCACCGCGGAGGGTGACGACGGTCGTGCCGTCGTCGGTCCGGGTCGTGCGCAACGTCGCGGACCCGGTGTGCATGTCATCCATGGGAGAAGCCAAGCCGAGCGGGTACACCCGCAGGAAGGGCCGTTCGAACCCTGCGGACTGTGTTCGACGGGGCCCGAACGGCCCAAGCGACGCCCGTCCCGCGTCCGGCGTCGGCAGGGGTTCGGACCGGCTCCGGACCGGCCGGGACGCTCGAACGTCCGCTGACGCCGTGGGGTCAGCCGGTCGCCGCCTGCCAGTGGTGTTCGTGTGCGGGGTCGATGCCGCTGAGCCAGACCAGTGCACCGCCGACGAGCCCCGGCTTGTCCCGGGTGGCGAGGGCCGGGGCTTCGAGCATGTCGGCGGTCTCCTCCAAGTAGGTGACCAGGGTGTCGAGTTCTTCGCCGGGGGGTTCGTTGTAGCGGGACCAGTGGCCCAGGTATCCGGTCGCGGCGTCCAGGTACAGGCCCGACGTGGTGTCGGCCGGGCCGAAGGCGACCACCGGGATGCGGGTGGGCGCCCATGTGGTGATCCGCTCCTCCTCGGAGAGACCGGCGTTGTGAACGTCGTGCTCGGCCTGGAGGTGAGTCTTCAGCCGGTGGACAGCGGCCACGGCGTCCACCGGCATCAGCGCGTTGTTGCCGGGCAGGCAGCCCCCGTCGTCCCCTGCCGTGAGCGTCCACAGCACCCGCAGCTCGACGGGCAGCCGGATGCCCAACTCCCCTTCCAGCGCGGCGAGGACACCGAGGTCGGCTCCGGGGCGCAGCGCGGCGTAGGAGTCGGGGGCATGGCGCTGGAGCCAGCCGGTGATGCGCCGCCAGGCGTCGGCGACCTGCCGTGCGGTGGTCGCCTCGGTGACCAGGTCGGTGCGCGGTTCCGGCTCCTCCCGCTCGGCAACGGGCTCGGCGGGTTCCACGGGCCGGGCCGGGGTCAGGAACCGGATCTGTATCCGGTCGGGTTCGCGGATGTAGCCGATGGACAGGGCCGGGCAGTCCTCGATCACGTCGTCCTCGATCCGCACGCTGAGGATTCCGGGCAGGCCGGAGGGCTCCCCCAGGTCGGGATCGTCCATCAGCTGCCCCGCCAAAGCCTTCAGCGCGTACGGGACCCCGCCGCCGAGTCGCGCGGCGATGTCGTGCACGTCCTGGGGGATCTCGATGTCCACAGCATCGCCCTCCTTGCCGGTTGATTGCCGAACACACCCTAGAACGCGGGGAATTGACCGCACCGGCAGGGCAGCCGTACGACCCTCGGCTCCGCCCCGGCGCCCCCCGCGCGCAACCCGTCCATGACGATGTCCGGCAGCCGCGTGACCTGGCTGCGCCAGTCGCCGCTGATGTCGATCTGCCGGATCCCGGCGATGGCGCGCGGGAAGTCACCGGCACTCACGCCGGGGCGGATCGTGTCGGCCTCGTGGCTGGCCGCGAGCAGGAACTCGATCGAGCCGGGCCGGCAGGCCCCCAGCCGCTAGTGGGCCACGAGCCGTACCCCCGTCACCAGCGCCGGGAGAATCCGCACCGCGTGTTCCATGGTCCGGTCCACCCAGGGGCGCAACAGCGCGTCGTAGAGGGCGAGTTCGACCGGGTCGGTGACCAGGTTGGCGTAGCCGGTGACGACGACGCTCCAGCCGAGGTGGGTGTGGGGGTCGATGTCGTCGGCCTCGTAGGCGACGACGACGCCGGTGCCGTCGGCGTGGTCGGTGTGCAGGGTGAGGGCGGCGTGTTCGTGGGTGCGGATGACGAGGGCGCCGTCGACGAGGACGTGGTTGACCGGGCGGACGGTCGGCAGGGCCTGCCGGGTGAAGACGACGCGTCCGAGGGAGACGCTGGCCAGCAGCCGCAGCGCCTCGGAGCTGGCGAGTTCGACACTTCTGCGCGCAGGGGCCAAGGGGGGACTGGTGTCGTCGGTCATGTCGATTTTCCGTGAGGGAGGCGGGGCCCGGTCGTAGAGGTGGGGCGGCACCACGGAGGCAGGTGCCGCTCCTGTCCCTACTGTCCCGCTCCGGGGGTTTCGGCGCTGGTGCCATTGGTCCCGGTTCCGAGGCCGGTCGGCCCTCCCTGTCCCGCCGTGCGCCACGGAGGTGGTGTGTGCGTGCGGTGGTGCGCGGCCTGTCCGGCCCGGACGAGGACCCGGTCCTCCAGCCGGTCGGCGAGTTCCCGCACGGTGCTCTCCTCGGCGTGGACGACGACGACCGTGTCGTGCACCAGGAGCCGGGCCGTGGCGGACCAGGGCCGCCTGACGTGCTGGGCCGCCGCCCTGACCACGGTCAGCGCGCCTTCGGCGGGCAGGCCGAGGCGTCCGCAGGCCGCGTCGAGCTTCGCGAGGAGCCGGGCCACCGCCTCCTCGTCCACTTCGCCCTGGGCCCTTACCCGTACGGCCTCGTGTGCCGTCATGCGCCTCACGTCCTTCCGCTCGTCTGCGGGTCCAGCCTCGTGCGGCGGGCGTCCGCGGGGCAGGTGCTCGTCGGTCCCGCTCCAGGGGCCGAACGGCACTGGCGGAGGACTTGGCCCGTTCCCGGTGTCCTCCCCGGGCACCGGCCGATACCTTGGCCTGACCGGATGGGCCGGACGCCGAATCGTCGAGGAGTGCTGGTGGGAAGTCCTGAGGATGCCCGGGTACGGCTGCCTCAACTACGGCTGGACGAACTGCTGGACGAGCTACAGGTGCGGCTGGACGCGGCGAGGGGGACCCGGGACCGGGTGCACAGCCTGCTGGAGGCGGTGCTGTCGGTCGGCCGGGAGCTGGATCTGGAGCAGGCGCTGCACAGCATCGTGGAGGCGGCGGCGGTCCTGGTGGACGCCGAGTACGCGGCGCTCGGCGTGATCGGTCCCGACGGGAAGCGGCTGTCGGCGTTCCACACCGTGGGGATCAGCGCGGAGCAGATCGCGGAGATCGGCCCGTACCCGGAGGGCCACGGCATCCTGGGCGAGCTGATCCACCACCCGGAGCCGCTGCGGCTGGCGAAGATCTCCGAGCACCCGGCGTCGTACGGCTTCCCGCCGCACCACCCGCCGATGAACACGTTCCTCGGCGTCCCGATCCGGGTGCGCGACCAGGTGTTCGGCAACCTGTACTTCACGGAGAAGCGCGGCGGCGTCCTGTTCGACGAGGAGGACGTGTCGGTGACGTCGACGCTCGCGGTCGCGGCGGGCGTGGCGATCGACAACGCGCGCCTGTACGCGGAGTCGCGGCTGCGGGAGCGGTGGCTGGGGGCGAACACGGAGATCACGCACCGGCTGATGTCCGGCGACCGGCAGGCCGAGGTGCTCGGGCTGATCGCCGAGCGCGCGAGGGACATCACGGGCGCGGCGCTGGCCGTCGTCGCGATGCCGATGGAGGACACCGGGTCGTTCACGGTGGAGCTGGCGATCGGTCAGGAGGCGGACGCCCTGCGCGGTCTGGTGCTGTCCGCCGAGGGGGGTCTGGTCGGTACGGCGTTCACTCGTGGGAGTGCTGTCACGAGTGACGAGCGGCTGTCGCTCGTACCGTCCCTCGGCCCGTCCGTGGCGGTGCCGGTCGGTACCGGGGACGACGGGGTGCGCGGGGTGCTGCTGCTGGTGCGGGAGGCGGGGCGGGTGCCGTTCTCCGGCAAGGAGATCGAGCCGCTCCAGGTGTTCGCCGCGCAGGCGGCCATCGCGATGGAGCTGGCGGAGCGGCGCCGGGACGCGGAGGAGATCGCGGTGCTCAAGGACCGCGACCGCATCGCCCGCGACCTGCACGACCTGGCGATCCAGCGGCTGTTCGCGACGGGGATGACGCTGCAGAGCGCGGGCCGGTTCATCGAGCACTCGGAGGCGTCCGAGCGGGTGCTGCGCGCGGTGGACGACCTCGACGAGACCATCAAGATCATCCGGTCGACGATCTTCGGGCTGCGGGCCCGGGAGGGTGCCTCCGGTGCCGGGCTGCGGGCCCGCGCGATCCGCGTCGTCGGCGAGGCGGCCCCCGCCCTCGGCTTCGCGCCGAGCTTCCGCATGGAGGGCCTGATCGACACGGACGTCCCCAAGGAGGTCGCCGACCACGCCGTGGCCGTCCTCTCCGAGGCCCTCACCAACATCACCCGCCACGCCCGCGCCGGCCACGCCGAGGTCGTCCTCACCACGGACGGCCACGACCTGACCCTGACCGTCCACGACGACGGCATCGGCATCCCTTCCGGGGGCCGTCGCAGCGGGCTGCTCAACATGGAGGAGCGGGCACGGGAGTTGGGGGGCCGGCTGGAGTGGGACTGTCCCGACGGGGGCGGTACGACGGTGGTGTGGCGGGTGCCGGTGACGGCCCCGTAGCGGGCGGGGCCGACCGGCCCCCGGTCGGGGACGGTCGGCTCACGGCGCCGCCGACTCTCGCGCGTCACCCTGGAGTTGAAGGACACAGAGAGGAGGAAGCGCATGAGCGGCATGATCGAACGGTTCCCCGGCTGGCCGGTACTGCCCGACCTGTTCGGCTGGGTCGAGTCCGGGCTGCCCGGACTGCACGGCGTCGCGGGCCTGCACGGCATCCGCGTCGAGGAGCATCTGACGGACGGCGCGTACGTGCTGCGCGCCGAGCTGCCGGGCGTCGACCCCGGCAAGGACGTCGAGATCACCGTCTCCGAGGGGGTGCTGACCCTGCGGGCCGAGCGCACCGAGGAGACCGCCGAGGGGCACCGTACGGAGTTCCGCTACGGCACGTTCGCCCGCAGCGTCCGGCTGCCCCTCGGGGCCAAGGGCGACGAGGCGACCGCGGCGTACAAGAACGGCGTCCTGACCATCACGGTCCCGCTCCCGGAGGAGAAGACAGGCACGCGGACCATCCCGGTGAACAGCGGCTGACCCCAGGGGATGCCTCACCACCGCACATGCGCGCGGCCGGTTCGCACCGGCCGCGCGTTTCTGTCCCGGGGATCAGGGAGCCGTCCGTACCAGGCGGCAGCGGACGGCGACGACGCCCTCGACCGCTCGGGCCAGGCGTTCGGCCGTGTCCGCCGCGGAGCTGCCGTCGACGCTGCCGGTCAGGGTGACGACGCCGTCGGTGACCTCGACCGCGATCCGGGCGCCCGGGACCGGGGCGAGCGAGTGCCGTACCTCGTCGGCGAGTTCGGTGTCCTCGCGCAGGAACACCTTCAGCAGGTCGGCGCGGCTGACGACGCCTTCGAGGTAGCCCTCGGCGTCGATGACGTACAGGCGCTTGACCCTGCGGCGGGCCATGATGCGGGCGGCCTCGGGGAGGGTGGCGTCGGCGTGCACGCTCACGGCGGGCGCGCTCATCGACTGCCCGGCGGTCAGGGCGCCCGCCTTCGCGAGGTCGGCGAGGCGCTCACGCTGGACGGCGCGGTCGGGGTCGCCCTCCCGGAACTCCTCCTTGGGCAGCAGGTCGGCCTCGGAGACGACGCCGATCACCCTCCCGTCGCCCTCCAGGACGGGGACGGCTGCGACCTGCCACCGCTCCATCAGCGTGACGACGTCCTTGAAGGGTGTCTCCCGGCCGACGGCGACGACCTGGTGGGTCATCACGTCGCGAACGGTGTGCGGGCCGGCGTCCATGGGGTCCTCCCGAGTCCTGTTCTGTTGCGTCCAGCGTGGGAGCGGGTGCCCCGCGCGGGCCACGGGCCGCTCGGTCCCGGCGACGGGCCGTGCGGCCCTGTCCGGCGGGGCCGGTGCGCGGGCCGTTCGCCCCATGTGCCGGGCGTGGTACGGGAGTTGACTGAAGGTGAAGGGGATCGGCCCCGCCGAGGGAGGGTGAGGACAGTGGGCACGAGTCTCACACCGGAGTTCTGGGAGCGCTTCGCGGTCCTGCTGGCCGTGGCGATCGTGGTGACGGTCGTGCTGAGCGCGGCACTGGACGCGCTCGTCGTCCGCCTGCGCCACCGGCGCACGCACGGCCGGCCCACGCCGCAGCCTCGGCTCCCCCGCACACCCGCGCACTGCTGACGCACCGGTTCGGGTGCCCTCCCCGTCGCGACGGGGAGGGCACCCGAACCGTCGTACGTGCCCGTCACGGCCGGGCCGGCACCGTGATCACCGGCACCCGCGCGTGCCTGACGCACTCCCGCACGACCGGGCCGCGCGCGGAGCGCCCCACGGCGAGCAGCGCGGCGTCCCGGGCCCGTTCCAGGAGGACCTGTACGGGTGTCCCCTCGGCCAGGACGGGCTGTACGGCGACGTCGACGCGCCCGCCGAGCGTCTTGAGGAGGCTGTCCTCAAGGATGCGCGCGGCCTCGGCCCGCTGCTGCGCGGCCGTCGGGCAGGCGGCCACGGAGGCGTAGGGCGCGAGACGGCGGCCGAGGGGTTCCCAGGCATGGACGGCGACCACCCTCGCGTTCAGCAGACGGGCCTGCCCGGCCGCCCACCGCAGGGCGGCCAAGGACTCCTCCGAACCGTCGACGCCCACCACGATGTCGGTCATCTCCGCTCCTTTCCCCGGTGCCGTGCTCCGCGTCGGTCAGAGCCTGCGCAGCCAGTCGTCGGCCACGCCGTGCAGGGCCTGCTCAGCGGGCCGCAGCCGGGTGTCGTCGATGCGGTAGGTGAGGTGGTCGACGACGTCCACGACGCCGTCGAGCCGACGGGTCATGCCGACCGCGATGGCGATCTCGCTGCGCCGCTCCAGCTGTCCCGTGAGGGAGACGACGCCCTCGCGCACCGAGACGTCGATGGTCTGCGGGACCAGCCAGAGGGTGTCGACGAGAACTTCCTGCCGTACGGCGCGCAGGATCTCCGCGTCCGGGCGCAGGAAGACGTGGAGCAGGTCGTGGCGGGTGACGATGCCGGCGAGCCGGTTGTCGTCGTCCACCACCGGCAGCCGCTCGACGCGGCGCGCGGCCATCAGACGGGCCGCCTCGGTGGCGGTGGCGTCGGCGCGGACGGTGACGGCCGGCGCCGTCATGATGCCGCCGGCGGTGCGCGCCCGGCTCTTCGCCGCCGCGCGCCGGGCGCGGGAGCCGAGGCGGTGCCGTACCCCGGGGCGCTCCGCCTGGTGCGGGACGAGGTCGGTCGCGGAGATCACGCCGATGACCGTGCCGTCCTCGTCGACCACCGGGAGGCCACCGACGCGGTGCTCGTCGAGCAGCCGCACCACCTCCTTGAACGGGGTGCCGTACCGGGCGGTGACGACCTCATGGGTCATGAGGGCGCCGACCTTGATGGGCTGCATGTCCATGCCTCCTCTCGCGGAGCCCTCCTCACCGGGCCCCGGCTCCAGGTTCCGGCGCGGCGCGCACGGGTCACAGAGGCTGGGCGGGTACGGGTGAGGGCCGGACGGTCCCTGTCGCGGCCCCGGTGGGCCCCTGCTCACGTGCGCCCGGCCGTACAAGGCTGGGGCGTGGAGAGGGAGGTGCCGTGATGGAACACGCCGTGGTGGTCGGAGTCGACGACTCCGAGGAGAGCATGGCCGCGGCCCTGTGGGCGGCCCGTGAGGCGCTGCGGCGCGGCCGGCCGCTGCGGCTGGTGCACGCCTGGGACCGGTTCGCCCGTCAGCACGACACCGTGCTCTCGGGCGCCGCCCAGCGACACCTCGCCCGCCACGCGCTGCGCCGGGCCCAGGAGCGGATCCGGGCCGTGTGCCCCGGGCTGCCGCTGTGCGAGGAGTTGTCGGCGGGTCCGGCGACGGCCGCCCTGGTGCGGGAGGCCGAGCGGGCCCGGCCGCTGGTGCTGGGGTCGCGCGGGTGGAGCGGGTTCGCCGGGTTCCTGGTGGGGTCGGTCGCGCTCGGGGTGGTGGCGAAGGCGACGGGTCCGGTGGTCCTGGTGCGCGCGAACGCGGACGCGGCCGACGAGCACGTCCCGGAGGCCGACGGCAGCGCTTGCGAGTACACCGGCTACCGGGACGTCGTGCTCGCCGTGGATGTCGCCGATGCCTGCGACGAGGTCGTCGAGTTCGCCTTCGAGGCGGCCCGGCTGCGGCGGGCGCGGCTGCGCGCGGTGTACGCCTGGCACTCCTCCGGCGCGCTCGGCCTGGGCCCGGGCGACGTCGCGCTCCTGGACCGCCCGGCCCAGGCGCAGGAGTGGCTCGGCTTCCTGCGAACCGTACTCGCCCCCTGGCGCGACAAGTACCCCGACGTGACGGTCCTGGAGACGGTCGTCGAGGACAAGCCCACCACGGCCCTCCCGCGCGCGGCAGCCGACGCCAGCCTCCTCGTCGTCGGCCACCGGCTCCCCCACCGCACGGGTCCCGTCGCCCATGCCGTGATCCAGCACGCGGGGTGCGCGGTGGCGGTGGTACCGCACCGGTGAGACACGCACCTCGGGTGACGCGTGCGAGAGGGCGGTCGCCCAGGACGAGCTGGACGACGCGCTGCGCATCGCGCGGGTGCACGGGGTGGATGCGGAACAAGGAGAAGGAAGAGGGACAGGGACAGGGGCGGTACGAGAGCCGTCCAGGCGCCAGGGGGCAGCGTGCTCGTCGAACCAGGTCAGGATCCACCGGCCGTGGAGCAGCCGCAGGCACAGTTCGCCGAAGGTGCCGTCATGGGGGGGGACGCGGCGGCGCGCAAGACGGACGCCGCGTTCCGCGCGGCGTCGGAGAAGTGCGCGGACGTCAAGCCCCCGGTCCCGGAGAGCGTGCTGGAGAAGCTCCGGCCGGACCTGTCCGACCGGCAGAAGGAGACCCAGCGCCGCTGCTCCGCCCGTATGCAGGGCAAGGGCGCCCCGGGCTTCCCCGACCCGGGCCCTGACGGCTACCTGCCGGAGGACGCCCGGTGGAACCAGGCGTCGGCCGGAGCGAGGCGGGCGATACGCGTCTGTGCGCCGATCATCGGGGACCCGGCCGACCAGCCGGCGACGTCACGGCCCCCGGCCCGCTCTCCCTGACCGAGCGTCACTCCGATGGTCAGCAACCGCTTGTCGCCTCTCTGCGCCCGCGAGGGAACAAAGCCGTCTTGTGGGGGGCGACTGGGCCTTCGGATACTGGCAGCCGCCCGTCATGAAGCACACCGATCGCGCGTCGGTGTCGGTTCCGGAGGAGACGCTGTGCCGCTTCCCGATCAGCCGGCTGACGGAAGACTCGTGCACCGACCGCGCCCGGAGGGCAACGGTGTCAGCAGGGCCGACAGCGCCGTCAGCGCGGACGTCTACTGCGAGTTGAGCGGTGCGCGCTACACCATCCCTCTCAGCGGGCGTGCGGTCGGCTGGATCAGCGACATGGGGAAACTCTTCAAGACGTACCTGGAAGCGTCCGCGGAGGCGGTGGAGGAACTCGCGCCGCTCTGCGAAGCGATCGAGGTCTATATCGACGCCGAGGTCGAGTCGATCAGTACCGTTTCGGCGAACGTGCCGGACGGCAGGGTCAAGCTGGTGGGCTATTTACCTCTCCCGCTCGTGGACCCGTTACCGGACGAGGGCTATGTCCCCCCGGGATCATGGAACCCGCCGACCCCCGTGAACGGTCTGCGATGGTGGACCGTGAATTCCATCAACCTCTACAACGGCCGGTGGACCTTCACCGCGACCAATTCGAATCCCGACTCCTCGACGCGTTCGGTCTACTTCTCCACGGAGTGCGACGGGAACTCCCTGCACATCACCCCCGGGATTTCAGGGACACGTGCGGATGGACCGCCCTGCGGGGACACAAGCAGTTCGACAGCGGGCTCGACACCTGCGCCTACGTCCCCCGCACCGGGTCCTGGTGGCTGTTCAGCGGCGAGTACTGCGCGAGGACGAACGGCTACGGGGACCAGGACCTGGCAGCCGGCGAAAAGGACAACTGGGCCGGCGGTATCTCCTGTGCCACCGCCATCGACAACCACTATCCGCTGATCGCGGGAGACCGGGTCGCCTTCCTCGACGGCGGAAAGGGCGATTCCGTCTCCCCTTGGCACGCCCCCAGAGGTATCACCGACGCGTGGCCGGCGCTCAAGAGCCCGCACAGCGCCGGCATCATGGACGGAATAGAGCCGAAAGCCGTGTGCTGGGACATCAGCAATGGCGAGGACAAACTGTTCATGGTCTTCCACTCCGCACTCTTCACGAATCGCCCCACCACCCTCGACCCCAGGGGATTTTCCTACAATTTCATGGCGTGCCAGTCCGACACGGCACACTCGCATTACACCTGGAACGCCATGTTCAACTACCGGAACAGCCCTTGGCCGTACCCTTCCTGCGGCTGACCGGGGCCACAGCACCGCCGTTCGGACCACCCCGGGCCGTGCCGCACCGGCCATGGAAATTCCGCAGAAAAGAACCGGATACGAGACATAACGGAAACCGATCTGCGGGCAATGCCTTAAAAGTTTCAAGCAGCCATGTTAGGGTCTTCGGCGTCGGAAGCCCCCCACGGTCTCCGGCGATATCGGCAAAGATTGATCCTCACACTGTCGCGCGCGTACTCCAAGAAGCGGGTTAGAACACCGTTCAGGAAGATGAGTCGACACATGGCCGAAATGACAGACAGGCCGTCATCCCCTGTCGAGGCACTCCCCTCGACGCCGGACAGGGACAAGGTCGCCGACTTCAGAGCCAAGGTGCGGGCCGCAGGGCAGGAGTGGACCGGCGACGGACCGGAGGACCTGGTCGAGCTGCTGTCCCGGGCGGCGGCGGGCGACCCCGGTCTCGCCGCGATCGTGCGGGCCGGAGGCGGTCTGCTGCACGACTTCCTCGACGGATACCGGCAGAAGACCACGGCCGACCTGGCGGATCTCCTCGCCGACGGCCAGGAACTGCCCGCGGACATCGCCGAAGGGCTTCCGCCGAGATTCCTGATCGCCGTGGCGCGGCTCGCGGCCCCCGGCTCCCCGGTGGACGCGCTGCGGGCGGCAGCCGGAGACGACGCGCTGCTGACGCGCCGGGACGGCAACGTCGTCCTCCTCGTTCCGGCGGCGGACCCGGGCAGCGGCGAGCGCGCGGTGGCGAGGCTGGTCCAGTGCCTCGGCGGCAGCGGCTGGCTCGCGACGGCCGAACGGGACAGAGCGTGCCTGGCCGACGGGGTCACCGAGGCGTCCCACGTGCTGAGACTGGTGCTGGCGGGGCTGCGCCCGAGCGGCGCCTACACGGTCTCGGACGTGCTGGTCGAGTACGCGGTCACCCTGAACGAGAAGGTACGCACCGACCTGGCCGCGATGATCAGCCCGCTGCGCGCGCACAAGGTCCTGTGGGACACGCTGACCGCGTTCATCGACTCCGACTACAGCAGGAACAAGGCGGCCCGCAGCCTGTTCGTCCACCGCAGCACGCTGGACTACCGCCTGCGGCGGATCGGCGAGGTCACCGGCTGTGACCCCACCAGCGGCAGAGGCGCGCAGACGCTGACGGCGGCGATGATCGCCGAGGCCCTCCAGGGGTGACCGAGGGTTCATGCGCGTCAGGTCAGAATTCCGCAAAATCTGGAGGGGTTTCCGAGCCGGACGGAAACTGCCGGGATACGGCAGGACGCCGGTGACAAAGGACGAGACCTTTCCCTAGGATCTCATTCCAGTACTTCTCGATCCACATTTGTCCGGTTACCGACCTGGCCGACTGTACGGAATGGGATGGATGCCACGATGGACGACCAGAACACCTTCGACGCGTCCCAGCCAGACGATGGCTTGATTCTTAGCTCGGTCCAGGCAAGGGTCCTGGAGGGCGTCGCGGCCGGCTTATCCAGCGGAAGCCTCTCCCGGGAGTTATACCTCAGCTCGAAGACCATCGACTATCACGTTCGCGTCATGTCCGAAAAGCTACAGGCCCCGAATCGTGTCGCCCTCGTCGCGAGGGCGTTCGTCCTCCGGATCCTGTGCACGGATTCATGGCCCCCGCGTATCGCGGAAGAAACTTCGGATTAACGTAAAGAGGTTTCCCGGGGCCGCTCACGCCTCGACGTCCACGCCCATCTCCTCGGCGATGCGTACGGCCTCGGCCAGCAGGGTCTCCACGATCTGCGACTCGGGGACCGTACGGATCACCTCGCCCTTGACGAAGATCTGCCCCTTGCCGTTGCCGGCGGCGACCCCGAGGTCGGCCTCGCGCGCCTCACCGGGCCCGTTGACCACGCAGCCCATGACCGCCACCCGCAACGGCACCGGGAACCCTTCGAGCGCCGCCGTGACCCGCTCGGCGAGCGTGTGCACATCCACCTGGGCCCGCCCGCAGGACGGACACGACACGATGTCCAGCCCCCTGGGCCGCAGCCCCAGCGACTCCAGGATCTGCGTGCCGACCTTGACCTCCTCCACGGGAGGCGCGGACAGCGAGACGCGGATGGTGTCGCCGATACCCTCCGCGAGCAGCGCCCCGAACGCGACCGCCGACTTGATCGTGCCCTGGAACCGGGGCCCCGCCTCGGTCACCCCGAGGTGCAGCGGATAGTCGCACTGCGCGGCCAACTGCCGGTACGCCTCGATCATCACCACCGGGTCGTGGTGCTTCACGGAGATCTTGAGGTCGCCGTACCCGTGCTCCTCGAACAGCGAGCACTCCCACAGCGCCGACTCCACCAGCGCCTCCGGCGTGACCCCGCCGTGCTTGCGCAGCAGCCGCTGGTCCAGCGACCCGGCGTTCACGCCGATCCGGATCGGCACCCCCGCGTCCTGCGCGGCCCGGGCGATCGCGCCGACCTGGTCGTCGAACTGCCGGATGTTGCCAGGGTTGACGCGGACGGCCGCGCAGCCGGCGTCGATCGCGGCGAACACGTACTTGGGCTGGAAGTGGATGTCGGCGATCACCGGGATACCCGACTTGCGGGCGATCGCCGGGAGCGCGGCGGCGTCGTCCGCCGACGGGACGGCGACCCGGACGATCTCGCAGCCGGCGGCGGTGAGTTCGGCGATCTGCTGGAGGGTGGCGTCGACGTCGGTGGTGGGCGTGGTGGTCATCGACTGCACGGACACCCGCGCGTCGCCGCCGACCGGGACGGAACCCACCGTGATCCGGCGGGAGGTACGGCGTTCGGCCACCGCGAGGTTGCGCGGTGAGGGCATGCCCAGATCGACGGTCGTCATAGTTCCTCCCCTGAGCGGACCGGCCGGATGCCGGGGTCGCCGATGTCTTCGAGGCCGGCCAGGAGTTCCACCACGCCCCGGGTGATGTCCTGGGCGGTGAGCCCGCAGGCGGCGAGCACCTCGGCCCGTGAGCCGTGGCTGAGGAACCGCCTCGGGATGCCGAACTCGCGCAGCGGGGTGCGGACGTCGGCGTCCCGCAGGGTCTGTGCGACCGCGCAGCCGACGCCGCCCGTGCGGCTGTTGTCCTCGACGGTGATGGCGAGCCGGTGGCGGCGGGCCAGGTCGGCGAGCGCGGGGTTGACCGGGGTGACCCACCTCGGGTCCACCACCGTCACCCCGATCCCCCGGCCCCGTACCGCGTCGGCGACGGTGAGCGCGAGCCCGGCCAGCGCACCCACCGCGATGACCAGCACGTCCAGCGAGCCGGAGCGGCGCAGGACGTCGAGGCCGTTGAAGGTGGCGACGGCGGGGAGGTCCTCCCCGGCGGGGCCCTTGGGGAACCGCAGCAGCGTCGGGCCCTCGTCCCACGCGACCGCCTCGGCCAGGAGTTCCGACAGCCGGGTGCCGTCGCGCGGCGCCGCGATCCGCAGCCCCGGTACGACCTGGAGCACCGACAGGTCCCACATGCCGTTGTGGCTGGGCCCGTCGTCGCCGGTCACCCCGGACCGGTCGAGGACGAACGTGACCGGGCAGCGGTGCAGGGCGACGTCCATGAGGAGCTGGTCGAGCGCGCGGTTGACGAACGTGGAGTAGATCGCCACGACCGGGTGCACGCCGCCCATGGACAGCCCGGCGGCCATGGTGACCGCGTGCTGTTCGGCGATGCCGACGTCGATCACCCGGTGCGGGAACCTGCGGTGCAACGGCAGGAGCCCGGTGGGCTCGGCCATCGCGGCGGTGATCGCCACGAGGTCCTCGCGCCGCTCGGCGAGGTGGACGAGCGTCTCGCCGAACACCGACGTGAACGACGGGGGCGACGCCTTCAGCGCCTGCCCGGTGTGCGGGTCCATGGGCTTGACGGCGTGCCCGAGGTCGAGGTCGTTGGCCTCGGTGTGCCGGTACCCCCGCCCCTTGGCGGTGATCGCGTGGACGACCACCGGCCCGCCCAGCGCGACCGCGTGCCGCAAGGCGTCCTGGAGGGCGGCGATGTCGTGGCCGTCGACGGGGCCGAGGTAGCCGAGCCCGAGTTGTTCGAAGACGCCCGGCCCGCGCCCGGCCCGTAACTCGGCCAGGTGCTCGGCGAGTCCGCCGACGGTCGGCGCGTAGGAGCGCTGGTTGTCGTTGAGCACGATGACCAGCGGCCGTTCGGGCCCGCCCGCGATGTTGTTGAGCGCCTCCCAGGCCATGCCGCCGGTCATCGCGCCGTCGCCGATGACCGCGACGGTCGCCCGGTCGCGCCGTCCGAGGTGGGCGTCCGCCCGGGCCAGCCCGTCCGCGTACGACAGCGCGGTGGAGGCGTGCGAGTTCTCCACCAGGTCGTGCTCGGACTCCTCCCGGCTCGGGTAGCCGGAGACCCCGCCGGCCTTGCGCAGCCGGCCGAACCCGGCCTGGCGGCCCGTCAGGATCTTGTGCACGTAGGACTGGTGCCCGGTGTCCCACAGGAGCCGGTCGCGCGGGGAGTCGAAGACGGTGTGCAGCGCGATGGTCAGCTCGACCACCCCCAGGTTGGGCCCGAGGTGTCCCCCGGTCGCGCAGACCCGGTCGATGAGGAACGCGCGGATCTCCTCGGCGAGTTCACGCAGTTCCCCGGCGGTCAGCTCACGCAGCTTCGCCGGGTCGCGCACGGTTTCCAGCAGCGCCATCTCGGACAGTGCTCCTCACCGGGTGTGGTCGGCGGCGGTGGCCGCGCTCTCGGTCGGTTCGGGAAGGTTCACGGCGCCTCCGCCGCACCGGTCAGCCGGGCCGGCGGCGAGAACACCACGTCCTCGGTCGCCACCCGCTCCACGACCGTGTCCGCGTACCCCAGTCCGGCGAGCCGGTCGAGCAGCTGGTCGACGAGGATCTCCGGCGCGCTCGCCCCCGCACTCACCCCGACCGTGCGCACCCCGGCCAGCCACGCCGCGTCGAAGTGGCCGACGTCCGGCACCAGTTCGGCCCTGGCGCCGAGCCTGCGCGCCACCTCGACCATGCGGATCGAGTTGCTGGAGTTGACCGACCCGACGACCAGCACCAGGTCGCACCGGTCCGCGATGGCCCTGATGCCGTCCTGGCGGTTCTGGCTGGCGTAACAGATGTCGTCGGTGCCCGGCCCCCGCAGATCGCGGAACCTGCTGCGGAGCACGGCGATGATGTCCTTGGTCTCGTCCACGGACAGCGTGGTCTGGGTGAGGTAGGCGACGGGCGCGTCGGCGGGCAGGTCCAGCGCCTGCGCGTCGGCGACCGACTCGACGACGACGGTCCGGTCGGGGGCGTGCCCGTAGGTGCCCTCGACCTCCTCGTGGTCCGCGTGCCCGATCAGCAGCAGTGTCCGGCCGTCCCGCGCGAACCGGCGGGCCTCCTGGTGCACCTTGGCCACCAGGGGGCAGGTCGCGTCGAGGACGTCCAGTTCGCGCGCGGCGGCGTTGTCCCGTACCTGGGGGGAGACGCCGTGCGCGGAGAAGACGCACACCGCGCCCCGGGGCACCTCCTCCTCGGAGTCGACGAACCGGACGCCCCGGCGCTGGAACTCCCGCACCACGTGGTGGTTGTGCACGATCTCCTTGCGGACGTACACGGGTGCGCCGTGCTGTTCCAGCGCGAGGTCGATGATGGCTATCGCACGGCGCACCCCGGCGCAAAAACTCCGCGGCTCGGCCAGCAGGACCTGCTTTCCGCCACTCATTCCCACTCCGTCGTCGGGTGTCGACTGAATGGCCGGAGTCTAATCCAGACCCGCTGCCCTGGCCTTTAGGGTTTTTACTAGACCCGTCGGGCGTCGTTGACAGGGCCGGTCCCGCCCTCCCAGGATGGGGTCCCATAGCTTCCACTTATTTTCGGGGCGAATCACAATTCCGGGTCGGAATTCGAGCTCTGGAGGAATGACTGTGTCAGATCTGGACGAGCTTTCGGGCTCAGCTCAGCAAGTGCTGGAGCCGCAGGACGAGGTGCGGATAGTCGGCCAGTACTACGACGAGAAAACGGCCAAACTCGTCCGTAAATACGGGCCCGGCCCCAGGATTCACTACCACGTGGGCCACTACCCGTCCTCCCGGACGCCCCTGGACGTGCACGAGGCCACGGCCGACGACATTCGCCACAGCATCCGCATTCACCAAGAGGGCCTGCTGCGGTACGCGGCCAAGATCTGGGGCGCCGAACACCGGCTGTCGGGCCGGGTCCTGGACGTCGGCTGCGGTCTCGGCGGGGGCTCGCTCTTCTGGGCGCAGGAATACGGCGCCGACGTCACGTCGGTCACCAACGCGCCGGAACACGCGCCGATCGTCGAGGGGTTCGCGCAGGAGGCCGGGGTCGGCGGCAGGGTTCGCGCGCTGGTCTGCGACGCGATGCACCTCCCCCAGGACGGCGGCCCCTACGACGCGGCCGTGGCCATCGAGAGCAGCGGCTACTTCGACCGTCCGCGGTGGTTCGACCGCCTGTCGAACATCATCCGCCCGGGCGGCAGCGTGTGCGTCGAGGAGGTCTTCATCACCCGTCCCCACGGGGCCGATGTGTGGGCGGAGTACTTCTACACGAAGCCGACGACGGTGCGCGCGTACGCGGAGGCCGCCGAGGCCGCGGGGTTCGAGCTGGTCGACGACGTCGACGCGACGCCGGAGACCGCGCCGTTCTGGGACGAGAGCACCGCCTGGACGAAGGCGGTGCTGGACAGCGACGACAGCCTGTCGTCCGTCGAGCGCCGGCAGATGCGCATCTCCCTGATGGCGAACCAGGCGCTGGGCGCCGAATGGCGCGCGGGCGGCCTGAAGCTGGGCTTCCTGCGCTTCGAACGGAAGTGAACCGACCCTCTCACCGGTGCCCGCACCAGTTCCCCGCCGCGCTCGTCCGAGCGCGGCGGGTTTCCGTCCGCACCCACTTCCCGACGATACGGAGTTCCTCATGACACCCCCCAGCGAGTCCCCCGCCCCCAGCGACGTCCGCACCGTGTACGACGGTTTCGGCCGGATCTACGGCTCCGCGTGGGGCCGCAACATCCACTACGGCTACTGGGAGGACGACGCCGACGACAGCTCCGTCGAGGTCGCCACCGACCGCCTCACCGACCTGATGATCGAGGGCCTCGACGCCCGAGCGGGCCAGCGGGTCCTGGACATCGGCTGCGGTGTCGGCCAGCCCGCGCGGCGGCTCGCCCGCGCCCGTGAGGTGGACGTGGTGGGCATCACCGTCAGCCACATCCAGGTCGCGGAGGCCACGGAGCTGACGGCCGAGGCGGGGCTCTCCGACCGGGTCACGTTC
The DNA here is from genome assembly GCF_055409605.1 of Streptomyces saintjeani. Lineage (NCBI taxonomy): Bacteria > Bacillati > Actinomycetota > Actinomycetes > Kitasatosporales > Streptomycetaceae > Streptomyces > Streptomyces saintjeani. Next base: position 9,285,931 of record NZ_CP189624.1, on the reverse strand, counting down.
CGGTTCGCGGACGCGATGGACCTGCCCTTCCCCGACGCCTCCTTCGACGCGGCCTGGGCGTTCGAGTCGATGTGGCACATGCCCGACCGGGGCCAGGTGCTCGCCGAGACCGCCCGCGTCCTGCGCCCCGGCGGCCGGCTCGCCATCGCCGACGTCATCCAGCGCGACCCGGTCAGCCCGGAGGGACAGGTCGTCCTGGACCACATCTGCGCGAACTACGCGGTGCACTCCCTGGGCACGATCGAGGAGTACCGGGGGACGCTGGCCGCCGCCGGCTTCGTCGACGTCGAGATCCGTGACGTCACCGACAACGTCATCCGCACCCTCAGCCTCATGGCCGACGCCTTCGGCACGGTCCGCGACAAGCTGGCCGACCTGGTCGGCGGGGAGCAGGCCGACTCGCTGATCCACTTCGTGCGCCGGTTCGGGTCCATCCCGGAGAGCGGCTACGTGTACCTGACGGCGGTCCGCGCCTGACCCGCCGTACAGCGTGCTGACGGCCCGCCAGTCGCAACCGGCGGGCCGTCACCTGTCGTATCAGACCTCTACGGAAGCCAGCGTGTCGTCCACGCCCCCCGCCGACCGTCCGGAGGTCCGTACCCGCAGCTCGCTCAGTGCCCGCAGCGGGAACACCGGCCGGTGGCGCGGCGGCAGTCCTGGTGCCAGGGTCAGTCCGGGCATCGTGGCGGCGACGGCCTCGATCGCGGCCTCCAGTTCCAGGCGGGCGAACCCGGCGCCGAGGCAGAAGTGGATGCCGTGCCCGAACGCGAGGTGCGCGGAGGACTCGCTGCCCGGGCTGAACCCGGCCGGGCACGCGTGGGTACGGGTGTCCCGGCCGGCCGCCCCGTACAGCAGGAGGAGCCGGCTGCCCGCCGCGAGGTGGACGCCGCCGACCGTCACGTCCTGGAGCGCGGTGCGGTACATGCCGGCCAGCGGGCTGTCGAAGCGGAGCCCCTCCTCGACGAGGTCCCGGGTGGCGACCTTCCCGGCGACGACGTCGGCCCAGCCGCCGGGTGAGCGCAGTTGCTGGTGGACGATCGTGCCGAGCGCCTCCGCGCAGGTCATGTGGCCCGCGAAGATCAGCGTGGGGACCTGGACGGAGACCTCCTCGGCGGTGAGCGTGGTGCCCGCCCTGCCGTCGTGGAGGAGTTCGCTGATCAGGTCGTCCTGCGGCGAGGCGAGCCGCTCCCGCACGAGGGAGCGGGCGAACGCCCCGAACTCCATCAGCCCCCGGGCGTACTCGCGCAGCCAGTCGGGGTCGGTGTAGCTCTGGAGCATCATGAGTTCGATCCGCTGCTCGGACCAGACACGGCAGCGCTCCACGTACTCGTCCGGGATGCCGAGGCGCCGGCAGATCACGTCGAGGGCGTACGGGACGGCGTACTCGGTGATGAAGTCGAACTCCGGTGACGCGGCGGTGCGTTCGGCCAGGCCGGTGGCGATCGCGCGGACCGTGGGTTCGAACGCCCTGACCCGGGCCGGGGTGAACCCGATGTTGAGGACGTCCCTGATCCGGGAGTGCTCGGGCGGGTCGAGGGAGCCGACGGCGAGCGCGCCCGCGCCGCGCCAGGTGCGAAGCATCCGGCTCACGTCGTCGGGGAGTTCGACCTTGGAGCGGGGGTTGTGGTCGCGCGCCGTGAAGTTCCGGTCGTCCCGCAGGACGGCGACCATGTCCTCGCGCCGGGTGACGCACCACGCGTCGAGCAGGGGCGCGTAGAACACCGGCTCCATCTCGACGAGGTCGGTCAGAAAGGAATACGGGTCGTCGCGATGCGCGCCGTACGGGTCGAATGGCCTGCCTTCACGTAATTGCCCAGGCTCGACTGACACAGCCATTCCGCCTCTCGTGAATTCGGTCTCGGTGCCGACCGCAGTCTAATCGAGGCAGCGCGTTCCGGACTTTGGGGTTTTTCCTAAAGTCGAGAAGGCCCACGATCCGTCATTGACACGATCCGGAGAGGTCGTTGAGGATAGCGTTCGTAACGGCCCGGGAAATTCCCGCACAGTAATTCACCAATCGGGGAGGGACGGTGCGGTCCACCGTATTACCCGTCATACGGCGGCAGGTGTCGGCGCTGGAGCCGACCCTGGCCCGGATCTGCTCGTACCACCTCGGCTTCACCGATGAGAACGGTCACCCCGGCCCGGCGCCGAACGGCAAGCTGACGCGCTCGGCCCTCATGCTGGCGGCGGCCGACGGCGTCGGTGTGCGGCCGGAGGCGGTGCGGTGCCAGGCGGCGGCGCTGGAGCTGCTGCACAACGCGACCCTGGTCCACGACGACATCATCGACGGGGACGAGCTGCGCCGTGGCCGTCCGGCCGCGTGGAAGGTGTTCGGCACCGGCCCGGCCATCCTCGCCGGGGACGCCTTGCAGTCCCTCGCCCTGCGGATGGTCGTCGACGATCCCGGGCCCGGCCGAACCGAGATCTCCGGCCTCTTCGCGGAGGTCACGGATCTGGTGCTCGCGGGCCAGGCACGGGAGTTCACCGTCCGGGCGAACCCGCGCGCCGGTACCGCGGAGTACGAGCGGATCGTCGCGGACAAGACGTCCGCGCTGCTGGAATGCGCGCTGGTGACGCCCGCGCTGCGGGCCGCCCGGCCACCGCACGTCGTGACCGCCCTGCGCGGCGCGGGCCGGCACCTGGGTCTCGCCTTCCAGATCCTCAACGACGTCGAGGACATCTGGGGCGACCCCTCGGTGACCGGCAAGCCCGTCCGTAGCGACATCGAGCGGCGCAACCCGAGCTTCCCGGTGCTGGCGGCCCTGTCCGCCGACGGCCCGGCCGCCGGACGCCTGCGCGGGCTGTGGCACGCCGACGGCACCTCGGCGGCGTACCTCCAGGAGATGGCCGACCTCGTCGAGGAGTGCGGCGGCCGTCATACGGCCGAGAAGCTGTCGCGCGGCCACCTGGACTCGGCCCTGGAGCACCTCGGCCGGGCCGCCCTGGCCCCGGCCGCGTCCACCCGGCTCACCGCGCTGTTCGACCGCATCGTCCACCGCACGCCATGACCGACCGACCCTTTTGGCGGAGGCCGTCAGTGAGGACCCCAGCTCAACTGCCTTTCGAGCAGACGAACGTGCTGCACCTCGCGCCGGGGCTGCGCACGCTCCAGTCCGAGGGCACCATCCACCGGGTGCGTACGGCCGAGGGCGACCCGGCGTGGCTGGTCACCGGCCACGCCCGGGTGCGGCAGCTGCTCGACGACGGCCGGCTCGGCCGTACCCATCCCGATCCCGGCGCCCCGAAGGACCCCGGCTCCGCGCTGCTCGCGAACCTGCTGGGCGACTTCGCGACCGACCACGGCCGGTTGCGGGCGCTGCTGGAGCCGCACTTCGCGCCGGAGCGGATGGCGGCGCTGCGGCCGTACGTGGAGAAGGTGACCGGGCAGCTCCTGGACCAACTGGCCGCGCGCAGGCCGCCGGTGGACCTGCGCGAGGCGGTGGCGCTGTCGCTGCCGGTCCAGGTGATGTGTGAGTGGCTGGGCGTGCCCCAGGAGGACAAGGAGCGGTTCGGGGGCTGGACCCAGGACGCCGCCGACGTCGGGGACCCGGTCCGCTCCAAGCAGGGGCTGGGCGAGCTGTTCGGCTACTGCCGCCGGCTCGCCGCCGACAAGCGGCGCGCTCCGGGCGACGACGCGGTCTCCCGGATCTGCGCGGCCGAGGGAATCACCGACAACGAGGTCCTCGGGCTGACGGCGCTGCTGCTGTTCGGCGGGTACGAGACGACGGTGGCCCGGATCGGCACCTGCGTGGCGCTGCTGCTGGCGGACCCCGGGCAGTGGCAGGCGCTGGTGGACGACCCGGATCTCGTGCCCGGCGCGGTCGAGGAGACCCTGCGCAGGTCGATGCCGAACCCGCACAACGGCGGTATGCCCCGCTACGCGCTCACGGACTTCGAGGTCGACGGGGCCGCCGTGCGGACCGGTGACCTCGTGCTGCTGAACATCATCGCGGCCAACCACGACGCGACGGCCTTCCCCGACCCCGGCCGGGTCGACGTCACGCGCGACACCACGGACAGCCTCGTGTTCGGGCACGGCGCGTACGCCTGCGTCGGCGCGGTGCTGGCCCGCATGCAATTGCAGGTGGTGCTCGCCCAGCTCGTCGCGCGGTTCCCGGCGCTGCGGCTGGCTGTCGGAGTGGAGGAGCTGGGACTGCGCCACAACACGCTGATCGGCGGGTTGATCCAACTTCCGGTGACTTGGTGATCGGATCCTGATGCTGCACAAGATATCGACTGACGTCGTCACGAAGAGCCCGGGCTCGGTCCGCGCGTATCTGCTGCTGATGCGCCTGGACAGACCCACCGGGTACGTCCTCTATCTGCTCCCGGGGCTGTGGGCCGCCGTCCTCGCCTCCGGCCGCCGGCCCGATCTGCTCGCGGTGGTGGTCCTCGCCGTCGCGGCGGTCCTGGTGCGCGGCGCGGCCTGCGCGGTCAACGACGTGGTCGACAAGGACATCGACTCCCGCGTCGCGCGCACCGTGTCCCGCCCGGTCGCCTCGGGCACCATCAGCGTCGGCAACGCCCTCTGGTTCGCCGCCGCACAGGGCGTCCTCGCCCTGCTGGTCCTGGCGGTGGCGAACGTGGAGACGGCCGTGGTCGCGGCGGCCTCGTACCCGCTGATCGTCGCGTACCCCTTCATGAAGCGGATCTTCGTCTGGCCGTCGGCGTTCCTGGCGCTGGTGATGAGCGTCTACGTGCCGATCGGCTGGACGGCGGCGACCGGGAGCTTCGACTACCCGCTCGCGGTGTACGGCCTGTACGCGGGCGGCGCCTTCTGGACGCTGATCCACGATGCGGTCTACTCCCATCAGGACAAGGAGTACGACCGGAACATCGGCGTCAGGTCCTCCGCGCTGCTGTTCGGCACGGCCACCAAGCCGTGGCTGGGGCTCTTCGTCGCGCTCAGCGTCGGCGGGGTGCTGTGGGCCGGGTCCGACATGGCGATGGGGTGGGCGTTCTACCTGGTCGTCGCGGTCGCGGCGCTCTTCCTGGCCCGGCTCCTCGTCCGCGTCGACCTGGACGACCCCCAGGCCTGCTGGGACGCCTTCGTCGCCAACACCTACTTCGGCTGGCTCCTCCTCGCGGCCGTGCTGGCAGGGCGGTTCACATGACCGACTCGATGTGGCAAGGCGGCGGCCTCGACCTGGACGCCTACCTGACCCGCGTGGGCCACCGGGGCGACGTGGCCCCGGACCTGCCCACGCTGCGGGCCCTGCACACCGCCCACGTCGGCGCGATCGCCTTCGACAACCTCGACGCGCTGCTCGGGCGTACGGCGGTGCCGCTGGACCTGGCCGGCGTCCAGGAGAAGCTCGTACGGCAGGGGCGCGGCGGCTGGTGCCTGGAGCAGGTCGTGCTGGCGGCGGCCGTACTGGACCGCATCGGGTTCACGTTCACGGCGTTCGCCGGCCGGACCCGTATCCGTACGGGGAACAAGGTCGGCCCGGCCCTGCACGTCGCCCTGTGCGTGGAGCTGGACGGCGAACGCTGGCTGTACGACGTGAGTTTCGGCGCGCACGGGCTGCACGAGCCGATCCGTCTCGCGGAGGGCGCGCGGCTGGCCGGCGACTGGTCGTTCGACCTGGTGCGGGAGGCCAACGGTGAACACGTGCTGCGGTTCCTGCGGCCCGAGGGCCCGGCGGAGCTGTACGGGTTCACCCTGGACCCGCGCTACCCGTCGGACTTCGAACTCCTCAACCACTTCTGTCTGACGCACCCGCGCTCGCCGTTCAACCACCGCATGGTCCTCCAGCGCACCCGCCCCGAGGTGAGACACCTCCTCGCGGGCAGCACGCTCATGGAGCTGCGTCCCGGGGAGCCGGTGGCCGTGCGCGAACTCGACAAGGACGAGGCCCTGTCCGCTCCCGAGGAGATCTTCGGGATCACCCTGGAACCGGGCGACGTCCAGGCGCTCAGGAAATTCTTGGACGGTGCGTGATGCGTACCCTGCTGCTGGACAACTACGACTCGTACACCTTCAACCTGTACCAGCTGATCGCCGGCATCAACGGCCGCGAGCCGGTCGTCATGGTCAACGACGATCCGAGGCTGGCCGGTCTGCGGCTGGAGGAGTTCGACAACATCGTCGTCTCCCCCGGCCCCGGACGGCCGCAGAACCCCCGCGACGCGGGCCTGGTCGGCGACCTGCTGCGGCGTTCCGCGCTGCCCGTGCTGGGCGTCTGCTTCGGGCATCAGCTGATCGCGCACCTGGCGGGGGCGTCGGTGGGCGCCGCGCCCGAACCCCGGCACGGGCATCTCGCCAAGGTGTCCCACGACGGAGATCCGCTGTTCGCCGGGGTCCCGCGCGAGTTCGTCGCGGTCCGCTACCACTCGCTGTGCGTGCGGGAGCCGCTGCCCGCGTCGCTCGCCGCCACCGCCTGGGCGGACGACGGGGTCCTGATGGCGCTGCGGCACCGCGAACTCCCGCAGTGGGGCGTCCAGTTCCACCCCGAGTCGATCGCGTCCCAGTACGGTCGGGAGATCCTGCGGAACTTCGCCGACCTGACCGACGCCGGCCGCCGTACGCGGACCGCGCCCCGGCCGTCCGTCACCGTACGGTCCGACGAGGCGCCGGGCACGGCCGAAGCGGGGCTGGGGATCGTCAGCGCGGTCGTGCCGACCGCCGATTCCGAGGCGATCTTCCTGCGGCTCTTCGACGACACCCCGTACAGCTTCTGGCTGGACAGCAGCCGGGTGGAGGAGGGCCTGTCCCGGTTCTCGTTCCTCGGCGACACGTCGGGCCCGCTCAGCGAGGTCCTGACCTACCGCACCGGCGACGACGCCGTGGAGGTACGGGACGCGAACGGCGTGCACAGCGTGCCCGGCAGCGTCTTCGACGTCCTCGGACAGCGGCTGCGTGAGCGGCGCGTCCCCGACACGGGTCTGCCGTTCGACCTGACCGGCGGGTACGTCGGGTACTTCGGCTACGAACTCAAGGCCGAGTGCGGCGCGACGGCCCGGCACACCGCCGAAACCCCGGACGCCGTCTGGATGTTCGCGGACCGTGTCGTCGCGGTCGACCACCAGGAGGGGCTGACCTACCTGGTCGCCGTCCACGACGAGAGGACCCGGCGCGACGCTCAGGAGTGGCTGGAGCGGACGTCCGCGCGGCTGACGGACCTGCGTCCGGCGGATCCACCGGCGAATACGGAGATGCCGGACGGCGGCCTGCCGAGCGCCGAGGAACATCTCAGCCGGGGCCGCGACCAGTACCTCGCGGACATCGCGGAGTGCCGGCGCCAGCTCAAGCAGGGCGAGAGCTACGAGATCTGCCTCACCAACAAGCTGCACCTGCCGTTCCACGACGACGACACGTCGTTCTACCTGCGGCTGCGGCGCGCGAACCCGGCCCCGTACGCCGCGCTCCTGCGCCTCGGCGACGTCAGCGTCTTCAGCTCCTCCCCGGAACGGTTCCTGCGCGTCGAGCGGGACCGCACGGTCACCAGCAAGCCCATCAAGGGCACCGCCCCGCGCGACGCCGATCCGGTGCGTGACGCGGAACTCGCCGCCACCCTCGCCTCCAGCGCCAAGACGCAGGCCGAGAACCTCATGATCGTCGACCTGCTCCGCAACGACCTGGGGCGGGTGTGCGAGGTCGGCAGCATCGACGTCGACCCGTACCTCGCCGTCGAGAGCTACGAGACCGTCCACCAGCTCGTCTCCACGGTGCGCGGGCGGCTCGCCGACGGGGTCAGCGCGATCGACTGCGCCCGGCAGTGCTTCCCCGGCGGGTCGATGACCGGGGCGCCCAAGCTGCGCACCATGGAGATCATCGACCGCCTGGAGACGCAGGCCCGGGGCGTCTACTCCGGCGCCCTCGGCTACTTCGGGCTCACCGGCGGCACGGACCTCAACATCGTGATCCGTACGGCCGTCCGCGTCGGCGACCGGCTGAGCATCGGGGCCGGCGGGGCGATCGTCCTCGACTCCGATCCGGCGGACGAGTACGAGGAGATGCTCCTCAAGGCGGCGGCGTCGCTGCGGGCCTGGCGTGCGCCTTCCGTCGTGGACCAGCGGTGAGGCCGGGGACGCGGCGGTGGTGGACCGCCGGGGACGGGTGGGCGGCGGCCGACGGTGCCGGGAGGGTGCTCGTCGTCGACTCGTGGCTCGTGGACGAGGGGCGGGTGCGGGGGTTCGACCGTCATGCCGGGCGGTTCGAGGCTTCCTGTGCGCGGTTCTCGGGTCCTGCGACCGGGGGGTTTCTGCGGGCGGTCGCCGAGGTGCTGCCCGCTCGGGGGCGGTGGTTTCCTCGCGTCGAGCTGGTGGAGACCGGGGCGGGGCTGCGGCTGCGGATGTGGCTGCGTCCGGCGCCGGTGCGGACCGCGACCGTACGGCTGTGGACCCCTGCGGGTCCCGACCGGCGGCGGTCGGCGGACGTCAAGGGGCCCGACCTCGACCACCTCGCGGCCCTGCGCGCCGACGCCGTCGCGGCGGGGGCCGACGAGGCGCTGCTTCTCTCGCCGGAGGGGCATGTGCTCGAAGGGGCGACCACGAGTGTCGTGTGGTGGCGGGGCGACACGCTGTGCGGGCCACCGTCCGGGCCCGGGTTGCTGCCGGGGGTGACCCGTGCGCTCCTCGGTGAACTCGCCGGTGCGGCGGGGCACTCGGTCGTCGCCGAACGGGCCACGCCGGGCGACCTCGGCGACGTACCCGTCTGGACGCTGAACGCCCTGCACGGTGTCCGGCCGGTCGTCGCGGGGCTCGGGCGGTGCCGGGGCGCGGAGGTCGCGGTGGCCGGGCGGTGGCAGGCGCGGCTGGAGGCGCTCGGGGTCGGACTCAGGGAGGTTGCCCGGTGACCGGGTACGAGCGTGATCTGCTGGTGCAGCTGACGCGCCGGTGGGGGAAGCGGGTGGCCGTCAAGAAGGACGAGCTGGATCTCGACGGGCACTTCGATCCGGCGTTGCCGGACTTTCCCGAGCATCTCGTCCCGGTGCTGGCGCTGCCCGGCGCCGAGCGGCTCGACCGGGATGCCCGGGCGCGGATTCTGTCCGCCGCGTGGATCTCGTACAACGCGAAGACCGCGGCCATCGAGGACGAGATCATCCTCCCTGCCTGCCGGCTGATGCTCCAGGAGCGGATTCCCGTCCGGCGTGACGATGTCGCCGTCGACGCGCTGCATCAGACGATCATCGACGAGCACTACCACATCCTCATGTGCCACAACGCCGTCGGTGTCACCCGCCGGCGGCGCGGCCTGGGGGAGCTGCGGTTCGCGCCGGGCGTCTGGTCCGTCGTCCAGGGGCGCGACGCCGTGCGCGCCGGGCTGTCCGGGTTCGACCGCGACATCGTCGACATCGCGTTCTCCCTCGCCGCCGAGACGACCATCAGCGGGTTCCTCTCCGCGCTCGCCACCTCCCGGGAGATCCAGCCGATGAACCGGATCACCACCGATCTCCACCGGCGCGACGAGGGCGGACACGCGGTGGTGTTCCGCGAGTTGTGCGGCTCCCTCTACCGGAACCTGGACGGCGCGCAGCGGGGCATGTTCCGCGAGGCGCTCGTCACCGGGCTCACCGCGTTCCGCTCCGCCGACCTCGACCCCTGGGTGACCGTGGCCGCGCAGGGCGGATTCACCGTCGACGCCGGGCAGTTGCGCGCGTGGGCGGCGGCGCGGCCCGTGCCCGCGCGGGACACCGGGCCGTTGCAGCTGCTCCTCGACGATCTCGGGATCAGCCACGACCTCGTCGCGGGCACAGGGTGACGCTCACCGGGGAGGCCGCCGCGCACTGGCGGACGCTCGTCGCCCATCAGCGGCCTCCTTGGCCCGCCGAACTCGGCGCTGTGGTCGAGGAGTTGGCGGGCCTGCCGGCGTTGGTGACACCTCAGGAGTGTGACGCGCTCACCTCGCGGCTCGCCGAGGTGGCCGCGGGGCGGGCGTTCCTGGTCCAGGGCGGGGACTGTGCCGAGCGGTTCGACCGGCTGTCGGCGCCGGCGATCCATGGCAAGGTGCGGCTTCTCCTGGAGATGGCCGCGGTCGTGGCGCGGGCGTCCGGGGTGCCGGCGGTCACGGTGGGGCGGATCGCCGGGCAGTACGCGAAGCCCCGGTCCCGGGCGACGGAGACCGCCGGCGGGCGGACGCTGCCGGTCTACCGGGGGGACGCGGTGAACGGGCTCGGGTTCAGCGAGGCCGAACGGCGGGCGGATCCGGGGCGGTTGCTGCGGATGTACGAGGCGTCGCGGGAGACGCTGGACGTCATGCACGGGTACGACGGTGCCGGCTTGTTCGCCAGCCACGAGGGGCTGCTCCTCGACTACGAGGCCGCGTTGACCCGCCGTCATCCGCCCTCCGGGCGACGGTACGCCGGCAGCGGGCACCTCCTGTGGATCGGTGACCGTACCCGGCAGCTCGACGGTGCCCACGTCGCCTGGTTCTCCACCGTCGGCAATCCGATCGCGGTCAAGCTCGGGCCCACCGCGACGCCCGCGCAGGCCCTCGCCCTGATCGACCGGCTCGACCCCGAACGGCGGCCCGGGCGGCTGACGTTCATCGTGCGTATGGGGGCGCGCCGGGTACGGGATCTGCTGCCCGAGCTGGTCGAGAAGGTCGCCGCTTCCGGTGCGCCGGTGGTGTGGGTGTGCGATCCGATGCACGGCAACACGTTCGAGGCGCCCAGTGGGCACAAGACCCGGCGGTTCGCCGATGTCCTCGCCGAGGTCGCCGGGTTCTTCGAGGTGCATGCGGGGCTCGGTACGCATGCCGGGGGGCTGCATGTGGAGGTGACCGGGGAGGAGGTGACCGAGTGCGTCGGGGGTGGCGTGGGGGTCGACGAGTTGCCCCGCCGGTACGAGTCGGCGTGCGATCCTCGCCTCAACGGGGGCCAGGCGCTCGAACTGGCCTTCCGGGTCGCCGAGCTGACGGCGAAGGCCGTGCCGGGATCGCCGGGGCGGCGCTGATCGGGACGTCAGCGTTCGTGGACGACCCGGCCGTCGAACACGGTGAGGTCCACCTGGACGTCGGGGATGTCGTGCGGGTCGAGGCCGAGCAGCGGGCGGTCCAGGACGCACAGGTCCGCCACCTTGCCCGCCTCGACCGTGCCCTTCCAGTCCTCGGCGAAGTCCTGCCACGCCGGGGTGGCGGTGTAGGCGCGCAGGGCCTGGGCGAGGGTGACCCGCTGTCCGGCGCCGCTCGGTCTGCCGCTGGCCCTGGATTCGCGCAGCAGCATCGCGGCGACGCCCTGCCGCCAGTCGGGCTCGGTGATGGGCGCGTCGGAGCTGGCGCAGACCGGGACACCGGCGTCGAGCGCGGACCGTACGGGCCACTGGTACGCGGAGCGTCCGGTGCCGACGATCTCGTCCATCCGTACGCGGCGCCGTGCAGGTGCGGGTCGTTGAGGCCCGGCAGGACGGTCCGGCCGCCGAGTGCGACGATCCGGGTGCCGGGACCCGCCAGGGCGCGCATGTCGGCGTCGCTGCCCGTGGCGACGATGTGTCCGCCGCGCACGGCCACTCCCTCCGTGACCGTGAACCCGTCGTCGACGGTGAGGACTTGACCGCCGGTCAGGACGAGGGTGGGGGCGGATCGGTGCACAGGGGCCTCTTCCGGATGCGTGGGGACGGTTCGACGCGTGCTGTGCCGAACAGCGAAACGCGCGTCGTCCCGCCGCACCATCCGTACACATACCGGCTCCCCCGCGAGGGGAGACGGCTCAGGAGCCGGACGGCTCGATCTCCCCCGCGAAGACGATGACCTGGTCGATGAGGTTGCGCCGCAGGTGGACGACGTCCGTTCCCGCCAGCCGGGGGCCTCCGTCCGGTGTGGTGAAGACCCACTGGTACCGGGCCCACTCGTCGGGCATGTCCACCGCCGAGCAGCGCACCATCGTGCCGGTCCCCGCCGGGTGGCGCCGGATGTCCAGCACGAACCGCTCGACCGCCACGATTCCTTCGCTGCGGCCCAACGGCCCCCAGAAGACCACGTCCGAGGTCAGGGCCTGGGAGAGCAGGGCAGTCACATAGCTGTCGTCCGAGGCGTTGAACGCGGAGATGAACATGTCGATCGCGGAGCGTGCGGTCTCTTCCTGCATGCCCCAGTAATACCAGCCGTTTCGCGTACGCCCGCCCCGGCCGCACGGCCGTCGCCGTCACCAGGGCATGGCGCCGTCGCGGTCGATGAAGGTGCCGATGGTGGCGAGGGCGACGACGATGACGGTGTGGCCGGCCTCGATGAGGCGGCGGGCGGTCTCGTAGCCGAGGGACTTGTTCGTCCTGGTGATGAACGTGGTGGTCATGCGTCCGCTCTCGGCCCGCGCCGAGGGGACAGTCGGTGCTCTGGGTGACGGTAGGACCGCCGGCACCAGGCACGGACAGACGGAAATGGCCTTGCGCCGGCTCTCTTCGGTTGCCTAGGTTTTTTCCTAGACACCCTAGGGAGAGAGTCATGGCAGACCCGTACTACGACATCACCGGACCTGCTCCTGATCCCCGGCGGCGCAGGCCACCCCATGGGGCTCGGTCCCGCGACGGAAGTGCTGGCCGCGCACTTCACCGTCGTCACCTACGACCCCCTCGGCCTCGCCCACGGTCGTCTCGGTGACCCCGTCGACGACCAGCGCGTCGAGGACTGGAGCGAGGGTGCGCGGCAGGTGCTGGACGCCGTGGCCCCCGGCGGGGAGCCCGTGTACGTCTTCGGCAGCAGTGCCGGTGCCGTCGCCGCCCTCGATCTGCTCGCCCGGCATCCCGGGCGGGTACGGCATGTCGTCGCGCACGAACCTCCGTGCGTGGGGGTGCTGCCGGACGGGGCGCGGCAGCGGGCCGCGTTCGGGGAGGTGTGCGAGGTCTACCGGGTCGCCGGGCTCGCGGCGGCGGGCGCGCGGATGACCGCCGTCCTGGCGGAACAGGAGCCGGACGCCCTCCCCGAGGGCCAACCCCTCACCCGCGAGGAGGAGTTGGCGAGCCCCATGGCGATCTCCCTCGCCCATGTCCTGGGCCCGTTCACGTCGTACACCCCGCCCGCCGGACCGCCCCTCTCCCGCCTCACCGTCGCCGCCGGCATCGAGTCCCGGGGCCAACTCCTGCACCGGACGGCCGAGTTCCTCGCACAGTCCCGCGAGAGCGGCTTCGCCGAGTTTCCCGGCGGGCATCTGGGGATCGCCCAGGAGCCGGAGGCTTTCGCGGAGCGGCTCGTGGGGACGCTGCTGCCGTAAAGCCGTACGGACAAGCAGTACGGGCAAGCCGTACGGACTCCCGCCGAACCAGGAGGCGGCGTCACGGCAGCCGGAAGCGGAGGCGGCAGATCACCGCGTCCGTCTCCCGTCGTACGGCGTGGGCGACGACGGCGCCCCGCTGGTTCTGGAGCAGCCGCTGCCACAGGCGCTCGGGTTCGGTCTCCGGGATCAGGACGGTCACCTGGGTGCCCGGTTCGGCGGCGGCGACCTCGCGGACGTAGGCGGCGATGGGACGGCCCAGGCTGCGCCGGTCGCTGCGGACCTGGACGAGGGGGACGCCGGGGTTCCAGTCGGTCCAGGCGCGTTCCAGGGTGTGGAGGGCCGCGCGGTCCTCGGGGTCGGGGTAGGAGACCGTGACCGCGCGGACCTCGTCGCCGAGGGAGGTGGCCGCCGTGAGGGCCTGGGAGGTGAGGCGGGAGAGGGAGGAGACGGGGACGACGACCAGGGAGCGTGCGCGGTGCGGGGGTTCGGGGACGCGGCCGAGGCCGAGGCGTTCGCCGATGGCTGCGTAGGCGCGGTGGACCGTTTCGAAGGCGGCCACCAGCAGGGGAAGCGCGATGACGATCAGCCAGGCTCCCGCCGTGAACTTCTCCGCCGTCACGACGACCGTCGCGACCCCGGTGAGGAGGGCGCCGAAGCCGTTCAGCAGGGCCTTTCCCGTCCAGCCCGGTCCGCGTTCCCGGCGCCAGTGCCGGACCATGCCGACCTGGGCGACGGTGAAGCCGACGAACACGCCGATCGCGAAGAGGGGGACGAGGGTGTTGGTGTCGCCGCCGGAGAACACCAGGAGGGCCGCCGAGACGACGGCGAGGGCGAGGACGCCGTGGCGGTGGACCTGGCGGTCGGCCTTGAGGGCGAAGACGTGGGGGGCGTAGTTGTCGCGGGCGAGGAGTTTCAGCAGGACGGGGAGGCCGCCGAAGGAGGTGTTCGCGGAGAGGGCGAGCAGGATCATCGTCGTGAACTGGATGACGTAGAAGGCCCAGTTGTGGCCGAGGGAGGCGTCCGCGAGCTGCGCGAGGACCGTGACGCCCTGGACCGGCTGGAGGTGGAAGCGGCCGATCAGGACCGACAGGCCGACCAGCATCAGGCCCAGCACCGCGCCGAGGGCGACTTCCGCGTGCTGGGCCCGCTTGGCTCGGGGGACGCGGAAGGAGGGGACCGCGTTCGCGATGGCCTCGACGCCGGTGAGCGCGGCGCAGCCGGAGGCGAACGCCTTCAGCAACAGCAGGGCGCCGACCGTCGTGGCGTTGCCGGACAGGGCGGACGCGTGGCCGTCCGCCGTCGCCGTGCTGACCGGTCCCGAGCGCAGCAGGCCGACGCCGATCACGACGAAGACCGAGCCGACGAACACGACGGTCGGCACGATGAACGCCCTCGCCGACTCGACGATCCCGCGCAGGTTCACCGCCGTGATCAGCGCCAGGACCGCCAGGCACAGCCACAGCCGGTCCCCGTACAGGGAGGGGAACGCCGAGGTCAGCGCGGCGACTCCGGCCGTGACGGCGACGGCCACGTTCAGGACGTAGTCGAGGACCAGGGACGCCGCCGCGACGAGGCTCGTACGCGGTCCGAGGTGCGCCTTCGCGACCGCGTACGAGCCGCCGCCGTCCGGGAACGCCGCGATGACCTGCCGGTACGACGCGACCAGCACCGCCAGCAGACCGGCGATCGCCAGCGTCACCGGCAGCGTGAAGCCGAGCCCGTGCGCACCGGCGGCGGCCAGCACGAGGACGATCGCCTCGGGGCCGTACGCCACCGACGCCATCGCGTCCAGCGAGAGTGCGGCCAGGCCCGTGACGGCGGTGAGGCGGTGCCGTTCACCGGCGTCGGGCGGCTCCTCCTCGGTGGGAGCGACGGGGGTGAGGACGGACATGGCCGGGGGCTCCTTCGTGCGGGCGGGTGCACTCAGGGTCGGCCCGCATCTGATCGTTTCCGATCGCTCCTAGCGCGTTCTTCACACCGGGGGTGGGCGCTTTGACGGATTCATAGCGCCGACGCGGTCACTGCCCGGCCGGAACGTCCTGCGGCACGCCAGCGGCGACACCCCCACCGCCGTATGCAGGTGCTGCCTCAGTGACGTCCCGTCCCGAAGCCTTCTATCGGATATCGGCCTTCCTGCCATTGGGCGGCGGGCGCACTCGCGCAGGCTGGAGGTATGACCACAACGATGAACGCCGTACGGCAGACCGTCTTCGGCGGTCCCGAGGCACTCGAACTCACACAGGTCGACCGGCCGGAGCCAGAGCCCGGCGAGATCCTGGTCGCCGTGCACGCGGCCGGGATGAATCCGACCGACTGGAAGCATCGGGCGGCGGGCCGTTCCTGCGGGAACTGCCGCTTGCGCAGGCCGCCGCGCTCACGGCGTACCAGGCCCTCGTCGACACCGCCGGCCTGCGGCCCGGACAGCGGGTTCTCGTGCACGCGGCGGCCGGTGGCGTCGGCCATCTCGCCGTGCAGATCGCCAAGGCCCGGGGCGCGTACGTGATCGGCACGGCCGGTGCGGGCAAGCACGCGTTCCTGCGCGAGATCGGCGCGGACGAGGTGATCGACTACCACGCCGTCGACTTCACGCGGGCCGTCGCCGATATCGACGTCGTCCTCGACCCGCTGGGCGGTACGACGTCCGCCCTCTCCGCCCGCGTACTGCGGCCCGGCGGGGTCGTCGTCTCGATCCTGCCGAGCGATCCCGTCCCGGGGGTGCGGGTCGAGCAAGACCGTGCTGTCCGTCAGGGACGCTCACTGACGACGAACACCGTGCTCCCGGTAGGTCGCGAGGATCTGTGGTCGCGGCCTCACACCGTCATCCAGTCCAGGACCGGTGTCGACTGGAGGTACACGATCAGGGCGAAGCCGGCGAGGAGGCCCAGGCTCCAGCCCAGGACCTTGCGGAAGATGACGCTCTCGCTGCCGGCCATGCCGATGGAGGCGGCGGCCACCGCGAGGTTCTGGGGGGAGAGCATCTTGCCCAGGACGCCGCCGGTGGAGTTCGCGGCGGCCAGCAGGACGGGGTCGAGGCCCGTTTCGTGGGCGGCCGTCACCTGGAGGACGCCGAAGAGGGAGTTGGAGGACGTGTCGGAGCCGGTGACCGCGACGCCGAGCCAGCCGACGATCGGGGAGAAGAACGCGAACGCGGCGCCGGTCTGGGCGAGGGCCGTGCCGAGGGTCGCGGTCTGGCCGGAGAGGTTCATCACCCAGGCCAGCGCGAGGACGGAGGTGACGGTGACGACGGTCCAGCGCAGTTGGTGGAGCGTCGCGCCGTACGCCTTGACCGCGCGGCCGGGGCCGAGCCGGTACAGGGCCATGGTGAGGAGCCCGGCGATCAGCAGGATCGTGCCGGCCGCCTTGAGGTGCTCCAGCTTGAAGGTGACGGCTCCGGCCTGCTGCCCTGCGGGCGTCTGGACGTCGAGCCCGGGCCAGGAGAACGTGACGACGCCGTGCACGGCCAACCAGTCCTTGACGGGCCCGAGTTGGGTGAGGGCGAAGAGGGCGACGATGACGAGGTACGGCGCGAAGGCCATGAGCGCGCCGCCGTTCGCGGGCTCGTCCTTGCCGGGAGCGGCACCGGTCCGGGTGCCGCCGTCGCCGTACGTATCCACGTCCGAGTACGTGTCGATCCCCCCGCCCACCGTCACCAGCGCCGGCTGCCACACCCGCAGGAACCCCAGCACCGACACCAGCGCCACCACCCCCGCCACGATGTCCGTCACCTCGACGCTGATGAAGTTCGCGGCGGCGAACTGGGCGATCGCGAAGGTCACCCCGGCGACCGCCGCGACCGGCCACGTCTCCCCCACCCCGCGCCGCCCGTCGAGCAGGAACACCAGCACCAGCGGTACGAACACGGCGATGAGCGGCGTCTGGCGTCCCGCCATCGCGCCGAGGTCGTCCAGCGGCAGCCCCGTCACCCCGGCGAGGGTGGTGAGCGGTACGGCCATGCTGCCGAAGGCGACCGGCGCGGTGTTCGCCACCAGCGCCACGGTCGCCGCCTTCAGCGGGGCGATCCCGACGGCGACCAGCATCACGGCCGTGATGGCGACGGGCGCGCCGAACCCGGCGAGCGCCTCGATCAGCGCGCCGAAGCAGAACGCGATGAGGATGCCCTGGACGCGCTGGTCGGTGGAGACGGTGCGGAAGGAGCGGCGCAGAACGGCGAACCAGCCGGTGACCTCGGTCATCCGGTAGATCCAGAGGGCGTTGACGAGGATCCACAGGACGGGGAACAGCCCGTAGAAGGCGCCTTCGACAGCGCCGGACAGGGCCTGCGGACCCGGCATGTCCCAGACCCGGACGGCCAGCGCGAGCGCGAGGGCGAGCGCGGACAGCGCCGCGAACTGCGCGCGGACGCGGAAGACACCGAGCAGGACGAACAGCGTGAGCAGCGGTAGCGCGGCGAGGAGCGCGGACCAGTACAGCGATCCGGCCAGCGGGTCGAGGACCTGGCGGTACATGCGGGCCTCCTGGTGCGGCAGTGACGCGATGTTCCGGTTCGTAAACTTGTAGGACACGTGTCCAGGTCCGTCAATGGCGCCGCCCTCAGACCGAATGGCCCGTCAGGGGCGTTGACCGCGCTCTGGCCGCACGCCAGTGCCGTGTCCCCGAGCGCCGCACCTCGCGGCAGAGCGATCGTGCCCCAGTGCGCCAACGCCGGTCCCGCCGCGGTTCACCGTTGTCCAGGCGGCCGGCAGCGTGTTCGTGTTCGTCGTGGGCGTCCTGTCCCTGGCGAGGGCGATCGTCGAACGGTCGCGGAGGTAAGGGTGTTCGCGCCGGTGCCGGGTCGTTGTTCCCCGCGCCCCGGCGCCGTCTCCTCACTCCGGCAGCGCCACCTGCCCCATCAGTTCGTGCCAGGTGCTCATCGGCAGCGCGATCGCGTGGGCCCGGTCCGAGGACATGCGGACCATGACCTCGTCCGCGTCCGGGACCAGGGCGAACTCCACGTGTTCCTGGTCCCATTGGCCCATCGGGTAGTACCACTCCAGGCCGCCCGCGTCCTCGACCATGGCGGCCATGCCGACCTGGAGGGCCGCGACGAAGGGTTCGATCGCCTCCTTGGGGATCCTGACGGTGGCCATCTCGCGCTGGGGGCCGTCGGTCACGGGGGTCCGCCCTTCCTGTCGTCGCGTCGTCATTCCGTCGCGCGGAGCCTACCCAGCGGAGCGTTTCCGTCACCCTCGGCAACAGGCCACGGCGTGCGTGTTTTTGCCAACTCCCCTGCACACAGGGGTAGTTGAATGGTCCTGGGCCGTTAACATCGCCGCATGCGATCACGGCGTGGTGACGACCTGACCCAGCTTCCGCGCGATCCCCGGGCGGACGCCTATCCGATGCCGAGCGTGCCGTACGGGTGGTACGCGGTGGCGCGCAGCGGGGAGTTACGGGCCGGGCGGGTGGCGAGTCTGCACTACTTCGGGCGGGCGTTGATCGCGTTCCGCGGGGAGGACGGGCGGGCGGCGGTGCTGGACGCGCACTGTCCGCACTACGGGGCGCATCTGGGGGCGGGCGGGAAGGTCGTGGAGGGGACGGTGGAGTGCCCGTTCCACGGATGGCGGTTCGGGGTGGACGGGCGGTGTGTCCAGGCGCCGTTCGCGGTGCGGGTGCCGAAGGTGGCGCTCGGCGGGTTTCCCGTGCGGGAGCACAGCGGGCTGGTGTTCGTGTACGTCGGGCCGGGCGAGCCCGAGTGGGAGGTGCCGGGGATTCCGGAGACCCTCGACCGGGGGTACGCGGCGCCGGTCGAGGACACCTGCCGGGCCCGCGTCCATGTGCAGGAGATGCGGGAGAACATCGTCGACGAGTCGCACTTCCACTTCATCCACGGCCAGCCCGAGCCGCTGGCGCAGGAGTGGACGGAGGACGGGCCGTTCGCGCAGGCGCGGGGGCGGATCGGGCGGCGGGTGCTGCGGTGGGACATCGACAACACCTTCGACGCGTTCATGTACGGGCCGGGGGTCATGGTCGTCCGTACGGAAGGGCCGGTGCTGTCGCTGACGGCCATCGCGCTGAGCACGCCCGTCGACGAGCGGACCAGTGAGCTGCGGATGCTGTACTACGTGCGCAAGCCGCGCCGACTCCCTTTCCTGACGCCGCTGTTGAAGCTGGTGTTCCGTACGCAGGCGCTGGGCGAGGTGCGGGACGAGGTGCGGATCTGGGATCACAAGGTGCATCTGGCGCGGCCGGTGCTGCTGCCGCACGAGCAGGGGATACGGGCGTTGCGGCGGTGGTACGCGCAGTTCTATCCGCCGGTCTGAGCCAGGGGTGCGGACCGGATCGGAGTCGGCGTACCAGTATGGGGACCTCGACTCGTCGTGAGGAAGGGGACGCCGTGACCGACACGTCCGGGCCGCTGGCCGGCCGTATCGCCCTCGTCACCGGGGCCAGTGGTGGCATCGGGCAGGGCATCGCCCGTCAACTCGCCGGTGCGGGGGCGTCGGTGGTGCTGCACTGCCGTCAAGCCGTGGCGGTCGCCGGGGAGTTGGCTCGGGAGATCGGGGACGCGGTGATGGTGAGCGGGGATCTCACGCGCGAGGAGGAGTGCCGGCGGGTCGTCGGGGAGGCGGTGGAGTGGCGGGGGCGGTTGGACGTGCTCGTCAACAACGCGGGGATCCAGCCGGTGAAGGGGCTCGCGGAACTGACCGTCGCCGAGTGGCAGGAGCTGCAACAGGCCAACGTCACCAGCGTGTTCGCCTGCACGCAGGAGGCGGCGGCGGTGATGGTGGGGCAAGGGGGCGGCAGCATCATCCACATCGCCTCCATCGAGGGCACCCGCCCCTCCCCCGGCCACACCCACTACAGCGTCTCCAAAGCGGCCCTGATCATGCACGCCCGCGCGGCCTCCCTGGAGTACGGCCCCCTCGGCATCCGCGTCAACACCGTCTCCCCCGGCCTCATCGACCGCCCCGGCCTCACGGACTCCTGGCCGGAGGGGGTCGACCGCTGGCACACGGCGGCTCCCCTGCGCCGCCTCGGCAGTCCCGCCGACATCGGGGCGGCGTGCGTGTTCCTCGCGTCCGACGCGGCGTCCTGGATCACGGGGGTGGACCTTCCGGTGGACGGGGGTGTGAGTGCTCGGCCGGGGTGGTGACCGGGGTGTCCGTCGGCTCCCGGAGGTAGGGCAGACCCCCGGTACGAGTGGGTGGCCGGCCGTAGTGATCGAGGGGGGCGGGTGCGGCAGGGTGAGGGGCGTTGTCCTCCCATGCCCTAGGAAGTGCCTTGTCCAGTAACGCCGTAGTGCCCTCGTCGTCCGGTCCGCTGCGGGCTCGTGTGCTCGTGCCTCTCACCGTGTTCCTTGTTCCCGGCGTGTACTTCGGGCCGCATCTGCTCGCCGACGACGGGTCGCAGAGTGGGTTCTCCGATCAACGGGCGCTTGTGGGGGCCGTGAAGGAGGGGTTTGTTCGGTACTGGGCCGCCGGGAGCGGGGACTACTCGTCGGGGATGGGGGGTGTCGTCGAGTACTGGTTCCGGTTCCATGTGGCCAAGGCGTTCATCGCGTTGGCGTTGTTGGGGGTGTCGGTCGCGCTCGGGGTGGTGGTGTGGCGGGCGTTTCTGCGGAGTGCGGGGGTACGGAGGGGTGGGCTCGCGGTCGCCGGGGTCGGTGTCACCGGGGTCGGGCTGCTGTCTCTCGTCGTCGCGGCTGCCAATGTGCAGGGCGCTGTCGCGCCGTTCACCTCCGCGTTGACGATGTTGCCGGTCGGGACGCGGGGCGGGGAGTTGGGCGGGACGTTGGAGCAGGTCCGGGCGCAGTTGGCGGCGGACCCGGACGGTGCCTCGCCCTCGCCGGCGCTCGCGGAGATGATCAGCGACAACGCCCGGTATCACGTGTCGATGGCGGTGATCGCCGGGGTTGTGGCGGTGGGGTTGGCCGCCGTGAGCGTGGTGTTGTGGAGGCGGTTCGCGGGGGCCGGTGATCGGCGGGCGCGGCGTCTGCTGGGGGCGTTCGGCGGGCTCGGTACGGTCCTCGCGGTGGCCGTGCTGGTGGTGGGCGTGGCGAACGTGACCGTGGCGGCGGATTCGGCGCGGGGGCTCACGGAGTTCTTCGGCGTGTGAGTGTCCGGATGCGCGGGCGTCCGGGCCTGGAGTCCCGGAGTTGTCCCAGTGGCGGCCGGCTCCCTTACGGACCGTCTTGGCCAGCAGTGCCGCCCCGCTCCGCGACCGCCGCTCTCGACGCGTACACACGCGACAGGAGCGTCAATCCGGTTGTGAGGCCCCGGGAGGGCTCGTAGGGTCCGGGCATGTCTCTTCGTGATCTTCTCCGGCAGGCTCTTCCCGATGCCATGCGTGCGCGCGACAAGGTCGCGGTGAGCGCGCTGCGGGCCACGCTGGCCGCGCTCGACAACGCGGAGGCCGTGCCGGTGGACGCGGGGGCGTTGCGGGGGCAGGCGATCGAGGCGGTGCCGGTGGGGGTCGGGGCGACGGAGGCTGAGCGGCGGGTGCTGGGTGAGGGGGACGTCGTACGGATCGTGCGCGGTGAGGTCGACGAGCGGCTCGGGGCGGCGGGGCAGGTGGAGGGGACCGCGCACGCGGAGCGGCTGCGCGCCGAGGCTCGGGTGTTGCTGCGGTTCCTGGAACCTACTGCGGGTGGTGGTCCCCGAACGCCGTGACGGAGAGGAAACGAACGGGGAGCGTCACGAGTTCCCGCGGGCCGTGCGGGCCCTCGCCGTCGAGTCGGAGGGCGTCGCCCGGGCGCAGGGTGCAGGCGGATTCGCCGTGGCCGACTCGGCTGCCCCGGCGGACGATGCGCGCGCCGTGGCCCGCCGGGACGTACACCGCCTCGCGGTCGGCGTCGAGGCCGCGGAACAGGGCGGTCACGGGGATGCCGAGGCCGTTGGCCAGGCGGCCCAGCGTCGTGACGCTGCACGAGGTCTGCGCGTTCTCGATCTTCGAGAGCATCGCCTTGGAGAGGCCGACGCGGGCCGCCATCTCGGCGATCGACAGCCCGGCGGCCGTACGGTACTGCCTGACCTGGCGCCCGATGACGGCCTCCAGCCCGAGCGCCTGCGCCGCCGCACCGGGGTCGACCTCGCGGTCGGGGCGGACGGCGGTGTGTTCGTACGGGTCGGCTTCCTGCGGGTCGGTGGGGCCGGGGTCGGTCGTCAAGGGGCCTCCCGGAAGCTGTCCACCGACAGGAATCGATGTTGCACATCAGGAGACCAGGCGAACGCCGGATTTCGGGAGCTTCCCGTCGGCGTGCCCGTTCGGCCCGGGGGGTGGCACCAGTACCACCCCGGAAGCGGTCGCTGCCTTCATGGACCGCCCCTGACCTCGGGTTCTACGGTTACGGCATGCACCTCACCGCTCGTCTGCGCCCGTTCGTCCCGGCTTCGGCCGCGTTCCATGTCACGGGTCTGCTCATCCACCTCGGCGTCCTGCTGACGCTGGGCCTGCCGTGGATCTTCTTCGACCCGACGGCGCTGTGGGCGGTGCTCCTCGCGGTGGCCGTGCCGGTCGCGGCGGTGGTGTACGCCGGGCCGGTGCTGACGAGGGCTCAGCGCACGCGGCTGCGGACGCGGCTGGGCGTGGAGATCCCCGAAGGACGCGCCGGACGACGGGAGTTGGCCTACCACCTGCTGGCCGGTCCGCTGCTGACGCTCGCGGCGACGCTCGTCCTGCTGGCGTGGGGCGCGGCCGGGGTCGCGGCCGGCTTCTACGTGTGGATCTGGGCCGTACCCCCGAGCTGGCGTCTGGCGGACGCCGGTTACACCGTGCAGGGCGCGTACATCACCGCCGCCGGGCTCGCCCTGCTGTACGGCACGGCCTGGTCGTCGGGTGCGCTGGCCCGGCTGGACGGGCGGATCGCCTCGGCGCGTCTCGGGCCGGGCCGCGAGGCGCGGTTGGCGCACCGGGTGAGCACGCTGGCCGAGAGCCGGGCGGGTCTGGTGGACGCCGTGGACGCCGAACGGCGGCGTATCGAGCGGGACTTGCACGACGGGGCGCAGCAGCGGCTGGTGTCGCTCGCCGTGAACCTCGGGATCGCGAAGGCGACGCTCACCGAACTGCCGCCGGAGGCGCGGCGGGTGCTGGCCGAGGCGCACCGGGAGGCGAAGGAGGCGATCGAGGAACTCGGCGCGCTGGTACGGGGGTTGCATCCGGCCGTGCTGGAGGACCGGGGGCTCGACGCGGCGCTGTCGGGGCTCGCCGGGCGGGCGCCGGTCCCGGTGCGGGTGCGGGTGGAGCTGCCGTCGCGGCCGTCGGCGACCGCCGAGTCCGTCGCCTACTTCGTCGTCTCCGAGGCGCTGACGAACGTGGTGAAGCACGCGGAGGCGTCGCGGGCCGAGGTGTCGGTGGAGCGGTTCGGGCCGACGCTGCTGGTCGTCGTCAGCGACGACGGGGTGGGCGGGGCGCGGGTGGGGGCCGGGAGCGGCCTTGCGGGGCTGGTCAAGCGGGTCGCGGCGGTGGATGGGAGGCTGTCCCTCGACAGCCCTGTCGGGGGGCCGACCGTTCTGACCGTGGAGCTGCCGTGCGTGCCGTGATCGCCGAGGACTCGGTGCTGCTGCGGATCGGGATCGTCAAGGTCCTGGAGCTGGCGGGGTTCGAGGTGGCCGCCGAAGCCGGCGACGCCGAAGGGCTGTTGGGCGCGGTCGAGGAGCACCGGCCCGACATCGCGGTGGTGGACGTCCGGATGCCGCCCGGCTTCACCGACGAGGGGGTGCGGGCCGCGCTGGAGATCAAACGCCGGTGGCCGGGGACCGCCGTCCTGCTGCTGTCGCAGTACGTGGAGGAGCGGTACGCGGCGGACCTGCTCTCCGCGCACACGACGGGAATCGGATATCTCCTCAAGCAACGTGTCGCGGACGTCGAGGAGTTCGCCGGGACGGTGCGCGAAGTAGCCGCCGGGGGCACCGCGCTGGACCCCCAGGTCGTGTCCCAGCTCCTCGTACGGCGGCACAGCGATCCCCTCGACCGGCTCACGCCGCGTGAGCGCGAGGTGCTGGAGCTGATGGCCGGCGGACGCTCCAACGCGGGGATCGCCGGGGAGTTGGTGGTCAGCGAGAGTGCCGTGGCCAAGCACATCAACAGCATCTTCGCGAAGCTGGACCTGCCGAGGGCGGACGCGGACCATCGGCGGGTGCTGGCGGTGCTGCGGTTCCTCGGCGTCGCGTAGCGGGCCGGGGCCGCGCGTCCCGGTGTCGCGCGGCCCCTTCGGACCATCGGCCGGCTCGGAGCGCGGGCTCTCAGGGCTGGAGGCGTTCGTGCGTCCACGTGCCGTCGGTGCCGGGGCGGTCGTAGCGCAGGCGGCGGTGGAGGCGGTCGGGGCTGCCGTACCAGAACTCGATCGCCGTGGGGACGAGGCGGTAGCCGGTCCACTCGGCGGGGCGGGGGACGTCCGCGTCGGCGGCGACCAGGGACTTCGCCCGGGCGCGCAGGGCGTGCTCGTCGGTGAGGGGGCGGCTCTGGCGGGAGACGGCGGTGGTGGCGCGGGCGGCGAGGGGGCGGCGGGCGAAGAGGTCGTCGGACTCGGCGGCGCCGACCTGCTCGACGGGGCCGGTGACGGTGAGCTGCTGGAGGGTCTCGCGCCAGTAGAAGGTGAGGGAGGCCCAGGGGCGGGCGGCGAGTTCGACGCCCTTGCGGCTGCCGGTGAAGCTGGTGAAGACGAGCCCGGAGGCGTCGGCGTCCTTGACGAGCAGGACGCGGGTGGAGGGGCGGCCGTCGGCGTCGGCGGTGGCGAGGACGGCGGCGTACGGCTCGCGGACCTCGCGTTCGACGGCGCTGTCCAGCCAGTCGAGGAGCAGGGGGAGCGGGTCGGCGGGCGGGGTGTCGAACTCGGGGAGGTCGAGGTCGGTGGCGCCGCTGAGCGACTGGGTGCGGGGGGAGGTGGTCACGTGGGGGGTGCTCCTTGCGCGTGGCGGATCGTCGTACGGATCATCCTGCCCGACCGGGGCGGCGGGCGGCGTCGCCGATCATCGGGAGCAGGCTCACGAAGGTCAGCGAGGCGAGGGTGAGCAGGATGGCGGGGGCGGGCAGGTCGCGGTTGAGGAGCTCGAAGACGAAGGGCGCGGCGAACCCGGTGTAGGCGAGGGCCCAGTAGACGGCGGTGAGGACGGCGAGCCGGTCGGGGCTCGCGAGCCGGGCGGTCTGGGTGAGCCCGTACACGGCGCACAGCCCGTATCCGCAGCCGAGGACGGCGGAGGCGCCGAGCGCGGCGTACGGGTCCTCGTGCCGTACGGCCCAGCTCCCGGCGGCGAGTCCGGCGGCGATCGTCGTCATCCCGGCGATCGCGGGCGCGAGCGGGTTACGGGCGGCCAGTCTGCGGGCCAGCGGTGTCATGAGGACGCCGCCGCCGGGGGTGACGAGGATCGCCAGCCCGCCGTAGAGCAGGGCGTGTTCGCCGACCGCGCCGGCGACGAGGTGGGGCAGAACGACGTAGCCGATGGTGGGCGCGGCGAAGACCCAGGGGGCGAGCGGGACGACGTACCGCAGGAACGGGCGCACGCTCCCGGCGGGCCGTGGGCCGCGCTGTGCGGTGCGGGCGCCGCGGGGTCCCGCTGTCTCCGGGAGGCGGGCGACGGCGGCCAACGCGAGGGCGGTCAGGGCGAGTTGGGGGAGGTAGGCGAGGAGCAGCGGGTACGGCAGCCACTGCGCGATGAGCGCGGAGGACAGGCCACTGAGGGCGAATCCGGCGGACAGGCAGAGGCTGGAGAGGCGGGCGGGCCGGTCCGGGTCGCCCGCCTCGCCCGCCCGGTCGTGGAGTTCGCGGGCCCAGACGGCGACGGAGGTCATCGCGGCGCCGATGGCGAGTCCGGCGAGCATCCGGCCCGCGAAGAGCAGCGCGGTGACCTCGGAGCCCGCCATCAGGGTCAGGGAGGAGAGGCCGGAGGCGGCGATGGCGGCGACCACGACGCGCTTGCGGCCGAGGCGGTCGGTGACCGGGCCGCCGAGCAGGATGCCGGGCACGATGCCGAGGACGTACACGACGAACGCGCCGACGACGATGCTCTGGGGGAGGCCGAGCAGCCGGCGGTAGACGTCGAGGAGGACGGTGAACTCGTTGGCGGTCCAGCCGATCGCGACGAGAGTGAGCGCCGCCCTGCGCCATTGAGCGGTATCCGTCGGCCGCTGTTTCTCGCGAACCCTTGGCGTATGCAAGGTTATTACCGCCCTTTCCAATTTTTTGGCCCACCATCACCGATGCTCTGCTTGTTGTATGCAACTTGAAGCTTTAATATCCCGGACATGGATCTTCGACGCCTGAATTCTTTCGTGGCAGTCGCAGAGGAAGCGCATTTCGGCAAGGCCGCCAAGAAGCTCTACCTCTCCCCGCCGTCGGTCACTCTGCACATCAAGCAGTTGGAGGCCGATTTCGGAGTACAGTTACTCCACCGCACGCCCGTCTCGCTCACTCCCGCGGGACAGCGCCTGCTGCGCCACGCCCGCCATCTCCTCGGCGCCCTCGACGCGGCCCGCCAGGACCTCGCCGATCTGACGGAGCCGGGCGGTTCGCGCACCGGGCGGCTGCGGGTGGGGGTGATGAGTCACGGCGCGGGGGAGCTGACCTCCTCCGCGCTGTCCGCTTTCCAGCACCTGCGCCCGAACGTCCCGCTGTCGGTCGTCCAGCTCGACTTCCAGGAGCACCGGTCGGCGTTGCTGGACGGGGTGGTGGACGTCGCCTTCATCCGGCCGGCGCCCACGGACGAGCGGATCCGGTACGACGTGCTGACGACCGAGTCCCGGGTCGCGATCGTCCCCACCACCTCGCGGCTGGCGGACGCGCACGCCGAGGGGGTCCCGCTCGACGAGGTGCTGGACGAGCCGTTCCTGCCGGTCACCGGGGTGCCCCGGGAGTTCGCGGACTACTTCTACTTCGCGCCCGCGCGCGGGGGGACGCCGGCCAGGCAGGGCGCGCCCGCGGTGGTGCGCACGCCGTACGACGCCCTGCGCTCGGTCGCGGGCGGGGCGGGGGTGGCCACCACTGTGGAATCGTTCACGCATTATCACTCCTGGCCGGGAACGGCGTACGTGCCGATACTCGGCGCGCCCTGGGAAAACTGTGTGCTGGCCCGGCGCGGTGACGACGACAGTCCCAGTGTCCAGACCTTCCGGGCGCTGACCGCGACGCTCGCGAAGAATCAGTCGGTGCCGTCGCTCGACAAATTGCCGGATACGGAAAACCTGCGGAATTCCGCAAAAGAAATCCGGCGCGATCACGCCGCCTGAGTACGGCGTCCGAATATGCCCGAACGGACATCTGTTCCGCATTGTTCGGACGCCGGACCGACTCGGGGATCAGGCGCCGAGCTGCTGCCACTCCTTGAGCCGCTGGAGCGCGAAGATGTCGGCCACGGAGGCGATCTTCGGCTCCAGCGCGACGGTGTCCCCGGCGTCGCGGATGGAGCGGTAGGTCTCCCGCAGGGAGGAGATGGTGGCCCGCATGCCCTGGTTGGCGTAGATCACCACCTGGACGCCCATCGCCTCGGCCTCGGCGATGTTCCAGTCCGGGTAGGTGGTCGGGACGACGACCACCGGGAGGCGGCCCTCCCAGCGCTTGACGAACTCGACGACCTCGGTGTTGGTGCTCTTCTTGGAGTGGATGAGGACGGCGTCGGCGCCGCCGTCGGCGTAGGCGTGGGCGCGGTCCAGCGCGACATCGACGCCGAGGCCGTTGATGAGCGCCTCGGTGCGGGCGATGACGAAGAACTCGTCGTCGCGCTGGGCCTTCTTGGCGGTCTCGATCTTCGCGACGAACGCCTCGGTCGACAGGAGGGTCTGGTCGCCGTCGGCGAAGCTGTTGATCTTCGGGAAGAGCTTGTCCTCGATGGCGACGGCGGTGATCCCCCGGTCCTCGAACTCGTGGACCATGTGGGCCACGTTGAGGTTGTTGCCGTAGCCGGTGTCGGCGTCCGCGACGACCGGGACGCCGAGCGCCTTCTGCATGTGGGCGGCGGCCTCCAGGTACTCCGTCATCGTCAGGATGCTGGCGTCCGGGAGGCAGCGGGACGCCGAGATCTCCAGGCTCGACGACCAGATCGCGTCGAACCCCTCCTGCTCCGCGAGGACGGCGCCGAGCGCGCTGTGCGCGCCGGCCACCCGCAGGGCCCGGCCGGGCCGCAGGAGGGACCGGAAAGAGGGGGCTGAGGGGGGCTTCAGGGACATGGGAACACCTTCTGTCAGTGATTCGCCAAGGCAATGCGCACACTGCGGCCCGGTGCGGGAGCAGGGTGCCCGAGGCGTGTTCGGCTTGCGTCCGGGGCGGGCGGAACGGGTGGGGGGAATCCGCTCCGATGCCGTACGGCGGGTCCGGCGCCCCCGCGTGCTGCGGGGTGCCGTACCGCCCGTCGGCCCGTCATGTCCCCTGGTTTTTCAGGGACTTCGCCTGGGATGCCGGATTTTTCTCACTCGGAGTTTGTCTTCCGGCATCCTTCCGGACACCTTTCGTATCCTTCCCCGTCGCGGCAGTCGTTGGCGAGGATCTTCGGAAATCCTGAAGAACGCCCGTTCGTCATTGACAGGCGTCACCCCAAGTCAAGATCATTGAACTCAGCGCGACACCGACCCGATCCCCCCACCGATGCGTTGCATCAGCGAATCGAGTCCGTCTCTTCCGTGTCGCCGCCCGTATCCACACCGGGAGCTGAACCCGTATGAACACCCCCACCATGCGCGCCGGACTGCTGACCGCGCCGCGCGTCCTCGACCCGCACGCCCGGCTCGACGTGCCCGAGCCCGGCCCCGGTGAACTCCTGGTCCGCGTCCTGGCGTCCGGCATCTGCGGCTCCGACCTCGCCGCCTGGCGGGGCACCCACCCCTACAAGGTGGCGCCCGTCGTCCTGGGGCACGAGTTCTGCGGCGAGGTGACGCGCGTGGGCGGCGGACCCGGCGCGGACGACGGGGAGTTCACGGCCGGCGACCTGGTCTGCTCGGCGGCGTTCTCCCCGTGCGACACCTGCGCCGAGTGCCGGCGCGGCTCCCCCCACCTGTGCACGGACCGCCGCAACCTCAGCCACGAGGGCTGGCAGGGCTCCTTCGCCCAGTACGTCCTGCTGCGCCGCAACATGACCCACCGCCTCCCGCCGGGCACCGACCCGGTCGCGGGCGCGCTGGTGGAACCGCTGTCCATCGGGCTGCACGCGGTGCGCCTCGCCGGTGCGGGCGCCGGGCGCAGCGTCGCCGTCCTCGGGTCCGGCACGATCGGGCTGAGCTGCCTGCTGGCCGCCCGGCGGCTCGGGTTCGGCCCGGCCGTCTGCGTGGACGCCGGGCCCGCGAAGGCCCGGCTCGCCGAGGCGGCGGGCGCGGCGGGGTACGTCGACGCCCGGACCTATTCCCCGCCACCCGCCGAGGTCGGCGAGCTGATTGCCCGTCAACTCGGCGGTGAGCGGCCGGAGGTGGTGTTCGTCTCGGCCGGGTACCCCGGCGTCCTCGACCAGGCGGTCGCCGCCGTACGGCCCGGTGGGACGGTCGTCGTCGTCAGCTACTTCGAGGGGCCCGTCCTCACCGACCTCAACGCGCTCGTCGGGCGCGAGGCCCGGGTGCTGTTCTCCTCGCTGTCCGTGCCCGACGACTTCCGCCAGGTCATCTCCTGGCTCGCGGACGGCACCCTCGACCCGCTCCCGCTGGTCACCCACCACTTCCCGCTCGACGACATCGAGGAGGCCATGTCCGTGCTCGACCGCCCGCCGGCGGCGGCCACCGGCAAGGTGATGCTGCGGATCGGGGGCGCCGCGTGAACGCCCTGCTGCTCGCGCTGGCCGACCTCACCCCCGACCCGGACCGCGTCCGTACCCTCGCCGGCGACCCGGACCTCGACGCCGCCGCGTTCCTGGAGTCCGCCGCCCGCCACAAGCTGCTCCCGCTGATCGGCCGGCACGTCCACCGCCACCACCTCGACCGCGGCGCCGGCGCCCTCCCCCACGCCTGGGTGCTGACCTCCGCGTACGTCGCCAACCGCACCCGCAACCTCGCCCTGGCCGACGAATTCGGCGCCGTACAGCGTGAGTTGACGTCCCATCAGGTCCGGTACGCGCTCCGCAAGGGGTTCATGCTCGCCGAGGGTGTGTACGGCGATCCCGGCGCCCGGCGCATCGGTGACCTCGACCTCGCGCTGCACCCCGAGGACACCGGCCCCGCACATGCCGCGCTCACCCGACTCGGTTATGTGCAGGGGGAGTTGGCCGTCGACGCGGACCGGGTCGTGCCGTACGGCGGCGCCGGCGACGGCTCTCAGCGAGGGGACGACGGGGAGTTCCTGCCGTACCGCAAGGCCGGGCTGCGGCCCGAAGTGCCCGAGCTCTACGTCGACCTGTGCACCGTCCTGCCCGAGGCGCCGCTCGGGCTGCCCGAGGTGCCGATGGCCGACGTGCTGGAGCGGTCGCGGAGTTCCGTGCGCTGCGGGTCCCCCGCGCGGGAGTTGCATCCCGTCGATCAACTCATCGACCTGTGGGCACAGTTGAGTGCGCCGGCCCGTGCGCTGCTGGACGGGGAGCCGGACGGCGGATTCCTTCCGCTGGCCAAACTGCTCGACGTCGCGCTGCTGTCCGCGCGCCTCACCGCCGCGGACTGGGCGCTCACCGAGGCGCTCGTCTCCCGGCCCGGACTGTGGCCCGCGCTGGACGCCGTGCCGCGCCTCGTCTCCCTCGTGTTCCCCGGCTCCACGCCGTCGCCGTTCGCCGACGGACCGGCCGCCGTACCCGGGCTCACCGCCCGCCTGACGGCCTGACCTTCCTAGGAGTCCCCCCATGCTCATCGCCCTCGTCGGGTCCGACGGTGCGGGCAAGTCCACCGTCACGCGGCTCCTCACGGCCGGCTCCGCCGGTCCCGTACGGCGCTCCGACCGCTGGGACATCGTCGCCGAGCCCCAGCACTATCCGTCCGCCCGGCTCCTGCGCCCCGACGTCCAGTTGGGCCGGACCGCCGCCGCCGAGATGCCCAACCCCGCCCGGTTCCTCTTCTTCCTCTGGTCGTCCTGCATGGCCCTCCAGGGCCGGGACCCCGCACCCTCGCCGGGCACGGTCACCCTCCTCGACGGTTACTGGATGAAGCACGCGGCGGTCGAGGTGGTGCACGGTCTCGACCGGGCGTGGGTGGAGTCGGTGGGCGCCGGGCTCCCCGCCTGCGACCAGGTCCTCTACCTGCGGATCGCGCCGGAGACGGCGTGGGAGCGGAAGCGGGGGGAGGAGATCCTGCCGTACGAGTGCGGGGGCGACCCCCTGTGCTCCCGCGAGTCGTTCATCGCCCACCAGAGCCGGGTGCGGCGGGTGCTGGACGACTGGGCGCAGCGGTTCGGGTGGCGGACGGTGGACGCGGACCGGCCGGTCGAGGAGGTCGCGGAGATCGTCCGCGAGACGGCGGGACTGGCGGCGTCTCCCGCCGAGGTGACGCGGTGAGCGGGGTACGGGCGGGGGGCGAGGGGGCGCCGTACGCGAGCGCCTCCGGCACGGACGGCCGGCTCGGCACGTTCGGCTCCGGTACTGACGGCCGGCACGACACGTCCGACTCCCGCGCGGACGGCGGGTTCGACACCTCCGGCTCGGCCGAGGCGCCCGGCGCGTCCCGACGAAGCTCGCCCGCGGCCCTCGGCACGCCTCGCCCCGCCTCGGCCGAGGCGCCCCGCGCCCGATCGGGCCCGCCCGGGGTGTCTGATAGGTTCCGCCCCGCCCCCGGCTCGGCCCACCCCGGCGGAGACGAGAAGCCCGGTGCGCCCCGGCCCGCCCCCGCCGCCACCCGGCCGGGCCCGGCCGAAGCGCCCGGTGCGGCCCGGCCCTCCCGAGCCGAGGCGCTCCACACCGCCCCGTCCGATTCCGCCGGGCCCGATCTCCTCGTCCTCAAGGTCGGGGGGAGTCTCGTCTCCGACAAGCGGGCCGACGACGGGATCGACACGGTCGCTCTTGCCGGGTACGCGCGGCAGATCGCCGGCCTGGTGCGGGAGCGTCCCGGGCGGGTGGTGTTCGTGGCCGGGGGCGGGGCGTTCGGGCACGGGGCCGTGCGGGAGCTGCGGGCCGATGACCCGTTCACCGCGCTGGAGCTGACCCGGGCGACCTTCGCGGTGAAGTGGGCCTGGGTGAGTGCCCTGCGGGACGCCGGGGTCACCGCGATGCCGTTGCAGGTGGCCGCGCTCGCCTGGGACCGGCGGCCGGCGGGGCGGGTCGGTGACGCCGACCCCCGGACCGTCGGCGCCGGTACGGGTGAGGAGGTCGAGGCGGACCGGACGGTCCTGCGCAAGCTGCTGGACGCCGACGCCGTACCCGTACTCTCCGGGGACTGTGTCCTCGCGGCGGACGGACGCCTGCGCATCCTCGGCAGCGACCACGTCCCCGGGCTCCTCCTGGACGCCGGTTTCGGCCGGGTCAGGATCGTCACGCTGACGAACGTCTCCGGGGTCCTGGCGGACGGTCCCGCCGGCACGGAGGTGGTCCCCTTCGTCGACCCCGACGCCCCCGGCACCGCGCACGACCTGGTGTGGGAGTCCGCGAGCTGGGACACCAGCGACGCCATGCACGGCAAACTCCGCGCCCTCACGAGCCACGCCCGGCGGGGCGGCGAGTGCCTGATCATGCGGGGCGACCCGGACGCGCCGACGCTCACGCACCTTTTCGAACCGATCGCCGCCTGGCCTTCGACGCTCCCCCACACCCTGATCGCCCGCCGCACCCCGGCAGACGCGAGCACGTAGACCTCCGGGCGGGTGCACAGGCCAAAGCCGGCGCCCGCCCCCGCTCCCCGGGCTCGCCCCACGCCCGCCCGACGAGCATCCCTCCCCCGCTTCCCCCCAGAAAGGCACCCCCATGTCCACCACCACCCTCCCCCAACTCACCCTCCTCAACCCCGGCCCCGTCAACGTCCACCCCGACGTCCGCGCCGGCATGACCGCCCCCGACCAGTGCCACCGCGAGTCCGAACCCCTCGCCCTGCTGGCCCGTGCCCGGCGCAAGGCCGTGCGGATCTCCGGCGGGACCCCCGAAGAGCACACCGCCGCCATCGTCACCGGCTCCGGCACAGCCGCCCTGGAAGCCGCGTTCGCCTCGATCGTCCCGCCCACCGGCCGCATCCTGATCCTGGACAACGGCCACTACGGCGAGCGCCTGTGGCGGATCGTCAGCGCGAACGGCGTCCCGCACCAGCGCCTGGAGTTCGGCTGGACGAACCCGATCGACCTGGAGACCCTGGACCGCACGCTCGCGCAGGACCCGAGCCTCACGCACGTCGGACTCGTGCAGCACGAGACGAGCACGGGGCAGCTGAACCCCGTGCGGGAGATCGGCGAGATCGTGGCGAGGCACGGCCGCCGGCTCGCGGTGGACGCGATCAGCAGCCTGGGTTCGGAACGCTTCGACCTGGTGGAGGACCACGTCGACTGGGTCGTGGCGACGGCGAACAAGTGCCTGGAGGGCCTGCCCGGCGTGAGCTTCGTCGCGGGCCGCAGGGACCGTTTCGAGGAGCTGAAGGACGTACCCGCACGGGGCTTCTACCTGGACCTGTACAGCAACTGGTCGTCGCAGGAGGGCAAGGGAGTCCCGGCGTTCACCCCGGCGGTCCAGGTGCTGACCGCGTTCGAGGTGGCCCTGGACCGCTCGATCGAGGAGGGCACGGTGGAGCGGGGCAAGCGGTACCTGCACCTCGCGGAGCTGATCCGCGCGGGCCTGACGGAGCGGGGCTGCGAGTTCCTGCTCCCCCCGGAGCACCGCGCGAACTCCTGCACGAACGTGTACATCCCGCACGGCATCGCGTACGCGGACCTGCACGACACGATCAAAGCGGAGGGCTACGTCATCTACGCCACCCAGGAGCAGCTCCCGGGCGTGTTCCGGGTGGCGAACATGGGCCAGCTCACGGAGTCGGACGTGACGGGCTTCCTGGCGGCGTTCGACCGCGCGGTCGAAAAGCTCAAGCCCTGACCCCGCTCAAGCCCTGACCCCGTTCAGTCCCTGCTCCTGACCCTGGCCGCCGTCCCCCACCCGCACGGCCACCCCCACTCCCCCATTCCCCCCACCCGGAGGTTCACCATGCCCTTCGTCTCCCTAGCCATCGTCGGCGCGGGCCCCAGCTGCACCTACGCCCTGGAACGCCTCGCCGCCCTCGCCCAGGCGGCCGACGGCCAGATCCCGCTGGCCATCCACATCTTCGACGCGTCGGGCCAGTTCGGAGCCGGCCAGGTGCACAGCCCCGAGCAGCCGGCGACGAGCTTCCTGAACCGCATCGTCGGCCAGGTGTCGTTCGCGGCGGACGAGACGGTCGAGGAGGCCGGCCCGCTGCTCCCGGCCGAACTGCGCCCCACGCTCCTGGAGTGGTGCCACGAACGCTTCCGGGCGACCGGCGACCCGCTGTACGACGTGAGCGCGGAGGACTGGCCGAAGCGCTACGTCCACGGCCAGGCGCTCCAGGACCAGTTCGAGACGTACCTCAGGCTGCTGCGCTCGGCGGGCGTGAAGGTCGACCTGCACCACGCGGAGGTCGTCGACATCCACGAGTCCGCCGAGGGCGGCGACCGGCTCACCGTCGTCACGAACGCGGCGGACGCCTCGTACGACGTGGACAGCGTCCTGATGGTCACCGGCCACTCGTGGAACGACCCGGACCGCTACCCGAAGCAGGCGAAGTGGAACGCGTTCGCGAAGAAGCACGGCGCGGTGTTCGTGCCGTCCGCGTACCCGATGGAGCTGCACATCCCGGAGGCGTCGACCGGCCCGGGTTCGGTGGTCGGCTGCCTCGGCATGGGCCTGACCAGCATCGACATCATCCTGCACCTGACGGAGGGCCGGGGCGGGAAGTACGTCGACCGGGGTGACGGCCAGCTGCTGTACGTCCCGTCGGGCGACGAGCCGGCGTCGATCGCGGTGTTCAGCCGCTCGGGCCTGTTCACGTTCGCGCGGCCGTACAACGCGAAGGAACGCGACCTGGACGCGCTGGAGCACCGGGGTGTGTTCCTGACGGAGGCGGCGGTGGACGCGCTGCGGGTGTCGCAGGGCGGGACGCCGGTGACGATCGGCGGACTGGCGCGCGTGCAGCTGGACTTCGAGCGGCAGGTGCTGCCGGTCGTGGTGCTGGAGATGGCGGCGCTGTACTACCGGACGCTGTTCGGGCCGGAGTTCGGGGCCGCGCTGGAGGCGGCGGTGCGCCCCGAGTACGAGGCGTTCCTCGCGGACGCGGGCGCGGGTGCGTCGTCCGCCGACGCGGTGGCCCGGCTGTCGGGCGCGGTCGAGCGGTACGTCGACCCGGTGGCGAAGGCGCTGGACGCCGTACTGCGCGGCGGGGAGGCCGAGTTGCCGAAGGGCCTGCTGGCGCGCTACCTGGAGGTCGTGTTCGGCCCGGACTCGGGCGCGCGGCTCGCGGGTCTCACCGACCGGGCCCGGTTCGCGCGGGCGGTGGCGGTGACGCCGTCGCCGTACCGGCACGGCACGTACGCGGCGGACAACCGGTTCTCGTGGGAGCGGACCCTGTGGCCGATCCCGCGCGACGGGCACCTGGACGGCGAGGGGTACCGGGCGGCGCTCCTCGACTTCCTGGACGTGGACCACCGCTGGGCGGCGCAGGACAACCTGACGAACCCGGCGAAGGCGGCGGCCGACGGCGTCTGGCGCGACCTGCGCGACACGCTGGCGTACGCGGTGGACTTCGGCGGTCTGACGGCGGCCTCGCACCAGAACTTCCTGGACGTGTACATGCGCCACCACAACCGGCTGTGCAACGGTGCGGCCCTGGAGGTCATGGAGAAGGTGCGGGCGGCGATCCGCGCGGGCCTGGTCGACGTGTCGGTGGGCCCCGGCGCCGACCTCACGACGGACGCGGCGACCGGCCGGTTCCGGGTGCAGGGTCCGACGACCGGCGCGGACGTGGAGCTGGACGTGCTGGTGGACTCGCGGGTGCACCCGTTCGACGCGGAGAACGACGTACGGCCGGTGTATCCGGCGCTGCTGCGGCACGGTCTGGTCCACAAGTGGGTGAACCCGGGCCAGGGCGGGGCGCCGGACTTCGGTCCGGGCGGGCTTGAGCTGACGGCGGACTTCCACCCGGTGCGCGGGGACGGTACGGCGGACGCCCGGCTGACGTTCCTCGGTCCGCCGAGCGAGGGCGTGATGTTCTTCCAGCTCGGCGCGCTGCGTCCGAACCGCAACCACCATGTGATGCAGGACGTGCTGCGCTGGGTGCGGGAGTTCTGGCCCCGCGTGCAGGACGCGCCGGTCCCCGCGAGCGCCTGACGCCGCCTCGCCCGTGACGGGTTCCCCCACACCCGTCACGGGCCCCTTTTCCCCTGTCCCCCCCCCACATGAAGGAGGTCACGCCGTGGCCCGAACGCAGCGTCTGCTGGTCCTGGACCCCGTCGATCCCGAGGCTCTCGCCGAACTCGGCCGGGATCTGGAGGTCGTGGTGCGGCTGAAGCCGCCGCAGGACGAACTCGCCACCCTGGTCAAGGAGGTGGACCCGGACGCCGTCGTGGTCCGCAGCGGGGTACGGCTGACCGAGGAGGTGATCCGGTCCGCGCCGCGGCTGCGGGTGATCGGCCGGGCCGGCAGCGGCACCGACAACATCGACGTCGACGTCGCCCGCGAGCTGGGCATCCGCGTCTTCACCCTGCACGGCGTCTCCGCGAACGCGGTCGCCGAACTCGCCCTGGGCCTGGCCCTGTCGGTGACCCGGAACCTCGCGCTGGCGGACCGGCAGATCCGCGCCGGCCTGTGGCGCAAGCCGGAGCTGGCCGGTCCCGAACTCGGCGGCCACACCCTGGGCGTGGTCGGCCTCGGCCCGATCGGCTCCCGGCTCGCGGAGCTGGCCCGCCCGCTGCGGATGCGGGTCCTCGCGTCGGTGGCCTCGCCGACTCCCGAGCGCGCGGAGGAACTCGCCGCCGAGGACATCGAACTCGTCCCGCTGGAGCGGCTGTTGCGGGAGTCGGACGTCGTCTGCCTCGCGCTGCCCCTCAACGACGCGACCAGACACCTCATTTCGGGCCCGGAGCTGGCCGCGATGGGCCCGGACACGTACCTCGTCAACGTCGCCCGGGGCGGTGTCGTCGACGAACAGGCCCTGTACGAGGCCCTGTCGACCGGCGTGATCGCGGGCGCTGCGCTGGACGTGCACGCCGTCGAGGGCGGTGTCTCGGCGCTCGCCGAGCTGGACAACGTCGTCCTCACCCCGCACATCGGGGCGACCACGCACGACGCGCAGCACCGCATCGGCGCCCTGCTGGTGTCCCGGCTGCGCGAGGAGCTCTCCGCCGCCGGCGTCCTGGCGCGCCCCCTGGCCCCGGAGGCCGTCCAGTGAGCGCGTCCCGTGTCCGTGCCGCCGTGATCGGCGCCTCCGGGTTCACCGGCGGCGAGATGCTGCGGCTGCTGCTGAACCATCCGGACGTCACCCGGATCGCGGCGGCGGCCCGCTCGCAGGACGAGCCGCTGGAGTCCGTCCACCCCCAACTCCTCGGCAGCGACCTGGAGTTCACCACACCGGACGAGGTGACGGCCCGCGCGGGCGAGTTCGACGTGGTGTTCCTGTGCACGCCGAGCGGCGAGGCCATGCGCCGCGCCGGTGGCCTCCTCGCGGCCGGCACCCGGGTGGTCGACCTGAGCGCCGACTTCCGCTTCGCCGACCCCGGGACCTATGCGCGGGCGTACGGCGCCGAGCACACGGCGACGGACGCGCTCGCCGAAGCGGTGTACGGGGTCAGCGAGTTCAACCGGGAGCGCATCGCCAGGGCCCGCCTGATCGCGAACCCCGGCTGCTATGTCATCACCGCACTCCTGGGCGTCGTCCCGCTCTACGACAGCGGCATCGCGGACCCCACCTCGCCGCTCAACCTGGTGGGGATCAACGGGACGTCGGGGGCCGGGAACAAACCGCGCGCGGAGGTGATGCACCCCAACGCGTTCGCGGCGCTGCTGCCCTACAGCCTCCAAGGGCACCGGCACGCGTACGAGTTGGAGGATCAGATCGGCCGGGGTGTGGTGGTGGACCTGTCGACCGCGCACGGCAACTTCGCGCGGGGCATCCACATCCAGGCGACCGTGCCCGTACGGGCCGACGTGCGCGGGGAGTTGAGCCGGGAGGCGCTCCTCGATCTGTACCAGGCGCGGTACAAGGGCGAGTTCTTCGTGCGGGTGAACGCGCGGCCGGCACACGGCGGGCTCACCGACAAGGACTACCGGCGGTATCCGACGCTGGCCGGGGTGACCGGGTCGAACTTCTGCCACATCGGGCTCGACTACGACGCGCACCGGGGCGCGGTGAAGGTGGTGGCCGTGACGGACAACCTCGTGAAGGGGGCGGCCGGTTCGGCGATCCAGAACATGAACCTGATGCTGGGCCTGGACGAGACGGCGGGGTTGCGGACGTATGGCTTCTGACACGCCGCTGGCCGGGGTCCCCCGGCTCGCCGGCCGGCCGGTGGTGCCCGGGGAGCGGTGGATCCTGTCGGCCGGTTTCAACACCGGCGTGAAGCTCGCCGAAACCGCCCGTATCGACTGCGAGCTGGCGGACATCGCGGCGCTCGCGGACGCCGGTGCGCGGGTCGCGGTCCTGTCCCACCAGGGCAGTCACCGCGACGGCACCGCGCGCGGCCTGTCCCACGTCGCGGCCTATCTGGCGCGGGAGTTGGGCCGGGTGGTGGCCTACCACCCGCACAGCGCGGACGAACAGGCGCCGAAGGTCGCGGCGGCGATGTCGCCGGGGCAGATCGTGCTGTTCGGCAACACCCGGGAGTACGCGGGCGAGGAGAGCGACGACCCTGATCTGGCGCGGGCGTTCGCGCGGCTCGGGGACCGGGTCGCGGTGGGCGGCTTCTCCAAGGCGCACCGCGCGCACGCCTCCACCACCGGGCTCCTGGAGCTGCTGCCCGGGGTGGCGGCGCGGAGTCTGGTGCGGGACGTGGAGGCGCTGGCGCCGTGGGCGGTGCGCGACGGCAGGCGGTCGGTGGCGGTGCTCGGCGGGCGCAAACCGGAGAAGGTCCTCGCCGGTCTCGCGGGCCTCGCCGCCTACTACGACGTGATCGTGCCGGGCGGCGTCGTCCTCAACACCGTCCTCGCCGCCCTCGGCCACCGCACGGGCGCGTCCTGGCTCGGGACCGACCCGGAGCGCTGCGTCCGGGTGGCCCGCGAGGTCCTGGAGGGCCCGCGCAAGGCGCTGATCCACATCCCGTCGACGGTGTACGTCGCCCCGGCCGACGCCTCCGGCAACCCGACCGGACCGGCCCGCCCCCTCGCCCTGCCCGCCGACGTGCCCGACGGTCACGCGGTCGTCGACTTCGACCTCCAGCCGTGGGCCGCCGCCGAACTCACCTACGCCGAGCGGGCGGTGGTGGCGGGCACGCCCTGCCAGTACGTGTACGGCCACACGCGGGCGGCGGACGCGGTCCTGCCGGTGCTGGCCGGCACGGACACCCTGCTGCTGGGCGGCGACACGGTCGCCGAACTCCCCTGGCGGGGCCGCACGTCCACCGGCGGCGGCTCCGCGCTCACCCTGCTCGCCGAAGGGGACTGCGCGGTGCTGCGGGCCCTGCGGAATCCACGAAGGACGTGAAGCATGCACTTCGACCTCGCCATCCCGACCCGGATCGTGTTCGGCGCGGGAACCCTGGACCGCCTCGGTCCCCTCACCGGGGAGCTGGGTGAACGTCCCCTGCTGGTGACCGGGCGGTCGGCGGGCCGCAAGTACGGTTATCTGGAGCGGGCGTTGGCCTCCCTGGGCGGCGCCGTCCACTTCGACGGCGTGTCGTCGAACCCGACCTGTGCGGAGGTGGAGCAGGCCGCCGAGGTGGCGCGCAGGCACGGGTGCGACGTGGTCGTGGGGCTCGGCGGGGGCAGTCCGCTGGACGCCGCCAAGGCCGTCGCCGCCGTCCTGGGCACCGGGCGTCCGGCGACCGAGCTGATCGGGTCCACGCTGTCCCCGGCCGACCCCGTCGTACCGATCGTGGCGGTGCCGACGACCGCCGGGAGCGGTTCCGAGGTGACGAAGGGCGCGATCGTCACCGACACCGTGCGGCGCTTCCGCTCCGGGATCCGGGGCGACGCGCTGACGCCCCGGATCGCCGTGATCGACCCGGAGCTGACGGCGACGGTTCCGCGGCACGTGCGCACGGAGACCGCGTTCGACGCGTTCGCGCATGCCGTCGAGGGGTTCGTGGCCCGCCGCTCCGACCCGCTCAGCCAGGCGCTGGCCGTCCAGGCGCTGGAGCTGATCACCGAGCACACCGACGTTCTGGTCCGGGGCGACGACTCCCGCGCCGGCCGCGAAGCCCTCTCGCTGGCGGCGCTCCTCGGCGGCATCAACGTCGCCCGCGCCAGCACCTGTCTGCCGCACCGGCTCCAGCAGGCCATGGGCGCGCTGCCCGACCTCGGCATCTCCCACGGCCGGGGCCTGGCCGTCGTCTACCCGGCCTGGCTGCGCCACACCGAGCACCACGCGCCGGACGACTTCGGCCGCCTCGCGCGGGCGCTGGGCACGTCCAGCGTGGGCGAGGCGGTCGGCGCGTTCCTGGAGCGCACCTCGCTCGCGTCGCGGCTGCGGGACCACGGGGTGTCCCGTACGGACCTCGGCGCACTGCTCGACGGGGTGACCGGCAACCTCGACAACGACCCGCGCCCCGACGTGGACGCCGAGTATCTGCGGGTGCTGTACGAGGAGTCGTACTAGGACAGCGGGACCCGCTCAGGAGCCGTCCAGTGCTCCGGCGCCCGCCAGTCGCGCCACTTGTCCCACCAGCGGTCGCCGCTCTCGACCAGGGCGGCGACCCGGTCCGCCGTCTCGCGCACCGACTCCGCCTCGCCGGGGGCGAATCCGCCGGTGGCGGCGCGGTGGGCGAACTCGTCCTCGTCCTTCCACGTGTACGGCGGGGTCCCGGGGGTGGGCGGGATCAGGAGGTCGAGTTCCTGGTCGAGGGTGTCGAAGCCGTCGGGCGTGAGGCGCATGGGGCGCTGGAAGTTGACGTACCAGCCGCCCGTGGGCCGGCTCCACACCGAGTAGCCGTCGCCGGGGCGCACCAGTTGGAGGACGCCCGGCGAGCGCCAGGTGTCGCCGATGCCCAGCCAGGGGTGCGGGCCCCGGCTGAACTCGCCCTGTCCGAAGGTGAGGGGGGTTCCCTGAGCCGTGAAGACGGCGAGTCCGTCGGCGTCGTGCGCCACCACCCGTACCGGGTAGAGAAGCCATTCGCGCCCGTCGAGCATCTCGCGCCGGACGATGGTCCGCCCCGGCGCGAAGAACTTGTTCACCATACATCGACCCTATCGGGAGCCGTCCCATGTCCCTTGTCGTCGTGGCCCGTTGGCGTACCACCACGGATTCCCAGGAGCACATCGCCGCGCTCCTCCCGGACTTCGCGGCCACCGCCCTCGCCACCCCGGGCTGTCTCTCCTTCAAGGCCGTCCGCTCCACGTCCGACTCCCGCTCGTTCGTGCTCGTCGAGCGCTACACCGACCACGCCGCGTTCGAACGGCACCTGGCGGGCGCGGACTACCAGCGGATGCTCAACGACCTGTTACTGCCGCATCTGGTGCTGCGGGAGCGGGACATGTACGTGCCGCTCACGGCGTGACACGGCGCCAGAAACAGTCGTGAAGCGTCCTGAACCGGACGCGCGATGATCTCTTTCGAGTGAATCGGGGACGGAATTAGCCTGTTCGGCCGAGGGGGCAGGCACGCTGGACGTGTCGAGGCGGGAGGGGCCGGTGGGGATGGCGGGGATACAGGCGGCGGCGGTTCAGGCGCCCGCGCGAGGGGCGGTGCCCCGGCACGTGGCCTGTGTGATGGACGGCAACGGCAGGTGGGCGGCGAGCAGGTCGCTGCCCCGGACGTCGGGGCATCGCGCCGCCGAGGCGACGGTGATCGACGTGATCGAGGCCGCGCGCGGGGCGGGCGTGCGGTGGCTGAGCCTGTACGCGTTCTCGACGGAGAACTGGCGGCGGCCCGGCAGCGAGGTCGACTTCCTGATGCGGCTGGTGCGCCGGGTGGTGCGCAAGCACGCGCCGCTGCTGCACGCGCGGGGCATCCGGTGCCGGTTCCTCGGGGTGAGCGATCCGCGTATCCCGGCGGGCCTGGCGCGGGACTTCGCCGACCTGATGACGCTGACGGAGGGGAACCGGGGGATGACGCTGACCGTCGCGTTCGACCACGGCGGCCGGCGGGACATCGTGGAGGCGGCGCGGTCGCTGATCCGCGCGGGCGTGCCGGCGGACGCCGTCGACGAGGAGAGTTTCGCCGCGCACCTGCCGTTCCCCGACACGCCGGACGTGGACCTCGTCATCCGTACGTCGGGTGAGCAGCGCATCTCCAACTTCATGCTCTGGCAGGTCGCCTACGCGGAGTGGACGTTCCCGCCCGTGCTGTGGCCCGACTTCCGGGCGCCGCACTTCCTGGAGTGCCTGCACGCCTACCAGCAGCGCGACCGCCGGTACGGCGGCGTCGTACCCCCGCCCCAGCGGATCGGAGAATCCCGCCCGTGACCGACACCAGCGCCACCGACACCCCCTTGTTCGGCCCGGGCTCGCAGTTCGACACGTTCGTCAACGACCCGCGCTGGGCGCTGGCCCTGGTGCGGGCGCTCGTCCTGGAGGCGGCGCATCCGCAGGTCGGCGCGGCCCTGCTGGACAACTCGACGTTCATGACGCACCCGTGGCGCCGCCTGTGGAACACGTACCGCAGCCTGCGCCGCATGTTCGGCACGGACGACGACGTACGTGCGCGGGAGGCGGGCCGCCTGAACCGGCTGCACGCGCGCCTCAGGAGCGCCGGCGAGTACGACGCGACGGACCCCGAGGTCAGGGCGTGGGTCGTGGCGACGCTGTTCGAGAGCACGGTCACGATGTGCCGGCTGAGCGGCCAGCCGCTGGACCCGGCGGAGATGGACCGGGTGTACGCCGAGTACCGGGCGGTCCTGGGCGCGCTGGACGGCGAGGAGAACCGGCTGCCGGGGACGGTGCGGGAGTTCTGGCCGTACTACGACCGGGTCGTCGCGGAGGAGCTGGAGAACACGGAGGCGGTGCGGATCATCCTGTACCGGCTGTTCGACCACGTTCCGGCGCCGCCGCTGCTGCACGGTGTGCCGACGCTGTGGGCGGCGGGGCGGGCGGTGGCGGGGCCGGTGATCGGGGCGGTCACGGTGGCGTCGCTGCCGGAGGCGTTCCGGCGCCGGGCGGGGCTGGCCGAGGTCCCGGGGGCGGGGGCGCTGTTGCGGAGCGCGTACTTCACGGCCGGGCTCGCGCGGTTCCTGCCGGAGGGGTGGGTCGAGGCGGACAAGGTCGTCGGCCTGCTGTCGGCGTCGCCGGACAGCGACGATCCCCGGATCAGGGCGGTGCGGGACACGGTGCGCAAGGCCGGTGCGTTCGTGCGGCTGGTCACGCCCCTGCCCGCCGAGCCTCTTGTGGTCCCGCGTCAACGGTCGGGTGACGCCGAGGAGTTCTTCGACGCGGTCCTCGACCAGACCGGCGACGGGTACGTCATGTGGCCGGACCTCGCCGCGATGGCCCGCGAGCTGTCGACCCGCCTCGACCTGGACGAGCCGCTGGAGACCCGCCTGTACACCGCGTACGCCGACTGGTGGCGCGAGCTCCAGTCGGCGCTGGACACCGACGGCGACGGCCGGGTGAGCCGCGCGGAGTACGCGGCGGCCGTACCGTCCCTCGCCGGGCCCGCGCTGATCCGGGTCGCCGAGGTCCTCTTCGACGCCACCGACACCGACGGGGACCAGCGCATCGACGCGGAGGAGTACCGGCGGCTGTTCCGCAGGGCGTTCCGCCGCGAGCTGCCGGAGCTCGGGGAGGTGTACGCGCGGGGCGACTTCGTGCGGGACTTCCTGTCGTTCATGGCGGGACGGCACCGTACGACGCCGTTCGATCCGCTGCTCGCGGAGGCGTGACGGCAGGCGTCAGGGGCGGTTCCCCGTGCGGGGGCCGCCCCTGACGGGTGGTCAGCTCGCTGTGCCGCAGTAGGTGCCGGGGATGGAGGAGACCGTCATGCAGACCCGGTCGCCCTGGACGAGGGCGGGGGACGGCCTGAACGTGCCCTGCACGAGGTTCGGCTGGGTGAGGATCGTCGTGCTGCCCCTCGCCGGGAGGCCGTTGACGGTGAACGACAGGCCGAGGAGCGTCGGCGGCTGCCTGATCGAGAACGTGTACACGTAGCCCTGGGCCGCGTTGCCGTCGACGCCCGCGCACACCCGGGCCTCCGGGACGCAGACCACCTGGACTGCGGGGGCGGCCGAGGCGGTCGTGGGCATGAGGACCGCGCCGAGTGCCGCG
The DNA here is from genome assembly GCF_055409605.1 of Streptomyces saintjeani. NCBI lineage: Bacteria > Bacillati > Actinomycetota > Actinomycetes > Kitasatosporales > Streptomycetaceae > Streptomyces > Streptomyces saintjeani. Next base: position 9,241,629 of record NZ_CP189624.1, on the reverse strand, counting down.
CCCGCCGCCAAGCCGCTCGCGATGAGTCTCGTTCGCATGGGTCTGGTCGTCTCCTTCTGCCGGCTTTGACCATGCGTTCGGTCGTCCTCGATGGTGGTGCGGGTGGGGCGGGGCGTCAAGAGACAGCGGCGGGAGCGTTCCTAGACGCGGACGGGCCCTCGGCGTCCGGCGACGAGGCCGCCGCCCGCGCCGAGGGCGACCAGGCCCATGCCGGCGGCGGTGGCGATGCCCATGGCGCCGTCCATCGTGAGGCCGGAGACGACGGCGACGACGCCGTTGAAGAGGAACAGGAACCACAGGACGGGCCGTGTCGACAGGAACGCCTTGATCCTGGACTTCTTCTCGGTGGTCCGCTCCGGGGCGGCGTACGGGGACTTGTTCATGGGGTTTCCTTCGTAGTGCGATCTCTGTCCCCAACGATCCCGGCGCGCGCCCGCCGCCACGAGGGAGGCCGCTCCCGGACCTGGGGTGTAGCCCGCTACACCCCCGCGAGCCGGTTTTCCACAACCGCTCACGTTGTGCTGCCCGGCGCACTACGCTCGGTGGGCGAGGTGGTGCATGAGGCACTCGGAGAAGCGGATCACGCTCCTGGAGGAGCTCCGCGCGGGCTGGCGGGCGGCCCGGCGGGGCTGGGTGCTGGACGACGAGCTGTCGGACGCGGTGTGGAACGCGGTGAAGGCCGCGATCCAGGAGGGCATCGTCGAGCAGGCGGACCGGCAGGCGCGCACCCACCTCGCCGCCCTGGTGGGCCGCCCGGTCCCGCGCGCCCTGCGCATCACCGACTTCGGCCGGGACGTCCTGGTGTACGCGCACAGCCGTACGGCCGTCGAGCCGTCCCCGCGTGAACCGGCGCCCGGCGAGCGGCTGGTGAAGCTGCTGCCCGCCCAGATGGAGACGCTGCGGGTCTTCGTCGGCGTCGGCCACCGGCTGACCCGGCCGCCGGTCACGGGGCTCGCGGAGCGGGTCGCGGCGGCGGCGTTCAGCGCCGCCGAGAAGCGCTGGTACCTGTGCCTGACCCCGGAGCAGATGGAGTCGGCGGCGTACGCGATGTCCCTGCGGACGACCGTGTTCTCGTGCGCGGAGGAGAACCGCTTCAGGCGTGAGTACGGGGTGTGGGCGCGGCGCGGGCGGGGCTGAACCCTCCGGGGTGCGGGCACGGCCGGCTTCGGCCCGCGCTGCCTGCGACCTGCGCGGACATCCTTCAAACCACCTGATCGAGTAGGTTCCCCGCGTGCGGACCGCCGACGGCTCTACTCGGGTGGGTGGTGACGGCGCCGGTCGGCCGCGACGGGTCTGGGACCACAACCGAGGCGGGCCCACTCCGTGGGCGGGTCCGCCGTGGGTGTGGGAGGTGCTGCGCGTGTCGACCACCGTCGGATCCAGAGGCCGTCGGCCCCGAGGCGTGGGCGACGCCGGGTACGACGGCGCCGCCGCCTCCGTCCGGCTCTCCGCGCGCCCGCCCGACGGAGGCCGTGGCGCCCCGCTCGCCGGGGCTGATCCGATCCCCCCGCCGCACCGGTGCCCGCCGGGAGCATCACGACGCTGGTCGAGGACGACCGCTTCCACAACCGCCAGGTCACCGGCCTCGGCGTCCTGCCCGGCCGACACGCGGACGGCGCCCCAGGAAACCCCGGGGCGCCGATATGACGAACCGTCAGAAGACGCTCACGCCGTACGCGTTGAGCGCCTCCGTCACCGGCTGGAAGAACGTCACCCCGCCGCTCGTGCAGTTGCCGCTCCCGCCCGACGTGAGGCCGAGGGCGGTGGTGCCGGAGAACAGGGAGCCGCCGCTGTCGCCGGGCTCGGCGCAGACGTTGGTCTGGATGAGCCCGCTCACCGTGCCCTCGGCGTAGTTCACCGTGGCGTTGAGGCCGGTGACGCTCCCGCCGCGCAGCCCCGTCGTGGAGCCGCTGCGCTGCACGGACTGCCCGACGGTCGCGTTCCCGGCGGCGGTGACGTCGCGGTAGCTGCCGTTGTAGAGGTAGACCCGCCCGTCGGCGGCCGAGGCGTTGGCGTGCCGGATGATCCCGTAGTCGTTGCCGGGGAAGCTGGACCCGGTCCGTGTCCCGAGGGTCGTGCTCTGGCCGGAGTTGGTGTACCAGGTGGAGCCGATGGCCGTGCAGTGCCCGGCGGTCAGGGCGTAGTACGTGTTCCCGCTGCGGACGTTGAACCCGAGGGAGCACCGCCCGCCGGAGTAGATCGCGTCGCCGCCGGCGATGAGCTTGCTGAACGTGCCGGGCGTCCGGTTGATCTGGAGCCCGCCCGCCCGGTCACCGGCGGCGGCCTTGATCCCGGCGATCTCCGCCGCGCTGACGGTCGCGTCGGCGGTGACGACGACCTTGCCGCTCGCCGGGTCGGTGTACCAGGCCGTGCCGACGACGTCGGCGGTCTCGACGGCGTCGGCGACCCGCGCGAGCTGGGCGCCGCTCAGTTTCGCGGGCGCCGCATCGGCCGCCGCCGCGGGCACGGTCACCGCCGCCGCGGGCACGGTCACCGCCGCCGCGGCGACGAACGCCGACGCCACCGCGACGAGACGGGCTCTCTTGGACAGGGTGCGGACAACTCTCACTGCGACCTCCGAAGTGGGGTTCCGGGCCCGTTGGGGTGGCGGGCCCGCGAGGTGCACACGCCGGACCTTGTTTCGGTCATGAGCGCGTCAAGATTTGACACAGAAATCCTCAACTCCGCCCCGGAGGAGGAACAAGGTCAATTTCCGGACGCACCCTCACACCCACCCCGCGAACCCCACCGACCCCAGTCCCCCCACCACGAAACGCGCCTCCATCGAAGGCGCGCCTCGTTCACTTACGCACGTTCACACCCCATACGTCACCCACGCCCCGTCGGCCGATTCGCGCCCTGGCGATCTCCGGCCCGCCATGAGAAGGCCGCACGCGAGAGAGCCGCACTCACCGCCAGTCGAACACTCCCGCGCCCTGCGCCTGTTCCGGCACCTCGGGCGCCTGCGCCGCGTCCCACTCCGTACGCCCCATCACGACCTCCGGGTCGAACATCACGATGACCCCGGCGATCAGCAGCAGGATCAGCGGCCCGGCGAGCATCACCAGCATGAAGGAGAGCAGGCTGGCGGAGGACTGCCCGCTGACGGTGCCGTGCGCGGCGTGGACGCTGACCGCCGCCATCCCCGTGTAGTGCATGACGGACACGGCGGCCCCCATGACGAGGCTCGCACCCAGCGTCGCCCACACCGCACTGATGGAGACGGCGGCCCACAGCGCGGCGGTCGCGGCGACCACGGCGATCACGACGGAGAGGAGGACGACCCCGTTGTCGTACCGGAGCCCGTTGACCTTGAGCGCGCCCATGCCCATGTAGTGCATCACGGCGACACCGAGCCCGGTGATCGTGCCGGCGACGCCCAGCGTGACGGGCCCCGAACCCCGGTAGCCGACGAGGAAGACGCCGACGGCGACGACGGCGATCGCGACGAGGAGGCTGAGGATCGTGAGGGCGGCGTCGTACTCCATGAGCTCGCCGTCGACGGTGAAGCCGATCATCGCGATGAAGTGCATGGTCCAGATGCCGCAGCCGAGCGACACCGCACCGAGGGCGAGCCAGCCCCAGCGGCGTTCACCGCCGGCGCGCCGCAGGGAGCGGGTGGTGCAGCGCAGGGCCAGGATCGAGCCGACGCACGCCATGACGAAGGCGGCGACGGGGGTGACGAGACCGTAGTGGAACTCCGACAGGGTGGCGCTCACGGTGCCGATGCCTCTCTACACGGGTCCAGAACAAGCCACTTGGCTGATTCCTTCACCATTCAACCACGACTTGCTTACGTGATCATCACACCACCACCTCATACTCCTACCTCCCAAGCCCGTCCCAGCCCACCCCAGTCGCCCCCAGACATGCCAAAACAGCCCCCGCACCCGAGTGCGGTGGCCGATTCAGCCCTTCCGGACGCTCACCGCGCAGGCGGCGGAGCCGTACTCTCCCGCACCACGAGCCGCGTAGGCACCAGCGTCGTCCCGTGCGCGGGCCCGTCGTGCCGCATCTTCCGCAGCACCGCCCGCACGCACAGCCGCCCCACCTCGGCGAAGTCCTGGTGCAGCGTGGTCAGCGGCGGCAGGAACGAGGACGCCTCCGGGATGTCGTCGAACCCGATGACGCTGACGTCCTCCGGCACCCGCCGCCCGCTCTCGTGCAGCGCCCGCAGCAGCCCGAGCGCCATCTGGTCGTTGGCCGCGAAGACCGCCGTGCAGTCCTCCCGCGCCGCGAGGTCGAGCCCCGCCCGGTACCCCGACTCGGCCGACCAGTCCCCGCTGACCGGCGGCGGCACGAGCCGCCCGGCCTGCACGAGCGTCTCCCGCCACGCGTCCGTACGGCGCTGCGCGGCGAAGGAGTCCTCGGGCCCCGACAGGTGCCAGACCGTCCGGTGCCCGAGCCCGAGAAGATGCTGGACGGCGGTCCGGGTCCCCCCGGCCTGGTCGGTGTCAACGACCGTGTACCGCTCGCCCGCGTCGGAGTCCGCGACCACCACTTGGACGTACGGCGGCAGATTGATCGTGGCCGCGTCGAGGAGGTGCACCTCCATGATGACGATCACGGCGTCGACGGCGAGTTCTTCGAGCCGCGTGAAGGCGCCGCGCACCTCGTCCTGGGTGGGGACGGCCACCGGGAGCAGGGTCACCGCGTACCCCTCGGCGGCGGCCGAGTTGGCGATCGCCTCCAGGGTGCGGACGTTCCCGGTGGAGGAGAGCGAGAACGTGATGACGCCGAGCGTACGGAACTCGCCGCGCTTGAGGGCACGGGCGGCGCTGTTGGGCCGGTAGCCCAACTCACGCATCGCGTCGAGCACTTGGCGACGTGTCTCCTCGGTCACGCCCGCATAACCATTCGACACGCGCGAGACGGTCTGGGAGGACACGCCGGCGACCCGGGCGACGTCGGCCATCGACACGCTCGCGCGTCTGCCCCTGGTCTCGGCGGGTGCGGACCCCTGCGCCGGGATGCTGTGTGTCGTGTCCATTTTCAACCCCCGGCCTCTTCCTCTCGTCACCTCGGCCACACTCTCCCCCGGAGACCCTTGACCTGCGTCATCGGAGGAGTGTAGACATGCCGCCATCAGATGTTTACGTAAACATAACAGCTCAGGTCTCTTTTTTTGCTGGCTGATGTTTACGTAAACATCGGGGCGGCGTCGCACTGGGAACCGTGAGGCGCTGCGGGTTCCATGAGTGGACGAGCGAGGATCGATCATGAAGACGCTGCAACCGCCGGCCGCCGCCGAGCCGCGGCCGGCACCGCCTCCGGCGAAGAAGGACCGCCGTTCCTGGACCGGCTGGGGGTTCATCGGCCCCTTCGTGGCCGTGTTCGCCCTCGTCTTCCTGGCACCGATCGCGTACTCGATCTACCTGAGCCTCTTCCGTGACCAGCTCATCGGCGGGAACCACTTCGTCGGCCTCGACAACTACACCCAGGCGCTCCAGGACTCCCAGTTCTGGGACTCCCTGGCCCGGGTCGGGATCTTCCTGCTGATCCAGGTGCCGATCATGCTCGGCATCGCCCTGCTGGTCGCGCTCGCGCTGGACAGCGGCCGGCTGTACGGCAAGAGCTTCTTCCGGATCACGATCTTCCTGCCGTACGCCGTCCCCGCGGTGGTCGCCACCCTGATGTGGGGCTTCATGTACGGCACGAAGTACGGCCTGGTCCGTGACATCAACGACGCGTTCGGTGTCACGCTGCCGAACCTGCTCGACCCCAGCTGGGTGCTCGCCTCCATCGGCAACATCGTGACCTGGGAGTTCGTCGGCTACAACATGCTGATCTTCTACTCGGCACTGCGGGTCGTACCGACCTCGCTGTACGAGGCGGCGGAGATCGACGGCGCCGGACAGTGGCGGATCATCCGCTCGATCAAGATCCCGGCGATCCGGGGTTCGCTCGTGATCGCGACGATCTTCTCGGTCATCGGCAGCTTCCAGCTCTTCAACGAGCCGAGCATCCTCCAGCCGCTCGCGAAGAACGCGATCACCACCGACTACACGCCGAACTTCTACACGTACTCGCTGTCCTTCAACGGCCAGCAGCACAACTACTCCGCGACCGTCGCGATCATCATGGGCGTGATCACGATGATCGTCGCCTACGTGGTGCAGCTCCGCGGCATGCGCAAGGGAGCGTGACGAACGATGACCACCTCTGTCACCACCGCTCCCGCGAAGAGCTCGCCGAAGCTGCGCACCCCGCGCAGGACCAAGGCGTACAGCGCGGGCAAGCCGCGCCGCAGCAAGCTGCTGACCGGCCTGATGGCCCTGATGGCCGTCTACACGATCGCCCCCCTGGTGTGGCTGATCATCAGCGCCACCAAGACCCAGGAGGGCCTGGCCGACTCGAACGGCCTGTGGTTCGCGAAGCACTTCGCCCTGTGGTCGAACATCCACGACACGTTCACCTACCACGACGGCATCTTCGGCCGCTGGCTGCTGAACACCCTGCTGTACGTCGTCCTCGGCGCGGGCGGCGCGACGCTGCTCGCGGTGCTCGGCGGGTACGCGCTGGCGAAGTTCGACTTCGTCGGCAAGAAGGCCATCTTCGCCGTCGTCATCGGCGCGGTCGCGGTGCCGGGTACGGCGCTGGCGGTGCCGACGTTCCTCATGTTCAGCAAGATGGGCCTGACCGACACCCCGTGGGCGGTCATCATCCCGTCGCTGGTGTCCCCGTTCGGCCTCTACCTGATGTGGGTCTTCGCGGCCGAGGCCATCCCGACGGAGCTGCTGGAGGCGGCCCGGATGGACGGCGCCGGGGAGGTGCGGACCTTCTTCCAGGTCGCGCTCCCGCTGCTGGCGCCGGGCATCGTCACCGTCCTGCTGTTCACGACGGTCGCCACCTGGAACAACTACTTCCTCCCCCTGATCATGCTGAAGGACCCGGACTGGTACCCGCTCACCCTGGGTCTCAGTTCCTGGAGCGCGCAGGCGCAGACGATCGGCGGTGACGTGATCTTCAACCTGGTGATCACCGGCTCGCTGCTCACGATCCTGCCGCTGATCGCCGTGTTCCTGCTGCTCCAGAAGTACTGGCAGTCCGGTCTGTCGGCCGGAAGCGTCAAGGAGTGACTCCGACGCCCCCAAGCCCCACAATTGCGCACAAAACGCAGCACCCCCACCCTCACCCGATCCACCCACGAAGAAGTGGAAGCACCATGCGCAGAACAACGAGCCGTGTCCTCCGCGGCGTCGCCCTCGTCTCCGTCCTCGCCGTCGGCGCCACCGCCTGCGGCAGCTCGGACGACGACGACTCCTCGCAGAAGGCCGTCTCGGCCGGGGACCTCCAGGCCGCTCTGGACAAGGGCGGCGACATCACGGTCTGGGCCTGGGAGCCCACGCTGAAGACCGTGGCCGCCGACTTCCAGAAGAAGTACCCGAAGGTCAAGGTCAACCTGGTCGGCGAGCGCTCGGGCGACAAGCACTACACGGCGCTGTCGAACGCGATCTCGGCCGGCAAGGGCGTCCCGGACGTCGCCCAGGTCGAGTACTTCGCCGTCGGCCAGTACTCGCTCACCAAGGGCCTCACCGACCTGTCGAAGTTCGGTGCCGACAAGCTCGCCTCGAAGTACACGCCGGGCCCGTGGAACGCCGTCAGCGACGGCTCCAAGGTCTGGGGTCTGCCGATGGACTCCGGCCCGATGGCGATGTTCTACAACAAGCAGCTCTTCGACAAGTACAAGATCGCCGTCCCCACCACGTGGGACGAGTACCTGGACGCGGCCCGCAAGCTCCACAAGGCCGACCCGAAGGCGTACATCGCCAACGACACCGGTGACGCGGGCTTCACGACCTCCATGCTGTGGCAGGCCGGCTCGCGCCCGTACAAGGTCGACGGCACCAAGGTCGGCATCAACTTCGACGACGCGGGCGCGAAGAAGTTCGAGAAGGTCTGGCAGACGCTGATCAGCGAGAAGCTCCTCGCCCCGGTCACCGGCTGGACCGACGACTGGTACAAGGGCCTGGGCGACGGCACCATCGCGACCCTCGCGACCGGCGCCTGGATGCCGGCGAACTTCGTCACCGGTGTCGCCGCAGGCGCCGGCAAGTGGCGTGCCGCGGCCATGCCGCAGTGGGCCAAGGGCGAGAAGGCGAGCGCGGAGAACGGCGGCAGCTCGCTGACCGTCCCGGCGCTGGCCAAGAACAAGGAGCTGGCGTACGCGTTCACCGAGTACGCGAACTCCGGCGCCGGTGTCGCCACCCGCGTCTCCGAGGGCGCCTTCCCCGCCACCAAGGCGGAGCTGGAGTCCCCGGCGTTCCAGGCCAAGAAGTTCGACTACTTCGGCGGCCAGGAGGCCAACAAGATCTTCGCCGAGTCCGCGGCGATGGTCGCGAGCGACTGGAAGTACCTTCCCTTCCAGCCGTACGCGAACTCGATCTTCAACGACACCGTCGGCAAGGCGTACGTCTCCTCCACCACCCTCGCGCAGGGTCTGAAGGCATGGCAGGACGCCTCCGTGAAGTACGGCAACGAGCAGGGCTTCACGATGGAGAAGTAGGTCTTCTCCGCCAGCAGTTCAGAACGACCGGGCGGCGCGGCCCTGTGCCGCGCCGCCCCCGTGCACCCCCCTCGGGAAGGACCGCCATGATCTCCACCCTCCACGCCCGCGCCGCGCGCGGGACGGACGGTGACCTCGCCCCGCGCTTCTCCTACGGCGCCGACTACAACCCCGAGCAGTGGCCCCGGGAGGTGTGGGAGGAGGACATCCGCCTGATGCGGGCGGCGGGCGTCAACGTCGTCTCGTTGGCGATCTTCTCCTGGGCGCGTCTCCAGCCCGGCCCCGACAGCTGGGACTTCGGCTGGCTCGACGAGGTCATGGACCTGCTGCACGCGGGCGGCATAGGCGTCGACCTCGCCACCGCGACGGCCTCGCCGCCGCCGTGGCTGACGACGGCCCACCCGGAGATCCTCCCGGTCACGCAGACCGGCGAGACCCTGTGGCCGGGCGCCCGCCAGCACTGGCGGCCCACCTCCCCGGTCTTCCGCGAGCACGCCCTGCGCCTGGTGCGCACGATGGCGGACCGCTACAAGGACCACCCCGCGCTGATCGCCTGGCACGTCTCCAACGAGCTGGGCTGCCACAACATCTACGACTTCTCGGACGACGCCGCGCGCGCCTTCCGGATCTGGCTGCGCGAGCGCTACGGCACGCTCGAAGCCCTCAACCACGCCTGGGGCACGGCGTTCTGGTCGCAGCGCTACACCGACTGGGAGCAGCTCCTGCCGCCCCGGCTCGCGGCCTCGCACCCGAACCCGACGCAGCAGCTCGACTTCAAGCGGTTCTCCTCCGACGTCCTGAAGGACTACCTGCGCGCCGAGCGCGACATCCTGAAGGAGATCACCCCGGACGTCCCGGTCACCACCAACTTCATGGTGATGGGCGAGACGAAGGGCATGGACTACGCGGACTGGGCCGCGGAGGTCGACTTCGTCTCCAACGACCACTACGTCCTGCCCGGCCCGCAGTCGCGCGACGAGCTGGCGTTCTCCGCGAACCTGACCAGCGGCATCGCGGGCGGCAAGCCGTGGTTCCTGATGGAGCACTCCACCAGCGCCGTGAACTGGCAGCCGGTGAACGTCGCCAAGCGCCCCGGCGAGATGGCGCGCGACGCGCTGCTGCACGTGGCGCACGGCGCGGACGCCGTCTGCTACTTCCAGTGGCGGCAGTCGGCGGCGGGCGCCGAGAAGTACCACTCGGCGATGGTCCCGCACGCCGGTGAGGACAGCGAGGTCTTCCGCGCGGTCGCCGCGCTCGGCGCGACCCTCAAGACCCTTGCCCCGGTGGCCGGTTCGGACCGCGAGACAGCGCGCGTCGGCATCGTCTTCGACTGGGACTCCTGGTGGGCGAGCGAGCAGGACTCGCACCCCACCGCGCTCCTCAAGTACCGCCAGGAGGGCCTGGACTGGTACTCGGCGCTCCTCGCGCTGGGCGTGCGCGCCGACCTGATCACCAAGCGCACCGACTTCTCCCGCTACGACGTGCTGATCACGCCGGTCCTGCACGTCATGCCGGCCGAGCTGGCCAAGGACCTGACCCGGTACGCCGAGCAGGGCGGCCACCTGATCGCCACGTACTTCTCGGCGGTCGTCGACGAGAACGACCACATCTGGCTCGGCGGCTACCCCGGCGCCCTGCGCGACCTGCTCGGCATCCGTGTCGAGGAGTTCGGCCCGCTCCTTCAGGGCGAGTCGGTCGCGCTGGACGACGGCACCACGGGCACCCTGTGGACCGACCGCATCACCCTGGCCGACGACGCGACCGAGGTCCTCGCCCGCTACGAGTCCGGCAACCAGGCCGGGCGCGCGGCCGTCACGCGCCGTACGACGGGCGGGGGTTCGGCGTCGTACGTGTCGACGCGCCTGGGCGTCGAGGGGCTCACGGCGCTGCTGCCGAAGCTCCTTCAGCCGGCCGGCGTGGAGAGCGAGCTGCCCGCCGGGGCGCGCGGGCGCGTGGAGCTGACCGTGCGCAAGGGCGCCGAGGAGCGGTTCCTGTTCCTCGTCAACCGCACGGACGACGAGGTCGACCTGAGCGGCTTCGCCGGTGACGTGCTGTACGGGTCCCTGGTCCTCGGACCGCGTGAAGTGACCGTCGTACGCCGCCCGTTGGCCTGATCCCCCCACCTTCCCGACTCCCCGGGCGACGTGTGTCCGTCCGCCCGGGGCCACCCCCTCCTGCCCGCGCGGCGGGAGGGGCCACCGCAGCGTTTCCACCTATGAGAGCTGGGAGCACCACGATGGCACGACTCACCCGCAACAGACGGTTCCTCGGGGCGGCCTCGATGACCGCGCTGGCGACCGGGGCGGCTCTGCTGACCGTCCCCGCGCCGCTCGCGCAGGCCGATACCACCACCCCGTCGGTGACCGTCCAGCCGGATCCGTCGTACAAGCAGGACAAGTTCGAGGGCTGGGGCACCAGCCTGGTCTGGTTCGCCAACGCGACCGGCGACTACCCGAAGGAGGTCCGCGAGAAGCTCGCGAAGCTCCTGTTCGGGGACGACGGGCTCGCGCTGAACATCGCGCGGTACAACATCGGCGGCGGCAACGCCCCTGATGTGCCGGACTACTTGCGGGCCGGCGGCGCCGTCGAGGGCTGGTGGAAGGCCCCGGCGGGCACCACCCGCACCGACACGGACTGGTGGAACGCGGACGACCCGGCCGACTGGAACCCGAAGGCCGACGCGACCCAGCGCTGGTGGGTCGACCGCATCAAGAAGGACATCACGCACTGGGAGACGTTCTCCAACTCCCCGCCGTGGTTCATGACCGTCAGCGGCTACGTCTCCGGCGGGTTCAACGCCAACGACGAGCAGTTGAAGGAGAGTTCCGTCAACGACTTCGCCGCCTACCTCGCGGGGGCGACGAAGCGGCTGGAGAAGTCCTCCGGTATCAAGGTCGACACCGTCGACCCGTTCAACGAGCCCAACACCGGCTACTGGGGCACCCGCCTGGACGCGAACGGCCAGCCGGTCGGCGGGCGTCAGGAGGGCGCGCACATCGGGCCCGCCATGCAGGAGAAGGTCCTCGCGGCGCTCGCCCCCGCGCTGAAGAAGGCCAAGGTCGGCGCGGAGATCTCGGCGATGGACGAGACCAACCCCGGTCTGTTCGCGACGAACTGGAACTCCTACTCGCAGGCGTCCAAGGACCTCGTCGGCCAGCTGAACGTCCACACCTACGGCACCGGCCAGCGCACCACCGTGCGCGACCTCGCCAAGGCGGCCGACAAGCCGCTGTGGATGAGCGAGGTCGAGGGCGACTGGGGCGACGGGCAGAGCTTCACGGACATGCGTCCGGGTCTCGGCCTCGCCCAGCAGATGGTGAACGACCTGCGCGAACTGGAGCCCAAGGCCTGGGTGTTCTGGCAGCCGGTCGAGGACTACGACAACATGAAGCCGGGCGGCGAGTCCGCCAAGGGCGGCAACTGGGGTTCCATCCAGCTCCCGTTCAGCTGCACCTCCAAGGACACGCTGAAGTCGTGCCCGATCTTCACGAACACCAAGTTCGACACGGCCCGTAACTTCACGCACTTCATCAAGCCCGGCGACAGCCTGATCAAGGTGGACGACACGTCCAGCGCCGCCGCGGTCACGAAGGACGGCAAGGGCGCGTCCCTGGTCCACGTCAACTCGACCACCGCGCCGCGCACGGTCGTCCTCGACCTCTCCCGCTTCGGGAAGATCGACCGCAAGGCCACGGTCACCCCGACCGTCACGGACGCCGACGGCAAGCTCGTGAAGCAGGCCGCGGTCAAGGTCGTCGACGGCAAGGCGTCGTTCACCGTCCCCGCGCAGTCGGTGACCTCGTTCGCCGTCAAGGGCGTCTCGGGTGTCGCCCAGGACGCGAGCCTCTTCAGCAAGGGCAAGGCGTACACGCTGACCGGTGTGCAGTCGAACAAGACCGCCACCCTCGGCGCGAACGGCACCAGCCTGACCATCAACTCGGCGAACGGTGGGGTCGCCCAGCAGTGGCGTCTGGAGCAGGTGTACGGCACGACGGGCAACCGGCTGCGGTACGTCTTCGCGAACCCGGCGGAGGGCAAGCGGCTCGCGGTACGCAACGACGTGCCGGTGGCCGAGCCCAACACGGGTACGCGTGACGCGGCGACCGAGTGGATCCTGTCCACCACGGGCGACGGCACGTGGACCCTGGTGAACGCGGCGACCGGCCGCCTCCTGGAGGTCGGCGGCCAGGCGACCAACGAGGGCGCCGCGGTCACCACGTGGTACGGCAACTCCGGTTCCAACCAGCGCTGGCGGATCGCCCGCGTGAACTGACCCGGTACGGGGCTCCTCGCGAGAGGGGCCCCGTTTCTCATGCGGTGGGCACCGGGCTGGGCCCGCTCCCGGTGAGCTGCACGATCTGCCCGCCGATCTCCGGCTGGAGCTTCTTCAGCACGTCGGCCTTCCCGCCGACGGCCCACTGCGGGCCGACGATGTAGGTCCCGCCGTAGATGGCCGCCGCGTCCAGCCAGGTGTCCTTGAGGCTTTCCTTCGGGAACGTGGCGATGATGTAGTCGCCCGCTCCGGTCCGGCAACTGCCCTGGCGCAGTTCGTCGGCCTCGATGCGGATGACGGCCGTGCACCCCGTCATCCCCGCGATGATCTCGACCTTCGCGGGCGCGACGACCTGCGCGGCGGCGGCCGGTTCGGTGGACTCCGACGCCTTCGCCGCCGGCTTCCCGTCCCCTCCGTTCCCTCCTCCGCAGGCGGTCAGCAGGAACAGCAGGGCGACAGCGGCGACGCCTCGGGCGGTGTGGGGCACGGCGATGGCTCCGGGTGAACGTCGGGCGGGGTGTGGACGCCCCCTGGTACGGACGGACGGGTACGCCCGTTCAGCGCCGTCCGCTCCCCGGATGCCGCCGGTGCGGGTCGAAGAGGGTCGCCGCCATCCCCGCCACCACCAGCCCCGTCGCCAGCGCCAGGCCGTGGGGCAGCGCGATGCCGACGAACAGAAGCGCACCCGCCGCCCCGAGGGCCCACCAGGCGCGGCCTCTGCGGTACTCGCGGGGCCGTTCCGGGTGGCCCTCGGCGAGGGCTCGGGCGAAGCGGGCGTCGTCGCGTTCGGTGGCGGACGCCAGGGCTTCCAGGCGGTCGTCGTGGCCGTGGGACACGGGTCCTCCTGTCCGGGCCCGTGCGGGGCCCTTCCTTCCGAGGGTCCGTTACCGGTCGGGGGTGGTGACGGGGTCCCTCGCCTCTCGTGTGAGTTCTTCCGCTTCCGCGGGGTTCTCAGTCGTCGCCGCGGCCTTCTCCGCACGATCGCCCGCCGCGTGCACGCGCCCCGCCGCGAGCGGCCCGAGTACGGCGAGGACGAGGACGTACCCGGCGATGAACGGCGCGAGCCGGCCGTCGAGCCCGGCATTCGCTGCCATCGCGGCGAGGATCAGCGCGAACTCGCCGCGTGCCAGCAGCGTCGTCGCGATGAGCATCGCCTCGCGCGCCCCGTACCCGTACAGCCGTGCCACGACGAGCCCGGCGGCGATGTTCATCGCGAGCGTCAGCACGACCGCGATGACGACGGGTACGGCGACGGCCGCGAAGTCCCCCGGGTCGATGGCGAGTCCGAACGCGAAGAAGAAGATCGCGGCGAAGGCGTCCCGCAGCGGGTGCACGAGCCTGCGGATGCGCGGCCCGGACGGGGTGCCGCCGAAGAGGAGGCCGACCATGAACGCGCCGATCGCGTCGGCGACCCCGAGGTACTCGGAGACGCCCGCGACGAAGACGGCGGCGCCGAGGAAGCTGATGACGAGGAGTTCGTCGTCACGGACGTGGATGAGCCGGGCGACGAGCCGGGTCCCGTAGCGCGCGGCGGTGGCGAGCAGCAGCAGGAACCCGAACGCCTTGGCGACCTGCCAGGCGATCTCCAGACCGCCCTCGGCGCCGCTGATGACGGGTTGCAGGACGGCGAGGTACAGCGCGAGGAAGATGTCCTCGACGACGATGACCCCGAGGACGATCTTCGTGCCGGGGCGGCCGATGCGGCCGAGGTCGATGAGGATCTTCGTGACGATCGCGGACGACGAGATGCCGAGCACCCCCGCGAGGACCAGCGCCTCCCGCGCGCCCCAGCCCAGGCCGAACCCGAAGGCGAGCCCGGCGCCGACGTTCAGGACGAGGTAGCTGCCGCCCGCGAGGAGGAGGCGCCTGCCGCCGTTCTTGAGGTCGTCGACGTGGAATTCGAGGCCGAGGTAGAAGAGCAGCAGCACGAGGCCGAGCGCGGAGAGCATCTCGAAGTCGTGCGGGTCCCGCACCAGTACGAGCCCCGGCGTGTGGGGGCCGAGCAGGATTCCGGCGAGGGTGAACAGGGGGATGGTGGGGAGCCCGAACTTGTTGCCGAGCCGGGCGAGGACGGCGGCGGCGAGGAAGGCTCCGCCGAGGGCCAGCAGCGAGTCAGCGTGTCCCATGGGTCACCTCCCGCCGGCGGGCGTCGGGGCGGGGTCGTACTGCGCGTGGGGAGTGGATAGGGCTGTCCTCCAGGAACGACAGGAGTGGACGACCCGGGGTCCGGTCTCCCCGGGCCTTCGTCCACCCTGTCATTCCGGAGGCAGTCCCCGGTATCGGGGACGACACCCATATGGCGAGTCAGCCGCCCAGCGCGTCCAGCACGACGGTCCGGGCCTCCTCCTGCACCCGGGCGAGGTGCTCGGGTCCGTTGAAGGACTCGGCGTAGATCTTGTACACGTCCTCGGTGCCCGAAGGCCGGGCGGCGAACCAGGAGTTCGCGGTCGTCACCTTGATCCCGCCGAGCGAGGCCCCGTTCCCGGGCGCCTCGGTGAGCACGCCCGTGACGTCCTCCCCGGCGAGGGTCCGCGCGGTCACCTGGGCCGGGGACAGCTTCGCGAGGAGCGCCTTCTCCTCGCGGGAGGCGGGCGCGTCGATGCGGGCGTACGCGGGGGCGCCGAACCTCTCGGTGAGCCCGGCGTACAGCTGCGAGGGCGTCTTCCCGGTGACGGCGGTGATCTCGGAGGCGAGCAGCGCCAGGATGATGCCGTCCTTGTCGGTGGTCCACACCGAGCCGTCCCGGCGCAGGAAGGACGCGCCCGCCGACTCCTCGCCGCCGAAGCCGAGGTCCCCGCCGACCAGCCCGTCCACGAACCACTTGAAGCCGACGGGGACTTCGACGAGCGTGCGGCCGAGGTCGGCGGCGACGCGGTCGATCATCGAGGAGGAGACGAGGGTCTTGCCGATCCCGGCGTCGGCGGGCCAGTTCGCGCGGTGCCGGTAGAGGTAGTCGATGGCGACGGCGAGGTAGTGGTTGGGGTTCATCAGACCCGCGTCGGGGGTGACGATGCCGTGCCGGTCGGAGTCCGCGTCGTTGCCGGTGGAGATGTCGAAGCGGTCGCGCTGCGCGATGAGCGAGGCCATCGCGTCCGGGGAGGAGCAGTCCATGCGGATCTGGCCGTCCCAGTCCAGCGTCATGAACCGCCAGGTGGGGTCGGTGTGCGGGTTGACGACCGTCAGATCGAGGCGGTGCTCCTCGGCGATGCGTCCCCAGTAGGCGACGGAGGCACCGCCGAGCGGGTCGGCGCCGATGCGCACGCCGGCCGAGCGGATCGCGTCCAGGTCGAGGACGTTCGGCAGGTCGGCGACGTACGTGCCGAGGAAGTCGTACCGTCCGGTCGTACCGGCGGACAGCGCCCGGGTGTACGGGAGGCGGCGGACGTCCTTCATCCCGGCCGTGATGATCTGGTTGGCGCGGTCCTGGATCCAGGAGGTGGCGTCGGAGGCCGCGGGGCCGCCGGACGGGGGGTTGTACTTGAAGCCGCCGTCGGCGGGCGGGTTGTGCGAGGGGGTGACGACGACGCCGTCCGCGAGGCCCGTGGTGCGGCCCTTGTTGTACGCGAGGATCGCGTGCGAGACGGCCGGGGTCGGGGTGTAGCCGTCGGCGCTGTCGATGAGGGTGGTGACGCCGTTCGCGGCGAACACCTCCAGGGCGGTGACCCGGGCGGGTTCGGAGAGGGCGTGGGTGTCGGCGCCGAGGAACAGCGGTCCGTCGGTGCCCTGCGCGGCGCGGTACTCGCAGATCGCCTGGCTGGTGGCGGCGATGTGGTCCTCGTTGAAGGCCGTGTTCAGCGCGGAGCCGCGGTGGCCCGAGGTGCCGAAGGCGACGCGCTGGCCGATCTCCGCCGGGTCCGGGTGCAGCGCGTAGTACGCGGTGACCAGCCGGGCCACGTCGACAAGGTCCTCGGCTGAGGCCGGCTTGCCCGCTCGCTCGTGCCGCATGGGTGGGTTCCTCCGCATCGGTTCGTTCACAGGCTCTGAGGGCCATCTTCCCTTGTCAGGAAGGTGGCAGGGAACCTGGGGTGGGGACTGTCAGCATCCTGTCACCGCTCTGAGGGCGGCCATGGTCTCGTGCATCAGCGGGCCGAGCCCCGGGCCGTCGTCCTCCTCGATCCAGCGCGCGAAGGCGACCTTGAAGACGGCGGTCCCCGCCTCGGCCGCGAGGGCCGCCTCGTATCCCCCCACGCCGCGCTCGCGCAGGACGGCGCAGAGGGTGGCCGAGAAGTCGGCGAGCTTGATCAGTTCGCGTTCCCGCAGTTCGGGGTGGGCGTCGATGACGGCCTGGCGGCGGCGCGCGTAGGAGCGGCGGACGTCGGGGAAGTCCTCGGCGGTCCCGTCCAGGACGGCGACGACGACGTCGAGGGTGAGCGCGTCCGCGGGGATGCTCGCGGCGGTGGCCGTGATCCGGCCCAGCAGGTCGACGGTGCCGCCGAAGAGGACCTCGCGCTTGTCGGCGTAGTGCCGGAAGAAGGTGCGCTCGGTGAGTCCGGCCCGCTGGGCGATCTCGGCGACCGTGGTGCGCTCGAAGCCGCGCTCGTCGTAGAGATCGAGCGCCGCCTTCGCGAGTCGCCCTCGCGCGTCGGGCTGCCATCGGCTCATGGCGGGATCTTAGCTCTATGACAGTGACTGACATCAGGTGTACGGTCGATGACAGTGACTGACATCGAGTCGTTCGAGGGGTTTCCCATGCGTGTTTTCGTGACAGGTGCGTCCGGTTGGATCGGTTCGGCTCTCGTGCCCGAACTCCTGGGCGCCGGACACGAGGTGGTCGGCCTCGCGCGCTCGGAGTCCTCGGCGGCGGCTCTCAAGGCGGCCGGGGCCGAGGTGGTCCGGGGTTCGCTGGACGACCTCGACGTCCTGCGGGACGCGGCCGGCGGGGCCGACGGGGTGGTGCATCTCGCGTTCGCGCACGACATCGCGTTCAGCGGCGGTTTCGAGCAGGCGGCCGGGATGGACCGGCGGACCATCGAGGCGTTCGGCGACGCGCTGGCGGGCTCCGACCGGCCGTTCGTGCTGGCGTCGGGGCTGATGCTGGTCACGCCGGGCCGGATGGCGACGGAGGCGGACGAGGCCGTCGACGGTCCGGCGACGGGTCCGCGCGTCCGGCACGACAACGCGGTGGCGACGGTCGCTCTGGCCGGGCGCGGGGTGCGTTCGTCGGTGGTACGGCTGCCGCCGACCGTGCACGGGGACGGGGACCCGGGGTTCATGGCGACGCTGGTCGACATCGCCCGCAAG
Source organism: Streptomyces saintjeani (assembly GCF_055409605.1). Classification (NCBI taxonomy): domain Bacteria; kingdom Bacillati; phylum Actinomycetota; class Actinomycetes; order Kitasatosporales; family Streptomycetaceae; genus Streptomyces; species Streptomyces saintjeani. Next base: position 9,223,609 of record NZ_CP189624.1, on the reverse strand, counting down.
CGCGGGACGGCCGGGTACGTGAGCGACGGCGCCGTCCGCTGGCCCGCCGCCCACCGCTCCGACGTGGCGCGGCTGTTCCGGCTGGCACTGGAGAAGGCCCCGGCCGGTTCGGTGCTGCACGGCAACGCCGAGACCGGGGTGGAGCTGCGCGAGGTCGCCGGGGCGATCGGACGCGGGCTCGGGGTACCGGCCGCCCCGGTCCCGGCGGCGGAGGCGGAGGAGTACTTCGGCTGGCTCGGCCCGTTCTTCGGCCTCGACTCCCCCGCGTCGAGCGCCCGCACCCAGGAGCTGCTGGGGTGGACGCCCGAGGGGCCCGGCCTGATCGCGGACCTCGACGCGGGGCACTACTTCACCGAGGGCCGCACGGGATCGTTCCTGGTGGGCTGAGGCTCAGCGCACCTCGACCAGCAGGTCGCCGCCCTCCACCTGCTGGATGCGGTTGATGGCCAGCCGTGTCACCCGGCCCGCGCCCGGCGCGGTGATCGTCGCCTCCATCTTCATCGCCTCGATGGTCGCGACGGTCGCCCCGGCGGCCACCTCGTCCCCCTCGGCGACGGCGAGGGTGACCACACCGGCGAACGGCGCCGCGACGTGCCCGGGGTCGGACCGGTCGGCCTTCTCGGTGGCCGGGATGTCGGAGGCGGCGGCCCGGTCGCGGACCTGGATCGGCCTCAGCTGCCCGTTCAGGCCGGCCATCACCGTCCGCATCCCGCGCTCGTCGGCCTCCCCGATCGCCTGCAACTCGATCAGCAGCCGTACGCCGGGCTCCAGGTCGACGGCGTACTCCTGGCCCGGGCGCAGCCCGTAGAAGAAGTCCTTGCTGTCGAGGACGCTCGTGTCGCCGTACGCCTGCCGGTGGGTCTCGAAGTCGCGGGTCGGGCCGGGGAAGAGGAGCCGGTTGAGGGTGGTCCGGCGGTGCTTCTCCAGGCCCTCGCGGTCCTCGGTCGTCAGCTCCCGCACGGGCTTCGCGGCGGGCCGCCCCTGGAGGGCACGGGTGCGGAACGGCTCCGGCCAGCCCCCGGGCGGCGTGCCCAGCTCCCCGCGCAGGAACCCGATCACCGAGTCCGGGATGTCGAACCGGTCCGGGGTCTCCTCGAAGTGCCCGGGCGCGACCCCGGCCCCGACGAGGTGCAGGGCGAGGTCCCCGACGACCTTCGACGAGGGCGTCACCTTCACCAGCCGTCCGAGGATCCGGTCGGCGGCGGCGTACATGGACTCGATGTCCTCGAACCGGTCCCCGAGCCCCAGCGCGACCGCCTGGGTACGGAGGTTGGAGAGCTGGCCGCCCGGGATCTCGTGGTGGTAGACCCGCCCGGTGGGCGACGCGAGCCCCGCCTCGAAGGGCGCGTACACCCGCCGCACGCTCTCCCAGTACGGCTCCAGGTCCCCGACTGCCTGGAGGTCGAGCCCGGTCGTCCGCTCCGAGTGGTCGGTGGCGGCGACGATCGCGGACAGCGACGGCTGCGAGGTCGTCCCCGCCATGGACGCCACGGCCCCGTCGACCGCGTCGACCCCGGCGCCGATCGCCGCGAGGTACGTCGCGAGCTGACCGCCCGCCGTGTCGTGCGTGTGCAGGTGCACCGGCAGCCCGAACTCCCGGCGCAGCGCGGAGACGAGGGTCGCGGCGGCCGGCGCCCGCAGCAGCCCCGCCATGTCCTTGACGGCGAGCACGTGCGCCCCGGCCGCGACGATCTTCTCCGCGAGCCGCAGGTAGTAGTCGAGCGTGTAGAGCCGCTCCCCCGGGTCCGACAGGTCGGCGGTGTAGCAGAGCGCGACCTCGGCGACCGCCGTACCGGTCTGCCGTACCGCGTCGATCGCGGGCCGCATCTGGCCGACGTCGTTGAGCGCGTCGAAGATCCGGAAGATGTCGATCCCGGTGGCCGCCGCCTCCTGCACGAACGCGTCGGTCACCTCGGTCGGATAGGGCGTGTACCCCACGGTGTTGCGCCCGCGCAGCAGCATCTGGAGGCAGATGTTCGGTACGGCTTCGCGCAGCGCGGCGAGCCGCTCCCACGGGTCCTCGGCGAGGAACCTCAGGGCCACGTCGTAGGTCGCGCCGCCCCAGCACTCCAGGGAGAGCAGGTCCGGGAGGGTACGGGCGACGAGCGGGGCGGAGGCGAGAAGGTCCTTGGTACGGACGCGCGTTGCCAGCAGGGACTGGTGCGCGTCCCTGAACGTCGTGTCGGTGACGCCGAGTTGCGGGCTCTCGCGCATCCAGCGGGCGAACCCCTCGGGGCCCAGCTCGATCAGGCGCTGACGGGAACCGGCCGGGGGTTCCCCGGCGGGCGTGCGCGGCAGCTTCGCCAACGGGTCGATGAGGTCCGGGCGTTCGCCGTGCGGCTTGTTGACGGTGACGTCGGCGAGGTACGTGAGGAGCTTCGTGCCCCGGTCGGCCGAGGTGCGTGCCGTCAGCAGGTGGGGGCGCTGCTCGATGAACGAGGTGGTGACGCGGCCCGCCTGGAAGTCGGCGTCGTCCAGCACGGCTTGCAGGAACGGGATGTTGGTCGCGACGCCCCGGATGCGGAACTCGGCGACCGCGCGCCGGGCGCGGCCGATCGCGGACTTGAAGTCCCGTCCCCGGCAGGTGAGTTTGACCAGCATGGAGTCGAAGTGCGCGCTGATCTCCGTACCGGCGTGGGTCGTTCCGCCGTCCAGCCGGATGCCTGAACCACCCGGTGAACGGTACGCGCTGATGCGGCCGGTGTCGGGGCGGAAGCCGTTGGCCGGGTCCTCGGTGGTGATCCGGCACTGGAGGGCCGCGCCGTGCAGCTTCACCGTCTCCTGGGAGAGGCCGAGGTCGGCGAGCGACTCCCCCGAGGCGATGCGGAGTTGGGCCTGGACGAGGTCGACGTCGGTGACCTCCTCGGTGACCGTGTGCTCGACCTGGATGCGCGGGTTCATCTCGATGAAGACGTGGTTGCCGTCCCGGTCGAGGAGGAACTCGACGGTGCCGGCGTTGCGGTAGCCGATCTCGCGGGCGAACCGGACGGCGTCCGCGCAGATCCGGTCCCGCAGCGCCGGGTCCAGGTTGGGCGCGGGGGCCAGCTCGATGACCTTCTGGTGACGGCGCTGGACCGAACAGTCGCGCTCGTAGAGGTGGATGACGTTCCCGTCGCCGTCCGCGAGGATCTGCACCTCGATGTGACGCGGGTCGACGACCGCCTTCTCCAGGAAGACGGTCGGGTCGCCGAACGCGGACACCGCCTCGCGGGAGGCCGCCTCGATGGACTCGCGCAGGACGGCCGGGTCCTCGACGCGCCGCATACCGCGTCCGCCGCCGCCCGCGACGGCCTTCACAAACACCGGGAAACCGATCTCCTCGGCGGCGGCGACCAGTTCGTCGACGTCGTCGGAGGGTGCGGACGAGCCCAGCACCGGGACCCCGGCCGCACGGGCCGCCGCGACCGCGCTCGCCTTGTTGCCGGTCAGCTCCAGCGTGCGGGCGTCCGGGCCGACGAAGGTGATCCCGGCCTCCTCGCAGGCGCGGGCCAGTTCGGGGTTCTCGGAGAGGAAGCCGTACCCCGGGTACACCGCGTCGGCTCCCGCGCGCCGGGCGGCTGCGACGATCTCCTCGACCGAGAGGTACGCGCGCACCGGGTGACCGGGCTCGCCGATCTCGTACGCCTCGTCGGCCTTGAGGCGGTGCAGCGAGTTGCGGTCCTCGTGCGGGAACACCGCGACCGTGCGGGCCCCCAGCTCGTACCCGGCGCGGAACGCCCTGATCGCGATCTCGCCTCGGTTGGCGACCAGCACCTTGCGGAACATCCCGAATCCCTTCGCCGGAGTCGGCACCCATCGTGTCGGCGTGGACGCCGCAGGTCCATGTGACCCGGGCCACCACCTCGCCCGTCCGGGGAACGAGCACACGATCGGCGGTGTCCGTGGCGGGAACTATGCTCCCGCGCATGAACGACGCGGACAGCCCCAGACGCATCGTCGACGGGCGCTTCCAGTTGGAGGCGCGGCTCGGCGGGGGCGGGATGGGCAGGGTGTGGCGGGCCACGGACCTCGTGCTGCACCGCAGTGTGGCCGTGAAGGAGGTCCGCCCGCCGGACCCCGACCTCGCCGAGTACGACCCGCCGGCCGCCCACCAGCTGCGGCAGCGGGTGCTGCGCGAGGCACGGGCGCTGGCCCGGCTCGACCATCCCGGCGTCGTCACGATCCACCACATCGTGGACGAGGGTGACGGCACCTACCCGTGGATCGTCATGGAGCTGGTGCCCGGCGGCTCGTTCGCGGACCGGCTCGCGGAGGGGCCGATGGGCCCGGTGGAGGCCGCGCGGACCGGGCTCGGCGTCCTGTCCGCGCTGCGCGCCGCGCACGACGCCGGCATCCAGCACCGGGACGTCAAACCCGCGAACGTCCTGATGCGGCCCGACGGCCGCCCCGTCCTCACCGACTTCGGCATCGCCGCGATCCGCGAGGCGACGGCCCTCACCGCGACGGGCTCGATCATCGGCACGCCGGACTACATGGCCCCCGAGCGCGTCTCCGGCCAGTCCGGCGGCCCGTCCTCCGACCTGTGGTCCCTCGGCATGATGCTGTACACGGCGGTCGAGGGCCGCCACCCGCTCCGCAAGGGCACGACGCTGGCCACCCTGGCGGCCGTCCTCAGCGAGGACATACCCCGGCCGCTCCACGCGGGCCCCCTCACGGACGTACTGGTCCGCCTCCTCGACCGCGACCCGTCGGCGCGGCCCGGCGCGCAGACGGTGGAGCGGCTGCTGACGGAGGTGGTGGAGGGGGGTCCGGCGGGGCGGGGGGCCACGACGTCGTATCCGTTGCAGGCACCGGCACCTTCGCCTTCGGCTCGGCCGCAGACGCCGCCGACCGTCGCCGACGTCCCCGCGCGGCGGCGCAGGTGGCCGGCCGTGGTGCTGCCGGGGGTGGGGGTCGCCCTGGTGGGGGTGCTGGGCTGGAACTTCCTGCCCGGGGGTGCGAGCGGGGCGGCGGGCCCGTCCACGTCGCCTGCTTCGTCGGGGAGTTCGGTGCCTTCGGCGACCGCGGCAGGCGGATCCTCCGACAAGACCGACAAGACCGACAAGACCGACAAGACCGTCGAGAGCGGTACGGGGATGCTGACACCGGACGGCATCCGGACGGCGCTCGCGGCGATCGAGAAGAAGACGGGGCGCAAGCGGTTCGGGTCGCTGTCGGTGTATGCGGACTACGTCTCGGCGAACGTGATGGTGGACGGCAGCGACACCAAGTACGAGTCGTACACGTACCGTCCGGGCGAGGGGGCCGAGGAGGGGATCATCAAGAGCACCATCTTCCCGGGTTCCAAGCCCTTCACCGTCGACGGGTTCGCGTGGGACAGGGTCCCCGCGCTCCTCGCCGAGGCCCGCGAGAAGCTGAACGTCCCCCACCCCAAGACCCGCTATCTGCTGGTGAATCCGCCCATGAACGTCGTGTTCGAGACACCGGCCACCCTCAACGTGTACCTCACCGACGAGTACGGCGGCTCGGGATACCTGAAGGCGGACTCCCAGGGCAAGATCATCAAGGTCTATCCCGCAGCGGACTGACCTGCGGTTAAGGTCACTTCATGCGTCTCGCCCTCTTCGATCTCGACGGCACTCTCGTCGACCGTGCCGCCGCCCTCTCCGCCACCGTCGCCGGGCTGTGCCGGGACCACGGGTACGACCCGGCGGTCGGGGAGTGGCTGCTGGCCGAGCTGGCGGAGAACGGTGGCCGGGACGTCCTCGGCCGGCTGCCGGACGCGTTCGGCATCGCGGAGTCGCCGGAGCACCTGTGGCGGGTGTACGTGGACCGGATGGCGGCGTCGGTGGTGTGCCGCCCGGACGTGCTGGAGAGCCTCGGGCGGCTGCGGGAGCACGGCTGGAGCGTCGGCGTCGTGACGAACGGCTCGTCCGACCTCCAACGCGCGAAGATCCGCTCCGCCGGCCTCGCGGACCTCGTGGACGGCATCGCCGCGTCCGGCGACATCGACGTACGCAAACCCGACCCACGCCTGTTCGAGCTGGCGGCGGCCCGGTGCGGGACGCAGCTGACCGCCGGGGACTGGATGACGGGGGACGACCCGGTCAAGGACATCGCGGGGGCGGCGGGCGCGGGGCTGCGGGCGATCTGGGTGCGGGGCCGGACCTGGCCGGACGGCCTCGACGTACCGCATCACAGCGTCGCGGACGTCGTCGAGGCCGTCGGTCACCTGCTGGAGCGGTCCGGCGGGTAGACGCGGTCGGCGGCGGTGAGGTGTTCCAGGACCTCGGCGAGTTCCTTGCAGGCGCGTTCCACCGAGCGGCGCGTGTTGCGCTGCTCGGTGATCACGGCGGACAGCAGGAGCGCGGTGAGGGCGGTGGCCCCGTTGAACGCCTGGAGTTTCAGCATGACCTCGACGTGCGTGAGTCCCGCGAAGGGGCCGGCGCCGTCGGTCGCGGCGACCGTCGCGAGGACGGACGCGAGCAGGACGCACAGCATGCTGCCGGGCAGCTCGAACCGCAGGGCCGCCCAGATCAGCACCGGGTAGGTCAGGAACAGCATGTTGACGTGGTCGTGCGTGGCGACGGGTACGACGCAGCAGGCGGTCACCGCCAGCGCGGTCGCCTCCTTCCAGCGGGCGAGGCTCGGCAGGCCCCGCGCCCGGTACGCCATCAGCAGCAGCGGCGTCACGATCAGCACGCCCATCGCGTCGCCGACCCACCACGCGACCCACACCGGCCAGAAGCTGCCCGTGCCGAGGTCCCCGGTGAGGACCGCGATCCCGACGCCGGTCGTGGAGCTGATCAGCATCGCGGTGAGCGCCCCGAGGAAGACGAGGGCGACACCGTCGCGCAGCCGGGTGAGGTCGGTGCGGAAGCCGACGCGGCGCAGGAGGAGGTAGGCGCAGACGGGGGCGGCGACGTTTCCGGCGAGGTTCGCGAGCATCGGGGGGTGCATCTCGCCGGAGGTGAGATGCAGGATCACGAACAGGCACCCGAGCGCGATGCCGGCCCAGGCCCGCAGGCCGATGACGAGCAGACAGGTCAGCGCGACGCCGGTCGGCGGCCACACGGGCGTGAACACCGTCCCCTCCACGGTGAGCCTGCGCAGCAGCCCGAGCCGCCCGGCGCCGTAGTAGCAGGCGGCCACGGCAAGCGTCCGCACGACGAAGGCCGCCGCTCGGCGCAGGTTCCCGGTGTCGGTGTCGGTGTCCACCACATGATCCATCAGACACCGTGACCACCGGGTCGGCCAGACGAGAGCGGCTATCCCGGCTCGTCGTGCCCCACCACCAGCACCGCCGCGTCGTCCTCGTGCCCCACCCGCGTGGCCCCCTCGATCACCGCAGCCGCCAGGGACTCCGTGCTCAGCCCGGCGACAGCCGCGATCCCGGCCAGCCGGACGACCTGGGAGAGTCCCTCGTCCAGCGGCATCGCGGGCCCCTCCACGACCCCGTCCGTCAGCAGCACGAAGACGCCTCCGCTGGTCAGGTGGTGCCGTGAGACGGGGTACGCGGCACCGGGCTGGATCCCGAGAGGCGGCCCGGGCTCGTCCTCGGCGACGCCGGACCGCCCGTCGGCGGTGGCCCAGACGAACGGCGTATGCCCCGCGCGGGCGCTCTCCAGCACCCCGGTGACAGGGTCGAGCCGCAGGAACGTACAGGTGGCGAAGAGGTCACTCCCGAGGGAGAACAGCAGATCATTGGTCCGGGCGAGCAGCTCGCCAGGATCACTGGTCACGGACGCGAGCGCCCGCAACCCCACTCGAACCTGCCCCATGAAGGCCGCGGCCTCGATGTTGTGCCCCTGCACATCCCCGATGGACAAGGCAAGCCGCCCACCCGGCAAGGCAAAGGCGTCGTACCAGTCCCCACCGACATTGAGCCCGTAACAAGCAGGCTCGTACCGCACAGCGAGCCGCACCCTCGGCGGACAAGGCAGATCCCGAGGCAACATCCCCCGCTGCAAGGCGATGGCCAACTCCACCTGAGACCGCTGCACCTCGGCCCGCTCCCGAGCCTGAGCGGTCAGCGACCGCAGCCGCACAAGCAGCTCATCGCCGTCGTCGGTAGTCACCCCTGAATTTTCCCGAAGGAACCCACCACCCGCACCTGGATGCCACCCGGCCATGTATGCGGCTACCGCCGCGCGAGCGCGACCAGCCCACCACGACCCGCACCCCGCCACGCACCTCTCCCACCCCAACAAACCGCCCCCACCACCACGTTCGACCCGTCGGACATTGTTCGAGACCCCTTGACGCCGCTCCACACCCCGACTGACACTCTCGCAACACGACGTCACACAGCTGTAACCGCGCGGCCTTCCAGACGAAAGGCCGCGCGGCGGTGTCACGCCCTCCCCCATCCCTTCGTGCCCTCGTGTCCTCCGACAGGGAATCAAGAACATGCCGCAGCACAACGCACCCCCCGGCACCCCAAGCCGCGCGAGACGGCTCGCCGGGCTCACCGCCGCCGCCCTGGTGATCGGCCTCGCTCCGGCCGTCACAGCGCACGCCGCCGCCGACACCCTCACCGACGGCCTCGCCCTCTGGTACAAACTCGACGCCTCCCCGGGCACAGCCACCGTCCCGGACGCCTCGGGCCACGGCCGCGACGGCGTCCTGAACGGCACGGGCACCTGGTCGGACGGCCTGACGTTCAACGGCTCGGACACCTACGTCAAGCTCCCGAACGACGTCATGAAGGGCATGGACGCGATCAGCGTCTCCTTCGACGTGAAGATGGACGCGGCCCAGCAGGCCCCGTACTTCCTGTACGGCTTCGGCAACACGAGCGGCACCGCGGGCAACGGCTACCTGTTCACGACGGGCAACGCCCTGCGCACCTCGATCGCGTCGGGCAACTGGTCCACGGAGCAGAACACGAGGGCGGACGACGGCCACAACCTGGCCAGGGACGTCTGGAAGCACGTGACGTACACCCAGTCGGGCACGACGGGCATCCTGTACGAGGACGGCGCGGAGGTGGGCCGCAACACCTCGGTGACGCTGACCCCGGGTTCGATCGGCGGCGGCACGACGACCGCGAACTACATCGGCAAGTCGGTGTACCCCGGCGACAGGCTGTTCCAGGGCAAGATCCGCGACTTCCGCGTGTACGACCGCGCGCTGACCGGCACCGAGGTGGAGACCTTGTCGCTGCCGGTCGCGACGGAGGGCGTCGCGGCGGACAAGGCGGCCCTGACGCTGGGCGACACGAGCGCGGTGACGGCAGACCTGACGCTCCCGAAGTCGGGTACGGCGGGCGGCTCGAACATCACGTGGGCCAGCGACAACCCGGACGTCGTCTCGGCGGCCGGCAAGGTCACCCGCCCGGCGGCCGGCGAGCCGAACGGCCACGCCACCCTGACGGCGACGCTCCGCAAGGGCGCGGTGAACGACACGAAGTCCTTCGAGGTGACAGTCCTGCCCACGTTCGACGACGCGACGGCGGTCCGGCAGGCCGCCGACACCCTGACCGTCCACAACCTGGACGACGTACGCGGCAACCTGGCCCTCCCCGCGACCGGCGCGTACGGCACGACGGTCACCTGGACGTCGGCGAACCCGGCGGCCGTCTCGGCGGACGGCATCGTCCACCGCCCGGCGCACGGCGAGGGCGCGACCACCGCGGCCCTGACGGCGACGGTCACGAAGGGCTCGCAGAGCACGACGCGCGTCCTGACGGCGAAGGTTCCCGAACTCCCCGCCGCGCAGAAGCCCGAGGGCTACCTCTTCAGCTACTTCACCGGCGAGGGCACCTCGGACGGCGAGCAGCTCTACTTCGGCCTGAGCAAGGGCAACGACCCGCTGCACTGGCGGGAGCTGAACAACGGCCGCCCGGTGCTGACGTCGACGCTCGGCGAACAGGGCCTGCGCGACCCGTTCATCATCCGCTCCCCCGAGGGCGACAAGTTCTACCAGATCGCCACCGACCTGAGGATCTACGGCAACGGCGACTGGGACGCATCGCAGCGCACCGGCAGCAAGTCCATCATGGTCTGGGAGTCCACCGACCTGACCCACTGGACGAACCAGCGCCTGGTGCGGATCTCCCCGGACAGCGCGGGCAACACCTGGGCGCCCGAGGCGTACTACGACTCGAAGCTCGGCGAGTACGTCGTGTTCTGGGCGTCGAAGCTGTACGACAACGAGGCGCACTCCGGCGACACGTACAACCGCATGATGTACGCGACGACGCGTGACTTCTACACGTTCAGCGAGCCGAAGGTGTGGGTGGACCGGGGCTACTCGGTCATCGACTCGACGGTAATCAAGCACGACGACACGTACTACCGCCTCTCGAAGGACGAGCGGAACAACACCTCGTCGACGCCCAACAGCAAGTTCATCTTCGAGGAGAAGAGCGACTCGCTGCTCGACACCTCGTGGACGCCGGTCGCCGAGGGCATCGGCAAGGGCGCGATGAACGCGGCCGAGGGCCCGCTGGTGTTCAAGTCGAACACCGAGGACAAGTGGTACGCGTTCCTCGACGAGTTCGGCGGCCGTGGCTACATCCCCTTCGAGACGACCGACCTCGACAAGGGCGTGTGGACCCCGTCCACGAACTACGAACTCCCGGCCCGCCCCCGCCACGGCACGGTCCTGCCGGTGACGAAGGCGGAGTACGACCGTCTCCTGCGCGCCTACCAGCCGGACCAGGTGGTGGAGAGCGTCCAGGACGTCACCGTGAAGACGAGGACCGGTCAGGCCCCGGTGCTCCCGGCGACGGTCATCGCCCGGTACGCCGACGGTGTGGACCGCCCGGTCGCGGTCACGTGGGACGCGGTCCCGGCGGACGCGTACAAGCAGCCCGGCGCCTTCGAGGTCAACGGCAAGCTGGTGGACGGCACTCCGCTCAAGGCGGCGGTGACCGTCTCGGCCGAAGGCCCCGACGTACCCGCCGACCTGCTCGTCCACTACGCCTTCGACGAGACGAAGGGGAACATCGCCGTCGACTCCAGCGGTCACGGCAACCACGGCACGTACGTGGGCTCCCCGGAGTTCGGCACGGGCGTGCACGGCGGCTCGGCCAAGCTGTCCGGCGGAACGTACGTGAAGATCCCGGGCGGCGTTCTCAAGGACGCGGGTTCGGTCACCGTCTCGACGTACGCGAAGTGGCAGGGCGGCGCCAACTTCCAGTGGCTGTTCGGACTCGGCCCGGACAGTGACAAGTACCTGTTCGCCACCCCCTCCAACGGCGGTTCGACGCTCTACTCGGCGATCACGAAGGCGAGTTGGTCGGCCGAGTCGAAGCTGACCGGCAACTCGGCGCTCACGGCGGGCCAGTGGCAGCACGTCACGGTCACCCTGGACGGGGCCACCGGCACGATGGTCCTGTACACGGACGGCGTCGAGGTGGCGCGTACGACGACCACCGTCAAGCCGTCGGAGCTGTACGACGCGGCCAAGGACTACTCGGGCTACATCGGCAAGTCCCTGTACGCGGCGGACCCGGCGTTCACGGGTGAGGTCGACGACTTCCGTATCTACGGGCGGGCGTTGACGGCCGCCGAGGTCATGGAGATCAGCGGCAACACGACGGGGATCGCCCGTGTCACCCTGCCGCAGCTGAAGGTCGACGCGATCGTCTCCGACGGCAAGGTCACCCTGCCGGTCAAGGAGGGCACCGATCTCAGGCGTCTGGCACCGGAGTTCACCATCGCCGAGGGCGCCGCGATCAGCCCCGCCTCGGGCAGCGTGCGGGACTTCAGCAAGCCGGTGACGTACCAAGTGACCGGCGGCGACGGCAAGAAGCGCACCTGGACCGTGTCGGCGGTCGTGATGAAGAGCCCGGTGCTGCCGGGTCTCAACGCCGACCCGAACATCGTCCGCTTCGGCGACACCTTCTACATCTACCCGACGACGGACGGCTTCGAGGGCTGGAGCGGTACGCAGTTCAAGGCGTACTCGTCGAAGGACCTCGTCCACTGGACGGACCACGGCGTCATCCTGGACCTCGGTCCGGACGTCTCGTGGGCCGACAGCAGGGCGTGGGCGCCGACCATCGCGGAGAAGAACGGCAAGTACTACTTCTACTTCTGCGCCGACGCGAACATCGGCGTCGCCGTCTCCGACTCCCCGACCGGCCCGTTCAAGGACGCTCTGGGCAAACCCCTGCTGAAGGCGGGCCAGTTGCCGGGCCAGATGATCGACCCGGCGACGTTCACGGACGACGACGGGACGACGTACCTGTACTGGGGCAACGGCCACGCGTACGTCGCGAAGCTCAACGCGGACATGACGTCGCTGGACATGTCGACGTTCAAGGACATCACCCCGAGCGGCTACAACGAGGGCACGTTCGTCGTGAAGCGCGAGGGCACGTACTACCTCATGTGGTCGGAGAACGACACGCGGGACGTCGACTACCGTGTCGCGTACGCCACCGGGCCCTCCCCGACCGGTCCGTGGACCAAGCGGGGCGTGATCCTGGAGAAGGACCTCTCGCTCGGCATCAAGGGTCCGGGACACCACTCGGTCGTCCAGGTCCCGAACTCCGACGACTGGTACATCGCCTACCACCGGTTCGCGATCCCCGGCGGCGACGGCACTCACCGCGAGACCACCATCGACAAGATGGAGTTCGACGCGAACGGCCTGATCAAGAAGGTCGTGCCGACGCTGACCAGCATCGACCCGGTGACCGTCGTGCACGCCGGCCCGGACGTCTCCGGCACCGAGGGCTCGCCGATCGCGCTGAGCGGTACGGCCTCCGGCGCGCCGGGCGCGAAGTGGTCCGTCGAGGGCGGCGCGCCGTGCAAGGTCGCCGACCCGGCCAAGGCGGCCACGACGGTGACGTGCGCGGACAACGGCACGTTCCAGCTCGCCATCGCGGGCGGCGGCAGCCGCGACACGGTGACGGTGAAGGTCGCGAACGCGGCGCCGGTCATCACGAAGGCGTCCGGCCCGTCCCCGGTGTCCATCGGCCGACCGGCGTCCGTGACAGCCTCGTTCACCGACGCGGGCGCCCGTGACACGCACACCTGCACGATCGACTGGGCCGACGGCAGCAAGCCGTACACCGGCCCCGTCTGCAAGGCGGAGCACCGCTACACCAAGGCCGGCATCCGGCGCCCGGTCGTCACGGTCAAGGACGACGACGGCGGCGGGACCGCCACGACGACCCTGCCCGAGCTGGTCGTGTACGACCGGGCGGGCAAGGCGTCGGGCGCGGGCCTGCTGCTGTCCCCGAAGGGCCAAGCCGCGTTCTCCTTCGCCGCCGCGTACGGCGAGAAGGCGACCGTCCCGACCGGCCGTGTCACGTTCACCGCCCCCGGCGTGTCGCTGCGCGGCACCGGCTCGGACTGGCTGGTCGTCACCGGCAAGCAGGCCGTCTACCAGGGCACCGGCACCGTCGACAGGGCGTCCGGGTACGCCTTCCGGATCACCGCGACGGACGGCCCCGACGCCTTCCGGATCAAGGTCTGGCAGAAGTCGACGGGCAAGGTCGTGTACGACGGCGGCAGCATGGCGGGAGGAGTGATCACCGTGGGCCGCTAGAGTCCGCGCGCGCGAGGCGGGTCCGTACCCGGGGGGCTCCACCCCTTGGGTGCGGACCCGCCTCTTTCGCAGGGCGTCCGGGTGCGTGCCAGGACTCCCCAGTGATCCTGGACCGACCTCGGGACGTGTGTGCCCTGCGCGGCGATCACCAGCATCGGGCATGGGCCGGGCGCACGTCGTTGGCGCACAGTCCACAGGCATGACGCATTGCGTCCACTGCCCCGCCTACGGTGTCCCGGTCGGCGACAATCCCCCGCGTCCCGCCTGTGCGCGCACGTCGCTCGGCGTGTCGCCGTACGCGGAGCGGAACGCGCGCGTGAACTCGGCGGCGCGCGGGAAGCCCCAGCGGGCGGCGACCGCGTGGATGGGCAGGTCGTGCAGCGCCGGGTCCGTGAGGTCGCGGTGCGCGTTCTTCAGGCGCTGCTCGCGCAGGTAGGACGCGACCGTGAGGCCCTCCGCCTGGAAGAGGCGGTACAGGTAGCTGCGGGAGACGTGGTGGGCGGCGGCGATCGTGGCGGGGCTGAGGTCCGGGTCGGCCAGGTTGCGGCGTACGAACTCCTTGATCCGCAGCGTCAGTGCGCGCGCCCTCGTCTCCGGGGACATCGCCCGCTCGGCGTCCAGGAGGTGTGCGAACAGGGCGGTCACGAGGTCGACGACGACCGTGCCGAGCCGCGTCGCGTCCGACGGGCGGTACGGCGTCGTGTCGTCCGCGAGCTGGATCAGGAACTGGGTGAGCAGCGCGCCGAGCCCAGCCTGGCCGTCGACCCTGCCGATCACCCGGTCCTCCGCGCGGCGGCCCGGCAGGACGACCGCGCTGCGGGGTATCTCCACGCCGACGATCGACACCGGGTCGGGGCCCGTCGACACCTCGAACGCCCTCGACGAGTGGCTGACGTGCAGATCCTTCACCCGGTACGCGGCCTGCCGCTCGCCCCAGTCCGCCGTGCCCTCCCCGCGCAGCAGCAACGACAGGTGGTACACCTCCGGGTCCGACTGCCGCACCAGGCGCGGGGTGCGCTGGAAGACGAGGTGGTCGAAGGAGGCCGGCCAGATCGTCACCTCGCCGAGCGGGATGAGGCGCTGGACCCCGTGGTAGTCGTCCGCACAGTCGCTGAACAGCCGCATCGGAGCGTGCGTACGGCCGAGTCGTTCCGTCCATGCCTCGAACCGGTCGGCGGCAGGCAGTTCCTTCGTTCTCAGCACCGATTCGTGGAGCATCCGGGTAGTCAACCACACGTCCCGGCAGCCGATTTCAGCCGATCGCCGGTACGGGAGAGGAGGAGGAAAACGGCTGCGGCGAGGGCCTGGAACCCGGCGGCGGCCACCAGCGCCTCTCCGGGCGGGCAGACGGCCGCGACCCCCGCGCCGACCGCGTACCCGCTGATCTTCAGGCTCGCCCCGGTGCTGAAGACCTGCCCCCGCAGCCGTTCGGGAGCTTCCCGGTGCCGGATCGCGAAGACGGCGACGAGCTGGGGCCCGGCACCGAGTCCGGCGAGGACGGACGCGGCGAGGGGGGTGAGTGCCGCGACGAGAAAGGCGCCTCCGAGAAGGACGGTGCTCGCGAGAAGCATGGCGTCGGGGCTGAGCACACCGGGGCGGCGGGCCAGAGCGAGGCTCGCGAGGAGGGACGCCAACGCGAGGACGGCGAGCAGGAAGGCGCCCGCGCTCTCGGCGCCGAAGGCTTGGACGCCGAGGAAGGGCGTGACGGCCGTGAAGGCGCCGAGCCCGGCGTGGGAGAGGGTCGAGCTGAGGGTGGCTCGGGCGAGGGGGCGGATACGGAGGAGGGCACCGAACCCGGCGCGGAGATCGGGGAGCAGGCCGGTGCGGGCGGCTGGAGCCGGGGCTTCGCGCGGGCCGGGAATCGAGGCTCGGCCGGCCACCGCCGCCGGGGTCCCACCCGACACGGACGTCACACCGCCGCGCGACTCCGACACCCCGGCCATGCTCCCGCGCGACTCCGACACTCCAACCATGCCTCCGCCCGGCTCCGGCATCCCAGCCACGTCCCCGCCCGGCTCCGACACCCCAGTCACACCACCGCACGGTGGGACTCCATCGCCGACCGCCGGTCTCCCCTCCGCCCCTTTCCCCGGCCGCTGCCGCCCGCCGGCGCCCCCGCCCGGCTCCACCTCCTCACCCCCGGTCCCGCGCGCCCCCCGCCCGAGACTCCGCGCCGCCTCCTCCGAGACCCCCGCTCCTCTCCCCGGCAGGCTCCACGCCGCCGGAAGCGCGCACGCGATCAGCGCCACGGCTGTCAGCAGGGCCGCGTCCGGGCCCGCCGCCAGTGCCACGCCTCCGGCCAGCGCGGGGCCCGCGAGTGCCGCGAACTCGTACGACGCCGCGTCCAGCGCTCCCGCGCGCGGGAGGCGTTCGGTGACGGCGGGGAGCCGGGAGGTCCAGCCCGCTGCCAGGGCGGGTGCGAAGAGGCCGGCCGTCAGGGCGAGGGACAGGACGGCGGGGAACGGGAGAGTGCCGAGGGTCCACCGGACCAGCAGCAGGGTCGCCGCGTACACCGCCAGCGCTCCGCAAAGGAGGCGGCCGGGGTGGGGCGTGCGGTCGAGGAGGGCGCCCAGGACCGGGCCGCCGAGGGCTGCCGATGCCGTGAGCGCGGCGAGCAGGGGTGGGCCGGAACCGGTGACCGCCGTACCGGCGAGGAGCAGGGCCGGGCCGGACATCTCGTCGCCCGTGCGCGCGGCACCCGCGCCGAGGAGATAGCGGACCAGACCGTAACGTCTTCTCATGGACTCGACGTTACAAAGTAACCGCATATCCAGCCAAGGCCGTTACACTCGCCCTCATGGAGCCCTCCCCCGACGACTGGTTCACCCGCCACTCCCCCGCCCGCACCGCCCACCGCACCGTCGCCCTCGTCAATGTCCTCACGTCCGGCGAACCCCGTACGGACGCCGTCGCCGAGGTGCTGCGCGAGTACGGCGAGGCCGAACCGCTGGACCTGTCCCCCGGTGACGTCGAGGGCATGAGGGAAGCGGCCCTGCGCCTGCGCGAGGTGTTCGCCGCCGGGTCCGTCGACACCGCGGCCGGACGCCTCAACCGCCTCCTCGCCGAGGGCTGCGGCCCCGTACGCCTGACCTCCCACGGCGGCGGAACCCCCTGGCACCTCCACCTGGACCGGCACGACGAGGCCCCCTGGGCGGAGTGGTTCCTCGCGTCGTCCTGCATGACGCTGGCCGTCCTCCTGTGGGACCGCCAGCTCCCGCCGGGCGGCGTGTGCGCGGCATCGGCCTGCGAGAACGTCTTCGTGACGAGCACGAGCGGCTCGACCCGCCGCTACTGCTCGGCCCGCTGCGCGACGCGGGAACGGGTGGCGGCACACCGCAGGGCACGGAATGCGGATGCGGACGGTTCCGGTCCTCCCTAGCCTGAGCGGCATGACGGACGAGGCGTACACGAATCCGAGGCTGGCCGCCTTCTACGACCCGCTCGACAGCGACCGCCCAGATCTCGACGTATACGCGGGCATCGCAAGGGAGTTGGGCGCACGCCGGATTCTGGACGTCGGCTGCGGCACCGGCACCCTGGCGCTCCTGCTCGCCGAACAGGGCTTCGACGTCACGGGAGTTGACCCGGCGGGCGCCTCACTGGACCTCGCGCGCGCCAAGTCCGGTGCGGACAAGGTGCGTTGGCTGCACGGAGACGCGACCGGGCTGCCCGGCCTCGGCGTGGACCTGGCCGTCATGACCGGCAACGCCGCGCAGGCCGTCGTGGACGAACGGCTCTGGGAAGGGACCTTGCGCGGTGTGCGCGAGGCTCTCCGCCCCGGCGGCCGGTTCGTGTTCGAGACGCGGGACCCGGCGCGGCGGGCATGGGAGGAGTGGAACCCCGGGCGGTCCCGCCGCCTCGTACACGTACCCGGCACCGGCGAGGTGGAGACCTGGCACGAGGTCACCGACGTCTCCTGGCCCCTCGTGACCTTCCGGACCGTGATCGTCCTCAAGGCCACCGGCGAGGAACTCCGCTCCCTGTCCACCCTCCGCTTCCGCGAGCGCGACGAGGTCACCGCCGCCCTGACGTCCCACGGCTTCACCGTCGAGGAGGTCAGAGACGCCCCCGACCGCCCCGGCAAGGAGTTCGTGTTCTTCGCCCGAGCCCGAGAGCGCGCCCGAGAAGTGGTGTAGCCCCGCCGAGGGTCGTAGCGTCGACAGTGAACGACGACCGGTGCAGGGAGCGGACATGCCCAGGTACATGAAGAGGACCGCCCTGGCGCTGTGCGCGGCGGCGTCCCTGGCGGCGGCAGGCACTACCCCGACCCACCACTCCCGCACGGTCCTCCTGGACTGCGCGGGAGAGCCCCGGACCCGCCCCGCCGACTACGTCCTGGCCTGCGGCGACGGCAACAGCCGCCTGACCGCGCTGCACTGGTCCCGCTGGACCTCGGCCGAGGCGGAGGGCCGGGGCCTGAACGCGGTCAACGACTGCGTCCCGTACTGCGCGGCGGGCACGTTCCACAGCTACCCGGTGAGGGTCCGCCTGGACACCCCGAGCACAGGGAAGGTCCGGCACTACACCCGCGTGACGCTCACGTTCACAGCGGACAAGCCGGATAAAGCACCACGAACCGCGACGTACCGACTAGCGGAAGCCCCACCAGGGGCGCGGGGCTGAATCGATCTGCGGCTCCGCCGCGTGGGCGCAATAGGCCACGACGGCGCCGCACCTGACCAGCGACAGTTCCCTCCCCCTCGGAAACTCAGCCGTGCCCCAGCCTGCTCAGCCGCGCAGCGGCCCGCATCCGGGCCACCTGGAGCACCGAGAGGAGCACTTCGCGGCTGGAGTTGCGGTCCCGGACGTCGCACAGGACGACCGGTATGCCGGGGTCGAGGTCGAGGGCCGCGCGGACCTGTTCCACGGAGGCTTCGCGGCGTCCGTGGAAGCAGTTGACGCCGACCGCGAAGGGGATCTCCCGGGACTCGAAGAAGTCGATCGAGGCGAAGGAGGCGTCGAGGCGGCGGGTGTCCGCGAGGACGATCGCGCCGAGCGCCCCGTTCGCGAGGTCGTCCCACATGAACCAGAAGCGGTCCTGGCCGGGCGTGCCGAAGAGGTACACGACGAGGTCGGAGGCGACGGTGATCCGGCCGAAGTCCATGGCGACCGTGGTGGCCACCTTGTTCTCCACGCCGGAGAGGTCGTCGACGCCGCGACTGACCTCGGTCATGCGCTCCTCGGTCTCCAGCGGCGGCACCTCGCTCACCGAGCCCACCATCGTGGTCTTCCCGACGCCGAATCCGCCCGCCACCAGGATCTTCAGTGCGGTCGGCAGGACGGGTTCAGAGTTGACGGATGGCATCCATCACCCTTTCGATGAGTTCGACGTCCGGCTGGCTTTCCTTGCCGGGCGGCGACTGGACTAGGATCAGCGAGGTATTGAGGAGATCTCCGCACAGGATCTTCACGACGCTCACGGGCAGGTCCATCAGGGCGGCGATCTCGGCGATCGCCACCGCCCGGTCCCGGCACAGCTCCAGGATCTTGGCCGCCTCCGGCTCGACCGCCTCCTGGTCCGTGTCCGCCACGGACCGGGAGACGATCTGGGTGATCAGCGTGAAGGCGTGCTGGGAGTGCCGGGTCCTGCCGCCCGTGATGGCGTAGGGGCGTAAGTAACGCCCCCCGCCGGACGCCTCCGACCAACGGGGCTCAGACATCCTGGCCCAGGCCGCCAGGAGGGCCCTGCATCCGTGGCGGAGCGCTCAGATAGGTGCCGACGCGCTTGACCAGGGTGCCCATCTCGTAGGCCATCATGCCGATGTCCACGGTGTCCGAGGCGAACGCCGCGAGGCGCGCGCCCTGCCCGGCCGCCGTGATGAAGAGGTACGCCTTCTCCATCTGGATGACCGTCTGCTGGACGGGTCCGCCGTGGAAGTGGCGTGCGGCGCCCCGCGCGAGGCTGTGCACGCCGGACCCGACGGCCGAGAGGTGCTCGGCGTCGTCGCGGCGGATGTCCTTCGACTTGCCGATGAGGAGGCCGTCCCCCGACAGCACGACAGCACAACGAATCTCGGGGATTCGGTCCACCAGGTCGTCCAGCAGCCAGTCCAGCTGCGGACCGGGGTGTACCTGCTCACTCATTCCGTAACGTTCCTTCACCTTGGGTATGCATCAGGGCCCTTCGTCGTCGTACTGCCCGAGGGGCGGAGGGTCCGTCTCGGGCGACTGCGCTCGTTTCAGGCCCCTCTGGATGGCGCTCAGCGCGCGGGCCGACACGTCGGGAGAGATGACGCTCTCGTCGGGCTCCCCGCCCTCGCCGAACTGGGCGGCCTCCTTGCGCAGTTGCTGCGCGAGGGCGGCCCCACGGGTGCGCCGTGGCAGTACGTCGGGGGTGGTCAGGGGGGAGTTGCCCGTCATGGGTGCCGCCGCCTGGGGTGTCGTGGGGCGGTCCTGCCGCTGGTACTGCTCGGCTGCCGGGGTCGCGGCGGTGCCGTAGCCGTACTGCGGGCTCTGCGGCGGTTCCTGGTAGGAGGGGGAAACCGCTTGCTCCGCGTACAGCCCTGTACCCCCGGGGCCGTAGGGCCCGGGGGCCTGCGGGGGGTACGGCTCGTAGGACGCCCCGTACTCCGCCGGGGCCTCGGGCGCGGTGAGGCCGCTGCCGTAGGTCGCGGAGGACACGTTGTCGTAGGCCGCGGAGGACACGTTGTCGTAGGGCGTGCTGTCGTAGGACACGGTGCCGTACGACGCGACGGGTTCGGCGGGCAGGGGGTCGTACGCGGCCGGCTGGTGGTCGTACGACGGCTGGGGTTCGGGGTGCCCGGCGACCGGCGGGAGGAGGCCCGCGCCCGCGTACTCGGGGAAGCCGTCGTAGTCGGCGAGCCGGGTGTGGGTGGGCAGGTCGAAGCCGGTGGAGGTGTGCGCGCCCGCGCCGACCAGGAGGTGTTCGGCGCCGGCCGGCACCTGCTCGGTGCCGGCGGCGAGGCCCTGGCGCTCCGGCGCGGTGAGGGCGGCGTCCATCGTGGCCGCGGCGGCGGCCTGGAGCTGGTCGAGGACCGGGGAGCCGACCTCTTCGAGGAGGTCGACGGGGACGAGGACGATGCTCAGCGTGCCGCCGTAGACGGACTCGCGCAGTTCGACCTTGATGCCGTGGCGCTCGGCGAGCCTGGCGACCACGAAGTGGCCGAGGCGGGGGTCCTCTCCGAGGGCGGTGAGGTCCAGGCGCGGCGGGTGCGCGAGGAGCTGGTTGGCCTGGTGGCGCTGGGCGGGCGGGATGCCGAGGCCGTGGTCCTCGACGTGGATGGCGAGGCCCTTGGCGACGCGGATCGCGCTGACGGCGACCTGGGTCTCGGGCGGGGAGAAGCTGGTGCCGTTCTCGATCAGCTCGGCGAGCAGGTGCGTGACGTCCGAGACGGCGCGCGCGGCAAGGGCCGTACGGCGGTCGGCGGGGGCGTTCTTGACCTTGACCCGGGTGTACGCCTCGGTCTCGGCGACGGAGGCGCGCATGACGTCCGTGATGGGGACGGCGGCGTTGGTGCGGCGGCCGGTGGGCGTGCCGCTGAGGATCATCAGGTTCTCGGCGTGCCGGCGGGCGCGGGTGGCGAGGTGGTCGACCTTGAAGATGTCGTGCAGGAGGTCGGAGTCCTCGTGCTTGCGCTCCAGGTCGTCGAGGAGGGCGATGAGGCGGTGCAGCAGGATCTGGGTGCGCCGGATGAGCTGGGCGACGACCTTCTCGGTGCCCTCGCGGCCCATGTGCTGGCGTATCGCGGTGTCGACGGAGACGAGGGCGACGCGGTCGACGACGGCGGCGAGGCGGGCGATCTCCTCGGAGCCGCGCCGGCGGGTGCCGAGGCCGAGCGCGGTGGCGGGGTCGACGCGCTCGCCCTTCTCGACGCGGGCGAGGACCTCGGGGAGGCGGCGGCCGGCGAGTTCCTCGGCGTAGGCGTGCAGGTCGCGCAGTTCGTTCGCGGAGGCCCGCTTGCGGCGCCGGGCGACGAGCCAGGCGGCGAGGACCGGGGCGAGGGCGGCGACGGCGCCGGTGAGCGCGCCGATCAGGAGGGCGTCGGCGCGGACGCCGATGACGGCGGCGAGGTCGGTGTGATCCGTGTGGACGACGGGCGTTCGGCCCTCGTCGGCCAAGCCGGTGGTCTGCCGGAAGGTCGCGGGGACGAAGTATGTCTCGGCCGCCTGCGCGAGGTCCGCGCGTATCGCCCGGTACTCCTCGATCAGCGCGCTCTCCTCGGGCGCGGTGGTGCGCCCGGAAAGTCCGCCGGTCGCGGAACCGGGGAGGGCCGCGGGCGCGTCCGGCCCTTCGAGGGGGGAGGACGCGTCGTGCGGCAGCGTACGGGTGGTCACACGGTCGGCGTGGCCCTGCTCGTCGGCCGCGTGGGCCGCCGTCGAACCCCACAGGCAGGTGAGGCAGACCGCGGGGACCACGAAGGGAACGACGAACGAGGAGCGCAGTCGCGGACTGCGGGGGGCGGAGCGGTCACGGGTCCGCCGGTCGCGGATGCCTGGCATCTGATTCCTCGTACAGCAGCGACACACCTGGGCCGGCGGACGGTCGGTCCCTGTGGGGGGTCTTTCCGTCCGGCCGGTTTACTCGGCGTGTTCGAATGTCGGCGATGAGCTGCACCGTATCAGGATCATGGCGCAGCGTCAGCATACGCCTGAGGCAACTTCCGCACGTCACGGCACAGTTGACACCGGCACAAGCCCGTCGAAGGGCGGGCAGGTTCGGGCAAGGGGTCACAGGAGGGCGAGGAGCTTCGGTGTGAAGAGCGCGCTCGCCGGGGCGATTCCGGCAACTGTGTCGAAATAGATCGAGGTGAGTTCCTCGTCCTGCTGGACGGCTCTCAGCAGGGAGAGCCTCTGCTCGTGGGGGTCGAGGCGGGCGACACCGAGGGTCGCCTCGTAGCCGCCCATGAGGGCCTGGTCGCGGTCCTCGCTGAAGTCCTTGAGGGCCGTGTCGAGGACGGCGGGGTCGTCGCCGAGGGCGTCCGCGAGGCGTCCCGTGAGGAGTTCGACCTGCTGGTAGCCGTCGCTGATGCCGCGCGCGGTGATGGAGTCCTTGTGGTGTCCGGCGTCCCCGACGAGGACCCAGCCGGGGCCGTTGGCCTTGCGGAAGAAGTTCTGCTGGCGGCCGGTGCCGCGCAGTTTCTCCAGCGGTTCGAGGCCCTCGATCCGGCCGTACAGCTCGGGCGCGGTGTCCTCGACCTGCTTCAGGTAGGCGGCCTGGGCGTCGGCGCGGACCTCCTGGTAGCGGTCCTGCGGGAAGTAGACGAGGACCAGGGTCGCGTCGCCGTGGGTGGGGACGGCGGCCACCCAGCTGCGGGGTTTCTCGTAGAGTTCGAGGGCGTCCGTCACCTTCGGGTAGTACGCGTAGTACGCGCAGGTCAGACGGGGGTGCTCGACGGTGTACGGCGCTCCCACGAGGGCGCCGACGGTGGAGCGCATACCGTCCGCGCCGATCACGAGGCGGGCGGTTTCGGTGAAGGTCTTTCCCCCGGATCTTCCCCGTACCCCCACGACACGCCCCGTGTCGTCGTGCAGCAGCCCGTTCACTTCGTACCGTTCGCGGTATTCGACGCCGTCCTCCACGGCCGCGTCGATCATGAGCGGGTCGAGGATGTTGCGGCGCGGGGAGTACGCCGCGCGCTGGCCGTCCACGCCCCGGGCGCAGCCGTCGAGCCTGATGTCGTCGACCTCGTAGCGGACCCGCTCGATGGGCGGGCAGCCGGTCTCACGCAGGGTGTCCAGCAGGCCCCAGCGTGCCAGGGCGGCGACGCCCGGCTGATGCAGCAGATGGGTGGAGAGCGTGTCCGTGCCGTAGGCCGCCTTGTCCACTATGAGGACCCGGAACCCGGCTCGGGAGAGCAGCATGGCGGTGGGTGCACCGGCGCAGCGCGCCCCCACCACGATGGCGTCGAACATGTCGGAGCCTTACATGTCGGCAACTAGGGGATGAGGTGTGGGGGGTGGGAGGAGCGGTGTGCTCCTCGGGTGTCACAAGCCTTGTCCCAGTGAGGCGAGCAGGGCCCGCCGGTCGATCTTCCCGTTGGCGTTGAGCGGCAGTTCGCCGAGGACGGCGATGCGCCGGGGCATCATGTACGGCGGCAGTTCGCCGCCGATCGCCTCGTACAGGGCGTCCGGGGTGCGGTCGGTCCCGCTGACGGCGGCCAGCAGCTCCGGTTCGCCGTCGGCGGCGGTCGCGGCGACCACGGCGGCGTCGCGCACGCCGCCTCGGCGGCGCAGGGCGGCCTCGATCTCGCCCAGTTCCACGCGGTGGCCGCGGATCTTGACCTGGTGGTCGGTGCGGCCGAGGTGGACGAGGATGCCGCCCTGACGGGCGACCCGGTCCCCGGTGCGGTACCAGTGGCCGTCGGTGGGCGGTCCGGTGGCGGGGCGCAGCTCCTCGTCGAGGAAGCGTCCGGTGTTCTCGGCGGGGTCGAGGTAGCCGGAGAAGCGCAGTGCGCCGCGCACGCACAGTTCGCCGGTGTCGCCGGGGCCGCCGTCCTCGTCGAGCAGTACCGCTTCCACGCCCGGGTGGGGAGTTCCGATGGGGGCGGTGCCGTTCGGGGTGTCGGGCCAGTTCGCGGGGTCGTCGGGCAGGAGGTGGCCGGTGCAGGAGATGGTCGCCTCGGTGGGGCCGTACAGGACGTCGATCCGGCTGCGTGGTGCGGCCTCGCGCCATTCCCGCGCGGCCTGGAGGGGGAGGGGCTCGCCGCCGAAGACGCTCCACTCCAGCGTCGGCATCGCCCCTGGGGTGAGCGTGCCGAGGCGGGAGGCGAAGGAGATGAGGGAGGGGACGGAGAACCAGTGGGTCAGCCGCAGGGTGTTGACGGTCCTGACGGGTGACATGAGCTGGGCCCGGCGGGGCACCACGAGCGTACCGCCGGCGGCCCAGGTGACGAACAGGTCGTGCACCGAGCCGTCGAAGGTCAGCTCGAAGCACTGGGAGAGCCGGCTGCCGGGTCCGATGCCGTAGCGGCCGGCGAGGTCGTCGAGGTAGGCGCAGATGTTGCGGTGCGCGACGGGCACGCCCTTGGGGCGGCCGGTGGAGCCGGAGGTGAAGATCAGGTAGGCGGGGCTGCCGGGGGCGGCCGGTTCGTACGGCCGGGCGGGGGTGTCCGACTCGGCCCAGGCGACGGCCTCTTCGGCGGCGACGGTGACGACGGGGACGCCGACGGAGCCGATGCCCTCCTCGGCCGCGTCGGCGAGGATCAGGTCGAGCCCGGCCGAGCGGCCGATCTCCGCGATGCGGGCGTCGGGGTGCTCGGGGTTGAGGGGGACGACGGCCGCGCCCGCCCGCAGGACGGCGAGCCAGCCGACGTACGCGGGGAGGGTGCGCGACGCGAGCAGGCCGACCCGCTGCACCTGGCCGATTTTTTCGGCCAGCTCTTCGGCGGCGCGACGGAGCTGACGGTACGTCAGCTCGGTCCCGGCGACTTCCAGGGCCGTTTCGTCCGGGTACTTCTCGGCGGCCTCGGCGAACCGGCCGTACAGGTCGTACGGTCGGCTCATCGGGTGGCCGCCAGGAGGGTCCGCGTCCACGTGCGCAGTTCGCCGACGGTGCGGACCTGGCCGAGTTCCTCGGGGTCGACGTCCTGGCCGGTGCGTTTGGCGAGGTCGACGACGATGCGGAGCTTGGCGAGGGAGTCGATGCCGATGTCGGTGAGGGTGGAGTCCTCGCCGAAGCCGGTGCGGGCGTGCTCGCTCAGCACCCAGGAGGCGAGGTCGTCGCCCTCGGACCCGGCGCGCTCGCCGGTCCAGTACCGCTTGGTCTGCCAGGGATAGCCGGGTACGGGGACGTACCGGCCCTCCTTGCCGACGGCGGTCTCCCAGTCGACGTCCTCGCCGACCGTGTAGCGCGCGGCGAGTTCGGCGAGGGGGCCCTCGGCGTGGGCCGCGCCGCTGATGAGCGCGTCGCGCAGGTCCTTGTGGCCGGTGCCGACGACGGCCAGCCGGTGCCCTTCGTGGTGGTCGCGGCGCAGGGCGGCGGTGTGGCAGATGTCCCGGACCGGGTACGCGGCTCCGGCGCCGTCGGGGGCGAGGTAGCGGACGTAGGCGGCGACGAGGTCGGTGAGCGCCTCGGCGCTACGCGCGGAGAGCGCCAGCAGGTAGGGGGTGTCGTTGCCCTCGGGGTCCTCGGCGGGGGCGGGCGGGGCGGCCTCGCTGAGGACGACGTGCGCGTTGAGCGCGGCGGAACCCTGGCCGGAGACTCCGGCGTAGGCGGGGCGGCCGTCGCGTTCGGGCAGGTCGAGGGCTTCGCCGGGGACGCGGACGGGGAGGGTGTCCCAGTCGAGGTCGGGGCGCGGGGTGCTGAGGTGGAGGCTCGCGGGTATGCGGCCGTGCTCCAGGCAGAGCACCGCCTTGATGATCCCGGCCATGCCGCCGGCGGCCTCGCCGTGACCGACGTTCGTCTTCACCGAGCCGACGAGCAGCGGCCGGTCGGCCCGGCGCCCGGCGCCCAGGACCTCGCCGAGGGCGGTGAGTTCGAGGGGGTCCAGGGACGGGGAGCCGGAGCCGTGGGCCTCGACGTAGTCGACGTCGGCCGGGTTCACGCCGGCGTCCTCGTAGGCCCAGCGCAGGACGTCGAGCTGGCCCTGGAGGGAGGGGTTGAGGACGGTGTCGCTGGTGCGGCCGTCGTTGCCGACCGCGCTGCCGCGGATGACGGCGCGGATGCGGTCGCCGTCGGCCTTGGCGCGGTCGAGGCGCTTGAGGACCAGGACGCCGACCGCGTCGCCCGGCGCGTGCCCGTCGGCCGCCGCGTCGCCGAAGCGGCTGCGTCCGTCGTGGGAGTGGCCGCCGGCCTGGCTCATCACGATGGCCTCGTCGGGGCGCAGCACCAGGTTGACGCCGGCCGCGAGCGCGAGGGGGCTCTCGCCGGCGCGCAGGCTCTGCACGGCCTGGTGGACGGCGACCAGGGACGAGGAGCAGGCGGTGTCGACGACGACGCTCGGGCCGCGCAGGTCCAGGAAGTGCGAGACCCGGGCGGGCAGCAGGGAGCGGAAGTTGTTCAGCTGGGCGGCGTCGGCGCCGTCCGCCCCCTGGCGCAGGGCGATTTCGAGGTAGTCGGAGCGGGCGTTGCCGACGAAGACGCCGGTCCGGGTGCCCGCCAGTTCGGCGGCGGTGCGGCCGGCGTCCTCCAGTGCCTCCCAGGCGGTCATCAGCAGCAGGCGCTGCTGCGGGTCCAGTTGGGCCGCTTCTGCCTCGGACATGCCAAAGAAGGCGGCGTCGAACTCCCCCGCTTCCGCGACGTAGCCGGCACGGCGGGCGGTGATCCGGCCCGGGGCGCCCTTGGCGGAGTGCAGGGCGTCCGCGTCGTAGCGCTCGGCCGGGGTGTCCCCGGTGGCGTCCACACCGTCGAGCAGCAGCTCCCACAGTTCGTCGGCGCCGCCGGCGCCGGGCAGCCGGCAGGCCATGCCGATCACCGCCACGCAGCGGGCATCCGCCTCGCAGCTGTTCATGAGCTGACTCCATTTCATACTCGGCCACCGTCGTTACGCGACAGTAGTGTTGATCTTGCCCGCAGGGCGGCGAAAAGACGACGAGATCTCGGCAACACCTCAGGCCGGAGGTGCACGCCATGGGTGACGGCCGTCACCGCAGCGCGACGGCGCGCGGAGCGGTCGACGAAGTCGAAAGGACAGACCCGCGCCCGACAGGCGCGTGCCTAGGGCCTGTTCAGCCTGCGCGGACCCCCCGCTCCGCACACCGGTCCCCCACCGGAACAGCTCTTCCCCCTGCGCCGGACACGTCCCCCCTGGACGGGAACGCCGCACACCGGGCTCGACACCCCATTTTCAGACACACTTTCGATTCCTCGATGTCATGGCGAGTCGAACACGTTAGCGTCGAAAACACGCCCGTCGCACGATTGTCGTACGCCTCAACCACATCGCGCGACGGCCGCCGCAAGGAATGACGGGAAGTGATCGGCGTTGGTTGAAACACGGCGCTTTTTGGACAGAATCAAAAGTTGAGCACCCGTCAACCAGGCCCCGAAGTCCGCTTGGCAAGGGCCTCTTTCGCCAACCACCGCAGGTGACAAGCTGGTTACGCCCGGGGCTGAAGTGACCGGGATCGCCGGGGGAGGCTCCTCGCACCACGCGGAGTTCTGCTTTGATCTGATCTCATGGACTCCCTCTCACCTGAAGAACTCCGTCTGGCGGGCGAGCAGCGCCGGCTGCGGCTGCAGATTCTCGGCCTCAATGCGGTCGGCGCGGAGGCCACCTTCGACCGGGTGGCGCGGCTCGCGGCCGGGTTCAGCCAGTCGCCACTGGCCATGGTCAACTTCATCAGCGACGAGCAGCAGATGTTCCGCGGCATGTACACGCCCCCCACCGACCCGGGCGCGCGGACCGACGCGGCGGGCAACTCGGTCACCTTCGACCTCTCCAACCTCACCCGGGAGGCCCCCGGCGACTACGGCTTCTGTCCGCACGCCGTCGCGATGGGCTCCCAGCTCGCCCTCGACGACGTGTTCGACTACCCGCGCTTCAAGGGCAACGCGCTGGTCAACGACCTCGGTGTGCGCTCCTACCTCGGCACCCCGCTGCGCGACAACACCGGCATGATCCTCGGCACGGTCTGCGTGGCCGATTTCAAGCCGCGCACCTGGGACGCGGGCATCCGCGAGGGCATGAAGGAGCTGGCCGACACGCTGCTGTCGGAGTTCCGGCTGCGCGACAGCCTCCTCGCCCAGCAGCAGGAGCTGTTCGCGGTGTTCGACGGCGCGCCCTTCCCGATCATGCTGACCGAGGGCCCCGAGCACCTCCTGCGCTACGCCAACGGCAAGCAGGGCCAGGCGTTCGGCATGGTCCCGCAGTTCAGCCGGGGCCGGCACGTCCTGCCCGGGCTGGAGGCGATCGGCGTGTTCAACGCGATGGACGACGCGTTCCGCAGCGGGCAGACCACCACGCTCGGCGGCGGCCGGATCAAGACGTACGACTCGCCGTCCCCGCAGGAGTTCGACTTCCTGTGCACGCCGGTGCGCACCTCCCCCAGCGCGCCGGTCAGCGGGATACTCACGGTCGCCATGAACGCGGGCGGGCACAGCTCCGCCAAGCAGTCCCACGCGTTCGCGGCCAACGTGCAGCAGCGGTTCGAGCAGATGGGCAACGGGGCGATGAGCGGCGGCGCGACCACGCCGGTGGACTTCTTCGGTCCGCGCCACTGAGGGGCGCGGGGGTCAGCCTCGGCCGACGCGGTAGTGGTCGCCGTACACCTTCCACTCCAGGGGCGGGACCAGGTCGAGGTTGCCCGCGCGCAGGAAGAGGCGTTGCGCGGTGTCGACGCGGCTGGTGTCCCGGTGGGCGGGTTCCCGGCGCATCGCCCGGACCCGGGCGTCGAGGAAGGCGGTCAGGTACGTCCGCTCGTCGCCGCCCCTCGCGGGGGTCCTCGCGCGTGCTGTGGCCTGTTCACGGATGCCGGCGAAGCCCGACTCGCCGTGCATGACGTACGCGTCGAAGTACGCGAACTGCCCCAGCGCCCGCAGCCCGTCCGCCCTCCCCTGCCGCAGCGCCGGGGCGAAACACACCCGGTCCCGCTCGTCCTCCTGCGCACGCCGGAACACGGCGTCCCGGGCCGCGACACGCCAGTCACGCACGAAGAACGGGTCCAGCCCCCGGTGCGACGCGCCGCCCGACACGGAGCGCAGGGCCGGCAGGTACCGCGCGAGCGCGTTACGGGGCCTGCGCCTCGTGTACAGCTCGACCAGTTTCAGCATGTCGCCGGTGCCGGAGCAGAAGCCGATGATGCCGGCGGTGTAGCCGCGGCCGTCGTGGATGTCCTCGATGTAGGGGTACTGGGCACGCCAGTCCAGGGAGGAGTTCTCGGCGCTGGAGACGAGCTGGAGGGCGAGTTCTTTCTTGGCGGGGGTGTCGAGGCCGGAAGGCGCGGCCCGGAAGGACGACACGCCGAAGAAGGGGAGAACGAGGGCGCTGCGGCGGCTGATGAACGCGGGAGTGTTCACTCCGCCAACCCCGCCGCTTCGCAGAGGGCCTGGCAGTCGGGGGACGAAGTGCGGGGGACGGTCAGCGAGGTGGGCACGGTCCGTACCGTGCCCGGGTGGTGGGGGCGCTCGCAAGTCGGCGTGGCGGTGGCGTGCTTGGTGAGCGGGCGCCCCCCCCCTGCGGTCAGCGGGCCAGTGCCGCGATCTCGGCCGCGTCCAGGGTCCTGCCGTACACGCGGACGTCGTCCAGCGCGCCCTTCAGGTACGGGTCGGCGTACTGGGACCGGCCGAGGTAGGCCACGCGGATGTGGTTGCCGAAGTGGCGGGGTTCGACGGTGACGGCGGTGTTGCGGCCGGCCTCGGTGCCGTCGACGTACAGGACGGCGGTCCCGGCACCGTAGGTCACGGCGACGTGGGTCCAGCGGTCGGTGGCCAACGGGGGTGCGTCGATGCGCTGTTCGGCTCCGCCGCCGCCCGCGGTGATGGCGTACCGGAGGGTTCCGGAGTCGCTGCGCGGGGTGAGGAACATGTTCGCGGTGACGCCGGTGCCGAAGTCGAAGATCCGTGTCCACGCGGCGGGTTGGCCGGTGAGGTGGACCCATGCGGCGACGGTGTGGGCGGAGGCGCCCGCCAACAGGTCCTCGGCCAGGGCGACATGGCCGTTCACACCATCCAGGGCGACCGCGCCGCCGGTGCGCCCCTGCGTCCAGCTCGCGCCGCCCGCGAGGGTTGCCGCCTTGCCGTTGCCGGTCGCGTCGGACGCGCTCGTCCCGGACGTCTCGTCGAAGGGGTGCCAGGCGGCGAACTCCGGTGGCGGGGGCGTGGGTTCACCGGTCTGCCAGTACACGCTGTAGTGCTGGTGGTGGACGCGGGCGATCGGCAGGAGAGTGACCTGTTCACCGTCGGCCCGCGCTGTGAACCTGAGCGGGTCGGCCGACTCCCGCCGCACGGTGGGGAGTTCGAGGCGCGGCAGCCACGGGTTCGCACGGTCGCCGTACACGCCCGCGAGGACGACGGGACCGTGCAGGACCGCCTGCACCTCGGGGTCGTCGGGGGTCGCCTCGACGGTCGTGCGCAGCGGGAGGGTGACGTCGACGCGGTCGCCCGGGCGCCAGGCGCGGTCGAGGGTGAACCAGGTGCCGGGGGCCGGACGGTCGGGCAGGGTACGGCCGTTGAGGCGGACGCGGGCGCCTCGGGCCCAGCCGGGGACGCGGACGACGAGGGCGTGGCGGGCCTGTCCGGCGGTGACCGTGAGGGTGGTCGTGTCCTGGTCGGGGAGGCGGGTGGTCTGCCGCCACGTGATCCCCTTGGCCTTCCAGTCGACCTCGGACGGGATGAACAGGTTGACCAGGAGCCGCTGTTCGTCGTGGGTGTAGATGGTGTCGGCGAACTTGGCGTGGGTCTCCATGCCGGTGCCGTGGTCGCAGGAGAAGTTCGTGTAGTCGGTGGAGTAGGCGTCCTCGGGGCTCATGAAGGACGGCTGGCGTTTGGCGGAGCCGGGGGCGAGGCCGGTGTAGTAGATGTTGAAGCCGTGCGCGGAGCCGGGGTCCTGCTCGCCCAGCATCTGGTTGAACAGGGCGCGTTCGTAGTAGTCGAGCAGGTCCGTGCGGCCGGGGGCGTGGAAGTGCAGCAGCCGGGTCAGCTTCAGCATGTTGTAGCTGTTGCAGTTCTCGCAGGTGCTGTCGGACAACTGGCCCGCGATGACGTCGGGTTCGTGGAAGCCCTCGCCGTTGCTGTTGCCGCCGATGACGTAGGTGTGGTGGCCGGTGACGATCCGCCAGAAGTTCTCGCCGATCGTCCGGTACCGGACGTCGAGGCCCTCCTCCCACATCCGCAGCGCGCCGACCATCTTCGGGATCTGCGTGTTGGCGTGCAGCCCGGCGAGCCGGTCCTCGCCGCGCGCGAGGGGGTCGAACACGCGGGCGTGGGCGAAGCGTTCGGCGACGGTGAGCCAGCGGGCGTCGCCGGTGATCTCGTGCAGGTCGGCGAGGACGTCGTTCATGCCGCCGAACTCGGTGTCCAGCACCCGCTGCATCCGCTCGTACGACAGGTCCGCCGTCCGCCGGTCCACCCAGTCGCCCTTACGCAGCACCACGTCGAGGGCCTGCTCGTTGCCGGAGAGGCGGTACTGGTCGACGAGCCCGGCCATGATCTTGTGCAGCGTGTAGTACGGCGCCCAGACGCCGGTCCCCGCCTCCAGCCGGTCGAAGAAGCTCTCCGGGAACGCGGAGAGGTACCCGGCGCCGAACCCGGCCGCCGGTGACGCGGCCTGACACTCGGCCAGCGCGGCGACCAACCGGCGCCCCTTGTCACGGAGTCCGGTGTCGCCGGTGTTCGCGTGGGTGAGGGCGAGGCCGGAGAGGAGGTGGCCGGTGGAGTGGCCGCGCAGTTCGACGCCCGGGCCCTCCCAGCCGGAGCAGGGCTGCGCGGTGGACGGCAGACCGCCGTTCAGGCGGAACGTGTGGAGCAGGCGGTCGAGGTCGACGAAGCGCAGGTAGGCCGTGTTGCGGCGCTGGTTGTCGCGGAACGGTCCGTCGAGGAGATGGACGTCGGTGAGCGGGAAGGGACTTGCCGAGGTGCCGGGAGCCGCGTGCGCTGTGGCCGTGGGGATGCCGGTCAGCGTCAGGGCGCTCGCCGCCACGAGGAACGGGCGTCTGCCTAGGGGGGTCAACGAAGCCTCCGCCGTACGGTTCGAAATACCGGATATCGGGCGATTCGCTGTGCGGGGTCCACGGTAGGCATCGGGCCGGTGGTGTCAACGGGGTCAGGGAGGCATGGGTGATTTCCGGTCTCCGGGGTCGGCGATCGGTCGTTGCGCTGCCTGTCAGTACGGGCCCGGAGCGCGGCCTGTTCAACGCCAACTGCGGTTTCCCGGACGGAATTTCCGACACTCGTGGGCAGAAGCGCACAACTGGCGGAGCGATTCGGAGGGAAGTGACACTCGACCGTGCGAGAGCGGTCGATGACGGTGTGTACTGTGCTGCGAGTGCCCCACCGGGGCGCTGGTGACCTCTTCCCCTGCCCGTGTGTTCTCGTCGGGCGCCCGGCCCTTCCTGGATACCGATTCGATGATCGAACTACCGGACCTGGCCGTCGGTGGTCTCGCCGCCGGCACGTTGTCCGCGCTCGTTCTGGGCGGCGGCCTGCTGCGCGCCAGACGCAGGCAGACTCGGCAGCGGGCCGAGATCGCCGCGTTGCGCACCCAACTCGACGGTTCCGTGCGGGCGTTCACCGCCGAGGTAGAGCACCTCGCCGGGGCGCGGTTGCCCGCCGCCGCACGCCGGATCTCCCATCCGCACCTGGAGATACCCGGCCCGCTCCAGCCGCTCACCGTCGGCACGCCCCTCGGGCTCGCGCTGGAGAAGGTCCTGGAGGCGCTGCGCGTCGAGGTCACCGCCCAGCGCAACCGGGTCGACGCGGCGGCGCAGGCCGGGATGCGGGGCGCGACCCGCGAGATCCAGGCCGCGCTCTACCGGCTCCAGGACGCCCTGCGCGGACTCCAGCAGCAGTACGACGAACCGGAGTTGGCGCAGACCCTGTTCCGGCTCGACCACGAGAACGAGCAGTCGCTGCGGCGGGCCCAGGTGACGGCCGTGGTGTGCGGGGCGTGGGTGGGGCTCGCGCGGGAGGAGTCGCACCTCGTCGACGCGGTGACCGGAGGGCAGGCCCGGCTCGCCGGGTACCACCGGGTCGCCGTCCACAACCACCTCGAACCCGGTACCGCGCTCGTCTCGCACGCGGTCGAGCCGGTCGCCATCATCGTCGCCGAACTGCTCGACAACGCGCTGCGGCACTCCGCGCCGGACACCGACGTCGTCGTGGGACTGGAACACGTCCACCACGGGGTGTGCGTGACCATCGACGACGCGGGCGTCGGCATGACGCGGGACGAACGGGAGCGGGCGCAGCGGTTCGTCGCCGGGGACGCGCCGATCCACCTCACGGAACTCGGCGACCCGCCGCGCATGGGCCTCGCCGCGATCGGCCGCCTGACCCGGCAGTTCGAGCTGGCCGTCGACCTGACGTCCGCGTCGCCGTACGGCGGGGTACGCGCGGTCCTGCGCATCGGCACGCACCTGCTGACCCGCCTCGACCCGACGCGCCGCCCCCCGTCGGTGAGCGCACCCCGGACGACCCGCAAACACCCCGAGGCCCGGGAGACACCCGGCACGGCGCCGACGGCATCCACGCCGACCGCTCCGCACCGAACCGCATCCGCACCGACCGCCCCGTCCTCTCCGCATCCAGCGGCATCCGCAGCGCACCAAACGGCATCCGCGCCGCGCCCACCGGCACCGGCACCGGCACCGGCCACCGCACCGCCCTCAGCGGCCCGGCCCATGCCTCCGGCCCCACCAACGCCGACGCCTCCCCCGTCGCCCCCGGCCCCGTCGGCACCCTCGCAGCCGACACCGCACCCGGCCCCCGCCACGGCCCACCCGTACCTCACCACCCCCACACCCCCCGACATCCCGGACGACGACTTCGACTTCGGCGACCTCCCGCAGCGCCGCCGCCGCAACCGCACCGCCCGCCCCGCCCCCAGCGGCAGCACCCCGCAGGGCCCGGTAGGCGGCCAGGAGTGGTCCTCGCCCCGGCACCCCGCGCGCACCCCGGAGGAGTCGGCGGCAGCGCTCGGCGCCCTCCAGTCGGGCACGGCGGCGGCCCGCTCGGGCCGGGACGGCACGGCGGCCTCGCCGCAGGACCACTGGACCGCGACGGCACGGGACGGCTCCAGCACCGAGACCCTCCGCCTCACCCCGACCCCCGACTGGGACCACACCCCCGCCCAGCCGATCCCCCGCCCGCCCGTCACCCCGGACCCGGCGGACGACTGGTCCAACGACGACACCCCGCCACCCCCGGTCTGGGCCTCCCCGGATCTCGACCCGCCCGAGGACCCGGCGATGGACGAGACCCACGAGTGGCCTCAGGTCGCCGTCCCCACCCCCGAGGACGACACCCACGACCGCCCCGTCACCGACGGCACGTCGTACGACTGGTCCCGCGTCACCACGCCCCTCACGGAACCGGAACCGGAACGGGAACCCGAGACGGAGCTTGAACAGGAACCGGAAGCAGCACCCGGCCCCGGAGTCGCCCCCGACCCCGAACCCGAGTTCGTGCCGTTCTCCCTGTTCGAGCCCGCCCCCCGGCCCGCCCCCACGCACGAGCCCGACCCCCACCTAGACTTCGAGCGGACCGAACGACAAGGAGGCCCCACGCGATGACCACTCCCGAGACGGGTGACAACACGGCCTGGGTGCTGGAGCCGATTCTTGAGGTGCCGCAGGTGATCGCGGCGGTGATCCTGACCCGCGACGGCCTGATCACCGGCTACACGGACGCCCTCTCGCAGCCCTCGGCGGAGCGCGTCGCGGCGATCACGAGCACCGTGCAGGGCGCCTGCCGCACGGCCGCCGCCGCGTTCGCGGACGCGGAACGGGCCGTCGTACGGCAGGTGGTGATCGAGTCGGACCACGGGTACGTGCTGATCGTGCCGACGGATCACGGGACCTGTGTCGCCGCGTACGGCACCGTGGACGTACGCCTGGATCTGCTGGCGCACCGCGTGCACTCGCAGGTCGCGCGGCTCGGCGAGAAGGCCATGGCGGCCGTACCCCGAGGAGCCGACGACGCCGGACCCGCGTGACGGGGCGTCCGCCCGGCCGGCCCCTGGTGCCCGCCTACCTGTCCACCGGCGGGGTCGCCCGCCCGAGCCGTCCCCGTCTTGAACGGCTCACCGTCCTGGCCCGCGACCCGTCGATGCCGCTCCCCGAAGGGCTCTCGGCGGCCGAACTCGCCGTGCTGGACGCGCTGTCGGGGGGTGCGCTGGCGCTCGTGGAGGTGGCGGCGGTGCTCCGGCTGCCCGTGTCGGCGGTGCGGGTGCTGATCGCCGGTCTGCTGGACAGGGAGCTGCTGCTCGCCCGTGCCCCGGTCGCGTCCGCCGCGCACTACGACCCCGACCTGCTGAAGAGAGTGGCCGATGGCCTCCGCGCCCTCAAGCGTTAGCCCCCCGCATCTCCCGGACAGCGCACAGGAGTTGGTGAAGATCCTGGTCGCGGGCCCGTTCGGGGTCGGCAAGACCACGCTCATCGACTCCGTCTCCGAGATCACGCCGCTGCACACGGAGGAGCGCCTCACGCAGGCGTCCGCGCACGTCGACGACCTCGCGGGGGTGCGGGACAAGACGACGACCACGGTCGCGATCGACTTCGGCCGCATCAGCCTGCCGGGCGGGGTGGTGCTGTACCTGTTCGGCACTCCGGGCCAGGAGCGGTTCCGTGAGCTGTGGGAGGACATCTCGTACGGCGCCCTCGGCGCGCTGGTGCTGGTGGACAGCCGCCGGATCGGGGCGTCGTTCGACGTGCTCGGGCTGGTGGAGGACAGCGGGCTGCCGTACGCGGTCGCGATCAACGCGTTCCCCGACTCCCCCCGCCACCACACGCACGAGCGGCTGCGGCGCGCGCTGGACCTGGAGGCGGGCACGCCGATGGTGACGTGCGACGCGCGGGACGCGAACTCCTCGATCGACGCGCTGCTCGCGCTCGTCGACCACCTCGTCTCCAGGGAGCCCCGGTGACCACCTATCCCCCGGACCAGCGCGACTTCTCCCGCTCCGCCCCCGTGCGGCTGTGGGAGGACGACTTCGCGGCGGATCCGCACCGCTACTACGCGGCCCTGCGCGCGCAGGGCCCGGTCGGCTGGGCCGAACTGGCGCCCGGGATCACGGCGTTCGTGGTGACGGACCGGCGGGCGGCGCTGGAGATCCTGCACGACGACGCGACGTTCTCGCACGACCCGCGCGCCTGGGAGACGACCGTCCCGGTGGACTCGCCGGTGCTGGGCATGATGCGCTGGCGGCCCAACGCCCTGTTCTCCGACGGCGCGGCCCACGTCCGCTACCGCCGTACCCTCCTCGACGTGTTCGACATGGTCGAGCCGCACGACCTGCGGGCCCGCGTGCACCGGGCGGTACGGCTCGTGGTGGGCCGGATCGGGCCGCGCGGTGAGGCCGACCTGGTCGAGGAGTTCGCGCGCCCGCTGCTGGCGCTGGTCTTCAACGACCTGTTCGGGCTGCCCGACAGCCAGGGCGACCGGCTGCACCGGGGCCTGGCGCGGATGATGGAGGGCGGCCCGGAGGCGGCGGCCGGTGAGGCGGAGTACGCCGGGTACGTCCTGGACCTGGTCGCGGCGAAGGCAGAGAACCCCGGCGAGGATCTGCCGAGCCGTCTCCTGGACCATCCCCTCGGGCTGACCGAGGAGGAGGTCACCTGGCAGGTGTTCCTGACGCTGGGCGCCGGGATCGAGCCGACGGCGAACCTGGTCTCCAACACCCTGTCGCGCATCCTGGGCAACGACCTGTACTACTCGACGCTCACCAGCGGCGCCCGCCCGGTGATGGACGCGGTGGTGGAGGTCCTGCACCACGAGACGCCGCTCGCCAACTACGGCGTCTACTACGCGCGCGAGCCGGTCGCCTTCCACGGCGTGTGGCTGCCGGAGACGGTCCCGGTGGTCGTGTCGTACGGCGCGCTCGGTCACTTCGCGGAGCGCGAGGTGACCGGCGGGCGGCATCCCTCGGACGCCTCGCACCTGTCGTGGGGCGCGGGCCCGCACGCCTGTCCGGTCAAGCAGCACACGCTGCTCATCGTCACCGAGGCCATCGAGCGCCTGACGCAGTGGCTGCCGGACCTCGAACCGGTGCTGCCGCGCGAGCGGCTCGCCTGGCGGCCGGGCCCGTTCCACCGGTCCCTGCGGGCCCTGCCCGTCCGTTTCACCCCTCGCAGTCCCGACCAGCCTGGAGATCCCACGTGACCATGACCGACCGCATCGCGATCGACCCGTTCGGCGCCGACATCCCCGCCGAGTCCGCGCGGTTACGCGCCCTGGGCCCGATCGTGCCGGTGGAGCTCCCCGGCGGGATCCCGGCGTGGGCGCCGACCGGGTACGACACGCTGAAGGAGCTGCTCCTCGACCCGAGGGTCAGCAAGGACCCGCGCAGACACTGGCGGCTGTGGCCCGAGGTCCCCGAACACCCGTCCTGGGGCTGGGTGCTGGGCTGGGTCGGCGTCGTCAACATGCTCTCGACGTACGGCGAGGACCACACGCGCCTGCGCAGACTGGTCGCGCCGAGCTTCACGGCGCGCCGTACGGAGTCGCTGCGGTCGCGCGTCGAGGCGATCACGACGGAGCTGCTGGACGCCCTGGAGGGCGCGGACGCCGTCGATCTGCGGGCGGCGCTGGCGCATCCCCTGCCGATGCGGATCATCTGCGAACTGTTCGGTGTCCCCGAGGAGTTGAGGGATG
The DNA here is from genome assembly GCF_055409605.1 of Streptomyces saintjeani. Classification (NCBI taxonomy): domain Bacteria; kingdom Bacillati; phylum Actinomycetota; class Actinomycetes; order Kitasatosporales; family Streptomycetaceae; genus Streptomyces; species Streptomyces saintjeani. The sequence goes on along the minus strand of NZ_CP189624.1, from coordinate 9,185,958 downwards.
CGACGGGCCGGCTGATCGCGGCCATCATGGACACCTCGGACCCCTCCCCCGAGCACGCGGCGTTCGTGCAGGAGCAGATCGGCGCGGTCCTCGGCACGCTCATCGTCCGCAAGCGGGAGGAGCCTGGCGACGACATGACGACCGAGCTGATCCGGATGCGCGACGAGGACGGCGACCGGCTCAGCGACGAGGAGCTCCTGTACACGCTGCTGCTGGTGATCGGCGCGGGCTTCGAGACGACCGTGAACCTGATCGGCAACGCGGTCGTGGCCCTGCTGCGCCACCCCGGGCAGCTCGCGGCCGTCCGCGCCGGAGAGCTGTCCTGGGACGGCGTGATCGACGAGACGCTCCGCGTGCACCCGTCGATCGCGTCCCTGCCGCTGAGGTTCGCGGTGGAGGACCTGACGGTCGGCGAGGTGACGGTCCCGGCCGGGGACGCGATCCTGACGACGTACGCGGCGGCCGGCGTCGACCCGGCGCACTACGGCGGTGACGCGGACGTCTTCGACGCGGCGCGCGGCGCGGACGACCACCTGGCGTTCGGGCTCGGTGTGCACCGCTGCATCGGGGCGCCGCTGGCCCGCATGGAGGCGTCGTACGCGCTGGCCGCGCTGTTCGCGCGGTTCCCGGAAGTGGCGCTGGAGAAGGACGACTTGAAGCAGGTGCCGTCGTTCATCGCGTTCGGGTGGCAGGAGATCCCGGTGCGGCTGCGGGGGTGACTTCGTGGGGTGCGACCGGTCCCCCGTCCTGGTCGCACCCCGATGGTCTGTGAACGTACACACCGGGGTACCGGGTGTGCATCGCACGGGTGCCCGGCCGGGGCTCACCTGTGCACAGGGCCGTCCGGTTCGTCCGGGTTCGCCGGGCCGGGGACGTCTCCCGTGACGAGGTGGGCGAGCACCACTTCGTACAGGTCACCGCCCGGCGCGAGGAGTTGGCGCTCCAGGACGGGTTCGGCGCTGCGGACGTGGTCGCGGACGGTCTGCGGGTGGATGCCGAGGGCGTCGGCGGCGCGTTCGGCGTTGCCCTGGGCGGCGATCCAGGCGCGCAGGGTGCCGCGCAGGTCGCGGGGGTCGGCGTCGAGGCGGGCGAGGAGGGTGTGCGCCCAGGTGCGCAGGGCGGGGGCGGTGAGAAGGTCGTCCAGGGTCGCCCGGGGCGCGGGTTCGACCGGTGAGTCGTGGTGGGCGAGGGCGAGGTGGAGGGCGGCGCGGGAGGGCAGGTCGGAGAGGTCGGTGCCGAGGAGGGACTCGACGCGTTCCATGCGGGCGCGCACGGTGTTGCGGCTGACGCCGAGGATGCGGGCGGCGCGGACGGCGGTGAACTCCAGGCCGAGGCGGGTGGTGGCGACGAGTTCGGCGCGCACGTGGTGCGGGAGGCGGTCGAGGGGGCTCAGCAGGTCCAGGGCCCACGCGTTGAGGTCCTGGGGGTCCATCAGGCGGCGGGGGTGGGTGCGTTCGGTGTAGATGGCGGTGCGGTCGGGGTGGAAGCGGGCGACCGCGAGGGCGCTGGCCGCCTGGCCGTACGCGGTCGCGGTGCGGGCGAGGGCCTGCGGGACGCTGCCGCCGAGGTAGGTGCCGGGGCGGCGGGCGGGCAGGGCGCGCAGCCCGGCGTCCGCGCTCCCGTCGGGGACGACGATGATGACCTGCGGGTCCATCGCCGGGCAGCGGACGACGAGGGCGGCGTCGCGGGTGGCGGTGAGGATGTCCTCGGCGAGCCGGTCGCGGTCCTCGACGGTGGACTCGGCGATGTAGACGCGCGCGGTCTCGACGTCCAGGAGCCCCGGCCACAGGCCCGCCGCGACCCGGCGCGCGGCGACGGTGTCCTCGACCATCAGCAGCTGAAGGATCGCGAGCCGCAGATCGGCCGCCGCCCGGCGCAGCCGGCGTTCGGTGGCGTCGGCCTCGCGGGTGCGCAGGACGGCTTCGAGGACGGCGGCGGTGTGCGCGACGACGTCGGAGGCGCGCGGGTCGAAGGGGGCCCGGCGGGCGACGGCGAGGAGCCAGGGGTGCGCGGGGCCGGGCCGTACGACTCTGACGAGCCGCAGATACCGGCCGTCCCCCTCCCAGGAGGCGGCGGCGATGCGTCCGCCGAGGACGTCGGCGGCGGGCGTGCCGTCCACGGGCAGGGGGGTCCCGGCGACCGGGGTGCCGGTGTCGTCGCACAGACAGACGTCGGCGTCGAGCGTGCGGGCCAGCCAGTTCACGGTGGACCGGACGCCGTGTCCGGCCGTGGGTCTGAGCAGCGCGAGAAGTTCCTCGGCCCAGCGTGTGCCGCCCGCGTCGCCGGCCGCCATGCGCATACCCTCCCTCTCGCCGACCTGGGACGTTACACGGGTCCGCGCGTCGGCGTCCGGGGCGAGGGCGGCATAGGGTCACCCCATGGCGAAGTACTACGACGTGCACCCCGACAACCCTCAGCCGCGCACCATCTCGCAGATCGCGGACGCCGTCCGGGGCGGCGCCCTGATCGCGTACCCCACGGACTCCTGCTACGCGCTGGGCTGCAAGCTCGGCAGCAAGGAGGGCACCGACCGGATCCGGACCATCCGCAAGCTGGACGACCGGCACCACTTCACGCTGGTGTGCCAGGACTTCGCGCAGCTCGGCCAGTTCGTGCAGATCGACAACAACGTGTTCCGGGCCATCAAGGCGTCCACGCCCGGGAGTTACACCTTCATCCTGCCGGCGACCCGCGAGGTGCCCCGGATGCTCCAGCACCCCAAGAAGAAGACGGTGGGCGTGCGCATCCCGGACCACACGGTCACCCAGGCGCTGCTGGCGGAGCTGGGCGAGCCGCTGCTGTCCAGCACGCTGCTGCTGCCGGGCGAGGACGAGCCGATGACGCAGGGCTGGCAGATCAAGGACGAGCTGGACCACGTCCTGGACGGGGTGCTGGACTCCGGGGAGTGCGGGACCGAGCCGACGACGGTGGTGGACTTCTCGGAGGGCGAGGCGCAGATCGTGCGGTACGGGGCGGGGGACGCGTCACGGTTCGAGTAAAGGGCGGTTCATGAGGTGAGGGGCGCCGTCCGGGGCGTTGGTTGAAACATGCAACGCTTCCGGTCATGACCTTTGTACTTGGAACGTCAGTCGACATCACCACCGAGGACGGCGTCGCCGACGCCTATTTCGTCCACCCGGCCGAGGGCGGCCCGCACCCGGCCGTGCTGTTCTACCAGGACGCGTTCGGGCTGCGCCCGCACCTGCGGGGCATGGCGGACCGGATCGCGGCCGAGGGGTACGCCGTGCTGGTCCCGAACGTGTTCTACCGGCACGGCCGCACCCCGGTCTTCGACCTCCCCGAGTTCATCGACCCGCAGGCCCGCCCGGAGGTCTTCGGCGCGATCTGGCCGGTCGTCCAGTCCCTCACGCCGGAGCCGGCGATGAAGGACGCGGGCGCCTGGCTGCGCTGGCTGGCGGAGAACCCGGCCGTCCTGGACGGTCCGGTCGGTCTGACCGGCTACTGCATGGGCGCGCGTCTGTCGCTGCTGACGGCGGGCACCTACCCGGAGCGGGTCGCCGCGGCGGCCGGCTTCCACGGCGGACGGCTCGTCACGGACGGCCCCGACAGCCCGCACCTGCTCGCCGGGAACATCACGGCCGAGGTGTACTTCGGCCACGCCGACAACGACGACTCCCTCACCCCCGAGAACGCCCGCGTCCTGGAGGAGGCGTTCACCGCCGCCGGTGTCCGCCACCGCACGGAGTTCTACGAGGGTGCCGCGCACGGCTACACGCAGGCCGACACGGCGGCGTACCACAAGGAGGGCGACGACCGGCACTGGGCCGCGCTGCTCGACCTCCTGGGCCGCACCTTCGCCTGAGCCTCTGAAGCGGGGCGCTCGCGGCACCGTCCTCCGCGAGCGCCCCTGTCCGGAGCCGGATCAGCCGGTCGTGACGGCGGTGTCGTCGACGACGAAGCTGGTCTGGAGCGAGGAGTCCTCGACGCCGGTGAACGTGAGGGTCACGGTCGATCCCGCGTAGGAGCCGAGGCTGAAGGACTTCTGGACGTACCCGGAGGCCGCGTTGAGGTTGGAGTACGTGGCCAGGGTGGTCGAACCGGCGGCGACCGTCAGCTTGTCGTACTGCGTGCTGGTGGTCGTCTCGGCGGTGTCGATGTGCAGGTAGAAGGTGAACGTGGTGTTGGTGCAGCCGCTCGGGACGGTCACCGACTGGGAGAGCGTGTCGGTGTGGGTGGAGCCGTACCCGTCGAGCCACGCCTTGTAGGAGCCGGTACGGGCGGCCTGGCCGCTGGAGTTGGTGATGACGCCGCTGGTCGAGGTCCAGCCGGTGCTGCCGGACTCGAAGCCCGCGTTGCTCAGGAGCTGCGTGGCGGTGCAGGTGCCGCCGCCGCTGGAACTCACCGTCCAGGTGAAGGAAGCCGTGCCGGTCGCCCCGGCGGAGTCGGTGACCGTGACGGTCGTGCTGTACGTCCCGGCGGTCGTCGGCGTCCCGGAGACCAGGCCGCTGGAGCTGCTGATGGACAGTCCGGTCGGCAACCCTGACGCCGCGTAGGTCAGCGAGCCGCTGTTGGTGGAGCCGGCCGAGATCTGAAGGCTGGCCGCCGTACCGACCGTGGACGACTGGCTGCCCGGGTTGGTGACGGTGACGCCGGTCGACGGGACGGTGATGTGGCCGCCGACGCTGATCCCCGCGAAGGCGTTGCCGACTCCCGCGTACTGCGCGGAACTCGAACCGTACAGCGCGGTCGCCGCGTTGAGGGCGGCGGTGCGGGCGCCCGCGTAGTTCGTGGACGACGTCATGTACGTCGTCAGCGCCTTGTACCAGATCTGGAGGGCGGCGGCCCGGCCGATCCCGGCGACCGCGACGCCGTCGGAGGTCGGGCTGTTGTAGGTGACGCCGTTGATGGTCTTGGTGCCGCTGCCCTCGGAGAGCAGGTAGAACATGTGGTTGGCGGGGCCGGAGGAGTAGTGCACGTCGAGGTTGCCGACGCCGGAGTACCAGGCGTTGGCGGAGGCGCCGTCCTTGCTGGGCTGGTCCATGTGGCGCAGCGGGGTGCCGTCGCCGTTGATGTCGATCTTCTCGCCGATGAGGTAGTCGCCGACGTCGGTGGCGTTGTTCGCGTAGAACTCCACGCCGGTGCCGAAGATATCGGAGGTCGCCTCGTTCAACCCGCCTGATTCGCCGGTGTAGTTGAGCCCGGCCGTGTTGGAGGTGACGCCGTGGCTCATCTCGTGCCCGGCGACGTCGAGCGAGGTCAGCGCGTGCGTGCCGCCGGAGCCGTCGCCGTAGGTCATGCAGAAGCAGTCGTCGTCCCAGAAGGCGTTGACGTACGCCGAGCTGTAGTGGACGCGGGAGTAGGCGGCGACGCCGTCGTTCTTGATGCCGCTGCGCCCGAACGTGTTCTTGTAGAAGTCCCACGTGGTCTGTGCCCCGAAGTGCGCGTCCACCCCGGCCGTCTGCGTGTTGGACCCGGACCCGGTGCCCCACACGTCGTCGGCGTCGGTCATCAGTGTGCCGGTGCCGGAGGTGCCGTTGTTGAGGCTGTACGTCTTGTGGCCGCCGCGCGCGGTGTCGTACAGCTGGTACGTCGAGCCGGAGAGGGTCGTCCCCATGGTGACCGTGCCGCTGTACTGGCTGTTGCCGGTGCCGGTCTCGATGCCCTCCCAGCGGGAGAGTTCGGTGCCGGTGGTCGCGTCGGTGACGATGTGCAGCTTGCTGGGTGTGCCGTCCTTCTGGGTGCCGGTGACGATCGTCTCCCAGGCGAGCCTGGGGGTGCCCTCGGCGGCCCAGATCACCTTGCGGGCGGCGCCGGCACGGGAGTCGACGGTCTTGGCCGTCTTGAGCGCCTTGGTCTCGGCGGCGGACTTGCCGAGGGTGGGGGTGGTGGACTTCACCGAGATCGTGCGGCGGTCGTTGTTGAACGTCGTGGAGACGGTACCTGCGGCGAGCGAGGCCGGGGGTGTGTGGACGACGAGGTCGCCGCCGAGGACGGGCAGGCCGGCGTAGGTGCGTTCGTATCGGGTGTGGACGGTCCCGTCGTTGTCCTTGACGACGTCCTTGACCAGGAGTTTCTCCTGTGTGCCGAGGCCGAGTCCCTTCGCCGTGCCGGGGGCCTTCGACTCGGCGTTCTTGATGAGCGTGGTGCGCTGCGCGGGGGTGAGGTCGGCGGGGAGGGCGCCGGTGCGCAGGGGAGCGGGGTGAGGGGCGGCGGGCCGGGCCGTGGCGGGGACCGTCTGGACGCCGAGGGCGAGCAGTGCGGTGGTGGAGAGGAGGGCTGCGCAGGCCGTGGTCCGCTTACGGGGGGTGGGTCTCACTCGAACTCCTACGGTGTGTGTCCGGGATGAGCTGAGTGGGGGGTGGCACGGAGGATGACATCTTTGACGCGGTCATGTCATCAGGGCCGGAGCGGCTCAAGGGTTTCCCCTCGATGGGAAATCGCTTTGAACTTTCAAGAACCGACCGCGGCGTGCCGAATGAATATGCCAGCAGAAATGCGGCGGACCGAAATTGACGCATCTGTGCGCAGAGTTGCGTTTCGCTATTTGAGAGATGCTCCACTACTGGCCGGTTCAGCTTGCTATCACTGTCCCTTTACACGTAGACCTTCGAACACACACAGCCTTATCTCTGGGGGGAGTTGGCCTATGGAAGGCACCGTCGACGGTTTCCGCTACGGGGCGGTGACGCCGATCGCGGCTTATGTGATGGCATGTCTCGGGGCCGCCCTGGGACTGCGGTGCATTGTCCGCTCACTGCTCAACACGCAGTCCTGGAAACCGGGGTGGCTCGCACTGGGTGCAGCATCCATCGGGTGCGGGATCTGGACGATGCACTTCATCGCGATGATCGGGTTCCAGGTCGTGGAGACCCGCGTCGGATACCACGTCGGGCTCACCGTCCTGAGTCTCGTCGTCGCCGTGGTCGTCGTCGGCATCGGCGTGTTCATCGTCGGCTACCGGGGGGCGAGCCCGCGCACGCTGCTGTTCGCGGGCGTGGTGACCGGGCTCGGGGTGGCCGCGATGCACTACCTCGGCATGGCGGCCATGAGCCTCAACGGCCGTATCGACTACGCCGTGCCGATCGTCGCGCTGTCCGTCCTGATCGCCATCGGCGCCGCGACCGCCGCACTGTGGGCGGCCGTCTCCATCCGGGGGTTCCTGCCCAGCCTCGGCGCGAGCCTCGTGATGGGGGTCGCCGTCTCCGGCATGCACTACACCGGGATGGCGGCGGTCAGCGTCCACGTGCACGGGACGACCGCGTCGTGGGCCGGGGACTCGCCGACCTCGCTGCTGCTGCCGATGCTGATCGGGCCGGTGATCTTCCTGCTCCTCGCGGGGGTCGTCGTGATGTTCGATCCGCTGCTGGTGCTGGGGGACGGCGAGTGGAACCGGCCCGTGCAGGAGCGCAGGTCCGCCGCCGTCCCCGAGGCCTTCAGCCGGCCCGAAGCGTGGCAGAAGGAGCGGACGCGGAGCGGCGGGTGAGGGGTTCGCGCAGGCCGAGGTGGTCGCGCAAGGTCGTGCCCGTGTACGCGGTGCGGTAGACGCCGCGTTCCTGGAGCTCCGGGATCAGCAGGTCGACGATGTCGTCGAGGCCGTCCGGGATCAGGTACGGGGTGACGTTGAAGCCGTCCACCGCGCCGTGGCGGGCCCAGTGGGCGAACTTGTCGGCGAGGCCGCCGGGGGTGCCGACGTGGCCGCGCTGCGGGCCCAGCGCGATCACCGTCTCCCGCAGCGACCAGCCGTTCGCCTCCGCCTTCTGCCGCCACTCGGCGACCACCGCACGCGGGTCGGCGACCCGGCGGGCGCCGAAGGAGCCGTCGTTCTCCGCGACGACCGGGTCCTCCCGCGGGAGCGGGCCGTCCGCGTCGTGCCCCGACAGGTCCCGGTTCCACAGCTGGCCCGCGATGCTCAACGCCGTTGCCGGGGTGACCTGCTGGAGCCTGATCCAACGCTTCTTCTCCGCCGCCTCCGCCTCCGTCGCCCCGATGATGATCTCGGTGCCCGGCAGGATCCGCAGATCGTCCTCCGGCCGCCCGAACGCCCTCAGCCGCCGCCGCACGTCCCGCGCGAACGCCAGCGCGTCGTCGAAGTCGTCGCCGTGCGCGGAGAAGATGACGTCGGCATTGCGCGCCGCGAAGTCGCGGCCCTCGCCGGAGTCGCCGGCCTGGAAGACGACGGGGTGCTCCTGCGGGCTGCGCGGCAGGGTGGGCGTGAAGTCGACGTCGAACTGCGGCCCCTGGTGCCGGACTTGGCGCGGCGTCTCCCCCTCCCAGGCGTCCCAGATCTCCCGCGCGAGCGTGAGGAACTCCTCCGCCCTGCGGTACCGGTCGGCGTGGTCGAGGTAGCCGCCGCGCCGGAAGTTGGCGCCGGTCCAGGCGTTGTCGGTGGTGACGACGTTCCATCCGGCGCGTCCCTCGGACAGCAGGTCAAGACCGGAGAGCCGCCGCGCCAGGTCCGCGGGCTCGTTGAAGGTCGTGTTGGACGTCGAGACGAGCCCGATCCGCCGGGTCACCGCCGCGAGCGCGGCGAGCTGCGTGATCGCGTCCGGCCGTCCCGCGACGTCCAAGTCGTGGATCAGGCCGTCCACTTCGCGCAGCCTGAGTCCCTCACCGAGGAAGAACGCGTCGAACAAGCCGCGTTCGGCGGTCTGCGCGACCTTCCGGAAGCTCGCGGGGTCGATCTGCGAACCGCTGGCCGGGTCGGACCAGACGGTCCAGTGGTTGACGCCCTGGAAGAAGACGCCGAAGTGAAGTTGGGCGTGCGGGAAAGGGGTGTCGGTGCGGGTCATCGGAGGGCCTTCCCGGTCGTGGAGTGGGTGGCGAGTCGATCGGTCACCGTGTCGCGTCCTCGTACCGGTTCGCCGGCCTGGTCAGGCCCAGGTTCGTGCGGAGGGTCGCCGCCGGGAGAGGGCGGGTGGCCGTGCGGGTCGTGAAGAGGTCCGGGAGGACCAGACGGGAGAGGACGAGGAGGTCGTCGTCCAGGGAGAGGGGACGGAGGCGGACCCCGTCCACCGAACCCCTCAGCTCCTCCAGGAGGTTCACCAGGCCCGCCGCCGAGCCCACGTGGCGCAGGCGGCCCCTCTCCGGCCAGTCGGCGGCGCGTTGACGGCCCGTCACCTCCTCTGTGTCCAGGGCGACTTCGATCTCCGCGAACACCAGCGGGGTGTCCGTGCGCGCGGCGGTCTCCCTGACCGACGCGATGTCGGGGCCGTCGATCAGCGCCACGTCCAGCCGGTCGGCGGGGATACGGCGCGGGTCGCCCAGGACCACCAACTGCCCCTGCGGGGGCCGGGGGACGATCGCCGGGCCCTTCACCGCGTACGTGTCGCCCGTGAAGTCGATGTAGTGGAGGCGGTCCCGGTCGAGGTAACGGCTCGTGGCGACGGAGCGGATCACCGCGTCGTCCTCCCACGAGTCCCACAGGGCACGCGCCACGTCGACACCGTCGGCCGACTCACGGGTCAGCGCCTCGGCGCCCGCGACGACAGGCCGACCCCAGACCCGCGCCGCCTCCGGCCGGTCCTCCTGCGACACGACCCACCCCGCGCGGCCCAGCGAGACGTGGTCGAGCGACGCCAACTGGCTGGAGACGTGGAAGGGTTCGGCGTAGGTGAGCGGTACGGCCGGGGCGATGCCGATGGTCGTGGTGGACGCGGCGATGAACGCGGCCCGCTCGACGGCCCCGATCCGCCCGGGGACCAGCGTCGAGTCGTCGAGGGTGACCAGCGTGAACCCGGCGTTCTCCGCCGAGGCGGCGGCACGGGCGATGGCCCGAGGCGCGAGGGAACCGTCGAGTTCGACGGCGAGACGCAGGGGCTTGGAGGGCATACGGAGTCCTTCCGGGGCACGGCGGAGAACACCGGCCACGGAGCGGGACCGGCGCTGGATCAGACGCGTGCGGAAGGACAGACGGCGGAGGCGGTACGGCAGTAGTCCACATGCCGCCGGACAACCAGCCACACCTCAGCACCACCAGGTGCCGAACTCGGTGCGCGCATGGCTTCCTCCACTGTCCGCAGCAGACCACGTCAACTTACGTCGCCGGGACCGCGGCCTGTCAAGACCGGACACGGCCCCCGGGAATGACCCGCCGGCCGGCGTGGTTGCCACGGACGACGGTACGACCTCCAGCAGGGAGCGCACACATGAGCAGCGGTTTCGTCGCGGAGTGGGAGAAGTGGCACCGCACGAGGGAGGAGGTCCTCACCTCCCCGCACGGCTTCCTCGCCATCACCAGCCTGCGCTGGCTCTCCCCCGAGCCGGAGCGGTTCGACGACGCGCCGGGTGCCTGGGCCACCACCGGCGAGGGGGTGGTCGTGGAGCTGGGCGAGGGCGAGGAGCTGACCCTGGACGGCGAGACCATCACGGGCCGGCACTCCTTCGGGGTCATCCCCGAGCGGGCGAGTGTGTACGTCGGTGCCGGGGACGCCGTACTCGAGATCGGCAAGCGGGGCGGGAGCGACATCCTGCGGCCCCGCCATCCCGGCAACGCCCTGCGCACGAACCACCGCGAGACCCCCACGTACGCCCCCGACGAGACCTGGGCCGTACAGGGCCGCTTCGTGGCGTACGACAGCCCCCGCGAGGTGACCGTGGGCGCGGCCGTGGAGGGGCTGGAGCACGTGTACGACTCGCCGGGCCAGGTCGAGTTCGAGCTGAAGGGCGCCGTCCACCGCCTGACCGCGTTCAACGGCATGACCCCGGGCAGCCTGATGGTGCTGTTCACGGACGAGACGTCCGGCGTGACGACGTACGCGGCGAACCGCGCCCTCCAGATCGCCGCACCGGACGCGGAGGGTCACGTCACGGTCGACTTCAACCGCGCCGGGAACATGCCGTGCGCGTACACGGACCAGGCGACGTGCCCCCTGCCGCCGAGGGAGAACAGGCTCCCGGTGGCGGTGGAGGCGGGCGAGAGGCTCCCGTACGAAAGGGCCTGATCCCGCCGCCCGGTGAGGGCCGCATCCCCAACCCCCTGACATGTTCTGGCCATTGCTACGGTTCCCCCCGTGTCCGAATCATCACGCGATACCGCCGCCGGCGCCGGTTGGGGCGAGGCCGCCCCGGGTGCCTACCGTCAGCTCATGCCGGAGAAGACCGAGAAGGTCTCGTGGCTGGACCCGCGCACGCTGTGGGCGGCGCGCAACGGGGTGGTGGCGTCCTGGCTCGGGGACCCCACGGGGCGGACGAGAAGCCGGTGGGTGGCCCAGCAAAAGGCACGACAAGAGGCACAGCAACAGGCCCTCGCCGACAAGGTGATCCGCCGCGACGACCCGGACCGCTTCTCGTTCATGGTGATCGGCGACACGGGCGAGGGCGACGACCCGCAGTACGCCGTCGTACCGGGCTTCCTCAAGGTGAGCGAGGGAACCCGGTTCGCGGTCGTCGCGAGCGACGTCATCTACCCCGTGGGCAGCGCCGCCGACTACGGCACCAAGTTCTTCCGCCCGTACGCGAGTTACCCGGCGCCGATCTACGCGGTCCCCGGCAACCACGACTGGTACGAGGGCCTCGGCGCGTTCATGCGGGTGTTCTGCGGGGACGCGCCGCCCCTGCCCGCCGAGCCGAGACCCCGTGCGCTGACGAAGGCGTGGCTGCGGTCGCTGCTGTGGCACGAGGCGCGCCCCGGGGACGGCCAACAGCTCGACAAGGTACGGGAGTTGCGCTCCACGCCCGGTCAACAGGCCGTCCAGCCGGGCCCGTACTGGGCGATCGACGCCGGACCCGTACGGATCATAGGGATAGACACGGGACTCCTCGGCACCCTCGACGCCGAACAGGGCGCGTGGCTGCGGGAGGTGTCCCAGGGTCCGCGCCCGAAGATCCTCGTCACCGGTTCGCCCCTGTACGTCGACGGCCGGTCCGACCCCTGCGCGATCGAGGGCGGCGGGACGGTCGACGAGATCGTGCGGGCGCCGGAGCACGGGTACGTCGCGGCGATAGGCGGCGACATCCACAACTACCAGCGCTATCCGGTGCGTTGCCCGGACGGGCGGATACTCCAGTACGTCGTGTCCGGGGGCGGCGGCGCGTTCACGCACGCCACGCACACCATCTCTCGGGTCTCGGTCGCGGGCGTCGGCGAGGACGAGTTCCGGTGCTACCCCTTGCGCGGTGACTCGCTGGCGTTCTACGCGGGGCTGTACGGGCGGCGGCTGCGCCTCAGGCGGTTCTTTCGGCTGACCGAGGACGAGGCGACGGCGGTGATCGCCGAGCGGCTGGGCATCACCCCGGCCCGCGCACCTGGCGCCGAGGTGCGGATCACCCGGCGGATCCGGCTGGTCGCCGCGCTGCTCGGGGTGGCGGGGAAACCCCGGCGCGTCAGGCTCCCCGTACGGAAGATCTACACGCAACTCTTCTCGCCCGGTTCCGCGACGTACAGTCCGCCGTTCTTCAAGAGCTTCCTGCGGCTCGACGTCACGCCGGAGTCCGTGCGCATCCGGTGCTTCGCGGCGACCGGGAACCTCGCGCAGGAGGTCGAGCCGCCGGTCGAGGACGAGGTGATCATCCCGCTGCGCCGGAATGCGTGAGGCGTGGCGCGGGTTGGCACGGTCGTACGTCCCGTGACCGTTGGAGAGCCTCATGCCGTCCACCCCGCGCCCGCTGCGCAAGCTCGGTTTCCTCACCATCGGCCTGTTCGACGGGGACGACCCCCGCGCGGGCCACGAATCGACGCTGGAGATCATCGAACTCGGTGAGCGCCTCGGCTTCGACAGCGCGTGGCTGCGCCACCGTCACCTCCAGTACGGCATCTCCTCCCCCGTCGCGGTCCTCGCCGCCGCGACCCAGCGCACGAGCCGTATCCACCTCGGTACGGCCGTGACGCCGCTCGGCTGGGAGAATCCGCTGCGGCTCGCCGAGGACTGGGCGACGGTCGACCTCCTCTCCGGCGGGCGGCTGAACCCGGGGGTGAGCGTGGGCCCGCCGATGCAGTACGAGCACGTCAAGGGCGCGCTCTACCCGGACACGGCCGACGCCGAGGACTTCTCGTACGAGCGGGTCCGGCGGCTCCTGGACTTCGTGCGCGGCGAGTCCGCTAGCGACTTCAGCGGCGTGCAGGGGTTCGAAGTCTTCTCCGACCGGGTCCAGCCGCACTCCCCCGGCCTCGGCCGGCGCATGTGGTACGGCGGCGGCAGCCTGAGTTCCGCGCGCTGGGCCGGGGAGCACGGCATGAACTTCCTGACCAGTAGCGTCGTCAAGGCCGAGGAGTCCGAGGACTTCGCGAAGATCCAGCTCTCCCACATCCGCGCGTTCCGCGCCGCCCACCCCGACGGTGACGCGGCCCGCGTCTCCCAGGGCCTGGTGGTCGTCCCCACGGACTCGGCGACCCCGGCGCAGCGCGCCAGGTACGAGGAGTACGCGGCGAAGCGCCTCCCCCGCACGGCGTCCCCGCAGGGCCCGGCGCGCATGATGTTCGCCCCCGACTACGTGGGCACGTCCGCCGAGATCGCCGAACGCCTCCACGCACACGCCGCGTACCGCGAGATCGACGAGGTGGCCTTCGCGCTCCCCTTCACGTTCGACCACGAGGACTACGTGCAGATCCTCACGGACATGGCGACGAACCTGGGCCCGGCGCTGGGCTGGAAGCCGGGGTCGGAGGACTGACCCTCACCACCGCCCCACCTCCGTCCCGGTCACCCCCTCCGACGCCCTCCCGTCCGCCCCCACCGGCACGTCCCCGGCCAGCATCACCCGGTGCATGGTCCGGGGGAACCCGAGGTGCGCGTTGTCGCCCGGGGCCAGGTGGATCGTCGCGCGGTTGTCCCAGAAGGCCACGCTCCCCGGCTCCCACCTGAAGCGGACCGTGTATTCGGGGCGTACGGCCTGTTCGAGCAGCATGTCGAGCAGGGCCCGGCTCTCCGCGCGGGAGACGTCCTGGATCTGCTCGGCGTAGTACCCGTTGACGTACAGGATCCGCTCCCCGCTCTCGGGATGGACCCGCACCAGCGGGTGCACGGACGCGACCTGGTGGTCCAGCAGATGCCGCACGTACGCGTCGTCCCCGGCACGCGGCTGGTACCCCACGCCCAGCCGGTGCTCCACCCGCAGCCCGTCCACGAACCGGCGTACCGGCTCCGACAGCCCGGCGTACGCGGCGGCGAGGTTGGACCAGGTCGTGTCGCCCCCGTACGGCGGAACCGCCTCGGCGCGCAGGATCGTCGCGGCGGGCGGGTCGATACGGGCGCCGTGGTCGCAGTGCCAGCCGCGCAGCAGCGTGTGCCGGCGCCGCTGGAGCCATTCCTCGTGCTCCATGCCGAACTTCCCGCCGAGTTCCAGCCGGTCGGCGGTGGTCTCGACCTCGGGGAAGCCGGCCGGCGAAGCACTGCCCCGCTTGCGCGGCGCGACGGGTTCCCCGAACCGGCGGGCGAACCCGACGTGTCCGGCGTGGTCGAGCTTCTGCTCCCGGAAGAAGACGACCTTCCAGCGCAGGACCGCGTCCCGGATGCCCCGTACCGTCGCCGCGTCCAACTCCCCGGCGAGATCGACCCCGTGGACCTCCGCGCCGATGTACCCGGCGACCGGCCTGACCTCCATGAACCCTCCAAGATCCGTTTACGGACTCCCTACCCGGTTTTCCCTCCCCGTGCTCCTGGCGTTCGGTAGGGTCCCGCCCGACGACGTCTCAGGAGGCCCCCCATGCGTACACGTACCGTCCTCGCCGCCGCTTTCGCGGCTCTCGTTCTCTCCACCACGGCCGCCCAGGCCACGCCTCCGGGCCCGGGGGTGACGGCGAAGCTCCTCGCGCAGAAGACGGTCGGCGACAAGGACTACGTCCTGCGCGAGCTGACGATCCCGCCGGGCCAGACGACCGGCTGGCACTTCCACGACGGCATGGTCTACGGCTTCATCGAGGAGGGCACGCTGAGCCACTTCGACGCGACGTGCGATTCGGACGGCGTGTACCAGAAGGGCCAGGTCATCGAGGAGGGCCCGAACTACGTGCACATCGGCCGCAACCTGGGTGACAAGCCGCTGGTCCTGAAGGCGCTGTACATCCTCCCGCACGGCGCCCCGTTCTCCGAGGACGCCCCGAACCCGGGCTGCGACTTCCAGTAGTTCACAGTGCCTGTTCGGCCCAGATCGTCTTCCCCCGGCTGTTCTGCCGGCTCCCCCACCGCTGGGTGAGCTGAGCGACCAGCAGCAGCCCCCGCCCGCCCTCGTCGAAGGCGTGCGCCCGTCGCAGATGCGGTGAGGTCGAACTCGCGTCGGACACCTCGCAGATCAGCGTCCGGTCCCGGATGAGCCGCAGCCGGATGGGCGGCTCGCCGTACCGGATCGCGTTGGTGACGAGTTCGCTGACGACGAGTTCCGTGACGAAGGACGCCTCGTCGAGCCCCCAGGCGGCGAGCTGCGCCATCGCGGCCTGCCGGGTCGCGGCGACGTGCTCGGGATCGGGTACGACGTCCCAGGTCGCGACCCGGTCCGCGCCGAGCGCACGCGTGCGGGCGAGGAGCAGCGCGACGTCGTCGCCGGGTTCCTCGGGGAGGACGGCCTTGAGGACGGTGTCGCAGAGCGCGTCCAGCGTCGCGGCGGGCGCGGCGAGCGCGCCGCACAGCTCGGCGCCGGCCCGGTCGACGTCCCGGTCGCGGCCCTCGATGAGCCCGTCGGTGTAGAGAGCGACGATCGCGCCCTCCGGCAGCTCCACCTCGGCCGCCTCGAAGGGGTGTCCGCCGACGCCGAGGGGTGGCCCGGGGCTCATCTCGACGAACCGGACCGTCCCGTCGGGCAGCACGAGCGCGGGCGGCGGATGCCCGGCGGCGGCGAGGGCGAGGCGGCGCGCGACGGGGTCGTACACGGCGTACAGGCAGGTCGCGCCGAGTTCGGCGGCGTCGGTGGAGCCGTCGTCGTGGGTGGCGAGGTGGGTGACGAGGTCGTCGAGGTGGGTGAGCAGCTCGTCCGGCGGGAGGTCGACGTCGGCGAGGGTGCGCACGGCCGTGCAGAGCCGTCCCATGGTCGCCGAGGAGGGGATGCCGTGGCCGACGACGTCGCCGACGACCAGCGCGACACGGCTGCCGGACAGGGGGATGACGTCGAACCAGTCGCCGCCGATCCCGGCCGTCGACCCGGAGGGGAGGTACCGGTGGGCGACCTCGACGGCGGCCTGTCCGGGCAGGCCGCGCGGGAGGAGGCTGTGCTGGAGGGTGAGCGCGGTGGCGCGTTCGCGGGCGAAGCGGCGGGCGTTGTCGACGCAGACGGCGGCGCGGCTGGCGAGTTCCTCGGCGAACACGGCGTCGTCGTCCCCGAAGTCGTCGGGGTGCGCCATGCGGATCGCGACGGCGACCCCGAGGGTCGTCCCGCGGGCCCGCAGCGGCACGGCCAGCATCGAGTGCACGCCCTGCCGGTGGGGCCGCCCTTCGGGTGAGCGGGTGTTGCGCTCGGCGACCCACCGTACGAACTCCGGCTCCCCGGCCTGGCTGAGCACGGCCCGCCCCTCGCGCAGCGCTTTCGCGGGCGGGCTGTACGGCGGGTAGGCGTCGGTCTCGCCGAGGTGGACGGCGGCTTCGGGGGTGCCGTCGGCGGCGGAGCCGTGCGCCACGCGCCGCAGGACGACCTGGCTCTCGGGGATGCGCGGGGGTTCGTCGGAGCCGAGGACCCAGTCGAAGAGGTCGACGCTCGCGAAGTCGGCGTACCGGGGGACGAGGAGGCCGACGACCTCCTCGGCGGTGCGGACGACGTCGAGGGTGGTGCCGATGGAGGCGGCGGCCTCGTTGAGGAGGGCGAGGCGGCGGCGGGCCCAGTACTGCTCGCTGCTGTCGAACGCGGCGAGCGCGACGGCCCTCAGCTCGCCCCCGGCGTCGTGCACGGGCCACATCTCGATGTTCCAGGCGTGCTCCCGGTTCCCGGAGGGCTCGCCGGTGTAGCTCTCGTAGTGCACGCGCCGCCCGGTGTCGGCGACCTCGCGGAGGTGGTGGTGGAAGCCCTGGCTGTGCTCGGCGTCCTCGACGGTCTCCGGGAACGGCCGCCCCAGGAGCACGTCCTCGTCGACGCCCATCACCTGGCAGGCGGCCGAGTTGAGCCGCAGATAGCGCTGCCGCGTGTCGAACACGGACATCGGCATGGACGCCTGCTGGAAGGCCAGCTCCCCGAGCGAGGGCGGCGGGGGCGCTGCGACGGTGACGACGAACCCGGCGGGTTCGCCGCCGGGGCCCAGGACCGGGCAGGCCGTGAGGGTGGCGGAGACGGGGTGGCCGTCCTTGTGCCGCAGGACGACGGGCCCGCCGCCCGGCAGCGCGTCACCGAGCAGCTCGGCCGCGGACCGGCCCACCGCCTCGCCCGCCGTCCGCCCGGTCAGCTCGCGGGCCCCCTCGCTCCAGCCCGTCACGACGCCCCGGGCATCGATGACCGCCGCAGCGACGAGATGCTCCATACGTCCCAGAATGGGGGTAATGCGGCGGGGGCTCAACCCCGAGCGCGCAGGACCTCCAGTGCCCGGTCCGCGTGCTGGTTCATCCGCAGCTCGCTGCGCACGACCTCCAGGATCCTGCGGTCCTGCCCGATCACGAACGTGACCCGCTTGGTGGCCATGAGCGCGAACCCGCGCTTGACGCCGAACTTCTCCCGCACGGTGCCGTCCTCGTCGGACAGCAGCGGCATCCCCAGCGTGTGCTTGCCGACGAACTCGTTCTGCTTGTCGACGGTGTCGCCGCTGATCCCGACCGGGCGCGCGCCGGCCGCCTTGAACTCCGCGGCGAGGTCGCGGAAGTGGCATGCCTCGGCGGTGCAGCCGGGCGTCAGGGCGCCGGGGTAGAAGAAGAGGACGACAGGACCGTCGGCGAGCAGCTCGGTGAGGCTGCGGACCGTTCCGGTCTCGTCCGGCAGGGAGAAATCGTCGACGACGTCGCCGGTCTCGGGGGCGCGGCTCATGGGCCAGTCCCTCCTTCAAGTGGGGTTGCGCGCGATGCTACTTGACCGCTCCAGGTCAGGCCGTGGCGGGTTCGGTGTCCTCCTCGATCGCATACGTGAGGAAGTCGTCGACCATGCGGTGGAAGAGCCCGGCGAGCTGTTCCAGCTCCTGCGGCGTCCAGTCCTGGAGCGCGAGCTGCATACCGCGCTGGCTCGCCGCCCGGATCCGGCCGACGGCCCGCTCCCCCGCCTCCGTGAGCTGGATGCGCTGCGCGCGGCCGTCCTGCGGGTCGGGTACGCGGGTGACGTACCCGGACTTCTGGAGCTGCTGGACGGTCCGCGTGACGTGCGACGCCTCGACGCCGAGCCGCTGGGCCAGTTCACCGGGGCGCAGCGGCTCGGAGTCGGCGACCTGGCGCAGCAGCGCGACGGCCGCGCGGTCGAGGGGGACGCCCGCGATGGCCATCAGCCGGTCGTGCTGGCGGGCACGGGTGCTCAGGTACGTGATGCGGGTGAGCGCCCGCTCGATCTCGATGACCTCGGGGGAGGCGGAGGCGGGGAGCGGTTCGATCGGCATGCGCCCCACTTTACCCTGTTGTTGCGTAACTCAAGTAACTTGCGGCTTCTCGACGAGACGGATGGCGGCTGCCGGACAGACGGCGACGGCCTCGCGGACGTCGTCGAGCTGGTCGGCCGCGGGTTCGGCTTCGAGGAGGACGGCGATGCCGTCGTCGTCCTGGTCGAAGACGTCCATCGCGGCGAGGACGCACTGGCCGGACGCCACGCACTTGTCGGCTTCGAGTTCCACCTGCACGGTGATCTCCTGATGTTCTGCGGGGAGTTGGCGGATTACCAGGTGACGGGGAGGCTGTGGACGCCGTACACGAACGCGTCGTCCTTGAAACGGACGTCCTCGAAGGGGATCGCGAGCTCCAGACCGGGGAGGCGCCGGTAGAGGGTGCCGTAGACGACCTGGAGTTCCATACGGGCCAGGGGCTGGCCGAGGCACTGGTGAACGCCGAAGCCGAACGCGACGTGGCGGCGGGCGTCGCGGGTGAGGTCGAGGCGGTCCGGGTCGGGGAACGCCTCGGGGTCGCGGTTGCCGATCTCGTTGGCCATGATCAGGCCCTCGCCCGCCCTGACCGTACGGCCCGCGATCTCGATGTCCTCGGTGACCGCGCGGCGCCGGCCGAGGTGGGTGATGTGCAGGTACCTCAGCAGTTCCTCGACCGCGCCCGCGACGAACTTCGGGTCGCCGCCCTGGCGCAGGAGGGCGAGCTGGCCGGGGTTCCTGAGCAGGGCCAGGGTGCCGAGGGCGATCATGTTCGCGGTCGTCTCGTGGCCCGCGATCAGGAGCAGCAGGGCCATCTCGGTGGCCTGCCGGTGGTCGAGTTCACCGGCCGCGATCCGGCCCGCGATGCCGGAGATCAGGTCGTCGCGGGGGTCGCTGACGCGCTCTTCGAGGAGGGCGCCGAGGTAGCCGCCGATCGCCTGACTCGCCGCCGTCCGCTCCTGCGGGGTCGCCGTCCGGAGGATCATCGTCTTCGTGTTGCCCTGGAAGAAGTCGTGGTCCGCGTACGGCACTCCGAGCAGCTCGCAGATCACGAGGGACGGCAGCGGCAGCGCGAACGCCTCGACCAGGTCCACGGGGTTCGGTCCGGCGAGGAGGCCGTCGATCAGGTCGTCCGTGATCTTCTGTACGGCGGGGCGCAGGGCCTCCACCTTCCTGATCGCGAACGGGCCGGTCACCATCCGGCGCAGCCTCGCGTGTTCCGGGTCGTCCATCATGATGAAGCTGAGCTTGCCGTCCCCGGCACCGGGCGACGCCTTCGTGGGGTAGCCGGGGTTGTCCGGGTCCGCGCTGACCCTGGGGTCGCCGAGCAGGGCGCGCTGTTCGGCGTACGTCGTGACGAGCCAGGGTTCGCTGCCGTCCCAGAGCCTGACCTTCGCCAGCGGCCCTTTCTCGCGGAGTTCCGTCAGAGCGGGCGGCGGGTCGAAGGGGCACCGACTCGACCTCGGCATGGGGAATTCCGGTGCGGTGAGCGCGTCCGCCATGGCTCTCCTCGGGAGTGGGGGGGTTTCGTGGGCCCAGGCAAACAGAAGGCGCTGACTCGACCCGGTCAGGAAGCTGACGGGGAGCTGACGTGGCGTGGATCACAGGTCACGCCTCGCTCTCCTCCCGGCCCAGCCAGTACCCGAAGCCCCGGCGGGTGTGGAGCAGCGGGGGGCCGTCCTGGTCCAGCTTCCGCCTGAGCCGCGAGACCAGTTGCTCGATGGCGTTGCCCTCCCGGAAGTCGCCCCACACGAACCGGCTGATCTGCTCCTTCGACAGCACGCGGTGGGCGTTGACGAGGAAGTGGCGCAGGAGGCGGTACTCGGCGGGGGTGAGGTCGAGGGTGCGGAGTCCGCGTACGGCACGGCAGCCGTCGTCGTCCAGCACCAGGTCGTCGTAACTGAGCGCGCTCCCCCGACTCCGGTCGGCGGAGCGCAGCAGCACCCGCATCCGGGCGAGGACTTCGGCGACCCGGATCGGTGTCGTCACGTAGTCCTTCTCCCCGGAGTCCAGCTCCGGAAGAATCGCCTCCAACCGGTCGGGCGGCAGCAGGTACAACACCGGCAACCGCCGCACGACCGGCCGCCCCGCCCCCTTGCTCCTCGGCAGCCCCGGCAGCCCCAGATCGACCACCGCCAGCTCGAACCGCCCCTCCCCCAAGCGGGCCACGGCCTCCCCGAAACTCCCGGCGAGCCCGACCCGGTACCCGGCCAGCTCCAGGCTCACGGCGAGGAGTTCGGCGACGGCGACTTCCCGGGCCGCGACGAGCACGCGCTGTCCGGAGCCCCGCACCAGGGAGGGGAGGTGGGCTCGGGGGGTGACGGCGAGGGGAGCCCGACAGACGGGGCAGGGAGAGGCCGACGCGTCGTCCGGACGTCGTAAAGCGCACATGCCGTTCACCCTAGCCCCCTGCTTGCCTTACTCAAGCAAATCCCAACCATTTGCTTGACTCAAGTAACTCGCACATGCTTGCCTAACTCAAGCAACACCGAGCCGGGACTCTCTGAGCGGAGAAGGTCCCGAGCGCCGGACCCGTGGGGACGGGGAACGGCGCGCTCCGGGCCCGGCGGACGGCGTCTCCCCCCAGCCGCCGCCGGGCCCGGAGACACCCCCAGCAGCGACGAAAGGCCCCCGCGATGAGCACCATGAAGTCCGTCCGTACCGCCGGCGTGCACCGCGTCGAGACCGTGGACGTCGAACTCCCCGAGCCCGGCCCGAAGGACGCGCTCGTACGGGTCCGGGCCTGCGGCATCTGCGGCACGGACGTCACGTTCCTGCACATGGGCGGCATGCCGGCCAGGGCCCACCTGGGCGGCGACCTGGTCCCCGTCGCGCTGGGGCACGAGCCGGCCGGTGAGGTCGTCCAGGTCGGCGCGGAGGTCACCGGCCTGAAGGCGGGCGACCGCGTCGTGGTGAACCCGCAGGACGCGCCGACCGGCATCATCGGCTGCGGCGGCACGTACGGCGGCATGAGCGAGTACCTGCTCATCGAGAACGCCGAGGTCGGCAGGAGCGTCGCGGTGTTCCCCGACACCGTCCCCTTCCAGGTCGCCTCCCTCAACGAGCCGATGGCGGTGGCCCGGCACGCGGTGAACCGCTCCGGGGCACGCCCCGAGGACAAGGTCGTCGTCTTCGGCGCGGGCCCCATCGGCCTCGGCGCGGCGATCTGGTTCAAGCTGCGCGGCGTCGGGCACGTCACCGTGGTCGACGTCATCCCCTCCCGGCTGGAGAAGGCACTGGCCGTGGGCGCGGACGCCGTCATCGACTCGGCGGCGCAGGACGTCACCGCGCGCCTCACGGAACTGCACGGCCAGGCCGCGAACGCGCTGGGCCAGCCCCGCCCCGGCACGGACATCTACCTGGACGCGGCCGGTGCCCCCGCCGTCTTCACCACGGTCGTCGCCAACGCGAAGTGGCACGCCAAGCTGGTCATGGTGGCCGTCCAGAAGAAGGGCGAGATCGACCTCGGCGGCATGCTCCGCAGCGAGCTGACGCTGATCCCGTCCCAGGGCTACCCCACGGAGATCTTCGAGGTGACCCCCGAACTCGTCGAGCACCAGGACCGGTTCGCGAAGCTGATCAGCCACACGATCCCGTTCGCGGAGGCGGACCGCGCCTTCGAACTGGCGCTGTCGCCGGGCGCGGCGGAGAAGATCGTCGTCACGCTGGACGACTGACGCAAGCACAGGCCGTACGCCCCTCCGCTTCCCCGGGACCCCCATGCTCGCGACCCTCCGCCAGGCCGCCCGCGCCTCCGCCCACCTCGCCCTCGCCGCGGTCGTGGCGTTCCTGTCGTACCTGTTCATCACGGTCCTGCTGATCACCGCCGTCTGCGTCGTCGCGGTGATCGGCATCTGGATGTTCCCGGAGACGGTGCTGATCGTCCGCCGGATCGCGGGCGCCAAGCGGACGCTGACGGCGCGGTGGACGGAGCGGCCGATCCCGGAGGCGTACCGCCCGATCACGGGCCCCCTGCCGGACCGGATCAAGATCGCCGTACGGGACCCGGGCACCGGCAAGGACCTGCTGTGGATGGCCGCGCAGTACGCGTACGGCTGGCTGAACCTCCTGATGGTCCCGCTGTGGCCGGTCGGCCTGGTCGTGGACGGCGTCTGGTGCGGCGTCCTGCGGCGGCGCGCGGTGGTCCTGCCGCTGATCACGAAGCTGGCCGACCTGGAGGCGGGCTGGTCGGCGGCCCTGCTGCGCCCCTCGCCGGAAGCGCTCCTGGAGGCGCGGGTGGCGGAGCTGACGACGACGCGTGCCGACGCGGTCGCCGCGCACGGCGCCGAACTGCGCCGTATCGAACGGGACTTGCACGACGGCGCCCAGGCCCGCCTGGTCGCCCTGTCGATGCGGATCGGGCTGGCGCAGCGGGCGTACGAGGCGGACCCGGAGAAGGCGCGCACGCTGCTCGACGACGCGCTCGGCCAGGCGGAGGAGGCCCTCTCCGAGCTGCGGCACGTCGTACGGGGCATCCACCCGCCGATCCTCACGGACCGGGGTCTGGCCGGTGCCGTACGCGCGCTCGCGGGGAGCAGCGGGCTGGCGGTCGACGTGCGTGCCGAGGGGCTGGACGACGGCGTACGGCCGCCCGCGGCGGTGGAGGCGGCGGCGTACTTCGTGGTCGCCGAGGCGCTGACGAACGTCGCGAAGCACAGCGGCGCCGACCAGGCGGAGGTGGGTCTGGCGCGGACGAGGCGGGGGCTGCGGGTCGAGATCCGCGACGCGGGGAAGGGCGGCGCGGACGATCACGCGGGGTCGGGGCTGACCGGAATGCGGCGCAGGGTCGCGGCGCTGGACGGGACGGTCGGCGTCTCCAGTCCGCCGGGCGGGCCGACGGTGGTGACGGCGGAGCTGCCGTGCGTGTGGTGATCACCGCCTCCCAACAGCCAAGTCTTCGCCGATACTTCACTTTTGATATGTGCATGACCCCTTGGCGGGGGTGGGAAAAGCGGGGAAGCTGAGCTGCCCCCCCCCCCACGCTCCCCCTCTCCCCCCATCCGGAGGACGCCTTGTCGTCACCCAAGTCCCCGTCGGGCCGCCGCAGATGGCTCACCGTGTCGGCGCTCGCCGGCGCGCTCGTGCTCGCCGTCCCGACGGCCGCGTACGCCGCCCCGCCGAAGGCGCTGCCGCAGAACGCTGAAGCCGCCGAGCTGACGTACCTGCCGGCGTTCGACTACGACACCGACGGCTGCTACTCGACCCCGGCGATCGGCCCCGACGGGACGGTCAACGGCGGCCTGAACCCGACGGGTTCGCTCAGCGGCGAGTGCCACGACGCCTCGGACCTGGACAACACGAACAGCTACTCGCGCGCCAAGTGCGACAACGGCTGGTGCGCGTACATGTACGGCCTGTACTTCGAGAAGGACCAGGCCCTCGCCAACAGCAGCATCGGCGGGCACCGGAACGACTGGGAGCATGTCGTGATCTGGGTGCAGAACGGCACGGTCCAGTACGTCGCGACGTCCAACCACGGTTCGTTCACGGTCAGTCCGGCGTCCTCGGTCCGCTTCGACGGGACCCACGCGAAGGTCGTCTACCACAAGGACGGGATCAGCACGCACTGCTTCCGGCTGGCGAACTCCAACGACGAGCCGCCGGAGAACGCGAAGCACACCTGGCAGTACCCGCCGCTGGTCGGCTGGAACGGGTACCCGGCGGGGCTGCGGGACAAGTTGAGCGCGTACGACTTCGGGTCCGCCAACTTCGGGCTCAAGGACGCGAACTTCGCCGCCCACCTGACGAAGGCGCTGCCCTCGGGGATCTCGTTCGATCCCAACGCGTGAGCTGCTGAGGCGTCCCCCGGATCCGGGTCCGACCGGGTTCGGGGGACGGCCGGGGCTCGTCCGGACGGAGGCCCGCGGTGTCCGTGGGGCGGCCGGGAGGGTCTATCGTGTCTCACATGTCGGTACCCGAACTGATCCGTATCGTCTCCCGTGACTCGCCGATGGCTCTGGCCCAAGTGGAGCGGGTGCGCGCCGAGTTGGGCGCCCTGTATCCCGGGGTGCGGACCGCGGTCGTGCCGGTGAAGACGACCGGTGACAAGTGGATGGGCGACCTGTCCCAGGTCGAGGGCAAGGGCGCGTTCACCAAAGAGGTCGATGCCGCGCTGCTCGCCGGGGAGGCGGATCTCGCCGTCCACTGCGTGAAGGACGTGCCCGCTGACCGGCCGCTGCCCGCCGGGACCGTGTTCGCCGCGTTCCTGAAGCGCGACGACGTCCGGGACGCGCTGATCCACCCCGGCGGTCTGACTCTGGACGAGCTGCCCGACGGCACCCGCATCGGGACGTCCTCGGTCCGCCGTATCGCCCAACTGGCGGCCACCCACCCGCACCTGGAGTGCGTGCCGTTCCGGGGCAACGCCAACCGGCGGCTGGAGAAGCTGGCCGCGGGCGAGGCCGACGCGCTGCTGCTCGCGGTCTCGGGTCTGGAGCGCATCGACCGCACCGACGTCATCACCGAGATCCTCTCCCCCGAGGCGATGATGCCGCCCATCGGCGCGGGCATCCTGGCCCTCCAGTGCCGCGAGGGCGACACGGACCTGATCGACACGGTCAGCGCGCTGGGCGACCCCTCGACCCACCGCGAGGCCACGGCGGAACGCATGTTCCTCCACGTCCTCCAGGGCCACTGCAACAGCCCCATCGCCGGCTACGCCCAGGTCGACCGCACCGGCGAACTCTCCCTGCGCGCCTGCGTCTTCACCCCGGACGGCAAGACCCGTCTGAACGCCCACGAATGGGCCGGCCCACTGGACCCGGCGACGCTGGGCACGTCCGTGGCGGTGGCGCTGCTGCGGCAGGGGGCACGGGACCTGATCGACGGCATCCCGCACTGAGCCCTCCGGGGGCGGCGCGGGCTCGACCGGGCCGGTCGACGACATGGCCCGGAGTCGGGCGCTCGGTCGTGGTACGGCCGGTCAGAGCCTGCCGCCTCAGCATCGGGACCGTCCGGCACGCGCACCGCCGGTCACGGCTCGGCGAGTCCTGGCAGGGCCTCCGCCGAAGGCGATCCAGGCGCCGCGAGCTGCGGAATCCACCGGCTCGACCGGCGGCAACCAGCCCCTCAGGGTGGCACCGCCCGGGCCCCGATCACCGGCTCAAGAGCTCTGCGCCGACCTCAGGACGTCCCGTCCCCCGCCTCGGCCTGGTCCCGGAGGTAGTTGCTCACCTGGCGGGACAGCTCGCTCTCGCGCCCGGCGCAGGGGGCCGCGCCCACCCGCTCCTCGCAGAGGTCCAATCCGCCTGTCCACAACCGGCGTTCGGTCCATTCGTCGTCCACCCGGAGCTGGACCTGGATGTCGATGCGGTCCAGCGCGGACTCGGGGCCGGCCGCGTGCAGGACCGCCGTCACCCGGCGCAGGGGGTAGACGTCGAAGCCCTCCACGAACTGGGAGTTGCGCCAGTCGACGAAGGCGCTCTCGCTGTCGGGGCCGAGGCGGACGTCGATCTGGCCGTCCTCCAGGTGGACGCAGTACTTGGACTCGCCGCGGTTCTCGACGACCACGCGGAGCCTGAAGTACGTGAGGCCGTCGGCGGCGTCGTCGCGGCCTCGTGGGGGCTCCGCACGCTCCAGCCGGTTCACGCACAGGCGCAGACCGGAGTACGCCTCGTACTCCTGCCAGTCTCCGACCACGTTCGGCTCGTACACGGCCCACCTCCCGACGTCCACCGGCTGAGTCCTATCCGTGGCCCGAGTGCACTGTCAAATGAGCGGAATACCCCGTGGCCTGGGACATCGTCCCTTTTGATCGGTGATCAAGCCGTGCCCAGCGGAAATATCTGAACGCCCGAGGTGACACCTTGTGCAAACGTGCCGCACATCACGTCACCGGGCGAGCCTGCCGAGCAGCGCGGAGGACGCGGCGACACCGAGCGCGGCGGCGAGCGCGAGCACCCCGAAATCGACGGCGAGATGCGCCGGCGTACCGATCAGGAGACCGCGCAGCGCGTTCACTTCGTAACTGAGCGGGTTGAACGCGCTGACGGCCTGGAGCCAGCCGGGCATGACGGAGACGGGGTAGAGCGCGTTGGAGCCGAAGAACAGCGGCATGGTGATCGCCTGCCCGATCCCCATGAGCCGGTCGCGGCTCAGGACGATCCCGGCGATGGTCATGGACAGGCAGGAGAAGAACGCGGACCCGAGGACGACGACGGCGAGCACGCCGAGCAGCTTGAGCGGGTTCCAGGTGAGCGCGACCCCGAGCAGCGCGGCGATGACGATGACGACGACGGCCTGGATCACCGACTTCACGCCGGCGGCGAACGCCTTGCCGGTGATGAGCGCGGCGCGCGGCGTCGGCGTGACGAGGAGCTTGTTGAGGACGCCCGCGTCGCGCTCCCAGATGATCTGGATGCCGTAGAAGATCGCGATGAACATGGCGGACTGGGCGATGATCCCGGGCGCGAGGTAGTCGACGTACGGGATGCCCCCGGTGGGGATCGCGCGGATGCGGGTGAACGTCTGCCCGAAGATCAGCAGCCACAGCGCGGGTTGTACGGCGCGCGTGTACAACTCGGTCCGGTCGTGCCGGAGTTTCTGGAGTTCGACGACGCACATCGCGCCGACCCGCGCGGGCACGAGCCGCCAGCCGGCGCGCGGGGCGGGGGGTTTGACGAGGAGGGATATGTCAGCCGACGCGCTGAGCGGTACGGCGGGTGCTTCGGACATCTCGGAAGTCTCCTGAGTTCTCGTCGAGGGAGCCGCCTGCGACGTCGCGGAAGACGTCCTCCAGGCTGGGCAGCGCCTCGGTGGCCCGCCGGGCGGCGAGGCCCTCGCGCAGTTCCCCGGGCGTGCCGAGCGCGCGTACCCGGCCGTGGTGCATGAGGGCGACGCGGTCGCAGTAGTGGTCGGCCTCGTCCATGTAGTGGGTGGTGACGAGGACGGTCATCCCGGTGGCCTCGCGCACGGCGCCGATGTGCTCCCAGACGCCGGTGCGGGCGATGGGGTCGAGGCCGATGGTGGGTTCGTCGAGGATGAGCAGCCGGGGCGCGCTGACGAGTGCCTGGGCGAGTTCGAGTCGGCGCACCATGCCACCGGAGTACGTCCCGGCGAGCCGCCCGGCGGCGTCGGTGAGCCCGACGGCGGCCAGCGCCTGCCCGACCCGCTCGGCGCGTTCGCGGCGGGGTACGTCGAAGACGCGGGCGAACAGCGACACGTTCTCGCGCCCGGTGAGCCCGGCGTCGGCGGAGAGCTGCTGGGGGACGTAGCCGAGGAGGCGGCGTACGGCCATGCGGTCGTCGGCGGCGTCGTGCCCGAAGACGCGGACCATGCCGGCGGGGACCGGCAGCAGGGTGGTGAGGCAGCGGATGGCGGTGGTCTTGCCGGCGCCGTTGGGTCCGAGGAGGCCGAAGACCTCGCCCTCGGCGACGGTGAGGTCGAGGCCGTCGACGGCCCGGGTGTCCCCGAAGGCGTAGGCGAGGCCGGTACAGGTGACGGCGTCGGTCATGACGGGTCCTCCTCCGAGGGCTCTTCCTGCTGGAGCTGTACGGCGAGAGTCCGCAGCGCCGGCAGCGCCGCGCTGAGTGCCGCCCGGTCCGCCGCGTCGAGCCGGGCGACCTCCCGCCCGACGAGTTCCGCGCGCCGCTCCCGCCAGTCCCGCAGCCGGATCTCGGCGGCCTCGGTGAGCCTCAGACGCGCGGCGCGCCGGTCGGCGGGGTCGCTCTCGCGGATCAGGAACCCCTCCTGCACGAGCCGGTTGACGAGGGTGGAGACGGAGTTGCCCGCGAGGAGGAGTTCCTTCGCGGCCTCGGTGACGCCGATGCCGGGCCGGGCGGCGACGAGGCGCAGGAGTTCGGCCTCGCCGCCGCGCAGCCGGGGGACGGTGAGTCCGGCGCGCAGTCTGCGCCGCAGGAGCCGCTGGACTCCGGTGATCGCGTCGGCGAGTTCCTGCGGAAACGTCTCGTCGTCCATACGAACAGATTATCTCTTTAGCAGAGGTAACAGCCTCAAGGGTGAGTCAAGAGGCGGTCGGCGCTCCGTGCGCACGACACTGGACCTGCTCCCCCGACCGCCGTACCGGAGATCGTCATGAACCCACGTCCCGAGGTCGTCACCACCCGCTCCGTGTTCGGGGCGCCCTGCTGGGTCAGCCTCACCACCCGCGACCTGGCGGCCACCCAGGAGTTCTACGGAGCCGTGTTCGGCTGGGAGTGGCGCCAGGGCTCCCTGGGCGACCACTTCCGGGTCGCCTCGGCGGACGGCGTCCCGGTGGCCGGGGTCGCGGGGGTGGCGGCGATGTGGCAGATGGCGGTGGCGTGGACGCCGTACTTCGCGGTGCTCGGCGCGGACGAGGCGGTGGGCCGGGTCCGGGAGCGGGGCGGCACGGTCGCGGTGGGCCCGGTGTCGCTGCCGCCGGGCCGCGCGGCGCTGCTGGCCGACCGGGACGGCGCGGCGTTCGGCATCTGGGAGGGCGAGCTGTTCGGCGACTGGGACCTGTGGCGCCGCGCGGCGCCCGCACTGGTCCGCCTGCACACGCGGGACGCCTTCGCCTCGGCGATCTTCTACGGCGAGGTCCTGGACTGGGCGTCGGACCGGCCGGGGAGCTGCGAGGTCCATTACGAGGACGGCGAGGTCGTGCTGCGCAGCCGGGGCGCGGCGGTGGCCCGGATCGGCTCGGGCGCCCTGGAGGCGGCCCCCGATCCGACGGTACGGCCGCACTGGCAGGTCCATTTCCGGGCCTCCGACGTCGCCGCGTGCGCGCGGGCGGCCGAGGTGCACGGCGGGAGCGTCCTGACCAAGTCGGCGGAGCACGCCGTCCTGCGCGACCCGGACGGGGCCCAGTTCACCGTGGTGGAGCGCCAGGGCTAGACCAGGACCGCCCTCGGCAGGTCCAGGCTCGTGCGCAGGCTCGGGGCCGGGCGGACCGGGATCAGCGCGGCGTGGCGGCCGGTGCGGGCGCGGCGGCTGAACCAGATGACCTTGGCGCCGCCCGCCGTGGCGCAGCAGCCCCAGCCGTCGCTGGTGGCGGCGAGGCGGGTGAGGCAGGCGCGGAGGTCCTGGTCGGGGCGTAGGTCGGGGTCGTGCTCGGCGACGGCGGTGATGAGGTGGTGGCCGTTCCACCACATCTCGATCGCCGCGCGTTTGTCGAGGGCGTGCCGGTCGATGGCGTTGAGCAGCAGCTCGGCGCCTTCCCCGACGGGTTCCACCAGCGTCTCCAGGCCCCAGTGCCGCAGGTGTGCGGCGAGGATGCGCCGGACCTGTCCGGCACGTTCGGGGCTGACGTCGACGTCGAGGTGGTAGGTGCAGGGAGCGGCGGTCTCCATCGTCGTTGGCTCCTCACCGAGTCCGCTCCACGGAGCGTGACTGCCGTTCGCTTCCGCGTCACTTCCACGGTGGAGGCGTTGCTCCATTCGTGCAACACGAGCACCTCGCCTACCCGTGATCGTCCGGGTTATGCCACCTGAAAAGACCAGGTGAAAAGCAGGGGGAAAGCAGACGGAAAGCAGGGAGGAAACAGGGGGAAGAAGTGGTGCCGATGTCGTCGATCAGTGCTGTTTCCTTGTGCGTTCGAGGTCAAAAGCGCCGGTGACTGGGCTAGATTCGAGCACCCGCAGCCCGTACGTATCAGGAGCCAGTGCATGCGCGACGTCACGGTCGCTCCCCCACCCCTCTCACCCCTGACCGGAGGACTCGCCGACAGCGTCTTCGACGCCGCCCTGAGCACCCCCGGACGCGCGGTCCTGGCCCGGCGTTCGGCGACCGACCCCGAGGGGTGGGAGGAGGTGAGCGCCGTCCGGCTGCGGGACGAAGTGGTGGCGCTGGCGCGGGGGTTCGTCGCCTCGGGGATCTCGCCGGGCCACCGGGTCGCGGTGATGGCGCGCACCCGCTACGAGTGGACGGTGCTGAGCTACGCGCTGTGGACGGTGGGCGCGGAGATCGTGCCGGTGTACCCGACGTCGTCGCGGGACCAGGTGGAGTGGATCCTGCGGGACTCGGGCTGTGTCGGGGTGATCGTGGAGGACGAGGCGACCGTGATGACGGTCGGTTCGGTGTGCGCGGGGCTCGACTGGCTGCGCCACGTCTGGCAGTTGGACGCGGGCGCCCTCGAACAGCTCGCGGCGGCGGGCGAGTCGGTGCCGGTGACGACGGTGGAGTCGCTGCGCCGGATCGTGTTCCCGGACTCGACGGCGGCGGTCGTCTACACCTCCGGCACCTCGGGCCGTCCGCTGGGCTGCGCGCTGAGCCACGCGGGCCTCGCGAGCCCCTGCGACATGCTCCTCGCCGGGTGGGGGCACACGGTCGCGGCGCCGGACCAGCGTCCGGCCGTCCTCGCGTTCCTGCCGTTCTCGCACGTGTACGGGCTGATGATCCAGGGCCTGTGCATACGCGGCGGCCTCCTGATGGGGCACGAGCCGGACATGAGCGAGGCGGCGATCACGGCGGCGCTGCGCTCCTTCCGGCCGACGTACCTGTACGCGGTGCCGTCGGTGTTCGAGAAGATCTACAAGGGGTTCCTCCTGACCGCCCAGCAGAACGGCAGGGGCGGGCTGTTCGAGCGGGCGGCGCAGACCGCGCGGGAGTTCGCGGCGGCCGTGGAGCGCCAGCGCCTCGGGCGGGGTTCGGGTCCCGGCTTCGACCTGCGGATGCAGCACGCCGTCTTCGAGCGGACCGTCTACCGGAGACTGCGCGCCGCGCTCGGCGGCCGGGTCCGCCGCGCCACCTCCGGCGGCTCGACCCTGCACCGCGACCTGTCCCTGTTCTACGAGGGCATCGGCGTCTACGTCCACGACGGCTACGGCCTCACCGAGACCGGCGGCGGTATCACCATGCAGCCGCTGGGCCGCGAGAAGTCGGGCACGGTCGGCCAGGCGCTGCCCGGTACGGACGTCCGGGTCGCGGACGACGGGGAGATCCTGGTGCACGGCCCCTCGGTGTTCCAGGGGTACGTCGGCGACGAGCCGGCGACCCGGGCGGCGCTGCGCGGCGGCTGGCTGGCCACCGGCGACCTCGGGCACCTCGACTCGGACGGCTATCTGACGATCACCGGCCGCAAGAAGGACGTCATCGTCACGACCAGCGGCAAGAGCGTCTCACCGACGCTGCTCGAACAGCGGCTGCGGATGCACCCGTTGGTCCACCAGGCGGTCGTGGTCGGCGACAACCGGCCCTGTGTCGGCGCGCTCATCACCCTGGACCCGCAGTTCCTGGCGCACTGGCGGGCCCGGCTCGCCCTCCAGGGGGACGTGCCGAGCCGTGAGGCGCGCGAGGAGAACGCGCTGCGCGAGGAGATCGGCCGCGCCGTCGCCGCCGCGAACAGCGCCGTCTCCCGCTCCGAGTCGATCCGCGTGTTCCGGATCCTGCCGCGCGCCTTCGACCAGGCGGGCGGACTGCTGACGCCGTCGATGAAGCTGCGCCGGGACTCGATCGTCGAGCACTGGTCGGCGGAGATCGAGGCGATGTACCAGGCCCGCGCGCCGATCCCGCGCTACAGCCCGCCGGAGGCGCTGAGCTGGGACGACGCGGACGACGTGTTCCGGTGACGGTTACGCGGGCGCGGTGCCGTGCGGGGTGAGGCGCAGGTAGTACGCGCCGACGGTGCCCAGGTAGCCGGGGTCGCGCGTCTCGCTGTCGGTGCGGAAGCGCGGCGCGGCCTTCACCTCGTCGCGGGTGCACGTCAGCAGGACGCGCCGGCCCGTGTCGTCGATCCCGGCGACGGTGCCCGCCGGGACGACCGCGCTGCGGCCGAAGACCCACATGCCGGTCTCGACGACGAGGTGGCGCAGGCCCTGGGGTGCGGCCTCGCGCTCCACGCGGCCCACGGTGCCGTCGGTCGCGACGACGGTGTAGCCGGTCAGTGTCCGGCCCTCGGTACGGCCGGTCCGCGGCCCGTACGTCCAGATTCTCTCGCTGGTCAACACGGCTCCCTCCCTTTCACCCCGTGGACGGCCGCCCACCGCCGTCCGTACAGCTCCCCCATACCCGCCCGGAGCCGCCCTGACGCCGCAGGGGCGCGTGCCGTACGGCACGCATGGAACCGTGTGACAGGGGTATTGCAATGTGACTATCGGGCCGGGGTCGTCACCTTGCCTCACCCGGCTGGCGCGAGCGCTCCCGGCACGGTGGGATCGGTGTGGTGCCGTAGAAAGGGAGGTCGACGTGGATCGACCCAAGATCCTGGTGGTCGGTGCGGGTTTCGCGGGCGTGGGATGCGTCCGGCGGCTGGAGCGGGGGCTGTCCCCCGGCGAGGCGGACATCACCCTGGTGACGCCGTTCGCCTACCAGCTGTACCTGCCCCTGCTGCCGCAGGTGGCGTCGGGGGTGCTCACCCCGCAGTCGATCGCCGTGTCGCTGCGCCGCAGCAGCAAGTACCGGACCCGGATCATCCCGGGCGGCGCGATCGGCGTCGACCTCAGGTCCAAGGTGTGCGTGGTCCGCACGATCACCGGGGAGCTGGTGAACGAGCCGTACGACTACCTCGTCCTCGCGCCCGGCAGTGTGACCCGCACGTTCGACATCCCCGGCCTCACCGATCACGCGATCGGCATGAAGACGCTCTCCGAGGCCGCGTACGTCCGTGACCACGTGATCGCTCAGCTCGATCTGGCCGACGCCAGCGACGACCCCGCCGAGCGGGCCTCCCGGCTCCAGTTCGTGGTCGTCGGCGGCGGGTACGCGGGGACCGAGACGGCGGCCTGTCTCCAGCTGCTGACCCGTAACGCCGTCAAGCGGTATCCGCGCCTCGATCCGGGGCTCATCAAGTGGCATCTCATCGACATCGCGCCCAAGCTGATGCCGGAACTCGGCGACCGGCTCGGGTCCAGCGCGCAGGAGGTGCTGCGCAAGCGGGGCGTCGAGATCTCGCTCGGCGTGTCCATCGAGAAGGCCGGCGCCGAGGAGGTCACCTTCACGGACGGCCGGGTGATCCCGACGCGCACGCTAATCTGGACCGCCGGGGTCGCCGCGAGCCCCCTCATCGGGACGCTCGGCGCGGAGACGGTGCGCGGACGGCTCGCCGTGACGCCTCAGATGTCGCTCCCCGGGCACGACGGGGTCTTCGCCCTCGGCGACGCGGCGGCCGTGCCCGACCTGGCCAAGGGCGAGGACGGCGCGATCTGCCCGCCGACGGCGCAGCACGCGATGCGGCAGGGCAAGGTCGTCGCGGACAACGTCATCGCCACGCTGCGGGGGCTGCCGTCGAAACCGTACAAGCACAAGGACCTCGGCCTGGTCGTCGACCTCGGCGGCACGGACGCGGTATCCAAGCCGATGGGGATCGAACTCCGGGGCATCCCCGCGCAGGCGGTCGCGCGCGGCTACCACTGGTCGGCGCTGCGCACGAACGTCGCGAAGGTCCGCGTCCTCACGAACTGGACCCTCAACGCCGTCGCGGGCGACGATTTCGTCCGCACGGGCTTCCAGTACCGCAGGCCGGCGCGGATGAGCGACTTCGAGTACACGGACACGTACCTGACGGCGGAGCAGGTCGCGGAGCAGATCAAGGGGAGGTGAGCGGCGGGTGGGGGGCGTCCGGCCTGCGAGATTCGCCCCTGTCCCCCACCCCGCCTCCCACCCGCCCCGCATAAAGTACGCCGCGTGAACACAGTGGTCAGGCGGGTGTGGGACAGGGTCTCGGCCTCCGATCCGGGGCTGTTGCGGCTCGCGGCGGGGCTGCGGACGACCGGGGCGATCGCGCTGACGCTCGCGGTGCTGGCGCCGTTCGGGGTGGGCGTGTCGCATCTCGTCGCGGGGGCGATCACCGCGATGGTCGCGACGTTCGCGATCCAGGAGAAGCGGCGCGGCCCGCAGGGGGTGACGCTGGCGCTGGGCCTGCCGGTGGCCGCCGCGTCGGTCGCGCTGGCGACGCTGCTGCACTCGCTGGTGGTCGTCGGGGACGTCTTCTTCGTCGTGCTGATCTTCGGCGCGGTGTACGGCAGGAGGTTCGGCGACCGGGGGCACGCGCTCGGCATGATCGCGTTCCAGACCCACTTCGTCGCCCTGTTCGTCGGCGTGCGCGCCGGAAGCCTCCCCGGCTTCCTCGGCACCGTCGCCGTGGCCTTCGCGTGCGGCGCGGTCGCGCGGTTCGTCCTCGTCCCCCAGACCTCGCCCGGCATCTTCCACCGTCTGCGCCGAGCGTTCCGCGCCCGCCTCGCGCAGCTCCTGGACGCGCAGCTGGAGCTGCTCGACGCCGGTCCCGAGGACGTCGAGAAGGCACTGGAGCACCTGCGGGAGCGCACCGCGCGCCTGCACGAGTCGGCGCTGATGATCCAGAGCCGCCTGGAGGAGGGCACCCCGGACGAGGCGTCGGCCCGCCTGGTCCAGCGCCGGATCGCGGACGCCGAGATCACCGCCGAGCGCCTCGGTCTGCTCCTGCTGACCGCCCGCAGCGCCGAACGCGCGGACACGCTCACCCTCCACCTCCCCGGCGCCCCCGTCCCCGAGGGCGGCAAGCTCCTGGTCCGCGACGCCGCGCGGGACACCCTGCGCCGGGACCTCTCCGCGCTGCGCCTGCTCGTGCGTGAACCGGAGGCGGCCGGCACCTCACGGTCGTACCTGCGCAACCGCCTCCTCGGCTACCGCGACGAGGAGAACCTCCCCGCCGGGCCACCGGCCGTGCAGGACGTCTTCCGGGGCATAGGGGAGGCGGCGCGCGCGGTCCTGGGCCTGCGGATCGTGCTGGACGGCCCGCAGGACGACGCCGACGACACCCCGGAGACAGCGCGCTCCCGGGAGGAGCTGGACGCGGAGGACGCGGCGCTGGAGGCCGAGGAGGAGCCGGAGGAGACGGGCCTCGCCCGGCCGACGACCCGCGCGGCGCTCCAGGTCGCCGTGGGCTCGTCGCTGGCGATCGTGGGCGGCGAGTTCCTGTCCTCGCAGCGCTGGTACTGGGCCGTCCTGACCTGCTGGATCGTCTTCCTCAACACGGCGTCGACCGGCGAGATCCTCGTCAAGGGATACCGGCGCCTGCTCGGCACGGTCCTCGGCGTGGCCGCCGGACTCGTCCTCGCGGGGCTGGTCGGCCGGCACACGTGGACGGCGTTCGCGCTGGTCCTGCTCTGTGTGTTCGCGATGTTCTACACCGCGCCCCTGTCGTACACGCTGATGTCGTTCTTCGTGACGGCCGCGCTCGGCGTCCTGTACACGCTGCTGCACACCTACAGCCTCTCGGTGCTGGTCCTGCGCGTCGAGGAGACGGCGCTCGGCGCGGCCTGCGGGGTGATAGCGGCGGCGCTGGTGCTGCCGGTGCACACGGACCGGCGTACCAACGAACTCCTCGAATCCGTCCTGGAGCACCTCGCGGACGTCACCTCCGGCGCCCTGGACCAGCTCAGCGGCGCGCGGGCGGACGACCTGCTGGAGCGGGCCCGCGAGCTCGACCAGGCGCTCGCCGACCTGCTGGCCGCGACGCAGCCCCTGACGCACCCGGTGTCGCCGCTGCGCAGCCGCAAGAACACGGCGCGGTACGTCGTGGCGCTGCTGGAGACGTGCGCGTACCACGCGCGCTCGCTGGCGGCGACGGCCGAGCTGCTGCCGACGCACCCGTCCATCGCCGCCGATCCCCGGCTGCGGGGAGCGGGTGAGCGGATCGTGGCCAACATCGGGGCGGTCGCCGCGCACGTCCGGGGCGAGGGCGCGGCCGTCCGTACGGGGGCGAGCATCGCGTCGCTGCTGCGGCCGGGGCGGTACGGCACGCCCCGGTACGGGCGGGTCACCGACCGCGTGCTGCGTCATCTCCAGCGGCTCGACGAGGCCGTCGTGGGGCTCGCGCGTCCGCTGGGGGCGCCGGTGAAGGCCGAGTCGGGGGACCTGGCGGCCTGAGCGGACCGGTGAACTTCCTTTGAGATCAACCCACTTGGGCGGTTTTCGGGAAGGGTGAAAGTGAAACAGGTCACTCAACCCGCTTGAGACTACGCGAAATCTCCCTCGATGGTTTACGGTTCATTCATACGGGGTGCACGGAGTCGAGCACCGCTCCTCCGGACATCACCGTGTGACAGCCCTGGCTGGCTTCCCCCGTCCAGCCAGGGCTTTCCCCTTTTTCTTCACACCCTCCGAGGTGCCCCCGCCACCCGGACACGCTCCAATGGACGCAGGCAAACCCCGAGAACCCTCGCGCCAAGGAGCCCCGCGCCATGACCAGAGCGACCAAACTCCTGACCGCCCTCGCCCCGCCCCAGCGCGAACACCTGCTCGCCCTCGCCGAGGAGGTCGCCTTCCCCGAGGACACCCGCATCTTCGAGGCCGGCGGCCCGGCCGACCGCTTCTGGGTCATCCGCTCGGGCGCGGTGAGCCTCGACCAGCAGGTCACGTCCCAGCAGCGCGTCACGGTCGCGAGCCTCGGCTCCGGCGACCTCCTGGGCTGGTCCTGGCTGTTCCCCCCGTACGAGTGGGACTTCGGCGCGGAGGCGTTCAGCCCGGTGAGGGCGTACGAGTTCGAGGCGGAACCGGTGTTGCGCCTGTGCGAGGAGGACCCGGCGCTGGGTCTGCCGCTGGTGAGGCTGGTGGCGGAGATCTTGGCGCACAGGTTGGAGATGACGAGGGGGAGATTGCTGGAGGCGCACAGGAGGGGGACGTTGTAAGTCAGATGCGATACCTCCTCAGCGCAGGAACAGCCGCAGCGATCCCCAGCATCACCACCACGACCAACACCCCACCCCCCGCAACAGCCGCCCTCGGCCCGAACGCGGCCCCAGCCGTCCCGTGCAGCACATCCGCGAGCCGAGGCCCTCCAGCGACCACCACCGTGAACACCCCCTGCATCCGCCCCCGCATCTCGTCGGTGGCGGCGGACAGCAAGATCGCCCCGCGAAACACCATCGACACCATGTCCGCGACCCCGGCGACGATCAAGAACGCCACCGAGAACCACAGGTTGAGACTGACCCCCACCAGAGCGATAGCGGCCCCCCAGGCGACCACCGCCCCGATCACCATCACACCGTGCCGCCGAATCCGGGAGAACGTCCCGGAGAACAGCCCGCCCAGCACAGCCCCGACGGGAATCGCCGCGAAGAGCAGCCCCAACGCGAGCCCTTCCCCGTACGACGCGTACGTCTCGGCCGCGAGCTGCGGAAACAGCGCCCGAGGCATCCCGAACACCATGGCGATGACATCGGCCAGGAACGACAACAACAGCACCTTGTGCCGGGAGATGTACCGAAACCCCTCGACGATCTCCCGCACCCCGGCCCGCCGGCTCCCCCTCCCACCGAGCGGCGGCAACGCGGGCAGCCGATAAACGGCCCACACGGTCACACACAAAGCGACGGCGTCGATCAGATACAGCTCGGGCAGCCCCACCACAGGAATCAACGCCCCCGCCAGCAAGGGCCCGGCGACAAGCCCGGTCTGCATGACGGTCGACCCCAGCGCATTGGCCGCGGCCAGCTCCTCCGCAGGCACGAGCCGAGCGATGGACGCGTTACGCGCAGGCGAATTCAGCCCGAAGAACGCCTGCTGCACAGCGAGCAGCGCCATCAGCACCCCGACGGAATCCGCCCCGGAGAACGCCTGCACCCAGAACAACAACGAGGTGACGGCGATCCCGGAGTTCGTGACGAGCAACAGCTTGCGCCGGTCCATCGCATCGGCGACGGCCCCACCCCACAACGCGAACACCACCATCGGCACGAGCCCCGCCAGGCTCGCGTACCCCACCCACGCCGACGACCCGGTGATGTCGTACACCTGCTTCGGCACGGCGACAGCCGTCAGCTGACTCCCCACGGCCGTGACGATCGTCGACGACCACAGCCGCCGGTACGCGGGCCGGCGCAACGGCCGCGTGTCCATCGCGAACCGCCGCCACCCCTTGCGCACCGGCGCGGGTTCCGAGACCGCCGCGCTGTCCTCACTCGTGTCCACACGCACCTGCTTGCCGGTTACACGGATCGCTGCCGGGAACACCGTACGGCCATCAGCTCCCGGCGATCAGCGTGACCCCCAGCACGATCATCGTCACGGCGACGACCCCGTCCAGCACCCGCCAGGCGGACGGCCGCGTCAGGAACCGCCCCAGCAGCCGCGCCCCGAACCCGAGCCCGGCGAACCAGCACAGGCTCGCGGTCGCGGCACCGAGCCCGAAGACCCACCGCAGGGACCCCCGGTCGGCGGCGACGGACCCGAGCAGGAACACGGTGTCGAGGTAGACGTGGGGGTTGAGCCAGGTCAGCGCGAGACAGGTGAGCACCGCGCGTTTCACCGACCCGGCGGCCTCGCCCTCGGCCACCAGCGCCCCCTGCGGCCGGACCACGCGCCGCGCGGCGAGCGCGCCGTAGCAGAGCAGGAACGCGCCCCCGATCCACCCGACGGCGGTCACCACCCCGGGCCAGGCCACGACCAGCGCCCCCACTCCCCCGACGCCGAGGGCGATGAGCGCGGCGTCGGAGAGCGCGCAGATCGCGACGACGGGGAGGACGGCGGCGCGGCGGACGCCCTGACGCAGGACGAACGCGTTCTGGGCGCCGATGGCGACGATCAGCGACAGACCGGTTCCGAAACCGGCCGCGGCGGCGGTGAGTGCTTGAGGCATGACGTCCACGCTACGAAGCGGATCACCGCGCGTACAGCTAAAGATTCTTACGTATCATCAGCGTTCGTGATGACGGACCTCCCCCTGGACCAGGTACGCACGCTCCTCGCGGTCGTCGACGAGGGCACGTTCGACGCGGCGGCCTCGGCCCTGCACCTGACGCCGTCGGCGGTGAGCCAGCGCGTGAAGGCGCTGGAGCAGCGGACGGGGCGCGTCCTGCTGCTGCGCACCAAGCCGGTACGGCCGACGGAGTCCGGGGAGATCGTCGTACGGTTCGCGCGCCAGCTCGCCCGGCTGGAACGCGACACGCGGTCCGAGCTGGGGATGAGCGGCGAGGGGGAGGCGACGCGGGTGTCGGTCGCGGTGAACTCCGACTCCCTGGCGACCTGGTTCCTGCCCGCGCTCCAGGAGGTCCCGCAGGACCCGCCCCTCAGCTTCGAACTGCACCGCGAGGACGAGACGCGTACGGCACAGCTCCTGCGCGAGGGGCTGGTGATGGCGGCGGTGACGGCCTCGCCGGAGCCGGTCACGGGCTGCTCGGTCCGCCCCTTGGGGACGATGCGCTACCTCGCCTGCGCCCACCCCGGCTTCGCGGCCCGCCATCTCGCCGGCCCGCTGCCCGAGGCGCTGTCCCGGGCCCCCGTCGTGGTGTTCGACCGGCGTGACGGCCTCCAGGACACGTTCGTCCGGATGCTGGGCGCGGGTGGCGCGGGCCGCGTCCGGCACGCCGTACCCGCCTCGGAGGGGTTCCGGGACGCGGTGGTCGCCGGGCTCGGCTGGGGGATGCTCCCGGAGGTGCATGCCCGGCCGCTGGTCCGGGAGGGCGAGTTGGTCTCGCTCGCCCCGGACCGGCCGCTGGATCTGCCGCTGTTCTGGCAGCAGTGGAAACTCGACTCCCCCGCCCTCGCCACCGTCGCCGAAGCCGTCACCGCTACCGCCCGCGCGTTCCTGCGCTGAGCCGCGCCTGCGCGCTGTCCAGCAGCATCTCCAGCGCCGTCGGATAGGCGCTGGTCACCATGCGCGTCGTGAGGAGCGGCGCCGCCTCGGCGATCCGGGGGTGCGTGCTCGCCGGCAGGCGCGCGTACGTGGACTGCCACTTGGCGTCGTCGGCCCGCTGGGAGGCGCGCGGCAGGGCGAGGGACGCCGCGTCGAGCGCCGCGAACGCGAGGGTCTGGTCGATGAACGCGTGGTAGATCCGCACGGTCTCGGCCAGCGGGAACCCGGCCCGCCGCAGGACGTCCAGCACGGCCTCGTCGGCGGCGAGTTCGTTCGCGCGCCCCGTCACGCGGCTGGCCGTGAGCTGCGCGGCCTGGGGGTGGGCGACGTACGCCTCGTAGATCCGCAGCCCCACCGCGTGCAGGTCGGCGCGCCACTGACCGGTGGGACGCCAGCCGTGCAGGGCCTGGCCGATGAGGGCGTCGCCGATCGCGAGCGTCAGGTCGTCCATGCCCCGGAAGTACCGGTACAGGGCGCTGGGGTCGCAGTCGAGGGCGAGGCCGAGGCGGCGGGCGGTGAGGCCGGTGCTGCCGTGTTCGCGCAGCAGCCGCAGCGCCGTACCGACGATGAGTTCCTCGGAGAGGAGCGTGCCGCTCTTGGTGCGGCGCCGGCGCCGGCGCTTCTCCTCGGGGACGACCTGTTTGGCCACGGAGCCTCCTTATGCCAACGCCATTGACCTTACGGCACCCCGGCGCGTTGGATCCTCGGCAAGGCGCGCGCACCCCTGTAGCGACATAGCGACAACAGAGGAGCCTTGTCATGCGTGTACTGCTCGTGGGAGCCGGTGGCGTGGGTACCGCCATCACCCGGATCGCGGCCCGGCGACCGTTCTTCGAGGCGATGGTGGTCGCCGACTACGACCCCGCCCGTGCGGCGGCGGCCGTGGCGGCGCTCGACGGCGACGGCCGTTTCACGGCGGCGTCCGTCGACGCCTCCGACCAGACGGCCGTCCGTGACCTGCTGGTCCGGCACGGCTGCGACGTCCTGCTCAACGCGACCGACCCGCGTTTCGTCCTGCCCCTGTTCGAGGCGGCGCACGCGACGGGCGCCACCTATGTCGACATGGCGATGTCCCTGTCCCGCCCGCATCCGGACCGGCCGTACGAGGAGTGCGGCGTCAAGCTCGGCGACGCGCAGTTCGCGCGGGCCGGCCGGTGGACGGACTCGGGGACGCTCGCGCTCGTCGGCATGGGCGTGGAGCCCGGCCTCTCGGACGTCTTCGCCCGGTACGCGGCCGACGAACTCTTCGACGAGATCGAGGAGATCGGCATCCGCGACGGCGCGAACCTGACCGTCGAAGGGCTGGACTTCGCGCCGTCCTTCAACATCTGGACGACGATCGAGGAGTGCCTGAACCCGCCGGTGGTCTACGAGGCCGACCGGGGCTGGTACACCACCGCGCCGTTCAGCGAGCCCGAGGTGTTCGACTTCCCGGAGGGCATCGGCGAGGTCGAGTGCGTGAACGTCGAGCACGAGGAGGTGCTCCTCGTGCCGCGCTGGGTGGACGCCCGCAGGGTGACGTTCAAGTACGGGCTCGGCAAGGAGTTCGTCGACACCCTCAAGACGCTGCACCGCCTGGAGCTGGACCGCACGGCCCCGGTGACCGTGCCGACCGCCGGCGGCCCGGTCGCCGTCTCGCCCCGGGACGTCGTCGCCGCCTGCCTGCCCGACCCGGCCTCCCTCGGGGAGCGGATGCGGGGCAAGACGTGCGCGGGTACGTGGGTGCGCGGCACGAAGGACGGCTCACCGCGCGAGGTGTACCTCTACCACGTCGTCGACAACGAGTGGTCGATGGCCGAGTACGGCAGTCAGGCGGTCGTCTGGCAGACGGCGGTGAACCCGGTCGTCGCACTCGAACTCCTCGCGTCCGGCGCCTGGTCGGGGACGGGGGTCCTGGGCCCGGAGGCGTTCCCGGCGAGGCCGTACCTGGACCTGCTGACGGAGTACGGCTCGCCGTGGGGGCTGCGGGAGCAGTGAGCGGCTGCGCTCTGGAGGGCGCGGGCCGGGCGGTGACGCGGGTGGCCCGTGGGGTGCGGCTACCGCGCCCCGCCGCATCCGGTGAGCAGCGGGGCCCGGGGCCGCGAGGGTCCCGGAAGCTTCTAGGAGAGCTTCGGCTTGCCCGCCGTGTACAGCCAGGTGCGGAAGAGCGGCGCGAGGTTCTTGCCCGACGTCCGCTCGGCGAGCTTCTGGAACTGGGCGGTGGTGCCGTGCCCGTCGCGGTGCTCGGTGGCCCAGGCGCGCAGGATGCGGAAGAAGGCACGGTCCCCGACGGCCTTGCGCAGGACGTGCAGGCTCATCGCGCCGCGCGCGTACACGGGCTGGCCGAAGATGTTCGCCCCGCTGCCGGGGTTGCCCGGCGGGAACTTCCACAGTCCGTCGCCCGCGGGCCGCGCGTACAGCGCGTCGAACGCCTTCTGCGCGCTGTCCCCGCCGTGCTGCTCGTCGTACAGCCACTCCGCGTAGGTCGCGAAGCCCTCGTTGAGCCAGATGTCCTTCCACGAGGTCAGCGACACGGAGTCGCCGAACCACTGGTGGGCGCTCTCGTGGACGAGGACGGAGAGGTCCGGCGCGCGGTCGTACACGGGGCGAGTCTGGGTCTCCAGCGCGTAGCCGACCTGCGGCGCGTGGTCGACGATCGATCCGGCGGCGCGGAACGGGTACGGCCCGAAGAGCTTGCTCTCCCACTCCAGGACGGACGGCAGCTTCTTGAGGACCGGGTCGGCCGCGTTCGCCTCGCGCGGGTCGACGGCGTCGTACACCTTGAGGCCGCTCTTCGTCGTGTACTGGCGGACCTTGAAGGTGCCGACGGTCGCGGTGGCGAGGTAGGCGGCCATGGGTTCGCGCTGCTGCCAGCGGAAGGTGGTGCGGCCGTTCTTCGTCCACTGGCCGAGGAGACTTCCGTTGGCGACGGCCGTGCGCCCCTTGGGGACGGTGATCGTGAAGTCGTACGACGCCTTGTCGAGCGGGTGGTTGTTCGCCGGGAACCAGGTCATCGCGCCCTGCGGCTCCCCGGCGACGAACGCGCCGTCGTCGGTGGGGATCCAGCCGTCGAGCGAGCCGTCCGGGTCGGTGACCGGGGCGGGGGTGCCCTGGTAGGTGACGGTGACGCGGAAGAGCTGCCCCTTGCGCAGGGGGCGGTTC
This sequence comes from Streptomyces saintjeani, assembly GCF_055409605.1. NCBI lineage: Bacteria > Bacillati > Actinomycetota > Actinomycetes > Kitasatosporales > Streptomycetaceae > Streptomyces > Streptomyces saintjeani. The sequence continues at coordinate 9,142,987 of NZ_CP189624.1, read as the reverse complement.
GGGGTGACGACGAGTTCCTGGCCGGAGCGGCGGTAGGAGGCGGCGCGGTGATCGAGCGTCAGGCCGGTGATCTTCGGGCCGGTGAAGTCGAGGTCGAAGCGGGTGAGGTCCTGGGTGGCGCGCGCGGTGAGCACGGCCTTCCCGTCGAGGTGCTTCTTCCCGGGGTCGTAACCGAGCGTCAGGTCGTAGTGGGAGACGTGGTAGCCGCCGTTACCGGCGAGCGGGAAGTACGGGTCGCCGGCGCCCGCGTTCCCGACGGGGCCCGCCGCCGCGGGGCTCGCGGCGACGAGTACGGCGGTGAGGGCGACGGGTACGGCGAGAGCGGAACGTCTTGGGGGCACGGGCGCTCCTCGGTGAGGGGTGGTCCCCTGGTGACAGGGGATCAGGGAGGTGATCAAACGCCCTTCAGATTAGATAACCGGCACCCCGTATTCGTCCCCCATTCAGGTCAAACCACGGAGCGTCACGCCTCGTCAGCGCCCTAGGCTCGCCCGTATGAGCGCTCGTATCCGCCGTGTCTACGACCCTCCCGAGCCGGACGACGGCGTCCGCGTCCTCGTCGACCGCCTCTGGCCGCGTGGCGTCTCGAAGGAGGCGGCCCGTGTCGACGAGTGGCCGAAAGGGCTCACCCCGTCGAACGAACTACGCCGGTGGTACCACGCGGGTGAGGGATCGTACGAGGAGTTCGCACGGCGGTACGAGGCGGAGCTGGCCGGTCCGGAGGCGGCCGAACTCCTGTCTCGTGTACGGGAGTTGGCCGCCACGGGGACGGTCACGCTACTGACGGCGGTGAAGGAACCCGGGGAGAGCCACGCGGCTGTGCTGCTGCGCCTGCTGGGCTGACGGCCGGGCGGCCTCACTCGGTACGCCGAGCCGTCGGCGTACCGGCCCCCGGAGGCCCGTCCCGCCTCGTCCGCCGGACGGCCGCCTGTCGGTGCCCCGGGGGCTCCCGGAGCCGACCTCACCTCGCCCACTACGCCGCCGCCTTCCTGCGCACCCCACGCCGGCTCCCGGAGCCGGCCTCACCTCGTCTGTTCGGCCGCCGCCCTTCCCGCCGCGCGGCCCGAGAAGAGGCAGCCGCCGAGGAACGTGCCCTCCAGCGCGTTGTAGCCGTGGACCCCGCCGCCGCCGAAGCCGGCGACCTCGCCGGCCGCGTACAGTCCCGCGATCGGCGTGCCGTCGGCGTCCAGCGCGCGGGAGTCGAGGTCGGTCTGGATGCCGCCGAGGGTCTTGCGGGTGAGGATGTGCAGCTTGATGCCGATGAGCGGGCCGGAGGCGGGGTCGAGGATGCGGTGCGGGGTGGCGACGCGGCCGAGGCGGTCGCCGATGTAGCGGCGGGCGTTGCGGATGCCCTGGACCTGGGCGTCCTTGCTGTAGGGGTTGGCGATCTGGAGGTCGCGGGCGCGGATCTGGCGGCGCAGGGTGTCGGCGTCGAGGAGGGGCTTGTCGGTGAGGCCGTTCATCTTCTCGACGAGCCGGTCCAGCGTGTCGGCGATGACGAAGTCGGCGCCGTGGTCGAGGAACGCCTGCACGGGGGCGGGGGCGCCCTTGCCGAGGAGCCGGTCCCGCAGGACGGCCTTGCGGTCCTTCGCGGTGATGTCGGGGTTCTGCTCGGAGCCCGAGAGCGCGAACTCCTTCTCGACGATCTTCTGCGAGAGCACGAACCAGGAGTGGTCGTACCCGGCGATGTCCTCGGTGGTGCGCAGGTGCTTGAGGGTGCCGAGGGTGTCGTAGCCGGGCATGCAGGGGTCGGGGAGGCGGCGGCCGAGGGCGTCGAACCACATGGAGGACGGTCCGGGCAGGATGCGGATGCCGTGGCCGGGCCAGACGGGGTTCCAGTTCTGGATGCCCTCGGTGTAGTGCCACATCCGGTCGCGGTTGACGAGGCGTACGCCCGCGTCGGCGCTGATGTCGAGCATCCGGCCGTCGACGTAGGCGGGAACGCCGGTGACCATCTCGGCGGGCGGGGTGCCGAGCCGCTCGGGCCAGTACCGGCGCACGATGTCGTGGTCGCCGCCGATGCCGCCGGAGGTGACGACGACGGCCTGCGCGGTGAGCTCGAACTCCCCGATGGCGTCCCGGTTGGAGGCCACCCCGCGCGCGGAGTCGTCGGGCGCGAGGACCGTGCCGCGCACGCCCTTGGCGGTGCCGTCCTCGACGACCAGCGCGTCCACGCGGTGGCGGTGGTGGAAGGTGAGCAGCCCGTCCTTGGCGGCCTGCTTGGCGTACTTCACGAAGGGTTCGACGACTCCGGTGCCCGTCCCCCAGGCGACGTGGAAGCGGGGGACGGAGTTGCCGTGGCCGTCGGCGCGCAGGTCGCCGCGCTCGGCCCAGCCGACGGTGGGGACGAAGGAGATGCCGTGCCCGGCGAGCCAGGTCCGCTTCTCGCCGGCCGCCCACTCGACGTAGGCGCGTGCCCAGCGCACCGCCCAGGAGTCCTCGTCCTCGGTGCGGTCGAAGCCCGCGCTGCCCTGCCAGTCGCTCCAGGCGAGGTCGAGGGAGTCCTTGATGCCGAGGCGGCGCTGTTCCGGGGAGTCGACGAGGAAGAGCCCGCCGAAGGACCAGTACGCCTGGCCGCCGAGGTTGGCGGCGTTCTCCTGGTCGACCAGGGCGACCCGGCGGCCCCTGCTGGTCAGTTCGTGCGCGGCGACCAGCCCGGCGAGTCCGGCCCCGACGACGATGACGTCCGCGTCCATGACGCCCGTCCCTTCATCCGATGGTGTCGCTGCCGTCCGTCAGCAGCGCGGTGAGCAGTTGTTTCAGCCAGGCGCGGGCGCGCTCGACGTCTTTGTCCAGCAGGAGTTGGGTGGTCACGCCGTCGTAGGCGGCGATCACCGCGTGCGCGGCGGCGGGGGCGTCGCCGAGGACCGGGGGGACGGGGGTCTCGGCGAGCCGGTCGGTGATGGCGCCCCGCAGGCGCGCGCGGTGCCCGAGGAGGCTCTCGGCGACCTCCGGGTCCCGGGCCGCGTGCACGAGGAAGTCGGTCTTGACGAGCAGCCAGTCGTGGTCGAGGAGGAGGACGTCGGTCACGCGGTCGACGGCTTCCGGTACGTCGAGCCCGGGACCGTCCTGCGCGAGCGCTCCGGAGACCTGCTCGGCGATGAGGTCGGCGCGCTGGCGGTAGAGCGCGAAGAAGAGTTCGTCGAGGCTGTCGAAGTTGGAGTAGAAGGCGCCCCGGCTGTACCCGGCGGCCTCGCAGATCTCCTCGATGGAGACGCGGCCGAACCCTTTGGCGGCGAAGACGGTGAACGCGGCGGCGAGGAGGTTGGCGCGCGTACGGACGCGGCGTCGGGTGACGCGGGGGGTGTTCGTGTCGTCGGCCATGTCCGTACCTCCGTTCGATACACAAACGTATCGGATACATCTGTGCATCGAAAGAGTCCGCCACTTTCTTCACTCGAACGGGTTTTCGATCCAGGGTGGCGACGAGGTGTGCCGGAGCCCTGTCGTCCGCCCACGGAGTCCCCGACACTGGGCCGGTGACCGTCCGACGTGGGGAACTCGACGCGCTGCGCACGTTCGTGGTGATCGGGCTGGTCTTCTTCCACGCGGGGCTGGTGTTCGCCACCGAGGGCGACTTCTACGTCCAGAACCGCGAGCGGACCGAGGTGATCACGTTCCTCGCCGGGTTCGGGGTGATCTGGGCGATGCCGATGCTGTTCCTGGTCGCGGGGATCGGTGCGCGGTACTCGGTGCGCAGTCGCGGGGCGCGGGGTTTCGCGCGGGAGCGGCTGCTGCGGCTCGGGGTGCCGCTGGTGTTCACGACGCTCGCCCTCAACCCGCTGCCCCAGTGGCTGCGGCTGCGGTCGGCGGACGCGTCGTACCACGAGTCGTACTGGCGTTTCTGGCCACGTTTCATGACGGTCCGGCTGGACTTCGCGGACTTCCCGTTCGTCGTCGACGGGCGGTACTTCGAGACCGGCCACCTGTGGTTCGTGCTCCTGCTGCTGGCGTTCTGCCTGATGCTCGCCCCGTTCGCGGCGCGCCTCGCGGCGCTCGCGGACCGCGCGGTGCCGGCCGTGGCCCGCCGTCCGGCGCTGCTGCTCCTGCCACTGGTGCCGCTGCTGCTGATCGACGTCCTCGCGGGCATGGAGATCGACTACGCGGGCTGGCACCACTGGGCGTACCTGGTGTTCTTCCTGTACGGCTTCGCGCTCGCCGGGGACGAGCGGGTGCGCGCGGCGATGCGGGCGCTCGCCCGGCCGCTGGGGCTCGCGGGCGCGGTGCTGTTCGCGGCGACGACACCGGGGTTCGCGGCCGACGAGGACCCGTTCACGGCGTGGACACCGCTCGCGGTGGCGACGCGCGCGCTGTTCACGGCGGCGGGCTGGTGCGTCGTCCTGGCGATCCTGGGGTTCCTGGACCGCCCGCGCGCGAAAGGCGAGGACGGTGCGGGAGACAAGGCCGACGAGAGGGGCAAGGGCGAGGTCCGGCGGCCGGGACGCGTGAAGGTGTACCTGGGGGTCGCCGCCCTGCCGCTGTACGTCCTGCACCAGCCGGTCGTGGTGGCGTACGCGTACGGGATCGTCGGCTGGCAGGCGCCGATCGTCGCCAAGTACGCGGCGATCGTGGCGGCTTCCCTCGCGACGGTCCTCGTGCTGTACGAGTTCGGCGTGCGCCGTACGCGCGTGACGAGGTTCCTGTTCGGCCTGCGTCCCGGGGCGCCGAAAGCCGCCACCCCACCGGCGGCAGCGGCTTCCTGATCTGCTTTGCTGTGCCTCGACCGGCTCGGACCCCTCCCCCCACAGGACCAGCGATGCAGGCAGACGTGCGGCAAGTCGCCGACGGGATCCATCTCGTGCGCGGCTCCAACACCAACTGGGTGATCCTCACGGACGGCGACGCGGTCACGCTCGTCGACACCGGCTACCCCGGCGACCGCGAGGCGCTCCTCGCCTCCCTCACGGCGGTGGGTAGCGCCCCCGAGGCGATCTCGGCGGTGCTCATCACCCACGCCCACTCCGACCACCTGGGCAACGCGGAGTTCCTGCGCTCGACGTACGGCACGCCCGTATACCTGCACGAGGCGGAAGTCCCGCACGCGCGCCGGGAGTTCCTGCACCAGGTCACCGTCGGGACGGTCCTGAGGAACGGCTGGCGTCCGGGCGTCCTGCCGTGGGCGGTGCACGCGATCCGCTCGGGCGGGACCACGGACACCCGGGTCAGCTCCCCGGAGACGTTCCCGGCGCCCGGCGCGCTGGACCTGCCGGGCCGCCCGGTCCCCGTGCACACGCCGGGCCACACGCTCGGCCACTGCGCCTACCACCTCCCCGCGGCCGGCGTGGTGATCTCCGGGGACGCCCTGGTCAGCGGTCATCCGACGTCCCGCAGGCAGGGCCCGCAGCTCCTGCCCGACATGTTCCACCACGAGCGGGAACGCGCCGTCGCGTCCCTCGCCCTGTTCGAGGAACTGGACGGCGACGTCGTCCTCCCGGGACACGGCCCGGTGCACCGAGGTGACATCGGCGACGCCGCACGTCACGCGCGCGGGCAGGACGTTTAAGGTCAGGCCATGGCTTTGCAGATAAGTGCGACTACTCCGGAGCATCCGGCCCTCCTGCTGGAGCTGCCGTGGGACGTTCCGCTGGAGGAGTGGCCCGAGGAGGTCCTCGTCCCGCTGCCGCGCGGCATCTCGCGGCACGTCGTGCGCTACGCGCGCGCGGGGGACGAGGTGATCGCCGTCAAGGAGCTGGCCGAGCGGCCGGCTCTGCGCGAGTACGAGCTGCTGCGCGACCTGGATCGTCTCGGCATCCCGGCCGTCGACCCCCTGGCGGTCGTGACGGGCCGGACGACCGAGGCCGGCGGCCCCCTGGAGTCGGTGCTGGTGACCCGGCACCTGGGCGGCTCGCAGCCGTACCGGTCGATGTTCGAGACGACGATGCGCCCCGCGACGATGCACCGGCTGATGGACGCCCTCGCGGTGCTCCTGGTGCGCCTGCACCTGGCCGGGTTCGCGTGGGGCGACTGCTCGCTGTCCAACACCCTGTTCCGGCGCGACGCGGGCGCGTACGCGGCGTACCTGGTGGACGCGGAGACCGGCGACCTGCACCCGCAGCTGTCCCCGGGGCAGCGGGAGTACGACGTGGACCTCGCGCGCGTGAACATCAGCGGGGAGCTGCTCGACCTGGAGGCGTCGGGCGCGCTGCACCCGTCGATCGACGCGATCGAGTTCGGGCAGGAGATCTACCGGCGCTACTGCGAGCTGTGGGAGGAGCTGACCCGCACCTCGGTGTACCCGGCGGGCAAGTACCACTTCATCGAGCGCCGTATCCGGCGGCTGAACGAGCTGGGTTTCGACGTCGCCGAGATGCAGATCGAGCACTCCTCCAACGGCGACACGGTCACGTTCGTGCCGAAGGTCGTGGACGCCGGCCACCATCAGCGCCAGTTGCTGCGGCTGACGGGGCTGGACACGGAGGAGAACCAGGCCAGGCGGCTGCTGAGCGACCTGGAGTCGTGGATGGCCACCCAGGACGACTACGCGCCCGGCGACCCCCTGGCGGCCCGCCCGGAGGTGCTGGCGCACCGCTGGGTGCGGGACGTGTTCCGGCCGACCGTGCGCGAGGTGCCGTTCGAGGTGCGCGGTCAGATGGACCCGGCGGAGATCTACCACGAGCTGCTGGAGCACCGCTGGTACCTGTCCGAGCGCGCACAGCACGACATCGGTCTCGGAGAAGCCGTCAAGGACTACATCGAGAACATTCTCCCCAAGGCCCGCGAGACCCTGGAGCCGACGATCCCCGAATGACCGGGGTGAGCCTCAGGCGTGCGGCACCACCGCCACCGGGCAGGGCGCGTGGTGCAGCACGCCGTGCGCGACGGACCCGATGCGCGCGCCGACGGCCGTACGCCGCGCCCGGCGCCCGACGACGACCAGCTGGGCCTCCCCGGCCGCCGCGAGGAGGACCTGCCCGGCGCTGCCCATCTCGATGTGCTCGACGACGGGCACCTTCGGGAACCGCTCGCGCCAGGGGCGTACGGCGTCGGCGAGGGCCTTGTGTTCGAACGGCTCGGGTCCGCCGGCCTCGTCGAGGAGCATGATCGAGCCGGGGCTGTAGGCGAACACCGGGGGCAGCGTCCAGGCGCGGACGACCCGTACGCGCGCGCCGCGTGCGGCGGCCGTCCGGAACGCGAACTCCAGGGCGCCGGCGCTGTCCTCGGGCTCGCCCTCCTGTCCTACGACGATGTCGCGCCCGGCGGCCTCGTGCGCGGGGTCGTCGTCGGCGCGGACCAGGACGACGGGGTGTCCGGCGTCGGCGATGACCTGCTGGCCGACCGAGCCGAGGAGGAAGCCGACGACGGCGCCGTGCCCGCGCGAGCCGAGCACCAGGAGGTCCTCGGCGGCGGTCAGCGTCTCGACGACGGGGCCCTCGACGGCTTCCCAGGTCACCGGGAGGCCGGGGTGGCGTGCGGTGATCTCCTGGGCGGCCTTCGCGACGGCGTCGCGCGCCCAGCCCTCCTGCGCGGCGTGGCCGACGGTGGCGTCCGGGTGGACCTGCCAGGCGTGCGCGATCCTGAGCGCCGCGCCCTGCCGTACGGCCTCGCGGGCCGCCCAGGACAGGGCGGCGAGGCTCTCGCCGGTGCCGTCGAAGCCTGCCGTGATCGGGGCCGTCATGGTGCCGCCTTCCCGGTCGTGGCCCCGCGCGGTACCCGCGAGGCCGAGCGTATGTTCCCTTCCGACCCTACGATGGCCGGTGTCGACCAGGGCCGCACGCCCTGGACCTGAGCACTCGGGGTGGAAAACGTATGACACAGGCCGCCGAAGCAGCGCGGACCGTCATCCTGACCGTGGCTGTACTTCCCGGAGAGCGACGTGCCGTTCTACCGTGCGACGAACTTCAGCAAGTACGCCGCCGCCAACGTCCCCGAGACGGACGTCGGTGCCTACGGCGCGTGGATGACCGAGGCCGCGCTGGAGCCCGGCTCCCAGCTCGATGAGCCCACCCTGATCCGCTCCTGCGACGAGGCCGTACGGTGGCACGGGCTCGTCCCGGCGGGGACCGAACTGGTGAGTGCTCACGTGGAGGTCATCCCGTACGCCTACCCCGTACCGACCCTTTCGCGGGATGCCGCGCTGGCCGAGGTGATCCCCTGGTTCGAGGCGCACGGCGTCCACCCGCGCGGCCGGTTCGGGACGTGGCGGTACGAGATCGGCAACATGGATCACGCCGTCAAGATGGGTGCGGACATCGCCTGGTGTCCGGGGACTTCCGAGGAGTTGCTTCCCTCCATGGCTCTGCCGGTTCCGGCGTCGGGGAGCCGGCCGTGAACAAGGAGCCGGTCGACATCACGACCCTGTTCGCGGGCCACCGTTTCCAGGTCCGCGTGGACGCCGCTCTGCACACCGTCCAGCGCCGCTACCTCGACGGCTTCCGGCCGGAGACAGACCTGGTCGCCTCGTGCGAGCACACCACCCGTATCCGCGTCCGAGCGGACACCCGGGTCCTCCGCGACCGCGCCCGGCACCTCGCGGCACGCCCCGAGCAGCGGGTGACCCTGTTCCGGGGCGAGCCCTACCTGTACTCGCGGTCGGCTCCGTACGAGTGGTGGCGGCCCGCCCCGGATGCACCACGATCACCTGTACGGCAGGGAGATGACCGGCCGCGTGCAGATCCTGGTACGGCCGGACACCGAACGCCCTGAACGGTACGCCGCCCGGGTCGTCCGCGACGGCGTCATGCGGTGTGCGGAGCACCGGGGATGGAGTGTCTTCCACGCGGCGGCCGTGGCGGTCGGCGGCCGGGGTGTGCTGATCGCGGGCCCGTCGGGGTCGGGGAAGACCTCGGTGCTGGCCGCCCTGTCCGCTCACCTGTCGGCGGATGTCGTGGCCTGCGACCGGGCGCTGCTCACCGACGGCGCCGGCCGTGTGGTCGGGGTGCCGCTGTCGGTCCGGGTGACCGGCGGCACCCTCCAGGCCCTGGGCCATCCAGGGCTTCCCGTTCCCGAGGGGTTGCCGAGGGAGTTCGGGGCCGGGCGCAAAGTCGCCCCGCTTCCCCGGGGCTTCACCCGGGTCTTCGGTGTGCGGCTTCGGGAGAGCGCACCGCTCGGTCTCATCGTCCTGCCTCAACTCCACGGCGGTGAGGGCGAGGTGCGGGTGGAGCGGGTCTCGCGGGATGCGGCTCGGGCTGCGTTGACCGCGGCGTGCTGCACTCCGTACGACGAGGACTGGCTGCTGCCGTGGTTCGCCGACCGCACCCGTTCCGTCGAGGAGCTGGCCCGTCAGTCCGACGCGATCGTCACCGCCGCCCTGGACCGGGCCGAGGTCGTGCGGGTCAGTGCGGGCGTGCGCGGCCGTCACCTGCTGAAGGGGATCGCCGAGGCGGTCGCGGGAGGGCTGGGGTGACGGCCCGGCGTATCGCGCTGGTGGGACCGATCGCCTCCGGGAAGTCCACGCTCGCCGCCTCCGTCGCCGCCCACACCGGTGTGCCTCACCTCGACCTCGACCAGTTGTTCTGGGGGCCCGGCTGGACCCCCGTTCCGGCCGCCGACTTCCACACCGCCGTCCATGACGCACTCGCCGAGGCGGCGTGGATCGCCGACGGCAACTACGGGGGACCCGTCGCGGAGATGCTCCTGGCGAGGGCCGACCTCGTGATCTGGCTCGACCTTCCGCTTCACACCTGCTTCCCACGGCTACTGCGCCGCTCGGTCCGCCGGGCCGTCACCGGGGAGGAACTGTTCGCGGGCAACCGGGAGACCTTCCGCCATCTCCTCTCCCGCGACTCGATCCTGCGCTGGGGCCCGGCCCACCACCGCCTCCACCGGCGCCGCTGGTCCCGCCTCCTCACCCCGGACGCGGGCCGACCGGGTCGTGCCTCCCGTGCTGCGCCTCGACCGTCCCGGCACGGTCCGCTCCCGGCTGGCGGACGCCGGCCTGACCGCTCCCGAGGATTCCCCATGCCCGACATGATCACCTCGGTGATCCGGGTTCCCTGGCACACCGCCCACGGTGGATACGACCGGCTCCTGGACCATCTCCTCGAAGTACGCCGCATCACCCCGCCCACCCGCCCCGGCCTGCGGCACGCCGTGGCCGGCGTCCACCGGCTGCTGGCCCGGCACTGCCCCCCATGAACCCGGGAGCGAAGGCCGTGACCCGGCGCGCGGGGACGCTGCCGGTGTCACTGACCACGCCCGCCGCCAAGAAAGCGGCAGCGTTGTCGGGTCCTGCGACCGTACGCGTCCTCGACACGAAAGCCGCCCAACGAGCGGGCGTCGAGGGCCTGTTGTTCTCCGTCCGGCGCGAAACCGGCGCCCAGGGCACCGCCGTCGGTGTCAAGGTCGACACGTCCGCCTTCTCACAGGCGTACGGCGGGGCCTACGCCGCCCGCCTGAAACTCGTACGACTGCCCGCCTGCGCCGCGACGACCCCTCCGCGACCCCTCCGCGACATGGTCCGCGAACCTGAACTCGGGCAGTTTCTCCTGGTCGTACGGCATGCCCGTGCCGGGCGTGCCCGGCAAGTTCGCTCCCAGCGTGGGCCTGTCCTACTCCTCCGGGGCCATCGACGGCCGTACCTCCTCGACCAACAACCAGTCCTCGTGGGTGGGCGACGGCTTCGGCTTGTGGCCCGGGTCCATCGACCGCAGCTACAAGAGCTGCGCCGAGGACGACGTGAAGAACGCCGACGGCAACAAGCCCGGCGACATGTGCTGGGCGTTCGACAACGCCACCATCTCGTTCAACGGGCACGCAGGTGAGCTGGTCCCGACCGGCACCAACACCTTCAAGATCGAGGGCGACGACGGCACCAAGGTCCAGCGCGTCTACGGCACCACCGCCGACGTCCGCTCCAACGGAGCCCACGACGACGAGTACTGGAAGGTCACCACGACCGACGGCACCCAGTACTTACGGGCTGCCCCACGATTGTTCCGCAGCAGCCAGTCACCCGGGCCAGAACCTGAAGACCGACGTCACGCCATGTCCCGAATTGGCCGCCGACGCCCCCAGGCTGCGGAGCCGTTCGCATGCCCACGAGGTGCACAGCGTTCCCCTGGAGGGGAAACGGTCGGGACGGCAGCTGATCTGTCCGTCGCGGGCCCCGTCTGGGATGCTGAAGGCCAGCTCGACAGGGGGGCAGACGGTGTATACGGAACCTATGGCGCGAGCCGTTGTGGAACCAGCAGTACTCAAGCTGATACGGCAATACCCCCGTGGCAGGTCGTTCTCCACGACGGCCACATTCGGCGGGGACGACTTCACCATGTGCGCCCACATACGGGCGCAGTGGGCGGCACCCGGGCAGGTGAAGATCGCACTGGCCTGTTGGGTCGTCAACATGGACACCGCGCGCCATCTCGGTGACAACCCACCTGCCAGGGAGGAGATGCGCCTGCCACCGGAAGGCACAGCGGAGTGGGACGAGGAACTGACCAGCCGGGTGATCGGCCACCTCGCAGCTCGTATGAACGCTCTTGCCACCGCCCTGCCGACCACCGACGAACACCTCACCATCACCGTGCCTCTCATCCTGACGTAGTCCGGTTGAAGGGACGACCGCACAACGCCCAGGGGGGCGCCCCGGCCTAGCCGCACACACAGGTGACCAGAGCCAGCCCGGCCGCTAACTGCATCGACGGCCTGGGGGCCGCTGTAGGCGAGCGCGGCGAGTCAGCGATCGATCAGGCTCCGCGACTCGCCGGTGCAGCCAGATGGCCATCAGGGCGCGCTGGTGGAAGAACTCGCTCCGCGTTGGGAGGCGCGCTGTGAGTCTGCACGCCGCCAACGGCGCGAGGGAGCCCGCCAGCGTCAGGCAGGAGCCGGGCCGAAGCACGAATTCGTCTTCACCGACCGGCTGCTGGCCACACTCGTACATCTGCGGACTGGCCTTACCCACGAGGCCCTCGGGGTGCTCTACGAGGTGGAGTCCTCCACGATCGGCCGGGCCCTCGCCGAGATCCGCCCGCTGCTCGCCGAGCGGGGGTTCGCCGTCCCCGACCGTCCCGGTGTGCGCCTGCGCACCCTGGCCGATGTTTTCGCCTATGCCGAAGCCAAGGACGTGACTCTGCGGATCGACGGGATGGAAACCCAGGTCCGCCGCCCCCGGGCAGGCCAGCCCGGCCGCCGCGCCTTCGTCTCCGGCAAGCGCAGGCAGAACACCCTCAAGACCACCACGATCAGCGACCACCAGGGCCGCACCCTGTGGTCCGGCGCCCTGCGGCCCGGCCGCATGCACGACCAGACCGCGCTGCGCACCGAGGGCATCGCCGAACAGTTCCACCAGCATCCCGGCGTGAAAGCCGAGGTCGACGACGGCTACCGCGGCCTCGCCAACGAGTTCCCCGACCAGGTCTTTGCCCCGCCGGAGAAACCGAAGACCGCGAAAGACCCGGCCGAGCGGCCGCTCACCGAGCACTACGGCTGGCGCGAGCACAAGCGCCGTCAGTCCTCCCGGCGGATCTGCGTCGAGCACGCGAATGCAGAAGTACGCCAGTGGCGCCCACTCCAGCGATACACCGGCCGCCGCGAAACCTACGGGGAAACCCACCAGGCCATCGCCGCCCTCGTCTCCGACCGCGCCGCCCAGCGGCCCACCCGGCACAAGACGAGTACCGAACTCATGCCCGTCCGCACGACGGCCTGCTGAATCACCCACCAGCTAACTCCCCAGGCCAACACGCCTCATGACCAATCGCGGGGCAGCCCGTTAGCGGCATCCTGCACGAGTATCAACATGCCGCTTGAACTGCGCGGATGAAGTTATCGGCACCCACAAGGGGCGGCGGGGTCGATGCCGGGCGGCAGGACGGCTTCGGTTCCCAGATCGGTCATGGTTCACCTCTCGGGTTCTGCCGGGTGGTCGCGAGGGGCTCCCATCGCGTGGGTGCCACCGTCGACGTGGGCGATCTCCCCGGTGGCGGAGGGGAACCAGTCGGACATCAGCGCGACGCGGGCCCATGCGACGGCATCCGTGCCTCCTGCGTATCGGCGGGGTCCCGGCCGATCGGAGCGCGGGCCGCGAACTCCCTTGCCACGCCGGCGAATCCGGGCGTTCCTGAGACCGCGAGCGCGTGCGCCGGTCCCGCCGCGACCAGGTTGACCCGTATCCCTCGTGGCTCCAGGTCCCGGGCCAGATACCGTGCCGTGCCCTCCAGCGCGGCCTCCGCGACGCCCGTCCAGTTGCACGAGGGCAGGCTCGCGACGCGTCGGAGCCGATCCTGACAACCGCCGAACCGGGCCGGAGCAGCGACAGCACCGCGCGGGTCACGGCAGCCAGGAAGCACACGCAGACGTGCAGGCGTCTGGCGTGACACGCCGTACCGGACAGCCACCTCGCCGACCGGGGAGCCGTCGAGCACCCCCCTCCCCCCGCACCGCCCGGTACCGCTGCTCGACCAGCCCCGCACAGGGCCACTTCGATTCACCCGTCGAGCCTCTCCTGAGACTCTGTCCTGAGGGCCTGTCCGACTGTCAGGGGCCGGACAGGCCCTGGCCGTGTTCGCCGGAACCGGTCGGTCAGGTCCCGGTGGCGACGCGCACGGAGTAGGGAGGGGGATCAGCCGAGGGGAGCGTCGCCCCTGCGGGTCGCCAGATCGTCGAGCATGGCGGCGGTCGCGGTGGCGCCGAACCGTGTGGCTCCGGCGCGGTACATGTCGAACAGGACGTCGAGCGTCCGCACCCCGCCGGCGGCCTTGACCTTCACCTGGCTGGAGACCGAAGCCCGCATCAACCGGACGTCCTCCAGAGTGGCGCCCCCGGGAGCGAAGCCGGTCGAGGTCTTCACGTAGTCCGCGCCCGCCTCCTCGGAGAGGCGGCAGGCGCGTATCTTCGCCTCATCCGTCAGGTAGGCGTTCTCGAAGATCACCTTCACGGTGGCGCCGTCGTCCCGCGCCGCATCGGTGACGGCCCGGATGTCATCGGCCACCGCAGCGTCCTCACGCCCGAGGAGGAGGCCGATGTTGAGGACCATGTCCAGCTCGCGTGCCCCGTCGTCGAGCGCGGCCCGTGCCTCGGCCGCCTTGACGGCGGTCACCGAGGAACCGTGCGGAAATCCCACCACCGTTCCGACCAGCACCGACGTGCCGGCCAGCATCTTGACGGCCGCCGCGACGTCGGCAGGCTTCACGCACACGGAAGCCACGTCGTAGCGGGCTGCCAGCGCGCACCCTTCGAGTACCGCGTCCAGCGTCAACTCGGGGCGCAGGAGCGAGTGGTCGATCATCTTCGCGACCTGCGCAACGGTAAGACTGCTGACGTTCACGAACCCGCCCCTCGACGTGGTGAGCACTTTGACGATGCACGGTCTCCGTCCGACAGCACGCGGTTACGCCCGACCGTGGTCCGACCGTAGGGCACCGGACCAGAGCTGTCTAGACAGCTAGCCACCTCCCCCTACGGATACTGGACATCGCCAGCGCCTCGATCGGGCCACCGGGACCGAGAGCGACCAGATTTGATTGGTTGACCGAGTCGCTGGACATCTGATTTTCTCTAGGAAGGAAAGCGATGAACGAAAGCTTCGCACCGCGGTACTACCAGATCGAGCAGTCACTTCGGGAGAGAATCACACACCTTCGGCCGCACGACCCTCTCCCTTCGGAGAGCGAACTGTGCGCCGAATTCGGCGTCAGCCGGATGACCGCGCGTGCAGCTTTCCAAGGGCTCGCCGCCGAAGGCTTGATCTACAGAGCATCGGGGCGAGGAACATTCGTCGCCGAACCGCCCGCCCGACGTCGCGCGGAGAATCTGGTTCGCTTCAGCGAGGAAATGCGTCGACGAGGACGTACCCCCTCTTCAAAGATCATTTCTTCGGAAACCAGAAGGGCGCAGCCGGACGAAGTCCACCGCCTTCAGCTCACCGCATCCGCCGACGTCGTGGCCATCACGCGCGTCCGGCTGGCCGACAACGTCCCGGTGGCGCTGGAGAAAGCGGTTTTCCCCGGGGAACTCCAAGAACTCCTGGACATCGACGTATCCACCCGCTCACTGCACGAGGCATTGATCGACCTGGGAAGGAACCCGCAGCGCGGCTACTCCTCGATCGAGGCGGACGTCGCCGGCGATCTGGACGCCCACCTGTTGGGCATCGCCACCGGCTCCGCGCTCCTCATCGAGCGACGCCTCATCCTGGACCAGGCCGACCGGCCCCTCGAACTGACCGAGACAAGATACGTGGGAAACAGGTACGTCCTGGATGTGGCCTTCCAAGTCGATTCCCCGGACCGGTGAAAACCTTCTTGGATTTCCGGTATGCCTTCGATCTCAGGTCGACATGAGTCGACGACATTTCGTGGAGATTAGATGTACGCGTATCTGATGACGGCCCCGGGATCCATCGAGCGCACAAAGATCCCCGACCCGGTCTGCCAGCAGGACGAAATCCTGATGAGCACCGAGGCCGTTTCCATCTGCTCCACCGACGTGTCCTATTTCAGGGGACACCTTTTCCCGGATGCGTGGCCGATCATCCCGGGGCACGAATATGTCGGCCGCGTCCTGGAGGTCGGCACAAAGCTGCGCGATGCCGTGCAGGTCGGTGACCGTGTCTGCTACTGGGGGCAGACCGACTTCGGCGGCATGGCGGATTTCCGAGCGTTACGGCCGATCTTCCCGGGCCGTCATGGCATGGAAACGTCCTGGTACACCGAGCGTAATTTCTACGACGCCGACCAGGCGGCGGCTGTCGTCCTCCCGGACTCCCTGTCGTCCGACCTGGCCACGATCATCGAGCCCCTCACCTCGGTGCTGCGCTCCCTGCTCCTCAACCCGCCCAAGCCCGGCGACACGTGCGTCGTCCTCGGCTGCGGCCCCAGCGCCCTCCTGGCGGTCCAGGTCCTCGACCGGTACCTGGGAGCGGGCTCCGTCACCGTGCTCGACCACAATCAGGAGCGGCTCGACCTCGCCCGCTCCTACGGCGCCCGTTCCGCCTTCAACACCAAGACCGAGCCCGGCACCCTCGAGGACTTCATCCACGAACACCACGACCAGTTCGCCGACTACGTCTTCGACGCCCTGCCGCACATCGGCGCGCCCAGGCCGGGGCAGAAGGACATACGCGGAAGCGCGCGAGTTCGCGGAATCCTGAAGGACCCAACCGCTGAACCCGCGCGTCCTCACAGGGCTGGAAACCAAAACGAGGGCGGGTTCATCTGTGCCTGCAACGGATACGGCGATCGTCAGAGCCGGGAGAATCGACGGCGTACGACGCCGATGGCTGTCCACGGTGCGATGAGCGCGGCGGTTACGGAGACGGCGGCCAGGAGGAAGAACAGCGGTCTGTAGCCGCCGAGGGGCACGGCCAGAGCAGCGCCGGCGAACGGCGCGAGGGCTGCTGCTGTGTGGGCGGGCGCGGCGAGGAGTCCGGAGAGGCGGCCGTAACGGGTGGTGCCCCATCGGTCAGTGATGGCGGTGGCCTGGAGGAGGGTGAGGTTGCCGCGGACCATGCCGGCCACGGCGATGAGCAGGCTGTACAGGCCGGGTATTGCGGCGAAAACGGCGGCGGTCAGTGAACCTCTTTCATCCTGGGGCTGAGGAGTGAAATGGGCTGGTCAGGTGGGGTGACGTGGCGAAGCCCCTCGTCGTTGGTGTGGTGATCTCACTCATCACGCCGACGGCCGGGGGGCTTCGTTGGTTCCGTATCCTTCCATGCTCGACGTCCCGTACGAGCTGGTCGAGCATGTCTCCTGGCTCATCCACACCCGAAGGCGTGAACTTCGCTCGCCATGGCGGAAGTTGAGCTGCTTCAAGCAAGCACTGCTGACACTGGCACACCTGCGGAAGAACGAGACGTTCGCACAGGTCGGGGCCGGGTTCGGGGTGTCGGAGGCGACGGCATGGCGCTACGTCGACGAGACACTCGAAGTCCTGGCCTCCTGGGCGCCAGGACTGCACGAGGCCCTGGTGGGCCTGGGCGAGGGGGACTTCGTCATCGTCGACGGGACACTCATCCCGACCGACCGCATCAAGGCCGACGAGCCGTACTACTCACAGAAACACCAGCAGCACGGCATGAACGTACAGGTCATCGCGGCCCCGGACGGAACCCCGCTCCGGTTCTCCCGCGCGACACCGGGACGTACCCACGACCTCACCGCGGCCCGCGCCCACGGCATCGTCCAAGCCTGCCTGACCCGCCAGATCCTCGTGCTCGCCGACCGCGCCTACCGAGGTGCCGGCGCCACCTTCCGCACCCCTACCACCACCACAACGAACAGCCCGAGCACCACCAGCAGTTCAACCGCGACCACGCCCGCCTGCGGGCTCCCGGCGAACACGCCTTCGCGCAACTGAAGTCCTGGCGACTGCTACGACGGGCCAGATGCTCGACCCGGCGTATCGGCACCATCGTCCAAGCCATCCACACACCCTTGACCTGCGACTATTCAGGATGAAAGAGGTTCAGTGACACGGCGCGCTCGAAGGCCGCCTCGTCGGTGAAGCATTCGCGCATCCCGACCACCTCCGGGCCCTCGCTGCTGACATGCATGAGGTAAAGCAGCCACGACGCCACGCTCTACAAAGACCGCAACACAGTCGAGCGCGCCATCAACAAGTTCAAGGAATGGCGGGAGCTGGCCACCCGCGACGACAAGACACTCGATATTCCCCAGCGGCGCACGAAGCCCGGTCGGCGTCACGCCGAGGAGGCGGCAAGGGCGCGCGCGCTGCTGAAGGCGGCGGGCGTTGACCAGTCCTGTTGGCGAAGGAGGTCCAGCAGGGCGGTTTCGGCCGGCCCCGGGTCGTGACGCACGCCGACCAGGACCCGTTCGCAGAGGGCGGGGGCCAGCGGCCTGGCCAGCTGGGTGTAGGGGGTCGGGACGGTGGAGGCGGGGACCATGGTCACACCCAGGCCATGCGCGACCAGTTGTACCGCCGTGGCGATCTGAGAGGCGCGTGCCACGGTCGGGGGAGTGAGCCCGACGCGCCTGAGAACCTGGCCGATCTGTTCGTCCAGGAGGCCGCCACGGGTGAACCGCACCCAGCCCTCGCCGGCCAGGTCCTCCAGTCGTACGGAGTCCGCCTGGTGCAGGGGGTGTTGGGGAGGAAGGATCACGGCATACGGCTCCTCGCCCAGTTCGTGGACGTCGTAGCCGCACTCGGGTGCGAGGTGGTGGTACAGCACCAGATCGACCGTACCCAGGTGGTCGAGGTGTTCCATCTCCACCGGCGTGGGTTCTTCCACGAGAGTCACATGAAGGCGCGGATGGATGCACCGCAACTCTCCCAGGGCGGCGGCAAGCTGGTTGGTCGCCAGGCCGGTTGAGGCGACCACGAGGATTTCGCCCGTCAGATCGCCTCCGCTGGCACGTGCCGCAGCGCGGGCTCGGCGGGCGGCACTCACGGCGATCTCGGCCTCTTTGAGGAAGGCCCGCCCGGCGACGGTCACCGCGACTCCACGCGGGATGCGGGTGAAGATGCGGACGCCGAGATCCTTCTCCAGCGCCGCGACCTGATGGGAGACCGTGGGCTGGGCGACGCCGAGCCGGGCCGCGGCCGCAGTGACAGAGCCCTCTTCGGCCATGGCCAAGGCGTATTCGTACTGGCGCAGGTTCATCGGTTTCTCCTCACGTGACCCATAGAAACATTCTATAGCACGTAGGCAAATGAACTATTTGCTTCTATGGATAGTCACTCATACTGTGATGCTCATGGCGCGGTCAACACGAGGAATTTCCCGGTGCCGCCGTTCCGAGGAGAAAGCGATGGGACAGAAGTTGAAAATCACGGACAGTGAAATTCAGGAGCTTGTTGACAAAGCTGCGGAACTCGTTCCCCGGCTGGCTGAGATCGGCAACCGTTCGGACAGCCTGAGTGAGGACCCGACGGAGGCGATGAAGCTGCTCAACGAAGCCGGCTTCTGGCGTCTGCAGGTCCCGGCCGCATACGGCGGGTACAGCGACGGCAGCGTCGCGTTCGGGCTGGAGGCCCTGTACAAGGTCTATCTGTCCATCGGCCGAGGAGACGCCGCCGTCCTGCTCAACACCGTCGTCGGCTCCGTCGTCCTGGCCGAGCTCTTCAGCAGCGATCTTCCCGAAGCGACCAAGCGTCAGGTGGCAGAGGACATCGCCACCGGCCGCAGGTTCCGCTTCGTCGCGTCCGCCTCCGAGACCGGCGTCACCACCGGCCCGACCACCGCGCGCAAGGTCGACGGCGGCGTGCTGGTCAAGGGCACCAAGTCCTTCAACAGCAACAGCGGCAGCGCGGCCGAGGGCTACGCGAGCGTCTCCGCCCAGCTGGAGGGCTCGACGTCCCTGGTCACCGCCCTGATCCCGCTCGACGCCCCGGCCGTGCGCCTCCACGGCGACTGGGACGTCATGGGCATGCGCGGCACCCAGAGCCAGCGCATCACCTACCATGACGTCTTCGTCCCCGACGGCTGGTACACCGTCCAGGCCACGCGCGACCCCCTGCTGTTCCCCATGGCACAGGCCGGCCAGGCGATCATCGTTCTCGGCCCTGCCTACGGGGCACTGGACGCGGCGATCGGCTACGTCAGGGCCTCCACCACTCCCACCGTGAAGATCTACGACTCGATCCAGACCGACCCGTTCGTCCGCCGACGCGTAGGCGAGTTCCGCATCAAGCTGGACGCGGCCCGAGCCCTGCTGATGGAACTCGTCCGTGCCGTGGAGAACGCCGACGAAAAAACCGAGATCGCCCAGCTCATGATCGACGCGCTCTCCGCCAAGACCGCCGCGACCAGCATCGCCGTCGAGGTCGCGTCCGGGATCGTCGACCTCACCGGGACCCGCAGCGCCGCCGCCAAGTACAACATCGACCGTTTCTGGCGCAACATCCGCACCTTCTCCCAGCACGACCCCAAGGTCGATGCGGCACAGTACTTCGTCGGCGGCTACCACCTGGCCGGAGAAGTCCCCGGCATGGAGGTCTACGTCCGTGTCTGACAGGCTCGCCGGCAATGACCGCCTCGCCCGACGCGGTACAAGAAGAGAAACTCCCGTGTCCGCACCCGACAACGACCTCGAACTCGCCGGACGCTTCCGGGAGGCCATGGCCTCATTTCCCAGCGGCGTCACCATCGTGACCACGGTGGATGAGGACGGACGCCCCTGGGGTTTCACCGCGAGCGCCTTCTCCTCGGTCTCGGCCGAACCGCCGCTCGTCCTGGTGTGCCTGTCCCGGACCGCCGAATGCCACCCGGTGTTCGAGCGCTCCACGCGCTGGACCGTCAACATCCTCAACGACGGCCACCAACCGCTCGCCCGCCGGTTCGCGACCCGAGGCGCGGACAAGTTCGCCGGCGACGAGTTCCACCTCGACCCCGAGGGCGTGCCCTACCTACCCGACGCGTCGGTGCGCCTGCACGTCTCCGCATACGACCGTCACGTCTCCGGCGACCACACCATCCTGGTGGGACGCGTGCACGATGTCCGACTCGGACAGGACCCGGCGACCGTCTACTTCCAACGCGGCTTCCACGCACTGGCCGGCTGAGTCCGTCCTTCCGGCGAGCCAACCATCCAGGGGCCGCACACTGACATCAGGTGTGAGTCCTCGGCCCAAGACCGGCCGACCGCGGGTGCCGGCTCCTGCAGCGGCCTGCTTTGTCGGCGAGTCGCTGTGCAGCCGGCGGCCTGTGCACCACCGCTCCTGGCGTACTCGGCGTCCGCATGCAGGCGATGCACGGGGCGGGACGGGCGGTAGCCCCGGCAGGCGCCGCAGTCGAAGTTCTCGAGCTCGACCTGGGACCGGCCGTCGGCGCGGAGCGGCGTGAAGGTGTAGCAGTCGCGGACTTCGGTGATCCGGCCGGCGCGGGAATCGAAGGCGTACTACTCGCGTCGCGCAGGAATCCGCCGAGCCTGGTCTTGTGGCGAGTTCCTTCCTGTCCATGGACGACCGCGCCACGGCGCAGTGAGCAAGCTGATGGCCCCAGCCTCTGTCTCGCGGGCGAGGCAACAGTCTGCCGAGCAACAGAGTGGTCGAGGGCTGGGAGCGGTCTTACGCGGCCCGGTCCTGCGGTGGCACGAGGCGTCGGCCGGAGCCTAGGCCGAGCACGTGCCGGAGATGTTCGACTCCGATCTGCATGGGCGACGCTCCGGCCGAGAACGTCGTCGAGGCGTTCGTCCGGGACATCGAGGGCTACGCCAAGTTCGGCATCGAGACGGTGATGCTGGGTCCGCGTACGGGTGAGCAGGCGGCCTGGATCGAGCAGTTCGTGGCCACGGCGGTGCGGCGCGCGGCCGAGCTGGGCTGAGACCGGGGAACGGAAAGAGCGAGCGAGCTGAGGCCGGGAACCGGAAGAAGGGCCGGAGCCCATGCGGCTTCGGCCCTCGATCATGCGTACATCGGTCAGGCGGCGGTGGACGTGGCCTCGCCGTGGACCAGGCCGATGACCTCGGCCAGCTCGGCGTCGTCGGAGGGGTGCGTCTCGGCGAAACGGACCACGGAACCGGCGATGGACAGCTTGACGTCCTGCAGCACCCGGGCGCCGGCGATGCCCGCGGCCTTGTGGGCCGCGTCCTGCGCCCAGAGGCCGCCGAACCGGACACGGTCAACGAGTGATCGGGCGCTTCCGTATGCCTTCCGGGAGCGGGAAGCCTTCCTGGCCTGTCACTCGGTGGGGCTCGGAGTCTCCGGTGTCGGGAGGAGGCGTCGCAGCAGGGACTCCTCCAGCTCGATCAGGACGTCTTCGCTGCCGGCGAAGGGGCTCGGCAGGGTGCGCCACAGGACGAGCTGGCCGTGCAGGGCGGTCCACAGGTGGATACCCAAGTCCTGCGCCTCCGCCCGACGGCCCGGGGCTGCTTCGGCGAGGTAGGCGTCGGCCGTATCGGTCCACGCCTGGAGCACGGTGCCGATGGGGTGGTCGGCGGAGGGCTGACGCTCGGGCTCGTATTCCAGGCTGAACATCAGCTGGTAGCGGCGGGGCTTGTCGATGGCGAACCTGCGGTAGGCCGTGACGGTGGCCCGCACGCGCGCCCACGGGTCCGCGCCTGCCGCAGCGGCCGCATCCAAGTACGATGGCGGCCCGAGGTACTTCGCAGCGGACTCTCCCGAAGGCTCCGCGTCCGAAGGGTGGTGCTTCGAAGCGGGTATGCAGCGGACAGCGGTTCCCTATTCGTTCATGATCGGGCCGTCTGGTGAATTTGGCATTCACGCAGGTCAGTGGTCGCCCCTCCATGCCACTGTAGAGGGTTGGGTGGAGTCGCTCGCACTGACCCACCACGCGTCCATGTGGGCAAAGAAGATCGTCAAGATCACTGGCGACGAGGTCGGCGGCATCGTGCTAGATGAGTACGAGCCAGTGCACGAAGTGCTGGGCGTGGCCGACACCTGGTGGCGAGGGGCCGACTCACTGGTGGCGATCTACTCAGGCGAGGCCGAGGCCTTGTCTTTCCCGCAGGGTCGCACTGCGTTGATCTACTCCGGCCTGGATGAGTGGGGCCTGCGAGGAGGCGTCAAGGACGGTGGCAGCTGAGAACGCTAGGGGGCCTTCCCCCGTGAAGGTGGGCACGCGGTTATTGATCACGCGGCGAGCGCGAGTTTAGCGGTGTGGTGTCGGTGTTCGTATTCGTTGGGGCTGAGGTGGCCGTTGACGCCCAGGTCAGCGGCGATGCTCTTGTAGGTCGCCCCGGGGGTGGACTCGTACAGGGCCACGGCATCGGCCTTGAACTCGTCCGAGTAGTCCTTCATCGCCATCGGCGGTCTTCTCGCTTCCTCCGGATCAAGCAGATCCAGTATCAGCGTGTCCACCACTCAGGGGGAGGCCCCACCGGCGCTGCAAGCTCCGTCCGTCCCAGCGCGCGATGGTGG
This sequence comes from Streptomyces saintjeani, assembly GCF_055409605.1. Lineage (NCBI taxonomy): Bacteria > Bacillati > Actinomycetota > Actinomycetes > Kitasatosporales > Streptomycetaceae > Streptomyces > Streptomyces saintjeani. The sequence goes on along the minus strand of NZ_CP189624.1, from coordinate 9,120,274 downwards.
CACTGGTGTACCTGCGCGAGCACACCACCCTAGCGAAGATCGCCGCCGGGTTCGGGATCAGCGAGTCCACCGCTCACGCCTACACCAGTGCGGTCGTCGACCTGCTCGTCGAACGAGCACCGGGTCTGCTGAAGGTCCTGCGCGAGACCGAGGCGGACTTCGTCCTGCTGGACGGCACGCTCGCCGAGTGCGACCGGGTCGGCGACGGCCGGGCAGACTATTCCCACAGACACCGGCGCCACGGCGTGAACGTGCAGGTCGTCACCGACCCCGGCGGCCGGCTGCTGTGGCTCTCACCCTCCCTGCCGGGCCGCTCCCATGACCTGACCGTCCCCCAGAGGGGGTGCCCCCAGCCCGTACCCACCGGATCATCCGCATCTGCGAACGTCAGGGCGTCCCCATCCTGGCGGATCTCGCCTACCAGGGCGCCGGCCGGTGGCTGACCACAGGCATCAAACGCAAACCCCTGCAGGAACTCACCGAGAAGACCGTCAACGGGCACTGGCCACGGCACGAGCCCCGGTTGAAAGAGGGTTGCCGCTTGAAGTCCTGGCGGATCTTCCGCAGATCCCGATGCAGTCCGAGCCGCATGACGTCAATCGCCAAAGCCGTCCTCACTCTGGAGCGGCAACGCTGAAGAAGCTCAGTGGACACTCCCGTTCCCGACTGCGCGGGGCCGGGTCGGTGAGCTCGCGGGCCCAGCGCAGGACGTGGTCGAGTCCGGCGTCGTCGAAGGCTGCGGCGTGCAGGCTCGCGGCGAGGACACCTTCGCCACCGTCCTCCACCCAGTCGATGATCACGGTGGCTCTCCCCGTGTCCGGGGCCGCCCCCGCCTTGACCTGCATAAAAACCTCGACGATCAAAGCTTGCAGCTACCGTGCCCCTGGCCCACCCGCAGACCACCCGCCAAGACCCACGTCTCGTCCTCCGCAGCGCTCCCCCCACTGGATGGGATCCAGCGGGGCGGAACGAACCGACGGCGCCCTACCGGTGCGGGCACGCCAGCTGCCGTTGGATCTCCGGGGCCAGCAGATCCTCGGGCCCCTTCAGCGCGTCGGCCAGTCTCCGGTCCGTCGGGAACACCAGCTCCGCCGCGACGTTGTCCTGCACGATCCGCGCCAGATTGTCCAGCGCGACGGCCACCGGGTCGGCGGGAGGCTGGGCCGTCGGCAGGTCGATCAGATGGGAGTCGGCGTAGGCGGGGTCCAAGTACCCCTTGATGACAAGGGAGTTCTGGTTCGGCGCCGACGTCGTCCAGATCGACAGGACGACGACGTACAGCCCCGGCCACTCCCGCGCGCCGACCCGCTCCCGCCAGCTCCGCATGAGCCGGCCGACGCCGTCGATCTGCGCCCGGGAGGCATACGCCAGATTGACCCCGATGGCGTCCTTCAATCCGCCCGTGAATTCCTCGAACGACTCCATACCGAAGGAGGCCCGCCGCACGGATTCGTCGACGAACACGAGCGCGGCGTCGAGGATGCGGGCACTGGACACCGTCAACTCCCTCGGCATACGCGCCTCTTTGAGGCCGGAGCGGGCCGTGGCCAGCGTCGCCCCGAATTCCCTCAGCGGAGCGATCCAGCCTTTCCTCTCCGGCCCCTCGAACGCCACCGTCTCGACGTCGTGACGGTCGAACCGCGCCGCGTTCGGCAGCCCTTCGGGTATGCGGCGGCTCAAGTACGGCGCGACGATCGAGTAGATGCCCAGCGGCGCGTGCGCGACGGACTTCGCCAGCTCGAACTCGGCCGGAACGGGGTGGACTTGTTCGCGCCGTCCCTGGTGGACAAGGGTGAAGAGGCCACCTCGGCCGTCGTTCTGGACGACGATCACCGGGCCGAGCCGGGCCGCCAACTCGGCGCGCAGGGCGTCGTAATGGCGCTGGGTCTCGGTGTCGACGGCGCAGACGGCGGCACGGGCCCGCAGGGGCGGGGCGGAGGCAACCGATGTGGCTGCGGCGGCCGATGCTGCGACGCCCAGGAATGTTCTACGTGTGCTCACTCACCAGGTTTTCCCCGGCCCGGATCACGTCATTCACATGAATCCATATTCCGCGCTCGCGTTATCTGAACCTGCTCGGCACCTGCCCGTCGGGCCATTCTGAATATTATCGGCCCCATCTGCATTCGGCTCCCGCCTCTTCCGGGACCAGAACACTGGACTTCGACGCCGGACCGAACTTCCACCGGCAGGCGACAACGAACTCACGGCTGAAGATCAACTACGTCACGAAGCCCTCCGAGTCTGCTGGGCTCACGAAAGCAGGATCTGAACCTGCGCCCCCTTGGCCGCCAGGAGCAGGGGCTGCCCGCCGGGTCCGCCGGTCGGCCGAAGCGGCGGCCCGGTGGATCACTCCGACAGCACGTCGGGAAGCTGGCTCCGACGGCGGATGCCCAGTTTGCGGTACGTACTGGTGAGGTGGGTCTCGACGGTGCGCCGGGCGAGGTGCAGGAGTTCGGCGATCTCCGCGTTGGTGTGGCCGGCGACGGCGAGCCGGGCGACCCGGTGCTCGCCGTCGGTGAGAGCGCCGACGCCGGTGAGGTGAGCGCCCCGGGGCCGGGCGCCGCACTCCTGCAGCGCCTTGCGCGCGAGCGCGAGCAGTCGTACGGCACCGAGACGTTCGGCGGTGACAGCGGCCTCGCGCAGGAGGGTGCGGGCAGCGCGGAGTCGTCGACGCGGTCGCCGTCGAGACCTGCGCCGCGGAACGCCTGCTGATGGAGCCGCCCTACTGGCTCGCTCCGGCTGTGGTCGCGCTCGCCGCCCGCCACCGGGGTGAGGCAGAGAAGGCTCGCCGAGCCGTGAGTCATGCCTACTCTCTCGACCCGGCCAAGTCCAACTTATTCTTCGCGCTGACCTGTTCGCGCCTGGGCGAGTTCAAAGAAGCCGCCCGCCGCATGGACCAATACCTCCGCTCCATCGACTCCTACGCCCTGGACGAGGACTTCCAGATCGTGCTGGATGCGGTGGCCTGCCGGGAACTGGGCGATGACGCACACACCTATGCCGAACTGGCCATGAAACGCTGGGCAGGTCAACTGGATCTGGCCAGGAGCGACGCAGGACCCGACCTGGTTGCAGGCCACTTGTGGGAGCTGCGGCACCGGGTGCCGGACGAGGCGTTCTCCGAGCTGGGCCGGCTGTGCGCGAGGGAGTGGAACCAGCTCAGGAGAGGTCTGGAGCTCGCGAGCGTCCCCGCCGCCGCCTTGGAGTACCTCCAGGAGCAGTTCCCGCCCGAACCGGTGGCCTGGACCGAGTCGGGCACCTACGCAGAGGGGGCCCTGGGAGCCCTGATTGACCGGTACGGCCCCGAGGAGCGGGCGCTGGACCGACGCATGGAGTACGTGCGCCGCGTCATCGACCACGGCGGAGACGTAGACGCAGCCAGACGTTCCCTCGGCGCCGACGACGACGCGCGCGAGCCCGCCGACCTCCGCACCCTCCTTGTCAATGCGGTCTTCGTACCGCGGTCCGTCCTCCTCGGCGACGAGGCCCGTCGGCTTGTCCTCCGCACCCTGTGGCCACGCATGCTGGAGGCCACGCAGGAGTGCGCGGACCGAGCCCAGCAGCTGCTGCCCAGGGAACTCGCCATCGGGACGGCCGAGTGGAGTGCCGTCGTCCCCGCCGATCCGTGGGCCGACATCGACGCCGAACCCCTCGTCGCCGAACTGACCGGTGCCATAGAGGAGCGCACCGACCGGCAGGTCGACGCGGTGCAACTCAACCGGGTCCGGCTGTGGGGCGCCGGGGTGCTGACGTTGGTGGCCGTCGTCCTCGTCTTCATCACGGAGGCCGGGACCGCCCGCGCGGTCTGCGCCTGTCTCAGCCTCGGGTTCGCGGGCTGGGCGACGCACGAATGGCGTCGGGTTCCGGTCCGTAGGCGGGAGTTGCGCACCGAAGGTTCCGGGCTTGCGCGGCGGCGTGCACGGATGCTGCGTCTGGGCCTGGAGCAGCGGGGAGAGTTCTTCGATACCTGGACGGCCCATCTGCAGGCCAGCGACGCGCTACGGACCTGGGGAGCCGAGACGTGGCCTGTGGAGGACGGGACGTGAGAGAACTGGGGAGCGCGGGAAGCTCAGAGGATGGTCCCGTCTTCGTCGGCGACGGCCGCTACGAGCTGATCCGTCACCTCGGCAGTGGCGGCATGGGGGACGTGGTGGCGGCCAGGGACGTCCTTCTCGACCGCCGTGTGGCGCTCAAGTTCCTCGGCGCCGCACGCCTCGAGGGAGCGGTTCCGGGAAGTGAACGCTACATCCGTGCACTCGAGTTGTTCGTGAGAGAAGGCCACACGATGGCCCGCGTCGACCACACGTACGTGGCCACGATCTACGACTGGGTCGGCGGCGCCGATCCGTTCCTCGTCATGGAACACGTGGACGGCCGTCCCCTGACGGAGTACGTGGGCGGTGATCCTCTGCTGCTGGAGCAGACGGTCCGGTGGAGTGGGCAGATCGCCGAGGGCCTCGCCGCCGCACACCGGGAGGGCGTGATGCACCGCGACATCAAGCCCGCCAACATCCTCATCACCCACGACAACAGCGAGGTGCGCATCATCGACTTCGGCCTCGCCCGCTTCGCCGACGCCACGGAATCACACACCGACATGGGAACTCCGCTGTACAGATCACCAGAGCGTTGCCGCTTCGAGTCAGGCGACGAGCACAGCGATCTGTACTCCCTCGGCTGTGTGATGTACGAAATGGTGACTGGCTGGCCCCCGTTCGGCGACCGACACTCGGACGCCGCCGCACTGGCCAAGGAGCACCAGCACCGGTCTCCCGTCCGGCCCGGGCGGCAGGTGCCAGATGTGCCCGACGCCCTGGATGGCCTGATCATGGCGCTGTTGGCCAAGAATCCGGCTGACCGCCCCCAGAACGCACACGCGGTGGTCCGGGCACTCCAGGAGGTGGAGCGGACCCTCGAAGCGATGGCAGCGAAGCGACGCCTGGTATCGGGACACACCGCGCCCCAAGTCGACGCGGGATTCACTGAACCTCTTTCATCCTAAATAGTCGCAGGTCAAGAGTGTGTGGATGGCTTGGACGATGGTGCCGATACGCCGGGTCGAGCATCTGGCGCGTCGTAGCAGTCGCCAGGACTTCAGTTGCGCGAAGGCGTGTTCGCCGGGAGCCCGCAGGCGGGCGTGGTCGCGGTTGAACTGCTGGTGGTGCTCGGGCTGTTCGTTGTGGTGGTGGTAGGGGTGCGGAAGGTGGCGCCGGCGCCTCGGTAGGCGCGGTCGGCGAGCACGAGGATCTGGCGGGTCAGGCAGGCTTGGACGATGCCGTGGGCGCGGGCCGCGGTGAGGTCGTGGGTACGTCCCGGTGTCGCGCGGGAGAACCGGAGCGGGGTTCCGTCCGGGGCCGCGATGACCTGTACGTTCATGCCGTGCTGCTGGTGTTTCTGTGAGTAGTACGGCTCGTCGGCCTTGATGCGGTCGGTCGGGATGAGTGTCCCGTCGACGATGACGAAGTCCCCCTCGCCCAGGCCCACCAGGGCCTCGTGCAGTCCTGGCGCCCAGGAGGCCAGGACTTCGAGTGTCTCGTCGACGTAGCGCCATGCCGTCGCCTCCGACACCCCGAACCCGGCCCCGACCTGTGCGAACGTCTCGTTCTTCCGCAGGTGTGCCAGTGTCAGCAGTGCTTGCTTGAAGCAGCTCAACTTCCGCCATGGCGAGCGAAGTTCACGCCTTCGGGTGTGGATGAGCCAGGAGACATGCTCGACCAGCTCGTACGGGACGTCGAGCATGGAAGGATACGGAACCAACGAAGCCCCCCGGCCGTCGGCGTGATGAGTGAGATCACCACACCAACGACGAGGGGCTTCGCCAGGTCACCCCACCTGACCAGCCCATTTCACTCCTCAGCCCCAGGATGAAAGAGGTTCACTGAGCGCATCAGGGTCGCCGAGAAGCGCGTCCGACGACTGACGCTGCAATTCGGGCCTGCACACGAGGAGACCCTCGCTGCCCGCTCCGAACTCGCGGAGCTGACAGGGGAATCCGGCGACGAGCGAGGCACGATGGAGCTGTACGAGCAGATGGGCCGTGACTGCCAGCGGCGCTACGGCCCCCACGACCGCAGAGCCCTGGACGCGTTCGAGAAGATGACCCGGTGGACCGAGGGCGGGTACGAAAGGTGATCGAGACGGAGGGGCCCGCAGGCATCGCTTACGAGGTGGTGCGCGACTGAGGTCGGGGTGTGCCGGCCTGGCGGGTTGGCTGGTGGGTGATCACCGCTCCGCGGTGCAGTCGGAGACGAGGCCGGCGGTGGCCAGGTGGGACTGGTCGTAGTACTCGCGGCGGCCGATGTACCGCTGGAGGGGCCGCCACTGCTTGTGCTCGGCGTCAGCGTGCTCCACACAGATCCGCTCGGAGAACTGCTGCTTGCGTGCCTCGTCCCACGCTGCGAATTCCTCGGGCGACGCGTCGTTACCAGGCTATTTCGGCGGCGCCTGGACCTGATCGGGAAACTGTTTGGCAAGGCCCCGGTATCCCGCGTCGACCTTGGCCTTGACCTGCGGGTACTGCTCGAAGAGGTCCTCGGCACCCTCGGTTTTGACCGCCATCCGGTCGTGCATGCGGCCGGGCCGGACGGCGCCGGTCCACAGGGTCCGGCCCCGCTCGTCGGTGATCACGGTGGCCTTCTCGGTGTTCTGCCGCATCTTCCCGGAGACGAACGCGCACCGTCCCGGTCTGCCCGCCTGCGGGCGCCGCACCCGTACCTCGGTGCCGTCCAGGCATAGTTCAACCTCGCCCCACGTCCACGGCCCGTGCTCCTCCGCAGCCGTGAGGTTGTCGCGGTGCTGGTCGGTGATCGAGCACGCTGCCTTGCCCTTGCTGACCCGCAGGTACTCCCGCGCGGTCCGTGTTGCGACCACTACTGCCATGGCCTGCCCCTCCCTACGCCGTTAGGGTCGTCGTATGACCCCTTCCAAAGCCACCGCAGGTGTAATCATGACCGTGGACGACGACCCGGGGGTCTCGCGCGCCGTCGCCCGCGATCTGAGGCGCCGCTACGGCGCCGGGCACCGCATCGTGCGCGCCGAGTCCGGCGAGTCGGCGCTGGAGGCGCTGCGGGAGCTGAAGCTGCGCGGCGATCTGGTCGCGGTGATCCTCGCGGACTACCGGATGCCGCAGATGAACGGCATCGAGTTCCTGGAGCAGGCGCTGGACGTGTACCCGGGTGCGCGCCGGGTGCTGCTGACGGCGTACGCGGACACGAACGCGGCGATCGACGCGATCAACGTGGTCGATCTGGACCACTACCTGCTGAAGCCGTGGGACCCGCCGGAGGAGAAGCTCTACCCGGTCCTGGACGACCTGCTGGAGGCGTGGCGGCGCAGCGACCACCGGCCGGTGCCGACGACGAAGGTGGTCGGGCACCGCTGGTCGGCGCGCTCCTCGGAGGTGCGGGAGTTCCTGGCGCGCAACCAGGTGCCCTACCGGTGGTACTCCTCGGACGAGCCGGAGGGCCGGCGGCTGCTCGCGGCGGCCGGCGCGGACGACGAGCGGCTCCCGCTGGTGGTCACCGAGGAGGGTGCTCCGCTGGTCGAGCCGGGTGACGCGGAGCTGGCCGCGCGCGTGGGTCTCGCGACGACGCCGATGGCCGACTTCTACGACCTGGTGGTGATCGGCGGTGGCCCGGCGGGGCTCGGGTCGGCCGTGTACGGGGCGTCGGAGGGGCTGCGGACGGTCCTCGTGGAGCGGTCGGCGACCGGCGGGCAGGCGGGGCAGAGTTCGCGCATCGAGAACTATCTGGGCTTCCCCGACGGGGTGTCCGGCGGTCAGCTCACCGAGCGGGCGCGCCGTCAGGCGGCGAAGTTCGGTGCGGAGATCCTCACCGCGCGCGAGGTGACGGGCCTGGACGCGAGCGGCTCCGCGCGGGTGGTGCGGTTCGCGGACGGCTCGTCGGTCGCCGCGCACAGCGTGATCCTCGCGACGGGCGTGTCGTACCGGCAGCTGGAGTGTCCGGGGGCTCAGGACCTCACCGGGCGCGGGGTGTTCTACGGGTCGGCGCTGACGGAGGCGCCGTCCTGCCAGGGGCACGACGTGTACATCGTGGGCGGCGCGAACTCGGCCGGGCAGGCGGCGATGTACCTGGCCAAGGGCGCGAAGTCGGTGACGCTGCTGGTGCGCGGTCCTGACCTGTCGGCGTCGATGTCGCACTACCTGATCCAGCAGATCGAGCAGGCGCCGAACATCTCGGTGCGCCCGCACACGGTCGTCGAGTCGGCTCACGGCACCGACCACCTGGAGCAGCTGACGCTGCGGGACGCGGCGAGCGGGGCGAGTGAACTGGTCGACGCGCAGTGGCTGTTCGTGTTCATCGGGGCGGCGCCCCTGACGGACTGGCTCGACGAGACGGTGCGGCGCGACGAGCGCGGCTTCATCCTCGCCGGGCCCGACCTGACGCCGGACGGGCGGCCCCCGGCGGGCTGGGAGCTGGACCGGCCGCCGTACCACCTGGAGACCAGCGTGCCCGGCGTGTTCGTCGCCGGGGACGCGCGCGCGGAGTCCGCGAAGCGGGTCGCGTCCGCCGTAGGAGAGGGAGCCATGGCCGTGATGCTCGTCCACCGGTACCTGGAGCAGTCGTGAGCGGGGTCGTGCTGCCCTGCGACCCGGCGGAGATCGGGTCGCTGTTCCTGTTCGAGGACCTGACCCCGGAGCAGCTCGGGCGGCTGTGCACGGTGGGCCGGGTCGAGAAGTTCGAGCCCGGCCCGGTGTACGCCGAGGGTGAGCCGGCGACCTGTTTCTACGTGATGATCCAGGGCACCGTCGTGCTGTCGCGGCGGGTCGGCGTGGACGACGTGGAGGTCAACCGGACCTCGCAGCGCGGCGTGTACTCGGGGTCGATGCAGGCGTTCCTCGGCGACCGGGTGCCCCAGGTGTACGCCGGGTCGATGCGGGTGACCGAGCCGTCCCGGTTCTTCGTGCTGCCGTCCGAGGCGTTCGCGGCGATGATGCGGGACTGGTTCCCGATGGCCGTGCACATGCTGGAGGGCATGTTCTTCGGCTCCCGCAACACGCAGCGGACGGTCGCCCAGCGGGAGCGGCTGCTCGCGCTGGGCTCGCTGTCGGCGGGTCTCACGCACGAGCTGAACAACCCGGCGGCGGCTGCCGTGCGTGCGACGGCGACGCTGCGGGAGCGGGTGGCGATGATGCGGCACAAGCTCGCCGTGATCGCCTCCGGGCCGTACGACCGCGAGTCGCTGACGCGGCTGATCGGGATCCAGGAGCGGACGGCCGAGCGGGTCGGCAAGGCGCCCGCGCTGAGCCCGATCGAGGCGTCCGACCGGGAGGACATGATCGCCGACTGGCTCGACGAGCGCGGCGTGACCGAGGGCTGGCGGCTCGCGCCGACCTTCGTGCAGGCCGGGCTCGACGTGGACTGGCTGGAGCAGGTCGCGGCGGCCGTCGGCGAGGAGATCCTCCCCGGGGCGGTGGGCTGGCTCAACTACACGGTCGAGACCGAGCTGCTGATGTCCGAGATCGAGGACTCCACCACCCGCATCTCGCATCTGGTCGACGCCGCGAAGCAGTACTCGCAGCTCGACCGCGCTTCCTACCGCGACGTCGACGTCCATGAGCTTCTCGACAGCACCCTCCTCATGCTCTCCGGCAAACTCGGCGAACTCATCGCCGTTGTGAAGGACTACGACCGGACACTCCCGGAAGTTCCCGCATATCCGGCGGAACTCAACCAGGTGTGGACGAACCTCATCGACAACGCCGTCCACGCGATGGACGGCGAGGGCACCCTGACGATCCGCACCGCGCGCGAGGGCGAGCAGTTGCTCGTGGAGTTCCGCGACACCGGCAGCGGGGTGCCCGCCGACATCCGCGACCGGATCTTCGACCCGTTCTTCACGACCAAGCCGGTCGGCGAGGGCACCGGACTCGGGCTGGACATCTCGTGGCGGATCGTCGTCAACAAGCACCACGGCAGCCTGCATGTGGAGTCCGTCCCCGGGGACACCCGGTTCCAGGTGCTGCTGCCGCTGACCGCACCGCTCCCCGAGGAGGACCCGTCATGACCGAACTCACCGGTGTCGACCCGGGCGCGGCGCCCAGCGGACCCGGGTGCGTGGACTGCGACGCGGTCGGCGGGTGGTGGTTCCACCTGCGGCGGTGCGCGCAGTGCGGGCACGTCGGCTGCTGCGACTCCTCGCCCGCGCAGCACGCGACGGGCCACTACAAGGCGACCGGGCATCCCGTGGTGCGCAGTTACGAGCCCGGGGAGGGCTGGTTCTGGGACTACGCGCGCGACGAGCTGCACGAGACGGGTCCGGAGCTGGCGCCGCCGGTGAGCCGGCCCGAGGACCAGGCGGTGCCGGGTCCGGCGGGGCGGGTGCCCGAGGACTGGGCCCGCTCCCTGCACCGGTGAGATAACCCGACGGGTCCGCCCGCGCGCGGGTCATCGGTTTCCTCGCCCTCCGGGGCAATACTGAGGCGCGTCAGCGACGCACACCGGGTGACGGAACGTCACCCGTGCGTCGGCCTCGGAGTGGTGAGGAAGCGGAGGAAGCTTGACGCGCTCGAAGTGGAGACGGCTGACCGGTGGAGCGCTCACGGGAGCCGTGTTCCTGTCCCTGCTGAACAGCCCCGCACACGCGGCGGCGGCGCCGGCACCCGACATGGCGGGCCTGCGCACCGTCCTGAACACCGCCCGCAGCCAGGGCGCGCCCGGCGCGCTGGCCCGTGTCGACGACCGGGGGACGGTCCGTCAGGTCACCGTCGGCGTCGCCGACCGCACGACGAAACGGGCGCTCAGCACCGCCGACCGGTTCCGGATCGGCAGCGTCACCAAGGTGTTCTCGGCGGTCGTCCTGCTCCAGCTCGTCGACGAACGCAAGCTGCGGCTCGACGCGCCGGTCAACCAGTACCTGCCGAAGCTGCTGCCGGACAACCGGATCACCGTCCGGCACGTCCTGAGCCACCGCAGCGGCCTGTACGACTACAGCAACGACATGTTCGCCGGTTCCGTCTCCGGGTTCGAAGCGGTCCGCACGAAGGTCTTCACCTACCGTCAGCTCGTCGCCCGTTCCCTGCGCCACCCGCGCACCACGAAACCGGGCGGCCCCTACCGGTACTCCAACACGAACTTCGTGGTCGCCGGGATGCTCGTCGAGAAGCTCACCGGGCACTCCGTCGCGGCGGAGTACCAGAAGCGGATCATCAAGCCGCTGAAGCTCACCGACACCGTGTACGTCCATCCCGGCGCCACGATCCCCGGCCGCCACACCCGCGGGTACCTCACCCCCGACAGGGCGGGCGCGCCCCTCGTCGACGCGACCCGGCAGACCGTGTCCTGGGCGCAGAGCGCGGGCGCAATGATCTCCAGCGCGAAGGACCTCGACACGTTCCTGTCGGCCCTCATGCGCGGCAGGCTGATGTCGGCCGCGCAGCTCGCGCAGATGCAGAAGTGGGTCCCGGCCGGCACCGGCCAGGCGTACGGCCTCGGCCTGCGCCGCCGGACCCTGTCCTGCGGCGTGTCGGTGTACGGGCACACGGGCGCCGTCCAGGGCTACTACAGCTACGCGTTCACCACGAAGGACGGCCGCCGCAGCCTCGCCGCCCTCGCGAACGTCTCCAACAGCGCGCGCGTGCACACCACGATGCTGCGCACCCTGGAGTCCGCGTTCTGCGGCAAGCGCGCGCAGTCCCGGGTCTCCCCCGCACCGGTCCCCGAGCGGTACGACGACCTGGCACCGGACATCGCGCTGGACTGACCGGCGGGAACCGTCATGCCGGGCCGCCCGTTGGAGGGGTACGGAACGACGGCGGGGCGGCACGATGAGCGAACTGGTACCCGGGGGCAACACGGCCCTCCCGAGCGGCGCGTGGACCTTCCGGGTACCGGGACCCTTCGACGTGAGCGCCCTGATCACCGACGACGACGGCAAGGTCCGCGGCGACGCGGACTTCGTGTTCTTCAACCAGCCGACGGCCCCCGGAGCGCGCCTCCACGGCGACACCCTGACCCTGGACCCGGCGAGGCTGCGGACCGGGGCCTCGCGCGTGACGCTGGTCGTCAGCCCCGCGGACCCCGGCACACACCTGGCCCGCCTCCCCACCCCCACCCTCCAGGTCACCGACCCCCGGGGCCACGTCCTGACCCGCTTCACCCCGGCCCCCGTCCGCACGGAGACGGTCCTCCTGCTCGCGGAGGTCTACCGCAGGGCGGGCACCTGGAAGGTCCGCGCGCTGGGACAGGGCTACGCGGACGGACTGGCGGGCCTGGCACGGGACTTCGGCGTGGACGTCACGGACGACGGGGCGGAGGACCACACGGAGGCGGTCACCGGGACCGGCACCGCGGGCTCGACCGGCACAGCAGGCGGCGCACGCCAAGCACCGGCGGCCCCCGCGTCCGCCGCCCCACCCCGCCCGGCCTCCTCCCCCCATGCCCCCGACCCCGACGGCTTCCTCGCCCTCGTCAACCCCGCCCGCGCGCAGGCCGGTTCACCCCCCGTCGTCCTCGACCCCCGTCTCACCTCCGCCGCCCGCGCGCACGCCGCCGCCATGGCCGCCGCCGGGAAGCTCGGGGTCGAGGGGCGGGACGGGGTCTCCGTGTTCCGGCGGGTCACGGCGGCCGGGTTCGCGTACCTCGCTGTCGGGGAGCACCTGGTGTCCGGGCCCCGGACGCATGCCGAGTTCGTCGAGTACTGCCTGAGCGGCGGGGACACCCGCCGGACGGTTCAGGACCCGGCGTTCACGCACGTGGGTGTGGCGCGGGCCGACGCGTACTGGACCGCCGTCTGGGCGAGCCCCCTCACCCCGGCCGGGCTCGGCCGGGTGGAGGCGGAGGTGCTCGAACTCACCAACCGCGAGCGGATACACGCCGGTCTCGGGCCGCTCGCCCCCGACGGCCCCCTCGCGCGTGCGGCGCGCGCGTACTGCGTCGACATGGCGACCCGCGCCTTCTACTCGCACACGTCTCCCGAAGGCACCCAGCCCTGGGACCGGGCCAAGGCGGCGGGTTCGGTGAAACGGTCGATCGGGGAGAACATCGCCTGCGGCCAGCGTTCGGCGGCAGAGGTGGTGGAAGGCTGGATGAACAGTCCGGGACATCGGGCCAACATCCTGAAGGCGGATTTCACCCACCTCGGTGTCGGCTTCGCGGGCGGCGGCCCCTCGGGGACGTACTGGACGCAGCTATTCGGCGCCTGAATCCCCTTTCCCCGCACCTGCGTTTCCCCGCGCACCCCGCCGCTTTTGAATGAAAGACAGATTCCCCCCGGAAATCGCGGATGCTTTGAACGCACCGCGCCCCGCGCGCCGTACCACTGGGAAAGGGAGCGAAACTCCGGGGGTTCAGCGAGGGATGACCATGGTCAAGGCGCACGTCTCCACGCACGAGTTGATCGCCGGCAGATACCTCCTCCTCGACGTCGTCCAACGGGAGACGAACCGCGTCAGCTGGTACGGCCAGGACGCGCAGGACGGCAGGCCCTGCCTGGTGACGCGGATCGGACTGCCGGAGGGGACGGCGGAGGAGGACGGGCGGATCGCCGCGCGGGGGGTGCGGCGGATGGCGGCGACGATGACCCGGCTGTGCCCGGGACGGATCGCGGCGGTGCTCGACGCGGTCGCGGAGGACGGCTCGCTGTGGACGGTCACCGAGTGGATCGACGGCCTGACGCTGGGGCAGTTGATCGAGCAGCAGGGCTCGTTCCACCCCGCGCGGGCGGCGGCGATCGTCCTGGAGGTCCTGGACGTCCTGGAGGTGGCGCACGGCGAGGGCATCACGCACGGCGAGCTGAGCCCGGGCCAGATCTTCGTCCGGGACCGGGGCCCTGTCGTCCTCACCGGCTTCGGCCTGGTCGGCGCGACGCTCGCGCCCCGGGTCGCGGCCCCGTCGTACGCCTCGCCGGAGCAGGCCCGTGACGAGCGGATCGGCCCGGCGGCGGACCTGTGGGCGCTGGGCGCGATCCTGTACACGCTGCTGGAGGGGCGGCCCCCGTTCCGGGACCGCGACCGGCCCGACGCGACCCTGCGGGGCGTGGACCGGCTGCCTTTGCGCGCGCCCCTGCGCGCCGGTCCGCTCGCCGGGACCGTACAGGGCCTGTTGCGCAAGGACTCCCGGGAGCGGCTGACGCGGACGGTGCTGCGGCAGTCCCTGACCCGGACGCTGGACGAGAACCCGCACCTCACCCCGGCGCCCCGGCTGCGGCGCGCGTACGCCGTGCTGCACGCGGCGCCGGCGTGGCGCGGCCGGGCGATGGCGGCGGGGACGGCGCTCGCGGTCGTGACGGTGGCCGTCGCGGCGCTCGCGGCGACGCACCAGCTGCCGGGCACGCAGGACGCGGGCACGGACGCGCAGCCCCGGCCCTCGGCGACCGCGGCGGCTCCTACTGATACCGGCAACGGAGTCGGGCAGACCGCCCCGCCCGCGCCCTCCCCGACCCCCACGGCGCCCGCCTCGCCGTCCGCGCCCCCGCCGTCCCCGTCGGCGCCTCCTTCCGCGTCCGCCCCGCCCGCCCCCGAGTTCCAGAGGTACCGCGCGCCCGAGGGCTTCTCGGTCGACCTGCCGGAGGGGTGGAAACGGCAGGAGGTCTCGAAGCAGGGCGATCTGGCGTACCGGATCACCTTCGGCGCGAAGGGCGACGGCCGGACGCTCGCCGTCACGTACAGCACGCAGCTCGGCCCCGACCCGGTCGCGGTGTGGCGCGACACGGTCGAGCCGGAGCTGCGGCAGGAGGAGGGGTTCCGGCGGATCGGGGAGATCCGGGCGACGACGTACCAGGGGTTCAAGGCGGCCGACATGGAGTGGGTCGTGGAGGACGCGCACGGCATGTCGCTGCGGACCTTCGGGCGGGGGTTCCTGACCGGTGAGCACTCCGGGTTCTCGCTGCGCTGGACGACGCCGGAGGCGGACTGGGAGAAGCCGGCCGACGTGGAGGCGCTCAAGACGTTCTTCCGGACGTTCCGGCCGAACTGAACGGACGTTCCGGCCGAGTCGAGGTGACGTTTCGGCCGGGCCGGGCCCGCCCGCGCGGGTCTTGCCAAAGCCGTATCAACGGGTCGATATAGGCTGCCGGTCTGCACGTTCCGTTCTCTTGAGGAGTCTTCCGTGACCCTGGCGATCGACCCGTCCGAGATGCCCGCCGAGGTGGAGTTCGCCCCGCTCGCCGATGCCGTGGTGCGGGACGCGCGGGAGTTCGGCGCGTACGCGCGGACCGGCGGGTGGGCCTTCGGCCTGAAGGTGGCGCGCAGTGTGCGGCCCGGCGGTCAGGCCGCGGGCGAGAGCGACAAGGTGTCGGCGAAGGAGTTCGCCGAGCTGGCCGAGTGCTCGCCCGAGCGCGTGATGCGCTACTACAAGGCGTGGGACAAGGCCGCCGACGACGGTCTCGTACCGCAGTTCGAGGAGCTGGAGCCCGGCCAGGACATCCAGCTCCCGGACGCGGACGTCTGGCTGAGCTACTACGTCTCCCGCTCCAGCGCGACCTCCGAGCGCGGCACCGCCATCTCCGAGGCGGCCGAGGCGGAGGGCATCCGGCCGACGAAGGCCCTGGAGGTCGCCGAGAACCCGACCGCCCTGCGCGCCGCGATCCTCGCCGACCCGTCCACCGCGCGCGCGGCCCGTGCCGCCCTCCTGGACCGCATCAAGGAGGACCCGACGCTCCAGGCCGAGCTGGCCCGGGACGTCGTACGGACCGACGACCTGAAGAAGGCCGTCGCCACCGAGAGCCGCTCCGCCGACCGGATCGGGTACGTCCGGCAGATCGCCGAGTCCGGCCAGGTGAAGACCCCGGCCGGACAGATGATCGACGCGCCGGTGTCGCTGCGCGAGGAGGCCGAGCGGCACCTGTCCCTCATCGACGAGCTGAACGACGACGAAGACGCCGGCGAGTGGGCGACCGAGGCGTACGACACGATGAAGAACCTCGTCGTGGAGACCGTCGAGGCCGATCCCGAACTGCGGGTCCAGGAACGGCGCACGAAGTTCTACAGCAGCCTCCAGCGGGCCACGAAGGTCTTCGAGGAGCTGACCTTCGACGACGCGCAGGACTTCTACGAGGACGACATGGTCAAGCAGCTGGAGGAGTTGCAGGAGGCGATCGGAAGCTGCATCACCTCCCTGCGCAAGGCCCGTTCCAGCGACTCCGCGTAGCCGCTACCAGCGGTTCTCGACCTGGTCCTTGATCCGGCGGTCGTACAGGTCCCGGATCGAGGCCAGGGTGGCGGCGTCCAGCTCGGGCAGGTCCGCGGCGCTCGCGTTGGCGCGGGCCTGTCCGGGGGTGCGGGCGCCGGGGATGACGGTGGTGACGCCCGGCTGCTGGAGGATCCAGCGCAGGGCGAGCTGGGCGGGGGTGAAGCCCTCGGGGGCGAGGCCCGCGAACTCGACGGCGGCCTCGACGCCGGTCGCGTAGTCGACGCCGGAGAAGGTCTCGCCCTGGTCGAAGGACTCGCCGTGCCGGTTGTAGGTGCGGTGGTCGTTGGCCGGGAAGACGGTGTCCTCGGTGTACTTCCCGGACAGCAGGCCGGAGGCGAGCGGTACGCGCGCGATGATCGCGACGCCCGCCTTCTCGGCGGCCGGGAGGACCTCGGCGAGGGGCTTGAGGCGGAACGGGTTGAGGATGATCTGGACGCTCGCGACCCCGGGGCGGGCGATCGCGGTGAGCGCCTCCGCGCATGTCTCGACACTGACCCCGTAGTGCGCGATGCGCTCCTCCGCGACCAGGGTGTCGAGGGCGTCGAAGACCTCGTCGGTGGAGTAGACGGGGGTGGGCGGGCAGTGCAGCTGGACCAGGTCGAGGCGGTCGACGCCCAGGTTGCGGCGTGAACGGTCGTTCCAGGCACGGAAGTTGTCGAGGACGTAGTTCTCGGGGAGCTGCTCGACGCGGCGGCCCATCTTGGTGGCGACGAAGATGTCCGGCTCCGGTCGGGAGCGCAGGTACGTCGCGATGGTCTGTTCGCTGAGGCCGTCGCCGTAGACGTCGGCGGTGTCGAAGAAGGTGACGCCGGACTCGACGGCCGCGTCCAGGACCGCGAGGGCCTCCTTCTCGTCGACGTCGCCCCAGTCGGCGCCGAGCTGCCAGGTGCCGAGGCCGATGACGGATGCGGACCGTCCGGCCCGTGTGAATGCGCGCTGCTCCATGGGCGCAGTCTGTCATCAGGGCCGGTCGGGGCGGTAACGGGGGCGTCGTATGAAGGTCCGTCACTCGTACGGGTGATCCGTTCGGCCAGATGGCCGATATACGGACGTATGCGCTTACCGTGATCTTGTGACTGATCGCCTCGTGAACCTCCCCAGCCGCCGCGGCTTCCTCGGCGGCGGCGCCGCCCTCCTGGTGCTGCTGGCCGCCGATCCGGCTGCCGCCTCCTCGGAGCTGCCCGGCTTCCCGTCCGAGGTGGACCTGCGCCGCACCGCCTACCGCAACTGGGACGGCACGATCGTCGCCGTGGGCCTGTGGGCCTGCGTCCCCGAGACCCCCGCGCAGGCGGTCGCCGCCGTCAACTGGGCGCACGCGCAGGGCTGGACGGTCCGCGCCCGGGGCGCCTCGCACGGCTGGGCGCCGCTGACGCTCGCCGAGGACACCCCGGCGGACGCGAAGATCCTGCTCCTCGACACCTCCCGCTTCACCGGCCTCGCCCTCGACTCCCCCACCTCCGTCCGCGCGGGGACCGGCGTGCGCATGGAGACGCTGCTGGGGTTCCTGGAGGACCACGGCCTCGGCGTGACGGCCGCTCCGGCTCCCGGCGATCTGACGCTGGGCGGGGTCCTCGCGATCGACGGGCACGGGACGGCCGTTCCCGCGCGCGGGGAGAGCCGGTCGCCGGGGCGGACGTACGGGTCGCTGAGCAACCGGGTGCTGTCGGTGACGGCGGTCGTGTGGGACGGGCAGGCGTACGCGCTGCGGACCTTCAGCCGTGACGAGGCGGACTGCGCGGCCCTGCTGACGCATCTGGGGCGGGCGCTCGTCGTCGAGGCCGTGCTCCGGGTGGAGGCGAACAGCAATCTGCGGTGCGTGAGCCGGACGGACATCCCGGCGAAGGAGCTGTTCGGGGAGAGCGGGCGGACGTTCGCGGACTTCGTGGACTCCGCCGGGCGTGTGGAGGCGATCTGGTTCCCGTTCACCGAGTTCCCGTGGCTCAAGACGTGGAGCGTGGAGCCGGTCAAGCCGCTGCTGTCGCGGCGGGTGAACTCGCCGTACAACTACCCCTTCTCCGACACCCTCCCGACCCTCGTCGCCGACCTCGCCGGGCGGCTCGTCGCGGACGCGGCCTGGTATCTCGCGCCGGTTCTCGGCAACGCACAGCTCGACGCGGCGGTGCTGGGGCTCACGGCGACGCTGTCGGCGGACCTGTGGGGGCCGTCGAAGAACACGCTGCTGTACGTCCGGCCGACGACTCTGCGGGTGCACGCGAACGGGTACGCGATCCTCACCTCACGGGATCGGATACAGCGCGTGGTGCGGGAGTTCGCGGACTTCTACCGCAGGCAGCTCGACGCGTACGCCGCGCGGGGGCGGTTCCCGGTCAACGGGGCCGTCGAGATCCGCGTGACCGGCCTCGACGACCCCGCCGACGCCGAACACGCGGGCGCGCGGGCGCCGTTGATCTCCGCGCTGAGTCCCGTCCCCGGCCGGCCCGAGTGGGACACGGCCGTCTGGCTGGACATCCTCACGCTGCCGGGGACTCCGCACGCCGAGGAGTTCTACCGGGAGCTGGAGCGGTTCCTGCTGGCCTCGTTCGACGGGACGGACGCGTTGGCGCGGGTCGAGTGGTCGAAGGGGTGGGGGTACACGGCCCAGGAAGCGTGGGCCGACCCCGAGGTGCTGGGGACGGCCGTTCCCGCGTCGTACGGCGCCGCGTGGGGCGAGGCCGCCGGGACGCTCCGACGGCTCGATCCGCACGGGGTGTTCAGGGCGCCCCTGCATCAGCGGCTGTTCCCGTGAGGCGTGAGGTGCGCCTGGACCGTCGGGCCGTAGCGGGCGACGATCTCCTCGACCGGGGTGACACGGACGGCGGCGCCGCGCGCGATGCCGTTCATGACGCCGAGGCCCAGGAGGGTCGCGAGGGCGAGTTCCGCGCGCAGGGCGGCGTCCGGGCCGGGGAGGCGGGCGGCGAGGCGGCCGGTGACCTGGGCGCGGAAGTTGGCGCGCAGGACGTCACCGTCCTCGCCCTGGTAGGAGGCGAACACGATCCTGAGGACCGGGTCGGCACCGCGCTCGCGCTGGCCCGTGACGACGTGGCGGACCATGTGCGGGCCGAGGTCCTCCACAGGCGCGTCGAGCAGGGCCTCGACATCGGCCTCGAAGGACATCACGCGGGCGAAGAGGGCGTCCTTGTTGCCGAAGTACTTGAGCACCAGGGGCGCGCTGACGCCCGCGCGTTCGGCGACGGCCTTGAGGGTGATGTCGGTGTGCGAGCGGCGGGCCATGAGGTAGCGGGCGGCGCGGAGGATGGCGGCGCGGGTGGCTTCGGCGTCGCGGCGGGGGGCGGTGGCTTCTGTGGCCGAGGGTGGAGTCGTCACGTCCCTCATGCTCCCTCCCGGACCTCGTCCGGCGCCTCGCGGCTCTCACTCGGCTCGCCGCCGGGCTCCTCCTCCTCGTCCTCGGAAACCTCACCCGAAGCCTCCGGTTCCCCCTCCTTCCCGCCCCCCGGAATCGTCAGCGCCACCGCACTCGCCCCCAGCGCCACCACGCCCGCGACCCCGAACGCGAGCAGGTACCCGTGCAGCGTCGGCACCGGCACCCCGCCCACCGTCCCCGCGTGATGGACCAGCACAGCCGCGACCGCCGCGCTCGACACCGCCTGCCCGATGGTCCGCATCAGGACGTTCACCCCGTTCGCGGACGCCGTCTGGTTCGCGGGGACCGCCCGCAGGATCAGCGACGGCAGCGCCGAGTACGCGAGCGTCGTACCGACCGACACCACCGCCGCGCCGATCATGATCATCCACAGGGAGTGGCTGTCGGCGATCCGTACGGCGTACCCGCAGGCGATGACCGCCGCGCCGAGGGCGAGGGTGAGCCGGGGTCCGCGTGCCGCCGAGAAGCGGGCGGAGAGCGGGGAGATCAGCAGCATGATGACGCCGCCGGGCAGCAGGACGAGGCCGGTCTCGACGATGGTGAGGCCGAGCCCGTACCCGGTGGCCTTCGGCGCCTGCACGAGCTGCGCGGTCACGAGGGAGTTGGCGTAGAACGCGAACCCGGTGAGCAGCGCGGCGACATGGGAGAGGCCCACGCTGGGGCGGGTCACGAGCCGCAGGTCCACCAGGGGCCGCTCGCCCCGCAGTTGCTGCCACCACCACAGCGCGAGGATCACCCCGGCGGCGACGAACAGGCCGACGATGCGTCCGCTCCCCCACCCCCACTGACCGCCCTGCGACACCCCGAGCAGCAGGCACACGAGCCCCGCCGCGAGCCCGAGCGCGCCGGTCACGTCGAACCGCCCCGGCTCACGGACCGGCGACTCCGGCACCGCCCACCGGATCAGCACGACGCCGAGCGCGCCGAGCGCCGCGGTGACCCAGAACATGACGTGCCAGTCGGCGTACTGGATGACGACGGCGGCGGCCGGCAGGCCCAGCGCGGCGCCGATGCCGACGGTGGAACTCATCAGGGCGACGGCCGATCCCCGCCTCTCCGCCGGGAGTTCGTCGCGCAGGACGCTGATCGAGAGCGGGACGACCGCGGAGGCCGCGCCCTGGAGAGCGCGCGCCGCGATGAGGATGCCGATCTGGGAGGTGAGCGCGCAGATCACCGAGCCGATCGCGAGGAGCGCGAACGACAGCAGGAGGACGCGCCGCTTGCCGTACATGTCGCCGGCGCGGCCGAGGACGGGGGTGAGGACGGCGCCGGAGAGGAGGGAGGCGGTGACCATCCAGGACACGGCGGCCGGGGAGGAGTGCGTCAGGCGGGGCAGGTCGGGCAGGAGGGGGATCACGACCGTCTGCATGACGGCCATGAGGATGCCGCCGTAGGCCAGGACCGGGACGGTGAACCGGCCGCGCGGACCGTCCGGCCTGGTGACGGGTATCGGGACGGGCGAGGCCATGGGGTCTCCAGCGGCGGCGAGAATAGGGTGAATGGCGATTCACCGTAGGGGTGAATCGCCATTCACCGCAAGCCGCTCACTTCTTCGACGTCAGCACCCGCGCGTGCACGCCCCGGGCCACCACCGGCCCCAGCCACCGCTTGAACCGCCGCAGCGCCTCCAGCGACCCGGCCGCCCGGTCCAGCCGGTAGTACAACTGCGGCGGCACGTACGGCAGCAACGGCGAGTGCCGCTGTCCCAGCAGGGCGAACATCTGCTCCGGCGGCAGATCGATGTACCGCGCGAGGTTCTCGTACCACTGGGCGCTGTACCGGGCGGCGCTCTGCGTCGACAGGAGCGCCGCCTTGCGCTCCCTCTCGTACGCGGCGAGTGCGGACGGCAGGTCATCACCGGAGCCGAGGGCATCGGCCAGCGCCATCGCGTCCTCCAGCGCGAGAGTCGTCCCCGCGCCGATGGAATAGTGCGTCGTGTGCGCGGCATCGCCGAGCAGGACGACGTTCCCCTGATGCCAGGTCCGGTTGGTGAGCGTGCGGAACACCGGCCAGGGACCGGGTTCGCGGCCGATCAGCCCGTGCCCGTCGAGGATGTGCGCGAACAGCTTCTCCAGCACCGGAAGGCTGTCGTCCCCGTCGAGACCGAGGCCCGCGACCGTCTCGGGGGCGCACTCGATGACGCAGGTGCTGTGGCCGTCGTCGTAGGGATAGCCGTAGCACCACACCCAGCCGTGCTCGGTCTCGACGAACGCGAACGTGAAGGTGGGGAAGACCTTGGTGGTGCCGAGCCAGACGTAGGCGTTGCGGCCGTCGACGAGGTCGGTGCCGAAGCCGGCGCCGTGCCGGGTGCGCGAGGAGCTGTGGACGCCGTCGGCCGCGACGACCAGGTCGGCGTCGGGGAGGCCGTCGATCTCGGACTCGAACTCCAGCCGGACCCCGAGGTCGCGGGCGCGGGCCGCGAGGATCTCCAGCATCCGGTGGCGGCCGATGCCGTGCCCCTCGTCGCCGGGCTGGCGGGTGGCGGTGCCGCGGATGTGGGCGACGCCCTCGGTCCAGCGGACGGACGCGGCGTCGATCTCGCGGGCGGACTCGGGGTCGTACTGGTGGAGCTTCTCCAGGAGTTCACGCCAGTAGGTGACGCCCCAGCCGTAGGTCGAGCCCTCCGGATTGCGTTCGTGGACGGTGATGTCGTACGACGGGTTCCGTCGCTTGA
The DNA here is from genome assembly GCF_055409605.1 of Streptomyces saintjeani. Lineage (NCBI taxonomy): Bacteria > Bacillati > Actinomycetota > Actinomycetes > Kitasatosporales > Streptomycetaceae > Streptomyces > Streptomyces saintjeani. The sequence goes on along the minus strand of NZ_CP189624.1, from coordinate 9,098,067 downwards.
GCAGGATCGAGAGATACAGGCCGGCGGGCCCGCCACCGACGCAGGCGACCTTCACGCACACCTCTGAAATTGACCGAACGTGGGCAAGTGACGACGCAGGGTAGCAGCCGGTGGGCGTCGTTCAGCGCACGTGCGACACGAGGTGCTGTCAGCCGGTAGCCTCCGCGCGGCACTCCGGGTGACCCCAGCCCGAACCGTTCTTCGCGATGTCCTCGCCGGCCGCGTAGGAGCGTCCGCAGAGGCAGCGGCCCGGGAACTTGGCCTTGATGGTGCGGGAAGAGGAACCGGCCGGCTTCCGGGCCGGCTTGCCCGCGCGCTTGGCGCCCCCGGACGACGGCGTCATCGACGACGGCGGCGGCTCGGGCGAGCCGAGTTCGCTCCCCGCCGCCTCCTGCACGATCGCCGCCTGGCTGGCGGCGCGGTCCGCGAAGTCGTTGAGGGGGTCCCCGTCGACCTGGTGCGCGGCGACGTAGCGGAACTCGACGGTGCGCCCGCCGAGGAGTTCGTCGATGCGGACGACGAGGTCCTGGTTGGCGACGGGCTTGCCGCCGGACGTCTTCCAGCCGTTGCGCTTCCAGCCGGGCAGCCAGGTGGTGACCGCCTTCATCGCGTACTGCGAGTCCATCCGCACCTCAAGGGGTACGTCAGGGTCGGTGGCGGTCAGCAGCCGTTCCAGCGCGGTGAGTTCGGCGACGTTGTTGGTGGCCTTGCCGAGCGGTCCCGCTTCCCAGCGGGCCGGGGTCGAGGCGTCGTCGGAGACCACCCACGCCCAGCCGGCAGGTCCGGGATTGCCCTTCGAAGCACCGTCGCACGCGGCCACCAGTCGTTCACGCATGCACTCGATCATGCCACGTCGGTGAGCGTCGGCTGTTCCCCCTCCGTCGTCGTCACGTCGATCACGGAGAAGCTCGCGCCCTGGGGGTCGCTGAGTGCCGCGAACCGCCCGAAAGCCATGGTCATCGGCCCGAACCGGAGGATGCCGCCGGCGTCGACAGCGCGCTTCACGGCAGCGTCGCAGTCGTCGACGGTGAAGTAGACGTTGACGTACGACGGGACCTGCGGCGGGAACTCCTCCCCCATCTTCATGCGGCCCATCACCATGGCGTCGCCGAGCTGGTAGATGCGGAAGTCGACCGCGTCGTCGGCCATCTCCTTGACCCGGTAGCCGAAGACGGCCGGGAAGAACGCGTCCGTCTTCTCGGGCTCCCGCGTGAAGACCTCGGCCCAGCAGTACGCGCCGGGCACGGCCACCGCCTCGAAGCCCTCGTGGGTCCCGGCCTGCCAGACCCCGAAGACGGCGCCGCCGGGGTCGCGCGCCAGGCACATGCTGCCGAAGTCACCGACCCGCATGGGCTCCATCAGCACCTCCCCGCCGTGCTCGCTGATCTTCGCGGCGGTCGCGGCGGCGTCCGCCGAGGCGAGGTACAGGCACCACTGGGAGACGCCCTCCTGACCGGGCATGGGCGGTACGACGGCGGCGACCGCCTTGCCGTTCACGTACGCCTGCGTGTAGCTGCCGAACTCCGACGCCGCCTCGCCGAAGGTCCAGCCGAGGACGTCGCCGTAGAAGCTCTTCGCGCCTTCGACGTCCGTGAACATCGCATCCGCCCAGCAGGGCGTTCCCTCGGGCTGCACGGCCATGACCGCGCCCCTTCCGATCGGCCGACAGGTCTGGGTCCCACGCTAGCCACGTACCCGCCGGGCCGCACCGCGAACGCTGTCGACAGAACCTCTAACACAGAACCGGACGTTCCGCATATTCCCCTTGAGGGTGACGCGGGGGCGTGGTGGATCACGGTTTCCGCTTCCGCCGATCCGTCCGTGCGACCGGCGTGCGAAGGCGCCACCCCCGAACGCCGGTGCACGTTCGTCGTACGACCGGATTGGCTGCTCGTACGCATCCGGCCGGCGACGGCGGGAGCCTGCTCTGTCCAGCTCACGGGAGTGAATGTGTCCACACCGGACGGTGTCACCACCGCCCCGCTCACCAGTCTCGGCACCCGGGCCGCGCGGCAGCTCGCCACGGTCACCAAGTCCGAACCGCAGATGCGGGGCATCAGCTCGCGCTGGCTGATCCGCTCGCTGCCCTGGATCGACGTGCGGGGCGGCACCTACCGCGTCAACCGGCGGCTCCAGCTGACGGTGGGGCGGGGCCGGGTCCGGTTCGAGCACAACGGCGCGGACGACGTCCGGATCATCCCCGAGACCCTCACCGAACTCGCCCCGCTGCGCGGCTACGGCGATGTCGGGGTGCTGCGGGAGCTGGCGGGCCGGTTCACCGCGCGCGAGGTGCGCGCGGGCGAGGTGCTGTGCGCGGCGGGGCAGCCGGCCGCCGAGGCGTACGTGGTGGCGCACGGCCGGTTCACGCGGTTCACGGCGGGGGCGTACGGCGAGGAGGAGGTCGTCGGCGTCGTCTCCGGGGGCGACCAGCTGGGCGGCGATGCCATCGGGGCGCCGGACCCGCTGTGGAGCGCGTCGGTGCGCGCGGACACGGCGGGCGTCGTGCTGACGCTGCCGTCGGACGCCGTACGGGAGCTGACCGCGCGTGTGCCGTCGCTGGCGGCGCACTTCGCGGCGTACGCGGCGAGACAGCGGCTGCCGGTGAACCGCAGGGGCGAGGCGGAGATCCCGCTCCGGTCGGGGCATGTCGGGGAGCCGACGATCGACGCCGGGTTCGTGGACTACGAACTCTCGCCGCGCGAGTACGAGTTGTCGCTGACCCAGACGATCCTGAAGGTCCACACCCGGGTCGCCGACCTCTACAACGAGCCGATGGACCAGACCCACCAGCAGCTGCGGCTGACGGTGGAGGAGATCCGGGAGCGCCAGGAGTGGGAGCTGGTCAACAACCGGGAGTTCGGGCTCCTGCACAACACGGACTACGACCAGCGCATCCCCACGTCCAGTGGCCCGCCGACGCCGGACGACATGGACGAGCTGCTGTCGATGCGGCGCAGGACGAAGCTGTTCCTGGCGCATCCCAAGGCGATCGCGGCGTTCTTCCGGCAGCTCAACCGGCGCGGTCTGATGCCGGCCCCGGCCGAGGTGAACGGCCATCACGTGCCCGCGTGGCGGGGGGTGCCGATCTTCCCGTGCGGCAAGATCCCGGTCGGCAAGGACCTGACGACCAGCATCATCGCGCTGCGCACCGGCGAGGAGGACCAGGGCGTCGTCGGCCTGTACCAGACGGGCATCCCGGAGGAGTACCAGCCGGGCCTGAACGTGCGGTTCATGGGCATCGACCAGAACGCGATCATCCGCTACCTCGTCACCGCGTACTACTCGATGGCGGTGCTGACGCCGGACGCGGTCGGGATCCTGGAGAACGTACAGATCGGACGGTCGCAGTGAGCTACGCGCCTCCCGGGCCCCCCGCCCCCTTCCGGCCGCTGAACGCCAGGCGGACCGGTGCCGTCCCCGGTCTGAAGTACCGCCAGGTGGAGCCCGCCGACCCGGTGAAGGCGGCGGAGGTGGACCGCCGGCTGGAGGAGTGGGCGGGTGAGCTGGAGCTGTTCCCGCCGGAGTGGCACGGCGACTTCTCCGGCTTCCAGTTCGGCCGGGCCGTCGTCCTCCAGCACCCGAACGCCCTCGACGTCGAGCGGCTGGTGGCGGCCGGGAAGCTGCTGCTCGCCGAGAACATCGTCGACGACTGCTACTGCGAGGAGGCCGAGGGCCGGGGCGGCTCGGCGGCCGGGCTCGGGGGGCGGCTCGTCATCGCGCAGTCGGCCCTGGACCCCTTCCACGGCCCGGCGGACCTCACCGAGGAGTGGCACGCGGGGATGCAGGCGGACAGCCCGCTGCGCTCGTACTTCTGGGCCATGAAGGACTACGCGGCGCTCTCGACGCCGAGCCAGGCGGACCGGTACGTGCACGACATGGCGCGGCTGCACCTCGGCTACCTCGGCGAGGCGGCCTGGGCGCAGACCGGGTACGTCCCGAAGGTCTGGGAGTACCTGGTGATGCGCCAGTTCAACAACTTCCGGCCCTGTCTGTCGATCGTGGACGCGGTCGACGGGTACGAGCTGCCGGAGCAGATCTACGTCCGGCCCGAGATCCAGCGGATCACCGCGCTCGCGTCGAACGCGACGACCCTCGTCAACGACCTGTACTCCTTCACCAAGGAGCTGGCCACCGACCCCGAGCACCTCAACCTCCCGCAGGTCATCGCCGCGAACGACAAGCGGGGCCTGAAGGCCGCCTATCTCAAGGCGGTCGAGATCCACAACCGGATCATGGAGGAGTTCGAGGCGGAATCCGCCCTGCTCGGGGCGGTGTCGCCGCTCGCGGAGCGCTACGCGCGGAGCCTGGACGACTGGGTGGCGGGCAACCACGAGTGGCACGCCACCAACACCCACCGCTACCACCTGCCCGACTACTGGTGAGACCCGGCCGGCTCCGGCCGGCCGCGGCACGACCTGTTCACCGCACGACAGAGGAGCAACCGTTGACCACTGCCCACGACGCCGGACCCCGTCTCGCCTCGGTGCCCACCCAGTCCGTCTACCAGACCCGGATCGCGGACTACTGGAACGCCGAGGAGAACCCGGTCAACCTCGACCTGGGCCGGATCGACGACCTGTACCACCACCACTACGGCATCGGCGACGCCGACTGGAGCGTCCTCGACGACCCCGATCCCGTCCAGCGCCGCGAGCGCCTCACGGCCGAGCTGCACCGCCTCGAACACGCGCAGGCCGAGCTGCTGGCTTCCAAGCTGGGCCCGCTGACCGCCGAGGACCGGGTCTTCGACGCGGGCTGCGGGCGCGGCGGTGGCAGCGTCACCGCGCACCTGCGGTACGGCTGCGGCGCGGACGGCGTGACGCTCTCCGCGAAGCAGGCGGAGTTCGCCAACGCGCAGGCCCGCAAGCGGGGTATCGACGACAAGGTCGTCTACCACACCCGCAACATGCTGGACACCGGCTTCGAGACGGGCGCGTACGCGGCGTCCTGGAACAACGAGTCGACGATGTACGTCGAGCTGGACCTGCTCTTCGCCGAGCACGCGCGGCTGCTGCGCCGGGGCGGCCGGTACGTCACGATCACCGGCTGCTACAACGACACGTACGGGCAGGCGTCGCGCGAGGTGTCGCTGATCAACGCGCACTACATCTGCGACATCCACCCGCGTTCGGAGTACTTCCGGGCGATGGCGAAGAACCGGCTGGTGCCGGTCCATGTCGAGGACCTCACGCAGGCGGCGCTCCCCTACTGGGAGCTGCGCGCGCAGGCGGACCATCTGGTCACCGGGATCGAAGAAACGTTCCTGACGGCGTACCGCAACGGCAGTTTCCAGTACCTGATGATCGTCGCGGACCGCGTCTGACGTGCCGCGCGGGGCTCCGGCCGGGCCGTACGGCCTGACCGGAGCTTCTCCGTGCCGCGCGCCGGGTCACTCCTCCTCGGCCGCCTTCTCCAGGGCGGCGATGTCGAGCTTGCCCATCTTCATCATGGCCGCCATGACGCGGGCGGAGCGGCCCTCGTCGGAGCCCTGGAAGATCTCCATGAACCGGGTGGGGACGACCTGCCAGGAGAGCCCGAACCTGTCCTTCAGCCACCCGCAGGGGCCGGGTTCGCCGCCGTCCGCGGTCAGCTTGTTCCAGTAGTGGTCGACCTCTTCCTGGTCCGCGCACAGGATCTGGAAGGAGATCGACTCGTTGAACGTGAACTGGGGTCCGCCGTTGAGGGCCACGAACCGCTGGCCGTTCGCGGTGAACTCCGCGGTCAGGACGGTGCCGGCGGGCTGCGGGGCGCCCTCGGGGTAGCGGGACACCTTGCCGATGCTGGAGTTCTTGAAGACCGAGACGTAGTAGTGCGCGGCGTCCTCCGCCTGGTCGTCGAACCAGAGGCAGGTGGTGAATCCGTCGGTGGTCATGGGTGCTCCCCAAGGTCGTGGACGACACGGTCGTGGGTAGGGACCGGACCGCCGCCGGAAACTCATCGTTCCGCCGGAAAAAACTTCCGCGCCGGCCGTACGCGCCCCGGCCTAGCATCGGGATCATGACGATCCAGCCGTTCCGCATCGACATCCCCCAGGCCGACCTCGACGACCTCCACGACCGCCTCGACCGCGCCCGCTGGCCTGCCGAGATCCCCGGTTCGGGATGGTCGTACGGGGTTCCGGTGGACTATCTGCGAGAGTTGGTCCACCACTGGCGGCATGTGTACGACTGGCGCGCGGCCGAGGCACGGCTGAACGCCTGGCCGCAGTTCACGACCACGATCGACGGCGCCACCGTCCACTTCGCGCACATCCGCTCCCCCGAACCCGACGCGACGCCGCTGATCCTCACGCACGGCTGGCCGGGGTCCATCGTCGAGTTCCTGGACGTCGTCGGACCGCTCACCGATCCCGTCGCGCACGGCGGGGACGCGGCCGACGCCTTCCATGTCGTCGTCCCGGGCATCCCCGGGTTCGGGTTCTCCGGGCCGACCACCGAGAGCGGCTGGGAGGCGGGCCGGATCGCGGACGCGTGGGCCGAGCTGATGACGCGCCTCGGGTACGAGCGGTTCGGTGCGCAGGGCGGGGACTGGGGTTCCGCCATCTCCCGGGAGCTGGGGCGCGCGCACCCCGAGCGGCTCATCGGCGTCCACCTGAACCTGCTGCCGGGAGCGCAGCAGACGACGGAACCCACCGAGGAGGAGCTGGCGGCGCTGAGTCCCGCCGAGCGGGAACGGACGCTGCTGTCCTGGCGGAGCTGGTCCGCGTGGATGGCCGACGGACCCGCGTACGCCCTGCTCAACTCGACCCGGCCGCAGACCGTCGGGTACGGCCTCACCGACTCGCCGGTCGGTCAACTCGCCTGGATCATCGAGAAGTTCCGCGAGTGGTCCGACTCCAGGGAGCTCCCCGAGGAGGCGATCGGCCGCGACCTGCTGCTGACGAACGTGATGGTCTACTGGCTGACCCGGACGGCGAACTCCGCCGCACGCATCTACTACGAGCGCGCGCACACGACGACCGGCCGCTTCGCGCGGCCCGCCGAGCGCTCGACCGCGCCGACCGCGCTCGCGCTGTTCCCGCACGAGCTCCAGGTCCCGTTGCGGCACCGCGCGGACCGCACGGACACCATGGTCCGCTGGACGGAGTTCGACCGGGGTGGCCACTTCCCGGCGTTGGAGGAGCCGGATCTCCTGGTGGGGGACGTACGGGCGTTCTTCCGGCAGCTGCGGGAGGGCTGAGTCTGCTCTCGGCAGAGCCGCTCTGCCGACGGCAGAGAAACCGCTGACCCGGTCCGTTCCCGGTCGAGAGTGGAGTCACCGCAACCCGCCCCACTCAGGGAGAGGCCATGACTCCACCGATCACGCTCGCCGACGGCGACACCCAGCCGACCCGTTTCGACGACCACCTCGCGGGCCAGCTCCTCGCGCAGCGCATGGTGTTCCTGGGGACGCAGGTCGACGAGGTGTCCGCGCAGCGCGTGTGCACGCAGCTCCTCGTCCTCGCCGCCGAGGACCCGCGCGCGGACATCGTCCTGTGCATCAACAGCCCCGGCGGCGAGGTCCATTCGGGGCTGGCGATCCACGACACGATGCAGCTGGTCCCGAACGACGTGGCCACGCTCGCCATGGGGTTCGCGGCCAGCATGGGCCAGTTCCTGCTGACCGTGGGCGCGCCCGGGAAGCGGTACGCGCTGCCGCACGCCCGCGTGATGATGCACCAGCCGTCCGCCGGGATCGGCGGCACGACCGCGGACATCGAGATCCAGGCGGAGAACCTGGAGTACACGAAGCGGACCATCGAACGCCTCACGGCGGAGCGCACCGGCCAGCCCCAGGAGGCGGTGTCCCGCGACGGCGACCGCGACCGCTGGTTCACGGCCGAGGAGGCCAGGGAGTACGGCATGGTCGACCGGATCGTCCGCTCGCTGGCGGACCTGCGCCCGGCGGCCCCGGCACGACGGATGGGACTGTGACGATGAGCAGCTACACGATTCCGTACGTCGTCGAGCGCACCCCGCAGGGCGAGCGGTCGTACGACATCTACAGCCGGCTGCTGTCGGAGCGGATCATCTTCCTCAGCACGGAGATCGACGACGGCGTGGCGAACGTGGTGATCGCGCAGCTCCTGCACCTGGAGTCGGCGGCCCCGGAGAACGAGATCGCCCTGTACATCAACTCGCCCGGGGGCTCGTTCACTTCGCTGATGGCGATCTACGACACGATGTCGTACGTCAAGGCCCCGATCTCCACGTTCTGCGTCGGCCAGGCGGCGTCCACGGCGGCCGTCCTGCTGGCCGGCGGCGACCCGGGACGCCGGTTCGTGCTGGAGCACGCGCGCGTCCTGCTGGGCCAGCCCGCGAGCGGCGGCCGGCGCGGGATGGTGTCGGACCTCGCGCTCCAGGCGAAGGAAATGGTCCGCATCCGCTCCCAGGTCGAGGAGGTCCTCGCCCGGCACACCGGCCACGACCCGGCGACGCTGCACGCCGACATGGACCGCGACAAGGTGTTCACGGCCCAGGAGGCGGTGGCGTACGGGCTGGCGGACGAGGTGCTCAGCCGCCGGTAACCCTTACGCGGCCAGGCAGAGGCCGTTGTACGAGGAGGAAGTGGTCGCCGCGCGACGGTGCACGGGGGTGCGGCGCGCGGTGACCCTGACCAGTTCGTCCCGCGTCAGGGAGAGCAGGTCGCCGAGGGACAGGCCGAGGGCGTGCGCGGCGGCGGCGAGGACCTCGGAGGACGCCTCCTTGCGGCCCCGCTCGACCTCGGAGAGGTACGGCATGGAGATCCGGGCCGCGTCGGCGACGTCCTTGAGGGTGCGCTCCTGCGCCTGGCGCTCGCGCCGCAGGACGTCTCCGACCAGGTCCCGCCAGAGGGGCTCGCGGGGCGGGGCCAGGGGGATGACTCGGGCCTCGTCGTGGTTGCTCACCTTCCCAGCCTAGAAGTCTTGGTCCTGTTGAGCCCGGCGTTCCGCCATCGGCGAAAAACCGGGGGCGGAGGTGCCGGGGGCGGCGGCAGACTGCGGGATCCTCCCGAAAGCCCGCAAGCCCGAAAGCCCGAAAGGCGGACCATCCATGCTGCGCGAGACCTTCGACACCGTGGCGGAGCGCTACGACCGGGTGCGCCCCCGCTACCCCTCGGCGCTGGTCGACACGATCGTCACGGAAGCCGGTCTCGGCCCAGGCAGCCGGGTCCTCGAAATCGGGCCGGGGACAGGCCAGTTGACGGTCCCGCTCGCCGCGACCGGCTGCCGTCTGACCGCCGTGGAACTCGGCGCCTCCCTCGCCGCCGTGGCCCGCCGCAACCTCGCGGACCGGCCGCGGGCCGAGGTCGTGGCCGCCGACTTCGACACCTGGGAGGCACCCGCCGCGTCCTTCGATCTGGTGACGTGCGCGACCGCGTTCCACTGGCTCGACCCGGCGACGCGGGTGGCGCGGACGGCGGCTGCGCTGAGGCCCGGCGGGCTGCTCGCGGTGGTGGTGACCGACCATGTCGCGGGCGGCACCACCGGGTTCTTCCACGACTCGCAGCCCCACTACGAGCACTGGGACCCCGCGACCCCGCCGGGCCTCCTCCTCAAGGACGCCGCCGAAGTCGGCGCGGACCTCACGGAGTTCGAGCGTGAACCGAGCTATGAGGACGTGACCGTACGCCGGTTCACCCAGGACGTCACGTACACCGCCGACGGCTATCTGGAGGTGCTGCTGACCTACTCCGGGCACCTCGCGCTCGACGAACCGTCACGTGACGGGCTGTTCGCGGCGCTGCGGGAGCTGATCGACACGCGGTACGGGGGCACGGTCACCAAACGCTATCTCCACGAACTCGTCACCGCTCGGCGCACGTTGGGGTGAGCGGGGGCGCATGCGCCGCGCGGCTGGGGGTAGGCGCCCCGAGAGTGCCTCGTGGCTTTCGCCTCGCCCCGAGGACCGGCACCACGTGACGCGCGAGGGAGAGGGCATGCGTACCGCCGTGATCGGCTCGCAGGCAGGACCGGCCGCCGACAGGACGTCCGGCACAACCGCGACCGCCGGGCTGCCGGGGATCGAGGACCCCCGCAGTGTGGCTCCGCGAGACGCGCGCGAACTGTCCCGGCAGTTCCTGCGGCGGCTCAACGAGCTGGAGGAGGGCACACACGCTTACCAGTACGCCCGCAACACGCTGATCGAGATGAACATGTCGCTGGTCCGGTTCGCGGCCGGCCGCTTCCGGGGACGCGGCGACGACATGGAGGACATCGTCCAGACCGGGATGATCGGGCTGATCAAGGCGATCGACCGGTTCGAGCCCGAGCGCGAGGTGGAGTTCACGTCGTTCGCGCTGCCGTACATCGTCGGCGAGATCAAACGGTTCTTCCGGGACACCACCTGGGCGGTCCATGTGCCGCGCAGGCTCCAGGAGTTGCGCGTCGAGCTGGCCAAGGCGCGCGACGAGCTGGCGGGCCGGCTTGACCGGGAGCCGACGGTCGCGGAGCTGGCGACGCTGATGGACATCGGCGAGGACGAGGTGATCGAGGCGCAGATCGCCGCCAACGGCTACACGTCGTCCTCGCTGGACGCGGCCCTCACCGGTGACGGCTCCGAGCACGGGGAGGCGGTCCTGGCCGACTTCATCGGCGTCGAGGAGCACGCGCTGCGGCTCGTCGAGGACTTCCACACGCTGGCGCCGCTGATGGCCGAACTGAGCGCGCGCGACCGGCGGATCCTGCATCTGCGGTTCGTGCGGGAGGCGACACAGGCGGAGATAGGCGCCGAGCTGGGGTGCTCCCAGATGCACGTCTCCCGGCTGATCAAGCGGATCATCGCGCGGCTGCGGGAGGGCATGCTGGCCTAACCTCCAGCCTCTAGCCGAACGGGACGACGGCCCGGACGCGTTTCCCGACGGGGACGCGTTCGGCGCTGACCTCCCGCGCCAGGGCGTGGACGATCTCCAGGCCGTGGCGGCCGACGCGCTCGGGGTCGCGGGGGAAGCGCAGCGGGAGCGCGTCACTGCTGTCGTACACGCAGACCGCGACGGACTCCTCGGTGCCCTCCAGCTCCAGGATGTAGGGGCCGTTGCTGTGCCGGTCGGCGTTGGTGACCAGTTCGCTGACCACGAGCATCACCTCGTTCACCGTGCCGTCGTCGATGGCTGCGCACCACTCGGTTCTCAGCTGGTCGACGAAGCGTGCCGCGAAGGCGCGGGCCTCGCCGATGCAGCCGGGGTCCCCCGTGTAGTGCGCTGCCCGCCGAAGCGGTTCCACCGGTACGTCGAAACGAGTAGGTATCACTGCCCCGTCCAGATGCTCGGTCGTTCTCGTCCTCACGCGTCCCCCTGTCTGGTCCGACCGGGGCGCACGCCGCCGCACCTGTGCTCGTACCCCGTGCCGGGCCGGGCAGTCCCCTCATACGCCAGGGGAAGGCGGGGGCTCCCCGGAAGAGGGGGACGGCGTGCCGGTCGAGGGGCCGGTGGGGCTGGGAGTGGCGGTGAGCGGAGGGGGTTCGAGCGGGGACGCGGACAGGGGCGTCGGCGGTGCCGGGCTCAGCGACGGGGAGGCCGAGGGGCTCGCCGGCTCGGTGGACGGCGAAGGGGAACTCGGACTCGTACTGGGACTGGGGCTGGGACTGGGGCTCTCGCTGGGGCTCGTGCTCGGACTGGGACTCGGCGTCGGGCTGGGTGTCACCGACGGCGAGGGCGAGGGGGTCGGCGTAGGGGTGGGCGTCGGGGTCACGGGCGGTGTCGTGGGCCGGTCGCCGTGGCCCGAGTCGCCCCGGTGGCGCGCGATCCACCCGTGGTCGTCGTGGTCGTACAGCACGAAGATGTTCACGACCGTCACCGAGGGCGCCACCACGACGACGTTCGCGGGCCGGTACGCAGGCCAGGTGTCGCCGGTGGGGCGGGGCGCGCCGGACTGGGCCTGGGCCCGGGTGAGGGGGTTGCCGCAGGCGCAGCGCACGCGCGGGACGCCGTAGCCGTCGACGAGGACGGCCGTACCGGTCTGGAGGACGGACTGGTAGCTGGTCGCGGCGCCGTCGCGGAAGCCGTGGTTGGTGACGCGGGTGTCGGTCCTGAGCTGTACGGGGGTGAGGGAGCGGAGGTACGAGGGGACCTGGGCGGGCTGGACGCCGGCGACCGTGGCGAAGGCCCGGTTCTTCGCGGGGGCGGCGTCGAGGGCGCGGATCTGCTTCTGGACGTCGCAGGCGGCGACGTCGCGGCTGCCGCCGTAGAGCCCGGCCGAGCCGCCGTCGACGCTGCGGAGCGTGCCCTCGGGGGCCTGCGAGGGGGCCGGGGTGGTGGGCGGGGCGGAGCTGTGCGCGGCCGTGGACTCGGTGAACGGGTCGGGGCCGGGTTTCGCGGCGGCCTGGAGGAAGACCTCGCCGCTGCCGCCCTTGTCGCCGGAGTCGCCGCCGGAGCGGGTGAGGAGGAGGGTCACGGCGGTGACGGCCACGACGGCGGTGGTGGCGAGGGCGATGCGGGGCGCGGATCTCCACCAGGGGCGGTGCGGCTCGTCCGGCGGTCCCGAGGACGGCTGGGAGGGGCCGGAGAGGGGGCCCGAGGGCGGTCCGGTGGGGTTGCCGGAAGACGGCGGTTCGACGCTCACGCACCCTCCCGAAGTGGGGTCGCTATGTCATGGAACATCCCCATTGTGTGCTCCGAATGGGTGTCCTCCGCAAGCGGACACCGACGGCGCACCCGGCAGGCGAGGCGGGGCAGGGGTGCTTAGCGTGGCAAGCGTGATCGATTCCCTCCCCTCCCGGCACGGCTGGCCCCAGGCGCTCGCCGCCGTGCTCGCCGGGGTGTTCTCGATGGGGCTCGTGGCCGCGCTGGGGCTGCTGACGGCCGGGGCGACGGACCTGCCCGGCGGCGCGTTCCCGAGTGTCGTCGCGGCGTCCGTGGTGACGGCGGTCGGCGGCACGGTGAAGCTGTCCGGCGCGGCGGGGGACCTCGCGGGCAGCCGGGCCGGGATGACCGTGATCCCGCTGTCGGTGACGCTGGCGGGGGCGCTGGTGATCGGCGCCGGGTTCCTCAGGCCGCTGCGCCGCCGCGCGGTCGCCGGGGCGGCGGAGCTGGCGGGCTGGGCGGCGCGGCTCGCGGCCGTGTGGCTGCTGGCCCTGCTGGGGATCGCCCTCGCCGCCCGGCACACGTTCCGCGTCTCGCTCGGCGAGGGCACGCTGGGCGACCTCGGCGACCTGTTCGGCGTCGATCCGGAGGTCGGCTTCACCACCGACCTGCCGCTCACCCTGTCGGTGGGCCTGGTGTGGCTGGCGGGCGTGCTCCTGCTGGCACTGCTGGTCGCGCGCGGCGCCCCGCTGCCCGGCAGGCTCCTGCGCGCGCAGGAGACGGTGCGGCCGGTGTCGCACGCGGTGCTCGTGCTGCTCCTCGCGTGGGTCGCCCTCGGGGTGCTCGCCGCGCTCGGGGTGGTGATCGGCAAGGGGCACCGCCCCGAGACGGTCGCCGTCGTCCTGCTGGGGATGCCGAACCTGATGTGGCCGGCCCTGACGCTCGGCCTCGGCGCGACCTGGGAGGGGCGTGTGCAGGGCCCGTTCGGGCTGCCGATGCCGAAGGTGCTGGACGAGGTGCTGCGCACGCCGGACCTCTCGACGCTGAACCTGCGCACGCTGGCCGCGCAGGACGGGCGCGTGTGGTGGCTGGTCGCGGTGGAGGCGGCCCTGCTGCTGGCGGCGGCCCGGGTGATGGTCCGGCGCTCACCGAGAGGGACGCCCGCCTGGCGGCACGGGCTGCACCTGGCCGTCGGGCTGACGCTCGCCGTCCTCGCGGTCTTCCTCCTGTGCCGTACCGAGGCCCACTACGGCCTGTCCCTCCTCGGTATCGGCGACCTCGGCGGCGGTCTGGGCGGGACGCTGCTGCTGCGCCCGCGGTGGTGGCCGGGGCTCGCGCTCGCGGCGCTGTGGGGGTTCCTCGCCGGGTTCATCGCGGGGTGTCTGCCGCGAACATCACGGCGGCCCACTCCGGCGGCCGGCGCACGCCCCTGACCTCGCCGCCCCTCAGCTCTCCCGCGAAGGCGAGGCAGGAGGCGTACCGGTCCTCCGGGTCCTTGGCCAGCGCCTTCGCGAACACGGCGTCCAGGCGGGCGGGCAGGTCGGGGCGCAGGGACGTCGGCGGGGGCGGTTCGTCGTACTGGTGGGCCCACAGCAGCGCCATGTCGTCGTCGCGCCTGAACGGCGGCCGGCCGGTGAGGCACTCGTGGACGACGCAGGCGAGCCCGTACACGTCGCACCGCCCGTCCACCGGTTTCCCGGCGATCTGCTCGGGCGCGACGTAGTCCAGCGTCCCGACGAACTGCCCGACCGTCGTGAACCCCGTCAGCGACAGCGACTTCTTCGTCAGCCCGAAGTCGGTGAGGTAGGCGTGCTCGGGGTGCTCGTCGTCCGGGCCGGGCGCGATCAGGACGTTCCCGGGTTTCACGTCCCGGTGCACGAGCCCGTGCGCGTGCGCCGTGTCCAGCGCGGAGGCGATCTGTACGGCGATCCTGGCGGCCGTCGCGAGCGGCAACGGGCCCTCGCGGTCGAGCAGCCGGCGCAGGTCGCTGCCCTCGACGTACCGCATGGCGATGTAGAGCACGCCGTCCGCCTCGCCCGCCGCGAAGACCGGCACGATGTGCGGGTGGTCGAGCCCCGCGGCGACCCTCGACTCGTGGGCGAAGCGCTGCCGGAAGGTGTCGTTGCGGGCGAGTTCGGGGGCGAGGAGTTTGAGGGCGACCGTCCGGTCCAGGGCCAGGTCACGGGCGCGGTAGACGACGGCCATGCCGCCGCGCCCGATCTCGCGCTCGATGCGGAAGCCGCCGACCAGGCGGCCGGTGTCATCGGTCATCGGGGGTCACCACTCGGGTGGGGGCGTGCCGGGGCGGCCCGTCGGCCGCGTACGTACTCAGCCGCGCCCCCTGCGCGTACACCCACCTCTCCCGCTCCTGGTCGTACAGCCACACCGACTCGCCGTCCACGACCACCCCGATCCGCACCCCTTGCGTACGCTGCCGGAACGCCTCCCCGTCGAGGCCGGCCGCCAGCTCCTGGAGCGCCGCCCGGTATTCGGCCAGGGCACGCTCCGCGCGGGCCAGCAAGGGGCGGGCGTCGTCGCCGGCGGCCGGGGCGCCGGGCGGTACGGGCGGGTCCTGGGGTACGGCGACCAGGTAGCGGCCGTCCACCCAGGCGCTCCAGCCGTTGGCGCACAGGACGTGGCCCCAGTCGCCGCGCAGTTCGAGGAGCTGGACGGGGAGGAGGGGGTCGAGCGGCACCGTGGGGCGGGCCGGGTCGGGGGTCTGCCAGGCGGGCATGCCGTGGGGCGGGACGACGTGGGTGGGCCGGAAGGCGCCGGACGCGTTCACCGTGGGGACGTCCACCGTCACCGCCTACTTCCGCATGATCGCCGGTTCGTGCCGGCGCAGGAGGCGGGAGACCCCGTACAGGAACACCACCGCGAGGACGGCCAGCATCGCGATGTCCAGGAGCCAGACGCCTGTGGTGTGCTCGTAGAGCGGGTCGGCGGGGACGATGCGGCCGAGGTCGAGGGTCGAGGCCATCGCGGCGAGCGCCCAGCGGGAGGGGATCAGCCAGGCGAGCTGCTCCAGGACGGGTACGCCGTCCAGTTCCAGCAGCGCGCCGCAGAACACGACCTGGACGATCGCGAGGAGCACCAGCAGCGGCATGGTCACCTCCTCCTTGCGCACCAGCGCGGAGACGAGCAGGCCGAGGGTCATCGCGGTGAAGGAGAGCAGGGCGACGGCGAGGGTGATCTCGACGAGGGGGTGCGTGAGGACGCCCTTGCCGCCGGGCGCGCCGAGGTCGACGCCGAGAAGCCCCACGAGGGTGAGGACGACGGCCTGGAGGACGGTCACCGCGCCGAGGACGACCACCTTGGACATCAGGTAGGCGCCCCGGGAGAGGCCCACGGCCCGCTCGCGCCGGTAGATCCCGCGTTCCTTGACGAGTTCGCGTACGGCGTTCGCGGCGCCGGTCAGGACGCCTCCGACGCACAGGATCAGCAGCGCGTTCATCGCCGTCTTCTCGGTGAGCCGCCCGCCCGCGAGGGCGCGGGTCATGCCGCCCATGACGAACGGGAGGGCGATCATCACGGCGAGGAAGGTGTGGTCGGAGGAGAGGGCGGCGGTGTAGCGCCGCACCAGCGTGCCGAGTTGGGCGCTCCGGCCGCGCGGGCGCGGTGGGGGCGGGACGGTGACCCGGCCTTGGCGGGGCAGCCGGGGCTGGGCGGTGGCGTCGCGGACGTACCGGCGGTGCAGGGGGGAGAGCCGGTACTCCCCCGCCCAGTCCCGGTCCTGTTCGAGGGACTCGAAGACCTCCGGCCACTGCTCGGCGCCGAAGTAGGCGAGGGCGTCCTCGGGCGGGCCGTAGTAGGCGGTCCGGCCGCCGGGGGCGAGGACGAGGAGGCGGTCGCAGACGTCGAGGCTGAGGACGGAGTGGGTGACGACGATGACGGTGCGGCCGTCGTCGGCGAGGCCGCGCAGCATGTGCATCACCGAGCGGTCCATGCCGGGGTCGAGGCCCGAGGTCGGCTCGTCGAGGAAGAGCAGCGAGGGTTTCGTGAGGAGTTCCAGAGCGACGCTGACGCGTTTGCGCTGGCCGCCGGAGAGGCTGTGCACGGGCTGGTCGGCGCGCTGGTCGAGGCCGAGTTCGTGGATGACCTCGGTGACGCGGGCGCGGCGCTCCTCCTTCGCGGTGTCCTGGGGGAAGCGGAGTTCGGCGGCGTAGGTGAGGGCGGCGCGGACCGTCAGCTGGGCGTGCAGGATGTCGTCCTGGGGGACGAGGCCGATGCGCTGGCGCAGTTCGGCGTAGTCGCGGTACAGGTCGCGGCCGTCGTAGCCGACGGTGCCGTGGTCGGCGGGGCGCTGGCCGGTGAGGGCGCCGAGCAGTGTCGACTTGCCCGCGCCGCTCGGGCCGACGACCGCGAGGAGGCACTTCTCGCCGACGGGGAAGGAGACGTGGTCGAGCAGGACCCGGCGGCCGTGGTCGAGGGTGACGGTGAGGTCCTGGACGTCGAGGGAGACCTCGCCGGTGTCGACGTACTCCTGGAGCCTGCCGCCCTCCAGCCGGAACGCGGAGTGCCCGATCCCCACGACGTCCTCGGGACCGGCCCGCGCACGGGTGACCGGACTGCCGTTCAGATAGGTGCCGTTGTGGCTGCCGAGGTCGGCGATCTCGTGCGTCCCGTCGGGCAGCGCGCGCAGTTCGGCGTGGTGCCGGGAGACCGTGAGGTCGTCGAGGACGAGGTCGTTGTCGGCGGCGCGGCCGATGCGGACGGTCGTGGCGGGGAGGCGGTGTACGGCGGTGGGGCTGCGGAAGGCGCCGGTGCGGGCGGCCTTGAGGCGGGCGCGGACGCCGTCGTCGGGGCTGCCGAAGCGCAGGACGCTGCCGGGGCCGACGTCCTCGGCGTGGACGCGGTGACCGTCGGTGAACGTGCCGTTGGTGCTGTGCTCGTCCTCGACCGTCCAGTGGTCGCCCTCGGGGCGCAGGACCGCGTGGTGCCAGGAGACGCGGGAGTCGTCGAGGACGATGTCGCTGAGGGGGTCGCGGCCGACGTGGTACGCGTGGGCCGGGGTCAGCACGGTGGAGCCCGTCTCGGTCTCCAGGACCAGGTCGGGTGCGGTCGGGAGGACCGACGGCTCCGCCATGCCGGAATTCTATCGATTCGTTCAGGTGTGCGCCCGGCGGGGCCCGCGAGGTCTCAGGCGACCGGCAGCACCAGTGCCGGGATCGTCCGCTGCATCCTCAGCGCGTCCACCGACTCCGCGAGCAGCTCGTACTCCGTCGTCTCGTCGCTCAGCGCGATCCGTACGAGCCGTCCGACCGCCAACTCGTCGGCGACCAGCTCCTGTTGGCCCATGTCGGCGCACCAGGCGCGCAGCGCTCCGGGTACGTCGGGGACGGTGTGGCCGACCGGGACGAGCGCGCCGGGCGGGCACAGGCCGCTCTCCGGCTGGGGGTCGAGGCGCTCGGCGATCCAGGAGGCGCGGTCGCGTAACCACCACAGGGCGAGCGCGAGGGTGGGTGCGCGGTAGGTGCCGAGGGGTACGCCGATACGGCGGCCGTCGCAGACACCGTACGCGGTGACATGGCACAGGAATTCGTCGTGCACGTCTCTCTCCCCCGTCGATCGCAGCCGGGCGGGCGGCCTCGCTTTCTATGCGGTACCTGAGAGTGAGCTACCCATGACGACGAGTATGTTCACTTCTAAAACACTGTCACCATGTCTTTCCGGCCAGTCTCCTGGCATATTCCGGGCCCGTCCTGGCCGGAATGCATCCGGCACGGAGGCACCGCTTCACGACCTCGGAAGCAATCGACCCCAGGGACCTGCGCGGGGAGAGGTGAGGACACCGGAGAGCGATCCGGGTCCCGACCGGTTATGACACCTTCACAGGAGGCCGATTCCGTATGTCCGCGCACACCCAGCGTCACAGCATCGCCGTCACTCGTCACTTCGAGGCATGGAACGCACCCGATGTCCGACGTCGTCACCTTGGACGAGGACAGCCGGATCGTTTCCGTCCTCGGCTTCCCGGACCGGGTGCCGGACAGGGTCTGAGAACGTCTCCGCCTGTCCGGCGACGGGGAACCGGACAGGCAGAGCGTCACGTCAACGGCCTCCGCGCCACCGCCGCAGCAGGCGGGAGCGCAGGGACCGGACGCTTCAACCGTTGACGATCTTGTCGATCTGCGCCAGCTCCGCGTCCTCGAAGTCCAGGTTGGCGAGCGCGCCGACGCTGTCCTCGATCTGCCGCGCGCTGCTCGCGCCGACCAGCGCGGAGGTGACCCGCCCGCCGCGCAGCACCCACGCGAGGGCGAGCTGCGCGAGGGTCTGGCCGCGTCCGGCGGCGATGTCGTTGAGGGCGCGCAGCTTCGCGACGAGGTCTTCGGTGAGCGCGTCGGAGTTCAGGAACGGGCTCTCGCTGGCCGCCCGGGAGTCCTCCGGGATGCCATTGAGGTACCGGGAGGACAGGACGCCCTGCTCCAGCGGGGAGAAGACGATCGAGCCGACCTCCAGCTCGTCCAGCGCGTCGAGCAGGCCGCCGGTCTCCGGGCGCCGGTCGAGCAGCGAGTAGCGCGGCTGGTGGATCAGCAGCGGGGTGCCGAGTTCACCGAGGATGCGGGCGGCCTCGCGGGTCTGCTCGGCGGAGTAGTTGGAGACACCGACGTACAGCGCCTTGCCCTGCTGGACGGCGGAGTGCAGCGCGCCCATGGTCTCTTCGAGCGGGGTGTCGGGGTCGGGGCGGTGCGAGTAGAAGACGTCGACGTAGTCGAGGCCCAGCCGCTTGAGGGACTGGTCCAGCGACGACAGCACGTACTTGCGGGAGCCCCACTCGCCGTACGGGCCCGGCCACATCAGGTACCCGGCCTTCGTCGAGATGACCATCTCGTCGCGGTAGGGCGCGAAGTCCGCCTTGAGGAACTCGCCGAACGCGGACTCGGCGGCGCCGGGCGGCGGGCCGTAGTTGTTGGCGAGGTCGAAGTGGGTGATGCCGAGGTCGAAGGCGCGGCGCAGGATCGCGCGCTGGGTCTCGACCGAGCGGTCGGGGCCGAAGTTGTGCCACAGGCCGAGCGACAGGGCCGGGAGTTTGAGTCCGCTGCGTCCGGAGCGGCGGTAGGGCATGTCCGCGTAGCGGTCGGGGTGTGCGGTGTAGGACAACGCGACTCCATCAGAGGGGGTGAGGCACAGCTTTCGAGCGATATCCACCTTTCCCGACCTGCGCACAGAGGTCCAACAGAAGAATCCGATGGAATTCAGCGACCAGGCTTCTCAGTGGCTAAGCTTCTCAGTCATGGAACTGCGCCACCTCCAGCACTTCGTCGCGGTCGCCGAGGACCAGCACTTCACCCGGGCCGCCGAACGCCTCATGGTGTCCCAGTCCGGCCTGTCCGCGTCGATCCGCGCCCTGGAGCGGGAGCTGCGCGCCCCGCTGTTCGTGCGGACGACCCGCAGGGTGACCCTCACCGAGGCGGGCCGCGCGCTGCTGACCGAGGCCGAGCGGATCCTCGCGCAGGTCAGGTCGGCGCACGAGGCGGTGGCCGCCGTGCAGGGCGTCCTGCGCGGGACCCTCGCGGTCGGCGCCGAGCAGTGCATCGCGGGGGTGCACCCGCCGGGACTGCTCGCCGCGTTCCGCCGTACGCATCCGGACGTGGAGGTGCGGCTTAGGCAGTTCGGGTCGGGGACGCTCGCGGAGGAGGTCGCGGCGGGGCGGCTGGACCTGGCGTTCGCGTACCGGACGCAGGACGACACCGATCAGCTCAGGTCGGTGTCGCTGGCCGTCGAGCCGATGTACGTGCTGTGCCACCCGGACCACCGGCTGGCGGGCGCGGGGGCCGCGCTGAGCTGCGAGGACGTCGAGGACGAGGTGTTCGTGGACTTCCACCCCGACTGGGGGCCGCGCCGGGCGACCGATGCCGCGTTCGCGGAGGCGGGGGTGCGGCGGACGGTCGCGCTGGAGGTCAACGACGTGCACAGCCTGCTCGACCTGATCGACGAGAACCTCGGGGTCGCCGTCGTCCCCCGGCACTTCCGGCACAAGCGGCCCGCGCTCGCCGCGCTGCCGCTGAAGGGGTCCGGGGAACAGGGCTACGAGACGGTGGCGCTGCTTCCGCCCGACGGGGCGAGAAGCCCGGCGGCGCGGGCGCTCATGGGGTTGCTCGAAACCGGGGGCGCCTGAGCGCCGGGCGGGGCATGGTGGTCGTATGCATGCGAAGGACATTCTCATCGACGGGTACGGCCGCATCCGGGAAGAGGTCCACGCGGCGGTCGCCGGCCTCGACGCGGACGGGCTCAACCACCGGCCGACCCCCCAGGCCAACTCGGTGGCCTGGCTGATCTGGCACCTCACCCGGGTCCAGGACGACCATGTCGCCGACGCGTTCGGCCTGGAACAGGTGTGGCACGCGCAGGGCTGGGAGAAGCTGTTCGGCCTCGACCTGCCGCCGCACGACACCGGGTACGGGCACGGGCCCGAGCAGGTCGCCGCGGTGCGGGTCGCCGGGGCGAACCTGCTGACCGGTTACTACGACGCCGTCCACGAACAGACGCTGGAAGCGCTGGCCACGGTCGCCGCCGAGGATCTGCAACGGATCGTCGACATCCGCTGGGACCCGCCGGTCAGCCTCGGGGTGCGCCTGGTGAGCGTGCTCGCGGACGACCTCGAACACGCCGGCCAGGCGGCCTATCTGCGCGGGATGATTCAGAGCGCGGAGGAGTAGCCCGGCAGGACGACGTCCTCGATCAGCTTCCGCCGCTCGTCGAACGGGATGAACGCGCTCTTGAGGGCGTTCACCGTCACGTCGAGCAGGTCGGCGGTGGTCCAGCCGGCCTGCTCGACCAGGAGGGACATCTCACGCGTCATCGTCGTACCCGACACCAGGCGGTTGTCGGTGTTCAGGGTTACGCGGAAGCCGAGGTTCTTCAGCGCGGTGATCGGGTGCTCGGCGATCGAGGTGGCGGCGCCGGTCTGGAGGTTGGAGGTGGGGCACATCTCCAGGGCGGTACGGCGGTCGCGGACCCAGCCCGCGAGGCGGCCGAGCTTGCCGGCCGCCAGGTCGGGGATGTCGTCCGTGATGCGGACACCGTGGCCGATGCGCTGGGCTCCGCAGATCTGGAGGGCCTGGTGGATGCTGGACAGGCCGTCCGCCTCGCCCGCGTGGATCGTGAACGGCACGTTCTCGCCGCGCAGGTACGCGAACGCCTCCGCGTGGTCGGCGGCCGGGAAGCCCGCCTCGGCGCCGGCGATGTCGAAGCCGACGACGCCCGCGTCACGGTAGGCGACGGCCAGGTCGGCGGCCTCGCGGACGCGGTCGAACATGCGCATGCCGCACAGGATCGTGCCGACGCGGACCGGGGTGCCGGCCGCAGCGGCCTTCGCCATGCCGGCGGCGAGCCCTTCCTGGACGGTCTCGACGACCTCCCGCATCGCGAGGCCGCCGCGCGTGTTCAGCTCCGGCGCGTAGCGGACCTCGGCGTACACGACGCCGTCCGCCGCCAGGTCCAGGACGTACTCCTCGGCGACCCTCAGCAGGCCCTCGCGGGTCTGGAGAACGGCGAGCGTGTGGTCGAAGGTGGCGATGTAGCGGACCAGGTCACCGGAGTTGGCGGCGTCGTAGAACCAGGCGGCGAGGGCCTCGGGGTCGGTGGTGGGGAGGGTGTGGCCGACCTCGGCGGAGAGCTCCACGAGGGTCGCGGGGCGCAGGCCGCCGTCGAGGTGGTCGTGGAGGACGGCCTTGGGGAGGCGGCGGAGGAGGTCGGCGTCTACGCGCGTAGCGGTCACAGTGGGATGCTCCCTTGCTCTGGAGGGGTGGTCGGTCGGCTGCCGGGAGGCCCGGCGGGTGGGACGGGTCAGTCCGCCGGCTGCAACAGGTCCCACTTGTTTCCGTACAGGTCCCGGAAGACGGCCACCGAGCCGTACGGCTCGTGGCGCGGGTCCTCCAGGAACGTCACGCCCGCCTCGGTCATGCGGGTGTGGTCGCGGGTGAAGTCGTCCGTGTGCAGGAAGAAGGCGACCCGGCCGCCGGTCTGGTCGCCGACGCGGGCGGACTGGGTGCCGTTCTTGGCGCGGGCCAGCAGGAGGGCGGTGCCGCCGTCGCCGGGTTCCACCACGACCCACCGTGAGCCGTCGGGGCGGGGCTCGTCCTCGGCGAGGCGGAAGCCGAGGGCCTCGGTGTAGAAGCGGATCGCCTCGTCGTAGTCGTCGACGACGAGGGTGACCAGGGCGATGCGTGACATCGGGGCCTTTCGGAGGGAGACCGGCGGGGCTGGTTAGCGGAAGAGGTTATACGTAAAACCCACTCGATGCCAATCGCGTTTCCGGGGTGCTCGGAGCCCTCGTTCCCGGCGCCCGCCCTCCCCCGGTTCTAGGCCCCGGGACCGACCCGTACCCCGCCCCGCGCCCGAGGCGTCCGCGCCCCGGCCCCGGATACGTTCCGCCCATGACGATCAGCACCGGCCCCGTCCGCGACTTCGGGCAACGCAAGCACGACACCCTGGCCCGCCTCGAACGGGAGACGGACATCTGGGTGGCCACGGCGGGGCCGGACGGGGTGCCGTGTCTCGTGGCGCTCTGGTTCGTGTGGCACGGCGACGCCCTGTGGCTGGCGACGCGGTTCACGAACCCGACGGGGCGCAACCTCCAGGGCGGCGGCAGGGTGCGGCTGGCGCTCGGGGACACCCGGGACGTCGTGCTGGTGGACGGCGAGGCGACGGCGTACACGCGGGAGTCCGTGCCCGAGGACGCGGCGCGGGCGTTCGCTGCGAAGACGGGGTGGGACCCGCGCCAGGACGCCGCGTCGTACGGGTTCTTCCGGGTCCGTCCGCTGGAGGTGCAGGCCTGGTGCGAGCAGCGGGAGTTGCCGCGCCGGCAGCTGATGCGGGACGGGGTGTGGCTGACGGGTCAGGGCCTCGGGTCGTCGCGCAGGATGCTGTAGCGGACCAGGTCGCGCCAGTGCCCGTCGCGGAACGCAGCGCTGCGCAGTACGCCTTCGCGGGTGAACCCGAGCTTCTCCAGGGCGCGTTGCTCGGCGAGGTTGCCGATATCGGTGTCCGCTTCGACGCGTTGGGCGGTGCTGTGGGCGAACAGGTAGCGCACCAGGAGCCGTTGGGCCTGCGTCCCGATGCCGCGTCCGCAGGCGTCCGGCAGGAGCTGGATGCCGATGTTCCAGTAGTGCGCGGCGCGGGTGACGCCCGCCTTGTGCCAGGCGACGAAGCCGACGGGGTCCTCGTCGGCGGCCACGGTGAGGTGGCCGCCGTCGTCGGTAAGCATGCCGTTCTCGGCCCAGCGGCGCCGGAACCGCGCGGGGTCGGCCCAGCCGAACCACTGGAAGGGGCCGGTGAGTCCGGCGTCGACCAGGAACGCCTCCAGGACCGGGAGGTCGTCCTCGCGGACCGGTCGCAGCGTCACGGAGTCACCATTCACCCCGCTACTTTACGGTGGGCCCCCTGGAGTCGGGCCAGCTCCTCCTCGGTCAGCCGCAGGGCGCCCGCCGCGACGTTCTCGGCGAGGTGACCGGGGTTGCCGGTGCCGGGGATGGCGAGGACGTGGTCGCCCTGGGCGAGGGTCCAGGCGAGCCGGATCTGTGCGGGGGCCACCTCGTGGGCGGCGGCGATGTCCCGTACCGCGTCGTCGTGGTCGGCGGTCGCGCCCTGGGGTCCGGCGTCGCCCGCGATGGCGAAGAACGGGACGAACGCGATGCCGGACTCGCCGCACAGGCGCAGGACTTCGGCCGTGGCCTCGTTGTGGCTGCCGAGGCCGAAGCGGTTCTGGACGCTCACGACGGGCGCGATCTCCCGTGCCTGCGCGAGGTGCTGGGGTTCCACGTCGGAGATGCCGAGGTGGCGGATCAGTCCCGCCTCCCTCAACTCGGCGAGGGCGCCGAAGTGTTCGGCGATCGAGTCCTGGCCCATCCGGCGGAGGTAGACGAGGTCGAGGTGGTCGCGGCCCAGCTGGCGGAGGTTCTCCTCGACGTGGGCGCGCAGGCCCTCGGGACGGGCCGACGTGTCCCACTCCCCCGCCCAGTTGCGGAACGGGCCGACCTTCACGGCGATGACCAGGTCGTCGGCGTACGGCGCGAGCGCGCTGTTGATGAGTTCGTTGGCCGAGCGCAGGGCGGAGAAGTAGAAGGCGGCCGTGTCGATGTGGTTGACGCCCAGCTCGACCGCCTCGCGCAGGACGGCGATCGAGCGGTCGCGGTCGCTGGGGGTGCCGAGGTCGAAGGCGGCGCTGCCCGTCAGCCGCATCGCGCCGAAGCCGACGCGGTTGACGGTGAGGTCGCCGAGGGTCCAGGTGCCGGAGGCTGCCGCCGTGATCTTCTCTGAGGTCATCGGCGGAGTCTCGCACAGGCACGGTCCTCAGCCGAGCGGCTTGTCCAGGATCGCCTTGCGGTGGCTGAACGTCTCGATGGAGTAGCGGCCGTGGTAGTTGCCCATGCCGCTCTCGCCGACGCCGCCGAACGGGAGGTCGGAGACGGTGAGGTGGGCGAGGGGCAGGCCGTAGCCGATCGCGCCGGAGGACGTCTCGGCGGCGATGCGGTCGCGGGTCTCGGTGGACTCGGAGAAGACGTACAGGGCGAGGGGCTTGTCACGGTCGTTGATGAACGCGAGCGCCTCGTCCAGGTCCGCGACCGTGACGATCGGCAGGATCGGGCCGAAGATCTCCTCGCCCATGACCGGGGACGCGGGGTCGACGTCGGCGAGGACGGTCGGCGCGATGTACTTGTCCGCGCGGTCGTGGACGCCGCCGACGACCGTGCGGCCGGAGTCCAGGAGGCCGGTGAGCCGGTCGAAGTGGCGTTCGTTGACGATCCGCCCGTACTCGCCGGACCGCTGCGGGTCGGCGCCGTACGTGGTCTCGACGGCGCTCGCGAGGAGCGGCTCCAGGGCGGCGGCGGTCTCCGGGTCGGTGAGGACGTAGTCGGGGGCCACGCAGGTCTGGCCGGCGTTGAGGAACTTGCCGCGCGCGAGGCGGCCGGCGACGGCCTTGAGGTCGGCCGTGGAGTCGACGAACGCCGGGGACTTCCCGCCGAGTTCGAGGGTGACCGGGGTGAGGTGCTCGGCGGCGGCGCGCAGCACGATCCGGCCGACGGCGCCGTTGCCGGTGTAGAAGATGTGGTCGAACTTCTCGGCGAGCAGCGCGGTGGTCTCCGGGATGCCGCCCTCGACGACGGCGACGGCGTCGGTGTCGAGGTAGGCCGGGAGCAGGCGGGCCAGCGCGGCGGAGGTCGCGGGGGCGAGTTCGCTGGGCTTGACGACGACCGCGTTGCCGGCGGCGAGCGCGCCGAGGAGGGGGGTCAGCAGGAGCTGGGCCGGGTAGTTCCAGGGGGCGATGACGAGGACGACGCCCAGCGGGTCGTACTGGGTGCGGGCGGTCGCGTCGGTGCCGAGGTGCGCGGGGACGGGGGCGGGCTCGGGGGTCAGCCAGGTGTCGAGGTGGTCGAGGGTGTGGTCGATCTCGCGGACCGTGAAGCCGATCTCGGTGCGCTGGGACTCGGCGTCGCTCTTGCCGAGGTCGGCGTGGAGGGCGGCGGCGAGGTCGGCGCCCTTCTCCGTGAGCATCTCGCGCAGGCGGCGCAGTTGCGCCGTACGCCACTCGACGGGCTTGGTGCGGCCGGTGCGGAAGGTGGTCCGCAGGCGGGTGACGACGTCGGCGGGTCGCTCGGTGGTCACGGGGGTGCCTCGCTCGGGTAGACGGTGCCGGTCTGACGGTTCTCGATCAGATGTATATAGCAACTATCGGCCGCGGGCCAACATTCCCGGGCCGTACGACTACTTTGCGCCATGGCGCGATCACACGCGCGTGGAGCCGTCCACCGTCTCCGCGAGGCGCTCCAGCAGGGCTTTCAGCATCTCCTCGTCGCCCTCGCCGAGGGCGGGCCAGTCCCGGCGTACGGCGCGGTCGACGCGGCGCCAGTGGTCGCGGCCCCGCGGGGTGAGGTGGACGAGGATGCGGCGCCGGTCGTGCGGGTCGACGCGGCGGTGCACGAGGTTCTGGTCCACGAGCTGGTCGACGAGTTTCGTGAGCGTCGGCGGGGGCAGGAAGGCGGCTTCCGCGATCGCCGACATGTGGTGGCCGGCGTCGTCGGCGAGCAGCGTCAGCACCCGCCAGGCGTCCAGGGAGCAGCCCTCCTCGTCCAGGGCGGCCTGGAGGCGGCGGGCGGCCAGCCGTTCGGCCCGGGTGAGGAGGCGTATCAGGTCGTTGGGCCGACGGGCGGACGAGGTGGACATCCTGCTCCTAGCTCCGAGAGGTGTACATGGTATGAGACGGACTGGAGTTCGGGGCAGGGACCCTGGACCATGGCGCCATGTCCCGCCCCGACCCTTCCGTGTTCGGCGTCGCCCTCGTGTTTCCGCTCCAGGGGCCCGCCGGGATCTTCGGGCCCGCCTGCGAGCTGTGCGCGCGGCTCGCCGCCGAGGAGGTCAACCGGGCGGGCGGGGTCCTCGGCCGCGAGCTGCGGCTCGTGCCGGTCGACGGGGGCGCGCCGCCGCGCGAGGTCGCCGACCGCGTCGAGACCCTCGTCGACCTCGGGGCCGTCCAGGGCGTCACCGGCTGGCACATCTCCTCCGTACGCCAGGCCCTCGCGCCGCGCGTCGCGCACCGGGTGCCGTACGTGTACACCGCGCTGTACGAGGGCGGCGAGGACCGCGCCGGGGTCTTCCTCACCAGCGAGACGCCCCGCGACCAGCTCTGCCCGGCGATGGTCCTGCTCGCGGGGGAACGCCGGGTGCGGCGGTGGTTCGTCGTCGGCAACGACTACGTCTGGCCCCGGCGCACGGCCCGCGCGGCGCACACGTACGCCCGGCGGACCGGCTCCCGGGTCATCGGCGAGGCGTATCTCCCCCTGGGCACGCACGACTTCGCGCCCGTGCTGCGCCGTATCGAGCGCTCCGACGCGGACGGCGTCCTCATGCTGCTCGTCGGCAGCGACGCGGTCCGCTTCAACCGGGCGTTCGCGGCGTACGGCCTGGACGCGCGCGCCCTGCGCCTGAGCACGCTGATGGACGAGAACATGCTCCTGGCCAGCGGCCCGGCCGCCACGGCCGACCTCTACAGCACGGCCGGCTTCTTCACGTCCCTCGCCACCCCCGACACCCTGGACTTCCACGGCCTCTACGCCCGCCGTTACGGCCTCGACGCCCCGTCGCCCGGCAGCCTCGGCGAGTCCTGCTACGAGGGGGTGCTGCTGCTGGCGGCGCTGCTGCGGCGGGCGGGCACGGGAGACGTCACGCGGATCGGGGCGACGGCGCCGTCGGTGTCGTACGAGGGTCCGCGCGGGCTGCTCCACCTGGAGGGCAGCCACGTCCGCCAGCGCATCTACCTGGCGCGCGCGGACGGGCTGGACTTCGACGTGCTGACCGAGCTGCGTCCCTGAGGAGCGGCGAGAATCACCCCATGACCGTGCATCCCCTTCTCGTCCAGGCCCGCAAGCTCGCCGCCGAAGTTCTGGTGCCCCATGCCGAACGCGTCGAGCGGGAAGGGGTGCCGATGGGGCATGTCGAGGCGGTGAAGCGGTCCGGGTTGCTCGGGGTCAACGCGCCTGTGGCGTACGGGGGTTCGGGAGCGCCCGCGTCCGTGCTGCGGGAGACCGCCGAGGTGTTGGCGGGGGCCTGTTGTTCCACGTGGTTCGTACAGACGCAGCATCACACGCCGGTGCAGACATTGGTGAAGGGGGAAGTCGCGGCTCGGGAGCGGCTGTTGGGGAGGCTGGCTCGGGGGGAGTTGTTGGCCGGGGTGGCTTATGCGCATCTGCGGGCTTATCCGCGGCGGGCTGTGCGGGTGAGGTTCGAGAGGGGTGGGGTGCGGTTCGACGGGCGGGTGCCGTGGTTCACCGGGTGGGGGTTGAACGACGTGATGTTGCTGGCCGGGGTGAGTGACGGCGGGGAGGTGGTGTTCGCGTTCGTCGAGGCTCGGGAGCAGAAGGGGTTGCGGGCTTCCGAGCCGCTGCGGCTTGCCGCGTTGGGGGGTGCGCGGACTGTTTCGCTGGAGTTGGACGGGGTGTGGGCGGCTGGGGAGGACGTGGCGTTGCGGGTGCCGTACGAGGAGTGGGCTCAGGGGGATCGGGCCAAGGCCGCCAACGCCAACCCTGCCGTGTTCGGGATCGCGGAGGCGGCGTTGGATCTGCTGGGTGAGGAGTCGCCGTTGCGGGAGCGGGTGCGGGAAGTGAGGGCGGCTGCCTATGCGCTCGCGGACGATCCGTCGTCCGATCCCCGTGAGCGGCTCGTGTGGAAGGTGCGGGCCTTCGAGGTGATGCAGGCCGCCACCATCTCGGCGGTGGTGGCGGGGGGTGGGCGGTCGATGCTGTTGAGCAACCGGGCTCAACGTCTGGCCAGGGAGGGCCTGTTCCTGCTGGTGCAGGCTCAGACCGGCGCTTCGAGGAGAGCGCATCTCGACTCGCTGGCCGGGTAGGGGCGCGCGAGCTCACCTCCCTCAGGAGGCGAACGGCACCTGAGCCGACGGGTTTTGTGCCGTCCCTGTGGGGTGGGTCCACAGGCCCTCCTGCGCGAGCCTCGGGAGGACGCCCTCGCCGAACCAGTACGCCTCCTCCAGGTGCGGGTACCCGGAGAGGACGAACTCCTCGATACCGAGGGCCGCGTACTCCTTGATGAGGGCGGCGACTTCTTCGTGGGAGCCGACCAGGGCCGTCCCGGCGCCGCCCCGGACGAGGCCGATGCCGGCCCAGAGGCCGGGGTGGATCTCCAGCCCGCTGCGGTCGCCGCCGTGCAGTTCGAGCATCCGGCGCTGCCCCTCGGACTCGCTCTTCGCCAGCCCCGCCTGGACGGACTGGACCGTCTCGGGGTCGAACCCGGCGAGCAGGCGGTCCGCCTCCGCCCAGGCCGCCTCGGACGTGTCGCGCGTGATGACGTGCAGCCGGATCCCGAACCGCAGCGTACGGCCGTGCCGCGCGGCGAGCCCCTTGATCCAGGCGATCTTCTCCGCGACCCGCGCCGGCGGCTCGCCCCACGTGAGGTACACGTCCACGTACTGGGCGGCGATCTCCCCGGCGATCGGCGAGGACCCGCCGAAGTACACCTCGGGCACCGGATCGGGCAGGCGCGCCAGCTTCGCGTCCTCGACCCGGAGGTGCTCCCCCGTCAGGTCGACGGACTTCCCCTCCCACAACCCCCTTACGACGTCGAGGAATTCGCCGGTACGCCGGTACCGGTCGTCCTTGCCGAGGAAGTCCCCGTACGCCCGCTGCTCGTGACTCTCCCCGCCGGTCACGACGTTGAGCAGGAGCCGTCCCCCGGTCTGCCGCTGGAACGTGGACGCCATCTGCGCGGCGAGCGTCGGCGAGACGAACCCGGGCCGGAAGGCGACGAGGAACTTCAGCCGCTCGGTGTGCTGGCTGACCATGGCCGTGGTGAGCCACGCGTCCTCGCACCACGCGCCGGTCGGGGTCAACGCGCCCACGAACCCCAGGTCTTCGGCCGCGCGGGCGATCTGGCTCAGATAGCCGACCGTGGGCGGCCGGTCGCGTCCGGAGGCGGTCGCCGGGGTGCCGTGGCCGCCGCCGACGACATGGCGGCTGTCGCCGTTGGTCGGGAGGAACCAGTGGAAGGTCAGGGACGACATGGGGGTCTCCTCGGGGGGTCAGAGCAGGCCGTGGCGGGGCGGCCGGGTGCCGCCCAGCACGTACCGGCCGATGTGCTGCACCTTCCAGCGCGTCGGGTCGTGCAGCGTGTGGGTGCGGGCGTCGCGCCAGTGCCGGTGCAGGTTGAGGGAGTTGAGGGCGGAGCGGGTGCCGGAGACCTCGAAGAGGGCGGCGGCGACGTCGACGGCGGTGTGCGCGGCGGTCACCTTCGCGGCGGCGACCGCGATCGATGCCTCGGCGGCGGTGTCGTCGGTCAACTCGGCGCGTGCCGCGTCGACCGCGCGCGCCGCTTCCATCAACAGGGCTTCGGAGGCGCGGACTTGGATCGCCAGTTCCCCGAACCGCTGGATCAGCAGGGGGTCTTCGGCGGCCGTTTCGTATCCGCTCTCGAACCAGGGCCTGCTCTTGGTCCGCACGAAGTCGACGGCTTCGGCGAGCGCGCCGCCCGCGATCCCGGCGTCGATGGCGGCGTGCAGCAACTGGGCGACGGCGCCGTGGAGTTGAGGGCCCTCGAAGGTGAGGTGGTGCGGGAAGACGCGGTCCGCCGGGACGGGTACGGCGTCCAGGTGGACGGTTCCGCTGGCGGTCGTGCGCTGGCCGAGGCCGTCCCAGTCGTCGTCGACCGTCACGCCGGGTGCGCCGGCGGGGACGTACGCGACGTACAGCTTGTCGTCCTCAGCGCGGGCCAGGACCGGGATCCAGTGGGCGAACAGGGCGCCGGTGGAGTAGTTCTTGGTGCCGGTGAGGGTGTACGAGCCGTCGGGGCGGCGGTCGAGGCGGGTGCGGATGTCCTGGACGTGTTGCGTGCCGGCCTCGGACTGGGCGTTGCCGAGGCGGCGGCCGGCGAGGATCTCGTCGTAGAAGAACTTCCGCTGCTGCTCGGTGCCTTGGCGGCGGATGACGTTGACGTAGACGAAGTGGCTCTGCGGGATCTGCGCGAGGCTGCCGTCGGCGGTGGCGAGGAGGCGGAAGATCTCGGCGAGGGTCACCGCGTCGACGTCGGCGCCGCCGTGGCCGGCGGGGACGGTGACGGCGAGCAGGCCCGAGTCCGAGAGGCGGTCCAACTCGGCGCGGGGCAGGCGGCGTTCACGGTCGCGCACCGAGGCGTCCGGACGGAACCCGTCCGCGAGCGCCCGCGCGACCGTGAGGGCCTCGGCCGCGTCGGCGATCACGTGCGCGGCCATCAGCTCGCCGCCGCCAGGTACGGGGTGCGGCCGAGGGCGGCCGAGAACTGGTCGACGACCTGCGCGAGGGCCTCGGCGGAGCCGGGGGCGACGGTGACCGTGCCGTCGTCGTGGGCGGTGATGTCCTGGTCGAGGGTGAACCAGCCCTGCACGATGTGCGCGGCGCCCATCGAGGTGAGGACCGGGCGCAGGGCGTAGTCCAGGGCGAGGACGTGCGCGGTGGAGCCGCCGGTCGCGAGGGGGAGGACGGTCTTGCCGGTGAGCGCGTACTGCGGGAGCAGGTCGAGGAGGGACTTGAGGACGCCGGAGTAGGACGCCTTGTAGATCGGCGTGCCGATGACGACGCCGTCGGCGTCCGCGAAGAGGTCGGCGGCCTCGACGATCGCCGGGTGCCGGAAGTCGGCGCCGAGCAACGCCTCGGCGGGGATCGTGCGGACGTCGAGGGGGACGACGCGGTGGCCGTGCGCGGTGAGGCGCTGGTCGAGGTGGCGCAGGAGGCGGCCGGTGCGGGAGGAGGGGGAGGGGCTGCCGGAGACGGACAGGACGGTGGCCATGCGGGGCCTCTTTCGGATCGAGGTCGGGGTGCTCGCGCGGGACTGCCGCTCGGGCGCGGCGCCTCTGCGCGCGAACACCCCGAGGGGAGCGGTCAGGAGTACCAGGTCGGTTCGGGGAGTTCGGCGTCCAGGACCCAGCGGCCGACCTCGCGGCGCTTGTAGGCGACGGGGTCGTGAAGGGTGTGCGTGCGGACGTTGCGCCAGAACCGGTCCAGGCCCTCGGAGGCGGCGGTGGCCCGCGCGCCGGTGACCTCGAAGACGCGGTTCGTGGCCTCCAGGGCGACGTCCGTGGCGCGCGCCTTGACCGCCGCGACCCGTACCTCGAACGCGCCGCGCGTCTCGGGGGTGACGGCGTCGGGGTCGTCGTGCAGCCGCTGCCCCTCCAGGGCGACCGCGTCGGCGAGCGCCTCGGCCGCCCAGAGCTTCGCGGTGAGGTCGCCGTAGACGTCGATGACGTACGGCTCGTCGGTCGCGCGGTCGTGGCCGCCGTGCAGCCAGGAGCGGGACTTGGTGCGTGTGTAGGTCGCGGCGGTCTCCAGGGCGCCGGCCGCGATGCCCAGGTAGAAGTTGGCGAAGACGAGTTGGATGGTCGGGACGTTGAGGGTGTTGTACGTGCGCGGCCGGAACTCCTTGCCGACGTAGCCGAGTGCGTCGGTCCAGGGGGCGCGGACCGCGTCGATGGTGACGCTGCCGGACTCGGTGAGGCGCTGGCCGATGTTGTCCCAGTCGTCGTGGAAGGTCAGGCCCCGGCTCGCGGAGGGGACGACGGCGAAGACGTGCAGTTCGGTGCCGTCCAGGACGCCTTCGAGGACCGTGACGTCGGAGACCCTGCTGCCGGTGGAGAAGGTCTTGGCGCCGGTGAAGACGAGGTCGTCGCCGTCCTCGGTGACCGTCACGTCGTGGTCGCGGGGGTTGACGGCGCCGCCGAAGAACCACGCCTCGCGGGTGGCCTCGGCCTCCAGGCGCTGCCACTGCTCGCGGGTGCCGACCAGGCGGGCGGCCCAGAACCACAGGTAGTGGTAGCCGAGGAGCTGGCCGATGGAGCCGTCGGCCTTGGCGATCTCGCGGACGGCGCGGTAGGCGGTCGGCCAGTCCTGGCCCGCGCCGCCGTGCTCCGTGGGGCCGAGCAGGGTGACGAGGCCGGCGTCCTTGAGGAGCCGCACTTCGGCGTGCGGGGTGGCGCCGGCCTTGTCGCGGGCGGCGGCGTCGGTGGCGAGGACGGCGGCGGCCTCGGCGGCGCGGGCGATCCATTCCTCGGCGGTGGCGGGGGTGGTGGTCCAGCGGGTTGCGGTGCTCATGCTCGTACGACCTTTCGGCGGGTGGGGGGTGGTCAGGCGGGCTGCTGGGCTTCGAGGTCGCGCACCAGCGGGAGCACCTTCTTGCCGAAGTACTCGACCTCCTCGTGGTAGTGGAGGAAGCCGAGGAGGAAGAGGTCGACGCCGAGCTTCTTGTAGGCGACGATCCGCTCGGCGATCTGCTCGGGGGTGCCGATCAGGCCGGTGCGGAAGCCGTCGTTGTACTGGACCAGGTCCTCGAACGTGGAGTCCTGCCACATGCCCTTCTTGTCGGCGGTGGACTGTCCGGCCTGCTTCACGGCCGCGCCGAACCCCTCTACGGCTTCGCGGTCGGCCTTGGCGACGATCTCGCGCAGCGTGTCGCGGGCCTCGGCCTCGGTGTCGCGGGCGATGAGGAAGCCGTTGAGGCCGAACTTCGGTGCGGTGCGGCCGACCCCGGCGGCGGACTTGCGGACGTCCTCGATCTGCTCGGTGACGCCGTCGAAGTCCTTGCCGTTGGAGAAGTACCAGTCGGAGACCCGGCCGGCCATCGCGCGGGCGGCGGTGGAGTTGCCGCCCTGGAAGATCTCCGGGTGCGGGCGCTCGGGCGTGTTGAGCGGCTTCGGCTTCAGCGTGAAGTCCCGCAACCGGTAGAAGTCTCCGGCGAGTTCGGTGTGGTCCTCGGTCCAGATCCGCCGCAGCGCGGTGATGAACTCCTCGGCGCGCCGGTAGCGCTCGTCGTGCTCCAGCCAGGGTTCGCCGAGGGCGGTGAACTCGCCCTTGAACCAGCCGGACACGACGTTGACGGCGAACCGGCCATGGGACAAGTGGTCGGCGGTGGCGCCGAGTTTGGCGAGGACGCCGGGGTGCCACAGGCCCGGGTGGACGGCGGCGATGACCTTCAGGCGCTCGGTGGCGAGGAGCAGGGCGAGGGAGAAGCTGGTGGACTCGTGCTGGAACTCGGCGCCGTAGCTGGCCATGTAGCGGACCTGGCTGAGGGCGTACTCGAAGCCGTTGTTCTCGGCGAGCACGGCGAGTTCGCGGTTGTAGTCGTAACTCCAGTCGGTGCGTTGTTCGATGGAACTGGTGACGAGTCCACCGCTGACGTTGGGGACCCAGTAGGCGAATTTCACGGGTGCGGGCACGCGGAACTCCTGTGGCGGGGAAGCGTTTTCAGGCATGCCGAATTCAGAGGACGCGAAAGGCGCGGGGAATTCGGGCTTCAGGAAAGGGAACTGCGGCGGATCTGCGGGGAGTCGATCAGGCCGCGGCGCGACAGGAGGCGCTGGAGACGCGCGCGAGGTCGACATGGCGTCGCCGCGTGAGGTCCAGTCGCATCTTCATGCCGTCGATCGTGACAGCCGTCCGTCGGGGCCGTCAAGGAGAACCCGACCGGTCTCGGATCGCGGACCATTGAATTTCACGAAGGTGTGACAGGGAAACCCTTGAACGCGGCGGGAATCGGCCCGCATTCTGCCGGTCATGCGGACGGAACCGCTGGAATACATCGCGGCGGTCACCCGGCTCGGCTCCCTGCGCCGGGCCGCCGAGGAACTGCGGCTCTCCCAGCCCGCGTTGAGCGAGACGGTGCGGAATCTGGAGCGGGAGCTCGGGGTCGATCTGCTGGAGCGCAAGCGGTCGGGGGCGACGATGAGCGCGTCCGGGCGGGAGCTGCTGCCGCACATCATCGGGGTGCTGGACGCGGTCGACCGGCTGCGGTCCGCCGCCGGTGAGCAGCATCGGATCAGCCGGATGGTGCGGGTCGGGACGGTCAACGCGGCGACCGTGCCGCTGCTGATCCCCACCGTGCGGGAGTTCCGGCGGGCCCATCCGCTGACGCAGGTCGAGGTGGTGGGGGCGCAGCAGTCCGACATCCAACGGGCCCTGCTGGAAGGGGGGTTCGACCTCGGGCTCGTCAACCATCTCGAAGGGGACGACATGCCGGCCGAGTTCGCGTCCACGGAGTTGCTGCGGGGGCGGCCGGTCGTGGTGATGCATCCCGGCTGTCCGCTGGCGTCGCGGGAGGCGGTCGGGGCTCAGGAGCTGGCGGGGGTGCCGCTGATCGGGATGCGGTCGGGGTACGTCATGCACCGCTACGTCCATCGGCTGCTCGGGGGGAGCGGGCCGTCGTTCTCGTACTCCACGGACGGGGCGGAGATGGGGAAGCTGATGGTCGCGGAGGGGCTCGGGGTGACGGTGCTGCCGGAGTTCAGCGTCGCGGGGGATCCTCCCCCA
Organism: Streptomyces saintjeani; assembly: GCF_055409605.1. NCBI lineage: Bacteria > Bacillati > Actinomycetota > Actinomycetes > Kitasatosporales > Streptomycetaceae > Streptomyces > Streptomyces saintjeani. The sequence goes on along the minus strand of NZ_CP189624.1, from coordinate 9,062,812 downwards.
GCCTTCGGCCGGGGGACCCCCATTCGCTGCGCTCGCGGCTGGGGGCGATCACCTACCGGCCACTGGAGGGGCGTACGCCGCAGGTGCTGTTGATGTTGCGGCGGCGTCGGGCGGAGGCGGTGCCGGAGGCGGCGCGGGATCTGCATGACGCGTTCGTCCGCACAGCTCGGTCGGTAGCCCCGCAGCACTACACATAAAAGGAAAATAAGAGCAGAATGGAGATAAAGCGGCGTTATCACCGCGATCACGTCGAAGGAGACGAATCATGGCCAACGTCTCGCCCACCCGAGGTGACATATCGACTCACCCCGATGTCTCCGAGATGCGGGACCGGTACGCCCGCATGCTCGGCGGTCGTGATGTGGCGCTCGTGGACGGACCGGTGTTCCTGCTCGGTCTGTACTGCGCCGTATCCCCCTGGATCCTCCACTACACCACCAGCCAGCCCCCGCTCGTGACCCACAACCTGATCGTGGGCATCGCGATCGCCCTCCTCGGCGTCGGCTTCACGGTGGCACCCGCCCGCATGTACGGCCTCAGCTGGGCCATGTGCGCGCTGGGCGTGTGGATGATCATCGCCCCGTGGGTCGTCGGCAGCAGCCCGGACAACGGGGTGAAGCTGAACAACATCATCATCGGCGCGCTGGCCGTGATACTGGGGGTGATTTGCGCCCTCACGGCGGCGAAGAGCACGAAGTCCTGAACCCAGCCCCGACCCGACCGGGCCGCCTCAGCCCTCCGGAACCGTCCAGGGTTCCGTCGCCAGGGGCCGCCCGGTCTCCAACGTCGTCTTGAGGTTGGAACCGAAGAGGTCAGGACGCCTTCGAGAGCCAGTCCGTCGCGTTCAGGGCCAGGGCCGCGTTCGTGGCGTTCGCGTCGTTCCAGCCGTCGTAGAGGGTGTTGCCGGACTGGCCGGTGCCGTCGTCGATCGGGCTGCTGTCGCCCCAGAAGGCAATGCGGCCGGAGCCGAAGGTGGACGTGAGGAAGAAGGCTCCCGTGTTGCCGGAGTAGCCGGAGCGGTACAGGAGGCCCTTGGCCGTGGAGTTGTCGGACGGTTTGATCGTCGCCGTGGTGCCGTTCGCGATGAGGCTCTTCGTGACCGTGCCGAAGCCGCCGTGCAGGACCGGGTCCGTGGAGTCCGTGATGGCGGCCGGGTAGCCCGAGCTGATGTTCAGGGAGTCGATGGAGAAACCGAAGGGGTCCGTCGAGTCGACCGTGTTGTTCGTCATCAGGTCGTTGAGGATCTCCACCGCGTCCTCGCCGTCGTTGTTGCGGTCGGCGCCCGTGTGGTCGGAGATCATGAAGAGGCCGCCGCCGTTCTTCACGAAGGTCATGATCGCGGTCTTCTCGGCGGTCGTGAAGAGGGTGTTCGGCTCCGGCAGGACGAGGGTGTCGAAGTTCTTCAGGTCCGTCGCCGAGGAGCCGCCGTAGCTGAGGCTGGAACCCGACGGCAGCGTCTTGAGGCTGTAGTCGCCGGTCTGCTGGAGCGCCACGCCCCAGGAGGACAGCGCCCCCGTCCAGTCCGTCTCGTCGGACGGCGAGGAGTCCTCACCCAGCGGGTCGGGCTGGCTCGTGGAGATGATCCAGTCCGCGTTGCCGGCGGTCTCGGCGTGCGCGTTGTCGAAGAGGACGCGGTGGGGGGTGGCCGCGTGCGAGGGCGTGGCGACGGTGACCTGGAGCGTGACACCCGCGGCGAGCAGACCGAGGGCGGCGAGTGTGCTGGTGGCCTTGGCGCGGGGACGTGCGATACCGGGCATCCGGCGAACCTCCGTGAAGGATGGGGGGAAAGAGGCGGGTGCGGGTACGGGCCGTGTACGCGTAGGTCCAGGTCGGACGGGTCTACGCGCATCGACCGCTTGAAAGGTACATGGCATGGCGACGCGGAGACCATCAAGCGCTGGCGAGGAGACCCCCAAGCCCGGGCAATGAACCGGACCGGACTGTTCGACGCCGGGAGGGGCATCCGTACACCGACGGGATCCCGACTCTAAGGGGCGAAGATGGAGATCTCCGGAATCATCAGCGCAGTCATCATCGGCTGCGTCATCGGCGTACTCGGCCGCCTCGTCGTCCCCGGCCGCCAGCGCATCGGCCTCCTGTGGACCATCCTCGTCGGCATCGCCGCGGCCCTCATCGGCTCGGCCATCGCGCACGGCCTCGACGTCCAGGACACGAACGGCGTCGACTGGATCGAGTGGCTCATCCAGATCGGTCTGGCGGCGGTGGGGGTCACGGCGCTGGACCGTGCGAAGTCGCGCCGCTGAGGGGGGTGCTGGGGCGCACGGACGATGCGGACGCCGCCCGCGCATACGCCGTAGCCCTGCGGGCCCTGCCTGAGTGGAGGGCCCGCAGGGCGCCGGGAGTTCGTTGCGCACGCGCGGGGAGGTTGACGCCGTCCAGGCCACGGTCCGCAACACCTCCGCGCACGCGTTCGCGCTCGCGGGGAGGCCAGGCATCGGCCCCGCAAAGCAGGGGCGCCTTGTTCGTCGCCCCTACTCGGTCAGGGAGGCCCGGCAGCGGACCCGGCGCCCGTCCCCCACCCCGACCGCCCCAAGCCCACCCCCCGTACGCCACTCCGCGCAGCCCCCGTACAGCAAACTGCCCCGTGCGCCCGTACGGCGCCCCCGCGCGCCGTTCCCCCCTCGGCCCCCGAGGTCTACGCTGGACGGATACACAAAGGTCCGGCACCGGGCCCGCCGCCTCGGCTCCCCTCAACGCACGGCGGGCCCACTCGGACGGAACGTGCACGCGGGTCCGGCGATCGGAAGGTTCCCCGGTCAGGAAGCGCCCCGCTCAAGAGGCACCCCGCTCCCCGCGTTCCAGAGGCCCCGCCCACAAGACTCCCCGCGTTCCCGAGGCTCACCAACTTCATTAGTAATCCCTAGTGTTGCGCATACATAGTTGGGCACATGGAGTTGCTGCGTATGTCCAAGGCCGCGAAGCGTCTGGGGATTCACCCGATGACGCTTCGCCAGTGGGCTGCCGACGGCAAGATCCCGTTCTCCTGGGTTGGTCGTGAGCGCCGGTTCTCCTCGGTCGATGTGGAGAACATGAAACGCGGCCCTGCCTCGGCAACCTCCCGCCCGAGGCGGGAGGTTCTGTATGTGCGTGTGTCGGGTTCGTCGGGGCAGGAGTCCTCGCTGGCCGCGCAGGAGGAGGAGTTGCGGGCCACGTCCACGGGTGAGGTCGTGAAGGTCGTCAAGGACCGTGGCTCGGGTCTGCGGGAGAACCGGCCGGGCCTGAACCGGGTTTTGGCGATGGTCTCCGACAGCTCGGTGACGGTGGTGCGGGTGACGCATGAGGACCGCCTGGCCCGGTTCGGTGTGGGCTGGCTCAAGCGCCTGTTCGCCGTGTACGGCGTCACTCTCGAAGTCCTCCACCCGAAGAAGTCCGGTGGCCGGGACGAACTCCTCGAAGACTTCGTCTCGTTGGTCACCACGTTCGCGGGCCGCCTGTACGGGATGCGAAGCGCGGAGGCCCGCAAGCGACTGCTCGCTGAGACCGGCCAGTGCGCCGAAGACGCCGATGCCGCGTGAGCCGGAAGCTGCCGCTCACCGAGGGCGAGACCTCCCCTTCCGCGTGCGTCCGTGGTCTGCTTCGTACCGGCGTGGACGAGGAAACCGGCGAACTCCTGACCTCCGCCACGCTCGCCCAGCGCGTGGGCTGGGCTATTGATCTGGTGTCCGGCATGACCGGCGAACTCCTGGCCGGGCACTGGAACACCACCGACGTGGACGTCCTCGATTCCGGCGAGGACGCGGGCGGCCGGAAGCTGCCGTCGAACGCGTGGATGGCGCTGCGCCGCCTCGGCTGGACCGTGACCGCACCGGACGGTATCCGGGTCAACGACCGGATCGTCCGCATGGCGCAGGAACAGGCCGGGCGTGCTCTGCGGTCGGCGAAGTGGCGTGCCGACCTGACGGCCGGTGTCCTCACGACGTGGCCCGCCGACCCGGCGAAGCGCACTGGCGAGGAGTGGGACGCGGTACGCGAGGCGGTGCCTGGCGGCCGGTGTCTGCCGTCCAGTGTGATCAAGTCCCGCACCCGGCAGACGGCTTCCTTCAACGCCAAGAACGGCCGGATGCCGGCCGATGTGTTCGAGCTGGAGCCCGCGCCCCGTGTCGCACGCATGCTGCTGCTGTCCGCCTGCGACGGGCAGCAGGCCACCATCGAGCGTGCCGACGAACCAGGCCGCGCACTGCTGCGCCTGAAGCTCCCCACACGCCCCGATCCTCAGTCCTGCAGCGACTGGACATGGGTGGCCTGCCCGATCTCGCTGCCGCCGACCGTCCCGGCCTCGGCGGTGCTGCACCTGCCCACCCTGCGTATCCACCAAGGCGACGTGCGGGCGGATCTCGCCTACACCCACGCCGTACCCAAGACACAGCGGACCGGTCACACGATCGCGCTGGGCGTGGACTGGGGCCTGAACACCCTGCTGTCCGCCGGAGCCGCACGCCTGCACGACGACGGACGGATGACCGCCCTCGGCTCCGGTGCCCAGTTCCGGGCGGTCGGTGTTCTCGCCAAGCAGCATCGCTTGCGCCGACAGTCCGAGCGTCTGCACGCCAAGGCCGACCACTACCAGCGGCTCATCGGCGGCGACGCCGACCATCGCCTGGCGGCCGGACATGCGGTCCTGACCGACGAGATCCGCTATGTGTCCGACCGTCGTTCGAACCTCAACGACGCCCTCGCGTGGGCTGCCGCACGCTGGACGGTAGATCAGGCCATCGCCGCCTCCGCGACCGTCATCCACATCGAAGACCTGCGGTCGATGGAAGCCAAGGGCATGGGCCGTACCCACAACACCCGCATGTCCGCCACCGTGCGCGGGCAGATCGTGGACCTCATGCGCCACCTCGCCGCCGAGACCGGTATCGCCGTCGTCACCGTCCCGGCACGGAACACCTCCAAGCACTGCCCCCAGTGCCTCACCCCGCTGCGGCACCGCAAAGCCCCCGACCGGCCCACCACACCCGGATGGAAATGGGCCATCTGCCCCTCCTGCCGGTGGCAGGGCGACCGCGACCACGGCGCGTGGCGACGGATCGCCGCACACGGCCTCACCCACCAGACCAAGACCGTCGTGGACCGCGCCAGCGGCACCATGGTCATCCGCACGGTCGTGGACAAACTCGAAACCCGCGCAGTCATCGCACCGACTGCCGACAGGACCAGCCGGAACGACCGGTCCAAGACCGGACCCACCCGGCACCGAACCACACGTCCGACGCCCAGGCGACGCCGGACACCCTCCCCCACCAGACCCACAGGTCCGGCGGGCAAACGTCCGGAGGGACACGCTCACACGGACCGGACCCGGCTGCCCCGCGCAGCCCACCGGCACCAGGACGTGACAACGATCAGCACACCCACCAACCGGCATCAGCCACGAGGAACAGCACTGGGCGCGGGCTTCCACCTGCACGCCCACGCCACCCCTCCACGGTGGACAATCCCGCTGCCAGACACTACGTCTGACATGGGATCGCTCAGCTGATTAGAGACGCTGCCCCACCCGCAGGGCTCCCCCGTTCCAGAAGTTGCCCCACCTCTAGCCTCGCGCTTTCATGAAGCGGGTTGTCCGGCAGGCGGTCAGGAAAGCAGAAAGTGCCTCTGACCAGCAAGAATGAGGATTGTCTAGGTCCTTGTTCCTGCCACCGCCGGAGGCACTTCCCAGGTGAAGCACCCTATCGGGTCCTACCCCCGCGTCCGTGTTCAGGACGATGGCCGCCAGGTCGTCACCCAGGCCGGGGCGGTCCTGCTCGTCGAAACGGTCCGCAAGACCGGTCTTGACCAGGCCATATCCCAGGCTCTGGCTCCGTGGCGCAAACCGCGGGCCGTCCACGATCCCGGCAAGGCCCTCCTGGACGTCGCCATGGCGGTCGCACTGGGCGGGGACTGCCTCGCGGACGTCGCGATGCTGCGGTGTGAGCCGGCCGTCTTCGGCCCGGTCGCCTCCGACCCCACCATCTCCCGCCTGATCGACACCCTCGCCGCCTCCGGCGAGAAAGCCCTGCAGGCCATCCGCTCCGCACGCTCCGAAGTCCGCCATCGTGCCTGGTCGTTGGCGGGCAAGAACGCCCCGGACGCCGACGGACAGGTCACCGTCGACCTCGACGGCGTCCTCGTAATCGCCCACTCCGACAAGGAAGAGGCGGCCGCGACGTGGAAAAAGACCTACGGCCACCACCCCCTGACGGCCTTCGTCGACCACGGCCCGGGCGGAACCGGAGAGCCCGTCGCCGCCCTCCTCAGGCCCGGGAACGCCGGCTCCAACACCGCCGCCGACCACATCACCACCGCCCAACTCGCCCTGGCCCAGCTGCCCAAGCACTACCGGCGAGGGCGCCAGACCCTGATCCGCACCGACTCCGCGGGCGGCACCCACGACTTCGTCGCCTGGCTCGCGAAACGAGGCCGATGGCTGTCCTACTCGGTCGGCATGACGGTCACCGAAGCGATCCACGAACACGTGCTGAAGATCCCCGCCTCAGCCTGGACCCCGGCCGTCGAGACCAACGGAGAGGCCCGTGACGGGGCCTGGGTCGCCGAGCTCACCGGCAAGCTCCTGGACGGCCGGCCCAAGGGCATGCGGCTGATCGTCCGAAAGGAACGGCCCCATCCCGGCGCCCAGCTGAGAATCACGGACGCGGACGGCATGCGCATCACATGCTTCGCGACCAACACCCCTGACCGGCCGATCGCCGCCCTTGAACTCCGTCACCGGCTGCGGGCCCGGGCCGAGGACCGCATCAGGGCCGCCCGGGCCACCGGCCTTCGCAACCTACCCCTGCACCGGGCAGCCCAGAACAAGATCTGGCTCGAGATCGTCCAGATCGCCCTCGACCTGCTGGCCTGGATGCCCATGCTCGCTCTCACCGGCAAGGCCCGGCTCCGGGAACCCCGCCGTCTGCGATTCCGCCTCTTCTCCGCGGCCGCTCAGCTCGTCACCACTGGCCGACGCAGGATTCTCCGCCTCACCCAGCACTGGCCCTGGACCAGCGAGATCACCGCCGCCCTCCAACAGCTCACGCTCCTGCCCACCCCTGGCTGACCAGCAACCTCCAGCGTTCCGACGACAGCACCACCCGATCCCGGGCAGTGGAACCCGGCGCCCACCCGACGCGACAACCGGGCCACCGGCCTGCCCACCACCAGCTCCGGAAAGGGAAAGGGTCCACCAACTCCGTCAGCTGACCCTCACGAAAGATCGAGGCTAGGTCTGCCGAAGATCAACATGACGGCGAGTGGTTCTTCAACCTCCTGAGCCCGTCAGCCCAGCAGGACAGCCGTGAACATTTCGCGGTGAGCCACCAGCCACTCCTGGCGACCAGCTCAAGGGTGGCAGCACCGCAGTTGCCGATGCTGACGATATTTAGGTTTTTATCCTGACATCACAGGTCACGGGGCTGGTGTGCGCCTGTGGTGTTTGTGCGACGTGTTCACCGACCGCGAGCGGCACAGACCGTGGGTTCGCCGGTGGCCACTTGGGAGGACTTTCTCACAGTCGGGTGTCATTTCCGTCTGTCAAACAGCTGTGATCCGGCTGGGAGGCCATTGCCATGGACGACCGGTTTCTTGGTGGCACCGGGGCGAATGGCCCCGGGAACCGGAACGAGCCAACGAGCAGGGTTTCCCGGCCGTCTGCGGTCGGTGAACAAACGCTGCTCCGAGGAGCAACCCGCGACCACGTCGTCCGGCGTCGAGTACGCCGCCGGGACACAAGGTCTGGAACCCGTCTCACAACAACAGGAGCGAACTGTGTCTCCTTTCTCCGCGAAGTCCGCCAGCGGCAAGCGTGCTGTCCTGAGCAGGCGATCGATGGCGGTCGGCGTCGCGGCGGCCGCGCAGGACGGTTGCAAGTTCCGGGATTGGGTGGATCGTCCGCGTTGAGCGGGAGTTGACGTGGCAACAGCACAGGCACGAGACCGGTGATCATCAGGGTGTCCACGCCAGCTGATCACATCGAGGTCCCGTGCCTGCCGCTCCATCCTCCCTGGTCCCTGCCGCCCTGGCGAAACTGGGCCCCCTTCACCATCACCACAGCTGGTGGCCGCCGAACGGCGTTGAGCAGCCGATCGAGTTCGTGGCGGCGTCCGACGAACGCGAAACCCCGTCCGAAGCCCGCAGCACCACACTGGTCAGCCGTCCCGGCCATCCCGTCACCGTCCTCCACGGACACTGCTGCCGTGCGCCAATACCCATCCGGCGGCCGTACATACCCACTCTAAGCGGCCCCCATTGTTCCGTCCGGCCGATACCGGCAGCGTCGGACATGCGCCCCCGGGCAACGTGCGTCCCGGCCGAGGCGCATCCCCGTGCAGGGCGCGTGCCCAGGCAGAGAAGGAAAGATGGGTCGTCCCGAGAAACCGCTGGATCCCGGCGAAGGTCCCGTTCAGCGCTTCGCGAGCGAACTGCGTGCGCTGCGGAGCGACGCCGGCAGCCCCACCTACCGTTCGATGGCGTGCCGCGCCCACTACTCCCCCACCGCGCTGGCCCAGGCCGCCGCGGGCGACCGGCTGCCGTCCCTGGCCGTGGTCGTGGCCTTCGCCCGGGCCTGTGGCGGGAATCCGGACGAATGGCAGCAACGGTGGTCGCGGGCCGCCGAGGAGTCGGCCGCGTTCCGGGACGACGTCGCCCTGTCGCCCTACCGGGGGCTGGAGCGGTTCGAGAGTGAGCAGCGGCACCTGTTCTTCGGGCGCGACCGTGTGGTGGACAGCCTGCTCGACCTCATACGCACGAAGCGGTTCGCCGCGCTGTCCGGACCGTCGGGCAGCGGGAAGTCCTCGCTGCTGCGCGCCGGCCTGCTGCCGGTCCTGCGAGATGCCGCGCGGTGCGCCGGACACCCGGTCACCGTCCACCTGATCACGCCGGGACCACGGCCGGCGACCACGTACGAGCAGCTGCTGTCGCCCGGCGCCAACGACCCGGAACGCTGGATCGTCGTCGACGAGTCCCACGAGCTGGGCACGCCGGTGCCGGACCTGGACGAGCGGCTGCGGTTCGTCGAGCTGCTGGTGGCCGCGCGGCGACCGGAATCGCGGCTGAGGGTGGTCCTCAACCTCAGGCCGGACTTCCTGTGGTGGTGCCCGCGTCGGACACCCTGGCTCGACACACTGACCGACTGCACCGTGCGGATGCCGGGGATGACGTCGGCGGAGCTGCGCGAGGCGATCGTCCGCCCGGCGGCGGCGGCCGGGCTCGCCGTGGAACGTGATCTCACGGCCCGGCTGGTCGACGACTTCCTCGGGCAGCCCACCATGCTGCCCATGCTCTCGAACGCGTTGCTGCGCGTCTGGTGCCGCCGGCGCGGCCGGGTGCTCGCCCTGGCCGACTACGAGGAGATGGGCGGGGTGCGGGGCGCCCTCGCCACCACCGCGGAGGAAGTGTTCGACCGGCTGTGCGCCCGGCAGCGGCTCACCGCGCGCAGGGTGCTGCGCCGTTTTGTCGCCCCCGACGAGAACCGCTCCTACGTGCGCCGGCCGGTGCGGCCGTCCGAGCTGCGCGCGTTCGAGGACCGGGAGACGCGGCCGGTGCTGAACACGCTGGTCGGCGCCCGGCTCGTCACACTCGGCGAGAACTCCGCGGAGCTCACCCACGACGCCGTGATCAGCGAGTCCCCCAGGCTGCGTCGGTGGCTGGAGGAGGACCGCGAGCGCCTGCTGCACCACCGGTATCTGACCGAGGCGGCGGGAGCCTGGCAGGAGCTCGGTCACGACGAGTGCGACCTCTATCGCGGCAAGCGCCTCGCCATCGCGGAAAGCCTTTTCCTCAGCTGTCAGGAACCCGACGAGCTGACCGGTCTGGAACGCGAGTTCCTCACCGCTTCCCGCCACGCTCAGGGGCACCGCCCCGCCGCGTGACCACAACGCGTGGACGCGGCAGAAGGGGGTGTGACCGCCGTGCGGCGGTCACACCCCCTTCGGATGTGCTAGCTCCGTCCCGCGTAGTGGAACGTCGAGTAGTGGTCGTCGGTCCAGAACAGGTCGCCGGTACCGATCGCCCTGACGATCCGGTTGGCGTCACGCCGGGGAACCACGTCGTCCCGCTGACGGTCGTAGATGGTCGTGTTGTACTCCTGGAAGGTCCCCGTGTACCCGTGGCTGGTGCTGGGGGCCGCCGGGCTGTTCATGAAGTTGATGAGGCCCTGGTCGCGGTCGTAGAACCGGCCGCCGGTGAAGACGAAGTCGGAGTGGGTAACCCCGTTGCTGTCAGTCCAGTGGGCCGCCTCGATCCACTCCCGGTCACCGAGGTTGCGCCAGTTCGGCCATCCCATATTCTCCCAGAAGTCGATGCCCAATTCCATGTTGCTCGGCGGATTCTGGGTGTGCTGGGCACTACCCGAGACCGGCGCCGGCTGTGCGGAGGCGACACCGGGGGCGGCGACACCTATTCCCAGGGCGAGCGTGGAGGCGACGAAGCCCACGGCGAACGCACGCCTGCTCTTGACAACGAGTTTCTTCATGCTGATCGGATTCTCTTTCACTTGCCACTCCGCCATGTTCGGCGGCTTACGGCAAATCCTCACATCCAAGCAATTGTCCAGCTATCCCCTGCCGATTAGTGTGGACAACCTCCTGCCCGACACTGCGAGACAGTCGACACACGCACGGCACGAAAGACCCCTGCGGAAGTAGTACCGCCCCCCCCATTGCCGTCTTCCTCGGCCCCGCAATAGGGTTCCCGGCCTCCGGGCCCGGCATGACTGCTCGCCCCTGTTGATCATGATCTGGGGGTGGTGTCACCGGTGCCGGGCGCTGGCAGACCGCTGACTAGGGGCATGACCACCGGTTCTTCTGGGACTTGGGAGGCTCTTCGTAATGTGGATGCCGGCAGCTGGTGCCGCAGGTGAGGCCGGGACGGGTACGACCGGAGAGTGCACGTGATCGACATCAGCGAAATCGGCGTTTTCCTCGGCCTGGACGCCGGCAAAGGCGAACACCACGCCACCGCCCTGACCCCGGTCAGGGCGGCTTCAAGTTCCCGGTGGAAGCGGGCTGTCGTCCGGAACATCCGGACCGGCGACGTTTTCTGGACGGACGACCACTACGGCAGCTTCCACTACATGGGCCGTCACTGACGCCAACGGACGGGAGGGCCGAGCCCTGCTCGGCCCTCCCCTCGTTGTCGATCGGGCTGCGAGCCCTTTGCAGGGCCGGCTCACCCGGGGATTCCGGGTGCGGCCTTTCCGGTTCGTTGCGTGAGCCGGTCGGCCGAACCGGGCGCCCGTTCCGGGTATGACGCAGCACGCTGTCGCCTTCCCCGCGTCTACTCTGCTTCGGCGTGGAGTGCGACGATGCCTTCGCCGGGCAGCGCTCTCTGCCCGGACCCGGCCGGTATCCGTCGGCCGCTGTCCTGCGCCGGACCCTCGCCCAGGAACTGCCGCGTATCGCGGACATGCCGCACGACCCACCGCGGAGATGCTGCCCGGCCTGCGTGCCTGTCCCGGCGCCTTCGAGGCCGCTCACCACCTGGGCGGCGCATGGCGACAGCCGGGCGGTGACGGCCGTCCACGGCTCAGGTGCGTAGCTTGTAGCCGAAGCCGCGGACCGTCTCGATCCGCTCTCGGCCGATCTTGGCGCGCAGCCGCATCACCTGGACGTCCACCACGTGGGTGTCGCCGACCCAGGCGTGGTCCCAGACCCGCTCCAGCAGGATCTCCCGGGTGAGCACCGTGCCGGGAGAGGCGGCGAACTCGCGCCACAGCTTCAGCTCGGTCGTGGTCAGGTGGAGGCGTTCCCCGTTCCGGTGCACCTCCAGTGACGCGGTGCAGTAGAACACGTCGCCGAATCGGAACGTGCCGGGCCGCTGGTCGTCGGCGGCCCGCGCCTGGTGGCCGGGCTCCGCAGGGACGGGCGGGGTGCTCTCCTCGGGCTCGGTGTCACCGTCGGATTCGGCGGTCAGGGCGAAGTCGACGGCCCGGCCGGGGGTGTCGTGCGCACTGCCTTCGGCGAAGGCCTTCGTGTATACCGCCTCGCCCAGCGCGTCGATGACGGCCCGTTCGCACCGCTCGTGCTGCTCGGCCATCTGCGGCCCGAACGCGGAGAGCGAGCTGCCCGCGTCGCGCCACAGGACGTCCGCCGTACCAAGCAGCCGGGCGGCCCGCTCGTGGGTGCCGCCTTCGGCGGTGGCCCAGGCGAGCAGCCCCAGCATCGTGGCGACCATCGCGTGGTCGTCGAAACCCCGCATGCTCTCCAGTGCAGCCCTGACCAGGGTCTTGGTCCTTTCTCGGTCACCGCGGGCCCATGCGTCGTGGCCCAGGGCCATCAGAGTCAGGGCCCGGCCCCACCGCTCGCCGCTCGCCTCGGAGGCGGCGACGACGCGTTCGCCGGTCTCCGTCGCCCGGGGATCGCCGGCGTACGTCTGGCCGCTGACCAGCGCGAGCCGCCAGGTGGTCGCCTCGTGCTCGTCGCCCAGCGCTGTCGCGGCGGACAAGGCATTCTCGTACCGGCGGATGGCCTCCTCGAGCTGCCCCCGGTAGTGCGCCGAGACGCCGCGCAGGCCGCTCGCCCTATTTCGCACCCAAGTGTCACCCGACGACTGGCCCAGTGCGTCGGCCTCGTCCAGCCAGCCGTCGGCCGTTGCCAGGTCGCCTTGCGTCTGCGCCACCCAGGCGGCGCAGAGGAGCGCGCGGGCACGCTCGGGGCTGGGCTCGCGCGAGGCGGCGAACGCCCGCTCGAACTGGCGGCGCCCCTCGCTGAGGAAGCCGCCGGTGGACCAGTGCCAGCACAGCGAGGCGGCCAGGGCGAACCGGGCCCGCGGATCGCCGTCGTAGTCCAGGGCGGCCAGCAGATTGGCGTGCTCGGCGCGCAGTCGGGCCAGTTTCTCGGACTGGCCAGGCCCGTACCAGCTCTGGTCCACGCGGTGAGCAAGGGCGAGGAAGAAGTCTCGGTGGCGGCGGCGCAGTTCGTCCTGCTCGCCGGACTCCCTGAGCCGCTCCCGGCCGTACTCCCGAATGGTGGACAGCAGCCGGTAGCGCGGCGGGCCGTCGTATTCACAGGTCAGGACGACGGATTGTGCGACCAGCCGGTCGAGGACGTCCAACACCTCTGCCTCGGCGATGCCCTCCCCGGAACAGACGACCTCGGCGGCCTCCAGGCTGAAGCCGCCGGCGAAGACTGTCAGGCGGTCCCACAGCAGCCGCTCGGCCGGGGTGCACAGCTCGTGGCTCCAGTCGATCACCCCGCGCAGGGTGCGGTGGTGGACCGGGGCCGTCCGGCTGGCGCCGGTGAGCAGCGCGAAGCGGTTCTCCAGCCGTTCTGTGAGCTGCCCGACGGACAGCGTGCGCAGCCGGGACGCGGCCAGCTCGATCGCCAGAGGCAGCCCGTCCAGGTCCGCGCACAGGCGGGAGAGCCCCGGGCGGTCGGCCTCTTCGACGCGGAAGTCCGGCCGGACGGCGGTGGCACGGTCCAGCAGGAGCTCCACCGCCTCGGCCTCCGGAAGCGGCGCGAGGGCGAACACCTGCTCGCCCCGGACGTCCAGGATGTGACGGCTGGTGGCGAGGATGCGCAGTTCGGGAGCGGCTGCCAGGAGCGTGGTGGCCAGTTCGGCGCAGGCGTCGATCAGGTGCTCACAGTTGTCGAGCACCAGCAGGGCTCGCCGTCCGGCCAGGTAGCCGGTGAGACGGTCCAGGTCGGGCACCCGCAGCGCGCTGGACGCCCTGGCCATCACCGCTGAGGGGCCGTTCACCGGGGCGAGGTCCACCAGCCAGACCCCGTCCGGGAACGACTCCCGGGCCGCGGCGGACACCTCCAGTGCCAGCCGTGTCTTGCCCGCACCGCCCATGCCGGTGAGCGTCACCAACCGCCGTGTGCAGAGCAGGCGGCGGATCTCGGCGATCTCGTGCCGCCTGCCCACGAAAGCGGTCAAGGCGGTGGGCAGATTCCCGTGCTCAGTGGCGGTCATCCGGTTCTCTTTCTTGAGCGCGGGTCGGCACCGGTCCACACCAGGCTGTCCTGGCAGTACGGGAAGAGGTGGCTCAGGTGAGTGCGCCTCGCCTTGCGCCCGGGTCGGTCCGTCGGGCTGTCCCTCGGCCGCCGCCACCGGTACCTCCATTGATCCGGCCGGGGGCACCTTGTGCTGACAGGAGACACTGAGCACCGAGCAGATCTGCCCGGCCCGCATGACGCGCACGACGTGCCCGTCGCAGTTCTGGCACGCGGGGCGGCTCAGCAGCGACAGTACGACTCGCCCGTGCGCCACGTTGAGCACGAAATCGTGGCCGTCGACGCTGTCGACCTCGGTGTGGTCATCTCGAAGACCGGCTCCCAGCCGTGCCCGCAACGCGTGCAGACGAAGGAGTGCGACTCGTTGACGACGGCGCTCGAGCCGCAAAAGCAAACTTATCCTACGATTTCGCTCATGTCGCTCCTGTGGTCCGCTGCTGGACCGGTGGAGTCCCGCCACTTAGTGGACGTCTCCTCCGGGGCAAATGCACTCGATCTGCGCATTATTGAGGCCGATTTTTGCGTTTCTTGCCCCACGGCCCGGGAAATTTTGCTCATACGTGGGGTGCACGCTCAGACAACATGCGACCTGCTCAGATGGGGTGTGAGCCGCTTCGCAACATCCCGGCGGCAGTGGTCACGGGCCCCGGCGTTCTTGGCCACCGCCACGACGGCCTCCTTGCGGCGCTCCCGGCCACCCCGGGTCCACGGAGCCCCCCGATTCCACACACGACGCGCGCATGCCAATCCCGGCCGAAACGGCAGCGTACGCATCGGGTTCGGGTTTGCGGGGGGCACGGAGAACACGCGAGAGCATGGCGGGTGGAGACAACGAAAAACGTCCAGGTCGGTCCGTACATATGTACAGACCGACCTGGACCTCATGACTCAGTCGATCAACGGATCACACGAGGTCGAACCGGTCCGCGTTCAACACCTCGACGAACTGGCCGCCGTACGCGACGTACCAGGCGCGGGTCGAGCGGGAGATACGGATCTTCCGGATCGTACGGCGCTGAAGGCCGGCCGAACCTGGTGCGGAAGCGCGACTGAAAACCGTTGCCCGTCCGCCCCGTCCTGAGTTGCCGCACCACGCCTGAGTGAGCTGCGGCGCAGGGGCGATCTTCTCAACTGCTCTGCCTGGTTGGGGAGGTGACGGGGTGGTGCCCGTTTCCTTCATTGCCCACCTCGGCCCTCGCCCGGTCGTCCCGTCGGAACCGGCAGCGCGTCTGGTCGCCGACCTCGTGCTGAAATGGATCGTGATCCGCTGGCTCATCCCTAAGCAGGGTCATTGCGTGATCGAGATCTGTCTGGGTTCGTCACGTGAGGCCGATGGCTCGTAGGGGCCGGTGGTAGTCGCGGCCGGTGTGACGTAGGGCGGCGGCGATGTTGGTCTGGCCGTCCTGGCGGAAGACGCTGATGGCGAGGTTGCGCAGGGAGGCCATGGCGCGAGGCAGGGTGCCGGTGCGGACCTTGGAGTCGTCCTCGCGGAACGTGCGGTCCCGCACGTGGTGCAGGAGGTTCTCGATACCCCAGTGGCCTCTGATCCAGGTGGCGAGCTCGGTGCAGTTGGCGTCGAAGACGCTCAGGCTGGTGATCAGGTAGACGCGCTCGATGGTCAGCTTCCCGGTGCTCAAGTCGCGTCGCCACCGTACGACTTGGATCGCCTGGCGGGCTCCGGGGTAGTCGAGGTGGCTGAACGCGGCGGCCTTGAGCCGGCGGATTTCGTCGCGGTGGTGGGCGTGGTCGCGAGTGCAGTGCCCGAGCGGGATGTCCCGCCAGGGCAGTGTCCTGATCTGGGAGTACAGGCCCGGATGGTTCTTCTTCACGACGGCCACGTAGTGCGCGCCGCGACTGGTCAGATAGGTCCCGTGGTCGTGCTGGGTGTGCAGAGCGTCGGCGGTCACCACCGTTTTCTCCAGCTCGAGACCGTCCGACAACGGCGCGAAGGAGGGGATCTCGTTGCTCTTGGAAACGACCTGTCGCTGGGCCAGGACCACGCCGTGGTGGTCCATCGCCGCCAGCAGTTGAATCGCCGTGGCCATTGCGGTTCGCGATCCGCGGACCACCTTGCCATCAACCGCGATCACCCGTCGCACCGGCCCTTTCTCTGCCTCCGGCTTGATCGGGGGCGGTGTTCTGGCCTGCAGATACGCGCTGATTGCCGCGTCCAGCTCGTCACCGTCCACACGTTGCAGCAGGCGCCGCACGGTTGCGGCGTGCGGCACCGGCCGCAGGCCGGTGAGTGGATCGACAGCGAAGCCGAGGACGCCCAACACATGCTGCGGGGCATCGGTGATCCACTCGCTGATCGCGATGAGCGAGCGAGCCCCGGTCAGCACCGCCGAGACGGCTGCGCACAGCAGCGCGAGGGCCGGATACCGCAGTCCTCGCGCATCGCGAGGATCGGCGACCAGGATCAGGAAACGCCGCAGGTCAGCAACATCGCTTGAGGTGAGGGGATCGGTTGGGGAACCCGGTTGCCCCAGTGCGGGAGGGATGGGCAATGATGTTCGCGCAGGCACGGTCTCGCTCGGTTCTCATGGGTCTCGACAACCACATGATCACCAGCACCGTGCCTGCTCTGCTCTCCTGGGCCCCTTGCCGCACAACGGACATGACGCCACGTCACTCATGAGACCGGCGAACCGGACCAATCCCAATCACGCAATGCCCCTGCATCCCTAAGGGACTGTTAGCCTCGCGCTTTCGCGAGTGGGGTGTGTCCGGGTCTTGATCAAATAAATGGAGAGTGCTGCTGAACTGCAACGATGGGACTTGTCGAGGGTCCTGTCAGCCGCAAGGAAAGAAGCACTCTCCAGGTGAAGAAGAGTAGCGGGTCGTACCCGCGTGTCCGAGTCGAGGGCGGCGGCCGTGGGGTGGTCTCGCAGGCCGGGTCGGTGCTGCTGGTCGAGACGGTCCGCAAGGTGGGCCTGGACGCGGCGATATCGGCGGGACTCGCGCCGTGGCGCAAGCCGCGGGCCGTGCACGATCCGGGCAAGGTCCTGCTGGATGTGGCCCTGGCCGTCGCACTCGGCGGCGACTGCCTGGCCGACGTCGGCATGCTGCGGGCCGAGCCGGGCGTGTTCGGCCCGGTGGCTTCCGATCCGACGGTCTCCCGGCTGATCGACACCCTCGCCGCCTCGGGCGAGAAGGCACTGACCGCGATCCGCGCCGCACGTTCCGAAGTCCGCAAAATGGTCTGGGAGTTGGCTGGCGAGCAGGCTCCGGATGCCGGCGGGCAGGTGATCGTGGATTTGGACGGGGTCCTGGTCGTCGCGCACTCCGACAAGCAGGACGCCGCCCCGACCTGGAAGAAGACCTACGGCCACCACCCGCTCATGGGGCTCATCGACCATGGCTGCGGAGGGACCGGAGAACCCGTCGCGGCTCTCCTGCGCCCAGGCAACGCGGGATCGAACACGGCGACCGACCACATCACCGCCGCCCGACTGGCCTTGGACCAACTGCCGAAGAAGTACCGGCGCGGGCGCCGGACCCTGATCCGCACCGATTCCGCGGGCGGCACCCACGACTTCGTCGGCTGGCTGGCCCGGCGGGGACGGTGGCTGTCCTACTCGGTCGGCATGGTGATCACCGAGGCGATCCACCAGCATGTGCTGAAGGTTCCGGCATCGGCCTGGACGGCGGCCGTCGAGACCGGCGGCGAGATCCGCGACGGTGCCTGGGTCGCCGAACTCGCCGGCGGTGTCCTGGACGGCTGGCCCAAGGGCATGCGGCTGATCGTCAGGAAGGAACGGCCGCACCCCGGGGCCCAGTTGAGACTCATGGACGCGGACGGCATGCGGCTGACCTGCTTCGCCACCAATACCTCGGGCCGGCCGATCGCCGAGCTCGCGCTCCGTCACCGGCTGCGGGCCCGGGCCGAGGACCGCATCCGTGCCGCCCGGGCCACCGGCCTGCGTAATCTCCCTCTGCACCGCACGGCCCAGAACCGGATCTGGCTGGAGATCGTGCAGATCGCACTGGACCTGTTGGCCTGGATGCCGATGCTCGCGCTGACGGGCAAGGCCCGTCTCTGGGAGCCCCGCCGGCTGCGGCTCCGCCTGTTCACCGCAGCCGGGCAGCTCGTGACCACCGGCCGTCGGCGGATCCTCCGCCTGGCCCGCCACTGGCCCTGGACCAGCCACATCACCACCGCTCTCGAACGGCTCGCACTCCTGCCGAACCCCGGCTGACCAACGGATTCCCGCCCCTACGACAGCAGCTCAACACCCGGAGCAGTGGAACCCGGCGCCACCCCGAGACGACACTCGGGCCCTCGGCCTGCACAGCCTCAGCCCACAGCACGAAAACGGTCCACCGACTCCGTCAGCGGACCGTCACGAAACTTCGAGGCTAGGGCTCCCCCGCCCAAGAAGCCCCCGCCGAAGGCGAGTTCACCGCGCGGTACGCCCCCGCCGACACACCTGCGCCGGCCCGCAGCACCCCAGCACCCCCAACCCCCTCACGGCGTATACATATACGGCGTCGTCGTCCCCAACTTCGCGAACCCCAGCCCCTCCAGGATCGGCCGGCTGTCCTCCGTCGCGTCGACCTGGAGGAACTCGAACCCCCGCTCGGCGGCGATACGGGCCCGGTACGAGATCAGCGCCCGGTAGATCCCCCGCCCCCGCCACTCGGGAACCGTCCCGCCACCCCACAGCCCCGCGAACCGGGTCCCCGGGATCAGCTCCATGCGGGCGGAGCTGACCGGCTCGTCCCCGGCGAGGGCGACGACGGCGACGAGGAGGTCGGGGTCCTCCACGAGACGCACCCGCAGCAGATCCCGCAGCCAGGAGCCGTCCCGCCCGAAGGCGCGCTCGTTGGCGCGGACCATCAGCTCGACCCCCGCCATGTCCGTGACGGGCTCGATCCGGACCCCCTCGGGCGGCTCGGCCCCGGTGAGCTGGGTCTTCGTCCCGGCGATGAGGAGGGTCTCGGCGTCGTCGGGCACGAACCCGGCGGCCTGGAGGCGTTCCCCCAGGTCGGCGGGCGTGTCGTGGGAGTACGTCTTCCACTCGAACTCGCGCCCGAGCCCCGTGTAGAGCGCGACCTGCTCGGCGATCACCGCGTCCGCGTCGCCCGCGTCGAGCCCGGACCACAGGATCCCGTTCCACCCCTCGGCGGAGGCGATCTGCCGGACGACCTGCCCGGTGCGTTCGATGCGGGCGTCGGAGCTGTCGGGGCGGGCGCCCCGGCGCATCTCACGGTCGTACAGGGCGAGGATGTCGGCATTGTTCATACGATCACTCCAGCACCCCGCCACCCCGCCCACAACACAATTACCCGGCCCGAAGGATCTTGCCCACCAGGAGGACGTACGTGAAGGACTCGGAGCTGACGCACCTGCGCCGGGCGGTGGAACTCGCGGCGGAGGCGCTGGACGCCGGGGACGAGCCGTTCGGCTCGGTGCTGGTCGGCGCCGACGGGACGGTCCTCGCGGAGGACCACAACCGGGTGGCCTCCGGCGACCGCACCCGCCACCCGGAATTCGAACTGGCCCGCTGGTCGGCGGCGCACCTGTCCCCCGAGGAGCGCGCGGCGGCGACCGTGTACACGTCCGGCGAGCACTGCCCGATGTGCGCGGCGGCGCACGCGTGGGTGGGCCTGGGCCGGATCGTGTACGTCGCCTCGTCCGAGCAACTCGGCGCCTGGCTCGCGGAGTTGGGTGTCCCGGCGCCTCCGGTGCGCACGCTCCCGGTCCGCGAGGTCGCGCCCGGCGTGGCGGTCGAGGGCCCGGTACCGGAACTGGCCGGTGAGGTGCGGGAGTTGCACCGCCGTTTCCACACGCGCTGAGGGCCGTACCGGCTCGGTCGGTACGGCCCTCAGCGCACTGTCACACCCTTCAGCGCACCATCCGCGCCCGGGACCGCCGGTACAGCGCGGCCCCGCCGAGGACGAGCGCGGCGCTCCCCGCGAGCAGCGGGCCCTGCCCGTCGGCCCCGGTGCTGGCCAGCGTCACGTTCATCCTCGGGGTGGGCGCCTCGGCGCGCGGTACGGGGTCGACCGGCCGGTGCGGCTGCGGGTGCTGCGGCGCCGGGTCGACGGGGCGGGCCGGCGGGTCCTCGTGCGAGGTGTTGACCGCCTCGTTGCCGAACGCCGGGTTGAGCGCGCCGACGACGTTCACGCTGTTCCCGCTGACGTTCACGGGGAGGTGCACGGGCAGTTGGATGCCGTTGCCGGACAGGACGCCCGGCGAGTCATGCGCACTCCCGGCGGCGTGGGCGCCACCGCCGCTGGCCGACCCCGCACCAGTCGACCCCGAACTGCCCGGTCCTGACGAGGAGTTCACGCACTTGTTGCCCATCGCCGGATTCAGCAGCCCGACGACGTCCACGGTGTTGCCGCACAGGTTCACCGGGATGTGCACGGGAAGCTGGACCGTGTTCCCGGAGACCGCGCCGGGCGAGTCGGCAGTGGAGCCGTCCGCCGCGGAGTCGGCGTGGGCGGGCATCGTCACGGCCATCGCACCGGACGCGGCGAAGACGGCGATCACGCCGGTTCGGGTCACCCGTCTCATGGGGTCCCTGCCTTCCAGTCGGGGCGCGGGCGTTCCCCGCACCGGACACGGGCGTCTCCACCCGCACCGGTTAAAACGCGGGCGAACCATCGGAGTTATGGCTCATCGTCCTTCCACCCCATCGAGTGACCCGCTTGTCGAACTGGCAGTAAAGCCGTCGAATCGGCCGCGAGGGTCATGCCGGACAGCCAAGAGGGGCCCGCAGCGTAACCCCGCCCCGCACCCCCCCGCACCCCCCCGCACCCCGGCGGGCGTGCCCCGCGAACCCCGCCTATCGTGACCGTGGGCACTGCGCTCCGGGAGGCATCGATGCTGGTCACGTTGGTCGTCGCGGTCTCCCTGCTCGGCGCCGGGACGGCCGCGCCCGCCCCGGATCCCGCCCGCTTCGACCGGCAGCGGGTCGCCTGGTCGGCGTGCGAGGACCAGGACGTGCCGAAGGATCTGGAGTGCGGCAAGGTCACGGTCCCCCTCGACCACGCGCACCCCGGCGCCGGGACCCTCGAACTCGCGCTCGCCCGGTACCGGGCCACCGGTGAGAAACACGGCTCGGTGGTCCTGGACTTCGGCGGGCCCGGCGCGGCGGGCGTACCCGAACTCGCCTACAGCCGCCGGACGTTCGCCAATCTCACCAACCACTACGACGTCGTCTCCTTCGACCCCCGGGGCGTCGGCCGCTCCTCGCCGGTGAGTTGCGGGGACTGGGCCTCGGACGAGGAGGACGAGGAGGAGGTGACCGGCGACGACCCGCGGGCGCTGCTGGAGCGGCTCCGGAAGATCGCCGGGCTCTGTACGAAACACTCGGGTCCTGTACTCCCGTACGTGGGAACGGTGTTCGCCGCGCGCGACCTCGACGTGATCCGTTCCGCGCTGGGCGAGCGGAAACTCAACTACCTCGGTTTCTCGTACGGTTCACGGCTCGGCGCGGTGTACGCGGCGCAGTTCCCGGGCCGCGTCGGCAGGCTGGCGCTCGACGGGGTGGACACGCTGACCGAGCCGGCCGCCGAGCAGGGCATCGCGGGGGCGCGGGGACAGCAGGTGGCGCTGGACGACTTCACGTCCTGGTGCGCGCGGGGCCCGGCCTGTCCGCTGGGCAAGGAGCCGCGCGCGGCCCGGGAGGAGGTCGTACGGCTGGTGCGGTCGCTGGACGCGCACCCCGTGCAGTCCTATCTGGGCGGGGAGTTCACGGGCCAGGACCTCGTGGGCGCGCTGGGCCAGGCGCTGTACCGGAAGGACTGGTGGCCGTCGCTCCAGGTCGGGCTGGAGCGGCTGACCCGGGACGGGGACCCGAGCGGGGTGCAGTCGTTCGCGGCGGGCGGCCTCGACTCGCCGCGCCACCAGGCGACGCATCTCCCCCGCGAGAAGGCGACTCCGCACACCCGGCGCCCCGACTCCCCTCCGCCGAAAGGCGTCCACACCCCCCTGACCGACCCCGCCGACGTCCCCCTCGACAACATGGCCGCCGCCCTGATGGCCATCGACTGCGCCGACGACCCCGACCGCCCCACCGCCCGCCGGATCACCGACGGTCTCCCCGCCCTGCGCGCCTCCTTCCAGCAGGCGTCCCCCGTCTTCGGCCCGTACCGCCTCGCCGAGACCCTGATGTGCCACGGCCGCCCCAAGGGCACGGAGTTCATCCGCGAGGACGTCAAGAACCTCCGTACGCCGAAGCTGCTCCTCGTCGGGACGCGGGGCGATCCGGCGACGCCGTACCGCTGGACGACGGAGACCGCGGCGCGGCTCGGCAGCGCGGCCGTCGTCCTCGACAACCGCGGTGAGGGGCACACCGGTTACGCCTCCTCGCGGTGTGTGCGGCGGAAGGTGAACGACTTCCTGCTGGACGGATCGCTGCCGCCGAGCGGGAGTTCGTGCGGGGCGGACGAGGAACCGTAAGGACGGCCTCTTGACCTCGCGTGACACCCTGGTGACCATCGCTGCGAGAGGAGCCGTGGACGTGTCGGAGTTGCTGGGGGTCGCCGTGCTGGGAGCCGGTCACATGGGGGCGGACCACATACGGCGGCTGGACCAAGTGGTCAGCGGCGCCAGGGTTGTCGCGGTCGCCGACCCGGACACCGACCGCGCGAAAGAGGCGGCGGCCGGGGTCGACGGCGTCACCGTCCACGCGGAGGCCGAGGCCGCCGTCGAGGCACCCGGCGTCGAAGCCGTCCTGATCGCCTCCCCCGGTCCCGCGCACGAAGCGGCGCTGCTCGCGGCGTTCTACCGCGGCCTGCCGGTGCTGTGCGAGAAGCCGATGGTGCCGGACCCGGCGGGCGCCCTCAGGGTCGTCGAGGCGGAGGCGCGGCTCGGGCGCAGGCTCGCGCAGGTGGGGTTCATGCGGCGCTACGACGCCGGGTACCTGCGGCTCAAGTCGGTACTGGACGCAGGCGCGTTGGGCCGGACGCTGATGCTGCACTGTGTGCACCGCAACGCGGCCTCCCCGTCGTTCTTCACGAGCGAGATGCTGATCGAGGACTCGGTGGCGCACGAGATCGACGCGGCGCGCTGGCTGCTGGGCGAGGAGCTGACGGCGGTGACGGTGCTGCGCCCGCGCCCGTCGGCGGAGGCTCCCGAGGGGCTGGCCGATCCGCAGTTCGTGGTGTTCGAGACGTCCGGCGGCGCCCTCGTGGACGTCGAGGTGTTCGTCAACTGCCGCTCCGGCTACCAGGTCCGCTGCGAGGCGGTCGGCGAGCACGGCAGCGCCCGCATCGGCGACGACCAGGGCCCGCTGCTCACCGTGTCGGGCACGGCGGCGACGGAGGTGCCGCAGGACTACGTGGTGCGATTCGCGGACGCGTACGACCGTGAGGTGCGCGCATGGGTGGACGCGACCCGGCAGGGCAGGGTGACCGGGCCTTCGGTGTGGGACGGGTACGCGGCGTCGGCGGTCGCCGAGGCGGGGGTGCGGTCGCTGCGCGGGGGCGGGCGGGTGGCCGTGGAACTCGCCGCGCGGCCGGAGCTGTACGCCGGTGCGACGGGATAGGGCGTACGGGGTTCGAACACCCGCGTGAGGCCCTTGTGCTGCCCTGATGCAACCGGCAACTCCCGTGCCACGTCTACGACTTGGAGAGCGCGAGGTGTACCCGTCGGTAGCCCGGGAAGCCGTCCGGGAAGCCGGTGGCATATGCCGAGCGCATCACCTGAAGGTGTGTTGCCGAATCCCTTACACGACGTCGCGCGCTGTGCAACAGTCGTAACGGCCTTTCCGTTCGGCAACCTCGGCCGAACCGTCCCCGCATCGGAGTGCGTCATGCCGTCCCCTCTCTCCGCGGACCACCCAGCCGACCGGCCCGGCCCGGTCGACGCGCTGATATCGCAGGCGCGACAGCTGCGCGGGGACGTGGCCGCGGTACGCCGGGACACCCGTCCCACCGGCTGCGAGCCTGCGGACCTGTGGCAGCGCGCGCTGTACGACCTGGCGCTGCACCAACTCAGCGACCTGGACGAGCACTTGGCCCAGTTGCGGGACGGGCCTCCCGGGGCAGCGGAGGCCGCGCCGACCGCTCCCCGGCGCGCCTCCCTGCTCAGCCGGGTCGGCAGCGCGGAGTGGAACCTGATGGCGGACGAGGCGGTGTGGTCGGCGGAGTTCCACCGCATCCTCGGCCGCGATCCGGCGGCCCCGGCGCTGACCCTGGACGAGCTTCCGTCGCTCGTCCTGGAGGAGGACCGGCCGAAGCTGACGGCGATGGTGACGGACTGCCTCATCGACTCGCGGCCCATCGACGGCGAGTTCCGCGTCGTACGGCCGGGCGGCGAGGTGCGGACCGTGCACCTGATGGGCGAGCCCGTGCTCGGCGCTGACGGGTGCACCGCCTCGATGTGGGCGGTGCTGCGGGACGTCAGCGAACTGCGACGCAGCCAGCGGGCGGTGACCGAGACCCGTGACTCGCTCCGCCGGGGCGGGCCGCGTCCGCGTACCGAGGCACGGCTCGCGGTCGAGTCGCGGGGAGCCGCGTCACCGCCCTGGTGCGGCTCCCTGCGGCTCCCGCGCCAGGCGCCCGCCGTACTGGACGTCGCCGGGCTGCACCTGCCCGCGGCGAACGGCGTCCCGATCGGCGCGGACTGGTTCGACTCGGTCCAACTGCCGGGCGGTGACACGGTGTTCACGGTCGGCTCGCTGACGGGGAACGCCGAGACGCTGGAGTCCACGGCGACGATGCTGCTGGGCGCGCTGCGCGGGATGGCGCTGGCCGGCACCGAGCCCGGGCGGCTGCTCGGGTTACTCGGGCAGCTCCTCGGCGCGGGGGAACGGCCCGCGCTCGCCGGTGTCGTCTACTGCCGCTACCGGCCCGCGACCCGCATCCTCACCTGGGCCCAGGCGGGCCCCTGCGCCCCGCTGCTCGTCCGCGGCGGCGCCGGGCGCCGTCTGACCGGGCCCGGCGGCGCCCTCCTCGGCGCCGCGCCGGGTGCCGTGCACCGCCCGTCCGAGATACTCCTGGAACCGGGTGACCTCCTCCTCCTGCACACCGACCCGGACGCCCGTCCCGTCCTCACCTCCCGGCTCGTGGAGGCGAGGACGGCACAGCAGGCGGCCGAGGCGGCGGCCGAACCCCACACCGGCGAGGACTCGGCATGCGTACTGGCGGCGAGGGTGCTGGGGTGACAACGAGAGTCTGACGATCAGATCATCAGACCGCACGCCGCCTTCCCGGCCCTCACGCCGACCACCCTCACGTCGACACCACCGCCCCCCTCCCGCCCCTCGCCCTCGGCAACGCCGACTTGATCTCCTCCCGCAACTGCGCGATCTTCGGCACCTTCGCGTACGGCCCGGTCAGCCGGTACATGTCGCCCAGCCGGTCCCACGTCCGCAGCGACGAGTTCGCGCCCATGGACGACAGCGCCTCCCGCGCGTAGTGGTGGGCGTGCTCCGCGTCCCCCGCGATGAACAGGGCCGAGGCCATCGACAGGTGGTCGAAGATCCTGGACCGCTGCTGGGTGTCGTCCCGCAGTGCGAGGGCCTTGTCGGCGAAGTACTGCGCCTGGGCCGCCGCGCCCGGATCGTGCTCGGCGAGGGTGCGGTAGGCGAGGCCCTGCATGCCGTACAGGTCGGCCTCGTTGAAGAGCTGCATCCAGCTCGGCGTGGGCCCGTCGTCCCGGGCGGAGGCGAACAGGTCCTCCGCCTTGCCGAGGGTGCGGCGCATGGCCTGCCCCTTGCCCTCGGCGGCCTGCGCCCACGCCTCGACGGTGTGGAACATGGCCCGGGTGCGCGGCAGGGTCTCGGGCCCGGCGCCGGACTGGGCGAGCCGCATCAGGTCGAGCGCCTCGCCGGGCTCGCCCAGGTGCACCTTCTGCCGCGCCGCACGCGACAGCGCCTCGCTGGCGCGGGGCCGGTCCCCGCCCTCGCGGGCGGCGTGGGCGGCGATCAGGAAGTACTTCTGGGCGGTGGGTTCGAGGCCGACGTCGTGGGACATCCAGCCCGCGAGGACGGCGAGGTTGGCGGCGACACCCCACAGGCGGCGCTGGAGGTGTGCCGGATGGCGGTAGGCGAGCATGCCGCCCACCTCGTTGAGCTGTCCCACCACCGCTTTGCGCTGGAGTCCCCCGCCCCGGGCGGCGTCCCAGGCGCGGAACACCTCCACGGAGCGCTCCAGCGCCTCGATCTCCTCGGCCCCGATGGGGGCGGCCTCGTAGCGGTCGAACCCTATGGGGTCGGCGTTCAGGGGGTGGTCGAGGACGGGAGCGTCGGCGGACAGGATCGGGTCGGTGTGCAGCCAGTCGTACATGGCGCTGCTGAGTGCGGAGCCCGCGGCGAGCGCGGCGCCCGCGCCCACCAAGCCGCGTCGGTTGAGCATGAGGTCCATTCCCGTGAATTCGGTGAGGAACGCGACCGTCCGGTCGGGCGTCCACGGAACCCCGTCGGGACGCTCAGTGCTCCCGCCGCTCTGCCGTTTCCCCGGACGCCCGTGCCGGACCAGACCGAGGTCCTCGATGGTCACGACACGGCCGAGACGCTCGGTGAACAGGGCCGCCAGCACCCGCGGTACGGGATCGCGCGGGATCTCTCCCGTGTCGATCCAGCGCCGCACACGCGAGGTGTCGGTGGACAGTTGGGGGTGGCCCATGGCCGCCGCCTGCCGGTTCACCAGTCTCGCGAGTTCCCCCTTGGACCAGCCGGCCAGGCCGAACAGGTCCGACAGTCGGGTGTTGGGTTCTCCGCTCACGTCAAGCCCCCAGGTTCTCGGCTGAGGTCGACAGTAGCCGCGCCGTGGTTGCCGGGCGACTATTCGCCAGGCTTCGCCAGGGTCCGCCACGTGGTGTGCCACGGCCGATCGGGTGTCAGGTAGGAAAGCGCCACCCCGACCCGGTCGTCCGGGGACACTCCCCAGGGTGCACCTGGGTGACCGGGCCGGGCGGCGCACCTAGTTCGCAGGCACACGAAGGGATCTGTCTCGCCCATGTACGCAGCATCGTCCTCCGTGTCCGCGCCGCCCCGGCCCGTCTACCCCCGCCAGGGTGGTGGCCCCTACCTCGCACCCGTCGCCCCCGGCATGGTGCGGCAGCGCAGGCCGGCGGGCGCCGGGACACCACCCCTCAGCGGCAGACTGGACCTTTCGGGCCCGCAGGGCGCCCAGTTGCGCACCGCGCTCGCCTCGGTGCACCGGATCTGCCCGGACTTCGCCCCGGTGCAGGTGCTGCGGCGCAGCGGCCGGTCGGTCCTCCTCGCCGGTACGACCGGACGCAAGCAGGCCGTGGCGAAGTGTCTGCTGGACCACTCCCCCGCGTGGGCGGAGCGCGGCCGGCACGAGATAGCCGCGTACCGCACGTTCGTCCGGCAGCGTCCGCCGGTGCGCACGCCCCGGCTGATCGCGGCGGACCCGGAGAACTGCGTCCTGGTCATCGAGCGGATGGCGGGCCGGGTCGCGGCGCTGACGCGGCATCCGGTTCAGGCGCCGCCGCGCGCGGACATCCGGGCGGCACTGGCCGCCGTGTGCCGGCTGAACGCCTGGCGGCCCCCGGCGGGCACGTTCGACGCGCCGCTCGACTACGCGGCCCGGATCTCCCGCTACCACGAACTCGGCCTGCTGACCGACCGCGACCTCGGCGACCTCCAGAAGCTCCTGCACGGCATCGCGCAGTCGGCGGGCCGGGGCGGGATGGGGCAGTTCTGCCACGGGGACGCGCTGCTCTCCAACCTGCTGCTGTCCCCGGCGGGCCCGGTCCTCGTGGACTGGGAGCACGCCGGCTGGTACCTGCCGGGCTACGACCTGGCGGTCCTGTGGTCGGTCCTGGCGGACGCGCCGGGCGCCCGCCGCCAGATCAGCCAGCTCGCCCAGGCGGCGGGCCCGGCCTCCCGGGACGCGTTCCTGGTGAACCTGATGCTGGTCCTGACGCGCGAGATCCGTACGTACGAGACGGCCGTCCAGCGCGCTCTGCACGACCCGGCGCCCGCGCACGGCTCCCAGCAGTCCGGCGAGGAACAGCGCCTGCTGCTGCGGCGGTTGCACGACGACAGCCAGATGGCACGGCGAGCGGTACGCGCGGCGGTCGGCACGCGCTGACCCCATGGACCGAGGGCCTGCGGTGCGCCAGAGCGGCGGTGCATCGCAGGCCCTCAGCGCGTCAGAGCCTGTGTCGCATCCCCGGTCGGATCAGCGCACGTCGTCTGGTGCTCCCCCAAGCTCTGGCGAGCAGGGGGGACCCCCAGATCGCAAGGCGCCGGAGCGCCCGCGATGGGGGTGCCCCCTGGTCGAGCGAAGCCGAGAGCTTGGGGGAGGAGTCACGTGGGCGTTTCGGCAACGCCGCTGGGGGTCCCCCCTGCTCGCCAGAGCTTGGGGGAGTGCGTGCCAGGCGGCGGGCGCCCGGCCGGGGATGCGACACAGGCTCTCAGGCGGCGAAACGCGCAGGGTACCGCTGTGACAAGGGGGAGCGCCTCCTCGCGGGCATGATTGACGGACCGTCAGCGAGCCGGTAGGCACAGACGTGTCCGGCCCGCGCGATCCCCCCACCGGAGGCCGCATTGCCCAGACGTATCCCCCAGGCCGTCGCCTCGGCAGCCCTGCTGCTCCCGCTGCTGGCCGCCGCCCCGCCCCACGAGTCCGGCGCGTCCCGGCTCGCCCTGCAACGCGCGTTCGACGCGGCGGCGGCCGAGTACGGCGTCCCGCGCAGCGTCCTGCTCGGCGTCTCCTACCTCCAGTCCCGCTGGGACGACCACGCCGGCGCGCCCAGCGTGACCGGCGGCTACGGCCCGATGCACCTGACGGACGCGCGCACGGCCCTCGCGGGCGCGTCGCACCACAGCGAGGGCGACGAGGACCCCCGGGGGGACTCGGCGCGCCCGGCGCTACGGCCACCGGCCGCTCTCACGCGGAGCGTCGACGCCCCCCGCCTGCACACCCTCGCCCGCGCCGCCGCCCTCACCGGCCTCGCCCCCGAGACCCTCCGCACCGACCCCGCCGCGAACATCGAGGGCGGCGCGGCCCTCCTCGCCTCGGCCCAGCGCGCCCTGGGCGAACCCCTCAGCGCCGACCCCGCCGAGTGGTACGCCGCCGTGGCCCGTTTCTCCGGCGCCGACGACACGGCGACGGCAGCCTCGTACGCCGACGACGTGTACGACGTGCTGCGCGCCGGCCAGGAGCGCACGACGGACGCCGGTCAGCTCGTCGCCCTCGCCGCTCAGCCGCGACTGGCGCCGGACGAGGGGCAGTTGACGCGCGCCGGGCTGCGGCAGCCGGTGACGGCCGGGACCGAGTGCCCGAGGGACGTGTCCTGCGAGTGGATCCCGGCGCCGTACAAGGAGTTCGGCGACAAGGACTACGGCAACCACGACCTCGCGAACCGCCCGGCGTCCCAGCCGGTGCGGTACATCGTCGTCCACGACACCGAGGGCGCCTGGGAGGGCGTCCTGAACATGGTCCAGGACCCGACGTACGTGTCCTGGCACTACACCCTGCGCTCCACCGACGGCCACGTCGCGCAGCACGTGAAGACGAAGGACGTCGCCTGGCACGCGGGGAACTGGTACGTCAACGCCGCGTCCGTCGGCATCGAGCACGAGGGGTTCCTCGCGCAGCCCGACGCCTGGTACACGGAGGCCATGTACCGCGCCTCGGCCCGCCTGGTCCGCTACCTCGCGCACCGGTACGGCGTACCGCTGGACCGCCAGCACATCCTGGGCCACGACAACGTGCCCGGTCCGACGACCGCGAACGTCCCCGGGATGCACACCGACCCGGGCCCGTACTGGGACTGGCGGCACTACTTCGAGCTGCTGAAGGCGCCGGTCGAGGCGACGGCGCAGGGGCACGGCGGGCTGGTGACGATCCGCCCCTCGTACGGGGCGAACCGGCCCGCGTACACGGACTGCGGGGCGAAGGGGCAGCCCTGCGCGGACCACGGGTCCAGCGAGGTGCGCCTGTACACCGGTCCCGGTGAGACGTATCCGCTGGTCAAGGACATCGGGCGGGGCACGGAACCGACGACCGGCGTCAACGACATCTCCTCGCGGGTCTCCACCGGGCAGCAGTACGCGGTCGCGGGACGTTCCGGTGACTGGACGGCGATCTGGTACCTGGGGCAGAAGGCGTGGTTCAAGAACCCGCGGAGGCACGCGACGGCCGTGCACGCGGCGGGTCTGGTCGCCCGGGCGAAGGCGGGCCGCGCGTCGGTGCCGGTGTACGGGCGCGCCTACCCGGAGGCGTCCGCGTACCCGAAGGGCGTCCCGGTCCAGGCGGTCTCGCCGCTGTCGTACACGCTGCCCGCCGGGCAGTCGTACGTCGTCGGCGGCGAGGTGCCCGGCGAGTACTACTACGCGGTCACCTTCGCCACCGGCTCGCACAGGGTGGTCGTGGGCAAGGACATGTACTACGAGATCCAGTACGGCCATCGCGTCGCGTACGTGCGCGCGGCCGATGTGGACGTCGTGCCGTCGCTCCGGGGCTGAGGCTTTTCCCGGAGGGGCTCAGCCCTGCTGGAACAGCTCCGCCGGGAGCGGCTTCAGGAGGGCGTACAGGTCGTCCGTGATGGGGCGGTCCCAGGCGGCGATGGTCACCAGGACGTTGTCGCTGCGGTCGAACTGGACGCAGGAGATCCGGCTCTCGGAGAGCTTGAGGCGCCGGACGATGAGGAGGTTGTCGCCCTGCATCACCGGCATGTCCTCGGTGCCGGTGACGGTGACCTCCTCGTCGTTCTCCAGGGCCAGCAGGAGCTGGGCGACCTCGAAGGGGATCTCGTCGTCGGCGGTGTCCCGGGCCGGGGAGCCCTCGGGGAGGTTGCCGATGATCATCGCGGGGCCGCGTCCGCCGAAGAGGTCGTAGCGCAGGAAGACGCCCTGGCAGGTGCCGTCGGGGGCGGGGAGGAGGCCGGCGCCGAGGTTGCCGGGCCAGTCGCCCGGGTCCATGGCGAGGACGTCGAAATCGGGGCCGGCGGGGGTTGCGCTTCGGCGGCGGAGGAACGACATACAGCCATCGTACGGGGTGGCGGGGGCATCTGGCCGAGCGCGGGTCGGATGGTGGTGGAGCACGGCTACAGGGCCCGCCGGGGGTTTCGCACGGCGGGGTGGTTCCGGGCGAGGTGCGGGCCGGCCGCACCTCTCGGCCCGGAACCGGCCTCGGCGTCCCGCCTCAGCTTTCGGCCCGCCTCGGCCCGGTGTTCACGTGAGGTCGAACTCGCCTTCCCGCGCGCCCGAGACGAACGCTCCCCACTCGGCGGGGGTGAAGACGATGGACGGGCTCTGGGGGCGGCCACTGTTGCGCATCGCGATGAAACCCTCGACGAAGGCTATCTGGACATCCCCCAGGCCCTTGCTGCCCGGCTGCCACTCGGCCTCGCTCAGGTCCAGGTCCGGCTTCTCCCAGCCCGCCAACGGCTGCTGCTGGATGGTGCTTTCGGCCACGTCCGTGCTCCTCCCGGTTCCGTCGTCCGCGGGTCAGCCTAGCGATCGGCTCCGGGCCCCGACAGAGCACGTCGGCCGTACCTTTCGGGAGCCGCGCGCTCCGGCTCTCAGGACGTGGGCGCCTCGGCTCCGACGAGCCACATCGAGAAGAACTGCGAGCCGCCGCCGTACGCGTGTCCCAGCACCCTGCGCGCACCGTCCACCTGGTGTTCCCCGGCCTGCCCGCGCACCTGGAGGGCCGCCTCCGCGAAGCGGATCATGCCGGAGGCGCCGATGGGGTTGGTGGACAGGACGCCGCCGGACATGTCGACGGGGAGGTCGCCGTCGAGTTCGGTCACCCCGGACTCCGTGAGCTTCCAGCCCTCGCCCTCGTCGGCGAAGCCGAGGTTCTCCAGCCACATCGGCTCGTACCAGGAGAACGGCACGTACATCTCGACGGCGTCGATCTCCCGGCGCGGGTCGGAGATCCCGGCCTGCCGGTACACGTCGGCGGCGCAGTCCTTGCCGGCCTGCGGCGACACCGCGTCCTTGCCCGCGAACAGCGTCGGTTCGCTGCGCATCGCGCCGCCCAGCATCCAGGCGGGCGGTCGGGGCGAACGGGCCGCGCCCGCACGGTCGGTGAGGACCATCGCGCAGGCCCCGTCGGAGGAGGGGCAGGTCTCGGAGTAGCGGATCGGGTCCCACAGCATCGGCGAGGACTGGACCTTGTCGAGGGTGATGTCGTGCTCGTGGAGATGGGCGTACGGGTTCTTGAGCGCGTTGCGCCGGTCCTTGTACGCGACGAGCGAGCCGATGGTGTCGGGGGCGCCGCTGCGCCGGATGTAGGCCCGCACGTGCGGCGCGAAGAAGCCGCCCGCCCCCGCGAGCAGCGGCTGCTGGAAGGGAATCGGCAGGGACAGCCCCCACATCGCGTTGGACTCGGACTGCTTCTCGAACGCGAGGGTGAGGACGGTCGCGTGGACGCGCGAGGCGACAAGGCCGGCCGCCACCAGGGCAGTCGACCCGCCGACGCTCCCCGCCGTGTGCACCCGCAGCATCGGCTTCCCCACGGCGCCGAGCGCGTCCGCGAGGTACAGCTCGGGCATCATCACGCCCTCGAAGAAGTCCGGCGCCTTCCCGATGACGACGGCGTCGACGTCGGCCCACGTCAACTCGGCGTCGGCCAGCGCGCGTTGGGCCGCCTCCCGGACCAGCCCGGCGATGGACACGTCCCGTCGGGCCGCGACGTGCTTGGTCTGGCCGATCCCGACGACGGCCACGGGTTCCTTGCTCATCGCGGATCCCCTTCCAGGACGGCGACCAGGTTCTGCTGGAGACAGGGCCCGGAGGTGGCGTGGGCGAGCGCCCGGTCGGCCTCGCCGCGGTGCACGCGGGTCGCGGCCTCGCCGATGCGGATGAGCCCGGCGGCCATCACGGGGTTGGAGGCGAGCGCCCCGCCGGAGAGGTTGACGCGCACGCTGTCGTCGAGCTTGAGCGCCTTGCGCAGGACGACTTCCTGGGAGCTGAACGGCGCGTGCAACTCTGCGGTGTCGACGGGCCGTTCGAAGGCACCGGCCTTCTCGGCGGCTAGGCGCGTCGACGGGGAGTCGGTGAGGTCGCGGACGCCGAGGGAGTGCGCCTCGATGCGGTGGTCGATGCCGCGTATCCACGCGGGCCGGTCGCACAGCTCACGCGCCCTGTCCCCGGCGGCGAGGATCACGGCCGCTGCCCCGTCGCCGATCGGCGGGCAGTCGCCGTGCCGCAGCGGCGCGACCACGTACTCGCCCTGCGGGTGTGAACCCCGGTTCTGCGCATGGGGGTTGAGGGTGGCGGCGCGTCTGCTGCGGGCGGCGATCTCGGCGAGTTCGCGTTCGTCGGTGTCGCCCGCGTCGATGAGGGCCTGCGCCTGGAGGGCGGCGAGCGCGACGGAGTCGGGCCACAGGGGGGCGACGTAGTACGGGTCGAGCTGACGGGTGAGGACGTCCCGCAAGTGGCCGGGCGAGGACTTGCCGTACGCGTAGACGAGCGCCGTGTCGGCGTCCCCCGTACGGAGTTTGACCCACGCCTCGTACAGCGCCCAGGCGCCGTCCATCTCGACGTGCGACTCCGCGATCGGCGGCCAGGCGCCGACGCCGTCGAGGGCGAGGGTGAAGGAGAAGGCGCGGCCCGCGAGGTAGTCGGAGGAGCCGGAGCAGGTGAAGCCGATGTCGGGCGTCTTGAGGCCGGTGCGGCCCAGGACGTCGTGCAGGACCGGCATCAGCATCTCGACCTCGGACGACTCCTCGGTGGTGCGCCGGATGTCGCTCTGCGCGAAGGCGACGACCGCGATGTCCCGGGTCACAGCAGCTCCTTGTACGTGTCGTAGTCGGCGTCGGGTTCGCCGGTCGGCCGGTAGTGGTCGGGGTAGCGGGCGCCTTCCGTCCAGACGGGCTCGACGCGCAGGCCCATGCGGACCTGGTCGTACGGGATGCCCGCGATCCGGCCGTGCAGGGCGAGGTCGGCGCCGTCGAGGGCGATGTGGCCGTAGACGTACGGGACTTCTATGTCCAGGTTCTTCGCCTTGATGTTGACGACGCAGAACGTGGTGACCGTGCCGGCCGGGCCGACCTCGACCTGTTCGGCGGTCGCGACGCCGCAGGTGGGGCAGGCGCCGCGCGGGGGGACGTACACCTTGCGGCAGCGGGGGCAGCGTTCGCCGACCGTGCGCTGTTCGGAGAGGGCGGCGATGTACGCGGTCTGGGCGCGGCCGGGCGAGTAGGTGTAGTCGAGGCGGGCGGGGGCGACGATGCCGGTGACCGGGTTCTCGGACTCGCCCGCGTGGACGGCGACCACGGACTCCTCGCCGTCGTCCGGCTCGAAGCAGGCGATGTCGGTGATGGCGCCCACGCGTTCGTCGGCCCAGCGGACGCGGACGCGCATGCCGCTGTGCACGGCGTCGGGGCCGGGGGCGTCGAGGGCGTGCAGGAGGGCGGTGTCGGCCTGGTCCAGCTTCACCAGGACCCAGGCGAAGGGCGTGTCGAGCGGCTGACCGCGGCGCGGGGCGGGGTTCCAGGCCCAGGTGGTGACGGTGCCGGTGAGGCCGACGTGGACGAGGTCGCGGATCTCCTCGGCGGTGACGGGGTCGTACTCGACCGGCGGGACGAGGGTACGGCCGTCGCGGGTCCGCACGCCGAGGACGTATCCCTGGCGCAGGCCGGTCAGGAAGGCGCTCTGGACGGGGCCGAGGGAGCGGGTGAAGGGGAACTCGACGACGAGCGGTGCCTTGAGCACGGTGGTGGTCCTTCGGTCAGGCCCGCTTGTAGACGGGGGCGCGTTTCTCGGCGAAGGCGCGGGTGCCTTCCTGGGCGTCGGCGGTCGCGAACACCGGCCAGCCGCGCTTGAGTTCGGCGGCGAGCCCCTCGGCCTCGGTGAGTTCGGCGGTCTCGTACACGGACGCCTTGACGGCCTCGACGGCCAACGGGCCGCAGGCGTTGACCTGTTCGGCGATCTCCAGGGCCCGGTCCAGGGCGGTGCCGTCGGGGACGACGTGTCCGATCAGGCCGATCGCCGCGGCCTCGCGGGCGGTGTAGGGGCGGCCGGTGAGGAGCATCTCCAGGGCGTGGGTGCGGGGAATCTGCCGCTGGAGACGGACAGTTGAGCCGCCGATCGGGAAGAGGCCGCGTTTCACCTCGTACAGGCCGAAGGTCGCGGACTCGCCCGCGACGCGGATGTCCGTGCCCTGGAGCATTTCGGTGCCGCCCGCGACGCAGTGGCCCTCGACCGCCGCGATGACCGGTTTGCGGGGGCGGTGGTGGCGGAGCATCGCCTTCCAGTGCAGGTCGGGGTCGGCGTCGAGGCGGCTGCGGTAGTGCTCGCCGTCGATGCCCTTGCCCGCGAGGGCCTTGAGGTCCATGCCGGCGCAGAAGGTGCCGCCGGCGCCGGTGAAGACGATCGAGCGGATGCCGTCGTCCTCGTCGGCCTCGATCCAGCCGTCGTACAGGCCGACGAGCATGGGCAGCGAGAGGGCGTTCTTCGCTTCGGGCCGGTTGAGTGTGAGGACGAGGGTGGCGCCCTCGCGCCGGACTGTGAGGTGTTCGGTACCGCTCATGGCACTTTCCCCTCCTGAGCCTTCGGGGGAACAGGTTGCAGGAGCCCGGTGGGCACTTCAAGGGGCGACCGGCGACTTTCTGACAGTCAGTCAGATTTCTCTGCCGTGAGCCTTCCCAGTTGCCGTCGCCTTTGCTCTGATGACCGGCGAGCCGAGGTGGGGAGGAACGGTGGAGTACAACCTTGCCGACCTGTTCGAGTCGGTCGTGGACGTCGTCCCCGACCGCGAGGCACTCGTGTACGTCGACCATCCTGGCACCGGCGCGGAACTGCGGCTCACCTACGCCGAGTTGGACGCCGCGGCCAACCGGATCGGGCATCATCTGCTGGCGCGGGGTCTGCGGGCCGGTGAGCATGTCGGGCTGCATCTGTACAACGGGGTCGAGTACCTCCAGGCGGCGCTGGGGTGCCTGAAGGCGCGGCTGGTACCGGTGAACGTCAACTACCGGTACGTCGAGGACGAGTTGGCGTACCTGTACCGGGACGCGGATCTCGCCGCGCTGGTGTTCGACGGGGAGTTCGAGGACCGGGTGCGGGCGGTGCTGCCCCGGACGCCGGGGGTGCGGCAGCTGCTGCGGGTCGGGGAGGGGGAGCTGGGGACCCCGTTCGCCGATGCCGAGGGGTCTTCCTCGCGGGGTTTCCCCGCGCGGTCCGCCGACGACGTGTTCATCATCTACACCGGCGGGACGACCGGGATGCCCAAGGGCGTGCTGTGGCGGCACGAGGACCTGTTCTTCTCCGGGATGGGCGGGGGCGCGCCGACCGGGGAGCCGGTGAAGAAGCCCGAGGAGCTGGCCGAGCGGGTCGCCGCCGGGGCGCCCGGGATCACCTTCTTCCCCACTCCCCCGCTCATGCACGGCACCTCGACCCTCACGGCGTTCATCGGCTTCAACTTCGGCCAACGCGTCGTCCTGCACCGGAAGTTCGTGCCGGAGGAGGTGCTGCGGACGGTCGCGAAGGAGAAGGTCAACGCGATCTCCCTGGTGGGCGACGCGATGCTCCTCCCCCTGATCGACGCCCTCTCGGGCCCGCTCCGGGACACCGACTGTTCGTCCCTGTTCAGCGTCTCGTCCTCCGGCGCGATCCTCTCGGACACCGTCCGCCGCCGGTTCGGCGAACTCCTGCCGAACACCATGCTGTTGAACAACTTCGGGTCCTCCGAGTCCGGCTTCAACGGCACCGCCACGGACGACTCCGGGCCCGAGCGGGGGTTCCGGGTCCGGGTCAACTCCCGTACCCGGGTGGTCGATCCGGCGACCCATGAGCCCGTCGCCCCCGGCGAGGTGGGCCGCGTCGCCCAGTGCGGGCACGTCCCTCTCGGCTACTACAACGACCCCGCGAAAACCGCCGAGACGTTCTTCGAACTCGACGGCGAGCGCTGGGTGTTGCTCGGCGACATGGCGACCGTCGACGAGGACGGGGTGGTCGTGGTGCTGGGGCGGGGGTCGGAGTGCATCAACACGGGCGGGGAGAAGGTGTACCCGGAGGAGGTCGAACAGGCCCTGAAGGCCCACCCGGACGTGTACGACGCCCTGGTGGCCGGGGTGCCCGACCCGACGTGGGGCAACCATGTCGCGGCGGTCGTCCAACTCCGCCCGGGCTCCGCCGGGTTGACGCTCGACGCGCTCCAGACCCACTGCCGGGCCAGCCTCGCCGGGTACAAGGTCCCCCGGCAGCTGGTGATCGCCGAGACGATCCGGCGGTCGCCCAGCGGGAAGGCGGACTATCGGTGGGCGCGGGAGGTCGCCGGGGAGGCGGACCGTTAGTTCAGGAACTCCTCGACGTGCGCGAGGAACTCCGTCGGCCGGGTCGCGTGCACCAAGTGCCCCGCGTCGACGGTCACATGACGGGCGTCGGGGAGGAGTCCGGCGAGTTCGGCGACCTGCTCCTGGGGGATGAGGCTGGTCGGGCCGCCGCCGATGAGGAGGGTCGGTACGGTGACTCGCGCCGCGCCTTCCCGCCAGGCCGGGTCCGGGGCGTTGCGCTGGGCGTCGGTCGCGGTGATCATCGCCCAGTCGTACGGGAGGTCTCCGTCGGGGCGTTCGGCGGGTGGGCGGGGCGGGTCGAGGGGGACGGTGACGGGGACGTCCTCCAGCACCAACCGCCGTACGGCGTCCGGGTGTTCCTGCGCGAGGAGGTAGGCGACGACGCCGCCCAGGGAGTGCCCTATCAGGTCGGCGCCGATGAGGTCGAGGGCTTCGAGGTAGCCGTGGATGTCGTCGCGCATCGCCTCGTACCCGTACGTTCCCGGCCAGTCGCTGTGGCCGTGTCCGCGCAGGTCGGGGGCGTGGACACGGCGCGGGCCGGCCGCGAGGTGTTCAGCGACCCGTGTCCAATCCGCGCTGTCGAGGCCGCGGGCGTGGAGGAGGACGACGGGCGGGGCTTCTTCGGGGCCCCAGGTGCGGTGGGCGAGGGTGATGCCGTTGGTCTTGACGGTGTGCATGGCGGGGAGGGTAGCCGGGGGCGGGGTGGGGGTGTCGGTCACTCTGCCGACCGCAGAAACGCGTTGACGTGGCGTACGAACCAGTGGGGGTCGTCGAGCCAGGGATAGTGCCCGGCGCCGGGCTGGACGGCGACCTCCGCGTGCGGGAAGAGCGCCGCGGTCCGCTCGGCGAGCGCGGGGTCGAGTTCACCGGCGAGGACGAGAACGGGTGCGCCGAGGCCGGCGAGTGCTTTCACCGTGGCCGGTGGGTCGTAGGCGCCGTCGGAGTGGAACAGCTCGCACGCCTCGTCGTTGATCCGGGCGTCCACGGTCGCCAGGTGGGCGCGGGCCGCGTCGTCCCAGCGTCCGTAGAAGAAGCCGCCGAACTCCGACAGGTCCGGGTCGGCGCCGCCCAGCCACGCCTCGTACGACGGATACGCCTCGCTGTACCAGCTCTCCTCCGCGCGCAGCCGTGCGGCGGCCCGGCGGTCCTCGTCCGTGACCGCGAGTCCGAGCGCACGCGGTGTCGAGGTGATCAGCGCGAGCCGCCGGACCCGCTCCGGGTGGCAGGCCGCGTACAGCGCCGCGAGGCTGCCCGCCGCCGAGTGCGCCAGCAGGTCCATCCGGTCCAGGCCCAGCCGGACCCGCAGCGCCTCCACGTCACCCACCTGCCGGTCACAGCGGTACGTCGACGGGTCCGCCGGCTTCGCGGAGTCTCCCGTCCCCCTCGGATCCAGCAGGAACAGGGTCCGGTGGGCGGTCAGCCCGCCGAGATCGCCGAGGTACTCGGAGGCGGTCATGGGGCCACCCGGGAGGACCACGAGGGGCTCGCCCTCACCCCGTACGTGGTAAGCGAGTTCCGTTCCGTCGGGTGCGGTGAAAGTCGGCATGCGGCCGATCATCTCCCCTTGTCCCGGCCCTGGGCATCTGTGTTACTGGAGGTGCGGAGGTGAGGCGGATGCTGGACGCCGGTGAACGCATGGGTGCCGAGGAGCTGCGGGCCACGCAGCTGCGGCGGCTGCGGTGGTCGCTGCGGCACGCGTACGAGAACGTGCCGTTCTACCGGGACGCCTTCGACAAGGCGGGCCTGCGGCCGGAGGACTGCGCGTCGCCGGCCGATCTCGCGCGGTTCCCGTTCACGACGAAGGCGGATCTGCGGGCCCACTATCCGTACGGGATGTTCGCGGTCGACCGGCGACAGGTGCGGCGGCTGCACGCGTCCAGCGGGACGACCGGCGTGCCGACCGTCGTCGGGTACACGCAGGCCGATCTGGACCTGTGGGCGGACCTCGTGGCCCGGTCGATCCGCGCGGCGGGCGGGCGGCCGGGGGACGTCGTCCATGTGGCGTACGGGTACGGCCTGTTCACCGGCGGGCTCGGCGCGCACTACGGGGCCGAGCGGCTCGGCTGTACGGTCGTCCCCGCGTCCGGGGGCATGACGAGCCGTCAGGTCCAACTCATCCGGGACCTGGAACCCCGGGTCATCATGGTCACCCCCTCGTACATGCTGACGCTCCTCGACGAGTTCGAACGGCAGGGCGTCGATCCGCGCTCCACCTCGCTGGAGGTCGGGGTGTTCGGCGCGGAGCCGTGGACGGAGGAGATGCGGCGGGAGATCGAGGAGCGGTTCGGGATCGACGCGGTCGACATATAC
The DNA here is from genome assembly GCF_055409605.1 of Streptomyces saintjeani. NCBI lineage: Bacteria > Bacillati > Actinomycetota > Actinomycetes > Kitasatosporales > Streptomycetaceae > Streptomyces > Streptomyces saintjeani. Next base: position 9,023,368 of record NZ_CP189624.1, on the reverse strand, counting down.
GGGCTGTCCGAGGTCATCGGTCCCGGGGTCGCCCAGGAGTGCGTCGGGACGAAGGACGGGCTGCACGTGTGGGAGGACCACTTCTACCCCGAGATCGTCGACCCGCTGACCGGCGAGGTGCTGCCGGACGGGTCGGAGGGCGAACTGGTCTTCACGTCCCTCACGAAGGAGGCGATGCCGGTCGTCCGCTACCGCACCCGCGATCTGACGCGGCTGCTCCCCGGTACGGCCCGCGTCTTCCGCCGGATGGCGAAGGTCACCGGCCGCAGCGACGACCTCGTCATCCTGCGCGGCGTCAACCTCTTCCCCACCCAGATCGAGGAGATCGTCCTGCGCACCCCGGGTGTCGCGCCGCACTTCCAGCTCCGCCTGACCCGCGAGGGCCGCCTCGACGCCCTCACCGTCCGCGCGGAGGCCCGTCCCGACGCGACTTCCGAGGACCGGCGTACGGCGGAGGCGGCGATCACGACGGCCGTCAAGGACGGGATCGGCGTCACGGTGACCGTGGAGGTCGTCGATCCCGAGACCCTGGAACGGTCGGTCGGCAAGATCCGCAGGATCGTGGACCTCAGGCCCCGCTGAACCTGTCCCGCAGCTCGCGCTTGAGGATCTTGCCGCTGGCGTTGCGTGGCAGCGCGTCCACGAACACGATCCGCTTGGGTGCCTTGAAGTGGTCCAGCTTCTCGCGGGCGTGGGTGAGGAGTTCGGCCTCGGTGATGTCGCCTCTCGGGACGACGACCGCGGTGATCGCCTCGATCCACTGTTCGTCCGGCAGGCCGATCACTGCCGCCTCGGCCACGGACTCGTGGGTGTAGAGCGCGTCCTCGACCTGGCGGGAGGCGACGAGGACGCCGCCGGTGTTAATGACGTCCTTGACGCGGTCGACGATCGTGTAGAAGCCGTGCGCGTCCCTGACCGCGAGGTCCCCGGAGCGGAACCAGCCGTCCCGGAACGCCGCTTCGGTCTCCTCCGGCTTCTCCCAGTACCCCTCGCACAGTTGCGGCGAGCGGTACACGATCTCCCCGGCCGTTCCGTCGGCCACCTCCGCCCCGTTCTCGTCGACGACCTGCGCGTCCACGAACAGGACCGTCCGCCCGCACGAGTCGAGCCGGCCCTTGTGCTCGTCCGGTGCGAGGACCATGGCGAGGGGGCCGATCTCGCTCTGGCCGAAGCAGTTGTAGAAGCCGAGTTTCGGGAGGCGTTCCCGCAGTCGCTCCAGCACCGGGACCGGCATGACCGACGCCCCGTAGTACGCCTTGCGCAGCCCGCCGAGGTCGCGGGCCCTGAAGTCCTCCCGGTTCGCGAGGGCGATCCACACGGTGGGCGGCGCGAACAGGCTGTCCGCGCGGCCCGTCTCGATCAGCTCGAACAGCCGGTCCCCGTCGGGCGCGTCGAGGATGACGTTCGTCGCCCCGACCGCCAGGTACGGCAGCAGGAACACGTGCATCTGCGCCGAGTGGTACAGCGGCAGCGCGTGCACGGGCCGGTCCCCGGCGCTGAGGTCGAGCGCCGCGATCGCGCTCAGGTACTCGTGGACCAGCGCGCGGTGGGACATCATCGCGCCCTTGGGCAGGGCGGTCGTCCCGGACGTGTACAGCAGCTGGACCAGGTCCTCGGCGCGCGCCCCCTCTCCGTCGTACGGCGCCGCTGCGGCGAGCCGGTCGAGGAGCGAGCCGTCGGTGTCCCTGAGCGCCAACTGCCGTGTCCCGGCCGGGAGGTGGTGCGCGAGGCCGGGGTCGGTGAGGACGAGGGTGCTGCCGGACTGGGCGACCAGGTAGGCGAGGTCGTCGCCCGTGAGGTTCTGGTTCACCGGGACGTGGACCAGTCCCGCCCTGGCGCAGGCGAGGAACGCGATGAGGTAGGCGTCGGAGTTGTGCCCGTAGGCCCCGACCCGGTCCCCCTTCACGAGCCCCTCGCCGAGGAGCACGGCCGCCGCGCGGGAGACCGCGTCGTCGAGTTCCTCGTAGGTCCAGGTGCGGTCGCGGTACTCGATGGCGACACGCGCCGGGGTGCGGCCGGTACTGCGCCGCAGCACCCCGTCGACCGTGGTGCTGGCCTGTCCTGACGTCATGGGGGTGATCCTGGGTGTGCCGCGTTGACTGGTCAAGTCGGGGTGGGGGAAGGGGTGGAGCGCCCTCGCTCCCCCCGCCCGTCACCACTCCCCCGGTCCCCCGGCGCCGCGCCGGAACACCGATCATGGACAGTGCAGTGCGGCATGACCAGGAGCCGTCTGTCCATGCCTCCCTCCGACGAGAACAACGGCGTCGACCCCGCCGTCCGTGAACTGCTCCTGCTCGTGCCCCGCCTGGTCGGCCGAGCGAAGAAGCTGCCGGTCCCCGAGGCGATCCAGTCCCTCTCCCTGCTCTCGTACCTCCTCTTCCACGGCCCGATGACGGTGAACGAACTCGCGGCGCGGCTCGGCGTCGCCCCCACGACCGTCAGCCTCCTGATCGGCGACCTGAGCAGGAAGGGCGTCCTGGAACGCCGCGAGGACGAACGGGACCGCCGACGCCGGATCATCGCCCTGTCCCCCGACCACGAACCGGCGATCACGGCGTGGCCGGCACCGGGCGCGGCGGCATGGCGCCGGGTCCTGGCTCCCCTGACTCCGCTGGAGCGGCGCCTGTTCGTGAACACGCTGCCGGCGTACGAGTCGGAGGTGGGCGAGGGGCCGGCGTGACGGGCACGGGGGCCGAGGAACGCGTCAGCCGGTCCGGAGGCCGACCGCCAGTGTCAGTTCGAGGACCCGGTGCGGCGATGTGAGATCGGGGAACAGTTCCCGCAGCTGCGACATCCGGTACCGGACGGTCTGGGGATGGACGAACAACGTCGCCGCCACCTCCTCCCGCCTGCCCTGGTGCAGCAGCCACGCCCGCAACGTCTCCTCCAGCCGCCGCGCGGACGCGGCCGGCAAGGTCCGCAGCGGTGCGAGAGCTCGGTCACGGAGGTCCGCGAGCGCGTCCGCGTCGGCGCTCAGCACCAGCTCGGGGAGGTGGTCCTCGGTGTCGCGGATCTCGGCGGAGAGGGAGCGCGCGCGTACGGCTCGTGCGTACGAGGCGGACGCGCGGGTCCAGGGCCGGGCCGGGCCGACCACGGCGGTGCGGCCGGTCAGCTGCCTCAAGAGGTGTGGCCGGTCTGCGTCGGGGACGAGCAGCACGCCGGTGGCGTCCGGCAGGTCGTCGAGGACGAGGGTGCCCGGGTCGAGCGCGCGGTAGGCGGGCCGGACCTGGGCAGCGGGCAGGAGGACCACGGTCAGTGAAACCGGTGGCTGCCACCTGGCCCGCCCGGCGGAGACGAGCAGCACGTCCGGGCCCGCGCCGGCGAGGAGGTCACGGGCCAGGTGCTCCAGGTGGCGCTCGTGGGCCCGGCCCCGGGCGGCCAGTTCGTCGGCGTGGCCCGCGGCGCTCGCGGCGGAGAGCTCGTCGATGTAGGCGAACGTCAGCTCGGCGAACTTGGCGACCTCGGCGGCGGGCAGGCCCGCGGGTACGGCACCCGCCGCCAGGCATCGCCAGGCCACGCGGGCGCCGACGCGGTAGGCGCTGAGCAAGGCGTCCATCGAGCGGCCGTCCCGGACCTCGCCACGGCCCAGCTCGTAGGCCGCGTCACCGCCGTCGCCGCCCGTGGCGTTCCCGCTCGCGAGGTCCAGGTAGTGCCCCAGGGCGGTGCGGACGGCTCCGCGGATGGTGCCGCCCATACGGCCCGAAAGGGCGCCTGCGTAGGGGGGAACCTCGTCGATGATCGCCTGGACGACCTCGTCGGCGGTGGTCTTCAGCACGGCCCGCAGCGCGGTGACCGTGGTCTCGTCCAGGGTCAGCTCGCCGGCCTTCCGGATTGCGTCACTCATCTTCGTTCCCTGCCCCTGTCCCCTTTTTGTTCCTTGCGAACAACTCGGCGAACAGAATTCACATCCTGCGGTCAGGATTTTACGCCTGGAGGCACAGCAAGCTGGAGCCATGACGAGTACAGCCCTCCGCAGCAGGGCGTGGAAGCTGCTGGAGATGGTCACAACGCCGCTGCTGCCGTCGGACTATCTCGACCTGGCCAGCCCGCTGCGTGCGGGCGCCGACCTGCGTGGGCGCATCGAGGCCGTGCACCCCGAGACGGGGGACGCCGCGACCGTCGTGATCAGGCCGGGGCGGGGCTGGCGCGGCCACAGGGCCGGTCAGTACGTGGGCATCGGGGTCGACGTCGACGGGGTGCGCCTGTGGCGTACCTACTCCATCACCTCGCCGACCGACCGCCCCGACGGCCGCGTCACGATCACCGTGAAGGCGATCCCGGACGGCAAAGTCAGCAATCACCTGGTCCGCAGGGCGAAGCCGGGCACCCTGATCCAGCTGGAGCAGGCGGCCGGTGACTTCGTGCTGCCGCGGGCCAAGCCCGCCAAGGTGCTCTATCTGACGGCCGGCAGCGGCATCACGCCGGTGATGGGCATGCTGCGCGACACCGAGTCCGACGACGCCGTCATGGTCCACTCCGCGCCCCGTCCGCACGACGTGATCTTCCGTAGCGAGCTGCACGACCTGGTCGCGAAGAAGAAGCTGCGGCTCACCGAGGTGCACACCGACACCGACGGCAGGCTCGACATCGCCCGTCTCGACGAACTCGTACCCGACTGGGCCGAGCGCGAGACCTGGGCCTGCGGGCCCTCCGGCCTGCTCGACGCCGCCGAGAAGCACTGGGCCGAGCACGGCGTCCGGGAACTCCTGCACATCGAACGTTTCCGTCCCACCGTCGTCGTCGCCGGCGACGGTGGTGGCGAGGTCACGTTCAGCACCACCGGCAAAACCGTCGACGCGGACGGCGCCACGCCGTTGCTGGACGTCGGCGAGGAGGCCGGCGTACTGATGCCCTCCGGGTGCCGTATGGGTATCTGCTTCGGCTGCGTCACACCGCTCAAGGCGGGCGCCGTCCGCGACCTGCGCACCGGCGAGATCACCGAGGCCGAGCCGGGTGTCCTCATCCAGACCTGTGTGTCCGCCGCGGCGGGCCCCTGCGACATCGAACGGTAGGCGTACACCTTGACCGCTATCGACCCCACCGCCCATCTGACCGCCGAGCAGATCGAGGAGCTCGGCCGCGAGCTGGACGCGATCCGCGACGAGGTGATCGCCGACCGGGGCGAGAAGGACGCCGCCTACATCCGCAAGGTCATCTCGGCGCAGCGCAAGCTCGAACTGGCCAGCCGGGGCGTCCTGTTGTTCTCGTTCTTCCCGCCCGCGTGGATCATCGGGACCGCAGGTCTCTCCGTGGCGAAGATCATGGACAACATGGAGATCGGCCACAACATCCTGCACGGGCAGTGGGACTGGATGCGGGACCCGAAGATCCACTCCACCACCTGGGAGTGGGATCACGTCTCGCCGTCCGAGCAGTGGAAGCACTCGCACAACGAGCTGCACCACACGTACACCAACGTGATCGGCAAGGACAACGACCTCGGCTACGGCATCATGCGCGTCGACGAGGACCAGCGGTGGCACCCGTTCCACCTCGGGCAGCCGCTGTGGAACTTCCTCAACGCCTGCTTCTTCGAGTACGGCATCGCGGCGTACGACCTGGAGCTCGGCAAGAACCTGCGCAAGAGCCGCCGCAAGAACCCGGAGTTCCGCGCGCGGGCCAGGGCCGTGGGCCGCAAGATCCGGGGGCAGGTGCTCAAGGACTACGTGATCCATCCGCTGCTGTCGGGCCCGTCGTTCCTCACCACGCTCGCCGCCACGTTCACCGCGAACCTGGTCCGCAACGTCTGGACCCACTCGGTGATCATGTGCGGGCACTTCCCCGAGGGGGTACAGGTCTTCGAGCGCCGGTCGATCAAGGGCGAGACCCGGGGCCAGTGGTACCTGCGCCAGATGATGGGCTCGGCGAACATCAGCGGCAGCAAGGCCATGCACTTCATGACCGGCAACCTCTCCCACCAGATCGAGCACCACCTCTTCCCGGACCTGCCGAGCAACCGGTACGCCGAGGTCGCGGTGAAGGTGCGCGCGCTGTTCGAGAAGTACGAGCTGGAGTACGTCACCGGGCCGCTGCCCAAGCAGGTGTTCTCCGCGTGGCACAAGGTCTTCCGGCTCTCGCTGCCGAACAAGAAGCCCAGCACCAGGACGCCGGACCGCGAGCGGGAACTCGTCGCCGCCTGATTCCCGGTACCGCTTCAGCTCCTGTATGCGCAGAAGCGGTTCCGCGAGAAGGGCATCACGGGGTCACCCGGTCTCCGGACCGTCCGGGTCCACGACCGCGTCCGTGTGCACGGCCGAGTCGGCCCAGTACGGCTCCCTCAACCGGCGTTTGTAGAGCTTGCCGTTGGGGTCGCGGGGCATCTCGGTGATGAAGTCGATGCTCTTGGGCCGTTTGTAGCCGGCGAGGTGTCCGGCGCAGTGGGCGAGGAGGGCGGCGGTCAGGTCCGGTCCCGGGGTGAATCCCGGGGCCGGTTCGACGACCGCCTTGACCTCCTCGCCCCAGTCGTCGTGGGGGATGCCGAAGGCGGCGGCGTCGGCGACGGCCGGGTGCGCGAGGAGGGCCGCCTCGATCTCGGCGGGGTAGATGTTGACGCCGCCGGAGATGATGAGGTCGATCTTCCGGTCGCGCAGGAACAAGTACCCGTCCTCGTCGAGGAGTCCGAGGTCGCCGACGGTGAAGAAGTCGCCGATGCGGTTCTTGCGGGTCTTCTGCTCGTCCTTGTGGTAGGCGAACCCGCCGGTGTTCATCTTCAGGTACACGGTGCCGAGCTGACCGGGCGGCAGCCGGTTGCCGTCGTCGTCGAAGATGGCCAACTCACTGATGGGCCAGGCTTTTCCGACCGTGCCGGGCTTCTTCAGCCAGTCCTCGGCGCTCGCGAACGCCCCGCCGCCCTCGCTGGCCGCGTAGTACTCCTCGACGCAGTTGCCCCACCAGTCGATCATCGCCCGCTTCACATGGTCGGGACAGGGGGCGGCGCCGTGGATGGCGTGCCGCATCGACGACACGTCGTAGCGGGCGCGGACCTCCTCGGGGAGGGCGAGGAGGCGGTGGAACTGGGTGGGCACCATGTGGGTGTGCGTGCACTGGTGACGGTCGATCAGGCGGAGCATCTCCTCCGGCGTCCACTTGTCCATCATGACCAGCCGGTGCCCGATGTTCAGCGACGCGCCCGCGAACTGGAGGACGGCCGTGTGGTAGAGCGGCGAGCACACCAAGTGGACGTTGTCGTCGAAGGGTTGGATGCCGAAGATCCCGAGGAAGCCGCCGAGGTAGGTCTCTTCGGGAAGCTTCCCGGGCAGCGGGCGGCGGATACCGCGCGGTCGTCCCGTCGTACCGGAGGTGTAGTTCATGACCCAGCCGAGCGTGCGGTCCGAGGGGGCCGACTCGGGCTGTCCGTCGAGGAGTTCGGCGTACGGGCGGAAGCCGTCGACGGCGCCGAGGGCGTACCGGTGGTCGGCGGGGAGGCCGGCCTCTTCGGCGGCCTGGGCGGCGGCAGCGGCGAACCGTTCGTGGGCGATGAGGACTTTGGCGCCGGAGTCGGCGACGATCCAGGCGATCTCGGGGGCGACGAAGTGGTGGTTGACCGGGACGAGGTAGAGACCGGCCTGGGTGGCGGCGAGGTAGGTGACGATGCATTCCGGGGAGTTGGGCAGGACGACCGCGAAGGCGTCGCCGCGTTCGAGTCCGGCGGCGCGCAGGCCGTGGACGAGGCGGTTGGCCTGCGCGTGGAGGCGTCCGGCGGTCCACTCCTCGCCGTCGGGGGCGACCAGGACGACGCGGTCGGGGTCCTCCGCGGCCTGGGCCCAGAAACCGGGGGTCATCGGGGGCTCCTTCCTGCGGCGATCCGGTCGACGCGCTCGACGGCTCTCTCGAAGCCGCGCGTGAGGTCGTCGACGACGGCCTGGACGCTGCGGACCTCGGTCATCCGGCCGACGATCTGCCCGACGGGCGTCCCGAGCAGCGGCTCGACCTCGTACTTCTGGATCCGGGAGAGCGCCTCGGCGACCAGCAGGCCCTGGAGGGGCATGGGGAGGGTGCCGGGGCCGTCCGGGTCGTCCCAGGCGTCGGTCCACTCGGTGCGCAGCTGCCGGGCCGGTTTGCCGGTCAGGGCGCGGGAGCGGACGGTGTCCCCGGACCCGGCGGCGAGGAGCTTGCGGGTGACGGCCGTCGAGTGCATGTCGGCCTCGGCGGTGGTGAGCCAGAGCGAGCCGAGCCAGGCGCCCTGCGCGCCGAGCGCGAACGCGGCGGCCACCTGGGCGCCGCTGCCGATGCCTCCGGCGGCGAGCACGGGCAGCGGATCGACGGCCTCGACGACCTCTGGAGTCAACACCATTGAGGCGATCTCGCCCGTGTGACCGCCGGCCTCGTAGCCCTGCGCCACGACGATGTCGATGCCCGCGTCCTTGTGCTTGAGCGCGTGCCGGGCGCTTCCGGCGAGGGCCGCGACCCGTACGTCCTGGGCGTGGGCGCGGGCGATGACGTCGGCGGGGGGTGAGCCCAGCGCGTTGGCGAGGAGTCTGATCGGGTAGTCGAAGGCGACGTCGAGCTGATTGCGGGCGACCTGTTCCATCCAGCCGGTGATCCGCCAGCCGGACACCTCGCCCTCGGCGAGTTCGGGCACGCCGTGCTTGGCGAGGGTCTCGCGCACGAACTGCCGGTGCCCCTCGGGGATCATGGCCTCGACGTCGGCCTCGGTGACACCCTCGACCTTCTTGGCCGGCATGACGACGTCCAGTCCGTACGGCCGTCCCGCCACGTGCTCGTCCAGCCAGTCCAGGTCGCGTTTCAGGTCGTCGGGGGCGGTGTAGCGGACCGCGCCGAGCACGCCGAACCCGCCGGCCCGGCTGATCGCCGCGGCGACGGCGGGGAACGGCGTGAAGCCGAAAAGGGCGTGCTCGACTCCCAGTTGGTTGCTCAGCTCCGTCTGCATGTCGCGCAGGATGCCGCAGACGGCCGTCCGAGGGAAGAGGTTTTCTGATGGATCGTCAGAAACCCGACCCCGCCTGCTCCAGTACGGCCATGGCCGCGTTGTGGCCCGGCACGCCGCTCACCCCTCCCCCGCGGATCGCGCCCGCGCCGCACAGGTAGACGTTCGCGTGCGATGTCTCGACACCCCAACGCCCGTCGCCCTCCTGGGCGTAGGGCCAGGACAGGGCGCGGTGGAAGATGTTGCCGCCGGGGAGGCGCAGGTCGCGTTCCAGGTCGAGCGGGGTCTTCGCCTCGATGCAGGGGCGGCCGTCGGCGTCGGTGGCGAGGCAGTCGGCCAGCGGTTCGGCGAGGTGCGCGTCGAGCTGGGCGAGGGTGCGGGCGAGGAGTTCCTCGCGGGTGGCGTCGTTGTCGTCGCGGAAGAGGCGGGCGGGGGTGTGCAGGCCGAAGAGGGTGAGGGTGTGATGGCCCGTCAACTCCGGGCCCAGGATGGTCGGGTCGGTCAGGGAGTGGCAGTAGATCTCCGAGGGCGGGGCGGCGGGGAGGCGTCCGGCGGCCGACTCGGCGTAGGCGGTGGCGAGTTGGCCGTATCCCTCGGCGATGTGGAAGGTTCCGGCGAACGCCTCGCGCGGGTCCACGGCGGTGTCCTTCAGCCGGGGGAGGCGCTTCAGGAGCATGTTCACCTTGAGTTGGGCGCCCTCGGCGGGCTCCGGCGGCGACGCGCCGGTGAGTTGGGCGAGGGCCTGCGGGGAGGCGTTCACGAGGACGTGGCGGGCGGTGGCGACTCCCTCGCCGCCGGCGGTGCGGTAACTCACCTCCGCCGTACGGCCGTCGGTGTCGATCCTGGTGACCTCGTGGCCGGTGGCGAGGACGGCGCCGGCCTCGCGGGCCGCCGTGGCGAGGGCGTCGGTGAGGGCGCCCATGCCGCCGACGGGGACGTCCCAGGCTCCGGTGCCGCCGCCGATGACGTGGTACAGGAAGCAGCGGTTCTGGGCCAGCGAGGCGTCGTGCGCGTCGGCGAACGTGCCGATCAGGGCGTCGGTCAGCACGACTCCGCGCACGGTGTCGTCCGCGAACCGCTCCTCGATCGCCGTCCCGATCGGCTCCTCGAACAGGGCGCGCCACGCCTCCTCGTCGTCGACCCTGCGCCTCAACTCCTCGCGGCCGGGCAGGGGTTCGGTGAGTGTCGGGAACACGCGCCGGGCGACGTGCCCGGTGAGGCCGTAGAACCGCTGCCACGCCTCGAACTCCCGGTCCGAGCCGGTGAGTTGTGCGAAGGCGTCCCGGGTGCGGTGGTCGCCGCCGCCGACGAGGAGGCCGGTGGGCTTCCCGTGACGCTCGACGGGCGTGTACGAGGAGATGTCGCGGGACCGGACGCGGAAACTCAGGCCGAGGTCCCGGACGATCTTGTCGGGGAGCAGGCTCACCAGGTACGAGTACCGCGAGAGGCGCGCGTCCACCCCGGCGAACGGCCGCGTGGAGACCGCCGCGCCGCCCGTGCTCTCCAGCCGCTCCAGCACGAGCACCGTCCGCCCGGCGCGGGCCAGATAGGCGGCGGCGACAAGGCCGTTGTGACCGCCGCCGACGATGACGGCGTCGTACGCGTGGGATGCTTCGTGTACAGACATGGTTCTTGGTAGCACGGGTGGGGGTGCGAGAGTGTGATCACGCGTGACGTGCGGCTCGAACCGTATCGACGGGGTGCGGCGAGGGTGTTCGCCGACCGGCAGGAGGTCGGGCTGCTGGTCACCCGGGTGGACGTCTGGCGGGAGTACACGGGGTGGCTGTGGCGCCGGCGTGTGACCAGTGAGCAGGAGCTGCCGGAGTGGATGGTGTGGCCGGTGGGCTCCTCCGGCACGCTGACCGCCGACGACGGCGTGGTGCGGGGCGAGGACGTCGACGGTGAACTCGCCGACTGGTCGGCCGGCGTGTTCCGGATGGGCGACGCCGTGTACGACCTGGAGTGGCTGCCGGTGAGCGAGGCGGAACCCGCGCACCGGGAGCACGGCTGGGACGTGGTCTAGGACCCCAAGTAGCGCTTGGTCACCGAGACTTGGCGGGCCGTCGCCTGTACGATCATCAGCGCTCGGGGGGCATCTCGGTACGGTGCTCAGCAAGGTCGTCCTCAAAGATGCGGAGAGAACTTGTCCACCGCTTTCGTCACCATGACCATCATCGGCGCGGTCTTCAACGGTGCCGCCGCCGTCACGTACCTGATCGGCCATGAGTACCCCAAGACCCAGGCGGACATGAAGGGCATCCCCCGCAAGTACGTCCCGGTCCTGGGGTCGTTGCTGGCGGCGGGCACCGCCGGACTGCTGGCCGGGCTCGCGGTGCCGGTGCTGGGCACACTGGCCGCGATCGGCCTGATCCTGTACTTCGTGGGGGCGATCATCGCCCACGTGCGGGTGGGTTCCCGCAACATCGTGGGCGGGATCGTCTTCCTCGCCACGGCGGTGGCGATCCTCGTCCTCGGGCTACTCGACCACGGTCCCTGGTAGCCGGGCCGCGAGGCGCCGGGAGAGTTCGACGCGGCGCGTCTTGAGGGTGGCGGTGCGCGGGAGTTCCGCCAGCGGGATCTGGACGGGCTCGGCGAGCTGCGGGTACCCGGCGGTCGCGGCGCGCCAGCGGCCGAGGTCGAGCGGCTCGTCGTGGTGGGTGCAGACGACCGGGACCGCCTCGCCGTCGGGCCCCTGCACGACGACCACCTCGGCGAGTTCCGCGAGTTCGTCGAGGAGGACGTCCTCGATCTCCAGGCTGCTGCCGACGCCGTCGATCGCGTCGAACTCGCGGTCCAGCATGTGCAGGCAGCCGAACCGGGTGCGGTAGCCGACGTCGCCGGTGCGCCACCAGCCGTCGGTCAGGTTGGCGTCGTACCGCTCCTGTTCGCCGTGGTACGTCTTGGCGATGCCGTCCCACCGCACCTCGATGAACCCGGGGTTGTCCTGCGAGGGCCGCTGCCCGTCCCGGCTCACCAGCCGCACCCGGGCGCTGCCCGGCAGCGGGTAGCCGACGCAGCGGCCGTCCATGCGGTGCGCGAACCGGCGGAAGTACGGGCGCCCCGCCGCGGGGCCCACCTCGCTCTGGCCGTAGATCTGGAAGAACTGGGCGCGCTGCGTGGAGGCGTGCAGCAGGCGGCGTACGGTGCGCGGGTGGATCGCGTCGAACGTGCTGCTGAAGTACTTGACGGACGCGAACGGGCGGCGCGCGTCGTCGGCCAGTTCCTCCCAGGCGAGGAAGGTGTTGGGCAACGCCTCGATCAGCCACGGGCGCCGGGCGGCGAAGAACGTGGCGACGGCGTCCGGGGTGCCGTTGTTGACGAGCAGCGGCGGCATGCCCTGGAGGAGGCACAGGGACATCGCCGCGAAGGTCCGGGAGTGGCCGAACGGGGTGTGGATCGCGACGGTGCCGCGCTTGCGCATCAGGCCGAGCAGGAAGATCTGGGGGCGCAGCCGGGAGCGCATCGTGCGCGGCGTGTGGACGACGAGTTTCGGCAGGCCGGTGGTGCCCGAGGTGTGGGTGATCATCGCCGGTTCGTCGAGGCCGCGCAGCACCGGGCGGACCGGCACCGAGCCGTCCAGGGAGGCTAGCGGGACCGCTCCGGGACCGGCGTCGCCCACGCCGAGCACGCCCCGGGTCAGGGTGTCCAGGCCGACGCCGTCCTCGGTGAGGGAGCTGAGCTTGGGGCCGTCGGTGATCAGGTACGGCCGGTCGAGGCGGGCGAGGAGCGCGGAGAGGGCCTCGGAGTCGAGGTGGTGGGAGAGCATCACCGGGACCGCGCCGAGGCGTTCGACGGCCGTCGCGAGGAGCCAGAGGTCGAAGTTGGGGGCCTTGCAGATCACGACGTGTCCGCCGCGCCGGACTCCGGCGACGGCGAGGCGGTTGGCCATGTCCGCGACGTGGGCCGCGAGTCGAGCCACCGTCAGTTCGCGTCCGGCGTCGGGCAGGACGTCGAGGTCGTGGTCGAGGACCACCGGCATCGCGCCGCGCACGCGGGCCGCCGCCTGGGGGACGACGCCGAGGTAGAGGCCCTTGCGGTGGAGTGCGGCGTGGTCGGGCCTGGGGGTCAGTCGGTACAGAAGTGTGCTCATGGCAGGGGGTCCTTCGGGAGTCGTCAGCGGTCGCGGTAGGCGACCATGTCGGCGAGTTCTTCGAGCCGCAGGCGCCAGGGGTCGGGCAGTGCGGCGCCGGTGAGGGCCGTGCGGGCGTCGGTGACGAGGGCGTCGATGCGCTTCTCGACGTCCGCGCGTACGCCGGAGGCGAGCAGGGCGGTGTGCAGGGCGGCCGGGTTCCAGTCGGTGTGCCGGCTCTCCTCGACGAGCCGCGCCACCTCCGGGTCCTTCGCCGCGCCCAGCGCGATCAGCAGGGTCATCTTGTGCTCGTCGAGGTCCAGACCGGCGGGCTTGCCGGTGACCTTCTCGTCGCCGAACGCGTCGAGCAGGTCGTCCCTGAGCTGGAACGCCTCCCCGGCCGCGACGCCGTACGCCTCGAACGCGCCGTACAGCGCGGGGCGTCCGGCGAGGGCCGCGCCCAGCGCGAGCGGGCGGTGGATGGTGTAGCGGCCGGACTTGCAGACGGCGACCCAGCGGGCCAGCGCCTCGTCGGGGACGGCCTCGGCGGCGAGGGCGACGTCCAGTTGCTGGCCGACGATCATCTCGGTGACCAGTTCGTGCCAGACCTGCGCCGCCGGGCCGGTCAGGGCGCCCGCGAGCCGGTTCGCGTAGCTCAGGGCGAGGTCCCCGGCGAGGATCGCGACGCCCTCGCCGTACCGGCGCGACTCCCCCGCCCAGCCGCGCCGCGCGTGCAGGTCCGTGTACGCGGCGTGGGCGGTCGGATCGCCGCGCCGGGTGGGCGAGTTGTCGATGATGTCGTCGTGGAGCAGCGCGAAGGCGTGCAGCAGTTCCAGGGCGGCTGCCGCGTCCACGACGGTGTCCTCGTCGCCGTCCGCGCCGGCCGCGAGATACCCGGTGACGCAGAACAGGGGGCGCAGCCGCTTGCCGCCCGCCGCGATCAGCTCCGCGACGACGCCGACCGGTACGGCGGCCCGGGGGTCGACGGAACTCCACTGCGCCGCCTCGGCGTCGAGGATGCCGGTGATGCGCCGGTCGACGCGGTCGAGGAGCTCGGCGCAGGTCTCCTCGGCCTGGCGCGCGGCGTCTGACACCTCCAGCTCCGCCGGCTCCCCCAGTCTTCTCGGCTCCCCCAACTCCTCCAGTTCGACCGGCAGTTTGAAGGTCACGTTCTCCACAACCGTCTCCTCCGTCTCGACATCCTCGAACCCCAGCTCCGCGAGCCGCCCCAGCGCCTGTTCCACCAGCGCCTCAGGCACGCTCGCCCCTGCGGTGAGTCCGACCGTGCGGACGTCCGTCAGCCAGGCCGCGTCCAGAAGCGCGGGGTCCGTCAGGAGCCGCGCGGGCGTCCCGGCGGCCCGCGCGACCTCCACCAGCCGCAGGGAGTTGCTGGAGTTCGCCGACCCGACGACGAGGACGAGGTCGCTGCGCCCCGCGATCGCCTTGACGGCGTTCTGCCGGTTCTGGCTCGCGTAACAGATGTCGTCGGCACCCGGCCCGGTGAGCCCGGGAAACCGTTCCTTGAGCACGGCCACGATCTCGGCGGTGTCGTCCACGGACAACGTCGTCTGCGTCAGGTACGCGGCCCTCGCCCCCGGCGCCAGTTCGAGCCGCCGCGCCTGAGCCACGTCCGCGACGACGACCGTCCGCTCCGGCACCTCCCCGTACGTCCCCTCGATCTCCTCGTGGCCGGCGTGCCCGATGAGGATCAGCGTGTCCTTGGTGCGGGCGTACCGGATCGCCTCCTGGTGGACCTTGGCGACCAGCGGGCACGTCGCGTCGACGACCGTGAGGTCACGCCCCCGGGCGTTGTCGCGGACCTGCGGCGAGACTCCGTGCGCGGAGAAGACGCAGACCGCGCCGGGCGGCACCTCCTCCTCGGAGTCGACGAACCGGGCGCCCTTGCCCTCCAGTTCACGCACGACGTGCTCGTTGTGGACGATCTGCTTGCGGACGTACACGGGCGCGCCGTGGATCTCCAGCGCGCGTTCCACGGTCGCGATGGCCCGGTGCACTCCGGCACAGGCCCCCCGTGGCGCGGCGAGCAGCACTCCAGGCGGTGCGGTGGCGGACTGCATGGTTTCCCCCTCGGGGTGGTCGGGACCGGATTCTGGAATCCGTGCGCAACCGCATCTTCGGCACGGCCTCTTGCCGGGGAATACGCGGCGAGTTGGCCCCGGCTTGGCGGCAAGCGGGCGCCAATCGGCCACCAAGTCGGCGCTGGCATTCTCACTGGGGAATCGGCCGTGACCACCGGCCCAAAATTCCGCCGTCCGGCTTTCTCCGCGCCGCTCGCATTCCACAGGGCGCATTCCGCAGACGCACTCCACCGACGCATTCCACAGAGAGCGACACTCCATGAGCGGTCTGATCGTCCCGCCAGGACACGGCAGGAAACTCGTCACGAAAGCGCAGGACGTGACGTTCAAAGTCACCGCGGCGGACGGCTCTTCCTCCTCCGTGTTCGAGGTGGTCGTGCCGCCGGGATTCGACGTCGGCGCGCACGCGCACAGCGCGTCCCAGGAGTTCTTCTACGTCCTGGAGGGCGAGCTGGAGCTGTTCGCGTTCGAGCCCGCCGAGCGGACCGGGGACACCTGGCACGGCTGGGAGTCCCCGAAGGGCGAGCGTCCCGTCCGGGCGGTCACCGGCAGCTGCATGTTCGTGCCGCCGGGCACCCCGCACGCCTTCCGCAACGCCTCGGACGTCCCGGCCCGGATGCTCTTCCAGAGCTCCCCCTCGCCGGACCACGAGCGGTACTTCGAGGAGATCGTCGAGATCTTCGCCGCCGGTCCCTCGGTGGACCCCGAGGCGGTCGAGCGGATGCGCCGGCGCTACGACGTCCAGCAGATCACCCCGCTCCGCTTCACCCCGCCCGCAGAAAGGACTCTCGCCCCGTGACCACCAACGACAGCGTCCCCCTCGTCCACGCGAGCCTCGGCGCCCGCGAACTCTCCGCCGTCGCCGAGGTGTTCGCCTCCGGCTGGCCGGCCGGGCAGGGCCCGCGCGGCAAGGCGTTCGAGGCGCAGCTCAAGCAGCGGTACGGCGTCGGCGACGCGGTCGCGCTGAGCAACTGCGGCGCGGCGCTGCACCTGGCGATGCTGGCGCTCGGCGTCGAGCCGGGCGACGAGGTGATCGTCGCCGACTACACGTTCCCCGCCCCGGCGCACGCGGTGCGCTACGTCGGTGCGACGCCCGTGTTCGCGGACGTGCGGCCCGACACCGGCACGGTCGATCCGCAGGCGGTGGAGGCGCTGATCGGGCCGCGCACGGTGGGGGTGATCGCCGTGGACACGGTCGGCCTGCCCGCCGACTACGACGAGCTGATGGCGCTCGCCGACCGGCACGGACTGTTCGTCGTCGAGGACGCGGCCTGCGCGGTCGGCGCGACCTACCGGGGGCGGCCCGCGGGCGCGCTCGCGCCGGTGGCCTGCCTCTCCTTCCACGGCCGCAAGGGCGCCAGCAGCGGCGAGGGCGGGGCACTGCTCGCCGCCGATCCGGTGATCGGGGCGGACGCGCGGCTGCGGTCGTCGTTCGGCATCGGCAGCATCTACGACCAGGCGCAGGTGGTCGGCCTGCCGATCCCGACGTTCACCGACATCGGCTACAACTACAAGCTCTCCGACATCGCCGCCGCGATCCTCCAGGTCCAGGTGGAGCGGGTCGACGAACTCCTGGCCCGGCGCGGCGCGGTCGCGGCCCGGTACGGCGAACTCCTCGCCGACGAGGACCTGTTGACGCTGCCGTACGTCCCCGACGACCGCACCCACGCCTGGCAGTCCTACCTCGTGACGCTCTCCCCGCTCGTCGACCGCTCCTCCCTCGCCGCGTCGCTGCGCGCGCAGGGCATCGGCTGCGGGCACGGCACCTGGGCGAGCCACCTCCAGCCGGTCTACGACGCCGTACAGAGCTGCCCCGTCTCCGCCGACCTCTTCCATCGCAACCTCGCGATCCCCATGCACGCCGAGCTGAGCGACGACCAGGTCGAGCGGGTCGTGGACGTGCTGCGGGCGGAGCTCAAGAACAACGTCCGCACGTCCTGACAGGAGAGCCCGTGCTTGTCGTCTGTCTTGTCGGAGCGGGGCCGCGTGGGCTGTCCGTCCTGGAGCGGCTGTGCGCGAACGAGCGGAAGTCGCCCGCGCACGAGGCGGTGACCGTGCACGTGGTCGATCCGTACCCGCCGGGGGCCGGGAAGGTGTGGCGTACGGATCAGTCGCGGCGGCTGCTGATGAACACGGTCGCCTCGCAGGTCACGATGTTCACCGACCACACGGTGACGATGGACGGCCCCGTGGAGGAGGGGCCGAGCCTGTACGAGTGGGCTGCGGCTCTGCCGTCCGGGGCGGAGCGGCTCGGGCCGGACGACTATCCGACGCGGGCCTTCTACGGGGCGTACCTGGAGCACGTGTTCCGTACGGTGCAGGACGCCGCGCCCGCGCATGTCACTGTCGTGGAGCACCGTACGTCTGCGGTCGCGCTCGACGACGCGGCGGACGGCACGCAGTCCTTGTCGCTGGCCGACGGCACTCAACTGACCGGCGTGGACGCGGTGGTCCTGGCGCAGGGGCACCTTCCCGTCCGCCCCGCGCCCGGCGAACCACGCCTCGCCGGCTACTTCGGCCCCGCGAACCCGGCCGACCTCGACCTGTCCCCGATCGCGCCGGGCGAGACGGTCTTCGTACGCGGGCTCGGGCTGAACTTCTTCGACGTGCTCGCGCTGCTCACGGAGGAGCGGGGCGGGGCGTTCGTGCGGGACGCCGGCCGTCTGCGCTACGAGCCTTCGGGGCGGGAGCCGCGCATCGTCGCCGGGTCCCGGCGCGGGGTGCCGTACCACGCGCGCGGTGAGAACCAGAAGGGTGCGTACGGCCGTCACGAGCCTCGTG
Organism: Streptomyces saintjeani; assembly: GCF_055409605.1. Lineage (NCBI taxonomy): Bacteria > Bacillati > Actinomycetota > Actinomycetes > Kitasatosporales > Streptomycetaceae > Streptomyces > Streptomyces saintjeani. Next base: position 9,005,532 of record NZ_CP189624.1, on the reverse strand, counting down.
CGCTGACCCTCGCGGCCGTCGCCCGGCTGCACCGGCGGGCCGAGGACGGGGAGCGGCTGTCGTTCGCCGCCGATCTGTGGCCGCTGATCGCCAAGGAGGTCGAGAGCGTCTACTACGGCACGCTGCTGGCCTCGCGTGAATCCTTCGTGCGGGAGTTCCTGGCGGCGCCCGACCGTGCCGCCGAGGCGCGGCTTCTGGACGCCGCCGGGGTCTCGGCCGGTGAGCGGTGGGACTGGGAGCGGGTGGCGCGGCCCTGGCTCGGGCGAGACTTGAGCTCCCCGGACGCGTACCGGGCGTGGCTCCTGGGGCATCTCGCGGACGACGTCCGTGCGGCCAGGGCGGGCAACGTACGCGGGCCGCTGAAGGCCGCCCTGGACGTGCTGCGGGATCTGCGCAACGAGATCCGGGCCGCCGTCGATCACGGGCGGCTGGAGGGTGGTTCGTACCGGGACGACGTCCAGGGCTGGTACACCCCGCTGAACGCGTTCCTGTCCATCGGGCCGCCGGTCTCGCGGGTGGCGGAGCTGGTCGCGCTGATCGAGGCGGGGGTGGTGGAGATCCTCGGGCCGGAGGTCCGGGTGTCGGCCGGGGACGGGTTCAGCGTCGTCTCCGGTGTCGTACCGGGGCCGCCGGTACGGGCGACCGCGCTGATCGAGGCACGGTTGCCGGAGCCGGACCTCGCGCGTACGGCGGACCCGTTGCTGCGGGGGCTGCTGGAGTCCGGGCGGGCGAGGCGGTTCTCGATCGCCGGGACCTGCGGGACGGAGGTCGCGACGCGGGGGCTGGCCGTCACGGAACGCCCGTACCGACTGGTCGACGCGACGGGGCGGGCCCATCCACGCCGGTTCGCGCTCGGGGTGCCGACGGAGGGGGTCCACTGGGTGACCGCTGCCGGGATCCGGCCGGGCGTCGACTCGATGATCCTGGGCGACGCGGATGCGGTGGCGCGGGCGGTGCTGGCGCTGGGGCCCAGGGGGGCGGAGACGGCGGGGGGTCCCGGGGTGTCGTCGGACACGGCATCAGGACAGGGCCTCGCGCGGACGCCGCCTGTCGGTGCACCGGCCGACCTCGCGCCCTCGGCTCCCCCGGCCGCCTCACCGACCCCCTTCTCCCGCCCCACACCGGAACCTCCCACCGCCCCCTCGGACCCCACGCGCACACCACCCGCCAGCACCTCGGCTTCCCGCGCCCGTCCCGCGCCGGAACTCCCCGCCGCGCCCTCAAACCCCACGCGCACACCCTCCGCCGACACCCCGGCCCCCTCCCCCGCATCACCCCCCTCGCCCCCAACCCTGCGAGCGTCCGCATGACCGATCACGATCTCGGCCTCCTCGCCCCCGTCCGCGCCGGCACCCCCGCCGAGGCGGCGACCTCCGACACCGCCTGGCTGCAAGCCATGCTCGACGCCGAGGCCGCGCTCGCCCGGGCACAGGCCGCCGTCGGGGTCATCCCCTCCGAAGCCGCCAAGGTCATCACCGAGGCCGCCCGCGCCGAGCGGTTCGATGTCCGGGCCCTCGCCCTTACCGCGCGGGAGACCGCGAACCCCGTGGTCGGGCTCGTCGGCGCCCTCACCCGGGCCGTCGCCGGGACCTCGCCCGAGGCCGCCGCGTACGTCCACCACGGCTCGACCAGCCAGGACGTCTTCGACACCGGCGCGATGCTCGTCGCCGGCCGGGTGCTCTCCCTGGTCCGCGCCGACCTGGAGCGGACCGCCGCCGCGCTGGCCGTGCTCGCCGTGCGGCACCGGGACACCGTGCTGGCCGGGCGGACCCTCGCCCTGCACGCCGTACCCACCACCTTCGGGCTGAAGGCGGCCGGCTGGCGGCGGCTCGTGCTGGACGCCCGGGACCGGGTGGCGGCGCTGCTGGACGGGGGGCTGCCGTTCTCGCTGGGCGGGGCCGCCGGGACGCTCGCCGGTTATCAGGAAGCGGGGCCGGTGGGACCGCTGCTCGACGCGTACGCCGTGGAGACGGGCCTCGCCCGGCCGCCCCTGCCCTGGCACGCGCTGCGCACCCCGATCGCCGACCTCGCGGCCGTCCTCGCGCTGACCACCGGCGCGCTGGGGAAGATCGCCGTGGACGTCCAGTCGCTGGCCAGGACCGAGGTCGGCGAGGTCGCCGAACCCTCACCGGCGGGGCGGGGCGCGTCGTCCGCGATGCCGCACAAGCAGAACCCCGTGCTGGCGACCCTGTTGCGCAGCGCCGCGCTCCAGGTCCCGGTGCTCGCGGCAGGGCTGACGCAGTGTCTCGTGTGCGAGGACGAGCGGTCGGCCGGGGTCTGGCACGCCGAGTGGCAGTTGCTGCGGGAGTGCCTGCGGCTGGCCGGGGGCGCCGCGCACACGGCGGTGGAGCTGGCCGAGGGCCTGGTCGTCCGGCCCGACCGGATGCGCGCGAACCTGGAGCTGACCGGCGGCCGGATCGTCTCGGAGCGGATCTGTGCCGCCCTCGCCGGACCGCTCGGCAAGGCCCGCGCCCGCGAGGTGGTGACCGAAGCCTCCGCGGAGGCGGACCGCGGCGGGCGCGCCCTCGGTGACGTCCTGGGCGAACTGCCCGAGGTCACCGCGCATCTGACGGCCGACCGGATCTCCCGCCTGCTGGACCCCGGCGCGTACACGGGCGCCGCCGCCCTGCTGGTCGACGAGGACGTCGTCCGGCATTGACCCTCCGAACAAACGCTTTCCGAGAATTCCCCTACTGCTGAGAGGCGAATGCCGGACATGCCCATTCTCTGCAAGCCCGCGGTGCGCGTACCGGAATACGTCATCACGATGGAACAGACCCTGGATTTCGCCCGCACGGCACACGCGGGAAAACCGCAACTGCCGCTCGCGCTCCGGCTGATAGAGAACACCGGGGTCAAGAAACGACACCTGGTCCAGCCCATCGAGAAGACCTTGTCCCACCCCGGTTTCGAGGAACGGAACCGGATCTACGAGATGGAGTCGAAGAAGCGCTGCCCGGACGCGATCGAGGAGGCGCTGGCGAACGCGCTGCTGCGGGCCGAGGACATCGACGCGATCATCTACGTGTCGTGCACCGGCTTCATGATGCCCTCGCTGACGGCCTGGCTGATCAACACGATGGGCCTGCGCTACGACACCCGGCAACTGCCCATCGCCCAGCTGGGCTGCGCGGCGGGCGGCGCGGCGATCAACCGGGCCCACGACTTCTGCGCGGCGCACCCGGACAGCAACGTCCTGATCGTGTCGTGCGAGCTGTGCTCCCTGTGCTACCAGCCGGACGCGGACGACATCGGCTCGCTGCTGTCGGACGGCCTGTTCGGCGACGCGGTCGCGGCGGCCGTCGTCCGCGGCCGGGGCGGACCGGGCGTCACCGGTGTCCAACTGGCGCGCAACGCCTCGTACTTGATCCCGAACACCGAGGACTGGATCTCGTACGCCGTCCGGGACACCGGGTTCCACTTCCAGCTCGACCGCCGGGTGCCGGGCACCATGGAGCCGCTCGCGCCGGTCCTCAAGGCCCTCGCGGCCGGTCACGGCTGGGACGCCGGGGACCTGGACTTCTACGTCATCCACGCGGGCGGCCCTCGCATCCTGGACGACCTCGCGAAGTACCTCGGGGTCGACGGCTCGGTCTTCCGGCACAGCTGGGGGACGCTCACCGAGTACGGGAACATCGCCAGCGCCGTCGTCCTCGACGCCCTGCGCAGGCGGTTCGAGGAAGGCCCGCTGCCCACCGGGGCGACCGGCCTGATCGCCGGGTTCGGCCCCGGCATCACCGCCGAGATGGCCCTCGGCACCTGGGTCGACGACCACCACTCCACGGGGAGGACCGCATGAACGACCACGACACCGCGCCCACTTCGGACCGCGTGATGCGGCTGATCAACGGCTACTGGGCGACCGGGGTCCTCGGTACGGCGGCGACGTACGACCTGTTCACGCACCTGGAGGACGGCGCCGGCACCCCCGAGGAGCTGGCCGCGCGGGCCGGGATCGCGGTGCGTGGTGCGCGGGCCCTGCTGGACGGGCTGGTGGCGCTGGAGCTGGTCGAGGTGGCCGGCGGCAACTACCGCAACTCCCGTGAGGCGTCCGCGTTCCTGGTCCCGGGCCGGCCCGCGTCGCTGGCCGCGTTCGCGCGGCTGAAGATGGGCCACCTGGGGTCGCTGGCCGCGCTGCCGGACGTCGTGAGAGCGGGCGGTCCGGTGTCGGACGCGGTGGTGGAGGTCGCCGACAACCCGCACTGGGAGAACCTGGTCCAGGCGATCGCCGCGCAGTCCGTGCCCGTCGCGCACATCGCCGCCGAGGAGTTGGGTCTTGCCGACGCCGGAAAGATCTCGGTCCTGGACGTCGGCGGCGGTTCCGGGGTGTGCTCGGCGGTGTGGCTCGGCCTCAACCCCGACGCCCGTGCCACGCAGATCGACTGGGCGCCGATCAACGCCATCGCCCGGCGGCTGCTGGCCGAGCAGGGGGTGGGCGAGCGGGTCGGGCATGTGGACGGCGACTTCCACACCGTCGACTTCGGGGACGGGGAGCACGACGTCGTCATGTACTCCAACATCGCCCACCAGGAAGGGCCCGAGGACAATCAGGCGGTGTTCGCCCGCATCCGGCGGGCCCTGAGGCCGGGCGGCACGCTCGTCGTCTCCGACTACATCACCGACGACGATCGCAGCGGGCCCGCCTTCGCGCTGACCTTCGCCGGGGAGATGCTCCTGAAGAGCCGCCACGGCTCGACCTGGCGGCGGAGCGACTATCACGCGTGGCTGACGGCGGCCGGGTTCGAGGAGGTGCGGTTCGTGGAGACTCCGTCGCCGACGACCCTCGTCCTGGCCCGGTGACGAGCGGCGCGGTGGCCCCCGGGAGGGTCACCGCGCCGGGAGGTCAGGAGCGCTCCAGCTCCGGTGCCTGCCGCAGGATCTCCAGCTCCAGATGTTGCAGCGCCGGGCTCGGCGAGATCCCGAGCCCCTCCACCATCTTCTTCTGGTGAGCCCGCAGCACCGAGAGCGCGTCGGCCTGCCGCCCCGACCGGTACAGCGCGAGAGTCAGCAGCTCACAGCCGTACTCCCGCAGGGGATGAGCCTGCGTGAAGGCGACCAGTTCAGGCACCGCCATCTCGTGATTGCCCACGGCGATGAGCGTGGCGCACCTCCCCTCGACCACCGACAGCCGCAGCTCCTCCAGCCGCACCGCCTCGGGCGCGACGTGCGGCGCGCCCGCGACCTCCGCGTACGCCTCCCCCCGCCACAGCCCGAGGCCCGCCTCGAACGCGTACAGCGCGCGCTGCGGATCACCCCGGTCGAGGGCCTGCCACCCGGCGGTCGCGTGCTCCCAGAAGCGGTGCGCGTCGACCTCGACGGCCCGGCTGTCGAGGAGGTAGCCGCGTCCGCGCGTGCACAGCACGGTGGCCGGGGTGCGGGGGGCGCGGTGGGGTTCGAGGGCGCGCCGCAGGTTGGCGATGTAGGCGTGCAGCGAGGTGATCGCGGACTGCGGGGGCCGGCCCTCCCACAGGGCGTCGACGAGGGCGTCGACGGAGACGGGCTGCCCGACCTGGCTGACCAGCAGGACGAGCGCGGCGCGCTGTTTGGGCGCCCCGAGGTCGACCCGGCGGCCGTCGACGGCGGCCTCGACGGGGCCGAGGACGCGGAACTCGACGCCGGTGGCGGGCGCGGGGGTGCGGGGCGGGTGCCGCGGGTCCGGCGCCGAGGGCCGCACGCCGGGCCTGTCCCGGTCCGGGGCGCGGTCCGGGGCCGGCTCCGAGTCCAGGTCCCGGCCTGAGGAGCGCCCGCCCGGCCGGTCCGGGTTCCGGGCCCGCTCCGAGTCGGGGTCCGAGCCCGAAGACTTCCCGCCCGTCCAGTCCCGCTCCCGGCCCGACGACCGCACGTCCGGCCGGTCCCGGTCCCGCCACTGCTCCCAGTCCGGGTCCAGGTCCCGGCCCGAGGGCCGACCGTCCGCCTGGTCCGGATCCACGTCCCGCCCGGAGGGCCGCGTGTCCGGCCGGTCCCGGCGCCGGGGCCCGGTGTCGAGGTCGAGTGCCTTGCTGACGTACTGCTTGAGTGTCTCGTTGGCGCGTCTGAGTTCGCGGACCTCGTGTTCGAGTTCCGCGATGCGCCGCGCACCGGTGCCTTCCGTCGTGGTGTCGCGGCGGAGTTCCCTGTCCCTCGTCTCCGTGTGCATGGATCTTGCCCCCGTTGCCGTGTTTCCGTGCGTGCGGTCGCCCCTGCCACGGGACCCCGGCGGGATCGCCGTGGCAGAGACGGTTCACCTGCCGCTGTAGGCGGGTACCTGCCCGCTCTCGCCCGCCGCCGTACCGGCGTCGTCGCGGCGGTGGAACAGCTTGCTGGGCCACCACATCCAGCGGCCCACGTCGAGGGTGAGCGCGGTGACGAGCACCGAGCGCACCACGAGCGTGTCGAGCAGGACGCCGAACGCGACGGCGAAGCCGAGTTCGACGGCGAAGACCAGCGGCAGGGAGGCCATCGCGGCGAACGTGCCGGCGAGGACGACGCCCGCCGAGGTGATGACCCCGCCGGTGGCGGAGAGGCCGGTGAGCGCGGCGCGCCGGGTGCCGTGCAGGGCGGCGTCCTCGCGGACGCGGGTGACCAGGAAGATGTTGTAGTCGATGCCGAGGGCGACGAGGAACACGAACGCGAGCAGCGGGAACGAGGAGTCGGCTCCGGCGAGGCCGAAGACGTGCTCGAAGACGAGGCTGCTCACGCCGAGGGCGGCGCCGAACGACAGGAGGACGGTCGCCATCAGCAGCAGCGGCGCGACCACGGCGCGCAGCAGCAGGCCGAGGATGAGCAGGACGACGAGGAGGACGATCGGGATGATCACCTTCGAGTCGCGGGCCGCCGCGTTCTCCGTGTCGACCATGATCGCGGTGGAGCCGCCGACCTGCGCGTCGGCGCCCTCGATCTTGTGGACGGCGGTGCGGGCGCGGCCGACGGTGTCCATCGCCGCCTCGCTGCTGGGCTCGTCCTTCAGCTGGGCGAGCAGGACCGCTTCGCCGCTCCTGACGACGGGGTCGCCGACGCCGGTGATGCCGGGTACGGCCGCCAGTGCCGTCCTGACCTGGGCGGCGGCGTCGGCCTTGGTGACGACGTGGACGGGGTCGCCGGAGCCGGCCGGGAAGTGCTCGGCGCGGATCTCCTCGCCGACGGCCATCTGCGGTTTGTTCGTGAACTGGTCCTTGTTGGACAGGCCGGAGGCGTCGAGCCCGAGCGCCCCGAGCCCCATCGCGCCGAGCACGAGGACGGTCCCGGCCCACACGAGGCGGGGCCGGCCGGAGATGACGTTCCCGACCCGGTCCCAGACGCTCTCCCGCTGCTGCGCCTCGGCGCCGTACGCGGGTTTCTTCGGCCAGAAGATCCACCGCCCGCAGGCGACGAGGAGGGCCGGCATGAGGGTCGTCATGGCGAGCAGGCCGACCAGGATGCCGATCGCGCAGGCCGGGCCCATGCCCTTGGTGGAGTTGAGGACGGCGAGGGTGAGGAGCATGAGGCTGACGGCGACGGTCGCGGCGCTGGCGACGATCGCGGGCCCGGAGCGGTAGAGGGCCTCGGCCATCGCCTCGTGCCGGTCCTCGTGGCGGGCGAGTTCCTCCCGGTAGCGGGAGATCAGCAGCAGCGCGTAGTCCGTGGCGGCGCCGAAGAGGAGGACGACGAGGATGAAGCTGGTCTGTTTGTTGACGACCAGTCCGGCGTTCTCGGCGAGGAGGTAGATGAACGCCTCCGCCGCCATGAGGGCGACGCCGACGGTGAGCAGCGGCAGCAGGGGCAGCAGCGGGCTGCGGTAGGTGAGCAGCAGGATCGCGACGACGACCAGGGCGGTGATGGTGGTGAGCGCGCCGCCTCCGCCGAACGCCTTGATGGAGTCGGCGCCGTACCCGGCGGGCCCGGCGACGTGGAAGCCGAGCCCGGCCGCGTCCTTCTTGCCGACGTCGGTCATGGCGTCGACGACCTTGCCGAGCCCTTCCCAGCCGGTCTTGTCCTTGCGGACCTGGACGACGGTCTGGAGGGCCTTGCCGTCCTCGGAGACGACGGGGCCCTGGGGTTCGCCGACGACGTTGGTGATGCTCTTGAACGCGGTGGCGTCCGCGCGGGCCTTGGCGAGGTCGGCGGGGGTGGTCCCGGCGGCCCGGTCGTAGACGACGATCGCGGGGACGGTGTCGGCGGGCATCAGCTTCTGGGCGCGCTCGACGACGGCGGTGGACTCGGCGTTGCCCGGCAGCCAGGCCGAGTTGTCGTTCTCCTCGGCGTCACCGAGCTTCCCGGCGAGCATCAGCGCGGGGACGAGGAGCACGGCCCAGATCGCGATGACGACCCATTTGCCCACCCTTCCGCTGGGCAGGGCGGCCAGTTTTCGCAGCATGCGTGTGTCTCCAGTGTGGTGTGGGGGACGGTTGTTTCTCAGGAGGGCTCAGGTGTCCAGGAGACGGGCCCGGACGTGTCCGAGGGCCAGCAGTACCGGGATGTCGGTGAGCAGGGGGAAGTGGTAGGCGAAGGGGCGCGGTCCGACCATGTCGGGCGGGCCGCCGTAGCCGCCGTCGGCCTTCTGCCGCTCCAGGAGCCAGGTGAGGGCGGCGCCGAGGGCGCGCGGGTCGTCGGCGTGGCAGAGGGTGACGATGCCGTAGGCGGTGCTGATGTCGTCGCTGGGGTCGCCGGGGCGCATGCCCCAGCCGCCGTCGTCGTTCTGGGTGTCGAGGACGGTGCGCTCCACGCGGGCGGCCATGGCGCCGGAGCGCAGGTCGTCGGGGTGGGCGGTGCAGGCGGCGAGCCGGACCCGGAAGAGGCTGTGCAGCCGGGAGCGGCTCCAGCCCGGTTCGAAGCCGCCGTCCTCGTCCTGGTGGTCGGCGAGGAACGCGAGCGCCTTGGCGCGCTGGGGCGCGGTGGCCGGGTGCGGGCCGAGGGCGCCGACGGCGGCGGCCGTCATGCAGGGTTCGGACGAGGCGCCCGCGACGTACGTGGGGAAGCCGCCGTCGGCGCCCTGTACGGCGAGGAGGGCGGCGGTGCCGGCGCGGACGGTCCCGGCGTGGGCGACGGGGTCGACGGCGTGCAGGAACTCCAGGGCGCAGGAGGTGTCGTCGACGTCGTTCTGGGCGACGGCCGGGGACATGGACCAGCCGCCGGTGAGGGGGGTGCCCCGGGAGAGGGAGGGCAGGGGGGCGCCGCCGCGTTCGGCGGCGAGGGTGGACGCCATGCGGCGCAGGAGTGCGGGGTCGGCGCCGGCGGCGTGCAGGGCGAGGCCGCCGGTGGAGGTGCACCAGTTGTGCATCTCCAGGACGAACGGGAAGCCGCCGTCGGGGCGTTGGTGGCGCAGGAGGGTGGTGAGGCCGCGCCGTACGGTGTCGTCGTGGCTGCTGGTGCCGGCGAGGGCGTGCAGCACCAGCAGGTGCATGAGCGCGTAGCCCTCCCAGACGGTGGCGCCGGGGTCGGTGGCGAGCAGGGTGTCCAGGGCGGTGTCGGTGGCCTGGTTGTGGACGCCGAGGGCGGTGGCGAGGATCAGGGTGATCGCGGCCTGCTGGACGGCGGCCCAGGAGTGCAGCGGGTCGGTGGGGACGTGTCCGCCGCCGGGGAGTTCCGCGTCGGCGGGCAGCGGGCAGCCGAGGACCGACAGCACGGCGTAGACCATGAGGCGCCGGCGGGTGGAGATGAAGCCGGGCGCGGCGCCGAGGACGTTCGCGGCGAGGGTGCCGGCGAGGACGCTGTTGCCGCCCGCCGCCCGCCCGGCGGCGCCTTCGACGGCGTGGGTGGCGAGGACGCGGTCGAGGGGGTCCGGGGACTCCAGGTGGCCGCGCAGGTAGCCGAGGAGGCGGTCGCGGGCCGGGGAGGCGGCGTCGGTGCGGGTCATCAGGGCGAGGGCGAGGGCGGATTCGAGGACCCGGCTCTCGCACTGTTCGCGTATCGCGCCGTCGTCGTCGGTTCTGGCGCTGATGTGGGCGGTCAGGCGGGCGGTGGCGCGGCGCAGTTCGGCCGGGGTGATCCCCTCGGGCAGTCGCAGCGGGGCCGGGCGCGTGAGGTCCGCGATCTTCATGTCGTGCTCCTGTCTGGTGCGGCCTGGGTGGCGGAGAACGGGCCCGGCCCCGCCCTGGGGCCGGGCCCGTGCGGGTCAGCCGACGCTCTGGGCGAACCGGAAGAACCCGTACGGGTCGTACGTCCGCTTGATCCGGGCCAGCCGCGCGTAGTTCTCGGCGTAGTAGGAGCGCCGCCAGTCGGGCAGCCGGGGGTCGATGAAGTTCTGGTAGGTCTCGCCCTGGGAGTGGGGGTCGATGACGGCGAACCCGTTGTCGACGTACTCCCAGGCGGCGGCCTTGGCCTCCTCGCTCGCCGAAGCCGCGTTGGAGGTGAGGTAGCTGACGGAGAAGAGGCTGTCGCGGTGGACGTAGGCGGTGGCGTCGCGGGCGACGGTGTTGGCCCGGCCGCCGAGCGCGGAGATCTGGAGCTGGCGCATCTGCCCGCCCGCGAACCGGTTGCCGTTGAACGCGTCGAGGGCCTTGGCCCAGCCGTCGCGCGGCATACCGCGTTCCTTGAAGAGGCGGCTGCGCCAGGCACCGAACGCGGGGCGCTGGATCTTGCCGTCGGGGGAGGTGTCGGTGCGGTGGCACTGCTGCGCGGTGAGGTCGGAGCACTGGTAGAGCTGCATGAGGATCGCCCGGTAGGGGGCGGTGAACTTCTGCTGGTAGACCGGCGGGCGGCCGACCAGGGAGATGAGCCGGGCGATCTCGGCGTCGAACCCGGCGCCGGTGTCGACCGAGCCGAGGAACACGGACGCGGTCGGCACCCCGCCGGGGCCCGCGTCGGTGAGGGTGACGTTGACGCCGCTGCCGATCGTCCAGGGCGCGTCGGGCAGCCACTGCGTCCAGCCGTCGAGCATGTCGAGGGCCTGGTCGAAGGTCCACACGAGGTTGATGGCGGCGACGTCTCTCAGGGGCGAGGGGGTGATGTCGTACGAGGTGACGATCCCGAAGTTGCCGCCGCCACCGCCGCGCAGCGCCCAGTACAGGTCGCTGTCGCAGTGCGGCGACGCAGTGACGATCCGTCCGTCGGCGAGGACGACCTGGGCGGCGGTCACCTTGTCGGAGGCGATGCCGATGCTGCGGGTGAACAGCCCCATCCCGCCGCCCTGGAGGAACCCGCCGGCGGCGACGGTCGGGCAGTAGCCGGCGGAGATGCCGAGTCCGGCCGGGGCGAGGGTGTCGGCGATGTCGACGAGCTGGGCGCCGGGCCCCATCCGCACCGAACTCTCGCCCAGGGCGATGGAGTTGAGCTGCGATACGTCGATGACGAGGCCCTGCGTGGTGGAGTAGCCGGCCGCGCTGTGGCCGCCGCTGCGGGCGGCGACGGGGATGCCGTGGGCGGCGGCGAAGCGGACGCAGGCGGAGACGTCGGCGGCGGAGGCGCAGTAGGCGACCGCCTGGGGGGCCGCGCTGTCGAACTGGACCTGGTAGAGCTGCTTGGCGCGCTGGTAGTCGGCGTCGGCGGGGAGCACGAGGCGCCCCTGGAGCCGGTCGGCGAGCTTGCTCCAACGGCCGCTCACCGTAGTGGACTTGGGCTGTGCGGCGCCGGTGAGCGCGGTGGCGGCGAGCGCGGCGCCGCCGACGGCGAGGAAGGACCTTCTGTCGATCATGGTGTTTCTTCCGGGTTCGTGAGGCACTGCGTGCGGAGGTCGGGACGAGGAGCGCGGGCGGTCACGGGGCGTGGTGCCTTCAGGGGGCGCGATGCCCTCACAGGGCGCGGTGCCCGAGGACGAGGGCGAGCGCCTCCGCCAGGGCGCCGGCCGGGTCCGCCTCGGTGCCGGTCGCCCGCCAGGCCACGTGCTGGTCGGGGCGGACCAGGAGGGCGCCGTCCGCGTCGGTCCCGGGCAGGTTCTGCCAGACGGCGTCCTCGACGGGGACGACGGTCAGGGGCACGGAGAGCTTTTCGGCGACGCGTTCCGCCGCCTCCGCCCAGGCCGTGCCGGCCTCGCCGGTGATCAGCGTGAAGCCGGTGCCGACCAGGTCGTGGGTGGACAGGCGGCTGCCGTCCCGCTCGGTCCAGGCATGCGGCAGGAGGTGGCCGGGGCGGGTCGTGGGCCGGTACACGTCGCCGAGCGGTGAACGGGCGGGCGGGGCGCTGCCGTCGGGGACGACCGCGCCCTGTTCGTAGGCGAAGCCCGTCTCGACGTCGAGGGCCTGGCACTCCGCGCGGTGGGTCGCGAAGATCTCGGCCGCGCGGGCGCGCTGCGCGGCGCCCGTCGGGGTCGGCGCGAAGTAGCCGAAGAACACCGGGGTGCGCCGCTCCGGCGGCACGTGCGGGCCGAGGCCCACGGCGGCGTCGATGACGACCTGGTGGTGTCCGGCGGCGGACATCGCCCAGCCCAGGTTGAACTGGCCGACCGGGCGGCGCTCGGCCTCGTACGTGTCGAGCAGGCCGTCTCCCGCGCGGCCCGTCACCACGGAGGCGAGCTTCCAGGCGAGGTTGTGCGCGTCCTGGATGCCGCTGTTGAGCCCGAGCCCGACGGCCGGGGGCTGCCGGTGGGCGGCGTCGCCGACGAGGAACACCCTGCCCTGCCGGTAGCGCTCGGCGATGACCGCCTCCACGCTCCAGCTCGTCACGTCGTGCAGGGTCAGCTCCAGCTCGGGCAGGCCGAGGACCTCGCGGATCCGGCCCACGACGGCCGCCTCGTCGGTGCGGTCGATGCCGGCCAGCGGCAGGTGCAGGCCCCACTCCTCGCAGTGCTTGCCCCAGGTCGGGCCCATCTCGATGAGGGCGCTGGACAGGTCGGCGCGGTAGGGGTTGAGGAACCAGGTGATGACCGAGCCCTCGGTCCACCACGGCGACAGGTCGGCGGAGAAGTACGCGGTGGTCGCGTCGAACAGGGCGGGCAGGCCCTCCATGCGGATGCCCAGGGCGGGGCCGACGGTGCGGCCGGCGTCCGCCGCGATCACGTACCGCGCGACGACCGTCGTGGTCTCGCCGGTCTCCGTGTCGCGGATCTCGGCGGTGACGTTCTCGGCGTTCTCGGTCAGCGCGACCACCTCGTGCCCGAACCGGACCCGCCCCGGGCCCTGTCGCTCGGCGTGGCGGCGCAGGATCGGCTCCAGGCGCAGTTGCGGCAGCTTGGCGGGCAGTTCGGGGCCCGCCGCCTCGTACGAGGTGCGCAGTGCGCCGCCGCCGAAGGCGTCCATCTCGTGGATGACGCGCCCGTCGAGCGGGCCCGGTCCGGTGAGCGTGGTCTGCCAGCGGACTTTGCCGAACCGCTCGGGCCCGGCGGCGAGTTCGGTCACGTCGTCCGCGAGGCCGTACTGGCGGAAGATCTCCATCGTCCGCTGGTTGAGGTAGTGCGCCTTCGGCAGGCGCGAGGTGTCCGCGCGGCGCTCCACGAGGAGGTGGTCGATGCCGTGGGCGGAGAGGAACACGGAGGCGGCGAGGCCGGAGCCGCCGCCTCCGACGATCAGGACAGGTACGTCTACGGTGCTCATGGTTCGTCCTTCTGAAAGGAGGTCGGCAAGGGAGAGGGGGGAGGTCAGACCGGGTCCGCGAGGGCGCCGTCGGGGAGCTGCATGATGTCCGGCACGCCCGTGCCCCACCGGTAGTAGGACTGGAGCTTGTAGTACTCGCCGTCCGGCTGGGAGGCGACGGCGTACACGAACCTGGTCTCCGGGTCGGCGCGTTGGACGTGCCGTACGAACTGCCTGATGCGGTCGTCGAGTCGGACCGGCAGGGACGCCGGGTCCGTCGTCGCGACGGCGAAGCAGACGCGGGTGATCGCCGGGTGGTCCCAGTCGAGGGTCACGTACACGCCGAACGCCCGGCGGCCGAGGCGGAGCATCTGCTCGCTGGGTTCGGCCTGGTCGACCTCGCGGAGCATGGCCCTGACGGACTCCGGGGCGATGCCTCCGGCGGGGGGTTCGCCGAAGTAGATGTTGACGGTGCGGTGGCGGTAGTCGACGCCGAGCAGGCCGACGGTGTCGCCGAGGCCGTGCCGGTCGATGAAGTCCAGGCTCGCGGCGAGGCTGCCCGGCATCGAGGGGAGTGCTGCGAGCGTCCTGACGTCCTGGAGCTGGGTGCGGGGCAGGACGGCCCAGATCTTCTTGAAACCGCCGACGACGCCGAAGTCGATGCCGTAGCCGTCGACCGGGCAGCGCTCGCTCAGGTCGGTGAGGAGGCGGGAGACGGGGTGCTCGCCCTTCTCCAACAGGCCATTTTCCACCGCGAGTTGATACGGGTCGAGGCCGTCGGGGATCGTGAACCGGCAGTCCAGTTCGCCCGCGCGGCCCTCGCCGGTCGACACGCGGAACGCGACGACGGCGTCGGCGAGTTCGCCTCCGTACAGGTTCAGGATGCGCAGCACATCGTCGCGTTCGTAGTCCACCTCCAGGAGCCCGGCCGCTTCATCGATGGCCGAGTGGAGGGCGTGCACCGCTTCGTTCATGGCGGTCACCTTCCTTGTCTGGTCTGTCGGGTGCTTGTCTGTCGGTCGGTTGCCTGCCGGGTGCTTGTCTCTTGGGTGCTTGCCTCTCGGGCCCTGGGCTCGGTGAGCCGAGCGAGCAGACGGGCCACGGTGAGCCGGGGGCGCCGCGCCAGCCGGGCGCCCGCACTGCTGAGCGCCGACGGCAGCCCCGCGCAGTGCCGTACGAGGTCGCGGACCGCGTCCGGTTCCGCGCGGATCCGGTCGGCTCCGGCGGTCTCGGCGAGCAGCCGGACGGCGTCCTCCTCGTCCAGCGGGCCGAGGGTGAGCGTGTGAGCCGCGGGGACGGCCGCCAGCGGGGTCCGGCTCGTGACGAGCAGGGCACTGTCCGAGCCGACCGGGAGCAGGGCGGTGAGCTGGGCGTCGCTCACGGCGTCGTCGAGGACGAGGAGGAGCTGGGCGCGGGCGAGGCGGGCGCGGTAGCGGCGCACGAGGTCGTCCAGCTCGGAGCGGACGGTATGCACCGGTTCCCCCAGCCTCGGCCCGTCCCCCTTGCCCGACTCCCCCAGTGCGTCGAGGAGTTCCGTGAGGATCTCGTGAGGTGTTCGTGTCGTGCCGTCCGGGTTTCGGAGGCTCGTGTGGATGACGCCGTCCGGGAACGCTTCCGCGCAGCCGTGGGCCACCTCGATGGCCAGGGCCGTCTTGCCGGTGCCGGGTGTGCCTGTGATCAGGGCCGACCTCGAGCGGGCGCCCAGGAGCAGCGACCTCAGGCGGTCCGCCTCTGTGGTGCGGCCGGTGAACGTGGTGCATCGGGGCGGCAGTAGTACAGGTGGTGGCTCGGTGCTGTCGCCTCGCAGCATTTTCAGGTAGGCGTCGGCCAGGCGGCGGCCGGGTACGACGCCGAGTTGCCCGGCGAGGACGCGGCGGCCCTCGTCGTACACCTGGACCGCCTCGGCCTGGCGGTCGGAGCGGTGCAGGGCGGTGACGAGGTGGGCGCGCAGGGTCTCGTCCAGCGGGAACCGGGCGACCAGGGACAGCAGTTCGGGGACGAGGGCGCGGTGCCGGCCGAGCGAGAGGTCCGCCTCGATCCGGCGTTCCAGCGCCTGCGTACGCCGGAACTCCAGCCGGGGCCGCTCGTACCGCAGGAGGTGTTCGGTCACGTTCTCCAGGGCCTGGCCGCTCCAGCAGTCGAGCGCCCCGCCGAGCAGCCGTCCGGCCTCTTCGGGCCGGTTCTGCTCAAGGGCCTCGCGGCCGAGCCGGTCGAGCCGTTCGAAGGAGAACAGATCGACGTCGGCCTCCCGGACTTCGAGCACGTATCCGGGCCCTTTCCGGAAGATCCGCGCACAGTTCCCCAGGGTTTTCCTGAGCCGTGAGACATAGGTGTAGATCTGCGAATTCGACGTTGGTGGCGGTGCATCCCCCCAGAGCGCGGCGCTGAGCCGGCTGTCGGCGACGAGTGTGCCGCGTGCCATCAGCAGCACGGCGAGCACGGTATGGATCTTGGCTCCGGAGAGCGGAACGTCCGAGCCCTCCCTGGTCACGGAGACCGGGCCGAGCAGCCGGAATGTGAGCACCCCAGCGGAGTTCAGCAAAGTTCAGCCTCCCCCGCGAAACGACTTGCTGATCGCCTCCGACTCTATGCACCGGCTCTTTTTCCTGGTTATCGAGTGGATTTCGACCCGCTGAAACGGAGTCGAAATCGCGTCAAAAGCGCGCCCCTCTAGGATGTTTCACGAGCACCACAACAGAAATACTCAACGGGGAGAATCAGATATGCGTAAGCACCGAACACTCGCGGGTGCCCTCATCTTCCTTCCGCTGCTGCTCGTCGTGGGCCTCACGGCGGACCCGACGGGCGACCTGCCGTGGACCAGCGTCAGCGTGTCCGAGGACGACCTGCCCTGGACCTGACGGCCGGCCGGATCAGCGGTCGGTGAGCAGTCCGGCCAGGATCGATCCCTCGACAGGACGGGACGCGTCATGTGCGCCGAGGACCTCGCGCAACCGCCCCGCCCGCCGCTCCCACGCGGGCGCGCCGAGGGTACGGAACTCCTTCTGAGCCCAGTCCAGGGGCTCCCCCGCGCCGGAGCCGCCGCGTACGGCTTCGGCGCAGGCGAGGTGGACGACGATCCTGGCCTGGAGGAACCGGTCGCCGACCTCCTCGGCGAGGCGCAGCGCGCGCAGCAGTCCGGCGCGGGCCTTCCAGGGTTCGTCCTGGCGCCACTGCGCCTCGCCGAGCGCGCACAGCCCGTGCGCCTCGCCGAGCCGGTCGCCCTGGCCGCGCGCGAGGCCGACCACGTCGTGGCAGATCCGCTCGGCCTGCGCGCAGCGCCCCGCGCCGAGCAGTCCTTCGGCGAGCCGGTAGAGGTTCTGGGTACGGCTGCGCAGCGACCCGGCCTCGTAACTGACCTCGATGGCCTGGTTGCTGAGGCTCACCCCGCGCTCGGGGTCGCCCTGCTCGATCTCGATCTGGGCGAGCAGGCCCAGCGCGTGGGAGAGGCCGGAGTTGTCCTCGGCGCGCCGGAACAGGACGAGGGACTCCTCGCAGTAGCGGGCCGCTTCGGCGAGGTCGCCGAGGAAGCGGGCGCACACCGCGAGGTTGCGGCGCACGATGGCCCGGCCCTGGCTGTCGTCGGTGTCCTCCAGGTGGTCGAGGGCGGTGCGCAGGAGGTCGCGGGCCTCCTGATGGCGGCGCTGGTAGATGGCGAGCGTCCCCAGGGAGCGGAGCATGGTGCCCGCACCCCGGGTGTCGCCGGTGCGGCGGGCGCCGTCGAGGGCGAGTTCGGCGGTGCGCCGCCAGTCGTCCAGGTAGTTGCGGGTCTCGTAGAAGGGGACCGCGCCCGCGACGAGGTGCCAGGCGCGCTCGGTTCGGCCTTCCCGTACGGCCTGGGCGACGAGGCCGCCGAGCGTCTCGCGTTCGCTCTCGAACCATTCCATGGGGTCCGCGACGAGTTCACCGGCCGTCTCGCCGAGCACCGATGCGGCGGGGGCGGGGCCCGAGCCCTTGCCGTACAGCTGTTCCTGGGCCGCGTGCACGAGGGCGAGGACGGCGGTCAGGACGCGGTCCAGGGTCTGTTCGCGGTCCTGCGGGGTGTCCTCGGCGAGGCAGCGGTCCCGGGCGAAGCGGCGCGTCGTGTCCGGGAGGCGGAAGCGGGCCGTGCCGCCCCTGGCCGGGCGGACCTCCAGGAGCCCGGCGGCGACGAGCCGGCTCAGCAGTCCCTCGGAGGCGTCCGGGGTGACGCCGAGGACGGGGCAGCCGATCCACTCCGGGACGCCGGGCACGTCCAGCATGCTCAACTGCCGCAGGAGGCGGGCGGCTTGGGCGGGCAGCGCCCGGTATGCGAGCCGGATCGCGTCGCTCTCGCCGGAGGGCGCGGCCGTCTCCTCGGGAGGCAGGGCGAGTTGGCGGGGAGCGCCGGCGGGTTCGGGTGCGGGTGCGTCGGACTCCCCCCGGGGACGGCTGGGTTCGAGGTTGCCGAGCCCGTACCAGAGGGAGGGCTCCTCGTGCTCGCGGGCGGATCCGGGGCCGGGGCGGAGGTCGGTCTCCCGGTGGGGTTCGGGGGCGTGCCGTAACGGGGCCCCGGCCGCCGTACTCTGTGGGCCGGACTCCTCGTGCGGGCGCGCGGCGTCGGGGCGCCGCTGCTCGGGCACGGCGGCGGCGCGCGGCTGTACGCGGGCGTCGCCCTCCAGGACCGTACGGTGCAACTCCCGCAGTTCCGCGCCCGGTTCGACGCCGAGTTCCGCGACCAGGATGCGGCGGCCCTCCCGGTAGCAGTCGAGGGCCTCGGAGCGGCGGCCGGAGAGGTGGTAGGCGCGCATGAGGACGGCGCGGGCGTTCTCCCGCAGCGGGTGTTCGGCGACGAGCGGGCCGAGGGACTCCACCACCGACCGGTAGCGGCCCCGCCGCAGCTGGACGGCGGCGTACTCCTCCGTCAGGTTGCCGCGCAGTTCGGTGATCCGGTCGACGACGCCGCTCAGCACGCTGTCGTCCATGCCGTCGAGCACCGGCCCCGACCACAGCGCGAGGGCGTCCTCGAAGCGGGCGGCGGCCTCGTCGGTGTTCCCGGCCTCGGCGGCGGCGCGGGCGGCGGCGGCCGACTCGTACAGGGCGGCCACGTCGACGTAGTGGCCCTCGCGGTGCAGGACGTAGCCGGGGAGCTGTGTCTCGATCAGGCCGTCGACGCCCGCCTCGTCGCGGAACGTCTTGCGCAGCGCGGAGACGCAGATGGCGATCTGGTTGCGGGCGGTGACGGGGGGCCGGCCGTGCCAGACGGCGTCGGCGAGCGCGTCCACGGAGACCGCGCGGCCGGGGGTGAGCAGCAGCACGGCGAGCACCGTGCGCTGTCGTGCGCTGCGCAGCAGCAGTGGCCGGCCGTCCGCTCTCACCTTGAGCGGGCCCAGCACCTGAAACGACAGACAGACCGTCATGCCGCCTCCTTCCAGGACTGTGCATGTCCCGCCCCCCGCGAAGACACAGCATGGCCATTCTGTGGAGATGGCTTGATCTTGACAAGGCGGATACGCATCTTGACAGGGCCGTTCCGCTCTCCTCACCCTCCGCGACGCTCCGTCACCGACGGTCCGGTGCCAAGTGATCGCCAATCGCCGGAAAAGAAGCATGGGTTGTACTCGGTCCGTGCCGCCGGGCCCGGCTCTCGCACACAGCCCAGTTCTCAGGAATACGGCACCTGCCAAGAAGGAGCACCCCACATGAACCGCTTGTCGACGCGCCGATTCACCCTGACCGCGACCGCCGTCACCGCCCTCGCGGCGTCGCTGGCGCTGGCCGGCTCGGCCGTCGCCGTCGCCCCGGCGTCCGCGACCGCCTCGTACAACTGTGACGCGGCGGGCAGCGGCGCCATCACCCTCACCGCGGCCGACTCCGGCGGCGTCAAGACCGTGAAGCTCGACTCGACGGCCATCGTCGCGCAGTTCCCGTACGCGGCGAACTCCGTGACGACGACGCTGAAGCTGAAGAAGGCGTCCGGCGGCGAGGTGCAGTTCTCCGGCGCCGTCCACCCGGCGGCGACCACGGGCGCCCCGCTGTCCTTCGGCCCCCTCCCGCTCTCCTCGGGCTCCCTGGCCACGGGCGACGTCACCGACTCGACGGTCCTCTCGGACACGCCGAGCGCCTCCAACTGGTCACTCAAGTTCGTCGTGACCAACGCGGGCGGCACGTTCACCTCGTACTGCACGGCGACGAGCGCGCAGTCGAGCGCGTTCACCTGGTAGTTCGCCGATCCGCCGAGTCCCCCCGGGAGCGCGCCCCGGGGGGACTCGGCGCGTCCGTACTAGGCCCCGCGCCGGCGCAGCACCCCCGGTTCCGGTATCCGGCCGCCCAGGCGCCGCAGGCACTGCGCCTCGTCCTCCCGGGCCGTGAGGGTGTCGGGGTGGTCGGGGCCCAGGAGGTGTTCGCGGGTCGTCGCGATCTCGCGGTAGTGGGTGAGCGCGTCCTGCCAGCGCCCCAGCCAGCCCAGCGCGACGGCGACCTCCCGGCGGCTGACCAGGGTGTCCTCGTGGTCCTCGCCCAGGACGCGGGCGCGGATCGCGTGTACGTCGCGGGACTCGGCCAGCGCCTCCTCCCAGCGGCCGAGGCGGCCCAGGTTGACGCCGAGGCCGTGGCGGGCGCGGAGCGTCTCGGGGTGGGCGGGGCCGTGGACGCGGGTCCGGTCCTGCGTCAACTCCCGGTACAGAGCCAGGGCTTCCGCGCTGCGGCCGAGCCTGCCGAGGCCGATGCCGGTCTCGTGGCGGGCGGCGAGGGTGTCGGGGTGGTCCGGGCCGAGGACCCGGGCGCGGGCCTCGGCGACCTCCCGGTACGCGGCCAGCGCTTCCGGCCAGCGCGCCAACTGGCCGAGCGTGTACGCCACTTCGTACCGGGTGACCAGCGTGTCCGGGTGCTCCTCGCCCAACACCCGCGCCCTGTCCGCCGCGACCTCG
The DNA here is from genome assembly GCF_055409605.1 of Streptomyces saintjeani. Lineage (NCBI taxonomy): Bacteria > Bacillati > Actinomycetota > Actinomycetes > Kitasatosporales > Streptomycetaceae > Streptomyces > Streptomyces saintjeani. The sequence goes on along the minus strand of NZ_CP189624.1, from coordinate 8,985,245 downwards.
CGGGCCATCCGGTACGACTCCGTCAGCCGGCCCAACCTGCCCAGGTTGAAGGCGAGGTTGTGGCGGCAGCGCAGGGTGTCGGGGTGGTCGGCGCCCATCGCGCGCGTGCGGGCCGCGAGGACGGTCGTGTACGTCTGGTGCGCCTCCAGGTGCCGGCCCAACTGGCCCAGCACGTACGCCGTTTCCTGGCGCGCGGCGAGCGTGTCGGGATGGTCGTCACCGAGGCTCCGCGCACGGGCCGCCGCGACCTGCTGGTACTCCCGCAACGCGTCCTGCGCCCGCCCGGTACGACTGAGGGCGAACGCGCCCTCGTACCGGCTCGCGAGGGTGTCGGGATGATCCGCCCCCAGCACCTGCGCCCGCTCGGCGGCAACGGCACGGTGCACTTCCCCGGCCTCCGCCCAACGCCCCAGCCCACCCAGACCGAGCCCCGCGTTGTGGCGCCGCGCGAGGGCCGTCAACTTCTCGGGGGACGGGGGCTGTCGGGGGCTCGGGTTCGGCACGACACCCAAGGCGGGGCGGGGGGTCCAGTTGCCGGAGAGAGCTGGTTGCGGAGGTGGCGAGGCGCGGGGTCCGGTGGCTTTGGGGCCCTCGGTCATGCCTCGGGTCCAGAGGGGGAGGCGGGGGTCGGCGGGGGGTGGGGTGGTGCTGAACGCCCTTGCTGCGGGCGGGGGTTGATGCGGGCTCACCGCAGGGCGGGCAGCATCCTCGGCGCGGGGCGGCTCGTTGGAGAGGGGCAGCTCACTGGAGCGGGGCGGCTTGCTGGAGCGGGCCAAGTCACCGGGGCGGGACGACTCACCGGCACAGGACAACTCAGCAGGGCGGGACGACTCACCAAGCCGGGGCGCCTCCCCAGCGCGGGGCCACGCCTCGGGTCGGCGCGACTCGCCGGCTTGTGTGCGCGGGTCGGGCCGGGATGCCTCCCCGCCTTCCCCGTACGGCTCCGCCCCGCCGCCTTCCGCGCGCAGGTCGGACCAGAGCGCCTCGGATCGGCGCAACTCGCCGGCTTCAGCACGCGGGGCAAGCCGGAACGCCTCCGCGCCTTCCTCGTACGGCTCGCCCCCATCCGCTTCCGTGCGCGGGCCGCGCCAGAGCCCCTCAGCGTCCCCGCCACGCGGCTGCGCCCCACCGGCTTCGGCACGCGGATCACACCGGAGCCCCTCAGCGTCCTCCCCATGCGGCTGCACCCCACCACCCTCCGCGCTCGGGCCGGACCAAAGCGCCTCGGCCTCCTCCCCACGCGGCTGCGCCCCACCACCCTCCACGCCCGGCCCACGCCAGACCCCCTCCGCCTCTCCCCCGTACAGCTGCGCCTCTCCCCCGTCGCCACGCCGCCCGCCCCGGCCCGGTTCGTCCTCCCCGGCACCCCCCTCGCCCCACCGCACCCCAACACCCCCACCGACAAACCCGGGTTGCGTCGTCACCACCGTAGGCACGTACCCCGGTGCGCTCCCGAAGGCGATCCGGCGGACGATCTCGTTCGCGTCGCCCGGTCGGCCCGCCGGTTCCTTCGCGAGGAGGTCGAGGATGATGCGGTCCAGGTGGTCGGGGAGTTCGGGGCGGTGGGCGCTGGGGCGGCGGGGTGGTGTGTCGCGGTGGGCGATGAGGACGGCCCAGGGGTCGTCCATGGCGAACGGCGGGGCGCCGGTGGCGAGTTCGTACAGGACGCAGCCCAGCGAGTACAGGTCGCTGCGGAGGTCGACCTCGCCGCCGCCGATCTGCTCGGGCGACATGTAGTGCGGCGTGCCCATGGCGACGCCGACGCCGGTCAGGCGGGAGGTGACGGCGATGTCGTGGCCGAGGCGCGCGATGCCGAAGTCGCAGATCTTGGCGGTGCCGTCGGCGAGGCGGACCACGTTGGCGGGTTTGAGGTCGCGGTGGACGATGCCCTGGCGATGCGTGTAGGAGAGCGCGGCGGCGAGCTGGTCGGCGATGTCGACGACGTCCGGAACGGGCAGCGGACGATGACCGGTCGCCGTAAGGATCTGGCACAGGTTGAGCCCGTCGAGGAACTCCATCACCAGGTAGAGCACCCCGTCCGACTCCCCGAAGTCATGGACGACGGTGACCCCCCGATGCTGCAACCCGGCAGCGACCCGAGCCTCCCGACGGAACCGCTCCCGCAGAATCCGCGTGAACCCCGCGTCATGCTGCGGCCCGGGCGGTTTCAGACACTTCACGGCGACCTGCCGCCCGAGCGACTCGTCCATCGCCCGCCACACCTCGCCCATCCCGCCCCGCCCGATGAGCTCCAGCAGCCGGTACCGGCCCTGGATCAGCCTCGACTCCGCCATCTCGCTCCGCCGCCCCCGTCGTTGCCTTTCCGGCGAGTTCCAGTATGACGATTTGTCGCCCTACCCGGTACGGCGCGGACCCCACATCCTCGCGCCCCCCTCAGGCCGGATCACCCCTGCCTCGGCTCCCCCAGCACCAACCCCGACTCCCGCCGCCACGCCTCACCCTCCGGCGTCCAGGCGACCCGGTTGCCGAGTTCGACCCAGACACCGAACTCGCCGGGGGACGGCAGGCTGTGCTGATCCATCAGGGCACTGTTCAGACAGAGCCGCAGCCCGCAGTTCTTGTTGTCGGACAGACCCCGCCAGGCACAACCCCAGTCCGCGACCAGACTCAACGGCCCGAGCACCTCGACCATCCGGTCCAGTTCCTCTTCCGTGCAGTCATGATGGGACTCGGTCTCCGGCGTGCCGAAGGGCAGGGTGGTGTCGAGGAAGACCGTCACTCCTTCGGGCAGCGGCCAGAGGTCACCGAGCTCCGGAGTAAGACGCAGGTCCGCCACGAGCCATGACCTCGGCTGGCCCGCCGCGAACGTGACGGCATCGCGCCGCTCCAGTTCGTTCAGGAAGGGGAAGACGACGACGGGATCGCGGTCCGCGACCATGCGGGCGGTGTCGAAGGTCCGCAGAGCGTACGCATACTGCTCCGCCGTACTGATCGGCTCCAGTTCGGGCCACCAGAGGCCGAACCCGTCGGCGAAGTCGCGCATGATCGCCCGCGCCCGCGCCAACGCGCTCCCGGCGTCGGGAAAGGGGGCGAGTACGGGCCAGAGTGTGGAGGCCAAGTGGAGTTCCTTTCGAAGGACGGTACGAAGGCCAGTACGAAGGGCCGGCCCCCCGCCGGATCACCCGTGCTGGGGTTCGCCCAGCGTGAGTCCCGAGTCCCGGAGCCAGGCTTCGCCTTCGGGCCTGCGGGCAAGCGGGCCACCGAGGGAGATCCAGACGCCGAACTCTCCCGGTGACGGCTCGGCAGCCCCATCCGACCAGACACTGTTCAGGCAGAGTTTCACCCCGCACCCCTTGAACTCGGACAGTCCGCGCCAGCCGCAGTTCCAGGAAGCGGTCAGCATGAGCGGCCCGAGCACGGCTACCATCCGGTCGAGCTCCTCCTCGGTGCAGTCGTCCTCCGGCTCGCTGCCGGGACCACCGAAGGGCGGGGTCCGGTTCAGGCTGAGGGTCACGCTCTCGGGCAGGGGCCAGAGGTCGGCGAGGTCGGGGCCGAGCCGCAGGTCCGCCAGGAACAGCCAGGAGTACGGCTGTTCCTCGTCGAACGTGATGGCGTCACGGCGTCGCAGTTCGTCGAGAAGCGGCCCGGCTTCGGGTTCCCGGTCCCCGATGATGCGGCCGGTCCCGAAGGATCGGAGCGCATGCGCGTACTGCTCGGCCGTGGCCACCGGCTCCAGTTGGGGCCAGGGGATGCTCTTCCAGGAGGCCAGATCGCGCATGATCCCTCGCGCCCGTGCCAGCGCGCTCGTCGCGTCGGGAAGGGATTCGCGCACTCGGTAGAGCGGCAAGGAACGTGCCTTTCGGTCGGGGGCGGGGCGGCATCGGGCGGTCAGTAGGAGTACCCGTTCGGCGAATAGTAGGTATGCCCCTCGACATGCCCCAGGTCGGCGTTGTCGCCAAGGTCGTCGAAGGTGCCCCGGCTCTCGCCGCTCTCGCTGTAGACCCGGAGCCGGAACCCTCGGACGCTGTCGAGGCTGCCGTTGTTCTTGATGCGCAGATTCCGGTAATTTCTGACCCACCCCCTGACTTCCGAGGCATCGACCATGTCCGGGACCTGTATGAACACCTGATTGACGTCCGAGCCGAATTCGTCCTGCCGCCAGCGCAACTGCTTGACAGCCTCTCTGAGTGCGCCGTTGAAACTCTTGAAGCTGTCCTTCATGATCGTCTTGATCTCGCCGTAGCCGACGATGTTGCCCTGCTGGTCGAGATACTCGATGTCCGGGTTCTCCACTTGCTCGCCCTCAGGGGCACTCAGCTGATGCTCGTCGGGCATCCGCCGGGCCCGGGTGCCCTCAGGGGCACCGTCCAGGGAGCGGTAGGCGTTGTCCAGGGACAGCGGCGCCTTGCGCCCTTCTTCCGCGCCGTGCTCACCGGCCAACTTCTGCGCGTCCTCGTCCCGGCTCGATTCCTCCGCCGATGACCCCTCGGAGGACCCGCCCCCGCCGCCGTCCCCGTTCTGCACTGCGTACGCGATGTTCGGCGCGGCGACCGCCGACGCCACCGTCGCGCTCCCGGACACGGCCAGCATCGACCCTGCGGCGATCAGCGCCTCACCGGGACCGAGCGCCCCGATGCCGGTCGCCATGAGCGCCCCGCCCAGCCCGTCCGACGCGGCACCGATCAGCAGCTCCCCGACACCCAGTGCGGCCATGGGCCCGTTCGTGCGGTCGATGACCTGCTGCGCGGTGTCCGCGAAACTGGAGACCGCGTTGGAGAGGGAGCTGAACCAGCTCTGCCCGGTGGGGTCGCTGCCCGTCACCGGGTTGTTCGCGGCGTAGTCGTAGCCCGTGAGCTGCGAGGGGTCCGTGGTCTCCAACTGCGGGTCACGGCTGATGAAACGCCCGGTCCGGGAGTCGTACTCGCGCAGGCCCAGGTTGACGAGGCTGGTGGCGGTGTCGGTGGTGCCGCCGACGTAGCCCTTGTCGCCGGCCCAGGTCGTGGGTGTCGTGCCTCGGGTGCCGCCGAAGGGGAGGTACTCGCGGCGGGTCACCGCCTGGGTCTGGTAGTCGACCGACAGGTAGTCCGTGCCCTGGCGGTTCGGAATCAGGTACTGGATGTTCCCGCTGCTGGAGCGCGCGGCGACGGTCGTACCGGCGATGGAGTAGTAGCGGGTGCCGGTGACGGCCTTGGTGGAGAGGTTCTCCACCAGCTCCTCGTCGCCGAGGTAAAGCGTCGCCTGCGTCGGGTCGGTGCGCAGGACCAGGCCGCCGTCGAGGCCGTAGAGGTAGCTGGTCGTGCCGCCGGACGTCGTGTCCGTGTCCAGGCGGTTCTGGTGGTTCCAGGTGAGGGTCTGGTCGCCGAGGGCGCCGCCCTGGACGGTGGTGGTGTTGCCGGAGGCGTCGTAGTGGTAGGTCGCCGTGTTCGCGGTGGCGTCGGGGCCGGTGGCGGTCGTGCTGCCGAGGGTGTGCGGCTGGTCGGTCGCGGAGCCGGCCGCCGGGTAGTGGTAGGTCGTGGTGGTGTCGGTGGTGCCGTGGTCGGTCTGGGTGTCGCGCTGGCCGTCGGCGGTGTAGGTCCAGCTCTGCCAGTAGGGGTCGGGGCCCCCGACGGTCGAACTGCTCGCGCTGGCCGCGCAGTTGTCGGTGGCGGTCCAGGCCGCGGTGAGGCGGGCGGCCCAGTCGTAGCCGTAGCACTGGGTGCCGGACTGGCTGCCGGTGGTGGCGGTGAGAAGCCCTGCGCCCTTGGAGACGTTGCTGTTGCCCCAGGTGTACGCGGTGTCGTCGACGACCGTGGAGCTGCTGGAGTCGGTGGTCTTGGCGTCGGTGGGCTGGCCGGTCTGCGCGTCGTACTTGAGGGTGAGGTCGACCCAGCTGGTCGTGGGGCCCATGGAGTACTGGAGGGGCTCGCCGTACTCGTCGTAGCCGATGGCGGAGACGTACGTCCAGGCAGTCGTCCCCGTGCTGGCCAGGCTGGTCGGCTGCCCGAACTGGTCGTACCCGTAGTTCACGGTCTCCGCCGGGAGCCCGCCGCCCGCCGGGGACTGGCTGGTGGCCGGCGTGCCGGTGGTCTTGTACGTGTACGACTCGGTGTACCCGGCGGAAGGCGCGAGCGCCGCGAGGTCGCTCGGCAGGTTGGCCAGCGTGGTCTTCGCGGCGGCGACCTTGCCCAGGCTGGTGTAGCCGAGCACGGCGTTGGTGACCGAGGGGCTGGTCGTACCGAGCTGGTAGGAGGTGGAAGAGGTGAGGTACCCCTTCTTCAGCGTGTCGTACGTCCAGGACGCCGTCTGGTTCGCGGCGGACGCGGTGGCGTTGCCGGTCGTGTCGTAGACGGCGGTGCGGCGGCCGTCCTTGTCGTACGTGTACGTCGCCTGGTCGCCGCGCGCGTCGGTGGTCGTCAGGAGCTGGCCGGCGTTGTCGTAGCTCGCCGAGGAGCCGCCCGTGTCGGGGTCGGTGGCGGTGACCTGGTCGCCGAGGAGGTTGTAGGTCCAGCCCCAGGTGTTGCCGGCCGGGTCGGTCTGGCCGGACCGGTGGCCGTCGGGGAAGTACGTGTAGTGCGTGTTGGAGTAGTCCGAGACGCTGTCGTGGACGGGGTCGGCGGCGGCGCCCGCGTGGTACTGGTACAGGTCGGTCGTGCGGCCCCGCGCGTCGGTGAGCGTGGACTCGGCGACGCCGCCCTTCGGCGGGATCGTGGTCGTGAAGTCGCCGCCGAACACGGTGGTGGTGTTCCAGGTGGCGGTGCCGAGGGCGTACGCGGTGGCGACGGTCTTGCGGCCCGCGCCGTCGTAGGTGAAGCCGGTCTCCGAGGGGATGTCGCCGTCCTGGGCCTGCACGAGGGTCGCCGAGGGGGCGCCGCTCGCGTAGTAGGGGGCGGTGGTCTTGGCGACCCAGCCGTTCGTGTCGTAGACGGTGTCGGTGACGTCCCGGCCGCCGTCGACGGTCGCGATCTGCGTCTCGCGGGGGCGCAGGAGCGCGTCCATGAGGAGTTCGCTGCTGCGGTAGGTGCCGTCGTCGTTAAGGGTCTGCGTGGTGACGGTGCTCGGCTTGTCGGCGGCGAGCGCGTACGTGTACTTCGTCGTCGCGGCGGTGATGCCGGGCCGGAACACGGCGGTACGGCGGCCCAGCGCGTCGTACTGCGCCTTCGTGACATACCCGGCGGCCGTGGTCTGCGTCAGCATCAGGCCGCGCGAGGCGTCGTACGTCTGGCTGAGGGTCTGGCCCAGCGGGTCGGTGGAGACGATGGCCGTGGGGGCGGCGCCGGTGGTCGGGGTGTAGGCGGTCGTGGTGGTGCGCTGGTCGGCGTCGGTGCTGGTCAGGGGGCGGCCGTAGACGTCCGGGGTGAGGGCCGACATGGTCGAGTAGACCGGGGTGGCGCCGTTGTACGACGTGACCTGCTGGGTCGACGTCGGGTCACCGGCGGTGGGGGCGGCGCCCAGCGTGCTGGAGCCGTCGTAGAAGACCCGCTTGTCGCTGACCGCGTCGCCCGGGAGCGTCGGGGTGGTCGCGCACTTCACGGAGACCGTCTTCGTCTCGTCGACGAGGTCGTAGATCCAGGCGGACGTGTTGTCCGCGTAGGTCGTCGTGGTGCACAGGTCGTCGCTCGCGGTGGAGACGTCGCCCTTGTCGTCGGCCTTGGTGACGCGGCCGTGGGCGTCGTGGGTGTAGTCGGTCTCGGTTTCGCGGGTGGAGCCGGAGGCGAGGGGTGTGTAGACCTGCACCGAGTCCTGGCCGGTGAGGTACGCCTTCTGCGCGGGCAGCCCGCCGGACAGGGCGTGGGTGGCGGTGGCGGCGCTGCTCCAGGGCGTGGTGATCGTGTCGTTGACGACCTTTCCGCTGCTGAGGCCGTTGTAGAGGATCGCCTCGTACGTCAGGCCCGCGTACTGGGGTGAGTCCGTGACCGCCGGGTCGCCGCGCGAGTCGGTGACGGACGCCGCGCGGGTGCCGCTGGAGAGGGTGTCGCCGTCCATGCCGCGGAAGTAGGTGTAGTCGGTCTCGGTCACCGGGTCGGGCGCGGTGCCGGTGGTGACCTTCATGCCGCCGTAGCCGCGCCACTGGTCCCAGGTGCGCTGGGCGGCGGGGGTGAGCGGGTTGTCGTCGTGGTGCCAGGCGGGGGTGCCTACGGGGGTGTAGCGGGTGACGATCGTGTCGTTGACGCCGCCGCCGGTCGGGTCCTGCTGGGTGACCGTGGTGACGACGTACTTGTTGAACCAGTCCAGCATCGGTGCGGTCTGGCCGGTGGGGGTCCAGTAACCCGGGTAGCACAGCTTGGTGTTCTGGCTCGCGTCGCTCGGGGTGCCGCCGCCGCAGGCCGGGGCCGAGTAGCCGACGCTGATGATGCCGCCGGACTCGGTGGTGATCGTGTTGAGGCGGTAGCGGGTGATCGGCGGGTAGCCGTCGGTCAGGTCCACCCGGTTCGACAACGGGGTGCCGGAGAAGGTGACTTGAGGCATGGCGAGCGACGCCGTGGAACCGCCGCCGGAGGTGTCCTGGCCGGTGCGGGTCACGGAGTCGAGCCACAGGGAGGGCGTGGTCGCGTCCCCGGTGGCGGGGAACGAGTACGTGAACGCCCACGCGTCGACGTTCGTCTCGGTGGTGCCGACCAGCGCCTGCGTCTGGACGCCCGTCAGCTCGTTCTCGCTCCAGAACGTGGGCGAGTTGGAGGAGCAGGCCGCGCCGCTCGCGCAGTCGAGGTCGAACGGCACGTCGGGCCACTTCGACGCGGTCGAGCTGGTGAGCGTGGAGGTCGCGCAGCCCGTCGCGGAGGTGTTGCAGCGGCCGTTGTAGGTGAAGGTGACCTGGGCGGCGGGGCTGGTGGAGTAGACCGAGCCGTCGCGCTGGCCGTACTGGATCTTCGTGAGGGCCGCGTCGCGGATGTACGGGGTGTCGGCGGTCTTGCCGAGGTCGCGCGCGTAGTGCGCGGTCGTAGGTGTGTAGAAGTAGGACATCACGTCGCCGTGGGTGTCCTTGACGTAGTCCAGCATCCAGCGGTAGCCCTGCTGGCACCAGGAGCTGACCCAGGTGGCGTTGTAGCAGGGCTGGCCGGAGGCGGTGGCGTAGACGGGTTCGGTCAGGACCGAGTCGGTGGTCGTGTTCCCCGTCGCCCATCCCGGCAGCCTGTTCAGGCCGAAGGTGTACTGGGTGCCGTTGGAGGTGGTGACCCGGAAGTACTCGCCGCTCTGGGCGCCGTTGGAGGCGCCGGTGAGCCGCTCGACACGCTCGTCGGAGTCGCCCTGGGCGCGGTAGGCGCCGGTCGTGTCGTCCTTGACGAGGGTTGTGGCCGTGCCGTTGAGGGAGAGCGTGAGCTGGTTGTCGGAGGACCAGCAGTTGTCCCAGGTCCTCGTGGTTCCCGCCGGGTTGTCGTGGCAGGAGGCGTACGAGCGCTCGATGTAGTTGCTCGGCAGGGAGAAGCCGTCGCCGACGACCGACGCCTGGTTGTTCGTGGACGAGGTGAGGCCGTCCACGCTCTGCGAGTCGTAGCCCAGCGCGAGGTTGGGGGCGAGGCCGCCGGGTACGGCGGGGCCGGTGATCGGGTACGACCAGGTGAACGCGTCGGTGCTGCCGCCGGCCTGCCAGGAGCCGGATGCCTTGAGGGAGGTGGCCGTGAAGTCGCCGCCGCCTCCGGTGGGGGCGGCGGTGGCGGCCATGACGACGTCGCTCTGCGCGGAGGTGCTCTGCGTGGAGGTGCTCTGCGCGAGGGCGAGCGGCGCCGAGATCGTCTGCGCCTTGGTGTCGTTGGTGGAGGCCACGGGGGTCTGGGTACGGCAGGCAGCGCGGCTCGGCGTCGTCAGAGCGCAGGCGGGGAGCTGGACGAGGCGGAGGCGCGAGCCCCAGTCGGCACCGAACGCGTCGGTGAAGTCACCGTAGTTCAGGGCGAGTTGGGACTTGGCTCGGGGGAGGCCGGTCAGCTGGAGGAGGACACCGTCGACTCCGGCGGACTGGGCGGTGCGCTGCGGGAGGACGCGTGCGGTGGTGTGCGTGAAGGAAGAAGGTGTGCCGGAAGCAGAGGAGTTGCCCGAGGACGCGGCCTTGCCGGACGCGGCCTTGCCGGACGCGGGCGTGAGCCAGATCGGCAGGCCGCCCGCCCTGAGCCGGGTGCCGGACGCCGCCGTACGCCCCGTAGCCGTCGAGGCCGTCGCACTGAACCCCGCCGCCCCACTGGGCCAAGTCACCTTGGGTGACGGCGAGTTCGCGAGATGCCGTACGGGACCGTAGTGCGAGCGCACCGCCGTCACCGGAACCGGCTTCACCTGGGCGTAGCCCGGCTGCGTACGGCTGTGGCCCGGCTGCGCGGCGCCGGTGACGCCGACGATCACGGAGATCACCGCGGTCAGGGCGGTCAGTCCTCGTCTCAGGCGGCCGTCGGGTCTCGGGCCGCCCTGTGAACCTGTCGTCCTGGGCAAGGACTTGCTCCTTCACACGGCACTGTCGATCTTCACGACGCAACGGACCGTACGTGTCAGTCGATTTGCCGCGCATCGGTCAACAGGAACCTCTTCCCCGATTCTTGACATGACCACATACGTCTCTCACCTGCCCGGCTGATCTTTGCGGAGTTCCGAACGACCACTCACGCCAGCCCCCGAAAGACCTTCCGCAGACGGGAATCCGATGCACCCACCTCGTACACGTGCGCGAATCCACAGACCCAGCGCGGCCCTAGCGGTCGCCGCGATCCTGGCGACCTGCGCGGCCGGCCTCGCCACCACCCCCGCAGCGGCGGCGCCCCCGCGCCCGGCCGCAGGCCTCCAGGTCACCGGCAAGAGCGCCCCCGTCACCAAGTCCCGTGCGGACGGCGCCGGTTCACCGGTCCTCGCGGACGGCTACGGCCCCACCTCGGCCGACGCCACCGCCATGCAGGCCGCCGCCAAGCAGGCGCACAGCACCGGAAAACCGGTCACCGTCCCGTCCCTCACCAGCCCCACCCTCCAGGTGGAGGCGGAGCCCGGCGGCGGCTTCCGCACGGTCTCCAACCCGTTGCCGGTGCGAACCCGGCACTCCGGCCACTGGGTCCCGGTGGACCTGACGCTCACGCATCGCACCGACGGCACCTGGTCCCCGAAGGCCACGGCGTACGGCACGGTCTCCTTCTCCGGCGGCGGCACGACCCCTCTCGCGGTCACCCGATCCGGCGACACCGCGCTCACCCTGACCTGGCCGACGCCCCTCCCCGCCCCGCGCGTCGCGGGCGACACCGCCACGTACCCCGCCGTACTCCCCGGCGTAGACCTCCAGGTCACCGCCACCGCGTCCGGCGGCCCCAGCGAGACCCTCGTCGTCCACGACGCCACCGCCGCACGCAACCCCGCGCTGGCCGCCCTGCGCCTGGGCGCTCAGGTGAACGGAGGACACCTGGCCACCGCGGCGCACGGCGGACTCACCGTCATGGACACGCACGGCACAGCGGTAGCCGACTCCCCCACCCCGCTCCAGTGGGACTCCAACCGCGCCCTGCACACCAAGGCGAAGGTCGCGGCCGACGCCTCCGACGCCGCGCACCCGGGCCTGGCCGCCCGCGTCGCCGGCGTCGGCACGCGCCTCGGCCACGGCACGCTGACCCTCGTACCGGACAAGGCGATGCTCACCCGTGTCGGGACCGTGTTCCCGGTGTACGTCGACCCCTCGGTGAACTGGCACCCGGTCGACTACGCGAACCCGGCCTTCGACGAGGTGAAGCAGGGCTGCCCCGGCACGTCCTTCTACGACAAGACGGGTTCGCTGGCCGACAACGGCTATCTCGGCGTCGGCTACAACGGCTGGCCCGAGGGTTCCTGCAACACGGGTGACGAGCACGCCATCTACCAGTGGAGCCTGTCCAAGACGATCTTCGGCGCCACGATCAACAGCGCCGAGGTCGACGCGACGGACATCTACTCGGCGTCCTGCTCGACGACAGCGACCGTCAACCTGCACTGGTCCAGGGGCATCGGCTCGGGCACGGACTGGAGCAACCGGCCGAAGTACAACAGCTACTCGACGTCGGCGAGCTTCGGCCCGGCGTACAACCCCTCGCTGTGCCCGAACAACGGCAGCTCGACCAACGGCTTCAATGTCCTGACCCCGATCAAGAAGGCGGCGAGCGGGCACTCGACGAGCTTCACCGCCACGCTGAGCGAGGACTCGATGGAGGCCGGCCGCAACGACCTCGGGTTCAAGCGGTTCTCGCACAACCCGACGCTCCAGATCTTCTACGACAACCCGCCGAGCGCCCCCACCGCCGCGACCATGGCCGCCGTGTCCGGCGCCGCCGACGCGGCCTGCGACACCTCCTCGCCGTACCCGTACATGGGCAAGACGATCGCGTCCACGCCGCCGGTGCTGCGCGCCAAGGTGAAGGACCCGAACGGGGACAAGCTCCAGGCGACGTTCCAGTACTGGGTGGACGGCACGACCACGAAGGCGACGGTCAAGAGCGGCGACAACCTGGCGAGCAACACGTACGCCACGGCCTCGCTCCCGGCGTCGTTCGTGTCGTCGCTGGCGGCCGGGAAGACCGTCGACTGGGACGTCACGGTCACCGACGGGATGGCGTCGACGACGTACAGCCAGTCCCCCACCTGCCACTTCACCGCCGAGCCGACCGCGCCGGACGAGCCGACGCTCGCCTCGGAGAGCAACCTCTACCCGAACACGGACGTCACCGACGCGGCCGTCGGCGCGGCGGCGGGCACCTCGGGGAAGTTCGACATCACCGGCTCCGGCACCACCGCGACGAAGTTCGTGTACCACCTCGACGTACCGCCGCCGACGAGCGGCGCGCCCGCGAACGAGACGGTGACCGCGAGCGGCAACAAGGCGACGGTGACGGTCGTCCCGCCGTCCCCGGGCCCGCACACCCTGTACGTGTACGCCGTGGACGGCGCCGGTGACGTGTCGGGCACGTCCGCCTACCCGTTCCTGGCCGCCGGGCACCCGAACACGACCTGCGCGAGCCTCGCGGCCTGCTTCGACAACGTGGGCGTCAGCGCCGACAGCAACATGACGGCGGCCGACTTCGACGGCAACGGGCACAGTTTCTCGGCGACCGACTGGGCGAACGCGGGCTGGACGAGCGGCGGGAAGGTGACCGTCGACGGCGCCACCATGACGCTGCCCGCCTTCGGCTCGGGACAGAAGGACAACCTCCTCGCGGCCAACCAGACCGTGAACTACTCCGCGCAGGGCAGCGCCCTGGTCTTCCTGACCGCCTCGACGTACACCAACCTCAGCTCGCCCGGCGCCATCGCGGGTGACACCACCTCGCCGTACGTACCGGCCGGGACCCGGGTCAGCGCCGCGTACTGCTTCTCCGGCGACGACGCCGACGGGTTCTGCCCGGCGAGCGGCCAGATCACCTACACCGACGGCACCAGCGCGACGTACATGCTGACCGTGCCCGACTGGTCCAACACGGACAGCTCGATCGCGGCGGCGGTCTTCCCGCACGCCAACGGCTCCACCCAGAGCACGGCCAACCGGCAGCTGTACGCGTTCTCGGTGCCGGTCGACCCGGCGCGCACGATTGCCTCGGTGACCCTGCCCGACCTGACCGGCGCGGCCGGGCCGAGCGAACCGACGCTGCACGTGTTCGCGCTGGGCACCCGCAACACGACCGCCGGTACGGCCGAGGCGAACGGCACCTACGCCGCCGCGCCCTCGGGCCAGTCCTGGACCGGTGCCTGGTCCGGCGCCACCGAGGGCAGCTTCTCGCTGCCGGGCGGCGGCACGTACTCCAACCAGACGATCCGGGTGGCGCTGAAGCCGTCGGTGTCCGGGGCCACGGTCCGCGTCAAGCTCGACAACGCGCTCGGCAGGAACAAGCTGTCCATCGGCCACGCGACGATCGCCGTCAGTTCCACCCCGAACGCGATCGGCTCGGTCCCGTCGGGGACGCCGACGACGCTGAAGTTCGGCGGCGCCCAGGCGGTGACCGTCCCGGTCGGCGGCACGGTCTACAGCGACCCGCTGCCGTTCACCGTCACCGCGAACCAGTACCTGCTGGTCTCCTACCAACTCAGCAACGCCGTCCCGTACTTGGTGCAGCACACGTACGCGGGCGGCTCCTACGAGTACATCACCGCGAACGGCAGCGGCGACCTCACCACCGGCACCAGCGCCACGCCGTTCACGACCACCGCCGCCGCGTACGGCAACTTCACCGACCTGGTGACCGGTCTGGACGTGCAGTCGGCGAACGTACCCACCGAGGCGGTCCTCGGGGACCACCTGGTGGACCCGTTCCAGCCGAACACGACGCTGCCCAACTCCAACGGGTACCGGGTGGCCGACGGCCTGACCGCCGCCGAACCCACGACGGCCAGTCCCTACGGCGTGCTCGCCGAGGGCATCGAGGCCAACCAGCTCATGACCGACAACCCCGAGACGTACAGCGGCAATTCGGTCGGCGGCCCCTCGGTGCTCTCCCGGCTCGACCGGGACATCCTCGACCAGCCCGGCCTGTCCACGGTCGTCGTGGACGCCGGGCTCGAAGACCTGCTGGCCGGGTCCACCAGCGACGACCTGGACGCCGACGGCTACACGGAGCTGGTGCAGCAGCTCCAGGGCTGGGGCGTGAACGTCGTCCTCACCTCACTGACCCCCTGCGAGGGCTTCGCCGGGGACGGCGCCACCCCGAACGACCCGTGCACGTCCGCCACCGACGACAACCGCACGGACGTCAACGCGTTCCTCGGCGGCATGAACCTGGGCAACCCCTGGGCCACGCCCGCCGTCTACTTCGCGGACTTCGACGCGGCCGTGGCCGTGCCGGACGCGACGACCGGGGAGGAGAAACTCGCGGCGACCGCCGACAGCGGCGACCACGTCAACCTGTCCGACCCCGCCTTCGGGGCGCTCACCACGGCGCTGCTCTCCCCCGTCGACACGTGGGGCCTGGACGACGGCGACTCCATGCCGGTCGCGACCGACACCGCCGCGACCGACACGCTCAACACCCTCAACGCGGCGGGCGCGAACCCGAACCTCGGCAACAACCCGCTCACCCTGACAGGCGGCGCGAGCTGGGCCACCGATTCAACTCGGGGCACGGTGCTGGGTCTTGACGGCAGCACCGGGTACGCGGTCAGCGCGAACCCCCAAGTCGTCGCGGACACCGGCAGTTTCACGCTCTCCGCGTGGGTGAAGCTCGGCTCCGCCGGTACGGCCGACCAGACCGTCCTGGCCGAAGAGGGCACCCAGACCTCGCCGTTCGCCCTCCAGTACAACCACTCCCACACCGGAAACCCCGGCTGGGCCCTGGCGTTCACCAGCGCGGACGCCGCGAGCCCGGCCACGACGTACACGTACGCGGCGAACGCCTCGGCGGGTACCTGGACCCACCTGACCGGCGTCTACAACGCCGCGACGAAGACGGCCCAGTTGTACGTCAACGGCACCCTCGCCGCGACCACGACCGGGGTCACCCCCTGGGCGGCGACCGGAAACCTTGTCCTCGGCCGGGGCCTGTCCGGCGGCACCCAGACCGCCTGGTTCAACGGCTCCGTCAGTGACCTACAGGCGTACGCGTACGCCCTGACCGCCAACCAGATCACCGCGATATACCAGAACATCCCCTGACCCACCGGAAGTTAAGGGTGGTCCGCCGTTGTGCGGGCCACCCTTTTTTCGTGGGGTCCAGCCGGCGTGAAGGAGCGTGGGTCAGCGGCGCACCCTCGGCATCCCCAGGCCGATCCACGTGATGATCTCCCGCTGGATCTCGTTGTTGCCGCCGCCGAACGTGAAGATGACGGCCGAGCGGTAGCCGCGTTCCAGTTCGCCATGGAGCACCGCGCCCGCCGAGCCCTCCTGGAGCGCGCCCGGCACGCCGACGATCTCCAGGAGCCAGGCGTACGCGTCGCGGCGGGCCTCGGAGCCGTAGACCTTGACGGCGGAGGCGTCCTGGGGGGTGAGGGTGTTGTTCTGGACGGCCTGGACCATCTGCCAGTTGAGGAGTTTCAGGGCGTCGAGCCTGATGTGGGTCTGGGCGAGGCGGCGGCGTACCCAGGGGAGGTCGAGGACGCGGCGGCCGTCGGCCAGCTTCGTCTCCCCGGCCCAGCGCTGGACGTCCGCGAGGGCGCGGATCGCCATCGTGCCGTGCGCGGCGAGCGTGACGCGCTCGTGGTTGAGCTGGTTCGTGATCAGGCGCCAGCCCTCGTTCTCGGCGCCGACCCGGCGGGTGACGGGGACGCGGACGTTCTCGTAGTAGCTCGCCGTCGTGTCGTGGGAGGCGAGCGTGCGGATGACCGTGCAGGAGTAGCCGGGGTCGGTGGTGGGGACCAGCAGCATCGTGATGCCCTTGTGGGGCGGGGCGTCGGGGTCGGTGCGGGTGGCGAGCCAGATCCAGTCCGCCGTGTCGCCGTTGGTCGTCCAGATCTTCTGGCCGTCGACGACGTACTCGTCCCCGTCGCGTACGGCCCTCGTCCTGAGCGCCGCGAGGTCGGTGCCCGCGCCCGGTTCGCTGTAGCCGATGGCGAAGTCGATCTCGCCGGAGAGGACGCGGGGGAGGAAGTACGCCTTCTGCTCGTCGGTGCCGTAGCGCATGATCGTCGGGCCGACGGTGTTCAGCGCCATCAGCGGCAGGGGTACGCCCGCCTGCGCGGCCTCGTCGAAGAACACGAACTGTTCCACGGGGGTCAGCCCTCGTCCGCCGTACTCCTTCGGCCACCCGACACCGAGCCACCCGTCCGCGCCGAGCCGCCGGATCGTCTCCCGGTAGAACCGTTTCGCACCGACCGGGTCGGCATGCCGCGCGTACGCGCCGTCCGGCACCAACTCCGCGAAGTACTCCCGCAGTTCCGCGCGCAGCCGCTGTTCTTCGGGGGTCTGGTCGAGGTGCACGGGGCCTCCTCCGAGGGGGGTACTGAGGGCGCACACGGTAGAACGCGTTGCAGAAATAGGGAATGGCGAGGCGGGGTCCCGGTGGAAGGCAGCGCGGGAGAACGGTGGGCCGGAGTCCTGGCCGTAGGCCGCGTTGTCGGTGGGGGGTCGCACAATGGGGGCACGACGGGGTGATCGTCGGGGAGGCGTACGGGGCGCCGGGTCCCACACCGCCCGGACCGACCCCGCGCCGCCCTGACCGACGTACACGAGGGATGCCGTAGATGACCCACCGCCTGCTCCTGATCGCCCCCGCCTTCTCCGCGTCCCTGCGGGCCGCGCGGTTCGACGACGGGGGGTCGCTGGACGCGGCGGGCGTGCGGGCGGCGCGGGCCGCCGCGGGTGGGGTGCCGGTCGCCGAGCGGGTCTGGTGTTCGCCGAGTGCGCGGTGCCGGGAGACACTCGCCGGGCTCGGGCTCGCGGGGGTGGAGGTCCCGGAGCTGGCCGGGATCGATGCCGGGCGGTGGCGGGGGGAGACGGTGGAGGAGGTGGGAGCGCGGGAGCCGGAGGCACTCGCCGCGTGGCTGTCCGATCCCGGGGCGGCTCCGCATGGCGGGGAGTCGGTGCGGGAGTTCTGCGCGCGGGTCGGGGGGTGGCTGGAGGCGGGTGCGGAGTTGTCCGGGCGGACGGTCGCGGTGGTCGAGCCGGAGGTGGTGCGGGCTGTGGTGGTACGGGTGCTGGGGGCGCCGGAGGAGGCGTTCTGGCGGGTGGACGTGGCGCCGCTGTCGGGGGTGGAGGTCAGCGGGAGGGGTGGGCGGTGGAATCTGCGGGTGGGGTGAGGTCGGCGGCCCAGTTCAAGACGGCGGGCGATTTTCGTACGGTACGAATGCCACCCGCCCTCGGCGGCCGACCCCGCCGACCCGACCCCTCAGCCGATCTCCCGCTTCAGGATCTTCCCCGTAGACGTCATCGGCAGCGTCTCCGCGAACTCCACCACGCGCGGGTACTTGTACGCCGCGAGCCGCTCCTTCGCCCAGTCGACGAGTTCCTCCTCCGTCACCTCAACCCCGACCTTGCGGACGACGACCGCCTTGATCTCCTCGCCGTGGGAGGGGTGGGGTACGCCGATGACGGCGACCAGGGACACCCCGGGGTGCTCCATGAGTAGCTCCTCGATCTCCCGGGGGTACACGTTGAACCCGCCCCGGATGATCATGTCCTTGGCGCGGTCGACGATGTAGTAGAAGCCGTCGGCGTCCCGCCGCCCGAGGTCACCGGTGCGGAACCACCCGTCGTCGAGGACCTCGGCGGTCGCGTCGGCCCGCTTGTAGTACCCCTTCATGACGTTGTGCCCCTTGACGGCGATCTCCCCGATCGCGTCGGGATCGTCCGCGAGCGGCGCCCCGCCCCCGTCGACGATCCGCATCTCGACACCCGGCACAGGCACCCCGATCGACCCGGCGCGAGGCTCCTGCCCGAGCCGGGAGAACGACGCGACCGGGGACGTCTCGGAGAGCCCGTACCCCTCAAGGATGGTCACCCCGAACCGCTCCCGGAACTCCCGGTGCACCTCGTGCGGCAGCGCGGAGCCACCGGAGACGGCGAC
The DNA here is from genome assembly GCF_055409605.1 of Streptomyces saintjeani. Taxonomy (NCBI): domain Bacteria; kingdom Bacillati; phylum Actinomycetota; class Actinomycetes; order Kitasatosporales; family Streptomycetaceae; genus Streptomyces; species Streptomyces saintjeani. Next base: position 8,966,892 of record NZ_CP189624.1, on the reverse strand, counting down.
CCGGAGATTGCGGGCGAGCGTCCCGACGTCCACGGAGTCGTCGAGCGCGCCGAGCAGCGCCCAGTACATGGTGGGAACGCCACCGAAGAACGTGACGTGCTCGGAGAGCATCAGCCTCAGCGCGGCGGCGGGCTCGAAGCGGGGCAGCATGACGATCGTTCCGCCGTACGCGAGCGCCCCGTTCTGGATTACGGTCTGCCCGAAGGAGTGGAACAGCGGCAGCACGCACAGGAACGTGTCGGGCCGCTCCACGGACGCGCCGAACAGCACCTCGTCGATGAGGACGTTGTCGCGCATGTTCCGGTGCCGCAGCTCGGCGCCCTTGGGGCGGCCGGTCGTCCCGGAGGTGTAGAGGATGACGGCCGTGTCGTCCTCGTCGGTGACGACCGTCTCGAAGACCGGCGGCTGCCCGGCCCACGGCAGCTCGCCCGCCGGGTCGACGACGAACAGCCCGACCCCGTCGGCCTCGGCGACGGCCTCGCGCGCGTACTCCCCGATGGGCAGCTCGGGCGTCCCCGAGAACGCGATGAACGCCTTCGCGTCGGAGTCCCGCAGGTGGTACGCGATCTCGCGCGGTTTGAGCAGCACGTTCAGGGGGACGACGGTCGCGCCCGCCTTGAGGATGCCGTAGTAGGCGAACGTGAAGTACGGCAGGTTCGGCATCGACAGCGCGACCTTGTCGCCGGGCCCGATCCCCGCCGCCGCCAGCAGGTTCGCGACCTGCGCGGCGGCGCCGTCCACCTGCGCGTACGACAGCCGCAGCTCGCCGAAGACGATCGCGGTGCGCTCCGGGTGGCGGGCGGCCGAGTCCTCCAGGAACCCGGCGAGGTTGTACGCGGTCATGATCCGTCCGCCGTCCACTGGCACGGCATAACGGCCTCCCTCATCGCAGGATCGACACGGACGGTCCACACGAACCGTCCGGCTTCGGACGCTAGTTGAGCGCACCATGCCGTCGCAAGGATCTTGCGTCAAAGGTGTGTGCAGGTCACAGGCTTGCGGCGTGGTCCGGGACATAGTTCTGGAGGTCGCGCGGCGGGCGCACGTACCCGGTGGACGGCGGGCGCTCCGGCAACTCCAGGACCGGCAGCGGAACTTCGCGGTAGGGCACCGAGTCCAGCAGGTGGGCGATCATGTTGAGCCGGGCGCGCTTCTTGTCGTCGCTCTCGACGACCATCCAGGGCGCCTCGGTGATGTCGGTGTGCACGAGCATCTCGTCCTTCGCGCGCGAGTACGCCTCCCAGCGGGTGATCGACTCCAGGTCCATCGGCGAGAGCTTCCAGCGCCGGACCGGGTCGTCGAGGCGCCCCCGGAAGCGGTCCTGCTGCTCGCCGTCGCTCACCGAGAACCAGTACTTCCGCAGCATGATGCCGTCCTCGACGAGCATCCGCTCGAAGATCGGGCACTGCCGCAGGAACCGCTGGTACTCCTCCTTGGTGCAGAACCCCATCACGTGCTCGACCCCGGCGCGGTTGTACCAGGACCGGTCGAGCAGCACGATCTCCCCGGCGGCCGGGAGGTGCTCCACGTACCGCTGGAAGTACCACTGCGTCCGCTCCCGCTCGGTCGGCTTCGGCAGCGCGACGACCCGGGCGACACGGGGGTTGAGATGCTCGGTGACCCGCTTGATCGTGCCGCCCTTGCCGGCCGCGTCCCGCCCCTCGAACACGACGACCAGCCGCGCGCCCTCCGCCCGCACCCACTCCTGAAGCTTCACCAACTCCGTCTGGAGACGCAGCAGTTCACTCTCGTACACCTTCCGCTTCAGGTTCCCCGCCACTGCCATACCGCCTCTTTCCGTCGCCGCACAGGTGAACGCCCGAAGTCTAAGGAGCGGCCCGTCGGGGGTCGTACGCTGGCGGCCATATGGACGCTCTCACCGCCGCCGCGCGCCTCACCGGCAGCCCCGCGCACACGGTCCGCCCGCTCTCCGGCACGGTCGCCGAAGTCGCTCTCGCCGACGGCCGGACCGTGATCGCCAAACACGCCGACGCTCCCGACGCGGTCCGCGCGGAGGCCGCCGGGCTGCGGTGGCTGGGGGTCGCGGGGATGGTGCCGGTGCCTGAGGTGTACGGGTACGACGCCGGGTGGCTGGTGACGGAACGGGTCGCGGTGGGTCCGCCCACCGTCGAGGCCGCGCTGGGGCTGGGACGGGGGCTCGCAGCGCTGCACGCCGCCGGGGCGCCCGCGTACGGGGCCGGTCCGCCCGGCGGTCCGCGTGAGGCGTACATCGGACTCGCCCCGATGCGGAACGTCCCCGGCGCCGAGTGGGCCGGCTGGTACGCCGAGCACCGGGTGCTGCCGTACGTCCGGGCCGCCGTGGACCGGGGCGCGCTGACCTCGCGCGACGCGGCCGTGGTGGAGGCGGCCTGCGCGCGGCTCCCTGTGATCGCCGGTCCTCCCGAGCCCCCGGCCCGTCTCCACGGCGACCTCTGGAACGGGAACGTGCTGTGGGGCGCCGACGGAAGGGCGTGGCTCATCGACCCCGCCGCACACGGAGGGCACCGGGAGACGGACCTGGCGATGCTGCGGCTCTTCGGATGCCCGTACCTGGAGGAGATCACCGCCGGGTACGAGGAGGTGGCGCCGTTGGCGGAGGGGTGGCGGGGGCGGGTGGGGGCGCATCAGCTGTTTCCGCTGATGGTGCATGTGGTGCTGTTCGGCGGGGGGTACGGGGAGCAGGTGGTGGGGGTGGCTCGGGGGGTGGGGTGAGGTCGTACGGCAGCCGGGGTGAAGGCTGGTTCGCCTCCCGCCCTCACCCCGGCCCTGATCCGGCGAGCCCCGCGCCCGTCCGGTTCAGTGCGCGCCCAGCCCGCCGCCTCCGAAGGACCCGCTGGACCCCGGCGTCCACCTGCGCCGCTTCTGCGACGCGCTGGTCCTGGTCTGCATGTTGGTGAGTTCGTACGGAGTGAGGGCGTGGCCGCCCTTCGGTACGCGGGGTACCTCGTCGGGTTCCCGGTTCTCCAGGATCTCGTGAACCGCGCCTTCCGGCGGGAGGTGCGGCTGTTCCTCGGGGCGCGGGCACGGCAGCTCGCGGTCCTTGATACGCGCGCCCAGCCAGAACGCACCACTCAGCATCGCCACCACGGCGATGCCGGCCGCGAACAACGCCAGGCTGAGCAGGCCGCTCGGGGCGGCCAGCATGACGGATGCGGTACTCATATACGGCGAATACCCCCAGAAGGGGCGGTGAACCCTCCCGGGAGGGGAAGCGTGCCTCCCGGAGGGGTGCCGACTGCCGTACGGCGCGGCGGGGCGACCGTCGGTTACCGTCGCTCCGTGACCACACCACGCAAACCCCGGGGCCCCTACCGCAAGGGCCTTGAGCGGCGCGAGCAGATCCTGCGGGCCGCCCTGGAGGTGTTCGGCGACCACGGCGAGCGCGGCGCGTCGCTGAAGGAGATCGCGGACCGGGTCGGCATGTCCCAGGCGGGCGTCCTGCACTACTTCGGCTCGCGCGAGGAACTCCTGGTCGCCGCCCTGGAGGAGCGGGACGCGCAGAGCGGCCGGGCCACCGCCGGCATCACCTCCCCCGGCGAGGTCCTCGCGACGACCGCGGCGCAGAACGCGGGCCGGCGCGGCCTGGTCGACCTGTTCGTCACCCTCTCCGCCGCCGCCTCGGACCCCACGCACCCGGCGCACCCCTTCTTCACCCGCCGCTACGACGAGCTGACCCACTCCCTGACGGCCGGAATGCGCGAGGCACAGGACCGCGGCGAGACCAGGACGGACGTACCCCCCGAGCAGCTCGCCCGGATACTGATCGCCCTCTCGGACGGCCTCCAGGTGCAGTGGCTGCTGGACCCGGACGTCGGGATGGCGGAGACGATCGAGGCGTTCAACCGCATGTGCCGCGCAACCGTCGGCGACGGAAAAGACGACGGCGCCCCCGCGAATACCTAGCGCCGTTCGCTTTCTGAACCTAGAGTCGGCCTCACCCGCGCCCGCACCCCCGTGAGGACCCGCACCATGGACGACACCACCCCCCTCGACCTCACCACCAAGACCTCCCTCCTCTCCGGCCACGGCATGTGGACCACGGTCGGCGTGCCCGACGCCGGTCTCCCCTCCCTCCTCCTGTGCGACGGCCCGCACGGCGTCCGCAAGCAGTCCGGCGAGGCGACGCAGGTCTACGACAGCGAACCGGCGACCTGCTTCCCCCCGGCCGTGGCCCTCGCCTCCAGCTGGGACCCGGAGCTGCTGCGCGGGGTCGGCGAGGCCCTGGGCCGGGAGGCCCGCTCGCTCGGCGTGGAGGTCCTCCTCGGCCCCGGCGTGAACATCAAGCGCTCCCCGCTGTGCGGCCGTAACTTCGAGTACTTCTCGGAGGACCCGCTGCTCAGCGGCGTACTCGGCGCCGCGCACGTCACCGGCGTACAGAGTCAGGGCGTCGGCGCGTCGGTGAAGCACTTCGCGGCGAACAACCAGGAGACGGACCGGATGCGGGTGAGCGCGGACGTCGACGAGCGCACGCTGCGGGAGATCTACCTCCCGGCGTTCGAGCGGATCGTGAAGGAGGCCCGTCCGGCGACGGTGATGGCCGCGTACAACAAGGTCAACGGCGTCCGCGCGACCGAGAACCACCACCTGCTCACCGAGATCCTCCGCGAGGAGTGGGGGTACGACGGTGTCGTCGTCTCCGACTGGGGCGCGGTGGCCGACCGGGTCGCCGCGCTGGTCGCGGGCACGGACCTGGAGATGCCGGGCACGGGCGGCCGTTCGGACGCGGAGGTCGCGCAGGCGGTACGGGACGGCGGGCTGGCCGAGTCGGCCGTGGACACGGCCCTGGACCGTCTGCGCGCCCTGGCCCACCGGGTCCGCGCCGAGTCCGCTCCGGTCGCGGTCGACCACGACGCCCAGCACCGGCTCGCCCGCGAGACCGCCGCCGACTGCCTGGTCCTCCTCAAGAACGACGACCACACACTCCCCCTCGCGCCGACCGCCCGCATCGCGGTCCTCGGCGACTTCGCCCAGCACCCGCGCTACCAGGGCGGCGGCAGCTCCCACGTCAACGCCACCCGCGTCGACAGCCCCCTCGACGAACTGCGCGCCCAGCTCCCGGACGCCCGCGTCGACTTCACCGACTCCCCGGCCGACGCCGCCGACGCCGACATCGCGGTGGTCTTCGCGGGCCTGCGCGAGGAGGACGAGTCCGAGGGCTTCGACCGCGAGCACATCCACCTCCCCGCCGATCAGGTGGAGTTGATCCGCGCGGTCTCAACGTCCGCACGCCGTACGGTGGTTGTCCTCATGAACGGCAGCGTCGTGAGCCTTGAGGGCTGGTACGACGGTGTCGAGGCCGTCGTCGAGGCGTGGTTGCCGGGCCAGGCGGGCGGGGGCGCGATCGCGGACGTCCTCACCGGCCGCGCGAACCCGTCGGGACGGCTCGCGGAGACGGTCCCGTTCCGCCTCCAGGACACCCCGGCGTACCTCAACTTCCCCGGCGGACAAGGGCATGTGCGCTACGGCGAGGGCGTGATGGTCGGGTACCGGTACTACGAGACCGCCGAGGTCGCCGTCCGGCACCCCTTCGGACACGGCCTGAGCTACACGTCGTTCGAGCAGTCCGGCTTCCGGGTGACACCGACGGGCGCGGACACGGCGACGGCGTCGGTGACGGTCACCAACACCGGCGACCGGTACGGCAAGCACGTCGTCCAGATCTACGTCGCCCCGGCGCCCAGGCCGGTGCTGAGCCCCGTACGCGAGCTGCGCGGGTTCGCCAAGGTCGCGTTGCGGCCCGGCGAGAGCACGCGGGTCGAAGTCGCCCTGGACCGGCGGGCGTTCGCGTTCTGGGACATCGAGCGCGGGGACTGGACGGTGACGGCGGGGCGGTACGAGGTGCAGCTCGGGGAGAACGCGCACACGGTGCTGGCCTCGGCCGCGCTCGAACTGGCGGGGGACGACTACTCCCGTCCGCTGACGCTGGATTCGTCGGTGGAGGAGTGGTTCGGTCACGCGGTCGCGGGTCCGGCGCTGCGGAAGGAGCTGGCGGGCGGGGCGATGGTCGGGGACGACGTCATGCGGATGATCGGGTCGATGCCGCTGAAGCAGTTCCAGGGGTTCCTGCCGAAGCCGATTCCGGAGGAACTGCTGGCGGGGTTGATGGAGGCGTAAAGGGGTGTTTCGCGGTGCCGGAGGCGACCGTTACCGGGGGACGTCGATCAGGACGCGGCCGTGGCCACCGGCGTCCACCCGGGCCGGGTCGTGCTCAATCGCCCCGTTGAGCAGGCGGCTTTCGCGCCGGTGCTCGGGGGCCGACCTGCCCGGCGATGAGCCGCCGGTAGTTCGGGCACTGGGTGACGTCCTCGTGCTCGCAGTTCAGGCAACCCTCGATGAGCTCCAATGAGGCCCGGGCGGCGGCGATCCTCGATCGGATCTCTTCGGCCTCGGCGCGCAGGATCTCGTGCCGGGCAGCGCGCTCGACGGTGGCGGACAGGCTCCTGATGGTGTCCAGGCCCAGGCCGGCCTCCTTGCCCATGAGGATCGCCGCCACGCGGGTGAGGTCGTCCGCGCCGTAGCGGCGGCGTCCGCCCGCGTCCCGTACGGGGTGCAGCAGGCCCATCGACTCCCAGTGCCGCAGGACGTGCGGGGCGAGACCGAACCGTGCCGCGAGAGCGCCGATGCTCATCGCGCTCGCGCCGTTGTCTCCGCTTGACTCCATGTGTCTCCGCTTGACTTCATGTCGACGTTAATTCCTAGCCTGGCGTCCATGTCCAAGAACCAGGAAGTGGTGGAAAAGCACCGTGGCGCGGAAGGCATGTTGGCCCTCCTCGACGCGACGGACCAGGTGCCGGGCGCCGGCCTGCTGCGGGCCCGCTCCTACGAACTGCTGTCTCTTGTCCCGGGCTCGTCCGTCGTGGACGTCGGCTGCGGTGCCGGGCTGGCCGTCGCCGAGCTGGCCGAGCGTGGCGTCCACGCGGTGGGCGTGGATCCCGATCCGTGGATGCTGGCCGAGGCCCGGAAGCGGTGGCCGGCAGCCGAGTTCCGGGAGGCGGGGGCGGAGGATCTGCCGTTCGCCGACGGAAGTGTGCGCGGCTACCGTGCCGACAAGGTCTTCCACGCCCTTCGGGAGCCGTGGCGCGCGGTGACGGAAGCGCGGCGCGTCCTGTCCCCGGGCGGCAGGATCGTCCTGGTCGGACAGGATTGGGACGCCATCATGATCGACTCCGCCGATGCGGCGCTCACCCGCACGATCGTGCACGCCCGCGCCGACCTCCTGAGCACGCCCCGCGCCGCCCGCCAGTACCGCGGCCTGCTCCTGGACGGCGGCTTCGACGACGTCACCGTCGAGGTGCACACCAGCGTGTCCACCGATCCCGCGATGCTGGCATTGCCCACCAGGCTCGCCGAGTGGGCCTGCACGAGCGGTGCCCTCGGCCGTGACCAGGCCGATGAGTGGCTCGCCGAACAGCGCCGACGCGCCGAGGCCGGCCGCTTCCTCGTCGCCATTCCGTACTTCGTGGCCGCCGCCTCCGCCTAGAGCGCGGGGCGGCGTCCGCGGCGACCGCCGCTGTCACCTCACGGCCCTTGGCCTCCGGGCCGCCCCGGAGGCCGAGGACGGTGAGGTGTTCCGGCAGGAGACCCGCGGGCCGTGGACCGTGGGCCACGGCCCGCGCCCTGCGCGTCTCGGGCCGCCGGGTTCCTGCCCGACGCACCCGGCGGGCGATCCGGCGGACACGCCGGATGGCGACCTGGCGGGCGCGTCCCCGGGGGTCCGGTGGGCGCCCTGTCGGTGATCTAGCGGGTGGACCCGGTGTGCTCCCGCGCAGTCGCCGCCTCGTTCGCCGCCGTCCCGGCCCCCGGCTCGGTGCTCTTGCTCGCGGACCCGCGCCGGCCCGGCAGGACCGCGAGGACGATCAGTGTTCCGGCAGCCATGATGATCCCGCCGATGAGGCTGGCCTGAGCGACGCCGTGGGCGAATGCCTGGTGGACGGCATCCACCGCGGCCTGGGCCTGCTGGGGCCCGGCGGAGGGATCCTGCCCGACCCGCTCCGCGACGGCCAGGCCGGCGCCGACCGAGTCCTTGGCGGTCTCCATCGCCTCCGCCGGGAGCCGGTTGCCCACCAGATCGGTCAGCTCGTCCCGGTAGGCCGTACCCAGCAGCGAGCCCAGCACCGCGATACCCAACGCCCCGCCCAGCTCCAACGCGGTGTCGTTGACACCACCGCCCACCCCCAGCTCCGACTCGGGGAAGGAACCCATGATCGTGTCGGTCGCCGGGGAGATCGCCAGACCGAGCGCGAGACCCAGCACCAGCATCAGCGCCGCGTACGGAACGGTGTAGGAGATCAGCGTGCGGGACAGCGGCATCACGCTGCCGCGCTCGCGAAGCCGGCCGTTGTCCTCCCGCAGGGCCTGCGCGGGGGACCCGCTCGTTGCCGGTGTCGAAGGTGTGCTGCCAGCCGTGCGCCTCGCGTGGCATGCCGTCCTCGTTCAGGCAGACCGCCGGCGGTTCCGGTCCGGCGCAACAGCCTCGTGCGGGTGCCGGGGGCCGGCGTGTCCAGCGACGCGGCCGTCCGCCGGCCGTTGGTATCGCGCATCTCCGGCCGCCGGTTGCGGGTCCCGCGTTCGGCCGGCAGCAACTGCGGCGGACCGCTGCGGAGCGTTCGCCCTTCCCGTAGGCCGGCGCGCTTCGCGGCATCCGGAACCGGCGCCCACGTCCACCCCTGGCGCAGGACGCCGGCCCACTCACTCAGCCGCAGCCCGGTGCCGTAGAGCCCGTCGACGAACGCGCAGTCACGCCCGCGCCGAGGCCATCACCCCTCAGCGGGCCGCGCCACGAACCTAGCGTTTGCTTGGTGCGGCTGGCTACTGTGTCGGCATGGCCCTCCAGTTGGACATGTCGGGAAAGGTCGTCCTGGTCACCGGAGGCACGCGCGGGGTCGGGGCGGGGATCGCGGAGATGTTCCTCAAGGCGGGCGCGCACGTCGAGGTGTGCGCCCGTACCGAGCCGCCCGAACTCCCCGCGCACTTCAGCCGGTTGGACGTCCGTGACCCGGACCAGGTCGAGCGGTGGATCGAGGACGTGGCCCACCGCCGCGGCCGGGTCGACGTCGCCGTCAACAACGCGGGCGGTGCGCCGTACGCCGATTTCGCGGGCGCCTCCCCCCGATTCCACCGCAGGGTCACGGAGTTGAACTTCCTGGCGCCGGTCTATGTGTGCCGGGCGGTGTTCCCGGTGATGGCGGACGGCGGGGTCGTCCTGAACGTGACCTCGATCAGCGCGCGCCGGGTGAGTCCGGGGACGGCGGTGTACGGGGCGGCGAAGGCGGCGCTGGAGAGCCTGACGGCGTCGCTGGCGGTGGAGTGGGCGCCCAAGGTCCGGGTGAACGCGGTGAGTTGCGGCCTGGTGGAGACGCCAGGGTCGATGGACCACTACGGCGACGCGGAGCAGGTCGCGCGGGTCGCGGCGACGATCCCGAGAGGCGTGTTCGCGCGGCCGGAGGACGTCGGGGGCGCGTGTGTGCTGCTGGCGTCGCCGCTGGCCGCGCATGTGACGGGCGCGGTGCTGAACGTGGACGGGGGCGGCGAGTGGCCGGGGTTCCTGCGGCACACGCCGAACGCGTGAGCCGGGGCTTGATCGCTATGCTGAACGCCGTACCGGGCAGGAGCGCTGTGCCGGGCAGGGCAGGGCGGGAAGGAACGACGACATGGCGGTGAGACGCCCCGTCCGCACGGCGGCCGACAACGGCGGCTCCCCGAGGGCGGGTTCGGACCGCCGGGCCGAACTCCTGGGAATCGCCGCGAAGTTGTTCGCGTCACGCGGGTACACGCAGACGACGGTGCGGGACATCGCGGACGACGCGGGCATTCTCTCGGGCAGCCTGTACCACCACTTCGCGTCGAAGGAGGAGATGCTCGACGAGATCCTCCGCGACTTCCTCGGCCGCCTGCTGGAGCGGTTCACCGCGATCGAGAAGGCGGAGCAGGACCCGCGCCAGGTCCTCGACCAGCTCGTCCAGCACTCCTTCGCCGTCATACACGAGACGCCGGAGGCGGTCGCCCTCTACCAGAACGAGTCCGCCTCCCTGACCGGCCAGCCCCGGTTCGCGTACGTCGAGCAGTGGGGCCGCAAGATCGAGAAGATCTGGCTGCGGGCCATCACCGCCGGGCAGGAGTCCGGCGCGTTCCGCGCGGACGTCGACGCGCGTCTCACCTACCGTTTCATCCGCGACACGGTCTGGTGCTCGGTCCGCTGGTACCGCCCGCGCGGCCGGCTGCGCCACGAGGCGGTCTCCGAGCAGTACCTGAGAATCCTGTACGGCGGTCTGGTCACGGAGTGACGGGGACCTCCCGGTTCCGCAGCCCCCGGGGGTCGATCTCCTCGCGGATCAGACGGAGTTCGGCCGGATCGGGGAGCCGGGTCTCGGTGACGCCGGTCGCGTCGAGGGCGAACCCGGTACGGGCGCGGACGTCGTCGACGGTGACGCCGGGGTGCACGGAGCGGATGCGGAGCCGCCCGTCGTCGCCGTAGTCCAGGACGGCCAAGTCGGTTACCACGACGCCGAGATGATGGAACGTCAGTTTCCCGGCGCGGTCGTTGCCGACCCCGCACACGAGGTCGACCTTCTCCACGAACACCTTCGGCGAATGCCGGGCGACCCAGTAGTCCGTACGGTGGTTGGCGGTGTTGCCCGGCGCGCCGCGCACCCCGATCAACTGCCGTGTCGGCTGCCGCCAGTTGCCGACGAGGGAGATGTTCTGGTTGCCGTAGCGGTCGATCTGGCTCGCGCCCATCATGCTCTGCCGCCGTCCGCTCTCCACGAGTTCGAAGATCCGGCCGAAGGGCACCCAGCCCTCGACCACTCCCCCGTCGGCGGCCGTGCCCCCGAGCGGCGGCGGCTCGCTCATGCAGTACGCCTCGCCGTCGGACAGGACGAGTTCGGGGCTGGTGGTGAGCCGGGCCAGCCGGGCGCCGACCATCGGGACCAACCCGACGGCGTGCGCGAGGACTTCACCGGCGCCCTGCCAGGTGTCGGCGCAGGCGGCGGCGCACACTTCCGCGCGGGTGATCATCGCCCCTCCTCGGTGTGGAAGTCGGTGACGGCCTGCTGGTAGGCGCGTTCGTCGCCGTCCAGGAACCGCTTGCGGAACAGCTCCCACGCCGCCGGGTCCTTGGCGGAGGCCGCGTAGTGCGCCTGGAACGCCTCGTCGCGCGGATGGTCCGGCACGCAGGAGGTGAAGTGCGCGCCGCGCGGGGTCTCGATCACGCCGGTCACGAAGATGCGGCTCAACAGCAGGGTCTGGGCGGGGCCTTCGGCGAGCAGGTCGGGGACGACGCGTTCGGCGCTGACGTAGCAGCGGTCGGCGGCGCGGGCGAACAGGTCGTCGAAGTACGGGTCGGGGCCCAGGTACTGGGCGTTCCCGGCAGGGTCGGCGCGGTTCATGTGGAGGAGGGCGAGGTCCAGCGGGAGCGCCTTCATCGCGACGTACTCCTCACCCGTGTAAGGGGAGTTGACGGTTCTGAGGTCCGGGTTCATGGTCAGGACGTCCGAGCCGAGCCCGGCCCGCGTCGGCAGGAACGACAGCCGGCTCGCCGCCGCGCGCAGCCCCGTGACGACCATGCCCTCGTCGTACTCGGCGGTCTCGATCTCCCCGCGTTCGCGGGCGGCGCGGAAGTGCGGGTCGAGGGCGATGGAGTCCAACGAGACGAATCCGTAGACCAGTTCGCGGACTCTCCCCGCCGCGCACAGCAGTCCGGCGTCGGGGCCGCCGAAGGTGACGACGGTCAGGTCCCGGGCGTCGCCGCGCAGGATCTCCCGGACCAGCGCCATGGGTTTGCGGCGCGAGCCCCAGCCGCCGATCCCGATCGTCATGCCGGACTCGACGACTCCGGCGAAGTCCTCCAACCGCACTGTCTTGTCAGCCATGTTGACCCTCTCGGGGTTTGGCGTCGACTGGGTCCCTACCAAACAAATGCTTGGTGGGTTACGGTAAATCGCCGTTCCGGCTCCGGACAAGCAGGGGGGCTGATGGACCTGCCCGAGTACGTACCTGGCCATGGGTTGCTCGTCGGAAAGACGGTGGTCGTCACGGCCGCCGCCGGGGCGGGCATCGGTTCGGCGGTCGTCCGGCGGAGCCTCGAAGAGGGCGCGCGTGCCGTGGTGTTCGGGGACGTCCACGAGCGGCGGCTCGCCGAGGCGCACGAGGCGCTGGAGAAGGAGTTCGGCGCGGACCGGGTCCGGGCGGCCGTATGCGATGTGACCGTCGAGGAACAGATCGAGGAACTCCTCGACGTGGCCGACGCGTTCGGCGGCGTCGATGTGATGGTCAACAACGCGGGGCTCGGCGGGACGCGTTCGGTGCTGGAGATGAGCGACGCCGAATGGGGGCGGGTGCTGGACGTGACGCTGACGGGCACGTTCCGGTGTGTACGGGCGGCCGGGCGGCGGATGGTTCGGGACGGGCGGCGCGGGGTGATCGTCAACAACGCGTCGGTGGTGGGGTGGCGGGCGCAGGAGGGGCAGGCGCACTACGCCGCCGCGAAGGCCGGGGTGATGGCGCTGACGCGGTGCGCCGCGCTGGACCTCGCCGGGCACGGGATCCGGGTCAACGCGGTGTCGCCGAGCCTCGCGCTGCATCCGTTCCTGGAGAAGGTCACCAGCGCGGAACTGCTGGACCGGTTGACGAGCCGCGAGGCGTTCGGGCGGGCGGCCGAGCCGTGGGAGGTGGCCAACGTGGTCGTGTTCCTCGCGAGCGGCTACGCGTCGTACATGACCGGTGAAGTCGTCTCCGTCAGCAGTCAACACGCCTGAGAGGAGGGCCCGTTGTGAGACTGCACACGCCGCTGTGCGATCTGGTCGGGGTGCGGTATCCGATCGTGCAGACCGGGATGGGGTACGTCAGCGGGCCCGAGTTGACGGCGGCCACGGCGGCTGCCGGGGGGCTCGGGATCCTCGCCGGCGCGACGCTGACCCTGGAGGAGACCCGGGACGCGATCCGCGCGGTGCGCGAGCGGACCGACGCGCCGTTCGGGGTGAACCTGCGCGGGGACGCGCCGGATGTGCTGGAGCGCGGGGAGTTGCTGGTGCGGGAGGGGGTGCGGGTCGCGTCGTTCGCGCTCGCGCCGCGGGAGCGGGTGATCCGGCGGCTCAAGGAGGGCGGGCTGGTCGTCGTGCCGTCCGTGGGGGCTCGGCGGCATGCGGAGAAGGTGGCGGGGTGGGGGGTGGACGCCGTTGTCGTGCAGGGCGGTGAGGGGGGCGGGCACACCGGGGGCGTGCCTACGTCGATCCTGGTGCCGCAGGTCGTGGACGCGGTGGACATTCCGGTGATCGCGGCGGGTGGGTTCCGGGACGGGCGGGGGCTGGTGGCGGCGCTCGCGATGGGGGCCGTGGGGGTCGCGATGGGGACGCGGTTCCTGCTGACCAGTGACAGTACGGTGCCGGACGCGGTGAAGGCGGAGTATCTGCGGCGAGGGGTGGACGGGACGGTCGTGACGCGGGTCCTCGACGGGGTTCCGCAAAGGGTGTTGCGGACGGAGTTGGTCGAACGGCTCTTGCGGGAGCGGGCGTTGGGCCGGGCCTGGCGGTCCGTGCGCAACGCGTCGGCGTTTCACCGGAGTTCGGGCATTCCTTGGTCCGCCATGGTCCGGGAGGGGCTCGCGATGCGGCGGGGGCACCAGCTGGGGTGGTCACAGGTGTTGATGGCCGCGAACACGCCGATGATGCTGCGGGCGTCGATGGTCGAGGGGCGGGTGGATCTCGGGACGCTGGCGTCGGGGCAGGTGGCCGGGGTGATCGAGGATCTGCCCAGTTGCAAGGAGCTGATCGAGCGGATCGTGGCCGAGGCGGAGGCAGTGCTCGCGCGGCTTACGGGGTTCGCGGAGATTCCCGGCGGCTCCGAGTCCGCCGGGCCTACCGGCTTCACCGGGTGAAGGGGCTTCCATGGGTGCCGAGTTCATCGCCACGACCGTCGACGAGCGGGGCGTCGCCGAGGTCGTCGTCGACCGGCCGCCGGTCAACGCGCTTCCCGTGGCGGGGTGGTACGCCCTCGCGGACGCGGTGACGCGGCTCGGCCGGGACCCCGCCGTACGGGTGGTCGTGCTGCGGGCCGAGGGCCGGGGCTTCAACGCCGGTGTGGACATCAAGGAGTTGCGGGGCGAGGGGGCGATCGTCGAGGTGAACCGGAGCTGCTTCGCCGCGTTCGCCGCCGTGTACGAGTGTGCTGTGCCCGTCGTCGCGGCCGTGCACGGGTTCTGTCTGGGCGGGGGGATCGGGCTGGTCGGCAACTCGGACCTCGTGATCGCCTCGGAGGACGCGTACTTCGGGCTGCCCGAGGTGGACCGGGGGGCGTTGGGGGCGGGTACCCATCTCTCGCGGCTGGTGCCGGGGCATCGGGCGCGGGCGATGATGTACACGTGCGCGACGGCGACGGCCGCCGAACTCCACGCGTACGGCTCGGTGTTGGACGTCGTGCCCGAACCGTCGTTGCGTTCGCGGGCGTTGGAGGTGGCCGCCGAGATCGCGGGGAAGCATCCGGCGGTGATCCGGGCGGCGAAGGAGGCGTTCAACGGGATCGACTTGTGGGACGTGAAGCGGAGTTACCGGTATGAACAGGGGTTCACGTTCGAGATGAACCTGTCGGGGGTGGCCCGGGAGGAGAGGTTCGGACTCGCCACTGACACCGACACCGACACCGGCTCGGGCTCAGGTTCGGACTCGCGCTCCGGCTCCGGCTCCGGCTCCGGCTCCGGCTCCGGCTCCGGCTCCGGCTCCGGGGAGTAGGCCATGGACCTGACCTGGAGCCCCGAGGAGGACGCGTTCCGTCAGGAAGCCCGCGCCTGGCTGGCCGCACATGTGCCGTCGCCCCCCTTGCCGTCCGGCGACACCCGCGACGGCTTCGCCGCCCATCTCGACTGGGAACGTGAGCTGTTCGCGGCCCGCTGGTCGGTCGTGTCGTGGCCGGAGGAGTACGGCGGGCGGGGTGCGTCGCTGTGGGAGTGGCTGATCTTCGAGGAGGAGTACTACCGGGCGGGCGCACCGGCCCGGGTCACCCAGAACGGGATCTTCCTGCTGGCCCCCACGGTCTTCCGGTACGGCACCCCCGAGCAACAGGCCCGTCTCCTCCCGAGGTTGGCGGCGGCCGAGGACCTCTGGGCGCAGGGCTGGTCGGAGCCCGGAGCGGGCAGCGACCTCGCGGCGATCCGCAGCCGTGCGGCCCGTGTCGACGGTGGCTGGCGGCTCACCGGCCACAAGACGTGGACCACGCGCGGCGCCTTCTGCACCCACCTCTTCGGCCTGTTCCGCACCGACCCCGACGCGGACCGGCATCGCGGCCTCACCTACTTCCTGCTCCCGCTCGACGCCCCCGGCGTCACGGTCCGGGGCTTCCAACGCCTCGACGGGGACGAGGGGTTCGCGGACGTCTACCTGGACGACGTCTTCGTGCCGGACTCCGACGTACTCGGCGCGGTGGGCCAGGGCTGGACGGTCGCCATGGCCACCACCGGCTCCGAACGCGGCTTGACGCTCCGCTCCCCCGGCCGCTTCCTGCACACCGCCGACCGGCTGGTGGAGCTGGCCGAGTCCATGGGCGCCGGGCCCCACCGGGACGACGTCGTGCAGGCGTGGATCGACGCGCAGGCGTACCAGTGGTTCACCCTGGAGCAGGTCACCGCGATCACCGACGGCCGTGAGGTCGGCGCCGAGGCCAGTCTCAACAAGCTCTTCTGGTCCGAGCTGGACGTCCGCCTGCACGAGACGGCCGCCGAACTCCTCGGCCCCGGCGCCGAGTTGGCCGGACCCTGGAGCAAGGGCTTCCTCTTCTCGCTCGCCGGTCCCCTCTACGCCGGCACGAACGAGATCCAGCGCAACATCGTCGCCGAGCGGCTGCTCGGGCTGCCCAGGAGGTGAGCGGGTGCGTTTCTCCGTGACCGAGGTGGACGCGGCGCTCGCCGAGGCGGCGGGCGGGGTGCTGGCGAAGCCCGACGTATGGCGGATGCTCGCGGAGGTGGGAGTGCTCGGCGCACTCGTACCCGGCGAGGCGGGACTCGACGAGAACTGTCTGCCGCCGCTGATGGAGCGGCTGGGGCACAGCGGGGTACCGGTCCCGGCCGCCGAGACGATCGCCGTCGGTGCCCCCCTGCTGACCGAACTCCCCGTGCTGGCCGAGGTGTTGGACGGTTCGGCTCTGCTGACCGTCTCCTTCTCCGAGGGCTCACCGGTGCCGTTCGCGGCCCGAGCGGATCTCGTCGCTCTCGCGGCGGCCGGTCGGATACGGCTGTTCCGGCGTGCGGAGTTGAGCATCGAGCCCCTCGAATCGGTGGACGCGACACGGCAGTTGGCGCATGTCACGGCCCCGGCCCGGGGCGGAGTGCTGCTCACCGACGATCCCTCCGTGCTCGAAGTGGCCCGGCGACGAGGGGTGTTGGCCACGTCAGGTCTGCTCGTGGGCCTCGGGACCCGAATGGTCGAGCTGACCGTCGCGTATGTGCGGGAGCGGGAGCAGTTCGGCGTACCGGTCGGCTCGTTCCAGGCGGTGAAGCACACGCTGGCCGACGTCCTGGTGGCGTTGCGGTTCGCCCGCGCGTCGGTCCTCGCGGCGGGGTGGGCGCAGGCCGCCGGGGACGCCGACGCGGACGTACGGACGTCGGCGGCGAAGGTGCTCGCCTCGGAGGCGGCCCGGAAGACCGCGCGGGCGGCGATCCAGTGCCACGGCGCGATCGGCTACACCACGGAGTACGACTTGCACCGCTACGCCAAGCGGGCATGGGCCCTTGCGGCGGACTGGGGAGGTCCCGCACACCACCGGGCCCTGATAGCAACCCGGTTGGGCCTCTCCCAACCCCGAGGAGACGCATCATGATCTGCCAGAACCGAGTAGCCGTAGTCACCGGCGCGGGCCAGGGCCTCGGCCGCGAACACGCCCTCGCCCTGGCCGCCGAGGGCGCCGCCGTCGTCGTCAACGACCTCGGCGGGGCCGCGAGATCGGTCGCGGAGGAGATCACCGCACGCGGCGGCACGGCGGTGGCCGACGTGGGTGACATCAGCGACTGGACGTACGCCGGGTCCCTGGTCCACCGGGCCGTGGAAGAGTTCGGCACGCTGGACGCCCTGGTGAACAACGCGGGCATCAACCGCGACCGCATGCTGGTGTCGATGACGGAGGCCGACTGGGACACTGCCCTCAGGGTGAACCTCAAGGGCCACGCGGCCCCCTTGCACCACGCCGCGGCCTACTGGCGCGACCGTGCGAAGAGCGGCCACCCGGTCGCCGCTCGCATCATCAACACCTCTTCCGGCGCGGGCCTGTCGGGAAGCATCGGCCAGGGGAACTACGGCGCCGCGAAGGCGGGCATCGCCACCCTCACCATCATCGCGGCGGCCGAACTCGCCCGCTACGGCGTGACCGTGAACGCGATCGCCCCCACCGCGCGAACCCCGATGACCGAAGCCGTCGAAGCGTTCGCCGACCAGATGCGGGCCCCGGAAACGGGCTTCGACACCATGCATCCCGCCAACGTCTCCCCCCTCGTGGTCTGGCTGGCCTCCACCGGATCGACCGAGGTGACAGGCCGGGTCTTCGAGGTCGAGGGCGGAGTCATCAGCGTGGCGGACGGCTGGCAGCACGGGCCTCGGGCCGAGCGGGATCGGCGGTGGACGGCGGCCGAAGTGGGTCCGGCGGTACGCGAGTTGCTGAACCGGGCGCCCGATCCGGCTCCGGTGTACGGGCGCTGACCTCCGGCGTGCGGGAGCTGACGGAGTCCACCAGCCCCCACTCCAACGCCGTACCGGCCTCCAACTCCCGCCCGGACAGCACCAGGTACAGCGTCCGGTGCCGCCCGATCCGGCGTGGGATGCTCACGGTTCCTCCGGCGCCGGGGATCAGCCCCAGGTCCAGTTCCGGGAGCCGGATGCGCGTGTCCGGTGCCGCGACCACCCTCCCCGCGAAGGCCGACAGCTCGATGCCGGCGCCGATGCAGTGGCCGTGGATCCTGGAGGTCAGCCGGTCCCGGACGGCATGCAGCCGGCGCGCGGCACCCGCGCTCGTCCGGATCAGGTGGGCCGTGGCCAGGTCGGTGGCCGTACCCAACTCGTCCAGGTCGCCGCCCGAGCTGAACTCGGGACCGTTGGCGTCGAGGACCACCTCCCGAATGCTCAGATCCTGAACGGCCAGGTCCACGGCGGCAGTCAGCGCGTCCCGCAGCTGGGCACTGTGGGAGTTGCGCCGGGCGGGATGGTTGAGGTGATCCGCAGAAAGCCGCCTGGACTGGGCGCGCAGCGGAGTGCCCCTGCTGACCGGTCACGCCGAGGGCCCGCCCCTGCTGCCGCCGGGCGGAGCCGCGACGTTCACGTCCCGGCTCACCGACCACATCGCCGCCGCAGGCGGCGCCCGCCCCGGCGCTGTGGGGCGCACTGATCGGAAACGCGTTCAGCCAACGGGAGTTGGCGACCTGGCCGGCGACTCGCACGGGCGCCGAACTGGACGAACGCACCGAACTCCTGGGCCTCGCAGGCGGATCGATCGCCCCTCGCCCCGACCGTACCTACCCTCTCCCCGGCCGCCCTCGCCCGGACGGCGCCCGCTCCGGCGGCAGCGCCTTCTACGACGTGCCGCACGCCGGTCAGGAGTCGGCCGTCCTGGACCCCGCCACTGCTCAAGGACACACCGCGCCGAGGGAGTTGGTGGCCCGTGCCGACGTAGTGATCGAGGCGTCCCGCCCCCGCGCGCTGCAAGGGTTCGGGCTGGACGCGGCGGCCGAGGCTGCGTTGGTGCGGCGGACATTCATCGCAGGTCAGTCATCGGATGTGTAGCGAGATCCACTAGAGGTGATCACCCGTCCGGCCGATCCTCAAACGTTCATGTCCGTTAGCCGAATTGAAGCCGACCCGAGTCTTGTCACTGCGGGCGACGGCATCGTAACGTCCTCGGCATTCCGAGATACATCGGAGGAATCACGGCTCAGGGGAGAACACGGCCAATGACGCCCGCTCGTATCCGCTCGACCGCAGCCGCCACCGCCGTCCTCGCGGCGCTCGCCCTCGCCACCGCCTGCAACCGCGACAGCGCCGACTCGTCCTCGACGGGCGGCAAGTCCCCCGTCGGGATCGATCTGCCGCGCTCCGACACCGACTTCTGGAATTCCTACGCGCAGTACCTCAAGAAGGACATCAAGACCGACGGTATCGACGCGCTGCCGCTGAGCAATTCGCAGAACGACGTGACCAAACTCGTCGCGAACGTCCAGGTGTTCCGCAACACGGGCGCCAAGGCGGTGGTGATGGCGCCGCAGGACACGGGCGCGATCTCGTCCACGCTGGACAGCCTGTCGGCGGCGAAGATCCCGGTGGTCAGCGTCGACACGCGGCCGGACAAGGGCGACGTCTACATGGTGGTGCGCGCGGACAACAAGGCGTACGGCACGAAGGCGTGCGAGTTCCTGGGCAAGCAGCTCGGCGGGCAGGGCAAGGTCGCCGAGTTCCAGGGGGCGTTGGACTCCATCAACGGGCGTGACCGCTCGGAGGCGTTCGCGGCGTGCATGAAGGCGAAGTTCCCGAAGATCCAGGTGTTCGAGCTGCCGACGGACTGGAAGGGCGACGTCGCCTCGGCGAAGCTCCAGTCGCTGCTGGCCCAGCACCCGGACCTCAACGGCATCTACATGCAGGCCGGGGGCGCCTTCCTCCAGCCGACGCTGGCGCTCCTGGAGCAGAAGAAGCTGCTCAAGCCGCCGGGGCAGCCGGGCCACATCAGCATCGTCTCCAACGACGGCATCCCGCAGGAGCTCGACGCGATCCGCAAGGGCCAGATCGACGCGACGGTCTCCCAGCCCGCCGACCTGTACGCCAAGTACGCGCTGTACTACGCGAAGGCGGCGACCGAGGGGAAGACGTTCACGCCGGGCCCCACCGACCACGGCTCCACCATCATCAAGATTCCGGGCGGACTTGAGGACCAGCTCCCGGCTCCGCTGGTGACCAAGGCGAACGTCGACGACGCCACGCTGTGGGGAAACAACATCGGCTGATGCGGGGGAACGGCATGACCGACACCAGCACCACCCCGGTGGCCGAAGCCATCGGTGTCTCCAAACGGTTCGGGGCGACGGTCGCCCTGCGCGACGCGCACATCGCCGTCGCCCCGGGCGAGTCCCACGCTCTGGTGGGCCGCAACGGCGCGGGCAAGTCGACCCTCGTCTCCCTGCTCACCGGCCTCCAGCGCGCGGACGCGGGCACCCTGCGCTTCTCCGGCGCCCCGGCACCGGCGCCGGGCGACCTCGACGCGTGGCGTTCCCGGGTCGCCTGCGTCTATCAACGCTCCACGATCCTCGACGAGTTGACCGTCGCCGAGAACCTCTTCCTGAACCGGCAGAGCGCGAGCGCCGTACGCCCGATCCGCTGGCGGCAACTGCGGGAGCGGGCGCGGGAGTTGCTGACCGAGTACGGGGTCGACGTCGACCCCGCCGTGCAGGCGAGGGAACTCACCGTCGAGCAGCGGCAGTTCGTGGAGATCGCGCGGGCCCTGTCGTTCGGCGCGCGGTTCATCATCCTGGACGAGCCGACGGCGAAGCTCGACGCGCGGGGCATCACCCGGCTGTTCGCGAAACTCCGTGAACTGCGGGAGCAGGGCGTCGCGTTCCTGTTCATCTCGCACCACCTCCAGGAGGTGTACGACCTCTGCACGACGGTCACCGTGTACCGGGACGCGACGCACGTACTGACCGCGCCGGTCGCCGAGTTGGGGCACCGGGAGCTGGTGGAGGCGATGACGGGCGAGTCGGCGGCGATGCCGGTCGCGGTGCCCCGGCAACGGACCGCAACCGCTTCCACCGAGTTGCTGTCCGTCTCCGGCCTCACCCTTCCGGGCGTCTGCGAGGACCTCTCCCTGGCCGTGCGGTCCGGTGAGGTCGTCGGGCTCGCCGGGTCCGCCGCGAGCGGGAACGTACAGGTGGGCGAGGCCATCGCGGGGCTGCACAAGGCGCGGGGCGGGCAGGTCGCCGTACGCGGCCAGGTCGTGCGGACCGGGAGTGTGCCGTCGGCGCTGGCCGCCGGGGTCGGGCTGGTGCCCGAGGACCGGCATGCGCAGGGGCTGGTCACCGGGCGGAGCGTCGCCGAGAACGCGACGCTCACGGTCACCGACCAGCTCGGGCCGTTCGGGACCGTACTGCCGTCCCGGACACGGGAGTTCGCGGGGCGGGTGATCCGGGAGCTGGACATCAAGACGCCCGGAGCCTCGACGCCGGTCGCCGCGCTGTCCGGCGGGAACCAGCAGAAGGTCGTCGTGGCACGGGCGTTGGCCACCGACCCCGATGTGCTGGTCGCGATCCGGCCCACGAACGGGGTCGACGTCAAGTCCAAGGAGTTCCTGTTGGGCACGGTCCGGGGGATCGCCGACGGCGGGAAGGCCGCGCTGATCGTCTCCGACGAGCTGGACGATCTGCGGGTGTGCGACCGGGTCGTCGTCATGTTCCACGGGCGGGTGGTCGCCGAGTTCACGCCGGGGTGGCGGGACGAGGAGATGGTCGCCGCCATCGAGGGCGTCGCCGACGCCTTGGGGAGGTAAACCATGTCCGTGACCACCGAAGTGACGCCGCCTCGGACCAAGGCGGCCGGGCTCTCCCGGCTCGATCTGGGCCGCTTCCGGGACCTGTCCCTCGTACCGGTCATCCTCGTCCTGATGCTGATCGGGTTCATCGTCTCGCCCGCCTTCCTCACCTCCGACAACCTGATCGGGGTGCTCCAGCAGTCCACGGAACTCAGCCTGCTGGTGCTGGCGACGACCTTCATCCTGATCAGCGGACGGATGGACCTGTCGCTGGAGTCCACGATCGGGGTCGCTCCGGTGATCGCCGTCTGGCTGGTCCTGCCGAGCAGCGGCGGGCGGTTCAACGGGGTCGATCTGCTGCCGGGCTGGACGGCGGTCCCGCTGTGTCTGCTCGTCGGCGCGGTCATCGGGGCCGTGAACGGGTTCCTGATCCTGAAGCTGCGGCTCAACGGGTTCATCGTCACGCTCGGCGCGCTCACCATGCTGCGCGGACTCCAGGTCGCCTTGTCCGACGGGCAGTCGATCGTCGACCTGCCGCCGTCGTTCACCTACCTCGGCCGTACGTCGTGGGCCGGACTGCCCGCCGCCGTCTGGGTGTGCGGGGTGCTGTTCGCCCTCGGGGGCGGGGCGTTGGCGTGGCTGCGGCACGGGCGGGCGCTCTACGCGATCGGCGGGAACCAGGAGGCGGCCCGTACGGCCGGTATCCGCGTCGACCGCATCGTCTGGATCGTCCTCGTCGTCGGCAGCGTGCTCGCCGCGTTCGCCGGGATCCTCTACAGCGGGCACTACGGGTCCATCTCCGCGACGCAGGGCAGCGGCTGGATCTTCCAGGTGTTCGCCGCGACCGTGATCGGCGGCGTGAGCCTCAACGGCGGCAAGGGCTCCGTGTTCGGGGCCCTCACCGGGGTGCTGACGCTTCAACTCGTCGTCAATGTCATGACGTTGGCGGGGGTGCCGCCGCTGTGGAACCAGTTCCTCAACGGGGTCATCATCATCGTGGCGCTGATCGTGTCGCGGTTCGCCTCGGGGGAGAAGCAGGA
Source organism: Streptomyces saintjeani (assembly GCF_055409605.1). Taxonomy (NCBI): domain Bacteria; kingdom Bacillati; phylum Actinomycetota; class Actinomycetes; order Kitasatosporales; family Streptomycetaceae; genus Streptomyces; species Streptomyces saintjeani. The sequence goes on along the minus strand of NZ_CP189624.1, from coordinate 8,944,372 downwards.
GTGAACCGTCACCTCCGCTGGGCCGCCAGCCGGATCGGAGCGTTCGCGGCCCCGTATCCGCTGTAACCGCCGTCCCGTTGGACGAACTCGAAGAACACCTGGCCGACCGTCGCCGTGTAGCAGTGACGGAACTCGCCGCCCTGCTCGTCGCGGTCGTAGAGGATGCCGAGTTCGCGGTAGGTCTCCAACTCCGTTGCGGGGAGGTCGAACCGGGCCGCGAGGTCGTCGTAGTAGTTGCCGGGGACGTGGAGCAGGGGGGCGCCGGACGACTGGAACGCGCGGGCCGTTGCTATCAAGTCGTCGACGGCTACGGCGATGTGGCGGGCCCGGTCGTCGGCCTCCGGTGTGGGCGCCAGGTTGAGGACGAGGTGCGGGCCCGAGGGGGACGCCGAGAGGGCTCGGCTGCGGAACAGGCCGTAGGGGTCGGCGAGTTCGACTGTCTCGTGGGGGCTGAGGCCCAGGATCGTGCGGTGGAAGAGGACCGCTTCGTCGAAGTGGTGCCAGGGCTGGGTGAGGGCGAGGTGGTCGAGCCGGCCGTCCGCCCCGCTCTCGCCGGTGAACGTGAAGTCGTCCGTCCAACTCGCCAGTCCTGTGCGGCGGGTGGCGCAGAAGAGGACCTCCGTGCCGTCGGGCGACGCGATGGAGTCGAGGGGGACGTCCCGGGCGGCGCGGTGTTTGGGGAGGGTGGGGGCGAGGAGGGCTTCGGCGCGGCGGGCCGAGGCGGCGGGCTCCGTGGACTCCAGGCCCAGGGCCGCGAGAGTCGTCCGCGTGCGCCCGGTCGCCGTGTTGAGGACGATGCGGGCCTCGCCGCGCTCCCAGAGGGCGACCGGTTTCGTGTGGTGGCGGGCCGTGCGGGTGAAGCCGATGGAGGTGAGGAGGTCCTCGGTGGGCTGGGGGTCGCTGGTCGCGAGTTCGGCGAAGGCTACTCCCGTCACCCCCACGGAAGCCGGGAGGCGGGAGGCTCCCGCGCTCTCCTCCAGGGCCAGCAGGGAGCGCATGCCGTCGAGGGCGGTGCGGCCCGCGTCGGCCTGGCGGAAGACGTCGTTGAAGACTTCGAGGGAGAGGGGTCCCGCGTACCCCGTGGCGAGGACATGGCGGAGCAACTCCGTGACGTCCAGGCCGCCTTGGCCCGGGAAGCAGCGGTAGTGGCGGCTCCACTGGAGGACGTCCATCGCCATCACGGGCGCGTCGGCGAGCTGGAGGAAGAAGATCTTCTCGCCGGGGATGTCCGCGATGCCCTTGGGATCAGAACCCCGGGAAAGGATGTGGAAGCTGTCGAGGCAGGTGCCGAGCGCCGGATGGCCGGCGTCGCGGACGATCCGCCAGGCGTGGTCGTACGTGCTGACGTGCCGCCCCCACGCGAGCGCCTCGTACGCGACGCGGATTCCGGACTCCTGGGCCGCGTCGGCGAGCCGGGCGAGCTGCGCGGCGGCCAACTCGTCGTCGTCCAGGGCCAGTACGGACACGTTGGAGCAGACGAGGACCGTGTCCACGCCCAGCCGTCCCATGAGCTCGAACTTGTGGCGGGCGCGGCGCAGGTTGCGGGCGAAGAGGTCCTCGGGGACGGCCTCGATGTCGCGCATCGGCTGGTAGAGGTCGATCGTCAGGCCCAGGTCGGCCGCGCGGGCGGCGATCTCCTCCGGGGAGAGGGGGCTCGCGAGGAGGTCGTTCTCGAAGATCTCCACGCCGTCGAAGCCCGCGCGCGCCGCGGCGGCGAGTTTCTCGGTGAGGGTGCCGCTGAGGCAGACGGTGGCGATGGACTTACGCATGGTCGCTCCCGATCCGGATCCAGGTCTTGCCGGCCCGCAAGGAGGCGCCGGAGAACGCCTCCTGAGCCTCCGTCAGAGAAAACTCCGCCTCGATCACCCTTCCCGGGCGGGCCGTCGGCAGTTCGGCGACGGCTGCGGTGAAGTCGCCGGGGTGGTCGTAGATCATCGAGCCGCGCACCACGAGCTGGCGGCGCACCACGTCGTCCGTACTCAGCGGCAGCGGCTCGGAGTTGAGCCCGACCAGCACGACCGTCGCACCCGGAGCCGCCCGCTCGACCGCCGGGCGCAGCGCGGGGGCGTACCCGGACGTCTCGAACACGTACGTGAACCCGCCGCGCCCGTCGTCCGCGACCGCGCCCGACCGGACGGCCTTCTCCAGCCGGAGAGGGTGGGGTTCCGTGACGACGGGCACGGCGCCCAGGCGGGCCAGGGTCAGACAGACCAGCAGCCCCTGCGCCCCCGCCCCGACGACCAGGCAACGGTCGTACGGAGTCACGCCGCTGCGACGGACGGCGGCTCGCGCGACGGCGTACGGCTCGGCACATGCGAGGTCGGTGAGGTCGGCGGGGTCGGTAAGACCGGCAGAGCCGGTGAGGTCAGCCGGGTGCGCGAACGGCGCCGGGACCACAACGCGTTCGGCGAGGACGCCGGGGCTGTTCAGTCCGACGATCGCGCGGTGCGGACACGCCGAGGTCAACCCCGTGAGGCAGTCCGCACACTTCAGACATGCGTAATTGGGTTCGATGACGACCCACTGACCCACCTGGCGGTCCACCACGTCCGTTCCTACGGCGACGATCCGCCCGAACCCCTCATGCCCCATGACCCAGGGGTACGCCGGAACCTCGCGTCGGCCGTGGAACACAGCGAGGTCGGTCCCGCACACCCCGACCCCCTCCACAGCCACCACCACGTCTCCCGCCCCGCCCTCCGGCGAGACCTCCGGCCAGTCCCCCACCACTTCGACCCGCCCCGGCGCCACCAGAACCGCCGCTCTCACGAGACCTCCCAGCCGACCACTAGACGGTTCACTTGTTCCGCTCTACGGCCAACTCTACCGTCACCGCCACCGAAGGCACCCCCTCCTCAGCACCCCGCATCCGCCAGGCCACCACCGCCGACACCAGACACCCCACCGCGACATACCCGGCGACCAGCGACCACCCGCCCCCGGCCCAGATCACCAGCACCCCGGCGATCAAGGGCGTGAACCCTCCGCCCACGGCACTCGCCAACTGGTACCCGACCCCCGCCCCGCTGTACCGGTACTCCGCCCCGAACATGTCGGTGAACAGCGACTGCTGGACGGACACGGCCATGTCGTGCCCGATGTTCACGAGCACCACCGCGCACACGACGACGAGCACCATCGACCCCGACTCCATCGCCCAGAAGTACGGCACCGCGCTCGCCGCCCCGATCAGGCCGCCCGCGACGTAGATCCGCCGTCGCCCGTACCGGTCGGCGAGATACGCGAAGGCCGGGATGGTCACCACGGCGAGCCCCCCGACCGCGAGGTTCACGTCGAGCAGGCTGTCCCGGTCGAGCCCCAACTCGTCGGTGCCGTACGACAGTCCGAAGGTCGTCACCCCGTAGAAGGTGAACAGCTCCACGAACCGCAGCCCGATGATCGCGAAGAACCCGCCGGGGTTCGAGCGCACGGCGGCGACCAGCGGTACGCGCGGACGGGCCCCCTCCGGCATCCCGGCGACCTTCTCGGTGAACACCGGCGACTCCTCGACCTTCGCCCGGATCACCAGCCCGACCAGCACCAGGAACGCACTGAACAGGAACGGTATCCGCCACCCCCAGGCACGGAACGCGGCCTCCGAAGTGCCCGACGACATCAGCTTGGTGACGAGCGTCGCGAGCAACAGCCCGAAGGACGCGCCGACTTGAACACCGCTGCTGTACAACGACCGCCATTTCCGGGGCGCGTTCTCCACCGCCATCAGCGCGGCCCCGCCCCACTCGCCGCCGACCGCGAAGCCCTGCGTGGCCCGCAGCAGCACCAGCAGGACGGGCGCCCAGATCCCGGCCTGCGCGTACGTCGGCAGGACACCGATCAGCGTGCTGGCCACACCCATGATCAGCATGGTCAGCACCAGCATCCGCTTACGGCCCAGCCGGTCGCCGAAGTGCCCGAAGACGATGCCGCCGAGGGGCCGGAAGAGGAAGCCGACGCCGAAGGTGGCCCAGGCGGCGAGGGTACCGACGGCCGGCGAGGCGTCGGGAAAGAAGAGGTCGCCGAAGAGGAGCCCGGCGACGATGCCGTACAGGAAGAAGTCGTACCAGTCGACCACGGCGCCCATGAAACTCGCGAAGGCCGCACGCCGGGCGAGGGCACGGCGGGGAGCGCCGTACGCGGTGTCCTGCGGGGTGCTGCTCATCTCTCACACACTCCGTCGGGTGAGGGGGAGGGGGAGCCGAGCGAGCGGGCCCGGCGCCCGTCGAACCCATCGGTCCACACAATGGACCTTTTGATCCGACAAGCGGAACGATAGGTCGGGCGGTTTGCGCCGATCAAGAGTTGCGGCAAGATTTCCTCGGCGCCGCCGGGCGGCGGGTCCGCAGGGCGGACTACCGTCGGGGCACGCACAGGGAACGGCAGTCGGACCGACGGGGAGACCACGCATGAGCGCGAACGACCAGGAACGACCCCTCCAGGACTCCGACACCCACGCCCCCGGCGTCCGCAGCGTCCGCCGAGCTGTCGAGATCCTCAACCTCCTCAGCGAGGACCGCCCCGTCGTGACTCTGCGCGAGGTCACCGAGGCCACCGGCCTCGCCAAGACCACCGCGCTGCGTCTGGTCCAGACCCTGGAGGAGACCGGCCTCCTCGGCTCCCACCCCGCCGGATACACGGCGGGCCCGGCCCTGTGGCGCTGGGCGTACCTCGCGCGGAGCCAGTGGGAGGTCCCCCAGGAGACCCGCAAGGTCATGCGCGACCTCGCGGACCGCCTCGGCGAGACCGTCAACCTGTTCGTCGCCCGGGGCGTGCACCGCATCTGCGTCGCCCACGAGGAGAGCCCCCACCCGCTACGCCACGTCGTGGACGTCGGCGACGAGCAGCCCCTGTGGGCCGGCGCCTCCTCCAAGATCCTCCTGCGCGACGCCCCCGACCCCTTCCTGCGCCGGGTCGCGACCACCTCCCCCCAGGGCGAACCCCTCGCGGACCGGCTCAGGACCTGGGCGGCGGAAGCGGCCGAACGCGGATACGCGGTCAGCTCCAGCGAGTTCGACGAGGGCCTCACCGCCGTGGCCGTCCCGATCACCGGCCGCACGGGCAAGGTGGCCGCGTCCCTCTCCCTCAGCGGCCCCACGCACCGCTTCCCGTACGAGTCGATCGAACGCTTCGCCACCGAACTCGCCCAGGGCGCCCGCCTCATCTCGGACCAGGGCTTCAGCCACCCGCTGGGGAACGCGGGCTGAGCGGCATCTCCGAAAGAATTCGACGGTACGCGAGGTATTGACGCTGCCCCTGAGGCACCTATCATCCGAACCGTCCGACGCTCTGTCCGCCGTTCGTATATGCGAACGGCGCCGCAGACGGCAGGCGTACGACACCCCCGCGCACCCCACCTGAACAGCCCGAAAGCCCGCCCGAAGGTGGGAGCGCTCCCACCCCCCACTGGAGGAGCCGATGGACGACACAGGAGATCCGACCCCCGGCATGTCATGGCCGAGACAACAGATCACCCGGCGCGGAGCGCTGGCCGGCGGAGCCGGTCTGCTCCTGGGAGCCGCGCTCCCCCACACCGCCGAGGCCACGACCGCAGCCGCGACGTACAACAACCCCGTCCTGTGGCAGGACTTCGCCGACATCGACGTCATCCGCGTCGGCGACGCCTTCTACTACTCCGCCTCGACCATGCACTACTCCCCCGGCGCTCCCATCCTCCGCTCCTACGACCTCGTCAACTGGGAGTTCGCCGGCCACTCGGTCCCGAGGCTGGACTTCGGCGCCAAGTACGACCTGAACGGCGGCCGGGGATACGTACGCGGAATCTGGGCGTCGTCCCTGGCCTACCGCCCGAGCAACCGGACGTTCTACTGGCTGGGCCAGATCGACTTCGCGCGGACGTTCCTCTACTCGGCGCCCTCGGTGGAGGGCCCGTGGAGCCAGCTGGCGTCGCTGGGGAACGTGTACTACGACGCCGGGCTGCTGGTCGACACGGACGACACGATGTACGTCGCGTACGGCAACACCACGATAAGCGTTGCCCAGTTGGCGCCGGACGGCCGCAGCCAGGTACGCGCGCAGCAGGTGTTCAGCACCCCGGCGAGCATCGGGACGCTGGAGGGCTCCCGGTTCTACAAGGTCGGCGGCAACTACTACATCTTCGTGACTCGCCCGGCGAACGGCCAGTACGTCCTGAAGTCGACCGGCGGCCCCTTCGGCCCGTACACGCTACGGCAGTTGCTGCTGAACCTGCCGGGTCCGGTGCCCGGCGGCGGGGTCCCGCATCAGGGCGGGCTCGTGCAGACGCAGACCGGCGCCTGGTACTACCTCGCCTTCGTGGACGCCTATCCGGGCGGCCGGATCCCGGTCCTCGCGCCGGTCACCTGGACGTCGGACGGCTGGCCGGTGCTCCAACTCGTGGGCGGCGCCTGGGGATCGACGTATCCGAGCCCCGTACTGCCCACTCCCCCGCGTCAGGTCGCGCCGATGATCGGCGTCGACACCTTCGACGGTACGAAGCTGAAGCCGAAGTGGGAGTGGAACCACAACCCGGACGACACCAGGTGGTCGGTGAACAACGGCCTCACGCTGTCCACGGCGACGGTCACGAACGACCTGTACTGGGCCCGCAACACCCTCACCCACCGTATCCAGGGCCCGAGTTCGACCGCGACCGCCACCTTGGACATCACCGCGATGCGTGACGGCGACCGTGCGGGGCTCGCGCTGCTGCGGGACTCCTCCGCATGGATCGGCGTCAAGCGGGAGGGTACGGCGACACGGCTCGTGATGGTGAACGGGCTGACCATGGACGGGAGTTGGAACACGACGGGGACGGGCACGGAGGCGGCGAGCCTGCCTGTGACCGCGGGCAGGCTCTGGCTGCGCGCGAATGCGGACATCCGGCCCGGCGCGGCCCGCTCCGGCACCTTCTCCTACAGCCTCGACGGCGTCACGTTCACCCGGCTCGGCCCGGCCTTCTCGATGGGCAACGCCTGGCAGTTCTTCATGGGTTACCGCTTCGCCGTCTTCAACCACGCCACCCGGGCGCTCGGCGGTTCGGTCCGCGTCTCGCGGTTCGAGGTGTCGGTGCCCTGACGGCACGCCCCGTAAAAAACGGCACTCCCGCAAGGAAACAGCGCAACCCGCAAGGAACCCGCATCCCGTACGAGGAGAACCATGAATCTCCGAACACGACAACCCGCCCTGCTGGGCGCGCTGGCGGCGGTCACGCTGCTGGCCGGCGGTACGGCGGCGGCCGTACCGAAAGACGTTCCAGCGCCTGCCCCCGCGCTCAAGGCGTCCACGCTCGGCGCCCAAGCCGCCCAGTCGGGGCGGTACTTCGGTGCCGCGGTCGCCGGGTACAAGCTGAGCCAGTCGGTGTACTCGACGATCCTGAACCGGGAGTTCAACCAGGTCACCGCCGAGAACGAGATGAAGTGGGACACGGTCGAACCCTCCCGTGGCTCGTTCAACTTCGGCCCCGGGGACCAGATCGCGAACCAGGCGTCCTCGCACGGGCAGAAGCTGCGCGGCCACACGATGGTCTGGCACTCCCAACTCCCGGGCTGGGTCGGCTCGATCGGCGACGCGAACACGCTGCGCAGCGTCATGAACAACCACATCACGCAGCTCGCGAACCACTACAAGGGCCGCGTCCACTCGTGGGACGTCGTCAACGAGGCGTTCGCGGACGGCACCGGCGGTCGCCGGTCGACCGTGTTCCAGAACGTGCTCGGCGACGGGTACATCGAGACCGCGTTCCGCACCGCCCGCAGCGCCGATCCGGCGGCGAAGCTCTGCTACAACGACTACAGCATCGAGGACTGGAACGCGGCGAAGACGCAGGGCGTCTACCGCATGGTCCGCGACTTCAAGTCCCGTGGCGTGCCGATCGACTGCGTCGGCTTCCAGTCCCACTTCGGCGCGGGCGGACCCCCGTCCACGTTCCAGACGACGCTCGCGAACTTCGCGGCGCTCGGCGTCGACGTACAGCTCACCGAGCTGGACATCCCGCAGGCCGGGACGACGGCCTACGCCAACGCCGTGCGCGCCTGCCTCAACGTCCCGCGCTGCAACGGGATCACCGTGTGGGGCATCCGGGACAGCGACTCGTGGCGTACCGGCCAGAACCCACTGCTGTTCGACAACAACGGGGCGAAGAAGCCGGCGTACAACGCGGTGCTGACGACGATGGGCGGCACGCCGACGGCCGCCCGGACCACCGACGCGGCTGCCCTGCCCAGTAGTTACTCCTGGAGCTCCAGCGGCATCCTGATGTCCCCCAAGTCCGACTCGACGCACAACATCGCCGGGCTGAAGGACCCCTCGGTCGTGTACTACAACGGCAGGTACCACGTCTTCGCGAGCGTCGCGAACAGCGCCGGGTACAACCTGGTGTACCTGAACTTCGCCGACTGGTCGCAGGCCGCGAACGCCACGCACCACTACCTGGACCGCACGCCGATCGGGGCCGGGTACCGGGCCGCGCCGCAGGTCTTCTACTTCGCGCCGCAGGGCCTGTGGTACCTCGTCTACCAGACCGGCAACGCCTCGTACTCCACCAACCGCGACATCTCCAACCCAGGCGGCTGGAGCGCGCCGCGCAACTTCTACCCGTCGATGCCCGACATCATCCGCCAGAACATCGGCAACGGGTACTGGGTCGACATGTGGGTGATCTGCGACGCCTCCAACTGCTACCTCTTCTCCTCCGACGACAACGGCCACCTCTACCGCTCGCAGACCTCGCTCTCCCAGTTCCCGAACGGCTTCACGAACACGGTGATCGCCGCGCAGGACTCCAAGTACGCGATGTTCGAGGCGAGCAACGTGTACAGAGTCCAAGGCAGCGGCCAGTACGTGCTGTTGGTCGAGGCGATCGGCTCGGACGGCAGGCGGTACTTCCGCTCGTGGACGTCACCGGGCATCGCCGGTTCGTGGACACAGCTCGCGGCGTCGGAGTCGAACCCGTTCGCCCGGTCCACCAACGTGACGTTCCCGGCGGGTGCTTGGACGCGTGACATCAGCCATGGCGAGATGATCCGCGCGGGGTACGACCAGACGCTGACGATCCCGTCGTGCCGTCTCCAGTACCTCTACCAGGGCATGAACCCGGGTGCGGGCGGCGACTACAACAGTCTCCCGTGGCGCCTGGGCCTCCTCACGCAGACCAACTCGGCCTGCTGACCGGCGCGTTACGACGCCTGCGGCTCCCGGCTCCGGTCGGGGGCCGTACGGCGTTCCTCGGCCGCCCGGCGCCGGGCGAGGGTGTATCCGGTTCCCGCGAGGAGGGCGGGGACGGCGAGTTCGGTCGCGATGGACGCGGCCCACTCGGGGTTGAGGCGGCTCGTGCTGCCGCTGGTGTACTGGCAAGTCGCCTGTGGCGAGAGGAAGTTGTAGTCCAGGGTCCTCGGCGGGTTGCTCCTCCAGTCCCCGCCCCGGGAGCAGGCCGCCGAGGGGCCCGCGAGCAACGGCCAGCCGACCAGCGTGTACACGAGCACGAACACGGAGCCGAACACGAAGAACACCACGCGGGTGCGCCCGAGTTTCTCGGCCCTGGTCATCGGCTCGACGAACCGTCCGCCGAGCGGCGGTTCCAGGCACTCGGCGACGAGGGCGACCAGCAGGCAGGTCACGAGGAGCACCATCCCGGCCCACATCAGTACGCTGAACGGTCCGTGGCCGCCGATGGACGACACGTCCCCGCCCTCGAACTCGCAGACGGTGGCCGGCGGGAACGCCTGGTCGCGGGTCCGCAGCAACCGCCCCGGCCCTTCGACCAGTCCGTGCGCGCATTCCTCGTCGAACTCCAGCATTCCGGCCGCCGCGACCAGCGACCCGACCACCAGCACGGCGAAGGAGATCCCCGCCGTGGCCCACAGCCTGTCCGTTCGATAACTCCCGTACATCCGGGCACAGTAGCCGTCAGGGCACCTGCTTGACGTTCTTCATCGTGAAGTGGGAGACGATGTTCCTGATCCCGGGGATGGCCATGACCCGCGTGCTCATGAAGGTCTCGTACGCGGCGAGGTCGGCGACGGCGACCCGCACGAAATAGTCGGGGGCGCCGAAGAGCCGCCGCAGCTCCAGGACCTCGTCCGCCCGGGCGAGGGTCTCCTCGAAGCGTTCGACGGTCGCCGCGTCCTGCGACTCCAGGCTGAGATCGACCAGCACCTCGAAGGCGCGGCCCCGGGCGGCGGGGTCGATGACGGCCCGGTACCCCTGGATCACCCCCTCGGCCTCCCTCGCCGGTTCCCTGGAGCTCCTCCTCGTCGGCATGATCGCGAGCACCACCCCGCTCACGGCGATCGCGGTGACCGTCCTGGTCGTCAACTTCCGCCACGTGTTCTCTCCATAGTTCTGCTCTGCCTCACTGCAACGAGTGGTCTGATCAACTATCTCCGGAGCGTCCTGTCTGTCCTGTTCCTCCGTATTCCGGGTTGGTGTTCCAGAGGAGGGAAGTTGGACCTTTTCTTCGTTCGACGGCCGCTGGTGGAGCGGTACGGCGGTGGCCCCGTTGGACCGGCAGGTGATTCCGGACGGGACGCCGATCGTGCTGGGGGCGGACATGCGGCCGGTGGAGCCGCTGTCGTCGTGCTGCGGCTGGTTGAGCACCTCGCCTCTCGGCAGACGGACCTGCTCACCTACGCACGGCATGCAGGTGAGGCATCTCGCGCTCGATCAGTACCTGTTCTTCCGCGACGTTGGGCTGGGCGGGCAGTGCCCCGACGGCGAGGTTGATGTCGCTTTTCGGGGCGGATTCCCGCACCGCAACCGGGCGGCAGCCGAGCTCGCGCTGATGACCGGGATGCGCAAGCGGGAGTGGTCGACAGCGCTGCTGCCGGAACTGGCCCGGCGGAGTTCGGCTTGCAGGCATGCGCGAAGGGCGGCGGCGCCGGAAGGTCTACGGGAGATCGTCGAGCGGGCGGGGGGGCCGCCTCGCCCGCCGGCACCGCGAGCTGTTCGCCGCGCTCGGCCTGAGCCAGGCGACCTGGTATCGGCACCACCGCAGGTCCCTGGCTCCGGTGCGGCAGAAGCGGGAGCGCAAGCGGCATCCGCGGGCTCCGGCAGAGACAAAGGAGGCGAAGGTCCTGGCCGTGCCGCGCTCGGCCGCGTCCGTCGGCATGGCGCCTGCCGAGATCTGCGCGGTGCTGCTGGACCGCGGCATCTGCCTGTGCCCGGAGGCGGCGATGTACCGGATCCTGCGCAAGCACGGCGAGGTCCGCGAACGGCGCCGGCAGGCCACGCATCCGCCGCGCGAGAAGCCCGGGCTGATCGGCACCGCACCCGACCGGGTCTGGCCGTGGGACATCACGACGCTGAAGGGCCCAGTCAGGAGCGGCTGTTTCCGCCTCTGCGCAATCATCGGCATCCACAGCCGCTGCACGGCCGGCTGGACGGCCGCCGCCCGGAGAACAAGGAGCCGGCCGGGCGGTTCCTTGTCCTCGACGATCGCCGAGTACCCTCTCCGGCACGGCCGGTCGACGATCCACTCGGTCGGATCGCGGTTCACCGATGATCGCCCACAACGTCGCGCAGATGCCGGACAACCCGGGTGTCACCACATCGCACTCCCGGCCCAGGACGTCCAACGACAATCCGTACCCGGAGAGTCGGCACAAGACCCTCGGACACCGGCACGGCTTTCCCGGGCGGTTCGGCCGCGTCGAGGACGCCCGCGTCTGGTGCACCCCCTTCGACGTGCACTTCGGCCTCGCCGACCAGCTCCGCGAGATGCGCGCCGACCTCCGACACGACGATCAAACGATCCCGGCACAGGGATAGAACGATCTACCTGCCTTGATCGCGTTGACAGGCTCCGCCCTATCCGTCAGCTCGCCTCGACCCGTCACAAGATCATTATCAGACGCGGCACACCTAGCCCACGCCCACGCTGCTCTGGGAGGCGGGGAAGCAACTGGGCTCGCCCGGGGCCAGCATGACCTCCATGGAGTACATCTTGTCCGGGTGCAGGGCGCCCTTGAGGGCGGGCTGCACCAGCACCAGAGAGTCTCCACGCGGGATGGCGCCGGGCCGGATCACCATCAGGCGTCCGTTCTTCGGATCCCGCGACGAGACCGTCTCCAGGTTGGCGTTGTCGGTACGGACCCTGGCGGAGCAGGACTCCGAGGCCCGCAGGACCACGGCCGGCACGCCCAGGCTGCGCAGCGCCGCCTGGAGCCCGGACACCTCCGCGCCCGTCACCAGAACGGTGACGGTCCCGTCCTTGCGCGGAGCGACCGTGTAGGAGGCGTTGCTCAGCACCGGCGCGCTCCCGTCCGGCACGCGGGTGGCGCTGTGGCCCTTTTCCGCTTGCGGGGTGGCGGTGGTGTCGGCCGCACGCGGGATCAGCACCACCGCGGTGACGGCTGCCGCCAGTCCCAGCGCGGTGACCGCGATCCGCCGGGTGCGGAGCGGTCGCACAGGCGCCTCCGTCGTGGGCGGCAGGGCTGCGGCGCGGGCGGTGAGTTCCTCGGCGAGCTGCTGCTGGAAGTGCACGGGAGCGGTCATGAGTGGGCCTCCGAGGCGACGTGCAGGGATGTGATGGGCTGGGTGTCGACACGCTGCAGGGACTTGCGGGCACGGTGCAGGCGCACCCGGGCGGTGGCCGCGCTGATACCGAGGGCCTGTGCGGCCTCACGGACGGTCAGTGAGTCCAGGGCCACCAGGTCCAGCACGGCGCGCAGCGGCTCGGACAGAGCCGCGTGCCGCGCGGCCAGCTGCCGGATCTCGCGGGCCGCGTCGATACGGCCCGCGATCGCGCTGATGTCCTGATCGTCCAGCATCCGCTGCGCGGCGATCCGGATGGCGGCCCGCTGCTCGCGGGCGCTGCCCCGGAAGTGGGCGGCCAGGATGTTGCGGGAGATGCCGTGGAGCCAGGCGACCGGTGTACCGCGCCGGGCGTCGTACGTGTGCGCCTGTTCGAGCGCGGTCAGGAAGATGTCCGCTGTCAGGTCCGCGGCCAGGTGCGGGCTGTCGGTGCGCCGGGTCACGAAGCCGAGCACAGTGTCGAACTGCTGCTGGTAGAACACGGCGAACCCGGCCGGGTCACGCACGGGTGGCGCTGTTGAATGCTCCGCTTGCACGGACGACTCCTTGAACGGACGAGCAATGCCTTACAGCTCTACTTGGCTCGGGCTCCCAAAAGCGTTACCCGCCTCACCAGCCGACTCGTCCACCGCACAGGCCGGCGCCCGTGCCGTGCCGCCGGCCCTTCCCCTGGGCCCAGCGCTCCCCTCTCCGACAGCCTTGGCTGAGACTGAACCGCCGACTTGTATGGAGGTAGCGGGACGCGGTCGGATTGGCCGCTCGTAGCGTGCCGTAGGACGCCGGGCCGGGTGACTCGTGAACCGTCTGCCGCTCTTCGGGGCCGGCTCTCCCGGGGTATGTCGCCGAAGGAAGCGAAGCGGTGCCTGAAACGCCGCCTCGCCGACCACGTGTGGCGCGTCATGATCGCCGATGAACGAAGGGCCAAGCCCCTCGTAGTGGTTGGCTTCGTACTCGACGGGCGGAACGTGCCCTGTCTCATCGTGGAGTCGGCGGTGGTTGTACCAGTCGACCCACTCTGTGGTGGCCAACTCGACCTGGGAGAGGGACTTCCAGGGCCGTCGGGGCTTGAACGGCTCGGTCTTGAACAGACCGATCGTGCTCTCCATCAGGGCATTGTCGTAGGCGTCGCCGACCGATCCGATCGAGGCGGCGATGCCGGCGGCGTCCAGATGCCCGGCAAGCCGGAAACTCACGTATTGCGACCCGGCATCCGAGTGGTGGGTCAACTCGCCTGGCTGAACCGGGTGCTGGTCGCGGTCACGTTGCCACACGGCCGTCCAGGACGAAGACCGCTTCCTTCACGGTGGCCGCGGACCAGCCGACGATCCGGCGGGAGAACGTGTCCACGACGAAGGCGATGTCTTCACGTGGGCGAAGTCCACGACCCGGCAGCGGTCCGGGGCGGCAGCGACGAAGTCGCGGTCCAGCAGGTCCGGCGCCCGTCCTGCCTGCCCGCCGGGCAGCGTGGTGATCACCTTCTTGCCGCGGACGGCGCCGGTGATGCCGAGTTCGCGCATGAGGGGCTCGACGGTGCAGCGGGCCACGGCATGTCCCTGCCGGTTCAGTTCGCGCCAGATCTTCCGGGCCCCGTAGACGCGGAGGTTGGACGTGTGGACCTCTTGGATGCGCTCTTCGAGTTCCTCGTCGCGCACGGAACGGGCGGAGGGAGCTTCGACGCGTTTCTTGTGGGCGTAGTAGGTGGAAGGGGCGATCTTGCAGTCGTGCCCGGTGAGCGTCCTGCAGATCGGCTCGACGCCGCCGAAGCGGTCCCGGTGCTCGTCGATGAACGCTACGGGCGTGTGTGGCCGGTCGAGCCCGGCCGCGAAGAAACTCGCTGCGGCCTTCGGGATCTCGTTGGCTCGCTCCAGTTCGGCGTTCTCCTTCTTCAACGCCTTGAGCTGAGCGGACTCCTCCGTCGTCGTCCCCGGACGTGTCCCCGTATCGATCTCATGCTGCTTCACCCAGTGCCGCAGCGTCTCGCGGGAACCGATGCCGAGCTTCTCGGCCACCGCCCGCAGGGCGGCCGTCTCGTTCGGGCAGCCGGCGCCTACCTCGGCGACCGAGCGCACCGCGCGACGGCGGAGCTCAAGCGGGTAACGGGAAGGTCGTGCCATGACTCGACCCTTTCATGAAATCGAGTCTCCATTCGAACCGGGGCGATTCATCGAGCCGGTTGCCCGCGCGATCCTCGTCGCAGAGGAACTTTCCGCCCACCCCTGACTCGTCTTCGCCGACCCCGGCCTGCCCGGCAGCACAACCCGCGTCAAAAGCTACGAGCACAGCATCAGCCGCAAGCTGATCGAGAAGTTCATCGAGCACGTCAACGACACCACCGACCGCACCGGCCTGGAGAAGATCCCGCCGGACAAGGTCGCACATGTTCCGCAAGACCATGTCCATGCTGGTCGCCACCGAGCCCGGCGCTGAGATCGCTCTGCCGGCCGGGGCGAGCGTCACGGTCGCGCCGCTGGGCCGCCTGCGGGACTCGGCGCTGGTCGCGCGGCTCGCGGTGTGGATGCCGGTCGGAATCCTGCTGGGCCTCGGGGCGGCCGTGTACGTAGCCTTGCTGAACCTGTTGTAACGACCACGTTGTTACCATCCCCGGTGTCAGCGTCCCCAGCGTCCCCAGCGTCCCCAGCGTCCCCAGCGTCCCCAGCGTCCCCAGCGTCCCCGAGGAAAGGTCCGTCTTGACCCCCGGCAGCTATTACGAGCGCATCGACGACCACCGCTTCAAGCCGACGCACCACGCGCAGGGCGCCTGGGCCCCGGACGAGCAGCACTTCAGTCCGCTGGGCGGTCTGATCGTCCACGCCATGGACCAGCACCTCGCGGACCGTCCCGGTCTGCTCCTGTCCCGCGTCAGCTACGACATCCTGGGCCGGCTCGCCCTGGACGAGTGCGAGATCGAGGTGGAGACGGTCCGGCCGGGCCGCACGATCGAGCTGGTCGAGGCCGTCGTACGCATCGCGGACCGCCCCGTGGTCCGGGCGCGCGGCTGGCTGCTGACGGCTCTCGACACGGCCTCGGTGGCGGGCGGTACGGGTGAACTCCTGCCGCCGCCCGAGTCGTCGCCGTCCTGGCCGATGGCCGAGCTGTGGCCGGGCGGGTACGTCGCGTCGCTCGACGTACGGATGCCCGCGCCGCCGGTGCCGGGGCGCGGGACCGCGTGGATCTCCTCGCCGTACGCCCTCGTGGCCGGCGAGCCGGTCGGTCCGCTGACCTCGTTCCTCACGCTCGTCGACACGGCCAACGGTGTCGCCGTACGCCGTCCCCCGACGGAGTGGATGTTCCCCAACGTGGACCTCACGGTCCACCTCCACCGGCAGCCCGAGGGGCGGTGGACGGGGCTCGACACGACCGTCACGTTCGGGCCGACGGGGCAGGGGCTGACCAGCACGGTCCTGTACGACGTCCACGGGCCGGTCGGGCAGGCCCAGCAGATCCTGACGGTGAGGCCGGCGCCGGGGAGGTGAGCTGGGCCCTGCTCTGGTGACACGTTCGGGTCATCCGACATGCGCGATGCGTACATGACTGGTGACGTTTCGTGCATGAAGCACCGCACAGGCATATGTGTGCCGCTGGCCGTTCTCCTGCTCTCCGCCGGCCCCGCTCTCGCCGTCGCCGACTCGTCGGCCGGGCCTTCCGGGGCCACCGCCGTCCGGCCCGCGGCGGACTGGCCGGCCGCGAAACGTACCCAGCGCGTCTCCGCGACGATCCCGGTCAGCGGCACGCGCAACTTCGACTTCACGCGCTTCGTCGGCACCGGCGCCCTCGGCGGCGGTGACCAGAGCGAGAACCAGCCGCCGGTCCTCGAACTCGCCGACGGCGCCACGGTCTCGAACGTGATCATCGGCTCCCCGGCCGCCGACGGCATCCACTGCCGGGGCACCTGCACCCTGCGCAACGTCTGGTGGGAGGACGTCGGCGAGGACGCGGCCACCTTCAAGAGCACCCGGGCGAACCAGACCATGACCGTCGACGGCGGGGGTGCCCGCAGGGCCGCCGACAAGGTGTTCCAGCACAACGGCCCCGGCACGTTCACCATCCGCAACTTCCAGGTCGAGGACTTCGGCAAGCTCTACCGCTCCTGCGGGGTCTGCAAGAAGCAGTACCAGCGGCATGTCGTGATCGACAACGTCACCGTCCGGGCGCCCGGCGTCGACGTCGTCGGCATCAACCCCAACCTCGGCGACACAGCCCGGATCAGCCGCGTCACGATCGTCGGCGACCGGAGCCGGAAGATCGTCGTCTGCCAGAAGTTCCGCGGCGTGACCGCGGGCGAACCGGTCAAGACCGGCTCTGGTCCCGACGGCAGGAACTGCCTCTACCGCACGTCGGACATCACCTACCGGTAAGGACCAAGACCATGATCGCTACCCGACTGCGCGGCCTCACCCTGGCCGCCGCCACCGCCGTCGCCGCTCCGCTGCTGCTCGTCCCGCAGTCCGCCCACGCGGCCGACAACTGCACGGCGTTCAACACCATCAGCGCCTCGCCGTACTACCTGAACAACAACGTGTGGGGCCAGAAAGGTGCCAGCGGCAAGGAGTGCACCTGGCTGAACTCCTACCGCAACGGCAACCTCAACTGGGACACCACCTTCGACTGGACCGGCGACCGGACCAGTGTGAAGGCGTACGCCAGCGCGGTTCTCGGCTGGCACTGGGGATGGAAGGAGAAGAACACCCGGCTGCCGATCCGCCTCGACAGCGGCCGGCGGGTCACGTCCAACTGGTCGTTCAAGATCACCCAGAACCGGCCGACCGTCATGAACGTCTCGTACGACCTGTGGTTCCACCAGAAGTCCAACCCGGACTGGCGGGACCAGCCGCACGACGAGGTGATGGTCTGGCTCAACCGGCAGAACGGCGCGGGCCCGCTCGGCACGAAGCGCGAAACGCTCAACGTGGGCGGGGTCGCCTGGGACCTCTACGTCGGCAAGATCGTCAACAAGGACTCCGCCGGGAAGATCACCAGTAGCTGGAACGTCTACTCGTTCGTCCGCAGGGCCAACACCACCAGCCAGACGACCGACCTCACCGGCCTCACGGACGCTCTGGTCCGGCGCCGGCTGCTCGGCGGCACCACGTATCTGACGAGCGTGGAGGCAGGCACCGAGGTCTTCACCGGCACGGGCCGGCTGAGCACCAGCGCCTACTCGGTCACCGTCCGCTGACCTCGGAGCGGCCCGGGGGCGACCGACGGCCCCGGATCCCGCTCCACACGGCCGAAGGGTGGTCATCACAGTGAAGTGATGGCCACCCTTCTCAGCTCTCAGCGGAGGCGCTTACGCGTCGGTCTCGGGCCGTTCGGCGTCCGCCCAGTGCGTGTGGAACGCACCCGGCTTGTCCACCCGGCCGTAGGTGTGCGCACCGAAGTAGTCGCGCTGGCCCTGGAGCAGGGCGGCCGGGAGGCGTTCGGCGCGCAGGGTGTCGTAGTACGAGAGAGCTGCCGAGAACGCGGGTACGGGGATGCCCCGGCGAGCCGCCGTCGCCACGATCTCCCGCCACGGCACCTGCGCGTCCGTGATCTCCTGTGCGAACTCCTTCTCCGTCAACAGGCTGACCAGGGAAGCGTTTTGGGCGTAGGCGGCGCGGATGCGGTCGAGGAAGGAGGCGCGGATGATGCAGCCGCCCCGCCAGATGCGGGCGACGGCG
Source organism: Streptomyces saintjeani (assembly GCF_055409605.1). NCBI lineage: Bacteria > Bacillati > Actinomycetota > Actinomycetes > Kitasatosporales > Streptomycetaceae > Streptomyces > Streptomyces saintjeani. The sequence continues at coordinate 8,926,211 of NZ_CP189624.1, read as the reverse complement.
GCGAGGTCGATGTCCCAGCCGTACTCCTTCGCCGCGTCCTGGATCATCGTCCATCCCTGGTCGTACGCGATCACTTTGGAGGCGTACAGGGCGTTCTCCACCTGTGAGGCGAACCGTGCGGCCTCGGTGCGTGACAGTGGCGGGGTGGTGCCGCCCGGCAGTCCCCGGTACGCCGTGCGCAGCGCGGTCTGTCCCGACGCGGCCCGCGCGAAGGTGGCCTGGGCGATCGCCGTCACCGGGGAGGCGAGGTCGAGCGCGGTCTGCACGGTCCAGCGCCCCGTGCCCTTCTGCCCCGCCCGGTCGACGACCACGTCGACGAACGGGCCGCCGGTCAACGCGTCGGTGTGGCCCAGCACTTCGGCCGTGATCTCGATCAGGTACGAGCCCAGACGCCCCTGGTTCCACTCGCGGAAGATGCCCGCGATCTCGGCCGGCTCGTAGCCGCCGACCTGCCGCAGCAGGTCGTACGCCTCCGCGATGAGCTGCATGTCGGCGTACTCGATGCCGTTGTGCACCATCTTCACGAAGTGCCCGGCCCCGTCGGCCCCGATGTGCGTGGCACAGGGCTCCCCGTCGACCTTCGCGCTGATCGCCTCGAACATCGGGCCCAGCACGGCGTACGACTCCGGCGACCCGCCCGGCATGATCGACGGCCCGTGCAACGCGCCCTCCTCACCCCCGGAGACGCCGACTCCCACGAAATGGATGCCCTGTTCGCGCAGCGCGGCTTCCCGGCGGCGGGTGTCGGCGAAGTGCGCGTTGCCCCCGTCGATGATCATGTCGCCCGGCTCAAGCAGCGGCGCGAACTCCTGGATCACCGCATCCGTCGCCTCCCCCGCCTGCACCATCAGCATCAGACGCCGAGGACGTTCGAGAGCGGCGACGAAATCCTCGGCGCTCTCGGCGGGGACGAAGTCCCCCTCGTGGCCGAACTCCTCGATGAGCGCACGGGTCCGCCCGGCGCTCCGGTTGTGGACGGCGACCGTGTACCCGTGCCGCGCGAAGTTGCGCGCCAGGTTGCGGCCCATGACTCCCAGGCCGGTGACGCCGATCGATGCGGATGCGCTCATGTGCGGTACCTGTCCTATCGGATACGACTCATGCGGTCACGCGGCTTCGGGGGTGGGCCGCGTGTGAGGTGCTCGTACGTCCTGTGGGCATCCTCGACAGCGTAAACAGCATCGATGATCGGATCTATGCCCCGCATCTCGAAGAATCCCCGCGCGGGGATACCGTCACCGCCTTCTCCACGGCAGCGCCTGCTCGTGTCCGTTGTCCGCGTCGATGCGGTGGAGCGCCGCGTTGATCGCCTCGCCGATCTCCGCGAACTGGGTGATCTGGGCCGGGGTGAGGGCGTCGAAGATCGCCTGGCGGACCGCTTCCACGTGGCCCGGGGCCACTTCTTCCAGGAGGCGCATGCCCTCGGGGGTGAGGACCGCGAGTTGGTTGCGGCGGTTGCTGGGGCAGTCCTGGCGGTCGACGTAGCCGGATTCCTGGAGGCGGGTGACCGCGTGGGTGAGGCGGCTGCGGGTGATGCGGAGGCGTTCGGCCAGCTCGGACATGGTGAGCTGGTGGCCGGGGACCGCCGAGAGGAACGCGAGGAGCGAGTAGTCCGCGTGCGTCATCCCCGCGTCGCGGCGCAGCTGGCGGTTGAGATGGTCGGCGAGGTGCGTGGAGAACTCGACGTAGGCGAGCCACGCCCGTCGCTCCTCGGGGTTCAGCCAACGCGGCGTCGAATCCATGGCCCGATGGTAATCGGCGGCCCTGCCGTCACCTGCGACGATCGGACCGTTCACCCCACGACGAAGGGCAACTTCGCGGCCGTGCCGCCCAGTTCGGCCCGTTCCGCGTCGGTGGGGGCGCGGCGGCCGGTGCCGACGAGGAGCGCGTCCGTGTCGGAGAGGGCGGCGGGGAACGGCGTACCGGCGAGCTGTTCCAGCATCTGCCGGGTGCGGGCGAGGGCTGCGGCAGGGGGTCCTTCGACGCCGGGGAGGTGGGCGACGAGGTCGAGGTGGTGGAGGGTCCACTCCAGGACGTACGCGGAGAGGTAGTCGGCCGCAGTGAGGACCATGTCCTGGGTGGCGACCCGCAGTTCCGGTGCCGCCAGGGTCGCGGCGCGGCCCGCCGCCGAGCCGACGTCGTCCAGGTGGAACTTCAGCAGCGCCGGGTCCTCGTACGCCGCCGCGAGGCGGACGGTCAGCGCGTCGAGCGGGTCCTCGCCGGTCGGCGGGGTGCCGGTGACGTGCCAGTACGTCACCGCGTCCCGGGTCGGCTCGGCGTCGGTGGGGGTGGCGAGGGTGATCAGGACGTCCTGCGCGTCGATCACGAGGTGGCACACCAGGTCCCGTACCAGCCATCCCGTGCACCCCGAGGGCCGCGCGAAGTCCTCGTCCGCGAGCCCCGCCACGGCCGACCGCAGCGCGGCCCATGTCTGTGCGAAGAGGTCCACGCGGGCACGGTACGGGAGGGGCGGGGTATTCGGGTACGCGTTGTCGGCGCACCCGTACGTCGTCCCCCCACGGCCGCCGCGACCTGCGGCACGTCGGTGTCATGCGGTCCCGCCCGCCGGTCCGGCCCCCAGTTCAAGCGTCCAGTTCTGCCCCACCAGGTCCTGCCCGAAGCTGTGGTGCCGTTCCTCGTCGGCGAGTTCGAAGCCGGCGGCCTGGTAGATCCTGCGCGCCGAGACCAGGACGTCGTTGGTCCAGAGGGTCACCCGCTCGTAGCCCGCCTCCCGGGCGAAGGCCAGGCACTCCGCGACCAGGCGTGTTCCTAGGCCCAGCCCCCTGCCGTCCGGGGTGACGAGGAGAACCCTGAGCTGGGCCGTCTTCGGGCCGTCGCCTGCCACCAGGAGGACGCAGCCCACGCGGCGGCCGTCGGCCTCGGCGATCCAGGCCGCCTCGCGGAGCGGGTCGTGCTTGGCCGCGTAGTCCGCGACGATCCTGGCGACCAGGGCCTCGAAGTCGGGGTCCCAGCCGAGCTGTCCGCAGTAGACGTCGCCGTGGGCCATCAGGACCCAGCCCAGGTCACCGGGCCGGTCGGCGCGGCGTACGGCGGCGTGGTTCTGGTCGTGCTGTGGCATGTGCCGCTCTCCCGGCCCGTGATCGCTCCCTGGACTGAAACAGTCGTTTCAGTTGCGTTAGGCTAGCCGCGTGCCCCAGGAAACGCCACCCCCGTCCGCCCGGCGGACCGAGCTGCTGGAGGCGGCCTACCGGTACGCCCTCACCCACGGCCTCACCGACCTCTCACTGCGCCCCCTCGCGGAGGCGATCGGCTCCAGCCCCCGGGTCCTGCTGTTCCTCTTCGGCAGCAAGGACGGCCTGGTACGAGCGCTGCTGGCCCGCGCCCGCACCGACGAACTGGCCCTCCTGGACCGCGTCAGGCAACCCGCGCCCGCCGGACTGGTCCCGGCGGTCGAACAGGTCTGGGCATGGCTCGCCGCGCAGGAGCACCGGCCGTTGCTGCGCCTGTGGGCGGAGGCGTACGCGCGCTCCCTCGTCCAGCCGGACGGCCCCTGGGCCGGCTTCGCCCGTACGACCGTGGAGGACTGGCTCGGCGTCCTGGCCGACTGCCAGTCGCCGTCCGAACGGGCGGCGCGGAACGCCGACGCCCGCCGCACCCTCGCCCTGGCCGTCCTCCGGGGCGCGCTCCTCGACCTCCTCGCGACGGACGACGAGCCCCGCCTGACCGAGGCCGTCACCCACCAACTCGCCCTTCTGCGGGGCTGAAGGGGACGGCGTCGGGTCCGCCTCACCTGTCGGGTACACAGTGGTCGAGTGGCTCAGCCACTCATCCACCCATCCATTCACTCCCCCCTTCCCACCACCCTCCCCCGAGCCTCCCCGAACCCGATCCTCCCCCCGCCGACCCCCGGCGCACTCCCCCGCAGCACCACCTCGTCCCCGTCCTCCAGGAACGTCCTCAGCTCCCCGCCCACAGCCACCGGTTCCGCCCCACCCCACGTCAGTTCGATGAACGCCCCCCGCTCCCCCTTCTCCGGCCCCGACACCGTGCCGGAGGCGAAGAGGTCGCCGGTTCGGGTGGGGGCCCCGTTCGCGGTCAAGTGCGCCAGCATCTGCGCGGGTGACCAGTACATCGCGGAGTACGGCGGCCGGGAGACGACCTCGCCGTTCCATTCGATCTCCAGGGAGATGTCGAGCCCCCAGGGACGGTCGAGCGCGAGGTAGGGGAGGACGGCCGGTTCCTGGGGCGGCGTGTCCACCTTCGCGCCGGTCAGGGCCAGCAGGGGGACGACCCACGGCGAGACGGTCGACGCGAAGGACTTGCCGAGGTTGGGGCCGAGAGGGACGTACTCCCATGCCTGGATGTCGCGCGCGGACCAGTCGTTGAAGAGGACGGCGCCGAAGATGTGGGACTCCGCGTCGGCGACGGGGATGGGCGAGCCCATGGGATTGCCGGCGCCGACCACGAACCCGATCTCCGCCTCGATGTCGAGCCGGACGGAGGGCCCGAAGACGGGCGCCGGGTCGCCGGGCGACTTGCGCTGGCCGGAGGGGCGTACGACGTCCGTGCCGGAGACGACGACGGAGGCGGAGCGGCCGTGGTAACCGACGGGGAGGTGCTTCCAGTTGGGGAGCAGGGGCTCCGGGTTGTCGGGCCGGAAGAGGCGGCCGAGGTTCGCGGCGTGGTGTTCGGAGGCGTAGAAGTCGACGTAGTCCGCGACCTCGAAGGGAAGGTGGAGGGTGACGTCGGAGAGGGGGTGGACGGCACCGGAGGGGACATCCCCCGCGAGCGCGGCGGTGATCGCGGCACGGACGGTGACCCAGCGGTCGTACCCCTGCGCCATGAAGGGGTTGAGGGCGGGCGCGGCGAAGACCTCGTCGCCGAGGAGGAGCGCCAGGTCGACGACGTGGTCGCCGTAGCGGGTGGCGACGCGGGGTGCGGTGCCCGGGCGGGAGTAGACGCCGTACGGCAGGTTGGCGAGTCCGAAGAGGGAGTCGGCCGGGGCGGAGAGCCGCATGAGAGACCTTTCTGTCGCCGCGCGATCACCGCACGCTAGGTCGCGGCCCCAGGGCCGTCAAGGCAGCCCCACGAGGGACAAGTCGCTCAAATGATCGACTTGCCGCTCATTCGTGCACACTTCACGATGGAAAGGCACCAGCCCATCAGCTACGGAAGGGGTGGCTCCATGCCCCAGCACATCCGTGTGTACTACCGGGATCCCCAAACGACCCGGACCACGTGCAACTTCAACTGGGCCGCCATCAACGCCACGTCCATCGTCAACGTCACCGCCTGCGAGTACGTACCGGCGCCCGGCGACGCACACGGCGGCTTCGCCGGTGTCGACCGCAAGCGGTTCGTCGGAGCGGCCGACGTCTGGGTCACCAACATCGCGCCGCACGGCCCGCCGTTCGACCCCAACAACGGAGTCACCTGGGTGCTCCACCACAACTGGGGCGCACCGATCTACCTCTGCGTCGACATCACCGTCTTCGACGAGGGCCCCTCGGAGATCCAGACCTGACCCGTTCCACTCCTAGACCACTTCGAACGACCGCTTCGTGAATCCCATCATGAAGCCGTCGATGGCAGTGCGGACGGCCCGCTCCGGGTCGTCCGCACTGCCGGGGGGAAGTGGTCGGTGGCGGGGTGGGCGTACGGCATACCGGGCGCGCGGCCGGCGTACGCGGCGAGTTCGTCGGTGTCCCCCCTCGACGTCCCCCCTCGGCGAGCGCCTCGGCGGCCCACTGGTCGAAGTCGGAGGACCAGGCGGGGACGACGCCGTCGAGCATCTCGCGGGTGACCAACGGCAGGCCGTGCGTCATGAAGCCCGAGACGATGACCAGGACGCCTTCCGCACGCGGACCCGCCAGGCGGCGGCCGAGTTCCATCAGGCGGACCGGGTCGTGGGTCGGCAGGGACAGCTGGAGTACGGGAGACTGCGCCCCGGGGACATGGAGAGCCCGGCCGTCAGGTCACTTCACGTGACGGTTCAAGTCACCCGAGCCCGCCGCCTCACCCCCGCGCCTCGCCGCCTCACCCCGTACCCCGCCGCCCCGCACCCGCCGCCCCTCACCGCCCCCGCACCGGCAGCACCGCTCGCACTCGCCACCCCTCCACCTCGGGCCCCGCCTCCAGTTCCCCGCCGAGCGCCGTCACCCGCTCTCGCAGCCCGACCAGCCCGAACCCCCCGCCCCGAGCCTCCTCGGGCAGCCGCACCCCGCCCCGCCCGTCGTCCACGACGGTCACCTCCAGAGCCGTCCCGGCGAGCCGCAGCCCGACGGCGACCCGCCCGGCGTCGCCCGCGTGCCGCCGTACGTTGGTCAGGGCTTCCTGGACGACGCGGAAGGCGGCGGCCTGCACCTCGTGCGGCAGGTCGTCGTGGACGGCCGCGTCCCGCCGCAGGACGACGGGCTGCCCGGCGAACCCCTGGACCAGCCCCCGGATCCCGGCGAGGTCGCCCACCGGGTGCATCGCGGCGGAGTCGCTCTCCCGCAGCACGCCGACCGTACGCCGCATCGAGGCGAGCGCCTCGGTGGCCGCGTCCTGGATCCCCCCGAGGACGGGATCGACCCGCTCCCGCTCACCGGCGACCAGCATCCGGGCCATCCGCGTCTGGACGAGGATGCCGGTCACGTGATGCGCCACGAAGTCGTGGAGGTCGGCGGCGATCGCCACGCGCTCCTGGCGCCGCGTCTCGGCGACGGCGACGGCACGCCGGAAGTCCAGCGCGCGCAGATACCCCGCGAACCCGGCGACGGACCCGACCAGCACCAGCCCGACGACCAGATACACCGGCCCCTCGTCCCCGGCCCACGGCGCACGGAAGTACCGCGCCGGCGTCGCGAGCACCGCCCCCGCGTCCAGCGCCCCGCACACCCCGGCCCACCGCGCCGGCACCTGCCGCACGGCGACGTACAGCAGACACAGCAGCACGGCGGCCTCGCCGGGCCCGAAGGCGACGTCGCGGTGCCGGACCACCGACGTCGCCGTATACAGCAGGGACAGCAACGCGGGTACGGCGGTACGGAGTCGAAGGGAACCAAGGGGTCGAAGGACGGCGGTCAGGCCGACGGCGAGGACCAGCGCGGGCAGCGCGAGGCCCGTACGGGTCTGCTGGGCGACGACGAGGTCGAGGAAGGCCGCGGCGAGGAGGGCGCCGACCGCGAAGCCCCGGGCGGTGGATCGCATGGCGTCACCGTAGCGGGGGTGAGCTGGTACTTTCCGAAGCCGGAAACCGAAGCCCGAAGCCGAAACCGAGACCGGAGCCCCGGCCCGGAGCCCGAGAGGAGGCCACTCGTGCCGGACAGCAGGTTCGCCCTCGGCGTCGTCGCCGGAGCGGCCGTCGTCCTCCTGACCGGTGTCCTCGGCACGCGCGCCCTCTCCACGACCGAGTCGACGACGCGGCTGGACGAGTACGACACGGTCCTGGTGGACGGCCGCAAGGCCCTCGCCGCGAACATCGTCGCCGGCCGGACGCAGAGCAGGTACCACCCGCTGCCGTGGGTCGGGATCAGGGTCCACGACGTGAGCTGTCCGGGTCCGCTGCTCGCGGTCGCGGGGACGAGGATGACGTGCACCGGCAGACGGGGCGACGGGACGGCCGTCCGTATCCCGGTCACGGTCGTCAACACGGCGCCCGCGCATATCACCTGGAAGTTCGACCGCTGAGCGCTTCCGTCGCTCCCGACGACAAAGCGCGACCGTGAACGTTAGTCTCCGAGTGGTCGCTCACCAGGGCCGACAATCGAATAAGACGTACGTGCACAGGTCATCAGGAGGACCCGCCATGAGGATGCTGATCAACGTTCCGGAGACCGTGGTCGCGGACGCGTTGCGGGGGATGGCAGCGGCCCATCCCGAGCTGGTCGTGGACGTCGAGAACCGGGTGATCGTGCGCCGGGACGCGCCGGTCGCCGGAAAAGTGGCCCTGGTGTCGGGCGGCGGTTCGGGGCACGAGCCGCTGCACGGCGGCTTCGTGGGGCCCGGCATGTTGTCGGCGGCCTGTCCCGGCGAGGTCTTCACGTCCCCGGTGCCCGACCAGATGGTCCGCGCGGCGGCGGCCGTGGACAGCGGGGCCGGGGTGCTGTTCATCGTGAAGAACTACACCGGCGACGTCCTGAACTTCGACATGGCGGCCGAACTCGCCGAGGACGAGGGCATCCAGGTCGCGAAGGTCCTGGTCGACGACGACGTCGCGGTCACCGACAGCCTCTACACGGCGGGCCGGCGCGGCACCGGCGCGACCCTGTTCGTGGAGAAGATCGCGGGCGCGGCGGCCGACGAGGGCCAGCCGCTGGAGCGCGTCGAGTCGATCGCCCGGCAGGTCAACGAGAACTCCCGCAGCTTCGGCGTCGCCCTGAGCGCCTGCACCACCCCGTCCAAGGGCTCCCCCACCTTCGACCTGCCGCCGGGCGAGCTGGAACTCGGCGTCGGCATCCACGGCGAACCGGGCCGCGAGCGCCGTCCGATGATGACGTCCGGGGAGATCGCCGACTTCGCGGTCAACGCGATCCTGGAGGACATGACCCCCCGCAACCCGGTCCTCGTCCTGGTCAACGGCATGGGGGCGACGCCGCTGCTTGAGCTGTACGGCTTCAACGCCGAGGTCCAGCGCGTCCTGGCCGCGCGCGGGGTCACCGTGGCGCACACGCTGGTCGGCAACTACGTCACCTCGCTGGACATGGCGGGCGCGTCCATCACGCTGTGCCAGATCGACGAGGAGCTGCTGAGGCTGTGGAACGCGCCGGTCAGCACGGCCGGGCTGCGCTGGGGCATGTGACCGTACGGAGCGAGGAGTTCCCATGCTGGACGCCGACTTCTTCCGCCGCTGGCTGACGACCACCGCGGCCTTCGTGGACCGCGAGGCGGACCGGCTCACCGAGCTGGACTCGCCCATCGGGGACGCCGATCACGGCGCCAACCTGCGGCGCGGGTTCGCCGCCGTGGCGGCCGTCCTGGAGAAGGACGAGCCCGCGACGCCGCGCGCCGTCCTCCAGCTCGCCGGGCGGCAGCTCATCTCCACCGTCGGCGGTGCTTCGGGACCGCTGTACGGAACGCTGCTGCGCGGCACCGGCAAGGCCCTCGGGGACGGTCCCGAGGTCGGCGAGGCCGAGTTCGCGGCGGCGCTGAGGGCCGGGGTGCAGGCGGTCATGCAGCTCGGCGGGGCCGCGCCGGGCGACAAGACCATGGTCGACGCGCTGGTGCCGGCCGTGGAGGCGCTCGACGCCGGGTTCGCGGCGGCGCGGATCGCGGCCGAGCAGGGGGCGGCGGCGACCGTGCCGCTCCAGGCGCGCAAGGGGCGCGCGAGTTATCTCGGTGAGCGCAGCGTGGGTCACCAGGACCCGGGGGCGACCTCGTCGGCCCTGCTGATCGCGGCGCTGGCCGAGGCCCAAGGGGAAGTCCAAGGGGAAGTTCAAGGGGAGGAAACGTCATGAGCGATCAGAAACTCGTCGGGATCGTGCTGGTCTCGCACAGTGCCGCCGTCGCGGAGTCCGTCGCGGATCTCGCGCGCGGTCTGGTGGGGGACGGTACGGCCGTACCCGTGGCCGCCGCCGGGGGCACCGAGGACGGCGGGTTCGGCACCAGCGCCGCCCTCATCACGCGGGCCGCCGCCGAGGTCGACCGGGGTGCGGGGGTCGCCGTCCTCGCCGATCTCGGGAGCGCCGTCCTCACCGTCAAGGCACTCCTGGAGGACGACGAACTGCCGCACGACATCCGCCTGTTGGACGCGCCTTTCGTGGAGGGGTCGATCGCGGCGGCGGTCACGGCGGCGACCGGTGCGAACCTGACGGCCGTGGAGGCGGCGGCCGGGGAGGCGTACGCGTACCGGAAGGTGTGACGGCCGCGAGGATGGCACCAGGGCGGTAATTCGGTGGGCGGGGCGGGCGCCGCGAGACGATCATGAATGCGCCATCCCCGCCCCCGGCCCCCTGGGAGAGACCCATGCCCCTGCTCCCCGACCCGACCACCCTCCACCCCATGCCCGGCCAGCCGCGCGTCGTCCTGCTGAAGCCGCTGGTCACGTCCCCGCTGATCGAGGTCGGGGAGTTCTCGTACTACGACGACCCGGACGACGCGACCGCCTTCGAGACGCGCAACGTCCTCTACCACTACGGCCCGGAGCGGCTGGTCATCGGCCGGTTCTGCGCCTTCGCGACCGGCGTGAAGTTCATCATGAACGGCGCCAACCACCGCCAGGACGGCCCGTCCACGTTCCCGTTCCCGACGATGGGCGGCGCCTGGGCCGACCACTTCGACCTCATCACCGGGCTCCCGAACCGTGGTGACACGGTCGTCGGCAACGACGTGTGGCTCGGGAACGGCGTGACCGTGATGCCGGGGGTGCGGATCGGGCACGGCGCGATCGTCGCGACCGGTTCCGTCGTCACCTCCGACGTCCCCGACTACGGCATCGCCGGCGGCAACCCGGCCCGCCCGATCCGCTCCCGGTTCGGCGACGAGGATGTGGCGAGGCTGCTGGCGCTGGCCTGGTGGGACTGGCCGCTGGAGCACATCACGGCGCACGTCCGGACGATCATGTCGGGGACCGTGGACGAGCTCGAAGCGGCGGCGCCGTAATCCGGATGCGCGACGGCACCGCGCCGGGCTAGGGTTTCGGCCATGCACGGTTTCGTACAGCTCTACGGCTGACACGCCCCCTCACCCAGCGCCCCGCGCGACACCGCCGGGCCGCGCTTCGTCGTGTCCTCGACCCCGTAGACCTGAAACGAGTGTGATCGTCCATGTCCCGTCGCCGTGCCCACATCGCGATGATCGGCATCCCCGCCGTCAGCCACGTCCTCCCCAGCCTCGACGTGATCCGCGAACTGGTCGCCCGCGGCCACCGCGTGACCTACGCGAACGACCCCGTCGTGGCGCACCTGATCGAGCCGACCGGCGCGGAGCTGGTCCCGTACACGTCCGTCCTCCCGGTCGCCGACAACGACTGGCCCAAGGAGACGATCGCCGCGATGTCGGTGTTCCTGGACGACGCGATCCAGGCCCTCCCCCAGCTCCGCGCCGTGTACGACACCGACCCGGCCGACCTCTACCTGTACGACATCGGCGCGTACCCGGCCCGCGTTCTCGCCGAGTCCCAGGGCCGCCCCCTGATGCAGTTCTCCCCGACCTTCGTGGCCTGGGAGGGGTACGAGGCGGAGGTCGCCGCGCACATCTGGGCGCTGCCGGGCGCGGACGCGTACCGGGCGCGGTTCGACGCGTGGCTCAAGGAGTCCGGGGCGTCGACGCTCGCGGTGGAGGAGTTCGCGGGGCGTCCGGCGCACACCGTCGCGACGATCACGCGGGCGATGCAGCCGCAGGCGGACCGCGTCGACACGTCCACGGTGACCTTCGTGGGGCCCTGCTTCGACCCGGCCGAGGAGGAGTGGGCGCGTCCGGCCGACGCCGAGAACGTCCTCCTCGTCTCCCTCGGCTCGGCGTTCACCCGGCAGCCCGGGTTCTACCGGCAGTGCCTCGCCGCGTTCGGTGACCTGCCGGGCTGGCACGTGGTCCTCCAGATCGGCAAGTACACCGACCCGGCGGACCTCGGCGCGATCCCGGCGAACGTCGAGGTCCACCCCTGGGTGCCGCAGCGGGCGATCCTCGACCGGGCCGACGCGTTCGTCACCCACGCGGGGATGGGCGGCTGCGGCGAGGGCCTCCTCGCCGGGGTCCCGATGATCGCCGTACCGCAGGGCGCCGAGCAGTTCATGAACGCGGACCGCCTGGTGGAGCTGGGGATCGCCCGCCGCCTCGACACGGCGGACGCGACAGCGGAGGCCCTCCGCAGCGCCCTGCTGGAACTGACCGCCGACCCCGAAGTGGCGCGCAGGTCGGCGGAGTTGCGGGCGGCGGCTCGAAAGGAGGGCGGGACCCACCGTGCGGCTGATCTCGTCGAGGAGCTGATCTAGCCCCGTACGAACAGCTTCGCCAGCCGTTCCCCCACCGCCAGCGCCTCCGCCTTGTCCTCGATCGGCTTGATCCGTGAGTCCTTGAAGACGATGTAGGTCACCCCCGAGGAGACACCCCCGCCACGCGGGTCGGCGGGGATGCCGAGGGCCTTGGCGGTGGCGTAGGACGCCTCGCCGATGAGGTCGTCGGGTCCGGTGTCGCCGACCACGGCGTACTGGACCCGGCCCCGGTAGATCACGGCGGCGACGGAACCGGCGTGCACCCCGCTGTCGCGGTGGTTCCAGGTGGCGCTCTTCATCGGGACGACGATGTAGGGCAGCTTCTCCGCGCTGAGCTGGCGTCCGTCGGACTGCTGGAAGGCGGTGGTGGGCGCGAACAGCGGATCGGCGTCCCGGTTGCAGTGCCGGCCGGGGCGCCCGTCGCAGTCGATGTCCATGTCAGCCTTCCAGAACACGGCGTCCCGGGTCCCGCAGACGGGTACGGTGCGCGGCGCGCTGTCGTCGGTACGGTACTTGCCGCGCGAGACGGGGTCGCAGCCGCGCACCTTGGCCAGCAGGTCCGCCGCGCCGACGGGCCCGTCGGAGGTGGGGAGGCCGAATGCCTGCGGAACGGCGGGCGCGGTCGGCGCGAGCAGGGCGAGGCAGACGACGGCGAGTGTCAACGACTGGGGACGCACGTAGAGAAACCCTCTCCGCGGGGGGACTTTGACGGACACTCAGGTAAATCTGGTGTCCTCCCGCCACCTCGGCCACCTCAAGGGGGCCGTACGGTGCACGCGCGCTGACGGACCGGCAGCAGGGCCGGGTGTCCTGTTGCGCCGTACGAAGGAATCCGTCACCTGCCCGGCGGCTCCCGGGGTGCGTGCCCCGTGCGGGCCGCTTTGGCTGGCCGCATGCGCACACTTCAGCTTCTTGTCGGTGCCGGGGCGAGCGCGGCGGCCGTCGCGCTGGCCGCGGGTCCGGCGTTCGCGGCCGGGATCTCGGTGAGTACGACGGGGTCGACGGTGTCGGTGGTGACCAGCACCTGTACGACGCAGGCCAGGGACAGCTACGGCACCGCGTACCTGCTGACCAGCAGTCAGACTTCGTTCAACCAAGGGCGTGCCGCGCAGTTGTCGGGCACGTCCGTCAGCCAGTCGGCTGTCTGGACAGGTGTCACCCCTGGTACCTACACCGTGATGGTCCGTTGCTCTGACACAGCCGACGCCGGGTCCCAGACGATCATCGTCTCGGCGTCGACGACCCCGACCGCCTCCTCGACCACCGCGCCCACCCGGGGTGTCCTCGGCGGGCTCGGGGGCGGGATCCAGGACTACGGCACGGTCACGCTCGCGGCGGGCGGGGCGCTGACCGGGCTCGGGGTGGTGGCGGCGGGGTGGTTCCTGCGGCGCCGGCGACGGCCGTACCGGCTCTGAATCAGGCGTCCGCTTCAGGGAGTCCGGCTTCGGAGACTTCGGCCAGGGCCTCGGTGAGCCAGCTGACCCAGAACGTCTCCAGGGCGATGCCCGCGCGCAGGACCAGGTGCTGAAGCCTGGCCTGCGCGCTTTCGTCTCCCGGCGGGAAGTCGCGGGACTCGATCTCCTCGTACTCGGCCAACTGGCGCTGATGGAGGGCGAGATGGCGGGTCAGGTCGGCGGCGAGGCCGGCCGTGCCGACGACCGCCGCGGCCCGCAGGCGCAGGAGCGTGGCGTCGCGGTGGGGTTTGGGGTCCTGGGGTGCGGCGGTCCAGCGGGCGAGTTCGGCGCGGCCCTCGGGGAGAACCTCGTACGCCTTCTTCTGGCCGCGCGCGGGTACCTCGGAGGGGAGGGCGCGGATCTGGCCCTCCGCCTCCAGTTTTCCCAGCTCGCGGTAGATCTGCTGGTGCGTGGCCGACCAGAAGTATCCGATCGACCGGTCGAACCGGCGGGTCAGCTCCAGCCCCGAGGACGGCTTTTCGAGCAGGGCGGTGAGGATCGCGTGCGGGAGTGACATGCGGGTCATCCTAGGGAGAGCGTCAGAGGGCCGCCGCGATCTCCGTGCCCTGCTTGATGGCACGTTTCGCGTCCAGCTCGGCGGCGACGTCGGCGCCTCCGATCAGGTGCGGCGTACGGCCCGCCGCCACCAGCGCGTCGTACAGGTCCCGGCGCGGTTCCTGGCCCGTGCACAGGACGACCGTGTCGACCTCCAGGACCGTGCTGTGGCCGTCGACGGTGATGTGGAGGCCGGTGTCGTCGATGCGGTCGTAGGTCGCGCCGGGGGTCATGGTGACGCCCCGGTGCTTGAGTTCGGTGCGGTGGATCCAGCCGGTGGTCTTGCCGAGGCCCGCGCCGACCTTGGTGTTCTTGCGCTGGAGGAGGTGGACCGTGCGGGGCGGGGTGGGGCGGTCGGGGGTGGTGAGGCCGCCGGGGGTGGTGTGGTCGAGGTCGACGCCCCAGGCGCGGAAGTAGGCCGCCGGGTTCTCGTGGGCCTTGTCGCCGCTGTCGGTGAGGTGTTCGGCGACGTCGAAGCCGATGCCGCCCGCGCCGAGGATCGCGACGCGGTCGCCGACGGGGGCGTCGTCGCGCAGGACGTCGAGGTAGCCGAGGACGCTGGGGTGGTCGACGCCGTCGAGGTCGGGGAGGCGGGGGGTGACTCCGGTGGCGACCACGATCTCGTCGTACCCGGTCAAATCGCCTGCCTCGATGCGGGTGTTGAGGCGCACGTCGACCTGATGGGCCGTCAACTGGTGGCCGTAGTAGCGGATCGTCTCGTCGAACTCCTGCTTGCCGGGGACCTTGCGGGCGACGTTGAGCTGGCCGCCGATCTCGTTCGCGGCGTCGAACAGGGTGACGTGGTGGCCTCGTTGGGCCGCGGTGACCGCGCAAGCGAGTCCGGCGGGGCCCGCGCCGACGACCGCGACGCGTTTGCGCAGGCGGGTCGGGGACAGGGTCAGTTCGGTCTCGTGGCAGGCGCGGGGGTTGACCAGGCAGGAGGTGATCCTGCCGCTGAACGTGTGGTCCAGGCATGCCTGGTTGCAGCCGATGCAGGTGTTGATGGCCTCGGGGGTACCGGCGGCGGCCTTGTTCACGAACTCCGGGTCGGCGAGCATCGGGCGGGCCATCGAGACCATGTCGGCGACGCCGTCGGCGAGCAACTCCTCGGCGAGTTCGGGGGTGTTGATGCGGTTGGTGGTGACGAGGGGGATCGTCACCTCGCCCATGAGCTTCTTCGTGACGAACGTGTACGCACCGCGCGGCACCGACGTCGCGATGGTCGGGATGCGGGCCTCGTGCCAGCCGATGCCGGTGTTGATGAGGGTGGCGCCGGCCGCCTCGACGGCCTTCGCGAGGGTGATGACCTCGTCGAACGTGGAGCCGCCGGGGACGAGGTCGAGCATGGAGAGGCGGTAGACCAGGATGAAGTCCTCGCCGACGGCCTCGCGGACCCGCCGGACGATCTCGACGGGGAAGCGCATGCGGTTCTCGTACGGGCCGCCCCACTCGTCGGTGCGGTGGTTGGTGGGCGCCGCGATGAACTCGTTGACGAGGTAGCCCTCGGAGCCCATGATCTCGACGCCGTCGTACCCGGCGGCGCGGGCGAGGCGGGCCGTGCGGACGTAGTCCTCGATGGTCTGCTCGACCTCGGCGGCGGTGAGTTCGCGGGGCGTGTGGGGGCTGATCGGGGCCTTCACCGCGCTGGGGGCGACCAGGTCGGGGTGGTAGGCGTACCGGCCGAAGTGCAGGATCTGGAGGGCGATCCGGCCGCCCTCCGCGTGCACGGCGTCGGTGATCTGCCGGTGCTGAGCCGCTTCCTCGTCGGTGGTGAGTTTGGCGCCTCCCGGGTACGGGCGACCCTCGTCGTTGGGGGCTATGCCGCCGGTGACGATGAGGCCCACTCCCCCGCGTGCGCGTTCCGCGTAGAAGGCGGCCATGCGCTCGAAGCCGCGCTCGGCCTCCTCCAGGCCGACGTGCATCGAGCCCATGAGGACGCGGTTGGGCAGCGTGGTGAAGCCCAGGTCGAGCGGGCTCAGCAGGTGCGGGTAGCGGCTCGGGCTCATGGCGTCCTCCTTCGGGGTGTGCCCTTCCGTTGTAGAGGGCCGGACGCCATTATGCAACTAGTTGCAAAAGAGTTCGCCGCGCGGGCGCCGGGTTCAGGCGCGGGCCGCCGTACGCCCGTGCCCCGCCCACGTCCGCGACGCCGCCGCCGCGATCCGCCGTACGTCCGCGCCCAGCCGTACGGTGTCGATGTGGCCCCGGCGGCCGGCGATGGACAGGGCCGCGACCAGGCGGCCCGTGCGGTCCAGGACGGGGGCGGCGACGCAGCTGAGGCCGGGGCGGCTCTCCTCGTCGTCGTAGGCGATGCCGGTGCGGCGGACGCGGTCGAGTTCGGCGCACAGGGCGGTGGGGTCGGTGATCGTGCCGGCGGTGAAGCGGTGCAGGGGGGCGGCGGTGGCCCGGGCGGCGGCCTCCGCGTCGCAGGCGAGCATGACCTTGCCGACGGCGGTCGCGTGCGCGGGGAGCCGGCCGCCGACCCGCGAGGGGACGGGGGCCGGGCGGTGGCCGTACAGCTTGGCGAGGTAGACGACGTCCGTGCCGTGCAGGACCGCCAAGTGGGAGGTGTGGCGGGTGAGTTCGTACAGGTCCGTCAGGTGCGGGAGGAGGAGGTCGTGGACGTGCTCGTGGTCCGGGGCGTAGACCGAGCGGCCGAGCTGGTGCAGGCGCTCGCCGAGGCGGTAGTCCGTGCCGACGCGCTCCACGACGCCGTTGCGCTCCAGGGTGCCCAGCAGGCGGAACGCGGTGGACTTGCTGAGCTGTGCGCGGCGCGCGAGTTCGCTCACGCCGACGCCGCTGCTGCCCCGGTCGCCGAAGGCGGTGAGGAGGCTGATGGCCTTGTCGACGGCGGCCCGGTCGTCGCGCAGATCGGGAGCGGTGGTCATGGCTGTTCACCCCAGCTTCGAGGGATGGCGTCAATTTCATTGCACCATACGGAATGCTTTACGTGACAAGCATGTCCAGTCGGGCTCCCGTCCGTCAACATTGACGCCATGCACATTAAAAGTGACGGCCTCAAGCACGAGAACGAACTCGTCGCCCGCAACGTCCGCCGGTTCCGGCTCGAACGCGCCATGTCTCTGGGGGAGTTGGCCCGCCGCTCCGGTCTCTCGAAGCAGACGCTCTCGAAGATCGAGCAGGGCTCCGGCAACCCCACGGTCGAGACGCTCTCCCTCCTCGGCGCCGCCCTCGACGTCCCGGCCCGCCGCCTCCTCACCGAGTGGGGCACGCCCGTGTACGTCCAGCGCCACGACGAGGGCGGCTGGACGGCCGCCGGCAACTGGTCGGAACGGCTCCTGGACGAGGTGTACGGCTCCGGGTACGTCCGCACCCTGGTCCTGCGCCTCGAACGCGGTGCGGGCCAGCCCGAGCCCATCCCCCCGCACGCCCCCGGCACGCTCCACCACGTCTACGTCATCACCGGCAGACTCCGCACAGGCCCGCTCACCGAGCCGGTCGACCTCGCGGCCGGGGACTTCGCGCGCTTCCCCGGCGACATCCCGCACCGGCACATCTGTATGACGGACCGGGTCGTCGCCCACATGGTCACGACGTTGCCGCAGGTGCGGCAGATCAGCCCGACGGTGCTGAAGGGCGGGTCGGCGTGAAGCCCCCGGGGGCCCTGGTCGGCGGGCGCGGCGTGGCACGCTGGTGTCCGTTCGGTCGGGGCAGGAGGGGCTTGGATGAGTGTCGGGGACGATCTGGATGTGGCGGCGAAGGAATTCGTCGCGGTGCGGGGGCGACTCTTCGGGATCGCCTACCGGGTGCTGGGGAGCACGGTGGAGGCCGAGGACGTCGTGCAGGAGGCATGGGTGCGGTGGCAGGGGGTGGAGCGGTCGGAGGTCGCGGAGCCGGCCGCGTTCCTGACCACGGTGACCACCCGGCTCGCCATCAATGTCGCGCAGTCCGCGCGGGTACGGCGTGAGTCGTACGTCGGGACCTGGCTCCCGGAGCCGGTGAACACGGGGGCCGATCCGCAGGTGGGGGCGGAGCGGGCGGAGGCGCTGGATCTCGCGGTGCTGTTCCTGCTGGAGAAGCTGAACCCCGTGGAGCGGGCCGCCTATGTGCTGCGGGAGGCGTTCGACTATCCGTACCGGCGGGTCTCGGAGATCCTGGAGACCAGCGAGGCGAACGCGCGCCAGCTCGTGACGCGGGCGCGCAAGCACCTGGCCGCCGAACGCCGGGAACCCGTCGGCCGGGCCGAGCACCGGCGGCTGCTTGAGGTGTTCCTCGCGGCGGCACGGGCCGGTGACCTGGCGGTACTGGAGGAGGTGCTGACGCAGGACGTGGTCAGTTACACCGACGGAGGCGGTATGCGTGGCGCGTCGAGGATCCCGGTCGTCGGGCTCGTGCACGTCTCCCGGTACCTGGCCGCCTTCGCGCCCCGGTTCTGGCCGGGTACGGAGGTCCGCTGGGTGGAGGCGAACGGCCGCCCCGCGGCTCTCGTGTCGGAGGGCGGGTCCGCGAAGGTGCTGCTGTGCGCCGACGTGTCCGCACGCGGCGTGGAGCGGATCCTGTGGGTGATGAGCCCGGAGAAGCTGGCGCCGTACATGGCGTCGCTGTAGCTGTCACACCTCGGCCTCCTGCCCGGTCACTCCTGTACGAGTACGTCTCCGAGAGGAATCCGTCATGAAGGTCGTGGTGATCGGTGGCACCGGGCTCATCGGCTCGAAGGTGGTCGCGAGGCTGGGCGAGCACGGGCACGAGGCGCTCGCCGCCTCGCCGGGCACGGGGGTGGACACGCTGACCGGGGAGGGCCTGGCCGGGGCGCTCCAGGGCGCGTCGGTCGTGGTCGACGTGTCGAACTCGCCGTCGTTCGAGGACCGGGCGGTGCTGGACTTCTTCCGCACCTCCACCGCCAACCTCCTCAAGGCGGAGACGGAGGCCGGGGTCACGCACCACGTGGCACTGTCCGTCGTCGGCACCGAGCGGCTCCAGGAGAGCGGCTACTTCCGTGCCAAGCAGGCGCAGGAGGAGCTGATCAGGGAGTCCGGTACGCCGTACTCGATCGTCCGCGCGACACAGTTCTTCGAGTTCGTGAACGCGATCGCCGCCGAGGCGACGGACGGCGACACCGTGCGGCTGGCCCCGGTGAGCATCCAGCCGGTCGCCTCGGACGACGTCGCCGCGGCCGTCGCCCGCACCGCCGTGAACGCTCCCGTGAACGCTCACGTCGAGGTCGCGGGCCCCACCGTGTTCCGCCTCGACGAGCTGGTCCGCGATGCGCTCGCGCAGGGCGATCCCCGCACGGTCGTCACGGACCCGGACGCGCGGTACTTCGGCACCGCACTGCGGGAGACGACCCTGCTTCCGGGTCCGGACGCGCGGCTCGGCGAGGTGACCTTCGGGGAGTGGGCGGCGCGGCAGCGGTAGCCGGGGGGCGTCTTCGCACCGCGCGGGACCTATGTCACCGGCATGCCGGCTGCTGGAGCAGCCAGTTCTTCGCCGCCTGTAGAACGTCGTCCACATAGGTTCCGCTTCTGAATCCGCTGGTGCGGACCTCCTCGTCGGGAGGGATCGGCGCGTCGTAGCTACGGCCGGTGCGGTCGGCGTCCTTGACTTCGGTGAGGACCAGGACGGCGCCGTCGGACAAACGGTGGCCGTTGTTGCCGGTGGGGACGCCGTAGGTGTCCTCGCCGAAGGACCGTGTGTCTGGTCGTCCCCGGAAGGCGACCAACACGGCCTCACCCGAGCTGGCCGTCATCCCGTCGGTCAGGACCGCGACGGGTGCGCCGGGGTTCGCGACGGGAGCGCTGCCTCCCCAGCTGTGGCGGCTGCCGTTCTCGTACGGACTGCCGTCCTGGATCGTCCATGGGTACGTCTCCCCGTCGGGGTCCACGAACATGCCGACCTCGCCGTCCCCCAGAATCGGGCCCGCGACATCGAGCATGGGCCACATGTTCCCTCCGTGGTTGCCGCGCAGGTCCACGATCCAGGCGCAGGCCCTCGGACGGTCGGCCTGCGCCACGGCCGTACGTCCCAGCCGCACGTACCGCTCGTACGCCGCTTCGGATCCCTGTACGGCGGGGAGGGACAGGTGACCGACGCGGTCTCCCAGCGACCGGCCTTCCGGTCCGTGGAAGGAAGAGTCGGGTGAGGCTTCCAGTTCCTCTTCGACCTGCGCGGGTTCGAAGAAGGAGCTGTGGCCGCTGCCGACCGACCGAAGGGCGAACCGGATCGCGCCGTAGGTGTCCGACGGATTCTGTGCGGCTCGGGCCTGCGAGAACGCCTCGCGGCGTATCTCGGTCCAGTCCACCTGATGCCGGGCGAGCGCGTTCTCCTCCATGACGTCCAGCGCCTTCGTCAGGTAGGACCGGGCGTTCGCGGACATCGCCGAGCCCGCTTCCCCGTCCGAACGGTTCACCCACCCGTCCCCGGCGGCCAGGACGGTCACCAATCCAGCGCAGGCGACCCACCGCAGTGACCGTCCCCGACCCATTCGTGCCCCCTGTAGATCGATACGGAGACAGGTTCTCACTTCCCTGTTCGACGGCTCATCCCGCGATCAGCGCCGCCTGTTCTGCCAGGAACAGGGCCAGTTCGTCCGGTGCGGAGTAGAACGGGGCGTGGTCGCAGGGGAGTTCGAGGTGGGTGCAGGCGTGGGTGGCGCATTCCCGTTGGGCTTCGGGGCGTACGGTTCGGTCCTCGGCGCAGATGATGTAGGCGCTGGGGACCGAGAGCCAGGCGGGGTTGTCGACGGGCTGGTGGGGGACGCGGCTTCGCATCGGGCGCCAGCGCGTTGCCGCTTGGTCGGCGTACGGGGCGGGGGTGCCGGAATAGAGGGCTTCTCGGGCCTGTGGGAGGAGGGTGAGTGTGCCGTCGGGTGATTCCTGGACCGCCGCGCGGAACGCCGGGTCGTTCCAGCGGGGGGTCAACTCCGCCGGGGACTCGCCCGGTTGGGGCATGCGTGCCGCGATGTACACCAGGCGGTCCGCCTCGTGGCCGGCCGCCGAGACGGGGAGGCCGCCGTAGCTGTGGGCGACCAGGAGGACGGGGCCGTACAGGGTTCCTTCGCGTACGGCGGTGCGGACGGCCTGCGTGTCGTCCTCGAAGGAGGTCAGGGGGAGGTCCACCGCCGCTGTGCGTACGGCCGCGAGGCGGGTCCTCACCTCGTCCCAGCACCAGGCGCCGTGGTGGGCGCCGTGCACGAACAGGACGTACGGCGTCACGGGTGGTCTCCCGGAGCGGGGGGTACGGGGCGGTTGTTGAGGTCCACCGAGAGGAAGATGTCGTTCGCCACGGGGGTGCGCATCTCCTCGGCGAGCTGGCCGATGAGTCCCGCCGTGCGGGCCAGCAGGGCGAAGCCGCGCAGGAGTTGGATGGGGAGGTCCAGGTCGGCCAGGGCGGCTCCGCAGACTCCGGCGCCGTTCAGCGGGAGGGTCTTGCCGAGGATCTGGGGGTGGGTGCGGCCGATCGCGGCGAAGAGGGCCAGGTGGGGGCCGAACTGGCCTTCCTCCTCGGCGATCCGCATGAGGCGGGGGGTGCGGGGGTCGCCGTCCTTGTGGACGTGGTGGCCCAGGCCGGGGATGAAGCGGCCCGCCGCTTTCTGCGCGCGTACGGTGTCCAGGGCCAGCGCGTCCCACTCGTCCTCGGTCCACGGGAGGTCGCCTTCGTGGCGTTCCAGGACGTCGTGCAGGAAGGCGCCGGTGTCCTCGGTGACGCCGAGGAAGCGCGAGCCACCGCCCAACAGACCTGCCGCCAGGGCGCCTTGGATCGAGTCCGGGGCGGAGAGGTAGGTGAGGCGGGTGACGATCGCGGTGGGGGTGAAGCCGTGGTCCGCGAGGGCGGCGAGGACGGCTTCGAAGACGCGGGTCTGGCCGGGGGTGGGGCGGCGCTGGGTGGCGAGGCGGTAGGCGAGTTCACCGAAGCCGACGGTCCCCATGATGTCGTCGGCGAGGTTTTCACCGAGGAGGGTGATGGTGGTGCGGGAGGAGGCACCGAGGGCGGTGGGGTAGGTGGCGGGCTGGGCGGGCTGGGCGGGCTGGGGAGTGTGCGCGGTTCGCGCCGAGGGCCGACCGGTCACATCATCCGGCCCGGTCACTTCGCCACCGGCCCCGCCCGACACGGACGTCTCCCCGCGCGTTTCGTCAGTCACGGATCTCCCCTTCCGGTCCCGCCAGCCACTTCCTCAACTCCGGCCCGTGTTCGTCCAGTTCCGGCGGCGGCAGCTCGTACCGGGCCGGTGTCGTCGAGAAGCTGATGGGATGGCGGGCCATGGGCACCGCCCGCTCCCCCTCCCCCACCTCCACGACCGGGTCGAGCCCGAAGCGTTCCGCCATCGCGAACCCCCCGTCGATGGTGTTGATCGGCGCGGCGGGCACCCCGGCCGCGACGAGCGCCTCGAACCACTCGGTGGCACCGCGCGTGGCGAGCCGTTCCACGAGCAGCGGGCGGAGTTCCTCGCGGCGGGCGGTGCGGTCCTTGTTGTGGGCGAAGCGGGGGTCGTCGGCGGTCCCAGGGATGCCGAGGACGTCGCACAGGCGCCGGAACTGGCCGTCGTTGGCGGCGGCGACGATCAGATCGCGGTCGGCGGTGGGGAAGGGTTCGTACGGGAAGACGCTGGGGTGCGCGTTGCCCATCCGGTAGGGCACCGTGCCGCCGGCGACGTACGCGGAACTGTGGTTGACCAGCCCGGACAGGGCCGAGGAGAGGAGGTTGACCTCGACGTGCTGGCCCGCGCCGGTCGCGTCGCGGTGGCGCAGCGCGGCGAGGATGCCGATCGCGGCATGGTTCCCGGCCATCACGTCGAACACGGAGATCCCGGCGCGGAACGGCTCCCCCTCGGGGTCGCCGGTGAGGCTCATCAGGCCGGAGATCGCCTGGACCATCAGGTCGTACCCGGGGACGTGGGAGCCCGCGCCGGGCCCGAAGCCGGTGATGGACGCGTAGACGACACCGGGGTTGGCGGCGCTGACGGCGCCGAAGTCCAGGCCGTACTTCGCGAGGGTGCCGGGCTTGAAGTTCTCGATCAGCACGTCGGCGCGGCGGGCGAGTTCACGGGCCGCCTCCGCGTCCTGGTCGGTGCGCAGGTCGAGCGCGAGGGAGCGCTTGCCCCGGTTGATGCCGAGGTAGTACGTCGAGGTAGTGCCGCGCGTGGGCGGCATCCAGCTGCGGGTCTCGTCCCCGGCTGGCGCCTCGACCTTGATCACCTCGGCGCCGAGGTCGGCGAGCAGCATGGTGGCGTACGGGCCCGCCAACACCCGGGAGAAGTCGGCGACCAGCAGCCCCGACAGGGGGCCGCCGCCCTGGCCCGACGGTGTCGGTATCTCCACAGAATCATCCCTCCGACCGCACAGCGGACACCTGTCCGTTGACTTCGGATTGTGGCACGCCGGGACCCTTCACGGCGAGCCCCCCTTCTTCACGAGCCCTCCTTTTTTCCGGCAGGCCCCCTTCCCTGCGCGACCCCTCGCGGGCCGGTCAGCTCTGGGCGGCGGCCACCACGCGCGGCACGGCCGTCAGGCGGGCGAAGTCGCCGCTGATGTCCCCGGCGGCCTGGAGCAGCAGCGGCAGATGCCTGTCACGCAGGTCGGCGAGGGACGTCTCGGCCGCATGCGCGTTGACGTTGATCGCCGCGACGACCCTGCCCTCACCGTCCCGCAGCGGCACGGCGACCGAGCGGATGCCGAGCGCGAGGTCCTCGTCGGCCAGCGCCCACCCCTGCGCGCGGACCTCGCGCAGTACGGCGTCCCGCTCGCCGGCGTCGGGCCGCCACAGGGGGGTGAGCCCGGAGCGCGTGGGCTCCGCGAGCGCCTTGTCGAGCCGCTGCGGCTCCAGCGCGGCCAGCAGGACCTTGCCGAGCGAGGTCTGGAGGGCGGGGAAACGGGTGCCGATCCGTACGGAGAGGGTGACGATCTTCGGTACGGCGACCCGCGCGACGTACACGATGTCGCCGCCGTCGAGCTGGGCGATCGAGCAGGACTCGTTCGTGCGCGCGACCAGGCGTTCCATGTGCGGGCGGGCGACGTCCCACAGGCCCAGCGAGCCGACGTACGCCATGCCGAGGTCGAGGACGCGGGGGGTGAGGGAGTAGCCCCGGTCGCAGGAGCGGACGTAGCCGAGTTCCTCCAGGGTGAGGAGGATGCGGCGGGCCGTGGGGCGGGCGAGGCCGGTCGCGGTCGCCACCTCGGAGAGGGACATGTCGGGTCGCTGGGGGGCGAAGGCGGTGATGACCTCCAGCCCTCGGGCCAGCGCTTCGATGAAATCAGGCCCGGTGCCCGTACGCGGCATCTGCCGCCCCTCTCAGGTCGCTCGACTGGAGCGTCCAGATTACGCGCCTGTCCGCACCCCGGTCCGCCCTCCGGCAGATGGTCACGGTTTCCTCCGCAAGGGTTGACGCTGGGGGTTTCGCGTATCAAGGTTGCGAGCACTGACCGCACAGCGGACACATGTCCGTGCTTGACTTCTCCGAAAGAGAGTCGACGATGACTCAGCCCTCCACCCTCCCCTCGCGCCTGCACCACAACGCCTATGTCACCCAGGACCAGGAGGCGACCCGCGCCTTCTACGAGGACGTCATCGGCCTTCCGCTCATCGCGACCTGGAAGGAGTCCGACGAACTCTTCGGCGCGGTCCGCACGTACTGCCACACCTTCTACGGCCTCGGCGACGGCAGCGCCCTCGCGTTCTTCCAGTTCGCCGACCCCGAGGACCAGAAGCAGTTCGGCCCCGAGATGCCGCACTCCCCCTTCCAGCACATCGCGCTGAAGGTGACGGAGGAGGTCCAGAACGCGATCGCCGACCGCCTGGAGAAGGCGGGCTGGCGCCCGGACGAGACGTACGTCCTGGAGCACGGCTACTGCCGCTCCCTCTACACCAGCGACCCCAACGGCCTCCTCCTGGAGTTCACCCTCGACGCCCCGGGCATCGAGGAGAGCGACGAGCAGCGCCGCCGGACCGCTCGCGCGGAGCTGGCGTCGTGGCTGAACGGGGAGCACACGAGCAACAACACGTACCGCTGAGCCGAAAGGCGCGGGTCACGGCACCGACGGCCCGCTGATCCGCTTCCCCTGCTCGTCGTACGGCCAGGCGTTGGGGACGCAGCCCTTGAGGCCCTTTATCTGCTGCATCATCGCGGGGGCCGGGGCGCCTGCGGCCGGGCAGGTCTCGTGGCCGTGGCCGAGGAAGTGGCCGACCTCGTGGTTGACGATGAGGGCGCGGTAGGCGGGGATGTCGTCGGCGTAGTACCGGGTGCCGGTGAGCCAGCGTTCGAGGTTGACCATGACCTTGTGGGCGACGCTGCAATTCAGGTCGCCGTGGGTGTCGAGGCCGTATTCCGCGCAGGCTGTGTCGACCGTGCCCGGGGTGGCGATGCGGACGACGAAGTCGGTGGGGCCGGTCGAGACGCGGCGGAAAGACGAGGTGCCGTCGGCGGTCCAGCCCCGGCGGTCGGCGAGGACCTGTTCGACTTCGTCGGCTGTGTCACCGAGGGGGAGGTCGATGCCTTTCTCGATCTCCACCTTGTAGCGCAACGGGGTTCCCTTGCCTGCCTGTTGGCCGGTTCCCGGGGCGGTGGCGTAGACGCCTGTGCCCTGCTTCGGGATCGCGGGAGGGGTGGGCGACGGGGTGGGCGTCGCACTCGGGGACGGCTTCGGGCTCGCGCTCGGCTTCGGGGGTGAACTCCGAGGCGGGGAAGGGGAGTTCGAGGGGCGGGCCGAGGTCGTCGTGGAGGCGTCCTGTGACTGCCAGGCCGCGAGCGCCCCTATCGCGCCGACGGCCGTGAGGGCCGCGAGGGCCGTCGGCAGCAGGGGGCGTCGGCGCGGGGCGCGGCGACGGCGGCGGCGGGGTGCGGCAGTTCGGTGCGGTGTCACGGGGGTTCACCGTGCTGGGGTTATGTGATCGACCCTGGCCCATTTGGTCACGAAGCGATAACGGGTGTTTGATCCGGTGACCTGTTGATCGTTTGCTGGCGGTTACTGAACCCATGTCACGAGTACTTCTGATCGAGGACGACCGGGCGGTTCGCGAGGGCGTCGCGCTGGGGCTGCGCCGGCAGGGCCACGACGTGTGCGCCGTACCGACCGGCGAGGAGGGACTGACCCGACTCCGGGTGTTCCGGCCGGACATCGTCGTCCTCGATCTGATGCTGCCGGGCATGCCGGGACTCGAGGTGTGCGCGGGCATCCGGGCGGTCGACGAGACGCTGCCGATCATCATGGCGACCGCGCGGGGCGACGAGGTGGACATCGTGGTCGGCCTGGAGGTCGGCGCCGACGACTACGTGGTGAAGCCGGTCACCGCACGCGTCCTGGACGCCCGCATCAGGGCCGTACTGCGCCGGGCGGGCGGCGGCACGGGGCTGCCCGCGCTCGACACGTTCGGGGAACTGACCGTCGACCGCGCCGGGGTGACCGCCACGCTGGCCGGTACGCCGGTCGCGCTCGCGCCCTCCGAGATGCGGCTGCTGCTGACGCTCTCCGCCTCGCCGGGCCAGGTGTTCAGCCGCCAGCAGTTGCTGGAGGCGGTGTGGGAGCACGACTTCCACGGGGACGCCCGTCTGGTGGACGCCTGCGTCAAACGCCTGCGCACCAAGCTGGCCGAGCCGCCGCGCGCCCCCCGTTTCATCCACACCGTGCGCGGCTTCGGCTACCGCTTCACCGCCGACCGGTGAACCGCCCTTTCCGCGGCCTGCGTTCACGGCTGATCGTCGCGTTCGTCCTCGTCGCCGCCGTCGCCGCGACCGCGACCGGCGCGCTGACCCTGCGCGAGGCCCGCACCGGCATCCTCCAGCAGAGCCAGGACGCGGTGATCCGCCAGCTCCGCAGCCACGTCGGCCAGGAGGCGCCGAACCTCCCGTACCCGCCCGACCGGGCCGACCTGCAACGCTTCGCCGGGAACATCAAGGCCAACGACGGGAGTTGGCGCGTCCTCGCCGAGTACCGGGGTGTCAGTGGGGGCGACCGGCTCGACGAACTCACGCCCGGCGTACGGGAGTCGGTGGCGAACAGCCGCGCGACCGTCTTCCAGCGTGTGCGGGGCGACGGCCGCACCACGCTCCTCGTCGGCATGTCGGTCACCTTCACCGACCCGAGCGGCACCGCCTCCGGCGTCCACGTCTACCTCGCCGTCCCGCAGACCGTCGAGCAGGCGTACGTCGACGCCCTGGTCACCGGCGTCCAACGCGCCATGCTGGGCGCCCTGTTGCTCGCGGTGGCGCTCGCGCTGTTCGCGGCGCGCGGGGTGCTGGTGCCGGTGCGGGCGCTGCGTCAGGCGACCCGGCGGATCGCCGAGGGGCGGCTCGACACGCGGCTCGCGGTGAACGGTTCCGACGAACTCGCCGACCTGTCCCACACGTTCAACGAGACGGCCGCCGCGCTGGAGGAGTCGGTGGCGGAGCTGCGGGAGATGGAGGCGCGGGCACGCCGCTTCGCCGCCGACGTCTCGCACGAGCTGCGGACGCCGCTCGCCGCGATGTCCGCGGTGACCGACGTCCTCGACGAGGACGCGGCCGGGCTCGACCCGGACACGGCGACCGCCGTCCGGCTGATCAGCGAGGAGACCGTCAAACTCGCCTCGCTGGTCGACGACTTGATGGAGATCTCCCGGTTCGACGCGGGCGCGGCGCAGGTGCACCGGGACGAGATCGACCTCGCCGAGTCCATCCGGCGCACGCTCGCCGCGCGCGGATGGACGGACACCGTGACGGTTCACCTGCCGTACGCGGTACGGGCGGACGTCGATCCGCGGCGCGTCGACGTCGTGGTGGCCAACCTCGTCGGCAACGCACTGCGGCACGGGGGCCGTCCGGTGACCGTACGACTGACCACCGCCGGGGGCACGGCAGTTGTCGAGGTGCGGGACAGCGGGCCCGGTATCCCCGAAGACGTCCTGCCGCACGTCTTCGACCGGTTCTACAAGTCGGACTCCGCGCGCGCCCGTTCGGAGGGCAGCGGGCTCGGACTCGCGATCACCGCGGAGAACGTCCGCGTCCACGGCGGTACGGTGCACGCGGCCAACCACCCCGACGGCGGCGCCGTCTTCACCGTCGTCCTGCCTCTCATCGCTCCGGAGCAGCCATGAACACCGGCCGCCGCGCCGCCCCGGCCCTCGCCGCGCTCCTCGCGCTGTCCTCCTGCGGCATCCCGGCGACCGGGGTCGTCGAGGCGGGCGGCCCGGCGAGCGGAATCGCTCCGGTGACGGCCGTGTACTACGTACGCGACGGCGCCCTGAGTGCCGTCCTGCGGCCGACCGAACTCCCCGGCGATCCCGGCGACGCGCTGTCGCTGCTGCTGACCCTGCCGCCGCCGGGCGAAGGCTTCACCACCCATGTGAAGATCCTGCTCACCGCCGTGCCGGGCTCACCGGAGCGGGCGCCGCAGATTCCCGCCGTCTCGGCGGACGGCGGCGCCCTGACCGTCCGGCTCCCGGACAGGATGCGGCAGTTGACCGACCTGGCGATCGGCCAGGTGGTGTGCACGGTCGCCGCCGCGCGGCGGATCGAAGCACCGCGTCTCTCCGTGGTGACAGTCCGACTGACCGCAGGAGAGGAGCAGTTGGCGCGCCGCACGGATGAGCGGTGTCCCCAGCCCTAGACCCCCTGGAGGCGCCAGACCTGGTTCCGCTTGCCCGGCAGCGCGCTCGCCGCGTCGCACGTCCACTGGTGGACCTTCGCCCCGGAAGCGGTGGACACGCCGCTCACGTCGACGCACTTCCCGCTGTGCACGGCGACGAGTTGGTAGTCCTTGGCGTTGCCCAGCGCGCTGACGGGGCGCAGCGTGAACATCTGGTGGGTGGCGCCGTTGCAGCCGTACTGCTGGACAGCCGCGCCGTCGGTGGTCGAGGCCCCCGCGACCTCCAGGCACTTGCCGCTCAACTCGTCGACCACGGTGTAGGTGTTGGCGCGTCCGGCGACCGGCTTGAGGTCCAGCATCTGCTGGTACCCGCCCTCGCAGGGGTACTGCTGGTACTGGGTGCCGTCGCCGGTGGACAGGTTCGTGTCGTCCAGGCACTGGCCGCTGTGCTGGACGACGGCGACGGTCGAGATCGTCGTGTCGGACGGCGGCAGCAGCGTCACGGTGTAGCCGTCGGCCGCGTCGGTCCACGGCACCGTCACCGACGCCGCGTTGCCGTTGACGGTGAGCTGCTGGTCGGAGACGGTGACGGGGCCGGTGACCGCGCCACCCCCGTTGTTCGGGACGCGCTGGACGATCGCGCGGACGCGGCCGTTCTCGACGAGGGACGTGGTGTCGAGGCGGCCCAGACCCACCGTGACGTTCCCGGTGTTGCCGTTGCTGCCGAGGAGGATCTTCGCGTTGCGGGCGGCGTTGTCCTTGGTGGCGAGGGCGTCGGTGTTCGAACCCGGCGTGACCTTGACGATGTTGCCGGTCTGCGAGCCGTAGTACCGGTAGAGGAACCACTCCCCGAGCGGCAGGTACTGGCTCCCCGACTTCGTCAGCAGCCTGGCCGCGAAGTCGTGGAGGTTCGCGCCGCCCGCCCAGTTGGCGCGCAGCCCGTCCGCGCCGGCGCGCTCCAGGCGGGAGATGTACCAGCCGCCGCGCCCGGGGTTCTGCTCGTTGCTCGCGGCGTACTCGTTGACCTGGAACGGGCGGCTCGTCGTCATCGAGCGGGCCGACAGCTTGGCCCGCAGGGAGTTGCCGTCGGCGACCGGGTCGCCGGGGAGGTTGTGCCAACTGTAGATGTCCGGCTGGACGTTGTTGGCCTTCACGTAGTCGAGGTACGTGTTCCACCAGGTGTTGCCCGGGTCCGGGTGGCCGCAGGTGCTCGCGCCGACGATGACGGCGCCGGGGATCGCCGTACGGATCTTCTGGTAGGCGCGTTTCCACATCTCCAGGTACTGGGGCTGGCCCGAGCCCCAGAAGAACGAGCAGTCGGGCTCGTTCCAGATGTCCCACTGCACGTCGGTGGCGCCGACCGCCTTGATGTCGGTCAGGAGGCGGTCGTAGAAGGCGTCGAAGCTTGACCAGTTGCCGCCGTCGCCGGGGAAGGTGGGCGTCGTCGTTCCGTCGGCGCCCCAGATGTCGTGCGGGAGGATGACAAAGGTGCCGCCGAGGGACTTGGTGCGGCGGTACTGGGCGAGGGTGGAGTTCCAGCGGCGGTCGTACTTGCCCGCGGCCCAGCCGCCGGGGCGGTCGAGCTGGGCGCCGCCCGCCCGCATGAACTTCCACTTGATGTCCTGGTAGAAGTGGTCCGGCGGGAGGGTGCCGTTCTCGGTCAGGCCGTAGAGGGTGCCGGAGGCGCGGTAGGTGGGGGCGCCGCCCGCTGTGGCGAAGTCGACGGTGACGGTGGTGTCGGCGGCTCGGGCGGGGCTGGCGGGGAGCGCCAAAGCGGGGAGTGCGAGGGCGAGGAGTGTGGCGAGTGCGGTGGCGGCAAGTGGGGTGCGGGGCACGGGCATGGCGGGACTCCCTCTCTCTGCGTAGCCGTACTGGATAGTCATGGTCATGACACGCACGAGGCGAACCGTCGGCCCGCGTCGGCCCGGGAGCCGCCCCTCAGGCAGGCCCCGTACTCGCCCGCAGCGAGATCGGCGGCGTCAGGAAGTGATGGCGCGCGGGCACCTCGGCATCGCCAAGCCGCTCGATGAGCAGCTCCACCGCCAGCCTCCCCATCTGCGCGGCCGGTACGTCCGCTGCGGTGAGCTGCGGCGTCACCGTCTCCGCCCAGCGCGCCGCGACGATCCCGGTGACCGAGAAGTCGCGCGGGACATGGCGTCCGGCGTGCGCGAGACCCCGGTAGATCCCGCCCAGGGACGCCTCGTTGAGCGTGACGAGCGCGGTCGTCGCGGGATCGTCGTACAGGATCCGCTCCAGGCACGCCTCCCCGGCCGCCGCGTCGTCGCCGCAGCAGTACGAACGGGCCGTCAGACCCCGTTCGGCGGCGGCCTTCGTGAAGCCCTCCAGGCCCCGGTGCGCGGACTCGTAGCCGGTGCGCAGGAGGTGTTCGGGGCGGTTGACCAGGGCGATCCGGCGGTGGCCGAGGTCGGCGAGGTGGTGGACGCAGGCCGCCGCGAGGGTCGCGTGGTCGAGCGCCACCCACCAGTCGCGTTCCGGGCGGGCGGTACGGCCGATGGTGACGGCCGGGAAGTCGAGGGCGGCCAGGTGGCCGACCCGGTCGTCCTCCAGCCTGATCTCCATGAGGATCACGCCGTCGACCCGCCGCTCCCCCAGCAGCCGCCGGAAGGAGCGGTCGCTGTCCGCGCCTCCCGGGGAGAGCAGGACGTCGTAGTCGTGGGCGGCGGCTGCCTCGACGACGCTGCCGATGAAGTCGAGCTGCATGCCGGTGTAGTGGTCGCCTGCGGGCGGGAAGGCGAGGCCGATCGTGCTCGTCCGGCCGTTGGCCAGTGCCCGCGCGCTCGCGTTGGGGCGGTAGCCCAGCTCGTCGATCACGCGCTGGATCTTGCGGCGGGTGTCGTCGGAGACGGGGCGCTTGCCGCTGAGGGCGTACGAGACGGTGCTCCGGGAGACACCGGCCCGGCGGGCGATCTCACCGATGTTCACGGGGCTCCTCCGTCTGGGTCGAACGTCTGGGTCGAACCGGTTCGCGTGAGGGAAGTTAGAAGCGCCGGGGAGTGCTGTCAATGCCTCGCGCGCAGATGCTCGAACCGGTTCACACCGGGACGGCATTAAATGCGTCGACAGCCCGCTTCCCCCCTCGGCAGAGTGGTCGTCCATGACGAGCAGCGAGTTGTGGGGCCGTGCCACCGCCGAACAGTACGACACCGAGGAGACCGAGATGTCCTCGGCCCGTGTTCTCGGGCCGACCCTTGATTTCCTTGCCGAACTCGCCGGTGACGGGCGGGCGTTGGAGTTCGCGATCGGGACCGGGCGGGTGGGGGTGCCGTTGCGGGAGCGGGGCGTGCCGGTCGCCGGGATCGAGTTCTCCGAGCACATGGCGAGGGTGCTGCGGCGGAAGGTCGACGAGGAGACGTTGCCGGTGGTCATGGGGGACATGGCCGGCGCCGTCGTCCCCGGGGAGTTCAGCCTCGTGTACCTCGTCTACAACACGATCACCAACCTCCTCACGCAGGACGAGCAGGTCGAGTGTTTCCGCAACGCCGCCCGGCACCTGGCGCCCGGCGGGCGGTTCGTCATCGAGTTGGGCGTGCCGCCGCTGCGGTTCCTGCCGCCGGGGCAGGTCGCCGTACCGTTCGACGTGTCGGAGCGGCATCTCGGGTTCGACACCTTCGAGTTGGCCGAGCAGATCCTCGTCTCGCATCACCTGACGCGGGAGGAGGACGGCAGTTACCGCCGTGACGCCTCCCGGCACCGGTACGCGTGGCCGGCGGAGCTGGACCTGATGGCGCGGATCGCCGGGCTGGAGCTGGAGCGGCGGGTCGGGGACTGGAGCGGGGAGCCGTTCACGGACGCTTCCGCGAAGCATGTCTCCGTGTGGCGCAAGCCGGTCTGACACCGGGTCCCGGCTTCGGCTTGATCCACCGCCTTCACCCCCGAGGCGGCCCCGCGTCCACGACCCTCATCGACAGCTCCAGCGGGTCGAAGTGGATCAGCGACTCCAGCCACCAGGTCGCACCGGCCTCGGCAAGCCCCTTGAGGTCGACGTCCTTGTCCTCCTCCCACGCGGGACTCGCGTTGCCGCGTACGGCGATGTCGAACGGCCGGTCGGCCGGGAGGCCCGCGTCGTGCAGGGCCTGGCGGATGTCGGCGACCTCGTCCGGGGTGAGTTCGTGGTCCTCGGGGTTCGGGAAGATGCCGTCGCAGCCGGCGGCCCGGCGGATCACTCTCGGGTGGTTCGTGGAGCTGGCCATCCAGACCGGGATGCGGTACGGCTCCGGCTCCGTGGCCGCGAGGTTCACCCGGTAGTGCCGGCCGGCGTGCTCGATGGCCTCGCCGTCCCACATCGCCCGCATCAGCCCGAGCCCCTCGGTCAGCATCGACGCGCGGGTGGCCAGGTCGGCGGCGGGTTCCCCAAAACCGCTGAAGTCGCCGGACTCGTCGACACCCGCTCCCGTACCGACGACGAGCCGTCCCCGGGAGAGCCGGCTGACGGTGGACGCATGCCGTGCGACCGTCCAGGGCCGGCGCCGGGCGAGCGGCGTGACGGCCGGGCCGAGCAGCAGGGTTCCGGTGGCCTGCGCGATGGCCGCGAGCGTGGTCCAGGTATCGGCGATCGGCATCGCCTCGCTGACGACGTGGTCCCACAGGAACACCCCGTCCCACCCGGCGGCCTCCGCGCGCACCGCCAGTTCGACAAGGGTGTTGGGGTCGCCGAACGGGCCGAACGGCGGCAGGTAGATACCGAAGCGCAAGTTCTCGTGCACGGGAACCTTCTCCAGAGCCGACTGGTTGTACGGGGGTCGACGGGATCGGCGTACATATGCGTCGGGCCACCGTACAGACGCCCCGCCTCCCACCCTGACATCCGTCAGGACCGCACTCCCCGTCCCCCTCCCTAGTCTTCGAGTCGTCTCCGATCGCCGACCAGGAAGAGACGGCTCCCCATGCGCCTGCTCCGCCCCACCCTCGCCACAGCCGCCGCCCTGTGCGCGCTCACCACCGCCGTCGTCGTCGCCCAGCCCGCGCAGCCCGCGAGCGCGGCGGCCTCGGACTGCACGGGGGGTGCGCGCGGCTTCCGCGACCACCCGGACAACGCCGAGGGCGACACCGACAAGCCGCGCGACTTCTCCGTCGGCAACGTCCGGTTCACGCTGGAGAAGGGCGCGTACGTCGGTCAGCAGATCGCGTTCGGCAAGATCAGCGGCGAGACCCGGCCCGGCGACAACGTGTGGATGGACTGGCGCGCGGACGGCTGGGACAACACGAACGCCGTGTCGCCCTGGCTCCAGTGCGGGCCGTTCACCGTCCGGTCGGCCGGGCAGAGCCTGACCACCCCGTTCAAGCGCACCAGCACCGACCCCAACTACCAGTTCCGGGTGTGCGGTTCGCTGATCTCCGACGGCGTGGTCCGCTGCTCCCAGTGGTGGTAACCGCTCCCCCCTCCGCTCCCTCCACGAAGGACATGACCATGCGCAGAATCCTCCGC
This sequence comes from Streptomyces saintjeani, assembly GCF_055409605.1. Lineage (NCBI taxonomy): Bacteria > Bacillati > Actinomycetota > Actinomycetes > Kitasatosporales > Streptomycetaceae > Streptomyces > Streptomyces saintjeani. The sequence goes on along the minus strand of NZ_CP189624.1, from coordinate 8,892,373 downwards.
GGCGCCGCCGCACTGGCCCTCGCCACCGCCGCCGTCCTGACCGGCACGACCCAGGCCCAGGCCGAGGGCGGCACGTGGGACGGCTGCCCGTACGGCGCCGTCTGCATCTACCCGGAGAACGTGACCCCGGCGAACAACCCGAACCCGAGCCACATCTTCTACTCGTACGGCTTCCACCCGATCTACAACCAGTTCGGCAACCACTGGGTGTTCAACAACCAGTACGACGGCGCCCTCGTCGAACTGTGCGAGTCGGTCAACGGCGACTGCCACGACTCGATCCCCCCGCAGGAGGGCTGGTACGTCGACCTCACACCGATCAACTCACTCAACCTCCGGGAGCACTACCTGTGAAGCGCCGTCTCCTCGCGGTCGCCGCCGCGCTGCTGCTCGTCGGTGGTGCGGCGGGCTCCGCCGGTGCCACCGCCGCCGGCTCCGCGCCCGCCGCCGTCGCGTCCGTCCAGGTGCCGAGCGGGGTCACCGCCGGGGTCGCCGTGTTCGACCGGCAGACCGGTACCTTCACCGAACAGCTCAACGCGAGCGCCCAGTTCCGGTCCGCGTCGGTCGTCAAGCTGCTCCTCGCGCTGGACTTCCTGTGGAACCGGGGCCCCGACTACACCGTGCCCGCCGCCGACCGGGCACGGCTGGAGCCGATGCTGCGCAGCAGCAACGACGACGCGGCCAACTACTACTGGTCGACGTACGGCGGCTCGGCGATCATCAACCGGATGGTCAGCCGCCTCGGGCTCCAGGACACGGCGCCGCCGCCCGCCGAGTACCCGGGCTACTGGGGCTACACCGCGATCTCGGCCCGCGACACGGTGGCGGTCTACCGCTACCTCCTGGACTCGGCGCCCGCGCCCGTGCGCGACTTCGTGATGGGCAACCTGCGCCAGTCCACCCGCTGCGCCTCCGACGGCTTCGACCAGCACTTCGGCATCGCCGGGGCGTTCGACAAGCCGTGGGCGGTGAAGCAGGGCTGGGCCGGGTCGTCGTACCCGGAAGGGACCTGCACGAACGCGACGGCGGCTCCGGCCTCCACGCGGGTGACCGCCGCCGCCGTCGACCTGACGCGCCCCGCGCTGCACAGCACGGGAACCGTCGGCGCGGGTGACCGTTCCATCGTCGCCGTGTACACGCTGCACCCGGCCGGCACGTCGTACGGCAAGGCGTACACGGACATCGGGCGGCTGACACGCTCGCTGAACGTGCCGGGTGCGACGCGCCCCGGGGGCTGGTGGTACGGCACCTGGAGCGAGCACGTCAACGTCCGCCGGGACCCGTCGACGGGCAACGCCCCGATGACGCAGCTCCCGGCCGGCGTCGAGGTGCTGATCGGCTGCCAGAAGCGGGGACAGGAGGTACAGGTGCCGCCGTACACGAACGACTGGTGGGCCTACCTGCCCCAGTACGGCGGCTGGATCTCCAACATCTACGTCAGTTCGCCCGACAACCGGATCCCGGACGTCAGGGAGTGCTGACCGAGTAGTCGGCGAGATGGCGGAGCACCTTGTCCACGTGCGGCTGTACGCGCGCGGGGACGCCGCCCTCGTCGATGACGGTGCGGTCGCTCGTGCGCCAGCCGGCGGCGATCAGCGCGGGCAGGTCACCTACGGGGAGACGGGCCTGCTTGAACTGCTGGTCGAGCCAGCAGGTGTACAGGCTCATCGTGGCGATCGCGTCGGGCGGCGACAAGTAGTCCTTGTCGCCGTCCCCGTCGCCGTCCACCGCCCAGGCGCGGAACACCGACGGCGTCCACATGGCGATGCCGTACTCCTCGGACGCCGGGCGGGAGGCGTGCACGTCGAAGTCACTCTCCGCCTTGATCATGGCGGCGAGGAACGCGGGCGTGATCTCCGGGTCGGAGCAGCGTTTCGCGGCGTTGACGATGACCGGGCGCAGGGCCTGCGGTACGTCGGAGTCCTCCCGGATGCTTCCGGCGTCCGGTACGCGCGCGCCGGTCACGACGGCGGGAGCCGTACGGCCGGAGTCGCCCCGCCCTCCGTCGCCTTTGGCGATCACGAACCCGGCGACGGCCGTGACCACGGCGAGCGCCGCAGCGGCGTACGGCAGGAAGCGGCGCCGGCGGGGCGTGCCGGCCAGTCCCTCGACCCGTTCCGCGAGGCTCGCGGCGGTGTGCTTCAGGCGGGACTCGTGGTCCGGTGCGAGGCAGTCGGCCACGATCCGGCGCCAGTTCTCGTCGAGTCCGGCGTCCAGGCGCAGCGGCGTCGTGCCGCGCGCGTACGCCTGCGCGGCCAGTGAGCGGGCTCGGGCCGTGGCGCCGGGGAAGGGGTGCAGGCCGCCGGTGAGGATCTGGTGGGCGAGGACGCCGAACGCCCAGATGTCGGCGGTCGTCCGGACGACCGCCCCCTCCGCGCCGGTGCGCTGGGACCACCACTCCGGCGGCAGGTGGTCGAGGGTGCCCAGCGGGGGCATGTGGGCGTGGGTGCCGTCGAGTTCGGCGGCCAGCCCGAAGTCCGCGAGCCAGACCTCGCCGTCCGCGCCCAGCAGGACGTTCGCCGGCTTGAGGTCGCCGTGCACCCAGCCCTCGCCGTGCATGTGCGCGAGCCCCGCGAGGACTCCGCGCAGGATCCGTACGGGGTCGGGGACTCCGCCGCCCGCGTTCAGCACCTCGCCCAGGCTTCGCTCCGCGCGGTCCATGACGAGCGCTATCGCGCCGTCCAGGGCGGGGAGGCCGGGGGCGTCGACCGTGCGGACCGCGTGGGTGCGTACGAGGTGGGGGTGGTCCGCCTCGGCGCTGAAGCGGACCTCGCGGGCCACGAGGTCGCCGAGGGCGGTGCGTTGGCCGGGGGCGAGGGTGTTGGTGGGGAGGATCTTCACGGCGGCGGGGGTGCCGTCGGTGAGCGCGCGGGCGTCGTAGACCGTGCCCCAGCCGCCGGAGCCGATGATGCCGGACAGCTCCCAGCCGTCGATGCGGAAGCCGGTGGGGAGGGTGGGGGGTGTCAGGGGGGTGCGGGGGGTGGTGGGGCCGGCGAAGTCGGGCACGTCGTCGAAGTCGCCGGATTCGCCGGAGCCGGTTGAGCCGGTTGAGCCGGTTGAGCCGTCCAAGTCGTACGGGCCCTCCGAGCCGGCCGAGTTGTCCGAGCCGACCAAGTCGTCCGGGCCGCCCGAGTCCCCTGAGTCCCCGGAGTCCCCTGAGCTTGAGTCCCTTGAGCTTGAGTCTCTTGAGCTTGAGTCTCTTGAGAAGGTCATGCCCCGGCCCCCTTCCGTGACGGCAGCAGCGCCAGGTGTTCCTCCCGGACCAGCCCGAACCGCAGCGCGAAGGACGCGAGCCGTGCCCGCTTCGCCCCCGTCCGCCCGCCGCCGTCCCCGCCGGGCTCCTCCCCCACGTCCAGCCGGAGTTTCGCGAACGCCAGGTAGTCGATGTGGTAGTTGACGGCGGACCGCGTGAGCCCCCGGCAGGTGTCCAACGGCCGCAGCCGCTCGGCGATGTCCCCGGCCCCCGGCAGCGCGCTGTCCGCGGGGTCCCGGAGCCGTGGCTCGCAGAGCGCGACCAGCACGAGGAAGTACTTGGCGGTCGCGTCGAGGGCGTACGGATGGACCGTCAACTCCCCCGCGCCCGGCGTCGACCGCTCGTCCAGGTACGCGTGCTGCGGCGCGAAGACCTTGAAGTCGGCGGTGCCGCCGAGCGAGGGCAGCACGACCCGCGAGAACTCGAACGGCACCGGCGCGCCGAGCCGGCCGGGCGCGACGGTGAGGTACTCGCCCGCGCCCTCCAGGTTCTCCACCACGTACGCCGTGTCCCGGCTGAAGTTCGACAGCCGCCAGTAGTCCTCGGCCGCCTCAAGTCGCCCCGCCCGCCGGGAGATCCCGGGGTCGCGCAGGACGATCGGCACCTCGCCGCGCCCGAACTCGGCGACGTCGCCCGGCCCCATGCGCAGCAGCTCGGGCCTGCTCTTGTCGACGCCGTCCGCCCGCGCCGGACCGGGTGGCTGGACGATGATCGTTTCCACGACGGCTCTCCCCCGATGTGTTCACCAGATTGTAGGGACAGCGCCGGTCGCCGTCCGCCTGGCGTCGTGTGTGATGCGTGAACGAACGGCGCGGTTCCGGCGAAGGCGGATGGTCGGTCCGGACCCGGCGGGACGCTCCGCGACGCGGGTCCCGGCGGCCACCGCGGACTCCGGTTGACCTCGCCGCGTCGGCTACTCAACAATGCACCTATGAATTTCCAGCGGTACGTCGCTCTCGGGGACAGTCAGACGGAGGGGCTCGGGGACGGGGACGACGTCCAGGGGCTGCGCGGCTGGGCGGACCGCCTCGCCGAACAGCTCGCCCGGCAGGAACCCGCCCTCCGCTACGCCAACCTCGCGGTCCGGGGCCGCCGTACGGGCCAGGTGCGCCGCGAGCAGCTCGCCCCGGCGCTCGCGCTGCGGCCCGACCTCGCGACCGTGGTGGCCGGTGTCAACGACGTACTGCGCCCGGGCTTCGACCTCGACGAGGTGGTCGGCGACCTGGAGGCGATGTTCGCCGCGCTGACCGGACAGGGGGCGACGGTCGCGACGCTGACGTTCCCCGACGTCGGGCGTGGTACGCCGCTGGCGCGTCCCCTGAGCCGGCGGATCCTCGCGCTCAACGACCGCGTCCGCGCATCCGCCGCGCGGTACGGCGTGGTGGTCGCGGAGACGTCCGTGCACCCGGTGGTGACCGACCCCCGGCTGTGGAGCGTGGACCGCCTGCACGCGAGCCCGCTGGGGCATGCGCGGATCGCCGCGGCGATGGCGTACGCGCTGAAGCTCCCGGACACCGACACGAGTTGGGCCGACCCGCTGCCGACCGCCCCGCCGCCCGCCTCCGCGTTGTCCGACCTGCGCTGGGCCGGAACCTTCCTCGGCCCGTGGCTCGTACGGCGCCTGCGGGGGCGTTCGTCGGGGGACGGCCGGGAGGCGAAGCGGCCCGCATTGCTTCCGGTGACCGGCGGCTGAGTTTCCGGTGACCGGCGGCTGAGGCAGGGGCCGACGGCTGAGGCGGGGGCCGGCGCTTGGCGCCTTCAGGCCGGTCCGCCTCTCGCCAGGGTCCGAGGCGGAGAGTCGGCGCACGCCGCCATCAGGCCGGTCCGCCTCTCGCCGGCGCCTGAGGTACGGGGGCAATCGCCACTTCCAGGCCGTCGCCCCGCGCCAGCGCCTGAGGCGGGGGCGGCACTCGTCGCCTCCAGGCCGCTCTGCCCCGCGTCGGCGTCTGAGGCGGGGGACGGCGCTCGCCGCCATCAGGCCGGTCCGCCCCGCGCCAGCGCCTGAGACTAGGGGGCACTCGTCGCCTTCAGGCCGCTACACCAGCGTCCGAGGCGGGGAGCCGGCGCTCGGCGCCGTCAGGCCGGTCCGCCCCTCCGGCGCCGGGACCACCCCCGCGCCCGTGCCTCAGCCCTCGCCCCGTCGCGCGGCCAGCCGCTGGTCGATCCTCCGCAGTGCCAGGTCCCCCCACTGCAAGCTCTCCCGTTCGAACGCCATCCCCCGCAGCAGCGTCAGGTACGGTCCCACCCGCTCCGCCTCCGCGAAGTACGCCTCCTCCGACCGGCCGTCGAGCAGGCGCTGGCGCAGTCGCTCGTAGCGGGCGAGCTTGGCGGTGGCCCACTCCATGTGTTCGGCGACGGCCGCGCGGACCGCGTCCCCGTCGCCCGCGTCGAGGCACTGGACCTTGACCATCAGTTCGTCGCGGATCGCGGTCGGCTTGGCCGGGGGCTGTGCGGTGTAGGTGTGGACGGCTTCGCGGCCGGCCCGGGTGAGGGAGAAGAGGCGTTTGTCGGGGCGGCCCCGCTGTTCGACGACGCGGCCGGTGACGAGGCCCTCGATCTCCATACGGTCCAGTTCCCGGTAGAGCTGCTGGGGCGTGCAGGTCCAGAAGTTCGCGACCGACGCGTCGAACGCCTTCGCGAGGTCGTACCCGGACGCCTCGCCCTCCAGGAGGGCCGCCATCACCGCGTTCCGTAGAGCCATGGGCGACACGCTAGCAGTCAACTAGTTGAGTATGGACGCACGGTCATGGTCTGCTCAGGGGGAACACCGCGTGTACCTCCCATCCGACCGCGCCCCGGGGACCGGTCGTCAGGTCGCCGCCGAGGGCCGTCACGCGTTCCTTGAGGCCGACGAGGCCGAAGCCGCCGCCGTGGGCCTCGGTGGGGAGTTGGGTGCTGCCCCGGCCGTCGTCGGTGACGGAGACGGTGAGGTGGGCGGGGTCGTCGAGGAGGCGGACGTCGATGTGGGTGGCGTCGCCCGCGTGGCGGCGGATGTTGGTGAGGGCTTCCTGGACGACGCGGAAGGCGGCGGCCTGGATCTCGTGGGGGAGGTGGTCGGGGAGGGCGGGCGCGCGGTGGAGGGTGACCGTCTGGATGGGGGTGGCGAATCCGTCCGTGAGGCCGGCGATGGCGGCGAGGTCGCCGACGGGGCGGCGGTCGGCGTCGTCGGTGTCGCGCAGGACGCCGAGGGTGCGGCGCATCGAGGCGAGCGCCTCGGTCGCGGCGCGTTCCATGCCGGCCAGCACGGGGTCGAGTTCGTCGCGCCGGGTCGTGGCCATCATGCGGGCCATCTGCGTCTGGACGAGGATGCCGGTCACGTGATGCGCGACGAAGTCGTGGAGGTCGGCGGCGATGGCGACGCGCTCTGCGCGCCGGGTCTCGCCGACGGCGACGGTGCGCCGGTAGTCCATGGCCCGCAGGTAGGCCGCGAGCCCGATGAACAGGCCGATGAGGACGAGGACGACGGCCAGGAGCCAGAGTTCCTCGGTGACGAACTGCTCCACGCTCCGGAGCGGGAGCAGCAGGAGCGCCCCGACGGCGAGGGCACCGCAGACGACGGCCCGTCTCGGCGGGCAGTGCCGTACCGCGAGGAACAGGACGCACAGCAGGATGACGATCTCGCCGGGGCCGATAGCGCTGGAGCCGAGGACGGTCAGCGAGCCGATCGAGTAGAGGGCGGAGGCAAGAGCGGGTACGGCGGTGCGGACCTGCGGCGTGAGCCAGTCGGGGCGCCGCGCGGCCGGCCACAGCACGGCGGCCAGGCCGATGAGCAGGACAGCCAGTGTCGGGAGGACGGGCAGGGCGGTCGGCAGGACGCTGGTGCCGTCGGACCCTGCGCTCAGGACGTCCACGACACAGGCCGACAGCAGCAGGCCGACGGCGAAGCCCCGGAGGAGTTCGCGGGGTGAGACGGACTTCATGCCGATCACGGTACGGCGCCGGGCCACTCGTCCGGATCGGCCGAACGGCCGAGGCCGATGGTGCCGGAAATGGCCATTCGGCCGAGGCGGGGGGCCGGTGCCGGGGGCGACGCTGGAGGCACCTTCTCACCACGTGTTTCAGGAGCGGTCGATGCAGCACAACAGATTCCTCGTCGGTGCCCTCGGCGGTGTGGCCGTCGTGGCCGCGCTGGGCGGCCTTGTCACCTACTTCCTGTCGGGCACCGAGTCGACGACGGGCCTGGACGAATTCACCACGGTGAAGGTGGGCGGTCAGCGGGCGCTCTCGGCGGACATCGTCGCGGGCCGCACCGAGGCCAAGTTCCACCCGCTGCCCTGGGTCGGCGACGCGCTCAGCGGCGTGACCTGCCCGACCGGCCTGAAGGCCGTCGTGGGAGCGAGCCTCACGTGCACGGGTGAGAAGGGCGGCGGCGGGACCGTGAAGATACCCGTACGAGTGACCGAGGCGGACGCGAAGAGTGTGACCTGGACGTTCGATCGCTGAGAACCCTGAGACCGCTGAGCCCCTTCCGCGCTGCGGCGAGTCCTCTCCCCCCTCCACAGACCCCGGAGCCCCCATGCGTTCCTCCGTCCTCCCCCTGACCTGGCATCTCACCAGGTCCTCGGGCCGCCGTGGCCTCCAGTCGCAGCTCCTCGCGGCCGGTGCCGCCGCCGTCGGCTCGTTCCTGCTGCTGGTGATGATCGCCGCCGCGCTCGGCTCGGGCACCCGCGCCGACCACACGACCTGGCGCACCCCGCACGCCGTCGCGGCGCAGAAGGCGACGGCGGTGCAGGTCACGGCGTTGACGTACGTCCGTCACGACCCGGTGACCGTCGTGAGCCTCGCCCAGCTGCCGGACCGTACGGCGACGCCCGCGCCGCCCGGCCTGTCCGCCTTCCCGAACCAGGGCGAGATGTACGTCTCCCCCGCCCTCGCCGACCTCCTGGCCGAGCTGCCGAAGAGTCAGCTCGCCGACCGTTTCCCGGGGGTGAGGTCCGCCGGCACGATCGGCTCCGCCGGTCTCGCCTCGCCGGACGACCTGGTCGCCGTGGTCGGCCGCGCGGCCGGTGACCCCGCGGTCTCCCCGGGCGCGGGCAACCAGAACTACTACGACGAGAACCTCACCGAGCGCGCGTTAGTCTCCGGGTTCACCAGCACGAAGGCCAGCGTGTTCACCGGCTCCGACCGCACGTCGGTCCTGCTGGGTGTGCTGCTCCTCGTGGTGCCGGTCATCGTGCTGGCCTCGGCCGCCGGACGGCTCGGCGCGGCCCGGCGTGAACAGCGGCTCGCCGCGCTGCGGCTGGCGGGTGCGACGCCCCGGCAGATCCTCGCCATGACCGCCGTCGAATCGGCCGGGGTCGGCGCGGCCGGCGCGCTCACGGGGGCCCTTGCGTACGCGGCGCTGCTGCCCGTGCTCGCGCGGCTCCCGTACGGCGTCGGGACCTGGTACACCGGCCGGCTGTGGGTGGGCCCGCTGTGGTTCGCGGCGGTCGTCGTGGCGGTGACCGCGCTCATCACCGTCAGCGCGCTGACCATGCTGCGACAGGTCGCGACGTCTCCGCTGGGTGTCGCCCAGCAGTCCAGCCCGCGCCGTACTCGCGCGGTCCGCCTCGTGCTGTTCGTCGGGGTCCTCGGCTACATCTGGTCGACCACGGGTGACGGCCAGTTGAAGGCGCGTCAGCTGATCGCCCTGCTGTTCCTCTTCTACGGCGCGTTCTGGCTGTTCGGTCCGTGGGTCGTGGACCGGCTCGGGCGGATCGTGGGCCGGTATGCCGTCCGTCCGGCGACCCTGCTGGCGGCGCGCCGTCTGAGCGACGACCCGCGCGGGGCGTGGCGTACGGTCAGCGGGCTGGTGCTCGCCGGGTTCGTCGCCGGGTTCTTCTCCGTCAGCACTCTCGACCTCGACGGCCCGAGCCACCACGGCCAGGTCGCCGTCCTCACCGCGAACGCCGCCGACGCCCGGAAGGTCGCGGCCGAGGCGCGTACGGTGCTGGACCGGGCGGGCGTCGAGGCGACCGTCACCGTCACGCGCGAGGACGAGTACGACAGCCTGCTCGGCGGCGCAGACGGCGTGACCGCGAAGGTCTCCGGCGGCCAGGACCGCATCGACACGGCCGTCACCGCCCTCACTCCCCTCGGCGCCGGACGGTTCCCCTTCACCCAGGAGTACGTCTCGGCACCGGACACCACGATCACGGACCGCGTCGCCACGGTCTCCACCGCCACCCTCGTCCTCAGCTTCATCGTCGCCTCCGCCTCGGCGGGCCTCACAGCCGCCGCGAACGTCCTCGACCGACGCCGGGTGTACGGCCTGCTCCGCCTCTCCGGCACACCACTCGCGGTCCTCGACCGGGCGCGGATCCGGGAGGCGGTCATTCCTCTGACCGTCCTCGCCGGGGGGACGACCGCGATGGGGGTCTTCGGGGCGACGCAGCTCAACAAGGCGGCGGGGACGACGATGAATACGTCCGGGGCTGTGCAGTTGGTGGTCTGCGTGGTCGTGGGGGCGGTGGCGATGTGCGCGGCGGTGCTGGGGAGCAGGCCGCTGCTGCGGAGGGTTACGGCGGGGGCGGAGTGACGGTGGCGCTGTGGCGGGGGTGCGGCCCCTCATCGAACGCACCTCACCGCTCGGCACCGCCAACGCCCTCCGCCTGGCCGCGTACCGCTCCGGGAAGTACGCCCGGCCGCTCGTCCTCGCCAACCCGCCGGACGCCGCAACCCACTCCGGCTCGTCCCATCCCGCCGAGCGCGCCGTGCCGGTCGGCATCCTCAACGCCCTCCGCCCCGGCGGACCCACCTCACTGGTCATGGCCGTCATCGCGTCCATCCGCGTCGCCCGTGGGCAAGCGCATCCCGGTATCCAGGCGGTACGTACGATGATCGCCGGACGATCCCGGTACGCGCGGTCCGAAAGGCGGAGGGTGATGGAGAACGGTGGGGTGCTCGACGACCCTGTGGGGGAATCGTTGCGCGGGCGGCACGCGCATCTCGCGCGCCGGGTCGGTGGGGCGGTCACTTATGTGGCGGACGTGGCGACGTTCTCGGCCGTGCCCGTCGCGCCGGACGCCGCGGACTGGGCCGACCTCGCGGAACTCCTCGGACCGGACGGGTTCGCGGACATGTTCAGCTCGCCGGCGGTTCCGCCGGGCGGGTGGGAGCCGGTGTTCGTTCTCGAAGGCCGTCAGTTGGTGTGGGGCGGGGACAGGCGGCCCGAACAGGCGGCCGGGATCGTGGAGTTGGGCGCCGGCGACGTACCCGAGATGCTCGACCTCGTCGAGCGGACCCGCCCGGGGCCGTTCTGGAAGCGCACGGTCGAACTCGGCACGTACCTCGGTGTCCGGGCCGACGGCAGGCTCGTCGCGATGGCGGGTGAACGCCTCCGCCCGCCGGGCTGGACCGAGATCAGCGCGGTCTGCACGGACCCCGCATCCCGTGGCCGGGGCCACGCAGCGCGCCTGGTCGACGCGCTGTCCGCCCGTGTCCTCGCGCGTGGTGAACGCCCGTTCCTGCACGTGTCGGAGACGAACACGGCGGCCCGAGCCCTGTACGAACGCCTGGGTTTCGTCACCCGCAAGAGGGTGACGTTCCAGGGCTTCCGCACGCCATGACCTCCGAGGACACCGCAGCGCTGCCGGCTCGCTTCGACGCAGACCTGAAAACCGTCTGGCCGGAACTGACGGACCGCCTCTGCACGGGCCTCGACACGACGTTCCCGGAAAGCGTCGAGAAGACGCCACCGCACACGGCGGACCGGGTGATGAATCTGTGGGGGTGAGGCCGGTCAGGCGCGGTGTGTCTCCCGGAACGCCCCCGGTGTGAGCCCCGTGTGCCGCGTGAAGAACTTGCCGAAGTTGGTGGGTTCGGGGAAGCCGAGGCGGCGGGCGATGGTCGCCGCGGGTTCGTCCGTGTGGGCGAGGAGGCGTTGCGCCTCCAGGGCGACGCGGGCGTCGATGACGTGCTTGACGGGGCGGCCCGTCGCGGCGGTGCAGGCACGCGTGAGGGTCTTGACCGTGTAGCCGAGGCGGTGCGCGTAGTCGGCGGCGCGTCGGGTGGTGGCGTAGGAGCGTTCCAGCTCGGCACGGAAACGGGCGTAGACCTCACCGCCCGCGTACGGATCGCCGCCGTCGGGCCGGGGCAGCCGGTCGACCTGGAGGAGGACGGTGGCGAGGAGATGCCGGAGGATCTCGGCGGAGGGAGCCAGGCCGTACACATCGCCCACCGGCCCGGCTCGCCCCGCGCCCCCCACCGCCCCCGTCCGCTCGTACTCCGCCCTCAACTGCCCCAGGAGCGTGGCGAGTACGGCGTACTCGGGACTCGCCCCCAGTTGTCTGCACACCGGCTCGTCCCCCTCGTCGAGGAGTCGGCCGGCGCCGGTGAACGGGGGCGGGAAGGCCGGTGCGAACAGGACGTGGAGGCCGTCGGCCGTGCCCGGCAGGGTGTAGCGCTGGACCTGGCCGGGGCGGACCCGGAGCAGGGTGCCGGGGCGGCAGGGGTACGTCACGAAGTCGACCGTGTGTTCGCCGCTGCCGCCGGTGACCAGCGTGAGGGTGTGGAAGTCGACGCGGTGGACCCCGTGCCGCAGCCGGCGGTGCAGGTCGGCGAGGCCGACGATCTCGAAGCCGGGGACCCGCGGGTCGGGCGGGTTGAAGCCCAGCCGTGGGATCGCGTCGCCTGCGGAAAGCATCATGTCCTCGTTCTACCATCCGGAGTCTCCGGCTCATCTCGCCCGGCCTGTGCCGTCGCGGCGAGAGTGGTGAGCAAGAAGACCGCTTTCACCATCTGGAGTTCCCATGAACGGCACCGTGACCGTCCTCGACCGAGGCCCCGTCCGCATCCACAGCTACATGTCACCGGCGGACACCTTCCACGCCACCACCCAGTTCATCGAGACCCCGGCACGGATCATCGCCGTGGACGCCCAGCTGCTCCCGGCCCACGCGGACGAGGCCGTCGCCTACGCGCAGGGCCTCGGCAAGCCGCTGGACCGTCTGATCGTCACGCACGCGCACCCCGACCACTACAACGGCGCGGCCCGTTTCGGCGTACCCGTCCACGCGCTGCCCCAGGTCCGCGAGCAGATCATCGCGCGCGGCGACAGTGTGCTGCCCACGGGCGAGACGATCCCGGCCACCGCCTTCACGCCGACCGTCGACCTCGTGCCCGGCACCGAGGTCATCGACGGCGTCCCGTTCGTCTTCGAGGCGCTGACCGGCGGCGAGGCCGAGGACGAGATCGTCGTCAAGCTCCCCGAGCAGCGCGTCCTGATCGCCCAGGACGTCATCTACCACGACGTCCACCTCTACCTCGGCAACAACGACATCCCCGGCTGGGAACGCGCGCTGGCCACGCTCGCCGCCGACCCCGCGTACGACACGATCCTCCCCGGCCACGGCCTGCCCGCCGGCCCGGAGATCTACGGCCGGGTACGCGGCTACCTGACCGACGCGCGCGAACTCCTCGGCACGGACGGCGAGGCGTACAAGAAGGCGATCATCGACCGCCACCCCTCGTACACGGCCCCTTTCCTCATCGACATCGCGAACCGGTCCCTGTTCGGCACCGGCCACTGATGCCCCTGCCTGCGGACACCCGGAGCACCCAGACGCACCTCGTGGCCCACTTCGACCTGTCCGCCGGTCAGCAGCCCGAGAACATCGCCCTCGTCCGCGACGGCTCCGCCTACCTGACCTTCTCCTTCGCCCGGCAGGTAGCGAAGGTCACCCCGTCCGGCCGGACCCGCGTCCTGGCGACCCTCCCCGCCCCGGCGAAGGCGGACACGGCCGTCCTCACCGCGAGGGACGGCATCCAGACGCCGACGTCCGTGGCGGTGCGCGGCGACAGGGTGTACGTCCCGAGCGCCGCGTACCTCACGGGCGAGGACCCGAACCTTCTGACGACCCGCCTCTGACGTCTGGACGAGGCGGGGGCCGATGGGCGAGTGCGCGGGCGGGCGTCGAGGCTCGCCCCCGAGCCCCCGAGCCCCCGAGGCTCAGAGGCTCAGACCGGTGACGCCTACGTCACTCCGTCGGGAAGTCCGTGATGCCGGCCTCCCAGTCGAGGAGCTGCGCCAGGGTGTCGTCGCCGGGCCGCGTCTTGCCGACCGGGCGGCCGTTCGCGTCGGTCGCGTTGTACGTGCCCCGGGACATGGCGCCGCTGGCGACGATGTTGTGCTCCACGCGCGGGCGGCGCAGCGACTCGTACCGGGCGAGTGCCGCGTCGGTGTCCGGCAGGTCGCGCAGGCACTTCGCGAGGACGACGGCGTCCTCCAGCGCCATCGAGGCGCCCTGGCCGGTCGCGGGGGACGCCGCGTGGGCCGCGTCGCCGAGGACCAGGGTCCGGCCGGAGCGCCACGGCATACCGACCGGCAGTTCCGTCGCGTTGGTGACCATGAGCTGGTCGGGGGTGGCGGCGACCATGTCGGCGGCCGGGGTGTCGTCCTTGCGCAGGAGCGGTACGAGCAACTCGCGCCAGCCCGCCGGGGTCTCCTGCGCGATCCGCTCGGCGGTCAGCGGGTCGCCGCCGACCCGCGCGAACCAGTACGTCTCGCCGTCCGGCGAACACGCGAACCCGAACGCCGTCCCGCTGCCCCGGACCATGGTGAAGCAGTCGGTCTCGGCGGCGGGTCGGGCGTCGGTGGTGTAGCCGTAGAAGACGTACTGGCCCGCGTACGCCGGCTGCGCGTCGGGCGCGACCGTCTGCCGGACCACCGAGTTGAGGCCGTCGGCGCCGAGGAGGAGGTCGCCGGTCGCTGTGGCGCCGTCGGCGAAGTGGGCGGTGACGGCGCCGGGTCGCTCCTCGATGTGCGTGAGGCGGGCGCCGTATCGCACCGGGATCCCGCGCCGTACGGCCTCCTTCTGGAGCGCGACCGTGAACTCGCCCCGGCGCAGGCAGCGGAAGTTCAGCGCCGGGTCCGCCGCCTCGCCCATCGGCGCGTGCGCCGCCTGCGCGCCGGTGCTCTCCAGCAGGCGGATCGACCTCAGCGGGAACCCGATCGCGGTCACGGCCTCCGTCGCGCCGATCTCCCGTAGCGCGCGCATCCCGTTGCTGGCGAGCGTCAGGAACGCCCCGATGTCCTGCGCCGCGTCCGGATGCGCCTCGAACACCTCGACGTCCAGCCCCGCCCTGTCCAGAGCCAACGCCGCTGCCGCGCCCGCGATCCCGCCACCGACGACCAGTACTCGCGCCACCGCTCCACCTTCCGCTCGGCCTAGGCCCTGTCGTCACATTCCCGTCGTCCGCCCGGAGGGCGGGCCGGGAGGCGTCTGACGCGTGCAGCTGCAAGGCGGAGGAGGGCGTCGACGCGGAGCGTCGGCAACCGACGACAACGCCGCAGATGCGCGTGGCAGGCGTCTCCCGGCAGGCGGGAATGTGACGACAGGGCCTAGGGGTGAAATGCCCCTGTTCACCGATGATTTCACGACGGGGCGCGGCTTTCCCGGGCACTCCTGCGGCGTTTCCTCCGCCGGTGCCGGGACCTCGGACTCCGCTCCTCTTCCGACGTTTCACCGCAATTCGAACATGGGCAGTTGTTCCCCTTGTGCGGTGACAACTGGTCAGGAAAGGGGCGCTGTTGACACACCTGCGGTTGTCCGAGGACGTGATGCGCGCGCTGGGGTACCGGGGCGTCGACATGGTCGTGGAGCATCTGTCCCGGCTGGGGGACGGGCCGGTGTCCGGGCGGGAGGGGTGGCCGGCTCACGAGGGGGTGCCGTGGGAACCGGCGGTGGACCCCATGGCGGTGCTGGAGGAGACGTGCCGGCTGCTGAAGTCGGGGAACGCGCATCCGGATCACCCCCGGTTCCTCGCGTTCGTGCCGAGTCCCGGGAATTTCGTCGGTGTGCTCGCCTCGATGCTGGCGACGGGGTTCGCGGTGCCGGGTGGGTGGCGGCTGACCGGGGCCGGGGCGGCGGACGTCGAACTCGCCGCCGTGCGCTGGGTGGTGGAGTTGTTGGGGTTGCCGGAGGGGGCCGGTGGGTTGTTCGTGCCGGGGGGTTCGCTGGCCAATCTCACGGCGTTGACGGTGGCGCGGGATCACGTCGGGACCGGGGACGAGGACCGAGTCGGGGCCGGGGTCTCGGGCCAAGTCGGCTCCGGGGTCGCCTACTTCTCCGACCAGGCCCATTTCTCCATACCCCGCGCGCTGCATGTGCTGGGCGTCGGTGCCGAGCAGTTGCCGTCCGACGGGGCGCAGCGGCTGGACGTGGAAGCGCTCGTCTCGGCGGTGCGGCGGGACCGGTGTGCGGGGCGGCGCCCGTTCGCCGTGGTCGCGAACGCGGGGACGACGAGTACGGGGGCTGTCGATCCACTGCCCGAACTCGCCGAGTTCTGCCGGGCGGAGGGGCTGTGGCTGCACGTGGACGGGGCGTTCGGGGCCGCCGCCGCGATCACCGCCGGAGGGCGGAAAGCACTGGACGGGCTCGGGCTCGCCGACTCGTGGACCGTCGATCCGCACAAGTGGCTTTTCCAGCCTGCCGAGTTGGGGTGCGTGCTGCTGCGTCGGCCTCGGGAGCTGCGGGAGACGTTCGGCGTGCGGCTTCCTGGCTATCTCGGCGAAAACATGGGCGACGACGGCGACTTCATGCAGTACGGCATCCAACTGACCCGGGAGTTCCGGGCGTTGCGACTCTGGCTCTCGCTGAAGGTGTTCGGCGCCGACGCCTTCCGGGACGCGGTCGCCCAAGGGATGCGCAACGCCGAGGAGTTGGGGCGGTTCATCGACGCCGAGCCGGGGGTGGAGCTGGTGACCGCGCCGTCGCTCGCCGTGCTGACGTTCCGCTGTGCGGGGGCGGACGCGGACCGGGTCTGCCGGGAGCTGCGGGAGGAGGGGTACGCGCTGGTGATGCCGACGACCGTGGACGGGGAGCGGGTGTTCCGGCTGTGCACGATCAATCCGCGTGCGGATATGGGGGAGTTGAGAAGCGTGGTGCGTCGGCCGCGGGAGCTGTCCTGAGATGCGCCCGGATCGACTGCACGCCGAGGCCGCCGAGTCGACCGGTCTGAGCGACTTCGGCCCGACCGGGTACCGGGAAGCCCTCGACCGGCTCGTCCACGCGTTGACCACCGAGGCCCGTCTCCACGCGCGGGGCCTGGCGGAGGCCCACGACACCCTGCGCAGAGCGCTCGTCCACCGCCTCCGTCTGCACGAACGCCCGTGCCCCGCCCCCGCCGTCCTGCACGATCCCGTCGTCATCGTCGCCCCGCCCCGCACCGCACCGGCAGCACCCTCCTGCACCGGCTCCTCGCCCACCACCCCGGCCTGCACGCGGTCCGACTCTGGGAACTCACCCACCCGGTCTCCCCGCCCGGTGTCACCGACGCCGAGCTGATCGCGTCGACGGGCCGGGCGGTCGCCGCGTACTACCGGGCGGCGCCCGCACTGCGCGCCATCCATCCGATGAGTGCGCGGGCGCCGGAGGAGTGCGAGTACCTGATGACGACGGACTTCCACAACTCGGTGCTGGGGCTGATCAGTTACCGCGTCCCGTCGTACGCGGACTGGCTCCTGGAGCAGGACCTCACCGCCGCGTACCGGCTGCACCGCCTCCAGCTCGCCCACATCCTGGCCCGCCGCCCCGCACCCCCGGGCGCCCGCCTCCTCCTGAAGAGCCCCTCGCACCTCTGGCACCTCCCGTCCCTCGCCGCCGTCTACCCCCGCCTCACCCTGGTCACCCTCCACCGCGACCTCCTCCACGCGACGGCCTCGGCGTGCAGCCTGGCCCTCCACGCCCGCAGGAAACGCAGCGCGCACGCCGACCCTCACGAGATCGGACACCAACTGCACGCGGCGCTGCGCCTCGGCTCGGAGCGCCTCGACGCGTTCCCCGGCGTCACCGTCCACGTCCCGTACGACGGCCTGGCCGCCGACCCTGTCACCACCGCGACCCGCGTCTTCACCGCCCTCGGGCTCCCCACCCCACCCCAGACCCTCGACCGCCTGCGCACCGAGGCAAGCCGACGCCGGACCACCCGACACCGGTACGCACCCGGCGACTTCGGGCTCACCTAGCAGTGCGGGCCCTCGCCCGGCCCCTGCGGCTTCGGGCCGGACCAGTCATCGAGCCCGTCCGCTCCGGGCTCCCCGGCCCTGGAGACCCTCGCCCCGCCGGCTTCAGGCCCCATCAGCCCTGGACCCCGCCGACTTGGGGCCCACTCAGCCCTGGAGGCCCCATGCTCCGCTACCCCTTCGACCGCGCGAACTCCCTCTCCCCCATGCCCCATCTCGACCTCCTCCGCCAGCACACCCTCTCCCGCGTCCTCATGCCCAGCGGCCACCCCGCCCACCTCGCGGTCCGCCGCGCCGACGTCCAACAGGTCCTCGCGGACCCCCGGTTGAGCCGCCGGGCCATGTTCACCACCCCCGGCGGCCCCCGCTTCACCTCCGCCGATCTGGACGAGCCCAGCCTCATCGGCGTCGACCCGCCGGACCACACCCGGCTGCGCCGCCTGTGCGCACCGGCGTTCCGCCCGCCCCTGATTCACGCGCTGCGCGCCCCTGTTCGGCACCTCGCCGACCGCCTCCTGCGCCGACCCGCCGACCTGCACGCCGAGTTCTCCGTCCCCCTGGTCACCCACACCGTCTGCGACCTCCTCGGCGTCCCCCGCCCCGACCGAGCCCAACTCCTCGACTGGGCCCACCAGAAGCTCTCCCTCACCGGCCCGCCGGACGAGGTCCGCGCCTGCCACCAGGCGCTCCGCGACCACTTCACGTCCCTGACCACCGAGCCGAACCCCGCCCCGCCCAGTACGCGGCCCTCACCCCCGCCCTCGTCCCGCAGGCCGTGACCGAGATCCTCCGGTTCGACGCCGCCAGGGACATGTCCTTCCGGGGGCGCCCAAATCATGGCTGGTCAACGCCCGTGCCGATGACGGTGAGCGGGGCGGTCACGTCGGTCGCCATCCGGCTCAGCTCTTCCGCTGTCGCGGCAGGAATGGTCACTTGGATATCGATCTCTCGACGTGGCCACAAATAGTGGACCTCCAACTGGAAGGCGTCGTAGGGACGGCGCTGTTCGGCTTCCGGGAGCTTCGCGATGCTGGCGCCGAGTCGGGGAAGCAGATCGATGAGGGTCGCGTCCTGGATGGACCCGTCGGCGGCTTCTCGTTGTTCGTGGTGGTGAAGCTGTCCGAGAAGGTCGCGACGCTTGCGCTCGTGGCGGTCGAAGCGTTCCCGGATGCTGCGCCGGAACTCGCCGTCGAGTTCCGGGTCGCCCGAGCCGTCGTTGGCGTCGAGTTCGTCGAGCAGACGTTCTTTACGCTTGTCGATGGCCTTGATCTCATCGCGGAGCTGTTTGACCTTTTCTGAATCGCCGGCCTGTTTCTCAGGGTGCGTCGCGGCCAACTGGGCGTTGAGGTATTCGCTACGTCGGGGACCGAAGACGCGTTCACCGAAGAACCAGTGGACAGCACCCAGAAGGATCTTCTCGCTGACCCACAGGGCTTTGGGATGGGCGTCGAACCAGTCGGCGCCACGGTGGTGGACCTCGTCGCGGTAGCAGACGTAGTACGGGAGGTCCTTGCTGGTCTTGCCGAACATCCGGCGCGTGCAGAGCTTGCACCGGACGTATTGATCCGAAACGGTAGGTGTTCCGGCTCGTTGATCCCTGTGTGAGTGAACTGGTGGGGGACGCACGGAAGTTGTCGCCGTCGGCGCGGGAAGCCCTTCGGCTGCGGGCGGTGGCCGCGTTGGTGGCCGGCCGGACTCGTGAGGACGTCGCGGCGGTGTTCCGGGTCTCGCTCAAGGCCGTGGACAACTGGTGGGCGAAGTGGCTGGCGGGCGGGCGCGAAGCGCTCGTGGCTCAGCCGCGTGGACGCCGGGCCGGTGAGCATCAGGTTCTCGATGCGGTCGAGCAGGAGGCGATCCGGCAGGCCGTGCTGGATCACCGCCCCTGTGACCTGGGGTTGGCAGGGCAGCTGTGGACGCGGGCCGGGGTCGGGGATCCGATCGCGAAATTGTACCGGGTGCGATTGACCGAGCAAGGGGTGGGCAAGTACCTGCGCCGTTGGGGGCTGTCCTTCCAGCGTCCGGACAAGCGGGCCGTCGAGCAGGACACGAAAGCGGTCCGTGTCTGGCGGGAGGAGACCTGGCCGGCGATCCGGGCCAGGGCGAAGGCCGAGGGCGGCGAGGTGCTCTTCGCCGACCAGGTCGGCATCCGTTCCGACCAGGTCACCGGCCGCACCCGGGACGCCAAAGGGTGCGCCCCTGTCGTGCGCCGCTCGGGCAACCGGTTCTCGGTCAACGCGATGTCCGCGATCAGCACCAAGGGCCGCATGCACTTCATGGTGTTCACCGAGACCTTCGACGCCGACGTCATGTGCCGCTTCCTGGACCGGCTCGCAGGCCACTTCGACCGCAAGGTGCACCTCGTCGTGGACGGCCACTCCGCCCACCGCTCCCGCAAGGTCCGCGCATGGCTCGCCGACCACCCGGACCGCATCGAGCTGCACTTCCTGCCGTCGTACTCGCCGGAGCTGAACCCCGACGAGCTGGTCAACGCCGACCTCAAACGCAGGGCGGTTGCAAGTTCCGGGATCGCGTAGATCGTCCGCGTCCAGCGGGAGTTGACGTGGCAACAGCACAGGCACGAGACCGGTGATCATCAGGGTGTCTACGCCAGCTGATCACTTCGAGGTCCCGTGCCTGCCGCTCCATCCTCCCCGGTCCCTGCCGTTCTGGCGAAACTGGGTCCCCTTTACCAGCACGACACCGGCCGCCTGCGCGCCCACCTCCAGCGCGTACCCGACCCGCGTTCACGTCGCGGACGGTGGTATCCCCTGGTCGGCCTGCTGCTGATCTGTGCCTGCGCAGTCGTCTCCGGCGCCCGGACCATCACCGAGATCACCGAGTGGGGACAGCGCGCCACGATCACGGTGCTGGAGCTGCTCGGCATCCGCCGCCACCTGCCCGGACGTCGCCGCGCCCCGTCCCACGCCACCTTCACCCGGCTCCTGGCCGCCCTCGACGGCGATGCCCTGGACGCCGCGATCGGCGCCTACCTCGCCGAACGTGACCACACCGGCGTCGGTGCCACCGGCTCGGCGCCGCGGCCGGCGGTCGCGGTGGACGGCAAGGCGCTGTCCGGCTCCGCGCACCGGCAGCAGCGTCACCGGCACCTGCTGTCCGCCGTCACCCACGCCCCCACCGTCACCCTGGCCCAGCGGGAGGTGGGGGCCAAGACAGGCGAGACGGCCGCCTTCCGCCCGCTGCTTCAACCACTCGATCTGGCCGGAGCCGTGGTCACCTTCGACGCCCTGCACAGCGTCAAGGACCAGGTGCGCTGGCTGGTGCAGGAGAAGAAGGCCCACTACATCGCGGTGGTCAAGGGAAACCAGCCGACCGCGTCGGCCCAGCTCAAAGCCCTGCCGTGGGAACAGGTGCCCGTAGCGCACACCGTCTCCCAGGCCGGGCACGGGCGGCGGGAGTCCCGCTCGGTCAAGACCATGGCCATCGCGGCGAACCTGGGCGGGATCGCCTTCCCCGAAGCGCGGCTGGCCCTGCGCATCCACCGGCGCCGTCAGGAGAGCGGCAAGCGGCAGACCCGGGAGACGGTCTACGCCGTCACCAGCCTCGATACCCACCAGGCCAGCCCCGCTGACCTGGGCGGATATGTGCGCGGGCACTGGGGAATCGAAAATTCCAGCCACCACGTCAGAGATGTGGTGTTCGCCGAGGACGCCTCCACCGTCCACACCGGCAACGCACCGCGGGCAATGGCCGCTCTGCGGAACCTGGCCATCGGCAGGCTGCGGCTGCTGGGAGCCGACAACATCGCCAAGACCACCCGAGCGATCCGGGACGCACCCGAACACGCCCTCTGGATCTGGGGCATCACCGACAGCCCACTCCTACCAGGAACTTGAAGCCGCCCTGCCTCAAACGGAGTCTGCCCATGCACAGCCGGGCCCGTGACCAGGCCCAACTCGCTGCCGAGACCCGCCGATTCTTCCACCGCCGCCAACGTCAGCCACACATCGTCCGCGGCTACTTCGACGGACCCCACGTCCGTTACATCCTCGAATAGAACCCTTTGAGTTTCGGATCAATAGGTGCATCAACGCCTCCGACATAGCGTCCGCCGGAAAGCATGAAACGCGCATCATCCCCGGGACTGCAATACGGGGAAGCACTCTCCGATTCCAGGTTCTCAATGGCTTCATCGATCAGACACACAATCCCTAGCCACGTCTCGGCGCGATACGATTTGCGATTTACTATGGCGGTAAGGATCAAGCCCGATCAGCCCATCTAAGGGTCTCCGGCACCCCGCCCACTGCACCCTTGAACGGAACCCTTCGACCTTCGGATCAATATCCAAGAACATCCTCTGTAGAGAAATCTCCGATCTCAATATCATTAACGAAAGTTTCCCAGAATCCATCTTGAAAGAAAGCTTCTGGGTCAGCGGTCCGAACGATCATTTCCACGTCCTTTGCCGCAGTCATCCACTCGCTATCATCGTCATCTGAGCCATAGAAGGGGAACCGTTCGATCACTTCCCTTACGATCGCAACAAATTTCGGAAGTGAGGTGCTCACAAGACTCACATAACTTGCTCCCCTCTCACATTTAACCACCGCACCCGTTACGGAATCCAATAGCACGCTGCCAAATAGTCCGGTCGAACCGAACCTCACAAAGCGCCCGCGCTCCAGAGACGTAACTCTCGTTAGAGTAGCTGCAGCACGATAAGCAGCCCCAATCATTGACACCGGGACTTCAAGCATTAGATCTGGACCATCCCAGTCAGCATCCCTACCGCTTGAACCATGGACCTGCACCAAACCAAAGGACGGCCAGTTCTCGTCAGCCATATCCACCATTACATACCCCAACCCGAACGTTTCTCGGAGAGGTGGTGCCTCATCTGAAAGATTGAGGCACCACCCTGCACTTTAACTACTTGAATAGATCATTGATCGTGGCCTTTATTTCTGCGTTGACTGCTCCGCGGTCAACGCCATTCCACTGCCAGGACCAACTGGTATTCATTCCCTCTGTTAGACCCTCGCACTTATTCGCGCATGGCTGACGCTCGGAGTATAGTTCCACGATCCTCCTGTCGCCAGCTTGCCTGATCAGGTCTTCTTCCGCATGGATACCCGCACCGGAGCGACCAATCAGAACCGTCCCGTCCTCCAGTCGCGCGGCACCATAATTATTTCCCTTGTTCTTGTCTATCAACCGCTGGAACGCCGTCGCCCTGCTCAGTTCCGTACTGCCATACGCAACCAGTCCGCAAGCTGGTCCTGAATTATGAACCAGTACCGGCGTGGCACCAGCAAAGACATAGTACGTGTGGAGTTCCTCGACCGTGAGGTTGTACATGTCAGCGGCGCCGACCCAGTGCTGCACCCCGATCAGCCGGACATGGCCGTTGTCGGCAGTGACGAGGTCGTGGCCTGGGGTGAGTTCGCCTGCCGAAATCCACTCGTGCGCCGTGTCGTCCCAGAAGGGGTGATTCGAGGTGGCATTGATGGTGACGGTGCGGCCCTGCTCGTCACGGATTCTCAGGTCGACAAGGTCCGTGTCGCGGTGCCATCCCTGGGCAGTGACGGTACGCGGCCCTTGGTGTTTGCCCGTTTTCGGGTCCGCCGCTTCCACTTCGTCACCGGGTTTGATCTTCCCGATCTGTTTGGTACGCCCGCCCTTCATGAGCACGCGGGTCGAGGGGGTGAAGCTGCACAGGACTCGCCCAGCCTTGCTCATTGCTCTGAGAAACTTGAGCCCGCCCCTCGCTACGCCCCCGACATCGGCTGAGGACATGGCATAGCCGAGGGTGTCGCACTTTTCCTGGTTGTGATTGAAGGAGCACTGGTACCAGGGTTCGATCACCGTCATGTCACCCAGGGCGGATGCGACGGTCTTCAGGAGCTGGTCGTCGGTGTCCAGCTCTGCTTGGGTGTAGCAGACGTTGTACTTCGGGTTGGAGCTGAAGGCGTTGCCGAAGCATTTGTTCGGCTTGGTGAAGTAGTCGTAGAGTTCTTGCGCCTTTTTCTGATCCTCCTTCTTTTTGTCCTCGAAGTACTTCCTGGTGTCTCTGTTACCCTTCTCGACCTTCTTTTTGTTGTCGGCGACGCATTTCGCGTTGCAGGTGTTGTCTTTCTTGCCGCACAGTTCGGGGTTGATGTCGCACTTGCTGCGGCCGGTCGGGTCGCTGTAGGTGACCGGGTTGTTCTCGGTGTAGCTGTAGCCGTTCATCTGTTGCGGGTCGGCCGAGTCCATGACGGGGTCGACGCTGAGGAAGCGGCCGGTTTCGACGTCGTACTCGCGGGCGCCGAGGTGGGTCAGTCCGGTCGTGGTGTCGTCGGTGCCGCCGATGAATCCCTTCTGGCCTGGCCAGGAGGCCGGGGGCGTGCCGCGAGGGGCGCCGAAGGGCGTGGAGCGGCGCTGTTGCATGGACAGGTCGGTGGCGCTGACGGCGAGTTCGGAGGTGCCGTGGTGGTCGCCGACGAGGAACGACAGTTTGCCGTCGTCGGTGCGGATCGCCTGGTTGCCGCCGCCGAGGTCGTAGTAGCGGGTGGCCTTGGCAGTGGTGGCGCCCTTGGCGAGGGTGATCTCGGTCGAGCCGAGGTAGAGCGTGGTGTCGGTGTCGGTGCGGCGGATCAGGCGGTTGCCGTCGGCGTCGTAGACGTAGGAGGTGGTCTTGGTCCCCTCGGTGACCTTGGCGAGGTGGCCTTCGGCGTCCCAGTCGAGAGTCTGCTGGTCACCGTCGATGGTGCGGGTGCGGGTGTTGCCGACCCTGTCGTAGGTGTAGGTGTCGACCGACGTGCTGGTGGGCGCGGTGGTGGTGACCTGGGTCAAGCCGTGCGGCCGGGGGGACTTGGGCGCGGGGTATTCGTAGGTGCGCTTGATGTCCTTGGCGGCGTCACCGGTGGTGTCGTGGAGTGTCTCGGTGCTCCGGTTGCCGGTGGTGTCGTAGGTGAACGACTGCCAGTACGGCGCGGGGCCGCCGAGCAGGGATCCGGCAACGGCGGAGCATCCGGTGGTGCCCTGTGCCCAGGCTTCGGTGAGTCGGCTGAGGTGGTCGTAGCGGAAGCACTGGTTGTCGGTGCCGTCGCGCGACACGTCACCGATCGACGTGACGTTGCCGGCCTCGTCGTAGCCGTACGTGGAGGACTTGTCGACGCCGGGTACGCCCTCGCGGTCGACCCGCGTGTTGTCCAGGCGCTGCGTGCCCCACTGGTAGGTGTTGGTGACCTGGGTCTTCTTGCCGCCGCTCTGGTAGGTGAACTGGAGCGGTTTGCCGGTGAAGCTGTAGGAGGTGGCGGTGAGGTAGGTGACGCCGCCCGTGCCGGAGAGGGTGACCGGGCGCAGGACGTCGTCGTACGTCGGGGTGAGGACGTCGGCGGCGAGGCTGCCCGCTGCCGGGTAGCTGCTCGACTGGACGGTGCCGTCGAGGTTGTACTTGGCGTTCGACTGGTAGGCCCCGGCCAGGACTCCTTCGGACGACGGGATCGTGGTGGTCACCCGGTTGGGGCGGTAGAGCGTGTCGTAGATGTTGTACGTAGTGGTGTAAGCGCTGCCGCTCGCGCCACCGATGTAACGGGTGGCGGAGGCCAGTTGGCCCTCGTAGCCGGACGGGTCCCAGACGTGCTTGGTCAGCAGCGGGCCCGTGGCGGGGCCGTCGTGGGTCTCCAGCTCCCGGCCGAGCCCGTCGTAGACGTAGGTGAGGGTCTGCTTGGGCTCGCGGTCATCGGTGCTGGTGAGCAGTTGGTTGCGGTCGTCGTAGGTGTAAGTGGTCTCGCCCTTGTCGGGGTCCTTCGCCCTGGTCTTGTTGCCGCGCTGGTCATAGCCGTATGTCCAGAGGTTGCCGACGGGGTCGGTGACCGTGGTGAGGTGCCCGGCGGGGTCGTAGTCGTAGTGGGTCGTGAGCGGGGTGCCGGTGGGGGTGGCGGCGTTGTACTGGAGGAGGTCGGTGGTGTTGCCCCGGGCGTCGGTGACCGTGGTGCTCGGGGTGCCGCCGGCCGGCGGGGTGATCGTGGTGCGGTCGCCGCCGTAGCTGGTGACGGTGGTGCCCAGGACGGTGCCTCCGTCCCCGTTGCCCGCTATCTGCTGGGACTTGGTGACGCGCCCCAGGCCGTCGTAGGTGTTCCAGGTCTGGGTCTCCACCGCCAGGGCATCGTCGAGCTTCAGCAGTTCGGTGGAAGGGGCGGCGGTGTTGTAGTACGGCGCGAAGAGCTTGGCTGTCAGGCCGCGTTCGTCGTAGAAGACGTCGTTGACGAGTCTGCCGCCGGACGGGCCGGGGGCCTGTGTCTGGCGGGCTTGTAGGAAGCCGTCGTACAGGGTGTAGGCGGTGCGTTGTCCGCCGTCGTTCTTCAGGGTCTTGGTGGCCACGGCCACCGGTTTGCCGTCGGTGATGATGTAGGCGAACTCGTGGTTCGGGGTCTGGTTGTTGGCCTGGGAGCGGTCGGGGAGCCAGATCTTGAGGCGGCGGCCCAGCGCGTCGTAGGTGGTGTCGGTGCGCTTGTTGTTGGTGTCCATCACTGTCACGGGCAGTCCGCGCAGCGGGTCGTACGTGGTCTTGCTGGTCTGGGCGGTGGAGGCGGTGCCCGCGGTGGCCAGCGGGCTGGTGATGGTGACCGTGGTCGGGAAGCCGGTGGCCGGGCTGTAGGCCGTGGTTGTGGTGCGGCCGTCGCTGCGGGCGGTGCGGGTGGGGGTGCCGGTCGCGGTCGCGGTGACCGTGGCGGTGATGTCGGTGCTGGTGAGCTGGCGGCCGTACGTCGTGTCGAAGGTGGTGCCGGCTTCCAGGTAGGTCGCGGTGGTGCCGTTGTGCGACGTCAGGGTCGCGATGCGGGTGGGGTCGCCTTTGGTGGGAGCGGCGTCGTACGCCTGGCCGTCGTAGGCGGTACGGATGTCGGACAGGACGTTCTTGGAGCGGTCCGGGACGACGTCGCATCGGACCGCCACGCTCTCCGCTCGCGAGGGTTTGTTGAGGATCCAGGCGGTGGTGTTGTCGACGTAGGTGGTGCGGGTGCACCGGTCGTCGTTGTCGGTGCTGGTGTCTCCGAAGTCGTCGGAGCGGATGACGCGCCCGGCGGTGTTCTCGAAGGTGTTGGTCTGGTATGTCTGCCGCCATTTGCTGCCGGCGCCGTCGTCGAGGGAGGTCCAGGTCCGGATGGCGGCGGTGCCGGTCAGGTTCGCGGTGGTGGTGCTGGTCAGGTCGTCGGGGGTGGTGCCCAGCCTGATCCTGTTGGCCGTCTCGTGGTGCCAGGGTGTGCTGACGGTCTTTTCGAGGATCCGGCCGCCGGGGCCGCTGTACTCCTCGGTCTTGTACTCGAAGCCGGCCGCGGACTCGTGGTCGGTGATGGTGCCGCCGTTGTCGTCGGAGACGGTGACCGACTTGGTGCCGTCGTCGTTGGAGGGGCCCTTGTGGTCGCCGTCCATGCCGCGCAGGAAGTAGTGGTCGGTCTGCGACTTCATGCCGACCGGGTCCTGGCCGCCGGCGCGTTCGCGTACGTGGCCGTAGCCGCGCCACTGTGACCAGGTCTTGTACTTCTCCTTGGTCAGGCCGTCGTCGTCGGCGTAGTGCCAGGCCGCACCGTCCAGGTACTCGTAGCGGGTGACTTGGTCCGGTGAGGACTTGGTGCGGTCGGTTTCGGTGACCGACTCCACCACGTACTTGTTGAACCACTGCAGGGTCGGGTTGGCGTCGCCCGACTTGGTGAAGTAGACCGGGTAGCAGCGGGTGGTATTGGTCTGCGGGGTGGGCAGGTTGCCCGCGTCACAGACCGGGGCGGAGTAGTTGACGTCGATCTGTCCGCCGGACTCGTCGGCGACGGTGGAGAGACGTTCCTTGATGAACGGCGCGGTGTTGTCGCCGGGGATGTCGAGGCGGTTGGCGTCCTGGTGGTATCCGAAGGTGACCTTGGGGAGGGTGACTTCGGGGGTGGCCGTCTTGCCGGTGTGCTGGATCGAGTCGAGCAGCAGCTGGTAGTCGATGTCCGCCATGCCCCAGCGGTGGCCCAGTGTCCAGGTGTCGATCGGGGCGTAGGTGCCGTCGGACTTCAGTACCTGTGTGGTGACCGCGGTCAGCCGCTTGCGGGTCCAGAAGGTCGGGGAGGCGGATTTGGTGCAGTCCTCCCCGGACTTGCAGGTCAGGTCCCAGGGTGTGTCGTACCAGTAGAACTTCTTGTCGTCGATGGTCGAGGCGTCGCAGGTCACACCGGTCTGCGGCAGGCAGCGCTCGCTCGACGTGAAGCTGACCTTGGCCAGGGCCTTGGCCGAGTAGACGGCGTCGTCGCGCAGCCCGTACTCGATCCGGTCGAGGTAGCCGCCGCGGTCGTAGACCGTCTCGTCGGCGGCCTTGATGTTGCGGGCGTAGTAGTTGGATTCCTTCTTGTAGTAGTAGGCGATCGCGTTGCCGTGGACGTCGACGGCGTAGTCGAGGTTCCAGCGGTATGCCTGCTGGCACCAGGAGTCGGCGAAGGTGGCGGCGTGGCAGGGCTCGTTGTCGTCGTCGCCGTAGACGGGGGTCGTCCAGACGGAGTCGGTGGTGTCCTTGCCCGATGCCCAGCCGGGCAGGCGGTGGTAGCCGAAGAAGTACTGGGTGCCGTCGGTCGTGGTGACCTTCCAGTACTCGTCGTCGTGGGCTCCGTTGGAGCGGACGTCGCCGGTGGTGCCGTAGACGCGCTGGACCTTGGTGCCGTCGTCGCCCTCGATCTTGAAGGTGTTGGTGCCGGTCGCGACCAGCTCACCTGCGTGCCCGTTGAACGAGATGGTGGCGTTGTCGAACGCCCAGCACATGTCGCCGGGCTTGTTGCCGTCGGCGTTCTTCACGCCGTCGTCGGCGCAGCTCTTGTAACTGCGGTCGATGGAACCTGGCCACAGACCGAAGCCGTCGCCCACCCACGAGGACTGGTTGTTGGTCGAGGAGGTACGGCCGTCGATGGCCCCGGAGGAGTAGGACAGGCCCACGCTGGGAGCGAACTTGCCCGGCACGCCCGGCACGGGCATGCCGTACGACCAGGAGAAACTGCCCGAGTTCAGGTTCGCGGACCATGTCGCGGAGGGGGACAGCTGGCTGGCGGTGTAGTCGCCGTGGTCGCTGGAGGCTCCGTCGGCGGCAGCGGTGGTGGCCGCCAGCATCATCGGCTGTGCACCGGAAACGCTGACATCCCCGGACAGTGTGGTTCCGTCGTTGCGGGCGTTGACC
Organism: Streptomyces saintjeani; assembly: GCF_055409605.1. NCBI lineage: Bacteria > Bacillati > Actinomycetota > Actinomycetes > Kitasatosporales > Streptomycetaceae > Streptomyces > Streptomyces saintjeani. The sequence continues at coordinate 8,864,032 of NZ_CP189624.1, read as the reverse complement.
GGCTGCTGTTTGCGGCACTCCGCCCGCTGGGGGGTCGTCGCGGCGCAGGCGGGCAGTTGGACGAGTTTCAGGCGGGCGGCGTAGGCGCCGCCGTACGCCTGTGAGAAGGCGGACGTGTCGACGTTGACACCGACGGCGGTGCCCTGGGCGCCGGTTTCGCGCCGGACGGAGAACAGCAGGCCCTCGACGCCTGCTTGCTGGGCGGCTTTCGTGTCCAGGACGCGTACGGTCACGGAACCCGACAACGCCGCCGCTTTCTTGGCAGCGGGCGTGGTCAGCGACACCGGCAGCATCCCCGCCCGCCGGGCCGCAGCCTTCCCACCCGGGCTCAGGGTGACAGTGGCCGATCCGGGCTTTGCCCACGTGTGCCGTGGCGGAGCCGGCGTTATGCGTTGCCCGTCGGTCCCTCGCGGCAACGACTTCACCGTGTGTCCCGAAAGCGCCTTCTCCGAGGCCGGGACCTTCGGCATGTCGTCCGTCTGCGCCACCGACGGTGTGAACGCGCCTTGCAACAGCGTTCCGACCAACACAGCGGACACGGTCACGGCGATTCTTCGCCGTGTTCTCCCCCGCCCCCATACATTCACTGCCACAGTGCCCCCTCCTCAGACTCGAAGCCCCCGCACTCGGGGACCGTCCCGACGCGGGCAGACACGGTCACTCGGGACAGGCCCGGTCGTGTCTCCCCGTACGCTCACTGGTTCTTGTCGACGCACGGCGGCTCAGTGGTCCGCACGGGGACCGTGGCCGCCTGAGAAATGCCCGCCCGCTCTGTCGAGTGGGGGTTGAAGAGCCAGGCCGGTGGGGGCGGGTTTCTGGTTCCGCCCCCACCGGTCCGGTGGGCCGCTACGGGCCGGGGACCGTGGCCAGGTCCGTGCCGTTGGCCAGCCGGGCGATCTGCTCGTCCGAGGCCACGCCCTGGAAGGTCCACACGTCGTCGATCACGCCGGGCCAGTACTCCCCCGGTACGCCGTCTGTTTTGCCGCGGCCCAGTTGGAGTCCGGCGGTGGCGTTGAACGGCAGGACATGGGAGTTCCAGGACACCGAGTCGGTGCAACCCGCGGTGTCCGGGCTGCCGTCTCCGTCGCTGTCGGTGCAGACGACCTGTTCCAGGCTGCCGTCGACGTACAGCCGCATCTGGTCGGCGAAGGCGTCGTAGACCACCGCCAGATGGTTCCAGTTCGTGTTGTTCATGTAGTTGGGATGCTCGGCCGTTGCCGTGGCCGCGCCCTTGACGTCGGAGCCCGCCATCACCAACTGCCACCGGCCGGCGTTCGCCGGGTCGGTCTCGCTGGGCACGTACCGCACCGCGAAGCCGCTGTTGACCGACCCCGCCTGCGAGAACACCGTCACCGGATGATCCGGCCGGGCCGCAGCACTCACCCACGCGGCGGCGGTGAAACTGGTCCCGGTGGACACGGGCGAGGTGGCCGTGAAGGCATAGTCGCCGTTGCCGTTCAGCGACAGCCCGCCGTCACCGATGTAGTTAGAGCTGCCGGAAGTGTCGATGGAGGCATTGCCGGCCAGCGTCAGCGGCCGGTTCCCCGAGGAGTCGTCGGCGGAAACTTTCGGCGTGCCGGACGCGGAGTCCAGCTTCCAGCGGCCCTGGACGACCGGGCGGGCCTTGTTCAGGTCCTTCACCTCGTCACCGGACAGCGCCCGGTCGAACAGCCGGACGTCGTCGAGGCCGCCCTTGAGATAACCGCCCGTGCTGGAGGTGTAGTCGGCCGCGCCGAGAGTGACCGGGCCGGTGGCCAGCCAAGGGGTTGTGAAGGGCTGGGTGTCCTCCAGGACGCCGTCGACGTAGAGCCGGATCTGCGCGGTATCGGCGTCGTAGACGCCCACGACGTGGGTCCACTCACCGAGCCTGGCGCCCGCGCAGTTGACGTTCTCGGCACAGGCGTTCTGCTGGGCCCGCACGAAGGCGGAGTCCGTCGCGTTGGTGCTGGCCCGCATGAAGACCCAGCCGCCAAGCGCCGAGGAGTGGTACAGCTCGAAACCGCGCTGGCTGGAGCCACCCTGGGTGACGGCGACCATCGCACGTGCTTCCTTGTCCTTCGGCAGCCTGGCCCAGGCCGAGACCGCGAAACTCTGGACCGTGTCGATCACCGGCTGCGTGCTGCGTACGACGTCGTCGGTGCCGTCCAGGTTCAACGCCGTGCCGTCCACGCCCGCAGCACCCAGCTGGGCACCGCCCTTGACGTCGGCGGTCACCGCCTGGGCCCGGCCGGCGACCGAGGTGGCGTTCGCGTCCTCGTCCATCGGCCAGACCACCTTCGCAGGGCGGGAGGTGATGACCGGCTGCTTGTTGTACAGGCGGCTGATCTGATCGCCGGTGAGCTGGTAGTCGAAGAGCTGAGCCTCGTCCAGGTCGCCGGGGAAGTAGTAGTTCACGACGCCGCGGTGCTGGGTGGCGCCGAGGAACGTGCGGCCTCGGGCGTCCCACGGGGTGGTGAACGCCGCGCTCCCGGCCAGCGCACCGTTGACGTACAGCCTCATCTGTCCCGCACCGTTGTCGAACACGCCGACCAGGTGGGTCCATGTGCCCAGCCGCGCGGCGGCGCAGGCAGTGTCGCCGGTCGGGCAGGCCGGCTGCGAAGCACGGGTGACGACCGGGGCCGCGACATCGGCACTGTGCCGCAGGAACTGCCAGCCACCCAGCGACGGCGAGTAGTAGATCTCGAAGCCGACGGCCTCGGCGCCGTTCTGTGAGACAGCCACCGCAGCGGCGCTAGGCTGGGTGGTGGGCAGCTTGGCCCAGGCCGACACGGAGAAACTCTTGGCCGTATTGAGCACCGGAGAGGTGGTGGCGGCGTAGTCATCGGTGCCGTCGAAGTGCAGACCGTGGCCTGCGACGCCCTCCCCTCCCGAAGTGGCCCCGTTCAACTGGGCGGGCCACTCACCGCCCACACCGCTGACCGTGGCCGAACCCGCCGGCTCGTCGAGTTTCAGGTTCAGCCGGTCGGGCTGGCCCGCGTTGACCCGGAACTGGTACGTGCGGATCTCGCTGCCGTTGCCCGCGGCGTCGAACGCCTGGGCCGTGATGAAGTTGACGCCGGACGTCGTCGGCATGAACTTCGTCGTCTGCGGGCCACCGGCCGAGGTGGTCAGCGTGTGCGCACTGGTCGGATTGCCGTTGACGCCGAACCAGTACTTGGACACGTCCGTGGACGTGGAGTCGATGGTGAAGGCCCCGTACCGGCCCACCCCGTCCAGCCACGGATCGTTCGGGTCGTCGGGGTCCGAGGGCGGGTACTGGGTAGAGGTGATCGAGGGACCGGCGGGCACGCTCGTGTCGTAGACCATGGCGCAGTCGGTCGCCGCACCCGCGTAACTCCACGGGGACCACTGCGCACTGTCGTAGGAGCGCGCGTGCCAGCCGACCGTCTTGTTCTTGGGGACGCTTGACGGAAGCGAGACCGCGAAGTCGGAACCCGACTTCTTGTACGTGGTCAGGGCCGAGGTCCAGCGTTCCGTGTAGCCCTTGCCGTCACCGCTGTCCCAGGCCGCCTGGAACTGCACGGCGACGTTGTCACCATCCGGGTCCGTCACATCGTTCGCCCGGATCGTGGGCAGAGTACGGACCCGCTTGGCGGTCGAGGAGCAGACGCCTCCCGGGTCCTGCGTCAGCTGAGCCATGCGGATCTGCGTCGGGGGACGGTTGTACTGCACCCGAAGCCACGCGTCGTCGGAGAACCGCTTCCACGACTGCGCGCTGTTCTCGTCCCGGGCCTTCAGCCCGAACGTCGTGGTCGACCAGCCGTTGGCCGCCGCCTGCTGCACCGCACGCAGGGCCCAGAACTCCACGCTGCCGCCGGGGCAGTCACTGCTCCAGCCCTTCGCCTCGCTCTGGGTCTTCAGCAGATCGATCCAGAACCCGTCGGCGGTCTGCGTGTTCCACGTGGTGGAGGAGCTGACCCCCTTCGTACGCCACAACTGCACGTCGGTCTTGGTGCAGCTGTACGAGTGCGTCTCGTTGACCACGAACTCCGCCGACAGGATCGACTTGCCCGCGAAACGCGAGGTCGGGATCGTGTAGAAGATCCGCTTGACGTCCGCAGGTGCACAGCGCGCGTCACCCGCGCAGTACCCCATGCCCGAGTCGGCGTTGCCGTTGAACTTCCACTGCGGGGACGACGCCCAGAACCGGGAGACGAAGGTCCAGCCGCCCGCCTTCGGCGCATACCACTGAGGGTCGATGTAGACCGGGAACGTGGCGTTCTTCAGCAGATCCTGATCGGGCTTCAGCACCATTGCGTCACCGCTCGCGGGAATGCTCACGTCGATGGGAGCGACCTTCGCGGACTCGCTGGGCCCGTGCGACGGGTCGGGAGCCTCGGCCTCGGGGCCGAGGGACAGGGAAGCAGTCTTGGCCGTCTTCCTGGCCGTCGTACTCGCTGACTTGGTCGCCGACTTGGTCGCCGTGCTCTTGCTGGAGTCCCACATCACCGGTTGCGGCGCCTCGAACACCGAACCCCCGGCGCCCTTGTCGACCGCAGCGAGGCCACCGTCCGGCGTGACGCGTACGTCCATGTCGCCCGCGTCCATCGCCAGCCGCAGCTCGGCCAGCTTCGGGTCCGCAGCCGCTTCGGGTGTCTTGACCACCAGCCTCTCCGAGGCGCCGTCGACACTCGCCTTGACCTGGAGGTCCACGTCCTTGAACACCGACGGATACGTCGCCGTGGCACCGTCGATCACCGGCTTCGGCAGCTCCGTCGGCCAGGACAGGGCCAGTTTCCGGCCCGCCTTCACCAGGGTGATCAGCGGCTTCTCCTTGCCGCCGCCGGAGAACGCGACGTCCACCGCCGACACCTTGGGCGCGATGCTGCCGTCCGCGCGTTCCTCCAGCGCGGTGTCGATGTCCTTCCACCCGCCGTCCACCCTCGCCCGCACCGGATTCAGATGCTCGACGGCCTCGAAATTTCCGTTCGGCAGGGCGTACGTCTCGCTGGTCTCACCACGCAGCGAGGTGATCTCCACCTTCCGCCCGGAACTCGCGGCCCGGCTGAAAGCAGCGCTCTCCGCGTCTTCCGCCGACATGGCCCCTTGAGCCGCTGCCTGCTGCGCACGGGGAGTAGCTACCGCCGTCCCCATGACAGCAGGTACCACTCCGCCCAGCAATGTCAGACCTGCAACGGCACTCACCGCACATGCGGCAGCGCGGCCCCGTCTGGGAACCGTCATCCCCCCAGCCCTCCCCCGGACTTACTCACGAACAAGCATTTGACACATGGCTCACAGAAAGTAAGAGGGATGTAAAGATTCGTCTAGGCCCGCAGGTGAGAGCATTGCAATGTTTACTTGATTTTTTATCAAAATCAGCACACGTGACCCCTATTGCGTGACTTACATCACAGGCGTGTCGACCCCGGATGCAACTCTTCGGCACTTGATTGCCTCCCACGCGCGGCACGTTCCCAGATCTGGGCCACCGGGCGAACCACGGCGATCGGGTGTGCAATGTGCGCGTGATCTTGCCTCATGACAACTGCCCTGACTCTGACCCCGGTCAGTGATCTCGCTTCCAGCTCTATCCGATCCGCGCTCGAACGATCGCTCTTTTCCAAGACACCAGCGGGACTGTAAGACGTTCGGGTCTTCCAAGATTTTCGTAGCCGTTGATCGCCGGGTTTGGCGGAGCATCAGCTGAGCAGGATGCGCTGGCGGAGGAGCGGGAAGCCGGCCCGGCCGTAGGTCTGGCGCTTGAGCAGTTTAAAAGTTACGTGGAATCTGCCGGAGGTGATCATGTCTCCTCGGTGCAACCACGGACTTGGGAGGTGGCTTGAGCGGCTCGACGGTGCTCATGGAGAAGTGGCCGGTGCTCGGCCGGCACGAGCAAGCGGGAGCTTGGCTGACGGTCTGGACGGATCTCGGACGGGCGCCACGCACGATCGACGCCTACGGCCGGGGGTTGGCCGAGTATTTGCTGATGAGCGAGCGGGAGGGCGTCGACCCGGTCGCCGCGAACCGTTCCCATATCGCCGTCTACGTACGGGAGTTGAGATCTCGATCGACTCGGGGGTGGGGCTGGCGAACGCGACGATCCAGCAGCGGCTCGTGCCGGTGCGTCTGTTCTACGACTTCCTCATGGAGGAGGGGCTGCGGGATTCCAACCCGGTCGGCCGCGGTCGGTACACGCCCGGCCGGCGGACCGGCGGGCAGCAGCGCGGCCTGGTGCCGCAGCTGACGAAGCTGCCGTGGATTCCCGGAGAACAGCAGTGGCTGAGCGTCCTGGAGGTCGCCAAGCACGAGCCGGTACGCAACCGCATGATGCTAGCCGTGGCCTACGACGCGGCACTGCGCCGTGAGGAACTGTGCTCGCTGCGGACCGACGACGTCGATCCGGCCCACCGCACGCTGCGGATACAGGCGGAAACGACGAAGAACCGGCTGGAGCGGGTGGTGCCCTACTCGGCACCGACGGGGGTGCTGCTGTCGGACTACCTCGCCCACCGCGCCCGGATCAGCCGGGCCCGCGGGCCACTGTTCCTGTCGGAATCGCGGCGCAATCACGCCCAGCCGCTGAGCCTGTGGACCTGGTCAAAGGTGGTCCGCAAGCTCGCCCTGGCCTCCGGCGTCGAGCGATTCTCCACGCATACCACCCGGCACCTGTGTCTGACCGATCTGGCCCGCATGGGCTGGGAGTTGCACGCGATCGCGTCCTTTGCCGGACACCGTCACACCGACTCCACCCTTCAGTACATCCACCTCTCCGGCCGGGACCTGGCCGACAAACTGGCCCGCGGCATGGACCACATTCATGCCTGGCGAATACAGATGCTCACCGCCCCGGCCAGCGCGACGGCGGAGGTGCCGCGGTGAGGGCACCGTCGCTGGTCATCGTCACCGAGGACACCGATGGTCGCTGGTCCTGGCCGGTCCTCCCGGACCGCTACGACACGGCCGTCGCGGTCCGCCCTGCTGAAGCACGGTCCGTTCTCGAACTCGGTGTCCGTAATCTGCGCCAGTTGCAGTACCACGACCCGGCCGCACCGGGCTGGCGCGTGATAGCCCGGCTGTTGGGTCCGCTGGAGGCGGTCAACGCCGCACTCGACTCGCCGCCCACTGCGCACCGCCGACGGGCCATGCTCGACGTGATCGCCCTTCTGCTGACGCACAGCGCGCAGACCGGCCGCAGCTACTGGGGCTGGGACACACAGGAGTGGGCCCGTCTACTCGACCGCACTCAGGCCGAGTTCCGGCAGCACGCACCCGCCTGGGCCGGGGACGAAGTCCACCCCTACCTCGCGGCGCATGCCTACCTGCTCGGCTCCTTCAACGAGTTCCACCAGCTCGGCAGCGTCCAACGCCTCACGCTGTCCTGGCGGATCTTCGGACGTGAGCGCATCACCAGCGAGATCGCCCGCATCCGCACGGTCCTTGGCGCCTGGGGCTACCAGCTGGGCCAAGCGGACGACACGCTGCTGCCATCGGTCGCCTGCCAGCTCTTCCTGCTCAGCCACAGCCCGCACCTGGAGGACATGGACACCGCGCTGTTCGACCGGGTCCGCCGCGAACAGCTGCTGGAGGGCACCCAGCTGAACACCCTGCACGCTCTGCAGCGGGCGGTCGCCACGCTCGGCTTCTGCGATCCGCCCCTGCCGAGCACCGGCCGTCACTCGGCGCGGGCCACCGACGGCGCCAAGATCTGGGAACAGTGGGCCGACCGCTGGCACGACACCTCCACCCTCACCCCACGCGTCCGCGGCAGCATCCGCTCCACCCTCCTGCGAGTCGGCCGGTGGATCGCCGCCGAACAGCCCGACGCCGCCGATCCCGCCGACTGGACCCGGCAGACCTGCGCGACCTGGATCGCGGCACTGGACCGGATGAAGGTCGGCGACTACGTCCAGCGCACGGTCGGCCTGGGGGACCGGCTCGGCAAGCCGCTGGAGGCTCCCACCAAGGCCGGACAGATCACTGCACTCCGTACCTTCTTCCGGGACTGCCAGGAATGGGAGTGGCTGCCCCGCCGCTTCGACCCACTACGCGCTCTGGCGATCCCTCGCAGCATCACCGCCCTCCTCGGCCCCGACCCGCGGGTGATCGCCGACGAGGTCTGGGCGAAGCTGTTGTGGGCCGGTCTCAACCTTGATCCCGCGGATCTTCCGCAGACCCGGTCCGGGCACTTCTACCCCTTCGAGCTGGTCCGCGCTGTCACGCTGACCTGGCTGTTCTCCGGTCAACGCAGCAACGAGATCGTCCGGCTGAGGCTCGGCTGCATCCGCTGGCAGCACGACGGAGCACCCATCGCCGGCGACTCACAGCAAGTACTGGCCCGCGACGCGATCTGCCTCCTCGACGTCCCTACCCATAAAACCGGCACCGCCTTCACCAAGCCGGTCGACCCGATCCTCGGCCAGGCCATAGACGCCTGGCAGGCCGTCCGCCCGGACCAACCGAAGTTCACCGACCGCCGCACCGGCGAGCACGTCGAGCTGCTGTTCGCCGTCCGCGCCCGCCGCCTCTCCACCAGCTACATCAACAACACCGTCATCCCGATGCTCTGCCGCAAGGCCGGAGTCCCGGACGCCGACGTCCGCGGGAACATCACCAGCCACCGAGCCAGGTCCACCATCGCCAGCCAGCTCTACAACGCCAAGGAACCGATGACGCTGTTCGAGCTGCAAGCCTGGCTCGGACACCGATCGCCGCAATCCACCCAGTACTACGCGAAGATCACCCCGAACACTCTGTCCAAGGCGTACTCCGAGGCGGGCTACTTCGAGCGGAATGTCCGCACCATCGAGGTCCTGGTCGACCGGGACGCGGTCGCCTCCGGCGCCGCCGCGACCGGCGAGCCCTGGCAGCACTACGATCTCGGACACGGCTACTGCGCCTACACCTTCTTCGAACAATGCCAGCACCGCATGGCCTGCGCACGCTGCGACTTCTACACCCCCAAGGACTCCACGAGAGCCCAACTCCTGTAAGCCAAAGACAACTTGCAGAAAATGACTGCAGCGATCCCGCTCACCGACGAAGAACGCGCGGCCGTCGACGACGGCCAGGCAGCTCTGGACCGCCTGCTCGACCGTCTGGCCGACACTCCGACACCCGCAGGCCCGACACCCCGCGAACTCGACGTGCCGGCCAGCGCACGCCTTCTGCCACTCATCGCCGTCCGGCAAGGCAGTGCAGGCCCAGCGTCGCGCTGATATCGGAGTGCGAAGTGGCTCGCGAGAGTGTCACAGTCACTGTCGTGACCTTGATGGACGTACTCGTCGGCTTCTCCCGCACTGGCCGGCTCGGGCCCCTGAACTGCGGAATGTCCCTGGCTGAGGCTGAAGACCTTCTCGGCCTGGGGCGCCCACACCCGGCCCACCGCCTGAAGGGGCCCGATATCGACGGTTACCCGTACTCCTGGGACGGGCTGGGGCTGGTGGTCACTCAGCGGACCGTCAGCGGGATCTGGATCAACCTCTGGCCCGGTTCGGCCGCCAAACTTCCGCCGCTCGTCCTGCCTGATTCCGAGTCGTTCGAGGCCACCGTCCTCCGCAAGGAGCTGGTCGCCGCCCTGGACAAGGCAGGCTGTCAACAGCACTCTCACATTCGGCGAACAGTCGAGCATCCTCACCCAGCCCGCTGATGTTTGCGCGGTCTTCAGCCTGCCAGGACGGGACAACCACGTGCCGCACCGTGATCGGCACTACCTCGACGTGATTCACAAGCACACGGCTTGACACTGCTGATTCCACAGAATGATGTCCGTGACTCTGCCCTCGACGCAGCCCGAACTCCAGTCCGTGCTCAGTCCGAGGACGACAGCGTCGAGGTCGGTGAGCAGGCCGTCGGCGAAGCCGCGGAGGCCGATGGCGGTGTCCGCGCGGGCTGCGGCGATCCACTCGGGTAGCCGGCTCGCGCTGCGGACGGCCATCATCGCGGCGAAGGAACGGACATGTCCGGTGGCGGCTTCGAGTTCGGGGCAGCGGGCCAGGATGGCCTTGAGTTTCTACTGGTCGTCGTCGCTCATGCGATCGGGGTTTCGGGTGATCCAGCCGGTGACCTTGCGGATGCCGGGTGGCCGGTGCGGGGGCGGGGCGTCGTCGGGCGTGCGGCGGAAGCGGCGGAGGTAGTCGCGGACGACGGAGTAGGAGCCGGTGAAGCCCTGCTCACGGAGTTCGGCGTGGAGTTTCGTGGCGTTGGTGTGGCCCTCGTGCCACCGCTGGTGGAGGTAGGGCTTGTGGGGGTCCAGGGTGCTGGGGAGGTTCTGCCAGCGGCCGGTGGCCAGTTCCTCCCAGGTGGCCGCGCGGGCATAGCGGTGGACGGTGTTGCGGAACAGTTCCAGGCTGCGGGCGACGGCCCGGATGGTGAGGCCCTGGCCGATCAGGTCGTGCACGGCGGTGTGGTGCTGCTGGACCCGCTCGGCCAGCCGGCCCGCGCGGGAGAGCGGAGGGTGCAGGACTTCAGGGGTCGAGTCCGGAGCGGGGGCCGGTTCGCGAAGGCAGGAGCTGTGCTTGCCGACCAGGGCCTTCACGGCCTCGGCGAGGTTGTGCCAAGGTGCCACAGGTCGGCGACCTGGACGGCGTCGGGGGCTCCGGCACGGGCGCCGTCCGCGAAGGCACCGCCGCGGTCGCGGCAGATGATCTCCACTCCGGGATGGTCGGTGAGCCAGGCCGCGAACGTCGCCGACTCCCGGTCGGGCAGCAGGTCGATGGGGGCATGGGTCTCGCAGTCGACCAACACGGTGCCGTACTTGTGGCCCTTGCGGGTGGCGAATTCATCGACCCCGAGCACCCGGGGTGTCTGTGCGTACGGATCGGCCAGAGGCATGGCCAGGCTCAGCAGGGTGGTGTCGCTGACCGGAACCGGCAGCCGGGCCGCCAGACGCTCACCGGCCCGGCCCGCCAAGGCCACCGCGATCGCACCCAACAGGCCCGTGAGCTGCGGAGTACGCCGACCGTAACGCACGGTCAGCCCATCAACCTGCTCGGCGAACGTCACTCTCCCGCAGCCCGGGTTGTCGCAGAACAGACGCCGGACGGTCAACGCGATGGACACCCGCCGGCCGCCGACTGCGCCGTCGGCGAGCCGGCGCTCGTAACCGCTGTGCCGACGTCTCGACAGAACCCCGCAGTCCGGGCACGACGCCGAGAGCGTCGATGCCGTACTCGCCACGATCCGTAACAGACCGCCCTCTGCCACCACGTGCTCCACCAGCACCCCACCGAGGTGCGGAAACACAGTCCTCAGCAACTCCTCACACTGATCGAGGATCCCTCCACCCATGACGGAGCGTTACCGGCGCACAGAAGCACGACCGGCTTCACGGAAATCTTGGAAGAGCCAGGATTCAACCGCCGCCGACAGCAACACTGGGCTCGTCCCCAGCGCCTGCTGAACTGCCGGCTCACGCCCCTTCGCGCTGGGGACTACAGGCAGGCGCTCAGTCCAGAGCAGCGATCACCGCCTCAGACACCATCACTCCCGCCTCATGGATCCGCTGACGCATGTCCTCTTCGTACAGCCAGGCGCAGGCCTCGATCGCTGGGTGGAGTTCGGCGAGGATCAACGCTGCACGCTTCGGTACGTGGGCTGCTTCTCTCCATGCCGTCCCGCAGCGATCGATCTCCTCCTCCAGCTTGAGGAGCGCTTGCTCATCGAACCCCTCGTTCATACGCAGTGGCATTACAAAGCGATCTGCCGCCTGTTCCAGACGGCTGACCAGATCTGTCTCCATGTGTGCCTCCGTCTCTGGCAGTTCCTAGTACTCCAGCTGTAGATCGTGATCTTCATCGGTGATCGGTGGCCTGTCGTTCGTAGTGGCAGGCCCGGGACCGGGCTTGATGGCGTCGTCGCCAGTCGGACCAGCCGAGGTGATGCGCGGCCGGTCGGACGGTGGTACTGATTGCGGTGAACAGGTGTTGGATCTCGTTGCAGGTCAACGGGATCAGCCCGTCCGGGCCCGGCTGGTGGTGGCGTTCGTGGACGGTGGCTGTGGCCAGAAAGGCATGGGCGAGCATCGCGAGGGTGGCCCAGCGGTGCCAGGATGTCCAACGCCTGACCTGGTGTTCATCCAGCCCGGCCAGGCTCTTGGCGGTCTGGAACGTCTCTTCGACGGTCCATCTACGCCCGGCCACCCGCACCAGCGTGGCCAGCGGAACTGGGTCGGCCGAGTAGCAGCGGTAGAAGGAGTGTTCGCCGCTGCTACGGTTGCGGCGGATAAGTAAGTAGCGATGACCGGGACAGTCGTCGGCGACGTCGGCCAGGGCCCAGTCGTAGAAGCGGTGTCCCTTGGCGCCGACGCCTGCGGAGAGCTTCTGCCAGGCCCGTTTCGGCAGCTTCTTGACCAGGGCATCGGCTCGTACCGTACCGGCCCGGGTGGCGATCCGGTGATCGCAGGCGACCGTGAGGACGTAGCCGACCTGGCGGTCTTCCAGCGCGCCTCGTAGTTGCGGATTGCCTCCGTAGACCTCGTCCGCGGCTACCCAGGGCACCTGAATCCCGGCATCCAGGGTCCGGTTGATCATGCGTGCGGCGAGTTGGGGCTTCGTGGCGAAGGCGACCTCCTCAGGGATCCCCGCCAGCCGACAGCGGGTCGCATCCTGCGTCCAGGAACGCGGCACATACAGTTCCCGGTCGATCGCCGCGTGGCCGTACGGGGTGGAATATGCGAGGTAGACGGCGACCTGGCTGTTCTCTATGCGTCCGGCGGTGCCGGTGTACTGGCGTTGCACGCCCACTGTGGCCGTGCCTTTCTTCAGGTCCCCGGTCTCATCGACCACCAACACCGCGTCTTCGTCGTGCATGTGCTCGACGATGAAGCCGCGCAGGTCGTCACGGACCGCGTCGACTTCCCACTTCGCCCTCGACAGGAGATGCTGCAGGGCGTAGGGGGTCGCGTATCCGGCGTGCTCGGCCAGCGTCCAGCAGTTCTTGTGTGGCAGGTCCGACAGGAGCCCGAGTACGAACTCCCGTGCCCGCCGCCGCGGTTCCACCCGGGCGAAGCGCCCCGCAATGCGGTCCATCAGGACCTCGAACGTGGCCTGCCAGCGGGCGGGATCTACGCTGTGACTTGCGACCACCGTCACCATGCCTCAGCCTCCGGCCGACCAGGACACGATACGGTCCGGGACGATCGTGACGATGGTGCGCAGGTCCGACCAGCGGGCAACGTAGCCCTCGACGTCCTCGGGGGCGACGTAGCGGCGGGTGATCGCCTGAGCCTCTTCGACCGTGGCAGCGTCATCTGCGGTAGCGACGGTCGCACGTCCGCGGATCATGACCGCCGGGTAAGGCGCATCGAAGGTCTGGACGGAGAAGGAGACCCGCGGGTCGCACAGCAGGTTGCGCACCCAGACGCGTGTGTCGGTCGTCCAAAGCGTCACGACGCCCGAGTCCCATCGAAACCACACCGGGATGGCGTGTGGTGATCCGTCACGGCGCAAGGTCGCAATGACGCCAAGGGGGGTGGGGAAGGTCTGGGCGAGGAATGCTCCCAGCTCCGCCTCGCTCATGCTCATGTTTTCGTTCCTCTCGGGAGTCCAAGCGCGCCGTCTCGACACATGCCCGTCTCGGTGCGCCTTGTACTGGTTCAGGGCCGCGATGCCGACGATGATCACCGTGATCCCCGCGCCCCTGGCCCGGTGGCAGTGCTCTTCAAGGCACGGCACACCGACGGCCGACGACAGCAGCACCCAGGCCAAACCCATGACGCGCCTCACGCGTAGCGACCGCTACAAATGTAGCAGTCGCTACAATCAGGCTCAACGGGACGAGGAGGCGCCATGGTCCGAAACACCGCGCGACGTGAGGAACTGGCCGCACTGGCGACCGACTACGCACTCGACCACGGCCTGATCGGCCTGAGTCTGCGACCCCTCGCCGCAGCAGTCGGCACCAGCGACCGCATGCTGCTCTACCACTTCGCCGACAAGGACGACCTCGTCGCCACCGTGCTCCGGATCTCCAACGACCGGTCGGTCCAGGCCGTCCGCGCGCTGCCACGGTCCCGTACCGTGCGCGCAGCAGTCCTGGACCTGTGGCGGGCCAGCACCTCGGACGAGTCCGACCACTGCCACCGGATGTACGTCGAGGCCGCCGCCCTGGGGCTACTCGGGCGTGAACCCTACGTATCGGTTGTCCGCGAGGCCAACGGGCGCTGGGTGGAAGCCCTCGCCGACCATCTGATCGCTGCGGGCTGCACCCGAGCACGGGCGCCACGCGCGGTGGCGTTGCTGGACGCCGCGTTCATGGGCCTGCAATTGGACCTGCCGCTCGAACCCAACGAGTCCCACCGCAAGCGCGTGGTCAGCGACCTGGCAGACGCGATCACCGCAATCGCGGGAGGCTGACCAGCACTGCGACATCCACCCTCAGTGGCTTCCGCCGACCGTGCGACCAAGGCCCGCATGGTCGCAGTCCGCCAGCCTGGGCCCCGCCGCGCCCGTCCCCGACGGACCGCCGGCACAGGAAGCCGATCCAGCCGTGTCGCACGTCACCCACCGCAGCACAGCGATACCTGGGTCGACGCGATAGACAGCTTCTTCCCTCGATCAAACCCGGTCCCGGGCCTGCCACTACGAACGACAGGCCACCGATCACCGATGAAGATCACGATCTACAGCTGGAGTACTAGCGCGGTGGGACGATCTTCTCGTGGCTGGTGTGATCACGGCGTCTCAGCCGTCCTGGATAGGACCGTTCACCGGGCTGAGCCCGCGCTGCTTCGGCAAGCTGGTGATCACCCTGCGCCGCGAGGGGGCGGACACGGTCCGTCGAGGCCGGCCCTGGAGCCTGCCCCTGGAGGACCGCGTTCTGCTGGTTGCCGCGTACTGGCGCACGAACTTGACGCTGCGCCAGTTGGCGCCGCTGTTCGGAATCTCGAAGTCCGCGGTCGACCGCATCATCAACCGCCTCGCGCCGCTGCTCGCACTGCTGCCGCGCCGTCGGTTCCGCAAGGACACCGTGCTCATCGTGGACGGCACCTTGGTCCCCACACAGGACCATGCGGTGGCAGCGCAGTCGAAAACTACCGGTACTCCACCAACCACCAGGTCGTTATCGATACCGATACTCGGCTGGTCGTCACCGTCGGCCGGCCTCTTCCTGGTGGCTTCGTACGCGGCAAGGAGCAGCACTTCGACAGCAGTTCGGGAGGCGCTACGACCGTCGGCGCTCTCCGGATGTCCATGACGATGGGCAGCAGCGCGAAGGCTTCGGGAGTGGCGAGCCCCGCCCGGGCGTCTGCAGCTCCGCACGGGCGGGGGACAAAGGCGCTGGCTACGGGCGGAGGTAGCCGGTCGTGGCCGTGCCGTTGCCGACTGCCCTGCTCCCGGGGCGAGGTGCCTCCCGAAGTCGCGTACATCACCTCCTCGCACAGACGTGCGACGCCCGGAGCCATGTCGAAGTGACGACGTGACTCGCGTACAAAGCCATCCTGGCAACCGCAACGACTGCAAGGCATGGGAGTTGTCCGGAGCGAAGGCAGCCGTCGGCAACACCATGGTGATCGCTGACGGCGGCTACCGCGGCACCGGCCTGGTGATCCCGCACCGCCGTGAACCAGGCCAGGCCGAACTCCCGGCCTGGAAAGAGGAGCACAACCGCTCACACCGCAAGGTCCGCGCCCGCGTCGAACACACCTTCGCCCGCGTGAAGAGTTGGAAGATTCTCCGCGACTGCCGATTGAAGGGCGACGGCGTCCATCACTCCATCCTTGGCATAGCCCGCCTGCACAACCTCGCGCTCGCCGGATAGGCCCACCCAGGGTGGACATCCCCGATGCTGGCCATGCTGGGTCAGTTGATTATTACGGGACAACCTTTACGAGCTCGTGCATGGTTGGCGGTGAGACGTAGAGCTCTTGATTGTTGATCATGGTTGTGTGGTGGGGAACTCGACTCGTGCACTGGTCATCAGCAACCGGCGGATCACGGGCCTGACGGCCGATGTGATCGCTGAACTCGTCGCCGAGGTCGGCCCGTTGTGGCATCAACGCCACCAGACCAGGCTTGCCTCCCGGCAGCGGAAGCGGGCCATCGGTGCCGGTGCGAAGCACCGGCTGGTGTTCGTCGACCGGCTGCTGGCCACGCTCGTCCATCTCCGCCACGGAGCCACCCACGACGTGCTGGCCTGCTGGTTCGGCGTGGACCGCTCGACCATCACCCGGGCCGTCAATGAGGTGCGGCCCCTGCTCGCCGAGCGAGGGTGCACCATCAGCCCCGACGTACGGCTGCGGACCCTGGCCGAAGTCATCGACCATCTCGGCGGGACCGGAAAGACCGGCGTCATCGACGGAACCGAGGTCCGGGTCCGGCGGCCGGCCCAAGGGCGCAAGGACCGGGACAAGTTCATCTCCGGGAAGAACAAGCAGAACGCCGTCAAGTCCATGGTGGTCACGGACGGCGAAGGACGCGTGCTGTGGTGCAGCCCGGCCAAGCCCGGGAGCTGCGCGGACATCACCCACGCACGTCAGCTGGGGCTGGTCGGGCTCCTGGCCGGTGGGCCCGCGGTCGAGATCCTCGCCGATGCCGGCTACCAGGGGCTCGGCGCGCAGACCGGCGGACGTGTAGTGACGCCACCGCACCGCAAGTTCAAGAAGCCCCCCCCCCGGACTGGTACGAAGAGATGTACGAGCGCCGGCGCAAGGAGCATTCCTCGCGCCGCATCCGGGTCGAGCACGGCATCGCACATCTCAAGAACTGGCGGGCACTGGCCCGCCACCTCGGCCGCCGCGAACACATGAGCGACACAGTGCAAGCCATCGCCGGTCTGCTGTCCCACCAGCAGACCGCGGACCTGACATCGGCCCAGCAGATGTGAACCCCGGGCCCCACCAAGGTCCTCGACCTCTCACCGCCAACCATGCACGAGCTCGTTAGGCAGGCATGATCGTCAGATCAAGGTCATCCGGGTGGGCCAGGGCTGGCATCATCTCGTACGGAATCGCCGCCGGAAGCGGCCACTCGATGAGTTCATTCGCGGGCCACATCGGGCGTAACGAGGGCAAGAAGTCGAAGGGAGCCAGCCTCTTGCCCGCAGCGACATCCGGGGCTCGAATGATCTGTACGACCATGCAGCCAATCTTGAGAGTGGTGATCCATGCGGTAGGGCGGACTCCGTCGGTGCTGTAGCCCTGACACTGCGTGTCCACGAGAGGAACAACGTCGTCAGGCGGATAGTTCATGAAACCTAGACGTCCGAGCATCGACCTCGTGGGCTCACGGGTCTCGTGGAACGAAGTGAAGTCACCCGCCGGAATTACGCCTCGCGCGTCCGCAGGATGCGTGTGCTGAAACATCAGCATGGTCTTTAGAGACCATGCCGCAAGCGCTTGCTGAGCCTCAGCGTCGAGGGTGCACAGGTTTCCTCGGATAAGGTCAGGTAGGAAGTATCTGACGTTCTCCTCCAACTGGTTCATCCAGCCACTGTTGCAGTCGGAGCAGACCACCTTCACTTGCTCGTTCAGCGGCGGAGCGTCGTGGTATCGGACCGCGTCCACGCTCAACCGGATGTACCGGTGTCGCCGGACCGTCGGATCGAGCGCGGCCTTGAGCCAACGCGGTAGGACGTGCTCCTTCGTCAGAGGGGTGCCCCCGCAGAAGACGCAGACCTTGGCCATGCCAAGACCATAGAGGGCGTCGGCTTGTCGCGTGGCCCCTTTTTGCCCGACCTCAGAGCGAACCACACCCAAGAGACTCCTAGAGTCGGAGGTTTGTTCCCTGCCGCGCTCCCTCTACGCCGTCGCGTGATGAAACCGAATGTATCCGGCAAACGCCAGGGCCCTGGGCCCCCTGCCGTACTTCAACGTCAACTACATACCGTCACATACCCCGACCTGCCCCAAGCGGAATCACCCGGCTCCGCCCCAAGACGGCCACCGTGGCACAGATACGCAGGTCGACGCCGCGCACGTGACCAGCCATGTTTTGTGGCTCCTTCCCCCGGCTCGCCCTCGTGGGTCTCAGGATCGGCGCGACCGACGTCCGCGCGGGCGAGGCGGTCGTCCCCGCGCACGCCTACGCCGATCGCGACCCCACCGTGTACACGGACCCGGACGTCTTCGACATCACCCGGCGGCCCGTCCCGCATCTGGCGTTCGGGTACGGGCCGCACTACTGCGTCGGCGCGCGGCTCGCCGTACTGCTGCTCGAAACGGCGCTGGCCGCCGTCGTGACACGCTTCCCCCACCTGCGACTTGCCGTTCCGGCGCGTGAACTCGGTTGGCGGAACGGGGCGTTGACAGGTGGGGTGGGGCGGCTGCCGGTCGCGTGGTGAACCCCGGTGGCCTACGACACGTACCCCAACTCGCGCAGCGCCGCCCGCAGTCGGTCCGCCGCCTCGTCCAGTTTCGTCTCGTCCTTCTCGATCTCCGCCTTGGCGAAGTCGAAGTCGCCCATCTCCCAGACGGGGGCGACGTGGATGTGCATGTGGGGGACCTCGAAGCCGGCGACGATCAGGCCGGCGCGGGGGGCGTCCCACGCGTGCTGGGCGGCTCGGCCGATCTTCTGGGCCACGGACACGCAGTGCGCGAGGAGTTCGCCGTCCGCGTCGGTCCAGCGGTCCACCTCCTCGCGGGGGACGACGAGGGTGTGGCCGGGTGTGAGGGGGGCGATGCTCAGGAACGCGGCGGCCCGGTCGTCCTCCCAGACGAAACGGCCGGGGAGCTCACCGGAGAGGATGCGGGTGAAGAGTGTCGACATGGGATCAGTCTGTCACCGCGTTCCCGTACGTCACTTGGGCGGCAGGACGTTCGCCGTGTACTGGCCCGCGACGTTTCCCGCCGGGGCGTAGTCGACGACGACGTACGTCTTGCCGTTGGTGGTCTTCGCCATGCCGACGCCGATGCGGGCGGAGGACTTCCACACGACCTGGCTGAACAGGCCCCAGTCCTTGAAGGTGCCCATGTCGGGTTCGCGGCCGTAATAGGTGTACGAGCGGACCTGGTCGTACCAGGCGTCGACGACCTCGGTGCCGGTCGGCGAGGTGCCGTCGGAGCGCCACGTGTAGTGGAGGTTCTCGCCGTACTTGTTGTTGGGGCGGTGGTCGAGGCGCTGGACGGCGGCCAGGTGGTCGGCCCACTCCTGCGCCCAGCGGCTGATCTCGGGGTCGAGGGTGACCGCCGGGACGTCGTGCCGGGCGCGGTCGTCGTTGGTCCGCTGGAGGACCTGCTGGTCGAACGCCGGGTCCGCGGCGGCGCGGGGCGCGGCGGGGGCCGCGAGGGTCAGGGCGGCGACGGTGGTGAGGAGGCTGGTGAGGGCGGCTCGGCGCGTCATGGTTCTCATGCCGCCGTAACGATCATCGTGGCGTGCGGGTCACCGGTAAATAATCACGCGACCCGACTGCCGTGTGTCCGCTACGTTTTCCCCTGTTCGAAGGGGGGCCACATGGCGAAGCTCAACCAGATCATCGCTGTCGAAAAGGGCGTCAAGAGCAAGTCGTTCCAGGACATCACCGTCGCGCATCACAAGGTGCAGAAGCCTGCGCTGCTGGCCGGGATCTCGCGTACGTACCAGCCGAAGGACGAGGAGGGCGAGCAGTTGCCGCCCGAGTCCACGCGGGTTCAGGTCAAGGCGGAGGACGTGCTGCGGGAGATGTCCGTGTCGCTGACGCGGCTCTTCGACGTGACGGCGACGAAGGACTGGGCGAACTGCGCGGCCCGCGCGGACGTCGTGGTCGACGGACGGACGGTCGTCGCGGACGTGCCGGTGAGCTATCTGCTGTTCCTGGAGAAGCAGCTCACCGATCTGCACACCTTCGTCAAGAAGCTGCCCGTGCTGGACGGCGCCGAGTCCTGGTCCCTCGACCCGTCGACGGACTGGTGGAAGACGGACCCCGTACGGACGATCCGTACGAAGAAGACGCCGCGCAACCACGTCAAGGCCGAGGCGACGGAGAAGCACCCGGCTCAGGTCGAGGTGTACTACGAGGACGTGCCGATCGGGTACTGGACGACCGTGAAGTTCTCCGGTGCGCTGCCCGCCCGGCGGGTCAACGAACTCCTCGATCGCGTCGAGAAGTTGCAGCAGGCCGTGAAGTTCGCCCGCGAGGAGGCCAACGGCACGGAGGTCACCGACCGGCGGGTCGGGGACGCGGTGTTCGGCTACCTGTTCAGCTGACACCCCCAGATCGCCCCCGCGTGCGAGCGCGGGGGTGCGCGACGTGCGCGGGCCGGACATGAGGACCGGTCCACGTGGGAGCGCAAGCTGAAACTGAGACGTTCAGCCTGAAAAACGCGGTCACAGTGAAGGTTCGAGTCCTTCCCCCGGCACCACACGCCGGGGTAGCCCAAACCGGCAGAGGCAACCGCGATCAATCTCAGACTCTCGCTCCAGCTTCAGCATCGCCACCGATCGCCGGATCGAACGAGAAGGGACGAACGCCGTCGGATGCGAGTTCGAATCTCGCCTGCGCCTCTCTTCCAGGGCGCGGTAGTTCAAAGGAAGAACACGTCGGCCTGACGACTGATCCTTTCTCTTAAACGCCATCGGCGTGCGCAATTGGGTGGCATCCCCAGGGGCCCGGGAGCTGGATACGACTCCCGGGCTCCGCCACGTCCGGTGCCGTCCTGGACCTGACGAGACCGCCCGGACGGTTCGCGCACCATCGCGGCCAGGCGCCGGGCGTATTCGGTGGTCGTGGCCAGGGCGGGACCGCGTTCGCACGGCTCGTCGAGACACTCGCACCCGGTCTCGGTGAGGAGTCCGGGCCGACGCATGATCCAGTCCGTGACCCGGCGGACGGTCAGGTGCGTCCGCCTCGGCCTGGCGGATCCAGCCGCGCAGGGCCTCGGGGTGCACGCCGAGATCGACGGCGAGCTTCTTGATCTGCGGCTTCTTCGGGCCGGAGGTGCGGTACGCGGGCAGGACAAGGCCCACGTCGCGCGAGGCCAGCCATGGGCGTCGTGCGCAGGGGCATAAGCGTGCGGACGACCGGTGCGCGCACACATCGACGGGGCTCCACACCCACCACCTCGTCCGCACACAGGTGACCCACCCCGGGAGGCCCGTATGCCGTCCCGCTCAGGGGTGTCGCGGATGTCTCCCCGCCGGGACAAGAGCGGGAACCGGCCAGAGCCGCTCCGCCGAGTCGGCGCCGTCCGCTCCCGCCTGGAGCTTCCACAGCGTGGCGTAGAGGCCGCCCCGGAGCACCAGTTCGTCGTGGGTCCCCTGTTCGCCGACCACTCCGCCGTAGTCGAGCACGTGGATACGGTCGGCGGTGCGGACCGTGGTGAGCCGGTGCGCGATGACGATCATCGTGCGGTTGCGGCCGAAGGTCCGCAGGGCGTGCTGGATGACCGCTTCGGTCTCGTTGTCGACCGCCGAGGTGGCCTCGTCGAGGAGGACGACCGGCGGATCGCTGAGGATCGTCCGGGCCAGCGCGATCCGCTGGCGCTGCCCGCCGGACAGGGCCACGCCGCGCTCCCCGACCCGGGTGGCGTACCCCTCGGGCAGGGCGGCGACGAAGCTGTGCGCACCGGCTGTGCGGGCGGCGGCCACCAGTTGGTCGTCGTCGGCGTCGGCGGTGCCGTACCGGATGTTGTCGGCGATCGTGGCATCGAACAGGAACGGCTCCTGCGGCACGTATCCGATGGCACGGCGTACGTCGCGCAGGGCCAGGTCGCGCACGTCGGTGCCGTCGAGGAGGACGCGCCCCAGGTCGGGGTGGCGAAACCGCATCAGCAGCTTGGCGACGGTCGTCTTCCCGGCACCGGTCGGTCCGACGATGGCGGTGACCTGCCCGGCCGGGAAGTCGAGGGACACCTCGTCCAGGACACGGGGCCGTCCCGGGTAGGCGTAGCTGACACGGTCGAGGGCGAGGCCGCCCCTGATCCGGTGCCGTGGCAGGGGGGTGCCCCCGGTGCCCGGTTCGACGGGCAGGGTGTGCAGGCGCTGGACACGCTCGACGGCGGTGACGGTGTGCTGGTACTGGTCGGCGACCGCACCGAACCGGGACAGCCGCCACAGTGCCTGCCCGGGCAGGTCGAGGAGCGGGCTCAGCTTCGTCACGGACAGCGAGCCGCTGAGCACCGCGCGCCCGCCCAACATCATGGTGAGCGGCAGCGCGGCCATGGTCGTTCCCCGCATGATCTGGTCCTGGGTGACGGCGCTGCGGTCGAAGCCGCGGTTGCCGGCGCGATGAGCCGCGCTCTGCTCCGTCATCAGTTCCGTCTCGTACTCCTCGGTGCAGAACGCCTTGACGGTGGTGGTGGCCTGGAGGGTGTCGGTGATGCGGCTGCCCATGCGGGCGCGGCGCTCGCCGGAGCGGACGTGGTCGGTCACGGCGCGCTCGTGGTAGCGGAAGGAGAGCCAGGTCATCAGTGGGATCGGGGCGAAGGCGACCCAGGCGAGCCGGGGGGCGAGCAGCAGGAACGCCGGTACCAGCAGGGCGACGCTGGTGACCAGTTGCATGGCTTCGTGCGGGGCGCGGGTGAAGAAGGCGCCGATCTGGCCGATGTCCTCGGTGAGCACCGACGTGACGCGGCTGGTGCGCTCGCCCTCCAGGTCTGCCGGGGAGAGCCGCTGCACATGCGCGTAGGTACGGGTGCGCCAGTCGTGCTCGATGGTCTGGCCGAGGTCGCGCCAGGCGATGCCGGCCGCGTAGCCGAGACCGACCACGGCGAGGGAGGCGAGCGCGGTGGCTCCGGCGAGGAAGGCCAGTTGCGTACCGGTGCCGACGATGCCCAGGGCGGTCAGTACCGCGTCCTCTCCCCGCAGCAGAAGCAGCAGGCCGGACGTGGCGGACAGGTACAGGAACGTCTCGAAGGTCTGACACAGCACCGATAACAGGGCGGCCTGACCCGCCTGCCGTCTGTAGGGAGCGATGAGCCGCCGCAGAGGGGAGACGTGGTGGTCCTGAGGGTCCCGTGGATGCCGCTCGGCGGAGCGTCGCCAGGCGCTGCGGACCACGGCGGCGGTGGCCGCTGCCGCCAGGCCGATGCTCACCAGCGGCTGGGCGAGAAGCGTCAGGCTCGCCTTGCCGCAGCCCGCGAGCAGGGCGGCTCCGGCGCCGACGGCGAACAGGCGCCGGCTCCTGGTGCGCGGAGCAGCAGGGCTGGGCTTCGGCCCGTCGGGGAGCGCTGTGCGGTCCACCGCGCGCAGGGGTTCCGCGGTGTGCTGAGTGACGGGGAGCACGGCGCCGGTGACGATGCGGGCCACGGCGCGGGGAGCCAGTCCCCGGTCGTGCCGGACCAGGACGCTGCCGGTGACGGGATTGGCGCGGGCGTCCTCGATGCCCTCGGCCTTCGACAGGGTCAGTTCGAGCAGCCGGGCCAGAGCGGGGTTGCCGAGCAGGCCGTCCACCAGCCAACGCTGTCGGCCGGGCACGACGGATGTGGGCGACATGGCCAACGGGAGGGGCAAGTGATCACCTGTACAGCGCGCGCGAAAAGTGGGTCTCACGCTAGCCGGGCAACAAGGCGACATGGGAGGTTGGGCCGCATATCCACTCGCGAGGATGAAAAGGCCGGGATCGCCTTGCGCGGGCACGCCTCACCCAACCCTGGTCGGCCACACCTCGCGCCTGAGCTGTACGCCGCCCCGGAGCCCCCGGCGCTCATCACCTGGCTCACCGGGGCCGCCACCGGTCACGCTCCGTGAGTGAACCGTGGACGAATTCTGCGCCAGGGTTCGGTCAGGAGCAGGTCAGGGGGCCGGATCGGGTCCTCGGGGGTGCTTACGATCGTCCGCGTTCGTACGACCCTCTGGAGGCCCGGCGTGCCGAACTTCGCACGTGAGATCCGTGCCGTCCTGCTGGTGGGCGGCGCGCTCGTCGCCGTGGCCGGGTGCGGGTCGCATGCGCAGCAGCGGGCGGGAGCGGCGGACGGCCTGCGGCACACCACCGTGCGGGTCTCGTCCGGCGACTGCGGGCGCGGCTGGGAGAAGGCCGAGGGCGGGCGGCAGGTCTTCGACCTCGACAACACCTCCGACGCCGCCGCCGAGGTGTATCTCACCGACGCCCGGACCGGCGCGGTGTACGGCGAGGTCGAGGGGCTCGGGCCCGGTACGCGGCGGCCCCTGAGGGTGACGCTCGGCAACGGGTCGTACGCCTTCAAGTGCCTGCCCGACGACGCGGACGCCGTGACCGGGCCGACCGTACGGATCACCGGGAGCCGTACGAGGAGCGGGCCCGCCGCGCTGCCGGTGACCCAGCAGGAGCTGATCCCGCCGACGCTGGCGTACCAGAAGTGGATCGGGGCGCGGACGGTCGAGCTGGCGCGGAGGACGGACGTGCTCAAGGCTGCCGTCGACCGGGGTGACCTGGCCGGCGCGCGGGCCGCGTGGCTGCCCGCGCATCTCGTGTACGAGCGGATGGGCGCCGCGTACGGCACGTTCGGGGACGCGGACGAGGCGATCAACGGGCGGACCGAGGGGTTCCACCGCGTCGAGCGGGGGCTGTGGCACGGCGAGTCCGCGAGCGCCCTGCGCGCACCGGCCGACGCGCTCGACAGCGCCGTGCACGCGCTCCAGAAGGACTGGCCGGACGAGCGGATGGACCCGGGGGACGTCGGGCTGCGGGCGCACGAGATTCTGGAGAACGCCGTGCAGTTCGAGCTGACCGGGCGGACGGACGCCGGGAGCGGCAGCAGTCTCGCGACCGTGCGGGCCAACCTCGACGGGACGCGGGCGCTGCTCGGGTTCCTGCGGCCCCTGCTCACGACACGGGACGCGGGGCTGGCCGGACTGGACACCTGGATGGACCGCGCCCAGCACACGCTGGACGGGGTCGACGGCGAGCCGCTGGGCGGGCTGACGCGCGCCCAGCGGGAGAAGGTCGACGCGGATGTGAGCGGGCTGGTCGAGCGGCTGGCGGACGTCGCCGCTCTGACGGACGTACGGAGGACAGCGTGAGCGGCGACGTCGGACGCCGGGGGTTCCTGGCCGGGGCGGCTGCGGTCGCCGGGACGGGTCTGGTGGCCGCCGACCGGGGCACGGCCGTGGCGGCGCCCTCCGCCGCCCCCTTCCACGGCGTCCACCAGGCCGGCATCGTCGAACCCGCCCAGAAGGCGACGGCGTTCGTGTCCTTCGACGCGACCGCCGAGAACCGCGCCGAACTCACCGACCTGCTGCGGACGTTGACCGCCCGCGCCAGATTCCTCACGACCGGCGGCAGCCCGGACGAGGCGGGCATCACCGCGCCCCCGGTCGACTCGGGCACCCTCGGTCCCGTCGTCGCGGCGGACGGCCTGACGGTCACCGTCGGCGTCGGGTCGTCCCTGTTCGACGACCGGTACGGCCTCACGGCACGCAAGCCGCGCAGGCTGACCGCGATGCCCGCGTTCCCGGACGACGACCTGAACCCGGACTGGTGCCACGGCGACCTCGGCGTCCAGTTCACGGCGGGCAGCGCGGACACCGTCCTGCACGCCCTGCGCGACGTCGCCCGGCACACGCGCGGCGGGATGCAGATCCGGTGGCGCATGGACGGGTTCATCAGCCCCCCGCGTCCCTCGGGAACGCCCCGCAACCACCTGGGTTTCAAGGACGGCATCGCCAACCCGGACACCGGCAGCGCCCGCGAGATGGACCGCCTGGTGTGGGTCGGCGCGGGCGACGGCGAACCGGCGTGGGCGACAGGCGGCACCTACCAGGTCGTCCGGCTCATCCGGATGCTCGTCGAGTTCTGGGACCGCGTCTCGATCACCGAGCAGGAGCGGATGTTCGGCCGGGCCCGCGACACGGGCGCGCCGCTCGACGGCCGGCGCGAGACGGACGTACCCAACTACCCGCAGGATCCCAAGGGTTCGGTGATCCCGCTGGACAGTCACATACGGCTGGCGAACCCCCGGACGTCCGCGAGCGACGGCCAGCGGATCCTGCGGCGGGGCTACAACTACGACCGGGGCGTGGACAGCAACGGGAACCTGGACATGGGGCTGCTGTTCACGTGCTACCAGCAGGATCTGGCGCGGCAGTTCGAGGCGGTGCAGAAGAGGCTGGCCGGGGAGCCGCTGGTGGACTACGTCAGCCCGTTCGGGGGCGGGTACTTCTTCGCGCTGCCGGGGGCGCGGGACGGGTCGGACTGGCTCGGCCGAACTCTTCTCGCCTGACGACGACCTGGCGATGTCCTGGCGGCGTCCTGGCGATGTCCTGGCGAGGTCGAGAAAAGTTGCGGTGTCAAGAAAAGTTCAAGTTCGCATGAGAATGTCCTGACTCGCCGTTCGCCCGCCCGTCATCGCCCCTCCCCCACCCCGCCGCACGCGGTACCCACAATCCGTAGTCGGTACACCCCTGTTCTCCCCGAAGGCGAGACCCGCATGATCGGCATACCCCACCCCTCCGGCGTACGGCGCCTGGCGCGCGTCGGCGCCCTGCTCGGCGCGGCTGCCCTGGCCGCCGCGAGCGGCGCCGTCCCCGCCTCGGCGGCCACCGCGCACGGCCACCACGGCACCCCGCGCACCGAGACGCCGATCAAGCACCTGGTGGTGATCTACGACGAGAACGTGTCGTTCGACCACTACTTCGGCACCTACCCGCAGGCCGCGAACACGGACGGCACGACGTTCAGGGCCGCCGCGCACACCCCGAAGGCCGACAACCTGTCGAACGCGGGCCTGCTGAAGAAGAATCCGAACCTGTACGCGCCGCAGCGGCTCGCCTCCGCGCAGGCGATGACCTGCGACCAGAACCACTCCTACGGCCCGGAGCAGTACGCGGCGAACGGCGGCAAGGCCGACAAGTACGTCGAGAACACCGAGGTCGACAAGTGCACCGGCCTGTTCGGTGAGCCCGGCCTGGTCATGGACTACTACGACGGCAACACCGTCACCGCGCTGTGGAACTACGCGCAGCACTACGCGCTCGGCGACCACTCCTTCAGCTCGGTCTACGGCCCGTCCACGCCCGGCGCGCTGAACCTGGTCTCCGGCCAGACCCACGGCGTCGTCTCCGTCGACCCGGCGACCGGCAAGAAGACGGCGAAGCCGGACTCGTACGCGGTGGTCTCGCCGGACGCGAAGGGGGTCGGCACGGTCGTCAACGACCCCGACCCGGCGTTCGACGACTGCTCGGACAAGGACCGCACGAGCACCAACGCGCTCGCGCAGATGCAGGGCAAGAACATCGGTGACCTGCTCAACTCCAAGGGTGTGAGCTGGGGTTGGTTCCAGGGCGGGTTCCGGCCGAGCACCGCGTGGAACGGCAGGAGCGGTGACCACGCGAAGTGCGCGGGCGCCACGCACACGAACGTCGGCGGCGCGGCCGTCGAGGACTACTCGCCGCACCACTCGCCGTTCCAGTACTACAAGTCGACGTCCAACCCGCACCACCTCGCGCCGAAGAACCTCGCCGAGATCGGTCACGCGGGCCGCGCGAACCACAACTACGACCTCACCGACTTCGACGCGACCGTCAAGGCCGGCAAGCTCCCCGCGGTGAGCTTCCTCAAGGCCGCCGAGTACCAGGACGGCCACGCCGCCTACTCGGACCCGGTCGACGAACAGCACTTCCTGGTCAAGGAGATCAACGCGCTCCAGCAGTCCCCGGAGTGGAGGTCGACGGCGGTCGTCGTCGCGTACGACGACTCCGACGGCTGGTACGACCACGTCACGTCGAAGGTCCTGAACGGCTCGAAGGACTCGACTCTCGGCTCGAACGGCAAGGCCGTCGACTCCCCCGCCTGCCAGTCGGGACCGGCCGCGACGCACGGGTACGCCGACCGCTGCGGCCCCGGCACCCGGCAGCCGCTGCTCGTCGTCTCGCCGTACAGCAAGACCGACGCGATCGACCACACGGCGACCGAGCAGGCGTCGATCACCAAGTTCATCGAGGACAACTGGCACACCGGGCGGATCGGTGACGGGTCCTTCGACAAGCGCGCGAACACCCTGGCCGGGATGTTCGACTTCCGGCACCCCAACAACAAGCAGGTGCTGCTGAACACGGACGGCTCCGTGAAGTCGGTCAGGCCGATCCCGAGCCACTACCCGCGTACGGCGGCCTCGCCGCAGTACATCGCCGACCTCAAGGCGCAGAACGTCGCCGCCGACACGTCCACGACGTCTCCGGTGGTGCCGGTCGCGCTCGGGGGCGGAGTGCTCGCGGCGGGCGCGGTGGCCACGGTGTTCGCGCTGCGGCGGCGGGCACGCGGGGCTTCCGCGTAAGGCACTTCGCGCTCGGCAACAACCGGCTCCGCCGTCCTGGCGGGGCCGGTTTTGCCGTTCCCGCAACTTTCCGTGCCCTCGCGCGGGGCGCCTGGTGAGACTGGCCGTCCACCGACACGAGGAGTTCCCGATGGACACCACCGACGCGCTCACCTTCTGGGACGGCGTCCACGCGGCCCGCGAGGCGGCCGACGATCCCCGCCCGAACGCCCGCCTCACGGAGATCGTGACGGGGCTGGAGCCGGGTGACGCACTGGACCTCGGCTGCGGGGACGGCGGCGACGCGCTGTGGCTCGCCGGGCAGGGGTGGCGGGTCACGTCCGTCGACATCTCGGCGGTCGCGGTCGGACGCCTCGCGGACCTCGCGCGCGCACGGGGGCTCGGCGAGCGCGTCAGCGCCGTACGGCACGATCTCGGCGAGTCCTTCCCCGCCGGGGAGTTCGACCTGGTCAGCGCGCAGTTCCTCCAGACTCCGTACGCCTTCGACCGGGCGAGCGCCCTGCGTACGGCCGCGCACGCGCTGCGGCCCGGCGGGCGGCTGCTGGTCGTCGACCACGGGTCGGCCGCC
Source organism: Streptomyces saintjeani (assembly GCF_055409605.1). Taxonomy (NCBI): domain Bacteria; kingdom Bacillati; phylum Actinomycetota; class Actinomycetes; order Kitasatosporales; family Streptomycetaceae; genus Streptomyces; species Streptomyces saintjeani. The sequence goes on along the minus strand of NZ_CP189624.1, from coordinate 8,835,422 downwards.
CCGTGGTCGTGGAACCGGGACCCGGACACCCACTACGCGAGTCCTCGGGACGTCGCCGCCGGTATCGGCCTCGATCCGGCGGTCTGGACGGTCGAGCGCGCCGACGCGCCCCGCCGTATCGCGACCGGCCCCGGCGGTCAGACGGCCGAGGTCGTCGACCATGTCCTCCTGATCCGCCGGACCGGCTGAGGGTCACGCTCCGGGTCCGGCCTCCCGTACGATCCCCGGCCGGGTCCCCCAGACGACCACCCGGTCCCCCTTCCTCAGCACGCCCCACAGCCGCCGCGCGTCGCTCACGCGCAGGTTGACGCAGCCGTGGGAGCCGCCCTTGAAGAGGTCCCCGTAGGAGCCGTGGAACGCCTGGCCGCCGTCGAAGAACTGCGCGTACGGCATCGGGGAGCGGTTGTAGAGGGACGAGTAGTGGTCCTTGTGGCGGAGGTGGACGCGGTGGGTGCCGGTGCGGGTCTCGTAGCCGTCGCGGCCCGAGCGGATGGGTACGGGGGCGTAGAGCACGCGCTTGCCCTTCTGCACCCACATCAGCTGGCGGGCCAGGTCCACGCAGGCCACCCGGTACGAGCCGACCGGGCAGCGGCGGGCCGCGTTGGGGTTGCGGGCGGCCTGGGCGACCAGCGCCATGCGGTACGTCGGGTAGCCGGCGTACCCGCTGGCCGGGAAGAGGCCGCTGCGGGCCTGGAACGCGCGGATCGCCTCGCAGTCGGCGGGCGACTGGCGGCCGTCCTGCGGGAGTTTCAGGTGGCGCTCCAGCTGTCGCTGGTACGGGCCTGTCCCGGCCGTGCACGGCGACGTGCCGTCCGCCGACGCCGCCGGGGAGGCCGTCGCGGCCAGGACGGCCGCCGCTGTCACCACACGCCACATCCAGTTGGTCCTCATGGGGCCAGCAAAACGGGGTGGGGGGTGCGGTGAGGGGCGAGCTGAGCCGAACGGCGGGTCGCTTGCCCCCTACCGGGTACGTCAGCCCTGGGTCAGCACCCGCACCGGCTCCCCCGCCAGGTACGCCGCGATGTCCTGCACCGCCTCCCCGTAGAACGTCCGGTAGTTCCGCTCGGTGACGTACCCGAGGTGCGGGGTCGCGAGGACGTTCGGGAGGGTGCGCAGGGGGTCGTCGGCGGGGAGGGGTTCCGTCTCGAAGACGTCCAGGCCGGCTCCGGCGATCCAGTGTTCGCGGAGGGCTCGGACCAGGGCGTCGCGGTCGACGATCGCCGCGCGCGAGGTGTTGACGAGGTACGCGTGGGGGCGCATCGCGCGCAGTTCGGGTTCGCCGAGGAGGCCGCGGGTGCGGTCGGAGAGGACGAGGTGGATCGAGACGAAGTCGCTGCGGGCCAGCAACTCCTCCTTGGAGGCGGCGCGTTGTGCTCCGGCGTCCGCCGCGCGCTGCGCCGTCAGGTGCTGGCTCCAGGCGAGGACGTCCATGCCGAACGCCGTGGCGACGCGGGCGACCTGGCTGCCGAGGCGGCCGAGTCCGAGGAGGCCCAGGGTGCGGCCGGCGAGGTCCTGGCCGACGGTCGACTGCCAGGGGCCGTTCTCGCGCAGGGCCCGCGCCTCGGTGGTGAGGTGCCGCGCGAGGCCCAGGAGCAGGGCCCAGGTGAGTTCGGCGGGCGGGGTCGCGCTGCTCGCCGTACCGCAGACGGTGACGCCCTGTCCGGCCGCCGCCGTGAGGTCGATCGACGCGTTGCGCATGCCCGTCGTCACCAGGAGGCGCAGCTTCGGGAGCCGTTTCAGGAGGGCGGCGTCGAAGGGGGTGCGTTCGCGCATGGCCACGACGATCTCGCAGTCGGCGAGTTCGCGGACCAGGCGGCCTCGGTCGGTGATGTTGTCGCGGAGGGTGCGGACGTCGACCTGTCCGGCGAGGGGGCTCCAGTCGGCCGAGGTCAGGGCCACGTCCTGGTAGTCGTCGAGTACGGCGCAGCGGAGGGTCGTGCGGGGGGTCATGCGGAGGGTCCTGCCTTTCCTGCGGGGAGCGTGGTGCGTCACCGGTCGTACGCGAGCCTCGCCGTGCGCGGGACCGGGCCGAACGTGCCGCCGTGGAAGTCCGTGAACGCCTGGGCGATCTCGTCCTCGGTGTTCATGACGAACGGGCCGCCGAGGGCTACGGGTTCGCGCAGGGGGGTGCCGCTGTAGATCATGACGCGGGCGGGGTGGTCGGGGTCGGTGGCCATGAGGTGGAGGGTCGTGGGGGCGGGGCCCTCGACGGGGTCGGACCAGCCGGTGCGGCCCGCGTGGAGCTCGCGTCCCGCGACGAGGAGGCGGCCGTTCATGACGTACGCGAACAGGCGGTGCTGCGGCGGGACTCGGAGGGTGTACGAGGAGTCGGGGTCGAGGGTCGCGACCAGGCCCTGGACCGGGTGGTGGGTGTCCGCCGCGCCGGTGACGCCGTCCACGGTGCCCGCGTGGACGTCGATCCGTACGCCCGGGGTCTCGATGCGGGGCATCGTCGCGCGGGTGAGGTCCTGGTAGCGGGAGGGGGTCAGCTTCTTCGCGGCGGGGAGGTTGAGCCACATCTGGAGGACGTGCGCGTGCTCGTCGCGGTAGGCCAGTTCGCGGTGGATGATGCCGCGTCCGGCGGTCATCCACTGGACCTCGCCGGGTTCGAGGGCTCCCGTGTGCCCGAGGTTGTCGCCGTGTTCGAGGACGCCGTCGACAACCGTCGTGACCGTCTCAAGACCTCGGTGCGGGTGCCACTCGAACCCCGGCGTGGAGAACCAGTCCTCGACGAGCACCAGGAACGGATCGGTGAGCGCGGGGTCGGCCGGCACGAAGACGAGCGCCTTGTCGTCGACCTGCGCGTCGGGCCCGAGGTGCTGTTTCTCGGTGACGCGGTTGATGATCCGCTCCATGTCCATCGGGGCGCTCCTCGCTGCCGGGCGGCACGAGGGATCCGTACCGGTCTCCATGACCCATCATCCAGGACGGACAGGGGACTCTCCCTGGCGGACTACGCGGTGCCGGCCCGGCGGGGGCGTCTCAGGTCGGCGACCGTCTCGCCGAACTCGCGTTTCAGGGAGCGGCCGAGGTGCTTGGTGTCGAGGACGCCCCAGCGGGCGGCGATGGCCGCGGTGGAGCGGTCGGTGAGGGCGGGGTCGAGGAGGTCGCGGCGGATGCGCAGGAGGCGTTCGTGGCGGATCCAGGCGGTGAAGGTGAGGTCGGCGCCCTTGAAGAGGGAGTGCAGGTAGCGGATGGAGAGGTGATGGCGTCGGGCGACGTGTTCGGCGGTGAGGAGAGGGTCGTCGAGGTGGGCGAGGGCGTAGACGCGGATGCGGTCGGCCAGGGCGCTGGCGACCGGGGCCCGTTCGGGGGCGGTGTCGGCGAACTCGGCGAGGAGGAGGGCGGTGAGCGCGTCCGCGAGGTGGGCGCGGGGTTCGGCCCGGCCGGGGAGGGCGTCCGGGGACAGGGCGTGGCCGAGGAGGGCGCCGATGCCGGTGCGGGCGGACACGGCGAGGGCGGTGCGGCGGCCGATGGCGTCCACGTGCCGGCCGAGGCTCGCGCGGGGCACGCACAGGACGGTCATGTCGGTGGGGCCGTCGCCGATGAGGCGGTAGGGGCGGGTGTTGTCGCAGACGAAGAACTCGCCGGGGGCCAGCGCGGTGGTGCGGCCGTCCTGTCCCGCGCCGAGCCGGCCGCCGTGCAGGAGGGTGAGGTGGACCCATTCGCGGTCGGCGGAGGTGATGGTGCGGTCGTCGCGGGTGACGGTCGCGCCGGTGGCCTTGATGCGGGCGACGGCTGCGGGGCCGATCGCCGCGTGCTCGAACGTCGCGTGGAAGACGGGGGCGGGGTCCGTGACCCGCAGCGGGGCGAACAGGGACGAGGCCGCCGCCTCGAACGACTCCGTACGGTCCTCGTTGTCCGTCATACCGGTGCACTCCCAGATCCCCCGCCCGGACGGCCACTGTACTGGGGTGTTGTGCATGAAATGGGGAGTCCTCGTGCACAGGGTGGTGCCCGCGCGACACGCTCTGTTCCCTACGCTCGTCGACGGGAACGGCCCGCCTGGAGACGCGCAGTTGAGGAACGGTTCGATGCACAGTCACACCGAGTTGCGTCTCGGCCCGCTCGCCGAGGTGCGGATCTCTCTCGCGGCCCATCAGAGCGCGACGCTGCTGTCGCTGGTGGCCGACGTGTTCGGGGCGCGCAGTCACGGGGTGCCGCGCAGGTGGCGGGAGCTCGTCCGGGGCGCGGTGCCCGAGGCGGGGGCGGCGGTGCTGCGGCCCCTGTTCGCACCCGGGTACTCGATCATCCCGGACTGTGTCACGCCGACCGCGTGCATGCCGGAGGGGGACGCGGCGGCCCAGTTCGCGCAGTTGACGGACCTCTCACCGGGGACGCTGCTGGACGAGCTGGAGGCGGAGTTCGGGGGCGAGGTGCCTCCGCAGTGGCGGCCCGTCGTGGACCGGCCCCGGCAGTGGATCCACGGCTACGCCGAGGTGCTGCGGCGGGTGTGGCAGGAGTTCGAGCCGGTCTGGCGGGGCGCGGAGGCGTACCTGCGCCGGGAGACGGAGCGGGTCGGCGCCGCCGTCCTCCAGGACTGTTCGGAGGCGGTGCTCCAGGATCTCAGCTCGCGGTTCCAGCTCGTCGGCGAGAGTCTGCGGCTGCCCGATCCGCAGGCCGACACGTACGCGCTCGACGGGCGCCGGCTGGTCCTCGTGCCGATCCTCTCCGGGCCCGGGGCGTCGATGTTCGCGCTCGACCGTCCCGACCTGGTGTGGATCGGCTACCCGCTGCCCGGGGTCGGGCGCCTCTGGGAGTCCTCGGCGGTGGCGCCCTCCCCCGCCAAGGATCCCCTCGCCCTCGTCGTCGGCCCGTTGCGCGCCACCATCCTGCGCACCGCCGGGCACCCCCTCACCATGGGGCGCCTCGCCAAGCTCCTCGACTGTAGCCCCGCCAACGCCACCCACCACTGCCGGCAGCTCACCGACGCCGGGCTCCTCGAACGGTACCGGCAGGGCCGCAACGTGTGGATCGGCCGGACCGAACGAGGGGACGCCGTCGTGGAGTTGCTGTCGCAGAGCGGGACGGTGCCGGACTCGCCCTGGTGATCAGGGCCGGTACGCCTTGCGGTTGTCGTACGTGACCTTCCCCGCGGGGAGTTTCGCCGGGGCGAACAGCTGGTCGACGGTGACGATGTGGAAGCCGCGGGACGTGAGGCCCGTGATGATGGCGGGGACCGCGCTGACCGTCGTCTTGTGGATGTCGTGCATCAGGACGATGTCGCCGGGGCGGGACTGCGTCGTGACGGTCCTGACGAGCCGGGCGGTGTCCCGGTACTTCCAGTCCAGGGTGTCGATGCTCCAGTGCACGAGCGGGCGGGCCGCCGCTTTCCGCACGGCCGCGTTGTTCGCCCCGTACGGCGCCCGCACGGTGCTCGGCCTGAGGCCGGTCGCCTGCCGGATCGCCGTGTCCGTCCGCGAGAACTCCGAGTTGATCCTCGCGGCACTCAGTTTCGTGAGATCCGCGTGGTCCCAGCTGTGGTTCCCTATCTGGTGCCCGGCCTTGGCCATCGACTTCGCCACCGACGGGTTCCGCTGCACGTTCTGCCCCACCAGATAGAACGTGACTCTGATATTCCGGTCGCTCAACGTCTTCAGCAGTCTTTTCGTGTCCGCGACCGGCCCGTCGTCGAACGTCAACGCCACACACTTCACTTTCCGGCAGTCGACGGCCTTGGCGGCTTTGGCAGCCTCGGCAGCTTTGACATCGGCATTCGCGGACGAGGCCGTACCCACCAGCGCCGTACCGCACATCGCGGCCGTGAGCACGGAAATGACAAGTCGTCGGCGCATCGGATTCCTCCTGGAGCAGCGGGTTTTGCTCCTAGAGACGCGCCGGGAGGGGATACGGATGCGTGTACGTTTTGCGAATTTCCGTACCACTGCGAGGAGGCCGGCATTCCCATGTCACCGGAGTGACGGGAGAGAAATCGGATGCCCGAGTGCCGCCACGAACTCCTTCGCGCGGCGCGTGATGCCGGGCCATTCTCCGGTCGCGACCGTGTTCGCCGGGACCACGTCGGAACCCGCGCAGACCGCGTGGGCACCGGAGGTGAGGAAGTGGGCGGCGTTGGTGGGGTTGATGCCGCCGGAGGCGACCAAGGGGACGCCGGGGTAGGGGCCGTTGAGGTCCTTGAAGTAGCGGGGGCCCAGGGAGTGGGCCGGGAAGATCTTGATCGCCGCCGCCCCCAGGTCCAGGGCTCGGGCCACCTCCGTCGGGGTGAACGCGCCCATGATCAGGGGGACTTGTGAGGCAGCCGCCACCCTTGCCACCTCCTCCCGGCACCCCGGGGTCACCAAGTACGTCGCGCCCGCCTCGATCGCCGCCTGCGCCTGCGCCGCCGTGAGGACCGTGCCCGCGCCGATGCGGCAGCCGGGGACCGAGGCGGCGTGGCGGAGGTGGGCGGGGAGGCCGGGGGTGGTGTACGTGAACTCGATCCAGGGGATGCCGCCTTCCACCAGCGCGGTCGCCAGGGCTGCGGCGTCCGGGATCTCGGGGGCTCGGACCACCGCGATGACGCGGTCCTCGGCGAGGGTGTCCAGGAAGTCGTGCATCAGAAGAACGTCCTTACGAGATCGACGACTTGAGGGTGGGGGGCGTTCGCGTCGTCCAGGACCGGGATCAGGTTCCACTTGTCGAACGCGGTGCAGGGGTGGGAGAGACCGAGGCGGACGATGTCACCGACCTGGACGTCCGCGTCACGCAGGAACGTGTGCTGGTCGTTGAGGGCGGTGACCCTCGCGCCGGTCAACGCGCCGCCGCCCCGGACCAGTTGGGGTTCGGGCAACCCCTCGTCGTACGGAAAGTCCCGCTTGCCGCCGTCGAGGAGCGCGAGGGACGGTTCGGGGCGGGAGATCACCCGGGTCCAGCCGTGCATGGCGCTGCGCAGGGGGAGCGGGGAGACGGTGCGGTAGTAGCCGTCGTCGTGGATGAGGTAGGCGCCGGAGCGCAGGAGGATACGGGCCCCGGTGGCCCGGACGGGCGCCAACTCCCGTACGACCGTGGCGAAGTGGGCGCTGCCGCCCGCCGTGACGACGGGGTCCGGGACCTCCAGCAGGCCGTCCGTGCGCAGCCTTTCGTGCAGGGCGACCATGTCGCGGAGGTAACTCTCGATCGCGGCGGTGGACTTGAGGGCGCCCTCGTATCCGCTCACTCCGACGAGCCGCAGCCGCGGGTCCGCGCAGACCGCCCGGCCCACCCCGACCGCCTCGTCCACGCCGCGCACCCCTGTCCGCCCGCCCGCCGCGCCGAGTTCGACGCCCACGTCGAGCGGACGCTCCCCGGTGTACGCCGAGCGCAGCAGGTCGACGGTGCGGAGGGAGTCGGCCCAGCAGGTGAAGGAGAACCCGGCGTCGCGGTCGAGTTCGGCGCCGATCCAGCGCAGGCCGGCGGGGTCGAGGAGGGCGTTCGCGAGGTGGATCCGCTGGATGCCGAAGGCGCGGGCGACGCGGACCTGTGCGAGGGTCGCGAGGGTGATCCCCCGTGCCCCGGCGTCGAGTTGGCGCCGCCAGAGGGCGGGGGCCATGGTGGTCTTGCCGTGCGGCGCGAGGTCGACGCCGGCCGCCGCGCACCAGTCGGCCATGGTGCGCAGGTTGTGTTCGAGGGCGGACGCGTCGAGCGTGAGGAGGGGCGTGCCGAACTCGTCCAGGGTGGGGCGGGTCGCGAGGAACTCGGCGGCCGTACTCCCCCACGCGTGGTCCGGCACGGCCTTGAAGCGCCAGTCGAGGATCACTCCACGACCGCCTGCGCGTCGATCTCCACGAGCATGACCTCGTGCGGGAGTTCGACGAACACGGTCGTCCGGCACGGTTTGGGCGTGCCCTCGGGGACGTGTTCGGCGATGAACTCGGCGTACACCTCGTTCATCGCGGCGAAGTCGGCGCGGGTGGTGAGGTAGACGCGGAACATGACGACGTCGCCGACGCCCGCGCCGCCCGCTTCGAGGATCGCGCGGACGTTGTCCAGGGTGCGGCGGGTCTGCGCCTTGACGTCGCCCTCGTGCAGGTAGGCGCCGGTGGCCGGGTCCTGCGGGCCCTGGCCGGAGACCTGGAGGATCGGTCCCTTGCGGACGCCCTGCGAGAAGGCCCAGGCGGGGGCGGGTGCGCCGGCGGTGCGGATCGCGCGGTGGCTCATCGTCGTACTCCTAGAGGGTCAGCGCGGACCAGGCCGCGTCGTCGAGGGCGAGGTGGTCGTCGAGGGTGGTGCGGGTGAGGGGCGGGGGGACGTCGGCGCGGGTCGCGAGGGTCGCGGCGGCGACGAGGTGGCCGAGGCGCAGGGCGTCGGCGGGGGTGCGGGATTCGAGGCGGGCGGCGAGGTATCCGGCGGCGAAGGCGTCTCCGGCGCCGACGCGTTCGACGACGTGGGTGGTGGGGGCGGGGACGAAGGCGGTGGGCTCTTGAGGGACGTACACCGTCGCTCCATGACTCGCGTCTTTCACCACCAGGGTCGGGCCGGGGATCAGTTCCCGGATCTCCTCGGCCGTACCTGTGTGCCAGAGGTTCTCCGCTTCGTCGCGGCCTACGAAGACGATGTCGGCGGCTCGGGCGAGGGCGAGGAGTGCGGGGGCCGCGTCGGTGTGCCAGAGCGCGGGGCGGTGGTTGACGTCGAAGGAGATGAGGGGGCCGGGGACAGCGCGGTGTACGACGAGGGCCTCGACCAGGTCGGCGCACGTGTCCGAGAGGGCGGCGGTGATGCCGGTGAGGTGGAGGACGCGGGCGTCATGCAGCAAGGGCAGGGTCGTCAGGGCCGGGCCCATCGCCGTGGCCGCCGAGTCCCGGCGGTAGTAGTACGTGCCGGTGCCCTCGGCGCCGGGGTCCTTGAAATAGACGCCTGTCGGCCGGTGCGGGTCGGTCTCGGCGGACTCGGTGTCGACGCCGCGAGCCGCCAGGTCGTTCAGGACACGCCGTCCCAGGGGGTCGGCGCCGACGCGGCCCACCCAGGCGGCCCGGTGTCCGAGCGCCGCCAGCGTGCACGCGACGTTCGACTCGGCGCCGCCGACGGTGAGGGCGAGGTGGGTCTGGTGGGCGAGGGGGGTCGCGGTCGGCGGGCTGAGGACAGCCATGGTCTCGCCGACGCACACGACGTCCGGGGGGAGGTGCACGGGGTGGTCCTTCACGTGTCCAGTACGCGGTGCAGGAACTGCTGGGTCCGTGGCTGTGACGGGTTCGCGAACACCTCCTGCGGCGGCCCCTGTTCGAGGACGACGCCGCCGTCCATGAAGACGACCCGGTCGGCCGTGTCCTTCGCGAACCGCATCTCGTGGGTGACGACGACCATGGTCATGCCGTCCTCGGCGAGGGACCGCATGACGCCGGTGACCTCCCCGACCAGCTCGGGGTCGAGTGCGGAGGTCGGTTCGTCGAAGAACATGACGCTCGGGTCCATGGCGAGCGCGCGGGCGATGGCGACGCGCTGCTGCTGGCCGCCGGAGAGCTGCGCGGGGTAGCTGCCGGCCTTGTCGGCGAGCCCGACGCGGGCGAGCGCGGACCGGCCGCGTTCCTCGGCGTCGGCCTTGCCGAGTCCCCGGACCTTGCGCAGGGCGAGGGTGACGTTGCCGAGGGCCGTCTTGTGCGGGAACAGGTTGAACTGCTGGAAGACCATCCCGACGTGCCCGAAGATCTCGGGGGCGCGCTTACGGTCGTGCAGCGGGACGCCGTTCACCCACACCTCGCCGCCGTCCGCGCGCTCCAGGTCGCACATGATCCGCAGCAGTGTGGACTTGCCGGAGCCGCTGGCGCCGATGAGGACGACGACCTCGCCGGGTTCGACGTCGATGTCGACGCCTTGGAGGACGTCCAGGTCACCGAAGCGCTTGCGCACCCCGGACAGTGAGATCCGTGCGGTGGTCATACGGGGAGCGCCTTTCGTTCCATGCGCCGCACGAGCAGCGACAGCGGGTAGCAGACGGCGAAGTAGAGGGCGGCGACGGCGAGGTACGAGGTGGCGGGGTCGCCGGAGCGGTCGATGACGGCCTGTCCCTGGCGCAGGAGTTCGACGTACCCGATGACGACGGCGATCGAGGTGTCCTTGATGAGGGACAGGTACTGACCGACGAGCGGCGGCAGGACGATCGTCCGGGTCTGCGGGAGGACGACACTGACGAACGTCCGTACCCGGCCCAGCCCCAGTACGCGTGCCGCCTCCCACTGCCCGCGCGGTACGGCCTCGATCCCGGCGCGGAAGATCTCCGCGATGTAGGCGCCCTGGTAGAGGGTGAGGGCGACGAGGGCGGCGCCGAAGACGGTGAGCCCCATCGGGGCGATGTAGGCGATGCCGAAGTACAGGAACAGCATCTGGATGAGCAGCGGCGTGCCCCGGAACACCTCCAGGTAGACCCGGCCGAGCTGGGCGAGGACGGGTACGCGGCTGGTGCGTACGGCGGCGACGAGCACGCCGAGGAGGGTGCCGGTGCCGATCGCGGCGAGGGACAGCAAGGCGGTGGACCTCAGGCCGTCGAGGTACAGCTCGCGGTTGGACCACAGGAGGGAGAAGTCCATGTCACGCCCCCTTCAGTAGCAGGCGGCGCACGGCGCGGCGCTTCGGGGCGGTGGGTTTCAGCGGCGGCCGGAACGCCACGCGGCCCACGAGACCGGCGGCCAGCGCGACCGCGTTGGTGAGTACCAGGTAGAGGACGGCCGCGATGCCGAAGACCTGGACCGTCAGCAGCGTGCGGGAGTTGACGACCATCGCCGTACCCGTCAGCTCGGGCACGGAGATCGCCGAGAGCAGCGAGGAGCCGAGGATGATCTGGACGAGCTGGCCCACGACGGCGGGGTAGACGTTGCGCAGGGCCTGCGGGAGGACGACGTGCGCGAAGGTCCGTACGGGGCTGAGGGCCAGGACTTTCGCGGCCTCGCGCTGGCCGGTCGGTACGGCGTCGATGCCGGCGCGGAAGATCTCCGTGAGGTACGCGCCGACGTTGACGCCGAGGGCGAGTACCCCTGCCTGTACGGGAGTCAGGCGCAGGCCCGCCGAGGGCAGGACGAAGTAGGCCACGAACATCTGGAGCAGCACCGGGGTGTTGCGCATGACCTCGACGTACACGGCCGCCGGGGCGCGCAGGGCGAGATGGCGGGAACGGCGGGCGAGGGCGCCGAGGAGGCCGAGGGCGAAGGCCAGCGCGAAGGCGACGAGGGAGAGCCGCAGGGTCAGCCAGGCGGCGTCCAGGTAGGCGGACCAGTCGCGCAGGGCGTAGCTCCAGTCGACGAACATGTGAACCCCCTTGTCAGTAGGCCGGGTTGAGCGGGAAGACCCGCTCGACGCCGAACCACTTCTTGTAGAGGGCGCCGGCTTCGCCGGAGGTGTTGAACTCCCTCAGCCAGGTGTCGACCCACTGGGTCCAGGTGGCGTCGCCGAGGGGGAGGCCGATGCCGTTGTATTCGAGGGGGACGACCGAGTCCTTGGTGACGGTGAGCGAACTGTCTTTCTTCGCCTGGTAGTTGAGGAAGTTGGAGTCCTCGACCATCGCGTCCGCCTGGCCCTGCCTGACCGCGAGGACGGCCGAGGAGGAGCTGTCGTACTCCTGGATCCTCGCCTTCGGGTTGGCGGCCTTGACCGCGTCGCCGTTGGTGGAGCCCTTGGTGACGGCGACCGTCTTGCCGGTCAGGTCCTTGAGGGTGGCGATGCCGCTGGACTTCTTCACGAGGAGGACCTCGCCGGCGACGACGTACGGGGTGCTGAAGTTGACCTGCTTGGCGCGTTCGGCGGTGGTCGTGAAGTTGCAGACGACCGCGTCGACCTTCCTGGTCTGGAGGTTGGGGATGCGGTTCGCGGAGGTGGTGTCGACGATGTGGACCTTGACGCCGAGGGCCTTCGCCATCGCGGTGGCCACGTCCACGTCGTAGCCCTGGGGTTTGTTGTTCTTGTCGAGCGACCCGAAGGGCGGGAAGGTCAGGCAGCTCGCGACGTTCAGGGTGCCGCGCCGGACGACCTCCTGGAGGGTCGAGGACTGCGCGCCGCCGGTGGCCGCGCTGACCGAGGTGCAGGCGGTGAGGGATGCGGCGGTGGTCACACCGGCACACATCAGCAGGAATGGGCGGGTACGGTGACGGAATCTCTGCACGGGGGCTCCCTTCCGGGAGGGGGATCGCCTGAGGGGTAGCCGGGTTGGTTTTGCAATGCAGAATCCAATTTCGCATTGCACGGCTTGGCGTTGCGGAGAAATTAGCCCGCGCCCCGACCGGCGTCAATGCAGGATTTCGATATGTAACATTCTGTTTTGCAATGCAGTACGGTAAGGTCCGCCGCGTGACCTCCGAAACCCCCCGCAACTCCTCCTCGTCCCTGCGCCGCGCGCTCGGCCTCCTCATGTACCTCGCCGAGGACGACGGCCACCCCCAGGGCACGTCGCTCACCGACCTCGCGACGGGGCTCGGCATGAGCAAGAGCACGGTGCTGCGGCTCGTCGCGCCCCTGCGCGAGACCCGCCTCGTCGACCAGGACCCCGAGAGCGGCCACTACCGGCTCGGCCCCCAGAACGCCCTCCTCGGCCAGGTCTACCTGGAGCGGCTCGACATCCGGCGTACGGCTTCCCCGCTGCTGCACCAGCTCGCGCAGGACGCCCGGGAGGCCGTTCACCTGGTGAGTTTCGATCCGCCGGAGATCGTTTACATCGACAAGGTGGAGAGCCCGCAGGCGGTCCGGATGCACTCGCGGGTGGGGGGACGGCAGCCGGCGTACTGCACGGCGACCGGGAAGGCGTTCCTCGCGTACGCGCCCGAGACCGTACTCGACGAGGTGCTCGCGGCCGGCCTGCCGCAGCGTACGCCGGCCACGCTCACGACTCCGGCGCGGCTGCGTGCCGAGCTGGAGTCCGTCCGGGAGCGGGGGTATGCCGTGGACGATGTGGAGAACGAGCTGGACATCCGCTGCGTGGCCGCGCCGGTGTTCGGACACAGCGGCGCGGTGGTCACGGCGGTCAGCGTCTCCGGTCCGGCGTCACGGGTGACTCACGAGCGGCTTCCGGAGTTGGCGGGACAGGTGATGGGGGCGGCTCGGGCTTTGACGGAGAGGTTGGGCGGGGTGGGGTCCGGGGGAAGGTGAGGAAGTGCCTGGGCGTCGGGGTACCGGCGCCGGGTGGGAGCGCCCGGATGCCGGAGCGCCGTACCCGGTGACGTACCGGGAATCAGCGAACGTCACCCGGAACTCGGGGCGTTGGCTCGTAGCAGCGCCGCTCCCAGCGGGGTGAGCGTGTGCAGGACCGACATCGCCTGGCGGTGGGTCGTGAGGAGGCCGGCGCTGCGCAGAGCCGTGGCGTGCTGGCTCGCGGAGGATGCCGAGACCCCTGCGGCGCGGGCGAGTTCGCCGGTGGTGGCGCCCGTGGCGACGGCGCGCAGGACGCGGGAGCGGGTGCGGCCGAGGAGGGCCGCGAGGGGTGCGTTGGAGCACAGGTCGCCGGGGAGCGTGGCGGGGTGGGGTTCCTGGTGGAGGGGGTAGAGCAGGACGGGGTCGAGCGTGGCACTGCGGAAGGTCACCGGGGTTCCCCAGCAGAAGTGGGACGGGATCAGCAGGAGTCCCCGGCCGCCGAGCCGCAGGTCACGGTCCTCGGGGTAGCGCGCGCACAGGACCGGTCGGCGCCAGCGCAGAGCGGGTCCCAGATTGCCGAGGAGACCTTCGGCGCCGGTGCTGAGGACGGAGCGCGCGTGCGCGGCGCGTTCGGCGTCGATGCGCGCCTGGATGCGGTCGCTGTAGGGAGCGATCACCAGGTCGTGGTAGGCGCGCATCGCGCGGACCAGGTCCTCGCGGAGGTCCGGGTCGGCCAGGCGCGCGGCCCAGGGGGGAGCGCCGCTGGTGCGGTGGAGGAGTTTCACCTCGCGCAGGACCCGGTGGCCGGGGGTGCTCAGGACGGCTTCGAGTCCGGCGTCGAGTCCTTCGGTGGCCTCGGCGGGGGTGAGGAAGTCGGGGAAGTAGGCGGCGCGTGGGACCAGGGGTAACAGGAGTGTTCTGACGGTGCGGCCGAACCCGGTGGCGTGGAGCCGGGTGCGGGTGGTGCGGAACCAGTCGGCGTGCGCCCAGCGTCCTTCGCGCGTCTGGAGACGGTGCAGGCTCATGCAGGTCTCCCACAGCGGATCAGGTGCGGCGGCGACGCGGGTGCGGGTCAGGTCGAGGTCCGTGAAGTGAATGCGGAGCATTCCGTTCCCCCCCTTGCGGCCTGGGCTTTTCAGTCGGAGTCACAAGCCCTCGCTCACCATGCTCCCGTCAGGGGACCCTCGGATTCAACGCCACGACGAAGGGAACAAACGTGTCTTTGCGAACCACTGTCACGACCCTCACCGCCACCTTCCTCATGGGAGCGGCGCTCGCTGCCGCGCCGACCGCGCAGGCTCAGGAGTCCACATCGGCGCGGCCTGTCGCGGTGTCCCTGGAATCGGGCCAGGCCATCGGCTTCGGCGCGTCGTCCGACGAGGCCGGTATCCGCGCGTACTCGGACTGCCCCAGCGGCTGGATCTGTTTCTGGTCCGGGACGGGTGGGACCGGGTCGAGGTGCCAGTGGAGCAGCTCCCTCAACCCGCGGGCACGCGAGGAGTGTTCGTGGATGAACAACGGCACGGTCACGAAGTCCGTCTACAACCGCACGAGCTACCGCTACCACTACTACCGCGCCTTCTCCTACCAGGACCGCATCGGAAGCACCCTCTCCGGCGGCCAGGGGAACCTCGCCGGCACGTACACGATCGGCTCCCTGTGCCGGCACAACGTGAGCGGGTGCCCCAACTAGGCCGGCCCTCGTCTCCGGCCGGGCGTGCGGGCCGACCGGGATCGCGCTCGGGGTGGGTGGCGGCCCCACCCACCCCGGTCCGGGCACCGGCCGTGCCGTGACGCACGCGACGCGTCGAGGTACCCCAAGGAGACTCCCGGATGGCGCAGTTGGAGCACGTGCTGGCCGTGATCGCGGAGCGGCGGGCGGAGTTCGAGGCGAAGGGGCACGTTCCCCCGGATGTGATCGCGGAGTTCAAGCGGGCCGGGGTGTACCGGGCGGGGGTGCCGCGGAGGTTCGGCGGGGATGCTCTCGCACCCGCCGAGTTCCTGCGGGTCGTGGAGCGGATCTCGGAGGTGGACGGGTCGGCCGGGTGGGTCGCGAGTTTCGGTTCGTCCACGGTCTACCTCGCGGGGCTGCCGCTGGAGACGCAGGCGGAGTTGTACGCGGACGGTCCGGATGTGGCGTTCGCGGGAGGGCTGTTCCCCGTGCAGCCGGCGGCGCGTGTCGAGGGCGGGTATCTGGTGGACGGGCGGTGGAAGTTCGCGAGCGGGTGCCAGGGTGCGGATGCGCTGGGCGTGGGCATCAAGGCCGGTGAGGTCCATGCCGGGCGGCCCCGCACCGCCGTGCTGCGGCCCGATCAGGTCGAGATCGTCGAGTACTGGGACGTCATCGGGCTGCGCGGTACCGGCAGTCACGATCTCGCGGTGGCCGGGGTCGTGGTCCCGCAGGAGTGGACGTTCGTGCGCGGCGGCCCGGCGACGGTGGACGAGCCGCTGTACCGCTACCCGACGGTGCCGTACGCCGCGCAGGTGCTCGCGGTCGTGGGGCTGGGCGTCGCCCGCGCCGCCCTCGACCACGTCACGGCGGACGGCGCCCGCCCCGCGTGGACCGGCGCCCCGAAGCCGGCCGACCGGGCGACGTACCGCATCGCTGTAGCGCGGGCCGAGGCTCAACTCCGTTCGGCGCGGGCCTACTTCTACGAGGCGACGCACAAGGTGTGGGCCACGGCGGAGTCGGGTGATCCGGCGTCGAGGGAGCAGGCGAGCATGCGGCGTCTGGCGTCCACCCACCTCGCGGAGACGGCGTTCGAAGTCACCCGCGCCGCCTACCAGTTGGGCGGCACGGCCGCGATCGCGACCGGCGGTGTCCTGGAGCGGTGCCTGCGGGATGCGGCCGTCGTTCCCCAACACGCTTTTCTCCAGGGGTCGGTGTACGAGGGGGCGGGCGCGGTCCTGGCGGGCGTGGACCCGTTCCCGGGGTACGTCTGACCGGCTTCGGCGTTGTGCACCGGTGCTCTCCGTTTCGTACGACTGGTCCCGCGCCCGGTGGTGCGGGCGCGGGACCAGGTATCGGACGGTCACCTCCGACGGTGCGGGGTCGGGCTCAGCCGGGCTGGGTCCAGTTGCGCCAGGAGGTCGTGGTGCCGCACTTCTTGCAGCCCGTGCGGTTGAAGGCTACGACCTTGTTCTTGCGGGCCGCGGCCACGCTGTCGGCGCACAGGCCCTGACGGAGTTCCTCGTCTCCCCCGCCGTCAGCAGTAGTTGGTGTTGTTGAAGCTGGCGAACGCGCCCTTGGTCGCAGGGCCCGCGACGCCGTCGATGCCGACGCCCAGCCACTTCTGGAGGGCCTTGATCGTGTTGGTCCCGACGACGCCGTCCACGACGAGCTTGCTGCCGACGTACTGCTTGTAGTAGTTGAAGAACTCCTGGGCCGCCTTCCAACTGTTGGTGCCCAACTGGCCGTCGATCGTGCCGGGGTCGAAGCCCCAGCCGTCCAGCCAGCACTGCCAGTGCCGGGCCTGGGTGGTACTCAGGCCGAGGTTGTTCACGGCGAGGATCGAGGCGCTCGCCGCGGGTGCGGGGGCCGGCTGGGGTGCCGTGAAGCCCGTACCCACGAGGCCGCCGGTGGTGATCCCCGCGACGGCCGTGGCGGTGACGAGTGTCCTCGTCAGGATGTTCGGTCGCATTCCTTCTTCCCCCTCGGGTCGGCCGGGCGGTTCAGCCGCGGCTTCCGGTGCCGCGCCGCCCTGGCGATACGAGAGTGCGGGACGGCGCGAGGGGGGTGGGAGACCTGGCGGGCGATTGACGTCACGCTGGGACGTCCCATGCCCTGACCTGCGGAGACGCGGCCGAGGGTGGTACTTCCGGGGGACGCCGCACGGAAGGCGGTCGTATCGACGTACACCCTCCGGTTATAACGATCGCTATAGGCGCGGGATAAGGTCACTCTATAACGACCGTCATAGGAGCCCAGCCGTGACCATCATCACCGTCAACACCCCCGAGGGCCGTCTGAGCCTCGACCAGCGTCGCGTCCTCGCCGAGACCCTCACGGACGCAGTGCTCCTCCCCGAGGTCGGGCACTTCGAACCCGCCGCGCGCCCTGGTTTCCAGGTCCGTTTCGTCGAGCACTCCACCGACCGGATGGCCATCGGCGGACGCCTCCTGTCCGACGCCGGCCCCGGGCTGGACGTGATGGTCCTCGACGTCGCCGTGATGGACGGCGACTGGCCCCGCGAGGTCCGCGCGGAGGTCATCGCCCGTCTCCTCGCCGCCCTCACCGAGGCGTGCGGACTGGCGGAGCCCTCGCCCGCATGGTGGGTCAACTTCCGGGTGATCGACGAGGGGAGCTGGGCGTCCGGCGGCGGGGTGACGTCGATCCTGTCGCTGCTGGCGACGGGGGTGTTCACGGAGGAGAAGGCGAAGGCGATCAGAGCGGCGATCACGGGCTGAGGACCCGGGCCCACGCGGACGTCGCCGCCTCAGCGCTCCGCCCGTTCCCTCAAGTACGCCGCCAGCTCTGGTGGTTCAAGGTCCAACGCCTCCAGCGCGGACACCTCGAACGGTATCCGCACCGGCGTGAAGTCGCCCAGATCGGGGTCGTCCAGCTCAGGACCGCTGCGGCGGGACGGGTCGAGCGACAGCACGTCGGCATGGAAGTAGTGGTGGACGACGGTGACGCGCGGGCCCGCGTCCGTCAGGGTCAGGAATTCCGTCGCGGGGCCGATCTCCGCGCCGACCTCCTCCCTGACCTCCCGGCGCAGGGCCGCCTCCAGGTCGGCGTCGTACGGCTCGACGCCCCCGCCGACCGTCGTATGGAAGGGCGGCCCGTCGAACCAGCCCCGGCGCAGGAACACCAGGTGGCCGGCGTCGTGCAGGACCGCGCGGACGTTGTGACGGACCCTCATGCGGGCGACGGTAGCGGGTGCGCGGCGGCCCTCAGGCCGGTTTCCCCAGGGCGCCCTCGATCACCGTCTCCAGCTGCTGGGCGACCAGGTCCAGCGGGACCATGCTGCGTTTCGCCCGGCACATCGCGATCGCGCCCTCGACGGAGGCGACGATCAGGGCGGCGACCCCCTCGGCCCGGTCGGCGTTCGTGCCGTGGGTGCGGAGGGAGGCGGCGAGGAGGCGTTGCCAGTCGTCGAAGGCTTCGGCAGCGGCGACGAGGGAAGGGGGGAGTTCGTCCGTCAGGGGCTCCTCGACCGAGACTCCGAGGACCGGGCAGCCCGCGTGGTAGTCGCTCTTGAGGACGATGCCGCGCCACAGCGCGAGGAAGGCCCGCAGACCGGCGGCCGGGCCTGCGTCGAGTTCCGCGCGCAGGATGCGGGAGACCGTCGTACCGGCGTAGCGCACCGCCTCGGTGGCGAGCTGCTGCTTGCCCTCGGGGAAGTAGTGGTACGTCGAGCCGAGCGGCGCCTTGGCATGTTTGGCCAGCTCACGGATGCTCGTCGCGTTCAGGCCGCGCCTGCTGATCAGGTCGGCGGCGCCCGCGACGATGCGGTCGCGCGACGGCGTGTTCGGTGCGGCCATGGCCGTACCCCCTTCTGGACCCCCTGGCTATAACAGCTGTCATAGCCTAGCCTGAGCTCCGCCTATAACGACTGTCATAGACCGTTCACGCGGTTTCGAGGAGGCCCCGTGCCCATGATCCGGCTCACCGCTCCCGCAGGCGCCCTCACGGAGGAGGGCCGCGCGTCGGTCCAACGCGACCTTGCCGCCACGCTCCTGCTCTGGGAGGGCGCTCCCGACACCGCGTTCTTCCGGGCGCAGGCGTGGAGTTACCTGATCGAGCTGCCCGAGGGCGCGCAGGTCACCGCCGAGGACGAGGCGCCCCGGTTCCTGGTGGAGGTGACCGTCCCGCAGGGCGCGCTGTCGGAGCGGCTCAAGGCGGGCCTCGTCGAGGAGGCCACGCGGATCGTGCTGGGCGCGGCCGGACTCCCGCAGGACGAGGCGCCGCGCGTGTGGGTGCTGGTGCACGAGCAGGCCGACGGTACGTGGGGTGCGGGCGGTTCCGTGGTCCGGTACGCCGACCTGGTCGCCCTCGCGGAGGGGGAGCGGGCCGGTGCGTGAACTGACCTACATCGCCCGCGACTTCGTCGAGTGGCGCGAGGCGCCCGACCCCAGGCTCGGCTCGGACCGGGAGGCGATCGTCGCGCCGGTCACCGCGACCTCGTGCGACGTCGACACGGCGATCCTCGCCGGACACACCACGCGGCGGAAGCCGCACATCAGACACAGCGTCGATCCGCCGTTCGCGCTCGGGCACGAGTGCGTCGCCCGTGTCGTCGAGACCGACGACGCGGTGACCTCCGTACGGCCCGGGGACCTCGTCGTCGTCCCCTGGTCGATCAACTGCGGTACGTGCGGCCATTGTTCAGCCGGGCTGACCGCGCACCGCTCGTCCGTACCGCACATGGCGATGTACGGCGCGCCGATCGGCGGGAGCTGGGGCGGGCTCTTCTCCGACCTGGTCCGGGTGCCGTGGGCGGACGCCATGCTCGTACCGCTGCCCCGCGATCTCGACCCGGTCGCGATGGCGGCGGCGAGCGACAACTGGTCCTTGTCCTGGCGGCTGGTGGCGCCGCACCTGAAGAACCGGCCCGGCGCGCGGGTGCTGGTCGTGGCGCGCGGCAGCATCGGGCTGTACGTGTGCGACATCGCGCGGGCGCTGGGCGCGTCCGAGGTGCTGTACGTCGACCCCGACCCCGAACACCGGGCGATCGCGCGGGAGTTCGGGGCGGTGACGACCGAGGCGCTCGAACCGGTGCCGCACGGGTACGACATCGCCGTGGAGGCGACGGGGCGGGTCGACCAGTTGGCGCTGGCGGTCAAGTGCCTTGCGCCCGAGGGCATTTGCGAGTCCGCCGGGAACCACTTCCGCCCCGGTGAACTGCCCCTGCTGGACATGTACCTCACGGGCGTGACCCTGCGCGTCGCCCGCGACAACGTCCGGGGCCACATCCCGGACGCCCTCGAACTCGGCCGCTCCGGCAAGGTCGACCCCCCGCCGGGTCGTCTCCCACGTCCTGGACTGGGAGCAACTGCCCGAGGCGCTGCCGGCGACGCCCCTGGCCGGCGGCGAGGCCGGGTTCGTGACGCCGGATCCCGACCGGGCGCGGGCCATGTTCCCGCACCTGAGCGCGGACCGGTGAATCCCGTACGAGGTCTTGCCCAGCCCCGGCGCCCGGGAGTTTAATCCCGCTTGAAAAGTATCCACCGTGGTTACTTTCGGCGTCACTCGACCTCAAGGACCCCTCATGCGCGACAAGCCCGCCTTCCTCTGGGGCGCCTCGACGGCCCCGCACCAGATCGAGGGCAACAACGTCAACAGCGACTGGTGGGCCCGTGAGGGGCAGCTGCCGGGGATGGAGCGCAGCGGGGACGCCGTCGACAGCTACCACCGGTACGAGGAGGACATGCGCCTCCTCGCGGACGCCGGCCTCACCGCGTACCGCTTCGGCGTCGAGTGGGCGCGGATCGAGCCGGTGCCGGGGCACGTCTCGCGGGCCGAACTCGCCCACTACCGGCGGATGATCGACACGGCGCTGCGGCTCGGCCTGACGCCGGTGATCACGCTGCACCACTTCACGAACCCGCGCTGGTTCGCGGAGGAGGGCGGCTGGCTGGGCGCGTCGGCGGTGGACCGGTTCGCGTCGTACGTCGAGACGGTGTCCGGGATCCTCGACGGCGTGCCGTACGTCGTGACGATGAACGAGCCCAACATGCTCGCGATGATGCTGACGATCGAGCGCACGATGAAGGAGCGGCCCGCCGATACGTGGCAGAGCCCGACCGTCGACAACGACTCCCGGCCGACGCTGCCCGCGCCGGACCCGGAGATCGGTTCCGCCCTGGTCAAGGCGCACCACGCGGCCCGCGAGATCGTGCGGGCCCGCACGGGTGCGGCCGTCGGCTGGACCGTCGCCAACCGCGCCTTCACCGCCCGCCCCGGCGCCGAGGAGCGGCTCCGGGAGCTGGAGCACATCTGGGAGGACCTGTACCTGGAGGCCGCGCGCGGCGACGACTTCGTGGGCGTCCAGTCGTACTCCAGCCAGTGGGTCGGCCGGGGCGGCATCGAGCCCCACCCGCCGCACCCCGACAACACGCTCGTCGGCACCGCGTACCGCCCCGACGCGCTCGGCATGGCCGTCCGCCACACCTGGGACGTCACCGGCGGCGTCCCGGTCCTCGTCACCGAGAACGGCATCGCGACCGGCGACGACGCGCGGCGGATCGCGTACACGGAGGAGGCGCTGCGGCATCTCTTCGACGCCGTGGACGACGGTATCGACGTACGCGGCTACCTGCACTGGACCGCGCTCGACAACTACGAGTGGGGGCACTGGGAGCCGACGTTCGGGCTGATCGCGGTGGACCGGGAGACGTTCGCACGGACGCCGAAGCCGAGTCTGGGGTGGCTGGGAGGGGTGGCGCGGCGGGGGCAGCCCTGAGAGCCCGTCACCGGCGGGGCGGGATGTCGGCGTTTCCGGGAGGTGTTCTTCTCGCCGTCCTGGGAGGGGCGAGGGAGAGCCCCGGTGCTGTCGCTCCTGCCGGTGCACATCGGGGGGCGGCCGAGGCGGAGGAACTCACCGCGAAACTCGCCGCGTCGGGGACTCCGGCGCTGAACACCGTGGGCCGTACGACGTGGCGCGCGACGGACAGCGTGCTCGACGCGAGCGCCCCGTACGGCCGGCGCGCGGGCGCCGGGTGGCTCTGGGAGTCGGCGACGCTGCTCGAACCACGGTTCACGGTGGACGCGGAGGCGTTCGCCGTGCATCGGCGGTGGCAGGCGGCGCTGTTGCGGGGGGCATCCTGCTACTGCCGCGCGCGGAGTTGTTCCAGGTCAACGCGGGGTCCGTTGCTGCTGGACGCGGTGCGGCGGCAGAACCGGCTGCGGCGGCCGATCGAGTACCACCACCAGCTCGACCGGGTCCGGGAGATCAAGACGGGCATCGGGAACTGACGTGCGGACGCTACCGATTTAGGGGCGCTACCTGCCGTAACCGTCGCGGCGGGCACGGCCCGGCCGACAGGGTGGACCGCGTTGGTCCGCACCTTTCGACCCAAGGGGTTTCTCACCATGGTTCCGCTGCGCCACTCCGTCCTCGCCCTGGGCACCCTCGGCCTGACCACCGCGCTCACCTCCCCGGCCGCCGCCGCGCCCACGCACGTCGACGTCACGTACGGCGCGACGTACGTCCGGGGCGATCTCACCTTCGGCAACCGTTCGGTCAGCTTCACCGGCACCTACCGTTCGGTGTCCGCGACCGACTGCCGACGGGCCTGGTTCGGCACGCTCGACGGCTCCGGCCGTCTCCTCGACGCCCGCAGCACGGGCACGCTGTGCAACGGCACACGCGCGATCAACACCACCGTCCCGGCCGACGTACGCGGTGGCGCGGGCAGCGTCCTGGTCTGCCTCGACAACGGGAACGCGGCGCCGCTGAAGTGCCTGGAGTACAAGCGGCCTTGACGTGCTCCCTGACCTAAAGTCCAGGGATTCCGGCCTGGGTCGTCCGACCCTTCCGGCGGCTTCCTGCTTCACCGCGCTGTGCGGGCACGTGTGCCCGTCTTACCGGCGCTCCACAGGCGTTTAGCGTCTCCGCCCGTCCGGCGGCGACGATACGGCGTCCTTCGAACAGGACATTGCGGCCCGCATTGTGGTCACGGTCGTGCATGGTGCCGCATTCGCCGCACGTCCATTCCCGGACGTGCAGTGGCTTGGGTCCGTCCCGGAACCCGCAGGCCGAGCAGATCTGCGAGGACGGAAAAGCCCGGCCCACCTTGGTGAAGGTGCGGCCGTGTCGGGCCGCCTTGTACTCCAGCATCCCCACGAACACGGACCATCCCGCGTCGTGCACGGACTTGGCCAGCCGGGTCCGGGCCAGGCCGGACACCGCGAGGTCCTCCACATACACCGCTTGGTTGTCGCGGACGATCTGTGTGGAGACCTTGTGGTGGAAGTCCCGGCGCCGGTCCGCCACTTTGGCGTGCTGGCGTGCAACCTTAATGCGGGCCCTGGCCCGGTTCTTCGACCCCTTCGCCTTGCGGGACAACTCCCGCTGAAGGCGCCGGAGTTTCTTCTCGGCCCGGCGCAGGAAGCGCGGGCTGGCGATCTTCGTCCCGTCGGACAGGATCGCGAAGGCGGACAGGCCCAGGTCGATACCCGTGTCGGTCCCCGCCTCGGGGAGGATGTCCGGTTCGGTGCCGACGACGAAGCTGAGGAAGTACCGGCCGCAACTGTCCTTGGTGACCGTCACGGAGGTCGGGGCTGCGGGAAGCGGGCGTGACCATCTGACCTTGAGGTTGCCGACCTTGGCCACGTACACCGTGCCGTTCGCCTGGAGGGAGAAGGCGCTGGTGGTGAGACGGACCGACTGCCGGGTGTCCTTCTTCGACTTGAAACGGGGCGGACCGACCTTGCGGCCCTGCCGCCTGCCCTTCACCGAGTCGAAGAAGTTCTTGTAGGCGGCATCCAGATCCCGCAGGGACTGCTGAAGCACGACCGCCGACACATCGGCGAGCCAGGCACGCTCCTCCGTACGCTTGGCCTGCGTGATGCGAAGCCGGGACAACTCGGCCGACGTCACATACGGCAACCCCGCCGCATGCGCCTCCTTGCGGTCGCGCAGGCAGTCGTTCCACACCACACGCACACACCCGAACGCCTTCGCCAGCGCACGGCGCTGGGAGGCGTCCGGGTAGGCCCGGTAGTTGTAGCGAAGCTGCATACCAACCACGCTACGCACACAGATCACGCACCGCGCACCAAAGATCGAAATTGATCGATAATTTGTTCTATTTTCCGTATCCGGCCGACCTGGGACCAGACTTCCGTGCACAGCCCGCGAGGACTCCGAGACGCACCTGAAGGAGTCCAACAGCGAACGCGATCACATCCGCCCCTGGCGCACCACCCACTCAAGGCCGCCGCCAACGGCACCATCATGCACGGACACCTATGGCCGCCCTCGCACTTCTGCGCATCGTGCGGCGGAGCACCGCCGGCGAGCGTCCGCCAGCACATCGAGCAGCAAAAACATCCGCTCCAAGGCACACGTCAAAGCAGTCGCGAGATGCATTCATCCCCGGCGTGAACGCCGGGGCCTTCTGCAAGGACCCGGTAAGGGATTGCTTCCATTCGACGCCTACTCGGTGCGGGTGTTGCTGGAGAAGCGTGGCGCACACCTCCTCCTGGGCCCTCCGGCCAACCGGGCCCTGACAGCCGATGGCAAGACCGAACTCCCTGTGCACGAGGCCGCCTTGACATACAGGGGCCACAACCTCGCAGTCATCGCCGGCCGCAGCTACGGCGCCGGCTCCAGCCGCGACTGGGCCGCAAAAGCCCAGGCCCTCACGGGAGCTCGCGCGGTGATCGCCGGGTTGTCACACTCCTTCACCTCCAGGGACAACCCGGAGGTGAAGTGCCGTTGCGGCTACGGGTGTTCTCCCGTATCTGCGACACGGGGAGATTCTGCCGTACGTGGTCCGGCGAGCGCCGGCTTAAAGGTCCCGGCAAGGGACGGCCCGCTCCTCGTCGAGCTCAACGCGATAAAGACGGGCCCCTGGCTTCCGGGTCACCGCCTCGGTCAGCTCGCCGTCTGTGAAGAGCGCGCCGACGCCGTCCTCGACGGCCCAGCCCGGCGGGAGTTCGCCGTTGGTGACGGCCGCGCGGTAGGAGGGACTGCGGCCGGGTTCGGTGTCGTAGTGCGGGCAGACCGAGCCGGGGAGGAGGCCCAGGCCGTCCTTGAGGACTCGCAGGGGGCCGAAGGAGTCGGTGTGCGATGCCTCAGCCCAGCAGTTGGCGCCCGCGCTGATCCCGCACAGGAGCGTGCCGTGGTCGTACGCCTCGCGCAGGAGCCGGTCGACACCGTGGATGCGCCAGATCGCCAGCAGGTTCGCGGTGTTGCCGCCGCCGACGTACACGACGTCCTGCGCGAGGAGATGCGCGCGCAAGGCGTCGTCATCCAACTCCCGGCGGAACAGGGTCAGTACGGTCGGCTCGCAGTCGCGGGAGCCGTACGCGGCGGTGAACTGGTCGATGTACGCGGGAGCGTCGCCGCTCGCCGTGGGCAGGAAGCAGACCTTGGGGTGGGGTGAACGGGCGTACGTGAGCGCCCAGTTGTCCAGCAGGCCGTCTCCGTCCATGGAGAAGCCTCCTCCGAGGAGGGCAAGACGGGCCATCGAACCCCCTGGTGGCTAGCGCGACTTCGGCAACAGTACGACGCCGTCCTCGTCGGTGTGGAGGATATCTCCGGGGCGGAAGACGATGCTGCCGAAGGCGATCGGCGCGTCCAGGGCACCCTCGCCCGTGAGGTTGTTCTTGCGTGGGGTCCTGCCCAACGCCTTGGTGTTCAGGAGGAGTTCGCCGATGGCCCTCCCGTCGCGGAACTGGACGTCGCAGACGCGGAGTTCGGCGCCGTACTCGTCGATCAGGTCTGCGGTGGACCGTACGGGTCGGAGTGGGACAGGAGGTGACCATCGGCCTGCGCTCGGAACGGATCACGCTCACGGATGGCGGCGAGGTGAACGTGCTGCTCGCGACGATCCGGCGATGCTCCTGCATCGGGGACCGGTTCGAGTATCAACTCGCCTTCGACAAGCTGGAGTTGCATGCCGGGAGCGCGGTCCGGTATGAGGGCGCGGAGATCGATCTGCTGATCCGGCCGGAGGACTGTCTGCTGTATCCCACCACGGCGGGAGGCCGTAATGGCAACCGCCAAGCGTGAGTTCGGCGCGATGGCCCCGCCCGCGCGGGCCTGGTCACACGGCCGGGCAGATACAGGTGATCGTGCCGGTCGTGCACCGAGGGGGAGACGCACCGGCTCCTGGTGTGGAGCGGCAACGGCGACCTCGACGGGGCCTCGCAGTGCGCGGTCTCCTCGGACTTCGTCCAGGGGCTCGCCGGCCGGGAGGGCACGGACGCGTTCATCAGCACGCACGCCCATCAGGGCGCGGTCTTCGCACAGCCAAGGGCGCTGAAGGCCGATCCCCCGGCGCCGAATCCGCTGCTGACGGGGCGGGCCGGGGTGCAGCGGCACGTGGAGATCTTCGCGACCGCGCGTCGCACGTCGGCCCAGCGGGTGGCCGACGGGGCGTGGGTGTCGATGTGAACGGAGCCCGTGCGAGGGCCGGGGCCGGGGGCCTACGTCCCCCGGACGAGCCCGGTTGGGGTGGTCCTACGCCCTCCGGCCGTTACGTCGTCGTCGCTGTCCGCCTAGCGTCGTGTTCATGGACGACACGACCGGCATTCTCGACGAGGCTCTGGAGCGGCTGCACGGCTCGGGTCCGGAGCGGCTGGGGCGGCTCACGAATCACGCGCCGATGGCCGTGGAGGCGCTCGCCGCGCGCGGGCACGCGCGGGCCGTGCACCGGTGGCTCGACCTGTACGCGTCCCGGCTGGAGGAGTTCCCGTCCGCTGTCGCTCCGGTGACGGCGGACAACTGGCGTGCGGCGCTGGGGGATCCGCGCCGGGCGGCCGATTGGATCGGGTACTTCGGGCGTGAGCTGGCGGTACGGCCCTGGCGGGACGTGCTCGCGCAGTGGTGGCCCCGGTTGCTGCCGGGGCTGTACGGCGGTTCCACGCACCCCGTGATCCGTGTCGGGCACGCCGTACGCACCCTGCTGGCCGGCGAGGGGACGGCGCCCCGGCTGACGGAGCTGGCGCACGGCCTGGGCTACTGGGCGGCCCGGCACCACACGCTCCCCGCCCTCACGCCCCTGACCGGAGCCGGCAGCGCGGCGGGGGCCCTGGACGCCGTACGCCCCCTCGCCGACCAGAACGGCGGCTTCCCGACGCTCCTCGCGCGCGTGCGGGCGCTCCCGGTGTGGGCGTCGACGGTCACCGACCCGGACGAGGCGCGTCTGCGTCTCACGGAACTGGTCCGCGCGGCCACCCACCGCTACGCCACGCACGGCCACGGCGAGGAGACCATGCTGGTCCACGCGGCCACAGCCCCCAACGCCGTCCTGCGCACCCTGCCCGCCCTCCCCTGCGCGCTGTGGCCCTCCAGCCTCCACGCGGCGTGGACGGCCTCGGCCGCGGTGACGGCGATGTACTCCCCGACCGAGGCCGCCCCGCTCCGCCCGACCACTCTCACCCCCGGGGAGGTCGTCGAGCGGGCTCTGGCACACGGCGACGAACACGTCATCAAGCTGACGGACACGGCGCTCGACGTGGGGGACGCGGAGGCGCTGGCGGCGGCGATGCGGGCGATCGAACTGAGCGTGCCGCTGAGCTGAGGGGACACGGAACGTCTTGAACGGATCTTGACCCAGCCGCCGCCCAACCTGTCATCCTGGCCCACCAGTTGCCCAGCCCCGAAAGGCGGCCCTCATGCCCCTCGCCCTCGATGACCTCCTCGCCGCCATGCCGTTCGCCCAGCGGATCGGCGTGGAGCTGCACGAGGCGACGCCCGGGCAGGTGGTGGGGAGCCTGGCGTGGTCGCCGGATGGGTGCACGGTCGGCGGGACCCTGCACGGCGGCGCGCTCATGACGCTGGCGGACGCGGTCGGCGCGGTCTGCGCGTTCCTCAACCTGCCGGAGGGCGCGGGGACTTCGACCGTCGAGTCGAAGACGAACTTCCTGCGCGGGGTGCGCTCGGGCAAGGTCACGGCGACGTCCCGGCCGCTGCACGTGGGGGGCACCCTCATCGTCGTACAGACGGAACTCCGCAGTCACGAGGGGAAGTTGGTGGGGCAGACCACGCAGACGCAGATCGTGCTGCGGTCATAGGAATGCGGCGAGTCCGCCCCTCCGAGGAGGGGCGGACTCGCAACCAGAGAGCGCCGGGCAGGCCTTGCACCTGCATTTCCCCGCAGGAAGCGGGGCGTCTTTCCTTGGACCACCAACGCACTGTCCGGGGCCCCGAGTTGGGGTGACCGGCTCAAGATCCACTATAGCAGCGCCAGCGGGGGTGTCCCAACTCCCGTTACTGGACCAGGTAGTAGCGCAGGCGGGTGCCGTCCTCGGAGGTCACCTCGACCGTGAGGCGTTCCAGGGTGGGTTCGGGGGCTGGGCGGGTGCGGGCGGGGCGGTTGGGCAGGGGGTGGCGGCGGGCCAGCGGGCGGCGGCGGGGGATCGAGGTCGCGGCGGCGATGATCTCCAGATGGACCGCGAAGTCCGGTCCCGGCAAAGGGATTTCGAAGCCGGGGTGACGGTCGTACCCGATGGCGACGGCCGTGCGGACGAAGTCCATGACGGCGGTCGCGGCCGGGGTGTGCGCGCGGGGCGCGGCCTGTTCGGTGAGCCGGCTCAGGACCCGCAGCACGGTCGCCGTGTCCGTGTCGGTGCCGATGAAGTCGTCCTCGGCGCATGCCTGGGCGCGCCAGAGCGCGGCGGCGTGCGGGTCGCCCTGCGCGAGGTGGTGCAGGTGGAGGCTGTAGGCGGCGGCACGGTCCCCGGCACCGGCCGCGTACTGCCACCAGAAGCGGGCGCCGCTCTGGAGCCCGGCGAGGTGCAGGGCGCAGCCGAGGGTCCAAGCGACGGGCGGTTCGGGGAGCTGGTCAGTGACGAAGTCGGCGAGCCGGTCGGGGGTGCAGTGCAGGAGGGCGGCCTCGCACAGGGCGTCGAGGGAGCGGGCGGCGCAGGGGTCGCCGGGGGCACCGGGGGCGGGCGCCTCGTCGTCGTACTCCTCCTCGTAGGGGACGACGTCGCTGGGGACGCGGGGGTGGCGCAGCAGCAGGGACTGGACGAGCAGGTCGTCGATGGCGGTCGTCACGGGGTGGTCGCTCCCGGTTCGTCGAGGTGGGGGACCTGGACCTCCAGCGCGCCTCGGGCGTGGTGGTCCAGGGTGTGGGTGATGGCCGGGGACAGGCCGAGGACGCCGGGCACGGCGTGCGGGTCGACGCCGCAGAGGTAGCGCAGGACGACGACGTCCCGCTGGTCCTCGGGGAGGGCTGCGACGGCGTCGAAGAAGCGAGTGAACCGCTCGATGTGGGCGAAGCGTTCGCCGAGGTCGTGGATGCGGGCCTGGGCCTCGGTGGCGAAGGCGGCGGCGCGCAGGTCGGGGCGGCCGTCGGGCCTGCGGTGGGCGCGGTGCAGGACCCGGCCGCGCAGCAGGTGCCAGGCGTACCGGCGGGTGTCGGGGGCGGCGACGGCCTGGTCCCAGGTGAGCCAGAGGATGTCGAAGACCTCGCCGACGGTGGTGCGGGCGCGCTGCCCGGACTGGAGGAAGGCGTGCGCGTACGCGGTGTACGGGTGGGCCATCGCCTCGGTGAAGCCGCGGTGCGCGACCGGCGGGACCTCGCTGTCGGGGGGCCGGGCGTCGTCGACGCGGTGCTCGATCCAGCCGGGGCTCTTGCGGGCCTCGTGCGCGGCGGACGTCCACAGGCGGTGCACCGGCCGGACGGGGATGTCGAGGGCGCGGACGACGCTGTAGGTGATGGCCCAGCCGGGGTAGTAGCCCTTGCCGCGCAGGAGTTCGGAGATGCGGGTCTTCGAGTAGCCGGAGCGGCCGACGAGTTCGTCCAGGGTGAGGCCGCTGGCGAACAGGCGGGTGCGGACGGGTTCCAGCCACGCGCGGTGGGTGGGGCCGATCCGCGGTTCGATCGCCTCCGGGGGCCGGCCGCGCCGCCGTACGGGCCGGGCGGCGGGTTCCTCGGGGTTCGGGGACGTCGGGGATAACGTCATGACGTCACCTGCTTGCTGGTCATCGGACCTTCCTGGTGCCTGAGGTCTGGAAGGCCCCCGCGCGGCGGTGCTGAGGCGCCGCGAAGGAGTCGCCCGCCAGCATGATGTGTCGGCCGCCCGGCGCTCAACGTGGCCCGGGGCGCCCGGAACAAATGAGCGCGCGCTCGCTTGTACCGTATCGGCGCGTCCGGTGTGGGGGAATCGGCCGCGATGAACACTTTCGGGGGCTTCGGCCGTCTTCCGGCCGCTGATTCCCGCGCGCCGTCCACCATGGAGACGCACGCCTGCTCTTGGCGTCGCACCTTCCTGTCTGGGAGGTCACGCGGTCCCCTCGTGCTGAGGGACAACCGGAGGGGACCGCGCTCAGACCGTCGGCCTCTCCCCCACGGAGACGCGCCGCCGGCTCTCACCGCTGAACGGCAAGTCGCCGATGGTGACGCCGACTTGGTCGCCTCCCGGCTTGGCGCGGGACAGATCGGCCCGTCCCGGACCGTGGCGGACGAACGTGTCGGCACGCTGGTACCCCCGCGTGACCCCACGTCCCTCGCGGACGCCTTGCCGAGTGTCCCCGACCGGGGACGTGACCACTCTGTCCCGCGGATGGTCAGGCCCTCGACCTGTTCGGCACCCGGCAAGGCGCTGTCGCGAGTGCGGCCCTTCGCCCGCGCCACGCCGTCCTGTCGTCACATACCGCGGACCATGCCATCGATGTGACGCTCCGTCACCTTGCCGCGGAGATCTCGGCTGAGCCGGTCCAGTTCATCGCACGCCACCCGGGAGAGCGGAGGCCGGAGGTCAGTCCACGCCTTCGACGATGCGGAAGTCGCGCTCGACGCCGTCGGAAAGGACGTCCAGCGCCTCCTGGTATGCCGCGCTCTCGCGTGCCGCGACCGCCTGTTCGAAGGTGTCGAACTCGATCAGGACGGTGCGCTCGGCGATCCCGGCGTCGCGGGCGACGACCCGACCGCCGACGGCGAGCCTCCGCCCGCCCCCGGCCCGGACGGCCGGACCGGCCAGCTTGTCGTAGGCGGCAAGCTTCCCGGGGTCGGAAATGGTGCGGTAGACACTGACCCAGTAGCCCTTGGGCATGGAACCCTCCTACGTCGGGAACGGGGCGCCCCAGGGCTCTTCCTCCAGGAGGAGCCCGTTGGCGAGGTAGCTGATGGTTCGGTACCAGCCGGCCAGCACGAGGAACTCCAGGAGCTGGGCGTCTTCGTAGTGGACGCTCAGGGAGTCCCAGGCGGGTTGTGAGAGGTGTGCGGTGTCGTGCAGTTCGTCGACGGCGTCGAGCAGGGCCGCATGACGAGGCGGCCACGCGGTGTCGGCTGCGGCGTCGATGTCGGTGGTGGCCCGGAGCTGTTCCCGGCTCAGTCCGGCCTGCTGGGCGAGGGTCGCGGCGTGTGCCCCCCATTCGTAGGCGCAGCCGGTGCGTGCGGTCACCCGGGCGATGACGATCTCGCGGTCGATGGCGGGAAGAAGTCCGTGGCCCAGCAGTCCGGACCCCAGGGCGAACATGCGTGAGGCCAGTTCCGGGTTGCGGTGCAGTACCCGGAACAGTGCGAGCGGTTCCTGTGGCGCGCCGGGAGGCATCCATCGGCGCAGTGCCTGGTCGATGGGCGCGGGATAGGGCGGGGTGAGCGGTTCGATGCGCGGCATGGGCACCTCCTGCTTCGATTTCCGAATCACTATGACGCTTCTAAAACCGAAGCACAAGGGGTGGGCGTGGGAGCCGGAACGCCTCGGCCGGGTCCACCGGTACGAGGGTCCGGTTCAGGGCGCCCGGTCGCGCGGGCGTCAGCCGGCAGAACCCCTCTCGGGTGTCCCGTCGCCCACGACACCGGGACGCGAGGTGGCGTCGGAGGGTCCCTCGCCCTTGCGGCTCGCCGGTTGCGCGTCGAGCGTCGCCGCCCAGTGCTTCGACCACTGGACGAGAGGGCCGAGCGCGAGGCAGGCATCCCGCCCCAGCGGAGTGAGCTCGTACCGACTGTCGGGCAGCTGGTGAACCACGCGGGCGTCCAGCAGTTCGGTCAGGCGCTGCCGCATCACGCTGGAGGACATGTCGTCGCACTGCTTCTGAAGAGGGCGGAACCCGAGGGGGCCCTCGCGCAGCTCCCAGAGGATGCGCAGGCTCCACCGCCGTCCGAACAGGTCGAGTGCGGCCATGAGGGGGCGACCGGTGGCCGAACCACGAACTGGCTCGCCGGGTTTTGGGGTCGGCATGGCGTGGAGTCCAGCCTCCAAGGTCGACGCTTCGGATTCCGAAACGCTACCATCGGCGATCACTTCGGAAACCGAACCGAAGGGGACCCTGGTGCCAACCACCCACCCGCGTCGCCCCGCACTGTGCGCCGCGGAATCCCACGATCACCGTCGCCCTGGCCAAGGACGCCACGACGCCGGGGCCCGCTGGATCATGCTCGCCCTGGCGATGCCGCTGACCACCGGCCCGGCGCCATGCCCGAGGTAGCGATCGTCGACGCGTGTCAGCGACAGCGCAGGGGTCGCAGCACGACCGCCGTTCTGGACGACGCGCCGCTGACCGACGAGGAACGATGCCGTATTCCCACGGAGTCGGGAACGTCGCACGCCGTCTTCCTCCGCGCGACCGGAACCGAGCGCGCTCGTCCGTCGTACACCCTCCTGTTCTTCACGGCCGCAGGCGAACTGCCCGCCTGCGGCCACGGCACCGTCGCCGCCCTCGCGCTGCTCGCCGCACGTGAAGGCGACGACGACTACCGCGCCGCCCTGCGGACGACCCACCACAGCTTCGACGGCCGGGCCACCCGAAACGGTGACAGCCTGACAGCATCGTTCGATCCGGGCCCGGTCAGCCTGAACGACGTCCGAGGGCCCGAGCCGGAGGCGATCGCGCACGGCCTCGGACTGCCCGAGGGCGCGGTCGCCGGGGACGCCTGTGTGGCGTCGAACGGGCGGCCGAGGCTTCTGCTGCCCGTCCGGTCCCGCGCCGTACTGCCGGGGGCGCCCCACAGTGAAGTGACCCCGTAGGTGCCGACACTTCCGTTTTATGCCGCGAGGTCCAGCCGTTGATGGAAGCGGGCCCTCGCCTCGTACGGCGTGATGTAACCGATGGTCGAGTGAAGCCGCTCCCGGTTGCAATACTCAGCGATCCATCGGAAAACGTCCTGTCGAGCCGCGGCCCTTGTAGTCGGGTCGCCCGAGATGGGCAGACTTGCAGCGATGGCGACCATTGCTTTTCGGCCGCTTGTGCCCCCGTGTCACGGCCTTTGGTCATTTCGCTTGACGCGGACTCCAGGGGAACTCCACATGTGAGGTATGTGCAACTGCGGTCCGTCCATGATTCCGCCGGGTCGAACCCGAAGGGCGCGTTGACGCCGTAGCGCCACGGTCGCCTTGCTCCACTGCTTGCGCTGTGCCTACGGTGACGGCTATGACTGTCGGCTCTACTGACCTTGCTGAGGTGATGTCGCGGGGGCTGACAGGCGGTGGTTGTCGCGGTAGGCCGGTCATATCGGTGGTTTGTTAGACCGGGGTGTAGAGGTCGATGGGTCTTCCGGTGCTTAGGGCGTCCGCCAGTAGGTCATCGGATCCGTGGGCTTCGAGGGCGGGTGCTCCAGCGGTAAAGGGTCCAGGCGCGTCGGACCAGGCAGCGGACCGTGATGACGGTGGCGGCCAGGGCGAGGAAGAACTCGACGGCCGCTCTCCGGCGTTCGGTGCAGCGCCGGAGCTTGCCGAAGTTGTTCATCCAGGAGTTCGTGCGCTCGACGACCCACCGGCCGCCGGTCTGGATCGGGGTCTTCGCGCCGCGTGGGGCGATGCGGGCGTCGATCCTCCGGTCGGCCAGGTCGTCGTGGACGATCCGGTAGTCGTAGCCGGCGTCCAAGGCGAGACGTGGATGCCCCGGCAGCGGTCCGAGGGCCTGTCCGAGGGCGGTGAAGCGGTCGAGGGTGGCGGGCAGCAGGGTGTGGTCGCCGGTGTTGGCCGGTGCCGGCCCGGTGACCAGGGGTATGCCGGTGCCGTCGGTCAACTGCGAGCGTTTCAGCCCGAGTTTGGCACGGTCGACCGGGCTCTTCCCGGCGCATTCACCGCCGGAGGGCGCCTTGGTGATGCAGCCGTCGGCGCTCAGGCGGTCGAGTTCGAGGCCGATCATGCGGTCGTAGGCGGCGAGCGCGAGCAGCCGCAGGCTCTCCATCACGCCGTCGGAGATCCACTCGTCGCGGCGTCGGCGCAAGGTGGTGGCCGAGCAGTGCTCGTCGGCGGCTCGTTCGTATCCGCAGCCGAAGACCAGGACCTGCACCAGCCGGTCGAAGACGACGGCGTCGCTGATCCGAGGATTGTGACAGCCCAGCGGGTGCCGGTCCTCGCGCACGGGCAGGAGCGCGAGGAACTGGTCACGGATCGGGTCGAGAATGCATGATGGGACGGCAGGCACGGATCCCCCGGTGATCATGAAGCGTAGAGAACTCCATGATCGGGTGAACCGTGCCTGCCCTGCTGCCAGCACCTACCGGCGGACGCCCTTACGGCGTTGATTAGGTTCTGAGAGGGCGGTACGTGAGTTGATGTCCGTTTCTCCGTTTCGGGAGAGGTAAGGGGGCTGGCCGCGGGGTTGCCGGGCGGCTACGGCCGTGGCTGGGTGAACAAGCCCTGCTCGGTCTCGACCAGGATTCCGCGCTCGGTCAGCCGTTTGAGTTTGAGGCGGGTGTTGTTGATGTTGTTGGGTGCGATCTCCAGGTCCATCGCCTCGCACACCTGCCGCGCCCGCAGCGGAGCGTCGGCCGCGGTGAATACCGCCAGGATCTGTTGGTAGGCCGGATGGTCCGGCAGCTTCGGTGCCGGCGGCGCGGGCGGCTGCGGATCGGGCAGCTCCAGCAGCGTCTTGCGGGTGATCCGGACCTCCTCGGCGGCCCTGCCGAGCTCGTCCAGCCGTGCGGTCAGCTGCGCGATCTGCTCTTCCGTCGTCTCGGCCTGCGCGGCGATCTCGCGTTCCCGCTCCTCCAGCCGGGCCAGCACCGCCCCGAGGGTCAGCTCCCCGCCGGTCATGTGCTGTGCCAGGCCGCAGCGGTGGCCCCGGTCAGCCGGCGCAGTATCACTGCGGTCATCGCCCAGTACACCCTCGACTCCGAACTGCGCGGCAGGTGTTCGTAGTCGCGCACCAGCCTGCGGTGCAGCATCAAGATCCCGTAGGCGCGTTCCACGATCCACCGCTTGGGGATCGGCACGAACCCGGTCTGCGCCGGGTTGCGCTCGACGATCTCCACCTCGATGCCCGCCTGCACCCCGTGCGCGACGACAGCGTTCTTGAAGCCCTGGTCGACCAGGGCTTTCTGCACGGTGTCGGTGCCGGCGGCGACCTTGTCCAGCAGCGCGATGCCGACAGTGTTGTCGTGCACGGACGCGGCGAGCACCACCACCGCGATCACCAGGCCCAACACGTCAACGGCCAGGCCGCGCTTGCGGCCCGATACTTTTTTTGCCGCATCACACCCCGTCGACTCTGCGGGCACCGCGGCCGCCGCGTGCACGCTCTGGGTGTCGAGCACCACCAGGCCCGGGTCCGCTTTCCGCCGCGCCTTCTCCCGCACCTGCCAGCGCAGCAGGTCGTGGATGGTCCGGTCGGTGCCGTCGTCGCGCCACTTGGTGAAGTAGTACATCACCGCGCCGCGCGGCGGCAGATCGTGCGGAAGCAGGTCCCACTGGCAGCCGGTACGGCCCTGGTAGAGGAGCGCGTTGACGATCTCCCGCATCTCGTACCGGCCCTGATGGCCGCTGACCGAACGGTGTGCGGCCTTCCACGCGGCGATCACCGGCCCGACAAGCGCCCAATGCTCGTCGGACAGGTCGGTCTTGTAGGGCTTGCGCTCGCTCACGGTGGTCAGCCCAGCACGTCCAAGCCCGCCGACTGGCAGGGATGCCGCAGTCCCACACGTTCAGGTGACGACAAATCACCTGTCAACTCACATACCGCCCTCTGAAGTTCGGTGGGCGGGGGCTTGGCTGTCCAGGCTCGCCAGTAGCGTTGCAGCGTGACCCAGGGCGTCAGCCAGCCACGGACGGCGCGGATAGCCTTGGGCCAGCTGGCCGGATGAGGCTGATGGGACGGCGGAGGGCCCCCTCTCTGCCCGACCGGCGGTCGGTTCTTGGTCGTCGGCGCGTGGAGGTGGGGCGAACCAGGTCTCCCAGCAGAAGGAGAACGCGCAGGTGACGAGGGTCTGGTGACGCCGGATGGCACTGTCGGAGCGGACCTGGAAGTCGGCCCAGCCGAGTTCGTCCTTGACCTGTTTGCAACTCTGCTCGATCCAATGCCGGAGACCGTAGATCCGCACGATCTCGGTCAGGCCGGCTGGCTGGATCGGGCTCTCGGCCGCACGTGGTCCGCCGGGCCTGGGCAGGTCGGTGGCCAGGTACCAGGTGGACTGTGCGGGCAGGGTGGCCGGGTCGGTCGTGGCCACGACCAGGCGGACATTTCCATCAGGGCCCCACCAGCCCAGGTGCGCGTCGGCGGCCCACCAGGTGGTGGTGTGCCCGTCGCGGAAGGTGCGGGTGACCGCGCTCCAGTCGCCTGGCTCGTCCGGGTCGTGCCAGGTCAGGGCGCGGGCGGCATCGACGGGCGTGTACGCCTGGTCGCCGTAGGCCCAGACGCCGTGGCGGGGCTTGATCGCCATGACGAACGGCAGTCCGGCATCGGCCAGCTCACGGCGGAAGCCGTCCTGATCACCGTAGGCGCAGTCGGCGGCCACCGCCCGCAAGACCACTCCCGCTTCCTTCGCCTGCCGGGCCAAAGCGGCTCCGATCTGCAGCTTTGTGCGGAAGTCGGGGTCGTTCTTCCCCTTGGGGAAGTGGTGGGCGGGGGTGTAGGGCACGGCGTGCAACGGGTAGTAGACGCGCTCGTCCGCCCAGCATGTGGTCACCGTGACCACGCCACGGTCGATCTTCCCGACCGAGCCCAGGTACTGCTTGCCCACGTGCGCGGTCGCACTCCCGTCCTTGCGGTCGCCGGAGTCGTCGATCACCAGCACGCCGCCCGGGTGAGGGGCGGTCGCCGCATCTGCCAGCAGCATCTCGACCCGACGGGCATTGACCTTCTCGTGGTCCCACGTCGACTCGGACAAGAAGAACTGCAGCCGCTGTGCCGACCGGTGCTGGGCTCCGACCAGCGGCTCCGTGCCGGCCAAGCAGGTCAGTGTCTTGTTGCGGTCCCGCGGCAGGAGCAGACCGGTCAGGTACTCGCGGAACCCGCGGCGCTGTGCCAACGTCGAGTGAGGTCGGCCCGGGACGCCCTGCTGGTGTTCCCACCAGTGGGTTTCCCCGGACCGCCTCCCGCACCCGGCGTGCCCGTCTCCGGGCACCGGGCGCTCCACAAGTCCCGTTGACGTCCGAACAGTTCAGATCGTGCTCGCCCACGGAGTGGGAATCGCTGTCCCGCGGTAGCGGTAGCGGGTAGTCCGCATCCGCCCCGGATCGAACAGAGCGGTATCGCCATCTGACGGCCACCACTGGCCCTGGCAATACCTGCGGCGCACTTGCTTCCAATTCGCACGCGGGTGTTTTCGGTGCAGCCAACCCATGACCCTGCGCCAGGTGAACGCGCGCAGGAAGTGGAAGGTGGCACTTGAAACCCCGGGCTGGAAGTAGACACACCAGCCCCGCAGCACAGAGTTGAGATAGTGCAGCAGGACTTCGAGCGGCTGGTTCTTGTCCAATCGGCTGGCCGTCCTCACTTTTCCCGTGACGGACTTAACCGCCTTCTTGCTCGGGTAGGTGTAGACGTAGTACTTCGCCGTGCCTTGTTTTCGGTGGCGCTGGATGCGCCAACCGAGAAAGTCAAAGCCCTCATCGATGTGCACCAGCGTGGTTTTCTCCTCCGAAAGGCGCAAGCCCATCGTGGAGAGAGCCTCGGCGGCTTCGTCGCATATCGCCTCAGCATCAGCTCTGTCACCTCGAACCAGAGCGACCCAATCGTCAGCGTAGCGGATAAGCCGAAATGATGGCTCTCCCCGCCGTTGCTGCCGAGTCATCCTTCTCTGCTCTCGGTGACGTCGAGCGAAATGCTCATCGAGTACTGATAGTGCGACGTTGGCGAGCAAAGGTGACAGAATTCCGCCCTGTGGCGTCCCTGTGCGTGATTCCCTGAAGAGCCCCTCTTTGTTGAGGATTCCGGCCCTCAGGAACGCCTTGACCAGCATCAGGACGCGCTTGTCGGAGACCCGTTGGCGCACCCGGCCCATTAGTGCCGAGTGCGAGATTTCGTCAAAGCACGCCGCGATATCGCCCTCCACGACCCACTCGTATCGGTGGGGCGGACTGGCAAAGGTGCGGATCTCGGCGATCGCGTCATGAGCTCGCCGGTTGGGCCGGAAGCCATACGAGCACGGCTCAAAGTCCGCCTCGAAAATAGGCTCCAGCACCAATTTCAGCGCAGCCTGAACAACGCGATCCCGCACGGTGGGAATACCTAGACGGCGCAGTTTCTTTCCGCCCGCTTTCGGAATCATCCGCTCGCGGACCGGTAAGGGACGAAACTGCTGCGCTTTCAAATCTTCGCGGAGCTCGGCCAGGAACTCGCCGACACCTTGCCGCTCGATATAGTAGGCGCTTTTCCCGTCAACTCCTGCCGACCGTGCACCCCTGTTGTCCCGCACTCGCTCCCATGCAATCAGGAGAAATGCGGGATCACAGACGAGATTGAACAAATCACGGAACTGCCTGTCTGAATCGTCGGTCGCCCAACGGTGCAGCTTGGTCTGAATCTCTCGTACCCTGCGCTCCGCGCCGAACGACGTGAGCGTTGGTGCGTCGGTATTCACCGGCGTCCTCCGAGCATTCCAGTATCCGCCCTGCTGACTTGCTGGCCCCCTTCGCCATGTACGCGCCTTTCGCGCGCTCGGACTACTACGGGGCCTCCGCCCCACACTGCGGCCGACAGCCGACGACGGGCCTGCCCTTCGATGTCCTGGATGGAGCATCGTGAGGGCAGCCGCAGGTGGTTCCCACGTTCACCACCAACCGTTCGACGAGGGAGGTGCCCAGCTATACCCCGGCAGCCTCGCCACGAGTACGCCGCAGGCTTTCCTCGTGGCCTCCCCACCGGCCTATTCATCCCGGCTTCGGAGTCACCCGCCGCATGATCACGGCAGGTGTGCGCTGCGGACCGGCCCATATCCACCAGGTTGGAGCCGGCTCGACGCTTACGGAGCTTCACGCGCTGGTTCCTCTCGTACACCTTCTCGTCTTGCTTGCCGGACCCGCCCCGTCTGGTAGTTCCGGAGTGTCCCGGCGTTGTCAGGACTGCTTTCCGCCCCTCCCGGCGACTCCCGGGTCAGGCTGTCCTCAGCTTCGCGGCCTTGCTGCGACAAGGCCACGGCGGCGGAATTTCACCGCCGCACGGTCAAGTAGCGCCTCGTGGCGCACGAACAGGTCGTCGAAGCGTGCGGCGTAGGCTTCCAACGGGCCAGGTGCGGGCGGACACGGCACACGGCGGGTCATTGAAGCTCCCCCAGGCGGCGAGGCGACGTTCCTCTGCTACCGGCCTACTGCGGCCGTGACCCGCCGTCAACAAACCACCGCTAGCCTCGCCGTTTCGCTTGGGTACGGCTGGCTCTGGGGCGGAAACGCGAAAGTGCCTTCCTGACCTGGGACGATGAACCTTGCTGAGGGGTTCTGTCGGTCCAGGCGGAGGGCACTTTCTACGTGCAGGCTATCGGGTTGCGTCCCAAGGTCCATGTCAGTGCCGATGGTTCGGGGGTGGTCGGGCATGCCGGGGCACGGTTGCTGGCGGATCTTGCTGACGCCACAGGGCTGACCGCCGCGCACTCCGCCGCTCTCAGGCCGCTTCGGCCGCGCGGGACCGGGCATGACCCGGGACGGGTAGCCACCGACCTGGCGGTGATGCTCGCCGACGGCGGTGAGGCGATCGCGGATCTGGCCGTGCTGCGGGACCAGGCAGGGGTGTTCGGCCCGGTCGCCTCCACACCCACCGCTTGGCGGTTGCTCGCCGACACCGACGAGGCTGCACTCGCTTCGCTGCGAGCGGCCCGCGCTTCAGCCCGGGAAGTCGCCTGGATGCAGGCCGCCGAGACCGGTGAGGGCATACCTGCTGCCCGGGCCGGCGGACGAGAACTTCCCGGCCTGGTTCTGGACCTCGACGCCACGCTGGTCGCCTGCCACTCGGAAAAGGAGCAGACCGCCCCGACCTACAAGGGCGGCTTCGGCTTCCATCCGCTGCTGTGTTTCCTCGCGAACACCGGCGAGGCCGTGTCGGGACGGCTGCGGCCCGGCAACTCCGGAGCCAACACCGCCGCGGATCACATCACGGTGCTCGACCAGGCGCTCGCGCAGATCCCCGACGCCCACCGGCACGGCACCGACATCCTCATCCGCGCCGACAGTGCCGGATCCGCGAAAGCCTTCCTCACCCACGTCCGCGGCATGCGGAAACGAGGAATCCGTACCTTCTTCTCGGTCGGATACGCCATCACCGAGCCGGTCCGCCGCGCTGTCCGAGCGGTGCCCGACCGCCTCTGGCATCCCGCCCTGGACCAGGACGGGACGCTGCGTGACGGCGCAGAGGTCGCCGAACTGACCGACATGGTCGATCTGGACGGCTACCCGGCCGGCACCCGCATCATCGTGCGCCGCGAGCGGCCGCACCCCGGAGCCCAGCTCTCCCTGTTCGATCAGGACGAGGGCCTGCGGCATCAGGCGTTCCTCACCGACACCCCGTCATGCGGTGGCGGTTCCGCCCAGTTCCTGGAGGTCCGTCACCGCGGGCATGCCACCGTCGAGGATCGCATCCGGTGCGGCAAGACCACCGGCTTCGGCCGCTTCCCCTCCCGCCACTTCGGCGTCAACGCCGCCTGGCTCGAACTCAGCCTCGCCGCGATCGATCTGCTGGCCTGGATGCGCGTGCTGCTGCTGGACGGGGAGCTGGTCACTGCCGAGCCGAAGAAGCTCCGCTACCGGCTGCTGCACGTCGCCGCCCGTCTCACCCGCGGCGGCCGACGCCTCCGCCTGCGAATATCGGCAACCTGGCCTTGGCGCCACGAACTGGCCACGGCCTTCCACCGCCTCGCCGCACTGCCCCGACCCGCCGGCTGACCGGACAAACCCCCGTCCGCCCACGACCCGAAGGACCCCGGAGAACCCGACCACCGCGCCGGAACTCCACCATGCCCAAATACAGAAATCGCGTCGGCCACCCAACAGTTGCCCCTCAGCGACGCCTCATCGCCCTAACCGAAACGGCGAGGCTGGAAGATCGAAAATCTTCTGCACCACGTCCGCGACCGCACGTTCCGCGAGGACGACTCCAAGATCCATGCCGGCCATCTCCCGCGCATCATGGCCGGCCTGCGCAACCTCGCCATCGGCGTCCACCGCCAGGACGGCCACACCAACATCGCCGCCGCCCTACGCCACACCGCACGCGACTGGCGAAGGCCCCTGACCGCCCTCGGCCTCACCGGATGAATCCGGACAGACCTCGATCATGCAAGGGACCCTGCCCCGGGGACCTCGCCGTCGCACACCAGGTGATCGACTCTCTGCGGGCCATAGACACTGGAGGGGTGACGCTGTCGCCGGGCGTCGTGCACCCCGGGTGGCTGGAACTGCCGAACTTCTACAGCGCGCTCCGCCTCGACCCCGCCTCCCCGGACCGCGCGTGGTGGACCGCCGCCCCCGCCGCGCGGCTGCGTGAGGCCGCCCGCCGCCAGCACGCCGGCATCGCCCTCCTCAACGACGTCGAAGCCGTGCGCCGACTCCTGGAGCGCTCCTTCGCCGTCCTCGGCGCGGATGTGCCCGAGGTCGCCGAGTGGCGGATCACCCCGCGCTGGCAGGGGTACGTATGACGGACCTGACCGCCCTGGTCGACGACCTCGACGAGGTCGCCTCGACCTGGCTCGACCCGCAGGCCGACCCCGGCACCCCCCTGAACCGGCTGCTGCACACCGCCACCCCGGCCTGGCCCCCCGCCTGGACCCGCACCGCCCTGAAGGAACCGGCGCCGCCGGTGCTCCTCTTTCCGCTCCTCTACGCCGAGCGCCCCCAGGTCACCCCGGCCGTCTTCCACCATCTCATCGACGCCGTGCGCGAGGCCCGGCACGGCGGGGGCCGGGTCGTGCTGGTCTCGGTGCCGGTCTCCCGGCACGGCCCCGCCCCGCAGGCCGCACAGCGCACCGCACGGATCGCCGCCGTGTTCACCAGACACGGGCTGCCCGTCACCACGGGCGGCGACGTCGCCGAACAGACTGCGGCCGGGCGGCTGGTGGCGCGCGCCTGCACCATGGGCTGCACCCGCCGGGCCGTCGACGTCCCCGACCTCCTCGTCTCGGCCGCCGCCGACACGCTCGGCGCCACCGGCGTCGTCCTCACCGAGGGCCTGGTCCCGGGCCGCAACCTGCGCACCCTGCCCCTGAGCGTCCCGCTCAGCCGCCTGCACGACCACGCCGACCCCTTCGCCGAGCCCCCGCCCGGGGCGAAGAAGCCCCCGGCGGGCTCGGACGCCCTGTGGGCGTCCGCCTTCACCCTCGGCCTCACCGACGCGGCCGACCCCGACCAGGACCGCCACGCCTACATCGCCGCCCTCGGCCGCCGTATCGGCCCCTTGTGGCACCAGCTGCGCCGCGAGCACCTCACCGCCCACCACCACCCGCCCGGCAACGAGCCCCCGCGCGTCCGCGCCGCCGACCACCCCCTCGGCGCCCCGCTGGCCGTCCCCCTGTTCGGCGCCCCCACCGTCTCCGCCTCCACCCGCACCCTCGTCTCGGCCGCCGCCCTCGCGGGTCCCGTCACCCTGATCGTGGACGACCTCACCCCCCGCTTCAGCTACCGCGCCTACCCGGCCGACGACACCCGCGCCCGCTACCAGCGCCTGGCCATCGACCACGACGGGCAGGCCCGGTTCCTCACCGACCTGCCCGACCTCCCCGACCTGATCGGACACTCCCTGGCCACCCTCACCCACGGCGCCCTCCGTACGGCGGCGGGACCCCGCGCGGGGCGCCGCCGGGGAGTCCTGACCGGCTACGACACCGTCCACCTCGCCGTGATGGGCGTCTGCTGCACCACCAGCGGTGCGGACACCACGATCGCCGTGAAACCCGCCAACCTCCCCCAGTTCTCCGTCTTCACCGCGCTCGGCGGTCCTGCGCCCCGGCTGCTGACCTGCACCGGCCATGGTGACCTCGCCGCCAGCGACCTCCGCGTCCCCGCCCACTGGATCACCCGCACCCCAGGAGCCCACCTGTGACCCCCGACCCGAACACCGCCGTGCACCCCGACGTCTTCGGTGAAGCCCTCACCGGCCCTCACGCCGACCCGCTGCTCGTCGAACGCGCCGACGGCCACACCTCCACCACCGACCTCGGCTGGTGGCTCCACCAATACGAAGCCGCACCCCCCGCCGACCTCGCGGCCCTCGACTGGGCCGGCCCCGGCACCGCCGAGGACATCGGCTGCTGCACCGGCCGCCACCTCCAGCACCTCGCCGCGCGCGGCATCCGCGCCCACGGCATCGACACCTGCGAGGCCGCCGTCGCCCTCGCCCGCGACGCCGGCACCCACGCCGACGTCGCCGACGCCCACACCTACACCCCGCCCCGCCCGGTCGACACCGTCGTCGCGCTCGGCGGCGGCCCCGGCATCGCGGGAACCCTCGACGCCGTCCCCGCCTTCCTCACCCGCCTCGCCTCCTGGCTCGCCC
Source organism: Streptomyces saintjeani (assembly GCF_055409605.1). NCBI lineage: Bacteria > Bacillati > Actinomycetota > Actinomycetes > Kitasatosporales > Streptomycetaceae > Streptomyces > Streptomyces saintjeani. The sequence goes on along the minus strand of NZ_CP189624.1, from coordinate 8,792,130 downwards.
CCGGCAGGCAGCTCATCGTCTCCAGCGTCGACTGGACCGCCACCGTCGGCGCCGACCGGCATCGCGCCTGGACCGAGGAAGCCACCCGCACCGGCCGCTACCCCGGTGACGTCCGCCTGCGTCTGCGCCACGGCGACCGCACCGGCGCCTGGTTCGACTGGGTCTGGCTCGACCCCGACACCCTCGCCAAGACCACCGACCGGGCCGGACTGCACCTCGCCGAGACCCGCCGTTTCGGCCCCGCCTGGTACGCCGCGATCCTGAAGCAGAGCCCGCGATGACCTGCCTGCGCGTCGTCACCGGCGCGAGCGGCCGCATCGGCACCGCCCTCACCCGCCACCTCGCCCGCTTCCCCGGCACCCTCCTGCCTGTCGACACCCACCACTCCCCCGACACTCCCGTGCACCCCGTCGACATCACCAGCTCCGCCTTCGCCGACCTCCTCGCCGAACGGCTGGACGGCGCGACCCGCGCCGAGCTCTACCACACCGCCGGACACGTCCCCGGCCTCGCCCGGATCACCGACACCCCCACCGACGACTTCACCCGCACCCTCTGCGACAACCTCACCACCACCTACACCGCCCTGCGCACCTACGCCCTCACCACCCAGCAGGCGGGCGTCCCCGCGTGCGCGGTCCTCCTCAGCTCCGTCGGCGCCACCCGCGCCCACCGCTACCTCCCCGCCTACGACGCCGCCAAAGCCGCCACCGAATCCCTCGTCCGCTCCTTCACCCTCGAATTCGGCACCCACCTCGCCGTCCGCGCCGTCGCCCTCGGCCCCCTCGCCCAGTCCGCGACCACCGCCGCCGACGGCGACCGCGCACCCGCCCTCGTCGCCCTCGTCCCCCGGGGCGCGTACGCGGACCTCGACGACACCGCCGCCGCCCTGGCCACCTTCGGACACCCCTGCTTCGACACCGCCACCGGCCACACCCTCACCCTCGACGGCGGCCTCAGCACCCAGCTCCGCCCCGCCGCCGTCGAACGCCCGCCCGCAGACCCCGGCATCCCGCCCCCGCCCTCCCGCGACCGCGATACTGGAGCGCATCGGTCCCCAACCACCCTGTCAGGAGGCCCCCGTTGAGCGGCTGGGACATGACCCTGCGCGCCCTCCCCGGCATCCCCCGCATCACCGCCGGCGACGACCTCGCCGCCCTCATCACCAAAGCCGCAACCGACGACGGACACACCCTCACCGACGGCGACGTCCTGGTCATCGCCCAGAAAATCGTCTCCAAGGCCGAGGACCGCGTCGTGCGCCTCGACACCGTCACCCCCACCGACGAAGCCCGCCGGCTCGCCGACCAGGTCGGCCGCGACCCCCGCCTCGTCCAGCTCTACCTCGACGAATCCGAAGCCGTCCTCCAGATCATCGGACGCCACGTCATCACCCTCGACAAACGCGGACTCGTCGACACCTCCGGCGGCGTCGACTCCTCCAACGCCGGGGTGTTCGCCGAGGGCTGGGCCTGCCTGCTCCCCGTCGACCCCGACGCCTCCGCCCGCCGCATCCGCGCCCGCATCCGCGACCTCACCGGCGCCACCGTCGCCGTCATCATCTCCGACAGCCACGGCAACCCTCACCGCGAAGGCTCCGCCGGAGCCGCCATCGGCCTCGCCGGAATCGCCGCCATCGAGAAACCCACCCCTGACGACGTCGACCTCTACGGCAACCCCATGTGGGGCGACCTCAACCGCGTCGACGAACTCGCCGGCGCCGCCTCCGCCCTCATGGGCCAGTCCAACGCCGCCCGCCCCGTCATCCTCCTGCGCGGCGCCCCCTACACCCCCGACGACAACACCAACATCCGAACCTTGCTCGTACACCCTGCTGTCCCCGAGAACGGCAGAATCGAATAGATCTCACGGCACAGTGATGGCGGCGGTGGCGGTGTAGACGGTTCGGCCGGGCGGCGGGGTGCGGGGGTGCAGGTGCTCGGCGAGGATGCCGAGCGCGAGATCGCCCAGTTCGGTGTGGGTGCGCAGCCATCAGCCGACGGAGGGGGCAGCGTCCGCCATCGCCAGGGTGGCTCGGGTGGCAAGGTCCGAGTCACCGGTGGCGGTGGTGGCGACGGACAGGACGCTTCCGGAGGGGAGGGTCTCGGACAGGTCCCTGAGCAGGGCCGTGGCCGTGGGTTTGCTGAGGTATTCGAGGGTGTTGACGAGCAGGACCGCGACGGGGCGGTCGAGGTCGAGGTGCCCGGCAGCAGCGAGCCGGGGAAGCAGGCCCGCCTCGCCCAGGTCCTCGTCGGCGACCGAGGAGTGCTTGGTGATCAGTTTGGTACGGGCGTGGGCGACTGCGCCGGAGTCGTTGTCAACGTAGACGGTGTGGGCCCGGTGCAGTCGGGCGGCGGTGTCGTGGACGGCGTCCCGCCAGCCGTGCGGGTGCAACGGCAAGCCGCATCCCAGATCGACGTACTGCTCGATGCCGAGGTACACCGCCTGCTGGACCTGGGCGTGGAGGTAGGCGCGGGCCTGGGCGATCGCCTGGGGCAGCCGGGGCACGTGGTGGAGCAGGACCGAGACGGCGGCGCGGTCGGCGGGATAGTTGTCCTTGCCGTGGCGGAGTTTGTTGTGCACGCGGGCGGCGGTGGGCACCGTGAGGTCGAATCCGGTGGGCACGAAGGTCTTCCTCTTCTCCTGAGGGAAGAGTTTGCGATGGCGGCGGTCAGAGCCGGGGTGACGGCGGGTGAGCGGCATGTAGGTGTGCGCGAAGTAGCTGCGGGCGCTGTGGATGAGCGCCAGTGCCTGGTGGGAGCGGGTTGTGCCGTCCATTCGCATCAGCGCGCACCGCTGCCACGCCGTGGGCAGGACGTCGAGTTGTTCGGCCAGCCGGGCGGCGTAGCGGGTCCTCAGGCCGGGCGCTGGTCCGTCGTCCGGCGGTGCAGACGCCTGTCCGGCCTCGTCTTTCAAGTCGGTGGCCAGGGCGAGGAGTTCGTCAAGGTGTGGTGGTGCGGTGCAGTCGCGCTCGGGGGTTTCCAGGCGCCGGACGATCTCCGGCGGGGTCTCCTCGGGCCGGGCAAGGAGGTAGAGGACGCCAGCCCGCCAGCGGTCGGGCAGTTGCTGGTAAGTCTTCAGGTGTTCGGCGGACAGGGTGTACCGGTCGCTTCGGAGGGGATCGGCCGGGGGCCACGGCAGTTCCTGGTATCGGTCGCACGCGTGCCCGTAGTGGGCCAGTTCGGCGACGAGCGCGGAGATCCGTTCGCGGGGCCGGTCCTTGAGGTGGCTCGGCGGGATCTGGTGGCAGAGGTGATCACCCTCGGCTCGGGCCGTCATGAGGGCGGCCCGTTCCAGGTGGTCGAGGGTGTCCCACAAGCCCCGGATACTCACCGCGTGCGCGATGTAGAGGGAGGCGTCCCGTGCCGCGCGGGAGACCTCGGCCCAGGGGTAGTCGTCGTGCCGGTCCAGGCTCTCCAGCGCGCGGACCGCGCCTGTCAGCCGCTTGGCAAGCAGATGCATGATCGCGTAACACTCTTTCTCCCGTCGTACGACGGGAACCTCAGCGGGTGGTGCCCCCGCAGCGCGGAGTACGGCGGTCGGCTACGAGGCCGTGCGTGGGCCCGCCCAGGTGCGGGCCCACGGTCACTCCGGCCCAGAGCGGTTGTCGGCTGTCTGCGTCTCGGGGGTGGTAAGGACGAGGATCAGGTCCCACTCGCCCGTCCCCTCCGGGGCCAGGCCGGTCGCACGGATCTCCAGTCCCTGGGTCCTGGCTGTCTTCGCGTATTCGGCGGCGGTCCGCAGCGCGGCGTCCTGTGTCGCGCCCCGGCACACCGCCACGACGGCCGCGATGACAGTGACGTCGCCGGCCTCGTCCTCGTCCGTCCCGTCGTCGGCGTGCTCATCGCCGCCCTCGTCGTCTTCGGCGGCGGGCGGCATCGCGCCGACCGCCGCGCGTCCCGCTTCCAGGACGTGCAGCAACGCGCTGGTGAACGTGGGCGGCCAGTCGTCGGGCGCGACGGGCTCCGCTGCGGAGCGGCGTATCTCGGGCAGGGGCGGGGAGTGGTGATGCTCGCTCATCGGGTCCTCACTGACACGGCGTCGGGGGAAGAGCGACCCCAACCGAGGTCTGGGACTGCACGGGGCTCTTCTCGTCGGGCGGCTCGTGACGGTGCAGGCCCATGGCGTTCGGGTCCAGGCCGTGCAGGGCGTCCGCCGGGGGGACACCCCACTCCATTCGCCGCATCGCGTGCAGCAGCAGCCTGTCCGGCAGAGCTTCCACCCGGGCGGCAAGGTCCCACGCCAGTGCCTCGCGCACGCCGACCTGCCCGGCAGGCTCACGGCCGTGCGCCGGGTCGCGTTCGGCCATGGCGGCGACACGGATCAGGGACTGGCTCAGCAGCGGAATAAGCCTCATCTGCCCCGGCGCCGGGCGGCGGCCCGGCCAGGGCCTCGCCCTCGACTCGGGGGTCAGGCTGTAGATCACGGCCGCGCGCCACCACTGGCTGGGCAGATTCCGATACTCCGTCACGGCCGTCGCCGCCAGCACCAACTGATCCCGGCGAACGGCAGCCGCTTCGGGGTCACGCAGCCGCAGCCTCCGAAACCGCCGCAACAGCAAAGAGCATTCCTCCCCGAGGGCACGCACCCGCCGTTCCAGCCCCGGGCCGCTCTCGGGCAGGAACCCCGTCTCCAGGCGCAGCCCCTCGACCGTGGCGTAGCACAAGGCCGCCAGATCCCGCAGGGACAGCACCTGCCGTTTGGCCCTCCACACTGCGCGGTGCAGATACTCGGGCGCCAGCCGGGCGGCCTGCGCCACCCTCAGCCACGGGTTCATCTCCTGCTCCAGCAGGATCAACAGATGATGGTTCGCACAGGCGAGGTCCGCGTCCAGTACACGCTCCCGCTCGCTCCGGGCCACTGCACACCTCCACAACATTCGGACGGACAAAGGGAAAGACTTGGGACCCCGTCAGCGCGAGAAGGAAAGGACCAGCAGGGACGGGGGCGCGCGCCGGTCTCAGGTCGCTGGGACCGGGGCACGGCCGCGTAGAAGGCGGACACGCCGCCGACACGCCGGTGCAGTCCCCAGGTCGTGGGCCGGTCGCGGGTCTGCCGCAGCGGGTACGTCTCAGCCGCCTCCCGGCTCGGCGCGGCCACCACTGCCAGCGCCCCGCCCTGCGCCGACATCGAGAGGTCCACGCTCACCTATGCCCCCAGCCGACCCGCGAACTGGGTGTACCCGGCCGTCAGGTCCCCCATCGCAGCGGCGTTCTGCGGCGAGCGCCCCCACTCCAGCAGGGCGTCCGTCACCACGTGGCCGAGTTACCGCGCCGTCTCCTCCATGAAAGAGGTCCAGGACTGTGCACCGGTGAGCTCCGACACCGCCTCTGTGCACACCAGTCCGTTCTCCGTCCGGGTCGGCGCGAGCAGCGTCGTCGGGTGGTCATTGCTGAGGGTGGGCGCGAAGTGCGTCGTCATCGCCGTCCTTGACAGTGCCGTGGGGGGAATGGCCAGAAGACGAAGGGGAGGTCTCCGCCATCGGCGTGGCAGCCAGGTGCGGGGAAAGATCGATCTGTGCCCACACGGCCGTACCGCCCGCATGCGTGCCTGTCCCGCACTGGGTGGAGAACGCGCTGACCAGGAACAGGCCCCGGCCGCCCGCCGCCCTGTCCAGGTCCGGTACGTCCGTGTCGCCGACGTACGACGGCCACGGGAAACCACCCGGCCCCTCATCGGCCACCAGGACGCACACCTGCTCCGCCGTGCCGTCGTACGACAGCACCAGTTCCACCCGCATCAACTCGCCCGGTGCGTGCCACACCGAGTTCGTGGTCAGCTCGCTGGTGATCAGCACCAGGTCGTCGCACACCGCTCGCGGGATGCCCCAGATCTTCAAGGTCGCGGCAACGAAATCGCGGGCGGTTCCGATCGAGGCACGCACCCTGCCAGGCAGTTCGGCCGCCGCGCTGATGTACCCCCGCGCAGGTCGGCTCTCACCAGCCTTCAAAGGGCACGGCATCGGCCTCTCTCGCCTGACAGAGTCCGGCGTCTCGGTCGGCCGGACCTCCCGCCACACCAACGCCTCCCCGCCCAGCAGGCCCTCCCCGAACACGTTCACGCCGGCCACGACAACCCCTCCTCCTGCGCCTCGGCCCGACGCGACAGGGCGGTGCACACGGCCTCCACCAGGACCTCCGGGTCCGTCGTCAGCCGTCCACCGGACAAGTCCGGCGCCACCAGCCACGCCCGACCGTCCGGACCGTGTGCCCCATCCATCACCGTCGTCTCCGGCGCCGGACCACGCACCACCCCCGCCACGCACCGGGTACCCCGGAGCCCCGGCGGCCAGAAAGCGATCGTGCCGGACGGCACCACCACCTCCACGACCTCCTCCGGCAGCACCCACAACACCGGCCCGACGGCCACCCGATGATCGTCGAACACCCCGGCCACCGAGGCGTACAGACTCTCCGGCAGGCGTACGACGTCCACCCCCGCCAGCCGCACCGACGCCGGCCCGAACCACCCCCAACCCCGCCGCACCCGGGGCCGTGCCGGATTCCTCCGCCGGACCGCCTCCGTCGCCAGGCGGCTCTCACCGGCCGACGCGGGGGACAGATCGGTACGGGGAACCCGAGCCGATCCCCGTCGGCAGCAGATGGCATGCGGGCGAACCCCTCGGTCCTCGTACAGCGCACACATCAGCCTGTGGAGTCGCCTGCTCCGCCGTTCCGTCACGGCGACCGGTTCCAGCACCACGTCACAGGTATCGGTGGAGCGGCCGGCCAGAAGGGGCAGCTCCGGAAACATCGTCGAGGTCATCGAATACCTCACTTCGCAGACGGCAGCCGTCGGCGGAGCCGCCCTCGCGCAGGGCTCCACTCCGGCATGACGGCCATACGTGATCGACAGGCCGTGATACGCCGAGCGTTCAGCGACCCTGCTCATACGATGCTGCATTCTGCGACCACTACGCAACATTGTGAGTTGAATCCGCAGAAAGATGAACTGGCGTTCCCATCGACCCGTCTCCGTCCGGGCGCAATGTTGTGCCAGAATCCGCGCATGGCCACCTCGCAAACGCCACCCCCGATTCTCAGAAGGCGACTTGGGGGACTGCTCCGTCACTACCGGAGGACCGCCAAGCTCACCCTCGCCGACGCGGCGACCGTCCTCGGCTGGGAGAACACCCGGCTCAGCCGTGTGGAGACCGGCCAGTACCGGATCAAGAGCACCGAGGTCGGCGCCCTCCTGCCCGCGTACGGCGTCACCAGCCCCGAGGTCATCGCCGAAATCGCCCGCGTGATCGATACCTCGCACCAGGCGTGGTGGGGTGCGTACGCCAATGTCCTGCCTTCGACCTACGCCGATCTCATCGCGCTGGAGAACGAAGCCAGCGTCATCCGCTGCTACTTCCCCCAGCTGATCGGCGCCCTGCTCCAGACCCCGGCGTACGCACACGCCCTCATCTCCAGCTCACCCCGTGCCTCCACCCAGAAGACCGCGAGCGCACTGGTCCAGGTCCGGCAAGGCCGCAGGGAGATCCTCACCCGCCCGGACAACCCCACCGAGCTGCGGACCGTGATCGACGAATCCGCGCTCCATCCCCGGGCCGGCGCGGCAGCCGACCTCATGCGCGACCAGCTCCTCATCCTTCTGAGCATGACCGAGCGGGAGAACGTCACGCTCCGCGTCATGCCTCTGGACGCACCCCTCCATCCCGGCCTCACCAGCAATATGACCATCATGGAGTTCGGAGACCCCTGGCAGCCGGTCGCCATGGTCGACCACAACCGAGGCGGGGTCTTCCTGGAAGCGCCCGAAGACGTGAACGCGTTCACCGAGGTGTTCGACAGCGTCTACGAGTCGGCCCTGCCGGCCGACCAGTCACGCGAACTGATCAAGAAGTACCTGAAGGGAAACACATATGCCTGACAAGGCCGTGGCCTGCACCGCCGCCGACCTCCCGGGGGCCGCCTGGTTCAAGTCCAGCTACAGCGGCAGCGACCAGTCCACCTGCGTCGAAGTCGCGGACGTACGCGGCGACTTCGGCCGGGTGGCCATCCGGGACTCCAAGAGCCCGCACGGCCCCGTTGTTCTCCTCGGTGCAGTCCCGTTCGGCTTGCTCATCGACCACGTACGCGGCACCGACTGATCCCGACCAACCTGTAGAGCTCCCCCGGAAGCAACCCCGAATCCGTTCGGTCCTGGCCGCTCGAAAGTCACCGTTGAACAGCCACGAGCCCCGACCAATCCGCGATCGGGGCTCGTTGCCGTGCATGAACATCCACTCAGAATTCACACGGTGGATCGAGGCTGAGGCTGTAGTGCGAGCGTCTTCAGTTTTGTCGGTAAACCGTCGAGGAGCCCTCCCCGGTTTCATTCGGTAGGGCTCCTCGCAGATCATTCGAACGTTACTGAGAAGCGATCATCCCATCCGAACGACTGGTCCTGTTCCTGGACGCGCAGGAATAGATCGCGAATCTGTTCAAATTTTTCGCTTCCGAGAGCGGATCTGCTGACCTCTGATTCATTCCAGACGATCTCGACCGGCCGCTCTACATCTGCAGACAGGCGGTCCCACAAAGCCGCCAAGTTCGCCCCGTAGTAGGGGCCGAACCCTAGTGCATGTGACAAGAAGACGTGAAGGTCGCCTTCGGATCTAATTGTCGCGCCGTCGATTTCGACCCTCATTTCACGCTCACTTCCAGTTGGGTACTTGATAGAAGCTAGAATAGTGATTGCTTGTCACGTAGGCCAGTCCATCGTTCGAATATAGCAACCGCGTCCCTGGCTGCTTCGACCGCTTCATCATGTTGTCTATACCAATATCAGCCTCGTACCAAATGCGCCCGCTGGCGCTTGGTAGTGCCTGTGGGCCGGTGTTCATGAATACGTCTCCACCGATCTGAGCTCCGGGAATCTTATTTCCCAAAGCCTTTCCGGGGACCCATCCGGCGGCCGCTGCTTGCGCCTTGGTTACGTAGTTACTGGGCAGCTTTCCTGTTGCGCGAAGACTTTCCATCAATGGATTTGCTGCCTGAGCGGCTGCGAGGTCATTCCCGTACTGAGTGCACGTGGAGTTATGTACGAGTACCGGAGTCTGACCGGCAAGCACATAGTACGTGTGCAGGTCGTCGATGGTGAGGTTGTATGTCCGGGTCTGCTTGGTGAAGGCCCGGTTCCCTGTGACGATGACGGTGGAGCCGTCGTCTGCGCGCAGGGTCATGCCGGGTTTGAGGTCGCCTGCTGGTACCCAGTCGTTTTCGGAGGGGGACCAGAAGGGGTGTTCGTGGGTGGCGGTGAGGTGTTCGATGCCGTCCGGGGTGGCGATGGAGAGTTCGTTGAAGTTCTTGTCGCCTTCGGTGCGGATGAGGCGGGTGACTTCGCGGGGGCCGGTTTCGCCGGTTTTCGGGTCGGTTGCCAGGACCTTGTCGCCGAGTTCGACGTCCTCGATGTTCTTGGTGGTTTTGCCGTCGGCCATGAGGACGTCGGTGCCGGCGAGGAAGCACTTGCAGGGGCGGGCGCGCAGGGCTTTGCCCATGTTCGATGTGCTTTTGAGGCTCAGGTGGATGCCGCCGGAGATGGGACCGTTCGGCATTCCTCCGATGGCTGCCGTGCGGGCGAAGTCGACGTCGCTGAAGTACTGCTTCATGGCGCCGGAGCACTTGATCTCTTTGTGGGAGAAGCAGATGTTCGTGGCGACGGAGAGGGTCACGTTGGCGTCGACGTAGCTCCCGTAGAGGCGGTACTGCCTGCCCATCTCCTTCCGGTACGCCTCCAGCCACGCCTCCTCCTGGGCCTCTGAGCTGGAGTAGTAGGAGACGGCCGCGTAGACCTGCTGCCGGGCGTCGCGTGTGTCGTCGCGGTTCTGCCCGAGGATTCCACCGTCGTTGGATTTGGGGCAGTGGTAGTAGCAGCCGTCACCCCCGACGGTTCCGCCGGTGGGGACGCCCGGGGTCGGGCTCTGGCCGCCGCCTCCGCCGCCGGGGCGGGGTTCGTTGTGGCCGGTGCCGTCGTCGAGCCAGAGGCCGGTGGGGTCGCTGAAGGTGACGGGGTTGTTGGCGGCGTAGCTGTAGCCGTTGAGGGTCTGGGGGTTGGCCGGGTCGAGGACGGGGTCGACGCTGAGGAACTGGCCGGTGGTGGGGTCGTACTGGCGGGCGCCGATGTGGGTGAGGCCCGTGGTGGCGTCGCGGGTTTTGCCGAGGAAGCCCTTGTCGTCGGGCCAGGGGCCGAAGACGGGGGTGCCGCGGTCGGCGCCGAAGGGGGTGGTGTAGCGCTTGGTGAAGGTCTGGGCGGTGTCGGGGTTGAGGGAGAGGGAGGAGGTGCCGTGGTGGTCGCTGGTGAGGTAGGTGAGTTTGTTGGTGCCGGTCTCGTTCGAACGGAGGGCGTGGCCGGCGTACATGCGCTGGGCCCACACCGTGCCGTCGGCACGGAGATGGAGTTCCGTGGCGCCGGCGTAGAGGACGCGTTCACCGTTCTGGGTGGCGCGGATGAGGAGGGTGTTGTCGGCCAAGTAGATGTAGTCGGTCGCGACGCCGTTCTCGGTGAGCTTGTTGAGCTGGCCCTCGGGAGTCCAGGTGAGGTCCTGGGGGTTCTTCACGCCGGGGCGTTTGACCGTGTTGCCGGTCGCGTCGTACTGGTACGTCTTCTGCGGCGTCGCGCAGTCCGTACCCGTGGTCGTGCCGCTCAGGGTGTGCGGCTGGGCCGTCTTCGTGTAGCAGTACGTGGTCTTCGCGTCGCCGGTGCTCTTGTGGACGGTCTCGCTCGTCCGCTGGCCGGCGGTGTTGTAGGTGTAGCTCGACCAGTACGGGGCCGGGCCCGACAGGCTGGCGGCGCTGCGGTTGTCCGTGCAGTTCTGTGAGGTCGGGGTCCAGGCTTCGGTGAGGCGCTGGTAGCCGTCGTAGACGAAGCACTGGGTGTCGGCGCTGCTGCTGCCGCCCAGGAGGGTCGGGTCGCTGATCTTGGTGACGTTGCCGGTCTGGTCGTAGGTGTAGTTGAGGTCCTGCAGCATGTACGGGTGGGTCTGGTCCGTGACGTTGCTGCGGGTCAGGCGGCCGGTGCCCTCCTCGTAGACGTTGGTGACGTAGGTGTCCTTCAGGTCGGGGGCACCGGTCCCGAGGGTGAGCTGCTGCGGCTGTGCGAGGGCCGAGTAGGAGACGTTCCGCAGGTAGCCGGGCATGGAGGTGACGTTGCCGAGGTCGTCGTAGCGGTATTCGACGATCTCGGACGGCAGTCCGCCGAGGGCAGGTTCCTTCGTCTGCTGGAGGGTGCCGTCGACGTTGTAGAACGACCCGAAGGTCAGCGTGGTCGGCTGCTTCGCCGTCACGAACGGGTCCGTGGACGGGAGCTGGAGCTGGGTTTCGGTGGCACGGTCGAGGGTGTCGTAGACCGTGACCGTCTGCGTGTACGCCGCACCCGTCTTGCCGCCGATGTAACGGGTGGAGGAGGTGAGCGCGCCCTTGAGGAGGGTGTCGTAGGTGTAGCCGGTGAGCTGGTTGGCGTCGGTCCGGGTGCCCTTCCAGGTGCCGGTGACGCGGCCCAGTTCGTCGTACCCGGTCAGGATCGACGTGTTGGTGGAGTCCGTCGTCTTGGTGGGACGGTCGAGTACGTCGTACTCGGTGGTCGACGTGCCGGTGTCCGGGTCGGAGCTCTTGGCCGGGCGGCCGAACAGGTCGTAGGTGTACGACCAGGTCGTGTTGTCGGGGCCGGTGAGCGTCTTCTGCTTGCCGTCGAGCTCGTAGTCCGACTTCGTCGTGGTGTACGAGGCTCCGGGGCCCGTGCCGTAGGCCGTGTCGGCGGGACTCGGGCCGGCGTAGGTGCGGGTTTCCGTCGCCTGGCCGCGTACGTCGGTGATCACGCGCTGGGCCGAGCCGCCGTCGAGTCCGGTCGTGGCGACCGAGTCACCGGTGTAACTCGTCGTCGTGGCCCACTTCTTGACGCCGAAGACGTACAGGGTGCTGCTGGTGGCGCGGCCCGCGCCGTCGAGCACGGTCCGGATCTGGGTGGGCGATCCGCCGTACTCGGCCCGCTTGTAGACGCCGTCGGGAGCGGTGCCCGACTCGAAGAGGTCGGCGTACGACTCGTAGGCGAGGCCGCGCGTGTCGTACCGCGTGTCCGTCAGCAGTCGGCCGCCCTGCGGGGTCGGGGACTGGGTCTGGAGGGGGCGCAGGAGGGCGTCGTAGAGGGTGTAGCCGGTGTTGTAGGTCTCGCCGTCCCGCTTCAGGGTCGACGTGGACACCCAGGACGGGCCTGCGGTGTTGAGCTGGTACGCGAACTTGTAGCTCGCGGCCTGGCTGCCGCTGACCCGGTTGGGGAGCCACACCTGGGTGAGGCGGCCGAGGGCGTCGTACGCGCTCTCCGTCTTCTTCGCGTTGAGGTCGTAGACGCGCAGGGGAAGGCCGCGGCGCGGGTCGAGGAAGCTGGTGGTCTTGTACTGCTTCGCGTCAGCGGTGATCGTCTTGGTGAGCGGGCCGGCGTCGGCGGGGGTGTAGGCGATGGTGCTGGCCGGGCTGGTGGAGGCGTCGCTGACGCTGAGGGGGCGGCCCAGGGTGTCGTACGTGGTGGCGGAGAGCTTCTGCCAGCCGGAGGGGGCACGGTCGCCCGTGGCGGGGTAGCCGGTGGCGCGGCCGGTCCATGTCGGCAGGCCCTTGGTGGGGGTCTGGCCGGCGGACCAGGTGGTCGCGTTCGCCGTGTCGTAGACGGTGGCCACGTCCGACAGGACGTCACCGCGCGCGGGCGCGGTCGGGCTCATCGACGCGGGGAGGCTGAGCTCGCTGTCCGCCGTCGCGCAGGTGCGGCCGACCGTGCGGACCCGGGAGACCAGGTTCGTGAAGTTCCCGCCGCGCGCGTACCAGGTGCGGGCGCAGGTCTCGTCGTTGGCCTTGGCGGCGTCGCCGGAATCCTCGACGGTGACCGGCATGCCGTAGCTGTCGTAGGTCGTGGTCGTCTGCCGTTTCCGCCAGGTCTGGGGAACCGTCAGGTAGGTGTAGGAGGACGCCTTCTCGGTGCGGACGTAGCGGGCGACGTGGGCCGCCGCGTCGGGTGCGCTCTGGGTCGCGGTCTCCTTCGACCACGGGTCGTTCGCTGACGCCGAGATGGCGGTGTTGCCGTCGTAGGTGACCTGCTGGCGCAGTTGGCCGGCGTACTCGTCCTTGTCGGTGATCGCCGCGATGCCCAGTGCGGGGGACGACAGCGGTGCGACGGAGACGGACTTGGCCGTGCCGTCCTTGTTCTTGTCGCCGTCCATGCCCTGGAGGTAGAGGGAGACGGTGCGGGAGCGGGTGACGTCGGTGGCGCCGGTCCAGGCGGTCACCTGGCGGTAGCCGCGCCAGTCCGACCATGTCCGCTCGTCCTTCGGAGTGAAGGGGTCGTCGTTGTAGTGCCAGGCGGCGCCGCTGTAGGAGTAGGCGTGCTCCACCGCTTCGTTGTTCGCGGCCGGGTCCGAGACCGTCACGGCCAGCACCCGGTATCTGTTGAACCAGTCGATCGACGCGTTCTCGGCGCCATTGATGTGCCAGAACTGGGGGTAGCAGGAGCGGGTGTTGGTGTCCGGGGCGGCGGTCAGGACCTCGCTGCGGACGCACTCCTGGCCCGACAGGGTGACGCGCGTGACCGCACCCGTCTCCGAGACGATGGTGGAGATGCGCGGCCGGGACAGCGGCAGGATGTTCTCGGTGGCGTCGACGCGGTTGGGCAGCGTCGCGTACGTGAAGCTGATCGGGGCGAGCGCGATGCTGGTGTCACCCGCCTTGCCGGTCCGCTTCAGGGACATCAGGGCCAGGACCTTGTCGGAGGGGTCGGCCAGGTCCGTGGCGTCCAGATACTCGCTTGTGAAGGCCCAGGAGTCGACAGCGTCGTAGGCGGCCGTGGTGGCGTTGTACGAGGACGTGGCGATGCCGGTGAGGCGCTTGCGGGAGAAGAATGACGGCCCGGTCGAGTTGCAGTCGTCGGCGTCCTTCGCGCAGATCGCGTCGAAGGGGACGTCCGGCCAGTTGTCGGCGGTCTCCTTGGTCAGGCTGGAGCAGTCCGAGGCGGTGCAGCGCTCGGCGTAGCCGAAGGTGACCTTGGCGTCGGCCTTGTCGGTGAACAGCGCGCCCGCGCGCAGGCCGTACTCGATGCGGTCGAGGTAACCACCGCGCGTGTAGAAGGAGTTGGCCGTCGTCGACTTGTTCTTCTTGTAGTAGTTCGACTCCTTCGTGTACCAGTACGTGGCCGCGTTGCCCCGCGGGTCCTCGACGTAGTCGAGGTTCCAGCGCCAGCCCTGCACCAGCGACCGGTCCGCGAAGGCACTGCCCTTGTCGTAGCCGGGCTCCTTCTCGTCGTCGCCGAACACCGCGACCGTGGCGACCGAGTTGGTGCGCTCCGTGTCGGCGCCAGGGAGCTTGTTGAGACCGAACTCGTACGTGGTCCCGTCACCCGTGACGACGGTCCAGTGCTCGCCGTCACTGTCGCCGTTGTCCGCGCCGAGCGTGCGCGTCACCTTGGACGCGTCGTCGTTCTCCATCCGCCAGACGCTGCTCTTGTCGCCGTCGTCCTCGGAGACCTTGACCAGGCGGCTGGACTTCCCGTTCAGGACCAGGCGGGCGTTGTCGTACTTCCAGCACAGGTCGTGGACGTCCTTCTGGCCGTCGTCGTCGCAGGAGCCGTAGGTGCGCTCGATGTAGGACTCGGTGAGGTTGAAACCCTCGCCCACTGAGGTGCCCTGGTTGTTGGTGGTCGAGGTACGGCCGTCCACACTGCCGGAGTCGTACGACAGCGACAGTGGCGGCACCGGGCCCGCAGCGGCGGGCGGCAGCGTGAAGTCGTACGACCAGGTGAACGATCCCGCATTGCCCCCCGCTTGCCAGGACGAGGACGCCGACAGCGGAGTCGCCGAGTAGTCGCCTCCCCCCTTGGGCGACTGACCGGCACCGGCCGAGGCAGCGGTGACCGCGAGGACCGTGGCCGTCGGGGCGCTCGCCAACTGGGTCGACGTACCGCCCGGAGCGGCTGCGAGGCGCACCTTCGCGGAGACCGTCTGCTCGGTGAGGTCGTTGTCGGAAGGAAGGGGCGTCTGGGTACGGCACTGCGGCTTCTCAGGGGTCGTCAGCACACAGGCCGGCAGCTGCACCAGACGCAGGCGCTGCGACCAGTTCCCGCCGACCGCCGAGGCGAAGTCGCCGTAGTCCACGCCGACTTCGGTGGTCGACGCGGTGTCGGACTCGGCGGTCAGCAGGACACCCATGATCCCCGCGTCGCGGGCGGCCTTCTGGTCGAGGACCGTGACGCGGGCCTTGCTGTTCGCCGAAGGGGCGAGGGTGACCGGGAGGCCGCTCGGTTCGGCACCCGTCTCCTTGCCCCGGGTGAGGGCGAGGGTCGCCTCGCCCTTTCCGGGCCAGGTGACCTTCCGCTCCGCGCGGGCTCGCTCGGCCTGAGCCGCGTTGGCCTTCTTGTCCTCGGCGACCTTCCGGCGGGCCTCCTTCGCACCCGGGCCGTCGAGCTTCTTGGCCTTGCCTTCTCTGGTCTCGGGTACGTCGGGGCGTCCCAGGCCCTGAGGTCCGGCCGCCTGGGCGACCTGCGCCACGCCCAGGGGCAGGACGAGCGCCAGTGCCAGCGACTGCCCGAGCAGTCTTCTTCGTTTTCTTGAGGTACCTGTGCCGAAGCGCATGGTTGTTGTCCCCACCCAGTTGTACTGAAAGGTCATCGACGTGGTCGTGTGTCCAGGGGGGACAGCCTCAGACTCTCCCCCCTGCATACGTCAGTTGCTCTCGATCTCCGCGACCTGCTCGGTGCCGGCCATCGCACCGGCCCACAGCTTGACCTCGGTGATCCGGCCGGGGACGGAGTGCTGCCACTTCCCCCCGATGAACCCGTTGCCCACCGCGAAGTCGCCGGAGCCGACCTGTGCGGTGAACTCCTTCGCGTCGTTGTTCCGGTTGGAGCCGAGGTAGAGGCTGATCGTGCCGTCGGAGGAGTTGAAGACACCGGTCAGCCGGACTTCGCTGTCCACGGCTGCCATATCCGCCGATCTCACCGAGGTGAACGTGCCGTCCGCGCCGAGGCGGCCGAAGTGCCAGAAGCCCTTGGGAACGGTCTTCTCCTCCGCGGTTTCCGGGTCCAACTCGGTCGGCTTCCCGGTCAGCTCGTACCAGAGACCCCAGGAGGATCCGTCCGAGGTGCGTTGTCCGAGTATCTGGGCCTTGTAACCGACGTCCTTCTTCAGGAGTTGGACGCTGTCCAGCGCGACCAGCGTCGTTGCGGTGAACGATCCGGAGTCGTCGACCACCGGCCCCGCCGTCGTCGCCGCCGCGTCGGGGCCGTTGAGGGCGATGGACTCGCCCTCCAGCGTTGCCCCGCCGCTCAGGTTCAGTGACCTGCCGTAGCCCGACAACGTGTCTGTGACGGTCGTACCGCTGCCTCGCCCAGCCGACCAGTCCGTGACCATCTCGACCCCGTTGAAGAGGTCACTGGTCTTCAGCAGCGCCTCGTCCGCGATCTGCTCGTCCGTCAGCGCGGACTGCCAGGTCGCGACCTCGTCGATGGAACCGGGGAAGTAGTCGGTGTAGGTGTCCCGCCACAGCGCACGGCCGATCTGGAGCGGCCCGGTCGCGGCCCAGGACGGTGCCACCGGACTGCTGCCCTGCAACGTGCCGTTGACGTACAGCTTGATCTCCTTGGCCGCCGCGTCGTACACCGTCGCCACATGGGTCCACGCCCCGGCGACCGCCGGCTGCTTGGCCACCACCGTCTGCTGGCTGATGTTGCCGTTCGCGTCGTCGGTCGGAGAGGTACGGACCGTCCAGGTGCCCGCCGTGCTCTGGTAGGAGAGGTAGAAGCCGCTGTAGTAGGCGCCTTCCTGCGCGAGCACGGTCTTGTTGCCGGCGGGCAGACCGTTCAGCCGCACCCAGGCGGACACCGTGTACGAGGCCCGGGTGTCGACGACGGGAGCGGTGGTCGCCGCATGACCTGCGGAACCGTCCAGGGACAGGCCCTTGTCAGTGACTTGAGGTTCCAGCTTCACATTCGACGCGTCGTGCGTCAGGGTCCCGCGCCGCCCCCGGTCGTCACGTGTCGCGCCACCGGCGAGCGTCGCGTTCTGGGCACCGCCGTCCACGATGACCGTGTCGACCGCTGCGCCGCTGGCCTCGCTGAAGTTCCAGCGGCCCGTCCTCTGGTCGTCGTTGCTGACCAGGAAGTCGACCTGGTTGGTCGCGCCGGTGCGCCCGCTGCCCACGTTGTCCTTGGCCCGCACCTGGAAGGTGAACGTCCCCGAACGCTTGGGCGTCAGGCTCACCTTGGCCGTGGAACCGCTCACCGTGGACCACGTGGTCGCGGTGGAGAGCTTGTACTCGTAGGAGACCACGTTCGCGTCCCCCGTGTCCGGTGCCAGCGAGAACGTCACCGCCTGGTCCGGACGGCCGCTCGCCACACAGGAGTTGGGCAGGCACTCGCTGTACGGGCTGCCGATCGCGATCCGCGGAGGCTTCGGCGCCGTCGTGTCGACCTTGAAGTAGCAGTACGTGGTCGTCTCGGGGCTCATCAGGTAGCTGGCGCCGTTGTTGTAGTACGACCAGGTCCAGGCGTGGTACCGGTACAACATGCCGTCGGTCAGCTTCGACCACTTCAGCGCGATGGTGGCATTGTCGGCCGCGTACCCCGTCGAGGGACGCAGCGAACCGTTGCTCGCCGTCGTGTCCGACCAACTGCCGTCGCTGCCCCGCTGGTCGAGGTCGAAGTAGATCCGCAGCTGCGCGTCCTTCTCACCGCCCGGCTTGGTCTGCGCGACGGCCCGCAGCAACGGCTCGGGGTCGGAGACGACCGCCGGCTTGGCGATGTCCTTCTCGCACGCCGTGCCCGAACCCGTGGCCAGGCCGACGCCCGTCGGCTTGTCCGGGAGACCTACGAAGGTGACCGCGAGCGTGGCGTCGTTCTTGAACCGCTTCCACGCCGACGGGTCCGACTCGTCGTGCGCCCGGACCTCCAGCGTCAGCCGGGAGAACTTCCCCGCCGCGAAGTCGGCGACCGTGGGCGTGAGGTTCTCCCACGTCTGCTTCGGGTCGTCGTTGAACTCGATCTGCGCGTTGGGAGAATCCGGATCACACAGGGAACCGCGCCCGGCGGACACGTTCACGTCCACCATCCAGTCCCGCTCCTTGGGACGCGTCGCCCAGGTCGTGGTGGACGAGATGTTGTCGGTGCGGACCAGGTCCACCACCCGCGGGGAGCACTGGAACGCCCACGGCTCGGTGATCCGGAACGTGGTGTCCAGGACCTTCTTGCCCTTCAGGCTGTCCGGCGCGAACTCGAAGTACAGCTTCTGCACGTACCCCGGACCGCAGTAATAGCCGTTCCAGGTACCGCACTTGCCGGCGCCCTTGCCCTGGTCGTCGTCGCCGTTGTTCCAGCCGTACGACTCGTAGCCGTCACTGCGCAGGAGCGTGCGCTCCGACTCGCCCCAGGAGACGACCGGGTCGATGAAGACGGGGAACGCGGACTTCTTGGTCCCGGTCAGCATGGAGGCGTCCGGGACGACCGACAGCGAGTCCTCGGCGACCTCGACGTCCATCCGGGCCACCGTGTCACCCTGACCGGGCTCGCGGCCCGAACCTGACGGCGCCGTCTCCGAGGGGTCGGACGGATCGCCCGTACCGGAGTCGGCGGCCCGCACCGTCATGAGCTGCGTCTGCGTTCCCGACGCGGACCCGGCGGAGTCCCACATCCGGGCGGGCGGGGCCCTGAACACCGTACGGCCGCTGTCGTCGACCGCCGTGAGATTGCCGGACGCGCCCTCCTGGACGTTCAGGCCGTCGGACTTCATGCCGAACGTGAGCTTCCTGACCGCGTCGCTCGCAGCCGCCTCGGGCGTCTTCACCACGAACACCGGCTGGAAACTCTCCGGGGTGACCGTCACCTTCAGGTCCACGCCCGACAGCACATCGGCGTACACAGCGCTCGCGCCGTCCAGCCGGGGCGCCGGGAGCGCACCCGGCCAGCTCAGCTCCAACGACCTGCCCGCGTCCTCGATCCGGGCCAGCGGGGACTTGTCGCCTCCGGCCGAGAGGGCCATCTGTACGGCTGCCGCCTTCGGCACGACCGAACCGTCGGCACGCTTCTCCAGCGTCGCGTCCGGTGCCGTCCAGGTTCCGTCGGGCCGCGCCACGCGCACCGGGACGGCCGACTCCTCCAGCGTGAACGTGTACCCGTCGGGATTGGCGAAGACCGTCGTCCGCTCGGTCCGCTCGCCCGTCACCTCAACGCGTTGACCCGACTCCTGGGCCTTCGCCAACGCCGCCTGGCCCTCGCTCGACGAGGTCTGGTCGTCCGTCACGGACGCGGATGCCTGCGGCACAGGAAACGCCGTCACGGTCAGGGCCATGCCAACGGCGAGCACAGTACCCGCCCCGGTTCGCCGCCCACGTCTCAGACGTCCGGCCGTACCCCTGCTTCCCCACCCAAACTGCATGAAACTCCGCCCCCAGGATCAACAAGATTCACAAAAAGTAAGCACATTCAAACCACAGGCTTACCTTGCGTCAAGGGATCTTTACCGTCGGCAAGAGCGGTCGGCTGCCGCACCCGGGAGGCATCAACACGGCACCACCAGCTCGGATGCGACACAAGGTGAAGTGACCACGAACACCCGCCAGACACTCGCGAGAAGCTTCGACCTGTCGAACTTGCATCCGAATCAAGGAAGTTCAGAAAAGGGAAAGCCCGGGAGAGTGACACCCCAACCTCAAGGTGCGGTTGAGGCTCCAGGGAAATCTCCTCCCGGGTCCATGAACCGAGCTCCAGTCCAGTGGTGAAGGTCACGCCAGATGACGCACGGTTCCCGGGCAAACAGCGAACCGCGTACTCAGCGATCTCCACGAGCACCCCTCCCAAGAGCTCCAATCTGTGCACCCCGGAAACCCGAGAAGAGGCTACGTCCCGCCACATCAGCCAACCCGCGTCTTCGGAAGATGCCCGGCCGCAGTCACGGCAAGGGAATCCCCGCAGGTCACACCCGGCGTGCCACAACCAGCCCTTTCCTGCGGCTCCTGCCCGGGACTCGAACCTGCGGCTACGAACGTCATGGCGATGGGCAGGTCACTCTCCTTGTCCAGCGATCTTCCCTGTTCCTGAAGCCACTGCGGGTCCGAACCCGTTGGCCTGACCCGTTCTCACGAATGCGGCCAATTGTCGTGACCGGCGAGCGCCGACGTGCAGTTCCTTGCGGAGGGTCTCGGCCGAGGCCGGACGCTGGTGCGTTTGCCGATGCCGGGCGTCGAGCGCCCGTGCCCGCGCGAGCAGCGGATCGCTGTCGTCATGCGGACCTTGACCGCCCGCCGTCTCGCCAATTGTCCGCAGGGGACGGTGGGCGAGGAGTTCGACCGACAGCAGTAGCGCGACGGGGGGCCATCCCGCGACCAGTACCGGTTTCCACGCCAGGGTCGGCGCTGCCGCGATGTTCGCCGCGAGGGACACCATGATCCCCAGCAGGAAGGCCGACCACATCGCACCCCGCGCCCTGCGGGTGTATCCGTCGGAGGGCTTCAGCAGGCCGACCGTGGACAGAAGCAGGAGGCCGTCCACGGACAGCGGCCACAGCGAGGCGCTGACTCGGTCCGCTCCGCCTTGGAACGCGAACTCCCGCTGGTGGACGTAGGAGGCGTACGCGGCCACGCCCGCCACAACCAGAGCGCACAACGGCCGTACCCACACGTCCGCCCGCTGAACGGACTCCGCGCCGGCGGCATGGGCATCAGGCATCGCGAACACCAGCCCACCCGGGGCGGACGGTCGGGAGGGCGACCGGTTCTGCTGCGGTGCGGTCCGGGCGGAGTCGGTTCGGCCCGGGGTGTTCGCCAGCAGGTCGGTGAACCGGCGTTTCGGCCGTCCGGGAGTCGGTACAGCGACCGTGGGCCGGAGCGTGGCGGATTCCGGGAGTCGTGTGCAGTGGTCCGGTGGCGGGGCATCCGGAATTCCGGAGTCCGGCGGCGGACCGGAGGCCGGTGAGGATCTTCTTCCGGTCCGCAGTCGGACCGGGGTGGTTCCGGTGGCGGGTCTGGTACGGCCGGATCATGCGCGCTCTCCTCGGCGCAGGCGCCCACACGTCGCCTACACCCAAGAAGACCGCGATTTAACCCCGTTTTAGCCACGTCCCCCCGAAGAGCTTCCAGACAGGGCCTGTGACGTGCCGCGTTGAAGAAGACCTAAATCACCACTAAATCCCGGACCGTCCGCTCCTACTCGAAGGCCAAGTCACACACCCGGCTCCAATTGTCGCTGTTTGGCGTTTTCTTGTCGCCCGTCCGGTGCGGTGGGGGCGTCCCTCTTCCCCTGACCGAGGAGGCGCCCGGTCATGGCTTCCTCCCGCCATGAACTCCCCCGCAACACCCCTGTCCTGCCGCTGGACACCGTCCGCGAGCGCTTCGGCCTGTTGGTCACCGGCCCCGAGCGGCTGACCGTGGACGGCCGCCGCTACCACGGCCTGCCGCACCGGCCCGTCCCGCTGGACGAACTGCGCGCACTGCTGCTCCAGCCCGCCTGCCCCCGCCTGACCCGCGACGCCGTGTGGACGCACCTCGTACGCCGCTCCCGCCGCGACGGCGCCCTGTGGGTCCTGGCCTGTGCCGGGATGGCGCTGCCCGCGCTCGCGGGAGTCGTACGACGGCTCTCGGACCGCTTCCCGGGGGAGGCGTCCGACCTCCAGGCCGAGGTCCTCTCCGGGTTCCTGGGCGCACTCGCGTCCGTCGACGTGGTCCGGCCCCGGGTCCTTCCGCGACTGCGGTGGGCCGCCTACCGGCAGGGCCACGCCGCCCTTACCAAGGCGCTGGAGGCACCCACCCCGGTCGCGCCGGGCTTCGGGCCGTCCGTACCCCGACCCCCGTGGGGCCACCCGGACCTCGTCCTCGCACGGGCGGTCCGGGAAGCGGTCCTCACCCGGACCGAGGCCGACCTCATCGGGACCACCCGGCTCGACGACACAACCGTCACCGACTGGGCGGACCGCAACCGGACCACCCTCAACGCCGCCTACAAGACCCGCCGCCGCGCGGAGACCCGCCTCGCCGCCTTCCTCCACGACGAAGCCCGCGCTCTTCCCGACGACGATCCGGTCGTCCGCACCGCGCTCAACACCCTGCCGCCCGCTCCAGCGGGAGAACCCCGTACGGAGAAATCCCGGCCGTCCGTGGCCAAAAACGGCCCGGATTCCGGCCTTTTGAAGTGTGGGGGTTCCCCGCCCCCTTCCCCTTCCTCTTCGGCTCCGGAGGCGGACTGATGAACCGGGTACTCCTTCTTCGTCGCCTCGGGCTCACTGCCGCGCGAGGCCGCGCCGCGCTGAACCGGGTTCTCCTCCCGGACCGGCGCTGGATCGTCTGGTGGGTGCTCACCACCGGGGCCGTACTGGTGGTGTGCCTGCTGGGGGCGTCGTCCGCGTCGGCGGTTGAACCCGGACGGACCCTGGGGGCGGCGGCCTCGGTGAACGAGGTCCTCACCAACATCCGCAACTGGATCATGGGGATCGCGGCCACGCTGGCGACCGTGTTCCTGTCGATCGGCGGCCTGCGCTACATGCTGGCCGGCGGCGACCCGGGCGAGGTCGAGAAGGCCAAGATCGCTTTCCGGGGCGCCGGCTGGGGGTACGGCATCGTCGTACTGGCGCCGCTGTTCGTCGAGATCCTCAAAGGGATCGTGGGCGCCTGATGAACGCCACCTACGCCCAACTGCCCCGTCCCTCATCGGCACTTGGCGACCGTCCTCCGGTGCCGAATCGTCGTGGACGGCGGCGTCGGCGCCGGGTCCTGGTGCTCGGGTTCGTGGTGCTGATGGTGTGCGCCTCGGTGTTCACCGCCGTCGCCGACCCGAGCCCGAGCCCCGCCCCGGCGCCCGAGCCCACCGCCTCCGCCACCCCCAGCCCGGTAGCGACTGCGTCCGCTACCGCCTCGCCGTGCCCGGCGGCGGACTGCATCCCGCAGCCCGGTACGTCCCCTTCTCCGGTGCCGACCACCAGCGCGATGCCTCCGGCCGCGGTCCCCGACGCGGGCGGGGGCGGCGGAATCTCCGGGTGGATCGCCAAGGGCATCAGCAGCGCGATCACCGGCTTCTTCAAGACGGTCGTCAAGTCCGCGCTCAACCCCCTGCTCGGCCTCCTCAGCGACACCCTCCTCACCACCCCCAGCCCCGCCTCCCTCCCCCGCGTCGGAGAGCTGTGGAACAACTCCTGGCAGACCGCGCTGGCCTGCTACGCCCTGCTTGTCGCCGTCGGCGGGATCGTGGTCATGAGCCACGAGAGCGTGCAGACCCGCCACTCCGCCAAGGAGATCGCCCCACGCATCCCCCTCGCCTTCCTGGCTGCCGCGCTCTCCCTGTTCCTCGCGGGCAAAGCCGTCGACCTCGCCAACGCCCTCTCCCGCGCCGCACTCGACGGAGGCGCCGACGCCGACACCGCCGGACCCGCGTTGCGCAGCTTCGTCCTCGCCTCCTTCAACTCCGGCGAGGGCAGCGTCTTCCTGATCCTGATGTGGCTGGCGGTCGTCGTCGTGCTGGTCGCCCTGCTGATGACTTTCGTGGTCCGCGTCGCGCTGACGATCATCCTTGTCGCGGGTGCGCCGCTGGCCCTGATCTGTCATGTGCTGCCGCAGACCGACGCGGTCGCGCGCTGGTGGTGGCGGGTCTTCGGCGGGGTGCTGGCCATCCAGGTCGCGCAGTCCCTCGCCCTGATCACGGGAGTACGGGTGTTCCTCACCCCCGGCGGCTTCGGCCGCGACGGCCTGTTCGGGCTCAACGACAACGGGCTCGTCAACGTCCTGGTCACGCTGGCGTTGCTGTACATCGTCTTCAAGATCCCGTTCTGGATCCTCGGGTCCGTCCGTCTCAGCAGCGGGCACTCCCTCGCCGGGAATGTCGCGCGGTCGTACGTGATGTACAAGACGTTCGGCCTTCTGCACGGCCGTCACACCGCCGTCGCGGGTACGGCGCGGCGTAGCCCGCCGCCGGGAGGAGCGGGGTGGGCGCCACGCTCCGGCCGTCCGTCCGGGCCCCGCCCCGGTGGCCCGCCGCCACGCAGGCTCACGCCGCCGGGACCGGCGCTGTTCCTCCCGCCGCACGCGCCCTATCCCGGGCCGGGCGCTCCGACGAGCCACGCCGCGGGACCGCCGCCGATGCCGACCTTCCAGGCCCCCGGGCCCTCGACGCCGACCGTGCCGTCGCCCCGGCCGCTCTTCCCTCCGGGCCTCCCGGTGTTCCAGGCGCCCGGCTCCACCGCTCCCACCCCGGCAGCCCCGGCGGCCGGCAGAGCACCGGGGCCGGCCCGACCTCTCTTCCAGCCTCCCGCTCCACAGCCCCGTATCCCACCCCAGCGCGCCACCCGGCCCCCGGCGCCGGCCGTCTTCCGGCCGCCCGTACCCCCGCCTCCGCCGCCCCGCCCGGCGCGCACCAGCCCGCCGCCCCCGACGGCCTTCGTCGCCCCGCCGCCACCCCGCGCCTACCGCACCCGAGGAGGTGACACGCCGTGACCCAGCCCGTCCGCATCCCCGCCGACGTCGACCGCCCGGACACCGTCCTCGCGCATCTGACCGCACGGCAGTTGTTGATCCTGGCGGTGACCGGCATCGTCCTCTACGGCATCTGGTCCGCCGTGCGCGCCTTCGTCCCCGTGGTGGTGTTCCTGATCCCCGCGGTCCCCCTCGCGGCCGGCGCCACCTTCATCGCCCTCGGCAAACGCGACGGCCTGCCCCTCGACCGCCTGCTCCTGGCCGCCGTACGCCAACGCCTCGCCCCCAGGCTCCAGGTCGCCGCCCCCGAGGGCATCCACCCCGCACCGGCCTGGCTCGCCGACCGCGCCACACCGTACGACGGACAAGAGGCGGCCCCCGCGTCCCCGGCCGCGCTCCGGCTCCCGGCCGAGAACGTCACAGAGGCCGGGGTCATCGACCTCGGCACCGACGGCATCGCCGCCATCGCGGTGTGCGGGACCGTCAACTTCGCCCTGCGCACCCCCGCCGAACAAGACGCTCTGGTCGCCGGGTTCGGCCGCTACCTCCACTCCCTCACCGCCCCCGCCCAGATCCTCGTCCGCTGCCAGCACCTCGACCTGACCGCCCAGATCGACGAACTGCGCCGGCGGGCCAGGTCGCTCCCGCACCCGGCGCTGGAAGCCGCCGCACGCGAGCACGCCGGCTTCCTCGACCACCTCGCCACCGACAGCGACCTGCTCACCCGCCAGGTCCTGCTCGTCCTGCGCGAACCTGTCCGCCTGGGCGCTCCTTCACCTCTCGCCCCTGTGCGGAGAACCCATCGCCGCGAGGGCGTGGCGGATCCGGCTGCCCGGCGTGCCGCCGAGACCCGTCTCGTCCGCCGCGTCCAGGAAGCCGCCGGACTGCTGGGCCCGCTCGGTGTCCCGGTCACGTTCCTGGACGCCGGACAGGCAACGGCGGTCCTGGCCTCCGCCTGCAACCCCGGCAGCCTCCTGCCTCCGAACGCGCCACTCGCCCGAGCCGACGACATCATCACCACCGGCGCAGACGGGCGGCCGGAATGATCCGCAACCCTCAACACGTCGGCAGCGGCGGGGAGTTCGCCCCGGACTCAATCGCTATAGCGCCCCGCCACCTGGAGGTCGGCGACGACTGGACCGCCTCGTTCGCGATCACCGGCTACCCCCGCGAGGTTCACCCCGGCTGGCTCCAGCCCCTCCTCACCCACCCCGGCCGCCTCGACGTCAGCCTGCACATCGAGCCCGTCGACCCCGTCACCAGCGCCACCCACCTCAAACGCCAGCTCGCCCGCCTCGAATCAGGCCGACGCCACGACTCCGAGCACGGCCGCCTCACCGACCCGTACGCCGAAGCCGCCACCGAAGACGCCCACGACCTGTCCGCCCGCGTCGCGCGTGGCGAAGGGAAGCTCTTCCGCTTCGGCCTGTACCTGACCGTCCACGCCACGAGCCGCGAGGAACTCGCCGACGAGACAACCGCCGTACGGGCGCTGGCGGCCAGCCTGCTCATGGACGCCAAGCCCACCACCTACCGCACCCTCCAGGGCTGGATCACCACCCTCCCCCTGGGCCTCGACCGCATCCGCATGCGCCGCACCTTCGACACCGCGGCCCTCGCCGCCGCCTTCCCCTTCACCAGCCCCGACCTCCCCACCAACACCACCCCCGCCGGCGTCCTCTACGGCTACAACCTCGGCTCCCAGGGCCTGGTCCACTGGGACCGTTTCGCCCTCGACAACCACAACTCCGTCGTCCTCGGCCGCTCCGGCGCCGGCAAGTCCTACCTCGTCAAACTCGAACTCCTGCGCTCGCTGTACCGGGGCATCGAGGCGTACGTCATCGACCCCGAGGACGAATACACCCGCCTCGCCGATGCCATCGGCGGCACCACTCTTCGCCTCGGCGCCGAGAGTGTCCGCCTCAACCCGTTCGACCTGCCGATCCACACCCGCCCCGACGGACGGCGCACCGCCCCGAAGGACACCCTCACCCGCCGCGCCCTCTTCCTCCACACCGTCATCTCCGTCCTCCTCGACGCGCCGTTGACGCCCGACGAACGGGCCGTGCTGGACCAGGCGATCGCGACGGCCTACCAGCAGGCCGGCATCACCTCCGACCCGCGCACCTGGACGAGACCCGCCCCGCCGCTCACCGACCTCACCGCCGTCTTGCGCCGCGCCAAGAGCCGTACGGCGGACAGCCTGGCGGCCCGGCTGCGGCCGTTCACCGAGGGCGCGTTCTCCACCCTCTTCGCCGGGCCCACCACCACCCGGCCCGAAGGACACCTCGTCGCCTTCGGTCTACGCGACCTCGCCGACGAGCTCAAGCCCGTCGGCACCCTGCTGGCCCTGGACACCGTCTGGAACCAGATCTCCGACCCGGCCGCGCGCCGCCCCCGGCTGGCGACGGTGGACGAGGCATGGCTGCTGATGAAGTCGGCTGCGGGCGCCGAGTACCTGTTCCGGATGGCCAAGTCGTTCCGCAAACGCTGGGCCGGGCTCACCGTGGCCACCCAGGACACCGCCGACCTCCTCGCCTCGGACCTCGGCAAGGCGATCGTGGCCAACGCGGCCACCCAGATCCTCCTGCGCCAAGCACCCCAGGCCATCGACGAGATCACCCGCACCTTCGACCTCTCCCAGGGCGAACGGCAGTTCCTCCTGACCGCCGACCGGGGCCAGGGCCTCCTGGCCGCAGGCACCCACCGCGTCGCCTTCCAGGCCGTCGCCTCCCCCACCGAACACCACCTCATCACCACCGACCCCGCCGAACTCGCCGCCCGCACCCCGACCGCGAGCGAGCAGGACGTGTTCCTCGACCTTGATCACGAGGACGTCCCACCCAGCCCCGGCGACGAGATCGACCTCGACGGCGCGTGAACGGATGCGAGCAGCACCGGCGCGGGCTCGCCGCCCCGCGCGGTTCAACGCCCCGGCGCCATAAGGAAGTTCACCTCATCGAAAGGCCCTCACCATGAGTGTCGAACAGCGCGCCTCCTTCGTCCACGACTACCTGCGCGACCCGGCAGCCGCCGTCCATGCTCTCCTCGACGGCCTGGCACACACGGCATCCGCCTGGGCGCCCCTCGGCACCCCGGCCGTCGGCCTCGTCTCCGTTGTGCTGGTGTGGGCGCGCTGGTGGTGGCGCCGCCGCTGCCGGCGCATCCTCGCGAGCGGCGCCCGTCTGATCGCCGTCCTTCCGCCGCCGACCGCCGATCCGGCAGGCGCCGAGGCCCTGTGGGCGAACCTCCTCGGTCTGCTGCGCCCCGCCTGGCGACGCCATCTCACCGGCCAGCCCCACGTCGCGTGGGAGTACGTCTTCGACCGCGAGACGATCCGTCTGCGCCTGTGGGTGCCCGGCACCGTCCCGCCCGGAACGGTGGAACGCGCCGTCGAGGCCGCCTGGCCCGGCGCCCACACCCGCACCACCCCCGCACCGGTCGCCCCGCACCTGAACACCGAGTCGGCGGGAGGGGAGTTGCGGTTGGCCCGCACCGAGGCCCTGCCGATCCGCACCGCCTTCCCCGCCGACCCGATCCGCGCCCTCCTCGGCGCCCCCGCCGGCCTCGGCCACGGCGAGGAGGCCCTCGTCCAGATCCTCGCCCGCCCGGTCACCGGCCACCGGGTGAAGAAGGCCCGGCGTGCGGCCCGCCGTTTCCGTACCGAGCCCTCCACCCGCCTGCCCGGCCGCCTCCTGGACCTCCTCACCCCCGGCCCGCACCACCGCGCCCGCAGCACACGGCCGGTGATGGACCGTCAGACCGCGTTGAGCACAGCCGTGGAGGACCGGGCGATCGTCACCAAGGAGCGCGGCGCGTCGTACGAGACCCGTATCCGCTACGCCGTCACCGCGCCCCTGCCCGACGCGAAGACGCGTGTGGTGACGCGGGACCGGCTACGGGGACGGTGCCATGCGATCGCGTCGGCGTTCTCCGCGTTCACCGAGCACAACTACTACCGCCGCGCCCGCATCCGCCACCCAGCCCTCCGGGTCACCGAACGGCGCCTGGACAAGGGCGACTTGCTGTCGCTGCCCGAGCTGGCGGCGATCGCGCATCTGCCGTGGGACGAGGCGATCCCCGCTCTCCCCCGCGCGGGAGCCAGCGCCGTACCCCCACCACCCGGAATCGCCACCACCGGCCCCCACGTACGTCCGATCGGGCTCACCGACTCCGGCCGCCCCCGCCCCGTCGGCCTGCGCGTCCCCGACACCCGCCAGCACCTCCACATCCTGGGCGCCACCGGCTCCGGGAAATCGGAGCTGATAGGCCGCATGATCCTCGCCGACGCCGAAGCCGGACGCGGCCTGGTCGTCGTCGACCCCAAGGGTGACCTGGTCACGGACATCCTGATGCGGCTGCCGGAGGAACTCGGCGAGAAGGTGGTGCTGTTCGACGCCGACAGCAAGAGCCGTCCGCCCGTCCTCAACCCCCTCGAAGGCGCCGACGCCGCCCGCACCGTCGACAACCTCGTGTCGATCTTCTCCCGGATCTACGCCTCCTCCTGGGGACCGCGTACGGAGGACATCCTGCGCGCGGGCCTGCTCACCCTGCGCGAACTCCCCGGCACCCCGCTGCTGACCGATCTGCCCCGCCTCCTGTCGATCCCCGCGTTCCGCCGGCGCGCGGTCGACCAGATCCACGACGAGGTCCTCAAAGGGTTCTGGTCCTGGTACGACTCCCTGTCCCCCGCCTCGCGGGCGCAGGTCATCGCCCCGCTGATGAACAAGCTCCGCGGCCTGCTGCTGCGGCCGTTCGTCCGATCCGCGCTGGCCGCCGGGCCGTCCACCGTCGACATGGAACAGGTCCTGGACGGCGGGATCTGCCTCGTGCGGATCGCGAAGGACTCCCTGGGCACCGAGACCTCCCGGCTCGTCGGCTCGATCGTGGTCGCGCGTACCTGGCAGGCCGCCACCCGCCGCGCCCGCCTCCCCCATTCCCGCCGCCACGACGCCGGGCTGTACATCGATGAGGCACACAACTTCCTCAACCTCCCCTACCCCCTGGAGGACATGCTCGCCGAGGCCCGCGGCTACCGCCTGGCCATGACGCTGGCCCACCAGTACCTGCGCCAGCTCCCCAAGGACCTCGAAGAGGGCATCAGCACCAACGCCCGCACCAAGATCTACTTCAACGCCTCCCCCGAAGACGCCCAGCGTCTCGCCCAGCACACCCACCCCCGCCTCACCCCGCACGACCTCTCCCACCTCGACGTCTACCACGCCGCCGTACGCCCCGTCCTGGGCGGCGCCGAGGCCCCCGCCTTCACCGTCGTCACCGAGCCTCTCCCGCCGCCCGTCCCCGGCCGCGCGAAGCAGATCCGCGCCGCCGCCGCCCGTCGAGGCACCCCCGCGCCCGTTCCCGACACGGCCCGGGAGCGGCGTACGACAGACCCCCGCCGCACCACCTGACCGGAGGCCCTCCTGATGATCTCCACCTCCCAGCGTCCCCTGCGCGGTCACCGGCCCGCCCGGCTCAGTGAACGCGCCGCCACCAGCACCGCGTACGTCACCCGGCTCGCCGAACACCTCACCGACCGCGACCGCTGGATCGCCCGCATGCTCCACGAACACCGGGTCCTGACCACCCCTCAGCTCACCGAGACCGCCTTCACCTCCGCCCGCGCCGCCCACCAGCGCCTCCTCCAGCTCTACAAGTGGCGCCTGGTCGACCGCTTCCAGCCGTTCGCCGCCTATGGGGCCGCCCCCATGCACTACGTCCTCGACGTCGCCGGCGCCGCCACCCTCGCCTACGAGGACGGCCTCGACCCCCGGGACCTCCCCTACCAGCACGCCCGCGCCCTGAACATCGCCCACTCCCTCCACCTCGCCCACACCGTCGGCACCAACGCCTTCTTCACCGCCCTCATCGCCCGCTCCCGACGGTCGGACGCGACCGGACGGCTCACCGCCTGGTGGTCCGAAGCCCGCTGCCGGCGCTCCTTCGGCGACACCGTCATCCCTGACGGCTACGGCCGCTGGCAGGAGGGGGGCTCGGTCTTCGAGTGGTTCCTGGAGTTCGACCTCGCCACCGAACGGCCCGACCGGGTCGCCGCGAAGCTTCCCCGCTACGCACGCCTCGCGGCCACGACCGGCACCATCACCCCGGTCCTGATCCGGCTGCCCACCGCCCGCCGTGAGACCCGCATCCGCCACGCCCTCGTCTCCGCCCTCGCCGCCCTCCCCGACTCCGCCCTCGTGCCCGTCGCCACCTCCAGCACCGACCTGGCGGCTCCCGCCCGGTGGCAGCCCCTCGACCGGCTCTCCCACCGCCGCCTCCCCCTCCACGAACTCGGACGCGCCTGGCCCCACATAGCGCCCCCGAGCCCCACCACCCGCATCACCACCACCCCCGGCTCCCCCACCGAGCTCCCCCCGCCCTCCCCGCTCCCCCCGGCGTCCCACGCAGGGAGCGCACCGCCGAGGAAGTACGCGTAACCCCACACCGCACCCGAAGGGAATCCCGTGATCACCAACCCGACGCCCCAACGCGCCCTGCGCGGCCACCAGCCCCACCGCCCCGCCTCTACCACCGCAGCCACCAGCGCCTACGCCGCCCACCTCACCACCCGCCTCACCGACCGCGACCGCTGGCTCGTCCACATGCTCCACGAACACCGCGTCCTGACCACCCACCAGATCACCGCGATGGCCTGGCCCTCCGAACGCGCCGCGAACCTGCGCCTGCTGCGCCTGTACCGATGGCGCGTCATCGACCGCTTCCAGCCGTTCATCACCTACGGCAGCGCCCCCATGCACTACGTCCTCGACATCGCCGGAGCCACCCTCCTCGCCCGCGAACACGGCCTCGAACCCCGCGACCTGGACTACCAGCACGACCGCGCCCTCGGCATCGCCCACTCCCTCCACCTCGCCCACACCGTCGGCACCAACGGGCTCTTCAGCACCCTCGTCGCCCACTCCCGCCCCGCCTCCAAGCTCACCGCCTGGTGGTCGGAGACCCGCTGCACCAAGCTCTTCGGCGACATCGCCCGCCCCGACGCCTACGGCACCTGGCAGCACGGCACCACCGCCGTCGAATGGTTCCTGGAGTTCGACTTCGGCACCGAACGCCCCGACCGCGTCGCCGCGAAACTCCCCCGCTACCACCGACTCGCCACCACCACCGGCATCACCACACCCGTCCTGATATGGACGCCGAGCCCCGGACGCGAAGTACAGATCCGCCGTACGCTCGCCCACGCGCTGACCAGCCTCGACGACCCCACCCTCGTACCCGTCGCGACCATCAACGCCGCCGGCTGCTCCGGCGACCCGGCCAACGACCGCTGGCACCCCCTCAACACCCGTCACCCCGACCTCCAACGACTCCCCCTCACCGAACTCCCCCACGCCTGGCCCCACTTGCCCCCGGTCAACCCCGCCCGCCCGAACGCCCCGCACACCGGCGCGGGACTCCCGCCCCCTTCGCCCGTACCTCCCTCCCCCACACCCCGCCGCCCCCGCAAGTGACCCGGCGATGGGACGGCTCACCGCGATCGCGGCCGGACTGCTGATGACCGTCGCCGTCCTCGGCGCAGCCGGCGCCGGCGCCCTCCTCACCTCCGCCACCAGCACCACGACCCAGCCCAGCCGGGCCGCCCTCACCGACATACCGCCCGACTACCTCACCCTCTACATCGAGGCGTCCACCACCTGCCCCGGCCTGCCCTGGACGATCCTGGCCGCCATCGGCAAAACCGAGTCCGACCACGGCCGCTCGACCCTCCCCGGCGTCCGGAGCGGCGCCAACCACGCCGGCGCCCAAGGGCCCATGCAGTTCCTGCCGGCCACCTTCCGAAGTGTCACCGCCCGCCACCGGCTCCCGACGGGCGGTGCCACCCCGCCGTCGCCGTACGACGCCCACGACGCCGTGCACGCCGCCGCCGCGTACCTGTGCGACTCCGGCGCCCGAGGCGGCACGAACCTTCCCGGCGCCGTCCGGACCTACAACCACTCCGACACGTACGTCTCCCAGGTCCTCGCCCAGGCCCAGTCCTACACCGCGGGCCCGGAGTTCGGCGCGGACACCGCCCCCACGGCTGCCGCCCTCGAAGCGATCAACTACGCCCAGGGCCAGCTCGGTCTCCCCTACGAGTGGGGCGGCGACGGCCCTGGCGCGGGCGACGCGGGCTTCGACTGCTCGGGGCTGACGACCGCCGCGTACGCCGCCGCCGGCATCCCCCTGCCCCGCACTGCCCAGACCCAGTACGACCACGGCCCCCGCCTCCCCGCGAACGCCCAACTCCGCCCCGGAGACCTGGTCTTCTACGGCAACCCCCACAGCGGCATCCACCATGTCGGCCTCTACATCGGCGCCGGACAGATGATCGACGCGCCCCGCCCCCATGTTCCCATCCGCATCGAGCCCTACCGATATCCAGGGGACGACTACGCCGGAGCCACCCGGCCAGGGGCTTCCTGAGGAGTGGAGGTTCCGAATAGAGATGTCGCTTTCCAGGTGACTTTTCATCAACTTGTCGTTCGGACCAGCCGCTAATGAGCAGCGAGGATCTCATCCAGAACGAACGACGCATCCGCCGGGAGGCCATCGCCATCGCGAACCGCTCCGGCGCAGACGACCAGGGCCTTCCAGAGCGCCCAGCCTTGTCCACGCTCCCAGGTCGTCTCGTCTACCCCTAGCCGATCGCGGAACGCGGCCCGGCTCTTGCCGGTCAGCATCGTCCAGGCGATCGACAGATCGCAGGCCGGGTCTCCGACTCCGCAGGTGCCGAAGTCGATGACGGCCGCGAGCGCACCGTCCTTCACCAGAAGGTTTCCCGAGGCCATGTCTCCGTGGAACCAGGCCGGCCTACCGTCCCACGAGGCTCGCAACGCCCGTTCCCAGATCTCCTCGGCGGCCTCGGTCCGGATCAGGCCGTCCAACGTCTCCAGGGCTGCCCGGGCCCACCCGTCGTAGGTCGTCAGTGGTCCGCCTCGGAACCAATTGTGCAGCCCCGGGCCCGGTCCGCCTGTCGGGTCGATGCGCTGCAGGGACACAAGGAACTCCGCAAGGTCGACGGCGAACGTCTTCATGTCCTCGACGACGGCACGGGCCGCAGGCTCGCCACCAATCCACCGATAGACCGACCAGTTGTGCGGAAAGCACGCATCGGGCACGCCTCTGGCCAGCGGAACCGGGATCTCCGACGGCAACGCGGGTGCGAGCACCGGCAGCCACCGGTGCTCCTTCTCAACCGCCAGCGCGTACTCCTCGGCAGTCGGTAGCCGCACCAGCATCTCGTCACCGAGGCGAAAAGTGCAGTTGTCCCAACCCTGCGCATAGACCGGCCGGACCTCAAGGTCGGACCACTGCGGGAACTGCGCGGCGATCAACGTGCCCGCCACCGCGGCGTCGACTGGTTTCCGGTCCGGGAACGGCAAAACCTCGGGCGTCTCGTTCATCGGAGGCGACCGTACGACGCCCCATCGGATCACCACAAGCGATTTCCGATCGCCCCGAACCTGATCCGGGAACTGTCTGTCCCCCAGTCCAAGCAGCACGAAGCGGCCTGAGGAAACCGACAGATCTGTCAGACGAATCCTCGACAAGAAGCCTGGACAGCACCCCAAAACACCAGACCACTTGCCCACCAGCCGACAAATTAAATCGGAACCTGCAACGAGCGTGGTACATGTCCGACAAGCAGGAGCGGTTGACGATCGTCCCTCTCACGTTCCGCGAAGCGTGCAACATCGTCGACCTGCTCCATCGCCACCACCGAAGACCGCAGGGGCACAGGTTCAGCATCGGCGTCCAACGGCCCGACGGCACCCTCTGCGGGGTCGCCATCGTCGGCCGTCCCGTCAGCCGCGTCCTCGACGACCGCCTCACCATCGAGGTGACCCGCGTAGCCACGGACTGAACCCCCAACGCGTGCAGCGCCCGGCCGTGAGGAGCCAGGCGCCGAACGCGTGGGCCGGGTCCTGTGGGAACAGTGCACCAACGGTGCGCCGGAACTGCCGACACTGGAAGACCTTCGCAATCCCATGTGACCGGAGTACCGCAGTGGAGCAACTGGTATGTGCGACCGCCCGGTTGTCGGCAGCGGACCCCGCCCCCGGCCTTCGCCCGACTTGCGCCGAGCGAGCACACGGGCCAACACTGCTGGAGTGCGGAGGAGGTCGAAGCGAGCCGTGAACTGGCGCGTGATGACGAGGCGGTGGCGGCGCAGGTGACCACCGATTTCCTGCCGCACAGGGGCGCCAGTTTCAGCGGGACCGGGAACTCAACGTCCAGGAGCCGGCGGTAGAAGCCGTCGCCCGCGCCGACGTTGAGAAGCCCGGAGCCGTTCTGTACCGCCCGTCGTGCTGGTGATGACACCGCTCTCCTGGACTGCGCGGACCAGGAGAGAGAAGTCCTCCGCACCGGCGAGTTCCAGGTGTCCCGTTGCACTGGCGTGAGACGTCTTCGTCTTGGCCTGTCCGCATGGTTCATAGAAGAGGCTGAGCCTCTGTCACCGGGTGGTCGTTCTCGTCGTCGGGAAAGACGTGTTCTCTGTCGGGCCACAGCACCTGCCAGATGGAGGGGATGTAGCCGTACAGGGCCTGGATGATGGCGAGCCGATGTGGTCGACTGGCCCGGCGCAGGCGGAGCTTGTAGCCGTCGGGGAGTACTCCGGCGATCTCCAGTCCTTCGGCGGGGGCGGTGTCGTCGGTGGTGAGGATGTCGGCGACGGTGGTGAGCAGCACGCCGGACGGGCGGTCGTTCAGTCCCGAGACCGCGAGTTCGTAGTCTCGGTCGGGGTGGGTGTGCAGTCCGATGGTGTAGGCGAAGGGTCGGGTGCCGGCGTCCGGGGAGGCGTAGACGTACTGCACGGCCAGTCCTTCGCGGGCGATGATTTTCTCCACACGGCGGAGGTACGGGTCGGAGTGGGGCATGGTTCTTCGCGTTTTCGTGGGGGGCTTGTCGCTGCCTGGTTGTCCGGGTGGGTCGGTGGGGTGGGGTCCCCTCCCGGATGGTTTCCGGGAGAGGACCGCTCCGCCCCCTGGTGTGCAGGGGGCGGAGTCCGGTGGCGTGGAATGCAGACCAAGGCGCCACCGGAGCCTGCTCGGGCGCAGTGTCGGGCGGCGAGTGACCGTACAGAGGTATTCGCCCTGTGGGGCCGGCCGCCGGTACGGTCCCGGATCAGCGGTCTCCCGTATCCGTCTCGGGAGGTTCGAGCCGGGCCAGGGGGAGGCCGAGGTCGTGGAGGAGTTCCGTCATCAGGTTGCGGACGGCGGTGTCGTACGACGCGTCGGCGTCATTGTTGACCGGCTGGCCGCAGGTCCGGCAGGCGAGTTCGATCTCCTCGCAGGCGAGGCCCTCGATCTCGGCCGTGGGTTCTCCTTGCGCGGTGGGGCCGGGGCCGATGGAGAGGTAGGCGGTTGTCGAGGCGACGAAGTCGGTGCCTTCGCAGCCCGGTGTGGTGCACCGCATGGCCGGGTTTTCTCAGCGATCGGCCGGTCCGGAGGCCGGCCGTGGGCGGGTGTCGTGCCAGGTCCCGCCGTCGGTGTCGGGCGGGGTGAGCGGTGCGCCGTCGAATACGAGGGTGCGGCGGAAGCCGTGCGGGGTGCCGGTCACCTCGTGCAGATGGTCGCGGGCTCGTATCTCGGCGTCGTCGCGGGTGTCGCCCTCGGCGACCACGTACTGGGGACCGTCGAGGTCCTGGTGTGCGGGCTGGTCGAGGACGAAGGTGTAGGTCGGCATGGGGGAACTCCTTGTCGGGAGAGGGATGTTGGTCTGTGGGGGTCACCGCAGACCGGTGGTCCTGAGGACGTGTTGCGCCAGTTCCATGGCGGTAGCGGGGTCGTCCCAGCCCGGGTCTTGTGTGGCCACGTGGAGGGCCTGGTCGACGAGTTGTCCGTCCAGGCCGGTGGGGGTGAGGCGGGCGCAGAGCCCGGAGGGGTAGGCGAGGTGGAAGATCCAGCCGTCCCGGGTGAGGCGGGCTCCGTCGCGCTGGGCGTCGCTCGCGCTGGTCATCAGGGCGCGGGCGGTGTCGGGGGTGGCTGTGCGGTGCCAGGTGGTGCCGCTCAGGGAGAGGTCCACGTGGTAGGTGACGGGTACGGTGGCCAGGGCCTGGGGTTCGGCGGGTTCTCCGGGGAGCGTCGCCTGAGGTACGCCGCCCCAGGTCACGGGGTAGGCACAGCCGTGGCGGTGCATCACCGTGGCGCCGTCGGACCGGTGTTCCCCTACGCCGGTCGCTCCGATCAGAAGCGCCTCGGCTTCCGCGGGTTCGACATGCCGGGGCCCGGCGTCGGTGGTGAAGGGGAAGACGAAGGCGAAGCTGTCGGTGCCGTCGTCCGGGTCCAACCAGGTGATCTTGTTGCCCTCGATCCGGGACAGGCGCTTGGACGGCCACTCGGTGCGTCCGATGCCCAGTGCGCCTTCAGGGGTGTACCGGATGACGTTCGAGCCGGCGGACCAGACGACGCACGGGCCCGAGAGGTGCGGGTATCGATAGTTGATGCACTGGAACGCCGGGCATCGCCCGGCGCGGCGCTTGAATTCGGTCAGGGTCATGTCGTTCCTCCGCTGTTCCGGAACGGGAAGAGCGGCCCGTCGATCGGCGGGCCGCTGAGTCGGCTTGGTACGGCGGTGTCCCGTGTCACCGCGTACGCAGCAGGAGTTGGCGGTGGGCCTGGGACTTCAGGTCGTCGGCGCCTCCTTCCAGTGCCCTTTGGGCGCGGGCGAGTTCGTCTCCGAGGTTGCGGGGAACGACGCGCAGGTCGTGGTCGAGATAGTCGGTGACGGTGCGTTCGGCCGTGTACGCGGTGCGGCCCAGCCGGCGAGCGCGGTCACGAAACATGCCGTCCAAGTGGTCGTGCCTGGCCCGGGCGGATGCCTTGACGGCGTCGGTGGCGTCCTCGTCGACGGTCCACAGGCTGTCGATCAGTTCGTGGAACTCGTCGATCAGCAGGTCCGTGCGCACGAGGCGGTTCTCCTCGGCCTCGAACGTCTTCGCGTAGGCGAGGGTCAGGCCCAGGGTGCGGCGGGCTTCGTCCAGGGTGGTCAGGCCGCTCTTCGTGTGACGGATGCCCCAGCGGTGGACGGCGTCGCGGCTGGCGAAGCGTTCGGTGTTGCCGCACGCGATGCGCCACGGGGTGACGACCGACTCGGCCGCCGACGTCCCGTCGTGGGAGTTGATCGCGGCGAGGTAGAGGACGATCTCGTCGTCGAGGCCGCCTCGGTCGATCACGATCGAGTGGGGCATGCGCATGGTCACGAAGACCTTGCGTCCGCCGCGCAGTGCTCCGGCCGACTCCCAGACCGCGTCGTGCTCCTCCACCAGGTCCTGGAGAAAGCGGAAGATGTGCGCGTTCTGGAAGACCTCGTAGCGGTCGCCCACCGTGCCCAGGGCAGTGCCGGTGTCCGAGCGGACCGTGACGTGCCGGCCCGTGGCGGCGTGGATGCCGTCGTCCCATTCGAACAGGGCGGGTTTCTTGGCGACGTCCCAGTCGATGCGGGCCAGTTTCAGCACCTCGTCGACGTCGGTGATCCCGCCCGGGATCACGGCGCCCAGGCCGTGCCAGGCCGGGGTGGTGGTGTAGAGGGCGGCGGCACCGGTGGTGGTGTCCAGGCCGTGCCGGGCGAGGATCTCCTCGGCCTCGCCCTGCGCCCCGCGTCGTACGGTGAAGACCTCGCCCGCGTCCCGGCCGGTGAGGACCCGGTAGCGGTCGGCGCCGAGCGGCTCGACCTCGCCCCGGTCGATACGGTCCTGGAAAGCGCGGGCCTGTGCTCGCGCGTCCTCGATCTGCCCGGCTTTCTCCTGGGCGAAGGCGGTGTTGACGTCATGTGTCATCGTTCGGCTCCTTCGTATCGGGTTCGCTGAAGATCTGTGTGAGGAGGAATGCGGCGAGGTCCACTTGGGCGGCCCTCGGCAGGCGGACGAACACGGTCCACCGGACGTGGGGGCCGGGCTCGTCGATCATCGAGTCGAGCCAGACGTCGCCGTTCGTGTCGTCGGATCCGTATGCGTGCAGGTGGCCGAGCCAGAAATCCTCGTCGGTCATGGCCTCGGCTCCCTGCGCATCTCCCGCAGCACTTCGATCACGCGGGCTCTGCTGTGTTCCTCGACGGCGGCCTCTGCCTGGATACGGCGGGCCGCCTCGTCGAGCAGGTCGGTCTTGATCACGGGCACGGAGATACCGGCCTCCGCGCCGAAGGCGATCGGCGCGACGACGAACGGCTCGACCTTGCGGCCGTGCACCTTCATGAAGAACGTGACCGCCCAGCCGATGTGGTCGTCGCAGACTTCCAGGACCGTCCACAGACGGTCGGTCCGCAGGGCGTGGGTGGGGGTCATTGTGCAGTCGCTCTCCCAGCACTCGACGTCGTCGGTGTTGTCGGTCATGAATCGTTTCCTCTTCTTTCCGCATAGGGGTGGCGCCGGAAGCGGTGCCGGTCGCTGTAGTGGCCGTCGTGGGTGAGCCAGTAGGTGTTGCGGCCCACTTCGAACCGCACGGGGCCGTCCGCGCCGGTCACCCGCTCGTACGCCTCGTCGAGGCTCAGTCCCTGACGGGTCGGGGGCGGACCGTCTTCGGACGCGGTGCGGCGGAGGTAGCCCAGCAGTTGCCGCTTCGCCAGGGCGGCGGGCAGGAGGTACGTGCTGCCGCCGAGCGCGTTCACCAACCTGCCGGCCCCCGTCCGCTCCCAGCCCGCCGCCATGTCGGCCACACCGTTCAGGGGGACCTTGCCGACGAGGTACCGGTCGACGGTGTCCCACGTGCTCCGTTCGAAAATGACGTCCCCGACCAGGGCTGCGCGCCCCATCTCGATGTAACGGGCAACGGCATCACGCATATTGCGGACGCCGGACCTGTTGGGCGAGATGAAGGAGTGGGAATACCACCATTCTCCGTTCTCACCGAATCCGTCGGACATGCTCTTGCCCGTGTACATCCGGCCGGCGATCCAGCGGTCGCCGTCGACACCGAGGAAGACACCCTCGAATACGCCGGAGCGTACTTTTGCTCGCGCGTGGTGGATGACCGTCCACGGCATCATCTTGTTCTGGTCAATGGTCATGGTTCCTCCGTCGAGTTTGTCCTTTCTGGGATTCCTGACGCTCGCGGAAATCGGTCAGGGTGAGCGGCCGGGAGTGGCCGCCGGTCCGGTCGTGCTGGGTCGCCACGTCTCCGAGGTCGGCGCGCAGTTCCTGTTCCCCGCGTTCGGCCTGCGCGTAGCGTTCGGGGAAGACGTCCAGGACGTGGGTCCAGGGTTTGTGTCCGCCGCGTACGCACATCGAGCCGCAGCCGTTGTGGGCGAAACCCCATGCGTACAGCCGGGGCGGCTCAAGGCCAGCCGCCCGGGCCGCGTCCAGCATCGGTTCCTTCGTCACGTGGGGTGGATCGCGCATCGGGAAGGACACCGTCCACGGCGCACGGCGTTCCTCGGACCAGTCGATGCCGATGTGCAGCACGGAGTCCGCAAGGTCGGCGTGGGCTTCCAGCCACGTCCGGCAGGGGCGTTGCTTGAGGAAGCGTCGCTGCCGGAACACCTCGAAGGGGGTACGGCCGTCGGCGACGCGGGTCCTCGACGAGGGTGTCGGCGAACAGCAGGACGAGGCCGCGGGTTCCATGGTGTGCGGCGATGCGGTGAGCGGCGGCCCAGCTGTCTATCCCGCCGGAGAACTGGACTACGTGGAGGGTCATTGCGGGTTCCAGCGGGGTAGAGCAAAGGAGGTGGTTGCGGCGGGGCTCGAACCCGCGACCTCACGGCTTATAAGACCGGCGCTCTACCGACTGAGCTACACAACCGGG
Organism: Streptomyces saintjeani; assembly: GCF_055409605.1. Classification (NCBI taxonomy): domain Bacteria; kingdom Bacillati; phylum Actinomycetota; class Actinomycetes; order Kitasatosporales; family Streptomycetaceae; genus Streptomyces; species Streptomyces saintjeani. Next base: position 8,751,986 of record NZ_CP189624.1, on the reverse strand, counting down.
ACGGGCAGGACCTGATGTGACCGCCCGGAATATCACGCTGAATGGTGGACCCGGCCCCCCTCACGGTGCTTTCTGTGTCTCACTCCAATACGGCACCCAAAAGTCCTCGATTGCCGATCGGCTCCAAGTTTTTCCGACGGATCGGTGACGTCGCGGGGCGGCCGGGTGCCGGTGCCCGCGATGCGTTCGGTGTGGACGACCCACGTGACGGCCTGCACGGTGCTGGGCAACTCGCCCAGCCGCAGGGCCGCTTCGCGGTAGCAGTGGGCCAGCAGCGCGTACCGGCGGGCGGCGCCCAGGCCCCGGTCGCGTCGTCCGTAGAGTTCGCCGACGGCGATGTCGTGGGCGTGGCGGTCGATCACCACCGCGTCCGGGTCGCACGGGTCGGCGATGCACCTGAAGAACATCCCGGTCTTCCGAGACGTCGGAAGAACCTCCTCGGGGTCATCGCCCGCCATGATCCGGTTCACCTTGGCCAACACGTTCCGGGTATGACCGGTGGGCACCCCTGTTTCGTACGCCCGGTGGGCGAGGCGCCGGTTCTGCGGCCAGGACTTGTTCGCCGACAGGGCCGCGATCACGCCGGCTCCGGCGCGCGGCCGGCCGTCGGTGATCGACGCCGCGAGGCTGTGGGCGGTGCGATACCACGTACGCCCGCGCCTCAGTTGGTCCGGGGTGGCGGCACTCCACGTGGTGATGATGTTGCGGACGTATCGTTCGCGCGTCTCGTCGGACACATCGATGTCGATCATGGTGTGCCTCCTTCCGGCGAGCAGACAAAACCCGGCCGGTGACGACCGGCCGGGCGGGAAAATGCGCCGGCCTCCGGAAATCCCCGGAGGCCGGTACAGGGGCGGTGACGTTCCGTCAGAGCATGGCTGCGACGTCCGGGTACACCTCGTCCTCGAACACGACGCGTTCGGGCTCCAGTTCCGTGGCGCACGTGTCCGGGCCGGTGATCCGGCGGTAGGTGATCGTCCCGGCCGGATGCCCGGGCGCGGAGGGCGTACGCCACTTCTCGATCACGACGCGTTCGCCCCGGCGGTCGTCCTCGACGTACGCGGTGATGCGCAGGGCGCGTCCTCGGTGGTCCGTGGTCTCGCGCGCGGTGATGCCGGTGGAGACCGGGGTGAGGTAGGCCCTGTTCTCGGTGGACTCCCGCCCGGTGGACTCCCACTCGACCGTCACGAGAGGGTAGGCGTAGAACGACCTCACGATCGCCCGAGCCGGAGTGGGACTGTCGACGTGGCGGACGCGCCGACCGATCCTGATGTCGTACCGCTCGCTCATGATCATGTCTGCTCGGAGCGCCGGACTTTGAGCCACTTCCCCTTGGACAGCGGGCTCTCGCTCACATCGGTGGTGTCGCCGTCGTCGCGCTGGATCTGGTTCTTCCACAGTTCTTCGTGGTCGGCGAGGTATTCCGTCAGGGCGTCCGGGTCGTCGGCCACCGAGACGGGCACCCTCACGACGGCCTCGCATTCGTACGCAAGCTCTTCGACCATCTTCAAGACGGCCGTGATCTCGATCATCTTCTCCGTGTTCATGCGATCGTCCCTCTTCTTCAGGTCGGGGGAAGGACCGGGGAAACCGCCGCCGGACCCGGCAGCGCCCCTCGGCGGGCCCCGCATCTCCCCGGCGGACGGAGACCGGGAAGGCGCGGGGAGTTCGGGTAGTCGGCCGGGAGTTCGCACCGGCCGGTGGTGCCAGGAGCGTCCAGTGGTCGTCCGCCGGCAAGCCCCGTGCAGGGGCAGACCGGGGGTGCCACCACCCGAGCATCGCTTCAGGTGACGGTGGCACCCCCGGCGGACCCGTACCCCCTCTGGGGTGGGGAGTTGAGGGGGCACGGGCATCGGGTACGGCGGACGCGTCCGCCGTACGAGTGAAAGGAGTTTGTTTCAGCTCCGGTCGAGCGCGTGGAAGACGTCCGCGCGCTCCTGCGGGGACCAGTCCCCGGTCAGCCGCACGCTGGTTTCCGTGACCCGGTTGTCGCCCTCGTAAGGGTCGTCGTACCGGCCGGACAACCAGACGTGTTCGGGAACGGCCGTACCCACCGGGTAGAACGACGGCTCGGTCGCCCCGGTCGGGAGGATCGCGTTGACAGCCCAGGCGATCACGTCGCCCTCCCATGTCTCCGCATCGTACTCGTCGTACACGGCGCGGCTGGTGGACGGGCGCTCGATCGTGCGCCAGTCGCCGTCCATCCACTCCCCGCCGCAGCTTTCCCCTTCGGGGGTGACGTCCGGCGGGGTGCGGTAGCTGACCACATGGCGGGTGATCTCGATCGTGTACGTCATGGTCACGCCGCCTGGTCCACGCCGGACGCGGGGCCGGTGTCGTACGACGTCGCCCAGCCCTGGCGGACGCTGTAGCTCTCGCTGTACTCCAGGCGCACCGGCGCGAAGTCCCGCCGGACGAACAGCCCCGGCAGAACGTGCAGCGTGGGGGCAGCGTCGCACCTCGGCCATTCCCAGCTGCCCGGGGCCTGAGTCGGCGCGAACGCCGGTTCGTCCGGGGTGTCCTGCGGGAAGCTGTCCGGCTCCGAGCCCAGCGCGTACAGCAGCGCTTGATGGTGATTGGTGGTGATCGAGTAACGCACCTGCGGTACGACGACCGTACCGTCGTCCAGCACCCATGCGATCGGGGTGCTGTAGCTGAGGACCTGGTAGGCGATGCGTCCGGCGTCGGCGTCCGACCGGTACAGGTCGGCCCACCACTGCGGTAACCGCCCGACGCAGTAGGACCGTTGGTCCGTGGCGCTCAACGCGCCGTGGGTGGTGAACGGCTGACGGGCCGCCAACGCCCGTCGCACCGCCCACGATTGCGTGGCAAGCTTGGACATAGTCCGGTTCCTCTCCGAAGAAACGGGACGGTGAGGGCCCTCAAGGCGCCGTGCGCCTGGCAGGCACGGGCGCGGCGGGGCGGCATCCCCGTGGCGTCTTATCGGGGCCCTCATTCATGGGGTGGGGCCGTCGTCGGCTCCCGTGCGGGCAGGCGCCGCCAATTGGCGCCCGCTCCGCTTCTACAGGGTGATCTCTGTGCCGGTCGCCAGGTCGAAGATCGCCAATTGGCGCCGGTGTAACCCGGCTGCGGTCGCGGCCCGCCGGTCAGGGATGATCTCGACCGGGTCGATGTAGATCACGCCGTCGTGCAGCCAGCCGCCCAGGCCGTTCACGTCGCCGTAGGCGCCGGTGACGTCCCGGACGAGGTCGGCGAACGCGTCGAACGACGCGGTCGCGGGAAGCGTGTGCGGCGCCGGGGTGGTACTGACCGCGTAGCCCCGGGTGGGCACGTACGTACTGCCGTCCGGGCGGGTCATGATCGTGAACCCGCCGTTCAGAAACAGGTCGTCGTACAGCTGGGCCAGTGCGGTCGTCGTGGGAACGGACATGTCCGCTCCTCTCCTCACGGGGTTCCCGCCCGGCATGGCGGGGGCCGTACGGGACTGCACGGCCAGAAGGGCGCGCGTCCCGGCATGGACGCGCGCCCCTCATGGCCTGACAGTCACTCCCCGGCGTGCACGCCCAGCATGGTCAGCACGGGCGCCCATTCGGCGTTGCCGTACTCGTGGACCATCCACGCGATGACCGCCGCTGTGAACGCACTCACGCACGTCGCTCCCGTGTGCTGCACGACGTGCAGGAGGCGCGCCCGGTCGGCGTACCAGGGGAGGTTGGTCTTCACGGAGCAGCCGAACAGCCGGGGGTGGAACTCCCGGTGGACGCGGCCGATCCGGGGGTGCGAGCGGCTCGCGTGCACGCGGTGACCGTCCGTCGGATGCTCGCTGAGCTTCTCGAACCGCCACGCCTGCCCTTCGCTCGGGCCGGACGCCAGGTGGATCGTGGCGCCCGGTTCGACGACAGAGGCAGTCGCGTCGTGGATGAGCTGCATGACCTTCTCCTCGATCATGTGCCTGTTGCGGACGGGCGACGGCATCCCCTTGACGGGGGACGCCGCACCCATGCCACGCGGCAGACGCGCTCACCGGTATGCATAGAACCCGACGAGTTGTCCGAGCGGGAAGAACAGCGCGCACCAGCCGATCAGGTGCCACGTCCGGGGGGACATCACGCCAGTCCGAACTGAAGATCGGCGCTCAGATCCCGGCCCGTACGCGCCGCCCAGCGGCGCATCCCGTCCGCCCGGTGCGGGTGGAAGGGTGCCCACTGGGTCGGCTCCACGCGCAGGAACTCCCGTGCTTCGTGTTCCTCGATCGAGATGATCATCCGGAGGAGTTCCGCGTACAGGTCCTCGTCGGTGCAGTCCTTGACGACCAACGGGAATTCCGCGTACGTGGTGATCTCCTCCGCGTAGCCCGACAGGGCTTGGTCCCGGTTGCTGTTGCGCGCCGGGTACTCGATCCGGACCGTGATCGCATCCTCGAAACGGCCTGTGTGATCACTGGCGACAAACACCCAACCGGGTTTGTAGATCACGTCAGAGATCAACTTGATCGCACTTTTTGTTTCCATGATCCTTCTCCAATGGGTCAGGACATGGGGACTCCGGCATGAGCACCCCGGTCAGCGCGCGTACAAGACGCGCGTTCAGGTGGAACTCAGCCAGTGAAAGACCGCTAAAGCGCGATGAACTCTCACCTAAATACGGGATCCGGGAACCCTCGATTGCCGACGATATTGGATTTTCTTGAAGATTTTTCACGCCTTGCGTCGGTGACCCCCGGCCACTCGGGCTCGGGGGTCACCGGGATGGTTTTCGCGTTCACTCCGATTCCTGCCGCCTCGTGCTGCGGTAGACCATTTCATCCCGCACGGCGTCAAGGGCTGCCGACAGGGATCGCAATTCCCTGACTCCCTCTTTCCGTACGCGCTTTAGCAAGGACGATGACTCGGGGGCGCCACCATAGATTTCCTGGGCAACCTTGCCCAGCACACCAGCACGACCAAGGTTGTCCGCGTCAGCGGCGTGCCGTAGGGCCGAACGGAGCAGCGGAAATTCACTCCCGTCGCCCCACGCCAGCCGGAAGATCTCCGCACTGTTGCCCGCCAGATACGGGGTTACCGCGAGCACGGAAAGCCTGTCGGACTGCGGGGCGCCGCGCGTGATCCGCTTCTGTGAGGTTCCGCCGTTCTCCCCTGGCTTGCCGTCCAGCCGGTAGCCGTTCCCGGCGGCGGCATCCCGCACCGCCCAGTACTGGATCTTCTTCCGCGTGACGATGATCGTTTCACCGTCCCGGCGGACGTACTGCCACGCGCACGGTTCGCGGGTCGCCACCCATACTGCCGCCACCTCGTACTTCTCTACGATCTCCCTGAGCCGCTTCGCGAAGATCAAGACCGCGTCCTGCGTCACGTCGTCGCTCACGTCATCGGTGCCATAGAGGGCACGGGCGCTCCGTGCGACGGTCGCACTGCCGTCCATGCGCTTGCGGGAACGGGTCGCGTCGACCGCGCGGCAGTAGCGGCGCGCGATGCTCCGTAATTCGGCGAAGTCTTCCTCTGTCACGTGTTTGAGATCTTCCGCCGTGACCGGATCGCTCTTCCCGATCGCCGCATTCTCGGTTCCTGTAGCCTGATTTCCCATGACCCTCTCCGATCATCTGGGGCACTCGCCATTTCGAATGGTTCCGGTAATTCAATTGTCTCGCCATTCCAGCGCAATGCAACCTGAATTGGACAGCCATCCCATATTGCCTAGAGAAATCCAGAACACCCCGAATGGCGACCGTTCACCATTCCCGCAACCCACCGAAAGGCCGAATCGCCAATCCGGAACAGGAAAGTCGGCCGCACGCAGAAAGAAAGAAGAGAGGGCGAATGGGGGGAATGGAGGACATAGGGATCAGAAAGTAATTCATTCCATGCAAAAAATGCCGCTTGCCTGCAACGCACCCTGCCGTCCCATCATGCGTCTACTCAGGGACCCCTTCTGGGTACTTAGTTGCGCAGGGTATCGGCAGGACTTAAACACCTTCCGACCTGCAGTAAAGCCAACCCCGGGGGGCTTCCTGTCTAATGAGTACTGAGATAAGAATCGAGATAGGAACCGAGAAAGGAAGCCGCATCGGAACACCCGAGCGCGATCACATCTCCTAAAAGGCTGACCTTCCGAGTGTGCGAGTTCCCCTGCCCCCTCCAGGGCAAGGCAGTAGAAATGTATTCGCGCACGGAATGGTTCCGGGTTATCGGCTTGTCCGAGACGAGGATCCGGCCGCTTCGCCTGCTCCTCGTTGCCCCGCCCAGAGGCCGAGAGAACGGCCAACTTCTTGAGCACGCTCATCGGCGCGAAAATGACGAAAGATTTCCAGGGGCGAGACGGTACGGGGGCCAGTCGTGCCTCCGCGTCCAACGCAGGCCCGGTGTCGGACGCAATACCCGTGATGGTCAGCGTGAGCACGGTCGTCGTGAGGTCCAGGACAGCCAGCGCGCGGATGGTCTCGCTCTGCCCGCCCGCGGCGAGAGCGAGCAGCACGATCAGGAGGTATCTCGCAGGGTCGCCGTACGGCGTGCCGATGTTCTCGGCGCCGACGACGTAGACCCTGAGGACCAGGCCGACCCCCTCCGACGCCGGTGCGAGCCGGATCACTGCGGCACCACCAGCGCCAGCAACGCGGCCGACGGCTCCCCGCACTTCCAGACAGCTACGGCACCGTCACCGAACTCACGCAGCACGCCGAGCTGACCGTACACATCGGCTGCCGCCACTCATCCCAGACCGCCCACCAGGAGCTGGACGACCCGCGCCGCTGGGCCCGCATGGTCTCCCCCGGTGACGGCGAGGCGTGGCTGCAGCGCAACGACGCCGGGAAGAACCTCGCCCGGTCGACGGCCGGCTTCGAGGACTTCGCCGTACCCCCTCCCGAATTGTCACCGCACGCTCGCGACGAACTGGAGGCGGCGGCCCCGGCTTCTGCTGGCCGGCAACCGCCTGGACCATGCTCAAGTGGTGGGTCCGTAACAAGCGTGGGCGCACACCTCACCGGCGAACAGGATGTCGAGAGCACCATCGTCGGTGCGGCGGCCTCGCGGTCCTGTCCGCCGACTGCTTCTGCTACGCCGACGGGGACATCGCCGCTGCGCTCTGGAAGTTCCGCCCCGCCCGGAGTCCGATCGCCCGTTCCGACGGTTTCCCGGCCGGGAGCGGCGGCGTAGGGCAGGCCCACGCGATCGCCAAGGCCGCGCAGCAGCGCACCGCCCGGCGCGGGCCGCGCGGCGACTTCGCCCATGTGCCGCACCTCGGTTGCGTGGCCGTCCTCGGCAGCACTTCTGATTCCGGTACGTGCCTCACGGACGGGCGTGCAGGGCTGCGGCACGACAGCGCTCGAACTCTGCGGCCAGGTACTGGTAGGCACCTGGCCGGACGCTGCCGTCAGGGTGTTTCTTCGCGTAGAAGCCGATGCGGGCGACTCCCGCCAGGGGCACGAGCGTCTTGGGATCGCGCTTTCCGCCCGGTGAGAGGCCACCCCGAAGGAGGCGTTCTATGACGGCACGGAGCGCGGCCTCGCTCTGTGTCTGGTCGGCTTCCACGACGGACTCCGCCTGATGGAGCCACCGCGTACGGCGGACGGAATCGAGTTGGTCAGGGTTCTGGCCCAGCGGATCCCGCAGGAATTCGTCGAGGTCAAGGCCACTGCGCACATCGGCGCGGAGCGCGGCGAGCACACCGAGACGCGCACGACCTGGCGCAACGGGCACCGCGAGAAGCTGCTGACCACGCAGGCCGGGGACCTGCACCTGGCGATCCCCGAAGTTCGCACCGTCAGCTTCTTCGCGTCGCTGCTGGAGCGCCGGCGCCGCATCGGCCAAGCGCTCTACACGGTCCTCATGGAGGCATACGTGCACGGCGTGTCCACTCGCAGCGTGGACGCCCCGGGCGGGGACACCTGGACTGCCAAGAACGAGGTCTCCCGGATCTGCGGCGCCCTCCACACGGAGCTGACCGTCTTCCGTGCCCCGGACCACACCCGCTTCCCCTGCATCCATCTGGACTCGCCTTACTGCAAGGCCCGGGTCAACCACCAGACCGTCTACCGGGCCGTCGTGATCGCCACTGGGGGTACCCCCGGCCGGAGGCTCCCCGGCAACAGGCAGGACTGCGTCGACGACGGCCGGCTTTGGGCCGGTGTTCTCGGTGTGGATGACCCCACCCAGGTCGGTCAGGCATCCCTCAGCGCTGCCCCGGTACGTTCCGGTGAGCAGTCCGCCCCCGCGCGGGGGCCGCAGGGTGGCGCCGAGGGTCTCAGCCATCAGCAGCGGCCCACGATCTCGGTACCGGCCAGGACAGCCATGCCGGAGGAGCCGGTGACAACCACAGCAGGCATGTACAGAACGCACAGCACCCTCCGGACGCCTCAGTCCGTCGGTCGTCTGCCGGTGGTCTGTCGGGTGTGCTGCGACTGCTGGAGGGCCTCGCAGAGTTCCTGGGTTTCCTGGCTGGGTTCCTCGTCGATCTCGCCGAGGACGGTGGTGAGCAGCGCAAGGGTGCGGGGGATGGCGTCGTGTTGGCCGAGGTGGGCCTGGAAGCGGGCGATGTCGCGGTAGACGGCCTCGTTGTAACGGTCGAAGACGCGGGCGCGTTCAAGGAGGGTGAGAGCTTCTTCGGGGTCGGTAGTGCGCAGGATGCGGACCAAGCTGCTGACGGTGTCGAGGAAGGCTCGGTGCAGGGCTTCGCGGGGTGCTTCGGTCCAGTCGGCGCTCAGGTCGGCGGCGAAGGCGCCGGTGTAGAGGTCGATGGTGTGTTCCAGGGCGGGGCGGCGCTCGGGTTCGGGGAGGTGGTGGGTGGTGTCGAGGGCGTGTTGGAGGTGCCAGAGGTCGACGTCGGTCTGGTCGGGGTCGAGGGTGTAGTAGCTGTCGGTGCAGGTGGTGATGTCGGTGATGGTGTTGTGGGTGGCGGTGCGCAGGGTGCGGCGCAGTTGGCTGACGGTGGCGTGGAAGGTGTTGTAGGGGCGGTCGGGTGGGGCGTCGGGCCAGAGGGTGGCGGTGAGGGTGTCGCGGTGGGTGCCGTCGGGGTGGAGGGCGAGGTAGGCGAGGACTTCGCGTTGGCGGCGGGTGAGGGTGGGGGTGAGGTCGGTGGGTTCGCTGTTGTCGGGTGGGTGGAGGAGAAGGCGGGTGCGGCCGAGGACGGTCAGACGCAGAGGTGGTGGAGGGTCTGCCGTGTCCTGGGCGTCTTCGGCTTCGGGGGGTTGGGGGCTCTCCCGCGGTGTCGCACGAGGTGGCGGGCCGGGGGTGTTCCTCCGTGGTGGTTCCCGCCGGGGGCCGGGGGCTTCGGTGGCGGTGTCGCGTCGGCGTGTTCGGAGCGGGACGACCTGCGGGTTGTGGGTGCGGGGTTGTGCTTGGTGGAAAAGGCGGAGGAGGTCGTGGGTGTCTGTGGCGGGGAGGGTGAAGAGGCGGGTGCCGGTGAGGGCGGCGAGGGCGGTGCTGGTGGCGGCGATGGTTCCGTCGGGGTGGAGGTGGGCGGTGCCGCCGGGGGGCCAGGGGCCGAGGAGGATGCCGGCGAGGTGGAGGGTGGACCCGTTGTCGAGGATGGCTTGGAGACGGTGTTCGGCGTGGGAGGCGGGGGTGGCGATGAGGATCAGGTCGTGGTCGGAGATGGTGTGGGTGCGGGTGAGGAGTTCGGCTTCCATGAGGTCGAGGGCCGCATCCAGGGTGGCGGTGATGTGGAGGGTGGCGGGGTGGTCGGTGAGATCGCCGAGGAGGGGTTCGATGTCGGGGGCGGGGATGATGAATTCGGTGGCGGGTTCGGCGAGTGCGGCGACGAGGAGGGCGCGGGCGGCGTCGGGGGCTCCGGGTCCGATGAGGCCGATGCCTCGGGTGCGGGCCAGGTCCAGGACGCGGGCCTGTCCCTCGTTGACGCCGATGACGCGGCCGTCCGCTGGTGGTGGGGCGGGGCTGTCAGCCGCGTCCTCGGCCGGGTCGGGCTGGGTTGTCGTGTCGTGGGCGATGCGCAGGGCGCGGACGACGGGGGCGAGGGTGAGGTCGGAGCGGTCGCCGCTGCCGGGGCGGTAGTGGATGCGCTGGCGGAGCCGGGCGGTGACCAGGGCGGCGGTGACCAGGGCGGCGAGGCCGATGCCGACGTAGGCGCCGGTGGGCAGGCTGATGCCGGGCTCGGCATGAGGGGTTCGGCGCGGCGCGGGGTCCGGGACAGGAGAGGTGGGTGAAGGGGCGGGTGTGGTGGGGGTGTTGGAGTGGGGCGGCTTCCTGGGCGGGGAAGTCGGTGCGGGGCGGACCTGGTGGTCTTCTGGGAGGCGGAGGATCCAGCCGGGGCGGATCAGGTCGGGGTGGGTGAGGGTGTGGCCGTCGGGTTGGGGGCGGCCGTGGTTGAGGGCGTAGATCTGGGGCCAGCGGTTGCCGTCGCCGAGGGTGCGTTCCGCGATGTGCCAGAGGCTGTCGTAGATGCCGTCGTGGGGTGGCCGGACTTCTACCGTCCCCGCCGTACGCCGCTCTCCCGCCGTCTGCGCGACAACTCCCCAGGAGACGTCAGCATGCTTGGCCTGTAGGGATGTTGATACGACGGTCGCTGCTGGAGCCTCTGCGACGGCGGGGCGTGCGAGGACCGTCACGAGGATCGCGCTGACCAGGGCGGCGGCGAGGGTGTCGAGGGGGCCGGTGTGGGACAGGGCGGGCCGGGGCAGGACGCGGAGTTCGTCCAGGACGGCTCGGGCGATGTCGAGGACGAAGGCCGCCCAGGACACCCAGAGCAGGCACGCCAGGGCGTTCAGCAAAAAGGTGCTGCTCATCGGGGTGAGCAGCACCGTCTCGATCTCCGGCCGGGTGGGGACCGTACGCGGCAGCGGCCGGCCGATGTAGTGGATCAGTCCCCAGGGGATGCCGGCTGCCAGGGCCGTGAGCATCCCGGTGGCGAGCAGGCCGCGCACCAGAACGGCACCGTGTTGTCCTCGCCGGTGTGCAGGTCGGAGTCGTGCGGGGTTTCGGTGCGTGGTCATGGGTGGGCCTTGTCAGGGGTCGGGGGTGGTGATGCCGCGGACGGGGTGGGCGGTGCCGGTGGCGGTCACGGTGAGGGTGTCCAGGCCGAGGAAGCGCAGGAGTTGGGTGGGCTGGTGGGCGGTGACGGTCACGGTGACCGTCGTGGTGGTGGCCGTGACGGTGCCGGTGTCGTCGGTGGTGGCGAGGTAGGTCCGGGCGAGGGCGCGGGCCTGGGCGGGGTCGAGGCGTACGGTGCCGTCGGCGCGGTAGGCGGTGAGGTCGAGGGCCTGGGCGCCGGCGCGGGCGGCTTCCTGTGCCTCGCCGAGCGCGCGGGTCTTCGCGGCGAGGGCGAGGCCGCCGTCGAGGAGGAGGCCGGCGAACATGACGACCGCGGCAGCGAGGATGACGACGAACGGGGTGACCTGGCCGTCGTCTCCGGTACGGCGGCGTCGCGTGGCGGGTCCGGGTGGGGGTGTCTCGCGAGCCGGCGTCAACTGCCGTACGGCCGTGGGTTTCACATGTACCGGCGAACGGCTCCCCCGGGCTGTCGAGGTCCTGCGAGCGCACCGCGTAACCTCGGCATCGTGCCCACCGATCGCCCCGCCTGCCACTGCGTCGTCTGCGACGACGTCACCGGCCTGGACCCCCGTACCCGGTCGACCGTCGACACCATCCGCCGGCACGGCTTCCAGGTCACGATGGCCCCCGCCGACGAGCACGGGCCGGGCTGGGCCTACACAATCGGTCTGTGGCACGGCCATCGCATCCCCGAGCTGGCGATGTTCGGCCTGGACGTCCGCCTGATGCACACGATCCTCGACGACCTCGGCCGGCGAGCCGTCGACGGGCAGACGGTGACGGCCGGCCAGGAGCGGCACGACGTCACGAACGTCCCGGTGGTTCTCAAGACTGTCGACCACCGCTGGTACGAGGCGTTCTTCGGCACCGCGATCGGCTACTACCGCACAACGCGGTTCCCGTTCCTCCAAGTGGTCTGGCCCGACCGTGACGGCGTCTTCCCCTGGCAGCCCGGCGGCGAACAACTCCTGGACCTCCAGCCCCAGTTGTCGCTGCGCCCCGAGGAACACCCGACGGGGGTCTGGACGCAGGATCTGTGAGCACCCGGCGTCCGGGACAATGACCTCATGACGCGCTGGTTCCGCAGCTGCTGGGCCGAGGAAGGCATCTGCTTCTACTTCGAGGTCGCCGCCGACGGCTGGGTCACCCGCCAGGTCGAACTCCAGGGGCCGCTCCAGAAGCCCGTCGCCGCGGCATCCTCGGCCGAGCGGGAGGCCGCCCGGGAGGCCGGAACGCTCGCGGAGTACGAGGCGACGTTCGGTGTCACGGCCAAGTCGCCGGTCGACGAGTGGGACGGGTACGAGGCGCAGGCCCTCAGCGCCGGGGAGTTCGAGGCCGTCTGGGTGACCGCGCGGACGGCCTGCCTCACGCAAGTTCGCGTCCGAGCCGAGCACGGAACTCCGGACCTCACTCATCGTGTGCCCCCCTCTGAGCGGTAGGTGTCGACGGGTGCGGTGAAGTCGGCGGTCAGGGTGGTGGTGCCGGGGACCTGGAGGAGGGCCAGGTCGTGGAGGTCGACAGTGCAGGTGACGGCGACGGTGAGGGCGGAACCGTTGGTGAGGGTGCCGTGGACGGTGACGGACAGGTTCCGGCAGGTGACACCCGCGTCGCGCAGCACGGTGGCGGCGGTGGTGCGGGCTTCGGCGGCGGCCGTGGACGGGGTGTGTGCGAGGGTGGCGGCGCGGGCGGCCTGGTGGGCGGCGCTCTCGATGCGCAGGCGGGTGTCGGTGAGGCGTCCGCAGTAGACCAGGAACCACAGCATCAAAAGCAACACCGGTGCCAGCAGGACAAGTTCGACCGTCGCCGAGCCGCGCGTTCCGCACCCTCGTCTCATGGCGCCGCCTGGACGGGGCGGAAGCGTTCGACCGGCCCGGAGGCGTGGGTGGCGACAGGCAGGTGGAGGAAGGGGACGACGCTGGTGGCGGTGGCGGTGATGCGTGCGTCGGCGTGGTCGGCCGTACGGGTCACGGTGATCCGTACGTCGCGCAGGGAGCCGGTGCCGAGCTGGCCCAGGACGTGGCGGGCTTGGGCCCGGCCGGATTCGGTGGTGCCGTCCTGGACGCGGGTGGCCGCCAGTGCCTGAGCGGCGGTGGTCTGGGCGATGTGGACGGCGTGCCACCAGACGGTGGCCTGCGCGAGCAGCAGGACCAGGGTCAGCAGCAACGGCATGACGATCACCAGTTCCGTGGTGACCGCTCCCCCATCACCGCGGAAGCGTCTGGACAACTGAGCAACGGGCATCGCGGCGGGCCTACTTGAGGACGACGTTCTTGGCCGCCGCGACGATCTCCGGGCGGAAGATCCCCAGGACCGTGAGGGCGAGGGTGGCGAGTCCGGCGATCCAGATGACGTACTCGGTCGTCACGCCGCGGTCGTCACCGTGAGCGAGGCGGTGCAGCAACGCCCTCGCCCGGGACAGGGACCGGTTCAGCAGGGACATCCTCAACTTCCTTACTGTCACAGGGCGTTGGTGATCTGGATGAGGGCGGGGTAGAAGACGAAGACGATGAAGCCGAAGGCCATCAACACGGCGGGTACAGCCATGCGTTCGGTGGCGGCGTTGGCCTGTCCCTCGGCGTCGGTGGCGCCGCGCTGGCGCATCGAGCCCGCCTTCGCCGCGAGAGAGGCCCGGACTCTGGCGCCTTCGGTGCCGGCGAGGGACAAGGACGCGGCGAGTTCGGTCAGCTCGGTGATGTGGAGCTGTTCGCCGAGATGGGCGAGAGCGGTCCAGGGGGTGGTGCGGGTGAGGCGGGCGGTGGTCAGGGTGCGCTGGAGGTGGCGGAAGGAGCGACCGTGGCCGACGCGGGCGGCGTCGGTGAGGGCGCCCTCGATACCGGCACCTCCGGCCAGGAGGACGTGGGTGAGGCTGACGTAGGCGCCCAAGGCGTGGCGGAAGGCGGTGCGGCGGCGTTCGGCCTCGGCCTTCACCGTGAGGTCGGGGAGGCAGAACCCGGTGGTTGCTGCGGTGAGGGCGGCGGCCAGGGGGACGGGCCAGGACAGCGGGCGGCCGGTCAGGGCCGCGAGGGTGGCGACGGTGGCGGGGAGCAGGAGGCCGGTGAGGGCGAGGGCGGCTTTCTCCGCGAGGTGGGTGTGGTGGGAGCGTTCGGTGACGGCCAGGTCCTGGACCGTCGTAGGGCCGGGGAGTCCGGCGGCGCGCAGGAGGCCGACGAAGGGGCTGCCGAGGCGGGCCGCCCAGCCGCCGGTGTCGGTGGGAGGGGGCGTGGGGAGGGTGGGGGTGGCGTTGAGGCGGGCGGTCAGGTCGGCCAGGGGTGGGCGGGGTGGGACCAGCCAGGCCGTCAACGCCCACAGGCCCAGCCCGGTTCCGGCGCCCAGCAGGGCCAGCGCGATCATCCGCTCGCCTCCTCAGTGCGGGTGGTGGCGAAGAAGCGTTCCGGTTCCTCGATGCGGGCGATGCGGCGCAGCCAGGTGAAGGCGACCGCGAACAGGCCGCCGATCGCCAGCAGGACGACCTGTCCGGCCGGGGTGTCGTAGGGGGTGAGGAAGGCGGGGTTGAGGAGGATCAGCCCGGCGACGAACGTGAACGTGGTGACCACGACGACGCGTTGCGTCGTACGGATGCGGGCGCGGCCCGCCTCGACACGGTGACGTATCTCCACCTGCGCACGGGCCGTGGCCGCCAACTCCCCCAGCAAAGGCGACAGTTGGCGGGTCTGGTGCTGCGCGGACAGGACCAGCGCGGCGATCACCAGGTCGGCGGTCGGGTCCTGAAGGTCGTCGGCAAGTCGGTGCAGGGCCGCGATGAGGGGTTCACCCTGCTCCAGGCGGGCCGCCATCGCCGTCACCTGGGGCCGGATCGCGTCGGGTGCAGCAGGGGCGGTGGCCTGGATGGTCTGCTCCAGACCGGCTGCGGCGGCGAGGGTGTCGCGCAGCATCTCCGTCCACCCCGCGATCCCCTCGATCCGGGCCGTGCGCTCGCGCGACGCCGTACCGGAACCGAGCAGGTGCGGGAGGCTCCAGGAGGCCGTCCCGGCGAGCAGACCGCCCGCGATCCAGCCGGTCACCACCCACGCCAGCACCCCCGCCCCGACCGCCGCCACCGCCCACCGACCGGCGTACGGACGCCGCGCGCGCCGACGTCGGGACAGGGTGGCGGCCGGGGAGCGCCACGCGTGGAGGACCATGAGAAGGCCGCAGCCGACCCCCGAACCCAGGAGTCCCAGGAGTGGCGCGGTCATGCCCGCCGCCAGGCGGGTGGGTCGGTGTGGGCGGGGTCGAAGCCGACCGCGACGAGGTCCTCCAGCGTCTCGGTGCGCAGCGGGACGCCGGGGATCGCGCGCAGGTCGGGGCCGGGGCGGAAGACCTCGTTGGAGACGATCTGCCGGTCGTCGGCGTCGACGATCTCGCGGACGGAGGAGACGACGCGTTTGCCGGGCAGGCCGCGCGGCCGGTCGAGGTGGACGACGAAGTCGACGCTGGAGGCGACCAGGAGGTTGGTGGCCTCCAGGGAGAGGCGCTCGGGGCCCTGGACGGCGTAGGCGGCGAGTTTCGTGAACGCGCCCCGGCTGCTGGAGGTGTGGAGCGTTCCCATGCTGCCGTCGTTGCCCTGGGACATGGCGTTGCACATCGGGATCACCTCCGGGCCGCGGACCTCGCCGACGATCACCCGGTCCGGGGACATCCGCAGCGCCCAGCGCACCAGGTCCGCCGCGCTCACCTCGCCCCGGCCCTCGATGTTCGCCTCGCGGGCCTGCATCGCCACGACGTCCGGATGCGCCTGTTCGTCGGTGTCGAGGCCGAGTTCGAAGACGTCCTCGACCGTCACCAGCCGCTCCCATGCCGGGATCTCCGCGGCGAGGGCGCGCAGCATCGTCGTCTTCCCGATGCCCGTGCCGCCGGTGACGAGGATGTTCTTGCGCGCGTGGACCAGGGCGGCGAGGAAGGATTCCAGGCCGGGGTCGAAGGTGCCGCTGTGGCGCAGCTGAGCGAGGGTGGCGTGCTGGAAGCGGTGCCGGCGGATCGACAGCGACGGCCGCCGGGTGAGCGCCATCACCGCGAACGCCCTCTCCCCACCTGGGAGTTGGAAGCTGACGCCGGGGCTGGCGCGGTCGAAGCGGCGTTCCTCGATCCCGGAGCGCGCCGCCAGACTGCGGATCAGATCGACGAGTTCGGTGTCGGAGGCGACGACCGGCGGGAGGCGGTCGCGGCGGCCGTCGTCGTAGCGGACGAAGACCCGGTCACCGGTGACGTTGATGTTCTCGATCCGCGGATCCTTCAGCAGCGGCTCCAGGCCGGCCGCGCCGAACACCTCGTTCAGGACAGCCGTGATGACGGCCTGCTCGATGTCCGCCGCCAGCGCCTCCCGCCCGCCGGCCAGGAGTGTGCGGGTGTATTCCTCGGCGGCGTCGCCGAGGATCTTCCCGGCCAGCACCATGCGGTCGGTGTCCGGGACGGGCGGGCGGCCGGCCTCCTCGTCGGCGCGCAGACGCTGTGTCAGCTGTTCGGCGAGGCGGGTGCGCAGGTGGAGGCGGAGGGCTTCGGCCGGAGGCACGGTCTGCATGCGGCGCTCGCCGAGACCGGGGGACATGGCCGGACGGGGTCCGTCCGTCGGGGGCATGATGCCGCCGACGGGCAGAACGCGGTAGGTCTTGCGTGGTTCGGTCATCGGGATACCTCGCTCCACGACGTTCTCGGATCGGTGCGGTGCTCGGCCGGCTGGATGCGCAGGGCCGTGGTGTCTTCCTGCGGTGGGGCGGCGGCCAAGGAGGCGATGTGGTCGGCGAGTTGTGCCAGGGTGCGGCCGAGGGGTGAGCGGGAGGGCGCGCTACGGCGGCCCGGGCGTCCGCCCAGAACTGCGGCGCCCTTCGGGTCGTACGGCAGACGGGCCGTCACCGCGATGTCGAGTTCCCGGGCCACCTCGGCCGTGGGATATCCGTCTCCGACCAGGACGAAGTACGGGTGCCGGGTGCCCCGCGCCACCGCGGGCCAGCCGGTCGCGACATGCGCGAGGGCGTCATCGCAGGCACGGGAGAGCAGGATCAGGGCCTCGGCGCCCTCGGTCACCTGCCACGCCGGGGAGCCGGGGTCGAGGCGTCCGCAGTCGGCGACCACGACCGTGCCAGGACGGGCCGCCGCCCACCGCAGCACCTCGAACCCCTTCCGCGTGAGCTGGGCCAGGGACGTGCGGGTCTGCTCCGCGCCCACCGGAGCGGCCACCACCGGCAGGCCACCGGGGAGACGCTGCGTGTGCTGCCACACCAGCCCCGGACCCGCGCGATGGCGGGCAGCCGCCGCCAACGACACCAGCCCCGGGTCCACTTCCAGACGGAACCGGCCCAGGAGATCACCTCCGGCCGGGTCACATTCGACGACCACTGGGTGACCGCCCGACGGCCATCCCGCCGCCAGCCCCACCGCCGCCGTCGTCACCCCCGGAGAGCCTTTGAGACTGCCCACCGCCACCAGGGTCACGGGCCATCTCCGTGTTCCATGACGACGCTCAGCTGCCCGGACGGCGCCGCCGCCACCTCGCGGGCGTCGGCCTGGAGCATCAGGAGGGACAGCACCGTGGACTGACCGGTGCCGTCACCGCGGACATCGGTCACCGTCGCGGACCAGGCCGTCGGCATCGAGGGCGTCGCGGTGTCCTCGGCGGGGACCATGACGACGCTCACCCGGCTGCCCGGCTGGACCCCGGGCGGGAACTGGCCCGCCTTCAGCCCGACCGCCGCGACCGCCTGCCCGGCAGGCGGGACGCTCGCCGTACCCAGCACGCTCTTCGTCAACGGGGTTCCGGCGGGCAGGCTGTAGGCCACCGGACGGCCCACCACCGCCGAGCGCGACCCCACGGGAACCAGCGCCAGCCCCTCGGACGCCACGTTCTCCTCCCGCAGATCCCTCCCCGACAGCACCTGGCCGACCGTCACCGGACGGGCCAGCACCAACACCGGCTCTTTCTCACCGGCCTGCGTCGCGACGGCCACACCACCCGCCGCGCAGCCCAGCACCAGCAGCACACCGACCAGGAGATAAGGCAGGCGCCGGGGGCGCGGAACGCCGCTCATGCGCGCCGAGGACCGACTGCGGCCAGCGGGCGGGCTTCCGCGTCCGGAGCCGACGGAGTGCGGGAACGTTCGAGTGTTCGCCAACGGGTGCCTCCCGGCACAGAACTCTCCCGAACCGGGAGAACCACGAATAGAAGGTGGCGTGCGCCGTCCATGGGTGACGCCACGAAGTGCGGCGGTCAGCCGCCGCTGCTGTTGAGGGCCTGGCTCTCCGCGACCCGGAACTCCGCGGTCGACGTGGTCGTCAGGCCGGGGAAGACACCGCTTTGCCCGGCACCGGACCAGGTCACCGTCCAGTCCACCGTCGCGGACACCGCGTACGCCTCACCCGGCTCACCAGCCGACGAGATGCGGTACGTGTAACCGCAGTCAGGGGAAGGGCTCTTCGAGTTCACGCTCTTGTCGTACGGCGTGCCGGGACCGTCGCACGTCACCGAGCCGCCGTCGCCGAGGTTCCACACGACCGACGTCGGCCTCGCCACGGCGGTCACCGACACCCCCGGCACCGACGCCGTCGCCGACACCGCGCCCCATGCCTGCCGGTCCAGCCACAACCACGTGGGCAGATGCACCAGTTGCTCCCCCACCGGGCTCGCCTCGATCCGCGGCGACGGCAACCGGAGCTGCTCACGCGCGACTTGAGCGAGTTGTGCGGGTGAAGGCAACGGCACGCCGCCGTCCTCCTGCGGGCCGTCGGGGATCCAGACCGGGGGCCGGTAGAGCGCGTCCCGTACGCCGCCCGCCGCGCACTTGTACACGTACCAGGCGCCTGGCTCCCCTGGCTTCGGATCCGCAACCTGCACGACGGGACGGTACGCAGCGGCCACCACTCCCCCACCGCCCGCCCCGCCTTCGTACAACGTCCGCACCACATCGGGCGGCGGCTCGAAGTCACTGCGCTCGTACGCACACTCGGCCAGATTCAGATCCGGGTCCGAGAACTTCGGCACCACCGGCCCCTCGTTGCCACCGTCGGTGGACGTACCGCCCGGACGGGAAGAACCCAGCCGTTCCGTCGGGGGATCCTCACGAGTCTCACCGCGTCCCGCCCCGAGTTCGCACCCGGAACTCGGCGCCTGGTGGCACTGAGTCAATCCCCACCCGTCGTCGGCGATCGCAGGCATCGTAGCTGTCCCCACCATGACCAGCGACAGTCCCGCCAACAGGGCCAACCGATTCAGCACGAACCCACCGCCTCGACCGCGAAACGGGAGACTTTCCATACTCCGCTGTACTTCTTTACCTCGGCCGTGATGGCGCGCCGGCCGCCGGGCTCGTCGTCCGCGAGTTCCCCGGTGTCCGCCCGGTACTTCAACCAGTTCGTCGAGTCACCGCAGTCGGAGACCATCACCGTCGTCGGGTTTTCCGCCGGCGACGTCGAGATCACCTTGGGGTAGTTCTTCGGCGCCCCCTTCGTCACCAGGCCGTTGCGGTGATCCGTGTAGACACTGCGGGAGATCATCGAGAGCGCGTCCCCCGTGGCGTACCGACCCAGACGCGGCGCCTTCCAGTCCGACGTCTTCGCCGCCTCGGCCATGTCCCGCCACATGCCCACGTACGCCGCCGACGCCCGTTCCCGCGCGACTTCCGCCAACGACACCGCGGGCGAGGAAACCGGAACCGACCCGGCGGGCGTCGTCTCCTCTCCGCCCGAGGAGGTCTCCCCCGCCGATGTGCAGCCGACGGCCAGCAACACCAGTGCTGCCATACCGACTTGACTCACAGA
This sequence comes from Streptomyces saintjeani, assembly GCF_055409605.1. Lineage (NCBI taxonomy): Bacteria > Bacillati > Actinomycetota > Actinomycetes > Kitasatosporales > Streptomycetaceae > Streptomyces > Streptomyces saintjeani. The sequence continues at coordinate 8,732,277 of NZ_CP189624.1, read as the reverse complement.
CGTACGCGTCCCTAAGGCCGCCACAGTTCATCACCTCGCGAACGATGCGGATCGCCGTCCGACGTACCGGCGCCCCCACATGTACCGCGTGCTCCCGTTCACACTGCAAGGTGGGAACGGGAGCACGTCAGAAACTGGTCTCATTCGCGTGACTTTGGAACTCTTGTCCGTAGCCCCGAAACCCACCCTCAGATGCGACTTGTCCTGTTTGCTCATGCGACCAGTTCTCCGAACGAGTGAACCCGACCGTGAAGACGTCCACGGCGCACGCCGGGCCGCACGAAGATCACACCAACTTCGTGATCTCCGTAAGGGCCCGTCCATGCGCCCGCCTCGTAGGCCGCAGGCTCGCCACCACGCTCTGCTCCCTCCTCACCGCACTCCCCCCGGTCACTACCTACGCCACCGTTTTCGCGCCGGGCGCCGTGCACGCTCAGGAGAAGCAGCTCAAGTCGTGGGGCGACAACCGCTCGGGGCAGCTCGGCGACAGGACGTGGATCAACTTCCGCACTACGGCCACGACGGTGCTCGGGCTGACCAGTGCCGAGGTCGTGAAGATCGTCGCGCCGGTGGGCGGGGACTTCAGCCTCGCCAACTGAGGTTCCCCGGGCGGTCGATGGCACCGGACAGCCGCCCGCACTCTCGTACAACACCGATGACAAGCATCATCCGCCCCCTCGTCACCAGACAGCCAACTCCGGCACTACATCGCCCAGTTGACGGCAGTGGGGCCGTACGTGCGACCGTTCAGAACCCGTCCGGGTCAAGCAGGCCCCGTCTTCGGCGCACGATCACGAGAAGTTCCTCCTCATACCGGATCGCCCATTCCCCCACCGAGGCGAGGGCGTCCAGGAGTTCGTAGCCAGCCGGGGTGAGAGCGCAGCGGGCGGTGGAGGCGATCTGGCCGGAGCGGGGGAAGTGGACGACGAGACCGGCGTCGACGAGCCGGTGGAGGGTGTCCCAGAACATCTTCTCCGACAGGGAACGGTCCCCAGTGAGGTCGCGGTTGCGGTCGATGCCAGCGTTGACGGCCTCCGTGACGGAGGTCGGCCGCTGGGGGCCGTGGCTCAGTTGGACCAGGATGGCGAAGGCCCAGCGAGGACGAAGTACCCCGAGCGTCATCTCTGTTCTGCGCCAGTGCTCCTGCTCGGGGGTCAACGTCTTTTGGCTGGCGGGTGGTTCGTCGAGGTCGGCGCTGTCTTCGCAGCGCGCGTGCCAAGTGGTCACTCCGGTCTGTCGCCCATGCGGATATTGCGTACGTGGACCGCAGCAGTTCCTTGCTCGCCAGCGTCAACTCCTCCGCCTCGGAGCCGTTCCCGGTTTCGGCACCGGGACGTCGGACGAGCAGGAGTCCTTCCGCCTCCATCTGCCGGAGCCTGGTCAGGAAGACGCTCGGACGCAGAACGTACGCGCCCAGGAGTTCCGCGTCGCGCGCCACTCCTTCGTTGATGCAGCGCAGGAGTTGGCCACTGCGCAGCGGGCCCTCCAGAAGGGCGACGAGAACCGAGTAGGTCCACCGGTGCCGAAACAGTTCCAGAGCCATACCGATGCCCCGGAGTCTTCGCGTTTCCTTGTGCATCGAAGTCCGTTACTCAGCTGCGGTGTTCAACGTCGCCCAGACCCGCCAGCCGCTGATCCCGCTGTCCGGCAAGGTCGCGCGCGAGGACTGGGACACGGCTTCGACGAGCGTCAGCCCGCGGCCTCTTTCCTCGTGCGGCACAACGATTCGGCGGGTGGGGGCGGTCGGCTCCGTGCCGTGGTCCTCCACCTGGATCAGCACCCGGTTGCCGGAGGCTGCCAGTACGCAGGTGACGGTCCGGGTGCCGGTGTGGACGATGGTGTTGGTGAGTTCGGGAGGGGGAGTCCCCGAGATGGTGGCGTTGGGGAGAGCCACGGCTGGTTCCTAAGGGGCGTTGAGGTTCGGCCGTAGCCATGCGCTGCGTGAACGGCCCGATGTTCAGGGGTCCGTCGAAGACAGCGGGGCTCGTGGGGGGGGCACCGAAGAACAGGCGTGCACGACGTCGGCGAAAGGCCCGAGACCCGGCCTCCGGATGACGGAGTCACCTGTCGTCGGCTCACGGCCCCGGCATGCGGGCGCCGCGTGCCACGGAACACAGGCAGTTCCTGACGCACCGTCACCATGTCTCCCTCCCCCGCTTGTCGGCACGGAGTTTGACTGGGCGGCGCCGACGAGGTCCGCGCCGGGATTGGACGGCGGGTATGCCGCGGATCAGCGGCTTGAGGGCGCGGCTGTCGTGCGTGTTCGCGCCGGACACGGCGACGGCGAGTGGGAGGCCCTGGGCCTCGGACAGCATGTGCAGCTTGCTGCCCCTCTTGCCTCGATCGACCGGGTTCGGCCCGGTCAACAGGCCCCCCTTTCTCGCCCGCGCCGACGCGGCGTCCACGATCACCGAGGCCCAGTCGATCTCGCCCCGGGCACCGAGTTCGTCCAGGACCGCCCGGTGCAACCGGCGCCACAGGCCCGCCTCGGTCCACACAGTGAGCTTCTTCAGCGTTGCCGCTCCAGGGTGAGGACAGCCTTGGCGATTGACGTCATGCGGTTCGGACTGCATCGGGATCTGCGGAAGATCCGCCAAGCACACCCGCTGGCCAGCACGTACACCACAGCCGCAAACACGGCACGCTCATCCAGTGGCGCGATCCCACCGCTCCCCACGGACGGGAGTTGAACGACGGCAGCAACGGGGCAGCCAGTTCCCACAGACCGTCAGGAACCAGCCGCTGCGACAGATCGGCACCCGCGAAGAGACATCATGCCGCAGCTCGCATCATCACCACGTGAGACAACCTCTCAATCAGGGGCATCCGCACGGGGGACATGCGTCAGTGAAGTCCTGGTGTAACGCTGCTGAAGCGCGCTGGCTAACCTCTCCCATTCCTTGGCATATTGGCTCGCTACCTCAGCGACCGCCCCCACGCAATGCGGTGGGACGGCCTCCAGTAACTGCTCGCCCGCCGCCAACCCCCGAGCTTGTCCGTTGAGCCAGCGCAGCAGGGTGCGACCACTGTCCGTGAAGCGAAGCGCCGGATCTTTGGACAGGGTGTACATGAACCGCGCCTGGCTGGGAACGGGTTTGGGTGGCTGCTGTCTCGGTGCATGAGGAACCGACGTCAGGTGCCCCTGCTGCGGCGCCGTGCCCTTGTCCGATGCAGAGGTCTGGCCCCCCGGTGAGGGAGTGACCGACAGGGCTGGGGCCGACTTGTCCGGGAGCGGAGCAGTCAGGTCGGACAACAACGCCTGCCTCATGCGGTGCACGGTACTGATAGAGACGCCGGCCGCCTTTGCGACATCGCGCAGTGTGAGGTGGGGCTGCTCCAACAGCAGTGCCCGAACCTTCTCACGCTGCTCGGACATGTCGGTGGAACGTAACCTACCGTCTCTGCCGACGCGTGCGGTCGACGGTTTCGAGTGAGGAATTTCCTCACTCGAAACCCCCTTCCGTGCGGCCCCTACCGTCTTCGGCGACACCCCTGTGGCTACGGCGATGGCCCGGTCCGACCAGTGAGGATGGGAGGTGAGAATACGCGCTACGGCCGCTCTGCGATCCTTGGCGGTCAAAGGTAGACCGTGGCAGATATTGGCCTCGACTGACCTGATGAACAGATCGGCTGGCGAGCCCTCGACATAGCGGACCGCGATGTCACACTCTCCGCGCAGGATCGCAGCCTGTAATCGATGCATACCATCCACAACACGTCCGGTGTCCTCATCCACGAGGATCGGTTCAAAATCAGCGCTGCTCTCAGCGAGAGCTTGCACATGATCTTGAATCAGACCTGCTAGACGGGGCGAGTCTGCTGGCAGCAAGGATCCGACGGGCACCTTGTGGATTTTTGAATCTAAACTTTTTCCAGACAAAAGTCCCCCTACCTTTCACGCAGATGGCACCGATGCATGCACTGCAATCGCCATTACCGGCAGCCCCTGGCCCGATCCATGCATCAAGATCACTCGCACCGAAGGGACCAGGGAGCCGCACGGCAGGGCCCTTCGGCCGTCAGGGAACAGGCTGACAGGACTGCGACCGCCAGCCGCTCAGCGCTGCAAGCGGCGGACGTACACCTGGGGATATTGGCCCGACCATCGGCCGTGCACCCCTGGTTTGTGCGCAGCCGATGGCCGCAGGCGCATAGCAGCCACACGACAGCGTCGCGGCACTGGCTGTGGTGAACCGGCCGTCACGTCGCATCGCGATCCTGACAAGCAAGTCGCCGCCTGTCAATTGCGTTTGACGTCGATCACAAATACTCTAGATTCACCTCTGGTTGGAAGGCTCCCAGACCCGCTATGGTCTCGGGAATCACTGCGCTCGGCCCGACTTGTGGGAGACCCGTTGTGCGAGATCCCCGTGCATCCCTCGCTGAAACCCTGCGGCGCATCGACACCTGCCTGCAGCAGGTGGGCAAGTCGCGAGAGGACGTGCTCGACGCGGATGAACTCGCGCGCGAGACGGGGATTCCACCGGCATCCGTGGCGGCACTCCTAGCCCATCAGGAGGTGCCTGAAGAGGAGTTCAGCAACCGGATCCGCAGTCGGATTCTGCACCTGCGCGAGACGCGGCGCCGACCGGACGGTTCGGCCTTCTCGTACAGCGAGATCGGCGAGTCCTTCGGCTCGTCAGGGGCGGCAATCTCCGCGATTGTCCACAGCAAAGGCAAGAACGGGCCGCTGGCGATCACTCAGGCCGGGATCGAGAAGTTCTTCTTCGGCCAGGCCAACGGTTTCCTGTCGGCGGAGGCCGTCCCGGCTCTCAACGCCGCGCTGCAACCGGTGCTGGAGCGTCTGGAACATGAAACCGACCCTCTGGCCGAGGTGGTGTCGGCGTACCGCGATGTCCGCGGCGTCGCTCTCCGGCAGGCACGAGACCTACCGGAGGGACAATGGAAGGTTCTTCGCGCGACCCTGCAGGCTCTGCTTGAGGTCGACAACGAGGACGAAAAGTGAGTACAGGAGCGAGGGCGATGCGGCGCCTCAGTAACCAACTGCTCCTGAGTCTTGAGCCGCCCGATGACGACGAGGGTGTCATCCCCGCCATCGGCCGTGCCCTCAGGGACGTCCGCGGGCGGCCGGTCCGGCTACGCAGCTGGGCGTTCCCACCCACAACAGTCAGCGGAATGTGGATAGACCGGGACGGCCACGACGTGATCGCCTACGAGGAGAACACCGATCCCGAGCATCAGCTCGTCATCATCGGTCACGAGACATGGCACATGTTCCAGGGACACTGTGACAGTCACACCGCCCATGGCCCCGCCGCGTCGCGTGCCCTGAGCAAAGATGCGGCAACCGCCCTTAAGGACCTGGCAGCACTTGTCTCCGATGCCGATGGCGTCGCCCTTCCACAGAGGGAACGAACGGACGCCGTCCTCCACATCGCTGCACGCACCGACACTGCGTCTATGCACGACGAATTGGAGGCTGAGCACTTCGGCATCCGATTCGCCACCGACGTACAAGCAGCTCTGGCAGAGGCTCGTTCCTCCGCTGACTCAACAGCACTCGCCGGACGCATCCAGGCCGTTATGGCACACCGCTTCCGCCGGACATGACGAGACCAACAGCGCCTGTCGGCCGTCCGGCGATAGAACGCCCTGAGGAGGGGCACACGACGTGAGCCTGAACCAGCCGGGCAACTTAGCCTTCTACATCCCTGCGGGCCTGCTCCTGCTGACCGGTGCGGTGAAAATCTCCGCTCTGCTCCGAAGACGGCACGACCCGCTCCTGCGTTCGGTAAGCCTGCTGCTCTTCGCCGGTGTGGGCACCATGGTCTGCGCCGCCCCTGGCTCGATAGTCGGCATCAACCGGCTTACCGGCATAACCAACTTCGCCGCCCCTCTGGTCTACGCGATGATGAGCCTGTTCGCCGGGGCAAGCCTCGTACTGATTATCAACTGGCGTCCCGCCCCTCCCGAGCAGACCCGACGCGCGACCCGGCTGTGCATCACGACCTACCTCCTGTCCTGCACCGGCATCTTCATCCTGTTCTGGGCAGGGGACGCGCCCGTGGAGCAGCGCACCCTGTTCGACGCGTACTACGCCAACACGCCATACATCCGGGAGATGATTCTCCTCTATCTCCTCTCCTACGGCGGCGCAGCTGTGGCTACGAGCGTGCTGTGCTGGCGGTGGTCGAAGGAGGTCAGTGGGTCCCTGCGGGCGGGACTGAGCATCCTGGCACCCGCCTACCTCTTCGCCGCGTCCTATACCGTCGCCCGGCTCATCGCAGTAGCGGCCCGCTGGACGGATCATGACCTGGACTTCCTTGTCGACAAGGTCTCCGCCCACCTTGCCACCCCGACTGCGCTGTTCGGCACGATCGGTTTCGCCGTTCCCCTGGTCGGTCCCCGTGTGGCGGAGTTCACCAAGGATCTGCGGCAGTTGCGGCAGCTCGCCCCGCTGTGGCGGGAACTCCGGGAAGTCCCGCCGTCCGGAGCCGTCCGGACAACGCTCCCTTGGTGGCGGACCCAGCCGGCAGTGCTCCTGACCGCACGGAAGACGGCCATCTACGACGCGATTCTCGCTCTGACACCGTACGTCGACTCCACCGCGCGCGAACAGGTCTACCGTGCTGCACTCCGTCAAGGGGACAACGAACAGACCGCCCAGGCCACGGCCGACGCAGCCGCGATAGTCACCGCCGGGCAGAAACGCCGTACGGTCCGCGATCCGCAAGACCTCACACGTCACACCTCCGCGTGGCGCCCTCGTGACCTGATACCTGTCTCCCAGGCTCTCGCCTCTCCCGTCGTCAGCAGCTTCCGCCAGAACCCCCGTTCACCCGCAGAAAGCAGTTCGTCATGAGGGATGAGATGCGCCGGATACCCACGCGTGCCGTTATCGTCGGAGGAAGCGCTGCCGGCATGTTCGCAGCCGCCGCCGTGAAGGACCACGTCGACGCTGTTGAGATCGTTGAGGCCCACGACCTGCCCGCCGGGCCCGAACCACGCATCGGCGTCCCCCAAGCCGCACACATCAACCACCTGGTGTCCGGCGGCGCCGACGCAATCGACGAACTCCTCCCTGGCACGCTGGACCAGTTCTTGGCCGCGCGCGCAAACCGGGTGCCGATGACCACCAACATGGTCATCTACTCACCCGAAGGCTGGTACCGCCGATGGCAGCGCACTACGCACTACCTGATCGCAGCCAGCCGGGACCTCATCGACTTCGTCATCCGCCAGCAGGTTCTCAAAGACCCACGCGTGAGCGTCCACTCACACACCAAGGCCATCGCGCTACTCGGGGACAGCCGCAAGGTCACTGGTGTGCGCGTGCAGGACGCCGGGGGCGTGGAAACAGAGCTTGCCGCTGACCTCGTCATCGACGCCTCCGGCCGGGCCACTCGCGCCCCCCGGTGGCTCACCGAACTGGGGGTCACAGGCATTACCGAAGACCGCGTCGACTCCGGCCTTGCCTATGCCAGCCGCCTCTACCGCGCCCCCGTCCCCACCCGCGGCTGGCCCTACGTTGGCGTGCAGGCCGATCCACGCCTCCCGCACCCCAAGGCCGGCGGCATCGTACCGATCGAACACGATCGCTGGCAGGTCAGTCTCATGGGCGCCTCCGGTGGGCACCCGACCCGGGACGCCAACGACTTCGAACCCTTCGCGCGCACCCTGCGTCACCCGATAATCGCCGACCTCCTCGCCCACGCCGAGCCCCTCACCGGCGTCACCGTCACCCACAGCACCGCCAACAGGCGCTACTACTACGAACGGCTCAAGGCATGGCCCGAGGGTTTCGTCGCGCTGGGAGACTCCGTCGCCGTGTTCAACCCGGTCTACGGGCACGGCGTCTCGGTGGCCGCACAAGGCGCCGTCGCTCTGCGCAATCTTGTGGCATCCGTCGGTCTCACCACTGGGCTCGCACGCCGAGCCCAGCGAGCCATCGCCCGCCCCGTCAACGTCGCATGGACCCTCGCCATTGGAACGGACATCCACTTCCCCAACACCAAGGGAAAGACGCCGCACGTCGCCGATCGGCTCCTGAACCAGTACGTCAGACGACTGTCCCGCACCGCAATCGGCTCCTTCCACACGGCCACCGCCCTGACTGATGTGCTCACCCTCCAGACTCCACCCTCCTCCCTCGTCACACCCAGCGTTCTCCTGGCCGCACTCACGGGACCACGGCGCCCTCAACTCGACGGCCCGCAGTTCACTCCAGCAGAACTCCGTGCACTACGGGACAGCAAGCCCGCCTCCGCTGCCTCCACCAAATAGAAGCCGCTGGTCCGCGGCATACTCGCCATCCGCTCCCGGCGCGGACCTCGTCGGCGCCGCCCGGTCAAACTCCGTGCCGGCAAGGCGTACTTCTCCGCCGGCCACCTCTCCTGGCTGCGTGAACGGAGATTTGTCCCGCGCATCGCCCGGTCGGGAATTAAGTCCGGCGAATGCCTCGGCCGGCACCGCTGGAAGAACGAGAGGTCGATCGCCCGGCTCTTCGGCTACCGACGGCTCACCGTCCGATACGAACGAAAAGACTCCCAATTTCTCGCCTTCCTCGGACTGACCGCCGCACTCACCTGCTACAAGAAACTCACCACATGAGACAGCCCCTGAATCCCTCGCGCCAAGAAAATCGCGCGATCCAACCGCGAGTTCATGCACCGGACTGCCCGGCACCTCAACGGTCTGGGCATCACCCAGTTCCTCGACATCGGCACCGGCATCCCCACCGAGCCCAACCTCCACCAGATCGTCCAACAGACCAACCCCGCCGCCCGCATCGTGTACGTGGACAACGACCCCATCGTCCTCCGCCACGCCCAAGGACTCCTCCACGGAACGCCCGAAGGGCATCTCACTTACCTGCACGCCGACGTCCGCGAGCCCGCGCAGATTCTCGCGTACGCACGAGAGCACTGGGACTTCACTCAGCCGATCGGGCTCTCCCTCATTGCGCTCTTGCACTTCGTCATCGACGACCAGCAGCCGTACAAGATCGTCGAAAAGCTACTGGAGCCCCTGGTTCCTGGAAGCCACCTGATGCTGTCCCACGGCATCATCGAGGCCCCCGAGATCGTGAAGCGGGTCGATGCTCTCTACTGCGGCGGCACCTCGGTCAGAGCAAGATCGTTCGAGGGGATCACCCTGTTCTTCCGGGGACTTGAGGTCTGCGACCCCGGCATCGTGCCCTCCACCCAGTGGCGCCCCGATGACACGATGACCGTCCACTACGAACCCGCGGTCTACGCGGATGTCGCCCGCAAGCCCTGAAGATCGACAAGATCACTCACTTTGAAGTGACGTCGACACGGTGGTGTACCCCAGTGGCACATGCACCGCCGCCGCGGCTGCCGATCTTTCGCTGGGGCCGTCACCATCACCTCGGCCGTCGCGGCACTGCTCCATTCCCTCTTCCCGAAGGAAGTTGCGTGTCGAACCACGAAATGCGATGGAGACCATGCGCATCAGACGACTGCCCAACACAGTTGGGCCTGCCGTCACCCCATGATGATGTCTTCTTGCAAGGGCTCCACGACGTCCGCCATATCATCAGCGGCGAATGGACCTGGGACATTCTCGTCGCCCTCTACGACGGGCCGCTCGGCTTCACCCGTCTGCGGGACACCATCCGCGAACTGAACCGCGCAACGAAGTGGCCCGGAATAAAACATCTCCACCTTCGAGACGGCCCACTGATCCGCACGCTCAGACGACTTGAGCAAGCCGAACTCGTCCAGCACACCCGAGAATCCGTTTTCCCCCGCCCCGCCACCTACGAACTCTCCCCACCCGCGCGAGAACTCCTCGCCTCCGCAACCTCATTGGTCCTCTGGGCCGAGGCGCATTCGGATCTACTCGACCGGGTCCGCCAACGACGAGAGGAGAAAAACCCCGACTGACCCGATTGGACGCTGCGGAGAGCGACGCCGCAGGCGGAAAGAGCCGGCCCCTCCTACGACCACGTACAGAGAGGCCGGCACCCCGCCCTACCGGAGACCAAAGATGGACGCTTAAGCGCTCTGACGCCACTACCCTCTGGCGGAGGTTCCCCGGGGCGAGTTGAGTCCGGCAATGCGCCAACCCCGCAGGCTCGGCAGCCTGCCGAATAACAGCTGGGCCCGCTGCAAGCCCGGCGGGCATCATGGCGAGATGCCTGAGCTGATCGATCCGACAACCGACCTGCGGACGTCGTTCCTGGCGGCGGTGGCCGAGTTCCGCACCGATCACGACTACCCAACCCCCTGGTTCGTCAACGACGTTGACCCGCCCGCCCTGGCCGACTCCACGGCCTTTGCCTCCTACGTGACCCGCGTGCTGAGCGAACGAGACGAAGCAGCCGGGCGACCCGACTGGTTCGTGCCGATGACCACACTGTGGTGGGTCAAGAGGGACCAGATGCTGGGCAGACTGGCCATCCGCCACCGGCTGACGCCGCCATTGGAGAAGACCGGCGGCCACATCGGCTACGACGTGCGGCCCAGCTCCCGCCGACAGGGACACGCCACCGCGATGCTCGCCGCAGCACTGCCCATTGAGCAGTGTGCATCGTGAAAACTGCACGTCAGGTGGGCTGGTGTGCGTAGGTGTCGGGATGCTCGGCCAGGTCCGGGGCGGTAGTCCAGCGGCAAGATCATCGGTCATCAGCGGGCGACTTCCTGGTTTGACAGCACCAGCAGGGCCCGCACCAGCGCGGTCGCCCACTTCGGATCCGTGCGGACCTTGCCCAGGACACGCCAGTTCTTCAGGTCGCCGAAGCTGTGCTCGACCGGGGCGCGGACCGCGGCCAGTGCCTTGTTGGACAGCTTTTGGCCGCGGGTGAGGGGCCGGTTCCGGGCGGCCTTGTAGCCGGTGATCACCGCCGGGTCGGTGTCCGGGCCGCTGTCGTCGAGGCCGACGAAGCCCAGGTCGGCGATGGCTCCGAGGCCGGCGGCCCGCAGGTGGGCGGTGAGCTTGTCGTGACGGCAGGCGGTGATCTCCGAGGTGCGTCCGGGACGTGCGGCGGAGAGCCAGATCAGCCGCCCTTTGTCGTCGGTGAGCGCAATCACGAGCAGGCCGTGGCATTTGTGCTTGCCGGAATAGTTCTTCCGGTTCGCTGTCCCGGTGCGGCGCCGGGTGCGTATCAGGGAACCGTCCAGCAGTACGACTCCGCCACCCTTTCGGGCGATCTTCTTCAGCGCGCGGTCCAGGCGTGGGGCGCGGGCGGCGAGCAGGCCGACGACTTCCCGCACTCAGCGGGTGACGGTGGTGCGGTGGATGCCGTTGCCGCCTGCCAGGTCGCCGGGCCGCTGGTCACAGCGCAGCACCGCCAGGACGATGCCGGCGATCTTCCCCGCGGGCAGGGCCCGCCACCTGGAGCCGATCTTCTTGAAGTGGCCGCGTATCAGGTCGGCGAGCCAGTTCAGGGTGGCGCTCGACAGGGGCAGGCGGGCGGTGTAGACAAGGCTGTCAGGGCCCTCGACGGGATGGTTGTTTTTCTTCACACAAACTCAACTGCCGTCGGGGGCCCGCTGGTTACGCCCTCTTGCCGCCAGGTCCGCAGCTGCTAAAGGCGTGCGGTGAACTTCCCGTCGGGCCGTTTGTGCAGCCATCCACGGTCGGCGAGCTTGGTCATCTTCGCCCGCAGCGGCTCCAGCTTCCCGCGCACCCCCACCTCAAGCCCCAGCTCCTCACCCACCGCCTTGACCTGCACCGGGCCTCCGGCGGTCCGCACGATCGCCAGGATCCGGCGGTAGTCGGCGGGCAGCGCGGCCTCGTCGTCCGTCTCACCGCGGTGCGGGATCAGCAGCACCGCCCGCCCGGCCACCTGCGCTTTCATCGGAGCCGCCCCGGCTGCCTCCGTGTCGGCCCGGTCCTGTTCGGCCAGGCGGCGCAGGACCCGCTCAGCGATCCCCAGCTCTTCCCGCTCGGCCTCGATCTCCCCAAGCCGCTTGGCCAACTCCTCGGCGAGCGCGTCCAATTCGCTCCTTCGAGCCGTGATCCGCTCCAGCTCGGACATCCCCGCACCCTCCCCACGATCCACGGCGTATCGACACGGTTACGGATCGTAGGCGGCCCGCTCGCGCAAGCGCAGCAGAACCAGAGAACCCTCCCGGCCGACCGGTCAGACGATCTTCACCGTGGACACCCGCCAGCGACCAGCCCGAGTACCTCGAACCCCGTGCACACCAGCCCACCTGACGTGCAGTTTTCACGATGCACACTGCTCATTGCTCGTTCGCTCGGCATCACGCAGGCCCTCCTGACTGTCGACGAGACGAACATCGCTTCCCGGCGCGTGATCGAAACGAACGGGGGCCGGTTCATCGACACCGTCAGCGAGAAATGCCGCTACTGGGTGCCGACATCCTGAGCTACCGGTCTACCGGGCCACCGCTGATCACTACCGAATCAGGCCCGGGCTGCGAAGCCACGACCCGGGTAATCACGTGACCGTCCGCACCCTCCGCCCCGGTGAGAACAGCGGTCAGTTCGCCCCGGCGTCAGTCCAGGCGCGAGCCGACGACGCAATCGGGTGGTGCGAACAGGGAGTTGTTCCACGACTGTGCCACCCTCGTGCCACTGGCTCGGGTGGTCTGAGCCGGAACCACATCTGGTGCAAGGGCCCCGCTGTATGTATCCAGGGCTGAAGGTCGCGATACAAACTGGTGCTCCGCCGTCCCCTGAGGTGAGGCAAGGACGGTGGGCCCCTGACCCCACCAGTGAGGGGTGTCAGGGTCTGTCGGCGAGTTGAACGAGGCCAGGTCGAAGTCTTCTTTGAGTTCGCGGGCGAGTGCGTCGGGGACGAGTTCGTCGTCGTGGACGAGGCCGCCGGGGAGGGAGTGCTGGTCGCCGTCGGGGCGTTGGCGGTGGATGAGGCAGCCTTCTGCTGATCTTGTCCGTCCGGTCCGCTTCCACAGAACTTGGCTCTGCTACGAGTTCACGGCCGGCGGCTGTTGCTGTGGGTGAGCCTCGACGATAAGGGTCCGGCTCCCGTTGAAGCGGCTGGTCCAGTAAGGGTCTTGGGGACGGCGTTGCGCATGGACGGTGATCTGGAGGACCTGGCTGGTGTTGAGGCAGACGCGGCGGTCGACGGGTTCGTCGATGGTGAGAGTCCTGTTCTCTGGGTCCCAGCGGTACGGGATGCCCTGGTGGCCGAGTTTCGCCAGGTGCCGGGTGATGGCGTTCTCGGTGACGGGAGGGATGGTGCAGGCGGCGGCGGTGCACAGAGTTCGTTGTGCGGTGGGGCAGTGGTTGACGTGTCGGCAGGTGGGTGTGTCGAGGACGCGGAAGCGGTCGGGCTGGTGCAGGACGTGGGCGAGGGCGCAGGAGTTGGTCTGGTAGATGGGGTGGTCGGCGTAGCGGGTGGGGATGTTGCGGAGGGCTTCCCAGTCGGCGTCGGGCCAGATGGAGTCGGCGCTTTCGGGGTCGAGGCCGGGGTGGGCGAGGGCGGGCCAGAGTTCCTCCATCTGTTGGCGGGAGCCGGGCGGGACTTTGAGGCCGATCGACACCGAGCAGTCGGCGTAGCGGGTGACGAGGTCGAGGACGGTCTCGATGTTCTGGGGGGTGGAGTTTTCCGGGAGGGCGGGCCGCCAGTAGTGGACGATGGGGATGCGGGCGGCGTGGAGGCGGGCGAAGTTGGCGCGCAGGGCCTGGTGGTCGATGCCTTGTTCGGTGGTGGGGCCGAGTCCGGAGTACGAGAGATAGACGATGGCGCGCTGGCCGTGGGTGTCCCGGTTGCGGACGATGGAGTTGAGGACGTCGTCGGTGACAGCGCACTTGGTGATCATCACCAGGGGGTTGGGGACGCCGGCAGTCGCGAGGGCGTCGAGGAGGCGGATGAGGTGGCGGCGGTTGGGCGGTGTGGCGAGGGCATCGGTGCAGGTGTAGAGGGCGACGGCGGCGTCGGGGTGGTAGTAGGGGCTGGTGAGAAGTTGGCGTACGGCGTCGTCGGCGTCGGCCAGTTCGGTGGGGCGGACGCGGGTGAGGCCCCGGTCCTTGAGGAAGCAGTAGGTGCACGCTTTGGGGCAGCCTTGCCGGGGGTTGAGGGCGAGCCAGCTCTCGTGCTGGTCGACGACGGGTTCGAAGGCGGGTTGGGTGAGCTGCACGGTCGGTCCTCCTGAAAATGGAAAAGGGGAGGGGCAGGGACGTGCTGTCCCGGACCCTCCCCTGGTGGATGTGTCGGCTCAGTCGGCGGTGCCGATCACGTCGTCGCGCCGCTCGTACCAGCGCAGGGAATCGCGGATGCCGTCCTCCAGGGACAACTGCGGCTTCCAGTCGAGGAGTTCGCGGGCGAGGTGGCTGCGGGTGTAGGCGCCGGCGGCGTCGCCGGGGCGGGGTCCGGTCTCGGTGACGGGCAGGGCGCGGCCGGTGACCGTCTCGAAGGCGGCGATGAGTTCGCGGACGGTGGTGCCGTCGCCGGTGCCGAGGTTGATGACCCGGTAGGGGTCGGGGCGGGTGACGTCGTCGAAGCGGCGTACGGCCCTGATGTGGGCGGCGGCCAGGTCCCAGATGTGGATGTAGTCGCGGATCCCGGAGCCGTCCCTGGTCGGCCAGTCGGTGCCGGTGATCGTGAACGCGTCGCCGGTGTGGTGGACGTCGATCATCTTGCCCAGCGCGTGGGTGGGCTTGCGGATCTGGAGGCCGGAGCGCAGCTCGGGGTCGGCGCCGATGGGGTTGAAGTAGCGCAGGGAGACGACCTTGAGGACGCCGGAGTCGGCGATGTCCTTGAGGATGGTCTCGAAGACGGCTTTGGTGCGGGCGTAGGGGCTGAGGGTCTCGACGGGAGAGTGTTCGTCGACGGTGAAGGTGGCGGGGTCGGACCGGTAGATCGACGCCGAGGAGCTGAACAGGAGCCTCGTACAGCCGTTGCGGACGAGGTGTCCGAGGAACTCGATGCCCTTGGCGACGTTCTCCCGGTAGTAGCCGAGCGGGTCGGCGACCGAGTCGGGTACGACGATCAGGGCAGCGCAGTCGATCACCGCGTGCAGGTCGGGGTGTTCGGAGAAGATCCGGTCGATCAGGTCGCCGTCGGCGATGTCGCCCTCGTAGAAGACACGGCCCTCGGTGAACTCCCGGCGTCCGGTGGCGAGGTTGTCCAGGACCACTGGCTGGATGCCGTTGTCGAGGCACGCGGAGGCGATCGTGCTGCCGATGAATCCGGCACCGCCGGCGATGAGGATCTTCACAGGGTTCCTTGTTCGGATAGGGGTGGGTGGGTTCCGCCTGTGGTGTCGCGAGGACGGCCGGCGGGAGCGCCCTGGCCGGGCTGGTCGCCGGGCACTGTAGCGTCATCGACGCTCCCGCACGGTCGGTGACGGCTCGTCAGGGTGACGGTCGGCTGCGCAGCGGAAACCGGTGCTGTAGTTGCTGTATGCGGGGTGGGCGGAGATGCGTTCCGCGCACCGGGACTGCCACCCAGGCGGGCCTCGACCTGTTCGGCACGGCCGGATACGCCTCGGTCTCCGTCAAGCAGGTGTGCTCGCACGCCGGGCTGACCGAGCGCTACTTCTACGAGTCGTTCCGCGACCGCGAGGACCTGCTCGCCGGGGTCTACAACGAGCTGGTCGCCACGATCATCGCCGACACCGCGCAGGCCGCAGCCGCTACCTCCCCCGATGTCGACGCCCAGCTGCGCGCCGGCCTCGATGTGTTCATCCGCGCACTGGCCGGCGACGCCCGTATTGCCCGCCTGGTGCTCATCGAGGTCGTCGGCGCCAGCCCCCGCCTCGAAATACGGCGCCGTGAGGTCCTGCACGAATTCGCCGCGATGGTCGCCAGCGTCGTCGGACCGCTCCCCGGCCCGGAAGCCAGCTCCAGCAGGCTCACCATGACCGCGATCAGTCTGGTCAGCGGAGTCAACGAACTCCTCGTGGACTGGACGCTCGGCCACCAGAACGCCACCATCGAAGAACTGATCGACCTGTGCCACACCCTCTACACAGCGGCCTACCGAGCCGTCAGCGATCAGCCCTGATCACACAGGCCCGGATTCCTTCAGGAGCTACAGACCGCCGAGTGCGCCGGGCCGGTGAGCGGAAGGCGTGGGCTGCCGTCCGGTGTAGAAATCGGCGGGCTCCTCGCGGGACGGCGGCACCATGGCCTTCAAGGCCGGCGCCGGCCACCTTCTTCGGCTTTGTCGAGCCACTCCAGCCCGCGTTCGCGGCGTCGCTGACCCATGCCTTAGCCCACTCGGGGTCCTGCCCACCGGTGCAACGCATCGTCCAGGTCTCCGCCGGCTCTTGTCAGGCCGGGACCACGGGCAGACCGGTCGCGGTCGTGGAAGACCTACTTGCAGGCCCCCGGGCCGTGGTCGCGCTCTGCTCGGGTTCGCCCGTGTTGAGGTTGTGGTCCCAGCGCGGGGAAGTTGCTGGAGGCGACCTGGACTCGTATCCGGTGCCCGGCCCGGAAGACGATGCTGGTCGACCAGAGGTCCACGACACGCTCGTGCCACCACGCCCGGCGTCGCGGCGCGCACCCGCACGATGCCATCGGTCACGTTGCGAGAGACGCCCTTCTCGTCGCGTCACACAGGGGCCCCAGTCGATCCGGCACTGTGTTTGCAGAGCTGGAACTGCCGAGTTGACCTTGTGACGTTACCTCCAGCTGTATGTGCGGTCGGTGATGGGCGGTAGGAGTACTGGGGTGTTCGAGGACGTCAGCGAGGCGAGGGCTGGTGCGGCTGCGGGGTAGAGGTGCAGACGGGTAGCCCGGTCGAGGTCGGTCCAGACGATGCGGGTGTGGTCATCGGCGTCTTGTTCGGTGGTGGCGAGGGTGTGGCGGGTGTGGGGTGGCAGGTGGAGTACGTGGATGAGGTGGAGTCGGCGGAAGGGCGTGGTGGTGTTGGGGCGGGTGGTGATCTGGTCCTGGATCCAGCGGAGTTCGGGTTGCCGGGGCAGGGTGGTGAGGTCGAGGTCGAGTTCTTCTTTGAGTTCGCGGGCGAGTGCGTCGGGGACGAGTTCGTCGTCGTGGACGAGGCCGCCGGGGAGGGAGTGCTGGTCGCCGTCGGGGCGTTGGCGGTGGATGAGGCAGATCTGGTCGCCGTCGAGGATGGCGGCGCAGGCTCGTACGGTGATGGCGGTGGACGGTGTGCTGGTGTTCATGGTGTCGGGTTCTGGGTGGTGAGGGTGTGGGCGGCGTTGTTGGCGGCGAGCCATCCGGTGGGGTTGCCGCAGTCGAAGTAGCGGCCGGTGACGGGGTGGATGAGGAGGTCGTGGTCGCGGGCGAAGGCGGTGATGGCGTCGGTGGCCTGGTACTCGCCGTTGGCTGCGGGGGTGAGTTTTTCGAAGTAGGGGACGGCGGTGCTGGGGAGCAGGGTGCGGCTGATGTTGATGTAGGCGGTGGGCTGCCGGTAGTCGGCCGGTTTTTCGCGGAGGTGGTCGAGGAGTTGGTGGCCGTCGGGGGCGGTGCGGGGGTGGAGGATGCCGTAGCGGTGGGCCTGATGTCCCGGGACGGTGGCAGCGGCGATCGCGGCGGGGGCGGCTGCGGCGGTGCGGGCGGCGGCGAGGTCGGCGAGATCGGAGCCCGCGTCGTCACGCAGGAGGAGGTCGTCGCCGGCGACGAGGAAGAAGTCGTGGCCGGTGACGAAGTCGGCGGCGAGGATCGCGGGAAGCGCGGTGCCGTATCGGTCGGTGTCGCGGGGCTGTTCGATGAAGGTGAACTCGGCCTGGTCGTGAAGGTGTTCGAGGGGCCGGTACTTCTCCTGCCAGCTGCGGGCGGTGTAGTACTCGCGCAGGTCGTGGTCCTCGGTGAGGTAGTGGCGGACCTGCCGGCCGGTTTCCCCTTCTGCGGTGACGACGGCGATCTCGCGTACGCCCGCGGCGATGCAGTCGGCGATCGCGTAGGCGAGGACCGGCTGGTCCAGGATCGGCAGCATGCACTTGTTGATGGTCTTGGCCACGGGGTAGAAACGGCTCCCCAGGCCCGCGACGGCGATCACGGCCCTCACGTAGTACCTCCGGCAGGGCTTGCGCGGGCCCGGCCGCAGAAGTGTCGGCGGTGGCCCGGCTGACGTAGGCGTGCCAGTCTACGCACGGCGGCAGGTACGCGAGGGGACCTTGGAACGGGTAGCCGCAGGACGTCGAGCGGCGGGCCGGCACGTGGTAGGGAGCGTGGCGGCCCGCCGTCGGGTAGGGGGTCAGTGTCGTGTGGGGGTGATCGGCAGGCTGTCGCCGTGGCGGGCGGCGGCCAGGGAGCCTGCGGCCTGGATCTTGTTCCAGACGGGGGTTTTGTGGTGCGCGTTGGTGAGGCCGTGGCGCAGGGCTTGTTCGTGGACGGTCCGCAGCATGGCGTCGTAGTCGCGTGGGGTTGTGGCTGGTGCGTCGGTCCAGCGGTGGAGGGCGGCGACGCCGACGTCGGTCACGGTGTGTCCGGCGGCGGTGAGGGCGGCGAGGAGTTCGGTGTCGAAGGACAGGCCGTGATCGGTGACTTGGGGCAGCACGGCGTGCAGGGCGGGACGCGGGGCAGAAGGTTGGCGGTCTGAGCTGGGGGTTTCCTCGGGGAAGCTGGTTCTTGAGGGGAGCTTTTGTCCGACGGCGCGAGGGAGGGCCGGGCGGTGAGGCGGCCTGTTGCTCGTTCGGTCGGCGAGGTGGAGGTGTGGGTTCGCCGGGTGGGAGCGGCAGTTGTGGCTGGGGTCGCGGCGTATGCCTCGTATGTTCATCAGCGGGAGTTCGCGTTGCAGGGTGGGGCGGATTCGGTGAGCGCGAACTTGTGGCCGTTGTCGGTGGACGGGTTGTTGTTGTCGGCGACGGCGGGGATGTTGAAGCAGCCTGCGGACGGTCCTCGGCGTGCTCGGTATGTGGTGCGGGCGGCTTTTCTGCTGGGGATCGGGGTGTCGTTGGCGGCGAATGTAGCTGCTGCGCCTGATCTGGCGTGGAAGCCGGTGTTGGTGGCGGGGTGGCCTCCGGTGGCGTTGTTGCTGGCGGTGGAGTTGCTGGGGCATCGCGCGGAGAGGCAGGCCAGCGAGGGCGAGGTTGGGGAGGGGCCATCTGTCGAAGACGTGGAGGGGGCTGATCCATTGCTTGCCGAGGCGAGGCAGGTGGATGCTCGGCATTGGGAGTTGTATCAGCGGCCGGTGTCGGCGGAGTCGTTGCGCAAGGAACTGCGTGTGGGTGCGGGGAGGGCAAGGGAACTGGTGGCTATGGTGCGGGCGGGCCACAACGGCAAAGCTCCAGACTGACCCTTCAGTCGGAGGTGGCTCCCACTGCTGTAGATCGTGCCATGCCAGGCAAGCCGCGTGGTCTCCGAGACGGATGAGACGGACTACTGGGATTCGGAAAGAATCTACTTCGCTATGAACGCCTCACCGTCGTCGCGGACGGTGCCGATCTACAGCTGTGTCCGGATCTATCAACTGAAGGAACTGACCGCCTCTACGGGCTGCGGCCCTGGATCGAGCAGCGCTGTAAACAGATCAAGGACGAGCTCGGCCGGGCCGACTTCCAGGTCCGCTCCGACACCTCGATCCGGTTCCACCAGACCCTGGTGAACTACGTGTTCACCTTCTGCTGGAACCAGTGGTCCGCACCGCACGGGGCGCTGGATGCCACCGCACCGGATGCCTGCCCCGACGACCGGACAGAGAAGGGGCACCGACACTCCTCAGCCACGACTGGCCTGCTGGTCCAAGGTGCTCCGTGCCGTCCTCGCCTGGCTCACCCCGGCCGTCATCCAGCGCAGCTGGTGGCGGGCATGGACCGACAAGGACCCGCCACCCGAACTCCAAGCCCTCCTCGACACGGTCACGGCAGACCGCAGCGCCGTTCCTGGTCATTGTGGGGAGCAACGTTGCAATGCAACAGTCGGCAACAAGCAGGTCAGCCAGCGCCTTGATCGGCCGAAACACCCATAGCGAGGTGAGCTAGGGCAGTGGCAACAGGAACCAACTCCGTGATCACGGACTGCAACGGTTTCGAGGTCCGCCATCATGTGATTCCCCTTCTTGCAATCCGCTGGACGGGTGGCAGGTCCGCCCCTGTGCGGTGGGCCGAATGAATGGAGCCCTTGATGGACGGACCACTGCTGTCAGTGAACCTCTTTCATCCTGGGGCTGAGGAGTGAAATGGGCTGGTCAGGTGGGGTGACGTGGCGAAGCCCCTCGTCGTTGGTGTGGTGATCTCACTCATCACGCCGACGGCCGGGGGGCTTCGTTGGTTCCGTATCCTTCCATGCTCGACGTCCCGTACGAGCTGGTCGAGCATGTCTCCTGGCTCATCCACACCCGAAGGCGTGAACTTCGCTCGCCATGGCGGAAGTTGAGCTGCTTCAAGCAAGCACTGCTGACACTGGCCCACCTGCGGAAGAACGAGACGTTCGCACAGGTCGGGGCCGGGTTCGGGGTGTCGGAGGCGACGGCATGGCGCTACGTCGACGAGACACTCGAAGTCCTGGCCTCCTGGGCGCCAGGACTGCACGAGGCCCTCGTCGGGCTCGGTGAAGGAGACTTCGTCATCGTCGACGGCACGCTCATTCCCACCGACCGTATCGCCGCAGACCAGCCGTACTACTCGCAGAAGCACAAGCAGCACGGCATGAATGTCCAGGTCATCGCGGCCCCGGACGGCACCCCACTGTGGTTCTCCCGCGCGACACCGGGCCGCACGCACGACCTCACCGCGGCCCGCGCCCACGGCATCGTCCAAGCCTGCCTCACCCGGCAGATCCTGGTCCTGGCCGACCGGGCCTACCAGGGTGCCGGCGCCACCTTCCGCACCCCTTACTACCACCACAACGAACAGCCCGAGCACTACCAGCAGTTCAACCGCGACCACGCCCGGCTGCGAGCTCCGGGAGAACGCGCCTTCGCACAGCTGAAGTCCTGGCGGCTGTTACGGCGAGCCCGATGTTCAACCCGGCGTATCGGCACCATCGTCCGAGCCATCCACACACTCTTGACCTGCGACTATTCAGGATGAAAGAGGTTCAGTGAGAACGACCTTGGTATTCCTGCTTGCGTTACTCGTCGGCGTGACGGCGGCCGGGCTGACCGCGCTCACCGATGAAGGCATGCCGCGCAGCGTGCTTGCGGGCCTCGCCGCCGCCGGCCTGGCGATTCCGTTCTTCCACCGCCTCATCGACACCGAGGGCAGCGGAAGCCGGCAGCACCGGCACGCGGGTGCAGGTGTCAGGGAGGACGAGGGAAATGGGTGAACTGCGACCGCTGGGCAACGACCTCCCGGATGCTTCCCGTGCTCTCGCTCAAGCCTTGCGGGAGCTGTTCGAGGGAATGGAGGTGTCCGTTCGCCGGTACGCCGCCCGGCGCCAGCGCGATCCGGGGACGTTCTCGCGCTACCTGAACGGCACCCGCTTACCCCCGTGGCAGGTGATCACGGACCTCTTCACGGATCTCGCCGAGCACCGTGGAACCGCGGTCACGACCGAGGCCATCGAGTTGGTACGCGGGCTGTACGGGTCGGCCGTCGACGCCGCGTCTTCCCCCAAACATGCGATGGAGATCCTGGAGCAGCAGCTGGCCGACGCCGACCGGGTATCCCGCCGATCGAGCGTCCGCGGCGATGTCCTCGGCGACGCCCTGCTGGACCGTACGCATCGCATCGCCGACCTGGAGGTGCGCCTCAACCAGCTGGAAGCCGACCGGAGTGCCGAGCGGAAACGAGCGGACGAACTGGCAGAGGCCCACCCCGACGTCTCCGGGCTTCTTCGGGAGCGCGACATGCTGCGGTCCGACGTCGAGCGGCTGGAAGCGGAGCTCCGCGAGGCCCGAGCACAGCGCGCCGCAGCCGAGGACCGCTGCAATCTGCTCGAACGTCAGCTGGACGCCATCGAGGAATCCACGCCCTCGCTGCCCGCCTCCACAACTCCCCAGGACATGCCCAAGGTCCTTATCGTCGACGATCAGCCGAACAACCTGCTCGCGATGACCGCGGTGCTGGCGACGCTCGACCAGGAACTCGTCACCGTCTCCTCGGGGCGGAAGCGCTCAAGGCACTACTCGATCATGATGACTTCGCGGTCATCATCATGGACGTACAAATGCCGGAGATGGACGGCTACGAGACGTGTGCACATATCAAGCGCCGCCCCCGAACCCGTGACGTGCCCATCATCTTCCTCACCGCGATGGGCACGGACTCGGAACACTCCGCCCGCGGATACGCGGCCGGCGCCGTCGACTACATCAGCAAGCCCTTCGACCCTTGGGCCCTGCGCGCCAAGGTCGCCGTATTCACCTCCATCTACCTGGAGCGCCGCATCTAGAGATCTGTAACGGTGCGGGTTGGTCTGTCCAGACACCGACGCGCACTCGACGCCTCCGGGACCGGTGCGATCCACGAGGGCCGAGAACTCTCCTCCGCCACAAAGCAGGAGGAGAGCGGGGCGGCCAACCACACTGGGCAGTCCTGCCCCCAAGCCACGAACAGGGGACTGGGAGAAGCGGCCTGGACGATGTGGTGAACCCTGCGCGGAGCAGCGCGTCACATCCGGTGGGCGTGGGCCTCGGAGGCCGTGTTTCCCGACGAAGTGCGGCACAGCGCGCCGGGTCCGGCGGAGCACCGGGGACATGGCTCTGCGGAGGCGTCCGCGACGGCTGTGTGTACGGCCAGCTTGTGGCGGACACGGTGGAGCCGTTCCGCTTCGGTGCCGTCCCCCGGCGGCATACCTCTCCGGGACCGGCCTCGCAGGAGGAGCACGGCATGAGCAGAGCCTCCTTCCAGGCCCGCCGGCCGCTTCCTCGGTGCGTTCGCGTCGTTCGTCCGCACGGCGCTGCTCCTCGGCGTTCCTCGCTTCCTGCGCCGCCCTGACCCTGTTCAGGTAGATCTCCCAGGTGTCCGGGTGCCTGATGCAAGGGCCGTGAGTCTTGAGATTCCACCGGCAGGCCGTGCCCTTGCGGGTGGGCGCGGCGCATCGGTTGTCGTCGGAGCCTTCGCCGTGGTGGGGACAGGGCTCGTGCCGGACATCGACACGGCACGCCCGGCGGGTGGTGGCACCCTCGACGCCGCATATCCACGGCTCCGCCGTGTCCTCG
Source organism: Streptomyces saintjeani (assembly GCF_055409605.1). Classification (NCBI taxonomy): domain Bacteria; kingdom Bacillati; phylum Actinomycetota; class Actinomycetes; order Kitasatosporales; family Streptomycetaceae; genus Streptomyces; species Streptomyces saintjeani. The sequence continues at coordinate 8,709,347 of NZ_CP189624.1, read as the reverse complement.
CCCGCATTGGCCAGGAGGACTCGGATGAGGTGCGCGGTGTTGCCGTCGGCGATCGCCCGCCAGGCTTCCGGCGTGGCGGTGAAAGAGACACGGCCGTCGCTCTCGACCGACGTGGCCACGGTGATGGACATCGATGCTCAACCTCGACGTTTTGAGGTTTGAGGCGTGCGGCTCCGGTCGCATCAGTAGGGTGGCAGCGCCGTGGGCGCGGGGAGGGGGCTGCTGGTGACGAGGGTCGAAGCGGCGGTCGAGTACCTGTGCGCGTGGTTGGTGCACAGATCGGGGAAGGCGGACGGAGAGAGCGGCGGGCCGGTGGGCCAGTTGCACGATCTGCTCAGCCGCCGGCTCGGTGAGGACCCGGCGCTGGAGCAGGCTCGGGCAGAAGCGGAGCACGGGCGGCGAGCGATAGCGGAGCGCACCCGGCGGAGGCTGGTGGCGTCCGTGGAGGACGCCGTCAAGGTGGACGGGCAGTTCGCAGCGGAGCTGGATCGGCTCATCGAGCAGGTGCGGGCTGCGGACGCCGGGGCGGACGCGGTGGCAGGGGATCATATCGACTTCCAGTCCGGCGCGTTCGGTGGTCCGGTGCTGGGCAAGGGCACCCAGAACAACTACTTCGGGCCGTCCCGGAGGTCGGCCGTGTTGCCGCATCAGGTGGGAGTGATCCCGTCACGGGCAGGCTGTTTCCAGGACCGGGCCGAGGCTGTGCGGCTGTCGGCGGCGCTGGCCGGGGGCGGGACCACGGTCGTCAGCTCGGCGGACGGGGTACTGACGGGCGGGGTGCTGGCGGGGATGGGCGGGGTCGGCAAGACCCAGCTGGCCGCCGACTACGCCCGCACCGCCTGGCGGGCCGGAGAACTGGACGTGCTGGTGTGGATCACCGCCGCCGGCGCCGCGGAGACCGTGTCCGGCTACACGCAGGCCGGCGTCGAACTCCTGGGCGCTGAGCCCGAGCACGCGGCGCAGGCGTTCCTGGCCCGTCTGGAACCCGGCCCGCAGAAGCAGCATCCGTGGCGGTGGCTGGTGGTGCTGGACGACGTCGGTGATCCCGCCGACCTGACCGGGCTGTGGCCCCCGGCCAGTCCCCACGGGCGGACCCTGGTCACCACCCGCCGCAAGGACTCCGCCCTCACCCACGACGGCCGACGCCTCATCGAGGTCGGACTGTTCATCGAGGACGAGTCCGTCGCCTACCTCACCACCGCCCTGGCCACTCGCGAACTCACCGAACCCGCAGGACAGCTCGCCGCCCTGGCCGGTGACCTCGGGCACCTGCCGCTGGCCCTGTCCCAGGCCGCCGCCTACCTCATCGACACCGGCATCGACTGCGCCGCCTATCGCACCCTGCTCGCCGACCGCGCCACGCTACTTGCCGACACCAGCCCCGATACCCTGCCCGACGGCCAGACCCACACCACCGCCGCCGCCTGGGAGATCTCCGTCGACCGCGCCGACACCCTCCGGCCCCCCGGTCTTGCCCGGCCGATGCTTCAGCTCGCCGCGTTCCTCGCCCCCAACGGCATCCCCGACAGCGTTCTCACCAGCCGACCGGCACTCGATCTCCTCGCCGCAGCCACCGGCCGAGACCCCGGCCAAGTCACCGCCGCCGATGCCCGGCTCGCGCTCCGCGCGCTGTACAGACTCAGTCTCATCGGCCACGCCCCTTCCACTGCTCACCAGACCGTCCGCGTCCACCAGCTCATCCAGCGCGTCGTCCGCGACACCCTCACCTCCGACCAGTACGACCACATCGCCCGTACCGCAGCCGACGCCCTCTTCGCCGCCTGGCCCGCCGTCGAGGGCGACACCACGCTCGCGCAGGCCCTGCGCGCCAACACCACCGCCCTGACCACCCACGCCGAACCCGCCCTCCAGTTCCCCCAGCCACATGACGTGCTGTTCCGAGCCGGCAACAGCCTTGGGGAGGCGGGCCAGGTCACCGCCGCCCGCGACTACTTCCAAAACCTCACCCGCACCACGGCTTCCCGGCACGGCCCCGACCACCCCGACACCCTCATCGCCCGGCACAACATCGCCTACTGGCGGGGAGAAGCGGGAGACGTGACAGGAGCCACCACCGCACTCACCGAACTGCTGAAGGACTTCCTGCGGGTGCTGGGCCCCGACCATCCCGGCACCCTCACCACCCGGCACAACATCGCCCGCTGGCAGGGGGAGGCGGGGGACGCGACAGGAGCCACCACCGCATTCACTGAACTGCTGAACGACGAGCTACGGGTCCTGGGTCCCGACCACCGCGCCACCCTCCTGACCCGGCACAGCCTCGCCCACTGGCGGGGAGAAGCGGGAGACGCGACAGGAGCCGCCACCGCACTCACCGAACTGCTGGACGACCGACTGCGGGCGTTGGGCCCCGACCACCCTCACACCCTCACCACCCGGGGCAACCTCGCCGACTGGCGGGGGGAGGCGGGGGACGCGGCAGGAGCCGCCACCGCACTCACCGAACTGCTGGAAGACTTCCTGCGGGTGCTGGGCCCCGACCACCCTCACACCCTCACCACCCGAAACAACCTCGCCCACTGGCGGGGGGAGGCGGGGGACGCGGCAGGAGCCGCCACCGCACTCACCGAACTGCTGGACGACCGACTGCGGGTGCTGGGCCCCGACCACCCTCACACCCTCATCACCCGAAACAACCTCGCCCACTGGCAGGAACTGGCTGAGGAGATACGTCATAGGGGTGCGGGAAATTCGTGATCGTTCGAGCAGGTCATCAGCTTCCGATCACGATCCAGTCGACGGCGGTGCTGGTGGTGTTGGTCCGGGTCAGCCAGATGGTCAGGCCGGTGGCGGTCACGTTGGTGACGCCGACGCCGGTGACGGCTGTTTCGGGGGCGGTGGTGGAGGGGGTGGCCACGGCGCGGAAGGCGGTGCCCTTCAGGTTGAGGCCGGTGACGGTGACTGAGGTCGGGGTGTTCGCCGCGCGGGGAGTGATGATGACGCGGCTGGTGGCGATGTTCCCGGCCTTGAGCGTTCCGTCGACGGTGAAGCCGTCGGAGGCGAGCTTGGCGGAGCCGGCTACCGAGCCGGACGGGGCGTCGCGGACGTACAACTCGATGGAGGAGCCCTGCGTGGCGGTGTCGGCGCCGTAGCCGGTGATGTGGGCGACGCCGTTGCCGCCGAGCTGGTTGGCGTAGAGGGTGAACAGTCCTACCGAGTAGCCGGGGATGTGGCCTCGGGTGAAGAGGCCGCTTTCCTGGCGGGTGCCGTTCACGCGGGGGGCGGTGAGGTTGAGGCTGGGGAGTTCGTAGGTGCCGGAGGCGTCCGAGCTGTAGGCGATGGCCGTGTTCAGTGCGGCGGGCGCCGCTTCGTTCGTGCTGCCGGAGTAGAACTTGACCGAGCCGACGTCCGGGGTTCCGCCTCCGGGACTGATCACGACACGCTGGCCGTCGGCCGCGGTCTGGAGGGTGTTGCCGGTGATGACGCGGCCGTTGATCGCGTCGGCGTCGAGCTTGTCCGCGGTGATCTTCTCGGCGGCGACCGATCCGGCGGTGACCAAGCCGCTAACCAGGTTGGTGGCGTCCACGACGCCGGTCTTCAGGGCCTCAATGGAGATGGCATCGACTTGCATGACGGAAGGCGTGCTGGGGGTGCCCATCGACTGGTAGTTGAGCCACAGGTAGGGGGTGATGTAGCGGACGGCGTCATGGACGGTCCCGGGCTGGCGGGGGTCGTTGTTGAGGCCGGCCGATCCTGAACTGCCGGTGGTGGCACGGCCTTTTCTTGCCACCCCCGTCCCAGCGTCGCCGCATGCCCTGACACCGCCTCGGCAACCTCCACCCGGTCGTAGCGCGACGGCAGAGGCGTAGAGATCGGGGTGAGGAGCCGATACCAGGACACCGTGTCGTCCAGCCACTCGCGCCCGAGAACATGCTGTGCAGTGACCTGCCCGTTCCCGGACAGCACCCCACCGCGCCCTTTAATAGACGAGCACTGAGGGGACCGGGCCGAGCAGCCCCGTCTCCGTGTCCAGGACAGCGGTACCGGTCGGCCGGGTGATGCGCACCGTGTCGACCAGCACCACGGCCTCCAGGCGCTGCCGTTCGGCCTCCGTGTCGATCGGAGTGCTCACGACGCGCTGCCGTCCGTCTGCGTGATCTGGTCCAGCCAGGTCGTCCGTACCACGGCGAGCGTGGACGTCTCACCGACATCGAGCACCCGCCAGGTACGGCCCACCGCCGCCGGATCAGAAGCGGCCGTGACCGTCACCGTGTCCTCGCGGGAGGCGACCGGCGCGGTCAGCGGCGTGAGCAGCTTGTACCGGGACTTGGAGTCGTCCACATACGCCTGCCCCTCCAGGTGCAGCACGATGCCGGGACCCCCTTCAGGGAACACCCCGCCCTTCCCCTCGTACACCGTGACGGGCGGGCCCGGCTCGTACTGGCCGGTCTCCGGGTTGAACACCGGCTCACCCGGCCGGTAGACCTTCACCGTGTCGGTGAGGATCTTCCTCTCGACGATCTCGCTGACAGCCCCCAGAGTCAGCCCCTCATTCACAGGAACGCTCATGCGCTCAACCCTAAACAAGGACGCGGACAGTTCCGACCGGCCGGAGCAGGCACCAACTCCCCCTGGGGCGAACCGGGATGAACCGGCGACATGTCGGTAGTGGAGCGGCCTGCTCTGGCCGGAGATCTGAAATTCGACGGATGGACACCGCGGAATCTGGAAGGATCCGTCGCCAACAGCTATGGGACAGACGGGGCACAATGTGAGGATCAGCAGGATCACGGCGCGGGATTTCTTGTCCTTCACCGAGATGAGCATGGACGTGGGACCGGGGCTGACCGTGGTCACCGGTCCCAACGCCGCAGGGAAGTCGAACCTGTGCCAGGTGCTCGCCGCCGTGTCCGCCTACCTGGGCCACCACCGCGATTCAGACCAGCGCGACCTGCTCTCCCTGTACAGCCAGGCCGGCTATAACGGAGCTTCCGCCTTCACTCTGACGGTCTCCTTCGAACTCGACCAACCCTGGGAAGAGAAGCTGGTCACCGACTTCGTGAAAGCTGCGTACTTCGCCGTCTCCGCCCATGAGTACAACGGGGTTCCACGCGTCGCCGGCGTGGCGGTGCAGGACGCCGAGACCAGCATCACCACTGACTCCGTGGCCTCGCTCTTCCACGGCACGCTCCGGCTCGACTTCGATTCACACTGGCAAGGCGGTTGGTCCTGCGCCTGGGAGTTCAACTACGGCGAGAACATCTTCCACATCCAACTGGGCGGACCGCATCAGGAGCAGCTCCGCCCCGGAGCAGCCGAGGGCTGGAAGACCGCAGCCGTACAGACGACCCTTGGTGTCCCAACCGCCTGGACCGGATTCCCAGTCATCCTGGACCGTCTTGACCGGCCGATCCAGTTCACCGTGCGCACGTTCAATGTCGGGTCCACCAGTGCTCGGCCCGTTTCCTTGACCGCGCTCACCGAGGCGCTGCGTCTCACCGAGCAGCATTCCGTGTCCTTCGTTTCCGTGCTCGGGAAGATCTGGGCCGCGGGGGTCTCGGTGACCGCCAACCGGCGCCTGCCCGCGCGCCGGAACTTCTCCCTCGACGAACTGGCCGGCCCCCTCGACCTGAGCGACGGCAGCCGTACCGCGGCCGAGTTGTACAGGCTCAAGAACGGTACGCGTGACCAGCGCGAGGGCTTCCGCAGAACACAGGAGATGTTTCACGCCCTCACTGGGGCACGCCTGGACGTCCAGGCGACTCCCGAAGCAGATGGGATCGCCATCGACGTCATGATCGACGCCGGTCGCGGTGACCGCCGTGCTGAGTTCAGCGGAGCCGGGCTACAGGAGGCCGTCCTGCTGGCCGTCCTCACAAGCGGAGAGCCCGGCCGCGTCATCGTCCTGGACGAACCGGCGGTCCAGCTGCATCCGACCATGCAGCGGCGGATCGCCACAACCGCCCTGCGCGACGTACAGGCTCTCCTCATCACCCACAGCGCGGACCTCGTTCCGGTGAACACACCGTCCGACCTCAGACGCATCGTCCGACTCGCCCCCGGACCGGACGGTGCGACCACTGTCCGTCGCGCGCACGCCACGACCGAATCGGACCTGTCCGGCTGGATCCAGAACCTCGCCGCCGCCGACACCAGAGCCCTGCTCTTCGCCCGCGCCGTGATCCTCTGCGAAGGCGCGACAGAGACCGGCGCCCTGGGCCACTGGTGGAACACAACCCCCCAGCCGGGGCCAGAAGCCTCCAATGTCCCGCTGCTGGACGTCGGAGGCGACAACAACTTCGGCGGCTACATCAACTACCTCACCGCCTTCGGCATCCCCTGGGCCGTCATCGCCGACGGGCCGGCCCTGCGCGGCACCAGCGCACTCGCCCGACAGCTCGCCAAGCAGCAACTCCGGCCGTCCAACCCGCCTGCCGACCCGGACGACTTCACCGCCTGGACCGACTACTGGAAGACCGCAGGAGTGTTCACCCTCGCCGACCAGTTCGGCGACGACGGCAGTAAGTCCGGCGAACTGGAGGCATACTTACAACGCTTGGACCTCCAGATCTTCGACCAGGCCAAGAAGGACACCACCAGCAAGCCGCGGGTGGGCGCCCTCTTCGCCACCCGCTACCCGCACGGCGTGCCGACGGAGGTCGCCGCCCTGTACAAGGACGTGGCCACACACCTCGGTCTCGGCTGACGCCTCCGGCTGCACTCAAGCCTCCTGCACCAGGATTCATCGGACCGTCGGCCAGCCGGAGATGGGCGGCGAGGCGATCTGGGCTCCCTGAGCTGACGAGATCGGCACTGTGTCCACGACGGCCTTGGCCATGATGACCCCTATGCCGATCAAGACCGACGACGACTTGTTCGAAGACGACCCAGCGACATGCTCCCCGGTTGTCGACGAGGCGACCGGCGAGGTACGACTGCTATCCGAGCGATGCCCAACTTGTATCTTCCGGCGCGGCAACCCGTTTCACTCCGCGATGCCACATCGAATCCGCAGCATGATCGCTGACGCCGTGGAGAACGAGGGACACGTGGTGTGTCACTCCACACTGCCAGGCTCGGCACCCGCAGACACCGAGCCGGCAATCTGCCGGGGGTTCGCAGATGGGTACGGTGACCGGTCGTTGGCAATACGGCTCGGCAACGCCCTGGCGCTCATCCGGGAGATCCCCCCACCCCGGTGAGGACAGCGGGTCAGCTCGCTCCAACGTTCATCCAGGCGTGAGCCGACGACACAATCGGCTGATGCACACAGGGAGTTGTCCCACGACCGTGCCACCCTCGTACCACTGGCTCGGGCGGTTTGAGCCGGAACCGCAGCGTGTAGGGGGTCGAGTAGGAACCATGCAGCGAGTGCACTTTGGTGTCACATGATTTGACACCCGGGTTGAGCTGGCCGAACTCGTTGCGGCCGTGCGGGCGGGTCAGTCTTCGTTTTCGCCGTGAGCCACGGTGGTCGCCTCTCGGTGTTTGCGTAGTTCCCGGTACAGGGTGGAGCGGCTGATGCCGAGGTCGGCGGCGACCCGTTCGGGGATCGCGCCGTCCTTGATCCGCTGGGCGGCTCCGGCGCGGGTGGTCGCGTTGAGTTTCGCCGGGCAGCCGGTCGGCAGTCCGCGGGCCTGCTTGGCCGTGCGGGCGCCGGCGGCGCGCTCCAGCACGTAGATCCGTTCCATCTGCGCGAACATCGCCAGCAGGGCGATGGCCATGTCGGTGCCGGATCCCGGTTCGCTGGTGTCGACGCCGAGTTTGTCGCCGAGGGTGCGCAGGAAGATGCCGCGTTCGGTGAGGTCGTGGACGAGGTTGAGGGTCTCGCGCATGTTGCGACCCAGCCGGTCCAGGATGAGGACGTTGATCCGGTCGCCTGTGTCACATCCATGCTTGTGACACCGCGGTCACGGCGGCCCGGCGCGGCCATCGCGCTCGGCAACGGCGGCAGTGAGATTGCCCCGCACCGTCACCGTGAGCGGATGTTCCTCGCCCAGCACCCGCACCGTGTCGGTGAGGGTCTGCTCGTACAGGGGGATCGCTCGCCCCAGGTCCCCCGCCGATGCGTAGGCGTGGGCGAGGTTGTTGCGGGAGGCCAGGGTGGAGGGGTGGTCCTTGCCCAGCACTCGGGTGCGGTCGGTGAGGGTCTGCTTCAACAGGGGGATCGCCCGCCCCAGGTCCCCCGCCGATGCGTAGGCGTGGGCGAGGTTGTTGCGGGAGATCAGGGTGTTGGGGTGGTCCTTGCCCAGCACCCGCACGGTGTCGGTGAGGGTCTGCTTCAACAGGGGGATCGCCCGCCCCAGGTCCCCCGCCGACTCGTAGGCGGCGGCGAGGTTGTTGCGGGAGATCAGGGTGTTGGGGTGGTCCTTGCCCAGCACTCGGGTGCGGTCGGTGAGGGTCTGCTCGTACAGGGGGATCGCCCGCCCCAGGTCCCCCGCCGACTCGTAGGCGGCGGCGAGGTTGTTGCGGGAGGTCAAGGTGTTGGGGTGGTCCTTGCCCAGCACTCGGGTGCGGTCGGTGAGGGTCTGCTCGTACAGGGGGATCGCCCGCCCCAGGTCCCCCGCCGACCGGTAGGCGGCGGCGAGGTTGTTGCGGGAGGTCAGAGTGTCGGGGTGGTCCTTGCCCAGCACTCGGGTGCGGTCGGTGAGGGTCTGCTCGTACAGGGGGATCGCCCGCCCCAGGTCCCCCGCCGATGCGTAGGCGTGGGCGAGGTTGTTGTGGGAGGCCAGGGTGGAGGGGTGGTCCTTGCCCAGCACTCGGGTGCGGTCGGTGAGGGTCTGCTCGTACAAGGGGATCGCCCGCCCCAGGTCCCCCGCCGACCGGTAGGCGGCGGCGAGGTTGTTGCGGGAGGTCAGAGTGTCGGGGTGGTCCTTGCCCAGCACCCGCACCGTGTCGGTGAGGGTCTGCTCGTACAAGGGGATCGCCCGCCCCAGGTCCCCCGCCGACTCGTAGGCGGCGGCGAGGTTGTTGCGGGAGGCCAGGGTGGAGGGGTGGTCCTTGCCCAGCACCCGCACCGTGTCGGTGAGGGTCTGCTTCAACAGGGGGATCGCCCGCCCCAGGTCCCCCGCCGACTCGTAGGCGGCGGCGAGGTTGTTGCGGGAGATCAGGGTGGAGGGGTGGTCCTTGCCCAGCACTCGGGTGCGGTCGGTGAGGGTCTGCTCGTACAAGGGGATCGCCCGCCCCAGGTCCCCCGCCGACTCGTAGGCGGCGGCGAGGTTGTTGCGGGAGGCCAGGGTGGAGGGGTGGTCCTTGCCCAGCACCCGCACCGTGTCGGTGAGGGTCTGCTCGTACAAGGGGATCGCCCGCCCCAGGTCCCCCGCCGACTCGTAGGCGGCGGCGAGGTTGTTGCGGGAGATCAGGGTGTTGGGGTGGTCCTTGCCCAGCACCCGCACCGTGTCGGTGAGGGTCTGCTCGTACAGGGGGATCGCTCGCCCCAGGTCCCCCGCCGATGCGTAGGCGTGGGCGAGGTTGTTGCGGGAGGCCAGGGTGGAGGGGTGGTCCTTGCCCAGCACCCGCACCGTGTCGGTGAGGGTCTGCTCGTACAGGGAGATCGCCCGCCCCAGGTCCCCCGCCGACTCGTAGGCGGCGGCGAGGTTGTTGCGGGAGGCCAGGGTGGAGGGGTGGTCCTTGCCCAGCACCCGGGTGCGGTCCTTCAGAGCGCGTTGGAGGTGTCTGATGGCGCGGGCGGGCTGGCCCTGGTTTTCGAGGAAGCTTCCGGTGCTGTAGAGGATGTGGGCGGTGGTGTCGGTGTCGGTGCCGGGGGTGGTGTGGTCGGTGAGGGCGTCGATGTGGGGGAGTAGGGTGCGCCAGGTGGGCCAGGTGGCGGGGGTGTCAAAGGTGGCGGGCAGGGCGGTGTGGAGGCTGGTGGTGGCTCGTTCACGCGCGTCGTCGATGAGTGTGGGCGTGCGGTGGGGGTCGTCGGGGTCGGGTGTGCGCGCGAGGGCCTGGACGAGGCGGTGGACGGCCAGGGTGCCGGTGGCGGGGTCGGGGGTGATCATGCTGTAGGCGGTCAGGAGGCCGAGTGCGGCACTGTGTTTGGGCGGGTCTGCGGGGTCGGCGTCGAGCAGGGTGGTGGGGATGTGGTCGGGGGCGTACCAGGCGAGGGTGCGCAGCAGGTCGGCGGCGTGGGGCTGGAGGTGGGTGATGCGGTCGAGGGTGATGTTCCAGATGCGGGCGATGGTGCGTTCGGCCGGGGTGGTGGCCGCGCCGCTGGCGTACATCGCCGCCGGGTACCGGGCGAGCAGGGCGAGGTAGGTGCGGGGGGTGGTGAGCGGGTTCTGGGCGAGGTAGGCGGCCACCTGTTCGATGGCCAGGGGGAGGTGGCCGAGTTCGTCGCAGAGGTCGGCGGCGCCGTCGAGATCGCGGACGGGGTGCTGGGCGGTGGCGGTGCGGGTGAACAGCGCGAGGGACTCGGCGGGTTCGAGGACGTCGAGGCGGACCAGGGTGGTGGCGTCGTTCCAGACGGTGGCGAGGCGGCTGGTGATCAGGAACCGTCCGGTGCGGGCGCGGGCGATCAGGGGGGCGATGTCGGCGGGGTCGTTGACGTTGTCGAGGACGATCAGCCAGCCGGTGTGGGCAGCCAGCCACTGGGTGGCCCATTCGGCGAGCGCCTCGGCGGTCAGGGCCCGGGACAGTGCGGGCTGGATGGTCGTGGTGAGACCGGCCAGGCCCTGCTGGACGGCTGCGGGGCTGTCGGCGGTGATCCACCGCACGGGGACGTGGCCGTGGGGGCGGGTGGCGGCCCAGTGGGCGGCCAGGGTGCTCTTGCCGATCCCGCCCAGCCCGTGGACCGCCTGGACCAGGGCCGCGCCAGGAGTGGCGAGGGCGGCATCGAGGCGGTCGAGTTCGTGCCCGCGTCCGACGAACAGGCCCGGCCGGTAGGGCAGGTCGTCCAGGCCCGCCGGGGCGGCCACCTCGGCGGGCGGCCTCAGCGCGTCGGGCGGCAACTGCACGGTGGGGGCGTAGATGCCGGAGACGGCGAACCCTCCGTCGGTGGCGGTGGCGTTCCCGCTGTGGAGTACCTCCTGCCACGTGCCCGCCGGGCCGGGAGACGCGGGCTGCACCCTGCCGCCCGCGTCCGCCGGCGCGGCCGGGGCGGTGCTCGTGCCGGGGCGATCCTTGCGCCGCGGCCATCGGACCATGCCGTCCCCCTGGATTTCCCTGACCGGCTTCTGGTGGTGGCAGGGCCGGTTATTCGTTGACGATGCCGCTGACCGCGCTGGAGCCGGTCCCGGTGGCCTCCGCGTCCCCGGTGCGCACGGCCCGCGCCGGGCCGGGACGGCCGCCGGTGTTCTTGATACCGCTGGTCGCGCTGCCCCCGTCGCGGGCCACCGCCCGGCCTGTCGCGACTGCCGTGTCACCGGCCGAAGCGGCCACGAAGGACAGCAGTTCGCGCAGTTCGGCGGCGGCGCGTTCCCGTCCGGCCTCGTCGAGTTCCTCCAGCAGGGCTTCGAAGCGTGCGGCCCACACGCCTTCCTGCCGCAGCCGCTGCGCGCCCGTATCCTCCGCAGCATCCGGCGTCAGGACAACCTGCGCGGTGTGATCGAGGCGGTCGAGTTCGGCTGCCGCGCGTGCGGTGCCGGCACGGCCGAAGATCTCCCCCACCCGGTGCCGCAGCCCCATCCACGCATCCGTCTCCGCGGCCTGCACCACCGCACCGCCACCCGCCGCCGCCAACGCGGCCAGAGCCTCCGCGAGCATGCACCCACCCCTTCTTCTCTCCTGTACAGGCCGGCCGTCCCGCCGGACCCGCCCCCGGGCATCACCTGACGTACACCTATCAGCACGTCTGGTGGCCGCGCATAGTTCCCGTCCCTTCTGCACCGAGGGCGAGGGTCTGCGCCCGCCCCGGCCCGCGTGAGCCTGACGTCCGGCGCGCAGGCCGCCCGACCACCTCCGCCGCGATGTCCGGCCGGGGCTCCGCCCCGGGCATGCGCCTCAGCGCGCGCTCATGACGCCGGGCGGCGCGCCGGCTCGTCCCGCAGCCGGCCCCTCAACCGCCATGCCTCCAGGTACGTGATCGCGGCGATGTCCTCGCCCGCCGACGGGTCGCCTGTCAGGCGTACGCCGTGCCGGTGGACCGCCTGAGCATGATCGCGGACCAGCGCCTGGAATGCCTCTGGGTCACCCGCTTGTATCCGGGCGTGCATCGAATATCTCGTCACATCCAGCCCTTGTCCGCAGCCCCTCGCCCGTCACAGTGATGTGTGACACAGCCTGGCCGGGTCCGTGATCGCCTGGCTGGTCTGTCACCGTCCCAGGGTCACCGTGATCCGGATCCCGGTATCCGTGGTGTCGCGGACGGCCCGGTCCACGGTGAGGCAGAAGCCGGCGTGACGGGAGCGGCAGTCGTACCTCCTGCGCGTCGTGCGGAATCGGGGCCGTAGCGGCGGCGTACCGCGTCGGCGGCTGTTTCCACGCGGTGCGCTTGTTCGTCTGCGGGGTCGAGGAGGAGCTGGCGGGGAGCGTGTTCGGCGGGGACGAGACCGTCCGCGCGGAGGAGGAGGGTACGGAGTCGGGCGCGCTGGAGGGCGAGGCGGTCGTGGAGGGTGTGGGCGGCGGTGATCAACGTGCTGGTGTGGGCGGTGGGTTCGGGAAGAGTGAGGGTGCGGGTGGTGGTGGTCCGGTCGGCGTAGCGGGCGGTGAGGGTGAGGGTGCGGGTGGTCTGGGCTTCGGTGCGCAGGTGCAGGCCGAGGCGGTCGCTGAGGCCGACGAGCACGGCGCGTTGGCGGTCGTGGTCCAGTTCGTCGTGGGGGAAGGGGTGTTCTACGGTGAGGGAGCGGGGTGGGGCGGTGGTGGTGACGGGGGTGGGGTCGGTGCCGCGGGCGGCGTTGTGGAGGCGGTGTCCGGTGGTGGTGCCGAGGATGCGCTGGAGGGTGCCGAGGGGGGCTGCGGCGATCTTGTCGATGCTGTCGAGGCCGTAGGAGGCCAGGGTGCGTGCGGTGGCGGGGCCGACGCCGTGCAGGAGGGCGGGGTGTTTCCCGGTGAGGAACGCGGTGACGGTGTCGAGGTCGTCGGGCAGGGTGCGGACGGCGGAGGGGGGTCCGTCGGCGGCGACCATCCGGGCCAGCAGCGGGTTGGCGGCCACGCCGATCGTGGTTTCGAGGCCGTAGAGGCCGGCGGTGCGGGCGCGGATGCGTTCGGCGAGCGCGGTGGCGTCGGTGCCGAAGTAGCGCAGTGCACCGGAGACGTCGGCGAGGGCGGCGTCGGGCGGCAGGGCCTGCACGAGGGGGGTGTACTCGCGGACCAGGTCGAGGAGCCGGCCGTGGAGGTGTTCGCCGGTCAGGCCGTGGAAGTGGAGGTAGAGGATGCTCATCCCGCGCTCCCGGGGCTCCGGTGCCAGAGTCGGCGCTGCTTCACCGGGTCGCCGGGCGGCTGGAGATCGGCCCACGGGTGCAGGGCGAAGCCGGTCTGCGTCGTGATCACGCGCTCCGCTCCCTGCGGCGGAGCGGTGGAGGCGGCGGGGGTGGAAAGGTGGTCGGCGACGGCGGCCAGTCCGTGGGCGCGGCGCAGGTCGGCGAGGTGGGTGAGGTCCCAGGCGGCGTGGCCGGTGACGGAGACGGCCGTGCCGCTTCCTCCCGTTCGGCGGCGCTGGACCACCCCGCTGACGAGGAGGAGCCAGCTGTGGAAGACGGTGTGCGCGGCATCGTGGCCGTCCTCGAAGAAGGCCAGGTCGATGACGCCGGTGGGATCGTCGAGGGTGCTGAAGATGACGCGGCGGCCGGAGCGGACCGGCGGGGTCTGGACGGCGCTCTTCGCGCCGGCGACGAGGACGGCCTGACCGTGCGGAAGATCCTTCAGACGCGCGGCGGGCACGACACCGAGTTCGTCCAGCAGTTCCTGGTGGTCGGCCATGAGATGACGGGAGGCGTCGAGGCCGAGCGTCCCGAGTTCGGCGGCGAGCCGCTCGGCGTCGTCCATGTCCGGCAGATGCAGCGCCTGTACCGTACCCGTGTCCTGCGGGCCGGTGAGGACCAACTGCCCAGGAGGAGCGCCGCGTTCGCGGCGGTGGAGTTCGGTGAGGTGCAGGAGCAGGTCGCGGCGGTTGCGGCCGAACGAATCGAGCGCGCCGACCTGGACGAGTCGCTCGGCGACCGGACGCGACGGACGCGCCCGTGCCACGAAATCGTCGAGGGCAGCGTAAGGCTGTCCCTCAGTGATCCGCCGCGCCTCCGCGTCGCTCATGCCGCGCACGTCGCACAGCGCCAGCCGCACCCCGTACACCGGTTCCCCGCCCTCAGTGTCGGACACCAGTTCGATTCGATAGACGGTGTCGGAGATGTTGACGTCCAGGGGCAGGATCGGGACCCCGCGGCGCCGGGCGTCCGCGAGGATCAGCCGCTTCGGGTACATCCCCGGGTCGTGGGTCAGCACGCCGGCGTAGAACGCGGCACTGTGGTGCGCCTTCAACCAGGCCGACTGGTACGACGGGACCGCGAAGGCCAGTCCGTGGGCTTTGCAGAACCCGAAACCGGCGTAGGAGGAGACCAGGCCCCACACCTCCTCGACGGTCTGCGGAGGGTAGCCGCGCCCGCGCGCCTCGCGCTCGAACCAGTCCCGGATCCGGCCGGCCAGGCCGGGATCGCTCAGTGCGCGGCGGGTGTAGTCGCCGAAGGCGAGGGTGCAGCCGGTCATGACAGTCAGCGTCCGGATGATCTGTTCGTGGAACACCAGCACCCCGTGCGTCTCGCGCAGCACGGGTTCCAGGTCGGGGTGGGGGTAGCGGGGCTGCGTGCCGGCTCGGGCCGTCAGCAGCGGGGTGATCATGTCGGCGGCGACCGGGCCGGGCCGGAACAGGCTGATGTCGATCACGAGATCGTGCAAGTTCTCCGGCCGTAGCCGGGCCACCAGATCCCTCTGGCCAGGCGATTCGGTCTGGAAGCAGCCCAGGGTCTGCGACGACTGGATCAGCTGGAACGTCTCGGCGTCGTCGGCCGGGACCTGGGCGGGATCGTCGAGGTCGATGCGGCGGCCGGTGACGCGTTCGGTCTCGGCGACGGCGTACGCCATCGCCGACTGCATCCGCACCCCGAGGATGTCGACCTTGAGCAGTCCGGCGTCCTCCACATCGCGCTTGTCGAACTGGGACATGGGGAACGCCGCCCCGGGAGTCGGCACGACGGGGGTGCGGCGCAGCAGGGAGGCGTCGGAGATGATCACGCCGCAGGGGTGCATGGCCATCCCCCGCGGGAGACCGTCGAGGGCCTCGACCAGGTCCCACATCCGCGGCCCGTACGCGTCCGGGTCGATCGTCCGCAGCTCGGGCAGCTCCCGCAGGGCTGTTCGGGCGTCGCGCGCCCGGATGTGCGGGAACGACTTCGCCAGCCGGTCGATATCGGCCGGGTCCAGGCCGAGGGCGAGGCCGACGGAGCGCACCGCGTGCCGGACCCGGTAGGTCTCCGGCATCGCCACCGCCGCCACCCGCTGCGGGCCGAACCGGCCGAGGATCGCCCGGTAGACCTCCGGGCGGCGCGCGGACTCCACGTCCACGTCGATGTCGGGCAGTTCCGCACGGTCCTCGGACAGGAACCTTTCCATGATCAGCCCGTGTGCCACCGGGTCCCCGGCGGCGATCCCCAGCAGGTGCACGACCAGCGACCCGGCCGCCGAGCCGCGCGCGGCGGCCCGGATCCCGAGGTCCCGGGTGTCGCGCACGACCTGGTGCACGGTGAGGAAAAAACCGGCGTAGTCGAGCCGCCCGATCAGCGCCAGCTCGTCCTCCATCCGCATCCGGTACCGCTCGTCGCGGTCGTACCCACGACGGACGAGACCGGCTTCGCACACCTCGCGCAGTACTTGCTGCGGCGCGCGGCCGGCGGCGCCGATCCGGTCCGGCTCGGGGACGAACACCCGGCCGAGGCCGAGCACTTCGGGGTCGACCCGGCAGGCGGCGGCGGTCTCCTCGGTGACCTCCAGCAGCCGGTGCGCCGTCCGCGGCCCGTACCCGGCGGCCTCGGCCACCCGCCGCGCGATCCGGAACATCTCCTGCGGCGGCTTGAGCCACCGCTCCCCGCCGTCGCGCACCCCGTGCCGGTCGATGGGGACGAGCCGGCGCGCGGAGTCCAGCACGTCCGCGACCGGGCCCGATCCCGGGTCGGCGTATCTCACCGCGTTGGTCAGCACCGGCAGGACGCCCTGGTCGGCCGCGAACGCCAGGGACCTCGCGGCATGGCGCACCGAACCGAACCCCGTCCCTCCACTTCCGTGGCAGACGACCTCGATCCGCAGCGCCTTGCGCCCGAACCGCTCACGCCACCGCTCCAGCAGCACGCCCGCCCGGTCCGCCCTGCCCGCCGCGAGAGCGCGCCCCACATCGGAATCGGGACCGAGCAGCACCATGACGTGCTCACCGGCGGCCTCCTCCCAGGACAGCACCGCACTCTCCCCGCCACCGGCCCGCCCCCGGTGCGCGGCGCTCACCAGACGGCACACATCCGCCCAGCCCCGCCCGCCGTCCCGGGCGAGGAACAAGACCCGGGGCGCGGACTCGTCGACGAAGACACCACCACGCGCCGGTGCCCGGACCCGGCGGCGCAGGTCCGGCCCGTCCGGCTCGGCAGGCATCCCGACAGCGAGATCCACGCCGAAGACCGGCCTCACGCCCGCCCGCGCACTCGCCTTCGCGAACCGCACCGCGCCACCGAGACTGTCACGGTCGGTCAGCGCGACCGCGTCCATGCCCCTCTCGACGGCCCGCTGCGCGAGAACGTCGGGGTGCGAGACGCCGTAGCGCAGCGAGTACCCGGAGACCGTGCGCAGATGGGTAAACGCGCGCATGCCGCACACCCCATCACCCTCAGCTCCTCTCACCGGCCCCGTACGCCGCACCGGCCACTCCGGCTCGCTGACCTCACCATAAGCCATGTTCGAATATGTGTGCGATATGAGGAGAGAGGGGTGCACAGCCCTGTCAGGAAGATGGGGAGAGGCCGGTTTCCGCGTTGCGGAAGAACTTAGAGGTTGCAGTCGCGGAGGAGAAAGGAATCCGCCGACTCGTTCACCTCATGTCGTCAACGGCGGGGCGCGGTGCTTGGGCGAATCCGCCTCGGCATCACATGGGGTCGGACGGCTGTCTATCGGGACAGCCGTTGGTTTCTTACTCCTGGGTACAGGTGGCTGTTGTCCAGTCGCGTGGCGAAGCCGCCGGCGCTGTCGCGGGTGAGGAGGAGCAGGGGTTCGTTGGTGGTGAGGTCGGGGGTGTCGGTGATGCCTCCGATCTTGCGGGTGGTGGTGACGGCGACGAAGTCGCCGTGGTCGGATACGGCGTCCAGGTGGGTGGTGTTGCGAGGGTTGTTGAGGAGGGCTTTGGCGGCGCCGAGGACGCCGAGGGTGTGGCAGCCGCCGAGGAGGATGACGGTGGTGCCCTGGTCGAGGGTGAGGCGGGTGATGACGGTGAGGTCGGCGAGGAGCTCACCTTCGGGGGTCCACTGGGGGGTCAGCCGGGTGTTTCCGTGGCCGGGGAAGGTGAGGCCGGCGTCCGGGGGTTCGGCGAAGCGGTAGGGGAGGTGGGGGCCGAACTCGCGGTAGACGGTGTTGCGGTGGGGTGAGCCGAGGATGATGAGGCAGTCGGGGTCGGCGGCGTAGTACTCGCCGGGGTAGAAGTCGCGGATGGTCGCGGTGGGGAAGGTCTGGGCGAGGTGGACGCGGGTGTAGACGAGGGCGTCGAGGTCGGCGAAGGCGCCGTAGCGGGTGTGTGTGGAGTCGCTTCGCCGGTGGCGGGTGCAGCTGGCGCCGGTCATGGTTGAACAGACCACGTGCACGGTGGAGTTGTGGCCGATGCCGAAGAACCGGGCCGTCGCGTCGATGCTGTCCGCTTCGTCTTCCTCGACCCCTGGGGGTTCTCCGGTGAGGTAGCTGCCGTCGGAGATGAGCAGGGCGAGGCTGTCCAGTGCTTGTCCAGCGTGGCGGCGCACGGTCTTGACCGAGCATCGCAGGACCCGGGCCAGGGACTCCTGCCGTTCGGTGAGGGTCGGCCAGGAGTGCTCGTCTACCAGGTTGAAGTCCGCTGCGGCATAACGGCGTTCGTGTGGGGAGAGGCCGTCGATCGCCCGGCGCAGGGCCGCGACCAGCCGAGTCGTTTCGCTGGCCGCCGGTGACAGCGGGGGCTGCCGGCTCAGCAGCAGCGCACGCAGGGAGCCGCTGAGGGCGGTGACGGCGCCGGGATGGCCGAGCGCGGGTCCTTGGCGCAGCCGCAGGAGTTCGGCGCGGACGGCGTCAGGGGGGAGTGCGGAGGCGTCGCCCGTGTGGCCAGGCGTTGTCCAGTGGCCAGTATCTGTCCGCACTCTGGGGTACCTCATGGGATGTCGGGGGCGGGGTGGTCACGGTGATGGTGGATGCCTTCTCACCTGGGAGGTAACCGTGTACACCGCTGTCGTGTTCGCTCCGGGGCAGCCGCCGCCTGAGCCCCCTCCGCCGCCCCCGCCCGGTCCGATCCCGACGCCGCCGCCTCCGGGCGTTCCTTAGGCGATACGTGGTCCGGTTCGGTGTCTCGGTAGTCGTCGGACCGGACTGCCCCTGTTTTCCGTTGCCGGGGTGTGGGGCGGGTGGTTGTGACGGTGATTCAGCTTGGCGTGGGCCGAGGCGCCGACCGGGGGTCAGGGCTGTGGTGGGGGCAAGCCCAGGTTCTGGTAGGCGCGGTGGCGGATGTCCGGGTCGGTGGTCAGTGCTGCGTCTGCGAGTTGGTGGATGCGCCAGTACAGGACGAGTCTGTGGCCGGTGTGTCTGTCGTGGTGGCGGACGAGGGGGGTGACGTCGGTGGGGTGGGGGAGTTGGAGGCGTACGGCGAGGCGGGCGAGGTCGGAGAGGGGGTCGCCGTAGGCGGCGAGTTCCCAGTCGAGGAGGAGGGGGCCGGTGTGGTGGTGGACGAGGTGTCCGGGCTGGAGGTCGTGGTGGAGGAGTCGGGGGTGCTGGTCGAGGGGGAGGGTGTCGAGTTCGTGGTGGAGGGGGCGGGCGAGGTGGGTGAGGCCGGGGGCGGCGCGGGTGTAGTGGTCGAGCCGGTCGTGGAGGTAGGCCGGCCACGAGGAGAAGGGGGACATGCCGGTGAGGCGTCCCGCGTGGGGGCCGGGGATGTGGTGGACGGTGGGGAGGAGTTCGGCGAGGACGTCCAGGAACTCCTGGGCGGGTACCGGGTGGGCGTGGACGGCTGTTTGTGCTGTCCACGCGGGGCCGGTGGCGAGGAGTCGGGGTGCGGGTG
Source organism: Streptomyces saintjeani (assembly GCF_055409605.1). Lineage (NCBI taxonomy): Bacteria > Bacillati > Actinomycetota > Actinomycetes > Kitasatosporales > Streptomycetaceae > Streptomyces > Streptomyces saintjeani. The sequence continues at coordinate 8,690,191 of NZ_CP189624.1, read as the reverse complement.
CGTGGTGACGGGCGAGGAGGGTGAGGGCGGCGGCTTCGTTGGCGGCGCGACGCGGGTCCGGGTAGTGCTTGAGGACGTAGGGGGTCGGGCCATCGATGTGCCAGACGCGGTTGGTCTGGCCGGTGGTGATCTCACGGGCTCCGGGTGGGACGTGGCCGGTGATGTCCGTCATCGCGGCCGGTGTCAGGCGACGTCGCCGAGGTAGGAGGCAGGGGATGTGGTGGTGAGGGTGGCGATGGGTTCGCGGAGTGCTGCGGGGAGGAGGTTGAGAGTGGGGACTTTGTCCAGGGGGATCCATTCGAGTCCGGTCTGGAGGTCGTCCTGGAGGTGGCCGCCGAGGAGGCCGGGTTCGCCGTCCGGGGTGCAGTGGAAGACGATCTCGACGCGGTGGGTCGCCGTTTCGGTGGCAGCGTGGTCGTGGTGGGCGCCGATGTATTCGCGTACCCACAGCAGGCGTTGGACGGTGACGGTGAGGCCGGTCTCTTCATGGACTTCGCGGGTGACGGTGTGGTCGAGGGCTTCGCCGGGTTCCTGGCCGCCGCCGGGCAGGAAGTAGCAGTCCTGGCCTTCCCAGGTGGCGCGTTGGAGCAGGACGTGGCCGTTGTGGGTGACGACGGCTTTGGCGGAGGTACGGATCGCGGGGGCGACAGGTTCGGACACGGGGTGGCTCCGGTGGCGCGGTAGGGGCGGGGATGGTCAGCGTTCAGTCTTGCCGAAGACGCCGGGACGTCTGATGGTCTTTCGCCAGATCAGGCGCCAGGGCCCGGCGAGCCGGACGAACGGCTGGAAGGGGCTGGCTGCGATCACGAGCAAGGGATGGCAGGCGGCGGTGAGGGGAGGCGTGGGAAGGCCAGCGGGAGGTGCGACGCCGGCGTGGAGGGCGGGGGTGAGGCGGAGGAGCCGGGCGGTGAGGAGGGGACCGTGAAGCAGAACGCCGAGCATGGCGACAATCGTCCAGATCGGTCCGGCCCACCAGGAGCTGGCCACGGCCGCTGTGGTCAGTGGTGCGCCGAGGAGCCAGGCCGCCTCGTCGGTCCACTCCCGCAGTACGAGAGTCGTTCTCGCGGTTCTGGAGAGGGCCGAGGGGAGATGGGCGACGGCGCGTGCGTGGAGGTCGGGTCGGGCGGAAGCGGTGAAGGCGAGCGCGTGCAGGTTCAGCAGTCCGGCGGTGTCGGTGTACGGCTCGTCGAGGACGGCGGTCGGCGAGGCTGTCAGCGGTGCGCCGAGCAGGGAGAGGCGGTGGCCGGTGCCGAGGTCTTCCATCGGTTCGGGGAATCCTCCCAGGGCGTGGACGGCGGGGAGGTGGACGGCCATGCCGCAGCCGACGGCGTAGACCATGGGACGCAGCGCGGTGCGGACCGTGTGGGGGAGGCGGGTGGTGGCGAGGCGGTGGTGGAGGCGGATGCGAGCGAGTTCGATGCCGAGGGAGCGGCGCAGCTGGTAGACCCATTCGCCGGTCAGGAGGAGTCCGGCTGCGCCGGGCGGGAAGGGGCGGCGGGCCAGGAGCGGGAGGCGTTGCTGCTGGACGAGCGCGGGCCGGGTGCCGGTGCGGCGGTGGTGGTCGTGGATGGTGGCGGCGAAGGAGGTCAGGGTGTGGGTGTCGGGGAGGGCGTCGGCGTCGTAGACGAGGGTGTACGTGGTGTCGGCGTGTTCGCGGTCGTTCCAGCCGAGTGGGGTGAGGAGCGTGCCGAGGTGTTCGAGGGCGTGGTTGAGCTGCCCCGCTTTCCGGCCTCCGGTGTCGGGCTGATGCAGGTGCGCGACCCTCAACTGACCTGGTTTATTGCGGGTGATGAGGTTGTCGACGATCTGCGCGGTGGTGGGTTCGGCGTCGTAGAGGATGGTGAGTTGTTCGAGGCGGGCGTGTGGCGGCGTGTTGTTGACGGTGTCGGCGATCACCTGGCAGCGGGTAGTGGGGAACAGGCCGTGGAGGTCTGCGGCGTCCAACTGCCGGGTGGCCAGCTCGGGAAGGCGGCTGCGCCGGTGAGAGCGGGTTGTCTCCTCGCGTTCGGTCGTGATCACGACCACGAGAGCCCGGTCTGACGGGTGGTCGAGGCGGGTGAAGGCGGTGATGGTCTCGTCAGCGACGCTCTGCTCGCGCAGCATCGGCAGCAGGATCACCAGCCACGGGACGTCGGCGGGATCGTCTTCGGGCGTGGGTGGGTTGAGCAGGAAGCGGGCGCTCGTCTCCACGGCCACGACGACCCACAGTGCGCGCAGGACGAGCCCGGTGAGCAAGGCCGGGACGAGGGCGTTCAGCCAGATCCCGTTCATCGGCGGTCTCCTTCGAGGAGGCGGTGGACCTGACGGATCTGGCCGGCGATGCGGGGCCAGGCGAAGTGTTCGGCGTGTTCGCGCGCGGCGCGGCGGCGTAGAACGTGGTCGGCTTCGGGTTCGTCGAGCAGATGACGGATCGCGGTGGTCGCGGCGGTCTCGTCGCCGGGTGGGACGAGGCAAGCCGCAGGTGTGCCGCCGGTGTAGAAGGGGATGCCGCCGACGTCGGTGACGACTACCGGGACGCCGCAGGCCAGAGCTTCCAGGAGCGCGTTGTTGGCGCTGGCGTCGGTGAGCGGCAGGAACATGACGGTGGCCCGGCGGTAGAGGCCGACCAGGGCCGCTTCGCTGATGCCTTCCAACACGCGGGCGGCCGGGTGCCAGGTACGGCGAGCGGCGTCGCGGGTGACGACGACGAGATCGACTTCGGAGCCGTACGTGTGGTGCAGGCGGGTGTGGACGGCGTCGAGGACGGTCCAGTCCCGCAGCCACCAGCCGACCGTGAGCACCAGGGGCCGCTCCGGCATTCCGGAGAGAGCGGGATCGGGGGTGAAGTGGCTGGTGTCGATGCCGTGGGGGACGACATGGACCCGGTCGGCCGGGATGAGGTCGGCGAAGAACTCCTTCTGCCGGGGGTCGAGGACAACGATCTCCTGCACGGTGGGGGCGAGGCGGCGCCACTGCGCGGCGGGCAGCAGGTGTTTGAGGCGGGCGGGAGGCTGGTGGTAGGTGACGGCGGTGGGGACGCAGCGGTGGCGGGAGAACCAGTACTGCTCGTCGCCGTACAGAACGTGCGCGGGCAACGATGAGGCGAGGACGCGCAGGTCGGCCGCCATGTGCTCGGCGGGGTAGAACGGCAGGGGACAGCGCCGGGCCAGCAGCCGGTGGACGCCGGCCACGGCGTGCCGCAGGCCGGGCCGGGCGGGCGGGGCGATGCGGCGTACTTCGGGGAGATGGTCCAGGAGCCGGTCGTATCCGCCGTGCGCGGTGTGCCAGGGGACCCGGACCACCGAGGCGATCATGTCGGGCATGGGGAATCCTCGGGAGTGATTAGGCCGGCGTCCGCCAGCCGGGGACGGACCGTGCCGGGACGGTCGAGGTGCAGTACGGGAGGCACGACTGGTCGGCCCGCATCCGGGGTGAGGAGGCGGGACCAGCGGCGCCGGTGGAGGTGGTGGTGGGCCGGGCCCCAGCGCAGGATCGAGTCGCGGGAGAGGAGATGGCGGAAGGTCTCCCGGTTGCCCGCGAACAGCTCCTCCCCGGTGACAGCCCGGCGGACCGAGCGGCGCAATAGCCGCGGGAAGCAGGTGTGAAGCGGAAGGTCGAGCCAGATCACGAGGTCGGCCCTCGCCAGGAGCATCTCCGCGACGGGTCCCCCGTAGTTGCCGTCGGCGATCCACGCCGCCTCGGCGAGTGCGTCATGGACGGCGGTGTGGAAGTCGGCGGCCGGAACGGGGGTCCAGCCGGGCCCCCAGAACAACTGGTCGAGGTCGAGGTGAGGCACACCGGTGTGAGCGGCGACGGAGGCGGCGAGCGTGGACTTCCCGGAGGCGACCGGTCCCACCAGCGCGATACGCCGGGCCGTCACCCCAGCCCTCCCGCGACCGCCTCGGCGATCCCCTTCAGCAGGTGACGGCCGCGCACGCCCGCACTGACCCGCACGACCTCGGCCCGGTCCAGGGCGGCGGTGACGATCGCGTCGGACTGACGGGCCAGCTCCTCGACGGAACGGGTGCGGTCGGCGAACCACGGCAGCAGCCAGTCCTCGTCGTACGGAGTGCAGCACGCCGCGGTCAGCGCGGCCCGAGCCGCATCCGGCGAGACCCGTTCCACCCGCACCTCTCCCTCACCGTCGTGGAGTTGAGGCAGGACGATGAGACCGAGCGGCGCGCTCTCCGGAAGCCGCACACCGAGGGCACGGGTGAAGTCCCGGGGAAGGGGGGCAACTTTGCGCCCGGCCCCGAACTCCCTCGGCAACCCCTCGGGAACGGGAAGCCCTGGATGGCCCAGGGCCTGGAGGGTGCCGCCGGCCACCCGGACCGACAGCGGCACCCCGACCACACGGCCGGCGCCGTCGGTGAGCAGCGCCCGGTCGCAGGCCACGACATCCGCCGACAGGTGAGCGGACAGGGCGGCCAGCACCGAGGTCTTCCCCGACCCCGACGGGCCCGCGATCAGCACACCCCGGCCGCCGACCGCCACGGCCGCCGCGTGGAAGACACTCCACCCCCGGTGCTCCGCACACCGCATGACGACGTCGCGGACGACCCGGGCGGCGTACCGTTCAGGGCGTTCGGTGTCCGGCCGTACCAGGATCTGCACGCGGCCGGTCATCTCCCTGCCGTACAGGTGATCGTCGTGCAGCGGCGCATCCGGGGCGGGCCGCCACCACTCGTACGGAGCTGACCGCGAATACAGGTAGGGCTCACCCCGGAACGGGGTCACCCGCTGCTCGGGGCGTGCTGCGAGGTGCCGGACGCGGTCGCGGAGGACCCCGGTGTCAGCTCGGACGCGGATACGGGTGGTGTGCCCGCACGAGGCGACCAGGTCTGTCTCCGGCCGGAAGCCGTCGAGGTAGCGGCGCTGGACGGTGTGCAGAGCCGCGTCCACGCGGACCTGGAAACGGTGGCCCGCGAACAGGGCGGTGATGTCGGCAGGAGTTTGGTTCACGACCGACTCCCCGACGCTGGAACCGGCAGAGCCATGGAGGAGAGCAGTTCCTCGGGAGTCCCGGACACCAGGCGGCGGGCGATGTCCACACCCATCTTGACGGCGTGGTCCATGTTGCCGATCTCGTACCGCCACGTCCCGAACCGGCCACGCGGATAGACGCCGTGCGCCTCGAACCAGGGCATCACCTCGGCCAGCGCGGCATCCCGCGAAAGGGTCGGCACGGGGTAGGCGTACGGGATGACCTCCACGTGAGCACTCACCAGTTCGGTCCCCGCCGGGACGAGCCCGTGCCACCGTACGGCCTCGTCGCAGGAACGGACCAGGGTGGGCTCATCGAACTGGGCCCCGGGCAGCGCGGTCTCGGTCATCCACGCGCTGTAGGCACCGACGTCCGCCTCGGGGACGTTGGCGGCGGCGTACTTGCTGAAATTCGTCGCACGGTAGAACGGCACATCGCTCTCCGGGAAGTACAGCCACGACCGGGCATCCCGGGTCGGGGTGCGGTAGCCGAGTCCAACCATGGCCACCGAGTTGTGCCGCAGCTTTTCCGCCGCGGCCTTGACCGAGGCGGGGACCGAGACGGTCATCGCGGCGAGCTGGTCCAGCGGGCCTGTGGCGACCAGCCGTCCGTACGCGATCCGGTCGCCGCCGGCCAGGGACACCGTTCGGGACGCCACGTCCACGGTCACGACCCGGGACGCCATACGCAGGCGTGAACCCAGACGGACGGCCAGACGCCGCCAAATCTCCCCCGTCCCCCCGCGAGCCGGAAAACCGAAGGTGGCGTTGGGACCCCACCGGGACTCCTCACGAACCTCTCCGCGCAACGCCGCCAGCACCTGACCGGGGTCGACGGGCGCGACGCGTTCCGCCACCCACGACGAGCCCATCTCCTGCGGCGCGGTCGCCCAGACCTTCGCGTTGTAGGGAAGGAAGAACCGCTCGACGAGCGCGTCCCCGTACCTGCCGCGCAACCACGCCGCAAAGTCCGTCCCCGCGTCGGTGGACTCCGGCTGTCGGGCGGCGGCCAGCAGGTCACGCAGACACGGTTCGGCGTCGCCGGGACCGAGGTGGTGAAGGTGCTGCTGGAACGGATACGGCACCCATCGGTCACGGAAGCGGATGTACGACGACCGGTCGTGACGCAGCAACTCCCCCTCTCCGAACAGTCCGTCCAGCAGCCGGTCGAACTCCCCGAAGTGGGAGAACACGACATGACCGCCCAGGTCCCACGTGAAACCCGCCGGATCGGTCACGGACGACGCCAGACCACCCGGCGCGGCTGCCGCTTCCAGCAGGACCCAGTCCCGGTGACCGAGACGGTCGAGTTCAGCAGCACACGCTAGTCCGCACGGACCCCCGCCCACGACGACGATGCGGTCCGATCCCTCCGCACGAATCCCCTCAGACACCGAACTCCCCCTGATACGACAACGGACCTGCCGACGACGAAGCCCGAGGCGCTGCCCGAAGCTGCCGCCTGGCACTATTCGGCCCTCGACGGGCAGGATGAGGCGACGATGAGGAGCACTCACTCACGTCCTCAACCAACTCCCGTAAAGGAGCGGCGCTATGGAGAGCGGGGAGCAGGGTTCGTTCGCGGCGGCACTCACGCACTGGCGCACCGCGCGGGGACTGTCCAAGCGAGGTCTCGCGGCCCGGCTCAGCGTCGACGCCTCGTACGTCAGCCACCTCGAAGCCGGACGAGAACGCGGCAGCCCGGCTCTGGCCCGCAGCGCCGACGCCGAGCTGGACGCGGGCGGTGCCCTGTGGCGGGCATGGCAGAACAGCGGTGACTCCCCGGCGCCGTCCGCCGAACTGTCCGAGTCCTCCGCCGGGGCCGGGCTGGTGGTCCTGGAGGACGAGGCCGCGCTCACCTTCGACGGCAGCCACTACCACCTGCGGATGCGGCGCCTGCTGCGCAACGACGGGACCGAGCCGGTCACCCGCTACCTTGTCCGTATCGCCGTGGACCGCTACCCCGACGACCCCGAACGGTCCAACGAGCTGTACCGGCGCACCCCGCTCACCTGGGAAGAACTCGCTCTCGAAGCCCGGTGCGGTGGCGAACCGATGGGCTGGACGGTCAAGCATGACCGGGACGCGTTCAAAGAGGTGTGGATCGAGTTCCGCAACCCGACCCGCCGTTTCCCCCTCTATCCGGGCCAGAGCGCGGAGATCACCTATTCCTACCGGGTCGGCGCGGACAAGTGGGGCCGCTGGTTCCAGCGAGCCGTCCGTCTTCCCACTCACCGTCTGTCCGTGCAACTGGCTTTCCCGACCGGCGTCGAGCCGGAGGTCTGGGGAACCGAGACCTCCCTCAGCGCCGACCTTGCACCCCTGCGCACCCCTCCCCGGCGCACCGAACAGGACGACCGGACGGTGTTCACCTGGACCACCCTGGATCCAGCCCTGCACTCCCGCTTCCGCCTCGAATGGCGCCTGAAGACCGGCTCCGACACGAAAGAGAACGCTCCCGTGAACACTCTCTCCGCGAGCCAGGCCATGGCGAACGTCGGCATCGTCCAGGACGGTGACCCCGTCCTGGCCCGCTCCGCCCGCAACTTCGACCTCCCCGCCGAGGCGGACGAGGCCCAGCACGTCGTCGGTGAACTCCTCACCGCCATCGAGCGGGTGCGCCAACTCCACACGTTCGGCAAGGGCATGGGGATCGCGGCTGCGCAGATCGGCATCGACCGCCGCGCCGCCGTCGTCCTTCCCCCAGAGCCAGGCGCCGAGCCCTTGGTCCTGCTCAACGCCCGGATCGAGGAGTTTTCCGTCGAGGAGGACGAACAGTTCGAGGGGTGCCTGTCCTTCTTCGACGTCCGCGGTCTCGTTCCCCGGCCGCTGAGCATCGTCGTCGCCCACACCGACCTCGACGGAAGCACCCGGCTGTCCCGCTTCTCCCTCGGGACGGCCCGCCTCGTCGCCCACGAGGTCGACCATCTCGATGGTGTCCTCTACCGCGAGCGCATGAAGCCGGGCGTCCTCCCGATCCCCGTGGAGGAATACAGGGGAACCGGCACACGCTGGACGTACGGCTGACCCGGAAGGACTCGCGTGATCCGTCGCAGTGTGACGACCATCGGCGGCAAGTTTTTCACGGGAGGGAACGTCATCCTGGAGGAGTCGTCGGCCATCCGTGGACCGACTGAGGGAAGGAGATGGCCGGTGGCAAGCTCGGTTCCTTTGCCGATGCTGAGGGTGCCGCTCGGCAACGATGCGGAACGAAAATCCATGGCTGCCTCTCGGAAGCCGAAGACGGACGGCGCCGGTCACGAGGGGGCTCCCATCAAGAAAGGAGCGAAGTCGTCGGTGTCGTAGGCAGGCAGGTGCCGCCAGGAGTCGGACCGCACGCCGAACCGTGCGCTCTGCTGGGCCAGCCCGCTGTGCGGGTCCGTCTGCGCGAGGTGACGGCAGGCCGGGGTCACGGCCGGTTCCGTACGGAGGTGGTGGTTCCGCTCGTCCGGGCGGCGCCTGCGGCTCTTACGGGAGGTTCTTCGGCCTGTTGGGTCCTCCGCTTCGGATCCTGGACATAGAGAGCCCTCCCGTTCCTGGTGAGGAGCCCTTCCTCTTCCAAGGCGCACAGAACCTGACGCACAGTATTTTCGGTGGCGCCGAACATCGCCCCTATTTCCAGCCGGGTGGGTATCTTTTGGCCGACTCTCCAGGACCCTTCGTCCACCAGTTCGATAATGACCTTCTTGAGGTATTCGATATTCGATGCATCCGGCTCCCCGATCAGCCAGTTCACCCACCGTCCGGGCCGTATGCACACTCGGAGAGTTTCACCCTTGAGGGAATCGGAGGGGTCGACCACCACATACCCCCTTCCGGGGAAGAAGAGCAGAATTCCGTCCGACTCCAGTTTCCGGGCGGCCTTTTCGAAGGTCTTCCGGGTCACCCCACTCCTCTCGGCCAGGAAGTCGAGCGGGATCCTGTGGTTCACTTTGTAAACTTTTTCAGAAATGCCCTGACGGAGGATTCTCTCCGCTCGGTCCAGGCTGGGAGTCGGAGCTTTACGGGTGAGGCGTGCCCCAGTTTTACGGGTAGGGCGTGCCCCTCCGCGGGAACGGAGGGTAACCCTCCCCTGGAGGGCCCTGTGGACACTCCCGAAGGAGCGGCCGATATATTCCGCTATTTCCCTGACACTCCCTCCAGTCGAATATGCCTTACAGATCGCCTCCCGCATCTTCTCCTTTTCCTCTCCCTCCAGCCGGACCGATTTCCCGGTTACACGCATTCCGGCCAGGTGCTTCTGCCACTTCAGGTCGGATTTATCTTCGTCGGCGGTGTTCAAGGGGGGTTCCTTGTTGTCGGTGATCTTTGTCGGGTCTGCGGGTGCGGGTCAGGGGACCGGAGGAGGTGATCCGGTAGAGGAAGTGGCCCTGGCCTCCGCCGGGCCGGAGCGGGAGCGGTCTTGCCGGAGTCGCCCTTTCGCCGCCAGAGGGACCGGGCCCCTTGGGGCGGGGAGGGGCGAGGCGGGGGTGGGCCGCGGGCCGATCAGCTCTGCTCGGCGGTAGGCAGCGGAGAGAGGGCTGTGCCGGTGCGACGGGGAGGCACACCCTGGGCGGACGGCGAGTGGGACGGCGGGTCGGGGACGAAGAGTGACCGCTTGCGCCTGACGAGATGTCCCCTTTTTTCGAGCGAGCGAAGGGCCGACTGTACGGCGCTGACGGGGGTACCGAATCTGCGGGATATGGTGGCTTGGCTCGGCACTCTGCTACCGGGCGCCAGGGAGCCCTCCCGTATCTGCTCCATGATGATCTTCTTGAGGTAATCCGCGTTCGTGACGTCCTGGTTGCCGATCAGCCACGTTTCCCACCACCCTGGCCAGATGCACACCTGGAGGGTGTCGCCTTTCGGGGGATTGGAGGGGTCGATCACCACGTATCCCCTTCCGGGCACCAGAAGCAGGCGGTTTTCCGTTTGCAGTTTCAGGGCGACCTGCGCGAGGGTCTTCCGGGTCACACCTGCTGCGCGGGTGAGGTGTGCGAGAGGGGGAAGTTTATGGCCGGGTTTGTAGGCTTCGCTCGCGATGAGGTCCCGGAGGGTTTTCTCGGCTCTTTCCTGAGGAGGAAGGAGACCTGGCGCAGTTTCATTCGCTCCTCCTCTCGGCCTGAGGATTTCCGCGTCGGAGACAATATCGTGCACGCTCCCGTACGACCGGCCGAGGAAGGATGCTATTTCCCTGAGCCTTGCCCCGTCCGCGTAGGCTGAAAGGACCGCCTTCCGCGTTTTTTCACCCTCGGTTCCTTTGAGCCGGAGTCCCTTCCTGGGGACGTGGACGCCTTCCAGGTGCTTCTGCCACTTCGGGGTCATTGTCTTCTCGTCGGGTGCGCTCGGCGTTTTTTCCTGGCTCATTGCAATCGTCTTCGTTTCATACTTCGGTGGCTGTTTTCATTGACAGCCGACGGGAGGAAGAGGGGCGTTCCATGGCGTGAGCGTTGTCATGAAATGGCTAGGCGCAGTAATTCGGCATATGGGGCTCACGGCAGACGGGAGTGCGCCTCCGCTGCGGCGGAGAGCCGTCGGCCCCGGGGGCCGGGGTCACGAACTTCTCCGGGCCGGGGTGCTCGATCGATTGGCGTCGACGATTTCCGCCGGGGGTCCTCCACCCGATTTCCTTTTCTGCCGTCGGGTCGATTTCTGAACGTACAGCCTCGTCTTGCATCTGACGAGGTATCCGCTTTCTTCCAGCGATTTGAGGGCCAGGCACACCGCATGCTGGGTGACACCGAACCTGCGCTTTATCGCTGCTTGCGTGGGAATTTCGCTGCCGGCGGGCCAAACCCCGTCCTCCATTTTGGCGATGAGGGATTCTCTGAGGTATTCAAGATCCGACATTTTCAGATCCGGGATCAGCCAGGTTTCCCATCGCCCAGGTTCGACACACACCTTGAGGAAGTCCCCCGCAGGAGGGTCCTTGGGATCCAGCGCGACAATCCCCCTGCCAGGCAATCTGAGCAGAAGGCCGTCCATCTGCACTTTCAGTGCAGCTTTCTGGAAGTTCCCTCTGCTTATTCCGGACTCGCGGGCCAGGTGGCTGAGTGCCGGAATTTTGTGGCGCGGCTTGCATGTGCCGCTCACGACGAGATTCCGGAGGATTTCAATCGCCCACTCCAGGGCGGTGAGGGGAGCCGGAACGGCTGCGTTGTAGCCGCCGCGATGACGCATGATTCCCGCGTCATCCACAATTCTCCGGATACTCCCGTAGGAGCGCCCGAGATGATCTTCGATTTCCCTCAGGGCTGCCCCGTCCTTGTAGGCGGCACAGACCGCTGCCCGGAAAATCTCAGCCTGGGCTCCCTTCAGTCGTGCTCCCTTCTCGGGTGCGCGGACACCTTCCAGGTGTTTCTGCCACTTCGGAGCCGCATTCTTCTGGCCGGTGGCGTTCACGGTGTTTTCCTGGTTCATCGGTGGTCGTCTTCGGGTCGGTGGCGGCCAGGGTGGTGCCGGGCGGGAGGAGGCGCCGGGCGGTGTGCGCGATCTGAACGCGGACGTGCCGGTGGGATTCGGCGGGGAGCAGGAGGTAGGAGAGGGTCTGGCGCAGGACGGTCTCGACGGCGTGGGAGTGGCTGTCGGGTCCGGTGACGCCGGCCAGGCGCCGGCGGATCTCGGTGAGGAGGTCGGCCAGGGCCCGGCTGCCGGTCGTATCTGCCGGTGCGTGTCCGGGGCCGGGGAGGAAGCAGCCGCGCAGGGGATGGGAGCGGCTTGCGGCGAGCATCCAGGCGGCGGCTGCGGTGAGGCAGTCGGCGGGGTCGGCGCCCCGCGTGCGGGCCTTGTGCCGGCGGCGGCTGCCTCCGTCCAGCAGCCGGCCCATCTCGCGGGCCAGGAGCGCCGGAGTGATCCCGTCCCGGCGGGAGAAGAGGTTGTAGAGGGTCTGGCGTGTCACGCGGGCGGCGGCTGCGATCTCCAGCATTCCCTTCTTCTCCCAGGTACCGGCCCGGTGCAGGGCGAGCGCCACGTCGAGCACGGTCTCTCGGGTATTGCGCGTCCTGGACGAGGCCGCTGCCGGATCCGGTTCGGGACGGGTGTCTTCTTTCATGTCTTGCCCCTCATTCCTGCGGCGGGCCGGTGCGCCACCGGCTGCCCCGCAGGCCCTTCGACGACGAGACGGCGTCCCTCCCTGCGCAGCAGCCCCTCGCCTTTCAGCCGCCGCACCGCCGCGCAGGCGGCGCTCCGCGAGACCGCCAGGTCGGCGGCCAGCACCCGGTACGGCGGCAAGGGCGTCGCGGCCGGGTACATCCCTTCGGCGATCCGTCGGCGTATCACTGCCGTCGTGTAGGCCGACCAGGTCGGATATCCCTCGGGCAGGCCCGGCCGCAGGCCCCGTCCGCCCGAGCAACGCAGCACTCCCTCCAGGATCAGCCTCAGGGCTTTGAAGGAGCGCCCGGTGCGGCGGCGGATCTCGGCGACGGAAAGACCCTCCTCGTAGGCACGGCGGACGGCTGCCCGCACTACGGGGTCGGCCGCCTGTGCCTGGAGGGATTTCGGCCAGGCCGCGGGCAGGCTGTCCAGGGCCTGCTCCCAGTCGGCGGGCGTGGTGATGCGATCGTCCGGCCCGACGGCATCGGCCTCTGTCCGGGTGGTCTTGTTCACGTCTGCCTGTCTCCTCCTGCCGGCTGCCGGTCAGCTCTGTCCGGCCGGTTCGGTCGTGAGGCCGGGTCCGGCCGGGGAGGCGGCGGCGAGCCGCCGGGCCCAGGTACCGGGCTCGGTGATCTCCTCGGCGGCGGGCAGCAGCGAGGCGTCGGTCCAGACCTGGTTGACCACGTCGGTGCCGCATATGTCGACGGCCTGGGTGATGAGCCGGAGCCCTTGGGCGTAGTGGGCGTTGAGACGGCTGAGCCTGGTGATGTCGGTGATCGCCTTGTGGAGCCGGAAGCGCCGGGACGGCCTGGCGTGCTTGGTGGCGTCGACCGGTGCGCCGTAGAGGCGGGTCGTGATCTCCCGGTCGGTCCAGCAGGCGTGTCCTTCCAGCACGGTCGGTCCGGCCTGGGGGTCGCGTCCCCGGCGGCCGGCGAACAGGGTCTCCTGCCACACGCCGGCGCGGGCCGCGAGCTGAGCCTGGTGGACGAGTTCGTGCGCGACGATCTGGGTCAGACACTGCGCGTTGGTGTCGTATCCGACGTGCTGGAGCGTGCAGGGCACCATCACGGTCTCGACCTGGCCGTCGGCGGCCTCCATGGTCACCCCGGCGATCAGCGGCCACAGGAGGACGGGGAGGATGCCGCTGATCTTGAGGGCGCGGCGTAGCTGGATGACCTCCTTAGGCGTCATCTCCAGGTCGGCTATGTCGCGGGTCAGAGTGCGCCCGGCGTTGTACCGGTAAGCGGCGCGCCATTCCTTCGGCGTGAGCAGGCGGAAGCGGACGGCCGGCGGGACGGCCAGGCCAGTCGTCCGGGTCACGACCGGTGCGACGGTGTGCAGGATGGCGGAGATCTGCTCGACGAGGTCGGGGTGGCGGCGGGTCTCGTCGAGGACGGTGAAGCGGGTCACGTTTCCTGGTGTTCCTGTCGGGTGGGTGGTTTCGGAAGACAAGTGAGGTTCCTGCTCACGGTGTCTCCGTAGGTCGGTGTTCAAGGCATCGGAAGAGAGGGGCGAGGTGTCCCACCTGTAGGCGTGCACCGGCTCGGCAGCACGCGTCCCGTGGTGGCAGGGGGAGAGCGGCCCCGGGGTTCGGCGTGCTGCGGGTGCGAGGGTGTGTCCGCGGCGACCACGACGAGGCGGCGGCCCTCCCGGCGCAGCCACCCGTCGTCCCGCAGTTGCCGGACCACCTTGTAGACCACTCCCGGTTCCACGCCCAGTTCCCTGGCCAGGACCCGGTGCGGCGGCAGGGGCCATTCGGCGCGGTAGGTGCCGTCCGCGAGGCGTCGGCGCACCTCGGCTTTTACGTAGGCCGCCCAGCTGCGGTGGCCCGGCGGCAGACCGGTCCGGCGTCCGCGGGCGCCGCACGCACGCAGCACCCCTTCGCAAGCGAGCATCAGGCGTACGGTTTTGAGGGAGCGGCCGGTGCGGCGGTGGATCTCGGCGACGGGCGCCCCGGCTTCGTAGGCGCGGCGGACAGCGGCCCGCGCCACCGGTTCGGCCGCCTGGTCCTTCAGGGATTTCGGCCAGATTCTCGGCAGGCTCTCCAGTTCCCGCTGCCAGTCGGGGAGCACCGGTGCGGGTTCGGACGTGGTCATGTCTGGTTCCCGGCGAGGCGGATGCCGTGGTGGCGCAGGAAGTTGATGGCCTGAATGGCCTCGGCGACCGCGGTGAGCGGGGTGATGCCGTCGGCGATCCGTCGTACGCCGTCGGCCTGCCACCCGTAGGGCAGGGCCGCGAGACGGGTGGCGAGGTCGGCGCCGAGCGCATGGTCCTCTTCGCGGTAGCGGCCGGTTTCATGGTCCGGGGCGGGGGACGGCGGGTGGTGGCCGCCGGCCACCTGGCGGCGGGCGTACTGGAGCACGTCGTGGAAGGGGAGACTCCCGGGCCCCAGCGAGACGGAGACCCTTTCAGGGCTCCCGGCCGGGGGCAGGACCTGCTCGTAGCGGCCGCTGAGGACGGCGGCCTGCCAGGCGGGCGGGAGTTCGGTGAGGACGCTGAGCCAGAACTCGGCAGCCCTCCCGTGGGACAGCCGCCGGCCGTGGAGGGGCCCCGGCCCCCACAAACGCGTGACCTGCCTGACGTCCCGTACGAACGTCGTGACGCCCGCCGCGTCCAGGACGGGAACGGATCCGCTGCGGCCGATCAGCCGGTGGACGGTCGCCAGGTCGCCCTCGGGCAGCGCGCCGAGGAGGCGGGGGCGCGAGCGTAGCTCGTCCCAGGACAGGAAGGCCGCGTCGTGGGCCGCCTGCGCGACGTCGTCCGTACCGCATCCGGTGCCGGCGTCTTCCGCGAGGGTCTTGAGCGCCTGGTCGATCTGTACGGTCCGGCCGGGATCATCACTGAGGGCGGGGTCGAGGAGAGGGGAGCATACGCCGGGATGGCCGGCGAACAGGGAGCACGCCGGGGTGCGCGGGCACTCGGGCAGGACGTGGACGGGCAGCGGACCGGTGGGCCGGCCGGTCCAGGTCGTCCAGCCGGGCGTGGCCCCCGCCCAGGCCGCGTCCCGCAGGACACCCCAGTGCGGGCCGCTGCCGTGCGCGGCGACCGGGCACTGCACGGACCACCTGAGCAGACCCCCGGGCGTGTGGGGACCGGCCTCGGGCACGAGGCGGCGCTCGACACGGAAGCGGGCGCCGCACGTCAGCGGCTTCGCCGAGGGCATCATCGGACGTTCCTTTCGTACGCGGTCCGCTGGAGGCGGGCGACGCCTCCGTAGAGGTCAGTCGGCACCGGACACGCGGGAGCCGAGGTGGGGGCGGGGCGCCACAGCGGGCAGGAGACGATCCCGGGTTCCAGCAGCCTCAGTCCGTCGGAGAACGCGGCGATCCGGTCGGGGCTGCGCAGGACGTACGGGAGGGCGCCGGTCGCGTCGTAACGCCCTTGTGCCACCCGCAGGTTGAGGCTGGTGTCGGTGGCGTCGCAGTGCACGAGACAGCTGCCGTCGGGCAGGGCGGCCGTCAGGTTACGGACGGCGGCCAGTGCCTCGTCGTCCGGGAGGTGGCCCAGGACGCTGGTGAGGAGCAGCGCGACGGGCCTGGTGAAGTCCAGGGTGGCGGACGCGGCGCCGAGGAGCGCGGCGGGTTCGCGCAGGTCGGCGTGGAGGCTGTCGACGGCGCCCTCGGGAGTGCTGTAGCGCAGGCTGAGGAGATGCGTGACCACGTGCGGATCGTGGTCGGCGTACACGATCCGGGCGTCCGGGGAGATCCGTTGGGCGACCTCGTGCGTGTTGACGTCTCCGGGCAGCCCGGGGCCGATGTCGAGGAACTGCCGCACCTCCCGTTCCCGGACGAGGTGGGTGACGGCGCGCTTCACGAACGCCCGCGACGCACGGGCGATCGTGCACCACTGCGGCGCGATCTCCCGGCAGGCGTCGCCGATCACCCGGTCGACCTCGTAGAAGTCTTTGCCGCCGGTCCAGTAGTTCCAGGTCCGCGCGGAGGAGGGGACCGCCGAGTCGATGAGTACCAGGTCAGGCAGCACGCTCCTCCCCTTCCTCTTCCTGCCCAGGCGGGAGCAGGGCGGCGGCCAGCCGCCGGGCGTGGGGGTGGACGTGGAGGCCCTGGGGTCCCCAGGCCAGCAGATCCTGGCGTTCGAGCGGGGCCAGGACGTGGCCGAGCGTGCGCTGCGGAAGGGCGAACTGCCGTGCGAGATCGACTGTTTCAGGCAGAGGGCCGGGGGTGCGGGTGTTGTCGGCCAGCTGCTGGAGGAAGGTCTGCCGGAGCCATTCGGCCCGGCGGGCCGCGGTGTACGGCAGGGGCCAGTACTCGGTCCGCTCCCCGACCGTGACGGTGACGACGAGGTCCGGGACCTGGCCGGGGGTGGTCACGACGGTGCCGTACGACGGGACCGGGAGCAGCAGTTCCTCGTCCTTGAGACGGTGGACCGCCCCCTGCACCGCCCAGGAGCGTACGTTGAGTTCGGCGGACAGCACCCGCACGGTCGGCAGCGGGCTGCCGACCGGGTAGCGTCCGCCGGTGATCCGCTCGCGCAGCACGGTGGCCGCCGCGTCCAACCAGGACGCGTGCCCCTCCTGTACGGCGGAGGGCCGCAGCGAGCCGCCCCTGCCGCGCAGCACTTTTTCCTCGACGAGGATCAGCCGCACCAGGCTCCGGGAGCGGCCGGTGTGGGCGCAGATGTCGTCGACGCCGGCGTAGGCCTGATAGGCGTCGCGGATCGCGGTGCGCACCCTGGGATCGGCTGCCTGCTCCTTGAGGGACCTCGGCCAGGTGTCGGGCAGGCCCGTCAAGTGCTTCTGCCACACGGCGGCTTGGGTGGTGGGCGGGGAGGTATCGGTCATCTCTCACTCGCGAGATCGGTATCGGACACAGGGTCAGGGGCCGAGGCCGTCCGGGGCTGGCCTCTTGTTCTCCCGGGCCACCGACGACATGGGGAGACAGGGGAGGGGTGGCCCCGCCGCCGCGCCCGTGTCTGCGGGGAGCGGCCCGGCGGCGGGGCCCGGGGACCCGTGCACGATGGAGAGGATCTCCACGGGGGTGCCGTGCACGGGAGGTTCAGGCGTTGGCCAGCCAGCGGCGTCGTTCGACGTCGGTGACCTCACGCTCCTGGTGGTCGAGTTCGAGCTCGGCGAGGCGGGCGTAGTGCTCGACGACCGCGGGGCCGAACGCCTCGTGGGCGAGGGTGCTGTCCTGGAAGTCGGCGAGGGCGTCGGTGAGCGTGGACGGCACGCGACGGCAGCCGGTCGCGCTCCGGTAGGCGCTGCCGGTCTGCGCCGGGCCGGGGTCGAGCCGGTGCTCGACGCCGTAGGTGACGGCGGCCAGGACGGCGGCGAGCGCGAGGTAGGGATTGGCGTCCGCGCCGGGCACGCGGACCTCCAGGCGACGCAGGCCCAGACGCCGTCCGCCAACGACACGTATCGCGCAGGTGCGGTTGTCGTATCCCCAGGTGAACGAGGTCGGCGCGAACGAGCCGGGGGTGAAGCGTTTGTAGGAGTTGCTGTTCGGCGCGTAGAAGGGGGCGAGTTCGGGGAGGGCGGTGAGCAGGCCGGCGATGGCGTGCTGTCCGGTCTCGGTCAGGACCCCGTCGTATCCGGCCAGCGCGCTGTTGGGGCCGGACCAGAGGGAGAGGTGGATGTGGAGGCCGTTGGCACGGCCGGTTTCGGGGGCGGCCATGAAGGTGGGGGTCAGTCCGGCGCGCGCGCCGAGTGCGCGGACCGCGTGTTTGAACAGCAGGTGCTGGTCACAGGCGGCGAGGGCGGTGCCGTAGCGGAAGGTCAGCTCGGCCTGGCCGGGCCCGGCCTCGGTCTTGATCGCCTCCACCGGTAACCCGACGCCTTTCAGGGCGCGTTGGAGGTGGCGGAAGAAGCGGTCGCTGACGGGGTCGTGGTCGAGGGCGTAGTCGAGGTTGC
Source organism: Streptomyces saintjeani (assembly GCF_055409605.1). NCBI lineage: Bacteria > Bacillati > Actinomycetota > Actinomycetes > Kitasatosporales > Streptomycetaceae > Streptomyces > Streptomyces saintjeani. Next base: position 8,672,292 of record NZ_CP189624.1, on the reverse strand, counting down.
CCGCCGCCACCGGACGCAGCTCCCGGTACCCGGTCTCCTCAGCGTCGGCGTACGTGCCCCGGTAGAGGGAGAACTCCGTCTCGATGCCCACCATGGGATGGCCGTGCTGCCCCAGCCGGTCCAGCTGACGGCGCAGGACCTCCCGCGGTGCGACCTCCACCGGTGTGCCGTCGGGCATCAGCGCGTCCCCCATGACCAGCGCGGTGCGCGCCTCCCACGGCAGGGCCCGGATCGACGTCAGCTCCGGCCGCACCGACAGATCCTGGTAGCCGTGCTCCCACGAGGTCAGCGCGAACCCGTCCGCCGGACTCATCCCGACGTCGGTGGCCAGGATGTACGAGCACGCCTCGGCGCCGCGCTTCGCGACCCGCCGGACAAAATACTCCGCGTCGTACCGCTTCCCCTTCAGCCGGCCCTGGAGATCAGGAACGGCGAGGAGCACCGTGTCGATGTGCCCGGCCGCCACCCAGGTGCACAGATCGTCGAACGACTTGGGGGCCGCGGCCTGCTGTTCCTCCGTCGTCTGGTGCGCGAGCAGGAAACCGGCGTCGGACTCGTCGGAGAATGTACTGGTCGCCATTCAGACCACCTCACCCTCGAACGCGGCGGCCGAACGGTCCGCTGCGGGGACCTTGTACGCACTGCCCTGCTTGTGCCACCACGCCCACGCCAGGAGAAGGACGACGAACAGCGCGACCGGCGCGTAGTTGAACGTGTCGACGGAGACCGGGGCCGTCTGGGGGAGACAGAACAGGACGGTCACGAACACCACCCACACCACCGCGACCACGCCGACGATCACGCCCCAACTCCGCAGGTTCCACGGGCCGGGACGGAAGCGGTCACGGTTCTTCACCCTCAGGTAGATGGGGATCGCGTAGGCGGGGGTGATCCCGACCACGTTGATGCTGGTGATCGCCGCGTACGCGACCGGACTGTAGAGACTCGGGAGCGCGAGGAGCGCGGCGCAGACGACGGCGAGCATCACGGCCTTGCGCGGGGTGCCACGGGAATCGAGCTGCCGCCACAGCGCGGAGCCGGGCAGGGCACCGTCGCGGGAGAACGCGAACACCATCCTCGACGCGGCGGCGGTCTCGGCGTTGCCACAGAACAACTGGGCCACGATCACGACCAGGAGCAGGAGTTTGGCACCGGTGACGCCGACGGCGTCGAGGAAGATCTGAGCCGGAGGAACCCCCGTTGCGCTGCCGACGGTGCCCGCGTAGTCCTGGATCGCGAAGGTCAGTCCGGCGAGGAGGACGGCCCCGGCGAGCCAGGACCAGCCGATCGCGTGGATGATGCCGCGCGGGGCCGAGACCTGCGCGTCGGTGGTCTCCTCGCTCAGGTGCGCGGAAGCGTCGTAGCCGGAGAACGTGTACTGCGCCAACAACAGACCCAGTGCGACGACGTAGACAGAGCTGTTCCAGCCGGAGTTGTTGACGAACTCCCCGAACACGAAGGACGCGGGCTGGTGGTGGGAGGGGACGACAGCCAGCGCGCCGACGATGACCAGGACGCCGGCGGCGTGCCACCAGACGCTGATGCTGTTGAGGATGCTCACCAGCCGCACCCCGAAGAGGTTCAGGGTGAGGTGCAGGGCGAGGATGCACAGGAAGACCAGCATGATCTTCCCCGGCGACGGTGTGACACCCCACTGGAGGTTCAGGAATGCCCCCGTGAACAGGGCGGCGCCGTAGTCGATCCCGGCGATCGCCCCCAGCAGACCCAGCAGGTTCAGCCAGCCGGTGTACCAGCCCCACTTCCGCCCGCCGAGCCGCTCCGCCTGGTAGTACAGGGCACCCGAGGTCGGGTAGGCGGAGGTGACCTCGGCCAGTCCGGCGCCGACGAACATCACCATCGCGCCGACGGCTACCCAGCCCCACAGCATCACCGCCGGGCCGCCGGTGATCATCCCGAATCCGTACAGCGTCATACAACCGCTCAGGACGCTGATCACGGAGAAGCTGACCGCGAAGTTCCCGAACGGCTTCATCTGGCGCGCGAGGACGGGCTTGTAACCCAGCTCCCGTAAATACGCCGCGTCGCCCTTGCGGGGAATCTCACGACGATCAGGACTCGGACGAGCCACAGGTAAACCTCCAGAACATAAGCAACGGAACAAAAAGACAGATGCAGGCCATGTGCGGGCTGAAGCGGGAGCTACCGACGGCCCCCGGCCCTCGACGGACGAGAAGAGAAGGACTCGGCGCGGGCGCGCACCAGCAGGGCCTCACCCGGGTCCGGCTGCGACGATCCGGTGTGGGCCGACGCCCACGGCTCCCGGGCCGCGTACGGCTCCAATGCCTCGAACACCTCGGCTGCCTCCGCCGGCCGGCCACCGGCCCACAGCGCGTACGCGAGCAGACTCATGTCCCCCACCGACCGCTCCAGCGGCGGCGCCTTGCGAAACCAGTGGTGGAAGGCGGTCAGCGAGTGGCCGACCAGCGTGTCCGACCAGCAGAACCGCCACGTGGCGTCCACCGGGCCCTTGCGCCGCTGCTCCATGTGCGCGTACGCGGGCAGCAGCAACAGCGGCGAAGCGGGCAGCCGTTGAGCGGCCACCAGCCGGCCGAAGTCATGCACGGCGGCGAGCGACGCACCCACCCTGGCCTCCCGCGCGAGCAGAAACTGCACCACCCGGTGATACGCCTCCCGGTTGCCGGGGTCACGCCGGTCCACCTCGGCCAGCAGCCCCCACGGACCGGTGGGAAACCCCGACTCCCCCGAGAACACGCGGTGTTCCTTCCGCACCTGACACGTATCGAGCTGCGCCAGCGCGAGCAGACACACCCACGCCACCGGATCACCCGGCCCCCGACGCAACGCCTCCCACACCCGGGACCGGGCCCGCGCCTCGAACGTCAGGGTCCGCGGATGCCCCGTGAGGTGCGCCCGCAACGCCCGCTCGACCGCCACCCGCGCGCTCATAAGCCACGCGTCGTAACACCCCGGCTCCTCCCGCAGCCACATCCCCACCACGTCCGACCGGGCCGCCGCCACCGCCAGCACCTGCGACCGCGACGTCCGCAACGCCCACCGCTCCCCGGTCGCCGCCAGCAGATCCCGCACCGCCCGCCAGTGCCCCAACTGCAGCTCCACGAGCGCGACCCGCAGTTGGTCGTCATGCCCCGCCGGGTGATACACGAAGCGCGTCATCGCCCCTCCCCTGAACGGGAGTTGCCGGTGTCCCGGAGGCCGGCGAGGGGGACCTCGACCCACACACCGACCCCCTCGGCGACAGCCCACCGCCCGCCCAAGCCCCGCACCACAGCGTCGACCAGGACCAGACCCCGACCACCGTCCGCCAGAAGATCCGGCTCACCGCCCGCCGCGACGGCCGGACAGCCGTCACGCACCTCCAGCCGCAGCCGCCCACCCGAACACCGTCCCCACACCACCACCGGATCAGCACCGCTGTAGAGAAGATTGAGTTGGTGACCAGCTCCGACACCACCAACTCCAACTCCCCGACCGCTCCACTCCCTACCTCGCAACCGCGCGTCAGCCACGCCCGCACACTGCGACGCACATCCGAGACGTACTGGCACTCGGCCGGGACTTCCATCTCGAACTCCTCAGCAGCCCCTTCAACGCCCCGCCGCCATACTTCGGTCAGACCCACCAGACGGGCGCAGAGCATCAGGGACCGCCCCAGGACATGACCGGTCGCCGCCGACGGCCGCACCGCCGACCCCTGCGCCCTCACCGCCGGCCTCCCTCGACCATCGCGACGAACGCCAAGCGCGAGCCAAACCAGGCCAGTTCCTCCGCGCACCAGCCCCGGTCGGCGCCGGTGTCGGAGTGCGTCAGCACCACGACCCCGTCGGCACGCCCGGCCCGAACCTGCTGCCGCACCAGCCCCCACCCCGGCCAGCCCGCACACGCGCTCCAGGGGCGGTCATCCGTGTAAGGCTGCCGAGCCTGCCAGTCCTGCCTCTCGGCGAATGACCTCACACCGTTCAGGTACCGCTCCGGGACGTGCAGGCACACTTCCGGCACTCGGTCATTCGCCCTGATGAGAGCAGTCGCCCGCTCCTGGAGTTCGCGCGGTGCCACCTCCATGAGAACGCGTGGATCGGCCTTGGCGCGGTTTTCATCGGAACGTGACGCTCCTGCGAAGGCGCGCATCGCGGCTTGCTGGACGGGTGGGGGAGCCAAGGCGGCGACTGAGGGGAGCGAGATCATCAGAGTTCTCCGGAGCGGGACTTCGCATGGAGCACGTCGGGGGACAAGAGAGCCGCTCTTTGCTGCATCAGGCGCGACTGCGTGTGTCCGAAGCCAAGCGTGACGTCAGGTTCGGAGCGGTTACCTCCTATGCAACGAAGGATGCCGATGCTCAACTTCAACTGGCAAGCTTGTCACCGGAATTCGCTTGAAGTGGCGCCCCTACTTCGCTGATTCCGCAACCCTTGGGTGTCAAACCGCACCTGAGCTGCCGTATCGTGCACCCGGGAGGTGCCATTCATGCCGAACGTTCGCGCAGTGCCAACTCTGCGTCGGAGAAGGCTCGGTGGAACCCTGCGTCAGTACCGCAAGGGCGTAGGCAAGAGCATCGACGTGGCCGCGAGGGCGATGGGCTGGCCCGAGAGCAAGCTCTCCCGCATCGAGACCGCCAACGCGCGGATGCTTCCCAAGGACATCGCTCCGCTCCTGGAGCAGTACGGCGTTACGGACCCGGAGGTTGTCTCCGCACTGGAATCCCTCGCCAAGGACGCGGGGAAGCAGGGCTGGTGGCAGGGGTTCGGCGATGTCGTCGGCGCCAACTACAAGGACTACCTCAGCCTGGAGTCCGACGCGGACAAGATTTACGTGTACGCGCCGAACCTGCTTCCAGGGCTGTTGCAGACGGGGCCGTATGCCCGCGAGATCATCGCCGCCACGGCCATCACCCGCACTCCCGAGGAAGTCATCGCGCTGGCAGAGATCCGCAAGACGCGACAGAGCATCCTCACCAACCCCACCCGTTCCGGCGGCCCGTTGACGTATTGGGCCGTCATCCACGAGGCCGTGCTCCACCAGACCTTTGCTTCGAACAGCAACCTCATGGTCCAGCAGATGCAACACCTCCTGGACATGGCGGACCTGACCAACATCACGATCCAGATCATGCCGCTGAGGGCCACCCCGCATCCAGGAATGCTCGGGCCTTTCGAAGTGGTGCGCTTCCCACACCCGTGGCCCACCGTGGTCAACCTGGAGAACATCCGCGGCGGCTACTTCGTCGAAGGCACTGACGACGTGAAGGTCTTCGAGACCGCGTTCGATCGTGTCGTGGCTGCCGCACTTCCCCCGGACGTCTCGCGAGAGGCCATCAAAGGAACCATGAGGAAGATCATGGAGGAGAGGAAAGACAAGTGAGCACCACCGACCCCAAGGCCGACCTGTACGCCGTTGACCTGACTCAGGCCATATGGCGCAAGTCCCCTGCCAGCAGCGGCGGCGAGCAGTGCGTCGAGATCACCGACCTTCCGGGGGGAGGCATCGCCATCCGCGACTCCAAGAACCCCTTGAAGGAGCCGCTGCGCTACACCGCAGACGAGTGGGACGCTTTTCGGCAGGGCGTCATCGCCGGGGTGTTGTAGGGCGTAACCGGGTGGTCCTCCTGGGGTACAGAGGGGGATCACCCGGCTACGGAAGTTGGCCTGTGCATTCCTGTGGCAAGTTCCCGCCGCATCGGCCTTGCAGGTTTCTTCGGCGGTAGCAACGACGCCCAGCGCAAGGTCGCTACTGCCGGTGGAACGCTCGGTACAGGACTGGGAACGTCACGTTCGCGACCACTGTCTTCGCGGCGCGGTGCTACCAACGAGAGGGCATCCGATGACCGATAGGCGTGTGTGCTCCGCACCCGACGTGAAGAAGTACGGACAGGCGTTCACCGACCTCCAGGCGCTCGCTCCGGGATACAAGGAGTCCCTGAGCATGATCCACGCAGCAAGCAAGGAGTTTTGGTGCCCATCCGAGCCGATGACCTGAACGTCGACTGGTTCTCGTCCAGCTACAGCAACAACCAGGGCGGTCAGTGCGTCCAGGGCGGAAGGATCACCGGCGCGATGGCCCTCGACTGGTTCTCGTCGAGCTACAGCAACAACCAAGGCGGCGAGTGTGTCCAAGGCGGAAGGACGACCGGCGCCATGGCCGTCCGCTCCCCCACGGAGCCGCGTTCATAGTCCCCGCCGCCCCCTGGGCCGCTTTCATCAGCGCCGTGAGCGAGGGCGAGTTGAGCTAGCCCCACCCCGCGAGAACTCCAAGCGGTCCGTCTCCTCCCCCGAGGAAACGGACCGCTTCGCACATCCAGCGCACCAAGCCACCTGATCGGCCCGCCGTACGAACACCCGGCGACAACACGAACCCTCACGTTCGACGGGAGCATCTGGCGGACTCCGGAGCGTACGCGTCAGCCGCCTCCTCCCGGCTTCCCGTGCATGCCTCACATTGGCAACGATCGAGACAGTCACCCACGAACGGCGCCGCTCTGACGACACAACGGCCTCGCCACCCGCACGCCCGCCTCCAAGAACCGCACGTGCGGCATGCTGATCCCCTGGATGACACACCCGTGCGTCCCAACGGTCATCGTGGGCACCGGCCCACGTTCGACGAGCCGAATCGCCCCGCACGTACACCCCGTGGCCACGCGGCCGGATCTCGTACAGCAAGAACGAGCTGAAAGGCTGGTGCACTCGCCGCAGGCAAGCAGGCCGGAAGCTGTCAAGTCAAATGAGATGGTTTGAGGCTATGTGTTCTGTCGGGCGGGTTCTGTTTCCTGTTTTGGTTCGTTGATCCAGACCTGCTCGGGTATCGCGGGTGGTTCGGGTCGGCGGGCGAAGCGTGCGGGAGTGCGGGCGTATGCCTCGGCCAGGGTTGCGGCGCGTTGTTCGCGGACCAGGCCGGCGGTGCCGAAGTGGACGGAGGCGGGGGTGTGCAGGCCGATGCCGAAATGACGGTGTTCGTGGTTGTAGTAGGCGATGAAGCCCTCGCACCATTCCCTCGCGTGGGCAAGGGAGTTGAAGGATTCCGGGTGCTCGCCGCAGTACTTGACCGTCTTGAAGTTCGCCTCGCTGAAGGGGTTGTCGTTCGACACCTTCGGGCGCGAGTGCGACCGGGTCACCCCGAGATCGATCAGCAGCTGGGAGACCTTCTTCGAGGTCATCGAGGTGCCGCGGTCGGCGTGCACGGTCTCGGGCACGATCCCGTTGCGCTCGATGCTCTCGCGTATCAACTCGCTTGCCCGCTCGGCGGACTCGGCGCGCTCGACGGTGAAGCCGCAGATGTAGCGGCTGAAGATGTCGATGATCACGTAGAGGTGATACCACTCGCCCTTGTCGGGGCCGCGGAGTTTGGTGATGTCCCAGGTCAGGACCTGGCACGGGGCATCTGCCCGCAGCTGCGGGACGGTCTTGGCGGGGTGGGTGGGGTGGCCTGGCGGCGGCGCTCGCCGTTCTGCCCGGCCGCCGCGAGGATGCGGTACATCGTGCGCTCCGAGCACCAGTAGCGCCCGGCGTCCAGTTCGCGCGCCCAGACCTGGGCCGGCGGCAGGTCGGCGTATTCGGCCCGGTTGAGCAGGGCCAGGATCTGGGCCCGCTCGGCGGCCGACAGGACCGAGGGCGGTGTCGGGCGCGGTCTGCGTACCCGGGGCACCGGGTGCCGGTGACGGTAGTGGGTGGCGCGTGAGCGTCCGGTCAGCCGGCAGGCAGCGGCGATGCCCAACTGCCCCTGCACACCGGTGAACGCGTCGTCCACGACCGGGTCGGCGGCGTGCTTCGGTCCGCGCTCTCGGAGAGCAGATCCAAGAGCGCGTTGGCTTTTCCCATGACTTCCAGCGCGGCATCGCGGCGGGCCAGGTCCTTCTCCAGTCGTGCCACCTTCGCGCGCAGCCGTTCCATCTCGGCCTGTTCGGCCGCCTTCTTCGGCCGCACCGCCGAGGTCCGCCGGTCGGTCAGCGCACCGAGCGCACCGGCCTCGCGGGCCTGGCGCCACTCGATGATGTGCGAGTGGTACAGCCGCTCACGGCGCAGGACCGCGCCCTTCTCGCCGGGTGGGGCGGCGTCGTACTCGGCGACCATGCGCAGCTTGTACTCGGCGGTGAACGTGCGCCGCTTCGGACGCGGTGCCGGATCCGATCCGGAACTGGTGGGGGTGGTGCTGGCCATGCCGGGCTGTACTCCTGTCTCGCCTATCCAGGCCAACCCGACAAAACGGGTGCCTCAGCCGAGGCTGCCAGAGAGGGGTAGGGTGTGAACGGCCTGGACGACGTCGCCCACAGGTCGGGGGTCATGCCCCTCCGCCCTCGGGTCCAGGGGCTGCGAATCACGCTCGGGTCAGCAGGTCTGCGTGGCCCGTTCGCCGGAGGTAGTCGATCACCGCGTCTCGGCTCTTCTCCAGGCACACGATCCTGTTCTCGACGACGCGCAGCTCGCGAGCGAGCTCCGCTGCCAGGGTCTGGGTGCATGCGCCTGCTGCGTCCTGGGTCGAGGGAGCCTCGATGTCCAGCACGATCTTGATCATCCTCGTCGACAGACCGGCCTCGACGAGCGCCCGGACGTGACGTGCATGCTCGACCTGGTCCTCGGAGTAGTCGCGGTAACCGTTGGTCGACCGCGACGACTCGATGAGCCCCTGCTGCTCGTAGTAGCGGAGCATCCGAGCCGGAGCTCCTGTCTTTTTGGCGGCTTCACTGATCTTCATCCCTCGCTCCTCCTCGTCAGCCGACGATTTGACCTTGACATTGATGTCAAAGTTTACGGTGGCTCTCGAGACCCCGGCGACCAGGACGCACTGGGGAGAGACGAACACGAGAGGGACCTTCAGATGGCCAGCGGCAGCTCGACACCCACCTCCCGGGACATCCTCATCATCGGAGCCGGGGAGCTCGGCATGCCCGTCATCCGCAACGTCGTCCGACGAGCGAAGGACATGGAGGGCTCGTCCGTCAGCGTGCTCCTGCGGGCCGGCGCCATCGCGTCCACGGCACCCGACAAGCAGCGCGACGTCGCTGAGATCAAGAACCTGGGCGTGAAGATCGTCGAAGGCGACCTCGTGAAGAACACCGTCGACGAGCTCGCCTCCCTCTTCGCCGACTACGACACGGTCATCGGGTGCACGGGCATCACCGCCGGCCTCGAAACTCCCATGAAGGTCGCCCAGGCCGCCCTCCAGGCGAGGGTCCCGCGGTACTTCCCGTGGCAGTTCGGCGTCGACTTCGACGTCATCGGCCGAGGAAGCCCGCAGGACATCTTCGACTCCCAGCTGGACGTCCGTGACCTGCTCCGGTCCCAGGACCAGACCGAGTGGGTCATCATCTCCACCGGCATGTTCATGAACTACCTCTTCGAGCCCGGCTCGGGCATGGTGGACCTGCCCGACGACACCGTAAACGCGCTGGGAAGTCTCCAGACGGCGGTCACCGTGACGGCGCCCGAAGACATCGGCGTCCTCACCGCGGACATCCTCTTCGCCGAACCTCGCATCCGCGACGAGATCGTCTACCTCGCCGGTGACACCATCACCTACGGCGAGCTGGCCGAGACGCTCGAGACCGTGCTGAAGCGTCCGTTCCGCCGTGCGGTGTGGACGGTTCCGTCGCTGCTCGACGAACTGGCCGCCGACCCGGACAACATGACGCGGAAGTACCGGGCGGTCTTCGCACAGGGCCGCGGCGTTGCGTGGGCGAAGGACGACACCTACAACGCACGCCACGCGATCCCCGTGACTGACCTCCGCCAATGGATCGAGGAGAACCTCGCCGGCTGACGCCCTCAGCCCCTGCGCGCGGGCGGCATCGGTTGCAGTTCCTCACCGGCGATCTCCAGGGCAGCCATGACCCGCCGGATCACGCGTAAAGGCCCCCAAGCGCCATGGGGGCCGGCGGGCGCAGTCGGCCTGAGGCCGCGTCTTCGATGTCAGCCGCTGTAAGGGATGGCGACGCCGATGATCCAGGTGACCCCGAAACGGTCGGTCAGCTTCCCTTGCAGTACGTGGGGACCTCGTCGGCGTCGGTGCTGCTCAGCGAGTCGTAGAAGGGAATCGTGCCGGGGTCGTAGTCGAAGGAGTTCTGCACGTCGTAGGCCATGAGGTGGAAACCGTTGGGAGCCTGCTCCTGGCCCGCGGCATCGGCTGTCGATGCCGACCCCAGCCGCCAACTGGCTCCCCACATCAGAGCCTCTGACAACACCCAGCCAGTGAACGTCACAGAGCGGCCCACTCAGAAAGCCCCTGGCAGACGAGTTCACGACCAAGGTCACCAGTCCGCCAGGAGCTTTCGCGTGCTTGTCTGCCCGTCCGGCATCGATCTGTCCAGCCGCACTCTGCGGCACCTCTCCGGTCTCTTCGCAGGCCACCGCCGTCGCATCGGCTCCCGGTGGCGTCGCCTGACCTGTGGCCGGCAGGCCCTGCTCGTCCTGGCCCACCTGCGCTGCGGCGACACCTACGACCGCCTCGCAGCGGGTTTTCGCGTCGGGATCGCGACGGTCTACCGGTACATACGCGAGGCCGTCGACCTCCTGGCCGCTCAGGCGCCCACGCTGGAAAAGGCCATGAGGACGGTGCGGAAGAAGGCGTACGTGATCCTCGGCGGCACCGTGCTGCCGATCGACCGCATCGCCGCCGACCGCCCGCACTACTCGGGGAAGAAGAAGCACCACGGGATGAACGTGCAGGTCCTCGCGGATCCAGCCGGCTGCCTGATCAGGGCCTCGGACGCGCTACCCGGAGCCGTGCACGATCTGACCGCGGCCCGGACCCATGGCATTCCCGCCGCTCTCGCCGCCGACGAGATCAAGTGCTGAGCGGACAAGGCATACCAGGGCGCAGGCCCTGCTGTCCGCGTCCCGTTCCGCGGCAAGAATCTGCGCGGCTGGCGCCGGCGTCACAACCACGATCACGCCAAGATCCGCAGCCCCGGCGAATGCGCCATGGCCAGCCTCAAATGCTGGCGGCTCCTGTGGAAGCTCCGTTGCAGCACCACCCGGATCACCGCCGTCGTCCGGGCCGTCGTCGCCCTCGAACTCACCACTTGATCAAGATGGAAAAGGCTCGCTGTCGGTGCCAGTGGCGCGTGTGATCGTGACTCGCGTGTTCTTCGCAGAGTTTTGAGGTGCTGTTCCCTCATCTTGGTGGTGTCGTGGTGGAGTTGGTCGACCGGGCCGCGGCCGGGCTCACGATGCATGCGCGCGCCCGTTCGGCGGGTGCGGACTGTCCGCACTGCGGTAGTGCGTCGGGCAGGGTGCACGGTCGGTACATGCGACGGCTCGCGGATGCCGCGGTCGGTGGCGCCAGTGTGGTAATCGAGCTGGTGGTGCGGCGGTTCAAGTGCCCGAACCCCGCGTGCCGGGCGGTGACGTTCGCCGAGCAGGTCGCGGGTCTGACGAGCCCGTATGCCCGCTACACGCCAATGGTGCGTGAGCAGTTGACCTCGATCGCTCTCGCGCTGGCCGGCCGTGCGGGAGTCCGTCTGGCCGGAGTGCTGGGTCTGCGCGTCGCCAAGGACACCCTGTTACGTCTGGTCCGCGCCGCGCCGGAAGAACCCGCCGGGGAGATCCGCGTGCTCGGTGTCGACGATTTCGCCCTACGGAAGGGCGACTCGTACGCGACGATCCTGGTGGACCTGGAGAGGCGGCGCCCGGTGGACGTGCTGCCCGGCCGGGATGCAGAACCGCTGGCCGCATGGCTGAAGGACCATCCGGAAGTAGAGATCATTTGCCGGGACCGGGCCGGGGCCTATGCCGAGGGCGCACGTAGCGGTGCCCCGCAAGCTCGGCAAGTCGCCGACGCCTGGCACCTATGGCACAACCTCGGCGAAGCCGTCGAAAAGACCGTCTCTGCCCACCACGCCTGCGTCCGGACCGCGTTCGATAACACCGTACCGGCCACCCCAGCAACGAGCGACGACATCTGGCAGACGCCACCGCCGCCGGCATCGGCTGCCGGGATGCTCGACGTCTGCGAACGAGAGCGCCGCCTGGTGACCCGGACCAGGGAACGCTACACAGCGGTGCAACAGCTCCTGGACAGCGGCAGCACGCTGGAGGACATCTGCCGGACACTACAGCTGGACCGGTCCACCATCCTGGACGAATACACGCCGCATCTCCACCAGCGGTGGAACGAGGGCTGTCACAACAGTGCCCAGCTCCACCAGGAGATTGCTGCCCTGGGCTTCGCCGGAAGCATCCAGACCGTCCAGCGTTACCTCCGCCCGTTCAAGGCCGTCACCGCCGCGCCACCAGCGCGCCGACTGGCTCCACGGCCCCGCCGCATCGTCCGCTGGATCATGACCGACCCCGGAAACCTGACCGCCGATGATGCCGCCGACCTCAAGGAGATTCGGGCCAGCTGCCCCGAACTCGACGCCGCCACCCACCACGTCCGCGACTTCGCCACCATGATGCGCGAACTGCAGGGCGACCAACTGCCCGCCTGGATGGAGCGCGTCCTCGCCGACGACCTGCCCGCCCTGCACTCTCTGATCAACGGACTGAGCCGCGACATCGACGCCGTCACCGCCGGGCTCTCCACCCCCTGGAGCTCCGGCCAGGTCGAAGGGCAAGTCACAAGGACGAAGCTGCTCAAGAGGCAAGGATTTGGACGAGCCAACCTCGGCTTCCTCCGTAAGCGCGTACTCCTCACGCCCTGACCCAGATCAGCGCCAGAGTCGAATTACCGGCTCTGTCGCTGATCTTGTGATGCCGGTGGATGCTCGAGTCCGAACTGGTGCCAGGATGGGCTTGTGCCGGACGCCGTAATGAGGGGGCGACATGGGCGGGCTGCCACGGTGGCTTGAGCTGTGGTTCACAGAGAACGAGGCCGAGTGTCGAGCGCGTGGAACCAGAATGGTGCTGTCGCTTAGGCCCCCCGATGGGCCCCCAGACCGTCGAGGCCGTAAGCCGACTGCTGACGTGAGGGTGACGGCCGAAGCGGGCAGCCGGTGGGGCAACGCCGCCGTGTATGCCGAGGGCTGGGGCCGTCTCATGGGGATTGATGACTTGACCGAAGCAGTTTGGCAGGCAGAGGTTCACCCGGAGTCACAGGGCGAAGTTGATGTGATCATCGGGCACCTGCTGGCTTGGGTCGAATCGACAGCTGAGGTACCGAGCTGGGCCAAAAGCTGAAGAGATAGGGCCGTTGGGAACACTCTTTGTTCTCAAAGGATCAGCATGTGTCGACGGTCAGGTAATTCGGGTCTGGCGCTGATCTTGTGACGGCCGGACCGGTAGCGCGTCTGGAATGAGGGTGAAGGGGGCTATTGAACGTTTCGGCGATGATGAGAAAACCTGTCATGAATAGCGCAGCCGGTGGAACTCGCTGCCTCCGCACGGTTATAGAGGCGCAGTCTCTTCTCGAAATTTTCGGCTGGTTTGGTGCGCGCTATGAGCAGGGTGGGCTGAACGGGAGTCCTGGGATGTGCTGCCCCCATTGTTGACGCGTGAGGCTGTAGTGGGTGACACGGCAGATCCGTTCGATGGCTTTGTCGACGTTCATCTCCCACACACGTACCGTGAAGTCCTCTCCGGCACTGACCAGAGTGTGTCCGGTCGGGTTGAATGCAAGGGCGTTGACGGCACCCGTGTGTCCGAGGAGTTCGCCGAGTTGCTGGGGGTGCAGGGGGTCGGTCATGTCCCACAGCCGCACAGCCCCACTCAGTCCTCCGCTGGCCAAGGTCTGCCCGTCTTGGCTGAATGCCACCGCGTTGACAGTGCCATCGGTGGTCAGGGGCTGTCCGAGCCGCTTGGGATGTGACGGGTCAACTATGTTCCACAGCCGCACGGTTGTGTCCTCGCCGCCGCTGGCCAGGGTGTGCCCGTCTGGGCTGAACGCCAGGGTCGAGACGGATCCGGTGGTAGTCAGGGGCCGTCCGAGTTGCCTGGGGTGTGCGGGGTCGGCAACACCCCACAACCGTATGGTTCCGCCCTTGGCACCATCGCCGCCGCTGGCCAGGGTTTTCCCGTCTTGGCTGAATGCCACGGTCCATACCGAGTCGGTGCCGGAGTCCGTGACGGGGGGACGACTCATCAGCTTGGGGTGAGCGGGGTCGGCGACATCCCACAACCACGCTTTTCCCCCAACTCCTGGCACGGCCAGCATCCGCCCGTCCGGGCTGAACGCCACCTGCCCGACCCAGCCGCTGACGCTGTCGTCATGGTTCAAGGGGCGGCCGAGTCGCTTCGGCCGACTCGGATCGGTCACGTCCCACAACTGTGTCCTGTCGTCCACGCTGTTGGTGGCCAGAGTGCGCCCGTCCGGGCTGAATGCCACCGAAATGACGGCGCATTCGTCGGCGGTGTAAGGACCTTGGCGTGGCGGTGTATCGGTATTGCCGAAAGGGTGGCCAAGCGCCTCGGGACGAGCTGGGTCGGACAGGTCCCACAGCCGTGTTGTGCGGTCCTCTGCGCCACTGGCCAGGGTGTGCCCGTCCGGACTGAACGCCACCGTATAGACGGTGGCGGGGTGGGCGGTCACGACGGTGCGCGGGAGGGCCCACAGCATGATCGTCCGGTCGGCTCCGGCGGTGGCCAGATTCTGCCCATCAGGGCTGAACGTGACGGAGTTGACGAGGCTGGTGTGCCCGAGAGGCGGACCGAGTTTCTGCGGCCAGACAGGGGAGGAGAGGTTCCACAGTTGCACGCTGTCGCCCCCGGCGGTGGCCAGGGTGCGCCCGTCCGGGCTGAACGCGACGGAGGTGAGGTTGGGGCTCCGCAGCGGGCGGCGGAGCTGCCTGGGATGCAGGGGGTCGGACAGGTCCCACAGGCGCACTGCCCCATCTGCCGAGCCGACCAGTGTGTTCCCGCGAGGGCTGAACGCCAACGAAGCACTGTCAAGTGCGATGGGCGGCCCCAGCAACTTCGGGCGGGCGGGGTTGGCCACGTTCCACAGCCGCAGTCCTTCGGCCGATCCTTCGCCTATATCACCAGCGCTGGCCAAGGTGTGCCCGTCCGGACTGAACGCCACCGTCCAGACGGTGCCGGTGTGGCCTTGAATCGAGCGGCTGAGACGCTTGGGGCGGGCCGTGTCGGATACGTTCCACAGCAGTACCGCGTCGTCTGCGGCTGCTGCGATGGTGTGTCCGTCCGGGCTGAATGCCACCGACAGCACACGGATGAATCGGCCGACGTTCATGCCGCCTCGCGGTGTGGGGTGAGCCCGGTCGGACAAGTCCCACAGCCGGACCAGGCCGCCTGGCTCACCTCCTTCTCCGCCGCTGGCCAGGGTATGACCGTCCGGGCTGAACATCACTGAATTTACCCAACCGGTGTCCCGGATCGGCGACCCCAGCGGCTTGGGGCGGGCCGGATCTCCGAGGTCCCACAGGCGCACCGTGCGGTCAGTCCCGCTGGTGGCCAGAGTGCGCCCGTCCGGGCTGTACGCCACCGAGGTGATGTCGCCGGCGCCTCCGGTCAGTGGAGTGGACAGGGGAGTGTTTGCATCGGTGGTCAGGCGCCCGTAAAGGCTCGGCCCACTGGGTCGCATACGATGCGCCACGATGTCGAGCTGTGCGGCAAGCGACGACTGATTGCCGCGTAGCCCTTCCGCCTCGCCCCGGATCTGGTTGAACACGGCTTCGTTCCGCTGGGCTTGCGCACTGGAGCGCTGCTGGAAGGCGACGACGGCTGCCGCGGAGGCGATCAGGAGCAGGGCGGTGAGGATGGCGATCACCGAGCGGCGCAGTCGTGCGCCACGGCGCGCGTGGCGGGTGGAGGCGGCGAGGAAGGCGGAAACAGTGAGACCGGCCTGGTTCTGGTGGCGACTGGCCCACGTGACGGCTGCTTCGAGGCGGTGGCCTCGGTAGAGCATGCTGGTGTCGTGGTGGGCACGGTCCCAGTCGGTGGCGGCTTCCTCGAGGTCTTGGTGGATGAGGTGCCCGGCCCGGTCGGCATCGATCCAGTGGCGCAGGCGGGGCCATGCGTGCAGCAGCGCTTCGTGGGTGATCTCGACAGAGTCCTGGTGCCGGGTCAGCAAGCGGCCTCGGGTGTAGGCGTCGATGACGTTGGCCGTGGCGGACGGGTCTTTGCCCGTCTCGAGCAGGTCGGTATGGGGCATGCGGCGGCGCGTGTCCTCGACACTGTCGCCGATCTTGACGAGTCGGAGAAACAGTGCGCGTGCCGTCTGTTCCTCAGCGGGATCCAGAGTGGTGAAGAGGCGTTCGGCGGTGGTGGCGACGGCGTGGCGAATGCCGCCGGTGGCTTGGTAACCGTCCACGGTGAGGATGTGGCCGTGGCGTTGCTGCCAGGTGGCACGCAACGCGTGGGCCAGCAGCGGCAGACGTCCGGCCTCGTACCCCTGTGGCGGCGGGTTGGTCGAGCCGCCGTCGGTAGACGCACCCAGGTCGCGCAGCAACACCTCGACCAGACCAGGTTCGATCTCCAGGTCCGCGGCCCGGGCGGGAAACAGGATCGCTTCCTGCAGTTCGCTTTGTGTCATGGGCCCGACCATGAGTTGACCGTCCTGCAGCACGGTCCGCATCTGTGGGTAGTTTGCGCACGGGGTATAGAAGTCCGAGCGCAGCCCGTACACCACCAGCCCGGTCGGGCCGGCCTCGTCGGGGCCGCCGTGCGCCAGAGCGGTCAGCACATCGAGGAAGTCCCGCCGCTCCTGCTCGCTCGTGCACAGCGTGAACAGTTCTTCCAGCTGGTCTACGACCACCACCAGCCGTGCGCCTTCCCGCCCGTCAGCCTCGGCCATCGTGCGCAACCGGGCCGCGTAGTCGGGCGGATCCACCGTTACGGCCGCCAACGCCTCTTGCGCGGCAGCGCCGGTGGCCTCGGCAAGGTGAGTGACCAGCGCCGTCAGCGGGTGGGCGGTGGGGGTGAGCAGCAGCCGTGGCCAGTGGGCCGAACCGGTTGCGGGTAAGGCGCCGCGCGCGAGGGCGGGTAGCAGACCGGCATGCAGCAGCGAGGACTTGCCCGCCCCGGACGGCGCGACCACTGCCAGCGCGCCGCCGCTGCGCAGCCGCTCATCCAGGCGGACCAGTAGGTCCGCGATCACCGCGTCCCGGCCGAAGAACCAGCGGGCCTGCTCCTCGCCGAACGCCGCCAAGCCCGGATACGGGCATTCCATCGCGGGTGTGTCCGGCGCGGTGCGGCGCGCGCGGCGCACCCCGTCCTCGTAGTGCAGGTGCAGATCCCGTTCCGCGATGTGCTGGTCCCGGCCGGCCTGGTAGATCCGGGCCTGATCCGAGGCGCTGGCCTCAAGGCGCATCCCCTCACCACTCGGCGGCGAGGACTCCGGTGTGCTCACCACTCGGTGATGTGCTGGTCCCGGCCGGCCTGATAAACCCGCCCGCCGCCGGATGCCTCCGCCCTCATGACCAGTGTCCCGATCCGGGATCGCTCATCGGCGGTCAACGCCGGGGTGAGCTGCTCATCCAGCAGTCGGCGCAGCTCGATCGCGACCGCCGGGTTCGCCCGCAACAGGGCCTGGATCCGCAGTTGCCAGTCCGCGGCCAATGTTTGCTCGACATCCGCCTCCCCTGCCGCTCGCGCCGCCAGTACTTCGGCACGTGATGCGGTGAGTTCTGCGTCGACCGCGTCAGCCTGTTCGGGATGCACCCGACGCCACAGTCCAACGAGACCGGTGCGCGCCCCCTGCCAGGCATCCGTGGCTATCGCCCCTACCAGAGCTGTCCCGGCCGCCAGCGCAATCGGATCCATGAGACATCCCCCTTGCCGCCCGAACCCGAAGGATTACGTTACCGGCACCCGACCGAGAAAGTACTGTCCGTACCCAAGAGTTCATGATTGACCGATTGATCACGTAGACCCGCTACGTCACAAGATCTCGCGATCGGGTGGGTGTCAGGATCGGTGCAGGATCCGGATGCGGAGGAGGTCGAAGTTGGCCCGGCCGTATCCATCCCTTTTGATCCGTTTCACCCTCGTGTTCTGGCCCTCGACCTGGCCGGAGCTCCAGGAGCTGGACAGGCCGGCGATGACGGCGTCCTGGTCCCTGCGCAGGCCGTTGATCAGGGAGTGCAGCGCGGGCAGGTCGTCGTGTTCAACGCGCTCCATCCAGGCGGGGAGTTCGCTGCTGGTCAGGTCCCGCATCATCATCGCGAAGTCGCGGACGTGCTGGGTGACCGCGTCCAGTTCGCGACAACCGGCACGTATCTCTTTGAGCGCGAGGGCGTCCTCGTCCGGGAGGTTGCCGGGATTCGTCATGATCCATCTGATGACGCGGCGAGGCCGAGGAGCCGGACGTGGTTCTGCCGGTGCGGCGGTAAAGGATTTGAATGGGCGAAGGTAGCGCCGGGTGGTCTGGATGCTGCCCCGGAAGCCCAAGGCCCGGATTTCCTCGTGGAGTTGTGCGCTGTCGCGGCACCCGTCGTTCCACCGCTGATGGAGGTGAGCCGTGTACGGGTCGAGAATGCTGACTCTGTTCGTCGCGTTGACCAGCAACTCGTCGATGCTGGTAGCGCGGGCGAAGCGGCGCACGGTGGACCGGTCCAGCATGAGTGTCCGGCAGATCGCTTCCAGCGAATCGCCATCGGCCAGAAGCTGCTGCACGGCGGCGTACCGCTCCTTCGTCCGCGTCACCAGGCGGCGTTCACGCCCGCAGACGTCGAGCGTCGCGTCGGCCGCGGGCGGCGGAGTCTGCCAGATGTCGTCTTCGAGCGGCCGGTTGACCGGTATGGTTTTCGCGAACACGGTCCGGACGCAGGCATGATGGGCGCCGACCGTCTTCTCCACCGCATCGCCGAGGTTCTTCCACAAATGCCAGCCGTCGGCAACTTGCGCCGCCTGCGGGGCGCCGGTGCGGGCGCCTTCGGCGTAGGCTCCGCCACGGTCCCTGCAGATGATCTCTACCTCGGGGTGGCCCGCGAGCCAGGCAGCCAGCGGTTCGGCCTCACGTCCCGGCAGTACGTCGACCGGGCGCCGTCGTTCCAAGTCCACCAAGATCGTCGAGTACGAATCGCCCTTGCGCAGCGCGAAATCATCAACCCCAAGCACCCTGACCTGCCCGACAGGCTCCTCGGGAAGGGCCCGCAAGAGGCGTAACAGCGTGTCCTTGGCCACCGGGACTCCCAGCGCGATGGCGAGCCGGCTCCCCGGCCGCCCGGCCAGCGCCACAGCGATCGAGGTCAGCATCCCGCGCAACAACGGGGTGAAGCGGGCATGCGGGCTGGTCAGCCCGGATACCTGCTCGGCGAACGTCACAGCCGCGCAGGCGGCGTTGAGGCACCGGAACCGACGCACCAGCAACTCGATCACTACACGGGCACCGCTGATCGGCGCATCGGACAACGACCGCAGATACTCGCCGTGCACCCGCCCGGACGCACTGCCGCAGTGAGGGCACAGCGCATCGGCCCCACGCACCCGG
The DNA here is from genome assembly GCF_055409605.1 of Streptomyces saintjeani. NCBI lineage: Bacteria > Bacillati > Actinomycetota > Actinomycetes > Kitasatosporales > Streptomycetaceae > Streptomyces > Streptomyces saintjeani. The sequence continues at coordinate 8,652,981 of NZ_CP189624.1, read as the reverse complement.
GCATGCATCGTGATCCTGCCGACCGACCGCTCAACCAACTCCACCACCACACCGGCAAGATGGGGAAGAAGGGCCTCGAAACACCAGGTGCGTTCATGGTGACAGAGTTCCCCAGGTGGTTGCCGGGGGCCTGAATACACGTACTCAGGCCCCCGGATCATGTGCCCTGGAGGGTCTGTTCCAGCGCGTGCGACCGGGGAATGCCATCCCCCAGGAGGGAAGCAGGGTCGATCCGGGGAAGTGCGGGTGGCCCCCTCGGCCTCGATCTTCACTATTTTACGTTAAGACATGAGTAAATTTTCTTAATGTGAAATGACGTCAGACTGCGCCACTTGAGTCACTGCACCAAAAATCAGGACACCGGTGCGAAAATTTTGTCTGTTTTTAGCAGATATCTTCCCTCCTCGACGAGGTTCCTCTTGTGCACGCTCCGTGGAGTTCTCGTGATTGCAATCAAGTTGCTTGTGCACAGATATGGCTTTACTGTCACGGTCGACCACTTACTTTTGCTTTATGTCTGTGCACGGGGGCTGCATGTGTGCTGTCACCCATGCCTGGAGGGATGTTCGAGTGATGGCTGGGATACGCAGGTTGCTTCCCGTGGCGGGGGTCGCTGCTGTTGTGGCCCTGGCGGGGGTTCCTGTGCTGGCGAGTGCTGACCCTCAGCCGTCAGGGGGGACGACGGGTGCGGCGGTCACGCCGCCGTCGGCGGTGGAGGATTTCGCTTATCCGGACGCGGAGCGGATCCAGCGTGAGGCGGGTATCAAGCTGATCCGGGGCGATGGGCACATCGTCTTCGCGGCCTGTGACGACACCGCTCAGCAGATCAAGGTCATGACTGTCCAGGGTCCGGGCGCGGACTCCCGGGACAGCTACTGCTTCAACACGACCGGGAAGAGCGGTTACCTCGAACTCAACCTTCCGCGTGTTTTCGCGCTGGAGACCGCCGACCACCCCATCGTCGCCGCTCTGAGGCCGCAGGACGAGCCCAAGGCACCCGCTCAGAAGGTGACCGTGGCGAAGAACAAGTTTCAGAACGTCGGTGAGGGAGTAGCCGGTGGCTCACAGACCGTTCTGTTGGAACTGAGCGTCACCGGCTGAGGCAGTGCCCCTCATCGTGGCACTCTCTCCCCTCTTGTTCCTGCACGGCTCGACATCAGTCGCCGGCGCGCCTGTTCGGCCACCCTGGTCGCCGCGCAGTGGCTGCTGACCGCGGCCACGGTCGGAGACGGTGTGCAGCATGTTGGTGAATCTGGTGTCCCGCACGGACCGTGACGTGGTGCTTGCTCGGTCGGCGGCGTCGGCCACCGGTGTCACCCCCTTCCCATGACCGGCAGGACTGCCGGCCAGGTGCGTGCGGCTGCCTTCTCCATGCAGAGCCCCGCGGCCACCACGGCGGATCTGGTGAAGAGGCCCGCCGATGGCGCCATCGTCCGCTGGAGTGACGGCCGCCTCAGTCTCTTCATCACCAACGAAATCCAGCACACCGCAGCTCACCGGCACGGCCCGCCCGGCAACACCCCTCAAGAAGGCGGCTCCACGTCTGGCGTGCCCTGGAGCCGCCCCTCACACGCGCCCGGCCCGGCCGGTGCGCGTCCCTCACCTGCATCGAATGACAAGACGAGAAGAGTTCGCAGTGACCTATCCACGACGCGTGCGAGGCGTGGTGACAGGCCGGCGGCATACGTTGCGCGCGCTGTGTCTGGGCCTGCTGCCCGGTGCGCTCGTACTGGGCCTGCTGGGACCCGCTCCCAGCCCTGCCCGAGCCGATGACCCGGCACCGGCCGACACCAGTGTCGGTACCCCCCTTCCGGACACCGACCGGGCGAAGGTCGTCCGGCTGTGGGAGACGGGCGGTCCGGGAGTCAAGGTTGCCGCAGAGGTCGCGCTCGTCGGCGGTGACGACGACGTCAGGACATTCCTGTCCCAGGCTGCCAATCTCTCGTTCCAGGACGATCGTGTAGCCACCGCCCAGGTTTCCAGCCTCGGCGGCACCAGCCTCCAGGACGCCGCCCGCGCCGCACTCGACAGCGATTCGCCGGACACGATCAGAACGTTCCTCAAGGACGGGTGGAAGGCCCCGCTGTTCCAGGACCAGCGGGTACGGGTCGCACAGATCATGGGCATGGGCGGCCCCGAAGTCCAGAAGGCCGCCCGCGCCGCGCTCGACAGCGACTCACCCGACAAGATCCGGGACTTCCTCACCAACGGACAGTACGACCGGCGCCGACAGGACGAACGCGTCCAGGTCGCACAGCTCCTCACCGGTGCGGGCGCGAATGTGGGGGCCGCGGCCCGGATCGCACTGAACGGCTCGCCGGACGACATCCACGAGTTCCTCCAGGTCGGCCAGTACGTGGCCCGCGCCCACGACCAGGAACACGCCACGATCGGGCAGCTCGCCGACCAGGCGGCGAAGGCGGGCAAACTGGCCGGGCAGCAGACCCGGGCCGCCCAGGAAGCCTCCGCCCGCGCGGTGAAGGCGGCCCAGCTCGCCAAGGCCGCCGCGCAGGAGGCCGCCGAGCAGACCCGGGCCGCGCAGAAAGACACCCAGAACGCGGCAGCCGCCGCCTCCCACGCCGCATCAGCCGCCCAGCAGGCAGCCGACGCCGCACAGACCGCCATCAGCGCGGCTGCCGCGGCCACCGACGCCGCCCGTGTCGCCGCCAACGCGGCCTCGGCCGCGGCGTCCGCTGCGGCTGGCGCCGCCGAGGCGGCGTCCCGGGCACGTAACGCCGCCGCAGACGCCGCGGTCGACGCGGGGCAGGCAGGCGCCGCACGCAAGGCGGCCCAGGACGCGCGGGACGCCGCCGCAGGCGCCCACGCCGCCGCCACGGCCGCCGACTCGGCGCGCACCGCAGCTGCTTCGGCCGCCGCCGCGGCGACGTCCGCGAAAGGCGCGGGCAGCGACGCCGACAACGCCGCGGACGCGGCCGACCAGGCGAACACCCTGGCCGACCAGGCCGGAGCCCACTCCGACCAGGCACAGAACGCCGCGGCTGCCGCTCATCGTCATGCACGGGAGGCGACCCGGGCCGCGGATGCCGCCGTTGCCCTGGCGAACGAGGCAGCCTCCGCCGCAGGCGAAGCCCGGGATGCCGCGAACGACGCCGCCACTCACGCGGAGAACGCCGCCAAGGCCGCCGACGACGCCGCAGCCCACGCCGGACAGGCCGCGACCGCCGCGAAGCAGGCCCGTATCCACGCCACCGAGGCGAAGAAGGCCGCCGACGCGGCCAGCGCGGACGTCGCCAAGGCCAGGAAGGTCCATGACATCGCCGTCCGTATCGATGCTGAGCAGGTGACCGCGCGGACCAACGAGGCGATCGCCCGGGCCAAGGACCTTAAGGCACAGGAGAACCAGCGCACCGCTGCGCAGCAGGCAGTTGTGCAGCAGGCCAAGGACCTTCAGACCGAGGCGGACAAGCTCGCCGACCAGGCAACTCAGCCCGGCGCCGACCCAGCGAAGATCGCTCCCGAGGCCCGTAAGGTGGCTCTGGCGACGGCCAGGACCGGCCGACCCTGGAGCCAGTCCGCAGCCCTCGTGGCCCTGGCCGACACCGACACCGACACCGACATCACCACCTACATCCGCACGGGCCGCAAGGACGCCAGTAGCCAGGACGATCGCGAGGATGTCGGGCATCTCGCGGAAGCCGCGGGCTCCGCCGACGTCCGTGCCGCCGCCACCAAGGCCCTACAGGGCGATGCCACCGCAGTCAGCGCGTTTTTGGCGACGGGTCAGTACGAGGCGATGAAGCAGGAGATGCGCCTGGTCGCGGCCCGGACCTTCACCGGCGCGGGCCCGATCGAGCAGCAGGCCGTCCGCACCGCACTGGACGCCGGCACCACCGACGCCCTGCGCCAGTTCATCACCACCGGCGACGCGCAGGCGCGCACCCAGGACGAACGCGTCCGCGCCGCCCAGCTCCTCAGTAGCCCTGGTCCGGAGGTGCAGGCCGCAGCGCATGTCGCCCTGGAAGGCCCCGCCGACCTGCTGCACGCCTTCATCACCGTCGGCCAGTACAAGGCTCAGCGCCAGGACCAGCTCGCCGCCACCCACGAGGCCCAGATCCAGCAGCTCATCGCCCAGGCCGCGAGCGTGGCCGCCACCGCGCAGAAGAACGCGGCTGAAGCGGGCAAGGCAGCGGCTACCGCCGCCAAGGCTGCGGCCGAAGCCGCCGGGTACGCCAAACAGGCCGAACAGTCCGCCAAGGACGCCAAGAAGGACGCGGACCAGGCCGATGGCTACGCCACCCAGGCCGAACAGTCCGCCAAGGACGCCGCCAGCTCCGCGAAGACAGCCCGGCAGGCGGAAGCCAACGCTCAGCAGGCAGTAACCCGCGCCGTAAACTCTGCTTCTCTGGCACAGAATTCCGCGGACTGGGCAAGGAGCTCCGCAGATCAAGCATGGACCTCTGCCAACCAAGCCCGCACCTCCGCTACTGCCGCTAAGAAGGACGCCGCAGCCGCCAGTCAAGCATTCAAGGACGCTTTCGCCACGAGTGTGACGAAACAGCAGGAGGAAGAGGCCGAGTACCGACGGACCGAAGAAGCCTGGAGGAACGCCCCTGACCCTGGCGACGAATCCGGCGGCGGGGTCGGTGACTGGATCCCGAACTGGCTGAAGGACACGGCCGACACGGTCGGTACTTACGCCGAGGAAATTTTCACCACTCCCGACGTCTGGAATGGCCTTGCGGAATCAGGTCTCGGCGTCGTCATGATGGGAGTCGGGGCGTCTGGCGACATCGCAGGCGGCGCCATCTGTCTCACCGGAATCGGATGCCTGGCCGGCGCTCCGGCCATCGCCGTCAGCAGCGGACTCGTTGTCGGAGGTGCCTACACTACGGCAGACGGCATAGGTCAATTCAGCGACGGTCTTGGAACAGCCCTACGGAACGCCAAGGAACGAACGGCTTCCGCTGGACGTCCCGACTCGGGCCCCGTAGCCGCCCCGAAGAAGTTGGAGGCCTTCCCCGAAGCGACGCGAGCCAGGGAAAAGACGCCTGTCCAGGGAGGCGGCGGGATGAGAAAGCGCTGGAAGGACCCTAAGGGAAACATCTACGAGTGGGACTCTCAGCACGGAACTGTAGAGAAGTACAACAAACGCGGAAAGCACCTAGGTGAGTTCGACCCGAACACCGGTGAGCAGACCAAACCCAAAGACCCGACCCGGCAGGTGGATCCGTGACCTTTGTCATCGCTTCGTACAAGAAGGACGCGGACCGGCCAGATGCGGTGACAGATGTGTCCCACCTCGGGGCAGCCTTCATCGCCGAGGTTCTCGGTTTGGATCCCGATTCCCTGACCGACGTCTACGTGATCACTGAGGATCACGCAAGAAAATTCAGTGCGCACGTCGATGTTAAATTCGACCTCGCAACCCACGACTACCATCTCGAAGCGCTAGCCGATTAAACCTTTAGCTGTGCTTCTGTGGCCCGAAAAAAGCCCTGTCGATTTACTCCGATGGGGCTTCTTTCGAGCCTCGCCCTCACAGGACTGCGCAGGGCTGATTCAAAATCCTGGGAGGCCTTCCCAAGGTCTCGGCGGACGAGTACTCCCTTCGGTCAGGCCGACGGCACCGGCCTGCGCTTCGTCCCCGTCGAACTCCTCGTCACCGGCTGCCCCACACCCACGCTCGCCCGACTCCCCCCCCCCACGGCACCGCTGCTGTGCCTGTCACGCCTTGCCAGTCTTCCCCTGACTGCAACCATCCGTAGGAGCACTTCTTCATGACCCGTTTCCCCGCCCGCGCCGTACTCGGCGGAGCCATAGCCACCGTCGTGGCGTCAGGCGCCCTCGTCGCCGCGCCCGCCCAGGCGCTGGACGGAACGGTGCCCGTAACCTCGTCGTACGCGTTCACCGCGAAGCTGTCCATCGGCGCCTTCGGAGCCATCGGTGACACTGCCCGCTCCTGCACCGGCACCCTGGTCAACACCCAGTGGCTGCTGACCGCGAGCAGCTGCTTCACCACCGACCCGTCAGCCGGCTTCACCGTCGCGGCAGGTGCGCCGAAGTGGAAGACGACCGCGACCATCGGCCGCACCGACCTCACCACCACCGCCGGCCAGGTCCGCGACGTCGTCGAACTCATCCCCCGTACCGACCGCGACCTGGTCCTGGCGAAGCTCTCCACCCCCGTGCGCGGCATCCTCCCTCTGCGCGCCACCACGATCGCCCCCGCCACCGGGGACACGTTCACGAGCGCCGGATACGGCAGGACGAAGGACACCTGGGTCCCCGACACCCTGCGCACCGGTTCCCTGACGGCCGGCCAGACCACCGCCACCGGCGTGGACATCGACGGCACCCCGCTGTGCAAGGGCGACACCGGCGCCCCCGTCGTCCGCGAACAGGACGGACAGCGCGAACTCGCCGCCGTGGTCACCGGGTCCTGGCAGGGCGGTTGCCTCGGCTCGACGGAGACCCGCACCGGCGCCACCGCCACCCGCGTCGACGACCTTGCCGCCTGGATCAGGCAGTCCACCGCCTCGACGCTCACCCCCTGGCGCCTCCAGATGGTGACGACCGCGAACAAGGACCTCTTCCACACCGTCCGCGACAGCAACGGGGACTGGTCCGCGTTCGGCGACGTCGAGCGCGCCGCCGGCGGCATCGGGGACATCGCGGTCGCCGCCGACGCCGCGATCTCCGGCACCAACCACGTCCTCGCGCTCGGCGCGGACGGCGTCGTCTACGAGGCCACCCGCAACGCCAACGGCACCTGGGTCGCCTTCCGCCCCCTCACCGCCGAACTCGGCACCCTCGCCGGGATCAGGAAGATCGCCGTCACCTCGATCGGCAGCGACCTCGGCCTCGCCGCCATCACCGGCAGCCGCGTCTACCACGCCGTCCGCGACGCCGACGGAAAGTGGAGCAAGTGGGGCGATGTCACCGCGAGCCTCGGCACCCTCGGCAGCGCCCCGGTCGACATCGCCGCCGCCCGCGTCGACAACGCCACCCACATCGGCGTCGTCACCGCCGACGGCAAGGCGTTCCACACCATCCGCAACAGCGACCGCACGTGGGAGAAGTGGGGCGAGATCACCAAGGTCCCCGGCAGCCCCGCCAAGGTCAGCGGCATCGCTCTCGCCGGGACCGGCACCGACCTCCAGGCCGTCCTCACCGAACCCACCGGCGGCATCAAGCACATCGCCCGCGCGGCCTCCGGCGTCTGGGGCGACTTCGGCAACCTGAACGGCATCCTCGGCACCACCCCCGTCACCGGCATCAGCGCCGCCGCCGTCGACAACGAGTTCCACACCGCGATCATCACCGGCGGCCGGATCAAGCACACCGTGCGCCACACCGACGGCACCTGGGAACCCGCCGACACACCCCCCGGCACCCCCGCCGACCCCACCACCCTCGCCCTCACCGGCAGCTGGAACTGACGCAGCCCAGGACTGACACAAGGTGACAGGGCCGGCTCTCGCTCCGGGACCGGCCCTGTCACCCAGGTCCAGCCGCCGCCCTGAATGGTCATCAGGAAGCGTCGAGCAGGGCGCCCGAACTCTCCTGTGGCTGCGTCGTGCAGGGCGTCAGTGAGACTCCGCGACCTTGTCATGGAGCGGACAGCCGAAGGAAAAGCGTGCCGGGTTCTCGAACTGCTCGGCGTTGTTCTGATAGACGAGCTCCCAGCCCTCCTCATCGTATTCAGCCACGTGGACAGGCTGCTCGGCGGCCATCCCCTTCTCGTCCATGACGATGTACGGGAACTTGTGCCGGGCCTCGGCGATCCGGGGATCGGTCTTCCCCGCGCGGAAGGCCACCGAGGGGTTCAACCAGAGCCTGACGAAGCCATCGGCCTCACCGTCCAGGGCGACGTAGCGGTGCTCCACCAGCCACGCGATTCTCGCTCGCAGGGTCTCCTGGTCCAGGCTCAGCTCCGCTGCCTCCTGCGCGTAGTTGAAGCGCACGGGAGCGTCTCCTTCGAGTTTCGCCACCAGACGGACCATTAGGTGCACCATGCTGTCCGCGTCCCTTGAGCGGCGGCGCTTCTTCCTGCCGGAGCGCTGCTCGGCGACACGGAGTTGGTGGCGGTACTGGAAATCGGCCGCAAGAAGTCCCTGACCGTGGCAGATGACCTGATCGCACGTGCATGTCTTCATGACCGGGAAACGAGAGACGAACCCACCGGGTCACCCGCGCCGCCCCGGCGTCCCTCTCTGTCAAAGTGACTCAAGCCAGGCATACTGGATGATTCATTGAGTCGAGGGCGGAGAAGGAGGAGTGCCCGTAGTGGCCAGCACCAACGACCACGGGGCCCCGGATCCGCAGGTGACACCCCGGTCGGCCGGGCAGCGGCGGTACTCGGCGGATTACAAGGCGCGGATCCTGGCCGAGTACGAGACGCTCGACAAGCAGGGCAAGGGTGCCCTGCTGCGGCGCGAGGGTCTGTACTCGTCGCTGATCACGAACTGGCGCCAGCAGCGGGACAACGGCGCGAAGGCGGCGCTCGCCGCCCCTGCGGGCCGGCCGAAGGCAGATCCCGGAGAGAAGGAGATCGCCCGGCTCGAAGCCGAAAACGCCAGGCTCCGCAGCGAGTTGGGCAAGGCCCGCACCGTCATCGAGGTGCAGGGAAAACTCTCCGCGCTGCTGGATCAACTCGCCACGGGCAGCGACGGGACGACGGGCGAGAAGCCGTGACGGCAGCGGGAGGGGTCTTCGAGGCCGCCCGCGCCAAGGCCCTGGAATCGCTGTCGTTGCTGGTGGGACGGGTGCAGGCGTGCGCCGCGCTCGGCCTGAGCCGGGCGACCTGGTATCGGCACCACCGCACGTCCCCGGCTCCGGTGCGGCCGAAGCGGGAGCGCAAGTGGCATCCGCGGGCCCTGACAGAGACGGAGGAGGCGAAGGTCCTGGCCGTGCTGCGCTCGGCCGAGTTCGTCGGCATGGCGCCCGCCGAGATCTGTGCGGTGCTGCTGGACCGCGGCATCTGCCTGTGCTCGGAGGCGACGATGTACCGGATCCTGCGCAGGCACGGCGAGGTGCGCGAACGGCGCCGGCAGGCCACGCATCCGCCGCGCAAGAAGCCCGAGCTGATCGCCACCGCACCGAACCGGGTGTGGTCGTGGGACATCACGAAGCTGAAGGGCCCGGTCAAGGGCAGCTGTTTCTGCCTCTACACGATCATCGACATCTACAGCCGCTACACGGTCGGCTGGATGGTTGCCGCCTCGGAGAACAAGGAGCTGGCCGAGCGGTTCCTGTCCTCGACGATCACCAGGTACCCAGTGGAGCAGGGCCAGTTGACGATCCACTCTGACCGCGGATCACCGATGATTGCCCACAATGTCGCGCAGATGCTGAACAACCTGGGCGTCACCAAGTCGCACTCGCGGCCCAAGACCTCCAACGACAATCCGTACTCGGAGAGTCAGTACAAGACCCTCAAATACCGGCATGACTTTCCCGAGCGGTTCGGCTGCATCGAGGACGCCCGCGCCTGGTGCACCGGTTTCTTCGACTGGTACAACCTCGCCCACCGGCACTCCGGAATAGCCATGCACACCCCCTTCGATGTCCACTTCGGCCTCGCCGGCCAGCTCCGCGAGATGCGCGCCGACGTCCTCGCGAGCGTCTACCGCCAGCACCCCGAACGATTCGTCCGCGGGGCACCCGAACCCCCGAAACTCCCCGAGGCCGCCTGGATCAACAAGCCCCCCGACCCCCGACACGACGATCAAACGATCCCGGCACAGGGATAGAACGATCTACCTGCCTTGATCGCGTTGACAGGCTCCGTCGCGAGGTAGTGGGCGCCGCGGCTGCGCAGATAGCGGGCGTGGTCGTGCTGGATGTGCAGGGCGTCGGCGGTAACGATCGCTGCGTCGAGGTCGATCGTGTCCAGCAGCGGGGCGAGGGCCGGGATTTCTCCGTCGGCTGCCGCAACCCTGGCGATGATGTGCTCACAGCACCTTGCGCCGGACATCCGCACCACGGCAGCCGCCCACAGGAATTCACGGCGATGCGCACATTGCAGGTCCACCTCGTCGACCTGCTCGGGAATGCTCCCTGTACCTGCCGGCTGACGGTCGTTCCGTTCCTGGGAACCGCCGCCGTGAGCATCGCTACGGGAGCCAGTTACAGCGTCGTGCCCCTGGACGCCGAAGGAAGCCTCGCAGTGGTGGACATGGAGATTCATGTGCAGGCGACCATCTCCCCCTACCACCGTCACCGTTCGGGGAGGCGTTCACGTACGCAGGGCCGATCCGCTCCGTTCATCGCAGGGACCGGAGCGTCGGGCTCGCGGCGACCAGGCCGGCGCACGCCAGTACGGCGCTGCCGCAGACCAGGAACAGCGGCGTCGTACCGTACGGCAGCAGGGCCCCTGCAATCGCGTAGGAGAGCGGGTCGAACGCCACCGTGGCCAGCACGACGAGGCTCAGTACGCGACCGTGCAGATGCTCGGGCACGTGCTCCTGCAGGGTGGCCACGATGACCACGCCGAGGAAGCCGGACCCGATGCCGATGAGGGAGACGACGGCCGTCGCGGTAACGACATGCATGACGGCCGTGAGCCCGGCCACGCCCGCGCCGATCGCGGCGACCCCACCGATCACGATCCAGCCGCGCCGCCCGGACGACAGCCATCCGGCCAGCAGCGAACCGGCCAGTGCTCCGGCACCAAAGCCGGAAAGCACGATGCCCAACGCCCAGGCGCCGCCCAGGCGTTGGTCGGCGAGCACCGCGCCGCCCACGATGACGGGGCCCACGACCGCGATGTTGACCAGCGCGACCGCGCCCAGCATTCCCCGTACCAGCGGTTCACGCCAGACGTAGCGCAGGCCTGTCCGGAGGGCCTGGAAGCTGCTCGACTGTTCGTCGTCGGCGACATCCGGTCCGGCGTCGTCTTCGGGCCGCCTGCCAGGTCGTGCCACGCGGCGGAGCGGCCCGAGGGTGAAGGCGGCCGAGGCGGCCAGCACGGCGATCCCGCCGAGCGTCGCTTCGAAGCCGACGGCGGCGACGACTCCGGCGGCCACCGCCGGGCCGACCAGATCGCCTCCGGACTCCGCACCCTGCACCAGGGCGTTGACCCGGGAGAGCTTCTCGGTCGGTACGACCACGGGCAGCAGTGCGAGGGCCGCCGGGAAGTACACGGCATCGGCCACACCGAGCAGTGCGGCGAGCACCGTGACCATCGCGAGGGACGCCGAAGTGAACGTGACCAGCGCGCCGAGCGTAAGCAGTACGGCCACCCGTAGCCAGGAGGCAGCGCCCACGACGCGGGCGGGGCCCAAGCGGTCGACCAGTACTCCCGCGGGCACCAGCAGCACCGCCCTCGGCAGCGCCACGGCCACCAGGACGAACCCCGTACTCATCCCGGGGTCGGACAGTTCGAGTACGAAGAGCGTGAGCCAGACGAGGAACAGCGCGTCAACGACGGCTGCCAGCCCCTGGCCCACGACCAGGCGGCGCAGGTGCGACTCGCCGAGTGGTTCGCGCGGCACGGCAGGGGCGGTCGGCTCCGACGTCATCGCCCGCCCCCTGACCTGCCTCGCGGAGCGTTCCCGGGGGCAGCGCCCCACCTGGAACCGGAGACTTGGCTGCTTCCGGTGTGTGCGGTGTCGTCCCCGAGGTGGTCGGGGCCGCCCGCTGCCAGGCAGACGCGACCGTACCGCGCACTGATCAACTGCATGTACCTCTCCGCTCACTGACTTCCGGTGGGACGCTCCGCTCGGCCAGGGACAGCACGGCCACGCGGCACACGCTGCACTGCGCTAGGCGATGTGTGTGCCTCCGTCGATCGTCAACGTGGTGCCGGTGACGTAGGAGGCTGCGTCGGAGACGAGGAAGATCAGGGCCGCGGCGAGTTCGTCGGGCTCTCCGATGCGGCCCGACAGCACCCGGGGCATCATCTCCTCCAGGTAGCCGTCGGCGTACCCGTCGGTCATCGCCGTGTCGAAGAGGCCCGGTGCGAGGGCGTTCACGCGGATGCCCTTGGTGGGGGTCCACTGCTGGGCAAGGTCGCGGGTGAGGCCGAGGAGTCCGGCTTTCGACGCCGTGTACGCGGCCTGGGGCAGACCCCCCGTGACCAGCGCGAGGATGCTGGAGACGTTCACGATGGAGCTGCCGGGGAGCATCACCGCGCCTGCGGCCTGGGCCATCCAGTAGGAGCCGTTGAGGTTGGTGTCGATGACCTCGCGGAACTGTTCCGGCGTCTCCTCGGTCGCGTCCCGTTCGCTGCTGATGCCGGCGTTGTTGACGAGGATGTCCACTCGCCCAAACTCGTGGACTGCCGCGTCGATCAGCGCGCGGCAGTCCTGTGGCCTGGCGATGTCGGTGCGTACGGCAACGGCCCGGCGGCCGAGATTCTCGACCGTCTCACGCACCTCCTCTAGTTTTTCGGCGCGTCGTGCTGCGAGCACGACGTCGGCACCGGCCTCGGCCAGGGCGGTGGCGAAGGCGACGCCGAGACCGGAGGAGGCGCCGGTGACCACCGCGACACGGTTGTCGAGCCGGAAGCGGTCCAGGATGCTCATGACCGATCGCCTGTGCCAGGAACGAAGCCGTGCATGTCAGCTCTCCCGGGAGGTGTCGTGGTGGGTCCGGTCCGTCGCAAGGGCCCCGTGCAGGAGTCAGCCGTCTTCGGTGATGAAGCCCACCACGTCGCCGACGGTCCTCAGCGATGCGGTGCTGCCCTCGGGGAACTTCACCCCGTACGCGTCTTCGACAGCGACGGTGATTTCCACCATCGACAGGGAGTCAATGTCGAGGTCCTCGGTGAAGGTCTTCTCCAGGGTCACCTCGGTGGAGGGGATTCCGGTGACCTCTTCGACGAGCTTGGCAACGGTGCGCAGAACGTCGGTGTTGTCGGGCACGGGTTCCTCGTTTCTTGTTGCTTGTCGGGTGGACGGAGGACGACTCGGCGTCCCGACGGGGACGTCATGCGGCACCGACGGGGAGTCAGAGCCCGAGGCGGCGTCGGTAGGTGCGGAGGGTACGCAGGAAGCCGTCCATCTGCTCCTCGGTGTGGCCCGCGTGCGGGAACAGGCGCAGGAGGGCCTGGTTGCGGGAGACTGCCGGGTAGGAGAAGACGGGGACGAGGTAGCCGTCCGCGACGAACCACTCCCGCATCTGCAGAGCTGCGGCATCGCTGCCGATCGGGACCGAGAGCATGTACGAGTCAGTGGGCGTCGTCTGGATACCGGCCTCGTGGATCTGGCGGCGCAGGCGGTCTGCGTGCGCCAGGTAGTCGTCCACGATCCGGGGTTCGGCGGCGAGGGCTTCGATGGTGTGCGTGGCGGCGTGGGCGGTGGGCGGCTGGATGGCGGCGGTGAACATGGAGGTGCCGGAGAGGAGTTCGAAGGCGTCGATGGCTGCAGCCGGTCCGGCGATAGCGCCGCCTTCGAGGCCGATGGCCTTGGAGAGGGACACCATGACGAAGTCGGCCCGCTCGCGGATCGCGGCGGCTTCGCGGGCGTAAGGACGGTTCTCGGGACCGTAGACCATGAAGCCGTTGGCGTCGTCGATCATGCTGATCGCGCCGTGCCGGTCGCACTCGTCGAGGATCTCCACGATCGGGCCCATGGTGCCGTCGGCGGAGTAGATGCTCTCGGCGATCACCACGGTCTTGCGGGGCTCGCGGGCCGGTATCCGGTCGAGGATGCGTGCGAGGTCGGCGACGTCGTTGTGCCGGAACGCGTGGACGTTGCGGCCGTAGCCGAGTCCTTCGAGGCCCTTCCAGATGCTCCAGTGGCAGTCGCGGTCGGCGACGAAGACGGTGTCGTGGTTGCTCACCTGGATGCCGGTGTCGAAGTGTGCGCAACTGCTCATGGCGGTGACGAACCCGATGTTGGCCAGCAGCCCGGTGGCGAAGCTGATGGTCTGTTCCTTGCCGGTGTGGCGGGCGATCGTCTCCTCCAGCACCTGGTGCGGGCGGCAGATGCCCTGGGTCATCCGGGAGCCGCTGGTGGTCAGACCGTGGGCGCGTGCCCCCTCCGCGAAGTGCCGGCGTACCGGGATGTGACGCTCCAGGTCGAGGAAGCTGATGCTGGCGAAGTTCACCAGCTCGCGGCCTCCCTGGACGATGGTCGGCCCGACGGGGCCCTCGACCACCGGTGGGCGGTACGCGGTGTCGTGGGCGTTGGCCTCGACGAATGCGGCGAAGCCCCACGGGGCCAGGCGGTCCACGGACTGTGCTCGGACGTGGGACGTGGTCATGGTGAGGTTTCTCCTCCAGGAGAGACGCGGGGCGACAGAGGTTCCAGGGCTGCAGCGAGGTGGCCGAGCGAGGCCGTTCCGGCCAGTTCGTCGGACGCGATCCCGGTGAAGCCGAACTGGGCGAGCACCGCCAGCAGCCGGGGCACGGCGACCAACGTGACGCCGTGTTCGGCGAGACAGCGGTTCATGTTCACGGCGTCTGGGCCACCGAGGGCGTCGGCAGCAAAGCCGCCGGGCCCAGCGGCGAACACGGCTGCGGCTAGGGCTCGTTCAGCACTTGTCGCAGGCAGGCGCGACGGGACCCGTAACATGTCCGTGCCGTCCTCGGCGGCAGGCGATCGATCTGGCGGACCACAGGGAACCGGTCCTGCCTGTGACAGGACATAGCGGCCCGGGGCCACAAGAAACGGCACTTCGCCGAGGTGGTCCAGCACGTGCCGGTGCAGCTCGTCGGTGGTGACGCCGGGAGCGACGCGGGCACGCGCGACGAGATGCGGCTCCTCGTCCTGCACGGCAGCCTCCTCGCTCGGCAACACCGTCACCTCGTGCACCCCGGGATGGCGGCGCAGTACGTCTTCGACGTCGGCGGGGCGTACCCATCCCTGCGGGGCGCGCCACCATCCGGGGGCGACCTGTAGAAGTGGGCGTGCCGGAAGGTGGCCATCAGCTCCCTGGGCGAGCGAACGCAGAAGTCCGCACAGCCGGGCAGGCAGCTCCAGTGCCTGCGCTGCGTCGAGTAGGTGGTCTCCGACGGTGACGTCCAGCGTGACGAATCCGCCGTCGTGGCTGAAGTCGACGTAGAGCGTCTCGCAGGGCTCGTCGGGTGTACTGCGCAGCCAGTTGGCGGACCCTTCCGGCGGGGTGTTGTAGGCGGGTACCAGGTAGTCCCGCTGCCAGGCGTAGCAGTTGTACTCGATGGTGGGTACGGTCGCGACGCCGCGGCGGCGGTCCAGGCGGGCCTGGGCGGCGACCAGTTCCGCGGGTCGCCACTGGCCGTGCCGGTACGCGGTGGCTGAGGCTGCGGCGACCGAGGCCACCACCTCGCCGAAGGGAGCGCCAGGCCGGAGGTCGATCTGGACGGGAACCGTCAGGGCCCGCACTCCGATGCTGTCGCGCAGCGCGGCTCGCGCCCGGTTGGCGACCACCACCGAGGCGAGGAACCGGTGTTCCCCGGTGCGGGAGGCCACATCGTGGGCCAGTGCAGCGAGTACGACGGTCTCCGGGCTGACTCGATGGCGCTGGGCGACGCGGTCGAGGTCGTGGTAGGCCTCCGTCGAACGGTACTGGAGACGGTGCCGCCCCTCGCCGTCCTGGGTCCCGCCGAACGGGGCCAGCACGCCGGTCGGGTTGCTTGCGTAGCGCATCAGCCACTCACGCTCCGCCGCGTGGGCGCGTTCCAGGGGCTGGGCGTCGATCAGGTCGAGCGGATGCGGTGGCGCGTCGGATGGTGCATCGTCGCCGCGCAGGAGAGCGTGCAGCTGGTCGATCAGTACGGCAAGACCCCAGCCGTCGATCAGGAGGTGGTGGGCGGTGACCAGGACCGCGCGCGGCTTCCCCGCCTCCAGCAGCACCCGGGCCCTCCAAGGGGGTTGCTGCACGGGGTCGATCGGGTGGACGGCCAGTGACGCGGTGGCGGCGTCCAGGGTTTCGGCGTCGACGGCGGGTACGTCGACGGAGTCGAGAGGCAGCGGCGCCCAGTCGGCGCGGTGGACATGCTGTACCGGGTGGAGGGGGTCGACGGTGGTGCGCAGAGCCTCGTGGCGTTCTGTGAGGGCCACGAGCGCCTCGTGGACGTCGGCGACGGTCGCCGGGGGCGGGACGTGGCAGTGGTCGGCGAGCGGAGTCGGGTTGACCCGCCGGGCAGCCGGGATGGTGTGTTCGAACCAGTGCCACTGCTGGACCCAGGTCAGCGGCCCGCTGCGGACGACGGCGGCAGGGCCGGGGGGCGGCTCTGCCGCATGATGCGTGCCCCGGACTCTCATGCTGTCCGGACCACGAGTGCCGCGTTGTGGCCGCCGAATCCGAACGAGTTGCTGAGCGCGACCCGAAGTCGCTCGTGGTGCTGCGCCTGCTGCGGTACGAAGTTGATGTCCGGCTCGATCGGCTCGTCGCAGTTGATCGTCGGCGGGACGTCACCCGTGCGCAGGGCCTGGATCGACGCCACCAACTCGACGGCGCCGGCGGCCCCGATCATGTGTCCGGTCATCGACTTGGTGGAACTGACCGGGATCCGGGTGACGCGGTCGCCCAGCACCTTGCGCAGGACGCCCATCTCGGTGGCGTCGTTCAACTGTGTTCCGGTGCCGTGGGCGTTGACGTAGTCCACTTCCCATCCCGTGATCCCCGCGTCGCGCAGTGCCGCTTCGACGGCGAGGCACGCACCCCGCCCTTCCGGATGCGGGGCGGTCCAGTGGTGGGCGTCCGAACTCGCCCCGTAACCCGCGAGTTCGGCCAGCGGCGTCGCTCCGCGCGCCTCGGCTACCTCAGCTGCCTCCAGGACCAGGACGGCGGCTCCCTCACTCATCACGAACCCGTCGCGCCGCACGTCGAACGGCCGGCACGCGGCAGTCGGGTCGTCGTTGCGCCGGGACAGTGCGAGGGCGTTGCCGCTGCCCGCGAGGTCGACGGTGGTGACGCAGGCGTCGGCGCCGCCGACGATCACGACGTCGGCCTCCCCGTGGCTGATCATGCGCATTCCTGCGCCCACCGCGTCCGTTCCGCTGGCGCAGGCCGTGCTCTGGGCGCGGCTGGGACCCTGGGTGCCCAGCCGCATGCTGATCTCACCGGCGGCGCTGTCCATGGCGGTCGTGATCTGGGTGAACGGCCCGATCGCCCGGGGCCCTTTGTCGCGCAGCCTGTCCGCGGCACGGTAGATCGATCCGACCGGGCCGTAACCGCTGCCGATGATCACGGCGACCTGCGGCGCCAGATCGTCATTGACGACGAGTCCGGCGTGCTCGACGGCCTCCAGCGCGGCGGCCAGCGCGTACTGCGCGTACGGATCGGCGCGGCGGACAACCGGCTGGGGCATGTAGCGGCCCGGAGTGAAGCCACGGACCTGGCCGCCGATCCGCACCCCGAGATCGGTCACGTCGATCGCTTCCACGGTGTCGATGCCGCTGTGCCCGGCCAGCATCGCCTTCCACGTCTCCTCGACGCTGTGGCCCAGCGGCGTCACGGCCCCGTAGCCGGTGACCATCACCCGGCGCCGGGCGTCGCCCAGCCCTCGTGCGTGTGTCACTGCGGTACCACCTCGGCGTCGCGGATGGGCGGGGCGATGTCGTCCGGGGCGACCGGCACCATGAGCACGGCAGTGCCTCCCTGTGCGCAGAACTGCCGCGCGGTACGGATCTCGTCGGTCAGCGCGGCCTTGTCGCGGAGAACGCGATAGTGGATGTCCGGTCCGTCCACCGCGGGCGGGGGTGCTCCGGGGCGGGTGAAGGGGTGACGTTCGGCGTCGAGGCCGAGCTTGGCGCGCTGGGCGTCCAGCCAGCCGTAGCCGCCGTTGCACAGCACCACGTACAGCACACCTCCGTACGCCGGGGCGGTGACGGCGATGTCCGCGCGGGCTGCGAGGAACGCTCCGTCGCCGACGAGCGCGGTCACCTCGTGGTCAGGGGCGGCCCGTTTGACCCCGATGGCCGCTGTCGCCCCGAAGCCGAGCGGGGTCTGCTCCGACGGGACAACAGATCCGCCGCCGCTGTGGAAGGGGAAGCAGTAGGACCACATGTCCTGCAACCCGTTCTCCTGCACCAGCACGCGACGCTCGCCGGAGGTCGCGTCGAGCGCGGCGAGCAGCTCGGCGATGCGGATCTCCGGCAGGGATGCCGCATGGGTCAGTTCCGCTGTCACTTCGAGCGACATGACGTGACGGGCAACGGTGATCGCGTCGGCCCACGCCGCGTCCGTGCGCTCGTCCTCGCGTCCTTCCTTCAGTGCCCGAGTCCAGCCGAGCACGGCCTGCCGGGCGTCGCCGAGCACGCGCGGGCCGGCGAACTCGGCCGACAGCCCGCCCGGGTCGACGTTGACCTGGACCACCTCCACCTCGGGCCATGGGGTTCCGCCCTCGACGGCCGTCTCCTCCAGCCGCCCGGCGAGCGACACCACCAGGTCGCAGGACTCCCACAACTCACGGGCCGGGGCAGTCGCGTAGAGGCCGGCCAGGCCGCAGAACAGGGGGTGGCGTTCGTCTACGGCCCCGCGCCCGGACGCGGTGGTGAAGAGCGCCGCACCGAGGCGTTCGGCGAAGTACTCGACCGCGGCGTCGTCGTTGCGGTGGCGCATTCCCCCGCCCACCAGCACCACGGGACGCCGGCTCGCGCGGATCGCGTCCAGTGCCGGTCCGGACGGCACGGCATCGGACTCCGGGACCAGCACCTCGGGCAGAGTCGGCTGCGGTCCCGTCACAAGGAACTCCGTTGTGCGGACGTCGTCGGGGATCTCCAGGTATACGGGTCCTGACGGCGGGCCCATGGCACGGGTCAGGGCGGTCACGGTCGCGGGGACGACCCGGTCCGGATGCCCTACCCGGTGGGCCCAGCGCACGAGCGGCGCTGTTACGGCGACCTGGTCGAGTTCCTGGAACCCACCGCTGCCCCGCCGCCTTTCGGGCGCACCGGCGGCGAGCACGAGGACCGGCGCGCCGGACTCGCGCGCCTCCAGAAGCCCCGTGGCCGCGTGCGTGACGGCCGGGCCCTTCCCCAGCGCGCACACGCCGACGCGGCCCGACTGGAGCGCGTAACCGGTCGCCATGTACATCGCGTTGCGCTGGTCACGGCACGGAACCAGGTCCACGCCCGCGGCATCCAGGGCGCGCAGCAGCTCCAGGTCGTCACCGGGCAGCCCGAAGCAGGTGTCCACACCGTTCGTCACCAGCACGTCGACGACCGCGGACCACGCGTCGCCGTACCGTCTGCTCCCCTGGGTCATTTCGCACCCGCCGCGATGGAGCCGGAGGCAGGAAGGTGCTGTGCCACGGCCTGCGACATGAGCAGTGGTTCGGCGTGCCGCTCGCCGCCGTAGAAGACGTAGTTCGCCATCAGGCCGTACCCGCCGAAGGGGCGGTTGCCGTCCTCGGCGTCCAGCAGCGTGTGGTTGACACAGATCTGGTGACGTTTGGCCAGGACCTTCACCGTCTCCGGGTCGTTGCCGTAGACCATCGCCCCCAGTGCGCGTTCGTTGAAGAACGGGCTCGACAGTCGCTCCCGCAGCCGCCTGGCGCTGGGGTAGGCCACGACGTTGAACACCGGGGCGAACATCTCGTCCACGGGGAACTTGTCGTCGTAGCCCCACAGCAGCACGGTCGGCTCGACTCTGCGGGACGGCAGGTCGATGCGTCCGCCGTACCGGATGCGGCTCACGTGGCGCACCAGGTAGTCCGAGCAGTCGACCAGCGCCGAGTGGTAGTAGATCGGACCGTAGTCGGCGTCGGGGTCGCTGTTCTGCCCGAAACTCAGCGAATCCAGATGTGTGGAAAGAAGGTCGACGAATTCCTCGGTGCGGCCTTGTGGTGTGAACACGACGTCGGGGCCGGAGCAGTCCTGACCGGAATTGCAGAGCCGGATTTTCGCCACGTCCTCGGCGGCTCGTCTGAGAACCGCGTCCGGTGCGATCACGAACGGATTGATGCCTCGACCGAAGAAGAGGAAGAGCTGGTCCTCCGACAGTCCTTCGCGGACGATCTCGGCATTGGTGAATTTTCCGGTGAAGACGATGACGTCCACCTCGCGCACCGGCCCCGTGACGAATTTGCGCTGGCTAAGTTCGGACAGCTCGATGGGTAATCGGTGTACCGGAGACAGTAAGTCGTGCAGGCGTTGCACTTGGCCTTTTATTTCGGTGGACGGCCGGAAGACGACGCTGTCGGTGTAGAGGGATGCCACGAGCATGTACAGGGCGTAAGAGTAGAGCGGGATGTTGGAGGGCATGAAGATCGCGGCCCGAGGCACGCGGCAGGGCTGGACCCGGCGGATCTCCTCCTCTGCCCCGTCCAGGGTGGCCAGGAACGAACCTATCTCCGCTGCGGCGGTGTGATGGGGCGAGATCTCGGTGAGGATCCTCATCACCGCGTCCTCGTGGTCAGCCACGTACCGGCGCACCGCACGCAGCGCGTCGAGGCGCTCGGCGAAGGGAATGCGGTAGTCGGACGGGTCGGCTGTCGGGCCGGGCGCGGTCGCGTCCGTGGTGGCGCGGTACGAAGGGGGCAGCGAGGTCATGGCGATCTTCTCCAGAGCGGTCCGATCGGGCTTGCCCGTGTTCGTCAGAGGCAGCGCGGAAAGCACGACGACGTGGTCGGGCTGCTCATAGCGGGCGAGCGCCGAGCCCAGCAGACTCTTCCAGTACGCGGGTTCGTGCTCGTCCGGGTCGACGACCACGAACACCAGGCGGCTCCCCAAGCGTTTGTCGGGGACCGCAACGACCTGCGTCTGTGCGCCGACCGACTCGGCCTGCTCGGCGAGCTGGTCGGGGTAGAGCGTGTGTCCGTCACGGTGCACGGCGTTCTTGCGCCCCACGGGGAAGACCCGGCCCATGTCGTCGATCAGGCCGATGTCGCCGGTGCGGTGGACAGGACCCGGCACCGGAACGATCTCGCCGCCTTCGCTGAGATGTCCGGTCATCAGGCCTTCGCCGCGTATGACGAGCTCGCCGAGTCGGCCGGCGGGCAGGGGCCTGCCGTGCTCGTCCTGAACCTCGACGGTGACACCGGGCAGCGGTGTGCCGCACCCGACTGGATCACCGGGGGGCGCCAGGGCGATGTTCCCCACCTCGGTCGCTCCGTAGCCGTCGAGCAGGTGACGTCCGGTGCGGGCGTGAAAGCGTGCCGCCAGACTGCGACCCAGTGGTGCGCCGCCCACGCACCATGCCCGTACCGGTTTCAAGGTGTCGGCCAGAGCGGGGTGGCGGTCGAACAGGTTGAGCAGGCTGTAGTAGGTGGACGGGGCCGCATCGACGATGGAGAGTCCGTGGTCCGCACCGCACACCAGCGCACGGTCCAGGCGCGTGGTGGGCCCGTAGACGACGAGTGTGCCGCCGCGCAGCCACCAGCACAGGACCAGCGACAGACCGTACTGGTGGGAGTAGGGCAGGACGGGCAGGAACACGTCGTCAGGCCGATATCCCATGCGTTCCGCGCTGACTTCCAGGTTGCGCAGAATCGAACGCCCGGAGCGGACGATCCCCTTGGGATCTCCTGTCGTGCCCGACGACCACGAGATCACGGCGTCCCGTCGCCGTGACCATGCCTCGATGTCGGGCGCGGTCGCAGGACGGGGGAAGCGTGGTGCTGCGTTGCCGCCCGTGTCGTCGCCGAGCTCGAACTTCACGCGCGCCTGAGCCCGGATCCGCGCTCGCTGTGCCGGCGTTGCCCGGTGATCGGTCAGTACCACCGAGGCGTCGAGGTGAATGAGTGCGGGGAGATGGACGACCCATTCCTCGGAGTTGGCTCCGCTCACCATGACACGTGAACCTGGTCCGATACCGCGCCGCGCCAGAGCCTCAGCGGCATCATGTATTCGGTCCTCGATTTCCTGCGTCTCCCAGATCGTTCCCTCGGGCAATACCAAACGCCTGACAACGGGCAACTCGTGCTCCTTGAAGCTGATTCGCGGCCCTGCTCGAGCGCACTCCAAAATGGCTGTGCCTGCCATGGTGCAGAGAGGAAAGGAACGCGGGAAGGAGAGCTCCTTGATGCCAGAGGCGTATTCCTGACTTCGCGGGCGCACAGATCTGAACAACCCGTTAGTCCCGTGTCGTCCCCTATTCTCGTTCGAGATTCACCGAACTCGAATATGCCACACCCTCGGCGCCACCTGAGAGATCTATTGAGCCAAAAAGCTCTGGGGCCAATGTTGTTGGTCGGTCGTGAGTCAACCAGTGGGATACGGGTGGGACTGGCCTCCGCATACAGGGGCAGCTGTGCGGCACTGGCAGGTTCCACGCTGGCAGCAAGCCCGGGCCTGTCGGAGCCACCCGACTGCGCGGAACGCTGGTCAGAACTGCGGGCTGTCGGAGGGCACAGCGGCAGTCAGCTGGCTGAGATGCACTGGCACCCAGCCCGCCCTGGGGCGAGGCCCGGCCGCGACACGCCTCTGTTGAGTCAGACCGCGGACGGACACCGGACCGGCGACATACCCCGGGAGAGCCAGCCCCGAAGAGCGGCAGACGGTTCACGAGTCACCCGGCCCGGCGATGCTGGGCCGGTGCCAGGACAGAGGAAGAGGAGACGCCGGCAGCAGGACGTGAGGCGGCAGGCTGCTGCTCGCACTGCTCCGGACACGGGGAGTTGGCAAGTGCTCTTCGAGACTCAGGATGAGGCGGAATGGCGTGCTCACCTCCGTGCCCTGCGTGCAGGGGAGGAGAGGATCGACTGGGCGATGACCCGGATCGACACGCTCTGCGGGCGACTGGTGCAGCCGACTGCCTACCGGTTGAGCCTGTTCGTACCGGCCCCCGTGTGTGGTCCCGACCGAAACCACCCTGATCATTGATCTTGTGGCGGGTCGCGGCGAGTCGACGGATCGGGCGTGGGAGCGGACAGCTCCGCTGTTGCCGCAGGTTGACGGCCGGGGGCGGCCGTGGCGGGATCACCGGCAGGTGGTCAACGGAGTGCTGTGGCGGCTGCGGACGGGGGCGCCGTGGCGTGACCTGCCTGAACGCTACGGTCCCTGGCAGACCGTGTACGAGCGGTTCGCCCGGTGGGAGGCGGACGGGACCTGGGCCAGGCTGCCGGAGCACGTCCAGGTCCGCGACGACGCGGTCGGCGCCGTCGAGTGGACGGTGTCGGTGGACTCCACCATCAACCGGGCTCACCAGCACGCCGCCGACGCCCGCAAAAAGGGGAAGCCGACAGGGACGAATCCCGCGAACTGGCGGATCCGGAACACTCGGCGGCGCGGCAGGCCCCCGGCCGGTCCCGGAGCGGGTTGACGACCAAGGTCCACCTCGCGGTGGACGGCCGCAGCCCACCGATGTCGGTCGTACTCACCCCGGGTGACGTCAACGACTCCACCGTCTTCGAACAGGTACTGACGGCCATCCGCATCCCTCGGAGCGGGCGCGGACGGCCCCGCACCCGCCCCGACCGGGTGATCGCCGACAAGGCGTACTCGTCCCGCGCTATCCGGGCGTGGTGCCGACGGCACGGTGTCGCCGTGACGATCCCCGAGCGCACCGACCAGGTGGCCAACCGGCTGCGGCGCGGCTCGCACGGCGGACGCCCGCCCGCCTTCGGAGCCGAGACCTACAAGCGTCGCAACGTCATCGAGCGCCGCTTCAGCCGCTTGAAACAGTTCCGCGCAGTGGCCACCCGCTTCGACAAACTCGCTGAACACTACCGCGCCGGGCTCCACCTCGCGGCACCCATCCTCTGGCTCCGCGAACCCGCCCACTGATCATTTGTCAGACAGGGCCTAAGGGCTGTCCCGCAATGATTTTCCGACAGCCCGAACGTCGCCGGTCACGGCACCCGTCGCCTATCCGGCAAGGGTGAGATTGTGCAGGCGAGCGACACCGCGCATGGCGTGGTGCACGCCGGTTCCTTTGAGGCGGCAGTCGCGAAGGATCTTCCAGTCTTTCATGCGGGCAAAGGTGTGCTCGACGCGGGCGCGGACCTTGCGATGTAGGCGGTTGTGCTCCTGCTTCCAGGCTGGGAGCTCGGCTTGGCCGGGCTCGCGGCGGTGTGGGATGACCAGGCCAGTACCGCGGTAGCCGCCGTCTGCGATCACCGTGGTGTTGCCGACGGCAGCTTTGGCCCCCGATAGTTCCCATGCCATGCAGTCATTGCGGTTGCCCGGCAGGGGCTGGCCGACTGCGACGACCAGGCGGCTGTCGGCGTCGATGACGACTTGGTGGTTGGTGGAATACCTATAGTTCTTCGACTGCTCGGCCACCGTGTGGTCGCGAGTGGGGACCAGGGTTCCGTCCACGATCAGTACGGTGTCCTTGCGGAATCGCCGACGTGGTTGGAGCGCGAGCAGGGGGCCCAGATGGTTGATGATGCGGTCGGCAGCAGACTTCGAGACACCGAACAGCGGAGCGAGTTGGCGCATCGCCAAGTTCGTGCGCCAGTAGGCGGCAACTAGCAGGACGCGGTCTTCCAGCGGCAGACTCCACGGCCGGCCCCGCCGCGCCGCCTCCACCCCTTCGCGCCGTAGCGCGGTAACCAGCTTGCGGAACTGGCCTGGGCCCAGCCCGGTGAACGGGGATATCCAGGAGGGTTCCGACGCTGTGGTCACACCAGTCATGGCGTGATCATCTCGCACTGCGCGCACCCTTGGAACAGCCGCCACCCCAGGTCCACCGGGTCGGATTGGCGGGTCGGATCAGACCCGCCTGTCGCCCTACTCGCCGACTGCCCCGTCGATCGCTTCGCGCAGCAGGTCGGCATGACCGTTGTGACGGGCGTACTCCTCGATCATGTGGGTCAGGACATACCGCAGCGAGATGGTCTCGCCCCGGAAAACAACCGTGTCGTCGAGGGAGTCGAAGGACTCCGTGACTGCGCGGGAGTCTTCACACGCCTGTCGCCACAACGTGAACGCCTCGTCGTCGTCTGTGTCGGTCACGAGGAACTCCCCGAGAACGCCGTCGACCGCCGGCCACCGGGGCGTGAGCTGTTCTCGGTTCAGTACGAAGCGGAACCAGCCGGTCTCCACCTCGGCCGCGTGCCGGACGAGGCCGAGGAGGGTAAGGCTGGAGGTCGGAACAGCTCTCTGCTTCAGCTGGTCACCA
This sequence comes from Streptomyces saintjeani, assembly GCF_055409605.1. Lineage (NCBI taxonomy): Bacteria > Bacillati > Actinomycetota > Actinomycetes > Kitasatosporales > Streptomycetaceae > Streptomyces > Streptomyces saintjeani. The sequence goes on along the minus strand of NZ_CP189624.1, from coordinate 8,628,084 downwards.
GTCAGGCCCTGGCACTTCATGGCCAAAGTGGCACGCTGATAGTCGAGGAACGAGGTGAGCGACATCCGGTCGTCGGCCACCTTGGAAGGGTGTATCCGCTGGTAATCCGTCACCGAGCGATCATGGCAAAGGCCCGGCCTGGGGGGTCACCAGGGTCCGGGGAGTGGACACGGAACCGCGCCTGAGGCGAGGGGGCTCCACCGGCGCTGCGGCACCAGATCGCTTAGAACTCGTAACAGGATCAAGGGTGTTGCGCTCCCCGGGCCCAGCATTAGGGTCCCGTCATGGAGATCATCAAGGGCGCAGGCGTGTGGACGCACCCCGGCGAAGCGGGCAACGACTGGATCGAACAGCTACGGACGTCGGATCTGTCGGTGGGGACGTACTGCATCCCGGTCGGCGGGCGAGATGCCCAGAGCCCGCACACCGAGGATGAGATCTATGTCGTCACAGCCGGACGCGCCAAGATCGAAACACCAGGCCGGACGGACATAGTGAGTCCCGGGACGGTGATCTTCGTGCCGGCCGGTGAAGAGCACCGATTTACAGAAGTGGCCGAAGACCTGGTACTACTCGTGGTGTTCGGACCTGCGTACGGCTCGCGCTCGCCCAAGTCTTAACGATCAGCAGGTGGCTCTCCTCAGACGCCGCCAGCAGATCAGGCTGCAGGCACAGCCGGTCATCCACCGGCTTCCGCCCCGGTGACCGCTCGGGCCAGGGCGGAAGCAGCGGTTCGATCCGTGCCCACAAGCCGGGGTCCACGATCCACGGCCGAGTCGTCACACGACACGAACGGCCGGATCATCGCATCGGTCACGCCCGATCAGGACACCACAACAAGATCGTGTTACGAGCTCTTACGGGACAGCCTTTAGCGCCGATCGGGAAGCGGTACGCCCCAACACAGAAGGGTGCCGCTCTCGGGCGGTGCGGCCAGGGTGAGTTCACCGCCCAGGTTCCGTGCTCGCTCGCTCCCGGGGGCGGCCGGGGCTGTCTCCGGGAGGCTCCGTCCGCTCAGACCCTCGGTCACCGCCGAGAGCAGCGCGGAGGATGACAGAAACCACCCGGCATTAGTTAGTTTAGGCTAACCTAATAATCCCGCCGGGGCGGGTGTCGTCCGTACGACGGACGGCGTGCGACCCCCGCCGTTCGTGATCCGGACATCACCGAGTGGTACGACCGTTCCAGCCCGGCCCACGAGGCCGGGCCCGTCCATGAATGGAGTGGCCCCCGTGAGTGTGACCGCTGCCCGGGAGAGCCTCGCAACCCTGCCGCAGGAGTTGCGAGGCGGTGTGGTCGTCGTCAAGTTCGGCGGCAACGCCATGGTCGACGACGAACTCCGGCGCACCTTCGCCGAGGACGTCGTCGAGCTGTGGCGGGCCGGGGTACGGCCGGTCGTCGTGCACGGCGGTGGACCGCAGATCAGCGCGATGCTCGACCGGCTCGGCCTGGAGACCCGTTTCGAGGCGGGGCTGAGGGTGACCACGCCGGAGACGATGGAGGTCGTCCGGATGGTCCTCACCGGGCGCGTGCAGCGGGAGTTGGTCGGTGCCATCAACGCGCACGGCCCCTTCGCGGTCGGTCTGACCGGCGAGGACGCGCACACGATGACGGCCGTACGGCGGCCCGCGTGGGTGGACGGCCGTCCGGTCGACATCGGGCTCGTCGGGGAGGTCGTCGACGTCGACCCGGACACCGTGCGCGCGCTCCTCGACCAGGGCCGCATCCCCGTCGTCTCGCCGGTCGCGCGTGGCGCCGACGGCGAGGTCTACAACGTCAACGCCGACCTCGCGGCCTCCGCACTCGCCTCGGCCCTCGACGCCGAACGCCTGGTGATGCTCACCGACGTGCCGGGGCTGTACGCGGACTGGCCGCGCCGCGAGGAGGTCGTGCCCCGGCTGACGGCCGGTGAACTCCAGGCGCTGCTGCCGGAGTTGGCGAGCGGGATGCTGCCGAAGATGGAGGGGTGTCTGCGGGCGGTGCGGGGTGGGGTGCGGCGGGCCCAGGTGATCGACGGGCGGGTGCCGCATGCCGTTGTGCGGAGTCTGCTGGAGGGGGAGGGGGGTACGACGGTGGTGCCGGACGCGTAAGTCCCTTTACGCGGGCTGCGGTTGCGGGCTCACCGGACGCGGTGGACCAGGACGCGCGAGCCCTGCCTCGGTTGCCAGCCGGGCGGGGTCGTGCCCATGCGCGCCGGGGTGAAGCCGTGCCTCAGGAAGAGCGCGCCACTGCCTGCCGTAGCGGTGAACAGCGCGGTCAGGGAGAGGAGTTGAGCGCGTTCCAGAGCGGCGCGCATCAGGCGTCCGCCGACCCCGGCACCCTGACGCCCCTCCACCACACAGAAGTTGTAGAGCACCCCGGCCTCGCCGCACGCCTTCAGGCCCACGCAGCCGTCGAGTTCACCCCCGAGGAACTCGACGACGAGGAACTCGGCGGCATGAGTGGCGTACAGGTCCGCCGGACGCTCGCGCAGTGCTCCGGAGAGGGCGAACGGACGGGACAGCGCGGCGAGTTGCTCGGCGTCGTCCCGGCGTGCGGGGCGCACGAGGGAGACCGGCGAAGCGGTGGCGAGGGGGGCCGGGTGGGGGGTGGCCATGGTCAAGGCGTGTCCTTCCTCTGTCACGTCGCACGAGCACTGCCGTCTCGACGAAAAAAGCAAGGTTAGCCTTACCTAATACATCGGCCAAACTCGACCCCCACGGCTCACCCCGCGAGTGAACGCGGGCGCAGGTCCGTCCAGTTGGCCTCGACGTACGCCAGGCACGCCTCCCGCGACTCCTCGCCGAACGCGACCGTCCAGCCGCCGGGGACCTCCACGAAGGACGGCCACAGCGAGTGCTGGCCCTCACCGTTCACCAGGACCAGGAAACGGCCTTCGGCGTCGTCGAACGGGTTCGTGCTCATGTTCCGGGCCTCCTGGAAACAGACATCAACGTTAGGTTAGGCTCGCCTAATCGAAGCTGAGCCTAGTCTGTCCCCTCCCCTCTCACAAGGAGACACCTGCCGTGACCGACAACGCCTTCACCGAGTACGGGATCTACGGCGAGGTCGGCACCGACGCGTTCTGGACGGCCGTCGACGGGCCCAAGTCGGTCCCCGCCGACGGGGGTTGGCGCACCCTGTTCCTGTGGCGCGGCGACGAGGCCCGCATCGGGTTCGAGAGCTGGTCGGGGCCGGTCGCGCTGACCCGCTGGGCCGACACGGACTGCTGGTACGCCGAGGTCCCGATGCCTGAACGCCTGCGCGTCACCTACCAGTTCCTCGTCGGCGCGGACGCGCACGCCGATCCCTTCAACCCCTTCGGCGCCGGGGGCGACCGGTCGATCGCCTCGACGCCGGACGCCCCGGCGCAGCCGTACTGGCCTGCGGTGGGGGTGGACGCGGTGCTGCCGGTGCCGCGCGCTCGGGTGCGGTGGGCGAGTGAGCGGCTCGGGGGGCGACGTACCGTCCGGCTCCATCCCGTGGGCGGGGGTGGGCCGTTGGTGCTGTTGCTGGACGGCGACGACTGGCTGTACCTGCACCCCGCGACGACCGCGTTCGACGCGGCTTTCGAGGCCGGTGAGCTGCCGCCGGTCACCCTCGCCTTTCTCCCGGCCAAGGACCGCGAGGCCGAGTACACGTGCCGTCCCGAGCTGTGGGAGGCGGTCCGGGACGAACTCCTCCCGCTGGTGGCCGGGTCGGGGGTACCGGCCGACCTCTCGCGGCTCGTGGCCGTCGGCCAGAGCTTCGGGGGGCTCAGCGCGCTGTACGCGGCCCTGGAATTCCCCGAGTTGGTGTCCAGGGTGGCGTGTCAGTCGGGGTCGTTCTGGTGGACGCCGGAGGCTGTGGGGTCCGCTGATCCGCTGGGTGGGGTGGTCGGGGGTGTGATGGCGGACCGGGTGCGGGAAGCGGGGCAACTGGGCGGCCTGCGGGTCGCGTTCGACCTCGGGGAGCACGAGCGGGCGATGCTGCCGCACTGTGAGCTGGTGGAGGGGCTGGTGGAGAGCGCCGGGGCGCGGGTGCGCGTGTCGCGCGCGGCGGCGGATCACGATCGGGCGGGGTGGCGGGGGGCGTTGGTGCGGGACGTGGGGTGGCTGCTGGGGTGAGGGACCGGCCTCACCCCAACGCCCTTTCCTCACCGCGCCACGGCCGCGCAGTACTCCTCGTCCGTCGCCAGCAGATTCCGGTGTGTGTCCTCCGCCGTGACCGCGCCCTCGTTCAGGACCAGTACCCGGTCGGCGGCGTCCAGCAGCGCCGGGCTGCTCGTGATCACCAGCGTCGTACGCCCCCTCCGTAGATCCGCGACCCGCCGGGCGATGAGCTGTTCGGTCACCGCGTCGACCGCCGTCGTCGGGTTGTGCAGGACGAGTACGTCCGTGTCGGCGGCCAACGCCCGTGCCAGCGACAGCCGTTGACGCTGGCCGCCGGACAGGTTGGCGCCCCGGTCGCGGACGGGATAGTCGAGGCCCTCCTTGTGCAGGGCGACCACGTCCGTAAGTAGCGACGCCTCGACCGCCTCGTCGACCGTACGGCTCGTCCCCGAGGGGTCGATGTTCGTGCGCAGGGTCCCGGCGAAGATCTCCCCGTCGTAGGGGTTCACCAGCAGATGTTCGCGCACCCCCTCCACCGACAGCTCCTCCAGCGCGGACCCGTCGACGCGAACCTCCCCCTCGTAGCCGTCCGGTGGGACGTTCACCGCGAGCAGGGACACCAAGTCGGCTGCCGCGCGCGGCTGGTACGCGGCGATGGCGACGAACTCGCCCGCCTTCACCTGGAACGTGAGGTCGCGCAGCGTGCCGTAGTGGACGCAGTCGATCTCCAAGTCCCCGCCTGCGGAAGGCGTTTCGGTGCCCGGTGTCATCGTCGGCGGGGCCGAGAGGACGAGGGACATGCGGGCCGCCGAGGCGCGCGCGATCATCACGTACTTCGGCATCTCGGAGAAGAGTTTGAGCGGCTCCATGATGAACTGCGCGAGGCCGACGGCCATCACCAACTCACCGATGTTGATGCGGCCTTCGAAGGCGAGCCACCCGGCGGTGAGGGTGACGGCGGCGGCGAGGACCGCGTTGAGGGCGAGGGCCGTGCCCGCGTAGACGCCGTTGACGCGGGCGACGGTGACCGCCTGCTGCTTGGCCTCGCTGCTGACCGCCCGGTAGGAGCGGAACGCGGCGTGGTTGCCGCCGAAGCCGTGCAGCGGGCGCAGGCCGGTGATGAGGTCGGCGACCTTCGCGCCCGCGCGGGCGACCCGGGCCTGCTGCTCCTGCGTACTCGACCCGATCCGTTTCGACATGACCGACAGGACGGTCAGGATCGCGGCGGACCCGGCGATGACGAGCAACCCGAGCCGCAGGTCGGCGAGTCCGAGCGCGACGGCGGCGATGAGGAGGGAGACGACGGAGCTGATGAGGAGGGGGACGACCTCGATGATGTCGGCGGTCTGGTCGGCGTCCTCGGTGGCGACGGTGAGGACTTCGCCGGACTTCAGGTCGACGTCGCGGGCGACGGGTTGGAGGCCGCAGGCGGCGACCTCCACGCGCCAGCGGTGCGCCTCGGTGGTGTTGGCCTTCTGGAGGACGCGCATACCGAACCGCCACGACAGCGAGACGGTCGTGATGATCACGGCGAGCGCGGCGATGGAGATGCCGAGCTTGTCGAGGCTGCGGCCCTGCATCGTGTGTTCGACGATGAGGCCGAGCGCGATGGGGAAGGCGGTCTCCCCGGCCTGGTAGAGGCCCATGAGGAGGGTGCCGCCGGCCATCGCGCCGACGTTGCGGCGCAGCGCGGTGCGCAGGATGTCGGCCCCGGTGCGGGGCTGCTGGAGGTCAGGAGTTGTCATCGAGGTGGTGGGCAATCGCTTCGGGGGTGCGCAGGGTGAACAGGTCTCGGATGGTCACGACGGGGCCGAACTCGCGGCGGAGCAGGCCGATCAGGCGTACCGCCAGCATCGAGTGTCCCCCGAGGGACACGAAGTCGCTCACCGCGCTCACCTCGTCGTCGTCCAGATCCAGTGCCTCGGCGAAGAACTCGCAGACCAGCGTCTCGGTCTCGGTCTCGGGCCCGCGCTCCCCCGCCGTCGTCAGCGCGCCGAGCGGCCGGGCCTCGGGCAACGCCTTCGTGTCAGCCTTCCCGTTGACGGTCAGCGGGATGCCGTCGACCTGCGCGTAGTGCGTGGGCCGCAGGAAGTCCGGGAGCCCGGCGCCGACTTCGGCCGCGACGTCCGCCAACTCGGCGCCGTCCAGGACGAGATACGCGGCGAGCCGGTACGCCCCGTCGACCTGCGGATCGCGCTGCGCGACGGCGGCCACGAACCGTACGGCCGGGTGCGCTGCGAACACGGCCTCCACCTCGCCGAGTTCGACGCGGTGGCCCCGGATCTTGACCTGCTGGTCGGTGCGGCCGAGGTACATGAGGTTGCCGTCGGGCCGCCGCAGCACCAAGTCACCGGTGCGGTACATGCGTTCACCGGGTTCCCCGAACGGGCAGGCCACGAACCGGTGCGCGGTCTCGCCCTGCCGGCCGAGGTAGCCGCGCGCGATGCCGACACCGGAGACGTACAGCTCGCCGGGGACGCCGTCGGGCAGGGGCCTCAGCCAGGGGTCGAGGACGTAGACGTCGGTGTTGTCGATGGCGACGCCCACGACCGGGTCGGCGCACTCGAACGTGCCGACGCCGAGGGTGTTGATGGTGTACTCGGTCGGCCCGTACAGGTTGTAGCCGACGGTCCCCTCGGTCTCGGCTAGCCGCTGCCACAGCGTCGGCGTCACCGCCTCCCCGCCGAGCAGGACGAGCGGGGGCCGCCGGTCCGGGTCGTCCAACAGGCCCTCGGCGACGAGCTGTTGCGCGTAGGTCGGGGTGACGTTGATGACGTCGATCCCGAACTCCAGGCAGTACTCGACGAGTCGGGGCGCGTCCCGGCGCAACTCCTCGTCGCAGATGTGGACCTCATGCCCGTCCGCGAGCCACAGCAGCTCCTCCCACGACATGTCGAACGCGAACGACACGGTGTGCGCGATCCGGAACACCCGGTGCCCGTGCCGCGCCAACACCGGCTCGAAGATACGGCGTTGGTGGTTGATCAGCATGTTGGTGAGACCGGCGTACTCGGTGACCACACCCTTGGGCCTGCCGGTCGAACCGGAGGTGTAGATCGTGTACGCCGGGTGCCGCAGCCGGTCGGGGTCGTCCGGCGTGAACGTCACGAACGGTTCGGCAGGCGGCAACGGCCGGTCCAGCTCGATCAGTTCACCTCTGAGGCGGGGTGACACCGAGGACACGGTCAGGATGACGTCCGGCCGCGCGTCCGCCACGATCGCCGCGATCCGTTCATCCGGGTGGTCCAGCTCCAGCGGCACATAGGCCGCGCCGACCCGCAGGACGGCGAACAGGGCGACGATCGAGTCCAGCGAACGCGGGATCGCGAGTCCGACGTTGGTCTCCGGACCGATCGCGCGCCCGGCGAGCACGCCCGCCAACTCGCGGCTGCGGTCCCTCAGTTGCGCGAAGGTCAGCGTGTTGCCGTCGGCGACGAGCGCGAGCCGCTCCGGATTGCGCCCGGCGGCCTGGTCGAAGCGGTCGACGACCGTGTCCGTGGTGATGTCGGTCTTCTCGCCGGGTACGGGAGTAGCGCCGAGCCCCGGCAGCGCGCCGACGGGTCCGCTCGCGCGGGCCAGGTCGCGCAGGACGCGGAGGTAGTCGTCCAGCAGGCGCCGGGCATCGTCCGAACTCCCGTACCGGTGCTCGACCTTGACCGTCAGCCGGTCGCCCGGCGTCACGACCCACGTGTAGGGGTAGTGCGTCGAGTCGTCGGCCTTCACCTCGACGATGCCGTGCCGCGCGTTCATCTCCGCGAAGGCGTCCAGGTCGAGGAAGTTCTGGAGCACGAACAGGTTGTCGAACAGGGTGTCGTGGCCGCTCGCGCGCTGGATCTCGCCGAGTCCGAGGTGCTCGTGCTCCATCGCGGCGACCCGCGCGGACTGCACGCTCTCCAGGTACGCGCGCACGGAGTCCTGAGGGCGGGCCCGGGTCCACATCGGCACGGTGTTGAGGAGGACGCCCACGATCTCGTCGAGCCCCTCCCCCTCGCGTCCGGACACGGTCACACCGAACACGGCGTCGCTGCGGCCGGTGTGCGCGCCGAGCAGCAGCCCGAAGGCGCCGGTGAGCACGGAGTTGAGGGTGACGCCGTGCGCCTTGGCGGCCTCGCGGAGAAGGTCGGAGTCCTCGACGGACAGGGTGCGGAGGAGGGTTGGCGGCAGCTCCGTCGACAGCTCGGGCGCCGGGCCGGCCAGGAGGGTCGGTCCGGACAGCTCGGCCAGCTGATCCGACCAGAACCGCTCGGAGACGGCGGTATCGCGAGCCGCCAGTGTCCGCGCGTACTCCTCGAAGCTGGGCGCGGGCGCCTGGGTCAGCTCACCGGCGTACGCGTCGAACAGGTCCCTCAGCACGATCTCGCGCGACCAGCCGTCCCACAGCAGGAGGTGGTAGCTGAGCAGCAACCCGTCCCGGCCGTCGGGGAGTCGGGCGATCGTGAGCCGGATCAGCGGCGGTTCCCCGGGGTCGAATCCGGCGTCGCGGTCCGCCGCACGGAAGGCGTCCACCTCGGCCTCGGAGGCCAGTTGGACGGTACGGACGTCGACTCGCCTGCCTGCCTTGAGGACTTGGACGGGGTTGCCGTCGTCGTCGGTGGTGAACCCGGCGCCCACCACCGGGTGCCGGTCGATGACCTGGGCCATCGCGTCCGCCAACTTGTCGGCGTCGAGCCGTCGTTCGAAGGTGAACCAGCTCTGCGCGACGTAGTGCCCGGCCTGACCCGCCAACTGGGCCTGGAAGAACAGGCCGCGCTGGAGGGGGGTGACGGGTGCGGTGCGCTCGGCGGTCGTCGCGGTGTCGGCGATGCGGGTGAGTGCCGTCGTCCACGCGTCGGTGATCGTGTCCGGGATGCCTTCGGTGAGGATGAACTCCGCGTGCAGGCCGTCCTGTTGGACCCAGGCGTTCACCTCGACCGCGTACGGGCTGCCCTGGTCGGCCCCCGCGATGTGGAGTGCCTGTGACTCGCTGCCCCGGCCCAGGTAGTTGAACAGCACCTGGGGGCGGGCGGTGAGCAGGGGGGCCGTCTGAGGGTTCAGGTACCTGAGGCGGCCGTACGCGACGTGCCCTTCCTCGTCCGGCTGCCGGTCGGCGACCTCGCGGGCGGCTTCGACGGGGTCGGTGTGGGCGGTGAGGCGGACGGGGGCGATCGAGGTGAACCAGCCGACGGTGCGCGTGTAGTCGTGGTCCTCACGGACGGGGACCCTGCCGTGCCGCTCCAACTCCACGGCCAGGTCGGTCGGTTCGGGCTGGATCTCCGTCAGCGCGACGCGCAGGGCGCCGACGAGGAGTTCGGTGAGGTCGACTCCGAGCGCGGCGGGGGCGGTTCGGGTGAGGCGGTCGGTGGTGTCCGCGTCCAGGACAGCCGTCCTCTCGCGCAACTCGCCTGTTCCGTCCATCAGTTGGGGTGCTTCGAGGGTGTTGATCCAGTCGCCGAGGGTGGCGGTGTCCTGCTGCGCCTTTTCCGCCAGCGCTTCGGCGTACTGCGCGTACGACGTCGTCGGTGGCGCGAGTTCCTTGCCGGTCAGGGCCGTTGCCAGGTCCTCCAGGAGGACCAGCCAGGACACCGCGTCCACGGCGAGGTGGTGCACGACCGCGACCAGGGTCCGGGTCTCCTCCAGCCAGGCGAACCCGGCGACGCGTCCGGCCTCGGGGTCGAGGCGGTCGGCGAGGTCGTCGGCTGCGGCCGTCGGGGTCAACGTGCTGCGTACGACGGTGAGTTCGGCGTCGGGTTCGGTGCTGAGCGACCAGACGCCGTGGTCGGTCGCCAGTCGGAGGCGGAGGGTGGGGTGTGCGGCGACGACGGCCTTGACGGCACGCTCGACGTCCGTGAAGCCGGTGCCTTCGGGGGTGGTGAGGGTCCTTGCCTGGGCGAACCGGGTGAGGGAGCCGCCGAGTTGGCGTTGGCGGAGGATGATCGGGGTGGGGGTGAGGGGGCCGTCCACCGCGGCCTCGGCCTTGCGTGCGGGGGCCACAGGGACGCTCACTCGTCCGGCCAGAGCACGCGGGGTCCGCAGGAGGAAGACGTCCCGGGGGGCGATGGCCAGGCCCAGCGCCCTGGCCCGGTTGATGACGGTGATGGCGACGATGCTGTCACCGCCGGCGCGGAAGAAGTCGGTGTCGGCGTCGATGTCGGTGCCGGGGAGCGTGTCGGCGAAGATGCCGATCAGGGCGTCGAGAGCCTGGAGGGCGGGGGCGTCGGCGGACCCCCCGGAGGCAGCGATACCAACAGCGCCACCGGAGGCCGCGAGGCCGACAGTGCCACCGAAGGCCGCGAGGCCGACAGCGGCACCGGAGCCCTCGAAAGCACCGGCAGATTCCTCGGCCGCCCGCGCCACCAACGCCTTCCGGTCCAGCTTCCCGTTCACCGTCAACGGCAGCGCGTCCACGGCCAGCACCCGCCCCGGCACCATGTGCACCGGCAGCTTCGCGGCAAGCCGCTCGGACAGATCGCCAGGCACCCGCCCGACGACATGCGCGACGAGGTGATCCCCGCTGTCCGCGACGGTCACGGCGACATCCGTCACCCCGTCGACCTCGCGTACGGCGGCTTCCACCTCCCCCAACTCGATCCTGAACCCCTTCAGCTGAACCTGATCGTCCGCTCGCCCGGCGAACTCCAGCTCCCCGCCGAGCGTCCGGCGCGCCAGGTCCCCGGTGTGGTACATCCGCGACCCGTCCCCGGCGAACGGATCGGCGACGAACCGCCCCGCCGTGAGCCCGGCCCGCCCCAGATACCCCAGGGCCACCTGGTCCCCGGCGACATAGATCGCCCCCACCTTGCCCGGCGGAACCGGCCTCAACCGGTCGTCGAGGAGATAGGTCACCAGCCCCGGGATCGGCCCCCCGATCGGACTGACGTCGGCCGCGAAGTCCTCGTCGGTCAGCACCCGATGGGTGACGTGCACGGTCGTCTCGGTGATCCCGTACATGTTCACCAGCTCGGGCGCCTGAACGCCGTGCCGCTGGACCCACCCCCGCAGCCGCCCGAGGTCGAGCGCCTCGCCCCCGAAGACGACCCGGCGCAGAGCGGGCAACGCCTCCCCGCTCTGCCGGTCGGCCTCGACGAACTGATAGAAGGCGGACGGCGTCTGGTTCAACACCGTCACCCCCCGCTCCCGCACCATCCGATGGAAGTCGACCGGCGACCTCGTCAACCCGTAGTCGGGGACCAGCAGTTCACCCCCGTGCAGCAACGCCCCCCACAGCTCCCAGACCGCGAAGTCGAAGGAGTACGAGTGGAACTGCACCCACACGTCATCGGCCCCGAACCCCATCGCGGGCCGCGTGTTGGCGAGCAGCGTCACGACGCTGGAGTGCGGGACGACGACGCCCTTGGGCCGCCCGGTCGAGCCGGACGTGTAGATGACGTAGGCCGGGTCGTGCCAGCCGACCTCGAACGGCTCGGCGTCCAGAGGAAGTTCGTCGAGGAGTTCGCCGGAGAGTTCGTCACCCTGCACGATCACCCGCGCGTCGACCCCGGTCCGAGCCAGCAACTCCGTGAACCGCTCCCGGTGTTCGGAGTCCACCAGGACGACCTGCGGCGCGGAGTCCGTAAGGATGTGCTCCAACCGCTCGTCCGGATACGCGAGATCGAGCGGAACATACGCGCCGCCCGCACTGACGACCGCGACCAGCGCGACAACCTGTTCCACCGAGCGGGGCACGGCCACGGCGACCCGCCGGCCCGCACCGACCCCGGCGGCGCGCAGCGCACTGGCCAACTCGATCTTCGCGTCGGCGAGTTCACCGTACGACAGCGAGCGGGTCGTGCCGTCCAGGGCGATCTGGGTGACGGCGGTGGCGTGCGGGTTGCCCCATACGGCGGTGTCGAACCGGACGCCGAGGGGAGTCCGTTCGACCGGAGGCATCGTGGAGCGCGGCCCGGCGACCAGGGCGTCCGGATCGGCGAGCAGCGCCGTGAGCGTCGAGGTGAAGGTGTCCAGGACGGTACGGGCATCACGCTCCCCCAGCACCTCCGCGTCGTAGATGAGGTTGAAGCGGTCGCGTTCCACGACCAGGGTCAACGGGTAGTGCGGGGCACCCTCGTTGACGATCTCCGTGACGGCGAGGGTGTCGCCGGGGCGGCGCAGGGCGGTGACGTCGGTCGCTATGTCGAACACGACGAGCGTGTCGAAGAGGGCGCCCGCGCCGATCCGGGACAGGGAGACGTGCTGGTGGGCGAGGACCGCGCTCTGGTGTTCACGGACGGCCGCGAGCAGGTCCCCATGAGTCGTGGAAGGCGTCCAACTCGCCCTCACCGGAATGGTGTTGATGAACAGGCCGACCATGTCCGCGATGCCGGGCACGTCGGCGTCGCGGCCGGAGACCGTGGAGCCGAAGACGACGTCCGTGCTGTGCAGGACGGTGCCGAGGGTCACGGCCCAGGCGCTGTGCACGGCGACGCTCAGGGGCACGCCAGGCGTCTCGACCTCCGCCGGTGCGGAGACCTCGGCGAACGTGTCGGAGGGCGTGTGGCCTTGGGCGACCAGCGAGGCGCCGGTGAAGCCGTCCAGCTCCGCGCGCCAGACCCGGTCGGTCTCGGCGGCGTCGCGTCCGGCGAGGGCGCGGACGTAGTCGGCGAAGCCGCCGATCGGGTAGACGCTGCCGGGCGCGTGGTACTCGGCGAGGAGGGCGCGCAGCATCGGCGGGACGGACCAGCCGTCGGCGATGATGTGGTGGACGGTCTGGACGAGCACCGTGCGGTCCGTGGCGCGGACCAGGGTGAACCGCATCAACGGCCCTGCGGCCAGGTCGAATCCGGCTCGCCGGTCGCGCTCGGCGAGGTCGCGGAGTTCGACGTCGGTGATGCCGGGTCGGTCCAGGACAGTGAACGGCGCCTGCACGCCGCCCTCCAGGACGGAGACCACGCGACCGTCGGCGAGAGCCGCGAAGCGGGCGGCGAGGTTGGGGTAGAGGTCGAGCAGACGAGTGGCCGCCGCCGCCAGCCTCAAAGGGTCGATCTCCCCCTCCAGCGTGAGGAGTTGCTGTTCCACGTACGCGCCGGACGAATCATCGTCGAAGACCGAGTGGAAGTAGAGCCCTTCCTGCAACGGCGTGAGCGGCAGGATGTCCCTCAACTGCGGCCCGTCGTACGTGTCCACGTCGGCCTGCGTGAGCGGGACGAGGTCGAAGTCGCTGGGCGTGTGGCCGCCGGTCTCCAGCGCGGCGAGTCCGGCGAGGGCGGCGTGGAAGTGGTCGCCGAGGGCCGTGATGTCGTCGTCGGTGAAGACTTCCGAGGGCCACGACACGGTCGTCACGAGCTGGAACTCGCCGGTGTCCGCGTCGGGTTCGGCGATCGCGTTGAACTCCAGGGCGCGCGGCAGCCGCATCGCGGGGTCGCGCTTCTCGCCCAACTGGTCGGTGGTGCCCGCGAGTTCCCAGTCTCCGTCGGCGCCCGCGTCGAAGCGGCCCAGGTAGTTGAAGAGGACCTGGGGCGCGGGGGCGGTGAAGCCGGCGCCGTGGAGGTGGCGCAGGACGCCGTAGGAGAGGCCGTTGCCGGGGACCCGGGCGAGGTCTTCCTTGACGGCCTTGAGGGCGGCGGCGAGATCCTCGGTCGTACCGGGGTCGACGGTCACCGGGAACAGGGTCGTGAACCACCCGACCGTACGCGACAGTTCGGGCTCGAACCCGGCAGAGTCCGCGACGAAGCGTGCCTCGCGGCCGTGTCCCTCCAGCTCGATGTGCGCGAACGTCTGCTCCTGGCCGCGCTCCCGACGGAACCGGGACAGCGCGACGGCGAGGGCGGTGAGCAGGACGTCGTTGACGCCCGCGTGGAACTTCGCGGGGATCTCGCCCAGGAGCGCGGCGGTGGTCTTCGGGTCGGTGGTGAGGACCCGGACACGTTCGCCCGCCACGGTGTCGGTGTCCACCAGGGCGCGCCTGCCGAGGAGTTGGTCCGGACCCGGCAACTCCCGCTCGTAGTAGGCGCGATCGGCGTCGAAGGCGGCGCGTTCCAGAAGCTGCGTCCAGCGCCTGAACGACGTACCCACCGGCGGGAGTTCGATGTTCGCCCCGGAGCTGTACTGGCTCCACGCGGTCGCGAGGTCCTCGCGCAGGACGCGCCAGGAGACGCCGTCGACGATCACGTGGTGGGCGACGAGGACGAGTTGGCGTGCCGCGCGGCGCCAGACCGCGCGCAGCATCACGCCGTCGTCGGGGTCGAGTCCGGCGGTGGCGAGGGCGACGCACTCCTCAAGCGACAGGTCGCTCTCCTGCCAGTCCACAGCGGCCCTGCGGGCGGGCGGGACGTCGAAGCCCCACCGCTCCGCGCGCACCAGCCGCGCGCGCAGCATGTCGTGGCGTTCGGCGAGTGCGGTGAGCGCCGAGTCGAGGGCGTCCTCGGTGAGTTCGGCCGGGGTGTTGAGAACGACGGACTGCACGAACCCGTCGACGGCGTCCGTCGTCTCGCCGAGCCAGCGCACGATGGGCGAGCCGGTGACGGTGCCCGTCGGGACGTCCGCGTGATCGGTCGTGGAGACGTCCTCGCGGCTCGCGACGGCGGCGAGCGCGCCGACGACGCTGTGCGTGAAGATCTGGCGGGCGGTGACGTGCAGCCCCTGTTCGCGCAGCGCGCCGAGCAGGGAGATGGCGAGGATGCTGTCGCCGCCGAGCTGGAAGATGTCCTGGTTGACGCCGACCTCGTCGAGGCGCAGCACCTTCGCGACGGCGGCGCAGACGATCCGCTCGTTCTCGGTGGCGGGCGGCACGATCGTGCCGGTGCGGGCCCCGGGTTCGGGCAGGGCTCCCCGGTCCAGCTTGCCGTTCGCGGTGAGCGGGAACTCGGTCATCACGACGACGTGCGTCGGGACCATGTACTCGACCATGTGCTCGGCCGCCCACGCCTTGACCTCGTCGGCGCTCAACTCCTCGTGTCCGGCCGAGGGGATGACGTACCCGACGAGGTAGGTGCCGCCCGCCGAGTTCTTCTTCGCGACGACGCACGTGTAGCGGACGCCGGGGTGTTCGGCGAGGCCGACCTCGACGTCCTCGATCTCCAGGCGCATGCCCCGGATCTTGATCTGGTTGTCGACGCGGCCGAGAAAGTCGAGGGAGCCGTCGGGGGCGAAGCGCGCCAGGTCCCCGGTGCGGTAGAGGCGGGAGCCGTCCGAGGCGAAGGGGTTGGCGACGAAGCGGGACGCGGTCAGGCCGGGCGCGTTGACGTAGCCGCGTCCCAACAGGAAGCCGCCGACGTAGAGTTCGCCGCCGACGCCGACCGGGACCGGCCGCAACTCGTTGTCCAGGACGTAGAGTTGCGTGTTCGGGTTGGCCTTGCCGATGGACGTGGTGAGGCGTCCGGCCCGGCCCCGGTAGATGACGTGGGAGACGCCGATGGTCGTCTCGGCGGGGCCGTAGCCGTGGTACATCGGGATGTCGAGCTTCGTGCGGAACCGTTCGTACAGCTCCGGCGTGAGGACCTCGCCGCCGCACCACACGTGCCGCAGGCTGTCCAACTTCCCCGAGTCGCCGGCCATCTCCAGGAGGACGTCCAGCATCGACGACACCAAGTAGGTGAAGGTGACGCGCTGTTCGGCGATGACGCTCAGCAGGTGGTGGGGGTCGCGTTCGCCGCCGGGGCGCAGGACGACCAGGCGTCCGCCGCTCACCAGGGGGAGAAAGATCTCGTTGATGGAGATGTCGAACGACAGCGGCGCCTTGAACAGGGACGCGTCGTCGTGCCCGAAGCGCAGGATCTCGTTCACCTGCCACAGCAGGCGCTCACTGATCGCCTCGTGCCGGATCATCGCGCCCTTGGGACGGCCGGTGGAGCCGGAGGTGAAGATGACGTACGCGAGTCCGTTGCCGGGCGCGGTGATCCCTGTGCCGCCGGTGGGGTACGCGTCGTACGCCCACTCCCCCAAATCTACTGCTACGGCGGGGGGTTCGGCCTCGTCGTACTCCCCCGTCGGGTTGAGCTGGAGGACGGCCCGCGCGTCCTCGATGACCACGGCCCGGCGTGCGGCCGGCCACTGCGGGTCCAACGGGACGAAGGCGCCGCCCGCCTGGAGGACCGCGAGCAGGCCGACGACCATCTCGGCGGAGCGGCCGAGGGAGATACCGACGACCTGTTCCTCGGTGAGCCCTCGCTCGATGAGGTGATGCGCCAACTGACTGGACAGCTCGGCCGCTTGACGATACGTCAGAGATCGGTGCTCGTCGACGATCGCTGTCTCGTCCGGCCTCGTCCGCGCCTGCTCCCGGAACATCTCGACGATCGTCGGACGGTCCCGGTCGGCCCGGTTGTCGTTCCACTCCGCGAGGGCCGCGAGCCGCGCGGCCACGCTGGAGGGCGTGATCGTGCCGAGCGGGCGGTCGGGGAAGTCGGCGAGGTCATCGAGGGCGAGTTGAGCATCGCCGGGGTCGACGCCGTCGGGGACGGGAATGTCGTACGCCTCCCCGTCGCGGTTCCCGACCCAGGCGAGTACGTCGGTGAAGAGGGTCGCCGAAGTCAGCTCGATGCCCTCGGGGTCGGCCCCGGTCGCCCAGAACTCCAGCCCGATGGCACACGCTTCACTGATGGCCCGGTCGGAGTGATCGCCCCCGGTACGCCGCCGTACACCGGCGAGGCGCTCGGAAGAAAGCCGTACAAATCGAGTACCAGATTCCAGCATCGAAGACTCCGCGTCCCTTTCACGTTATGAACGTCGGCTTCAGGGTGGGGGTTGAGGCTTCTCACCCCGAGGATGTTCGCCCCGAGGGATGTTCACCCCGAGGCCAGTTCGCCTTGAACGGGCTAACTTCCTTCGCGCCAAGCTCGCCACAGGCGGGCGTACCGTCCGCCCAGGGCTACGAGTTCGTCGTGCGTCCCCTGCTCGACGACCCGACCGGCGTCGAGCACAGCGATCCGGTCCGCCGACATCGCCTGCGTCAGCCGGTGAGCGACGAACAACGTCGTCCGCCCCGCACAGGCCGCCACCACGGCCCGCTCCAGCTCGGCAGCCCCTTCGCTACCGGCCTCGGCGGTGGACTCATCCAGTACGACGACCGGCGTACGAGCCAACACGAGCCGCGCCAGAGCCAGTTGCGCGACCTTGGTCACATCGAGCCGCTCGCCGCCTTCGCCGACCGGTGTATCAAGCCCCTCGGGAAGCGCGGAAGCCCACTCCCAGGCACCCACCGTCCGCAGCGCGTCGGCGAGTTCCTCGTCGGTGGCGGCGGGGGAGGCGAGCCGCAGGTCCTCCGCGAGGGGACCGGAGAACACGTGGCTCTCCTGGGTGAGGATGCTCACCAGAGCACGGGCGCCGGCCTCGTCGACGGAGGCGAGGTCGGTACCGCCGACCCGTACGGACCCCGAATCCGGCGTCCCGATCCCGGCGATGAGCGCGGCAAGGGTGGTCTTCCCGGCCCCGGTGGCACCCACGAGCGCGAGCGAACCCCCAGCAGGAATGGTCAAGTCGACGTCCCGCAGCACAGGTTGCCCGGTATCGGGATAGCTGAAGGTAACTCCCCGCACAACCACCCCGTACGCCCCGGAGTCAGCCACATCCGCATCCCCCACAAGCCGCCCCGAAGTCCCCTCCCCCAACACACCCACGAGCCGCGTAAGACTGGCCCCGGACTTCTGAGCCTCGTCGAACGTGAACATGATCGCCCCAAGCGGCGTGAACAGCCGGTGGAAAAGCAGCGGAGCGGCGGAGACATCACCGAGCGTCGCGGCATCGTTCTCCAACAGGGCATACCCCACAAGGAGAATGAGGGTCAGCCCGATGAACTCGGCCCGGTTCTCCCGCCCGACGAACCGCCCGAAGAACCGGAACACCTCGATGCCGTAGTTCCGTACCCGCCACGACTCGGTGTCGACCTTCTCGCGGAAGGTGTCCTCAAGCCGGTAGGCGCGGACGGTGTCGATCCCGTCCAGCCCGCTGATGAGGGCCTGGGCCCGGTCGGCCTGCGCGGCTCGTTGCTTGCGGTAGAGCGGAGCGGACCGCGGCAGATACCACCGCAGCGCGAACGCGTACGCGGGCAGCGCCGCCGCCCCGGCGAGCCCGAGCCGCCAGTCGAGCCCGAACATCCCGGTGGTGGCGATGACGACAAGTGCCCCGGCGGAGAAGACAGTTGGGATGGCGGTCCGGATCCCCCGGGAGATCACGGCGACGTCGTCACCGACCCGGGAGAGCACGTCCCCGCGCCCGACCTGCTCGACACGGGAACTCGGCATGCCGAGCACGGCGCGGACGGCGCCTTCGCGCAGCCGCGCGAGCAGATCCGCGCCGAGCCGCCCGATGAGATACGTGGAGGCGGCCGTGGCCACCGCGCCGAGCAGCGCGGCGGCCACCATCGTGACGCCGATGGTGAACAGGACCGACCGGTCGCCGCCGCCCACGACCCCGTCGACCACGCGGCCGAGGAGCAGGACGGGCAGGACCTGGAGCGCGGCCCCGGCCACCGTGGTGAGCACGGTGGCCGCGGTCAGTCCGGGCACCTCGCGGCAGTGGTCCGCGACCCATCGCGCGGCCTCGCGGCCGGTCGCCGTGCGCAGCGCCGCCGGGGCGGGGCGCGGGGCGGTGCTCACACCGGCGTCGGGCATTACTGGCTGACCGCCTTGACGAGTTCGTCGATCGCGTACGGCATCGAGGCGAGCGTGGCCTGGGACATGGCGGCGCCGATGGCCGGGCCCTCGCTGTCGAGGAGGTAGGTGACCTTGTCGTTCTTGACGGCGCCGAGGTTGGTGTAGAGCTTGAACTTCTTCAGCGCCTCGGTGTCGGCCTTGTCGTTGATGACGACGACGCGGTCGACGTCGACGAGGTCGACGCGCTCGGGCGAGAGCTGCGTGGAGAAGCTGCCGCCGGCGACCTTGTCGATCCCGGTCTGGTACTTGAAGCCCATGCCGGTCAGGAGCTGGCCGCGTACGTCGGTGGAGGTGAAGGCGGCGATGGAGTCCTTGTACCAGGAGAACGCGACGGCGGTCTGGTTCGCGAACTCGGGGTGCGCCTTCTTCGCTGCGTCGAGCTGCCCCTGGACGCCCTGGATGAGCTGCTCGCCCTCCTTCTCCTTGCCGAGGGCCTTGGAGATCTGGAGCGCGTTGTCCTGCCAGGGGGCGCTGAAGGGCTCCTTCTCCGCCTTCGTGCGGCCGACGGTGGGCGCTATCTGCGAGAGCTTGTCGTAGGCGGCCTTGTCGATCTCGGAGTACACCGCGATGATCAGGTCCGGCCGCAGGGCGGCGATCTTCTCGAAGTTGGGTCCGGAGTCACCGTTGTTCATGATGACCTCGGGCTTGGCGGACCCCCACTTGTCCTTGACCCACGGCCACTGCGTGTTGATGTCGGGGGACGTGCCGGCCGGGTTGGGGTACTGGTCGACCATGCCGACGGGCTTGGTGCCGAGCGCGAGGACGGTCTGGTCGTCGGTGTAGCCGACGGTGACGACGCGCTCGGGGGCCTTCTTGACGGTCGTCAAGCCGAAGAAGTGGTCGACGGTGACGGGGAAGGCGCCGGAAGCGCTGGGCGTCGTGGAAGCACCCACGCTGTCACCGGAGTTGTCTGCGTTGTCGGAGTCACTGGATCCGCACCCCGCGAGAAGGCCGACGCCGAGCGTCGCGGCGGCCAGCGTGGCCGCCAGCCGGCGCCAGGGCTTCATGAGCGTCGTTCTGTGGAGGAGCATCCCGCAATCCCTTGCCTTCGCGTTGTCCAGCTGGTCCGGCGCCCGATGAAGAAAGCGCGCGCCTCGTTCACAGGGCAGGCAAACCCTACCCAGAAAACTGAGGTTAGCCTAGCCTAACCAGCACAATGATCCGGATCATTCGGCGAGTTGGGCATGCGTACGCCCGATCGGCACGATCATCGGCCGGTCCCCCACCGGGTCGTCGATGACCAGCGCCTTCAACCCGAAGGCGTCGTCGAGGAGTTCGGCGGTGACGACGTCCCGGGGATGCCCCTGCGCGAGGATCGCGCCGTCCCGCATCACCACGAGGTTGTCGCTGTAGCGGATCGCGAGGTTGAGATCGTGCAGCACCATGACGACGGTCCGCCCCGACTCGTGCAGATCGTCCACGAGATCGAGTACGTCGACGGCGTGCGCGAGGTCGAGATAGGTGGTCGGCTCGTCGAGAAGCAGCAGGTCGGTGCCCTGGGCCAGCGTCATGGAGATCCATACGCGCTGCCGCTGACCGCCCGACAGCGAGTCCACCGGCCGGTCCGCGAGGTCGAGTACGCCGGTCATCGCGAGGGCTTTCTCGACGACCTCGGCGTCGTCCGAGGACCATTGCCGCAGCCAGCTCTGATGCGGGTGCCTGCCGCGTGCGACCAGGTCGGACACGGTCAGCCCCTCGGGTGCGACCGGCGCCTGCGGGAGCAGCCCCAACTTCTTGGCGACGTCCCGGGTCCTGAGGCGCGCGATGTCGTCGCCGTCCAGCACGACCGAGCCCTTGGTGGGTTTCAGCAGCCGCGACAGCGTCCTCAACAGGGTTGATTTCCCACAGCCGTTGGGCCCGATGATCGTGGTGATGACACCCGGCGGTACGGCCACGTCGAGGTCGTCGATGACGGTCCGGCTGCCGTACCCGACCGTGACGCCTCGCGCGGCCAGCCGCGTCGCCGCGACGGCCGGGGACTCGATCTCGGTGATGTGCTGAGCGACCACAGGGCCCCCTTGCCTATTTAGGTGTGCCTAACCTTTGTACCAGGTGCTTCGCGAAACCCGGCCGCTGCGGGGCCTGTTGTCCCGGGGGCCGGTCACCGCTTCAGGTTCGCCCGCACCAACAGGTAGACGAGGAACGGCCCGCCGATCGCGGCGGTGATCACGCCGACCGGCAGCGTGGCCGGCAGCACGGCCCGCGCGATGAGATCGGAGCCGAGCAGCAGGACGGCCCCGAAGAGCCCGGACGCGGCCATCGGGGGTGTGGCCGAGCGCGCCAGCCGCATCGCCACCTGCGGCGCGACCAGCGCGACGAACGGCACGGGGCCCGCCGCGCTCACCGCGACCCCGGCCAGCAGGACCGCGCACAGCAGCAGCACGGACCGTACGGCCGAGTAGCGGACGCCGAGTCCCGCTGCCACGTCGTCGCCGAAGTGGAGGGGTTTGAACTGGAAGGCCACGCAGGTCACGACGGCCACCAGCGCGAGCGTGCTCCACAGGGCGATCCACACCTCGTTCCAGGACCGGTTGTCCAGCGAGCCGACCAGCCACGCCTGCGCGCGGGCGACGTCCCTGATGTCGGCCCCGACGAGCAGCCAGGTCGTGATGGCCTGCATGACGGCGCTGACGGAGATGCCGATCAGGATGAGCCGGAAGCCGTCGATGCCGCGCCGCCAGGCGAGGAAGTAGACGAGGAGCCCGGTGCCGAGTCCGCCGAGCAGCGCCGCCGCCGACAGGCCGAGGGTGTCGGAGATCGCCGTCGCGGCCCCGCCCGACACCGTGACGAGGAACACGGCGACCGCGCTGGCGCCGCTGGTGATGCCGAGGATGTCGGGGCTGGCCAGCGGGTTGCGGGCGATGGACTGGGTGATCGCGCCGGAGACGCCGAGCGCGATGCCGACGACGAGTCCGGCCAGTGCGCGCGGCATCCGCAGGTCCATGATGACGAACCTGTCGACCTGTTCGCCGCCGCCGAAGATCGTGGCGATCACCCGGGAGAGGCCGATCGGGAAGTCGCCGGTGCCGATGGAGAGGCAGAACAGCAGGAAGGCCGCCGCCGCGAGGACGAGGGTGACCAGGGCGACCCACGGCCGCCACACGAACGAGAGCCCGCCCAGCCGGATGCCGGGCGCCATCGGGGGCTTCGGGGGCTTCAACTCCGTGCCGTTCATGCGCTCTTGAACTTTCCTCGGTAGACGAGGACGGCGAAGAACGGCGCCCCCAGCAGCGATACGACGACTCCGGCGTCCAACTCGCCCGGCCTGACGACGAGTCGGCCCGCGATGTCGCAGACCAGCAGGACGACCGCGCCGAGCAGTCCGGCGTACGGGACGAGCCAGCGGTAGTCGGGGCCGGTGAGGGAGCGGGCGATGTGGGCGACCATCAGGCCGAGGAACGCGATGGGCCCGCAGGCGGCGGTGGCGGCGCCCGCGAGGAGCGTGATGGCCGTGATGCCGATGATCCGGCTGCGGGTGACGTCGACGCCGAGTCCGCGCGCCACGTCGTCGCCGAGGTTGAGGAGGTTCATCGCGGGGAGGGTCGCGACGGCCAGCAGGAGGCCGACGGCGACGAAGGCGGTGATGGGCCAGATGACGTCGAAGCCGACCCCGGCGACCGATCCGGCGTTCCAGAACCGCAGGGCGTTGAGCGCGGTCTGGTTGCCCAGCGAGATCGCGGTGGTCATGGCGGCGAGGAAGACGGTGATGCCCTGCCCGGCGAGGGCGAGGGTGAGCGGGTTCCCGGCGCCCCGGCCGATGCTGGCGAGTCCGAACACGACGACTCCGGCGAGCCCGGCGCCGAGGAACGTGAACCACACGTACGCGAAAGGGCTGGTGAACCCGAACACGGCGATCGCGGTGACGACCGCGAAGGACGCGCCCGCGTTGACGCCCAACAGCCCTGTGTCGGCTATGGGGTTGCGGGTGTAGCCCTGGATGAGGGAGCCGCCGACGCCGAGCGCGACACCGGCGACGACCGCGAGGACCGTGCGCGGCACCCGTACCGTCCGGACGATGAGGCGGATCTCGGTGAGCCGCTGGTCGTCGGTCGGCGCGTCGAGGAGGCCGTGCCACACCTCGCTCAGGCTCAGCGCCCGCGCCCCGACGGCCAGGGAGAGCGCCGAGGCGATCACCAGGACCGCCAGGAGGGTGCCCAGACCCGCGACCCGGCGTCGGCGGGTGTGCCCCGCCCCCCCGGTCACGGGGCGCGCAGCAGTAGTCGTGCCCATGTCGTCGTACGTTATCTCTTCGGTCTGTGGGTGATCGTGGCCGGTCGGGCCCCGCGCCGGGGAGCGCGGGGCCGGAAGGCTCAGCGGGTGGTGCCCGAACGGACCGCGTCCGAGGCGGACTTGAGGCCCCGGTCGAGGAGCGAGTCGAGGATCTCGCCGACTCTGATCGCCGTGTTGGAGAGCAGGGAGGAGGTGATGCCGTGGGTGTGCTCGGTGCCGCCCTGGAGGTAGATGCCGGCGTGGACGCCGGGCGCGGTGGCGATGCGGTAGTCGCGCTCGACGCGGACGCGGCCCTCGTCGTCGCGCAGGCAGTGGCTGCCGACCTCGCCGAGGAGGCCGAGGGGGTCGGCGGGGCTGTAGCCGGTGGCGAACACGACGACGTCCGCGTCGAGGTCCGTCTCCTCGCCGGTGACCAGGGAGGTCACGGTGGCCGTGGCCTTCTCCTCGGTCTCGGTGACGCCGGTGAGGCGGGAGACGTTGATGAACTTCAGGCGCTCGGTGCCGAGGACCTTCTCCTGGTACGACTGGCGGTACAGGTCGTCGATCAGGTCGATGTCCACCACGGAGTAGTTGGTGTTGCCGTGGTAGTCCATCAGGCGTTTCTTGACGGCCTCGGGCGCCTCGAAGTACTCGTCGACGGCCTGCGGGTCGAAGATGCGGTTGGCGAACGCGCTGTCGTCGGCGGGGCTGTAGCCGTAGCGCGAGAACACCGCGCAGACCTCGGCGTTCGGGAATCTGCGGTGCAGGTAGGCGACGTTCTCGGCGGCGGACTGGCCGGCGCCGACGACGACGAACCGGGTCGGGTCGGTGCCCTCCAGCCCCTCGACCTTCGCGAGGAGTTCGGAGTTGTGCCAGAGGCGCTCGCCGCGCTCGACGCCCTCGGGCATGAGGGGGCGCAGGCCGGTGCCGATGACGAGGTTGCGGGCGCGGTGGACGGCGAGGCCCTCGGGGGAACGGACGGTGACGTCGAGGTAGTCGATCTCGCCGTCGCGCAGCACCGGTTCCACGCCGACGACTTCATGACCGTACGAGACCATGCCGCCGACCTTCGCGGCGGCCCACTCGAAGTAGTCGTGGAACTCGACGCGCAGCGGGAACAGGCTCTTGTGGTTGATGAAGTCGATCATCCGGCCCTTGCTCTGGAGGTAGCACAGGAAGCTGTACTCGCTGGCCGGGTTCCGGAGCGTCACCAGGTCCTTCAGGAAGGACACCTGCATCGTCGCGTCGTCGATGAGCATGCCCCGGTGCCAGCCGAAGCGGGGCTGCTGCTCGAAGAAGTGGGCGGTCACCGCCTTCCCGTCGCCGACACGGGCGTTGTGCTCCTCCAGTGCTATCGCCATGGCCACATTGGACGGGCCGAAGCCGATCCCAATGAGGTCGTGGACCAGTGGTGAGCCAGCAGGAAGCACCTGTGACATGTCTCTCCCATCGTGCGGGGCAGTCGCCATGTGTCGGCGTGGGGGAAAGTGCGGGATGACGGGCATGCCGAACGGCGGCACACCGGCAACTTAGGTGAGCCTAAGCTAATCCGGTGACGGTGTCGATAGGGGTGCCGCGAACCACCCGGCATCAACGGGCGATCCGGGACCGCCCGTTGAAAGCTAAGGTAAGCCTTGCTTTACTTGATCCGCACGTCGCTTGATCCGGTCAGCCCTGCTTCGAGGAGGAACCCCATGCGGGTCGTCATGTTCGGTTACCAGACCTGGGGGCACCGCACCCTCCAAGCCCTTCTGGACTCCGAGCACGACGTGGTGCTGGTCGTCACGCACCCCAGGAGCGAGCACGCCTACGAGAAGATCTGGAGCGACTCGGTCGCCGACCTCGCCGAGGAGCACGGCGTACCGGTCGTCATCCGCAACCGGCCCGACGACGAGGAACTCTTCCAGCGCCTCAAGGACGCCGACCCGGACATCATCGTCGCCAACAACTGGCGTACGTGGATCCCGCCGCGCATCTTCGGACTGCCCCGGTACGGCACGCTCAACATCCACGACTCGCTGCTGCCGAAGTACGCCGGGTTCTCGCCGCTGATCTGGGCGCTCATCAACGGGGAGCCCGAAGTCGGCGTCACCGCGCACATGATGAACGACGAGCTGGACGCCGGTGACATCGTCCGCCAGGAGTCCGTGGCCGTCGGGCCCACCGACACGACCACCGACCTCTTCCACAAGACGGTCGACCTCATCGCCCCCGTCACGGTCGCCGCGCTCGCCGACATCGCCTCCGGGACAACGGAGTTCACGAAGCAGGACCGCTCGCAGGCGACGTTCTTCCACAAGCGCGCCGAGGACGACATCCGCATCGACTGGGACTGGCCGGCCGAGGTCCTGGAGCGCCTGGTCCGCGCCCAGTCGGCCCCGTACCCCAGCGCGTTCACGTACCACAAGGGCGAGCGCCTGGAGATCCTGGCGTCCTTCGTCTCGCAGGCGCGCTACGGCGGCACGCCGGGCCGGATCTTCTACCGCGAGGGCGAGGGCGTGGTCATCGTCGCCGGCGCCGACGCCCGCACGGGCCGCAACCACGGCCTCGCGATCACCCGGGTCCGCACGGCGGACGGCCGGGAACTCGCGGCCACCGACTACTTCACCTCCATGGGCGGCTACCTCACCACCCGCCCCTGATCCGTCGGCCCCGGTACGGTCCCGGGGCCGGCCTCCGATCGCCGCCGCACCCGATCCCTGTCGGGTGCGGCGGCGATCGGCTTCGCCGCGGACACTTCAGAGCGGCGGGGCGATTCTTCGTAGGGCAGTGTGACTGCATACGGTATGACCAGATCATCACCTGCCCGGGAGTCCCGATGTCCGGTAGCCGTCGTACGAGACCTGTTGAGGCCATCGAGGCCATCGAGCCGCCCGGGAACGTCCAGCTCGCGCTGGCCGTTGTCGGGGTGACGGTGTCGGTGGAGGCGTTGGGGGAGCTGTCCGGGTCGGCGGTGCTGCTGCTGGGGCTGCTGGTGTTCCTGCCGGGGGCCGCCGCCGCGCTGTGCACCGTACGGCAGACCGCGTTCGTCGCCTCGTGGACGGCGGTCGTCGTGTCGACGACGGTGGTGACCCGGGGGCCGGGCGGGCACTGGCTCGACCGGATCCTGCTGGTGGCGATCACGATCGCGCTGGGCATCGCGTCGACGTACGCCTGCGGCTACCGCATCCGGCGTGAGCACGAGATGTTCCGCCTGCGCTCGACGGCCGCCGCGATGCAGCGCCACATCCTGCACCCCCTCCCCCTGGTCACGGACGACGTCCTGGTCAACGGCGTGTACGAGCCCCTCCACGAGGACCGCCTCGTCGGCGGCGACATCTACGACGTCGTCGCGACCCCGTGGGGAACCCGCGTCCTCATCGGCGACGTCCAGGGCAAGGGCCTCACGGCGGTGGGCGCGGCGTTCGCGGTGATAGGGGCGTTCCGCGAGGCGGCCCACCGCGAGCCGACCCTGACGGCCCTGGTCGACGCGCTGGACGCGGCCGTCGTCCGCCACAACTCCTACGCCACCGACACCGGCGAGGACGAGCGCTTCGTCACCGCGCTGATCCTCGGCATCGACCTGGACGACGAGGCGCAGGCGGTCAACTGCGGCCACGTCCTGCCGTACGTCGTGCTCGACGGCAAGGTCACCACCCCGCACCTGGACTCCGGCGTCCCCCTCGGCCTGTCCGCGCTCGCGGCCGAGCCGACGACCGTCGGCTGGTTCGACTTCCCGGCGCACGCGACGCTCGTCCTCAGCACGGACGGCCTCACCGAGACCCGCGCGGCGGACGGCACGTTCTACCCGGCCGACGAACGCCTCACCGCCCTCTCGGACCTCTCCCCCACGGCCCTGCCGCAGGCGCTGTACGACGACGCCCGCGCGTACGCCGGGCACGGCGGCCGGCACGACGACGTCGCCGTCCTCACCGTCCGCCGGGCACCGCGCCGCCCTTGACAGTCATGACCGCTCCGGCCTGGGGTAGGTGCCAGTGACGGCGCGGACTTTGGAGGGGTCGTGGAGTGGCGGACGGAGAACTTCGGTACGTCGCACGAGGGCAGGCCGCGTGCCGTGCTCCCGGACGGCACCGAGCCGGGACCGGTGTACTTCGACGTCGGCAGCGGCGCCGACATGCCCAAGTCGACCGAGTGGTGGGTGTACGACGGCACGCTGCGCGCCCCCGAGGCGAGCCATCTGCGCGCCGCCTGCTCCTGCGGCTGGCGCGGCGAGACCCGCCACCCCCTGGACTGGTCCCGGGTCCCGCGCCACCACCCGTACGACTACGACACCTCGGCGCTGGAGGAGGAGTGGGACCGGCACATCCGCGAGGTGGAGTCCCGCTCGGTCCCGCTGCCCACGGACGTCGAGGCGATGATCGACGAACTCGACCGCAGACTGGGAAACTTGGCGGACCAGGCCCCCTTGGCGGCGCTGCGCGCGGTGACGGCCCTGGAGCGCATCACCTCCGACGCGGGCCGCGAGGCCGCCTACAACGTCCGGGCCGACGAACTCTCCTGGGAAACCGTCGCGAAGGCCCTCGGCCTGACGGAGGACGACGCGCACTCCCTGCTGTTCCGGCTCAGTTTCCGCAGGTGAGGGGGGTGTTCAGGGCCGGCGCGGCGGGGTCGGCCCTGCTCACCCGTCCGTCGACTCCTTGATGTCCGAGATGAGCCGGGTAGCGAGGTCGCTCTGGATCGCCAGCCGCGTCCGCTCGGGGTCGGTGCTGCCGCCCCAGGTGAGGGTGACGACCGTGAACGCGTGCCCCGCGCCGGAGTCGTTGTAGCGGACCTCCCACTGGAGGGGGACGTTCTGGGCGCGCAGGACCCCGTCGGCGTGGTTGGTCTTCTCCCAGTCCGCGAGGCGCCGGCGCAGTTCCTCCGTGAGGTAGTGCGCGCGCAGTTCCCGGCCGAGGTTGTCGGTCCCGTCGTACACGGCGTCGATGTAGGCGCCGTAGAAGTCGGCCACCCGGTCGACGGTGGACTCGGGGCTCCCGGTGCGGATCACGTCGCCCGGGTCCGCGGGCTTCTGATCGTCGGTCATGGGTTCCTCCCCATATGAGACACGAGGGATGTGTCCCGCCTTCCCCGGCCTCCGCCGCCGAAACTCGGGGCGTCGCCGTGCCCATGTCTCACGCCTCGGATCACCCGTTGACGTTCGCGGAGGCCACTCCTTACGCTCGTGATCGGTAGCGAGGCTCCCTCAGTGTGTGACCCTGTGGGGCAGGCTTCTGGACAGGGAGGGACCGGCGTGACGTGCAGCAGTGAACTCCGGTTCCCGCGTGCCGAGCTGGCGCTCTTCTCCGGGCTCTCCCGCCGTCGGCACATCGACCTTCAGCGCTGCACCAGCTGCCTGTGTCGCGGCTGACCGCGTTCCGCGTCGCCGTCTGACCCTCCCCCCCTTTTTTCTTCCTTCACGCCTCCGTTCCCCCACCACCGGAGGTGCTCACTCCGCGCGCCCTCCTGCTCTGCGGCGCGCGGTGACACGAACAGGAGACCCCGTCCCGTGACGGCTCAACTTCCCCTGCGTGCCGCGAGATCGGCGGCACTGGTGACTTCCGCGCTACTGCTCGCCGCCTGCTCCTCAGGAACCGACAGCGCCGCCTCCGGCGCGACCGCGCCCCGCCCGGGCGGCACGCTCACCTTCGCCGTCGGCTCGGACTCCGGCTGCGTCGACCCGCAGCAGGTCGGCAGCAACGACACGATCTACTCGGTACGGCAGCTCGTGGACTCGCTGACGGACCAGGACCCGAAGACCGGCAAGATCGTGCCGTGGCTCGCGAAGAGCTGGGAAGTCAGCCCGGACGCCCGGCAGTTCACGTTCCGGCTGCGGCCCGGGGTGACCTTCAGCGACGGCTCGGCGCTGACCGCGCAGGTGGTGAAGGACAACTTCGACGCCGTCCCGAAGCTCGGCGCCCTCGGCACTCTCGCACAGGGTTATCTGAGCGGCGTCGAGAGCACGACGGCCGTCGACCCGCTGACCGTACGGGTGACATTCAAGAGCCCCAACGCCCAGTTCCTGCAAGCGACTTCGACGCACTCGCTGGGCATCGAGTCCTCGGCGAGCGTGAAACTCACCCCGCAGGAGAAGTGCGCCAAGGGCGTCGTCGGGTCGGGTCCGTTCACGCTGACGCGGTACGTGCAGAACCAGTCGGTCACGCTGGCCAGACGCGCGGCGTACGCGTGGGGTTCGTCGCTGTGGACCAAGCAGGGCGAGGCGTATCTCGACAAGCTGGTGTTCAAGGTGGTGCCCGAGGCGGGGGTGCGCGCGGGGAGCCTCCAGTCCGGTCAGGTCGACGCGATCAGCAGCGTCGGCAAGGCCAACGAGGCTGCGCTGCAAGGGGGTTCGGTGAACCTCCAGCGGCGGGCCAACCCGGGGATCGTGTTCGGCCTGTCGCTGAACAACGCGCGGCCGGTCCTGAAGGACGTCCGCGTCCGGCAGGCGATCCGGACCGCGATCGACCGGCAGCAGGTCGCGACGACCGTCTTCCCGACCGGCACCCGGCCGGCGACGAGTGTCCTCGCCCACACGACCCCCGACTACACCGACCTCGGCACGGATCTGGCGTTCGACGCGGCGAAGGCCAAGTCCCTGCTGGACGCGGCCGGTTGGAAGCCGGGCGGCGACGGCATCCGTACGAAGGACGGCGCGAGGCTCAACCTGACGGTGAAGTGGTTCGCGAACTCGGCGGCCAACCAGCCCGCCCTGGAGCTGATCCAGCAGCAACTGAAGGAGGCCGGTGTCGGCATCGTCCTCCAGCAGCTCCAGATCTCGCAGCTCGCCCAGGTCCAGCAGTCCGGCGACTTCGACGGCCTGTGGGGCAACATCACCCGCGCCGACCCGGACATCCTGCGCTCCTCGTTCTCCACGAAGCTCGCCAACCTCTACCGGCTGCCCGCGACACCGCTGGACACCGTGCTCACCGGACAGGCGGCGGCCACCGACCCCGCCAAGCGCAAGGAACTCGTCGCCCAGGCACAGCGGTTGATCGTCGACAACGCCTACACCGTGCCGGTCGTCGAACTCCAGACACAGCTCGGCGTGGCGAAGAAGGTGCACGGCCTCGCCTTCGACGCCTCCAGCCGTATCCAGCTCCACGACACGTGGATCGGCTGAGCCGATGCGCGGATACGTGCTGAAACGGCTCGCCCAGGCGGTGGGCGTGCTGTGGGCGGCGTTCACGGTGTCGTTCGTGATCCTCTACTACCTGCCGGGCGACCCGGTCTCGGCGATGGCCGGGGCCGGCGCGGACTCGGCGCAGATCGACCCGGCCCAACTCGCCGCGCTGCGCCACGAGTACGGGTTCGACAAGCCGCTTCTCGCGCAGTACTTGGACGCGTCGGGGCGGGCGGTGCGCGGCGACTTCGGCGACGCGATCTCCACCGGCCGCCCGGTGAGTTCGACGATCGCCGACGCGCTGCCACAGACCCTGCAACTCACCTCGCTGGCCCTGCTGCTGGCGGTGGCCGGCGGGGGCGCTCTCGCGGTCCTCGCGACGTACACGCGGGCGCGCTGGCTGCGGCAGACCCTGCTGTCGCTGCCGCCGCTCGGGGTGTCGGTGCCGACGTTCTGGGTCGGACTGGTCCTCGTCGAGCTGTTCTCGTTCCGGCTGCGCTGGTTCCCGGCGTTCGGCAACGACGGGCTGGACGGGCTGATCCTGCCCGCCGTCACCCTCGCCGTCCCGACCGGCGCGCTGGTCGCGCAGGTGTTGGCCAAGAGCCTGCTCACGGCGCTGGACCAGGCGTACGTGGAGACGGCTCGCGCGAAGGGCGCCGGGCGGTGGCGGATCCATCTGCGGCACGCGCTGCGCAACGCGTCGCTGCCCGCGCTGACCGTCGTGGGGCTGCTCGTCGGGCAGCTCGTCGCCGGGTCCGTCGTCGTCGAGACGGTGTTCTCGCGCGACGGGCTCGGGCGGGTGACCGCAGCCGCCGTCACCGCGCAGGACATTCCGCTGGTCCAAGGGGTCGTCGTGTTCGGGGCGCTCGTGTTCGTGCTGGCGAACCTCCTCGTCGACCTCGTCTATCCGCTGCTCGATCCCCGGATCGTGGTCGCGCCGAGCCGGAAGGCGGTGGCCGTATGAGTCAGGCCGTCCTGGAGAGGGCCGACGAGACGCGGGCCGAGCCCGCGCCCGAACCCCGGCGCGTGGTGCGGTTCTTGGTGCGCCGGCCCGGTCTCGTCGTCTCGGGCGTGGTCGTCGTGCTGGTGGTGCTGGCCGCGTTCTGGCCGGACCTGTTCACGTCCAAGGACCCCTTGACGGGGGTTCCTTCGGAGAACTTCCGCGCTCCGAGCGCCCAGCACTGGTTCGGCACGGACGAGTTGGGGCGTGACGTGTTCACCCGGGTCGTGCACGGCGCCCAGTTGTCCCTCAAGGGCACGCTGGTCGCCGTGGGCGTCGCGTTCGTCGTCGGCGGGGCGCTGGGGCTGATCGCCGGGTTCGTCGGGCGGTGGGTGGACGACATCCTCATGCGGGTCGTCGACGTCCTGCTGTCGATCCCCGCGCTGTTCCTGTCCCTCGCGCTGGTCACCGCGCTGGGGTACGGCACGGTGAAGGTCGCGATCGCGGTCGGCATCGCGAGTGTGGCGCCGTTCGCGCGGGTGACCCGGGCCGAGGTGCTGCGGGTGCGGCAGGCGGTGTACGTCGAGGCCGCGCACGCGTCCGGGGCCCGCTGGTACTCGGTCCTGGGCCGCCATGTCGTGCCGGGCTCCGCCGGGCCGGTGATCGTCCTCGCGACCATCGAGCTGGGCAGCGCGATCCTCGCGGTGTCGGCGCTGAGCTTCCTCGGGTACGGGGCTCCGCCGCCGGCGCCGGAGTGGGGGACGTTGATCTCGGACGGGCGCAACTACCTGGCGAACGCGTGGTGGTTGACGGTGTTGCCGGGGGTGGTGATCGCGGCGGCGGTGCTGTCGACGAACCGGATCGCGCGGGCGTTGGACGATGAGTGGGGGCGGGCGTGAAGGGGGCGTTTCCCGAGAGCGGGCGGCATTTTCCGAGGACCGGCACGCCTCTTGAGAGGGGGCGGCGCTTCCCGGAGACCGGCCCGCTTCCTGTGAGCGCGCGGCGCTTCCCGGGACCGGCCCGGCACTTCGCAGAGATCGGCAACCGGTATGACCACTGAGCCCCTTCTTGAGATACGCGGCCTGACCGTCTCCTACGGCACCCGCACCGGCGCCCGCGTCCCCGCCGTACGCGGCGTCGACCTCGACGTCCGCGCCGGTGAGATCACCGCCGTCGTGGGCGAGTCGGGGTCCGGCAAGAGCACGACCGCGCACGCGGTCACCCGGCTCCTCGCGGCGAACGGCCGGATCGACGCGGGGACGGTCCGGTTCGGCCGGCACGACCTCACCGCCCTGTCCGAACCGGAGTTGCGCACGATCCGGGGTGCCAGGATCGGCCTGGTCCCGCAGGACCCGACCGTCTCGCTGAACCCGGTCAAGCGGATCGGCGAGCAGGTCGCCGAGGTCCTGCGCATCCACGGCCTGGCGACCCGGCGTACAGCACCCCGCGAGGCGATCGGCGTCCTCGCACAAGCGGGCCTGCCCGAACCGGCGGTGCGCGCCCGGCAGTACCCGCACGAACTCTCCGGCGGCATGCGCCAACGCGCCCTGATCGCCGTGGCGATCGCCGCCCGCCCGGAACTGATCATCGCGGACGAGCCGACGAGCGCGCTGGACGTCACCGTGCAGCGCGTCATCCTCGACCACCTCCAGCACCTCACCGAGGAGACGGGTACGGCGATCCTCCTCGTCACCCACGACCTGGGCGTGGCGGCGGACCGGGCACGCCAGTTGGTCGTCATGTCCGAGGGCAAGGTCGTCGAAGCGGGCCCGACGCAGGAGATCCTGACGAACCCCCAGCACCCCTACACACGCGGCTTGCTGGCCAGCGCCCCGAGCCTCGCCGAGGCCCGCCCCCGCCCCGCCGCACCCCTCACCTCACCGACCCCGCTCCTCGAACTCCGGGGCGCGGTCAAGGAGTTCAAGCTCTCCGGCGGCACCACCCTGCGTGCCGTGGACGACGTCAGCCTCACCCTGCACCGGGGCCGCACCCTCGCCCTGGTCGGTGAGTCCGGCTCGGGCAAGTCGACGACCGCGCGGCTGGCCCTGCGCCTGACGGACGCGTCGGCCGGGCAGATCCTGTTCGACGGCGCCGACGTGACGACCGTACGCGGCGCGGGGACACGCCAACTCCGGCGCCGGGCCCAGCTCGTGTACCAGAACCCGTACGCCTCGCTGGACCCGCGCTTCTCGATCGGCGAGACGATCACCGAGCCGCTGCGCGCGTTCAAGGTCGGCGACCGCGCCGAACGGCTCGCGAGGGCACGGGAGTTGCTGGACCGGGTCGCGCTCCCGGCGTCGTACCTGGAGCGCCGCCCGGCGGAGTTGTCGGGCGGACAGCGGCAACGCGTCGCGATCGCGCGGGCGTTGGCGCTCTCGCCGGACCTCGTGGTGTGCGACGAGCCGGTGTCCGCGCTGGACGTCTCCGTGCAGGCCCAAGTCCTGGAGCTGCTCGCTCAGTTGCAGGCCGACACGGGGATGGCGTACCTGTTCATCTCGCACGACCTGGCCGTGGTCCGGCAGCTCGCGCACGAGGTCGCCGTCATGAGGTCAGGCCGGGTCGTCGAGACGGGCACGGCGGACGACCTGTTCGCGCGGCCCGGTCACGCGTACACCCGCGAGTTGCTCGCGGCGATCCCCGGGCAGCACGCGATCGTCAACTGACGGATCGATGTGGGCCGTTGTCTTGACGGCCCACATCCCTGCTGCCATCGTTTCCGGCACCGAGACATCAGACGTCTGACATCTGATGTAGGAGCCGAGCGAAAGACACGTCCATGTCCCTCGCAGACGACCTCGCGGAGCAGTTGCTGACCGCGATCATCGACGGGCAGTACCCGCCGGACAGCGCCCTCCCGCCCGAGGGCGAGCTGTCCGGGATCGGCGGGGTGAGCCGGCTGACCGTGCGCGAGGCCGTGAAGGCGCTGCGCGCGCAGAACGTCGTACGGGTGGTGCGCGGGCGCGGCACGTACGTCAACCCGCCGGACCGGTGGACGGCGCTCGAACCCGTCGTGCGGGCCGCCTCCCGGTCGGCGAGCGGGGCGCTGTCGGAGCGGCTGATCGAGGCGCGGCGGCTGATCGAGAACGGCGCGTGCGAGCTGGCCGCGACGCGGCGTACGGAGGAGGATCTCGCGGAACTGCGGCGGCGGTTGGAGCTGATGCGGGAGGCCGCCGAGAGCGCGGACACCGAGCTGTTCGTGCAGGCCGACATCGACTTCCACGACATCGTGATGCGGGCCTCGGGGAACCTCTTCGTGCCGCTGCTGTTCGAGCCGTTCGGGGCGCTGCTGGTGGAGGGGCGGCGGGAGACGTCGGCCGTGCCGGAGATCCGGACACACGCCATCGCGCATCACGAACGGGTGCTGGCCGCGCTGGAGTCGGGGAGCGCGGAGGCGGCGCGGGCGGCTATGGACGGGCACATGAAGCAGACCGCGGACGACCTGCGGACGCATGTGATCAAGCGGGACTGAGCCGGTCCAACACCCCTGTCCCCCTCAGCCCGTTCAGCCCATTCAGTCGTATCTTTCAGAGAAGAGGACACCCCCATGCCCTCGTACGTCCCCGAAGCCGCCGTCCTCGCCGGTCTCCCCCCGGTCCGCGAGGTCGCCGCCGCCGAAGTCGCCGCCCGGCTGTCCGGCGCGCCCCGCCTGGTCGTCCTCGACGACGACCCGACCGGGACCCAGACCGTCGCCGGCGTCCCCGTCCTCACCTCCTGGACGGTGGACGACCTGCGCTGGGCGCTGCGCCAGGACACGTCCGCGTTCTTCGTCCTCACCAACACCCGTAGCCTGTCCGCCGGTTCGGCGGCCGAGCGCAACCGCGAGGTGGTGCGCGCCCTGCGGGAGGCGTCGGCGGCCGAGGGGGTCGCGTACGTCCTCGCGAGCCGGGGCGACTCGACGCTGCGGGGACACTTCCCGCTCGAAACCGACGTGCTCGCCGAGGAGTCGGCGGACGTCGACGGGGTCGTCCTGGTGCCCGCCTACATCGAGGCGGGGCGGCTGACCGTCGACTCCCGGCACTGGATGCGTACGCCGGACGGTCTGCTCCCCGTAGGCGAGAGCGAGTTCGCGCGCGACGCGACGTTCGGCTACCGCAGCTCCTTCCTGCCCGACTGGGTCGAGGAGAAGACGGGCGGCCGGGTGCGTGCCGACGAGGTGCTCCGGATCACCCTCGACGACCTGCGCGGTGGCGGACCAGCCCACACCGCGCGCCTGTTGGGCTCGTTGCGGGGTGGCTGTACGGCCGTCGTGGACGCCGTGTGCGACGACGATCTGCGCGTCCTCGCCGTCGCGGCGACCGAGGCGAAGGACACGCGGCTGCTGTACCGGGTCGGGCCGTCGTTCGTGCGGGCCCGCGCCGGTCAGGAGGGCCGACCGCCGCTGACCCGGGGCGAGTTGAGCGGGATGCGGGAGGCGGGGCGGCACGGGTTGATCGTCGTCGGCTCCCATGTCTCCCTGACGACGCGGCAGGTGGACCGGCTCCGGGAGCGGGGCGGGATCGCCGAGTACGAACTCGACGTGGCCGCGCTGCTCGACGACGACCGGCGGGACGCGCACGTCGCCGAGGTCGCGTCGGCCGCCGCTGCGGGGATGGGCTCGTCGGACGTCGTGATCCGTACGTCCCGCACGCTGGTCACCGGTGCGGACGCGGACGCCAGCCTCGCGATCTCGCGCCGGGTCTCGGCCGCGCTGGTCGAGACCGTCCGCCGGGTCACCTCCCTTCGCCGGCCGGGGTTCGTGGTCGCCAAGGGCGGGATCACCTCCAGCGACACGGCGACCGACGGGCTCGGGATCTGCCGCGCGTGGGCACGCGGGACGCTGCTGCCGGGGATCGTCTCGCTGTGGGAGCCGGTGGAGGGGGCCGCCGCCGGGATTCCGTACGTCGTGTTCGCGGGGAACGTCGGGGACGACGAGGCGTTGGCCGACGCGGTCGCGCTGCTGCGGTAACTCCCCCTTCTTTTAAGGACCTTCACCGATCGGGGACTCGACTTCCCCCCCATCCTGGCTGCCCCCGAAGCCGCCTTCAGAAAGGACGATGATGTCCGCCCTGCCCCGTACCGCTGTCCTCGGCCTGGGTGCCATGGGGTTGCCCATGGCCCGCCGCCTCGCCGCCGAACTCCCCGTCTCCGTCTACGACATCGACGCCTCGCGCCGGGCAACCCTCGCCGCCAAAGGCGCACATGACGCTGCGTCACCCGCCGAGGCGGTACAGGACGCCGACGTGGTCCTCGTCGCCGTACGCGATCAACTCCAGGTGGAGGGCGCGCTGTTCGGGACGGCGGGGGCGGTGGAGGCGTTGCGGGCGGGAGCCGTCGTCGTCCTCACCAGCACGGTCGGGCCCGAGGCGGCTCGGTCGACGGCCCGACGGCTCGCGGAGCGTGGGGTGTTGACGGTCGACGCGCCGGTGAGCGGTGGGCCCGTGCGGGCCGGGGCCGGGGATCTGCTGATCGTCGTGGGCGCCGAGGAGACCGCGCTCAAGACGGCCCGGCCGGTGCTCGAACGGCTCGCGTCCACCCTCACATTGGTGGGTGCGCGGCCCGGGGACGGGCAGGCGATGAAGGCCGTCAACCAGCTGCTCGCCGGGGTGCACATCGCCGCTGCCGCCGAGGCCATCGCCCTCGCGCGCGGGCTCGGGCTCGACCCCGCGACCGTCGTCGAGAGCCTGGGCCAAGGGGCCGCCGGTTCCTTTATGTTCGCCGACCGGGGGCCGCGCATGGTCCAGTTGTACGACGGTTCCGGCGAACCCGAGGTCAAGTCGCGGCTCGACATCTTCGTCAAGGACATGGGGATCGTGACCGGGGTCGCGCGCGACGCGCACGTACCCGTGCCGCTCGCGGCAGCCGCCGAACAGCTGTATCTCCTGGGCGAGCGGGCCGGGTTGGGGGCGCGTGACGACTCGACGGTCGTCACCGTCCTGTCCCCGTCGACGTCCCCGTCCCAGGAAGGGGCCGGACAGTGAGCCACGGCGCGCTGCTCGGCATCGCGGCGGCCGGGGTCGGGCTGCTGCTCCTGCTGATCCTGTGGGGCAAGGTCCAGCCGTTCGTCGCGCTGGTCGTCGTCAGCGTCGGCGTCGCCCTCGTGGCCGGGGTGCCCGCCGCCGACCTCGTGAAGACCATCGAGGAGGGGATGGGCGCCACCCTCGGGCACATCGCCACCATCATCGCCCTCGGCGCGATGATCGGCCGCATCATCGAACTCTCCGGCGGCGCCCACGCGTTCGCCCACTCCCTCATCGACCGCTTCGGTTCCCGGCGCACCCCGTTCGCACTCACCGTCGCCGGGTTCGTCCTCGGCATCCCCGTCTTCTTCGAGGTCGGGCTCATCATCCTGATGCCGATCGCGTACGGGGTCGCGCGGGCGTCCCGTAAGCCGTTGCTGGTGTACGCGCTGCCGATGGGCGCGGCGATGCTGACCGTCCACGCGTTCCTGCCGCCGCACCCGGGTGCCGTCGCCGGGATCGAGGCGATCGGGGCGAGTCAGGGGCTGGTGCTGCTGATGGGGATACCGGTGACGGCGGCCGTGGTGGTGCTGGGGTACTTCGTGTCGCGGCGGATGACGCGGCGGGAGTACCCGATGGACCCGGCGGTGCGGGCGGAGGTGTACGGGGAGGAGGTCAACTCGGCTGACCCTGACGGGGGTTCACCCTCTACAGGCGCCGGTGACGGTCACGGCACCGCCGTACTCACCAAACCCTCCCCCGTGGAGACCGACGTACGACCGCCCTCCTTCGGCATGGTCCTGGCCCTCATCGTCACCCCCATCCTCCTGATCCTCCTCGGCACGATCGGCGAGAACACCCTCGCCGAGGGGTCGACGCTACGGGCCGTCCTCACCGTTCTGGGCGCGCCGATGGTCGCGCTGCTCGTCGATGTCGCCCTGTGCGGCTGGCTGTTGGGCGCGCAGCGCGGCTGGGACCGGTCCAGGATCGCGGAGGTGATGGGCTCGGCGCTCCCCCCGGTGGCGATGGTCATCCTGGTCGCCGGGGCGGGCGGCGTCTTCGGCAAGGTCCTGGTGGCGAGCGGCATCGGTGACGCGATCGCCGACACCCTCGAACGCACCGGCCTCCCGGCCCTGTTCCTCGCCTTCTTCACGGCCCTCGCCCTGCGAGCGGCCCAGGGCTCGGCGACAGTCGCGTTGATCACGACGGCCGGCATCCTGACCCCCCTGCTCGAACGCGCCGCCCTCTCCACCGGCCAACTCTCCCTGGTGGCCCTGTCGATGGGCGCCGGCGCCCTCACCCTCTCCCACATCAACGACGCCGGGTACTGGATGTTCACCCGCCTCGCGGGGCTGGACGTCGCGTCCGGGCTGCGTACGTGGACGGTGCTGACGACGGTGATGGGGTTCGCGGGGTTCGGGTTGACGGCCGCGCTGTGGGTGGTGGTGTGAACCCGCTCAGCGTTCGACGTGGTAGCGACTCTGGGAGATGACGTCCTGGCGGAGTTTGCCGGTGAACTCCGGAGTACGGACGATGCGGTCGACCCCGCCGGCCTTGCTGTGCCGCAGTGCGCTCCGAAAATTGCTTTCGAGCGTGGCCGCCATCCTCGTCATGAGGTCGTCGGTGAGGGGGTAGAGCCAGTTCTCGACGGAGTCGCCCAACGGACCGAACTTCGGGACACCGGTGGGCCTGGGAGTCCCACAGACAGCACCGTCGGGAGAGTAACGCCATGGGTTAGGGTCTCCCCCTGTCAGCACGGAAAACAGGGGGAGACCATGACTCCGTACGAGTTGGGCGGGGAACTCGGGGGCGGGACGGTCTACGTCGCGATCGGTCTGGCCGTCGTCTGGATCGCGACAGGCCGCTGGCGTGACTACCCGCCGTCCGAGGGCAGGACCGCCGACGAGGTCGAGAACGTGGTCCGCTCCCGCACCCGCCTGGTCAAGTTCTCGGTCCTCGGATTCGCGGGCCTGTGGCTGCTGGCGAACGTCGCGATCATCACGTGGGTGACGTACCACGGAACCCCCGTCGCCCACCCGCCTGCGGGAGGCGTACCTGTACCGCTGACACCGTGAGCGCCTCCTGGGCAAGGCCGCAGGCAGCGAAGGGGGCCTGACCTAGCGCGGCCGGGCGGGCACACCCCGGGACCAGTCACCGCCCCGCAGGGCTCGCCGACTCAGCTCAACCGCACCAACACCACCCCCGGCACCCGAGGCACCGACACCACCACCCCGCCCCCGTCCCACACCGCGCCCCCACTCCCCGCAGCACTCGGATGCAACACCTCGACCCCCACCTCCGGCCCCGCCACATGCTCAACAGGCACCCGGAGTTCGTCCTCTCCACCTCGGCGCCACACGGACAGATACGTCGCCCCGCCCGGCACCCGCATCCCCAGCACCACCCACTCGTCCCCCCACCCCGGCAACCCCACCGGCCAGAACGGCAACCCCCGCGCCAGATCGCCCCGAATCGCCTTGTACGTGTCCAACGCCCCGTGCACCAAGGCGATCTGACGAGAAGTCATCCGATCCAGATGCCCCGACAGGTGAACCCGCCCCAACAGCGCCCCACCCAACGTGAACGAGATCAACTCGTCGGAGTACGACGGCTGGGGGTAGGCCCACACGGCCCCCTGCTCAGGCGGCGCAGCCGTCGGCGCGGACGCCGCGATGGGCGGATACCGCAAGGGGTCCTGTTGGTCGCTGGTGGACTGGAGTTGGGAGACGGCGAGGGTGGCGCCGTCCATGCGCATCCCCCCGGACGCACAGTTCTCGACGACCAACCCCGGATACCGGTCCAACACCCCTGACAGCCACGACAGATACGCGTGGCCGTGCCCGAGCAGCCCCGCCCCTGGCGCGAGGTCCCCGGGCCCGACCGTCCCGGGGTCGACGACGATGTTGTAGTCGAGCTTGAGGTACCCCACCCCCCACTCCCCGACGATCCGGTCGACGGTCCGGTCGAGGTGGGCGCGAGCGGCCGGGTGCCTCAAGTCGAGCTGGTGGCGGCCCTGTTCGGTGAGCCGGATGCCGTCCCGCTGGAAGAAGGCGTCGTCGGGAAGCGACCGGGCGACGGGGCTGCGTACGCCCACGACCTCGGGCTCCAGCCAGAGTCCGGGCACCATCCCGCGCTCCCGGATCCGCTCCAGCACCCGCTGAATACCCCCGTCGGGAAAGCGCCGGGCGGACGGCTCCCACGCGCCGACGCTGTCCCACCACCCGTCGGCGTCGTCGTCGTACCACCCGGAGTCGATGCAGAAATACTCCGCCCCCGCCTCGGCCGCCGCGTCGATCAACGGCAGCAGCTTCGCCGTGGTCGGGTCCCCCATCAGCGTGTTCATGTAGTCGTTGAAGACGACGGGCAGCGCCACATGGTCGGCGTGCGGGCGCCGCACAGCACGCCGGTACGAGGTCAGCGCCCCCATCGCGTCGTCGAACCCGGCACCGGCCGCCAGGGCGACAGGCACGGTCGTGAACGACTCCCCCGCCCCGAGCCGCACCCGCCACTGATGCTCGGCGTCGGTGGGCCCGTTGAGGGCGAGGTACGTCCTCCCGTCCCGCTCCCCCAGATCCCACCGCCACCCGGCGGGCGACTCGATCTGCCACAACCAGGCCCGCCCGTCGCCCACTTCGGTCAGCGCGCCCATGGCGAGGTGCCCGTCGGTGGGCCAACTCCCGCGCCCGGTGAGGCGGAACGCGGCCCGGCTGTCGTGCTGGTGCACGGCGGCCCCGATATCGGCGACGACGTCCCGCACCGGCGCACAGTCCCAACGGCACTCCGCGAGCCAGTCGTTGCGAGCCCAGTGCACGTCCAGCAAGTGAGGAGGCGGCAGTACGCCGAGGAGCAGACTGCTGACGGACTGGACGACAAGAGGCTCACGACCGTCGTTCCGGAGCCGGACCCGGGACCGCAGCACCGACACCCCGGCGACACTCCCGAACTCGACGAAGGCGGTCAATCCGGTCCCGGCGTCGTGGAGTTCGACAGTCATCCCTTCGGCCCGCGCCGAATGCCCTTGATACCGCAGCCGGTTACCGAGAGCCGTCCCGGTGAAGCGCGGCCCCGACCACCCGCTCCCCTGCCCGAACGCCGTCAACTCGACCAGCGGCAGCGCGACTTCGGGATCGACCCGCTTCCCGTCGACCCCCACCCGCACCACCCTCGGCGTCCCGTCGGAAGCGACCCCGAACTCCACCTCAAGACCCTCATGACCCCAGACAAGCCCGTCCACCGTGCCGGTCACGGCACCTCCCGTCCGCGTGAATCCGTCGTGTGAATCCATCGTTACGGTCTCTTGACGACCCTTGTGTGACCGGTCACAATCCTGGCATGGATGTGACCGGTCACACAAGGCGCCCGGCGAGCATCAGGGATGTGGCGAGCGCCGCCGGCGTCTCGTACCAGACCGTGTCCCGGGTGATCAACGACCACCCCAGCGTGCGCCAGGAGACGCGCGACAGGGTGCTCGCGGCGATCGGCGAACTGGGCTTCCGGCGCAACGCGACGGCGCTGGCGCTGGCCAGCGGGCGCAGCCGCAGCGTGACGGTGCTGACGGCGAACACGACGCACTACGGGTACGCGGCGATCCTCCAGGGCATCGAGGAGGCGGCCCGCGCGGCGGCGTACGCGGTCGGGATCGGCGTCCTGGAGTCGGCCGACGAGGCTGCCGTCACCGCAGAGGTGCGGCGCGCGGCGGACGCGAGCGGTGGTCTCATCGTGATCGCATACGACCCGGCGGGCGTACGGGCGTTGACGGCCGTGCCCGCCGAACTCCCGGTCGTGGGCGTGGTGGAGACCCCGGCGAGCCCCCCGGACGGCGACCGCCCCTGGGTGTGGACGGACGACCGCCAGGCGGCGTACGAGGTGACGCGCCACCTCCTCGCGCTGGGCCACGGCACGGTGCAGTACGTGGCGATCCCCTCCAGCACCCGGCGTACGGCCGCCCGCACCGAGGGCTGGCGTCAGGCACTGCGCGAGGCCGGTGCCGCCGTTCCCCGCCCGCTGCAAGGGAGTTGGGGACCGGCCGGCGGACACGCGGCGGGCCGGAAGCTGGCCCGCGACCCCGCCGTCACGGCGATCCTGTGCGGCAACGACGACCTGGCGCTCGGTGTCCTGCGCGCCCTGCACGAGGCGGGGCGCGGTGTGCCCGGCGAGGTCAGCGTGGCCGGTTTCGACGACGCGCCCCACGCGGCCTACCTCACTCCGTCCCTGACGACCGTCCGCCTCGACTTCACCGGCCTCGGCAGAGCGGCGTTCGCCTCGCTGCACGGGGTGCTGGAGAAGTCGGCACAGATCGCCCCGCACCCCGTCTCCGTACCGGAGCTGGTGGTGCGGGAGAGCACGGCGGCACCGCACATCAGGCTCTGAACTCCCCGCACGAGCGACGCCGCACCGCCCCCTGAAATCCCCGCACACCGCAACACCCCTCACGAGCACCACTGTTCTGATCCTGCTTCCTGGAACCACCCCGTTCTCGAAAGGCACGTGATGCAGACAAGAGCTCTCCCGGCCCTGGCGCTGATCTGCGCCCTCGGCCTTGCCGCCACCGCGTGCAGCGACCCGACCGCGGGGGACTCCGGCGCGGACGCGAAGGGCACGAAGCGCGCGGCCGTCGACCCGACCGCGCGCCTGGACGGCGTGAAACTGACGATGTGGACCGCGCAGAACACGGTCACCGCGCCGAAGCAGGTGATCGACGCCTTCGAGAAGGCGACCGGCGCGCGGGTCGAGACGCAGGCGGTCCCGGACCTGTACGAGCAGAACGTGCCGACGAAGCTCGCCTCGGGCGACCGCCCGGACCTGATGTTCTGGCAGCCCTCCATCTCCACGCTGCCGTTCGTCCAGCCGAAGCAGAACCTGCTCACGCTGGACGGCGAACCGTGGGTGGCGAAACTCGGCGGCACGGAACAGAAGTTGGGCGTGATCGACGGCAAGCGGTACGCGGCGATCGTCACCAGCCCCGCGATGCTCGGCGTCTACTACAACAAGGACGTCTTCCGCCGGGCGGGCCTGAGCGAGAAGGACTTCCCGAAGTCCTACGACCAGCTCCTCGCCCTCGGCCGCACGGTGACCGACAGGACGGACGCGGCGGGCTTCTACGAGGCCGGGGGCGACAAGTGGCCCCTCCAGTGGCAGATGCAGCTCCAGTTGACCGACCTGGCCCCGGCGTGGTGGGACGGCCTCAACAAGGGCGAGAAGAAGTGGACCGACCCGGTCGTGGTCGCCGCGGTCAAGAAGTACAAGGACAAGCTCCTCGACGCGGGGCTCGCGCAGAAGAACTACCGCACCGGCACGTTCACGGGCCAGGCGGACGCCCTGTGGAAGGGCGAGGCGGGGATGGTCCTCAACGTCACGTCGTTCCAGAGCCAGTTGCAGGCCAAGTACTCCACCGCCGAGATCGACCGGCGGATCGGCTGGTTCCCGGTCGCCAACTCCTCGGCGACGGGCCTGTATTCACCGGACCAGACGAACGGCGTGGTCGCCTTCCGCACCGGTGACGAGAAGCGGGAGAACGCCGCCCGGCAGTTCCTCGCGTTCTGGCTCGGCCCCGACTACGCCGACTACATCGCGGCGATGAAGATCCCGTCCGTACAGCCGTCGGTGCCGACCCCGGCCGGGCTGCCGGAGACGTCCACGGCCCAAGTGGCCGCGCTGCCCAAGGCGATCGGCGTCTTCCAGGCCAAGGCGATCGTCGCCCCCGACACGCACCTCTACCTGGCCGACATGATCTACGGCAAGAAGAGTCCGCAGCAGGTCGCGCAGGCGATCCAGGACCAGTTCGCCCAGGTCGCCAAGGCGCAGGGCGCGCCCGGGTTCTGACGATGACTCAGACCGCGATACGCACCAGCTCCAGCCCCACGAAACGCGGTACCCCGGGAAAGCTCCCCCGCGCCGCCGTCCACCACCCCTGGTGGTTCGCGCTCCCCGCCATCCTCGTCTTCGCGGGCTTCTTCCTCGCCCCCAACCTGCTCAACTTCTATTACCCGTTCACGAACTGGTCGTCGTACCACTCGGACATCTCGTTCACGGGCCTCGACAACTTCACGACGGTCGCCGAGGACGGCTCCCTGCTGCGGGCGATCCGTACGACGCTGCTGTACGCCGTCCTCGCCGCGCTGTTCCAGAACGGCTTCGGTCTCGGCCTCGCGCTGCTGCTGGAGGCGGACACCCGGTTCAACCGGTTCTTCCGGGCCGTGTTCTTCCTGCCGGTGCTGATCTCGGCGCTCGCCACGGGGTACGTGTTCCAGGCGCTCCTGGACCAGGACGGCGCCCTCAACTCCGTGCTGGGGACGGACGTTCCGTGGCTGGGGTCGACGACCTGGACGCTGGTGATCGTGAGTGTCATCCACGGCTGGAAGTGGATGGGCCTCGCGATGCTGATCTATCTCGCGGGGCTCAAGGGCATCCCGAACGACATGCTCGAAGCCGCGCGGATGGACGGCGCCGGGCCCTGGCGGACGTTCCGGTCGGTGCGCTGGCCGATGCTCGCACCGGCCGTGACCTTCAACGTGACGACCGCGCTGATCGGTTCGATGAACACCTTCGACATCGTGCAGGCCACGACCGGCGGGGGCCCGGCCGCCTCCACGGAGGTCTTCAACATCTACATGTTCCGGATCTTCGGCCAGGGCCTGTACGCGCAGGCCACGGCGATGAGCCTGGTCCTCTTCCTGATCGTGGTCGCGGTGGCGATCCCGCTGGTCGTCGGGCTGAGGCGAAGGGAGCAACTGCTGTGAGCGCCTGGCGCGTTGTCCGCCCCGCCCTCGTCGTCCTCATCGCCGCGCTCGCCATCGGCGTACCGCTGTGGCTGGTCGCCGTCACCTCCGCGAAGCCGCAGGGGGAGGCCGTCAAGCCGAACCTGGACCTGCCGCGGCACTGGCAGCCCGCGAGCAACTACCACGACGCCGTCAGCCAGGGGGAGATGCTGCGCGGGCTGCTCAACTCCCTGCTGGTCGTGGTCCCTTCGGTCGTCCTCGTGCTGGTGCTCGGCGCGGGGGCCGCGTGGGTGTTCGCGCGCCGTAAGTCCCGTCTCGTGTCGGCGGCTTACGCGCTGTGCATCAGCGGGCTGCTGCTGCCTCCGGCGGTCGTGACCGTCGTGATGGAGCTGCGGCAA
Organism: Streptomyces saintjeani; assembly: GCF_055409605.1. Lineage (NCBI taxonomy): Bacteria > Bacillati > Actinomycetota > Actinomycetes > Kitasatosporales > Streptomycetaceae > Streptomyces > Streptomyces saintjeani. The sequence continues at coordinate 8,583,153 of NZ_CP189624.1, read as the reverse complement.
CTGGGGCTGGCGAACACGCGGCCCGGGATGATCGCCGTGTACACCGGCATGTATCTGTCGACGTCCATCTTCTTCATGACGGGGTTCATCCGCGCGATCCCCTTCGAACTGGAGGAGGCGGCGCGGATCGACGGGGCACGCCCGGCGCGGATCTTCGTACGGATCGTCCTGCCGCTGCTGCGACCCGTGATCGCGACCGCGACGATCATGGTGACGCTCTATGCGTGGAGCGACGTCTTCTACGCGTTCTTCGTCCTCGGCGGCGGAGAGCGGGCCACCCTGCCGCTCAACCTCTACCAGGTGGCCAGCGCCCAGCTCTACCTCAACAACTGGCACCTCGTCTTCGCGTACGTCGTGGTGATGAGCCTGCCGATGGTCGCCGTGTTCCTCGTCGGCCAGCGAAAGATCGTGTCCGGAATCACCAGTGGAGCCGTCAAATGACCGGAGGTCCATCAGCGTGACCGCCCCCACCCGCACGAGATCCCGCGTCCGAACCGCCCTTGTCACCACCGCCCTTGGAGCCGCCCTCATGGCCGGTGCCCTGCCCGCGACCGCCGAGGCCGGCCTCGACACCCAGCGCCTGACCGTCGACCTCGCCGCCTCCGAAGGCCCCGTCCAACTCGGCGCGAACGGCGCCCTGTACGGCCTCGGCGACGACGGCGTACCGAGCGACGCGGCCCTCGAACCCCTGAAGATCACCAGCATCTCGCAGAAGCCGGACGGGGGTCTCCAGCACCCGAACGGCGACGCACAGGCCGTGTCGAAGGCGTTCTTCCGCAACGGCGGCGGCGAGATCAACGTCATGATGCAGGACATCTACGCCAAGTGGCCGTACGAAGACCTCGGCATCGACGACTACCTCCCCAAGGTCGACAGCATCACCCGCCGCATAGCCGCCGACCCGAACAGCGAGCGGTTCGTCTACATCCCGTTCAACGAACCGGACTTCATCTGGTACAGGCTCAACGGCCCCCAGGCGGAGTACGAGGTGGAGCGCGACCGCTTCCTCACGCACTGGAAGACGGTGTACGAGCGGATCCGCGCGATCGACCCGGACGCGGTGATCGCCGGACCCAACGAGACCGGCTACTACCCGCGTTTCCTGCGGGACTTCCTCACCTTCGCGAAGCGCGAGAACGTCCTCCCACAGATCATGACCTGGCACGAACTCAGCTCGGGCTCCCTGCGCGACTTCCAGGGCCACTACGACAATTACCGCGCCCTGGAACGGGAGTTGGGTATCGGCCCGCTCAAGATCAACATCGACGAGTACGCGAACCGGCGCGACCTGTCCGTGCCGGGCCAACTCGTCCAGTGGATCTCGATGTTCGAGAGGAACAAGGTGTACGCCAACATGGCGTACTGGGACGCGGCGGGCAACCTCAGCGGCCACGTCGTCCGCTCCAACATCCCCAACGGCGGCTGGTGGCTGCTGCGTTGGTACGCGGGCCTCACGGGCGACACCGTCAAGGTGACCCCGCCGCAGCCCAACACCATCGACACGCTCCAGGGGTTGGCCTCGCTGGACACCTCGCGCCGTCAGGCCCAGGTGCTGCTGGGCGGCTCGGCGGGTGACGCGGACGTCGTCGTCCAGAACGTCCCCCGGGGGCTCTTCGGCCGTACGGTCACCGCGACGGTCGCCGAGGCCGGCTGGTCCGGGTACGAGGGTCAGCACGCCGCGCCGCAGGTCCTGAGCCGCGTCAAGACCCAAGTGGCCGCCGACGGCACGGTCACCGTCCCCCTGCGCGGCCTGCACAAGATGTCGGCCTACCGGATCGTCCTCACCCCGTCCGGCACCGGCACCCCCGCCGCACCCGCAGTCCCCTGGTCCGCGTCGTACGAGGCCGAGGACGCGGCGATCACCGGCGGCACGGTCTACACGCAGGGCACGGTCCAGAACGCCAACGGCTATGCGGCGTCCGGCACCAAGGACGTCGGCTCCCTCAACACCCCTGCCAGCAAAGTCGACTTCACGGTGACCGTCCCCGAGGACGGCACGTACGACCTGGCGGTCCTGTACGGCAACCAGTCCGGCCGCCCGGCCACGCAGAAACTGTCGGTGGACGGCGCCGCTCCGGTCACCGTGACCTACCCCTCCACCCAGAACTGGATCTACCGCGCCAAGCGGGACGTCAGCCTCCAACTGTCCTCCGGCACCCACGTGTTGAGCCTCGCGAAGGGCGACGCCGAGGTCACGCTCGACCGGATCGACCTCACCCGCCGAACCAGGACAACGGCGTCGTACGAGGCGACCCTCGCGGACCTCGGCGGGCGTCCGGCGTTCGACTACTCCACCGGAACCGGGACCGGCACCGGTTCGCTCGTGCTGCGCGGCGGCGACAAGGCGGTGTTCGACGTGTACGCGCCGCGCGACGGCTACTACACGGTCGTACCGAAGGGGTCGGAACCGGTCCGACTCGCCCTGCACGGGGAGACGTTGGCCGCCGTGCCGAACCGGGCGCTGCGGCTGTACCTGGTCGCGGGGAACAACCGGGTCGCGGTGACGTCGAGCCACGCGTCGTTGCGCTCGCTCGACGTGTCGGGGGACGGGTCCGACCAGAACGTCCTCACGTACAGCGCCGCCGATGCCGTGCTCGCGGGCGGCGCCAAGCTCGTCGACTCGGTGTACGCGCCCGGTGGGGCGTACGTCGGCAGCCTCGGCAACAGCCCCGACAGCACTGCCGAGTTCAGGGTGAACGCGCCGAAGTCCGGGCGGTACCTGCTGGTCGTGACCTACGCGCACAACGACCGGCGCGACAACGGGCACGCCTACAACACCGACATCATGTCCCGCACGGCGGACGTCACGGTCGACGCCGGCGCGCCGCGCACGGTCACGTTCAAGAACACGTGGAGCACCGACGACTACTGGACGGTCGGCGTCCCGGTCGACCTGCGGAAGGGGGCCAACACGGTGACGTTCGGCAACGCGACCGCAGCCGCCCCCGACATCGCACGGATCGAATTGGGCCGGGTCGCGGCGAAGCCCTGACCCACCAAGCCCCTGACCCGCCAAGTCCCCCTGCGGGCAGCCTCCCGAGGGCTGCCCGCAGCCGGGACGGTAACTTGTCCGGCATGAGCACGATCACGGAGAACGGGCAGCCCACGGGCCGTCTCGCAGGCAAGGTCATCGTCGTCACGGGCGCGGCACGCGGACAGGGACTGGCCGAGGCCCACGCCCTGACCCGGGCCGGCGCGACCGTCGTCGCCACCGACGCGCGCCCCGAGGACGACGGGTGCCTGAAGCTCGACATCAGCTGCGAGGCCGACTGGGACGCGCTGGCCGGCGGTCTGCGCGAGTCGTACGGCCAGATCCACGGCCTCGTCAACAACGCGGGGATCATCGAGCGCCAGCGCCTCGACACCGTGCGGCCCGAGGACATGGCCCGCGTGCAGGCCGTCAACACGACCGGTCCCCTCCTCGGCATCCAGAAGCTGTCCCCGCTGATGCCGCCGGGCTCGTCCATCGTCAACATCGGCTCGGCGACCGCGCTGACCGGCTACTACCCCGTCGCCTACACGGCCAGCAAGTGGGCCCTGCGCGCCGTCTCGAAGATCGCCGCGACCGAGCTGGGCCCGAAGGGCATCCGCGTCAACTCCGTCCTCCCCGGCTACATCGAGACGGAGATGACGGCCGCCGCCTCGCAGGCGTTCCGCGACGCGACGATCGGCGAGACCCCCCTGGGCCGCTCCGGCACGGTCGACGACATCGCCCCGCTGGTCGTGTTCCTCCTCTCCGACGAGTCCTCGTTCATCACGGGCACCGAGATCCCGGTGGACGGCGGCCTGACGGCCCACGGCGGCGTGAAGTCGATCTCGGACGCGCTCAAGGGTTAGGGCGTGTTGGTAGCGTCCCTCTCAGCCGCACCTCGAAGAACCAGCGCACCCACACGAGAGAGAGCAGATGTCCTCCCCCACGATCCGCAGGGCCGTCATCCCCGCCGCCGGGCTCGGTTCGCGCCTGCTGCCCCTCACCAAGGCGATCCCGAAGGAGATGCTGCCGGTCGGTGACAAGCCGGTCGTCGAGCACACGGTGCGTGAGCTGGTGGACTCCGGCATCACGGACATCACGATCGTCGTGTCGGGCGGCAAGTCCCTGATCCAGGACCACTTCCGGCCGAACCCGGCGCTGGTGGACCAGTTGCGGGCGGACGGCAAGACGGCGTACGCGGACGCGGTGGAGGAGGTCGCCGAGCTGGCCCGGCGCGGCCACATCACCTACCTGGACCAGCGCGGCCCGTACGGCAACGGCACCCCCGTGCTCAACGCGGCGCGCTCCTTCAACGACGAGCCGGTGCTCGTCCTGTGGCCGGACGACGTGTTCGTGGCCGAGGTCCCGCGCGCCCAGCAGCTCATCCGGGCGTACGAGGCGACCGGCTGCCCGGTCCTCGCCCTGCTCCCGATGGACCCGAAGGACTCGCAGCGCTACGGCGTCCCGATCGTCAAGGAGGACCTCGGCGACGGCCAGCTCCGCATCACGGGCCTGGTCGAGAAGCCGAAGCAGCAGGACGCCCCCTCCTCGTACGCGGCGATCGGCGGCTACGTCATCACCCCGGGCATCGTCGACGAACTGCGCGAGCAGACCCGCCGCTGGCACGAACACCGCACCGGCGAGATCTACTTGACCGACGCGATCAACGCGTACGCCGCGACCCGCGCCGTGTACGGCCAGGTGATCCAGGGCGAGTGGTACGACACCGGCAACCCGGCGGACTACCTGGTCGCCCAGATGGCGCACGCGCTCTCGCACCCCGAGTACGGCCCGGTCCTGCGCGGCCTGGTCCGCAGCCTCGACGCCGCCAAGGAAACAGCCGAATAGCCCTCACGGCGCCGGGAGCTGGGCGGACGTCAGCACCAGATCCGCCCGCTCCCGCGTCCCCGCCACCAGCGCGGCGTTGCGCTCGTCACTGCGCGACACCCAGGCCACAGCGTCCTCGTGGCTCTTCCCGAACTCCTCGTGCCGCGCGACGAGCCGCCGCACCCGCTCCCCCTCGTCCGGCGCGCAGAACCACACCTCGTCGAGCTCGGCCCGGACCCGCACCCACGAACCGGCGCCCAGCAGCAGGTAGTTGCCCTCCGTGACGACGAGCCGCGCGGTGGGCGGCACGGGAATGGCACCGGCGATCGGCTGCTCAAGAACCCGCTCGAACCCGGGCGCGTACACCAGGTCCTCCGACGTCCGAAGCCGCTTCAGCAGCGCCGCGTACCCCGCCGGGTCGAACGTCTCCGGCGCCCCCTTCCGGTCCCGCAGCCCCAGCCGGTCCAGCTCGACGTCGGCGAGATGGAACCCGTCCATGGGAACGTGCGCCGCGACCGGCCCCAGCTCCCGCACCAGCCGCTGCGCGAGCGTCGTCTTCCCGGCCCCCGGGCTCCCGGCGATCCCGAGGACGGCCCGGCGGCCGGGGCGGACGAGAGCGGCGGCCCTTTGCACCAGCACGCCATAAGTCAAGGAAGAGGTCATGGGACCAGTGTCGCGGGGGCCGGTCCCGAAATCCGTCCGGAACCGGCCCTCTTGTCATCAGTACGCCGGTGTGCCGACCAGCTCGGGCAGCGGATTGACCAGCGCACCCTTGCGTTCGGGCGCGGGTTCCACCGGCCAGACGGCCGGGCAGTGCGTCCCGGGCCGCGGCGTCCTCAGCGTCAACAGGTACGTGTCGATGGCAGAACGCGCGCACGGGCTGAGCCAGTAGTCCCCGTGCCCGGCACCGTCGTACGTCAGCAGCACGGCCTCCCGCCCGATCTGCCGCGCGGCGTTGGCACCCCAGGCGTACGGAGTGGCCGGGTCGAAGCGGCTGTTGGTGAGGAGGATCGGCGGCGTCCCGTCGACCTTGAGCGGCCGGGGCGGGTTCGTGACCTTGGCCGGCCAGTTCTGGCACCCGGTCATGACCTGCCAGCCGAGCGGGCTGGACCGGGTGACGGGTGCGACCCGCGCGAGAGCCCGCTCCTGCCGGTCGAGCGCGGCGTACGAGGGGACGGCGAAGTCGTAGTCCTGACACATCACGGCCGGGAACGGGTACGGCGTCGGCTCGCCGAACGCGGCCGGGCGGCGGGTTCCCGGTGCGGCCGGGTCGTCCAGGTAGGCCAGGAGGTCGGCCAGGTCGAACCAGGACGCGGGGTCGTACAGGAAGCCGATGACGTATGCCTGCACGTCCCGCGGCCGGAGTCCGAGGCCGCCCGGCAGCTCCAGCTCACCGGCCTCCGCGCGCCGGTACAGCGAGTCGAAGAGGGCGCGGGCGTCACGGCCGTGCAGTTCGCAGGCGGGCGTGCGGGCGCACCAGCCCGCGAACTGGCCGTAGACCTCCTCCATCGCGACGGCCTCGGTCCGCTGGAACGCCGTGCGGCCGAGGCTGTGGTCCATGTTGGAGTCGAGGACGAGCGCGCGGACGCGGTTCGGGTAGCGGGCGGCGTACTGCTGGCCGATGGCGGTGCCGTAGGAAACTCCGTAGTAGCTGATCCTCGGCTCGCCGAGGGCGGCACGGATGGCGTCCATGTCCCGGACGACGCTGTCCGTGTCCATGTGCCCGAACAGGGGGCCGGTCCGGGCGCGGCAGTCATGGCCGAGGGCGCGGGTCGCGGCGCGCAGGGCGGCCAGGTCCCGTGCACCGGCGGGGTAGAGGAGCTCGTCCTGTTTCAGGATCAGGTCCCAGTCGCAGGTCACCGGGTGGCTGCGGCCGACGCCGCGCGGGTCGAAGCCCACGATGTCGAAGCGGGCGAGGAGTTCGGGCGAGAAGGAGGACGGCGCGCCGAAGGCGAAGTCGACGCCGGAGCCGCCGGGTCCGCCGGGGTTGATGAGCAGAGGGCCGATGCGGCGGGCCTGGTCGGTGGCGCGGTGCCGGTTGAGGGCGAGGTCGATGGTCGCGCCCTTGGGCTTGGTGCGGTCCACCGGGACCTTGAGGGTGGCGCACTCGAATCCGCCCGTGCCGTCGGGCGCGGTACAGGGTTTCCAGGTTATTCGCCCTGCTGCCGCCTCGGTTGAGCCGTCCGGCGCCGCCATGGCCGTGGTCCCGCCGAGGAGTTGGCCCAGCAGAGCGGCGGCGAGGGCACCAACCGCGAGAACACGACGGGTTCTTGTGCGGTGACTGTACGGATGCTGTGTGCTCATGTCCGCCATCGTCAGCACCCGCCCGCACCCCAACGGGCCTTTCACGACAGGGTAGTCGTGTGAATCCCCGGAAACCTCCCCGGCCCCGGAAGTGACTGATGCCACAAGTGAGACGCGCCCGTTCCGTTAGCGGCGCGGCTAGCCTGAGGCCGTTCACGCCGAGGAGGGGTGCCCATGGCCGTCCGCCGCACCCGGATCACTCCGCTGCGCGCCGCCCAGGTGTACGAGGCCGTGCTCGCCCTGCTCCGCGAGGTCGGGTACGAGGCGCTCACGATGGAGGCGGTCGCCGCCCGCGTCCGCGCCGGGAAGGCCACGCTGTACCGGCAGTGGGGCGGCAAGCCCCAGCTGGTCGTCGCGGCTCTGGGCCGGCGCGAGCCGCTGCGGCTCACCGAGGTCGACACGGGCTCGCTGCCCGGGGACCTGTACGGGATCGTCGACCGGGTCGGTGACGAGGCCCTGTCGCGCGGCCCCTTCCTGCACCTCGGGGTCGGCAGCGCGATCCTCGGCAACCCCGAACTGCGGCGCTCACTGCGCCGGTCGATGCTGGAGCCCGCGCTGGCCGATCTCGCCACGGTGCTCCGGCGCGCGGTGCGGCGCGGCGAGGTCCCCGCCGACTGTCCGGCGCTCGACCTCGTCCCCGGGCTGCTGCTGAGCATCGTCCTCGCCCGGCCGCTGCTCGGCGAGGAACCGCTGACCGTCGCCGAGATGCGGCGCCATCTGGACGCGCTGGTGTTCCCGGCGCTGGGCCTGTGCCCGGCCCTGACCGGCCCCTGAGACTCCCCCGCCCCCCACAGACAGCTCCGCCCGGAGTCACCAGGAGAAGCATCATGCACGTACTCCTCGTCGAGGACGATCCCGAGATCGCCGGCCCCCTCGCCCGCGGCCTCGCCCGCTACGGGCACGACGTCCACTGGGTCGCCACCGGGCAGGACGCGCTGCTCGCGGGCGGCGACCCGGAGATGGTCCTCCTGGACCTGGGTCTGCCGGACATGGACGGCCTCGACGTGTGCCGCCGGCTGCGGGCCCGCAGCGAGGTGTCCCTCATCATGATCAGCGCGCGGAGTTCGGAGACGGACAAGGTCGTCGGCCTGGAGCTGGGCGCGGACGACTACGTCGTGAAGCCGTTCACCGTACGGGAGTTGATCGCCCGTATGCGCGCGGTGCAGCGCAGGCGCCTGGCCCCGCCGCCGGCCGCCGCCGTGCCCCGGCCCACCGCCCCCGGTCCGGCCTCCGGTGTCGTCATCGGCCTGCCCCGCCGCTCCCTGGACCGCTACGGCCGCCTCTCCATCGACCGGCTCGCGCACCGCACGTACCTCGACGACACGGAGATCCCGCTGAGCCCGAAGGAGTACGCGCTCCTCGTCTACCTCGCCGACCGCCTCGACGCCCTCGTGACCCGCGAGGACATCATGGCGGCGGTGTGGGACAGCAACTGGTTCGGCCCGACGAAGACGCTGGACACGCACGTGTACGGGCTGCGGCACAAGCTGGGGGACGCGGTGTGCATCGAGGCGGTGCGGGGCGTGGGTTTCCGGCTGGCGGTGAGAACCGGGGCTCCCGCGCGCCAGCCGGCGTCCTGACCGCCGGTCACACGGACCGCGCCTCGGTCACACGGACTGGGCCTCGGCCGCCCGCAGGGGCCGCGCGGCGAGGAACGCCGTACGCCGCCGCAGGGTGAACCCGAGGGACTCGTAGAGGCGGATCGCGTTCGTGTTGCCCGCTCCCGTGTGCAGGAACGGCACCTCGCCGCGCTCCCGGATGCCGTGCGCGACCGCGAGGACGAGCCGGGTGGCCAGGCCCTGTCCCCGGTACGCCGGGTCGGTGCACACGGCGCTGATCTCCGTGTGCCCCGGCGGGTGCAGCCGCTCCCCGGCCAGCGCGACGAGCGCGCCCTCGCGGCGGATGCCGAGGTAGGTGCCGAGTTCGACGGTGCGCGGCAGGAACGGGCCGGGCCGGGTACGGGCCACCAGGTCCAGGATCTCGGGGACGTCGGCGGCGCCGAGCCGTACGGCCTCCGGGTCCGGCGCCGCGTCGAGCCCGTCGTCGACGAGCTGCACGCCCTCGACCTGGAAGGTGACCTCCCACCCGGCGGGCACGTCGCCCCGGTAACCGGGCAACGGCACCTCGGCGCCGGGCCCGGCGAGCGCGGCGAGGTCGGCCCAGTCCCGCGCGTCCGGCTCGTCCGGCAGCGCGAGCCAGGGCGAGACGTCGACGGGGTACCGCAGCACCCGCCCCCTGCGCTCGGCGAACCGGGCGTGCGGACCGGTGAGGGAGTGCAGCGCCGGATTGTCCAGTACGTGGCTCACGCCGTGCCCCCGATCTCGATCACGACCTTGCCGCGGGCGTGCCCGTCCTCGACGCTGCGCAGCGCTTCCCCGGCGTCGTCGAGGGGGAACCGCGCGGTGACGTACGGATCGAGGGCGCCCTGTAAGACGAGGTCGGCGACCGCCTCCAGTACGGCCGCGTTGCGGGCTCGCACGACGCGGGTCCCGCCCAGCGCGGCGACGACCTCCTCCGGGTCCCCGGCGGTGATCAGCTTCCCCGGCCCGGTCACCAACCCGGCGGCCTCCGCCAGGACCTTGCCGCCGACCAGGTCGTACACGGCGTCGACGGGACCGGGGACGCGGGTCGTCCAGCCGTCGCCGGACTCCACGTGCACCGCGCCGAGGGACTCGACGAACTCCTTCTTCGCGGCGCCCGCGACACCGACCGCCTTCAGGCCGAGGGCGCGCGCGATCTGGACGGCGGCCACACCGACGCCGCCGCCCGCGCCGGTGATCAGGAGGGTCGCCCCGGCGGGCAGGGCGAGCTGGTGGACGCCGTCGTAGGCGGTCGCGGCGGCCACGGGGAGGGTCGCGGCGTCGGCGTACGACAGCGCGGCGGGCTTGTGGGCGGCGATGGCGGCGGGCAGCAGCGTGTACTCGGCGTACCCGCCGTTCAGGGCCGTCCCGAAGACCTCGTCGCCGACGGCGAACCCGGTCACCCCCTCGCCGAGCGCGACGACCTCACCGGCCGCCTCGCTCCCGAAGACCGACGGGAAGACCCGCTCGCCGGTGTCGCCGGGCCGCCGGAAGCCCGAGCGCAGCTTCCAGTCGACGGGGTTCACCCCGGCCGCGCGCACGGCGATCAGCAGCTCCCCGGGGCCGGGGCTCGGGCGCTCGACGTCGATGAGCGCCTGGGTCTCCGGACCTCCGTCGCGGGTGAAGACGTATGCCTTGGACATGGCTCCCTCTCTACGGCTCGGCTGTGTCATCCGTCACCAAGAACCCCAGGTGGGAGGGTATTCCCGGCCACCGCGAGCGTTCATACGGACGTAATGATCGGCCGCCGCGCGCGCCGCGTATCGTGGAGGCCGCACGAACGTTTCTCCGAGACAGGCACCCATGAACGTCACCCGAGGCTTCGCCGGGCGTCCCCGCGTCCACAACCCGGGGCTGCCGCCCGGCCAGTACGACGCGGGCGACGACTGGCCCGTCCTGTCCGCCGAGGTCACGCCCGACCTCGCGCCCGCCGACTGGACGTTCCGCGTCGACGGCCTGGTGGCGAAGCCGCGCACCTGGACCTGGCAGGAGGCGCGGGCGCTGCCCGGGTCCGAGTACCGGGGCGACATCCACTGCGTGACGAGCTGGTCCAAGTTCGGCGTCCGCTTCGGCGGGATCTCGCTGGACGCGTTCCTCGCCGCCGTACACCCGGACAGGGCCGCCACGCACGCGGTCGCCTACTCGCACACCGGCTACACGACGAACCTGCCCCTCGCGGACCTGACCGGCGGCAAGGCGTGGATCGCCTTCACGTACGACGGGCTGCCGCTCGCGGCCGAGCACGGCGGGCCCGCGCGGCTGCTGGTGCCGCACCTGTACTTCTGGAAGAGCGCGAAGTGGGTCGCGGGCATCAGGCTCCTCGACCACGACGAGCCGGGGTTCTGGGAGCAGAACGGGTACCACGCGCGGGGGAACCCGTGGGAGGAGCAGAGGTACTCCGGTGACTGAGACACCGTTCGAGACCCGGTTCGCCGTGCCCGGCCGCATCGCCGTGTCCAACCGGGCGGCGGCCGTCTGGCAGCCGGCGACGCTGACCGAGGTACGCCGGGAGACCCCGTACGCGTCGACTTTCCGGTTCGCCGTGCCCGCCTGGCCGGGCCATCTCCCCGGCCAGCACCTGATGCTCCGCCTCACCGCCGAGGACGGCTACACCGCGCAGCGCCACTACTCGCTCGCCTCCGCGCCGGACGCCTCGGGCCACATCGAGCTGACCCTCGACCACGTCGAGGACGGCGAGGTCTCGGGCTGGTTCCACACGGTCGCGAAACCCGGCGACCAGGTCGAGGTGCGCGGCCCGCTCTCCGGTTTCTTCGCCTGGCCCGGCGACCGCCCCGCGCTGCTGATCGGCGCGGGCTCCGGGGTCGTCCCGCTGATGTCGATGGTCCGCCACCACCGGGCGCACCGACTCGACGTACCGCTGCGCCTGTTGGTCTCCGCGCGCAGCCCCGAGGACCTGATCTACGCGGACGAGTACGGCGCGGAGACGACGCCGGTGTTCACCCGCAGCGCGCCCGAGGGGTCCCCGGTGGGCCGCCTCGACCCGTCCCACCTGGAACCCCTCTTCGCCACCGGCACCGCCTGGGAGGCGTACGTCTGCGGCTCCAACGCCTTCGCCGAGCACGCCTCCCGCCTGCTGGTCGACGCGGGCCAGCCGGTCGACCGGATCAGGATCGAACGGTACGGCTGAGCGATCTCGGCAGGAGCGGGGCCGGTCGGTAATCGGCTGGCGGGTGATCACGAGGACGGCGAGACTGCGTCGATGATCAGTCCCACACTGCTGCGTCCCCGTGCCCTGGCGCCCGGGGACCTCGTCGTCGTCGCCTCGCTGTCCGGTCCGCTCCACGCCGAGTACGAGCCCGACCTCGGCCGGGCCGTGGCCGTACTGGAGGGGATGGGGTTCCGGGTGCGCCGGGCGCCGCTTCTCGAAGCCGGGCGGCGGCGCTGGTGGAGCGCGGCGCGGCCGGCGGAGATCGCCGAGGAGTTCAACGGGCTGCTGCGGGACCCCGAGGTGCGGGCGATCGTCGCGCACGACGGGGGCCAGACCGTGTTCGGCTACCTCGACCTCATCGACTACGACGCCGTCGCCGCCGACCCCAAGCCGGTCCTCGGCCTCAGCGACATCTCCCTCCTGCACCTGGTGCTGTACGCCCGCACGGGCCTGGTCGGCTTCCACACCGACCTGGCCACCCCCGGCCTCGGCGGCCACTGGCAGCGGACGTCCCCGGCCCGCCGGGCGGAGCTGGAGCGGCTGTACACGACGCTGCTGACCGGTACGGAGCCGATCGGCGCGCTGCCGTCCGCGCCGGCCTGGGAGTGCTGGCGCCCCGGCCGCGCCGAGGGCCCTCTCGTCGGCGGCGTGATCAACCGCATCGCCCTCAACCAGGCGACGCCGTACGCGCTCCCCCTCGAACGGTTCGACGGCGCGGTCCTGTTCTGGGAGGAGGCGGGCGGCCTCGCGGCGCACGTGTGGACGTATCTCCAGGTCATGCGGCACTGCGGCATCCTCGACCGGATCGCGGGCATGGTCGTCGGCGTCCCGGACGGCATCGCCGGCCTCGGTACGGGTACGCCGGACCCGACCCTGCGCGACCTCGTCCTCGACGCCCTCGGCGACCGGGACGTCCCGGTGCTCGGCAACGTCGGCTTCGGGCACGCGGGGGCGAACCTGCCGATGCCGGTGGGGGTGCGGGCGGGGCTGGACGCGGGGGCGCGGACGCTGTCGCTGCTCGAACCGGCCGTACGGGACGCGCGCGGTGCCGTGGACAGTCATTGACAAGCGGAATCCGGTCAGGTTGTCATGAGCACATGATCCGCCCCGACCGCAGACCCGTCCCCGGCGCCGAAGGCCACCGCCCCCTGTGCTCCTGACCTGCCGCCGGGACCTGCTCGACACCGCACGGGCCGAACTGGCCGCCGCCCCCGGGGTGTTGTTCCACGGGCCCGCCGGAATCGGCAAGTCCACGCTGGTGGACGCGCTCCTGACGACCACCCCGGCCGCGACGGTCCTGCGCTGCTCCCCCGGCGAAGAGGACGCCGGACTCCCGTACGCCGGGCTCGTCGACCTGTTCGCGCAGGTGCCGGACAGCCGCCTGGACTCCCTCGCACCCCCGCTCCGGGAGGCGTTGCGGGGCGCGCTGCTGCGGGGCGAGGCACCGGACGACGGCCGAGGCAGGCTCGCCGTACGCGTCGCCGTGCTCGACGTGCTGCGGGGGCTCGCGTGCGAGGGGCCCGTGCTGCTGGTCGTCGACGGGGTGCAGTGGCTCGACGCGGAGAGCGCGGAGGTGCTGGCGTTCGTGGTGCGCCGGGTGGGCGGGCTCGATCTGCGGGTGGTGGCCGCCGAGCGGGTCGCGGACGGGGAGCGGCCCGAGCGGGCGGGGTGCTGTCCGCCGGGTACGGCCGTGCTGCGGGTGCCGCCTTTGTCGTACGACGAGGTGGCGCGGATCGTGCGCGCCGACCTGCCACCTGACGTGCTGCGTGCGCTCCAGGAGGCCGCCGCCGGAAATCCGTCGTACGCACTGGAGTTGCAGCACTCCCCCCTGCTCGGACCGGTACTGGACGTCCCCCGGGGCCTGCGTACCCGGCTGCTGGCGGGGATGCCGGAAGGCGTACGGCGCACGCTGCTCGTCGCGAGCGCCGCCGAGCACCCGAGCCTCACCGTGCTGCGGGCCGCCGGGCTCGACGACCCGGCCTGCGGTCTCGCGGCGGCCGGCGGCGACGGGGTCGTCCGGTTCGCGCATCCCGCCGTACGGGCCGCCGTCTACGCCGACGCGTCGGCGCACGAACGCCGGGAGGCGCACGCCCTGTTGGCGGACGCGGTCGCCGACCCGGTGGAGCGGGCCCGGCATCTCGCGTACGCGCGCCCGTACGAGGCCGAGGACACCGCGCGCACGCTGGAGTCGGCGGCGGAGCACGCGCGCGGGCGCGGGGAGCCCGACGCCGCGTTCGAGCTGGCGCGGCTCGCGGCCCGCCGTACCCCGGGGGAACACGCGCGCGCCGAACGGCTGCTGGCCGCCGCCGGGTACGCCTGTGACGCCGGGCGGCAGGAGGAGGCGGGCGAGGCCGCCGAGGCGGTGCTGGCCGGGTCGGGGCACGCCCGGCAGCGGGTGCGGGCGCGGGTGGTGCTGCTGCGCAACGCGGGGCAGGCGCTGGAGGGGGCGCACGATCTGATCGCGGAGGGGCTGCGGGACGCGGCCGGGGACGCGGAGGCCGAGGGCTGGTTGCACTACTGGGCCGCCGTACGGGGCCTGCTGTGCGGGGAGTTGACCGAGGCGGCCCGCCACGCGCGCCGGGCCGCCGTGCTCGGCGACACGGACACCCGCGTCGGCGCGCTGGCCACGCTCGGCCGGGTGCTGTCGCTGGCCGGGGAGCCGGACGCGGCCGGTGCCGCCCTGGCGGAGGCGCTCGCGCTGACGGGCGGTCACAGCGGTCCCGACGGCTGGGGGCTGATCCGGATGCGGGCCGTCCTCGCGCTCGACTCGGACCGGGTCGGCGAGGCCCGCGCGCAGGTCGCCGGGCTCCTCGCGGTGATCGGCGAGGTCGCCGGGGTCGAGGAGACGACGGCCACCCTGGTCGCGCTGACCCGCATCCAGGTGCGCGCCGGGGACTGCCGCGAGGCCCTGGCCACCGCCGCGCGCTGCGAGGCGGGCGCGGGGACGGCGCCCGTGCTGTACGCGCGGGCCCTCGCGGCGACCGTGGGCGGCACCGCCGACGAGGCCCGCCGGCTCGCCGGGGACGCGGTCCGCGCCTCGGAGGCCGACGGCGACCGGCTGTTCCTGGTGCGCGCGCTCGCGGTCCTCGGACAGGCCGAACTCCTCACCGGCGACCCGCGCGGCGCGGCGACGGCGGTCGAGGCACTCCAGCGGGTGCGGGACCTCGGCGCCGCGATGGGCGCCGCCGATCCGCCGCTGCTGCACTGGTACGCGGATCTCGCGGAGGCGCTGGTGGTCCTCGGCGAGAGCGACGAGGCCGGTGCGGTGCTGCGCGAGGCCCGCGCACGCATGTCGGGTGATGTACCGGGCAGTGCGCTGGCGGCCCTGGAGCGGGCGGAGGGGCTGCACGCGGCGGGCCTCGGCGACGCGAAGGAGGGGGTCGTACGGCTGCGGACGGCCGTCGAGCGGCTGCGGCGGCTGCCGTTGCCGGTGGACCTCGTGCGGACGCTGATCGCGCTGGGGACGGTCGAGCGGCGGGCCCGGCACCGGAGCGCGGCGCGGGCGGTGCTCGGGGAGGCGCTGGAGACGGCGGACCGGATCGGGGCCGCCGCGCTCGCGGTGCGGGCCGGGGCGGAGCTGGCGCGGCTGGACGCCGGGGAGCGCGGCGAGGGTCCCGGGCTGACGCCGACGGAGGCGCGGATCGCGGAGCTGGTCGGAGGCGGGGCCACCAACCGGGAGGTCGCCGCGAAGCTGTTCATCAGCGTCAAGACCGTGGAGGGGGCGCTGTCGCGGGTCTACCGGAAGGTGGGGGTGCGGTCGCGGACGGCGCTCGCGCACGCGATGGCGGTTGCCGTGCTGGCCTCGGGCGCGGCGGTGGACGCCCCCGACGACGAGCGGGTCGTACCGGCGGTGACGGTCGGTCAGCCGAGCCGCTCCTACAACCGGCGTTTCGACACACGGCGATGACATGACATGCGCTGTTAACACGTGACGCAAGGGTTCCCCCGCTTATGAGGGGTGGCCGGATCTTCCTACGGTGAAGCCGTTCCGCTTCCGGAACGACGCCCCCCACTCCCCGGAGGACTCGGTGAAGTCACGCCTGAAACTGCTCGGTCTGGTCGCCGTACCGGCTCTCCTCACCGCCGCGATCCCCGCCGCGTACGCGTCCGACGCCCCGCACACGGCCCGCGCCGCGATCGCCGGTGACGTCGTCCACGGCCTCGGCCACGACGCGGCCCGTACGGGTCGGGTCGCCTCCGGCAAGCGCATATCCGTGGCCGTGAGCCTGACGCCCAGAGGCGGCTCGGCGCTGGACACGTTCGTCGCCAAGGTCAGTGACCCCAAGTCGAGTTCGTACCGCCACTACCTCACCAAGGCCCAGTTCGCCGCCCGCTTCGGGCGCAGCGACGCCGAGGTCAAGCAGGTCAAGGACTATCTCCGCGGGCAGGGCCTGACCGTGGACAAGGTCCACGCGGGCAACCTCCTCGTCGACGCGAGCGGCACCGCCGCCCAGTTGCAGAAGGCGTTCGGCACGGAGCTGGCGACGTACAAGGACGCGGCGACCGGCCGGACCTTCTACGCCAACTCCTCGGCGCCGACGCTGCCTTCCGCCATCGCCTCCCTCGTGAGCGACGTCGCCGGCCTCAACAACCGCGCCCAGCTGCACCACCAGGCGATCTCGCGGACGGTCTCCCCTCACGACGGCCCCGGCGGCGGCTACACCCCGGCCCAGCTCAAGGGCGGCTACAACGTGTCCGGCACGTACACCGGCAGCGGGCAGAAGATCGCGCTGCTGGAGTTCGACGGGTTCCAGCAGTCCAACATCACGAAGTACGACACGAACTACAGCCTGGGTTCCCCCACGCCGACCGTGCAGAAGGTCGACGGTGGGTCCGGGGCGCTCGGTGACGGGCAGGTCGAGGTCGAGCTGGACATCGAGGTGCTGCACGCGATCGCGCCCAAGGCGAACGTGACGGTCTTCGAGGGGCCCAACTCGGACGCCGGGGAGGTCGACACGTACCAGGCGATCGTCGACAGCGGCATCCCGACCACCTCCATCAGCTGGGGCGCGGCGGAGTCGGCGCGCACCACGTCCAACATGAACGCCGTGGACGCCGTGTTCAAGGCGGGCGCCGCGCAGGGGCTCGGCTTCTACGCCGCCTCCGGTGACGACGGCTCCGACGACGCGAAGGACGGCGGTACGTCCGTCGACTTCCCGGCGAGCGACCCGTTCGTCACGGGGGTCGGCGGCACGCGGCTGACGGTCACCTCCGGCAACGCCTTCAGCAAGGAGGTCGCCTGGTCCGGCGGCGGTGGCGGCAAGTCCTCCGTCTTCAAGATCCCGAGC
This sequence comes from Streptomyces saintjeani, assembly GCF_055409605.1. Lineage (NCBI taxonomy): Bacteria > Bacillati > Actinomycetota > Actinomycetes > Kitasatosporales > Streptomycetaceae > Streptomyces > Streptomyces saintjeani. The sequence goes on along the minus strand of NZ_CP189624.1, from coordinate 8,566,014 downwards.
TGGCAGACCTCCGTCCAGAAGAGCGCGGGCGGCGGCTTCCGCCAGGTCCCGGACGTCGCCGCGCACGCCAACCCGACGCCCGGTCTGTCCATCTACTCGCAGGGCTCCTGGTCCTCGGTCGGCGGCACCAGCGCGGCGGCGCCGGAGTGGGCGGCCTTCGCGGCGCTCTACAACCAGCAGGCGGCGGCTGCGGGCAAGGGCAACCTCGGGTTCGCCAACCCGTCCCTGTACGCGGCGAACGGCACCGGTTTCCACGACGTGACCAGCGGCAGCAACGGTGCGTACTCGGCGGGGTCCGGCTGGGACTTCACGACCGGGTGGGGGTCGTACAACGCGGGGACGCTGGCGGCGAAGCTGCTCGGCTGAGCCGTACGGAAACGGAGAAGGGGTGGGCCCGGTGCCCGCCCCTTTTTCGTTGCGCCGGCGGGGTTGGTGGGGTCGGCCGGGTCGGCGGGATCGGCAGGGTCGGCACAACTTGATAGCACCCTCAACTTGAGTGCTAGAGTCTCATCTTGAGGGTGACATCAAGTTACTGGAAGGCGGTCCCCCGATGGACTCGACAACAGCCCCCGCCACGACCCGGCTGACGGTCGACCTGTGGGCGGACGTCCTCTGCCCCTGGTGCTACATCGGCGGACACCGGCTGGTCAGGGCCGTCCGGACCTCCTCGCACGCCGACGCCGTCGACCTGCGGATCCGCACCTTCCAGCTCGACCCGGCCGCGCCCGCCACCGTCTCCCGGACGCTGGAGCACCTGTCGCGGACGTACGGCATCTCCCCGGCGCAGGCCAGGGCCACGGAGGCGGGGCTGGCGCAGCGGGCCGCCGTCGAAGGGCTGCGGTACGAGATCGACCGGCCGGTGAGCAACACGTCGGACATGCTGCGGCTGGTCCACCTCGGCAAGGAGCACGGGCTCGCGTGGGAGTACCTGCGGGCGATGCAGACCGAGGTGTTCACCGGCAACGAGGACGCCTTCGAGCACGACACGCTGGTCCGGCTCGGCGAGCGGCTCGGGATTCCCGGCGAGGAGATCCGCGAGACCCTTTCCACCGGCCGTCACACGGACACGGTACGCGCGGACCACGCGGAGGCCGTGGCCCTCGGCGCGACCGGCGTCCCGTTCACCGTGCTCGGTGGCCGCCTCGGCATCCCCGGCGCGGTGAGCAGGAGCCAGTACACCGCCGCGATCGAGCGGGCGTGGGAGGGGGTACGGGGCTGAGAGCGGGACCGCACGTCGTTTCCTTCGGCAACCTGTGACGTGATCGCCGGTCCGTCGACACACTCGGTTGGTGTCCTCGGGTGACCGTCACCGCGGCCCCCTTCGAGGAGAACCCCGTGCGCGTACTGCTCGTCGAGGACGACCAGGACACCGCCGACGCCGTACGGCGCGGCCTGACCCGGCAGGGCTACCACGTCACCTGGGCGTCCACCGGGCACGCCGCCCTGACGGCCGTGGAAGCGGACATCGTCCTGCTGGACCTCGGCCTGCCCGACATGGACGGGCTGGACGTCTGCCAGGAGCTGCGGGCGCGCGGCGACGTACCGATCGTCGTCGTCAGCGGACGCGACAGCGAGACCGACAAGGTGGTGGGCCTCGAACTCGGCGCGGACGACTACGTGGTGAAGCCGTTCCGGATCCGCGAACTCGTCGCCCGGATGCGGGCGGTGGACCGCAGACGCCACCGCCCGGACCGGTCCCGCGCGGCCCCCGACGTCTACGGCCGCCTCACCGTCCACCGCCCCGCCCGCCGCGTCTACCTGGACGGCACCGAAGTCCCTCTGCGCCCCAAGGAGTTCACCCTCCTGGCCTTCCTCACGGACCGCCTGGAGGAACTCGTCCCCCGCGAGACGATCATGTCCGCGGTCTGGGACACCCACTGGTACGGCTCGACGAAGACACTCGACACACACGTGTCGGTACTGCGCCGCAAGCTCGGCGCCGCGCTGCGCATCGAGTCGGTACGGGGGGTCGGGTTCCGTACGTCGGTCACCGGCCGTACGTAACGCGCAGACGCCGGAGGAAGTCCCCACGGGAGGCGGAACGGCGGGAGAGCGTGGCCGTGCCGGGGGAGATCTCGCCGCTGTACCGGGAGGCGCACGAGAAGCGCGACCGGTCCGAAGCGGTCTTCACCGGCTGACCCTGCCGGCGCTCACTCTCGCCCGGCCCCCGGTCCGGGCCGTACGGCTGCTGCCCTACGATCACCGCGTGAGCACGTGGAAGCGGAGTCTGGACGCGGCAGGTGTACGGGAGCCCGGGTTGCGGCGGGACTACGGCGCGCAGCGGCGGACGGTGGCCCGGTACCGCCGGGCCTCGTACGTCGCCGTCCGCCTCCTGCTCCCCGCCCCGGCCCTCCCGCACGTCCTGGCCGCCACCGCGTTCATGCACCACAGCGACGGCCTCCTCGACACCGGCCCCCACGCGCGGCGCGCGGCGGCGTGGGCCGAGTGGGAGCGGCGGGTCCGCGAGGCCCTGCGGACGGGGACGAGTTCCGACGCGGTCCTGCGCGCGCTGGTCCACACGGTCGCCGCCCGCCCCCGGCTGCGCGGCGTCCTGGAGACGTACCTCGCCACCGCCACGGCCGAACTCGACTTCGCCGGCTTCACCACCGAGGCCGACTACCAGGCGTACGTCGACGCCTACACGTTCCCCGCCTTCATGCTGATCGCCACCCTGGTCGGTCCCGAGGAGGACGACGGGGACTTCCGCGCCGCCTGCCGCACCTACATCGACGGCAGCCAGCGCCTCGACTTCACCAACGACCTCGCGGAGGACCTGCGCGAGGGACGCCCGGGCATCCCGTCGGAGACCCTGAAGCGGTTCTCGCTGACGGAGGACGACCTGAGGGCGGGCCGGGAGACGGATGCGGTACGGGAGTTGGTGACCCACGAGATCACCAGGGCCCGGGCCGACCTCCACCGGGCCGCCCGCCTCCCCCACCTCGCCCCCGCCCCCTACCGCCCCCTCCTCCTGGCCCTCATCGACATCGAACTCCTCACCTCCGACGCGGCGTTCGCCCGGGGCGCGGGACTCCTGAAGGGCTCGGCGGAGCCGTCGCCGGCGGGAGCGCTGCGGGTACTCCTCAAGTCCCGCCTGGGCCACCGGAGTTCGGAAGCCTAGCTTCAGCCCGCCGCCAGCACTTCCACCCCGCGCGCCGCGAGTTGTCCAAGAACGGCGTGCCGCGGATCCGCATCGGTCACCACCCCGCTCACGTTCTCCCACGGCAGCACCCGGAACCGCGACGCCGCTCCGATCTTCTCGGACGACGCGAGGATGTACGTCTCCGCCGCCCGCCCCGCCAACGCCCGCTTCATGGCTGCCTCTTCGGCGTCCCCGGTGGTCAGCCCCGCCTCGGGATGCACCCCGGTCACCCCGAGCAGACACAGATCGGCCGAGACGTTCTGCGCCGCCTCCACGGCGGCGGCCCCACAGGCCACCGCCGAGTGCTTGAAGAGCCGTCCCCCGAGGAGGAACACCTCGGCGGCAGGATGCTCCAGCAGGGCGGACGCGACGGTCGGGCTGTGCGTGATGACGGTGCACTCCAGGTCCGCCGGAAGAGCGCGCGCGACGGCCAGCGCGGTGGTCCCCCCGTCCAGGATCACGGCGCCCCCCGGCCGCACCAGCCCCGCGGCCACAGCGGCGACCTTCCGCTTCCCCTCAGGCGTGACGCCCTGCCGGGCGGCGTAGTCCACGACGGCCGGGGAGACCGGCAGCGCCCCGCCGTACACCCGCTGGCACAACCCCTCCGCCGCGAGATCCCGCAGGTCCCGCCGCACGCTGTCCTCGGAGATCCCCAGGCCGGCGGCCACCTCCTTGGCGACGACCTTCCCCTCCCGCGCGAGCAGACCCAGCAGATGATCCCGCCGTTCAGCAGCCAGCATGCACACTCTCTCCCGTTCTTGCATGTTTCTGCGTGTACGGTAACGCACCATGACCACCGACCTCCCCCTTCCCGGCGTCGACACCCCCGACCACCGGGGCCGCACGCACCTCGACCGCGCCGGACGCGACCTGACCCGCAACCCCGATGTCCGCGTCCGCGACGTGGAGTTGACCTCCCGGGGCTGGCACGTCCTGCGCCGCACCACGTACGACTACCGCCGCCGCGACGGCAGTTGGGTCACCCAGCAGCGCGAGACGTACGACCGGGGCAACGGCGCCGTGGTCCTCCCCTACGACCCCGAGCGCCAACAGGTCCTGCTGGTCCGCCAGTTCCGCTACCCCGCGTACGTCAACGACCACCCCGACGGCATGCTCGTCGAGGCCGCGGCCGGCCTCCTGGACGACGACACCCCCCTGACCGCGATCCGCCGCGAGGCCGCGGAGGAACTCGGCGTCACCCTCGGCCACCTCACCCACGTCTTCGACGCCTACATGAGCCCCGGCTCGATCACCGAACGCCTGCATTTCTACGCGGCCCCCTACACGCCCGCCGACCGCACCGGCCCCGGCGGCGGCCTGGAGGAGGAGGGCGAGGACATCGACGTGCTGGAACTCCCCTTCAAGGAGGCCCTGGCCATGATCCGCGACGGCCGGATCGCGGACGGCAAGACGATCATGCTGCTCCAGTGGGCCGCCCTCGACGGCCCCTTCGGCGGTTGATTCGCGCCATACCGCCCGTTTCGTGCGGGAAGACCCCCCGAACTGGGTACGAGAAAGGTATGGGCGCTCGTACACGGACCCGGGTGCGCGGCTGGCGGTGGCGGAGCAATGCGCTGCGCCGTCCGTCGGACGTCGTCGAGGGGTGGACGGTGCTCGCGCTGGCGGTCCTGCTGCTGGTCGCGGCGCCGCTGGTGGGGGTGCTGGCGGGGATGTGGGCGCAGCGGGAGGGACAGACGGTCGCCGACCGGCTGCGGGCCGAGCGCCACGAGGTGCGGGCCGAGGTCGTCGGCCGTATCCCCGAGACCCCGGCGTCGGTGGGCGGGCGCGACCAGTCGTACCGGGTGACGGTCCGCTGGACCCCGCCGGGCGGGCAGCCCCGTACGACGACGGCACCCGTCGACGCCGGTACCCGCACCGGCGACAGGGTCGACGTATGGCTCGACGCCCGGGGCCGGGGGGTGCGCCCGCCGCCCAGCTCGGCGATGGTGTGGCAGCAGTCCCTCTCGGTCGCGTTCTGCGCGGGCGGCGCCACGGCCGGGACGGTCGTCGTCGGGTACGCCGCCTTCCGCCGCACGGCGCTGCGGCACCGCCTGGCGGAGTGGGAGCGCGACTGGGCCCTGACGGAACCCCGCTGGACCCGCCGCCGCGCCTGAGAGCCTGTGTCGCACCCCCACATGACCTGCGGGAACCGAAAACTTTCGGCCTCTGGTGGCCCTCCCGCACGCCACGTACGGTGAGATCGTCCGGCCACTTCCCCGAAGGCGGTTTCCCGATGCCCCTGTTCGACCTGTCCCCCGAAGAACTCCAGGAGTACCGCAGCGAGTCGGTGGCCCCGGAGGACTTCGACGCGTTCTGGACGAAGACCCTCCAGGAAGCGCGGGAGCACGACCTGGACGCCCGTTTCGAGCCGGTCGACACGGGCCTGACGACGGTCGACGTGTACGACGTGACGTTCGCGGGCTACGGCGGCCACCCGGTGAAGGCGTGGTTCACCGTCCCCGCCGGCGCGACCGGCCCCCTGCCGCTGGTCGTGGAGTTCGTGGGCTACGGCGGCGGCCGGGGCCTCCCCCACGAGCACCTCCTGTGGGCGTCGACGGGCCGCGCCCACCTGATCATGGACACCCGGGGCCAGGGCAGCGCCTGGGGCGGCGGTGGCGGTACGGCGGACCCGGTGGGCGCCGCGCCCGCGTACCCGGGGTTCATGACGCGCGGGATCGACGCACCGGAGAACTACTACTACCGGCGCGTGTTCACGGACGGCGTGCGCGCGGTGGAGGCGGCCCGCGCGCACCCGCTGGCCGACGCGTCCCGCACGGTGGTCCTCGGCGGCAGCCAGGGCGGCGGCATCAGCATCGCGGTCGCGGGCCTGGTACCGGACCTCGCGGGCGCCGCCCCGGACGTACCGTTCCTGTGCGACTTCCCGCGCGCCACGATCCTCACGGACCGGCACCCGTACCGCGAGATCGGCCTGTTCCTGAAGACGCACCGGGGCCGCGCGGCCGACGTCCAGCGCACCCTCGCCTACTTCGACGGCGTCCACTTCGCGGCCCGCGCGAATGCGCCCGCCCTGTTCTCGGCGGCCCTGGAGGACCAGACGTGCCCGCCGTCGACGGTCTTCGCCGCGTTCAACGCGTGGGCGCACGACGACAAGCAGATCGAGGTGTACGACTTCAACGACCACGAGGGCGGCGGCCCGTACCAGGAGGAGACCAAGCTCCGCTGGCTGCGCGCACTCACGGCACGCTGAGCGGCTCCGCCCCGTGGGCCACCGGGCCGTCGGCGACGGCGCCCGGCTGGTCTCGTCCTCGGCCTCCTTCCAGCGCGTCTCCCCGGAGCCTCCCCTTCCCCTCCGTCCGACCGGTCGGTACGTTCTGGGTGCCCGGCTTCCCGACCCCCCTGCGGAGGACCCATGACCGAGGTGCACGGCCACTGCGACGACCGGTTCGCCGGAGTGCGCGCGGCGTTCGAGGAGAACTTCCGTGAGCGCGGCGAACTCGGCGCCGCCGTCACCGTGTTCGTGGCCGGGCAACCGGTCGCCGACCTCTGGGGCGGCTGGGCCGACGCCGCCCGCACCCGGCCCTGGGAGCGGGACACCGTCGTCAACGTCTGGTCCACCACCAAGGGCGTCACCTCCCTGTGCGCCCACCTCCTCGCCGACCGCGGCCTCCTCGACCTGGACGCCGAAGTCGCCCACTACTGGCCCGAGTTCGCGGCGAACGGCAAGGAACACGTCCTCGTACGGCATCTGCTGTCCCACCGCTCGGGCCTCTCGGGTCTCCAAGTCCCGCACAGTGTCGCCGAGTTGTACGACTGGGAGCTGACCGTCTCCCGGCTCGCGGCGGCCTCCCCGCTGTGGGAGCCCGGCACCGCCTCCGGGTACCACGCCCTGCTCTTCGGCCACTTGACCGGCGAGGTCATCCGGCGCGTCACCGGCCTTCTCCCCAGCGCCTTCCTGGAACAGGAGATCACCGGCCCGCTCGGCATCGACTTCACGATCGGCCTGCCCGAGAAGGACGCCGACCGCGCCGCCGAACTCGTCGCGCCGCCCGCCCTGACGAGCACCCAACAGGCCGCGATGCTCGCCTCGTTGACGCCGATCGCCGTCGCCGCGCTCGCCAACCCGCCCGTCGGCGCGCCCGCCGCCAACTCCCCCGCCTGGCGCGCCGCCGAGATCCCGGCGGCCGGTGGCCACGGCACCGCGCGGGCCGTCGCCGAGCTGTACGGCCTGCTCGCCGGTGACCGGGGGCTCCTCTCCCCCTCGTCCGTCGAGCGGGTCCGCGAGGGGCAGGGCGCGTGCCGTGACCTGGTCCTCGGGGCGCAGTTCGGGCGGGACACGGAGATCGGGCTCGGGCTGTGGCTGAGCGGGGCGCACGGGTCGTACGGGCCGAACCCGCGGGCGTTCGGGCACGACGGGTTCGGCGGGTCCTGCGGGCTCGCGGACCCGGAGGCGGGGGTGTCGCTGGGGTACGTGATGAACCGGATGGGGTCCCGGATCGCGGACGATCCGCGCAAGTCGGCGTTGGTGGAGGCGGTTTACGCGGCCTTGTGAGGGGCCGTCCGCTCCGGTCTGCGGCCGACGACCAGCCGCGCCCTCGGGCTCCCGTCGCCCCTCGTCCCGAACTCCGGCAGCGCGCGCAGGCTCACCGCGAACCCCGCGTGCTCCAACTCCCGTCGTACGTCGGCGAGTCGGAAGGTCCGGTAGTACATCACGAACGGGGGACGCCACAGGGCGTTGCGGACCCGCATGACGCCGTCGAAGCCAAGGAGCGCCCAGTACGCGGGAGTCGACGCCTTGGGCGGGGCGCCGACGGGGAACGCGAACGTTCCGCCGGGCCGCAGCGCGGTGTGCACCTGGCGGAACAGGCCCGGCAGCTCCCCGGGCAGGAAATGCCCGAACGCCCCGAAACTGACGACGAGATCGAACGCGGCGGTGAACGGCAGCGCCCTCGCGTCGGCCCGTACGAGCCGGGCGCCCTGTTCCTTCGCCCACTCCAGCATCCCCGCGCTGAAGTCGACGCCGGTCACGCTCCCGCACACCTCGCCGAGCACCCCGAGCCCGGCGCCCGTCCCGCAGCACAGGTCGAGGCCGTCGCCGTACGGGCCCATCCCCTTCAGCGCCTCGACGGTCGCGTCGAGCACGGAGTCGGGCGTACGGAACGGGGTGTGGTCGAACTTCGGCGCGAGCAGGTCGTAGCCGTGCTCGACGGACGACAGCGCCTGGACGGCGAGTTCACGCAGACTGGGGCCTTCGGGACTGAACATCCGGGTCAGCGTAGCTATCCTGGCGGTCCTTGTCCTGACCTGAGGGGGATACCCGTGCGCGCGTTTCGTGAGGCAGTCGAGTCCGGCGACATGGAGGCCGCCGTCGCGCTGCTGTCCGAGGACGTCGTCTTCACCAGCCCGGTCGTCCACAAGCCCTACCGGGGCAAGCCCATCACCGCCGCGATCCTCCGCGCCGTGGCCCAGGTCTTCCAAGACCTCCACTACCAGCGCGAGTTGACCGACGGCCCCGACCACGCCCTCATCTTCACGGCCCGTGTCGGCGACCGCGACCTGACCGGCTGCGACTTCATCCACGTCGACGGGACGGGCCGGATCGACGAACTCATGGTGATGGTACGCCCGTTGTCGGCGGCCCAGGCTCTCCAGGCCGCGATGGAGGCCAAGTTCGCGGAGATCGCGGCGGACGCGGCGCGGTAGGCGTACGGACGGGCACACCCGGGACCCGGCTCGTCGTCCCGCGGGGCAACTCCGCGTCGGGGAAGCCGTCCGTCGCGGCGGCGGTCCGGGAGCGGTTCGGGCGGCTCGTCGCGGACCGCCGGGGGACGACGCGCCGCTCCTACCTCGCCGTGCCGTTCGAGGAGAAGCTCGTGCGGCACGCGGCGAAGCCCGAGAGGGTGGGGGCCGGGGAGGCCCGGGAATAGCGGGGGAAGGTTCGGGGTTGACAGACCCGGGTACTTCCGGTGTTATATTGCGGAGAGCACTTGTGTACGTCCCGTCGTGGACGCCGGTGCGAATTCCCTTCTTCTCCACCCTGTGAAAGCCGGGGTGTCTCAGCCGCCGGGAGCGCGTGTCGCCTCCCTAATTCTTCGCGGCGTTCTCCTTCCCCACCGCATGCCACATGCCCGTCCGTCCGCGAAAGGACCGACCCCCATGACCACCACTCTCGAACACCCCCCGACCCAGCAGCAGCCCCCGACCCGGCTCGTGGCCGGCGTCCTCGACGTCGACGGCGGCGGGAAGGGCCACCTGCGCGGCCCCGGCCTGCTGGCCGAACCGGACGATCCGCAGGTCCCGGCCGCGCTGATCCGCCGTCACGGCCTGCGCCGCGGCGACCTCGTGGAGGGCCTGCGCGACCGGCGCGGCCTGACCGAGGTCACCTCGGTGGAGGGCCGTACGCCCGAAGTGGCGCCCCGGCGCCGCACGTTCGCCGAGCTGACGCCTCTGCACCCGTACGAGCGGCTGCGCCTGGAACACCCCGCCTCGGGGCTCGCCGGCCGGGTCACCGACCTGTTCGCCCCCGTCGGCAAGGGCCAGCGCGGCCTGCTCGTCGCCCCGCCGAAGACCGGCAAGACGGTCCTGCTCCAGCAGCTCGCGGCGGCCGTCGCCGGCAACCACCCGGACGCCCGCCTGATGGTCCTCCTGCTCGACGAGCGCCCCGAGGAGGTCACCGACATGCGCCGCTCGGTGCGCGGCGAGGTGTACGCCTCGACGTTCGACCGGGCGGCCCGCCAGCACACGGCGCTCGCCGAGCTGGTCGTCGAACGCGCGAAGCGGCTCGTCGAGGCCGGCGAGGACGTCGTGATCCTCCTCGACTCCCTGACCCGCCTGTGCCGCGCCCACAACAACGCGGCCCCCGGCAACGGCCGTACCCTCAGCGGCGGCGTCGACGCCGCCGCCCTGCTCGGCCCGAAGCGGTTCTTCGGCGCCGCGCGCGCCCTGGAGGAGGGCGGCTCCCTGACGATCCTGGCGACCGCGCTGGTCGAGACGGGGTCGCGGGCGGACGACTACTACTTCGAGGAGCTGAAGGGCACCGGCAACATGGAGCTGCGCCTCGACCGCGAATCCGCGTCCCGGCGTCTGTTCCCCGCCGTCGACCTGTACGCCTCCGGCACCCGCCGCGAGGAACTCCTCCTGACCCCGGCCGAGTTGACGGCAACGCGCGGCCTGCGCCGGGCACTGGCCTCCCGGGACACCAGCACGGGCCTGGAGACCCTGCTGGAGCGGATGCGCAAGACACCGGACAACGCGACGTTCCTGCGGCAGGTACAGCCGACGCTGCCGGGTGAGTAGGGGTGGCGCTCTGCGTCGTGCGGCACACCCCCGGCGTCCGGCCCCCGCCCGCGCGTACGGCATCCGAGTGCTCGCCGCCCCCCGATCGGCACGGGCAGCACGCCGATCCGCATGATCGTTTCTACGTTGACCGTATGACGATCGGATTTTCCTCCCGGGCCGCCGTGTCGGCCTGCGCGCTGTGTGCCGTGGTGTCCCTGGCGGCGGGACCGCTGGCGTTCGCGTCGGCCGGACCGGGCGCCCCCGATCCGCACCGGACGTCGTCCCCCGATCGTCCCCGGACGTCCGGCGCCCTCTCCCCCGCTCTCCTGCACCGCCCCGGCCCCCACGTCCGCCCCCGCCCCGGCGCCCCCGCGCTCCCCGGCGTCTCGGCCCTCTCCTGGGTCGTCGCCGACGTGGACAGCGGCGCGGTCCTCGCCGCCTCCGACGCGCACCGCAAGCTGCCCCCGGCGAGCACCCTGAAGACCCTGTTCGCGCTGACCGTCCTGCCGGTCCTCCCCGCCGGCACCCGGCACCGGGTCACCCCCCGGGAGCTGGAGGGCATCGGTGCGGGCAGCAGCATGGTCGGCGTCGCGGAGGGCCGTACGTACACGGTCGCCGACCTGTGGCGCGGCGTGTTCCTGAACTCGGGCAACGACGCCGTGCACGTCCTGGCCTCGCTCAACGGCGGCTGGGAGACGACGGCGACCCGCATGCAGGCCAAGGCACGGGCACTGGGCGCGCTGGACACGCACGTGCTGTCCCCGGACGGGTACGACACGCCGGGCCAGGTGTCGTCGGCGTACGACCTCGCCGTGTTCGGCCGCGCGGGACTGCGCAACGCGGACTTCGCGCGGTACTGCGGGCTCGCGCGGGCCCGGTTCCCCGGGGGCGGCGGCTGGTCGTACGAGATCGAGAACACGAACCGGCTGCTGACCGGGGAGGACGGGGTCGCGGCGTATCCGGGGCTCGTCGGCGTGAAGAACGGTTACACCACCAACGCCGGGAACACGCTGGTCGCCGCGGCCCGCAGGGGTGGCCGGACGCTGGTGGTGACGGTGATGAACCCGCAGGCGGGCGGGGGGTTCGCGGTCTACGAGGAGGCGCGTGACCTGCTCGACTGGGGGTTCGCGGCGGCGGGGCGGGTGGATCCGGTGGGTTCGCTGGACGCGCTGAGGGTGCGGCCTAGGCCGGGTCCCGACGTGCGTCCGGCGGTCGCGGCGGCCGTCCCGGCGGGGGACGACGGGCCCGGCTGGCCGGAGGCGGCGATGGTCGCCGGGGCGGCGGCGCTGGGGGCGGGCGGGGTGTCGTTCGTGCTGCGCGCGGGGAGGCGGCGTTGACCGGTCGGCAGCCACAGGAGGAGGCCGAGGGTGATCCACACGTACATGTTGCTGCCGAGGAACCCGTCGAGGCCGGACGCGTCATGGAACCAGATCCATACAACACTGGTGCACATGACGGCGTACAGAGTTGACGCGATCCGCACATACCCGGATCGGATCAACACGACGAACGACGGAATCAACCAGATCAAGTGATGCACCCAAGTGACAGGACTGACCAGACAAGCGGTCAACCCGGTCAATGCGAACGCCGTTCGCCACTCCCCCGCGCGCCGCACCCGCCACACCCACACGGCGAGCACCACCAGCACGACCAGCGCCCACACGGCCTTGCTCTCCACCCCCAGGCGCGCGAGGACCCCTTGCAGGGACTGGTTGGAGACGTAGTCGAGGCGTCCCACGCGCGTGGTGTCCCACAGGGCGGTCGTCCAGTAGAACCGTGACGCGCCGGGGGCGACCAACCCGGCGAGCCCGGTGGCACCGACGGCGACGGCCGTGGCGACCCCGGCCGCGCGCCATCGGCGGGTCACCAGGAGCAGCCCGATGAACAGCGCGGGCGTGAGTTTGACGGCCGCCGCGAGGCCGATGCCGATGCCGGCCCAGCGTTCGCGGCCGGTCGCGAGGAGGTGGGCGTCGACCAGGACGAGCGCGAGCAGCAGGATGTTGACCTGGCCGAAGCTGATCGTGTCCCGCAGGGGTTCGAAGAGGGCCAGGACGCACAGGGTGAGGCCGACGCCGTACCAGCCGTGCCGCTTCCACTCGCGGCCCGCGAGGAGGCGCAGGACCAGCGCGAGGGCGGCGAGGTTGAGCAGGAGGGCGGCGGCGATCGCCGTGTGCAGGCTCATCAGCGACAGGGGGAGCATCGCGACGGCCGCGAAGGGCGGGTAGGTGAAGCCGTACGGGGTGTCGGGGACGCGGTAGTCGTAGACGCGTCCGCCGTGGTGGACCCAGTGGTCGATGGTCCCCCAGTAGACGCGCAGGTCGAACCAGTCCCGCAGGAGCGGCACGGTCGCGGTGAACGCCGTCACGGCGGCGGCGAGCGCGAGGAACAGGTACAGGCGACCGCGGTCGGTCTCGGGGAGTCTCATGGTCCTCGGGGTTCGTGGGGTCATGCCGTACGGCCGTGCTGGAGGCCGGTGGCGCGGGTGGCGAGGCGGGCCTGCCACAGGACGACGACGGCGAGGGCGCCGCCGGAGACGGCCAGCAGGACCTGTCCGGCGTCGGCGGGTCCTCCGTCGGGCAGGACGGCGAGGGCGAGCACCCCGGCCACGGCGACGGCGGTACGGTGCCGTACCGACGTGTCGGGTGCGGCGGCGGCGATCAGGAAGAGGCCCCACAGCGCGTACCAGGGGCGGATCGCGGGGCCGAAGGCGGCGACGGCGGCGAGGCTGAGGCCGAGCGCGTACACCGGGCGCGGGCGCAGGCGCCACCAGATGGCCGCGACGAGCCCCGCCGTGATCGCGAGGCCCAGGGCGTGCCAGACGGGCACGGCGAGCGGCGCGAGGTCGCTCCCGGCGCGTTCGAGGAGGGCGCCGGTGGCGCGGCCGAGGAGGCTCGTGAGGGCCCAGTTCTGGGGGGACACGGGGGTGCTGAGGGCCCGGATCCAGCCGTATCCGGTGCCGGTGGCGGCGGTGACGGCGACGGTTGTCACGGCGGCCGGGGCGAGGGCCGTCGCGCACGCGCGCAGAGCGCCGTACTGGCCGGACCGGCCGTGCTCTCTGTAGTGGAGCAGCACGATCACCGCGAGGCCGAGCGCCGCCGGCGCCTTGACGAGGGCCGCGAGGGTGACCAGGACGGCGCCGAGGGTGAAGCGTCCGCCGAGGGCGGCGACCAGGCCGATGCCGAGCAGGCCCAGCATGATCGCGTCGTTGTGGGCGCCCGCGACGAGGTGCAGCAGCACCAGCGGGTTCAGCACCCCCAGCCAGAGCGCGCGCGCCGGGTCGGCGCCGCAGTGCCGGGCGAGGCGGGGCAGCGCGGCGGCCATCAGCGCGACGCCGAGGAGGGCCACGCACCGCATCCCGTACAGCCCGGCGGGCAGCTCCCCGCGCGTGAGGCCCGCGAGGACCCCGGCGAGGCCCATGAAGGCCGGTCCGTACGGCGCCCCGGTGTGCTGCCACAGGGGCGCGACCTCGTCGGCGAGCGGCCCGCCGAGGCTGGCGGGGCCGTAGGAGTAGACGTCGATGTGGGCGTCGACCATCGCGCCTTGCGCGAGGTAGCTGTAGACGTCCCGGCTGAACAGGGGCGGCGCGACGATCAGGGGGGCCGCCCAGACGGCGAGGACGAGGACCAGCGCGCGCGGGGAGGGCGGTTCGTCGCCGCGCACCCTGCGGCCCAGGAGCACCCAGGCGGCGGTCAGCAGCACCAGCCCGAAGTAGACGCCGACCAGGCCGAGCACGGCGTGCGGGGAGGAGGGCGCGAGCAGCTCGCGCGCGGGCAGGGCGCCGGCACTCTCGCCGCCGAGCGCCAGGCAGGAGGTACCGGCCAGGCCGAGCACCTGGCAGCGGCGGAGAGCGACGGGGAAAGCCTTGGCCAGCACTCTGCCAGCGTGGCGACGCCGGGTGGCCGGTGGGCGACGTTCCGCCTTCGGGGCGGTGGTCTGTGCATGACCGGAGCGTGATCGCGGCGCGGAGAGCCGTACGGGAGCCGGGAGTTCACCCCGGGTTCATGGGAGTCAGGCGAACCGGGTGCTCGGTACGGGGCCCGTGCTCCGTACCCGCGCGCGGTCGCCCGTGAGCCAGGTCCCGCGTACGGCCGCCACGAACTCCGTGAACCGCTCCTGCGGGTCGTCCGGGGTCGTGCCGTCGCCCTCGTCGGGCGTGGGATCGGCCGCGACGATCTCCGCGGCGAGTTCGGTCTCCGCGCGCGGGTCGGGGCCGCCGCGCTCGACCTCGCCGTCCTCGCCCACGCGCAGGGCGTCGCCCCAGGGCGCGACGACCGACTGGTGCAGCAGGGTCACGCTGTCCGGGGTGACGGCGGGCGGGTCGGTCCAGCAGCTCGCGTGCTCGTGGAGGACCTGTCCCGGCGTCCGGCCGAACAGCTCGCCCAGGATCTCGGGGCCCCGCTCGGCCTCGGCGGTCTCGTTGAGGTCGTACGCGATCACGACGGTGTCCTCGCGTCCCGCCTCGAACGGCACCGCGGGCAGCCCCAGCACCTGCGCCGCCGCGAGCCCCAGGACGCGGCTCGACCGGTCCGGGAGCAGCGACACGGACGCCGGGCGCACCTGGGCCGCCTCCAGCGCCGCCCGGAGCCGCAGCAGGCCGCGCAGGCACTGGTCGTACGTGTCCTGGAGCCAGGCGTAGCGCCCGTTCATGCCCGCGTCGTAGCCGTACGGCGAGAGCGTGCCGAGGACGATCCCGCCCATCACGTACTGCCAGCCGCGCAGGTCGCCGCGGTCCAGCGGGCTCACCGCCCCGGCGGCGTCGGCGCGCTTGAGGACTCCGCGCTGGCGCGCCTGCGCGGAGGTCCACATGTCGTCCTCGGGGTCGCCGAGGAGCGCGTGCTGACGCCGGGCCAGGGGCAGGTCGCCCGCGAGGACGGCGTTGAACACGAGGAGGTAGCGGTCGGGCCAGTCGTCCAGCTCCGTCTCGTGCGCGAGCAGGACGTCCGCCGCCTCTCGGTGGCGCGAGCGGTCCTCGTAGGCGGCGACCAGCTCGCGCAGCAGGGGCTTCGCGCCGGGTGCCAGCCGCAGCGCCTCGCGCAGCGCGGGGATCGCCAGGTCGGCGACGCCGCGCTCGATGCACACGTACCCGAAGTCGTAGAGCGCGCGCGGCTGTCCGGGACCGGCGACGACCGCCTTCGCGGCCTCGCGCAGATCGTCGAACCCGGCCGTCTCGGCCGCCCGCCCGGCGACCAGGGCGACCTCGGCGAGCGGCGCGCTCCCGGCGGCGGCCCGCAGGAGCCTCAGCGCGCCGGGGACGTCGCCCTGGTCCAGGCATTCCCATGCCTTCAGGGTGTCGGGGGACTTGGGGCGGCGCGGCTTGCGGGAGAACATGCGTGCGATTCTCCCCGAGGGCGGCGGGGGTCCTCAACCGGATTTCCGGCGGGCTGTGACCGATGGCGCGGTTTCTCCCTCTTCCCCTGTGACCGATCTACTGGGGGAACGATGAAGTGGTCCAGGACCGTGGCCGCAGCGGCTGCCGGCCTCGTCCTGTGCGGGTGCACCGGCACGGGCGGCAGCGCGACGCCGAAGGCTGCCCCGCCCTCGCGTACGGCGGCCAAGCCCACGCCTCCCGCGCCCTCGCCGTCTCCCGCGCCCTCGCTGATCCTCAACGGCCAGACCGACGCCCGCCCCGGGGAGCGCGTCCACATGATGCTCTACGGCGTCACCCGCGCGCGGGGCGGCGACGCGGTGACCGCGCGGTCGGCCGCGTTGGCCGAGCCGGTGCGTCTGAGCTGGGAGGACGACCACTACTGGGCCGTGGCGACCCTCAAGATGACGGACCAGCCCGGCTCGTACCCCCTGACGGTGGCGGTCCACGGCCGCGACGTGGCCCACGACACGGTCAAGGTCGTCGCCTCCCAGCGGCCCTCCTTCACCCTCTCCGCGTCCCAGGAGGCGACCCGCCCCGGCGAACCCGTGTGGCTGGGCTTCGACGACCTGTACCCGGGCGAGCGGGGCACCGGCTTCACCGTACGGTCCGCCGCCCTTCCCGCGCCCGCGCGCCTGGTCCACGACGACGACACCGACTTCTACAACCCGCGCGCGTTCTCGGCGCGTCCGGAGCTCAGGACCCGCCTGGCGGACGGCACGTACACCTTCACCCTGTACGGCGCGGACGGCCGCCGTATCGCCGAGAAGCGGCTGACGGTCCGTGCGTCCCGGCCGGGCGACCGCGACTACCGGGGGAAGCCGTCCGGCCCCGAGTTCTTCGACCCGGGGGCGGGCTACTCCGGCGGCGCCCCCAGCACGTTCCGGGCCGTCGCCGGAGGGCAGGTCGCCGTCATGTGGCACGACGTGTACCCGGACCCGGGCGAGGAGACGCGGCTGACCGCCACCTCCCCGGCGTTCACCGGGACGGTCCGGCTGCGGCACGACGACAGCAAGGGCGCCGACGGGGACGACCCGCGCTTCCTCGGCACCGCCACCGTCCGGCCCTCTCTCGCGCCCGGCCGCTATCCGGTGACGGTCGTCGCGCATCACGGCCGGGTGAAGAGGACGGCGTACCTGACGGTGACGGCGCGTTAGGGGCGCGCGGGTGCGGCGGCGCAGGTCATGTCGTGCGCCGGGACCTTCCCGTCGAGCAGGTAGGCGTCGACGACCGCGTCCACGCACGCGTTGCCGTTCCGGTACTGGCCGTGGTCACCGGCGCCGGTGACCGTGACCAGCCGCGAGCCCTTCAGCGCGCGGTGCGCCCGCAGCGCGCCTTCGTAGTACGTCGCCGGGTCGTGCACGGAGTTGAGCATCAGGGTCGGCGGCAGGCCCTCGCCGGTGACCTTGACGTGCGGGGCGTCCGCCTGCGGCCAGAACGCGCAGACCGTCGCGTACGCGAGTTCCCGCGCGCCCACCAGGGGGTGCTTGCGTGTGTCCGCCGCGCTCTGCCGCAGCCAGTGGCCGAGGTCGCGGTTCCACGGCGTGTCGTTGCAGGTGACCGGGAAGTAGGTGGCGGCGAAGCCGGGCGAGAGGTAGTTCGCGAAGGTGCTTCCGGCCGTCTGCCGCTCGGCCGCCGTCGCCGTGTCCCAGTGCTCCAGGGAGGCCAGCACGGACGCCAGGGACGGCCACAGGCCCGCGTTGTACATGCCCTGGATCGTGGCGTTGTCGAGCTGGTTGGGCCCGACCGTCACCGCGCCGGCGGTCAGGGGGCGGTCGTGCAGCGCGGCCCGGCGCGCCTCCCAGGTGGCCTTCGCCTCGGCCGCCGTACGCCCGTAGTGGTAGACCGCGTCGTGCTGCGCGAGCCAGGGCAGGAAGTCCTGCTCGAAGCGGCGCTGGAAGCTCATCGGCTGCCCCAGCTCGGCCTGTTCCCAGGTCCCGTCGAAGGCCAGGTTGCTGTCCAGGACGGCGCGTTCGACGTGCTGCGGGTACTCGGTCGCGTAGTACGCGCCCAGCCAGGTGGCGTACGAGGGGCCGTAGTACGAGATCTTCTGTACGCCGAGCAGGGTGCGCAGCAGGTCGATGTCGTGGACAGCTTGATCGGTGGTCAAGTACTTGACGAGATCACCGCTGCGATCAAGACAACTCTTGACGAATTGACGGGAACGGTTGATCACGCCCTGGAGGGCGGCGGGCGTGCGGTCGCGGAAGTCGCCGGCGTAGAAGTCCTGGAACTCGGCGTCCGTCTGGCAGGTGGCGTGCGTGCTGCTGCCGACGCCGCGCTGGTCGAAGCCGACGACGTCGTACGCGGCGCCGACCGCCGGTGACGCCTTCACGAACCCTGCGGGGCGGTTCAGGCCCGACGCGCCGGGTCCGCCGGCGGCCATGACCAGTACTCCGCGTCGTTGCGCGGGGTCGGGTGCGCGGTGGCGGGACACCTCGACGGTGAGGTCGGCGCCGGTGCCCGGGTGGTGCCAGTCGCGGGGGACGGTCATCGGGGCGCACTCCAGGGTCGGGGTGCCGGGGCAGGGCTGCCAGTCGAGGCGCTGGGCGGTGTAGCGGGGCGGGATCGGCGCCTGTGGGGCGGCTTGTGCCGTGGTCAGGCATGTTGCCGCCAGCGCTACGGCCGCGGCCACGGCTCCGGAGACAGCGGCTCCCCTGCGGACGCCTGATGGTGACGGCACGACTGCCGTGAACGCCGAGAACGCCGAAAATCTGGACATCGAATCCCCTCACTGCCGCGCGAGGCCGCGCGGCGTCTGAGTCGATGTTCAGGTTCGGCACCGTGCTGAATCGATCACGCTGATACCCGTCTTGGGGGTGGCACCAGTACCACCCCCCACGGCTACGCGAGCGGCGATCCGCTCCCCGCGACCACCTCGGGGCGCAGCAGCGCAGCGAGGGACTCCGCCGGCAACAGGCCCTTCTCCAGGACGAGTTCGGCGACGCCCCGGCCGGTCTCCAGCGCCTCCTTGGCGATGTCGGTGGCCGCCTCGTAGCCGATGTGCGGGTTGAGCGCGGTGACGAGGCCGATGGAGTTCTCGACGTTCGCGCGCAGGCGTTCGGTGTTCGCGGTGATGCCGTCCACGCAGCGCTCGGCGAGGGTGAGGCAGGCCGCGCGGAGGTGGGTGATCGACTCGGAGAGGGAGTGCAGGATGATCGGCTCGAACGCGTTCAGCTGGAGCTGTCCCGCCTCCGCCGCCATGGTGATGGTGACGTCGTTGCCGATGACCTCGAAGGCGACCTGGTTGACGACCTCGGGGATGACCGGGTTGACCTTCCCCGGCATGATCGACGAACCGGCCTGGACGGGCGGCAGGTTGATCTCGCCGAGCCCCGCGCGCGGGCCGGAGGAGAGCAGGCGCAGGTCGTTGCAGCTCTTGGAGAGCTTGACGGCGATCCGCTTGAGGACGCCGGACATCTGGACGAACGCGCCGCAGTCCTGGGTGGCCTCGACGAGGTTGGCGGCGGTGACGAGCGGGAGGCCGGTGATGCCGGCGAGGTGGCGGCGGGCGGCCTCGGCGTACCCGGCGGGGGCGTTGAGGCCCGTGCCGATGGCCGTGGCGCCCAGGTTGATTTCATGGATCAACTCGACGGCCTCGTCAAGACGGCTGCGATCCTCGTCAATCATGACGGCATAAGCGGAGAACTCTTGACCGAGCGTCATGGGAACCGCGTCCTGCAACTGTGTACGGCCCATCTTGAGCACGTCACGGAACTCGACGGCTTTGCGGCCGAACGCGTCCTGGAGCACGGCCATCGCCTTGAGCAGTCCACGTACCGCGAAGACCGTCGCCACCTTGACGGCGGTCGGGTAGACGTCATTGGTCGACTGGCCGAGGTTGACGTCCTCGTTGGGGTGCAGGAACTGGTACTCCCCCTTGGCGTGCCCCAGCAGTTCGAGCGCCCGGTTGGCGATGACCTCGTTGGCGTTCATGTTCGTGGAGGTCCCGGCGCCCCCCTGGACGACGTCGACGACGAACTGCTCGTGCAGCTTGCCCGCGCGGATCTCCCGGCACGCGGCGACGATCGCGGCGGCCTTGTCGGGCGTGAGCAGCCCGAGTTCCTCGTTGGCGAGGGCGGCGGCCTCCTTGACGGCGGCGAGGGCGTCGATGAGGTGCGGGTAGGCGGAGATGGCCGTACCGGTGATGGGGAAGTTCTCGGTGGCGCGCAGGGTGTGGACGCCCCAGTAGGCGTCGGCGGGGATGTCACGGAAGCCGAGGAGGTCGTGCTCGCTGCGGGTGACGGCGGTCATGGTGAGGGGTGTCCTCTTTCGGGTGGGTGAGGGTGTGGAGGAGCTGGACAGGGGTACGGCGCGCACACTCGCCGTACCCCTGTCCCGACGCCGCGCGCGCCCCGCACAGGCGGGCGCGGCGTCCGGTGGGGCCTACGCGCAGGCGGGGAAGGCGACGGGATCCAGCGCGCGCACCGCGCGGATCTCGCCGACGGGTTCGCCGCCGCCGAGGAGCGGCTCGCCCGCGAACGCGGTGAGGCGGGCCGGGTCGACGCCCGCGCGCGCGAGGGCGGCGGCGGTGACCGGTACGCGCGCGCGGTTGGCGCCGTCGGAGATCTTGACGGCGACGGCGCGCCCGTCGGGCAGGGCGGCGACCTCGACGCCCTCGAAGCCGTCCTTGGCGAGCAGTCCGGGGACGGCTCGCATGAGGGCGGCGACGTCGCGGTCGGTGCCGGAGGCCATCTCGGGGAAGTCCCGCATGGCGGCGGCGACCTTCGCCTCGGGGGTGCCCGGGACGGCCGTGGTGATGCGGGCGGCGGCGCGGGCGAGGCCGTGCAGGGAGACGGAGAACAGGGGCGCTCCGCACCCGTCGACGGTGACCTGGGCGATGCGCTGCCCGGTGAGGTCCTCGACGATCTCGGCGATGGCCTGCTGGAGGGGGTGGCCGGGGTCGAGGTAGCCCTCCAGGGACCAGCCGTTGAGCTTGCAGGTGTAGAGCATCGCCGCGTGCTTCCCGGAGCAGTTCTGCGCGAGCCGCGACGGCCCCCGCCCCTCGCGGATCCACTGGTCGCGCTGGGCGGCGCCGTACGGCATGTCCTCGACGTTGCGCAGGTCGTCCTCGGAGACGCCGGCCTGCTCCAGGATCCGCCGGGTTCCGGCGAGGTGGCGTTCCTCGCCGGAGTGGCTGGCGGCGGCGAGGGCGAGGAGTCCGCCGTCCAGGGGGAGCCCGGCGCGGACCATGGCGACGGCCTGGACGGGCTTGAGGGCGGAGCGGGGGTAGAAGGCGGCCTCGATGTCGCCGAGCTGGAGGGTGACCTCGCCGCCCGCGCCGAGGACGACGACGGAGCCGTAGTGGACGCCCTCGGTGACCCCGCCGCGCACCAGGTGGGCGACGGGGGCGTGGAGGGGTTCGCGGACGAGGGGGGCGTCGGTGGGGGTGCTGCTGAACATCACTCTGCCTGCGGGTTGTCGTGGGCCGGCGCAGGGGTCACGCGTCGGTCTTGGCGGAGATGCGCGCGATGCGCCCCCGGATGGCGTACCAGCCGGCGACGAGCGCTCCGACGATCAGCGGCAGGCACAGCACGGTGGTGCGTCCGGCGCCGCCGTCGGCGTACATGAGGACCAGGACGGAGGCGAGGAACGCCAGCGTCACGAGTTCGGTCCAGGGGGAGCCCGGCAGCCGGTAGCTCGGGCGGGTCAGCTCGCCCTTCTGGGTCTTCTGCCAGAACATCAGGTGGCAGATCATGATCATGCCCCAGGTGGCGAGGATGCCGATCGCCGCGAAGTTGAGGACGATCTCGAAGGCGTCGGCGGGGACGACGAAGTTGAGGCCGACGCCGAGGACGCAGACGCCGCTGGTGAGCAGGATGCCGCCGTAGGGGACCTGGGTGCGGCTCATCTTCGCGGTGAAGGCGGGGGCGGAGCCGTTGACGGCCATCGAGCGCAGGATGCGGCCGGTGGAGTAGAGGCCGGAGTTGAGGGAGGACATGGCGGCGGTGAGGACGACGAGGTTCATGACGCCACCGGCGGCCGGGATGCCGATGTTGGACAGGACGGTCACGAAGGGGGACTCGCCCGCCTTGTAGACGTTCCAGGGGAGCAGCATCGACAGCAGGACGACGGAGCCGACGTAGAAGAGGCCGACGCGCCACATGATCGCGTTGATCGCCTTCGGCATGATCTGCTCGGGGTTCTCGGTCTCGCCCGCCGCGACCCCGACGAGTTCGACGGAGGCGTAGGCGAAGACGACGCCCTGGATGATCAGCAGCATGGGCAGCAGGCCGTTGGGGAAGACGCCGCCGTTGTCGGTGATCAGGGACGGTCCCGGGGTGTGGCCGTCGACCTGGTGCTGGGTGACCAGCAGGAAGATCCCGATCAGCATGAAGACGACGAGCGCGCTCACCTTGACGATCGCGAACCAGAACTCCAGCTCGCCGAAGATCTTGACGGAGATGAGGTTGACGGTCAGCACGACGGCGAGGGCGATCAATGCGAGCACCCATTGGGGGATGTCGGAGAACATGCCCCAGTAGTGCGTGTAGGTGGCGACCGCCGTGATGTCGGCGATGCCGGTCGTCGCCCAGTTGAGGAAGTACATCCAGCCGGCCGTGTAGGCGCCCTTCTCGCCGAGGAACTCGCGGGCGTACGACACGAAGGCGCCGGAGGAGGGCCGGTACAGGACGAGTTCGCCGAGGGCTCGTACGACGAGGAAGGCGAAGATCCCGCAGACGGCGTAGGCGATGAAGAGGGAGGGTCCGGCGTCGGCGAGGCGTCCGCCGGCGCCGAGGAAGAGGCCGGTGCCGATGGCGCCGCCGATGGCGATCATGTTGACGTGCCGGTGCTTGAGGGACTTGCTGTATCCCTCGTCTCCGGCGTCGACGTGCGGGGACGAGGGGCGCGTCTCGTCTTTGAGGTGCTGTTCGCTCACGCCTCGGGTCCGCCTTCCAGGGGAGTTTCCGCGCGCGGGGTGCGCACGATGTCGGTGAGGGTCGTCTCGACGCGGTCGAGGTGGTGGCTCATGGCCTCCACCGCGTCGGACTCGGAACCGTCCATGAGGGCCTCGACGATGGCCCGGTGCTCGCGGTTGGACTGCTCGCGGCGTCCGCCCAGTTCGTTGAGGAAGGCCGACTGACGCGCCAGCGCGTCGCGGATCTCCTCGATGACCCGGCGGAAGACCGGGTTCTGGGCGGCTTCGGCGACGGCCAGGTGGAAGAGGGTGTCCATCGCGACCCACGCGGTGGTGTCCGTCTCCCGCTCCATGCGGTCCAGGAGGTGGGCGAGGTGGTCCAGGTTCTCCGGGGTGCGGCGCAGGGCCGCGTACCCGGCGACCGGGATCTCGATGTGGCGGCGCACTTCGAGGAGGTCGCTGGCCGCGTAGTCGCCGAAGGTGGGGTCCTCGACGGTGTTGGCGACCACGAAGGTACCCTTGCCGGTCTTGGCGACCGTCAGGCCCATCGTCTGGAGGGCGCGCAGGGCCTCGCGGAGCACGGGCCTGGACACCTCCAGGGTGCGGCAGAGCTCCGCCTCGGAGGGGAGCTTGTCGCCGATGGCGTACTGGCCGCGTTCGATGGCGCGGCGGAGGTGGGTGAGGACCGCCTCCATCGCGCTCACGCGACGGGGCCCCGAACCACCTGTCTGGCTGTCTGACAGGTTCACGGGAGTGATGGTGCGGCTGCGCGCCAGGTGGTGTCAAGACGAACGAAAAGAAAAATTCACCGGGCGTGCCGGCTGAAAGCCGGTCGCACGCCCGGTGATCTGATCAGGCGCTCAGCGCACCCGTCGCGAGCAGGCCGAAGAGCAGGACGCCGACGATGATGCGGTAGACGACGAACGCGTTGAACGAGTGCTTGGCGACGAACTTCAGCAGCCAGGCGATCGAGACGTACGCGACCGCGAACGACACCACCGTGCCGACGGCCAGCGGAGCGGCGCCGACCCCCGCGCCGAGCGCGTCCTTCAGCTCGTACAGACCCGCTCCGGTCAGCGCCGGAATGCCCAGGAAGAACGACAGGCGGGTGGCCGCGACCCGGTCGAGGTCGAGGATGAGCGCGGTCGACATGGTGGCGCCGGAGCGAGAGAAACCGGGGAAGAGCAACGCGAGAATCTGCGAACTCCCCACCAGCATCGCGTCCTTGAACGAGGTGTCGTCCTCGCCGCGCTTGTGGCGCCCCATCTGGTCGGCGGCCCACATCACGCCGCTGCCGACGATCAGGGAGGCGGCGACCACCCACAGCGAGCCGAGGGCGCCGTCGATCAGCGGCTTCGCGGCGAGGCCGACGATCACGATCGGGATCGTCGCGTAGATGACCCACCAGGCGAACTTGTAGTCGTGGTGGTGGCGCTCCTCCTTGTTCGCGATCCCCCGGCCCCACGCGGAGACGATCCGCACGATGTCCTTGAAGAAGTACACGAACACGGCCGCGATCGCGCCGACCTGGATCACGGCCGAGAAGCCGACGACCGCCGGGTTGTCGACGGAGATGCCCATCAGGCCCTCGGTGATCTTCAGATGGCCGGTGGAGGAGACGGGGAGGAACTCCGTCACTCCCTCGACGACTCCGAGGACGACGGCTTGGCCGACAGAGATGGTGACGCTCATGGGATCCAGTTCTGCGGGAAGGGGGGACGACTGTGGGGGACAGTCCTACCAGCCCCGGGTAGGGCGCCGTTCCTCCCGTTTCCCCGCTACGACCAGAACGTCTGCCCGATCCACACGCCCCCGAAGGCGGCCCCCAGCCCCGCCAGGAGACTGCCCGCGACGTTGGCGAGCGCGTACAGTCCCGCACCCGTCTCGGCCAGCCTGAGCGTCTCGTAGGAGAACGTCGAGTACGTCGTCAGCGCGCCGCACAGGCCGGTGCCCAGCAACAGCCGCAGATCGGGCCCGGCGGACGCGGCCCCCGTCAGCGTGCCGAGGATCAGGCACCCGACGACGTTGACGGTGAACGTCCCCCACGGGAACACCGAGTCGTGCCGGGACTGCACCGCGCGGTCGGTCAGGTAGCGCAGGGGCGCCCCGACCATGCCGCCGACGGCGACCAGCAGCCAGTTCACAACGAGTTCTTACCCTTCTTGTCGGCTTTGCCTGATTCACCCGATTCAGCCGGGCGGCCGGTGTACGTGACGATCTCGCACGGCTCCAGCGTCACCAGCCCCTCGGTGACCAGTCCGTCGAGCTGCGGCAGGAAGGCGCGGACCCGTTCCTCCGCGTCGACGACCACCACCGCGACCGGCAGGTCCTCGCTGAGGGACAGCAGCCGTGTCGTGTGCACGCGCGAGGACGCGCCGAAGCCCTCGATGCCCCGGAACACGCTCGCCCCGGCGAGACCCGCCGCGTGCGCGCGGTGCACGATCTCCGCATACAGCGGTCGATGGTTGACGGTGTCGTTCTCCCCGATCAACACGGTCAATCTCAGAGCGCTGCCGGTCAACCTCGTCATGTCTGCCTCCTCGCGAAGAGACGGCGTGTCGTGCCGGCCGCGAGCCATACGGCGGCCAGGGCCGCGCACAGGGTGCCCGCCAGATAGGCGAAGCCGGTGACGGGATGCCCCTCTCCCACCAGTTTCCGGACGTCGACGGCGTACGTCGAGAACGTCGTGAACCCGCCGAGGACCCCGGTCCCGAAGAACGGCCGCACCAGCCGGTGCACGGTGAGGATCTCGGTCACGAGGACCAGGAACGCGCCGATCACCGCGCACCCGACGACGTTGATCCCGAAGGTCGCCCACGGGAACCCGCCCGCACGCGCGGGCCACAGCTGGCCCGCCCCGTACCGGATCAGGGACCCGGCGGCGCCTCCGACGGCCACCACCGCGACCACCGGAAGCTGTCCCCCGCGCACGCGCTGTGCCTTCGGCGCTGTCATGTCGTACGTCTCCTGCCCGGCCGCCGTGATCACGGCCGGGCCTCAGCGTAACGCCGCTGGTGAGGTCCTATACGGGCGCGCAGACGGCGATGCCGGGCTCGTTCAGGCCGCCGAGGACCAGGAGGCCGTCCGTTGTGCGGCAGACGCTGGTGACCATGCGGAAGCCGGAGCGGCGGCGGGTGAGGTGGTGGACGGTGCGGCCGGTGTCGTCGACCGCGAGGACGCCGATCGTGCCGGAGGGGCGGTAGGGGGCGTGCAGGGCGAGGCGTGCGGCCCTGCGGCGGACGGTGGGGGACGCGCGGTGCAGGAGGTCCAGCGCGGGGACGCGGGGGCCCGCGAGGGCGACCCACACGGGGCCGTCGGGGCCCTCGCGCCACAGGTTGTCCGGGTAGCCCGGGAGGTCCTCCAGGAAGGGCTCGGCGACGCCCGTACGGGGTCCGGTGAGCCAGTACCGGGTCAGGCGGCGGGCGCCGGTCTCGGCGACGATCAGGAACGCGCCGCAGCCGCTCACCGCGAGCCCGTTGGCGAACTGGAGCCCCTCCAGGAGCACTTCGGGCGTGTCGGCGCCCGGCGAGAGCCGCAGGAGACGTCCGGTGCCGGTGTGGCCGACGAGGTCGCCGAGCCACTCCCCCAGCGCGAACTCCCGGCTGGAGACGGTGAAGTAGACCGTCCCGTCGGGTACGGCGACAGCGTTGCTACAGAACCTCAGCGGCTCGCCCTTGGCCGACTCGGTCAGCACGCGCACGCTGCCGTCGCCGGTGTCCACGCGCAGCAGGGCACCTTCCGCGTCGCACACCAGCAGGCCGCCGTCCGGGAGGAGTTCGAGACCGAGGGGACGGCCGCCGATCTCCCCCACGTGCTCGACGCGGGCCGCGCGCGGGTCGTCGAGGCCGGATACCCGGAAGATCCTCCCGTCCGCGACACCGGTCAGGACTCTGCCGTGCCCGTCCGCCACGACGTCCTCGGGGCCGTGGCCCGGAAGGGTGACGTACCGGAGGGGGACGAGAGCCGCGCGACGGTGCATGAACGTGAGCCCTTCCTGTCGGAGTCGGGTAATCCTTTCAGCCGGTACCCGTCTCCATGCGCGCGGGCGGGGTGCTTTGCCGGGGCTTTCCCCGGGCCCGTCTCCCCCGCCCCAGCAGCCCTCCCGCGCTACCTCTGCCAGCCCTTCTCGAACATCCGGGCGACCTCCGCGATACGGATCTCGTCGCGCCGGTAGTAGGTGCGCCGGCCGACCTTCTCGGCCCGCAGCAGGCCCACGCGCGCGAGGAGGTCGAGATGGGCCTCGGCGGCCTTGCGGCGCATGCCGAGCTTGTGGGCGAGCGCGTCGGCGGTGACGCCGTGCCCGGGGGACGCGGCGCGCCGCCGCGCGGAAAAGTGCAGGGCGGGCTCCTTGAGCCATTCCAGAATCTCCAGGCGCCGCCCGGCCACGGGAGTCCTCAGCATCTGAACCTGTCCCTCCGTCCTCGCGTCGGGGCCTCCTCCTACCGCGTCTGTCCACTCTCCCGCAGTCGACGCCTCCCCGTCCCGGACTCCGCCGTGCCCGTCCGTGACACACCGTCCGGCCTGCACGGACGCCGCACGCGCGCGGGGCGTGCGGCACGGTTCCGGATCGGCGCGGAGATCGTCCGGCGACGGTGCCCCGACCTGCGGGCGCGCCCGTTCGGCCCGGGGACGCCGGGGTCCTACGGTGAGAGGACCAACGCCCGTCCACGCCCCAGGGAGCCCCCGTGCGGATCCGTCTGACCAACGTCTTCGTCGACGACCAGGAGAAGGCCCGGCGCTTCTACACCGATGTCCTCGGCTTCGTGACGAAGCACGACGTGCCCGTGGGGACGGACCGCTGGCTGACCGTCGTCGCGGCCGGCGACCCCGACGGTCCCGAGCTGCTGCTGGAGCCCTCCGGACACCCCGCCGTGGGCCCGTACAAGGCCGCGCTGTTCGCGGACGGCATCCCGGCGGCCTCGTTCGCCGTGGACGACGTGCGCGCCGAGTTCGAGCGGCTCTCCGGGCTCGGGGTGCGGTTCACGCGGGAGCCGGTGGACGCGGGGCCGGTCGTCGTCGCGGTCCTCGACGACACCTGCGGCAACCTGATCCAGCTGATGCAGACGCGGTAGGCCCGGCCGCGCGGGGTGTGCGCGGCCGGGCCTGCGTGCTCGTCACCGGTTCAGCCGGTGACCGCTGGTACCCGAAGAGGGGCTACCGGTGCTTGAACCACGTCATCGAGCCGAGCGCCTTGTCGTCGTAGCCGAACAGCGCCTGGTTCTCCCAGCCGTTGCCCGAGGCGGCGTCCTTGGGGTCCCAGCCGTTGCCGGTGACGGCGGTCCAGGTGGCCTCCCAGTAGAAGACACCCAGGCCACGGCCGTTCGGGACCGCCTCGACGATACTGGCGACGTCGTTCATCCACTTCGTCTGGCCCGCGACCGTGGCCGGGTAGCCGCTCACCAGCTCGCTGCTCAGGTCGATCTGGTTCTCCAGCGAGTCGTCCTGGGCGAGCGTGAACGGGTACGCCGTCTCCGCCACGAACACCGGCTTGCCGTACCGCGCCGCCGCGTCGTCCAGGGTCGTCTGGAAGTCGGACAGCGGGCCGTGCCAGTAGCCGTAGTACGACAGGCCGATCACGTCGAACTTGACGCCGCCCGAGACGGCGTTGTCGAACCACCAGCGGGTGCCGGACAGGTCGCCGCCCTTGGCGAGGTGCAGGGCGACGGTGGTGGACGAGTTGACCGCCTTGACGGCGTCGTATCCACTGTTGAGCAGTCCGGCGAGCTGGGACCAGTTGCTGGTCGATCCCTCGTTCCACAGCATGCCGCCGTTGATCTCGTTGCCCACCTGGACCATGTCGGCGGTGGTGCCTTGAGCCTTCAACGCGTTCAACACGTCGTACGTGTGGTTGTACACGTCCGTCTTGAGTTGACTGTATGTATGGCCCACCCATGCGGCCGGCTTGG
Organism: Streptomyces saintjeani; assembly: GCF_055409605.1. NCBI lineage: Bacteria > Bacillati > Actinomycetota > Actinomycetes > Kitasatosporales > Streptomycetaceae > Streptomyces > Streptomyces saintjeani. The sequence continues at coordinate 8,537,506 of NZ_CP189624.1, read as the reverse complement.
ACTGCGCGCCCGGGTCGGCCCACGTGTCCGAGTAGTGGAAGTCGACCAGCAGTTTCATGCCGGACGCCTTGATCCGCTTGGCCATCGCCAGGACGTGCGCCTTGTCGTTGTAGCCGTCGGCGGGGTTGACCCAGACCTTGAGGCGCGCGTAGTTCATGCCGGCGTCGCGGAGGATGCCGAGGGCGTCGCCGCTGGTGCCGGAGGCGTTCTTGTAGACGCCGCCCTTGGCCTCGCTCTTGGCGAGGGAGGAGATGTCGGCACCATGGATCGATGTACCGGTGGTCCCTGCACTGAACGACAGGTCGTCAACATTGATCCAGTTACCGGCGTTGGCGTCACTGTTGATGCTGATGGTGCACTGGTTGTTCGTCACGTTGACCGGCGTGACAATGCGGATCCAACCACTGGACGACACCGGTATGTCGGTACGCTGCTCGGCGCTCCCGCACCCCTTGAGCGCTATGTACGCCGCGTTCTGCCCGCCACCGGAGCGGACCCACGCGGTCAACGTGTAGTTCCCGTTGGTCAACCCCGACAGGTACTGGTACGTCTCCACCTTGTAGGCGCTGGACGCCCACTGGGTGAGCCGGTAACTGCCGCCGTGGCCACCGGACTCGGTGAAGGAGGCGGAGTTCTGGCCGCCGGCCGAGTAGGTGGACCACCCGGCGGGGGTCGCGGTGCCGGTGCCGTCGGACTCGAAGCCGCCGTTGGTGAGCGTGGAGGCGGCGGCAGCAGTCTGCGCGGGCAGGGCGGTGAGGGCGAGGCCCGCGGCCAGCGGCAGCATGAGGGCCTGGAGAGTGCGTCTGGGATGGAACATCGTCGTCCGTCGTCCCTTCGACGTGATGGGGGTGGAGTGTCCCGCACCTGACAACCTCAAGCCCCTCACGAGGCTCAAGCCCCTTGCGGGACCGTACAGGTGCGAGGGACCCCCTCCGCCCGCGGCTCGCGGCTCCACGGGCGAAGGGGGAGTCGGTGGCCGGCTCAGCCGTCGAGCCGTACGACGCGCACGGCGCCCGCCGGAACGGCGAGGTGACCGGAGGCGTTCTCGCCGGTGAGGAGTTCGGTGCCGGCGGACTCCAGCGGCACCTTGACGTCACAGGCGGTGTGGTTGATGGCGAACAGGTAGTCCGCGTTCTCCCCGGACCGGCGCACGACCTCGATGTCCCGGGGCAGGTCGCGCGGCGTGATCCCGGCGTCGTCGGCGGCGCGCGCCAGCACCGTGTCGAGGCCCTCGGCGCCGAGGCGGGTGGAGACGTACCAGGCGGTGCCCTCGCCGAGCCGGTGCCGGGTGACGGCGGGCCGGCCGGCGGCGAGGCCGTCGGCGAAGGACCACACGGTCTCGGCGCCGCGCGGGACGACGAACTCGCTCCACACGTCGCCGGTCAGCTCGGCGCCGTCCGCACCGGTCAGCCGTACCGTTTCTCCGGCCAGCAGCGGCGAGAACTCCTCGACGGTGAGGCCGAGGACGTCGCGCAGGGCGCCGGGGTAGGCGCCGTCGTGGACGGCGTCGTGCTCGTCGACGATGCCGGAGAAGAACGACACGACGAGGGTGCCGCCGCCGGCGACGTACGCGCGGAGGTTGTTCCCGGCGGCCTCGGTCATCAGGTAGAGGGCGGGGACGACGACCAGCGGGTACGTCGACAGGTCGGACTCCGGGTGGGCGAAGTCGACGGTGAGGTGCCGGTCGTAGAGGGCCTCGTAGAACGCGTCGGCGCGCTCGCGCGGGTCGGCGTCCTGGCTGGGGCGCCAGGCGAGGTTCTGCGCCCACCAGGACTGCCAGTCCCACAGGACGGCGACGTCGGCCTCGGTGCGGGAGCCGCGGATCGGGTTCAGCGCGTCGAGGGACGCGCCGAGTTCGACGACCTCGCGCCACACGCGCGTGTCGGTGCCGCCGTGCGGGACCATCGCGGAGTGGAACTTCTCGGCGCCGCGCCGGGACTGGCGCCACTGGAAGAACATGGCGCCCTCGGAGCCGCGCGCGACGTGCGCGAGGGAGTTGCGGGCCATCTCGCCGGGCGCCTTCGCGGGGTTGCGGGGCTGCCAGTTGATGCCCGAGGTGGAGTGCTCCAGGAGGATCCAGGGGGCGCCGCCGCCGACGGAGCGGGTGAGGTCGGCGGCCATCGCGAGGTTGACGTGGGTGCGGCGGCCGTCGGTGATCAGGTAGTGGTCGTTGGTGACGATGTCGACCTCGCGGCCCCAGGCCCAGTAGTCGACGGAGTCGCACTGGCTGAGGGCGGTCATGAAGTTCGTCGTCACGGGCACGCCCGGCGCGAGGCGGTGCAGGATGTCGCGCTCGGCGGTGAAGTTCTCGCGCATCGTGGCGTCCGCGAACCGCTTGAAGTCCAGGGCCTGCCCCGGGTTGCCGACGGTCGGCGCGGTGCGCGGCGGGGTGATGTCCTCGAAGCTCGCGTAGCGCTGGCCCCAGAAGGCCGTGCCCCAGGCGGCGTTGACGGCTTCGATGCCGCCGTACGTCGTCTCCAGCCAGCGGCGGAAGTGGGCGGCGCAGGAGTCGCAGTAGCACGCGGAGACGGGGACGCCGTACTCGTTGTGGACGTGCCACATCGCGAGCGCCGGGTGGTCGGCGTAGCGCTCGGCGAGCCGGGTGGTGATGTTCGCGGCGGCGGCGCGGTAGTCGGCGTTGCTGTGGCAGATGGCGCCGCGTGAGCCGAAGGCGTAGCGGGTGCCGTCGGCGGCGACCGGGAGGGCGCCCGGGTGCTCGCGGTAGAACCAGACCGGGGGGACGACGGTGGGGGTGCCGAGGTCGACACGGATGCCGTTGTCGTGGAGCAGGCCGATGATCCGGTCGAGCCAGCCGAAGTCGTACTGCCCGCGCGCGGGCTCCAGCAGGGCCCAGGAGAAGATCCCGACGCTCACCATGGTGACGCCGGCCTCGCGCATCAGCCGGACGTCCTCCTGCCAGACGCTCTCCGGCCACTGCTCGGGGTTGTAGTCCCCGCCGAAGGCGAGCCTGGTGAGGCCCTGGGGGCTGGTGTCCGGCATGGATCTCTCCCGGTTAATCGATCATTTGGGAACGTGCACAGACCGCTGCGGCGTTCGAAGCCCAACATAACCGCACAGCAACAACCATTGACAAGTGTCCGGGATGTTTCTCTACTGTGAACGCTCACAGAAGCATGACGGGGCACTGCGACGGGCAGTGTCCGAGGTCGTGCCATCGCATGGCAGGCCCCCGCGTGAGGCGTGGGGCCCAGGTCAGGGGAGAGTTCCATGCCGAACACGAAGCGCCGTCGCCTCGTGGCAACCGCCATCGCCGTCACGCTCGGCGCCACCGCGCTCGCCGCGTGCGGATCGTCCGACGACGACGGTGGATCCGAGTCCTCCGGTCCGGTCTCGCTGACGTACTGGACCTGGACGCCCGGCATGGACAAGGTCGTCAAACTGTGGAACGACGGTCCCGGCAAGGCCGACCAGATCAAGGTCACCGTCCAGAAGCAGGCGTCCGGCGACGACCTCGTCGCCAAGATCCTCACCGCGCACAAGGCGGGCAACGGCCCCGACCTGGTGCAGGCCGAGTACCAGGCGCTGCCCACGCTGGTCTCCAACGACGCGCTCGCGGACATCGCGAAGAACGTCGGCGACGCGAAGTCCAAGTTCGCCGAGGGCGTCTGGCAGCAGACGACGCTGGGCACGGACGCGGTCTACGCGATCCCGCAGGACATCGGCCCGATGATGTTCTACTACCGCCAGGACCTCTTCAAGCAGTACGGCCTCACCGTCCCCACCACCTGGGAGCAGTTCGCCGAGACGGCCCGCGCGCTGAAGAAGAAGTCCCCGGACACCGACCTGACGACGTTCTCCGCGAACGACTCGGGCCTCTTCGCGGGCCTCGCCCAACAGGCCGGCGCCAAGTGGTGGACGACCTCCGGGAACAAGTGGAAGGTCGGCATCGACGACGCGGCGACGAAGAAGGTCGCCGACTTCTGGGGCGGCCTCGTCAAGGAGGGCGCGATCGACAACCAGCCGATGTACACGCCCGCCTGGAACAAGGCGCTCGACACCGGCAAGCAGATCGCCTGGGTCTCCGCCGTGTGGGCGCCCGGCACGCTGGCCTCCGCCGCGCCCTCCACGAAGGGCAAGTGGGCCGTGGCCCCGCTCCCCCAGTGGTCGGCGAGCGACAACACCACCGGCAGCTGGGGCGGTTCCTCGACCGGCGTGACGACCGACTCGAAGCACAAGTCGGCCGCCGCGAAGTTCGCCGCCTGGCTGAACACGGACGGCGACGCCCTCAACGCGCTCGCCAAGGAGGGCGGCATCTACCCGGCGTCCACCTCCGCGCAGCTCTCCGGCGCCTTCACCACCCCGCCGGAGTACTTCGCGAACCAGCCCGACTTCTACAAGGTCGCGGCGAACGTCGCCAAGACCACGGCGCCCTCCGCGTGGGGTCCGAACGTCAACGTCGCGTACACCACGTTCAAGGACGCGTTCGCCGCCGCCGCCAAGAACAAGTCGGACTTCTCCGCCGCGCTGGCGAAGATGCAGTCCGACACCGTCGCCGACATGAAGAAGCAGGGCTTCGAGGTCTCCGAGTGAAAACCGCACGCCGGCAGTCGTACGGGGTCAAGTCGGCCCCGTACGCCTTCCTCCTTCCCGGAATCGTCCTGTTCGCCCTGTTCTTCGCGCTGCCCATCGGGTACGCGGTCTACCTCAGCTTCCGCAAGGTGCACGTCTCGGGCCTCGGCCTCGGGTCCGGTGCGCGGAGAGAGGTGTGGGCGGGACTGGAGAACTACACCGACGCGCTCTCCGACAGCGAACTGCTGCACGGCGCGCTGCGCGTCGTCGGGTACGGTATGATCGTCGTCCCCGTGATGCTGGGCCTCGCGCTGCTGTTCGCGCTGATGCTGGACGCGGACAAGGTGCGGTTCACGCCGTTCACGCGGCTCGCGATCTTCCTGCCGTACGCCATTCCCGGTGTGGTCGCCGCCCTGCTGTGGGGCTTCCTGTACCTGCCGGACGTCAGCCCGTTCTACTGGATCCTCGACAGGCTCGGGATGCCGCAGCCGGACCTGCTGGACGGCGGGCCGCTGTACCTCGCGCTGTCGAACATCGCGGTGTGGGGCGGCACCGGCTTCAACATGATCGTCATCTACACCGCGCTCCAGGCGATCCCGGCCGAGGTGTACGAGGCCGCGAAACTCGACGGGGCGACGCCGCTCCAGATCGCGCTGAGGATCAAGATCCCGATGGTGGCGCCGTCGCTGGTGCTGACGTTCTTCTTCTCGATCATCGCCACGCTCCAGGTGTTCAACGAGCCGACGACCCTCAAACCGCTCACCAACTCCGTGTCCACGACGTGGAGTCCGCTGATGAAGGTCTACCAGGACGCCTTCGGCAACGGTGACATCTACCGGGCCGCCGCCCAGGCCGTGATCATCGCGTTCGCCACGCTGGTGCTCTCCTTCGGCTTCCTGCGCGCCGCGAACCGCCGTTCCAAGCAGGAGGAGGGAGCCCGATGAGTTCTCTTGCCGTCCAGAAGGTCCCCTCGGCCGCCGACGCGACGGGTACGGCGCACAAGAAGCCGCCGCTGCGCAGCCGTATCGCGCTGGTCCCGACGGTCGCTCTGCTGATCGGGGCGGTCTACTGTCTGCTGCCCGTCGCCTGGGTGGTCATCGCGTCCACCAAGTCCGGCGGCGAACTCTTCTCCACGTTCACGTTCTGGCCGGGTTCGGGCTTCGTCGACAACGTCAAGGAGCTCAACGCCTACCGGGACGGCGTCTACTGGCAGTGGATGGCCAACTCGGCCCTCTACGCCGGGGTCGGCGCGCTGCTGTCGACGGCCGTGTCCGCGTTCAGCGGGTACGCGCTCGCGGTCTACCGGTTCCGGGGCCGCGAGTCGATGTTCAGCATCCTGCTCGCGGGCGTGCTGATGCCGCCGATCATCCTCGCCATCCCGCAGTACCTGCTGATGGCGAAGGCCGGTGTCACCGACTCGTACATCTCGGTGATGCTGCCGCAGATCCTCTCCCCGTACGGCGTCTACCTGGCGCGCATCTACGCGAGCGCGGCCGTCCCGGCGGACGTCGTCGAGGCCGGGCGGATGGACGGCGCGAGCGAGTGGCGGATCTTCACGCGGATCGCGCTGCCGATGATGGTCCCCGGTCTGGTGACGGTGTTCCTGTTCCAGTTCGTCGCGATCTGGAACAACTTCCTGCTGCCGTACATCATGCTCAGCGACGACACCAAGTTCCCCATCACGCTCGGGTTGTTCACGCTCCTGAAGCAGGGCGCGGCGGCTCCCGCGCTGTACACGCTGGTGATCACCGGCGCGTTCCTCGCGGTGATCCCGCTGGTGGCGCTGTTCCTGGTCATCCAGCGGTTCTGGAGCCTGGATCTGCTGTCCGGGGCCGTAAAGTCATGACCATGAGCACTCCGGGGGGCAGGCGCAAGCCGCCGACCATCCACGACGTGGCGCGCGAGGCCGGTGTCTCCCGGGGCACCGTCTCGCGGGTCCTCAACGGCGGTCACTACGTGAGCCCTTCGGCACAGGAGGCGGTCAACGCCGCGATCCGCAGGACCGGTTACGTCGTCAACCGGCACGCGCGCTCGCTGATCACCGGCCGCTCCGACTCCGTCGGCTTCCTGCTGACGGAGCCTCAGGAACGGTTCTTCGAGGACCCCAACTTCAATGTCCTGCTGCGGGGTTGCACCCAGGCGCTGGCCACGCACGACGTGCCGCTGCTGCTGATGCTGGCCGCGACCGAGGACGAGCGGCGGCGCATAACGCGGTACATCACCGCCGGGCACGTCGACGGGGTGCTCCTCGTCTCCAGCCACTCCGGCGATCCGATCGCGCAGGAGCTGCGGGAGGCCGGCGTACCCCTCGTCGCCTGCGGCAAACCGATCGGGATCGGCTCGAAGGTCTCGTACGTCGCCGCCGACGACCGTGACGGCGCGCGCGACATGGTCCGCCATCTCCTGTCCCTCGGTCGCCGGCGCATCGGTGTCGTCACCGGGCCGCTGGACACGCCGGGCGGTGTGGAGCGGCTCGCCGGGTACCGGGAGGTGCTCGCGCAGGCGGACATCGCGTACGACGAGCGGCTCGTCGTGTCCGGGGACTACAGCCGGACGAGCGGGGAGGCGGGGGCGCGGGCGCTGCTCGACCGGGCGCCCGACCTCGACGCCGTGTTCGTCGCGTCCGACCTCATGGCGCAGGGCGTGCTGTCCGTGCTGCGGGACGCGGGACGGCGGGTGCCTCAGGACGTCGCGGTCGGCGGGTTCGACGACTCGCCCGCAGCGGTCGCCTCCAGCCCGGCGCTGACGACGATCCGCCAGCCGTGGGACCGGATCAGCGGCGAGATGGTGCGGGTGCTGCTCGCGCAGATCGGCGGGGAGGACCCGGCGGCGGTGATCCTGCCGACGGAGCTGGTGAAGCGGGACTCGACGTGACGTGAGACGGGTGGGCGTGTCCGCCGGGAGGGTGGGACGCGCCTGCCGCAGGACGGGGGAAGGGGGTGCGGGCCGCGGGGGAGCTCGCACCCCCTTCTTCGTGTTCCGTACGACCGGTCAGGATCGGAGAAGCGGATCTCCGGCGCCCGGCCTAGCGTGGTGGGCACAGCACGAGCCCAGACCCACGAGGAGCACCCCATGTCCGCCGGACTCCAGACGATCATCTACCCCGTCAAGGACCTGACCAGCGCGAAGGCCGTGTTCGGCGCGCTGCTCGGCGTCGAGCCGTACGCGGACACGCCGTACTACGTCGGGTACAAGGCCGTCGGCCAGGACGTCGGCCTCGACCCGGGCGGCCACGGCAAGGGCATGACCGGGCCGGTCCCCTACTGGCACGTCACCGACCTGCGCGAGCGCCTCGCCGCCCTGCTGGACGCGGGCGCCGAACTCCTCCAGGACGCGCAGGACGTCGGCAACGGGCGGCTCGTCGCGTCGGTGAAGGACGCGGACGGAAACCTCGTCGGACTCCTCCAGGACCCGGTTGCCTGACCACTACATGCATCCGCACAAGTTGCACGATCATTGACCGTTCGTTTCGGTGTTACGGTCGGTTCATGGCAGCGAACGCGACCGCGGCGGACCTTGAGGACCGGTGGCGGGACATCCTGACGGTGCATGCCCGCACGCTCTGCGAGATCGACCGCGCCCTGCACCCCCACGGCCTCGGCGCCAGCGACTTCGAGGTCCTCGACCTCCTCGCCGCCGAGACGCCGCGCCACGGCGACCAGTGCCGCGTACAGAACCTCGTCGGCCGCATCCACCTCAGCCAGAGCGCGCTGTCGCGGCTCATCGGGCGGCTGGAGAAGGACGGGCTCGTCGAGCGGTCGGTGTGCGCCGAGGACCGGCGGGGGGTGTATGTGTCGCTGACGGCGAAGGGGCGGGGGGTGCATGCGGAGGTGCTGCCGTTGCAGCGGGCGGCGTTGGCGCGGGGGTTGGGGCAGGCGCCGGACCAGGGGTGAGGTTTTCCGCAGGGGCAGGAGGCATGGGCCGGTTCACGTGAGCAGCCCCCGCACCGCCTCGAACGCCGCCTGTGCCGTCGCCGGGTCCGTGCCGGGGCTCGCGAGGGCGCTCATCGGGATCGGGGGGACCGGAGGGAGGCCGGGGCAGGGGGTGAGGCCGTCCGGGGGCTGGCCCACTGCCGCGAGGAGGGCCACGCCCTGGCCCGTGCGGGCGATGTCCAGGACGCCCGCCAGGTAGCCGGCGTCGCCGACCACCGTCGACGGGACGCCGTGGGCCGCCAGGGTCGCGATCGCTCGGCGGCGGATCGCGCAGGGGTCCTCGATGGCGACGAGGGGGATCGGGGCGGGGGCCGGGGGGCGTTGCCAGCCGGGGCGGGCGTACCAGGCCAGGGGGAGGCGGCCGACCGGGGTGCCCTCGGTCGCCGCCGCCTCCGTGACGTACACGGCGACGTCGGCCGTCCCCCGCTCCACCGCCTCCACGAGGCGGGCCGAGCGGTCGATGCGGTAGCGGACGCGGCAGCCGGGGCGGATCGCCCGGACGGCGGCGGTGAGGCGGGGCAGGAACTGGTCGGCGGCGTGTTCGGTGGAGCCGATGGTGATGGTGTCGCTCTCGACGTCGAGGAGCGTGCGGACGGCTTCGTCGTGGACGGCGAGGATCCGCCGGGCCTGTTCGACGAGGGCGCGCCCGGCCGGGGTGAACCGCGTGCCCCGGCCCGCGCGTTCGACGACCGGCCGGCCGAGGGCCTTCTCCAGTTTCCGGACGTGCTGGCTGACGGCGGACTGGCTCAGCGCGAGCGTCTCGGCCGCGCGGTGGAAGCCGCCGTGGTCGGCGATCGCGGTGAGGCTGCGCAGGGCCACGATGTCGAGCACGGGTCGGGACATGCCGTGACCGTAACCGCTCGACGTGATCGATCGCGATGACTGATCGGTTTCGATATCGAATCGTCGTTGGACGCATCCGGTCACGTCCGGTCATCATGAACGCATGCTGTTCACGGCCCCTTCCGCTGCCCTTCTGACGCAGCGCCGAGTCATCGACTTCGGCGTCGCGTGCAGCGCGCGCTGTCGCTGAACCTCTTTCTCCCCCGCGGCTGATCCGTACGCGCCGACCGGCGCGTGACGGCCGCTTCCTCCTGCCTTCTTCCTTCTTCACGGGAGTGGTCCACCCATGCCCTCTGCTACCCCCTTCTCCTGGGACGAGCCCGAAGGTCTCGCGGCGCGCGGCACGCTGATCATGCTGGCGGGCCGTGGTGAACACGGCGGTGTGTACGAGCGGTTCGGCCGCCGCCTGGCTTTCGACGCGTACCGGGTCCGCGCCCTCGGCGACGCCTCCACCGACCCGGCGGTCCTCGACGAGGCGGCGAAGCTGCTCGCGGACGAGTCGCTGCCGGGCCCGAAGGTCCTGGTCGGCTCGGACACGGGCGCTTCGTACGCCGTACAGCTCGCCGCCGGCCACCCGGGCGTGGCCGCGCTGATCCTCTCGGGTCTGCCCACCCGCCCCTGGAGCGCGGGGAGTTGGGAGGAGGAGGCCGAGGCGCGCACGGCCTGCCCGACGCACCGGGGCCGCCTCACGAACGACCCGGACTTCCGCCGGGGCGCTCTCGGCGAGGCCCCGGACACCCCGCGCCTCGACCTGGTGCGCGTCCCGGTGCTGGCACTGCACGGCGCGGACGACACGGTGAGCCCGCTGGAGTCGGCGCGCGCCGTGTACGCCGACCACGCCGTGCGGTTGGTGACCTTCCGGGGCGGGCGGCACGACGTCCTGAACGACGCGCCGCACCGCACGGCCGCCGCGACGGTCGTCCTCTTCCTGGAACGCCTGCGCCTCTCCCCCGAACTCGCCCCGATCGCTGAGGGGTTGGCATGAGTGTGACGGTCACGGCCGGGGCGGCTTCGGACGTGCCCTCCCCCGCCGCGTCCCGCGTGACGCTGCGCGGGTCGGCGAGGTCGGGGCGGCGGTTCAAGGTGCCGCGTTCCGTGCGGCGTTCGGCGGGGCCGGTCGGGCTCGTGCTGCTGTGGTTCCTCACGTCGGCGACGGGGCTGCTGCCGGAGTCGGTGCTGGCGTCGCCGGTCGATGTCCTCGGGCAGGCCGTCGAGTTGACCAGGTCGGGTGAACTCCCCAGCGCCATCGCGGCGTCGGGGCGGCGCGCGGCGACCGGGTTCGTGATCGGTGCCGTGGTCGCGCTCACGCTGGCGCTGCTGGCGGGGCTGTTCCGGCTCGGGGAGGACGTCATCGACTCCTCCATGGGGATGTTCCGGGCGATCCCGTGGGTGGGTCTGATCCCGCTGTTCATCGTGTGGTTCGGCATCGAGGAGACCCCGAAGATCGCGCTGGTCGCGCTCGGTGTGACGTACCCGCTGTACTTCAACCTCTACGGCGGCATCCGCTCGACGGACGCGGGGCTCGTGGAGGCCGCGCGGATGACGGGGCTCGGGCGGCTGGGGCTGATCCGGTACGTGATCCTGCCGAGCGCGCTGCCCGGTGCCCTCGTGGGGCTCCGGTACGCCCTGTCGACGGCATGGCTGGCGCTGGTCTTCGCCGAACAGGTCAACGCGGACGCCGGGCTCGGCCACCTGATGAGCGACGCGCAGCAGTACTTCCGTACGGACGTGATCGTGCTGTGTCTCGCCGTGTACGCGCTGCTGGGGCTCGCCTGCGACTTCGCGGTGCGGGTGCTGTCGAGGCGGCTGCTGCGGTGGCGGGCCAACTTCGAGGGGGAGGAGTAGAGATGGGCAACAGCGTTGAGATCAGGGGGCTTTCGAAGTCGTTCGACGGCAACACGGTCCTGCACGACCTGCGACTCGACGTCCGGGACGGCGAGTTCGTGGCGCTGCTCGGGCACAGCGGGTGCGGGAAGTCGACGTTGCTGCGGATCCTCGCCGGGCTCGACGAGGAGATCGACGGCGAGGTGACGGTCCCGCTGAAGCGCAGTGCGGCGTTCCAGTCGCCGCGTCTGCTCCCGTGGTTGAAGGTGTGGCGCAACGTGGTCCTCGGCCTGCCGGGAAGGGCGGACCGCGACCTGGCGCTGCGGGCACTGGGCGAGGTCGGGATCGCGGAGCGGGCGGACGTCTGGCCGAAGACCCTCTCGGGCGGCCAGGCCCAACGGGTTTCGCTGGCAAGGGCGTTGGTGCGCGAACCCGAACTCCTGCTGCTGGACGAGCCGTTCGGCGCGCTGGACGCGCTGACGCGCGGCAAGGCGCAGCGACTGGTCGCGGACCTCTGGCACTCCCACGGCTGCGCGATCCTCCTGGTCACGCACGACGTGGAGGAGGCGCTGCTCCTGGCGGACCGCGTCCTCGTGATGGACGAGGGCCGTATGGCGCACGAGGTGACGGTGGACCTCCCCCGCCCGCGCGACCTCATGGCCCCCGGCTTCGTATCGCTGCGCGCCCGCCTCCTGGGCCGGCTCGGCGTCACCCGCACTCCGGAAGGAACCCCCTCGTGATCCGCCGACTCGCAGCCGCCGCTCTGACGTTCACCGCCCTGCTGTCCCTGACCGCGTGCGGCGGGGACGCGGACGCGTCCTCGTCGAAGGGCCAGGTCACCCTGACGATCGGGGACCAGGCGAAGACGCTCCAGACGATCGCCGCCGCGTCGGGCGCGCTCAAGGGCGCGGACTACACGGTGAAGTGGGCTCAGTTCGAGGGCGCGGCCCCGCTCTTCCAGGCGGTTCAGGCGGGCGCTGCCGACACGACGTACGCGGCGGACCTGCCGACGCTCCAAGCGCTCAGCGGGGGTGTGAAGTTCAAGAACGTCGCCGCGCTGAAGAACGACGGCCGGCACGTGGGGATCGTCGTACGCAAGGACTCCGGGATCACCAGCGTCGCGGACCTGAAGGGGCGGAAGGTCGTCGTCTCCTCGGCGAAGGGCAGCATCGCGGAGTACCTCCTGGCGAACGCGCTGCGCCAGGCGGGCCTCAGGTACGCGGACGTCCAGGTGCAGTACCTCCTGCCGACGGACGCGCAGGCGGCGTTCGCGTCGGGGAAGATCAAGGTCTGGGCAATCTTCGGCGTCTACCAGGCGGTGGCGCTGGACCAGGGCGGCAGGCTGATCGTCGACGGCGCGGACGGCAGGGTCAGCGGCTACGGCTTCATCGGAGCGGCGGAGAAAACGCTCGCGGACCCGGCGAAGAAGGCGGCGCTGGGCGACTTCCTCAAGCGGCTCGGTACGGCGCTGAAGTGGACGAGCACGCACCAGGACGCGTACGCGCGGGCGATCCAGGACCGCAACGGCGCGGACGCGGCGGTCGCGAGGACGCTCGCGTCGGCGGCGTACAGCCAAGTCCTGCCGGTGACACCGGAGATCGACGCGACCGTGCAGGGCGTCGCCGACCTCATGAACGGGATCGGGGTGCTGGAGCCCAACGTCGAGGTGGCCTCGGCGGCCGACACGTCCGTCCTCAAGTGACCTTCTCGCTCCAGGGAGTTGACCATCATGCCTGTCGAGTTCATCAGCGCGGTCCACACCGACGCGGGGGCCACCGGACCGGCCGCCGCGAGCCGGACCGGCCTCGATGTCGGCCATCTCCGCAGGTACGCGCGGGCGTTGGACGACGGGGGGTTCGACCACACGCTCGTCGCGTACCACTCGGCTTCGCCGGACGCGTTCCAGATCGCGCAGTTCGTCGCGACGCACACGGAGCGGGTGCGGCCCATTCTGGCCCACCGGCCCGGCGTGATCTTCCCGACCCACGCGTCCCGGGCTCTCGCCACGCTGGACCGGATCAGCCGGGGGCGGTTGACCGTGCACATCATTTCCGGGGGGAGTGAAGAGGAGCAGCGTCGGGAGGGGGACTACCTCGGCAAGGTCGAGCGGTACGAGCGGTCGGACGAGTACATCCGGATCCTGCGGAAGGTGTGGGAGGCCGAGGGGCCTGTCTCCCACGAGGGGAAGTACTTCCGGTTCGAGGGGTACCACTCCGACGTCAAGCCGGTGAACGGGCTGATTCCGATCTCTGTCGGGGGGTCCTCGCGGGATGCGTACCGGGTCGGCGGACAGCAGGGGGACATCTTCGGGTTGTGGGGTGAGCCGCTGAAGGAGACCGCCGAGCAGATCGCTTCCGTGAATGCCGTTGCCGATGCGGCGGGGCGGGCCCGGCCCCGGATCTGGGTGTCCTTCCGGCCGATCATCGCGGCTACCGATGAACTCGCCTGGGAGAAGGCGTACCGGACACTCGGGGTGCTGAAGGAGCAGGCCAGGAACACGGAGTTGCCGCGGCATGACAAGACCGGGGGGCGGCCTGCGAATGTGGGGTCGCAGCGGCTTCTCGACATCGCGGGACGAGGGGAGGTCCACGACCGCTGCCTGTGGACCGCACCGGCGGTGGCGACGAATGCGGCGGGGGCGTCCACCGCGCTGGTGGGGTCGCCGGAGACGGTCGCCAAGGCGCTGTTGGACTACGTGGACATCGGGTGCGACCTGCTGTCCATCAGGGGGTACGACCCGCTGAACGATGCGATCGACTATGCGCGGTTCGTATTGCCGCTGGTGCGGCAGGAGTTGGCCCATCGGGCGGGTTCGGCTTCGCAGGCCGCCTGAGCGAAGGGGGTGAACTGTCGCCGGGTGACCACCGGTTGGTCGTGGTTGCCCGCGCAGTTCCCCGCGCCCCTGAAGAACCTCGGGAGACCCCGTGTTCTTCCGTCCCGACCCGCGGCGCCCCCTCCTCCGCCCAGCAGCACCCTTCCTGACGCCCCGTCGGCCCCTCAGCGTCCCAGCAGTGCCCTCACGCCCGCCACCGTCGTCACCTTGATCAGCGGCTGGTAGAGGTCCATCACGTCGAGCGCCTTCGCGTGTGCCGTGTCGTTGGCCCCCGCGCACGCGTCCGCCGCGACGAGGACCTCGACGCCCGCGTCGGCCGCGGCGAGCGCGGTGGACAGGACGGAGCGGTCGGTGCTGACGCCGGCGAGGACGAGGCGGCCGTGCGGGGCGACGCGGGCGGCGAGTGCGGGGGTCCACTTGCCGAAGGCGGAGACGTCCAGGACCTGCGGCGCGAAGGCGCAGAAACCATCCGTCAGATGCCATAGGGCGGCGTCCGCCGGCTGGAGGGCGAACGGCCACTGCGCGTAGTACGCGCGCCAGGCGCCGGCCGGCTCCCCGGGGGCGACGAAGCGGGTGAACGTGACGTCGTCCCCGCCCTCGAAGGCCGGCAGCAGGCGCCGTACGCCGGTCGCGGCCTCGCGGTAGCGGGGTGCGGCCCAGGGGCTGGTGGGATCGGCGAAGACGTGCTGCATGTCGATGACGGCGAGGTGGGTCATATCGCGTCCTTCCGGGCGCGCACGCGGGCCGAGGCGGTGCTTGAGTCCTGAGGGTCCGTCATCGTCTGCTGTCTGCCTGTCTTCCGGGGCGGGCGCGAGGGGTCGTCCGGATCAGTCCTACCCGGCCGGAGCCCCTCGCGCACCGCGCTGATGTCAGGCTCCCATCTCGGTCCAGGTGAAGCCGTCCGCGCGCAGCCCCCGGGCGATCGCGCCCGCCGCCGCGTGCAGATGGGGTGCGGTGCGCGCGGGCTGGACGGTCTCGGGCGGTCCGATCACGCCGAGGGCCGCGACGACGGTCCCGCGCGCGTCGCGCACGGGTACGGCGTGGCTGCTGCGGCCCGGCGCGTACGCGCCGTGGAGGAACGCGTGTCCCTCCCTGCGCACGCGGACGAGGCCGCGGCGCACTTCGCCGGCGTCGGTGACGGTGGCCTGCGTGTACGCGCGCAGGGGTGGCGCCAGGGCCTCCTGCTGGACGGTCTCGTCGGCGTGGGCGAGCAGGACCAGGCCGACGGCGGTGGCGTGCAGGGGGACGCGGCGGCGCTCCAGGTTGCCGCCGGCGGCGTGGTGGGGGTCGTCGGAGACGAAGGCGAGGCAGAGGCTCTCGCGGCCGTCGCGGATGGCGATGGTCGCGGCGGCCGAGGTCTGCTGGGCCAGGGCGACGAGATGGGGGTGGGCGGCCTCGACGAAGTGGGAGACGCGCGGGGCGAGGCAGGCGGTCTCCCACAGGCGCAGGCCGATGCTGTAGCCGCCGTCGGGGGAGCGTTCGAGGGCGCCCCAGCTGTGGAGTTTGTTCACGATGCGGTAGACCGTGGCGACGGGCAGGCCGCAGCGCCGGCTGATGTCGCTGAGGGACAGGGTCCGGCTGTCCGGGTCGAAGGCGGCAAGGATGCTCAGCGTCCGGTCGACGACCGAACGCTCCGGGGAGGAGTGGGGAGTGGTCATCCCGTTCAGGTTCCTTTCACCTTCATGACAAGGGTGCTTACGGGGATGCGTGTTGACACGTGCGGGCACCTGACAGCACGTGAGGGAACCAGAAGTGATCCGGCATCGGGCGACCATGTCTATGATTGAACCCTCAAGAGCAGTGAGAAAGGTCGATTCCGGAACGCCCATGGTCGATTTCGCATCGTTAGCGATCCCCGTCGTCCCCTTCTCGCCCGTCTGCCGGCCCGGACTCGGTCTCGCGGTCACCTCGCTGAGCACGCTGTGCACCTTCGCAGACGTGGAGTTCCTCTCCCGTCCGCACCGTCTGGACTTCCATCAGATCCTGCTCGTGACGGAAGGCGGAGGAAACTATTCCATCGACTCCGACCGGTTCGCGATCCGGCCGGGAACGCTGTTGTGGACGCGCCCCAATCAGGTCGTGCAGTTCACCGCGGACCCGGAGCTGGATGCGGACGTCATCATGTTCACGGAGGCGTTCCCGCTGCACATGAGTGCGCACATGGGAATGCTCGACGACGTCCTGCGGCCTTCGCACTGGCGTCTGCGGGAGGGTGAACTGGCCGCGTTCCGGCGGGTCCTCGACCTGCTGGGAGAGGAGTTCACGCGGCCCGACCAGGGGCTCGGCGAGGAGTTGCTGAAGCATCTGCTGGCCGTCGCCCTGCTGCACATCGACCAGATGTGCCGGCTGCGGCACAGGGAGAAGGCGTCCGCGTTCAGCGGCGAGCACGGCGAGTTGTTCCTGCGTTTCCGCCGCGAGCTGGACCGTTCGTTCGCGGCGACCCGGCTGGTCGAGGAGTACGCGGCGGCGCTGCGCTGCTCCACGCGCGCGCTGTCGCGGGCCTGCCGGGCGGTCGCGGGGACGTCGACGAAAGACGTGATCGACGCGCGGGTTGCGCTGGAGGCGCGCCGGCTGCTGGTCCACACGGACCTGCCGATCAACGCGATCGCGCGTCAGCTCGGATTCTCCGAGGTGACCAACTTCGGCAAGTTCTTCGTGCGCCGCGTGAATATGACACCGGGTGCGTTCCGGCGTGAGTCAAAAGGGGGGCACCAGGCGTGATTCGGGCACCTCGGACTCGCTTAGTCGTTGAGTCGCTCTATTAAGGGCGGAGATCTACGCCCGTAAACCTGGATTTCTTTCCACTGTTCGGAAGAACGGTTGTTCCTGATTACCGGAAGTGGCAAGACTGTGCTCTGCGTGCTTCGGGCGACCTTCCGTTGCACGGGAACAAGGTCCGTGCCATTAGTCCGAACCTTCGGCAATGGCGCGGTGCAATGCGCGCGTGGCCGAGGGGTCCCCATGCCCTCGGCCTCGCGTGTCAGGCGGCTGCCGTCGTCGTCTCGCGCGCGTGGCGCGCGGCGGTCCACCAGCCGGGGTGGTCGCGGTACCAGTCGACCGTGTCCGCGAGCCCCTGCTCGAAGGGGACGGCGGGCGCCCACCCGAGTTCGTCGCGGATACGGCTGTCGTCGAGCGCTGTGCGCGCGGGTACGGCGCTGTCGTGCGCCACCGCGCGCGTGCCGGTGAAAGTGTGCAGTTGTCCGGCGAGGGCGGCGGGGGCGACCGCCTCGCCTCCGACGTGGTAGGTCTCGCCCGCGCGGCCCCGGTTGAGGACCAGGTGGACGGCGCGGCAGTGGTCGTCGACGTGCAGCCATTCGGTGACGTCCGGCGCGTCGTCGTACGGGCGTGGGCGGGTGCCTTCCAGGAGGGCCGTGAGGCGGCGCGGGAGCGGGCGGTCCGGCTGCTGGCGGGGGCCGTAGCAGGCGGCGGAGCGGGTGATGGACAGGTCGACGCCGTGGGTGTGCCAGGCGGAGCGGGCGACGAGGTCGGCGGCGGCCCGGGAGGTCGCGTACGGGGTGACGGGGCGCACGGGGTGTTCCTCGGTCCACGGGGCGCCGTCGCCCTCGGGAGGGCCGTACACGTCGGCGCTGGAGACGACCACCGTGCGTTCCACGCCGCTGCCCCGGACGGCGTCGAGGAGGGTGTGGGTGCCCAGGACGTTGGTGCGGACGAGTTCCCCGGTGTCCGCGCGCGTGGCGTCCGCGAAGTGGACGACGGCGTCGTGGCCGGGGAGCAGGTCGCGCAGCAGGAACGGGTCGCCGACGTCGCCGCGGACGGCCTCCACGCGCGCGTGGCGCTCGGGTACGGATCGTTTGTCGAGGGCGGTGACCCGGGCCCCCTCCCAGCCGCGGTAGGCGCCGGCCAGGAGGGAGCGGACGAAGTGGGAGCCGGCGAACCCGGCGGCTCCGGTGACGAGGATCCTCACGCGCGGGCCTCCTCCCGGTGCCGGGCGACGAGCTTCTCCAGGACGGGCACGACGTCGGTGGGGGCCGGCGCGGCGAGCGTCTGCTCGTACAGGCGGCGCGCGCCCTCCTTGAAGGACGGCTCTTCGAGGAGGCGGACGACCTGCTTGCTCAGGGTGTCGGGGTCGAGGGCGTCGGTGTCGGCGACGAGGCCCGCGCCGGTCTTCTCGACGTGCCGCGCGTTCTGCGGCTCGTCCCAGGCGACGACCGGGACGACGAGCTGGGGCACCTGGTGGGCGACGGCGGCGGTGAACGTCCCGGTGCCGCCCTGGTGGACGATCACGGACGTGGTCGGCAGGACCTGGTTGAGGGGGATGTACTCGACCGTGCGGACGTTGGCGGGGAGCGTCACGTCGGGGGCGATCTGGCCCCTGCCGAGGGTCGCGACGACCTCCACGTCGAGTTCGGCGACGCGCTCCAGGAACTCCGGCGCGGGGAAGACGGTGCCGCCGCCGATCATCCGGCGGCTGACGCCGAGGGTGAGCACCACGCGCGGGCGCTCCGGTTCGCCGTACAGCCAGTCGGGGAGCTCGGAGGAGCCGTTGAAGGGCAGGCGGCGCACGGGGATCGCGGGGAGCTTCAGCGGGGGCCGCATGGCGGGCGGGACGAGGTCGAGGCTCCACTGGCCGAGGAGGGTGTCGTCGCTGAAGGCGAGGCCGTGGCGGGAGAGCAGCGGGTCGAGCCACTTCAGCCAGTCGTGGCGGCCGGGGGTCTCGGCCTCGGTGAGTTCGTGCAGGGCGGCGATGCTGTCGAGGCCCCAGACGATGCGGGCGTGCGGGGTGCCCGTCACGCGCGCGGCGATCGACGCCGGGATCATCAGCGTGTCCCACAGGATCAGGTCGGGCTGCCAGGAGCGGGTGAACGCGATCAGCTCGTCCAGGAACGAGCCGTCCTCGCCGGGCTCCGGGTAGGCGAACGAGAACATCCCGCCGAGCAGGGCGCGCGCGGCGTGCCAGTCGGCCGTCTCGCCGGGGTGGGACGGGTCGAAGCGCCAGGCGTCGGCGAAGGCCATCAGGCCCTGCTGCATGGCCTCCGGGGGCGGCCCGGCGGTGGCGGCGCCGAGCGGTACGGCGGTGAGGCCCGCCGCGGTGATGTTGCTGATGATCTCCGGGTCGAGGGCGCCTGCCTCGCAGGCGACGACGACCTCGTGGCCGGCGCCGTGCAGCGCCCAGGCGAGGGGTGCCATCGTGTGCAGGTGGGAGGTCGCGGGGAACAGCGTGAACAGGACGCGCATGACAGGTCTCCGGTCGGGTGAGGGGGCGTCAGTCGAGGCTCAGGAGGCTCTGGGCGGTGAACGGGCGCAGTTCGTCGTGCCGGCCGCCCTGGATCTTGGCCGGCCAGCCGGGGTCGGACAGGAGCAGCCGGCCGAGGGCGACGAGGTCGAACTCGTCGCGTTCCAGGCGCTCCAGGAGGCCGCCGAGGGAGGCGTTGTCGGCGCCCTTGCCCTCGATGAGGGTGGTGAGGAACTCGCTGCCGGTCAGGCCCACCGAGCCGACGGCGACCGTGGGCAGGCCGGTGAGTTTGCGGACCCAGCCGGCGAGGCTCAGTTCGGAGCCGGTGGCGGGGAAGCCGGGCAGCCAGAAGCGGCGGGCCGAGCAGTCGAGGACGTCCACCCCGGCGCGTACCAGCGGGTCGAGCAGTTCCGCCAACTCCTCGGGTCCTGAGGCGAGTTGGGCGTCGAAGTCGGTCACCGTCCAGTGCGAGATCCGCAGGATCACCGGGAAGTCGGGGCCGACGGCGGCGCGGCAGGCGGCGACGACCTCGGCGGCGAACCGGGTACGGCGCTTCAGGTCGCCGCCGTACGCGTCGGTGCGGTGGTTGGTCCCGGGGCGCAGGAACTGGTCGATCAGGTAGCCGTGGCCGCCGTGCAGGGCGACGCCGTCGAAGCCGAGGCGGCGGGCGTCGGCGGCGGCCCGGCCGAAGGCGGCGACGATCTCGGCGATCTCCGGCTCGGTGAGCGTGTCGGGGCCGACGGCGGGGACGTGCGGGTCGGGGACGCCGTCGCCCTTGCGTTCCAGGCCCGCGTGCCACAGCTGGGGGACGATCCGGCCGCCCGCCGCGTGGACCTCCTCGACGACCCGCGCCCAGCCCGCGAGGGCGTCCTCGCCGTGGAAGCGGGGCACGGTCGGGGTCGGTGCGGACGCCGGGTGGCCGACGACCGTGCCCTCGGTGACGATCAGGCCGACCCCGCCCCGGGCGCGGCGCGCGTAGTAGGCGGCGACGTCCGGGCCGGGCACGCCGCCGGGCGAGAAGTCGCGGGTCATCGGTGACATCACGATCCGGTTCGGCAGATTCAGGGAGCCGATGGAAAAAGGCCGGAACAACGCGGAGGTGTCAGTCGTTTCGGACATAAGGGTGCTCCTGGGGAGGGCGGTGCGGCGGGTGGTGTCAGGCGAGAGCGGCGGTGCGAGCGGTCTGCTCGTAGGCGAGGTCGACGGCGTGCGTGAGACCCATGCGGGTCGGCAGGCCGAAGATGTCGACGATGGTCGCGAGGCGCTCCTCGATCGGCCCGCCGACGACGTGGTAGGGGATCGCGAGGTCGTCCAGGGTCGTGCGCAGCAGTTCGTCGGACATGCGGCGGAACCGCTCCGAGACGGGCCGGTGGCCGTCCTCGACGAGGTCGAACTCGACGGGCAGGTGCACGAAGACGTCGTACGCGGTGCGCGCGTGCCGCCGGAACACGGCGCCCAGGGAGTCGACGACCTCCTCGTAGAAGTCGGGCGGCGTGTCGCTCGCGTCGTAGCCGTCGGTGGGGTGGATGCCGGCGCGGACGCGGACCTTGCCGTAGACCCACTCGTGCAGCGAGGAGCCGTCGGAGAGGAAGCCGCCGGTGAGGCGGGACTCGTGGACGGCGCGTTCGGTGTAGCGCTGGATGCCGAGCTGGATCAGCTCCGGCGCCGTGCACTCCTCGAGTCGCCTGCCGGGCAGGGCGTCGGCGAGGATCTCGCGCATCGTGCGCGCGTGCGTGCGGGGTATGCCGGTGAGGTGGGCCAGGGCGATCGTGGTGGTGGTCTTGCCGGTGCAGTAGGTGCCGGAGACGGCGATCCTGCGCGGCCGTGCGGGAGGAGTCATCGCGTTCCTCGGTCGGGGAGTCGGTGGGTCACCGAGAAGGTGCCGGTGATGCCGTGGAAGCCGTAGGACAGGTCGCAGACGCGCCACTGGTGGTCGCCGAGGTCGACGAGCCGGGAGTCGGCGACCCGCGCGTGCACGGGGAAGGCGCGGTCCACGGCGCGCAGCGGCAGGTCGGTGGCGAGTTCCGCGCGGCGCAGCCAGAGCGTGTCGCTGCCCCCGCGGGTGAGGCCGTCGAGTTCGTACATCAGGATCTGGGCGAGCTGGCCCATGACGGCGATCGCGTCGACCATCGAGGCGCTCGGCGCGTACGCGGCCTCAAGGCCGGTGCCGGCGCTCTCGCCGGGCGCGGGCGTGAGGGTGACCTCGGCGTCCGCGCTTCCCGCCGGGGCGTCGACGGCGAGGTGGGTGACGCGCTGTCCGCGCCGCCGGAACAGCTCGGCGTAGTACTGGCCGTCCGGCGCGCCCAGCGCCGTGTCGGCGTCCTCGTACAGCGCGCTCGGGGAGGGGCGGTAGCCGCCTTGGTCCTCGTGCTGGACCTCGCAGCGCACGTGCATCGAGCCGATGGTGACGCCTACGGCGGAGGTGCGCAGGCCGTCGGCGACGGCGACCGACTCGGCGGGGCGGGCCGTGCCGTGCACGGGGAGCCGGGCGAGGTCCTCCTGCGGGTGGTCGCCGGCCCGGATCACGACCCGGCGCAGCCACATCCGGGAGCGGGCGCCCGTGTCGAGGCCGTAGGCGTGGGTGAGGAGGAGTTCGGCGGTGCGGGCGGCCAGGACCAGGGCGTCGATGGTGCTGAGGTGCGGGACGAGCCCGCCGGTGCCCTTCGCGGACCAGTCGCCCGGGTAGCCGACCGACGCGGTCGCCATCGCCCGCGTGGCCTCCGGGCCGCCGGTCAGGGCGATGGCGGTCAGCCGCTGGCGCACGCGCCGGAAGCCGCTGCCGAAGTAGCGGCCCTCGGCGGGGCCCAGGTAGTCCTCGACGTCCCCGCCGGTCAGCCTGCCGACGGTCACCGATGCCTCCCCGAAGTGGGAGCGGGGCGGTTCAGGTACGGCGCGGCCATCACCGCCAGGAACATCTCGTGCGCGGGGCGGAGTTCGGGCTCCGGGGGCGGCGGGGCGGGGAGGAGCGGTGATACCTCGGCTGCGGGTGAGGTGGGCATGGCGGGCTCCTGCGGGGGTGGGGTGGCGGGTGCGGGTCGCCGGGTGTCAGGGCGCGGGCGTCGGTCCGGAGCCGGCCAGCAGGGCGGCGGCGATCCCCGCGTGGTCGGGGCCCTCCGGGTCGTCGAGGCGGGCGGTCAGGTCGCGCAGGCGGGCCTCGGCGGCGGTGCAGTGCGCGTCCGTGAGGGCCTGCTCGCCGTCGTGCGCGGCGGCGGCCAGGACGGCGGCGGTGCCGAAGAGTTCGCGGGCGATGCGGCCGAGGAGCAGCAGCGGGTACTGGCGGGCGCGCGGGTCGGCGGCGACGGCCCCGGCGACCGCCTCGACGGTGGCCGGGAAGCGGGCGAGGCGGTCGGTGAGGGTGTCGAAGTGGTGCCGGTTGCGCGGGGAGAGTTCGCCCCGCGCCGGGGCCTGGTGGGGGGCCGGTTCCGCCGTGCCGGGTGTCCGGCGCGCCAGCAGCGCGCTCGCCGTCTGTACGTCGGCCAGGGAGTCGACGCCGCCCGCCGTGCGCAGGACGCGGGCGTCGCGGTAGGCGCGCTCCACCGGGACCGGGAGAGCGCCCCGGGCCCGCTTGGAGCGGGCGGTCTCCATGCCCTCGCCGCCCATCAGGGACAGGGTGCGGTCGACCACCCGCGTGCAGGCGTCCGTACAGATGTTGCGGGCCAGCTGGCGTTCGAAGAAGCGGTCCTGCGGGGCGGGTCCGGTGAGCGCCCAGCGGGTGGTGCTCTCCATGAGCCGGACGTCGGCGGCGTTCTGCGCGAGGGTGCGGCGGGTCAGGTCGTACTCCCCCAGGCCCGCCCCGTCGATCCGGCGGCGCGCGGTGAACTCCACCGACCAGCGCAGGCAGTTGCGGGCGATCGCCAGCGCGGGGGCCGCCTGGATGAGCAGGCGCGCTGTCATCACCGCCGACGCGAACACCGGGGTGCGGCGGGGGTCGCCCTCCGGGACGGTCACGAGATGCGCGTCGGGGACGCGGACGCCGTTCAGGGTCAGCCGTCCGTTCGGCAGGCCCCGTACGCCGAGGTGCTCCAGCTCGTCCTCGACGCGGAAGCCGGGGTCGGAGGTGTCGACGACCGCGAGGCCCACGCGCGGCGCCTCCGCGGCGCCCCGGACCGTCACGGTGACGCCGAGGAGGGTCGCGACGGGGCCGTTGCTGATGAACAGCTTCTCGCCGTCCAGGACGTAGCCGTCGCCGTCGAACGCGGGGGTCGCCGTGACCGTCGGCCACTGGTTGCCCTGGCCCTCCGGGTCGGTGTCGGCCCAGCCGGAGATCATGCCGCCTGCGGTGTGCCGGCGGATCAGGTCGCGCAGGGGCCCCTCGGGGAGGGCGGGCAGGAGGGAGGCGCCGACACCGATGCCGTTGTGCACGCCCAGGAGGAAGCCGACGGCGGCCGAGCGGGTGGCTGCCGCCTCGACGACGCGGAACACGTCGTACGCGCCGAGCCCGAGGCCGCCGAGGTCTACACCCGCGCCCAGGGTGAACGCCCCCACGTCGTGCAGCGCCTTGAGGAACCCCTCGGGCAACTCGCCGTCCCGCTCGACGGCTTCGAGGTCGGCGTCGGTGTCGAGGAAGGTGAGGAGGCGGGTGGCGGCGGCGTCGGCGCGGAGCTGTGCGGCGCGGTCGAGGCGGGGCGGGGTGGTCCAGTCGGCCCAGTCGGGGCGGCCGTCGAGGAGGGCGGTGAGGAAGGTGCCGGCGGTGGTCATCTACAGCCCCCTGACCTGTCCCGAGACCGTCTCGTCGGCCGTGCGGACCGTGTCGAGGAGGCCGTGCAGGCGCAGGCCCGTCTCGAAGTCGGGGACCGTGCGGGTGCCGGTGCGGATGTCGGCGGCGAGGGCGGTGTACAGCTCGGCGACGTTGCGTACGGCGGTGGCGGGGACGTCGACGGGGGCGCGGTGCTCCGGGGGCGTGCCGACGGGGCGCCAGGTGGTGTCCGTCGCGGTCGCCTCGTACAGGTGGACGTCGCTGACCTGGATGCCGTGCCCTGCTGCGGGGCCCTCGGAGACGACGGCGAGGCTGCCGCGGGTGCCGGAGAACTCCAGGCGGGTGCGGGCGTCGCCGCTCTTGCCGTCGTGGATGTGGACGCTGACGGGCACGCCGGTGCCGAGCAGGCCCTGCACCATGACGTGGTCGGGGCTGGTGACGCCGACGCTCTCGGCGGTGTCGGAGACGGTCAGCCGGGGCTGGCGCACGCACAGGTCGGCGGACAGGCGGGTGACCGGTCCGGCCAGGAACTCCAGGAGGTCCAGGGTGTGGCCGCCGGCCACCTCCAGGGTGCCCGCGCCGTTCCTGCGGTCCAGGGTGTACACGGCGTCGGAGGTGATCGTGCCGCCGACGCCCTTGGCGCGCGCCGCGTACACGTTCACGCCGGTGACCCTGCCGATCGCGCCCCCGGTGAGCAGGGCGCGGGCGTGCCGTACGGCGGGCGCGTGGCGGGCCTGGAGGCCGACGGCGTGGTGGACGCCGGCCCGCGCCGCCGCCCCGGCCATCACCTCCGCCTCCTTCGTGGTCCGGGCGAGCGGCCACTCGCAGTAGACGTGCTTGCCCGCGTCCAGCGCCGGCAGGACCAGGTCGGCGTGGTCCGGGGTCTTCACGGCGACGACCACGAGGTCGACGTCCGGATGCCCGCTGAGGCGCGCCGGGTCGGTGAACGCGTGGGCGGCGCCGCAGCGTTCGGCCGCCCGGCGGGCGCTGCCCGTACGGGTCGTGGCCACGGCGGTGATCTCGTAGTCCGGCAGCGCGGTGAGGGCCGGCAGGTGGGACATCGTGGCCCAGCCCCGCTCGGGGGAGGCTCCGATGACGCCCACGCGGATCGGTTCGGTCATGGCTGCTTCCTGGGGAGGAGGTGCGGACGAGGGAGGGGGCACCGGGGCGAGGGCCAGGGGCGGGGGAACCCGTGGGGCTGCCCCGGTGCCGGTCTGGGGGGTGCGGAGGGGGACGGCGAGGAGCGGTGGAGGGGTGCCGGGTGGCGGTGCTCGGCCGGACCGGCCTCACGACGGCACCCCTCCGGGGGCGCTCCCGTCGGCTCAGGACAGCGCCGACAGCTCCTCGGCGAGGATCCGTACCGACTCCGTGATCTGCGCCTCCGTGTGCTCGGAGGTGATGAAGAAGCGCAGGCGGGCGAGGCGTTCCTCGACGGCGGGGTGGAGGATCGGGTTGGCGCTGATGCCGCGGGCGTAGAGGCGGTCGGCGAGCAGGAGGGCCTTGGTCGAGTCGCCGGTGATGGCCGGGACGATCGGCGTTCCGGAGCTGGTGCCGACGTCCACCCCCGCCTCCCCCGCGAGCTTGAGGAAGAGCGCCGCGTTGTCGTGGAGGCGGGTGACGCGCTCGGGCTCCTTGCGCATCAGGCGCAGTGCGGTGAGCGCGGCGGCGGTGGACGCCGGCGGCAGCCCCGCGCTGAAGACGAAGCCGGGGAGCGTGTACCGGAAGTGCTCGATGAGCTCGTGGCGTCCGGCGATGTAACCGCCGCAGCTCGCCAGGGACTTGGAGAGCGTGCCCATCCACACGTCGACGTCGTCGGGGTGGACGCCGGAGTACTGGGCCATGCCGCCGCCGGTCTTGCCCATGACGCCGATGCTGTGCGCCTCGTCGACCATGAGGAGCGCGTCGTGCTTCTGCTTGATGGCGACGAGGGCGGGCAGGTCGGCGGTGTCACCGTCCATGCTGTAGACGCCTTCGACGACGATCAGCACGCGCCGGTAGTTGCCGCGGACGTGGCCGAGGATCCGGTCGAGGGCGACGAGGTCGTTGTGCGGGAACGGCTGGCGTGCGGCGCCGGACTGCCGGCACCCCTGGATGATGCTGTCGTGCGCGAGCGCGTCGTGCAGGATCAGGTCCTCGGAGCCCATGAGGTGCCCGATGACGGTGACGTTGGTCGCGTGTCCGCTGACGAGGCTCAACGCGTCCTGCGCGCCGACGAGTTCGGCGAGGCCCTGGTCGAGTTCGTCGTGCAGGGGCCGGTTGCCGGACAGGATGCGCGCGGCGGAGACGGAGGAGCCGTAGCGGGCCACGGCCTCCTGGATCGCGTCGGCGACCTCGGGGTGCCCGGACAGGCCGAGGTAGTTGTAGCTGGAGAAGGAGATCAGCTCGTGGTCACCGACCCGGCTGGTGTCGCGGATGGTGCCCTCGTGGCGCAGGAAGTACGGGTTGACGGTCGCCGCCGCCTCCAGTCCCGCCTTGCGCTCCAGGGAGGCGCGGACCTCGGGGAAGAGCCGTACGTCGGCGGACTCCCGGCGGTCCGGGGCGGACACCGGAGCGGGCGCGGGCGCGGCGGGCGCGGGCGCCGCCTTGGGGCTCGGGATGACCGTCCGCTGCACGGACGGCGTGGCGGACGGCGTACCGAGCCGGCTCTCCACGGTCCGCACCAGGTCGCCGACGGACGCGATCTCCATCATCTCGGCGGCCTTGACCTCCAGGTGCGGCCACTGCTTGCGCAGCCGCGTGGCGAGCTCGGCGAGCATGATCGAGTCGAAGCCGAGGTCGGTGGCGAAGACGTGCTCGGAGCGCAGGAAGTCCTGCGGGTAGGCGCTGACCTTGGTGATCGTGTCGATGACGGTGCCGAAGACGTCCTCGGGCACCGGAGGGGCTGCCGGAACAGCGGCCGAAGGGGCGGCCGGTGCGACGGCCGGCGCGACGGCCGGAGCGAGGGCGGCGACGGGCGCGGCCTCCTGGACGGGCGCGGGCGCCGCCGGGACCGCCGGGAGCGGCAGGACGCGCGCGGCGGCCGGGTCGAAGGACTGGAGCAGGGACACCTGGGCGTGCAGGAACTCGATGAGTCCGCTCATCCGAGGCTCTCCGTTCTGGTGGGACGTGGCGGGGACGGGGGAAGGAATGACAGCGCGCAGCGGCGCCGCGACAGACTCGACGGACCCGGCGGTCTGAGCGGCCACGGCGACCTGCCCGGCCGCCTCGCGCCGGGGCCGCCCGGCCCCCGTGCGGATGGTGTAGACGCCGGTCGCGAGCGGCGACGGCGGCAGCGACAGCAGTCGCCCGGCGCTCCCGGCGAACAGCGGCGCCGTGTTCACCGGGACCCCCGCGACGGCGAGCCGCCCGAGTCCGGTGAGCAGCGCGCGCCCGTCGTCGGCGCGGGACACGGTGAGCGGTACGAGGCCGAGCCCGGCGCCCGCCTGCGTACGGCGGGCCATCCGCAGCAGCGTGTCGCCGCCGTAGATCTGCACGAGGAAGGCCGCGCCGGAGTCGGCGACGGTGCGGACGGCGTCGGTGAAGCGGACCGGCGCGGTGTTGTGGCGGGCCCACAACTCCTTGATGCCGTCGGGGTGTTCGGCGGCGGCGCCGCTGACGCCGGAGACGAAGGGGCGGGCGGGGCCGGTGAGCGGGAGGGCGGCGATGGTGTCGGCCATGACCTCGTCGGCGGCGGCGACGAGGGGCGAGTGGAAGGCGTGGGAGACGCGCAGCAGGACGGCGGCGGTGCCGTTCGCGGCGCAGTGTTCGCGCAGGGCGTCGGCGGCCTCGGCGCTGCCGCTGAACACGACCTGGCCCTCGTGGTTGTAGCAGGCGGGCCAGACGCCCTCGACGGCTTCGGCGAGGCGTTCGGCGTCGGCGACGGGGGCCTGGACGGCGAGCATGGCGCCGGTGCCGGAGGGGACGGCGGCGGCGAGGGCGGCGCCGCGCACGGCCATGAACCGGACGGCGTCCTCGGGCGCGAAGGCGCCGGCGGCGACGGCGGCGGGGAACTCGCCGACGCTGTGGCCCACCGCGAGGTCGGGTTCGATGCCGCAGGCGGCGAGGAGTTCCACGGTGGTGACGCCGGTGATGCCGAGGCCGGGCTGGCACATGTCGGTGACGGTGAGGGCGGCCTGCGCCTCGGTGTCGTCCTCGCCGTGGGCCTCCCACAACAGCCCCGGGAGGAACTCGGCGACGGTCGGGGCGTCCTCGGCGGTGGCGGCGGCGAGTTCGGCGGCCCGGGCGGCGACGGACGGGAAGCGGCGGGCGAGGTCGGCGAGCATCCCGGGGCGCTGGGAGCCCTGGCCGGGGAAGGCGAACGCGATCCGGCGCTCCTGCGGCGGCAGCGGCTTCGCCGAGGCGTGGATGCCGGGGGCGAGTTCCCCGAGGACGCCGTCCGCGAGGCGGCTCGCGGACTGGCGGAGCTTGTCGAGGAGTTCCTCGCGGTTCGCGGCGACGAACGACAGGCGGGCGGTGAGGAGTTCACGCGTCGCGAGGGTGCGGGCGACCTCCTCGGGGGTGGCGGACGGGTCGCGGACGAGGGCGTCGTGCAGGGTGTCGGCGTACTCGGCGAGGACCTTCGGGTCACCGGCGGAGAGCAGGAACAGCCAGGGCTCGTCGGGGCGTTCGTCCTGCGTCTTGGCGGTCTGCGGGGCGCTCTCCAGGACGGCGTGCACGTTGGTGCCGCCGAAGCCGAAGGAGCTGACGCCGGCCCGGCGGACGCCGTCGTGCGGCCATTCCTTCGCGGTCACCGTCAGGCTCAGCCCGGCCTGGTCGACGGGGATGTCGGGGTTGACGCGCATCTCCGCCGGCTGCGGGGGCACGACGCCGTGGTGGACGGCGAGGGCCGCCTTGACGAGGCCGGCCGCGCCCGCGGCGGAGAGGCTGTGGCCGATCAGCGCCTTCGAGGAGCCGAGGTAGCAGGGCCGGTCGGCGCCCTCCTCGGCGCGCAGCATGCCGATCGCCTCGACCTCGGTACGGTCGCCGACGGGCGTGCCGGTGCCGTGGGCCTCCAGCAGGTCGACGTCACCGATGCCGATCCCGGCGTCCTTGTAGGCGGCGCGCAGAGCCGCCAGCTGTCCCTGGGCCTGCGGGGTCATGGGCCCGCCGCCGCGCCCGTCGTTGGCGGAGCCGACGCCGGTGATGACGGCGTAGATGCGGTCGCCGGCCGCGATCGCGTCCTCGACGGGGCGCAGGACGAGGGTGGCGCCGCCCTCTCCGAGGACGAATCCGTCGGCGCGTTCGTCGAAGGGGCGGCAGTGGCCCGCGCGGGAGACGGCGCCGGCCCGTGCGAAGCCGACCAGGGGCGTCGGGCTGAAGCTCAGGTAGACCCCGCCGACGAGGGCGATGTCGCAGGCGCCCGTGGTGAGGCTCTTGACCGCCGTGTCGAGGGCGACGAGGGCCGAGGAGCACGCCGCGTCCAGGGACATCGACGGGCCGCCGAGGTCGAGGACCTCGCTGACCGTGCACGGGACCATGTTCGCGAGGCAGCCCGGGATCGTGAACGGGTTCATCGGCATCAGCGAGGAGCCGAGCGCCTCGTGGAGGCGGCCCATCAGCTCCGGGTCGCCCTCGCCGTCGTGCAGGGAGCCGTCCGCGAGGAGGTTCGCGGTGATCCGGGAGACGCTGATGTCCCGGTGGTCGAGCGAGGTGACGCCGCAGAAGACCCCGGTCCGCGACCTGTCGAACCCGTCCTGCTCCCAGCCGGTGTCCTGGAGCGCCTCCCGCGAGAGGTCGACGAACAGTTTCGCCTGCGGGTCCATCACTCTCGCCCGGCGCGGCGGGATTCCGTAATGCGCGGGGGCGAAGCGGTCCACCTCGTCCAGGAACGCGACCTGGTCCGTGTACACGGAGTGCGGATCTCGGAAATCACCCGGGCGGTGATACACGGAGTGGTCCCAGCGAGATGCCGGAACAGCCGCGAACTGTGGTTCCGCTTTCACCAGGATCTGCCAGAACTCGTCGATATTGGCGGCTCCAGGGAATCGGCACGACATGCCGACGACAGCCATTCCAGCCATTGACCGGTACCTCGATCCAGCGTCGATTCTGTAAATGCCCTAGAAGCCGACGCCGGATGCCCCCGGGCCACAGACAGACCCGTCCCTCGGGAAATGCGGGAAAACACCGGGCGACATCATGAGAAACACCAGGATTACCGCGCCCCGGTCTCCCGACGTCGACACGCAGAGCTTGCATCCGACCCTGGAGCGCACACAACCCGCCTTCTCATCGAGCGGAAAAGAAACCGGCGCGCACCACCGGGGAATGGGTACGGGAGGGGCGAAAACCACTTCACGCACGAAGGAAACCTGCCCGCATGCCGGAACCGGTGAGGGGGTGGCCCCGTCCAGGACCACCCCCTCCGGCCGAGCCGTACCGCCGCCTTCTCCTACCTCTCCGCGGACAGTCCCACCTGCCGCGCCAGCGCCGCGACGCCCTGCGTGAACAGCGCCTCCCGATCGTCGATGACCCTGTTGAACTGCCCCAGCACCTCGAAGCTGATGAGCCCGAAGAGCTGGGCCCAGGCGGCTGCGGCGGAGGCCACCGTGCAGGCGGGCAGCGAGCGGGCGGCGAGGAGGGGAAGGACGTCGGGGCTGAGGACGGCCTCGGCGTCGGCGGCCGACGCGGTGACGGCCAGTGCTCCCGCGGTGTGCGCCTTCTCCAGGACGCTCAGCAGGACGAGGGCGACCCGGGACGCGGGTGCGACGGTGTCCTGGGGGGCGTCGTACCCGGGGACGGGCGAGCCGTAGATGAGGGCGTACTCGTGGGGATGGGCGAGGGCCCAGGCGCGGACGGCCTTGCAGGTGGCGTGCCAGGCGTCCCACGGGGAGGAGCCGGCGGCCTGCGCGTACGCGGACTCCGCGGCGCCTCCGATCGCGTCGTACGCGTCGACGATCAGCGCTGTCAGCAGCTCGTCGCGGCTCGGGAAGTACCGGTAGAGGGCCGACGACACCATCCCCAGCTCGCGCGCGACGGCGCGCAGGGAGAGCCGGCCGGGCCCCTCCGTGGCGAGGTGCACGCGGGCCTGTTCCTTGATGGCCTGGGCGACTTCCGCACGGGCCCGCTCCTTGGCTCCTTGGATCACGTCCATACCGAGCAGTCTGCCATCCCGCGAAGCACCGACCAAGAGTGAGAGCAGCGCTCTTGCTTTGAGGCGGTGCTCACTGCAACACTGCTCCAGGAAAAGAGCAGCGCTCCGGAATGGGAGCGCCTCCCTACGTTTTCTCCCCGGGTCTCGCAGCGTGGCGTCCTCGCAGGTCAGCCGCCCGCACCCGGCTCCCCCACCCCTTCCAGGCCGTAGCCGTAGAGGAAGAAAGGACCCACGTGATGGTCACCTCGGTGCCATCCGGGAACGACAGGACGAACCGCCGCGGGCCGTGGTTCACCCTTCTCGCCGGAATGCTTTTCCTGCTCATCACCGCCGCCGCGAGCGCCGGAGTGCTGGACAACCTCAAGTCGGGCGGCTTCGACGACCCCGGCTCGGACTCGGTGGCCGCCGCCGAGGCCCTGGAGCGCTCCTTCCCGGACAGCCAGCCCAACCTGGTCGTCCTGGTGAAGGACGCGAAGGGAGGTGTCGACTCGGCCGCCGCCCGCACCAAGGCCGGTGAGATCGCCACGACGGTCAAGGGGACGGACGGCGCGCGCGTCGTCGCCTCCTACTGGACGACCGGCGACGCGTCCCTGCGCGCGAAGGACGCGGGCCTGGTCCTCGTCCGCGTGGACGGCGACGAGAACGCGTCGATCCGCACCGCCAAGAAGCTCCACGAGGAGCTCTCGGACCCCAAGGGCGCGGTCGCGGTCTCCTTCGGCGGCATCACCGCCATCAACAACGACATGAACAGCCAGGTGGAGAAGGACATCATCGCGGCGGAGACGATCGCGATCCCGATCACCCTGCTGCTGCTCGTCTTCGTCTTCCGGGGCCTGGTCGCGGCGCTGCTGCCGATGCTGCTCTCGGTCCTGACGATCGTCGGCGCGCTGGCGGCGGTGAACGTCGGCGCCCAGTTCACCTCGCTCTCGGTGTTCGCCGTCAACCTGATCACGGCGCTGGGCCTCGGCCTCTCGGTCGACTACAGCCTCCTGATCGTCACCCGCTACCGCGAGGAGCGCGCGGCCGGCCGCACCAACGCCGAGGCCCTGCGGATCACCCGCGTGACGGCGGGCCGTACGGTCGCGGTCAGCGGCGGCGTGGTCGGCGCGGCGCTGGCCACCCTGTTCGTCTTCGACCAGTACTTCCTGCGCTCGTTCGCGCTGGCCGGCATCGCCGTGGTGCTGTTCGCGGTGCTGGGTTCGCTGTACCTCCTTCCCGCGGCCCTCGTCCTGCTGGGCGACCGCATCGACAAGCTGGCCTTCAAGCGCCGCGGCCCCCGCCCGCGACAGGAGCCGGCCGAGACGTTCTGGGGCCGGATGGCGGGCCTCGCCTTCAAGCGCCCGGCGCTGCTGGCCACCCCGGTCATCGCGCTGCTGCTGCTCATGGCGGTGCCGTTCGCGAACGCCCAGTTCGGCGTGCCGGACGAGCGGGTGCTCCCGGCGGCGACCGAGAGCCGTGTGGTCACCGAGGCCGTACGCAACGACTTCGGCGCGGGCGACGACCGTGCGCTGAACGTCGTCTCGGAGGACTGGAAGGGTACGGAGGCGCAGCTCCAGCAGTACTCGGCCGCGCTGTCGAAGGTCTCCGGCGTGACGCAGGTGATCGGGGCGGCCGGGGTGTACAAGGACGGGGCCCGGGTGACCGTGCTGCCGGCCGCCGCTGCCGCCGGGTACCAGAAGGGCGACGCCGTCCGCATCCAGGTGCAGTCGGACGTCGTGCCGTACTCGGAGAAGGGCGGCGACCTCGCGCGCGCGGTCCGGGGGGTCGATCCCGAGGGCGGGAAGGTCCTGGTCGGCGGGCAGGCGGCGCAGCTCGTCGACATCACGCACTCCATCGCGGGCAAGCTGCCGCTGGCGATCGTCCTGATCAGCGTCTTCAGCCTGCTGTTCCTGTTCCTGCTGACGGGCAGCGTGCTGATGCCGATCAAGGCGCTCGTCTTCAACACACTGAGCCTGGTGGGCATCCTGGGCGTCGCCGTCTGGATCTTCCAGGACGGCCACCTCTCCGGCGCCCTCGACTTCACGGCGTCCCCGCTGGCCGTGTCGATGCCGGTGCTGATGTTCTGCATCGCCTTCGGCCTGTCGATGGACTACGAGGTGTTCCTGGTCGCCCGCATCAAGGAGCGCTACGACCGCACCGGCGAGCTGGAGGGCTCGGTGCGCGAGGGCCTGGGCGCGAGCGGGCCGGTGATCACCGCCGCGGCGGCCATCCTCGCCGTGTCCTTCTTCGCGATGCTGACCTCGGGCGTGTCCCTGATCAAGATGTACGGCCTGGCGACGGGCCTCGCGATCGTGGTCGACGCGTTCCTGGTGCGCGGGGTGCTGGTCCCGGCCTTCATGCGGGCGGCCGGCAACTACAACTGGTGGGCCCCGGCGCCCCTCAAGGCCGTGCACCGGCGCTTCGGCATCAAGGAGTCGCTGGAAGAGGAGCACGAAGCAGCCCCGGACGCCGGTACGGCGACGGCGGCTCCCGAACCCGAGCCGACGGGAAGCGCGCGATGACCGACACCCTGCCCCAGCTGCACAACGCGGCGGCAGCCGCCGCCCGCGCCGCCAACGCGCACAACACCCAGCCCTGGGAGCTGCGCCACCGGGGCGACCACATCGAGGTCGGCTGGGACACGCGCTACGCGCTCGGCCCGAGCGACCCCTCCCACCGCGACCTCAGGCTCTCCCTCGGCACGTACATCGAGACGTTCCTGATCTGCGCGAACACCGAGGGCACGGCCGTGCGCTTCGTGCCCGACTACGACGCGGGCGCGAAGCGCGTGGGCCGGATCGTGCCCGCCGAGCGCGCCGTACCGGACGTCGACCGGGCCGCCGACGTGGAGCGCAGGCGCGTCTGGCGCGGCCCCTGGAAGCCGGACCGGGTCGCCCCCGAGCTGCTGGAACAGGCCCAGTCCACCGCGCTCGAAGCCGGTTTCCGGATCGCCGTGGTGCCGACGGCGACCGCGCGTCCGCTGCTGATCCGCGCGTACCACTGGTTCTTCGGCCACGAGGGGATCGCGGCGGAACTCCTCGCCTGGACCCGCCTCTCGCCGAAGCACCCGGCGTACGCCGAGGACGGGCTGAACGACGTGATGCTCGTCCTCAACAAGGCGGAGCGCTCGGTGATGGGCCTCCTCTTCTCCCGTCCCGTCTACCGCGCGCTGCGCCCGCTGGGCCTGGTCAAGCTGCTGACGTCGCTGACGTCGAGCGCGACGAGCGGCGACGGGGACGTCCTGGTGATCCTCGGCCGCGACGCCGGTCCGGCGGACGAGGTCGAGGCGGGCCGGCTGGTGACCCGGCTGTGGCTGGACCTGTACCGGCAGGGTGTGTACGTCCATCCGCAGAGCCATGTCATCGACTGCCCCGGCACGCACGACGACCTGGCGCGGGTGTGCGCGGCCGAGCCGGGTGAGCGTCCGCTGGTGTTCTTCCGGGTCGGCCATCCGGCGAGCGACCCGGCGCTGCGGCCCCGGCACCCCCGGCGCTGAGCGGCTGTGCGCGGCGAAAGGGACGGGCACGTCCCGTCCCTTTCGCGCCCTCACCGTACGACGATTACCTGTCGTATTGGATTCACGCGCCCGTGGACACGGAAAATGTGAACACGCGAAGAACAAC
The DNA here is from genome assembly GCF_055409605.1 of Streptomyces saintjeani. Classification (NCBI taxonomy): domain Bacteria; kingdom Bacillati; phylum Actinomycetota; class Actinomycetes; order Kitasatosporales; family Streptomycetaceae; genus Streptomyces; species Streptomyces saintjeani. The sequence goes on along the minus strand of NZ_CP189624.1, from coordinate 8,502,980 downwards.
CTTCACAAGCTCTTCCCTAAGCTCCTTGAAAGTGCAATTATCAAGGTGTTTCCGTGGAAGGGAAATGCCCAATGGAACCACCCCTCACCCCCGAAGGACGCTCGGTCATCGAGCGCACCTTCGACGTCCTCGGTGCATTCGACTCGGGGAACGTGAGTCTTTCAGCCAGTGAAATAAGCAGGCGCGCCGGAATACCGGTCGCCACTACCTACCGAATAGTCTCCAAGCTGCTCGACTGGGGAGCGCTGGAGCGGATCGGCGCGAACAGGTACAGCATCGGCCTCCGGTTATGGGAGGTCGCCTCGCTCGCACCGAGGCACGCGGCTTTACGCGGGGCCGCGATATCGCCTATGCTTGATCTGCACGCGAAAACTCATTCCGTGGTGATGATTTCCGTCCGGGACCGCCGTGAGGGCGTTTGGCTGGAGTCCGTCTCGGGCAAGAGCGGCGCGCGACACAAGACCTGGTCGGCGGGAAACCGCTTCCCGCTGCACGCGACGGCCTGTGGTCTGGTGCTCCTCGCCCAGGCCCCGGCCACCGTGCGGGAGGAGATCTTCGCCGCCGGACTCCCCACGTACACGGACAGCACGGTCACCGACCCGGACGTCCTGCGGGGCCTGCTCGACAAGAACCAGAAGCGCGGATACGCCGTCTGCGGCGAGCAGTTGACCGAGGGCGTCGCCGGGATCTCGGTGCCCGTCCTCGACGGGAACGGCGTGGGCATCGGAGCCCTCGGACTCGTCACGGACTCCTCGGCCGCCCTCACCCCCCGGCACATCACCCTGACCCTCGAAACGTCCCGCCGCATCACCCGGGCCCTCGCCCCGCGCTCCCCCGAGAGCGAGCCGGCCCCCGCCACCGCCTCCCGGGGCGGACGCGGACGCAGGATCACGCGCCCCAGCTGCGCCTGACCACACGTGTCACCCGACAGGCCCCGCCCGAACGGAACCCGCCTCACGCCGGCCCGCCGGAACCGGACCCCGGCCGGCATCGCCCGCACACCACTCCCCCGCTCTCCTCCCCACCGAGCACGTCCCCCGGAACAGGAGCACCACGTGATCGCCACCCGCGACGAGATCCACGCCGGCCTCGCCGACATCGTCAGCGAGATCTCCGGAGTCCCGCTCGCCGACGTCCTCGGCGAGAAGTCGTTCCGCGACGACCTCGACGTCGACTCGCTCTCCCTGGTCGAGGTCGTCGTCGCCGCCGAGGAGCGTTTCGGGGTCGCCATCCCCGACGAGGCCGCCACCGACCTCAGGACGGTGGGCGACACCATCGAGTACATCCTCGCCAGCCGCTGACGGACCCGTACGTCCCTTCCCCGCTGTGGAGTGATTCGCAATGAACTCGTCAGATCGTCGTGTGGTCGTCACCGGGCTCGGAGCCACCACGCCGCTGGGCGGCACCGCCTCCGACACCTGGCAGGGGCTGATCGAAGGCCGCTGCGCCATCCGTCTCCTGGACCACGCCTGGACAGAGGACGTCGTCGTGCGCATCGGCGCCGAGATCGCCGTCGAACCGGAGAAGGTGCTGCCCCGCACCGAGCTGCGCAAGCTGGACCGCTCCGCGCAGTTCGCGCTGATCGCGGCCCGCGAGGCGTGGGCGGACGCCGGTTTCACCGGCCCCGCCGGTGACGGCGGCGAGGCCGACCCCGACCGGGTCGGCGTCGCGCTCTCGGCCAGCGTCGGCGGCGTGACCTCCATGCTCCACCAGTACGACATCCTCAAGGAGCAGGGCTTCCGCAAGGTCTCCCCGCACACGATCCCGATGATGCTGTCCAACACGCAGGCCGCCAACGTCGGCCTGGAGCTCAACGCCCGTGCCGGGGTTCACTCCGCCTCGAGCGCCTGTGCCTCCGGCGCCGAGTCCATCGCCTACGCGATCGAGATGATCCGCACCGGCCGGGCCGACGTGGTGGTGGCGGGCGGCACCGAGGCCGCGATCTGCGCTCTGAACATGGCCGCGTTCGGCAACATGATGGCGATGTCCAAGCGCAACGACGCGCCCGAGCGGGCCTCGCGCCCCTACGACACGGACCGCGACGGGTTCGTGATCGCGGAGGGCTGCGGAGTCGTCGTCCTGGAGTCGGCGGAGCACGCCGAGCGGCGCGGCGCGCGGGTGTACGCGGAGGCGGTGGGACAGGCGATGTCCTCGGACAGCCACCACATCACGCAGCCCGAGCCGTCGGGCCGGGGCATCGCGGCGGCGCTGTGCACGCTGCTCGACACGACGGACCTCACGCCCGCGCAGATCGTGCACGTCAACGCGCACGCGACGTCCACCCCGAAGGGCGACGTGGCCGAGATCAAGGCGCTGCGGAAGGTGTTCGGCGACGCCACCGACCACTTCGCGGTCTCCGCGACCAAGTCGATGACCGGGCATCTGCTCGGCGGCGCGGGCGGCGTGGAGACGGTCGCGGCGGTGCTGGCGCTGCACCACCGGCTCGCCCCGCCGACGATCAACATCGAGAACCTGGACCCGGAGGTGGAGGCCGACATCGTGCGCGACGAGCCGCGCGCGCTGCCGGACGGGCGGATCGCGGCGCTGAACAACTCGTTCGGCTTCGGCGGGCACAACGTGGTGCTGGCGTTCCGGACGCCGTGACGCAATTCCTCTGACGACAGGTCAGCTCCCCTCACCGAGAGGGGAGTTGGCCTGCTGTCAGTTGTGCCCGTGCCTGCGCGCCGACTCGTTCTGCTGCGCCAGGCGCCTGAGCGAGAGGAGCGCCGGTTCGAGGAGGACGGTCAGCAGGAGGGCGCGCTCGGCACTCTCCAACGGGTCGTCGATGCCGTCGAGTTGATCGAGGTCGAGTTCCGCGGTGCGCTCCGCGAGGCGGGCGTACGGCAGGAGGGTGTGGCGGTCGACAGGGGCGCCGAGCGAGCGCAGTGAGGCGATCGTCTCGGCGAGGGCGGTGCGGGCAGGAGCCCCGGCGTGCACGTTCCAGCCCAACTCGGCGATGAGGGCGTCGACTTCGGCGGCCCCGTCGGGCGCGGGCGACCCGGCCGGTTCGTCGGTGACGCTGATCGCGCCGATGACGAGGCCGAGCAGGATGTGCGGGTCGCCGCCGTACTCGGCGACGGCGTCGATGACGTGGCGGGCGGTGCTGACCGGCAGTCCGCGCACGCCGGTGAGCGCACGGATCAGACGCAGCCGCCGCAGGTGCTGTTCGTCGTACTCGGCCTGGGTGGCGGAGGTCTGACGGCCCGGCGGGAGCAGGCCCTCGCGCAGGTAGTACTTGATCGTCGTGACGGAGACGCCACTGCTGCGGCTCAGTTCGGACATGCGCATCGGTGGTGCTCCGCTCTGCCTCGCGGCCGTACGGTCTTGCGACTCTCGATTGGATACCTCTACTGTCTAACATAGATAGTGAAGGTATCTAATACTGGAAGGGCGCAGCCATGCCCACGCTCCGCTGGACCACCCCGACCCCGCCGGACACCGGCGCCCACCTCATGGCCTCCCGCTTCGAGGTCCGCACCCTCGCCGACGCCCTGCGCTTCCTGCTGAAGACCCCCTCGGTCTGGAAGCAGGCCAAGGGCGCGCCGGGCGCGTACGGCGCCTCGCTGATCGCCGAGCCCCTGAAGCGCACGTTCTGGACCCTGTCGGCCTGGGAGAGCGAGGAGGCGCTGTACGCGTACGCCCGCGCCGAGCCGCACAGGTCGGCGATGACCGGCCTGCGGTCGACGATGAAGTCCGCCACCTTCACCTACTGGACGGGCCCGCCCGCGATCGACTGGACCGACGCAAAGAACCGCCTGGCCGAGGAGGCGGCGAAGTGACGCGCGCCGAGACCCGCCGCGTCCCCCTGTGGCTCGCGATCGTCGCCGCGAGCGTCCCCATGTTCATGGTCGCCCTCGACAACCTGGTCGTCTCCACGGCCCTGCGCACCCTGGCCGTCGACCTCCGGGCGAGCACCCAGGAACTCCAGTGGTTCGTCAACGCGTACGTCCTGGGCTTCGCCTGCCTCCTGATGACCGGCGCCGCGCTCGGTGACCGCTTCGGGCGGCGGCGGGTCTTCGTCGCCGGGATCGCGTTGTTCACGCTCGCCTCGATGGGGTGCGGACTCGCCGGCACCAGTGGGCAGTTGATCGCGTTCCGGGCGATACAGGGGTTCGGCGCGGCGGCGGTGATGCCCCTGTCGCTGACCCTGTTGTCGCAGGCGGTCCCGGACCGGCTGCGGGGGCTCGCGCTCGGTGTGTGGTCCGGGGTGAGCGGGCTGGCCGTGGCGATGGGTCCCGTGGTCGGCGGGGCGGTCGTCGAGGGGCTGGACTGGCGGTGGATCTTCTGGGTCAACGTGCCGGTGTGCGTGATCGCGATCCCGCTCGTGTACGTCGCCCTCAAGGAGAGCCGGCTGCCGGGCACCCGCCTCGACCTGGGCGGGATGGTGCTCGCGGCGACCGGTCTGTGCGCGGTGGTGTGGGGGATCGTGCACGGCGAGACCGACGGCTGGACCTCGGGGACGGTGCTGGGCGCGTTCGCGGCGGGTGTCGCCCTGCTCGCGGCGTTCGTCGCCTGGGAGGCGCGCGCGCCGCAGCCGATGCTGCCGCTGCCGTTCTACCGGGTGCGGGCGTTCACGCTGGCCAACGTCGTCTCGGCGGCGATGTACTTCGGGGTGTTCGGCTCCCTCTTCCTGCTCTCCCAGTACCTCCAGATCGCGCCGCCGCGCACGCCGCTGGAAGCGGGGGTCCGCACGCTGCCGTGGACGCTGATGCCGATGTTCGTCGCACCGGTCGCCGGGATCCTCACGGACCGGGTCGGCGGCGGACGGCTGATGGCGCTCGGGCTGTTCCTCCAGGGCGTCGGGCTCGGCTGGATCGACCTCGTCGCCGGGACCGGCACGGCGTACGCGGCGCTCGTGGGGCCGATGGTCGTCGCCGGGATCGGGATGGGGTTCGTGTTCGCGCCGACGGCGGCCGTGGTGCTCGGCTCGGTGGCCAAGGAGCACGCGGGGAAGGCTTCGGGTGCGAACAGCACGGTCCGCGAGGTCGGGGGCGCGCTCGGGATCGCCGTACTCGGCACGGTGTTCGTGGCGCACGGGGACAGCGGGAGTACGCAGGGGTTCGTGGACGGGCTGAGGCCGGCCGTGTGGGCCGGGGTCGTCGTGGTGTTCGCGGGGGCGGTGTGCGCGCTCGGGATTCCGCGGCCGGAGCGCACGAAAGAGCGGCCCGAGCGTGTACGAGATCACGTCCAGGCCCACTAGACCGCTCATATGAACGCCGGGTTACCATTTGAGCGCCGTCCGCTCGTGCACATGAGCGCCGCCTAGCTCGAAAGAGAGCGTTGTGACCCTCAACGAGGACTCGTTCACCCACTGGATGAACCGCGAGGAGACCGCGGAGTCGATGATCCCGGTCATCGGGAAGCTGCACCGTGAACGGGACGTGACCGTCCTCGTGCACAGCCGCTCCCTGGTGAACAAGTCGGTCGTCAGCATCCTGAAGACCCACCGGTTCGCCCGCCAGATCGCGGGCGAGGAGCTGTCGGTCACCGAGACGATGCCCTTCCTCCAGGCGCTCACCGCGCTCGACCTCGGCCCCTCGCAGATCGACCTCGGGCTGCTCGCCGAGAGCCACCGCGCCGACGAACGCGGCCTGAGCGTCGAGGAGTTCACGGCCGAGACGGTGGCCGGGGCGACCGGCGCAAACAAGATCCAGCGGGGCTCGGGACGGGACGTCGTCCTGTACGGCTTCGGCCGTATCGGACGGCTCGTGGCCCGCCTGCTGATCGAGAAGTCCGGCTCCGGCAACGGCCTGCGCCTGCGCGCGATCGTCGTACGCGGCGGCGGCCCCGGCGACCTCGTCAAGCGGGCCTCCCTGCTGCGCCGGGACTCGATCCACGGCCAGTTCCACGGCACGATCACCGTCGACGAGGCGGCCGGCACGATCACCGCCAACGGCAACGAGATCAAGGTGATCTACGCGGACGACCCCGCCGAGATCGACTACACCGCGTACGGCGTCTCCAACGCGATCCTCATCGACAACACCGGCAAGTGGCGCGACCGCGCGGGGCTGAGCGAGCATCTGCGGCCCGGCATCGACAAGGTGCTGCTGACCGCGCCCGGCAAGGGCGACGTACCGAACATCGTGCACGGCGTGAACCACCACACGATCAAGCCGGACGAGCGGATCCTGTCCTGCGCGTCCTGCACGACGAACGCGATCGTGCCGCCGCTGAAGGCGATGGACGACGCGTTCGGCGTCGAGCGCGGGCACGTCGAGACGGTGCACTCGTTCACCAACGACCAGAACCTGCTGGACAACTTCCACAAGTCCGAGCGCCGGGGCCGCTCCGCACCGCTCAACATGGTGATCACGGAGACGGGCGCCGCCTCCGCCGTCACGAAGGCGCTGCCGGACCTGAAGGCGAGGATCACCGGCAGCTCGATCCGGGTGCCCGTCCCGGACGTCTCCATCGCGATCCTCAACCTCCAACTGGCCCGCGAGACCACCCGCGAGGAGGTCCACGACTACCTGCGTGAGGTGTCGCTGACCTCCCCGCTGCGGCGGCAGATCGACTTCACGACCGCGCCCGACGCCGTCTCCAGCGACTTCATCGGCTCCCGGCACGCCTCGATCGTCGACGCGGGCGCGCTGAAGGTGGAGGGCGACAACGCGATCCTCTACCTCTGGTACGACAACGAGTTCGGGTACTCCTGCCAGGTGGTGCGGGTCGTGCAGCACGTGTCGGGCGTCGAGTACCCGACGTTCCCCGCGACGGCCGTCTAGAGCGGGGTCCCCTCCCGCAGGCAGAGCGTCGCGCCGCTCGCCGCCGCCTCGTACAGCGCGCGCAGGGTGCGCAGGTGGGGCGGGGTGAGCAGGCCGTCGAGGTCGGCGGGGTGGTGGAAGGCGTAGCGGTCGTGCTCCTCGCTGAGGCCGATGAGGGTGTCTTCGGGGAGCGTGCCGCCGTAGAAGTAGCAGTCGAGGACGGGGCCGCAGTCCTCGACGTCCGCGCGGTGGTCGATGCCGATCAGGCGGGGCACGGCGGGGATCGTCAGGCCCGCCTCCTCGCGCAGTTCGCGGCGGGCCGCCGTCCAGGGGTCCTCGCCGTGGTCGAGCATGCCGCCGGGGGAAGCAGGCGGGTTCGCTGTTTTCTGGACCAGAGGTCGTAGGAACCCGCGCGTGAGTGCGTCATAGGCAGCTCTGAGCGTGGTGGGTTCGTGGTCGAGCAGGCTGGGCGAGTAGTCCGTTGGACGTGTCAGTGACAACGGGTGGCGGGCGGTGAGGTCCATGGCGGAGAACGCGCCATCGTGGATGCGCAGGGCGAGGCGGCTCTGGTGCAGGACGTCGAGCACGTCGAGGATGTGCTGGGTGCCGCGTACGAGGCGGAACATCTCGGAGATGTGCACGGTGTCGCCCGGCCGCGCGTACGTCAGCAGGTCGCCGAACTTCGGGCGCTCCAGCGGATGGAGGCGCCGCCCTCTTCCAGCCTGCGAGCCAGGCGGTCAGTCGCTCCGCCTCTTTGGGGCAACCGACGGAATTCGTTGACCAGCCGTAACGTGGCTTCCGCCGGGTTGGATTCCCGCGCAGGAGTGCCCACGTTCCCGCTCCTGAGCGTCGGCGCTGGCGCGAACGCACGCATCACCGATGGCCCGCCGAACCGACTGTGTTTCGTCACCTGGGGTGGCCCATTGCGTCGGTAACCCCAGGTTGCAGGCCTCCCACAGTCCTCTGTGTCACACCTCAGTGGCAGACTGCGCCACAACGAAGCTTGGGAGGGGCAGGGCGTTGCGGCAGGGGTCACCCGTCGAGCGTCACTGCTCGGGGGTGGCTGGTGCCACAGGGGGAGATGTGCGGCTGTGATCTTCGACAGTCTTGATGTGTCGTACGGCGAGATGTGGGGTTCCTATCGGGGAATGACCCATCCTGACCCGATGTCGCGCGCGCTCGCGGCACGCAAGCATGCTGCCGGGATGGATTACGCGGTTCTGCTGTCCGCGCGGGAGCGACCGCTGGCACTGGTCGAATACTGGCCGCGCCGGATGTGGCGTGTGTATCTGTTCGACGACAGGTCCTGGTGCATGCAGATGATCGACCTCAAGCCGCACAGCACGGGGATGTTGCTGGCTCAGCGGAACACCCGATGGCAGTTTTCCAACGAGCAGGAGTACTCGTCCTCGAAGTGGGATGTTCAGGAGACCACGACCGTCTCGGCCGATGGGCAGGTCGAGGTGAGGTCCGAGTTCGCCGGGCCGAGGGGAGCGTCGACGGAGCCACTGCACGCTCGAACATCCGGCCCGTCGAGTGTCCCCGTGCGGCGGTTCGCGGCGCCCGTCGAAGGCTTCCTCTGTCCCGTACCGGAATTCGGCGACTGGCAGGTGTTCGCGCCGTTCCTCGCCCAGCAGGGCCACGAGCCCGCCATGACTGTAGTCCTGAACGACGTGTCGGTGGACGAAGGGTCGGGACCACTGCGCGCCACCGGAATCGAGCAACTGTTCAGCCCGGGTGCGTGTGACACCCCGGATGGGCCGGCCGTCGTCGAGCTCGTTGACGCCGGCGTGCTGCGGATCACGTCAGGGCAGCTGGCGGTCTCGGACCCCGGCTGGACCAGAGACCCGCGGACCGTCACTGTGCCACCGGGCGAGTTCCCGGTCACGCTGTCGCTATTGCGCACGACACGCGGGGGCTGCGTCGCCGCGGCCAGGGTGACGTTCGTGGACATCCCGCCCCGCGAGTGGGAAATGGTCCTCCGGCCCGACGAGGACCTCGGGCTGCTCGGCGAGGGCCAGTTCTACGGGGTTGGCATGGATACCGGCACAGCGGCTTTCATGGATGCGACTCGGACGGTGATCGAAGACCAGCTGGACGAGGACCTGTTCATACCCCTCGACAGCCAATTCAGCGTCGAACTGCCCAGCACGGAGCCCGAGCCGAACCTCATCGCCTTCCGTGCCGGCCGGGGCGACGGAGCCTACCCCGTCTGGATCGGCCGCGCCGATGACGGACAGGTTGGTTGCGTCGTCGTCGACTTCCAGCTCCATTCCACCGACGGGGGAGAGTAAGGAAGCGCTGAACCGCACCCCAGGACCATCACGTTCTGCTACATGACGGGTGGCGGCAGCTGTACGAGAACACGGCTCGGTGTCCTTTGACAGCGAAGTCAGTCGCTCGGGTCGCACTGCCCTGCATCGACTGGATTGGACGGCAAACGATCACATGAGGGTTGCTGGTGTTCCTGAGGGACGTGTCAGGAGCCGCAGACCGCAGCCTCAGCTGCCCGGGTTGCACGCGTCCCGGCGTTCACGGCTTGGAGTCCGTGTCCTCGTCCGGGGAGAAAAGATCCTCGATCGGTTCGCCGAACACGACGGCGATCTTGAACGCGAGCGGCAGGCTCGGGTCGTAGCGGCCCGTTTCGATGGCGTAGACCGTTTGCCGGGAGACGCCGAGGCGGTCGGCGAGGTCAGCCTGGCTCCAACGACGCATCGCCCGCAGTTCCCTGAGCCGGTTCTTCATCGGGTTCGCGGGGTCTTGAACAGCAGGGCTGCGATCCAGATCAGGATGCTCACGATGAAGCTGATCTGGACCAGCTGCCGCAGGTCGCCCACGCCGGCTGCCGGGAGAAGCCCGACGGTGTGGATCGACACGACCAGCACGCCGAACCCGATCGCCAGGGCCTCGAGCCGGCAACGGCGCTGGTACTCGTCGGCGCGGCGCAGGCTCCTGATCACGGCCCGGACGACCCACAGCGCCGGCGCGAGATTCAGCAGCGACCAGAACAGTTTCCATGAGCCCGCCGAACCGAAGAGGCCGAACTCCGAGATCAGGCTGAGCAACACGAGGCCGATGACCGCCGGCAACCAGTCGAGGAACCAGGCGCGGGCGCGGACTATGTCGCTTCGGCTCTGGCGGTTCTCCTGCGATTCCTCCATGCGGCAAACGTAAAGGTGACTTGTCTTAACGTCAGGCACCCTTGTCACGTGGCGGTGGACGTGAGCATCGACCACCGCCCCTGAGGCTCCGCGCGCCGCACGAAATAGCCCGGAGCGTGCCGACGCTCTCGCTCACCGTCACGCCAACAGAGTCCCAGTATTAGGACTAGATGTCAGCGGCGTCCGGGGTGCAGTCCCAGCCAGCCCGGGGACGGTGCTCCGGTGACCTCGCCGACGTAGAGGGTCAGCTGCTGTCGGAAGCGTTCGACGAGGGCGCGGTCGGCCATGAACGTGTCGAAGCCGTCCAGGTTGGCGTTGGGGTAGTCCCAGATGGGGCGGTAGCCGGCGTGGGGGGCGACGTCGGTGCGGACGGACCACATGTAGAAGTCGGACTGGGTCTGCTTGTCGATCCACCAGTTCAGGTACAGCTTGGCGGCGGCCGGGTGCTTGGCGTCCTTGAAGATGGCTGCGCGCTGGGCCCAGGCCATGAAGGGATCGCTCTTCGGCAGGACGAAGCGGGTCTTGACTCCGGCAGCCGGGGTCAGCATGCCGTCGGTGCCGAGGGCGACGGCCGCGGTGCCGGCCTCGACCCGGTCGGCGGGTTCCTGGGTGCCGCGTACCCAGGCGATGTCCTGGGCGACGAAGCGGCGCAGCCAGTCCCAGCCGTACGTGTCGACGATGACCTTGTAGAGGTAGAGGACGGCGTCGTCGTCGTTCGGGAACGTCGAGACGATCTTCCCCTTCCAGCGGGGGTCGAGGAGGTCCCGGGCGGAGGCGGGCGCAGCGGCCCCGGCCTTGTCGACGTTGTAGATCGTGGAGAACGCGTCGACGAAGATGCCGGTCCAGGCGCCGTCGGGGTCCTTGAAGGCGGGGTGTACGCGCGAGAAGCCGGCCGGCTTGTAGCAGCGCAGTACCCCTTCCCTCTTCCATCGCGGGAAGTCCTGCAGCGTCTGCAGCTGGACGACGTCGGGGACGAGGGTGCCGGTGGCGAGCTGGTTGTCGATGCGGGCGTCGTGGAACTTGCTGTAGTCCACGACGATGTCGAGCGTGATGCCGGGGAACGCCTTCTCGAAGGCGGCCTTGTTGCCGTCCTGCTGGGTCGCGGTGTCGCCGCCCGCGTAGACGGTCAGTGCGCCGCCTTCCGCCTTCGCCTCGCGGTACAGCTGCTCCAGGCCCTTCGTCTCCTCTCCGCGTCCCGTGGCGTGCGCCGTTCCGGCACCCAGAGCACCTGCGGCGGCGGTGAGTGAGCCTGCGACGAGTACCTGACGTCGTCCGAGTGACATGGGGGGGTCCCTTCGGTGTGATGCGGGGTGATCGACACAGGGAAAGTATCTGCAAAGGCAGCGATATTACAAGCTTCAAGAACAGAAGGGTCGTCTATTATCCGCATAAACACCCATATGGCGGGCTAGAATATTGCTGTACTGTCAGGTTTATGAGTGAGCTTGTGAACGATGAGGCAGTCGTCCTGTACGGCGACATACTGCGCCTGACCGACGCCTTCGGTGGACGGGCCGAGCACACGATCCGCGAGGCCGCCGGGCTCGGCGGGTCCGAGTTCGAGGTGCTGCTGCGTCTGGCGCGGCATCCGCAACGCCGTACCACCAGCGCCCGCCTCGCCGAGGACCTCTCCTTCACCTCCGGCGGTCTGACCCGGCTGATCGCCCGTATGGAGGAGGCCGGGCTGATCGCCCGGCATCCTCACCCCGAGGACCGCAGGGCCTCCCTCCTGGAGGCCACCGAGAAGGGCAACGACCTGCTGGAGCGCGCCCTCGCCGCGCACGTCCCGCAGATGACCGCCGACCTGATGGAACCGCTCACCGTCGTCGAGCGGTTGATCCTGCGCGCGCTGGTGACCAAGCTGCTCGCCCACTCCGCGCGCGGCACGGTCGCCACGCCTGCTGGGCCGTGACCGGCCCTTCGCCGCGAAGACCCCCGGAAACGGAGCACCTCCGGGAAGATCTTCCTGATCGGTGCCAACGGCATGACCGGCTCCCGCACCACCGTTGGTTTCACCGCAGCGGGGCGGGAGGAGTCCATGGCCGGGCCGGGTCGGACAACGGGTCTCCTTTGGCCTCACCGCCTGTCCGAGGCGCGCGTGGAGAGGCTCAAGCGGCCCTGATCAGCTCTTCGAACAGGGCTTGGTTCGCGGGGTCGTCCGCGGCCGTGTCCTCGGGGTGCCACTGAACACCGAGGAACCAGCCCTCGGCACCGCGCAGCTCTACGGCCTCGATCGTGCCGTCCTCGGCCCCGGCGACGACGCGCAGACCGGTGCCCAGCTCGTCGATCCGCTGGTGGTGGTAGCAGGAGACGACCACCTTCTCGCCCCGGAACACGACCGGGTGCACGAGGTGCCGGTGGTCGGGCTCCATATGCTGTTGCAGCGTGCCGCCGAGGGCCACGTTGACCACGTGCAGGCCACGGCAGATCGCCAGCAGTGGCATCCCGGCTCCCAGCGCGTGCCTGGCCACGGCCAGGTCGAAGGCGTCTAATTCTTCACTCACGTCGTAGACGGCTTCGTGTACGGTGCGCGCACCGTAACGGTGCGGTGCCAGATCGCCGCCGCCGGGCAGCAGCACGGCGTCGCACCGGCTCATCCGTGCTCCGATCCGGTCCTTGTCGGCGGGATGCATGATGAACGGTTCCCCGCCCGCCCGGTAGACGGCCTCGACGAGGGCCTGCGCGGCGACCTCGGCGGAGTACCGCAGGGCCGAGGTGGTGGCGGCCACGCGGGCGGGGATGGCGACGAGTGGTCTCACAGCCGAATCCAGGTGGTCTTGAGCTCGGTGTACTTCTCCAGGGCGTGCAATGACTTGTCCCGGCCGTTGCCCGATTGCTTGTAGCCGCCGAAGGGCACGTCGAGGCCGCCTTCCTCGTAGCAGTTGATCCAGACGGTTCCCGCCTTGAGCTGCCGCCCGACCAGGTGCGCGGTGGACAGGTCCGAGGTCCAGAGCCCGGCGGCCAGGCCGTAGTCGGTGTCGTTCGCCAGGGCCACCGCCTCGTCGGTCGTGTCGAAGGTCAGCACCGACAGGACGGGGCCGAAGATCTCCTCCCGGCTGAGCCGGGAGGCGGGAGCGACCTGGTCGAAGACGGTGGGTTCCAGGTAGAGGCCGCCCGGTGAGAGCCCGCCGGTGCGCAGCCGGGCGCCTTCGGGATCGGAGAGGTATGTGCTGATCGTGGCGAACTGGCGGGCGGTGGCGATCGGGCCCATCTCGGTGGCCGGGTCCAGCGGGTCGCCGATCCGCAGCGACCGCGCCCGTTCCACGACGGCCGACACGACCCGCTCGGCGACGGAGGTGTGGACGAGCAGCCGGGAGGGTGCGGTGCACATCTCCCCGGAGTTGAAGAAGATGCCCCAGGCCGCGGTGGCCGCCGCCGTATCGAGCGAGGGCGCGTCCGGGAAGACGATGTTGGGCGACTTGCCGCCCAGCTCCAGCCAGACGCGCTTGAGGTTGGAGTCGGCCGAGTAGCGCAGGTAGTGGCGGCCGACCTCGGTGGACCCGGTGAACGCCACGACGTCGACGTCCGGGTGCAGGCCGAGGGCCGTGCCGGCGAGCTTGCCCTGACCCGTGACGACGTTGAGGACACCCGGCGGCACTCCGGCCTCGGACGCCAGCTCGGCCAGGCGGAGCGCGGACAGGGGCGTCTGCTCGGAGGGCCGCAGCACCACCGTGCAGCCCGCCGCCAGGGCCGGGGCGATCTTCCAAGTGCCGAGGGTGAGGGGGAAGTTCCACGGCACGATCGCGGCCACCACGCCGATAGGCTCACGGGTCACCAGGGCAAGTGCGTCGGCACCGGCCTGCGGGATCTCGCCGGCCGGCTGGCCGACCAGAGAGCCGTAGTACCGCAGCGTGTTGACGACCGCGCGCAGTTCGATGCCGTACGCGTCGGAGATCGGTTTGCCCATTTCCAGGCTGATGAGCAGCGCCAGTTCGCAGCGGTGGGTCTCCACCAGTTCGGCCAGTCTGAGCAGGACGCCGCCGCGTTCGAGTGGGTCGAGCCGGGGCCACGGGCCATGGTCGAACGCCCGCCGGGCGGCCGCCACCGCCCGGTCGACGTCCTCCTGTCCGGCGTCGGCGACCTCGGCGAGCACTGACTCGTCGCGTGGGGAGATCACCGGGTACGTCCGCCCGGAGAGGAACAGTTCGCCGCCGTCGACGTGGTGCCGTGTCGGTGGGCTGAGGGCCGAGGCCAGGGCTTTCCAGTCCGTGTGCGTCATTCCTGCGGCCGTGGCGTCCGGTATGAGGTCTGGCATGAGTTCTGTCATGAATGTGGTGCCTCGTCGGTCCATTCCGTCGCTCCCCAGGTGAAGCAGAGCAGCGTGGCGTCCTGGCCCGGCGCGGCCCCGTGCCAGTGCCGTTCACCTGCCGGGGCCTCGACCAGCGTGCCCGGGGCCAGTACGACGCCGGACTGGTCGTCGGTTCCGACGACGCCCGTTCCGCGGACCACGTAGATGAGCTGTCCTCCCGGGTGGGCGTGCCAGCAGGTGACGGCGCCGTCACTGAAGGCCACCAGGGCGACGTCGGGCTCGCCGTCCGCGGGCGCCGCGCGCAGCATGCTGAGCCGGACGTCTCCGATGAAGTGCCCGCCGTACACGCCGGTGGGTTCGCTCTCGCCGATGATGCGCATCACTTCACCACCGCACGGTTGCGCATGACACCGACGCCTTCGACCTCGGTCTCGACGAGGGTGCCGTCGCGCAGGTAGAGCGGCGGCGTCCGGGCCTCACCGACGCCGCCGGGCGTGCCCGTCCACACATGGTCGCCGGGCTCCAGGGTGACGAACCGGGTCAGCCAGACGAGCAGGCGCGGGACGGAGAAGATGAAGTCGCTGGACCTGGTGCGCTGCGTCTCCTGGCCGTCCACCCGGCCGACCAGTCCGATGTCGTCACGGTCGGACAGTTCGTCCGGGGTGACCAGGTACGGTCCGGTGGGCCCGAAGGTGTCGTACGACTTGGCCATGGAGAACTGCTTGATCGGTGGGCGGAACTGCTCCTCACGGTCGGAGATGTCCTGGCCGGCCGTGATCCCGGCCACCACGTCCCATGCCTCCTCCTCGGTGAGCCTGGTGCACCGGCGGCCGATGACGAGCACGATCTCGGCCTCGTAGTCGATCATCTCGCGCCCGGAGGGGACGACGATCTCGTCGTACGGGCCGGTGATGCTGCTGGGGAACTTCACCATCACGTGCGGCTCGTCCGGGATGGCCTTTCCGGACTCCTCGGCGTGGGTGCGGTAGTTGAGCGCGAGGGCGATGACCTTGCCGGGCTTGGGCACGGGCGGCCCGAGCAGGGCCTCGTCCAGCACCGGCAGCGTGGCCGTGGCCGTGGCGGTGAGGGCACGGAGCTCCGCGTGGTACGCCAGGTTGCTCAGGATGGCCGGATCCGACGTGAGCCGGCCGTTCGTGGCGGTCTCGATGTCGAGCACCCGGTTGTCGACGATGATCGCGGCTCGGCCGTTGACGTTCGCCAGTTTCATTGCGGTGTCCTTTCTCGGTGCAGGTCAGGCCCTGCGGAGGTAGTGGTCCCATTCCCAGTCGGTCACGGTGCGCTCGGAGCGTTCGATCTCGTCGTTCTTGAGTCCGATGAAGACGCTGACGAGCTCGGGGGCCAGGGCCTTGGCGAGCACGTCGTCGTCGGCGAGCGCGTCCAGTGACTCGCGCAGGGAGCGGGGCAGGGGGTCGGGGTTCTCGCGCGGTCGCAGGTCGTTGTCGATGCCGTCGATGCCGGCCTGGATGATCGCGGCCAGCAGGAGGTAGGGGTTGGCGCTCGCGTCGCCGCCGCGGACCTCCACACGGGTCGCCGCTCCCCGTTCCCTGGGGATGCGGAGGTAGCAGAAGCGGTTGTCGTCGCCCCAGGAGGCGGTGGCCGGGGTCAGGCTGCCCGGGACGAACCGCTTGTAGGAGTTGACGGTCGGGGAGGCGAACGCGCTGATGGCCCGGGCGTGCGCCTGGACACCGCCGATGAAGGCGCGGCAGAGGTCCGAGACGCCGCCGTCGTCGGAGGCGAAGGCGTTGACACCGTCCCGCCACAGCGACAGGTGGACGTGCATGCCGCTGCCCTCTCCGTCGGTGAAGGGCTTGGGCATGAAGGTCGCGGTGAGTCCTTCTCCCAGGGCGAGTTCCTTGACCGCGATCTTCAGCAGGAACATGTTGTCGGCCGCGGTCAGCGCGTCCGCGTGATGCATGTTGATCTCGAACTGTCCCGGCGTGAACTCCCGGTTGGCGCAGGTGACGGCGACACCGAAGTCCATCAGGGAGCGGTGGAGGCGCCCGAACGCGCCGTCCGGGTCGACCTCCCGCCCGATCATGTACGACGTTCCGTGCATCGAGTACGGCGTCCGCCCGTCGGCCCCGTGGAGGAGGTAGAACTCCGGCTCCGGGGCTGCCACGGCGTCGAGGCCGCGCTCCTTCAGCGCCGTGCAGGCGTCGCGCAGCACGGTACGGGAGCACAACCGTGACGGACCCTCCTCGACCAGGTCGGCCAGGAACCAGACGGCGTCCGGCTCCCAGGGCGGCCGGCGTGCCGTGGCCTGGTCGGGGACGGCGAGCAGATCGGGGTGCGTCTTCTGGTCGGGGAACTCCTCGCCCTCCAGAGGAGTTCCGGTGAGTCCTTCGATCAGGCTCACCTTGGAGTACGCCACCCCGTGGAGCAGGGAGGGCAGGAGAGAGGCGGGGAACTGCTTCGAGCGCTCCCGGCCGAAGAGGTCCGGGTGGATCAGCCGGAGCACCCGTGGATCGGACGGGGGTGGCTCGTTGGCCGGGTCACGTGACATGGGCGCTCTTCCTGTGCGGGAGTCGGGTGTGCTCGGTTGCCGTGCGGACGCTGCTGGCGATGTCCTTGCTCGCGCTCGTGAGAAGGGCCACGTCGCTGCGCAGGCTGACCAGGGTGTAGCCCTGGGAGATCCGGTGCTGTGCCTCGGCGGCCGAAGAGGTCTGAACGGCGGCCGTGATGCCGTGGCGACGGCACGCGTCCGCCACGCGCTGGATCGCGCCGTCGTGCACCGGGTCCTCCACCCGGTAGTCGGCGGGCAGCCCGAGACTGATCGCCAGGTCGGTGGGTCCGACGAAGACGCCGGTCAGCCCGGGGGTGGCCGCGATGGCGTCCACCTCGGCCACTCCTTCGGCGGTCTCCACCATGGCGAAGCAGCCGACGGGTTCGGCGGCGCGGCCGGTGTGGAGCAGACGGATCGGCCCGTAACTGCGCCTGCCGTGCGGCGGATAGAGACAGCCGGCCACCGCCGAGGCGGCCTCGGCGGCCGTCGACACCATGGGGACGACTACCGCCCGGGCACCGAGGTCGAGGGCCCGGCCGATGCAGGCGTGGTCCCCGGAGGCGACCCGTACGATCGGCAGAGCGCCGGCGAGTTCGACCGCGGTGATCAGACCGTGCAGGGCACTCTCCGCGAACAGCCCGTGCTGGGCGTCGATCAGCAGGAAGTCGTAGCCGCAGCGGGCGTGCAGTTCGGCGCTCTCGGGCGAGGGCAGCAGTATGAACGACCCCAGCGCGGCCCGGTCCCGGGGCAGGGGGATGGTCATGAGCGGCCGGTCCAGCCCGACTCGGGCCGGTCGAACCACAGGTGCACCTGCCCGGTGCCGAGCGCGTTCTCGTACTCGCCGAACTGCCGGGCCGCAGCCGTGCATTCCGCTCCACCCAGCGCCCCCGCCAGCATGAGGTAGTGCGCGAAGCCCGCCTCAGGTTTGAAGGCGCGGAACTCGTCCATCGTGGCGAGCACCTTCCCGTGGTTTCCCTCCTGGAACCAGGCGATCCGTTCGAGGTCGGCCCGGGCGGCCTGCGGCGTCCTGATGTGCTCGATCGCCGCGGCGGTGTGCAGCGGCGTCTGCCGCAGCGGCCAGAAGGCGTGGGAGAGCGCGCCTGAGGCGATCACAAGGACCTTGCGGTCGGTGCGCTCCACGGCTGTCGCCAGCGCTCGACCGACCCGGAGGTGGTCCTCGGCCTCGCCGGTCTGGCACACCCCGATGGAGACCCACCGCTTGTCGGCCAGGCCGCGGCCCAGGTAGTGCCAGAGGTTCACCGTGGCGTAGTGGGTGGGCAGGTAGGGGTCGTCGATGCCGGTGATCCAGGCGTCCTGTTCCTTGCCCGCGCGGACCAGTTCGCCCGCCAGCTCCGGGTCCCCGGGCCAGTCGTAGGGGACGCGGCACATGCCACGGGGCAGCTCGTCGGAGGTGAACAGCCCCGCGCGGCGGTCATGGGCGGTGACCACGAACTCCACCGTGGTGGCCCAGTGGCTGTCCATGACCACGACGGTGTCGTAGTCGGCGACCTCGAAAACATCCCGGCGCAGCGCCTGGAGCCCGGTGACAAGAGTGATCTCCTTGCCGTCGTTCTCCTCAAGTCGCGCCTCGTGAGGGAGCATGATCAACGGCACGTGTGCCAGCAGCCCGGCTCCGACGATCTCGCCCATCGCAGCTCTCCTTCTCGCTCGTTGGTTACTGAAGTGGAACGTTCGTGTTCGTAAAAGGGACGGCGTAGGTATGGGGTACCGTGCTTGCGTGACCAAGCTCGGTACGACTCTCGCGGAGAACGTGCGGCGCCTTCGCGAGGCCCGCGGCCTATCGCTGAATCAGCTCGCCGAGCGTTCCGGCGTGGCCAAGGCGACGCTTTCCAAGGTGGAGCGTGAGAACACCAACCCCACGTTGGACACGATCACGGCGATCGGGGAAGCGCTCGGGGTGGACCCGATCAGCCTTCTGCGGTCCGAGGAGCCGAGCGGCGTGGAGGTCGTGCGTGCCAACGAGGGGTTGGACATATCCGACTCCGCCTCCATCGGTCGGGTGGTCAAGAGCACCCTGGTGGGTTCCGTCTTCATCGAGATTCACCATCAGATCTTCCGGTCGGGCCACACCGAGACCTCGATGTCCCATGGCCAGGGGGCCAGGGAACACGTCTTCGTGCGGTCGGGGAGCATTCAGGTCGGCCCGATGGAACAGCCGGCCATCATTTCGGCGGGTGACTACGCCAACTACGCCGCTGACGAGCCGCACCGTTGGGTGGTGCAGGGCAAGCGCGACGCCGAGGTGTGGATCGTGCACACCATTCCGCACCCCGCCGGTCACATCGTCACCTGAGTTCCGGCGCGTACGTGGGCGAGGAACGCCTTGACGTACGCGGCAGCCAGCGCCTCGGCGCGCGGGTCCGTCAGGCACCCGCCGGTGAAACGTTCGTGGGCGTTGAAGACCAGCAGCTCCGGCTTGGTCAGCGTACGGCTGTCCGCGCAGGCCAGCACCTGCCGCAGGACGATCTGCCCGCGCACGGTCCGCAGGGGACCCGTCGAGGCACCGACGATGCCCACCGGTTTTCCTCGCAGACTGGAGGCGCCGGCCGGCCGGGAGGCCCAGTCCAAGGCGTTCTTGAGTACGCCGGGGACCGACCAGTTGTACTCGGGCGTGGCGATGAACAGCGCGTCCGCGTCGGTGATTTCGCGGCGCAGGCGGGCGACCGCGTCCGGAGGGGCTTCCCCGTCGTGATCGGCGTCGTACGGCGGGATGTCCCGCAGCCCGTCGTAGTACTCGACCCGGACCTGTGGGGGGAACATCTCCCCGCACGCCCGTAGCAGCCGGGCGTTGAGGCTGTCGGCCCGGAGGGAGCCGCACACCGCGAGCACCCTCATGACGACGCCTCCGCCGCGACCACCACACCGTGGTCGGCGGGCCAGCCGACCTGGACGACGTCGCCCGGCCGCAGGCCGCCGTCGGCAGTCGCGGCGGGCTGTCTGACCGTGAGGGTGCAGCCGGGAACGTCCACGAGTACACGCTGCGATGCCCCGAGGTAGACGACCTCGGCCACGGTCCCCTTCACCCGGTTGCGCTCCGACGCGGCCGTGGACACCGACAGTTTCTCCGGCCGGACGACCACCGAGACGCGGTCACCGTCGCGCAGCGAACGCGCTGCCACATGCGCCCGATCCACCTGGATACGACCGCTGGGACAGGAGACCTCGTCCTTGTCCAGGGTCCCGGTGAGGACGTTGGAGTCGCCCATGAAGGTGGCGACGAAGAGCGACGTCGGCCGGTCGTAGAGATCGCGACCGGTGCCGAGTTGCTCGATCCGGCCATGGTTGTAGATCGCGATGCGGTCGCTCATGGCCAGCGCCTCGTCCTGGTCGTGCGTCACGTACACCACGGTCATGCCGAGTTCACGGCTGATCCGGGTGATCTCGACCTGGAGCGCTTCGCGCAGCTTCTTGTCCAGCGCACCGAGCGGCTCGTCCATGAGCAGCAGCTTGGGCTCGAACACGATGGCCCGGGCCAGTGCCACCCGCTGCTGCTGGCCACCGGACAACTGGGCCGGCTTGCGGTCGCCCAGCTCGGCCAGCTGAACCCGCTCCAGCGCCGCCTCCACGCGTCGGCGGGTGGCGGTGCGGTCGACCTTCCGCATCTTCAGTGAGAAGGCCACGTTCTCGGCCACCGTCATGTGGGGGAACAGGGCGTAGTGCTGGAAGACCATGCCGATGTCCCGCCGGAACGCCGGAACCCTGGTGAGTTCCCGGCCCGAGAGGACCACCGAGCCCGCGTCCGGCTCGGTGAACCCGGCGATCATGCGGAGTGTCGTGGTCTTGCCCGAACCCGACGGCCCCAGAAACGAGACGAACTCGCCTTCTGCCACGTCCAGCGACACCGATTCCACCGCGACGAAGTCGTGGTAGGTCTTCCTGACCTGAGTGAGGGACAACATGGTCACGTCCTCGTCCTCCGGGAGTCGATCCAGCGGAACAACATGATGAAGAGCAGGCCCAGCGTGCTCAGCGCCACCAGCAGGGTGGAGACCGCCGCGACGGTCGGATCGCTCTCCAGCCGGATCCGCGACCACATCTGCACGGGCAGGGTGGTGTACATCGGACTGGTCAGGAAGATCGAGACGATGAGCTCGTCCCAGGAGGTCACGAAGGCGTAGACGGCACCGATCGTGATGCCCGGGGCGAGGCCCGGCAGGATGACGTGCCAGAAGGTCGCCAGCCGCCCCGCACCCAGGCTCGCGGCCGCCAGTTCGAGCGCCGGGTCCAGGGTGCGCGCGCTCGCCGACACTGTCACCACGACCAGGGGGAAGGCCAGGACGGTATGGCCCAGGACGAGCCCGGTCAGCGTTCCGGTCAGCCCCGACCTGGCCATCACGGAATAGAGCGCGATCGCGGTGATCACCGTGGGGACGATCGCGGGCCCCAGGATGAGGGCGTTGAGCAGACCGACACCGCGGAACCTGCCACGCACCAGGGCCAGTCCGGTCGCCGTTCCGAGGACGACCGACAGCAGTACTGTCCACAGCGCGATCCAGAGACTGTGCAGTGTCGCCTGCTGCCACTGCACGTCGGCGAAATACCGCTCGTACCACTGGGTGTCGTAGCCCGGCGGCGGGAACTCCAGCAGGGCGCCCGACGTGAACGACATGGGGACCAGGACCAGGCTCGGGGCCGCCAGCAGCGCTGCCACACCAAAGGTGACGACGGCCAGCGGAGCCTTGCGCAGCGCGTTCATCGCTCCACCTCCGTCGAGACGAGGTCACGGATGCGGACGAATCTGCTGCCCACGGCAAGGACGGCGAACGTGGCCAGGAGCAGCACCACCGCCACGGCGCTGGCCGTGCCGAAGTCGGACCGCGTCTGGACGAGGTCCACGATGAGAGTGCTGATCATCGTCGACTCCGGCCCGCCGAGGATGGCCGGCGCGATGTAGAAGCCCAGCGACAGGACGAACACGAGCAGGCAGCCGGCGTACACGCCGGACAGGGTGAGTGGCAGGAAGACCCGGACGAACGCTCGCACGGGGGAGGCGCCCAGTCCGGTCGCGGCCCGGACGAGTTCCGGATCTACGCGGCGCATGGCCGAGTACAGCGGGAGGATCATGAAGGGAAGCAGGATCTGGGACATGCCCACCGTGACCCCGAAACTGGTTCTGATCAGTGGGACGGGATCGTCGATCAGATGCACGCGCATCAGCAGCTTGTTGATCAGGCCGCTGTCCTGGAGCCAGATCTGCAGGGCGAAGGTGCGTACGAGGAAGCTCGTCCAGACGGGCAGCAGGACGACCGCGATCAGCAGTGCCTGCAAGGCCGGTCTGGCCCGAGCCATGACGTAGGCGAACGGGTAGCCCAGCAGCACCGACGTGAGGGTCACCAGCGCCGCGACCCGGAAGGTGCGCAGCAGGGTCTGCCAGTAGAGGGGGGTGTCGATGAACACCCGGTACACCTGGGGCGAGGGGTCGGTGAGGCTCCGCCGGACGATCTCGATGAGCGGGAAGCCGAACATGACCAGCAGGAACAGCGCTCCGGGCAGCGCCACCCACAGCCATCCGTCGATACGGCGCCGCGGTCGACGGCCGGCCGGGGCGGGCGTCTCGATCGCCGGCTCGGCCGGAATGACGGTCTGCTGCGCGCTCATGACTGCAGCCAGGTCTGGAACCCGTCGCCGACCTCGTCGAGGTTCTTGTCCCACCACGTGTCGTTCTGGGCCGCAGATCCTTGCAGATGGCTGGACGGCAGCCAGGAGACCAGCGTCGAGTCCGCGGCGGCCTTCGCGTCGGCGGTGCCCGGACCCACCGGGTAGTAGGCGGAGATGGCACCGTTGCGTTTCGGCGAGGTGATCCAGTCGATCAGTTTCATCGCCTCGGCGGTGTGCCTGCCGCCCTTCGGTACGACCAGGTAGCTGCCGAAGACCATTTGCTGGTTCCACTGGATCGCGACCGGCTTCTTCGAGGTCACGGCGAGGTTGTAGGCACGCGGGGACCAGATGCCGCCCATGACCACCTCGCCGCTGCTCAGCAGTTGCTCGGACTGTGTGCCGGTCTCCCACCACACGATGTCCTTCTTGATCGTGTCCAGTTTCTTCAGAGCCCTGTCCACGTCCAGCGGATACAGCTGATCCGCGGGCACTCCGTCGGCGAGCAGCGCCGCTTCCAGTGCTCCGGAGCCCACGGACTTGGGCAGCGCGCGCTTGCCGGGGAACTTGGCGGTGTCGAAGAAGTCGGCCCAGTCCTCGGGCGTCCCGGAGACCTTGTCGGTGTTGTAGGCGAGCGTGAGCGCGCTGGTGTTCTCCGCGATCCGCCACCGGGTGTTGGTCAGGCCGCGCAGCGGAGTGGCACAGGCCGTCACCCGGGCGCAGTCGATGGGGGTCAGGTACTTCGACTGGCTTTCCATGCCGTAGTCGCCGTTGACGTCCACGACGTCCCAGCCGACGTTCCCGGCTTCCGTCATCGCCTTGATCTTGCCGTAGTCCACGGGGCCGGTGACGAGCACCTTGATGCCGGGGTTGGCCGCCTGGAAGCCGTCGATCCAGGCTTTCTGCTGCGCGGCCTCGTAGGGGCCGCCGTAGGTGGCGAAGGTGAGGGTGACGGAGCCGTCGGCCGCTCCGTTCGCCGCCCCACCGCAAGCGCCCACCAGGAGCGCGCTCAGCGTTGTTCCCACGGCGGCGATGGCTCGTGAGCGCCGGACAGATCGAGACATCCTCATGACGGGCCTCCTGGGCCGGGGGTGGGCCTTCCGAGGCCCTGAGGGGAGGTGTGCGCTCGGCGCGAACGCCATGTCTGTATCTTTTAAGAGCATGCGTAGCGTATTTCAAGAAACAGCGACTAGGCAAGAGGGCTGTCGAGATCCGCAGAATGGATCATGTGGTGCGGGAGATCCTCCCAGCCGTCCGATGCGAAGGCGGGCGACGTAGGCGTCCGAAGAGCTGGCACCGTTTGTGCCGACAGGCCACAGGCTGGTGCAACGAACTCCGGTCCGGCTTCGACGCCTGGAACGGGTGTGTCAATTTAACGGCCCTGTCTCGCTTCCGGTGGTGACGGAGAGTCGTGAGGGTCGTTGAACTTCGCGTGAAGGATGTCAACGAGCTTGTGCAGACGGTGTTTTCGGGTCTGTTCCCGCTGGCCATAGATGACGTGGTCGACGAGGGTGAGCGGATCGTGGTGCGGGCGCGGACGCCGCAGGACATGGCGCCGTGTCCGATGTGCGGTGTGCAGTCGGGGCGGGTGCACGGCTATCACTGGCGGACTGTGGCTGACGTGCCGGTCGACGGGCGCCGGGTTGGTGGTCCGTGTGCGGGTGCGGCGCCTGGTGTGCCCCACCCGCGGCTGCCACCGCACCTTCCGCGGGCAGGTGCCCGGAGTCCTGGACCGATACCAGCGACGCACCACCCGCCTGACCAGGCAAGTCAAGGCCGTAGTCAAGGAGTTAGCGGGCCGGGCGGGGGCACGTCTGCTGGCGATACTCGCGGCAGGCGTCTCGCGTCACACGGCTCTGCGCACCCTGTTGCGCATCCCGCTGCCCGCAGGACGCACGCCTCGAGTGATAGGCGTCGACGACTTCGCTCTGCGCCGGCGGCACCGCTACGCCACCGTGATCATCGATGCCGAGACGCATGAGCGGATCGACGTACTGCCCGACCGCACGGCCGACACCCTGGAGGCATGGTTACGCGAACATCGGGCCGTTGAAGTCGTGTGCCGCGACGGCTCTGCGACCTACGCCCGGAGGACGCCAGCCCCGCCACATCCCGCGCCCACTGGTACTCCACCAGCGTGTCCATGAAGAACAACTGCTCGTCTTCCTCGCACGCGCCACCGCCGTACCGACGCTGCAACAACAGCACGTCGCTCGGTTCCGGCTCGCCGTCCAGCAGCACCGAACTTGCGGACGGTGGCTCGCCGGGCGGCGGCACGAGGGATAGCACGCGAGTCCTGGGATCTGCCACGAACAAAGAAATTACAGCAGTGACTCCTGAAATTCAGGCGAACTACCTACAATCCAGGACGAAGGCTCGCGGAGCCTGACGACGCTCCTACCTGCTGAAATGGGATGACGTGTCGTCCAGCAGCTCAGACGAACCCGCTCGCACTCCAGTTAGCCACCAGTTCCCGGCGGCGGGCTGGCCGGGGGCGTAGCGCAGGAGCAGGACGCGGCCCGCGCCGTCCAGGAGGAGGACGCAGGACGCCAGCAGGGTCTGCGGCTGGGTCTTCACCCACTCCGCTCTCGGCAGCCATGCCTGCGGGTTCTCGACGGTGACGGTCTCGTCCACGGCGGGTTCCTTCCTGCGGAGGGTCGACTCGCCCTGGTCAACGACCGAGTTCCGCTCGGGGGACGGCCGGGTGTCCCGGGTCCGGGGCCCCGTGGTGGAGCTTGGTAAGGCTTGCCTTATAAGGTGTACATGTCCTCGGTCGTCGTACAGGCATATGTCCGTACGCCGGGGGCGCGTTCGTTCCCCGTCGACAGGACATCCATGCGCACCACCTCCCGCGGTCTGCTCGCGGCGCTCGCTCTCACCCCGCTGCTGGCCGGCTGTTTCTCCTCGGGCGGGTCCGGTTCCGCGCAGGGTTCCGACGGCGGACGGCTGCGGGTCGCCCTCGCGGTGCCGCCGGCGCAGGCGCTGTCGCCGTACAGCAACGACGCGACCGTCCTGAGCAAGCTCTCGGTGACCGAGGGGCTGACCGCGCTGGACAAGAACGGCGCCGCCGCGCCCGCACTAGCCACGTCCTGGAAGCAGACCGCGCCCACGACCTGGACGTTCGACCTGCGCAAGGCGACCTTCCAGGACGGCACTTCGGTGACCGCCGCCTCGGTCGTGAACGCCCTCGACCACGCCAACTCGGCCGCGACCAAGCCGCGTGTCCTGAGCGACGTCACCCTCACCGCGAAGGCCGACGACCCCGACACCGTCACCCTCACGACGAAGACCCCCGACCCGGTCCTCCCCCTGCGTCTGGCGAGCCCCGCGCTCGGCATCCTCTCCGCGAAGGCGTACGGCGCGAACGGCGCCGTCACCCCGGTCGGCACCGGCACCGGCCCCTTCGAAATCACCAAGCTGACCGGCAAGACGAGCGCCACGCTCGACCGGTACGACGGCTACTGGGGCGGCAAGGCGAAGGCGCCCGGCGTCGACGTCACCTGGATCGCGGACGGCACGGCCCGCGCGAACGCCCTGCGCAGCAAGGACGTCGACGTCGCGGAGTGGATACCGACCTCGCAGGCGAAGCTCCTCGACGCGGGCACCCGGCACGAGGTGCCGTCGGTGCGGACCGACAGCCTCGTCCTCAACACCCGCTCCGGCACGTTCGTGAACGCCGGGCTGCGGGCCGCCGCGCGTGAGTCCGTGGACGGTTCCGCGCTGGTCGGGTCGGTGTTCGGCGGGTACGCGGACGCCGGGCAGGGGTTGTTCGGGCCCGCCGTGTCCTGGGCCGCCGCCGACCGGGTCCCGGTGACCGGGCGGGCGGCTGCGGTGAAGGTCCCCCAGGGAACCACCGTGCGGCTCGCCACGTACACCAACCGTACCGAGCTGCCCGAGGCCGCGACCGTGCTCCAACAGCAGCTGGAGAAGGCCGGGTTCACGGTGAAGCAGGACGTGCGCGAGTACACGCAGATGGAGGCCGACCTCCTCGCCGGGAAGTACGACGCGCTCGTGTTCTCGCGGGTGACGCTGCTCGACACGGGGGACGCGGTGGCGTACCTCGCGAGCGACTTCACGAGCGACGGGGTGTACAACATCGCCGGGCTGAAGGACGCGAAGGTCGACGCGGCGATCAAGTCCGCCGCCGAGGAAGGGAATTCGGCCGCCCGGCACAAGAAGATCATGCGGGCCGAGGCGGAGGTCCTGCGGACGGACGCCGTGGTGCCGCTCGTGCACGAGAAGGTCGTGCAGGGGATCTCGGCGGACGTCGAGGGCGTCGTCCTCGACCCGCGTGAACGCTCGCTGATCACCGTCGGTACGCACCTGAAGTGACCGATTCCCGTACGGTCGCCGGCCGTGTCCTGGCCGGCGCCGCTCTCCTCGCCGCCGTCACCTCGCTGCCCTGGCTCTCCGGAACCGACCCCGCGCTGACGGTACTTCGCGCCCGCTCCGGCGACCAGGACCCGACGCCGGGCCAGTTGGCGGCCGTGCGGGAGCAACTCGGGCTCGACGAAGGCCCGTTGGCGCACCTCGTGCGGTGGCTCGGCGGGGACGCGGGGACCTCGTGGGTGTCCGGGGAGGCGGTGTGGCCGCAGGTCTCCGACGCGTTCGCGGTGTCGGTGACGATGATGCTGGGCGCGCTCGTCGTGACCGTCGCCGTGGTCGGGCTGGTGTGTGCGCGGACCCTGTGGCTGGGGTCGCGCGGGCGGCTGAGGCGAGCCGGGGGCGGGGTGTTCGCGGCCGTGCTCGCCGCGCTGCCGAAGTTCCTGCTGGCCTCGCTGCTCGCGACGGTGTGCGGGGTGTGGCTGGGGTGGCTGCCGTCCAGTGGGTGGGAGGGGCCGCAGTCGATGGTGCTGCCCGCGCTGGCGCTGGGGGTGCCGTCGGGGGCGATGATCGGGGGGTTGTTGCAGCAGGCGTTGCCGGGGGTGTTCCGGGAGCCGTGGGTGCGTACGGCTCGCGCGTTCGGGCTGTCGCGCGGGTATGTCGCGCGGAACGCGCTGCGGCGGGCGCTGCCCGGGGTGCTGCCACAACTCCTGCCGACCGTCGTGGGGTTGGTGGGCGGGTCGGTCGCCGTCGAGAAGATCTTCAACATTCCCGGGCTCGGGCGGCTCGCGCTGGACACGGCGCTGGCCCAGGATCTGCCGCCGCTCCAGACGGTGACGCTGGTGCTGGTGCTGCTGGGTGTGGGGGCGGGGCTGGCGATCCGGGGTGTCTGCCGGGTGCTGCTCGGGCCCGCGCTGCGGGACGGGGCGTTGCCCGCGGTGCCGGTGGTGGGGGTGCGGGCCCGGGGGTGGCTCGCGGTGGTCTGCGGCGTCGTGCTGGTCTCGCTGGTCGTCGCCGGGTTGCTGCGGGATCCGGCGCAGGTGGACACGGGGGCGCGGCTGCTGTCGCCGTCGTTCCAACACCCCCTGGGCACGGACTCGTTGGGGCGGGACATGCTGGCACGCCTGGGGCACGGGGCGCTGCGGACGGCTTTTGTGGCGTTCGCCGTGACGGGGGTGAGCGTGCTCGTGGGGCTGCTGCTGGGGGTCGCCGGGCGGGTGGGGGCGGGACTGACGGAGGTCGTGTCGACGCTGCCGGCCGTGCTCGCCGGGTTGCTGACGACGGCGGTGACCGGGCCGTCGGTATGGGGAGCGGCGCTGGCCGTGTGCCTGGTGGGCTGGGCGCCGTACGCGGCCCAGACGGCGGCGCTGCTGGCCCAGGAACGGGCCGCCGGGCACACGCTGGCGTCCCGCTCGCTGGGTGCGGGGTCCGCGTACCTGCTGCGCCGCCACCACATCCCGGCGGTCCTGCCCGCCGTGATCCGCAACGCGCTGCTGCGGCTGCCGACGACGGTCCTCGTCCTCGCGTCGCTGGGCTTCCTGGGGCTCGGGGAGCAGCCGCCGACGCCGGAGTGGGGGCGCCTGATGTCGGAGAACCAGCCGTATCTGGAACTGGCGCCGTGGACGGTGCTGGGGCCTGCGGGGGCGCTGGTACTGCTGGCGGTGCTCGCGGTGTCGGTGTCGGGGCGCGGCCGGCGAGGGGTCGTCTGACTACCCGCGCGTAGCGGCGAGTTCGGGCCGGGGTCGCTCGCCAGTGCCGGCGGCCGTACGGCGGCGCCGGGGTGTGCCGCGTCGGGTGCGGTCGCGAACTCGGGCCGCCCGCATCCGATTCTGGCCTGCCCATATGCCGGTCGGGGTGCCTCCGGATTGCGAACACGCCCTGCCTGCAAGCCAGTTGGACCCCAGCCTTGCCTCATGGCCAAAACCTTACGGTCCGTAGCGTCCGGTGGGCTCAAGTGGCTTTCGGCCAAAGGGTGTTCGCCTAGGGTGGCGTTCTGATCAGCGTTGTTCATCAGTCGCAGGAGGCTTTGCCGTGTCGGACACCCAGGACACCCACTCCCCCGCGGGCAAGGCCCAGGAGGCCCGCTCGCGGATCGACACGTCCACGCCTCACTCGGCGCGGTTCTGGAACTACTTCGTCGGGGGTAAGGACAACTACGAGGTCGACCGGCAGATCGGGGACCAGATCAAGGAGATCTTCCCCGGGCTGGTCGACGTCGCGGTGACGAGCCGCCACTTCCTCGGGCGTGCGGTCACCCACCTCGCCGGTGAGGTCGGGATCCGGCAGTTCCTGGACATCGGCACGGGTCTGCCGACCGCCGACAACACGCACGAGGTCGCCCAGCGCGTCGCCCCCGAGACGAAGATCGTGTACGTCGACAACGACCCGATCGTCCTCGCCCACGCCAACGCGCTGCTGACCAGCACGAAGGAGGGCGAGACCGCGTACCTCGACGCGGACATGTACGACCCGGCGGCGATCCTGGAGAAGGCGTCCGGGACGCTGGACCTCTCGCAGCCGGTCGCCCTGATGATCCTCAACACGCTCGGGCACGTCGGCGAGTACGAGCAGGCGCGTCAGCTGGTCCGCGACCTGGTCGCCGGGCTGCCGTCCGGGAGCCACCTCGTCATCAGCGACTCGACGGCGACGAGCGAGGGGATGATCGCGGCGTCCGACGCGTACAACAAGAGCGGGGCCGTGCCGTACTACGTGCGCAGCGTCGAGGAGATCGGCGGGTTCTTCGACGGCCTCGATCTGCTGGAGCCCGGGGTCGTGCAGGTCACCGAGTGGCGGCCGACCGAGGACACGCAGCGGGTGTACGTGGACGCGTACGGGGCGGTCGCGCGCAAGGCGTGAACTCCCTTACCGGGTAAGGCTTTTCACGGGCGGGGTCGGAGTCTGTCCGGCCCCGCCCCGGCATGTCGGTACGCGGACCCGGACTTGCCGGCCTTCGTCGCGGTGACGTGGGGGTGACGCCGCTGCCCGGCGGGCTGACGACCGTACCGCCCCCGAGCTGCGCGGGGTGCGCGCCGGGGCTCGGGGCACGGTGTCGTGCGAGGACAGGCCCGCCGGGGATTCCGGGCGGGTCAAAGGGACGCCGGGGAGCGGGCGTTGGGCTCAGCGGGCGTACGGCTTCACGGCATCCGAGGACGAGTCGCTGCTGACGTTCACCTCGAAGGTGGCCAACTCGTGTTCGCCGATGGTCGCGTGGATCAGGGCGGTTGAGGTGCCGCCCGCCGTGGACCAGACCGTCGACCGGATGTCGCTCGGCACGTCCGAGGACGACGACGCCGGTGGGGGCTCAGGCGCCCGCGGGGTCGGCGGACAAGGGGGTGACGGGCGGATCGGGGAGCCGCGCGAGGTCGTGGGGGCCGCGCTGTCCGACGCGTCGTCGTACACGACCGGGGCGACGCTGCGGGTGGACGGGGGAATGCCCTAGTCAGCGGGTTGTGCGATCGTGTGATCACGGAACCGTGGACGCCTGTTCGACATCACAACAGGTGAACGGGGACGGCGTACGGATCACACGGTTTCAGGGAGCAGCGCGATGCACTGGCGGATCAAGGGAGCGGTGGCGGTCTGCGCCCTTCTCGTCGCGGGTCTGGCGACAGGGTGTACGACCGAGTCCTCGGCGGTGTCCCGGCCGTCGGCGTCGCCGTCCGCGTCGAGCGCCGCACCCTCCGTGAATCCCCGGGCCGCCGTCGAGGCCGCGTACCGCAAGTGGGGGCTGAAGCCGCTCGCCGAGGCGCCGGAGCCGCCCGCCGTGAAGCCGGTCACGCTGAAGTCCGGCGGCGAGATACCGGTGATCAGCGAGATACCCACGAAGGAGAAGATCGTCTTCCTCACCTTCGACGACGGGACCGAGCAGGACCCCCAATTCATCACGATGATGCGGGAGTTGAAGCTTCCGATCACCATGTTCCTCACGGACGCGGCGATCCGCTCGGACTACGGCTACTTCACGAAGCTCCAGGCCCTCGGCAACCCCGTCGAGAACCACACCCTGTCCCACCCCAACCTCCCCACGCTGGGCGCGGACGCCCAGAAGCGGGAAATCTGCGGCCAGCAGAAGAAGTTGACGGACCATTACGGCACCGCGCCCCGCCTCTTCCGCCCGCCCTACGGCAACTGGAACGAGGCCACCCGCAGCGCCGCCGCGTCCTGCGGACTCCAGGCGATCATCCTGTGGCGCGAGTCCATGCAGATCAAGAACATGCAGTACCAGCTCCCCGGCAAGAAGCTGCGGCCCGGCGACATCATCCTGGCGCACTTCCGGGGGCCGTCGGAGCTGAAGGGCCGGACGATCACACAGATGACGGTGAACATGCTGCGGCACATCGAGGAGCAGGGCTTCACGGTGGCTCGGCTGGAGGACTACCTCTAGGGCGTGTTGCGGAAGTCCCGTCGTCCGCCCGGAGGGCGGGCCGAGCGGCGTCTGGTGCGTGCTCTGGGGGTCCCCCCTGCTCGAAGAGCTTGGGGGAGTGCCGGGCGGAAGCCCTCGTACTGGTTGTACGTGGGGTTTCGCCCGGTGCGGCGAGAGTGCGTGCCAGGCGTCGGGCGGCAGGCGGGACTTCCGCAACACGCCTTAGCACCCCGGAAGGCTTCCCGCCCGAAGTTTCCCCGGAGACTCCCGCAAAGCCCTGTGGACGGCCACACTGAAGGGGGCAAAACGGCTGCATCGGGGGACGGCATGTGGGAGAACGCTTCGGCTCCGGAGCGGGTGCGGGACGTACGGCTGGACGTCACACCCGACCCCGAACTCGACCCGGAGGCCGCCGAACGGCTGCTGCGCCGACTGCGGGCCGAACTCGCCGCGCTGGACGTCGAGTCGGCCCGGTTCGCACCCGGCGCCGCCGCTCCCGGGGGAGCGAAGGGGCCGGACGCGGTGACGCTCGGCGCGATCGTGGTGGCGCTCAGCGCGTCCGGCGGCGTGTTCACCTCGCTCATCGGTGCCGTACGGGACTGGCTCGGCCGCTCCTCCGCACGGCACCGGGTGTCGGTCACCGTCGACGGTGACACGATCGAGCTGGAGGCCGCGACGGACGCCGAACGGCGGGCGCTGGTCGAGGCGTTCGTGCGCCGCCACTCCGGCGAAGGCCGGTGAGCGGGCCGTGGGGCGCCGGCTCGCGCTGCTCGTCGCGACGTACGACCATCAGGACGCCACGCTGCGGCAGTTGACCTCACCCGCGCACGACACGGAGGCGCTGGCGGCGGTGCTGCGGGACCCGGACATCGCCGGGTTCGAGGTCACCACCCTCGTCAACGAGCCGTACCACCGCGTCGGTTCGGCGATCAGCGAGCTGTACCGCGACCGGCGCCGCGACGACCTCACCCTGCTGTACTTCACCGGCCACGGTCTCAAGGACGACCACGGCCGGCTCTACCTCGCGACCACCGACACCCGCCACGACAGCCTCCTGTTCACCGCGCTGTCCGCCGAGCAGATCGACCAGGCCATGGAGGGGTGCGCGTCCCGGCGGATGGTGCTGATCCTCGACTGCTGCTACAGCGGCGCGTTCCCGGCGCGTACGAAGGGTGACACCGAGGTGCACGCGCTGGAGCGGTTCCAGGGGCGCGGCCGTACGGTCCTCACCGCCTCGGACTCCACGCAGTACTCCTTCGACGGCGAGCGCGCGCAGGGGCAGGCCGCGCAGTCGGTGTTCACCCGGTACCTCGTGGAGGGCCTGCGCGACGGGAGCGCGGATCTCGACGGGGACGGCGACATCACGCTCGACGAGCTGTACGGGTACGTCCATGACCGGGTCGTGGAGGCGATGCCTCAGCAGCGGCCCAAGAAGCAGGACGACGTCGAGGGCCGGATCGTCATCGCGCACAACATCAACTGGCGCCTTCCGCTGCACCTGCGCAACGCTCTCGCGAGTCCGATGGTCGGTGATCGGCTGGGGGCGCTGGAGGGGCTGATGCATCTGCACCGGATCGGGAACGCGCAGGTGCGGGCGGCGGTGCTGGAGGAGGTGCGGCGGCTGGAGGAGGACGACAGCAAGCAGGTGTCTGCGGCGGCGACGATCCGACTGACGTCGCTGATGCCTCGGCCGGTGGTTCCGGAGGTTCCTGTGGCTCCGGTGGCTCCGGAAGTGGCTTCGGGAGCGGTTGCGGGGGTGGTTGGTGGGCTTGTGGAAAGGGAGCCGGAGGTCGAGACGGGGACGGTGGCCAGGACGGAGACCGGGACGGAGACGGTGACCGGAACGGAGCCGGGGATCGAGACGGTGGCTGGGACCGGGACGGTGGCGGGGACGGAGCCGGAGACCAGGTCGGAGGCCAGGGCGGGGACGGGCACTGAGGCTTTGGGGTCCGCTGCCGCACGTGCATCGGCACCCGAATCCACATCCGCACCGGCACCGGCAGACGCACCCGTCGCACCCGCACCCACACCCACACCCACACCCGCGAGCGAGGCACCTGTCCTGATCCCGCCGCTCCCCTCCGTCCCTCCCCGGCCCGCCGACCCCTCGCCCGCCCGCTCCCGAGCCACCGCATCCCCCTCGCGCCCCCGCAGACTCGCTCTCTCCACCCGCGCCAAGATCCTCGCCGCCGTCGTGGTGCTGGTGATCGGTGTGTCCGTCCCGGTGACCCTGGCCCTCCTCCAGGACAAGGGTGACGACTCGAACTCGTCCGCCTCGTCAGGCGGATCCAGACCCGCACCCGGTCCCGTCCTCCGCGCGGCTGCGTCCGACGTCGGCAGTTCAGCGGCGTTCAGTCCGGACGGCAAACTCATCGCGGCGACCGGCAGCAAAGGCGTACAGCTGCTGCGTGCGACGGACGCCGGGACCGTCAACACGTTCCCCGGTCAGGCGTACCCCCTGTTCAGCCCGGCCGGTGGCCTCCTGGCCACGGTGCAGACGGACAACGCCGCGAAGAAGACGGTCCGCCTGTGGAACCTGACCGCGAACAGCAGGACCGACATCGCCACCGGCGCTCCGTCGAGCGTCACGATGGCGTTCAGTCCGCGCGGCGACCTCCTCGCGACGGCCGCCGGTCTCGCCGCCAACCAGGACTACGGCAACCCGATCCGCCTGTGGAACACCAGCACGGGCAAGCTCGTCACCACCCTCACCGGCTTCGACAACGGCGTCCAGAGCATGGTGTTCACGCCGGACGGCAAGACGCTCGCGGCAGGTGCGGCGGGCAGTCCCGGCACGGTCAAGCTCTGGAACGTGACGACCGGCAAGGTCACCGCCACGCTCGCCACCGGTTACGTGATCGCCCTCAGCCCGGACGGCAGGACGCTCGCCACGAGCAGCGAGTTCGCCGCCGACCACAAGGCGAGCCTGTGGGACGTCACGACCGGAAAACGCGTCGCCGCACTCGCCGAAGGCCGTCCCCTCGGCTTCAGCGGCGACGGCGAACTGCTCGCGCTCATGGACAGCGGCAGCACCGTACAGCTGTGGCGGATCTCCGGCCACGCACGCGAACGCGCCTTCCCCGGCATGACCACGGCAGAGTTCGGCCCGTCCGGCGAACGCCTGGCCCTCATCTCCGAAACCGGCACGGTCAGCCTGCTCGACTACACGAGTTCCACCCCGGCGAAGACCCTCATGCCGCCGAGCAGCACCTCGGGAAAGACCCAGACGGTCGACTTCAGCACGGACGGCAGCGCACTGACGACGGCGGCCCAGGACGCGAGGGTGCAGGTGTGGATGCTCAACTGGTCCTCGTGGGTGTCACCTTCACCTTCGTGAGACGCCGACGATCATCCCGTACCCGTCTGGCGTCGTGACCGCGTGGAAGACCTCATCGGCACGCAGCACCCCGGCCGAGGCGGTCGCCGCTCTCGAAGCGGCCGTCCCCGGCCTGGCGTGTCAACGCCCCGGCGAGACGCCGCTCCGGAGCGCGCGGC
This sequence comes from Streptomyces saintjeani, assembly GCF_055409605.1. Classification (NCBI taxonomy): domain Bacteria; kingdom Bacillati; phylum Actinomycetota; class Actinomycetes; order Kitasatosporales; family Streptomycetaceae; genus Streptomyces; species Streptomyces saintjeani. The sequence continues at coordinate 8,468,542 of NZ_CP189624.1, read as the reverse complement.
GGGCCGGGTTCATGCCGCCGTTCTCCTGCGAGGCCGGGGACTGCGCGACCTGTATGGCGCGGCTCACGGCGGGAGAGATCAAGATGCGGGCACGCTGGACGCCGACGAGGTCGAGGAGGGCTGGGTGCGGCGGAGGCGGAGCCGTTCGGGCTCGTGGACCTCGCGGTGAATTCGCCGGTGGATGGCGGGAGTTGACGCTCTCGCCGGCCAACCGGCAGGCGGAGGAGGTCAAACGGCTGACGACCGGGAGGCCTACGCCGCGCGAGGCAGCCGGCGCCTTCGCGGAGCTGTGGGTGGCGGAGGAACACTGGGAAGCGGCAAAGAAGGTGATGTCCTGTGGCAGGTGAAGTACGCGTGGAGGAAGGGCCGTTCGGGCCGGAGGCGCGCCGGAGGCCGTGGCCGATGGGTACGCGGCGCGAGGGCCTGTGGCGCTCGTGGGCAAGCGGCTCGGCGGGACGTCGGCCGCCGCGTTGCCGCTGAGGCTGCGCGCCCTGGCGTACATCGGCACGGCCTCCCTCACCGACCCGCCGCTCAGCCCCCTGCACGGCAACCCGCACGGTCTTCCGCCGGTCCAGCCGGACAGCCCACCCCATACTCCCCGTACGCCCGCTCACCCCTTCACCCCGCCCTCCTCGACCCCCCGGAAGAAGAACCGCTGCAACCCGAAGAAGAACACCAGCACCGGCGCCACCGCGACGATCGTGCCGGCCGCCACCACCCGGGGGTTGTCGAAGAACGTGCCCCGCAGCGCGTTGAGGCCGACGGTCAGCGTGTACTTGTCCTGGTCCGACAGGACGATCAGCGGCCACAGGAAGTCGTTCCACGCCCCGACGAACGCGAAGATCGCGACGACGGCCATCGCACCCTTGACCTGCGGTACGCAGATGAGGACGAACCGTTTCCACACGTTCGCCCCGTCGATGACGGCGGCCTCCTCCAGCGCGACCGGCAGCGCGAGGAACGCGTTGCGCATGAGGAGGACGTTGAGGGCGGCGACCGCTGTCGGCAGGGCCACGCCGAGCAGCGTGTCGTTGAGCCCGAGCGACCGCATCAGCAGGAACTGCGCGACGATGACGGTCTCCCCAGGCACCAGCAGCGCGGCGACGAACACGGACAGCGCGAGCCCCCGCCCCCGAAACCGCAGCCGCGCGAGCGCGAACCCCGCGCAGGTCGCCCCGGCGACGTTCCCGGCGACCGAGATCAGGGCGACGATCGTGGAGTTGAGGAGGTAGCCCGGTACGGGGACCCTGCGCACGACCTCCTGGTAGTTCCCGAACGTCGGATCACTCGGCAGAAGTTGGGGCGGACGCGTGTACAGATCGTCCCCAGCGCCCTTGAAGGACAAGGACAGTTGCCACAGGAACGGCCCGACGAGGATCACGAAGACCAGCACCAGCAGCGCGTACCGCACCCCGCGTCTCACTCCGCGTCCCCGTCCCGCCGCCGCATGCGCAGTTGCACGATCAGCAGCGCGAGCGTGATCACGAACATGACGACGCTGATCGCCGTCGCGTACCCGGTGTCCGCCGAGAGCCCCGTCCCCTCCCGCTGGATGAGCATGGTCATGGTCATGTCCTTGCCGCCGGTACCGCCCGTGTTCCCGGACAGCACGTACACCTCGCTGAACACCCGGAACGCGGCGACCGACGACAGCACCCCGACCAGCGCCATCGTGGAGCGCAGCCCGGGGACGGTCACCGACAGGAACTTCCGTACGGGTCCGGCCCCGTCGACGGACGCGGCGTCGTACAGGGCCGTCGGGATGTGCGCGAGGGCGGCGAGGTAGATGACCATGTAGTAGCCGACGCCGGTCCACACGGTCACGAACATCGCGCTGATCAGCAGCAGCCAGCGGTCCGCGATGAACGGCACCGGTTTCGACACCAACTCCAGCCACGACAGGGCCTCGTTGACGAGTCCCCGGCTGTCGAGGAGGTTGGTCCAGATCAGCCCGACGGCGACGGCGGACATGACGACCGGCGTGTAGAAGGCACTGCGGAACACCCCGATGAGCCGGCCGGGCCCGCTGACGAGGCTCGCCAGCAGCAGCGGGAGCACGACCATGAACGGGACGACGCAGACGACGTACAGACTGGAGTTGAGCAGCGCCGTCCAGAACCGCGGATCGTCGCTCAGGCGGCGGTAGTTGTCGAGTCCGACGAACCTCCCGCCGCGCACCATCGTCGCGTCGGTGAAGGACAGGACGACGGTGTTGAGGAACGGGAACAGGACGAAGACGGCGGTGACGGTGAGCCCGAGGGCGAGGAAGAGCCAGGGGGCGGTCCACCAGCGGTGGGTACGGGTGACAGAGGCCGTCACGCCCGGCGGAGCTTCTCGTTGCAGAACGCCACCGTGTCGTCGAGGGCCTTCTTCGGCGACTTGTCCCCCTTGAGCGCCAGGGCGACCTGTTCGCGCAGCTCGTCGACCATGGCCTGGGAGAAGGCGGGCGGCCAGTACACGACGGCCCGCCCGATCTGCGCGGCGGCCTCGACACGGACCCGGCCCTCGTCGGTGCCGTCGTCCTTCGTGAAGTACGGGTCGTCCAGGGTGTGTTGCGTGGCCGGGAAGATCGCCGCCTTGTGGGCGAAGGCGAGTTGGTTCGCCCTGTTCGTCGCGAACTTGGCGAAGGCGACGGCCGTGGCGGCGTTGCCGGTCCTCGAACTCACCGCGAGGGACTCGATGTACATGTTCGGCGCGGCGTTCGCGACGATCGGCCCGATGGCGACGCTCCGGTAGACGTCGGGGGCGTTCTTCTTGAAGTCGGCGAGGTTGTAGGCGCTGCCGGGCAGCCAACCCAGCTCCCCCGCCTTGAACTTGTCGACCTCGCCGACCTGCTTCTCGTTGAGGATGTCCTCGGTGAGCGCACCGGCGTCGTACAACTCCTTGTAGCGGGTGAGGAGTTCGATGCCCTTGGCGCTGTTGAAGGTGAACGCGGTGGCGTCCTTGTTCATCAGCTCGACGCCGTACGTCCCGAAGGTCTCGATGACCGGGGTGCGGCCGAGCATCGAGTAGGCGCCCTTCGCGGAACCGGCCATCTTCTCGGCCTGGGTGAAGAGTTCGTCGTAGGTCTTGGGCAGGTTCTTCGGGTCGAGGCCCGCCTTGGTCAGGAGGGCGGTGTTGAAGAAGGAGGGGCCGGTGTTGAGGTAGAAGGGGTAGCCGTAGGTGCCGCCGTCGATGCCCGCCCAGGTCATGGCGTTCCAGGCGGCGGGGAGGAAGCCGGCCTTCGCGGTGGGGTCGGCCTTGGCGATGTCGAGGAGTTTCCCGGCGCCGGCCAGGGTGTAGCCGGCCTCGGGGCCGAGGTCCATGACGTCGGGGAGGGTGCCGGCCGCGGCGTCGGCGGAGAGTTTCTCGGAGTAGCCGTCGGCGGGCTGGTCGATCCACTTGACCTTCGTGCCGGGGTGTTCCTTCTCGAAGGCGGCGACGAGGCCGGTGAAGTAGCCGGCGTAGTTGCCCTTGAGGTTCCAGGTCTGGAAGGTGATCGAGCCGGTGACCTTGCCGTCGACCGGTCCGTCGGTGCCGCCGCCGGAGTCGTCCCCGCCGCCCACTCCGCACCCTGCCAGTACCAGGATCGCTCCTGCGATGCCGAGACGTCTCATCGTGAACTCCCTCGCGTCGGTCGGTCGGTTCGGCGAGTTCCCGTGCGTTCACTGCCCCGGCGGGTCGTGCCGGGGACGGCGAGAGCCGACACTAAGGCGCTTAAGTTGAGGGTGTCAACGGCCGGGGCAGGGTGGGTACATGTGGCTGATGGTCCGTCAATCCTCCTGATCTTCAGGTGAGTTGACGTCTGTGCTGGCGCGGGCGACCAGCGTGGGCACCAGTTCCGCCGGGTCCGTCACCGGCTCCCCGTCGAGCAGGTTCAGCAGCCGCCGGGCCACGTCCGCGCCGAACCCGACCGCGTCCCGGCGCAGCGCGGTGAGCGCGGGCCTGAGTGCCGTGCAGACCGGGGTGTCCTCCCAGACGACCACCGCGACGTCGTCCGGGATGCGCAGGGCGTGGTGGCGGACGACGTCCAGACCGGCGACGGCGAGCACCTCGTTGTCGTAGATCAGCGCGGTGGGGCGATGTGTGCCGGTGAGGGCGGTCTCGGTCGCGGTCTCGCCGGCCGCCGCCGAGAAGTCGGTGGACAGGGTCCTGAGGCCGGTGAACCCCAGGTCACGGCCGGTGCGTCGGAAGGATTCGATGCGGCGGTGCACGTGCAGCATCGCGGCGGTGCCGGACAGGTAGGCGACGTGGTCGTGGCCGCGTTCGCGCAGGTGGCTCATGACGGCGCGCATCGCGGCGGCGTCGTCGACGGGTACGGAGGACAGGTGGCCGCCGGGGTCGGGGCCGCCCGCGACGACGCCGGGCAGGCCGAGGGCGGCGACGGCCGCCGGGCGCGGGTCGTCCCGCCGCAGGTCGACCAGGACGACGCCGTCGACTCTTCCCTCGTGCCGCCACCGGCGATAGGTCGCGATCTCCTCTTCGACATGGGCCACCACCTGGAACAACAGTCCGTAGTGGCGTCCGCTCAGCACGGTCTGCATGCCGGTCATCAGGCGGTGGAAGAAGAGTTCGGTGCCGACGTCCCGGGCGTCGCGGGCGACGACGAACCCGACGGTCGAGGACCCGGCGCCGGTGAGGGCGCGGGCGGCCGGGTGCGGGGTCCAGTTCAGTTCCTCGACGACATCGAGGACGCGCCTGCGGGTGGCCTCGGAGACGCCGGGGCGGCCGTTCAGGGCGAAGGAGGCGGCGGCTTCGGATATACCGCAGCGCCGGGCGATGTCACGGAGGGTGGGACGGCGGCCTTCGGCGGCCATGGCGAACCTCGATGGTCGGTACGGCGCTCCCTCGCACGGGAACCTGACGTCGACGAGCACTCCCTCGCCCCATTGGCCTGATACGTCGTCAACTCCCTCTTGCGACACCGACTTTAGCGCTTTAGTGTCGGCTCTCGCCTTACCGAGGAGAGGGGATTCCATGCCCGTCGACGCGTCAGGCCCGTTATCCAGAGCCCTGCGGCGCCGCAGCCTTCTGCAAGCTGCCGGTGCCGGACTGCTGGCCACCGCCCTCCCCGCGACAGCCGTACACGCGCAGTCCCTCGCGGCGGCGGGCTTCGGCCCCGAACCTCCATTGATGCACGGCTACTCCGGTCCGCAGATCAAGTCGTGGCACCCGGACACCGACCGCCACGCCCGCTACCTGCGCTCCCGCGTCCCCCTCGCGACGCGCATCGCCCCCTTCGAGCCGACCCAGTCCCGCCGGGGCCTGGACCCCCGCCCTCGGCTGGCGGTGCTCGCCAACGACTACGTCCAGCCGAGCTGGGAGACCGAGGGCTACCCGTACGGCCCGGTCGCCGAGGCGTACGCGCTGCGCTTCTGGCAGTACCCCGACCTGTACGCCTCCTGGCACGGCCTCCCGCTGGACGGCCGCCACACCGAACCCAACCCGCCCTACGGCCTGTTGAACCTCCCCAACCCGGGCTACACGGACGCCGCGCACCGCAACGGCGTGCTGAGCCTGGGGTGTTGGTTCTGGCCGCGCCCGGAGAACTTCGCGGACATCGTCGAGAAGACCCCGCAGGGCACGTTCCCCCTCGCGGACCAACTCATCGCGATGGCAGGCTACTTCGGCTTCGACGGGTACTTCGTCAACCAGGAGGCCACCATCACGGCGGCCCAGGCGAAGCTCCTGATGGAGATGCTCGCCTACCTCGCCCGCAAGGCCCCGGCCGGCTTCCATCTCCAGTGGTACGACTCCCTCACGGTCGACGGCCGGATCTCCTACCAGAACGAGTTCAACTCGGTGAACTCCCCCTGGATCGTGTCCGGCGGACAGCCCGTCAACAGCAGCGTGTTCCTCAACTACTGGTGGAGTTCGGCCAAGATCCAGGCGTCCCGCGCCCACGCGCAGTCCCTGGGCCTCGACCCGTTCCACGTCGTGTACGCGGGCAGCGAGATCGGCATGTACCGCTTCGCCCAGCCCTACGACCCGCGCGCGATCTTCCCCGACGGCGGTGAGCCGCGTACGAGTTGGGCGTTCCTCGGCTCCGAGATGGTCTGGTACACGGTCGACGGCGACAAGAGCACGCTGGCGAGGCAGGCGCCGGTCTACGCCCGTGAACGCCAACTGTGGTGCGGACCCGCCGAGGACCCCTCGCGCACCGGCCGCACCCGGCAGCCCAGCAGCGGCAGCCCGCTCGACCCGGCGGGCTGGGACGGCACCGCCCACAACATCGTCGAGAAGTCGGTGATCGGCCAACTCCCGTTCGTCACAAGGTTCTGCACCGGCACGGGCGAGCGGTTCTTCGTGGACGGCGCGCAGGTCGGCGACCGGCCGTGGTTCGACATCGGCGTCCAGGACCTGTTGCCGACCTGGCAGTGGTGGGTCCGCGACGGCGCGGGCGCTGCGAGTACGGCGGTCCGCGCGGACTACGACCACACGATCGCGTACGACGGCGGCAACTCCCTACGGCTGACCGGCGCGCTCGGGGCGTCCGCGTCGGCTGTCGTGCGCCTCTACAAGACGCGGCTGCCGCTGACCTCGGCGTCGACCGCCTCGCTGGTGCACCGGGGTTCGACCGGGACGGCGGCGCTGCGGCTGGGGTTGGTGTTCGAGGACGCTCCCACCGAGGTGGTGTGGATCAACGCCGGTTCGGTGTCCGGGAGTTGGACGCGGTGGACCGGCAACCTCGGTGCATGGGCGGGCCGTACGGTCGTCGCCGTACACGTCTCCCTGCTGGCCGGGACCGGGGGCGCCTCCGGGATCGCCGTGAACCTGGGCGAGTTGCGGATCGCGGACTCGGGGCCCGATCCGGCGCCGGGGTGTCCGACCGGGTTCGCCGTCGAGCGGGCGGTGACGTCCGGGGACGCCGCGAGTGTCTATCTGACCTGGGATTTCGTGCCGTCCGAGGTGGCTCGGTACGACATTTTCCGGCGCACTTCCGAGGGGCGGCGGTGGCTGGGGCGGACGTACGACGGCGCGTACTGCGTGTCGCCGTTGGACCGGGGCGGTGACTCGGTGACGACGCTCGAACTGGAGGCGGTGTCCGTGACCGGGCGCCGCAGCTGTGCCGCCTCGACCTCGCTGGCCTGGTAGAAGGGAACGACATGGGCCTCAGGCTGACCGTCGCCGCGCTCGTCGTGTCCTGCGTGTTCGCCACGCCCCCACCCGCGACCGACACCACGCCCTCGCCGACGCCCCCGACCAACACCGCGTCCGCAACCGATCCCGCACTCCCCCAAGTCACCCCGCAACCCCAGCAGTTGGCAGCGAACGGCACCCCCCTCACCGTCCCGCCCCGGGTCCACATCCGCACCGCCGGACAACAGGACCGCCCCACCCACGACCTCGTCGTCTCCACCCTCCGCGCCGCAGGCGCCACGGACATCGACGAAGCCCCCTTGCCCGCAACGGGAGTTGACCCGGCCGACCTCACCGTGGTGATCGGCGGCATCCAGGACACCCGGATCGCCGACGCCCTGCGCGCGGCCGGCGGACAGGTCCCGACCACCCTCCCCGCCGAGGGCTACGCGCTCGCCTCCCGCGCGGCGCCCGGCGGCGGTTCGGTGGTCCTCGCGGGCGCCGACGCGAGCGGCATGTACTACGCCGCGCAGACCCTGCGCCAACTCGCCTCCGACACAAGCCTCGCGGCCGTCTCCGTCGTCGACCATCCGCTCATGGCGCTGCGCGGCGCGATCGAGGGCTTCTACGGCAGTCCCTGGACCCACGCGGAGCGCCTCGACCAACTCGCCTTCTACGGCGCGCTGAAGATGAACACGTACCTGTACGCCCCGAAGGACGACCCGTACCACCGCGAGCGCTGGCGCGACCCGTACCCTCCCCAACTCCTCGCCCAGCTCGGCGAGTTGGTACGCCAGGCAACCGACCACCATGTCCGCTTCACCTTCGCCCTCTCCCCCGGCGTCTCCATCTGCTACAGCTCGGCCGCCGACCGCACGGCCCTGGAGGCCAAGCTCCAGGCCGTGTACGACCTCGGAGTGCGCAGTTTCTCCGTCCCGCTCGACGACATCAGCTACACGCGCTGGAACTGCACGGCCGACCGGACGGCGTACGGAGCGCCCTCGCAGCAGTCGGCGGCGCAGGCGCAGGCCGGTCTGCTCAACTCCCTGCAACGGCAGTTCCTCGCCACCCGCCCCGGAACCCAACCGCTCCAGATGGTCCCGACCGAGTACGGGGACGTCACGGACACCCCCTACAAGAAGACGATCCGCGAGCAACTGGACCCCCGCGTCGAGGTGATGTGGACGGGCACCGACACCGTCCCGCCCCGCATCACCGTCCAGGACGCGTCGCGCGCGGCGGCGGTGTGGGGCCGCAAGGTGTTCCTGTGGGACAACTACCCCGTCAACGACTACGGCCAGGCGGAGGGCCGCCTCCTCCTGGCTCCCTACTCCGCGCGCGAACCGGGCCTGCACGCCCAGCTCTCGGGCCTGGTCCTCAACCCCATGAACCAGGCGGCGGCCAGCAAGGTGGCTCTCTTCGGGGGCGCCGACTTCGCCTGGAACGACACGGCGTACGACGCCCAACGAGCGTGGCGGGCAGCGGCGTCCTACCTGTCGGGCAACGACCCGACGACCGTCGAGGCGCTGCTGGCGTTCTTCGACGTAGAACACCTGGCGCCAACGTTCGGCGCGTCACCCTGGCAACCCCAAGCCCCCCAACTGGCGGCAAGACTGGGCGAGTTCCGCGCAACCTGGGCATCCGGTGCCAAGGGCTCCGCCCTGCGCAGCCTCCGCCCGTACGCCCGACTCCTCACCGCCACCCCGGACCGCATCACAACAGGCGTGACAGACCCGGGTTTTGTCGCCGACTGCACCCCTTGGCTGAACGCCCTCCGCCTCTGGGGCCCGGCCTTCGAACGAACCCTGGACGCACTGACGGCCCGCCTCTCCGGCAACGAGCCTGAAGCGCAACGCCTGTTCACCGAGGCGTCCAGCCTCGCCACGCGCGCCGGCGCCATCCAGACGATCCCCGGCGAGACCCGCCCACAGGGCCCGGTACGGGTCGCGGACGGCGTCCTGGACACGTTCCTGACGGAGGCGCGCTCCCTGCGATGACGTGATGGGCCAGCTCCCGGGTCCCGGCGGCACGTCACGCGTCGTCCCGGTGGACCGTCCCGCCCTTCATCACGAACACCACCTTCTCCGTGATCCCCCCGTCCGCTGCGCGCCGTACTTGATCTGATGACGGACGGCCTTGCGGACCTCGGCGACACCCTTGGCGATGGACGCCGTACAGGAGCGGTTCGGGCCGGTGTCCGTGCTCGTCAACGTCTCGTCGTCCAGCGCGCATTCGGGCCAGCCGTTCATGGCGCACTACGTCGCCGCGAAGGCGTTCCTCGGCTTCAGCGCTCCCCTCGTCCACCGGGGCACGCTCCCGAACTCGCCGTCCTGCGCGTCGCCTGGCGGCGGCGGTGCCGGTACGAGTGGGCCCATCACACCCTGACAGCCCGCCGACTCGGAATCACCGACGCCGAGTTGGCGAGCGTACGGCGCGGCGCCCCCGCCCTCGTCAACCGCGCCGTCGACGAACTCGACGGCGGGATGCCGGCCACCTGAACTCGCCCTGGCCCGGCCTCAGTCGCCGCAGCGGTACAGCGTCTCACCGGTGTCCGTGCCCCCGTAGGCGGAGGCCGGTACGGGGGTGCAGGCGGACCGTACCCACGTGGTGATCCGGGTGGCGCTCGTCGTACCGGACCCGGCCCCGCCAAAGCCTCGACCGCCGCCCACCAGGACGTACCTCAGCTCACCCGCCCCGACGAGCCGCTCGAACCCCGCCTCGGTCGGGAACGGCACCCGGCCGCTGAACCCGCCGACCGGCAGGACGTGGGCGCCGGTGGCGAGGATGTACGGGGACGCGGTGCTCCAGTTCGTGGTGGCGAAGACGTACGACGCGGAGCCCTGACGGGCGGTCGTGTAGGCGAGCAACTCCCGCTGGGAGGCGGCGAGTCCACCGTTCGACCCGAAGCCGCCGAAGGAGAAGCCGGTACCTCCGGCACGTCCGGCGTCCTCCATCAGTCCGCCCGTACGCCCACCCGTACGTCCACCTCCGCCCCACCGCAGCCGGTCCGTCCGGCCGCCCGCCGACACGAAGGTCCCCGCCGCCCCGCGTCCACCCCGCGTGTCGGACGGCCCCACCGCACCCATACCGGTACTGCGGTACGAGGGGTTGAACACCTGCGCCACCCACGCGCCCGGCGCGATCAGTACGGCGGCGAGGGCGGTGGCGAGCCCGGCGAGAGCGAGGCGCCCGCCGAACCGCACACTCGACAGCCCCCCGAACCTCCCCGGCCTCCCACCAGGACGCGCCACCGCCAGCAGGAGGACGGCCGCCGCACCCAGCATCGCCACGACCGGCGCCAGCCACGGCAGGAACGAGCTGAACTCCCCCGCGAGATACGTACTCCACACCGTCGTGGCCGCCACCGCCCCCGGCAGCGCCCAGGCCCGCCGCCCACCGGCCCGGTACGCCCGCCACATCACGACGGTCCCGCCGCCCGTCAACGCGGCCAGCGGTACCGCGATCACGCCCATGTAGTACGTGTGGCCCCCCACGCTCCCCGCGCTGAAGACCAGGAAGAACGTCGCCAGCCAGGTCCCCCAGAGCAGGAACCCGGCACGCAGCCCGTCGGTACGCGGCCGTCGCCGGCTCCACACCAGCCCGCACACGGCACACACGGCGGCGAACGGATACAGCCACCCGGTCTGCGAGGCGAGCGAGGTCCCGAACATCTTCGCCCAGCCGTCCTGCCCCTGACCCGGGCCCTGCCCCTGCCCCCTCCCCTGAGCGCCACCGCCGAAAGCACCGGCATCTGCACGCGCACCCGCAGACGCCATTGCCTCATCGCCCCGCCGAGCACCCCCCTCCCGATGCCCACCCCCCTGAGTCCCGCTCACACTCCCCGTAGAGGCCGCACTGACCCCCAACGAGGAGAACCGGTTCAGGAAGTTGTACCCGACCACCATGCTGAACGCGGAGTTGTCGGTCGTCCCGTCCACATAGGGCCGGTCCTTCGCCGGCACCAACGTCACCGCCACCATCCACGACAGCGACACGGCGGCCATCACCACGCCGGACACCCCGAGGTGAACGACCCTGCGCCGCAAGGGAATCGGCGCCGACACCAGATACACGACGGCCAGCGCGGGCAGCACCGCCCACGCCTCCAGCATCTTGCTCTGGAACCCGACCCCGACCCACACCCCCGCGACGACCAGCGTCCGCACCCGCCCGTCCCGCGCGGCCCGCTGCGTCGCCTCCGCCGCGAGCAGCACGCACAGCGTGAACGCCGGGTCCTCGACAGCCGTACGGAACAACCCGACCGAGACCGGCGTCAGCAGGAAGGCCGCGCAGGCGACGAGTGCCGCGTTCGCGCCCGCCCAGCGGGAGACGAGCCGGTGCAGCACGAGCACGCTCGCCATGCCCTCGATCACCTGGGGAAGGACCAGCGCCCACGGATGGAATCCGAAGACGCGTGCGGACAGCGCCTGTGGCCAGAGGAATCCGGGGAGTTTGTCGAGCGTGATCGAATTCCCGGGGTCGAAAGAGCCGTAGAAGAACGCTTTCCAGTTCTCCGACATGCTGCGCGCGGCGTCGGCGTAGAACGCGTGGTACGAACTGTGGTCGATTCCCCACGTGTAGAGCACGGCGGCGAGCGCGAGGAGGCCCAGCAGCGCCGGTCGCGCGTAGGCGGGCTGGTCGGAGGGGGAGCGCCAGGGAGCTCGCCATGAGGGCGCGGTCGGCGCGGGGACTGTCGTAGCCATGCACAGCAGTGTTCGTCACGCGCCACGCCGACCCTCCCGAATCAGCACCCTCCAAGAGAATTCTCATCGTCTGGAGGACGGCACTTTAATTACGGGGGACGCTTTTCAACCTGTGCGGGGAATTTCATTGCCTGCCGATCGACAGGAGCAGACACAGGATTCGCACAGCCGCAAAGGGCGTGTCGCCCGGTGCGGGCGGTTCGTTGTCCCGGCATGAAGATCCGTGCCTTCTGTGCCACAGTCGCCGCGACGGCCGGCGCCCTCGCGTTCGTACTGGGAGCCGCCTCGCCGTCGTCCGCGCTGCCGAGCGACTACTGCTACGGCGCCCCGGACGCCAACTACTCCCACCCCGAAAGCACGCAGTTGTACGTCGAGTGCAACGCGGGGGTGGCCGTGGTCCACTCCTGTCCGGCGGGCCTGGACTTCAACGCGCACACCCGGTACTGCGACTGGCCCGCCAGCGCCGACCCGGGCTTCAAGGTCTACCCGCCCAACTACCGGCCCTAGAGCACGGCGGCGCGCACGAGCCGCTCAAGCGCACGCGCGTCGCTCAGCACGGCAGCGTCGAACTCCCTGGACCCCGTGCGGACGGCGCCCAGGACCGCGTCCAGGAACAGCGCCATGCTGTCGGCGGGCGGCACCCGCAGCACCCGTTCCCCGTCACCGTCCCGCACCGAGACCGCCGTCTCCGGTCCCGGCGGCATCGAGAAGGGCCGCTCGACGTCAACTGCCGCCCGCGCACTGAGGAGTTGGAGCGTGTTCCGGTAGACGCTGGTGAACCCGAAGTGCCCGACGAGGGTCCGCCCGCCCGCGTACCGGCCGAGCACGCTGTACGACAACACCGCCCCGTCCCCCGCCCGGTCCCCCACCACGACGCTCAGCTCCTGCGGCTCCAGCCCCCACAACACCCGTCCCAGAGACGCGAGATAGGGCCCGGTGTCGAGCAGCGCCCCGCCACCGCGCACGGCATCGTGCCGGAAGTCCCCCGCCGGCACCGGCGGCGTGAAGACGGCCACCGCCTTGGTCGCGTCCGCCGCGAACTCCCGGACGACGGAGAACATCGGGTGGAACGCGTAACAGGTCGCCTCGGCCAGCACGAGCGACGACCGCCGCGCCAGCTCCACCAACTCCGCGACGCCGTAAGGGTCGTAGAGCGCGGGCTTGTCGACGACGACGTGCCAGCCCCGCTCCAGCGCTTCCCGTACGGCTTCGGCGTGCTCGGCGTTGACGAGCGACACGTACGCCAGCCCCGGCGGGCACTCCGCAAGGGCCTTGCGCCAATCCCCGTACAGCGCCCGCGACTTGGGCAGCCCGTCCACGTCGTCCGGCGTCGCGTGGCGGCTGGCGATGTCGACGGCCGTGATGCCCGGCAGGTTCGCGGCGGCGGGCAGCACCCTGCGCCGGGCGAACGCGGAGAGGCCGATGAGCAGGAGGTCCATCGTCAGCCCCGTCCGTACACGCGCTCGGCGACGGCCAGCTTGGCGGCACGCAGTTCCGCCAGCCGATCCCCGCCGAAACCACCGGAGTCGGGCGGCGGAGGGATCTCGGGCGCGCGCACCAGCCCCCACCCCGACCCGGCGTCGATCAACGACTGATGCTTGGTCCCGTAGTACCCGTCCCCCACGACCAGCCCCACCCCGTACGCACCTGCGGCAGCAGCCACCAGATGCGGATGGAACCGCGTCCCGAGCCACCGCTGACCGGCCCGCGCGGGCAGCCCGTTCGCGAGGACGTCGTCGAGGCCGTACCGGCGCACCCCGGGCACCTCCTTCGCGACGGCGTCGAGCACGTCCCGGTCCTTCTCCGGCGAGCACTCCAGCAGCCCGACGTCCGTGGCACCCCACGCGCGCAACACCTCGGCGACGTAACGGGCCGTGTCCTCGGGCGAGTTGTCGGCCAGCAGCGACTGGACGCTCACCATGACCTCCGGCACCTCCTCGTCCGTACGCAGGAGTTGGGGCCCCGGGGCAAGGAACACGTCGTCGCAGTAAGCCCCGTTGGGCGCGAGCCCGGCGAACTCGGCGGACGCCGGGTCCCGTACGTCGACGACGTCGAAGCGGTCGAGGAAGGACCGGGTCAGCCCGCTGTCGTCGGCCGGCGGCCACAGCCCCTGCCCGGTCGCCGCCGTCCGCGCCCCGCTCACCTCCGCGACGGTGGCGATGCCCGCCGGAAGCCCGGCGAAGTACGGCCAGATCGCGTTGAGGTAGCCGCCGCCCGCGAGGTGGATCACCTGAGCCCCGTACAGGTCCGTGAGGCCCGGGTCCCGTACCGCGTCCGTCACGCACGCGCAGACGACGGCCGGATCGTCCTCGGGCCACAGGCGCAGGCACAGGTTCCACAGCGTGTTCGTGAAGCGGGCACGCGGATGGATGCCGTCGAGGTGGGCGGCGGCGGTCCCGGGGTAGAGGCAGTCGACGACGACGTCGGTCCCGGGGGCCGTCCCGGCGAGGTGGCGCAGCCAGGTCGCGGCGATGACCTCGTCGCCGTAGTTGGGGATGCCCGCCGGGCAGACGAGGTAGTGGGCGCCGGTCATGAGGCGCGGTGGAGCGCGGTCAGCTCCTCCAGGCGGGGCACGCAGGACGTCGGCGGCGGGTCGGCGGTCAGATCGTCGTACAGCAGCTCGGCCCCCTCCCGGAAGCCGGGTTCTTCGAGGACGCGCACGAGCGCCTTGCGCAGGGCCTCCCCGTCGAGCCCGGCCAGGTCGAGCGCGAGTCCGGCGCCGTACGCGGTGACCTGGCGCGCGGTGGCCACCTCGTCCCACAGGGGCTGCGGTACGACGATCTGCGGGACCCGGCAGGCGGCGGCCGTGGCGAAGGTGCCGCGCCCGCCCTGGTGGACGATCGCGGAGCAGGACGGAAGAAGGTGGTCGAAGGGAACGTATCCGACGGGCCGGACGTTGGCGGGGTACGGGGCGAGGTCGGAGAGCTGGTCGGTCGTCAGGGTGACGAGGAGGTCGATGTCGAGGTCCGAGGAAGCGCGCAGGAAGTCGCCGAGCGGGAACGCTCTCTCGTGGCAGCGGATCTCCTGCCGGGTCATGCCGAGGGTGAGGACGACCCGGGGGCGGGCCGGGGGTTCGTGGAGCCAGGGGGCGAGTTCGGCGGGTCCGCCGTAGGGGATGCGGCGGACGGGGACGGTCGTGCCGTGCGCGGGGTACGGGTGGGGGCGGTTCAGGTCGACGGACCAGTCCCCGAGCAGGGTCGCGGCGGTGAACTCCAGGCCGTACGGGGCGAGCAGCCGGCCGAGCCAGTCGGCGCCGGGGTCGGTCGCCGGGTCCGCTTCGAGGAGGCGGTCGCGGAGCAGGGCGACGGTGTCCGTGCCCCAGACCAGCCGGCCGTGGGCGGCGCCGCAGAGGCGGGCGGCGACCGGCGCGGGGAACATGAGCATGTCCCACAGGACGAGGTCGGGCCGCCAGGCGCCGGTGAACGCGACGAGTTTCCGCAGCAGGCCGTGCCGTTCGCCGAGGGGGACGTCCGGCGCGTACACCTCCGTGCACAGGAACCGCAGCGCTTCGTGGAAGCGGTCCCACTCCCGGGGGTCGTCGGAGTCGGGGTCCAGGGCCAGGAAGCCGGACTCGTTGTGGGCGCCGGGGCGTACGGGCGAGATGTCGCCCTCGCCGCCGAGCGGTACGGCGGTGAGGCCCGCCTCCTCGATGTGCCGGGCCGCCTCGCGCTCCGGGCCCCAGTCGCCGGTGACCACGACCTCGTGTCCGGCGGCGCGCAGGGCCCAGGCGAGCGGGATCACCGCGTTGAGGTGCGCTTTCACGGGCAGGACCGCCAGGACTACGCGCATGCGGGGCTCCAAGGGGGTGCGGGGGTGCCGCCAGCCTTCCCGGGGCCGGGTCCGGTCGTACATCCGTATAGGCCGATCGAGTTCACATCGGGCTCTCGGCTACGGCACCTGGGTTAACCCGCGCGCTCCCGCGGGGTCCCCGCGCTCCGAACGGACAACGGATGGGTGGGTCGAGGAGAGGACCGGATGACCATGACTTCACTCACGCGGGTCGCCGTCGTAGGCGCCGGATTCCTGGGCAGCGCGCTCGCCTTCGGGGCGGTGGACCGGGAGTGGGACGTCACCGTGATCGGGCGTTCCGATCCGTACGCGCTGCGCGGGCGGGACCCGCTGCGGTTCGTGCGGGGCGACGGGGCCGAGGAGTTGCCTGCTGTCCTCGCCCGGGGTGTCGACTCGGTCGTCATCGCCGCCGGGGGCCGCTTCCCGGTTCCGTCGGCGGACGAGCCGGAGGCCGACGTCGTGGAGACCCTGTCGCTGATCGTCACCGTCTGCGAGACGGTCCGCACCCTCAGCCCCGCCACCCGCGTCGTGTTCCTCTCCTCGGCGGGCGGCGTCTACGCGCCGGGCCCCGGACCGCGCACCGAGTCCCATCCCGCGCGCCCCGTCTCCCCGTACGGCATGTCGCGGCTGGCGGCCGAGGAGTACCTCGACTTCTACCGCCGGGTGCACGGCCTGTCGGCGACCGCGCTGCGCTGTTCCAACGTGTACGGCCGTCTGCTGCCTCAGGAGCGGGGGCAGGGCGTGGTGTCGGCGGCGTTCCGCTGCGCGCTGACCGGGAAGGCGTTCGTGCTGCACGGGACCGGTGCACAGCGTCGGGACTTCCTGCACGTGGACGACCTCGTCCAGGCCGTCCTCGGACTGCTCGCCCTGCGCGGGGAGCTGCCGGGGACCGTCAACATCGGCTCCGGCGTGGGGTGTTCGGTCGCCGAGGTGGTCGACCTGGTGTCCGCCGCGACGGAGCGGCACATCCCCGTCGAGGCGGGGCCGAGCGCCGGGACCGACACCGGCGATCTGATCGTGGACGTGTCGCTGCTGCGCTCCCTCGTCGACTTCGAGCCGCTGCCCCCGGCCGCCGGATTCGCCCTGATGGCACGGGAGTTGACATGTCGGTTCTGATCAGCGGCGCCCGGGACTTCCTGTCCTCGGCGCGTACGGCCGAGACCTCGCTGACGCCGGACCCGGAAGCCTTCCTGCGCGAACGCGCCGCCGCGTCCGCGTTCCGGGTGGAACAGGTCCCGCTGGACTCCCTCACGAACTGGCGCCTCGGCCATCGACTCGGCCATGTCTCGGGCCGGTTCTTCACGGTCGAGGGGCTGTCCGTGCGCACGACCTTCGGTACGACGCCCCGGTGGTGCCAGCCGGTCATCGTGCAGCCCGACATCGGGATCCTCGGCATCCTGGTCAAGCGCATCGACGGCGTCCACCACTTCCTGATGCAGGCCAAGATGGAGCCCGGCAACACGGCGCTGGTCCAGTACTCCGCGACCGTGCAGGCGACGCCCAGCAACTACGAGCGGGTGCACGGCGGGAGGGCGACGCCCTACCTGGACTACTTCCTGCGCCCCGGCTCGCGCGCCGTCGTCTTCGACCAGCTCCTGTCCGAGCATTCCTCCTGGTACCTCTACAAGAGGAACCGGAACATGATCGTGGAGATCCCGGAGCACGAAGAGGTGCCGGTCGGGGAGGAGTTCACCTGGCTGACGCTGGGGCAGCTGCGGGGGATGCTCGCGCTGGGCGACCGGGTGAACATGAACGCGCGGACCGTCCTGTCCGCCGTCACCTACGCGGACCCCGCCGCCCCGCCCGACACGGGGATCGTCGGGTCCCATCAGCGGCAGACCTCGGACGGTGACGTCGCGGCGGCGATGACCTGGCTCATCGACCAGAAGGCGCGGTTCGACCTGGACGTGCGGCGTATCAGCCTGCGTGACATGCCGGGCTGGATCTGCGACGGGCACAGCGTCCGGCACGAGGAGGGCCGTTACTTCCAGATCGTCGGCCTGTCCGTCGGGGCGACCAGCCGCGAGGTGACCTCCTGGACACAGCCGATGCTGCGGCCCAACCCCGGCAACGTCGCCGCGTTCGTCTGCCAGCTCCGCGACGGGACACTCCAGTTCCTGGTCCAGGCGATGGCCCAGCCGGGTGCCACGGACCGGGTGGAGCTGGCCCCGACGGTCCAGCTGACGCCGGGCACGTATCGGGGGCTGGGGGATCTGCCGCCGCTGGCCGAGCTGTTGGACCGCGATCCGTCGTGGACGGTCCTCGACAGTGTGCAGTCCGAGGACGGGGGGCGTTTCCAGAACGCCGACACGCGGCACCTCGTCGTCCGGGTCCCCGACGGCCTGACGGTCGAGGCGCCGCCCAACTACCGTTGGATGACGTTGGGGTTGCTCAACCGGCTGATGCGGATGGGGTATTACGTCAATGTGGAGACGCGGAGTCTGATGGCCTGCCTGCTGTGAGGTTCCTGGCCAACTCGCCGGCCAACTCACTCGCCCGGAAAGCCGCGTTGTCGTGGATACCGATGACGTACCCGTCGATGTCCCGGAAGTAGAAGACCCGTTGGCCCACGTCGTCCGTCAACGGCCCTTTGAGGATCTCGGCCTTGCGGGCGACGCGGTCGTGGAAGGCGTCGAAGTCGTCGACGGTCAGATAGAGCATCCCGGCGAGGCCGATGGGCTGCTCGGCGAGCGGGGGCAGCCACTCCTTGAGGTCGGCGTTGCTGTAGAGCAGGCCGCAGAACTCGCCCTGGCGCAGCAGGAGATGGACGTCGTCGCCGGGGCGCGCGATCGTGGAGTCCACCTGGAATCCGAGGGACTCGTAGAAGGCGATGCTGGCGGCGGTGTCCCGGACGCTGATACATGTCGTGAACGGCATGGGTGCTCCTAACGCTCCTCGGTGCGGGACCGCTCGGCGGTACGGGACCGCTCGGCGGGATAGAACTGCTCGGCCCACTTCCGGTACCTGCCGATCGGGCCGTCCCCGGCCGACAGGCGCGGCGTGCGCTGGTACGCCTGGTACTGCCACACCGGCAGGTCCGGGAGGCTGCCGGTGGCGTGGACGGCGTAGAAGACCTCCCGCAGGAGGCGCGCGCCCAGGGTGCCCAGCGGGCCGTGCGAGCCGGTCGTCGCCGTCGCCGCGAACCGGAACTGGGTCCGCCAGGGGCCGACCGGGGTGGGCAGGGCGAAGAACCTGGTGCGGGCGGCGCCGAAGGGCAGGGCGCATTCGATGACGGTCAGGCCGAGGCCGTGGACGGCGAACGTGTACTCCGTCTCGACCCGTCCGATGCGCGGGAGCGTGCTGACGACCTGGAATCCGCCCGTGCAGCTGGGGCCGTCGAACGCCACGTCCGGTGTCCTCGCGAGGGTCGCGCCGTGGAGCTGTTCCAGGTGGCCGAAGTCGATGACGTTCTCGGTCATCTGCTGCGGGTGGCTCGCGACCTCGTACATCGTCCCGCGCGGGCGCTGCCAGCCGGCGGCCGGGATCGCCGGGGGTTCCCAGGACGGGGGTTCCTGGCCGTGCCACACGAGGACGAGGCCGCCGGTCTCGCGCACGTGCAGCGTACCGAGCGTGGCGCGGGGCGCGGGGTGTTGGTACGAGGTGCGCAGGCAGGGGCCGTCGAGGCTGAACGTGAACCGGTGGAATCCGCAGGTGATCTCGTCGCCGGAGACTTCGCCCAGGACGCCGAGGTGCGCGCCGAGGTGGGGGCAGTGGGGGTGCAGGGCGCGCAGGACGCCGCTCGCGCCTCGGGCGAGGACGACGTCCGCGTCCGCGAGGCGGCGGGTGAGGAGGGCGCCGGGGCGGATCTCGTGGCTGAGAGCGAGGCAGAACCAGCCGTCGGGGTGGGGCAGGGGGGTCACTCCGTCGAAGGTGGTGGGTGTCGCCCCCGCGCCGTGCCGGAACAGCTTCAGATGCCGGCGTCCGAGGAGAAGCGCCACGCCCGTCACCACCGCACCGGCAGTTCGGCCAGTCCGCCGGTCAAGGCGTTCTGACGCATCGTCAACTCAGCTGGTTCCACGGCCAGTTCCAGTGTCGGGAACCGCCTCGCCAACTGCCCCAGCACCACGCCGAGTTCGATCCGCGCCAGCGGTGCCCCCTGACAGTACCGGCCCCCGTACCCGAACGTGACGTGCCCCGCCGCCCGGCGCGTGATGTCGAGCCGGTGCGGGTCCGGAAAGACGCAGGGGTCATGGTTGGCCGCGCTGTTGGCGAGCAGGACGAGGTCACCGGCGCGGACGGTCGTCCCGTCGATGTCCAGGTCCTCGCGCGCGTACCGGGGAATGCCGCCGCCCGTCCCCTTCGTCGAGGCGCGGAGCAGTTCCTCGACCGCGCCGGGGATCAGCGAGGGATCGTCCACCAGCGCCCGCCACTGCTCCGGGTTCGTCAGCAACAGCAGGACGCCCAGGCCGATATGGACGACCGTCGTCTCGTGCCCGGCGAACAGCAGGGCCATCGACAGCCCGGCGATCTCGTCGTCCGGGACGCCCCCGGTCGCGACCAGCCGGGAGATCACGTCGTCGCCGGGTCCGGCACGCTTGCGAGCGACCAACTCGCGGCCGTACCCGAAGAGTTCGAGCATCCCTCGCTCGCATCTCGCCGGGTCGCCGAGGGTGGCGGCGTCGTCGGTCCAGGCGCGGAAGCGGTCGCGGTCCTCGTAGGGGACGCCGAGGAGTTCGCAGATGACGAGGACCGGCAGCGGGACGGCGAGTGTGGCGTGCAGGTCGGCCGGGGGGCCGTGTTCGGCGAGGTCGTCCAGCAGTCGCGCGGTCAGGGTCTCGACGCGGGGTGTGAGGTCCCTCATGATCCGGGGGGAGAAGTGCGGGCGCAGCAGGGAGCGGATGCGGGCGTGGTCGGCGGCCTCGGTGGCGAAGTCGCCGAGCAGGCCGTTGAAGACGGTCTCGTCCGTGCGCGCGGCGGTCTCGGGGGTGGGGTGGGTGCGGCCGAGCCGGTCGTCGTCCAGCAGGTTCCGGACGTGCTCGTGGCCGGTGACCAGCCAGGCCGGGTCGCCCATCGCCGTACGGACCCGGTGCACCGTTCCCCGGTCCTGGAGTTCGCGCAGCCGGGCCGCCATCCGTAGCGGGTCCCCTTGTTCGAAGGGGAGTCGGGTCACGGCGGTCATGCGCGGGGGTGCCGGGCGACGACCAGGAGGTAGCCGAGCAGGGCGGGGTCGATCACGGCTTGCGGGTCGAAGTAGCAGCGGGCTTCGGTGTCGTCGGGCGGGATGTCCAACGCCCGTGCGCGTTCGGCGAGTTCGGTGAACGACCGGGGGACGGTCTCGTCGGTGATGTCCAGCATCTCCACGAACTCCAGTCCCGCCGACCGCAGAAGGGCCGGATAGTCGTCGAGTCGCGCGCTGGTCGAGCCCATCGTCTCGTGCAGGGCGCGGGCTCCGTCCGAGGGTGCGGGACGGCGGAAGAAGTCGGTGAGGACGACCCGCCCGCCGGGACGCAGGACGCGCCTCACCTCCCGCAGGACGTGCGGCCGGTCGGGCATGTGCGGCATGGATTCGAGGGCGAAGGCCGCGTCGAACGAGTCGTCGCCGTAGGGCAGTCGCATGGCGTCCGCCTGCTCGAAGGCGACCTGACCCGGGAGCTGGGCGGCCAACTGCCGGGCGCGGGCGACCTGTTCGCCGCTGACCGAGATGCCGACGACCTCCGCACCGGTCCGGCGCGCGATCCGCAGCGCCGGGGCGCCCACCCCGCAGCCGACGTCCAACAGCCGGGATCCGGCACCGATGCGCAGGCGGTCGGTCATGACGTCGGTGAGCCGGTCGGCGGCCTCGCCGTAGGTGAGCGCGCTGTCCGGGGTGTCCCAGTACCCGAGGTGGGCGTTGAAGCCGTCGCCCCCGACGAGGTCGGCGGCGAGCAGGGTCATGCGGTCGTACATCAGGCCGACCTCCTCGGCCACGGGGGCGGGGGTCGTCACGGGGTCTGTCGTCATCTGGTCCTCCTCGGGTGCCTGAACTCTGTTTCCGTCGGCCCTCGCACGAAACGCTTCCCGCCGGGAGAGGCACCGTTCGAGGGAAATGCTGACGCCGTATGGGTACTTCGCGGAGGGCGGGCGGCGCGCGAGCGGGGAACGTCCCGTCACCCACGCGAAAGAGGTCCCGATGCCCGAGCCCCTCGACTACCCCTTCAACGAAGGGCACAGCCTGGAACTGTCCGACCTGTACGAGGAGGCGCTCGCGGACGACGGGCTGCGGCGCGTACGGCTGCCGTACGGCACACCGGCGTGGCTCGCCACCCGGTACGCGGACGTCCGCACCGTCCTGGGCGATCCCCGCTTCAGCCGCGCCGCCTGCGCCGTCAACGACGAACCCCGCGAGGCCGAACTCCAGGTCAACCAGGGGATGATGGCCATGGACCCGCCGGACCACACCCGGTTGCGGCGGCTCCTGTCGAAGGCGTTCACCGTGCAGCGCATCGAGCGGATGCGGCCCCAGGTACGGGAGTTGACGGAGCGTCTGCTCGCCGGCATGGTCGCCGCCGGTCCGCCCGCCGACCTCGTGGAGTCCCTCGCGCTGCCGCTCCCCGTCACGGTGATCTGCCGGATGCTCGGCGTGCCCGAGGCCGACCAGCATCTGTTCCGTACCTGGAGCGAGAACACGGTGTCGAGCGCGGTCGGCGCACGGGAGGCCGAGGCCAGCCGCCGGGACTTCCACGCCTACATGTCCGGCCTCGTCGCCGAACGCCGGGAGCGGCCGGGGGACGATCTGATGTCGGCGCTGATCGCGGCGCGGGACGACGAAGACCGGTTGTCCGAGGCGGAGTTGTTCGAGCAGTGCGTGGGGCTGCTGATCGCGGGCCACGAGACGACGGCAACCTCGGTGCCGAATTTCCTGTACACGCTCCTCCAGCACCCCGACCAGCTGCGGCGGTTGCGTGAGGACCCCTCGCTGATCCCGTCCGCCGTCGAGGAGTTGCTCCGGTACGTCCCGCTGCGCACCGGCGCGCTCGCCGCCCGCTGGGCCACCGAGGACGTCCGGGTCGGCGGGACGCTGGTCCTTGAGGGCGAGCCGGTGGTCGTCTCGGTCGGGTCGGCGAACCGGGACGCGCGGCGGTTCGCCGAGCCCGGCCTCCTCGACCTCGGCCGGACGGGGAACCAGCATGTGGCGTTCGGGTACGGCGTCCACTACTGCCCCGGCTCGGCGTTGGCCCGGCTGGAGATCCAAGAGGCGTTGCGGGGACTGCTGTTGGGGTTGCCGGGGCTGCGTCTGGCGGGGGACGTGGAGTGGAAGACGCGGATGTCGCTGAGGGGGGTGCGGCGGATGCCGGTGGAGTGGTGAGCGGAGGGGGGTGAGGGGGTCGGGGGCCGGGGGCGGCGTACGGATCACCTCGGGTCCGCGTATGCCGACGGATCGCGGCTGCCCGGCCGCTCGGCGTTCCCCGGCTGCTCCCTCTTCCCCGGCTGCTCCCTTTTCCCCGGCCGCTCCCGCAGGGACATCGGCAGCGAGCGCGGCGTGGAGGAGAGCCGGGGTGTCATCCGTGCGTGTGCCCCCGGCAGCGGGTCGAGTTGCCAGCGGGCCACGATCGACGCGAGCGCGAGGGTCGCCTCCGTGAGGGCGAAGACCTCCCCGATGCACTTGCGGGCGCCGCTGCCGAACGGCGTGAACACCCCGCGCGGCGGCCGTCCTTCGCCCTCGCGCCAGCGGTCGGGGTCGAAGCGTTCGGGGTCGGGGAAGAGGTCGGCGCGGTGGTGCACGATGTGCGGGCTGTAGATGACGATCGAGCCGGCCGGGAGCCGGTGGCCCGCCAACTCGGCTGCCCTGGTGGTGACTCGGGTGAACAGCCAGCCCGGCGGGTACAGGCGCAGCGTCTCCATGACGACCCTGCGGGTCACGTCCAGGCGCGGGACGTCGTCGTGCACGGCGACCCGTCCGGCGAGGACGGAGTCCACCTCGGCGTGCAACTCCTCCCGGACGGCGGGGTGCCGGCCGAGCAGGTACAGCGCCCAGGACAGCAGGGGAGCGGTGGTCTCGCTGCCGCCGAGGTAGAACGTGAAGACCTGGTCGTGGAGTTCGTCCTCGGTGAGGCCGTTCCCGTCGTCGTCGCGGACCGCGAGCAGGATCGACAGCAGGTCGCCGTGGTCGACGCCCGCGCGCCGGTAGTCGTCGGTGAGCTGCGCGACGTACTGCCGCAGGCGTGAACGGGCCCTGACGAAACGGCGGTTGCCCGGCGTCGGCAGCCGGTTCAGGACCGACCAGGGCAGCAGCATCCGGCGCATCATGCCGGTCATCACGTCGTGCATGCACAGCCGCAGCTCCCCGAACGTCTCGTCGTCGAGTTCGGCGGCGAACAGCGTGCGGGTCGCGAGGTTCGCGGTGAGTTCGTTCATCGTGGCGAGGACGTCGAGTTCACGGCCCTCGGTCCAGCCCTGGAGCATCGCGGTGATCTCCGAGGACATCACCTTCGCGTAGCCGGGCAGGCGTTCGCGGTGGAAGGCGGGCTGGAGCAGCCTGCGCTGGCGCCGGTGGTCCTTGTACGGACAGGTCGCGAGGCCGTTCCCGGCGACCGTCCGTACGAGGTCGAAGATCGCGCCGCCCTTGTCGTACGTCCGGTCGTCGACCAGCACCTGATGCACCAGGTCGGGATCGCACAGCACGTGGAAGGGCACCGGGCCGAGCTTGATCCGGACGAGGTCGCCGTGCGCGGGCAGGGACGCGAGGAAGGCGAGGGGGTGTCTGCCGAGGGGGAGCGCGTGGCCGAGGACGGGGAGCGCGCCGGGGGCGGGGGCGACTCGTACGGGGGTGGTCATGCTCGGGGGGCCGTGTCGGCGCGGGCGGGTGCCGGGGCTTGTGCGCCCGCACGGTCGTACTCACGTGGACCGGCGCCTTCGTCCGTACGTTTCCGCGCCACCCAGCACCCCATGATCACCTTCCCCTCCACGCACCCGTCCCGCAGCGCGGGCAGCGACCGCGCGAGCAGGTTCTCGAACCCGTCCGCCGTCAGGTCCGGCCGCTCGTCCCCCGCCGGGTCCGAACCCGGCTCGGCAGGCGCCCAGTTGGGCCCGATGTCGCCGTGGTCGTCGTACCGGGACACCGACTCGACCTCGAACCCGGCCTCCTCCAGGTACCCCTTCAGCTCGCCGAACGGGATGACGTGCGGGATCGCGAAGCCCTGGCACATCGGCTCCACCCAGCGCGCGTGCTCCGCCTCGGAGAGACCGTCGGCGCAGAACCAGTCCGCGCCGACGAAGGCCCCGCCGGGCCGCAGCACCTTCGCGATCCCGGCGTACACCTGCCGCTTGTCCGGCGCGTAGCAGAGCGCCTCGATGGAGAAGACGCCGTCGAACTCCCCCGCGCCGAAAGGCAGGTTCATCGCGTCGGCCTCGACGAACGTGAGCCGCTCGGTGTCGGCGTGCAGCGAGCGGGCCACGCGTACCTGGTGACCGCAGATGTTGACGCCGGTCACCTCGGCCCCGGTGTGCTCGGCGACGGTCGCGGCGGGGCCGCCGATGCCGCAGCCGACGTCGAGGAGGCGGTCGCCGGCGGTGAAGCGTCCCTGGTCGGCGAGCCAGCGCTGCATCGTGTGCTGGGCGTCGTGGAGCTGCTGGCCCTCGGTGAACCAGGCGAGGTGGAAGGAGTCGGACCAGACGTCCCGGCAGACGTCGGTGACCTGTTCGTAGTACCGGTCGACGACGCGGGCGTAGTGGTGCTCCCGGTCCTCGGGGGTCCTCACCAGCTCCAGGTACTCGGCGTTGCGCATGCGGTTGCCTTTCGGGTGTCGTTCAGGAGGCCGGTGTCTTCGGGGAGGCCGGTGTCTTCGGGGAGGCCGGGGCGAGGGTGAAGAATCGTTGCTGCCACAGAGCGTGCAGTTCGGACCGGGTCTCGTCGGTGAGCGGCCCGACCGGGCTCGTGCCGTCCGCCTTCTCCAGCACCGCGAACAGCTCGGGGGACACGGCGGCCCGGGGTCCGGTGGCGTAGTCGAGGAGGATCTCGTGACTGACGGCGCCCTCCGCCACCGTCCTGACCAGCCTGGTCACCGGGCGGAACGTCAGGACGAGGTCGTCGAGGCCGGCCATGAACCCCGGGCGTCTGCGGACCAGGAGGTCGTCGACGACGGCGCAGTCCAGCTCGGTCGTCAGCAGACACGTCAGCACGTCCCGCACGCTCTGCACGATCGGCTCGGCGTTGTTGTTCATCGACGTGTTGAGCAGCACCGGCGTCCCCGTGAGCGCGCCGAAGCGGCTGATCAGGCGATGGACGCGCGCGTTCGCCTCGGGGTCGACGATCTGGACGCGGGCCGTGCCGTCGACGTGGGTGACCGCGCCGAGGTGCTCGCGGTGTTCGGGGCGCACGCTCACGACGTACGACATGAAGTCGTGGTGCGCGGTGGTGTCGGTGAGGTCGAAGTACGTGTCGGCGGCCTCGGGGACGACCATCGGCGCGAACGGCCTGAAGCTCTCCCGTTTCTTGATCATCGCGTTGATCCGGGTGCGGTTCCCGGCGGGGCGCGGGTCGGCGAGGATGCTGCGGTGGCCGAGTGCGCGGGGCCCGAACTCCGAGCGCCCGTACGCCCATCCGACGACGGCGCCCTCGGCGAGCAGGCGGGCGGTGGTCTCGACGATGTCGGCGGGCCGCTCGTACTCCACGAGCCCGCTCCACGCCCGGACCGTCTCCTCGACGGCGTCCGCGCTGCCGAGGCCGGGCCCGAGGCTCGCGCCGCGCATCCGCTCCTTGAGGCGTACCGTCCCGGACAGCGCCTCCTGCGCGAGCAGCGCGGCGCCTTCGGCGGTGCCCGCGTCGTGGGAAGCGGGGTGCACGAACATCTCGGTGAACAGGCCCGAGCGCAGGACGGCGCCGTTGAGGCTGCAGTTGTGGGCGACGCCGCCGCTGAGCACGAGCTTGGTGTGCCGGGTGGTGCGGCGCCAGTGCGTCAGCACGTGCAGGACGATCCGCTCCAGCATTTCCTGGAGTCCGGCGGCGAAATCCTTGTGGTGCTGTTCCAGCGGTTCGGTCGAGCGCCGGGGCGGCATTCCGCAGGAGAAGAACGTGTTGCTGACGTATTCGAAGGCGAGGGCGTGCGGCGGGAATTCGTAATCGCCGTCCGGTCCGAGCGTGTACATCGAGTCGAACACCGGCCGGTATACGGCGGGGTCTCCGTACGGCGCGAGTCCCATCACCTTGTACTCGTCGCCGAACCTGAATCCCAGGTGTCTCGTGGCATTCAGGTAGAGGAGGCCCAGCGATTTGTGCATCGCGAACTTGGTGAGGATCTCCAACTCGCCGCCGGTGGCGCCGAACACGGTCCCGGAGGAATCCTCGCCCATGCCGTCGAGGACGACGACGAGGGCCTCCGACATCCCGGAGCGCACGAGGCCGGAGACGGCGTGGGCGCGGTGGTGCGAGGCGTGGAACAGCTTCTCGTCGGGAAGGTCCCAGGCCAGGGCCTCCTTGAGGCGGTCCTTGATGAGCCGGCGCGAATAGCGCAGGGGGACGGCGGGGTGGTCGGCGTAGAGGCCGTTGAGCATCAGGTCGAGGTACTGCTCGGGAAAGTAGTAGCCGACCCCGTCGATGTCGGCCGGGGTCGCCCCGGCGATCTCCAGGCAGGCCCGAACGGCGTTGCCGGGGAATTTGGTTGTGTGTTTGATCCGGTTGAGCCGTTCCTCCTCGACCGCCGCGATCAGCACGCCGTCCTGGACGAGGGCGGCAGCGGCGTCGTGGTACATGTACTCGCGCAGACCGGGCACGATATCGGAGTTCTCGGGGGAGAAGTTTCCGTTCAAACCGATCGTCAGCATGTTCGACAACGTAGTGGCGTGGAACACACCTCTGCAATTCGAACAAGGAGGCATCGGACAGCTGTACACGTTCGGCCGAACGTGTGTGGAAATCCCGTCACGGGGGCGGTAGTCACGAGGCGGACGCCCAGTCGTGTGGCTTTCGTGGCGTTGGGGAGGAGAGGTCTGCTTTTCGGACAATTTTCCCTGTGGCGTCCCCTCGGCGGATAGCCTGGACCGTGTCGGCGCACGTGCGTCCGGGGGGACACCTGTCGGCGCCCCTCCCCTGCCCCGACCCCGTCAGCGGAGAGGAAAGTGACCATGCAGGTACTGCCGCACGTGGACTTCTTCGGGCGTTGCGAGGAGGCCGTCGAGTTCTACAAGTCCGCCCTCGGCGCGGAGGTCGAGGTCCTGCACCGCTACAGCGACTTGCCGGAGTTCCACAACGTGCCCGACGAGTTGGGGCACAAGGTGCTCCTGGCCACGCTGAAGATCGGTGAGGGCCGCCTGACCTGCGGTGACGTGATGCTGGAGCCGATCCAGTACGGGGGGTACTCGATCCTCCTCGTCCTCGACTCCGTGGAGGAGGCCGAGCGGCTGTCGACCGCGCTGACGCACGGCGAGGGCGAGGTCCACTTCGAGATGACCGAGACGGCGCAGGAGGACCAGGCCCACGGGGTGTTCGACCAGTTCGGGGTCCGCTGGTACTTCCACGTCAAGACCTGAGGGGTCCCGTCGGCGTGGCTCGCCGAGACCGGCGCCGCCCCGACCCGCCTCAATCCGCTCGGCGGCGGCACCGCCAACGCCACGCTCGTCGAACTCGCCTGCCGACAGGGGGTGTCGCTGTGCGCCGGGAAGTCTTCACCGCCGGTCACGGGGCGTTCCGCGAGCCGGTCAGAGATGTCGTCGCCAAGGAGGCCGTGCAGCACTACGGCGAGGGGGAGAAGGCGGGGCGCGTGCCCCGGTCGTTCTTCGAACAGCTCGGCACACTCGGCCTGTTGGGCATGGCGGTCCCCGAGGAGTACGGGGGCGGCGGGCAGCCGGACTGCCGCTGCAACGTCGTCCTCGACTACGTGTTGAACGGCGCGAAGACCTTCATCACCGGCGGGCCGGGACACGGTCGAGCTGTCCTTCGACGACGTCCGGGTGCCGGCCGCGAACCGGCTCGGCGAAGAGGGCGCCGCCGTCGGCTACTTGGGCCACAATCCGCCGCTGGAGCGGATGGCGGTCACCGTCGGCTCGGTCGCGCAGACGCGGGCCGCGCTCGACACCACCGTCGACCACGTCAAGGAACGCCGGGCGTTCGGGAAACCGGTCACCTCCTTCCAGAACACCGAGTTCGAACTGGCCTCCGTCGCCACGGAGTTGGAGGCCGCACAGGCCCTCGTCGACGGCCGCCTCTCCGGCGCCGCCGCGGCGAAGGTCAAGCCGTCCTGCACGGAGGTCCAGGCCCGCGCCGTCGACCGGTGCCTCCAACTCTTCGGCGGATACGGCTACATGCTGGAGTACCCGATCGCCCGCATCTACGCGGGAACGAGCGAGGTCATGAAGGTCATCGTCGCCAAGTCCCTGGGATCGTGAACCACATGAGCCCCACCAGTCCCCCGGACGACTTCTCGCACAGGCCCGGCGTCGCGTTCTTCAACCTCGTACAGCCCGCCCTGCCGCAACTCCGGGAGAACAAGGGCACCATCGTGGCCGTGACGACGGTGGCGACCCGCCGCTACCCGGTGCGCGCCGGCCGCCGAGGAGGGCCGGTACGGGGTCCGCGTGAACCGCGTGGCCCCCGGGCTGCTCAGCGACGGCATCGCGGGCCGTCTGATCAGCACCGGTGAACTCGACGAGGCGGCGCGCGCGGTGACCCGGCGCAACATCCCGCTGCGCCGGTTCGGTACGGCGCGGGACGTCGCGGAGGCGGTCGCGTTCCTCGCCTCGGACCGTGCCGGGTTCGTCACCGGGCAGGTGCTCGGCGTGGCCGGCGGCTACAGCGTCCGAGCGGGGTTCTCGAACCAGGTGGGGCCGTCGTCCGCCTGGGCCTGCTTGATGCGGGCGACCGCGAACTCGGGCAGCTCGGGCAGGTCGTCCACGGCGAACCAGCCGACTTCGAGGGACTCGTCGTCGTTCACACGGGCCTCGCCGCCGGTCGCGCGGCAGCGGATCGTGATGTCCATGAACTGGACGTTGTCGCCGTTGGGGTAGGTGTGCTCCTCCAACGCCTGGACGAGGACGACGCGTTCGGCGACGCAGTGCACCGCCGTCTCCTCGTACACCTCCCGCACCGCGCACACGGCGGGCTGCTCGCCGGGGTCGGGGATGCCGCCGATGACCGACCACTCGCCGGTGTCCGAGCGGCGCCCGAGGAGCACCCGGCCCTCGTCGTCGAAGACGATGGCGGTGACCCCGGGAAGCCACAGGAGCTGGTGTCCGGCAAAGGCCCGGATCGCGCGGATGAACTCAGGAGTTGCCATGCCCCGACCCTAACCGGCCGATCTTGGTGGACCGGCCGGTGTCGGACGCAGTACGCCGGATGTACGGCCAGGGGTCACCGGCGCGCGCAGCGCAGCACACGCCCCGACGCAGCGCACCCACGCGCCGGGCGCACACCCGTCACGTACAACACCGCGCGCACGCCCCGCCGGCAAGCGCCCGCGTACGCCTACGCGTCCCCCGCGCGCCGGGCGCGCAGCCCCGAGCCGATCGCCCACCCGAGCCCACCGGCGGCGACCAGCACGAGCAGCATCTCGGGCAGGATCCCCATCTTCGTCGCCGGCGTCTCGGAGGACCGCAGCGGCACCTTCTGCACAAGCGAGTCGGCGACGAACATGCCGGTCTTCTGCGTGATCCGCCCGTCCGGCATGATGATCGCGCTGACGCCGCTGGTGACCGGGACGACGACCGTGCGGCTGTGCTCCACCGCGCGCACGCGGGACATCGCGAGCTGCTGGTAGGTCATCTCGCTGCGGTCGAAGGTGGCGTTGTTGCTGGGGACGGAGATGAGCTGCGCGCCGTGCGTGACGGTGTCGCGGACGTCCCAGTCGAACGCGGCCTCGTAGCAGGTGGCGATGCCGACCTTCGTGCCGTTGATCGTGAACACGCCGGGCCTGGTGCCCCGGGTGAAGTTCGAGGCCATCGCGGTCCACTGGGGGTTGATCGCCTTGACCAGGCCCTGGAGCGGCATGTACTCGCCGAACGGCTGGATCTGCCGCTTGTCGTAGGTCTGTGTGGGCCCCTTCTCGGGGTCCCACAGGATCTGCTCGTTGAACAGCTTCCCGTCGCGCTCGACGACGCTGCCGACCGAGACGGGTGCGCCGATGGCCCGCACCGCCTGGTCGATGACGGCGGTGGCCTCGGCGTCGGTGAAGGGGTTGACGTCGGAGGAGTTCTCCGGCCACAGCACGAAGTCGGGCTTGGCAACCTTCCCGGCCTTCACCTCGGCGGCCAGCCGCTCCGTCTCGCGCGCGTGGTAGTCGAGTACGGCGCGCCGCTGGGCGTTGAACTCCAGCCCGAGGCGGGGCACGTTGCCCTGGATCGCGGCGACCGTGACGGTGCCGTCCTCGGCCTTGTCGCTGACCAGCGTGCGGGCGGCGAGCGCACCGGCCACGGGGACGGCGACGCTGAGCAGCGCGACCGCGGCAGCCGGACGCGTCACCGCGCGCGCGAGACGGCGTTCCCGGACGAGGCGGACGGCCTCGTACAGCCCGAACCCGCACAGGACGACGGCGAAGCCCAGCACCGGCGTCCCGCCCACGGCCGCGAGCGGCAGGAACACCCCGTCGGCCTGCCCGAACGCGATCTTCCCCCACGGGAACCCGCTGAACGGCGCCCGCGCGCGGGCCGCCTCCCCGGCGGTCCACAGGGCCGCCGCCCACACCGGCGACCCGGGCAGCTTGGACACGGCGGCGACGCCGACGCCGACCAGGGCGACGAAGAGGGCCTCGATGGCCGCGAGCGCGAGCCACGGCAGCGGTCCGACCTCGACGCCGGTCCACTTCAGCAGGGGGACGAGGAAGCCGAGGCCGAAGAGGTAGCCGAGACCGAGGGCGGGCTTCCAGCTCCGCCCGCGCAGGACCCAGCCGAACGCGGCGAACGCGGGGAGCGCGAGCCACCACAGGGGGCGCGGCGGGAAGCTGAGGTAGAGGAGCACGCCGGAGAGCACGGCGACGGCGGCCGGGGCGAACCGCAGGAAGCGGCGCCCGCGCGCGGGAGGCGCGGCCTCGGGCTCCAGCTGTCCTGCGGGCTCTGCGGGGGGTGCGGTGACGGTCACTCGGGGAGTGTACGGCGGGTGACCTTTTGGCCGACAGTTCGGTCGGCGGACCTCACAGCTCGGCGTTGTCCACAGGTCATCCACAAAATCCCGTCCAGCCGTTACGGTGTGGCCAGCTCCGGCGAACGGCCGGTGGGGGGCGCGCGTCCGGGGCGGAGACGCTCGGGGGGCTGGGTGGGACCGACGGGGACGTCCGTGACCGGTGACGGTACGGACGGTGAGAGACGAAACGTTTCCGACGCGGTCGGCATGGCGGTGCTCGCGGCGTGTGCCGGGTGGGCGCTGGTGTCGGCGGGCGCGAACGGCGGGCGGGCCGAGGGGATGCTGCTCGCGGTGCTGGCCGTCGCCGCCGGGTACGCGGCGGGCCGGATGTCGGGTGCGCTGCTGCCGGTGGCCGCGCCCTGTGCCGCCGCGTTCGCGGGTCTCGCGCTGACGGTCGCGGCGCCCGAGCTGTCGCCGGGTCCGGAGAGCGCGGCTCCGCTGGGGCGTGCGGGGGCCGAGGCGGCTGTCCTGACGCTCGTGGCGGGCCTGGCGTGCTGCGCGGCCTGGGCGAGCCCTGTGGTGGCGTTACGGCTCCCCCTGAGGCTTCTGGCGGCGGTCACGGGGGCGGCGCTCGGTTCGGTCGCGGCGGTGGTGACGTGCTGCGGGGTCCTCCTGGCGTCCCTGGCGGCCGGGCGCACGGGCCGGGGCGCGGGTGTCGTGGGGCTGGCCGCCGCCTTCGCCTGGCTCCTGCACGCCCTGTGGCGCTCGCCCCGCCCCACCCCGGTCGCTCTCACGGCGGGCGCCTGCCTGACCGCCCTCGCGGCCCTCGCCCTGGTGGGCAACGTCCTGAGCTTCACGACGGTCTCGGCGGGCGTGGGCCTCCTGGCGGGCATCGCGACGGCGAGACCCCTGCCGGAGGAGACGCGGGGGCCGGGCGGGGTGGTGCGGGCGTACGAGGGGGACGTGGCGAGGTGAGGGTCACGCGCACGTGGGCGCCTGCTCGAAGACCAGTCTCCACGCGCGCGTACCTGTGCGGGAACGAGCCCCCGCGCGCGTGCCTGCGCGGAAGCGAGCCGTCGCTCACGGCCTCAGTGCGCCGCCCCCGGCCGCGCCGACCTCAGCCGGTCCCTGATGACCCGTACGGCCGCCTCCGCGTCGTCCACGGTGATCGTGAACATGTGCCCGTCCCAGAGCCGCAGCACGACGCCTTCGCCCCGGCGTACGACGACGGCGGTCCCCTTCTCGGGCCGCCAGCGGTAGCCCCAGCCGCCCCAGTGGCGCGGCGTGACGTGGGGGTCGAAGTCGGCGTCGGCGACCTGTGCGAGGGGGATGCGGCGGCGCGGCAGCCCCATGTGCCCGCAGCGCACTTCGAGGCTGTCGCGGTCGACCTTGAGGGCGACGTGGAGGAAGGCGAGGGTGCCGAAGAGGACGAGGAGCCCGGCGGCGATGCAGCCGACCACGGACATCGCGAGGGGGGCGACCCCGGAGGTCCAGGCGGAGTCCACGGCGAGTTCGATGCCGAGTGCCAGGCAGGCGGCGCCCGCGAGCGCGGGCAGCCACTGGAACCGGTTCGTGGCCCGTCCGGTCCACACGTCCGGGTGCGGGGTCTGCTCGTCGTGCTCGTCGCGGGGGTCCCTCATGCCTACGAGGTTACTCAGGTTTCTCCCGGCGGGGAGCCTGTCTCGCGGAGTGGCTGGTCCGAGCGGGTCACGCGCTACGAGGCGACCGTCGGAACCGGCAGGGAGCGGCCTTCCGCGTACGCGAACGCGGCGTCCGGCAGCACGCCCTCGCGCCCGTTGAGGAGCACGGTCAGCCCGCCGGTGGCGGGGGCGTCGGGCGCGGGCGGGGCGCCGATGCGGCGCAGCGTCTGGGCGGCGACGGCGTCGGCGGAGGCGTGCAGGACGAGCGGGGAGCGGCCGGGCCGCTGGAGGGCCGTGCGGATGCGTTCGGCGAGGAGTTCGTAATGGGTGCAGCCCAGGACGACGGTCGTTACATCGTCCGGCGTGAGCGCGGCGGCGGCGGTGATCGCGGCGTCGATGGCGGGTTCGTCGGCGTGCTCGACGGCCTCGGCGAGCCCCCAGCAGGGCACCTCGGCGACGCTGACGCCGCCCGCGAAGTCGCGGATGAGGCCGCGCTGGTAGGGGCTGCCGGTGGTGGCGGGCGTGGCCCAGATGGCGACGGGGCCGCCGAGGGCGGCGGCGGGCTTGATCGCGGGGACGGTGCCGACGACGGGAATACCGGGCTCCAGGCGCGCGCGCAGGGCGGGCAGGGAGTGCACGGTGGCGGTGTTGCAGCCAATGATCAGCGCGTCCGGCGCGTGCGCGGCTGCGGCTTCGGCGACGGCCAGCGCGCGCGTGGTGACGTCCTCGGGGGTGCGCGGGCCCCAGGGCATGCCCTCGGGGTCGAAGGAGAGGACGAGATCGGCGTCGGGTCGCAGTCGCCGTACCGCAGCGGTGGCCGCCAGCAGGCCGATTCCGGAGTCCATGAGCGCGATCTTCACCCGGCCACGATAGACGATGGCCCGGCCCGGGCCCCGGCCGTGGGGCAGACTGCGCTGGTGAGCGCCTTCGTGTGGATCGCCGCCCTGTCCCTCGTGTCCTGGCTGTGGCTGCTGCTGTGCCAGGGCTTCTTCTGGCGCACGGACGTGCGCCTGCCGCCCGCGCCCGAGGACCCCGCCGACTGGCCGGACGTGTGCGTCGTCGTCCCCGCGCGCGACGAGGCCGCCGTGCTCCCCCTGAGCCTGCCGTCCCTGCTGGCGCAGGACTATCCGGGCCGGGCGGAGGTCTTCCTGGTCGACGACGGCAGCACCGACGGCACCGGCGACCTCGCGCGCGCACTGGCCGATCAGTACGGCGGTCTGCCGCTGACGGTGTCGTCGCCGGGTGAGCCGCCGGCCGGCTGGACGGGCAAGCTGTGGGCCGTACGGCACGGTGTCGCGCTGGCACGCGCACGGAAGCCCGAGTTCCTGCTGCTGACGGACGCCGACATCGCGCACGCGCGTGGCAGTCTGCGCGGGCTGGTGGCGTCGGCGCGCGCGGGGGGCTACGACCTGGTGTCCCAGATGGCGCGCCTGCGCGTGGAGAGCTTCTGGGAGCGGCTCGTCGTACCCGCTTTCGTGTACTTCTTCGCGCAGCTCTACCCGTTCCGTCGGATCGCGCGCACGGGCGGGCGTACGGCAGCGGCGGCGGGCGGGTGTGTCCTGCTGCGGACGGAGGCCGCCGAGCGGGCGCGGATCCCGGACGCGGTCCGGCACGCGGTGATCGACGACGTGGCTGTCGCGCGGGCCGTCAAGGGGAGCGGTGGGCGGATCTGGCTGGGGCTCGCCGAGCGGGTCGACAGCGTGCGGCCGTATCCGCGTCTGCACGACCTGTGGCGGATGGTCTCGCGCAGCGCGTACGCGCAGTTGCGGCACAACCCCCTGCTGCTCGCCGGCACGGTCCTGGGGCTGGCGCTGGTGTACCTGGTGCCGCCGCTGGCCCTCGTCGCGGGCGTCGCGGCGGGGAGCGCGCCCGTGGCCGTGCCGGGCGGCCTCGCGTGGGCGGTGATGACGGCGACGTACGTCCCGATGGTCCGCTACTACCGTGAGCCTCTGTGGCTGGCGCTCCTGCTGCCGTTCACGGCGTTCCTGTACCTGCTGATGACGGTGGACTCGGCGGTGCAGCACTACCGGGGGCGGGGAGCGGCGTGGAAGGGGCGGACTTATGCGCGCCCGGAAGCCGTCCCCGACGAAACTTGAGTAATCAAGGAAAAGGTTTTTCCCTCAATTACTCCCGGCGTCTTCTTGTGCTCCCCGCGCCTTCACTTCCTGCCCGGCGTCCAGTTCATGCCCCACCCATAAGCGCGGTCGACGGTCCGCTGCGGACTCACCCCGCGTTCCGGGACCAGATACCGCGCCTCCCTGCGGACGACGAGATCGCCCCCGGTGTTGGTGATCAGCGCGAGCGCGCACACGGTCGACGCGACCGTGCACTCGTCGAGCGAGAAGTCGACCGGCGCGCCGTGCTGCGGCCTCAGGGTGACCGTCGCGTGCAGGTCGGCGAACGAGCGCGCGCCCGCGTAGATGGTCACGAAGACCAGGACGCGCCGCAGGTCGGCGGTGTGGTCGAGGTTGACGGTGAGGTTCTCGCCGGTCGCGACGGCGCCCGTGCGGTCGTCGCCGTCGAGGTGGATGTAGGGCGGCCTCTCCAGCGCGCCGAAGGCGTTGCCGAGGGCCTGGACGACGCCTTTGCGGCCGTCGGTGAGCTCGTACAGGGCGCACAGGTCGAGGTCGAGGCCGGTGTGCGCAAAGCCGGAGCGGGACTGCCAGTTGAGGTTGACGCGCAGGGCACCCGACGTACCGCCCTGCTTGGCGAGCGAGACGGACGGTGCCGACTTCGTGAGGGTGACTTTCGTGAGCCGTACGGGAGGGGCGGTGTGCTGGGGTTCGTCGACGGTGATGCCGTAGTCCGTCGCGAGGCCCTCCAGGCCGCTGTCGTAGCCCTGTCCGACCGCGCGGAACTTCCAGGCGCCCTGGCGGCGGTACAGCTCGCCGAGGACGAACGCGGTCTCCACGCTCGCGCCGGTGCTGTCGAAGCGGGCGACGACCGTCCCGCGCGCGGCGTCGCGGACCTCGACGTACAGCCCGGGGACGCGCCCGAAGGGGCCGCCGTCGGCGGAGGCGGCGAGCAGGACGGTGTCGACGTCGGGCTCCACGCGCGCGAGGTCGACGACGAGCGTGTCGGTGACCAGGTCGCCGGACGTGCGCTTGCCCTCGTGGCGGACGGTCCCTGACGCGTGCGCGGGCTGGTTGTAGAACACGAAGTCGTCGTCGGAGCGCACCTTTCCGCCGACGAGCAGGAGCGCGGAGGCGTCGACGTCGGGGACGCCCGGGCCCGAGCGGCGTCCGCATTCGATCGTCAGCGCCGTCGTGGGCACCGGTACGTTCGCTCCCCTGGACAACGACGGCATCGGCACGCGGCCCCTTTCAACTCCCGCCGGGGGCACGGGAACACGTCCGTTCGGCCCCCGGAAACCCCGCCGGAACTTGCTCTTTACACAATTCCAACCCGCATTGTCGCCCCTTTTTCCCACGTTCGCTCGTATTGGGGATACAGGGCCACTCCCGGCACGGAAAACAACCCGCATACCCGTCTCCCCAACCGGCTCTTCGTGGGCTTACCTTAGGTGCCATGACCTCCCCCCGCTCCACCTATGGTGGCGGCTACTACTCGTCCGCCTCCTTCCCGGACACCCCGATCTACGACTCCCTCGTGGCCGAGCGGGGGACCCCGCAGATCGCCCCGATCCGGGTCCCGGCCGCCTACGACGTGCCGAGCATGCCGAGCAGCCACCTGCCCGCGCTGCCGTCGGCGCTCCCCGCCCTCCCGGCGGGCCCCTCGCAGGCGCCCTACGGCTATCCGCAGGCCCAGCAGCCCGCTCCGCTCCAGCAGGCCCCGGCGGCGTACGTCCCGCCGCAGGGCGGCATGCAGCGCGGGTACCCGGCCGCGCAGGCGCCGATGCCGATGCCGATGCAGCAGCAGCCGGGCCAGATGGGCGCTCCCATGGGGATGAACCCGATGGCGGCCGGTACGGGGTACGAGGCGATGCGTCCGGCGGCACCCCGCCCGAACCCGGCTCCCTACCAGGACCCGTACAACCAGCAGCAGTACCGGGGTTACTAGGCCCCCGGGACCGGCCCCTGCCGCCTGGCAGGATGGGTCCCATGGCCTCTGCGGAACTGTTGTCGATCCACGTCCACCCGGTGAAGGCGCTCCGGGGGGTGAGTCCCCGGGAGGCCGTCGTGGAGCCCTGGGGACCGGCCGGGGACCGGCGGTGGGCGCTGATCGACGACGGGGGGAAGGTCGTCACCCAGCGCCAGAGGCCGCGTCTGGCGCTCGCCGCCGCCGAGCCGTTGCCCGGTGGCGGCGTTCTGCTGTCCGCGCCCGGTGTCGCGCCGCTGGAGGTCGCGGTGCCCGAGCCGGCGAAGACGGTCGTCGTGGAGATCTTCCGCGACAAGGTGGAGGGCGTCCCGGCAGACGCCCGCGCGCACGCGTGGTGCAGCGAGTTCCTCGGTGCGGACGTGCGCCTGGTGCACATGGACGACCCGGCGACCCGCCGTCCGGTCGACCCCGCGTACGCGCGCCCCGGCGAGACGGTCGGCTTCGCGGACGGCTATCCCCTGCTCGTCACGACGACGGCCTCCCTGGACGCCCTCAACTCCCTGATCGCGCACGGTGAGCACGCCGTCGAGGGCCCGCTGCCGATGAACCGCTTCCGGCCGAACGCGGTGGTCGGCGGCACCGAGCCGTGGGCCGAGGACGGCTGGTCGCGCCTGACGATCGGCGAGGTCGCCTTCCGGGCCGCCAAGAAGTGCGGCCGGTGCGTGGTCACCACCACCGACCAGGCCACCGCCGAGCGCGGCAAGGAACCCCTGTACACCCTCGGCCGACACCGCCGTATCGACGGCAGGCTGATCTTCGGCCAGAACCTGGTGCCCCTCACGCGCGGCCTGATCCGGGTCGGCGACCCGGTGCGGATCCTGGACTGAGACCGCGCCGACATTTCCTCCTTCGTCCCGGGAACCCGCGGCCGGACCTCGGGCGTTGACGCATCGTGAGAAGTTCATGAGAGATCCCCGGGAGAGCCCGTACGCAGGTGATTTCGCTCTCTCTTCGACCGGGATCGAGGATGAACGGCGGGCTCGGGGGTTATGACGGAGCGGGAAGGGGGTGCGAGGCGGTGCGAGCGATCCGTGGACTGTGGCGCTGGCGGCACAACCCGGTGCGCCGTACGACGGACCTGGTCGAGGCGTGGGTGGCGGCGGGCGCCCTGCTGCTGGTGCTGGTCGTCGCGCCGGTGGCGGGCACGGCCGTCGGCGCCTTCGTGCAGGACGCGCTCCTGAGGTCGGTGCGCGACCAGGCGAGCACCCGGTTCGAGACGACGGCGACGGTCGTGAAGGAGCTGAAGGGCTCCGCGTTCGTGACGGACCCGGAGGCCGTCTCCGGCCGGGAGGCGCGCAGCCGCGTGGAGGCCGACTGGACCGCGCCGGACGGCAGCGCGCACCACGGCCCGGTGACGGCCGCGCTGGACACCCCGCACGCGGGCGACCGCTTCTCCCTGTGGACGGACGGCGCGGGCCGCCCGATGAGCCGCCCGCTGGACGTGGCGACGGCCGAGACCCACGGCGTGCTGGCCGGCCTGGGCGCCGCCCTGTGCGCCGCGGGCCTCGTCGAGAGCGCGCGCCGGGCGGTCGTGTGGACGATGGTCCGCCGCCGTTACGCCCGCTGGGACCAGGCGTGGGACCGCGCGGGACCGGACTGGGGGCGTACCGGCACCGGCAGTTGAGGCGGGTGCACCGCACGCCTCGCCGGTGGTCAACCCACCACCCGCGCGCACGCTACGGTGGACCAGCCGACCTTCTTCGGCATCGACCCGCGTATCACGAGGTGGGGGCACAGCATCGTCATGGCACAGGGCACGGTCCAGGTGACGCACACCGGTACATCGCGGTGGCGGCGCCGCACGGGTGAGTACGCTTCGCTCGCCGCCGCCCTGGAGGCCGCGGCCGACGGGGACGTCCTCACCGTCGCCCCCGGCACGTACCGGGAGAACCTCGTCGTCGAGCGTTCGGTCACCCTGCGCGGCCCCGAGGGCGCCCCGGGCTCGGTGCGGATCGCCCCCGTGGACGGCGTGCCGCTGACCGTGCGCGCCTCCGCCGTCGTCCAGGACCTGCACGTCGAGGGCCAGGACACGACGTCGCCCGCGCTGCTGGTCGAGGAGGGCACGCCGGAGCTGCTGGACGTGCGGGTCGTGACGCGCTCGGCGGCCGGCATCGAGGTGCGCGGCGGCGCCCGGCCGACGGTGCGCAGGTGCACGGTCGACAACCCGGCGGGCATCGGCATCGCCGTCCTCGACGGGGCCGGCGGGGTCTTCGAGGAGTGCGAGGTGCTGGCCGCCGGACAGGCCGGGGTCTCCGTACGAGGGGGCGCGCACCCGCGCCTGGAGCGCTCCCGCGTGCACCACACCTCGGGTACGGGTGTCAGCGTGACGGGCGACAACTCGGCGCTGGAAGCGGTGGGTTGCGAGATCTACGAGGTGCGCGGCAGCGGCGTACAGATCACCGCGCGCGCCACCGCGCACTTCACGGACTGCGACGTGCACCGCACCACCGCCGACGGCGTCACCCTCGACACGGACGCGGTGCTGACGCTCGCGGACTGCCGCATCCACGACATCCCGGAGAACGCGGTGGACCTGCGCTCGCGCAGTGTCCTGACGCTGACCCGCACCTCGGTGCGGCAGTTCGGCCGCAACGGCCTGTCGGTGTGGGACCCGGGCACGCGGGTGGACGCCAACCAGTGCGAGATCTTCGACAGCACCGGCGACTACCCGGCGGTGTGGGTGAGCGACGGGGCGACGGCCGTCCTCGACTCCTGCCGCGTCCACGACGTGCCGGACGCCCTGTTCGTCCTCGACCGGGGCTCGCGCGCGGACGTCGTCGACAGCGACCTCACGCAGGTCCGCAACACGGCCGTCTCGGTGAGCGACGGGGCGACCGCGCAGCTCGACGACTGCCGGATCCGCGAGGCCGCGACGGGCGCCTGGTTCCGCGACCACGGCAGCGGCGGCACGCTCAGCAACTGCACGGTGGGCTCGGTCCAGACTGGCGTGATCGTCACGAAGGGCGCCGACCCGACGGTCGAGCGGTGCACCGTCGACTCCCCCGCCGAGGCCGGGTTCTACGTGTCGGCGGGCGGCCGGGGCTCGTTCGTCGGCTGCAAGGTCACGGGCAGCGGCGGCTACGGCTTCCACGTGATAGACGGCAGCCGCACGACCCTGCGCAAGTGCCGTACGGAGCGGTGCGCGCGCGGTGGCTACGAGTTCGCGGAGGCTCCCGACTCGGCGCCGGGTTCGGGGCCGCTGGTCGAGGACTGCACGAGCGACGAGAGCGCCGGCGCACGCACGTCGACGGCGTCCGCAGGGGCGTTCGCGCCGGCCGTGCAGACCGCCGCCCACACCCCCGGGCTGCTGAGCGCGCTCCCGGAGCAACGGCCGGTCGTGGCGGCGGAGCTGTCGGTGTCCGAGCGGACGATGGAGATCAAGGCGCCGAAGGACGTCCTGGGCGAACTCGACGCGCTGGTGGGCCTGGACAGCGTGAAGCGCGAGGTGCGGGCGCTGATCGACATGATCGAGGTCGGCCGGCGCCGCCAGCGCGCGGGCCTCAAGGCGGCGTCCGTCAAACGGCACTTGGTGTTCACGGGCTCCCCCGGCACCGGCAAGACGACGGTCGCGCGCCTGTACGGGGAGATCCTCGCCGCGCTGGACGTCCTGGAGAAGGGGCACCTGGTCGAGGTGTCCCGCGTCGACCTGGTCGGCGAGCACATCGGGTCGACGGCGATCCGCACGCAGGAGGCGTTCGAACGGGCGCGTGGCGGCGTCCTGTTCATCGACGAGGCGTACGCGCTGTCGCCGGAGGACGCGGGGCGGGACTTCGGCAAGGAGGCCATCGACACGCTGGTGAAGCTGATGGAGGACCACCGCGACGCGGTCGTGGTGATCGTCGCCGGGTACACCGCCGAGATGGAGCGCTTCCTCGCCGTCAACCCCGGTGTGGCGTCCCGTTTCTCACGGACCATCACCTTCGGCGACTACGGTCCCGAGGAGCTGCTGAGGATCGTCGAGCAGCAGACGGACGAGCACGAGTACCGGCTCGCGGGTGGCGCCCCCGAGGCCCTCCTCAAGTACTTCGCGGCGATCCCGAAGGGCCCCGCGTTCGGCAACGGCCGTACCGCGCGCCAGACGTTCGAGGCGATGGTGGAGCGGCATGCGAGCCGGATCGCCCAGGTCCTGGAGCCGAGCACGGACGAACTGACCCTGCTGTACGCGGTGGACCTGCCCGAACTGCCGTGAGGAACAAGGGTGTTCGTACGGGGGTAAGCCCCACCCCGATCATGCTGTCCGTCGGATGGTGACGCGTCCGGCGCCCGGACAGCATGGTCGGCATGACGATCTCCCGCGTACTCGCTCTGGCCCTCACGGCCCTGACGCTCTCCGCCGCTCCCTCCTCGGCGGCCCCCGCCCTCGACTGGCACCCTTGCGGCATCCCCGGCCAGGAGTGCGCCGACCTCTCCGTCCCGCTCTCGTACGACGACCCCGGCGGCGCCCAAGTCACCCTTGCCGTCTCCCGGTTGGCGAGCACTGACCCTGAGGCCCGGCGCGGCACCCTGCTGGTGATCCCCGGCGGTCCGGGCGGCTCCGGCGTCAAGCGGCTGTCCCAGCAAGGGGAGGCGCTGCGGCGGGAGTTGGGCGGCACTTACGACCTCGTCAGCTTCGATCCCCGTGGTGTGGGCGCCAGTTCGCGGGCCGGCTGTGAACTGCCGGGCGAGGACCGGCATCTGGTGACCCTGAGGTCCTGGCCCGCGGCGGACGGCGGTATCGCCGAGAACGTCGGGAGGGCCCGGCGTACCGCTCAGGCCTGCGCCGACAACGGCGGGCCCCTGCTGCGCAGCCTCAGCACCCTGAACGAGGCCCGCGACATCGACCGGCTCCGGGCGGCGCTCGGCGAGGAGAAGCTGTCGGCGTACGGGGTGTCGTACGGGACGTACGTGGGAGCCGTCTACGCGCAGAAGTACCCGGCGCGCACGGACCGTTGGGTGCTGGACAGCAACGACGACCCCGACCCCCGCAGGGTCGCCCGGGGTTGGCTGGCGAACATGGCGGTCGGCGCGGAGGCCAGGTTCCCGGACTTCGCGGCGTGGGCCGCCGACCCCGCGCGCGGGAACCTGCGGCTGGCCGAACGCCCGGAGCAGGTGCGGGAGTTGTTCCTGTCGCTCGCCGCCGGGCTGGACCGGCAGCCGCGCAAGACGACCACTGCGGGTGTGCCGCTGACCGGGAACCGGCTGCGGCAGGCGATGCAGACGGTGCTCTACAACGACGCCTCGTTCCCTCAACTCGCCCTGCTCATGCGGCAGGTGATGGACCCGGCGGCCACCCCCGTACTCACCCCGGACGTCGCGGGCCCGCTGCCCGACGAGGACGCGGCGGTCACCATGGCGGTCATCTGCAACGACGTCCGCTGGCCCGACTCCGTACCCGCGTACGAGCGTTCCGTCGCCGAGAACCGTGCCCGGTATCCGCTGACCGCCGGGATGCCGGCGAACATCACGCCGTGCTCGTTCTGGAAGGACGCGCCCACCGAGAAGCCGGTCCGGATCACCGGCGAGGGTCCGTCCAACGTGCTGATGGTCCAGTTCCGCCGCGACCCGGCCACCCCGTACGCGGGCGCGCTGAAGCTGCGCTCGGCACTCGGCGACCGGGCGCGGATGGTCACCGTGGAAGGTGGCGGACACGGTGTCTACCTCGGTCAACACCCCTGCGCGGACCGGCTCGTGACCCGGTACCTGGTGACGGGCGAGCGGCCCGCGCGGGATGTCGTCTGCGACTGACCGGGGCGGTGGTCGGCCCGGCCACTCACCGGCCGGGAACTCCGACGGCCGGGGCACCCTCGGTCAGACCTCCCCCGTCGGCCGCGCCACCCGTCCCCCCAGCCCCAGCCGCGCCAGCAGATGCCCCCGCTCCCGCGCGAACCCCGGATCGGCCTGGTAGTCGGAGTGCCCCAGCAACGGCGCCGGCAGCGGGTGCAGCGTCGTCCGGCCGTACTCCAGCGGGTCCGCGAACGGCCCGCAGTCGACGTCCGGGAGGCGCACCGGGCCGCCTATCGGGTCGGTGAGGCGGTACAGGTTGCGCCAGCAGTCGACGTCTTCGTGGAGGGCCTTGAGGGAGGCGGGGCCGAAGTGGGCGGGGAACCAGCGGCCGTAGAGGCGCTCGATCGGCGAGCCGTAGGTGAGCAGGGCGACGCGTTTGCGGTCGGCGGGTTCCAGCTGCCAGGCGGCGGCTGCGGCGAGGACGCTGCCCTGGGAGTGGCCGGAGATGACGAGCCGGCCGCCGGTGGCGCGGGTCCAGGTCGTCATGCGCCAGGTGAGGTCGGGGACGGCGCGCTCGGCGTAGCAGGGGGGCGCGAAGGGGTGTGCGGCGCGCGGCCAGAACGTACCGACGTCCCAGAGGATCCCGATCGTGCGCCGGGCGTGCGGGTCCTTGTAGGCGCGCCGCCCCCAGGTGACGAACGACAGGAACGCGAACCCGATGAGCCACGACCCGAGCGCCTGCCCCGTGCGCGCGGCCCC
Organism: Streptomyces saintjeani; assembly: GCF_055409605.1. Classification (NCBI taxonomy): domain Bacteria; kingdom Bacillati; phylum Actinomycetota; class Actinomycetes; order Kitasatosporales; family Streptomycetaceae; genus Streptomyces; species Streptomyces saintjeani. The sequence goes on along the minus strand of NZ_CP189624.1, from coordinate 8,424,866 downwards.
CTCGACGAACGGGTACGTCCCGGCGGCGGCCCCCACCGGGGTCTTCCCGCTGGCCAGCGCGCCCACGACGGCCGCCGCGCCCAGCAGGAGCGTCGCCCCTGAGGTGACGCCGACGAGCAGGGGCGCCCGGTCGGTGAGCCCGGCCATCGCCCGCGCGCGGGAGATCGTGCGCGTGCGCGCGGGGTCGCCGTCATCAACGCCGTACTGCTTCTCGACGGCCGGCTCCTGCGCCTTCGCCCTGCTCATGGCGCGCTGTCCGAGGAGCGAGCAGTGGGCGAGCACGACGAGCAGGACGGCCGGGATGACGGACGCCTGCCAGGTCAGCAGGACGGGCGGGCCGGGCAGGATGCCGCCGGTGCCGTCCAGCCAGTCGGCGACGCGCTGGGCGACGCCGCCGGACATCACGCCGCCGAGCGCGCACGCCAGCATGACGACGGCGGGGCCGCCGAGGCCGCGCAGGGCCGAGCGGTGCTCGGGGTCGGCGCCGTACAGCTTGCGGGCGACGACCGCGAGGGCGACCGCGACCACGCCTTGGGCGACCGCGATGCCGCCGAACGTGAGGTCGCCGGGCAGGCGTCCCGTCGACGTCCAGCCGGGCCGCGACCAGGCCGCGTACAGCAGGGAGAACGCCAGCACGGCGAGGGAGCCGAGCGGCAGGCGGCGTACGAGGTGGCGGTCGATCTTGTGGTCGAGGCGCTCCTCGGTGCGGCCCCGGCCGCAGACCACCCACACGACACAGACCGCGCCGACGAGCAGGACGGCCTCCAGGATGTGCCCCAGGGCGTCCAGGAGGGCCGGTGAGCCGCTTTCGTGGTCCCGGCGGGCCGCGGCCGTGCCGACGGTCGCCGCGACCGTCAGGAGGCCCGCCGCGGTGTGCGCGGCACGCAGCCGGGAGACCAGGCGGCGGCCGTACCAGAAGCCGGGGCGGCTGAGGGTCGTCACCGCGTCGGCGCCGTCCGTGCGGGGCAGCGGCTCCTGCGACTCGTACGCGCGCCAGGTGCGGTGCGAGAGGTACCACAGCAGGGTGACCAGGGCGGTCGGGACGAGGGCCGCGAGCGCGAGGCGGCGGCCGGGCTGGCCCCACCAGCCGCCGGGTTCGAGGAAGCCGAGCCAGGAGTGGGCCTGCGCGCACGCGTGCGTGCCCGCGCACTGCCAGGCGGTGAGGTCGAGGGCGACCTCGCAGGCGGCGGCGACCAGGAGGACGGTCAGGGAGAGGGCGGCGAGGCGGACGAGGAGGCCGTAGGCACGGACCGTACGCGTGCCCGCGCGGGCCGCCGGGCGCATCCAGTGGGCGAGGTTGACGACCATGAACGGCAGCAGCAACAGCCACAGCGCGCGGGTGCCGTTGCCGGAGGTGAGGTTGGACCAGACGTACGCCTCCGGGATCGGCCGGTCGGCGCGCGCGCCCGCGCGGGTCTCCGCCTCCGTGTCGTCGGCCCGGCGGTAGACGGCCGCCGTGTCGTCGCCGGTGACCCGTACCGTGCGCGGGTCGTCGAGCATCTTCTCCGGCGTGGCCCCGCCCACGCCGTGGACGAGGAGTTCGAGAGCGGCCACCGGCTGCGTCGCCCTCTCCCGTCCGGTCGGTTCTTCCGCTGGTGGTGCGGCAGGGCTCGGTACCCCGCCCACGATGAGTTCCACTCCGCACTTCCCCCGTGACGCGCCGTCGGCATCTTTCCGTGCCCAGCCAGGATGGCCGCTACGGCCCTTGAACACACCCGTTGTCACGGAATCTCCCCGTTCCGTGAGGCAACCGTGACGAGACGGTGTGCGGGAGCAAGCGCTTGTGCTCTCCGGTCCCTTCCGAACGGGCCGCGACAGCGCCTGCGACGTGCGAGGATGGGCCGTCCCGACCCGACCGGGCGGGGTTCGACGCGGGAAGGACCGGAGCGTACGTGAGCGAGAATCAGAACCTCCTCGCGGAGCAGCGCCGCGCCCTGATCCTCGACGAGGTGCGCCGCCGGGGCGGTGTCCGCGTCAACGAACTCACGCGCAGGCTCGGCGTGTCCGACATGACGATCCGCCGCGACCTCGACGCGCTCGCCAAGCAGGGCGTCGTCGAGAAGGTGCACGGCGGCGCCGTACCGGTCGTCGAGGCCAGTACCCACGAGCCGGGCTTCGAGGCGAAGTCGGGCCTCGAACTCACCGCGAAGGAGGACATCGCGCGTACGGCCGCCGGGCTCGTCGCCCCCGGCAGTGCGATCGCCCTCTCCGGCGGTACGACGACCTTCGCGCTCGCCCACCGGCTGGTGGACGTGCCGGACCTGACCGTCGTCACCAACTCGGTGCGTGTCGCGGACGTCTTCCACGCCGCGCAGCGCACGTCCGGGCCGCGTCAGGGCGCCGCGACCGTCGTCCTCACCGGCGGGGTCCGCACCCCCTCGGACTCCCTCGTCGGCCCCGTCGCCGACCAGGCGATCGCCGCGCTCCACTTCGACGTGCTGTTCCTCGGCGTGCACGGCATATCGGTCGAGGCGGGTCTGTCGACGCCCAACCTCGCGGAGGCGGAGACCAATCGGCGCCTCGTGCACTCCGCGCGACGGGTCGTGGTGGTCGCCGACCACACCAAGTGGGGTGTCGTGGGCCTGAGTTCGTTCGCGGCGCTGGACCAGGTGGACTCGCTGGTGACGGACGCGGGGCTGCCGGCGGCGGCTCGTGCGGAGATGGCCGAGCATCTGCGGGTCGTGGTGGCGGGGGAAGCCGTGCGGGCCGTGGACATGTGACGCACGGGCGACGACTTCTGACGGTCCGTCAACTAGGGTGGGTTTCCTGATCGTCGCAGTGCGTCAGCGGGAGGGGACTTCGCGTGGAGCGTCATCTGGCCCCGGTGGGTCTTGAGTTCGTCGAGACCGCCCCCGTCCGCTTGCTGTTCGCGCAGGAGATGTCCGCGGCTCCCGAGGCCGTCTTCCACGCCCTCGCCGAGGACGTCCCCGGCTGGGCCGACTGGTTCCGTCAGGTCAGGCTCGCGCGGCCCCTCGGGGACGGCGGGCAGCGGGAGATCCACCTCGTGGGCGGCGGCAGGTTCCGCGAGACGGTCCTCGCGGCGAAGGCTCCCGAGGTGTACGCCTACCGTCTGGACACCCTCAACGCACCGGGGCTGAAAGCCCTCGTGGAGGAGTGGCGGCTGATTCCGGTGGGCGCGGGGACGCGGGTGCGGTGGACGTTCGCGGCGGACGGGGTGCCGGCGCTGCGGGTCGCGCTCAAGGTGGCCCGGCCGGGGCTCGGGACCGCGTTCCGGGGCGCCGTACGGGAGTTGGACAAGAGGCTGGGGAAGCCCGGGAGTTGAGGGCCCGGCCGCGAACTCGCCCCGGGCGACCGGAGGTTCAGTCCTGCCACTTCCCCGTCGTCAGCAGCGTCTCGATCACCTCGCTGTACGGCGTGATGTCCAGCCCCTGCTCCGCGAGCCACGCGTCGGAGTAGTACTTGTCGAGATACCGGTCCCCGGGGTCGCACAGCAGCGTGACGACACTCCCCTGGCGCCCCTCCTCGGCCATCTCCGCGACGATCTTCAGCGCGCTCCACAGCCCGGTCCCCGTCGAGCCGCCCGCCTTGCGCCCGATGGCCGACTCCAGGGCCCGTACGGCGGCGACGCTCGCGGCGTCCGGGACCTTCATCATCCGGTCGATCGCGCCGGGCACGAAACTCGGCTCCATGCGCGGCCGTCCGATGCCCTCGATACGGGAGCCGCAGTCGTAGGTGACGTCGGGGTCGCCGGTCGTCCAGCCCTCGTAGAAGCAGGAGTTGTCGGGATCGGCGACGCAGATCCGGGTGTCGTACTGCATGTAGTGGACGTACCGGGCGATCGTCGCCGAGGTGCCGCCCGTACCGGCCGTCGCGACGATCCACGCGGGCTCGGGGAACGGCTCCGACTCCAGTTGCCTGAAGATGGATTCGGCGATGTTGTTGTTGCCGCGCCAGTCGGTGGCGCGCTCGGCGTACGTGAACTGGTCCATGTAGTGCCCGCCGGTCTCGGCGGCGAGCCGGGCGGACTCCTCGTACATCGTGCGGGGGTCGTCGACGTAATGACATCGGCCGCCGTGGAACTCGATCAGCCGGCACTTCTCCGCGCTGGTCGTGCGCGGCATGACGGCGACGAACGGGACGCCGATCAGCTTCGCGAAGTACGCCTCCGACACGGCCGTGGAACCGCTGGACGCCTCGATGACCGGGCGCCCGGGGCGGACCCAGCCGTTGCACAGGCCGTACAGGAAGAGCGAGCGGGCGAGGCGGTGCTTGAGGCTGCCGGTGGGGTGCGTCGACTCGTCCTTCAGGTACAGGTCGATGCCCCAGGCCTCGGGGAGCGGGAACTTGAGCAGGTGGGTGTCCGCGGAGCGGTTCGCGTCCGCCTGCACCTTGCGCACGGCGTCCTTCAGCCATGCGCGGTACGCGTCGTCGCTGCGGTCCTCGTCCAGGGTCGAGGTCTGCTGGGGGGTGGTCACGGTGGGGCTCCTCATACGCTCGCTCAAGCGGCCGTCGCCTCGATCATAGACATCCGTCACACGCTTCCCACCTGCATAAACACACCTTTGAGCACCCCAAAGGAACCCTCAGGGGGCGCATTCGCGCGAGTGCTCCGGGCGAGCGCCACGGGTCCTCCCGACCCACTGGTGCCGTACGCCCCCGGGCGGCAGACTGCACGGCACCGGGGGGCAGACATCACTCACGGGGCGGCGAGGGGGCGGAGCGGCATGGCGGAGCCGGAGTTCACGGCGACGGGCGTCCGCATCGGCAGAAGACTCCGGTCGCTGACCCGGGCCGGGCGGGTCCGGATCAGCGACGGCCGGCTGGAGCTGCTCAACAGCCACGGCAGCGAGATCGACAGCGCGCCCGTGGGCTCGGTCCGTGCGTCCAGGGCCTGGTTCGGCGCGGACGGCCGCGCGCGTGCCGAGGTCAACGGGACGCGGTACTCGCTGACTTTAGCCACGCCGGATCGGGGGCGGACCGGGGCTCCGGCCGCGCGGAGGTTCGTCGAGGCGGTGCGGAGGGCCGGGGGCGGGTGAGACCGGCCGGGGGTGCGTGATGCCGTACGGCAGGGCGCGCACGCCGGTGCCGGGGAGCACACCACGCGGCATCGCCAGGCGTGCGCGCCGGTACCGAGGGGCGCGCAAGACAGCCGTACGCCCCTCTCGCCCGAAGTTGCGCCCCCGCTCCCCCTGAGCCACTCTGAACTGACGTCACTCTGGGTTTACCGGCGATAACGCTGCGAACCAGCCCGCCGGCCACCAACGCAGCCGGCCGCTGTCCGGGACGCGCTGCCGAAACGATCCGAACTCCGTGTTCCTCCGGACCTCACGTCGGGGAGTCGCAGCGTGATCAGCAACCCGAACAGGCACTGCACGGTGGAGCTGCAAGCTCTGCCGTCTCGGATCGGCCAGGTCCGCAGAATCGTTGCCGCACATCTGCGGTACTGGCAGCTGGACCCCCTCATGGACCGGGCCGCGCTCGGTGTGACGGAGCTGCTGGCCAACGTCCACCGGCACGCGCGGCCGGACAACACCTGCGTGGTGGAGATGGAACTGCTGCTCGGGCAGTTGACCGTCTCGGTGCGCGACCGGGATCCCCGGCTGCCGGTGGTGGCCGCGATGGACGACATCGACGCGCTGGCCACCTGCGGCCGGGGCCTCGCGATGGTGGCGGCGGTCAGCGAGAGCTGGGGCGCGCGGTCGGAGGGGGCGGACGGGAAGGTCGTGTGGTTCACGCTGTCGGCGACGGACCCGGCGAGCCCTCTGGGGAACGTGATGCCGCCCGCCGATCTCGCCGCCCCGCAGCCCGTGGCCGAGCCGCACCGGGCGGCGGCCCGGGTCTGACGAACCCCTGGGAACCGGTGGGGCGGGTACGTGCCGGGCCGCAACCGATGCGGGCCCGGCACGTTCTTCCCGGTCTCACTCCACGGCCACGGCTCCCAGCACACTGAGCCGGGCCGCCCTGCGCGCCGGCCTCAGCGCGGCCAGGACGCCCGCCGCCAGCCCTACCAGCGCGACGATCGCCAGCCGCGACACCGGTACGGCGAAGGCGAATTCGCTGTCGCTCGCCCCGTCGGAGGCCCTCACGAGCACCCAGCCGAGGAAGCCGCCCAGCGCGAGCCCGCCCGTCGTGCCGAACGCCGCGACCAGCACGGACTCCCAGCGGACCATCGCCCGCAGTTGCGCGCGGGTCTGGCCGACCGCCCTCAACAAGCCCAGTTCCCGGGTGCGTTCATGGATCGCGAGGGTCAGCGTGTTGGCGATGCCGAGCAGGGCGATGAGGACGGCGAGCGCCAGCAGCGCGTAGACGAGGGTGAGCATCATGTCGATGCCGCCCGCCGAGGACTCGGCGTACTCGTCCCGGGTCCGCACCTCCGGATCGCCGTACCGCTCGGCGACTTGCTCGACGGCCGCCTTGCCGGCCTGTTCGCCGACGCCCTTCTTGAGGGACACCGCGACCAGGGTGTCGTGGTCCTGCGTGCGGTGCGGGGACCATGCCTGGCGGGTGATGACGTAGTCGCCGGCGAGTTCCGAACGGCCGTACAGGGCGCGGACGGTGAAGGTGAGGCGCTGTCCGTCGGTGAAGGTGAGACGGGTGGTGGAGCCGACCGTGAGGTGCTGCTTGCGGGCCTCCGTGCGGGTGACGGCGATGCCGTCGGCGCCGAGGGAGTTCAGGTCGCCCTGGACCGTGCCGAGTTCGAAGGTGCGGGCGAGGGCGGTGGGGTCGGTGACCGTCAACTCGCGTCCGTCGCCGTTGACTTCGGCCACTCCCTTGCCGAGACCGACGGCCGTGTCGACCTCGGGCAGCCTGTCGATCGCCGGGGCCAGCTTCGGGCTCAGTCCGCTGCCGCCCGCGCCGAACGCCGGTGCGCTCACGGCGAGATCGCCCGCGAACGACCTCGCGACGGTCCGGTCCATCGTCGCCTTCAGCGAGGCGCCGAACACGGTGAACAGGGACACCACGGTCACGCCGATCATCAGCGCGCTCGCCGTGGCGGCCGTCCGCCGGGGGCTGCGCAGGGCGTTGCGCAGGGCCAGGGCACCGGTGACGCCTCGCAGTCTCGCCGGCGGTCCGCCCAGCACCCGGATCACGGCCGACGATGCGACCGGGCCCAGCACCACGAAGGCCACCAGGACGAGGACGGCGCCGACTCCCGCCGTCCACAAGGACGGTGGGACCAGCACGCCGGCCGAGGTCGCCAGCAGCGCGACCCCGACGACGGCCCGCCGTCGCGACGTACCCGACGCGTCGACCGCCATGTCCCGCAGCGCCGCGAGCGGTGCCGTACGTCCGGCCCGTACGGCGGGCAGCAGCGCGGAGACCAGGCACACCACCGTGCCGACCAGCAGCGGCAGGGCGAGCGAGAGCGCGCCGATCACCAACTCGCCGTCGGGGAAGGGGAATCCGATCGCCGGGAACAGGGCTTTCAGTCCGGCGGCGATGCCGATGCCGCCCGCGAGTCCGGCGGCCGACGCGGTGAGCGCCACAACCGCCGCCTCGGTGAGGGTGGTTGCCGTGACCTGGCGCCGGGATGCTCCCACGGCCCTCAACAGGGCGTTCTCCCTGGTGCGTTGGGCGACGACGATCGCGAACGTGTTGTGGATGGAGAACGTCGCGACCAGCAGGGCGATTCCGGAGAAGACCAGCAGCAACGCCGTGAAGACGTCGAGGAACTGACGGCCGATCATGTCCGTGTCCTCGCGGGCGACCTCCTGGCCGGTGATGGCCTCGACTCCTTCGGGGAGTACGGGAGTCAGCCGCTCGACCAGCTCCTTCTGGCTCACTCCGTCCGCCGCCCGCACGAGGATGCTCGTCGCGAGGCCGGGGCGTGCGGTGAGGTACCGTTCCGCGTCCGCTCGGGTCAGGCCCGTGTAGGTGACCTGGGCCATGCCGTCGGCGCCGCCGAAGGTCGCCAGGCCCACGATCCTGACCCGTACGGGGTCGGGGGTGCGCAGGATCGTCGTGTCGCCGAGGCGCAGGCCGCCCTTCTTCGCGGTGGCCCGGTTCACGACCGCCTCTCCGGGGTGCGCGGGGGCGCGGCCCTCGGCCAGGCGGTACGGGTTGAGGCGCGGGTCGGTGATCCAGTTGCCCGCGAGGGTGGGCGGGCCCTTGCCGCCGATGGGGTTCCCGTCGCGGCCGAGGAGCTGTCCGGCGCCCTGGATGTCGGGCTCGGCGGCGGCGACGCCGGGGACGCCCGCCAGGTCACGCACCAGCGCGGTCGGCACCGGCCGCCGTACGCCCTGGCTGTCGCCCGGCGTGGTGATCGCGTCCGCGCCGCGTACGACGGCGTCCGTACCGGCCGTCGCGCTGCCGAACATCGTGTCGAAGCCGGCGCGCAGGGTGTCGCCCATCACGAGGGTGCCCGCGAGGAAGGAGACACCGAGGAACACGGCGAGGAAGGTTCCGGCGAAGCGGCGGCGGTGGGCTCGGAGGGCGGAGAGGCTCAGGCGGAGGGTGGTGCGGGCGGGGGCGGGAGTGGGCGCGGTGGCTGGGGGGTTGTCGCGCGTGACGTCGTTCATGACCGCACCTCCCCCTGCCGTACCTCGAACGCCTTCACCCGGTCCAGCACCCGTTCCGCCGTCGGCGCCTCCATCCGGTCGGCCAAGCGGCCGTCCGCCAGGAAGACGATCTCGTCCGCGTGGGCCGCCGCGAGCGGGTCGTGGGTGACCATGACGACCGCGCGGCCCGTCTCCCGCGCGGTACGGCCGAGGAGGCCGAGGACCTCCTCGCCCGCGCGCGAGTCGAGGTTGCCGGTCGGCTCGTCGGCGAAGACGACCTCGGGGCGTCCGGCGAAGGCGCGGGCCACGGCGACGCGCTGCTGCTGGCCGCCGGAGAGCTGCGCGGGGCGGTGGTGGAGCCGGTCGCGCAGGCCGACGACGTCGATCAGCGCGTCGATCCACTCGCCGTCCCCGCGCCGCCCGGCGAGGTCGAGGGGCAGCCGGATGTTCTCGGCGACGGTGAGCGTCGGCAGCAGGTTGAACGCCTGGAACACGAACCCCACCCGGTCCCTGCGCAGCACCGTCAGCCGCCGGTCGTCCAGCGCGCCCAGCTCGGTGTCACCGATCCACGCGGCCCCCGAGGACAGCGTGTCGAGCCCCGCCGCACAGTGCATCAGCGTCGACTTCCCCGACCCCGACGGCCCCATGATCGCGGTGAACCGCCCGGCCGGGAACTCCACACTCACGCCGTCCAGCGCGCGTACGGCGGTGTCTCCGGCGCCGTACACCTTCACGGCGCCGGTGACCCGCGCGGCGGCCGTCGCCGCCATCACGCGTCACCGCCCTTGCGCCCGAAGTGCTCCTCCAGCACCGACTGCCGGCGCCAGTACTCCTCTTCGTCGATCTCCCCGGCGGCGAAGCGCCGCCCGAGGACGGCGAGGGGCGCGTCCCCGAGGAGGCGTGTGCCGGGGCGCGTGCGCCCGCGCCATCCACCCGTACGGCGTACGACGGTGACGACTGCGGCCACGGCAGCCGCCCAGAACAGGGGGAACAGCAGGATCCAGGGGCCGGGGCCGCCGTATCCGCTCGCGAGGGTGTCCATCGCCGGTCATCTCCTTCGGCAGTGATTCATCTGTCACTGCCGAGGCTCTCGCCGGGAGGGGGGTCGGGGCGTCGCACGGGTGGCGGTACCTCGCGTACCTCCGGGGGAGTACGTGAGGGATCACGCGGTACTCCCCCGGAGCCTGGATTCTGTAACTACTAGTATGTACAGTACGGTCATGAGCACCTCGGAACGCCTCATCGAGTCCACCCGCGAGCTGCTGTGGGAGCGCGGTTACGTGGGCACCAGCCCCAAGGCGATCCTGGAGCGCGCGGGCGCCGGGCAGGGCAGCATGTACCACCACTTCAAGGGCAAGCCCGATCTGGCGCTGGCCGCGATCCGGCGTACGGCCGAGGAGTTGCTGGCCACGGCCGAGGCGGTCCTGGACGCGCCGGGCACTCCGTACGAGCGCATCGCGGCGTACCTGCGCCGTGAGCGCGACGTGCTGCGCGGCTGCCCGGTCGGCCGTCTCACGATGGACCCCGACATCATGGCCAGCCCAGAACTGCGCGCACCCGTCGACGAGACGCTCGCCCGCATCCGCGCGCGGATCGCCGAGGTCGTCGAACTGGGCCAGGAGCAGGGCGAGTTCGCGCCCTCACTGGACGCCACGGAGATCGCCTCGGCGGTCGTCGCGACCGTCCAGGGCGGTTACGTCCTGGCCCGCGCCTCCGGCTCCCCGGACGCGTTCGACGCCGGTGTCCGAGGTCTGCTCGCCCTGCTGGCACCCCAGAGTTAGAGGAACTCCCATGCACATCACCCGACGCCGGCCCGACTCCGCACAGGGTCCCGCCGAGCACTTCACCGGCGCCGTCCGGCTCGACGAGATCGCCGTGCCGCCCGCGCCGTCCCGGCTGCGGATCTACCACGTCCACTTCTCCCCCGGCGCGCACACCGCCTGGCACCGCCATCCGCACGGCCAGGTCCTGCACGTCGTCGACGGCGAGGGTCTGGTGCAGCGCGAGGGCGGTGCCGTGGAGGCGATCCGCGCGGGTGACACCGTGTGGATCGAACCCGGCGAGTCGCACTGGCACGGCGCCGGGCCCCGCACCGGCATGTCGCACATCGCCACCGTCGAGGCCGCCGCCGACGGCACGACCGTCGACTGGGCCGACCACGTCGACCCGCACGACTACGCCCGCGCGCACTCCGCCTGAGGAGCCGTCATGCATGCGATGCAGTACGAACTCACCCTCCCCGCCGACTACGACATGAGCATCGTGCACGCGCGCGTGGCCCGCGCCGGGCATCTCCTGGACGACTGGCAGGGCCTCGGCCTCAAGGCGTACCTCCTGCGCGAACGCGGCGCCGACGGCTCGCCCGTCAACCAGTACGCCCCGTTCTACCTGTGGCACACCGCGCGGGGCATGAACCGTTTCCTCTGGGGCGGCGCGTTCCAGCGGCTGAGCGACGACTTCGGCCGGCCGGCCGTACGGCAGTGGAGCGGCGCGGCGTACGACGTCGGCGGCGCCGTCGGCTCGCCCGCCGCCGTGGCCGTGCGGCAGCGGGTACCGGTTCCGCCGGACGGCGCGGTGTACGCCGAGGTGATGGAGGGCGAGGCGGAGGCGGTCGGGAAGCTGGCCCGGGAGGACGGGGTGGTGGTGGCCGCGGCGGGGGTGGACACCTCGCGGTGGGAGATCGTGCGGTTCTCGCTGTGGGCGCACGACGCGCCGGGGGCTGAGGGCGACGTGTTCCGCGTGCTGCACCTGTCGGCGCCGGGGCTCGCGGACCTGCCGAGGGGACGCCAGTGGTGAGGACCGTCCGGACGGTCGTCGGCGACGTGCCGCCCGAACGGCTCGGCATCTGCGACGCCCACGACCACCTCTTCCTCAGCAGCCCGCTCCTGCCCGGGCAGGAGCTGCGCAGCGCCTCGGCCGCACGGGCGGAACTGGCCGCGTTCCGGGAGCTGGGCGGCGGGGCCGTGATGCAGTGGACGCCGTACCGGATGGGCCGGCGTGCGGCCGATCTGCCGTCGCTGGCACGGGAGTCGGGGGTGTACGTCGTCGCCGCGACCGGGTTGCACCAGGCCCGGCACTACGACGAGGGCGTCGTCGAGGAGGTGCGCGGGTCCCGGCTCGCGGAGGTGTTCGTCGCCGAACTCACCGCGGGGATCGGGACGTCGGGAGTGCGGGCGGGGTTCGTGAAGGTGGCGGGCGGGTTCCACGGGCTGGATGCGCACGCCCGCTGGACCATGGCAGCCGCCGCCGAGGCCCACCATGCGACGGGGGCGCCGGTCGCCGTGCATCTGGAGCTGGGGACGGGGGCGCTCGACGTACTCGACCTGCTGTGCGGGGAGTTGGGGGTTGCGCCGGAGTCCGTGGTCCTGGGGCACCTGAACCGTTCACCCGACTTCTTGACGCACCGTCACATCGCGGAGAGCGGCTGCTACTTGGCGTTCGACGGTCCGTCCCACGCTCATCACGCCACCGACTGGCGGATGCCGGACGCCGTACTCGCCCTCGTGGAGGCCGGGTTCGGGGACCGGCTGCTCCTCGGGGGCGACACGACGACCGCCGGCGCGCGGTCGGTGAACGGGGGGCCGGGGATGCCGTATCTGTTGCGGCGGGTGCGGGAGCGGTTGACGGCGGTCGTCGGGGAGGGGGTGGTGGGGAGGATGCTCACGGAGAACGCGGGGCGGGCGTTCTCCGTGGCGTGGCGGTGAGTTGGGGCGGCCGTGCATATGGGGGGTGAGCCCGGACGGACGTGGCGGTGAGTTCGAGTGCTCAGCCGCTCTGCTGCTCGCCGGAGCCGGTACCCGAGGCGTCCGGCCCGAAGCTCGCGAAGTACGCCGCCGCCATGTCCTCCTCGCCGTGTCCCGCCGCTGCGGCCCGGGCCAGGCGCTCCGCTGCGGCTTCGGCCACGTCGAGGCGGATACCTCCCGCCCTGCCCGCCTCGACGATCAGGCGGGCGTCCTTCTCCGCCGTCGTCACGCCGAACTGGGCCGGGGAGAGGCGGTCTTCGAGGATGAGGGCCGCCTTGGCGTGCAGGTAGCCCATGTCGAGGGGGCCGTCGGCGATCAGGGCGAAGAAGTCCTGGGGATCGACGTCGAGGGACTGGGCGAGGGCGAGGACCTCGCCGGTGGCGGCGGTGGCGGCCAGCACCCAGCTGTTGGCGACCAGTTTGAGGCGGGTCGCGCCGCCCGGCTCCTCGCCGGTCCAGACGGTGCGGGCGCCGACCGCGTCGAACACCGGGGCTACGGCGGCGCGTTGGGGCACGGCACCGGCCGCCAGCACCGTGAGCCGACCCGCCTCGGCCGGCTGCCGGGTGCCGAGGACGGGCGCGTCGAAGAACACGAGGCCGTGCTCGCGCGCGAACTCCGCGAATTCCGCGACGGAGTCGAGCGCCGCGGTGGTCGACTGCACCCACAGCGTCCCGTCCCCGAGGCCCGGCAGCGCGTCGCGCATGACGTCCCGTACCGCGCCGCCGTCGTAGAGCATGGTGACGACGGCGTCCGCGCCGCGCACCGCCTCGGCGGCGGAGTCGACGACGGCGACCCCGTCGGCGGCCAGCGGTTCGGCCTTGGCGCGGGTGCGGTTCCAGGCGCGGACGGTGTGTCCGGCGCGGGCGAGGTTGCGGGCCATCGCGGCGCCCATGATGCCGGTGCCGAGGACGGTCACGGTGAGTTTCTCGGTCATGACGTCAGCTTTCTGGTGCGGCGGGGGTGGTCCCGGGGCAGCGGGGTGGTTCCCGGGCGGGGTGATCCCGCCCATCCTCGCTGGTCACGTGCGGGGCGGGCGAACCGACGCGGTCTGGTCCGCGAAGCCGCCGACCGCTGGTTCCGGGCCCAGGGCACAACCCCCGAGATCGCGTGCGAACCCGAGGGCCACGCGGGCCTGTTGGCCCTCACCGCCCTTAATTGACCACTCGTTCTCGAATGGCCTACGCTCCCCCCATGGCGAGGACCAAGGAATTCGACCCGGACGCCGCCCTCCAGTCCGCTCTGGACCTGTTCTGGCGGCGCGGCTACGAGGCCACCTCGATGGCCGACCTCGTCGAGCACCTCGGCATCGCCCGCGCCAGCATCTACGCGACCTTCGGCAGCAAGCACGACCTGTACCTGAAGGCACTGGACCGCTACAGCGACCTCAACCTCTCTTTTCTGGTACGGGAGTTGTCGGCACCGGGTCCGGCGCTGCCCGGCGTCCGGGCGGTCGTGCGGCGGTTCGCCGCCGAGGCCACCGGTGACCCCGGCCGCAGATGCGGCTGTTTCGTCGTCAACACGGCCGCCGAGCTGGCCCCGCACGACCCCGCCGCCGCGCGCCGCGTCGAGGCGGGCTGGGAGCAGCTGGAGACGCTGCTGCACTCCGCCCTCGTACGGGCCCAGGCGCAGGGCGAGTTGACGCGGGACCGCGATCCGCGCGCGCTCGCCCGGATGCTGCTGGTCTTCCTCCAGGGCCTGCGGATCATCGGCAAGGCGTCGGCCGATCCGACGGCACGGGTGCGGGACGCGGTGGAGCAGGCGCTGACGCTGCTCGACTGACGGTCCGCTCGACCGACACCGGCAACAGACATCCCCCGCCTCAGACACCTCCTGCCTCAGACACTCTCACCCTCATTCAAGACCGACCATTCTCGAAAGGTTCACCATGCCTCAGCCCCGTTTCTCCGGCCGCACAGCCCTGATCACCGGCGCCGGTTCCGGTATCGGCCGCGCCCTCGCGCTCGCCTTCGCCGCCGAGGGCGCGTACGTCGTCGCCTCCGGGCGCACCCGGACCGCGCTGGAGGAGACGGTCACGCTCGTCGAGCGGGCGGGCGGCGTCGCGATCGCCCAGCCGGCCGACGTGACGGACCCCGACAGCGTCGACGCGCTGATCGGGGCCGCCGTGGAACGGTTCGGCTCCCTGGACGTCGCGGTGAACAACGCCGGCATCGCCCGGGCCGGGCAGCCGCTCGCCGACACCGGCCTCGCGGACTGGCACGCGCTCATGGACACCAACCTGACCGGCCTCTTCCTCGCGCTGCGCGCCGAGGTACGGCAGATGCGCGCCCAGCCGCGCGGCGGCGCGATCGTCAACGTCGCCTCCACCCTCGGCGTCCACGCGCAGAAGCCGGGCTCGGCCGCCTACTCCGCGAGCAAGGCCGCCGTCACCTCCCTCACCCGGGGCGCCGCCCTGGAGCACATCCGGGACGGCGTCCGCATCAACTCCGTGAGCCCCGGCGCCACTCGGACCTCCATGTCCCTGCTGCCGGGCGAGACGGAGGAGGGCCGCGCGGCACGGATGAAGGAGCAGTCGCCGCTGGGCCGGGCCGTCACGACGGACGAAGTCGCCCGCGCCGTCCTGTACCTGGCGTCGCAGGACGCGGCCCCGCTGGTCGGCACGGACCTGGTGATCGACGGCGGGACGACCCTCTGAGCCGGCGCACCCCGCCTACGCGCTCACCGTCCCCAACGGATCGTCCAGCACCGGCTGCCACGCCAACTCGGCAGCTCCGACAAGGCTGTTGTGGTCCAGCGAACACGCGAGGATCGGCACCCCACCGCTCCTGCCCCACAGGCTCCGGTCGGCGACGACGGCCCGCAGCCGCTCCGGGTCGGCGTCGAAGAGCGTGCGGTGGAGCCCGCCGAGGATGATCCGGTCGGGGTTGAGGATGTTCACCAGCCCGGCGAGCCCCAACCCCAGCCGGTCGATGAGGGATTCGGCCGCCGCACGGACCACGGGGTCGCCGTACTCATCACGCACCAGCCGGTCCGCCTGGTGCAACAGCGAGCCCCCGGGCCCGGGTTCGCGCCCGGCGGTGGTCAACAGGGCCAGCGGGTCGGCCTCGACGTCGAGACAGCCACGGCTGCCGCAGTGACAGGGGCGGCCCTCGGGGTTCACGGTGAGGTGGCCGACCTCCAGCGCGAGCCCCGAACTCCCCGTGTGCAGACGGCCGTCGAGGACGAGCGCGCCGCCGACGCCCCGGTGTCCGGTAGCCACGCACAGCAGGTCGCGAGCGCCCCGCCCGGCGCCGTGCCGGTGCTCGGCGAGCGCCGCGAGGTTCACGTCGTTCGCGGCGAACGCGGGGCCCTCGACACCGGCCGCCGCGATCCGCTCGGCGAAGATCTCCCGCACCGGTGCCCCCACCGGCCAGGCCAGGTGAAGGGGATTGAGGGCGAGGCCCTCGGGTTCGGCGACGGCCGACGGTACGGCGAGCCCGGCGCCGACGCAGCGGCGTCCGCTGGTCCGCAGCAGCTCGGCGCCCGCCTCGACGACCGCGCTGAGGATCTTCGCCGGGTCCGCGTCGACCGCCTCGCAACTCGGGGTCGTCGCCACGATCCGGCCGCCCAGCGCGACCAACGCGGCCCGGAAACCGTCGGTATGGACCTGCGCGGCCAGCACCACCGGCCCGTCCTCGGCGAGTTCGAGCCGGTGCGAGGGGCGGCCCTGGGAGCCGGCGGCGGCCGTGGGGTGCGCGTCGACCCGGATCAGGCCGAGCGCCTCCAGCTCGGCGGCGACCGCGCCCGCGGTGGCACGCGTCACACCGAGTTCGGCCGTGAGGACCGCGCGCGTCGGCGCCCGCCCGGTGTGCACGAGCTCCAGCGCGGGCCCGAGCGCGCCGCGCCCCCGGTCCAGCCGCGCCCTTGAGGTGGTCCCTTCCCCCGCCGGCCGGGGGTCCGCCTTGCCGCTCATGAGAGCGAGTCTCCCATGATCCGCTCGGTGCCGTGGCCGTGCGCGAGACCGCTGACGCGCAGCGTCACGTTCAGCCGCCCCGTGAGCCCGAGCCCGGCCGGCGCCGTCCCCGGGAGCACCTTCGGCACCGCGTGGTACGCCCTCCGCGACGCCCCGCCGAACACGAACAGGTCCCCGCTGCGCAGCTCGACGTCCGTGTACGGCTTCCCCCGCGACGCGGTGTTCCCGAACCGGAACACGCACCGGTCCCCCAGGCTCAGCGACACCACCGGCGCGTCCGACCGCTCGTCGGCGTCCTGGTGCATGCCCATCCGGGCGTCGCCGTCGTAGAAGTTGACGAGGCCGATGTCGTACGCCGGGCCGGGCTCCGGCGGTCCGTCGTACGCCGCCGCGACCGCCCGCCGCCCCAGCTCCCCCAGCCAGGCGGGGAATGGTTTCACCGCGCTGCCGTCGCCGTCGACGGCCGTGCGGGAGTACGCGTACGGGTGCCAGTGCCAGCCCAGGCAGACCTGGCGGGCGGTCATGGTGCCGCCGCCCGGGGTGCGGACCGTGCGCAGGCCGGCGGGCGGGCGCGCCCACTCCCGGCACGCTTCGAGCAGGTCGCGCTGGGCGGGGGCGTCCAGCCAGTCGGGCACGTGCACGGCGCCCGGCGCGACCTGCGTACGTTCCCGGGGAAACAGCTCGTCGTCCATCGGACCATCCTGCCGCACCCGGTCTGAGCTGCGGTTCGGCTAGCCTGGCTGACGATGAACGACCGTATGACGACGCCGTGGGGCGAGCTGGAGCTGAGCCGCTACCCCGAGGACCCGCGCGACCGGCTGCGTGCCTGGGACGCCGCCGACGCGTATCTGCTCACGCATCTGCACGAGCAGGCGGTGCCGCTGACCGGCACGGTCGTCGTGTCCGGCGACCGGTGGGGTGCGCTGGTGACGGCGCTCGCGCACGCGGGGCCGACGCAGATCACCGACTCGTGGCTGGGCCAGGAGGCGACCCGCGCCAACCTCGCGCGCGCCGGTGTCGCGACCGGCGCCGTACGGCTGCTGACCTCGCAGGACCCGCCGCCCGCCCGTATCGACGTACTGCTCGTGCGCGTCCCGAAGAGCCTCGCCCTCCTGGAGGACCAGCTCCTGCGGCTCGCGCCGTCGCTGCACGCGGGCACGGTCGTCGTCGGCACCGGCATGGTCAAGGAGATCCACACCTCGACGCTCCGCCTGTTCGAGCGGATCCTGGGACCGACCCGTACGTCCCTGGCCCACCAGAAGGCCCGCCTGATCTTCTCCGCCCCGGACCCGGCGCTGGAGCGCCCGGCCAACCCGTGGCCGTACGGCTACACCCTCCCGGACGACGTCGGGGCCCTCTCCGGCCACCCGGTCGTCGGGCACGCGGGCGTCTTCTGCGCCGACCGCCTCGACATCGGCACGCGCTTCTTCCTCACGCATCTGCCCGCGACGACGGGTGTGCGCCGGGTCGTGGACCTCGGCTGCGGCAACGGCGTCGTCGGTACGGCGGTGGCGCTCGCCAACCCCGAGGCCGAGGTCCTCTTCACGGACGAGTCGTTCCAGGCGGTGGCCTCGGCGGAGGCGACGTACAAGGCCAACGGGGTACCCGGACATGCCGAGTTCAGGGTCGGCGACGGCCTCACGGGCGTGCCGGACGCCAGCGTGGACGTCGTCCTCAACAACCCGCCGTTCCACTCCCACCAGGCGACGACGGACGCGACGTCGTGGCGCATGTTCACCGGCGCGCGGCGGGTGCTGCGGCCGGGCGGCGAACTGTGGGTGGTGGGCAACCGGCACCTCGGGTACCACGTGAAGCTGCGGAAGCTGTTCGGGAACAGCGAAGTCGTCGCCGGGAACCCGAAGTTCGTGGTGCTGAGGGCGGTCAAGCGGAGCTGAGCACCCGGATGATCCGCGCGGTCTCCCGCGCCATCGCCTCCCGGCCCGCGCCGAGGTACGCACGGGAGTCCGCCGCGTCCGGATGCTCGCGCAGGTGCACGCGAATCGCCTCGGTCAGCGCGACGTTGAGGGCCGTGCCGACGTTCACCTTGGTGATGCCGCCCGCGACGGCGGCGGTGAGTTCGGGGTCGGGGACGCCGGAGGAGCCGTGCAGGACGAGGGGTACGTCGACGGCGTCCGCGAGCCGTTTCAGCAGGTCGTGATCCAGGGTGGCGGTGCGGCTGGTCATGGCGTGCGTGCTGCCGATGGCGACGGCCAGTGCGTCCGCTCCGGAGTCCGCGACGAACGCCCGCGCCTCACCGGGATCGGTACGGACACCCGGCGCGTGCGCACCCCGCTTCCCGCCGATCTCCCCCAACTCGGCCTCGATCCAGAGCCCTTGGGAGTGCGCCCAGCCGACGGCGCTCCGCGTAGCGGCGAGGTTCCCGTCGTACGGCAGGTGCGAGGCGTCGTACATCACGGAGCTGAACCCGGCGTCGGCGGCCTGCCGGAGGAGGCGATCGTCACGGACGTGGTCGAGGTGCAACGCGACCGGTACAGCGGCCTGTCGGGCAACGGCGAGAGCGGCGCGGGCGAGGGGGCGGACGCGGCCACGGCGGAACCCGACCGCGTTCTCGCTGACTTGGAGCACGACCGGCGCCCCGAGGGACTCGGCGCCTTCGACGACCGCCTCGACGTGCTCCAGGGTGATGATGTTGAACGCGGCGACGGCGGACCGGAGTCGGGCGGCGCGGGTGACGAGGTCGGCCGTGGTGGTGAGGGTCATCGTGCGCCTCCGGACGTCAGGGCGTGAGGATCACCGAACGCGTGAGGTGACGAGGCCGGTCGGGATCGAGCCCCCGGGCCGCCGCGACGGCCACCGCGAGCCGCTGCGCCCGGACCAGTTCGGCCAGCGGATCCAGCTCCCCCTGGACCCACAACGCCCCGGTGTCACACACCTGTCGGGCGAGCCCGTCGGGTGCCTCGCCGAACATCCAGGTCGCCGTCCCGGCCGCGCTGACGCTGATGGGCCCGTGCCGGTACTCCATCGCCGGATACGCCTCGGTCCACGCCAGCGACGCCTCCCGCATCTTCAGCGCGGCCTCGTTCGCGAGCCCGACGGTCCAGCCGCGCCCGAGGAACGTGAACTGGCCGCATCCGACGATCCCTTGGGGCAGCGGCTCGGCAAGTGCCGTACGGGCGTCGGATATTGCCGTGTCCGGGTGGAGGCCGAGGTGGGCGCGCAGGAGGGTGAGGGCCGTGGTGGCGAACCGGGTCTGGACGACGGAGCGTTCGTCGGCGTAGGCGAGGGTGACGACTGCGTCGGCGGCCGACGAGACGGGCGTGTCCGGGTCGGCGGTGACGGCGGTCGTGCGGGCCCGTCCGCGCACCCGCCGCAGCAGGTCCAGCACTTCCGTGGTCGTACCGGAGCGGGTGAGGGCGACGACGCGGTCGTAGGGCCGGTCGTACGGGAACTCCGAGGCGGCCCAGGCGTCCGTCTCGCCGCCCCGCAGGGCCGCTGCTGCCTGGGCCATGTAGTACGAGGTGCCGCAGCCGACGATCGCGACGCGTTCGCCGGGTGCGGGTAACTCGGCGTTGTGGTCGGCGGCTTGGGACACGGCGCGGGTCCAGCACTCGGGCTGGGTCAGCAGTTCGTCCTCGACGTGGGTCATGCCCCGCCTCTCCCCGACGACGATCGTCCCCGCACGGTACGGCGGCTCGGCGCGGGGCTTCAAGAACGCCTCGGCTTGTTCCTCGAAGTCAGCGGCCGGCGCCCCGGAAGAAGTCGAGCATCAACCGGTTGACGGCGTCCGGGCGTTCGAGGTAGCCGTAGTGGCCGCAGTCCTTGACCTCCCGGTACACGGCCCCGGGGATCGCGTCGGCGACCTCGCGGCCGAGCCTGGCGGGGAGGGCCGCGTCGTCGGCGAACCCGATCACCAGGGTGGGCGTCCTGATCTGCCGGTAGGCGGCCAACCGTCCTTCGGGGGCGTTGAGTTCGAGCTGGACGCGGCTGCCGGGGCCGGTGTCCTCGCGGGCGAACTCGAAGAGGTCCAGCCAGTCCTGGAGGCTCTGTTCGTCGTCGAGGGTGGCCGGGGAGAGGTTGCGCAGGGCGCGGTTCCAGGCGGTGTAGGCGGCGGGGAGCGTCAACCCCTCGGCGTACAGGGCGCGTTCGGCGGCGATCGCGGCCCGGCGGTAGGCGTCGGTGCGGCCGTGGGTGGCCATCAGGACGCCCTGGCTGACCAACTCGGGCCGGGCGAGCATGAGTTCCTGGACGACGTACGCGCCCAGGGAGGTGCCGACGACGCGGCACGGGCCGAGGCCGAGCCGCTCGATGAGGCCGGCCGTGTCGGCGACCATGTCGTCGATGGTGAACCCCTGCGGGCTCGGGTCGCTCGGCGGGATGCCCCGGTTGGTGAAGGTGATGACGCGGTGCCCGGCCGCCTTGAGCGCGGGAACCTGGTGGAGGTGCCAGACGCGCCCCCCGGCGCCTCGTCCCATCACCAGGACGACGGGGTCGCCGGTGCCCTCGTCGTCGTACTGGAGCCGGATTCCGTCGATCCGCAGGTCGGGCATGGTCCTCCTTCGCCGTGCACGTGCTCGTGCACAGTCAACCAGCTCGCCTGCGGGGCGGAGCCGGGGGCCGGTGCGGGACGACCGGCCCCCGGCGGGGGTCTCACCAGGAGTGCGCCACGTCGACGACGATCTTGTCCGTCAACTGCTGGACGCGGAACGGGAGTCGGGCCCGCAGGCCCAGCCCTATCTGGGTGTCGCCCTCGAAGCTGCTGGCGAAGCGGGTGTCACGGAAGGCGCTGTAGCCGGTGATGTCGACACCGGGGAGGGGCTGCCGGGCGCGGCCGGGGTAACTCGGCTTGCCCGTCTCGTAGTTGTAGCTGGGCGCCGAGACGCGGACCTCCAGGATCGCGCCGCCCGAGACGGGGATGAGGTCGCCGCTGCCGTCCTGGTACAGGGCGTCGACGTACCGGACGTTGTAGCCGATACCGGTGCCGCCGCCCGGTATGTCGAAGACCATGCGGTCGTAGCAGTCGTGCTGCCCGGTCCGGATGTTCGTCAGCGAGGCGTAGGTGGACGAGGAGGTGGACTTGTCGAGGCTTCCCCAGCCGGTGGGACAGGCGGCGACCGTCTCCCCCGTGGCCGCGGTCGCGGTGGTCGCCGCGGTACCGAGTGCCGTCACGGCGAGGGCCAGAGCCGCAACTGCCGCTGCTGTGCGTCGCATTGTTTCCCCTTGTGCGGATGCTGAGAGAGTGACGCACTGTAGGACGCCCCGGGCCCGCGAACGGTTCGGTGCGCGAACAGGTCCCGTGTACACGGCACTTCACACACGGGACCCGACAACTTCTACTCCGCGTGGGCGAGTTCGATGTCGTGGCCGTCGAGGTCACCGGCCAGGCTGACGCCGGTCGCGCGGGGCGGGTAGCCGGTCGCGATGACGGTGTACTGGCCGCTGTCGAGGTCGGAGAAGGCGTACGCGCCGTCGGCGCCGGTCGTGGTCGTGGCGACGACGTTCCCGGCGGCGTCCACCAGCGTCACCCGGGCGTCGCCGAGCGGGAACCCGGCGCCGCGCACGGTCCCCCGCACGTGCGCGCCGGGCTGGAGTTCGGCCTCGATCCGGGTGACGCCGGTGGCGGCGATCTCGACGGGGAGCGCGAGGGGCCGGTGCTTGGGCGAGCTGACGGCGACCGTGACCGCGCCGGGGACCAGTTCGGTGAGCGCGAACTCCCCGAGCCCGTCGGTGCGCGTCGTCGCGAGGACGTCGCCGCGCACATCGGTCACGATCACCACCGCCCCCGCGACCGGCGCGCCGCCGTCCGCGCCGCGCACGACGCCGGCGAGGCCGCTGCCGCCGCTCAGGAGGACGTCGTACGACACGGGCGTGGCGCCCACGACGACGGTGGTCGCCTGCGGCTGGAGCCCGTCGGCGGCGGCGAGCAGGACGTACGTGCCCTCACCGGGCGCCTGGACCTCGTACGTGCCGTCGGTCCCGGCGACCGCGCGGCCCAACTGCCGTCCGTCCAGGGAGATCAGCGTCACGGCGGCGCCGGGGACGGGGACGTTCTCGGCGCCGCGCACCTGGCCGCGCACCGGACGTCCGGTGCCGCCCGGGAGGCCGTCACCGAGGTGCGGGACGGTCGCGACGAGTTCGGCGACGGCGCGGGAGAGGGGGACGGCCACGGCGGCACCGATGGTGCGGGCGTCGGGAGTCGCGGCCTGCGGGCCCGCGCTCGCGGATGCCGGTGCGTTCGCTCCGTACGGCTGCGGTGCGGCTGCACGTGCATCCGGCGCGCTCGTCACCGGCTCGGTACCCGTACCGGCCTCAGTACTGGTACCAGCCTCGATACCCGTACCCGCCGTCCGCCGTCGCGGAATGAACGCCGCCACCACGAACGCCAGCACCGCCGCCCCCGACCCGGCCGCCATGACCACCTTGAACCCGTTCTCCGACGGCAGCGCCGCCCCGTGGAACCCGGTCGTCAGCTGCGCGAGGATCACCCCGGCGACGGCGCTGGCGGTCGACGTGCCGATGGAGCGCATCAGGGTGTTGAGGCTGTTCGCGGCGGCGGTCTCGGCCGGGTCCACCGCGCCCATGATCAGTGCGGGCATCGCGCCGTAGGCGAACCCGATCCCGGCACCGACGACGCAGGACACCAGGACGAGCTGCCAGACCTCGGACATCAGGACGACGCCGAGGCCGTAGCCGACGGCGACGATCACCGCCCCGGCCATCAGCGTGACCTTGGCGCCCCACTTCCTGGATATGAGCGCGGACACCGGGGCGACGGCCATCATCACGAGCCCGGTCGGCGCCATGACGAGGCCCGCGTCGAGGAGCGACCTGCCGAGTCCGTACCCGGTGGCCTCGGGGAGCTGGAGCAGTTGCGGCAGGACGAGGGACATCGCGAACATGGAGAACCCGAAGGCCAGGGACGCGAGGTTGGTGACGAGGACCTGGCGGCGGGCGGTGGT
Organism: Streptomyces saintjeani; assembly: GCF_055409605.1. Classification (NCBI taxonomy): domain Bacteria; kingdom Bacillati; phylum Actinomycetota; class Actinomycetes; order Kitasatosporales; family Streptomycetaceae; genus Streptomyces; species Streptomyces saintjeani. Next base: position 8,401,837 of record NZ_CP189624.1, on the reverse strand, counting down.
GCGCAGGTCCACCAGCGGTGCGGCGACCCGCAGTTCGAAGAAGCCCCAGCCGACGAGGACCACGACGGCGGCGGCGAACAGCCCGAGCGTCGTCCCGCTGGTCCAGCCCCAGTCGGCGCCCTTGGAGATGCCGAGCAGCAGGCAGATCAGCCCTGCCGCCATCCCGGCGGCGCCGGGGAAGTCGAAACGTCCACCGGTGCGCACCCGGGACTCGGGGACGAACGCCGGTACCAGTACCAGCGCGACGGCGCCGAGCGCGGCGGACGTCCAGAACAGCATGTGCCAGTCGAAGTGGTCGGCGATGAGCGCGGCGGCGGGCAGGCCGAGGGCGCCGCCGATGCCGAGGGAGGCACTCATGAGGGCGGTCGCGGAGCCGAGCCGTTCGGCGGGGAGTTCGTCGCGCATGATGCTGATGCCGAGCGGGATCACCCCGGAGGCGAGTCCCTGGAGGGCGCGGCCGACGATCATGGGGGCGAGCGCGTCGCTGAGCGCGGCGACGACCGACCCGGCGACCAGCGTCACCAGGCTGACCAGCAGCATCCGCCGCTTGCCGTACATGTCGCCGAGGCGGCCCATCACCGGCGTGGCAACCGCCGCGGCGAGGAGGGTCGCGGTGACCGCCCAGGTCGCGTCGGAGGCCGAGGCGTCCAGGAGTTTCGGGAGTTCGGGGACGATCGGGATGACCAGCGTCTGCATCAGCGAGACGACGATCCCGCCGAAGGCGAGCACCGCGACGACGAGGTTCACCCGGGGCGCGGGCTCCACCCCCGGCGCCACGGACCGGGGTTGAGCGTGGGACATGGTCGGGCCTCCGTGGGGGGATGTCGGGCCGGTACGCCGCCGACGAATGTACGCCCGATTGATTGACTTAAGCAACCAGAGAGTGGGGGGATTATGTGGGGAAATGAGCCGGGCGCGCACTCCGCGTTCGGAGTGCGCGCCCGGCCGGGTACGTCAGCGGGTCAGAGCGACTTCTCCAGCCGCTCCGCCACCACCCGTACGAACTTGCCCGGCTCCTTCGGCCGCCCGCCCTCGGCGAGGACCGCCAGCCCGTACAGCAACTCGGCGGTCTCCACGAGCCCTTCGCGCCGCGCCTCCTCCTGGTAGGCCCGGTTCAGGCCCTGCACGAGCGCATGCCCGGCGTTGAGTTCGAGGATGCGCTTGGCGGCGGGGATCTCCTGGCCCATGGCCCGGTACATGTTCTGGAGCGCGGGCGTGATGTCGTCCGTGTCGGAGACGACGCAGGCCGGGGAGACGGTGAGGCGGGAGGAGAGCCGTACGTCCTTGACCTCCTCGGCGAGCCGCTCCTTCATCCAGTCGAGCAGCCCGGCGTACTCCTCGGTCTGCTTCTCCCGTTCCTCACCGGCCTGTTCGTCGTCCTTCGCGTCGAGGTCGATCTCGCCCTTGGCGACGGACCGCAGCCGCTTGCCCTCGAACTCGGGGACGGCGTCGACCCATACTTCGTCAACTGCGTCGGTGAGCAGCAGCACTTCGATGCCGCGGGCCGAGAACGCCTCCATCTGCGGGGAGTTCTCGATGCTCTCGCGGGACTCGCCGGTCAGGTAGTAGATGTCCTCCTGACCGTCCTTCATCCGCTCCACGTACTCCTGAAGCGTCGTCAGCTCACCGGATTCGGCAGAGGAGTTGGTGCTCTCGAAGGAGCAAACCCCCAGCAGTGCGTCCTTGTTGTCGGTGTCGCTGAGCAGCCCCTCCTTGAGGACCGCCCCGAACTCCCGCCAGAACGTGGCGTACTTGTCGGCCGCGTTCGCCCGCATCTCCTTCACCGAGGAGAGGAGCTTCTTCGCGAGCCTGCGCTGGATCATCAGGATGTGGCGGTCCTGCTGGAGGATCTCGCGGGACACGTTCAGCGAGAGGTCGGCCGCGTCGACGACGCCCTTGACGAACCGCAGGTACGGCGGGAGCAGCGCCTCGCAGTCGTCCATGATCAGGACGCGCTTGACGTAGAGCTGGAGGCCGCGGCGGTAGTCGCGGGTGAACAGGTCGTGCGGCGCGTGCTCGGGCAGGAACAGCAACGCCTGGTACTCGAAGGTGCCTTCGGCCTGGAGGCGGATGGTCTCCAGCGGTGCGCGCCAGTCGTGGCTGACGTGCTTGTACAGCTCGTGGTACTCGTCGTCGGTGACCTCGTCACGCGAACGCGCCCACAGGGCCTTCATCGAGTTGAGCGGCTCGTCCTCGGCGTCGAGGCGGATCGGCCAGGTGATGAAGTCCGAGTACTTCTTGACGATCTGCTTGACCGTCCAGGCCGCCGTGTAGTCGTGCAACTGGTTGTCGGGGTCGGCCTCTTTGAGGTGCAGCGTGACGGCCGTGCCCTGCGGGGCGTCGTCGACGCTCTCCAGCGTGTACGTCCCCTCGCCGCGCGACGACCAGCGCGTACCGGCGCTCTCGCCGGCCCGGCGGGTCAGCAGCGTCATCTCGTCGGCGACCATGAAACCGGAGTAGAAGCCGATGCCGAACTGGCCGATCAGGCCCTCGACTTCGTCCCCCTCGCCGTCCTGCTCCTTCAACTCCTTGAGGAACGCGGCGGTTCCGGAGTTCGCGATGGTGCCGATCAGCTTGCCGACCTCGTCGTACGACATGCCGATGCCGTTGTCGCGGACGGTGAGCGTCCGCGCGTCCTTGTCCAGCTCGATCCTGATGTGCAGGTCGGTGGTGTCCGCGTCGAGGCTGTCGTCCCTCAGCTTGTCGAGACGCAGCTTGTCGAGCGCGTCGGAGGCGTTCGAGACGAGCTCCCTGAGAAACACGTCCTTGTTCGAGTAGACCGAGTGGATCATCAACTGGAGAAGCTGACGGGCCTCTACCTGGAACTCAAACGTTTCCGTCGCCATGATGCGCGCGTCCTCCCACATGCCGAATCAACCGGTTCACAAAAGCGAGAGCCACTTTAAAACACCAAGTGGGGGCGACATCGCAGGCTTTGAGCCGAGAACTGACGGGAGTCGGCCATGGGCGTACGATGCGCCGGGTTTCCTTCTTGGCCAATGCGCGGGCGGGACAAGGGCGTTGGGGTGGCAGGCGGGACCGCAGCCCGCCCTGTCGCCGACGCGAGGGAGGCGGCGAACCGCCGGGACGGGCGCCGGGTGACACCGACCGCCGACGCGATGCACGCCACGCCGCCGGACCAAGCCGCAGCGCCCCGGCGGGCGGCGGGCAGCGGGCAGCGGGCGGCGGGCGGCGGGCGGCGGGCGGCGGGCGGCGGGCGGCGGGCGGCGGGCGGCGGGCGGCGGGCGGCGGGCGGCGGGCGGCGGGCGGCGGGCGGCGGGCGGCGGGCGGCGGGCGGCGGGCGGCGGGCGGCGGGCGGCGGGCGGCGGGCGGCGGGCGGCGGGCGGCGGGCGGCGGGCGGCGGGCGGCGGGCGGCGGGCGGCGGGCGGCGGGCGGCGGGCGGCGGGCGGCGGGGTGAACTCCCCTGGTGCTGCCGGGTGTTGCCCCTCGGGGAGCGTCCGGATCGCGTTTCCCCAGACGGCCGGTACGGCAGTCTCGGCCGCCCCCGCGCCGCCGTGGCCGGGCCGCCGGTTCCCACCCGGCCGAGCACCTTCACCTCGCCCCGACCTGCACACCCGCAACACGCACGCCCCCGCGCAGAGTGACCGGCAACACTCTTGCCCCGCCCTCCCCGGCTCCCTAGCCTGAGTTTGTGCCGCCGATAAACAAACTCCGCTCGCGCAGCGTCGCGCCGAGCAGCGACCTCGGTCTTCTGCGGGTCGTCCTGACCGCGTTCTTCGCCGTGGACGGCTTCATGTTCGCCGGGTGGGTCGTCCGCATCCCCGACATCAAGGAACAGACCGGCGCCTCCGCCTCCTCCCTCGGCCTGGCCCTGCTCTGCGTGTCCGCCGGGGCGGTCGTGACGATGCTCTTCACGGGCCGCCTCTGCCAGCGCCACGGCAGCCACCTGATCACCGTGATCTGCGCGGTCCTGCTCTCCCTGTCGATCACCCTGCCCCCGCACGCCCACTCCGTCCCGACCCTGGGCGCCGTCCTGCTGCTGTTCGGCGCGGCGTACGGCGGGATCAACGTCGCCTTCAACAGTGCCGCCGTGGACCTCGTCACCGTCCTGCGCCGGCCGATCATGCCCAGCTTCCACGCCGCGTTCAGCCTCGGCGGCATGCTGGGGGCCGGCCTCGGCGCGCTGGTCGCGGGCAGCCTCTCCCCCGCCTGGCACCTGCTTCTCCTGGGCGCCGTCGGCCTCGTGGTCACCGCCGTCGCGGGCCGCACACTCCTGCGTCTGCCACCGGCACGCGCGCACGCGGGGGATCACGACAGGGCCGTACGACCGGTCCGCGCGCATGCGGAGGATCACGGCACGGCCGTACCACCGGCCCGTGCGCACAGGGACGACGGCAAGTCCGCCGCCCGGGACTCCCGCCCCGCCCCCGCGCCCGCCGGCGGCCCCCGCACCCGGCGCCTCGTGATCGTCTTCGGCCTGATCGCCTGCTGCACGGCCTACGGCGAGGGCGCCCTCGCCGACTGGGGCGCGCTGCACCTGCGCGAGGACCTGGACGCGTCCGCCGGGGCCGCCGCCGTCGGGTACTCGTGCTTCGCCCTGGCCATGACGGTCGGCCGCCTCTCCGGGACGACACTGCTGGAGCGGCTCGGACGCAGCCGCACGGTCGTCGTCGGCGGCACCCTCGCGGCGGCCGGGATGCTGCTGGGCTCGCTGGCCCCCGCGTTCTGGGCGGCGCTGATCGGCTTCGCCGTCGCGGGTCTCGGCCTCGCGAACCTCTTCCCGGTCGCCGTCGAACGCGCGGGCGCACTGGCCGGACCGCACGGCGTGGCCGTCGCCTCCACCCTCGGCTACGGCGGCCTGCTGCTGGGCCCACCGGCGATCGGCTTCATGGCCGACTGGCTCTCCCTGCCGACCGCCCTCACGAGCGTCGCCGTCCTGGCGGGACTGGCCGCGCTGATCGGGGCGGGCGCGGGGCGCGCGGAGCGCCGTACGACGACCTGAGCCGAACGCCCCACAGAGGTCGGGACGGAACGCCGGGCGCCTGCCGGAGCGGTGCGGCGCAGGGGCGCCCGCGCGGAACGAGACCCACCCGCCCGAGCGGCACGGTCCGCAACCACCTGCGCGGAACGCCACGCACGCGTCCAAGCCGCGCTGTCCGCAACCACTCGCGCGGAACACCCCGCACCCGCCCGAGCCGTACGATCCCCAACCCTCCGCACAGAACACCGAACGCCCGCCTGCACCGAGCGCCCCGCAACCATCCGAACCGATCACCCCTCGCCCGCCCGAGCCGCGCGGCTCACGACCGCCCGCGCGGACCGCCCCTCGCCCGCCAGAGCCAAGCAGCCCACGACCGTCCACGCAGGCCCCCTGGCCACCCCTATTGCGTGCCGTACACGCCTCCGGCCCGCCACACTCGTCCCCATGGAGACGAGCGAGTTCATCCACGTCCTCGACCGTGAGGGCCGCGCCCTGGCCGCTGCCGCCGAAGCCGCCGGGGTCGGCAGTGCCGTCCCCACCTGCCCGGAGTGGCGGGTGCGGGAGTTGGTGGAGCACACGGGGGTCGTGCACCGCTGGGCGCGCGCGTACGTCGCCGAGGGGATCGCCGAGCGGCGGCCCTTGGCTCCGGCGCCGCGCCTCGACGGCCCCGGCCTGCTGGACTGGTTCCGCGAGGGGCACCGCCTGCTCGTCGACACGCTCACCACCGCCCCGCCCGACACCGCCTGCTTCGCCTTCCTGCCCGCCCCCTCGCCACTCGCCTTCTGGGCCCGCCGCCAGGCCCACGAGACGGCGGTGCACCGGTACGACGCCGAGTCCGCGACCGGCGCCGAACCCGCCCCGGTCGCCACCGGCTTCGCCGTGGACGGCATCGACGAACTCCTGCGCGGCTTCCATGCGCGCGAGCGCAGCCGCGTCCGCACCGAGGAACCCCGCCTGCTGCGCGTACGCGCGACGGACGCGGACGACGCGGTGTGGACCGTACGCCTGTCCCCCGGCCCGCCGGTGACGGTACGCGCGAACGCAGCGGACGCCGACTGCGAACTCGCCGGTCCCGCCCGCACGTTGTACCTCGCCCTGTGGAACCGGTGCCCGTTCCCCGAGGTCCACGGCGACGGGACGCTGGCCACGCTGTGGACGGAGCGGTCGGCGATCTGACGGGGTGGCAGCCTCTGTGCGAGACTCGTCGGCATGACGGGGCATGGGGGACGCCGTACGCAGGCCGATCGGGACGCGATCACGGTGGAGATCGGGTACGCGCTGTTCAGCGCGGGGTTCGCGGCGGCGGTCGTGTTCGGAGCGGTGGCCGGTCCGGCGCTGCTCTTCGACCTGCCGGGTCCGGCGGAGAGCCTGCTGCTCAAGGCGGGCATCATGCTCGCGCCGGTGGTGTTCCTCGCACGGGTGATCAGCGTGCTGATGACCTTCACCGCGAACCGGTCCGGACGCGCGGACCGGGCCGCCCCCTCGGATCACCCCAGCCACCCGGGCCGCACCAACCCCGACTCGTAGGCCAGCACGACCAGCTGCGCCCGGTCCCGCACACCCAGCTTCACCATCGTCCGGCTGACATGCGTCTTCGCGGTGAGCGGGCTGACGACCAGCCTGCGCGCGATCTCCTCGTTGGACAGCCCGATCCCGACCAGCGCCATCACCTCCCGCTCCCGTTCGGTGAGCGGTGCGAGGGCGTCGGCGCTGGACGGCTCTTTCGAGCGCGCCGCGAACTCGGCGATCAGCCGCCGGGTCACGCCGGGCGAGAGCAGTGCGTCCCCGGCGACCACCGCCCGTACGGCGCGCAGGAGTTCGTCCGGTTCGGTGTCCTTCACGAGGAAGCCCGAGGCGCCGGAGCGGATCGCCTCGAAGACGTACTCGTCGAGCTCGAAGGTGGTGAGGACGACCACCTTCACGCCCTGGAGCGCCGTATCCCCGGTGATCCGGCGGGTCGCGGCGAGCCCGTCCAGCGCGGGCATCCGGATGTCCATGAGGACGACGTCCGGCGCCGCCTCCCGCACGGCCCGTACGGCTTCCTCGCCGTCCGCCGCCTCACCGACCACCTCGATGTCGGCCTGCGCGTCGAGCAGGGCCCGGAACCCGGCGCGGACGAGGGACTGATCGTCGGCGAGGAGTACACGGATCACTGGTCGCCCTCCTTCGAAGCAGAGGCATCCGAGGCCGGCGGCACCGAGGGCGCCCCCTCGGGAAGCGCCGTACCCCGTACCGGCAGCACCGCCACCACCCGGAACCCTCCGTCCTCGCGCGCCTCCGCCGCGATCGTCCCCCCGAGCGCCGCCGCCCGCTCCCGCATCCCGGCGAGTCCGTTGCCGCTGCCGCCGGCGTCCGCTCCGGTCGCCGGGCCGTCGTCGTCGACGACGAGCCGCAGGGCGCCGCCCGTCTTGTCGAGGCGTACGCGCGCGTGGCGGGAGCCGGAGTGGCGGACGATGTTGGTGAGGGCTTCCTGGACGATGCGGAAGGCGGCGAGGTCGGTGCCCGGGGAGAGGCGGGGCGGGGTGCCGTCGACCTGGACGGTCAGGCCCGCGTGGGCGGCCTGTTCGACGAGTTCCGGGAGCCGGTCGAGGCCGGGCGCCGGGGTGCGCGGGGCGTCTCCGGGGGCGCGGAGGGTGTCCAGGACCTGGCGGACCTCGCCGAGGGCTTCCTTGCTGGCGGATTTGATGGTGGTGAGGGCGGTGCGCGCCTGCCCGGGGTCGGTGTCGAGGAGGGCGAGGCCGACGCCCGCCTGGACGTTGATGACGGAGAGGCTGTGCGCGAGGACGTCGTGCAGCTCGCGGGCGATGCGCAGGCGTTCTTCGTCGGCGCGGCGCCGGGCGGCCTGGGCGCGTTCGGCGCGCTCCCGCGCCCACTGCTCGCGCCGGGTGGAGGCCAGTTCCGAGACGGCCACGATCACCGCGGCCCAGGCGGCGACGGCGAACTCCTGCGCCAGGGGCGCGGATCCGTCGCCGGACGGGGGCAGCCAGCGGTACAGCCACTGGGTGACCAGCAGGTGGACGGCCCACAGCATGCCGACGGCGGCCCACGCGGCCTTGCGGTGGCCGGCGACGACGGCGGCGAAGCAGGCGAGGGCGACGGTCACGAACACCGGCCCGTACGGGTACCCCGCGCCGAGGTACAGGGCCGCAGCGCCCGCCGTACCCCACACGACGGTCACCGGGCGGCGGTGGCGCCACAGGAGGAGTCCGGAGGCGGCGACGAGCAGCAGGCGTGCGAAGACGTCGAGGGGCTGGCGGCTGCCCTCCTGGCCGTGGGCCGCGTAGGCCGAGCCGATCAGCACGAACGCGGTGACGACGGCGGTCGACCGCCAGGGCCGGCGCCGGGTGTTCTCCGCCATGCGCGCCCACAGCGGCTCGTCCGGCCACCGTCGCGCTGTCCGCTGTTCCTCCATGCCGGCCACGCTAGACGGGTCGCGGGGTGCGGCACGTCCGCCGGGCGGAGCGGTCGTCCGTACTTCCCCGGGAGTACGGGGCGGGGCGTCAGCGGGCGGCAAGGTCCGCCTCCACGTCGGCGGCCATGACGGACAGGACCCGGACCGTGCGCGCGTACTCCTCGGGTGTCAGGCCGGTCAGGACCGTGCCGCGAGTGCGCTCGACCCGCTCCAGCGCCCGCGTGTGGATCGCGCGGCCCTCCTCGGTCAGGCCGAGGTCCGCGCCCCGCCCGGTCAGTCCGCGGGCGGCCGGCACCGCGAGCACCTCGTCGGGCCCGGGGCCGTTACCCGCGGTCCAGAACGGGGCCAGTGCCTCGTGAAGCCCGGCGCGGTCGAGGTGTTTGAGCCAGTAGCCGACAGGCCGATCCGTGGTCATGGGAACCCCCGTAGCTCCGATCCATGTACAGTGACATGCAGTTGCGTACCACTATGCATCGGAGGCCCCGTGCCCGACAACCCCATTTCGGACATGACAGCCATCGAGCGCGCTCTCGTCGCGCTCCGCCGGTCCCAGCAGCACCGCAACCCGGCCCGGCCGGCCGAGCTGCACGGCGAGAGAAAAGAAAGCGGGCGGCTGCCGGAGGCGGTGCTCGAACTGCTCGACGCGGTCGAGTCGGCCGCCGACCGGGGCGAGTCCCTCACGGTCACGGACGCGGCCACCGCGCTCGGCGTCGACCAGCCCCGCTCCAGCCGCCTCGCCGCCCAGGCCCTGGACGCGGGCCTGCTGCGCCGCGAGGCCGACCAGAGCGACGGCCGCCGCTCCCTGCTGACCCTCACCGACGCCGGCCGCGCGACCCTGGCCCACGTCCACGACATCCGGCACCGCGCGATCGCCGAGGCCATCGCCCACTGGCCGACCGAGGACCAGGACACCTTCGCCCGCCTCTTCCCGCGCTTCGTCCAGGACTTCGCCGCCCTGACCGAGCGGGACAGAACCTAGGCCGGCTTCTTCCCCAGGAACCCCACCCCGCGCGCGAGGCGCGTCGCCGCCTCGTGGAAGAACGGCTCGCGGTCCTCGACGACGCGGTGGAACTGGCCGAAGAGCTCGAAGCCGACGAGGCCGTAGAGCTGGGCCCAGGCGGCGACAAGAGCGGCGGCGACGCCGGGCGGGAGGTCGGGGGCGAGGTCGGCGGCGATGCGCTCGGCCTCGGGGCGCAGGGCGGGCGTGAGGGGCGGTTCGGCGAGGGCGCCGACCCGGTGGGCGTCGCGGGTGATGGCGATGAGGAGGAAGCCCACGCGCGCGGCGGCGGGGACGGTGGAGTCGGGCGCCTGGTAGCCGGGGACGGGCGAGCCGTAGATGAGCGCGTACTCCTGGGGCCGGGCGAGCGCCCACGCGCGGACGGCCTCGCAGACGGCGACCCAGCGCCGTACGGCGTCACCCTGGGCGATCCCGGCGTGGGCCTTCTCGGCGGACTCCCCGAGGCTGTCGTACGCATCGATGATGAGGGCCGTGAGGAGGTCGTCGCGGCTCGGGAAGTAGCGGTAGAGGGCTGAGGAGACCATGCCGAGCTCACGGGCGACGGCCCGCAGGGAGAGCTGGGCGGCGCCCGCCGCGGCAAGCTGTCTGCGGGCCTCCTCCTTGATGGCGGCGGTCACTTCGATCCGGGCGCGGGCTCGGGCCCCTGGAGAGACGTTACGGCTCATGCGGGCAAGTCTTCCACCAAAACGGAGCGGTGCACACATTGGAGAACGGCGAACAAAAGAGAGAGCACTGCTCTTGCATTGAGGGAACGCCTCGTGCAGACTCGGAGCCAGGAAACGAGAGCACTGCTCTCCGAAACTCGGGAGTCACCATGTCGCAGCCGTACTACCTCAAGGGCAGCCCCCTGAACGTCCGCCTCAACGGCGTCATCGGCTGGCTCGCCCGGCACGGTTTCAGCCTCGCCGGCACCGCCGAACTGTCCGTGAAGGGCCGCAAGAGCGGGCAGATGCAGCGCATCCCGGTGAACCCGCACACCCACGAGGGCGCGCAGTACCTCGTCTCCGCACGGGGCCACTCCCAGTGGGTGCGCAACATGCGCGCGGCGGGCGGCGGCGACCTGCGTGTCGGCCGCAAGGTCCGGGAGTTCACGGCCGTGGAGGTGGCCGACACCGAGAAGACCGCGATCCTGCGGACCTACCTGGAGAAATGGGGCTGGGAGGTCAACCAGTACTTCCAGGGGGTCACGGCGAAGTCGTCGGACGAGGAGATCGCCGCCGCCGCGGGCGACCACCCCGTCTTCCGGATCACCGTCAAGAACTGACCTCGGCCTCGTCCGGCACCTTGGGCCTCGGCTCCACCCCGATCAGCACGCGCTGCGCGAGCGGATGCGTACGGACCAGTTCGCCCAGGGTCGTCTTGCCGCGAGTGATCTCGGCGAACGCGCGCCAAGCGGGCCGGAAGCCGGTGAGGGCGGCGTGGAACAGGCCCGGACGGCGCTCGAAGGCGGCCAGCATGCGCTTGCCGACGCTCATCTCGACCCCGAGACCCGCCTTGACGGCGAACGCGTAGTTCAGGGCCTGACGGCGCGTGTCGACCGCGTCGTGCGCCTCCGCGATGCGCACCGCCCACTCCCCCGCGAGCCGTCCGGAGCGCAGCGCGAAGGAGATGCCCTCACGGGTCCACGGCTCCAGCAGACCGGCCGCGTCGCCGCAGACCAGCACGCGCCCGCGCGAGAGGGGCGAGTCGTCCGCACGGCAGCGCGTCAGATGGCCGGAGGAGACGCTCGGTTCGAAACCGGCGAGCCCGAGCCGCCCGATGAAGTCCTCCAGGTACCGCTTGGTCGCCGCGCCCTCCCCGCGCGCGGAGATCACGCCAACCGTCAGGGTGTCGCCCTTGGGGAACACCCAGCCGTAACTGCCGGGCATCGGGCCCCAGTCGATGAGAACGCGGCCCTTCCAGTCCTCGGCGACCGTCTCGGGCACCGGGATCTCCGCCTCCAGGCCGAGGTCCACCTGGTCGAGCTTCACGCCCACGTGCGCCCCTATGCGGCTGGCGCTGCCGTCGGCGCCGACCACCGCGCGCGCCAGCAGCGTCTCGCCGCCCTGGAGGACGACGGCGACGCTGCGCCGGTCCGGGACGGCCGAGCCGTGCTGCTCGACCCGCGTCACCGTCACACCCGTCCGCAGCTCGGCGCCCGCCTTCAGGGCGTGCTCCACCAGCTGCTGGTCGAACTCGGGACGGTTGATCAGCCCGAACAGCATCTGCCGGGACTTGCGCGTACGCGTGAAGCGGCCGTTGTTGGAAAACGTGACCGCGTGCACCCGGTCCTTGAAGGGCAGTTCGAAACCGGGCGGCAGACAGTCGCGCGAAGGGCCGATGATGCCGCCGCCGCACGTCTTGTAGCGGGGCAGCTCGGCCTTCTCCAACAGCAGCACACGCCGCCCCGTGACCGCCGCCGCGTAGGCGGCCGAGGCACCCGCGGGGCCCGCACCCACCACGACGACGTCCCACACCTGACGCGCGTCCTCGGTCTCACGCACGTCGTCCGCCGAAGAGTTCTCGCTGCTCACGATGGTCTGCTGCTCCCGATCCGGCCGCCTGTCGCACCTGTCCACCCGCATCCTACGGCGGAGATCGCCGAGGTCCTCCGGTGAGGCCCCGCAGGCCCGAGCGCGTACGCTCGGCTGCGAGATCCCCACCGTACGGACCCGTACGGACGCGTGCTCACCTCATCCAACGTCGCACCCACGAGGAGCGTGCCCATGTCGTCGAAATCGGTCGCCGAGACCGTCGCTTCCCTGATGCCCAGGGCGAAGGCGGAGCTGGCCGAACTGGTGGCCTTCCGGTCGGTGGCCGACTTCGACCAGTTCCCGCGCAGCGAGAGCGAGGCCGCCGCGCGCTGGATCACCGACACGCTCGCCGCGGAGGGCTTCCAGGACGTCGCCGCGCTGGACACCCCGGACGGCACCCAGTCCGTGTACGGCTACCTCCCGGGCCCCGAGGGCGCGCGCACGGTCCTGCTGTACGCCCACTACGACGTGCAGCCGCCGCTGGACGAGGCCGCCTGGGCGAGCCCGCCCTTCGAGCTGACCGAGCGCGACGGGCGCTGGTACGCGCGCGGGGCGGCCGACTGCAAGGGCGGCCTGATCATGCACCTCCTCGCGCTGCGCGCCCTGAGGGCGAACGGCGGCGTCCCGGTGCACGTCAAGATCATCGCCGAGGGCTCCGAGGAGCAGGGCACGGGCGGCCTGGAGCGGTACGCGGAGGCCCACCCCGAGCTGCTGGCCGCCGACACGATCGTCATCGGCGACGCGGGCAACTTCCGCGTCGGCCTGCCCACCGTCACGACCACCCTGCGCGGGATGACGATGCTCCGGGTGAGCGTCAGCACCCTCGGCGGCAACCTGCACTCCGGGCAGTTCGGCGGCGCCGCCCCGGACGCGCTCGCCGCGCTGATCCGAGCCCTCGACTCGCTGCGCGCGGACGACGGTTCGACGACCGTCGACGGGCTGACGTCCGACGCCCGCTGGGAGGGCCTCCAGTACGACGAGGGGCAGTTCCGGCAGGACGCCAAGGTCCTCGACGGCGTCGGCCTGATCGGTACGGGGACGGTCGCCGACCGCATCTGGGCGCGCCCCGCCGTCACCGTCCTCGGCATCGACTCCCCGCCGGTCGTCGGCGCCACCCCGTCCGTGCAGGCGCACGCCCGCGCGCTGGTGAGCCTGCGCGTCCCGCCGGGCACGGACGCCGCCGAGGCGACGAAGCTGCTGCGCGCGCACCTGGAGGCGCACACGCCGTGGCACGCGCGCGTGGAGATCGAACAGGTCGGCCAGGGCCAGCCGTTCAGCGCCGACACGACCAGCCCGGCGTACGCGGCGATGGCCGAGGCCATGGCGGTCGCCTACCCCGGCGAGGAGATGCAGTACGCCGGCCAGGGCGGCTCCATCCCGCTGTGCAACACCCTCGCCGCGCTCTACCCGCGCGCGGAGATCCTCCTCATCGGCCTCAGCGAGCCGGAGGCACAGATCCACGCGGTGAACGAGAGCGTGTCGCCGCAGGAGCTGGAGCGGCTGTCGGTGGCGGAGGCCCTGTTCCTGCTCAACTACGCGGCGAGCTGAGCCCATTGCGCGGTCGGGCGCGGACAGCCGCTCACAACGCGGTGTCCGCCGCCCTCGCCCGCCTGGACGACACCGAGCTGACCGCGCTCCTCGATACCGCCGACCCGCACGGCACGGGCGTGGGCGGCACCACCGCACGCGTGCGGGTCGCCGGGCGCCCGGTGTTCGTGAAGCGGATGCCGCTGACGGACACCGACCGCCACCGCACCACGGCGAACGTGTTCGGCCTCCCGCCCGCCTGCCACTACGGCATCGGCGCCGTCCCCAGCCCCGGGTTCGGCGCCTGGCGGGAGCTGGCGGTGTACGAGACGACCACCCGGTGGGCCGTCTCGGGCCGCTTCCCGGCCTTCCCCCTGCTGCACCACGCGCGCGTACTGCCCACCATCGCCCCGACGGCCGCCCCCGACGCCGAAGAGGCGGTGGCCTACTGGGGCCCGGCCGTCCGCGCGCGCATCGAGGCCCTGCGTACGGCACCGGCGAGCCTGACGCTGTTCCTGGAGCACGTCCCGTCCACCCTGCACGACTGGCTGCACGCCCACGTGCACGGGCCCGACGCGGACGCGGCGTGCGCTCTGGTGGGCCGTCAGCTGACGGCCCTGACGGCCTTCTTGAGAACGACGGGCCTCGTCCACTTCGACGTCCACTTCCGCAACGTCCTCACGGACGGCCGGCGCCTCTACCTCACCGACCACGGCCTGGCGCTCTCCCCCGAGTTCGCCCTCACCCCGGCGGAACGCGCCTTCCACGCCGCCCACCTGTCGTACGACGACGCCTACGCGCACGCGTACCTGGCCCGTTGGCTGGACACCGAGTTCCACGGCCGCGCCGACCGCCTGGCCCGCCTGCGCGCGTACGCGAAGGGGGCCCGGCCGGAAGGCATGCCGGACGGCGCGGCCGAACTGGTCCGGCGGCACGCCGCCGTCGGCGCGGTGATGGACGCGTTCGAGTCACGGCTGGGGCAGGACGCCACCACCGCGTTCCCGGCGGACGAAGCCGCTCAGCGGCCGTCTCCGGGCACGGGGACACCCGACTCCAGGTAGATCGCCGCGCCGCGCTCCCGGGCCCGCAGAGCCCAGCACAGGCGTTCGTAGCGGGCGGGAGGCAGGAGGTCGACGGCCTCGCGTTCGGTGACGAAGCGCCAGGCGCGCAGTTCGGGGCCGGGCAGCGACAGGTCCGCCACGGCCTCGGGGGCGAGGCGACCGCCGTCGAAGAGGAAGCGCAGCCCGCCGTACCGGGGACGCTGGGGCGGCTCCCAGTCGACGACCAGCAGCTCGGGCACGTCCGTCAGGCGTATCCCGGTCTCCTCCTCGACCTCGCGCATGCCCGCGCGTGCGGGCGCCTCGCCGGGTTCGACGACGCCTCCGGGAAACTCCCAGCCGGCCTTGTAGGTCGGGTCGACGAGCAGGACACGGTCGTCCTCGTCGAAGAGCAGCACCCCCGAGGCGAGCGTCTCCGCCGTCGGCTCGGGCGTCTGGACGATGTCGCACACCGGAACGGCGCCCGTCCCGACCGCCTCCGCGATCCTCAGGGCCGTCTCGTACGGCGTGAGGGCGCCGGTGTCGATGAGGTGGGCGTCGGCCGTCAGCCAGGCGGCGAGCGCCGCGCGGTACGGCTCGATGTGGTCGTACGCCCACTGCCGTACCCGCATCTCGCCGTCCGGCAGGTCCGGCGGGACGGGGCGGTCCGCTATGCGTTCACGCAGGATCGTTTCAGCCGGGGCGAGGAGCACATGGCGTACCGGTATGCGGCGGGCGGCGAGGCCGCCGAAGATCTCGTCGCGGTACTCCTGGCGCAGCAGCGTCATGGGGACGAGCAGGGTGCCGCCGACCTCGGCGAGCACGGCCGCGGCCGTGTCGATGACGAGCCTGCGCCAGATCGGCAGGTCCTGGTAGTCGCCCACCTCGGCCAGGTGCTTGGCCGGAAGCAGGTGCGGGAGCGCGCCGCCGACGAACTCCGGGTCGAAGAGCGTGCTGTTCGGGATCAGATCGTTCAGTTCCCGTGCGGTGGTCGTCTTTCCCGCACCGAACGCGCCGTTGATCCAGACGACGGTCACGATTCCCCCCTCTTCCGTTGGCCCCCTGAGGCTTGCCCGCTCCACCCTGCCACGGAAACCAGTTCCCGTTGAGGACCAGGGAGAAGCACCGAGGCGCCGGCCCCTGAGGGACCGGCGCCTCGCGCTCGCGTACGGCTTTCGTCAGCCGCCCTGCCCGAGCGCGTTGTCGTCGACGGCCAGACTGTCGTCGGCCACCGTGTGGTCGAGCTGGCTGAGCGTGTCCCCCACGTCGAGCCCCCCGAGTTTGTCGTGGTCCGCCCCGTGCGACGGCGTGATCGCGGCGACGACGAACCCGGTGGCCAGGGAGGCGATGGCAAGCATGCTGCGCTTCTTCATGCCCACTCCAACGCCCCCGCCGGGCGAGAGGTCACGCACGGGGTTGACGAGGACAGGGCGCACGGGCGGGGAACACGCCCCGGACAGGCACGCACGCGTGGCGCATCGCCCCGTACCCGAACCGCACGTCCACGCGCACGTGCAGGGCCGTGCCGGACCCGAACCACACCTCCCGCGCGCGGGACCGCAACGATGCGCGACCGCCTCACCGCGCAGTGCACCCCCCACACCTCCCGCGCGCGGGACCGCAACTCGCAACTCGCAACACGCGTCCGCGCGCGTGGGACCGTCCCGATACCGGCACCCCCACGCGCCCGGCGCATCCCCCCGCACCTCCACGCGCGTGCCCGAAACCGGCCACCCCTCCCGCGCGCACGGCGCCCCGCAGCTACACCCCCGCCGCCGCGGCCCCCTCCTGCCGCACGAGCGCCGCCGCAGCCGCCCCCACCAACCCCGCGTCCGTCCCCATCTGAGCCGGCACGATCGTCAGCCCCTGGACGAAGGACAGCGTGGCGTAGTCGGCGAGATGGCGGCGCAGCGGCCCGAAGAGGATGTCCCCGGCCTTCCCCACGCCCCCGCCGATCACGACGATGTCGATCTCGACGAGCGTCGCGGTCGCCGCGATGCCCGCCGCGAGGGCTTGGGCGGCGCGGTCGAAGGACGCGAGGGCGGCCGGGTCGCCCGCGCGCGCGGCGGCGGCGACAGCGGCTGCCGTGGCGTCGCCGTCGGGTCCGGGGCGCCAGCCGTTGTCGAGGGCGCGGCGGGCGATGTTGGGGCCGCTGGCGATGCGCTCGACGCAGCCGCGCCCACCGCACGGGCAGTCGTCGCCGTCGAGGTCGACGGAGATGTGCCCGATGTGGCCGGCGTTCCCGGTGGGCCCCGGGTGGAGCCGGCCGCCCAGGACCAGGCCCCCGCCGACGCCGGTGGAGACGACCATGCAGAGCGCGTTGTCGTGCCCGCGCGCGGCGCCCTGCCAGTGCTCGGCGGCGGTGATGGCGACCCCGTCGCCGATCAGCTCGACGGGCAGCTCACCGGTGACCGCGCGCACGCGCGGGACGAGCGGGAAGCCGCGCCAGCCGGGCACGTTGACCGGGCTGACCGTGCCCGCGGAGGCGTCCACGGGGCCCGCGCTGCCGATCCCGACGCTGTGGACGCGGTCCCACAGCGGCGACGCGGTCAGCTCTCCGAGCACCGCCTCGACGGCGCCCATCACGGTCTCGCCGTCCTCACGCGCGGGGGTCGGCCGCTGTGCGCGGGCCACGATCGCGCCGTCGCCGTCCACCAGGGCGCCGGCGATCTTGGTGCCGCCGATGTCGAGCGCGGCCACGAGGTCGGTGTGCATCAAAGTCTCGGTTCTCCCCAGTCGACCGTGGAAAAGAGCGGGCCGGTCCAGCGGTGGGGGACGCGGACCGGAGAAGGCGTCGGACAGTCTCTCGGCATCTGACAACGTTGTCCAGGCTCTATGCTCGACGCCACATCCTCATACAACCCCAGGGATCGCGCGACCCCCGCAAACCCGGACATCGCCGTACCCCCGAGGCCGACAGGAACAGGACCCCGCATCGTGCCAGAGACGCCCCGACGCGCCGCCTCCCTGACCACCGCCCGCTACGGCAACCGTCCCACGATGAAGGACGTCGCCGCCCGCGCCGGTGTCGGACTCAAGACCGTCTCCCGCGTCGTCAACGGCGAACCCGGCGTCACCCCCGAGACCGAGCGGCGCGTGCAGGAGGCGATCGACGCGCTGGGCTTCCGCCGCAACGACAGCGCGCGCGTACTGCGCAAGGGCCGTACGGCGAGCATCGGGCTGGTCCTCGAAGACCTCGCCGACCCGTTCTACGGCCCGCTGAGCCGCGCGGTCGAGGAGGTGGCCCGTTCGCACGGCGCCCTGCTGATCAACGGCTCCAGCGCCGAGGACCCCGAGCGCGAGCAGGAGCTGGCGCTGGCGTTGTGCGCGCGGCGGGTCGACGGGCTCGTGGTGATCCCGGCGGGCGACGACCACCGGTACCTGGAGCCGGAGATCAAGGCGGGCGTCGCGACGGTGTTCGTCGACCGGCCGGCCGGGCGGATCGACGCCGACTGCGTCCTGTCCGACAACTTCGGCGGGGCCCTCGAAGGCGTCGCCCACCTCCTCGCGCACGGGCACCGCAGAATCGGGTTCATCGGCGACATGCCGCGCATCCACACGGCCGCCGAGCGCCTGCGCGGCTACCGGGCCGCCATGGGCGACGCCGGGATAACCGTCGAGGACGACTGGATGTCCCTCGGCGTCACCAGCCCCGACCGGGTACGCCGCGCCGCCGAGCTGATGCTGTCGGGGCCCTCGCCGGTCACCGCGATCTTCGCCGGCAACAACCGGGTCACGGTCACCGTCATCCGCGTCCTCGCCGAACACGCCCGCCGCGTCGCCCTCATCGGCTTCGACGACCTCGAACTCGCCGACCTCCTCCAGCCCGGCGTGACGGTCATCTCCCAGGACGCGGCGATCATCGGCCGCACCGCCGCGGAACGCCTCTTCCAGCAACTCGAAGGCACCCACATAGCCCCCGAACACATCGTCCTGCCGACCCGGCTGATCGCCCGGGGGTCGGGGGAACTGCCACCGGCGGACTGAACGGCCACCCCGAGGTCAGGCGGACGCCTGGACCCGAACGACCGCCTCCGGGCCGGCAAGGAACCCAGCGGGATCGACGAGCGGAGCCGACGGGGGCGGCAAACGGGCCCTCCCCGGACCGGGAGCCACCTGAGCCGGAACGGCCGCTCCGGGCCGACAGGGCGAGCCTGAGCCGGCCGACGAGGCGGGGCCAGGCAAGAGATGCGGTGCGCAGCCGCTTCCGGACCTCCAGGGGACGCCCGAACCAACTGGACGCGGCGGAGGCCAACAGGGGTGCAGCGAACGGCCTTCCCCGGGCCGGGGAGGGCACCCGAGCCGGAACGGCCGTCTCCGGGTCGGCGAAACGCCTGGGCGGGATCAGCGAGGCGGGGCCGACGGGGGATGCGGTGAGCGGCCGTTCCTCGTTGGACGAGAGTGGCGGTGAGCGGCCGTTCCCGAGCTTCCGCAGGACACCCGAACCGGCTCGACAAGGCGGAGCCGACAGGGATGCGCACCGAGCGGACGTCCCGGCCCCGGGCGAACCCGTACGGCAGCCGGTCAGCCGGCGGACCGGCCCGGCTTGCACGCCAGGTCGTACGCGAAGCTCACCGTCTCGGTCAGGTGGCCGTCGGTCGCGTAGGGGCTGAGTACGGTCCCGAGGTCGCCGTCGAACTCCGTGGCGCGGTCCGCGAGTACGGACGGCGGCAAGAAGGACGTCGAGCGGACGTGCCCGGCGAGTTCCTCGACCGTCCAGCGGTGCTCGACCGCGAACTCGTGCCGTACCGCGGGCTCGAACCCGGCGCGGGAAAGCACCTCCCGGTCGGGGTCCGCCTGCCGGCGCTGCTCGGCGCCGGACGGCACCCGGCTCGTCGCCCCCAATGCCTCCTGCCACCGGCGCAGGACGTCACCGAACGCGCGCTGCCGGTCCAGCGGCCCGTCCAGGGACTCGTCGACCAGCAGAGGGCCAGGTGCCCGCCGGGTTCGAGCCAGGTCAGGGCACGCCGGGCGACCAAATCCCGGGGCAGGCGGTGAAAGGCGTTGCCGATGACGACGAGTTCAACGCTTCCGGCGTCCATGTCCAGTTCCTCGGCTTTGGCGGTGACGACCCGGACGTGGGCCACGCCGTCGCGACTCGCCTCCCTGGCAGTGCCGACCCTGACATCAACCGCGTCCCCACGGGCCGCCACTCCGGCGATGCCGGCCCCAACATCGACCGCGTCACCGGTGACCGCCGCCTTGGCCGTGACGGCCCGGACGAAGGCCGCGTCCCCACAACTCGCCTCCCCAACACCGGCCACGCCCCCGTCGGCCGCCACCTTCGCGCGGATCACCTCCCCCATGTCAGCCTCCGTATCCACCGCCCACGCCTCCCCGAACCCGGCACGCAGCGGAAAGGCGAGCTGACCGGTGCCGCAGGCCAGGTCCAGCAGGCGTCCGTGTCCGGACGGAGACGTACGGCGGATCAGGTCGGTGAGCATCGTGTCGGGGTAGGCGAGGCGGAAGCGGTCGTAGTAACCGGCGGTGCCCCGGTACAGGTCGGGTCGGAAACTCGCGTCGGCCATACGGCAACCCTTCCACGACACGGCGGAACGGGGGACACCGCGTCGGTGCGTGGTACCGCCCCGGTGGTATAGGACACCTCACATGCCCCTCTCCGCCTCCACCCTCACCGCCCTGGGCCTCGCCCAAGCCCCCCGGGACCACCCCCTCACCTACCCCGGCCCCTGGCCCACCGCCTCCGCCCTCCTCCAGGGCGACCGCCTCCTCCCCCTGGACCGCCTGACCCACCCCGACCGCACCCCCGTCCTGGCCGTCGGCTCCAACGCCTGCCCCGGCCAACTGCGGCACAAGATGGACGAGTTCGGCATCACCTCCCCCATCCCGATGACGAAGGCACACGTCACCGGCCTCGACATCGGCGTCTCCGCGCACGTGAGCCGGATGGGCTACGTCTCCGCGTCGCCGCTCAACGCCCCGGACGTCACACGGGAGTTGTTCGTCATCTGGCTGGACGACGAGCAGCTGAAAGCCGTCGACGCCAGCGAGGGCGCACACTCGCCCCAGGGGAACTACGCCCGAGTCCGGCTGCCCGCGCCGGAGTTCGGGGTGGAGCTGGAGAACGGCCATGCACTGCCCGGGACTTATGTCTACGTGAACCGCCACGGCGTCCTGCACGACGGCACGGGAACCCCGCGCCGCCATGGAGACCAGCGCACATTGATCGCCGAACTCCTCAAGGGTTCACCGGAGTTGCGACGCCTCTTCGGTACGACCCCGGAGCAGTTCAGCGAACGGGCCCGCGCGGACGCGGAGTTGTGCGACCGGGGCACCCGACTGCTGTGGGAGGAAAAACTGGTCACGACGTCCGGCCTGGAACACCTCCGCCCCCAGACCGAAACGCTTCCCCGCAGGTCAGGCAGGCCGGGAAGCTGAGTTATCGTCGGAGGCAAGGCATCGCGTGCCGGTCACCGTCCCGGTGCGGCATGGAGGTGCCTGTGAGATTGCCTTACGGAGGCACTCCACAGATGTCTGTCGAACTGAACCACACCATCGTGGCCGCCCGGGACCAGCACGAATCCGCGCACTTCCTCGCCCACGTCCTCGGACTCGAGGTCGCCCCGCCGCTCGGCCCCTTCCTCCCCGTGAACACCGCGAACGGCGTGTCGCTGGACTTCCTCACCGTGCCGGAGGATTCGATCACCACCCAGCATTACGCCTTCCTCGTGACCGACGAGGAGTTCGACGCCGCGTTCGCCCGGATCGAGGAGGCGAAGATCGAGTACTTCGACGATCCGCACCTGCGGCGCCCGGGCCGGATCAACCACTACTACGGCGGCCGTGGCGTCTACTTCCTGGACCCGTCCGGACACACGATGGAGATCATCACGCGCCCGTACACCAACGGGGAGTAGCCCTCACCGGCGCCTGCCCCCCTCGGCACAACACCGGTCGGCCCCCTCGGGCCGACCGGCACCCGAAGAAGCCCCCTCAGCACCGCCCGCCGTCACCACCCCCCGGCAACCCGCAAGCTCCCTCACACCCCCTTCCGCCGCCCCGCGAACTCCTCCAGCTCCCCCCGCGTCAGCCCACTCCCCTCCCCCACCTCATCCACATCCAGCGCCCCACAGTCCAGCCCCCGCAGCAGATACCCACTGAGCGCCTTCGCCGTGGCCGGCTCATCCATGACGTCCCCGGCGGTACGGCTGGCATACCGCGAGAGCCGCGCGGCGGCCTGCGCGAACCCCTCCCGGTAGAACGCGAACACGGCGGCGTACCGGGTCGGCAGGTGCCCGGGATGCATGTCCCACCCCTGGTAGTAGGCGCGGGCAAGAGCGCGCCGCGTCAGCCCGTAGTGCAGCCGCCAGGCATCGTGGACCTTCTCGGTGGACCCGACCGGCAGGACGTTCGTGGAACCGTCGCAGACACGTACGCCCGTGCCCGCGGCGGCGACCTGCATGACGGCCTTGGCATGGTCGGCGGCGGGATGGTCACTGGCCTGGTGCGCGGCGGAGACGCCGAGGGAGGCGCTGTAGTCGAACGTGCCGTAGTGCAGCCCGGTGGCACGCCCCTCGGCGGCGTCGATCATGCGGGCGACCGTCGCGGTGCCGTCGGCGGCGAGCACGGCCTGGCTGGTCTCGATCTGGATCTCGAAGCCGATGCGCCCGCTGTCGAGGCCGCGGGTCCGCTCGAACGCCTCCAGGAGCCGGACCATGGCGGTGACCTGCTCGGGATAGGTCACCTTGGGGAGGGTCAGGACGAGCCCGTCGGGCAGCCCGCCCGCCTCCATGAGGCCGCTGAGGAAGATGTCGAGCGTGCGGATGCCCCGGTCGCGGACGGCGGCCTCCATGCACTTCATGCGGATGCCGGTGTACGGCGCGGCGGTGCCGTCCCGGTACGCGCGGGCGACCAGACGGGCGGCGTGGGCCGCGTGCTGGTCCTCCTGCGCGTCGGGGCGGGGGCCGTACCCGTCCTCGAAGTCGACGCGCAGGTCTTCCACCGGTTCGCGCTCCAGCTTGGCCCGCACGCGCGCGTACACGGGTTCGGCGAGGTCGTCGGCGAGGCCGAGGACGGCGGCGAAGGAGGCGGCGTCCGGGGCGTGTTCGTCGAGGGCGGTGAGCGCGCGGTCGCCCCAGGCGCGGACGGTGTCGGCGGCGAAGACGTCCCCGGGGACGTACACGGTGTGGACGGGCTGGCGGGTGCCGGGGTCGCCGGGGTAGCGGCGGGCCAGCTCCACGTCGACCGGGGCGAGCCGGGCGGCGATCTCCTCGCCGACGGCGCCCGCCAGGCTCGTCACGACCGGCTCCTGCTGCCCTGACCCCATCCCGCACCCTCCAGTTTTCCGCTCTACGGAATCAACACTCCGGCGACGGAAGCCAACAACGGATCTTGCCGCCGGTCAACACCCCGTCCACCCAGCGGTCCCCTCGGCCCGCCTCGTACCCCTTCATCGCTGCGGCCCCTCGAAACGGTTCACTCCCGCTGATCCTTTTCTTCACCCGGACCCTCTTTCGCCCAGCGGTTCGCACCCTCATCCTGATCCCCGAGGCGAGGGGGCGCACATGACGGGCACCGGCAAAGTGACGCGGCGCGCGGGGCTGAGGACCGCCCTGGCGGCGGCCCTGGCCGTCCCGCTGCTGGGCACCGTACGAGCCTCGCAGGCCCACGTCGACGAGGCCGAGCTCCCGAACCAGTCGGCGCGACCCGTACAGCCCGTCCCCCCGCTGAGGGCCATGACCTTCAACCTCCGCTTCGCCAGCGCCCAGGAGCCCAACAGCTGGGCCGCACGCCGCCCCGTGACCCGCGAACCGCTCCTGCGGGCCGCCCCGTCCGTCGTCGGCACCCAGGAGGGCGTGCACGGGCAGATCCTGGACATCGCCGCCGACCTCGGGCCCCGGTACGCGTGGATCGGTACGGGACTTGAGGGCCGTACGACGGACGAGTCCCTGGCGGTCTACTACGACACGACCCGCCTCAAGCCCCTCGCGCACGGCACGTACGCCCTCTCGGACACGCCGGAGGACCTCGCGTCGAACACCTGGGGCGCCGCGTTCGTCCGGATGTGCACCTGGGTCCGGTTCCGGGACCGGCTGGGCCCCGGCCGGGAGTTCTACGTCCTCAACACGCACCTGGACCACCGCAGCCAGTACGCACGCGCGCGTGCGGCGTCTCTCATCGCCGCCCGGATGAGCGCGCTCACCCACCCCGCCCTGCTGCTCGGGGACTTCAACGTCGCGGCGCACGGCAACGAGGTGTACGACACGCTGCTGCGCGCGGACCTCGTCGACACGTGGGACAGCGCCCTCACGCGCGGGCCGTCGTTCGGGACGTTCCACAACTACCGCGGCCTGGTGGCGGACGGCTGGCGGATCGACTGGGTGCTGGCCACACCCGGCGTACGCGCGCGGAGAGCCTGGGTGGACACCTACACGCGCGGGGGCCAGTACCCGAGCGACCACCTGCCGGTGTGCGCGAGCGTGGACCTGACATAGCCCCCCCCACGCACGCCAGAGGCCCCGCGACCGGAACACCGGTCACAGGGCCTCGTACAACCCGGAGATCAGCCCTTGCGGGTGTTGATCTCCTCCGTGAGCTGCGGCACCACGTCGAACAGGTCGCCGACGACGCCGTAGTCCACGAGGTCGAAGATCGGCGCCTCGGCGTCCTTGTTGACCGCGACGATCGTCTTGGACGTCTGCATGCCCGCGCGGTGCTGGATCGCGCCGGAGATGCCGTTGGCGATGTACAGCTGCGGCGAGACGGACTTGCCGGTCTGGCCGACCTGGTTGGTGTGCGGGTACCAGCCGGCGTCGACGGCGGCGCGGGAGGCGCCGACGGCCGCGCCGAGGGAGTCCGCGAGGGCCTCGATGATCCCGAAGTTCTCGGCGCCGTTGACGCCACGGCCGCCGGAGACGACGATCGCGGCCTCGGTCAGCTCCGGACGCCCGGTCGACTCGCGCGGGGTGCGGCCGGTGATCTTCGTACCGGTGGCAGCGGCGGAGAACGACACCGCGAGGTCCTCGACGGCGCCTGCGGCCGGGGCGGCCTCGACGGCGGCGGAGTTGGGCTTGACGGTGATGACCGGCGTGCCCTTGATGACGCGGGACCTGGTGGTGAACGACGCGGCGAACACGGCCTGTGTGGCCACCGGGCCCTCGTCACCGGCCTCCAGGTCGGTCGCGTCGGTGATCAGACCGGCCTCGATGCGCAGCGCGAGGCGGGCGGCGATCTCCTTGCCCTCGGCGGAGGAGGAGACCAGGACGGCGGCCGGGGAGACGGCGGCGTAGGCGGCCTGGAGGGCGTCGACCTTGGGGACGACGAGGTAGTCGGCGTACTCGGACGCCTCGTGCGTCAGAACGCGCGTCGCGCCGTGCTCGGCGAGGACGGCGGCCGTACCGGCGGCGCCGTTGCCCAGCGCGACCGCGACGGGCTCGCCGATGCGGCGGGCGAGCGTCAGCAGCTCAAGGGTGGGCTTGCGGACGGCGCCGTCCGCGTGGTCGACGTAGACGAGGACTTCAGCCATGGGAATGATCTCCTGCGAAACGAAGTTGAAGGGCGGTCAGCAAGGGGCCTGGACGAACCTCTGCCCCGCGCGCGGGGCCTAGATGAACTTCTGGCCCGCGAGGAACTCAGCGAGCTGCTTGCCGCCCTCGCCCTCGTCCTTGACGATCGTGCCGGCCGTGCGGGCCGGGCGCGCGGTCGCGTCGTCGACCTTGGTCCAGGCGCCGTCCAGGCCGACCTCTTCGGCCTCGATGTCGAGGTCGGACAGGTCCCAGGACTCGACCGGCTTCTTCTTGGCGGCCATGATGCCCTTGAAGGACGGGTAACGCGCCTCGCCGGACTGGTCGGTGACGGACACGACGGCCGGCAGGGACGCTTCGAGCTGCTCGGACGCGGCGTCGCCGTCGCGGCGGCCCTTGACGACGCCGTCCTCGACCTCGACCTGGGACAGCAGCGTGACCTGCGGGACGCCGAGGCGCTCGGCGATCAGCGCGGGGACGACACCGCCGCCGCCGTCGGTGGAGGCCATGCCGGAGACGACGAGGTCGAAGCCGGCCTTCTCGATGGCCTTGGCGAGCACCAGGGAGGTGCCGAGGACGTCGGTGCCGTGCAGGTCGTCGTCCTCGACGTGGATCGCCTTGTCGGCGCCCATGGAGAGGGCCTTGCGCAGGGCGTCCTTGGCGTCCTCGGGGCCGACGGTGAGAACGGTGACCTCGACGTCGTCGTCGGAGTTCTCGGAGATCTGGAGGGCCTGTTCGACCGCGTACTCGTCGAGCTCGGAGAGCAGACCGTCCACGTCGTCCCGGTCGACGGTCAGGTCATCGGCGAAGTGCCGGTCGCCAGTGGCGTCGGGCACGTACTTCACAGTGACAACGATCCTCAAGCTCACGCCGGCTCTCCTACTGCATCGTCAGTTCTCGGCTGCCTACTTACAGGCAGCATAGGCGCCTGAAGAGGCCGTTCCCGGATCGGGGGCGGCCCGCCTCCGACCCGAATATTACTCACCAGTACACCCAGTTCATGCCCGCTAAGCAAGCGCTTTGAACTGTGACCTTCGCAACGCAGCGTAACCGGAACCCGACGGCCCCGCAGGGGGCGGGGGAACGGTCTCAGTCGCGCAGCGCGTTGAACCGTCCCTGGTGGTAGAGCAGCGGCCGTCCCGCGCGCGTGGGGTCGCCGAGAACGACCTCCGCGAGCACGATGCGGTGGTCGCCCGCGGGCACGCGCGTGTGCACGCGGCACACCAGCCAGGCAAGGACGTCGTCCAGGACGGGCACCCCTTCGGGGCCCTCGCGCCAGGCGGTGGGCGCGCCGAAGCGGTCGGCGCCGCTGCGCGCGAAGGTGGCTGCCAGGTCGGCCTGGTGCTCGCCGAGCAGGTGCACGCCGACGTGTTGCGCGCGGGATATCGCGGGCCAGCTGGAGGCGCCGGTGCCGATGCCGAAGGAGAGCAGCGCGGGTTCGGCGGAGACGGAGGTGAGGGAGGTGGCGGTGAATCCGACGGGGCCGTGCTCGCCGGAGGCGGTGATCACGGCCACACCGGCGGCGTGCCGGCGGAAGACGGAGCGAAGGAGGTCGGGGGAGGCGGGCTGAGCGGCAGCGAGGTCGGGCGAGGCCGTCATCAGGGTGTCCTTCGGGCTGAAGTGACGAGCGGGGTCCGGGGTGCTCAGCGGCCCGGACAACGTGCGCTCGCGGTGCTCCGGGCCAGGTCGACATGGACCCGCCCGTAGAGAAGGAGTTCCTCAGGCATGACGTCAGGCTGACGATAGGTGGCATGTCCAGTCAAGGGCGTTCCGGGATCTGGAAGCTGCCGCTCCGTCACACCGCCTCCCCCAGCGCGGCGATGACGTCCGCCTTGCGCGGCTGACCGCTCGCGCGCCGTACGACGTTCCCGCCGGCGTCCAGGACGAGCACGGTCGGCGTCTTGAGGATGCCGAGGTCGCGGACGAGGTCGAGGTGCTGCTCGGCGTCGATCTCTATGTGCGCGACGCCGGGGACCATGCCGGCCACCTCGCCGAGGGTCCGCCTCGTCGCCCGGCAGGGTGCGCAGAAGGCGCTGGAGAACTGGACGAGGGTGGCCCGCTCGCCGAGTTCGGCGCCGAGCCGTACGGCGTCCAGCCGTCTGCCGTCGTCCCGTGCGCGCACGCGTACCCTCCCGCCGTGCCGCCTGTGCAGCACTCCGTAGGCGCTCGCCGCAGCGAGCACCGCGACACACACCATGAGTCCGGTCATCAGCCGCTCAAGCGTTCACGAGACCGCAAACATTCCCGGCTCCCCTGACCGTTTCCGATGCGGAATGCTGGCTTCATGGACATCGACGCACGTGGGCCACGCTTCGGCGCGGCCGTCACGACCGCCGTACTGGCGGTCGCGCTGATCACCGGCAGCGCCTGGCTGCTCGCCTGGCAGACGCTGGCGTTCGCGCTGGGCGCGGCGGGCGGGGTGGCCCGCTCGCCGTACGGGTGGCTGTTCAGGACGGCCGTACGGCCCCGGCTCGGGCCGCCGGTCGCGTTCGAGGCGCCGGAGCCGCCGAGGTTCGCACAGGCCGTGGGGCTGCTGTTCGCGGGCGTGGGGCTGGCCGGCCTCGGCCTCGGGGTGGAGTGGCTGGGGCTCGCGGCGACGGGGCTCGCGCTGGCGGCGGCGTTCCTGAACGCGGCCTTCGGGTACTGCCTGGGCTGCGAGTTGTACCTGATCGTCCGGCGCGTCGCGGTCCGCGCGGAGTAAAGAAAGGATCAAAGCCCGAGGTGGATCAAGGTGCGGACGTGACGAGGATCTCCGACGCGGTCAGGAACCAGGACTGGCCCGCCGCACGTTCTTGGGGCACGATCTGCGACATGCCGTAAACCTACGGCTGCGTAACTTGTCCGCCGGGGGTTTCCCTTCCGGGCTGAGAGAAGGAAGGGCCCGCCTCACCCATGGCAGAGCTTGTGTACCGTCCCGCCGTCGGTCTCGCGCAGACCCTGTTCAAGGTCTGGGACCTCAAGATCGACTGTCGGGGCTCGGAGAACATCCCGCGCACGGGCGGTGCGGTGCTGGTGAGCAATCACATCAGCTACCTGGACTTCATCTTCGACGGCCTCGCGGCGCTCCCCCAGAAGCGGCTGGTGCGCTTCATGGCCAAGGAGTCCGTCTTCCGCCACCGCGTCTCCGGCCCTCTGATGCGCAACATGAAGCACATCCCCGTCGACCGCAAGCAGGGCGAGGCCGCCTACCAGCACGCGCTCACCTCGCTGCGCTCCGGTGAGATCATCGGCGTGTTCCCCGAGGCGACGATCTCGCAGTCGTTCACCCTCAAGACCTTCAAGTCCGGCGCCGCGCGGCTCGCCCAGGAGGCGGGCGTACCGCTGATCCCGATGGCCGTCTGGGGCACCCAGCGCCTCTGGACGAAGGGCCACCCCCGCAACTTCAAGCGCAGCCACATCCCGATCACGATCCGCGTCGGCGAGGCGTTCGAGGCGTCCAAGGACAAGTACGCGGGCGCCATCACCCGCCAGCTCCGCGAGCGCGTCCAGGAGCTCCTGGAGGCCGCCCAGCGCGCGTACCCGGTCCGCCCGAAGAACGCGAGCGACACGTGGTGGATGCCGGCCCACCTCGGCGGCACGGCGCCGACCCCGGAGCAGCTGAAGGCGGCCGGCATCGGCTGACCCGACCGGAACCGGCACCGCCACCCGGGCGTCCCTCGCTCCGGGTAGCGAAGGACGCCGCCCGGCTGTGGACCCAGGGGCGGGATGAACTGGCTGGCATGGCCGCCTTGGCCGTGATGGTCGTTCTGGCTTCACCGCGAGCGGGACGGTCCTCGACGAACGCGAGAAGAACAAGGCGCGGAGCGAGGCGGTCCGTACGCCGCGACCCCGCCGACCGCTTTGGCCACCGCACGCGGCGGCGACCGTGACACCGCCCTTCGGTCGGTTCTGGTGGGAGCGGTGATGCTGACAGCCCCTGTCGACCCGACAGGGCTGCCCACGGCCCGCAGCGCGTTCTGCCGGCTCGGGGACCGCACGAACCACCGGTTCTCCCGCGAGCCCCAGGACTGGGCGGGCCGCCCAGCGCCGCCCCGCGAGGACGCCAGCAAAATCAGCGTCCCGCAACAGCAGAACGCCGACTACAAGTCGGTGATCGCCGTACCGGTGATGGCCGGCGACCGCGCGTTCGGGGTGCTTGCCGTCGACGCACCCGGCCCCGTTGATCCGACCGTCGCCCATGTCCGCCTGCTCCAGCGCCTGGCCGACGCACTGGGCACTGGGTACTGGGCACTGGGCACTGGGAGACGTTCTCGCTGCTCGTTCTCCTCGTCGGCGCCCTGGTCTGCGCCGTGATCACGGCCGCCGACGGGCTGGCCGCCTGGGCGTACGGCTGCGCCGGGGGTGCGGGGCTGTGTGCCGTGGTGGTGCTGCTCAGGTCGTGGGCGGCGGCCCGCCGGCGCGGTCGAACGACCTATCAGGGCGACGCAGCTCTGTAGGGAGCGTGCGCCAAAGGGTCGCGCGGTCGGGGGCCGCGCGAAGTGCTTCCAGGACCAGCGGATGGGGCTCCGCGTAGAGGGTTTGATAATCCAACTCACCCTCCCTCGCGTCAGGAACCCACGCCAGCCGCTCCCCCGTCAACGAGAACCGCGCATCCACCCCCGCCTTGTTCCCCCGCGGGTCCTGCCGGTGCCAGGCCCCGTTGAAGCGGACGGCGACCAGGCCGTGGACGACATGGCCGGGACCGTCGTCGTCGCGCAGGAGCTGATAGCACAGGGCCGTGGGGATGTCCTCGGCGCGCAGGAGGGCGGCGAGGGCGTGGGCCTTGGCGTAGCAGATGCCGGTGCGCTGTCGCAGGACGTCGGAGGCCCGCCAGGTGACGCGGGGGTCCTGGGCGTCCTGGGAGTGGGGGATCCCGTCACGGACGTACACGAACGCGGCCTCTGCATAGGCATACGAGTCGGGTACGTCCGCGGCGAGCCGGGCGGCGGTCTGCCGTACGACGGGATGGTGGTGGTCGATGACCTCGTCGGCCGCCAGGTACGCGGAGAGGTCGGGGGTGTTCTGGATCAGCTCCATGCCCGCCGAGCATAGGAATACGACCACCCGATCGTCAATTTATTTACGGGAGATCGTATAACTATGCACACCTACCTCGCCATCTCCTCCTTCAGCGCCGCCAGGAACGCGTCCACGTCGTCCTCGCGCGTGTCGAAGGAGCACATCCACCGCACGACCCCGGCCGCCTCGTCCCAGAAGTAGAACCGGAACCTCTCCTGGAGCCGGACGCTCACGTCGTGCGGCAGGCGCGCGAAGACGCCGTTGGCCTGGACGGGGTACAGGATCTCGACGCCGTGCACCGCGCGGACGCCCTCGGCGAGGCGCTGGGCCATCTCGTTGGCGTGCCGGGCGTTGCGCAGCCAGAGGTCCTTGGCGAGCAGCGCCTCCAGTTGCACGGACACGAACCGCATCTTGGAGGCGAGCTGCATGGACAGCTTGCGCAGGTGCTTCATCTGCCGCACGGCGTCCTGGTCGATGACGACGACGGCCTCACCGAACAGCGCGCCGTTCTTCGTGCCGCCCAGCGACAGGATGTCGACGCCGACGGCGTTGGTGAACGTCCGCATCGGTACGTCGAGCGAGGCCGCCGCGTTGGCTATCCGGGACCCGTCGAGGTGGACGCGCATCCCGCGCGCGTGCGCGTGGTCGCAGATCGCGCGGATCTCGTCCGGCGTGTAGAGGGTGCCGAGTTCGGTGCTCTGGGTGATGGAGACGACCTGCGGCATCGCACGGTGCTCGTCGTCCCAGCCGTACGCCTGCCGGTCGATCAGCTCGGGCGTGAGCTTGCCGTCGGGCGTGGGGACGGTGAGCAGCTTGAGGCCGCCCATGCGCTCGGGCGCGCCGCCCTCGTCGACGTTGATGTGGGCGCTCTCCGCGCAGATCACGGCGCCCCAGCGGTCGGTGACCGCCTGGAGGGCGACGACGTTGGCGCCGGTGCCGTTGAAGACGGGGAACGCCTCGGCGGTGGGGCCGAAGTGGCTGCGGACGACCGTCTGGAGGTGCTCGGTGTAGTCGTCCTCGCCGTACGCGACCTGGTGGCCGCCGTTGGCGAGCGCGAGGGCGGCCATCACCTCCGGGTGCGCGCCCGCGTAGTTGTCGCTGGCGAAGCCCCGGACCTCGGGGTCGTGGTGGCGGCGGGCGTCGGTCTTCGGGGGGTTCACGGCTTCTCGGTGAGCCACAGGCGCTGTCCGTTCACTTCGGCGGCGGTCTTGTCC
The DNA here is from genome assembly GCF_055409605.1 of Streptomyces saintjeani. NCBI lineage: Bacteria > Bacillati > Actinomycetota > Actinomycetes > Kitasatosporales > Streptomycetaceae > Streptomyces > Streptomyces saintjeani. The sequence continues at coordinate 8,370,692 of NZ_CP189624.1, read as the reverse complement.
CAGACGCCGGTGACGGCCTCGGCGAGGTCCTTGACGTCGGTGAAGCCCGCGAACCTGGCGTTGGGCCGCTCGGCGCGCATCGCGTCGTGCACGAGCGCCTTGACGACGAGGATCGCGGCGGCGGAGGTGGGGCCGCCCTCGCCGCCGGCCTTGCGGAAGTAGTCGGCGAGCGCGAGGGTCCACGCCTCGGCGGCGGCCTTGCCCGCGGCGTACGCGGCGTTGCCCGCCGTGGGTGCGCTCGCGCCGGCCGCGCTGACCAGGACGTACCGGCCGCGCTCGCTGCGCTGGAGCGCCTCGTGGAAGGCCAGGGAGGTGTGCTGGACGGTGCGGATGAGCAGCAGCTCCAGGAAGTCCCAGTCGTCGAGGCTGGTCTTGGTGAAGGTCTCGCTGCCGCGCCAGCCGCCGACGAGGTGGACGAGGCCGTCGAGGCGGCCGAACTCCTTCTCGGTGTGGTCGGCCCACGCGCGCGTGGAGTCCAGGTCCAGCAGGTCGACCGGTTCGCCGGTGACGGTCGCGCCGCCCGCCGCGTACCGGGCCGCGTCGACGGCCGCCGCGAGCCGCTCGGGGTCGTTGTCGGCGCCGACGACGGTCGCCCCCGCCTCGGCCAGCCGGATCAGCGTCGCCCGGCCTGCCGGTCCGCCCGCTCCGGCGACCGCGATCACCGCACCGCTCAGCGCGCCGTTGCCCATGTTCCTCGCCTCACTCTTGTCGCTCCTGCTGTCTGCCCGACGTCGGACGGGACCGTATCGTCGATACGCCGCCGTCCGACGGTACGGGGCCGTCCTCATGCCGCCGCGCGCTCCACGCTGTCGGCCGTGATCCCCTTCGCCGAGGCGATCACGTTCTTCAGCTTCTTCGCCAGTGCCTCATAGAACATGCTCAGCGGAAACTCGTCCGGCAGCACGTCGTCCACCAGCTTGCGCGGCGGCTGGGAGAGGTCGAGGGCGTCCGGCCCCTTGGCCCACTTGGAGGCCGGGTGCGGGGAGAGATACCGGGCGACCAGCTCGTACCCGGCGATCCAGTGGACGAGCTTGGGGCGGTCGATGCCGTCCTTGTAGAGCTTCTCGATCTCTGCGCACAGGTCGTTGGTGACCTTGGGGGCGCGGTCCCAGTCGATGTGCAGCTTGTTGTCCGTCCAGCGCACGACGTCGTTGCGGTGCAGGTAGGCGAAGAGGAGCTGGCCGCCGAGTCCGTCGTAGTTGCGGACGCGGTCTCCGGTGACCGGGAAGCGGAACATGCGGTCGAAGAGGACCGCGTACTGCACGTCACGCGCCTGCGGGACGCCGTCCACCTGGAGCTTCACGGCCTCCTTGAAGGCGGTGAGGTCGCAGCGCAGCTCTTCGAGGCCGTACATCCAGAACGGCTGGCGCTGCTTGATCATGAACGGGTCGAAGGGCAGGTCGCCGTGGCTGTGGGTGCGGTCGTGGACCATGTCCCACAGGACGAACGCCTCCTCGCAGCGCTTCTGGTCGTGGACCATCGCGGCGACGTCCTCGGGCAGGTCGATACCGAGGATCGATACGGCGGACTCGGTGACCCGGCGGAAGCGCGCGGCCTCGCGGTCGCAGAAGATCCCGCCCCAGGAGAAACGTTCCGGTGCCTCGCGGACGGCGATGGTCTCCGGGAACAGGACGGCCGAGTTGGTGTCGTAGCCGGGGGTGAAGTCCTCGAAGGTGATGCCGCAGAACAGCGGGTTGTCGTACCGGGTGCGCTCCAGTTCGGCCAGCCAGTCGGGCCACACCATGCGCAGGACGACCGCTTCGAGGTTGCGGTCCGGGTTGCCGTTCTGCGTGTACATCGGGAACACGACGAGGTGCTGGAGGCCGTCGCGCCGGTCGGCGGCGGGCTGGAAGGCGAGCAGCGAGTCCAGGAAGTCGGGGACCGGGAAGCCGCCCTCGGACCAGGCGGTGAGGTCGGCGACCAGCGCGCGGTGGTAGTCCGCGTCGTGCGGCAGCAGCGGGGACAGCTCGCCGACCGCCGTGATCACCTCGTGCACGGCGGCCTCCGCCTCGGCGTGCGTGGGGGCGCCGTCGGCGTCGAAGTCGATCGAGCCGTTCGCCGCCTGCCAGGGGCGGATGCGCTCCACGGCCGCCTTCAGAACCGGCCACGCGGCCTGTTCGACCACTCCGACCTCGGGAGGAAGCCTCTCCCCCGCCGTCGCCCGCACAAGAATTTCCGTCATGTCCCATCCTCCACGGGAGAACCTCGCGTAAGGACACCGTAGACATATGGCGTTTCCGTGAGCAAGAAGAACCTCGGGAAATTATCCTGCGCGCCTTCATGGTCACCGCATTTTTTCCTGCCGTACATGCCAAGCACGGGTAGTTCGCGCGAGCGCCCCGAGCCCGCCCCCGCGCCCGCGCGCTCCGGGGCACGGGGGCGGGGAGGGGGTCGCAGGGCCTAGGCTGCCAAGCGAACTGGCGTCGACGGAGAGCGAGACGGGCCTTGGAGTTTGTGACGATGGGGCATCGCGGGGTGATGGGGGTCGAGCCCGAGAACACGCTGCGGTCGTTCATGGCGGCGCAGGAGGCCGGTCTCGACGGGATCGAGCTGGATCTGCACCTCAGTTCGGACGGCACGCTGGTCGTGATGCACGACGCCGACGTGGACCGTTCGACCGACGGCAGCGGGCCGGTCTCCGCGCACAGCCTCCAGGAGCTGCGCGCGCTGGACGCGGGGCGCGGGGAGCGTGTCCCGACCTTCGAGGAGGTTCTCGACGTGGTCACGGCGCCGATCCAGGCGGAGATCAAGGACACACGGGTGGCCCAGGCGCTCGCCGAGGTCATGCTCAAGCGGGAGCTCGCGGAGCGGGTCGAGGTGTCGTCCTTCCACGACCAGGCGCTCGCCGAGATCACACGGCTCGTGCCGGGCGTGCGGACCGCGCTGATCGGCGGGCGCTACGGCGCCGACATCGCCGACCGCGCGGTGGACGTGGGAGCGCGCACACTGTGCCTCAACCTCCGCCGCCTCACGCTGGAGACGGTCGAGCACGCCCGCAAACACGATCTGCGGGTCCTCGCGTGGGTCGTGAACACGCAGGATCAGCTACGGCTCGCGCGGGCCTTCGAGTTGGACGGGGTGACGACGGACTACCCGGAGATCAAGGGGAGTTGAGCGGCCGGACGGCTGATCGAATCGTTCAGGGCCTCGATCAGCCCGAAGGGGCCGGGCGCCTCAAGTGCCTTTTCAGCCCAGGGTTTTGACCAGCAGCTCGAACTCCAGGCCGGTGCGGCGCGGGATGCCGAAGCGTTCGTCGCCGTACGGGAAGGGAGTCGTCCGGCCGGTACGGCGGTAGCCGCGCCGCTCGTACCAGGCGATCAGCTCCTCCCGTACCGAGATCACCGTCATGTGCATCTCGGTGGCGCCCCAGCTCTCGCGCGCCTGCCGCTCCGCCTCCGCGATGATCCGCTTGCCGAGGCCCTCGCCCTGGAGTGCCGGGCTCACCGCGAACATGCCGAAGTAGGCGTGCGTGCCCCGGTGTTCGAGCTGGCAGCAGGCGACGGCCGTGCCGGCGCGCTCGACGATCAGGAGCCGGCCGTCCGGCTTCGCGATGACCTCCCGTACGCCCTCGGGGTCCGTACGCCGGCCGTCCAGGAGGTCCGCTTCGGTGGTCCAGCCGGTGCGGCTCGTGTCGCCCCGGTACGCGGACTCGATGAGGGTGACGAGGGTGTCGACGTCGGTGTCGGTGGCGTCGCGGTAGGTCAGGTCGGTGGCGGGGGTGTTCATGGGGGTGATCCGTTCTGGGGGCGGAGGGGGGTGCGGGGGTGGGGGGTGCTGTGGGGGTCCGATCCGGGGCTGGGCCCCGTGGGCCTCGGGGTCCCGGGGTTCGGGGCTCGGGATTCCGGGCTTCCGGGGTTTGGGGCTCAGAGTTCGGGGCCCGGGGTCTCGGGCTCAAGGTCCGGGGCTCCGGGGTGACCTGCGGTTCTCCCAGGCCCGGAGCCTCGCAGAGCCTAACTCTCCCGTAGGCTCCGGACGCATGGTGCATGTACTGAGCAGCCGGATCCTCCTCCACCCCGCCGACCCCGAGCGGGCCCGCCGCTTCTACGGCGAGCAGCTCGGCCTCGGCGTCTACCGTGAGTTCGGCACCGGACCGGAGCGGGGGACGGTGTACTTCCTCGGCGGCGGGTTCCTGGAGGTCGCGGGGCGCACGGACGCACCCCGGGACCCCGGGACGCGGCTGTGGCTCCAGGTCCCGGACGTGTCGGCGGCCCGCGACGAGCTGGCCGCGAAGGGGGTCGAGATCGTGCGGGAGCCGGTGAAGGAGCCGTGGGGGCTGATCGAGATGTGGATCGCGGATCCCGACGGGACGCCGATCGTGCTGGTGGAGGTCCCGGCGGACCATCCGATCAGGTACCGGCCCGGTATCTGAGCCGCTCGGATGGCCGGGGCGGGGGTGGGGGCTTAGCGTGCGGGGAGGGGCTCTCACCGGGGTCCCTCTCCGACGGGCGCGTCCTGGGAACGCTTCCGGAACGCTGATTCCAGGACCTGGCTTCGGCTTCGGGAGTCTCGGCCTCAAGGGTTCCCGCCTCCGAGGTGCCGCCCCTGGGAAGCTTCCGTGCTCTGTTCTCGGGGTGCTTCGGGAGGTACGTCATGAAGCTCGACGCGCCCGTGCCCGGCGGGCCCTGCTGGACCGAGTTGGGCACCAGCGACCTGGACGCGGCGAAACAGTTCTACGGCGGGCTGTTCGGCTGGCGAACGGAGACGGACCCCCGGCAGGAGGCGGGCGGCTACACGATGGCGTACCTCGGTGAGGACGCCGTCGCCGCGCTGACGCCGCTGTACCAGCCGGGTCAGCCGGTCGCCTGGAACGTGTCGTTCGCCGTGTCCGACGCGGACGTCAGCACCCGTCTGCTCGTCGAGGCTGGCGGCAAGGTGCTGGTCGGCCCGATGGACGTGTTCGACATCGGCCGCTTCGCCGTAGCCGCGGACCCGGGCGGCGCGGTCTTCCAGCTCTGGCAGGGCGGAACCTTCCCCGGCGCCGGAGTCTTCAACTCCCCCGGCGCCCTCGGCTGGGTCGAACTCCTCACCCGCGACGCGGCCCGCGCCGAGTCCTTCTACACGACGGTCTTCGGCTGGACGATCCGCCCCTCCGCCCGCTACCCCCAACTCGGCGTAGGCGGCGAGGACTTCGGCGGCATGCTCACCATGGACGACCGCTTCCCACCCGAGGTCCCCCCGCACTGGCTCCCCTACTTCGCGGTGACCGACGCAGACAACACGGCGTCCAGCGCGGCGAGTTCGGGCGGCACGACGCTGATGGCACCGATGACGGTCCCCGACGGCCCCCGCATCGCCGTCCTCCGCGACCCGCAGGGCGGAGTCTTCGGCGTCTACCACAGCACCGCCGACTGACGCCCCGTCAAGCAAGTGGCACCACGGTCACGTTGCCCCTCCAGCGTGGGCGAGTGCGGCCCGGCGCCCAAGACATCCAGAGCCCACCTGACGCGTCGGCGACCCCCTTCACGCCCCCTCGTGCACTTCTGCGCTTGTGTGCGCGCCGCCAACCCCGGGCATCGCTCACTCCGTACGGAACGCTCGGGGCGGAACGCCAGGAACGAGAGGTCCGACAAGTAACACCCAGCACGCGAACGCCCGGCGCGGATTCACTCACGCACAGGACACGGCACGGGGAGGTGCACGTGCACGGACCGGCTTCGCTCAGCTGGCTGCTGGTGGCGTTGTGCGCGGCGACGGGGGCCTACTGCCTGCTGCGGATGCGCAGCGCGGACGAGGGGCAGCGCAGGGCCGCGGGCGGCGAGGCGGTGATGGGGTTCGGAATGGCCGCGATGGCGGTACCGGCGGGGGTGTTCACGCCGCCGGGGTGGGCGTGGCCGGTGTATCTCACGGTGTTCGGGGTGGCGGCGGCGCGCTCGCTGTGGGCGGTGCGCGGGGGTGGGCGGGATGGTTCCGGCGTCCTGAGCGGGCTGGTCGGACACCATGCGCATCACCTCGTGGGCGCGCTGGCGATGGTCTACATGGCCGCCGTGACGGCCGCGACGCCGTCGCACGTGCATGCGCACGGGAGTTCAGGTGTGCCGCTGCTCACGGGCGTACTGCTCGTGTACTTCGCGGCGTACGTCCTGGCGTCCGGCGCGAGACTCGTACCCGTGGGAACGGCGACCGGTGGGGACGGCGGCGGAGGTGGCCGTCCGGGATGGGGCGACCGTCCGGAACTGGCACGGGCGTGCCGCTTGTCGATGGGAATCGGCATGCTGGCGATGCTCCTGAGCATGTGACGCCCCGACCCGCCTCGCCCCAAACAGTGTCCTGCGTCACTTTGCCACCCCGACACCACCCCTGAGCAGACCCCCGCTCATAGGCTGCTGCCCATGACGGTCCCCGCGGTCCTCCTCCTGCTCGGTTTTGTGACCGCCGTCGCGGCCCCCCGGCTGCTCTCCCGGGCCAGTTGGCCGGACCGGGAACCGGTGGTCGCGTTGTGGGCCTGGCAGTGTGTGGTCGCGGCGGTGCTGCTGTGCTGCGCGCTGTCGATGACGTTGAGCGCGGCGGCGGCCTGGCAGGCGGTGCGGGGGCATGTGTTCGCCCCGGCGCCGCGCGGGGTCGTGGAGGCGTACGCCCTGACGACGACCGGCCCTTGGGCCGCGGCCACGGCCGTGTCGCTGGCGTGCGCGGGCCTGTGGAGCGGGGCGATGCTGGTCCGGGAGGTCGTCCGCGCCCGGCGCCGGCACCGGGTCCGGCGGGCCGAACTCCGGCTGCGGGTACCGCTGTTGCCGGGTGAGCGGCCGGGCGGCGAGCGGCTCGTGGTGCTGGAGGGCGACCGTCCCGACGCCTGGTTCCTGACCGGCGCGAAGCCTCAACTCGTCGTCACCACCGCCGCGTTGCGCCGCCTGAAGGGGCGTCAGCTGGACGCGGTACGCGCTCACGAGCAGGGGCACGCGCAGGCGCGGCACGACTGGCTGCTGCACGCCTCGGGGGCGCTGGCGAGCGGGTTCCCGCAGGTGCCGGTGTTCGCGGCGTTCCGCGACGAGATGCACCGGCTGGTCGAACTCGCCGCGGACGACATGGCGTCGCGCCGCTTCGGCCGGCTCACCACGGCCCTCGCCCTCGTCGAACTCAACGAGGACAGAGGGGTGTTCGGCCCCACGCCCACCCCGGACGCCCACCTCTCCCAACGGGTGGACCGGCTCCTGACGCCCCCGAACCGCCTCCCCCCGACCCACCGCCTGCGCCTCACGGCACTCGCGACGCTGGTCCCGGTGATCCCGGTACTGATCACGCTGGTCCCGGGTTTGCGCGCGCTGAGCTGAGGGCGGACACCCCGCGCAGGCGCCGAGTCCGGGCCCGGCGCACCCCACGCGAGCCACTGAGCCAAGGCCCGCCACACCCCCCGTACAAGCCGCCGAGCCAACCTCCGCTCGGCGAAGGAGCCCACCCCCCGAAGCCACCTACGCTCCACCCCCCGTTCGCCTCCCCCACCCCCATCCGCGAGGATCGACCCATGCACCCCCCACCCCTCGCCTCCCCGCCCCGCCCTCAGACCCACCCCCCGGCCGCCCGCGCCGCCCTCCTGCTGGGCGCCTCCTTCGCCCTTCTCCTCACCCTGGTCTGGGCGGAGTGGCCCCCGATCCTCGACGCCGACGGCGAGGTCTCGCGCACCACGCACCGCTGGGCAGTCGACTCCCCCGCCCTCACGCAGGCGTCCCGCATCCTCACGGACTGGGTGTGGGACCCCCTGACGATGCGCCTGCTGCTCGGTGCGGTGGCCGTAGGGCTCGTGATCCGCTGGCACGCATGGGGCACAGCGCTGTGGCTCGGGGTCACCTCGGCCGTGGGGACGCTGATCCAGCAGGGCCTGAAGAGCGCCGTCGGCCGGGACCGCCCGGTCTGGCCCGACCCCCTCGACTCGGCCCACTACGCGGCCTTCCCCTCGGGCCACGCCCTCACCGCGACGGTCGCGTCCGGGCTTCTGCTCTGGCTCCTGCACGTGCACGGCTGCTCGCGCGCGGTGTGGCGCACGGCGGTCGCGGTCTCGGCGGTATCCGTCGCCGGTGTCGGCCTGACCCGGATCTGGCTGGGCGTGCACTGGCCGACGGACGTCCTAGGCGGCTGGCTGCTGGGCGCGCTGATCGTCGTAGCGGCGATCGAGGCGCACCGCCGCGTACTGAACGGCGACCCGCACCGCTGAACGCCCCGCCCCCGGTCGACGTCACCGCCCTCAACTGGCCCGCAGGTCAAGCACCCTGTGCCGACGGGACCCCCGGGTAGAGTCCAGCGCATGAGCGCAGTGCTGTTCGACTTCTCCGGGACCCTCTTCCGTATCGAGTCCACCGACTCCTGGCTCCGCGCGGTGGTAGAGGACGCCGGACTCGCCCTGCCCGAAGCCGAGTTGGCCGGATACGCGCGCGCCCTGGAGGAGGTGGGCGCGCTGCCCGGCGGCAAGGGAGAGGTGCGGGTGCCCAAGGAGCTGGCGGAGGTGTGGCGGGTGCGGGACGAGAGCGCCGAGGCGCACCGGGCCGCGTACACGGGCCTGTCCCGGCTGGTCCCGCTGCCCGACCCTGCGCTCCACGACGCGTTGTACGAGCGGCACATGCGGCCTGCCGCGTGGTCGCCGTACCCGGACGCGGCCGAGGTGCTGGGGGCCCTGCGGGCGCGGGACGTCAGGGTCGCGGTGGTGAGCAACATCGGGTGGGACCTGCGGCCGGTGTTCCGCGCACACGGTCTGGACCGGCTCGTCGACGCGTACATCCTGTCGTTCGAACACGGCGTGCAGAAGCCGGAGTCGAAGCTGTTCGCGATCGCCTGCGGGGCCCTCGGGGTCGAGCCGCGGTCGGCGGTGATGGTCGGGGACGACCGGCGGGCGGACGGCGGGGCAGCGGCGCTGGGCTGCCGGGTGCACTTCGTGGACCATCTGCCGGTGGCCGAACGGCCGGACGGGCTGCGGCCGTTGCTGCAATTCGTGGGCTGAGTACGGCCGGGCGGTCTTGTTCGGGCGATCCCCCGCATCGCCCGAACAAGACCGCCCGGCCCGTGTCACCGCGTCGATTATAGTTGGCTGCCGACCAGTCAACGCAGGAGTTACAGGATGTCCCCGCGCAGCGCATCGGTCAATGAGGAATTGCGGAGGCGTTCCCGTGAACGGCTGCTGCTGGCGGCCCTGGAGCTGGTCGGTGAGCGCGGGTACGACGCGACGACGCTCGGGGACATCGCGGACCGGGCCGGGTCGGCGCGCGGGCTGGTGTCGTACTACTTCCCGGGCAAGCGTCAGCTCGTGCAGTCGGCCGTGCACCGGCTCATGCACCGGACCTTGCAGGAGGCGCTGGAGAGCGAGCCGTGCGTCAAGGAGGGCGCGGAGCGGATGGCGCGGGCGATCGACGCGGTGCTGGGGCTGGCGAAGGACCGTCCCGTGCTGATGCGCCAGCACATGGCGGGGATGCTGGACACGGCCGGGTTCGTGCAGTGTCCCGAGCAGCGGCGGCTGGCGGAGCTGCTGCGCGACACGGTCGTCCGGCACGGCTCGCGGGACGTGGACACCGACTACCCGATGCTGCGTGTGCAGTTGATGGGCGCGGTGTACGGGATGGTGCTGCCGAACGTGCCGTTGGCGCTGGAGACGCTGCGGGCGGAGCTGTTCGCGCGGTACGGGCTGGAGTGGGAGCAGGGGTTCCCGCCGGACGCCGAGGCGCCCGGCGGGGTGCGCGACCTGGATCTGTCACGCTTCTTCGAGACGGATCACCAGCCGAAGTAGTCCGGCTGCGTCTGGACGTTGAGCTGGTCCAGCCGCACCCACCTGGCCGGATCCGTGCGCCGGTCGTCGATCCTGAGGACGTCGAAGCCGTTGCTGATGTCGTTCGAGTAGATGTAGCCGTTGTAGTAGTACGCGGACCACGAGCCGCCGCTGGTGAGGGTCGTGGCGTTGTCGGGGCCGCGCTCGAAGTAGGCGATCTCCCTGGGCCGGCTGGAGTCGGTGAACTCCCAGACCGAGACGCCCCCTTGGTACCAGGCCTGGACCATGATGTCGCGGCCCTTGACCGGGATCAGCGAGCCGTTGTGGGCAACGCAGTTCTCGGTGCTCGCCTGGTGGCGGGGGATCTTGTAGTAGCTGCGGAAGACAAGCTTGCGCTTCTCCCCCTTGCCGACGATGTCGTAGATGCCATCGGCGCCGCGGTTCGGGCCGATCTCGGCGTTGCAGGTGGCCGCCCCGCCGCCGCCCAACTCGTCGGTGAACACGACCTTGTTGGCCTTCTGGTTGAAGGTCGCCGAGTGCCAGAACGCGAAGTTGACGTTGTCCTGGACCTGGTCGATGATCTTCGGCCGCTCCGGGTCCTTGATGGACATCAGGATGCCGTCGCCCATGCAGGCGCCGGCCGCGAGGTCCAGCTCGGGCAGGGCGGTGAGGTCGTGGCAGCCGGTGGTCTTGGCGACGCCGGGGTTGGTGGGCGAGCCGGGGTTGCCGCCGCCGTCGGGGCCCTCACCGGGGAAGAGCACGGTGAAGTTCAGCATGGCCGCTTTTTCAGGGGCGTTGCGAGGCACCTTGATGATGGAGATGCCGTCGTGCGGGGGCTGGCAGTCCGGGTACGTCGCGTTCGGCGAGTACGAGGAGACGTAGAGGTAGATGTTCCTGCGCTCGGGCACCAGGGTGTGGGTGTGCGAGCCGCAGGGGGTCTCCACGGCGGCGATGTACTCGGGGTTGCGCTTGTCGCTGATGTCGAAGATCTTCATGCCCTCCCAGGACGACTTCTCGGTCGCCGGCTGGGTGGTGGAGTTGCAACTGGCGTCGCTGCGCGAGGAGTCCGTGGACAGGAACAGCAGGTCGCCCTCGACGGTGACGTCGTTCTGCGAGCCGGGGCACAGCACCTGGGCGACGGTCCTCGGGGCCTTCGGGTTGCTGATGTCGAAGATACGGAAGCCGTCGTAGTTCCCGGCGAACGCGTACCTGCCCTGGAAGGCGAGGTCGGAGTTCTTGTCGCGCAGCACGTCCTTGGGGACGTTGGCGAGGTGCTTGATGTTGGCCGAGTGGACGATCTCGCCGACACCGGGTATCTCCCCGGCGGCTATCGCCTCGGCGACCTCGGCCCGGTCGCTCTGGGACACCTTGCGCTCCGCGGCGGGCGAGTCCCCGGGGTCGGGGATCGCGAGCGCCGGGGCGGCGGTGAGCAGCGTGGCCAGCAGTCCGGTCACGCCGACCAGAACTCCCAGTCGTCTGCGCCGCGTTCGGGGCTCCTTCAACAGGATCACTGTGTCCTCCCTCGTCGCCGTTCCTCACGGAACGGTTCGCAGTCCCCGAAGTATCGTCTTAGTCATGCCCACACCAACAGATGGCAACAAGCTCGTCACATAACTTTTCGATCAGCGGGGCACAGATCCGTGCTAGGACGGTCACAGCTGTTCCAACTCACCTGCAACTGGAGGTCGTTGTGCGCTCTCGCCGCGCGTCCGTGGTCGCCGCCGCACTGGTGGCGCTCGTTCTGGCCGGCTGCGACTCGGGGTCGGACGACGAGCCGAAGGCGGCGCGCAGCGGGGGTCCGACGGTGCTCGTGCCGGGGATGCCTGGTGAGGCGAACCGGACGATGTCCGCCGAGGAGGCGGCCGGGCACCGGGCGCAGGACGACTCGCCCAACGCGGCGGACGTGTCGTACGCGCAGATGATGATCGTCCATCACGCGCAGGCGCTGGAGATGACCGCACTCGCCCCGGACCGCGCCGGGTCGGCGGCCGTGAAGGGGCTCGCGGAGCGGATCGCGGCGGCGCAGAAGCCCGAGATCGAGATGATGCGGGACTGGCTGACGTCCTCCAGGAAACCCCAGCAGGCGCAGGGCCATTCGGGCCACACGGCGATGCCGGGGATGGCGACCGCCGCCCAACTCGCCGAACTGCGCGGCAAGAAGGGCGCGGCGTTCGACAAGCTCTTCCTCACCCTGATGATCACCCACCACGAGGGGGCGATCACCATGGCGACGGACGTCAAGGCACAGGGGAACAACATCCAGGCGGAGGAGATGGCGGACGACGTCGTCGCCCAACAGGCCAGCGAGATCGCCCGGATGCGCACGATGCTTCAGTGACCGGCGTCAACTGACTTACTCAGCGCCTGACATGACGAGGCGTCAGGAATCCGGCGTCCCGCGCCTGCGCGATGAGCCCCAGCGAACGGCGCCTGCTGTGGCCGGTCGCGCCCATCACGGCGAGGACCGGGTCGGCGCCCTCCTCCTGGGCGGCCCGGTACTCCTGGGCGACGAGCCGGTGGCCCTCGGCGCCGCGCGGCCAGGCGGGGCGGGCGCGGCTCGGGCCGGTGTATCCGGGCCCGTCGTCACCCTCCCCGCCGCACATCTCGAACAGCGGGCCCTCGATCCAGTCGGCGAGGACGGCCAGGTCGACGAGGGACAGCGCGGGCTGGGCCTTGACGTCCTCGATGGAGACGTCGCCGTCGCGGACCACCGCGAGGACCTCGACCCACGCCCGGTCGGGGAAGGCCAGGCGGACGGTGTACCAGGCGGTCGCGCCGCCACTCTCCCGCACTTCCCACGCGGGCCACACGGACACCTCGGCGTCCTCGGCGGGGCGATCAGAAAGATTAAGAAAAGATGCTTCTAGCACACACGCAACGTAACCGCATCATCACATTCCATACGAAAAGACACGCACACCGGTCCGGCCCGGCACCCTGACAGCGCAGCACGCCCGGTGCCATCCTGGAGACCTCCCCCGCGTGAGGAGTTGCGCGTGCTGCGAGTCGCCGTCGTCGGTTCCGGGCCGAGCGGGGTCTACACCGCCCAGTCCCTGGTGGAGCGCGATCCCGAGGCCGTCGTCGATGTCCTGGACCGCCTGCCGTGCCCGTACGGCCTCGTCCGCTACGGCGTCGCCCCCGACCACGAGAAGATCAAGTCCCTCCAGAACACCCTGCGGACGGTCCTGGAGCACGACCGGGTCCGCTTCCTGGGCGGCGTCGAGGTCGGCCCGTCCGGTGTGACGGTCGTACGACTGCGCCAGGTGTACGACGCCGTCGTGTACTGCGTCGGCGCGGCGACCGACCGGCGGCTCGGGATCGACGGGGAGGAGCTGCCGGGAAGCTGGTCGGCGACGGAGTTCGTGTCCTGGTACAGCGCGCACCCCGACGCCGTCGCCGACGGCTTCCTGACCGGCGTCCGCTCGGCGGTCGTGATCGGGGTGGGGAACGTCGCGGTGGACGTGACGCGCATCCTGGCGCGCGGTGAGGCGGAGCTGAGCCCGACCGACATGCCGCAGTCGGCGCTGCTCGCGCTGGCGGACAGCGGGGTGCGCGAGGTGCACATGGTGGGCCGGCGCGGCCCTTCACAGGCGCGGTTCACGACCAAGGAACTGCGGGAGCTGGGGAGCCTGCCGGGGGTCGAAGTCTCGGTGGACGAAAGGGAGTCGGCGCTCGATCCGGGGTACGTCGACCCGTCCGGGCTGGCGGCGGCCCAGCGGCGGAACGTGGCGGCGCTGCGGGGGTGGGCCGCTTCCGGCGCGGGCGCGGCGAGCCGCCGTATCCGGCTGCGTTTCTTCCTGCGGCCGGTCGCGCTGCTGCCCGATGCGCGGGGGCGGGTGGGGGCCGTGCGGTTCGAGCGGACGCGGCCCGACGGGAGCGGGGGTGTGCGGGGGACGGGCCAATTCGAGGAGATCCGGGCCGAGTTGGTGCTGCGGTCGGTCGGGTATCGCGGGGTGCCGCCGGCGGGGCTGCCGTTCGACGACGCGCTCGGGACGGTGCCGCATACGGCCGGGCGGGTGCTGCGGGACGGGGTCGTGTCGCCGGGTGAGTACGTGGCGGGGTGGATCAAGCGGGGGCCGACGGGGGTGATCGGGACGAACCGGCCGTGCGCGAAGGAGACGGCGCTGTCGCTGCTGGCCGATATGACGGACCATCAACTTCCTGACCCGTTGCCGTTGTTGAGGGCGGACGGCGTGGAGCCGGTCGGGTGGGAGGGGTGGCGGGCGATCGAGCGGGCGGAGGCCGCGTGGGGTGCGTCGCTCGGGCGGGGTGTGGTGAAGCTGCCGGACTGGGCGGCGCTGCGGGCGGCGGCGTCCCCCGGCGCCTGATGCGCGGGATACAGAGCGGCAACACCACGGAAATCAACAATCTGTTCAACCGTCCTACGGTCACATCCTGCCGCTTTCCGTCCCCTTCCGCTCAGGAGCGCACATGACCGTCCACCCCGTCGACGAGGTGCCACCGATACGCCACCTGGCCGCCTTCGGCCTCCAGCACGTCCTCGCGATGTACGCGGGCGCGGTCGCCGTCCCACTGATCGTCGGCGGCGCGATGAAGCTCTCGGCGGCCGACCTGGCGTACCTGATCACCGCCGACCTCCTGGTGTGCGGCATCGCGACGCTGATCCAGTGCGTGGGGTTCTGGCGATTCGGCGTACGGCTGCCGATCATGCAGGGCTGTACGTTCGCGGCGGTGTCGCCGATGGTGCTGATCGGTACGACGGGCGGTGGACTCCCCGCGATCTACGGCTCGGTGATCGTGGCCGGGCTCGCGATCATGCTGCTGGCACCGGTGTTCGGGAAGCTGCTGCGGTTCTTCCCGCCGCTGGTGACCGGGACGGTGATCCTCGTCATCGGCCTGTCGCTGCTGCCGGTCGCGGGCAACTGGGCTGCGGGCGGGGTCGGTTCGGCGGACTTCGGGGCGCCGAAGAACATCGGGCTGGCCGCGTTCGTCCTCGCGGTCGTCCTGCTCGTCCAGCGGTTCGGGCCGCCCTTCCTGAGCCGGATCGCGGTGCTCGCCGGGATCGCCGTCGGGCTCGCGGTCGCCGTCCCCTTCGGGTTCACGGACTTCGGCGGGGTCGGGGACGCCGACTGGGTCGGGATCAGTACGCCGTTCCACTTCGGGGCGCCGGTGTTCGAGGCGTCGGCGATCATCTCGATGCTGGTCGTGGCCGTGGTGACGATGACCGAGACGACCGGTGACCTGATCGCGGTCGGCGAGCTCACCGGCCGTGAGGTGAAGGAGAGTTCGCTCGCGGACGGGCTGCGCGCGGACGGCCTGTCGACCGTCCTCGGCGGGGTGTTCAACACGTTCCCGTACACGGCGTACGCGCAGAACGTGGGGCTGGTCGGGATGACGCGGGTGCGCAGCCGGTGGGTCGTCGCGGCTGCGGGCGGGATGCTCGTCGTCCTCGGGCTGCTGCCCAAACTGGGCGCGGTGGTCGCCGCCGTACCGGCGCCCGTGCTGGGCGGAGCGGGGCTCGCGATGTTCGGGACGGTCGCCGCGAGCGGTCTGCGCACGCTGGCCGGGGTGGACTTCCGCGACAACCACAACCTGACCGTCGTCGCCGTGTCGGTCGCGGTGGGGCTGCTGCCGGTCGGGGTGCCGACGGTCTACGCGAAGTTCCCCGACTGGTTCCAGACGGTCATGAACAGCGGGATCAGCGCGGGGTGCCTGACGGCGATCGTCCTCAACCTGCTCTTCAACCACCTTCCCTCGAAGGCGAGTTCACCGGTCGCCGCGCGGGCGGACGGCTGACGTCCAGCGGTCGAAGCCGGGAAGTCACAGGACTCCCCGGCTTCTTGACGTCCTGTCAGTTCTACGAGCAGGCCGTGCCGTTGAGGGTGAAGGCGCTCGGCGCCGCCGAGTTACCGGTGTGGTTGGCCTGGTAGCCGACGGTCACGGACGCGCCGGGCGCGAGCGCCGCGTTGTACGTCACGTTCGTGGCCGTCACCGCGCCGGAGGCGGGCGCGTACGTCGCTCCCCAGCCGCTGGTGATGGTCTGGCCGGCGGGGAGGGTGAAGGCGAGGCGCCAGCCGTTGACCGCGGCGGTGGCGGTGTTGGTGATGGTCACGGAGTTGGTGAGGCCGGTGTTCCAGGCGTTGACGCTGGAGGTCACCTTGCAGGGCCCGGCGGGCGGGTTGGGGTTGCCGGGTCCGCCGGGGTCGGGGGTGAGGCCGAAGAAGGTGAGGACGCGGGCGCCCATGCCGGCGGCGTACACGTTGTGGCCGGTCTGGATGCTGATCGCCTCGACGGGGGCCCGGTCACCGGTGGAGCCGTAGCGGGTGCGGGTCCAGCCGTTGGGCGAGTCGGTCGCGGTCGGGGTCTGGGTCAGGCCGTGGACGTTGGTCCACTGCTTGATCTCCTCGCCGAAGTTGGGGTAGCGCAGGGTGTCGTCCTGGGTGCCGTGCCACAGCTGCATGCGCGGCCGGGGGCCGGTGTAGCCGGGGTAGGCGCCGCGGACGAGGTCGCCCCACGCCTGCGGGGTGCGGATGATCGTGCCGTTCGCGCAGTCGCTGTTCCACTCGGAGCCGTTCGTGGTGGCGAAGCAGGCGAAGGGGACGCCCGCGAAGGCGGCGCCGGCCGCGAAGACGTCCGGGTAGTCGCCGAGCAGGACGTTCGTCATCATCGCGCCGGACGACATGCCGGTGACGAAGATCTTGCCGGTGTCCGCCGCGTAGTTGGTGACGGCCCAGTCGACCATCGACTTGATGCCGACGGGGTCGCTGCCGCCGCCGCGCTTGAGGGCCTGCGGGGAGGCGACGTCCCAGCACTTGCTGGCGCGGGTCACCGACGGGTACACGACGACGAAGCCGTACTGGTCGGCGAGGGACCTGTACTCGCTGCCGTTGTACATGTCGGTCGCGGAGCCGCCGCACCAGTGCACGGCGACGATGACCGCCGGGTGCGCGCTGACGTTGGCCGGGGCGTACGCCCACATGCGGAGGTTGCTGGGGTTGGCGCCGAAGCCGGTGACCTCGGTGAAGGTCGCGGGCGGCACGGGTGCGGCGGAGGCGGGCGGCGGGGCGAGGAACAGCGCCGCCAGCAGCACGGCGAGCGCTGTGAGCGCCGAACGCAGCACCGTGCGGGGGGAGTTGAGGGTGGACACGGGTCGGTCCCTTCTGGTCACGGCTCGGGGACGGGTCAGCGGGTGAAGTGCGGTCGCGTCGGCAGGGCGCGGCCCAGGCGGTCGTCCGATTCGCATGGTGGCATGGGCACGCCACCCCATGGAAGCGCTCCCACGCTTCTTTCGGGACTTTCGGAGCCGACCGGATCCGTTCTGCGCGAGGCGTTGACCAGAAAGCGCTTACCCTCTACGTTCCGTTCAGTGATGTGACCGAGCCGCGCTCCAGTTCCCCCCAAAGGCCGCATCATTCCCACGCCAGCGCTCAACATCACGTTTCTTGTTCAAGGATATGTACAACCATGCCCTCGTGAAGGGACGCCCCCCATGCGTACGCATCCCCTGTCCCGCAGAACCGCACAGGCCGCACTGGCGGCGGCGCTGACCGCCGCGCTTGCCGTCACCCTCCCCCACCCCGCCGGGGCGGCGGAGTCCTCGCCCGTCGGGTTCGGCGCCGGGACGACCGGTGGCGGCAGCGCCCCGGCGGTCACCGTCTCGACCCTGGACGCGTTCAAGTCGGCGGTGACCGGCGGTACTTCGAAGGTCGTGCGGGTCAACGGCCTGATCACGCTGAGCGGTCAGGTCGATGTCGGGTCCAACACGACGGTTCTGGGCGTCGGTTCGTCGTCCGGATTCACCGGTGGCGGGCTGCGGCTGAAGAACGTCACGAACGTCGTGATCCGCAACCTCGCCATCAGCAAGCCGCTGGCTCCCGCCGACGGCATCGAGGTGCAGCGCTCGACGAAGGTGTGGATCGACCACAACTCCTTCTCCGCCGACCGCAGTCACGACAAGGACCACTACGACGGCCTGCTCGACGTCAATCACGGCTCGGACCACGTCACCGTGTCCTGGAACACCTTCAAGGACCACTTCAAGGGGTCGCTCGTCGGGCACAGCGACAAGAACTCCGCCGAGGACACCGGGCACTTGAGGGTGACGTACCACCACAACCTGTTCAGCGACGTGTACTCGCGGATCCCCAGCCTGCGGTTCGGGACCGGGCACTTCTATGACAACTACGTCACCGGCGCGGAGACCGGCGTGCACTCGCGGATGGGCGCGCAGATGCTCGTCGAGAACAACGTCTTCCGGAACACGAAGATCGCGGTGACGACGAGTCAGAGCAGCGACGTCGACGGGTTCGCGAACCTGCGCGGCAACGATCTCGGGGGCGCGGTGACCGAGGTGTCGCGGACCGGGTCGTTCACGGCGCCGCCGTACGCGTACACCGCCGAGCCGGCGTCGTCCGTGGTGGCGTCGGTGTCGGCGGGGGCGGGGGCCGGGAAGCTCTGACGCTTCCCCGCTCGGTGGCGGCTCCCGCATCTCCGTGGCGGTGCCTCGAAAGTTTCCCCCTCGAAGCGCCTTCGTGGCGGCGCTTCTCTCCCCAACAGGAAGAAGGCATACGGGACATGACCTCTTTAGCGCGCGCAGCAGGCGGCGGCCTCGCCGCCCTCTCGCTCTCGTTTGGCATGATCATGACTAGTGGTGCGGCCTCCCCCGTGCAGGCGGCGACCTGGCCGTCGGCCAACGGGAGTCAGGCCGTCACCGCGACGATCCCGGTCTCCGGCACCAAGGACTACGGGATGAAGCGGCTCTACGGCAGCGGCGACCTCGGCACCGGCGGGCAGAACGAGGACCAGGACCCGATCCTCGAACTCGCCGCCGGGGCCGTCCTGAAGAACGTCATCATCGGCGCGCCCGCCGCCGACGGCATCCACTGCAAGGGCGCCTGCACACTCCAGAACGTCTGGTGGGAGGACGTCGGCGAGGACGCCGCGACCTTCCGGGGCTCGTCCTCCTCCAACGTCTACACCGTCTCCGGCGGGGGCGCACGCTCCGCCAGCGACAAGGTGTTCCAGTTCAACGGCGCCGGGACGCTCAACGTGTCCAACTTCGCCGTCCAGAACTTCGGCACCTTCGTGCGGTCCTGCGGCAACTGCTCGACGCAGTACAAGCGGACCGTCAACCTCAACTCCATCGAGGCGACCTACTCCGGCGGCAGGCTCGTCGGCATCAACACCAACTACGGCGACAGCGCGACCCTGCGGGGCATCACCATCGTCGGCGACAGCAGCCGCAAGATCGTGCCCTGCCAGAAGTACATCGGCAACAACACGGGCAAGGAACCGACGACCAACGGCTCCGGCCCGGACGGCACGTACTGCAAGTACGCGACGTCGGACATCACGTACCGGTAGTCCTCCCACGGGATACCCGGCCGCACGCAACACACCCGCACGGCGTTGCGCGCGGCCGGGGTTCGGGGGTGCGGGGTTTCCGGAGGTTCGGGTGGTGAGGTGACGGGTCGCAGGAACCGGAAGGCCGGGGCCGGAAGGCCGGGGCCGGAAGGCCGGGGCCGGAAGGCCGGGGCCGGAAGGCCGGGGCCGGGAGTTGTGAGGGGGTTCCGGGGCCGTCGCTCGGTGCGCCGCCCCGGGCCTGCCGTTCGGCGCGGCGCGGCTGTCGCGGCGCGAACAGGGTCGGCACGGGCTGAGCGCCGTCCTCGGTGTGCGCTCCTGCGCGTGTGCCCTCACTTCGCCCGTCGTGCTCCCTCCGTCTCCCGGCTTCGCCCCGTGCCCGTCGCGTTCTCGGCGTTCCGTTCGCCGGGGAGTTGGGGCGCGAACTCCTGGCGGTAGTCGGCGTAGGCCCTGCGCAGGGCCTCTCCAGGCCAGCCGGGGGGCAGGAGGGCCGGGGGGAGGACGGGGTCGGAGAGGAGGTGGCGGACTACTGCGGTGAAGGTGGTGAAGCGGTCGGCGGGGGTCGTGGAGCGGTCGGTGTGGCGGAGGAGGGTCGTGCCGGTGGTCTTCCAGTCCGTCAACGGCCAGAGGGTCGCCGCGAGTTCCCGGGACGGGTTCGTCGGGCGTGTCGTGAAGTGGTGGGTCAGCCGGGCGAGGTGGGCGGGCCAGGGGCGCAGGAGGGTCGCCGGGCGCAGCCAGACGCCCTCGCGGAGTTCCGCCAGGCGCAGGGCCGTCAGGTCGGCCCGGAGTTCCGCTCGTTCCGCCGCCGGGCGGCCCGTCGTCGTGATGACGGCCATCTCCCAGTCGCCGGTCCACGCGCGCGTGCGCGGGTGCAGCGCCTCGTCCTGGCGCCGGCGGCGTTCGAGGAGGCGGTCGCTGAGGCCGTACACCGCGTCCGCGCAGCGCAGGTCGCCGGCGGCGGTCATCCGGCTGAGGGCGGCGCGGAGGGTGGACCCGCCGATGCCGAACGGCTCGACGAGGCGTACGAGTTCCCGCACCGGCAGTTCGGGCGGCTGCGCGCCGAGCAGCAGGCTCAGGACGACCGACCGGGCGGACAGCGGCCGTAGCCCCGTCTCCGCCGAAACCTCCCTGCGCATGGGCACGTACTCTACGGCCCACCTCTTCATGTTGCACTATTGCGACAGTCGCAGCAAAGGCGCAACATGGACGGCATGTCATCGACGCCCGCTCCGTCCGCCACCCACGACGTCACGAACCAGCCGCCGCCCCTCGCCCCCTACGACGCCTCGGCGGACCCCGCCCTCCTGGAGGGCCTGCGCCGCGAGGGCGCGGCGTGGGCCGAGGCGGACGTACGCGCGCTGGGCCGCCGCGCGGGGAGCGTCGAGGCGCAGGAGTGGGGCGACCTGGCCAACCGCCACGAGCCGACCCTGCGCACGCACGACCGCTACGGACACCGCGTGGACGAGGTCGACTTCCACCCGAGCTGGCACTCCCTGATGGACGTCGCCGTCTCCGAGGGCCTCGCGGGCTCCGCGTGGGCGGACGACCGCCCCGGCGCGCACGTCGCGCGTACGGCGGGCGGCCTCGTGTGGAACCACACCGAGGCGGGCCACGGCTGCCCGGTCTCGATGACGTACGCCGCCGTCCCGGCCCTGCGCCACCAGCCGGACCTCGCGAAGGTGTACGAACCGCTGCTCACCGCGCGCGCGTACGAACCCGGCCTGCGCGTGCCGACGGAGAAGCGCGGCATCCTCGCCGGCATGGGCATGACCGAGAAGCAGGGCGGCTCGGACGTCCGGACGAACACGACGACGGCCACGCCGACCGCCGAGCCCGGCGTGTACGTCCTGCGCGGGCACAAGTGGTTCACGTCGGCCCCCATGTGCGACGTCTTCCTCGTGCTGGCCCAGGCGCCCGACGGCCTGTCCTGCTTCCTCGTCCCGCGCGTCCTGCCCGACGGCACCCGCAACCCGTTCCGGATCCAGCGCCTCAAGGACAAGCTCGGCAACCGCTCCAACGCGTCCTCCGAGCCCGAGTTCGACGGCACCGTCGGCTGGCTCGTCGGGCCCGAGGGGCAGGGCGTGAAGACCATCATCGACATGGTCAACTGCACGCGCCTGGACTGCGTGATGGCGACGGCGACCCTGATGCGCAAGACCCTCGTCGAGGCCGGCCACCACGTCCGCCACCGCACCGCGTTCGGCGCGCGCCTGCTGGACCAGCCCCTCATGCGCAACGTCCTCGCCGACCTCGCGCTCGAATCCGAGGCCGCGACGACGCTCACCCTGCGGCTCGCGGGCGCCGCCGACCGCGCCGCGCGCGGGGACGCCGGTGAGCGGGCCTTCCGCCGCCTCGCCACCGCCGTCGGCAAGTACTGGGTCACCAAGCGCGGGCCCGCGTTCACCGCCGAGGCCCTGGAGTGCCTGGGCGGCAACGGGTACGTCGAGGACTCCGGCATGCCCCGCCACTACCGGGAAGCCCCCCTGCTGTCCATCTGGGAGGGCTCCGGCAACGTCAACGCGCTCGACGTCCTGCGCGCGCTGACCCGTGATCCGGCCACCGCCGAGGCGTACGACACGGAACTCGCCCTCTCCCGTGGGGCGGACGCCCGCCTCGACGCGGCCCACGCGCGCGTACGGCGTCTGGCGGCCACCGCCTCCCCCTCCCAGGCCCGCCGTGTCGTCGAGACCATGGCCCTCACCCTCCAGGCGTCCCTCCTCGTCCGGCACGCGCCGCCCGCCGTCGCCGACGCGTTCTGCGCGAGCCGGCTCGACGGGGACTGGGGGCACTCCTTCGGTACCCTCCCCGACTCCGCCGACCTCACCGCGATCCTCGACCGCGCGCTTCCCTCCGGGCTCTGACATCCCGTTACCTCTGAGTCACCCCTCGGCTCCGCATCGTTGTCAGTGGCGTGGTGCACACTCGTGATCAGGTGGCACTTCTGACACACCGTCCGGGGGAGGACCAGGTGTTCACGGGGATCGACGAGGTCGACTGGACCTCACTGCACCACGCACACGGCGACGCCGGGGACGTACCCGGCTGGCTGCGGGCGCTGGCTTCCGAGGAGCGGAGCGAGCGGGAAGCGGCGCTGGACGCGTTGTACGGGGCTGTGCATCACGAGGACGGGGTGTACGACTCGGCACTGGCGGCGGTGCCGTTCTTGCTGGCGGTGGCCGCGCGGGAGGGGGGCGGGGATCGGGCGGGGGTGCTGGAGTTGTTGTTGAGCATTGGGGAGGAGGGTGCTTCTGGCTGGGCGGGTGGTTCGGGGGCGGCTGCCGTTCGTGCGGGGGGCGAGTTGTTTGTTGCGCTCACCCTTGATTCCGATCCTGCCGTTCGGCGTGCTGCCGTCACCGGGGTCGTGCGGTTTCTGGACGATCCCTCGCGGGTACTGCCGCTTCTGAGCCGGCGGCTGCGCTTCGAGCGGGACGACGATGCGCTGATCGCCGCCGCCGAGGCCGTCGGGCTCTTCGTGCGGCGGCATCCCGCGTACGCGGGCGAGGCGGTCGCGCTCCTCACCACGTACCTTCCCTCGCCCAACCCGCCCGTCCTGCGCCTCGCCGTCCTCGGTCAACTCGCCGCGTACGCGCCTGATCGGCTCCCGCCCGACCTGGTCGCCCTCACGACGCGGCTCCTGCGGGAACGGTCGTCGCAGTCCACGCGCGCGTGGGAGTCGCCGGGCGCGGAGCAGACACTCACGGGGCGGTTGCGCCGGCTGCGGCCGTCCGACGAGCAGGGCGCGCATCTGATGCGTACGCTGCACAGCGCCCTCGCCGACGACGTCCCCACCCGAACAGCCCTCCTCCGGGCCCAACTCCGCCTCCCCTCCCCCACGGACCGTTGCAACGCCGTGCTGCTCTCCGCCGGGTTCATCCGGGAGTGGCGTGCGGACCACTCGGGGCTCGTCGCGCTGATCGGGGAGCAACTGGTGGCTGAGGAGGGGCGGTTGCGCGATGCGGCTGTGTCTGTGCTCGGGGGGTTGTTCGGGGTGGGGACGCCTGCTGCGGACCGGTTGCACTCGCTGGTGGTGGGGCGGCCTGAGGGGTGGGTCGAGAGGTGGAGGGCGGGGGTTGGGACGGGGTTGGTGAAGGTGGCGGATTCGGGCGGTGGTGTGGAGGTGGGCGGAGGGTTGACGCGGTTCGGAGGGGCGGGGGTGAGGGGGCTGGGCGGTTCCGTGGCGTCCCGTGCGGTGTCCCCCGTTGGGGAGGTGGTGCCTAGTGGGGTGAGTGGTTCGGCTGGGTTCGGAGGGGTGGGCGGATCTGAGGGGCCGGCGGTTTCCGGAGAGGGCGCCGAGGTG
This sequence comes from Streptomyces saintjeani, assembly GCF_055409605.1. Classification (NCBI taxonomy): domain Bacteria; kingdom Bacillati; phylum Actinomycetota; class Actinomycetes; order Kitasatosporales; family Streptomycetaceae; genus Streptomyces; species Streptomyces saintjeani. Next base: position 8,347,392 of record NZ_CP189624.1, on the reverse strand, counting down.
GGTGAGGTTGGGCCCGAAAGGGCTGGAGGGGGTGGGTCGGATACGGCCTCCGGGGGTGGGGTTCGGGGGGTTGTCGTGCTTGGAGGGGCCTTGCTTGCGTTGGCTCGGTGTGGGGATCGGCGGGCTGTGGGTGTGTTGGGGGAAGTGTTGCGTGGCGGGGAGTTGCCTCGTCATGCTGCGGCCGTGGTGCCGTATTTGGGGGCGGGGGGAGCCTCGCTCGCGCCTGTCTTGCAGCGGCATTTGGAAGTTGTGCCGCTTGAGCAGCCCGAGTCGGGGGAGGTTGTCCGGGGGTTGCTCGTCGCCGTCGGGGGGTTGCGGGATCCGGACGCCGTGCCTGGGGTGGTGCGGGTGCTGGAGCGTGGGGTTGCCGGGCTTGTCGAGGCGGCGTTCGGGGCGTTGGAGGCGATGGGGAGTGCCGCGCGGGAGGCTCTGCCGGTCGTACGGGACGCGTTGCGCGGCGTACACAAGGGGGCTGCGGCGGCGGCGCTTTGGGCGATCGAGCCGGACGTGTCCCTCGTACTCCCGGTGCTGCTCGACGAGTTGAGCAGCAGCTCCGACCCCCACCACCGTGCCCTCACAGCCCACCGTCTGTCCCACCTGGGCCCTGCGGCCCGCCCCGCGCTGCCCCACCTGAGGCGTCTCGTGACCGACTCCCTCGACACGTGGGAACGAGTCTCGGCGGCCTGCGCGATCACCTCTGTCACCGGCGAGATCGAGGGCGAGGTGAACACCGTCCTACGGTCCGCTTGGCAGTCGCATCCCCACACCCGCGTACCCATAGCGACGACCCTGACGAACCTCACCCCCGAAGCCGCCGCACCTCTACTCGACCTGGCGACAACGGAGTTGACCCACCGACGCCGCCACACGACCGGGCCGGGCGGACAGACCATCGTCCAGGACGAGAACCTACTGGCCCTGTGCCGAAGCCTGACGGCACACCTCTGAACCCCGGTTCCCAACCTCACACACCCCGACCACCGCCGCACCGGTCGAGCCTGAGGGCCGAGAAGGGCAGGGAGCGACGGAGAGGGGCTGGAGCTTGTTACATGGGGTGGTGAGTTGATCCGGCGCTGGGGTCCCCGCCCCGACAGCTCAGCACCCCGCGACACCGAACCAACCCATCGGCACCGACCCGAGCCACCACCCGCCAGCACCCCCGCCCCAGCCCGCCACCGGCACGACCAGACACAGCCCCCGCCCCTCACCCCGTCTGCCGCCTCCCCCACAGCGGATCGAACCGAGCCCAGTCCGCCCCCCACTGATCCATCCTCCGCCGCTCCAGCCGCCCCCGCAGGAGCCGGCCGGTGATGAAGGGGACCGCCGCCGTCGCGGTGCCCGCGAGGGTGCCGACCAGGGTGGAGCGCAGGCGGGCCTGGGAAGGGGTGGTCGGCTCGGTGACGAGGCGGCCCTGGGCGTCGGTCCAGACCTGGACGTGCGTGCCCGCGGAGCTGCCTGCCGGGACCCGGACCTGGCCGGAGTGGGGTATCCCGTCGGGCCCGGGCCAGGTGACCTTGGTCCAGAGCTGCTCCGTACGGGCGGGGCTCTGCGGATCGGCGGACGGCGGCGGAGCCGACTCCGTGAGGGTCCCCTCGACCGTGTGCCACTCCGCGCGCTCGCGCGCGAGCCCCCGTTCCATGCTGTCCGCGGCGGCCCACCCGGCGAGAACCCCGGTCAGGACGGCGAACACCCACGCCCCGAGCAGCACCCACGCCTCGACGACGTCGGAACGCCGTCTGAGGGGATTGCGCCGCCAGCGCCACAGCAGCACCCGCGCCCGCCGATCACGCCACACCGACCCCTGCGGACGCCGATCGCGCCACAGCCACATCCCCGGACCACGGAACGCCATCGCAGGCTTCCTCCTCATGAGCGCGCGAACATCCCCCGACCGCACTTCCATACGAAGCGAGCCGCCCGGATGCTCAGGGCGAGTCGTGTGACCCGACGTTCCCACGCACCCCGCCACCCGCGCAGGCGTCCGCCGGAATGTGCCCGAGGAGAGGTGCTCGAATCTCTGTCCGACACCGTTGACCTGCGGCGATGCGGACTCCGGAGGTGACTGTCAGTGGCGGGGTGCAGACTGGCCGGTGCTGGGACAAAGACGTCGCGGAGGTGACCGGAAATGACCGAGGTACTGCTCGCCGTGGGAACCCGCAAGGGCCTGTTCATCGGGCGCAGAAAAAGCGGCACGGAGTGGGAGTTCGACGAGAGCCCGTACTTCAACGCGCAGGCGATCTACTCGGTCGCCATCGACACGAGGGACGCATCGCCGCGCCTCCTGGCCGGCGGCGACAGCGCGCACTGGGGCCCGTCGGTGTTCCACTCGGACGACCTGGGGCGGACATGGACGGAACCGGCGAAGCCGGCGGTGAAGTTCCCGCAGGACACGGATGCCTCGCTGGAGCGCGTCTGGCAACTGCACCCGGCGGCGGCCGAACCGGGCGTGGTGTACGCGGGCACGGAACCGGCGGCGCTGTACCGCTCGGAGGACCGGGGCGAGAGCTTCGAGCTGGTCCGGCCGCTGTGGGAGCACCCGACGCGCTCGAAGTGGGTCCCGGGCGGCGGCGGTGAGGGCCTGCACACGGTCCTGACGGACGCCCGCGACCCGCGCGCGGTGACGGTCGCGGTGTCGACGGCGGGCGTGTTCCGTACGACGGACGGCGGGGCGAGCTGGGCGCCGTCCAACTCGGGCGTCTCGGCGGTGTTCCTGCCGGACCCGGACCCGGAGTTCGGCCAGTGCGTGCACAAGGTCTCGCGGGACGCGGCGGACCCGGACCGGCTGTACCTCCAGAACCACTGGGGCGTGTACCGCAGCGACGACGGGGGCGCGCACTGGAAGGACATCGGCGCGGGGCTGCCGTCGACGTTCGGCTTCGCGGTCGCCGCGCACCCGCACCGGGGCGGTACGGCGTACGTCTTCCCGATCACGGCGGACGCCGACCGGGTCCCGGCGGACCACCGCTGCCGGGTGTTCCGTACGACGGACGCGGGCGAGACGTGGGAGCCGCTGAGCGCGGGCCTCCCGCAGGCCGCGCACTACGGCACGGTGCTGCGGGACGCGCTGTGCACGGACGACGCGGACCCGGCGGGTGTCTACTTCGGCAACCGCAACGGCGAGGTGTTCGCGTCGGCCGACGAGGGGGACACGTGGCGGCAGCTGGCGTCGCATCTGCCGGATGTGCTGTGTGTCCGGGCGGCGGTGGTGGGGTGAGGACGACGTCCGAGAGGACCGGGCCCGCCACCACGCGAGCCCGGCCCCGGTGCGTCAACTCTGCTGCGTCCACCGCTGGTTCGCGCCGCCCGAGCAGCTCCACACCTGGATCTTCGTCCCGTTGGCGCTGGCCTGGCCGCTGGCGTCGAGACAGAGCCCGGACTGCGCGGCCGTGATCGTGCCGTCGGCGTTGATGTTCCACTGCTGGTCCGGCTGACCGGTGCAGTCGAAGATCGCCGCCGGGGTACCGTTGCCGGCGGACTGGCCGACGCCCAGGCACTTGTTGCCGTAGACCGTCAACTGCTTGCCGGAGCTGTAGGTCCACTGCTGGTTGGTGCCGCCGTTGCAGTCCCACAGCTGGGCCTGGGTGCCGTTGGCCGTGGTGGAGGCGTTGATGTCGAGGCAGCGCCCGGACTGCTGGCCGACGATCCGCCCGGTGCCGCCGGTGGGCGGGGGTTGCTGGGTCGAGCCGAACTGGGTGAAGAACTGCCACACCGCCGCCGACGTCCAGGTCCGCCAGCCGCTGCCGCCGCCGTCCACGGGACCGGGGTCGTGTCCACCGTCGAACGCGGCCCACACGACGGGGTATCCGGCCCGGCATCCGGAGTAGGCGGTGATGATGTGCGTCCGGCTGCCGCCGGCCGGCTCCGGCGGGTTCTGCTGGGTGCAGCCGTTGTTGCGGACGAAGGTGTTGCGCAGGTCCCGGCCGCTCTGGATGGGCAGGACGTTGTCCTGGATTCCGTGCAGCCCCATGTAGGCGATGGGCTGGGTGCCGCCGTTGCAGCCGCTGAGGTTCGCGCCCGAGTAGACGGAGACCGCGCGGAAGACGTTCGCCCGGGAGCAGGCGATCGCGTACGACATGCCGCCGCCGTAGCTGAAGCCGCCGGCGAACACCTGGGTGGTGTCGACGCACAGCCCCGACTTGAGCTGGTCGACCATGGCGTCGACGAAGGCCAGGTCCTGGTTGTTGGGGTTGGCCCAGCCGTTGTTGTTGCCCTGCGGGGCGACGAAGATCGTGCCGTTGTTCGCCTGGTCCGCGAGGCGCCGCAGCCCGTAGTAGGACCAGTTGTAGCCGTCCGACCCACCCGAGTCGACGTCGTTGGCCGTACCGCCGAGCCAGTGGAAGCCGAAGTACAGCCGATAGGCGCGGTTGTTGTCGTAGTTCGCCGGGATCCGCAGGATGTACGTGCGGTTCTGGCCCGCGGCCTGGATCGTGCGGGTGCCGCTCGTCAGCGTCGGGGCCTTGCCGCAGCCGGAGCTGGGCGCGGCGAGGGGGCGCGCGGCCGGTGCGGGTGCGGACGCGGGCCCTTCGGGGGTGCTGCTGAACGCGGTGCCCGCGGCGGACACGACGAGAAGTGCCGCCGCCGCTAAGGACATCAGAAGCGGACGCCGCTTCCTGCTCTCCCTGCTCTCCTTGTTCATGCTCTCCTTCTTCCGTGTTCGGAGTGCGGGTGCTTCAGACAGGTGCTTCAGACGGTGGTGAGCGTCCACGCGTTGTTGCTGCTGGAGTTGGGCGTCCACAGCACCGCGGTCGCGCCGGACGTCGTGCTGCCGGCACCGTCGAGGGCCGTGCCGGTGCCCCGGTTGACGATCTGGTAGCGGTTGTCGCCGAGGCTGTTGAGGGACCACTGCTGGTTGACGCCGCCGTTCCACGCCTCCTGCCGGGCGGGAGCGCCGTTGGCGGAGTTGCCCCAGCTGTCGGCGGCCATGCCGTTGGTGCGGTTGGTGAGGCGGTAGTAGCCGGTGCCGAGGTCGGTCAACTGCCACTGGAGGTTGCTGCTCCCGTCGTACGTCCACTGCTTGAGGTTGGAGCCGGAAGCGACGTTCCCTCCGCTGTCCAGGGCCAGCCCGCTGGTCGCGTTGGTGATCCGCGCCCAGGACGTGGAGCCGCCGGGGGCGCCCAGGACGGGGATCTCGCCGGAGAAGGTGAGTTTCACCGTGTAGGCCAGGGCGCTGTACGGCGGGTTCGACGACGGCATGGCGAAGTGCAGGCCGGAGGCGTCCTGGGTCGGGGCGGGCAGGTTGGTGTAGGTCCCGGCGGTGTTGTTCAGCAGTTGGGCGGCGGTCAGGGTGCCGAGGTTGAACCGGCCGGAGCTCAGCGTGGTGACGGTCAGGGTGGCGCCCTGCCAGCCCAGCGCGGTGAGGTAGAGGACCTTGTTGTCCTGGCTGCGGGTGAAGCGGACGTCCTGGGGTTTCCCGGCCACCGGCCCGCTGAACGAGCCGCCGCCCATCTTGGTGGGGCCCTCGCCGTAGCTGGTCCAGGTGCGGGTGCCGTAGACGGCCTCGCCGAAGCGGCCGAGCCAGTCGCCCATGCCGAGCAGGATCGACTGCTGGCCCGAGGGGATGGTGCCGTCGGCCGTCGGCGCGATGTTCAGCAGCATGGTGCCGCCCTTGCTGACCCGGTCGATCAGCGCGTGCAGCAGTGCCTGCGTCGTGTAGTAGCCGATGCCCACGGTGTAGCACCAGCTGGAGGAGGAGATGCTGTCGTCGGTCAGCCAGTAGGGGGTGAGCAGTCCCGCCGGGCCGCCGCGCTCGAAGTCGAAGACCTCGCCCTTGTTGTTGAGGCCGTCCTTGTAGGTCGCGGCCACGTCCTTGTTCCAGGCGACGGCCTGGTTGTAGTAGTGCGCGAGGAACTGGAGCCGGTAGGACTCCTGTACGAGGTTCAGGTCGAAGTCCTGCCAGAGCAGGTCCGGCTGGTAGCCGTCGATGACCTCGGTCAGTTTGTCGTACCAGAGCTTGTTCTCGGCGGCCGTGCCCTGCTGGCCGTAGAGGATGCGCAGGGCCGGGTCGGACTGGCCGGGGACGTGGTCGTAGTAGCCGTTGAAGTGGTACGCGTGGTGCAGCGAGGCCATGAACTTCAGGCCCTGCCCCCGGATGGCCTGGGCGTGCAGCCCGACCAGGTCGAGTCTCGGTCCGTGCTGGACGGAGTTCCAGGGGTTCGCTCGGCTGTTCCACATCGAGAACCCGTCGTGGTGTTCGGCGACGGGTCCGGCGAACCGGGCGCCCGCGGCCTTGAACAGCCTGGCCCAGGCGTCGGGGTCCCAGTTCCCGCCCTGCGAGGCGAGCTTGGGGGCGAACTGGACGAAGGTGCCCGCCTTGTCGCGGGCGCCGTCGATGAAGTTGTGGTACGGCCACGCCGAGGGGTCGCCGTAGGTGGCGATGTGGTGGCGGTTCTCGTTCGAGCCGCCGACGTACATGTTGCGCGGGTACCACTCGTTGCCGAACGCGGGGACGCTGAAGGCTCCCCAGTGGTAGTAGATGCCGAACTTGGCGTCCTGGAACCAGGCCGGGGACGGGGGGTGCTGGTCGACGGAGGCCCAGCTCGCGGTGTAGCTGGAGGGGCCGTCGGTGGCGGCGGCCTGCGGGGCGAACCGCAGCAGGCCGAGGGCGGTGGCCGCACCGGTCGCCGCGAGCAGCCGGCGGCGGCTGAGGGGGTGGGGGGTGGAGGTCATGCGGGTGTCCTTAGGGGTCGGGCGGCGGAATGGGTGCGCCGGTCAGTCGCGCGTCCACTTCTGGTTGCCGGCTCCGGTGCAGGTCCACAGCGCCAGCAGGGTGCCGTTGGCGGTTCCCGAACCGGTGGCGTCCAGGCACAGGCCGGAGGGGGTGCCGGTGATGGTGCCGTCGTCGTGGAACGTCCACTTCTGGCCGGCGGCGCCCGTGCACGCCGAGATGACGGCCTTGGCGCCGGTGGTGGTGCCCGCCGCGTCCAGGCAGGAGTTGCCGTAGACCCGCAGTTCACCGGCCGTGGTGGACGCCCACTGCTGGTTGGCGCCGCCGTTGCAGTCCCACAGCGCCACCTGGGTGCCGGGGGTCTGCGACTGGTTGGGGACGTCCACGCACCGGCCGGAGGCGACCCCGACGATCGGTCCGGTCGTACCGCCTCCCCCGCCGCCGCTGCCGGGAGTGAGGGACAGGTTGTCGAACTGCGCCGTCTCGCCCTGGCTGGTCGCGTAGCCGATCTGACCGCCCGCCCAGGTGCGGTCGCTCGCGGAACCGGCCGTCGCGCCGTCGATGGCCGCCGTGATCGTGGTGCCGGAGATGGTGAGGGACAGGGTGTGCCACCGGCCCGTGCCGAGCGCCCCGGTCGTGCCGCGCGCGAGGGTGGCGACGCTCGCGTTGGTGTTCGAGTTGAGGAGCTGCCAGGCCCCGGTGTCGCTGACCCGCAGGTGGTAGGCGTTCAGCCCGCCGGTGCTGCTGTAGTCCTGGCCGTTCGCGCGGCCGATCAGCTCGACGTATCCCGGCTGTTCGAGCAGGACGTCGGACGACACCGTGTAGTTGCCCCAGCCGACGTCGCCGAGCAGGGCGTGCGGGTCGGACAGCGCGTCCCAGGTGATCGGTTTCTGGGGGCTCATCTGGCGTACGCACCTGCCGCCGCGTCCGCCGCCGCAGGCCGTCACCTCGAAGGCGCCCTGCCAGTCCATGAGGTACTTCGCCTCGGTGCCGGTGGCGTAGCTGTCGAAGGAGTCGCTGTACGGCAGGCTCATGGCGCCCTGGGCGGGGCCGGTGGCGGTGCCTTTGCCCTGGCCGGTCGTCGTGGTGAGGGTGTAGACGCGGTGGGGCTGCACGGTCAGGCTGAAGGAGCCGCCGGAGGGCGTGATGTCGGCGGTGTGCGCGAACTGGTCGGCCGGGTTGGTGGAGTTGACGTCGGTCGACCAGACGTGGACGGTTCCGTTCGACAGGCCGCCGGTCACATTCAGGTCCAGGGTCTGGGCGCTGCCGGCGTCCATCGTCTCGATGACGGTGGAGTAGTCGGAGGTGCCGGGGGACCTCAGAGAGACGTAGCTGCCGTTGTTCCGGTTGCCGCCGAGGTAGCCGCTGGAGGAGTCGAGGTACTTCCAGCCGGGGGCGGTGAACTGGGTGGTGTGCGCCATGACCCAGGTGTTCTTGCCGACCGCGTAGTGCCCGGACCACGGCTGCGCGGCCAGGGCGAGACCCATGGTGGGGTACGGCAGGTTGGGGGTGATCGCGGCGACCACCGGCCAGTTGAGGTAGGCGGTCATCCGGCCGTCGATGTAGCCGCGGTTGATGCCGCGGGCCACGGCCGGCGCGCCCGCGTTGTAGTCGTCCGAGCCGTTCTCGCTGGCCCACAGCTGCTTGCCGGTGGAGGTGGCCGCCGACGGCACCGAGCAGTTGGTCTGTGCGGACCGGTAGCCGCAGGGGTAGTGCGTGCCGATGCTGTCCACCGCCGCCCGGAACGCCGCGTTGGAGTTGATGTCGCCCGCCACGGCCCAGTCCGAGTCGGCGGCGACGATCCTGACGTTGCCGTAGCCGCCGGCGTTGAGCGCGCCTCGCAGTTGCACGTACCAGGAGACGTTGTAGCCGCGCTCGTTCCAGCCGCCGAGGTAGTCGATGGTCAGCCCGTGCTGTCTGGCGCAGCCCAGCCACGAGACCAGGTAGTTGACCATGTCGGTGGACCAGAAGTTGCCGCCGCCGATCCAGCCGGGCGCGCCCCAGGCGAGGCCGTAGAGCTTGATGGCGGGGTTGCGGGCCTTGGCCTGCTCCATGAGCCACCATTCGTAGCCCCGGTCGCAGTTCAGGTCGGAACGGGTGTGCTGGTGGCTCGGTTCGGCGCCGGAGGTGGAGTTGGTGTCGCCGCCGATCTCGGCCTTGAGGATCTGGAGGGAGGCGCCGTAGCCCGGTTTGAAGAGGTAGTCGAGGACCTGGCCGCGCTGGGGCTCGGGGTAGTCGATCAGGAGTCTGCTGTTGCCGCCTCCGCCGCTGATCGCGCCGACGCCGTCGAAGGTCCGGCCGCCGGACGTGCCGTTGACCGTGATCGAGGTGGCGGCCTGGGCCGGCGTGGCGGCCGTGCCGACGAGGCCGCCGGCGGCCAGCAGGAGGCCCGTGAGCACGGCCGTCGGGACACGCAGGCGCCGCAGCAGCCGTCTGAATGCGGACACGGTGGGGTTCCTTTCGCGGGTCGGTGGGGTCAGGGGCGCTCGGCGTGCGGTCAGTTCAGCGTCCATTTCTGGTTGGCCTGGCCGCTACAGGTCCACAGCTGTACGGGGGTTCCGTTGGCGGTGGCGGCGCCCGACACGTCCAGGCACAGTCCGGACGGGGCGCTGGTGACGGTGGTGCCGGGGGTGAGCGTCCAGTGCTGGTTGCTCTGGCCGTTGCAGGTCCAGGTGATGGCCTTGGTCCCGTTGCTGGTGCCCTGCCCGGAGGCGTCGAGGCACAGGCGGTTGCCCGCGAGGGTGACGGCCAGTTCGCCGGAGTCGCCGCGCGTCCAGGTCTGGTTGGCGGCGCCGGAGCAGTCCCGGATCTGTGTCTGCGTCCCCGGTGTCGTGGAACTGCCGGGCACCTCCAGGCACTTGCCCGCGCCCACCGCGTGCAGCGCGCCGGTGGTGGTGCCTCCGCCGTTCGGCGTGCCGTAGCCGGCGGCGGTGACGCCGGTCTGGACGGCGTTCTCGGTGGCGTCGGAGGGGTAGCCCGCCGTGATCGCGCCCTCGAAGAACTCGCCCTGGCCCGAGACGCTGTTGTCGCCCCCGGTGCCGAGGAGGACGGAGCTGTCGACCTTCATCGGGGAGTAGCCGGCCGGCAGGGGGCCGGAGAAGGTGGTGGTCAGCCCGCCGGTGGCGGCGTTGCCGTACTTCAGGGTGAAGTTGCTGGTGCCGTTGTTCTTCAGCCACGCGCTGACGAACGGGAGGTGCACGCCCTGGTTGTTGGGGTCCTTGTTGGAGCCGGTGTTGGTGTGGAACATGCCGTTCTCCAGGTCGGCCTCGACCCACGGCCCGCTGCCGGTGCAGTTCTTGAACCAGCAGGCGTTGCCCCAGTAGATGGCGTTCATGGTGGCGTTGCCGGTGTCGGTGTGGGAGTTCTCGCCGCTGCCGTAGTCGAAGCAGCACCACTGGTTGGTGTAGTTCGACGACGTCACCATGTAGAGGCCCTCGGGCTGGGAGCCGGTGGGGACGCCGCTCGCGTGGTCGACGCGGTAGCCGACGCCGGGGGTGACCTTGACGCCGAAGACCTGGTGTCCGGCGGCGGTCACCGGCAGGGCCATGGCGTCGGCTCCCACGTCCGCGCCGCCCGGTCCCGGCCCTTTCCAGAAGCCGCCCCAGGAGATGGGCATGTCGTTGTGCCGGGTCGTCTGGTCGTAGATCTTCGTGATGGTGCACGAGGTGCCCGCGCAGAACGAGACCTGTGCGGCGGCGTCGGCGTAGCCGCCCGGGGCGAGCAACCCGATGTCGCGGTAGGCGCGGTCGGAGGACCGCTGGATCTGGTAGAGCGGCCCGTTGTACGCCGCGAAGAGCGCCCTGGTCGTGGCGTGCGCCGTGACGCAGGGCGTGCCGCCCGCGGCGTAGAGGTCGCAGGGAAGTGAGGCGTCCGCGGCGGCGGGTGCCTCGCCGCGGGTGTAGGTCGCGAACGCCGGGGTGCCCAGCGCGGCGAGGGCCATCACCAGGGCGATCAGGAGCGCCACCGGGAATCGCCTCGGCCGGCGGTCGGTCGCTGTTGCTGCTGCTGCGGGCAAGGAGACCTCCTTGATGGCGGTGCCGTGGGGACGGCACCGAGGCTGCCGGGGGCAGGTGCGGAAGGTGAGGAGCCGTCAGCGGTAGCCGGCGGCGGTGATGTTGGCCTGCACCGCGTTGTCGGTCGCCTCGGAGGGGTAGCCGGCGACGATCGCGCCTTCGTAGAAGGTGCCGGCGCTCAGGTTGGCGCCGCCGCCCGGCTTGCAGCAGTCTCCGCCGCTGCCCAGGACGATGGCGCCCTGCTTCTTCATGGGGCTGTAGCCGCCGGGCAGACCGCCGTCCCAGAGGGTGGTCAGGCCGCCGGACTGGGCGTTGCCGCCCTTGAGGGCGAACCGCGAGGTGCCGTTGTTCTTGAGCATCGCGGTGACGAACCGGTTCGGGAACGCCCGCTGGCCCGGGTTCCAGGACTGGCTGCCGCCGGAGTACAGGCCCCATTCGAGGTCGGCCTGTACCCAGGGGCCGCCGCCTGCGCAGCCGCCGAACCAGCACTCGGTGCCGAAGTTGATCGCGTCCATCGCCCCGGCCGCGTCGGCCTTGCGGGTCGTCTCGCTGTTGCCGTAGTCGAAGCAGCAGCCCGCGTTGACGTGGGTGCCGCTGGTGACCATGTACGCCCCTTCGGGTGCGGCGCCGGTCGGTACGCCCGTGAGGTGGCCGTCGCGCCAGTAGCTGTTCCCGGGGTTGATGTACAGCGCGTACGCCTTGGTGCCCCCCGCCGTGAGCGACTCGGAGGTCGCCTTCGCGGGGCTGCTCTGGCTGGAGCCCGGGACCTGGGCCGAGCCCTGGTACCACAGGTCGTTGCCGCGTCCTGACTGGTCGCGGACGACGGTGATCACGCAGGTGGTGCCCGCGCAGAACGCGTCCTGCGCGGCGGCGTCGGCGAAGCCGCCGGGTGCCCGTACGCCGATGTCCCTGGTGGCGTTGTCGGAGGCGCGCCTGACCTGGTAGAGGGAGCCGTTGTACGAGCCGTAGAGGGCGCGCACCGTGCTGTGCGCGGCCACGCAGGCCGTGCCGCCCGCCGCGTAGAGGTCGCACGGGCCAAAGCCGCCCGCCGGTGGGGGCGTCGACGTGGTCCACTTCTGGTTGCTCTGGCCGTTGCAGGTCCACAGGATGACCGGGGTGCCGTTGGCGGTGGCCGCCCCGCTGACGTCCAGGCAGAATCCGGAGGCGGTGGCGGTGACGGAGCCGTCGGTGTTCTGCCGCCACACCTGGGTCGCCCGTCCGTCGCAGGCGCGGATGACCACGGGGGCTCCGGGCGTGGTCCGGGTGTCGACGGCGTCCGCGCACCGGGTGCCGTTCAGCGTCCTCAGCTCGCCGGCCGTACCGAACTGGAATGCCTGGCCGGCCTGGTCGCCGCAGTCCCGGATCTCCAGCGCCGTGCCCGGGGTGTCGGTCCCGCCCTTGACGTCGAGACAGCGTCCGGACGCCGAACTCACCAGCGCCGGGCCGGACTTGGGGGCCGGCCAGGTGGGCGCGGCGGCCAGGAGCATGGCCAGCAGGGCCAGCACCCCGATCACGGCCGGGGCCGGTAAGCGGGAGAGGCGAGCCGCGAGGCTGCGGGGCGGAGCGGATGGAGAGTGCATCCTGTGTCCTCGGCTGGGCGTGGAGGTGGGGGGTGGGGAGTGCCGTGCCGGTGCGAACGGGGTGTCATGGAGCACTCAGACATCCCATGTCGTCAGTGGTCCCACAGGCTCAATACCCTGTCAATAGACCTGTCTCAGCGATTTCGGATCCCATACATCCCATGTATCTGCTGGTCAGGGAGGTATGAGGGCATGACGACACCCGCGTCCGGCGACGGCTGTCATGCCGGGCGCGGGTGTGTCCGTGCGGACCGCCGTCGGTCAGGTCAGCCGAGGTTCCAGCGCTGGTTCGAACCGCCGTTGCACGTCCAGAGTTCCGTCAGGGCCCCGTTGGCTGTGGAGGCCCCGGTGACGTCCAGGCAGAGGCCGGACTGGACACCCGTGACCGTGCCGCCCGCGCTGTCGGGGTTCAGCTGCCACTGCTGGTTGGCCCCGCCGTTGCACGGCCAGGTCACCACCTTCGTACCGGCGGAGGTCTGGCCCCCGTAGGCGTCCAGGCACATCTGGCCGCTGCCGGAGTAGACCGTCAGCTGGCCGGACGACGTCCGGGTCCAGGTCTGGTTGGCGCCCCCGGAGCAGTCCCGGATCTGGAGCTGGGTGCCCGCCGTGGTGGACGAGTTCGGCACGTCGAGGCACTTGCCGGCGCCCACCGCGTGCAGCGCGCCCGTACTCGTCCCGCCCGTGGAGGTGCTGTATCCGGCGGCGGTGATGTTCGCCTGGACGGCGTTCTCGGTGGCGTCCGACGGATAGCCGGTGGTCATCACGCCTTCGTAGAAGGTGCCCTGGGCGCCCTTGCTGTTGTCGCCGCCGATGCCCAGGATGATGGCCCCCTGTTTGCGCATCGGGTTGTAGCCCGCGACGTTGGGACGCACCCCGTCGTAGAAGGTGGACAGGCCGCCGGACTGCGCGTCGCCGCCGCGGATCGCCCAGTGGTTCGGGCCGCCCTTGACGACGGCGGTCGTGTACCGGTGGCTGATCGTCGGGTCGTTCGCGTTGTAGTGCTGGTTCACGCCCGAGAACAGGCCGTTCTCCAGATCGGCCATGATCCAGGGACCGTTGCCGCTGCCGTAGCCCCAGACCTTGATGTTGCCGAAGTAGATGGCCTCCATGGTGCCGTTGCCGTCGTCGTTGCTGTCCGTCTCGGCGTTGCCGTAGTCGAAGCAGCAGCCGCCGTTGTAGTGCGTCCCGTCGAAGATCGCGTACATGCCTTCGGGGCTGTCACCGGTGGCGATGCCGTTCGTGCGGTTGTTCCGGTAGCCGGTGCCGGGCGCGACGAAGACGCCGTACGCCTTGTGACCGCCCACCGTCGTGGGCGCGGCGGTCGCGTTCGCGAGGTTGTCGGGGCCTCCCGCCGCGCCGCCGCCCGGCGCCTGGGTGAGGTGGTTGCCCCGGCCCGACTGGTCGTAGACGACCGTGATCAGGCAGGTCGTGCCCGCGCAGAACGCGTCCTGGGAGGCCGCGTCGGCGTAGCCGCCCGCCGCCAGGACGCCGACGTCGCGCGTGGTGTTGTCCGAGGCGCGCCGGACTTGGTAGAGCGGCCCGTTGTACGCGGCGTACAGCGCCCGCGTCGTGCTGTGCGCCGCCACGCACGGGGTGCCCCCGGCCGCGTAGAGGTCGCACGGGCCGGACGTGGCCGCCCCGGCCTGCCCCGCCGTGGCGGTGGCACCGGCCAGGGCTCCGCACAGGAGCACGACTGCGGCGGTGGCCCGGGCGAACGCCCGCCGGGCCGGGTGGGCGGGTGCGGGCATGACGCCGTCGCGGTCCGACGGCGGGTGGTGTCTCGTTCGTACGGCTCTCATCTGGTCTCCCTACCGTCTCGGCGTCCGCCGGTCGGGTCGTGGGGACGGCGCCGGCGATTGCCGGGCGCGCTGGAACGTGCCGTTGTGCGGGGGAACGCGGAAAGGTCGCGGAGGGGAGATGGTGCCCTCGACGTCACGGGGCTGTCCGTGGTGGGGAGGCTCCGTCTGCGCACCTTGGCGCCGAATCGATTCGACTGCTGATCGCGGTGTTCCGCAAGGCATCTGCGCCGTCGAAAAGTTGCGGCGCGGCGGGCGGGGGAACCCGACGCAGGTGCCCGCCGGGCCCTCGCGGCGGAAACGGCCGGTGTCCGCGCGGCGTGCCGATGAGCAGCGGGGCGACCGAACGGTCGGACCAGGAGGGCGGGCGAGGGGTCATCGGCCGCCGCGCCCCGGCCTCGCGCCACGTGCCGGTGAGCCGTACGACGTACGGCGGTTCACCGGCGCGCGCGCCACCGCTCGCGGCCGGGTGTCGAAGCGCTTACGTCGAACCGATTCGCCTGATTCCACCGGCATATGAACCACCGGAGCGGCGCCCTGCGTACCGCGCCGGTGGACGAGATCTTCGCGGGCTCACCCGCGTCACCGCTTACGGCAGGCGCCAGTCCACCGGCTCGGCGCCCTGCTGTACGAGCAGTTCGTTGGCGCGGCTGAAGGGGCGGGAGCCGAAGAAGCCTCGGTCGGCGGACATCGGGGAGGGGTGTGCCGACTCGATCGCCGGCAACTGGCCCAGCAGGGGGCGGAGGTTGCGGGCGTCGCGGCCCCACAGGATGGACACGAGCGGCTTTCCGCGCCCCGCCAGCGCCCGTATCGCCTGCTCCGTGACCGCCTCCCAGCCCTTGTCGCGGTGCGCGCCCGGCTTGCGGGGAGCGGTGGTGAGCGCCCTGTTGAGCAGCAGCACACCCTGCCGCGTCCACGGCGTCAGGTCCCCGTTCGACGGCCTGGGCAGCCCGAGGTCGGTGTGCATCTCCCGGAAGATGTTCTCCAGGCTCCCCGGCAGCGACCGCACCTCGGGCGAGACCGCGAAACTCAGCCCGATCGCCATCCCCGGCGTGGGATAGGGGTCCTGTCCGACGATCAGGACCCGGACGTCGTCGAAGGGCTGCTGGAAGGCCCGCAGGACGTTCGCCCCGGACGGGAGGTAGGTCCGGCCCGCCGCTATCTCCGCCCGGAGGAAGTCCCCCATCTCCGCGATGCGTCCGGCCACGGGTTCGAGAGCCTTCGCCCAGCCGTCTTCAACAAGTTCATGCAAAGGTCGTGGTGCCACAACGCGTCACCCTACGGGGTCGGATCGGCGGCGGTCGAGTACGGCCCGACCAGGACAAGTCACCCAAAAATCATGCTGATCACGTCTGATCCGCACGTAACTCATCAGACAAAACAGGACGGATACCGCTCACCCTCACCCTCCCCGAACGGGGGAACCCGGGAAACCAGTAACATGCGGCGCCATGAGTTCCCCCACTGGGCCCGCGTCCGGCCTGCCCGTACGAATGCCGCGCCCCCGTCAGCCCGGGCGGCACCGCCGACCCGAGCCTCTGGCGGCTCCCGAGGGCGCACCCGCGCTCGTCCTCGCGGTGCCGGGTACGCCCGGCGAAGCCACCCGGGGCCTCGCCGAGGAGATCGTGAGCATCGCCCGCTCCGAACTCCCCGGCCTCGACGCGCGCATCGGGTACCTGGACGGGGACGACACCGAGTACCCGACCCTCCAGGCGGTCCTCGCGCACGCCTCCGACGAGCGCGCGGCGCGGTACGAGCAGGCGCTGGCCGCCGGGCACGACGTCAAGCAGCCCGACGGGCCCGTGGCCGTCGTCGTACCGCTGCTGGCCGGGCCGGACAGCGCGCTGCTGCGGCAGGTCCGGCAGGCCGTGATGGAGAGCAAGGTCGCGGCCGATCTGACCGACGTCCTCGGTCCGCACCCGCTGCTCGCCGAGGCGCTGCACGTCCGCCTCTCCGAGGCCGGGCTCGCGCGCGCGGACCGGGCGCGGCTGTTCACCGTCGCCACCGCCGCGGACGGGATCATCCTCGCGTCCGTCGGGGGCGACGAGGCGGTGCAGGCCGCCGGGATCACCGGCATGCTGCTCGCCGCGCGGCTCGCGGTGCCGGTGATGGCCGCGGCGCTGGACCAGGAAGGGTCCGTGGCTTCCGTCGCCGAGCAGTTGCGGGCTTCCGGGTCTCAGCAGCTCGCGCTCGCGCCGTATCTGATCGGGCCCGAGATCGACTCCGTCGTGGTGGAGGAGGCGGCCAAGGAGGTGGACTGCGCGGCTGCGGAGGCGCTCGGGCCGTACCCGGCGATCGGGAAGCTGGCGCTGGCCAAGTACACGACTGCGCTGGGGATCGCACCTCAACAGGCACCTGCGGCGCGTTGAGCAAGCACGGACGCGGTACGTCCGGAGGGTCCACTTCCCTTGTGGGGGTGGGCCCTTCGCCTATTGGGGTGCCAGTACAGGTTGTGCGGCGGGTGCAGGTGCTTCGTGGTTGTTCGCGCAGTTCCCCGCGCCCCTAAAAAACTTCGTCCTCAGCGGGTCAGTAGTCCTGCCAGCGCCTGCTCCGCCTCTTGCAGGTGCGTCGACGGTGTGCCGTTCGTCGACGTGCGGATTTCCCTCGCGCACGTGTCCAGCAGTGTCAGGGCCTGGTGTGCCCTCGCCTTGCGTTCCCTCAGTGGGTTCAGCGGGTGGATCAAGGGAGCCACCGCCTGGCGGACCCTCGGCAATAGCGCTTCCAGTTCCGCCGTCCTCCCCGCGTGCACCGCCTGCAACGTCCTGCGGATCCACGCGTCCGTCACCATGTTCGTCGTGTTGGGGAGGACGAAGAGGACGGCCAGGGCTGCGGCCAGGGCGCCCAGGCCCGTTTCCGCGAGGCGCAGGGCCAGGAGCGACGGGGTCAGGACGCCCAGGACTCCGTACAGGAGTTCCACCAGCAGCGTCACCCACAGCATCATCCACGTGTACGACACCGCCGCCGTGTAGAAGACGCCGAAGACCGCCGCCGTCAGGCCGATCGCCGTGGGGACGGGTGCGCCGTTCAGGGGGACGGCGATCAGGAGGCCCACGGCGATGCCCACCACCGTGCCCAGGACCCGGCGGAAGCCGCGTACCAGGGTTTCGCCGCGTGACGTCGTGTTGACGAAGATCCACCAGGTCGCGCCGACGGCCCAGTACCAGCGGTCGGGGGAGAGTGCCTGGCCGGCGAGGAGGGCGAGGGCGGCGGCGGCGGTCGCCTGGACGGCCTGGCGGGAGGTGACGCGGGCCAGGCCGGGGACGGTCACGGCGGGGGGCGTGGGGAGGCCGCGTTCGTAGCACCACAGGCCGAAGCGGACGGTGGCGGCGACCAGCAGGGAGAGCAGGACGGCGGCGTACAGCTCGGGCAGGTGCGCCGGGGTCGTACCGAGGACCAGGGTCACGAAGAACGCCATGAACGCGAAGACGCCGAGGGCGTGGCCGCGCGGACCCCAGCGGCGGGCGTACACGCCCGCGCCGATGATCGCGAGGAAGGCGAGGCCACGGGCCGGGGGCCGGTCGTGGACCTCCGCCGCGAGCGCGAAGACCGGGAGCCCTGCGGCGGGGAGCAGCGCGGTCGTGACGGCCTGGCCCCGTACGGTCGCGTCCGTCACGGTGAACAGGGCGAGGATGGCCGCGAGGCCGCCCGTGACGGCGGCGACCAGGGAGTGCCCGGCGACGGCGCAGGCCACGACGGCGAGGCCGACGCCGAGGACGGCCCGGGAGGCGGCGCGCAGCCTCAGCCGGCCCGGGTCGGGAGCCGTGAACACCTTCCTCAGCATCTGCCGTCCACCCCTTGCGTCTCTTCCGGCACGAGAAAGGCGCCGCGGGTCTCCGCAGCGCCATTGACGCGATTATCAGACCATCTGCGACCTTCTGGCTCAAGTGCCCTCGGATCGAGTGGTCCATTGGCTCAGCCAATTCGGCCTCCCATGGTCCAGCGCCAGGCCAACGGACCATCCGCGCGCCCGGCGCATACGCGGGCGGCCGGTCGGGTAGGCCGATCACGACCCGACAGAAAGGGAGCCCCATGAGCCACCAGCCCGACGGCGCGCTGCCGTCCGCGTTCACGGCCACCGGATCGTCGTCCTTCCTGGACTTCCTCGGCGCCCAGGCCCCCGAGCTGCTGCCGTCGCGCCGCGCGCTCCCGCGGGTTTCCGGTTTCGAGGCGCCGCACGGTACGACGATCGTCGCGGCGACGTACGCGGACGGCGTGCTCCTCGCGGGCGACCGGCGGGCCACGATGGGGAACGTGATCGCGAACCGCGAGGTCGACAAGGTGTTCGCGGCCGACGAGTACTCGGCGGTGGCCATCGCGGGCACGCTCGGCTTCGCGATCGAGCTGGTCCGGCTCTTCCAGCTGGAGCTGGAGCACTACGAGAAGATCGAGGGCACCGCCCTGTCCCTGGACGGCAAGGCGAACCGCCTGACGACGATGGTGCGCGGCAACCTCGGCATGGCCATGCAGGGCCTCGCGGTCGTGCCGGTCTTCGCCGGGTACGACGTGGACCGGGGCGAGGGCCGCATCTTCACGTACGACGTGACGGGCGGCCGGTCCGAGGAGTCCTCGGGGTTCGCGGCGACCGGGTCGGGTTCGGTGTACGCGCGCGGCTCGCTGAAGAAGCTGTACCGGCCGGGGATGAGCGAGGCGGACGCGGTCACGGCGGTCGTGCAGGCGCTGTACGACGCGGCCGACGACGACTCGGCGACCGGCGGCCCCGACCTCTCGCGCCGCCTGTTCCCGCTGGTCTCGCTGGTGACGGCGGACGGGTTCCGGCTGCTGGAGGCGGCGGAGGTCGCGGAGGTGTCGCGGACGGTGGTGGAGGGCCGCAGGGCCGCACCGGACGGGCCTCGGGCGCCGGTGCTGTGAGGTGGCGGGGCGCCGGGCGCTCACCGCAGGCCCCCGCACCGGGCCATTGGTACAGTCGCCGGTGATCATCAGCGCACCGGGAAGGCCGACGGCATGGCGGTGGACGAGCTCGACACCCGCATCCTGCGGCTGCTGCTGGAGCAGCCGCGCACCAGCGTGCGCGAGTACGCGCGGATCCTCGGGGTCGCCCGGGGCACGCTCCAGGCCCGCCTCGACCGGCTGGAGCGCGACGGGGTGATCACCGGTACGGGCCCGTCCCTCTCCCCCGGCGCGCTCGGCCACCCGGTGCTCGCGTTCGTGCACATCGAGGTCACACAGGGCCACCTCGACGACGTCGGCGAGGCCCTGGCCGCCGTACCGGAGATCGTCGAGGCGTTCTCGATCACGGGTGGCGGGGATCTGCTGACGCGGGTCGTCGCGCGGGACAACCTCCATCTGGAGGACGTCATCCAGAAGCTGATCAGCGTTCCCGGGGTGGTGCGTACGCGGACGGAGGTCGCGTTGCGCGAGAGGGTGCCGTACCGGTTGCTGCCGCTGGTGGAGTCGGTGGGGCGGGCGGCGGCGAAGTAGGCGCCGGAGGCTGACGGAGGGCCGGGCCGCGCCGAAACTTCCGTACCCGTCCCTCCCGTTGACGTCCCGCTGCCCCCTGCCTATCTTCTGGACGACCTCTCGAACGGCACCCGAAATCTCGAACGCCCCTCGCACCCCCGCAGCCGCAGAATCGAGGAGCACATGGCCCCGCCCCTCTCCCGACGCACCCTCCTCAGGAGCGCGATGATCGCCGCCGCAGCATCCGGAACCACCGGCGCGGGCCACGCGTCCGCCGCCCCCGCCGCCCGGCCCCTGCTCCCCCTCCCGCTGGACAAGGTCTCCCTGGGCCCCGGACTCCTCGCGGACAAGCGGCGGTTGATGCTGGACCACGCGCGCGGGTACGACGTGAACCGGCTGCTCCAGGTGTTCCGCGCGAACGCCGGTCTCGCCACGCTCGGCGCGGTCGCCCCCGGCGGCTGGGAGGGCCTCGACGGCGAGGCGAACGGGAATCTGCGCGGCCACTACACGGGCCACTTCCTGACGATGCTGTCCCAGGCGTACGCGAGCACCGGGGACGCGGTGTACGCGGAGAAGATCCGCACGATCGTCGGCGCCCTGACCGAGTCCCGCGAGGCCCTGCGCCGCGCACCCCAAGTGCTCAGCGTGCGGGGCAGGTTCGGGACGGCCGCCGAGAACGTGCGGGGTTCCCACCAGTACGTCGAGCTGCCCGCCCAAGTCCTGGGCGGCGCCTCGTCGGTGACGCTCGCGGCGTGGATCAGACCGGCGCACGACGGGAGTTGGGCCCGCGTCTTCGACTTCGGCGACGGCACGACGCGCTACCTCTATCTCACGGCCCGAGGCGCCGCCGGCGTACCCCGGTTCGCGATCACCACGAGCGGGGCCGGTGGCGAGCAGGGCATCGACGGTACGGCCGCGCTGCCGCTGGACCGGTGGAGCCACCTCGCGGTGACGATCGGCGGCGGGGTCGGCACGCTGTACGTCAACGGGCAGGCGGTGGGCCGGAGTTCGGCGATGACCCTGACGCCGGCCGCGCTCGGGACGCTCACCAACAACTGGCTAGGGCGGTCCAACTACTCCGGCGATCCGGTGTTCGCGGGGGCCTTCGGCGGGTTCGACGTGTGGTCGCGTGCGCTGACCGCCGCCGAGATCACGGGACTTCAGAGCGGCAGAGGTTCAGGAGACCTTGCCTCGTACCGGTTCGACGAGACGTCAGGCAGTACGTTCGCGGACTCCTCGGGGCGTGGTCTCACCGCGGCCCTGCGGCGGACCTGGGGCTCCCCCAGCCATGCCGGGTTCCTCGCGGCGTATCCCGAGACGCAGTTCATCCAGCTGGAGTCGATGACCGCGAGCGACTACTCGAAGGTGTGGGCGCCGTACTACACGGCCCACAAGATCCTGCGCGGGCTGCTCGACGCGTACGCCGCGACCGGGGACGCGCGGGCGCTCGACCTCGCGGGCGGGATGGCCGACTGGATGCACTCCCGGCTGTCGAAGCTGCCCGAGGCGACGCTCCAGCGGATGTGGGGGCTGTTCTCCAGCGGTGAGTTCGGGGGGATCGTCGAGGCGCTGTGCGATCTGTACGACCTGACGGACAAGGCCCAACACCTGGCGCTGGCGCGGCTGTTCGACCTCGACCGGCTCATCGACGCGTGCGCCGCGAACACCGACGTCCTCGACGGGCTGCACGCCAACCAGCACATCCCGATCTTCACCGGGTACCTGCGGCTGTACGACGCGACCGGCGAGGAGCGGTACCTGGCCGCCGCGCGGAACTTCTGGGACATGGTCGTACCGCATCGCATGTACGCGATCGGCGGGACCAGCGACGCGGAGTTCTGGCGGGCGCGGGATGTCGTCGCCGGGGTCATCAGCGGTGCGTCGGCGGAGAGTTGCTGTGCGTACAACATGCTGAAGCTGAGCCGGGCGTTGTTCCTGCACGCGCGGGACGCGAAGTACATGGACTACTACGAGCGGGCCCTGTTCAACCAGGTGCTCGGGTCCAAGCGGGATGCCGCCGACGCGGAGAAGCCTCTCGTCACGTACTTCCTCGGGCTGAATCCTGGGCAGGTGCGGGACTACACGCCCAAGCAGGGCACCACGTGCTGTGAGGGTACGGGGCTGGAGAGCGCCACGAAATACCAGGACACGGTGTATTTCGTTGCCGCCGACGGGAGTTCGCTGTACGTCAATCTCTTCTCGCCGTCCACGCTTGAGTGGGCGTCGAAGGGGGTTCGTGTCGTGCAGGACACCGCTTTCCCCTTCGAGCAGGGGACGACTCTCACGGTTCGCGGCGGCGGGCGGTTCGAGGTGCGTCTGCGGGTGCCGGTGTGGGCCGTCGACGGGTTCCGGGTTTCCGTCAACGGGCAGGCGGTGAGCGGGAGTCCGGTGCCGGGGAGTTACTTCGGGGTGTCGCGGGAGTGGCGGGACGGGGATGTGGTGCGGGTGGAGGTGCCGTTCCGGATGCGGGTGGAGCGGACGCCGGACGACCCGTCCGTGCAGTCGGTGTTCTACGGGCCGGTGAATCTCGTCGCGCGCAGTGCGTCCACGTCGTATCTTCCCGTCGCGCTGTACCGGAATGCCGCCTTGTCGGGGGATCTGGCGTCCTCGTTCACGGCAGTCGAGGGCAAGCCGCTGCACTTCTCCTTGGGCGGTGTGGAGTTCGCGCCGTTCTTCGAGGGGACCGAGGAGCCCTCGCATGTGTATGTGCGGCGGGTAGAAGGGCGAGTGGTGTTCGGGGGCGTGGATTCCGAGGTCGCCAATCCCGTGAAGGGGGACGGGAGTTCACTGCTCGACGAGGTGTGGGCGGGAGCGCCGTTCGCGGACAAGGGGGCGTTGGTGGAGCGGGTGCGGGCGGTGGTCGCGTCGTGGGTCACCGGCGGGCTGCTGGGAGCCTCGGACGGAGAGGTGACCGTCGCTACGGCACAGCGCGCGACGTACGTGTCCTAGGAACTGTCACTTGCGGCGGCGCGGCTTGGGGCTCGTGGTTTTCCGTGCGGGTTTCCTGCCGCTCGCCGCCTTCTTCGCCGGGGCTTTCTTCACCGGCGCCTTCTTCGGCTCCTCCTTGGTCCGGCCCCTCGTGCTGTTCACCGTCCGCCCGCGCACCACCCCGATGAAGTCGTCCACCAGGTCCGTCGTCGCCTCCTCCGGCCAGGAGAGGGCCACCGTCGACTGGGGGGCGTCCGTGATCGTGCGGTACGTGAGGTCGCGGCGGTGGTGGAGGCGGGCCAAGGACTGGGGGGCGATGAGGACGCCGATGCCCGCGGCCACGAGGTCGATCGCGTCGGCCGTCGTCTCGGGGCGTTCGAAGGCCGGTTCGCCGGGGGGCTGGTCCCAGTCGAAGACGTCGTCCTTCGGGTGGAGGACGGTCTCGTCGGCGAGGTCGGCGAGGGTGATCTCCTCGGCGGCCGTGAAGACGTGGTCCTTGGGGACGACGGCGACCGTCGTCTCCGTGTAGAGGGGGATCGCGCTGAACGTCGTCCGGTCGACGGGGAGCCGTACGAGGCCGGCGTCGGCCGTGCCGGAGCGCAGGGCGTCGGACACCTCGGTGGAGGTCACCTGGAGAAGGGCGAGGCGGACCCCGGGGTAGCGCTCGGCCCAGACGCGCGCCCACTTGGCGGGGGTCGCGCCGGGTACGTAGGCGAGCCGGAACGTGGGGGAATCCGCCGAGTCAGTCACGCCGCAAGGTTACCGGCTGTGTTCGGACCTCTGTCCGGCGGCGGATACCCTGGGCCCATGAAGTCGCACCAGACCGCCCAGACGATGAAGCCCGCCACCGCGGCGAAGAAGCTGGGCGTGTACCTCCCCGCCACCCCCGCCGAGTTCCAGGAGGGTGTCGTCTCCCGCGCCGAGCTGACCGAGCTCCAGGAGAACCCCCCGCAGTGGCTTCAGGACCTGCGACTGGACGGCCCGCACCCCCGCCCCGTGGTCGCCGCCCGCCTCGGCGTCTCCATCGCGGGCCTGGCCCGCGGCGGTGTCACCGACCCGCTGACCAGCGCCGAGATCGAGGCCCTGCGCGACGAGATGCCGTCCTGGCTGGAGAAGGAGCGCGCCACGCAGGCGGAGGTCCGCAAGGAGGCGGCGCGGCTCAGGAAGCGGGACGAGGAGCGCGCGGCGAAGGCGGACCTGGAGCAGGACTGAGCCGTAGGGGACCTGGCCGCCGTCCCGCACCCCCGGCGGCCCCTCCTCGCCACGGCCGGACACGCCCCCGGTCCAAACCGGAGGCGTGTCGCGGGGCGTCGGTGCTGTCGGCCCGGGGCTCGGGGCGATAGATGTGCGTCCGTGCGAAATCTTCTCTTTCTTCCCGGTGTCCGGGCTCTCGCCCGCTGGTGTCTGACAGCTGTCGTCGCGGTGGGAGCCGTGGGATGTTCCGGAGGCGGTGACGAGGGGGCCCAGGGGGCCGGCAGCGGCGGTACGGCGGCTGTCGTCCGGGTACCGCAGGACGCCTCGTCCGTGCGGCGGGCCGTCGAGATGGTGCGGGACGGCGGGCTGGTGCTCGTGTCGCCGGGGGTGTACCGGGAGTCCGTGACCGTCGCCAAGCCGCGTGTCGTGCTGCGGGGGACCGACCGCAACCGGGTCGTGATCGACGGTGAGTTCAAGCGGGCCAACGGGGTCACCGTGACCGGCGCGGAGGCCGTCGTCGAGAACCTCACCGTCCGCAACCACCTGGCGAACGGCGTCCTGTTCACCGGCGTGACCGACGAGCGGCTCCAGGCGGGCCGGGCCGGGGGTTCGGCGTACGACCCGCTGGACACGGCCAGGTTCCCGCCGCTGCGGGGGTTCCGGGCGTCGTACGTGACCGCGTACAACAACGCCCTGTACGGGATCTACGCGTTCGACGCGCGCGCGGGGATCATCGAGCGGTCGTACGCGTCGGGCCAGGCGGACTCGGGGATCTACGTCGGCCAGTGCCGGCCGTGCGACACGGTCGTGCGGGACAACGTGGTCGAGCACAACGCGGTCGGCCTGGAGGTCACGAACGCCTCGGAGCGGCTGTACCTGCTGGGCAACCGGGCGTCCCGCAACCGGGTCGGGCTGACCCTCAACTCCAACGACCTGGAGGCGCTGGGCCCGCAGCACGGCGCGGTCGTCGCGGGGAACGCGTTCACGGACAACAACGACCCGCGCAGCCCGGAGCAGGCGGACGGCGGTTTCGGCATCGGCATCGGGTCGGGCGGCGGCCGGGAGAACGTCGTGGAGCGCAACCTCGTCACCGGGAACCGGGCGGCGGGGGTGGTGCTCGCGGACGTCCAGGGGTACCCGGCGCGCGACAACACGGTGCGCGACAACCGCGTGTCGGGCAACGGCGCGGACCTGGTGCTGGCGACGGGGAACGCGGGCGGCAACTGCTTCGTGCGCAACAGGGAGGCGCGGCGCAGCCCGGAGCGGCTGCCGGGCCGGGACGGGTGCGGGGCTCCGGCGCCGGACGCGTCCGGGCCGACGGGCCGCGCGCTGGGGGCGGTCCCGGTCGTCGCGGCGCCTCCCGGCGTCTCGTTCCAGGACGCGCCCGCGCCGCCCGCCCAGCCGAACCTGCCGGACGCGCCGGACGCGCCCGCGCGGGCGGCGGCGGGGCTGCCGGGGCGGGTGGACGTACGGGCGTACCGGGTGCCGTCGTAGGTGATCGCGGATGTGCGGAACGCGGCTCCCTCAGGGGGCGTCGAACTGGTCATTTTCGATCACATCGGCGTCCCCGCAGGGGGCCGCGTTCCGGTCATTTTCCGTCCCACGGCCCCTTGGGGACGCTCCCCCGCACCCGCTCCCCCGTCAGGTCGAGCGTCACCGTCCGCGCGTCCCCCAGGCGCGCGGACACGCGCCGTACGACTCCCTCCGCGTCGACCCAGTACGTGACGGGTGAACGCCCGGTGAGGGGGCGGCCGGTGGCGGCGGGGCGCGGGCGGGGACCGGCGAGGACGTCGTAGGCGCGGCCGTCGATGGTGTCCTCGCGCAGGTGCAGGGGTCCTGACTGGGCGAGAAGCTGGGCGTTGTCGGGGCGGTCGGCGGCGAGGGAGAGGGCGAGCTGGAGGGCCATGTCGAGGGGGGCGCGGCCGTAGGGGCGGCGGTCCCAGGAGGCGGCGTTGAGGCGGGCGGCCTCCCGCAGAGCGGCCTCGCGCAGGGCCGTCTCCCGCGGGGCGTCCCCGCGCGGTGCGTCCCCGGTGGGCGGCTTCGCGGCGGGCGCGCCGTACGTGCCGCGTTTCGCGACCGCCAGCCCCTCGGGGCTCCAGGCGAGCAGTTTCGGGGCGCCGTCGGCGTCGTACCAGCCGACCGCGCGGTGCGCGCGGTGGTCGACGACGGCGCGCACCTCGGTGGTCCCGCCGGGCGCGGCGACCCGCAGGTCCATCGCCGCCGTGCCGGTCCGGTACGTCCTGAAGCGCGCCAGGGCCAGCCGCTGGGCCTCGTCGGCAGTGAGGGGCCGAACCGTGTCGCCGGGGCCCGCGCAGGCCGTCAGGAGGGCGCTCAGGGCGAGCGCGGCGAGGGGGAGCCGGGAGAGTCGTCGTGTCCGCATGGCAGGTCTCTATACGGCCCCGCCGGCGCCGTGTCCGTCAGCCGCGCGGTCCGGTCACCCACCCGGGCCCCGCCGATGTGCCGGACATCACAGGGCGGGCGGTTGTGCACCGGGCACGCGGCGTCTCGCGCGGCGGATCCGCACCTCATACGGGTGAACCGCCGTTCGCGCGGCCCGCGCGCGTGAACTCTCCGTGAGGGGACTGCGGTTGACGGCGCGCCGGCTCGTCCGGATTCGTCCGCCGACCGGTGCGGGAGGGCGGGCCGGGGCCGTACGCTTAATGGGTGGCGAGGCGATCCGTGTCCCGCCGCGCAGAGCGTGACCGAGTCGTCGACCACCCCGTATCGCGCACAGTGAACGCCCGGGAGTCGCCCTCAGGGGCCCGCCTTGGTTACGATCTGCCACAAGTTCACCGGAGTGGGTGTTTCGAGGCTGTTGGGGGTCGGGATGGTTGCCGGTCGTGTGGTGCGCTTCGACAGCGCGCGGGGTTATGGATTCATTTCTCCCGATGACGGCGGGGAAGATGTCTTCCTGCACGTCAATGACATGTTGATGCCTGAATCGCAGATCCGCCGCGGCGTTGCCGTGGAGTTCGAGATCGAGGACGGCGAACGCGGTCCGAAGGCGTCCGACGTGCGGCTCGCACGCGGCGCCGACGGGAAGCCGCTGACGCCGGACGACGACGTCCTGTGCGACGTCCTGAACACCGAGGAGTTCACCCGGGAGGTGACGGAGACGCTGCTGTCCTCCGCCGCTTCGCTCACGGGCGAGCAGATCCTCCAGGTGCGTCAGGGCCTCGCGCAGTTCGCCAAGCATCACGGCTGGGTCGAGGGCTGATCCGGCAGGCTTGAGGGGCGGGCGATGATCTCATCGCCCGCCCCTCGGTCATGTCCCGGCGCTGTCCGTCAGTGGCGGTCCCTGCCGACCGTCAGCGGGGCGGGCCGGTAGGGGAGGTAGGCGGCGCCGTCGAGGCCGAGGGCGGTGGCCGAGGTCTGGAGCGCGGCGGCCGTCGCGGAGGCGCCCCAACGGCCGCTGTCGACACGGTCCTCCAGCGCGTGCAGGGCGGCCACGGTCTCCGCGGTGGTGAAGGCGCAGTGCCCCTGCCGGTCGACGTACGCCTGGCGCAGCAGCGCGCCGTCGCCCACCGCGCGTACGCGCGCGCCGAAGCGGCTCTCCTGTTCGACGGGCACGAGGTTGTCGGCGATCGTGTGCACGTTCAGCAGCGGTACGGCGAGGCCCTGGCCGACCGACGAGGTGCGCGCGGCCGTGCGGACGGCTGCCGGGTCGGCGGTGATGCCGGCGCGCGCGGTGAGCCGGGCGAGGTCGGCGCGCAGGTCGAGTCCGGCGGCCCGGTACAGGGCGCGGACCTGGGGCGCGTGGACGGAACCGGCGAGCAGCCGGTCGTACCGGACGCCCTTGGTCCAGGAGTTGTTGCCGCCCACGGACTGCTCGATCGCGTAGCGGCCCCCCTCGACGAAGGACAGGATGCCCTGGGCGAACCAGGCGTACTGCTGCTCCTGCTGGGCGGCCCAGTCGGTGGGGGCGGGCTTGTCCTCGCCGGGCGCCCACGCGGGGAGGTTGAGGAAGGCGGCGGCGAGGGCGACGCGTGCGCGGCCCTCAGGGGTCTTCTGGGCGGCGTTCACGGCGTCGGTGAGGCGCTGGGCGGTGGTGGCGGCCTCGGCGGCGGAGGCGAAGCCGACGAGCTTCACGTCCTCGCCGGGCAGCAGGAGGCTCGCGATCGTGTACTCGGCGTCGAGCTGGTAGTTGTCGAGGTCGGTGGCGCCGGCGACGAGTCCGCACAGGCCGAGGGCGCCGTCGATGCGTCCGGCGCCGTCGCGCGCGAGCTGGGCGTTGACGAGGCCGCCCATGGACTGGCCGACGGCGAGCACGCGCGCGGGGCGGCCGATCTCGGCGGTGACCGCGTCGATCGTCTGGAACTGGTCGCGTTCCGCGCTCTCCAGGGCCCACATCGAGCCGTTCGGGTCGTACGACGATCCCGCGAGCGCGTACCCGCGCGCGAGGAGGTCGAGGCGGACGGCCTCGGAGGGGGCGTTGCGGGCGACGGTCGGGCCGAAGCCGTGGCTGAAGATCAGCAGGGTGCCGTTCCAGGCGGCGGGGACGTCGGCGATCCAGGTGGCGCCGTCGGCGAGGGTGCCGGTGAGGCGGGCCGGGGCCGGGGTGTCCGCGTGCGCGGGCGGGGCGGCGAGGACGGCGGCGAGGCTGAGCGTTAAGGCCGTCAGGGCGGTGCGGGAGCGGGTTCGCATGGGTGTCGGGCTCCTGTCAGGGGGAAGGGGGAGCGCACGGAATCTAGGGCCGTTTTCTCATTGCCGTCAACGATTTGCACAACATCAATTGTCCCGGGGGATCGCTTCCGGCCCACGCACACCCCTGTGCGCCGTGGCATCCGGCGGCTAGGGTTCCGCGAATGAGCGCCACCTTCCGCGTCCTGACGTCCGGTTACGTCGGACCGCGCACCGCCAGCACGGTGAGCCTCGTGCGCGACGGCGAGACCGTGGTCGTCGTGGACCCCGGCATGGTCGCCGACCGGGGGCTGATCCTCGATCCGCTCGCCGCGGAGGGGGTCAGCCCCGCCCAGGTCACGGACGTCGTGTTCAGCCACCACCACCCCGACCACACGCTGAACGCGGCGCTGTTCCCGGTGGCCCGGTTCCACGACCACTGGGCGACCTACCAGAACGACGTGTGGACCGACCGGCCGGCGGACGGGCTCTTCCTGTCGCCGTCGATCCGGCTCGCCGCGACGCCGGGGCACACGGCCGAGGACATCAGCACGCTGGTGGAGACGCGGGACGGGCTGGTCGTCTTCACGCACCTGTGGTGGAGCGCGGAGGGCCCGGCGGAGGACCCGTTCGCGGCGAGCCCCGGCCTGCTGCACGAGTCGCGGGCGAAGGTGCTGGCGATGGAACCCGCGCTGATCGTGCCGGGGCACGGCGCCGCGTTCGTACCGGACGCGGGGACACCCGCCTGAACCGCGTCAGTTCGCAGGCGAGGACGTGTTCACCGCCCCCGGGACCGGCGCCTCCCGTACCCCCTCCGCCCCCGCCGGCACGAAGGCCCTGATCCCGCCGTCGCCCACCCGTCCGCACTCCACGTCCGCGATCAGGCGCAGGAGAGCCGCGGTGCCCTGGGGGGCGTCGATGTGGGTGTCGATCGTGGACAGGGCCCGGCGGGCGCGGTGCCAGGCCCGGGCGGGGTGGGTGGGGTGGTCGGTGACCGCCAGGGCGTAGCGGGAGAGGAGGGTGGACCAGGAGTCGGCGCCGGGGGTGCACAGGGCGCGGTGGGCGGTGCGGCGGGCCGCGCGGGGGGAGCGGTACGACTGGACGATCGCCAGGGCCGCGAGGCTGACCGGCCCGGCGGGGCCGCCGGGTGCGCCCGGCGGGATCAGGTCGGCGGCCTGCGCGAAGCAGGACTCGGCGACGCCGAGGGAGCCGTCCCGCCAGGCCAGTACGCCTTCGACGTGGGCGATCCGGCCGACCGTCGCGTCGTCGCCCGCGAGCACCGCGCCGGTCCAGGCGCGGCCGAGGAGTTCGCGGGCCGCCTCGGGGTCGGCGGTGCCGAGCCACGCCGTGAGCCACAGGGCGCGCGGGAGCAGCGGGCCGCCGGGGTCGGCCAGCGGCAGCAGCCGGCGCAGGTGGGCGCGGCCCTGCGCCGCGTGGCCGTGGACGGCCCACCAGAACCAGAGGTCGACGACGGTCTCCAGCGCGGCCTCGACGTGCCCGGGGCGGGCGTGCGCGTGCCGGACGAGGGCGGTGAGGTCGTCGTACTCCTCGCGGACGAGCCGGACCGCCTGGCGCTGCTGGCCGTTGGTCCAGAGGTTCTCCGCGACGGCCGCGACGCGACGGTAGTGCAGGGCGTGCCGTTCGTACGCGACCGCCGACTCGCCGGCCTCGCGCAGGCGTTCCGCGCCGAAGTCCCGGGCCGCGCGGGTCATCCGGTAGCGGGAGAGGCGTACGCCGCCGGGCTCCCCGAGGGTCTCCAGTACGCCCGATGCCGCCAACTGAGCGAGCAGGCCCGGGACTTGGTGCGGTTCCACGCCGGCGCCGGAGCACACGAAGACCGCCGTCGCCTCCGTGAACGAGCCCGTGAAGACGCTCGCGCGGGCCCAGACCACCCTCGACTCCCGTTCGCACAGGCGGTATCCGGCGCCGACCGCGTCCCGCAGGGAACGGTGTCTGCGGGGGCCCGGGTGGGGGCCGGTGAGCCAGCACTGGTCGCGTTCCAGGCGTGCGGCGAGGTCGGTGGCCGAGTGGCGGGTGAGCTGGCTCGCCGCGAGTTCGATGGCCAGGGGGACGCCTTCGAGGAGCCGGCAGATCCGCTGCGCCACCGCCAGGTCGTCGCTGCCCAGTTCACGTCCGGTCGCGGTGCGGGCGCGGTCGAGGAACAGCTCCACGGCCGGGCCGCGCAGGCCCAGCGCGCCGAGTTTCAGGACGTGCTCCTCGCCCAGGCCGAGGGCTTTGCGCGCGGTGACGAGGACCCTGAGGGTCGGTACGTCCATCAGGAGGCGCTGTACGAGGCCGACGCACTCGGTGTGGACGGGGTCCACGCCGTCGAGGACCAGGAGGGGGTGGGGGGCGGCGAGGGCGCGGAGGGCGGCCACGGGGTCGGGGCGGGTGGTCGCGTGAGCCGGTGAGCGCTCCGGCGTGCGCGCGGAGCGGGGGGCGGTGGGGGTGTCCGCCGCGCGGGACCGCGGGTGACCGACCGGGCTACCGGACCGTACGACCGCGCGCCGCCCGGCCGCGTCCGCGGAAGCCTCGTCCAGCACGCAGCACTCCGGCCCTCCGGCCCTGGCTTCCCGCAGCGGATGAGCCGCCTCCACACCCGCCTCGTCCAGCACACACCCCTCCGGTCCCCCCGCTCTCGCCTCCCCCACCGCCCGCGCCACCCGTTCCGCCAGCCTCCCCTCCCCGCTCTCCCCCACCCACACCACGGCCCCCGGCCCCGCCGCCGCCCGCGCCAGCCTGCTCTTCCCCATCCCCGCCGCACCCGTCACCGTCACCAGGCGGCGCGCCGCGAGTGCCGCACGCAGGTCCGCCAGTTCGGATGCGCGGCCGAGCATGCCTCCGTCGACCGTTCGTCCGCGCCGGGGCGCGGGCAGGGTCCCGAGGGTGTCGGCACATGTCCACACGTTGTAACTCTCCATACCGTGACCTGCGTGTTCGCGAGCGGGACGGCAGCGGACCGGGGGTCGGGAGCCGATCGGCGGCCCGGTTGCAGAACCGTCACTGCACTGTCGTCACGGACCCCAACGCGGCACCCTTGCGCCGGGTGGCGCCGCCACGGGTGGGATCACCCGTGCGGATGGACGGGGGAACAGGCGAACGGACCCGGTCACCTCCCCGGCGGCTTCGCCTCCACCAGCCCCGACTGGTAGGCGATGACGACCAGTTGGGCCCGGTCCCGGGCGTGCAGCTTCGTCATCGCCCGCTGGATGTGGCTGCGGACGGTCAGGTGGCTCAGCACCAGCTGCTCGGCGATCTCCGCGTTGGACTTCCCGAGCGCCGCGAGCGACATGACCTCGCGTTCGCGGTCGGTCAGCGTGGTGAGGAGAGCCGGAGGGGCCAGGGCCTGCGCCGGGTCCGGGGTCGTGAGGAAGCGGGTGATCAGGGTGCGGGTCGCGGCGGGCGACAGCAGGGACTCGCCCGCCGCGACCGTACGGATGCCGGAGAGGAGGACGTCCGCGCCGACGTCCTTGCCCAGGAAGCCCCCCGCGCCCGCGCGCAGGGCCCGGGCCACGTTCTCGTCGTCCTCGAACGTCGTGAGGATCAGGACGTGGGTCGAGGCGAGGGAGGCGTCCGCGCAGATCTCCGCCGTGGCCGCGAGACCGTCCGTACCCGGCATCCGGATGTCCATGACGACGACGTCGGGGGCGTGTTCGCGGGTGAGGTCGACGGCCTCGCGGCCGTCCGCCGCCTCGGCGACGACGGTCATGCCGGGGTCGGAGTCGACGAGGATGCGGAAGGTGGCGCGCAGGAGCGCCTGGTCGTCGGCGAGCAGGACGCGCGTGGTCATGGGCCGTCGCCTCCGTCGGGGTCGCGGTGGTGCAGGGGCAGGGTGCAGGCGGCTTCGAACCCGCCGTCGGGCCGCCGTCCGGCGTGGAAGGTGCCGCCGACGGAGAGGGCGCGTTCGCGCATGCCGATGAGGCCGTAGCCGTGTCCGCCGCGAGGCCGTACGGCGCCGGGGGCGTTGCGCACGGTCAGGGTCACGTACCGGTCGGTGTACGCGAGCCGTACCTCCGCCTCGGGAACGGCCGCGTGCTTCGTGACGTTGGTGAGGGCCTCCTGCGCGATGCGGTACGCGGTGAGGTCGACGGCGGGCGACAGGTCCCGCGCGGTGCCGTCGACGACGACACTCACCGTCACGCCCGCCGCCGCGCAGGACGCGGTCAGCTCGGGCAGGCGGGCGAGACCCGGTGCCGGTGCGAGGTTCTCGCCGTCGGAGGTCTGGCGCAGGACGCTGACGGTCGCCTTCAGCTCGCGCAGCGCGGAGGCCGTCGTGCCGGACAGCTCGTCGAGGATCGCGAACGCCTGCTCGGGGTTGCTGCGCTTGAGGTGCGCGGCAGTGCCGGCCTGCGCGTTCGCGAGGGCGAGGTGGTGGGCGACGACGTCGTGGAGTTCGCGCGCGATACGCATCCGCTCCTCGATGACCCGCCGGTGGGCCTCCTCCTCGCGCGCGCGTACGGTCTGTTCGGCGCGGGAGGCGGCCAGCGCGCGGCGAACCTGTACGTAGCTGCCGAACGCGACCGGCAGCAGCGCCCAGGCGACGGGGTTGACGACGGTGAGGAAGAACTCGTGGTCGCGCAGGGTCAGCGCGATGCCGCTGGCGGCCATGCCGAGCCCGGAGATCAGGATGGCGGTCCGCCGGACCCTGAGGTCCTCGCGGACGCCGACGGAGTACAGCGCGACCGTCATCGGGGCCGTCAGCAGCGGGGTGACCAGCATGCCCAGGAGGCCCTGGCACATCGCGCACGCCGTGGTGAGCGTGACGACCGCGAGGGGCCGTTGGTGGCGCCAGGGCAGGGCGACCCCCGCGACGGTCGCGAGCACGGCGGCCGGGAAGAGGTGCCCCTCACCGAACCGCCACCCGGTGCTCAGCGCGCTCCCGCCGACGCCGAGGGCGACAGTGGTCACCATCAGCCAGACGTCGGCGGCGGGTGCGTGGAGGCGCCGGGTGTTCACGAGGGTTCTCCGGAGGAAGAGGGCTGGGGGGCGGGGGGAATCATGCTGTCAGACGGAGCGGCCGGGGACGGTACGGGACTCGGCCCGACGGCTCGCGAGGCGCGGCCCCGCAAGACTCGGCGCCCTCGGCCCCGTAGAGCTCGGCGCTCCCGAATCGCGTACGGCTCGGGAACCCCGGCGCCGTACGCGATTCGGGGCCCCCGTACCGCCCCGCTCCTCAGACCCGTACGGTCTCCGCCTCCCGTACCTCCTCCGGCTCCCCGGCCCGCAGCCCCGTCCCCTCGACGTCCACCCGGGGCAGCACCCGCGCGAGCCATCCGGGCAGCCACCACGCCTTGTCCCCGACGAGCGCCAGGACCGCCGGGACCAGCGCCATGCGGACCACGAACGCGTCGAAGAGGACGGCGATCGCGAGGCCGAAGCCGATCGTCTTGATCATGGACTCGCCCGCCCCGATGAAGCCGGAGAAGACGGCGATCATGATGACGGCGGCGGCGACCACGACGCGCGCGCTGTGCCGGAAGCCGCTGACGACGGCGTTCGGCGCGGACTCGCCGTGGGTGTACGCCTCGCGCATCCGGGCGACGAGGAACACCTCGTAGTCCATCGCGAGGCCGAAGACGATGCCGACGAGGAAGATCGGCATCAGGCTCATGATCGGCCCGGTCTGCTCGACGCCGATGAGGGAGGCGCCCCAGCCCCACTGGAAGACGGCGACGACCGCGCCGAGCGAGGCGAGCACGGACAGCAGGAACCCGAACGCGGCCTTCACGGGGACGAGCAGGGACCGGAACACGAGCAGCAGCAGGATCAGCGCGAGCCCGACGATCACCACGAGGTAGGGCACCAGCGCGTCCTGGAGGGCCTGCGCGACGTCGATGTTCATGGCCGTGGTGCCGGTGACCTCGAAGGTCGCCCCGGTCTCCCGCTCGACCGCCGCGCGCTCGCCCCGGATGTGCTGGACGAGGTCCTTGGTGGATTCGTCGTTGGGCCCGGTGGACGGCACGGCGGAGAACAGGGCCGTGTCACCGGCCTGGTTGAAGCGCGGCTCGGTGACGGAGACGACGCCCTTCGTGTCCTTGATCCTCGCGGCGATCCCGGCGGCGGCCCCCTTCGCGTCGCTCGCGCCCTTCGCGTCGACGACGACGGTCAGCGGCCCGTTGAACCCGGGCCCGAACCCCCGCGCGAGGTCGTCGTAGGCACGCCGCTCGGTCGTCGAGGTCGGCTTCGCCTCATCGCCCGGCATGCCGAGTTCGAGGTGCGCGGCGGGGATCGCGATGACCCCGAGCCCGGCGACGCAGGCGAGCAGCACGGGCACCGGCCGCCGCAGCACGAACCGCGCCCAGCGCGAGCCGCCGTTCTCCTCATCGGCGCGACGGTCCTTGTTGCGGCGGACCTTCCGGGACAGCGCAGCGTTGGGCCACATGCCGAGCAGGGCCGGCACGAGCGTGAGGGCGACCAGCACGCCCACGACGACCGCGCCCGCCGCGCACAGCCCCATCTTGGTCAGCATCGGCACGCCGACGACGGAGAGCCCGGCGAGCGCGATGACGACGGTCAGCCCGGCGAAGACGACGGCGCTGCCGGCCGTACCGACGGCGATCCCGGCGGCCTCGGCGGGTTCGCGTCCGGCCGCGCGCTCCTCGCGGTAGCGGGAGACGACGAACAGCGCGTAGTCGATGCCGACGGCGAGGCCGAGCATCGTGGCGAGGGTGCCGGTGGTCGCGGTGAGCCCGAAGAGGCTGCCGACCGCCATGATCGCGGCCATGCTGACGCCGACCCCGACCATCGCGGTGAGCAGCGGCAGTCCGGCCGCCGCGAGGGAGCCGAAGGTGATGAGCAGGACGACGGCGGCGAGCGCGACGCCGATCACCTCGGAGGAGCCCCCGGCGGCGGGCTGGGAGCCGAGCGCGTTGCCGCCGGCCTCGACGGTCAGCCCGGAGTCCCTGGCCCGGTCGATGACCTTCTCCAGGGCGGACTTGTCGGCGTCGGTGAGGTCGTCGGCCTTCACCTTGTAGGTGACCTGCGCGTACGCGGTCGTCGCGTCCTTGCTGACGGCTCCGGCGGCGAAGGGGCCGACGGCCTGCTCGACCTTGGAGCCGTCTCCGGCCTCCCGTACGAGCTGGTCGATGGCGGCCTTGTTGCCGCCGTCGGTGACCTTCTCGCCCTTGGGCGCGACGAACACGATGCGGGCGTTCGCGCCGTTGGAGTCGCGGCCCGGGAAGCGCTGGCCGATCAGGTCGAACGCCTTCTGCGCCTCGATACCGGGCATGAACGAGGTGCCGTTGTCCTCGGCGGCGGGCGCGCTCACGGCTCCCGCGCCGAGCCCGCCGAGCAGGGCGACCCAGAGCAGCACCACCAGCCAGCGTCGTCGGAAGGCCGTGCGGCCCATGCGGTAGAGAAAGGTAGCCACGGAAAGGGTCTCTCCAGGTCAAGGTGCGGGGACCTTGACAGGTTCGCCCCCGGCACCCGGTCCGGGCATCGTGCCTCTACTGGCAGTCGGAGCTGGTGCGACGGCACCAGGCGGGGCGGTGCGGCTCCTCCTCAGGTATGACATCCGGGTTCCGGACCGGCGTCATAATCTCGGTGAGCCGGGTGGTTCCCGTGGTCGGAATCGGACAGGAACAGGGCAGGACAGTGGAAGCGATCCCCGGGTTCGGGTTCAACCCGCCGCTCGCGCCGGTTCCCGGCTTCGAGATCGCCGGTCTTGGCGCGGTGCGGGAGCGGACGGCCGGCCGTGTCCTGGAGCGGGTGCACCGGGTCGGCTTCCACACGGTCACGCTGGTCACGGCGGGGACCGGGGAGCACGCGGTGGACTTCGTGACGTACGCCTGCCGGCCGGGGACGCTGCTGTGGATCCGGCCGGGGCAGGTGCAGCGCTTCGGGGCGGGCGGCGCGCTCGACGGCGTCCACCTGATGTTCACGGCGGAGTTCCCGCCCGCCGTCGCGGGGGTGGAGCGGCTGGTGCGCGAGTGGCGCGGGCCGGTCTGCCGGCAGCTCGGTACGGGGCGGGAGTACGCGGCCCTCTCGACGCTGCTGGCCCAGCTGCGGGCCGAGTCCACGCGGCCGGGCCGGGTGTCGCCGGAGATTCTCCGGCTCCTGCTCGCCGCGCTGCTGTTGCAGGTGGACCGGCTGCCGGGGGACGGCGGCGAGGAGGCCGCCGGGAGCGAGGTGTACGTACGGCTGCGGGCCGAGCTGGAGGTGTCGTACGCGGTGACGCGGCGGGCCGAGGACTACGCGCGGCGCCTCGGATACACCGTCAAGACGCTGACGCGGGCGTGCCTCGCGGCGACCGGGGTGCCGGTGAAGCAGGTCATCGACGGGCGGGTGGCGCTGGAGGCGCGGCGGCTGCTGGCGCACACGGACGAGCCGGTGTCGGTGGTGGCGCGGCGGCTGGGCTTCTCGGAGGCGACGAACTTCGGGAAGTTCTTCGCGCGGCAGGCGGGGGTGACGCCGGGGGAGTTCCGGCGCGCGCATCAGGGGTGACGGGTTCCGGGCTCGCTTATGTCCTGATCTTGCGACAGAACCTCGACGGGGCGGCACCAGGGGGCGGGAAACCCTGGTCAGGCCGTCCGCGTTATTCATAGGATTGCGCAAGTACGCAAACCTTGAACGCCGGCGGCGTGACCGCTCGCCGCCCCCTACGGAGGTCAACGTGGGCATCATCAGCTGGGTCATCCTGGGCCTGTTCGCCGGAGCGATCGCCAAGATCCTGCTGCCCGGCCGTGACCCGGGCGGCCTGATCGGCACCACCCTGATCGGGATCGCGGGTGCCTTCATCGGCGGCTGGCTGTCCTCGAAGTTCCTGGACCGCCCGGTCGTGAAGGACTTCTTCGACCTCTACACGTGGGGCGCGGCGATAGCCGGTTCACTGGTCCTGCTCGTCGGCTACCGCCTGCTGTTCGGCAATTCCCGGGACTGACGCCGGAGAACGGCACCCCGGCCCCGCGAGCCCGGTTTCCGGCGGGCTCGCGGGGCCCCGTACGTCTCACAAGTGCGCGGAGACCGCCGGCAGCAGATCCTGGAACGTCCGCCCCGTGGCCGGTTCCCCGATCGCCTCGACCTGCCAGCCCCCGCCGGTCCGCCGCAGCTTGGCCATGATCTGCGCGGTGTACGCGCCGCCCCCGCTGAGCGTGTACCGCGCCAGTTCCTTCCCGGTGACCTCGTCGACGACGCGGCAGAACGCGTTCTCGACCTCGGCGAAGGTCTGCCCGGTGAACGAGTTGACGGTGAACACGATCTGGTCGACGTGCCCCGGCACACGCCCGAGGTCCACGAGCACGACCTCGTCGTCCCCGCCGGCCCCGCTCCCCCCGGTGAGGTTGTCACCGAGGTGCCGTACGGACCCGTCGTCGCTGACGAGGTGCTGGAAGAAGACGACGTCCACGAGCCGGCCGTCGGCGAAGAGCAGCGCGGACGCGTCGAGGTCGATCTCCCTGGGCCCGGCGAGCTTCGCCAGGAACCCCTTGCGCTGGGCGGCCTGCCACCCCAGCCCCATCCGGACGGACGTCAGCGCACCGCCGTCCGACTTGTTCAGGCTGATCCGCTGACCCTTCGTCATGTCGACGGACATGGGTCACCTCGCTCTCTCGTCGCGGGCCCGGGCGGACCCCGGCAAACCCGAGGTAAAATCTACAGCACTGTAGAAATCGATCTGGAGGCGTACCCCGCACGAAACCGCACAAACAAGGCCCGCCCCCGCCCCGCCTCTGCCACACTGACCCCGGAATTCGGCGGCGGGGGGCGCGATGACGAGCGTTGTTCTGGTCCACGGCACAGGCGTACGCGAGGACGGGTACGCCTCCCTGTTCACCCTGGTCTCCCGTCACCTCGCCGAGCTGGACCGCGACTTGACCCCCGTCCCCTGCTTCTGGGGCGAGGAGCACGGCGCCCGCCTCCACCTGGACGGCGCCTCACTGCCGACCCGCCCGCGCGAGGACATCCGGCTGGCGTCCTGGGGCCTCCTGGACGCCGACCCGCTGGCCGAACTCCGGCTGCTGGCGGAGGAGGACGAGCGCGGCACCGGCGCGTACGTACCGCCGCGCGACCTCACCCCCGTGGAGGAACTCGCCCCGCTGCTGGCGGACCTGGCCGAGGACCCCGCCGTACGGCAGGCGGCGCAGACGCACGGCCTCCTCCCCGAGGACATCGCCGGGGCGGCCCGCGAGGTCGGCGAGGCGTTGACGGCCCTGCTGCCGGACACGACCGCCCAGGTCACGACCGTCCGTCAGGTCACCGCGCGGGCCGTGGTCGCCTCGGCGCTGGCCTCGGCGGACCTGCGCTGGGACGCGGCGGGCGCGAGTCTCGACGGGCGCGGTGTGGAGGAGCTGCTCGGCGTGGTGCTGCGGGCGCTGGGGGAACCGGGCGCGGCGCTGGGCGTCGTGTCGGACGTGACGCGCCCGGTGTGGCTGCCGTTCTGGCGGGGTACGGAGTGGGCCGCGTCGTGGCGGGTGCGCAGGAGCCGGACGAAGCTGAGCGCGCAGGCGGCGCCGCCGATCGGGGACGTCCTGCGCTACCAGGCGCGGGGCGCGGGGCTGCGCCGGCACATCCGGGACGTCGTGGAAGCCGCGCCACCGCCCGTCGTCCTCCTCGCGCACAGCCTCGGCGGCGTCGCCTGCGTGGACCTGCTGGCCACGGAGGACCTCCGGGACAAGGTCCGCGCGCTGGTGACGGTCGGCTCGCAGGCGCCGTTCCTGTACGAGCTGGACGCCCTGCACTCGCTGCCGGTCGGCGCCCCGCTGCCCGCGACGTTCCCCCGGCACTGGATCAACGTGTACGACCCGCGCGACCCGCTGGCCCACGTCGCCGCCCCGGTGTTCGGCGCGGACCGGGTCACGGACGTCGCCGTCGACACCCGCCGCCCGCTGCTGCGCGCGCACTCGGCGTACTGGGACCACGCCCCGCTGTACCGCGCGCTGGAGCGGGAGCTGTTCGGGGACGCCGATGGCTGACCCGCGCCGTACGCACGCCCTGATCGTCGCCGTGGAGGCATACAAGGACCCCGACTGGAACGTCCAGGGCCCCTGCGCGGACGCGTCCGCCTTCATGTCCTGGCTCGTGCACGGCTGCGGAGTGCCCGCCGGGAACATCACCGTCTTCGCCTCCCCCCTCGACCCCACCCGACTGGCCGGCACCGACTGGCGCGAGGTGTCCTACCCCGCGATCACCCAGCACTTCCTCGAAGGCATGGCGGACCTGGAGGCCGACCTCCTGTGGGTGTTCTGGTCGGGTCACGGCCTGATCGACGGCAGCGGCAGCCACGTACTCCTCCTCGCCGACAGCACCCCGACGACGAAGCACGTCGTGGACGTGGACGCGTTGCAGCTCGCGCTCCAGTCCACCCGGGTCGGGGCCCGCCAGGGGCGCGGTGTGCCGAAGGTCGCGGTCGCCCTGAACGCGTGTCAGAACCAGCCTCGCGGGGGCGAGTTGCACATGGTCGACGTGGCGACCAACGGTCCCCGTGTCACCGAGCGCGGCCTGTTCGTCCTGCACGCGTGCAGCACCGGCCAGCGGGCGCGGGTCGCCCCGGCGGAGAGCTGGGGGCCCGGCGAGGCGGCGAGCCTGTTCTCGCGTACGCTGCTGCGTTTCCTGGACGACGGTTCGCACGACGTGCTGCCCGACCTGCACCGGGTCAGCGACCAGGTGGACGCCGAGTTCGCCGTGCTGCGCGAGAAGCGGCTGACCGCGCAGAAGCCGAGCCTGTCGCGCCGTAACTGGGACGGGCGTACGGCCGTGTCGGGCGAGTTCCTGGTGCCACCGACGGCCGAGGAGGTGGCGTTGGCGGGGCTGCTGGACGCGGTGCTGCCGGACGGGGCGGCGCGGGCTCGGTGCGCGCGGCTGCTCGCGGAGCGGGCGCCGGTGGTGGTGCCGGTGAGCGACGGGGCCGGGGAGCCGACGGCGCGGCAGATCGTGACGGCCGCCGCCCGCACCCCGCACGGCGTGCCCACGCTCGTCGACCTGCTGCCCGGCGATCTGCGCGCGGCGGGCCGGGACCTGCGGCCCAACGAGTTCCTCACGCACGAGGAGCACGCCCGCCTGACCGCGCTCCTGGCCGCCGTGCCGGACGTGCGGGCGACGGCGCTGTACGACCGGCGGCTGCGCCACCACGTGACGGCGACGGACGGCACGGACGCGCTGCTGCGTTCCCTGGAGGCGGCCGGCTGCGGCAAGGACATCGCGCTGCCGCCCCTGCTGCGGTTCACCTCGCTGGTGGCGGCGGAGGCGGAGGCGCGGACCGGGGACGGCGCGGGCCTGATCCGGTGGGGCGCGGACGTGGCGCGGCGCACCGGGCACGCGGGGGCGCTCAGGGCGCGGGTGACGGCGGCCGGTCAGGAGGCCGTACGGCGGCGGGGCGGCAAGGCGTGGCTGCTGGTCCTGCTCGACGTGGACGACCCGGAGGCGGCGGCCGGCGAGGGCCGCTACACGCCGGCCGCCTGGCTGGTGGACCCGGCCGAGCAGCGCCCGCAGCGGCTGCCGGGGGCGCGGCCGGCGAACTGGCGGCGCACCCAGCTGACGCTCGCCGAGCTGATCGAGCCGCTCCTCGGCGCACGGCACGAGCTCGGGGTCGAGTTCTTCCTGCCGCACGGCCAGCTGGAGCTCCAGGTCGAGCGGATACCGGTCCGGCACCGGGGCGTCGACAACACGGCGCTCGGGCAGGTCGCCACCGTCGTCGTGCGGTGCGTGGGGCGGCGTACGCCGTGGGAGCGGCGGTGGCTGGCCTGCGGGCACGACGCAGCGGCGGGCGACCACCACTGGCTGCGGCGGGACGCCGGGGACCTGGCGGGGCTGCGGTCCGCGCTGGCCGCCGCCCCCGACGTGGGGTGTGTCGAACTCTCCGGTGACTGCCGGGAGTTCACACCGGCGCTGGCGTACTGCGCGGAGGCCGGGGTGCCGGTGATGACCTGGCACCGGCGCGTCGACGGCGTACGGCAGGGCGGCGACCTGACCGACCTGCGGACCGGCGTCCCGCCGAGGCTGCTGCCCGAGGAGGTCCGCGACCTGCGCGGCGACCGGGACGGGTCCGCGCCCGGACTGGTGCTGCTGTGGGACGACCCCGGCCGGCTGCCGCCCCGGCCACGCCCGCGCGTTCCCGGAAGGACACCACGCCCGTGACCAGCGCCGACTCCCCCGGCGGGCTGTTCCGCCACCCGCACGACAGCCTGCCCGTGCCGCTGCCGCCCGGCCCGCCCTGGCGCCGCTTCGGCGAACAGCGCCCCGCCCGCCCGGCGTACGTGATCCGCCCGGAGGACGCCGCCGTCGTGGACGCCGCCCTGCACCTGCGGCGCCCGCTGCTGGTCACCGGCTTCCCCGGGGTCGGCAAGTCGTCGCTGGCGCACGCCATCGCCGACGACCTCGGCCTCGGCGAGGTCCTGCACTGGGCCGTCAACTCCCGCTCGATGCTCACCGACGCGCTCTACCGGTACGACGCGGTGGCCCGCCTGCGCGACGCGACGGCCGACCCGTCCCGTATGCCGCCGGTGGAGCGGTACGTCGCGCTCGGGCCGCTCGGCACCGCGCTCGCCTCCGCACCGGGCGCCCCGCGTGTCCTGCTGGTCGACGAGCTGGACAAGGGGGACATCGACCTGCCGAACGACCTGCTGACGGTGTTCGAGGAGGGCGCGTTCGAGATCCCGGAGCTGAGCCGCAGCTCCGAGGCGACCGGCGACCGGGAGGCGCAGGTCACGCTGACCCGGCCGGTCCCCTACCGGGCTCCCCTCGACGGGGAGCCCGCGCCGAAGGCGGCCGTCGTCGACGGGTGGGTGTACTGCCAGGAGTTCCCGGTCGTCGTCATCACCAGCAACGGCGAGCGCGACTTCCCGCCCGCGTTCCTGCGCCGCTGCGTCCGCCTCGACCTGCGCGACCCCGACCCCGACCACCTCAAGGACGTCGTACGGGCCCAGTTCGGGGCCGAGTTCACCGGGGCCGACGCGCAGACGGTGGCCGCCGTGGAGGAGATGATCGCCGAGTTCGACGACGCGGGGCGCGGCGGGCGGCTCGCCACGGACCAGCTCCTCAACGCGATCCACCTGCGGCTGAACACCGTCTCCCTCGAACCGCACGTCCTGCGGGCCGTGCTGCGCCCCCTCGACGGCACGGACCCCGTCCCGTGATCGACCTCCTGCACGCGGCCCTCGCCGCCGCCGGGTACGACGCGACGCCGGAGGAACTCGCCGACATCCTGTGGCTCGCGGCCCGTCCGCGTACGCCGGTCCAGCGGGCGGGGGCTTCGCAGGACGCGGCGGTGCCTGCGGGGGGTGCGCGTGCGCCGGGGCGGGAGCGGGGCGGGCGGGGGCCCGGCGACCCGGGGTCCGCCGCGGCCCGTCCCCTCTACGCCGCTGCGGACTGGGGGGACGGGGCCGCGACCGCCGTGTCGCCGACCCGGCTGCCCACGCCCCGGGCGCTGCCCGACGCCCGTGCGCTGGCCCGGTCGTTGCGGCCACTGCGGTCCTCCGTACGGTCCCGTACCGCGCTGCGGCTCGATGTCGGGGCCACGGTCGACGCGATCGCCGACGGGTTCCGGGACGTCGTTCTCGCACCCGCGCGGGAGCCGCTGCTCGATCTCACGCTCGTCGTGGACGACGGGGTGTCCATGGCCGTGTGGCACGACGCCGCGCTCGAACTGCACCAGGAGCTGCACCGGTTGCGGGCGTTCCGGCGGATTCGGCTGCTGGGGATGGACACGGACGATCCCGCGGGGCCCCGGGTGACCGCCGAGCCGTACCGGCAGGGGGCTCCGCCCGCGCATCCGGGGCCCGGGGAGCGGACGTTGCTCGTCGTGCTCACCGACGGGGTCGGGTACCAGTGGCAGAGCGGGGCCGTGCAAAGGGTGTTGGCGGGGTGGGCGGTGAAGGGGCCCACCGCTGTGTTTCATGTGCTGCCGGTGGAGACGTGGGCGGGGACCGGGTTGCCCACGGTCCGGCTGATGGCGTCGGCCGCGCGGCCCGCCGCCGCCAATCACCAGCTCCGGTTGCGGCATCCGAAGGTGGGGCGGGGAGCGTTGGCCGTGCCGGTGCCTCCCGTGCCGGTGGTGGATGTCATGCGGGGTACTTCTGTACGGGGGTGGGCACGGTTGGTGGGGGCGCCGGTGGGGGA
Source organism: Streptomyces saintjeani (assembly GCF_055409605.1). Classification (NCBI taxonomy): domain Bacteria; kingdom Bacillati; phylum Actinomycetota; class Actinomycetes; order Kitasatosporales; family Streptomycetaceae; genus Streptomyces; species Streptomyces saintjeani. Next base: position 8,304,131 of record NZ_CP189624.1, on the reverse strand, counting down.
AGTGGCGTTGCATTTCTACGATGCGGAGCAGCTGGACGGGGTTCCGGCTTCGCGGGAGGAGTCGTCCGAAGACGCGCTGGAGGACTTTCTCTCCGGCGCCTCCGACGAGGCTCGGCGGCTCGCCGCGCACCTCGCCTGCGCCGGGACCGCTCTGACCGTGCCGTTGATGCGGCTGGTGCAGCGGTCCGCCGTGCCCGAGTCCGGGCCCGAGCACCTCGCCGAGGTGTTCCTCTCGGGGATGCTCGCGCCGTACGCGCCCGTGTTGCCCGACGGGGCCGATCCGTTGCCGCACGAGGCGTTGCCCTGGAACCATCGGGCGTTCGCCTTTCCGCCGGGGATCGCCGAGGAGTTGCGGGAGCTGGTGCGGAGGTCGCAGGAGCGGGCCACCCGGGATCAGGTGACGCGGTATCTGGCGGGGCGGTATCCCTCGGCCGGGGTGGGGGCGGCGCTGGTGTCGGATCCGGCGGGGCCGTTGCGGGCACGGGGGGATCTGCGGCTCGGGAGCGTCGGGGCGCGGTGGACGTCCGGAGGGGTACGCCAGGTGCCGCTCTCCTCGCTGGTGCGGCCACTGGACGTCGTGCTGGACGCGCTGGAGTTGCCCCGGCTGGACTGGGTCGAGGAGGCCGCCGCGCGCCAGGGGGCGACGGGGGTTCGGGTCGCGGCGGAGTTGCTGGTCCAGGCGGGTGAGGTGCGGGGCTCCCGGGACGAACTGTGCGCGGTGCTGCTGCTGTTGGCCAGGGCGCTGGGCCGGCCGGAGCTGGCCCACCACTACCGGCCGGCCCCCAAGTACCTTTCCCCGGAGGCGAGTTCGGCGCGGCCGTACTTCTTCCTGAGCTACGCCCCCGTCCCCCGCAGCGCCTCCGACGCCGGCGAACCGGACCTCTGGGCGCACCGTCTCTTCCGCGACCTGAGCAGCCACATCCTCAGCATGACGGCGCTGCCCGATTCCGCCGGATTCATGGACCGGTCGCTCACCGCCGGGCGGATCTGGAACGACGAACTGGCGCACGCGCTCGGCACCTGCCGGGTGTTCGTACCGCTCCTCTCGCCCCGCTATGTCACCAGCGAGTGGTGCGGCAGGGAGTGGTGGGCTTTCGCACAGCGCACGGCGACCGCACGGCACAAGCAGTACGCCCCGGCGCTCCCGATCGTCCCGATCCTGTGGACACCGATGGAGGAACGCACACTCCCGCGCGTCGTCAGCGAGGTGCAGTACTTCAGCCCCGAACAACCGGAGAGATACCGGCACTACGGCATGTACGGACTCATGAAACTGAGCACCTTCCGCAGCGACTACAACAAGGCCGTGCTACACATCGCCCGGCACATCGTCGAGAGGGCCGAGAACACCTACCTGGACCCCGGGGTCCACACGGACTTCACGAGTCTGCCGAGCGCTTTCGGCCCCCCTGGCAGCCGCAGGGCGGGCGACACGGAGGACCCCCCGAGCACCGCCCCGGCACCTCACGCCTGAAGAGAGCCGGGCCCGCCTCAGCCACCGCGTGTCGTCGGGCCGTGCCGAAGCGGGCGCCCCGAAGCAGATCTCGACGCGAGTCACCCGCAGACGGAGGGGCCGGCGTCGGCTGCGAAGAACCTGCACAGCGCGGCGGCAGCGCTGTGCGGGGGCGGGCCGGTCGGGCTAACGCGCCGGATCCACCAGCACCTTGGGCCCAGGGCCGCTCTCCACGGGGCGCTTGCCCCCGAGGACGGCCCCCACCTGATCGAGGCCCACGGTCGCGGCGACGAGCGGCCGTGGGTCCACAACTCCCTCCGCGTAGGCCCGAATCGCCGGGTCGAGCCCCGGTGACGCGGACAGGATCCCGGTCACCGTGACGTCCTTGAGGACGAGGGTCCGCGTGTCGATCAGGCTGGGTTCCCGGGCCAGCCCGATGTACACGAGCCTCCCGGACGGCTCCACCGACTCCAGTGCCCGCGCCGGGAGTTCGGTGGCCGTCGAGGCGTCCACGACGGCGTCGTACGGCAGATCCGGGACGGACTGCCACACATGCGTGAAGCCGAGAGCGCGGGAGAAGGAGAGGGACTCGGGGGTGACGCCCAGGAGGTGGACCTCCGCGCCCTGGGCCCGCAGGAACAGGGCCGTGAGGAGGCCGATCGTGCCCGGCCCGAGGACCAGGACCCGGTCGTCGGCACCCGCGCCGGTCGCGCGGGCGGCCCGCAGCGCGTTGCCGCCGGGCTCGACCAACGCGCCCAGCTCGGCGTCGACTTCGTCCGGCAGGGCGTGCAACGAGCCGGCGGGGACGGCGAGTTGTTCCGCGAGGGCGCCCGCCCGGCCGCCCCGTACGCCGACTTCCTGGCGTCGGTCGCACACGTGCTGGTGGCCGCGCCGGCAGCGGCGGCAGTCTCCGCAGCCGAGCATGGTGTCGCCCATGACGCGGCGGCCGAGCCAGGCGCGGTCGGTGCCGGGGCCGACCGCCGAGACCCGCCCGCACCATTCGTGGCCGGGGCGCAGCGGGTAGGCGGCGTGGCCCTGGTGGAGGTAGGCCATGTGGCCGGTGTAGAACTCGACGTCGGTGCCGCAGACCCCGGCGCGTTCGACGTCGACGACGACTTCGCCGGGTGCCGCCTCGGGCGCGGGGAGGTCGGCGACCTCGTACGCGCCCGGGGCGGTGAGGACGAACGCGCGCATCAGCGGGGCGCGATGACGTGCTGGCGCTGGGTGCCGAGGCCGGTGATGCCGAGCTCCATCGTGTCGCCGGGCTTGAGGTAGACGGGCGGGGTGAGGCCCATGCCGACGCCGGGCGGAGTGCCGGTGTTGATGAGGTCGCCGGGCTCCAGGGTGAGGAACTGGCTGAGGTAGTGGACGATGAAGTACGGGTCGAAGATCATCGTCTTGGTGTTGCCGGTCTGGCGGCGGGTGCCGTTGACGTCGAGCCACATGTCGAGGGCGAGGACGTCGTCGATCTCGTCGGCGGTGGCGAGCCAGGGTCCGGCCGGGTTGAAGGTCTCGGCGGACTTGCCCTTCGCCCACTGGCCGCCGCGCTCCAACTGGAAGGCGCGCTCGCTGACATCGTTGACGACGACGTACCCGGCGATGGCGTCGCGGGCGTCCGCCACCGAGTCGAGGTAGCTGGTGCGCTTGCCGATGACGATGCCCAGCTCCACCTCCCAGTCGGTCTTGGTGGAGCCGCGCGGGATGCGGACGTCGTCGTTCGGGCCGATCAGCGTGTTCGGGGACTTGGTGAAGAGGATCGGCTCGTCGGGGACGGCCATGCCCGACTCGGCGGCGTGGTCACGGTAGTTGAGGCCGATGCAGAGGATCTGGTGCGGGCGGGCGATGGGGGCGCCGATGCGCTCCCCGGCGAAGCGGGAGACCCGGCCGGCCGCGGCGCGCTCGGCGACCACGGGGCGGATACGGTCGATTCCGCCGCCGCCGAAGAAGCCTTCGCCGAAGTCGGTGACGAGGTCGGCGAGTTCGACGTACGTGTCGTCGTCGATCCGCGCGACGGGCTTCTCCGCGCCGGGGGCGCCAATTCGCATGAGGTGCATGGGGGTTCGTCTCCTGAGAGGTCAACTCGGCAGCAGGGCACGGATGTCGTCGAGGGCGTCGATCATCGCCGCGAGGGGCGAGCGGTAGGCGAGCGCGCTGACGCTGACCGCGCCCGAGGGGGTGGACGGCGAGGTCAGGTACACGGGGAGGGCGAGGCAGTGGATGCCGGTCTCGTTCTCCTGGTCGTCGAGGCCGTAGCCGCGCTGCCGGGTCACGGCCAGTTCGGCGTACAGCTCTTCCGCCGTACAGCGGGTCCGGGGGGTGCGGCGTTCCAGCGTGCGATCGCCGATCCACGCCTCGACGGCCGCGAGCGTGGTCAACTCCCTTGCCAGCAGCAGCTTTCCGACGGCCGTGGTGTGGGCGGGGTTGCGTCCGCCGATCGTGGAGGTGAGGCGGACCGCGCCGGACGGGGGGTCGACCTTGGCGCGGTAGACGACCTCGTGGCCGTCGAGGACGGCGTAGTGCGCGGTCTCGCCGAAGCGGTGGGCGAGCGCTTCGAGGACCGGGCGGACGCGGACGTGGTCGGGGCGGGCCTCGTGGTGCGCGAACGCCATGCGCAGGAACTCGTCGCCGAGCACGTACCGGCCGGGGGCGTCCTGGTCGGCGAGGCCCGCGCGGCGCAGGGCGCTCAGGGCGCGGTGCACGGTCGGCTTCGGGCTGCCGATCACGCGCGTCAGCTCGTCCAGGCCGACGCCGCCCGGGTGGCGGGCGAGTTCCTTGAGGACCGCGAGCACCCGGTCCGCCCCCACGAGCCGGTCGGCTCCGGGGTCTGTCGGTCCGTCGTACGTCTGCGTATGCTCCATGGCGTTCCAAAGGTTAGACCTGCGTGTCGGTTATTGGAAGGCGCTTCATGGTGACGCTCCGCAGCGCTCAGTGGTACGAGGGCCAGGACCGCAACGCGTACATCCACCGGGCGTGGATGCGCCGGGGAGTCCCGGACGACGCGTTCACGGGCCGCCCGCAGATCGCCATCGCCAACACGGCGTCCGATCTCACGCCGTGCAACGCGCACCTCGACGAGGTCGCCGCGTCCGTCCGCAACGGCGTCTACGAGGCCGGGGGCGTCCCGCTGGACCTGCCCGTCGTGTCGCTCGGCGAGACGCAGGTCCGCCCGACCGCGATGCTGTGGCGGAACATGGCCGCGATGGCCACCGAGGAGATGCTGCGCGCCAACCCCATCGACGGCGTGGTCCTGTTGGGGGGCTGCGACAAGACGATCCCCTCACTCCTCATGGCAGCGGCCTCCGTCGACCTCCCCGCGGTCGTCGTCCCCGGCGGTCCCATGCTCAACGGCACTTTCCAGGGCGCCCTGTTGGGCTGCGGCACCGGCGTGTGGAAACTCTCCGAGGAGGTCCGCGCCGGGACCCTCTCGCAGGCCGACTTCACCCGCTCCGAGTCGGCGATGATCCGCAGCAAGGGCCACTGCAACACGATGGGTACGGCGTCCACGATGGCGCTGGTCGCCGAGGCGCTCGGGACCGTCGTACCCGGCGTCGCGGGCACTCCGGCGCCGGACAGCCGTCTCCTCCAAGCGGCCCACGGGACGGGGAAGTTGGCGGTGGAGATGGTCGCCGCCGACCGGCGTCCCGGGACCTTCCTGACGAAGGCGAGCTTCCACAACGCGATCGTCGCCCTCGCGGCGATCGGCGGCTCCACCAACGCGGTCGTCCATCTTCTCGCCGTCGCCGGGAGGTTGGGGATCGACCTGACCCTCGACGACTTCGACCGCATCGGCTCCCGTGTCCCCGTTCTGGTCGATCTCCAGCCCGCCGGGCGGTACTTGATGGAGGACTTCCACCGGGCGGGTGGCCTGTCGGCGGTCCTGCGCGAGGTGCGGGACCTGCTCGACCCGACGGCGCTGACGGTCACCGGCGCCCCTCTGGTGTCGTACCTGTCCGACGCGGCGATCTGGGACGCCGAGGTCATCCGCTCTCGCGCGAAACCCCTGGTGGCCGAGGGTGGCATCGCCGTCCTGCGCGGCAACCTGGCTCCCGACGGCGCCTTGCTGAAACCGGCCGCGGCCTCCCCCCACCTCCTCCGGCACCGGGGCCGGGCCGTGGTCTTCGACTCCGTCGAGGACTTCCACGCCCGCATCGACGACCCCGACCTGGACGTGGACGCCGACTCGGTCCTCGTCCTGCGCGGCTGCGGCCCGAAGGGCTACCCGGGCATGCCGGAGGTGGCGAACATGCCCCTCCCGAAGAAGCTGTTGGCGCAAGGTATCCGCGACATGGTCCGCATCTGCGACGGCCGCATGAGCGGCACGGCGTACGGCACGGTGGTCCTGCACGTCGCCCCCGAAGCGGCGGCGGGCGGCCCGCTGGCCCTGGTCCGCACGGGCGACATCATCCAACTCGACGTCCCCGCACGCCGCATCGACATCGACGTCCCCGAGACGGAACTCTCCCGCCGGAAACCCCCCACCTCCACCACAGCGGCCTACGCGAGCCCCCGCCGAGGCTGGGAACGCCTCTACATCGACCACGTCCTCCAGGCGGACACCGGCGCGGACCTCGACTTCCTGGTGGGATCGAGCGGAAGCGAGGTGAGCCGGGAGTCGCACTGAACGGCACTCAGTCCGAGCCACCGATCCCGGCCCAGCTCAGGAGGGCGACGGTCGCGTGGGGCGGTCCAGGTAGACGGGGGTTTCCAGGATGAGGCCGATGCAGTAGAGGTTCTGGGGGGACAGGGCCAGGGGGAGTCCACGAATTCACCGTGGACGCCCTCCGTCCGCGCGGCTGCGGCGGTCGCCTCGTCGATCGTCCCGCAGGGCGTCCACGGTGGTGTGGAGCCGGGAAGTCGTGCTGGTCGTCACCCTGGTGTCCGTTCGGGTCGACGCGGCCGGATCTCATCGCACGGACGGCAACTCCCTTGAGCTCCTGGGGACTCCAGGCCCTCAGCCGTCGAGCAGCGCGGCGACCTCTCGGCGGATCGCCGGGAGATCCGCGTGCACCGTGCCGGGGCAGAGGGTGGCCGCCCAGTCCTTGTGGCCGCTGATCGTGGGGACGGTTCGGGTGGCTCCGCTGATCGGGTTGCGGTAGAGGACGGTGGCGAGGGGGTCGAGCGTGTGGCGTGTGGCCAGGTCCGCGAGGAGGCGGATCAGGGTTGCCCGGGCCGCCGGTGATGCCGGGGTCGAGGTCAGGGTGCCGAGCAGGGCGATGCCCGCGTTGCCCGAGTTGTAGCCGCCTATGTGGGCCGCGGTCACCAGGCGGCCCGTGGCGTCGTGGGCCGGGGCGCCGTCCGTGCCGGACCAACGGCCTTCGTGGACACGGCCGTTCTCGTCGATCAGGTAGTGGTAGCCGATGTCGCCGAAGTCCTTGCCGGTGGCGTCGTTGCGGTAGATGGCACAGACCCGGGCCGCCGGATCTGGGTCGGTGCTGCCGTCGGCGGTGTGGTGGATGCTGACCGTCTGGAGGGGGTAGTACTCCGGCGGCCACTTCTCGGTGCCGTCGGCGGCGAACCGGAGTGATTCGTCGGCGCCCCAGTCGGCGCGGGTCAGCAAGGTGTAGCCCGGCGCGGCTGCGGCGAACGCCGGTCGAGCGGTCAGTACGCCTACGGCGGCGGCGCCGAGCGCCCCCAGGAGCACGCTGCGGCGCCCCGGCAGAAAGGCCCCACCGGAAGCGGAGAGTTCCGAACGTCCCATGACCCGGTCCTGTCCTGTCGTCGTGACACGAGGAAGGGTGTCGCTGTGGTGCGACATCCCCACCTTCCCCGCACCCCCGAACTCACCGCCACGACATTCGAACCTGGCCTGAAAACGCTGGTCAGCTCCCTACCTCTCGGAGAAACCCGCCCCTACCACTTCCCGGGCGCGTAGTCCTTGAGGAACACCCCGTACACGTCCTCCCCCGCCTCCCCGCGCACGACCGGGTCGTACACCCGTGCCGCCCCGTCGACGAGGTCGAGCGGCGCGTGGAACCCGGCCTCGGCGAGGCGCAGTTTGTCGTAGTGGGGCCGCTCGTCGGTGATCCAGCCGGTGTCGACGGACGTCATGAGGATGCCGTCGGTCTGGAACATCTCGTCCGCGCTGGTCCGGGTGACCATGTTCATCGCGGCCTTGGCGGCGTTGGTGTTGGGGTGCCCGGCGCCCTTGTAGCCCCGGCCGAACACGCCTTCCATGGCGGAGACGTTGACGACGTAGGCGCGCTTGCTGACCGCCTTGCGCGCGGCGTCGGCCATGATCGGCCGCAGCGCGCTGATGAGGATGAACGGCGCGGTGTAGTTGCAGAGTTGGGTTTCGAGCAGCTCGACCGGCGAGATCTGCTCGATGGACTGGACCCAGGTGTTCGTGTCGACGACGTCGGGGACGAGCCCGCCCGCGTCGATGGCGGTCCCGTCGAGGTGCCGCTCGACGCTCGCGTTCCCGGCGACGAGGGCGAGGTCGGCGACCTTCTGCGCGTCGATCCCGGACGACCCGAGCGGCAGCGCGGCGATCCCGTCGACCGCGCCGGACCCGAACGCGCCGATGACGTGGTGCGCGGGCAGTTCCCCGGCGGGCAGCGGCGCGGACTCGCCGTCGACGAGGGCGGCGTACGCGGACGGCAGGCGCCGTACCGTCTGGGTCGCGTTGTTGATGAGGATGTCGAGCGGCCCGGCCTCGGTCATCCGCTCGCCGAGGGCGACGACCTGGGCGGGGTCGCGCAGGTCGATGCCGACGACTTCGAGGCGGTGGATCCAGTCGGCGGAGTCGTCCATCGCCTTGAAGCGGCGGATGGCGTCCTTGGGGAAGCGGGTGGTGATCGTGGTGTGCGCGCCGTCGCGCAGCAGGCGCAGCGCGATGTACATGCCGATCTTGGCCCGGCCGCCGGTGAGCAGCGCGCGCTTGCCGGTGAGGTCGGCGCGGACGTCCCGCTTCTCGCGGTTGAGGGCCGCGCAGTCCGGACAGAGCTGGTGGTAGAAGTAGTCGACCTCGACGTACCGAGTCTTGCAGGTGTAGCAGGAGCGCGGGCGCTGGAGGACTCCGGCGATCTTCCCGGCCTCGGTGACCGAGGACGGCAGGATGCCTTCCGTCTCGTCGTCGATGCGCTGGGCGGAGCCGGTCGCGGTGGCCTCGGTGACCGACTTGTCGTGCGCGGTCTTCGCGGCGCGGCGCTCCTGCCTGCGGCGCTGCTTGACCGTGCGGTAGATGCCGGCGGTGGCGCGGCGCACGGCGATGGCGTCGGGGTGGTCCACGTCGAGCTTGTCCAGCTCGTCCAGCACGCTCAGGCAGACGGCAAGCCGCTCGGGGTCGATCCCGGGGCCGTACACGGCCTCGCCGTCCTCTGTCACCGTCATCGCGCTGTGTTCCTCGACTCGCCGTGCGGCGCGCCGGTCGCGTCCGCTTTCGAACGGATGATTTTACGGAGCGCCGGGCCCGTCCTCCAAACCCGTGGCGGTCGCCGTGACCAGCGTCTCCACCTCGGCGGTCACGGCTGCCGCGAGCCGGTCGAGATCGGGGACGGCCGCGCCGTCCGCGACGAGCCCCACGTGCACGCGTCCGCGATAGCTGGACAGCGCGACGGCGAGCGCCTGTCCGCGCGCGAGGGGCGCGTACGGATACACCTCGACGACGGGGTGCCCGCCGAGCCTCAGCGCCACGCCGGGCAGCGGCACGCTGGTCACGAGCACGTCGAACCACCACCGCGCGGCCTGCCCGGCGAGCGGCCCTCCGAGCCGGTGCCCGAGCGCGGGCACATGATCGGCGAGCAGCGCGACGGCTCCCGCGCCCCGGCCGGGTCCGGCGTCCTTGTTGCGGTCCATCGCGGTCCGTACGGCGGCGAGGCGCGCGAGCGGCTCCGCCTGGTCGACGGGGAGCCGCACGAGGTACCCGGAGAGCCGGTTCCCCCGCGGATGAGCGGTACGGGGACGGCGCTGCGACACCGGCACGAGCGCCCGGGGCACCACCCCCGTGCTCCCGTCCCCGCGTTCGTCGAGCCACCGCCGCAGCGCCCCCGCGACGACCCCGATCAGTACGTCGTTGACGGTCCCCCCGACGGCTTTGCGCACCCGGTGCACGTCGTCGACGTCGATGACGACCCCGGCGGTACGGCGCGTCCCGGTGGGCTCGGAGGTGAGCGCCGGGGTGGAGCGGACGGCGAGCCCGGACACGGCGACGGAGGCGCCGATGTCGAGGGCGCGTCCGGTGCCGGAGAGGGCGCCCTGGACACGGCCGGGGAGCGCGGCGGCCCCGGCGAGGGCGTCGGCGAGCGGCTCGGCGACGGCGTCGAGGAGGGGAGCGGTCCGGCGGGCTGTGCCCGAGAGAGCGGCGGCGAAGGGGGCGGCGGCGTGCCGGGCGGCGACGGACAGGGCGCCCAGCAGCGATGCGGCGCCCCTCCGGGCCGGCCCGGAGGGGGCGTCGGCCGACGGGGCGGACGGCTGTGCCGCACCGCTCAGCGCATCGCGCACCGGCCCCGGCAGCGCCGCCCGCACCATCCCCGCCAGCCGCCGTACGCCCGTCGCCTCCTCCTCGTCCCGCCTCCGCCTGCGGGGCTCAGGACCCTCCATCGGGTCCAGCACCGCCGCCGCCAGCGTCAGGGCGCGCAGGCCGTCCGCCAGGGCGTGGTGGAACTTGAAGAGGACCGCGAAGGTCACGCCGTCCTCGCCCGGCAGGACGTGGGCCTCCCACGGGGGCCGGGTCCGGTCGAGGGGGCGTTGCATGAGGCGGCCCGCCTCGGTCTGGAAGTCGGGGGTGGGGGCGTGCAGGACGACGTGGTGGAGGGGGTCGAAGCCGGGGGCGGGTTCGCGGACGGCGGCGCCGAAGGCGAGGGGGTGCCAGGTGTCGCGGATGCGCATGCGCAGGCCCGGGACTCCGGCGGCGCGGGCCGCGAGGAGGTCGGCCGCGTGGGCGCCCGCGGTGGGCGAGTGCGCGGAGAAGACGCCGAGGGCGCCGAGGTGCATGGGGTGCTCGGCGGTCTCCAGGTTCCAGAACGCCAGATCGAGGGGTGCGAGCAGGTCGGCAGTCAAGGGCTTGCCTCGCGTCGGCGACGGGTGGAGCAGCAGTCAAACCCGTTCGACCGATTACGGTCAAGTACGATCAAGCTACGCTCAGTTAACAACGGATTAAGTCGCCGCTGCCGTCACTCCCGCCGCACCCCGCCCCTCAGCTCACGATCTGGCCCTTCCCCAGCGCGATCACCCCGCCCTTGGACACCGTGTACAGCTCCCCGTCCCGCTCCGGGTTCACCCCGATCGTCGCCCCCGGCGGAACCTCGACGTTCTTGTCCAGCACGGCCCCCCGCACCACGGCCCCCCGCCCGATCCGGACGTTGTCGTGCAGCACCGCCCCCTGCACCACCGCCCCGGGGTCCACCACGACCCCCGGCGACAGCACGGACCGCGTGACCTGCCCCCGTATCAGGCATCCGGCGCTGATGATCGACTCGCTGGCCATGCCGCCCGCGTTGAAGCGCGCCGGGGAGAGCTGGTTGGCGTGGGTGTAGATGGGCCAGCTCCGGTTGAAGAGGTTGAACGCGGGCCGCTCGGCGATGAGGTCCATGTGCGCGTCGTAGTACGCGTCGAGCGACCCGACGTCCCGCCAGTACCCCCGGTCCCGGCTGGTCTCGCCCGGCACGTGGTTCTGGCTGAAGTCGTACAGGTACGCCTCCCCGCGCGCGGTGAGCTGGGGAAGGATCGAACCCCCCATGTCGTGCACGGAGTTCTCGTCCTCGGCGTCGCGCTGGAGCGCCTCGATGAGGGTCTTGGTGGTGAAGATGTAGTTGCCCATGGAGGCGAACACGGTGTCGGGGTCGTCCGCGAGGCCGGGCGGGTCGAGAGGCTTCTCCAGGAACCGCTCGACGACCTGCCCGTCGCTGCCGGGGGTGATGACCCCGAAGGCCGAGGACTCGGTGCGCGGCACGCGGATGCCCGCGACGGTGACGCCCGCGCCGGACTCCATGTGCTGCGCGAGCATCTGCCGGGGGTCCATCCGGTAGACGTGGTCCGCGCCGAACACCGCGACGTACTCGGGCCGTTCGTCGTGGACGAGGTTGAGCGACTGGAGGAGCGCGTCCGCGCTGCCGAGGTACCAGCGCGGCCCGAGCCGCTGCTGCGCGGGGACCGGTGTGACGTAGTTGCCGAGCAGGCTCGACATCCGCCAGGTGGTCGTGATGTGCCGGTCCAGCGAGTGCGACTTGTACTGCGTGAGCACGCAGATGCGCAGGATGTCCGCGTTGACAAGATTCGACAGGACGAAGTCCACCAGTCGGTACGTCCCCCCGAAGGTGACCGCGGGTTTCGCCCGGTCCGCGCTCAGCGGCATCAGCCGTTTGCCCTCACCGCCCGCCAGAACGATCCCGAGCACCGAAGGTCCACCACGACGCATGGCCGCTCCCCTCACCCTATGGTTCCCCTTGATTGCCCCACGGCGAGGCGGCTCAACCCTGTTTGAGGATCTCCGCGTAGAGCGCGACAGTACGCCGGGCCACCGCGTCCCACCCGAACTCCCCGACGGCGCGGGCCCGTCCGGCCTCCCCCATCCGCCGCGCCGCGTCCGGATCACCGAGCACGGAGTCGATCGCGCGGGTCAGCCCGGCCTCGAACTCGCCGTCCGAATCGCCGAGTTCGACGAGCAGACCGGTACGCCCGTGGTCGACGACCTCGGGGATCCCGCCGACCCGCGAGGCGACGACCGGCGTCCCGCACGCCATCGCCTCCAGGTTGACGATGCCCAGCGGCTCGTAGACCGAGGGGCACACGAACAGGGCTGCGTGCGTGAGGAGTTGGATGACCTCGGGGCGCGGCAGCATCTTCGGGATCCAGTGCACGCCGTCCCGGACGCTGCTCAACTCCTCGTACAGCTCCCGGAATTCACGGTCGATCTCCGGGGTGTCGGGGGCGCCCGCGCACAGCACGACCTGCGCGCGCGGGTCGATGTCCCGTACGGCGCGCAGCAGATGGGGGACGCCCTTCTGCCGGGTGATGCGGCCGACGAACAGGACGTAGGGCCGGTCGGGGTCGAGTCCGGCGCGCTGGAGGGCCTCGGTGCCGTGGTCGGGACGGTACAGCCCGGTGTCGATGCCGTTGTGGACGACGCGTACGCGGTCCGGGTCGAGCGCCGGATAGCAGGCGAGGATGTCCTCGCGCATCGCCCCGGAGACGGCGATCACGGCGTCGGCGGCCTCGATCGCGGTGCGCTCGGCCCAGCTCGACAGGGCGTATCCGCCGCCGAGTTGCTCGGCCTTCCAGGGGCGCAGGGGTTCCAGGGAGTGCGCGGTCATCACGTGCGGCACGCCGTGCAGGAGCTTCGCGAAGTGGCCCGCGAGGTTGGCGTACCAGGTGTGCGAGTGGACGAGCCGGCACCCTTCGAGTCCGGCGGCCATGGCGAGGTCGACGGAAAATGTGCGCAGTGCGTCGTTCGCGCCGTCCAGCGCCGACCAGGGCCGGTGGCGCAGGACGCCGTCGGCGCGGCCCTCGCCCCAGCAGTGCACGTCGAGGTCGACGAGCGGTCTCAACTCCCGTGCCAGGAACTCCACATGGACGCCCGCGCCGCCGTACACGTCCGGCGGGTACTCCCGGGTCAGCAGGCCCACTCGCAACCTAAGCCCCCTTCTCAGCGGCCAGTTCCCTCATGGTCACCCAGACGGGGCGCGCGGGGAAGAGTGTCGAGACAACAGTCGCCGCACAGGCCCCCTCCGGGCACCCGGTAGTACAGGCAGCAGCTGCCGCGCCGGAACCGGGGTCCGGTGAAGGTTCCGGTGCCGGCGAGGAGCGGGTGGGCGAAGAGTTCGGCGGTCAGCGCGCGCGTGGTGGCGGCGACGTCGCTGCGGCCGTGCTGCCGGGCCCACGAGGTCAGCTGGCGGGCGCTTCCGGCGAGGGCGGAGGCGGCGTTGCCGCGCAGGAGGCCGGGGGCGATGCGGTGGTGGGTGTGCAGGGCGGCGGCCAGCGGTTCGAGGTGGGCGTCGAGGATGAGGGCGGCGAGGCCAGCGACCGGGCGGGGGCGGACCTCGGTGAGCCACAGGTCGTCCGGGGCGGACGCGTCGGGGTTCCAGCGCAGGAGGGCGGGGTCGAGGTCGGGGAGGCGACCGAGGAGGGCGGCCGAGCCCAGGGCGATCGACCAGAGGCGGGAGGCCAGGGACTGGTGGGCGAGGGAGGCGGCGACCCGATCCTCGGGGGCGCGGACACTTCCGGCGACCTTGCGGACACGGAAAGTCAGCGGATTTCCGTAAACGTCCGACGACTGGTTGTCGTACGCGTCGGCGAGGGTCGGCAGCGGGCCTGGCGGGTCTCCTGCCTCGTCTAGGAGGGTGCGCAGGACGAAGAAACCGCCGAGCGGGCGCAGCGCGGCGAGGGCGGGGTCGAGGCCGGGTTCGTGGTCCACGAAAAGCAGTAGTACCAAGAACGGTCGGAGAGGGAGACTCGGCCCGGCGGCGTACGTACCCCCACCCAAGGTGGGGGATGCAGTCCTCACGTACTCCCTGAGTAGTACGACGCAATGAGTGCTCAGGTACGACGACAGGAACAGATCGACAGGGCATCGTGGTTGTCATGGAAGCCGACCGTTCGCCGCGCCGGGCCTGGTGCCCCCGCCTCACGCAGAGGAGCAGCTCATGAGCGCCCTCGCGTTGTCCGTGGTCCTGTCGCTGATCTCTGCCGTGGCGTACGCCGCGGGCGCGATCGTGCAGGAGCAGGTGGCGCTCTCCTCCCCGAGCGCCTCCCCCGGGCAGTACGCTCCGCTGCGCCGCCCGGCGTGGTGGGGCGCGGTCGCGCTGAACGGCATGGGCGGGGTCCTGCATGTGGTGGCGCTGGCGTACGGCCCGCTGAGTCTCGTGCAGCCGCTGGGCGCGCTGACGATCGTGTTCGCGCTGCCGATGGCGGCCCTGTTCGTGAAGCAGCGCGCGGGGGCGACGGCCTGGCGGGGCGCCCTGATGGCGACGGTCGGCCTCGCGGGCCTGCTGGCCCTGGTCGGCGCCTCCGACTCGCAGTCCCTGACGACGCCCGAGCGGATCGCGGTCGCGACGGCCACGGCCGGTGCGGTGGCCGCGCTGATGGTCGCCGCGCGCGCGGTGCACCGGCATCCGGCGGTCCGCGCGATGCTGCTGGCGACGGCGTCCGGTATCGCGTTCGGCATGTCCTCGGTGTTCACGAAGACGGTCGCCGTCGACTGGGCGGGCGGTGTCACCGCCGGTGACCTGCCCACCCTGGTCCTGATCGGTGTCCTCGCCACCGCCGGGATGCTGCTGTCCCAGGCGTCCTACCGGGGCGCGGGCCTCGCGGCCCCGCTGTCGACGCTGACCGTCGTCAACCCGGTGGTCGCGGCGGCCGTCGGGATCACGATGTTCGGCGAGACGTTCCGCTACGGCGCGACAGGCACCGCCCTGGCGCTGGGCTGCGGCGTCGTCGCGGCGGGCGGCCTGATCCTGCTGACGACGGAGCGGCTGGCCCGCGAGCACTCGCAGGAGACGGCTGAACCGGCGCAGGAGGGGCCCGCCGAGCCAGCCCGGGAGCCCGGCGACGCCCTGCTGCCGACGCTGCCCGAGCAGTCGGCACCGGCCGCCCGCGAGGAGCTGCCGGAGACCCGCCCCGCCGCCCGGGCGGACGACCTCCCGAAGCCGGGCCCCGCACAGGTGCCGGAGGGCACGCCCGCATGGGTGTCGGCCGACGAGTCCGCCCGCCTCGCGGACGGGACGTACCGGCTCTACTACGACGGCCTGTCCCTGGCCGTCCGGGCCACCGACCGGCACCGCGCGAAGGTCAGATCCTGACGGCGCCGACGGGCGGGCGAACCGGACGGCACCGGGACCGGTGCGGCCGGATCCTGACGGCGCCGGCCCGCGCGCGGGCGAACCGGACGACGCCTGGACCGCTCAGATCTTGACGCCCCCGGCCCGCAGGTACGCGACCGGGTCGACGTCGGACCCGAAGCCGGGCCCTGTCCGTACCTCGAAGTGCAGGTGCGGCCCCGTGCTGTTCCCCGTGGACCCCGACCGGCCGATGCGCTGACCCGCGCCGACCGACTGCCCGTCCCTGACGGAGATCGCCGAGAGGTGGGCGTACTGGGTGTAGCGACCGTCGGCGTGCCGGATGACGACCTGGTAGCCGAAGGAGCCGCCCCACCCTGCGGTGACGACCTCCCCCGCGCCGACCGCCTTCACGGAGGTCCCGGTGGGGACGGGGAAGTCGACGCCGGTGTGGTAGCCCTTCGACCAGGAGGACCCGGTGGCGTGGTAGCGCGTACCGGTGTCGGCGTTGACGGGGGCGACGAGAGAACCGCCCCGCTCGCTCGTGACCGTCTTCGGTCTGGTCGCCTTGGGCGTGGCCTTCGCCTGCGGCTTGCTCTGCGGCTTGGCATGAGGCTTGGTCTTGGCCGGTGCCTTCGCCTGGGCGGCCTTCTTCCCGTCCAGGCTCAGCCGCTGCCCCGGCAGGATCAGATCGGGGTCGCCGCCGATGGTCCTGCGGTTCGCGGCGTACAGCCCCCGCCACCCGCCCCGGACGTCCCGCTCGTCCGCGATCCCGGAGAGCGTGTCGCCGTGCACGACGGTGTACATCTCGGTGCGCCCGGCACGGGACTGCGGGGTCGCCTGAGCTCTGACGTCCGGCGCCTCGGACTTCTTGGCCGCCTTCTTCGGGGCCGCCTTCTTCGGGGCCGCCTTCTTCGGGGCCGCCTTCTTCTGCGCGACCGGCTCGATGTCGGGCGTGTCCCCGCCCCGCGTCAGCCCCGCCCGCACCGAGCACACCGGCCACGCGCCGGGCCCCTGGCCGTCGAGGACCTTCTCGGCCACCGCGATCTGCTGGTCCTTGGTGGCCAGATCCGCGCGCCCCGCGTACCGCAGACCCCCGTACGCCTCCCAGGTGGACCGGGTGAACTGGAGGCCGCCGTAGTAGCCGTTGCCGGTGTTGATGCTCCAGTTGTTCGTGGACTCGCAGGCCGCGACCTTGTTCCAGGTGTGGACATCGGCGGCGTGCGCGGTGCCGGCGCCCATGAGGGGCAGCGCCATACCGGCGCCACCTGCGGTGACGGTGAGCGAAGCACGGTTGATCCGGGTCGGCTGGTATCGGCGGTGCCGGCCGCGTACGGCCATGGTGAACCCCCTGTACAGGCGTCAGGAGGGCAAAAAGTAAGCGGTGCGAACCGGCCAGGGCAAGACCGCGAATCAGCCGCTCTTCTACCCCGGTCGGTTCGACTCATGTCACCGCGTTTCAGCCGAAGACGCCCTGCCCCGGCACGAGGACACCCCGGGGGTCGTACGTGTGTTTCGCCGCCGCGAGCTGCGGCCAGACCGCACCGAAGTGCGTGCGCCAGTCCTGCGGCCGAAACGGGATGGACCCCACCGGGTACTGCGTCCCGCCGGCCGCCGCGGTCTTGTCGTACGCCGCGCGGTTGGCGGCGAGGAGGCGGTCGACGGTGGCCGTGTCGGCGGGCGGGGTCGCCGCGAGGATCGCGAACAGGTACGGAACCGGGTCGTCCGGCATGGGCAGCAGCGGGGTGTGCAGGCGGGCCCGGTCGAGGGGGTAGAGCAGGATCAGCCCGGCGCCGACGTCGGCGGCGGTGACCCCGGCGAGGATCTCCCGGGTCACCTCGGCGGTCCGCTCGCCCGGGACCAGCAGGTTCAGCCAGGGGTGCGCGTACGCCCAGATCCCGGACTTCTTCAGCTCCTCGGCGACCGGCCCGACCCGGTTGACGAAGTCGAAGTACGTCGGCGTGGTCCGCTGCACGCCCGCCGGGTCGTACGACAGACCCGCGAGCAGCGTCGCTTCCGGGACCTCGGCGTCGTAGGCGACGGCCTCCAGGACGTACGCCGTGAAGGCGCCGTTCTCGTCGGCGGTGACCTGGCCCTCGACGTAGTCGAAGCGGCGCTCCCGCGTGAGGGTGCGCTGGTCGGTGAGGAAGGTGTCGAGGTCGGTGTACGGGAGGAGGTAGTGGCGGACCGTCGCGGCGGTGGGGGCCGGGACCAGGCGCAGGGTCGCGGCGACGATGACCGCGCACTGGCCGAGGCCCGCGAGGACGGCGTGGAAGAGGTCGGCGCGGCGGGTCGGGGAGCAGTGCACGCGTTCGCCCGCGCCGGTGACGACGTCGAGGGCGAGGACGTTGTCGACCTGGGCGCCGTGTCGATGGGTCTGGCCGCCGATGCCGCCGACCGAGAGGGTGCCGCCGACGGAGAGCTCGATGTAGTCGGTGAACACCGGTGGTGTGAGGCCGTGCCGGAGGGTCGCGCGCAGGACGTCGCTCCACACGGCGCCCGCGCCGACGGTGACCCTGCCGTTGTCGGGGGTGCCGATGTGGTTCAGCGGGCTCGTCTCGATGATCACGCCGTCCGGCACCTGGGCCTGGCCGAAGGTGCCGTGGCCCTGGCCGCGCGGGGCGACGTCGATGGCGTGGGTGTTGCAGAAGCGGATCATCGTGACGACGTCGTCGACCGAGCCGGGGCGCAGGACGGCGGCCGGGGTGCGGTGCACGATGTGGCCGTAGTCGTCGGCCGCCGCCGCGAGGGACGCGGGGTCGGTGAGCAGGGTGCCGTCCAGGGGCGGGACCTGGGCGAAGGCGCTGTCGGCCGTCGCGGCCCAGCTGCGGGTGAAGGGGTCGAACGCGACCACGGCCGTACCGGTGGCCAGGCCCTGGAGCAGGGTGCGTCGGGAGGGTGTGGGGGTCATGTGCCTCGCCTCGTCCGGTCTTTCGGCCCCTGGTGGGGGCGGCCTGAAAGGGCATCAAGTCGTCGGAGGCTCATAGTAGGACGGTCTTGATCACCAGATCCTTGTGGTTTCAAGCACACTGTGCGGCGGCTGCCGCGAGACCCGGCCGGGGGCTGGAGAACACCGGTACCGGTGTCCGGGCGAGGCCCTGCGCCGGGGCCATCGACGCCTGCGCCAGCACGATCGCGTCGGCGCCGGTCACCGCGTCCACCGCGTCGGCGACCGCACGGGCGTACCCCTCCGCGTCCCCGGCCTCGAACAGCTCCCAGGCGCCCTCGACGAGGACCGTCCGCACGGCGACCGGACGGCCGCCCGCCTCCTCGGTGACCAGGGCGGCGGTCGGTGCGAGCGTGCTGGCGACCGTCCCGAGGACGACGATCCGCTCCCCGGCGGCGACCGCCTCGGCGGCCATCGGGCGGTCCACCCTGATGACGGGTACGGCGAGTCCCCCGCCCTGTTCCTCCGCGACCCCGCCGATCGACGAGCACGTGCACAGCACCGCGTCCACGCCCTGTGCGACGGCCCGCTCCAACGCCTCCCGCACGGCGGGCGCGACCGCCTCCGGGCCCTGCACGCGGGCCCTGGCGAGGAGGGTCTCGTCCACGTGGTGGCGCAGGGCCAGGGCCGGGTGGTGTTCGTCGCGCAGGGCGTCGAAGACGGGGACGTGGGCGGGGGAGGTGTGCAGGAGGGCCAGGCGCATGGGGGTGACCTTAGGGCCTTGCCGCCGGGTGGTGGCCGGCGGGCGGTCCCGTACGGCTTCCCGGCCGGTGCCGTGGCCCTCGCGGGCCGGTTCGGTGATCGCGCGGTCAGCGTCCGAAAGTCAGCGTCCCCGCCGCCGTCGCCACCCCCTCCTGGACGACCTTGAAGCCCCAGCCCCCCTCCTCCGGCGCGCACTCGATGCTCGCCTCGGGCGTCCACTCCGTGAAGCCGGTCGCCCTCAGGTCCGCGCCGAGGAGCCTGGCCCCGCGCCCGAGGGCGAGGCACGCGGCCTGGCGTGCCGACTCCAGCAGGACCATGCCGGGGACGTGGTCGCTGGGGTGGTCGAAGAAGAGGGGGTGGCCGAGGTCGGCGGGGTCGACGCGTACGGTGCCGTCCGGTGCCCGGCGGACCATCACCCCGCCCTCGCCGGCCACCCCGACCTCGGCGGGTCCGGGGCGCTCCCCGGCGAGGCCGAGCGGCGGGCGCTGGGCGCGGCCGGTGCGCAGGGCGGTGTACTGGTGCGGGGTCAGGGTGCGCAGGCGGCCCTCCGCGTGGCCGAAGGGGACACCGGCGCAGGAGAACGTGACCTTCATCGACAGCGACAACGGGCCCGGACGGGACGGAACTTGGCGTACGTCCGACAGCTGCGCCTCGCACAGGACGTCGCTCGCGCCGTACGCCGTGCGGGGTTCGGCGGCGGGGTCCAGGGTGAAGCCGACGGTTCTGAGGAGGAGGCGGGTGTCCGGGGGGCTGCCCAGGAACACGCGGGGGATCAGCAGGCCCATCTGACGGATCGTCTCCACCACGAACACCGGGTCGTGGCGGCCCTCGGGGTCGGGACGGAACGTGGAGTGGCGCAGCGGCCACTGCGCGGCGACCAGGAAGCGGGTGTCCGAGACTCTGAGCGCGTCCGTGAGCAGGACCTCCGCGACCGAGCGGCGGTGGACCAGGTGGCGGGGGACCGTACGGTCCCAGGCCGGGGCCTGTGGGACGACGGACAAGTCGGGCTGAATGACAAGAGTTTCAGACATAAAATCATGAAAACAATGATTAGTCGTGTCGCTGCTGACATTTCCCGCCGACGCCTATAGATCACCTGAAAGGCGGAGGAGCCATCCCAGGACCCGGAGGCGGAGATGCAGGAACGCGCGGAGACGACCAAGAAGGCCATTCTCGTGGCCGCCGCGAGACTCTTCGAGGAGTACGGATACGCGGGCACCAGCATTTCCGACATGGCGAAGGCCAGCGGGTACACGAGCGGGGCGCTCTATTTCCACTTCGGCAGCAAGGAGGATCTCGCGCGCAGTCTCGTCGGGGCGCACTTCGCGCACTGGCCGCCCCTCGTCGCCGGGTGCCTGCGGCGGGGCGGCAGCGCGCTGGAGCGGCTCGTCCTGCTCAGCTTCGAGGTCGCCCGGGAGTTCCGCGACGACCCCGTGGTCCGCGCCGGGAACCGGCTCTGGAACGAACGGCACGTGATCTCCGCGGAGTTGCCGGTGCCGTTCGTGGGCTGGATCTCCACGGTCGCGGACATCCTCACCGAGTCCCGGGCCGCCGGTGAACTCTCCCCCACCGTCGACATCCCTCGCGCCGCCCGCACCGTGATCGCCGCGTTCTTCGGCACCCACACGGTCTCCGACGCGCTCTCGCGCCGCGAGGACGTGGAGGAGGCGGTCACCGACATGTGGCGCCTCCTCCTCCCGGCCCTCCAGTCCCGCCCCGACACGGAGGGGTGCCTGTGCCGGGCACGGGAGTTGGGGGTTCCCCGGGGAAAGGGAGTCTCGGTGGGGGTGGGGTGAGGGGGGCGCGTCCTCAGGACTCCGTGCGCGCCTCCGTCTTCCCCTCCGTCTGGCCCGGCACGAACCCCCGGCGCCGGCGTTTCGGCGGGAGTACCTGTACCTCGTACTCGCCGCTCGAAGTGGTGGGCACGGCGTGGGAGTTGGGGGTACGGGCGACCCGGCGGGACGTCGAGCGCAGGGAGTCGGTGCGGCGTAGGCACAAGGCCGCGTGGACCGCCGGGAGTTGGCGGTTCGCGAGGGACGCCAGCATCGCGTGCATCAGGCGGCCCGCGTGGAGTTCGTAGCCCGCCGCCGAGGGGTGGAAGCCGTCGGACGCGATCAGCCGGGAACGGTGCGTACGGAAGTCGTCGTCGCGGAAGGAGACGATCCGCGCGCCGCTCTTCAACGCGTGGCGTGCCTGGAGCCGGCCCAGCTTCCGGCACCGCAGGGACAGCAGCCGGCCGAGGAACCCGGGGAGCGCGCCCCCGCACCCGGCGTCGGGACTCACCGCCGCCACCACGGCCGCCCCCTCCCCCACCAGCCGCCGCACATGCCGCCCGAGCGCCCGCGCGGCCCGCCCCAACGGCACCGGCAACAGGCTGTCGTTGGCCCCCGTGAGCACGACCACGAGATCCGGCCGCACGCTCACCGCCTGCTCGACCTTCCCCGCGAGCGACGACGTCGTGGCCCCGAACCGCCCGTACACCCACACCCGTACGGCCCGCCCCGTCTCCTCGGCGAGCCACTGCCCCAGCACGGCCCCCGGCGCCTGCCGCGCCTCCCCCACCCCGATCCCGAGCGCGGTGGAGTCCCCGACGACCACCAGCCGGATCGCGTCACCGGCACACCCGGAGAAACGCCCGCCGGACCCCGCCGAGGGACCGACACCGCGCTCACCGGCCGTCCCGGCCCCGCCGGACACCACGGCGACCGCCACCCCCACCGACCTCACCACCCCGACCTCCCCGGGACACAGACGCGACCTCACCCCCGTACCCGTGCCGCCGACCGGACCCCCACCCGAAGAAGCCCCCGCCCTCTCCCCCCGGCCCCCCGGCACATAAACCCCGTTGACCCGATGCACCCCCCGCGGGTCCAGATGCCGCAGTGAGCGCAGGAACACCCGCGCGTACCAGACCGTCAGCCAACGTGCAGGGCGGGACCAGCGCATCAAAGACCTTCCGCGGCGGTTAGGAGAGGACCGTTTCGAGGACGTCGGAATCGGAGAGGAGGTGGACGTCGGGGCCGTGGCCGCCGGCGGTGCGGGCGAGGCCCTGGACCATGCGGCGGGCACGGATGTTGTCGGTGGCGACGTAGGCGACGATCGTGCGGACCCGCATGAAGTGGGCGAGCCCGTAGAGCCGCCGGGACAGGACGCCGCCGAGCCCGTGGGACTGCCAGGTGTCCTCGACGAGGACGGCCAGCTCGGCGACGTCGGGGTGGCGTTCGTAGAGGAGATGCCCCACCGCGACGACCCGCTCGGGCAGCCCGAAGGGCGTCGCGAGGAGCGTGCACCCGGCGAGGGGCCCGCTCATCCGCTCCCACGCGTCCCGCGTGAGCTGCGGCGTCCCGGTGTGGTAGCGCCGCGCCCGGGTCGCGACGGAGCAGCGCACGTGCAGCGCGCGGACGGCGTCGTAGTCGCCGGTGTCCCCGGTGCGGACGGACACGGTCACAGCAGGCCGCCGACGGCGAGGGGCGCCCCGGCGGGTGTGCTCAGCAGCGCGTCGACCGCGTCGAGATGCCGGAGCGCGTCCGAGGAGAGGCCCGGCAGCTCGGACAGGCGCCAGTGGCCGAGGAGCGGCCGGACCACCCGGTCGAGGTGGACCCCGAGGCCGTACCCGTCGGACAGCTCGGGCGCGAGCAGTTCGGCGCAGATCGCGGCGACCGTGCGGGAGGGGTCGATCAGCAGGGCGTCGTCGAGGAGACAACGGTGGAAGCGCGCGTGGAGTTCCTTGTCCTCGGCGATCCGCGCGAGCAGCGCCCCGCAGCAGTCGGGTACGCCGGTGACGGCCCGGTAGCGGACGGCGGCGGCCTCCTCCTGGACGGCGAGCCGCGCGAGCGTGCGGGCGAGGTCGCGCACCGGCTCCCCGCGCACCGCGCACAGGGTCCGCAGCCGGGCCCGCTCCAGCTCGGCCGGGTCGGCGGCGCGGGTGGTGAGGAGGTAGTCGCGCAGGGCGGTCCCGTGGCGCTGCTGCTCGGCGGTCCAGCGGTGCAGCCATCGCGCCCAGGCGCCCCGCCGGCCGTAGACGGCGGCGAGGTCGGCGTGCCGGCGGGGCAGGTCCTCTTCCTCGGCGAGGAGGGACGTGAGCGCGGTGCGGGCGGGTTCGGGCAGCCGGGACTGTCCGGGGTGCCAGGGGGAGCTGTCGAAGTCCCAGGCGAGGGACCAGGGCACGAGGTCGTGCGGCATCCAGTCCCGGGCGGCCGTCAGGTGGTCGTCGAGGCGGCGGGCGACGCGGGGTTCGAGTTCCGCGCGCAGATCGATCGGCATGTCGATGTCCCGGTTCGAATTACGGAGGGAGGGGCGGGCGGACCGTGTTTTTCGTCCGTACCGAAGGAACGCGGCCCATAATGGTCCTTATCGTTCCCGCGTCGCAGGTTGCCATGACCAGGGGGCCGCCGACGGCCCGTTTCCGCTGGACGGAGTGTTCCCCGGCCCATGTTTCACCCGGAAGGGGCGAAATACGGACCATGCGTTCTTGCGTCACGTCGGATCATTTCCCGTGGGTTTTATCGGCTCGTTTCCGGAAGGATTTTCGGAAACGGGTGAGGAGGTTCCGAGATGCCGACCACATCCCTTGCGGACCGCGCGTGCCACGTCGACGCCCTGCGCGAGAAGGAGTTCCCGTACCTGGACGCGGAGGACCACGCCTATCTGGACTACACGGGCGCGGCCCTGCCCCCGCTCTCCCTGGTCCGGGGCGGCGCGGCCCGGCTCGCCTCGGGCGTGTACGGCAATCCGCACACGGCGAGCCCCGCCTCGCTCGCCTCGACCCGGCTGGTGGAGGAGGCCCGCCGGGCGGCGCTGTCGTTCTGCCGGGCGTCCCCGGAGGACTACGTCGCCGTCTTCACGCCGAACGCGACGGCGGCCCTGCGCCTGGTCGCCGAGGCGTACCCGTTCGGTCCTGGCGCGCCGCTCGCGTTCCTCGGGGACGACCACAACTCGGTGCTGGGGATGCGCCGGTACGCCACGCGCGCGGGCGCGCCGGTGCGGGTCGTACCGCTGGGGCCCGGGTTCCGTACGCGGACCGAGGCGGTGACGGCGTGTCTGGACGCGGGCGGGCGGGGGCTGTTCGCGTTCCCGGCGCAGTCGAACGCGACGGGTGTACGGCATCCGCTGGAGTGGGCCGGTGAGGCGCGGCGCCGGGGGTGGCGGGTGGCGCTCGACGCCGCCGCGTACCTGCCGACCGGGCCGCTCGACCTGACGGCCGTCCCCGCCGACTTCGTCGCGCTGTCCTGGTACAAGATCACCGGTTTCCCGACCGGCGTGGGCTGCCTGATCGCCCGCCGCGACGCCCTCGCGGACCTCGACCGGCCCTGGTTCGCGGGCGGCACCGTCCGCGCCTCCTCCTCCCACACCGACTGGCATCTGCCCGCGCCCGCGCCGGAGGGCTTCGAGGACGGCACCCTCCCTTTCCTCGCGCTGCCCGACGTGACGGCGGCGGTCGCCTGGCACCGGGCGATCGGCTACGACGCCGTCCACCACCACGTCACCCGGCTCACCGTCCGGCTCCTGGACGGGCTGACGGCCCTGCGCCACCCCGGCGGCGAACCGGCGGTCCGCGTCCTCGGCCCCCTCGCCGCCCGGGACCGGGGTCCCACGGTCACCTTCAACCTCCTGCGCCCGGACGGCTCCCCCATCGACGAACGCGCCCTCCAACGGGCCGCCGCCGAGGCCCGGATCAGCCTGCGCACGGGCTGCTTCTGCAACCCCGGCGTCGCGGAGGAGGCCAACGGGATGACGCCGGAGGTGGTCCGGGAGGCGCTGGTGCGGGGGACTCCGTCGGATGTCGACGCGTATCTGCGCCGACTCGCCGTCCAGGCGCAGGGGGCGGTGCGGGCGTCGATGGGGGTGGCGACGAACTCACGGGACGTGGACCGGCTGCTGGAGGTGTGCGCGGAGGTCGTGGCGCGGGGGACGGAGGGGGTGTTCGGGCCCCGGGTGGGCTGCTGAGGGGCGGCGTACGCGGCTGTTGGCGCCCGGGGGGCGCACCCCCGGCGCCGTACGGCCGGTCCCAACTCCCCTACACCACCGCCTCTTTCACCCCCGCCTCCTCCTCGCAGGCGAAGCACCCGGCCGCCCCGGCCCCCGCCTTGTCCTCCCGTCCCGCGAACTGGGTCCGGTACAGCTCCGCGTACCGTCCCTCCGCCGCCAGCAGCCCTTCGTGTGTGCCCCGTTCGATGATCCGCCCGGCCTCCAGGACGAGGATCAGGTCGGCCGAGCGGACCGTGGAGAGGCGGTGGGCGATGACCAGGGCCGTGCGGTCGGCGAGGGCTTCCGCGAGCGCCTCCTGGACCGCCGCCTCGGACGTGTTGTCCAGGTGGGCCGTCGCCTCGTCGAGGATGACGACGCGCTGGCGGGCGAGGAGGAGGCGGGCGATGGTCATGCGCTGGCGTTCGCCGCCGGAGAGGCGGTAGCCGCGTTCGCCGACGACCGTGTCGAGCGCGTCGGGGAGTTCACGGACCAGCGTGTCGAGGCGGGCCCGGCGCAGGGCGTCCCACAGGTCGGCCTCGGTCGCGTCGGGTGCCGCGAGGAGCAGGTTCGCGCGGACCGTGTCGTGGAAGAGGTGGCCGTCCTGGGTGACCATGCCGACGGTCTCGCGCAGGGAGCGCGCGGTGACGTCGCGGACGTCGACGCCGCCGACGCGTACGGCGCCGGAGTCGACGTCGTACAGGCGCGGCAGGAGCTGCGCGATGGTGGACTTCCCGGCGCCGGAGGAGCCGACGAGGGCGACGGTCTGGCCCGGTTCCGCGCGGAACGTCAGCCCGTGCAGGACCTCCGTACCGCCCCGCGTGTCGAGCGCCGCGACCTCCTCCAGGGAGGCGAGGGAGACACGGTCGGCGGCGGGGTAGCCGAAGCGGACGTCGTCGAACTCCACCGCGACCGGCCCCGGCGGGAGTTCACCGGCGCCGGGCTTCTCCGCGATCAGCGGCTTCAGGTCCAGGATCTCGAAGACGCGCTCGAAGCTCACCAGCGCGCTCATCACCTCGACGCGCGCCCCCGCGAGGGAGGTGAGCGGCGCGTACAGGCGGGTGAGGAGCAGCGCGAGGGAGACGACGGCGCCCGGCTCCAGGGTGCCGCCGAGGGCGAGCCGCCCGCCGAGGCCGTACACGAGCGCGAGGGCCAGCGCGGAGACCAGGGTCAGGGCGGTGATGAAGACGGACTGGGCGGTCGCGGTACGGACCCCGATGTCGCGGACGCGGGACGCGCGGTCGGCGAACTGGGCGGACTCCTCCTCGGGGCGCCCGAAGAGCTTGACGAGGGTCGCGCCGGGGGCGGAGAACCGCTCGGTCATCCGGGTGCCCATCGCCGCGTTGAGGGTCGCGGCCTCGCGCTGCATGCCGGCCATCCGCGCGCCCATGCGCCGCGCGGGGATCACGAACACCGGCAGCAGCGCCAGCGCGAGGAGCGTGACCTGCCAGGACAGGGTGAGCATCACGGCGAGCGTGAGGAGGAGGGTGACGATATTGCTGACGACGCCGGAGAGGGTGTTGCTGAAGGCGCGCTGGGCGCCGATCACGTCGTTGTTGAGCCGGGAGACCAGCGCTCCCGTGCGGGTGCGGGTGAAGAACGCGACCGGCATGCGCTGCACATGGTCGAACACGGCCGTGCGCAGATCCAGGATGAGCCCCTCCCCGAGCGTCGCCGAGAGCCGCCGGCCCAGGATGCCGAGGGCCGCTTCGAGGATCGCGATCCCGGCGATGAACAGCGCGAGCCGGACGACGACGGAGGGCCGGCCGTGCGACACGATCGTGTCGACGACGCGTCCGGCGAGCACGGGTCCGGCGACCGCGAGGAGCGCGGTCACCATCCCGAGCACGACGAAGAGCGCGATCCTCCTGCGGTGCGGGCGGGCGAACGCGCCGATGCGGCGCAGGGTGGAGCGGTCGAACGGTCTGCCGTCCCCGGTGCGGGCGGTCATGGCGCTCTGCAACTGCGCCCAGGCGGTGGTCTCCATGCTCATGGGGACGACCGTAGGACCTCGACCAATCTTGAGGTCAAGGGTGTGGGCGTTCGTCATGCGCTGTCCTCGCGTCCGCAACCCCCCGTTGTGTCCGGGTGGAGAACCTCTACCGACGTGACCGTCCCCATCGCACCCCGGCGCCTTCCCCTGCGCCCGCTCCTGTGTCTGGTCCCCGTCGTCCTCGTCGCCGTCGTCGCGGTCCGCCACCGCGGTGTCCTCGCCGAGGGGTTCGGGCACCTCCACGACGCCGAGTGGCCCTGGCTGCTCGCCGCCGCCGGGGCGACCTGTCTGACCTGGGTCGCCTCCGCCGTCACCCGGCAGGGCGCGGTGTCGCAGCGGCTGCCCCGGCGGCGGCTGCTGGCCACCCAGTTCGCGGCCGGCGCCGCCAACCACCTGCTGCCGACCGGCCTCGGTGCCGGCGCGGTCAACCTGCGGTTCATGACCGTGTGCGGGGTGCCGCTGGCCCGCTCCTCGGCGGCCCTCGCGCTGTATCTCCTCGCGGAGAGCGTCGCGCGGGTCGGTCTGCTGGCCGCGCTGCTGCTCGCCTTCCCCGACGCGCTGCGGCTGGGCACGCTGCTGCCCGGCACGGACGCCGGTCCGCTCCTCGCGGCTGTCGCCGGGGGCGCGGTCGTCGTCGCCGTCGCGCTGTCCTTCGTACGGCGGCTGCGCGCGTCCGTCGTGACGTTCCTGCGGGCCGCGCTCGCGGAGGCGCGGTCCGTGCACACGTGTCCCGGGCGGGCGCTGGCGCTGTGGGGCGGGTCGCTGGCCTTCCCGCTGTTGCAGGCGGCCGGACTCGTCGCCGTGGGGCGGGCGCTGGAGCTGCCGGTGCCGGCCCTGCACATGGCGCTCGCGTATCTCGCGGCGACCGTCGCGGTGGCTCTCGTGCCGACGCCGGGCGGGATCGGGTCGGTGGAGGCGGCGCTGGTGATCGCGCTGGTGGCGGCGGGCGGGCCGCTGGCGCTGACGACGGCTGTGGTGCTGACGTACCGGGTGATCACGGTGTGGGTGCCGTTGGTGCCGGGGGCGGTGACGCTGGGGGCGCTGGTGCGGTGGAAGGTCATATAGGCGGTGCGCCCGCCTCCGGATGAGACGGGCGCACCTTCTCAGAGTCTCGGCAAGATGTCGTCGAGGGTGCCGTACTCCTCGTACAGGTCCTCGACGGCCCGGACCATGGACTCCACGCCGGGTTCGCGGACGATGACGAGGCTCGGGATCTGGAAATAAGCGCCTGCGAGACTCTCGCCGGTGTCCCGCCAGCGGTCCATGATCCGGCGGATCCGGTCCGGGGTCATGATCGTGGCGAACCACTGCTCACCGCCGGGTCCGGTGACCAGCGTGTCACCGTCGTCGAGGGTCGCGGGGGCCGTGGGTTCACCGACCGTGAACCGGAAGGTGAGCTGGGGTCTGCGGACCGTCCAGAACGGTTCGTCGACCTCAATTTCCATAGATCTCCTTCAGCCGCGCGATGACCTTGTCCTCGTACTTCTTGTCGGACTTGCCGACGATCTCGATCGTGTCACCCAGCTTCCGGTAGAAGAGCCGTGCACCGTCCCTGGTGCGTGCGTAGCTGATGCCGTTGGAGAGTCCGCCGTTGCTGATGCCGGGGTTGAAGTTCCCCTCCATCAGCTTGCGGAACAGGGCGTTCAGGTCGGCCTGGACCTTCTCGTTCTTGGTCGACAGCTCGGCCAGGTTGCTGAGCCTCTTGTCCTTGCCGATCGCCGACTTCATGCAGAACTTCGCGGGAGCCGCCGCGGCGAGCGACGACCTGGAAGCGGCCGGCGCGAACCCCACCGTCGCGTCCGCGAGGCTCAGCAGGCACTGCGCGACCGTCTGCCCCTTCTTCAGGGTCTCCAGCAGCTTCCGCAGCCGGTCGAGGGTGTGCTTCGCCTGTACGACGTCGTCGAGGAACTTCGCGATCCCGCTGCCGACCTTGACGATCGCCTTGCCGAGCGCGGGGATCTTGCCGACGGCGAAGACGATGCCGAGGCCGTTGACGATGGTCCACAGGCAGCTCTCGACGTCGCCGGAGCCCAGGCAGCGCTTGAGGTCCTTCTCGCCGATGAACTCCAGGAGGATGTCCGCGCCGTTCTGCTTGACCCAGTCGATGACGTCCAGGGACGCCAGCGCCTTCGCGGAGCGGTAGTCGTCCACGCAGGACTGGCCGCACTCCTTGAGCAGCAGCGCCTCGTCGCTCGCGTTCAGCCCGGGGCCCGAGTCGGGGGTGCCGGTCGCGGCTCCGGCGCGGTCCGCCTCGATCCGCTTGCGGTACTCCTCCTCGGCCGCGTCGGCGGCGGCGTCGGCGTCCTTGGCGGAGCCCTGCGCGTCCTTGGCGGCGGCCTCGGCGCCGGTGGCGTCGCTCTCGGCCTCGGTCGCGGTGGTCCGCGCGCTCGCCGCGTCGTTCTCGGCGGCCTGCGCGGCGGAGCGGGCGCCGGCCGCGTCGCGCTCGGCCTCGGTGGCCTCGCCGTCGGCGGCGTTCGCCTCGGAGCGCGCGGTGTACGCGGCGGACTGGGCGGCGGACGCGTCGGAGCCCGCCTGGACGTCGTACGCCTGGGCGTTCGCGTCGGCCTTCTTGGCGGCCTCGGCGGACTTCGCGGCGGCTGCCGCCGAGGCCCGTGCGGCGGTGACGGCCGCCGCGGCGCGGGCCGCGTCGGCTGCCGCCGCTGCCGCTGCCTTAGCCGCCGCCTTCGCGTCGGCGTCGGCCTTGTCGGCGAGGGCCTTCGCGGTGGCGGCGGCCTTCGCGGCGTCGTCGGACTTGGCCTTCGCGGCGGCGGCCTGCTGCTCGGCGAGCGTGAGCGAGGTCTGGCCGATCAGGACGGCGTACGCGGCGGAGGAGTCGGTCTCCTTGTACGCGGTGCCGATGTTGATGGCCTCGTTGGCCGGCTTGATCACCTCGGCCGCCGAGTCGCGGGCGGCGCCGGCGTGCTCGGCGGCGGCGTACGCGTACCCGGCGGTGACGGCCGCCCAGGACGCGGTCTTGTTCGCCTCGTCGCGTGCGGCGGTCGCCTGGGTGCGGGCGGTGACGGCGGCTGCGGCGGCCTTCTTGGCCTCCACCTCCGCGTTCTCGGCGTTCTGCTGCGCGGCCTTGGACGCCTCGATCGCCGTAGCGGCGGCGGCGTGCGCGGTGACGGCCGCCGCGTGGGTGGTCTGCGCGGCGGCCTGTGCGGTCGCGGCGGCGGACTCCGCCCGGTACGCGGCGGCGTCGGCCCGCACGGACGCGGCGCGGGCGGCGACGGCCGCCGTGGTCGCCGTGGCGGCCTCCTGCTGGGCGCTCGCGGCGGCGGAGGTCGCCGTGTTCGCGGCGGACCGCGCCTCGGTGGCGGCGGCCCGTGTCTCCTGCGCGGCGGCCGTCCCCTCGGCGGCGGCTGCGGCGGCTTCGAGCGCGGCGGCCCGGGACAGCGCGGCCTGCTTGTCGCGCTGGGCGTCCTGGGCGCGGTTCTTCGCCTCGTACGCCCGCTGCTGGGCGGCGATCGCGGTCGCGTACCCGGCCTGGGCGGTGGCACCCGAGGAGTCGGCGGCGGAGCGGGCCGTCGCCGCTGTCGCCGCGTCCTGCTGTGCGCGGGTCTCGGCTGCCTGCGCCTTCCCGCGCTCACGAGTCGCGTTGGCGTGCTCGGCCGCAGCGGTCGCGGAAGCCGCCTCGGCGGTCGCGCGGGCCGCCTTCGCGGTCGCCGCACCCGCCTGGGCCGTCTTCTCGGCGGCCTCGGCGGTGGTCTGCGCGGCCTTGGCCTTCGCCGCGTTGGCGGCGGCCTCCTTGGCCTGCGCGTCGGCCGCGTCGGCGGCGGCCTTCGCCTGAGCCGCCGCCTCCTCGGCGGCGGCCCGCCGGAACTCGGTGTTGATGGCGTGCGCCTGCGTCTGCGACAGCGCGAGCTGCGCCTTG
Source organism: Streptomyces saintjeani (assembly GCF_055409605.1). NCBI lineage: Bacteria > Bacillati > Actinomycetota > Actinomycetes > Kitasatosporales > Streptomycetaceae > Streptomyces > Streptomyces saintjeani. The sequence goes on along the minus strand of NZ_CP189624.1, from coordinate 8,273,489 downwards.
CTGTCGGCGGCGGTCGCCTTCGCGGCGTTCAGCGCGGTCAGCGTGGCCTTCGCGGCGGCCTGGGTCGCGGCGTACGACGCCTTCACGACCTGCGCCGACTGCTGGGCGTAGAGCAGACCCCGGCCGCGCGGCGTCTTCGCGGTGTCGGCGATGGCGTACGCGCTGGTCTGGGCGGCGGCTGCCTTGTCGGCGGCGGTCTTCGCGGCCGACACGGCGGCGTTGGCCAGCGTGACCTGGGCTGCGGCCTTGTCGCGGGCCTTGGTGAGGTCGGTGCCGGCCTGCGTGAACAGGGCCTTCGCCGGGCGGTTCGGGTCGTTTGCGGGCTTCCCGGCCCAGAACTTCTGCCAGGTCAGGATCTGGTCCGCGAGCCACGCCTGGCCGATCGACTCGATCATCGCGTCGGTGGCCTTCTGCGCCTGCGCGGCGGCCGTCGTCTCGGCGGCCATGATGTCGGCGCGCGGCTTGGCCTGCCCGGCGTACTCCGCCTCCCACTCGGCGTACGCGCTCGCCGTCACCGGCGCGAGGACGCGGCGCGGGTCCTGCGGGTTCCAGCTGTCGCAGGCGGCCCAGGAGACCTTGAGGGTCTCGACCTCGGTGCGGTACTCGGCCGAGCCGTCGGCCGGCGCCTGCGCCGGGAAGCCGCCCTGGCGCAGATAGCGGGCGATGTCGCTGGAGGTGATCGAGTTGAAGGGTCCCTCGACGTTGCTCGGGTACAGCGTGAAGTCCGCGAGCTGGTCGTCGCCCGCCGGGCTCTTCCCCTTCAGGGACGCGGCGAGTCTGCGGGCCGCGTCCAGGGAGGCGGCGCTCGGCGCGCTGCGGCCGTCCTGGCCGAACGTGTCGTACAGCGCCTCCTGGGTGTCGAGCGTGAAGGCCCGGATCCCCGCGTCGAACTCCGGTGCGTGCAGCGACATCCCGGTGGAGCCGGTCGCGCTCATCGCGTACGGCCGGTTCAGGGCTTCCCAGCCCTTCTTGCGGGTGTCGGCGCCCTGGACGTAGGCGACCGCGCTCGCCCGGTCGGCGCGCAGGGCGTCGTCCAGGGGGCTCGGGTAGATGTTGTCCTTGCGCAGCAGGGCGGCGGCCAGGTCGGCGTCGGTGCCGCCCAGGGCCTTCGACGCGGCGGCCTTGACGGCGGCGCCGCCGATGTGGAGGGCGTGGCCCACCTCGCAGCGGTCGGCGCGCGGGCTCTGGCCGAAGGTGATGCGGGCTCCGGCGCCGTTGTCCGGCAGCGGGTCGGCGGCCCGCGCGGGCAGGGCGTAGGCCAGGCCGGTCAGCAGGGAGACGGCGGTGGTCAGCGCCGTTCCCGCGATGCCTCGTCTTAAGCGTGGATGTCTGGTCACGTGGCTCCCTCTCAGGTCGTACGTACCAGGAGGAAGCGGGCACGCGTGACGTCAGGACGGGCCGTCGGGCAGCCGACGGCGGGCATGACAGCGCCACGCGGCGCGTGAAGAATCTCTTTGAATCAGGCAGGGCCGTCGCTGTGGTCGTGCGTGGACGGCCGCCCTCTTCCCCCGTTGAACGCGCAGATCCTGACACATCGAAAGGGCTTGCGAAAGGTCTTTCCCGGATACGGCAGGATGGATGATCACGCCCCTCTCGCGGGCGGCTCAGCACATCCCGGAATCGAGCAGGTGACCAGGTGACGACATTTCACATCCGGCCTCTTATGGGCGAGTTGGCGGGAGGTGGCCCGTGCTGACCCGTGAACTCACCGTGCACGACGCGGTGTTGGCCGGCATCGCGGTCGGGTCCGGGCTGCTGGTCGCGTTCCTGTCGCGGTCGCTGCTGCTGTGGCTCGGCAAGCACGCCAAGCGCACGAAGTGGGGCGGCGACGACGTGATGGTCGCCGCGCTGCGCGGGGTCCTGCCGTGGGCGGCGGTCGCCGGGGGCGTCGCCTCGGGGGCGGCCGTGCTGCCGCTGGCGAAGGTGTGGCACCGGACGGCCAGCCAGGCGTTCACCGTCGTGCTGATCTTCGTGGTGACCGTGTCGGTGGCGCGGGTCGTCGCCGGGTTCATGCAGACGATCACCCAGTCGCGGCCCGGGGTCGCCGGGTCCGCGACGATCTTCGTGAACATCACGCGGGTGCTGATCCTCGCGATCGGGTTCCTCGTGATGCTCCAGTCGCTCGGCATCTCGATAGCGCCGATGCTGACCGCCCTCGGCGTCGGCGGTCTCGCGGTCGCGCTGGCGCTCCAGGACACGCTCGCGAACCTCTTCGCCGGCATCCACATCCTCGCCTCGAAGACCGTCCAGCCCGGCGACTACATCAAGCTGAGCAGCGGCGAGGAGGGGTACGTCGAGGACATCAACTGGCGTCAGACGACCGTCCGCGCGCTCTCCAACAACCTCATCGTGATCCCCAACGGGCAGCTCGCCAAGGCCAACATGACCAACTTCATGCGGCCCGAGCAGCAGCTGACAATCCTCGTGCAGGTGGGGGTGGCGTACGACAGCGACCTCGACCAGGTCGAGAAGGTCACCATGGACGTCGTCTCCGAGGTGATGACGGAGATCACCGGGGCGATACCGGACCACGAGCCCGCGGTCCGGTTCCACACCTTCGGGGACAACCGCATCGGGTTCACGGTGATCCTGGGGGTCGGGGAGTTCAGCGACCAGTACCGGATCAAGCACGAGTTCATCAAGCGGCTGCACAAGAGGTACCGGGCGGAGGGGATCAGGATTCCGGCGCCCGCGCGGAACGTGTCGTTGCAGCAGGGGTCGCTGGTGATACCGCAGCAGCGGGAGGCGGCTTCCTAGGAAACGTCCTTGCCGGAGGGGGTCGGCGCCGGCGGCGTGCGGACCCCTGTCGAGCCCGCTCGCGTCACGAGATATCTTGATGTCGAGCAATGTTGCAGACGTGGAGCGGAGCACCCGGTGACTGACTCGACCATCATCTACACCCACACTGACGAGGCCCCGGCCCTGGCGACGTATTCGTTCCTGCCGGTGGTCGAGGCGTACGCCGGCCAGGCGGGCGTCTCTGTGGAGACCCGGGACATCTCGCTGGCCGGGCGCATCATCGCCGTGTTCCCGGAGCACCTCACCGAGGACCAGCGCATCCCGGACGCCCTCGCCGAGCTGGGCGAGCTGGCCAAGACGCCGGCCGCGAACATCATCAAGCTGCCGAACGTCTCGGCGTCCGTACCGCAGCTGAAGGCCGCGATCGCCGAGCTCCAGGGCCAGGGCTACGCACTGCCGGACTACCCGGACGACCCGAAGACCGACGAGGAGCGGGAGATCCAGGCCCGCTACGACAAGATCAAGGGTTCCGCCGTGAACCCGGTCCTGCGCGAGGGCAACTCCGACCGCCGCGCCCCCGCGTCGGTCAAGAACTACGCGAAGACCCACCCGCACCGCATGGGCGCCTGGACCCCCGAGTCCAGGACGAACGTCGCGACGATGGGCGAGAACGACTTCCGCTCCACCGAGAAGTCGGTCGTGATCTCCGAGGCGGGCGCGCTGCGCATCGAGCTGGCCGCCGCCGACGGCACGACGACCGTGCTGCGCGAGTCCGTACCGGTCCTGGCGGGCGAGGTCGTCGACGCGTCCGTGCTGCACGTGGCCGCGCTGCGCGAGTTCCTCACCGCGCAGATCGCCCGCGCCAAGGCGGAGGACGTGCTGTTCTCCGTGCACCTCAAGGCGACGATGATGAAGGTCTCCGACCCGATCGTCTTCGGCCACGTGGTCCGCGCGTTCTTCCCGAAGACGTTCGCCCAGTACGGCGCTGCGCTGGCCGCCGCCGGTCTGACCCCGAACGACGGTCTCGGCGGCATCCTCAAGGGTCTCGACGCGCTCGCCGACGGTGCCGCGATCAAGGCGTCCTTCGACGCCGAGCTGGCCGAGGGCCCCGCGCTCGCGATGGTCGACTCCGACAAGGGCATCACCAACCTGCACGTGCCGTCCGACGTCATCGTCGACGCCTCGATGCCGGCCATGATCCGCACGTCCGGCCACATGTGGGGCCCGGACGGCCAGGAGGCCGACACCCTCGCCGTCCTGCCCGACTCGTCGTACGCGGGCGTCTACCAGGCCGTCATCGAGGACTGCCGCGCGCACGGCGCCTACGACCCGTCGACGATGGGCTCCGTCCCGAACGTCGGCCTCATGGCGCAGAAGGCCGAGGAGTACGGCTCCCACGACAAGACCTTCGAGATCAAGGCCGCCGGCACGGTCCGCCTGGTCGACCGGGCCGGGAACGTCGTGCTGGAGCAGGAGGTCGCCGAGGGCGACATCTTCCGCGCCTGCCAGACCAAGGACGCGCCGATCCGCGACTGGGTGAAGCTCGCCGTCACGCGTGCGCGGGCCACCGGTGACCCGGCCGTGTTCTGGCTGGACGAGGACCGCGGCCACGACGCCGTGATCATCGAGAAGGTCAAGGCGTACCTGCCGGAGCACGACACCGAGGGCCTGGACATCCGCATCCTCGCGCCGGTCGACGCCACCAAGTTCTCCATCGAGCGCATCCGGCGCGGCGAGAACACCATCTCCGTCACCGGCAACGTGCTGCGCGACTACCTGACCGACCTCTTCCCCATCCTGGAGCTGGGCACCAGCGCCAAGATGCTGTCGGTCGTCCCGCTGATGGCGGGCGGCGGCCTCTTCGAGACGGGTGCCGGCGGTTCGGCGCCGAAGCACGTGCAGCAGCTCGTCAAGGAGAACTACCTGCGCTGGGACTCGCTCGGCGAGTTCTTCGCGCTGGTGCCGTCCCTGGAGCAGTACGCCGAGGTCACGAACAACCCGAAGGCCAAGGTCCTCGCCGACACCCTCGACCGCGCCACGGCGACCTTCCTCAACGAGGACAAGTCCCCGACCCGGCGCGTCGGCGGCATCGACAACCGCGGCAGCCACTTCTACCTGTCCCTGTACTGGGCGCAGGAGCTGGCCGCGCAGACCGAGGACGCGGACCTCGCGAAGGCGTTCGCGTCCTTCGCGGAGACCCTCGCGGCGAACGAGGAGAAGATCGTCGGCGAGCTGAACGCCGTGCAGGGCTCGGCGGCCGACATCGGCGGCTACTACCAGCCCGACCCGGCGAAGGCGGCGGCGGTCATGCGCCCGTCGGCGACGTGGAACGCGGCGCTGGCAGCGCTCTGAGGCCGCTTGTCCGTGTACGGCACCGGGTCGGCGCCCGTGAGGCGCTGATCCGGTGCCGGTGAGCACAGCTCCGCCCCGGCCGGGAGGTTTCCGGCCGGGGCGGAGCTGTCCCAAGGCGCACCACGCCACTGACAACGCCCCGGGAGCAGCCGTGACCAGCGCAGTACCGTCCTCCTTCGCGTACCTCCCCGGTGCGGAGGGGTCGTCCGTGATCCTGCATGTGCCGCACTCGGCGCGGGAGATCCCGGCGGGGGTGCGGGAGGGGATCGTGCTGGGGGACGCCGCGCTGGAGCGGGAGTCGGATCACATCGTGGACGCGCACACCGCGCGGATCGCGGAGCGGGCGGCGGAGGGGTCGGCTGTGCGCCCGTGGCGGTTCGTCAACCTGCTGTCGCGGCTGGTCGTGGACCCGGAGCGGTTCCCGGACGAGCGGGAGGAGATGCGGGTGGTGGGGATGGGCGCCGTCTACACCCGGACGACTCACCGGGAGGTCCTCCGGGACGACACCGTCGACCCGGAGCCTCTGGTCCGGCGCTACTTCCGTCCGTACGCGCGCGCGATGACCGACGCCGTCGCCGAGCGGCTGAAGGCGACGGGGCGGGCGGTGGTGATCGACGTGCACTCGTACCCCAGCGAGCCCCTGCCGTACGAGCTGCACGCGGCCGGCGAGCGGCCCGCCGTGTGCCTGGGCACCGACTCCTTCCACACGCCCCCGGCGCTGCTCGCCGCCGCGCGGGACGCGTTCGCGGGGTTCGAGGTGGGGCTGGACAGCCCGTTCAGCGGGACGTACGTACCCCTGGAGTACTACGGGGTGGACGCCCGGGTGACGGCGTTGATGATCGAGGTCCGCCGGGACGTCTACATGACGGAGCCCGGCGGCGAGGCGGGTCCCGGTCTGGACGGCGTCGCGGCGGCGCTGGCCGCTCTCGTGGACGCGGTCTCACGCTGACGCAGCACTCCCGCGCGACACACCGCCCTCCCCCGGTGAGGGTGGACGCATGACCGAGGAGATGACGACACCGGCCCCGCCGGCCGTACGGGACTGGCCCACCCCCGACCTGGAGGGCACGGCGTTCGACCCGTTCCTCGCGGAGCTGATGCGGGAGGGCCCGCTGACCCGGATCCGGCTGCCGTTCGGCGAGGGCTGGGCGTGGCTGGCGACGCGGTACGACGATGTGCGGACGGTGACGAACGATCCCCGTTTCAGCCGCGCGGAGGTCACGAAGTGCCAGGTCACGAGGATGGCCCCGCATTTCGCGCCGCGCCCGGGCTCGCTGGCGTTCGCGGACCAGCCGGACCACAACCGGCTGCGCAGGGCGGTCGCGGGGGCGTTCACGGTGGGCGGCATGAAGCGGCTGCGCCCGGTGGCCCAGGCGATGCTGGACGGGCTGGTCGACGGCGTCGTGCGGGACGGCCCGCCCGCCGATCTCGTCGCGCGCGTGCTGGAGCCGTTCCCGCTGGCGGTGGTGAGCGAGGTGATGGGGGTCCCCGAGGCGGACCGGGAGCGGGTGCACGCGTGGACGCGGGAGATCATCTCGACGTCGGGCGGCGCGGCTGGCGCGGGGAGGGCGAAGGAGGGGCTGTACGGCTGGATCACGGAGACGATCCGCGCCCGCGCGCAGGAGCCCGGCGAGGACGTGTACGCGCTGCTGGGCGCGGCCGTCGCGCGCGGGGACGTGCGCGAGGAGGAGGCGGTCGGCCTGGCGGGTCCGTTGCAGATCGGCGGTGAGGCGGTGACGCACAACGTCGGCCAGATGCTGTATCTGCTGCTGACCCGCCCGGAGTTGCTGGTGCGGATGCGGGAACGCCCGGACGCGCGCGGCGTGTTGATCGACGAGCTGCTGCGCTACATCCCGCATCGCAGCAGTGTGGGCCTGGCGCGGATCGCTCTGGAGGACGTCGAGCTGGCGGGGCACGTGATCCGCGCGGGCGAGCCGGTGTACGTGTCGTACCTGGCCGCCAACCGCGATCCGGAGGTCTTCCCGGAGCCGGACGTCATCGATGTCGGCCGGGACCCGAACCCGCACCTGGCGTTCGGGAACGGCGCGCACCACTGCACCGGCATGGTCCTCGCGCGCCTCCAGATCGATCTGCTGCTGGAGACGCTGCCGAGGCGGTTGCCGGGGCTGCGTCTCGCGGTGCCCGCGGATCAGGTCGAGTGGCGCGAGAAGACCATGATCCGGGGACCGCGGACGCTGCCGGTCACCTGGTGAGGGCCGGCCCGTACACCCTCAGGCCCGCAGCCACTCGGTGACGACGACGTCCTGTCCGGCCCGCACTCTGAGCGCGAACGGGCCGGAGAGGGGGTCGTCGCTGGTGAACCGGCCGAGTTCGTCGGCGTCGAGCGCGTGGCTCGCGCGCGAGCCGCCGAGGACCTCGATACGGGCCGTCTGCGGGGGCATGAGCTGGCCGAACATGCCGTGCGCGGTGACCTCGACGTCGACCGTCAGCTCGCCGGTGACGAACGTCAGCATGCGCGGCCCGTCCGTCTCCCCCCGCACGGGGATGCCGTGGGTCAGCGAGTCGAAGGTCAGCCCGGCGATCTTGGCGTCGAGGTCGACCAGGGCGTACGCCTCCAGGGCGGTGCGGTACACCTCCGGGGGCACCGGGTCGAGGATCGCGGCGGCCTGGCGCAGTTCCTCCTCCAGGCAGTCGTCCGCGAAGTCGTCTCCGGGCTCGTCGCCGTGGGGGGCGTCGTTCATCGGCTCGTCCATTCCGTCGTACACGTCGTGGTTCACTGCGGCCCCCGGGCGTCCAGGCGGGCGCGCAGACGGCGCAGGCAACGCTGGCGCATCGGGCCGATGCTGCCGACGGCGATGCCGAGCGAGTCCGCCACCTCCTGGTAGCTGGGCGGGGGCGAGGCGATGAGCACCCGCAGCAGTTCCCGGCAGCGTTCGCCGAGGGCGTCGAACTCCTGCCAGAGGCGGCGCACGCGTTCGCTCTGCGCGGCGGCCTCCTCGGAGTCGAGGACGGACTGCTCGGGGGTGCGGTCCTCGCTGACCCGGTCCAGGACCTGGGGGTCGTCGGTAGGGGTGAGGCGCCTGAGGCCCTTGATGACCTTCAGGCATTCGTTGCGCGCGGTGCGCGCCAGCCAGGCGCCCGCCTTCTCGGGCTCCCGGATGCGGTGCAGGTGCTGGGCGAAGCGCAGCCACACGGTCTGGGCCACCTCGTGCCCGTCGGCCTCGGAGAGCCGGTGCGCGCGCACCACCGACCAGACCAGCGGGCTGAGCCCCTCCACCAACGCTTTCCAGGCCGCCGCGTCACCGTCGATCGCGGCCTGGACGAGCGCGCCGACATCAGTACGGTCCACGGCCCCACCCCTCGTGTACGGCATGTCATCGTACGCCGTGACGGGGGTGGCGACGGCCCTCATGAGTGGGCGACGAGCTGCCCGGCCACGGCCGGGAGCCAGGTCGGCGGGCGCAGCGCCGTCACGTGCGCGCCGCGCACCTCGGCGAAGTCCGCACAGGCGGTGAGCAGGCCGCGGGCCGCCGTGCGCGGGTCGCTCTCGCGGCTCGCGGTCATCCAGGCGGCGACGAGTCCCGCGACCAGGGGGGTGGCGAAGGAGGTGCCGCTCCACGCGGCGTACCCCTCGAACATCACCTGATCGGGTTTCTCGTCGGGGTCGCTGAGGACGCCGGTGTGCCGGGGGGTGCAGCAGGTGCAGGCGTAGCCGAAGCCGAAGCGGCAGGTGTCGTACGTGGAGTGCTGGTAGACGTACGGCACGGGGGCGTCGAAACCGGTGAGGGCGCTGACGAGGCGCTCGCCGGGGGCGTAGACCTTCACCCAGGGGCCGTAGTTGGTGAAGCAGGCGCCGAACGCGCCGTCCGCGCGCAGGGCGCCGACGGACAGGACGGAGTCGGCGTGCTCGGGCAGGCCCGCGTAGGCGGCGGGCCAGAACGGCGTGGCCCTGCTGTCGTTCCCGGCGGCGGCCACGAGCAGGGTGCGCTGGGTCTGGAGGGCGGTCATGAACGCCTCGACGCCGAGGAGGCCGTCGGTGCGGCCGTTGACGCTGCCGGCGGAGAGGCTGAGGATGTCGGGCCAGCCGTCGGCCACGGCGTCGAAGAGACGCTCGCCGAACTCGGACTCCAGGATGGCGCCCGCGTCGTTGAGGGTGCCGCGCACGGTGACGTCGGTGTTGGGGGCGACGGCGGTGAGCAGGCCCGCTATGAACGTGCCGTGGCCGACGTACTGGCGCAGGACGCCGTGGTCGTCGGTCTCGCGGAGCTGCGCGTCGCCGGTGACGTTCCCGAGGCCGGGGCAGGCGCGGTAGTCGTGGGTGAGGCCGTTGTCGACGACCAGGACACGGACGGCGGTGTCGGGGTCGTGGACGGCGTCGGCGGGTGCCGGGTTGGTGCCCTCGGTGCGGACGGCGGGCACCGGTTCGTCGCCCGGACAGGCGTTGGTGGCGATGTGGACGACGTGGTTGCGGCTGATCAGGCGGCGTCCGGCGCGGCCCTCTCGGGCGCTGAGGGCGCGCAGCGCGTGGGCGACGGTCTGGTCGTCACCGCCCGCGCGGACGCCCTGGCCGGGGTCGCCGACCTGGATGCGGGTGATGCCGGAGCGGTTGGTCTCGGGGCCCGCGCGGCGGACGTGGTCGGCGGTCAGGCCGGCCGCCTCGGTGAAGTGCGCGCGCACGGTGTCCTCGACGAGGCGCGCCTCGTCGCCGTCGCGTGCGAGGACGACGCCTTTCTCGTAGACGAACTCCCCGAGATCGTCGGGGCCCATGGCGAGCGGCACGTCCGGCATCGAACGCTGCATGTGGTCGAACTGCTCCTGGAATCGCTGTGGCGCCATGGCTGTCCTCTTCCCCTGAGGCGATGGTCGTCAGTGAGAGCAGCGAGGGCGGCGGTTGATACAGGGGAAGCCGGCGTTCCGCGTGAAGGATCGTTTCGCCGGAGGTCGGGGCGGTGCGGCGGGGGGGGTGTCGCCGCAGGCGGGCCGGTGCCACGGGGCCGCGGGGTGGTGTGCGGGCGTGCCGGGGGCGCGCGCAGCGCCGTGCGCCGGAGTGCACGCGGTGTGTCCGGCGGGGGCCGGTGGCGGGGCGCTGTGCCGGAAGCGCACCAACCGGTGTGATGCGCTCCGCTGCCCGATACCATCCGTGGGGTGACAGCGGCACACGAACCGGTCCTCGAACTGCTGCCTCTGGTGTTCGCCGCCCCTCATGAGGCGTTGGCGCGGGCGGAGGAACTGCTCCGCGCCGATCCGCCGGCGCTGCACGCCTCGATCGCCCATCAGGTGATCGGGATCTGGCAGCGGGACTGGGGCGATCTGGGTCTCGCGCTGAAGCATCTGCGCCGCGCGCGCGTGCTGGCGGCGCGCGCCGACTCCGCCGACCGGGAGGCGGACATCCTGGGCACGCTCGGCGTCGCCCTCGTGCACGCGGGCCGTACCCGGCAGGGCCTTGCCGCGTTCGAGCGGGGCGTGGAGCGCGGTACGGGTCTCACCCGCGCGCGGGTGCTGTTCCGGCGGGCGTACTCGTGGGAGGTCCTCGGGCATCACCCGGAGGCGCTGGAGGACCTGCGGCGTGCGGTGCCGGTGCTGCGTCAGGTGGGCGACACGATCTGGACGGCGCGTGCGCTGAACCTGCGCGCGACGGTGCATCTGGCACTGGGCGCGGTGGACCGGGCGGACGCGGACTACGCGGCGGCGCAGGCCCTGTGGGACACCACCGGGCAGGAGCACGACAAGGCGGACGCCGTCGAGAGCCAGGGCATCGCCGCGTTCCGCTCCGGCGACATCCCGCGCGCGCTGAGCCTGCTGGACGACGCGGAGGAGCGGTACGCGAAGCTCGGCACGCCCGGGATCATGCTGAACATCCGGCGCTGCGAGGTGCTGATGGCGGCGGGCCTCGCCCCGGAGGCGCTGGCCGAGGCGGACGCGGCGATCGCCGTCCTGGACGGCATCCGGGGGCAGTCGACGCGCAAGGCGGAACTCCTGCTGACGGCGGCGAAGGCGGCGCGCCACGCGGGCGACACCGGCACGGCGATAGCCCGCTCGGCGGTCGCGGTGCGGCTGTTCGCGGCGCAGCGGCGGTCCTGGTGGGAGACGCACGCCCAACTGGTGCTGATCGAGGCGAAGCTGACGGCGGGGCGGGCGTCGGGGCGGCTCGTCGCGGACGCCGCGAAGGTCGCCGGACGGCTCGCGTCGTTCGGTGCGCCCGCAGCGCCCGAGGCGTGGCTGCTGGCGGGCCGTATCGCGCTGGTCCTGGACTGGACGGCCGACGCCGAGCGGTATCTCTCGCTGGCCGCCCGCAGCCGCCGCAGCGGGCCTCCGCTGGCCCGGGTGACGGGGTGGGCGGCGCAGGCCCTGCGCGCACGCGCGGCGGGTTCGGGGCGGGGTGTCCTGGAGGCGTGCCGGCGCGGTCTCGACGTCCTCGACGACCACCGGATGACACTGGGCGCCTCCGAGCTGCGGGCCCGCGCGACCGCGCAGGGCGCCGAACTCGCCGCGCTCGCCCAGCAGGTGAGCCTGGAGGGGGGCGGGCCGCGCCAGTTGCTGCTGTGGAGCGAGCGGTGGCGGGCCACGGTGCTGTCGGCGCCGCCGACCAGGCCGCCCGCCGACGCGGCCCTCCTGAGCGGTCTGACGGCCTTCCGCGTCATCGCCGACCAGGCGGAGCAGGCCCGCATCTCCGGGCGCCCGCTGCCCGCCCTGGAGCGCGAGCAGCGGCGTCTGGAGCAGGAGATCAGGTCCCGGACCCTGCACATCCGGGGCGAGTCCCCCGGGGACGGCCACCGGTTCGACGTGGCGCGGCTCCTGGAGCGGCTGGGGGACGGGCGGCTCGTCGAACTCGCCGTGCTCGACGGGCGCGTGCAGGTGCTGCTCGTCGGGGGCGGGCGGGTGCGGCGGTTCGCGGGCGGGATGCTCGCGGACGCGGAGCGGGAGGCCGAGCACGTCCAGGCGACCCTGCGGCGCCTCGCGCACCCGGGTGCGGAGGGGCGGTTGCCGCTCGTCGAGGAGATGGGGCGCCGACTCCAGAAACTGCTCCTCGGTCCCGCCGCGGAACGGCTCGGCGAGGGGCCTGTGGTCGTCGTGCCTCCCGCGCGCCTGCACCGGGTGCCGTGGGCGCTGCTGCCCGCGCTGCGCGAGCGCGTGCTCAGCGTGTCGCCGTCCGCGAGCAGTTGGCTGCGCGCGAAGGAGACACCCGCGCCGGCCGGGGGACGGCACGTCCTCGTGCGCGGTCCCGGGCTCGCGACGGGCGGCGCCGAGGTGCCGGAGGTCGCGGGCCGGTACGGCCGTCCCGTCGTCCTGGAGCACGACGAGGCGCGCGTCCCCCGGGTGCTCGACGAACTGGACGGGGCCGCGCTCGCGCACATCGCCGCGCACGGCACGTTCCGCGCGGACAGTCCCCTGTTCTCGTCCCTCCGCATGGCCGACGGGCCCCTGATCGTCCACGACTTCGAACGCCTCGACCGCAGTCCCCACCGCATCATCCTCTCCAGCTGCGACACGGCCCGCCTCGCCTCGGTCGGCGCGGACGAACTCCTGGGCCTGGTCACGGCGTTGCTCCCGCTGGGGACGGCGGGCGTCCTGGCGAGCAGCGCGCCCGTCAACGACGCGGCGGTGGTCCCGCTGATGCTGGCCCTCCACAAGAGTCTCGCGGACGGACGCTCGCTGGCGGAGGCGTTGCGGGACGCGCGCGGGGCGGTGCCGGGGGATGCGCTGCACCAGGCGACGGGGTGGGCGTTCACGGCGTTCGGGGCGGCGTGAGGCGGTGCTGCCGGGGCCGCTTGGGGCGGGGTGAGGGGGCGCTCCGCGCGTGCGTCAGCATACCCCGTGGACTCCCTCACGCCGGTTGCCCCACCACCCACGGCAGCGCGCCCCTGTCGCTCGCCCCCAGTCGCGTGTACGCGCTGTACAGGTGGTTGCCGACCGTTCGGATCGACAGGGTCAGTCGTTCCGCGATCTGGCGGTTGCTCAGGCCCGCCGCCGCCAGGGTGACGATCTGGCGTTGGCGGGCGGTGAGGTCGTCGAGGGCGAGGCCCGAGAGTACGGGGGTGCCGGAGGGCTGGCAGCGGCGGGCCAGCGCGACAGCGCGCGTGCGCGCCGCCCGGGCCGCACGGGGGTCGCGGTGGGCGTGGGCGGCGCGGGTGCGGGCTTCGGCGGCGTACAGGAGGAAGCCCCGCTCCTCCAGCTCCCCCGCCACCTCGTCCAGCGCGGTCGCGTCGCCCTGCGCGAGCGCCCGCGCGTAGTGGGCGAACACCCCGTCGTCCGCCGCCATCTCATCGAGCCGTACGCCGCCCTCCTCGGCCCGTGCCAGCTCCGTACGGCAGTCGGGGTCGGCGGGGCTGTGGCGCAGCCCCTCGCGCGCCCAGGAGGCGGCCTGCCGCAGTTCGCCGCGCAGTCGCGCGAACCGTGCGCGCACGCACGCGTGGACCGGCGGCACCGGTTCGCCCTCGGCGACGAGCCACTCCCCCACGGGCGCGCGCGTGTCGCGGACGTCCGCCGCGCCGATCCGCCGGACCAGTTCGGCGGACTCCTCGGCGAGCGCCACGCCGTACGGTTCCCGCTCGCCGGTCAGCCGGAGCGTCCGCAGCCGGCCCGCGACGGCGCGCAGGACGGGCCCGTGCAGGGGGTCCGCGAGGTGTACGGCCGTGTCGTCGCCGACCGCGATGAGGCCGTCGGCCTCCAGGCGCTCCAGGACGTCCAGGTCGAGCTTCCCGGCCCGCACGGGGAGGGGTTCCGCGAACGCCAGCCGGTCGAGGGTCTCGCGGTCGGCGTCCGTGCGCGCGAGGACGCCGGACGCCCGTTCGCGGACGGCCGGGGTGAGGGGGACGGGGCCCCGCCAGGCGTACGCGTCGTCCCCGGACGGCTCCAGCAGCCCCTGTTCGCGTACGGCGTCCACCAGGTCCCGCAGGAGTCTGAGGTCGCCCCGGGTCAGGCGGTCGAGGCGGTCGACGGTGAGCGCGTCGAGGGGGACGCCCGCGCCGGACGACAGGAGCTGGGCCGTCGCGTCGTACGGGAGGGGGCCGAGGACGAGCCTCGGGAGGAGTCCGTCGGTCCACAGGCGGGTGATCGGGGTAGGGGCGGGGGCTCCTTCCGTCGTGACGACCAGGAGGCGGGTGCGGCCCTGCACGGCGAGCTGGTGGACGAGGGCGGCGGAGGCGTCGTCCAGGAGGTGCGCGTCGTCGACGAGCAACAGGCGCACGGGCGCGAGGAGTTCCACCGCGCGGTGGAGGGTGACGTCCTCGGGGAGGAGGTGGGCGAAGGCGGCGAAGGGGAGGTGACGGGTCTCGGGGGTGCCGGAGACGCGCGCGTAGGGGTGGGGCTTGGCGCCGGGGGTGTGCACGCGCGGGCGGGCGCCTGCGGGGCCGTCGCGGAGGGCGTCGGCCGCACCGTCGGTGACCGGCGCGGTGACGCCCCGCCCGTGCGGCCCGGTGGCAGCCGCCGCACGCCCCCGCGCCCCGCGCGCGCCGGCGCCCCGCGCTCCCGGGAACGCTCCGCGCGCGGATCTTCCGCGCGCCCCCCTCGATCCGCCCCGCGCGCTCCCGGGTTCGAGGTCCTTCACCGCCTCCGCCGCGAGGCGGGTGCGGCCGTGGCCGGCCGGGCCGGTGAGGATCATGCCGGGGCGGGCGGCGGTCAGGGCCTGGCGGATCAGGGCGAGTTCCTCCTCACGGCCGGTGAACGGCCACGGCCGGTCGAGGGACTTGGGGTCGGGTCCGAGAGTCGTCACGTCATCATGAGCGGGGGTACTCAGGTCTGATACAGGCGACTTGAGTAGCTCCCGACTCAGGCGCGGTGACCTTGGACCGGGCACGCTGGACCCATGACCGCCCGCTACTGCTCGCTCGTCCGGCAGCCTGAGCCCGGGTTCACCCCGGGACTGGCCGCCGAGCGGCTCGGCGCGCTCATGAGCGGGCGGCGGATGTGGGTGAACGGCACGGTCCTGCACTACTGCTTCTTCGACTCCGAGAACGCCGGCACCGGGGGGAGCCGGCGGGTCTCGTGGGCGGGCGGCGAGGCGCAGCGCGACGTGGTGCGGGACTGCTTCCGGGAGTGGCAGGACCTCGGCATCGGCGTGACGTTCACGGAGGTCGCCGACCGGTCCGAGGCCGAGGTCCGCATCGGGTTCGAGGAGAGCGACGGCTCCTGGTCGGCCGTCGGCCGCGAGGCGCTGCTCGTGGGGCTGCACGAGCGGACGATGAACTTCGGCTGGGATCTCACGGCCCCGGGCGAGCGGGCGACGGCCCTGCACCAGATCGGCCACGCGCTGGGCATGCAGCACGAGCACCAGAGCCCGTACGCGGGCATCCACTGGGACGAGGAGGCGGTGTACGCGGACCTCGCGGGCCCGCCGAACCACTGGAGCCGGGAGCGGACGTACGTCAACATCCTGCGCAAGCTGGACGTGACGGAGGTCAACGGCACGGTGTGGGACCCGCAGTCGGTGATGGAGTACCCCTTCCCGGCGGGGCTGATCCTGGAGCCCGAGCAGTTCCGGCAGGGCGTGCATCCGCCGGGCGCGCTGTCCACGCTGGACAAGGAGTTCGTGCAGCGCTGGTACCCGCCGCCGCTCACGCCCCGGCCCGCCTCGCTCGTGCCGTTCCGGTCGGCGCCGCTGGCCCTGGGGCCGGGTGAGCAGGCGGACTTCGCGCTGGAGCCGTCCGAGACCCGTGACTACCGGCTCGCCGCGTTCGGCGACTGCGACACCGTCGTCGTCCTCTTCGAGGAGCGCGAGGGGGAGCCGCGTTTCCTCGCGGGGGACGACGACGGGGGGACGCAGGAGAACGCGTCGCTGCGGGTGCGGCTCGTGAAGGGGCGGCGGTACTTCGTCCGTATGCGCCTGTACTCGGCCTGGGGGGCGGGGAGGAGCGCGGTCATGTGCTGGTGACCGCTCGTGGACCATGGTCCGGCGCCGGGGGAAAGGCCGGGCCGTCCGCTCTCGGGGGAGGGCGGACGGCCCGGCCACACCGGCGGGGTGACGCCCCTTCGGCCGTACGGTATTCCGTTCCGTCCACTCGGTCGTGATGGCGGTGAGCATGTTCAGCCGGGCCGCGCTGCGGGCGGGCCACAGAGCGGCCAGCATGCCGACCAGCGCCGCCAGCAGGAGGAGGAGCGCGGACCTGCCCCACGGCAGCACCAGCGCGTATCCGGGGATGTCCGCCTTCGAGTTCTCGCAGACGGCCCGGCCCAGGAAGGCTCCGAGCCCGATCCCGACGACCGCGCCGAAGACCGCCGAGCGGGGCGACGATGCCGCCGAGGGAGTTCCGCACGACCAGGGACTTGGTGGTGGCCGGCAGGTGGGCGCTGCCGATCGCCGCGACCGGCGGGATCTTCGCGGCGCGGCGGGCCGGCAGCCAGGCGGCCACCATGGTGACCAGGACGGTCGTCGATGTCACCTCGACGTCCACGTGGGCGTAGCTCCTGGCCGCCTGGGTGCGGTAGGCGTTCTCGAAGGTGTCGGTGAAGACCAGGGTGCCGGAGACGAACGCCACGCCGAGCAGGGCGGCGAGCAGGGTCATCAGCAGTCTGGCCTTGTGCGCGAGGACGTTGCGGAGGGCTGTGCGGAGCATGGTGGGGTGGTCCCGGTGAGGTGAGAGAGCGGCGGCTTCGGGGGTGTGTCGGTCCGCGCCCGCCGGCGAGGAATCCGCACCGGCGGGGTCCGCGCCATGATCCGGTTCGGGCGGGTCCCGCGTATCGGCCGAAAAGCCGACCACCTGAGGGTGACGCGAGCGGCCGTTCCGTCAGCCTCAGGTATGCCGCCGCGTCAGCTCACGGGATGACGCCCGGGGAGAACCGCCCGGGGAACGGGGCCGCCGAGGGGGCACCCGCCCTCTCACCGGCGAGCGGCGCCCCCGGGAAACAGGGCCCGGCCCCGTCGTCGCCTCGGTCATTCGGCCGATGCACGGCCGAGCCGGCTCCCGTGCGGGTGCGCGCCTGGGGGGACCGGGGCGGAGACCCGCGCCACCCGGGCGGCGGCGAGGTTGTCCGCGGGCCGGCCGTGGGGGCGCCCGAGCGTCAGCTCGACTCGGCCGAGTGACCTCTGCGGGCCCACTCCCGCGCGAGCAGGCGGTAGGAGTGGACGCGGTCGGTGTGGTCGTGGGTGATCGTCGTGACGAGGAGTTCGTCCGCTTCCGTGGCTTCCTGGAGTTGTTCGAGGCGGTCGGCGACCTGGGCCGCGGTGCCGACGAGCTGGGTGTCGACCCGGTCCTGTACGAGGGCCCTGTCCTCGTCGGTCCAGGTGTGGGCGCGGGCCTCCTCGGGGGTCGGGAAGGGGATGGCGCCCTCGGCGGTGCGGATGCTGCGCACCCACAGGGGGTAGCCGGTGGCGAGTTCGCGGGCCCGCGCCTCGTCCTCGGCGACGACGACGTCCGCCGAGACGCTGACGTACGGCCGGTCCAGGGCCGCCGACGGCTCGAAGTGCTCCCGGTACGCGTCCACCGCGTCCAGCACGGACGCCGGGCTGACGTGGTAGTTCGCGGCGAACCTCAGTCCCCGCGCCCCGGCGACCTCGGCACTCTCCCCGCCGCTGCTGCCGAGGATCCACACCTCGACGCCGGCCCCCTCGCCGGGCACGACATGCGCCTCCTCCCCGTCCGCCGAACGGTACGTCCCCGCGAGGAGCGCGAGAAGGTCGTCGATCTGCCCGGCGTAATCCTGCGACCGCGCCCCGGGAAGCTGGAGCAGCCCACGCTGAAGCGCGAACCGGGGTGATTTCAGAACGGCTTCGAAGGAGAACGGGGGCGGGACGAGCAGCCCGTTGGGAGCACGACCACCAACGACGGGCCCCCTGCGCGATGCGCCCGCTCCGGCCACGCCCCGATCGCCCCGCCCTTCTTCCCCTGCCCACGCTCCGGAAGCCCGCTCCCCCACCGGCCTTCCCACGTCACCCCGAGTACGCGCCTTCCCGGGCGCCGCTCCGGAAGCCGGACCCTCCACCACCAGCGCCTCCTCACCCGCCCCCACTCCGGAAGCCCGGCTCTCCGCCGTCAACCCACCCCCACCCGGCGCTTCTCCGGAACGCTCCTCCCCCGACAGCCCTCCCGCGCCGCCCCGCGCACGCCCCTCCTCCCCGCGCACCGCCCCGGAAACCCGGCCCGCTGCCGTCGGCTCCCCACCCGGCCCCGTCCCAGAAGCCCGGCCCTCCCCCGCCGCTCCTCCCGGAGCCCCTGGCGACGCCGTCCCTCTCCTCGGTGCCCCCGACCTCCCCAGCCCCAGGTCCAGCCGCCCCGGGTGCAGCGCGTCGATCAGGCCGAACTCCTCCACCGTGCTCAGCGCGGTCCGGTGGCCGAGTTGTACGGCGCCGGAGCCGAGGCGGATCGTGGAGGTCGCGGAGGCGGTGAGGGCGAGGAGGATCGCCGGGGACGTGCCGGCGACGCCGGGGTTGAGGTGGTGCTCGGCGAACCAGTACCGCGTGTAGCCGAGGCGTTCGGCGTGGCGGGCGAGGTCGATGGAGTTGCGCAGGGCGTCGGCGGCGGTGGAACCGGAGGGGACCGGCACCAGGTCGAGGATGCCGAGGGGCGTACCGGGCATGGACGTGTCCTCCTTCTGTCAGGCGGCGGGCGGTACGGGTGCCCAGTCGAACGGCGGGTCGGGGATCTCCTTGCGCAGCACGCTCGCCACCTCGCTCTGGAACCGCTCCAGGGAGTCCCGGTGCCGGGTGTCGGTCAGCCCGCCAGCGTCCGCGTGGACGTGCAGGACGGTGTGCCCGAACTCGGCGTGGTAGCGGTGGACCTTCTCGATGACCTGCTGGGGGCTGCCGATGAGCGCGGAGCTGCGCTCGACGAAGTCCTCCACGGTCTCGAACACGACGGGCAGTCCGGCGGCGCGCTGGAAGTCCCGGGTGCTCTCGAAGACGGGCCGGTACGTCTCGACGGCCTCCTGCGAGGTCCGTGCCACGTACAGCCCGGCCGACCCCGCGCCGACCGCGACCGCCGCCGGGTCGTGCCCGTAGTGCTCCCACCGCTCCCGGTAGTGGCGGATCAACTCGGCGTACGGCTCGATGGGGTGGGTGACGTTCGCCGAGAACAGCGGGTCGCCGTAGCGGGCGGCGAGGTCGACGGACTCCTTGCTGGTGGCGCTGCCGTGCCACACGCGCACCGGCTGCTGGTAGGGGCGCGGCCATACCTCCGCGTCGGTGAGGGGCGGCCGGAAGCGGGTGTCGGCGGTGACCTTGTCCTGCCGCCACAGCTGCCGGAACACCTCGTAGCTCTCGGCGTTGCGGTCCCACTGGTCCTCGGGCGTGACCTGGAACAGCTCGCGCTGGGCGGCGCCGTTGCCCTTGCCGATGATCAGGTCGAGCCGGCCGCCGGAGAGGTGGTCGAGGGTGGCGTAGTCCTCGTAGGCGCGGACCGGGTCGAGGAGGCTGAGGGTGGTGACGGCGGTGAAGAGGCGGATGCGGCGGGTGAGGGCGGCGACGTGGCTGAGGACGACGGTGGGCGAGGAGGAGATGAACGGGCGTTCGTGCCGCTCCCCCACGCCGAAGCCGTCGAAGCCCAGTTCCTCGGCGAGCAGCGCGTTGTCGAGGACCTCCCGGAACCGGTCCTGCGTGGACTTCTGGACGCCGGTCGCGGGGTCGGGGCGGTGGACGATGAGGGTGATCGCGAGGAACCTCACGACGCGGCCCGGGTGTCGCGCGCCGCGTCGGGGTGGGCGAGGCCGAGGTGGTCGCGCAGGGTGGTGCCCTCGTAGTCGGTGCGGAAGACGCCCTGTTCCTGGAGGAGCGGGACGACCTGGTCGGCGAAGTCGTCGAGTCCGCCGGGGGTGATGTGCGGGACGAGGATGAACCCGTCGGCCGCGTCCGCCTGGACGTACTCGTTGATCGTGCGGGCGACGGTCTCGGGGGTGCCGATGAAGTTCTGCCGGTTGCCGGTCTCGATGACGAGGTCGCGGATGGACCACTTGTTGGCCTCGGCCAGCTCCCGCCACTCGCGGGCGGTGGCGAGCGGGTCGCGGTACATCCTGACCTGCGCGCGGCCCCGCGAGATGTGCTCGGCGCTGACGTCCGGATCGATCTCGGGCAGCGGTCCTTCGGGGTCGTACGCGGAGAGGTCGCGGTTCCAGACGAACTCCAGGTGCTTGAGCGCGGTGGCCCCGCTGACCTGCTGCCGGCGCACCTCCTTCGCGGCGTCGCGGGCCTCGTCGTCGGTGTCGCCGAGGACGAAGGTCGCGGCGGGCAGGATCAGCAGCTGGTCGGCGCGGCGGCCGTACCTGGCGAGGCGGCTCTTGACGTCCGTGTAGAACGCCTGGCCCTGTTCCAGTTGCGCGTACCTGCTGAAGATGGCGTCGGCCTCGGCGGCGGCGAACTCGCGGCCCTCCTCGGAGTCCCCGGCCTGGAAGATCACCGGGCGGCCCTGGGGGCTGCGCGGCACGTTGAACCGGCCGTGGATGTCGAAGTGCTGTCCGGTGTGGACGAAGGAACCGGCCCGCGCGTCCCGCAGGAAGGTGCCCGTGGCCCGGTCGGCGAGGATCTCGTCGCCCTGCCAGGAGTCGAAGAGCTCCTGCGTGGTGGCGAGGAACTCCTTGGCGCGGGAGTAGCGCTCGTCCTGCGGGAGGAAGCCGCCGCGCCGGAAGTTCTCGCCGGTGAACGCGTCCCAGGAGGTGACCACGTTCCACGCGGCGCGGCCGTCGGAGAGGTGGTCGAGGCTCGCGAACTGCCGTGCCACCTCGTACGGTTCGTTGAACGTCGAGTTGATCGTGCCGGTCAGTCCGAGCCGGTCGGTGACGGCGGCGAGCGCGGCCAGCACGGTGAACGTGTCGGGGCGGCCGACCACGTCGAGGTCGTAGATCTTGCCGCCCTGTTCGCGCAGGCGCAGGCCCTCGGCGAGGAACAGGAAGTCGAACTTGGCGCGTTCGGCGGTCTTCGCGAGGTGCGCGAAGGAGCTGAACTCGATGTGGCTGCCCGCCTGCGGGTCGCTCCAGACGGTGGTGTTGTTGACGCCGGGGAAGTGCGCGGCGAGATGGATCTGCTTCAGCGGCTTGCTCATCGTCGGTCTCTTCCTCGCGCTCAGAGGGCTGCGTAACGGTTGGCGGGACGCGTCAGGCCGAGCAGCCCGCGCAGGGTGTCGGCCTCGTACGCCGTACGGAAGGCGCCGCGCCGCTGGAGTTCGGGGACCAGGCCCCGGCCGATGGCCGGCAGGTCGTGGCCGGCGACGGCGGGGCGCAGCCGGAATCCGGTGAGGCCGGCCGTCTGGAACTCCTGGAGGAGGTCGGCGAGTTCGGCGGGGCTGCCGGCGAAGATCCGCGCGTCGCTCGTGTACGGCTCGCCCGCCGCCTCGTCGAGCCGGGCCCGGCGTGCCCGCGCCTTTGCGGGGTCGTCGTCGAGGAAGACCACGAGGTCGGCGAAGACGTGCAGCGGATCGGCGGCCCGGCCCGCGGCCTCCTGTTCGGTGCGTATCTCCTGGACGATGGCGCGGGCCTGGCCGGTGTCGTGCGGGGTGACGAAGCCGACGTCCGCCGCGCGCGCCACCAGCCGGTAGGGCACCGTCGCGTGCGCGAGGGCCGTGACGAGGGGCTGGCCCTGGGGCGGGCGGGGGGTGATGGAGGGGCCCTTGACGCTGAAGCGGCGGCCCTCGAAGTCGATGTAGTGGAGTTTCTCGCGGTCGACGAAGCGGCCGGTGGCGGCGTCGCGGATCTCCGCGTCGTCCTCCCAGCTGTCCCACAGGCGCCGGACGGCTTCGACGTAGTCGGCGGCCTCGTCGAACAGGTCGGTCACCACCGCGAGGGTGTCCGGGTCGTCGTACGACTCGATGCGCTCGATCGTGCGGCGGCCGAAGTGCGCTGCCTCGTTCGGGCGGGCGGTGATCTGGACGCGCAGGCCCGCGCGGCCGGTGCTCACGTAGTCGAGGGTGGCGATCGCCTTGGAGATGTGGAAGGGCTCGGTGTGGGTGGCGACGGTGGTGGGGACGAGGCCGATGTGCCGGGTGAGCGGGGCGACGCGGGAGGCGATCAGGACCGCGTCCAGCCGGCCTCGTACCTGGTCGGTGCGGTCGTCGGGGTCGAGGAGGCGGGAGGACTGGGGGCCGAGGCCGTCCTCGATCGTCACGAAGTCGAGGAGGCCGCGCTCGGCCTCGGCGACCAGGTCGGCCCAGTATCCGGCGGTGAACAGGGCGCGGGGGCGGGCGACCTGCTCGCGCCAGGAGGCGGGGTGCCAGCCGGTGCCGTCGAGGGCCACCGCGAGGTGCAGGGGTGCGGGAGAAGAAGGGGACACGGGTGGAGTGCCTTCCTGGAGGTCCGTACGAGGACGCCGGGCCCGCCCGGGACACGGGCACGGCGGCAAGGCTGGGGTGGGGCGTGCGGGTGCTGAAGCGCTGGGGTCAGCTACAGAGCGCGCCGGCCACGCGCAGGAGGTCGATGTGGGGCCGGGAGTGGAGGTGCGCGGAGTGGCGTATGTGTATGTCGGTCACTGCCGTTCCCTCCTTCGTCCTCGCTCTGTGCGGCCCGATCGTGGCTCTCATCCCTCACAACGGGCCGTTCGCCCGCCGTGTTCCCGGTTCCCGGGAAATTTCCGAACTTTTGTGCGAAATCGATTCTGCGGCCCCGGCCGGGGCCTTACCGAGGCGAAGTCCTTTCGGCCGGGGGAAGCCGACGAGTCGTCAGGAGTTGGTGAGGGGCAGGCCGAGCGGGTTGATCTCGGACTTGGTGACGGCCTCGTTCGCGAGGTTCCAGGAGTCCAGCCACTGGGCGTACTGGCCGTTGCCGATGAGGTGATTGATGGCGTCGGCGACCGGTTCGACGAGTCCGCTGTCCTTCTTGACGGTCGCCGCGATGAGGCCCTGGAGGGTCTCGCCGGCGCCGGAGTAGGTGCCCGCGATGGCGGTCGGAGCGGGGGACTTGGCGGTCTGGGTGACGTGGTACGACAGGCTCGGGTTGGGGCCGAGGTAGGCGTCGATCTTGCCGCTGTTCAGGGCGAGATAGGTGCTGTTGCTGTCCTGGAAGTACTTGATGCTGAGGTTCTTGCCCTCGGCCTTGAGCTTCTTCCGCCACTCCAGGAGGAGGCGTTCCTGGTTGGTGCCGGCGCCGACGGAGACGGTCTTGCCCGCGAGGCTGCGGTAAGTGCCGTCGAACGTCCAGGAGTTGGACTTCAGCTTCTCGAAGCCGAGGTTGTCCTGGCGGTAGGAGGCGAAGTCGTACTTCTGCTTGCGCTCCTCGGTGTCGGTGATGTTCGAGAAGCCGATGTCGACCTTGCCGCTGTCGATGCCGACGAAGAGGTTCTCCCAGGTGAACCGCTTGTTCTCGGGCTTGAGTCCGAGGACGGCGGCGACGAGGCGGGCGAGGTCGGGTTCGGCGCCGGTGAGGGTCTTCTGGTCGTCGCCGATGTAGCCGAGCGGCGCGGAGCCCGAGGGCAGGGAGCCGCTGCCGATGACGAGGGTGCCGCGCTTGCGGATCGCTTCCGGCACCTCGGCGCTGATCGACTTCACCTCGGAGACCTTCAACGCCGTTTCTTTCGCGGCCCCGTTGGAGACGCGGCCGATGGTGACGGAGCCGGAGGTGTCGGCGGCGGTGGCGGCCTCGCTGTCCCCGCCGCAGGCGGCGAGCCCGCCGGCGAGGGTGGCGACGGCGGCCGTCGCGGTGATGCCTCGGATCAGGGCACGTCGGGAGAGGGGCGCGGGCATGGCTGTCCTTAGGGATTCGTGGGTCGTACGGAGGTCAACGGGGTTGATTTCAAGGGGCCTTGACCGAGTCAGGCACCTCCGGTTCAGAGGACCTTGGCGAGGAAGTCGCGGGTCCTCTCGTGCTGCGGCCTGTCCAGCACCTGCTCCGGCGGCCCCTGTTCGACGATCTTCCCGGCGTCCAGGAACACCACCCGGTCGGCCACCTCGCGGGCGAAGCCGATCTCGTGCGTGACGATCAGGAGCGTCGTGCCGCTGGTCGCCAAGTCCTTGATGACGGCGAGGACTTCACCCACCAGCTCGGGGTCGAGCGCGGAGGTCGGCTCGTCGAAGAGGATGACGCCGGGGCGCAGCGCGAGGGCGCGTGCGATGGCGACGCGCTGCTGCTGTCCGCCGGACAACTGCCGTGGATAAGCAGCCGACTTGTCCGCGAGGCCGACGCGGTCGAGGAGTTCGCGGGCGAGTTCCAGCGCGGCCGGCTTGGCGAGGCGGCCGGTGGCGACGGGGGCGGCGGCGACGTTGTCCAGCACGGTGAGGTGCGGGAAGAGGTTGAAGTTCTGGAAGACGAACCCGATCCCGGCGCGCTGGGTGAGGATGGCGCGCTCACTCAACTCCCGTAGCCGGTCGCCGTGCCGGCGTACGCCGATGAGTTCGCCGTTGACGCTGACGTACCCGCGTTCGGGTTTCTCCAGGTGGTTGATGACGCGCAGGAGCGTGGACTTGCCGGAGCCGGACGGGCCGAGCAGCGCGGTGACTTCGCCGGGCCGGACGGTCAGGTCGATGCCGTCGAGGACCTGGTGGGTGCCGAACCACTTGTGGACGCCGTGGAGTTCGACGGCGGCGGGCGCGGCGACGGTGGCGGTGGCGGCGCTCATACGGCGGCCTCCTTGCGCAGGCGCTCCCTGAACCGGCCGAAGGAGGCGCGCAGTTGCTGGAGCGGGGTGGGCGGCAGGGTGCGGGTGGCGCCGCGCGCGTAGTGCCGCTCGACGTAGAACTGGACGACCGAGACGAGGCTCGTGAGGATCAGGTACCAGACGGTGACGACGAGCAGCAGCGGGACGATGTCGCCGGGGTAGGTGGAGCCCATGGTCTGCGCGGCGCCGAAGAGGTCGAGGAGGGAGACGTAGAAGACCAGCGAGGTGCCTTTGACCAGGCCGATCAGCTGGTTGACGTAGTTCGGCACGATCGAGCGCAGGGCCTGCGGGAAGACCACCCGGCGGAACTGGTAGCCCTTGGGGAGGCCGAGGGCGGCGGCGGCCTCGTGCTGGCCCTGGTCGACGGAGAGGATGCCGCCCCGGACGACCTCGGCGGCGTACGCGGCCTCGTGGAGGCTGAGTCCGACGACGGCGATGGCCATGTCGGTGGCGAGGCGGGACTCGTCGAAGGTGAAGAAGGCGGGACCGAAGGGGACGCCGACGCTCAACGTCTGGTACAGGGCACTGAAGTTGTAGAGGAACAGCAGGATCACGATGAGCGGCACCGAGCGGAACGCCCAGATGTAGACCCAGCTGACGGCTCGCAGCACCGGGCTCTTCGAGAGCCGGGCGAGGGCCAGGAGGATGCCGCCGAACAGACCCAGTACCGCGCTGTAGGCGGTGACTTCGAGGGTGACGAGGAGTCCGTCGAGGATGGTCGGGCGCAGGAACCAGTAGCCGAAGCGGTCCCACTGGTAGAAGGGGTTGGTGACCAGGCCGTGGACGAACTGGGCGGCCAGGACCAGGACGATCGCGGTGGCGATCCAGCGTCCGGGGCGGCGCAGTGGCTGAACTCGCTGTGCGGTGAGGGTTTTTGACGGTACGTCGGGTGGCGGTGCCGTGGCGAGGGACACGGCGCCCGGTGATTCGCTCATGAGGGGCTCCGGCGGGAGGCGGGCTGCCCCGGTGTCACGGGCCGTGGGCACACGGCTCCGGTGGGAGGGGGCGTGCGACGGCTGTGTACGGGACCGGGGTCGAGGGCGGCGGGCGGCGCACCGCGAGTGCGGTGGCCGGCGAGGGCGCTGCGGTCGGGTCTGGCTTCGAGGTCAGACCCGACAGCGGGCACGGCCCGGTGCGGTACACAGTGCGCTGCTGACGCGCAGGAGATCGACGGCGCGGTTCGCGACGAGGTGGCTGAGGTACGGGCGTACGCAGCCCGGGGAGCGGCGGGGCGCCGTCCTGGGAGCTGCGTACATGTCGTCCTCTGCTTCTGCTTCGTGCGGCGGCCGGGGTGGCCGTCGGTGAGGTGCGGCGCGGAGTCGGAAGACCGTTTCCGGGCCGCAGTTAAGCCAGTTGCCCGGACCGTTGTCAACGGTCGTCCAGGTTTCGGACCGGATCAGCCCTGGTGGGTCCGGTTTCCGTCGGCCTTGTACGCCGCCCAGTCCAGGATCTGGACAGCGGAGCCGGCGGCTTCGAGGCCCTGGCAGCGGGCGCGGTGGCGGCGGTCGATGCCGTCGAGGTCGAGGTGGGTGCCGAAGGCGGGGTGGGCGGTGAGGCGGCGGGCGTAGGCCCACAGGGCGTGGTGGGCGGCGACCTGCTGGACGGCTCCGGCGTCGAGGTGGTGGCGGTGCACGGTGTCGAGCCGGACGAGGGTGACCCACAAGTCGACGTCGGCTGCCGTGACTTGATCGCCCGTCAGATACGGTCCGGCGCCGAGGCGTTGCTCCAGGCCGCCGAGCGCGTCGAGGAGGGCGCCGAGTGCGTGTCCCGGCTCCGGCACGCCTGCCTCACCGGCGAGTTGGGCCGAGCGCTCGACCTCGGCGCACAGCCGTACGGCCGTCTCGATCTCCCGCTCGGTGCCGCAGGGGTGCAGTGAGGGCCTGCCGCCGCCGAAGTGGCGGGCCAGGTCGCGGGCGATGTCCGGGCCGTGGGTGGAGACGATGCGGCCGGACCAGTCGTCGCTCAGCACGGGGGCGAGGGCCGGGCCCCGGTAGCGGTGCGCGCTCGCATCGTACAGCGGGCGCAGGCTCGCGTGGCCGCCGTCGGGACAGTCGGGGACGGCGGGCAGGAAGGTGACCGGACACGCCTTGTCCAGGCGCAGCAGGCTGTGGGTGACGGCGATGCCCAGGCCGTCGGGGTCGGCGGTGGACAGGTGGAGGCGGTAGCGGCGCGGCACGGCGTAGTGGCCGCTGCGGGCGTCGCGGCCGATGCGGCCCCGGAAGGCGGGGGCCGGGCGGTCGTACGCGTGGGCGGCCAGCGGTGTGATGGACATGAGTCTCCCCGGGGGCGGGCGCGCGGGGGTGAGCGCGCGGCGGTTGCGGCGGCTGAGGGGGTGGGGACCTGGAAAGCGGGGGCCTGAGAAGGCGCTCGGGTCAGCGTTGTGCGCTGCACACGCGCAGCAGGTCGATGTGACGGCGGGAGGTGAGAAGGGGCGACGACCAGGCCGTGCGGCTCGTCCGGCTGACGGTCGGCTCCAGGCGCCCCATGATTCCCTACCTGTTCACTAGGATTCCCGGTTCGAGTGTCGATCGAGGCCCTGGGTGCGTCAAGAGGGCGTCCGAGGGGTGACCGTCCGAGAACGGTGTTCTTGGTGGCGGACATGTCGGTCTCGTTTTCCGGGTAGAGGAATTCGTCAGGGGGAACGGCCTCGCTTTTCACCTGCGCGGAGTAGCGTTCTGCTCATGAGTGCCGTCCCCGCAGAACCGGCCGAGAGCCCGGAGCCCGCCTGGCGGCAGCGCGCCGTCGAGCGGTCCACCCGGGCCGCGAAGCTTCGCGCGGAGCAGCGCGTGCAGCGATTCCTCGACGCCGCACAGGAGTTGATCGCCGACAAGGGCACCACCGACTTCACCGTGCAGGAGGTCGTGGAGCGTTCGCGTCAGTCGCTGCGCAGTTTCTATCAACACTTCGGCGGCAAGCACGAGTTGCTGCTCGCTCTCTTCGAGGACGCGCTGTCGAGGTCGGCCGGGGAGATCCGGGAGGCCGCCGCGGCCGGCCGGGATCCCCTGGAGAGGCTGCGGATCGCGGTCGACCTCCTCCACCGCTCCTCCGAGCCCGGACCCGGTGCGCAGTCGCCCCTGTTCACGGACTTCGCGATCCAGCTCCTGGTCACCCACCCCGACCAGGTCGCCACCGCTCACCTGCCCCTGCTCGGCTTCTTCACGAAGCTGGTCGAAGAGGCGGTCGCCGCAGGTCAGGCCACGGCTCCCAGGCCCCGCCACGTCGCCTCCCTCATCATGCAGACGGCGATGTTCACGGCCCGTGGCCCCGCCGCTCCCGTCGGCGCGCACCCCTCGCCCATCTCGGCGGAGGAGGTCTGGGCGTTCTGCGTGGGCGGCATCACGGGGGTTCCCGCGGCCGATCCCGCTGCTTCCCCGGCCAAGAAGGCAACTCCGGCCCGTAAGGCGACCACTTCGCGGGGTACGGCCGCCAAGTCCCCTACGGCCAGGACCACCAAGTCCACGTCCCGCAAGCCGGCTTCGGAACCGGCGACCCACGAATCCGCCTGACCGCGTGCGATCCGGAACCCCCGTACACACGGTGTGCGGGGGTTTTCGCAGCGCGCACCACCGCAGCGCGCCGGCATCCCCCGGTGTGACGGTCCCCAGGGGTCGTCCCTGACCGTCCCCCCCTCCGCTCCCGGGACCTCGATCCCACCCCACCCCCGAACCCACCCCCACCCCGCTGCCCCACGCCCACCGGGCCCCGGTCCCATGTCCCGCCGGGCCCGGGCAGGGCCTCGACAGGGCCGGAGGCTCAAGCCCCCGGGACCCCGGGCGGGGGACTTTGGATGAGCAAGGTTCCGACAGGGCCGATTCCGAAGGTGGTGGGTCAGATGGCGGACAGCACAGGCGCCACCAGGATCGCCACGGAGCCCCTGCCCACAGACCAGCCGGACCGGCCGGCACGCTCCCCGCGAGCTGCCCGCGACGCCGGCCGCCGACGGGGGCGCCGTAGGGGTGCGGCGCACCGGCGGCAGGCGAGAGCGACCACCGGTCCGGCTTCCCGGCCCCGCCCGCATGAGACCGCCCCGGTGCCTCCGCCGGTCTCATGCGGAGCGCGGGCGCCTCATCGCCTTCAGCTCAACCCCGCACTCCGCAGCCACGGGCCCGGGCTCGCCCCCGGTCACCACCGGCCGGAACGCGCACCTCGTCGGCCCGACCCCACCCCCACCCAGCGTCGGTCCGAACTCGCACCTCGTCACCACCAGCCCGATCCCGCACCCCGACAGAGCCGGCCCGATCCCACCCTCACCCACCACCAGCCCGATCCCGCACCCCACCAGAGTCGACCCGATCCCACTCTCACCCAACGCCGGCACGAACTCACACCCCGCCGGCCTCAGCACCACCCCCAGCCCGACCCCACCCCCCAAGGACCCGCCATGCCCTTCCCCCCTCCCACCACCCACGGCCTCACCACCACGGACGGCCCCGGCCCCGCGCGCAGCTGGACCGTGGCCACCGCGAAGCCCGTGAGCTACCGGGTCCGCTTCGCCCCCGGCGTTCTGGACCCCCGCAATCCCGCCCTCGCCCGCGCCGGACTCCCGGACGGTGAGGACATCCCGGCCCGGCGGCTGCTGGTCGTCGAGGAGGACGTGGACCGGCTGTACGGCGCGCGGCTCCGCGCCTACTGCGAAGCCGCCCGGCACGCGTCGTACACCGTCCACGTGCTCCCCGCGCACGAGCGCCTGAAGACGATGGACTCCGTGTACTCCGTGGTCGACGCGATGGACCGGTTCGGTCTGGACCGCCGGCGCGAGCCGGTCGTGGCGATCGGCGGCGGCGTCCTGCTGGACATCGTGGGCCTCGCGTGCAGCCTGTACCGGCGCAGCACGCCGTACGTCCGGGTGCCGACCACGCTGATCGGCCTGGTCGACGCCGGGGTCGGCGCGAAGACCGGCGTGAACTTCGGCGCCGGCAAGAACCGCCTCGGTACGTACCACCCGGCGGCGGAGACGCTCCTGGACCCGGCGTTCCTCGCGACGCTCGACGAGCGGCACGTCGCCAACGGCCTCGCCGAGATCCTCAAGATCGCCCTGATCAAGGACCGCGACCTGTTCGACCTGCTGGAGAGCAGCGGCGAGCGCCTGCTGGCCGGCCGTTTCCAGGCGGACGGCCCGCTGCGGACCACGGCACACCACGTGCTGGCCCGCGCGGTGCACGGGATGCTCGAAGAACTCCACGACAACCTGTGGGAACACCGCCTGGAGCGGGTCGTCGACTACGGCCACTCCTTCAGCCCGACGCTGGAGATGCGGGCCCTGCCCGCCCTGCTGCACGGCGAGGCGGTCAACCTCGACATGGCGTTGACCACCGTGATCGCGCGCGGGCGCGGCCTCATGACGGACCGTCAGTGCACACGTGTCCTGGACACGATGCGCGCCCTGCGTCTGCCGGTCCACCACCCCTTGCTGGAGCCGGAGTTGCTCCGCTCCGCCCTCGCGGACACGGTCCGCCACCGGGACGGCATGCAGCGGCTGCCGCTGCCGGTCGGCATCGGTGACGCGGTGTTCGTGAACGACCTGACGGATCGTGAGATCACGGGCGCGGCCCAGAAGTTGGCGCGCGCCGCGAAGGAGGTGCGGTCCCATGCGTGACGCACTCGTAGTGGCCGACGTGCACGCCCCCGCCGTGGTGCACGGCGTGCACGACACGGACGGGATCTCCCGCTGGTCCTGCCTGGCGCGGCGGACCGGTCTGTACGGCGGCTGGGAGGCCGTCGAGTGGGCCTGGCTGCCGCCGGGCGGGGTCAGCGGGGAGCATCTGCACTCCCGCACCGAGGAGTTGTACTTCCTGCTGCGCGGCCGGGGTGAGATCCACCTCGACGGCGTGGCGCATCCGGTGCGCGCCGGGGACGCGGTCCTCACCGGGATCGGTTCCCGGCACGCGCTGCACAACACCGGGCAACGGCCGCTGTCCTGGCTGGTGGTGGAGTTGCCCGCGGTCTTCCCGAGGCCCCGCCGGTCTCCGGAGGAGGAGGAGCCTTCCGTGAACAGCATCGTCGTACGCGACCTGCGCGCCCATGGTCCGCTGGACGCCCGGAGCGTCCTCACCGGGCCGCTGCGCACCATCCGCGTCCAGGACCTCCCGCCGCACGCGGGCGTGGAGTTCGCGGCGCGCGGCACCGAGCACACCGTGTTCGTGCTGAGCGGCACGGGGGTCGCCCGCACCGCCGACCGCGAGGTCCGGCTGGCCTCGGGGACCGCGCTGACCCTGCCGCTGGGCGGGACGGTGCGGCTGTGGGCCGGGGACGGCGGCATGGAGTTCTTCCACGCCGTCCTGGATGTCCCGCTGCCGGACGAGCGCCGGTTCGCGGCGTAGCTCGACCCGCCTCCACAGAGATCGCTCAACTCACCTCGACAGAAAGGGAGTCGGCCGTGATCGTCCACGACGGACCGTCCAGCGCCGTCCTGTTCGGGCCGGGCGAGGAGCGGGCAGCCGTCCGCTGCCTCGCCCGGCGGGGGATGCTGCACAGCGAGTGCGAGGCGTTCGACGAGGTCGAGCTGTCCCCCGGCACCCGCTGGGAGCCGGCCGGCGTCGGCGGCACCGAGACCGTCTGGTACGTCCTGACGGGAACGGTGCACGCCGACCGGCGTCCCGTCCCGCTCACCGCGGGCGGCCTCGTCCTCGCCCCGCACGGCGGCGCCACCACCCTCACCGCGGGCCGGCACGGCGCCCGGCTGCTGTGTCTGACGCTCGGCCCGGCCTCCGTGACCCGCGTCCTGCCCGCCCGCACCCCCAGCACGTCCCCCGACTCCCGCAAGGACCAGCCATGATCACCGTCCCCGGCGTCGGCGCCGTCCACCACGTCGCGTACACGGTCCCCGACCTCGACCAGGCCGTGACCTTCTTCACCGACGCCCTCGGCGCCCGACTCGCCTATCTCACCGGCCCCGTCGAGGACCCGGCCGGCCTGTGGATGCTGCGCCAGCTCGGCGTCCACCGCGACGCCGTCGCGCACATCGCGATGCTGCGCCTCGGCCCGGTCACCAACGTCGAGCTGTTCCAGTACACGTCCCCCGACCAGCGCCGCGTCTACCCCCGCAACAGCGACTGGGGCGGCCACCATCTCGCCCTGGCCACCACGGACTTGGCCGCCTCGCTGGACCATCTCACCGCGTACGACGGGGTAGTCGCCCTCGGCGATCCGCAGACCGTCACCGACGGCCCCATCGCGGGCGTCCGGTTCATCTACCTGCACACCCCCTTCGGCCTCCACCTCGAACTCTCCGAGATCCCCGAGCAACTCCCCTTCCACGACAGCACATCCGTCCGCCTCTACGACCCGCCGAGGGCCGCGTCATGACCGGCGTCTGGGGTCCCGGCTCACCGCCGGTCGTCACGGAGGAGCGGGAGGTGTACGAAGCCGATGTCCTCGTCGTCGGATCGGGCGCGGGCGGTGCCACCACCGCCTGGGCGCTGGCCTCGACCGGGGCGCGCGTACTCGTCGTCGAGCGGGGTGACTTCCTGCCCCGCGAGCCCGAGAACTGGTCCCCCGAGGCGGTGTTCGAGCAGGGCCGCTACCACAACACGGGTTCCTGGCACACGGCCGAGGGCCGCCGCTTCACCTCCGGCGGCTTCTACGGCGTCGGCGGCACCACGAAGGTGTACGGCGCCGCCCTCCCCCGGCTGCGTGCGAGCGACTTCCGGGCGGTCGAGCACCTCCAAGGCACCTCGCCCGCCTGGCCGTTCGCGTACGGCGACCTGGAGCCGTACTACGCGGAGGCCGAGCGCCTCTACCGCGTCCACGGCGCCGACGGCACCGACCCGAGCGGCCCGCCGCGCAGCACCCCGTACCCGTGGCCGCCGGTGCCGCACGAGCCGGTCATCGCCGAACTCGCCGACCGGCTCACGGCGCAGGGCCTGCACCCCTACCCCGTCGAACTCGGCGTCGACCTGGCGCCGGGCGGGGCGTGCGAGCGGTGCGCCACCTGTGACGCGTTCCCGTGCCGGGTCGGCGCGAAGAGCGACGCGGAGACCCGCGCCCTGCGTCCCGCACTGCGCACGCCGACGGTGAGACTCCTCACCCGTACGCGAGTTGTGCGGCTGCGGACGGACCCCGGCGGCAAGCGGGTGACGTCCGTGGACGCGGTGCGCGACGGGCGTGCGGTCCGACTGCGGGCCGGAACCGTGGTGGTGGCGTGCGGGGCCGTCAACTCGGCCGTCCTGCTGCTGCGTTCGGGCGGCGCCGCGCACCCGGACGGGCTCGGGAACGGCAGCGGGCTCGTCGGCCGCAACCTCATGCTGCACAACAACTCCGTGCTGATGGCGGTCGATCCGCGCCGCCGCAACCCCGTGACGTTCCAGAAGACCCTGGCCGTCAACGACTTCTACCTCCCGGACGGCCCGCACGGCCGGCACCCACTGGGCAACCTCCAGTTGATGGGCAAGGTGTACGAGGCCACGCTCGCCGCCGGCCGTCCCCGGCTCCCCCGGCGGCTGCTCGGCGCCCTGGCCGCGCGCAGCGTCGACTGGTGGGTGATGTCGGAGGACCTCCCCGACCCGGAGAACCGCGTCCTGCCCGGCCCCGGCGCCGACGACGTGACCGTACGCTGGCACCCCACCAACACCCGCACCCACCGCAAGCTGGTCCGCGCCGCCGCCTCGATGATGCGCCGGGCCGGCTATCCCCTCGTGTTCTCCCGCCAGTTGGGTGTGGAGGCGACCGGCCACCAGTGCGGGACGACCGTCGCCGGGGCCGATCCCGCGCGGTCCGTCCTCGACCCGTACTGCCGCAGCCACGAGGTGGCGAATCTCTTCGTCGTCGACGGCGGCTTCTTCCCGTCGTCGGCGGCGGTCAACCCGACGCTGACGATCGCGGCGCAGGCGCTGCGGGTGGTGCGGGAGGGCGGGGTACTGCCGTAAAAGCCGTGCGTGCTGCCGTAAAAGCCCGTGCGTGCCGCCGTGAAGGCGGCGCGCGATCCAGCCCTCCCCACCAACACCCCCTGAAACACGCCCTGTTGCACAGCATCCGCCCCCCCGGAGCCCTCCATGCACACCGCCACCGCGGCCGTGGTCCGCGCCCACAACGCCCCCTTCGTCCTGGAGGAGATCCACGTCGACGACCCCCGCCCCGACGAGGTCCTCGTCCGGGTCCGGGCCGCCGGCATCTGCCACACCGACCTCAGTGTCCGCGCGGGCCACACCCCGTTCCCCGTTCCGGCGGTGCTGGGTCACGAGGGGATGGGGACCGTGGAGGCGGTCGGCGCCGGGGTCACGTCCGTGGCGCCCGGCGACAGCGTCGTCCTGAGCTTCGCGTCGTGCGGACACTGCGCCGCGTGTCTGACCGGCCGCCCGGTGCGCTGCGCGCACTGGCCCGCGCTGAACCTGTCCGGCGGAAGCAGGCTGGACGGCAGCGCGACGGTGCGAGGGACGGGCCGGCGTGCCGGTCAAGCGCTGCACGGGCACTTCTTCGGGCAGTCGTCGTTCTCGACGCTCGCGCTGACCGGTGAGCGGGGTGTCGTCCCCGTCCCCGCCGGGCTGCCGCCGGAGGTGCTGGCGCCGCTGGGGTGCGGGGTGCAGACGGGCGCCGGGTCGGTGCTGAACGTGCTGCGGCCCGAGGCGGGGCACACGCTCGTCGTGTACGGCGTCGGCTCGGTGGGGCTCGCGGCGGTGATGGCGGCGCGGCTGACGGCGGCGACGCGGGTGATCGCCGTCGATCCGGACCCCCGTCGGCTGGCGCTGGCGCGGCGGCTGGGGGCGACCGACGCTGTGAACCCGTACGAGGACGACGCGCTGAGCGCCGTACGGGATCTGACCGGCGGGCGGGGTGCGGAGCGGGCGCTGGAGACGAGCGGGGTGCCGAAGGTGCTGCGGCAGGCCGTGGACGGGCTCGCGGTGAGCGGGGTGTGCGGGGTGGTGGGGGCGCCGCCGGCCGGGACCGAGGCGGCGTTCGACGTGCCGGGGATGCTGGACCGGGGGCCGCGGGTGGTGGGGGTGAATCAGGGGGAGGCGGTGCCCCGGGTGTTCGTGCCGGCGCTGGTGGAGCTGTATCTGGCGGGGCGGTTGCCGGTGAACGCGATCGTGTCGGTGTTCCCGTTCGAGGCGGTCGAGGAGGCGGGGGCGGCGGCGGTGCGGGGGGAGGCGGTGAAGCCGGTGCTGCTGATGCCGTGAGCGTCGCATATACCGCACAGAAGCTGACGTATCGGCCGAAAATATGACGACCTCGCCTCCGAGGGACTACCGTTCGAGAGTGAACGAGGATGCCCCGTCGCCCGTGGACCGGTCCGTGCTGCGGGCGCTTGTCGTGGAGGACCATCCGCTGTTCCGCAGCGGGCTGAGAGCGGCGCTGGAGAGTCTCGGCGAGGTGGTCGTCGTGGCGGAGGCGGAGACGGTCGCCGAGGTCCCGGCGGCGGTGTCCGCGAGCACCCCCGACGTGATCATCATGGACCTGGGGCTGCCCGACGGCTCCGGCATCTCCGCGATCCGCTCCCTCGCCGAGGACCACCCCGGGCTGCCCGTCCTCACCCTCACCATGTCCGACGACGAGGGCGACCTCCTCGCCGCCCTCCAGGCGGGCGCGCGGGGCTACATCGTCAAGGGCGCCGCCGCCGAGGAGGTCCTGCACGCCGTACGGACCGTCGCGGCGGGCGGCGCGGTGTTCGGGGCCGGGGTGGCGGCGCGGCTCAGCACGCTGGTCGCGGGGTCGCGGCGGCGGGACGCCGAGCAGCTGTTCCCGGCGCTGACCGCGCGCGAGTGCGAGGTCCTCGGGCTCATCGCGCGCGGGCTCGACAACCGTCGTATCGCCCGCGAACTCGTCCTCTCCGAGAAGACCGTCCGCAACCACGTCACGCACATCTTCGAGAAGCTCCACGTCGCCACCCGCGCGGAGGCCGTCGCCCGCGCGCGGGACGCCGGGCTCGGCGAGGAGCGGTAGCGGGTCGGGACCGGTGCCTCATGCGTCCGGGACAGCGGGTGGGTGAGGCTGACGGTTCCGGTCGGCGACGGCGAGGAGTGGACATGGGCGCGAGCGACACCAAGGTTCCCGGGACGGGGCGGGAGCTGCTTCCGGCGTACCTGGTGTGCGTGGTCGTCGTCCTGTCGGGCGCCGCCTGGTCCGTGCTCACCCTCACCCACGTCGACACCGTCACGTCGTACCGGGGATTCCACTACGCGGTGCAGAACCTGCTGCTCGGGTTCGGGTTCTCGCTGGCGGGCATGCTGTTCCTCTCGCGCCGCTCGGGCAAGGTCTTCGGGTGGCTGCTGCTGACCGCCGGGGCGTCCGTCACGGTCGCCGACACCCTGCTGATCACGATCGCCGTGGGGCTGCTGCCCGCCTCGCTGGCCTGGCCCGCGTTCCTCGCCGACCTGCTGTTCTACACGCTGTTCGCGCTGCTGCTGCTCACGCAGCCGGTCTGGCTGCCGGACGGGCGGCTGCGCGGTGCGTGGGCGCGCGGGTGCGTGCTGGGGATGCTGGTGCTGTGCGTCGCCCAGGAGCTGTACCTGTGGTCGGCCGTCATCGGCGCCGTGATGGGGGTGCGCAACCCGATGGCGCGGGGCGCGTGGGCGGACTTCTGGACCGGTACGGAACCTGTCATGGGCTGGGTCAACACCAACGGGACGCAGATCGCGCTGGCGCTCGCCCTGCTGGTGCTGGCGGCGCGGATGGCGCTGTCGGCGGACTACCGGCGGGAGACCTGGTGGGTGTCGGTGCCGCACGCCGTGTGGGCGCTGTGGACGCTGCTCACGTTCCGGGTCGCCATGCCGGACTCCGTCGACCTCCCGCTGCGGTACGCCGCCGCGGTGACCTGGCCGCTGTGCCTGGGCTACCTCACCGCCCGCGCGCGCACCTGGTACCTCGACCGGGCCGCGCGCCGGATCCTCGCGGTCCTGCTGCTGACGTTCCTCCTGCTGGCGGCGGCCACGGCCGTCGCGGGCATCCTGCTGTGGCTGGCCCCGCACACCGGCGAGGCCGGGCAACTGCTGCCCGCCTGCGCCCTGGGCCTCGTCCTGGGGGTGCTGCTGCGTCCGACGTACCACTGGGCGCAGCGCGTGATGGACCACTACTTCTACGGCGACCGCGCGCACCCCTACCAGGTGGTGCGCAACCTCGCCGAGCGGCTCAGCCGCGCCCCGGACCCCGGGGACACCCCGCAGCTGCTCGGCGACACCGTCGTCCGCACCCTGGGGCTGCCGGCGGCCTCCGTCACCGTCGACACCCATCACGGGCCGCGCGAACTGGTGCGGATCGACGACCCGGGGCCGGGCGCCGAGCACTTCCCGATCGTCTACCGGGGGGAGGAGATCGGACGACTGACCGTGGCGCCGCGCGCCGGTGAGCTGGCCCTGGACCCGCAGGACCGGGAGGCCGTGCAGGTTCTCGCCGAGCAGGCGGCGCCCGCGCTGGCCGGCTCCCGGCTCCACCAGGACCTCCAGAGCAGCCGCGAACAGCTCATCCACGCGCGCGAGGAGGAGCGCCGCCGGCTGCGGCACGAGCTGCACGACGGACTCGGGCCCGCCCTGTCGGGGCTGCGCCTCCAGGTCGACGCGGTACGGCGCGGCGCGTCGGCTCAGGTCGCGCAGCCGCTGTCGGAGGTCTCCGGCGGTATCGGGTACGCGATCAAGGAGCTGCGGCACATCACGGACGGGCTGGCGCCGGCCGCGCTGGACGGCGCCGACCTGACGCGGGCGCTCCAGCAGCTGGCCGCCCATCTGAGCAGCCGCAGTCTGCGCATCGGGGTCGCGGTGGACCCGGACCCGCTGCCCCCGCTGCCGGCCGCGCTCCAGGTGGCGGTGTATCGGATCGCCTCCGAGGCGCTCAACAACGTGGTGCGTCATTCCCACGCCGACTGGGCGCAGGCGCTGGTGTCCGCGTCGGACGGCCGGGTGACCCTGCGGATCTCGGACAACGGGGACGGCTTCCCCTCCCACCGGGACTGCCCGGGGGTGGGGCTGCGCTCCATGGCGCAGCGGTCGGAGGAGCTGGGCGGGTCGTTCGCCCTGACCAGCAGCGTGGACGGGACGGTCGTGGACGCGGCGTTCCCGGTCGGGTACGGGACCGGGTCGGGACGTGCGCCCCATGCGTCCGGGGCCACGGGCACCGAAGACTCGTGAGTGAGAGCAAGCCCCGCACAGGCGGTGGCGAAGGGAGATGGACATGCATCGCAACCCGTCCGCGCGTTCGCTGAAGGACAAGGTGCTGGCGCGCGCCATGAAGTTCGCCGCGGCTGTGCGCCTTCCCGGCGCGAGGGCGAAGCTCGCCAAGTGCCCGCAGTTCCCGCAGTGCGCGCAGCAGAAGAACTGACCTCCGCCGTCCGAGGCCGCCCCGCTTCCGCGCGGGGCGGCCTCCTCGCGTCACGCCGCCGTGTACCCCAGCTGCCGCCGCATGTACGGCGTCATCAGCGTCTTCGCCTTGGCGAGCGTCGTCGTCCGGCTCCCCAGCACCGCGCTCTCGCCGCCCGGTACGGGTACGAGGGTGAGGCCGTCGGCGCCGCCGAAGGGGACGATGAGGGGGCTGCGGTGGGGGGCCCGGTAGAGGCGGGGTTCCTTGCGGTGGCGGCCCTGCGTGGTGAGGTGGACGCGGATGTTGTGCGCGGCGAGGTCGGCCTGGGCGATCGCGGCCTGGGTGATCTTCTGGTCGGCCGCGTCGTTGACGTCGCCGACGGCGAAGACGTCGCGCAGGCCGGTGACGCGCAGTGCGCGGTCGACCTTGATGTGTCCCGCCGGGTTCAGCCAGTCGCCATGGCCCGCGAGGCGCAGCCACAGGGTGTTCGGGGTGATGCCGGTGGCCCAGAAGGAGACGTCCGCCGTCATGGTGCCGCCCTGCGCGTCCTTGTAGACGCCGAACTCGGTGCCGGGGGCCATGAACGAGCCGAGGCGTACGTCGACGTCGTGGGACTCCAGCCAGTTGCGCGCCTTGCGGCCCGCCCACGCGCTGCCGGTCGCGTCGAGGAGCGCCTCGCCCGCGTGGGCGAGCGTCACGCGCGCGTGCGGGCGCGCGAGGCGGATCTCCGCGGCGAGTTCCACGCCGGAGGGGCCGCCGCCGACGATCAGTACGTGCCCCGCCCCGGCGATCTTCTGCTGGTGCGCGACGAACGCCTTCGACGCCTCCTCGACGGTCGTCCCGGTGAACCTCGCGGGCTCCGGGTAGTCCGCGCCCGTCGCCACGACCAGGACGTCGTACGGGATCCTCTCGCCGGTCGCCAGTACGACGCTGCGCGCGTCCGTGTCGATGCGCAGCGCCTTGCCGACGACGATCCTCCCGTGTGTCAGCAGCCGGTCGTACGGGATGAACGGCGTCGACGTCCACTCGGGGTCCACGCCCGCGCGCAGGGACGCGATCCGGTGAAAAAAGACTTCCTTACGGTCGATCAGAGTCACCCGCGCGCTCGCGTCCAGCCGCTTGGCCAGCCGGACTCCGGCATACCCGCCGCCGATCACCACTACGTCGCCGTCGCGCACGGCCTGTCTCCTGTACCTGTGGGGGTGCAACACGCGAGCGCCGCGGCGTGGGGGCCGTTTTCGGCCGCTCGACTTGACCGCGAGCGTAGCTTTTGAAATCTAAAGAAACGGTGAGGAGCGGTGGGCATACCGTGAAAGCACGGGGCGGGGGGTGAAGTTGGCGGGAGGGCGGGGTCGGGGGGCGTTGGATCGGCGAGGGCGCGTGGCCGGTCGGTGTGGGCGTCGCCGGTCTCGGTGGTGTCCGCTCGGCTGGTGCGTGATCAGGAGTCGGTCGGTGTGTGGGTGCCGTCCAGCCTCGCGAGCCATACTCCGAGGAGTTGTTCGAGGATCGCCGCCTCGGCCGGTGTCATCACGTCCAGCAATCTGCGTTCGTTGCGCATGTGGTCGGTGAAGGCCCGGTCGATCAGGTCTCGGCCGGGTGGGGTGAGGGCGACGATCCGGCCGCGCTGGTCGTCGCTCGCGCGGCGGCGGGTGACGAGGCCGGCGCGCTCCAGGCGGTCGATGCGTTTGGTCATCGCGCCGGTGGTGACCATCGTGTGCGCGGCGAGTTCACCGGGCGCTCTTTCGTACGGCGCTCCCGCGCGGCGCAGTGCGCACAGGACGTCGAACTCACCCTCCCCCAGGCCGTACCGCCCGTAGACCAGGCACAGTTCGTCGGTGAGGCGGCCCGCGAGGGAGTGCAGCCGGCCGATCACGCCCTGCGGGGAGACGTCGAGGTCGGGCCGCTCACGACGCCAGTCGGCCTGGATGCGGGCGACACGGTCCTGCGACCGCGCGTCTTCGCCCCGGTCCTCCCCGGCCCCGCGCTCCCCGGTTCCCCGATCCTCGGTCTGCCACTCTTTCGAGCGAGTGTTCTCGTCCACGTCTTCCATAATACCTTCCCGGGAAGTTACATTGCCTTCCATGGAAGCGAATGTGCGGTGGACCCTTCTCACGGCGCTCGCGCCGGTGGCGTGGGGCGCGAACTACTTCGTGACGCATGAGTACTTGCCGCCCGACAGCCCGCTGTACGGCGCGGCCCTGCGCGCGCTGCCCGCGGGGCTGGTTCTTCTGGTCCTGCGCCGGCGGCTGCCGCACGGCGTGTGGTGGGGGCGTTCCGCCGTACTGGGCCTGCTCAACGCGAGCGTGTTCTTCGTCCTCGTGTACGTCGCCTCCCAACTGCTCCCGACGAGCGTCGCGTCGACGGTGATGGCGGTGTCCCCGCTGACGATGATGCTGATCGCGTGGGGCATGGTCGCCGAGCGCCCCCGGTCCGCGCACCTCGCGGGCGCCGCCGTCGGCCTGGCCGGCGTATGCCTGATGCTGTTCACCGGCGCGGACGGGACGAACCTCGTGGGCGTCCT
The DNA here is from genome assembly GCF_055409605.1 of Streptomyces saintjeani. Classification (NCBI taxonomy): domain Bacteria; kingdom Bacillati; phylum Actinomycetota; class Actinomycetes; order Kitasatosporales; family Streptomycetaceae; genus Streptomyces; species Streptomyces saintjeani. The sequence continues at coordinate 8,233,191 of NZ_CP189624.1, read as the reverse complement.
CGCCTCGGCCGCGGCGATGCTGGTCTCGTCGTTCGGGCACGTCCTCACGAAGCACTGGGGTTCCGGGGTCGACGTCCTCGCGGCGACGGCGTGGCAGCTCACCGCGGGCGGCCTGTTCCTGCTCCCGGTCGCCGCCGTGGTGGAGGGCGGCCCGCCCGCGCTCTCCGGTCCGGCGCTCCTCGCGGTCGGTTACACGTCCCTGATAGCCACGGCCCTGGCGTTCGCCGTGTGGTTCGCGGGGCTACGGCATCTCCCTGCGGGGACGGTCGGGCTGATAGGGCTCCTGAACCCGGTGACGGGAGTACTCCTGGGCACGGCGGTCGCGGGAGACAGCCTGAGCGGGCGCCAACTGGGCGGGCTGGTGCTGGTGCTGGCAGGGGTGGTGCTGGGAAGACCGGGCCGAGCCGAAAGCGAGGCGAACCGGGCAACGGACAGAAAAAAGGGGATGCCGCCGGACCGGAAGGCACCGGTCAAGGAAGAACCGGCACCGAACAGTCCCGCCCACCCCGAGCCCTCACCGTCGCGGCCATCGGCCCACCCGGCCGGATCGTGACGTCGAACGCGGGCTCCGGCCGCTCCCCCACGACCGTGAACTCGAAAGCCGGCAACAGAGCCTCCGCGAGCAACGCCATCTCCTGAAGCGTGAACTGCGCCCCCAGACACGTACGCGGCCCGAGCCCGAGCGGGTAGTACGCACCGAGGGCAGGACGAGGAGCCGCCCCATGGAACCGCTGCGGCACGAACCGCTCGGGCTCGGGCCAGAGTTCGGGGTCGCGGTGCGTGAGGTACGCGCAGAGCGCGACCGTCGCGTCCGCCTCGATCCGGCACCCGGCGAGGACGTCGTCCTCGGTGGCGTTGCGGAACATCAGCAGCGCGGCCGGGTAGAGCCGCAGCGTCTCGCTGATCAGCGCCCGGATCGCGGCCGTACGCGCGGGCGACCCGGCGGGCCCCTGGGCGAGCGCCCACTCCCGGTGCCCGGGGTGGTCGTGCAGAAGCAGCAGGAGCCAACTGAGCGTGGCGGCAGTGGTCTCGTACCCGGCGACGAGGAAGGTGACGAAGTTGTCGCGCACCAACCGCCCGTCGGGGTCGGGAAGTTCGACGGTGTCGAGCAGCGCGTCGAGGATCCCGGGGTCCCCGTTGACGCGGGCGGCGGCGACGGCGCGCCCGGCCGCCGCGTCGACCTCGGCGAGGTCGGCCGGCCAGTGCGTGGGGTCGGTCGCCCCGAGCGCGGAGATCGCGGCGACGATGCGCGCGGCGGCGAGGAGTTGCCGGTGGGTGGTGTCGTCGAGGGGCAGCCCGGCGGTGGCCCGCCAGATCACGTCGATGGTGAACCGCCGCATGTCGGCGACGAGATCCCGGGGCCGCCCGCTCCGGGCGGACTCCCCCCACGACCGGGCCACCTCCTCGACGGCGTCCCGCATGGCCCGCTCGTACCGCCGGACCCCCTGCACCGTGAACCTGGGCTGGAACAGCCGCCGTTGCCCCCGCCATGCCTCCCCGTCCACCGTGAGCACCCCGTCCCCGAGGAGGGGCCGCAGCCGGTGCGACCGCTTCACGTACCGCTCCGGATGCCGGGCGAGCACGTGCCGCACCTCCTGCGCCCCGGTCACCAGCACGACGGGCCGGTCCCCCAGCCGGATCCCGCCGACCGGCCCCAACCGCTGGGCGCGCCCCAGCAGTTCGACGACCGATGCCCCGCTCTCCCGCCAGGCCACCACCTCGGCCTCGGACAACTCCGGCACTGCACGGGTCAACTCGACCTCCCGCTGGGCGTGTTGCGGACGGCCCACATGATAGCGGCGGGTGACCGGGGCGACACGGTGGGAGACGGCCTCCTCGTGTGCAGCCGCGACGGCGTTCCCGGGGACGCTCGGGAACACCGCCGCGGGGTCTCACCGGACGTACTTCGCCGGTCTGGTCGCGGTGTTGAGCAGGTACTCCAGGGGGCCGCGCCGGAAGAAGCGGGACCAGATCCCGGCGAACACGATCGCCCCGAGGACGTAACAGAGCAGCGGCGTCCAGGACTGCTGGGAGCCGTCCCCGCCGGACGTGGACAGCACGGACTGGGCGACGAAGTGGCCGACGTAGGCCGTGAGGGACATGGTGCCCACAGCGATGACCGGCCGCAGCAGGCGGCCCAGGCGCGGGAGGCGGTCGATCAGCGCGGTCGCGCCCACGATCACCAGGATCGCGACGCCCACGCTGCCGACGATGTCGAACGTGGTGCCGCTGTGCGGCCCGGCCGTCAGGAGCGACGAGGCCGAGAGCGCCCCGCCGTCCATGGGCATCGCCCCGGAGCCGCCGGACGACGCCCCGTCCTCCGCCGTGCTCCTCAGCGCGCCCTGGCCGGCGAACAGCAGGGACAGGCCGTACGCGGCCACGGCGAGGGCGGCGCCGAGCGCGGCCAGGCGCCGCCGGACCACGGGCGCGGACAGGTCGAGGCGGGCCAGCGCCATGCCGGCGACCACGAACGCCATCCAGGTGATCGTCGGGTAGAAACCGGTGAACAGCAGGTCGAGCACACCGACGCCGCTGAGCCGGTGGAGCGGGTCGTAGGCGTTGACGCTCTGCTGGACCGAGTCGGTCAGCACGGTGTTCAGGGCGAACGCCAGCTGCGGGGTGACGAGGGCGAGAGCCGCGGCGGTGACCGCGAGTGCCCTGGCGCTCAGGCGCACCAAGGGGAGAGCGAGCAGGAAGTAGACGCCGTAGAAAGCGAGGATGATCACCCCGCCGTACTCCATCGCCATCACGGTGCCGAGGGCGATCAGGATCACGGCGCGGATCGCGATCCGGACCTTCGCCTGCCGGCCCGCGAGGCCGGTCCTCGGCTCGCGGCGGCCGGCGAGCAGCGTCAGGGAGAACCCGGCGAGGGTGGCGAACAGGACCGACGAGTGGCCGTCCGCCAGGTAGCGGACCCAGCTCGCCACGCCGTGCGTCGCGGACAGCGGGGGCCCGATGTGCACGACGTACATGCCGAACACGGCCAGCGCGCGGGCCAGGTCCACGCCGACGAGACGTCCCGTCGAGGGGCCGGACGGTCCGGGGGCCGGCCGGGGCGGCGGCGGAGGGTTCTCCTGCGGGGCGGACGGCTTCAGCAGCGGCTGCGCATCGGTCATGGGAAGAATCTCGCGCGGGCACCCGGGGGCGGACCATCCGGCACCCGTCGGTACCGGCCCCGCCGGTCGGGGGGTACGTCCCCGCCGTCCGGCGGAGCCTGCTGTCCCCCGGTGACCGGGCGGGCAGCCCTGCCGGAGGACAGCCCCCGCTCAGTCCCCGTCGAGCGGGATGCGCAGGCTCACCCGGTAACCCCCCTGCCCGGTCGGCCCCGCTTCCAGCGTGCCGTGCAGGATGTCGGCCCGTTCCCGCAGGCCGACCAGGCCCTGGTGGGAGCCGGGCAGGGCCAGGGAGGGGCGCGTGGACGCGGTGTTGGTGACGGTCACGCCGATGTCGTCGCCGTCCTGCCACAGCTCCACGCGGGCCGTCGCGCCGGGGGCGTGCTTGCGGACGTTGGTCAGCGCCTCCTGGACCGTGCGGTAGACGGCGCGCTGGGCCGGGGTGCCGACGGCGGGCGGCAGCTCGCCGGTCAGCTGTACGTGGGTGCCGCTCGACTCCACGAGAGTGCGCAGGTCGGCCAGGGTGGGCTGGGGAGTCAGCTCGGTGGTGCTGCCGCCGGAGGCGCGCAGCAGGGTGACCATGGTGCGCAGTTCGTCGAGAGTGGTGACGCTCAGCGAACGGATCGTACGGGCGGCCTCCTTGGCGTCCACGTCCTTGCTCGCGACCTGGAGGGCGCCGGCCTGTACGGCGATGAGGCTGACCTGGTGCGAGACCACGTCGTGCATCTCCCGTGCCAGTTGGGCGCGTTCCCGGGCGAGGACGGCCTGGGCGTGCAGGGCCCGCTCGTGCTCCCTGGCCTCCTCGATCTCGACGAGCCGGCGCGCCAGGTCCCGGCGGGTCTGGAGGAGCTGGGCGATGAGGACCGGGGCGGCGGCGATCGCCAGGCCGTACACGAAGGTCACCAGCGTCATGGTCCGGCCGACGCCGGTGAGGCTCTCCAGCGGCCACGGGGTGCTGTTCGCCACGGCGGTCAGGGCGACGCACCCCGCGAGCAGCCGCCGGTCGCGGGAGCGCTCGGCCAGCGTGAACAGCGCCACGACCGGGGCGACGGCGACGGGCTGCGTCAGCGCGCTGGGCACGGTGAGCAGGAACACGACGAGCGGGAACCGGCGCCGCAGGGCCAGCGCGACGACACCGAGCCCGGCCAGCGCGATGCCGAGGCGCGTGTCGTCCCACAGGTTCAGCCGCAGGTCCACGGCCGCCGCCGCGACCAACAGGAGATCGACGACCGGCGCGGGTACGCGGTCCCACAGCGCGCGGACACGGTTCATCGCGGGGCCCCCGACGACGGGGGTACGGCGTGCCGGGCGCCGCTGTCCCCCCGTACCCCCGCCGGAGCAGGAACCCCCTCCCCGGTGTGCTTCCGGCTGCCCGGCCTCGCCACCACCACCGCCCGCGTCACGCACGCCCCGCCTTCACCCAGCTCGTCCGGCCCCTGTCGCACCGACCCTAAAGCCCCCGGAACCGCCGGCCGTCCGACGCGCACAAGCTCCAGCCACACGGCGGGGTACCCCCCGCCGGTCGGGGGGACCTGGCAGGTGTCGGCCCCTCGGCGGAACGCTGGACTCCTACCGTTCGTCGCGACGGAACTGCCGGTCGATGAAGTCGAGAACCTCCTCCTCGGTCGCGTCCTGAAGCCTGGTCACCGTCTCGGCGTGGTCGTCGGTGCCGCTGGGGCGGAACGCGGTTCGCCATCGCGACACCACCGCGTCGAGCCGGGAAGCGATCGCTTCGGTCTCGGGGTGCCCGTCGGCACCCGGTCCCGCCGGCAGGGACATCAGTACCGCTTCCAGCCTGTCCAACTCGGCCAGCACAGCCTGTTCGGGACTCTCCCCGGTGACGACCAGCCGGCCGACGAGGTGGTCGGCGAGGACGGCGGGCGAGGTGTGGTCGAACACCAGCGTGGTGGGCAGGGCCAGGCCGGTCTTGTCGACCAGCTGGTTGCGGAACCGCACCGCTGCCAGCGAGTCGAACCCGGCGTCCCGGAAGGAGACCTCCGGCGCGACCTCGCCGGCACTGGCGTACCCCAATGCCGTCGCCGTCTCGCGGCGCACCAGATCCCGCACGTACTGCTCGGCCTCGCTCCTGGGCATCCCGGCCAGCCGCTCGGTCAGCGACTCCTCGGCACCGGCCTCGGCACCGGTGCCCCGGGGCGCCCGAGCCGGCAGCAGGGAACGCAACAGCGCGGGCACCCGGACGGCTTCCTGTCCGAGGCGGCCCAGATCCAGCGGCGCGGGGACGACCGCCGCCGGACCGTCGGGCAACGCCTGGTCGAACAGCCGGACCGCCGTCTCGGTGGTGATCGGCCGCAGCCCCAACTGCTTGGCCGCTGCGGCGGTGTCGTCGAACAGACCCCAGGCCAGGGAGACGGCGGGCAGGGCGCGTGCCCGGCGGTGCTCGGCCAGGCCGTCCAGGAACGCGTTCGCCGCCGCGTAGTTGGCTTGTCCCGGGATGCCCAGGACTCCCGACACCGAGGAGAACAGGACGAACAGGTCCAGATCCAGATGCTGGGTGAGCTCGTGCAGGTGCCAGGCTCCGTCGGCCTTCGGCCGCAGGACCTCGGTGACCCGTTCACCGGTCAAGGACGTGACCACCCCGTCGTCCAGTGCTCCGGCCGCGTGCACCACCCCGACCAGCGGGTGCTCCTCGCCGATCCCGGCCAGCAGTTGGGCGACCGACTCGCGGTCCGCCACGTCGCATGCGACGAACTCCACCTGTGCGCCCAGCTCGGCCAGCGTTTCCCGCAGCACGTCCGCCTGCGGCGCCTCGGCCCCGCGACGGCTGGCCAGAACCAGGTGCCGTACGCCATGGCGGGTGACCAGATGCCGGGCGAACAGTGCTCCCAACGCGCCCGTGCCCCCGGTCACCAGCACAGTGCCCCGTCCGGCCGGCGCCGGCCGGACCGTCCCACCGCCGGTCGTCCGGACCAGCCGGGGCACCAACAGCTCACCGTCACGCACCGCCAGCTGCGGCTCGATCGCGGCGGCTGCGGCTATGCGCGCCCACGGCACCGACCCGCCATCGGGGATGTCCACCAGGGTGATCCGGTCCGGGTGCTCCGACTGGGCCGACCGCACCAGTCCCCATACCGCCGCACCCGCGAGATCCACCACGGCCTCGCCCTCGCTCGCGGCGACGGCCCCCCGGGTGACCACCACCAGCCGGTTGTCGGGCAGGTCGTCCCGGGTGACCCACTCCTGGAGCCGGGTCAGCACGTGCCGTACCGCCCGATGCGCCACGGACGGCAGCTCACCGTCCGCAGGCGATTCGGCGACCAGGATGTCCCAGGGCTCGTAGGACAGGGCGGCCTCGGTGATATCGCCGAACCGCAGGAATCCCGCCTCCGAGAGCTCCCCGCTCACTTCACCGAGCAGCGCCACCGAATCCTCGTGTTCCCCGGTGTCCTCCAGAGATCCGGCCGGCGCCCACTCCACCCGCAGGAGGTCGTCCTCGTCGCCCCGCTTCCCCGCGAGGGCTTCGGTGGACACCCGCTCCCACCGTGAGATCTGGGCCGTCGCCACGGTGTTGCCGACTTCGTCGGCCACGTCGAGCCGGTACCCGTCGCCGTCGCCTGCCGGGGTCAGGGCGACCCGCAACGCGGTCGTGCCCGTGGTGTGGAGCGAGACATTCGTCCACGTCGACGGCAGCCGGATGTCCTCGGACGCGATCAGCAGCGGGTGCAGGGCCGCGTCCAGCAAGGCCGGGTGAACGCCGAACCGGGCGGACTCCCCGGTCGCCCGTTGCGGCAGGGCGACCTCGGCGAACACCACGTCGGCCCGGCGCCACACCGCTCGCAGTCCCTGGAACACCGGCCCGTACCGGTACCCACGCTCGGCGAGCATGTCGTAGGCGTCCTCGACCGGTACCGGCCGGGCGTCCGCCGGCGGCCAGGTCCGCTCGGTCCACCCGGGCTCGCCGCCCAGCGCGGCGAGCAGACCGGTGGCGTACGAAAGCCACTCGTCGTCCGTGTTCTCCGGGCGCGAGTACACAGCGATCGGGCGCCTGCCCTCCTCGTCGGGGCTGCCGACCACGACCTGCACCTGAACCGCGCCGTGGTCGGGAACCACCAGGGGCGCGTGGACGGTCAGCTCCTCCAGGACAGCGCACCCGGCCTCGTCACCCGCCCGCATCGCTATGTCGACGAGCGCCGTCACCGGCAGAACAGCTGTCGCACCGAGGCGGTGATCAGCCAGCCACGGGTGGGTGGCCTGCGACAACCGGCTGGTGAACACCAGTTCATCGCGGTCGGCCAGCCGCACCATCGCACTGAGAAGAGCGTGACCGGCCGTGGCCAGGCCCGCACCGGCCACCCCGCCCGTTCCCGAGGCCAGCGACCAGAACCGTTCCCGCTGGAACGCGTACGTCGGCAACTCGACCCGCCGTGCGCCTGAGCGAGCGAACATCGCCCGCCAGTCGACGGTCACCCCGCGGGTGTACAGGAACGCCAGCGCCGCCATGGCCTCGTACACCTGAGGCCGGTCCTGCCGCTGCATGGCGACGAACTCGGCGTCCACGCCGTCCGGCCGAAGTCCGGTCAGCGCCGCGTCCGGGCCCAGCTCCACGAACCGGGTCGCTCCCTGCTCACGCAACCAGCCCACGGCTTCGGCGAACCGTGCCGGTCGCTCCGTGTCCGCTACGGCGAACTCCGGCCGCTCCCGCACGGGTTCGCCGCTCTCCAGCGATACCAGCACGATCCGCGAAGACCTGGGCACCGGGCTCCCGGCAGCCGCCTTCCCGTTCCCGTCGTCCCCGGCGGTCACCACCCTGCGGGCATCGTCCAACGACCACGCTCCCGCCACGTAGGCCGCCACCGCTTCGCCGGTCGAGTGCCCGGCGACATAGTCCGGCGTGACGCCCCACGACGACAGCAGCCGGAACATGGCGACCTCGAACGCGAACAACGCCGCTCGCGCCCATCCCGGATCGACGAGTTCGTCGTCGGTGGCCACCGGTTCCAGGGACCCCGGCAGCCACTCGGCGAACTGCGCGCGTACTTCGTCGAACGCCTCGGCGAACACCGGGAACTCCGCGGCCAGTTCCCGGGCCGTCCGCACACACCAGGCGATCGAGCCCGGCCCTTGGCCCGCGAACAGGAAGACGACTCGACCGGCTCCTCCCGCGCCGTCACCGGTGACCGCACCGGTCCCCGCTTCCCCGGCGGCCAGCCCGCGCAGGCCCCGCATCAGCTCGTCCCGGTCGGTGCCCAGGACGACCGCACGGTGCCCGAAACCCGCCCGGGTGGACACCAGTGCCGCACCGACGTCCACCGGGTCGAGTCCCGGATCAGCTTCCACGTGTGCCAGAAGCCGCCGCGCCTGGTCCCGCAGCGCCGACTCCGACCTCGCCGACAGCACCCACGGCACCACCGACGGCGACACCACCGCATCGGAGGCCGGTTCAAGCTCGGGGGCCTGTTCGAGGATGACGTGGGCGTTGGTGCCGCTGATCCCGAACGAGGACACCCCTGCCCGCCACGGCCGGCCGACCACCGGCCACGGTTGTTGTTCGGTCAGCAACTCCACCGCACCCGCCGACCAGTCCACCTCAGGCGTCGGCTCGTCCACGTGCAACGTCCGGGGCAGTTGGCCGTGTTGCATCGCCAGCACCATCTTGATCACACCGGCGACACCGGCGGCGGCCTGGGTGTGACCGAGGTTGGATTTGACCGATCCCAGCCACAGCGGGCGATCCACCGGCCGGTCCTGTCCGTAGGTGGCCAGCAGGGCCTGGGCCTCGATCGGGTCTCCCAGCCGGGTACCCGTACCGTGCGCCTCCACGACGTCCACCTCGGTGGTGGTCACACCGGCGCTGGCCAGTGCCTGCCGGATCACGCGCTGCTGCGACGGACCGTTCGGTGCGGTCAGCCCGTTCGACGCGCCGTCCTGGTTGATCGCCGAACCCCGCACCACCGCCAGCACCCGATGACCATTACGCCGGGCGTCCGACAACCGCTCCACCACCAACAACCCGGCGCCTTCCGCGACCCCGAACCCATCAGCGGTCGCGGAGAACGCCTTGCAGCGGCCATCGCCCCCCACACCGCCCTGCATGGCGGACCCGGCGATGAAGACCCCCGGTGTGGCCATCACGGTCACGCCACCGGCCAGCGCCATCGAGCACTCGCCGGACCGCAGCGCCTGGGCCGCGAGGTGCAGTGCCACCAGCGACGACGAGCACGCCGTGTCCACCGTCACCGCAGGCCCTTCCAAGCCCAACGTGTACGCGATCCGGCCCGACAGCACGCTGCTCGCGGCACCGGTGAGCAGGTATCCGTCCACTTGGTCCGCGGCGTCCCCGACCGTGTCGTACCCCGAACCTGTCCCGCCCACGAACACGCCGGTCCTGCTGCCCTTCAGCGCGTTCGGGTCGATCCCGGACCGCTCCAGCGCCTCCCAGGCCGTCTCCAGCAGCAAACGCTGCTGCGGATCCATCACCAGCGCCTCGCGCGGCGAGATCCCGAAGAACCCCGCGTCGAACCCCGCCACGTCCTTGAGGAACCCACCCGTCTGGGTGGCCCCGTCGCCGGTCAGGTCCCAGCCGCGTTGTGTCGGGAACGCCGAGATGGTGTCGACGCCGCCGGTGAGCAGGGTCCACAGTTGTTCGGGGCTCTCGACCCCGCCGGGGAAGCGGCAGCCCATCCCTACGATGGCGATCGGCTCGTCCACCGGCGTCACCGGCGTCACCGGCGCGGCCTCGACCGTGCCCAGCAACTGCTGCCTCAGGTGGGTGGCCAGGCGCGAGGCGGTCGGGTGGTCGAACGCCAGCGTCGCGGGGAGCCGCAGACCTGTCGCCGCTGCCAACCGGTTGCGCAACTCCACCGTCGTCAACGAGTCGAAGCCCATGTCCCGCAATGCCTTCTCGGGGTCGACGGCTTCCACGGAGGCGTGTCCCAGAACGGTGGCGACGTGGCCACACACCAGGTCACGCAGCAGTCGCTGCTGGTCGGCGGCTGTCAGGCCGGCCAGTCGCCGGACCAGGCCGGAGCCGTCCTGGACGCCCGCACGGGCGACCGGTCGCGCCGGACCGCCGGCCACCAACCCTCGCAGCAACGGCGGCACCGACCCGCCATTCCGTGGCAGTTCGAGCCCGACCGGGACCAGATATGCCTCCGGGCGCCGGCAGGCCAGGTCGAACAACGCCAGCCCCTCCGCCGCCGGCATCGCACGTACCCCGGCCCGGCCGAACCGGGCGTGGTCGGTGTGGCCCAGACCGGTCATGCTGCTGGTGTCGGCCCACCAGCCCCAGGCCAGCGACGCGGCCGGGAGGCCATGCACGTGGCGGTACAACGCCAGCGCGTCCAGGAACGCGTTGGCGGCGGCGTAGTTGCCCTGACCCGGGGCGCCGGAGGTGGCTGAGAAGCTGGAGAAGAGGATGAATGCGGCCAGGTCCAGTCCGGCGGTCGCCTCGTGCAGGTACCAGGCCGCGTCCGCCTTCGGGCGCATGACGGTGTCGATGCGTTCCGGGGTCAAGGACGTGATCGTTCCGTCGTCCAGCACAGCCGCCGCGTGGATCACCGCGGTGAGCGGGTGCTGTTGCGGCACTCCGGCGACCAGTTCGGCGACGGCGTTCGGGTCCGACACGTCGCACGCCACCACCCGCACCTCGGCGCCCAGTGCGGTCAGTTCCTCGGCCAGCTCCCGCGCTCCCGGCGCGGCGATCCCCTGGCGTGACACGAGAGTCAGGTGCCGTATGCCGTGCCGGTCGGCCAGGTGCCGTGCCAGCAGGCCGCCCAGACCACCGGTGCCTCCGGTGATCAACACCGTGCCCTCGGGGTCCAGTTGCTGGGGCACGGTCAGCACGATCTTGCCCATGTGCCGGGCCTGCGCCATGTAGCGGAAGGCGTCACGGCTCTGCCGCACGTCCCATGTCCGGGTAGGCAGGGGGGACAGTACGCCGGCCTCGAACAGCTCCGCCAGCTCGGCGAGCATGCCCCCGACCACGTCCAGGTCGATCTCGAGGTCGATCGCGTGATAGCTCACTTCGGGGTGCGTGGTGGCTATCGCGTCCGTGTCACGGATGTCGGTCTTGCCCAGCTCGACGAACCGGCCACCCTCCCGCAGAACCCCCAGCGACGCGTCGACGAACTCGCCCGCCAGGCTGTTGAGGACCACGTCCATCTCCGTGAACCGGCCGGCGAACTCCGTGGTCCTCGACGACGCGATGTGATCCCGCGCCACTCCCAGACCGCACACCGTGTCCTGCTTGCCCTCACTCGCGGTCGCGAAGACCTCCGCGCCCCACAGCCGGGCCAGCTGGACCGCGGCCATTCCCACACCGCCGGCCGCGGCATGCACCAGCACCCGCTGCCCCGCCGCCAAACGCCCCGTCTCCCGCAGCCCGTACCACGCCGTCAGGAACACCACCGGCACCCCGGCCGCCTGCGCGAACGACCAGCCCTGCGGGATGGGTGCTATCAGGCGCGCGTCCGCCATCACGACCGGGCCGAACCCGCCGACCGCCATACCCATCACCCGATCCCCCGGGACGAAACCGGTCACACCCGGTCCCGTCTCCAGCACCACACCGGCGACCTCCGCACCCAGCACCGGCGCCTCACCCGGATACACACCCAGCACATTCAGCACATCGCGGAAGTTCAGCCCCGCCGCACGCACCCCGATCCTCACCTGCCCCGCTTCCAACGGCACCTCAGCCTCGGGAGACGGCACGATCACCAGATCGTCCACACTGCCCTGACCCGCCATCCCCAGCCGCCATGTCTCCATCGGCAGCGTCAACACCTCGCGGGTATGCGCCGGCGTCAGCCGGGGGGCGTATGCCTGCCCGGCCCGCACCGCCAGCTCGAACCCGTCCTCGTCATCGGCTGTCCCGCTCAGTACGGCGGGCAGGCACTGCCACGATTCGACGCTGCCGTCCACGTCGACCAGACCGAACCGGCCCGGATGCTCGGACCGCGCCGACCTCACCAACCCCTGTACCCCGGCCACGTCCTCCACCCGGTCACCCGTCCCCGTGGACACCGCATTCCGGGTCACCACCACCAACCGGGCATCACCCCGCTCATCAGCCAGCCACTGCTGCACCAACTCCAGCACCCGGCACACCTCAGAACGCACCACCGCAGCCACATCACCATCGTCCGCACCAGCGCCCGCAGGCAGGAGAACCAGATCCGTCTCCGGGCACTCGGACAGCTCCGGATACCAGGCCACTCCCAGCGTCTTCGCCAGGTCCTGACCGCCCGCGCCCGCCACCACACACCGCGGCGAGTTCTCGGCCCCGGTCGGGACCGCAGGCTTGAGAATCCAGTCCACGCCGAACAGCGAGCGCTGTTCGGCCCCGGACTCCAGCAGTTCCGCTCGCAACGGTCGCAGTGTCAGCGAGTCCACCGACAGCACTGGGGCGCCGGTGTCATCAGCCGCGTTCAGGCAGAGCCCGCCGTCCTCAGTCTCCGACAGTCGTACTCGCAGTGATCGTGCACCCGATGCGTGCAGGGCCACACCGCTCCAGGAGAACGGGAGCCCGCCTTCGCCCCCAGCGGGCAGGAACGCGGCGGCGTGCAGGGCGGCGTCGAACAACGCCGGGTGGATACCGAACTCCCCCGCCCGCTCAGCCGCCTCGTCCGGCAGCCGCACTTCGGCGAAGACCTCCTCGCCCCGCCGCCATACCGTCCGTACCCCCTGGAAGGCCGGGCCGTATCCGTAGCCTGTCTCGGCCAAGGCTTCATAGAACCCGTCCACCGGCACCGGTTCCGCTCCCGCAGGCGGCCATGCCGTCAACTCCGCACCCACCGCCGCTGCCTCGGAAGTCAGCGTTCCGCTGGCGTGCCGTGTCCAGCCCACCTCCTCCTCCCGCCGGGAGTACACACTCACCGCACGACGACCCGACTCCACCAGTGCCCCGACCACCACCTGCACCTGCACAGCCCCGCGCTCGGACAGCACCAACGGCCGCTCCAACGCCAGATCCTCCAGAACACCACACCCCACCTCATCACCAGCCCGCACTACCAGTTCCACGAACGCGGTGCCGGCCAGCAACACCACACCCCGTGCCGTGTGGTCGGCCAGCCAGTCATGCGAAGCCAAAGACAGGCGGCTGGTGAACACCACACCCTCACCACCGGCCAACTCCACCGCCGCACCCAGCAACGGATGACCCAGCGACGTCAACCCGGCGCCCCGTACATCGCCGGCCACAGCCCGGGGACTCGGCCAGTACCGCTGGTGCTGGAAGGCATACGTCGGCAGCTCGACCGTCGAGTCCTGGCCCACCACCGCGGACCAGTCCACCGGGACGCCGTGGGTGTGGAGAGTGGACAGTGCGGTCAGCAGTTGTTCGGGTTCGTTCTCGCCCCGGCGCAGGGTCCCCGTCACAACCGCCGCCGGGTGGGACTCGAACAGGGTCTCTTCCAGGCTGGGGGTCAGCACCGGGTGGGGGCTGACCTCTACGAACATCTCGTAGCCGGCCGTGGCCAGCACCGGGGTGGTCTCGGCCAGCCGTACCGTCTTCCGCGCGTTGCGGTACCAGTACTCCGCGTCCAGCTCACGGGTGTCGGTCAGTTCACCAGTCACCGTGGAGTAGAACGCGACCGTCCCCTCCATCGGGGCGATGTCTGCCAGAGCCTCGACCAGCTCGTCCCTGATCTCGTCCACCTGCGGGGAATGTCCCGCGCAGTCCGTGTCCATCCGGCGGGTCCGGAAGTCCTCCGCCTCGCCCGCGACGACCAGTTCCGTGACCGCTTCGGCGTCGCCGGAGACCACCACCCACGAGGGTCCGTTGACCGCCGCGATCGACAACCGTCCTTCCCACCGGGCGATCAACGACTCCGCCTCGGCCCGGGGCAGCCGCACGGACACCATTCCGCCCCGCCCGGCCAGGGACTCGGCGAGCAGTCGGCTGCGCACCGCGATGATCCTGGCGGCGTCCGTCAACGACAGTCCGCCCGCCACGCAGGCCGCCGCGATCTCGCCCTGCGAGTGCCCCATCACCGCGGCCGGTGTCACCCCGAGCGACTGCCACACGTGCGCCAGCGACACCATCACCGCCCACAACACCGGCTGCACCACTTCGACCCGTGCCAGCGCCTCCTCGTCCCCCAGCGCCTCCAGCAGATCCCACTCCACGAACGGGGCCAGCGCCTGAGCGCACTCCCGCATCCGCTCCGCGAACACGGGTGAGGACACCAGCAGTTCCTGGGCCATACCGGCCCACTGTGCGCCCTGGCCGGGGAACACGAACACCACATCACGCCCGCCAGCCGTGCTCTGACCGGCTACCCCGGTCACTACCCCGGCGCCCGGTTCTCCGGTAGCAAGCCCGGTCAGCCTCGCGATCAGCTCGTCCCTGTCCGTGCCCAGGACAACCGCACGGTGCTCCAGTCCGGCCCGGGTGGACACCAATGCCGCGCCTACGTCGACCGGGTCCAGTTCCGGATCAGCTTCCACGTGTGCCGCGAGCCGCCGTGCCTGGTCCCGCAACGCCGACTCCGACTTGGCCGACAGCACCCACGGCACCACTACCGGCTCCGCCTCCGCACGGGGGGCCGGTTCAAGCTCGGGGGCCTGTTCGAGGATGACGTGGGCGTTGGTGCCACTGACTCCGAACGAGGACACGCCAGCCCGCCACGGCCGGTCGACCATCGGCCACGGTTGTTGTTCGGTCAGCAACTCCACCGCGCCGGCCGACCAGTCCACCTCAGGCGTCGGCTCGTCCACGTGCAACGTCCGGGGCAGTTGGCCGTGTTGCATCGCCAGCACCATCTTGATCACACCGGCGACACCGGCAGCCGCCTGGGTGTGACCGATGTTGGACTTCAGCGATCCCAGCCACAGTGGACGGTCTTCCGGCCGGTCCTGTCCGTAGGTCGCCAGCAGGGCCTGGGCCTCGATCGGGTCACCCAACCGAGTACCGGTGCCATGCGCCTCGACCACGTCCACCTCGGCCGTGGTCAGACCAGCACTGGCCAACGCCTGCCGGATCACCCGCTGCTGGGAGGGACCGTTCGGCGCCGACAACCCGTTCGAGGCGCCATCCTGGTTGATCGCCGAACCCCGCACCACCGCCAACACCCGGTGCCCATTACGCCGGGCATCAGACAACCGCTCCACCACCAACAACCCAGCACCCTCACCCCACCCGGTGCCGTCGGCCGACGCGGCGAAGGACTTGCAGCGGCCATCGCCCGCCAACACGCCCTGTGTGGCGAACTCGGCAAAGGCGCCCGGTGTGGCCATCACCGCCACACCACCGGTCAGCGCCAGATCGCACTCCCCCGACCGCAGCGCCTGCGCGGCCCAGTGCAACGCCACCAACGACGACGAACACGCCGTATCCACCGTCACCGCAGGCCCTTCCAACCCCAGCACGTACGCGATCCGGCCCGACAACACGCTGCTCGCGCCACCGGTGATCCGGTATCCGTCCGCCTCGTCCGAGACATTGCCTACGGTCTCGTATCCCGAAACTGCCCCGCCTACGAACACCCCGGTCTTGCTGCCCTTCAGCGCGTTCGGGTCGATCCCTGACCGCTCCAGCGCCTCCCAGGCCGTCTCCAGCAACAACCGCTGCTGCGGATCCATCGCCAACGCCTCACGCGGCGAAATCCCGAAGAACCCCGCATCGAACCCCGCCACATCCTCGACGAACCCACCCACCCGGGCAAAACCGTCACCGACCAGATCCCAGCCGCGATCCGCAGGGAACTCACTCATCGCGTCAACCGAGGACACCACCGCATCCCACAACTGCTCCGGCGACGACAGCCCGCCGGGGAACCGGCAGCCCATGCCGACGATGGCGATCGGCTCGTCCACCGCCACCGTGGCCACCGGCATCGCCGACACGGCCTCGACCGTGCCCAGCAACTCCGAACCCAGATGCTCAGCCAGCGCGACCGGGGTCGGGTAGTCGAAGACCAGGCTTGCAGGCAGCACAAGCCCCGTGGCCGAGGCGAGCTTGTTCCGCAGCTCCACCGCCGTCAGCGAATCAAAACCGACATCACGGAAAGCCCGCCCCTGCGGCAGAGCATCAGCATTGTCGAAACCAAGAGTGACCGCAGCTTCCCGCCGCACCAGATCCAGCAACGCCCGCGTACGTTCCCTCTCCCCCAGCCCGGCCAGCCTGCGCCGCAGCGCCGATTCACCACCAGTCCCCGCACCCGGCAGGGCGAGTGCCTTGCGCGCTTCCGGAATACCCGACAGCAGCGCACTCGGCCGCTCCACGGTGAAACTCGGCGCGAACGTCTCCCAGTCCGTGTTCGTCACCGTGAGAGTCACCGAACCCTCGCACACCGCCCCCTCCAGAGCCGCCATCGCCAACTCCGGCTCCATCGCCAGCACACCACGCCGCCTGTACCCCTCCACAGACTCAACGTCGGCCGCACCCATGCCCGGACCCGCCCACAACCCCCACGCCACCGAGGTCGCGGCAAGCCCCGCGCCATGCCGGTAACCCGCCAGCCCGTCCAGGAAGGCATTCGCCGCCGCATACGCCGCCTGCCCACCAGCACCCCAACTCGCCGCACCCGACGAGAACAACACGAACGCCTCAAGGTCCAGCCCCGCCGTCAACTCATGCAGATGCCACGCAGACACCATCTTCGCCCGCAGCACCGCATCCAGCCGCTCAAACTCAAGCCCTTCCACCGGCGCATGATGGTCACCGATCCCGGCCGCGTGCACGACCGCCGTCAGCGGACACTCGCCGGGGATCGCGCCGAGTACGGCCGCCAACGCCTCACGGTCCGCGACGTCACACGCCTCCACCGTCACCCGCGCACCCAGCGCTATGAGCTCCTCACGCAGACCGGACGCACCCGGAGCCTGCTCACCCCGGCGGCTCACGAGTACGACATGCTCCGCACCACGCGCCACCACCCACCGCGCCACATGACCACCCAGACCCCCCGTCCCACCCGTAATCAGCACCGAACCACTCAGCCGCACCCCAGCACCCGCCTCCGCACCCCCGGCCCGGACCAGACGACGCCCATACACACCCGACCCCCGCACCGCGACCTGATCCTCATCACCCGTCAGGACCCGCCGCAACAACCCACCCACCCGCTCATCGAACACCACCGGCAGATCCACCAACCCACCCCACCGACCCGGCAGATCCAACGCCACAGACCGCCCCAAACCCCACAACGCCGACTGCACCGGACTCACCAACAAATCCCCAGACCCCACCGACACCGCACCCCGCGTCACACACCACACCCGCGCACCGATCCCACAGTCCCCCAACGCCTGGACCAACCCCACCGTCCCCGCCAGACCCACCGGCGTAGCACCGAACCCCGCACACGCCTCCTCGACCACACCCAGCAACGACACCACCCCAGCCAGCTCAGGCAGATCCGCCAACCGCCCAGCCAACTCGGCACGATCCGTGTCCCCGGCCACCTCCAGCCGCACCACCCCAGCACCCAACGCCCCCACCACCGAAGCCACCCACGCATCCTCACCCCACCCGACAGGCACCACCACCAGCCAACCACCCGACAACACACCCCCAGACGCCCCGGGCAACAGCTTCCAGCTCTCCGCAAACCGCCACCCCTCCACCACCGACCCAGCCCGACGACGCTCACGCCACGCCGCCAACGCCGGCACCACCTCACCCAAAGCCCGCTCATCGACCCCCAACTCCGCCGACAACAACCCCACATCCGCCCCCACCACCACCGACCACAACTCATCGTCCGCCCCCACCACGGGCTCGGACACCGCCTCCGGCCAGTACCGCTCACGCTGGAACGCATACGTCGGCAACTCGATCGCCGGACCCTGGCCCACTATCGCGGCCCAGTCCACCGGGACACCACGAGTGTGCAACCGAGCCACAGCAGCCAGCAGTTGTTCGGGGTCGTTCTCGCTCCGGCGCAACGTCCCCGTCACAACCGCTGCCGGGTGGGACTCGAACAGGGTCTCTTCCAGGCTGGGGGTCAGCACCGGGTGGGGGCTGACCTCTACGAATGTCCCGTGGCCGGCTGTGGCCAGCGCGCGGGTGATGTCGGCCAGCCGCACCGTCTCCCGCAGATTGCGGTACCAGTAGCCCGCGTCCAGCTCACGCGTGTCCGTCAGCTCACCCGTCACCGTGGAGTAGAACGCGACACTCCCTTCCACCGGCGCGATGTCCGCCAGAGCCTCGACCAGCTCCGCCTCGATCTGCTCCACGTGCGCGGAATGCGACGCGTAGTCCACCTCGACCCGGCGAGCCCGAAAACCCTCCGCCCCGCCCGCGACGACCAGTTCGGCCAGCGCCTCGGGGTCGCCCGACACCACCACCGACGAAGGACCGTTCACCGCAGCAACCGACAACCGCCCCTCCCACCGGACGATCAACGACTCCACCTCAGCCCGGGGCAGCCCGACCGACACCATCCCGCCCCGCCCCGCCAGAGACCCGGCGATCATCCGGCTGCGCACCGCGACGATCCTGGCCGCATCGGCCAGCGACAGCCCACCCGCTACGCAGGCCGCAGCAATCTCGCCCTGCGAATGCCCCACCACCGCAGCCGGTGTCACCCCGAGCGACTGCCACACCTGCGCCAACGACACCATCACCGCCCACAACACCGGCTGCACCACATCAACCCGCCCCAACGCCTCCTCGTCCCCCAACACCTCCAGCAGATCCCACTCCACGAACGGCGCCAACGCCCGAGCACACTCACCCATCCGCTCCGCGAACACCGGGGAAGCCACCAGCAGCCCCTGCGCCATACCCACCCACTGCGACCCCTGACCAGGGAACACAAACACCACACCACGCCCACCAGCTGAACCCTGCCCGGCCACCACACCAGCACCCGGCTCCCCCGCCACCAACCCAGCCAGCCCCGCGATCAGCTCATCCCGACCCGCGCCCAGCACCACCGCACGGTGCTCCAGACTCGCCCGGGTCGACACCAACGCCGCACCCACATCGACCGGGTCCAGTCCCGGATCAGCTTCCACGTGTGCCAGAAGCCGCCGCGCCTGCTCCCGCAACGCCGACTCCGACCTCGCCGACAACACCCACGGCACCACCACCGGCTCCACCTCCACACGGGAGGACGGTTCAACCTCAGGAGCCTGTTCCAGAATCACGTGGGCGTTGGTACCGCTGACCCCGAACGAGGACACCCCCGCCCGCCACGGCCGATCCACCACCGGCCACGACCGCTGCTCCGTCAACAACTCCACCGCACCAGACGACCAGTCCACCTCAGGCGTCGGCTCACCCACATGCAAAGTGCGGGGCAGCTGCCCGTGTTGCATCGCCAACACCATCTTGATCACACCACCCACCCCCGCCGCACCTTGGGTGTGACCGATGTTGGACTTCAGCGACCCCAGCCACAGCGGACGACCCTCCGGCCGACCCTGCCCATAGGTCGCCAGCAGCGCCTGAGCCTCGATCGGGTCCCCCAACCGAGTACCCGTACCGTGCGCCTCCACGACGTCCACCTCAGCCGCAGTCAGCCCAGCACTGGCCAACGCCTGACGGATCACCCGCTGCTGCGACGGACCATTCGGCGCGGTCAACCCGTTCGACGCACCGTCCTGATTGATCGCCGAACCCCGCACCACCGCCAACACCTGGTGGCCGTTGCGCTGAGCGTCCGACAACCGCTCCACCACCACCAACGCGGAGCCCTCGGCCCACCCTGTGCCGTCGGCCGACGCGGCGAAGGACTTGCACCGGCCGTCCCTCGCCACCCCTCCCTGCTCGGCAAAGGCTCCCGGTGTGGCCATCACCGTCACACCGCCGGCCAACGCCAGATCGCACTCCCCGGACCGCAACGCCTGCGCGGCCAAATGCAACGCCACCAGCGACGACGAACACGCCGTGTCCACCGTCACCGCAGGCCCCTCCAAGCCCAACGTGTACGCGACCCGCCCCGACAACACACTTCCTGCGGTACCGATCCCCAGAATTCCTCCTACTTCATCTGCCGCCGCCCGCAATGGTTCGCTGTAGTCGTGGTACATCAGCCCGGCGTACACGCCGGTCTTGCTGCCCTTCAACGAGTGCGGGTCGATCCTGGCCCGTTCCAGCGCTTCCCACGCCGTCTCCAGCAACAACCGCTGCTGCGGATCCATCGCCAACGCCTCACGCGGCGAGATCCCGAAGAACCCCGCGTCGAACTCCGCCGCGTCATGGAGAAAGCCGCCCTTGCCGGAACCACCGTCAGTCAGATCCCAGCCCCGATCCACCGGGAACCCGGAAATGGCGTCCACCCCGCCGACCAGCACATCCCACAGATCCGACGGCGAAGACACCCCACCCGGGAACCGGCACCCGATCCCCACGATGGCCACCGGCTCGACCTTGGCCGTGGCGAGCTGCTCGTTCTGCTTGCGCAGTCGATCGATCTCCTTCAGCGACGACCGCAGCGCTTCAACGTACTTCTCGATGGAGTCACTCATCGGATTGCCTTTCGATCGTCGCTAGTTCGTGGTGTTCTCGGCGGCCAGGCGCAGCAGACTCTCGCCGTCCAACTCGTCGATCGAGACCTCATCGCCGGACTTGGCGGTCTGCGCGACCTCGCCGTCCTCACCAGCGAGTCGCAGCAGCAGGTCCAGGAGACCCGCCTTCCGCAGGCGGCTGACAGGGATGGTCGCCAGGGTCTCTCCGAGACGGGCGTCCGTATCCTCGGACGGCTCCGCCGCCAGGATGTCGGGGCGCAGCTCCGACCGAAGGTGGTCGGCCACTGTGTCCGGTGTGGGGTAGTCGAACACCAGCGTGGCCGGCAACCGCAGACCAGTAACCGTGTTGAGCCGGTTACGCAGGTCGACGGCGGTCATCGAGTCGAAGCCCAGTTCCTGGAACGCGGAAGTGGCCTGTATCGACTCCGGGGTGGCATGTCCCAGAACTGTCGCCGTGTGCGTGGTGACCACCTGCGCCAACACGGCGTGAGCATCGGCAGCCGAGAGACCAGCCAGACGCTGCCGCAACGCCGCACCCGCCGTCTCGCCATCCCGCTCAGTGGCGAGACTCCTACGGCGGACCGGGCCCCGCACCAGGCCGCGCAACAGCCCCGACAACGGCTGACCAGCACGCACACCGGCCGGATCCCAGCGCATCCCCGCCACGAACGACCGCCCCGACCGTACGGCACGGTCCAGCAGCACCATTCCTTCCTCCGCCGCCAGCGGCACAACTCCCGTCGCACTGATCCGGCGGCGGTCGGTTTGCGACAGTTGCCCGGTCAACGCGCTGGCCGGCGCCCACATGCCCCACGCCACCGACACGGCTGCCTCGCCACGAGCGGCACGCTGTTGGGCTATCGCGTCCAGCACGGAGTTCGCCGCCGCGTACCCCGCCTGCCCAGCCGCACCCAGCACACCCGACGTGGACGAGAACAGGACGAACGCGGCCAGGCCCAGCCCGGCGGTCGCCTCGTGCAGGTACCACGCCGCGTCCGCCTTCGGACGCATCACGGCATCGACCCGCTCCGGCGTCAACGACGTCACCATCCCGTCGTCCACCACACCAGCCGTATGCACCACCGCCGTCAACGGATGCTCATCCGGGATCGCGTCAAGCACAGCGGTCAGCGCCGCCCGATCCGACACATCGCACGCCACCACCCTTACCTGGGCGCCCAGTTCGGCCAGTTCCCCGACCAGTTCCCGCGCGCCCGGCGCGGCCGTCCCCTGCCGCGACACCAGCAGCAGATGCCGTACTCCGTGACGCTCCACCCAATCCCGCGCCACCAACCCACCCAACGTCCCGGTCCCACCCGTGATCAGCACCGTGCCCTCAGGATCCACCGGTCGTGTCTCCACTGACGGGGCCGACGCCTCACCCACGCTCGTCGGCGTCAACCGGGGGATGTACGCCTGCCCGGCCCGCACGGCCAGCTCGAAATCGTCATCGGCTGTCCCGCTCAGTACGGCGGGCAGGCACTGCCACGATTCGACGCTGCCGTCCACATCGACCAGACCGAACCGGCCCGGATGCTCCGACCGCGCCGACCGCACCAACCCCTGCACCCCGGCCCCGGCCACATCCTCCACACGGTCACCCGTCCCCGTGGACACCGCACCCCTGGTCACCACCACCAACCGCGCACCACCACGCTCATCATCGGCCGCCCACTGCTGCACCAACCCCAGCACCCGGCACACCTCAGAACGCACCACCGCAGCCACATCACCACCGTCCACACCAGCGCCCACGGGCAGGAGAACCAGATCCGCCTCCAGGCACTCAGACAACTCCGAATGCCAGGCAACCCCCAACATCGCCGCCAGATCCTGGCCACCGGCACCCGCCACCACACACCGCCGCAACGAACCCCCACTCTCAGCCGGGACAGCAGGCTTGAGAATCCAGTCCACGCTGAACAGCGAGCGCTGTTCGGCCCCGGACTCCAGCAACTCCGCCCGCACCGATCGCAGTGTCAGCGAGTCCACCGACAGGACCGGGGCGCCGGTGTCATCAACCGCGTCCAGGCAGAGCGCGCCGTCCCCGATCACCGACAGCCGTACCCGCAGCGACCGTGCGCCCGAGGCGTGCAGCGACACACCGCCCCACGCGAACGGGAGCCCGCCCTCGACATCACCGGGCAGGAATACGGCGGCATGCAAGGCGGCGTCGAACAGCGCCGGGTGGATCCCGAACTCCCCCGCCCGCTCAGCCGCCTCGTCCGGCAGCCGCACTTCGGCGAAGACCTCCTCGCCCCGCCGCCACACCGCCCGCAGTCCCTGGAAGGCAGGCCCGTATCCGTAACCGGCCTCGGCCAGGCCGTCGTAAAGGTCATCCACCGGTACCGGTTCCGCTCCCGCAGGCGGCCACACCGCTTCCTGCCACACCGGCGCGGGAACTACTGACGCCGTCAGCGTTCCGCCGGCGTGCCGTATCCAGTCCGTCTCCTCCTCCGGCCGGGAGTACACGCTCACCGCACGACGACCCGACTCTGCCGGTGCCTCGACCACCACCTGCACCTGCACAGCCCCACGCTCCGGCAACACCAACGGCCGCTCCAACGCCAGATCCTCCAGAACACCACACCCCACCTCGTCACCAGCCCGCACCAGCAACTCCACGAACGCCGTGCCCGGCACGATCACCACACCCCGCACTGCGTGGTCGGCCAGCCAGTCGTGCGAGGCCAGAGACAGGCGGCTGGTGAACACCACACCCTCACCACCAGCCAACTCCACCGCCGCACCCAGCAACGGATGACCCACCGACGTCAACCCCATACCCCGTGCATCTCCGGCCACAGCCCGGGAGCGCGGCCAGTACCGCTCACGCTGGAAGGCGTACGTCGGCAGGTCGACCACCGAACCCCGGCCCACTATCGCGGACCAGTCCACCGGGACGCCGTGGGTGTGCAACGTGGACAGAGCGGCCATGACCGTATGGACCTCAGGCCGGTCCCGACGCTGGACCGCGACGAACAACCCGTCCACCGCACCCGACCCCAACCCGCTCAGCACACCGTCCGGACCCACCTCAACGAAACGCGTCACACCCCCAACACCCAACTCCCCCAACATGTCCGCGAACCGCACCGGCTCACGCACCTGCCGCACCCAATACCCCGCACTGCACACCTCAGCAGCCGGAACCGTCATCCCCACCGACGGCTCCTTGAACTCCACCTGCCCCAGCACCTCGGCAAACGGCGCAAGCATCGGGTCCATCAAGGGCGAATGGAACGCGTGACTGACCCGCAGACGCCGCACCTTCCTGCCCTGAGCGCGCCACAGCTCACCCATCGCGCCCACCACCCCGGCATCACCCGACACCACCACCGAACGGGCGGCGTTGACCGCCGCGACACCAGCCAGCTCACCCCACCCCGCAACCTCACCCGCCACCGAGACGATCTCCGCCTCGCTCGCCTCCACCGCCACCATGACCCCCTCAGCAGGCAACGCCTGCATCAACCCCGCCCGCGCCGCCACCACCCGACACGCATCCGACAACGACCACACACCCGCCACATACGCCGCCGCCAACTCCCCCACCGAATGCCCCACCACAAAATCCGGTACCACACCCCACGAACCCAACAACCGGAACACCGCCACCTCAAAAGCGAACAACGCCGGCTGCGCCCACCCCGTCTCCCTCAACCGCCCCTCATCCCCACCGAAGACAACCTCCTCCAACGACCCCGGCAACAAACCCTCAAACCCCGCACACACCTCCCCGAACACCTCCGCGAACACCGGGAACTCCCCCGCCAGCTCCCGCCCCATCCCCACACGCTGCGCACCCTGACCCGTGAACAAGAACGCCGTCCGGCCACCCGCACCAGCCACCCCGGTCACCACCCCGGCACCCGGCTCCCCCACAGCCAACCCGGCCAGCCCCGCCATCAACTCGTCCCGACCCGCACCCAGGACCACCGCACGGTGCCCCAAACTCGCCCGAGTCGACACCAACGCCGCACCCACATCGACCGGGTCCAGACCCGGATCCGCCTCCACGTGCGCCGCCAGCCGCCGCGCCTGCCCCCGCAACGCCAACTCCGACCTCGCCGACAACACCCACGGCACCACCACCGGCTCCACCTCCACACGGGAGGCCGGTTCAAGCTCAGGGGCCTGTTCGAGGATGACGTGGGCGTTGGTGCCGCTGATCCCGAACGAGGACACCCCTGCCCGCCACGGCCGGTCCACCACCGGCCACGACCGTTGCTCCGTCAGCAACTCCACCGCACCCGCCGACCAGTCCACCTCAGGCGTCGGCTCATCCACATGCAGGGTGGGGGGCAGTTGGCCGTGTTGCATCGCCAGCACCATCTTGATCACACCGGCGACACCGGCGGCGGCCTGTGTGTGACCGATGTTGGACTTCAGCGACCCCAGCCACAGCGGGCGACCCTCCGGCCGGTCCTGCCCATAGGTCTCCAGCAGCGCCTGGGCCTCGATCGGATCCCCCAGCCGAGTACCCGTACCGTGCGCCTCCACGACGTCCACCTCGGCCGCGGTCAGACCAGCACTGGCCAACGCCTGCCGGATCACCCGCTGCTGCGACGGACCGTTCGGTGCGGTCAGCCCGTTCGACGCGCCGTCCTGGTTGATCGCCGAACCCCGCACCACCGCCAACACCCGATGACCGTTGCGCCGGGCGTCCGACAACCGCTCCACCGCCAACAACCCGGCTCCTTCCGCGAGCCCGACCCCATCAGCGGTCACGGAGAACGCCTTGCAGCGGCCATCGCTCGCCAACCCGCCCTGCATGGCGAACCCGGCAAAGACCCCTGGTGTGGCCATCACCGTCACACCACCGGCCAATGCGAGATCACACTCGCCGGACCGCAGCGCCTGGGCCGCGAGATGCAACGCCACCAGCGACGACGAACACGCCGTGTCCACGGTCACCGCGGGCCCTTCCAACCCCAGCACATACGCGATCCGGCCCGACAACACGCTGCTCGCGCCGCCGGTCAGCGTGTAGCCCTCGGCGTCACCCGAGGCGCCTCCGACAGTGTCGTATCCCGAACCTGTCCCGCCCATGAATACGCCGGTCCTGCTGCCCTTCAGCGTGTTCGGGTCGATCCCGGACCGCTCCAGCGCCTCCCACGCCGTCTCCAGCAACAACCGCTGCTGCGGATCCATCCCCAACGCCTCACGCGGCGAAATCCCGAAGAACCCCGCATCGAACCCCGCCGCCTCGTGGAGGAACCCACCCATCTGGGCGAAACCGTCGCCGGCCAGGTCCCAGCCGCGTTGTGTCGGGAACGCCGAGGTGGCGTCGACGCCGCCGGTGAGCAGGTCCCACAGTTGTTCGGGGCTCTCTACTCCGCCGGGGAAGCGGCAGCCCATGCCGACGATGGCGATCGGCTCGTCCACCGCCACCGTGGTCACCGGCATCACCGACACGGCCTCGACTGTGTCGGTCAACCGCTGCCGCAGGTAGGTGGCCAGCCGCGAGGCGGTCGGATGGTCGAACGCCAACGTCGCTGGCAGCCGCAGCCCCGTCGCCGTCGCCAGCCGGTTGCGCAGCTCCACCGTCGTCAACGAGTCGAAGCCCATGTCCCGGAACGCCTTGTCAGGCTCGATGTCCTGTGCAGAGGCATGCCCGAGAACCGGGGCGACGTGGCCACGCACCAGATCGAGAAGCAGCCGTTGCTGGTCATCGGCGGTCTGGCCGGCCAGCCGCCCGGCCAGACCGGAGCCGTCCTGGACGCCCGCACGGGCAACCGGCCGGGCCCGCCCGCCGGTACTCACCAGGCCCCGCAACAGCGGCAGCACCGGCTCGGACCCGTTGTGCCGTGACAGTTCGAGCCCGACCGGAGCCAGGTGCGCTTCCGGGCGTCGGCAGGCCAGGTCGAACAGCGCCAGCCCCTCCGCCGCCGGCAGGGCGCGCACCCCGGCCCGGCCGAACCGGACGAGATCGGTCTGGCCCAGACGCCCCATCATTCCGCTGGCATCGCCCCACAAGCCCCAGGCCAGCGACACGACGGGCTCGCCCCGGGCGGCACACTGTTGAGCCATCGCGTCCAGCACGGAGTTCGCCGCCGCGTACCCCGCCACTCCAGCCCCACCGAACACACCCGCCACAGACGAGAAGAGGATGAATGCGGCCAGGTCCAGTCCGGCGGTCGCCTCGTGCAGGTACCACGCAGCGTCCGCCTTCGGACGCATGACGGTGTCGATGCGTTCCGGGGTCAACGACGTGATCGTTCCGTCGTCCAGCACAGCCGCCGCATGGATCACTGCGGTGAGCGGACGCTCCTGCGGGACCCCGGCGACCAGTTCGGCGACGGCGTCCCGGTCCGAAACGTCGCACGCCACCACCCGCACCTCGGCACCCAGTGCGGTCAGTTCCTCGGCCAGCTCCCGCGCCCCCGGCGCGGCGATCCCCTGGCGTGACACGAGAGTCAGGTGCCGTATGCCGTGCCGGTCGGCCAGGTGCCGTGCCAGCAGGCCGCCCAGACCACCGGTGCCACCGGTGATCAACACCGTGCCCTCGGGGTCCAGTTGCTGGGGCACGGTCAGCACGATCTTGCCCACGTGCCGGGCCTGCGCCATGTAGCGGAAGGCGTCACGGCTCTGCCGCACGTCCCATGTCCGGGTAGGCAGGGGGGACAGTACGCCGGCCTCGAACAGCTCCGCCAGCTCGGCGAGCATGCCCCCGACCACGTCCAGGTCGATCTCGAGGTCGATCGCGTGATAGCTCACTTCGGGGTGCGTGGTGGCTATCGCGTCCGTGTCACGGATGTCGGTCTTGCCCAGCTCGACGAACCGGCCACCCTCCCGCAGAACCCCCAGCGACGCGTCGACGAACTCGCCCGCCAGGCTGTTGAGGACCACGTCCATCTCCGTGAACCGGCCGGCGAACTCCGTGGTCCTCGACGACGCGATGTGATCCCGCGCCACTCCCAGACCGCACACCGTGTCCTGCTTGCCCTCACTCGCGGTCGCGAAGACCTCCGCGCCCCACAGCCGGGCCAGCTGGACCGCGGCCATTCCCACACCGCCGGCCGCGGCATGCACCAGCACCCGCTGCCCCGCCGCCAAACGCCCCGTCTCCCGCAGCCCGTACCACGCCGTCAAAAACACCACCGGCACCCCCGCAGCCTGCGCGAACGACCACCCCCACGGAATAGGCACCACCAACCGCGCATCCGCCACCACCACCGGACCGAACCCACCGACCGCCATACCCATCACCCGATCCCCCGCAACGAACCCCGTCACACCCGGACCCGTCTCCAGCACCACACCCGCCACCTCAGCACCCAACACCGGTATCTCACCCGGATACATATTCAGCACATCGCGGAAGTTCAGCCCCGCCGCACGCACCCCGATCCTCACCTGCCCCGCTTCCAGCGGCACCTCAGCCTCGGGAGACGGCACGATCACCAGATCGTCCACACTGCCCTGACCCGCCATCCCCAGCCGCCACGCCTCCACACCCTCCGGCGCAGTCAGCACCTCACGGGTACGCGTCGGCGCCAGCCGGGGGGCGTACGCCTGCCCGGCCCGCACCGCCAGCTCGAACCCGTCCTCGTCATCGGCCGTCCCGCTCAGTACAGCGGGCAGACACTGCCAGGATTCGGCACTGCCGTCCACGTCGACCAGACCGAACCGGCCCGGATGCTCCGACCGCGCCGACCGCACCAACCCCTGCACCCCGGCCCCGGCCACGTCCTCCACCCGGTCACCCGTCCCCGTGGACACCGCATTCCGGGTCACCACCACCAACCGCGCATCACCCCGCTCATCAGCCAGCCACTGCTGCACCAACTCCAGCACCCGGCACACCTCAGAACGCACCGCCGCAACCACATCACCGCCGTCCGCACCAGCGCCCGCAGGCAGGAGAACCAGATCCGTCTCAGGGCACTCGGACAGCTCCGGATACCAGGCCACTCCCAGCGTCTTCGCCAGGTCCTGACCGCCCGCACCCACCACCACACACCGCGGCGAGCTCTCGGTCCCGGTCGGGACCGCAGGCTTGACGATCCAGTCCACGCTGAACAGATTGTCCTGGCCAGACCCAGGTGAACTCAACTGACCCTGCGGCGCCGGTCGTACCACCAACGAGTCCACCGAAACCACCGGGGCGCCGGTGTCATCAGCCGCATCCAGGCAGAGCCCACCGTCCCCGGCCACCGACAGCCGTACGCGCAGTGACCGTGCGCCCGACGCATGCAGGGACACACCACTCCACGCGAACGGGAGCCCGCCCTCGCCCCCTGCGGGCAGGAACGCAGCAGCGTGCAGGGCGGCGTCGAACAACGCCGGGTGGATACCGAACTCCCCCGCCCGCTCAGCCGCCTCGTCCGGCAGCCGCACTTCAGCGAAGACCTCCTCGCCCCGCCGCCACGCCGCCCGCAGTCCCTGGAAGGCCGGCCCGTATCCGTAACCGGCCTCGGCCAGGCCGTCGTAAAGGTCACCCACCGGTACCGGTTCCGCTCCCGCAGGCGGCCATGCCGTCAACTCCGCACCCACCGCCGCTGCCTCGGAAGTCAGCGTTCCGCTGGCGTGCCGTGTCCAGCCCACCTCCTCCTCCCGCCGGGAGTACACACTCACCGCACGACGACCCGACTCCACCAGTGCCCCGACCACCACCTGCACCTGCACAGCCCCGCGCTCGGACAGCACCAACGGCCGCTCCAACGCCAGATCCTCCAGAACACCACACCCCACCTCATCACCAGCCCGCACTACCAGTTCCACGAACGCGGTGCCGGCCAGCAACACCACACCCCGTGCCGTGTGGTCGGCCAGCCAGTCATGCGAAGCCAAAGACAGGCGGCTGGTGAACACCACACCCTCACCACCAGCCAACTCCACCGCCGCACCCAGCAACGGATGACCCACCGACACCAACCCGGCACCCCGCACATCGCCGGCCACAACCCGGGGACGCGGCCAGTACCGCTCACGCTGGAACGCATACGTCGGCAGCTCCACCACCGAACCCCGGCCCACCACCGCGGACCAGTCCACCCGGACACCACGAGTGTGCAACCGGGCCACAGCAGCCAGCAGTTGCTCTGATTCGCCCTCACCCCGACGCAACGTCCCCGTCACAACCGCCGACGGATGAGACTCGAACAGCGTCTCCTCCAGGCTGGGAGTCAGCACCGGGTGCGGGCTGACCTCTACGAACACCCCATGACCGGCCGCAGCCAGCACCCGGGTCGTATCCGCCAGCCGCACCGTCTCCCGCAGATTGCGGTACCAGTAGCCCGCGTCCAGGTCACGGGTGTCGGTCAGCTCACCCGTCACCGTGGAGTAGAACGCGACACTCCCTTCCACCGGCGCGATGTCCGCCAGAGCCTCGACCAGCTCCGCCTCGATCTCCTCCACGTGCGCGGAATGCGACGCGTAGTCCACCTCGACCCGGCGAGCCCGGAAGTCCTCCGCCCCGCCCGCCACGACCAGTTCGGCCAGCGCCTCGGGGTCGCCCGACACCACCACCGACGACGGCCCGTTCACCGCAGCAACCGACAACCGCCCCTCCCACCGGACGATCAACGACTCCGCCTCGGCCCGGGGCAACCCCACCGACACCATCCCGCCCCGCCCGGCCAGGGACCCGGCGATCATCCGGCTGCGCACGGCGCTGATCCTGGCGGCGTCGGCCAGCGACAGTCCGCCCGCCACGCAGGCCGCAGCAATCTCGCCCTGCGAGTGCCCCATCACCGCAGCCGGTGTCACCCCGAACGACCGCCACACCTGAGCCAGCGACACCATCACCGCCCACAACACCGGCTGCACCACATCAACCCGCCCCAACGCCCCCTCATCCCCCAACACCTCCAACACCTCCAACAAATCCCACTCCACGAACGGCGCCAACGCCCGAGCACACTCCCCCATCCGCTCCGCGAACACCGGCGAAGCCGTCAGCAGTCCCCGCGCCATACCCACCCACTGCGAACCCTGACCAGGAAACACGAACACCACGCCCTGCTCGCCAGCCGCACTCTGACCGACCCCGCCGGTCACCACCCCAGCACCCGGCTCCCCAGCCGCAAGCCCGGCCAACCCCGCGATCAACTCATCACGGCCCGCGCCCAGGACCACCGCCCGATGCTCCAGTCCGGCCCGGGTGGACACCAATGCCGCGCCTACGTCGACCGGGTCCAGTTCCGGATCAGCTTCCACGTGTGCCGCCAGCCGCTGCGCCTGCCCCCTCAACGCCAACTCCGACCTCGCCGACAGCACCCACGGCACCACCACCGGCTCCACCTCCACACGGGAGACCGGTTCGAGCTCAGGGACCTGTTCGAGGATGACGTGGGCGTTGGTGCCGCTGATCCCGAACGAGGACACACCTGCCCGCCACGGTCGGTCGACCACCGGCCACGGACGCTGCTCCGTCAGCAACTCCACTGCACCCGCCGACCAGTCCACCTCAGGCGTCGGCTCATCCACATGCAGGGTGGGGGGCAGTTGGCCGTGTTGCATCGCCAGCACCATCTTGATCACACCGGCGACACCGGCGGCGGCCAGTGTGTGACCGATGTTGGATTTGACCGATCCCAGCCACAGTGGACGGTCCGTCGGCCGGTCCTGTCCGTAGGTCGCCAGCAGGGCCTGGGCCTCGATCGGGTCACCCAACCGAGTACCGGTGCCGTGGGCCTCCACTACGTCCACCTCGGCGGCGGTCACACCGGCGCTGGCCAACGCCTGACGGATCACCCGCTGCTGGGAGGGACCGTTCGGCGCCGACAACCCGTTCGAGGCGCCATCCTGATTCACCGCCGAACCCCGCACCACCGCCAACACCCGATGACCATTACGCCGGGCATCAGACAACCGCTCCACCACCAACAACCCAGCACCCTCACCCCACCCAGTGCCGTCAGCCGCCGCGGCGAACGCCTTGCAGCGACCATCCCCCGCCAACCCACCCTGAACAGCGAACTCGGCAAAGATCCCCGGAGTGGCCATCACTGCCACACCACCGGCCAGCGCCAGATCACACTCCCCCGACCGCAACGCCTGCGCGGCCCAGTGCAACGCCACCAACGACGACGAACACGCCGTGTCCACCGTCACCGCCGGCCCCTCCAAGCCCAACGTGTACGCGATCCGCCCCGACAACACGCTGCCCGCGCCGCCGGTCAGCATGTAGCCCTCGGCGTCGCCCGAGGCACCCCCGACAGTGTCGTATCCCGAACCTGTCCCGCCTACGAACACCCCGGTCCTGCTGCCCTTCAGCAGGTTCGGGTCGATCCCGGACCGCTCCAGCGCCTCCCACGCCGTCTCCAGCAACAACCGCTGCTGCGGATCCATCCCCAACGCCTCACGCGGCGAAATCCCGAAGAACCCCGCGTCGAACCCCGCCACATCCTCGACGAACCCACCCACCCGGGCAAAACCGTCACCGACCAGATCCCAGCCCCGCTGCGTCGGGAACGCCGAGATCGCGTCAACACCACCCGCGAGCAAAGCCCACAACTGTTCAGGGCTCTCTACTCCGCCGGGGAAGCGGCAGCCCATGCCGACGATGGCGATCGGCTCGTCCACCGCCACCGTGGTCACCGGCATCGCCGACACGGCCTCGACCGTGCCCAGCAGCTCCGAACCCAGATGCTCAGCCAGCGCGACGGGGGTCGGGTAGTCGAAGACGAGACTCGCAGGCAGCACAAGCCCCGTGGCCGAGGCGAGCTTGTTCCGCAGCTCCACCGCCGTCAGCGAATCAAAACCGACATCACGGAAAGCCCGCCCCTGCGGCAGGGCATCAGCGTTGTCGAAACCGAGAGTGACCGCCGCTTCCCGCCGCACCAGGTCCAGCAACGCCCGCGCGCGTTCCCTCTCCCCCAGCCCGGCCAGCCTGCGCCGCAACGCCGACTCACCACCCGGCCGTCCACCCGGCCCGGCCAGCGCCTTGCGCGCCTCCGGAATACCCGACAGCAGCGCACTCGGGCGCTCCACGGTAAAACTCGGCGCGAACCGCTCCCAGTCCGTGTTCGTCACCGTGAGAGTCACCGAACCGTCGCACACCGCCCGTTCCAGAGCCGCCATCGCCAGCTCCGGCTCCATCGGCAGCACACCACGCCGCCGATACCCCTCCACGAACTCGGCACCCGCCGCACCCATCCCCGGACCCGCCCACAACCCCCACGCCACCGACGTCGCAGCAAGCCCCGCACCACGCCGATACCCCGCCAGCCCGTCCAGGAAAGCATTCGCCGCCGCATACGCCGCCTGCCCCCCAGCACCCCAACTCGCCGCACCCGAAGAAAACAGCACAAACGCCTGGAGCTCCAACCCAGCAGTCAGCTCGTGCAGATGCCACGCAGACACCATCTTTGCCCGCAGCACCCCATCCAACCGCCCGGCCTCCAACTGCTCCACCGGCACATGCCCATCACCGATCCCCGCCGCATGCACCACCGCCGTCAACGGAAACTCACCGGGGATCGCACCGAGTACGGCCGCCAACGCCTCACGGTCCGCGACATCACACGCCTCCACCGTCACCCGCACACCCAGCGCTATGAGCTCCTCACGCAGACCCGACGCACCCGGAGCCTCCAGACCCCGGCGGCTCACCAACACCACATGCTCAGCACCACGCGCCACCACCCACCGCGCCACATGACCACCCAGACCCCCCGTCCCACCCGTAATCAGCACCGAGCCACTCAGCCGCACCCCAGCACCCGCCTCCGCACCCCCGGCCCGGACCAGACGACGCCCGTACAC
Organism: Streptomyces saintjeani; assembly: GCF_055409605.1. NCBI lineage: Bacteria > Bacillati > Actinomycetota > Actinomycetes > Kitasatosporales > Streptomycetaceae > Streptomyces > Streptomyces saintjeani. The sequence goes on along the minus strand of NZ_CP189624.1, from coordinate 8,199,982 downwards.
ACCCGACCCCCGCACCGCGATCTGATCCTCATCACCCGTCAGGACCCGCCGCAACAACCCACCCACCCGTTCGTCGAACACCACCGGCAGATCCACCAGCCCACCCCACCGACCCGGCAGATCCAACGCCACAGACCGCCCCAAACCCCACAACGCCGACTGCACCGGACTGACAACCCGATCAGCCGACCCCACCGACACCGCACCCCGCGTCACACACCACACCGGCGCAGCAATCCCACAGTCCCCCAACGCCTGGACCAGCCCCACCGTCCCGGCCAGACCCACCGGCGTGGCCGCGAACTCCGCACACGCCTCCTCGACCAGACCCAGCAGCGACACCACACCCGTCAGCTCAGGCAGACCCGCCAGCACAGCACGATCGACGTCACCGTCCACCTCCAACCGCACCACCCCATCACCCAACGCCCCCACCACCGAAGCAACCCAGGTGTCCTGCGCAGACCCGGCGGGCACCACGACCAGCCAACTCCCCGGCAGCACAGCCCCAGACACCCCGGGCAACAGCTTCCAACTCTCCGCAAACCGCCACCCCTCCACCACCGACCCAGCCCGCCGACGTTCACGCCACGCCACCAACGCCGGAACCACCTCGGCCACAGCCCGCTCATCGACCCCCAGTTCGACCGACAACGCCCCTGCATCCGCCCCCCGCACCACCGACCACAACTCGTCATCCACCCCACCCACTGACTCAGACCCCGCCACCGGCTCCGGCCAATACCGCTCACGCTGGAACGCATACGTCGGCAACTCGATCGCCGGACCCGAACCCCGGCCCACGATCGCGGACCAGTCCACCGGGACGCCGTGGGTGTGCAACGTGGACAGTGCGGCCATGACCGTATGGACCTCAGGCCGGTCCCGACGCTGGACCGCGACGAACAACCCGTCCACCGCACCCGACCCCAACCCGCTCAGCACACCGTCCGGACCCACCTCAACGAAACGCGTCACACCCCCAACACCCAACTCCCCCAACATGTCCGCGAACCGCACCGGCTCACGCACCTGCCGCACCCAATACCCCGCACTGCACACCTCAGCAGCCGGAACCGTCATCCCCACCGACGGCTCCTTGAACTCCACCTGCCCCAGCACCTCGGCAAACGGCGCAAGCATCGGGTCCATCAAGGGCGAATGGAACGCGTGACTGACCCGCAGACGCCGCACCTTCCTGCCCTGAGCGCGCCACAGCTCACCCATCGCGCCCACCACCCCGGCATCACCCGACACCACCACCGAACGGGCGGCGTTGACCGCCGCGACACCAGCCAGCTCACCCCACCCCGCAACCTCACCCGCCACCGAGACGATCTCCGCCTCGCTCGCCTCCACCGCCACCATGACCCCCTCAGCAGGCAACGCCTGCATCAACCCCGCCCGCGCCGCCACCACCCGACACGCATCCGACAACGACCACACACCCGCCACATACGCCGCCGCCAACTCCCCCACCGAATGCCCCACCACAAAATCCGGTACCACACCCCACGAACCCAACAACCGGAACACCGCCACCTCAAAAGCGAACAACGCCGGCTGCGCCCACCCCGTCTCCCTCAACCGCCCCTCATCCCCACCGAAGACAACCTCCTCCAACGACCCCGGCAACAAACCCTCAAACCCCGCACACACCTCCCCGAACACCTCCGCGAACACCGGAAACTCCCCCGCCAGCTCCCGCCCCATCCCCACACGCTGCGCACCCTGACCCGTGAACAAGAACGCCGTCCGGCCACCCACACCAGCCACCCCGGTCACCACACCGACACCCCGCTCCCCCACAGCCAACCCGGCCAGCCCCGCCATCAACTCGTCCCGACCCGCACCCAGGACCACCGCACGGTGCCCCAAACTCGCCCGAGTCGACACCAACGCCGCACCCACATCGACCGGGTCCAGACCCGGATCCGCCTCCACATGCGCCGCAAGCCGCCGCGCCTGCCCCCGCAACGCCAACTCCGACCTCGCCGACAACACCCACGGCACCACCACGGGAACAACAACATCCGTACCAGGGGCCGGTTCAACCTCAGGAGCCTGCTCCAAAATCACATGGGCGTTGGTGCCACTGACTCCGAACGAGGACACCCCCGCCCGCCACGGCCGATCCACCACCGGCCACGACCGCTGCTCCGTCAACAACTCCACCGCACCAGACGACCAGTCCACCTCAGGGCTCGGCGCATCCACATGCAACGTCCGCGGCAACACACCCCGCTGCATCGCCAGCACCATCTTCATCACACCAGCAACACCGGAGGCCGCCTGTGTGTGACCGATGTTGGATTTGACCGACCCCAGCCACAGCGGGCGATCCGTCGGCCGCTCCTGCCCGTAGGTGGCCAGCAGCGCCTGGGCCTCGATCGGGTCACCCAACCGAGTACCCGTGCCGTGCGCCTCCACCACATCCACCTCAGCGGCGGTCACACCAGCACTGGCCAACGCCTGACGGATCACCCGCTGCTGCGACGGACCACTCGGCGCCGACAACCCGTTCGACGCACCATCCTGATTCACCGCCGAACCCCGCACCACCGCCAACACCCGATGCCCATTACGCCGGGCATCAGACAACCGCTCCATCACCAACAACCCGGCACCCTCACCCCACCCAGTGCCGTCAGCCGACGCGGCAAAGGGCTTGCAGCGACCATCCCCCGCCAACCCGCCCTGAATCGCGAACTCGGCAAAGCCCCGTGGTGTGGCCATCACCGTCACACCACCGGCCAGCGCCATCGAACACTCACCGGACCGCAACGCCTGGACCGCGAGATGCAACGCCACCAGCGACGACGAACACGCCGTGTCCACCGTCACCGCGGGCCCTTCCAACCCCAACGTGTACGCGATCCGCCCCGACAACACGCTGCCCGCGCCGCCCGTCAGCATGTACCCCTCGGAGTCGCCCGAGGCACCCCCGACAGCCTCGTACCCCGAAACAGTCCCGCCCACGAACACCCCGGTCCTGCTGCCCTTCAGCGCGTTCGGGTCGATCCCGGACCGCTCCAACGCCTCCCACGCCGTCTCCAGCAACAACCGCTGCTGCGGATCCATCGCCAACGCCTCACGCGGCGAAATCCCGAAAAACCCCGCATCGAACCCCGCCACATCCTCGACAAACCCACCCACCCGGGCAAAATCAGCGCCGGTCAGATCCCAGCCCCGATCACCAGGGAACTCACCCACCACATCAGCCGACGACACCACCACATCCCACAACTGCTCCGGCGACGACACCCCACCCGGGAACCGGCACCCCATCCCCACAATCGCGATCGGCTCATCCGGCTCAGCCCTCACCACAACGGAAGCCACCGGCGCGGCCTCGACCGTGCCCAGCAACTCCGCACCCAGATGGTCGGCCAACGCGACGGGGGTCGGGTAGTCGAAGACCAGGCTCGCAGGCAGCACAAGCCCCGTGGCCGAGGCGAGCTTGTTCCGCAGCTCCACCGCCGTCAGCGAATCAAAACCGACATCACGGAAAGCCCGCCCCTGCGGCAGAGCATCAGCATTGTCGAAACCAAGAGTGACCGCAGCTTCCCGCCGCACCAGATCCAGCAGCGCCCGCGCACGTTCCCTCTCCCCCAACCCCGCCAGCCTGCGCCGCAACACCGACTCACCACCCGGCCGTCCACCCGGCCCGGCCAGCGCCTTACGCGCCTCCGGAATACCCGACAGCAGCGCACTCGGCCGCTCGACCGTGAAACTCGACGCGAACGTCTCCCAGTCCGTGTTCGTCACCGTGAGAGTCACCGAACCGTCGCACACCGCCCCCTCCAGAGCCGCCATCGCCAACTCCGGCTCCATCGCCAGCACACCACGCCGCCGATACCCCTCCACGAACTCGGCACCCGCCGCACCCATCCCCGGCCCAGCCCACAACCCCCACGCCACCGACGTCGCAGCAAGCCCCGCACCATGCCGGTAACCCGCCAACCCGTCCAGGAAAGCATTCGCCGCCGCATACGCCGCCTGCCCCCCAGCACCCCAACTCGCCGCACCCGACGAGAACAACACGAACGCCGCCAGGTCCAACCCAGCAGTCAACTCATGCAGATGCCACGCCGACACCATCTTCGCCCGCAACACCCCATCCAACCGCCCCGGCTCCAACTCCCCCACCGGCACATACCCGTCACCGATCCCCGCCGCATGCACCACCGCCGTCAAAGGGCAGTCCCCCGGCACCCGCCCCAGCACCCCCGCCAGCGCCTCCCGGTCAGCGACATCACACGCCTCCACCGTCACCCGCGCACCCAGCCCCACCAACTCCTCACACAGACCCGCCACACCCTCAGCCTGCTCACCCCGGCGGCTGACGAGTACGACATGCTCCGCACCACGCGCCACGGCCCACCGCGCCACATGCCCGCCCAGACCTCCCGTCCCACCCGTGATCAGCACCGAACCCCGTAGCCGTGCCTCAGCACCTGCCCCACTGCCCCCTGCCGGAACGAGACGACGCCCGTACACACCCGACTCCCGCACCGCGACCTGATCCTCATCACCCGTCAGGACCCGCCGCAGCAACCCACCCACCCGCTCATCGACCGCGACAGGCAGATCGACCAGCCCACCCCAACGAGCCGGCAGATCCAACGCCACAGACCGCCCCAACCCCCACAACGCCGACTGCACCGGACTCACCAACAGATCCCCCGACCCCACCGACACCGCACCCCGCGTCACACACCACACCCGCGCACCGATCCCGCAATCACCCAACGCCTGCACCAACCCCACCGTCCCCGCCAGACCCACCGGCGTGGCCGCGAACTCCGCACACGCCCCCTCGACCAGACCCAGCAGCGACACCACACCCGTCAGCTCAGGCAGACCCGCCAGCACAGCACGATCGACGTCATCGTCCACCTCCAACCGCACCACCCCATCACCCAACGCCCCCACCACCGAAGCAACCCAGGTGTCCTGCGCAGACCCGGCGGGCACCACGACCAGCCAACTCCCCGGCAGCACAGCCCCAGACACCCCGGGCAACAGCTTCCAACTCTCCGCAAACCGCCACCCCTCCACCACCGACCCAGCCCGACGACGCTCACGCCACGCCGCCAACGCCGGCACCACCTCACCCAAAGCCCGCTCATCGACCCCCAGTTCGGCCGACAACGCCCCTGCATCCGCCCCCACCACCACCGACCACAACTCGTCATCCACCCCACCCGCTGACTCAGACCCCGCCACCGGCTCCGGCCAATACCGCTCACGCTGGAAGGCGTACGTCGGCAGATCGACCACCGAACCCCGGCCCACGATCGCGGACCAGTCCACCGGCACGCCACGCACATGCAACCGGGCCACAGCGGTCAACAGTTGCTCGGACTCGTTCCCCTCCCGACGCAACGTCCCGGTCACGACCGCCGCCGGGTGGGACTCGAACAGGGTCTCTTCCAGACTGGGAGTCAGCACCGGATGAGGGCTGACCTCGACGAACGTCCCGTGGCCGGCCTCGGCCAGTGCCCGGGTGGTGTCGGCCAGCCGCACCGTCTCCCGCAGATTGCGGTACCAGTACTCCGCATCCAGCTCACGGGTGTCCGTCAGCTCACCGGTCACGGTGGAGTAGAACGCGACCGTGCCCTCGGTCGGAGTGATCCCGGCCAGTGCCTCGACCAGCTCCGCCTCGATCTGCTCCACGTGCGGGGAATGCGACGCGTAGTCCACCTCGACCCGGCGAGCCCGGAAACCCTCCGCCTCCCCCGCCACGACCAGTTCGGCCACCGCCCCGGCGTCCCCGGACACCACCACCGACGACGGCCCGTTGACCGCCGCGACCGACAACCGCCCCTCCCACCGGGCCACCAACGACTCCACCTCAGCCAGCGGCAGCCCCACCGACACCATCCCGCCCCGACCCGCCAACGACCCCGCGATCATCCGGCTCCGCACCGCGACGATCCTCGCGGCATCATCCAGCGACAGCCCACCCGCCACACACGCCGCCGCGATCTCCCCCTGCGAGTGCCCCACCACCGCAGCCGGCACCACCCCGAGCGACCGCCACACGTGCGCCAGCGACACCATCACCGCCCACAACACCGGCTGCACCACATCAACCCGCCCCAACGCCCCCTCATCCCCCAACACCTCCAACAGATCCCACTCCACGAACGGAGCGAGCGCCCGAGCGCACTCCGCCATCCGCTCCGCGAAGACGGGTGAAGACACCAGCAGTTCCCGCGCCATACCGACCCACTGCGAACCCTGACCAGGGAACACAAACACCACACCACGCCCACCAACCACACCCCGACCAGCCACCCCGGACACCACACCCCCACCAGGCTCACCGGACGCCAACCCGGCCAACCTGGCGATCAACTCATCGCGGTCGGCGCCCAGCACCACCGCCCGATGCTCCAGACTCGCCCGAGTGGACACGAGTGCCGCACCCACGTCCACCGGGTCCAGCCCCGCATCCGACTCCACATACGCCGCCAGCCGCCGCGCCTGCTCCCGCAACGCCGAGTCCGACCGCCCCGACACCACCCACGGCACCACCGACGACGACACCACCGGAGCAACAACATCCGCGTCGGAGACCGGCGTTGACTCCGGAGCCTGCTCCAAAATCACGTGAGCATTGGTGCCGCTGACCCCGAACGAAGACACCCCCGCCCGCCAGGGCCGATCCACCACCGGCCACGGACGCTGCTCCGTCAGCAACTCCACCGCACCCGCCGACCAGTCCACCTCAGGCGTCGGCTCATCCACATGCAACGTCCGCGGCAACACACCCCGCTGCATCGCCAACACCATCTTCATCACACCCGCGACACCAGCAGCCGCCAGCGTGTGACCGATGTTGGACTTGACCGATCCCAGCCACAGCGGACGATCCGCAGGCCGGTCCTGCCCATAAGTCGCCAACAAGGCCTGGGCCTCGATCGGGTCACCCAACCGAGTACCCGTGCCATGCGCCTCCACCACATCCACCTCAGCGGCGGTCACACCAGCACTGGCCAACGCCTGCAAGATCACCCGCTGCTGCGCCGGACCGTTCGGCGCGGTCAACCCGTTCGACGCACCGTCCTGATTCACCGCCGAACCCCGCACCACCGCCAACACCCGATGACCATTACGCCGGGCATCAGACAACCGCTCCACCACCAACAACCCGGCACCCTCACCCCACCCAGTACCGTCGGCCGACGCGGCGAACGCCTTGCAGCGGCCGTCCCCCGCCAACCCGCCATACGTGGCGAACCCGCCAAAGATCCCCGCCGTGGCCATCACCGCCACACCACCGGCCAGCGCCATCGTGCACTCGCCGGACCGCAGCGCCTGGGCCGCCAGATGCAGCGCCACCAGCGACGACGAACACGCCGTGTCCACCGTCACCGCGGGCCCCTCCAAGTCCAACGTGTACGCGATCCGCCCCGACAGCACGCTGCTCGCGCCGCCGATCAACGTGTAGCCCTCGGCGTCGCCCGAGACGTCCCCGACAGTGTCGTACCCGGAGACTGCCCCGCCCACGAACACACCGGTCTTACTGCCCTTCAGCGTGTTCGGGTCGATCCCGGACCGCTCCAACGCCTCCCACGCCGTCTCCAGCAACAACCGCTGCTGCGGATCCATCCCCAACGCCTCACGCGGCGAGATACCGAAGAACCCCGCGTCGAACTCCGCAGCGTCGTAAAGGAAACCGCCGTGCCGGGTGTAACTGGTGCCGCGGCGGTCGGAGTCCGTGTCGTCGGGGGTGTCCAGCGACCAGCCGCGGTCGTCGGGAAACTCGGAGATCGCGTCCGCTCCGTCGCTGAGCAGCCGCCAGAGATCCTCGGGCGAGGTCACCCCGCCGGGAAAGCGGCATGCCATCCCGACCACCGCGATCGGCTCCGGTGTGGTCAGTTCGGCATTGCGGCGGCGGAGTCGCTCGGTCTCCTTCACCGACTCACGGAGCGCTTCGAGAAGCCTGTCCTGCGAAACCGTCATCTCAGTGCCTTTCGTCCAGGACAAAGTCGATGAGCGCTTCCGCGTCCATCTCGTCGAGCTGTTTCTCCGTGTTCGTGGGCGCGTCGTCCTCGCTCGCGCCGGCCAGCCGCAGCAGCACGTCCATCAGTCCTGCGTCCCGCAACCGCGTGAAGGGGATCGAGGCGAGCGCTTCACGCAGCCGCGCCTCGGCCGAGTCGGCGTCCGCTGTGGGCGCGAGCCGGGTGTGGAGATATCCGGCCAGCCGCGACACCGTCGGGTGGTCGAACGCGAGCGTGGCGGGCAGTTGCAGACCTGTCGCTGCCGCCAGCCGGTTGCGCAGCTCCACCGTCGTCAGCGAGTCGAAGCCCATCTCCCGCAACGCCTTCTCAGGATCGACGCCCCCTGCCGAGGCGTGCCCCAAGACGGTCGCGACATGGCCACACACCAGATCGAGAAGAAGCCGTTGCTGGTCGGCGGTGGTCAGGGCCGCCAGCCGCTGGACCAGGCCGGAGCCGTCCTGGTCACCCGCTCGGGCGACCGGCCGGGCCGGTCCACCGGCCACCAACCCCCGCAACAGCGGAGGCACCGGCTCGGATCCACCATGTCGTGGGAGGTCGAGCCGGATCGGGGCGAGATTCGCTTCCGAGCGTCGGCAAGCCAGATCGAACAACGCCAGCCCCTCCGCCGCCGGCATGGCACGCACCCCGGCCCGGCCCAGCCGGGCATGGTCGCTGTCGCCCAGATGCCCGGTCATACCACTGGCATCGGCCCACCAGCCCCACGCCAACGACACAGCCGGCAAACCCTGCGCCTGCCGGTGCGACGCAAGAGCGTCCAGGAACGCGTTGGCCGCGGCATAGTTGCCCTGCCCCGCAGCACCCGAAGTCGCCGCGAAACTTGAGAACAGGACGAACGCGGCCAGGTCCAGCCCGGCGGTCGCCTCGTGCAGGTACCACGCCGCGTCCGCCTTCGGACGCATCACGGCATCGACCCGCTCCGGCGTCAACGACATGATCGTCCCGTCGTCCACCACACCCGCCGTGTGGATCACCGCGGTCAGGGGATGCTGTTCCGGTACCCCGGCGATCAGTTCGGCGACGGCGTCCCGGTCCGATACATCACACGCCACCACCCGTACCTGGGCGCCCAGTCCGGTCAGTTCCTCGACCAGTTCCCGCGCCCCCGACGCGGACGGCCCCTGCCGGGACACCAGCGTCAGATGCCGCACTCCGTGGCGGTCGACCAGGTGCCGCGCCAGCAGACCACCCAGCGTGCCGGTCCCACCAGTGATCAGCACCGTGCCGTCCCAGGCAAGGCCGTCAGAAACAGGCAGGGTCAGCGCGCCGGTGTCGGGACGGGCCAGCCGCCGCACCAGCACCTGACCACCACGCACCGCGAACTCAGGCTCATCCCCACCCGCCAACCCCACCACAACCGGCACATCACCAACCCACGACTCCACATCAGCCAACACCAACCGACCGGGATGCTCGGACATCGCCGAACGAACCAACCCCCACACCGCCGCACCCGCCAGATCCAGCACATCCAAACCAGCCCCGGCAGCCACCGCCCCACGCGTCAGCACCACCAGCCGAGCCCCGGTAAGCCTCTCCTCCGCCAGCACCTCCCCCACCACACCCAACACCCGACCGGTCAGCACCCGCGCCTGCACACCCCGATCACCCTCCACCGAACCCACGCAGGCAACCACCAGCACCTCAGGCACCGGCGCACCCGCCCCCACCGCCTCCAGCAGATCGGCCACCCCGGCGTAACACGACGCCCCCAGCGACTCCAGATCCGGCACACCGGCACCGATCACCGCCCACGACCCAGCCGACACCTCACCCTCGACATCGGGCAACACCGACCACTCCACACTGAACAACGACCGCTGCCCCACCCCGGACCTCAGCAGCCCTGCCCCCACCGGCCGCAACACCAACGCATCCACCGACACCACCGGGACGCCGCTCTCGTCAACCGCGTCCAGGCAGAGTGCGCCGTCCTCAGTGACCGACAGCCGTACCCGCAGCGACCGTGCGCCCGAGGCGTGCAGCGACACTCCGCTCCAGGAGAACGGGAACCCGCCTTCACCGCCTGCGGGCAGGAACGCGGCGGCGTGCAGGGCGGCGTCGAACAGCGCCGGGTGGATACCGAACTCACCTGCCCGCTCGGCCGCTTCCTCCGGCAGCCGCACCTCGGCGAAGACCTCCTCGCCTCGCCGCCATGCTGCTTGCAGTCCCTGGAAGGCCGGGCCGTATGCGTAACCCGTCCCGGCCAGGCCCTCATAGAACCCGTCCATCGGCACCGGTTCCGCTCCTGCTGGCGGCCACACCGCTTCCTGCCACACCGGCACGGATGCCTCGGAAGCCAGCGTCCCACCGGCATGCCGTGCCCAGTCCGTCTCCTCCTCCGGGCGCGCATACACGCTCACCGCACGACGGCTTGACTCCACCGGCGCCCCGACCACCACCTGCACCTGCACAGCCCCGCGCTCCGGCAACACCAACGGCCGCTCCAACGCCAGATCCTCCAGAACACCACACCCCACCTCGTCACCAGCCCGCACCAGCAACTCCACGAACGCCGTGCCCGGCACCACCACCACACCCCGCACTGCGTGGTCGGCCAGCCAGTCGTGCGAGGCCAGAGACAGGCGGCTGGTGAACACCACACCCTCATCACCGGCCAACTCCACCGCCGCACCCAGCAACGGGTGGCTCACCGACGTCAACCCCATACCCCGTGCATCTCCGGCCACAGCCCGGGAGCGCGGCCAGTACCGCTCACGCTGGAACGCATACGTCGGCAACTCCACCACCGAACCCCGGCCCACCACCGCAGACCAGTCCACCGGGACGCCGTGGGTGTGCAACGTGGACAGTGCGGCCATGACCGTATGGACCTCAGGCCGGTCCCGACGCTGGACCGCGACGAACAACCCGTCCACCGCACCCGACCCCAACCCGCTCAGCACACCGTCCGGACCCACCTCAACGAAACGCGTCACACCCCCAACACCCAACTCCCCCAGCATGTCCGCGAACCGCACCGGCTCACGCACCTGCCGCACCCAATACTGCGGACCGCACACCTGGGCGGCCGGAACCGTCATCCCCACCGACGGCTCCTTGAACTCCACCTGCCCCAGCACCTCGGCAAACGGCGCAAGCATCGGGTCCATCAGGGGCGAATGGAACGCGTGACTGACCCTCAGGCGCCGCACCTTCCTGCCCTGAGCGCGCCACAGCTCACCCATCGCCCCCACCACCCCGGCATCACCCGACAGCACCACGGAGCGGGCGGCGTTGACCGCCGCGAGAGCAGCCAGCTCACCCCATCCCTCAACCTCACCCGCCACCGAGACGATCTCCGCCTCACTCGCCTCCACCGCCAGCATGACCCCCTCAGCAGGCAACGCCTGCATCAACCCCGCCCGCGCCGCCACCACCCGACACGCATCCCGCAACGACCACACACCCGCCACATACGCCGCCGCCAACTCCCCCACCGAATGCCCCACCACAAAATCAGGTACCACACCCCACGAACCCAACAACCGGAACACCGCCACCTCGAAAGCGAACAACGCCGGCTGCGCCCACCCCGTCTCCCTCAACCGCCCCTCATCCCCACCGAAGACAACCTCCTCCAACGACCCCGGCAACAAACCCTCAAACCCCGCACACACCTCCCCGAACACCTCCGCGAACACCGGAAACTCACCCGCCAACTCCCGCCCCATCCCCACACGCTGCGCACCCTGACCCGTGAACAAGAACGCCGTCCGGCCACCCGCACCAGCCACCCCGGTCACCACCCCGGCACCCGGCTCCCCCACAGCCAACCCGGCCAGCCCCGCCATCAACTCGTCCCGACCCGCACCCAGGACCACCGCACGGTGCCCCAAACTCGCCCGAGTCGACACCAACGCCGCACCCACATCGACCGGGTCCAGACCCGGATCCGCCTCCACGTGCGCCGCCAGCCGCCGCGCCTGCCCCCGCAACGCCAACTCCGACCTCGCCGACAACACCCACGGCACCACCGACGGCGACACCACCACATCGGAGACCGGTTCAAGCTCAGGAGCCTGCTCCAAAATCACATGGGCGTTGGTGCCGCTGACGCCGAACGAGGACACCCCCGCCCGCCACGGCCGGTCCACCACCGGCCACGGACGCTGCTCCGTCAACAACTCCACCGCACCAGACGACCAGTCCACCTCAGGCGTCGGCGCATCCACATGCAACGTCCGCGGCAACACACCCCGCTGCATCGCCAACACCATCTTCATCACACCAGCAACACCTGCCGCGCCTTGGGTGTGACCGATGTTGGACTTCAGCGACCCCAGCCACAGCGGGCGATCCGCCGGCCGGTCCTGCCCGTAGGTGGCCAACAGCGCCTGGGCCTCGATCGGGTCACCCAACCGAGTACCGGTGCCATGCGCCTCGACCACGTCCACCTCGGCGGCGGTCACACCGGCACTGGCCAACGCCTGACGGATCACCCGCTGCTGAGACGGACCGTTCGGCGCCGACAACCCGTTCGAGGCACCATCCTGATTCACCGCCGAACCCCGCACCACCGCCAACACCCGATGACCATTACGCCGGGCATCAGACAACCGCTCCACCGCCACCAACCCGACGCCCTCGGCCCACCCGGTGCCGTCGGCCGACGCGGCGAACGCCTTGCAGCGGCCATCGGCCGCCAGCCCGCCCTGAACGGCGAACTCGGCAAAGACCCCTGGTGTGGCCATCACCGTCACACCACCGGCCAGCGCCAGATCACACTCCCCCGACCGCAGCGCCTGCGCAGCCCAGTGCAACGCCACCAACGATGACGAACACGCCGTGTCCACCGTCACCGCAGGCCCTTCCAACCCCAACGTGTACGCGATCCGCCCCGACAACACGCTGCCCGCACCACCGGTCAGCCGGTATCCGTCCAGTTCGTCCGAGGCACCCCCGACAGCCTCGTAACCCGAACCGGCCCCGCCCACGAACACCCCGGTCCTGCTGCCCTTCAGCGTGTTCGGGTCGATCCCGGACCGCTCCAGCGCCTCCCACGCCGTCTCCAGCAACAACCGCTGCTGCGGATCCATCCCCAACGCCTCACGCGGCGAAATCCCGAAGAACCCCGCGTCGAACTCCGCCGCCTCATGGAGAAAACCACCTACCCGAGCAAAACCGTCACCACCCAGATCCCAGCCACGCTGCGTCGGGAACGCCGAGATCGCGTCAACACCACCCGCGAGCAAAGCCCACAACTGCTCCGGCGACGACACCCCACCCGGGAACCGGCACCCCATCCCCACAATCGCGATCGGCTCATCCAGCTCGGCCTTCACCACAACGGGAGCCACCGGCGCGGCCTCGACCGTGCCGGTCAACTGCTGTCGCAGGTGGGTGGCCAACCGCGACACGGTCGGGTGGTCGAACGCCAACGTCGCAGGCAGCCGCAGCCCCGTCGCCGCCACCAGCCGGTTACGCAACTCCACCGTCGTCAACGAATCGAAACCCATGTCCCGCAACGCCTTCTCGGCGTCAACGGCCCCCGCAGAGGCGTGTCCCAGAACGGCCGCGACATGACCACACACCAGATCAAGAAGCAGCCGCTGCTGATCAGCAGCAGTCAGACCGACCAACCGCCCAGCCAGACCGGAACCGTCCCGAACACCCGCACGGGCAACCGGCCGGGACCGCCCACCATGCCGTGGCAGGCTGGACAGCGAGCGCTGTTCATCCCCGGACTCCAGCAGTTCCGCTCGCAACGGTCGCAGTGTCAGCGAGTCCACCGACAGGACCGGGGCGCCGGTGTCATCAGCCGCATCCAGGCAGAGCCCACCGTCCTCAGTCGCGGACAACTGCACCCGCAGTGACCGTGCGCCCGAGGCGTGCAGGGACACACCGCTCCACGCGAACGGGAGCCCGCCCTCGACATCACCAGACAGGAATACGGCAGCGTGCAGGGCAGCGTCGAACAGTGCCGGATGGATCCCGAACTCCCCCGCCCGCTCGGCCACTTCGTCGGGCAGCTGTACTTCGGCGAAGACTTCCTCGCCTCGCCGCCACACCACCTGTACTCCCTGGAAGGCCAGCCCGTATCCGTAGCCCGTCCCGGCCAGGTCCTCATAGAACTCGTCCACCGGTACCGGTTCCGCTCCCGCAGGCGGCCATGCCGTCAACTCCGCACCCACCGCCGCTGCCTCGGAAGTCAGCGTTCCGCTGGCGTGCCGTGTCCAGCCCGCTTCCTCCTCCGGCCGCGAGTACACACTCACCGCACGACGACCCGACTCCACCGGCGCCCCGACCACCACCTGCACCTGCACAGCCCCACGCTCCGGCAACACCAACGGCCGCTCCAACGCCAAGTCCTCCAGAACACCACACCCCACCTCGTCACCAGCCCGCACCACCAGCTCCACGAACGCCGTGCCCGGCACCACCACCACACCATCCACCACGTAATCGGCCAGCCACTCATGCGAAGCCAAAGACAGCCGACTGGTGAACACCACACCCTCACCACCAGCCAACTCCACCGCCGCACCCAGCAACGGATGACCCACCGACGTCAACCCCATACCCCGTGCATCTCCGGCCACAGCCCGGGGACGCGGCCAGTACCGCTGGTGCTGGAAGGCATACGTCGGCAACTCCACCACCGAACCCCGGCCCACTACCGCGGACCAGTCCACCGGGACGCCGTGGGTGTGGAGAGTGGACAGTGCGGTCAGCAGTTGCTCAAGTTCGTTCTCGTCCCGGCGCAGGCTCCCCGTCACAACCGCCGCGGGATGAGGTTCGAACAGCGTCTCTTCCAGGCTAGGAACCAGCACCGGGTGCGGGCTGACCTCCACGAACACCCCGTAGCCGGCCGTGGCCAGCACCGGGGTGGTCTCGGCCAGCCGTACCGTCTCCCGCAGGTTGCGGTACCAGTAGCCCGCATCCAGCTCACGGGTGTCCGTCAGCTCACCGGTCACCGTGGAGTAGAACGCAACTGTGCCCTCCACCGGGGCGATGTCTGCCAGAGCCTCGACCAGCTCGTCCCTGATCTCGTCCACCTGCGCGGAGTGCCCCGCGCAATCGGTGTCCATCCGGCGGGCCCGGAAGTCCTCCGCCTCACCCGCCACGACCAGCTCGGTCACCGCCTCCGCATCCCCGGAGACCACCACCCACGAGAGCCCGTTGACCGCCGCGACCGACAACCGTCCTTCCCACCGGGCGATCAACGACTCCACCTCGACCAGCGGTAGCCGCACCGACACCATCCCGCCATGCCCGGCCAGCGACCTGGCAAGCAGATGGCTGCGCACCGCGACGATCCTGGCCGCGTCGGCCAGCGACAGTCCGCCCGCCACGCAGGCCGCCGCGATCTCGCCCTGCGAGTGCCCCACCACTGCGGCAGGTGTCACGCCCAGCGACTGCCACACCTGAGCCAACGACACCATCACCGCCCACAACACCGGCTGCACCACTTCGACCCGTGCCAGCGCCTCCTCGTCCCCCAGCGCCTCCAGCAGATCCCACTCCACGAACGGGGCCAGCGCCTGAGCGCACTCCCGCATCCGCTCCGCGAACACCGGGGAAGCCACCAGCAGGCCCCGCGCCATACCCGCCCACTGCGAACCCTGGCCGGGGAACACGAACACCACACCACGCCCACCGGCCGTGCTCTGGCCAGCCCTGCCGGTCACTATCCCGGTGCCCGGTTCTCCGGTAGCAAGCCCGGTCAGCCTCGCGATCAGCTCATCCTTGTCCGTGCCCAGGACAACCGCACGGTGCTCCAGACTCGCCCGGGTCGACACCAGTGCCGCACCCACCTCGACCGGGTCGAGTCCCGGATCAGCTTCCACGTGTGCCGCAAGCCGCCGCGCCTGCTCCCGCAACGCCGACTCCGACCTCGCCGACAACACCCACGGCACCACCGACGGAACCACCACCGGAGCAACAACATCCACATCAGAGGCCGGTTCAAGCTCAGGAGCCTGCTCCAAAATCACATGGGCGTTGGTGCCGCTGATCCCGAACGAGGACACCCCCGCCCGCCACGGCCGGCCGACCACCGGCCACGGCCGCTGCTCCGTCAGCAACTCCACCGCGCCGACCGACCAGTCCACTTCCGTGCTCGGCTCGTCCACATGCAAGGTGCGGGGCAGTTGCCCGTGCTGCATCGCCAGCACCATCTTGATCACACCGGCCACTCCTGACGCGCCTTGGGTGTGACCGATGTTGGACTTCAGCGACCCCAGCCAGAGCGGACGATCCGCCGGCCGGCCCTGCCCATAAGTGGCCAGCAGGGCCTGGGCCTCGATCGGGTCACCCAACCGAGTACCCGTGCCATGCGCCTCCACCACATCCACCTCAGCGGCGGTCACACCAGCACTGGCCAACGCCTGCCGGATCACCCGCTGCTGCGACGGGCCACTCGGCGCCGCCAAGCCGTTCGAGGCGCCGTCCTGGTTGATCGCCGAACCCCGCACCACCGCCAGCACCCGATGGCCATTGCGCCGGGCATCAGACAACCGCTCCACCGCCACCAACCCGGCGCCTTCCGCGAGCCCGACCCCGTCGGCCGACGCGGCGAACGCCTTGCAGCGGCCATCGGCCGCCAGTCCGTCCTGAACGGCGAACTCGGCAAAGATGCGCGGTGCGGACATCACCGTCGCACCACCGGCCAGCGCCAGATCACACTCCCCGGACCGCAGTGCCTGGACCGCGAGATGCAGGGCCACCAGCGACGACGAGCACGCCGTGTCCACCGTGATCGCGGGCCCTTCCAGCCCCAGCACGTACGCGATCCGCCCCGACAACACGCTGTCCGCGCCACCGGTGAGCCGGTATCCGTCCAGTTCGGCCGAGGCATCCCCGACAGTGTCGTACCCAAAACCGGCCCCGCCCACGAACACCCCGGTCCTGCTGCCCTTCAGCGCGTTCGGGTCGATCCCGGACCGCTCCAGCGCCTCCCAGGCCGTCTCCAGCAACAACCGCTGCTGCGGATCCATCGCCAACGCCTCACGCGGCGAGATTCCGAAGAACTCCGCGTCGAACCCGGCCACATCCTCGACGAACCCACCCAGCCGGGCGAACCCGTCACCGACCAGATCCCAGCCCCGATCACCAGGGAACTCACCCACCACATCAGCCGAGGACATCACCGCATCCCACAACTGTTCCGGCGACGACAGCCCGCCGGGGAACCGGCAGCCCATCCCGACGATGGCGATCGGCTCGTCCGGCTCAGCCTTCACCACAACGGGAGCCACCGGCGCGGCCTCGACCGTGCCGGTCAGCTGCTGTCGCAGGTAGGTGGCCAGCCGCGACACGGTCGGATGGTCGAATACCAGCGTCGCGGGCAGCCGCAGCCCCGTCGCCGCCGCCAGCCGGTTACGCAACTCCACCGTCGTCAACGAGTCGAAGCCCATGTCCCGCAACGCCTTCTCGGGATCGACGACCCTTGCGGAGGCGTGTCCCAGAACGGTGGCGACATGACCACACACCAGATCAAGAAGCAGCCGCTGCTGATCAGCAGCGGTCAGACCGACCAGCCGCCCAGCCAGACCGGAACCGTCCCGAACACCCGCACGGGCAACCGGCCGGGCCGTCCCACCCGCCACCAGGCCCCGCAACAACGGCGGCACCGGCTCAGACCCGTTGTGTCGCGGCAGTTCGAGCCCGACCGGAACCAGATACGCCTCCGGACGCCGGCAGGCCAGGTCGAACAACGCCAGCCCCTCCGCCGCCGACATGGCGCGCACCCCGGCCCGGCCCAGCCGGACACGGTCACTCCGGCCCAGGCCCCCCGTCATGCCACTCGCATCGGCCCACCAGCCCCACGCCAACGACACAGCCGGCAAACTCTGCGCGTGCCGGTGCAACGCCAGCGCGTCCAGGAACGCGTTGGCCGCGGCATAGTTGCCCTGCCCCGGAGTACCCGAGGTAGCCGCGAAACTGGAGAACAGAACGAACGCGGCCAGGTCCAGCCCCGCGGTCGCCTCGTGCAGATACCACGCCGCATCCGCCTTCGGACGCATCACCGTATCCACCCGCTCCGGCGTCAACGACATGATCGTCCCGTCGTCCAGCACACCCGCCGCATGAATCACCGCGGTGAGAGGGTGCTCCTGCGGCACCCCGGCGACCAGCTCCGCGACGGCGTCCCGGTCCGCCATGTCACAAGCCATCACGGTCACACTCGCCCCGGCCGACCCCAGTTCAGCCACCAGGTCCGCCGCGCCGGGAGCGTCCAGCCCACGACGGCTCACCAGCAACAGATGCCGTACCCCGTGCCGGTCGACCAGATGCCGCGCCAACAGACCACCCAGCGTGCCGGTCCCACCCGTGACCAACACCGTGCCGTCCCCGACAAGACCACCGCCTACCGGCACCGCCAACGCCCCGGCATCCGGACGGGCCAGCCGCCGCACCAGCACCCGACCACCACGCACCGCGAACTCAGGCTCATCACCACCCGCCAGCCCCACCACCACCGGCACATCCCCAACGAACGACTCCACATCAGCCAACACCAACCGCCCGGGATGCTCAGCCATCGCCGAACGCACCAACCCCCACACCGCCCCACCCGCCAGATCCGGCACATCCTCCCCAACCCCGGTCGCCACCGCACCACACGTGACCACCACCAGACGCGACCCACCCAACCGCTCCTCGGCCAACACCTCCCCCACCACACCCAGCACCCGCCCCGTCAACACCCGCGCACCCACACCCCGATCACCCTCCAACAACCCCACACACGCAACCACCACCACATCCGGCACCGGCACACCCGCCTCCACCAGATCACTCACCCCGGCATAACACGGCACCCCCAACGACTCCACATCCAGCCCACCAGCACCGATCACCGCCCACGACCCAACCGGTCCCTCGTCCCCGACACCCGGCAACACCGTCCACTCCACACTGAACAACGACCGCCGCTCATCCCCGGACTCCAGCAACTCCGACCACACCCGCCGCAGCTCCACCGACTCCACCGACACCACCGGAGCACCCGTGTCATCAGCCGCATCCAGACGGAGCACGCCGCTCTCAGTCTCCGACAGCCGTACCCGCAGCGACCGTGCGCCCGAGGCGTGCAGCGACACACCGCCCCACGCGAACGGGAGCCCACCCTCGACATCACCAGACAGGAATACGGCGGCATGCAGAGCGGCGTCGAACAACGCCGGATGGATCCCGAACTCCCCCGCCCGCTCGGCCACTTCGTCGGACAGCCGCACCTCGGCGAAGACCTCCTCACCCCGCCGCCATACCCCCCGTACCCCCTGGAAGACCGGCCCGTATCCGTAGCCCGTCTCGGCCAGGTCCTCATAGAACCCGTCCACCGGCACCGGTTCCGCTCCCGCAGGCGGCCATGCCACGTCCTGCCACACCGGCGCGGAAACTCCTGACGCCGTCAGCGTTCCGCCGGCGTGCCGTATCCAGCCCACCTCCTCCTCCGGCCGGGAGTACACACTCACCGCACGACGACCCGACTCTGCCGGTGCTTCGACCACCACCTGCACCTGCACAGCCCCGCGCTCGGACAGCACCAACGGCCGCTCCAACGCCAAGTCCTCCAGAACACCACACCCGACCTCGTCACCAGCCCGCACCAGCAGTTCCACGAACGCGGTGCCCGGCACGACCACCACACCATTCACCATGTAATCGGCCAGCCAGTCGTGCGAAGCCAGAGACAGGCGGCTGGTGAACACCACACCCTCATCACCGGCCAACTCCACCGCCGCACCCAGCAACGGATGACCCACTGACACCAACCCGGCGCCCCGTACATCGCCGGCCACAACCCGGGGACGCGGCCAGTACCGCTCACGCTGGAACGCATACGTCGGCAGATCGACCACCGAACCCCGGCCCACTATCGCGGCCCAGTCCACCGGGACGCCACGGGTGTGCAACCGTGCCGCAGCAACCAGCAGTTGTTCGGGGTCGTTCTCGCTCCGGCGCAACGTCCCCGTCACAACCGCCGACGGATGAGACTCAAACAGCGTCTCCTCCAGGCTGGGGGTCAGCACCGGGTGGGGGCTGACCTCTACGAATGTCCCGTGGCCGGCCTCGGCCAGTGCCCGGGTGGTGTCGGCCAGCCGCACCGTCTCCCGCAGATTGCGGTACCAGTAGCCCGCGTCCAGCTCACGGGTGTCCGTCAGCTCACCGGTCACGGTGGAGTAGAACGCGACCGTGCCCTCGGTCGGAGTGATCCCGGCCAGTGCCTCGACCAGCTCCGCCTCGATCTGCTCCACGTGCGGGGAATGCGACGCGTAGTCCACCTCGACCCGGCGAGCCCGGAAGTCCTCCGCCCCGCCCGCCGCGACCAGTTCGGCCACCGCGCCGGCGTCCCCGGACACCACCACCGACGACGGCCCGTTGACCGCCGCGACCGACAACCGCCCCTCCCACCGGGCCACCAACGACTCCACCTCAGCCAGCGGCAGCCCTACCGACACCATCCCGCCCCGACCCGCCAACGACCCCGCGATCATCCGGCTCCGCACCGCGACGATCCTGGCCGCATCGTCCAGCGACAGTCCGCCCGCCACGCAGGCCGCAGCAATCTCGCCCTGCGAATGCCCCATCACCGCAGCCGGTGTCACCCCGAACGACTGCCACACGTGCGCCAGCGACACCATCACCGCCCACAACACCGGCTGCACCACATCAACCCGCCCCAACGCCCCCTCATCCCCCAACACCTCCAACAAATCCCACTCCACGAACGGCGCCAACGCCCGAGCACACTCCCCCATCCGCTCCGCAAACACCGGCGAAGCCGTCAGCAGTCCCCGCGCCATACCCACCCACTGCGAACCCTGACCAGGGAACACGAACACCACGCCCTGCTCGCCAGCCGCACTCTGACCGACCCCGCCGGTCACCACCCCAGCACCCGGTTCCCCCACCGCAAGCCCGGCCAGCCTGGCGATCAGCTCACCACGGCCCGCGCCCAGAACCACCGCCCGATGCTCAAAGCTCGCCCGGGTCGACACCAGTCCCGCACCCACACCCACCAGGTCCAGCCCCGCATCCGCCTCCACATGCGCCACAAGCCGCCGCGCCTGCTCCCGCAACGCCAACTCCGACCTCGCCGACAGCACCCACGGCACCACCACCGGCTCCACCTCCACACGGGAGGCCGGTTCAAGCTCAGGAGCCTGCTCCAGAATGAGGTGGGCGTTGGTGCCACTGACCCCGAACGAAGAAACCCCCGCCCGCCACGGCCGATCCACCACCGGCCACGGTTGCTGCTCCGTCAGCAACTCCACCGCACCAGACGACCAGTCCACCTCAGGGCTCGGCTCGTCCACATGCAATGTCCGCGGCAACACACCCTGCTGCATCGCCAGCACCATCTTGATCACACCAGCGATACCGGCAGCCGCCTGGGTGTGACCGATGTTGGACTTCAGCGACCCCAACCACAGCGGACGATCCACCGGCCGCTCCTGCCCGTAGGTGGCCAGCAGGGCCTGGGCCTCGATCGGGTCCCCCAACCGAGTACCCGTACCGTGCGCCTCGACCACGTCCACCTCGGTGGCGGTCAGACCGGCGTTGGCCAACGACTGACGAATTACCCGCTGCTGGGAGGGACCGTTCGGCGCCGACAGCCCGTTCGAGGCGCCGTCCTGGTTGATCGCCGAACCCCGCACCACCGCCAACACCCGGTGCCCATTGCGCCGGGCATCAGACAACCGCTCCACCACCACCAACCCGACGCCCTCAGCCCACCCGGTGCCGTCGGCCGACGCGGCGAACGCCTTGCAGCGACCATCCCCCGCCAGCCCGTCCTGAGCAGCGAACTGGACAAAGATCTCCGGTGTGGCCATCACCGTCACACCACCGGCCAGCGCCATCGAGCACTCGCCGGACCGCAGTGCCTGGGCCGCGAGATGCAACGCCACCAGCGACGACGAACACGCCGTGTCCACCGTCACGGCAGGCCCTTCCAACCCCAGCACGTACGCGATCCGCCCCGACAACACGCTGCTCGAACCACCGGTGAGCCGGTATCCGTCCAGTTCGGCCGAGGCATCCCCGACAGTGTCGTAACTGGAATCTGTCCCGCCCACGAACACGCCGGTCTTGCTGCCCTTCAGCGTGTTCGGGTCGATCCCGGACCGCTCCAACGCCTCCCACGCCGTCTCCAGCAACAACCGCTGCTGCGGATCCATCGCCAACGCCTCACGCGGCGAAATCCCGAAAAACCCCGCGTCGAACCCCGCCACGTCCTCGACGAACCCACCCACCCGGGCAAAACCGTCACCGACCAGATCCCAGCCACGTTGCGTCGGAAACGCCGAGATCGCGTCAACACCACCCGCGAGCAAAGCCCACAACTGCTCCGGCGACGACACCCCACCCGGGAACCGGCAGCCCATCCCGACGATGGCGATCGGCTCGTCCGGCTCGGCCTTCACCACAACGGGAGCCATGACCTGCGCTTCCGAACCCAGCAGCTCCGCCCCCAGATGCTCAGCCAGCACGGCCGGGGTCGGGTAGTCGAAGACCAGGCTCACGGGCAGCACAAGACCGGTAGCCGCCGCCAGCTTGTTCCGCAGCTCCACCTCGGTCAGCGAGCTAAAACCGATATCGCGGAAGGCCCGCCCGTCCGGCAGAGCATCAGCGTTGTCGAAACCGAGAGTGACCGCAGCTTCCCGCCGCACCAGATCCAGCAGCGCCCGCGTACGTTCCCTCTCCCCCAGCCCGGCCAGCCTGCGCCGCAACGCCGACTCACCACCCGGCCGGGCGAGTGCCTTGCGCGCCTCCGGAATGCCTGAGAACAGAGCACTCGGCCGCTCGACCGTGAAACTCGGCGCGAACGTCTCCCAGTCGGTGTTCGTCACCGTGAGAGTCACCGAACCGTCGCGCACCGCCCCCTCCAGAGCCGCCATCGCCAACTCCGGCTCCATCGGGAACACACCACGCCGCCTGTACCCCTCCACAGACTCAACGCCGGCCGCCCCCATGCCCGGACCCGCCCACAGACCCCAGGCGATCGACGTCGCAGCAAGCCCCGCGCCATGCCGATATCCCGCCAGCCCGTCCAGGAAAGCATTCGCCGCCGCATACGCCGCCTGCCCCCCAGCACCCCAACTCGCCGCACCCGACGAGAACAACACGAACGCCTCAAGGTCCAGCCCCGCCGTCAACTCATGCAGATGCCACGCAGACACCATCTTCGCCCGCAACACCCCATCCAACCGCCCCGGCTCCAACTCCCCCACCGGCACATACCCGTCACCGATCCCCGCCGCATGCACCACCGCCGTCAAAGGGCACTCCGCCGGCACCCGCCCCAGCACCCCCGCCAGCGCCTCCCGGTCAGCGACATCACACGCCTCCACCGTCACCCGCACACCCAGCGCCTCAAGCTCCTCACGCAGACCCACCGCACCCGGAGCCTCCAGACCCCGGCGGCTCACCAACACCACATGCTCAGCACCACGCGCCACCACCCACCGCGCCACATGACCACCCAGACCCCCCGTCCCACCCGTAATCAGCACCGAACCACTCAGCCGCACCCCAGCACCCGCCTCCGCACCCCCGGCCCGGACCAGACGACGCCCATACACACCCGACCCCCGCACTGCCACCTGATCCTCATCACCCGTCAGGACCCGCCGCAACAACCCACCGGTCTGTCCGTCGAGCACAGCAGGCAGATCGACCAACCCACCCCACCGACCCGGCAGATCCAACGCCACAGACCGCCCCAACCCCCACAACGCCGACTGCACCGGACTCACCAACAGATCCCCCGACCCCACCGACACCGCACCCCGCGTCACACACCACACCCGCGCACCGATCCCACAGTCCCCCAACGCCTGGACCAACCCCACCGTCCCCGCCAGACCCACCGGCGTAGCACCGAACCCCGCACACGCCTCCTCGACCACACCCAGCAACGACACCACCCCAGCCAGCTCAGGCAGATCCGCCAACCGCCCAGCCAACTCGGCACGATCCGTGTCCCCGGCCACCTCCAGCCGCACCACCCCAGCACCCAACGCCCCCACCACCGAAGCCACCCACGCATCCTCACCCCACCCGACAGGCACCACCACCAGCCAACCACCCGACAACACACCCCCAGACGCCCCGGGCAACAGCTTCCAGCTCTCCGCAAACCGCCACCCCTCCACCACCGACCCAGCCCGACGACGCTCACGCCACGCCGCCAACGCCGGCACCACCTCACCCAAAGCCCGCTCATCGACCCCCAACTCCGCCGACAACAACCCCACATCCGACCCCTCCACCACCGACCACAACTCATCGTCCGCCCCCACCACGGGCTCGGACACCGCCTCCGGCCAGTACCGCTCACGCTGGAACGCATACGTCGGCAACTCGATCGCCGGACCCTGGCCCACTATCGCGGCCCAGTCCACCGGGACACCACGAGTGTGCAACCGAGCCACAGCAGCCAGCAGTTGCTCTGATTCGCCCTCACCCCGACGCAACGTCCCCGTCACAACCGCCCCCGGATGAGACTCGAACAGCGTCTCCTCCAGACTCGGAACCAACACCGGATGCGGACTGACCTCAACGAACACCCCGTAGCCAGCCGCAGCCAGCGCCTGGGTCGTGCCCGCCAACCGCACCGTCTCCCGCGCATTGCGGTACCAGTACTCCGCATCCAACTCACGGGTATCCGTCAGCTCACCCGTAACCGTGGAATAGAACGCAACACTCCCCTCCACCGGCACGATGTCCGCCAGAGCCCCGACCAGCTCGGCCCTGATCTCCTCCACCTGCGGAGAATGTCCCGCGCAGTCCGTGTCCATCCGGCGAGTCCGGAAGCCCTCCGCCTCGCCCGCGACGACCAGCTCCGTAACGGCGTCGGCGTCCCCGGACACCACCACCCACGAGGGCCCGTTGACCGCCGCGACCGACAACCGCCCCTCCCACCGAGCGATCAACAACTCCACCGCAGCCAGCGGCAATCGCACCGACACCATCCCGCCCCGCCCGGCCAGTGACTCGGCGAGCAGCCGGCTGCGCACCGCGATGACCCTGGCCGCATCCGCCAACGACAGCCCACCCGCCACACACGCCGCAGCGATCTCCCCCTGCGAATGCCCCACCACCGCAGCCGGCACCACCCCCAACGACCGCCACGCCTGCGCCAACGACACCATCACCGCCCACAACACCGGCTGCACCACATCCACCCGCCCCAACGCCTCCTCGTCCCCCAGCGCCTCCAGCAGATCCCACTCCACGAACGGCGCCAACGCCCGAGCACACTCCCCCATCCGCTCCGCGAACACCGGTGAGGACAGCAGCAGTCCCCGCGCCATACCGACCCACTGCGAACCCTGACCGGGGAACACGAACACCACACCACGCCCACCGGCCGCGCTCTGACCAGCCACCACCCCAGCACCCGGTTCCCCCGCCGCAAGCCCGGCCAACCCCGCGATCAGCTCACCACGGCCCGCGCCCAGAACCACCGCCCGGTACTCAAAACTCGCCCGGGTCGACACCAACGCCGCACCCACACCCACCGGGTCCAGCCCCGCATCCGCCTCCACATGCGCCACAAGCCGCCGCGCCTGCTCCCGCAACGCCGACTCCGACCTGCCCGACAACACCCACGGCACCACCCCTGGCACGGCCGACGCCACAGGCTCCCCCTCAGGGACCCGAACAGGCGCCTCCGCCAGTACCAGATGACAATTCGTTCCGCCCATCCCGAACGCACTCACCCCGGCCACCAGCCGCCGCCCCTGCTCGGGCCACTCCGCGAGGCGGGTATGCACGCGCAGCCGAAGCTCGTCCAGCGGGATGTCCGGACCGGCTTCCACGAAGTTGAGGCTGGGCGGAAGCAGGCGGTGCCGGAGGCTCAGCACCACCTTGAGCATCCCCGTGATACCGGCCGCGCCCTCCAGGTGACCGACGTTGGTCTTGACGGAACCGACCAGCAGCGGGGAATCGGCCGGACGCCGGGTGCCGAGCGCGGCGCCGAGCGCGGCGGCCTCGACCGGATCGCCGACCTTGGTACCCGTGCCGTGCAGTTCGACGTACTGCACCTCGGCGGGGTCCATCGAGGCGCGCCGGTACGCCTCTTGGATGACGTCCGCCTGGGCCGACCGGCTGGGGACCGCCAGGCCGCTGCCGTCGCCGTCGCCGTGGCCTTCGTTGTTGACCGCGCCACCGGCGATGACGCAGTAGATCTTGTCCCCGTCGGCGAGTGCGTCGGCCAGCTTCTTCAGCACGACCACCGCGCCGCCCTCACCGCGGGCGTAGCCGTTGGCCCTCGCATCGAACGTGTAGCAGCGCCCGTCCGGCGACAGTGCCCCGATCTTCCAGGCGCTGACAGTGCTCTCGGCCAGGATGTTGAGGTTCACCCCGCCCGCGACGGCCACGGTGGACTCGCCGCGCCGCAGGCTCTCACAGGCCATGTGCACGGCGACCAGCGACGAGGACTGCGCGGTGTCCACCGTCAGACTCGGTCCGCGCAGTCCCAGGAAATGCGAGACGCGGTTCGCGATGATCGCGCGGCTGGACCCCGTCAGGGTGTGCTGGCCGATCGCCTCCTGTCCGAGACGGCTCATCAGAACGGCGTAGTCGTCCCCCATCGCGCCGACGAACACGCCCGTACGGCTGCCGCGCAGTGTCGCCGGGACGATCCGCGCGTCCTCCAGCGCCTCCCAGCTCAGTTCCAGCAGGAGCCGCTGTCGCGGGTCCATCGCCACGGCCTCCTTCGGGGAGATCCCGAAGAAATCCGCGTCGAACTGGTCTATCCGGTCGAGGAACCCGCCGCGGCGGGGGGAGTGCGTATCGCCGGCCCACCGGTCGTCCGGCGCTGCGCCGGTCGCGTCGACGCCCTCACGCAACAGCCGCCAGAACTCGGCCGGACCGGCCGCTTTCGGCAGGCAGCAGGACAGGCCGACGACGGCGATCTCGCCAGCATCGGTCCCATCGGCCGTGAGTGCTACGTCAACACCGTTCATCGCTGCCCCTTGCCGACAAGACCTGGGTGGATTCGCGCCCTTGGGAGTAAACAGCTCGGCCGGATCGGCTCCATAGGTTCGCCAGCCCAAAACAGCGGGCGGATCCTGCATTCAAGGGCCGAGCAGGTGCTGGACCATTGGTTTCACGGCGCACCACGACCGGTGCCCTGGACCGTCCGGGCCGGCAGCGGGGAACGCGGCGGCGCGGGCACCCGGACGTCCGCGCGCGGATCGCGTCCGTACCCGGAGAACTCCCGTCGCCGTCGCTCCGGGGTCACCGTGTTCCGGGGTGCCGCCAGCGCAGCAGGCAGTGCCCGGTCGACATGCCCCCGCCGAACGAGGTCAGCAGCACGAGGTCGCCGTCGTTCAGGGCGCCCTCGCGGTGCGCGGCGTCCAGGGTCACCGGCACGGAGGCACTGCCGACATTGCCGTAGCGCTCCACGGTGCGGTGCAGGCGCGCGTTGGGGAATCCGGACAGCTTGTCCAGTTCGTCGAGCATCGCGCCGTTGGGCTGGTGCGGGACGAGGTGGCCGACCTCCGTCGGCGGGACTCCCGCCTCCTTCACCAGGTGGGCGAGCGCCGGCGGCACGTGTTCGAGGACGAATTCCCGTACGCGCCGACCCTCCATCCGGAAGAAGTGCCCGCCGTCGGTCACCGTCTCGTGCGAGGCCGGGCGACGGGTTCCGCCCGCCTGGACGTGGATCAGCGCCTGTAGGTCGCCGTGCGCCGCCAGGTCGATGCGCTGGATGCCGTAGCCCTCGCCCACCTCCCCGACGACCGCCGCGCCGGCGCCGTCGCCGAGCAGTACGGCGGTTCGGCGGTCGCCGAAGTCCAGCGACCGGGAGTACAGGTCGGCGGCGACGACGAGCACGCGCCGGCCGGGGTCCGCGGCGATCAGGCCCTCGGCGAGGGCCAGTGCGTAGACGAAGCCGCTGCACACGGCGTTCACGTCGAACGCGGCGGCGCGCCGGGCGCCCAGCAGGTTCTGGACGAGGCATGCCGTCGCCGGTTGCGGGGAGTCCGGTGTGGACGTCGACACGATGATCGTGCCGATCTCGTCGGGGGTCAGCCCCGCCGAGGCCAGCGCGGCGCGCGCGGCGCGGGCCGCGAGGTCGGAGGTCGCCTCGTCGTCGGCGGCGAAACGCCGTGACTCGATCTTCGTCTTGCTGAGGATCCACTCCTCGGTGACGCCGACGCGCTGCGCGATGTCCGCGCTGGAGACCTCGTTCTCCGGCAGATACGAACCAATTCCCAGGATGCCTACCGGCATGCCGATCTCCTTGTGAACAGTCGGGGCTCGCACGGGCCGTCAAGGCCCGGGAGCGGTCACGTCCGGTAGGTGTGGAAGCCGGTCCCGGTCTTCTTGCCGAGCAGCCCGGCCTCGACCATGCGCGACAGCAGCGGGGGCGGGGCGTGGAGCGGCTCCTTGTACTCCTCGTACAGGCTGTTCGCGACCTCGGCGATGACGTCGAGGCCGATGAGGTCGATCAGCGCCAGCGGTCCCATCGGGTGCCCGCAGCCGCCCATCATGGCCCGGTCGATGTCGGCGGCCGAGGCGGCGTTCATCTCGACCATGCGGACGGCGGACAGCAGGTACGGCACCAGCAGGGTGTTCACCAGGAAGCCCGCGCGGTCCGGCGCGTGGATCACCTGCTTGCCGAGCGTGCCGCCGAGGAACTCCTCGGCCCGCCGTACCGTCTCGTCGTCGGTCAGCAGGGTGGGGATCAGTTCGGCCAGCGGCATGGTCGGTGCCGGGTTGAAGAGGTGGGTGCCGATGACCTTGGCGGGCCGTGAGGTCGCGCGGGCCAGGCGGGTGATCGGGATCGAGGAGGTGACCGAGGCGAGGACGGCGTCGTCGTCGGTGACGATGCGGTCCAGCGCGGTGAAGATCTCCCGTTTGAGGGGTTCTTGTTCCGGCGCGCACTCGACCACGATCCGGCAGTCGTGGAGTGCGCCGAGGTCCGTGGTGAACGAGATGCGGGACAGTGCTTCCTTGCGGTCCGCCTCGGTCGTCCGGCCTTTGCTCACGGCGCGGTCCAGCGATCGGGCCAGGCGTTCGCGCGCGTCGTCGGTCGAGGTCTCCCGGCGTCCGAAGACGACGACGTCCAGGCCCCGGACGGCGCAGAGTTCGGCGACGCCGGTGCCCATCACCCCGCAGCCCACCACGCCGACGCGGCCCAGCCACTGCGGCGTGTTCATCGTGCACCGGCCGCGGCGGCCCGCTGGAACAGGGTGATGCGGTCCTCCCCGATGGCGGCGCGCCGCTCCGGGTCGGTGACACCCATGCCGTGCTCGGGTGCGAGGCAGAGCACGCCGACCTTCCCGGCGTGCGAGTTGGTCTGGACCAGGCGGGCGGCCTCGCCGACCGCCTCCAGCGGGTGGACCTCGCTCAGCGCCGGCTGGATCCTGCCGAGCGACAGGAGCCGGTTGCATTCGGCGTGTTCCTGGAGGTTGGACGAGTGGCTGCCGACGATCCGCTTCAGCCGCATCCACAGGTAGCGGTTGTCGAAGGCGTGGTCGTAGCCGCTGCTCGATCCGCAGGTGACGACGGTGCCGCCGCGGCGGACCACGAAGACGGAGATCCCGAACGTCGAGCGGCCCACGTGGTCGAAGGCGATGTGCGGGTCCTCGCCGACCTCCCGCCGGATGATCGACCCCAGCCGCTTGCCGACCTCGATGGTCTGCTCGGGGGTGGGCCGGCCGTCCGCCGGCATGCCCAGTTCGTGCCGGTCGATCACCACGTCGCAGCCGAGCTTGCGGACCAGGTCGGCCTTCTCCCGCGAACTGACCACGCCGACGGCGATGCCGCCGCCGTTGCGCACGAGCTGCACCGCGTACGCGCCGAGACCGCCGGCGGCGCCCCAGATCAGCACCACGTCGCCCTGTTTCATCCGCGCGCCGCGGTCGCTGACCAGCATCCGGTAGGCGGTGTTGGCGCACAGCGGGTTGCTGGCCGCCTCCTCCCAGTTCAGGTGCGCCGGCTTGGGCGCCAGCTGGGTCGCGCGCACCACCGCGTAGTGCGCGAGACCGCCGAAGTTGGTCTCGAACCCCCACGCCCGCTGCTCCTCGCCGAGGATCCCGTCGGCGTGCGCGATCGGTTCCTCGCTGTCCACATGCATCGGGCTGGCCACCACGTGGTCGCCGGTCTTCCACCGGCGGACGCCGGACCCGGTCCGGACCACCACGCCCGCCGCGTCCGACCCGACCACGTGGTACGGCTGGTCGTGCCGGGCCTCCCAGCCGCCCCGGCGGGCGAGCTGGCGCAGGAACCTGAACGTCGGGATCGGCTCGAACATCGCCGACCAGACCGTGTTGTAGTTGATGGCGCTGGCCATCACCGCGACGAGCACCTCGTCCGGCGCGAGTTCGGGCATCGGCACCCGGCCGACGCGCAGCGACTTGCGTACGTCCTTGTCGGCGACGCCGCGGAACATATCGACGTCCTCGGCGCGCAGATGCGCGGCGAGGTACTCGGGCGGTGGCGCGATGCGCTCCAGCTCCTCCGGCGAGGCACCGGCCAGCACAGCCTCGGATAGCGTGTCCATAGCGTCCTTTCCTCCTCGGCCCGGTCGGCTAGATGAGAACGAGCGAGGGCCGTTTCCCCCAGAGCGCGAGGCTGTAGTCCTCCAGCGCGGTCGGTGCGTGGAAGGAGACGTGGCGGCTGCCGACGGCGAGGTCACGCCAGTAGCGCTGGAGCGGGTTCGCCAGCGCGAAGCCACGCGCACCGCTGATGTCGAGCAGCTTCTCCATGCCCTCGCGTGCGAGCCGGACCGAGGAGGAGGCGTGCATCCTGAGCTCGGCGCGTTCCAGCCACTCGACGGGTTCCTCGTATCCGACGCCGTCGAGCCGGCCCGCGGCGTGCATCAGGTGCAGCATGCTGCTGTCGATCAGGTGTGCCGCCTCGGCGAACCACAGGCGGATGCCCGGTGACTCCATGGCGGCGGCGCCCCTGAAGTCGGTCGGTTTGTCCGTCTCGGCCGGGTCCTTCGAGAACTTCTCCCGGACGACGTCGAGCGCGCCCCGGGCCGCGCCGACCAGCGCCGCGAGGGTCGTCAGGCTGGCCCGGACGAAGTACGACGGCCGCTCGTCCTCGTCGCTGGCGTACACCTCGGAGACGATGAACTGCCGGGTCCTGTGTTCCGGCACGAACACGTTGTCGAGGACGATCGTGTGGGTTCCCGTGCCGCTCATGCCGGACATGTTCCACGTCCGTTCGACCGTCACCTCGCTCATCGGCAGCACACAGCTCAGCACGCGGTCCTCGTCGCCGGCCTTGAACACCAGCGAGGTCACCAGCGCCCAGTCGGAGATCTCGGCTCCCGTCGCGAAGCGGCAGTGCCCCGAGACCAGGAAGCCGCCCTCGGTCGGCGTCACCGTGGACGTGGTCAGGTCCACGGCGGTGGACAGCATCAGCGTGTCCGGCCGGCCGTCGAAGGCTTCCGCCATCGCTGCCTCCGAGACGATGTGGACGAGCATCGTCGACGCCGCTTCGGCCGCGAGGACCCACCCCGCCGACGCGCATCCCCTGGCCACCGCCGCGATGACTTCCATCTGGGCGGACAGGCTGAGGTCGTGGCCGCCGAACTTCGCCGGGGTCGTCAGCCGGAAGAAGCCCGCGTCGCGCAGCGTCGTCACGACCTCGGGCGCGAGGGTGCGCTCGCGCTCCGAGATCTCGGAGTGGGAGCGCAGGAACGGGGTCAGTTCATGGGCCTTCGCGACCAGTTCGGCCGAGGCGGTCGGCCCCGGGGCGCCGGAGTCTGCGGTCATGGTTTCTTCTCCTCGGGAGGTGTCGGAGTTCTGCGTGGCGTTCGAGGCCGACGCCTCAGAACGTGGTCTGCGTGAACCCGTGCCGGTGGGCCAGCGCGAGGATGTCGTGCGCCTGGGACCGGGTGACCGCGCCGCCGAACCGTTCGGGGCCGGCTTCAGCCAGCCCCAGCACGACCGCCTCGGCCATCCCCGCGAACAGTTCTCCGTCGCCGAGGCCGCCTCGTGCGCCGGCGGGCAGACCGGCCCCGCCGGGTGCCGCCAGGACGCCGCTGCGGACGTAGCGGATGCCGTCGCGCAGCAGTGCGGCGCTGTCCACGGTGCTCGCCGGCACGGCCACGTCGCACACGACCGCGCCTTCGCGAAGGTGCTTGCCGGTCAGGGCCGGTGTCGGAGTCGTCACCGCCGACAGCACCAGGTGGCCTTCCGCGAGCGCGGAGAGAGCGTCGGTGACCGCGACGTACGGATCGGTTCCGTACCGGTCCTGGAGGTACCGGGCGATGAGTTCACCGCTGGGTTCGGCGCCGGGACGCTGTTCCCGCAGCCAGCCGTCGATCAGTGGTTCTTTCCCCAGCAGCGCGGGAATGCCGGTCAGTTCCCCGCCCTCGGCGATGCGTGACCAGGCTTCCTGGTAGACCCGGTGAGCCGCGGCGCGCAGCCGCTGCTCACTGCCGTCACGGCCGCTGCCCACGAGAACGATCTTCGACACGTCCTCCGCCGCCAGTGCCGCGCAAGTGGAGCCGACGCGCCCGGCCCCGCCGAGCACCGCCAGGGTGAGCCCGTCGAGTCCGCCGTGCCGTTCCTCGGCCGCGGCCGTCAGGTCCCGCAGCGCGGTCGCGATGGTGAGTGCCAGGCCGGAGGTGAACGTGATCCCGGGGACGCGGGCGGCGCTGCGGCCGGTGGCCGTTCCGGCGTGGAAGCCGATCCCGGCGATCTCGCAGCCGAGGTCCCTGATGATGCGCGCGTACGCCTCGACGTCCTGCCGGATCTCCGCGTGCCGTCCCTGCCGGATGCGCTCGGCCATCCGCTGCGACGTGACGGCCAGCGGGTACACGGTGAGCTCCACCGACGTGCCGAGCGGGGAGTCGATCCGGGTCGGGGGCAGGGGTGGCATCGCCCTGAGCGGTTCGAGCCTGCGGCCGTACGTCTCCAGTTGGCGGTCGTCCAGTTCGCCGAGTGAGGGGTCGAGTTCACGCAGTGTGCCGGGGGTCAGCAGGTAGCTGATGACGGCGACCTTGCGCGCCGGGCGCTGGTCGTCCGGCTGACCGGGCTGGTCGTCAGGTGTCGCCGAGAAGTCCCTGACCGCGACGGCCGGCCGCGTCTGCGGCGAGATCACCGGATGGACGAGGTGCAGCGCGTCCTGGTGGCGCAGTACCGCGCAGAGTTCGGTGAGCGCTTTTTCGAGCTGGGCGATCTCGGCGTCGCCGAGGTAGATCGACGGTTCGATGCGCAGCACGTTGGGTGCGCTGCCGGTCGGCAGCATGCGGATGCCGTGCACCCGCAGCAGGTAGCCCGCGACGAGCTGGCCGAAGGTACCGGTCAGCGCGTGCTGCCTGATGATCGCCGACGTCGCGGTGTACTGCGGGGTGAACTCGAGTCCGATCAGCAGCCCGCGACCGCGGACGTCGGCGATGACGTCGGGATACGCGCGGGCGAGACCACGCAGCATGTGCAGCAGGCGTTCGCCCCGCTCGGCGGCGCGCTCGTAGGCTTTCCCGCCGTCCGCTTCGAGGAGTCGCAGCGTCTTGAGGGCGATGGCGGTGGAGAAGCCGTCCCGGCCGAACGTCGAGCTGTGGACGAACTCGAATTCCTTGCGGTACAGCGACGCGCGGACAAGGGTCGCCGACACCTTCGCGAGCCCCCCGCCCAGTGACTTGGACAGGGTGATGTAGTCGCCGCGGAAACCGTTGAGCGAGCCGGCGAAGAACGCTCCGCACCGGCCCATTCCGCTCTGGATCTCGTCGACGACGACCGGGCAGCCGATGTCGTCGCAGATCGCCCGTACGGCGGTGGCGAACTCCTCGGTGAGGACGTGGATGCCGCCCTCGCTCTGGACCGGTTCCACGATGAGTGCGGCGAAGACCGGGAAGTCCCGTTCGACGATGTCGATGCGGCCGTCGCGGGCCACGACGTCGAGCACCGTGACCCGCTCCTCGTCGGCGATCGTGCGCAGGACGTCCGGCTGGTCGGGCGGTACGAACCGGGTGGCGAGACCGAGCGTCGCGAACGGCGCGCGGTAGGAGGGGCCGTGGGTCAGCTGGACGCTGCCGACGAGTTTGCCGTGGAAACTCCGTTCCAGGGCGAAGAAGACCGGGGGCCTGCCGAGCTTCTCCCGGTTGCCGGCGAGCAGATCGGCGAGGACGCGCTCGAGTTCCTCGACGGTGGTGGGCACCGGGTGACCCGGGGGGAGCGACGACAGGCTGTCCGGCAGCCGGACCGCTCCGCTGCGGACGGCGGCGATCGCGTCGCCGGCGTTGCACTCGATGTCCTCCAGCAGCCGCGTCGCCCTGTGCAGCCGGTCGAACTCCGCGTGCTTGACCGCTCCCTCGACCGCCTCCGCGCCGGAGTTGGCGAGGAATATCAGATAGTCCTCCGCGCCGGGGAATTCACGGTGGATGATCTCGTTGAGCAGACGCCCGACCTCGTCGGCGCCTCCGTGCACGGACATCTGGGTGTGGACGGGGGAATCGGCGTCCAGGAATCTCTTCGCCTCGTCCACGAGGTCCGGGTGATTGTGCCCGAGAATGAGCGATCCGACTCCGCTCAGGAGGTCCAGTACAGCGATCTCTGTTCCGTCGCTCGCTCGATGGAACAGTGTGTCGCCTTTCCCCCGGACGTACTCGACGTCGGTCCCGAAGGCGCCGAGCAGTTCGGTCAGGCTCGCGTCGGAGAAACGGGTCGGACCTGCCACGATGGCTCCTCACGTGCGTCTCGTCCCGCGACCGGTCTCCGGTCCTCGGTGCCTTGGCATCGTCCGTGGCCCGGTGAAGCGCCCGCAATAGGGGGTTCGGGAAGCGCGACCCGTAACGCACGCCCGTGTTACGGGTCGGGTTTCCCAAAACCCTGATTGCCCCGGCGCCGGGAGAACACCCACGCTCATCGTGGGTCAGTCTCGCCGGGACACGGGAAAAGGATCGGCCATCGATGGAAAAACGGGAAAAGCTCCTCGACTATCTCAAGTGGGTCACCGCCGACCTGCACAGGGCCGAAGCGCGGATAGCGGAGCTGGAGTCGCTCCCCCGTGAGCCGATCGCGATCATCGGAATGAGCTGCCGATACCCCGGTGGCGTGTCGTCGCCCGAGGAGCTGTGGCACCTCGTGTCGAACGGTGTCGACGCCATCGGCGAGATGCCGGCGGACCGGGACTGGGACGTCCTGAGCGGCTACGACCCCGACCCTGACAAGGCGGGCACGTTCTACAACCGCGGCGGTGGCTTCCTCTCCGACGTCAAGGGGTTCGACGCCGCGTTCTTCGGGACGTCCCCCCGTGAGGCGCTGGCGATGGATCCCCAGCAGCGTCTGCTGCTCGAAACCGGCTGGGAGGCGATCGAGCACGCCGGAATCGATCCTCGTTCCCTGCGGGGCAGCGCCACCGGCGTGTTCGCGGGCGTCCTCTACAACGGCTACGGGATAGGCGACGAGTCCGAGGCGGCCACCGAGGGCTACCTCATGACCGGTACGTCGTCGAGCGTGGCGTCCGGCCGTATCTCGTACACACTCGGACTACAGGGGCCCGCGATCACGCTGGACACCGCGTGCTCGTCGTCCTTGGTAGCGCTGCATCTGGCCGCTCACTCACTGCTGCGCGGCGAGTCGTCCCTGGCGCTGGCCGGTGGTGCGACGGTGATGGCCAACCCGGGCTTCTTCGTCGAGTTCAGCCGGCAGCGCGGCCTGTCCCCGGACGGGCGGTGCAAGGCGTTCTCCAGCGCGGCCGACGGCATGGGCTTCGCCGAGGGGGTGGGGATGGTGCTGCTGGAGCGGCTGTCGGACGCTCAGCGGAGCGGGCATCCGGTGCTGGCGGTGCTGCGCGGTTCGGCGGTGAACCAGGACGGCGCGTCGAACGGGCTGACCGCGCCGAACGGCATGGCACAGCAACAGGTGATCCGGCAGGCGCTGGCGAACGCCCGGCTGGCCCCCTCGGACGTCGATCTCATCGAGGCGCACGGCACCGGAACCCGGCTGGGCGACCCGATCGAGGCGCGGGCGCTGCTCGCGACCTACGGCCAGGCGCACACCGCGAAGCGCCCCGTCCGGCTGGGGAGCCTGAAGTCGAACATCGGTCACGCCCAGACGGCGGCCGGTGTGGGCGGTGTGATCAAGGCGGTCATGGCGCTGCGGCACGGGGTCATGCCGCGCACCCTGCACGCCGGCGAACCCACCTCCGACGTCGACTGGTCGGCGGGCACGGTCGAGCTGCTCACCGAGGCGCTGCCCTGGCCGGACGACGGCCGGCCCCGCCGCGCCGCCGTGTCGGCCTTCGGCGTGAGCGGCACCAACGCGCACATCGTCCTCGAACAGGCACCCGAGGCGGAACCGGCCACCGCCGACACCGACGCCGACGCCGGCCGCACGCTGCCGGTCGTTCCGTGGCTGTTGTCCGCGAGGACTCCCGAGGCACTGCGCGCACAGGCCGCCCGGCTGGTGTCCTTCGTGGAGTCCGCGGGCGATGTCGAGGCCCGTGACGTCGCGTACTCGCTGGCGACGGGGCGGACCGCCTTCCAGCACCGGGCCGCGGTGCTCGGCAAGGACGTCGGCGACCTCGTCGCGGGCGTGCGAGCCGTCGCCGACGGCGCCCCCGGCGCCACGACGCCGCACGGAGTGGCCGGTGAGGGGCAGACGGCGTTCCTGTTCACCGGGCAGGGGGCGCAGCGGGCCGGGATGGGCCGTGAACTCGCCGAGACCTTCCCGGTGTTCGCCGACGCCTTCGAGGAGGTGTGCGACGGCTTCGCCGGACTGCTGCCGGGGGCGCTGAAGGACGTGGTGTTCGGGGGCGCGGGCCTGGACCGCACCGAGTGGACGCAGCCGGCGCTGTTCGCGTTCGAGGTGGCGCTGTTCCGGCTGCTCGCGTCCTGGGGTGTCACACCGGACTACGTGACCGGCCACTCGGTCGGTGAGCTCACCGCGGCGCACGTCGCGGGAGTGCTCGCCCTGCCGGACGCGTGTGCTCTGGTCGCGGCGCGGGCACGGCTGATGCAGGCACTTCCCGAGGGGGGTGCGATGCTCGCCGTCCAGGCCGCCGAGGACGAGGTGCTGCCGCTGCTGGCCGGGCGCGGCCCTGAGGTGGGGATCGCGGCGGTGAACGGCCCCCGGTCCGTCGTGCTCTCCGGCGGCGGGGACGCCGTGTCCTCGCTCGCGCGCACGCTGTCCGACCGCGGCCACAAGGTGAGCCGGCTGAAGGTGAGTCACGCGTTCCACTCGCCGCTGATGGAACCGATGCTGGACGAGTTCGCACAAGCAGCGGGCCGGCTCGCGTTCGGGACACCGGCTGTCCGCATGGCCGCGCCGGCGAGTGAGGTGTCCACGCCGGACTACTGGATCGGGCACGTGCGGCGGCCGGTCAGGTTCGCCGATCAGGTGCGCCGGCTGCACGACCAGGGCGTCACCCGGTTCATCGAGGTCGGGCCGGACGGTGTCCTGGCCGCGATGGGCCGGGAGTGCGTGGACGCGGGATTCGTCGCACTGCAACGGCGCGGCCGGCCGGAGGTGCGGACGCTGCTCACCGGGCTCGCCCAGGCTCACGTCCTCGGCACCGGGATCGACTGGCGCTCGGTGTTCGCCGGTACCGGCTCGCGCCGGATCGACCTGCCGACGTACCCCTTCCAGCGCAGGCCGTACTGGCTCGCACCGGCGCGGGCCGGCGGTTCCGGTGCGTCCTCCCCGGCGGCGGGGACGCCCGAGTCGTGGGGGTACGAGGACCGGTGGCGTCCCTGGGAGGCGCCCGCTGCCGGGGCGCGGGACGGGACCTTGCTGGTGGTCGTCCCCCCGGGTGTGTCCGCGGAGTGGAAGGAGCTGGCGGCGTCGGGTCTGGGAGCGGCGGTGCCGGTCGAGGTGGATCCGGCCGGTGGTGAACAGGCGGTCGTGGACGCGGTGGCCGGCGCGCGGGTCCGCGATGTGACCGCCGTCGTCTCGCTGCTGGGCCTCGGGGACGGTGTCGCCGGGTCCGTGCCGGTGGGCCTGGCGGGCACGGTGTGGCTGGTGCGGGCCCTGGCCGGGGCGGGGGTGACGGCACCCCTGTGGTGTCTGACCCGGGGCGCGGTCGCGGTCGGGCCGGGGGACCCGGAAGACACGGTGCGCTCGCCGGAGCAGACCGCGTTGTGGGGGCTGGGCCGGGCCACGGCGCTGGAGTTGCCGCACCGGTGGGGCGGGCTGGTCGACCTGCCGGAGCGGATCGACCGGGAGGTTGCCGGGCGGCTCCGGTCGGTGGTGTCCGGTGGACCGGGGGGCGAGGACCAGGTCGCGATACGCCCGGCCGGAGTGTTCGCGCGGCGGCTCGTGCGGTCGGCCCCGGGCACCGGGCGCGGCGACCGCGCATGGGTGATGCGCGGAACGGTGCTGATCACCGGCGGGACGGGGGCGCTGGGGGCGCACATGGCGCGCTGGGCGGTGGCGCGGGGCGCCGAGCACGTCGTGCTGGTGTCGCGTCGTGGCATGGCCGCTACCGGTGCGGCCAGCCTGCGGACCCGGCTGGAAGAGGCGGGGGCGCGGGTGACGGTGGCCGCGTGCGATGCGGCGGACCGTGCGGGGCTGGCGGCCGTACTCGGTGCGATCCCCGGCGAGTTCCCGTTGACGGCGGTGGTGCACGCGGCGGGGGTGGGCGACGGGGACGCCCCCGTGGGGGAGATCACCGCCGAGGGGCTGGCGGGGTTGTGGCGGGCCAAGGCCGGTTCCGCGTGGCTCCTGCACGAGCTGACCGGAGAACTGGGCCTGGACCTGGAAGCGTTCGTGATGTTCTCGTCCGGCGCGTCCAGCTGGGGCAGCGCGGGCTCCCCCGGATACGCCGCCGCGAACGCGTTCCTGGACGGCCTCGCGGGCTACCGCCGCAGCCGGGGCCTGACCGCAACCTCGATCGCCTGGGGCACCTGGAGCAGCGACGGCCTGGCCGGCCAGGAGGTGCTGGAACACCTCGCCCGCATCGGGCTCCGGCCGATGGACCCCGAGCCCGCGATCACCGCGCTCGAACAGGCGTTGCTCGACGGTCACACGCTGCTGACGGTCACCGACACCGACTGGCGGCGGTTCGTCCCGGCCTTCACCGCGCAACGTCCCAGCCCCCTGCTGGCCGACCTGTCGGAGGCCCGGCACACCCTCGCCCCGGCCGGCGCGGACGACGCGGCCCCGCCCCTGCTCCAGCGGCTGACCGGTCTGTCCCACGGCGAACAGCACCGGCAGCTCCTCCACCACACCCACACCGAGCTCGCCGCGACCCTCGGCCACGACGACCTCACCGGCATCGATCCCGGCCATCCGTTCACCGAGCTGGGCCTCGACTCCCTCACCGCCGTCGAGCTCAGCAACCGGCTGAGCACGGCGACCGGTGTGCGCCTGTCTCCGAGTGCGCTGTTCGACCACGAGAACCTCACGGCGCTGGTCGAGCACCTGCACTCCGAGCTGGTGGGCGGCTCGCCGGCACCCGCGGACCCGTCACCGGCCGGCGTGGACTTCGACGCGGAGATCCGGCTCGCCGCCGACGTGGCCGCGCCCGTCGAGGCGGCCCCGGTTCCCGCGGACGCCGGCACCGTGTTCCTGACCGGCGCGACCGGGTTCGTCGGAGCCTTCCTGCTCAGGGAGCTGATGCGGTCGACCGGGGCGAAGGTCCACTGTCTCGTCCGCGCCGAGGACGAGGCGACCGCGTTCGAGCGCCTGCGCGCCGCCCTGACGGGGTACCGGCTCTGGGACGAGATCGACGCGAAGCGGCTCGCGGTCGTCGTCGGCGACCTCGCCCGGCCCGGCCTCGGTCTGGCGCCGGAGACGTACGACGCGCTCGCCCGCACGGCCGACGTGATCTACCACGTCGGCGCCAACGTCAACTGGCTCCAGCCGTACTCGGCGCTGAAGGCGGCCAACGTCACCGGTACCGAGGAGGTGCTGAGGCTGGCCACCCGGTATCGCTCGGTGCCGGTGCACTACCTCTCGTCGACCGGTGTCTTCGCGCGCCGCGCGCCGCACGGTGGCGCGCTGGCACCGAACGACCCCACGGGGCCGGGCTCGGAGCTTCCGACCGGGTACACCCAGAGCAAGTACGTGGCGGAGCGGATGATCGACATCGCCAGGAGCCGCGGCGTGCCGGTGACGGTCTACCGAGCCGACGTCGTGTGCGGTGACCAGCTCAACGGGGCGTGCCAGACCCGTGACTTCATCTGGCTGAGTCTCAAGGGCGGCATTCAGGCGGGGGCGCTGCCGTCCGATGCCGACGCGCTGATCGGCATGGTCCCGGTGGACTACGTCACGGCGGCCATGGTGAAGCTCTCCCGGACCCGGTCGGCGACGGGCCGGACGTTCCACCTCCAGAACCGCAAGCCGGCCGGTTTCCGGGAGATGGCGGCCCGGCTCCGCGCATCCGGCTATCCGCTCGACGACGTGCCCTGGGCCGACTTCGTGGCGACCGTACGGGCCGACCGCGACAACGCGCTGTTCCCGGTCATCGATGTCTTCAGCGTGTTCATGAAGCTGGGCGAGGCGAGCCATGTCCCCGTCGACGTCGGCGGGACCGAACGGGCCCTCGCCGGATCCGGCATCACCTGTCCCGAGATCACCCCCGAGCTTCTCGGACTGTATGCGCGCTTCTTCGCCGAATCCGGCTATTTCCCTGCTTTTCCCGCTTTTCTCGACGACGGAAAGAAGTGACGGATGATGGAGAGGAACGACGACGACGGCCGGTGGATCCGCCGGTTCGCCGACGCCGAGGACGCGCCGTACCGGGTCGTGTGCTTTCCGCATGCCGGCGGTTCGGCCAGCTACTTCCTCCCGGTCGCCAAAGCGCTGGCTCCGGGGGCCGAGGTGCTGGCGATCCAGTACCCGGGCCGGCAGGACCGGCGGCACGAGGCCGGTGTCACGTCCATCGTGGACCTCGCCGAGACG
Source organism: Streptomyces saintjeani (assembly GCF_055409605.1). NCBI lineage: Bacteria > Bacillati > Actinomycetota > Actinomycetes > Kitasatosporales > Streptomycetaceae > Streptomyces > Streptomyces saintjeani. The sequence goes on along the minus strand of NZ_CP189624.1, from coordinate 8,159,184 downwards.
ATCGCGTCGGTACTGCTGCCGTGGCTCGACCGGCCCACCGTCCTCTTCGGGCACAGCATGGGCGCCAGCGTCGCCTTCGAGGTGGCCCGGTGGCTCGAACGAGCCGGCACGGTGGCCCTCGCCCTGTTCGTCTCCGGCCGGGTCGCCCCCACCCGCATCCGCCCGGAAACCGTGCACCTGCGCGACGACGCCGGGCTCCTCGCGGAGGTCAAGAAGCTCAGCGGCACCGATGAACGGGTCTTCGGCGACGACGAACTGGTGCGGCTGTTCCTGCCGACGCTGCGGTCGGACTACACCGCCGTCGAGACCTACCGTTTCGTACCCGGTCCTCGGCTCGAAACGCCGATCCACGCCCACCTCGGCGACAGCGACCCCCGGGTGACTCCCGACGAGGCCGCCGACTGGCGCGAACAGACGAACGGGCCGTTCACCCTGCGGACCTACACCGGTGGCCACTTCTACCTCAACGCCCATAGCGCGCAGGTCATCCGGGCGATCACCGAGGTCCTCGTCCCCGCGTCCCCGTACCGCGTCTAGTACAGGGCCCCACGCCGTCCTCAGCCGGAATCGCGGCCCGCCCATACGGCGAGGTCGGTCCGCGAACGCAGGCCGAGCTTGCGGCGCACGCCGGTCAGCCGGTAGGCGACCGCGCGCGGTGAGATCCGCAGCCGCCGCGCGATCTGCGCGTTGGTCAGCCCGTGCCCGACCAGCGTGAGCAGGTCGCGTTCCCCTTCGGCGAGGAGGGGACGTGCCGTCGGGTCGTCGTCGGACGCCCCGTGCGGCCGGACGTAGGCCACCATGTCCTGGACCGTCGCCCGGGCCGCTGCCGCGCCGATCCGCTGGTTCTCCCGTACGTCGACCTCGCCGCGGGCACGCTCCAGGGTTGTCCTCACCAGCCGGTCCCATCCCGGCCCGGGTTGAGGGACCTCGGTGCGGAAGCGATGTGCCGCGCCGCCGATGTAGAGCCCCTGCGCCGCGTACCCGTCCCGTACGGATCCGACGGCCATGCCTTCCAGCATGAGACCGGCGGCCCAGGGAAGTCCCCCGGCCGCGTCGAGTCCTTCGGCGAAACGCGCCCGCGCGTGTTCGGCGTCGCCTCGGACGACGGCCGCATGACCGACCAGGTGCAGGCCGAGCAGCAGCATCGGGCGGGGGCCCGACACCTTCAGTGACGCGACGGCCTGCGCGGCCAGGGCGCCGCAGCGGTGGGCGTCCCCGAGGGACAGGGCGTTGGCCGCCAGCCGGTACAGGCACACGCCGGCCTGTCCTTCCTGTCCGGCCGCGCGGTTCATGGCGAGGCTTTCCTCCAAGCAGCGTCCGGCGCGGGCGAGTTCACCGGCCGAGGAGTACGCGGCACCGAGTTCGAGCAGCGCCCGGGCCAGCAGCGCCGGCCGGCCCGGTGCACGCGCGGCTTCGATGCCGTCCAGCGCGAACGTCAGGGCGCCGGCGCTGTCGCCGACCCAGCCGGCCAGTGCGGCGCACTCCACCAGCAGGGGACCCGCCCACGGAGAGGCCGGCGGGACCACGGTGCGCGCGGACCGCACGAGGTCGTAGTCGGACGGCCGGACGTGGCCGTGCCCAAGCAGGCCGCGGCCGAGCGCGACGGCAAGGGGCCCCGTCCACTCAGGACGGCGGTCACTCACCCAGGCACAGGCATCCAGCAGGGTCTCGGGGTCCGCCGCGACGTGCGGTTTCGTGCTGTCGTCCCGTTCCATGTCGCGGACGAGCGCGGCGGCCCACCGGTCGCGTACGTCGGCGTCCTCGCCCTCGGCGGCGAGGACGTCACGGCCGAACCCGCGCACCACGTTCAGCTGGCGGTATCTCCCGCCGGCGACGGAGACGAGGGATTTCACCGCGAGGCGGGCGACCAGTTCACCGACGGAGGCGGCGGGAACGTCCCCGCCCGCACAGACCAGCGTCGCATCGGGCAGGTCGAACTCGCTGCCCAGCACGGACAGCCGCCGCAGCACCGCCTGTTCGCCCCGGTCGAGCAGGCGGTAGCTCCGCTGGAGAGCCTCGCGCGGGCCCTGGCACCGGCCGGGCCCGCTCAGCAGGTCGAGTCCGTCGCCGAGCCGTTCGAGAATCTCTCCCGGCGTGAAGAACCCGGCTCTGCGTGCGGCGCACTCGATGGCCAGCGGCAGGCCGTCGAGGCGTGCGCACAGGCGGACCACGTCGTCCTCGTTGCCCGGGTCCAGGGCGAAGGAGGGATCGGCGGCACAGGCCCGCTCGACGAACAGGCGGACGGCGGCGCTGACGGGCGTGTCCCGGTCGGCCCGTCCAGCGGCGGGCAGCGGGCCGACCAGCACCGGCATCTCGTCGGCGAGCCGTACCGGTTCCCGGCTCGTGAGCAGGGTCGTCGCGTGGGGCCACCGGCAGGACACGTACCCGGCCAGCTCGGCGGCCACGTCGAGGGCCTCGTCGCAGTCATCCAGCAGGACCAGCGCGGGAAGCCGCCCGAGGCGCAGCGCCCCGGCGATGTCGGCGCGGGCCTCGGCCGGCTGCGTGACGGCGCCCAGGTCCAGGCGCCACACGCCGCCCGGATAGGACTGCCTGGTCCGGTGGGCGAGTTCGCGGGCCAGCCGGGACTTGCCCACGCCCGGCGGTCCCACGAGCGTGATGTGCCGGTGGCGCCGGAGGAGTTGTCCCGCGTGCGCGATGTCGGTCTCGCGGCCGACGAAGCTGTCGGCCGTCGGCTGGAGGGCTCGGACGCTGCCGGTGCCGGCGGCGGCACCGGGCGCTGTCCGGTCGTGCCGACGCCGGCGATGGGCCCGTTGCCGGCACGCGTTGGAGCAGTACGTCGCGGCCGGACCGGGCCGCCCGGTGGGCAGCGGGCCTCCGCAGGACGAGCACCGCGACCAGGTTGCCGTCATCGCGGTCCCGCCCTCACTCGCCGGAGGCTCTGGCCGCGAGCCACGTCGCCAGCTCGCAGCGAGAACCCAGGTCCAGTTTGGAGTAGATGCTGGTGATGTGGGAGCCGACGGTCTGCTCCGAGATCTGGAGCCTCGCCGCGACCCCGCGGTTGGTCAGCCCGGCCGCGACGAACTCGGCGACCTGGTTCTCCCGCCGGCTCAGCGGTGGCTCGGCGGTGGCGGGACGTGCGGTGCCGCCGTGCACGTAGTCGAGGAGCTGCTGACGGGTCATCCCGCATGCCAGCCGCTCGGCGGCGCGGTACGTATCCGCTTCGAGCAGGGGGCCGGTGACGAGCGGCTTGCCGGCGAACAGGCTGTGCCACGGCGAGGTGGACAGCGGGCGCGTGAGCCTTGCTGCCGCCGCCCTGAGGACGACGGCCCGCCGGTGCCGGCCCGTGCTCGCGGCCACTGCCGCCAGTCCGTCCAGCGCGGGCGACAGTTCCTCGTCCTCGGAGCACTCGACGGCCTGCGAGAACACCGACTCCGCGGTCACGAGATCGCCCCGGGCCAGCGCCACGGTGCCGGCGGTGCACCACCCGAACGACACCAGGCGCGACTCGCCGTACAGGCGGAGCACCGGCAGCGCTTGTTCGGTGGTCCGCTCCGCGCGATCGGTGTCCCCGCGCCGCGCCGCGAGCCAGGCGAGGTAGAGCCGGCAAGCGGCGACGCCGGCGTGCTCGCCGCGCGCGGCCAGCAACGCCGACGCGTCCTCGTAGTGCCGTACCGCCGGTGCCACCTCGCCTTCGCGTGCGCGTGCGGCGCCGAGGGCCAGCAGCGCCGTGGCGAGACCGGCGTCGTTCCCCGCCTGTTCGAGCGCCGCAACCGCCTGCTCCAGGCCCCGGATCCCGGCCGCCCGCGCGCCCGAGGAGAACCGCACCCCGGCGAGATGGGTGAGGAGCACATCACGATGCGGCGCGGACGGTGACCGCAGCGACGCCTGCTCCAGAACACGCTCGGCGGCCCGGAGATCGCCGGCCCGTGCCAGGTGCCAGCCGAACATCGTGGCCAGGGCGAGGTGACGTCGGTCTCCGTCGGCGGTCCAACTGACCGCCAGGGCCAGGTACTCGCTCCGCGCGGCGACCCAGCGTGCCGTCTCCTCCGGTACGTACCCGGTCCGGACGAACTCCGTCGCGCGGTCGCCCAGCCAGGTGATCAGGGCCTGCCGGGCGGCGGCCTGCTCGCCGGCCTCGACGAGGCGGTCGGCGGCGTACCGCCGGACGGTCCCGAGCTGCCGGATTCCGCCCCCGGCGGCCGGCGGGCATCGGGTGAGCAGCGATTTCGCCGCGAGATCCGCCAGCAGACCGGGCAGTTCGGCCGCCGATACGCCGCCGATGGCGCACACCGCCTCCGCGGCGTCGAAGGCGGCGTCCTGCGGCAGTACCGACAGCCTGCGCAGCACGGCCCGGTGGCGTGCGCCGAGCAACTGGTAGCTCCCGTCGACGACGGTGCGCAGGCTCGCTTGCCGGTGGGAGGCATCCGTGTCGCGGTACAGCGTGGGGAGGATCTCGTCCACCGGCTGTCGCGCCACCCGGCTCGCGGCGAGTTCGATGGCGAGGGGAAGACCGTCGAGGTGAGCGCAGAGTGTGCCGACGGCAGCGGCGTTGGCCTCGGTCAGCTCGAAGTCGGGTGCGACGGCGCGAGCCCTGTCGACGAACAGCCGGACGGCGTCGGTCCGCCGCAGCTCCCGGGGGCTCAGGCGTTGCCCTGGTGGGGGGACGGAGAGGGGCGGCACCGGGACGACCGCTTCGCCGGGCAGGGCCAGTGCCTCCCGGCTGGTGGCCAGGATCCGTAGCCCCGGGCAGCGGTCGGTCAGTTCGGCGACGAGCCGGGCGCAGGGTTCGAGGGCGCGCTCGCAGGTGTCCAGGGCGAGCACGGCGTGCTGGTCACCGATGGTGGAGACCAGCCTGTCGGCCGGCATGTCGTCGACCGTCACCGATGCGAGGTCCACCCACCACACGTTCTGGCCGGTGCGTGCGAGTGAGCCGCGCAGGGCCTCCGCCAGCAACCGGGTCTTGCCGCATCCGCCCGGCCCGGTCAGGGTGACGAGCCGGTGTCTGCCGGCCGCCTGCCGGACCCTGCGCAGTTCGCCGCGGCGGCCGACGAACGAACCCGGTCTCACCGGCGGACCGTCGTCCAGGAACCCTGCGGTCGGCCGTACCGCTGGTGGGGCGGGTCGCGAGCTCAGCATGCGGTGAGTAGACAATCCGCGCGCGTGCGGGTTCTCGCTCCGCGGTCCCAACGTCGCGCCCGAATCTGGTGACGCGGACCAAGGGCCCGACGGGATTGGTCCGGGCGACCAGAGACGGGGCCGTTTTTGGCACCGTGACGCGAACGGGCCGGCCGGCGCCGCCTGTTTACTGCCCGAAGGCCGACTCCAGCCCTTCGCCTGCGAGGTCACCGATGACACAGTCCGCCGCTCTGCCTTTTCCTCAGAACCGCACCTGTCCTTATCGCCCGCCCGCCGCCTACGAGGAACTGTCACGGCCGCTGTCACGGATCACCCTGTTCGACGGCCGCGAGGTGTGGGTGGTCACCGGCCATGCCGTGGCCCGCGAGCTGATGGTCGACCAGCGCGTGTCCGTCGAGGCGTGGCGCGACGGCTTCCCGATCCCCGACCCGCGTTTCGCCACGGGCGTCCGGGACCGCCGTCCGACGGTGTGCGGCATAGACGATCCCGAGCACGCCGTCCAACGGCGGACGCTGATCCCGAGCTTCACGCTCAAGCGGACGGCTGAACTCCGGCCGCAGATCCAGCGGACCGTCGACGAGCTGCTCGACGCGATGGTGGCACAGGGCCCGTCGGCCGAACTGGTGAGCGCCTTCGCGCTGCCCGTGCCGTCGATGGTGATCTGTTCGCTGCTCGGCGTCCCGTACGAGGACCACGAGTTCTTCGAGGCGCAGTGCCGCAGGATGTCGCGCGGCCTGCCCGAGGACGCCTTTGACGCGGGCTCCCAACTCGACACGTATCTCGGCGAGTTGATCGACCGCAAACAGGTGACGCCCGGTGCCGGGCTGCTCGACGACCTGATCCGGTCACAGCTGGTCGAAGGGGCGATGGAGCGGGCCGACCTGGTCGCCCTGGCGTTCATCCTGCTGGTGGCCGGACACGAGACGACGGCGAACATGCTCTCGCTCGGCACCTTCACCCTGCTCCAGCACCCGGACAAGCTGGCCGAACTGCGCGCCGACCCGTCCCTGTGGCCCGCCGCGGTGGACGAGCTGATGCGGTTCCTGGCCATCGCGGACGGGCTCCTGCGGCTGGCCGTCGAGGACATCGAGATCGCCGGTACGACGATCAGGGCCGGCGAGGGCCTCGTCTTCACGCCGTCCCTCATCAACCGCGACACCGATGTCTTCGACCACCCCGATGAGCTGGACTGGCACCGCCCGGCCCGTCAGCACCTGGGGTTCGGCTTCGGCGTCCACCAGTGTCTCGGGCAGAACCTGGCGCGGGCCGAGATGGAGATCGCGCTGCGGACACTCTTCGAACGGCTGCCCGACCTGAGGCTGGCCGCGCCCGCGCAGGAGATCCCCTTCAAGCCGGGCGACACCATTCAGGGAATGCTCGAACTTCCCGTGACCTGGTAGGGGTTGGCCGACATGCGTATCGAGATCGACCAGGACACCTGTGTCGGCGCGGCCCAGTGCGCCCTGACCGCACCCGGTGTCTTCACCCAGAACGACGACGGTCTCAGCGAGCTGCTGCCGGGCCGCGAGGACGGCGCCGGGGACCCGCTGGTTCGGGAGGCCGTCCGCGTCTGCCCGGTCCGGGCCATCAGCATCTCCGAAGACTGAGCTGCGGCGGGCGGTGCGGGAGCCCTCACGGCCGTATCTCCCGGGGCGCGTAGTAGTGCATCAGCGCGGCGTTGTCGGCGTCGCCGTGGCCGGCCGCGGTGAGCCAGCGGTGCAGTTCGGCGACGCAGGTGGTGACCGGCAGCGGCACGCCGGCCGAGCGCGCGTGGTCGCGGGCGGCCTCCAGGTCCTTGGCCATGTTGCTGACGCGTCCGGTCGGGGAGAGGTCGGCCTCGGCGAACTTGACGAAGAACTCCTGGAGCAGCGCCGAGTCGGCCCTGCCGCCGCTGAGCGCGCCGAGCACCTGCCGGGGTGGCAGACCCGCCGCCCGTACCAGGGCCGCCGCCTCGGCGAGCGCGGCGAATCCGCAGCCGACCAGCACCTGGTTGACGGACTTCACCAGTTGTCCGGATCCGGCGGGCCCGAGGTGGGTCAGCCGGGCCGCCAGTGCGGCGAGGACGGGCCGGGCCCGCTCCACGTCCTTCTCCTCGCCTCCGAGCATCAGGGTCAGGTCGCCGCGCTCGGCCCCCGGAGCCCCGCCGGAGAGGGGCGCGTCGACCCAGCCCGCGCCCAGCCGCCCCGCGCGCTCGGCGAATGCGCGGGTGCTGCCGGGGTCGATGCTGGACATGTCGATGACGAGCACACCGTCCGGCGCGGCGCTGAGGACGCCGTCCGGGCCGAACACCACGTGGTCGACGATCTCAGCGGTGTTGAGGGACAGGATCACCGTGCGGGCCCCGGCCAGTCGAGCCGCCGTCTTCGCGGTGAGCGCCCCTTCACGGGCGAGGGCCGCCACGGCGTCCGGCCGGATGTCGTACACCCGCACCGCGCGGTCGCGCCGCAGGAGCCGGCGGGCGATCGCCGAGCCCATGACGCCGAGTCCGGCCACCCCTACCTCCCCGTTCCCCGGCATCAGGCCTCCTCGGATTCCGTCTGCACTGTTCAGTCCTCTGCCGTGGGGTGCGGGAGGCCGTGGCCCTCGCGCAGGAGTCGCAGGACGACGCTGTTGTCCAGGTCACCGAGGCCCTGGGCGGTGACCGCCGCGTACAGCCGGGCGACGGTGTCGGACAGCGGCAGCGTGACGCGTACGTCGGCGGCGCTCTCCAGGACGAAGCCGAGGTCCTTGTCGAGATAGCGCGCGGGTCCTGACGGGGTGAAGTCGCCGTCGGCGAGACGGTGCCGTTTCTGGGCCAGCACCTCGGAGGCGGCGAGCCCGCCCGCCAGGACCTCCAGCAGGGCCGCCGGTTCGAGGCCGCCGCGCTCGCCGAGCACGACGGCCTCGGCGAGGGCCACCAGGGTTCCCGCGACGACGAGTTGGTTGCACGCCTTGGCGAGCGATCCGGCTCCGGTGTCTCCCATGCGGCGCACGGTCGACCCCATCGCGGCGAGATACGGGCGGACCTGTTCGACGGCTTCCTTCGGGCCGCCCGCCATGATGGACAGGGAGGCGTCACGGGCGCCGGTCACGCCGCCGCTGACCGGGGCGTCGACGACCGTGAGGCCGCGCGGTCGCAGTTCGTCGGCCAGGTCGCGGACCCCGGCCGGGGAGACGGTGCCCATCACGACGAGGGTGTGCGGGGCCGGTGCCGGGCCGGCCAGCAGTCCGTCCGGCCCGTCGAGGACGTCCCGCACCTGCGGCAGGTCGGGGAGCATGGTGAGGACGACGGGGGCCGTGGCCGCCATCTGTCGGGGGTGCTCCACGGCACGGCAGCCGGCCGCGACGGCCGAGTCGAGCGCCGGCCGGCCTCGGTTCCAGGCCAGGACGTCGAAGCCGGCCCCGGCCAGGCCGACGGCCATCGGCAGCCCCATCGCTCCGAGTCCGACGAAGCCGACCGTCGCGGACCGTGCGGACCCTGTGGACGGCGAGGTCATGTGGAAAGCTCCGCATCGGTGAACAGCCCGCTGCGGGCGGCCAGTTCACTCAGGCGCCCGGACAGGCCCGGGTGGTCGAGCACATCCCGGTTGACGACGAAGCGGGGCAGTCTGCCGGTCGCCACGTCGAGGATGGCGCGGACCGCGCTGCCGCCGTTGCCGACGGACATCTCGTCCGTCCACGCGAGGCTGTGCGGGCTGAGGACGACGTTGTCCATGCGCAGCAGCGGGTTGCCGGGGTCGGGGGGCTCGGTCTCGAACACGTCCAGTCCGGCCCCTCGGATGCGTCCGTCGCGCAGCGCCTTGATCAGGGCCGTCTCGTCGACGATCGGGCCTCGGGCGACGTTGAGGAGGACCGCCGTACGCTTCATCAGGGACAGTCTGCGCGCGTCGACCAGATGGAAGGTCTCCTCGGTCAGGGCGCACATCACGATCACGGCGTCCGACTCGGCCATCACCGTGTCCGCGTCGGTGAGACGTACCCCGAGTTCCGCCGCGGTCTCCGGCGGGCAGTAGGGGTCGCAGGCGATGATGTCGGCCTCGAACGGCCGCAGCAGCCCGACCAGATCGCGGGCGGTGTTGCCGAGGCCGAACAGTCCGACGCGGCGGCCGGTGAGCCCGCGCCCCATCCACCGTTCCCGCTCGGCCCAGCGTCCCTCCCGTACCAGCCGGTCCTTGGCGGTGGCGTTGTGCAGCACGGCCAGCAGCAGGGTGAGCGCGGCCGTGGCGACGGGGCGCCGCGCTCCGTCCGGGGTGATGCTCACCAGGACGCCGTGCCGGGTGCAGGCGTCGAGGTCGACCGCGTCGTAGCCGACGCCGAAGCGGGCGAGCAGCACCGGGGGCCGGCCGGTGCCGGCGAAGGTGCGGGCGGTGACGGAGGGTGCCGCGAACAGGACGGCGTCCAGGCCGTCGATGTCCGCCGCGAGGAGTTCGTCCGTGTCGCGGGGCAGGTAACGCCAGGCGATCCCGGCGGCGTCCAGCTCGCTCAGCCGGATGTCTCCCCACACGTTGCGGCCGTCGCCGCCGAGGAAGTCGTGGCTGACGCCGACGGTGAACCGGCTTCCGGCCGGCTGGGGACCCGGCATCACAGCACCGCGACCGGGTTGACGGGCGAGCCCGTGCCGCCGGGGATGTTCAGCGGTGCCACGACGAGCAGGAACTCGTAACGGCCCTCCGTGGCGCAGGCGGTGGACAGCGCCTCCAGGTCGAGGTTGTCCAGCAGGGGGACGCCCATGGCGGTGATGGCGAGGGCGTGGACGGGAGAGTGCAGGCCCTCGACGGGGGACGGCCGTACATCGCTGTCGCCGTCCCCGCCGAGCAGCGCGATGCCGAGCTCGGCCAGCAGGGGTACGGCGTCGACGTGGAGGCCGGCGCTCGCGTCGTCGGGGTTCCACGCCCCGAGTTCGGCGCGGCGCCGGAAGTGTCCCGAGCGCAGCAGCACCGCGTCGCCCTCGCCGATGGTCACGCCGAGCGCCTGCTCCGCCGCGAGCAGGTCCTCGGCGTGCACGGCCGTTCCGGGTTCGAGCCAGTCGACGCCGAGGGCGGCGGGCAGGTCGATGAGGACGCCTCTGGTGACCAGGGCGCCCAGGGCCGATACGGCGCCGAAGCGGGCGCCGGCCGCGTCGACGACCTCGCGGGCTGTCCGGCCGTCGTAGAGCTGCCCCCGGTAGGCTATGTGGGAGAGCGCGTCGAGGTGGCTGACGCCCTTGCCGTGGTAGTCGACGGCGATGAAGTCCTTGTGGCAGGACGGCTCGGGGCTCTCCACGTCGCCGAGGTCGGTCATGTGGTGCAGGGCGGGTCTGCCGTTGTCGGGTCCCGCCGTCGTGTTCCAGGGCAGGGCCATCGGGACGGTGGTTCCGCTGCGGACGAGAGCGGTGGCGCGTTGGACATGTGCCGGGGTGACCCGGTTCCACGCGCCGCGGTCGGCGGGGGTCCAGTGGCCCCAGGCGCGCACCGTCTCGAAGAGGGTGTCGAACTCCTCGCGCGAGAGGTGCGGTCCGTTGTCGGGGGAGACGGAAGAGGCCAGAGGAGGCAGGGAATCGGAAGGGCTGCTGGTCATCGCTGCTCAGCGCTCCAAGGCTCGGAGGATGTCATCGGCCGGTCCGGAAGGCGCACCACGGTCGGGGCTTCGGCGGGACTCACCGCAAAGCGTGCGCCGACGGCATTGTCGTTCGGTGAGATACGAGAGACAATCACAGCATGCTGTACGACAGACAGAATGATGGATGGAGTTGCGGGTGAACGCAAGCGACCCGGAAAGCCTTGTCCCGGCGGTGACACGGGCCGTGGCGATCCTGGACACGCTCGGTGAGGCGCAGGGCCGCCGCCTCTCCGTCAGCGAGATCGCCCGGATCCTGGGGCTGCCGAAATCCTCGACGGGCAACCTCTGCGTCTCCCTGGAGGCCGCGGGCATGATCACGCGCCACGAAGCGGGCTTCGGCCTGGGCCGCAAGCTGGTCGAACTCGGTGGCCGCTACCTGTCCACGGTGGATCAGGTCCGTGACTTCTACGAGTTGTGCCGGCGCACCGCGCACGTCTCCCGGGAGACGGCCCGCGTCGCCGTCCTGGACGGCTTGGACGTGCTCTACCTGGCCCGGTACGACGGCACTCAGCCGCTGCGGCTCACCGCCAACATCGGCGACCGCTTCCCGGCCAACTGCACGGCGACCGGGAAGGCCATCCTGTCGACCCTGGATCCGGCGGCGGCCGAGGACCGGCTGCGCGGCCGTACCCTGCCCGCGCTGAGCGAGCGGTCCCTCTCCTCCGCGCCCGCGCTGCTGGAGGACCTGGCGAGAACCCGGGAACGGGGCTACGCGATCGACGACGAGGAGGCCACGGCGGGCGTCGTCTGCCTGGCCGTGCCGGTCAGCGGGTTCCGTACCGACTCGGCGATGTTCGCCATCAGTGTCACCGTGCTCAAGGCGCGGCTCGACGACGGGCTGCGCGAGGCGCTGCTGAAGGATCTGCGGACGATCGCGGCGGGACTGGAGAACCCCATGCTCCCGCCGGGAGCACGCCCCGGCGGCGGATGAGCCCACGGGCGGGAGCGGGAACCGCTTGAGGGAATAAAAGCCGGCACGGGGATTGACCACAATGCTGGGCCGAGTTCAGGATGTTGGTCGAGCCGTTGGATCGGTCCTCGGCCTGCACATTCCGGAGAAGTCTGTGAACGACGCTCCCGACGACACAGCTCCCCCCAACCCCCCGGCCTCCCGCCCGCTGGCGACGATCCGCGGACTGTCCAAGCGGTTCGGCGGCACCCTGGCCCTCGCCGACGTGGACCTCGACCTGCACGCGGGCAGCGTCCTGGCTCTGCTGGGCCACAACGGCGCCGGAAAGTCCACCCTCATCAAGATCCTCGCCGGTGTCCACCGCGGCGACGAAGGCCGGATCACCGTGGCCGGCCACCCCCTCGGCACGGACGCCGCGTCCGCCGAGATGTCCTTCATCCACCAGGACCTCGGTCTGGTGGAGTGGATGACGGTGGCGGAGAACGTCGCCCTGGGCACCGGCTACCCCCGCCGCGCCGGCCTGGTCTCCTGGCGGCAGGTCCGCCGGCGCTGCGTCGAGGCGCTGGACATCGTGGCCGGCCACCTCGACCCCGACGCGGCCGTCGCCGACCTCACCCGCGCCGAACGCTCCCTCGTCGCCATCGCCCGCGCGCTGTCCACCCGCGCCCGTCTCATCGTCCTCGACGAACCGACCGCGAGCCTGCCCGCCGCGGACTGCGTCCGGCTCTTCGACGTCCTGCACACCCTGCGCGACCGTGGCCACGCCATCGTCTACGTCAGTCACCGCCTCGACGAGATCTACCGGGTCGCCGACCGCTTCGCGGTCCTGCGCGACGGCCGTCTCATCAGCCAGGGCGTCCTCGCCGAACACCGTCCCGACCGGCTCGTGCGCGACATCGTCGGCCACGAACCGGAGAGCCACCGGCCGCCCGGCCCCCGCACCACCGGGGCCGCGGCCACCACCGTGCTGCGGCTGACCGACGTCACCACCGAGGGCGCCGGACCCGTCGGCCTGGAACTGCGCGCCGGGGAAATCCTCGGCATGGTCGGCCTCACGGGAGCCGGCCACCTCGACCTCGGCCGCGCCCTCGCCGGCACCCGGCCCCTCACCGGCGGCCGGGCGCTGCTCGACGGCCGGCCCTACCACCCGGAGTCGGTCGCCGCCGCCGTGGACGCGGGAATCGGCTTCGTCACCAGCAATCGGCAGGAGGAGGGCTGCGCCCTCGAACTCACCGTGCGGGAGAACTTCCTGGCCAATCCGCGCGTCGACACCCGCTCCCCCTGGCACTGGATCAGCCCCCGGCGGGAGCGCGCCGAAGCCCGCTCGCTCATCGAGCGGTTCGGCGTCCGCCCCGCCGCCCCGGAGGCACCGATCGCCACCCTGTCCGGCGGCAACCAGCAGAAGGTCATGATCGGCCGATGGCTCCGGCTGAGCCGCCGCGTGGTGATCCTCGAAGAGCCGACGGCGGGCGTCGACGTCGGCGCCAAGGCCGAGATCTACCGGCTCCTCGACGACGCCCTCGCCCAAGGGCTCGCCGTCCTCCTCATCTCGACCGACTTCGAGGAGGTGGCCGACGTCTGCCACCGCGCCCTGGTCTTCGTACGGGGCGCCGCGACGACGGAACTGTCCGGCGACACCCTCACCGTCACCGAACTCACCCAGGCCGCGTCGGCCATGCCGGCGCTGACCGGAACAGGCGATCACTGATGGCCATCGAGACCGGATCCTCCCGCAGCCCGCAGCAGCCCGAGTCCGGCGGTGGCCAGGACACCAAGACGCGCCCCCGCACGACCGCCGCCGCCCCGGAGGGCACCTCCCGTCGCGCGGGCCTCGGCCACCTGATCGGCACCTACGGACTGCTCACCCTCACCGCCCTGCTCTTCCTGGTCTTCTCCCTCGCCCTGCCGGACACGTTCCCGACCCTCGACAACATCTCCTCGATCCTGTCCAACCAGTCGATCCCGGCCATGCTCGCGCTCGGCGCGATGATCCCCATCGTCACCGGCAAGTTCGACCTGTCCGTCGGCTACGGCCTCGGTCTGGCCCACGTGCTGACGATGCAGCTGATCGTCAACGACGGCTGGCCCTGGCCGCTGGCCTGCCTGGCCGTCGTCGGCGGCGGCTGCGTCGTCGGCGTGTTCAACGGCCTGCTGGTGGAGTTCGCCAGGATCGACTCGTTCATCGCCACCCTCGGTACCGGCAGCGTGCTCTACGCCTGCACCGGCTGGATCACCGACGGCGCCCGCATCGTCCCCGGCCCGCAGGGACTGCCCGCCGCCTTCACCGACCTGTACGACTCGAAGTTCCTCGGCCTGCCGGTGTCCGCCTTCTACGTCCTCGGCCTCGCCGTCGTCCTGTGGCTGCTCCTGGAGCGGCTGCCGCTGGGCCGCTACCTGTACGTCATCGGCTCGAACGCCCGGGCCGCCGACCTGGTCGGCATCCCCACCCGCCGGTACGGCATCTACGCCTTCGCCGGCTCCGGGACCGTGGTCGGCTGCGCCGGAGTCCTGCTCGCCTCCCAGCAGCAGATCGGCAACCCCAGTGTCGGCATGGACTACCTGCTGCCCGCCTTCGTCGGCGCGCTGCTCGGCTCCACCGCCATCAGGCCCGGCCGCGCCAACGCCGCCGGCACCGTGGTCGCCGTCTCCGTCCTCGCCATCGGTCTCGCCGGCATCCAGCAGCTGGGGGCCGAGTTCTGGGCCACGTCCCTGTTCAACGGCGGCACCCTTCTTCTCGCGGTCGGCCTGGCCGGCTACTCCGCCCGCCGCAGGCTGCGCGCCGGGAACGTTTCCTCCTGACGCCCCCTCCTGATGAGCACCCCTTCCCCCTTCCGCATGTCAGCAAGGAGCCTCGCCGTGACCCACCAGGTCGCCCGCGCGGTGCCACTGAGGGCCATCGCCGCCTTCGCCGTGGTCACCGCCTTCGCCTCGGGCTGCACTCGCGGCTCGGAAGCCGCCGCCACCGGCACCGCATCCTCCGCGAAGGCCGGCTGCCCGGCCGCTCTCGCCCGGGCCAGGACGGCCGTCAAAGCGGCCGAAGACGTCAACGCCCCCTGGAACGGCCCGACCACCGGCCCCAGGGCGGTGTCCGGCAAGAACATCGTCTACGTGGCCCAGAGCATGACCAACCCCGGCGTCGCGGGCACCGCCGACGGTGTGCGGGAAGCCGCAAAGGCCATCGGCTGGAACGTACGGATCATCGACGGCCAGGGCACCCCGGCCGGCATCCAGGCGGCCCTCAGCCAGGCCGTCGCCGTCAGACCCGACGGCATCGTCCTGTCCGGCTTCGACCCCAGGTCGACCGCTCAGCAGGTCGCCCAGGCCGACGCCGCCGGCATCCCGCTCATCGGCTGGCACGCCGTGGGCACACCGGGCCCCAGCACCAGCCCCAAGCTCTTCAGCAACATCACCACCAAGGTCGAGGACGTCGCGAGGATCAGCGCCGACTGGGTCATCAGCCAGTCCAACGGCCGGGCCGGGGTGGTGGTCTTCACCGACGCCTCCATCCCGTTCGCCAAGGGCAAGTCGGACCTGATCGTCAAGGAACTCGCCACCTGCTCCGACGTCAAGGTCCTGACGACGTCCAACATCCCCATCGCCGACGCCAGCAGCCGCACGCCCCAGGAAGTGTCCGCGCTGCTGTCCCGGCACGGGACCAGGTGGACGCACTCCGTCGCCATCAACGACCTCTACTTCGCCGACGCCGCACCCGCGCTGCGGGCGGCGGGCAGACAGGGCGGCGGAGCCCCGTTCAACATCGGCGCGGGCGACGGCGACCCGTCCGCCTTCCAGCGCATCGACAGCGGGCAGTTCCAGTCGGCGACGGTCCCCGAACCGCTCTCGGAACAGGGCTGGCAGATCGTCGACGAGTTCAACCGCTCCTTCTCCGGCGCACCGGCCAGCGGCTACGTCGCTCCCGCCCACATCAGCACGGCCGACAACGCCGGCGGCACGTCCTCCTGGGACCCGGCGGGGTACCGCGAGGGATACCGGAAACTCTGGGGGAAGTGACCCCCGGTTTCGCGGTCAGGCGGAGCGGCGGCTCGGCAGGGCGGCGGGCGGTGTCTCCCGGTCCCGGGGGACGAGCATGGTGGTGCCGAGTTTCTGGACCAGGTAGAGCGCGCTGTGCAGCCGGAGCCGGTCCTCGCCCAGTTCGCGCAGGGACGTGCCGAGCAGTTGCTCGGCCTTCCTGACGCGGTACAGGACGGTGTTCTTGGCGACGTAGAGGAGTTCGGCGGTCGCGGCCACGCTGCGTTCCTGTTCCAGGTAGCACAGGACCGTCTCCCGGAGCGCGGCGGTGGCCTTGTCGTCGGTGGCCAGCGGGCCGAGTTCACGCACGACGAAGTCCGTCGCCGCCGCCATCTCGTTGCCGAGCAGCAGGAGGAGTTCCAGCGCGCCGTAGTCGCGGACGCCGGCGGGCCGGGTCTCCCCCACCGTCTCCAGGGGTTCACAGGCGCGCGCCTGGAAGTGGGACCGGCGAAAGCCGGCGATGCCGTCGCCCGGGAGTCCGGAGAAGACCTGGATGTGGGCGGGTACCGCGAGCGGTTTCTCGATGCTTCGGAAGGCCGTGGGACGGGCGGTGCTGCGGCCTCCCCAGGCCCACAGCCGGGTGGTGCCGACGGGCAGCAGGAACGTGGAGGAGCAGCCGGCCGCCTCCAGCAGATTCAGTGCCGTGTCCTTCATCCCGCCGACCCGGTCGGGTACGGGCTCCTCGCAGGCGACGATCAGGGCGACGTGGTGCAGCGTCAGGTCGTAGCCGAGGCGCTGCACCGTGCTCGCCAGGTCGACCGGCTGGCCCTCCAAGATCGCGTTGACGAGAGTGATCCGCCCTCGGGCGACTCCGGTGAGCCAGCGCGCCCGGCACTGGGCGAAGGTGTTGCCGACGAACAGGACCAGCCGCTCCATGCCGTCGAAGAGTTCCGCGGAGAGCCGCTGCATCGCCGCCGGGCGCTCCGCCACGGGCAGGGCGGCGGCGCAGAAATCGAAGAACTCCTGCATGAGTTCCGCGTGAATGAAACGTACGCGGCGCAGCAGCTGTTCGACGTGCATGCCGGATTCGACACCCTTGCGGACCGTGTCACCGATTTCGTTCTTCACGCTTTCCGGCAGGGTATCCAGACCGCCCAACCGCAGCAGTCCCCACAGAGAGACCGCCTCGAAAAGGCGGGGCTCGGCGCGGGAGCCGAGATCCTCGAAATCGCGCTTCGCGGCAACCCGGTCGACCAGAACCCGGCTCTTCTCCACAACCCAGCCCACCGCTGCCGGGCCCACCAAGGAAATCGCCTGGTCGAGCAGTGGTGCGCCGACGGCCGACCGATTCAGCGCCTCTTGGTCAACGGGGCGCAGCAAATGTATCAAAACGCATCCTCCAGCGTTTCCATTTCATCTGCGGAAATGGTCCCGACCATAGGGAGCGACTCGGTGATCCAAAAGATATCACCCCGCGATCGGGGCCGAGGAATCACTGGGTAATTGCCGAGTATCAGTGATAAGCCGAGTAACTCATACCCTGCAATGAGCCATGAGTTGCCCGGCGTTACCTAGAATCTCCTGCGACGGAAGGGAAAACCCATGGGCCACGAGGCCGACGGCAAGGACTCCGCCCCCGTACCGGTGGCCTGGGTGTTGTCCGCGAGAACCGGCGCCGGCCTGGCCGCCCGGGCCGCCAGGCTGAGCAGGCAGGTCCGGTCGGACCCGGGCACGGCGAAGACCGAGATCGGCGCACGGCTCGTCGCCGGCGCCGCGTCGTCCGGGGAGCGCGCGGTCGTCGTCGACGACACGCGAGAAGGGCTGCTGGCGGGGCTGGACGCGCTCGCCTCCGGCCGGCAGGCACCCAACCTCCTCACCGGTACGGGCGAGGCGGGCCGCCGGGCGGTGTTCGTCTTCCCCGGTCAGGGCACCGAGTGGCCCGGGATGGCCGCGGACCTGCTGCGCTCGGCGCCGGTGTTCGCCGAGCGCGTCCGTGCCTGTGAGCGGGCGCTGGCCCCCTACGTCGACTGGTCGCTGGAGCAGGTGCTGACGGGCCTCGGCGGTGCGCCGTCGCTGGACCGGGTCGATGTCGTGCAGCCCGTGCTGTTCGCGACCATGGTGTCGCTGGCCGCCCTGTGGCGCTCGTTCGGGATCGAGCCGGCCGCCGTCGTCGGGCACTCCCAGGGCGAGATCGCCGCCGCGCACGTGGCGGGGGCGCTCTCGCTGGAGGACGCGGCGCGGCTGGTCGCCCTGCGCAGCCGGGCGCTGGACGCGATCCGCGGCGACGGGGCCATGGTCACCGTCATGGGCTCCGGCGGGCAGGTGCGGGAGATGCTGTCGGGCCACGAGGGGCGGCTGTGGGTGGCCGCCGTCAACGGCCCGGGCGCGTTGACCGTCTCCGGCGACCTGGACGCGCTCACCGGTTTCGAGTCGGCTCTCTCGGCCGCCCGGATCCTGCGGTGGCGGCTGCCGGGAGTCGACTTCGCCGCCCACTCCGGCCATGTGGAGGCGATCCGGGACGAGGTCCTGCGCCTGTCGAAGGAGACCCGCCCGTGCGACACCGCCGTGGGCTTCTACTCCAGTGTCACCGCCGGGCGGATCGACCCGGCCGAGCTCGGCGGCGACTACTGGTACCGCAATCTCCGGGAGCCGGTGCGCTTCCACGAGACGGTGGCGGCGCTCCTCGCGGACGGCTACGACGCGTTCGTCGAGTGCGGTCCGCAGCCGGTGCTCAACCTCGGCCTCCAGGAGACCGCCGACCAGGCGGGGGTCCCCGTGTCGCTGCTCGCCAGCCTGCGGCGCGGCGAGGGGGGGATGCGGCGCTTCGTCACCGCGCTCGCGGACGCCCATGTGCACGGGTTGCCCGTGGACTGGCGGCGCCTCTACGGGAAGGCGGGGCAGGGCGCGTCATGCTGAAGCGGGAACGCCGTCTTCGTCTCCTGGTCGTGGTAGAGCCGTGCCCTGAGCCCCTCGACCAGGGGGAGCAGCTGGTGCGGGTACCAGCGGGGCAGGTCGGCCGGGGTCTGGTGGTCGGGCTTCCGGGTCCCGGCGGCGTCACCGGGCTCGGGGAGGGGCAGCCCGTTGCTCCAGGCGCGGTGCCGGAGGAACTCCGCCCGTTGGCCGGGGGTGTGTCCCGCGATCCACAGGGCGTAGTCGGCGCTCTTCTGCGCGCACGCCTGGAGCGGCAGGCGCGCGTAGGCGACATGGCGGTCGACGGCGTCGCGGAAGACGTAGTGCGGATGCCGGCAGGGCGTGTCGCCGTCCTCGGCGGACAGGAAACCGCGGTGCACCAGGTCGTCGAGATCGGTACGGACCTCCGCCGGGTCCCGGCCACCGGCCGCCGCGACGGCCTCGGCCCAGACGACGGTGCCGACGGTGGCGGCGTCCTGGAGCGTGCCCCGCAGTGCGCCCGGCAGCCGGTCCAGCGCGGCCTCGGACTGCCATCGCAGGGTGGGGGGTACGGCGCGGACGAGGCGTTCGGCGTGCGTGTCGTCCGCCGTGGCCTCGCCGCCGGGCCGCAGGGCGTCCCGGATCAACCGTACGTAGTCGTGGGCGATCAGGGGGACGCCCGCGCACACCGGCACGAGCACGCGGCGCAGCCCGGTGAGCAGGTCGTCCGGGGCGGCGTTCTCGGCGTTCCCCTCCAGCGGGCAGGGGACGAGGCCGGCGTGGCGGAGCAGGTGGCCCCACAGCGTGTCCAGGTGCCGGTCCGGAAGGGGCGGCACGGTCACCGTCGTGCCGTGCCGCCGGGTTCCGAACCAGGAGGGCCGGGTCTCCCGTGCCTCGTAGCGCGCGTCGGCGACCACGAACACCGAGGCGCCAGCGGACGGGTCCGAGAGGCGGTCGACGAAATCCAGGACCAGGGGGTCGGCGAACTCCACGTCGTCGACGACCAGGACGAGCCGGCGCGACAGGGCCAGCGACTCCAGCAGGGTCATCAGGGCCTGGGGCCGGTCGGCGTTGCCTCCGCCGGAGCGGTCGCGGCCCGGTGTCCGTTCCAGGAGCGGGAGGAGCGCGGCGCGGGTCCGGTCCGCCTCGTCCGGTGTGCGGGCCGTGTCGGTGACCGTCCGGTCCAGTTTCGTCCGCGCCACGTCCTGAGGATCGTGTGCGGTGATGCCGCAGCATTCCCGCAGGGCGTGTGCCAGGGACCAGTCGTCCAGCACGGCGGGCAGCCGCACGATGGGCGGCGCCGGTTCGTGCGCCGACCGTTGCCGGACGGTCCGCAGGAGGTGCGCGGTGAGGTGGGTCTTACCCGTGCCCGGGCCGCCGGCGACGGTGACGAGGTGGGATCCGGTTCCGCCGAGGAAGCGGCCCAGCTCCGCGTTCAGCTGCGCGCGTTCCCGGTCGCGGCCGACCGTCACGTGCGGAACGGCCAGGTCGCGGCCGTAGGGCTGGACGCCGATCGCGTTCCACACCACGCTCTGGATCTGGGCGCGCTGGTAGACGACCTTGGTCTCGGTGGCCTGCCTGGTCCGGTCGCAGACCCATATCTCGTCGCGCTGGACGTACGGCAGCAGGAAGGCGCACCTCTCGCCGGCCGCCGCGCTGACGGCCGGCGGCCCGCCGTCGGCCCTGGCGCGTACGAGGGCGAGCCCCGAGGCGACGACGACGAGTACCCCGCCGTCCGTCGCCGGGTAGTCGTCGGCCATTCCGGCGTCGTGGTCGCCGTGGGCGAACCGGGCGCGCAGGGCCAGCGCGCACAGGACGGCACGGTACGGGTCGTCGCCGCGGCAGGAGTCGGCGCCGAAGGCCACCAGCCAGTCGGCCCCCGTCCGGGACAGGACGGTTCCGCCGAAACGGCCGGCCTCCTCCTGGACCGCGGCGTGCATCTGCGTCTGCCTCTCCTCGACGGACTCGGGGAAGGTGTCGAGGTCCCTCCACCGCCACAGGACACGCACGTGCAGCAGGCTCACCTGCCTGCGCTCCGCCGGCATCCGGTCGGCGTGTCCGGGAGCCGGCGCCGCGGCGCCGGGCAACCGCCGCGAAGGTCCGGCGTCCCGTGCGTTCCCGTGCTGCGGGGCCGTGGCCGGTCCACCGGTCCGGGACCATCCCGAACCGGCGCCGGGCAGCAGCAGGACGGGGTCGCGGGTACGGATCGCGTGGTGCAGCCGTTGCAGTTCGGGGCCGGGTTCGACGCCGAACATCTGTTCCAGTACGGCGCACCGGCGTTCGTACATCTCCAGGGCCTCCGCCTGCCGGCCGCACCGGACCAGCGCCATCATGCACAGGCCCAGCAGCCGTTCACGCTGTCCCGTGGCGAAGGTCAGCCTCTGGAGCTCCACCAGCACTTCCTCGTGCCGGCCGCACATCAGCTCCGCCTCGGCGTAGTCCTCGAAGGCGTCCAGGCAGGCGTTCTCGACGGCGTCCCGTTCGGGCCACGAGATACCGGCCTCGACCAGGTCCACCAGCACCTCCCCGTGGCGCAGGTCCAGTGCCTGCCGGAAGGCCGCCGCGGCCCGCTCCGGTGCCCTTTCGGCCATCAGCGTGCGACCGCGTCGCACCAGCGATCCGAAACGCGTCACGTCGATCAGCTCTTCGCCGACCTTGAGCAGATACCCCGGAGCCCGCGTCAGCAGTTCCACCGCGGCCCCGTTCCGGTCCTTGGGATGACCGGAAAGCGTCTTGCGCACCTGCATCACGGAATTGTGAAGAATCTTGCGGGCGGAAGCGGGTTCCCTTCCGTTCCACAATGCGGCGGTCAGGGCACTGCTCGAAACAACCTGATTGGGATGCAGGAGCAGATATCCGAGCACGGCACGACTCTTTACCCCGGGAAGCGGAATCTCACCGTTGCCACAGAGCACTCGAAGCGAACCCAGGACCTGGAATTCCACGACTCACCCCTCACGCCGTCGGCTATACACAGGGCATGAAGTGAACATACACATCACCTCGGACCCAAAAACCAGACCTCTGGGTCAATATTGACCGACAATTTTCAACACGCCACAACCCCCGAAGAGCCGCGAAGCGGACAAGTTCTCGAATTGTTCATCATCTGCACACAATGCGCATAACTCGCAGCTCAGCCGGCTCCCCGGCCCGAGGAAGGATCCGATACGTGGCAGACCAGACGGAGTTCTCCGCAGAACTGCTCACCTACATCCGCGACATCTCCCTGCGCGAGGACGACGTCCTCGCCGACCTGCGATCGGACACCGGGGAACTCCCCATGGGCCACACCATGCAGGTCATGCCCGAGGAAGGCCAGCTCCTCGGACTCCTCGCCGGACTCGTCCAGGCCCGCACCGTCGTCGAGATCGGCACCTTCACCGGCTACGCCACCCTCTGCCTCGCCCGCGCCCTCCCCCCCGACGGCCGGCTCATCACCTGCGACGTCAACCCCAAATGGCCCCGCTACGCCGCCCCGTACTGGAAACGCGCCGGAGTCCACCACCTCATCGACGTCCGCATCGGCGACGCCCACGACACCCTCACCGCCCTCCTCCACGAACAGGGCGAGTCCACCGTCGACCTCGTCTTCATCGACGCCGACAAAGCCGGCTACCCCCACTACTACGAGACAGCCCTCCGCCTCCTGCGGCCAGGAGGACTCGCCGTCCTCGACAACACCGTCCTCTTCGGCCGGGTCACCGACCCCGCCGACCGGCACGCGGACACCACCGCCGTACGCGAACTCAACACCCTCCTCCACCACGACCCACGCGTCGAGATCTCGCTCCTCCCCATGGCCGACGGAATCACGCTCGCCCGCAAGCGCACCCCCTGAGAACCGTTCACACCTCTCCTCTGGAGTGGAGACCCCGACCGAGGGGTACTTGAAGGTCGTAGGATCGAGAAGCACGTCCACGACCCGGGCCGATGGAAGCCCTGACTTAGCCTGCCGGTAACCAGACACGGAAAACCCTCAGGTCATTTCTGCGGCCGAAAGAGTAAGAACCGGAAGAGCAAAAAATGTATTTTTTTGTACTCGGTCCGTTGAAGGTAGTAGCCGACAACACCCCCATCGCCCTTGCCGGAACTCACCAGCGCACAGCCCTCGGGATGCTGCTTCTGCGTAACAATCGCGTCGTCACCACCGACAGGCTCGTGGCCGCCCTGTGGAGAAACAGCCCTCCCGCGACGGCCGGCAAAATGGTGCACAAAGCGATATCCCGGCTCCGCGCCCGGCTGGCCGGCGCGTCCGTCTCCGACGCCCGACTGGAACTCGTCACCGGCGACGGCGGCTACACGCTGCACGTCGACCCCGTGCGGCTCGACTGCACGCGGTTCTTCACCCTGATCGGCCAGTCCCGGGAGGCATTCCACGCCGGATCCCCGGTCACGGCGACCCGCGCCCTGCGGGCGGCTCTGGCTCTGTCCCGGGGGCCGGTGCTGGAGGACCTGGCCGAGTCGGGCGTGTCCTGGCCCGAGTTGCGCGCCCTGGAACACCAGCGCCAGAGCGTGCTGGAGGACCTCTTCGGCATCGCGCTGTCCTACGGGAGACACCGTGACATCGTCGCCGACCTGGTCTCCCTGACCGAGGTCCCGGTCCCCCACGAACGCATCACCGCTCAGTGCATGGTGACCCTGTACCGATGCGGACGGCAGCTCGACGCCCTGGCCGTCTACCGCCGCGCCCGGCTCGCGCTCGTCCAGCAACTCGGCCACGAGCCGAGCCAGGACCTGCGGAATCTCTACCTGCACATCCTCAATCAGGACACCTCCCTCGACTGGAACCCCGGCACCTCACTCGTGCCGGCCCGCGGCACCTGGTGACCCGCGGTCCGGGTCGTGAACCCCGTCACTTCAGGGACGGGGGGACGAGCCTGATGGTGTCCGGGACCGTCCTGCGCTCCGGGACCAGGTGAAGCCTGACGACGCCGTCGTCCCGCGGACCCGGCACGAGGTGCTCCGGGCCCAGGCAGGAGCAGCTCTCCTCGGTGAACCCCGCCAGCCTGTAGGCGATGTCCATCATCCTGTTGCGCTCCGTCCGGCGGAAGTCGGCGACCATGTGCACGCCGGCCTCATAGGCCGTGTCGATGAGCCAGTTGAGGATGGCACCGCCGATCCCGAAGGACACCACGCGGCAGGAGGTGGCCAGCAGTTTGAGGTGCCACACCCGCGCCTGCGTCCGCAGCAGCAGCACTCCGATCGCACCGTGCGTCCCGAACCGGTCGGTCAGGGTGGCCACGAGGACGGCATGGCTGGGGTCGTCGACGAGCCCGCGCAGCACGTGGTCCGGGTAGTGCACGCCCGTCGCGTTCATCTGGCTGGTCCGCAACGTGAGTTCCTCGACCCGGGCCAGGTCCTCGGCACTGGCGTGACCGACGCGCAGTTCCATGTCCAGGGTGCGCAGGAAGGCGCTGTCCGCACCCTCGAAATCCTCCTGCGCCGCCTGCCGGCGAAAGCCGGCCTGGTACAGGGAACGACGGTGGCGCGCGTCGGCGGTCGTACGGGCCGGGGTGAACTCCGGCAGCTCCGGGAGGGAAAGGACCTGCCCGTTCGGGTAACAGCGGACTTCGGGCAGGTGGAAGGCCACCTCCGCGCGCTCGGCCGGCTGGTCGTCGACGAACGCCAGGGTGTTGTGGGCGAACCGGAGTTCCTCCGCGATGCGCCGGACCGACTCCGACTTCGGCCGCCAGCCGATCTTCGGTACGACGAAGTAGTCGGCGACGCCCAGTTCTTCGAGCCGCTGCCAGGCGAGGTCGTGGTCGTTCTTGCTGGCGATCGACTGGAGTATGCCGCGTTCGTCGAGACGCTCCACGACCTCCCGTACCGCCTCGTCGAAGCGGACCTGGGCGTCCTCCAGCAGCGTGCCCTGCCACAAGGTGTTGTCGAGGTCCCACACCAGACACTTCACCAACGGCGGCGTGTTGCCGGACATCGGCGTCTCCCATCCTCCTGGGCGCATGTCACCGGGACAGGGCGTGCTGCCCGAGAATCAGCTGGCAGATCTCGCTGCTGCCCTCGATGATCTCCATCAACTTCGCGTCGCGGTAGGCGCGGGCCACCACGTGACCGTCCGTCGCCCCGGCCGAGGCGAGGACCTGCACGGCCGACGCCGCGCCCCGGACGGCGTGTCCGGAACTGAGGTACTTGGCCAGGACGGTCGCCGTGACCTGGTCGGGGGCACCGGCGTCCCAGCAGCGACTGGCGTGCTCGCTGACCCGGGTCGCGGACTGTTCGGCCACCAGCAGTTCGGCCAGGTGCCGGACGACGAGCTGGTGCTCGGCCAGCGGCCGGCCGGACTGGTACCGGGTACGGGCATGCGCGGCGACCGCGTCCAGGCACGCGCGCAGAATGCCGACGCAGCCCCACGCCACGGACATCCGGCCGTACGCGAGCGCTGTGGTGACCAGCAGGGACAGCGGCTGCCCGCCACCGCCGAGCAGCGCGGACGACGGCAGCCGGACGGAGTCCAGCCGCACCGAGGCGTGTCCGGCGGCCCGGCAGCCGAGCGGGTCGGCGACCTTCTCGATCCGTACCCCCGGCGCGTCGGCGGGGACGACGACGACACCGGCCCCATCGGCGTACCGGCCGACGACCAGCACCAGGTCCGCGTACCACGCTCCGGTCACCCAGACCTTGGTCCCGTCGACGACCACCTCGTCCCCGTCCGCGACGATCCGGGTACCGATGGCGGACAGATCACTGCCCGCCTCCGGTTCGCTGAAGGCGACCGCGGCGAGCCGGCCGCCGGTCAGCAGGGGCAGGTGGGCCTGGCGCTGCCCGGCGTCGGCGAGCCGCTGGACGGTCCACGCGGCCATGCCCTGGGAGGTCATGACGCTCCGCAGGGAACCGCACAGGCTGCCGACGTACGCGGTCAGCTCACCGTTGCGCTCACTGGTGTACCCGCGTCCGGCGTACCGTTCGGGGACCTGGGCGCACAGCAGGCCCCGCCGGCCCAGTTCCCGCAGCACCTCAGCGGGAATCTCCCCGGCGAGGTCCCAGGCCCCGGGCCGGTCACCGACGAGCCGGGCGATCAGTGCCCGTTCGCCGGTCTCCTCGGTGACGGCGACGCTCATGGTCAGACGCCTCCGGCCGCGGTCGTACGGAGCCGGGTGACGAGTCCCGCCATGGACCGGGCGCTGCGGAAGTTGTCGAGTTTCAGGTCCTGGCCCTCGACCATCACACCGAACGTCTGCTCAAGGTGGACGACGAGTTCCATGGCGAACATCGAGTTGGCGAGACCCGCGGCGAACAGGTCGTCGTCGGGCGCCACCTCGACCTTCAGCCGCTCGTGGAGATAGCGCGTCAGCGAGGCGGAGATCTCCGCCTCCTCCGCCTCGTCCGCCGAGGCGGCTGCCGTGTCGCTCACTTCATGCCCTCTCCGTAGTCGTAGAAGCCCCGGCCCGTCTTGCGGCCGAGGTCGCCCGCGCGCACCTTCTCCAGAAGCAGCGCGCAGGGCTCGGCGCGTTCGTCACCGGTCCGCAGGTGCAGGGCGGTGAGCGCGTCGGCGAGGTTGTCGAGACCGATCAGGTCGGCCGTGCGCAGAGGTCCGGTCGGGAAGCCCAGGCAGCCCTGCATCAGCAGGTCGACCACCTCGGCCGGGGCCGTACCCTCGGCGACCACCCTGATCGCGTCGTTGATCATCGGGTGCAGGAGTCTGCTGGTGACGAACCCGGGCGCGTCGCGTACCACCACGGGCTGTCGCGCGAGCCGTGCGAGGAGCCGCTCGGTGGTCGCGAGGGTCGCGCCGGCGGTGCGCGGTCCCCGGCTAACCTCGACCATCTTGATCAGGTACGGGGGATTCATGAAGTGCGTACCGATGACGTCGCCGGGGCGGGGCAGGGTGTCGGCGAGTTCGTCGACGGGGATCCCCGAGGTGTTCGTCATCAGCGGTGTGCCGGCGGGGACCGCTCCGGTGGCCGCCGCCAGCGCCTTCGTCTTGGCGGCGAAGTCCTCGGTGACGGCCTCGACGACGGCCGTGACGCCGGCGAGGTCCTCGGCGGAGGTGCTGAGGATCAGCTCACCCCGGGGCCCGGCGGGCAGTGCCGCGACCAGAGCGGCGTGCCGCACCTGGTGGGCGACGGCGGCCTCCGCACGCGCCAGCGCCCCTGGATCGGTGTCCACGAGGACCACGGGTACGCCGTGCCCGACCGCGAGAGCCGCGATACCCGAACCCATGACACCGGCGCCCAGGACGCCCAGTTGGTATGTCTCCGACTCTGTGCCCACTTGACCACCGTCCGCACGTGATCGAGCCCGCGAAACCCGCAGGTTCAGCATGATGCGGTGCACAGTCAACACAACCGCGCGCCCGGACCGATCGCGCTGGAGTCACAAACCGGGACGGCAACTCTGAGCAGCCGTCCCAAGAGGGCCCCGCCCCAAGGCCCTTCGCCGGTCCGGCCAGTTCCTTCACCGGGCGAGGACGACGACGTGACGCCGCGGCCCGGCCGGCCCTCTCTACGGCCTCAGCGCCGAGGCCGCGACGGCGAGGACATGGCGGGACGCACCGCGCCGGGAACGGGACCCGTACCGCAGTGGCTCCACGGTGTAGCCCGCCGCCGAGAGGAAGGCGCGCGTCTCCTCCCCGGTCCCGTGCGTCTCACACACGATGACGGGCCGGGCCGCACGCAGCGTGCCGACCATGCCCCGCAGCACCCCGAGCTCCGCGCCCTCCACGTCGATCTTCACGACGTGCGGCAGGGCGATCTGTCCGCCTTGGACGAGCTCGTCGACGGACCGGCAGCTGACGGGGATCGCGGCGCGCGCCCCGGGCGGCGGGGGCAGCGTACTCAGCCGCGCCCAGAAGGGCTCCCCCGCCGGTGTGAGCATCGCCGGTCCGGACCGGTCGGCGAGGGCGCATTCCAGCACCGACACGTTCGGCCAACGGGAGAAGCCGACGTTGCGCCGCAGCGCCGCCACGTTCTCCGGGAGCGGTTCGAAGGAGTAGACGTGCCCCTCGGGGCCGACGCGGCGCGCCCCGAGCGCCGTGTAGAAGCCGACGTTGGCGCCGATGTCGTAGAACACGTCACCCGGCCCGAGCAGATCACGCAGCGCGGCCTGGACATGGGGTTCGCTGATCCCCAGGGCGAAACTCGGGGCGGAACCCCCGGCGTTGAACGGGATTCCCGCGCAGGCCCCGAAGGGAATGACCACGTCCCGGCGGCGCAGCGGCCCCAGCAGCCACCGGCCCAGGGCGGCCCTGCGCGTGCCGCCGAACCACGGACCGGTGAGACCCGACGCCACATGGTCCGGAACGAGCCGCGCGAGACGCGCCAACGCCCCACCGGCGCCGCCGGACTCACGGCAGACCTGCCCGGAGTGCATGTGCCCCTCCTGCCCCTGTCTTCCGGCGTCGCTCACCGCAGCAACCGCCACACCACCGCCCACTGCCGTACAGCGTCCAGATCGAGAGGACACCGGGCCCGGTAGCCGTCGAGGTAGGCACGGGACAACAGCCGTCGCCCCACCGGCGCCGCCGCGCGTGCCCACCGCGGAGCCGCCGCCGGCGCCGCGCCACGGGCGATGGTGACGAGGGTGAGCGCGACGTCGGCGGCCGGGCAACCGCGCGCGGCGCCGGACCAGTCGACGGTCAGCCACGCCCCGGTGGCGGGACGTCTCAGCAGGTTGGCCGGGTTGAAGTCCCCGTGCAGGAGCCGGCTCCCGGTGGGAAGGTTCCGCACCAGCCGCTCCAGACGGTGGCGGGGCAGGTCCCGGCGGGCGATGCGCGACATCAGCACGTCGTGCATCGTGGGCAGCGACGCGGGTGCCGCCACGCCGTGCAGGGCCGCGTGGACGCCGCCCAGGACGCGGCCGGCCGTGACCACGGTCCACGGAGCCCTGCTCAGACTGTGCAGCAGAGGGGAGGGGTCCAGACGTTCCATCACCAGCCCCGGCAGCCCGCCGATGCGGGCCGGTCCGTAGGGACGCGGGACGGGGGCACCGTGTTCCCACGCCGCGGCATGGGCCCGGAAGGTCCGCTCGTCGCTGCCGTACCCACGACAGCTCACCCGGAAGACACGCCCCTCGTCGAGACCGAACACCCGCGCTTCGCATCCCTCGGCGATCAGACGGCCCGGCGCCGTGCGGGAGGGGTCAGGCATGTGACCGCACCACGGTCAGCCACTCCGCGCTGGGCAGGTGCGGCAGCACACCGCGGTACGGCTCCCACGCCTGGTCGGGCTCGGCCGCGTCCCGCCACAGGTTCTCGAACACGCGCTGGTAGAGGTTCATCAGGTGCCGGCCCTCGGCGCTGTGCACGGTGGTGCCGACGAGCGAGTTGGACCCGCCGGACAGCGGCCGGCCCCCGGGGTCGGCGAGTCCGCGGTCGTCGTAGGAGTACCAGCCGACCGCCAGAACCTCCTTGCCCAGGAGCCTCCCCCGCAGGGAAGCGGTCTCCGAGTAGCACTTGATCTGGAGCCCGATGCTCCGTGCGCGGTCCGCCGGGATGCGGTACGCGAGCGCGCGCAGGCCCTCCGCGAGGCGGTAGTCCCGCTGGTAGTCGCTGATCGCGGCGGACGGGTGGGCGACGAGCAGCCGTACCTGCCTCGTGCACCCCTCCTCACCGAGTTTCGCGAGCAGGGGCAGCGCTCCGAACGCGCTGTACTCCAGCAGGTCGACCGTGCGGGGGCGCTCCTGGACGACATGGGCGATCAGGTACGGCACGGCTTCGTCGTCGTTCCTGAACGCCTTGACCTCGGCGCGTTGCGCGGCCCTGCCCTGGAGTGTGATCTCCACCAGGATGGTGAGGAGGGTCAGGTCGGCGCCGACCATGATCGCCAGGCTCGCGGTCAGGTCCAGGGCCCCGATCGCCGAGGCGACCACCGAAGCGACGGGAGGCAGGACCAGGCAGCAGAGCAGCAGGCGCCGGACTTTCCGGCTCTCCAGTCTCGAAGGCTCCGGAACGCCGGTCATGACGGCTCGGCCGTGGCCGGACCGAGCCGGGTGACGTCCAGGTCCACCACGATGGGGTAGTGGTCGGAGATCCGGTCGGTCTCCGCGTTCCTGAGGACGCGGTAGTCCGTGGTCGTGGCCGCCAACTGGGCTGTCGCGTAGAAGTAGTCGAGCCGTAGCGGGGAGAAAGCCGCCCCCGGCACGGGTAACGCGGTCGGCAGGGTGTGACCGGTCGAGCCGTGCAGCCGCCCCACGTCCACCAGTCCGGCGGATTCCAGTCGGCGAAGAGCGCGGGTGTCCGCGGTCGCGCCGCCGTCCGGCGCGCAGTAGCGCGCACGGTCCTCGGGCCGCATCGCTGCCATCGCCGCCGTGTGATCGCCGTGCGGGTCCGGGGAGTTCAGGTCGCCGACGACCAGGGTCGGCTCATCGTCGCGGACGAGCTTCAGCAGATTGACCGCTTCGGTCAGGCGGACGTCCGGGGAGTCCGGACACCAGTGCGCGCCCAGGGCGTGGAGGACGCCTCCGTCCGGGAGCGCGACGCGCAGACCGATCAGCGCGTGGAAGAAATCCGGACGGCTGAAGCGGGTGCAGGTCACGGCGAGATCCCGTCGTACGAATGCGGCGACGTGGTATCCGCTGTCCGACAGGGACAGGAACCCGGACAACCGCAGCCGGCCCCCTACGTCGTCGAGCAGGCGGCAGCCGTGTGCGTCGAAGTCGCGCGCTTCCTGGAAGAAGACGAGGTCGGGTGCGGAGGCGTGCACGATGTCGACCGCCCGGTTCAGCCGCTTGTGGCTGCCGTTTCCCTTGCCGCCGTCGAGAAGATTCCAGCTGATGATCCGCATGCAGGACCGCCCCCCGCATCAGCCCGCCCCTGTGCGTCGGCCGATTTTAGCCCGCCGGCCTCCTCACCGGAATGGCCGTGCACGCCGCCCGCTCGCCCTTCTGGCCCCCGAATCGCCCCCAGAACGCACGGAGGCCGCGCCAGATCTCTCTGACACGGCCTCCGGCCATCACCGTCGGGACGACAGGATTTGAACCTGCGACCCCTTGACCCCCAGTCAAGTGCGCTACCAAGCTGCGCCACGTCCCGGTGCGGTTCGCGCGGTCGGTGACCGTGTGAACACGCAGGTAAACCTTACCGCACGGGAGCGGGTGCCTTCGCCGGAGCGGAGTGCGGCGAGGGGCGGGACGAGCGGGCCGTCGGGACCAGGAGCGCCGCGAGGGCCGCCGCGAGGCAGAGCAGGGCGAGCAGGGTGAAACCGTGGGTGTAGCCGCTGCCGTACGGGAGCCCGGACGGCTGGAGGCGGCCGGTCACCAGGACGCTCGTGACCGCCGCGCCGATCGAGCCGCCGATCGTACGGATGTTGGCGTTCATCCCGGTCGCCGCCCCGGTCTGCGCCGGCGGCACGCTGGCCACGACGATGTTCGCCATGGACGCGAACGCGAGCCCGATACCGAGGCCGAACACGCCTGCGACGAGGGCGACTTGCCACTGCGTGTCGTGCCAGAGCGTGAGGAAGCCGAGGGCGAGGGCGCCGAGTCCGGCGCCGGTGACGAGGAGGGCCTTGGAGCCGACGCGCGGCGCGAGGCGTCCGCTGAGCAGGCCGGAGACGAACATCGCGAGGAGCATCGGCAGCATCAGGAGGCCGGACGCGGTGACGCTGGCGCCGAAGCCGTACCCGGCGCTGGACGGCGTCTGGACGAAGCCGGGCAGGAAGGACCAGATCGCGTACATGCCCGCGCCGAACAGCAGGGCGGCGAGGTTGGTCGTCCACACGGCGGGCAGCCGCATGATCTTCAGGTCGATGAGGGGGCTCGCGGCGCGGGACTCGGCGTACAGCCAGGCGGCGGCGAGGACGGCGGCGAGGCCGAGGAGTCCGAGGACGCGGGCCGAGCCCCAGCCCCACGTACCCGCCTGGCTGAGCGGCAGCAGGAGGGCGACGAGCCAGCCGGACAGCAGGACGGCGCCGAGCCAACTGACCGTGCCCGAGGCCCTGTCGGGTGATTCGGGGACGTACCGCACGGCGATCAGCCCGGCCCCCGCGACGATCGCGACCGGTATCCAGAACAGCCAGCGGTAGTCGAGCGCGGAGACGATCGGCCCGGCGGCGACCATGCCGACGCCGCCGCCCGCGGCGATGACGGCGGACAGGGTGCTGATGCGCCCGGGCACGTCCTTGGCGGCGAACTCGTCGCGGATGATGCCGAAGGAGAGCGGGAAGAGCGCGCCGCCGATGCCCTGAATGACGCGGGCGACGATGAGGACGCCGATGGTGGGGGCGAGCGCGGCGAGCAGACAGCCCACGAGGACGGCGGCCAGGACGGCGACGAGCGTGCGCTTGCGGCCGATCAGGTCGCCGACGCGGCCGAGGATCGGGGTGAACACGGACGCGGAGAGCAGGTACGCGGTCATCACCCATGTCACCGTCGACTGCGAGGTGTGCAGGGCGTGCTGCACGGTCGGCAGGGCGGGCGCGATGAGCGACTGGAGCATGGCGAACACACCCGCGCCTGTCGCGAGGACCGCGAAGGTGAGACGGGAGGACGTGCGAGGCATGGAGGACCTCTCGGGAGAGGGGGGCGGTCCGCACCCGCGGTCGGCGAAGCGCCGCGGGGCCGCGCGGGGAAGGCGGGCCGCCCACTGGTAAAGTGGAGGTACGCCTCCACTCTACTGGAGGGAACCCTCCGCTTCAAGGCGTTCCGGAGATGAACCTCCGCTTTCGCCGAACCGGCCCCGGGAGGCCACCGTGACCGCCCACTCGTACCCCATCGCCGAGATCGTCGCCGCCCAGCGCCCGCACCGTAAGGACGCGGCCCGCAACTACGACGCCCTGCTCGCCGCCGCGCGCGAGGCGTTCGCGGAGAACGGCTCCGAAGCGTCCCTGGAGGACATCGCGCGCCGCGCGGGCGTCGGCATCGGCACGCTCTACCGCAACTTCCCCACCCGCCGCGCCCTGTTCGAGAGCGTCTACGCGAACGAGGTCAACGCCCTGTGCGAGACGGCCGAGGAGGTCGCCGGCCTCCCGCCGTGGCCCGCGGTCGTCACCTGGCTGGAAGCCTTCACCGCGTACATGGTCACCAAGCGCGCGGTGCGCGAGGCGCTGGAGAACGAGTCCGAGATCTTCGACGCCTGCCGCGAGTCGCTCTACGCGTCGGGCGGCCCGCTGTTCCTCCGCGCCCAGGAGGCCGGCGAGGCCCGCGGCGACATGGAGTTCGGGGACCTGCTGCGGCTGGTCGCGGGGGTCACCGCCACCCACTTCCCGAGTGACGCGCAGCGCGAGCGCGTCCTGTCGATCGCGCTCGACGGGGTCCGCAAGACCGCCTGATCCTTTCCTGGTCACACCGAGATCGCCACACGGAATTTCCGCGACGGTCATCAACGGCCCTGATTCCGGGGGCCGTTTCGGACATGCGCGGCCATCCGAGCGCATTTCCCGCCACCATCCGTGTTTCGGCGGCGTGAGCCCGGCGTGAACGGCGCCCGCCCGCACCACGATTGGTCCATTTTCCGCCCTGCTGCCCCCTGACCTGCGTCTGACCGAATCGGTTCGACGGCCGATCAGGGGGCGGCGCGGTTATTGACCCGCGAGTAATAACCGCACTACCTTTCCAGCGTTTCACGCACTCGCGCCGAAAGACGGACCGGCGTTTCCCCGGCGAGCCCTGCCCAAATGGCATGGCCGGGGAAGCCGTTGTCCGACCCTGCCGTTTTCCGCTGCTGTCCCCGCACCCCCCACTGTGCAGTTTCCTCCTCGAAGCGTTGATTCTGGAGAGACATGACGCCCGCTGTGCGCCCCGAGGACATGATCATCGGCATCACTCCCTTCGGCAGGCCCGACGCCTTACTCGCCCTCGCCCTCTCCCGGTCCGGCGCCCTCGGCGTCCTCGACCTCGGCGACGGCGACCGCACGGCACGCGAGGCCCTGGAACGGGTACGGCGGGCGCCGGTCGGGGTACGGGTGGGTCCGCACTGCCGGCTGACCCCGGCGGACCTGCCGGACCGTGAGCTGACCATCGTCCTTGCCGCTCAGCGCAGTTGGGAGGCTTCGAGCCGCCACCGGGTCCTCGCCGAGGTGACCGACCTCGCACAGGCACGCGCGGCCATCGCCCGCGGCGCCCACGGCCTGATCGCACGCGGCTCCGAATCCGGCGGCCCCGTAGGCGAGTTGAGCACGTTCGTGCTCCTCCAGCAGCTCCTGTCCGAGGTCGACGTACCGGTGTGGGCCGGTGGCGGAATCGGACCGCGTACGGCCGCGGCGGCGGTCGCCGGCGGCGCGGCCGGGGTCGTCCTGGACTCCCAGCTCGCGCTGCTGGCCGAATCGTCGCTCCCCGACCAACTCGCCGCGCTCGTCCGGACGTTGGACGGCTCCGAGTCGACCGTCACGGACGGCGTCCGGGCCGTGGAACGCCGGGGTGTACGGCTCCCGGTGGGCCAGGACGGCTTCCTCGCCGCCCGGTTCGCCGACCGGTGGGGCGATGTACGCGGCACGGTACGGGAGTTGAGCGGCGCGGTGGGCTCGGCCCTGCGCGACGCCAGCCTCGTGCGGACGCTGGGTCCGGATTCGGCGATGAGCCGGGCGCTGGGCACTCAACTCCCCGTCGCCCAGGGGCCGATGACGCGGGTGAGCGACCGGGCGGCGTTCGCGGCGGCCGTGGCCGAGGAAGGGGCACTGCCGTTCATCGCGCTGGCTCTGGCGAACGGCGAGCGGTCGCGGGCGATGCTCGCGCAGGCCCGGGACGCGGTGGGCGAACACCCCTGGGGCGTAGGCGTGTTGGGCTTCGCGCCGGAGGAGTTGCGCGCCGCCCAGCTGGAGGCGGTACGGCTGTCCCGGCCGACCCACGCGATCATCGCGGGCGGACGGCCGTCCCAGGCACGGGCGTTGGAGGAGGCGGGCATCCGGACGTTCCTGCACGTGCCGTCGCCGAAGCTGCTGCGGCAGTTCCTCGACGCGGGCGCCCGGCGGTTCGTGTTCGAGGGCGCGGAGTGCGGCGGTCACGTCGGTCCGCGCGCCGCGTTCCCTTTGTGGGAAGCCCAGTTGGCGGTCCTGGAGGACTTCGGGGACGTCTCGGACGTGGAGGTGTTCTTCGCGGGCGGGGTGCACGACGAGCGGTCGGCGGCGATGGTCACGGCGCTCGCGGGCCCGTTGAGCGCGCGGGGCGCTGCGGTCGGCGTCCTGATGGGGACGGCGTACCTCTTCACGGAGGAGGCCGTCGGGCAGGGCGCCATCCAACCCCTCTTCCAGGAACGGGTGTTGGACGCCGGGGCGACGACGCTGCTGGAGTCGGCGCCGGGTCACGCCACCCGGTGCGTGCCGAGTCCGTTCGCGGACGGCTACCGCGAGGAGGCGGCCCGGCTGCGGGCGGAGGGCCTGCCCGAGCGGGAGGTGTGGGAGCGGCTGGAGCGGCTGAACGTGGGCCGGCTGCGCATCGCCAGCAAGGGGGTCGAGCGCGACGAGGACGGGGCGCTGGCGTCCGTGGACGAGCAACGGCAGCTCGCCGAGGGGATGTTCATGGCCGGGGAGGTGGCCGTGCTGCGCTCCCGTACGACGACGATCGCCGCGCTGCACGCCTCGGTGACGACCGGCGCGATGGCCTTCCTCGCCGAACGCGTCTCGCCGCGCCCGGCGGTCGAGCCGCAGGCACCGGCGCCGCTGGACGTCGCGATCGTCGGCATGGCCTGCATGTTCGCCGGGTCTCCCGACCTCCCCTCCTTCTGGGCGAACGTCGTCGCGGGCGTCGACGCGGTCACCGAAGTCCCCCCGGAGCGCTGGGATCCCGCCGTCCACCACGGCACGTCCACCGACTCCAAGTGGGGCGGTTTCCTGCCGCGCATCCCCTTCGACCCGCTGCGGTACGGCATCCCGCCGACCTCCCTCGGCAGCGTCGAGCCGGTCCAGCTGCTGTCCCTGGAGGCCGCCCGGCGCGCGCTCGACGACGCCGGATACGGCGACGGGGGGCGGGAGTTCGACCGCTCGCGCACCTCGGTGGTGTTCGGCGCGGAGGCGGGCAGCGACCTCTCGAACGCGGCGACCGTACGCTCCGTCCTGCCCTCGTACTACGGCGAGGTCCCGCAGGCGCTGGACGGCCAGCTCCCGCGCCTCACCGAGGACTCGTTCCCCGGCATGCTCGCCAACGTCATCTCGGGCCGCATCGCCAACCGCCTCGACCTCGGCGGCGCCAACTACACGGTGGACGCGGCCTGCGCGTCCTCGCTGGCGGCGGTGGACGTCGCCTGCAAGGAGCTGCTGTCCGGGACGAGCGACGTCGTCCTGTGCGGCGGCGCCGACCTGCACAACGGCATCAACGACTTCGCCCTGTTCTCCTCCGTCCACGCCCTCTCCCCCACCGGCCGCTCCCGCGCCTTCGACTCCACCGCCGACGGCATCGCGCTCGGTGAGGGCGTCGCCTGCGTCGTGCTCAAGCGCCTCGCCGACGCCGAGCGCGACGGGGACCGGATCTACGGCGTCGTCAAGGGACTCGGCTCCTCCAGCGACGGCCGCTCCCTGGGCCTGACCGCACCCCGGCCCGAGGGTCAACGGGCCGCGCTGGAACGGGCGTACCGCAATGCGGGGGTGTCACCGGCCGAGGTCGGGATCGTGGAGGCGCACGGTACGGGGACGGTCGTCGGGGACCGGACCGAACTGTCCATCCTCACCGAGGTGTTCGGCAACGCGGGCGCCGAGCCGGGACGTTGTGTGCTCGGGTCGGTCAAGTCGCAGATCGGGCACACGAAGTGCGCGGCCGGGCTGGCGGGGCTGATCAAGACGGCGCTGGCGCTGTACACGGGGGTCCGGCCGCCGACCCTGCACGTGCGGGCCCCCAACTCGGCCTGGAAGGAAGGGGAGAGCCCCTTCGCGCTCTCGTCCGAGGCCCGGCCCTGGGACGGTCCGGCGAGCCAACGGATCGGCGGGGTCAGCGCGTTCGGGTTCGGCGGGACCAACTTCCATGTGGTGCTCGCCGCTCATGACGAGGGGGTGCGGGGGGCCGCGGAGTGGCCCGCCGAGCTGTTCCTGTTCCGGGGGCGGGATGTGGCGTCCGCGCGGCGGGGGGTGGAGGAGCTGCTGAAGGCCGCCGAGGGGCCGTGGCGGCTTCGGGATCTGGCGCTGAGTGCGGCGCGGCGGGCGGACGCGAGCGAGGAGCCGGTGCGGTTCGCGGTGGTGGCGTCGGACGTGGGGGAGTTGGTGCGGGGGCTGCGGGAGGCGCTGGAGGAGGTGCACCCGTCAGGGGCGGACGCAGGCACGGCGCCCTCGCCGGAGGCGGACAGCAAGGTCGCCTTCCTCTTCCCCGGTCAGGGCAGCCAGCGCCCCGGCATGCTCGCCGACCTCTTCATCGCCTTCCCCGGCCTCCGGCACTACCTGGACCTGGGCAGAGCCCACGCCCCGACGATGTACCCGCCCGCCGCCTTCGACGACGCCACCCGCGACCGCCAGAAAGCCGCCCTGACCGACACCCGCGTCGCCCAACCCGCCCTGGGCATCGCCGGGTTGGCGGCGTACGCGTTCCTCACGGCCGCCGGGGTCCACCCCGATATGGCGGCCGGACACAGCTACGGCGAACTGGTCGCCCTCTCCGCCGCCGGGGTCATCTCCCCCGAAACGCTGCTGGAGTTGAGCGGGGAGCGGGCGTCGGCGATCCTGGCCGCCGCCGGGGACGACCCGGGCACGATGGCGGCGGTGTCGTCCGACGCGGCGACGGTCGCCCACGTCCTCGGCGAGGCGGGCGACGTGGTGCTCGCCAACCTCAACTCGCCGGACCAGACAGTGATTTCGGGCCCCACGGAGGCGGTCGCCGAAGCCGTACGGCTGCTGCGCGAGGCCGGGCTCACCGCACGCCGTATCCCGGTCGCCTGCGCCTTCCACAGCCCCGTCGTCGCCGACGCGGGTCCCCGGTTCGCCACGGCCCTCGCCCAACACGCCTTCCACGCCCCGGAGTTCCCGGTCTGGGCCAACCGCACGGCAGCCCCCTACGGCGACGGCCCCGACGCGGCCCGCGCCGAACTGGCCGCCCAGATCGGCTCCCCCGTCCGTTTCGCCGACCAGATCGAGGCCATGTACGAGGCCGGCGCGCGCGTCTTCGTCGAGGCCGGGCCGGGGTCGGTGCTGACGCGGCTGGTCGGGCAGGTGCTCGGAGAGCGTCCACACCGGACGGTCGCCTGCGAGCCGCGCCCCGGCAGCGGATTGCGGGGCTGGCTCGACGCGCTCGCTCAACTCGCCCTCGCCGGGGTGGCGGTGCGGGCCGGGTGGCTGCTGCGAGGACGCGGAGCGGTGGACGCGGTGCGCACACCGGCGCCGAAGCAGCCCGGTTGGACGGTCGACGGACAGCTCGTACGGACCGCCGACGGCGAACCGGTGACCGGTGGACTGACACCGGCCCGGCGTGTGGCACAGACGACTTCCCCCCTGTCCCTGGATTCCTCGGAGGCGAACGTGACGACGAACCCCCATCAGGGTCAGGACGCCCTCATCGCGGAGTTCCTGCGGACCAGCCGGGAGATGATCGCGGCCCAACGGGACGTGCTGCTCACGTACTTCGGGGCAGGGGCCGGAACGGGGGCGGTGGAGAGACCGGCGGCTCCACCCATGCCGGTCCTGGAGGCGACTCCCGTACCGCAGAGACCTGTTGAGGCAGCCCCCGTCAACGCCCCGGCTCCGGCCCCGGAGGCCGTGGACGTCGGCCAGGTCGTCCTCGACATCATCAGCGAACGCACCGGCTACCCCGTCGACATGATCGAGCCCGACCTCGATCTGGAGGCCGACCTCAGCATCGACTCCATCAAACGGGCCGAGATCGCGGGCGAACTGGCCCGTCGGCTCGGCGGCTCGACCGACCTCGCGGCCCTGGCGGACGACGAGTTGGAGGAGCTGACGAAGGCGCGTACGGCCGCCGCCGTGACCGACTGGCTCACCTCGCGGCTGTCGGGACCGGTGGCCGGCGAGGAACCCGCGCGGACAGCGGAACCGGTGACGGGCCAGGCACCCAAACGGCTCGTCCTCCGCCCTGTCCTGCTCGACACCGGCAACCATCCGCCGTCCCGACTCGCGGGCACCCATTGGGTGTTGCTCGGCGACGAAGGCTCCGACATCGCCGACCGGCTGACAGCGCACGGCGCCGAGGTCACCGTCCGGGACATGGAACACCTCCTCACCGAGGCCGACGGCCCGGTGGACGGAGTGATCTATCTGGGGGCGGCCGACGGTGTGCCGGTGTTGCCGGACGCCTTCGCGGTGCTGAAGGCGGCGCTGGCCCGGGAGCCCAAGTGGCTCTTGGCGGTGCGGCCGGTGGACGGGGACGCGGTGGGGCTGCGCGGGCTGTTCCGGAGCGTGGCGCGGGAGTTCCCGGGGACGGTGGCGCGGGTGGTGGACGTCGACGAGGACGTGGCGGACACCGTGATCGGCGAGATCCTGGCCGACGACGCGTCACCCGCCGTGGTGTGGAGGGCAGTTGGGCGGCACGGGTTCGAGCTGGCCGAGGCGCCGCTCGGGGCGCTCGGGAGCACCGGGGCCGGTCCCGCCGGGGACGGGGTCGCGGAGGCCGCCGCGCTGGGGCTCGACCGGGACGCCGTCGTGCTGCTGGCGGGCGGGGCGCGAGGGATCGCCGCGCAGTGCGCCGTGGCGTTGGCGCGGGCCTCGCGGTGCCGGCTCGAACTGCTGGGCCGTACGCCTGTACCGGACGGTCCGGAGGAGCGGGCGACGGCCGTCGCGCGCACCCCGGCCGAGCTGCGGGCCGTCCTGGCCGCGCGGGGCGGGAGTCTCGCGGAGGTCAACCGGGAGGCCGAACTCCTGCTCGCGCAGCGGGAGATCCGGGGGACGCTGGCCGAACTGACCGCTCTGGGCAGTGCCGTTCGGTACCGGAGTGTCGATTTCCGGGAGTCCGAGGCCGTGTTGCAGGCGGTGAAGGAGATCCACGCCGAGCACGGGCGGCTGGACGGTGCGGTGTACGCGGCCGGGGTGATCGAGGACCGGCTGATCGCCGAGAAGAGTCCGGAGTCGTTCCGGCGGGTGTACGCGACGAAGGCGCTGGGCGCGCACGCGCTGCTGACGGCGCTGGAGGAGCTGCCGGGCGGGCCGGGGTTCACGGTGCTGTTCGGGAGCATCTCGGCGGTGCTGGGCAATCGCGGGCAGGTCGACTACGCGGCTGCCAACGACGCGCTGGAGGCGCTGGGTTCGGCGTGGGCGGCGCGTACGGGGCTGCGGGCGTTGACCGTGCACTGGGGGCCGTGGGCGCCCGATGCCGCCCACGGGGGCATGGTGGGGCCGGAGTTGGCGCGGGAGTACGCGCGGCGCGGCGTCGCGCTGATCGATCCGGAGGAGGGAACGGCGGCGCTGCTGCGGGAGTTGGCGTGGGGCGATCCGTCGCTGACGGCGGTCGTGCACACGGCGTCGGGCTGGTGACGGGGTGGATCTCAAAGGCCCCGAAGACGCCGCCGATCCGACTGACCGTCAAGCCTGGACCGGCCGTCAGGCTCAGGGCGGCCGTCCGGCCGAGGGCGCCGTCGGCCGTCAGGTCCCGGTCGCCATCGTGGGAATGTCCGTGCTGTTCCCCGGCGCCCCCGACCTCGACACCTACTGGCGCAACCTCCGCGACGGCGTCGACGCGATCGGCGAGGTGCCCGCCGACCGCTGGGACGCCGACTACTACCGTCCCGGCACCGCCGCCGAACCGGCCGTCGCGGACCGGGTGTACTGCCGGCGCGGCGGGTTCGTGGACGGGCTCGCCGAGGTGGAGGTGACCCGGTTCGGGATCATGCCGGCGTCGGTCGCCGGCACCGAACCGGACCAGCTCATCGCGCTGCACGTGGCCGCCGCCGCGCTGGACGACGCGGGCGGGGCCGCTCGACTGCCCGACCGGCAGCGGGTCGGCGTCGTACTGGGCCGGGGCGGTTACCTCACTCCCGGGCTGGTCCGGCTCGACCAGCGGGTCCGGACGGCCGGCCAACTCGTGCGCACACTCGGCGAGTTGCTGCCCGACCTGTCCGCCGGTCAACTCGACCGCGTACGCGAGGCGTTCACCGAGCGGCTCGGGCCCGACAGTCCGGAGGCCGCGATCGGGCTGGTGCCGAACCTCGCCGCGTCACGGGTCGCGAGCCGCCTGGACCTGCGCGGACCGGCGTACACCGTGGACGCGGCGTGCGCGTCCTCGCTGGTCGCCGTCGACCAGGCGGTGGGCGAACTGGCGTCCGGGCGCTGCGATGTGATGCTGGCCGGGGGTGTCCACCACTGCCACGACATCACGTTGTGGAGCGTCTTCTCCCAACTCCGCGCCCTCTCCCCCAGCGAGCGCATCCGCCCCTTCCACCGCGACGCGGACGGCATCCTCATCGGCGAGGGCACCGGCGTCGTCGTCCTCAAGCGGCTGGCCGACGCCGAACGCGACGGCGACCGGGTGTACGCCGTGATCCGGGGCACCGGCATCTCCAGCGACGGGCGCGCGTCGGGCCTCGTCAACCCCGACCCCGGCGGACAGGCACGCGCCGTACGCCAGGCGTGGCGGGCCGCCGGTCTCGACCCGTCGGCGCCCGGTTCGCTGGGGCTCCTCGAAGCGCACGGCACGGCGACGCCCGCCGGTGACGGGGCCGAACTCGCCACGCTGGCCGAGGTGTTCGGCGGACCTCTGGACGACGGGGGCGCGGTCATCGGGTCGGTCAAGTCGATGATCGGGCACGCGATGCCGGCCGCCGGGGTCGCCGGGCTGGTGAAGGCCGCGCTGGCCGTCCATCACGGGGTGCTGCTGCCGACGCTGCACTGCGACGATCCGCATCCCGCGCTGGCGCGGACCCGGTTCAGGCCGCTGGAGAAGGCGGAGCCGTGGGAGGAGGAGGTACGGCGGGCGGCGGTGAACGCGTTCGGGTTCGGTGGGATCAACGGGCACGTGGTGCTGGAGTCGCCGACTCGCGGACACATCAAGGGTGTTGCGGTCGGAGCCGTCCCGGAAGAGGGTGCTGCCACCTCGGTCAAGGCCGTCGCCAGCGCTCCGGTCAGGGCCGTCCCGAGCGTAAAGGCCGCCGCTCGGGTCAAGGTCGTCGAAAGCGAGCGCATCCTCCTCCTCGCCGCCGATTCCCCCACCGCCCTCGCCGCGCTCCTCGACGCGGACGACGCCGCCCTCCGCGCCACCGGTCTCGACCCCGCCCTGCCCCACCCCACGGCGGGCCCGGCCCGCCTCGCGATCGTGGACCCCACCGCCAAACGCCTCACCCTGGCCCGTCGCGCCGCCGCCAAGTCCCGCCCCTGGAACGGCCGCAGCGACGTGTGGTTCCGGCCGGCTCCCCTGCTCGGCGGGGACAACGGAAAGACCGCCTTCCTGTTCCCCGGCCTGGAAGTCGACTTCACCCCGCACGTCGACGACATCGCCGCCCACTTCGGCCTCCCCGCTCTCCCCGCCCCCGGCGAGCAGGTCGACGACGTCGGCCGGCACGGCTTCGACGTGGTGACCGTCAGCCGCCTCCTGGACTCGGCCCTGCGCCGCAGCGGCATCGTCCCCGACGCGGTCGCCGGACACAGTGTCGGCGAGTGGACGGCGATGGTCGCGTCGGGCCTGTACGACGGGGCCGAAGTCGACGCGTTCATGGCCGGGTTCGACCCCGCCTCGGTGACCGTCCCGGGCCTGGCGTTCGGAGCGATCGGCGCACCGGCCGGACAAGTCCTGGACGCGATCAGCGAGTCGGGGCACGGCGACATCGTCCTCTCGCACGACAACGCGCCCAGTCAGTCCATGGTGTGCGGCCCGGACGCGGCGGTCGAGGAGTTCGTCCGCGCCTTCCGTGCCCGAGGTGTCATCAGCCAGGTCCTGCCGTTCCGTTCGGGCTTCCACACCCCGATGCTCCGCCCCCACCTCGCCCCCATCGAGCAGGCCGCGAACCGCTTCCGCCTGCACCCGCCGACGGTCCCCCTCTGGTCCGGCACCACAGCCTCCCCCTTCCCCGACGACCCGGACGCGATACGGGCGTTGTTCGTCCGCCACCTCCTGGAGCCCGTCCGCTTCCGCCAGTTGACCCAGGCCCTGTACGACGCCGGTCACCGCGTCTTCGTCCAGGTCGGCCCCGGCCGCCTCGGCTCCCTCGTGGACGACACCCTCGGCACCCAGGACCACCTCACGGTCGCGGCCAACTCCCCGCATCGCGACGGCCTTCCCCAACTCCGACGCGTGGCAGCGGCGTTGTGGGCGGCAGGGGCGCAGGTGGCCCCGGCGCTCCCGTCCCCACGCCGCCCGGCACTCCCGTCCCCACGCCGCCCGGCACCCCCATCCCCAGGCCGCCCGGCCGACCGGCCCACGGCAGATCCCGCGCGCCCCCGACCCGCCCCCGTACGCCTGGACTTGAGCGGCGCCCTCGTTTCACTCCCGCCCGAGGCCCGCCCGGTCCTGCGCCCAGTCTCCGACCGCCGTGCCTTCGACCGCCCAGCCTCCGACCCGCTGGACGCCATCGCCGCCGACCTGCCGATCGCCGCCGAACTCAGCGCGCTGCTGAGGGAGACGGCCGCCACGGCGACCGCCCTGATGACGGCCAGATCCACCCCTCGGCACACCCCGCAGCACACCACGGTCCGCGTCTCCCCCGACACCATGCCCTACCTCCTGGACCACTGCTTCTTCCCCCAACGCCCCAACTGGCCCGACGTCTCGGACCGTTGGCCGGTGGTCCCCGCCACCACGATCGTCCAGCACATCATGGACACGGCCGCCCGAGCCCGCCCCGGCCTCCTCCCGGTGGCCGTCCACGACGCCCGCTTCGAGGAATGGCTCACCGCCACACCGGCCGTGGACGTCCCGGTGACCGTCACCACCCGGTCCACGAACCGCCTGGCGGTCTCCTTCGGCCCCCGCGCCCGCGCGACCGTGGAACTGGCCCCCGCCTACCCGCACCCCGCCCCTCGCAGCGCACCCACCGCCCCGGAACGCACCCCCGACCACACTGCGGCCCAACTCTACGAAGAACGCTGGATGTTCCACGGCCCGGCGTTCCAGGGCGTCACCGAACTCACCGCGATCGGCGACCGCCACGTCCGAGGCGTCATCACCACCCCACCGGCCCCCGGCGCCCTCCTGGACAACGTCGGCCAGCTCCTCGGCTACTGGATCATGGCGACCCGCACCGAGCGCACGGTCGTCTTCCCGGT
Organism: Streptomyces saintjeani; assembly: GCF_055409605.1. Classification (NCBI taxonomy): domain Bacteria; kingdom Bacillati; phylum Actinomycetota; class Actinomycetes; order Kitasatosporales; family Streptomycetaceae; genus Streptomyces; species Streptomyces saintjeani. The sequence goes on along the minus strand of NZ_CP189624.1, from coordinate 8,115,732 downwards.
CGGTGTCCGGGAGATCCGCTTCCACGGCCCTCACCCCTCCCCCGGCACCCAAGTCGCCTGCCTGGTAAGGATCACAGCGCTCACCGACACCGTCCTTGAGGCGGACGTCGAGCTCACCGTCGACGGCACGCTCTGGGCGGAGATCACCGGCTGGCAGGACCGCCGTTTCGACAACGACCCGCGCACCCGCCCCGTGGAACGCTTCCCGGAACGCCACACGCTCTCCGAACTCCGCCCCGGCGGCTGGACGTTGGTGCACGAGCGGTGGCCGGACCTCGCCTCGCGGGACCTGATCATGCGCAACTCCCTGGCCGGTGTGGAGCGTTCGCGCTACGCCGAGCACGCGCCGCGCGGCCGGCGGCAGTGGCTGCTGGGGCGGATCGCCGTGAAGGACGCGGTGCGCAAGTGGCTGTGGGAGCACGGCGAGGGCCCGGTGTTCCCGGCGGAGCTGCGCGTGGAGAACGACGGCCTGGGACGGCCGTACGTCGTGGGCGTGCACGGGCGTGAACTGCCCGCGCTGGACGTGTCGTTGGCGCACTGCGCGGAGGCCGGCGCGGCGATCGTCCGCCCGCGCCGGCCGGGACCGGGGCCGGGCATCGACATCGAGGAAGTCACCGTACGCACCCCGGAGACGGAGGCCGTCGCCCTCGCTCCGGCCGAACTCCGGCTGCTGGACGGCCTGGTGGGGTCCCGCGCGCTGTGGTTCACCCGGTTCTGGGCGGCGAAGGAGGCGGTCGCCAAGGCCGAGGGGACCGGACTCGGCGGCAGACCACGGGAGTTCACGGTCCTGGACGCCACCCCGGACGGCGATCTGCTGACCGTCTCGGGCCGTCTGGAGCGCGCCTACCCGGTGCACTGCGCACCGGCCGCCAACCCGCCGGGCCTGCCGGCGCGGGAGTACGTCGTGGCCTGGACGACGGGACACGCGAACGAAGAGGAGTACGAGGCCCGATGAACGAGGAAACCGTTCTCGCCGACGTGTCCGGCATGCTCGCCCGCCTCCTGGAGGACGAGTACGGCGTCGACGACGCCGAGATCAGCATGGAGACGTCCTTCAACCGGGACCTGGAGCTGGAGAGCATCGACCTCGTGACGCTGGCCGGGCTCCTCCAGGAGCGGTACGGCGAACGGATCAACTTCGCCGAGTTCCTGGCCGGGATGGAGTTCGAGGAGATCATCGAACTCACCGTCGGGCGGCTCGTCGAGTACGTCGTGCTCGGCCTCAAAGCGGCCGAGGAGGGCTGACCCGTGTCGATGGTCGACACCGGCGCGCTGCGGCTGCACGTCCAGCGCATCGGGCCCCGGGGCAGCCGGAGTTCGCGCGCCACGGTCGTACTGGTCCACGGGCTGCTCACCGACAGTCTCGCGAGCTACTACTTCACCGTGGCGCCCTCGTTCGCGGCGGCCGGGCTCGATGTGGTCATGTACGACCTGCGCGGCCACGGCCGCAGCGACCGGCCGCCCGGCGGGTACTCCCTCGACGACAGCATCACTGATCTGGAAGCCCTGTTGGAGCGGCTGAAGGTGACCGGGCCGGTGCATCTGGTGGGCAACTCGTACGGTGGGACGATCGCGTTCGGGTACGCCGTCCGGCATCCGGAGCGGGTCGCGAGCCTCAGTCTGATCGAGTCCGAACCGGCCACGCCCGCCTGGGCGTCGAAGCTTCACCGCATCCTCGGGCGGGTCGTGCACGAGCTGGCGCACAACGAGTCCGACACCGTCACGTGGATCGCCGCCCACCGGGGCCACAACATGGCCCGCCTCGCACGAGGCGCCGCCCGCCTGGCCCGTGAGACCTCGCTCGGCCAGGACATCCCCGCCAGCCGGACCTTGACGGACCATCAGATCGCGTCGGTGTCCTGTCCGGTCCTCGCGCTGTACGGCGGTGAGTCCGACGTCGCCGAACTCGCGCCCCGGCTCGCGGAGTTGCTGCCCGACTGCCGGACGGTGATCCTCCCCGGCCACGAGCACTCGATCCTCGTCGAGGCACCCGCGACGGTCGGCGAGCACGTCCGGTCCCTCATCACCGGGACCCTCGCGGCGGTGACCGCCCGATGAGCGGCTTCCTCTTCGTCGTCCCGCCCCTCACGGGCCATGTCAACCCGGCCGTCGGCGTCGCCGCGCGCCTCGCCGCGCGGGGGCACCGGGTGGCGTGGGTGTGCCCGGACCGGGAGTTGGTGCGGCGGCTGGCGGGGGTGGACGCGGTGGTGTTCGGGTGCGAGGACGAGGTGTCGTACCGCGCGGACACCGAGGCCGGGACCGGCGCATCGCACATCCCCTGCTCCGCCACCGCCTCCTCCCACCGCCCTCCCGGCCTCCGTGGCCCCGAGGCGCTGAGATTCTTGTGGGAGCGGTTTCTGCTGCCGCTCGCGGAGGCGATGGCGCCCGGCGTACGGCGGGCCGTGGAGGTGTTCCGCCCCGATGTGGTCGTCGCCGACCAACAGGCATTCGCCGGAGCCCTGGTCGCGGAGCGGGCCGGGATCCCGTGGGCGACGTCCGCGACGACCACGGCCGAGTTCATGGACCCGCTGGCGGGGCTGCCGAAGGTGCGGGAGTGGATCGAGGCCCGGCTGGACGCGCTGCGACGGGCCGTCGGGGACGCGTCCAAGGCCACCGATCCCCGGTTCTCCCCGCATCTCGTCATCGGGTTCAGCACGCCCGAACTCGCCGGTGACATCAAGGCTGTTCAGTGGGTGGGGCCCTCGGTCACCGGCCGGCCCGACGCCGGAGGGTTCCCGTGGGAGTGGCTCGACCCGGACCGCGCGACCGTCCTCGTGAGCCTCGGCACCGCGAACACCGACGCCGGGGAGCGGTTCCTCGCCGTGTGCCGGGACGTGGTGCGCGAACGGGCGGGGCGGCTCCAAGCCGTGGTGGCCGACCCCGGCGGGGTACTCGGGGCGGGAGCCGACGAGAACGTCCTGGTCGTGCCGTCCGTCCCGCAGATCGCCTTGCTGGCCAAGGGAGTTGACGCCGTCGTCTGTCACGCGGGGCACAACACCGTGTGCGAGGCGCTCTGGTACGGCGTGCCGCTGGTCGTCGCGCCGATCCGGGACGACCAGCCGCTGATCGCCGGGCAGGTCGTGGCCGCCGGGGCCGGGGTGCGGGTGCGGTTCGGGCGGGTCGGCGCGCAGAAGCTGGGGGCGGCGCTGGACGCCGTGCTCGACGAGCCGTCGTACCGCGAGCGGGCCGCGCGGGTGGGGGCGGCGTTCCGGGCGGCCGGGGGTGCGGACGCCGCGGCCGTCCATCTCGAAGAGCTTGCCGAGAGGAGTCGTGCGTGAGCGGGGCGAAGGACGAGCGGGAGCGGCGGATCGCGGAGCTACGGCCGCGCTATCAGCGGGACCTGGCGGGCGGGACGGAGCGGTTCTTCGCGGCGCGCCGGGCCGACTGCCCCTGGTGCGGCGGGGAGTTGCTCAGTACGCGGCTGCGGACCACCGACCTGTTGCAGCACAAGCCGGGACGGTTCGTGCTCGACCGGTGCGAGACGTGCGGGCACATCTTCCAGAACCCCCGACTGACGGCCGAGGGACTGGAGTTCTACTACCGGGACTTCTACGACGGGCTCGGCGAGAAGCAGCTCGGGGATCTCTTCGACGGGCGGGGCTCGTCGTATCTGGGGCGGGCGCGCTCCATGGCCGCGCACGATCCGGCGCCGAAGCGGTGGCTGGATGTCGGGACCGGGCAGGGGCACTTCTGCGCGGTCGCGCGTGACGTACTGCCGGACACCGCTTTCGACGGGCTCGACTTCACCGACGGGGTGGAGATCGCCGAGCGGGAGAAACGCGTAGAACGCGGTTACCGGGGGAGTTTCCCCGCGCTCGCGGGCGAACTCGCCGGTCAGTACGACGTGGTGAGCATGTTCCACTACCTGGAGCACAGCGCCGATCCCGACCGGGAGCTGCGGGGTGCCCAGCAGGTGGTGCGGGCGGGCGGGCACCTCCTGATCGAGGTGCCCGACGCGGAGAGCCGGTTGTCGCGTGTGCTCGGGCGGTGGTGGCTGCCCTGGCTCCAGCCGCAGCACCTGCACTTCATCCCGGTGGCCAACCTGCGGGCCCGGCTTGAGGAGTTGGGGTTCACGGTGGTCGCCGAGGAGCACGCCGAGCCCCATGAGGTGATCGACCTGGTGGCCGCCGTATGGCTGCTGCTGGGCCAGGTCTCACCGCGCGAGAACGCGCCCTGGCTGGAGCAGCCGCCGGGCGCGCTGCGGCGGGCGACGCGAACTGCCGTGTTCCTGGCGGGAATTCCGGCGCTGCTCGCCGCGACGGTCCTGGACCGGATCGCCGTACGCCCGTTGGCGCGGCGGCTGCGGATGTGCAACGCGTACCGGGTGATCGCCCGCCGGGAGTAGGGCGACCCACGTCTCGGCGGACCCCCTTCGACGGTCCGTCAACCCGTCTGCTCACACGGGGAGTTCGGTGACGCCGAGGGAGAAGTCGAAGTTTCCCACCCCGTGGTTGGCGAGGCCCGCCGTGACCAGGGCCGCGCCCTCCAGCCAGTGCGCCATTCCCAGGCCGCCGGCGTCCAGCGGGCGCAGCCCGAGGCTCTCGACGAACGCCTCCACACGCGCCTTGGCCCGCGCGTCGTCACCGGCGATGAAGATGTCGGGCCGCCCCTTCTCCAGGACATGGCGGAAGACGGTGTTGAACGCCTTCACCACACCGGCACCGGCCGGGGCCACCTTGGCGACCTCCTGCGCGACCGAGGTCTCCTCGCGGTGGGCCAGCCCGTCGAACGTGGAGTTGAAGGGATTGCTGATGTCGACGATGACCTTGCCCGCGAGCGCGTCCGCGTACTGGACGACGGCCGGCACGACACCGTCGTACAGCAGGGCCACGATGACGATGTCGCCCGCCGGGGCGGTGCCCCATTCTCCCGTCGTGGCGCCGTCGCCGAGCGCCTTGGCCAGGTCGGTGGCCTTGGCCCGGTCGCGGCCCATGACCTCGACGGTGCTGCCGCCCGCCAGCGCCCGCGCGCCGATGGTGCGGGCCATGTTCCCGGTGCCGATGATGCTGATGCCGCTCATGAGATGTCCTGCCCTGGGTGTGGGGTGTCCGGTTCAGACGGCGGTGGCGCCGCCGTCGGCGACGAGTTCCATGCCGTTGACGTAGCTGGAGTCGTCGGAGGCGAGGAAGAGGGCGACGGTCGCGATCTCGTCGGGGCGGCCCATCTCGCCGCACGGGATCACCTGCCGCAGCTACACGAGCGCGCACTGTTCAGCCCGCCCCCCGGCGCCCGGTCCAACTTCCGGCCCACCCAACCCGCCAGCCCGCACAGCCCTCCACCCCACCCACCCCACCCCCCAACTCCCCCCTACCCCCGCCCAACCGGCCCCGTACTCCCCCTCCGCTCCAACACCGGCACAGCCAACCGCACCCGCCCCTCCCCCCGCTCCCCGTCCAACCGCGACAACAAGAACCGAGCCGCCTCCCGCCCCACCTCGCGCCCGGCCGGATCCACCGTCGTCAGCCACAGATGCCGCAGCCGGGAAATACTCGTGTTGTCGTACCCCACCACCGACAGTTCCCCGGGCACCCGCACCCCCATCTCCTCGGCGGCCGACAACGCCCCCACGCAGGCGATGTCGTTGACGGCGAACACGGCGGTGGGCCGCTCGGTACGGCTCAGCAGCCGCACGGTCGCCCGGTATCCGCCCTCCTCGGTCATATCGCTCGCCTCCACGAGACCGAGCCCCACCGGATCGACCCCGTGCGCGCGCATGGCCCCTTCGTACCCCTCCCGCCGCAGCTCCCCCACGGCCCCGTACCCGGCGACATGCGCGATCCGCCGGTGCCCGAGCGACAGCAGATGCTCGGTCGCGAGCCGAGCCCCCAACTCGTCGTCGGCGGCGACGACGTCGACCCCCGCCGGCACCGCCTCCCGCGCACCGGCCACGACGACCGGCATACGGCCCGCCACGGCGTCGAGAGCGGTCCCCTCGGGGAATGTCCCGACGACGACGAGTCCGTCCGCCTGAAGGGCCAGGAACGGATCCGCGAGGTCCTGCCCGACCCGCCGGTTCAGCCGCGCGTCGGCGAGGAGCATGTGCAGCCCGCTCGCGTGCAGCAGCGAGTTGAGCCCGTCCAGCAGATCGACGTACCAGGGATTGCGCAGGTCGTTGAGGAGGACACCGACCGTACGCGTGCGCTGTTCGCTCAGGCTGCGCGCGGCGGCATTGGGCCGGTAGCCGAGTTCGCGCATCGCCGTCAGCACGGCCTCCCGCTTCTCGGGCCGGACCTGGGGCGCCCCGCGCAGCACGAGGGAGACCAGCGACTTGGACACCTCGGCCCGCTCGGCGACGTCACGGATGGTGGGCGGTCTCATGCGTGGACCGTTCCATCCGCCCGACCCGTTGTCAAAGCCGCACCTCAACGCCTCCACCCCGTTGACAGCCCCGCTCCATCGGCCTCAAGGTGGCCCGGACAGTTTGTGGACCGGTCCAAACAAAGGGGTTGCCGTGACCGACCTGGGTATCGCCGTCATCGGATTCGGCTGGATGGGCCGCGTCCACACACAGGCGTACGCGCGCGTACCGCACCACTTCCCCGCCCTGACCGTCCGCCCGCGCCTGGTGACCGTCGCCGAGGAGGTACCCGGCCGCGCGCAGGAGGCCGCCGACCGGTACGGGTTCACGGCGGCCACCCGGGACTGGCGGGACATCGCCGACGACCCGCGCGTGCACGCGGTGAGCATCACCGCCCCGAACTTCCTGCACCGCGAGATCGGCGTGGCGATGGCCGAGGCCGGCAAGCACCTCTGGATCGAGAAGCCGGTCGGGCTCACCTCGCGCGACGCGCGCGCGGTGGCCGACGCGGTGACTAAGGCGGGCGTCCAGGGGACGGTCGGCTTCAACTACCGCAACGCCCCCGCCGTCGAGAAGGCGCGGGACCTCATCGCCTCCGGCGAGCTCGGAGACGTCACCCACGCGCGCGTACGGCTCTTCAGCGACTACGCGGCCCACCCGGACGGCGCGCTCACCTGGCGGTACGAGCGGGAGCGCGGCGGCAGCGGGGTCCTCGGCGACCTCGCCTCGCACGGCGCCGACCTGGCACGCTTCCTGCTGGGCGACATCGTCTCGCTGACCGCCGACACGGCCGTGTTCGTCCCCGAGAGGGCGCGTCCCACGGGCGCGACGTCGGGCCACGCGCTCGCCTCGGGCGGCGTCCTCGGCCCCGTCGAGAACGAGGACTACGTCAACTGCCTCCTGCGCTTCGCCTCGGGCGCGCGCGGGGTGCTCGAAGCGTGCCGGGTGTCCGTCGGCGAGCAGAACAACTACGGGTTCGAGGTGCACGGCACGAAGGGCGCCGTGTTCTGGGACTTCCGCCGCATGAACGAGCTGCGCGTGAGCGCCGGTACGTCGTACCAGGACCAGCCCGTCAGCACGGTGTACGTCGGCCCCGGGGACGGCGAGTTCGCGGCGTTCCAGCCGGGGGCGGCGAACGCGATGGGGTACGACGACCTGAAGGTGATCGAGGCGTACAGGTTCCTCCGGTCCGTGGCGGAGGGGACGGCGTACGGGACCACCCTCTTGGACGCGGTGCGCAGTGCGACGGTGTTGGACGCGATGGCTGAATCGGCGGCAAGCGGCGTCTGGGTCACCGTCGGGTCCTAAGGCTGTTGTTCGTCTACTGCGCCGTTGTGGCTGGTCGCGCAGTTCCCCGCGCCCCTAAGTACGTCTCGCCGACCCCTGTGGCAAGTTGTACGGCGTTACGACCTGGATCGCTGACGGCAGCACCGATCCCGTCGGCGGCAACGCCCCGTGCGCTCGCATCACCGTCTGACACGCGTCCCGCATGTCCTGCCGTAGGTCATGGTGCAACACCGCAGAGATCCGCTGCTCCCGCAGCAACCGCATGTTGTCCTGATCCAGATCGTGCGCGACGAACACCGCGCACTCCCGCCCGAGATCCGCGAACGCCCGCAGCGTCGCGTTGTTGCCGCCGCCGATGGAGTACACGGCGCGGATCTCCGTGTCCTTCTCCAGCGCGGCCCGCACCAGGTCGTACTGCGTCGCGTCCAGCCCCTGCCCCTCCGTGATCTCGACCAGCACGCGCGCGGGATGACGCGCCCGCATCACGCTGCGGAACCCCATCTCCCGCTCCTCCTCGTTGCGGAACGACCCGCTGCTGATGCTGGTCAGGACGTTCCCGGGCCGTTCGCCGAGCCACTGGCCCATCAGGTAGGCGGCCGTGGCACCGGCGGCGCGGTTGTCGATGCCGACGTACGCCAGGCGCGCGCTCGCGGGCAGGTCGGTGACGAGGGTGACGACGGGGATGCCCGCATCGACGAGGCGGCCGACGGCGTCGGTGACCTCGGGCGCGTCGGGCGCCTTGAGGATGACGCCCTGGGAGCCGCGCCGGGCGATGCGCTCCAGGGCGGTGACCGTCTCGCGCGCCGGACCGGTCTCCCGGAAGTGGAAACGGGAGCGGAGGACCGCCGGGTGCAGGGCGGGGAGTTCGGCCTCCAGGGCGGCGCGTACGGCCGTCGTGAACCGTTCGGGCGCCTGCATGACGATGTCCAGCATGAAGGTCCGTCCGACCAGCCGGACCTGCGTGCGCTGCCGGTCGAGGTCGGCGATGGCCCGCCGTACCTCCTGCTCGGTGGAGGCGCGCACGCCCCCGCGCCCGTTCAGCACGCGGTCGACGGTGGCCTCGCTGAGCCCCGCCTGGCGGGCGATCTCGCGGATCGGGAAGGGGTGGCCCACAGCTGACTCCTAAGACCTCACCGGCACCGGATTCCTGAAGGGTTTTTGATGGCCCACTGCCGGTTGTTCGAGGGGTTTGTACTGACAACAATGACAGAGCCGCAGCACCACGTGTCCCGAGTCGCCCTCCTGTGCACCGAAAGGACGAGGATGTCCTTCACTCCCGAAGCCCCCGCGCCTGCCGCCTGGCTCACCGACCAGGACTGCGACCTGGACGCCTTCCGCGCGCTCGTCGAGCGCACCACCGACGCGGCCGACTACCCGCGCGCGTGTGCGGTCGAGGACAACGTCCTCGTGTACGACAGCGAGGACCTCCCTCAGGGCCCCGAGCTGGTGCGCGCGCTCACCGACGGCCCCGGCGTCGTCCTGTTCCGCCGCGCCTTCCCCGACACGGCGGTCGTCGACCGGCTGACCTCGGTGTTCGACGCCCTCATCAACGAGCAGCACGCGGCGGAGGCCCCGGCGGGCGACCACTTCGCGAAGCCGGGCGCCAACGAACGCGTGTGGAACGCGCTGGAGAAGGCGGCCCTGTACGACCCGGCCGCGTTCGCCGACTACTACGCGAACCCCGTCGTCGCCCTGGTCTCCGGCGCCTGGCTGGGACCCGGTTACCAGGTCACCTCGCAGGTCAACGTCGTCAACCCGGGCGGGGCCGCGCAGACCGCGCACCGCGACTACCACCTGGGGTTCCTGTCCGCGTCGGCCGTCGCCGCGTACCCGGAGCACGTCCACCGGCTGTCGGCCGTCCTCACCCTCCAGGGCGCGGTCGCGCACTGCGACATGCCGGTGGAGTCGGGGCCGACGCTGTACCTGCCGTACTCGCAGCGCTACACCCCCGGGTATCTGGCGTGGCACCGGCCGGAGTTCCAGGCGTACTTCAAGGAGCGGCACGTCCAGCTGCCGTTGGCCAAGGGTGACGCGGTGTTCTTCAACCCGGCGGTGTTCCACGCGGCCGGCACCAACCGCACGCTCGACGTACGGCGGGTCGCGAACCTCCTCCAGGTGTCGTCGCCGTTCGGGCGGGCCATGGAGACCGTCGACCGGGAGGCGATCGCGAACGCCGTCTATCCGGCGCTCCTCCAGCACGCCGACGACCCCGGGTGGGTGGAGCGGGTGATCGCCGCGAGCGCCGAGGGCTACGCCTTCCCCACCAACCTCGACCGCGATCCGCCGGTCGACGGCATGGCCCCGCCCTCGCAGGCCGACGTCGTGCGGCGCGCGCTCGCCGAGGGCTGGACCACCCGTGCGCTGCGTGACGCGCTGCGGGCCGGCGCCGTGCGGCGCGAGAGCTGAAAGGACCGGCATGACACTCCTCAAGGACAGAGTCGTCCTCGTCAACGGCGGCAGCCAGGGCGTGGGGGCGGCGATCGCGCGGGCGGCCGTGCGCGAGGGCGCGAAGGTCGCCGTGACCGGCCGCCGCCCGGAGGTGGGCGAGGCGCTGGTGGCCGAGCTGGGCGAGGGCGCGCTGTACGTCCGCGCGGACCTCTCCGACGCCGGCCAGGCGAAGGCCGCGGTGGGTACGGTCGTCGACGTGTACGGCCGTGTCGACTGCCTCGTCAACTCGGCGGGCCTCACCTCGCGCGGGACGCTCCTCGACACGACGCCCGAGCTGTTCGACGCGCACATCGCGATCAACCTCAAGGGGCCGTTCTTCGCGATGCAGGCGGCCGTCGCCGACATGGTGGCGCGGGGCGAGCCCGGCACGGTCGTCAACATCATCACCTCGTCGGCGCACGGGGGCCAGCCGTTCCTGGCGCCGTACGTCGCCGCCAAGGCGGGGCTCGTCGGGCTCACCCGCAACGCCGCGCACGCGCACCGGTGGGACCGGGTCCGGATCAACGGGCTGAACATCGGCTGGACGGCCACGGAGGGCGAGGACGCGACCCAGCGGGCCTTCCACGGGGCCGAGGACGGGTGGCTCGCGGAGGCGTCCGCGAAGCTGCCGATGGGCAAGCTGGGCCAGCCCGACGAGATCGCCGACTTCGTGGTCCTGCTGCTGTCGGAGCGGTCGGGCGTGGTGACCGGTTCGGTGATCGACTGGGACCAGAACGTGCTCGGCGGCCTCGACTAATCCCCCTGTTTCTGCACCACCCTTTAGGAGCTGCACCCCCATGCGCATCGGAATCCTCGGCCTCGGCCGCATCGGCGCCTTCCACGCCGAGACCCTCTCCCAACTCGACGCCGTCGACTCCCTCGTCGTCACCGACCCCTTCGCCGAGGCCGCGAAGGCCGCCGCCGAGAAGTTCGGCGCGCAGGTCGTCGACTCGCCCGAGGCGCTGCTGGCGGCGGGCGTGGACGGCATCGTCGTGGCCGCCGCGACCGACGCGCACCCGGCGCTGATCCGCGCGGGCGTCGAGGCCGGCATCCCCGTCTTCTGCGAGAAGCCGGTCGCGAAGACGATGGCCGAGGGCGTCGAGGTCCTCAAGGCCGTCCAGGGCAGCGGCGTACCCATCCAGATCGGCTACAACCGCCGCTTCGACGCCGGTTTCGTCGCGGCGCGTACGGCCGTCCAGGCGGGCGAGCTCGGCACCCTCCACACGGTCCGCTCGACGACCCTCGACCCGGCGCCGCCGCCCGCCGCGTACGTCGCCGCGTCCGGCGGCATCTTCCGCGACTGCTCCGTCCACGACTTCGACATCATCCGCTGGGTGACGGGCCGCGAGGTCACCGAGGTGTACGCGGTCGGCGGCAACCGGGGCGCCGACTACATCAAGGCTGCGGGCGACGCCGACACGACGGGCGCGGTCCTCACCCTCGACGACGGCACCATCGCGGTCGTCTCCAACTCCCGCCACAACGGCCGCGGTTACGACGTCCGTATGGAGATCCACGGCTTCACCGACTCCATCGCGGTCGGCCTGGAGGACAAACTCCCCCTCCGCTCGGTGGAACCCGGCGTCACCTTCCCCTCCGGCACCCCGCACGACTTCTTCATGGACCGCTTCACGGAGGCGTACCGAGCCGAACTCACCGCCTTCACCGAGGTGGTAGCGGGCACCCGCCCGTCCCCGTGCACGATCGAGGACGCCCTGGAGGCGGGCTGGATCGCGGAGGCGTGCACCCTGTCGCTGCACGAACACCGTCCGGTGACGATCGCGGAGGTACGGGGGGTCTGAGGCGCGCCGCGCGCTGTGCCGTACGACGAGGTGGTGGCCGTACGGCACCGTGAGCGCCCGCCGACTGCCCCCACCTCGGAACGCCCCGGCGTCCTCTGCCACCCGCCCCTATCACCGACCTCCACGAAGCCCTCGCCGACCACCCCCGCTACTGGGGCGGGCGCTGTACGGGGCGTTCGCCGAGGCGGCCTGGCGCAGGGGACTGTGCGGGTGAAGGCGATCACCGGTGCGGGCAACGCAGGGTCGGTCGCGTTTCACCGGGCGTTGGGGTTCAGCGTGACCGTGGTGCAACGGGCCCGGCGAGCCCATGGCCGTGTTCACCCGCCCGCTTTCCCGACCCGGGGAAGCCTCCGCAGCGCGAACACGCCGAGGGCGACGTGGAGCAGTCCCGCGACGAGGACCGCGGCATGGAACCCGGCGACGAACGCCGCCTTCCCGGCGGACCCCGACCCGGGTGCGCCGTGGGAGAGTTCGCCCGCCCCCTCAAGGCGGTACACGAACGCCGCCAGCGACCCGAGCAGCGCGATGCCGAGGGCGTTGCCGATCTCGTTGGCGGTCTCGGCGATCGCGGCTGCCGAGCCGGCGCGTTCGACGGGGACGGCGGCGATGGCCGTGTCGGCGACGACGCTGAAGGAGATCCCGTAGCCGACCCCGGCGACGACCGTGGCCGGCACGTACCACCCGAGGCCACCGGTCACCCCGGTGGCGGCCAGCATCAACACCCCTGCCGCGACCAGGAGATGGCAGGCGACGAGCGCCGCCCGGCTCCCGATCCGCTCCACGACGGAAGGGGTGACGACACAGGTCACCGTCAGGACGACCGCCCCCGGCAGCGCGGCCGACGCCGCCTCCATGACGGTGAGTTCGAGAACCCGCTGTAGGTACACCCCACCGAGATAGGCCGACGCGGACCACGCGGCCAACGGCAGGAACCCGGTGACGGCGGCGACCGCGAAGACCCGGTCCCGGAACAGCCGGACGTCGATCAGCGGTGCGTCCAGCCGGAGTTGGCGCCGCACGAACCAGACGAGAAGAAGGACGCCCCCGGCTCCCGTGACCGCGCCGACCGCGTCCGGCCCTTCGGCGGCGAACCGCTTGACCGCGTGGACGCTCGACAGGATCCCGGCGGCGGACGACACGACGCTGGGCAGATCCACGCGCACGCCCCGCCCACCCCGCACCTCGCGCAGAGTGACCGGCGCGAGCGCCAGGAACACCACGACGACCGGCAGGTTGACCAGGAACACCGACCCCCACCAGAACCCGCTGAGCAGCCACCCCCCGACGACCGGCCCCACCGCGAACCCGCCCGCGAAGGCCGCCGCGAACACCCCGACCGCCCTCGACCGCTCCCGGGGATCGGCGAACAGCTCACTCACCACGGCCAGCGCCGACGGCAGCAAGGTCGCCCCGGCCACCCCCATCAACGCCCGGAAGAGGATGAGGAGTCCGGCACTGGGCGCGAACGCCGCCCCCACGGACGCCGCCCCGAACACGGCCGCCCCCGCCTGGAGCAGCCGCAGCCGCCCGTACCGGTCCCCGACGCTCCCGAACGCGACGAGCAGCGACCCGACGGCGAACCCGTACACGTCCAGGATCCACAGCGCCTGTCCGGCACTCGGCGCCAGCGCCTCGGTCACCTCCGGCATCGCCAGGAACAGCACGGCCCCGTCCATCGACACCAGCACCACGGGCCCCAGCACGACGCCCAGCCCGACCCAGGCCCGCGAACGGGCCGACAGACCAACAGAGTTCATGCGTACGACGGTGCCGCCGGCGCCGTGCACCGGCCATCCCCGCCTCATGGGTACCCCTCACAGGGGCACCCGCCGACCCCCTGACCCCGCCTACGCTCGGCGCATGGAACTGGAGACTCTCGGCACCTACCTCAGGACCCGCCGAGGCCGTGTCACCCCCGCCGACGCCGGGCTGCACACCTACGGCACCGTCCGCCGCGTCCCGGGCCTGCGCCGCGAGGAGCTGGCCCACCTCGCCGGTGTGAGCGTCGGTTACTACACGCGGCTGGAGCAGAACCAGGCGGGCACGGCGTCCGAGCAGGTCCTGGAGGCACTCGCCCGGGTGCTGCGGCTGGACGCCGCCGAGGCGGCGCACCTGCGCAACCTCGCCCGGGGAAGGGCCGGTTCGCAGCAGCGGCGGCCGAGGCGTCCCGCCCCGGAGACACCCCACCCCCGGGTCCTGGCCCTCCTCGCGTCCCTGGGCGACCGCACGCCCGCCGTGATCCTCGGCCGCCGGGGAGACATCCTCGCCTGGAACCGCACGGGCCACGCCCTGGTCGCCGAACACACCGCCTTCGACGCGCCGCACGACCCCGCCCGACGCCCGTCCGTCCCGAGGATGTTCTTCCTCGACCCCCACACCCGGGCCCTGCACCGCAACTGGGCCGACCTCGCCCGCGTCCACGTCGCCTACCTCCGCCTCACCGCGGGCCGCCACCCCACGGACGCCCGCCTCGCGGAACTGATCGGCGAACTCGCCATGCACAGCCGGGAGTTCGCCGGGCTGTGGGCTCAGGGCGAGGTGGCCGACTGCACGGTGGGCACGATGCGGCTGCGCCACCCGGGCGTCGGCGATCTCGCCGTGGACTACCAGGTGTGGCTCCAGCCCGAGAGCCCCGACCACCGGCTGGAGATCTACACGCCGAACGACCCGGCATCCGCGGACGCGTTGAGCCTGCTGAGCATCAACTCCGGGCCCGTACATGCAGATGCCCGTCCAGCGGACGCGTCGGCGGATGCGCGGGCAGCGTCGCTTCGAGGCCGTACCCGCACTTAGCCGCGACCCGGCAGGACGCCGCGTTGTCCACCTGGTGGATCAACTCCAGGCGTTCCAGGGAGTCGTGGCGGCAGAAGGCCCAGTCCGTGAGGACCAGCAGGGCGCGGGGGGCGACGCCTCGCCCCCGGGCCGCCGCAGCCGTCCAGTAGCCGACTTCGGCGACCGCGCCCGCCGAACGCTTCAGGACCACGTGCCCGAGGAGTTCCTCCCCCACGACGGCGAAGGCGAGGCGCTCCCCGCTCTCCCATCCGCGCCGCTGCTCGTCGATCCACCGCCCGGCGTCGGCCTCGTCCTCGACGGCGAGGCTCGTCCAGCGCCGCAGCGCGGGGTCCTGGGCCGCGACCAGCAGGGCCGGGGCGTCGGACGGCCGCCAGGGCCGCAGCGACAGCGCGGAAGCCGGCCCCGAGGAGCCGGCTTCCAGCGGTACGACGATCTTGTCCATGGACGCAGAGTAAGCCGATCAGGCCCCCTCCCCCGCACCCACACCGTCCGGCAGCCCCTCCACGTCCACGCCCCGGACCTGCGCCAACTCGTGCTTGAGAGCCGCGAGTTCAGCGCCACCGGCCATGTGGTTGGTCAGCTCCTCAAGGCTGACCTCGCTGCGGGCGGCGCTCAACTCCAGGGTTCCCAGGCGCAGTACGCTGAAGTGGTCGCCGACCATATAGGCGTGGTGGGGGTTGTGGGTGATGAAGATGACCCCGAGCCCCCGGTCCCGGGCGGCGGCGATGTACTTGAGCACCACCCCGGACTGCTTCACCCCGAGCGCGGCGGTCGGCTCGTCCAGAATCAGCACCCGGGCCCCGAAGTACACGGCCCGCGCGATGGCGACACACTGCCGCTGACCGCCCGACAACGTACCGATCGGCTGTTCCAGGTCGTCGAGGACGATCCCCATGTTGCGCAGCTCTTCGTCGGCGGTCTTCTTCATCCGCTCGATGTCCAGCCGCCGTACGGGCCAAGGTCCCTTGGTCATCTCGGACCCGAGGAAGAAGTTCCGCCACACCGGCATCAGCGGCACGGTGGCGAGGTCCTGGTAGACGGTGGCGATCCCCCGCGCCAGAGCGTCGCGAGGGGTCGAGAACCGCACCGCCTCCCCGTCGACGAGGAACTCCCCCTCGGTGTGCTGGTGGAGCCCGGAGACGATCTTGATGAGCGTGGACTTCCCGGCCCCGTTGTCCCCGAGGACGCAGGTCACCTTGCCGGGGTGCACGGCGAGGGAAACCCCGTGCAGGGCACGGATGTTGCCGTACGACTTGCCCGCCCCGCGCAGTTCGACGATCGCGCCGCTCCCGGGGGGCGTGTCCTGGAGGATCGCCCCGTGTGTTCCTTCGGTCGTCATGGAAGTCACCTCCGGGTGGCCGTGCGCTGGATCCACAGGTTGATGAGGACGGCGCCGAGGAGCATGACGCCGAGGAATGCCTTGAACCAGTCGGGGTTCCAGCCGGCGTAGACGATGCCCTGCTGGACCATGCCGAACATGAAGGCGCCGAAGACCGGGCCGATGGCCGAGCCGGCGCCGCCGGTGAGCAGGCAGCCGCCGATGACGGCCGCCGCGATGTAGATCAGCTCCTGCCCGACGCCCTCGCCGGACTGCACGGTGTTGAAGGAGAACAGGTTGTGCATGCCGATGAACCAGGCGCCGAACCCGACGGCCATGAAGAGGGTGATCTTCGTGAAGTTCACCGGGACGCCGACGGCGCGGGCGGACTCCTTGCTGCCGCCGACGGCGAAGACCCAGTTGCCGTACTTGGTGCGCAGCAGCACCCAGGTGGCCAGGGCGGCGAACACGAGCCACCACACCACCGTGATCTTCACCTGGACGCCGCCGACGTCGAAGGACGACGCGAAGACCTTGCGGGCCTGGTCGAAGCCGTCCATGTCGCTGATGTCGTCGGTCGCGACGTTGTCCGTGACCAGCTTCGTCACCGCGAGGTTGACGCCCTGGAGGATCAGGAACGTCCCGAGGGTCACCAGGAAGCTGGGCAGTCCGGTCCTGACGACCATCCAGCCGTTGAAGAACCCCACCGCGAGGGAGACGATCAGCGCGACGACCACACCGACCCACACGTTCATGGTGAGCTGGTAGCTGAGCATGGACGCGGTGAGCGCGGAGGAGATGACCGCGACACCGGACGAGAGGTCGAACTCGCCGCCGATCATCAGCAGCGCGACCGGCAGGGCCATGATCCCGATGGTCGACGACTGGTAGAGGACCGTCGCCATCGAGCCGCCGTCACGCAGCGTGGGCGCCGCGATCAGGAAGAAGACGAACACGGCCGCCGCGCCGAGGAACACACCGACTTCGGGGCGCGCCAGCACCCGTACGACAACGGGGCGTTCGGCCGTGCGCCCGTCCTTGTCCCGTGCGGGGGGCGCCAGTTGGGCCGTACTCATCACCGCGTCCCCTTCGCCGCGTACTCGGCGACCTTCTCGACGTTGGTCTTGTCGACGAAGGCGGGACCGGTCAGCACGGCCTGCTCGCCGCCGCCGCTGGAGTTGCCGTTGTTCTTGTAGAGCCACAGTCCGTCGACGGCCAAGTAGCCCTGGAGGTAGGGCTGTTGGTCGACGGCGAACTCGATGGTGCCGGCCTGGACCGCCTTGACGAGGTCCTTGTTGAGGTCGAAGGTCGCGACCTTCGCCTTGGACCCGGCCTCGGAGACCGACTTGACGGCGGCCAGCGCGAAGGGCGCGCCGAGGGTGACGACGTGGTCGATGCCGGTGTCCTGGCGGAGCTTGGCGGTGATCGTCGACTGGACGGACGGCATGTCGACGCCGTTGACGTTGAGGATCTCGGTCGTCCCCTTGAACGTCTTCTTGAGGCCGTCGCAGCGCTGGGTGAGGCCGACGTTGCCCTGTTCCTGGATGACGCAGACGACCTTCTTCGCGCCGTCGGTGTTGAGGCGGCTGCCGAACGCCTCACCCGCGACGGACTCGTCCTGGCCGAAGAATTCGAGGAGGCCGAGGCTCTTCCAGTCGCTGAGGCCGGAGTTGAGGCCGACGACGGGTATCCCGGCGGTCTTCGCCTTGGCGATGACGCTCTTCAGCGCGTCGGGCTTGGCGAGGGTGACGGCGATGCCGTCGACCTTCTGGTCGATGCCGTTCTGCACCAGGTTGGCCTGGTTGCCGGCGATCGGGTCGTGGGAGTAGATCAGCTCGATGTTGTCCTTCTGGGCGGCGGCCTCGGCGCCCTTGCGGACGGTGTCCCAGAAGGTGTCGCCGGGGGCGGCGTGGGTGACGAAGGCGACCTTCATCCGGGCGGTGGTGGCCTTGCCGGCGGAGGCGCCGGACGAGGTGTCCTCCTGGGCCTTCTTGCCACCGGAGCTGCTGGAGCACCCCGCGACGGTCAGTGCCGCGGCGGCGGCGAGGGCCACGACCGGGACGAATCTACGGGAGCGGGCTGACATTGCACTGTCCATCTTTCCGGCACCTCACTGTGCGGGACGCTGCGCTGTTGGGACGGGATCAAACCCTTTGCCGAACCCGGCGTCAATACTTTGTTAAGACATCATTTCAGTAACAGGTCCGAATGTAAGAACAAATCATTGACAGGGGAGACTGCCGGGACCTACACCTGAGGAACGCACACTCCGGAGCCGATCTCTACCCCCGAGGAGGTGCCTCGCATGCCGAAGACCGGTGAGCGGGCCCGTCCCGTGTCCGCCTCCGCGCTGGACGCGGTGCACTTCGCGCTGGACCGGGGCAGCCCCGTCCCGCTGTACTACCAGCTCGCCCAGCAGCTGGAGTCGGCGATCGAGCACGGCACGCTCGCCCCGGGCAACCTCCTCGGCAACGAGATCGACCTCTCCACCCGCCTCGGCCTCTCCCGCCCCACGGTCCGCCAGGCGATCCAGTCGCTCGTCGACAAGGGGCTCCTGGTGCGCCGCAGAGGCGTCGGTACGCAGGTCGTGCACAGCCAGGTGAAGCGCCCCCTCGAACTCAGCAGCCTGTACGACGACCTCGCCGCGGCCGGCCAGGGCCCCACCACCGTCGTCGTCCGCAACGAGACCGTCCCGGCACCCGCCGACGTCGCCGCCGCCCTCTCCGTCCCCGAGGGCAGCGAGGTCACCCACATCGAACGCCTCCGCGCGACCCACGGCCAGCCGGTCGCCCGCCTCTCCAACTACCTCCCCCCGAACCTCCTCGACCTCTCCACCCCCCACCTCGAATCCACCGGCCTCTACACCCTGTTCCGCACGGCCGGCATCACCCTCCACAGCGCCCACCAGACGATCGGCGCCCGCGCGGCGACCCCCGAGGAGGCGAAGCTCCTGGAGGAGTCACCGGGCGCGGCCCTCCTGACGATGCAACGCACGGCGTACGACGACACGGGCCGAGCGGTGGAGTACGGGACGCACATCTACCGGGCGTCCCGCTACGCGTTCGACTTCCAGCTCCTCGTACGCGCTTAACGCGGCGCCATCCTGAGCGCCCCGTCCATCCTGATCGTCTCCCCGTTCAGGTAGTCGTGATCCACGATCATCAGCGCCAGCTTCGCGTACTCCTCCGGCGACGCGAACCGGTGCGGGAACGGCACCCCCGCCGCCAGCGACGTACGGAACTCCTCCGAGACCGTCCCCATCATCGGCGTGTCGACGATGCCCGGCGCGATCGTGCACACCCGGATCCCGTACTGCGCGAGGTCCCGGGCGGCGGGCAGGGTGAGCCCGACGACGCCGCCCTTGGACGACGCGTACGCGGCCTGCCCCACCTGCCCGTCGTACGCGGCGATGGACGCGGTGTTGACGATGACCCCGCGCTGCCCGCCGGAGTCCGCCTCGGTCTGCGCGATGGCCTCGGAGGCGAGCGCGAGCACGTTGAACGTCCCGACCAGGTTGATCTGGATCACCTTCGCGTACAGCGCGAGATCGTGGACCCCCTTCTTGCCCAGGATCCGCATGGACGGCCCGATCCCGGCGCAGTTGACGACGGCCCGCAGCGGCAGACCCGCCCCGGACGCGACGGCGACGGCGGCGGCCACCTGCTCGGGGTCGGTGACGTCGGCGGGGACGTACGTCACCCCGGCCACCTCGGGCGCACCGTCGATCGCGGACTTCAGGTCGACGGCGAACACCCGCGCCCCGGCCCCGGCGAACGCCTTCGCGGTGGCGGCACCGAGTCCGGACGCCCCGCCCGTGACGAGCGCGGCGGTGTCGGCGAGCTGCATCTTCACTCCTTGCCGAGGACGGTGAGCGCACCGCCCTCGCTCCGGTCGAGCGCACGGGAGATGACCATGCGCTGGATCTGGTTGGTTCCTTCGAAGATCTGCATGACCTTGGCCTCGCGCATGTACCGCTCGACGGGGAAGTCCCGCGTGTAGCCGTACCCGCCGAGGACCTGGACCGCGTCGGTGGTCACCTTCATCGCGTTGTCGGTGGCGACGAGCTTGGCGATGGACGCCTCGCTGGTGAACGGCAGCCCCTGGTCCTTGAGCCGCGCGGCGGCCAGCGTCGTCGCGCGCGCGGACTCGACGGCGGCCCCCATGTCCGCGAGGACGAACGCGAGCCCCTGGTGCTCGATGATCGGCTTCCCGAACGTCTCGCGCTCGCGCGCGTACCGCACGGCGTGGTCGAGGGCCCCTTGCGCGAGGCCGGTGGCGACGGCGGCGATCCCGAGGCGTCCGCAGTCCAGTGAGGCGAGCGCGATCCGCAAACCCTGGCCCTCCTCCCCGATCCGCCGCGAGAGCGGTACGCGGACGTCGTCGAACCGCATCGTCGCGGTCGCCGACCCGGTCAGCCCCATCTTCCGCTCCGGCGGATCGGCGCTCAGCCCCGGGGTGCCGGCCGGGACGAGGAAGCAGGAGATGCCGTGCGTCCGGTCCTCGGACGTGCGTGCCATGACGGTGTAGAAGTCGGCGTAACCGCCGTGCGTGGTCCATGCCTTGGCGCCGTTGATGACGTACTCGTCGCCCTCGCGCACCGCGCGCGTCCGCATCGCCGCCGGGTCGGACCCGGCGTGCGGCTCGGAGAGGCAGTACGCGCCCAGCAGCTCCCCGCCGAGCAGCTCGGGCAGCCACTCGGCGCGCTGCTCGGCCGTCCCGAACCGGGCCAGCGGGAAGCAGGACAGGGCGTGCACGGAGATCCCGACGGCGACGCTCGACCAGACGGCGGCGACCTCTTCGAGGACCTGGAGGTACACCTCGTACGGCTGTCCCGCCCCGCCGTCCGCCTCGGCGAACGGCAGCCCGAGCAGCCCGCTGCGGCCGAGCGTGCGGAACACGTCCCTCGGGAACTCCGCCTCCGCCTCGGCATCGGCGACGCGCGGCGCCAGCTCCTTCGCGGCGAGCATCCGCGTGAGCCGGACCAGGTCGAGGGCTTCCTCGGTGGGCAGGGCGCGAGTGGCGGGCACGGGGGCCTCCCGAGGGTGGAAACGATACTGGAACGAGTACCTGCGTATCATCCACAGTACGCCAGCGGGGCCGACGGCGACAGGGGTCCAGCCCTTCCGGCAAAGATCAGGTAATACGCCGAACACTCCGCGCGCCCGCGCCCGCGCCCGACACAACCGCTACGACGACACCGCGTGCACGATCAGCGAAGCCAGCTGCTCGTACGCCTCCGCGTCCGACAACCCCGTACGCGCCTTCAGCTCGCCCCCCTGGATCTGCCGCATGGTCGCCGCCGCCACCTCCCCCACGAACCCGGCGTGCACATCCCTGAACGCGCCGTGCGCGACCCCGTCGGCGATCAGCTGCCGCACCCGCTCCGACGCCCACCGCGTGTTCGCCTCGTACACCTCGCGGGCGGGCGGGAAGTGGGCGACGTCGTCGACGAACCGCCGTGACAGGGGCCGGAGTTGCTCGGCGACGGCCGTCAGGTACACCCGCACCCGGTCGGCGGGGTCGGCGGTCTGCACGACCCGCTTCTCGACCGCCTCGGTCGCCCCCCGGAAGTAGTGCTTCACGGCCTCGACGACCAACCCCTGCTTGCTGCGCGCCAGTTGGTACAGCGTCGTCTTGGAGCACCGCAGCCGCTCGGCGAGGTCGTCCAGCGTGAGATCGGCGAACCCCTCCGCCGTGACCAGCGCGACGAGGCGTTCCAGCAGGTCCGCCTGGCGGGCGGTGCGGCGAGCGGAGGGCATGATCCCAGCGTAGTCCAGAAGTGACCGGTGGGTAGGGAGGGCGCGAGCGAACCGTTTCCATCCCGTCCGTGCACGCTCATTGATAACTCCCGTCCACATACTTAACCTTCGTCTCAGGACATAGACAGAACATCGTCAGCGTCTCCTCCGTGGACAGGGGAACCGCACATGCCGCTCGTGGTCGTCGGGATCAGCGTCCTGGTCCTCCTGTTCCTCATGACGAGGCTCAAGCTCAACGGATTCGCCGCGCTCCTGCTGGTCGCCGTAGGGGTCGCGCTGGTGAGGGGGATTCCTGTCGCCACGATCCCGGACGTCCTCGCGGAGGGCCTCGGCGGGCAGATCGGCGACACGATGCTGACGATCGGGCTCGGCGCGATGGTCGGCCGGGTGATGGGCGACTCGGGCGCCGCGCAGCGGATCGCGGGGCGGCTCCTTGAGGTGTGCGGCCCGCGCTGGGTACAGGTCGCGATGGTGCTGACGGCGATGCTGATCGGCGTCACCATGTTCTACGAGGTCGCGTTCGTGATCATCGTGCCGGTGGCGTTCACGCTGGTCAGGGTGACGGGCGTGAACCTGCTGTGGGTGGGGCTGCCGATGTCGATCGCGCTGTCGACGATGCACAGCTTCCTGCCCCCGCACCCGGGCCCGACGGCGGTCGCCGCGACGTTCCACGCGTCCGTCGGACTCACCCTGTTCTACGGCCTGTTCATCGCCGTCCCGATCGGCGCGGCCATCGCCCTGAGCTGGCCCCGGCTGCCGTTCGTGCGCGCGATGAACCCGGCCGTGCCGACCGGCCTGGTCAGCGACAAGGTCTTCGAGGAGGACGAACTCCCGGGCCTCGCCTGGTCGTTGGCGGTCGCGCTGCTGCCCGTCGTCCTCATCGCGGGCGCCGCCGTCACCGACATGGCCACCGACGCCGAATCATCGGGGTCCCGCCTCGTACACACCGTCGAGTTCATCGGCTCCGCGCCGGTCGCCCTGCTGCTCACGCTGCTCGTGGCCATCTGGGCGTTCGGGCCGCGCATCGGGCGCAGCCTGGAGGAGGTCAGCGCGTCCTGCCGGGGCGCCGCGCAGGCGATGGCGATGATCCTGCTGGTGATCGGCGCGGGCGGCGCGTTCAAGCAGGTCCTGGTGGAGGGCGGGATATCCGACTACATCAAGGACGCCACCGACGGCTGGTCGATCTCGCCGATCATCCTCGCCTGGCTGGTCGCCGCGATCCTGCGGGTCGCGCTCGGCTCGGCGACGGTCGCCGTCGTCACCGCCTCCGGCGTCGTCCTCCCGCTGGTCGCGGGCAGCGGCGCGCACGCCGAGATCATGGTCCTCGCGGTGTCCTGCGGCTCCATCGCGTTCTCCCATGTGAACGATCCGGGGTTCTGGATGTTCAAGGAGTACTTCAACCTGTCGGTGGTCCAGGCGATCAAGGCGCGGACGACCTACACGACGGTCCTGGCGATCCTGGGTCTGGGGGGAACGCTGTTGCTGGAACTCGTCCTGGACACCCTCTGACTCACGTAAGGAACCCCATGCCCCAGCCCGTCGTCACCCGCTACTCCGTGCACCCCGTCGCGGGCCACGACTCGATGCTCCTCAACCTCTCCGGCGCCCACGCCCCCTTCTTCACCCGCAACGTGCTGGTGGTGGAGGACTCCTTGGGCCACGTCGGCCTGGGCGAGGTCCCCGGCGGCGAGGCCATCACCCGTACCCTGCGCGACGCCGAACACCTCGTCGTCGGCGCGGAGTTGGGCGACTACAAGCGGGTCCTGCGCGCCGTCTCCGAGACCTTCGCGGGACGCGACGCGCACGGCCGCGGCGAGCAGACCTTCGACCTGCGCACGACCGTCCACGCCGTCACGGCGATCGAGTCGGCGCTCCTGGACCTCCTCGGCCGGCATCTGGAGGTGCCCGTCGCGGCCCTCCTCGGCGACGGCAAGCAGCGCGACGCCGTACGCGTCCTCGGCTACCTCTTCTACGTCGGCGACCCGGACCGCACCGACCTGCCGTACGTCCGGGAGAAGGACGCGGACGTCGAGTGGTACCGCGTCCGCCGCGAGGAGGCGCTCACGCCGGAGGCGGTCGTGCGGCAGGCGGAGGCGGCGTACGAGCGGTACGGGTTCCGGGACTTCAAGCTGAAGGGGGGCGTGCTGGCGGGAGACCAGGAGGTCGCCGCCGTACGGGAGTTGAAGGCGCGGTTCCCCGAGGCGCGGATCACCCTCGACCCCAACGGCGCCTGGTCGCTGGCGGAGGCGGTCGAGCTGTGCCGTCCGCTGCGGGGGACGCTCGCGTACGCCGAGGACCCGTGCGGCGCCGAGGACGGGTTCTCGGGGCGGGAGATCCTCGCGGAGTTCCGCCGGGCGACCGGGCTGCCGACGGCCACGAACATGATCGCCACCGACTGGCGCCAGCTCACCCACGCGCTCGCGCTCGGCTCGGTCGACATCCCGCTGGCCGACCCGCACTTCTGGACGATGTCCGGCTCGGTGCGGGTCGCGCAGCTCTGCGACTCCCTGGGCCTGACATGGGGTTGCCACTCCAACAACCACTTCGACATCTCGCTCGCGATGATGGCCCACTGCGGCGCCGCCGCGCCCGGCGAGTACAACGCCCTGGACACGCACTGGATCTGGCAGGAGGGCCTGGAACGCCTCACCGTCCAGCCGCCGCGCATCGTCGCCGGTGAGGTCGCGGTGACGGACGCGCCCGGTCTCGGCGTCACCCTCGACCGGGACCGGCTCGCCGCCGCCGAGGCGCTGTACGCGGAGCACTCCCTCGCGGGGCGCGACGACGCCGTGGGGATGCGGTACTTGGTCCCGGAGTGGACGTTCGATGCCAAACGCCCCTGCCTGGTGCGGAGTTGACCGTACGGGAACCCGGCGTCCGGCACGGTTGTCCGCGTGCCAAGATGATGTTCCGCAAGTCATCCCGCGTCCGGCTCCGCGAAGCCGACCGCCAGGACGGAGCCCGCCCATGACCGCCCCCGACCCCACCGCACGCCCGCCGAAGATCGACACGAGCCGTCCGCACCCGGCGCGGATGTACGACTACTTCCTCGGCGGCAAGGACAACTACCCGGTCGACCAGGAGGCCGCGGAACGCTTCATCGCGGCGGCCCCCGAGGTCCGGGTCGCCGTCCGCGCGAACCGTGCCTTCATGCGGCGGGCCGTGCGGCACGTGGTGGGCGAGGGCGGTATCCGGCAGATCCTGGACATCGGCACGGGCCTGCCGACCGAGCCGAACGTCCACCAGATCGCCCGCGAGATCGCGCCGGAGACCCGGGTCGCGTACGTCGACAACGACCCGATCGTCGGCACCCACTCGATGGCCCTGCTGGACGACGACGAGGGCATCTCCGTCGTCCTCGCGGACCTGCGCGACCCGCGCGCGATCCTGGACCACCCGGACGTCCGCAAGGTCATCGACCTGAACGAGCCGGTGGCCCTCCTGCTGGTCGCGGTCCTGCACTTCGTCCGGGACGAGGAGGACCCTGCGTCCCTGCTGTCGACCCTCCTGGACGCCCTCCCCACCGGCTCCTACCTCGTCCTCACCCACGCCACGGTCGACTTCCACGAGGACCGCCGCGAGGACGCGGTCGCCATCTACAAGAACGCCTCGGCGACGATGAACCCCCGCCCGCACGCCCGCGTCCTGGAGTTCTTCGACGGCTTCACGCTCCTCGAACCGGGCGTGGTGACGGTCCCGAACTGGCGCCCGGACGCCACGAACGAGACCCCGGACCCGAACCTGCCGCCGATCGGGTTCTACGGGGGTGTCGGGCGCAAGGACGCGTAACGCCTGCGGCGGTCCAGGCCACGGACGTGCACACCGTACGCCCGATCCCCCGCAGCAGCGCCCAGGTGCCGTGTGTGCCACCCCCTCCCCCGGGTACGGGCCGTGCTGGGCGACGCCGTCTTCCGGTCCGACGTCCTCGCGACCGGCGGTCTCGACGACAGGGCCGCCTCCGGCCGGATCCTGGAGCGGGCGCAGGAGTTGACGGCGGACGCCGTCGGTGCCGAGCACACCTTCTTCTCCACCTGCGGCAGCTCCCTGTACGCGAAGGCGGCGATGCTCGGGGTCGCGGGCCCGCACGAGGAGCTGCTGGTCGGGCGGGACGCGCACAAGCCGGTGGTCTCGGGGCCGGCCCTCCCGGGCGAACGCCTCGGCGCCGGGGTCCTGGAGCATCTGGGGAGGTCGGCCGGGAGATGGCCTGCCTCTGCCCCCTCAGTCAGATCGCACCGAGGTCGATCTCCACGGGGAAAGGCGCTGCGGCCTTGACGGTGCCGGTGAAGACGTCGCCGTCCCGGTAGGTCCTGGTCGCGGGGTCGAGTACGTAGGTGCAGACGAGCGGGACGCCGGTCGCGGTCTGCTCGACGCGCCAGTGGAAGGCGATGCCTGACCTGGCGTACTGGTCGGTCTTGACGATCCGGTCGGTGGTCTCCGAGCCCGGTGAGACCACCTCCGCGACCAGGAGGACGTGCTCAGGACGTCCTGGAGGCGGACGTCGAAGTCGGCATCGGCGTTCCAGACCGGTCCGCCCGCGGCGTCCAGGGCGTTGGCCAGGTGTCGGGCCAGGCGGGCGTGACGCTTGGACGCACTGGGGATCGTTACGGCCGTCCCGTCCGCGATCTCGATTCCCACGCACTGTTCCTCGGGCCAGGAGTCGTACGCATCCGCCGTGATCGGCGCACGCATCCACGTGGGGGCTGTCATGACGTACCTCCTGGACACCCTGCGCGGGCGCGGTCCCGCAGGGCTCGACCTACCGACGGTCCGGCCGGCCCGATGGAAGCCGGTACGCCGGTGCGGACCAAGAACCGTCGGCAGGCACACGGCCTCGTGCAATGGCCCGGTACCGTGGTGAGCGATCGACCGCTGATGAGGAGGTGGGTAGTAGTGGCCCGGCCCGTACCGCGCCCGCACCCCGGCAATCTGCGAGAGGTCGCTGAGCGGATCGAGGCGTCCACCGGACTACAGGTCGAGATCATCGGAGGCAGCCTCGTGATGTCCCCCACCCCGCGCGGCAAGCACGCGGGAACTGTCCGTCGGCTCCGGGTGCAGATCGAATCCCGGCTGCCCGTCGGCCTCGCTCCGTACGAGATGTCCTCGATCTCCATACCTGAGGACCCGGACGACTACGCCACGCCCGGCCTGACGGTCCTCCCGGTGGAGTGGGACGAGGACGACTCCTGGCTCGCCGACCCCGCTGACGTCGCTCTCGCGGTCGAGGTGATCTCGCAGTCCGAGAAGGCGAAGGACATCACCGACAAGAACGGCTGGTACGCCCGTGCCGGGGTCGCCGTGCTTCTGGTCCTGGATCCCCGCACCGGGCGCTGGACGCTGCACACCAGGCCCAAGGACGGGGAGTACCGAGGGCAGGTGCACGGGCTGTACGGGGAGACGGTCGAGCTGCCCGCCCCCTTGCCGTCCCCTGTCGACACCGGCGTCCTGCCGCTCTACGGCTCCTGACCACAGAGCCCCTCGCGCCCGCCCGTGTCGGACGTGGCCCGCGATGAACCGCCCCGCCTCCGCGCCGAGTTCGAGGGCCGCCGGGAAGGGGAGGTCGGCCCGGAGCACCCGCAGGCCGCGTACGGCTCCGTCGCTGAGCCCGGACCGGGGCGGGAACCCGGCGCGCACGGTGCTCCCCCGCCCGCCGGTCAGGCCGAGGCGACGGCCCGGCGGGTACGGTGCATGGCCCAGCCCAGCAGCCCCGCCGAGGCGAGCGTGAGGATCGTCCCGGAGAGGGTGACCGCCTCGTGGAACTGGCCCGTCTGCGCCGCGGTCCAGTGTCCGGCGGTGACGTTCCCGGCGAAGACCGCGGCGAGTACGGTGCCGACCGTGGCGACCCCGGCGGCGGCGGTGACCTCGGCGGCCGTGTCGATGAGCGCCGCGCCGGTGGACGTCCGGTCGGCGGGAAGCCCGTTGAGGACGTTGACGCCGGCCGCCGCACCGACGACACGCATCCCGGCGGCGACGAACACCAGCGAGAGCGCCACCCACGGATAGCCGAGGCGCCCGGACAGGGTGTAGACCGCGAGCCCGGCGACGACGGACGCGGCGCTCGTCCAGGCGGCCCGGTCGATGCCGACCCGCCCGACGAACCGGTGCACGAAAGGGCCCCCGGCGATCAGCACGACGACCTGCGGCAGCATCCCGAGCGAGGCCAGCGCCGGCGACCACCCCCGGTCGAGCTGCAACTGGAGCGTGACCAGGTAGGCCAGCCCGGCGTTCGCGAGCCCGGCAGCCGCCTTGTACGCCAGCCCGCCGGACACCTGGGGCCGGGCGACGAGCGAGAGGTCGAGCAGCGGATACGCGACGGACCGCTGACGCGCCACGAACAGGAACCCGGCGACGAAGGCACCACCGACCGCGCCCCACGGCTCCCACCCCCCGGCCCCGAACTCCACGAACAGGCTGGGCGCGACAAGAACCAGCACCACCGCGGCCGTACCGAGCACCCCACCCGGCAGATCCACAGGCGCCCGATGCGGCTCCCCAGGGTCATCAGCGGGCACCCCGGCCCGGACACCGACGATCGCGAGCACCACGATCGGCACGTTCACCAGCAACAGGACCTGCCACGGAGCGAAGGACAGCACGAACCCCCCGACGGTCGGCCCGATCGCGAGCCCGACCATCCCGACCGTCGAGATCAGCGTGATCGCCCGGACCCGCAGCCCCTCGTCCTCGAACAGCCGGAAGGCCATCGCCATGGTCCCCGGCGTGGTCATCGCGGCGGCGAGCCCCATCACCGCGCGGACGGCGATCAGCTCACCGGTGCTGGTGACGGCGGCCGTCGCGAGGCTCGCGACGCCGAGCAGGACGAGCCCGGTGATCATCACGCGACGCCGCCCGAGCCGGTCGGCGAGGACACCGAACACGAGCATGAGGCCGCCGAAGACGACGGAGTAGCCGTTCGTGACCCATTGCAGGGCGACGGTCGGGGCGTCCAGTTCGCGGCCGATGGTGGGCAGGGCGACGTTGAGGACGGTGTTGCTCATCATCTCGAACAGGAAGACGGCCGAGAGGCCGACGAGGGCGAGGCGGGCCTCGCGGAGGGAGCGGAAGGTGGGCTCCCGGGCGGTGGTGGTCATGGGGCTCCTTGGACCGTGACGAACGACGAAGCGAGACGAACTGTGTTCCATTGGCGAACACTGTTCTACGCAAGGAACGACGTTCGAGTCAAGCTATGCTGACCCCCGTGACGAACAAGAGCGCCGCAGACCGGGACGACTGGGCCGCGAAGATCGCCGCCCTCGACAAGCCGGACCGGCCGCCCGGAAAACCCCCGATCACCGTCGCCCGGATCATGGCCGAGGCGTTCCGCCTCATCGAGGCCGACGGCTACGAGGCCCTGACGATGCGCAAGGTCGCCGCCGCGCTCCAGACCGGCCCGGCCTCGCTGTACGCCCACGTACGCAACAAGGCCGAACTGGACGAGCTGCTGATCAGCGAGGTCTGCGCCAGGATTCCCGTACCGCGGCCGGACCCCGCCCGCTGGACCGAGCAGATGCTGGACGTCTGCCGGGCCCTGCGCGACGAGTACCTCCGCTACCCGGGGATCTCCCGCGCCGCGCTGGCCGCCGCGCCCGACAGCCTCGACGCGCTGCGCCTGAGCGAAGGCATGCTCGGCATCCTGCTGGCCGCCGGAGTGACCCCCCGGTCCGCCGCGTGGGCGATCGACGCCGCGTTCCTCTACGTCTCGGCGTACTGCTTCGAGGTCTCCCTGCGCCACGACCCCGCCACCGGCACCGACCAGCGCGTCCTGGACCGCGCCGCCCTCGCCGACCGCTACCGCATGCTCCCCGCCGACCGCTTCCCCAACACGGTCGCCCACCTCGACGAACTGACCTCGGGCGAGGGCCACGAACGCTTCGAGTTCACCCTGACCGCACTGCTCGGAGGGCTCGGACCGGAGCAGCCGTGACCCGCCGAACTCCCGTGATCCTCAGTACACTTGCCGTTGCGGACTTGCTGAATTCATCAGTTGGCCGAGCACGCGGATCGTGGAGGGGTCGTCCTGGTGGGTGGGTTCGCGGAGGCGTTGCGGGAGCGGGTGCGGGCGGCGCGGGCGCGGGTCGCGGCGGCGGCCTCGGAGGGGGACGCGTACGAGCGGGCGGTCGCGGAGGACGAGTTGGACGACGCCCTGCGGATCGCGCGGGCGCACGGGGTGAGCGTGGAGGAGGACACCGATGGTCCCGCTGTATGAGGCGAAGGCCGACCTGTTCCGGATGCTCGGCCACCCCGTACGCATCCGCGTCCTGGAACTCCTCCTCGACGGCCCCCAGCCGGTACGGGAGCTTCTCGCCCGGATCGGGGTCGAACCGTCGACCCTCTCCCAGCACCTCGCGGTCCTGCGCCGCTTCGGCATCGTGACGGCGACGCGCACGGGCTCGACGGTGACGTACGAGCTGGCCGGCGGCGACGTCGCCGCGCTCCTGGCCGCCGCCCGCCGCATCCTGACCACCCTGCTGACGGACCGCCAGGGCCTGCTGGCCGAACTGCGCGCGGCGGAAAGCGTCAGGCCTGGCTGAGCCGGAACCCGGTGACACCGGTCCGTACGAGGTGCGCGCGGGCGGCGTGGATCGCCTCGGGGGTGCTGGGGTGGTCGTGTGCGGGGTCGAGGGCGCCGACGGATTCCAGGACCTGGCGCTGGCCGGGCCGTACGCCGGAGGTGTGGACGGCGATGCCGCGCCGGCGCAGCTTGTCGACGGCGTCCTTGAGGACGAGGGCGCCGGTGGCGTCCATGGTGGTCACCCGGGACATGCGCAGGATGACGACGCGGACGTCGGCGACCTCGGTCAGTTCCAGCAGGAACCGGTGGGCGGCGGCGAAGAAGAGGGGCCCGTCGATGCGGTAGGCGACGATGTGCTCGGCGAGCAGGGCGTGTTCCTCGGCGGTGTGGTCGCCCCGGTCGAGCGGGACCTCGTCGAGGCGGGCCTGGAGGGCGACGGCGCGCAGTGCGAGGGCGCCCGCGACGGCGAGGCCGATGACGACCGCGTACACGAGGTCGAGGGCGAGGGTAGCGGCGGCGGTCAGGACGAGTGTCGCGGCGTCCGAACGGGTCGCCCTGGCCATCGCCTTGAGGGAGCCGACCTCCACCATCCGGATCGCGGTCGCGAGCAGCACCCCGGCGAGCGCGGCCAGCGGAATTCTGGAGACGAGGGGTGCGGCGGCGAAGACGATCAGTGCGAGGACGGCCGCGTGGGTGAGGGCGGCGAGGCGGGAGACGGCGCCGGTGCGGACGTTGACCGCCGTACGGGCGATGGCGCCGGTCGCGGGGACGCCGCCGAACAGCGGGGCGGCGATGTTCGCGAGGCCCTGGCCGAACAACTCCCGGTCCGGGTCGTGCTGTTGGCCGACGGTCATGCCGTCCGCGACGGACGCCGACAGCAGCGACTCCAGCGCGGCCAGCGCCGCGACCGCGACGGCCGGGGCGAGCAGGGTGCCGAGCGCGCCGGGGTCGAGGAAGGCGAGGGAGGGTGCGGGGAGCCCGGCCGGCAGGTCGCCGATGGGACGAGCCGCGTCGAGGTGGGCGAACTGGACCACGGCGGTCGCGGCGGCCACCGCGACGAGGGAGAAGGGGACGGTGGGCCGCCACCGGGCGCCGGCCAGCATCACCGCGGCCACGGACACGGCGAGACCGAGGGCGGTCCAGTTCGGCGCCTTCGCGAACTCCTCGACCGCCCGCCAGGCGACGACGAGGACGCGGTCGCCGTCCGGCTTGGGCACGCCCAGCGCGTTGGGTATCTGCTGGAGGCCGATCACACAGGCGATCCCGAGCGTGAACCCCTCGACCACGGGCGCGGGGATGTACCGCATGTACCGGCCCGCCCGCAGCCCGGCCAGCACGACCAGCATCACGCCGGCCATGAGCCCGACCGTGAGGACGCCGCCCGGTCCGTACTCGCCGACGATCGGCACCAGGACGACGGTCATCGCGCCGGTCGGGCCCGACACCTGGAGGTTCGAGCCGCCGAAGATCGCGGCCAGCGCACCCGCGATCACAGCCGTCGCGAGCCCCGCCTCGGCGCCGAGCCCGGAGGAGACGCCGAACCCGAGGGCCAGGGGCAGCGCGACGACCGCGACGGTCAGCCCGGCGAGGAGGTCACGGCGCGGGTCGCGGCGTATCTGCTCCAGGTCCGTACGCGAGGGCAGCAGCGAGGCGAGCCGCGCGACGGCCCCCCGGTACAGCGGAACGGACACAGCTGCCTTCCCATGGTCGGTGGCCCCGGCGCGAAGACGCTGCGCCCGCGGCAACCTGCGGGCACAGCGAATACAGCATCTAACTACTTGCGAAATTTAGCAATTCCTCATCAGGGGGATGCCGAGGCCCGCCAGGGCCCGTCCCTACGCCTTGCGCACCACGCTCGACTTCAGCTGCATCGCCCCGAACCCGTCGATCCGGCAGTCGATGTCGTGCCCGTCCACCCCGTCCACCAGCCGGATCCCGCGCACCTTGGTCCCCGCCTTGATCCCCGAGGGACTCCCCTTCACCTTCAACGCCTTCACGACCACGACGGCGTCCCCGTCCCGCAGCACGTTCCCGACGGAGTCCTTGACGACCCGCTCGCTCTCCACGAGGACGGGGACGGCGGCGGCCTCGCCGGGCACCCACTCGTGGCCGCACTCGGGGCACACGATCAGGGCGTTCATCTCGTAGGTGTACTCGCACGAGCACGTCGGACAGGGAGGAGGGTTCTCGATCATCCCGGGAGCCTATCCGCTCCCGGGAGCCCGGGACGGCGGGGCCGTGGTGGCGTGCCACCGCCCCGACTCCGCCGCCTAGGACCCGAGTTCGCCGAGCCGGCGCCGTACGCGTTCGGCGGGCTCGCCGCGATGCTGTTCGCCGTACATCGCCGCGGCCTCCTCCCACACGCCCCGCGCCTCCCCGGTCCGCCCGAGCGCGGCGTAGGTGCGCCCCAGCCGTTCGAGCGTGTCGGCGACCCAGTGGTCCGAGCCGGAGCCCCGGTAGCGGGCGAGGGCGAGCCGGTAGTGGCCGACGGCCTCCTCGTGGCGGCCCGTGTGGTGGGCGATGTAGCCGAGGCTGTCGAGGATGTCCGCCTCGATGCTGTCGTGCCCGGCGCCCCGGGCGAGCGGGAGGGCGGACTCGCAGTGGGCGCGGGCCGGCGCGTAGTGGGCGGCCCGTGCCTCGTACCAGCCCGCCGAGTTGAGGGCGGCGGCCCTCAGCGCCGGGAGGTCCTCCTCGCGCAGGTCGCGCAGGGCGCGGTAGGAGTGGCGCAGGGCCTCGCGGAGCCGGTTCTGCCGGCCGTACGTCTGGGCGAGCGCGATGTGGACGCGGACCCGGTCCGCGGGGTCGTCGGCGAGGTCCAGCGCGTGGTCGAGGTGGCGCAGGGCCTCGTCGTGCGCCCCGGCGTGGTTGACGGCGTGCCCGAGGCGCCGGTGGACGCGCATCCGGACGTGGGGCGCGTCGTCGGGGCCGAGCGCGGCGAGGGCCGCCCGCCACATGGCCACCCGGTCGTGGACGTGGCCCATCAGGCCGTAGAACTGGTCGAGGCTCCAGGCGAACTGCCACACGGTCCGGCTCCAGCCCCGCTCGGCCGCCAGGCGCTGCGCGGCGAGCAGGTTGGGCAGTTCGCGGGTCAGCCACTCCAGGGCCTGCGCGCGGGTGGCGAGCGGCTGGGGGAGGCAGCCGGGTTCGGGCGCGCCGAGGTCGGGCGGTACGTCGTCGAGCGGCATCAGCCGGAGGGTTCCGCACACGGTGTGCAGGTAGAACCCGGTCAGCCGGCGCAGCGCCGCGTCCCGGTCGCCGGGTTCGAGGTCCTGGCGGCCCCGGTCGGCGGCGTACAGGCGTACGAGGTCGTGCATCCGCCAGCGGTCCGGCTCCGGCTGCTCGACGAGGTGCAGGTTCTCCAGCGCCTGGAGCGCCGTACGGGTCGCGGGCCCGGTCAGCCCGGCGAGGCAGGCGAGCGCGAAGAGCCCGATGTCGGGCCCGGGAGCGAGCCCCAGCAGCGCGAACAGGCGGGCCTGTACGGGGGTGAGGGCGTCGTGCGACCAGGAGAAGACGGCCCGTACGTCGGTGGCGAGGTCGCCGCCGGTGAACGCGTCGAGGCTGTCGCGGAGTTCCTCGGCGACCACGCGGAGCGGGAAACCGGGGTGCGCCGCCGCACGGGCGGTGACGATGGCGAGGGCCAGCGGGAGGCGTGCGCACCGGGCGATGATCTCCTCGGCGGCGTCCGGTTCGGCCGCGACCCGCTCCTCACCGAGCCGCCGGCCCAGCAGGGCGCGGGCCTCGGCCGGTGAGAGCAGGTCCAGGGGCAGCGGGTGGGCACCCTCGGCGGCGACCAGGCCGGTGAGCCGGTTGCGGCTGGTGATGACGGCCAGACACCCGGGCGCGCCCGGCAGCAGGGGGCGGACCTGGTCGGCGTCCCGGGCGTTGTCGAGCACGACGAGCATGCGGCGCCCGGCGAGGAGGCTGCGGTAGAGCCCCTCACGCGCCTGCGCATCCGCCGGAACGTGCTGGGCCGGCCCGAGCGCGTCGAGAAAGTCCCGCACCGCCTGATCGGACGTCACGGCCACACCAGAGGGGTCGAAGCCACGCAGATTCACATACAACTGACCGTCCGGAAACCGGTCGGCGACCCGATGCGCCCAGTGCACGGCCAGCGCGGTCTTACCGACACCGGCCGTACCGGAAACCGCCGAGACGACGACGGCGGCGGGTCGGTGGGAGGCGGCGGCGAGGATGTGGTCCAGGCGGGCGAGCTCTTCTTCTCGGCCGATGAAACCCCGGGCTTCTATGGGGAGTTGGGCTGGGGCGGGGGGTGGGGTTGCGTGGGCGGGCGGCGGGGTGGTGGGTGAGGTGCCGGGGGTGGGCGGTGGAGCCCCGTAAGCGGGCAGCGGGGGTCCGTAGGCGGGCGGCACAGCTCCGTGGCCGGGCAGCGGAGCACCGGAAGCGGTGGGCAGGACGCCGGGGGCGATAGGTGGGGTGCCGAGGGCAGATGGCGGAGCGCCGGTAGCTGGCGGCGAGGCGCCGTGGCCGGGCGGCAGGGCGCCAGGGGCGGACGGTGGAACGCCGTAAGTCGGCGGCGAGGCGCCGTAACCGGGCGGTGCAGTGCCGTACGCGGGCGGCGGGATCTTCTCGCCCCGTAGGATCGCCTGGTGTATCTGCCGGGCCTCCGTGCCCGGGTCCGTGCCGAGTTCCTCGGTCAGCCGCTTTTGCAGGACGGCGTATCGGGTCAGCGCCTCCGGGCTCCGTCCTGCCCCCTGGAGTGCGCGCATCAGCGCCACCGTGAGGGGCTCGACGAGTGGGTGCTCGGCCGCGAGGCCGGTCAGTACGCCGATCACCCCGGCGTGCCGGCCGGTGCGGTACTCGGCGCCGGCCCACTCCAGCACCGCCTCGATCCGTTCCTGCGCCCAGCTCTCCCGCGTGTGCTCCACCCATATGCCGGCCAGCCCCGCGAGCGGCTCGCCGCGCCACCGGTCGAGGGCGCGGCGCAGCAGTTCCACGCGCTCGGCATCCGGGCAGTCCGCGCTGCGGGCCCGCTGGACGAGGTGCCGGAAGCCGTGGACGTCGACCTGGCCGGGAGGTACGTCGAGGAGGTAGCCGCCGGGTCCGCGCCGCAGCCGGGGCCCGTCCGCCGCCGGGGGCAGGGCGGCGAGCGACCGGCGGATCCGCGCGATGTGGGCGTACAGGGAGGGGCGTACCCGGGCCGGTACGTCCTCGCCCCACACCCGGTCGACCAGCGTCTCCACACTCACCCAGCGGCCGGCGTCCACCAGCAGCGCCGCCAGCACCGTGCGCCGCTTCGCCGGGCCCAGCTCCACCGCCGTACCGTCCGGGCCCCGTAACTCCACCGGGCCCAGCAGCAGGAATTCCGTCACGCGCCGCCCCCATACGTCCTGGACCAGTGAAGCAAGGTTTGCGCAAGGTTCCTGCCCACATTCACGCCACACCCTGGTGCCCCGGATCGGAGACCACGTGGGGAGCCTCCGATCCCTCGGAACCGAACCCACTCAGGGGGAACCATGGCAGTACGCACGTTCGTCGCAGCAACCCTCGCATCCCTGGTCCTCGCCGGCACCGGCCTCGCGGCCTCGGCCTCCGCCGCACCGGCCGTGCGCGCGGACGCCCACGGCTGCAAGTCGGGGTACGTCTGCATCTACCCGGGCCCCAGCTGGAACAACGACAAGCCGAGCTACCGCTACTTCGACTACGGCTACTACAACCTCAGTGGCTTCTACGGGCTGTACCGCATCTTCAACAACCAGACCGGCCGCGCGACCATGTCGACCTGCCTCGGCTCCAACGGGACCCGCTGCGAGGGCAAACTCCAGATGGGCGACTGGATCGACAAGGACATGACCCCCATCAACTCGATCAGGCTCCAGGCCTGACCCCACCGACGCCGGTGAAGTGAGCGCCCCTGGGCCGGGCACCGCACTCCCGCGGCGTCTTGCGCACAGGGGTGTCCGGGCACCTCCGCGTTGCCCGTTGGTCTCGATCTCGGCGGTGGGGTCGCGGCCGATGACATCGTTCGGATGCCGGTGGTCGGGTTCGTCGTCCAGGTCTTCCGGGCCGGCGAACAGCTCGACCCGTACGAGGTCGCCCGGCCCGTACCGCGCGATCTCGCCAGACACCCCCCGAGAGCAGCACCATCCGGAAGTCGGTTGCCTGGAGGCATCGTCGCGCTCCAGGCAACCCGGCATGGCAGGTACCGCTACGCCGAGGTCTCTTCGCGGGGTGGCCCCGTCGAGGCGCGTACCACGAGTTCGGTGGCGAGTTCGATGTGGTGGGACTCGACCTTTTCACCGCCGGCCAGTCGAAGGACGGTGCGCAGGGCGGCACCGCCCATCTCCCGTAGCGGCTGGCGCACCGTGGTCAGCGGCGGCGAGGCCATCCGGGCGAAGCTCGTGTCGTCGAAGCCGACCACGCTCAGGTCCTCGGGGACGCGCAGGCCCCGGATGCGGGCGGCCTCGATGACACCGATGGCGATCTCGTCGTTGCCCGCGAAGATCGCCGTGGGCGGCTCTCGCAGGCCCAGGAGCGCCGTGGCGCCGAGCAACCCGGCCTCGTACGTGAACTCTCCGGGCCGGACGTAGTCATCGGGCACCCGCGCTCCTTCCGCCTCCATGGCGGCGCGGTAGCCGTGCACGCGTGCCTGGTTGCACACGGCCATGGCCGGTCCGCCGATGTAGGCGATGCGGCGGTGCCCCAGGGAGAGCAGGTGCCGGGTCGCGGCCAGGCCGCCGCCGAAGTTGGTCGACCCGACGCTGTGGACGCGGCTGTCCGGCAGGTGCAGCGGGTCCAGCACGACCAACGGCAGCCCGAACCGGGCCAGTTCGTTCAGGTGCGCCGTGGTGTACACGCTGGTGACCGCGATGACGGCGCTGCGCCCGGCCGAGACCAGGTCCCGGGCCCAGTGCGGGGCGTGGGACGCCTTGCTGATCACCACCGAGGCCCCCGCTTCGGCGGCGGAGTCGATGATGCCTTCCAGGGTCTCGGCCACGTACGACTTGAGGCCACCCTGGAACTGGACCTCGATGGTCGGGATCTCGGCGGCCTCGGTGTGGCGGAAGACGGGCGCGAGGTAGTGGTGCTGGTTCAGGAGTTCCTGCACCCGGGTGCGGGTGTGCGGCGCCACGTCCCCACGGCCGTTGACCACTTTGGACACGGTCGCGATGGAGACCCCGGCCGCTTGGGCGATGTCCGCCAAAGTGGTGCGCCTGGCGTTCGGTCGCATCGCTCCCTCTCAGTTTCACGTCCACCGGCGTGGAACCGGTCAACCGTACGGCGGGCCGGCACCGGAGCCCGCGCCGACAGTGCGTCAGCCGTGATCATCGCATACCCCTCCCACCCTCAACCAGCCATTTTCGAAAGAGTTTCGATCTCTGGCGAGACCCCTCGAAGGCCGCCCTGTCCTGATTTTACGGGGCTGGTCACAGCACGACAACGGGCCTGCACGCACCTTGACAGGGCGTCAGTTCGAAACCTAATTTGCACGAACAGAGCTCGGAGAAAGCTGTTTCGAAAACCTTTCACCATGACTCACGAGATGCCGTTGGCTCTCGAGTGCGGAGAAGAAGCATGGCGCTCTCCCGACGTACCCTCCTCGGCCTGGCCGCCGGCGTGCCGGCCTCCGCGGCCCTCGCGGCCTGCGGCTCGTCCGGCCCCGACAAGAGCGGCAAAACGGCCACGTACTGGCACCTGAGCGGTCAGCCTCAGGAAGGCGTCAGGACCGGTGCGGTGGAGCGGTTCGACAAGGCCAACCCCAAGGGGAAGATCGAAGTCACCACCTTCGAGAACGACGCCTACAAGACGAGGATCAAGACCGCCATCGGCGCCGGGAAAGCACCCACCATCATCTGGGGGTGGGGCGGCGGCACGCTGCGCACGTACGTGAAGGCCGGCCAGGTGGACGACCTCACCCCGTGGTTCGCCGAGCACCCCGACCTCAAGAACCGGCTCTTCCCGAACTCGTTCGGCCCGGCGACCGTCGACGGCAAGATCTACGCGGTGCCGACCGAGAGCGTGGAGCCGATCGTCCTGTTCTACAACAAGAAGGTCTTCGACGAGGTCGGCGTCCAGCCGCCCCGGTCGTGGGGCGACATCATGGCCCTGGTGCCCAGGTTCAACGCGAAGGGCATAGCGCCGTTCGCCCTCGGCGGCCAGTCCCGGTGGACGAACATGATGTGGCTGGAGTTCCTGTTCGACCGCATCGGCGGCCCCGAGGTGTTCCAGGCCGCCTACGACGGCAAGAAGGACGCCTGGTCCCACCCGGCCGCCATCGAGGCGCTGACCAAGGTGCAGGACCTGGTCAAGGCGGGCGGATTCATCAAGGGCTTCTCCTCGATCACCGCGGACTCCAACGCCGACCAGGCGCTGCTGTACACCGGCAAGGCCGCGATGATGCTGCACGGCTCCTGGTCGTACGGCATCCAGCAGAACGAGGGCAAAGACTTCGTCTCCGGCGGCGGCCTCGGTTTCATGAACTTCCCGCCCGTCGAAGGCGGCAAGGGCGATCCGAGCAACTCCGTCGGCAACCCCGCCCAGTACCTGTCCCTCTCCTCGAAGGCCAGTGCCGAGCAGAAGAAGATCGCGAAGAACTTCTTCGCCACCGGCGTCCTCACGGACGAGGAGGTGAAGGAGTGGATCGACACCGGTGCGGTGCCGATCCGGAAGGACTCGCAGAAACTACTGGCCGGCTCCAAGAGCTCCGAGTTCCTGGAGTTCGTGTACGGCATCGCGAGCAACGCGAAGTCGTTCAGCCAGTCCTGGGACCAGGCGCTCAGCCCGACGGCCGCCGAAGCGCTGCTGGACAACATCGCCAAGCTGTTCCAGCTGTCCATATCGCCGCAGCAGTTCGCCGGCAATCTCAACAAGGTCATCGGCACGTGAGCGCACTCACGCGCTCCGCGGGGCACGAGGGCCGGCGCGGCATCCTGCCCTGGCTGGCCGTGCCGGCGCTGCTGTTCTTCGTCGGCTTCGCCGTGGTCCCGCTCGTCGGCGTCTTCGTGCTGAGCTTCACGACGTGGGACGGGATCGGCGCCATCCACCCGTCCGGGCTGACCAGTTGGCGTGCGGTGCTCACCGACCCCGGGCTGCCGCACGCCCTGTGGGTGACGTTCCTGGTGATGGCCGTGTCCTGGGCGGTCCAGACACCGGCGAGCATCCTGCTCGGCACGTTCCTGGCCGGCCGCCAGCGCTACCGTGCGGTGCTGAGCCTGATCTACTTCGTCCCGCTCCTGCTCAGCTCGGCGGCGATCGCGGTCGCGTACAAGGCGCTGCTGGACCCCAACTTCGGGCTGGGCGCCGGGCTGGGGGCCGAGTGGCTCAGCAAGGACTGGCTGGGGCGCCCCTGGCTCGCGTTCGGGGTCGTCATCTTCGTCGTCTCCTGGCAGTTCGTCCCGTTCCACTCGCTGATCTACCAGGGCGGCGTCCAGCAGATCCCCAAGTCCCTGTACGAGGCCGCGCAGTTGGACGGCGCCGGGCAGATCCGCCAGTTCTTCAGCATCACGCTGCCCCAGCTCAGGTACACCGTCATCACCTCGTCGACGCTGATGGTGGTCGGCTCCCTGACCTTCTTCGACCTCATCTTCGTCCTGACCGAGGGCGGCCCGTCGGACGCCACCCGGGTCCTCGCGCTGGACATGTACAAACGGGGCTTCCAGGCCAGCCTGATGGGGCCGGCCAGCGCCATCGCGGTCATCCTCGTCCTGGTGGGCCTCGTCATCGCCCTGCTGCTGCGCCGGCTCGGCGGCCGGGACGCCGGTGAGAGCCAACTCGAGGGGGCCTGATGACCACCACGCTGACCGAGCCGCGACGACCGCAGAAGACCACCCACCGCAAGCAGCGACGCCGCTCCCGTCCGGCGGCCCGCCGGCGCAACTGGGCCGGCGGTCTGGCCGGATGGCTCTGGCTCGCCGTCGTCGTCATCCCCCTCTACTGGATTCTCGTCACCAGCCTCAAGGCCCAGAGCACCTACTACGCGAGCAACCCGCTGGCGCCGCCGGCCGACCCCACGCTGGACAACTACGAGCTGGTCTTCGAGTCCGACTTCTTCAGCTACTTGTGGAACAGCGTCGTGGTCACCGTCGGCGCGGTGGTACCGGCGGTCGCCGTCTCCTTCATGGCCGCCTACGCCATCGTGCGCGGCTGGCGCATGCGGTTCCTGCGCGTGGTGAACGGCATGTTCCTCATGGGCCTCGCCATCCCGCTGCAAGCGACGGTCATCCCGATCTATCTGATCATCATCAAGCTACAGCTGTACGACAGCCTGCTGGCGCTGATCCTGCCGTCGATCGCCTTCGCCATCCCGCTGTCCGTGCTGATACTCGCCAACTTCATCCGCGACGTGCCCAAGGAGCTGTTCGACTCGATGCGGGTGGACGGCGCCACCGAGTGGGGGACGCTGTGGCGCCTGGCAGCGCCGCTCACCCGCCCGGCCATCCTCACCGTGACCATCTTCAACGCGCTGACCATCTGGAACGGCTTCCTGCTGCCGCTGATCCTCACCCAGAGCCCTTCCCGGCGGACACTGCCGCTCGCCCTGTGGACCTTCCAGGGCGAGTACGGGGTCAACGTCCCCGCCCTCCTGGCCGCCGTCGTCCTCACCACCCTGCCCCTGATCATCCTGTACGTGTTCGGCCGCCGTCAGCTGCTGAGCGGTCTGACCGCCGGGTTCAGCCGTTGACCGACGAAAGTGAACGCCGACGTGGCTGAAGAGACCAGCACCGGGCTCTCCCCCTGGAACGATCCCGCCCTTCCCGTCACCGCGAGAGTCGACGCCCTGATCGACGCGATGACCCTTCGGGAGAAGACCGCCCAGCTGTACGGAGTGTGGGTGGGCGCCTCCGATCAGGGCGGTGAAGTGGCCCCGCACCAGCACGACATGGAGGAGGCCGTCGATCTCGACGCGCTTCTGCCCACCGGGCTGGGCCAGTTGACCCGGCCCTTCGGCACGGTCCCGGTCGACCCCGCCGTGGGCGCGCTGTCGCTGGCCCGCACCCAGGCCCGGATCGCCGCCACGAACCGGTTCGGCATCCCCGCTCTCGCGCACGACGAGTGTCTGGCCGGCTTCGCCGCCTGGGGGGCGACGGCCTACCCCGTTCCGCTGTCCTGGGGCGCCACCTTCGACCCGGACACGGTGCGGCGGATGGCCGCCGCGATCGGCCGCGACATGCGTGCCGTCGGCGTCCACCAGGGACTCGCGCCCGTCCTGGACGTGGTGCGCGACGCCCGCTGGGGCCGGGTCGAGGAGACCATCGGCGAGGACCCGTACCTCGTCGCCACCATCGGAACGGCCTACGTGCGGGGCCTTCAGTCCGCCGGGATCGTCGCCACTCTCAAGCACTTCGCCGGCTACTCGGCCTCCCGCGCCGGCCGCAACCTCGCCCCCTCCTCCATGGGCCCGCGCGAACGCGCCGACGTCCTGCTGCCGCCCTTCGAGATGGCGATCCGTGAAGGCGGCGCCCGATCGGTGATGAACGCCTACACCGACACCGACGGCATACCCTCGGCGGCCGACGAGGGACTGCTCACCGGGCTGCTGCGCGACACCTGGGGCTTCGACGGCACGGTCGTCGCCGACTACTTCGCCATCGCCTTCCTGACAACCCTGCACGGCGTCGCGGCCGACTGGGCCGACGCCGCCGGCACGGCACTGCGCGCGGGCATCGACGTCGAACTGCCCAACGTCAAGACATACGGCGCACCCCTGGCCGAGGCCGTCGCCGACGGCCGGGTGCCGGAGGCGCTGGTCGACCGCGCCCTGCGCCGGGTACTCACCCAGAAGGCGGCGCTCGGCCTGCTCGACCCGGACTGGAACCCCGTACCGGCCGCGCTCGACGGCGCGGACCCGGACGACCCGGACGCCCTGCGCGGCCGGATCGACCTGGACAGTCCGCACAACCGCGCGCTGGCCCGCACGATCGCCGAGGAAGCGGTCGTGCTGCTGAGCAACGACGGCACCCTGCCGCTCACCAGGCCCCGCCGCATCGCCCTCCTCGGCCCCAACGCCGACGAGCCCAACGCCGTCCTGGGCTGCTACTCCTTCCCCCAGCACATCGGCGTCCACCACCCCGGCACCCCACCCGGCATCGAACTGCCCACCCTGCACGCCACTCTCACCGCCGAGTTCCCCGACGCCGAGATCACGCTCGCCCACGGCACCGGAATCGACGACGGAGACCTCTCCGGCATCCCCGAGGCCGTCCGGACGGCACGCGAGGCCGACATCGCCCTGGTCGTGCTCGGTGACCGCGCCGGGTTCTTCGGACAGGGCACCACCGGCGAGGGATGCGACGCCGGCTCGCTGGTGCTGCCCGGCGCGCAGCAGCACCTGCTCGACGCCCTGCTCGACCTGGAGACACCCGTGGTCACCGTCCTGCTCGCGGGCCGGCCGTACGCCCTCGGCCGCGCCGTGGAGGAGTCCGCCGCGATCGTGCAGTCCTTCTTCCCGGGCGAGGAAGGCACCCACGCGATCGCCGGAGTGCTCAGCGGCCGTACCGAGCCCTCCGGACGCCTCCCGGTCAGCGTGCCGCGCGGGCCGGGCTCCCAGCCGGCCACGTACCTCGGGGCGCGGCTCGCCCACGCCGGGAAGGTGTCCAGCGTCGACCCGACCCCGGCGTTCGCCTTCGGCCACGGCCTGTCCTATACGCGGTTCGACTGGACAGACCTCACCGTGGACGTCCAAGAGGCCCCGACGGACGGCGAGTTCGCCCTCGCCTTCACCGTCCGCAACACCGGCGGGCGGTCCGGGACCGAAGTCGTCCAGGTCTATCTG
This sequence comes from Streptomyces saintjeani, assembly GCF_055409605.1. Lineage (NCBI taxonomy): Bacteria > Bacillati > Actinomycetota > Actinomycetes > Kitasatosporales > Streptomycetaceae > Streptomyces > Streptomyces saintjeani. The sequence goes on along the minus strand of NZ_CP189624.1, from coordinate 8,072,809 downwards.
CACGACCCGGTCGCCTCCGTCGTCCAGCCGGTGCAGCGCCTCGTCGGCTACACCCGGGTCGAGCTGGAGCCGGGTGAGGCCCGGCGCCTGCATGTCACGGTCCCGGCCGACGTCGCCTCCTTCACCGGACGCGACGGGCGGCGCGTCGTCGAACCGGGCGAGCTGGAAGTGCGGTTGGCCGCGTCCAGCGCTCAACCTCGCCTGACGGCCAGGGTCTTGCTGACCGGGGCCGCGCGCCACGTGGACCACACCCGGCGCCTGCACGCCACGATCGGGCAGGAGCCGGTCCCCCGGACATGAACCGAGCATGCGAGTCTTCGTCAGCTCACAGCACGCCGCGCCGGGCGAGGTTGCGCATCAGCGCTCCCACGCCGAACGTCCACGGCGCGGCCTGTTCGCTGGTGACGACGGTGTTGACCAGAGCACCGAGTCGCGGGCTGGAGATCCGCACGATGTCGCCGTACTCGTGGGTGAAGCCCGCGCCGGGTGCCTGGCGGTCCTCGGTGGGGGCGAACAGCGTTCCGGTGAACAGCGCGAAGCCGTCCGGGTATTGATGGTGCGGACCGTGCGTGGCGGCCACCAGGTCCAGTACATCGCGGCTGATCTCGCGCATGGAACTGCTGCCACGCAGGACGTAGCCGCCCGTGCCGTCGATCCGGAGGTCGATGTCGAGCCCGCGTACGGTGTCGAGGTCGAAGTCCTCGTCGAACAGGCGGACGAACGGGCCGATCGCGCAGGAGGCGTTGTTGTCCTTCGCGCGGGACAGCAGCAGGGCGCTGCGGCCCTCGATGTCGCGGAGGTTGACGTCGTTGCCGAGCGTCGCGCCGCGTACCCGGCCGCGCGAGTCCACGACGAGGACGGCCTCGGGCTCGGGGTTGTTCCACACCGAGGCGCCGAGCACGCCGATGTCGGCGCCGGTGCCGACCGCGGACAGGACCGGGGCCTTGGTGAACACTTCCGGGTCCGGCCCGATCCCGACCTCCAGGTACTGCGACCACAGTCCTTCGGAGGCGAGCAGTTCCTTGGCCTTGTCCGCTTCCGGCGATCCGGGACGGATGCCGTCGAGCGTGCCGCCCACCGCCTGCCCGACGCGGGCCCGTATCCGCGCGGCCTGCGCCGGATCGCCGCCCGTGCGCTCTTCGATGACGCGTTCCAGCAGACTCCGGGCGAAGGTGACGCCCGCGGCCTTGATCACTTGCAGGTCGACGGGGGCGAGCAGACGCGGAACGTCACGGCGACCGGCCGGCGCGTCCAGCAGTTCGTCCAGGCGCCAGACACGTCCGCCGTCGGCCTCGCGGACGACCTCCACCGCGTCGTCGCGTTCCACGAGGTCGGAGACGGTGGGTGCGATGGCGGTCAGGTCGACGACCTGACCGCCGCGGACCGCGGCCACACACGGCCCGTCCCCTTCCGGGTCGTGGACACGCGCGACGAGCGCGGCTCGGCCGGCGTCCACCGGCAGGACGGAGCCGGCCGTGAGGACCGGACGAGGGCGTGCTGCTGCCGATTCCACGATCGATGCTCTCCTGGGGCTCAGTGGGAGTCGCGGGGGCCGTGCAATCATTAAATGATTCGATGAATGCCGTCCAGGGGGTGAGCGGAGATCGTGGTGCACTTCCCGACCACGCATCAGCGCGTGGTCGACGGGCTCGGGCGGCGCATCGTGGGTGGCGCGTGGGAGCCGGGTGATCCGCTGCCGATCGAGGACGCGCTCGCGGCCGAGATCGGCGTCAGCCGAGGGGTGGTGCGGGAAGCGGTCAAGGCACTGGTGGCCAAGGGGATGCTGCGCGTACGCCCGCGCACCGGCACGCGCGTGCTGCCCCCGGAGCACTGGAACCACCTGGACCGTGACGTGCTGCGCTGGAAACAGGCCGGGAACGCCACGACTCTGCTGCGCGACACGGGTGAACTCCGCCGGATCGTCGAGCCCGAGGCGGCCCGGCTCGCCGCCGACCGGGCCGGCCCCGACGATGTACGAGCCCTGTACGACGCCCTGGCGGCCATGGAGGCCGCGGCCACGGAACCCGGCCGCAGCGGCTATGTCGAGGCCGACATCGCCTTCCACCGGGCCCTGCTCGACGCCAGCGGCAACCGTCTCCTCGGCTCACTGGGCCGCGCTGTCGACATCGCGCTGGAACACAGCTTCCTCGTCAGCACCCGGACCCCCGGCGCGGTGGAAGCCTCGCTGCCCAGGCACCGCGCCATCGTGCAAGCCGTCGAGGCCCGCGATCCCGCAGCCGCGGCGGCGGCCGTACTGGCCATCATCGAAGCCGCCGAACAGGAGATCGCCCAGTCGCCCGGAATGCCCGGCGATGCCGCATGAACTCCCTGGTCCCCGAAAACGATCGAGGGGCCTTGCCGGATCTCTCCGGCAAGGCCCCTGACCTGCGACTATCTAAGTCGGGACGACAGGATTTGAACCTGCGACCCCTTGACCCCCAGTCAAGTGCGCTACCAAGCTGCGCCACGTCCCGATGCGCGGCCCACACATGTGCGATCGCGCGAACCGAACTCTACCCCACCCGGCATGCCGCTCCGCAGGCGGGACAATCGGGGTATGGCTGAGGCGCGGGACAGGGACAGTGCGGGTCGGGCGAGGAGTGCGCGGCCCAGGGACGGGCTGGGGCGGCCGTTGGCGTACGGGGAGGAGGGCGTGCCGAGGCAGCCGGAGGGGATCGCACGCCGTCCCGAGGAGACCGTCACCGAGGCGCAGGCGTTGTTCGACGCCGGTAAGCCGTTCCACGCCCACGAGGTCTTCGAGGACGCCTGGAAGACGGGCCCCGAGGAGGAGCGCCCCCTGTGGCGGGCGCTCGCGCAGCTCGCCGTGGGGCTGACGCACACGGCGCGGGGCAACCGGACCGGCGGGGTACGGCTGCTGCGGCGCGGTGCGGACGAGGTCGAGCGGTGGGCCGGAGCGGCGTACGGCATGGATCTCCCCGGCGTCGTGACCTGGGCACGGGCCCTCGCGGACGAGGTCGACGGACACCCCGTGGACCCGGCGGCGCGGGCGCCGGGACTGCGTTGATCACCCCGCGCCGACCTCGTTGTCAGTGCCGTACGGCACACTCGGGGACGTGCGAAGGATTCTTGTCATCGGTATCGGCGCGGGCGACCCGGAACACCTGACCCTCCAGGCGGTCAGGTCGATGCGGGAGGCGGACGTGTTCTTCGTCCTGGACAAGGGCGAGGTGAAGAGCGACCTCACGGACCTGCGCAGGGAGATGCTGCGGACGCATGTGCCGGAGGGCACGTACCGGGTCGTCGAGGCCCGCGACCCGGAGCGGGACCGTACGGCGGGCACCGCCGCGTACTCCCCCGCCGTCGGCGACTGGCGCAGCGCCCGCGCGGACATCTACGAGCGGCTGATCACCGAGGAACTCTCCGACGGGGAGACCGGCGCGTTCCTGGTCTGGGGCGATCCGGCGCTGTACGACAGCACGATCGCGATCCTGGACGAGGTCCTCGCGCGGGGGAACGTCGCGTACGCGTACGACGTGATCCCGGGCGTCAGCAGTGTCTCCGCGCTGGTCGCGCGGCACCGTACGGGGTTGAACCGGGTGGCGAGGCCGGTGCAGATCACGACCGGGCGGCGGCTCGCGGAGGGGTTCCCGGAGGGGGTGGACGACGTGGTGGTGATGCTGGACGCGCACCAGGCGTTCCGGGGGCTCGCGCAGGAGAACGGGGAGGACATAGACATCTACTGGGGGGCGTACATCGGCACACCGGACGAGATCCTGGTGTCCGGCCCGATCGCGGAGGCGGCGCCCCGGATCGAGGAGGCGCGGGCTCGGGCGCGGGAGCGGAAGGGGTGGATCATGGACACGTACTTGCTGCGGCGCAGGCCCGAGGAGGGGTGAGCCCGAAGGAGGGGTGACCGGCACCCCGTACCCGGCGTCCCCCGCCAACACCCACCCGCCCCCACCGGACACCCCCCGGTCGGCCCTCCCCGCGTGCGCCTCCCACTCCCCGGCGCGATGGTGTCCCCGTGACCGTCACCCAGGATTCCCCACCGGCCGCGCAGCCCCCCGTACTGGACCCCCGCCGCCGCAACGTCGTGTTCGTCACGATCGTGCTGGGCATGCTCCTCGCGGCCCTGGACCAGACGATCGTCGGCACGGCCCTGCCCACGATCGTGTCGGACCTCGGCGGCGCCTCCCACATGTCGTGGGTGGTGACGGCGTACCTCCTCGCGGAGACCGTCGCGACGGTCCTGGTCGGCAAGTTCGGCGACCTGTTCGGCCGCAAGGTGGTCTTCCAGGTCTCGGCGATCGTGTTCATCACGGGCTCGTTCCTGTGCGGCCTTGCGACGAACATGCCGCTGCTGATCGCGTGGCGCGCGGTGCAGGGCATCGGCGCGGGCGGCCTGATGGTGACGGCGATGGCGCTGATCGCGGACGTCATCCCGCTGCGGGAGCGCGGCAAGTACCAGGGCGCGATCGGCGCGGTGTTCGGCGTGGCGACGGTGATCGGCCCGCTGCTGGGCGGCCTGTTCACGGACCACCTCACCTGGCGGTGGGCGTTCTACGTGAACGTACCCATCGCGATCGTGGTCGTCATCGCGGCGGCCCGCACGATCCCGGTGGTCAAGTCCGTGTCCCGCCCGGTCATCGACTACCTCGGCATCGCGCTGGTCGCGGTCGGCGCGAGCGCCCTGATCCTGGCGACGAGCTGGGGCGGCAACGAGTACGCGTGGGGTTCCGGTGTGATCGTCGGCCTGTTCGTGGGCGGTGTGGTCGCGCTCGGCCTGTTCTGCTGGACGGAGACGCGGGCGGCGGAGCCGATGCTGCCGATGCGGCTGTTCCGCAACCCGGTGTTCACGGTGTGCTCGGTGCTCAGCTTCATCGTCGGGTTCGCGATGCTCGGCGCGATGACGTACCTGCCGAGCTATCTCCAGTACGTGGACGGCGATTCGGCGACCGTCTCCGGGGTACGGACGCTGCCGATGGTGATCGGCCTGCTGATCGCGTCGATCGGCAGCGGCAACGTGATCAGCCAGACCGGCAGGTACCGGGTGTTCCCGATCATCGGCTCGCTGGTGATGGGGCTCGGGCTGTTCCTGATGTCGCGGATGGGGCCGGATACGGGGGCCTGGCTGGAGTCGCTGTACATGTTCGTCCTCGGCTTCGGGATCGGGCTGTGCATGCAGGTCCTGACGATCGCCGTGCAGAACACGGTCGAGTACGCGGACCTCGGCACCGCGACCTCGGGCGTCACCTTCTTCCGTACGCTGGGGAGTTCCTTCGGTACGGCCGTCTTCGGCACGATCTACACGAACGCGCTGACCCCCAACCTGCGGGACGGCATCCGCGAGGCGGCGGCGACGGGTACGGCGGACGTGGCGTCGCTGACGAAGGCCGCGAGCAGCCCGGACGGCGTCCACCACCTGCCCGCGCGGGCCGCCGGGCCGATCATCGGCGCGTACGCCGACACCATCCAGACGGTGTTCCTGTGGACGGTCCCGATCGCGGCGCTCGGCTTCCTGGTCGCCCTGCTGCTGAAACAGGTCCCGCTGCGCGACAGCGCCCGCGCGGGCTCCACGGACATGGGCGAGGGCTTCGCGTCCCCCAGCGGCACGGACTCCCGCAGAGTCCTCGAAACCTCGGTCGCCAAAATCATCGGCAGCACGGACCTGGAGACCACCCGCCGTATCGTCGAGGACTCCGACACCCGCCTCGACATCGCGGGCGCGTGGGCCGTCATGCAGGTCGAACTCCACACCCGCATGGTCGGCCACGCGAGCCTCGGCCTCATCGCGGCCCGCCGCCACCTCCCCCCGGAGGTCCTCCTCCCGGTCTTCGACCGCATGGTCGAGGAGGGCTACCTCACCCGCACCGGCACCCTCCTCTCCCACACGGACGCGGGCACCCGAGAGGCCCACATCATCTCGGAGGCATGGGGCGACTGGCTGAAGGACCACATCGAACGCGACCTGGGCCGCCCGTCGAGCGGCGACCTCCACGCGGCGGTGGACGCGATCGCGAAGAGGCTCCTGGTGGAGGACCTGAGCAGCGGGATGCGGGAGCGGAAGGAGGTCACGGCGGGGTAGGTGCCGAAAACCGGATGCCTCACCCCCCACCCCCTCGCATACTCCTCCCATGTCCCCGACCCGCTTCTACGACCTCCGCACGGAGCTGTTCCACTACGCGGACTCGGCTCTCGTGCACTGCCCACGCTGCGACCGCCTCGCGCACCGCGAGCACCGGCGCGGGACGGCCGGGGGAGCCTCGCAGAGGCGGGTGGTCTGCCGCTCGTGCGGACTGTCCTGGGTCCGGGAGGGAGGCTGTGGACCCGACCCGCACTCCCTGTCCCTCTGGCTCCAGGCCGGCACCCGCCACGGCACGATCTGGGCCTACAACCTCCAACACCTCACCGTCCTGCGGGACTTCGTCGCCGCCGACCTCCGCGAACACGCCCCCTGGCACGAGCACGAGCACCGCCGGATGACCTACGTCGGCAAGCTCCCCACCTGGATCAAGTCCGCCAAGAACCGCGCCGGGATCCTCCGTACGATCGACCGCCTGCGGGCGTCGGTCACAGCCCCCTGACCCACGCGACCGCACCCGCGACATCGCCGACCAGGTCCACCCCGTACGGCGCCGGGGGCCGGCGTACGACGATCACCGGTATCCCCGACTCCCGGGCGGCACTCAGCTTCGCGGCCGTCGCGGTGCCCCCGCTGTCCTTCGTCACGACGACGTCGATACGGCGCTCCCGCAGCAACCGGAGTTCGTCCTCGACGGTGAACGGCCCACGCGTGAGCAGCACTTCGCAGTCGGCCGGGAGCGGCGGCTCGGGCGCCTCGACGGACCGTACGACGAAATGCGCCCCGGCGACCCGGGCGAAGGCCGCCAGCTCCAGCCGCCCGGTGGTCAACAGCACCCGCCGTCCGAGCCGGGGCAGCAACGCGGCGGCCTCCGCGAGGGACCCGGCGTCGTACCACCGGTCCCCCTCCCCCGCCTCCCACCCCGGCCGCCGCAGCACGACGAACGGCACCCCGGTGACGGCGACAGCGGCGACGGCGTTGGCGGTGATCCGCGAGGCGAAGGGATGGGTGGCGTCGACGAGGGCGTCCACGCGATGCTCCCGCACCCACGCAGCGAGCCCGTCAACCCCACCGAACCCCCCGATCCGCACGTCCCCGGCGAGGGCACCGGGCCGCGAAACGCGTCCGGCGAGCGAAGTGGTCACCCGCACGGCGACCTTCTGCACCTCGGAAGCGGACCCTCGTACCCCGTTCACCTCGGCAGCAACCCCCCGCGCCTCGGAGCCGGCCGCCCCCACCCCGCTCAGCGCGGCGGCAAGCTCCCGCCCCTCCGTCGTCCCCCCGAGGATCAGCACATGCATGCCCCGACCCTACGAGACGTCCGCCACAGCGCGGCCGTACCCCCGCTTGTTAGCCTGGTCCGCCCCTTTCACCAGGTGAGGAACTCGACGACGTATGACGGCCCCGCACCCCCTGTTCCTCGACGCGTCCCTGGAGATGACCGGCAAGGACGCCCCGGCCCTGGAGGGCGCGGCGCTCGCGCCGGGGACCCGGGTCAACATCACGCACCTCGCGTCCGAGGACCTGGACACCAGGATCGACGCCGCGCGGGCTGTCGGAAAGCACGGCCTGACACCCGTACCCCACCTCTCGGCCCGCCGCCTGCGTTCCCCGGCCGAGCTGGGCGAAACCCTCGCGGCCCTGCGCTCGGCGGGGGCGACGGAGTCCGTGTTCGTCGTCGCGGGCGACCCCACGACCCCGCACGGCCCGTACCCCGACGCCCTGTCGGTGATCCGCTCGGGCCTGCTGGAGGAGCACGGCGTACGGCACGTCGGCATCACCGGCTACCCGGAGGGCCACCCGGCGATCGGCACCCCGGCCCTGTGGTCGGCGCTGGAGGAGAAGACGGCGGCGCTGAAGGAACAGTCCCTCACGGCGACCGTCACCACCCAGTTCGGCTTCGCGGTGGAACCGGTCCTGGCGTGGCTGGAGGAGGCGAGGGCGAGGGGCATCGACGTCCCCGTACGCATCGGCGTCCCGGGCCCGGCCGGCGTACGGCGTCTCGTCTCGTACGCCCGCCGCTTCGGCGTGAGCACGAGCACCGGCATAGCCCGCAAGTACGGCTTCTCGCTGACGCACCTGATGGGTACGGCGGGCCCGGACCGTTTCCTGGAGGCGCTCGCGGCGGACCTCGTCGCGGCGCGGCACGGCGAAGTGGCCCTGCACTTCTACACGTTCGGCGGCCTGGAGGCGACGTCGGCGTGGCTCACCGGAGCAGCAGCTGCGCCCCTCCCAGCACGGTCGCCGCGATCACGAGCCTCTCGAACAACCGCTGGTTGATCCGGTCGACGGCCCACCGCCCGATCACCGCCCCCGGCACGACGAACACCACCAGCGCCGCGTCGAGCAGCAACGAGTTCCCGTCGATGAGCCCGAGCCCGGCGCTGAAGGGCACCTTGGACACGTTGACGATCAGGAAGAAGAACGCGGACGTACCCAGGAACCCCAGCTTCCGAAACCCGGCGGACAGCAGATACATCGACATCACCGGCCCCCCGGCGTTCGCGACCATCGTCGTGAACCCCCCGAGCACCCCGTACGACCGCGCCTTGAGCCGCCCGGCGCGGGTGACGACGGCGTCGGGCTCGTCGGCGGAGTCGGCCCGGCGCCGGCGCCACACCGTCACCCCCGCCATGAGCAGCAGGATCGCCCCGATCGAGGTCCGTACGACCTCGTCGTCGGCCCACACCAGGAACACCGTCCCGACGATCACCCCCGCCGCGACGGCCGGGAAGAGCCGCCACAGCGTGGGCCAGTGGGCGTGCCGACGGTAGGTCAGGACGGCGAGGACGTCCCCGGCGATCAGGATCGGCAGCAGGACGCCGGTGGACGCGCGGGCCGGCAGGACCGCCGCGAAGACGGCGAGGCTGACGGTGTTCGCGCCGCTGACGGCCGTCTTGGAGAAGCCGACGAGGAGGGCGGCGAGGGCGAGGGCGGCGAACTCCCAGCCGGTGATGTGCCACAGAGTCATCGTGTTCATTGCGTTGACCGATGCTATGCCCATGCATCCGGGGTAGGGAAAGACCGTCTCACCGCGTGAAACCCATGACGGCGCTTTTCAGATCATCGGAGGCAATGTGGCCGACATCCGCTACTTGACCGGCGTACAGGGCCGCATCGCGGTGCACGAGTGGCCGGCGCCCCGGCCTCGGTACGTCGCGCTGCTGGTCCACGGCTACGGGGAGCACCTCGGCCGGTACGAGGAGGTCGCGGGGGTGCTGCGGGCGCACGGTGCGGCTGTGCTGGGGCCGGATCATGCCGGGCACGGGCTGTCGGACGGGGAGCGGGTGCTGGTCGGGGACTTCGAGGACGTGGTCACGGACGCCGAGGCGGTGGTGTCGGTGGCGCGGGGGGCGTGGCCGGGGGTGCCGCTGGTCGTCGTGGGCCACTCCATGGGCGGCCTGATCGCCGCCCGCCTCGCTCAGCGCCTCGGCGAACAGCTCGCCGCGCTGGTCCTGTCCGGGCCGGTCATCGGGGACTGGGCGCTGCCGGGCCGGCTCCTGGCGTACGACGAGATCCCGGACGTCCCGATCAGCCCCGCCGCGCTCTCGCGGGACCCGGCGGTCGGGGCGGCGTACACGGCGGACCCTCTGGTGTGGCACGGGGCGATGAAGCGGGCGACGCTGGAGGCGTTCTCGGCGTCGCTGGGAGCGGTCGCTTCGGGCGGGGACGTGGGGCGGGTGCCGGTGCTGTGGCTGCACGGCGAGGACGACCGCCTCGTCCCCCTCGCCGGGAGCCGCCCCGGCGTGGAGCGGCTCGCCGAGGGCGGCTCGCTGACCTCGTGCGTCTACCCGGGGGCCCGGCACGAGGTGTTCGCGGAGACGAACCGCGCGGAGGTGTTCGGGGACCTCACGCGGTTCCTGGACTCAGCAGTACGGTGAGGGCCGCCGAGACGAGGGTCCGCGCCCCCGGCACGAGCACCGACAGGTCGGGGGCGAACAACGGGCTGTGGTTTCCCGGCACGCCTGCGAACTTCTCCCTCAACTCCTCGCCCTCCGCCGCCTCCCAGACGTCCGCGGGGGTGGTGGTGACGTACCAGTAGTCGTACGGGACGCCTTCGGGGGCGAGTTCGGAGAAGTCCTCGCTCCCCATCACGGGCCCGAAGTCGAACACGGTGTGCTCGCCGAAGAGTTGCCGGTGCGTCGCGGCGATACGCCCGTCGAGGGCGGCGTCGTTGACGGTGACGGGATAGCTGGAGACCACGTCCACCTCGGGCGCCTGCGGACAACCGGCCGCGCCGCACTCGCCGGTGACGATCCGCCGGATCGCGTCGAGCGCCTTGTCCCGCGTACGCCGGTTCTGCGTACGGAGGTTGAGGGCGAGCCGCGCCTCGGCGGGAATGACGTTGTGCGTGGCCCCCGCCTGGAACGCGCCCACGGTCAGAACGGCCGACTCGCTCGCCGCGATCTCCCGGGCGACGACGGTCTGGAGCCGGGTGACGATGTACGCGCCGATGACGACGGGATCGACCGTCGACTCGGGCCGCGAACCGTGCCCGCCGACGCCGTGCACGACGACGTCGATGTCGTCCGAGGCGGACATGGTCAGGCCGGGGGTGTGCGGATAGAACCCCACGGGACCGGGCGCGGCATGCTGCCCCAGAACGGCATCGGGCCGGGGGAACCGCTGGTGCAGCCCGTCCGCGACCATCGCCGCCGCGCCGCTCCCGGCCTCCTCCCCGGGCTGCCCGATCACCACGACCGTCCCCGCCCACACATCCCGCCCACCGGCCAGCGCCTCGGCGGCAGCCGCGAGCCAGGTGACGTGCAGGTCGTGACCGCAGGCATGCATCACCCCGTCGGCCGTCGAGGCGTACGGCAGCCCCGTCGCCTCCCGCACGGGCAGTGCGTCCATGTCGGCCCGCAGCCACACGACCGGCCCGTCACCGTTGCGCAGCACACCGACCACGCCGGTGCCTCCGACGCCCTCCGTGACCTCGTAACCGGCGGCTTCGAGGCGCGCGGCGAGTCTGCCTGCCGTGCGGTGTTCCTCGAAGGCGAGTTCGGGGTGGCGGTGGAGGTCCTGGTAGAACCCCTCCAGGTCACCGGCCTCCAAGGCCGCGGTGAGGTCGAGGGTGTGGGGGGCCGGCATGGGGTTTCCCTCCTTGGGCGGGGCGTGGGCGCACGGTATCTCGCGGGCGGGAAGGGGCTCGTAAGACGGCCGGCCAGGTCCAGCCGCGCACCGGGCGTCAGCAGGACTCCCCGAACTTCACCGCGCCGAACTCGACGGGTTGCCCGTCGAGCTTGGCTCCCGGCTTCGGGGTCTGGGTGCACACCTTCCAGTTGGATTCCAGGAGGATCATGCGGCTCTCGCCCGAGACGTCATTGACGGTGATGCCGGTGGAGGAGTCGAGGGACTGGCGGGCGGCCTTGACCGACTTGCCTCTGAAGTCGGGCATCGTCGATCCCGCCTGCCGCACAGCGCCTTCGTCCTTGGCGGGGCAGCTCTCCGCCAGTTTGACCGCCGCGAAGTCCACCTTCGTGTCCGTCGGATGCCCACCGGCGGCCGGGGTCTGCGAGCAGACCTTCCAGTTCCGGTCGAAAGCCTGCATCCGTCCACGGCCGAGAGCGTCGTGCGACGTGAGGTGGTAGAACCCGGCGGCCTGCGCCTGGTCCTGGGCGGCCTGAAGACCCTTGCCCTTCATCTCCGGCAACGTGCCGGCCTTTGCCGATGCGCTGCCGGTCCTGGCCGTGTCCGCCGGCGCGGGCGTGCCGGGTGCCGACGCGGCGGGGCTGGTCTTCGCACTGCCGCTGTCGCTCGCGGCCGGGTTGCAGGCCGAGAGGGCCAGAATCCCGGTAGCGGCCAGAACGGTCATGACGGTGCGCTGGTGCATGGTTCCCCCCACATTTCGGTGCTGGAGGACCATGATGCGGCCCGTGTACTGAATGTGGCGACGACGTGAACGCTCCGTGATTTTGTGTTCGATGCCGGTTCGGTGGAGCCGCGATCGACCGGGGTTGCCGGTTCGCCCTGCGCGGCGAGGAAAAACGGGCGACTACGATCCCGCCCATGGAGACTTCCCTGGTGCGCCCGGAGTCCTTGGCCCTGCTTCCCACCTGCGTATGGAGTGACGACGAGTGGGACGCGATCCGGCTCGGTCACGTCAGCCGGGAGATGGAGGGCAAGTGGAACGTGGCCTCCGAGGGGGACACCGTCCGGCTGCTGAGGAGTTGGACGGGGCACGAGATCTACCGGGCCGAGTTCGGCCCGGTGGGCGCGTCCGAGGGCGGTGGGTGGCGCGTCGTCCGGGCCGAGGCTGAGCGAGACCCGGACCGGTACCCGGATTTCGGAGCGGAGTTCGACGCGGTGATGCTGGAACTCGTCCTGCGCACGTACGCCCTGTCCGAGCCCGCCGAGGAACTGCGCGCCCGCATGGTCTCCCTCGCCGCCGATGCCACGGGCCGTACCGACGCCCGCCCCGCTCTGGTGCAGATGAGCCTCCTCGGCATACGCACAGGCCCGCCGTCGGCCTACCGGCCGTGACCCGCCCAGGGCTCGGCCGTCCCTGAGTACAGACGGCACCCTCCTCCAGCCCCGGTTCCGCCTCACCGCGGCTCCCTCTCCCCCGTGCCCCCGCTCCTCGCCCGGGACTTCACCCCTGTCGGAAGTTCCGCCCGGACCTCCCATCCCTCCCCCTGTCGCGGCCCCGCGGTCAGTTCGCCGTCGAGGGCCGTGACGCGTTCCTTGAGGCCGACGAGGCCGAAGCCGCCGCCGTGGGCCTCGGTGGGGAGGTGGGTGGTGCCGTGGCCGTTGTCCTGGACGATGACGACGAGGCGGCCGGCGTGGGGGAAGAGGGTGACGAGGATGTCGGTGGCGTCGGCCGCGTGGCGGCGGATGTTGGTGAGGGACTCCTGGACGACTCGGTAGGCGGCGGCCTGGATCTCGTGGGGGAGGCCGGAGGGGAGTTCGGGGTCGCGGTGGAGGATCGCGCGCTGGCCGGGGCCGGGGAAGCGGTCGACGAGTTCGTGGACGCCGTCGAGGTCGCCGACGGGGCGGTGTTCGACGGCCTCGGGTCCGACGTCCCGCAGGACGCCGACCGTGCGCCGCATCGAGGCGAGCGCCTCGGTCGCGGCGCGCTCGATGCCGGCGAGGACGCCGTCGATCTCGTACTGCGGGGCGTCGGACATCATGCGGGCGACCTGGGTCTGGACGAGGATGCCGGTCACGTGATGCGCCACGAAGTCGTGGAGGTCGGCGGCGATGGCGAGCCGCTCGGCCCGCCGGGTCTCCCCCACGGCGACGACGCGGCGGTAGTCCAGCGACCGCAGATATCCGGCGATCCCGGCGACGGGCCCGACGAGCACCAGGCCGATGACCAGCGCCGCGAGCAACTCGTCGTCGCGCAGGGAGAAGGACTGGAGGTAGCGCACCGGCAGGGCGAACAGCGCGAGGCCGTTCAGAACGGCGCACCCGGCGGCCCACGGCCCCGGCACCTGCCGCACGGCGAGGAAGAGAAGGCAGAGCAGGACGAGGACCTCGCCCGGCCCGAACGCCGCCGGCCTTCCGAGGCCCAGCATCACGCCCGTGTAGAGAAGGGAGAACAGGGCGGGTACGGCGGTGCGGATCTGCTCGGTGAGCCAGGCGGGCCGCTTCTTCACGGGCCACAGCACGGCGGCGATGCCTGCGGCGAGGACGGCGCCCGCCGCCCAGACCGACCCGCCCACGGATTCGGTGTACATGAGGTCCAGGACCGCGGCGGCGGGCAGGGTCCCGACAGCCAGGCCCCGTGCACAGCCCCGGGCCCTGCCGGTGACTGATGACATGGCGATCACGGTAGCGCCGCCGGATCCCTCCCCGTATCGGCCGAACGGCCGAGGGCGAGTGGGTGAAACGGGCCGAGAACCTGGCCGGACGGCCGAGGCGGAGGGCGGGGTCGGGCGGCGAGAGTGGAGGCACGGAGCGAAACGGTCGCTTCGCCTCTCCTCCTCTTCTCCCCTGCTCATGGTTCGGAGGCATGTCATGCGGCGCGACGGGTTCGTGATCGGTCTGGTGGGCTGTGCCGCCGCCGTGGGCGTGGTGGGTACGCAGTCGACGACGGGCGGAGCGTCGGGATACCGGTCCGCGTCGTCAAGGCGACGCCGTCCTCCGTCACCTGGAAGTTCGAACGCTGAGCAGAGGCTCACTCACCCCCTGGCGAAAGGCTCTCCCTCTCATGACCCCCGTTCTGGCCGGTCTCGGCCTCGTGAAGAAGTACGGCTCGACCGTCGCGCTCGACGGCGTGGACGTCCAGGTCCAGGAGCGCGACTCGCTCGCCATCATGGGTCCGTCCGGCTCCGGCAAGTCGACGCTGCTGCACACCCTGGCCGGCATCGTCCGCCCCGACTCGGGGACGGTCATGCTGCGCGGCGAGAGCATCGAGCGGCTCGGCGAGAACCGGCTGAGCGCGCTGCGCCGCAAGCGGTTCGGCTTCGTGTTCCAGTTCGGCCAGCTCCTGCCCGAGCTGCCGGCCGAGGAGAACGTGGCGCTGCCGCTGATGCTGGAGGGCGTGCCGCGCAGGCAGGCGGTGGAGCGGGCCCGCCGCTGGTTCGCGCCGCTCGGTCTGGAGGGGCTTGAGGCGCGCCGCCCCGGCGCCCTGTCCGGTGGGCAGGCACAGCGGGTCGCCATCGCCCGCGCCCTCGTCATGGAGCCGGACGTCGTCTTCGCCGACGAGCCGACCGGCGCGCTCGACCAGCGCACCAGCACGGAGGTCGTCACGCTCCTGACGTCCGTCACCCGCGCCCAGGGAGCCGCCCTCGTCATGGTCACCCACGACCCCGACGTCGCCGCCCACTGCGGTCGCATCCTCCAGGTCAGGGACGGCCGCATCAGCGGGCACACGCAGTACACGGTGGCCTGAGGGCACAGGAGCACGGGCCCGCACGAACCGGCTTCCCGGCGAACGCCCCCACCAGCACAGCGCCCGGACCCACGGAACCCGTCGGACACGCCACGACCCGGAGGAACCCGAGAAAGAAGGCAAGGCCACGTGACAAAACGCCCCCACACCGACAACGGCCCTTCTCAGCGCCCCCACAGCCTCGGCCCGCCCAGGAGCAGACGCCCCCACCCCTTCCGCCCGCCCGGGGACCAGCGTCCTCATCCCCTCGGCACGCCCAGGGGCCGACGCCCCCATCCCCTCACCCCGCGCCGGACCCGATGCCACCGCCGCCTCACCTCACCGCAAACTCGAAAGCCACGCCCCCTCGGCCCACTCCAGACCCGACACCCCCATCCCCTCACCCCATGCCAGACCCGATACCACCGCCGCCTCACCTCACCGCAAACTCGAAGGCCACGCCCTCTCTGCCCACTCCAGGCCCAGAACCCCGGCCGCCCCACCTCACCACAGGCTCGACGACCTCACCTCCTCGACCCACCCCGGGCCCAGCACCCCAGCCACCTCTCCCCACCCCGGCCCCACAGCCCCGGATCTCTCTCCCCACTCCAATCCCAGCCCCCCGGCCGCCTCTCCCCACCTCAGGCCCAGCGCCCCGCCCCTCTCCCCTCGCGCCGAGCCCAGCGCCCCGACCCCCGCTCCCCGACCCAGGCCCAGCGCCCCGCCCCCCTCTCTCCATCCCGAGCCCAGCGCCCCAACCCTCTCCCCTCACCCCAGAACCAGGCATCCGGCCCCCTCTCCCCGACCCGAGCCCGTCTCCCCCGCCCCCTCGAACCCCCGCCAAGGCGCACGCCCGCCCCCATCCTCCCCGTGAGGCATGATCTGTCCCATGACCGCCCCCTCCCCCGCTCCGACGCCGAACCCCGCCGCCCCGATCAGGGTGTTGATCGCCGACGACCAGGAGATGGTGCGTACGGGGTTCCGGTTCTTCCTGGACGCGCAGCCGGACATGACGGTGGTCGCGGAGGCGGCGGACGGGGAGGAGGCGGTGGCGCTGGCGAGGCGGATGCGGCCGGACGTGTGTCTGCTGGACATCCGGATGCCGAGGCTGGACGGCCTGGAGGCGACGCGGCTGCTGGCGGGGCCGGGCGTGGAGGATCCGCTGAGGGTCGTCGTGGTGACGACGTTCGACCTCGACGAGTACGTGTACGGGGCGCTGCGGGGCGGGGCGTGCGGGTTCCTGCTGAAGGACTCGGGGCCGACGCTGCTCGCGGAGGCGGTGCGGGCGGCAGCGGCGGGCGACTCGCTGGTCTCACCGTCGGTGACGGTCCGGCTGCTGAAGCACCTGACGCGGCAGGAGGAGAGCCGCGCCGCCAGGTCCAGCGCGCCGGCGCCCTCGCCGGCCGACCCGCTCACGGACCGGGAGCTGGAGGTCGTACGGCTGGTGGCGCTGGGGAGGACGAACGCGGAGATCGCGACCGAGCTGTTCGTCTCCTTGTCCACGGTGAAGACGCATCTCTCCAGCGCGCAGGTGAAGTTGGGGACGAGGAACCGGGTGGAGATCGCCGCGTGGGCCTGGCAGCACGGGCAGGTGAACCCGGTCTAGCGGGCGGCGCCGGGGCCGAGGTCCAGGACGCGGGCGATGGTGCGCAGGACGCCGTTGTCGTTGTTGGAGGGGGCGAGGTGGCGGGCCCGGCGTATCACCTCGGGGTGGGCGCCGGTCATCGCGAAGGACCACTCGGCGGCGTCGAGCATCTCCAGGTCGTTGAGGTAGTCGCCGAAGACCATGGTCTGGGCCGGGGTGATGCCGAGTTCCCCCTGGAGGCGGCGGAGGGCGGCGCCCTTGTTGGCGGTGCGGTTCATGATGTCGACCCAGTGTTCGCCGGAGACGACGACCTGGTGGGCCTCGGCGAAGTCGGCGAGCGCGGGGGCGACGGTCCGCTCTGCGGAGCCGAAGGAGTAGAGGGCGACCTTGATGATGTCGTCGTCGACGGTGGTGACGTCCTCGACGATCTCGTTGCGCAGGTAGTAGCGGCGCACCTCGGCGAGGAACGGGGCGTCGGTCTGCTCGACGTAAGCGGACCGCTTGCCGCAGACGACGACACCCACGTCGACCCCGGCCGCGGCGAGCCGCCGTACGGTGTGGACGACCTCGGCGGCGACGGCGGGGTCCAGCGGGTCGGAGCTGAGTTCGCGGCCGTCGCGGACGACGTAGGTGCCGTTCTCGGCGATGAAGACCATGCCGTCGGCGAGGCCGGTGAAGTCACGCTCCAGGGTGGCGTACTGGCGTCCGCTGGCCGGGCTGAAGAGGATGCCGCGTTCGCGCAGCAGGCCCAGCATGTCCCCGAGACCCCGCGGTGGCCGTTTGTCGTCGTCGAGGAGCGTGCCGTCCATGTCGGTGACGATCAGCCGGATGTCGGCGGCGGGGGCGGACGGCTCGGTCGGGGCGAGATGGGGCGCGGCGGAGGAGGGCATGTCCTGCTTTCTGTACGGAGGCGGGCCGATTGTCAGACTACCGGGGCACCCGAAAGCCCCCCGCCCCGTCCCACCGGCGGGAACACCCCGGCACAGGAGGACACCGGTACGGGTGAACTCCACCGCCGAACGCCACCGGCACAGGCACGGCGCCCACCGGAGCTGGGCACCACGAGCACCCCGTGCCACAAACACCCCACGCCACAGGCATCCCGTGCAACGACCCCGGCGCCCACCGCCGCGACCCCGCCCGCGCCCCTCCGCCGCCTCACCCCCACCGCTCTCACTCACCACCCGGCGCCCCGCCCCACCCGCCCCTCAGCTCCCCACCCCGCCCGCACCCCGACGCACCCCCCAACCGCCCCACCCCCATCCCCCGGACGTGAAACCCTGACCCGAAAGCCCGACTTGCCCGAGGAGCGCCCTCTATGACCACCCTCACCGACCCGATCCCCGGCGGCAGGCCGGGTGATGTCCAGCGGGCCGTGTCCCTCGCCGAGACCCTGGCCGCCCGGAAGGTGCACGGCGTCGTCCTCGCGTACGTGGACACGGCCGGCGTGCACCGCGTGAAGACGGTCCCCACGGCGAAGCTCCCCGCCGCCGCGGCCTGGGGTGTGGGCATGTCGCCGGTGTTCGACACGTTCCTCGCGAACGACCACATCGCCACGACGGATGTCCTCGGCTCCCCGGACGGCGACCTGCGCCTCTACCCGGACCTGGACCTGCTGACGGTGCTGGCCGCGCAGCCCGGCTGGGCGTGGGCGCCGGTCGACCGGATCACGCAGGACGGCGAGCCGCACCCGGGCTGCTCCCGCACGGCCCTGCGCAGGATCACCGAGCGCGCGGCCCTCGACCACGGCGTGGCCTTCCGCGCGGCGATCGAGGTCGAGTGGATGCTGGGCCTGGACACAGCGACCCCCGGCGCGTTCGTGCCGGTGACGACGGCTCCGGCGTACGGGGCGACGCGCCAGGTGGAGCTGGGCGCGTTCCTCGCGGACCTGCTGGAGGCGTGCGCGGCGCAGGAGTTGGACGTGGACCAGGTCCATCCGGAGTACGCGGCGGGCCAGTTCGAGATCTCGGTGGGCGCGGCGGACCCGGTCGCGGCGGCCGACCGCTGCGCGCTGACCCGGCAGACGATCCGCGCGGTCGCGCAACAACACGGTCTGCGCGTCTCGTTCGCCCCGGCGGTGGCGGCGACGGGGGTCGGCAACGGCGGCCACGTCCACCTCTCCGCGTGGCGCGAGGGCCGCAACCTGCACACGGGCGGCGACCGCAGGCACGGCCTGACCCCGGAGGCGGAGTCGTTCGCGGCCGGCGTCCTCGCGCACCTGCCCGCGCTGATGGCGCTCACCGCGCCCAGTCCGGCGAGCTATCTGCGGCTCAAACCGTCCCAGTGGGCGGGGGTGTTCACCGCGTGGGGCCTGGAGACGCGGGAGACGGCCGTCCGTCTGGTCCCCGGCACGAAGGGCCACCGCGCCGAGCAGGCCAACCTGGAGGTGAAGCCGGTCGACCTGGCCGCGAACCCGTACGCGGCGCTGACCGGCCTGATCGCCGCCGGGCTCGACGGACTCGCGGCACAGAGGGACCTCCCGGAGGAGACGACGGGCGACCCCGCCGCGCTGACTCCGGCCGAGGCCCGGAAGAAGGGGGTACGCCGGCTGCCCGCCTCCCTCGCCGAGGCCGTCGCCGAGTTCCGGGAGGACAAGGTCGTGCGCGCCGCCCTCGGCCCGCTCCTCGCGGACGCCGTGCTCGCGGTCCGCGAGGGCGAACTCGACGCCGTACAGGGCCTGGACGACGAGCAGATCGCCGCCGCCTACCGCTGGGCCTACTGACATGCGGGTCCACGAGGCGCTCGCCGAACTGGAGTTGGTGGACCACCACTGCCACGGCGTGGCCGCCCACGACCCGCCCCGCCTTCGAGTCCCTGCTCACCGAGGGCGGCGTCACCCCCTTCGACACCCCGACGGGCGTCGCGGTACGGCGCCACTGCGCGCCCGTCCTGGACCTCCCGCCGCACGCGCCGCCGGACGAATACCTGGACCGGCGCGCCGAGTTGGGCGCCGAGGAGGTCAACCGGCGTTTCCTGCACGCCTCCCGCACCGGCGCCTTCCTCGTCGACACCGGCCACACCCCGCTCCCCCTCACCACCCCGGCCGAACTCGCCGACGCCGCGCGGACAACCGCGTACGAGGTGGTCCGGCTGGAGCCGGTCGCCGAGGAGTTGAAGGCGCGGGGAGTCGAACCGAGCGCCTACGCCGAGGAGTTCACGCGGGCCGTGCACGACGCCGTGCGCGCCCCGGGAGTCGTCGGCGTCAAGTCGGTGGCCGCCTACCGCACCGGGTTCGCCCTCGCGCCGACACGCCCGACCGCGCAGGAGATCGAGCGGGCCGCCCGGGAGTGGCTCGGGGACGCGGGGCGCCTCGACAACCCCGTACTCGTCCGCCATCTGCTGTGGACGGCCGTGGACCTGAAACTGCCGCTCCAGCTGCACACCGGGTTCGGGGACAGGGACATCCGGCTGCATCAGGTGGACCCGAGTCTGCTCACCGACTGGCTGCGCGCGGTTCCGGGGGACGTGCCGGTGCTGCTGCTGCACTGCTGGCCGTTTCAGCGGCAGGCGAGCTATCTGACCTCGGTGTTTCCTCAGGTGTACCTGGATGTGGGGCTCACGCTGCACCAGGTGGGGCCGGTGCGGGCGCGGGCCGTGCTGGCGGAGGCGCTGGAGATGACACCGTTCGGCAAGCTGCTGTACAGCTCCGACGCGTACGGTCTGGCCGAGTTCTACGCGCTCGGCGCGCTGGCGTTCCGCCGGGGTCTTGGGGATCTGCTCCAGGACCGGGTGGACGCGGGCGAGCTGAGTCCGCCCGACGCGGTACGTCTCGCGCGGTGGGCGGGTGCGGAGAACGCCCGCCGGGTCTACCGGTTGTCCGACCGGTTCTGAAAGTATGATCAAGCAATGTCTGACATGACCGAGACCACGCCCGGTTGGCTGAGCCAGGACGAGCTGGAACTGGCCCGCGCCCGGATGCCGATCCTGTACGTCGAGGCTGTGCCCGTCCGCGTGGACGAGCGGGGCGAGATCACCAGCATCGGCCTGCTCCTGCGCATCGGACCGGACGGCGACGTCAGCCGGACCCTGGTCTCGGGCCGGGTCCTGCACCACGAGCGCGTCCGCGACGCCCTGCTGCGCAACCTGGAGAAGGACCTCGGGCCGGTAGCGCTGCCCCGGCTGCCGGCCGCGCTCCAGCCGTTCACGGTGGCCGAGTACTTCCCCACGCAGGGCGTCACTCCCTACCACGATCCGCGTCAACACGCGGTGTCGCTGGCGTACATCGTTCCGGTGACCGGTGACTGCCAGCCGCGTCAGGACGCGCTGGACCTCGTGTGGTTCGAGCCGCAGGAGGCCGCGTCCCCGGCCGTGCAGAGCGAGATGCCCGGCGGGCACGGGTTCCTGCTGCGCCAGGCCCTCGCGCACGTCGGCCTCTCCGCGTCCTGACGTTCTGATGTTCCCCTCCCAGCGCGGCGCCCCCTGCACGGTCGTGGTGTGCAGGGGCTGCTGCTGCGGCGACCGCCGCAAGCACCCCGGCTTCGACCACGGCTGGCAGCTCGACCGGCTCCGCGCCTCGGCCGCCGCGTCCGGCGGTACGTTCACGGTCCGTACGACCGACTGCCTCGGGCCCTGCGACCAGGCGAACGTCATCGTCGTCCAGCCGTCCACCGCCGCGCGCCTCGCCGGGGCGCGGGCGGTGTGGATCGGCTTCGCCACGGACGACGACGCGACGGAGGAGGTCATCGCGTGGGCGGAGGCGGGCGGCCCGGGGGTGGCCGAGCCGCCGGTGACGCTGGAGATGCAGTTCGTGAAGGCGCCGAGGGGGAGCAAGGCGCGGAATCGGCGCTGAGGGGGCAGCTCGGGGGCGTCCGTGAGGGGGCAGGGCTCGGGGGCGGCGGCGAGAGGGGCGCCATCGACGCCGAGCGCCTCCCTCCCCCCGTCGCCCCCGCACGACCTGCTCCATCAACGTCGTACGCGCCCGCGCCACCCGCGAGAGGCGGACGACGTACCGCAGTCCCGGTACAACGCCCTCGTCCGCCCCTCACCTCACGCCCTCACCCCCGTCGGCTCCTCGGTATCGTCCAGGAACCCGCCCGACTGGTGCTGCCACAACTTCGCGTACGCCCCCTCCGCCGCCAGCAACTCCCCGTGGCTCCCCTGCTCGATGATCCGCCCCCGGTCGAGGACGACGAGCCGGTCCATCCCGGCGACGGTGCTGAGGCGGTGCGCGACGACCAGCGTCGTACGGCCCTCCATGAGCCGCCACAGCGCGTCCTGCACCAGGATCTCGCTCTCGGAGTCCAGCGCGCTCGTCGCCTCGTCGAGCAGCAGGATCGGTGCGTCGCGCAGGATCGCCCGGGCGAGGGCGACGCGTTGGCGCTGGCCGCCGGAGAGTTTGACGCCCCGTTCGCCGACCATCGTGTCGAAGCCCTCCGGCAGCCCGTCGGCGAATTCCGTGACGTGGGCGGCCTCGGCGGCGCGGCGGATGTCCGCGTCGGTGGCGTCGGGCCGGGCGAAGGCGATGTTGTCGCGCAGGCTGCGGTGGAACATGGCGGGTTCCTGCGGGACGTACGCGATGAGGCCGCGCAGGTCGGCCTGGCGCAGCCGGCTGATGTCCTGGCCGCCGACGAGGATGCGTCCGCCGTCGATGTCGGTCATCCGCAGCAGCAGCCGCGTGAGCGTCGTCTTCCCGCCGCCGGACCTGCCGACCAGCCCGATCTTCGTCCCGCTCGGCACGTCCAGGTCGAGCTTCTCGAAGAGGGGGTTGCCCCCGCCGTGCGCGAAGGTGACCTGCTCGAAGCGGACGTCGGCGGAGCGCGGTGCCAGCGGCTCCGGGGTGGGCGGGTCGACGACGGTCGGCGAGGTGAGCAGCAGTTCGGTGAACTGCGCCGCCTCGGTCATGGAGCCTTCCATGCGCCGGTAGATCCTGTTGAAGTCGAACATGATGCGCGTGGCGCTCATGAAGTACATGAACGCCACGATGACGCCCTCGACACTGTGCCCGCCCCCGGCCAGCGTGACCGCGAGCAGCAGACCGAGTGCGTTGGTGAGGACGGACATCGGCGCGACGAACGTGTCGATGCGCAGGTTCCCGTAGTCCCACGACCTCAGCGTCAGCCGCTTCGACTCCGCGACCCGCACCCGGTGTTCGGCGGCCTCGCGCTCCTCGGCGGCGAAGGCGCGCACGGTGTCCATGTTCATGAGGCTGTCGGCGACGTGCCCCGACACCCGGGCGATCGCCTCCTCGCGCTGGGCAACAAGCCGCTGCCTGCGCCGGATCAGCGGCGTCACCCCGACGGCCGTGAGCACGATCATCGTCAACAGGCAGACGACGAGCCAGGGTTCGTACTGCCACAGCACGATCGACCCGAACACGAGCGGTACGAGGCTCCCCACGATCTCGAAAGCCAGCGTGTCCGCGAACTCCTCGAACCGGCCGGCGAAACTCAACACCCGTTTGGTGAGCGACCCCGCGAAGTTGTCGTGGAAGAACGCGGCGTCCTTCGCGAAGAGTTCGTCCATGCCGACGACGTACAGGTTCTCGATGCCGAGCGCGTCGACCCGGTTCAGGCAGTGGATGCCGATCCGCCACAGCACCTCGGCCGTCAGCATCACGACGGCGAACCCCACGACGTACGGCAGCGCGGTCGAGACGACCACATCCCCGTCGTCCGCGATCCGCCCCACCAGTTTCGCCACCACCAGCGGCGCCACGTAGTTGATGCCCGCGTTCCCCAGCGCGGGCAGCAGCAACGCCGGCAGCGCCAGCCATTTCAGCCGCCCCAACTCCCGTCCGTAGTACCGAAGGGCGAGCATCACCGCGCCCTTGCGTGATTCAGCCGTATCCATCCCGTCCCTGCATCGCTCAGGCCCCGGGCACGCGAAAAACGGCACGCGCAAGCGGGACAAATCGGAGGAGGAACGGGAAGTCTCCCGCGCGGGCGGGGGCAACGTCCAAGCGTTTTTCGGCGGCGGCAGGGATTTCCGGCCGGGTCGAACAAAGAAACGCGTACGGCGTCAGAGAAAGACGCGGGCGATCCCGAGCCACGTCCGCGCATCCTCCCCCACCGCAACGAGCCCTGTCTCCGCCGGAGTTCTGCGCCGGGTGACGAGAAGACCGAAGTCCACCGCGCTGCCATGGACTTGCTGTCCGGCGTCCTCCGGACCCCAGGTCCAGGTCTGGTCGTCGGGGCTCGTCAGGGTCACGCGGAAGGGGTGGGTCGGGGGGGGCAACTGGGCTGCGTAGAAGGAGAGTTCGCGGCCGATCACGCCCAGGGCGGCGACGTGCCGGAGGCGGCCCGTGGGAGGGTGCGGTACGTCCACGGCGTCGTAGATGTCCTGGCCGTGGGCCCAGGTCTCCATCAGGCGGAGCGGAATCATGAGGGCCGGGGTCAACCGGGAGCCGTACCAAGGGAATTCGTGGTCCAACGGGATCTCGCGCAGTGCCGCCGCGACCTCCGTACGGCCAACACGCCACTGTTCCAGCAGAGTTGCGCGAGGCATGGCCGCGCCCTCCGCGGCTTCGGCATCGGCGTACCCGGCGCCCCCGGCTTCCGTGCGCTTCAGGACCGCGTCGAAGGCGTCCGGTGTGCGCAGGGCGACGAGGACGTTCGCGTCGGCCGCCGTGAGGTGGGCGATCTGGTGGGCGATCGTCCAGCCCCGTGCGGGAGTCGGGAGGGTCCAGTCGGGCCGGGCGGACGCCAGCGCGTCGAGAGCGGCACCCTCGGCCACCAGGTCGGGCAGCGCGAGGCCGTGTTCCACGCCGGACAGGTCGAGACCGTAATCAAGCATCGGGGTCGCCTTCGCCTTGATCGGGTGCGGCCAGGCTACCGAGACACCCGAGGGGCCCTCCCCGATGTCTCTTCCTCGACGGCGCCCCCCCCACACACACAAACAGATCGGAGGCCGTACCAGATCTCTCTGGCACGGCCTCCGACTTTCACAGTCGGGACGACAGGATTTGAACCTGCGACCCCTTGACCCCCAGTCAAGTGCGCTACCAAGCTGCGCCACGTCCCGTTGCCCGTTTGACCTGGGGTTTCCCCTGGTTGAACGCGCAGGGAAAATATACCGCACTCGGATCGCTGGTCGCGCATCCCTTTCCGCGGCGGAGCGGAGTTGACCTCAAGCTTGGTCGAGGTTGCACGATCGATGGCATGACGATCACCGAGGGAACACGCCGGACGTACGGGTACGAGGAACTGGCCGGGCTGATGGGGCGGATGACCGGCGCGGAGAAGCACGGACCGGCGGCGACGTCGACGCTGGACGTGCTGTGGGTGCTGTACGACCGGGTACTGAGGGTCACGCCCGAGCGGGTCGAGGATCCGGAGCGGGACCGGTTCCTGCTGTCCAAGGGGCACGGGCCGATGGCGTACTACGCGGTCCTCGCCGCGAAGGGGTTCCTGCCGGTGGAGTGGCTGGACGGCTTCGGTTCGTACGACTCGCCCCTCGGCCACCACCCCGACCGCGTCCTCGTCCCCGGCGCGGAGATCGGCAGCGGCTCGCTCGGGCACGGTCTGCCGCTCGCCGTCGGTACGGCGCTGGGCCTGCGCGCCCAGGACCGGCCCGACCCCGCCGTCTGGGTCCTGACCGGCGACGCCGAGCTCGACGAGGGCAGCAACCACGAGGCCATCGCGTACGCCGGTCCGGCCGGCCTCGACCGCCTGCACACGGTCGTCGTCGACAACGCCTCCGCCGGCCACGCCCGGCCCGGCGGGATCGCCGCGCGGTTCGAGGCGGCGGGGTGGTCGACGGCCACGGTCGACGGACGGGACCACACGGCCCTGTACGAGGCGTACACGACACCGCACGCCGGGCGACCGCACGCGGTGATCGCACAGGTGGAACCGAAGAACCCGGCCCAGGCCCGACGGGGCTGAAGCCCCACAAAAAACAAAAGCACCGGCACTCCGAAGGAATCTCAATGACCGTGTCAAGCCGCCTGCGTGACCGGTGGGGCGGAGGTGAACAGCCTCTTGTCACGCAGGATCGCCCAGAGCACGTCGACCCGGCGGCGGGCAAGCGAGAGGAGGGCCTGCGTGTGCAGCAGTCCCTCGGCCCGCTTCTTGAGGTAGTAGTCCCGGGAAGGTCCGGGTCGCATCATCGCGGTCTGGGCGGCCATGTAGAAGATGTGCCGCAGGCGCCGGTTGTAGCGCTTGGGCCGGTGGTAGTTGCCGGTGCGGCGGCCGGAGTCCCGGGCGACCGGGGCCAGGCCGGCATGCGAGGCCAGACGGCCCGCGTCGCGGTAGCCGGACAGGTCCCCGACGATGGCGACGAACTCGGCCCCGAGGATGGGGCCCATGCCGGGCATGGACTCGATGATCTCGGCGCGGTCGTCGGTGCGGAAGGTCTCGCGGATCTCCCGGTCGTGGTCCTTGATCCGCTCGTCCAGGGCCAGGAGCTGGTGGGCGAGGTCGCAGACCAGCTTGGCGGCCCGTTTCTCGCCGGGCAGTGCGATCTGCTGGGACTGGGCGGCCTCGACGGCCTTGGCCGCGACGTCGACAGCGCCGCGGACCTTGCGGCGTTCCAGCCAGGTCGTCAGCCGCTTGACGCCGATCCGACGCAGGGCGGCCGGGGTCTGATACTCGGTCAGCATGACGACCGGGCCCTTGGCCGCGGAGTAGTCGAAGGCCCGCTCCAGCGCGGGGCAGATGCCCACCAGCAGGTCGCGGAGCCGGTTGATCAGGCGGACGCGGTCGGCGATCAGGTCTGCCCGATAGTTCGTCAGCACCCGCAGGGTGGAGACCAGCTCCGGGGGCGTGTCCAGCGGGGCGAAGTCCCGTCGCATTCTGGCCTGGTCAGCGATGACACGGGCGTCCTTGGCGTCGGTCTTGCCCTCGCCCTTGTAGGCGCCGGACATGCGGTTGACCGTCCGGCCGGGGACGTAGACGACCTGCTGCCCGTGGGCGACCAGCAGGGCCAGCAGCAGGGTGGAGGCCCGGCCGGAGATGTCCACCGCCCACCGCACCTCATCAGCCCGCTCACGGGCCGTCTCGATGAGAGTGAGGATCTGGGCCTCGTCGTTGATCACCTTCGTCGAGAACAGCGTCTCGCCGTCGGCGTCCACAGCCACCGCCCAGTGGTGCCCCTTCCCCGCGTCGATGCCGACCCATATCCGCGCCTGCCGTGTGCTCAAGCCCGTCGCTCCGTACCCCTCGTGACCAGTACTTCATGGTCCGAAGAACACCCCGCCGACAGGTCCCTAACCAGCGATGACCGCAGTTCTCAATCAGTGGTCGGAGCGTCCTGGAGGACCGGGCGGCCATTCCTTCCGAGCCATCAACGACAGACCCTCATCAGCCACACCCGGTCCTCCCGGACCGCCTCACATTCTTAGGGAACCCTCATGGACACCATGCGCGACCGCCTCGCCCCCACCCTCACTCGTCTCCTCGACGAAGACCCCCGCCTCGCCGTCGTCCTCGCCGTCATCGGCTCCGACAGCTTCGCCGAAGCCCGCCGCCGCCACCCCGGCCGCGTCATCGACGTCGGCATCAGGGAGCAGCTGCTGATCGGCGCGGGCGCGGGGCTGGCGCTCACCGGTATGCGCCCGGTCATGCACACCTTCGCCAGCTTCCTCGTGGAGCGCCCCTTCGAGCAGGTCAAGCTGGATCTGGGGCACCAGGACCTGGGCGCGGTGCTGGTCAGCGCGGCAGCGTCGTACGACTGGCCCGCGGGCGGTTTCACGCACATGTCGCCCGGCGACGTCGCGTTGCTGGACACGCTGGACGGCTGGACCGTCCACGTCCCCGGCCACCCCGACGAGGCCGAGACGCTGCTGCGGCACGCGGTGGCCGCCGGGGACGACAAGGTGTACGTCCGGCTGTCGGAACTGTCCAACGACGAGGCCCGCCCGGTCGACGGGCACGGCTTCCTGACCGTACGGGAGGGCCGGCGCGGAGTCGTCCTCGCCGTGGGGCCGACGCTGGACGCGGTGCTCGCGGCGACGGAGGGCCTGGACGTGACGGTCCTGTACGGCACGACGGTCCGCCCCTTCGACGCACAGGCGCTGCGCCGGGCGACGGACGCGGCGGGCACGGACGTCGTCCTGGTCGAGCCGTACCTCGCGGGCACCTCGGCATCGGCCGCGAACGACGCGCTGGCGGACCGCCCGCACAGGGTCCTCGGCCTCGGGGTCGGCCGCCGTGAACTGCGCAGGTACGGCACGGTCGAGGAGCACACGGCAGCTCACGGTCTGGACGCCGGGTCCCTGCGGGAGCGGATCGGGAGCTTCCTGAAGGGACGCGGGCCGGCAACCGTCTGATTCACACCTCCGTCACCCCCAGCCCCGGATACGCCTCCAGCAGCCGCGTAGGCGCGGCCTGCCTCCACGAGTCCGCGAGGATCGCCCGCAGCTCCTCCTCGTCCTCCACCTCCGCGAGCCGCGCCCGCACCCACGCGAACTGGGCCTCGTGGCCGGCGATCCAGAACTTCCCCGGCTCGGCGAGGACGAGTTCGTCGCGCTCCTCCTTGGGGCAGCGCACCGCGATGGACGTCTCGTCCTCGGGGAGCGTGACGAACATCTTCCCGGCGACCCGGAAGGTCGGCATGTTCCAGGCGGTCTTCTCCGTGGTGTCGGGCAGCGACAGGGCGATTCGGCGTACATCTTCGGCGTCCGGCATGTTCCAGACCGTACCGGCCACCACTGACAGTCACCCTCCGCAGGACGGTTACCCCTCAAGGACCCCAACCCGCTTGTAGTACAAGGTGGTCGGGCGCAGTACCCCGCCGGGATCGGCCGCGTAGTCCGGGATCACCCCGACCCGCGTCCACCCGGCCCCCTCGTACAGCCGCTCGGCGGGGCTGCCGGTCTCGGTGTCGAGATGCAGCAGCGTCACCCCGGCGGCGACGGCGGCCTCCTCGGCGACGTCCAGCAGCCGCCGCGCGAGCCCCCTCCCCCGCGCGTCCTTCGCGACCATCAGCTTCACCAGTTCCGCCCGGTGCCGGCTGTTGGGTTTGTCCGGGTACGCCAGCGACACGGTTCCGACGACGCGCGGACCGTCGTACGCGACCCAGACCGCGAGCCGGGGGTCGGCCGCCCGCTCGGACCACCAGGCCAGGGCCTCCGCAGGGTCCAGCGGTGCGAGGAAGCCGACGGAGGCGCCGTCGTCCACGACCTCGACAAGGAGGCCGGCGAGGCCGTCGAGGGCGGAGGGGTCCAGTCGTACGATCGGGTCATCACTCACCAAGCGCGTCATGTCCCGGGACGTTACCCTCGGCGCGAAACGCCCCCGTTACGGATGACTCACCTCGCCCAGCGCCTCCAGGACAGGTCTGATCAGCGGATGTGTCTCCGCGCCCCGCCTTATCGCCGCGAACACCCGCCGCGTCGGCGCGATCCCGTCCACGGGCCGGACACAAACCCCCGCGAGATCGGTTCCGAGCAGGGCGGAACGGGGTACGAGGGCGACTCCCGCGCCTACGGCGACCAGCGCGACGACCGCGCGGAAGTCGTCCGAGGCGTGTTCCATACGCGGCTGGAAACCGGCGTTCTCGCAGGCCAGGACGGCGACGTCGTGGCAGGGGTTGCCGGGGTAGGGGCCGACCCACGTGTCCTTGGCCAGCTCCGCGAGCGGGACCTCGGGCGTGTCCGCGAGGCGGTGGTGCGAGGGGAGGACCGCGTCGAAGGGTTCCGCGTAGAGGGGTACGTGGGTGAGGCGGGGGTCGTCGGCGGCGGGGGCGCCCCGGTACTCGACGGCGACGGCGACGTCCACCTGCCGGTCGAGGACCATCGGCAGGCTCGCGTCCCCCTCCGCGTCCTGGACGCGCAGCCGGATGCCGGGCGCGGTGCGGGCGAGCCGGGTCATCGCGGGCGCGACGACGAGCGCGATGCCGGTCGCGAACGCGGCGACGGTGACCGTGCCCGCCTCGCCGTTGCTGTACGCCGCCAACTCGGCTTCCGCGCGCTCCAGTTGGGCGAGCACGGCGTTGGTGTGGCCGAGCAGGATCTCGCCGGCCGGGGTGAGCCGTACGCCCTTGGCGCCGCGTTCGACGAGGCGGTGGCCGGTCTCCTGTTCCAGCGCGGCGAGCTGCTGGGAGACGGCGGAGGGGGTGAGGTAGAGCGCGGCGGCAGCCGCGGTGACCGTACGGTGGTCGGCCACCGCGCGGAGGATGTGGAGCCGCCGAGCTTCGATCATGGGTCCGATTATCGCAAGATGCCCCAAGCCTCTCGAAATGCCCTCAGCCTTCCAGCTCCGCCCCGGCCGACGCCCCCGGCTCCACCCCGGCCGACGCCTCCAGCCCCGCCCCGGCCAACGCCTCCAGCTCCGCCCCGGCCGATGCCTCCAGCTCCTCCCGCGCCGACACGAACGCGTCCACCGCCCGGTTCACGTCCTCCAGCGAGTGCGCCGCGGACAACTGCACCCGGATCCGCGCCTGCCCCTGCGGCACCACCGGGTACGAGAACCCGATCACGTACACCCCGCGTTCCAGCAGCAGCTCCGCGAGGCGCCCCGCCCTCGCCGCGTCCCCGATCATCACCGGCGCGATGGGATGCTCGCCGGGGAGGATGTCGAAACCTTCCTCGGTCATCCGCCGCCGGAACAGCGCCGTGTTCTCGGCGAGCCGTTCCCGCAGGTCACCGGCGGACTCCAGGAGGTCGAGGACGGTCAGGGAGGCCGCCGCGATGACCGGCGCGAGGGTGTTGGAGAACAGGTACGGCCGTGAGCGCTGGCGCAGCAGCGCGACGATCTCGGCGCGGGCGGCGACGTACCCGCCGGAGGCTCCGCCGAGGGCCTTGCCGAGGGTGCCGGTGATGATGTCGACCCGGTCCATGACGCCGTGCAGCTCGGGGGTGCCGCGTCCGCCGGGCCCGGTGAAGCCGACGGCGTGGGAGTCGTCGACCATGACCATCGCGTCGTACCGGTCGGCGAGGTCGCAGATGTCCTTCAGCGGCGCGAGGTAGCCGTCCATGGAGAAGACGCCGTCGGTGACGATCAGGCGGCGCCGGGCCGACCCCGCTTCCTTCAACTGCCGTTCCAGGTCGGCGAGATCGCGGTTGGCGTAGCGGAAGCGGCGGGCCTTGGAGAGGCGGATGCCGTCGATGATCGACGCGTGGTTGAGGGCGTCGGAGATCACCGCGTCCTGTTCGCCGAGCAGCGTCTCGAAGACGCCGCCGTTCGCGTCGAAGCAGGAGGAGTAGAGGATCGTGTCCTCCTGGCCGAGGAACCGCGAGAGCCTGGCCTCCAGCTCCTTGTGGACCTCCTGGGTGCCGCAGATGAAGCGGACGGAGGCCATGCCGTAACCCCAGCGGTCGAGGGCGCGGTGCGCGGCGTCGATGACGTCGGGGTGGTCGGCGAGGCCGAGGTAGTTGTTGGCGCAGAAGTTGAGGACCTCGCCGGGCCGGCCGCCGGAGCTGACGTTGACGGTCGCGGACTGCGGGGTGTCGATGACGCGTTCGGGCTTGTGGAGCCCGGCGGCGCGGATCTCTTCGAGGGTGGCGCGCAGGTCGTCGCGTACGGAGTCGAACATGGTGATCCTTCAGCTCGTCCAGTCGAGGATGACTTTGCCGCCCCTGCCGCTCGCGGCGTCGGTGAAGGCGGCGTCGAAGTCGCGGTAGCCGTAGCGGCCGGTGATGACGGGGGCGAGGTCGAGGCCGCCCTCCAGGAGGACGGACATCGCGTACCAGGTCTCGAACATCTCGCGGCCGTAGATGCCCTTGAGGGTGATCATCGAGGTGACGATCCGGGACCAGTCGACGGGGAACTCCTCGGTCGGCAGGCCCAGCATCGCGATCTTGCCGCCGTGCGTCATGTTGGCGATCATGTCGCGCAGGGCCTCGGGGCGGCCGGACATCTCCAGGCCGACGTCGAAGCCCTCGCGCAGCCCCAACTCCCGCTGCCCGTCGATGATCTGACGCTCCGCCACATTCAGCGCGAGGCTCACGCCGACCTTCCGCGCGAGGTCGAGGCGCTCCTCGCTGACGTCGGTGATCACGACGTTGCGCGCACCGGCGTGGCGGGCGACTGCCGCCGCCATCAAGCCGATCGGACCGGCGCCGGTGATGAGGACGTCCTCCCCGACGAGGGGGAACGACAGGGCCGTGTGCACGGCGTTGCCGAACGGGTCGAAGATCGCGGCGACGTCGAGGTCCACGGGGACGCGGTGCACCCACACGTTGGACGCGGGCAGCGCGACGTACTCCGCGAACGCGCCGTCCCGGCCCACCCCGAGACCGACCGTCGCCCGGCACAAGTGCCGCCTCCCGGCGAGGCAGTTGCGGCACTTCCCGCACACGAGGTGCCCCTCGCCGCTGACCCGGTCGCCGATCGCGACGTCCGTGACGCCCGCGCCGGTCTCCACGACCTCGCCGACGAACTCGTGCCCCACGACCAGCGGCGTCCGGATCGACTGCCGCGCCCAGCCGTCCCAGGACCGGATGTGCAGGTCGGTGCCGCAGATCCCGGTGCGCTGCACCTTGATCAGTACGTCCCCGGCGCCGACCGCCGGCTCCGGGACGTCCCGCAGCCACAGTCCCGGCTCCGCCTTCTCCTTGACCAGCGCCTTCAACGCAGCGGCTCCTGACGTGAGTCGACCGGCCTCGCGGGCACGACGACGTGACCCGGGTCCGGGGAGGGGGATGGATACGACGACGAATCTGCCGTACCCGGGCCGCCCCGGTCCATCGAGCTTTTCTTAAGCGGCGCCGCAGATCCGCTTCACGCCCTCTCCTCCAGCCGGACGACGAGTTCGGCGGCGGTCGCCTTGACCGTCTCAAGTCCCGTGGTCCCCCAGGCCCTTGGCGTGAGGTCGGCGACGCAGACCGTGCCGAGGACCATGCCGGTGCTGTCGATCAGGGGGGCGCCGAGGTAGGAGCGGACGCCGTACTCATCCACGATCGGGTTGCCGGCGAAGCGCGGATAGTCGCCGACGTCGCCGAGCGCCAACGCCCGCCGCCTGACGACGACATGGGGGCAGTAGCCGTGGTCGCGGGGAAGCTCGCGCTCCAACGACCCTTTGGCGCCCGGTGCGACGTACAGACCGGCGAAGAACTGGCGTTCCTCGCCCACGAAGTTGACCATCGCGTACGGCGTCCGGGTGATCTCCGCGAGGCGTTCGGCGAGGCGGTCCAGCATCGGCTCCGCGCGTTTCCCGAGGCCGAGTCGGCTCAGCCTCCGGGCCCGTGCGGGCGCCTCCCGGTCCTCCGGCGTGACCAGCAGCCGCCCCACCGGCCGCGGCGGTCCGTAGCTCATCCCAGGGCTCCTCTCTGCGAGTTGGGGGTCATGCGCGGGCGTTCTCAGCGGGTGTGTGGGCGATGAGGTGCTTGACGAGGGTCAGCAGGGTCTGGACGCCGGACGCGGAGATCCGCGCGTCGCAACGGACCACCGGGATCGCCGGGTTGAGGTCCAGAGCGGCCCGGACCTCCTCCGGGTGATAGCGGTGGCCGCCGTCGAACTCGTTGACGGCGACGATGAATCCGAGGCCGCGCTCCTCGAAGAAGTCGACGGCCGCGAAGCAGTCCTGGAGGCGGCGCGTGTCCGCGAGGATCACCGCGCCGAGAGCGCCCTCGCACAGTTCGTCCCACATGAACCAGAACCGCTGCTGGCCCGGCGTCCCGAACAGGTAGAGGACGTGGTCGGGGTCCAGGCTGATGCGGCCGAAGTCCATGGCGACGGTCGTCTCGACCTTGTTCTCGACGCCGTCGAGGCTGTCGGTGCCGGCGCTGACGGTCGTGAGCAGTTCCTCCGTGCACAGCGGCGCGATCTCGCTGACCGCGCCGACGAAGGTGGTCTTGCCGACCCCGAACCCGCCCGCGACCAGCACCTTCAGCGCGGTCGGGAACGGGGTCTGATCATCGCGGGAGCCGTACGCGTCGTACTCACAGCTGTCGTCGTAGTCCATCGAGCACCGCCTCCAGTAGGGCCCGGTCGGTGGGGTTGTGGTGGAACTCCGGGGGTTTCGTGGTCAGAGCCCCGCAGTCCACCAGGTCCGACAGCAGCACTTTGGTGACCGCCGCCGGGAGTTTCAGATGGGCGGCCACCTCGGCCACCGGTACCGGGGCGCGGCACAGGTCGAGCGCCTGCGCGTGCTCCGGGCCCAGATAGCCGAGGGGGCTCGTCCCGGTGGCCCGTACCTGCGACATCAGGTCCAGGGCGACGGTGGGCCTGGTGCGGCCGTTGCTCACGGTGAAGGGACGCACCAGGCGGCCGGCCGCGTCGTCGAGCCACGGCCCGTCGGCCGCCATCACGTTCACGACCTCATCGCCGGGGGTTCGACGGGGTGCTGGCGGGGGGCGGTCACGAGGTACGGCCGTACGCTCTTGACGAGCATCGCCATCTCGTAGCCGAGCACCGCCGCGTCGGCCTCCCTGCCGGCCATCACGGCGAGACAGGTCCCCGATCCGGCCGTCGTCACGAACAGCAGCGCGGAGTCCAGTTCCACCACCACCTGCCGTACGTCCCCGCCGTCCGCGAACCTCACGCCCGCGCTGCGGCCCAGCGAGTACAGGCCCGACGCCAGCGCCGCCATATGGTCCGCGCTGTCGTGGTCCAACCCGTGCACGGACTTCACGAGCCCGTCGCACGACAGCAGCACCGCGCTCGTCGTGTGGGGCACACGCTGCACGAGGCCGCTCATCAGCCAGTCGAGATCGGATACCTGCCCGGTGGCCGGCGCGTCGCTCGCCATGGTGGATCGACTCCTTGAGGGGGGTTGTGGAGATGTGGGGTGGGGGCGCGGGGTGGTTCGGGGGGCCGCGATGGGTGGAGGGCTCGGGGGACGGGGTGGTGGGGTTTGGTAACGGGGTCATCGTGAGAGGGGGTTTCCGTCGGAGGGCGGGGTGAGGGGCGTGGGGGAGGTCAGGGGGGTGTCGGGGGCGTGGGCCTGGCCGAGTCGGTCCGTTTCCATGCCGAGTTGTGCCTCCGCGAGGCCCATCCCCCGCTGGAACGCCGCCATCAGTCCCGGATCGTGTCCCCCGGGCTCCTCGTTCTCGGGCCTCTGCACGGGGCCCCCGCGCAACTGCGGAGCCAGGTGTTCCTGTGCCCGGCGCCGCGGCAGCCGGGGCTTCCCGATCGTCCCCCGCACGGCCCCCACCCTCGGTACCGGCACCTCCCCCTGCATCTCCTCGACGGCGGCCCGGTCCCCGACCCTGATCCCGGGCCGCGCCTCGGCGGGGTTGGGCCGCGCGTCCCGGGTGTTGCGCATGGGGAGGGGGGCGGGGCGGGCGGGGTCGGTGGGGTACGTGCCGTTGAGGGGGGCGGGCCCAGGGGGCGGACCGGCGGGGTCGACCCGAGGCACACCCCCCGTGGCCTGGCCCCCGACGCCGTACCCGGCACCACCCGTTCCCGCACCGTCGCCCCGATGCGTACCCCCCGCCGGGCCACCGCCGCCGTGCCCGCCCTCGGAACCCGTGCCCGTGGGCCGCGTACCGGTCCCAGGGGCAGAGGCGTCCGCGCTGTGCCCCCCAGGATGCGTGCCGTTGACCCGGTGTGCCCCGGCGGCGGGCTGCGTGCCGTTGGCTCTCGGTACCGTCCGGGGGCTCGCGTGGCGGGGACCCGGGGTGGCGGGGGGCGATGTGTGCGTGGTCTGCGGTGAGGCGGCGGCCGTCGGCGTCGCCCGCATTCCCTGCGGTGAAGTGGCCGTCGGCATCGCGCGCGTGCCGTGCGGCGGCGTGGCGGTCGGCGCGGCCTCCGGTACGACGATGCCGGTGCCGTCCATCGGCTGGGGCCCCGCCGTCGTCGTACCCGAAGGCCCCCGACCCGCCGCCCCCAGCAGCGCCTGCGGCACCACCAGGATCGCCTGGACCCCGCCGTAGATGTTGTTCTGGAGCCGCACCCTGATGCCGTGCCGGCGGGCGAGCTGGGAGACCACGAACAGGCCGATCCGGCCGTCGGCCAGCAGGCGGCCGACGTTGACCTGGTCGGGGTCCGCCAAGAGCGCGTTCATGCGGGACTGTTCCTCCGGCGGCATACCGAGGCCCCGGTCCTCGACCTCGACCGCGAGGCCGGAGGTGACGAGGTTGGCGCGCAGGAGGACCTGGGTGTGCGGGGCGGAGAAGACCGTGGCGTTCTCCACCAGCTCCGCGAGGAGGTGGATGACATCCGCGACGGCGTGCCCCCGGAGGTCACCGTCGACGGGCGGGACCAGCTTCACGCGCGAGTACTGCTCGACCTCGGCGATCGCGGACCGCAGCACCTCGGTCATGGACACGGGGTGGCTCCACTGCCGCCGCGACACCGCACCCCCCAGCACCGCCAGGTTCTCCGCGTGCCGCCGCACCCGCGTCGCGAGATGGTCGACGTGGAAGAGCCCCTTCAGCAGGTCGGGATCCTCGATCTCGTTCTCCAGCTCGTCGAGGAGCAGGATCTCCCGGTGCACCAGGGACTGAAGCCGCCGCGCGAGATTGAGGAACACCTCCAGCTTCTGCTCGCTCCCGGTCCGGCTGGACAGCTGCGTCGCCTGGACGACCGCCGCCACGGCCCCGTCGTGCGCCCGCGCGAGATCCGCCGCGAGCAGCTCGAACTCGTCGGCGTCGCCGGGCGGCAGCCCCCGCGTACGGCGCTGAGGCGGCGCCTCCCCGCGCCGTAACGCCTCGACCAGCGCCCGCAGATCGGCCTCACCGCGCGCGGCGGCCCGCCGCAGCGCGTCGATCCGGTCGGTGACCGACCGCGCGGTACGCCCGGCGGCGACGGCGGCGACCCCGATCCCCGCGCCGGTGACGACGACCGCGCCCGCGAGGACGGCCCACAGGGTGGGGCCGAGCGGGACGTCGGTGGCGCGCACGGTGAACAGCACGACCGCGCACGCGCCGAGCGCGACGGCGGTCGGCGGCAGTACCGCGAGCCGCAGAAGGTGCGGCCGTATATGGGTCTCGGCCGTGCGGGCGACCGGTCGTCCGTGCCGTCCGCCCTCACGGCGGTCTGCTCGTGCGGCGGGTGCGCGGAGGTGCGACATCCGTGTCCTCGTCCTGATCCGTCGGGTCCCTGGCTGTGCGGCGACTCACAGTAGTTGCCAACGAGGCAGGTACGGCGGGCAGTTGGCGAACTCCTGCGGCAATCGTCCCGCTCTGGTATGAGCGCTCGCACGCCTGCCCGATAACCCGTCACCGGCGGGTGTCACGTAGGGAAAAGAACTGATCAGGGACGGTCTCAAGCGGTCCCGTACGGAAGCCGGACACCCGC
This sequence comes from Streptomyces saintjeani, assembly GCF_055409605.1. Taxonomy (NCBI): domain Bacteria; kingdom Bacillati; phylum Actinomycetota; class Actinomycetes; order Kitasatosporales; family Streptomycetaceae; genus Streptomyces; species Streptomyces saintjeani. The sequence continues at coordinate 8,036,306 of NZ_CP189624.1, read as the reverse complement.
CCCGGATGTCGGTCACTCAGCGTGTTCGCTTTGGCCAGACAAAAAGCCGGGGTGGGTCCCGAAGAACCCCACCCCGGCGTACGGCCGGTCTCAGCCCTCGCCGACGAGCCCCAGATCGCTCCGCGACACCGCCGGCACCGGCCACTCCTTCTCCAGCGGCGCCGAGATGCTCCGCCACCAGGCCCGCGTCGGCAGCTCGCCGCCGGGTTCGAAGGGCTGGCCCGGGATCGGTACGGCGACGGCCTGGCCGACGGCCTCGCCCGCCGCCAGGGTCCACTCCCCCGGCTCCGCCCACGGGTGCTGCGCGAGGTTGAACGTGCCCCAGTGGATCGGCATCATCACGCCGGACGGGGCGCCGCCCTGGAGGTCGAGGTGGGCGCGCATACCCTCCTCGGGCGTCATGTGGATGTCCGGCCACAGCGCCGAGTACGCGCCGATCTGGATCATCGTGATGTCGAACGGGCCGTGCGCGGCGCCGATGTCCTGGAAGCCCTCGAAGTAGCCGGTGTCGCCGCTGTGGTAGATCCGGTGCTCGGAACCGGCGACCGACCAGGACGCCCACAGCGTGTGCTGCGTGTTGCGCAGGCCGCGTCCGCAGAAGTGGCGGGCCGGGGTCGCGGTCAGGGTGAGGCCGCCGACCTTGGTCTCCTCGTGCCAGTCCAGCTCGCGCAGGCGGTCCGCGGGGACGCCCCAGTGCTCCAGGTGCGCGCCGACGCCGAGGGGGACCGCGAACAGGGTGTCCGTGCCGGCCAGCGCCTTGATCGTGGGCAGGTCGAGGTGGTCGTAGTGGTCGTGCGAGATGACGACGACGTCGACCGGGCCGAGGGCGGCGAGCGGGAGGGGTACGGGGTGCAGGCGCTTCGGGCCCGCGAAGGGTACGGGGGAACAACGCTCGCCCCAGACCGGGTCGAACAGCACGCGGTGGCCGTCGATCTCCGCGAGCACGCTGGAGTGGCCCATCCAGGTCACGCGCAGGCCCGTCGCCGGGGGCTTGGCGAGGTCGGCGAGGGTCGTCGCGTGGACGGGGATGGTGCCGGAGGGGGCGCGGTGGGGGCGGGTGTCCTTGTCGAAGAGGCCCTTCACGAAGTCCACGGCCGTACCGGAGTCCCGTGGGGCCGAGGGGGCCCCGGGATTGACGAAGACCCCGTCCTTGAAATGCGGCGATCTGCGGATCCGCGCCATACGCTCACCGCTCGGGTCCACGCCGAACGCCGCGGGTGTCAACGCGCGGAGCCCGGAGCTGAGGGAACGGGAACCGGCCACGGTACCTCCAGATGGTTCTGCTGAGACTTCCCATTATGGTCGGCCCCTCTGACAACCGGCCCGGCCCCCAGGACCCTGCGCGAACCCTCCACCGAACCGCTCCGGCCGAGCCGCGCCGTGCCCCGGCATCGCCGGACCACCCGGGAAAACGCCGCGACAGCCGACTTGATTCCCCCGAAACACCGCAGGCCGCCCGAGCCCCAGCCCGGACGGCCCGCGCACACGATCCCGCTCAGTCCAGCTCGTACACCACCGTCACCGAGGACGTCGCCTTGATCTCGCCCGGCGCCAGCGGTACGGCTCCGAGGCCGCCGGCCGGCATGTCCGCGGCCATCGGCGGGGCCGGGGTCGCGTACCCCGTGCTGCCCTCGCTCAAGGTCACCAGGCGGCCGAGGTGCCGGCCGCTCAGCGCGGCGTACTGCTCGGCCTTGGCGCGGGCGTCCGTGAACGCGGCCTTGCGGGCGGCGCGTTGGAGGGGTTCGCGGTTCGCGAGGTCGAAGACGACGGAGTTGACGCGGCCCGCGTCGCCGGTGGCGTCGGTGACGGCCTGGAGGACGGTGCCGGTGCGGTCGATGACACGGACCTTGACCGTGAAGGACTGGGCGGCCCGGTACCCGGTGAGCACGGAGGTGCCGTCCGTGTAGTCGTAGACGGGGCTCAAGGAGATGCCGTCGGTGTGGACGTCCTTGTCGGCCACCCCCTGCCCGCGCACCGCCTTCAGCAGCGCGTCGGCCGCCTTGTTCTGCGCGGCCATCGCCGCCTTCGCGGTCTTCGCGGTCGCCTCGACCCCGATGCCCAGCACCGCGAGATCGGGCTCGGCGCTCGCGCTGCCGTCCCCGGTCACGGTGACCGTGGCCGGTGCGGACGCGGCCCGCGCGGCGACGGGTGCGGACGCGTGCCCCGCGTCCAGCGCGGCGGCACCGGGCGCGGACAGGCCCAGCGAGAGGAAGGTCACGGCGAGCGCGGCGGTGGCGCGGGACGTACGGGAACGGGGCATGCGGGCCGGTCCTTTACGCAGATCGGGGACGACGTTCCGCCATCCGGGAAACCCCCGGAGGCGTCCGGCCATCCCAGCACCCGCATCACGGCCCCCACCCGCACCACTCCCGCACGATCACCTCACTGGCCGAGCCCCCGTGACAAGCGGGCGGCGCCGATCCGGCGGACCTGGGACGGCATCCGGCGCCGCGCACCGGCCGCCCTCGGGCCGCTCGCCGCCGCCTCGTGACCGTCCGGCCCAGGTCACCGCGCCACACCCGCCCACGGAACCCGGACCGCACCGCCGCCGCCTCGTGCGCAGTCGCCGAAGGCCCCCGCCCGAGCCTCAGGCCACCGCCGAGATCCGCATCTTGATGTCGTCCGGCGACAACGTGCCCTTCGCCGTCACATGGTCCCCGGAGGACTCGCCGCGCAGTCGGCGCCCGATCCACGGCACGAGGTACTCGCGCGCCCAGTGCACGTCGTCGCGCCGGACGTCCAGCGGCCCGCGCGGCGGGAGCGCGGGCCACGGCTGCTCGGGGTCGGCCGGGACGTCGAGGCCCAGCGTCTGCCCCGCGCGCAGCGCCACGCGCGTGTGCCCCTCCGGGGACAGGTGGAGCCGGTCGTCGTCCCAGGCCCTGCGGTCCTGGACGGAGCGCAGGGACCACAGGTCGAGGACGGGGCACCCGTACCGGTCGGCGATGGCGCGGACGTGTCCGTTGTACGTCGCGATCTTGCCGCGCAGGTGTTTGAGGACCGGCATCTGCCGGGTGTCGAACCCGGTCGTCACCATCACCGTGCCGGCTACGGACACCATCTGCGCGACGGCGAGTTCGAACCGTTCGGCGACTTCGTCGGGGTCGGTCCCGGGCCGCAGGATGTCGTTGCCGCCCGCGCACAGGGACACCAGGTCGGGGGCCATCGCGGCGGCCTGGGGAAGCTGGTCGGCGACGACCTGGTCGAGCAGCTTCCCGCGCACCGCGAGGTTCGTGTACGCGAAGTCGCCCTCGGCCCGCCGGTCCGCGAGGAGTACCGCGAACCGGTCGGCCCAGCCGACGAACGCCCCGTCGGGGCCGGGGTCGCCGACGCCTTCGGTGAAGCTGTCCCCCACCGCCACGTACGACCCGATCATCACTGTCTTGCTGTCACTCTTCGAATCGTCTGCCACAACAGCCCATGATTCACCTTCGAATGTGACCTACGCGACCGTAATAAAGGGTTGACGGACGGTGAGATAAGCCACTCCTAAAGAGTTGCCCAATCCGGGAATAACCCGGGGTCTCAGCGGCGTCCGTGATGCAGGGACCACACCCGGAATCCCTCGATCCGGAAATGGCTCCAGGTGGTCCGGAAGGCGAAGTGCCCGCCGGTGTACGGCTCGGGGTCGCTGTAGTCGAAGACGAGCCGCCCGTTGTCCCACCACCGCACGGTCGACCCGTCGGAGACGATCCGCACCCGGTTCGGCTCGTTCGCGACGAGCAGCGGCTCGGTGTAGTCGTAGATCAGCGGCCGGACCCCCGCCTCCCCGACATACCGCCGCAGCCGGGTCGTCGTGTTGTAGTTCGCGCCGTACCCGGAGTAGTAGGTCTTCAGGTAGTCGTACTCCGCGAGCGCGCCCCCGCGCGCGGTCGCGAAGATGTCGTCCGGCGAGCGCACGTCGACGGCGTTCCAGAAGTTGTTGAGGTCGGAGACCCGGTCGTTGACACCCCCGGCGGAGACGGGGGTGGCGGTGTACTCGATGACGTACGGCCCCTGGAGGGGCTGCCGGAACCAGATGGTCGCCCCGGCGGGCACGTCGGCCTCCAGCACGCCCCGCGAGGCCGTGACCGTGCCGCCCTTCTCCAGCTCCACGGCCCACTTCCCGAGCCCGTGGCAGAAGTCGTCGTGGGCGAGGAGCCGGCGGCGGGGTGCGGCGGCGGCCCGCGTCGCGGGGGCGACGGCGGCGAGGGCGGCTCCCGCCGCGAGGACGCCGAACGCTCTACGCGTGGTCGTCATGTCGGTGCGCTCCTTCGGTCGGGGTCAGCAAGGTGATCAACCGGTCCGCCACCTTACGGTGACCCTGGACGCTCGGGTGGACCGCGTCGTTGAGATCGTCCGCGGAGATCCATCCGGTGGTGTCCACGAACTCGGTGTGTGGATCGGCGAGTTGGGAGACGGCCGCCGAAACGTCCGCCGCGTGCGTGCCGTTGAGGGGTCGCAGCGCCAAGATCCGTGCGTGCGGGGCGGCTCGACGCAGCAGCGCGAGGTACGCACGGTAGGCGGCGGTGAACTCCTCGGCCCCGTACGCCGCGTCGTTCGACCCCTGGTTGACCACGACGACATCGGCCTTACGGTCCGGACTCGCCGCCGATCCGGCGTAGTTCCAGCCGTACGCGTCCCGGGCGTTCGGCACTCCCCCGTTCCCGGTGAGGATCACGCCCTGCCGCCCGAACCCGACCTGCGTCAGCGAGGCGTGCAGCGCGTCGGCGACCAGCGTCGGGTAGGCGGCCGTTCCGTCGGCGCAGTCGGACGTGCTGCTGCCGCACAGGGCGTTGACGCCCTGCGTGACGGAGTCGCCGTAGAACGCGAACTGCCGCTCGTGCTCGGCGCGTCGGGGAATCACCCGCCCCTTGAGCCCGGTGAGTGTCACCCCCGTCTGGAGCGGCGGCACCCACCGGTTCACCCGCGAGAACACGTCCTTCACGGACAGCTCGGCGGTGTGCGGTCCGCGCCCCTGCGCGGTGATCCCGATGTCGGGGCGGTCGACGGCGTACCGCTGCTTGGGGCCGCCGTCGACGGACACGTACACCTGCGCGGGAACCGTGACGGAGGCGACGTCGAAGAGGGCGTGGACGGTGTTCCCGGTGAAGGAGAAGCGCAGCCGGGAACCGGAGTTGACGGTCACGGCGGCCTCGGCGCTGCGGCTCCAGTGGCCCTCGTAGGCGAGGCGGCGGTCGTCGGGGCGGACCGTGTCCGTGCCGGCCGCGTGGGCGGGTTGCGGGACGAGGAAGGCGAGGCCGAGCGCCGGTATCAGGAGGCGTTTCATGACGGGATCTCATCTCCGATCAGGGCGAGGTTCTGGATCGCCGCGAGCGCCCACTGCGCCGAGGAGTTGGTGGAGACCCAGGGGATCTCCCGTGTGGTGCGCAGGACGTGGGGCGTGGGAACGGTGACGCGGGACCAGTCGTTCGACGGGAAGTAGGTGTCGGCGCCGGTGAAGAACTCCTTCCAGGCGCGGCTCGCGAGGGCGGGGTCGTCCTGGTGGCGGGCGGCGTACGCGGTGATGCGGGAGTGGGCGGCCGGGAGGGCCGACTTCCAGGTGGAGCCGGTGAGTCCGCGCTTCTGGGCGTCGGTTCCGTTGTAGTAGCGGGCGTAGTTCAGCCAGGCCGTGCGGAACTCCGGTTCCTGGTCGCCCAGGAGAGCGACGATCTCGCTGGTGGTCTCCACGAGCCCGAACACGGCGCTGAGGTGCGACACGTTCACCGCTGTGCTCGCCGTGAGCGCGAACCGGCCGGTGTCGGCGTCGAGGAGACCGGTTCCGGTGAAGAAGCCGTTGGGCTGCGCGGCAATGGTCCGCAGGGAGTTGACCAGTTTCGTGCGGGCCCGCTCCGCCCGCGGTCCGCGTCGCTCCCACTCGGTGAGCCAGGCCGCCGAGATGCCGCCCCAGTCGGTGCCGAAGCCGACGGAGAGGGCGTGCCGGTCGCCGGGGGTGTAGCCGTCGGTGCGGACCTTGCGCTGGGGGTCGACGGCGAGGAACGTCAGCTCCACGTCGGCGAGTTCGCGCAGCAGGTCGCCGGTGCGCTCGTCGCCCGTGAGGTAGTAGAAGAAGCGCCGGTTGGCCGCCGTCGAGATCCGCACCTGCTTGGCGCTGTCCGCGTAGTGCTGGACGCCGTGCCGGGTGCCGAGGCCCGCCCACTTGCCGAGGTGGTAGACGTCGACCTCGCCGGTGTGCCGCGTCATCGCCTCCGCGAACCGGAACACCTCGGCGGAGCCGGTGCGCAGGAAGTGGTACCAGAGCCAGAGGTCGGTCCCCAACTCCGAGTTGTCCCAGGCGAATCCGCCGACGTCGTAGCGCCAGACGTGCCGGTCGGTGTCGTAGGTGTGCTGGACGTCGCCGTAGTCGAGGAACCCGTACCAGCGCCGCTCCTCGCGCTGGTCGCGGTAGTAGGCGAACAGGTCGTCGAGGTGGTCCTCGATCGCCGTGCGGGCCTTCGAGGAGCGGTCGACGGGCGCCCAGTCGCCGAACACCCCGGCGGCGTGCAGGCGCCCGGGTGCGGCGGTCAGAAGGGGCGGGGTCGCAACGGCTCTGGAAAAACTGGCGAGTTGAGCGGCGGCCGGTGTCTTCTCCACGGCCCAGAACGTGAGTTCACTGGTCCGCGCGATCCCGTACGGGGTGCCGAAGCCGGGCTCGTAGTCCTCGTACGTGATCTCCAGGCCGCCGTCGGACTGCTTGTCGTACGTGTCCTGGCCCAACCCGTCGTGGTAGAAGCGCAGATCGAGCGGCTGGGCTTCCGGGGCGTAGAGCCAGAGGGTGACCTCGGCGGCGCTGCTCGCGGCGCCGCGCACGTCGAGCTGGGTGGGGTGGCGCTGCCAGAAGTCCCGTACGCCGAAGGCGAGTCCGCCGCTCGCGCCGCCGACGTACCCGAATCCACCGGCCCGTTGACCGGCGGCGGCCGGGATCCAGCCGTGCCCGGCCTTGGTGCGCTTGCGGATCTGGTAGCCGTCGGCGGTGAGTTGGGCCAGCGTGTAGTCGCCCCACTGGGGGATGTAGGCGAGGCGGCTGGACACGCGCGTGTCCCAGGTCGCGAGGTCGGGCAGCTTCTCCCCGGCGACCTGCGCGGCCCGGACCGCCGCACCGGGGTCGCGGCGCAGGCCGGTGATGCCCTGGACGGCCTCGGCGAACAGGCCCCCGCCGGAGTCGGCGAAGCGGATGTGCCGGTCGTACGCCTGGTCGCGCAGCGGGACCGTGAAGCGCACCCCGAGCCCGCGCAGGAAGTCGCCCTGGTCGCGGCCGGGTTCCTGCTCGCCGTCCCAGACGAAGGTGTGCACGAGCCGGAACGACTCCGCACCGGCCGAGAACGCGAACCGCAGCACGAACGGCAGCCACCCCCGCCCGCCGTGCCGGTGCCGACCCTCGACCCGTACCACGGCCCGCACCGGCCCGTCCTGCTCGACCTCCACCTTCTCCACCCGCCCGGCGAACGCCTCCACCTCGGCCCCGCCCTGCACACTCCCCTGCCGCAGCGCGACCAGCCGCCCGTCCCGCGCGACCTCGACCCCACCGCGCCTCAGACTCCGTACGACGGTGTCGGCGCCCTTCGCCGCGAAGAGCGCCGTCAGGACGCCGGTCGAGACCTCGACGCCGCCCTTCGCGCGCCGGACCGCCACCCGGTGCCGCGGTGCGGCCGGGGTGCCCGCGTCGAGGAGGTAGCGCTCGGAGCGGGGGGCGTCGGGGGCGATCGCGTGGGCCGTCCACTTGACCGAGCCGTCGGGCCAGTAGGCGGTGGGCCAGGTCTGGACGGGGACGTCGGTGCCGTCGGCGGTCGTCAGCTTCAGGGGCTGTCCGGATCTGTGCGTACCGCGCGCCCAGGGGACGCCCCAGGTGGTGCCGGCGTGGGCGTCGGGGGCGCCCTCCAGCCAGTGCAGCTCGGTGCCGGCGGCCGTGCCGGACGCCGCGGCTGCGGGGCGGGACAGGGCCCAGGAGAACGAGGTGGCGGCTGCCGCGACTGCGGCGCCCTTGATGACGGTACGTCGGTGGACGCCGGACACGGGACCTCCAGGAAAGCGCTTGCGGGGGACGGAGATCACTGTGTGCCCGCGCTTTCCCGGCTGTCGACGGATGCCACACGACCGCAACAGAACGATCATGATCGCGCAAGAACCGACAGGGTCATGCTTGGTGAACGCCCCGAAGGCCGGACCCGGGGATCGGGGGTCCGGCCTTCGGAGGCGTGTCGGGCGACGCTGGTGTCAGACGGAGACCCCGTGCGAGCGGAGGTACGCGAGCGGGTCTATGTCCGAGCCGTAGTCCGGGGTCGTGCGCATCTCGAAGTGCAGGTGCGCTCCGGTCACGTTGCCCGTGGCGCCGGAGTAGCCGATCTGCTGGCCCGCGCTGACGGTCTGGCCGACCGAGACGTTGAGCGCCGAGAGGTGCGCGTACTGCGCGTAGTAGCCGTCCGCGAGCTTGATGACGACCTGGTTGCCGTACGCCCCGCCCCAGCCGGCCGCGACGACCGTACCGGCGCCGACCGCCCGCAGGGTCGTACCGCTCGGGACGACGAAGTCGACGCCCGTGTGGTAGCCGCTGGACCACATGCTGCCGGCGACGCGGTAGCCGGTGCCGATGATCGCGCCCCGGACGGGGAGGGTGAAGCCGGAGGAGGACGAGGCGCTCTCGGTGGTGGCCTTCGAGGAGGAACTCTTCGAGGAAGAGGAGGAGCCCTTCGAGGAAGCCGAGGAGTCCGAGGAACCCTGCGACTTCTGCGACGACCGCTGCGACGACCGCGAGTCGGAGGAGGACGAGCCGGACGACGAACTCGACGACGAGGAGCCGGAGGAGCTTTCCGCCCGCGCCGCCTTCGCGCCGAGCGACAGCCGCAGCCCGGGGTGGATCAGCGACGGGTCGGAGCCGACGGCGTCCCGGTTGTCCTCGTACAGCCGCTGCCAGCCGCCCGTGAGGTTCTGCTCCTCGGCGATCTTCGAGAGGTAGTCGCCGGAGCGGACGGTGTAGGTGGTCGTCCTGCGGGTGGTGGCCGACGTCGTCGCCGAGGCCGTGCGTGCGACCGGGACGGCCTGGACGGTCTTCCCGGAGACCGGCGCCACGGAGGCGGCGGTGGTGGTGCCCGCGGCGGACGCCGTCTGGGCGTGTGCCCCGGTGGCCCCGATGAGCGGAATGGCGAGCGCCGCGCCACCCGTTCCGGCCACGGCGAGCGACCGGGAGAAACGAGGCGGCTTCGGGCGGCGGTGCTTACCCCTGGCGGGCATGGATTTCCTCTCCTGCGCCTACGAGGTGAGCTGTCGGGTGCGGACAGGAGATGTCCGGCCGTGCCGAGGCACCGCTTAACCCCAAGCCTGCTCCGGAAGACCGGACCAGGCGGAACTGCCTGTGGGTCCCCCGCTCCTGCCGTTTCCTTGGTGGGTGTGTTCGGCTCCGGACTGCGGCAGGATTCGGCGTCCGCCCGGATTGGTGATGAACGTAGGCGACGCGGACGCACGGGGACAAGCAGAAGTTGTATATGAATCTCTTTCCTGTCGATTCACGGTGTGTTTCGACCGTCCGCGCACACCGCGCGAAAACCCTCCGAACCCCTGAATCCCCTTGAAAATCCGGCCTATTACGTGCGCATGACGCGTAGCGCAGGGCCAGAAATATGACCCTGCTCACGCAACCGATTCACAGATTTCCCAATTCGGACAGAAACCTCAGATGCGGCGCAGCCGGAATACCGCCGCATCGAGGTCACCGCTCAGCCCGGTCCGCAGCCCGTGATGCACCAGCACCGCGCCCCGGTGGATCTCGCCGGTTTCGAGGCATTCGTACGACGCCGTCGCGTCAAGTCCGCGCAGCCGCACCGCCGGTGCGGTCTCCCCGTAGTGCTGGGCCTGGAGCCAGGCCAGGACGACGGTGTCGTCACCGCGCACGTACTGCACGGCGCTGAGACCGCCCTCGGGGGCGCGCAGCCGGTACAGGTCGCCCTGCTGGACGACGGGCCGGATCTTCTTGTAGAGCTCCACCCACTCGCGCGCCTCGGCGAGTTCCGCGTCGGTCCACTCCGAGAGGTCCCCGCCGACGCCGAGCACCCCGGCGAAGGAGCTGACGAACCGGAACTTCAGCGAGCTGACCCGGTGGTTGAGCTGGGTGTTGGGGCTGTCGGTGACCCAGGCGGCCATCACGCGCGCGGGGTGGATCTGGCTGAAGCCGTGCTGGATGGCGAGCCGGTCCAGCGGGTCGGTGTTGTCGGAGGTCCACACCTGGTCGGTGCGGCTGAGGATGCCGAGGTCGATCCGGCCGCCGCCGCCCGAGCAGGACTCGAAGGCGACGCCGGGGTGCGCGGCGCGCAGCCGGTCCAGGAGCCGGTACAGCGCGCGCACGTGGTCGACCCACAGGCGCTGCGGGTAGGGGTCGCCGGGCCAGCCGGCGTCGGTGAAGCAGCGGTTGAAGTCCCACTTCACGTAGTCGATGGGGGCGCTGGACAGGAGGGTGTCGAGCTGCTCCCAGAGGTACTCCTGGACGTCCTCGCGCGCGAGGTTCAGCATCAGCTGGTTGCGGAACTCGCTGCGCGTGCGGCCCTCCTGGAACTGCACCCAGTCGGGGTGCGCGCGGTAGAGGTCGCTGTCCGGGTTGACCATCTCGGGCTCGACCCAGATGCCGAACCGCATCCCGAGACCGTGCACCTGGTCGGCGAGGGGCTTGAGGCCCTGGGGGAAGCGGTCGGGGTTGGGCGTCCAGTCGCCGAGGCCCGCGCGGTCGCTGACGCGCTTGCCGAACCAGCCGTCGTCGACGACGAACAGCTCGACCCCGATGTCGGCGGCCTTGCGCGCGAGGACGAGCTGCTGCTCCTCGGAGATGTCGAAGGTGGTCGCCTCCCAGGAGTTGAACAGCACCGGGCGGTCCTGGCCGGCGTCCGGGATCACGTGCTCGCGCTGGTAGGCGTGCCAGGCGCGGCTGGCGCCGCCGAAGCCGCCGTCGGACCACAGGGCCGCGAAGACGGGCGTCGTGAAGGAGTCGCCGTCGGCGAGGAGGAGCAGGCCCGAGTCGTCGTGTCCGGCGCCGCCGGTGATCTGTACGCGTGCGTCGGGGAGCTGGGCGACGGCGATCCGCCAGGAGCCGGACCAGCCGAGGGCGGTGGTGAAGACCTCGCCGGTCTCCTCGGTGGCGTCGGTGTCGAGGGCGACCCAGGGCAGGTGCGGGTGGCCGGTGTGGCCGCGGCGGCTGCCGATGACCTTCTCGCCGTAGGTGAGCTGTGTGCGCGTGAGGCGGGACTCGGCCGCCCAGCGGCCGTGGAGCTGGGAGAGGCGCCAGCCCTCGCGGTGCGGGAGGGTCCAGGTCGCGGAGTCGGCGCGCAGCAGCTCCAGGGGTTCGCCGCCGTCGTTGCCGAGGACGGCCCAGCGCTCGACGACGTCCCCGCGCATCCGGTAGTGCAGCGCGACGGTCAGTCCGCCGTCGCGGAACGCGAGCCGGAGTTCGTCGCCATCCGCCTCGTACGCGTCGAAGGTCCACTCGGTGCCCCGGCGCGCGGGCGTGCGCACGGAGAGCGCGGGGCGGGTGAAGCGGGGGCCGCCCTCGACGGGGTACTCCTCACGGCCGTCGAGTGCGGACTCGAAGGACGAGCCGTGCGGCAGCGGGACGGCCGCCAGCGCCTCGGCGTCGGCGAGGGCGATCGCCGGTCCCCAGTGGAGGTGCAGCAGCTCGCCGCGCTCGGTGAGGTGGAGGGCGTAACTGCTCGTGGGGCCCGACAGGAGCCACGTACGCCCGTTCTCAGCGGTTTCCAGCATCAGACCCTCACACGATCGAAAATCAGTTAAAACACATACGAACACGTACGACCAGACAGCAACATCATCGGGGGTCCCCGGGGCCGCCTGCAACGCCTGTGGACAACTCATGGGGTGTCACCCCCATGTCGTATCGTCGACAGCGTGTCCCACCGGCCATTTTCCTGAGCCGCGCCGGTCCGGGACCGACTGGGAGGGAGACCCCGTGACGCAGCAGATCCCCTCGACCGAACCCGAGCTGGCAGGTGTGCGCAACTTCCGTGACGTCGGAGGCCTGCCGACGACCGACGGGCGCCGGGTGCGCCAGGGCGTGCTGTTCCGCAGCGGCCATCTGGCGCACGCGACCGAGGAGGACGCCGCGTTCCTGGCCTCGCTGGGGCTGCACACGGTCTTCGACTTCCGCAACGCGGCGGACCAGAAGCTGGAGGGCCCGGACGTCGAGCTGCCGGGCACGCGGAACGTGAACCTGCCGCTGTCGGACCCGGCGGACGGCGCGGAGTTCTGGGCGATGGTCCGCGACGGCAGGATCGAGCAGCTGCGCGAGCTTCTCGGCGGGGGCAAGGCGGCCGGGCGGATGATCGCCTCGTACCGGACGATCATCAAGGGGCGCACGCCCGAGCACGCGCGGGTGCTGGCCGCCCTCGCCGACGACAGCACGCCCGCGCTGATGCACTGCGCCGCCGGCAAGGACCGCGCGGGCCTGTCGATCGCGGTGACGCTCCTCGCGCTGGACGTCGAGCGCGAGGCGATCGTCGCGGACTACCTGGAGTCCAACGCGACCCACCGCCGCTACCAGCTGCGCCGGACGGACGGCTCCGTGCCCCCCGCGCGCGACCCCGAGGTCACCGAACTCCTCAGCCCCCTGTTCGAGGCCCGCGTCGAGTACCTCCAGGCGGCCTTCGCCGCGATCGACGAGCACTGGGGGTCGGTGGACGCGTATCTGGAGCGGGGCCTCGGGGTGACGCCGGAGCTGCGGGCGCGCCTGAAGGACCGCTTCCTGGAGTGATCCCCCGCAGCCCCGGCCCCCGGCCCCGCCTACTGCCGCGAGCCCGCCTCGAACAGGAACCAGATGAACAGCGCCAGGATGTGACCGCCGACGACGTAGATCAGCAGCCTGATCCACAGCGCGCGCGGGAAGCCTTCCTCACGGTTGTCGCTCATGGTGTGTCTCCAGGGTTGGGCCCCAGGCACAGCGTGGCCGTGGGGCTCTGTAGCAGGGTGTGGACGAACAGGAGGTCGACGCCGGACGCGTCGCGCGCGGCGATGCGGTGCGGGGTCAGCGAGTCGAAGTGCGCGCTGTCCCCGGGGTCGAGGAGGTGCGTGGAGTCGCCGAGGGTCAGGCGCAGGCGCCCCGTGAGGACGTACAGCCACTCCTCGCCGGGGTGCACGCGCACGATGTCGCCCTGTGCGCCGTGCGGCACCCGCACCCGCAGGGCCTGCATCCCGCGCCCGGCGGCCCCGGCCTGGACGTACGTCCAGCCGCCCGCCTCGGTGGGCTCCATGTCCCCGGCGCGCACGACCGCGTCCCGTACGGCGGACGTCTCGCCGAGGAGTTCGGAGACCGTCGTACCGTAGACCCGGGCGAGCGCGAGCAGCATCGGCAGCGAGGGCTGGCGCTGACCGGTCTCCAGCCGGGAGAGGTAGGCGGGTGAGAGCCCGGCGGACCGCGCGGCGGCCTCCAGCGTGAGGGAGGCGCGGCGGCGCAGGGCCCGCAGGTGCGGGGCCATCGCCGGGAGGGCCGTGGTCGGCTCGGCGTCCGGAGTGCTCATGCGTCCATTCAGCCGCGAGCTTGCCTGTGAGGCAAATTTCTTGCCTCACAGGCAAAATCCCGGATCAGCGGCTCGCCGCCGCCCGCACGGTCACCGACCCGCCGACACCCGCTCGGTCACCGGTTCGCCACCGCCTGCTTGATCAGCGTCTTCCCGAAGTCCCACATCAGCCCGCCCCCGCCGTGCGCGTCGTCCATCACCTCGGTGAACGCGTCCACGAACCGCTCGACGTCCGCCTCGTCCACGACGAGCGGCGGGATCAGCTTGATGACCTCCAGGTGGTCCCCGGAGACCTGCGTGAGGATCCGGTGGCGCTGGAGCAGCGGGACGACCACCATCTGCGCGAACAGCCCCTTGCGGGCGGCCTGGAGCATCGCCCACCGGCTGCGCAGCTTCAGCGAGGACGGCTTCCCGAACTCGATGCCGATCATCAGCCCGCGCCCGCGCACGTCGGCGAGCAGCTCGTACTTCCCGACCAGCGCCGCGAGCCGGGACTTCAGCAGCTCCCCGACCCGGCGGACATGGGCGACGGTCTGCTCGTTCTCCATCACGCTGAGGACGGCGAGCCCGACGGCCATGGCCTGCGCGTTGGACCCGAAGCTCGCGGAGTGCACGAGGACGCGGTCCATCGACGAGTAGACCTTCTTGAAGATCCAGTCCTTCCCGAGCGTCGCCCCCACGGGCACGTACCCGCCGGACAGTGCCTTGGCGACACACACGAGGTCCGGCTCGACCCCGTCCTCGTGCTGGTAGGCGTAGAAGTCCCCGGTCCGCCCGAGCCCGGTCTGCACCTCGTCGGCGATGAGCAGCGCCTTGTGCCTGCGCAACAGCTCCTGCGCGCCCCGCAGATACCCGGGCGGCGCCTCGTGCACGCCCTTGCCCTGGATCGGCTCGACGATCAGCGCGGCGACGTCGCCCTTGCGCAACTCCCGCGCCAGCGCGTCGAGATCGCCGAGCGGGACGGCCGTGTCGGGCAGCAGCGGCGCGAACCCGTCCCGGAAGCCGTCCTCGCCGTTGACCGAGAGGGCGCCGGTGGTCAGGCCGTGGAAGGCGTGCTCGCAGTACAGGACGCGCGGCTTGCCGGTCGCGTACCGCGCGAACTTCAGCGCCGTCTCGACCGCCTCGGTGCCGCTGTTGCCGAAGAACACGCGGTCCAGGTGCGGACTGTGCGCGAGGAGCCGCTCCGCGAGGATTCCGGGCAGCGGCTGGCAGTCGAAGCGCGTGAGGTCGGCGAGGTCGAGGTCGAGGACGTCGTGCAACGCCTTGCGGACGACGGGGTGGTGGCGGCCGAGGGCCATGACCCCGAACCCGGCGAGCATGTCGAGGTAGTCGTTGCCGTCGGCGTCCCAGAAGTGGGCGCCCTCGGCACGGTCGTACACCTTGTCGAAGCCGATGGTGTGCAGCATGCGCGGCAGTTGGGGGTTGAGGTGCCTGCCGTGCAGCTCGTAGCGCTCGCCGCCGCGCGCGGCGAGGAGGGCGCCGAGGTCGAACTCCGTGCTCATTCCTTCTCCTTGACTGCGCCGCCGGGTTGCCCGTCGGCGTCCTTGACGGCGGGATCCGCGAACTCCCCACGCCCACCGGCACCCGCCTCCCTGACCGCGAGGCTGGCCCCGATCCGCCCCGCGATCTCCACCGGCGTCAGCCCGATGTCCGCCAGCACCTCCCCCCGCTTCGCGTGCGCGAGGAACTGCTCCGGAATCCCGAACCGCCGTACGGGAACGTCCACTTCGGCATCCCCCAGGGCCAGCGCGACCGCCGACCCCACCCCGCCCGAACGGGAGTTGTCCTCCACCACGGCGACGAGCCGATGCCGTGCGGCAAGAGCGGGCAGCTCGGGGTCGACGGGCTTGACCCACCGCGGATCCACGACCGTGCACGCGATCCCCCGAGCCGCCAGCAGCTCGGCGGCCTGGAGACAGACCGGCGCCATCACCCCGACGGCGACGAGGAGTACGTCCGCCCCCGCCCGCAACACGTCCATGTCCCCGACCCGTTCGACGGCCGGAATCGAGGGCCCCACCGACTCCTTGGGGAACCGGATCAGCGTAGGCGCGTCGTCCACGGCCACCGACTCCCGCAACTGCGCCCGGAGTTGATCGGCGTCCCGAGGCGCGGCGATCCGCAGCCCCGGCACCACCTGGAGGATCGACATGTCCCACATCCCGTTGTGGGACGCCCCGTCGACCCCGGTCACCCCGGCCCGGTCGAGGACGAACGTCACCCCGCACCGATGCAGGGCGACGTCCATGAGGAGCTGGTCGAAAGCCCGGTTGAGGAAGGTCGCGTACACGGCGACGACGGGATGCAGCCCCCCGGTGGCCAGCCCCGCCGCGCTCACCGTCGCATGCTGCTCGGCGATCCCCACGTCCCACACCCGATCGGGGAACCGCTGCGCGAACCTGCCGAGCCCGACGGGGTGCAGCATCGCGGCGGTGATCGCCACGACGTCGTCCCGCTCCTCCCCGATCCTGACCATCTCCTCCCCGAACACCGAAGTCCAGGAAGGCCCGTTGGAGGGTGCGAGCGGCTCGCAGGTCTCCGGGTCCATGACGCCGACGGTGTGGAAGTGGTCCTCCTCGTGCGCGAGGGCGGGCTCGTATCCGCGTCCCTTCTCCGTGAGGCAGTGCACCAGCACGGGCCCGTGGAAGCGTTTCGCGCGGCGCAGCGCGGACTCGACGGCCTTGATGTCGTGCCCGTCGATCGGGCCGACGTATTTCAGGCCGAGGTCCTCGAAGAGCCCCTGCGGCGCGAACGCGTCCTTGAACCCCTTCTTCGCGCCGTGCAGCGCCTCGTACACGGTCCGTCCGACGACCGGCGTGTGCTGGAGGACGTCCTTGCCCCAGGCGAGGACGCGTTCGTAGGAGTCGGTGGTGCGCAGGGTCGCGAGGTGGTTGGCGAGGCCGCCGATGGTGGGCGCGTAGGAGCGCTCGTTGTCGTTGACGACGATGATCAGGGGCCGGTTCTTGGCGGCGGCGATGTTGTTGAGCGCCTCCCAGGCCATGCCGCCGGTCAGCGCGCCGTCCCCGATGACGGCGACGACGTGGCCCTTCTCGCCCTGCACGTCCCGCGCCTTGGCGAGGCCGTCGGCCCAGCCGAGCGCGGTGGAGGCGTGGCTGTTCTCGATGACGTCGTGCTCGGACTCCTCGCGGGAGGGGTAGCCGGAGAGGCCGCCCTTGCCGCGCAGCTTGGAGAAGTCCTGACGGCCCGTCAGAAGCTTGTGGACGTACGCCTGGTGGCCGGTGTCCCACAGGATGCGGTCGACGGGCGAGGCGAACACCCGGTGCAGGGCGATCGTCAGCTCCACCACGCCCAGGTTGGGTCCGAGGTGGCCGCCGGTCCTGGCGACCGCGTGCACCAGGAACTCCCTGATCTCTTCGGACAGTCGGCGCAGCTGCGGCTCGTTCAGCGCCTTCAGGTCTCGCGGCTGCCGGATGCTCTCCAGAATCGTCACGCTCGGTCCCCCTTCGGTCCGTGCTGTTCTCAGCTCACGGTGACGGCCGGTTCTCCCGCCCCGGCGCCGTCCTTCTCCAGCTGGGCGGCGATCTTCGTCGCCTCCTCGATCAGGGTCTCGACGATCTTCGACTCGGGTACGGTCCTGACGACCTCGCCCTTCACGAAGATCTGCCCCTTGCCGTTCCCGGAGGCGACCCCGAGGTCGGCCTCCCGCGCCTCGCCGGGGCCGTTGACGACGCACCCCATGACGGCGACCCTCAGCGGCACCTCCATGCCGTCGAGTCCGGCCATGACCTCGTCGGCCAGCTTGTACACGTCGACCTGGGCGCGCCCGCAGGACGGGCAGGACACGATCTCCAGCCGCCGCTGCCGCAGGTTCAGGGACTCCAGGATCTGGATGCCGACCTTGACCTCCTCGGCGGGCGGCGCGGACAGCGAGACGCGGATCGTGTCGCCGATGCCCTGGGCCAGCAACGCCCCGAACGCGACGGCCGACTTGACGGTCCCCTGGAACGCGGGCCCGGCCTCGGTGACCCCGAGGTGCAGCGGATAGTCGCACTGCGCGGCCAACTGCCGGTACGCCTCGACCATGACGACGGGGTCGTTGTGCTTGACGGAGATCTTGATGTCCCGGAACCCGTGCTCCTCGAACAGCGACGCCTCCCACAGCGCGCTCTCCACCAGCGCTTCCGGCGTCGCCTTCCCGTACTTCTGGAGCAGCCGCCGGTCCAGCGAACCCGCGTTGACCCCGATCCGGATCGGCGTCCCGTGATCGCGGGCGGCCCGCGCGATCTCGCGGACCTTGTCGTCGAACTGCTTGATGTTGCCGGGGTTGACGCGGACCGCCGCGCAGCCCGCCTCGATCGCGGCGAACACGTACTTCGGCTGGAAGTGGATGTCCGCGATCACCGGGATCCGCGACTTGCGGGCGATGGTCGCGAGCGCGTCCGCGTCGTCCTGCGTGGGACAGGCGACGCGGACGATCTGGCAGCCGGACGCGGTGAGTTCGGCGATCTGCTGGAGGGTCGCGCCGATGTCCGACGTACGGGTCGTCGTCATCGACTGCACCGACACGGGGGCCCCGCCCCCGACCGGTACCGGCCCGACGTCGATCCGCCGCGAGACGCGTCGCGCGGCGATCGGACGGGCCGGTACCTCGGGGACGCCCAGAGGGACGGAGGTCACTCGCGGTTTCCGGCGACGGTCTCGCGCATGGCCCGCAGCGACTCCTTCAGCGAGCCCATGGTGGCGAGGACCGCGGTCGGTTCGTAGCCGCAGTGGGCCATGCAGTTGTCGCAGCGGGGGTCCTTGCCCCGGCCGTACTTGTCCCAGTCGGTCTTCTCGATGAGTTCGCGGTACGTCGGGACGTAGCCGTCGGCCATCAGGTAGCAGGGGCGCTGCCAGCCGAAGAGGGAGTAGTTGGGGATCGCCCACGCCGTGCAGGGGAAGTCGACCTTGCCCTCCAGGAAGTCCAGGAAGAGCGGGGAGTGGTTGAGCCGCCAGCGGCGCCGGCTGCCGCCGGAGAACGCCTTGCGGAACAGTTCGTGGGTCTGCTCGACGCCGAGGAAGTGGTCCTGGTCGGGGGCCTTCTCGTAGGCGTAGGCGGGCGAGATCATCATCTCGTCGACCTTGAGGTCGTCGTTGAGGTAGTTGAGGACCTCGATGATGGTCTGCGGGGTGTCGGTGTTGAAGAACGTCGAGTTGGTGGTGACGCGGAAGCCGCGCCGCTTGGCCTCCTTGATCGCCTCCACGGCCTCGTCGAACACCCCCTCCTTGGCCACCGACTCGTCGTGCCGCTCGCGCAGCCCGTCGATGTGCACGGTGAACGCGAAGTACGGCGACGGCGTGAACTTCTCGATCTTCTTGCGCAGCAGCAGGGCGTTGGTGCAGAGGAAGACGTACTTCTTCCGGGCCACCAACTGGCGCACGATCTCGTCGATCTGAGGGTGCATCAGGGGCTCGCCGCCCGCGATGGACACCATCGGCGCGCCGGACTCCAGGACCGCGCCGACCGCCTGTGCGACGGGCATGCGCTGTTTGAGGACACCGGCCGGGTGCTGGATCTTTCCGCAGCCCTCGCACTTCAGGTTGCAGGCGAACAGGGGTTCCAGCTCCACGATCAGCGGGAACTTGTCCCGCTTACGGAGCTTCTGTTCGACCAGGTATGTGGCGACTTTGATGGACTGACGCAGCGGCATGGCCATCTGGCTCACCTCCGAGGGAGCAGCACATTACGGTGCCATTCGAAGAAAGAAGGCAGGACGGAACGAAGGACGCGGAAAGCCGATATTCCACCGCGCAGCGTGCCGATCCGGACGAGTTCATGTTCTGGAGCGTCCACGACCACCCGGACGGCCGCAACGGGGCGTGTGCCCGCGCGCACGGCGCTCAGGAGCGTGGCGGCGGACTCCATGTCCACGGCGATCGCGCCGGTGGCCCTGAGCGCGGAACGCTCCGGGCCCCGGACGACGTGGTCGGACCCCACGAGGGGGCCCGTGTGGACGGTGCACCCCGGCAGGGTGCGGGCGAGTTCCTTGACGAGCAGTTCCGTGTCCACGCACGGGACGCTCCCGCGCGGGTCCCGGGTCTCCTCGGCGACCACCAGGTCACCGGGGTGCATCCCGGGAGCGAGCCCCGCACAGAACCCGGTGGCGAGGACGGCGGCCCCCGCCAGCACCGGGTCCCCGAGCACCCGCCCGACCGACCGCTCGGCGGCCCTCGGCCCCATCCCGGTGCGCAGGACGGTCACGGGCCCGGCGGCCCCACCGCGGTCCCCCAGGCGCAGGGCGACATGCTCGATCCCCAGCGCACAGGCGATCAGCAGCGGGGCCGGGGCGGGCGGGGCCCCCATCAGCTCGCCTTGACTTCGGGCGACCCGGCGGAGGGCGCTTCCCTCGAACCCCGGACCGCGGAAGGCCGGCCGCCTGAACCGGCCCCCCTCTGCGCCGGGTCCGGTGTCCTCGCGAACACCGGCTCCCCGTTGACGTACCGCCCGAGCGCGGTCAGCGGGAACACCTGCCGGTACAGGTGGTAGTTGATCGAGAAGTCCCACGGGAACCCGGTACCGGTGAAGTACGGCTCGTCCCAGGAGCCGTCCTCGCGCTGGGTCTCGGCGAGCCAGGCGATGCCCCGCTCGACGGCGCGGGAGTCGCGCTCGCCCGCCGCGAGCAGCGCCATCAGCGCCCAGCCGGTCTGGGACGCCGTGGAGTCGCCGCTGCCCGCCCACTTCGTGGACTTCTGGTAGGAGCGCAGGTCCTCGCCCCAGCCGCCGTCCTCGTTCTGGACGTGCTCCAGCCAGGTCACGGCCCGCCGGATCGCGGGGTGCTGGGCGGGCAGCCCGGCGGCGACGAGCGCGGGGACCACCGACCCGGTGCCGTACACGTAGTTGACGCCCCAGCGCCCGAACCACGAGCCGTCCGGCTCCTGTTCGGCCAGCAGCCAGGCGATGCCGCGCCGGGTGCGCGGGTCGTGGGAGAGGCCCTCGACCGCGAGCATCTCGACGACGTGCGCGGTGACGTCGGCGGACGGCGGGTCGATGACCTCGCCGAAGTCGCAGAACGGCAGCCGGTTGGGGAAGGGGCTGGTGTTGTCGACGTCGAAGGCGCCCCACCCCCCGTCCCGGGACTGCATCCCGAGGTTCCACCGCACCCCGCGCGCGATCGCCTTCTCCACGCGTTCGGGGTCGTGGTGGCGGACCCGGCGCAGCGCGAGGACGACCTCGGCGGTGTCGTCGATGTCGGGGTAGTTGTCGTTGTGGAACTCGAACGCCCAGCCGCCCGGCGGCAGTCCGGGCCGCGACACGGACCAGTCGCCGGGCCGCACGATCTGCTCGCCGAGCATCCAGTCGGCGGCCTTCACCAACTGCGGGTGATCGGCGGGCACTCCGGCGTCGGCGAGCGCGATGGTCGCCAGGCACGTGTCCCACACCGGCGACTGGCACGCCTCGATCATCCGGGCGCCGTCCTCGCGCCACACGGCGTACCGGTCCAGCGACTCAAGCCCGGCGCGCATGACGGGGTGTTCGAGGTCGTAGCCGAGCAGGTACAGCGCGATGACGGAGTACACGGCGGGCGGCTGGATGCCGCCCCAGCAGCCGTCGTTCTCCTGCCGCTCGACGATCCAGCGGGCGGCGGAGTTCAGCGCGGAACGCCTGAGCCTGCGCACCGCGAACGGCCGGTAGCCGCGCACGACTTTGTCGAGCCGCTGGAAGAGCCCGTCCCAACTCGCCAGCGGGGCGAGGGGCTTGGGCGGGTTGGGCACCGAGGGGTCGGTGTGCAGCTCGTCCAGCGGGAAGGGCGCCGGGCGTACCGGGCGCTTCGCGGAGACCACGGTCAGCGGGACGATGGTCTGCCGGGCCCAGCAGCCGAAGTTGTAGATCGACAGCGGGAACCAGCGCGGGAAGTAGATGAGTTCCGGCGGGAGTTCGGGCAGGTCCTCCCACTTCCACCAGCCGAACAGGGCGAGCCAGATCCGGGTGAAGACGCGGGCGGAGGCGATACCGCCCTGCGCACGGATCCAGGCGGACGCCTTCGCCATGTGCGGCGCCCCGGGGTCGTCCCCGGCGAGCCTCAGCGCGACGTACGCCTCGACGGTGGCGGAGAGGTCGGCGGGGCCGCCGTAGAAGGTGGCCCAGGTGCCGTCCTCGCGCTGTTCGCCGCGGACGAAGAGGGCGGATGCCTGTGTGGTCTTCTCGTCGCGGATGCCGAGGAACTGCCGCAGGAGCAGGTCCTCGGCGTCCATGGTGACGTTGGTCTCCAGGTCGCCCTTCCACCAGCCCTGCGCGTCCTGGTGGGCGAGCAGGTGGTCGGTGGCGCGGCGCATCGCGCGCTCGGCGGCTTCTTGTACCCCGGCCGCCACGGGGATCGTGATGTCGGTGTCGCTGGCCGAGGCAGCGCGGTGCGGGAGTGCCGCACCGGTGCTTCCGTCGGTCGTCGCTGTCATGGCTTCCCCTATCAGTGCAGTCGTGCGAAGTCGTGCTGCTGTGGGTCCGCCGTCGGCCGGTGCTTCCGTTCTCCTCGCGGCACCGGCCGGCGACTACGCGAGGGCTATTCGACCGATAGTGATCATCTCTTTCGTACGACGACGAAGTCGGCGAGCGCCGTGAACTTCTCCCGTACCTGCTCGGGCATGTCCACGTCGCCGAGGGCTTCGATGGCGATGGTGTGCTGGCGGCGCGCTTCCGCGGCCGTCCACTCCCGGCCGCCCGCCTCCTCGATGAGGGCGGCGCGGGCCGCGAACTCCTCCTCGGAGAAGTTCGCGAAGTCGGTGCTCTTCGCGTCGGCGGCGAGCAGGTCGCCGAGCCGCTCGGAGGCGCTGCCGCCGGCCGCGAGCGCGGCGACGACGGGCAGGGACTTCTTGCGCTGGCGCAGGTCGGACCAGGTCTGCTTGCCGGTCGCGTCGGGGTCGCCCCAGATGCCGAGGAGGTCGTCGACGGCCTGGAAGGCGAGGCCCAGGTGGTAGCCGTACTTCTCCAGGGTGTCGGCGTCCTTCTCGCCCGCCCCGCCGAGGACGGCCCCGACGGAGGAGGCGCAGGCGAGGAGGGCGCCGGTCTTGTTGCCCTCCATCTCCAGGCACTCCTCGACGCTGACGCGGTCGCGGTGCTCGTAGGAGATGTCCTGGGCCTGCCCGTCGATGAGGGCGCGGGTGGCGGCGGTGAGCCGGCGTGCGGCGCGGCCGGCGCCGGCGGTGCCGGACTCCAGGAGGACCTCGTAGGCGAGCGCGAACAGGGCGTCGCCGACGAGGATCGCCTGGGCGGGGCCGTGCACCTTCCAGACGGTGTCGCGGTGGCGGCGCTGCTCGTCGCCGTCCATCAGGTCGTCGTGCAGGAGGGAGAAGTTGTGCACCAGCTCGACGGCGACCGCGCCGGGTACGCCGACGGCCGGGTCGGCGCCGGTGACCTCGGCGGAGAGCACGGCGAGCGCGGGGCGGACGGCCTTGCCGCCGTCGCCCTCGGTGGGGTTGCCCAGGGCGTCGATCCAGCCGAAGTGGTAGGCCGCGACCGTGTCCATGGGGGGTGCGAGCCGGCTCGCGGCGGCCCGCAGCACCGGGCTGGCCAGGGTGCGTCCGCGCTCCAGGAGCGCGGCCACGTCCACCGCGGTCCTTCGAGCGGCGGCCGGCGAGGCCGGGGGCACAGTGGGCACAGTTTCTCCTCTTGTCGCGGTGTGCGCGGCGTGCGCGGCGTGATCGGGGGCCGCGGTACCGGAGGTGCGGGAACCTGCCGTGCTGTGCTGGTGGAGCATCAGGCGGCCTCCTCTGATGCGAAGAGCCGGGAGGGGCGTGGCCGGCCGAGCGCGCCGAGCGCGGCGTCCGCCGCGTTCGTACCGCTGCGGACCGCGCTCTCCATGGTCGCGGGCCACCCGGTGGCGGTCCACGCGCCGGCCAGGTAGAGGCCGGGGGCTTTCGTGCGGGCGCCGGGACGCAGCCGCCCGACGCCGGGGGCGGGGGCGAAGGTCGCGGTCTTCTCGCGGGTGACGAAGAAGTCGCGTACGGCGGCGCCGCGCGCCTTCGGCAGCAGCTTCTCCAGCTCGGGGAGGTAGCGCTCGCGGAGCGAAGCCACGGGCGCGTCGATCTCGTCCCGCACGGCCGACTGGGACAGCGCCAGGTACTGGCCGCCGGTGAGCCCGGAGGCGGCGGTGCGGTCGAAGACCCACTGCACGGGGGTGCCGAGGGCCGCGAGGAAGGGGACGTTCATGACCGGCCGGTCGTAGATCACGTGCACGTTCAGGATCGGCGCGGTGCCGATCTCCAGCAGCCGCTCGGGGGCGTCGAGCGCGCCGTCCGGCAGGAGGTCGTACGCCTCGCGCTGGGGTACGGCGAGGACGACCGCGTCGGTCTCGAGGGCGCGGCCGGGAACTTCCACGGTCCACCGGCCGTTGTCCCGGCGGGAGATGGAGGTGACGCGTGTTCGGACCTCGATGTTCACGCCCGCGGAGTCGAGCGCCTTGCGGGCCAGCCGGTCGTGCAGTTCGCCCAGCGGCACATGGGCCCAGCCGATGTCGGCGGCGCCCGGGTCGGACAGCAGACCGGTCTTGAACACCATCGCGGCGAGCCCCAGCGAGGCGTCTGCGGCGACCGCGTTGAGGGTGGCGACCCCGACCAGGTCCCACAGGGCCTCGACGGTCCGCGCGGACTGGCCGTGCGCGGCCAGCCAGCCGCCGAAGTCCTGGTCGTCCAGCGCCGGATCGGCGAGGTCGAGCCCCTTCAGCGCGAGCGCGGCACGGCCCACCTTGGCGCGCTCGGCGAGCGAGAGATGCGGGTACGTGGCGAGGCTGCGCCCGAGATGCAGCGGCACCGGCAGGGCGTCCCGCCTGAGCCGGCCCAGCCGCCGTCCCTCGGGTCTGGCGACGTCGACGACCGGTACGTCCAGCCGGGGCTGGAGCGGGGCGAGTCCGGCGCCGCCGATGCGCTCCAGGAACCAGCGGTAGGCCGTGCAGCAGCGCAGGTAGACGTGCTGGCCGTTGTCGACGCTCAACTCGCCGCGCTGGAAGGAGAACGCGAGGCCGCCGAGGCGTGGCCGGCCTTCGAGGAGGGTGACCTGCACGCCCGCGTCCGCGAGGCCGAGCGCCGCGGTGACCCCGGCGAGGCCGCCGCCGACGACGACGGCGGAGCGGCCGGTGCTCTCGTCGGTCATCGTGCGCCCTTTCCCGGTCCCCCGCGGTGGTGGATGAACTGTGCACCGGGGGCTGTCGCAGACAGGGACGCCGCGCCGGGGCGTGAGGTTGCCCGGGGTACCTGTGGGGCGTGTGCGCCCATCAGGGGTGCCTCCTGACGGTCTGCCGGGAGACGTGCCGGGCGTCGAGTCCGGACAGGCCGCGCGCGGCGACGTACGCCTTCTCCCGGCCGGGCAGCGAGACCCGGCCGCGCAGGACGGCCTCGGGGTCGCGTTCGATGCGGTCGAGCAGGCGCCGGTAGATCCCGGCCATCGCGGCCACGCAGGCGCCGCTGCGCCGGTCCAGCATCGGCAGCAGGCGGTAGCCCTCGGCGAACAGCGCGCGGGCGCGCCGTACCTCGAAGTGGATGAGGCCCGCGAAGTCGGAGCCCGGCGGGGGCGATGGGGCGGCGAAGCCGGCCGCGCAGCCGAACTTGGCGAGGTCGTCGGCGGGGAGGTAGGTACGGCCGCCCTCGGCGTCCTCGCGGACGTCGCGCAGGATGTTGGTGAGCTGGAGGGCGAGGCCGAGGGTGTCGGCGTACTCGGGGGCCCGCTCGACGCCGCGCGCGCCGGGGCGGGTGCCGAAGACGCCGATGGAGAGCCGGCCGATGGCTCCGGCGACGCACTTGCAGTACGTCTTGAGGTCGTCCCAGGTCTCGTAGGTCTCGCCGCGCAGGTCCATCTCGACGCCGTCGATCAGCTCGTCGAGTCCGCCGAGCGGGACCGGGTAGACGCGGGAGGTGTGGGCGAGGGCGACCGCGACGGGGTCGGTGTCGTCCTCGGCGACGTCGCCCACGCGCACCCGCGCGAGCAGGGCGCGGGTCTCGTCGAGCCGGGTGCGTTTCACCTCGGGTTTCAGGTCGCCGTCACCGATGTCGTCGACGCGTCGGGAGAACGCGTACAGCGCGGACATCGCGCGTCTCTTGGATGTGGGCAGCAGCCGGATGCCGTAAGCGAAGTTGCGGGCCTGTGTGCCGGTGACGGCCTCGCAGTAGCTGTAGGCGGCGAGTACCGGCGCGGACACGTTCGGTGACGGTTCCACGGACCGGATCACCCCTCTCCTCGCAGGGTCACGCCCACCTCGCGCAGCAGCCTGAGCTTGCCGGGCCTCGGCGGGCCGGGAAGTACGTCGTACCGGACGGCGGAGATCGCGTGCGCCGCCGCCCGTCCCCCCGCCACGAACCCCGCGAGCAGCAGTCTGAGCCTGCCGGTGACGCTACCCACAAGGGGGGCGCCTTCATTCAGGAGTTGACAGGCGCGTTCCGTCTCGAACGCGACCAGTGCGCGCAGGGACGCGCCGGCGTGCGCCTGCGCGAGGTCGGTCTCGGTGACACGGAAGCGGTCCATGTCCTCGGCGGGCAGGTAGATGCGGTCGCGGCCGAGGTCCTCGGCGACGTCCTGGAGGTGTTCGACGATCTGGAGGGCGGTGCAGATCGCGTCGGAGCGGCGGATCCGTTCGGGGGTCGCGGTGCCGGTGACGGCCAGGACCAGGCGGCCCACCGGGTTGGCGGACAGCTCGCAGTAGGCGAGGAGGTCGTCGTACGTCGCGTAGCGGCTGACCAGCTGGTCCTGGCGGTTGGCGGCGATCAGGCCCAGGAAGGGCCCGGGGGTGAGGTCGCGGCGGCGGACCGTGGGCTGGAGGTTCAGCAGGAGGGGGTGGCGGGGTGTGCCGTCGAAGACGCGGCGCAGGTCGGCCTCGAAGGCGTCGAGCATGGCCACGCGGTCGTCGGCCTGCGACGCGGGGACGCCGAGGAGGCGGGCGTCCGCGCCGCCGGGGGCGAGGTCGCCGTCGCCGATGTCGTCGACGAGGCGCGCGAAGCCGTAGACGGCCATGAGGTCGTCGCGCCAGGCGCGGGGGAGGAAGAAGGGGGCGACGGGGAAGTTCTCGTCGGCGGCCTTGTCGAGCGTGCCGCGCGTGCCGCGGGCGTCGTGCGCGAGGGTGGTGTCGGTCATCGGCCGCCGCCCAAGACGGCACGCTGTGCGTCGGTCCTGGGGGTCTCCGTAGCCATTGCCGTCACATCTCCCGTTCTACACTGCCGACCCAATACACACTATTTCGGACACGCCGCCCGGACCCCCGCGCGGCGGTGTCCCAGCTGAAGTCGTCCGCGCACGTTATCGCCCCACTTGCCGCGATTCGAGACCGCTACAGCTTACGTTGTACAGCGCACGGTGGTTCGTCGGGGTCTCCCGCAGATCACAACAACACACCGATTGCCGTCAAGATTCCTTGGGGCCCGCCGAGTTGACATTTCTTTTGCAGACGCGAGGCCCCGCCGGAAGGTTCCGACGGGGCCCCGGTGTCCGGCGGGCTATTTGCCCGTGAACTTCTCGTACTCCTTGATCACCGCGTCCGTCGGACCGTCCATCCGCAGCTCGCCGCGCTCCAGCCACAGGACCCGGTCGCAGGTGTCGCGGATCGACTTGTTGCTGTGGCTGACGAGGAACACTGTGCCCGCCTGCTTGCGCAGCTCCCGGATGCGTTCCTCGGAGCGCACCTGGAACTTGCGGTCGCCGGTCGCGAGGGCCTCGTCGATCATCAGGACGTCGTGGTCCTTGGCGGCGGCGATGGAGAAGCGCAGCCGCGCCGCCATCCCGGAGGAATAGGTGCGCATCGGCAGCGAGATGAAGTCGCCCTTCTCGTTGATCCCCGAGAAGTCGACGATCTCCTGGTAGCGCTCCTTGACCTGCTCCCGGGACATGCCCATGGCCAGCCCGCCGAGGACGACGTTGCGCTCGCCGGTCAGGTCGTTCATCAGGGCCGCGTTCACGCCGAGCAGCGAGGGCTGCCCGTCGGTGTACACCTTGCCGCTCTCCGGCGGCAGCAGCCCGGCGATCGCCCGCAGCAGCGTCGACTTGCCGGAGCCGTTGGTGCCGATCAGCCCGATCGCCTCGCCCCGGTACGCGGTGAACGACACCCCCCGTACCGCGTGGACCTTGCGGACACCGCGCTCCTCGCCGGTCTTCCCGCGCCTGACGATCCGGCTCAGCGCTGCGGTCGCGCTGCCCTTGCCGCCCTTGGCGCCGTTGACGCGGTAGACGATGTGCACGTCCTGCGCGATGACGGTGGGCACCCTGGGGTTCTGCTCAGCCACGGCCGTACCTCTCCTCCGCCTGCCAGAAGTACACGAAGCCGCCGACGGCGAACAGGACGGCCCAGCCGCCCGCGACCATCCAGACGTGGTCGGGGAGGTTGGACGAGCCGTAGTCCTCGATCAGGGCGAAACGCATCAGGTCCATGTAGACGGCCGTCGGGTTCCACTGGAGCACCGTGGAGACCCAGCCGGGCCGCTCCGCGAGGTACACCGGGATGGAGAACATGACGCCGGACGCGTACATCCACGTCCGCAGCACGAACGGCATGAGCTGCGCGAGGTCGGGGGTCTTGGCGCCCGCGCGGGCGAAGATCAGGGCGAGGCCGGTGTTGAAGAGGAACTGGAGCGCCAGCACCGGCACGATCAGCGCCCAGGACAGGTCGGGGTAGCTGCCGAACGCCATCACGACCAGGAACAGCACCAGCATCGACCACAGCAGCTGCTGGAGCTGCTGGAGCGCGAAGGAGATCGGCAGGGACGCGCGCGGGAAGTGCAGCGCGCGCACCAGGCCGAGGTTGCCGGAGATCGCCCGCACGCCCGACATGACCGAGCTCTGCGTGAAGGTGAAGACGAAGATGCCCGTGACGAGGAACGGGATGTAGACGTCCTTCGGCATGCCCTTCCCGGCGTTCAGGATGAGCCCGAAGATCAGGAAGTACACGACCGCGTTCAGCAGCGGCGTCGCCACCTGCCACAGCTGGCCCAGCTTGGCCTGGCTGTACTGCGCGGCCAGCTTCGCCGAGGAGAAGGCCAGGATGAAGTGGCGCCGCCCCCACAGCTGGCGGACGTAGGCGCGCAGGCCCGGCCGTGCGCCGCTGACCGCGAGGCCGTACTTCTCGGCGAGCTGGAGCGGCGTGAGTCCGTCGTCCGGTGACGGGGGCTCACTCGTCATGACGCCGCCTTCATGGGTTCTCTCACTCACAAGCGGAAACTTTCGTCTCGGGATGCGCGGCCTGGGCGGGCCTGGCACGAGGCGGGGGCCGTCGCGCGGCCGGGGGTGACCTGGTAGGCCCTGTCGCCGGATTCCCGTTGCCGACCGGGCCTGGGGGACGAGCTTTTCAGATGATCGGCGGACGGCCCAGTCGGGTCAGCCGCCACACCGTACGCCACCGCATCGGCCGGCGTGGGCCGCAGTCGGTTCTCCAGCCTTCCCGGAAACCGCCGAACCACGCCTTCAGCGCGGATATGGAGGGCCGGCGGACCAGGGTCAGCGCCAGCCACACCCCGAGGTAGACCGGGACCAGGACGGCGGGCAGGTTGCGGCGGGCCAGCCACACGCGGTTGCGGGCCACCATCCGGTGGTAGACCGCGTGCCGCGAGGGCGCCGTCGTCGGGTGGAACAGCACCATGTCGGACCGGTAGTCGATCCCCCACCCCGCGTCCAGCGCCCGCCAGGCGAGGTCGGTCTCCTCGTGGGCGTAGAAGAACGCGTCCGGCAACCCGCCGACCTCGGCGAACACCTGGGTGCGTACGGCGTTGGC
Source organism: Streptomyces saintjeani (assembly GCF_055409605.1). NCBI lineage: Bacteria > Bacillati > Actinomycetota > Actinomycetes > Kitasatosporales > Streptomycetaceae > Streptomyces > Streptomyces saintjeani. The sequence goes on along the minus strand of NZ_CP189624.1, from coordinate 8,007,145 downwards.
GCCGCCGAGGAACGTCGTGACCCGCGAGGAGCGCATCGGGTCGGAGGCCCGCAGCCTCGGCACGTGCCGGCGCTGCGTCACCCCCGTCCGCGGATCGGCGATGCGGAAGCTGACGATCCCGAGCCGCGCGTCCTGCGTGAACGCCCTGCGGCACAGCTCGGCGGTGTCGTGCTCCGGCAGCAGGCCGTCGTCGTCGAGGAACAGCAGTATGTCGACGTCCCGCCCGCTCGGCCCGAACGCCTCGATGCCGACGTTGCGCCCGCCCGGGATGCCGAGGTTCTCCGGCAGCTCGACCGTGCGCACGCCCTCGGGTACGTCGGGGACGGGCGAACCGTTGCCGACCACGACCACCTCGACCGGGTCGCCGTCCTGCTTGGCGACCGAGTCGAGCAGCGCCCGCAGTTCCTCGGGACGGTTGCCCATCGTGATGACGACGGCGCCGACCTTCGGGCCGGCCTCGGCGGTGGTCACTTCAGCCTGCTGGAGACCAGCACCGACACCAGGTGCAGCAGCGTCTGGAGCAGCGCGATACCGGCCAGGACGGCGGTGCCGAGGCGGGTCCAGAACAGGTCGCCGTGGTAGTGGTCGGCGACCGCGAGGACCAGGATCAGCAAGGACGCCTCGATGCCGAGGATCAGCCGGTGGAACTTGAGCGCGGCGGCGGCCTTGCGGGCCAGCGCCATCCCGGAGGAGCGCGGCTCGGACGCCGACTCCTTCACCGGCGCCATCCCGTTCTGGTGCCGGGCCACCCCGACCAGGTCCGTCTCGGCCTTGATCAGGATCGCGCCGAGCGCGGCGAGCGTCCCGAGGAACGCCCACAGCCAGTCGATGCGCCCGGTGCCGAACACGTCGGCGGCACGCAGGCCCAGACCGACGAGGACGGCCGCGTCGGTCAGGTAGGCGCCGACACGGTCCAGATAGACCCCGGCCAGCGAGTACTGCTTGCGCCAGCGCGCGATCTCGCCGTCCACGCAGTCCAGCAGGAGGTAGAGCTGGACCGCGACGACGCCGAGCACGGCACCGGTGATGCCGGGTACCAGCAGGGCGGGTGCGGCCAGGACGCCGCAGACCGTCATCAGGTACGTCAACTGGTTCGGTGTGACGCGGGTGTTGACCAGGTAGCGGTCGATCCTGAGGGACACCTCGCGCATGTAGAGGCGGCCCATCCAGTGCTCGCCGCTGCGGCGGTCCTTGACCCCGGCGGGGTGGACTACCGGCCGGAGTTCAGCTACCGATGGCCTTGACATAGTCGGCGTAGACGTCCTTGATCTGGTCGGTCTTGAGGTCGAGGTGTTCGAGGATCGTGTAGCGGCCCGGCCGGGTCTGCGGGGCGAACTCGACGGCCTGGACGAACTCGTCCACGCTGAAGCCGATCTCCTCCGGCAGCACCGGCAGTCCGTGGCGGCGCAGGACCTCCGCCATGTACGCGGACTCCTCGTGCGCGCCCCGCAGGTACATGGCGAACGCGGCACCGAGTCCGCACTGCTCGCCGTGGGCCGCGGCACGCTTGGGGAACAGCAGGTCGAAGGCGTGGTTGATCTCGTGGCAGGCGCCGGAGGAGGGCCGCGAGTCGCCGGAGACGGACATCGCGATCCCGGTGAGGACCAGCGCCTCGGCGAGGACCTGGAGGAACCCGTCGTCGCCGACGCCCCCGGGGTGGCGCAGCACCGCCTCGCCCGCCTGGCGGGCCATGGCCGCGGCGAGGCCGTCGATCTTCTCGCCGTTGACCTGGTTCGACAGCTCCCAGTCCGCGACGGCCGAGATGTTGGAGATGGCGTCGCCGATGCCGGAGCGCACGAAGCGGACGGGGGCGTCGCGGACCAGGTCCAGGTCGATCACGACGGCGATCGGGGTCGGCACGCCGTAGGAACCGCGGCCCGCGTCGTTGTCGAGAGTCGCGACCGGTGAACACAGGCCGTCGTGCGCCAGGTTGGTGGCGACGGCCACCAGCGGCAGCCCGACCCGGGCGGCGGCGAACTTCGCGCAGTCGATGATCTTTCCGCCGCCGAGTCCGACGACCGCGTCGTAGTGGCCGGCCTTGATGGCACCGGCGAGCTCGATCGCGTCGTCGAGGGTGCCGCCTCCGACCTCGTACCAGCTCGCGCCCGGGAGCATCGGCTTGAGACGGTCCTTCAGCCGCGCCCCGGAACCGGGGCTCACCGCGATCGCCAGCTTCCCCGAATGGGAGATGCGCTCGTCGGCGAGTACCGACGCCAGGTCGTCGAGGGCACCCCGGCGGATGTCCACGACGACCGGCGACGGGATCAGCCGGGTCAGTACTGGCATGCGATCTCCCGCCCCTTGGCCAGGTCGTCGTGGTTGTCGATCTCGACCCACGAGACGTCGCCGATGGGCGCCACGTCGATCTGGAAGCCGCGGTTGACCAGCTCCTGGTAGCCGTGCTCGTAGAACTGCTGGGGGTCGGTCTCCCAGACGGTCTTCAGCGCGTCGGCCAGCGCGTCGGTGGCCTCGCCCTCGATGAGGGTGACGCCGATGTACTCGCCGGTCGCATCGAGCGGGTCCATCAGCTTGGTGATCTTCCGGACGCCCTTCTCGGGGTCGGCGACGACCTTCATCTCCTCGTCGGCCAGCGACTTGACGGTGTCCAGCGCGAGGATGATCCGCTTGCCGTCGCCGCGCGCGGCCAGCAGCGTCCGCTCGACCGACACGGGGTGGACGGTGTCGCCGTTGGCGAGGATCACGCCGTCGCGCAGGGCGTCACGGCCGCACCACAGGGAGTAGGCGTTGTTCCACTCCTCGGCCTTGTCGTTGTCGATGAGGGTGAGCTTCAGGCCGTACTTGGCCTCCAGCGCCGCCTGGCGCTCGTACACGGCCTCCTTGCGGTACCCGACGATGATCGCGACCTCGGTGAGGCCGATCTCGGCGAAGTTGCCGAGGGTCAGGTCGAGGACGGTCGTCTCGCCGTCCACCGGCACCAGTGCCTTGGGCAGGGTGTCGGTGTAGGGGCGCAGTCTCCGGCCGGCGCCGGCCGCCAGCACGAGGCCGATCATGCGGGTTCTCCTTCGTCGTGTACGGCAGGGGCGCCGGCTTTGTGTGCGGCGACCCAGAAGCGGATGCTCTCGACGAGCACCAGCAGGGCGACGGCCACGGCGAGCGCCGTGAGCGCGAGCGTGAACGGCTTCCCGTCGAGCAGGGCGGCGAGGACGCAGACGAGCAGCGTCCGTCCTTCCTGCCCCCCGATGGCGCGCACCAGCCAGGCCGGCGGCGCTCCGGCGCCACCGCGGATGCGGTACACCGTGTCGTAGTGATGGTAGGCGACGGCACCCACCAGCCCGAAAGCCGCCGGAAGCGCTCCGTTCACGTCGGCTTGGGCCGCGAGCAACAGAACGGTGGTGTATTCGGCGGTGCGGAAGAGGGGGACGACCAGCCAGTCCAGGCTGCCCTTGAGGGGCAGGGCGGTGGCGGTCGCGGAGCCGAGGACGTAGAGCGCGGCGAAAATCAGGGGCCAGCGGCTGCCGTATCCCGTGAGGGCGGCGGCGAGCAGCAGGGGTGCCGTGACGCCGACGACCGTGCCGACGCGGGAGACGGTGCCGTGGTCGCGTACGCCCATGCGTCGGCTCAGGGGGTGCAGGACCGCGACGAGCGCGCCGTTGTCCGCCATGTCCGCCAGCGCCTGCGCGGAGCGGTCCGTGTTCGGGGTGCGGCGGCGGACCGAGCGGGCGACGCGGCCGGCCGTGGTGTACGCGGCGGCGAAGGCGCAGCCGATCAGCAGCGCGTAGAAGGTGATGCGGGGGGTCGCGACGGCCGTCAGGACCGCGATCATCGCCCAGCGTTCGCCGATCGGCAGGATGATCATGCGGCGTATCCACACCGACAGGCCGACCTTCTTGACCGGGCCGGTCGCGGGCGGCGCTACGTCGTCCTCGGCCTCGTGGTACGCGAAGTCGACCATGTGGCGGACGCTCTGGAGGACCATCGCGGCGAGCGCCAGGGCCCATACATCGTCACTGCCGCCGCCGCGCGCCGCTCCGAGGGCGAGGCCCGCGTAGTACGCGTACTCCTTGGCCCGGTCGAAGGTCGCGTCCAGCCAGGCGCCGAGGGTCGAGTACTTGAGCGCGTAGCGGGCCAGCTGGCCGTCCGTGCAGTCCAGGACGAAGGACACGATCAGCAGGATGCCGGCCGCGACGAACCCTCCGCGCGTGCCGGTCGCCGCGCAGCCCGCCGCGACCAGGGCCGTGAGCAGGGAGGCGGTGGTGACCTGGTTCGGGGTCAGGCCCCGGCGCGCGCACCAGCGGGCGAGGTGGCGGGAGTAGGGGCTGATGAAGAAGGTCGTGAAGAAGCCGTCGCCGGACTTCACGGAGGACTTGAGGCGTACGGCCTCGTCGTCGACGGCGGCGACCGCCTGCCGGGCCTCGTTGCGAGCCTGCGGGTCCTGCGGGACGACGGCCACGAGGCTGCCCAGCGCGGGGCGGTGCAGGGGGGTGCCCTCCGCGTCGAGGGCCTGGACGACACGGTCGGCGACGCTGTCGACGGCTATCGCCGTACGGCCGCCCGCAGAGGTCTCCCGCGCGAGGGCCCGCGTCAGGGCGGCGCGGGCGTCGGGGCGGGCGGTGACGGCGCCGGGTACGGCGGACAGCGGGAACCGGGGGTCGGTGAGGGCCAGCCGCAGCGCGTGCACATGCCCCACGAACCGGGCGTCGACCAGGGCGACGCGGCCCTCGCACGGGGACTCGGCTATGGCCCGTTCCGCCTCTTCGGCGCCCTCGACAACCCTGACCTCGAACCCCAGGGACCTCAGATCCGCCTCGATCGACGATCCGGGGACCGGAGTGCCGGTGAGGATGGCGGTCGACAACCGAACTCACTCCCTGAGAGCCGGCGCGTCCCGGCCATGTACGACGAATGTTCCGCGCCCTGCCCCCGACTCCGGGCGGGCGATATGACGGCAGAGGCTATCGGATACCCGAAGGCTTACGTTCACTGCCCGTTCAACCGTGCTCAAGACCGTCCACACCGGGCTCGGGCGAGATCATCATCGGTGATCAAGGGGGTTCCGGCCAAACCGTGCCGACAGGGCGGTGACGAGCGGTGGTCCCTTCGTCACGGGCCCTTGTGTCCACGTACCCGCGAAACCCTCGCCCCGACTCTGACCTGCGGTTCATTTACGCAGGTCAGAGCACATGACAACGGTGTTCAGTGCCGCGTTGCCGGATACCCCCCACCCGTAGTTCACTGTGATCCGGAACTAGCGCCGGGAGGGTGTTGTCGTGGGTGCTGGACACGATCACGGGCATGGGCACGGTCATGCGCCGCCGAGCGGGACGGCCGCCGCCGCGTACAAGGGACGGCTGCGGATCGCGCTCGGGATCACGCTGAGCGTGATGGTGGTGCAGATCGTCGGCGGGGTCGCCGCGGACTCGCTGGCGCTGGTCGCGGACGCGGCCCATATGGCCACCGACGCCGTGGGGCTCGGGATGGCGCTGCTGGCGATCCGGTTCGCGGAGCGGCCGGCGAGTTCGCACCGGACGTTCGGGCTCGCCCGCGCGGAGATCCTCGCGGCGCTCGCGAACTGCCTGCTGCTGCTCGGGGTCGGCGGGTACGTGCTGTACGAGGCGGTGCAGCGGTTCTTCACGCCCGCGCCGACCGAGGGCGGCCTCATGGCCGTGTTCGGCGCGATCGGCCTGGTCGCGAACATGATCTCGCTCACGCTCCTGATGCGCGGCCAGAAGGAGAGCCTGAACGTGCGCGGCGCGTTCCTGGAGGTCGCCGCCGACACGCTCGGCTCCGTCGCGGTGCTGATCTCGGCCACGGTGATCCTGACGACGGGCTGGCAGACCGCCGACCCGGTCGCCTCGCTGGTGATCGGCCTGATGATCGTCCCGAGGACGGTCAAGCTGCTGCGCGAGACGCTGGACGTGCTGCTGGAGTCCGCGCCCAAGGACGTCGACATGACCGAGGTGCGCGACCACATCCTCGCCCTGGACGGCGTCGAGGACGTCCACGACCTGCACGCCTGGACGATCACCTCGGGCCTGCCGGTGCTGTCCGCGCACATCGTCGTCCGCTCCGACGTCCTGGACGCGATCGGCCACGAGAAGCTGTTGCACGATCTCCAGGGCTGCCTGGGGCACCACTTCGACGTCGAGCACTGCACGTTCCAGCTGGAGCCGAGCGGGCACGCGCAGCACGAGGCGCGGCTCTGTCACTGAGGAACTGAGGAGGTGAGGAGCCGGGGGGCCACGGCGGATGCGGTCGGACCATCCGATTTTCGGCCGTGCTTGCGACGTACCACTCGTCCGGGTTGGTTGTCGGCCCGCGCCCCGCAGGGGACGGTTCCGGGGCTGCCGGGGCGGGCAAGATCACCCATCGGGCCCCGTTCCCGGCACCGCTTCGCGCCGGGAGCGCCGGACGTGTACGGCAGACTGGGGGCGCGAGGACCGATGCTAAGGATGGGTATGCCGATCACACCTGCCACCACGACGCACAGTGCACCGAGCGGCACCACGGACCCGATCCTGCTGGAACTGGTCGACGAGAACGGCGTCACGATCGGCACGGCCGAGAAGCTGACCGCGCACCAGCCGCCGGGGCAGCTGCACCGCGCGTTCTCGGTGTTCCTCTTCGACGAACAGGGCCGTCTCCTGCTCCAGCAGCGCGCGCTCGGCAAGTACCACTCCCCCGGCGTGTGGTCGAACACCTGCTGCGGCCACCCGTACCCCGGTGAGGCCCCGTTCGCGGCGGCGGCCCGGCGGACGCACGAGGAACTGGGCGTCTCCCCCTCGCTGATGGCCGAGGCGGGCACCGTCCGCTACAACCACCCCGACCCCGAATCGGGCCTGGTGGAGCAGGAGTTCAACCACCTCTTCGTCGGCCTCGTGCAGTCGCCGGTGCGGCCGGAGCCGGAGGAGGTCGGCGACACGGCCTTCGTGACGGCCGCGGAACTCGCCGAGCGGCACGCGAAGGACCCGTTCTCCTCCTGGTTCATGACCGTCCTGGACGCCGCGCGCCCGGCGGTCCGCGAACTGACGGGCGATGCGGCGGGCTGGTAGGGACGGACCGGTGGGAGGCGGTCAGCCGCCTCCCGGGCTCCCTGGTCAGCCCCTGCGCAAAGGTTTCAGCGGGAGCGCCGCCCAGATGACCTTGCCGCCCGTCGTCGTGTGTTCCACGTCGCACACGCCGCCCGCCTCCCGGGTGAACTCCCGCACCAGCAGCAGCCCCCGGCCGCCGGTCTCGCTGTGAGGGTTCTCCAGGGCGGTCGGACGGTACGGGTGGTTGTCCTCGACGGACACCCGCACCCACTCCGCGCCGACCGCCACCTCCAGCGCGAGCGTCGGCGACAGCAGCGCCGCGTGCTTGACGGCGTTGGTCACCAGCTCCGACACGATCAGCAGGAGCCCGTCGACGATGTCGTCCGCGACCGGCACGCCCTGCCGGTGCAGCAGGTCCCGTACGGCGCGCCGCGCCTGCGGGACGGAGGCATCCACGGCGGGCGCGGTGAACCGCCACACCCCCTCGTACGGCAGCGGCTCCGGCGCCGCCCCGGTCGTGCTGTCGCCGCCCTCTGGGCGTGGGTCGGGCCCGCACCCGTGATCGTCCATCGTCCGGTCGCCGCCTCTGTCCTCGATGCCGCTGTACTCGGTTGTCACCACACGTCGAGTGTTGGCAACGGCGCCGTCCGCTCTTGTTGACTGGCCGTAAATAGATCGATATTGATCGAATCGCAGGCCCCTGGGGGTGACGGTTTACGGATACGACCGTTTCGTTGATCAGGCGGTTGCCAGGAACGTTCCTCCGGGCGGCGGTTAGCATCCCCTGACATGGAGCCCCGTCTGTCCCACCGGGTGGCCGATTCGGTCGCCACCGTCGTCATCGGCCACCCCGCGCGGCGCAACGCCATGACCCCGGACATGTGGCGCGCCCTGCCGCCGCTGCTCGCGTCCCTCGCGGACGACCCGCGCGTGGGCGCGCTGGTGCTCACCGGGGAGGGCGGCACGTTCTGCGCGGGCGCCGACATCTCCAGCCTGCGCGGGTCGACCGCCGAGGCACGGGAGCTGCCGGTCCTCGCGGAGGAGGCGCTGGCCGCGTTCCCCCGGCCCACCCTGGCCGCCGTACGCGGGCACTGCGTGGGCGGCGGGGCGCAGTTGGCGGCGGCCTGCGATCTGCGGTTCGCGGAGGAGGGGGCGCTGTTCGGGGTGACGCCCGCGAAGCTGGGGCTGGTCTATCCGGCGTCCACCACGCGGCGGCTGGTGTCCCTGGTGGGGCCGGCGACCGCGAAGTGGCTGCTGTTCTCCGGGGAGTTGATCGGTACGGAGCGCGCGCTGCGCACGGGGTTCGTCGACGAGGTGGTGCCTGCCGGTGAACTCGACAAGCGGGTCGGGGAGTTCACGCGGGTCCTGGTCTCCCGCTCGCGGTTGACGCAGGCGGCGGCGAAGGAGTTCGCGGACGGGCGCACGGACCGGGACGCGTACTGGGCCGAGGCGGAACGCGGCAGCGGCGACGGCGCCGAGGGGGTCGCCGCGTTCCTGGAGCGCAGGGCGCCGAGGTTCAGCTGGTCCCGTTGAGGACGAAACGGCTGCGGGCGCGCAGGGACTCGACGATCTCCGCGGGAGCCTTCTGCGGTGAACCGGCGTCGTAGGGCGGCTGCGGGTCGTACTCGATGACGAGCTGGACCGTCTGCGCGACGGTGTCACCGGCGATCCGGCCGAGCAGCGCGAGCCCCATGTCGATGCCGGAGGAGACGCCCGCCGCGGTGACGTACTTGCCGTCGAACACGACCCGCTCGCCGGTCGGTTCGGCGCCGAAGGTGCGCAGCGTGTCCAGGCCCAGCCAGTGCGAGGTCGCGCGGCGGCCTTCGAGCAGGCCCGCGGCGCCCAGGAGCAGCGAGCCGGTGCACACGGACGTCGTCCAGGTGCTGGCCTCGTCGGCCTCGCGCAGCCAGTCCAGGAGGCGTTCGTTGTCCATCTGCCGGGTCTGGCCGGGGCCGCCGGGGACCACGACGATGTCGGGGCGGGTGACCTCGTCGAGCGTGCGGTCGGCGGTGAGGGCGAGGTGTCCGGTGTGCGTGCGGACGGGGCCGGCCTTCTCGGCGACGAAGACGATCTCGGCGTCGGGGACGCCCTCCAGGGGTTCGTAGGGGCCTACCGCGTCGAGGGCGGTGAATCCGTCGAACAGGAGGATGGCGATCTGCATGGGTGGGGCCTTCCGGTGGTGGGCGGGTGATTCAGGTCGTGCTCGGGCGGAAGCGGCGGCGGTATTCCGCCGGGGGTGTGCCGAGGGCCTTGACGAAGGCCCGGCGCATGGCTTCGGGGGTGCCGTAGCCGCTCGTGCGGGAGATCTGTTCGATGCCGGCCGTGGTGTCCTCCAGGAGGCGGCGGGCGTGTTCGAGGCGGACGCGGTCCACGTAGCGGCCCGGGGTGGTGCCGGTCTCGGCGCGGAAGGCTCTCGCGAAGTGGCGGGGAGACAGAGCCGCGCGAGCGGCCAGCGAATCGACGTCCAGGTCGGCCGCCGGGTGCTCGGAGATCCAGCGCTGGACCTCCCGCAGGGGTTCACGCCGGGCCATCTGGGCAGTGAGCTGGGCGCTGAACTGGGCCTGGTTGCCCGGGCGACGCAGGAAGACGACGAGGTTGCGGGCCACCGCGAGGGCGACGTCGCGGCCGAGGTCCTCCTCGACGAGGGCGAGCGCGAGGTCGATGCCCGCGGTCACGCCCGCCGAGGTGGAGACGGCGCCGTCACGGACGTAGATGGGCTCGGGGTCGACGTCTACCTCCGGGTGGTCCTGGGCGAGTTTCGCGCAGTACGCCCAGTGCGTCGTCGCCCGCCGCCCGTCGAGGAACCCCGCCTGCGCGAGCCGGATCGCGCCGGTGCACACCGACACCAGGCGCCGCGCGCGCGAGGCGTTGCCCCGCAGCCAGGCGACGAGTTCCGGGGCCTCGCCCCGCGTCCCCGGGCCGCCGGGCACCAGCAGGGTGTCGGGGACGGGCGCGTCGGACAGGGCCGTGTCCGGGACGAGGGTCAGGCCGCTGGTGGTGCGTACGGGGGCGCCGTCCAGGGAGGCCGTGACGATCCGGTAGCTGCCGGGGGCGAACACGTGCGTGCCCGCGAAGACCTCCGCCGGGCCGCTCACGTCGAGGCTCTGGACGCCGTCGAAGAGGACGACGAGGACGGTGCGCTCTTCCATGCGTCCGATTCTTCGTGGGTGTCCGGGCGGCTGCAATGACGCGCTTCCCACCTTTTCGGCCACGGTCGGCCGGGACGAGTTCGTGCACCAGGTCACCCGGTGTCAGTGGCACCTGCCACAATTGCGGCGCAAGCTGACGTTGGAGAAGGCGGTACGGGTCGTGACCGAAGCAGGGTCCATCGAAGGCAGGATCGCCGGGGAACTCGGCGTACGGGAGCGGCAGGTCAGGGCGGCCGTGGAGCTGCTCGACGGCGGCTCCACGGTGCCGTTCATCGCCCGCTACCGCAAGGAAGCGACGGAGATGCTCGACGACGCGCAGCTGCGCACGCTCGAAGAGCGCCTGCGCTACCTGCGCGAGCTGGAGGAACGGCGTACGGCGGTCCTGGAGTCGGTCCGCGAGCAGGGCAAGCTGACGGGCGAGCTGGAGGCGCGCATCCAGGGCGCCGAGACGAAGGCGCGGCTGGAGGACATCTACCTGCCGTTCAAGCCGAAGCGGCGTACGAAGGCCCAGATCGCGCGCGAGGCCGGGCTCGAACCGCTCGCCGAGGGCCTGCTCGGGGACCCGTCCGTCGACCCGCTGGCCGCCGCGACCGCCTTCGTGGACGCGGACAAGGGCGTCGCCGATCCGCAGGCCGCGCTGGACGGGGCGCGCGCGATCCTCACCGAGCGGTTCTCGGAGGACGCCGACCTGATCGGCGAGGTCCGGGAGCGGATGTGGACGCGCGGGCGGCTGGCCGCGAAGGTGCGGGCCGGGAAGGAGGAGGCGGGCGCGAAGTTCGCCGACTACTTCGACTTCGCGGAGCCGTTCACCGCGCTGCCCTCGCACCGGATTCTGGCGATGCTGCGGGGGGAGAAGGAGGATGTCCTCGATCTCGTGCTGGAGCCGGAGGAGCCGTCGGCGGACACTGCGGGTGCTGGTTCGGGTGCGGGTTCCGTTTCGTCGTACGAGCCGATCATCGCCTCGCGGTTCGGGATCGCCGAGCGTGGCCGTCCCGGGGACAAGTGGCTCCTCGACACGGTGCGCTGGGCCTGGCGCACCCGCATCCTCGTCCACCTCGGCATCGACATCCGCCTGCGCCTGCGGACGGCCGCCGAGGACGAGGCGGTCAACGTGTTCGCCGCCAACCTCCGCGACCTCCTGCTCGCCGCCCCCGCCGGCACGCGCGCGACGCTCGGCCTCGACCCCGGTTTCCGTACGGGCGTGAAGGTCGCCGTCGTCGACGCGACCGGCAAGGTCGTCGCCACCGACGTCATCTACCCGCACGTCCCGGCGAACAAGTGGGACGAGGCGATCGCCAAGCTCGCGCGCCTCGCGAAGGAGCACGCGGTCGAGCTGGTCGCCATCGGCAACGGGACCGCGTCCCGCGAGACCGACAAGCTCGCCGGTGAACTCATCACCAAGCACCCCGAGCTGAAGCTGACGAAGGTCATGGTCTCCGAGGCCGGTGCCTCCGTGTACTCGGCGTCCGCGTTCGCCTCGCAGGAGCTGCCCGACATGGACGTGTCGCTGCGCGGCGCCGTCTCCATCGCGCGGCGGCTCCAGGACCCCCTCGCCGAGCTCGTGAAGATCGACCCCAAGTCCATCGGGGTCGGGCAGTACCAGCACGACCTCTCCGAGGTGAAGCTGTCGCGGTCCCTCGACGCGGTCGTCGAGGACTGTGTGAACGGCGTCGGGGTCGACGTCAACACGGCGTCCGCGCCGCTGCTGGCCCGCGTGTCCGGGGTGACCTCCACGCTCGCGGAGAACATCGTCGCCCACCGCGATGCCAACGGGCCGTTCCGGTCCCGTACCGAGCTGAAGAAGGTCGCCCGGCTCGGGCCCAAGGCGTACGAGCAGTGTGCCGGGTTCCTGCGGATCCGGGGCGGGGACGATCCGCTCGACTCGTCCAGCGTGCACCCCGAGGCGTACCCCGTCGTCCGGCGGATGGTGAAGACGTCCGGGCAGGAAGTCGCCTCGCTCGTCGGTAATACGGCTACCCTGCGGTCACTTCGGGCAAGTGACTTCGTCGATGAGACGTTCGGGCTTCCTACCGTTTCCGACATTCTCAAGGAGTTGGAGAAGCCCGGTCGGGATCCTCGGCCCGCCTTCAAGACGGCGACGTTCAAGGACGGGGTCGAGAAGATCGCCGACCTGTCCTCCGGGATGGTGCTGGAGGGTGTTGTCACCAACGTCGCCGCGTTCGGGGCGTTCGTCGATGTCGGTGTGCATCAGGACGGGCTCGTGCATGTTTCCGCGATGTCGCGGAATTTCGTCAAGGACCCTCGGGAAGTGGTGAAGCCGGGGGACATCGTCAAGGTGAAGGTGCTTGACGTCGATATTCCCCGGAAGAGGATTTCGTTGACTCTGCGGCTTGAGGACGAGGCGGCGAATTCGGGGGCGGCTTCTGGTTCTCGGCGTCCGCCTCAGCAGCGGCAGCAAGGGCGTGGGGGTGGCGGCGGGCAGCGGTCGGCTCCGGCGCCGTCCAATAGTGCGATGGCTGATGCCCTGCGGAAAGCTGGACTGGTGGATCCCAAGAAAAGGAAGCGCTAAAGGTCTGTGGGGAACTGCGGGTCCATTGTGGCCGGTCGCGCAGTTCCCCGCACCCCTTTGGGGCGTTGCCCTTAAAGGGGTTTTAACGCTCCGTCACCTTTCCTGCCGCTACCTCCAGGCGGCGCGTCACCTGTACCGCGTCCAGCATTCTGCGGTCGTGGGTGACCAGGAGCAGCGTTCCCTCGTACTCCTCCAGCGCCGATTCCAGCTGTTCGATCGCCGGTAGGTCCAAGTGGTTCGTCGGCTCGTCCAGCACCAGGAGGTTCACGCCCCTGCCCTGGAGCAGGGCCAGGCCCGCCCTCGTGCGCTCTCCCGGGGACAGGGTGGCCGCCGGACGCAGGACGTGGTCCGCCTTGAGGCCGAACTTGGCCAGGAGGGTGCGGACTTCCGCCGGTTCCGTGTCCGGGACCGCCGCGCAGAACGCGTCCAGCAGCGACTCGGGGCCGTAGAAGAGTTTGCGGGCCTGGTCCACCTCGCCGACCAGGACGCCCGAACCCAGCGTCGCCGTACCGGAGTCCAGCGGGAGGCGGCCCAGGAGCGCTGCCAGCAGGGTTGATTTTCCTGCCCCGTTCGCGCCGGTCACCGCTACCCGGTCCGCCCAGTCGATCTGGAGGGTGACCGGGCCGAAGCCGAAGTCGCCGAGGCGGATCTCCGCGTCCCGTAGGGAGGCGACCACCGCGCCCGAGCGGGGTGCGGAGGCGATCTCCATCCGCAACTCCCATTCCTTGCGGGGTTCTTCGACGACGTCGAGGCGTTCGATCATGCGCTGCGTCTGGCGCGCCTTCGCCGCCTGCTTCTCGCTGGCCTCGCTGCGGAACTTGCGGCCGATCTTGTCGTTGTCGTTGTTCGCCTTGCGCCGCGCGTTCTTGACGCCCTTGTCCATCCAGGAGCGCTGCATCTGGGCGCGGTCCTGGAGCGCGGACCGTTTGTCGGCGTACTCCTCGAAGTCGTCGCGGGCGTGACGGCGGGCGGTGGCGCGTTCTTCGAGGTACGCCTCGTAGCCGCCGCCGTAGAGGTTGATCTGGCCCTGGGCCAGGTCGAGTTCGAGGACCTTGGTGACCGTGCGGGTGAGGAACTCGCGGTCGTGGCTGACGACGACCGTGCCGGCGCGCAGGCCCTTCACGAACCGTTCCAGGCGTTCCAGGCCGTCGAGGTCGAGGTCGTTGGTGGGTTCGTCGAGGAGGAAGACGTCGTAGCGGGACAGGAGGAGCGAGGCGAGGCCCGCGCGGGCGGCCTGGCCGCCGGACAGGGACGTCATCGGCTGGTCCAGGCCCACGGTGAGGCCGAGGGTCGCGGCGGTTTCCTCCGCGCGTTCGTCGAGGTCGGCGCCGCCGAGGTCGAGCCAGCGCTCCAGGTGCACGGAGTAGGCGTCGTCCGCGCCGGGGACTCCGTCGGCCAGGCCCTGCGCGGACTCGTCCATCAGGCGCTGTGCCTCGGCGACGCCGGTCCTGCGGGCCAGGAACTCGCGGATCGTCTCGCCGGGGCGCCGTTCGGGTTCCTGCGGGAGGTGGCCGACGGTCGCGGTCGGCGGGGAGAGCTTGAGGTCGCCCTCCTCCGGGGCGAGCAGTCCCGCGAGCAGTCTCAGCAGCGTGGACTTGCCCGCGCCGTTGGCCCCGACCAGGCCGATCACGTCCCCGGGGGCCACGACGAGGTCGAGTCCGGAGAAGAGGGAGCGGTCGCCGTGGCCGGCGGCGAGGTTCTTGGCGACGAGGGTGGCGGTCACAGAGGGTAGATCCTAGCTGGGGTGGGGGCTTCCGGGTTTCAGGAGGGGATGGAGCGGGGGTTCTCCGGGGATGTTCCGGGGATGAACCGTGACGTCGTGATCATCGGGGCCGGGGTCGTCGGGCTGACGACCGGAGTGGTGCTGGCCGAGCGGGGGTGGCAGGTGCGGGTCTGGGCCCGCGAGGTGGGTGAGGCGACGACCTCGGCCGTCGCCGGTGCGCTGTGGTGGCCGTACCACATCGAGCCCCGGCTCACCGCGCGCGCCTGGGCGCTGGAGTCGCTCGACGTGTACCGGGAGTTGGCTCGGCAGGGCGGGGCGGCCGGGGTGCGGATGGCGGAGGGGGTGCTCGGGGGGACGTCCCTCGACGAGGTGGGGTGGCTGGAGGGGGCGGCGCTGGGGTTGCGGGCCTGCACGCCGGGTGAGTACGCGGCGAGGGCCGGGTTGTGGGCCCGGTTGCCGTTGGTCGACATGGCCGTGTATCTGCCGTGGCTGCGGAGGCGGTTCGAGGAGGCCGGTGGCCGGGTCGAGGTGCGTGCCGTGACCGGTCTCGCCGACGCCGACGCGCCCGTGGTCGTCAACTGTGCCGGGCTCGGGGCGCGGGAGCTGGCCGGCGATCCCGACGTACACCCGGTCCGGGGGCAGTTGGTGATCGTCGAGAACCCCGGCATCGACAGCTGGGCCGTGTCCGACGGCGTGGACGGTTCCCTCACGTACTTCTTCCCCCAGCCCGGTCGGCTGCTGCTGGGTGGTACGGCCGAGGAGGGCGCCTGGTCCCTCGTACCCGATCCCGCCGTGGCGGAGGCGATCGTCCGGCGCTGCGCGCGGCTGCGGCCGGAGATCGCGGGGGCGCGGGTGCTGGGGCACCGGGTGGGGTTGCGGCCCGCGCGGGGGGTGGTGCGGTTGGAGCGGGGGGTGCTGGGCGACGGTCGGATCGTGGTGCATCACTACGGGCACGGGGGTGCGGGGGTGACGGTGGCTTGGGGGTGTGCGCGGGAGGCGGCGGGGCTGGTGGAGGGGGGTGGGTGAGGGGATGGCGGGACGGGAAGGGAGGTGCGGCGCCGCAGGAAGGGGGCGTGGCAAGGGTGCGGCGCCGCAGGTGAGCCCTGCGGCGCCGGTTGTCGGCGGGGCGCCGTACGCGGTGGCGGCGCCGGACGCTGCGGGGACGCCGTACGTCTGGACTGTGCCGTACGCGGCGGCGTCCCCGGTGCGCTGCGTGCTTACGGCACGCGCCGTGCCTGTGCGTTCGGGCCGACGCCCTCCAGCGGGGCCGCCGTCCTCGGCGGGGTCGTGACCGTCCCTGCCGTCGCGCGGGCGAAGGCCGGGGCGCCGCCCACGAGGGGGACGTTCGCCGACGTGCGGGACAGGTCCAGGGTCAGCGTCGGCTTGTCGGCGGGGGGTTCGATGAGGTTCTTGTCCGTGCCCGCGACGATCAGGGCGAGGCGGTGGCCCGCCGGGACGACGTGGTCGGTCGCGGCCAGGGCGATCGTGAGGGTGTAGCGCTTGCCCGGGGTGAGCGGGACGCCGTGGCCCGGGTCGGCGTACGTACCGAGGTCGGCCCAGCCGCGGCTGACGACCGTGTAGTCGACGGACGTCGTCTTCGCCGCCGTCCGCTTGAAGCAGGCGCTGTCGCCGGCCGTGCTCGCGCCCCAGCAGGTGCGGTCCGTGAGGGTCGTGATGCCCTCGCCCGCCGCCGCGTAGTCGCGGATCGTGTCGGGGCCGAGGTCGACGAGGACGGCGGAGAGGTGGGCCGTCGGTGTCGTGGGCGTCGCGGTGACGGTGACCGTCGGGGAACCGGCGAGGCGCAGGTCACGCGTGAGGGGCCCGGTCGTGAACCCGGCCTTCTCCGGTGTCGCGGTGTCGATCTTCGCGGACCAGTCGGTCTCGTCCAGCGCGGGGTTGTCGGTGAACGTCGCAGTGCCGGTGCCCTTGCGCAGGCCGAGGGTCCCTACGCCGGGCTGCGTGCCGGTCGCGGGGCGCAGGGTCGTCGCCCGCGTGCCGGACGGGGGCCAGGCGCGGGACGTCTCCCACTGGTCGGGGTGGCGCTCGACGTCGGCCATCGGTTCGCGGTCGATGCCGTTGTCGTAGCCGAGGAGTTCGTGGTCGAACCAGCGGTGCAGCGTGTCGACCCAGGCGCCGCGCCGGAAGTCGAAGGGGTCGACGTGACCCGTCTGGGAGAGCCAGATCTTGCGCTTGACGCCGTGCTTCGCGAGGGCGTTCCACCACTGGCCGAGGTGGTTCGTGCGGACGTTGAGGTCCTGCATGCCGTGCACGGCGAAGACGCTGGCCTTCACCTTGCCCGCGTCCTTGACGTAGTCCCGGCCGGTCCACAGGGGGGTCCAGTCGCCGGTGCGGGGCGCGCCGTTCTTGAGCCGCTGCTGCACGGCGGCGCACTTGGCGCGGGCGTCCGGGCTGTCGACGTAGTCGGAGAGGTCGTCGGGGCCGCCGTCGTACAGCGGGGCGCCCTGCTGGAAGTAGTAGTCGTACCAGGAGGAGATCGCGCTGATCGGGACGACCGTCCTGAGTCCCTTGACGCCGGTCGCGGCGACGCCGTTGGCTATCGTGCCGTCCCAGCTCTTGCCGATCATGCCGGTGCGGCCGTTGGTCCAGTCGGCCTTCGCGGTCGTCGTGCCGGTGCGGGTCGTGTACGCGGTCGCCCGGCCGTTCAGCCAGTCCACGACCGCCTTCGCGGAGCCGATGTCCGAGGGGCCGCCGATGTCCACGCAGCCGTCGGAGCGGTTGGTGCCGGCGAGGTCGACGCCGACGAACGCGTAGCCGCGCGGGACGAAGTAGTTGTCGTAGAAGAGCGGCATCTGGACGACGTTGCCGCTCGCGTCGTACGTCTTCAACTGGCTCTCGTTGCCCCGGCCGCAGCAGGAGTAGTAAGGGCTGGCGTCCATGATCACCGGCACCTTACGGCCCTGCTGGGCGGGTTCCCGGGGGCGGACGATGTCGACGGCGACCCGGTCCTTCTTGCCGTCGCCGTCGCCGTCCAGGCCCGTGTCGACCCATACGGACTGGCGTATCGCCTTGTCGTACGAGTAGACCGGCAGGCTCTCCCGTGAACCCGCCTGCGCCGTAGTGGGGGTGAGGAGGGAGGCCGCCAGGACGGTGAGGGTGGTGGCCGCGAGGGGTCTCCAGGTCGTGAAGCGCTTGCGTAGAGGCATGGGCGGGACGGTACCTCTGTGAACTCCTGCGCAGTAGAGGGTGTTTGTGAAGTTCTGGCGTCACAGGTCGGCCCTCGTCAGGGCGGCGGCGCGGGTGGCGGGGACGGTGCACGCGTACGCTCCCGCGCGGGCGCCGTATTCCGCGCTCTCCTGCAGGGGCGCGCCGGTCAGGGTGCCGTACAGGAAGCCCGCGGCGAAGGCGTCGCCCGCGCCGTTGGAGTCGACGACCGGGGCGGGTGGGAGGGACGCGGGTACGCGGATCAGGTCGCCCTGTTCGAGGAGGTAGGCGCCCTTCGCGCCGGCCGTCACCACGACCGTCCTGGCGCGGCCGTCCCTCGCGATGCGGCGCATCGTCGCTTCCACGTCCGTGAGGGCCGCCGCCGAGAGGAACACGATGTCCGCGGCGAGGGCGAACGGTTCGTGGTACGGGTTCTCGCCGTCCCAGTCGTGCAGGTCCGTCGAGAGGGGGACGCCGGTCTCGCGCAGGACCGGGAGGGCGTCGGCGCAGGGCTGGGTGAGCGAGACGTGTACGTGCCTGCTGCGGGCGGCGAGTGCCCGCAGGGTGTCCTCGGGGAACCGGTCCTCGAAGCGGGTGCGGCTCGTGTCGTACAGCGAGAGCCTTCGCCCGTCCGGCGACACCAGGTTCGTGGCCCGTTTGGTCCCGGCGGCCTGCGGCAGGGCGGTCAGCGCGATGCCGTGCTCCCGGTGGAAGTCCCGCACCAGCGCGCCTTCCGGATCGTCGCCGAGGAAGTCGAGGTGGTGCACCACGAGCCCGAGCGCGGTGAGCCCCAGCGCCACGAAGTCCCCGGTCTGCCCGGCCCGCGCGTGGATGCCGTCGACCATGTGGCTGTCGACGTACGGGAGGGGCAGCTCGGGCACGGGGATGACGGTGTCGACCCCGGCTCCGCCGAGGACGAGGACGTCGATGTCGTTGCGGCCCTTCACCGACGGTGTTGTGGCGTCGCCCCTCGTGTACGTGATCTCCGACATGCGACCACGGTAGGCGACGCCACTGACAATCGGGCTGACCTGCTCTTTCGTCAGGTCGGACAGCTACTTGGCGGTGTCACGCGTCCGTGAACGTCTCGCCCTTCTCCGCCTTCTCGACGAGCAGTGCCGGCGGGGTGAAGCGGGTGCCGTAGCGGGCGGTCAGTTCGCGGGCGCGGGCGGTGAAGCCGGGGAGGCCTCCCTCGTAGCCGTTGATGTACTGGAGGACGCCGCCGGTCCAGCCGGGGAAGCCGATGCCGAAGAGGGAGCCGATGTTGGCGTCGGCGACCGATGTGAGGACGCCCTCCTCCAGGAGGCGGACCGTGTCGAGGGCCTCGGCGAACAGCATGCGTTCCTGCATGTCGCGGAAGGGGATCTCGGCGCCCGCGCGCGTGAAGTGCTCGCGCAGGCCCGGCCACAGGGCCGTACGCCGGCCGCTGTCGTCGTAGTCGTAGAAGCCCGCCCCGCCCGCGCGCCCGGGACGGCCGAAGTCGTCGACCATGCGGTCGATCACGGCCTCGGCGGGGTGCGCGGTCCAGGTGCCGCCCGCCTCCTCGACGGCCTGCCGGGACTCCTTGCGGATCTTGCGGGGCAGGGTGAGCGTCAGCTCGTCGACCAGGGAGAGCACCTTGGCGGGGTAACCCGCCTGCGCGGCGGCCTGTTCGACGGAGGCGGGCTCGATGCCCTCGCCGACCATGGCGACGCCCTCGTTGATGAAGTGGCCGATCACCCGTGAGGTGAAGAACCCGCGCGAGTCGCCCACGACGATCGGCGTCTTGCGGATCTGCCGGACCAGGTCGAAGGCGCGCGCGAGGGTCTCCTCGTTCGTCCGCTCGCCCTTGATGATCTCGACGAGGGGCATCTTGTCGACGGGCGAGAAGAAGTGCAGGCCGATGAAGTCCTGCTGCCGTACGACGCCTTCGGCGAGGGCGGTGATGGGGAGCGTGGAGGTGTTGGAGCACAGCAGCGCGTCGGGGGCGACGACGTGCTGGATCTCCTGGAACACCTTGTGCTTGAGGGAGGCGTCCTCGAACACGGCCTCGATGACCGCGTCGCAGCCCGCGAGGTCGGCGGGGTCGGCGGTGGGGGTGATGCGGGCGAGCAGCGCGTCGGCCTTCTCCTGGGTCGTACGGCCCTTGGCGACGGCCTTGGCGCACAGTTTCTCGGAGTAGCCCTTGCCCTTGCGGGCGGCCTCGGCGGTGACGTCCTTGAGGACGACGTCGATGCCCGCACGCGCGCACGCGTAGGCGATGCCCGCGCCCATCATCCCGGCGCCGAGGACGGCCGCTCTGCGGACCGGCCGGGGTTCGACGCCCTGCGGGCGGCTGGCGCCGGAGTTGACGGCCTGGAGGTCGAAGAAGAACGCCTGGATCATGTTCTTCGAGATCTGCCCGGCGGCCAGTTCGACGAAGTAGCGGGCCTCGATGACCTGCGCGGTCCCGAAGTCGACCTGCGCGCCCTCGACGGCGGCGGCGAGGATGCGGCGCGGCGCCGGGTAGGGGGCGTTCGCCGTCTGCTTGCGCAGGGTCGCCGGGAAGGCGGGCAGGTTGGCGGCGAACTTCGGGTTGGCCGGGGTGCCGCCGGGGATGCGGTAGCCGGGCCGGTCCCAGGGCTGCTGGGAGGCGGGGTTGGCGTCGATGAACGCGCGGGCCTTCGCGAGGAGTTCCTCGCGCGTGCCGGCCACGTCGTCGATCAGGCCGTTCTGGAGGGCCCTGGGGGCGTTGTACTGGGTGCCCTGGAGGAGAACCTTCAGGAGGGCGTCGGCGATCCCCAGGAGGCGTACGGAGCGGACGACGCCGCCGCCCCCGGGGAGCAGGCCGAGGGTGACCTCGGGGCAGCCGATCTTGGTGCCGGGCGTGTCGAGGGCGACGCGGTGGTGGCAGGCGAGGGCGAGTTCGTAGCCGCCGCCCAGGGCCGCGCCGTTGATCGCGGCGACGACCGGCTTGCCGAGGGTCTCGATGCGGCGCAGGTTGCGCTTGATCTCCAGGCCGCCGTCGAACAGCTCCTGCGCGGTGTCCGGGGTGACGCGGATCAGGTCGCGCAGGTCGCCGCCCGCGAAGAACGTCTTCTTGGCGGAGGTGACGATGACGCCCTTGACGGTGTCCTTCTCGGCCTCCAGGCGGTCGGTGACCGCCGCGAGGGAGGTGCGGAAGGCGGCGTTCATGGTGTTCGCGGACTGGTCCGGGTCGTCGAGGACGAGGGTGACGACGCCTTCGCGGTCCTGTTCCCAGCGGATGGTGGTGGAGTTCATGGAGGGTGCCTTCTCGGTGATCCGTCGGGAGGGGGTCAGAGTCGCTCGACGATGGTGGCGATGCCCATGCCGCCGCCCACGCACAGGGTGGCGAGGCCGTAGCGCTTGTCCTGGCGTTCCAGTTCGTCGACGAGCGTGCCGAGGATCATCGCGCCGGTCGCGCCCAGCGGGTGGCCGAGCGCGATGGCGCCGCCGTTGACGTTGATCTTGTCCAGGGGGATGTCCAGGTCCCTGGCGAAGCGCAGCACGACGGCCGCGAACGCCTCGTTGATCTCGACGAGGTCGATGTCGCCGATGCTCAGCCCGGCCTTGGCGAGCGCCTTGCGGGTGGCGGGCGCGGGGCCGGTGAGCATGATGGTCGGCTCGGAGCCGGAGACGGCGGCGGAGACGATCCGCGCGCGCGGGGTGAGGCCGTGGCGCTCACCGACCTCCTTCGAGCCGATCGCGACGAGGGCGGCGCCGTCGACGATGCCGGAGGAGTTGCCCGCGTGGTGGACGTGGTCGATCTTCTCGACCCAGTGGTACTTCTGGAGGGCGACCGCGTCGAAGCCGCCGAGTTCGCCGATGTCCGCGAAGGACGGCTTCAGGGCGGCGAGGGAGTCGGCGGTGGTGCCGGGGCGCGGGTGCTCGTCGCGGTCGAGGACCGTCAGGCCCGCGCGGTCGGTCACCGGGACCACCGCGCGCGTGAAGCGGCCCTCCTTCCAGGCGGTCGCCGCGCGCTCCTGCGAGAGGGCCGCGTACTCGTCGACGTCGCGCCGGGTGAAGCCCTCGATGGTGGCGATGAGGTCGGCGCCGATGCCCTGCGGCACGAAGTCGACGGCCAGGTTCGTCATCGGGTCGTTGAACCAGGCGCCGCCGTCGGAGCCCATCGGCACGCGCGACATCGACTCGACGCCGCCCGCGAGCACGAGGTCCTCCCAGCCGGAACGGACCTTCGCCGCCGCCGAGTTGACGGCCTCCAGGCCCGAGGCGCAGAAGCGGTTCTCCTGCACCCCGGCGACCGTGTCCGGCAGGCCCGCCGCGATCGCCGCGATCCGCGCGATGTCGGAGCCCTGGTCGCCGTGCGGGCCGACGACGCCGAGCACGATGTCGTCGATCGCCGCCGGGTCGAGGCTCGGCAGGCGCTCCTGGAGGGCGTGCAGGAGGCCGGTGACCAGGTCGATCGGTTTCGTGCCGTGCAGCGCGCCGGTGGCCTTGCCGCGACCGCGGGGGGTGCGGATCGCGTCGTACACGTACGCTTCGGTGCTCAAGGGTGGGCCTTTCGGGGGTCGTGAGCCGAGCTTTTCGGGTGGGGCGGGGTTTCGGGGTGGGCCCGGGTGGGCTCTTCGGGTGAGCCGGCCCGGGGTGGGTCCGGTGGTGCCGGTCAGTCGGTGGTGAGGCCGGGTATCCCCCAGTCCCGGGCCACGTCCGCCGTGTCCGCGCCCGGCTGCGGGGGCGGCGTGCGGATCGTGGTCGGGGTCGCGGAGAAGCGGGGCGCGGGTGCGGGCTGGGTGATGCCGCCGTGGTCGGTGAAGGTGCCGCGCGCGGCGAGGTGCGGGTGGTGCGGGGCCTCGCGCAGCGACAGCACGGGTGCCACGCACGCGTCGGAGCCCTCGAAGCGGGCCGTCCACTCGTCCCGCGTACGGGTCTTGAAGCGGGCGGCGACCGCCTCGCGCAGGGCGGGCCAGCGGGCCGGGTCCTTGCGGGCGTCCGCGAAGCCGTCGAGACCGAGGAGGGCGGTGAACTCGCCGTAGAACTGCGGCTCCAGCGCGCCGACCGCCATGTGGCCGCCGTCGGCCGTCTCGTACGTGCCGTAGTACGGGCAGCCGCCGTCCAGGAGGTTGGCCGCGCGCCGGTCCTGCCAGCCGCCGGCGGCGAGCATGCCGTGGAGCATCGACGTCAGGTGCGCGGCGCCGTCGACGATCGCGGCGTCCACGACCTGGCCGGTGCCCGTCGCGCGCGCGTGGTGCAGCGCGGCGAGGACGCCGACGACGAGGTAGAGCGAGCCGCCCGCGTAGTCCCCGAGGAGGTTCGCCGGGGCGGGCGGGGGCCGGTCGGGGGTGCCGGTGATGCCGAGGGCGCCGGTGACGGCGATGTACGCGATGTCGTGGCCCGCGCGGTGCGCGAGGGGGCCCTCCTGGCCCCAGCCGGTCATCCGGCCGTACACCAGCGCGGGGTTGCGGGCGTGGCACTCCCGCGGGCCCACGCCGAGGCGCTCGGCGACTTCGGGGCGCAGGCCCTCGATCAGGACGTCCGCGCGGGCGGCCAGGTCGAGCACCCGCTCGGCGCCCTGCGGGGACTTGAGGTCGACGACCACCGAGCGCTTGTTCCGGTTGGTGACGTCGTACGCCGGGTCGATCGCCAGGACCGGGCGGCCGGGGCGGTCCACCCGGACGACGTCGGCGCCGAGGTCGGCCAGGAGCATCGCCGCGAACGGGCCGGGGCCGATGCCGGCCAGCTCGACCACGCGCACTCCGGCGAGCGGTCCGTGCCCTGCCGTCGTCATCCAGCCCCCTCGCTGTCGTCACCGCCGATGCTAGGAACGCGTTCCGGTCGAACACAAGAGCAAGCGCTTGGAAACTGGGCCGCCCGGGTGCGTGATCAGATGCCGCACCCTCCACGCTAGCCTCGGCCACTGACAACGACCCGAGGGGTGTCATGAGCAGGCCGAAGAAATCGGACCGTCCCTACGACGTCGTGCTGTTCGGGGCCACCGGCTTCGTCGGCACGCTCACCGCGGAGTACCTCGCCGCGCACGCCCCCGACGGGCTGCGGTGGGCCATCGCCGGGCGCAGCGAGGCCAAGCTGGAGCGGCTGCGGGAGCGGCTGCCCGGTGGCGAGGGCGTCGGGGTGCTGCGCGCGGACGTCGCCGACCCGGCGTCCCTGCGGGCGCTCGCCGGGCAGGCGCGCGTGGTCGCCACGACCGTCGGGCCGTACGTGACCTACGGCGACGGCCTCGTCGCCGCGTGCGCGGACAACGGCACCGACTGTCTCGACCTGTCCGGGGAGCCGGAGTTCGTCGACCTGACCTATGTGCGGCACGACGCCCGCGCGCGGGAGACCGGGGCGCGGATCGTGCACGCGTGCGGGTTCGACTCCGTGCCGCACGACCTGGGCGCGTACTTCACGGTGCGTCAGCTGCCCGAGGGGGTGCCGCTCAGCGTCGACGGGTTCGTGAGCGCCGACGCGATGATCTCCGGCGGGACGCTCGCCTCCGCGCTGAACCAGTTCGCGCGCGGGCGCCAGGTGTTCGCCGCCGCCCGCGACCGCGCGCGGTACGAGCCCCGGCTCGTCGGGCGCCGGGCCACCGCGCCCGCCGCCGCGCCCCGGTTCGCCTCCGAGGTGGGCGCGTGGGCGCTGCCGCTGCCCACCCTCGATCCTCAGGTCGTCGTCCGCTCCGCGCGGGCGCTGCCCCGGTACGGGCCCGACTTCCGCTACCGGCACTACGCCGCCGTCCGCCGGCTGCCGGTCGCCCTCGGGGGTGTCGCCGGGGTCGGTGCGCTCGTCGCCGCCGCGCAGGTGCCGCCCGCGCGCCGGTGGCTGTCCGCGCGCCTGGAGCCCGGGGAGGGGCCCAGCGCGGAGAAGCGGGCGCGGAGCTGGTTCTCCGTGCGGTTCGTCGGCGAGGGCGGGGGGAGGCGGGTGTTCACCGAGGTGTCCGGCGGGGACCCCGGGTACGGGGAGACGGCGAAGATGTTCGCGGAGAGCGCCATGGCGCTGGCGGTGGACGACCTTCCGCCGGTGGCGGGGCAGGTGACGACGGCCGTGGCCATGGGGGACGCGCTGATCGGGCGGCTCCAGAAGGCGGGCATCCGGTTCCGGGTGGCGGCCCGGGTGTGAGGGCGCGTTCCGGCCAGGTCAGATCTGCCACTCCACGAGGGTGTAGATCATGCCCACGATCCAGCCGAACCCCGCCAGTACGGCGAGGATGAGGGCGGCGTTGACCGCGCGCTCTACGGGGCGGTCGGGGTCGGTGAGGGGCTTGGGCGCGCGGTGGCTCGTCATGGGTGCCAGCCTGCCGGGGCGTACGGGGCGTCACATCCGTACAGGTACTCAGATCGGTCTGGGTGTCAGATCCGCCGTGCCGAGGCGCCCGTGGCCTCCTGGAGCGCCTTGCGGCACAGGGCGTCCGCCCGGCGTGTCGTCTCCGGGAGGCGGAACTCGGGGGTGAGCGCGAGGGTGTGGGCGCAGGCGGCGTCCAGGGTGGTGCGGTGGCCCACGGAGACGAACACCGGCTTCACGCCCGCGCGTGTGCGCAGCGCCCGGCCGACCTCCTCGTCGCCCGCCCTGAGGGGCGCCGACGCCCCGCGCGCGGGCTCCGGTTCGTCGTACGTGAACGTGAACGGGTTCTTCGCGACGCCGATCGTGCGCAGGCCGGTGAGAACGCCCAGGTGGCTCGCCAGGCCGAACCTGCGCGGGTGCGCGAGGCCGTACCCGTCGCACACGACCAGCCCCGGAGCGCAGGGCAGTGCGTCGAGAGCCGCCATGACGGTGGGCAGTTCCCGGAACGCCAGCAGTCCGGGGACGTACGGGAACGAGATCCGCCCCACCGCCGTGACCTGCGCGACGACCTCCAGGCTCCCCGCGTCCAGCACGACGGCCGCCGCCGCGACGACGTCCCGCTCGTCGTCGTAGGCGACGTCCACACCGGTGACGTGCCCCCTCCCCGGGGGCGGGCCGGGTTCGTCGAGCACCACGCGCGCGCGGAGGGCGTCCTGGACGGCTCGGGCTTCCGCTTCGGTGGTGGGCCAGCCGGCGGGGATCTGTACGGTCGTCATGGTGGGTCGAGGGTACGGGGCGGGAGCTTCCCGTGGCCTTCGTGGGCCGGCCACACGGGAATCGCTGTGCAACCTTCGAACCATCTGACGCGTCTTCACTGACAACGGAACATTCAGACGTTCCGGACCAACTCGTTCCACGGGGGAACGCATGAACTCGACACGCACTCGTACCCGCCGCGGCACGGCCGTGGCCCTCACCCTGCTGATGGCGGCCGGCCTCGGCGCCGCCGGCGCGGGCGCCTCGAACGCGGCCGGCGCCATACCGCCGCAGACGCGGGAGATCGCCTCGTCCACCCTCGGCTCCGACTACAAAATCACCCTGACCGCGCTGCGTTCGACGGAGGACGAGTACGCCGCCTCCGTGCGGTTGCAGGTCTACACGCAGGCGGGCGGCGCCTGGAAGGAGTCGGACCGCGTCACCGTGGGCGACGTCGACGGCTGGTTCTGGTACCCGCTCACCGGCAAGGGCGCGGTCTGCCAGTTCTCGGCCGCGAGCACCGAGCCCGCGCCGCTGACCGTGAGCCTGCTGCTCACCCCGTCCCTCGGCTGCTCGGACCCCGTGCACTACGTGGTGAAGCAGGGCAGGGTCTACGCCGGCTGAACCCCCGCCGCGAGGTCACCGTTCCAGGCGGGCCGCCCTGCCCTGTTCGCCCGCCGCCCAGCAGGTGTGGTCCGGCGTGCAGGTGACCGTATCGAAGGAGCCGGGGGCCAGGGCGTGCCAGGTGCGGCCCGCGTCGGTGGTGATGTCGGTGCCTGTGGGGCCTACGGCCAGGGCCGTGGTGCGGCTGTGGGGGAGCCAGGTGGCGCCGGAGCGGTAGGACGGCGGGGGTGTGGGGGCGGGCCGCCAGGTGCGGCCTCCGTCGGTGGTGACGGCCGCCGCTCGCGGGGAGAGCTGGTCGGCGCGGTAGTCGCCGCCCACCGCTATGCCGTGGCGGGGGTCGCGGAACGTCACGGCGAAGACGCCCCGAGCCGGGTCGGCGGCGGGTATCGGGGTGTCGGCGGCGGTCCAGGTGCGGCCCCGGTCCGCGGAGTGCAGTACGCGTGCGTGCGCGGCGCCTCCGGTCGCCAGCCAGACGTCGCGCGGGCCGGAGGTGACGAGGCACTGTCCGCTCGCCGCGAAGCCCGCCTCGCCGTCGAGGGCGGCCGGCATGCCGGTGTCCGGGAGGACGGTCCAGGTGCGTCCGCCGTCGGCGGTCGACAGGATGCGGAATCTCCCGTCCACGGGGTCGCTCATCGCGAGACCGTGGCGGCGGTCGAAGAAGGCCAGGCAGTCGTAGAACGCGCGCGCGTCGGTGTTGCGGAAGGACTCCGTCCAGGTCGCCCCGCCGTCGTCCGTGCGGTAGATCCGCGACGCCTCGCCCTCCCCGATCGCCAGCACCACCGCGCGGCGCGCGTCGAACGCCTCGACGTCCCGGAACTGGAGGTCCTGCGCGCCGGGCGGCGACACGTTCCGCCAGCTCGCCCCGCCGTCCGTGGTCCGCAGGACGGTCCCCTGCGTCCCCGCGAGCCACGCCGTGTCCCTGCTGACCGCCGCGAGCCCCCGGAACCGTACGGAGGGCGTCCCGGTGTCCTTGAGCGCCCACTGCGGGCCGCCGGACGGCGCCGTACCGGCCTGCGCGGGGACAGCGCCCGACACGGCCAGCATCACCCCGCAGACCATCCCGAGGGCAGCACTCTTGCGTCCTCTGCCCGCCACACGTCGCATGATCCCCGAGCGCCTCATGCCGGGCGAAGCTAGCGGACGCCTCCGGCTCCGTCCAGTGGCCCTCTCCCGCGTGCTTCCGCCACTCCCGGGTACCCCCCACCCTCCGTCCCCTCCGCCACCATCACCCCCGATGTCCCCACAAGCCCCCTTGGTCCCCCTCGTACGGTGACCGATGTCACGTGGAATTCAGGTGCACGGATCCGGGGGTTCCGGCGTCTCTTCAAGTGTCGAGTGTCGTCCGGCAGGAAGTTCGTCCAGCAGTCACAAGGGAGCAAGGCGATGTCCACCGTCATCGAGCAGCCCGTGGAGGCCCGTCTGGTCGCCGCCGCGCCTCGGATGCAGAGCATCCCCGCCACGCTGCAGTACGACCGGACCGATCCGTTCGCGGTACGGATGGCGTTCCCGGCGCCCGCGACGCTGGAGGGCGTGGAGGTGTGCTGGACGTTCGCGAGGGAGCTGCTCGCGGCGGGCCTGACGGAGGCGGAGGGCGACGGGGACGTACGGGTGCGGCCGTACGGCTTCGACCGGACGGTGCTGGAGTTCCACGCCCCGGAGGGTACGGCGATCGTGCACGTGCACTCGGCGGACGTACGCCGTTTCCTGCGGGCGACGAGCGAGCTGGTCCCGGTCGGCCTGGAGCACCTCCAGCTGGACCTGGACCACGACCTCGCGGAGCTGATGCGCGACGCGTACTGATTAATCCTTTGACACCCTCACAGCGCCCTCCCTACGGTTGATCCCGCTTCTGTTGCCGCCGATTGGAGAAGGACGTTGCTCGTCTGAGGTCCCGAGACATCGCGTCGCACAGCCACCGCCTTCGCGAGCTGTGTGCGTTGCGTCCGACCTCGGCGTACGAGCCGTCCCCGCGGCCCTACGGCATCCCGAGCCGACCTCCGGTGTCTCGACACGCGTCTGCCCCTGACCGCATGCGCACACCGCGAGGCTTTCTTGAGTCATTCCATCACCGCTTCCGCCCTCTCCTTCGCCTGGCCCGACGGCACCCCCGTCTTCGAGGACCTGGACCTCGCCTTCGGCCCCGGCAGGACCGGGCTCGTCGGGGTCAACGGGTCCGGCAAGTCAACCCTGTTGAAGCTGATCGCCGGGGAGCTGACCCCGGCGGACGGCGCCGTACGGATCGCCGGCGAGGTCGGCTACCTCCCGCAGAACGTCACCCTGGGCACGGCCCTGAAGGTCGACGAGGCCCTCGGGATCGCCGCGCGGCGATCCGCCCTGCACGCCATCGAGGGCGGTGACGCCTCGGAGGAGCACTTCGAGGTCCTCGGCGACGACTGGGACGTCGAGGAGCGCGCCCTGGCGACGCTGGGCGAGCTGGGCCTGGGCCACATCGGCCTGGACCGCACGATCGGCGAGGTGTCCGGCGGCGAGTCCGTCCTGCTGCGGCTGGCGGCCCTGCTGCTGCGCCGCCCGGACGTCCTCCTGCTGGACGAGCCGACGAACAACCTCGACCTCCGCGCGCGTGCACGCCTGTACGCCGCCGTCTCCGCGTGGTCGGGTGTCCTGGTCGTCGTCAGTCACGACCGTGAGCTCCTGGACCTGGTCGACCAGATCGCCGACCTGCGCGCGGGCGAGGTGACCTGGTACGGCGGCAACTTCAGCGCGTACGAGGCGGCGCTGGCCGTCGAGCAGGACGCGGCCGAACGCATGGTGCGCGTCGCCGAGGCGGACGTGCGCCGGCAGAAGCGCGAACTGAGCGACGCGCAGGTCAAGTTGGCCAAGCGCAAGAAGTTCGGGCAGAAGATGCAGGACAACAAGCGCGAGCCGAAGATCGTCATGGGGCTGCGCAAGCGGTCCGCGCAGGAGTCGGCGGGCAAGCACCGGATCCTGCACCAGGAGCGCCTCGCGGAGGCGAAGGAACGGCTCGACGAGGCGGCGGAGGCGGTCCGGGAGGACGACGAGATCCGCGTCGACCTGCCGTACACGGCCGTACCGCCGGGCCGGGGCGTGCTGACGCTGCTGGACCTGGAGACCGTGTACGGCGCGCGCGTGGGGAACCTCGATCTGCGCGGCCCGGAGCGGGTCGCGCTGGTGGGGCGCAACGGGGCGGGCAAGACGACGCTGCTGCGGACGGTGGCCGGGGAGCTGGCGCCGGTCGCGGGCGAGGCCGCCGTCCATGTCCCCGTGCGGTTCCTGCCGCAGCGGCTCGATGTGCTGGACGACGAGCTGACGGTGGTCGAGAACGTGGCCAGGTTCGCGCCTGAGGCGACGAACAACCGGATCCGGGCCCGGCTGGCCCGGTTCCTGTTCCGGGGCGGCAGAGCGGACCAGAGGGCCGGGACGCTGTCGGGCGGGGAGCGGTTCCGCGCGGCGCTGGCGGCGCTGATGCTCGCGGAGCCCGCTCCGCAGCTCCTGCTGCTGGACGAGCCGACGAACAACCTCGACCTCGCGAGCGTGCGCCAGCTGACGACGGCTCTGGAGTCGTACGAGGGCGCGCTGATCGTGGCCAGTCACGATCTGCCGTTCCTCCGGTCGATCGGGGTGACGCGCTGGCTGGAGCTCGACGGTGAGTTGCGCGAGGGCGACGCGGGGTGACTCACCGGTATCTCGGCTGAGCCACAGCCGCACGGGAGGGCTTTTGCCCCATGCGCGCGGGGTTGCATGATGGCGGACCGGTGCCCCGTTCCGGGGCGCCGGGAAACCGCCGATTCGGAGACCTGGACGTGCCCAGCAAGAAGGCCCTCATCCGCCGCCCCGGCCCGCGCCTCCCGGAAGGGCTGGTCACGCACATCGAGCGCGAGAAGATCGACCCCGGCCTCGCCCTGGAACAGTGGGAGGGGTACGTCGAGGCGCTGTCCGCGCACGGCTGGGAGACCACCGAGGTGGAGCCCGCCGACGACTGCCCGGACGCGGTGTTCGTCGAGGACACCGTCGTCATGTTCCGCAACGTCGCGCTGATCACCCGCCCGGGCGCGCGTTCCCGGCGGGACGAGACGGCCGGTGTGGAGGAGGCGGTGGCGCGGCTGGGCTGCTCGGTGAACTGGATCTGGGAGCCGGGCACCCTGGAGGGCGGCGACGTCCTCAAGGTCGGCGACACGGTGTACGTCGGGCGCGGCGGGCGCACGAACGCGGCGGGCATCCAGCAGTTGCGGGCCGCGTTCGAACCGCTCGGCGCGCGCGTGGTGGCCGTTCCGGTCAGCCGTGTACTCCATCTGAAGTCGGCGGTCACCGCACTGCCCGACGGGACCGTGATGGGCCACATCCCGCAGGTCGACCGGCCCGCCCTGTTCCCGCGCTTCCTGTCCGTGCCGGAGGAGTCCGGCGCGCACGCGGTGCTGCTCGGCGGGCACAAGCTGCTGATGGCGGCGAGCGCGCCGAAGACGGCCGAACTGCTCACCGACCTCGGGCACGAGGTCGTCACGGTCGACATCAGCGAGTTCGAGAAGCTGGAGGGCTGTGTGACATGCCTCTCGGTAAGGTTGCGCGGGCTGTACGACTGACCGGCTGACGACGTCACTCCGACGGCCCCGGGACCTGGGGGGTTCCGAGGCCGTCGGAACGTTCGGAAGATCGGCCGCGCCCCTGCTGATCAGCACCCTTTTACAACGTACTTAACCTACGGTCTCGTAACCTACGGTTTCGTAGCCTACGATCCCGTAGGTTCCTTCCGGCGCCGCTCGCCGGAGTGTTCCGCTCCGCTTTCACGTCCCTGGAGTTCTTGTGACGATCACTTCTCCCCACCTGGGCAGTTCCGCCGGCTGGACCGATGCGCGGCTGCTGTACGCGCTGGAGGAAGTGGTCGAGAAGGAACTCAACCGGCACATGCAGGTCACCAAGGACTGGATGCCGCACGAGTACGTCCCGTGGAGCGACGCGCGCAACTTCCCCGGCTTCTTCGAGGACGGCGAGGCGTGGGGCAAGGAGCAGTCGAAGGTCACCGAGATCGGGCGGATCGCGCTGGTCGTCAACCTGCTGACCGAGGACAACCTGCCGAGCTACCACCACGAGATCGCGAGCCTCTTCGGCCGGGACGGCGCCTGGGGCACGTGGGTGCACCGCTGGACGGCCGAGGAGGGGCGCCACGGCATCGTCATGCGCGACTACCTGCTCGCCTCGCGCGCGGTGGACCCGGACAAGCTGGAGCAGTTCCGGATGTCCCACATGAGCGAGGGCTTCGAGTCGGACAACAGCCACTCCATGCTGCACTCCGTGGCCTACGTGTCCTTCCAGGAGCTCGCCACCCGCATCTCGCACCGCAACACCGGGCACCAGTCCGGTGACCCGGTCTGCGACCGCATGCTCGCGCGCATCGCCGCGGACGAGAACCTGCACATGATCTTCTACCGCAACCTCCTGAAGGCCGCGTTCGAGCTCGCTCCCGACCTGACCATGCAGGCCGTCCGCGACGTCGTCGTCAACTTCCGGATGCCCGGGCACGGCATCCCCGGCTTCGAGCGGGCCGCCGCGCAGATGGCCATCGGCGAGGTCTACAACATGCGCATCCACCACGACGACGTGCTCGCGCCCGTCCTGCGCTTCCTCAAGGTCATGGAGATCGACGGGCTCGGCCCCGACGGACGCCAGGCGCAGGAGGAGCTCGGCATGTTCATGGGCGGGCTCAACGCGGAGGCGACGAAGTTCGACGAGAAGCTGGCGGCGCGCAAGGCGCGGATGGCGGCGCGCGCGAGCGCGTGAACCTGCGGTGAGCTGGGCCGGTGAGACAGGCCGGTGAGACAGGGGCGGTCCGGGGTTTCCGGGCCGCTCTTCCGCGTCAGTGGCGTCTGAGGTGGTGGCGTTCCTTCTCCGACAGGCCGCCCCAGACGCCGAACTGCTCGTCGTGGGTGAGGGCGTGGTCGAGGCAGGCGGGGCGGATCGGGCACAGGCCGCAGATCTGTTTCGCCTCGCGGACCGAGCTGCCCGGTTCCGGGAAGAAGAACTCCGACCCGGTCTGTGCGCACAGGGCTTCCTGCTGCCAGGAGAGGTCGGGTACGGGCTTCGTGTCGGTGGACATGCCGGGATCGTGCCGGATGCGGGAAAACGTTTGATCAACGGCCGATCAACGGGCCGGTGCGGGGGGCGGGCGGGGGGTTCGGGGGCGATTGTCAGTGGGCGGTGCAAGACTCGGCAGGGCAGGGGTTCCTAGCGAGGAGGCTGGCGATGCTGACCACACGATTCGTCGAGGGCGCACCGAACTGGATCGATCTCGGGACGGCCGACATCGAGGGGGCGAGCGCGTTCTACGGCGCGCTGTTCGGGTGGCGGTTCGTGTCGGCGGGGCCGGAGGCGGGCGGGTACGGGTTCTTCCAGCTCGACGGGAAGACCGTGGCGGCCGGGATGCGGACCACCGAGGAGCAGGGGCCGCCGTCCTGGACGCTGTACTTCCAGACGCTGGACGCGCGCGCGACCGCGCTGGCCGCCGAGAAGGCGCACGGCAAGGTGCTGGTCCAGCCGATGGAGATGCTGGGGCAGGGCACGATGGCGGTCCTCGCGGACGAGGCGGACGTGCCGTTCGGGCTCTGGCAGCCGGCCGCCCTGCCGGGGCTCGATCTCGTCAGCGAACCGGGGTCCCTGTGCTGGGCCGAGCTCTACACCGCCGACATCGCCGCTGCCGCCGCGTTCTACCACTCCACGCTCGGCCTGGAGACCTCCGCGATGCCGTTCCCCGGCGGTACGTACACCTGCGTCAACCCGCGGGGTAAGGGAGACGACGCGATGTTCGCCGGCTTCGTCCCTCTCTCCGACGCTCCCGACGAGGACAGCGCCTACTGGCTCCCGTACTTCGAGGTCCCCGACACGGACGCGGCGGTCGCGACGGCGGTGGAACGGGGCGGGAGCGTGCGTCTGCCGGCCGTGGACATGGAGGGGGTGGGGCGCTTCGCGAAGCTGGCGGACC
The DNA here is from genome assembly GCF_055409605.1 of Streptomyces saintjeani. Classification (NCBI taxonomy): domain Bacteria; kingdom Bacillati; phylum Actinomycetota; class Actinomycetes; order Kitasatosporales; family Streptomycetaceae; genus Streptomyces; species Streptomyces saintjeani. The sequence continues at coordinate 7,974,042 of NZ_CP189624.1, read as the reverse complement.
CGTACGGGGCACGCTTCGCGGTGATCAAGAGCGCGACGCCGGTGGAGTGAACGCGGGGCTGCGGGGCTGCGGGGCTGCGGGGCTGCGGGGCGGGTACGTCGAGGGCCCGGGGTCGGCGTCGCTGTCGCCGTGTCGTTCGGGCTCAAGTGCCGTGGTCCCGTGCGGGGTTCGGGAGCCGGGGTCAGGCCGATGACCTGTGGATCAGCCTTGTCGGGAGGACCACGCTTCTCAGGGGGACCTCGGTCGTCGACGGGGTGCGGGCGAGGCGGTACAGGAGGAGGCGGGCCATCAGGCGGCCCATCTCCTCGATGTCCTGGCGGACAGTCGTGAGGGGAGGGTCGGTCTGTTCGGAGATCGGCAGCATGTCGTCGAAGCCGATCACCGCGACGTCCTCGGGCACCCGGCGTCCCTGTTCCCGCAGGACGCGCAGCGCACCCGACGCCGTGAGGTCGTTCGCGGCGAAGACGGCGTCCAGGTCGGGGCGTCGGGCGAGGAGTTCCCGCATCGCGTGTTCCCCGCCGGCCGACGTGAAGTCGCCCTCGGCGAGGAGTGCCGGGTCGGTGTCGCCCATGACATCGAGGTACCCGTCGAGCCGGTCGACCGCCGAGGTCTGGTCGAGGGGACCGGTGATGTGCGCGACACGGGTACGGCCGAGGCCGACGAGATGACGTACGGCGGCCTGGGCGCCACCCCGGTTGTCGCTGTCGACGTAGAGGATGCCGCCACCGAAACGCCGCCCTACCTCACGCTCACCGCCGACCGCTCCGGCGTACGCGTCCCGCTCACCGGCGAGACCGCCACCCACCGGATACCCGGCGCCTCGCTGCGCCCCCGCACCGCCCGCCCACTCCCCGCCCCCCGCAGCACGGCCACCTCGACGCGCCCCACCACTCCACGCGGTACGCCACTTCCCCGCAGCCGCTTCCCGAAGCTCTCCACGCCCCTCAGCCATCTCACCCGACCGCGCTCCCCCGGCCACCTCGTCGACTCGCCCCACCCCAGCACCCGAGCCCCCTCGCACCACATCGATCCCCTTACCCGGCCGCCCCACCCCGACACCGAAGCCTGCCCGCGCCACCTCGGACACCGCACCCGACCGCCCCACCTCGGCCCCGTCACCCGGCCGCACCTCCCCAATGCCTTCGCCCGGCCGCACCACCTCGGACACCCCACCCAGCCGCCCCGCCCCAGACTCGCCGCCCGACCGCGCCACCTCCGACTCGTCACCCGGCCGCCCCGCCTCAGATCCGTCGCCCAGCCGCCCCACACCGGACACTCCACCCAACCGCGCCACCCCAACCCCGTCACCCAACCGCCCCGCCCCGACGCCTTCACCCGGCCGCCCCGCCTCAGGCACCCCACCCGGCCGCACCACCCCCACCCCGTCGCCCAGCCGCACCGCCCCGGACACCCCACCCGACCGCCCCTCCTCCAACACCCCACCCGACCACGCCGCCCCGACACCTTCGCTCACCCCAGCCACCTCGCCCCACTCCCCACCCCACCCCGGCCTCCCCCCGATCACCATCGGCACCCCCGCTCCCTGGATCAACGCCGGCAGCGGATCGTCAAGGTGCAGGGAGAACACCAGCGCACCATCCACATGCCCGCCCGCCAGATACCGGGCCACTCGCGCATGATCGTCCCGCCCCTCCGTCAGCAGGAGGACGAGTTGGTTGTCGTGGGCCGTCAGCTCCTTGCTGATGCCCCGGAGTTGGCGGCCGAAGAAGGGGTCCGCGAAGACCCGGGCCTCCGGTTCGGCGATGACGACGGCGATCGCGTCGTGGCGTCGGGTCACCAGGCTGCGGGCCGCCTGGTTCGGGACGTACCCGAGTTCCTCCACCGCCCGCCGGACCCGTTCGACGAGGGGTTCACGCACCCCGTCGCCGCCGTTCACCACACGGGAGACGGTCGCCCGCGACACCCCGGCCCGCGCGGCCACGGCCTCCAGAGTGGGACGCGGGGCGGTGTCGGTCACGTCGTCTCCTCCAGGGCCGGTCTGCGGTCCAGAATAGTCACCGCACACACGCCTGGACCCAACAGCCCCCTGGCGCCGGTCAGTTGAGCGGAACCGCCAACGGCCACGGAGCAACCTCCGGCCGCCTCACCCCGTACACCCCCGCCGCCCCCTCAGTGCTCGTGCCCCTCCCCATGCCCGTCCTCGTACCCCGGAATGGTCCCGTCCGCCTTCTTCACCAGGAACAGCCCCACCATCCCCATGTCCGAGTGACTCTGGACGTGGCAGTGATACATCCACGCCCCCGCCCCCACCCCTTCCCCGGCGATCACCTGGAACCCGAACGAGTCGGCGGGCCCCACAATCTTGTTGTCGATCACGCGAGTCGGATCGTCGGGCCCGGTCAGCAGGCCCGTACGGTTGTCCGCCCAGCGATGACCGTGCATGTGGAACGTGTGGTAGTACTCCCCGTGCGTGATCATGACGAACTCGACCCGATCCCCCACCGTGGCCTCGAAGTCGGGCCCGGAGTGCGCGGGCCGGTTGTTGATGAGCATGTCGTTGAAGACGATGGTGTGGGTCGCGTCGGGGAGGACGTCGCCCTTGCGGCGGACGATGACCGGTCCGTAGAGGCCTTTGCGGATGCCGCCGGTGCCGTGTTCCGTGCCGACGACGTGATCGTGGTAGTGCCAGTACCCGGCGCTCCCGGCCCGCCAGGTGCCGTCCGCGCGGCGCCCGGGGAGGTGCGTGCGCCAGGTGTACGTGCGGGTCGCGCCGGGGGCGACGTCGCTGTGGTTCATCTTCGTGCCGTCGCTGGTGATCTCGTAGTCGAGGCCGTGGACATGGAGGCTGACGGGTACGTCGAGGGTGTTCTCGAAGGCGATGTGCACGGTGTCGCCCTCGTACAGCTCGATGAGCGGACCGGGGACGGAGGCTTTGCCCTTCTCGAAGCCGTAGCCGAGCTGTCCGTCGGGGAGTTTCTCGGCGTACATCGTGAGGTGGCGGACCGTGCCGCCGGGGGGCGCGGCGGCGGCGCTGCGGGGGGTCGGCGCGAGGCTCAGCGAGGCGGCTGCGGCAGCGCCTCCGAGCAGGGTCCGTCGGTCGAAGCCGCGTCCGTCCATGCCCCAACTCCCCGTCCTGAGAAGGTTTGTCCGCAGAGGTGCCTGTGATGAACCTGTGAGACGGTACCGGCCCTGAGGCTGTTTCTCCACACTCAGGACAAAGTTCGAGGTATTCCGGTTTTAGGTGTTGGCGAACGGCACAAAGCCGTCTAGCTTCCTTGGCGCTGTCCGCCGTGACCGAGGAGCCGTGACCGAGGAGGTGCCCGTGCACTTACGAGGATCGAGCACGAGAAGACGGATCTGGCTGGCCACCGGGGTGGTCGTCGCGGGGCTGTTGACCGCGCCGACCGCCGCGCAGGCGCTGCCACCCCCGACAACGATATCGATCAAGTCGCCGCCGGGCGGTGCGGATGTGAGGGTGCTGGTCTTCTACGGTTCGGCGGCGGCCGGTGACGAGTCGCCGGCCGTGAACGCGGGGATCGCGGCGATCGAGCGGATCGGCCTGACGGGCCCGGCGAACCAGCGGTTCGCGGTGGACGCGACGGACGACGCGCGGATCTTCACCGACGGTACGGCGCTGGGGAGTTACAACGCGGTCGCGTTCCTGACCGGGGGCGGTGACGTCCTCGATCCGGACCAGGAGGCCGGTCTTGAGGCGTACATGGAGGCGGGCGGCGGGTTCCTCGGCGTCCATGACGCGGCGCGTGCCGAGCCGTACTCGGACTGGTTCACCGGCCTGATCGGCGCCCGCCCGGCCGCGTCGAGCCCGACGGCCGTACAGCGCGCGGTGGTCGAGGTGGGCGACCGGCAGCATCCGGCGACGAAGGACGTGCCGGTGCAGTGGAAGCGGGCGGACCAGTGGTTCGACTGGGCGAAGAACCCGTCCGGCGAGGTCCACACGGTCGCGCGGGTCCGCGAGCGGTCGTACCAGCCCGGTACGGGTGCCAACGGCGCTGATCATCCGGTGAGTTGGTGCCGTGACTACGACGGCGGCCGGTCCTTCTACACCGGGATGGGCGGGACGGTGTCGTCGTACGACGAGACCGAGTTCCGGGCGCATCTGCGCGGCGCGCTGCTGTGGACGACGCGGCTCGTCCAGGCCGACTGCAAGGCCACCATCAACGCCAACTACCGTGCGGAGCGCCTGACTCAGCCGAACCAGCCGGGCCAGAACGACCAGATCGGCGAGCCGCACGGACTGGTGACCGCGCCCGACGGACGGGTGCTGTACATCGGCCGGGGCGGCGCCGACTCCTCCCAGCCGGTGATCACCGACTGGAACAACCCGGACATCGGCAAGGGCAAGGGCGAGATCCACGTCTACGACCCGAGGACCAAGAAGGTGACTCTGGCGGGGGCGTTGACCGTCTTCGGCAACAAGGGCGGCGGCGACGAGCTGGTCAAGGTCGAAGAGGGCCTGCTCGGCATCGAGTTGGACCCGCGCTTCGAGGACAACGGCTGGGTGTACCTGCACTACACGCCGCACTCCCGGCTGAACCGGGACACGCGGATCGCCGAACGCCGCGTCTCGCGCTTCACGTTGGACCTGGCGACGAACAAGCTGGACCTGGGCAGCGAGAAGGTGCTCCTCAAGTGGCCGGTGCAGGTGCACAGTTGCTGTCATTCGGGCGGCGGGATGTCCTGGGACTCGAAGGGCAACCTGTACATCGCGACCGGTGACAACAACTCCAGCCAGTTCAGCGAGGGTTACTCGGGCAACAACCCGGCGCCGAACTACAAGGGCGTCTCCTTCGCGGACGCGCGCCGCACCGCCGGGAACACGAACAACCTCAACGGCAAGATCCTGCGCATCCACCCGGAGTCCGACGGCACGTACACGCTCCCGGCGGGCAACCTGTTCACCGGCAAGGAGACCGCCGAGGGCGGCGGCAAGACGCGCGGCGAGATCTACGTGATGGGCGTCCGCAACCCGGCGCGCATCTTCGTCGACAAGCAGACGGACATCCTGTACGCCGGGTGGGTGGGCCCCGACGCGGGCGCCCCCTCGACGACGTGGGGTCCGGCGAAGTACGACACGTTCGCCGTCATCACCCGTGCCGGCAACCGGGGTTGGCCGTACTGCATGGGCAACAAGCAGCCCTACCGGGACCGCAATCTGCCGGACCCGTCGAAGCCGCTCGGCTGGTACGACTGCGACCACCCGAAGAACGAGTCGCCGAACAACGACGGACTGGTCAACCTGCCGCCGGTCACCGGCAACAACATCTGGTACTCGCCGCAGGGCGGCGCACCGGACTACCCGCGCGACGCGAACGGCATCCCCTCCTACCAGCAGTCGCAGGCCACCTACCTGCTGCCGTGGCTGAAGGGCGGCGGCCAAGCCGCGATGAACGGCCCGGTCTACCGGTACGACGCGGCGAGCACGAGCGCCGCCAAGTGGCCCTCGTACTGGGACGGCAAGTGGTTCGTCGGCGACTTCTACGACGCCGACCAGCCGCGCAACGCGGTCGTGATGGACCCGGCGAACCAGGGGGACGGCGGACTCCCCGTGCACTCCGAGTCGCTCAAGAAGATCGTGCCGGTCGGCAACGACCGCATCAAGAACCTCATGGACTGGAAGTTCGGTCCCGACGGCGCGCTGTACGTCCTCGACTACGGGCGGGGTTTCTTCACCTCCGACGCCAAGTCGGCGCTGTGGAAGGTCACTTACACGGGCGGCGGGCCGACCCCGGCCGCCGGACAACTGGCGCGGGGGTGGTGACGGTGAAACAACAACAACGGCAACGCCAACGCCTCTGGACGGCCCTGCTGGCGGCCGTACTGATGGTGCTGGGGGTCCAGGCCCTGCCCAGCAGCGCGCGCCAACAGGCCCCGCAGGACCAGGTGTTGACCTGGACGGCCGGTGACGACATCACGAAGTACACCTCGGCGCCGAAGACCGCCGTGGCCGGCAGGGCGACGATCGTCTTCGAGAACAGTGCGGCGACCGGCAACACGACGGGGATGCCGCACACGCTGACGTTCGTGACGAGCGACCCCGAGTTCAACAGCGACGTCCAACTCAACATCCTGGCCAACCCGTTCGACGACGGGGGCGGCCGGCACACCGCCGAGGTGACCCTCACCCCGGGCCGCTACTTCTACCACTGCACGATCCCGGGCCACGGCCAGATGCAGGGCATCCTCGTCGTCACCGAGGGCACCGGCGAGGACACAACGCCCCCCGAGGCCAACGCCGTCGTGTCCGGTACGCAGAACGCCCAGGGCGAGTACGTCGGTTCGGCGAGCATCGCCGTCACCGCGACCGACGAGGGTTCGGGCGTCGACCGGATCGAGTACGCGATCGGCGACGAGGACGTCTGGCGGCCGTACACCGCGCCGGTCGTCGTCGACCAGGTGGGCCGGTACAGCGGTCGCTACCGGGCGTTCGACAAGGCCGGGAACGTGTCGGCCGAGAAGAGCGTCCGGTTCACGGTCGTCGCGCCGCAGAGCGACGACACGACCGCGCCGGAGACCTCGGCGACGGTCAGCGGTGAACAGCGGCCCGACGGCACGTACATCGACATGGCGACCGTCACCGTCACCGCGTCCGACACCGGTTCGGGCGTCAACACCATCGAATACGCGGTGAACGAAGGGAGTTGGCAGCCGTACACCGCGCCCGTGATGGTCCACCAGCTCGGCACGCACACGGTCCGCTACCGGGCCACCGACAAGGCGGGGAACGTCTCGGCGTCAAAGTCCGCGCAGTTCACGGTGGTTACGGCACCCGCGCCCGACACCGTCTCGCCGGTGACCGGTGTGACCGTCGCCGGGACGCGCAACTCCGACGGCGCGTACGTCGGTTCGGCGCGCGTCACCGTGAGCGCGACGGACGCGGGCGGTTCGGGGGTCGACCGGATCGAGTACTCGATCGACGCCGGGCCCTATCTGGCGTACGGGGCGCCCGTGGTCGTCGACCGGGCGGGCACGCACACGCTCGCCTACCGGGCGACGGACCGGGCCGGGAACACGTCGGCGGCGCGGAACGTCACCTTCACGGTCGTGGGGAGCCAGGTCCCGGCGCCCAACTGCCCCGAGTTCGACGAGCGGTTGACGGTGATCGTCGGGACGGTCGACTCCGGCGTACCCAACCGGCTCACGAACAGCCGGTGCAGGATCAACGAGTTGATCGAGGACGAGAAGGAGTGGACGTCCCACGCGCTGTTCCTCAAGCACGTGAAGACCGTCCTGGACGGGCTGTTCAGGGACGGCGCGGTCGACGAGCGCGAGTACGACGCGATCGACCTGGCCGCCCGGGAGTCCGGGATCGGCACGCCCGGCCAGACCGAGGGCTACCGCACGATCATGGACGGGACGGCCGGCTCGTTCGCCAAGTGGCAGCAGGTGGGCGGCGGTTCGTTCGCGCTGAACGCGGACGGCTCGATCACCAGCGGCACCACGCGCGCGGGTCTCGGCATGCTGTGGTTCCCGCAGCGCACGTACGGCGACTTCTCGCTGCGCCTCCAGTGGCGTGACGACGCGCCGGGCACCGGGAACGCCAACTCCGGTGTGTTCGTGCGGTTCCCGTGGGTCCACGCCCACCCCGAGGAGCCGCGTCCGGAGTGGGCGGCCATCAAGTACGGGCACGAGATCCAGGCGTTCGACTCACCCACCGGCGACATGTACAAGTCCGGCTCGATCTACGGCTTCGACCGGGTCGGGCTCGCCGGGGCGCAGGTCACGCAGAAGGGGACCTGGAACGACTACGAGATCCGGGTGGTCGACCAGCACTACTCGGTCTTCCGTAACGGCGTGCTGATCAACGAGTTCGACAACATCGGCGGGCAGGTCTTCGAGCCGCCGCGCGCGGACGATCCGGGGACCGACGGGCGGCGGTACGCGGCCGGGTACATCGGGCTCCAGGTCCACAGCGTGACGGACGTCGTGTCGTACCGGGACGTCAGGATCAAGGAGTTGTAGCCCACCGGCCTCAACTCCCCTGTGACCAAACACTGTTACTCGTCGCGGGCTCGGCTCGGCTGTACCCGCTTGGGTTCCCCCGGCATCTTGGGGTACTCGGGCGGGTACGGCAGATCGCCGAGCCCGTGCTCGTGCTCGTCCCGGCGCGCCAGCTCCAGCAGCGCGTCCAGCGAGTACGCGTGGTCGTCCATGTCCGCGTGCACGTCGCCGAGTTCGGCGAAGCGCGCGGGCATGGTCGCGAGGTCGAAGTCCCGGGGGTGCGCGTCGTCCAGCTCGTCCCAGCGCAGGGGGGCGGAGACGGGGGCGTGCGGGTGGGGACGTACGGAGTAGGCGGAGGCGATCGTGCGGTCGCGGGCGGTCTGGTTGTAGTCGAGGAAGATCCGCTCGCCGCGTTCCTCCTTCCACCACTTGATGGTCACGCGGTCCGGCATCCGGCGTTCCATCTCCCGCCCGACCGCGATCGCCGCGCGCCGCACCTCGGTGAACGTCCACCGGGGCTCGATGGGGACGAACACGTGCAGCCCGCGCCCGCCGGAGGTCTTCGGCCAGCCCCGCAGCCCGCCGAACTCGTCGAGTACGGCGCGCAGTTCGTGGGCGGCGCGGACCGCGTCGTCGTAGTCGGTGCCGGGCTGGGGGTCGAGGTCGATGCGGAGTTCGTCGGGGTGGTCGACGTCGGCGCGGCGGACGGGCCAGGGGTGGAAGGTGAGGGTGCCGTACTGCGCGGCCCACAGGACGGCGGCCTCCTCGGTGGGGCACATCTCGTCGGCGCCGCGTCCGCTGGGGAAGGCGATGTGGGCGGTGGGGATCCAGTCGGGCATGTTCTTGGGGGCGCGCTTCTGGAAGAAGTTCTCGCCGGTCACGCCGTCGGGGTAGCGCTCCAGGGTGGTGGGGCGCTCGCGCAGGGCGCGCAGGATGCCGGGGGCGACCGCCTGGTAGTACCGGGCGAGGTCCAGCTTCGTGAATCCGCGCTCCGGGAAGAACATCTTGTCGGGACTGGACAGCCGTACCGTCCGTCCGCCCGCTTCCAGCTCGACCGCATCGCCCATGGGGCCACGGTAGGCGAACCTCGCATATCAGGCATTTTCGGCCGCGCGGGAGCAGAATTCCCCCATGGATCTGCCGGTGATGCCTCCCGTGAAGCCCATGCTCGCCAAGTCGGTGGCGAAGATCCCGCCGGGCATGCAGTACGAGGCGAAGTGGGACGGTTTCCGCGCGATCGTGTTCCGCGACGGGGCCGCCGTCGAGCTGGGCAGCCGGACGACGAAGCCGTTGACCAGGTATTTCCCCGAGCTGGTGGCGGCACTGAAGGAGCGGTTGCCCGAGCGGTGCGTGCTGGACGGGGAGATCGTGATCGCGCGGGACGGGCGGCTGGACTTCGACGCGCTGACCGAGCGCATCCACCCGGCGGCCTCCCGGGTCCGCACGCTCGCCGAGCGCACCCCGGCGTCGTTCATCGCCTTCGACCTGCTCGCGCTCGCCGGCACGGCCCTCCTGGACGTCCCCCTCAGCGACCGCCGCGCCCTCCTGGAGCGTGCGCTGGACGGCGTGACCGCGCCCGTCCATCTGGCCCCGGCGACGACCGACACGGCGGTGGCCGCGCGCTGGTTCGAGCAGTACGAGGGTGCCGGTCTGGACGGCGTGATCGCGAAGCCCCTCGCGCTGCCGTACCTCCAGGACGAGCGCGCGATGTTCAAGGTCAAGCACGAGCGCACGGCGGACGCGGTCGTCGCCGGGTACCGCTTCCACAAGAGCGGCCCGGTGGTGGGTTCGCTGCTGCTGGGCCTGTACGACGGTGAGGGCACCCTCCAGCATGTGGGCGTGTCGGCGTCGTTCACGATGGCCCGGCGCGCGGAGCTGGTCGAGGAGCTGGAGCCGCTGCGGATGGCGGACGCCTCGGAGCATCCGTGGGCGGCCTGGGGGGACGCGGCGGCGCACGAGGCGGCCAGGCTGCCGGGGGCACCGAGCCGCTGGTCGGGGAAGAAGGACCTCTCCTGGGTGCCGGTACGGCCCGAGCGGGTCGCGGAGGTGGCGTACGACCACATGGAGAACGGCGTCCGCTTCCGCCACACGGCCCGCTTCCGCCGCTGGCGCCCGGACAGGACGCCGGAGAGCTGTACGTACGCGCAGTTGGAGGAGCCGGTCCGGTACGACCTCGGGGAGATCCTGGGGGCGCCCGCCACCTGAACGGCGCAACAGATCGAGCCTGATCGCTTTTGATCGGGTATGGCCACCAGCGACCTCTTCGGCGCACCTCTTAGGGATACGGACTGGTGGCACCCGTGAACATCGCACGACCGAACCCGAAACACGCGGCACGTACGGCCCGCACGGCCGCACTCCTGCTCACCGCGACCCTCACGACGGCCCTGGTGGCGGGCTGTACGACCGCCCCGCGCGCGGGCGACGACGCGGTGAACGGCTCCCTGAAGCCCCGTACGCGCCCGGGCCCCGTCCTCGCCGTGAAGATCGACAACGCGCGCGCCGCCCGCCCCCACACCGGCCTCGACGCGGCGGACGTCGTGTACGTCGAGCCGGTCGAGGGCGGCATGAGCCGCCTGATGGCGGTGTACGCGACGAAGCTCCCCCAGGCCGTCGGACCGGTCCGCAGCGCGCGCCAGTCGGACCTGGAGCTGCTGCGCCAGTTCGACCGGCCGGTGCTCGCGTTCTCGGGCGCCCAGCGCAAGCTGCACCCGCTGATCGACAAGGCGCCGCTCAGGGCGGTCGAGCCCGGTGAGGTGTCCGGCGCGTACTACCGGGGCCGCGCGAAACCGGCGCCCCACAACCTCTATCTGCGCCCCGACCGGCTGGTGCGCTCAGCGCCGGGGGCCGCCGCGCTGGAGGCGACCGGGTTCCGCTTCGGACCCGCGCCCACCGGAGGGCGGGCCGTGAACTCCCGTACGGTGCGCTATCCGGCGGCCCGGTTCACGTTCACCTGGTCGGCGGACCGGGCGCGCTGGCTGGTGCGGATGGACGGGGCGACGGCCCGGCGGGTGGCCCCGGCGACGGTCGTCGTGCAGTACGTGAAGGTCCGCAGGAGCCGCTTCCACGACGTCCTGGGCAACCACACGCCGTACCCGCAGACCGTCGGCTCCGGGCGGGCGACCGTGCTGCGCGGCGGGCGGTCGTACGACGTCGTCTGGAAACGGCCGAGGGCGGCGGACGGGACGCGGTTCACCCTGCGGGACGGGAAGAGCGTGAACTTCGCGCGCGGGCAGGTGTGGGTGGTGTTCGCGCGGGCGTCCTGAGGGTCAGGCGGTTTGAGGGTCGGGTGCGGTCTCGCGCGCGTACGCCGGTTCGCCGGGGTGGCGCAGGTTCTCCGCCGCGTCGGCGAGCCGCTGGACGAGCGCGAAGAACAGGGCCTGTTCGGTGACCGACAGGGGCGCGAGGAAGACCTGGTTCATGCGCGCCGTACGGACGGTCAGCTTGCGGTGGACGCGTACGCCCTCCTCGGTCGGCCGCAGCAGGGAGCGGCGGCCGTCCTGCGGGTCGCGGACCTTGTCGATGAGTCCGCGCCTGCCCAGCCGGCTGATCACCTCGGCGATCGTCGACCGGTCGAGGCCCACCCGCTCCCCCACCGTCCGCTGGTCGAGGCCGGGCTCGGCGACGAGCGTGTTCAGGACGGCGAACTGCGGGGAGGTGGTCTCCTCCGAGACCATCGTGTTCCACAGCAGGTAGTGGGCCTGCTGGAGCCGCCGGGCCAGGTGCCCGGGATGAGTGGTGAGGTCCACCGCGCCCATGGACGCTCCCCTCGTCGAATTCGTTGGTGCACTGAACGATACCCGCACGGCCCACTCGATGTCTTTACTCTCCGCACACGTTCCACCTGCTTCAATGCAAGAGTCTTGACGGTCGGCCGTCACGGTGGGAGCGTGAGGACATCCTCGCTGAAATGCTCAGTGTGCTGAGCAATGGGAGAGATGGGGCTCGACGGATGGACAAGGTGGTCGCCACGGCCCGGGAGGCGGTGGCCGATGTACCCGACGGCGCGTCGCTCGCGGTGGGCGGGTTCGGACTGAGCGGTGTGCCGACCGTGCTGATCGACGCGCTGTTCGCACGCGGGTCGGGCGGGCTGTCGGTGGTCTCCAACAACTGCGGTGCGATGGAGTCCGGCCTTGCGGTGCTGCTCGCGGCCGGGCGGATCGCGCGGGTCACCGGGTCGTACATCGGGGCCAACAAGGAGTTCGCGCGCCAGTACCTCGCCGGCGAGCTGGAGGTCGAGCTGATCCCCCAGGGCACGCTGGCGGAGCGCCTGCGCGCGGGAGGCGCGGGGATCCCGGCCTTCTTCACCCCGGCCGGGGTGGGCACGCAGGTCGCGGACGGCGGGCTGCCGTGGCGGTACGACGGTGCGGGCGGCGTCGCCGTGGCCTCGCCGCCGAAGGAGGTGCGGGAGTTCGACGGGGTGGAGTACGTCCTGGAGCGCGGCATCCGGACCGACTTCGCGCTGGTGCGGGCGGCGAAGGGGGACCGGCACGGGAACCTCGTCTTCAACAAGTCGGCGCGGAACTTCAACCCCCTCGCGGCGATGGCCGGGCGGATCACGATCGCCGAGGTGGAGGAGCTGGTGGAGCCCGGCAAGATCGACCCCGACGCCGTGCATCTGCCGGGGATCTTCGTCCAGCGCGTGATCGCGCTGACCCCTTCGCAGGCCGCCGACAAGAAGATCGAGCAGCGGACGGTGAGCAGCTGATGACCTGGACACGCGAGGAGATGGCCGCGCGGGCGGCGCGCGAGCTGCGCGACGGGCAGTACGTCAATCTCGGCATCGGGCTGCCGACGCTCATCCCGAACTACCTTCCCGCCGGGGTCGAGGTGATCCTGGAGAGCGAGAACGGCATCCTCGGGACCGGGCCGTATCCGTACGAGGACGCCGTCGACCCGGACCTGATCAACGCCGGGAAGGAGACCGTCACCGTGCTGCCGGGGGCCTCCTTCTTCGACTCCGCGCTGTCCTTCGGGATGATCCGGGGCGGGCACATCGACGTCGCCGTACTGGGGGCGATGCAGGTCTCCGCCGGCGGTGACCTCGCCAACTGGGCCGTTCCCGGGAAGCTCATCACCGGAATCGGCGGGGCGATGGACCTCGTGCACGGGGCGCGGACCGTCATCGTCGTCATGACGCACACGGCCAAGGACGGATCGCCGAAGATCCTCTCGGAGTGTGCGCTGCCGCTCACCGGCAAGGGATGCGTGAACCGGGTCATCACCGACCTGGGAGTGCTCGACGTCACCGAGGAAGGGCTCGTGCTCGTCGAGACGGCTCCCGGTGTGCGCGTGGAGGAGATCGTGGCCAGGACCGAGGCCAAGGTGATCGTGACGGAGGGTCTGGAATGAAGGACGTCTACATCGTCGACGCGGTGCGTACGCCCTTCGGGCGCTACAACGGGGGGCTCGCGAGTGTCCGGCCCGACGATCTCGGGGCTCATGTGATCCGCGAACTCCTCGGGCGTACGCCTGAGTTGGATCCCGCGCTCGTGGAGGACGTGTACTTCGGGAACGCGAACGGGGCGGGCGAGGAGAACCGCAACGTCGGGCGGATGGCCGCGTTGCTCGCGGGGTTGCCGGTGAGTGTGCCCGGGGTGACCGTCAATCGGCTCTGTGCGTCCGGGCTGGAGGCGGTGGTTCAGGGGGCTCGGGCCATTGCTGTCGGGGACGCGTCTGTCGTTGTCGCCGGTGGGGTGGAGTCGATGACTCGGGCACCCTACGTGTTGCCCAAGAGTGATCGGCCGTTCCCTGCGGGCAACGCCGAGTTGTACTCGACCACGCTGGGGTGGCGGATGGTCAACCCCAAGATGGCGCCCGAGTGGACCATTCCGCTGGGGGAGTCCGCCGAGTTGATTGCCGACAAGCACAAGATCACGCGTGAGCAGCAGGACGAGTTCGCGTTGGGGTCGCATCGGAAGGCTGCGGCTGCTCGGGAACAAGGGCTGTTCGACGTCGAGTTGGCTTCCGTTTCCATTCCTCAGCGGAAGGGCGACGACGTTGTCTTCGGGGCGGATGAGTGTGTGCGGGAGGACGCTTCGCTGGGGGCCATGGCCAAGTTGAAGCCGTCGTTCAGGACCGAGGGTGGGAGTGTCACCGCCGGGAATGCTTCGCCGTTGAATGATGGTGCGGCTGCGGTGTTGCTGGTGGATGAGGAAGGGCTTCGCCGGACCGGGCGTGAGCCTCTCGCCAGGGTTTCCTCTGTGGGGGTTGCCGGGATCGCGCCTCAGTATTTCGGGTTGGCTCCTGTCGAGGCCGTCCATCGGGCGCTGGGGAAGGCTGGTAAGGGGTTCGGGGATCTGGATGTGCTGGAGTTGAACGAGGCGTTCGCCGCGCAGGTGTTGGGGTGTGTGGCTGAGTGGCCCGAGTTTGATCCGGCGATTCTCAATCCGCAGGGTGGAGCTATTGCCATTGGGCATCCGTTGGGGGCGTCCGGGGCTCGGTTGGCGGGGACCGTGGCTCATCAACTGGCCCGGAAGGGCAGGGGGGTTGGGGTTGCCACGTTGTGCATCGGTGTTGGGCAGGGGCTCGCGGTTGTGTTTGAGCGGTAGGTCCTGCCTGGTTCTGTTCGATGGCTGGTGCGGGCCGTATGTGGCTTGTCGCGCCCACGCGGCGGAGCCGCATATCAGATACAGCCCCGCGCCCCTAGGTAGCTAAAGGTTCCCCTCTTATGACTCTCACCCAGCATGACATTGACCTCGAAATAGCCGCCGAGCACGCCGCTTATGAGAAGCGGATCGGCAATGGGGCTCCCGTCGAGCATCATCCCCGGCGTGACTACGCTCCCTATCGTTCATCCGTCCTGCGCCATCCGAAGCACCCCCTCGTCTCCATCGACACCAGCAAAGATCCCGAACTCGTCGAACTCTCCTCCCCCGCCTTCGGGGAGCGGGACATCACCGAGATCGACAATGATCTGACCCGGCAGCACAACGGAGAGCCCGTCGGGGAGCGGATCACCGTGTCCGGGCGGGTTGTCGATCGAGGTGGAAAGCCCTTGCGGGGGCAGCTTGTCGAGATTTGGCAGGCCAACTCCGCCGGGCGGTATGCGCATCAGCGGGAGCAGCATGACGCTCCGCTGGACCCGAACTTCACCGGGGTCGGGCGAACCCTGACCGATCAGGACGGGTTCTATCAGTTCACCACCATTCAGCCCGGGCCCTACCCCTGGCGGCAGCATGTGAATGCCTGGCGGCCCGCTCACATTCACTTCTCCCTTTTCGGGAGCGCGTTCACCCAGCGGCTGGTCACGCAGATGTACTTTCCCGCCGATCCGCTGTTTCCGTACGACCCGATCATCCAGTCCGTGACGGACGACGCCGCGCGGCAGCGGCTCGTCGCGACGTACGACCACGGGCTGTCGGTGCCGGAGTTCTCGATGGGGTACCGGTGGGACATCGTGCTGGACGGGCCGCGGGCGACGTGGATGGAGGAGGGGCGCTGATGAGGATCGACACGAGCGGGGCGGTACTGCCGACGCCCTCGCACACCGTGGGGCCGTTCTACGGGCACGCGCTGCCGTTCCCCGGCGGTGGGGAGATCGCGCCGCTGGGGCATCCGGGGACGATCACACTCCAGGGGTACGTGTACGACGGTGAGGGCAACCCCCTGCCGGACGCGCTGCTCGAACTGTGGGGTGCCGACCCCGAGGGCAAGATCCCGCACGTGGACGGGTCGATGCGCAGGGACCCGGCGACCGGCGGGTTCCTGGGGCGCAACGGCGTGGAGTTCACCGGGTGGGGCCGGGTCCAGACCGACAGCAACGGGCACTGGTCGGCGCGGACGCTGCGCCCGGCGGCGCGCGGGGCGAGTGCGCCGTACGTCAGTGTGTGCGTGTTCGCGCGCGGGCTGCTGGTGCACCTGTACACGCGGATCTACCTGCCGGGCGACGAGGCCGCGCACGCCGTCGACCCGCTGCTGACCCGGCTGGAGCCGGAGCGGCGCGGCACGCTGGTCGCCGCCGAGGACGGGCGGCCGGGGTCGTACCGGTTCGACGTACGGCTCCAGGGCGAGGGCGAGACGGTCTTCCTGGAGTTCCGGTGAACGACGAGGTGGGCGACGAGGCGGGTGAGCAGGTGGGTGACGCCGGCCTGCTCGCCCCCGGCTGGACCGGCTCCCCGGCCGCAGCCGCGACGAGCGACGCCGCGTACCTGCGGGCCCTCCTGGACGCGGAGGCCGCGCTGACCCGCGCGCAGGCGGCGCTGGGCCTGGCGCCCGCCGAGGCCGCCGTCGCCGTCACCGAGGCGGCCGACCCGGCGCGTTTCGACGTGCGCGCCCTCGCCGAGCGCGCCCGCGCGGGCGGGAATCCGGTGATCCCGCTGGTCGCCGACCTCACGGCGGCGGTCGGCGCGGAGTACGGGCCGTACGTGCACCGGGGTGCCACCAGCCAGGACATCCTGGACACCGCCGCGATGCTGGTCGCCGCCCGCACCCTCGACCTGGTCCTCGCCGACCTCGACCGCACCGCGCACGCGCTGGCCGGCCTCGCCGCCGCCCACCGCGACACCGTGATGCCGGGCCGCACGCTCACCCAGCACGCCGTGCCGACGACCTTCGGGCTCAAGGCCGCCGGCTGGCGGTCCCTGGTGCTGGACGCGCGGGACCGGCTGACCTCCGTACGGCACTCGCTGCCCGCGCAACTGGGGGGTGCGGCGGGGACGCTGGCCGCGTTCACCGTGTACGGCGCCGGTGATGTGGACTCCCTGCCGGGGGCCTTCGCCGTCGAAGTCGGGCTGCGGGAGCCGGAGTTGCCCTGGCATGTGCTGCGGACGCCGGTCGCGGATCTCGCCGGGGCGCTGGCGTTCACCTCGGGGGCGCTCGGGAAGGTCGCCGTCGATGTGCTGACGCTCGCGCGCACCGAGGTCGGGGAGGTCGCCGAGGGCAGCGGGGGTGGGTCCTCCGCCATGCCGCACAAGGCCAACCCGGTGCGGTCCACGCTGATTTCGGCCGCGGCTCGGCGTGCGCCGCAGCTTGCCGCGACGTTGTACGGGGCGCTCGTCGCCGAGGACGAGCGGCCTGCGGGGGCCTGGCATGCCGAGTGGGAGCCGCTCAGGGATCTGCTGCGGCTCGTCGGCGGGGCCGCGCGGGATGCCGTGCAACTCGTCGAGGGGTTGCGGGTGTTGGGCGAGGTGATGCGTTCGCATCTCGGGCTCACGCATGGGCTGATCGTGTCCGAGCGGCTTGCCGCCGAACTGGCCGTTGTTCTTGGGCGGGGGCGGGCCAAGGAGCTGTTGTCCTCCCTTGCCCGGCGGACCTATACGGAGGGGCGGTCTCTCGTGGAACTCCTCTCGGACGAGGCCGAGTTGAAGGGGCTTGATCTTTCGGACCTTGCCGATCCTGTTCGTTATACCGGGCTTGCCGGTGTTCTCACCGATCGTGCGTTGGAGCGACGTTGACCGAGAAGCTGCTCAACCATCGTGCCGAGGGGGCGCCTTCGGCTCCGCCGCTGTTGCTGGGGCCTTCGGTGGGGACCTCGTACGCCTTGTGGGACCAGGTCGCGCCTGAGTTGTCCGTGACGCATCGGGTCGTGCGGTGGGATCTGCCCGGGCACGGGGGGTCTGCGGCGGAGTTGGTCTCCGCCGGGGCGAGCATGAGTGAACTTGCCGCGCTTGTTGTGCGGTTGGCGGATTCCCTGGGGATCGAGCGGTTTGCTTATGCCGGGGTGTCCATTGGTGGGGCTGTGGGGATGCAGTTGGCTCTGGAGTATCCCGAGCGGGTTTCCTCGTTGGCCGTGATGTGTTCCTCCGCGCATTTCGGTGGGGCCGCTCCTTGGGAGGAGCGGGCCTCGCGCGTACGGAAAGAGGGCACGGAGTGGCTTCTCGACAGCACCGCCGGGCGGTGGTTCGCCGGGGAGTTTCGGGTGCCCGCGTTGTTGCGGGACCTTGCCGTCGTCGATTCCGGTGCGTATGCCGCCTGTTGTGATGCCCTTGCCTCCTTCGACGTACGGGAGCGGCTCGGGGAGATCCAGGCACGGACCCTGGTGATCGCCGGGCGGGAGGATCCGGCTACGCCTCCCTCCCACGCTCGGGAAATCGCCGACGGGGTTCCCGGGTCGACGCTGGTGGAGATTCCCGGGGCCGCGCATCTTGCTCCTGTGCAGTGTCCCGACGCCGTGTTGAGTGCGTTGCGTGCGCATCTTGGGGGTGGGGCCGCGTTGGGGATGGCTGTGCGGCGGGAGGTACTCGGGGATGCGCACGTTGATCGGGCGCAGGAGCGGCAGTCGCCGTTTACCGCGCGGTTTCAGGACTTCATCTCCCGGTATGCGTGGGGGGAGATATGGACTGATCCGACGTTGTCCCGGCGGGAGCGGAGTCTTGTGACGCTGACGGCACTTGTCGCACACGGGCATTACGACGAGCTGGGGATGCATGTGCGGGCTGCTCGGCGTAACGGGCTGACGCCGGAGGAGATCGGGGCGGTGTTGTTGCAGACGGCTGTTTACTGCGGGGTGCCTGCGGCGAATTCGGCGTTCGCCGTGGCGCAGAGGGTTTTGGCGGAGGAAGAGGCGGGGTGAGTGGGTGGTGGCGAGCTGTGCGGGTGGACTCGTGAGGGGCTGGTGCGGCGCCGTTGTGGCTGGTCCCGCGCCCACGCGGCTGTAGCCGCGCATCAATACAGCCCCGCCCCCTGCGAAGGCACCCCTACTCCAGAGCCGCCAACGCCCCCTCCGCCTGGCGTACCAAGCCGTCCGCCCCGCACGAGCGGGCCAGCTCCAGGCCCCTCTTCAGTTCCGACGTCGAGCGGGACAGTTCGCCGTACTCGATCCGTGCCGCCGCGTGTTCGTACTGGCACGGGGACGATTCCAGGTAGGTGACCGCCTGCGTTGCCAAGCGGACCGCCCGCTGGCCCGTTTCCAGTGCCGCCGCGCAGCGCAGTGCTTCTCCGATCGCCGTGTCCGTGCCCAGGCGTTCCGCTCGGGTGCGGGCGTCGGCCGCCAGGCGGGAGGCTCGGGCGGGGTCCTGCGTCGACAGGGCTCGGGCCAGGTCTACCGCCCAGGGGACCATCACCGGGTTCAGGTGACCCCGAGCCGCTGCCGCCTTCTCCGCCTCCTCCAGTTCGTTGATGCCCTCCGTGGTGCGGCCCACCGCCAGGAGCAGGCGGCCACGGACCGAGCGCGGGTCGGGGAGGACGATCGTCGAGGGGTAGGGCGCGACGAAGTCGTACTGCTGCGCCACCCGCCACGCCTCCTCGGTGTGGCCCCGCGTCAGCAGGACATCGACCAGGTTGCAGATCGCCGACCAGTACAGCGGGAGTCCCCGGCCCACGCGTTCCGCGAGGCGCAGCGCCTCGCGCAGGGACTCCTCCGCCTCCCGCAAGCGGCCCCGGCGACGCAGCCCCAGGCCCAGGTAGGCGTGGGCCAGCGAGAGATGGCCCCCGCTCCAGCCGGCGGAGGTGTACGCGCGCAGGGCCCCGTTGAAGAGGGTGTCGGCGCGGTCGAGGCGGTCCGTGTAGGCGTACGCGGACGCGAGCATCATCGGCAGTTCGATGCCCCACTCGGTGCCGGTCCAGTCGATGCCGGGCGCGAGGCCGCCGTTCTCCAGGGCGCGGTCGCAGAGTTCGGCGATCTCCTCCGCGTTCTCGCCCCGGCACGTCGCGTCGAAGCCGCGCAGGATGAGCAGCGCGCGTTCGCCGTTGTCGCGGCCCGTGCAGGTCGCGGCGAGTTCGGCGAGCCGTTCGGAGCTGCCGGGGGCGGACGCCTCGCCGAGGACGAGGCGCTCCCACATGAACTGGACGGCCGTCAGCCGCATCCGCGCGGGCCCCGGTTCGTGCCGGGCGGCTTCCGTACGGACCGTGCGGACGGCCGCGTCCAGCTCGTTGTTGTGCATCTGGGCCTGGGAGAGCCGGCATACGGCGTCGACGCGCGACTCCCCTTCCAGGCCGGGGAGTTCGAGGGCGCGGCTGAGGTGGGCGACCGTCTGGGACGGGGACGTGAGGAGGGTCGCGCAGCCGAGTTCGTACAGGACCTGGGCGTGGACCCTGGCGGCCGGGGGTTCCTCCAGCGCGCGTTCCAGGCAGCGGCGGGCCGCGTCGGGGGCGCCGACGGAGAGGTGGGCGCGGGCGGCCTCGCGGAGCTGTTCGACGAGGTCGGCGTCGCCCTCCGGGTGCACTTCGAGGAGGTGGCGGGAGGCGGCGGCGATGCCCCGGCCCGCGTCCAGGACGACCTTCGCGGCGACGCCGTGCATCGCGCCGCGCAGGTACTCGGGGATGTTGCTGTAGACGGCGGTCGCTATCAGGGGGTGCACGAAGACGAGGTCGCCGTCGTCGGCCGGGCCCGGCGCGGTGAGGATACGGGCGGTGCGCAGCACCTCGACGCACTGGTCGGCCTTGTCGCGGCCGAGGCCCGCCATGCCGGCCGCGTGGTCGACGAAGATGCCGGTGCCGAGGATGGCCGCCGCCCACGCGAAGCGGGTCGCCTCGATGCCGAGCCCTTCGAGGTGGGCGAGGAAACCGCCGTCGTGGGCCGCCTTGTTGATGGCGCGGAGTTCCTCGGCGGCCGATTCCGTCGGTTCCAGGTCCCGGTCGTGGACCTTCGCGAGCAGCTCGACCGTGTAGTACGGGTTTCCGCCGGTCACCGCCCACACCTCGCGGCAGAACGGGTCGTCCGCCCGGTCGCCGAGCGTCGCGCGGGTCAGCTCCGCGACGGCGGGCGGGGAGAGGACCGTCAGGCCGCGTACGGCGTCGCCCGCGAGGTCGTCCACCGCCCTCAGGTACGCCGTTCCCGCCTCGTCCGCCTCGCCGGGGCGGTGCGCCACGACGACCAGGACCGACAGGTCGGCCAGGCGTTCCGCGAACGCGGCCAGCCAGCGCAGGCTCTCCTGGTCCGCCCAGTGCGCGTCGTCGATCAGCAGGACCAGGGGGTAGTCGCGGATCGCCAGGCGCCGTACGAGTTCCACCAGGCCGTCGAACACGCCCTGCGGGTCGCTCGGGGTCAGGCCCGGTCGGGTCAGGCCCAGGGACGGGCCCGCGATGTCGTACCAGTCGCCCAGGTACGCGCGGGCCTCCTCCTCCATGAGGGACAGGAGCGCCGGTTGCAGGAGCTGGCGTACGACGTGGAAGGGGACCGAGCGGAGGGTCTCGCCGGCCCGCGCGGACCAGACCGTGCAGCCCGCGGCCTCCGCCTGGCGGCGGGTCTCGGTCAGCAGCGCGGTCTTGCCGAGGCCCGCTTCGCCCCGGAAGACCAGAAGACGGCCCCGGGAAGGCGTGTCGTCGCGCAGGTCGGCCACCGCCCGGGCGATGGTGACGACTTCCGCGTCGCGCTCCCACAGGGAGGCCGAGGTGGCCGGCTGTGGCCCTGCCTCCGTCATCCCGTTACCTCCCCGAGTCGCCCGAACGACGTACAAACCTTGAGCCTAGCCGCACGGGAGGGGTCTTAGGGGCCGGTCCGGGGAGGCGTTCCCCGGGTGGGTGACATCGGGGTGGGGTACGGGGGCCTCGCGGCCTGCGCCGGATGGGGGCGCGGGTCAACTCCGGTGTGCGGGGAGCCGGGTTGACGGGGCGTCGGGCGGCGAGATCGCGCCATGCCGGGTGGATTTCCCCGGTGCCCGGGGGCTTCCTCTCATACGGCTTTCACCGATGCCTCATACGGTGGGGGCATGACGCAGGCGATACCACCCGGGTGGTACCCCGACCCGGGGCAGACGAGTGACGGTCCTTCCTCCGAGCGGTGGTGGGACGGTGGGGCGTGGACCGAACGGACCCGGGTCGTGGGGGCGGGGGTGGATGCGGCGGCGGTGGAGCCGGACGACTCCGCTTCCCCGGGGCCGTCGACGGGCGGTTCGGAGCATTCCGGGGAAGGGGGTGCGACCGACGAGGAGCGCGAAGACTCCGCGCCGGGTGTGGGGTTCGAGAAGAGCGCGGAGTCCCCAGGGGCTGTGGGGGCCGTGGGGCCCGCCGAGTTCTCGGGGGTGGAGCTCTCCGGTACTAGTACCGGAGCTCCCGGGTATTACGGGGGCGGTCAGGGGGACGTGCTCGCCTCCGGGTATCCCACCGCGCCTCAGGGGTACCCCGTGTACCCCGGGCAGGCCCCCTATCCGGGACAGCCCGAGTATCCCGCCGCGCCCGGGGGCGGGTCCCGGACCGGTGTGCGGATCGGGATAGCCGTCGCCGCCGCTGTCGCCGTGCTCGCGAGCATCGGGGTCGGGGTGTACGCGCTGACCAAGGACAGTGGGGGGAGCAACGGGCCCGGGACCGCGCAGGGGCCTGGCGGCGGGCAGGGCGGGCCCTTCGGGGGGAACGGCGGAGGGTCCGGCGGGTCCGGCGGCTCGGGGGGTTCTGGTGGCGGGGGTCCCGCTCCCGGGCAGTCCGAGGCGCCCGAGATCAAGAGCGGGGCCGTCACCGACACCGTCAACGGCATCAGCATCCCCATCCCCGACGGCTGGACCGGGCAGCAGATGGGCGTCGGTGCGCAGGTGAACTCCGACGCCACCTACCCCTGCCCCGGCGACACGTCCAAGAGCTGCACGAAGGGCGGCGTCTACTCCGCCCCCGCGGACGCGCTGAGGAGCACCGGGTCCACCGCCGAGGAGGTCGCCAAGGCCGACATCTCCGCGAACGCCGAGCAGTCGTACGGCGGGACCACGTACGGCGCGATCACCTCCCACGAGGTCCTCGCGTCCAAGGCGGTGACCGTCGCCGGGCAGAAGGGTTACCAGGTCCGCTGGAAGGCGGTGACCAGCAAGGGCGCGGACGGGATCGTGGAGTCCGTGGCGTTCCCGTCCCCGGCCGACCCCACCCGTTTCGTCGTCCTGCGCTTCGGCGTCGACGCGGACCAGAAACTCGCGGTGATCGACCAGATCACCACGGGCGTCAAGCCGGCCTCCGGCGGAGGCAGCGGGCACGACATCTGACGGCCCTCGGGACATTCCGGCCCCGGAAAATTCCGACGGCCCCGGAAAATGTCGGCCGGGTGGGACCCCTCTCCGCTCAAGAGGGGTCCCACCCGGCCGGGTGGTGCGCCGCCCCCGTCCCCACGGTGCGGCGCGGCAGGTCGGCGTCCAGTCATCCCGTGGACGTCCGACCTGGGTCTAAGGGATGCCGAGGGCGGGCAGGACGGCGGCTTCCACGAAGCGGAGCAGATAGTCCGGGTCCGCTTCCTTGCCCTCCAGGACCGGGCGGACGCGCAGCACTCCGTACAGCTGGACCGGCACGAACTCCAGCGCCGGGTGGTCGGCCGGGATCTCGCCGCGCTCCACGCCCCGGCGGAGTATCTGGCGGACCGCCTCGACCTCGGGTTCGATCAGCGTCTCCCGGAGGGCCTGGCGGAGTTCGGGGTCCTGGATGGCCGCGTGGCCCAGCGCCTGCATGAGCGCCGTGTCCTTGCCCGCCGAGTCCGTGCCCACGAGGGCCGCCGCGCGGAGGTCGCCCGCGAGGGAGCCCGTGTCGATACCGGCGAAGCGGACCTCCCGGCAGGAGCGCAGGGCGGCGGCGACGAACTGGGGTTTCGTCTTCCACTGCCGGTACAGCGTGGACTTGCTGCACCGCGTGCTCGTGGCGACGCCGTCCATCGTGACGGCGTCGTACCCGCACGCCCGGAGCTGTTCGAGGACGGCGTCGAAGAACTCCTGCTCGCGTTCGGGCGTGAGCTTGGAGCGGCGCGACGCAGCCGTCTCCGGCACCTCCGCGGCCTGCGACGTCATCGTTCTTCTCCGTTTCATTCCCGGTCCGGTGATCGGATCGATGTGGCATACGTCAATCGATACTCCAGTGTACCGGTACTCGATCGTATCGGTACACTGTCGTATCGATACGCTTTCGTATCGACACTGCGGCCACCGTCGCAGCGCACCACCGTGAACGAAAAGGCATGGGGATGAATGCCCGCACCGAGCCTGGAGAGGGAGCGGGGTCCACAGCGGCCCGGCCTCCGATAGTCCGCGAGCTGCTGCTGGTCGCAGGGCTCTTCCTCGTCTACAAGTTCGGCCGTCAGCTGGCGGCCGGCCATACCGGGGAAGCGTTCCGCAACGCGCATCACGTGTGGGACTTCGAACGCTGGGCCCGCCTCCCCTCCGAGGTCGACGTGCAGGGCCTCCTGCTGCACGGGGACGGCCTCGCGAAGGCCGCGAACGTGTACTACGCGACCGTCCACTTCCCCGCGACGCTCGCCTTCCTGGTCTGGCTGTACCTCCGCCGTCCCGCGCACTACGTGTGGGCGCGGCGGGTGCTGGCCGCCGTCACCGGGGCCGCGCTCGTCGGCCACCTCCTCTTTCCGCTGGCGCCGCCCCGGATGCTGTCCGGTACGGGGCTGATCGACACCGCGCGGATCTACGGGCCCTCCGTGTACGGGCCGCCGCAGACGGACCACCTCTCCAACCAGTTCGCCGCGATGCCGTCGCTGCACTTCGGATGGGCGCTGATGCTGGCGATCGGGATGATCGTCGCCACGCGGTCCCGGTGGCGCTGGCTGTGGCTGGCGCACCCCGCTCTGACACTGCTGGTGATCGTCGGGACGGCCAACCACTACTGGCTCGACGCGATCGTCGCGGGCGCGCTGCTCGCGGTCGCGCTGGCCTTCGTCCAGCCGCCCAGGACCCGTACCCCTGAAGTACCACCCGTACCGGAGACGACGGCCGAGCCCGTCAAGGAACTCGTGGGAGCGGGCCGATGAACGCCACCCTCGTCGCGGTCGTCCTGTCACTGTTCTCCGCGGTCGCGTACGCCGCCGCCGCCGTCGCCCAGGAGCGGCTCGCGTCCCGGTCGTCCGGGGCCGGGATCATGCGGATGGTCCGGCGGGGTGCCTGGTGGGGGTCCGTGCTGCTCAACGGGGGCGGTGCGCTGCTGCACGTCGTCGCGCTGAACTACGGTCCGCTGACCGTCGTGCAGCCGCTGGGGGCGCTCACGCTCGTCGCCGCTGTGCCGCTCGGTGCGCGGATCGCCGGGCGCAAGGTCAGCCGGGCCGAGTGGCGGGGGACGTCGTACACCCTCGCCGGGCTCGCGGCGATCCTCGTCGTGGCGTCGGGGCCCGCGCCGGAGAGGACGCTCGACGGTTCACAGTCCATCGCCGTCGCGAGCGCCACGGTCGCGGTCATCGCGTTCCTGGCGAAGCCCGGCGCGAAGCCCGGCCTCCGGCACGCGACCGCGTCCGGCATCGCCTCCGGGGTCGCCTCGGCGCTCACCCAGACAGTGACGGTGGCGCTCACCGACACGGGGTCGCTGCCGCTGTACCAGGTCCTGGGGATCGCCCTGCTGGTCGCCGCGTTCGCGACGGCGGGCCTGCTCCTCTCCCAGACCGCCTACCAGGACGGC
Source organism: Streptomyces saintjeani (assembly GCF_055409605.1). NCBI lineage: Bacteria > Bacillati > Actinomycetota > Actinomycetes > Kitasatosporales > Streptomycetaceae > Streptomyces > Streptomyces saintjeani. The sequence continues at coordinate 7,948,884 of NZ_CP189624.1, read as the reverse complement.
CTCGGCGCGCCCCTCTCCATGGTCACGCTCTCCAACCCGGTCGCCGCCGCGGTCATCGGCCTGACCCTGCTGGGCGAGAGCCTCCAGGGAGGCGCCGGGGGCATCCTCGTCGCCGCCGCGGGGGCGGGGCTGGCGGGCAGAGGCGTGGTGCTGCTGTCCCGGGCGACGCCGCAGACGGAGGGCGCCGGGAGCGGCGTACAGGATTCCGATCGGTACGAGGATGTCGAGCGCACCGGCGAGGTCGCGCACGACGACGGCGTACCCGGCGACATCGTCGTACCCGACCACATCGCGCTCCCCGAACCCGACGGCGTCCCGCACGACGAGCACCCCGTCGCCGCGGTCCTCGCGCTGCGGCCGGAGTCGGCGTCGCAGGAACCGGCGATGCTGCCGCGCCCGACGACGGGGCCGGGCCAGCTGACGGCGTTGTAGCCCCGCCCCGCCCGTGTGATCCGGTACTACGGGACCGCCCCCCTCGGGTGAGTGGTCCCGCAGTACTACCCGGGTACGACTACTCGGTGATGATCGCCGGGTCGCTGACCCCCGGCCGGCCGTTCTCCACGTGCCCCGCGAACCGGCGCAGGAACGTGGAGGACGCGTGCGAGGTGACCGTCAGGTCGTACCAGCGGTGGCCCTTGCCGGTCTCGACCGTGCGCTTGATGACGGCCTTCGGGCGGAGCTTCACCGTGGTGGTACGGGAGCGGTACGCGTCGGTGACGCGGAGTTCGACCGTGTCCTTGGACTTGTTGGTGAAGGTCAGCTCCACGTGGTCGCCGACGTGGCGGGCGACGACCTCGGGGCCGGTGTGCGCGGTCTCGCCCTTGAAGGTGCGCAGGAAGCCGGCGGGCCCGTGGACCGTGAGGTCGTAGGAGGCGCCCGTGAAGGTGTCGGAGATCTTCTTGCCCGCGCCGGTCGTGTAGCTCCGGGGAGTTACGCCGGGCGTGGTGACGAGGAACGCTCCCCCGGCATGCGCCCCGGAGGCGAACGTCAGGGTCAGCGCCCCGGAGCCGGTCTTCGCGTCGACGCTGGGCGCGTACCTGAGGGGCCGGGTGGGCCGGTGGCCGCGCTCCTGCCGGGGCAGGGCGGGGTGGGCCGGCGGGGTCGGGACGTAGTCGGGGTGCCGGTTACGGTCGGCGGGCGCGTACCCGGCCGTCGGCGGCAGCGTGACCGGGCGGACGTCCTTGCGGGAGAAGTCGAACGCGGCCGTCAGGTCGCCGCAGACCGCGCGCCGCCAGGGCGAGATGTTGGGCTCGTGGACGCCGAAGCGGCGCTCCATGAACCGGATGACCGAGGTGTGGTCGAGGGTCTCGGAGCAGACGTAACCGCCCTTGCTCCAGGGCGAGACGACGATCATCGGGACGCGCTGGCCGAGCCCGTAGGGGCCGGGGACGTGCCCTGCGGCGTCGCCCTTGAAGACGTCGGTGCCGACCTCGACCGTCGAGCGGCCCTCCTCCGCGAAGGGGGGTACGACGTGGTCGAAGAAGCCGTCGTTCTCGTCGTACGTGATGAACAGGGCCGTCTTCGACCACACCTCGGGGTTCGAGGTGAGCGCGTCGAGGACCTGCGAGACGTACCAGGCGCCGTAGTTCGCGGGCCAGTTGGGGTGCTCGGTGAACGCCTCGGGGGCGACGATCCAGGAGATCTGCGGGAGCTTGTCCGCCTTGACGTCGGCCTTGAGGCGCGCGAAGTAGTCCTCGCCGTTCTTGGCGTCGGTGCCGGTGCGGGCCTTGTCGTAGAGGGCGTCGCCGGGCTTCGCGTTCTGGTACTGGGTGAAGTACAGGAGCGAGTTGTCACCGTAGTTGCCCCGGTAGGCGTCCTGGATCCAGCCCCAGCCGCCCGCCTTGTCGAGACCGTCACCGGCGTCCTGGTAGATCTTCCAGGAGACGCCCGCCTTCTCCAGCCGCTCCGGGTACGTCGTCCAGGAGTACCCCGCCTCGTCGTTGCCGAGGACCGGGCCGCCGCCCTTGCCGTCGTTGCCGGTGTGCCCCGTCCACAGGTAGTACCGGTTGGGGTCGGTGGAACCGATGAACGAGCAGTGGTACGAGTCGCAGATGGTGAAGGAGTCGGCGAGCGCGTAGTGGAAGGGGATGTCGCCGCGTTCCAGGTACGCCATCGTCGTGGAGCCCTTCGAAGGGACCCACTTGTCGTACTTGCCGCCGTCGAACGCGGCGTGGCCGTCGTTCCAGCCGTGCGGGAGGTCCTGGACGAAGGCGAGGCCCAGGTCGTCGTGGTCGGGGCGGAAGGGCAGGACGTCCTTCTTGCCGTCCGACTGGTACCAGACCGGCCTGCCGTCCTGGCGGGTGACGACCGGGCGCGGGTCGCCGAAGCCGCGTACGCCGCTCATCCGGCCGAAGTAGTGGTCGAAGGAGCGGTTCTCCTGCATCAGGACGACGATGTGCTCGACGTCCTCGATCGACCCCGTCCGATGGTTCGCGGGCAGCGCCGCCGCCCGCTCGATGCTCCCGGACAGCGCGGTGAACGCCGTGGTGGCACCCGCGAGTTGGAGAAAGCGGCGCCGGTTGACCTCTGACATGGGGGTCCCTCTCGACCTGGGCGGACGTCTGCCGGCCGGTTCGTGTCGGAATGCGTGCGCCAGGAGTGTCGCGAGGGGGTCCGAACGAGCGGGGTGGGGTGGGTGGCGGTGGCGTGAAGGCGACGGGTACGGGTGGGGGCGGTGAGGTCGGAGGGGGGTAAGAGGCTTACCGGCCCAACAGGAGGATGAGCAGGACGAAGAGGGCGAGCAGGGCGAGGGCGATCGTGACGACCTTCGCGGTGTCGTCGGGGGGTGAGGGGGTGCGGTGGGTGGCGCGGGTGGGGGGAGGGACGGGAGGGGCGGGGGTAGTCACCGGGTACGACTGAGGAGGTACGTGGTCCGCCGGGGCCGGGTGGTCGAACTCGATGACAGGGCTCAGCTCATCCGGTACCGGTCCGGACCGGTGCTCCTCCCACGGCCGGGTCCTCGCCAGCTCCCGCCACAGCACGGCCGGCAGCTCCGGCGCGGGGTCCTGCTCGAACAGCGCCCGGCGCCAGAACTCCCGTACCTCCGGCGGCTGTCGGTGTGCCAGCGGTGCCAGCATCCCGGCCACCCTCGCCTCCAGCTCCGGCCGGCCCAGGTACGGCAGCACCGCCCAGCGGAACATCCGTACGGCGCCCGCGACTCCCCCGTGCCGGGGGTCCTCCTCGGCGAGCGCCGCCCGCCACTCGCTCCGCAGGAACATGCCGTGGCCGAAGACGGTCCCGGCGAGGGTGACGGCCTCAGCGAACGTACGCCACCTGGTCCGGCGCTCCAGCGCCCGCAGGATCTCCTGCGCGGCCCGGGGGGACAGGTCGGGGCGGGCGAGTTCCCCGCAGAGGGTGCCGTCGGACAGGCGGTCCAGTCCCGTCAGCCGGGTGAGGAGGGGCCCGGGTGCCTCCCGGGTGGGACGCTGCCGCCACCACTCCGGGGAGGAGTACTTGACGAGACGGCCGAGGCGGCGGGTGCGGTGGGGGAGGTGACGGTCGGCACGGGGCGGGGGCTCGGGGGCGGGGAGCTGCGGGGCGGGGTGGTCGTAGGACTTGGGGAGGGGGGGTACTACGGGCAGGGGGTCGACGGGGACGTAGGCGGCGACGGGGGGCAGCGGGTCGGGGGGTGGGGGGTGCGGAGGGTCCATGGGAGCCGCGCGGACCACGGGGGGGACGGGTACTACGGAAGGTACGGGGATGACCAGCGGGGATACGGGTGCCGGCTCCGGCGCGGGTACTACGGGTACTACGGGTACTACGGGTACTACGGGTACTACGGGTACGGGTTCCGGCTCGGCCGGCACCTCGGGCACCGCCTCGGACACCGTCCCGGGCCCCCGCCCGGACGCCACCTCGGACTCCCGCCCGGGCACCGCCTCGGGCCCCCTCTCCACCCCCGGAACCGCCCGCACCTCTCCCCCGCCCACCACCAACCCCCCGATCAGCCGGTCCAGCCGCTCCCCCGCCCCCATGTCCCCGGGCCCCGGACATCCCCGCAGCACCGCCGCGAGCGCCTCCGGCCTCTCCGGCTCGGCGAGGAACAGCTCCACGAGCCGCGCGGCGACCTGCCGGGCCTCGTCCCGGGGCGCCTGCGCGAAGGAGATCCGTTCCACGCCGACTCCCCCCACCGCCGACCGGGGCCACTCCGGCACGCAGACGAGCCGCAGCCGCGCGTCGGCCTGGGTGTCGAAGCTGGCGTACGTCAACGACGTGTCCCCGAGCCACTCCCCCAGCATCGCGCACACCCCCCAGATGAGCAGCGGCGCATAACTGGCCTTCTCCAGGCTCTGCACCTCGCGGCGCAGGAAGGTGAGCCGGTGCCCCGGGGTCCGGATGAGCTGGGCGACGGCGACTTCGAGCGGCGTACGGATGTAGGCGACGTTGTTCAGGTAGCGGGGAAACGCCTCCGCGAACTGCCCGCGCACGGCGGAGGCGGGCACCCGCTCCAGTTTCCCGGACGCGTCGTCGGGCACGCCGAGCCACTCCCAGTGCTGGTCGGCGAGGGTGACGGAGTCGCGGGCGGTGAGGAGCGCGGGGTCGCCGACGAGCGCGCGGGAGACGGTCGACTCCCGGCCGCGCGCGTCGAGTGCGGGCCGGCGGTGGACGACGACGGCGTCGCCGGTGGCCGGGTCGAAGCACCGTACGACGTTGGAGCGGCGGCTCTGCGCGCCCTCCACCCGCAGCAACGGCGCCAGCAGCAGCCGCAGTTCCTCGGCCCGCGCCTCCCCGCAGGAGTGCGCGCCGGCGGCGATCCCGGTGCCGTACCGGTCGCGGTTGCCCTCCCAGCGGAACAGCAGGAGGTCGGCGTCAGCGGAGTCCGCCACCGGCGACACCCCCCGCGGCCGTCTCCTTCGTGAACATCCCGCACATCGCGAGGATGGACACCAGCGGCCCCAGCACCCGCCGGGAGCGCACCCCTTGGGGGAAGTGGCTGTCGCGCGCGCTGCCCCCGGTCGCGGACGCGAAGTGCAGGGTGCAGCGCAGGGCGCTGTCGAAGGGCCGCAGCCAGCCGGGGTCGGCGTGCCGGCGCAGGAAGGCGTACGCGTCTCGGCTCTCCTCGCGCAGCAGCCGGGGGTCGTACGAGGAGTCCTGGCCGAGCCAGCGGTCCACCGGGGGTTCGAAGCGCAGCAGGTCGGCCTTGCCGACGACGAGCGCGCAGGGGATGTCGAGGTAGCCGTCGCGCAGCGGGAGCCGGTCGAGGACGGTCTCGAACGCCGGGTCGCTGCCGGTGAGTTCGAGCCCGGCGTCCTTGCGGGGCTCGTCGAGGTGGGGCAGCTTGAGCGCGAGCAGCGGGTCGACGACGAAGACGAGGGCGTCGACGCCGAGGAGGAAGCGCAGCAGGCTGTCGGTGCGCATGAGGTCCTCGCCGCCGAGGTCGAAGAAGGCGACGGGCCGTACCTGCCGGTCGGCGCCGGTGAGCAGGAGCGCTTCGACGAACTCGGCGAACGAGGTCTGCCCGGTGGCCTCCAACTGCCGTCCCTGGCGCAGCCGTACGACGCGTTCGCGGACGAACGCGGCGTGGTCGGCGGGGTTCACGGACTGCCAGCGCACGCCGTAGGGGTCGAGGCCGCCGCCGATGACCTCGGCGACCATCTGGGTGAGGAGGTGGCTCTTGCCGCTGCCGGAGGCGCCGATCATGGCGACGGTGAAGGGGCGGCCGTTGGTGAGGTAGGGGACGGGCACGAAGTGGGGTTCGCCGCCCTCGGCGCCGGCGCACGCCTGGAACGCGGAGCGCAGGACGTCGGCGCGGCGCAGGGGGCTGACGAGGTCGGCGGGGTCGAGGCGTTCGTAGCTGAAGGTCTCGGTGCGGCGGTGCAGCCGGGACTCGTCGTACTGGACGTGGTCGAGGCAGTAGGGGCACAGGACGCGTTCGTGGGCGGTCATCTCAGTAGGCCCTCCCGCCGAACCAGGTGCGGCGCCGGGCGGGCCCGGGCTCGGCGGGGACGGGGGGCCGGTCGGGGACGACGCCGGCGGCCCTGCGTTTGCGTTCCATCGCGCGGTCGTACTCCTGCCGGTGGGGTTCGAGGGGGTCGGGGCGGGCCTCGGCGAGCGCGGCCGGGTCGGGGCCCGGCATCAACCGGGCCAGGACCAGGGCGGGTTCGGGGCGGGCGTCGGCCGACGGGGCGAAGGCGTCGCCGAGTTCGAGGGAGCGGTAGGAGGCGAGGTCGGCGGGCGGCCCGTCCGGGTCGCCGGGGTGCCCGGCGGCGAGCTGGTAGACGATCTGCGCGGCGCTCCACAGGGCGTCGCGGGCGTCGCCGCGGCCGACTCCCCGGCGCTGCTCGGGAGATGCGTACGGCGGGGTCCCGGCGGGCAGCCGGGGTGCGCCGAGCGGGGCGGCGGAGGCGAGGTCCCAGAGCTGGACGTGTTTGCCGTCCCAGCGCACGGCCGCCGGGACGAGCCCCGTGTGGACGAGTCCGACGCTCTCCAGGAGCCGTACGGCGAGCACCAGGTCCCGTTCCACGGTGCGCTGTTCGGTGGTGGAGATGCCGTAGGAGAGGCGGGCGGCGGGTTCGCCGCGCGGGGTCTCGTAGAGGAGGAACGGCTCGTCGGCGTCCATGTCGTGGCCGACGAGCGCCGGGAACAGGCTGCGGTAGGGGGTGGTGCCGAAGGCGCGCTGCACGGTGAGCGCGGCGCGGGCCTCGGCTTCGAGGCGGGCGGGTCCGGTCTCGGGGTCGGCGGCGGTGAGCCGGACGACGGGGCGGTCGGCGAGGCGTGCGTCGCGGGCGGTGAGCGGCGGCGGGACGGTGCGGCGGCGGGGTTCGCCGACGGTCACGGGCTCGGTGCGGCGGACGCCCTGCGGGGTGAGGAAGGACAGGCGGCCCTTGGGTGTGTCGTTCACCAGGTGTCCTCGGTGTCGGCGGGGTCGGCGGTGCGGCGGACGGTGTGGATGACGCCGTGGCGCAGGGGGGTGAGGCGCAGGGTGCCGCTGTAGCGGCCGGGGAAGAGGACGGGCTGGTCGGCGGCCCAGGCGGGGCGGCGCGCGGTGTACGGGGCGAACCGGATGCGGCGGGCCTGGCCGGGGTCCTTGCTGAGCAGCGCGGACTGCTGCGGCGTGACCAGCTCGACGAGGTCCGTATCTTCATCGGGGTCGCGGGCGGCGACCCCCAACAGCGCCTCGGTGTCGGGGCGTTCGCGGTCGGGCCGGTGCGGGGAGGGGGCGACGACGCCGTGCCGGTCGAGGTGCCGCCGGGCCGCGTCGAACAGAGCGCGTACGTCACCGCGCGTCCGGGACGCGCTCCAGCTGAGGGTGGTGCGCACGGCCGCGTCGAGGTCGTCGCGCAGGGTCGCGACCAGCGCCGGCCCGCCCTCGCCGGCCTCGCGGCCCAGCCAGCGGGGTACGTCGGCACCGGTGGCCGTCGGCGGGTCGAGCAGCTCCGGCGGGACGAGCCTGAGGCCCTCCCCCAGGCTGTCGTACGCCCCTTGCCGGGGCCGGGGGACGCCCGCGCACTCCTGGGCGGTGTCGGCGGCGGCGCGCAGGACCCCGGCGGCGGCGCGGGCCAGGTCGGCGAGGTCGCGGCGGTGCCCGGCGGCCCACCAGCGGCGGGCGGCGCCCTGGGCGAGGAGGGCGTCGAGGTCGGTGAGGATGCGGCCGGTGCCGTCGGCGCCGGAGGTCCGCCACCAGGCGTCGGCGGCGGCCCGCCGGCCGAGCCGGGCCAGCAGGAGGGCGGCGAGGAGTCCGCAGGCCAGGGCGGGTACGGGGGTCCAGGCGGGCAGGTCGAGCGCGCGGCCCACGAGGACGCCGGCCGCGACGCCGGGGACGAAGGCGGCGGTCGCGAGGAGCCCGGCCCTGAGGTTGCGCAGGCCCGCCCAGACCGCGGCCAGCACGACCGGCGCGCCCAGCGGTACGAGCCCGGACGCGGCGCCCGCGAGGAGGGCGAGTGGGAGGCTGGGGCGGACGGGGTACGGCTGGTGCGGGGTGATCCCGGAGATGCGGTCGGGCGGGCAGCGGCGGTCCATGTCCGAGACGGCTTCCGTGTTCGCGGCGGGGACGATCTCCTCGCCGAGGGCGACGAGTTGCGCGGCCACCGCGCGCAACGGGGTTCCCCGGTCGAGGAGTTGCTCGGTCGCGACGCGCAGGGTCCGGGCGAGGTCCTCCCGCGTGAGCGCGCTCGGCGCGACCGTCACGTCCGCCGTCGGCGGGTCCTCGAACCTCAACACCTCGGCGATCAGGGCGCGGTGGCGTTCCAGGGCCTCCACCGCGTCGGCCAGTGCGTCGGGGGCGGCGCCGGTGCGGCGGGCGCGGGCGAGCGCGGCGAGGGTGTCGGCGCAGCGTCTCCGGGAGCGGTCTAGGCGGCCTCCCGGGGTGGCGCGGACGTCCGCGCCGGTTCCGGAGAGCAGGTCGCCCAGGTCCAGCACCCCTTCCGGCAGCGGCTGTTCGGTGTCGCCCGCGAGGCGCAGCAGGGCGTCCGTCCAGGCCCGGTCGCGGGCCGCCGGGGACAGGTCGTGCTCCAGGAAGCGGACGGCGGGGACGGCGGCGGAGTCGGTGAGGGCGGCGAGCCGGTCGAGGACGTCGTCGAAGAGGCCGCACAGGACGTCGACGAGGACGGAGAGGGCGCGGGGGTCGTCGGGGGTGACGTCGGGGTCGCCCGCCGTGCGGGCCGCGCGGAGGTCGCCGGCCCACAGGAGGCCGCAGCCCTCGCCCCGGAGGGCGGCGGGGCGGGTGAGGCGGGGGCCGTGGTGAGTGGGGCGGGCGGGGTCGGGGGCGCCGGGGTTCCAGGGGTCGGCGGGCGCGTACGCCGGTGCCGTGGAGGAGCCCGGGGAAGCGCCCCACCCGTCGCCCGGCCCGGGGTCCCACGGCCCCGCGAGCGGGTCCCACGCATCGGCGGTGGGCGCGGGCGGCTCCGGCGGCGGTGTCAGCTCCCCGACGGCCAGGGCGAGTACGGAGGTCCGCTTGCCGTAGGCGATGACGCGCTCGTACACGCTGTGCCGCAGCCCGAGCCCGGCGGGCGTGTCGACGACGAGGAACCGGTAGTGGCCGTCGGCGGGTTCGGGCCGGCCCGCCTCGCGCAGCCGTTCGGCGACGGCGGACCGCAGCCCGGCCGCGTTCGTGAGGCCGCTCGCGCCCTGCCTGAGGTCGAGGACGATGACCGGGCTCGTCATTCGACGTCCTTCCACGGGTCGCCGGCCTCGCCCGCGCCGGGGCGCCTGACCGGCTCCTGTTCGCGGGCCTCGGCCCACGCGGGGGCCGGGGCGTCGGGTTCCTCGCCGGGCCAGCCGTCGGACCCGGCGGCGGCACCGGCGAAGGGCGGCAGGGGCCGTTCGCGCGGGGGTTCCCCGGCGTCGGGGCGGTCGTCCCAGGGGAACGCGCCCCGGACGCGCGGCTCCTGACGGTCCGTCACCTCGATGACGTCGATCTCGCGCAGCGCGTGCCGCAGCGAGCGCAGGGTCGGCGCGACGGCGTTCTTGTCGGCGAACGGGATGTCGAGGGCGGCGGGCAGCAGGTCGGTCCAGAACTCCAGGAGGGAGTCGGCCCATTCGCCCGGGGTGTGCACGGAGCGCGCCAACCGGTCGCGAATCAGGGCGATCTGACGGGGCGCCAGTTCCTCGACGACGTACGCGTACAGCGGGTGGGGCTCCTCGCCGAGGTTGTTCGCGCTGCGTTCCATGAGGGCCTGGCAGTACGTCTCGACGACGGCGTCCTCGGTGAGGAGGGCGATCTGTTCGTAGGCGTGCAGGAGCCTCGCCCAGCCGGAGACGCCGTGCCGGGCCCGGTCGCCGAGGCGCAGTTCGATGCCGGGGACGTCGGTGGTGACGTCGTCGGGGAGGCTGCTGTGCAGGCGGACCAGGACCTTCACGGGCTCGTGGTCGGTGCCCTCGACGACCTCGACCTGCCCCTTCCACAGCGCGCACAGCAGCCGGTGCAGGATCTCGCGGCGGTCCTCGGCGGTCGCCGCGAGCCACTCCCCGCCGCGTCCGAGGCGCTGGCGCCAGTCGAGGTAGTCGGCCGCGACCTCCGTCTCACGTGCCTTCGCCCAGCGCTTCAGCACCTTGCGGACCTCGGGGACTTCGGTGAGGCTCATCTCGCGGCGGAACAGGACGACGGTGATCGAGTCGGTGTCCACACCGTTGAACTCGGTGCTCCCGCGCGGCAGCGAGAGGTGCTTGCGGAGGTAGTCCTCGACGGTGTCCTTCGCCGAGGAACGCGGGTAGACGACAAGGACCTTGAGCGGTCCGCCGCCCTCGGGGACGAAGCCGTGCGGGATCAGCCCGGCGATCTTGAACCGGAACTGGTCGAGCGCGGCCTTCCCGACGGACTCGGCGGCGGCCCCGGCCCCGGCCGCCGCCTCCAGCAGCATGGCCATGGAGGGCAGTAGCGGCTTCTCGTCGTGCAACGTGCCGCTCTGCGCGAAGAGTTGCTTGATCCGCTGCTCGATCGCCGCCTTGACGGGCGCGACGGCCGCGTCCGGGTTGCGGCGGGCGGTCGTGCGCGCGGCCTGCCACGCGTCGGCGTCGACGAGCGCGTGCACGAGCGCCGCCTCGTCGTCGCTGTCCCTCAAGTTCTCGCGTTTCGTGAGGCGTTCACGCAGGTCGTCGTAGAAATCGGTGAGGTTGTTCTGCGGCGGCAGCAGGTAGGAGACGCCGGTGCGGTCGTCGTACAGCTCCAGGACCTGCGCCTTGTAGGCGCGCGGCTCCTCCTCGCGGTGTTTGTGGAACGCCTCGACGAGGGCGGCGATCTCGGCGGTGAGGGCGGCGGCCTTGGGGCGCCAGCGCTGCTCCTCCGCCCGCCACGCCTCGTGCCAGATGGCCTTGGTGCGCGCCGCGTACCAGGTGTTCTGCTCGGCCTCGGTCCGCGCCCTCAGCTCGTCGTGCCGGGTGCGGGCGAGGCGGGCGGCGAGGCCGTCCTTGAACTTCGGTACGGGCGGCGGGAGAAGGGCCCGGTGCTCGCCGCCGCCGGGTTCGCGGCCCCGGCCCTCCAGCATCCCGAGGACACCTTGCCGGGTGACCGGGTCGGGGTCGCCGGGGACGCCCTTGACGACGCGTTCGACCTGGAAGGGGTCCATGGTGCGCAGGGCGCGCTCCAGCGCCGTCTGCGGCGAGAACTGCTCCGCGAGCACCGGCACGCGGCGCGCCACCCGGCGCCGTAGATCCTCCAGCGTCGCCTGCATCTCGCGCAGCCGGGTCGTCAGGGACTCCTCGATGCCGGCGCCGCCGCGCTGCGCGGGGCGGGCCTCGGGCGGCGGGAGGGGGTCGCGGTTCCACAGCTCCTCCAGGCCGGCGTCCGCGAACATGCGGCGCACCGTCCCGGCGTACTCGTGGCTGTGCTGCGCGGAGGCGTCCGCGAGCCGGGACACGCCGTGCGCGAGCAGACGCGCCGAGACGAGGTCGGCGAGGGGCTCCAGGGGGACGGTCATCGAGGCGACGAGGCTCGTGGAGACGCCCCGGTGACCGATGCCCGACTTGGCGCGGATACGCCGTTTGGCATCGGAGTTGATGAAGCTGGACGCGAACGTCTGGTGCTCGTCGTCCCGCCCCGGCGCGTCGCCCAGCTCGGCGCCGATCAGCGACATGATGAGCGACACCATCGACCGGCGCAGGTCGTCCGGGCGGATCCCGGCGGTGCGGCTGAAGAGGAACGCCGTCGGCATGACCCCGGCGTCCAGGCGTACGACGCGGTCGTGCGGGTAGCGGATCGCGGTCCCGGAGGCGTGGTCGACGTCGCCGATCACGTCGTCCGCGACAGGCACGTTCTGCTCGTCGACCAGCCGGAACAGGTCCACCACCGCGCGTGCCGCGTTGAGTTCGGCGTCCCGGCCGCCGCCCTTGGCGAGGGGGAACGCGGACGGCATCACGACCAGCGGGTAGATGCGGGCGCCGCTGAAGTTCTTCTCCTTGAACGCCTGCCCGATGAAGTGCAGGTAGTCCAGGAAGATCCCGGTGCCGGTGCCGCCGGCGACGGAGAACGCCACGAACACGTCGCACCCGGAGATCGGTCCGCCGCCGAGGCGGCTCAACTCGCCGCCGGAGCGCCCGATGATGTCGATGGCCTGCTGCAACGGGCCCATCACCGGCGTCAGATCGTCCCGCAGGAGCGTCCCGAACAGGGCGGCGCGCCCGACCGTGGGGAGCTGGCCCGCGCCGTTGCGCAGCGGGGTGATCCTCGGCTCGGTGGCCTGTGGGGGCAGCCAGTCGCGGGTCTCGCGCGGGATCGCGGCGCGCAGTTCGCGCGTCACGCTCGGCGAACTGTCGTAGCCGGGAAGGAGATCGTGGGTGGCGCGGGCGGTGCGCGCGTACGCCGCCTGGAGCGCGGGTTCCACGCTCAGGTGCGGGAGCCGGGCGAGTTCGGCCTCGCTGTAGTCGGCGTACACGAACTGGAGGCATTCGGGCAGCTGGTAGCGCTGGTTGATGCCGCGCGAGGCGAGCGCGGTGCCGTCCGGGCCGCACAGGGCGGCGCGCAGCCGGCGTTCCAGTTCGGCGCCGACGAGCCCGCCGGTGCCGCCCAGGCCGACGTAGAGCATCGGTTGGTTGATCTTCATGGGGTGCCTTCCCGCTGGCGGTTCACAGGTCGGGGTGGCCGACCTCGGAGGCGTACGGCGACCAGGTGTCCGGGGGCGGCGAGGGGGCGCCGTCGACGACCTTCAGCACCAGGTCGGCGCCCGCGCCCACGCCCTCGCCGGGCCCTACGGTCACCGGTTCCTCGGCGCCGCGCCGCAGTTGGACGCCGCCCTCGGGGGTGCGGCGCATGGCCCACTCGCCCTGCGCTGAGCGCCGTACGCGGGGGCTGTCGCCGTCGTCCTCGACGTCGAACCGGTACCAGCTCGCGCGGCCGTCCAGCACCGGGTGGGTCGCCAGCTCGCGGCCCCAGGGGTCCTCCAGGACGAGCGTCCCGCGCGGGCGTGCGGCCCGCCTGCTGGTGTAGAGGCGCAGGGCGAACCAGGCGGCGGCGAGCAGCAGGAGCAGTGCCGCGCCCGCGACGATCCACTTGAGCGGGTTCGCCTTCTTGCTGACCGAGACCGTGTCGAGGAGCTGGTCGTCGAGGACGACGCCGGTGTCGTCGGTGACGACGATCTTGCCGCCGAGGGCGGTGGGGTCGGTGCGGACGCGGAAGCCGAGGTGGTCGCCGACGGTCAGCTTCACCGTCGTGCGGTGGGCCTCGGCGCCGGGTCCGACCGTCACGTGGCGTGGGGTGAGGGTGAGTCCGGTGGCCTTCGTGTCGGCGAAGGCGAGGGTCAGGGTGTGGGGTTTCGTGTCCGTGTTGGTGACGGTGAGCTGCGCCTCGTGCGTGTCCCCGGGGCGCAGCTCGGCGCCGCCGAGCGCGAGGGCCGCCTCCAGGGCCCGGCCGGCGGTGAAGATCGCGGCGGGCTGACTGCGTACGTCGGGCTGGAGGCCGACGGCGGACACGGTGGACGTGAACATGAGGGCACCGGACGCCTGGCGGGGGACGGTGACGGTGCCGGCGAACCTGCCGTGGCCGTCCCCGGCCAGCGCGAACGGCACCGGCCTGTCGATGCCCTTGCCGGTGAGGGCGCCGGTGACCGTGATGCCGCGCAGGTCGCGCGGGTCCGGGACGGACTCCTCGCGGGTCAGGATCGGCACCCGCATCTCGACCTTCGCGCCGGGCGCGGGCGCGTACTCGCTGAGCGAGATCGTGGAGCGCACCGCGCCGTGCCACAGGACGCTGACGCTGGCCGCCTTGTCCCGGTGCCCCTCGGGCGCGTCCAGCGCGACCCGCCATCCCCCGGGCAGCGGGCGGGTGATGCGCAGGGACTCGGTGGCGGTGCCCTGGCCGGTGAACGCGTACGTCGAGTCCGCGTCCCGCGTGTCCGGGTCGACGCGCCTGCCTCTCGGGTCGTAGTACGTGACGGTGACGGCCGGGTCGCCCTTCTCGACGACGATCGTGCCCTCGGTCGCGAGCGGCGAGATCCGTACGGCGAGTTCGCCCGGCGGGCGCTTCGAGCCGCCCTCGTCGCGGTAGTAGCAGCGGGCTGTCGCGAAGGCGTCCTGGAGAGCGCCGCTGATGCGCTGCGGGCCGTCGGCCATGTGGGGGCGGGGGCGGGCGTCCTTCAGGTTCGCGCAGCCCGCCCGGTAGCCGGCGTCGGCCATCTCCTTGAGCGCGTTCTCGTCGGCCTTGCCGAAGCCGAGCGGCCAGATCTGCACCCGTGCGGCGGCGGCCCCGGCGAGCGCGTCGGCGAGGTCCTTCTCCGCCGCCTCCTGGGCCGTGACGGCGTCCAGGTTCCGGTACTTGAGGCTGTCCTTCACCTCCAGGACGCCGTCCGTCATCAGGAACAGGACGCGCGGGTCGGTGTCCGGCGCGGTCCGCAGGTCGGCGACGGCCTGCCGGATCACCTCGATGAAGTCCGTGCCCGCGCCCTCGTTCTGCTCGCGTCGGCGCAACTGCCGGGCGCAGTCGGCCGTCTTGGCCCGCGCCAGCGCGTCCAGGGCGCGGGCCGGGCACACCTTGTCGACGGCGGTCTGGCCCTCCTTCTCGGCGCTCGCGAAGCCCAGGACCTCCAGCGTGGAGCGGTTCGACGGCTCGCTGACGGCGATCGCGCCGACCGCCTCACGCTCCCGGTCGACGTCGGTGGGGTCCAGGCTGGCGGACTGGTCGACGGCTACGACGTAGTGGACGGGGCGGTCGGCTGCCGGGGCGGGTGCGGCCTGTGCGGGTGCGGCTGCTGCGGGTATGGCCAGGGCGGCCGTGACGGCGCACAGTACCCGTGAAATGGTCAATCTCGGTGCTCCCCTGAAATCGCGTCTGGAATCGCGTACGCATCGCGTCGCCTCAGGAGGCACCCCTCTCCCCAGGGGCACCTCCGTGTGGACGTTCACGCTATTCCCGCCGGACAGCCGACGTGTCTGATTTCCATAAGAGCGTGGCGAATTAGTTGCGGGGAGTTCGATGCGAAATCGATCAGCGGTTGACCGTGTTCTTTTTTGGATTTCCGGTGACTATTTCTGACCGGGTTGGACGTCCAGGAGCGCGGCGAACCGGAATTCCTGTAGGCGCAGCGTCTCGGTGTCGCGCGGGCGGGCCGCCGCGAACGCGTCCATGCGGCGGCGCAGTTCGCGGCGGCGGGCCCGGGGGTCCTCGCACCAGAGCTGGAAGAAGCCGCCGGAGCGCAGGACGACGACCGAGCCGAGCGAGGGGAGGTCGGGGTGGTCGGTCCAGGTGTCCTCGTGGAGGCGTACGCGGTGCGGGCCCCCGGGGTCGCGGTAGGGGCGGTGGTCGGCGAGGCTGCGGCGGCTCAGCCAGCGGCCCGCCTCCTCCTCGAACCTCTGGCGCGCGTCGCGGCCCGCCACCGCGAGGGCGCTGACGCAGCCGGGTGCGCCGTCCAGGGCGCGGCTCAGCACCGGGTCGGGTTCGCCCCGGTGGGGGCGGGTGCAGACCAGGTGGCGGCCGTCGGCGGTGCGGACGACGTGGGCGAGGAGGTACTCGACGTCCCAGGCCAGGGCCTTGGGGTCGGCGACGCCGGGTTCCGCGAGGGCCTCGGCGGCCTCCGGGCGGAAGGGGTCGGGGGCGAGGAGGGCGGGGGGTGAGGTCCAGGTGTCCAGGGGGGACGGGCCTGCCGGGCCCCGTTCGGCGTAGCTCTCGGGTAGGGGGGTGCCGGTCCAGGCGTCGAAGTACACGATGCGGCGGTCGCCGAGCTTCACCGTGTACATCTCGCCCGCCTCCAGGGAGCGTTCACCGAGGGGGGTGAGCGCCAACTCGCCCTGGTGGTCGGTGAGGTGGCCGACGGCTGTGAGGTAGGCGAGGGCCTGGCGGGTCAGTGCCGGGTCCAGGGCGAGGAACGAGGCGAGTCCCTCGGGAGTGGTGACCCCGGCTTCGGCTACGGCCCGGATCAGGTAGCGGTCGATCAGCTGGTACGGCTCGGCGGTCGTCACCTTCGCCTCGACCTCCACCCGCCACACCGGCAGCAGGAGGTGGTGGACCGTCTCGGGGGCGGCCCTCAGGTGGAACGCCGCGTGCTCGACGGCGCGGGCGGGCGGGAAGCCGAGGGGGTTGTTGCGCTGGCGGGGGATCATGCGGTGCGGGCTCCGAGGCGTGCTTCGAGGTCGCGGGACGGCAGCAGCTCGCCGACGTCCGCCGTGTGTTCGCGCAGGGCGCGGGCCAGGTCCCGGAAGCCCTCGTCGGTGGCCCGGGTGAGGGTGTCGAAGTCGCCCACGAGGATCAGGCGGCGCCGGGCCCGGGTGAACGCGACGTTGGCGCGCCGGAGTTCGTCCAGGAAGCCGACCGCTCCGCTCGGGTTGGAGCGGGTGAAGCCGTACAGGATCACGTCCCGTTCGCCGCCCTGGAAGGAGTCGACGGTCGCGATGTCGCCCGTGCCGGGCGGGAGGTCCTTCAACAGGTTGCGGATCAGGGCGGCTTGGGCCCGGTAGGGGACGATGACCGCCCACTCCTCGTCGTCGGCCGTGCAGCGGCGGGCCAGGGCGGCGAGGAGGCCGGCTTCGGCGCGGTTGACGCGGGAGCGGGGGTCGCCGCTTTCGGCGCGGTCCGCCGGGGGGAGGTCGCAGGTGTCGATGAGGGCCAGGGGGGTGCGGAAGAGGGGGCGGGGGGTGGGCCAGTCGGGGATTTCGAGGGGGGTGGTGAGGGGGTGGCGGGGGCCGGCGGCGTTGCGGGGAGCGGCAGGGCGGCCTGTGCTGTCGGGGCGGCGGAGGTTGTCCGGGTGGTGGGTGCCGGTGGGGTCGGCGGGGCGGCCCGGGGTGCCGGGGTTGCCCGCGCCGCCTGTGCGGTCAGGGCGTCCGGGGTTCCTGCGGGTGTTGCCGGGGTCCGGTGCCTCCGGTGTGAGCAGCTGGCCGTCGTAGAACGCCTTCGAGCAGAAGTCGGCGATCTCGCGGGGCATGCGGCGTTGGGTGCGCAGGTGGGCGACGGCCGTGTCCGGGAGGTGGTCCTGAAGGAGTTCGAGGATGCTGCGTACGGTCAACTCGGCGGCGCCCTGGCCGTGTTCGGCGTGGACCCGGGAGACCGTCTCGTCGTCCGCGTACGGCGGGAGCTGGCGGTGGTCGCCGACCAGGACCGCGCGCGGGGCGCGCACCAGGGGGACGAGCGCGTCGGCCGTGGTGATCTGCCCGGCCTCGTCCACGACGACGAGGTCGAACTCGACGCCGGTCAGCAGCGCCGGTCCGGCGCTGCCGCTGCTGGTGGCGCCCACGACATGGGCGTACCGGACGAGTTCGGCGTGCAGTTGGCCGTTCGCCGCGCGGACGTCGTCCCGCCACTGCGCGAGGACCGTGCGGCGGGCCGCGAGGAGGGGGTGCGCGGTGCGGGTCCAGCGGGCGAACTCGTACAGATCCTCCGGCGCGTCGCCCACGGGTGCGAGCAGCGCGCGGCACGGGGCCTCGGCGTACTCCGCCTCCTTGCGCCACCGGGTCACCTCCCGCGCGGCCCGCTCCACGTTCTGGCGCTGCTCGTGCACGGCGGGGTGGTCGCGGGTCGCCTCGTCGAGCGCGTCCTCGGCACTGCGGCGCTCGCGCGCGGCCTGCTCGATCGCCTCGTCGTAGACGGTCAATGCCTTTTCGGCGCGGGCGAGTTGGCGCCCGCGCCACCAGCCGGGGCGCTGGTCGGCGAGGTCGGTGAGCTTTGCGAGCCGGTCCGCCGTGCGGGTCCTGCGGTCCAGGGTGCGGCTCAGGCGTACGGCGACGCGGTCCAGCCGCAGTTGCGCCGGGCCCGCGACGCTGCGGCGGGCCTCGTCCAGTGCCGCCCTCGCGTCCCGCTCCCGCCCCAGCGCCGTCTCCAGGGCGCCGACGGCCTCGCACAGCGCCTTCGGCCAGTGGTCGGCGCCGGGGCCGCCCGAGGTGTGCGCGGAGAGGCGGGCGCCGACGCGGTCCAGGATGCCCTGGCGGAGGTCCGTCGCGCGGTGGTCGAGGAGGAGGTGGCGGGCGGCGGGGTCGACGCGGTGCTCGGGGCCGACCCTGAGGGTGACGAGGTCGGTGGGGAGGCGGGTGAGGACGTTGTCGACGGCGGTGTTGCTGTGGGCGGTGAGGAGGACGCGGTTGCCGGATCTGGCTGATGCGCGGGCCAGTTCGGTGATGACGGTGGTTTTGCCGGTGCCGGGTGGGCCGATGATCGCGGTGAGGTCTTGGGTGGCGAGGGCGGTGTGAAGGGCGGCTTGCTGCCATTGATCGAGGGCGGGGGCGGTGGAGGAGGGGGCGGTTGTCGCGGGGCGCCTGTCTTCGCGGGAGGGCGAAGTGTCGTGCTGTGTACGGGGGTTGCGCTGGCCCCGCAGGGTTCTGCGCGGTTCCCTGTCCGGGCCCGGACAGGGTGCGCGGGTGCCCGCGAGGATCGGGAGGAGGTGGGGGTTGCGGGTGTGGCCGTCGCGCAGCGCGGTGAGGGCGTCGGTGCGGCGGGCGTGGACCGTGGTGTTCTCCACGCGCTGCAACTCGCCCTGTTTCGGGAGGTGTTGCCAGTCGACCGGCCGGTCCAGGGCCAGGGTGAGGCGGGCGCCTCGCTGATCGACCGACAACACCTGGCCGCGCAGGGCGGGTTCGCCGCCGATCCTGAGTACCTCGTCCTCGGCGGGGAAGCGGCGGCCGTGCAGGACGAACGTGTACGTCGCGCGGTGGGCCGTCGGGAGGACGTCCCGGTACGTGAACGGCCGTGCCGCCGCCGCTCGTTCACGTTGCAGCTCGTGTTCCGTGTCGACGGCCTTCGTGAGGAGGTCGAGGTGGCGGGCCTCGCGTCCGTCGGGGGCCGTGTGGCCCTTCGTCGCGATCTCCTTGCGGAGGAGGTCCCATTCGGCGGTGAGGTGGTCCCAGTGGGTGTCCGCGTGGGCCGGGGGCGTGTCGCGGACCGTCCATGCGGTGGGGCGCAGGAGGAGACAGCCCCGGGCCAGGCGGTGGTGGTCGTCGAAGCGGAGGGGGGTGACCGTGCGGACCTGGTAGCCGCGGGCGTCCGGCGCGGGGACGAGGAGGGCGAGCCAGCCCCTGCCGTACAGGGCGAGGGCCTGTTGGCGTCTGCCGGGTGGGGGGAAGGTGGCGGGGGTGGTGTCCCTCGCGGCGAGGTCGGCCTCCAGCTCCTCGATGGCGCCGGGGAGATGGGGATGGTCGCGGCGGAGGCGGGCGAGGATGCCGTCGAGGGAGCGGGAAGGGGCGAGGACCAGGGGGGTGGGGAGGTCCAGGGTGCGGGTCAGCATGGGGTGCGGTTCTCGGATCGGCGTAGGTGGGCGGCGAGTTCGGGGGCGGTGGGGCGGGCGGCGGGGTCGGGAGCGAGGGCGGCACGGAGGAGGTCGTCCAGGTGGGCGGGGGCGTCCGGCAGGTAGGTCCGCAGGGGGAGGACGCGGGGTGGGGTCGGGGGTGTGCCGGTGAGCAGGCGGTAGGTGAGGGCGGCGAGTTGGTACACGTCGGTGGGCGGGCCGATGAGGTCGGGGCGGTAGGTGGCGTACTCCTGCTCGGGGGCTCGGTAGCCGGCGTGGCCCTCGCCGGGGCGGGGGTGGCGGAAGGCGGCGCCGAGGTCACGCAGGCGCGGCTTTCCCCCCGTCCGCAGGAGGACCGTCTCCGGGGCCAGACAGCGGTGGGTCACACCCTGCTTGTGGAGGACGCCGAGCGTTTCGGCCAAGTAGCCGCAGGCCAGGAAGACCCGTCCCTGTGCGCTGCCGGGCACCGGCTCCGTGGCGTAGGACTCCGCAGCGGTCGGCGCCGGCCCCCTCGACCGGCCCGGCCAGGGCAGAGCCAACACGGCGGTGCCACCCAGCGCCTCATGGACTCCGCGTTCCGGGAACGCCCCGTACAGCCTTCGCGTGAGGAACTCGTTCTCCAACCGCAGTGCTTCCCGCCCGTCCCCCGGTCCGTCGACCCGCCGCAGCCAGACATGTCGCCCCGGCCGGCCGAGCCACAGCGCCCTCCCCCAGAACTCCCCGTCCCGCTCGCCGAGTTGATGGCCCTCCAGCAGGAACTCCGTGCGTGCGACGCGCACGGAGGCCCCCGACCGCCACCCGCGCGGAGCCGCTGCCCGCCGCGCGACCACCTCGGGCACGGCCATCTCGTTCTCGTCGCACTCCAGCTCCCTGATCACCGCCACCGCGAACGCCGCCGCGTTCCGGGCCCCCGACTCTGTTCCCTCGCGCGTCCGGTCACCGATCCCCCGTACGGTCACCGCAGGCCACCCCCGATGCATGTGCGCGGCCTGCGACACCCCCGCGCTCTCCATCTCGACGGCCACGGCGTCCTCGTAGTACCGGCGCAACTGCCTGAAGTACGCGGAGTTCTCCCCCTCGTGGACGACCTCCCCGGCGGCGACCGGCTTGAAGTGGACGGGCGGTGCGGCGGGGTCCCGGCGCCAGCGGCGGTGCGCGGCGGTCGCCGACTGCCGTACCTCGTGGGCGAGTTGCCAGGACTCGGGCCGGGCGTGGAAGCCGTCGTCGGTGACTTTGGCGCCGTGGACCCCGTACACCTTGGTCGCGACCACCACGTCCCCGACGGCCACGCTCTCCTTCAGGCTCCCGGCGGTGCCGACGAACATCACCAGCCGGGGCCGGAACCTTTTCACCGCGTGGGTCGCGACCACCGCCGCTCCCCCGTTCCCCGTACCGATCTCCGCGAGAGCGACCCGCCAGGGTGTTCCGTCGATCCAGCCGAGCCGGTACACGGTGCCGATGTCGTCGCGGGCGGCACTCTCCGGGTCCCCCGCCAACAGCCGTTCCACCGCGTCGAATTCGACGTCCGACGCGGTGAGAACGATGACCGTGAGGCCGCCGTTCCCCTTTTCCCGCGTATCGCGCACGCGTACCTCCCCTCGCTCCGACCGGTTGACGGCACGGCCACTTTAGCGACGGGAATACGGGGACCAGGGAGGAATTCAGCAATCCCCGAGGCGTGCCGGAATTCGCACAACTGAGCCGTTTTTCGAACTCAGTTGATATCGCCTCCCGTCAGACCAGCACCCGCAGCTCCGGAAGCCTCGGCGCGGTCCCCGGAATGACGTCCCGCTTCAGGCTCTCCGCCCCACCCGCCAGCCGGAGTTGGGGAAACCGTTCGAGCAGCACCCCCAGCGCGACCTCGCAGTGCACCCGGGAGAGCCCGGCGCCGACGCAGTAGTGGATGCCCTGCCCGAACCCGAGGTGTTCCTCGGCGCCGGCGCGGGTGACGTCGAGCCGGTCGCCGTCCGGGTAGCGCCGGGGATCACGGTTCGCGGAGACGAGGACGAACTGCACGCAGTCCCCCTTCCGCACCCGCACCCCGTGCAGCTCGACGTCCTCGGCGGCGAGCCGCATCCGGACGACGATGTCGGGCCCGCACCAGCGCACGAACTCCTCGACCGCGCGCGGCATGAGCGTCAAGTCGTCGCGCAGGACCCGGAGTTGACCGGGGTGGGTGAGGAGTGCGGCGAGGCTGTTGATGAGGAGCTGGGCGGTGTTGTCGTAGCCGGCCATGACGACGTTCATGACCATGGCGACGGCCTCGACCTCGTCCAGCCCGCACGCGAGGCCGCTGAGGAGGTCGTCGCCGGGGGCCGGGCGGCGTTCGTCGAGCAGCCGGGTGATCGTCTCGATCAGCGCCGGCGAGGACGCGCTGAGCCGTTCGGGGTCCATGGCGAGGATGTCGTCACCCCAGCGCCGGAAGACGGCCCGGTCGGCCTCGGGTACGCCGACGAGTTCGCAGACGGCGGTGACGGCGGACGGGAAGGCGAGGCCCTCCACCAACTCCAGTGTCCCGTCGGCCGAGTTGGCGAGCGCCTCGGTCAGCAGGTCGTGCGTGATCTCGGCGATGCGCGGGCGCAGTGCCTGCATACGGCGGGCGGTGAAGGTGCGGGCGACGGCCCCGCGCAGCCGCGTGTGGGCGGGCGGGTCGGCGTCGAGGGCGGAGACGAGGAAGTACTTCCGCATCTCCTCGGGCAGGTTGAGCATGTCGACGAGGACGCGGCGCGGGTCCTCGCCGGTGTGGCCGTCGACCTTTTCGGGGGTGTGCACGAAGCGTGTGTGGGCGCGCAGCCCGTCGCGGACGTCGTCGTAGCGGGTGACGAGCCACACGGGCTGCGTCTCGGTCAACCAGCCGCGTACGACGGGGCCTTGCTCGCGGATCGCGCCGAAGCCGGCGGCCGGGTCGGCGAGGAAGCCGGGGTCGAGGAGAAGAGGTTCGTTCGAGGGGCGGCGGGTCGGGGTGTCCGTCAGGTCGGTCACGTGGTGCTCCAGAGCGGGGAGTTCAGTGCAGGCGGACGGCGATGTCCTGGACGAGTTCCGCCTGGTGGGGGACGAGGAAGAAGTGGTCGCCGGGGAAGGTGCGCAAGTCGTAGTCGGTGGTGGTGAGTTCGGACCAGGCGTGGACGTCGGCGAGGGGGCAGTGGGTGTCGTCGAGGCCGGTGTAGGCGGTCACGGGGGTGCGCAGGGGGATCGCGCGGGGTGGGCGGTAGGTCTCGATCAGGCGGTAGTCGGCGCGCAGGGCGGGCAGGAGGAGTTCGCGCAGCTCCGGGATGTCGTACACCTCGGCCTGGAAGTCGCCGAGTCCGCGCACGGTCGCGATCAGTCCCGCCTCGTCGTCCGGGTCCACCCCGGCGGGGCGGGCGCGGTGCGGGGCGGCCCGGCCGGACGCGTACAGCCGCTCGGGGCGTACGCCGCGCCGCTCCAGCCTGAGGGCGACCTCGTAGGCGATCGCGGAGCCCATGCTGTGGCCGAACAGCGAGACGGGGAGGTCCAGTTGGCCGGCCAGGGCCTCGGTGACGGCGTCCGCCATCGCGGTCATGTCCGCGATGCACGGCTCCATGAGCCGGTCCTGGCGGCCGGGGTAGCGGACGGCGAGCACCTCGACGTCGGCCGGGAGGTGGGCGCTCCAGCCGTGGAAGAACTGGGCGGTGCCGCCCGCGTGCGGGAAGCAGACCAGGCGCCGGCGGGGCGGGCGGGCGGTGCGGTGGACGCGGAACCAGCGGTCGGCGGTGTGCTGTGGGGGCGGGGCGAGGTGCCGGGTGGGGGCGAGGTGGGGCATGGGGTGGTGCCTAACTGCTAGCGGAACATGCCGAACTGACGTGACGTCAGCAGCGAGAGGAAGTAGGGGAGTTTGTCGACGGCCCGCTTCGGGACCTGGACGGACTGCACGGTGTCGTGGGTCCGGTCGGTGACGACGAGGGTGAAGACGCCGTCCTGCTCGATGAGTTCGGCGGAGTAGACGAGGGTCGGGGTCGGGGTCTGCACGGATGCGCTCCTTTCAGGGGGCCGTTTCGGTGAGCCACGTGTCCCACGTGGCGTCGTCGGTGTCCGGTACCGGCGTGAACAGGTGATGGCCGACCCACAACGGCCAGCCCCAGCGGGCCCCGTTGTAGAAGCGGTACAGGCCGTCGGGGCCGCGCAGGCCGAGGAAGTCCGCGTCGCGGTAGTCGACTTGGACCTCGACCGGGCCGCCGGGCAGCAGGGCCCGGACGACGTCTCCCGCCGCGGCTTCCGGGGACAGGCCGAGCCTCTCCCGTACCGCGTCGAAGGCGTCCGGCAACCGCGGCGGTCCGGGCCGGGAGGCCTTCACGTACGTGGCGGGGCGCCCGTCGAAGTGCCGCAGGTACTCCGCGAGGCTGTGCTGGTAGAAGTCGACGTGCCGCTCGGCCGCGTCGGCGCGCGTGTCCCAGCCGTCGTCGGGGGTGCCGGTGTGCACCCAGTGGATGCCCATCCGCAGCAGGGAGCCGTCCGCGTGCGGCTCGACGCGGTAGCTGAGGGTGTTGGTGAAGCCGTCCAAGTCGGGTGTGCGGCAGGCGAATTCGTGCGGCGGGTCCCAGGCGACGACCGTGGAGGAGCCGCGCGAGACGGCGCCGCCGAGGCGGGGTTCGACGTCCATGGGGTACAGCCAGCCGACGTTGCCCTCGGTGGTGGCGACGGCGCGGAAGACGCGGTCCGGCGTGCGGGGCAGGACCTGTTCGCGGTTCACCTTCAACTCGCGGGTGGGGGTGAGTTCCTGAGTTTCGGTCACCTCGGTGGTCACTTCCTTGCGTTGTGGGTGACGGGCAGCGCGGTGAGGCGGCGTTGCAGCGGGTTGGGGCGCCAGTCCAGCTCGTCCGGGCCGGCCGCGAGGCGCAGGCCGGGGCAGCGGGCGAGGAGCGTGGAGACGGCGATCTCGGTCTCCAGGCGGGCCAGCGGGGCGCCCAGGCAGAAGTGCGGTCCGTGGCCGAAGCCGAGGTGCCGGGGGTGGGTGCGGGTCAGGTCGAGGCGGTCGGGGTCGTCGTACCGTCCGGGGTCGCGGCCCGCCGAGGCGAGCAGCAGGTAGACCAGGTCACCGGGGGGCAAGGTACGGCCGCCCAGGTCGAGTTGCTCGGCGACCACCCGCACGATGGCCTGGCTCGGGGTGTCGTACCGGACGAACTCCTCCACCGCCTGGCGGATCGACTCCGGTTCGGCGCGCAGGTGTTCGAGCTGGTCGGGATGGCGCAGCAGGGCGAGGAGGCCGTTGCCGATGAGGTTGGTTGTGGTCTCGTCGCCCGCCGTGATCAGCATGAAGCAGGTGGAGAGGACCTCGTGGTCGGTGAGCCGGTCGTCCTGCGCCTGTGCGGTGACCAGCGCGCTGATCAGGTCGTCGCCCGGGTCGGCGCGGCGCTCGCGGGCGAGGCCGGTCAGGTACGTCTCGAAGGCGTCGACGACCTTCTCGGCCTTCTCGATGTCCTCGTGGATCCGGCCCAGACCCCGGAACCACTCCTTGACCTGTGCCCGGTCCGTCTCGGGGATGCCGAACAGCTCGCAGACCACGGCGTGCGGGAGGGGCGAGGCGACGGCGGCGAGCGCGTCGAACGTGGAGCTGTCGGCCTCGTCGATCAGCCGGTCCACGACCCCCTGGATCCTGGGCCGCAGCTCCTCCACCCGTCGTGCGGTGAACGCCTTGTTGACGAGTTTCCTGAGCCGCGCGTGGTCCGGCGGGTCGGTGTTGCTCATGACGCGTCCGAGCCGCGCGACCAGTCGGCTCAGCTGCCGCATCCGCCCGTCCTGCGCGACGAGCGCGCCGGTCATCCGGTCCTTGTCGTTGGACAACCTGAGGTCGCCCAGGGCCTGTTCGATGTCGTCGTACCGGAAGACGTACCAGATCCCTTGCTCCGTACGGTGGATGGGGTCGCTGTCCCGCATCCGGGCGTAGGAGGGGTACGGGTCCCGGCGGAAGGCGTCGCTCGCCATCGCCGCCGGGTAGTCGAGGGTGCCGGTGGGGGTCGCCGTCATCTCAGGCGTCCATGGCTTCCACGAGGCTCTTGGGCCGCATGTCGGTCCAGTTCCGCTCGACGTACTCCAGGCACGCCTGGCGGGTGTCCTCGGGGTGCGCGACGGTCCAGCCGTCCGGCACCTCGGCGAACGCCGGCCACAGCGAGTGCTGGCCCTCGTCGTTGGTGAGCACCAGGTAGCGGGCGTCGTCGTCCTCGAAGGGGTTGGTCGACATGGCGTCAGATCTCCTCTGTGTCGGTGGAGTCAGCGAGTTCGGCGATCCGTGCGGCGAGCACGGGGCCGAGTTGGGCGAGTGCGCCCGGCCGGGTCATGCGGTCGTGGCGCGCGGTGATGTCGTACGACGTGATCGGGCCGTCCACGTACGGCCGCCACACGTCGGCGCCCGGCGAGTCCTGCTCGCGGTCGATCGTGGAGTTGAACAGGAGCATCTCGCCCTGGAACACGGCCGGTTCGAAGGTGAGGGCCAGGCTCGCGTTGTTGATCATCACGGCGACGACGGCTTCGAGGTGGCGGCGCTCCAGGCCGGCGAGCGCGCTGCCGCGCTGCCTGAGGACGGCCATCACCTCGTCGTACGTCAGCTCCCCGGGCGGGAGTTCGTCGGGGTCGCAGTCCAACATGCCGACCAGGACGTCCCGTTCGGCCGGGACCGGCGCCTCGTCGAAGGTCAGGTCGACGACCGGGTACGCGTCGAGGATCGCGAGCAACGCCGTGCGCCGGCCCAGGCGTTGGAGTTCCGTGGCGACCGCGTGCGCGATGAGTCCGCCGGCCGACCAGCCGAGGAGGAGGTACGGGCCCTCCGGCTGGATCTTGCGGATCTGCTCCACGTAGTCGGCTGCCATCTCCTCGTAGCTGCCCGGCCTCGGTTCGTCCCGGGCGAGGCTGCGCGCCTGGATGGCGTACACGGGGTGCTCGGGGTCGACGTGGCTGAGGAGCCCGCTGTAGCACCAGCTCACGCCGCCGCCGGGGTGCACGCAGAACAGCGGCGTGCCGGTGCCGGCGGGCCTGAGCGGCAGGACGACGTCCAGCGAGCCGTCCGCGTCCTGAAGCGCCAGCCTGCCGGAGAGTTCGGCGACGGTCGGGGCCTGGAACAGGGTCCGCAGGCCGATCTCGACGCCCAGGGTGTCCCTGACCCTCGCGACCAGGCGGGCCGCGAGCAGCGAGTGGCCGCCGAGGTCGAAGAAGCTGTCCTCGATGCCGATCCGCTCGACGCCGAGCGCTTCCGCGAAGAGGTCGCAGAGGACCTGTTCCTGCGGGGTGCGGGGGCCTCGGTGGGGGGTGGTGTCCGGGGTGTGGTCCGGGGCGGGGAGGGCGGCGTGGTCGAGCTTGCCGTTGGGGGTGAGAGGGAGGGCGGGGAGGGGGATGTACGCCGAGGGGATGAGGTACGGGGGGAGGTGGCGGCGGAGGTGGGGGGTGAGGGTGGAGGCGAGGGGGGCGGGCGCGGCGGGGGTCACGGGGACATCCGCCTCGGGGGCCAGTGGTACTACCCCACGCCCCGCACCGCCCTCAGCCGCCGGCGGAGCGTCGTACACCCCGTCCCTCTCAGGTACTACGTACGCCACCAGCCGCTTGTCCCCCTCCCGGTCCTCCCGCACGACGACCGCCGCCTGGGCCACCCCGGGGCAGGCCGCGAGGGCGGCCTCGACCTCGCCGGGCTCCACGCGGAAGCCGCGCACCTTGACCTGGTCGTCGGCGCGTCCGGCGAACTCCAGCTCGCCGCCGCGTGTCCACCGGGCGAGGTCGCCGGTGCGGTACATGCGGGCGCCGGGAGGGCCGTAGGGGTCGGGGAGGAAGCGTTCGGCGGTGCGGGCGGGCCGGCCGAGGTAGCCCCGGGCCACCCCCGTACCGGAGAGGTACAGGTCGCCGACGACGCCGGGGGGCGTCGGGCGCAGACGGCCGTCGAGGACGTACGTCCGCATCCCGGCCAGGGGACGGCCGAGCGGGACCGGGCGGGTCTGGTCGGGTTCCGTGTCCATGACGTGGTGGGCGGCGAAGGTGGTCGTCTCGGTGGGGCCGTACCCGTCGACGACCCGCAGGCCGGGGCAGGCGGCCATGACCCGGGCGACCGCGGCGGCGGACACGACGTCGCCGCCGGTCCACGCCTCCCGCACGCCGGCCAGCGCCCCCGGCTCCTCCTCGGCGAGCAGCCGGAACAGCCCGGCGGTGAGCCACAGCCCGGTCACCCGGCCGTCGCCGATGGCCCGCGCCAACTCCCGGATGTCCAAACGCCCTTGGGGAGCGACGACGACCGTGCCGCCGTTCAGCAGCGGCACCCACAGTTCGTACGTCGAGGCGTCGAACGCGACCGGCGCGTGCAACAGCACCCTCCGGTGCGCGCCCCCGGCGAAGCAGGGCGCCTGCGCGAGCCCGGCGACGTCGCCGTGCGTGACGACAACTCCCTTGGGCCGTCCGGTCGATCCGGAGGTGTACATCACGTACGCCGCCTGATCCGCCCGGCACGTCGCCTCCGGTGCCTCGGTCCGTGTCTCGGCCTGGATCAGCGCGGTGAGGACGTCCTCCGTGAGGACGAGTGCCGCGCCGGTCTCCCGGACGACGAGGTCGACGCGCGCGGGCGGGAAGCCGGGGTCCACCGGCACATATGTGCCGCCCGACTTGAGGATTCCGAGGAGCGCGACGACGAGTTCGGCCGACCGTTCCATGAGGACGGCGACGGCCGTCTCCGGGCCGACTCCCTGCCCGGCGAGGGCGTGCGCGAGCCGGTTGGCCCGCTCGTCGAGCTGCCGGTACGACCAGGTCGTGCCGTCCTGTTCGACGGCGACGGCGTCGGGGATGGCCCGCACCTGCTCGGCGAACAGGTCGGTGAGGGGGCGGACCGGGGCGAGTTCGGCGCCGGTGGCGACGGCGAGGAGGTACCGGTGTTCCTCGTCGCCCAGGACATCGACCTGACTGATCGTCATTTCTGGGTGCTGGGCGGCGCTTTCGAGGAATCGCACCCATCGGCCGACGAGTGCGCCGACCGTCTCGGGGTCGAACAGGTCGGTCGCGTACTCGACCGCGCCGACCAGCCCGTCCGGCCGTCCGTCCTCGGTGTACCGCTCGGCGAGGCTGAACGTGAGGTCGCAGCGGGCGGTCCCGGTCGGGACGGACTCGTAGCCGAGGGTGAGTCCGGGAAGCGTGAACTCGCCCGTGGGGGCGTTCTGGAGGGCCAGCATCACCTGGAACAGCGGGTGGTGGGCGAGGGAGCGGGCCGGGTTGACGACCTCCACAAGGTGCTCGAACGGCACGTCCTGGTGGGCGTAGGCGGACAGGGCGGTCTCCCGGACCCGGCCGAGGAGGTCGGCGAACGTCGGATCGCCGGACGTGTCGGTGCGCAGGACCAGGGTGTTGACGAAGAACCCGACCAGGTCGTCGAGGGCCTCGTCGGTGCGCCCGGCGACCGGGCTGCCGACCGGCACGTCCTCGCCGGCGCCGAGCCGGGTGAGAAGTGCGGCGAGGCCCGCTTGCAGCACCATGAACATGCTGGCGCCGTGGTGGGCGCACAACTCCCGCAGCCTGCCGTGGAGTCCGGCATCCAGGTGAAGCGCGAGCTGGGCGCCACGCTGGGACGCGGTGGCGGGGCGGGGGCGGTCGGTGGGCAGCGGGGTCTGGTCCGGGATGCCTGCCAACGCCTGCTTCCAGTAGGCGAGTTGTCCGGCGAGGCGGCTGTCCGTGTCGGCGGCCTCGCCGAGCAGCTCCTGTTCCCAGAGCGTGTAGTCGGCGTACTGGACAGGGAGTTCGGCCCATTCCGGTGCCTCGCCCCGGCAGCGAGCGGCGTACGCGCTCGCCAGGTCGCGGGAGAGCGGGCCCATGGACCAGCCGTCGCCCGCGATGTGGTGGACGACGACCAGCAGGACGTGCGTCTCGGCGCCGAGCCTGAACAGGTGCGCGCGCAGGGGCAGTTCACCGGCGAGGTCGAAGCCGTGCGCCGCGGCCCCGGCGAGGAGTCCGGGGAGTCGCTCCTCGTCGGCGTCGAGGACGGACAGTGCGGGGTGGGCGTCGGCCAGGACGTGCTGGTGAGGCACGCCGCCGGTGTCCGGGAAGACGGTCCGCAGGCTTTCGTGACGGCCCGTCACGTCGGAGAGGGCCGACTCCAGGGCCGTTCGGTCGAGGCGGCCGGTCAGGCGGAGGGCGAGCGGCATGTTGTAGGTGGCGCTCGGGCCCTCCATGCGGTGCAGGAACCACAGGCGGCGCTGGGCGAACGACAGCGGTACCTGTTCGGGCCGTTCGGCCTTGGTCAGCGCGGGCCTCGCGGTGCCGGCCTGGTCGAGGCGGGCAGCGAGGGCGGCCGGGGTGGGCGCCTCGAACAGGGCCCGGACGTCGAGTTCGACGCCGAGGGTGGCGCGGACGCGGGAGGCGAGGCGGGTGGCGAGGAGTGAATGGCCGCCGAGGTCGAAGAAGTTGTCGTCGACGCCCACGCGTCCGGTGTTCAGGATCTCACCGAACAGGTCGGCCAGCAGCTCCTCTTGGGGTGTGCGGGGGGCGCGGCCGGTGGTCGTGCGGTCCGCCTCGGGGGCGGGCAGGGCGGCGCGGTCGAGCTTTCCGCTGGCTGTGCGGGGGAGGTCGTCGAGGACGACGAAGACCGACGGGACGAGGTGCTCGGGGAGCCGATCGCGGGCGTGGGCGCGGAGGGTGGCGGGGAGGTTGCCGGTGGCGCGGGGAGTGTTGGTGAGGGGGGAGCCCTTGTCGGCTGCGGGGCGGTACAGGGTGGGGTGGCCCTGGGGGGTGGGTTGACTGTGGGAGGCGGGGTGGCCGTGGGGAGTGGGGTGGCTTTCGGTGACGAAGGTGACGTCGAGGAGGTCGGGGCCGTCCGGGGACCAGGTGACGTGGGCGGGGCGACCGCAGGTGTACCAGTCCTCGGGGTCCGGAACGCCTTGCGGGTCGTGGCCGGCCTCGGTGGCGAGGCGGGTGTTGGGGACGCCCGTGATCCGCAGGGTGGGGGTCGCGTCGGCCGCCGCGAGGGCCTGGTCCAGGGTGAACACGTCCTGACCCCAGGCGAGTTGGGTGAGGGACTGTGCTGTGGTCCCGGCCGCCGCGCGGAGGGTGACGTCGTAGCGGTGGCGGGTCAGTTCGTTGTGGTGGCGGCCCCGGCGGATCTCGATGGAGACGTCCAGGTTCCGGCCCAGCGTGGTGAACCAGTCTGGGTCGACGAGGAGTTCCTCCTCACGCCGTACCGCTTGGTCGACCGCGTCCGGGTCCATGCCGTGGACGGCGGCGAGGAACGGACGCAGCAGCCGCAGGTTACGGACGTCTCCGAGGAACAGGGCGCCGCCGGGGGCGAGGAGGCCCGTCAACTTGCCCACGACGTCCCGGAGATACTCGCCGCTCGGGAAGTACTGGATCACCGAGTTGATGACGATCGTGTCGAACTCGCCCTCGGGCAGCCCGGTCACGTCGTGCGCGGGCTGGGTGCGCAGGACCACCCTGCCGGTCAACTCCGGCCGCTGCCCGACGTGTTCGGCGAGGACGCCGATCGCGGTCGCCGAGAAGTCGGTCGCCCAGTACGTCTCGCAGTCGGGCGCGAGCTTCGCCAGCAGCAAGCCGGTTCCGGCGCCGACCTCCAGGATGCGGCGGGGCTTGAGCGCGCGGATGCGGTCGACGGTGGCGTCCCGCCACTCCCGCATCTCCGCCTCCGGGATGGGCCGGCCGTCGTAACTGCTGTTCCAGCCGGTGAAGTTCTCGCCGAACGCGGTCTGCGCGGCGGTCACGGGGAGGGCGTCGTAGGTCTCCCGCCAGGTCTCCACGATGTCCAGTTCGTGGTCACGGCGTGCGGTGGCCGGGACGACGTAAGCGATCAGGCGGTCGTCCCGTACCGTCACGACGCTGTGCGCGACGGCCGGGTGGTCGGTCAACTGGGCTTCCACCTCGGCGGGTTCGATACGGAAGCCGCGCACCTTGACCTGGTCGTCGGCGCGCCCGGCGAACTCCAGCTCGCCGTCACGCGTCCAGCGGACGAGGTCACCGGTGCGGTACATGCGGGCGCCGGGAGGGCCGTACGGGTCGGCGACGAACCGATCCGCCGTCAGGCCCGCCCGGTTGAGGTAGCCCCGCGCCAACCCGGCGCCGGACACGTAGAGTTCGCCGGGCACTCCGGGCGGGACCGGCTGGAGGCCGGCGTCGAGGACGTACACACGGGCGCCGGTGATCGGGCGTCCGATGGGCGGGAGTTGGCCGGTCGGGGTGAGCGGGTCGCTCATCGTGGCGCAGACCGTCGTCTCGGTCGGGCCGTACGCGTTGATCATCCGGCGGCCCGGAGCCCAGCGCTGGACGAGTTCCGGCGAGCACGCCTCCCCCGCCACGACCAGCGTCGTGGCCGTCAACTCCCCTTCCAGCGCGACCAGTACGGACGGCGGAACCGTCACATGGGTCACGTCGAGTTCGGTGAGTGCCGGGAGCGGGTTGCCGGGTGGCGGCAGGACGAGGGTCGCACCGGTCAGCAGGGCCGTGTACAGCTCGGACACGGACGCGTCGAAGCTGGGCGAGGCGAACTGGAGGACCCGGCTGTCCGCATCGATGGCGAACCGCTCGACCTGGCCCGCGACCAGGTGGGCGAGCCCGGAGTGGCTGACGACGACGCCCTTGGGGCGGCCGGTCGAGCCCGAGGTGTAGATGACGTACGCCGGGTGCTGCGGGAGGACGTGGGTCGGGGGTGTCGTGTCGGGGTAATCGGTTGCAGCAACGGCTTCCGGGGAGTCGACGACGACCGCCGGCCGCGCGTCGTCCAGCATGAACGCGATCCGGGACTCCGGGTACGCCGGGTCGACGGGCAGGTAGGCCGCGCCCGCCTTCAGGACACCGAGGATGCCGACGACGAGTTCGACGGACCGGGGCAGCTTCAGCGCCACCAGGTCCTCGGGGCCGACGCCCTGTTGGATCAGGTGGTGCGCGAACCGGTTGGCGTGGGCGTCGAGTTCGGCGTAGGACAGCTCCCGCTCCCCCGCGACCAGCGCGACGGCGTCGGGCGTCGTCCGTACCTGGCGGGCGAAGGCGGTCGGGAGGGACTCGGCGGGGATGCCGCTGTCGGCGGCGGGCTCCAGCAGGCGGCGGCGTTCGTCGGCGGTGAGGATGTCGGCGCGGCCGATGGGCCGGGTGGGTTCCTCGACTCCCGCTCG
Organism: Streptomyces saintjeani; assembly: GCF_055409605.1. Taxonomy (NCBI): domain Bacteria; kingdom Bacillati; phylum Actinomycetota; class Actinomycetes; order Kitasatosporales; family Streptomycetaceae; genus Streptomyces; species Streptomyces saintjeani. Next base: position 7,916,726 of record NZ_CP189624.1, on the reverse strand, counting down.
CAGCAGGCGGGTCCAGCGGTCGACGAGGCCGGTGACCGTGTCGGGGTCGTAGAGGTCGGTGGCGTACTCGACGGCTCCGGAGATGCCGCCCTCGGGGCGCTCGTAGAGGTTGAAGCCGAGGTCGAACTTGGCGGTGCCGGTCGGCACGGTCAGCGGGGTGACGCGCAGACCGGGCAGGTCGAAGGTGCCCATCGGGGCGTTCTGGAGGGCGAACATCACCTGGAACAGCGGGTGATGGGAGAGGGAGCGCACCGGGTTGAGTTCCTCGACAAGGTTCTCGAACGGCAGGTCCTGGTGGGCGTACGCCGACAGGGACGTCTCCCGGACCCGCCGGACCAGCTCCTCGAACGAGGGGTCGCCGGACGTGTCGGTGCGCAGGACAAGGGTGTTGACGAAGAACCCGACCAGATCGTCCAGCGCCTGGTCCGTACGGCCCGCCACCGGACTGCCCACCGCGATGTCCGTACCCGCTCCCAGCCGCGTGAACAGCGCGGCGAGACCGGCCTGGAGCACCATGAACAGGCTCGCGCCCTGTCGCCCGGCGAGGTCGCGCAGGCCCTGGTGGAGTTCCGGGTCGAGGTCGACGAGGAGGTGGGCGCCGTCGTATCCGGCGACCGCCGGGCGCGGTCGGTCGGCGGGGAGGCGGAGTTGGTCGGGGAGGTCGGCCAACTGGTGTTTCCAGTAGCCGAGTTGTCCGCCGAAGGTGCTCGCCGGGTCGGACTCGTCGCCGAGGAGGGCGCGTTGCCACAGGGTGTAGTCGGCGTACTGCGCGGGCAGGGGCTGCCAGTCCGGTTTGCGGCCGGCGCGGCGGGCGGCGTACGCCTCGGCGAGATCGCGGGAGAGGGGGCCGGTGGACCAGCCGTCGCCGGCGATGTGGTGCATGACGAGGAGCAGGACGTGTTCGTGGCTGTCGAGTGCGAACAGCTCGGCCTTCAGGGGGAGTTCGGCGGTCAGGTCGAAGGTGGAGCGGGCCGCGCGGGAGAGGAGTTCCGGCAGGCGGGCTTCGTCGGTGCGGGTGACCCTGAGGCGAGGGTGGGCGGCGTCCAGGACATGCTGGGTCGGGGTGCCGTCCGGGCCTTCGGGGAACACTGTGCGGAGGGTCTCGTGGCGGTCCGCGACGTCGGCGAGGGCCGCTTCGAGGGCGCGTTCGTCGAGCTGTCCGGTGAGGCGCAGGGCGAGGGGGATGTTGTAGGTGGCCTCGCTGCCCTCCATCTGGTGGAGGAACCACAGGCGGCGCTGGGCGAACGACAACGGCAGGACGTCCGGGCGGACTTGGCTGGTCAGGACGGGCCGGGCCTGCCCTGCGGAGTCCAGTGCGGCGGCGAGCCCGGCGACGGTCGGCGTCTCGAACAGGGTGCGCAGCGGGAGTTCCACGCCGAGGGTGGCGCGGACCCGGGAGGCGAGGCGGGTGGCGAGCAGAGAGTGGCCGCCGAGGTCGAAGAAGCCGTCGTCCGCGCCGACTTGGGCGACGCCGAGCACTTCGGCGAAGAGTCCGGCGAGCAACTGCTCGCGGGGCGTGCGGGCTTCGCGACCGGTTGAGGTGAACTCCGGGGTGGGCAGGGCGACTCGGTCCAGCTTGCCGTTCGGTGTCAGCGGCAGCGCGTCCAGCACGACGAACGCGCTGGGCACCATGTGGTCCGGCAGCCGCTCCTTCAGGTACGCCCGCAGCGCGGCGGGGGCGGGCTCGGCACCCGGCGCGGGGACGACGTAACCGACGAGCCGCTCCCGCCGTACCGCCACGACCGTGTGCGCGACCTCGGGGTGATCGGCCAACTGGGCCTCGATCTCCGCCGGTTCGATACGGAAGCCGCGCACCTTGACCTGGTCGTCGGCGCGTCCGGCGAACTCCAGCTCGCCGTCACGCGTCCAGCGGACGAGGTCACCCGTGCGGTACATACGGGCGCCGGGCGGGCCGTACGGGTCGGCGACGAACCGATCCGCCGTCAGGCCCGGCCGGTTGAGGTAGCCACGCGCCAACCCAGCGCCCGCGACATAGAGTTCACCGGCAACGCCGGGCGCCACGGGCTGGAGGCCGGCGTCGAGGACGTACACGCGGGCGCCGGTGATCGGGCCGCCGATGGGCGGGAGTTGACCCGTCGGGGTGAGTGGAGTGCTCGCCGTGGCGCAGACCGTCGTCTCGGTCGGACCGTACGCGTTGATCATCCGGCGGCCCGGAGCCCAGCGCTGGACGAGCTCCGGCGAGCACGCCTCCCCCGCGACCACGAGTGTCGTAGCGGTCAACTCCCCTTCCAGCGCGACCAGTACGGACGGCGGAACCGTCACATGGGTCACGTCGAGGTCCGTCAGCGCGGGCAAGGGGGCGTCGGCGGGGGCGAGGACCAGGGCGGCACCCGTGAGGAGTGCGGCGCACAGGTCCCAGAAGGAGGCGTCGAATCCGGTGGAGGTGAACTGGAGGACGCGGCTGTCGTCGTCGAGGGCGAGGCGTTCGACCTGGGTGGCGACGAGGCTCGGGATGCCGGCGTGGGTGACGACGACGCCCTTGGGGCGGCCGGTCGAGCCCGAGGTGTAGATGACGTACGCCGGGTGCTGGGGCAGGCTGCGGACCTGCGGTGTCGTGTCGGGGTAATCGGTTGCCGCAACGGCCTGCGGGGACTCGACGACGAGCACCGGCCGCGCGTCCTCCAGCATGTGCGCGATCCGCGCCTGCGGGTACTCCGGGTCGACGGGGACGTAGGCCGCGCCCGCCTTGAGGACGCCGAGGACGGCGACGATCAGCTCGACGGACCGGGGCAGCTTCAACGCCACCAAGTCCTCGGGGCCGACGCCCTGTTCGATGAGGTGGTGCGCGAACCGGTTGGCGCGGGCGTCGAGTTCGGCGTACGTCACCGTTGTTGCGCCGCTGACGACTGCGGGGGCGTCGGGGCGGCGGCTCACCTGTCGCCGGAACAGGTCCGGGAGGACGGCTTGCGGTACCTCGCGGGTGGTGTTGCGGTCGTGCAGGAGGGTGCGGCGTTCCCGCGTGCCGAGGACGTCGAGCGTGCCGATGCGGCGGCCGGGGTCGGTGGCGGCAGCGGTCAACAGCCGTCGCCAGCGGTCGAACAGGGTGCGTACGGAGTCCTCGTCGAAGAGGTCGGCGCTGTACTCCAGGACCGCTTCGAGGCCGTCGGGGGTGCCGTCGGGGCGGCGGTGTTCGGTGACCGCGATCGCGAGGTCGAGGCGGGCGGTGCCGGTGCCGACGGGGACCGGGGCGGTGTGCAGACCGGGGAGCGCGAAGTCGCCCTCGGAGGTGTTCTGGAGGGCCAACAGGACCTGGAACAAGGGATGGTGGGCGAGGGAGCGGACCGGGTTGAGGGTCTCCACCAGGTGCTCGAACGGCACGTCCTGGTGGTCGTAGGCCGACAGCGCGGTCTCCCGGACGCGGCCGAGGAGTTCGGTGAAGGTGGGGTCGCCGGACGTGTCGGTGCGCAGGACGAGGGTGTTGACGAAGAAGCCCACCAGGTCGTCCAGCGCCTGATCCGTACGGCCCGCCACCGGGCTCCCGACCGCGATGTCCGTACCCGCGCCGAGCCGTGTGAACAGGGCGGCGAGACCGGCCTGGAGCACCATGAACAGGCTCGCGCCGTTGCGGCGGGCCAACTCGTGGAGGGCGCAGTGGAGTTCGGCGTCCACGGTCGCCGCGAGGAGGCCGCCTCGGTGGGTAGTGCCCGCCGGGCGGGGGCGGTCGGTGGGGAGGTGGAGCTGTTCGGGGAGGCTCGCCAGCGCCTCGCGCCAGTAGGCGGTCTGTCCGGCGAAGGCGCTCGTGGCGTCGGACTCCTCGCCGAGAAGGTCGCGCTGCCAGAGGGTGTAGTCGGCGTACTGGACGGGGAGTTGGGCCCAGTCCGGCGCCTCGCCCCGGGTGCGGGCCGCGTACGCCGTCGCCAGGTCGCGGGAGAGCGGTCGCAGGGACCAGCCATCGCCCGCGATGTGGTGCAGGAGGAGGAGCAGGACGTGTTGCTCGGGCGCGAGGGTGAACAGCTCGGCGCGCAGGGGGATTTCGGTGGCCAGGTCGAATCCGTGGCTCGCGGCGCGGGCCAGCGCCTCGGGGAGGCCGGCCTCGTCGGTGTCGATGACGGTCAGGGCGGGGTGGGCGTCCGTCAGGATGTGCTGGTGGGGTACGCCGTCCACATCCGGGAAGACCGTCCGCAGACTTTCATGACGGTCCGTCACATCATCGAGGGCGAGGCGGAGTGCCTCGCGGTCGAGGGGGCCGGTCAGACGCAGGGCGAGCGGCATGGCGTAGGTGGCGCTCGGGCCCTCCATCCGATGCAGGAACCACAGGCGGCGCTGGGCGAACGACAACGGCAGTACGCCGGGGCGGAGTTGGCGGGTGAGCGCGGGGCGCGCCGTGTCCGCGTCGCCGAGGCGGGCTGAGAGGGCGGCCGGGGTGGGTGCCTCGAAGAGGGCGCGGAGTTCGGGTTCGACGCCGAGGGTGGCGCGGATGCGGGAGATCAGGCGGGTGGCGAGCAGGGAGTGGCCGCCGAGCGCGAAGAAGTCGTCGTCCGGGCCGGCTTGGGCGACGCCTAGCACCTCGCCGAAGAGGTCGCACAGCAGCTGTTCGCGTGCGCTGCGCGGGGCGCGGCCCGTCGTCTCGGGGGCGGGTGCGGGCAGGGCGGCGCGGTCGAGCTTGCCGTTGGGGGTCAACGGCAGGGCGTCCAGGGCGAGTACGGCCGAGGGGACCATGAAGTCCGGGAGCCTGTCGCGGAGATGGGCGAGGAGGGGGGCCGCGGGTACGGCCGCCGGGACGACGTAGGCCACGAGGCGGTCGTCACGCACGAGCACCGCCGCCCGGGACACGCCGGGGTACGCGGTGAGCGCGGCCTCGACCTCGCCGGGTTCGATGCGGAAGCCCCGTACCTTGACCTGCTGGTCGGCGCGGCCCAGGAACTCCAGCTCGCCGTCGGTGCGGCGGCGCGCGAGGTCGCCGGTGCGGTACATGCGGGCGCCGGGCGGGCCGTAGGGGTCGGCGACGAAGCGATCCGCTGTCAGGGCCGGGCGGTCGAGGTAGCCGCGCGCCAGGCAGGTGCCGGACAGGTACAGCTCGCCGGGGACGCCGGGCGGGACGGGGCGCAGGGCCGCGTCCAGGACGTGCGCCCGGACCTGGTCGATCGGGCGGCCGATGGGCACGGGGTGGGTGTCGTGTCCGGCGGGCAGTGCGTAAGCGGTTACTACGTGCGTTTCCGCCGGGCCGTAGTGGTTGTGGAGCCGCCGGCCCCGGAAGGCGTGCAGCCCGCCGACCCGCATGGCCTCGCCGGCCTGAACGATCAGCCGCAGGTCCGGGAGGTCCCGGCCCTGTTCCTCGGCGGCCTGCGCGACCGCCTCCAGCATCAGGGTCGGGGCGTACAGCTCCTCGACCCGGTGCCGCTCCAGCCAGCCCACGAACCGTTCGGCGCTGCGCCGTTCATCGTCCGTGGGCACGACCAGCGTCTTGCCGTACAGCAGCGCGGACAGGGTCTCCTGGACGGCGACGTCGAAGCCTGCGGCGGTGAACTGCGCGACGCGCGTGCCGGGTTGGCCGCCGAGGGTGGTGTGGTGCCAGCGCAGGAGGTTCGCGAGTGCCTCGGCGGGCATGACGATCGCCTTGGGGCGGCCGGTCGACCCGGAGGTGTAGATCACGTATGCCGGGTGCTGTGCGGCATACGCCGCCTCGGGGGCGGTGTCGGGGTGGCCGGGGCCGGGGTCGACGGTGGCCGGGTCGTCGAGGACGAGGGCCGGGCGGGCGTCGGCGAGCATGAACTCGCGGCGGGCGGCGGGGTATTCGGGGTCGACGGGGAGGTAGGCGGCGCCCGCCTTCAGTACGGCGAGGGTCGCGACGACCGCTTCGACGCCTCGCGGCAGGGAGATCGCGACGATGTCCTCGGGGCCGATCCCGCGTGAGGTCAGGGAGTGGGCGAGGCGGTTGGTGCGGGCTTCGAGGTCGGCGTAGGTGAGGGTGGTGTCCTCGAAGACGACGGCGGGGGCGTCGGGGAGTTCGACGGCGCGGCGGGTGAAGAGCGCGGGCAGGGGGATGAACTCGCTCTGCCCCACGGCGAGTTCCGGTGCGGGCGTACGTTCGTCGTCGAGCAGGACGTCGAACCGGCTGAGGCTCGACTCCGGTTCGGCGACAGCCGCTCGCAGTACCCGGACCCAGCGCGCGAGGAGCCGTTCCACGGTGTCCGTGTCGAACAGGTCGGCCGCGAACTCCACGTATCCGTGGACGCCCGTGCCGTCCCGCTCCAGCAGGTGGAACGACAGGTCGAACATGGCCGTGGGCGCGTGCACCGGCACGATCTCGGCCTGTACGCCGGGGAGTTCGAAGGTCCCGCCGGGTACGTTCTGGAGCGCCAGCAGCACCTGGAACAGGGGCTGCCGGGCCAGTGAGCGCGTCGGGTTGAGGGCCTCGACCAGGTGCTCGAACGGCAGCTCCTGGTGGTCGTAGGCGGCGAGGGCCGACTCCCTCACCCGGCCCAGGAGTTGGGTGAACGTCGGGTCGCCGGACGTGTCGGTGCGCAGGACCAGGGTGTTCACGAAGAAGCCCACGAGGTCGTCGAGCGCCTGGTCGGTGCGGCCCGCGATGAGGCTGCCCACGGGGATGTCGTCGCCCGCGCCGAGCTTGTTCAGCAGCGCGGCGAGCCCGGCCTGGAGCACCATGAACAGGCTCGCGCCCTGACGGCGGCCGAGGTCGAGGAGCCCGGCGTGCAGGTCGGCGTCCAACTCGACGCGGATCTGGCCCCCTTGGAAGGTGGGCGTGGCCGGTCGGGGCCGGTCGGTGGGGAGGTGGATCTGGTCGGGGAGCCCGGCGAGGGTGTCCGTCCAGTAGGCGGCCTGGCGCGCGAAGAGGCTCTCCGAGTCCCCGGCGTCGCCGAGGAGTCGCTCCTGCCAGAGCGTGTAGTCGCCGTACTGCACGGGGAGTTCGGCCCAGTCGGGGGCCTGGCCCGCGCAGCGTGCCGTGTACGCCGCCGCGAGATCACGGTTGACCGGGCCGAGGGACCAGCCGTCGCCCGCGATGTGGTGGACGGTGACAAGGAGGACGTGGACGCCGGGTCCGTCGGTGAACAGGTCGGCGCGCAGGGGCGGTTGGGTCGCCAGGTCGAAGGGGCGGGCCAGGGAGGCGGCGAGGTTCACGCCTTCGGTGACCGGGAGGTGGGGGCGGTGCTCGGGCAGGACGTGCTGGTACGGAACGCCGTCGATGTCCGGAAAGACTGTGCGCAGGCTCTCATGACGGTCCGTCAGGTCCGCGAGGGCCGCTTCGAGGGCGGTGCGATCGAGCGGGCCGGTCAGGCGCCAGGCCAGCGGGATGTGGTAGGCCGCACTGCCGCCGTCCAGTCGGTGCAGGAACCAGAGCCGGCGCTGGGCCGACGACAGGGGCAGGCGTTCGGGCCTGGCGGCCGGGACGAGCGCCGGGCGGGCCTCGCCCGCCGTACCGAGGCTCGCGGCGACCCCGGCGACGGACGGGGACTCGAAGAGCGCCCGCAGTTCGAGTTCCACGCCGAGCGCGGCGCGGACCCGGGCGACGAGCCGGGTGGCCAGCAGCGAGTGGCCGCCGAGGTCGAAGAAGTCGTCGTCCAGGCCGACTTGGGCGACGCCGAGCACCTCCGCGAACAGGTCGCACAGGATCTGTTCACGCGGGGTGCGCGGCGCGCGGCCCGACTCGGTCGGCGTGAGGTCGGGCGCGGGCAGGGCGGCGCGGTCCAGCTTGCCGTTCACGGTCAGCGGCAGGGCGTCCAGGGCGACGAACGCGGCCGGGACCATGTGCTCGGGGAGGCGTCCGCGCAGGTGGGCGCGGAGGTCGTCCGGTGCCGTGCTCCCCACCACGTACGCGACGAGCCGCGTGTCGTCGGCGCGGTCCTGCCGGGCCAGTACGGCGACCTGCGCGACCTCGGGGTGTGCGGCGAGGGCCGCCTCGATCTCGCCCAACTCGATCCGGAATCCGCGGACTTTGACCTGGTCGTCGGCGCGCCCCGCGTACTCCAGCACCCCGTCCACCCGCCGCCGGACCAGGTCGCCGGTGCGGTACATCCGCGTGCCGGACCCGCCGAACGGGTCGGCGACGAAACGTTCCGCGCTCAGCCCCGGCCGGTTCAGATACCCCCGGGCGAGCCCGGCCCCGGCGACGTACAACTCCCCCGCCACACCGGGCGGGACGAGCCTCAGATGCCGGTCCAGGACGTAAGTCCGCAGGTCCGGGATCGCGGTACCGATGACGCTGGACGGCTGCGCGAGAGAGGCGGCGTCGAGGGCTTCGTACGTGACGTGCACGGTCGTCTCGGTGATGCCGTACATGTTCACGAGAACCGGCGCGTCGTCCGCGTGGTGGGTGTACCAGTCCGCCAGGCGGGCGGGTTCCAGGGCCTCGCCGCCGAAGATCACATACCGCAGGGACAGGCCGGAGGCGTCGGAAGGGAGCTGGTAGAAGGCCGACGGGGTCTGGTTGAGGACCGTCACGCCCTCCTCGGCCAGCAGCGCCGCGAACGCCTCGGGGTTGCGGGACACGTGGTAGTCCACGACCACCAACCGGCCACCGTGCAGCAGCGCACCCCACAACTCCCAGACGGAGAAGTCGAACGCGTACGAGTGGAACAGCGTCCACACATCGTCCGGACCGAACCCGAACCACTGGTCCGTGGAACGGAACAACCGCACCACATTGCCGTGCGGAACGACCACGCCCTTGGGACGGCCGGTCGAGCCCGACGTGTAGATGACGTACGCCGGATGGTCCGGCGAGATCCGTACGCCGGGGTCGGTGTCGGGGTAGCCCTCCCCCACCATGCCCAAGTCGTCCAGCACCAGCGCCGGTCGAGCGTCCTCGACCATGAACTCCCGCCGTGCGGCGGGGTAGTCGGGGTCCAGCGGCATATACGCGGCACCGGACTTGAGGACACCGAGGACGGCTACGACGAGGTCGGTGGAGCGGGGCAGGGCAAGGGCGACGAAGTCCTCGGCCCCCACGCCCCGTTCGAGGAGCCAGTGGGCCAAACGGTTGGCACGGGCGTTGAGTTCGCCGTACGTCAGGCGGTCCGCACCCGCGACGACGGCCACCGCGTCGGCGCGCTCCCGTGCCTGTGCCTCGAAGACGGACACGATGTCGCCGGCCGGGGTCACGTCACGGGCCACCGGTGCGGGGAGCAGCGCGGCGCGTTCCGTGGCCGACAGGACGTCGACCTCGCTCAGCCGGACCCGGGCGTCGGTGACGCCGGCCCGGAGGACCCGGATCCAGCGGTCCACCATGCCCTGGACGGTGCCGGTGTCGTAGAGGTCGCCCGCGAACTCCACGAAGCCGTCGATGCCTTCGGGTTCCCCGTCGTCCGTGTGGCGTTCGGACATGGAGAAGATGAGGTCCAACTTGGAGGTGGTGGTGGTGAGTTGGACGGTGCTGGTGGTGAGTCCCGGCGGGGCGAAGTCGGCCCGGGGCGCGTTCTGGAGGACCAGCATCACCTGGAACAGCGGGTGATGGGAGAGGGAACGGGCCGGGTTGAGGGCCTCGACGAGGTACTCGAACGGCAGGTCCTGGTGGGCGTAGGCGGCGAGGGAGACGTCGCGGACGCGGGCGAGGAGGTCGGCGAAGGTGGGGTTGCCCGAGGTGTCGCCGCGCAGGACGAGGGTGTTGACGAAGTAGCCGATCAGGTCGTCGAGCGCCTGGTCGGTGCGGCCGGCGATGAGGGTGCCGACGGGGAGGTCCTCGCCCGCGCCGAGCTTGTCGAGGAGCCCGGCGAGTCCGGCGTGCAGGACCATGAAGAGGCTGGTGCCGTGCGTGCGGGCCAACTCGCGCAGCTCGTGGTGGAGTTCGGCGTCGAGGCGGACCCGGACGAACCCGCCCTGGTGGGAGGCGACGGCCGGGCGGGGCCGGTCGGTGGGGAGCTGGATCTGTTCGGGGAGCCCGGCGAGGGTCTGCGTCCAGTAGGCGGCCTGGCGCGCGAAGAGACTCTCCGAGTCCCGCGCATCACCGAGGAGTTGGTGCTGCCAGAGCGTGTAGTCGGCGTACTGGACGGGGAGTTGGGCCCATACCGGTTCCTCGCCCCGGCAGCGGGCCGCGTACGCGTCGGCGAGGTTCTGGGCGAGCGGACCGAGGGACCAGCCGTCGCCCGCGATGTGGTGGATCACCAGCAGCAGGACGTGCTCTTCCTCGGCGGCCTCGAACAGCTGGGCGTACAGGGGAAGTTCGACGGCCAGGTCGAAGGCGTACCGGAGGGCCCCGGCGAGGACGGTGCCCAGCGTGTCCTCGGTGAGGTTCCCGCTCCGCAGCGGGAGTCGCGCCTCCTCCGGGTCCAGGATCCGCTGGTACGGGACGCCGTCGAGCTGCGGGTAGACGGTCCGCAGGCTCTCGTGGCGCACCACGACGTCGGCGAGCGCGGCCTCCAACGCCGCCCGGTCCAGGGGGCCTTGGAGCCTCCAGGCCAGCGGGATGTTGTAGTTGGCGCTCTCGCCCTCCAACTGGTGCAGGAACCACAGGCGTCGCTGGGCGAACGACAGCGGGATCAGTTCCGGGCGGGACGGCGAGGCGTCCAGGGCGAGGCGGGCCTGTCCGGCGGCGGCGAGGCTCGCGGCGAGCCCTGCGGGGGTCGCGGCCTCGAACAGGGCACGCAGTTCGAGTTCGACGCCGAGGGTGACGCGGACCCGGGCGACGAGGCGGGTCGCGAGGAGTGAATGGCCGCCCAGATCGAAGAAGTTGTCGTCCACGCCGGCCTCGGGGACGCCGAGGATCTCCGCGAACAGCTCGCACAGGATCTGCTCCTGCGGGGTGCGCGGCGCCCGCCCGGAGCCGACGGCCCCGACCTGCGGCTCGGGCAGCGCACGCCGGTCCAGCTTGCCGTTGGCGGTCAGCGGCAGGGCGTCCAGCGCGACGAACGCGCTCGGCACCATGTACTCCGGCAGCCGCTCCCGCAGGTGCTGGCGCAGCGTCGCCGAGTGCGCGACCGTGCCGGGCGCGGGGACGACGTACGCGACGAGCCGCGTGTCGTCGGCGCGGTCCTGCCGGGCCAGTACGGCGACCTGCGCGACCTCGGGGTGTGCGGCGAGGGCCGCCTCGATCTCGCCCAACTCGATCCGGAATCCCCGGACTTTGACCTGGTCGTCGGCGCGTCCGAAGAACTCCAGGGTGCCGCGCGCGTTCCAGCGCACGACGTCCCCGGAGCGGTACATCCGGGTCCCCGGCAAGCCGTACGGGTCGGCGACGAAACGCTCCGCCGACAGCCCCGGCCGCCGCAGGTAGCCGCGCGCGAGCCCGGCCCCGGCGACGTACAACTCCCCTGCCACGCCCGGCGGTACGGGGTTGAGGCGCTCGTCCAGGACGTAGCCGCGCAGGTCGGGAATGGCCGTGCCGATGACGCTGGACGACTGCCCGACGGACGCGGCGTCGAGGGCTTCGTACGTGACGTGCACGGTCGTCTCGGTGATGCCGTACATGTTCACGAGAACCGGCGCGTCGTCCGCGTGATGGGCGTACCAGTCCGCCAGGCGGGCAGGTTCCAGGGCCTCGCCGCCGAAGATCACATACCGCAGGGACAGGCCGGAGGCGTCGGAAGGGAGCTGGTAGAAGGCCGACGGGGTCTGGTTGAGGACCGTCACGCCCTCCTCGGCCAGCAGCGCCGCGAACGCCTCGGGGTTGCGGGACACGTGGTAGTCCACGACCACCAACCGGCCACCGTGCAGCAGCGCACCCCACAACTCCCAGACGGAGAAGTCGAACGCGTACGAGTGGAACAGCGTCCACACGTCATCCGGACCGAACCCGAACCACTGGTCCGTGGAACGGAACAACCGCACCACATTGCCGTGCGGAACGACCACGCCCTTGGGACGGCCGGTCGAGCCCGACGTGTAGATCACGTACGCCGGATGATCCGGCGAGATCCGTACGCCCGGGTCGGTGTCGGAGTACCCCTCCCCCACCACACCCAAGTCGTCCAGCACCAGGACCGGTTGAGCGTCCTCGACCATGAACTCACGTCGCTGGGACGGGTATTCGGGGTCCACGGGAAGATACGCGGCACCGGCTTTCAGGACGCCGACGATCGCGACGACGAGGTCCGCCGAACGGGGCAGGGCGATGGCGACGAAGTCCTCGGCACCGACGCCCTGTTCGAGGAGCCAGTGGGCCAAACGGTTGGCACGGGCGTTGAGTTCGCCGTACGTCAGGCGGTCCGTACCCGCGACGACGGCCACCGCGTCGGCGTGGTCGCGCGCTTGGGTCTCGAAGACGGACACGATGTCGCCGGCCGGGGTCACGTCACGGGCCACCGGTGCGGGGAGCAGCGCGGCGCGTTCCGTGGCCGACAGGACGTCGACCTCGCTCAGGCGGACTCCGGCGTCGGCGACGACCGTGCGCAGGACCCGTGCCCAGCGCTCGGTGATGCCGCGGACGGTGTCGGGATCGAAGAGGTCGGTGCTGTACTCGACGGTGCCGGTGAGGGGGCCGTCGGGGTGTTCGGTGAGGTTGAAGGTGAGGTCGCACTTCGCGGTGCGGGTGGGGACCAGGTCGGCGGTGGCGTGCAGGCCGGGGAGGTCGAACGCGCCGAGGGGGGCGTTCTGGAGGGCCAGCATGGTCTGGAAGAGGGGGTGGTGGGCGAGGGTGCGGGTGGGGTTGAGCTCCTCGACGAGGTGCTCGAAGGGGAGGTCCTGGTGGGCGTAGGCGGCCAGCGCCGACTTCCTTACGCGGCCCAGGAGTTCGGCGAAGGTGGGGTCGCCGGTCAGGTCGGTGCGCAGGACGAGGGTGTTGACGAAGAAGCCGATCATGTCGTCGGTGGCCTCGTCGGTGCGGCCGGCGACGGGGGTGCCGATGGGGATGTCGTGTCCGGCGCCGAGCTTGGCGAGGAGGGCGGCGAGGGATGCCTGGAGGACCATGAAGAGGGTCGTTCCGTGGCGTCGGGCCAACTCGCGCAGTTCGTCGTGCAGTTCGGGGGCGATGGTCAGCGGGAGCTGTTCGCCCCGGTACGTCGTGGCGGCGGGGCGGGGGCGGTCGAAGGGGAGTTGGAGCTGTTCGGGGATTCCGGCCAGTTGGCCGGTCCAGTAGGCGAGTTGGTGTGCGGAGAGGCTGTCCGGGTCGGTCGCCTCGCCCAGCAGGTCGCGCTGCCAGAGGGTGTAGTCGGCGTACTGGACCGGCAGTTGGGGCCAGTCGGGGGCCTGGCCTTCGCGGCGGGCGGCGTAGGCGCGGGTGACGTCCTGGGCGAGGGCGCCGACGGACCAGCCGTCGCCGACGATGTGGTGCAGGATCAGGAGGAGGGTGTGGTCGGTGGCCGTCGTCTCGAACAACTCGGCGCGGAAGGGGAGTTCGGTGGCGAGGTCGAAGGTGCGGCGGGCGGACGCGAGCATGCGGGCCGGCAGGTCGGCCGCGTCGGCGGTCGATACCGTCAGCGGGATCTCGGGGTTGTCGAGGACCCGTTGGCAGGGGACGCCGCGTTCGTCGGGGAAGACGGTCCGCAGGCTCTCGTGCCGGGTGACGACGTCGACAAGGGCCTGCTCCAGGGCCGTTCGGTCGAGGTCGCCGGTCAGGGTGAGGGCGAGGGGGATGTGGTAGGTCGAGCCGGTGCCCTCCATCCGCTGGAGGAACCAGAGGCGGCGCTGGGCGGAGGAGAGCGGGACCGCGCCGGGGCGCTCGTACGGGGTGAGGGCGGGGCGGGTGCGGTGCTCGCCGGAGTCGACCGAGCGGGCGAGGCCGGCCGGGGTGGGGGCGTCGAAGAGGTCGGTGAGCCGCAGGTCGACGTCGAAGGCGGAGCGGATGCGGGCCAGCAGGCGCATCGCGAGGAGGGAGTGGCCGCCGAGGGTGAAGAAGTCGTCGTCCGGGGCGACTTGGGGGACGCCGAGGACGTCGGCGACCAGCGTGCACAGGAGTTCTTCGCGGGCTGTGCGCGGGGTGCGGCCGGTTGAGGTGGCCACCGTGCCGGGGGCGGGCAGGGCGGCGCGGTCGAGTTTGCCGTTCGCGGTCAGCGGGAGGGCGGCCAGGGCGACGATCGCGGCCGGGACCATGTGGTCGGGGAGACAGGCGCGCAGGTGGTCGCGGAGGGCCTGCGGGTCGGCGGCGGCGGTGGGCGCGGGGACGACGTACGCGACGAGTCTGCCGTCGCGGGTGACGACGGTGGCCTCCGCGATGTCCTGACGGTCCGTCAACCTGACTTCGATCTCGCCGGGTTCGATACGGAAGCCACGGATCTTCAGCTGGACGTCGGTGCGGCCGAGGTAGGTGAGGGTGCCGTCCGAGGAGCGGCGTACGAGGTCGCCCGTGCGGTACATACGGGTGCCGGGGGCGCCGAAGGGGTCGGCCACGAAGTGGGCCGCCGTTGTCGCCGGTTGGTTGAGGTAGCCGCGCGCGAGGGCTTCGCCGGAGAGGTACAGCTCGCCGGGGAGACCGTCGGGGAGGGGGTGCAGGGCGGCGTCCAGGACGTGGGCGCGCAGGCCGGGGAGGGGGAGGCCGAGGGTGGGGCGGGGGGCCTCGATCGGGGCGGCGAGCGCGTCGACCGTGCACTCGGTGGGGCCGTAGAAGTTGAGGCAGCGGACGCCGTCCACACTCCTCAACTCGTCCCACAGGCCCGGCGGGAGGGTCTCGCCGCCCGCGATGACGAGGGACGGGCGGTGGTGGGCCGGGTCGAGGAGGCCGTGGTCGAGGAGGGCGCGCAGGTAGGTGGGGGTGGCGTTGACCAGGCCGAGGCGGTGGGTGCGCAGGTGGGTGACGAAGGCGGTGGGGTCGGCCCAGGTGGCGCGGTCCAGGACGTGCAGGGTGTGGCCGGCGAAGAGGCAGCCGAGCTGGTCCCAGGAGGCGTCGAAGGTCACCGAGGTGGTGAGGGGGACACGGAGGGGGGCACCCTCAGAGTTCTCGGTGTTCTCAGAGATCTCGGGGTACAGGGTGGTGCGTTGGTGGTGGATCAGGTTCGACAGGGCGCCGCGTGTGGCGAGTACGCCCTTGGGGCGGCCGGTGGAGCCCGAGGTGTGGATGACGTACGCGGGGTGGAGAGCGTCGATCGTGCGCCGGGGGGCCGTTGGTGACAGCTCGTCAAGCGCCGTGTTCAGTAAGGCAGTCGGCGTTCCGGCGGGCAGACGGTCGCGGGTCGCGGCGTCGGTGAGGACCATCACGGGGCGTGTGTCGTCGAGGAGTTCGGCGAGGCGGGCCGTGGGGTGGTCGGGGTCCAGGGGGACGTATCCCGCGCCGGTCTTGAGGCTCGCGAGGATCGCGGCGACCAGGTCCGCCGAGCGGGGCAGGGCCAGGGCGACGAGGCGTTCGGGGGCGGCGCCATGGGTGAGAAGGAGGCGGGCGATGCGGTTGGCGCGGGCGTCCAACTCGGCGTAGGTGAGGGTGGTTTCGGGGGCTACGACGGCGACGGCGTCCGGGGTGCGGGCGGCTTGGCGTTCGAAGAGAGCGGCCAGGTCAGGGGTTTGCGGAGCCGGAGCCTTCGGAGAAGGCACGCTCTTCCTCAAGAACGGCACCCGCCCGAGGAGTTGCTCCCCGTCCGTCCCCGCCAGACTCCCCAGCAGCCCCGCCAGCGCCCCCGCCTGGGCGGCGTGTTCCGTCTCCTCCCACCTGTCGGCGCCGGTCTGCAACGAGACCTGCGGTCCCCGCCCGTCCTGCCGGTCCACCGCCCACACCGCGAGGTCCGTCGCCCCGCCCTCGGAGAGGTCACGGACGGTCGCCGGGTGCCCGGCGAAGTCCAACGACCGGGTGAAGGGGCGGTAGTTGACCACCACCGGCCACGCCGAACCCGGCGCTCCGGTCAGGCCGAGGTCGCGGTGGATGTCCTCGCCCCGGTAGCGCTGGTGCCGCAGCGCCGACCACACCTCGCGGTCCACGTCGTCGAGGAGTGCCTGCCAGGTCATGCCGGGGTGGACCGTGAGGCGCAGGGGGACGACGTTGGAGACGAGGCCCGGGAAGGCGGCGAGGACACGGTTCGAACGGGAACGGCCGGTGACGGGGAGGCCGACCAGGAGGTCACGGGCGCCGGTGAGGCGGTGCACGTGGAGGGCCGTGGCCGCGATCAGCGTGCGGGAGGCGCGGGCGCCGGTGCGTTGTGCAACCGCTTGCAGCGGGTTTCCGTCCAGGGCGTCCAGGGGGAGCGGGACGACGCGGGGGCGGACCGTGGGGTCGGTCGTCGGGCTGCCGAGGTGCGCCGGGTCGGGGAGGCCGGCGAGGTGGTCGGCCCAGTGCGCGCGGTCCGCCGTGAAGCGGGCGGAGGCGCGGTACTCGGCGTCCGCGTCGACGGCCTCGCGCAGGGTCGGGAACGGCGCCGGGTCCGCCGTGTCGCCGCAGGCCAGGGCCGAGTAGACGGTGGCTGCGCGCTCGGCCATGAGGACGAGGCCGACGCCGTCGGTGACCAGGTGGTGGTAGGCGTGGTACCAGAGCCAGTGGTCGTCGGCGAGGCGGATCAGGGCGTGCGAGTGGAGGGGGTCGCGGGCCGGGTCGAGGGGGCGCAGCCGGTCCGCGTGCATCCACCGCACGGCGTCCTCAAGGGAGTTGATGTCGAGGCGGGCGAGGTCCGGGCCCTGGGTCTGCCGAAGGGTCTGGCGGGGCCCTTCGGGGCCGTCGCCGAACACGGCGCGCAGGCCGTCGTACTCGGCCACGGCCTGCCGCAGCGCCGTCGCGAACAGGTCCGGGTCGACGGGGCCGTCGATCTCCAGGTATTCGCCGATGCGGTACACCGGGAGTACGCCGGGCGTGCGCTGTTCGGCGAGCCAGATCTCGCGCTGGGCCGCGGTCGCGGGAAGAGCGGCGCCGTCGCGGGCAGACATGGGAGTACCTCCGGGGTGGTGCGGGAGAAAGGGGGACCGGGCGGGGAGATCAGAGAGGGCTGCGCGGGGAGAAACGTGGGGTGAAACCGGTTGCTCCGGTTACTGCCGGAGCCTGGGGCAGGGACGGACCGGAAGCAGGGCGGGACGAGACAGGGAGAGACCCGGGGCGGGGCGGGGCGGGACCGGAGGCGGGACCGGCGCGGAGTCGAAGCGTGGAAGACAGACCGGGGTCGGGGTCAGGTCCGGAACCACAGCCGGGTTCGGAACCACAGCCAGGTTCGGAACCACAGCAAGGTCGGGAATCCGAGGTCAAGGGGCAAGTGGCCAGAGGGCAGGAGGCCAGGGCAGCCGGAGCCGAAGTCCTGACCCGGCCGACCCCACCCGACCCCACCCGGCTCTCACCGAGAGCGCCTACCGAGCCGCCTGAGACCCCGCCGGCAACACCCCGGGCATCCGGCGGAGTTCACCGGCACCCACCGAGACCACCGGCACCCACCACCCCACCCCCCACTCCCCCACCCCGGACTTGCACCCGGGCGCCCCCACCCCCCTGCCTACGCGGCCCGTTCCCCCGACTGCAAGCTCCACAGCGACGCATACAACCCACCCCGACCGAGCAGCTCCGCATGCGTCCCCTCCTCCGCCACCACCCCGCCCTTGTCGAGGACATGGATCCGGTCGGCCCCCCGGATCGTGGACAGCCGATGCGCGATGACGATCAGCGTCCGCCCCTGCGCGAACGACCGCAGCGCCCGCTGGATCGCCGCCTCGGTCTCGTTGTCGACCGCGGACGTCGCCTCGTCGAGGATGACGACCGGCGAGTCCTTGAGGATCGCGCGGGCGAGGGCGATGCGCTGGCGCTGCCCGCCGGAGAGGGCGGCGCCGCGCTCGCCGATGCGGGTGTCGTAGCGGTCGGGGAGGGCGTCGACGAAGGGGTGGGCCTCGGCGGCGCGGGCGGCGCGCTCGACGTCCTCGTCGCTCGCGTCGAAGCTGCCGTAGCGGATGTTGTCGGCGACGGTGCCGTCGAAGAGGAAGGGGTCCTGAGCGACGAACCCGACGGCGCGGCGCAGGTCGTGGCGGTCGAGGTCGCGGATGTCCCGCCCGTCCAGCAGGACTTGGCCCCCGGACGCGTCCTGGAAGCGCATGAGGAGCCGGGCGACGGTGGTCTTGCCGGAGCCGGTGGCGCCGACGATGCCGGTGACGCCGCCGGGTGCGATGTCGAGGGAGAAGTTCTCCAGGACGGGCGGGCGTCCGGGGTAGGCGAAGGTGACGTCCTTGAGGGAGATGGCCCCTTGGACGGTCGTACGGTCCAACTCCTCTTCCTTGCCGACGGGTTCGGTCGGCAGGGCGCGCAGGTGCTGGACGCGGTCGTAGGCGGTGAGGGTGCGCTGGTACTGGTCGACGATCGTGCCGAGCCGGGTGAGGCGGAACAGGACCTGCTGGGGCAGGCCGATGAGAGGGCTGAACACCTCGAAGGGCAGGTCGCCTTCGAGGACGGACCGGCCGCCGAGGAGGAGCATGCCGACCATGGACGCGGTGGTGGTGGCGCGGATCGTCTCGCCGTGGCGGACGGTGTGCCGGTCGGTACGGCGGTTGCCGAGCCGGTACTTCTCGCCGAGCGCGTCGAGGCGGGCGGCCTCGTACTCCTCGGTGCAGAAGCTCTTGACGGTGGCGCTCGCCTGGAGGCTGTTGACCAACTGGCTGTGCAGTTCGGCCCGGTGCTCGCTGGAGACGGCGTAGTCGTCGGCCACGCGGTCCTGGTGACGGAACGACAGCCAGGCGACGACGGGCATCGGCAGGAACGCGATCCACGCGATCTGCGGGGCGAAGACGAGGAACGCGGGCACCAGCACGAGGAAACTCGTGCCGAGTTGGACGACGTCGTTGGCGCAGGTCGCGAAGAACCCGCCGAGCTGGGCGACCTCGTCGGTGAGGACCCCGGCGATCCGGGTGGTGCGCTCGCCCTCCAACTGGCCCAGTTCCAGGCGCTGTACGTGGGCGTAGGTGGAGTCGCGCCAGTCCTGCTGGATGTCTTGGCCGAGCCCGCGCCACTGGGTGTTCGCGGCGTACGAAAGGACGGCGACGGCGGCGCAGGCGAGGGCGGCGGCGCCGGCGAGGAACCACAACTGGGCGGTGGCGCCGGTGATTCCGAGGGCGAGGAGCGGCGGGCAGGACCCCTTGATGAGGACCAGCGCGACCCACCCGAGGAACAACCCGCAGGCGACCTCGGCGAGTTGACAGACGGCGGAGAGCCCGGTGGCGAGCCCGAGCCGGGACCGGTGAGGGCCGACGAGATCGAGAAGGGCACGGAGAGAGGAACGCCGACCCCCAGCACCGCCAAGAACCCCAGCACCGCCGAGGACTCCAGCACCCCCGACCACACCTGCGCCCTCTGCCGCAGCACCCCCGACCGCCCCCGCCTCAGCACCTCCGACGACGGCGCCCCCGTCCACCACCCCCGCCCGAACCATGGCCCGCCGCACCACGACCACCGTCGCCCCGGCAACCGCCCCCAACGCGACAAGCGGCCTGCGCAACAGCTTCCCGCCCCCGAGCGCGAGCCCGGCAGCCCCCACCACGCCCCCGGTGACGGCGAGGGCGGTGCGAAGGGTGCCGGGCGCGGGCTCAACGGCTTTCGGCACGGGCTCGGGCGCCGCATTCTCCGTACGCGCACCGATTTCCGTCGCGGAAGTCCCGGATAACCGTCCGAGAACTCGCCGCAACAGCTCCCCGACATCCGTATTCGTGAGCCCCGGGCCATGCAGCACGAGAACGCTTCCGGTCACGGAATTCACGCGCACCGATTTGATTCCCCGGACCCCCCGCAGCGTATCCGCCAGGGAATCCGCCAACCGCGGCCGGCCGACCGCCTGCGGAACACTCCACCGCTGCCGCCCCGGCACGTTCGAGCGCATTCTCACGCCGCTCCGGATCGGCCGTCCGACGGCCGCCGCCCCCACCAGTAGTGCCATGTCCAGCTGGTTCCCATGCTCTCTGCGACACCGCGTGCTGGGCGGCTGTCGTGTGACGAATTCCGGGCGCGTTTACTCAGTGCGTCTTGCCGGCCCCGCCGGCGGGCCGCCCCTTGGGGGGAGCCGTCTTCGCGGCGCCCGTGTCGGCCGCGACCGGGGCCGCAGCGGCGGTCGGCACGGAGGCGGCGGTCGGCGCCCCGCCCGTCGCGAGCTGGGCGGCCATCACCTCGGCGGTCACCTCGGCCGCGAGGTCGTGGAGCCCCTCGGTCGCCTCGTGGGCGGCGCGCTTCACCTCCATGACGAGCCCGACCGAGGTCTTCACGAGCCCTTTCATCAAAGGCGTGACGATGCGCTTGGCCAAAGGCGCGGCGATGAGACCGATCAGAAACGGGGGAACTACGGGAGGCATGACTCGGTTTCCCTTTCCGGGGTGGGCGATCGTGGAATGTGGCGGCGACTACGGCGGGGAATGCGGACCGGCTTTCTCACCTGTCCCATCCAGTTCGTTTCACACCACACACGGTGGCGACGAAAGAAGCCTATCCGAGGTACTCCGTATGGCCCCCGACCCCTTCGCACACCTTCACCCGAACGTGTCACACCGCCGGTATTTTCGGCCAGCCCCCGAATAGCGCTTCACCGCACACCAGCCGCTCACACCTCCCGGAACAAGCACCCTCACCCCCTACCTCTCCCCATGAATTGACGGACCGCGTCCGCCCTTTTCGGCCAACCGGAATTCTCCGCGCCCCCCCACACACCCCGCACCAGCGATCCTCCCGCGAGGCGGAAGCCCCGTTGCGGCACCCCGGCACACCTCAAGACGATGGCGCCAGGACCGAGAGACGGGAACCCCATGCCGCACATCACCGCCTTCGCCAGGAACCAGTGGTACAGCTAGCGCACCTTTCTGACCTGCGTTTGTGTGGGGGCGATGAGGCTGTGACGAGGGACCCGAGTTGGACGGCGTGGATCACGAGTGGGCGACTCCGGCGGGACTCCGGCTCGTTCCCGGTCGAGCTGCGATGGGGACGCCCGCCTCCGCTCGGGGCCAGGCACGCAAGGGCCTCCAGGACGGCAACCCTGGATGCCTTGGCCGACACCGATTGGAGGTCGGTCCCGGACACCACCCGTGGTTTTAGCGGGCCTGGGTGGCGTCCACGTCTTTACGAGACGACCCCACCGGGCCACACAGCACCCACCCGACGAACCTCCAGCAACAGCACTCTCACCAGTCCGACCCATCGGGCCTCACTCACCTGCCTTCGGCGGCAGCCGATCTCGTCCTCCTCGGGGACCTCACCGGCCGCTACGCCACCGGGAGTTACAGCAGGCTCGCCTCCGACGGCCGAAGCCTGGTCCTGCGTACGGGTCACCAGGGCGCGGCCGAGCACGGGCACCGGATCACCGCGGCCATCGCCTGTCATGTGGCCCGTATCGGCGGCACCGTCGACCATCTGACGCAGCTCCTACTGCACCCCGAGCACGAGGACGGCAGGTACGCCCGCAACATCGCACTGCGTGCCGGGCAGTCGCGTGCCTGGACTACATCCGCCGCGTGTGGGCCAGCGCTGCGGATGCGGTGGGCAGTTCGAGAGTGCTGGAGTCCCGCCATGACGCGTACGAGGTGCTCGCCGCGCTGCGGGACCGCATCGAGACCACACCCTGGCGCGGAGAGCGGGGACGCACCACCCTGCGGGTCCTGCGGGCGCATCTGACACTTCGCCGAGATCGCGGGCGGCCTCCTGCATCACGCCAGCGAACGGCAGACTGCCGAAGAAGCAGGCATCTCCCGCACGACCCTGCGGGCCGTCTACGAGAAGACCCTCAAGCCGCAGGGCTGGCTGCGCCGGCTGCGGGTCGGCCACAGCAGCGAAGGCTCTACCTGGTACCTCAGCCAAGGCATCGCCTCTGGTCACGGTGCTCCTGCTTCACCGTCTCACTTCCGGACCACTCAGTACCCCCGACCCGGCACTTGAGGTTCCTCCTGCCGGCCCAGACCGGGCCTTCGCCTGTGCTGCCCGCGGTGGCAGTCGAGTCCCGCGTAGACGCCATCGCGGACTCAGGTCCGCGGCACGCGCACCTCCCCTGCAACGGCCAACCTCCCGTTCACCGCCTCACCAACCCGCACGAGACAACTCACCTTCCAGTTTCTGGAGATCGAACTCACGTGAATGAACTGACCCGTCACAAGACTCTGGCCACAACCACGGCCCATGTCTGCGACGCCTTCGTGATTGTTGTCGGCATACTCAAGGGCAGCACCGGCAAGACCACCTCCGCCTGGTTCATCGCCCTCTGCTACGCCATCGTCCTCGGATGCCGACGCCGCTCCTGGACGCGGACGCGACCAGCCAGTCCGCCTACGACTGGTTCAAGGTCGCCGAAGCCGAAGGCTTCGAGATTCCCGAGAACCTGGTGATCGAGCGGTGCCCGTTCGACGACATCGCCGAGTACATCCGTGACAAGCGTGCCGAGTTCGGCGCCATCGTGGTCGACGCCGGCGGCGGCTCCGCGAAGCTGTTCCACGAGGCTGTTACCGAGGCGAACCGGCTGATCGTGCCGGTCGCCCCCACCAAAATCGAGCGCCGCAAGCTCATCGCCACCTTCGACGAGGCCGAGCGCGCCGCCGCCCGCAACACCCGCGACGTCACCGCCCACGTCGTCCTCGTAAAGGCCGACGACCGCACCAGCCTCCCCCACACCGTCAAGGACAAGCTGCTCCAGCCCGCCGAGGGCGAGGGCATCGGCCCGGGCCGCGACGAGGCGTTCCCACTCGCCGACACCGTCATCCACGCCTGGGTGCACTACATGGATGCCTTCGGCGAGATCCCCACCGAGCTGAGCGAGTACGGCAGCCTGATGAAGGAGCTGAACGCCGCATGACCGAGAAGAACGAGAAGCCGAAGCCCCCGGCCCGCCCCAAGGGCCGTGTCCTCGGCGGCACGGCCAAGAAGTCGGCGTCCATTCCCCCGCCGCCGGCCGCCGAGCTCACGCCCGAGCAGTTCGCCGCGGAACAGGCCGCCGACCAGAGCGAGGGCCACCGTCCCGCGGTCGACGAGCCCCAGGATCAGTCCACTCCTGCCCCAACTGTCGGGAACGGGTTGGCCGAGGAGTGGACCAAGGCGGTGCCCGAAGGACCACAGGGATACGCGACGCCCTCGCAGCAGGTCGGGGATGCGGACCACGCCACCGCGGCTTCCCGACAAACGGCTCGATCCACTTCGGATCATCCGCTGAGATCACCCCGCCCATGATCGGACAACGCCCCGACAGCCCCACCGGTTACGGGACAACATCTAGCGGACCGACTGCCGAAATGCGTTGATCGCGGTGCGCACCTCGCGGGCCTGGTCCCACTCCGCGCCGTACTCGCCGGTGGGCGTACGCCAGGACCGCACCAGGCCCTCCGCCGTCTCCGCTACCGCCTCCGGCACCGCGAACACCCAGTGAAGCGAGGCCAGGGGACGGTGCGGGAGCGCGCTGTCGCGGATAGGTTGCCGAGCAGTGGCCTGATCGTGTCGCAGGTTGCCGACCCGCTGGAATGCAATCGGGTCGCGGTGCGCGATGCGGTCCACCGCTTCAGCGACGGACATCGGGGCACCCCGGCCGACACCCCGCGTCCGGCGCGGCCACCCGGGGCGGCCACCTCTGGCATGCCCCGGGCGGCTTCACGTGGGGCTCAGCGGCCCGGTGACGGTCAGGCGATCGGGCACCGACCCCGTGACGGTGACGATCTCCGCTTCCGCCACCCCTCGGTATCGCCGTAGAGATGCCCTTCGCCGGCACGCTGTTGCCCGCTGCCGCGTGGACGTGGCCGGATCGTCTTTCGCTGGGCTCCTGGTGAGTGCAGTTGTCGCGTGGGGTGGACGTGGCCGCGAAAATTCATGTAATTAGTATGTAGAACTTATGGGCACCACGTGATCGAAATATGTTCAGATCATGTGCATGACATTTGGCGAGTCGGCGGATACCGGCCGTCGCGCTCGGAGGGCGCGCGAAAGGCATGCCGACGCGTCGTGACCTGTCGGACGTACCTTCCAGCTGGACGGACCGGACGAACTATGAGCACGAGCGACTTATCCGACCCCGGGCCGGGTTCGGCGCCACCCGCCACTGGGGCCCCTGTGGCCGGTGACGCCGTGAGCGCGATGCGTAACGCACGCGCCCAGCTTGCCGAACTTCTGGGCCGCACACCGGAGTCGGTCACGGCCATCACCCGCGACGGAACAGGCTGGCAAGTCGACATCGAGGTTGTAGAACTGGAGCGCATCCCCGATTCCACCAGCATCCTTGCCGTCTACCGGGTGAGGCTGGACGCCAACGGCCTTCTTCTCGGCTATGCCCGCAGCCGCCGCTACACCCGAGGCCAGGTCGACCGACAGTGAGGGCGTGCGTGGTAGCCCGCGCAGCGACCGAGTTGCCGGTGCATCGCTTCCCTCCGCATGACGCAGACCCCTGTGCATGAATGCTCCGCCTGCTGTTGCAGCGGCCACGTCTGCGACGCCCCCGCTCCCTGACCCGGTTGCACCGGTCCGGGCCCTCCGTCCAGTTGCCGTACGTCGATCGCGCGACAGCCCATCGCCGACAACCGCCCCGCACGCCTTCGCCCCACACCTCAGAGGGGACCTCTCCGATGACCGTGCTCGCCCAGACCGCCGCACCCCGCGCCCAGAAGACCGACGGGGGCCTTTACGACATCCTCGACCTGATCCTTGACCGCGGACTCGTGATCGATGTCTTCATCCGAGTGTCGGTGATCGGCATCGAGATCCTGCGCGTCGACATCCGCATTGTCATCGCCAGCGTCGACACCTACCTGCGCTTCGCCGCGGCGACCAATCGCCTCGATCTGGAGAACCGCGGTACTCCCGTGGTGACTCCGGCGCCCGCGCTGTTCACTCCGGCCCTGCCCACTGCCGTGGCATCCGGAGCACCGGCGGCTGTCTCGCCGGGCGTCGCGGCAGTTCCCGCTGCCGGCACTGTCGTCATGCAGGGGCAGCCCGTCGCCGCCTGGCAGCCCGGTACCGGTGCCGCGGTCCCGGTTGGCGGGAACCTCGGACAGGCGGTCGGGACGGTCGGGCAGACCGTCGGTGGCGTCGTCGGCGCCATCACCCCGACCGTCGGGGGACTGGTTCAAGGCGTCGCGCCGACCGTCGGGGGGCTGGTCCACAGCGTGGCGCCGACCGTCGGCGGAGTGGTCGGCGCTGCGGGCCAGACGGCCGGCGCCGTGGTGGGAGCCGTCGCCCCGACAGCGGCGACCGCGGTGAGTACTGCCGCCCCGGCGGCCGGTGCCGCGGTCCCGGTGGCGGATCCCGCGGTGCACAGCGCCGATGCCACCGTGCAGCAGGTGGTCGACGCCCCGGCTTCGACCGCGGCTCGCCCCGAGGAGGACACCACCGTCGCACCCGACAAGACCCCGGGTGGCAAGGCGAAGGGACAGCAGGACGGGAAGGCCTGACGGATGCCGCTCTACCTTTATGCGATCACGGACGCCGACCACCCGCTGCCGGTCGACGGTGCCACCGGAATCGGGGCGTCGCCCGCGCCCTTGCGGGCGGTACGCACCGCCCGGGTGGCCGCCGTCGTCAGCGAGGCGCCGCCACAACTGCGCGCCAAACGACGTGATCTGATCGCCCATCAGAATGTGCTGCTGATGCTCGGTGCCGCAGGTGCCGTGGTGCCCCTGCGCTTCGGCACACTCGCTCCCGACGACGGCGCGGTGCGCCGCGCGCTGGCGGATCAGGAGTCGTTGTTCACCGATCGGCTCCGAGCGGTCGAGGACCGCGTCGAGTTCAACGTCAAGGCCCTACAGGACGAGGACACCGCCCTGCGGGATGTCCTGCGCGACAGTGCCGAAGCCCGACGCCTGAGCGCCCTCACCCGGGACGGCGCTGGGACGCACGACGACCAGGTGTCCCTCGGCACGGTCGTCGCCGCCGGGGTCGAGGCGCTACAGGAGCAGCACGCCCGGGACATCGCCCGCCGGCTGGAGCCGCTGGCCCACCGCGTCGCCGCGGGTGATCCGACGGGCGAGGTCTTCCTGAACCTGAGCCTGTTGATCGAACGCGGGCAGGCGGATGCGTTCGCCGCGTCCGTGGGCCAGGTTGCCGAGAGCCTCGGGCACGGGTTGGAACTCCGGGTGACCGGCCCTCTTCCGCCCTACAGCTTCGTCTGACCGCGCGACCGCGCACCGCACTTCGCCCCGCCACCTCCCGACTGGAAGGAGAGCGCCGTATGGGTCTGCTGGGCAGCCTGCTCGGCCTGCCACTGGCTCCGCTGCACGGGGTCGCCTGGGTGCTGGAACAGGTGGTGCAGGAGGCGGAGCGGCAGTATGCCGACCCGGCTCCCATCCACAGTGAACTGGCCGAGCTGGAGGCTGATCTGCTGGCCGGCCGCATCACCGAGGAGGAGTTCGGCCTTCGGGAGGACGAACTCCTGGACCGTCTGGAAGAGATCGTCTCCGGCAACGGCGCGGATCTGGCCGACTTCGAAGGTTCGGCACTACAGGAAGGCTCCCCGTGACCGACGCCCTCGTGCGGCGAACAGGTGCTCCGTCGCCCCAGCCGGGCGGCGCAGGCAATCTGGCCGACATCCTGGAGCGCGTCCTCGACAAAGGGGTCGTGATCGCAGGAGACATCAAGATCAACCTGCTCGACATCGAACTCCTCACCATCAAACTGCGGTTGCTCATCGTCTCGGTCGACACCGCGCGCGAGATGGGCATCGACTGGTGGGAGCACGACCCGACGCTGTCCTCTCGTGCCGTACGTCCCGCCCCGTCACCCGACCTCGCCCGCGCGGAGGAACTCGCCGCGGAGAACGCCCGACTTCTCGCCGAACTCCAGTCGCTCAACGCCCGGTTGAAGGAACCCGATGCTCTCTGAGCCCGAAGCCCCGCGCCCGGCAGGCCTCACCGAGGCGGTCTACGCGTACGCCGTACTGCTGCAGAACGAGGCGGCCGAGCGGGCCGCCCGAGAACTACGCGGCGTCGATGGGCTGCCCGTACGGATACTGCGCGGCGCCGGCACAGTCGCAGTCGTCAGCGACGTACCGGCCGACGCCTTCACCGAAGAGGCCGTCGCACAGCGACTCGACGACATCACCGACCTGGAACGCCTGGCCCGCGACCATCACCAGGTGATCGCCGCACTGGCTTCCCGAACGGCCGTACTACCCCTCCGGCTGGCCACGGTTTACCTCGACGACGCCAGCCTGCTGCGACGCCTGCACGCCGACGACGGCCACTTCCGCACAACCTTGAACCGACTGGAGGGCCACGACGAGTGGGGCGTCAAGATCTATGCCCATCCGTCGATCACGCCCGCGTCCCCAGGGGACCGGCCACGCTCCGGGCGTGACTACCTGCGCGCGCGCCGCACGAGCCGAGACGGCCATGACGTGGCCCGTCAGGCCGCCGCCGACCTCGGCGCACGAGTGGACCGTACGCTCGCGGAAACGAACCTGGCCACTGACATACGGCACCATCGTCCCCAGTCGGCCGCACTGTCCGCGAACCCGGGGGAGAACATCGTCAACGCGGCCTACCTCGTCCCGCGAAAGCACACGCGGAGCTTCCAGGACCGCGTGGAGACACTCGCGGCCGGGACTGCCGGCGTCCGACTCGAGATCACCGGGCCGTGGGCCCCGTACTCTTTCGCCTCTCCCCCGCAGGAACAGGCCGAAAGGGCGGAGCCCGCGATCCCGCAGACGACGCCGTGACGGCCGGAGGCCCGCCCCATGCAGAGGTCGCTCTGGTCGATCTCCTCGACCGGCTCCTGGCCGGCGGTGTCGTCATCACGGGAGACCTCAGTCTCTGTATCGCCGACGTGGAGCTGGTCCGCATCTCCCTGCGCGCCCTGCTCACCTCGGTCGAGGGAGCCACGGAAGGAATCCTGACGTGACACCACACGACGAACCCGGACTCGGCCGGCCACCCGCTTCGCGTACATCGCCCCCACCTCTCGACACGGAACGCCCGCTACCACTCGGCGCTCGGGCGACGCCGGCACCGGACTCCGAACCGTCCCCGCCCCGACGCCTCGAACTGGACAAGGACACGGTCGAACGCGACCTCGTCCGACTGGTGCTCACCGTCGTGGAGTTGCTGCGCCAGCTCATGGAACGGCAGGCCATCCGCCGAGTCGAAAGGAACAATCTGACCGAGGAGCAGGAAGAGCGCATCGGCATGACGCTCATGATCCTCGACGACCGCATGACCGAACTGCGCACGCGATACGACTTGAGCCCCGAAGACCTGAACCTCGACCTCGGCCCACTCGGCCCCCTCCTGCCGCGGCAGGAGGGGCGCCACTGAGGTTCTCGGCCCAAGGGTGACAGTGATTCCGAATACGGTTGTTGGTCGCGCTGGGTGCCGAAGTCATCGCAGCCGAGCCCGATTCGGCGATGCTGACTGAGGGGTCTCACGATCGGGTGAGACGTCGAGTCCGGGCCGTAACCAAGAGTGACATCACAACTGGCCGTACAGGTCGCGAGCCACCTGACACTCCATCACAAACGGCCACGGCCCGAGCCGGGCCACTCCTGGCCCGGCAGGTTCAAACAGTCGCTTTACGTAAGTCCACCACCCCTTTGGCCTGCACTTATGCGCTACAGGGCCCAAAGAGCGGCGAATTCGACCCGGATTCGACCCCACGGCCTCATTCCACGGCGACGCGCACGCCTGATCAGCGGTGCCGCAACTTCTGCCGCCGCACCAACGAATTGCGGAAACTTAATCACCACGAGAGCCCCGATGACGATCAACCTCGTAAGCCGACAACCCTGAAGCGGACACGCAGCCCAGCGATGCACATACAGTGCCGCGTGTTGGCCCGAGCCCATCCCGACTCGGCCCCACGAGGGACTACATACCCTGAACATGCCTTTTACCGATCTGCTTCCGTGAGGCGGAAGAGGTGTTGCGGCGCGGTGACGCCCTTCCGGACGATGTCGCCATCACCCAACGACGGGAGCCGCAACCATGCCGCACATCACCGCCTTCGCCAGGAACCAGTGGTACGTCATGGCCTACAGCCACGAGGTGGGCCGCGAGCTGCTCGGCCGCACCGTCCTGGGCGAGCCGATCGTCGTGTACCGCACGGAGGCCGACGGCACCCCGGTCGCGCTGCACGACCGCTGTGTGCACCGGCGTTACCCGCTCTCGGCGAGCGGCCTCGACGGCGACCGGATCGTGTGCGGCTACCACGGCTTCACGTACGACACGACGGGTACGTGCGTGTACGTGCCGGGCCAGAAACGCGTCCCGCGCACCGCGCGCGTCGCCGCGTACCCGGTGGTCGAACAGGACTCCCTGGTCTGGGTCTGGATCGGGGACCCGGCGCTCGCCGACCCGGCGGCGATCCCACGCGCCCGCCACCTCGACGCCCCGGGCTGGACGACCGTACGCGGCATGGAGCCGATAGACGCCGACCACGGCCTGCTGGTGGACAACCTCCTCGACCTCTCGCACGAGACGTATCTGCACGGCGGCTACATCGGCACCCCCGAGGTCGCCGAGACGCCGATCACCACCGAGGTCGACGAGGGCGCCGGGATCGTCCGGGTCAGCCGGCACATGGACGACGCCGAGTGCCCCCCGTTCTACGCCCGTTCGACCGGCATCGAGGGCCGCATCACGCGCTGGCAGGACATCGAGTACCACGCGCCGTGCCTGTACCTGCTGCACAGCCGCATCGCCCCGGTCGGGGTGGCGCCCGAGGCGGACGGCAGCGATCCGCACGGTTTCCACACGGAGATCACGTACGCGATCACCCCGTCCGGCGACGGGAAGGTGTACGACTTCTGGATGGTGTCGCGGGACTGGGCGACGGACGACGAGGAGGTCACCGAGTTCCTGCGCGGCAACAACCACACGGTCGTCATGCAGGACGTCGACGCCCTCAACCTCCTTCAGCGCACGCTGGGTTCGGAGCGCGACGGGTACCAGGAGCTGAGCATCAACATCGACACCGGCGGCCTCGCCGCGCGCCGTATCCTCGCGCGTCTGGTCGAGGAGGGCGCCAAGCCCGTGGAGCGGGCCCTGTGACCGGCGAGGTCTACCGCGTCGACTGGCTCCCGGGCACCGACGTCCTGCACGGCACCTGCCACTGCGGACGCGAACACACGGCGCAGGACCCGGTGGAGATGTGGGAATGGATGCTGGCGCACCCGCGCGGGCACGAGACGGAGGACACCAAGTGACCGCGTACGACGGCGAGCTGACCATCCATCAGATAGACACCCCGGCCGAGGGTGTACGTCTGCTGTCCCTGCGCCACCCGCTCGGCGACCCCCTGCCCGCCTGGGAGCCCGGCGCCCACGTCGACCTCCTCCTCGCGCCCGGCCTGGAGCGGCAGTACTCGCTGTGCGGCGACCCGGCGGACCGGCACGAGTGGCGGATCGCGGTACTGGGAGAGCCGGCCGGCAGAGGCGGATCGGCTTATGTGCACGGGGAGTTGGCGCCCGGCGACAAGGTCCGGGCACGCGGCCCCCGCAACAACTTCCCCCTCCTGCCCGCACCCCGCTACCGCTTCGTCGCCGGGGGCATCGGCATCACCCCGCTGCTGCCGATGCTCGCCGCCGCCGAGGCGTCCGGCGCGGAGTGGACCCTGCTGTACGGCGGCCGGTCACGGCGGTCGATGGCGTTCACGGACCAACTCCTGCGCTACGGCGACCGGGTGACCATCGCGCCGCAGGACGAGACCGGGGCGGTGCTCGAACTCGGGCCGGTGCTGGACGAGTTGCCTGGGGACACGCTCGTCTACTGCTGCGGGCCAGGGCCGTTGCTCGACGCGGTGGAGAGCCGGTGCCCGTCGGGAGTGCTGCACGTCGAGCGGTTCCAGCCGCGCGCCACCCAACTGGACGCCATCAATGGCGAGTTCGAGGTCGTCCTGGAGCGCAGCGGCCGTACGGTCACGGTCGGGGCGGACGTCTCGGTGCTCGACGCGGTGCGGGCGGCCGGGGTCGAGGTCCTGTACTCGTGCACGGAGGGGACGTGCGGCACCTGCGAGACCGACGTCCTCGAAGGGACGGTGGACCACCGGGACTCGGTGCTGACGGCGGAGGAACAGGATGCCGGAGAGACGATGATGATCTGCGTGTCGCGATGCAAGGGTGACCGGCTGGTGCTGGATCTCTGAGGCTCAGACTTCCGGCACCACCGTCAGGTGGCTCGCCCCCCTGCGCGCGGCCCGCGCCCCGCCCCGGCGCCCCCCGTGCTGCGCCCGCCGAGGCTCCCGCAGGACCAGCGTCAGCCTCGTGCACCCCATGTCCTGAAGAGCCTTGGTCACCTCGGTGACGACGCGGCAGTCGGTGGCGCCCCAGCGCGGGTCGGGGTGCAGGAGGGGGCGGACGTCGCCGTCGAGGGCCGTGGCGGCGGGGCCGACCTCGCGGATCCAGCGCGGCAGGCCGTGCCGGTAGGCGGCCTCCATGATCGGGTCCTGCGCGATCTCCCGCCGTACGGCCTGGAGTTCGCGGTCGTCGCCGTCCCGTTCCAGGGCCGCCGCGAACTGCGCGAGCATCGGCAGGCACCAGCGCGACTCGTGGTCGCCGAGGACGAGCGAGGCGTCGGGGTGGAAGAGGACGAAGCGCAGGAAGTTGTCGTCGGGCATGGCCGTGGGATGCGGGCCGACCTCGCGGAAAAGTGTCCGGAAAGCGGTGTTCGCGATGACCGCGCCCCAGCGCTGGTCGAGCACGACGGACGGGAAGGAGACCGCGTCCAGCAGCGCGGCGTAGTCCTGGAGGTACGCGCGGGCCTCGGGCCCCTCGGGGCGGGACGGCGGCATGGGCCGCTGCCCACCTGCCCTGTATGCCATCGGGAGGTCACCCCTCTTGCCTGATGCGGCCGTCTCGCGGCGCCCCGATCCTCCGGCCCCCGCACTGTCATGTCAACTATCGTGGCATTCGGCGTTTGTTGACGGCTGAAATTGGCCACAGTTGTGGCGAGACCTGGATGTGAGTTCGAAAAACCGGTTACCCTCCGGGCAGTTGACCGTGACTGCCGGTATGGATGAGTGTGACCGTCGGTGCGGAGGAGGCGGTTTCGGCCGGTCGGGACGCGGGGCGTTCGCGAGAGATGTAGGAGACCTGTTCCGTGACGGATGGCTACGAGGCTGCTGGCGACCCGGCGACGGCTTCGCTGTCGGCTCTCGTCGCCCGGGTCACCGCGCTCGCCGGCCGCCTCGGCGTGCCGTACGCGCAGGTCTTCGACGTCCCCCGGCTGTCGGTGTCGTCCGGGGTGCCCGAACCCGTCGTCAAGGCGCTGCTGAGCGGGCGCCCGGCGGGCGAGCCCGACGTACAGGCCCGCTTCCTCCAGCGGCTCGGGCTGCTGCGGCGCACCCGCCTCAAGCCGGGCGGGCGCAAGTACACGCAGCAGGAGATCGCGGACGGCGCGGGCATGTCCCGGCAGCAGGCGGGCGCGCTGATCAACGGCGACCGGCGGCCCACGATGGAGCACTGCGACGCGATCCAGCGGTTCTTCCGCGTCCACGCGGGCTTCCTGACCGCCGAGGACCCCGAGGCGCTCGCCAGCGTCCTGCTCCACACCGAACAGGAGCTCCTCCAGCAGCTCGCCGCGCGCGAGGCCGCCTCCGCGGCGGACCCGCTGGAACGGCTCCTCCAGGACCACGGCGTGCGCGGGATCGCCTGGCGCGCCGCCCAACTCCCCACCGACCAGCACCGCGACAAGGTCGCCGAGTGGCTGGACATGCTGCTGGAGAGCGTCAAGCGACCCGAGTCGTGAACTCCTGGAGGACGGTGGGCATGAGCAGGCGGATGCGGCGGCTGTGCGGCGAACTCCTCGCCGGGCTGGCCCTCGACGCACCCGCGGCACCCGGGGACGTGTACGCCGGTCTGTGCGCCGCGATGAGCCGCCGCCGGGGCCGTCCCGTGCACTTCCGTACGGCCGCCTTCCCGGTCGGTACGGCGAGCGGGCTGTGGCTGGACATGACCGACCAGGACCTCGTGGTGATCGAGGAACGGACGGCGCCCGAGCATCAACTGGTCATCCTCGGACACGAGCTGTGGCACATGACCGCCGGGCACCACGGCCGGCCCGTCGAGGGTGCCGTCGTCGCCACGCGCCTGCTGCGCGACGGCGCCGACCTCCAGGAGACCGTGCGCCGGGTCGCCGCGCGCACGCGCTTCGACGAGGCCGACGAGCGCGAGGCGGAGACCTTCGGCCTGCTGCTGGCGAGCCGCTGCCGGGGGCTGCTCGCGGGGACGCCGGAGAAGGGCCGGCGCGACCGGCTGGCGGGGCGGATCGAGGCATCGCTCGGGTATCTGCGGCAGGACGGGAAGTGACGCGCGGCCGAACATGCCGTCCGCTATGCAGGTGAACCGGAGCGCATCGCAACGGGGTTGAGGGCGATTGTCGGTGGCGGGCGGCAAGCTGGACGGTACGACGAGACCAACCAGCCGACGCCGACCAGGGGAGAGCCGCCCATGCCCACCACCTCCGTACTGACCGACCGTGAACGCGCCGCAGTCCAGGCGTACTTGCGACTCCTGAACACCGTGGCCGCCGCGTACGACGGAGAGGTGCGGGTCGTCCCGGAGTCGGTGCTCGCGGAGGCGGAGGAGGCGCTCGGGCGGGCGGGGCTGACGGGGAACGAGGAGGAGTTCTTCAGGCTCGTACGGGGGTGGTGTCCCTGAGATGCACGATGCCGAGATGCACGCTGCTGAGATTCACGATGCGTACGGAATCGCGATCGCCGTGGCCAGCAACCCGTCCCTGACCGTCCAGTGTCCCTCGAACCGCCCGACCTCCCGCCCCTCCACCACCGGCCCCGGCACGAGGAGCGTCGCCGACACCGTCCCGAACGTCTCCTCCACCGGTGTCAGCGTGATGTCCGCCTCGGAGAAGTCCAGCCACTTCCCCGTCAGCGGGAACCACGCCTTGTACACCGACTCCTTCGCGCTGAACAGCAGCCGGTCCCAGTGGACGCCGGGCCGGCTCGCGGTGAGCGCGGCGAGGCGCTCCTCCTCCGCGGGCAGCGCGATCGCGGACTGGACGCCCTCCGGCAGCCGGTCGTGAGGCTCGGCGTCGATGCCGAGGGAGGCGAGGTCGGCGGTGCGGACGAGGGCCGCGGCGCAGTACCCGGCGCAGTGCGTCATGCTGCCGCGCACCCCTTCGGGCCAGCCGGGCGCGCCGCGCTCGCCGGGCAGGATGGGCCGGGGCGGGACGCCGAGCTTCTCCATCGCCTGCCGCGCGCAGGCGCGTACGGTGGCGAACTCGCGGCGCCGCTTGTCGACGGCCTTCGTGATCACCGCGCGTTCCTCGGGGTACAGCCCGGCCTCGGCGCCCGGGTCGGCGGCGGCAGGCCCGATCGCCTCGACCGTCACCACGGACGCGGGCAACAGCCGCTCGATCACTGGCCCTCGCCCTTCGCCGGAACCGGAGCCGCAGCCGCGGGCGCGGCCGGGAGGATCAGCCGCGGGCGCCCCGGCGGCTGCTGGCGCTTCTTCCACTCGCGGGGGTAGCCCACCGAGACCTCCTCGAAGCGGACGCCCTCGTGCCAGGTGGTGCGCGGGATGTGGAGGTGGCCGTAGACCATGGCGGCCACCGGGAAGCGGCGGTGCCAGTCGGCGGTCAGGGTGGTGCCGCACCACATCGCGAACTCGGGGTACCAGAGGACCTCGGTGGGGTGCCGGTCGAGGGGGTAGTGGTTGACGAGGACGACGGGCAGGTCCGCCGGCAGCTCCTCCAGGCGCCGCCGGGTCAGCTCCACGCGCGCCCGGCACCACGCCTCGCGGGTCGGGTAGGGGTCGGGGTGCAGAAGGTACTCGTCGTTGCAGACGACGCCCGTGCCGTGCGCGTACTCCAGGCCCGCCTCCTTGGTCGCGCAGCCCGCCGGCAGGAACGAGTAGTCGTACAGCAGGAACAGCGGGGCGATCGCGGCCGGACCGCCGGGGCCCTCCCAGATCGGATAGGGGTCCTCGGGGGTGACGACGCCGAGGTCGCGGCAGACGGCGACGAGGTGCTCGTACCGCTCGACGCCGCGCAGCGTGACCGGGTCGGAGGGGTGGGTCCACAGCTCGTGGTTGCCGGGCGCCCAGACGACCTTGGCGAAGCGGCTCGCGAGGGTCTTGAGGGTCCAGCGGATGTCCGCGACGTTCTCGGAGACGTCACCCGCGACCAGCAGCCAGTCGTCCTCGGTGTCCGGGTGCAGCTCCTCCACCAGGGCCCGGTTCTCGGGGTACCCGATGTGCAGGTCGCTGATGGCCAGCAGCCGCCCGGCTCCCCCGGCCGTCGTCGTCACCACGCGCCCCCGTCTCTCGCCACGGCACTCGCCGAACTCGTCGAACTCGCCGAACTCTCCAAGGTCACCACGACAACACATTCGGCGCCCCGCGACAAGGCCGTCCCGTACGACGCCGTCGCACGGGCCACCCACGGCACGGGAGCACGACCCGGGAATCCGTAACACGCGTGTTGCACGCGGTACCCCCCGCAGGCCGTATGATCGCCTCCAACACCACCGCCATGAACTTCCCTTCGCGCAGGGCGGTTTGGTGTCCCTCCAACCTTCTGCCCGGGCCGGGCCCGCTTCGCCCTGCCCGCGAACCCTGAAAGGCGGCCTCGCATGGTCTCTCGCGTACGCGTCTGGCTCAACCGCACGTACGCGGAGAACGTCTTCTTCATGGATCAGCTGCGGAGAAATCCCAGCGACCGCGCCGTGGAGATCCATGCGACGCACGGCGACGCCGACTCCCCCGTCCTGGCCGCCGCCGACACCGCCGACCTGGAGCCCGAGGGCCTCTCCCCCGCCGCCTACGTCGAGTTCGCGCTCGACCAGTGCGCGCGCCGCTCCATCGACGTGTTCGTGCCGCGCCTGCACCAGTCGGCGGTCGTCGCGCACCGCGCGGACTTCGAGGCGGTCGGCACCGCGCTGCTCGCGCCGACGCCGCAGGCCGTGGCCGTCTTCGAGGACAAGATCGTGGCGTACGAGGCCGTGCGCGCCGTCGGCGTGAGTGTGCCGCCGTGGTTCCGGGTCCGTGACGCCGGGCAACTGGTCGCCGCCGTCGACGCGTTGGAGGCCGACGGCCACAAGGCGTGCTTCAAGCCGGCGTCCGGCGCGGGCGGGGTGGGCTTCCGCGTCGTCACGCGCTCCCCCTTCTCGCTCTCGCACCTCACCGGATTCCCGTCCCCCTACGTCCCGTTGGACATGGTGACGGCCGCGCTGGAGGAGGCCGAGGAAGAGGTCGACTGGATCGTCATGCCGCGCCTGGAGCAGCCCGAGGTGTCGGTGGACTGCCTCACCGGGCCCGACAACATCGTCCGGATGTCCATCGGGCGCACGAAGAACGGGCGCCGTCGCGGGTTCACGCTGGACCAGCGGTGGCTGGAGCCTGCCCGGCTGATCGCCGAGGGCTTCGGGCTGCACTACCTGTCCAACATCCAGTTCCGGATGTTCGGCGACGAGCCGGTCCTCATGGACGTCAACACCCGGCCCGCCGGAGGGCTGCACCAGCTCTCGCAGTGCGGGGTCAACGCCCCTTGGGCGGCTGTGCAGTTGGCGCTCGGCGAGGACCCGGGCGAGATCGCGCCGCCGTTCCTCGGACAGGACTACACGGTCGTCTCCGGACCGCGTCAGCTGCGGCCGGTGACGCTGCCGCAGCATCGGGTGGACGAGCCGGTGCTCCCGGCGGTCGCCGCGCCCGCCGCGTTGGTGGAGAGCGAGGCCGTCGTGGAGAGCACGGTCGCCTCGGAGGCCACCGCGTCCGCCTGAGCAGACGCAGGTCATCCCTCATCTCCCCCGGTCACGGAAAACTGGGGGAGATTTTTTTGCGTGGGGGTGTATCAGGGGGCAGGGTGGGCGCTCTTACTCATGTGGGCGCAGGGGGGCTCGACGGGGGAAGCGCCGACGTTCCTGGGGAAGCACCACAAGGGGGAGCACCACAAGTTCCATGGACCTCACGGGGGACCGAACGGGGTACGGGAGGTCCGTGGAGCGATCGGGGGATCGGGTCGGTCGGCCGCTGTCACGGGGAGCGACCGGCCGACCCGAATGACGTTCAGAACCGTCCCGCTCCCCGGTACAGCTCCAGTTCGCCTTCCAGCTCGACGGCCAGGACAGTGGCGTACGGATCGAGATCCGCCTCTTCCGGCCGGTCGATCCACAGGACACCCACCGCGTCGTGCAGCCCCCCGACCACCCGGTGCCCCAGCTCCTTGCCCGACCCCACGACCCGCACCCTTCGCACGCCGGTCGCCAGACCCCGTACGCCGATCTCCGCGCGCGGCGCGTCGAAGAGGACGAGGTACAGGGTGCGCCCGTCGGCGGAGAGGGTGCTCGGGCCGTAGTGGTGCCCCGCCGGAAGCCCGCGCCCGGTCCCGTACACCGCCTCCTCGTGCCTGCGGATCCACTCCCCCAGCCCTTCGAGGCGCTCGGCCTGCGGTGCGGGGATCGTGCCGTCCTCCATCGGGCCGACGTCCAGGAGCAGGTTGCCGCCCCCGCCGATCGTCTCCGTGAAGTAACGGACCAGCTGGGCAAGGGACTTGTGGTTGTCGTCGTGGTGCTGGTAGCCCCACGAGTCGTTGATCGTGAGGCACAGCTCCCACGGCCCGTCCGGCGGCACGATGGGGGCGCCCTGCTCGGGGGTCGCGTAGTCGCCCTCGCTGAGCATCCGCGCGTTGAAGACGACGTCCGGCGTGTACGACCGGATGAGCGCGGCGAGTTCGGGGATGCGCCACTGCTCCTCGCTGCGGTCCCACTCGCCGTCGAACCACATCAGGTCCGGGCGGAAGCGGGACGCCAACTCCGTGATCTGGCCGTCCCGGTAGGCGATGAACCTCTCCCAGGCGACCAGGTCCTCGTCCTCGGCGGAGCATTCGGAGTACCGGTTGTCCTCCTGCTCCGGCGGGCGGCCCGGCTTGCGGGTCGTCGCGTAGTCGGGGTGGCTCCAGTCGGAGTGCGAGTAGTAGAGGCCGACCTTGAGGTCCTTCTCCCGCAGCGCGTCGGCGTATCCGGTGAGGAAGTCCCGGTCCAGGCCCAGGTGTCTGTGCTCGGTGTCCCACATCGCGACGCCGTCGTGGTGGCGGGCGGTGAGGACGGCGTACTTGGCCCCGGCGCGGGCGAACAGGTCGGCCCAGGCGCGGGGGTCGTACTTCGACGCGGTGAACCGGTCGAGCTGGGAGACGTACTGGTCGTAGGGGACGATGTCGTCGTAGAAGGACCAGGACTCCGGGACGCCGTCCACGGCGTAGATGCCCCAGTGGACGAAGATCCCCAACTTGGCGTCGGTGAACCAGGGTTGCATGGGCACGGCTGAACTCCTAGGCCACATAGGGGTGTTCGGGGAGTCCCGAGGGACGGGCACCGCCGAGTGCCCGTCCCGCAGGGGTCATGCGCGCCGCAGGCGCAGGGTCAGGATCTGGAACGGCCGCAGCGCGACCGCCACCGACCCGTCCGCCGCCAACTCCACGTCCTGAGAAGGCCGTTCGAGCAGGTCGGTGATCTGCGCCCCGGCGATCGGCACCGACGTGCGCAGCGTCCCTTCCGCACGGCCGCCGCTCGACTCGTAGAGCCGGACGACGAGGTCGCCCGAGCCGTCGTCGGCGAGCTTGACCGCCTCGACGGTCACGCCCTCGCCGTCCACAGAGACGACCGGTTCGGCGGCGCCCGTCGACTCGGCGAGGCGCAGCGGCAGGTTGAGGGAGTAGCCCTCGGCGACCGCGTCGGCGATGCTCGCGCCCGGCAGCAGGGAGTAGGTGAAGCGGTGGCGCCCCTGGTCCGCGCCGGGGTCCGGGATGCGCGGGGCGCGCACCAGGCTGAGGCGGACGGTGGTCGTGGTGCCGCCGTCCTCGCGGACCGTGCGGGACACGTCGTGGCCGTACGTCGAGTCGTTCAGCACGGCGACGCCGTAACCGGGTTCGGCGAGGTGGACCCAGCGGTGGCCGGAGACCTCGAAGCGGGCCGACTCCCACGTGGTGTTGGTGTGGGTGGGGCGCTGGATGTGGCCGAAGGCGATCTCGGCGGAGGAGTGCGGGGCGCGGATGTCGATGGGGAACGCGGCCTTGAGGATCTTCTCGGCCTCGTGCCAGTCGATGTCCGTCTCGACGTCGATGCGGGAGCTGCCGGCGCGGACGGTGACCGTCTGGACGATCGTCGAGCCCTTGCCGAAGGACCGCTCGATCCGCACGGCGCCGATCAGCGGATCCGCCTCGACGACGGTCACCGAGTCCGCGTCGAGCAGGTCGGTGTACCGGTTCTTGTAGTGCTTGTCGATGTCCCAGGCGTCCCAGTAGTTGGGCAGGTCGGTGTGCAGGCGCAGCAGGTTGCCGGGTTCGGCGAGGACTTCACGTCCGGCGCGCAGGTCGTACACCGAGCCCAGAGTGCCGTCTTCCAAGAACGTCACGCGTACCAGGCCGTTGTCGAGCGTCAGCCCGTCCACGGTGACCGGGTGCGGCGCCTCCGAGTCGGTCAGCACCGCGCTGCCGCCGGCCGGCACCTCGACGTAGGCGCGGGTGCCGTCCGGGGTGCGGACGACCTCGGCGCGGTCGTAGGGGCTGGTGTTGAAGACGCGCAGGCCGCCGTGGCCGAGGGCGTCGATCGCCTCGGCGGTCAGCTCCTCCAGCTCCTCGGCGACACGGGCGTACTCGGCCTCGGCCTCGCGGTGCACCCAGGCGATGGAGGAGCCGGGCAGGATGTCGTGGAACTGGTGGAGCAGGACCGTCTTCCAGAGGCGGTCGAGCTTCTCGTACGGGTAGGTGTAGTCCGGTGCGTGCAGCGCGGCCGTCGTCGCCCACAGCTCGGCCTCGCGCAGCTTGTGTTCGCTGCGTCGGTTGCCCTGCTTGGTGCGGGCCTGCGAGGTGTAGGTGGCGCGGTGCAGCTCCAGGTAGAGCTCGCCGACCCAGACGGGGGCGTCGGGGTACTCGGCGCGGGCCTTGGCGAAGAACTCGTCGGGGTGCTCGATCTCGACCTTCGCGGAGCCCTCCAGGTCCTTCAGGCGCCGGGCGCGCTCCATGATCTCGCGGGTGGGGCCGCCGCCGCCGTCGCCCCAGCCGAACGGCGCGAGCGAGCGGTTGGCGTTGCCCTTCTCGCGGTACTGGCGGACCGCGCGGGACATCTCCTCGCCGCTGAAGCGGGCGTTGTAGGTGTCGACGGGCGGGAAGTGCGTGAAGATGCGGGTGCCGTCGATGCCCTCCCACCAGAAGGTGTGGTGGGGGAAGGTGTTGGTCTGGTTCCAGGAGATCTTCTGGGTGAGGAACCACTCGTTGCCGGCGAGCTTGGCGAGCTGCGGGTAGGCGCCGGTGTAGCCGAAGGAGTCCGGCAGCCAGACGCCCTTGGTCTCGATGCCGAAGTGCTCGATGAAGAACCGCTTGCCGTGGATGAGCTGGCGCGCGACGGCCTCGCCGCCGGGCAGGTTGCCGTCCGCCTCGACCCACATGCCGCCGACGGGCGCCCACTGGCCCTTCTTCACGGACTCCTGGATGCGGGCCCACACCTTGGGGTAGTTGTCGCGCACCCACTCGTACTGCTGGGCCTGCGAGCAGGCGAACACGAACTCCTCGTACTCGTCGGCCAGCGACGTCACGTTGGAGAAGGTGCGGGACGTCTTGCGCTTCGTCTCGCGGATCGGCCACAGCCACGCGGAGTCGATGTGGGCGTGGCCGACGCCCGAGATGACGTGCGCGGAGGCGTTGGCGGGCTTGGCCAGCACCGGCTTCAGCACCTCGCGTACGGCCGGGGCCGACCCCGCCACGTCGTCCAGGTCGAGCGCGTCCATCGCCCGGTCGAGCGCGTGCATGATCTCGTGGCGGCGCGGGTCGTGCTCGCCCAGCTCGACCATCAGCTCGCGCAGGACCTGCACGTCGAGGTCGAGGTGCCAGACCTCCTCGTCGAGGACGGCGAGGTTCGCGTGCCGGAAGGTGTAGAGCGGCTTGTCGCCGGCCGTGAGGATGTCGCCCATCGGCGTGATCTTCGAGAAGTTCTCGGCCAGGATGTCCGGGTTGGACGCGGCCTCGACCAGGTAGTCGATCTCCTCGCCGCCGACGGCGGGGTTGGCGACGGCGACGTACTGGTTGAGCGGGTTGACGGCCTTCAGCGGGGTGCCGTCCACGGTGTGGACGAGGGCCTCGGCCTGGTTGCCGGGCCAGTCGCCGACGAAGCCGAGGTCGATGACCGACTCGACGCGGCGGCCCGCCCACTCGGCGGGGACCGTGCCGCGCATCCGGAACCAGGTGGTGCCCCACGGCGGGCCCCAGGGGGTGTCCATCGCGAACGGCGTGTACGGCGCGGCGGCGGCCTCCTCGAAGGACACCGGCTCTCCCGGGGCCTGCCAGGCTTCCACCGCGAAGGGGACGGTCGCCGCGTAGATCGCGGGCTTGATGCGCTGGGTGTGGAGGCGCTCCACGCGCTCCTCGATCCGCTGGCGTTCGTCATGCATGAGAGGTCTCCAGGGAGAGATACCGGACCAACCGTAGAAAGCGCTTTCCGGACGCTTTCCGCCGGGAGCTTACTTGAGGTACCCGAGACCGGGGTGAACGGCCGTGTAGCCCTCCACCAGCCTGCGGGCGACGTTCACGGAGTCGACCAGCGGGTGCAGCGCGAACGCCTTCACCGCGGTCGTACGGGCGCCGGACTCGGCGGCGGCCAGCACCTCGCGCTCGACGGCCTTGACCGCGCTGACCAGGCCGACCGCGTGGCCGGGCAGGGGCGCGACGGCGACCGGGTGGGCGCCGTTGGCGTCGACCAGGCAGGGCACCTCGATGACCGCGTCCGTGTCGAGCACGGAGAGGGTGTGGCGGTTGCGGACGTTGAGGATGAGGGTCGTGCGCTCGTCGCGGGCGATGGCCCGCATCAGGGCGAGGGCGACCTTCTCGTACCCGCCGGACAGGTCGTCCTCGTCGCGTTCACCGGCACCGGCGGTCTCCCGGTTCTCGGCCATGTACGTCGCCTCGCGCTCGGCGCGGGTGCGGTTCCAGGCGTCCAGCGCGTGCGCGCCGGGCGCGGCGACCTCGTCGTAGAACTGGGCCTGCTGGTCGCGCAGGAAGGCGCCGCGGGTCTTCTCGGCCTCCTGGTAGGAGCGGACGGCCTCGCGGTTGAAGTAGTAGTAGTGCAGGTACTCGTTGGGGATCGCGCCGAGCGACTTGAGCCAGTCGGTGCCGAAGAGCTTGCCCTCCTCGAAGGAGCCGAGCAGGTCGGTGTCGGCGAGGAGGCGGGGCAGTTCGTCGCGTCCGGCGATCTTCAGCCCTCGTACCCAGCCGAGGTGGTTGAGGCCGACGTAGTCGATGTAGGCGTCGTTCGGGTCGGCGCCCAGCACGCGGGCGATACGGCGGCCGAGGCCCACCGGGGAGTCGCAGATGCCGATGACGCGGTCGCCGAGGTGGCGGGACATGGCCTCCGTGACGAGGCCCGCCGGGTTGGTGAAGTTGATGACCCAGGCGTCCGGGGCGAGCCGGGCGACGCGCCGGGCGATGTCGACGGCGACCGGCACCGTGCGCAGCCCGTACGCGATGCCGCCCGCGCCGACCGTCTCCTGGCCGAGGACGCCCTGGTCGAGGGCGACCTTCTCGTCGTTGGCCCGGCCTTCGAGGCCGCCGACGCGGATCGCGGAGAAGACGAAGTCGGCGCCACGGAGGGCGTCGTCGAGGCTGGTGGTGGCGGTGACCACCGGCGCGTCCGGCACCGGGGCGGCCTGCTCGGCGAGGACTCTGGTGACCGCCTCCAGCCGCCCCGCGTCCAGGTCGTGCAGGACGACCTCGGTCAC
Source organism: Streptomyces saintjeani (assembly GCF_055409605.1). Lineage (NCBI taxonomy): Bacteria > Bacillati > Actinomycetota > Actinomycetes > Kitasatosporales > Streptomycetaceae > Streptomyces > Streptomyces saintjeani. The sequence continues at coordinate 7,874,352 of NZ_CP189624.1, read as the reverse complement.
CCGGCCCTCGCCGCGGTCGCCGAGGAGCGCGCCGTACACGAGCGGCACCCGGAATCCGCCGCCGCCCAGAATCGTCAGCTTCACGCTTGCACCTTTCCTGCCACGATCACCTCGGCACCCGCCTCCGCCAGGGAGGAGCGGGTGACCGGGTCGACCGGGGCGTTCGTCACCACCACGTCCAGATCTTCTGGACCACAGACCTTCGCCATGCCCGTGCCCGGGAACTTGGCCCGGTCGGCGAGGAGGACGACCTTGTCGCTCGCCTTGATCATCGCGCGTTTGACCGGCACCTCGACGACCGTCGTGTCCATCACCTCTCCGCCGGGGCGCACTCCGCTGGTGCCGAGGAAGAGCCAGTCGGCGCGGAGCTGGCGGAGGTTGTCCTCGGTGAGGAAGCCGACCAGGGAGCGGTAGTCGCGGCGGACCACCCCGCCGAGCAGGACCAGTTCGATGCCCTCGTCGTCGGCCAGTTCCTCGTAGACGACGAGGTTGCTGGTGATGACGGTGAGGCGGCGGCCGTGCAGTTGCCGGGCGAGCCGGTAGGCGGTGGTGCCGATGTCGAGCAGCACCGACTGTCCGCTGCCGATCATCGCCGCCGCGCGGGCGGCTATCGCGTCCTTCTCGGCGACGCGGACCCCGGCGACCTCGGCGAAGGGCTGGTCGCCCTCCTCGGCGACCGCGCCGCCGTGGACGCGGGTCAGGAGCCCGTCCTCCTCCAGCTTGACCAGGTCGCGCCGGATCGTCGCGGGGCTCACGCCGAGCTGCTCGGAGAGGTCGGTGACAGCTGCGGGGCCGCCGGAGCGCAGGGCCCGGAGGATGAGTTGATGTCGTCGTTCTGCCAGCACGACACGAACACTACTCGTCATCTTCAATCAAATCCATGCTCATTTCTGCTCGACTATTGACCAGATCTGGAAGAGAGCGCACGATTCCGTGCACCGAATGTGAACAGTTCTGACGAACGTTCCGACGAGAGGCGCCACCCCCGTGGACGACACCGACACCCCCGTGGACGACGACCGCCCCGACGTCCTGCTGACCGGTCTGCTCTTCTACGACCTCGTCCTCACGGGTCTCGGCAAGCCGCCCACGCCCGGCGAGGAGGTCTGGACGGCCGGTATGGGCTGCGGCCCCGGCGGCATCGCGAACCTCGCGGTGGCCGCCTCCCGCTTCGGCCTGCGCACCCAGCTCGCGACGGTCTTCGGCGACGACTTCTACGGCGCGTACTGCCAGGAGGTCATCGCCGGCCAGGAGGGCGTGGACCTCACGCTGTCCCGGGTCGCCAAGGACTGGCCGACCCCGGTGACGGTGGCCCTCGCGCACGGCGACGACCGCGCCCTGGTCACGCACGGCCAGGAGCCCCCGTACTCGCAGGACGTCCTGATGGCCGCCCCGCCCGCCGCGCGTACCGCGCTGGTGCACCTGGAGGCCGAGCCGCGCGAGTGGATCGCGAAGGCCGCCGCGAACGGCACGCGGGTGTACGCGGATGTCGGCTGGGACCCCACCCAGGAGTGGTCGCGGGACCTGCTGGACCAGCTCGCCCTGTGCTACGCGTTCCTGCCGAACGAGGGCGAGGCGATGGCCTACACCCGCACGGACAGCGCGGTCGCGGCGCTCGGCACGCTCACCGAGCTGGTGCCGGTGGCGGTCGTCACGCGCGGCGGCGAGGGTGCGGTGGCCGTGGACCAGACGACCGGCGAGTACGCCGAGGTCCCCGCGCTCCCGGTGGACGTGCTGGACGCGACGGGCGCCGGTGACGTGTTCGGCGCGAGCTTCGTCGCGGCCTCGCTCGGCGGGTGGCCGCTGGAGGAGCGCCTCAAGTTCGCGGTGCTGGCCGCGGGGCTCTCCGTACAGCACCACGGCGGCGCGCTCGCGGCGCCGGGCTGGTACGGCGTGGACCGCTGGTGGCGGTCGGTGACCGACCCCGGACTGCGGCACGCGTACGGCTTCCTGACGGACCGGCTGCCCGCCGATCCGGGGCGGCCGGTGCGGTACGCGCCGGTGACGCCTCCGGCGCGGCTGACCTGACGGTCCGTCGGTTTCATTTCAGAGACCCCCCTTGAGACCCCCCTTGAGACCCCCCTCAGAAACCCCCCTTGAGAACCCCCCTTTGAGCCCCTCCCTTTGAACCCCCCCTTGATACCCCCCGAGTAGTGCAGAACAGATCCGAAAGGCGGTGGGAGCTGTGCGGCTCTCACGAAGAGGCTTGCTGCGTGCGGGCCTGGCCACCGGGGCCGCCGGTGCGCTGGGCGGCCTCGCGTCCAGTTGCGCGGTACCGGCCGGTTCGACCGGCGACAACATGGTCCTGTGGTACTGGAACGGCGGCCTGAGCGACACCGTCGTGAAGAACGCCAAGAAGCGGTACGGCCCCTCGGTCGACCTGAAGGCGATCCAGATCGGCGGCTACTACCGCTCGAAGCTGATCACGACCATGGCCGGCCGGGCCCACATCCCGGACATCGCGGGGCTCAAGGGCGAGGACATGGCGTCCTACCTGCCGAACGCGGACCAGTTCGTGGACCTGCGCACGCTCGGCGCCGACAAGCTGAAAAGCCAGTACCTGTCGTGGAAGTGGGACCAGGGGGTCGCCGACGACGGGACGATGGTGGGCTTCCCCATCGACTGCGGCCCGGTCGCGCACTACTACCAGCCCGCCGTGTTCGCGAAGGCGGGCCTCCCCTCCGAACCGGCGGACGTGTCACGGGAGATCGCGACCTGGGAGCAGTTCTTCGCGGCCGGTGAGCAGCTGAGGAAGCGGCTTCCCGGCACGTTCCTGCTGACCGACATCACCAGCGTCTTCACGATGTCGATGAACCAGGGCACGAAGCAGTACGTCGACAAGGACCGGCGTTTCATCGGCGACGAGGACCACGTCCGTACGGCGTGGGCGCGGGCGGTGGAGGCGAAGAAGCGCGGGATCGTCTCCAGCATCGTCAGCGGCACGCCGGACGCGCTGTCGGCGCAGGAGGACGGCAAGCTGCCGTCGAACCTGAACGCGTCCTGGTCGACGAGCGACCTCAAGCAGGGCGTCCCGAAGACGGCCGGCAAGTGGCGGGTGGCGAACTGTCCGGGCGGGCCCTCCAACATCGGGGGCTCGTTCCTGGCGATCACCAAGGAGTGCCGGGAGCCGGAGAAGGCGTTCGAGATCATCACCTGGCTGCTGGACGCCGACAACCAGGCGCAGGGGTTCGTGGACGCGGGTCTGTTCCCGTCGACGCCCGCGTCGTACGGCATGAAGAAGCTGACCGAGCCCGACCCGTTCTTCGGCGGGCAGGTGACCATGGACGTCTTCGGCCCGGCCGCGCAGAAGATCCCGGTGGCCTACAACAGCCCGTTCGACATCGCGCTCGGCCAGCCCCTGAAGGACGAGATCAAGAACGTCGGCGTCCTCGGCAAGAACCCCGAGCAGGCTTGGAAGGACGCCATGAGCAAGTGCCGCCGGATCGCGAAGCACCTGGGGGTGAGCTACTGATGGCCACCGCCCTCCAGAAGCCTCCCGTCGTCGAAAGAACGACGGCCGCCCAGCCCAAGAGGGGCTGGCGCAAGTACTGGCATCTGTACGCCGCGATCTCCCCCTTCTACCTGCTGTTCCTCGGCTTCGGCCTGATCCCCGTCGGGTTCTCGCTGTACGTCTCGTTCCACCGCTGGGACGGGCTCGGGTCGATGGAGTGGGCCGGGCTCGCGCAGTACCGGTACCTGATCTCCGACACGGACTTCTGGAACTCCATCGGGAACACGATCGTCATCTGGGCGCTCGCGACGTTCCCGATGATCTTCCTGGCGATGGTGACGGCCGTGATGCTGAACTCGGCCGTGCGGTTCAAGAACGTCTACCGGTTCGCGTACTTCCTGCCGAACGTGACGTCGGTGGTCGCGGTGGCGATCATCTTCGGGTCGGTGTTCTCGACCAACTTCGGCCTGATGAACGCCCTGTTGCAGGCGGTGGGTCTTGACCAGGTGGCGTGGCTGAACACGCCGTGGGGGATCAAGGTCGCGATCGCGACGCTGATGACCTGGCAGTGGACCGGCTACAACGCGATCATCTTCCTCGCCGGGCTCCAGACGATCCCGGGCGAGCTGTACGAGGCGGCGAAGGTCGACGGGGCGAACCCGTTCCAGACGTTCTTCCGGATCACGCTGCCGATGATGCGGCCGGTGCTGCTGTTCGTGCTGGTCGTGTCGACGGTGACCGGGCTCCAGTCGTTCTCGGAGCCTCAGGTGCTGCTCCAGTCGACGGCCAACGACTCGACGTACGCGGGCGGTCCGGGGCACTCGGGCCAGACGATGGTCCTCTACTTCTTCCAGCAGACCTTCGACAACAACGACTTCGGCTACGGCGCCGCCGTGGCGTGGGGGATCTTCCTCGTCGTCATCATCTTCTCGATCGTCAACTGGCGCCTGGTGCAGCGCCGGGGCGAAGACTAGGAGCCGCGCGCCATGTCCTCCATCAAGGGCTCCCGCAGGCGCGGTATCGCGCTGCACGCCGTACTGGTCATCGGGCTGCTGCTGTCGGCGTTCCCGTTCTACTGGGCCGTCATCATGTCGACCCACACCTCGTCGGAGATCTTCTCCTATCCGCCGAAGCTGCTGCCGGGCTCGCACTTCGGGGAGAACGTCCGCAATCTCTTCGACTCGATCGACTTCTTCGGGTCGATGGGGAACTCGCTGCTGGTCGCGACCAGCGTGACCGTGCTGGTGCTGTTCTTCGACTCGCTGGCCGCGTTCGTCTTCGCGAAGTTCCCCTTCCCGGGCCGCAGGGTGCTGTTCGCGCTGATGATGGTCATCTTCATGGTCCCGGCGCAGCTCGCCGCGATCCCGCAGTTCGTGATCATGGCGAAGCTGGGCTGGATCGGGTCGATGACCTCGCTGATCGTCCCGGCGGCGGCGAACGCGTTCGGCATCTTCTGGATGCGCCAGTACATGCGGGGCGCGATCCACGACGAGCTGCTCGACGCCTCGCGGATCGACGGCGCGAACTTCATGCGCCAGTACTGGCACGTCGCGCTCCCGGTGGTGCGTCCCGGGCTCGCGTTCCTCGGGATCTTCACGTTCATGGGCCAGTGGAACGACTACGCGTGGCCGCTGATCGCCCTGACCAACCCGGACAACGTGACCCTCCAGGTGGCGTTGTCGCAGCTCAACGGCACGCACGGCACCACGGACTACGGCATGGTCATGACCGGCGCGCTGCTCGCGCTGGTCCCGCTGCTGATCGTGTTCGCGATCGGCGCCCGCCAGATCATCGGAGACCTCGCGAAGGGGGCCATCAAGTGATGGACCCGCTGTCCGCGCTCCGCCCCTGGGAGTCACCCGAGGTGACCTCCTGGGGGCGGTCGCCCATGTCCGCCGTGGACCGCCGTCCCGGGGCCCTGTCCCTGGACGGCGAGTGGCGTTTCCAGCTCCTGCCGTCGCCGGACGCGGCGCTCGGCGGCGCCTGGTCCTCGCAGACCCTGCCGGGCGCCTGGACCATGCAGCACACGGACGACCCGCCGGTCTACCTCAACGTCCGGATGCCGTTCCCGGACGTCCCGCCGTCCGTGCCCGCCGTGAACCCGACGGGCGTGTACGAGCGGGTCGTGGACGTCCCGGCCGACTGGACCGGCAAGCGGATCGTCCTCCAGGTCGGTGCCGCCGAGAGCGTGCTCCTCGTCCACGTGGACGGCCGCCCGGTCGGCGTCTCGAAGGACTCGCACCTCGCGGCCGACTTCGACATCACGGAGTTCGCGCGTCCCGGTGAGCGCGTCCTGGTCCGCCTCACGGTCGTCAAATGGTCGGATGTCTCGCACATCGAGGACCAGGACCAGTGGTGGCACGCGGGCATCACGAGGTCCGTCCTCCTGTACGCGACCGACCCCCTGCACCTCGCCGACGTCGACGTGCGCGCCGGTGCCGACGGGGCGTTGCGCGTCGACTGCACGGTGCGGGACGCGCGCGGCGAGCTGCCCGAGGGCTGGTACGTCACCGGCGAGCTGAACGGCGCCCTCCTCACCCAGGACGCCGAACTCGACCGGTTCAACGAGGAGGACGGCCGCGTCTCCGCGTTCCTCGGCGAAGTCCGCCTGAACCACCAGGTCACCGGCGTACGGCCGTGGAGCGCCGAGACGCCGGTGCTGTACGGTCTCTCCGTCCGCCTGCATCGCGCCGACGGCTCGGTGGCCGACGTCTCCCGGCACCGGGTGGGGTTCAGGGACGTCGAGATCGTCGGCCGGGATCTGCTGGTCAACGGCGTGCGGGTGTTCCTGCGCGGGGTGAACCGGCACGACTTCCACCCGCTGACGGGCAGGACGGTGTCGTACGAGGACATGCGCGCCGATCTCGCCCTGCTGAAGCGGTTCAACTTCAACGCGGTCCGCACCTCGCACTACCCGAACGACCCCGCGTTCTACGACCTCGCCGACGAACTCGGCGTCTACGTGGTCGACGAGGCGAACGTCGAGTCGCACGACCACGCGCACGAGATCACCGACGACCCGCGTTACCTGGGCGCTTTCGTGGACCGGGTCTCGCGGATGGTGCTGCGGGACAAGAACCACCCGTCGGTGATCGTCTGGTCGCTGGGCAACGAGTCGGACTACGGGGCGAACCACGACGCGGCGGCCGGCTGGGTGCGCCGGCACGATCCGACTCGACCGGTTCAGTACGAGGGCGCCGCGAAGCTCGACTGGGCCGCCGCCTCGGACGCCTCCGACATCGCCTGCCCGATGTACGCCTCGCTGGACGAGGTGGTCGCGCACGCCCGCTCGGGGACACAGACGAAGCCGCTGATCTGGTGCGAGTACTCGCACGCGATGGGAAACAGCAACGGCACGCTCGCGGACCACTGGTCCGCCATCGAGTCAACGCCTGGACTTCAGGGCGGGTTCATCTGGGAGTTCTGGGACCACGGAATCCTCCAACGTGTGAACGACGGACGACCGGCCGGGCGTGGGGGCGCCGGGCTCTACGAGAGCGGCGTCGCCGGACCCGGCCACCGCTGGGCGTACGGCGGTGACTTCGGCGAACCCGATCACGACGGCGCGTTCATCGCGGACGGCGTCGTCTTCCCGGACCGGACCCCGAAGCCGGTGCTGTTCGAGCACCGGGAGATCGCGGCGCCGGTCCGGCTGGAGCTGGACGACTACGGCGACCTCGTGGTCTCCAACCACCAGCACTTCCGGGGTCTCGACTGGCTGGACGCCGAATGGCGGCTGTCGCTCGCCGACGGCACCGACCTCGTCTCCGTGGCAGAACTGCCGGATCTGGCGCCGGGTGACTCCGGTGTCGTACCCGTGCCGTTCACGCTGCCTCAGGACGGCGGCGAGGCGTGGCTGACCCTGCGGGTGACGACGGCGGAGGAGCTGCCGTGGGCGCCGGCGGGGACCGAGATCTGCGTGCCGCAAGTGCGGTTGCGAGGGCCCTCGGCCGCCGGGAAACCGGTGGTGAGGGGCCGGGTCGAGATCGACGGCGACGGGCTGCTCGTCCACCCGCTGCTCACCTCGGCGCCGGTGCTCTCGCTGTGGCGGGCGCCCACCGACAACGACGAGCTGGGCGGCATCGCGGCGCGCTGGCGGGCGTGGGGGCTCGACCGGCTCGTGCGCGAGGTGGTGTCGGTGCAGCGGGACGGCGCGGTCGTCATCGTGGACGCCGAGTACGCGGGCGCGACGGGTGTCGTACGGCACCGGCAGATCCTCACGCCGGTGGAGGGCGGCATCCACGTCGACGAGTCGGCCCAGGTGCCCGAGGCGTTCCACGACGTGGCGCGCGTCGGGTCGGTCTTCGAGACGGTGCCCGGGCTCGACCTGCTCGAATGGTTCGGGCAGGGCCCCTGGGAGTCGTACCCGGACCGCGCGGCCGGCGCTCCCGTCGGCCACCACGCGCAGCCCGTCGACCGGTTGTTCACGCCGTACCTGCGCCCGCAGGAGAGCGGCGGCCGGCACGGCGTACGGCGCTTCACCCTGTCCGCGCCGGACGCCACCGGGCTCGCCGTCACCCTGGACTCCCCGCGCCAGGTCTCCGTCACGCGCCACCGCGCGGGCGACCTGACGGCGGCGGCGCACCACGACGAACTCGTGCCGCGCGCGGGCTGCGTGGTGCACGTCGACGCGGCGCACCGGGGGCTCGGCACGGCCTCGTGCGGGCCCGACACCTTCCCCTCCTACCTGGTCGCGACGGGCTGCCATCACTGGAGCTGGACCCTGCGCGTGCTGTAACGCTCACCTCCCCTTTCTTCCTCAGCACCACCGGAGCACCTGTGTGTACTTCGCATGCCCATGACTCTTCCGGCCAGGAGCCCTGCGAGGCTCCGCAGGCCGGTGCCGGACGGCGCGGCTTCCTGCGCGCGACGGCGCTGCTCGGCGCCGCCGCGACCGCCGGGGTCGCGCTGCCGGCCGGTTCCGCCTCGGCCGCCGAGAAGGTTCAGGCTTCTTGGCGTCCCGACGCGAAGAGCCGTCGGTTCACGCTCGCCGTGATGCCCGACACCCAGTACCTCTTCGACGGGCCCAGCATCGACGCGAAGCCCGTCGAGGCGTCCCTCAAGTACCTGCTGGAGCACGGGAAGGACGAGAACATCGTCTTCCTGTCGCACCTGGGCGACCTGACGCAGAACGGGGCCGCCGCCGAGTTCTCGGCGATCGGCGACGCGTTCAGGCTGCTGGACCGCAAGGGTGTCGGCTACAGCGTGCTGGCCGGGAACCACGACGTGAAATCCTCGACGACCGACCAGCGCGGTGCCTCGTCCTACCTGGACGCGTTCGGGCCGAAGCGGTTCGCGTCCAAGCCGACCTTCGGCGGGGCGTCCCCGGACGGCTACAACACGTACCACCTGTTCCACGCGGGCGGCCGTCAGTGGCTGGTCCTCGCGCTGGACTGGCGGCTGTCCGACCAGGGGTACGCGTGGGCGAAGAGCGTCCTCGCCCAGCACCCGAAGACGCCGGTGATCCTCACGACGCACGAACTCGTCGTGGACGACGACCAGTTGTCGGACTACGGGCAGCAGCTGTGGGACCGGCTGGTCAAGGACCACGACCAGATCTTCCTCACACTGAACGGGCACTACTGGCCCGCCGGACGCGCAACGCGCAAGAACAGCGCGGGCAACGACGTCCACCTGCATCTGACGAACTATCAGAACCGGTACTTCGGCGGCGCGGCGATGATCCGGCTGTACCGCTTCGACCTCGACCGGAACGTCATCGACGTCGAGACGGTGTCGCCGTGGATCCTGGGGCGGGCGAAGAAGGGGCTCAACGAGTTCGAGCGGCAGGAGATCGAACTCAGCGGTGACGCCGACCGGTTCAGCGTCGACATCGACTTCGCGGCGCGCTTCGAGGGCTTCGCCCCGGCGCCGGTGCGGGCGGCGCGGCCAGTGTCCCGGATGCTCGTGCGGGGGACGGTCGCGTACTGGCGGTTCGACAAGGCGGCGAGCGGCACGGTCCGCGATCTGTCGGGGAAGGGCAACGACCTCACGCAGGTGAGCGTGGGCGGCGGCGCCCTCGGCTGGTCCGCCGACCACCACCCCGACCAGCCGGGGCACGGGAGCCTGGAGTTCCAGGGGTTCAAGTCGCCGCTGAAGGGCGCCTACCTGAAGACCGTCCCCTCGGCGCCGATCAACAAGGCCGTGTTCAAGAACGGGTACACCATCGAGGCGTTCTACCGCCTGCCCGCCGACTGGGACCCGTCCCACCACGCGTGGTCGGGGATCGTCAGCCGGACCGGTACGGGCGGCGCCGCGCACAAGACCGGGGACGACCCGGACGAGCCGCTGGCCACGCTGTCGCTGTCCAACGACCGCGAGCCGCAGTGGGCGATGCGTCCGCTGAACCAGGAAGGCATCGCCACCAACTGGGGCCAGCAGACGCCGCTGGAGACCTGGTGGCACGTCGCCGTTGTCAACGACGGGAAGCACACGACGCTGTACGTCGACGGGTGCCCGGTGGTGCGCAACCCCAAGGCCGTGTCCACGGGGATCACCTCGGTCGGGCTGCCGTGGCTGCTCGGCGGCTACGAGTACGCCGGGAAGATCGACCAGATCCTGCACGCGCGCCTCGGTGATGTGCGGATCGTCGAACGGGCGCTGCCCGTCAGCCAGTTCATGAACCACTGACCGTCCCCGGAAAGCCCTCCTCAGGAAGACCCGTCATGACCGAGCAACAGCTCCCCACCTGGGCCGACCCCTCCGTCGCGCCCGCCGACCTCGATCCGCAGGGCGTCTCCAGGCGCGGACTCCTGCGCAGCGCGGGCCTGTTCGGGGCGGCGTTCGCGCTGTCCCCGGCGCTGGCCTCCCCCGCCTCCGCCGCCGGCAGGGGCCACGGCTACGGGGGCGAGGACCCGCGCCTCGCCTACCTCGTCGGCGACCACCACATCCACTCCGTGTACAGCCACGACGCGAAGTACACGTTCTCCCAGCTCGCCGCGAAGGCCGCCGAGTTCGGGCTGGACTGGATGGTGTTCACCGAGCACTCCAACTTCGGGCACGCGCAGTACGGCGCCCCGCTGGAGCACGCGGAGATCCTCAGGGCCCGCAAGGAGAACCCGCGTCAGCTCATCTTCCAGGGCCTGGAGTGGTACATCCCGGCCGCCGAGCACTGCACGGTGTTCACGCCGCCGGGTCCCAACGAGGTCGACGTCCTGACCCGGTTCGAGAGCGCCTACGACGGCAAGCTCCTCCAGTACACCGACGGCGCCCCCGGCAACCCCAACACCGCGCGCAACGAGGCACACGCCGTCAAGGCGATCAAGTGGCTGGCCGAGCAGCGCCGTACCGGTTACGTGGACGACGTGCTCGTGCTCGCCAACCACCCGCTGCGCCTCGGCATCGACTCCCCGCACGAACTGCGGGCCTGGCGCGACGCCGCCCCCGAGATCATGATCGGCATGGAGGGGGCGCCGGGTGCTCAGGGCGCGGCGATCCCCGGCTGGCGCGGGGCGAACTCGATCCGGGGCGAGTACGAGAACGCGCCGTCGGCGAACTCCTTCGCGGGGTACCCGAAGGAGGCGTACCTGACGTACGGCGGTTTCGACTGGGCGACGGCGACCGTCGGGGGGCTCTGGGACTCGATGCTGGCAGAAGGCGGCCTGTACTCGATCACCAGCAACTCCGACGCGCACCGGGTCGTCTTCGACACGTGGAAGAACGGCGACTGGCCGGCCGGGCGGAACTTCGACAACACCGGCAAGCTGCCCGACCCGGTCGACACGACGTCCCCGCAGCCGGGCAGCGACTTCTGGCCGGGCCAGTTCAGCCGTACGCACGTCGGTGTCACCCGCTACGGCTACCGCGCGGTCATGGCCGGTATGCGCGCGGGCCGGGTCTGGGCGGACCACGGCCACCTGCTGGACGGTCTGGAGGTCCGCCTCAAGCGTCAGCACAGCCACGGCCGGGGCGTCACGCTCGGAGGGCGCCTGCGGGTCCGCAAGGGCGAGAAGCTGACCCTGGAGATCACGGTCACCACGGCGTCCCGCGTCAACCCCCACGGCATCCTCCCGAAGCTGGCCCACGTCGACGTCATCCGGGGCACGGTCACCGGCCCGGTCACGGACGCCGACACCTGGAAGGCCCCCGACACGAAGGTGGTCCGCACGAAGGACGTCTCCGGCCTCAAGGGGACGTACACCCTGCGCATCCCGGTCACGGTGGAGGACGACTCCTTCTACCTCCGGCTGCGCGGCAGCGACGGCAACCGCACCGGCACGGGCTACCTCGGCGCGTCGGTCGACCCGCGCGGCCCGATCCCCCACACGCCGGGCGACGGCGACCCGTGGACGGACACCTGGTTCTACGCGAACCCGATCTTCGTGGACGTGGTGCGCTGACCCGTACCGCCGTACGGTTGGCCGGGTGACCACGGAAGAATCGGTGCGGCCCCAGTCCCTGATGCTCACGTTCCTGGGTGATCAGGTACTGGGGCGCTCCGTCTGTGTGTACTCCGGCAGCGTCATCGACGTGTTCGCGCGGGCCGGGGTCGGGGAGCAGGCCACGCGGTCGACGCTCACCCGGATGGTGAACCGGGGGCTGCTGCGGCGCCAGCGGGAGGGCCGGCGGATGTACTTCGGGCTGACCGCGCACTCCGAGGCCGTGCTCAGGGACGGGGAGCGGCGGGTGTGGCACACGGGGGCGGTGAACCGGCGGTGGGACGGTTCGTGGACGCTGCTGGGGTTCTCGCTGCCGGAGTCGTGGCAGCGGCAACGGCACGACCTGCGCTCGAAGCTGGCCTGGCACGGGTTCGGTCCGCTGTTCAGCGGGCTGTGGATCGCGCCGGGCGAGGTGGACGTCGCCGAGCTGGTCGAGGAGCTGGGGCTGTCCGCGCACGTGAAGGTGTTCCGCGCGCAGGCGGACGCGGGCACGGACATCACGGCGATGATCGAGGAGACCTGGGAGCTGGGCGAACTGGCGTCCCGGTACGCGGCGTTCAAGGAGCGCTGGCAGCGCTGGGAGGGTGAACTCCCGTCGGCGGACGACGCGTTGGCACGCCGCCTGCTGCTCCAGACGGACTGGCTGAACATCATCCGCCGCGACCCCCGCCTCCCGGTGCGCCACCTCCCCGCCGACTGGCCGGCGGACGGCGCGGAGAAGACGTTCCGCCGCGTCCACGAACGCCTCACGCCGCTCGCGGAGGAAGCTGCGGCCCGCCTCATCGACCTTGTCCCGACCCGGAGTTGAAGGTCGCTTCCCGGCCGGAGTCACCGCCCGAAAAGGCCAACACCCGCACGCACCCGGATGATCTGGGTCACCATGGGAGATGACCGCAGCGTGTACCGCAGTTGACGGGGGCTTCCTTCTTTTCAGAAAGGGCCGCGGATGCGTACCGAGGTGTTCACGGGGGACGGCAGACGGCTGGCGGTGGAGATCGCGGGTGATCCGCGCGGGTTTCCCGTCTTCCTGCTGCACGGCACCCCCGGCAGCCGGATCGGCCCGGCGCCCCGCCCGATGCTGCTCTACCACCGGCGGGTCCGTCTGATCACCTACGACCGTCCGGGGTACGGCAGTTCGGACCGCCTCCCGGGCCGCTCGGTCGCGCATGTCGCCGAGGACGTCGCGGCGATCGCGGACGCGCTCGGCGTGGAGCGTTTCGCGGTGGCCGGCCGCTCCGGCGGCGGCCCGCACGCCCTGGCCTGCGCGGCGCTGCTCGCGGGCCGGGTGACGCGCGTCGCGGTCCTGGTGAGCCTGGCCCCGCGCGACGCGGCGGGCCTGGACTGGTTCGCGGGGATGTCCGCGTCGAACGTCCACGAGTACGCGCAGGCCGTCACCGGCCCCGACCACCTCGCCGCGAGCCTGCGCGCCCGCTCGGTCGCGATCCGCGCCGACCCGCGCAAGCTGCTGTCCCAGCTCCGGTGGGAGCTCACGGAGTCGGACCTCAGGGTGATCGCGGACGCCGGTATCCGCTCCATGCTGATCCGCAGCTACGCGGAGGCGCTCAGCGTCTCGGCGGACGGCTGGGTGGACGACGCGCTGTCGTTCTGCGCGCCGTGGGGTTTCGCCCTGGACGCGATCTCCGTACCGGTGCTGCTGTGGCACGGCGAGCAGGACGTGTTCGCGCCGGCCAGCCACACGCGGTGGCTGGCGGAGCACATCCCGGGCCGTACGGTCGTCGTGCATCCGAGGGCGGCGCACTTCGCGGCGCTGCGGGTGCTGCCGGACATCGTGACATGGCTGTCGGGCGGCCCCAACCGGCTGGCACCGTCGCAGACTTGACGGGCAGTCAGATGAGGGGTGGCTCCAGATCCCGATGGATGCGCTTGCCCTCGCGCACGCTCACCGTGTGCGGATGCCCTTCACCGAGGAGCCGTTCCAGGTCGGCCTGCGCGCTCTCCTGCAACTGGTCGGCCTCCGGTATGCGCCGCAGGGCCCGCAGGGTCACCGCCAGGTTGGCGCGGGAGACGATCGTGTCCGGGTGCTTGTACCCGAGCGCCTTCTGGAACCCGGTGACGGCGAGCCGCTCCAGCTCCTCCGAGCGGTGCAGCTCCTCCAGTTCGGCGAGGGTGTTGGCGAGGTTGACCGCGCAGGCCAGCACGTACGGGTGGGCGTCGCCGAGGACCTCGCGCAAGGTGGCGTAGTTGCCCTCCAGGAGCACCCGCGCGTCCTGCACGCGGCCCGCGCCGCGCAGGAAGATCCCGCAGTTGTTGAGGGCGGCGAGGGTCGCGGGATGGCGTTCGCCGGGCGCGAGGCGGTACTGCCTGACGATGTCCTGGGTGAGGGCGAGCGCCTCCTCGCGGGCGCCGGTGGCGTACAGGTCGACGGCGTAGTTGAGGGTGCAGTCGAGGACGTCGGGGGTGGTCGTGGGGGTCTCGCGCAGGCGGTAGTTCTCGCGGGTCCGGTGGGTGAGGGCGCGGGCCTCGTCGACGAGCCCGGCCTTGCGCAGCGACACGGCGAGGCTCTTGGCGCTGCGCAGCGTCTCCGGGTACAGCTCGCCGAAGGTCTCGGCGTACGCCGCGTGGCCGCCGCGCAGCAGGGAGATCGAGGCGTCGTACTCGCCGGTCTCGCGCAGGTCGCGGCCGAGGTTGGTGACGCTGATCAGGGTGTGCGGGTGCTTGGCGCCGAGGTCGTTGCGGCGCCGGTCGTAGATCTCCTGGTCGACGTCGCGGGCCTCGTTGTAGCGGCCGAGCAGGCGCAGGCACACGGCGCGGTTGTTGTTGGCGCTGAGGGTGCGCGGGTGGTCCTCGCCGAACGCCTCCTTGAAGCCGAGGTATGCCTCGGCGGCCATCTGGAGGGCCTCGGTGAAGCGGCCGACGGAGCCGAGGTCGGTGGCGAGGCCGCTGGTGGTCATGAGGATGTGCGGGTGGTCCGGGGCGAGCAGGGAGCGCTGCTGGGCGAGGACGTCGGAGCCGAGCCGCTCGGCCTCGACGTACTTGCCGAAGGAGCGCAGGATGTTGGCGATGTGGAAGCGCAGGTGCAGGAGCTGGATCCGGAGGTTGGTGAGGTAGAGGCGCTCCTCCGTGAGGGTGCGCGGCGGCCGTCCGCCGGACTGCGCCGGGAGCCGGGGGGCGTCGTCGGGCTCCAGGGGGAATTCGGCGAACTCGGCGATGCGCGCCCGGGAGTCCTCCAGCTTCTCCTCCCACAGGGTGCGCAGGCTCTCCGCGAAGGTGATGGCGGCGGGGAGTTCGCCGCGCTTCCACAGGTAGCGGACGCGGTCGATGAGGAGCTGGCGGGTCTCGGGGTCGTCGCAGATGCTCGCCTCGGACGCGTCGAGGTGCGGCCAGATCGCGGCGAACGTGGGCTGGTTCTCGGGGTCGTCGATGGGCTCCTCGCCGGAGGGGCGGGCCCCGGCGAGGATGCGGTGGACGACGTGCTGCGCCTCCAGCTGTTCGCGCTGCGTCAGCTGGGAGCGGATGACGGCCTGGACGAGGCGGTGGACCTGGATGGTGCTCTGCTGGGAGCGGTCGACCTTGGCGAGCGCGAACCGGCCGATCTCGCGGATGACCCGGCCGAGGACCATCTTCTCCTGGAGCGAGGGGTCCTCGGCGGCCAGCACGCGGATCATCTCGTCGCCGTACAGCAGCTTCATGGAGATCGGTTCGGCGGCGAAGAACGCGCACAGTTGCAGCAGGCGTACGGCGGCCGGGGAGCGTTCCTTGAGGCGTTCGATGGAGACGTTCCAGGTGGCGGCGACGGGCTGCGGGTAGCCGGCGGGCTGGCTGAGCGACAGGACGTGCTCGGCCTGCCGGTCGAGTTCGAGGAGGTAGTCGTCGACCGGGGTGGCGGTCTCCGCGAGCCAGGCACCGGCCTGTTCGAGCGCGAGCGGCAGGTCCCCCACGGCGGCGGCGACCCGGTCGGCGTCCTCGGCGCTGAGGTCGGGTGCCCGGCGCAGCAGGTGCTCGACGCTCTCCTCGCGCAGGAACGGGTCGATCTCCAGGGCCTCGCCGTACTGGAGCCAGGTCTGGTTGCGGGAGGTGATCAGGACGTGTCCGCTGCCGCCGGGCAGCAGATGGCTGACCTCCTGGGGTTCGTCGGCGTTGTCGAAGACCAGCAGCCAGCGCAGCGCGGGCCCGGACTGCCGCAGGTGGTCGCGGACCTCCTGGGCGACCTGGGCGGCGTCCTCCCCGCCGCGCAGGCCGAGCCGGGGGGCGAGGTCGGCGAGCGCGGAGACCACGAACTCGCTGCGCTCGGAGGAGATCCACCAGACGAGGTCGTAGTCGGCGGCGAACCGGTGGACGTACTCCAGCGCGATCTGCGTCTTCCCGACGCCGCCGAGCCCGTACAGCGCGTACGCGGCGCTGCGCCCGCCGGTGCCGCTGGGGCCGAGGAGGTCGCGCAGCCTCTCCAGCAGGGCGCTGCGGCCGGTGAAGGACGAGTTGCGGGGGGTCACGTTCCAGAAGCGGGGCTGGGTGTCGGGGAAGCGGGCGGCGGCCGTCCCGACGGTGTCGTCGGTGAGGTCGCCGGTCAGCGGGGGCTTGCCGAGGGCGCGCAGCAGGGACGTCGCCGCGGTCTTCTCGTTGGTGCGGACGACGTCGACGCTGGGCCAGTCGGTGAACGCGGGCGCGGGCCGGATGTCCCCGACGCGTACGGCGAGGACCTGGCGCCGGCCGGTGGGGTCGTTGCCGGTGGCGGTCTCCCAGACCTGGCGGGCGCGCGCGGAGCGCTGGTAGGCCGGGGAGAGGACGACGACGGTACGGTCGGCGGGCTTGTCGGCGCCGTCGCCGTCGCCGCCCGCGTAGCGGGGGGTCACCCGGAAGCCCGCGCGGGAGAGCAGGGCGGTGATCCACTCCGCCCACATGCGGTCCTCGGACACGTAACTGAGGTGCAGGTCGGCGGGGAGCGCGGCGCGGGTGCGGACGAACTTCCGTTTGACGCCGAGGCGTTGCTCCTCGTCCATGCGGGGCAGCGCGGTGACCGCCTGCGCGGAGACCACGGCGGTGAGCCGTTCGAACGCGGCGAGCAGGGAGATCGGGTTCCCGGCCTCGTCGGCGAAGGTCGCGAGGGTCTCCTCGTACGCGTAGTACGGCCGGTAGGGGATCTCCACCGACAGCCAGTAGGTGGTCAGTTGATCGTCCGTCAGACCGGCGGGCCAGCCGTCGAACTTGGCGCGCGCGAGCATCCGTCCGGCGTCCGCCTTCTCCTTCTCGCCCTCGTCGATGCGCATCGGCACGGGCAGGATGCGGATGTTGCGCGGGCGGAACCGTTCGCCGATGTCCCGGGCGACGGACGCCGCGCCGTCGATGGACTGGTCGCTGAGGGTGAAGCAGTCCACGAGGACGTCGGGGAGGTGGGCGGTGCAGATGTCGGCGATGTCGGAGAGGCCGGTGCGGCTGTCGATGAGGACGTAGTCGTAGTTGGCGCGCATGTCGTCGCGCAGGGCGTCGAAGAAGAGGCCGCCGCCGAGGCGGTCGTAGAAGTTGTCCCAGTCGAAGGTGGCGACGATCGCCGAGTAGTCGCGGTTCTGGCGGCCCGCCGTGACCAGGTCCAGGGTGCCGGGTTCGGGGAAGGCCCAGTCGACGGAGACGGCGTGCCGCTGCACGCGCGCGTACTCGCGGTGCCAGTCGTCGGGGCGGCCCTCGCCGTCGTCGTCGGTGGCGGCCCACGCGTACTCGGTGAGCAGGTCGATGACGCCGGTCGTGGCGCCGACCGTCGCCGGGTCGAGGAAGGGGTGGAAGAAGCGGTGCAGGCCCGGCGCCTCCAGGTCCCAGTCCACGGCGAGGACGCGTTTGCCGTTGGCGGCGAGGATCCAGGCGACGTTGGCCAGCGCCATCGTGCGGCCGGTGCCGCCCTTGTACGAGTAGAACGTCACGATGCGGCCTGCGCGGCCACCCTGTTCGTCGAGGCTGCTCATCGCGGTCCCTCCTCCTCGGCACGACGACGGTCGGGCGCCGCCGAAGGGCTGCCCCGGTGGCGCTGGTGAGCTTGGTGGTTCGGGGGTTGCTGGGGGGTCGGGGGTTGCTGGGGGCCCGGGTCTTCCGGGGGACCGGGGGTCCCTTGCCGGCCGGGGGGCTGCTGGCGGCCACGGCTTTCCAGCCGGTCCGAGGGACCCTGGCGACCTTCGCTCTCCCCGTCGCCCTGGCTTTGCCACGGGTTCCGGGGTCCCGGCCGGCCTCGGCCTTCCTGCCGGCCCGCGTCGCCCAGCCGGAAGCGTTCCGGCCCGTCGCCGGGCGGGAGGCGGGCCGGGGCTCGTCTGAGGTACTCCGTCGCCGCCCAGTGCACCACGCGCGGGAGCTGGCGGCTGAACGTGGCCGGGTCGGGGCCGAGGACCGGCGGGCGGCCCGCCTGGCGCTGGCGGCGGGTGCGGCGGGGCAGGACGGCCTCGACCTCGGCGGCGACGCTGCGCCCGTCCGCCTCGTCGTCGCGGTCGGCGCCGTTCCAGGGGACGACGACGCCGGTCGCGGGCCGGTCGGCGGCGTCGAACTCCCCCAGCCGGGCCCGGTGTCCGGGGTCGCGCAGCAGCCAGCGGTCCAGGAGCAGCACCTCCGGCCCGTCGGCCGGCGCGGCCCGGTGGTCGAACTCCCGCACATCCGGCTGGAAGTCGAGCCGCTCGGCGATGTCGGACGCCAACGTGCCGAGCGGATACGGCGATGCGGGGTGGTAGGGCCGCCAGTCGAGGGGCGTGCGCCCGTAGTACGCGGGGTCGCGGCCCTCGGGGAGGTTCGTCCAGGAGGCGGCGGCGACGCTGATGCGCAGGCGGCGCCGGGTGGTCGGCCGGGGCCGGGGCTCGGCCGGGCGCGGGGACGCGGTGTGCGTGAACGCGTTCTGCGCGGTGTGCGTGAACGCGTCCCGCGCGGCGTCCAGGCTGTCCTTGCCGCCGTCTCCGTGCGGGACGTCGACGGCGTCCCCGGCCGCGACGATCCGCCGGGCGAGTGTGTGGACGTCCTTCTCGTAGTCGCTGCGGAACGACCGCAGCTTGGCGAGCCCGTAGAGCCCGAACTCCCGGTAGCGCTGGGTGTGTTCGTGCTCGGGATGGGGAACGTCCCGCGTGCAGGACGGTAACCGGTGCTCAAGCACCGGCGCCCACAGCGCGGGCACCACAGCGCCGGGCATCGAGCCGGGCCGGCGGCCGAACGCGGTCCACTCCCGCCCACACCAGGGACTGATGAAGTAGCGCGGCGAGTACAGCGGCACGAACACCCGGCAGTGCGCGAGGGACCTGGCGAGTTCGTCGCTCAGATCCTCCCCCGCGCGCATCGACCGGTCCATGTACCCGGCACCCCCGGCGGGCACGGTCGTCAGGTTCAGAACGACGTCGCACAGATCACGGAAGAGCCGGTGCACCCACAGATCGGGGTCGGCCCGGTCGGACCCGTCGCGCGGCACATGGGCGTAACTCAGAAAGAAGTACGGCCCGTCGGCCTCGGCCCCCACCGGTTCCGTAGGCTGCACACGCTCCCCCGATCCCCGTGCCACCCCGAAAATCAGTGTAGGGAGCGGGCCGCGTCTTGTGACGGGTCTGCGGAAAGCCCGTGTGCGCGATTTCCGGCCAGCCAGACCCTCGCGTACGCGACGGCGGCGGCGAGCGGGAACAGTGCCGCCTCCCCGCCCCCGACCCGCCCGCGCCGCACCATCCCCGTCCCGGCCTCGAACGCGGCGCCCAGCTCCCCGAAGTCCCGGTCGTCGTGGGCGACGTCCTCGTACCACACCCAGGTCCGCACCCCGCCCCGCCGCACCACGCACCCGTACGTCCGCCGCGCCACCCCCGGCACCCGCGCCTCACCGAGATGGAACGCGCTGCACACCTCGAACCCCACGCCGAGCAGCAGGACCTGGGCCCAGGCCGCCTCCAGCCTGGCGAGCGGCGACCGCTCCCCCAGATGGCACTCCTCGTCGTGCCCGGCCATCAACTCCCGCGCCCGCGCGCCGATCGCCGCGAAGGAGGTCTGCGGATGCGCGCTGCGCACGGCCCGCGCCGACCGGCGTACGGCTTCCGCGAGCCGCCCCATCCCCTGCGAGGCCGTGCCCTCGGGGTCGAACGCGGGCATCCTGGCCCGGTGTTCGCCGATCTGAGCCTCCGTCATGCCGAGCGTCTCCCACCGGTACGCCGGTGAGGTGTCGGAGTTCCCGGCGGTGAACGTCGGGACGACGACCGTCCCTTCGGGCCCGACGGCATCGAGCAGCGCCCCGAGGACCGTGCCGGGGCCGACGCCGACCCGGCGCAGCGAGGCGTGCACCAGGACGGTGGCCCCGGGACGCACGCCCAGCCGGGCGAACTCGGCGCTCACAGGGACCGCCCGATGCCGTCGACGAACCTGCGGCCGAGGGGGGTGAGGGCGGGGTGCTCGGCCAACTCCCGTAGCCGGGCCTGGACTTGGGAGGTTCCGAGAAGGGCGTCGGTCGCGGCGCCCGCGTACGCGCCGGCGAGGAGCGTGCCGACGTACGGGTCCTCCTCGTCGTACAGCTCGCACACGTCGAGCAGCGTGTCCAGGACGCCGAGGCGGAAGCAGTGCGCCAACTGGGCGGCCACCTCGGCGGGTTCGTCGTCGAGGCGGGCGCCGAGCGCGGCCGGGCCCGCGCCGGCGGTGCGGGGCGGCGCGGTGAGGGGGGTGACCGTCCTGACCTCGGCGGCCATCGCGGCGGCGGTGCCGGGGAGGGCCCGGTCGATCAACTCCCAGGACTTGGTGAGGACTTGCTCCCAGCGGGTGACGTCGTCGGGGGTGAGTCCAGGGTGGAGGGGGGCGCCGAAGCAGTCGCGGTGGGGGTCGCTGTCGTCGAGGGCGATGTCGAGGGGGCCGCAGCGCAGGCGGCGTACGGGGGTGGGGGTGACGAGGGTGGCGAGGTGGTCCGGGGAGGCGGTGCCGTCGAGGCAGCTCAGGATCCAGGGGCGGGTGTAGGGGTGGGCCAGGACGGTCGCCAGGGTGTGCGGGGCGGCGGCGCGCTGCCAGGCGTCCGTCCACAACGGGCTTGCGGGGTGCGGGAGTTCGGCCTCCAGCTCGTTGAGGAGAGCCAGGGTGACCGCTGTTCGGCCTTCGGTGAGGGCCCGGACGGCCGTGCCGTCGTCGGTGCCGTCGGCCAGGGCGTCGAAGCCGGGGACGGGACGGGTCGCGTCCGCGCCGGTGCGGGCGGCGAGTCGGTCGACCAGTTCCCTCAGGTCGGCGCAGAACACGGAGGGGTTGTCGAAGCCCGTGCCGTCGGAGCGGTAGCGGTGCGCGAAGAGGCCGCCGCCGCAGGAGCGGACGACCGGGCAGGCGCGGCACTGCTCGCTGAGTCCGGCCAGGCCCTGTTGCCGGGCGGCCATGCCAGGGTGGCGGGAGACGTCGTCGAAGGAGTGGCGGGTGACGTCGTAGCCGGTGGCGGGGGCGCCGTCGTACGCGGTCTTCAGGGAGTCGGCCTGCTCGTAGCCGCCGTCGGTGTCGATCACGACGACGTCGGCACAGTCCAGGCCCATCGCCTCGGTGTGGCTCGGGCCGCCGCCGAGGGTGCTGACGACGGAGTCGAAGAGCCGCACCGGCATGGGGCGGCCCCGCTCGCTCCAGCGGGCGTGGACCGCGAGCAGCCAGTCGGCGTAGGGGGTGGCGCGGCCCTCGGGGCGGTAGGGCGGGGTGTCCCACGTGGCGTGCGGGAGAAGGAAGTCGATGCGGGGAGGGGTGAGGGCGGCGAGGGCGTCGAAGACGGCGGCGGGGTCGTTGCGGACGTCGACCGTGCAGAGGATTCCGGCGTAGAGGTGGGGGTGCTCGTTCAGCAGGGCGAGCGCCGCGAGGACCTTGTCGTAGCTGCTGCGGCCATCGCGGTAGAGGCGGAAACGGTTGTTCGCGGCACGGTTTCCGTCAAGGGAAACACCCACGCGGACGCCGTACTCGGCGAAGAGGTCGAGGTGACGGGCCGTCAACTGCACGCCGTTGGTGTGGATACGGAGATCCAGCTCGGCAACTCCCCGTAACACGCCGGTGAGTTGCTCGCAGACGTACCGCAGGCGGGGGATTCCGGCGAGCAGGGGCTCGCCTCCGTGGAGGATGACCTGGACGGAGGCGAGCCGGTGCGTCCGCGCGTGTTCCGCGAGCCGCCGGGCGGCCTCGGAGACCGTCTCCTCGGAGATCACCCTGGGCTTGGCCGACCAGCTCGTGTCCGCGTGCTCGTACACGTAGCAGTGACGGCACGCGAGGTCGCACCGGCTGTGCACCTTGAGCACGAGCTGGCGCAGCGGGACGAGGGGGCCGGTCATGGCTGGGGGAGCGGATTCAGGGGTTCTCGGCGGCGGTCGGACGGACGGTGGTCAGATGGACGACTGGAAGGTCACCCCCGCACCCTGGGCGGACCGGGTGCCGGCGAGGGCCCGGCGCACTCCCCTGGCGTTCTTCGGGTCGGTGGGGGCGTCGAGGCGGGGCGCGGTGTCGGCCTTCGGCCTGTCGGCCGGTGCAGTGGTTCTCACGGTTGTCCCTAGGCGGCGGAGCGTCATGGTGGGGGCACAGTATCTCTCCCGGCGGAACGGCACAGCCCGAAGAGGGGCGCCTTTACGTCCGATGGGCTAGTTCGAGCGGTTGTTCTCAGGCGAGAAACCTGAGCACCCCCTGAACGACCGCAGCCGGCTTCGCACCTCCCTCGATCTCGATCGTGCCGTCGACCGTGATCTGCACCCCACCTGCCACATCCTCGACCTCCGCGAGCCGCGCGGCGAGGCGGATCCGCGATCCCACCTTCACCGGAGAGGGGAAACGCACCTTGTTCAGGCCGTAGTTGACCTTGGTGGTGACGCCCTCGACCTCAAGGAGCCCTGAGAACAGGGGTATGAAGAGTGACAGCGTGAGATATCCGTGCGCGATCGGCGCCCCGAACGGCCCCGTCCTCGCCTTCTCCACGTCGACGTGGATCCACTGGTGGTCCCCGGTCGCGTCGGCGAACGTGTCGATCTTCCCCTGCGTCACCTCGGTCCACTCGCTGGCCCCGAGGTCGCTCCCGGCGAGCTTCTTCAGTTCGCCGAGGCCGTTGACGGTGATGGTCATGACGTTCCTTCGCTGTTGCCGTAGCGCTTGCGCACCCGGGACTTGAGGAGTTTTCCGGAGGCGGTGCGCGGGAGTTCATCCACGAGCACGACCGACCGGGGGATCTTGTACTTGGCGAGCCGCCCCGCGAGCCCCGCGAGGATGGCGTCGGGATCGGGGCTGGCCCCTTCGCGGGGCACGACGACCGCGCGCGGCACCTCGCCCCACTTCTCGTCGGCGACGCCGATGACCGCGCACTCGGCGACACCGGGGTGCGTGAGGATCACGTCCTCTATCTCGGCGGGGTAGATGTTCTCCCCGCCGGAGATGATCATGTCCTTGATCCGGTCGACGATATGGACGTACCCGTCCTCGTCGACCGTCGCCGCGTCCCCGCTGCGGAACCACCCGTCGGTGAAGGAGGCCGCGCTCTCCTCGGGCAACCCCCAGTAGCCGGGCATGACATGGGGACCGCGCACCACGACCTCCCCGGTCTCCCCCGCCTCGACAGGCACCAGGTCCGGCCGTACCACGCGGACATCGCTGAAGAAGTGCGGCACCCCCGCCGAACCGGCCTTGCTGATGGCGTGTTCGGCGTCGAGGAAGAGCGTCCCGGGCGACGCCTCGGTCATCCCGTACCCCTGGAGGAAGGTCAGCCCCCGTTCCTGGTACGCCGCGATGAGGGGGGTCGGTACGGGTGAGCCGCCGCAGGTGAGCAGCCGCAGCGAGGTCAAGTCGGCGTCGGCCCAGCCCGGGTGACGGGCCATCAGGTCGAACATCGTCGGCACGCCGAACATGAACGTGATCCGGTGCCGGGCGACCAGAGCGAAGGTCGCGTCGGGGTCGAACGCCTCGACCAGGACGCAGGTGCCGCCCTTGAGGAGGACCGGCAGGGTCAGCATGTTCAACCCCGCCGTGTGGAACAACGGGGCGGAGACCAGGGCCCGTTCGTCGGCGATCAGGTCGGTGTCGACGAGGACGTTCACGGCGTTCCAGGTGAGGTTGCCGTGGGTGAGCATGGCGCCCTTGGGGCGTCCGGTGGTGCCCGAGGTGTACATGATGACGCAGGTGTCGTCGGCCGTGACGGGTTCGTCGACCGGCTCGAACCGCGCCTGGTCCAGGGCCTGTTCGTACTCCGCGCCGATTTCGAGGTAGGTCCGTACGTCGGTGCCGCCGGGGAGTCCGGCGACGAGACCGGCGTGGGTGGGGGCGTAGATCAGCGTCTTGGCGCCGGAGTCGGCGAGCTGGTACGCGATCTCCGGGCCCGCGAGGCGGGTGTTGAGCGGGACGAAGACCGCGCCGAGCGTGCCGGCCGCGAACAGGGCCTCCAGGTAGGAGGGGTGGTTCGGGCCGAGGTAGGCGAGGCGGTCGCCGCGTCTGAGGCCCCGCGCGCGCAGGGCGTGGGCGAGGCGGGTGGTGCGGTCGTGCAGGCCGGCGTACGAGTACTGCGTGTCGCCGTGGACCAGGGCGGTGCGGTGCGGGGTCTTCCGGGCCCGGCGGGCGGGCCAGGAGCCCAGTCCCTCGTTGCGCATCTGCGGCCCCTCTAGATCGTCAGCAGGCGGGCGGCGTTCTCTTTCAGGATCTTCGGCCTGACCTCGTCCTTGATCGGCAGCTTCGCGAAGTCGGCGAGCCAGCGGTCGGGGGTGAGGACGGGGAAGTCGGAGCCGAAGAGGACCTTGTCCTTCAGCAACGTGTTGGCGTACTGGACCAGTTGGGGCGGGAAGTACTTCGGCGACCAGCCCGAGAGGTCGATGTGGACGCCGGGTTTGTGGGTGGCGACCGCGAGCGCCTCGTCCTGCCAGGGGAAGGAGGGGTGCGCGAGGATGATCTTCAGGTCGGGGAAGTCGGCCGAGACGTCGTCCACGTGCAGGGGGTTGGAGTACTTGAGGCGGATGCCGCCGCCGCCCGGGACGCCGGCGCCGATGCCGGTCTGGCCGGTGTGGAAGAGCGCGATGCAGCCGTACCCCTCGATCACTTCGTACAGGTCGTACGCGATGGCGCGGTCGTTGGGGAAGAAGCCCTGGATGCTGGGGTGGAACTTGAACCCCTTGACCCCGTACTCCTCGATGAGCCGCCGGGCCTGCTTGACGCCCGCCTTGCCCCGGAACGGGTCGATGGACGCGAAGGGGATCAGGACGTCGGCGTTCGCGGCGGCGGCCTCGGCCACTTCCTCGTTGGGGACGGGGGCGGTGCCGGTCGCGGACTCGGAGTCGACGGTGAAGACGACGGCGGCCATGTTGCGTTCGCGGTAGTAGGCGGCCGTCTCCTCCAGGGTGGGTTTGCGCTTGCCCTCGACCTTGAAGTAGGCGGCGGAGGCGTCGTGGAGGTCGTCGGCGAGGGAGACGTTGCCCTTGGAGGAGACCTCGGCGTGGGTGTGGACGTCGATCGCGGTGAGGGCCTCGACGTCCATCACCGGGCGCGCGCTCACGCCTCCCCCACCTTCGGCGCCGGGATTCCCACCGTCTCCGGCTGGGCCCCGACCGACGTCCCCCACGCCTCGGCGAGCGCCTGAGGCGACCAGCCGCCGTCCGCGTACGCCGCCCGCACCTCCTGCGGATGCGACCACAGCGTCACCTTGTCCCCGCCGATGCCGATCGCCTGCCCGGTGATCCCGCGCGCCGCGTCGGACGCGAGGAACGGTACGAGCGCCGCGCAGTCCTCGGGCGTCCCGAACCCCTCGCCCTTGCGGAGGAACCCGGGCAGCGGCTCCCCTCGCTTCATCGCCTCGACGTACGGCGCGAACGCGGGGATCGTCTCGGTCATCGCGGTCGCGGCGACGGGCACGATCGCGTTGACGGTGATCCGCGCGCGGGCCAGCTCCATCGACCAGGTCCGGGCGAACGCGGCGATCCCGGCCTTGGCCGCCGCGTAGTTGGTCTGCCCGAAGTTCCCGCGCTGCCCGGCGGGCGAGCCGACGAGGATCAGCGTCCCGCCCTCGCCGCGCTCCCGCATGTGGACGGCGGCGGCGCGCGCGCAGGTGAAGGTGCCCCGCAGATGCGTGGTGATCACGGCGTCGAAGTCGTCGTCCGTCATCTTCCACAGCACCTTGTCGCGCAGGATCCCGGCGTTGGTGACCAGCACGTCGAGCCGCCCGAACGTCTCGACGGCCCGCCCGACGATCCGGTCGGCGGCCTCGGTCGTCCCGACGGGGACCACCTCGGCGACGGCGGTCCCGCCCGTTTCGGCAATCGCTTTCACCGCGCTTTCCGCGGCCTCCTCGTCGACGTCGTTGACCACCACGGAGGCGCCGTGGGCGGCCAGCGCGCGGGCGTAGGCGAGTCCGAGGCCACGGCCGGCGCCGGTGACGACGGCGGCCTTGCCGGTGAGATCGATACGGGGCACGGAAAGTCCCTTCGGTGAGGAGCGGGTGAGGAGGGGCGTGGAGATAGAAGCTAAGAGCAATGATTGTTGTCGTCAATAGTTGTCGCCGACCTACAGATGGTTCATGCTGGAATCCGTACGACAGACCGCCCGACCCCGGCGCCGACCCCGAGGAGCCCGCCATCACCAGCCCGCACGACACCGCGAGCCCCGCCCAGATCGACGCGGACGAGCCATGGATGCGCGGCCTGCACGCCGACACGGGCTATCTGCTGTACCGGCTCGGCCTGCGCTCGGGCCAGTTGTTCAACACGTTCCTCCAGGAGTCCGGCGTGCGCCTGCGCCACTACGCGGTGCTGCGCTACCTCGCGGGCTGCGAGGGCGCTCTGCAACGGGAGTTGAGCGCGCGCCTCGGCTACGACCCGAGCGCGATCGTCGGCCTGGTCGACGACCTGGAGCGGCTCACGTTCGCCGAGCGCCGCCCCTCCCCCGACGACCGGCGCAGCCGCACCGTCGTGCTCACCGAGGCGGGCCGCGCGTTCCTGCGGGACACGGACGAAGCGGGCCTCCGGGTCACCAACGAGCTGACGGGGCCGCTGACTTCGGCCGAGCGCGAGGTGCTGCACGGACTGCTGCTGCGGCTGGCCGGCGAGGGCCTCGCCTGACCGGCGACCGGGTCGGCCGCAAGTCGATGACGCTGCCGACGATGGCCCTGATGGGCACGGGCAGCTTCCTCGTCGGCCTGCTGCCGACGTACGACGCGATCGGCGTGTGGGCACCCGTCCCGCTGGTCGCGCTGCGCGTCACCGAGAGCCCGCTGATCGCGAGCAGCCTCCTGGCCTCAGGCGGCGGTTCCAGCACGCCGGTTTCCCCGCTCCTGTGCGCCGGTGCCGCGATCACCGCGCTCACCGTCTGGCGCATGCGCGAGACGTCGTACGACACTCTTGAGCCCGCCGCCGCACCGTCCCCGGCGCGGGAGACCACATCGGGGTGACGCATGAACCGACGATCCGCGCCCGACCGGCTGCTGTCCGTCCTCGCCGCGTTCGACCACGACCACACGGCGCTGACGCTCACGGACATCAGCCGGCGAGCCGGCCTGACCCTCACCACCGCCCACCGCCTCGTCGGCGCCCTCACCACGTGGGGCGCCCTGGAGCGGGACGGGTCCGGCGCCTACCACGTCGGCCTGCGGCTCTGGGAGGTCGCCGCGCTCTCGCCGCGCGGCCTCGCACTGCGCCAGATCGCCCTCCCGTACCTGGAGGACCTCTACGAAGCCACCCACGAGAACGTCCAGTTGGCGGTCCGTGACGGCCACGACGTCGTCTACACGGAGTGGCTCAGCGGGCGGTCCTCGGTGGGCGTCCACATCCGGGTGGGGGCGCGCTGGCCACTCCATGTCACCGGCGTGGGGCTGGTGTTGCTGGCGCACGGCGATGCGGGCCTCCAAGAGGCGTACTGCACCGGCACGTTGAAGTCGTTCACCGACCGCACGATCACCGATCCCGCCGCTCTGCGCCGCGTCCTCGCCGAAGTCCGGCGTACGGGCGTGGCGGTGAGCGACCGTCAGGTGACGGACGACGCGCTGTCGGTGGCGGCTCCGGTGCGGGGGCCCGGCGGCGAGGTGGTGGCCGCCGTGTCGGTGGTCGTACCCCAACAGGGGGCGCAGGTGGGGGTGCTGGCGCCTGCGGTGCGGGTGGCGGCGCGGGGGATATCGCGGGCGCTGGGGTGGAGGCCGGCGTAGGCCGCACCCCCCGCGCCTTGTTGACGCGAGCGCGTCACATACCCGTCTTCATCGGGTGAACTCGCCTTCCCTGTACGGCAATTCCTCGCTTCAACTCTTGACGGCCTTCCGGGCAGGGTGGACATTGTCGGCACCTTGAGAGCGCTCTCAAAAGCTCTCTCGGCACCCGCACTCCCCACAACCCGTACCCGAGAGGTCCCCCATGACCGCAGCCTCCGGTGTCCCCAGACGGCGCCGCGCCCTGCTCGCCGTCCTGTCCACGCTCGGCCTCGCCGCCGCCCTCGCGACGGCGGCCACCCTCCCCGCGGGCGCCTCCGCGCCGACCCCGCCGTCGGGTTGGTCCCAGGTCTTCCTGGACGACTTCAACGGCGCCGCCGGAACCGGCGTCAACACCTCGAACTGGCAGTACAGCACCGGCACTTCGTACCCCGGCGGCCCCGCGAACTGGGGTACCGGCGAGGTCGAGACGATGACGAACAGCACGGCGAACGTCTCTCTCGACGGCGGCGGCAACCTCCGGATCACGCCGCTGCGGGACTCCGCCGGGAACTGGACGTCGGGCCGGATCGAGACGAACCGTACGGACTTCCAGCCCCCGGCGGGCGGCAAGCTCCGTGTCGAGGCGCGCATCCAGATGCCGAACGTCACCGGCACGGCCGCCGAGGGGTACTGGCCGGCCTTCTGGATGCTGGGCGCGCCCTACCGGGGCAACTACCAGAACTGGCCCGGCGTCGGCGAGCTGGACATCATGGAGAACGTCCAGGGTCTCAACCGGGTCTGGGCGACCGTCCATTGCGGCACCAACCCCGGCGGGCCCTGCAACGAGACGACCGGCATCGGCAACAACGTCGCCTGCCCTTCGACGACCTGCCAGTCCGGCTTCCACAACTACACGATGGAATGGGACCGTTCGGTCACCCCCGAGGCGATCCGCTTCTCCGTCGACGGCGTCAACTACCACACGGTGACCGCGAACCAGGTCGACGCCACCACCTGGGCCAACGCCACCAACCACGGCTTCTTCGTCATCCTGAACGTCGCGATGGGCGGCGCCTTCCCGGACGCGTACGGCGGCGGCCTGGACAGCGGCACCGTGCCGGGCCACCCGATGCTCGTCGACTACGTCCAGGTCCTCCAGTCCACCGGCGGCGGCACAACTCCCCCTCCCACAGGGTCCCGTGACGCCTACGCCCCCATCCAGGCCGAGTCCTACGACGCGCAGTCCGGCACCACCACGGAGACCACCTCCGACACCGGCGGCGGCCAGAACATCGGCTCCCTGGCGAACGGCGACTGGGCCCAGTACAAGGGCGTCGACTTCGGCTCCACTCCGGCGAAGCAGTTCTACGCCCGTGTCGCGAGCGGCGCGGCATCCGGCGTCAGCGGTCTGGTCGAAGTACGCCTGGACAGCCGGACCTCCACCCCGATCGGCAGCTTCTCCCTGGCGAGCACGGGCAGTTGGCAGACCTGGCGCACGGTCCCCGCCAACATCAGCTCCGTCACCGGCACCCACGACGTCTACCTCACCTTCACGAGCGGCCAGCCGAACGACTTCGTGAACGTCAACTGGTTCGACTTCGGGCACTGACCCCATAAGTCGTGGATGCGGATGCTGGACCGGAGAAACGGCCTGCGGGCCCGCCCGGACATCCGGGCGGGCCCGCAGTATGTGCGCGTGGGTCAGCAGCCCGTGCTGGTGCGGGTGACGGGCTCAACAGGGACCACGTGCCGCGTCGTGTCGGAGTGATGGACCAACATCGTGATGTTGTCCAGGGTCAGGGCGTAGGTGCCGTTGCCCCGGCACTGGTAGAAGGCGAACTGCTCGGTGTTGTGCTGGTGGAGGGAGTAGGTCACCTTGCCCCAGTTCGGCTCCCTCCACTGCTCGACGCCGTCCTTCTTCATCGACAGCGTGCCCTTCCACTCGCAGGTGTTCTGCTCGGTCCAGAACACGGCCGTCCTGTGCCAGCAGTGCGCGTCCACCGTCACGCCCGGAGCCATCCGATTGACACCCTCGTCGGCGAAGTACTTGATCTGCTGCGTGAAACAGATGGTCAGCCTCGCGCTGTTCCGGTTGCCCGCGTCGTAGCCCGTGGTGGAAGCGCAGCCGAGGGGCGGCGTCGGGTCCACAGCAGCGGCGGGCGTGGCGGGAAGGCCGGTCAGGGACAGCGCGCCCAGAAGGGCAGCGGTAACGCTCAGTCGGTTCATGCCCAGCTCAACGCACCGCTGGACAGCCCGGTGGTCGCCCAGAAGAGTCACAGGAGCCGCCCAAGCCCACCCTGGCTCGGGCGCATGTCGTCGAATACGGCGGGGGGACCCTGCGGTCCGTCCCCCAGGACGCGGTCCAACGCTTGCCGCAGCCGCTACCGGCCGTCCCGGTCCCCCCAGGGGTCAAGGATCTCTATCTGGCGGCGCCAGTGCAGGCCAGTCACCTCGTACCGCGCGATGTGCCGGGAGCTGATGGGAAACCGGACACCGTCCCCGAAATCCGGCACGATCTCCCGGCGTTCACCGCCGTCGGTCACAGGGCGGTGGCGGCGCGGACCAGCCCCGCGACCGCCGTTGAGCGGCTGTGTGGGGGCCAGGCGATGACCGTGGTGACGTGGGGGGCGTCGGGAACCGGTACGGCGGTGAGGTCCTCGCGCAGGCCGGTGAGGCCCGACTCCGGGACGACGGCGCAGGCTCGGCCGAGGGCGATGAGCTGGGTGAGTTGCGTGTGGTCGCGCACCTGCGGTCCGGGGCCGTCCGGGAAGGTGCCGTCAGGGCGGGGCCAGCGCGGCAGAGGCAGGTCAGGAAGGCCGGTGACCTCGGCGAGCCGCACGTGGGGGCGGGCGCTGAGAGGGTGGCCCGCCGGGAGGACCGCGACCTGACCCTCGTGGTGCAGGTCCTCGGTGTCGAAGCCGGCCGTGTCGTCGAACGGCCGATGCAGCAGGGCTACGTCGGCCCGGCCGTCGTGCAGCAACCGTGCCTGTTCGCCCGGTCCGCACAGCACGACGTCCACGGCGACGGCGCCGGGCTCGGCGGCGTAGGCGTCGAGGAGTTTCGCCAGCAGTTCACCGGAGGCGCCCGCCTTCGCGGCCAGGGCCACGGCGGGGCGGCCGGTCGCGGCGAGGGCGGCCCGGCGGGTGCGCCGTTCGGCGGCCTCGACGGCGTCCAGCGCAGCCCGCGCCTCCCGCAGCAGCACCGCCCCTGCCACGGTCAGGGAGACACCCCGGCTGCCACGCTCCAGCAGGAGGGTGCCCAGGCGCCGTTCGAGCCCGCCGATCGCCCGCGACAGCGGCGGTTGGGCGATCCCGAGCCGCTGCGCGGCCCGGCCGAAGTGCAGCTCCTCGGCGACCGCGACGAAGTACCGCAGCTCACGTGTCTCCACCCCACCAGCCTAACCGGGCCGACCAGGAGCGATATCCGGGCGGTATCGCCGTCCACCCAGTCGGTCTTGGACGCCCTGCCCGGCGGGGGAGAAGCATCGATGTCATGAGTGAGACGAACACTGTGAACCACCACAAGGTCGCGCTGGTGACCGGGGCCAACAAGGGCATCGGGTACGAGATCGCCGCCGGGCTCGGCGCCCTCGGCTGGTCCGTCGGAATCGGCGCGCGCAGCGAGGAACGGCGCAAGGCCGCTGTCGACAAGCTGCGCGCGGCCGGAGCCGATGCGTTCGGCGTGCCGCTGGATGTGACCGACGACGCGAGCGTGACAGCGGCGGCTCGGCTGATGGAGGAGCGGGCCGGGCGGCTCGACGCACTCGTCAACAACGCGGGGATCACCGGGGGCGGGCCGCAGGAGCCCACCACGGTCGACGTGAACCGGGTACGGGCGGCCGTGGAGACCAACGTGATCGGCGTCATCCGCGTCACCAACGCCCTGCTGCCGCTGCTGCGCCGCTCGCCGTCACCGCGGATCGTGAACGTCTCCAGCAGCGTCGGCTCCCTCACGCTCCAGACCACGCCTGGCGCCGAGACCGGCCCCATCGCCATCGCGTACGCCCCGTCGAAGACGTTCCTCAACGCCGTCACCGTGCAGTACGCCAAGGAACTGGCCGACACGCACATCCTGATCAACGCCGTCTGCCCCGGCTTCACGGCGACCGACCTCAACGGCTTCCGGGGAGTGCGCACCCCCCAGCAGGGCGCGGCTGCCGCGATCCGGCTGGCTACCGTTTCGGCCGACGGTCCGACGGGCCGCTTCTTCGACGACGAGGGAGAGGTGCCCTGGTGACGCGCTTCCGGTTCGCGCCGCCCCGGGAAAATGGCGCAAGCGCGTCCGCGTGACCGGCGCCGTCACGCTATGTCGGTACGGCCGTCGGGCCTCGGCCGGGTAACCCGGGCGGGTGAAGCGGGATCGTTTCCTCCACGGCCGTTCGGGTGACGCCCGCCTCACGGGCGTGTCCGGGCGAACACACTGGCCGTCCGCAACACGCCCCCCGAGAGAGCGAGTTCATGAAGCACCTCCGCAAGACGCTGGCCGTGGTCGTGGCCGCCACAGCCCTGTGCACCGCGTTCACGACGCCCGCCCAGGCGGCCCGAGGATCCTTCGCCTACTACTACCTGAACGGGGGGTGGCCGCCGGGAGCCGATCTGCCCAACCCCGAGGACAATCGCTGCTACAACACGCTGGCCGAAGCGACCCAAGCGACCAACCACACCGACCGCCGCGCCATCCTGTACCGGGGCACGGACTGCCACCCCGAGGAGACCGCGACCTTCATGGACCCGGGCACGAACGCCCCCGACCACTTCAGGTCGGTGATGTTCGTGACCTGGTAGGGCGGTACGAGGTGTCCGGCCGGCGCAAGTCCCGGCCGGACACCCTCGGCCTCGGCTCCCGGGTAGCGTGCGCGCATGACCGCCGACGAGTACGACGCAAGCCAGATCATCGTGCTCTCCATGGAGGAGTCCGTCCTGCGAAGGCCCGGTATGCACTTCCGTGTCGGGCTGCGTGACCCCCGGCTGACCGGTGAGGTGCTGAGCGCCGTTGTGGGCCACTCTCTGCACCCGGCGGCCAAGGTGGCCGAGCCGCACTCCCTGCGTGTCGAGGTCGAGATCCACGCCGACCTGGAGTTCTCGATCGGCGACGACCGTGCCGACGCGCTGGACGCGGAAGGGCGCCCCGTCCCGGGGTACAACGACTCGCTGCTCGGCCCGAACCGCTGCTTCGCCGCCGCGGCGGCAGTGCTGAGTACGGAGACCCTCGTCGAGGTGTGGCGGGACGGCACAGGTTTCCGGCAGACCCTCCGGTGTCTCCAACCCCTCGCGGAGCCGGCCCGGTTCACCCCGCCCCCGGCAGAAGGCACCCGTGTCCGCTTCCGTCTCGACCCCGCGCACTTCACCACACCGCTCCCCGCAGACCTCGGCGGCCTCGCCTTGCACGACGAGACCTGCGCCCCCGATGCCCCCCTCGCCTTCAGGGACCTCCGCTAGCGCAGCTCCGCCCGGAACGCCGCCGGCGTCGTCTCCGTGTGCTGGTGGAAGAACTTCGAGAAGTTGCCCGGGTCGGGGAAGCCCACGGCGGCGCCCACGCGGCCGATGGGCAGGTCCGTGTGCGCCAGCAACCGCTTCGCCTCCAGGACGACCCGCTTGTCGATGAAGCCCTTGGGCGTCTCGCCGGTCGCGGCGCGCACCGCGCGGACCAGGGTGCGCCGGGAGTAGCCGAGGGCGTCCGCGTACGCGCTGACGCTGTGGTTCGTCGCGAAGTCCCGTTCGACCGCGTCGCGGAACAGCGTGAACGTCGTGTCCATCCGCCGTTCCGCCTCGGCGGAGCTGGTCGCCGCGAGGTGGGCGAGGCGCAGCAGGAACGCGGTCAGGGAGTGCCGCAGCACCGCCGTATGGAGGCTGAGCGGCAGCGTCTTCGCGTCCTCGTACTCGCGCCGGAGGTGCGACAGGGAACCCCGCAGCGCGGCGAGCCGCTCCGCGTCGGGGCGCAGAAGCGGCGGGAGGTCGTAGCGGTACAGCCCCGTCGCCTCGACGGTCGCGCGCGGCAGGAACCCGGGCTGCATCGCGAGGACGGTCCCCCGGTAGTCGGGGACGCGGGAGAAGCGGTGGACCTGCCCCGGCCTGATCCACAGGACGTCGCCCGCACGGGCCTCGTACTCCGTGAAGTCGACCATGTGCCGCACGGGCCCGTCCTCGAACAGCAGGACCACGTGGAAGTCGATGCGGTGGACGCGGTCGATGCGTGCCTCGGCGGGGTGCCAGGCGCGCCCGGTGTTCATGGGCCCGACCTGCATGCCCACCCCCGCGACGCTGAGGTCGGCGGGGAAGGGGAACGTTCGGATTCCGGCCACCGGCCCGTCACCCTCGCCGCCTTGGATGGTTCTGTCCGCCATGTCCCGCTCGCGCCGCCTCGCTCGTGATCTCCGTGTCCCACTTTCACCACAGGCTGACACATGCAGCCCTTCCACAGAAAAAGTCCGACTTTTAGTTTTGGAGACGTAACGGCCGTGTTACCGGTCGCACAAGTGACTTCTTGAAGAGGGATCTCTGACGATGAGCGCGCAGACACCCAAGGCCCTGGAGTGGACCGACCTCGACCGCCGAGCCGTGGACACCGCCCGCGTGCTCGCGGCGGACGCGGTGCAGAAGGTCGGCAACGGCCACCCGGGCACGGCGATGAGCCTGGCCCCGGTCGCGTACACGATCTTTCAGAAGGTGATGCGGCACGACCCGGCGGACCCGGAGTGGACGGGCCGCGACCGCTTCGTACTGTCCCCCGGCCACACCTCGCTGACCCTCTACACCCAGCTCTTCCTGGCCGGATACGAACTTGAACTCGACGACCTGAAGGCGTTCCGCACGCAGGGCTCGAAGACCCCGGGCCACCCCGAGTACGGCCACACGGCGGGCGTCGAGACCACGACGGGCCCCCTCGGCCAGGGCCTGGCGAACGCGGTCGGCATGGCGATGGCGGCCCGCTACGAACGCGGCCTCTTCGACCCGGAGGCCCCCGAGGGCACCTCCCCCTTCGACCACACGATCTGGGCGATCGTCTCGGACGGCGACCTGGAGGAGGGCGTCTCCGCCGAGGCGTCCTCGCTGGCAGGCCACCAGAAGCTCGGCAACCTGGTCTTCGTCTACGACGACAACCACATCTCGATCGAGGGCGACACGGCGACGGCGTTCTCGGAGGACGTCCTGGGGCGGTACGAGGCGTACGGCTGGCACACTCAGCGCGTGGCACCCACCGACGAGGGCGACGTCGATGTCCCCGCCCTGTACGCGGCGTTGAAGGCGGCGCAGGCCGAGACCGACCGCCCGTCGATCATCGCCCTGCGCACGATCATCGCCTGGCCCGCCCCCAACGCCCGCAACACGGAGGCCTCGCACGGCTCCGCGCTCGGCGCCGACGAGGTCGCCGCCACCAAGCGCCTGCTCGGCTTCGACCCGGAGCGGTCCTTCGAGGTCGCCCCCGAGGTCCTCGCCCACAGCCGCCAGGCCCTCGACCGGGGCGCCGAGGCGCACGCCGCGTGGGACAAGCGGATCGCCGAGTGGCGGAACCGATTCCCCGAGCACGCCGCCCTGTTCGACCGTGTCGTGGCCGGTCAGCTCCCCGAGGGCTGGCAGGACGCGCTGCCGGTGTTCGAGGAGGGCACGTCCGTCGCGACGCGCGCGGCCTCCGGCAAGGTCCTCCAGGCGCTGGGCCCGGTCGTCCCCGAACTCTGGGGCGGCTCCGCCGACTTGGCGGGCTCGAACAACACGACCATCGACAAGGGGAGTTCGTTCCTCCCGAAGGGCAACCCCCTTCCGGAGGCCGACCCGTACGGCCGGACCGTCCACTTCGGCATCCGCGAGTTCTCGATGGCCGCCGAGATGAACGGCATCGCGCTGCACGGCAACACCCGTATCTACGGCGGGACGTTCCTCGTCTTCTCCGACTACATGCGCAACGCGGTCCGCATGTCCGCGCTGATGCAGCTCCCGGTCACCTACGTCTGGACGCACGACTCGGTGGGCCTCGGCGAGGACGGCCCGACCCACCAGCCGGTCGAGCACCTGGCGTCGCTGCGCGCGATCCCGGGCCTGAACGTCGTACGCCCCGCCGACGCGAACGAGACGGCGATCGCCTGGGCGGAGATCCTCAAGCGCCACTCCACGCACCCGGCCCCGCACGGACTGGCCCTGACCCGCCAGGGAGTTCCGACGTACGCGCCCAACCCGGACGCGGCGAAGGGCGGTTACGTCCTGGCCGAGGCGAGCGAGGCCCCCGAGGTCGTCCTGATCGCGACCGGCTCCGAGGTCCAGCTCGCCGTCGCCGCACGGGAGTTGCTGGAGGCCGAGGGCACCCCCACCCGCGTGGTCTCGATGCCGTCGGTGGAGTGGTTCGAGGAGCAGACCGCCGAGTACCGCGCGCAAGTCCTCCCCGCCGCCGTCAAGGCCCGCGTCGCCGTGGAAGCCGGCATCGGCCTGACCTGGTACCGCTACGTCGGTGACGCCGGACGCATCGTGTCCCTGGAGCACTTCGGCGCCTCCGCCGACGCGAAGACCCTGTTCGCCGAGTACGGCTTCACCGCAGAGAACGTCGCCGCCGCAGCCCGGGAATCCCTTGCCGCCGCGCGTGGTTGATCGAAACGCCAGAAAGAAGATGATCGAAGTGACCGCAACACCCCTGGAACGCCTGAGTGCTGAAGGCGTCTCCATCTGGCTGGACGACCTCTCGCGCCAGCGGCTCGTCTCCGGCAACCTCGCCGAGCTGATCGCCACCCAGCACGTCGTCGGCGTCACCACCAACCCCTCGATCTTCCAGGCCGCGATCGGCTCCGGCGAGGGCTACGAGGAGCAGCTCGCCGACCTGGCCGTACGCGGCGTCACGGTCGACGAGGCCGTACGGATGATGACGACGGCCGACGTACGGGACGCGGCGGACGTGCTGCGGCCGGTGTACGACGCGAGCGGCGGCCGGGACGGCCGGGTCTCGATCGAGGTGGACCCGCGTCTCGCGCACGAGACGGCGGCGACCGTCGCCGAGGCGAAGCAGCTGTTCTGGCTGGTGGACCGGCCGAACGTGATGATCAAGATCCCGGCGACGAAGGCCGGCCTCCCGGCGATCACCGAGGTCGCGGGCCTCGGGATCAGCGTGAACGTGACGCTGATCTTCTCCCTGGAGCGGTACGCCGAGGTCATGGACGCCTACCTCGCGGGCCTGGAGAAGGCGCGCGCGGCCGGTCTCGACCTGTCCACGATCCACTCCGTGGCCTCCTTCTTCGTCTCCCGCGTCGACTCCGACATCGACAAGCGGCTCACCGCGCTGGGCACCGACGAGGCCCTCGCCCTCAAGGGCAGGGCGGCGCTCGCGAACGCGCGGCTGGCCTACGAGGCGTACGAGAAGGTCTTCGCCTCCGAGCGCTTCGCCGCCCTGGAGAGCGCGGGCGCGCACCGCCAGCGTCCGCTGTGGGCTTCGACCGGAGTGAAGGATCCTGCTTACAAGGACACCCTGTACGTGGACGAGCTGGTCGCGCCCGGCACGGTCAACACCATGCCGCAGGCCACACTGGACGCGGTCGCCGACCACGGGGTCGTCACCGGTGACACGGTCACGGGCGGGTACGAGCAGGCCCGCGCGGACCTCGACGCGGTGGCGGCGCTGGGTGTGTCGTACGACGAGGTGGTCACCCGACTGGAGCAGGAGGGTGTCGAGAAGTTCGCGGTCGCGTGGGAGGACCTGCTGAGCGCGGTCAGGAAGTCGCTGGAGAGCAAGGGAAACAAGGGAGTGGGCGCGGAATGAACGCCGTAGACACTGTCAGCGGTACGGCCGTGGACCCGGCCGACTGGGAGAACCCGCTGCGGGATCCCCGGGACCGGCGGCTGCCGCGGATCGCGGGGCCGTCCGGGCTGGTGATCTTCGGGGTGACGGGTGACCTGTCGCGCAAGAAGCTGATGCCGGCCGTCTACGACCTCGCCAACCGCGGGATGCTCCCGCCGGGCTTCTCGCTCGTCGGGTTCGCCCGCCGGGACTGGGAGGACCAGGACTTCGCGCAGGTCGTGCACGACTCGGTGCGCGAGCACGCCCGGACGCCGTTCCGCGAGGAGGTGTGGCAGCAGCTCGCGGAGGGCATGCGGTTCATCCCCGGGGCCTTCGACGACGACACCGCGTTCAAGCAGCTGCGGCAGACCGTCGACGAGCTGGACGCGGCGCGCGGTACGAGCGGCAACTACGCCTTCTACCTCTCCGTACCGCCGAAGTTCTTCCCCGAGGTCGTCCAGCAGCTGAAGAAGCACGGGCTGGCGACCCCGCCGGAGGGCTCCTGGCGGCGCGCGGTCATCGAGAAGCCGTTCGGGCACGACCTGGCGTCGGCCGAGGAGCTGAACCGGATCGTGCACGACGTGTTCGACCCGGACCAGGTCTTCCGGATCGACCACTACCTCGGCAAGGAGACCGTCCAGAACATCCTGGCGCTGCGCTTCGCGAACCAGATGTTCGAGCCGATCTGGAACCGGTCGTACGTCGACCACGTGCAGATCACGATGGCCGAGGACATCGGCATCGGCGGGCGCGCCGGGTACTACGACGGCATCGGCTCGGCCCGTGACGTCATCCAGAACCACCTGCTCCAGCTGATGGCGCTCACCGCGATGGAGGAGCCGGCCGCGTTCGACGCGGCGTCGCTGCTCACCGAGAAGCTGAAGGTCCTCAAGGCCGTGAAGCTCCCGGAGAACATCGGCGAGCACACCGTGCGCGGCCAGTACGCCGAGGGCTGGCAGGGCGGCGAGAAGGTCAGCGGCTACCTCCAGGAGGACGGCATCGACCCGGCCTCCACGACGGACACGTACGCGGCGATCAAGCTGAACGTCGACAACCGCCGCTGGGCCGGGGTCCCGTTCTACCTGCGCACCGGAAAGCGGCTCGGCCGCCGGGTCACCGAGATCGCGGTGGTCTTCCAGACGGCGCCGCACTCGCCGTTCGACTCCAGCGCCACGGAGGAGCTGGGTTCCAACGCGATCGTCATCCGGGTCCAGCCGGACGAGGGCATGACGGTACGGTTCGGGTCGAAGGTCCCGGGTACCTCGATGGAGATCCGGGACGTGACGATGGACTTCGCGTACGGCGAATCCTTCACGGAGTCCAGCCCCGAGGCGTACGAACGGCTCATCCTGGACGTACTGCTCGGGGACGCCAACCTCTTCCCCCGCCACCAGGAAGTGGAAGAGTCCTGGAAGATCCTCGATCCGATCGAGGTCCACTGGGCGACGCACGGGAAGCCCGCCCAGTACGCGTCCGGCAGCTGGGGCCCCCAGGAAGCCGACGAGATGCTCGCACGAGACGGACGGAGCTGGCGCAGGCCATGAAGATCGACCTCACCGACACCACGGCAAGCAAGATCAACAAGGCGCTGGTGCAGGGTCGCCGCGCCATCGGCACCCCCGCCGTGGGAATGGTCCTGACGATGGTCATCGTCACGGACGAAGAGAACGCGTACGACGCGATCAAGGCGGCCGAGGAGGCATCGCACGAGCACCCCTCGCGCACCCTGGTCGTCATCAAGCGCCAGGCCCGCACCCCGCGCGAGCGCACCCAGTCCCGGCTCGACGCCGAGGTCCGGGTCGGCTCCGAGGCGGGCGCCGGCGAGACCGTCGTGCTGCGCACCTACGGCGAGGTGTCCGACCACGCCGACTCGGTGGTCCTGCCGCTGCTGCTGCCGGACGCGCCGGTCGTCGTCTGGTGGCCGGTGGACGCCCCCGAGAACCCCTCGAAGGACCCGCTGGGCGCGCTGGCGCAGCGCAGGATCACCGACCTGTACGCGGTCGAGAACCCCCTCCAGACGCTGTCCGCGCGGGTACGGTCGTACGCCCCCGGCGACACCGACCTCGCCTGGACCCGCCTCACACCGTGGCGCTCGATGCTCGCGGCGGCCCTCGACCAGGCCCGGGTGCCGATCGTCTCCGGCGCCGTCGAGGCCGAGGCCGACAACCCGGCCGCCGAGCTGCTCGCCCGCTGGCTGGAGGCGCGCCTCAAGGTCACGATCGACCGCGTGGTCACGGCCGGTCCGGTCGTCACGGCCGTCCGGCTCGGCACGGCGGACGGCGAGGTCGTCATCGACCGTCCCGACGGCCCCCTCGCGACGCTGTCGCTGCCGGGCCAGCCGTCCCGCACCCTCGCGCTGAAGGTGCGCACCACCTCAGAACTCATCGCCGAGGAACTGCGTCGCCTCGACGCGGACGAGATGTACGCCGTCGCCCTGCGCGGCGAGGGCACCAAGGAGACCCCCGCACATGTCTGAGACACCTCTGCTCACCGAACGGCCCGAGTGGGAAGCGCTGTTGGCGCACTCGGCCCGACGGACCGGGCTGCGCGAGCTGTTCGCGACCGACCCCGCCCGCGCCGAGCGGTACGTCGTCCGGGTCGGCGATCTGCGGATCGACTACTCGAAGCACCTCGTCACCGACGAGACGCTGACGCTGCTGCGTGAACTCGCCGCCGCCACCGACGTGTTCGGGCTGCGGGACGCGATGTTCCGGGGCGAGAAGATCAACATCACCGAGCAGCGGGCGGTGCTGCACACCGCGCTGCGGGCGCCGCGCGGCGCGGTGATCGAGGTCGATGGCGAGAACGTCGTACCGGCCGTGCACGCGGTGCTCGACAAGATGGCCGCGTTCGCCGGGCAGGTGCGGTCGGGCGAGTGGGTCGGGCACACCGGCAAGCGGATCCGCAACGTCGTCAACATCGGTATCGGTGGCTCGGACCTCGGTCCCGCGATGGCGTACGAGGCGCTGCGGGCGTTCACGGACCGTTCGCTGACCTTCCGGTTCGTGTCCAACGTGGACGGCTCCGACCTGCACGAGGCCGTGCGCGACCTCGATCCCGAGGAGACGCTGTTCATCGTCGCCTCGAAGACGTTCACCACGATCGAGACGATCACCAACGCCACCTCGGCGCGATCCTGGCTGCTCAGGGGCCTGGACGGCGACGAGAAGGCCGTGGCCAAGCACTTTGTCGCGCTGTCGACGAACTCCGAGAAGGTCGCGGACTTCGGCATCGACACGGCGAATATGTTCGAGTTCTGGGACTGGGTCGGCGGGCGCTACTCGTACGACTCCGCGATCGGGCTCTCGCTGATGATCGCGATCGGTCCGGACGGGTTCCGGGAGATGCTCGACGGGTTCCACCTGGTCGACGAGCACTTCCGTACGGCGCCCGCCGAGGCCAACGCGCCTTTGATCATGGGCCTGTTGGGGGTCTGGTACGGCAACGTGCTGGGCGCGCAGTCGCACGCGGTGCTGCCGTACTCGCACTATCTCTCCAAGTTCACCGCCTACTTGCAGCAGCTGGACATGGAGTCCAACGGCAAGTCCGTGGACCGCGAGGGGCGTCCGGTCTCCTGGGAGACCGGTCCCGTGGTGTGGGGCACGCCGGGCACCAACGGGCAGCACGCGTACTACCAGTTGATCCACCAGGGCACGAAGCTGATCCCGGCCGACCTGCTCGGGTTCGCGCGTCCGGTCGGCGAGCTGAGCGACGAACTCAAGGCGCAGCACGACCTGTTGATGGCCAACCTGTTCGCGCAGGGCCAGGCGCTGGCGTTCGGCAAGACGGCCGACGAGGTCCGTGCGGAGGGCGTCCCGGAGGAGCAGGTAGCGCACCGCACGTTCCAGGGCAACCACCCCACGACGACCATCCTCGCGGGCGAGCTGTCACCGTCGGTCCTCGGGCAGCTCATCGCCCTCTACGAGCACAAGGTGTTCGTCCAGGGCGCCGTCTGGAACATCGACTCCTTCGACCAGTGGGGCGTGGAGCTGGGCAAGGTCCTCGCCAAGCGCGTGGAGCCCGCCCTCACCTCGGGTGCGGACGTGCCCGGACTCGACGCCTCCACGGCCGCTCTCGTCGCCGCCTACCGTGACCTCAAGGAAGTGAAGTAGCCATGCAGCTCGGACTGATCGGTCTCGGCAAGATGGGCGGCAACATGCGCGAGCGGATCCGCCGCGCCGGCCACACCGTCGTCGGGTACGACCGCAACCCCGAACTCTCCGACGTGGCGAGCCTGTCGGAGCTGGTGGAGAAGCTCGAAGCGCCGCGCGTGGTCTGGGTGATGGTCCCGGCCGGCGGCCCCACGCAGTCCGTCGTGGACGAGCTGGGCGGCCTCCTCGATGCCGGTGACACGGTCGTCGACGGCGGCAACTCCCGCTGGACCGAGGACGAGAAGCACGCGCAGGAGCTGGGCGCCAAGGGCATCGGCTTCGTCGACGCGGGTGTCTCCGGCGGCGTGTGGGGTCTCCAGAACGGCTACGCCCTGATGGTCGGCGGCGACGCCGAGCACATCGCGAAGGTGCAGCCGGTCTTCGACGCCCTCAAGCCCGAAGGGCCGTACGGGTACGTCCACGCCGGCAAGGTCGGCGCCGGGCACTTCTCCAAGATGGTCCACAACGGCATCGAGTACGCCATGATGCAGGCGTACGCCGAGGGCTGGGAGCTGCTGGAGAAGGTCGACTCCGTCACCGACGTGCGCGAGGTCTTCCGGTCCTGGCAGGAGGGCACCGTCATCCGGTCGTGGCTGCTCGACCTCGCGGTGAACGCGCTGGACGAGGACGAGCACCTGGACAAGCTGCGCGGGTACGCCGAGGACTCCGGCGAGGGGCGTTGGACGGTCGAGGCCGCCATCGACCACGCGGTGCCGCTCCCGGCGATCACCGCCTCGCTGTTCGCGCGGTTCTCGTCCCGGCAGGACGACTCGCCGCAGATGAAGATGATCTCGGCGCTGCGCAACCAGTTCGGCGGGCACGCCGTCGAGAGCAAGTAGGTCCGGCCATGGGGGACTTGTTCCTGGTCCGCCATGGGGAGACGGAGTGGAGCGCGTCGGGCCGGCACACCAGCTGGACCGACCTGCCCCTCACCGACCAGGGTGAGCAGCAGGCCAAGTCGCTCACGCCGCTCCTCGCGGGCCGGACCTTCTCACTCGCGCTGACCAGCCCGCTGGCCCGCGCCGTCCGTACCGCCGAACTCGCCGGGATCACCGGGGCGTCGGCCGAGCCCGACCTGCACGAGTGGGACTACGGCGGGTACGAGGGGATCACGACCGTCGACATCCACAGGACGCGTCCCGACTGGTACCTGTGGACCGACGGGGTGCCGCCCGGTCCCGAGGGGCACCCCGGGGAGTCGCCGCAGGAGATCGGCGCTCGCGCGGACCGGGTGCTCGCGCGTGTGGTGCCCGCGCTGGAGGAGGGTGACGTGGTGCTGGTCGCCCACGCGCACTTCCTGCGGGTGCTGACGGCCCGGCGGCTGGGGTTGCCGGCTTCCG
Organism: Streptomyces saintjeani; assembly: GCF_055409605.1. Taxonomy (NCBI): domain Bacteria; kingdom Bacillati; phylum Actinomycetota; class Actinomycetes; order Kitasatosporales; family Streptomycetaceae; genus Streptomyces; species Streptomyces saintjeani. The sequence continues at coordinate 7,831,255 of NZ_CP189624.1, read as the reverse complement.
AGGGGCGGTTGTTCCAGCTGGCGACGGGGACGGTGAGCCGGTTGTCGATGGAGCACGGGTGGCCGGCGATCGCGGAGTGGAACGCGAGGGCGTGACGGGGTCGGTGAGGCGGACGGGGTGCGGCGCGCGGCGATGGCGCATCGCCCCGGCGTCTCGCCCTCCCGCCCCGCAGCACCCCCGTGTGATCTGCCACCACCCCCGTTGACACCCCGCCACCAGGCCCGCCAGAGTCGCGACCGATGGAGATCAACGATCTGACACCGGCCGAGCGACGCGTCTGGCGGGCCTTCGTCACGGGGGCGACCGTGGACTTCCGTGACGAGGACGGGGACGGGGACGGGGACGGGGACGGGCCCGGCGTCGAGTGGGGGCCCGAACGGTCCGTCCGTGCCGAGGTGTTGCGCGCGCTGCTGCTCAACGGCCCCTCGGAACCCGGCGAGGTACCCGCGCTGAAGCTCCTGGGGGCGCGGATCACCGGCGAGTTGGACCTGCGGTACGCGACCGTGGAGCAGGTGATCCGCCTCAACTACTGCCGTTTCGACCGGACTCCGCGTTTCGCGGGGGCCCAGTTGCCGTACCTGAACCTGCGCGACAGCACCCTCCCCGGCCTCGCCGCGGCCCGCGCCCGCATCGACGGCAGCCTGCGTCTGACCCGGTGCCGTATCTCCGGCCCGGTCCGCCTCGGCGGCACCCAGATCGCGGGCGCGCTCTTCCTGGACCACGCGGAAGTCACCGGCGACGACAGCGGGTTGCCGGCGCTGGGCCTCAACCAGGTCTCCGTGGACGACGAGCTGTGCGCGAGGGGCCTCACCGTACGGGGCCTGATCCGCCTCGACGGCGCCCGTGTCGCCGGCTCGGTGGACCTGGAGGACGCGGACCTCGCCCACCCGGGCGCGAACGTCCTCCAGGCCGAGACGATGGAGGTGGGCGCGAACATCGTCGCCCGCCGCCTGCGCGCACAGGGCCGGATCGACCTGCGCGGCGCCCGGGTCCCCGGCCGGATCGACCTCCTCGACTGCACGCTGTCGAACCCCGGCGGGACGGCGCTGCGCGCGAGCAGTTGCGTGATCGGGGAGCTGTGGCTGCGCAGGGGCGCTCCGATCGAGGGCATGCTGAACCTCCGGGCCACGGAGATAGGCCAGTTGAACCTGTCCCCGGAGAAACTCCCGGACCAGGTCCGCCTGTTGGACCTGACGTACACGTTCCTGACCCCGCACGCCCCGGTCGAGTCCCGCCTCCCGATGCTGGACCGCGACGACTCCTTCAACCCGCACGCGTACGAGCAGCTCACCGCCGCCTACCGCAGAACCGGCGACGACGCCTCCGCCCGCCTGGTCCAGCTCGCCAAGCAGCGTTGCCACCGCCGCACCCTCCCCTGGTACGGCCGCCTCTGGGGCCACCTCCAGGACACGACGGTCGGCTACGGCTTCCGCCCCCTGCGCGCGGGCATCTGGCTGCTCTCCCTGCTGGCCCTCGGCTCGGTCACCTTCGCCCTCCACCACCCGGCGCCCCTGAAGCCCGCCGAGTCCCCCGGCTTCAACCCCGTCTTCTACACCCTCGACCTGCTCCTCCCGGTCATCTCCTTCGGCCAGGAGGCGGCGTTCGCACCGACCGGCGTCTACCAGACCCTGTCGTACGTCCTGATCGTGACGGGCTGGATCCTGGCGACGACGGTGGTCACGGGCATCACGCGGACGGTGAGCCGGCAGTGACCGCCGGTGGCGCGCTGTTCGCCGCCTGGGAATGCGGCGGTCGCAGGCCATGGTTGAGGAACGACATGACTCAGGACACGACGGACGATGCCCTCCTCGCCCTGCTCTCCGGTACCCGGGGCGGAGTGCTCGTCACCCTCAAGCGTGACGGTCGGCCTCAGCTCTCGAACGTCACCCACCACTACGACCCCGACGGGCGCACCCTGCGGATCTCCGTCACCGCCGACCGTGCCAAGACCCGTAACCTCCAGCGCGACCCCCGCACGAGCTACCACGTCACCAGTGACGACCGCTGGGCCTACACGGTCGTGGAGGGCACCGCCGACCTGACGCCTCCCGCCGAGGACCCCGCCGACGACACGGTCGAGGAGTTGGTCCGGCTTTATCGGGCCGTCCAGGGCGAGCACCCCGACTGGGACGACTTCCGTGCCGCGATGGTCCGTGACCGGCGGCTCGTGGTCCGTCTCAGGGTGGAGCGGGTGTACGGGATCCCGGCGAAGAAGGCCGGCTGAACCTCCGTACACGGCGAGGCCCCGGAGCCCGAAGGCGTCCGGGGACCCGGCGGGGGTCAGGCCGAGACGGACTCGCGTTCCGGGTGGTTTCCCGGGGTGCGCAGGCCCAGGGACTCGGTCGGGATCTTCGCCGTCTCGCGGGCCGTGAGGACGGCGATGACCGGCGGGACGCACAGGGCCGACGTGAACAGGGCCACCGAGAACCAGTCGTCGCCGTCCGGACCAGCGATCTCCGCCGCGAACGTGACCGCGAAACCGGCGATGGCGAAGCCGATCTGCGTGCCGATCGCCATGCCCGACAGACGGACCCGGGTCGTGAACATCTCGCCGTAGAACGACGGCCAGACGCCGTTCGCGGCGCTGTAGAGGACACCGAACGTGAGGATGCCGAGCAGCATCATCAGCGGGTACGAGCCGGTCGAGATCGACCACAGGTAGGCGAACATCATGGCTCCGCTGCCCGCCGCGCCGACCAGGAACACCGGGCGGCGGCCGATGCGGTCGGAGAGCGTCGCCCACAGGGGGATCGCCGCGAGGGCGACGAGGTTGGCGAGCGCGCCGACCCACAGCATCGACGTACGGCTCATGCCGACCGCGTCGCTGGTCGCGTACGACAGGGCCCAGACCGTGAAGATCGTGCTCACGGAGGCGACCAGCGCGCCCGCGATCACCCGCAGGACGTCCGACCAGTGCTCGCGGAGCAGGACGAGGAGCGGCATCTTCACGACGCCCTCGGTCGCGGCCTGCCGCTCGAACGCCGGGGTCTCGTCGAGCTTGCGGCGGATCACGTACCCGGCCACCGCGACCGCGATGCTCAGCCAGAACGGGACGCGCCAGCCCCACGACAGCAACTGGTCCTCGGGCAGGGAGGCGACCGGGATGAACACGAGGGTGGCGATGAGCTGGCCGCCCTGCGTGCCGCTGAGGGTGAAGCTCGTGAAGAAGCCCCGGCGGTGCGAGGGCGCGTGCTCCAGCGTCATCGACCCCGCGCTGGCCTGTTCGCCCGCCGCCGAGATGCCCTGGAGGACCCGGCACAGCACCAGCAGGACCGGAGCGAGGGTACCGACCTGTTCACGCGTGGGCAGACAGCCGATCAGGAACGTCGACAGGCCCATCAGCATCAGCGTGAAGACCATGATCTTCTTGCGGCCGACCCGGTCCCCGAAGTGGCCGAGGAACAGCGCGCCGACCGGCCGCGCGGCGTACGCGACCCCGAACGTCGCCAGCGAGAGCAGCGTCGCCGTCGCCGGGTCGGACTCGTCGAAGAACACGTCCGGGAAGATCAGCGCGGCGGCGCTGCCGTAGATGAAGAAGTCGTAGTACTCCAGGGCGCTGCCGATCCAGGCCGCGGCGGCGGCCTTCTTCGGCTGGCCCGGCGGGGCGGGGGAGGGGACGGGGACGGACACGGCGGCTCCTTCGGGGGGCTCCACGACGGCGTGGGGCGAGCGGTGAGGAAGGGGCGGGCAGGGCGCGGGCCGGATGAGGCGCTTAATTAACCCACTGGGTAGTTAGTCTCGGTGGGAAGGGATGTTGCGCCGAGGTTTCCCTCGTGTCAAGAGGTCGCGCGGACAGTCGCCGACGGCTGTCAGTCCGCTGCGCGTTCCGCCGTCAGGTACGCGATCACCATGTCGCCGAGCATCACCCGGTACTGCTCGCGCCGCTCCGGGGCGACGAGGTCGCGGCCGAACAGGGCGCCGAACGTGTGCCGGTTGGCGACCCGGAAGAAGCAGAACGAGCTGATCATCGCGTGCAGGTCGACGGCGTCGACGTCCGCCGTGAACAGGCCCGACCTCTGCCCGGCGGCGAGGATGCGGCGGATCACGTCGAGCGCGGGCGAGCCCATCCGGCCGAGCTTCTCGGACGCCGCGATGTGCTCGGCGCCGTGGATGTTCTCGATCGTCACCAGGCGGATGAAGTCGGGGTGCGCCTCGTGGTGGTCGAACGTCACCTCCGCGAGCCGGCGGATCGCCGCGACCGGGTCCAGGTGGTCGACGTCCAGGCGCTGTTCGGCCTCGCGGATCACGCCGTACGCGCGCTCCAGGACCGCCGTGAACAGCTGTTCCTTGCCGCCGAAGTAGTAGTAGATCATCCGCTTCGTCGTGCGGGTGCGGGCCGCGATCTCGTCGACGCGGGCGCCGTCGTACCCGGCCCGCGCGAACTCCTGGGTCGCCACGTCGAGGATCTCCGCCCGGGTACGGGCCGCGTCGCGGATCCGTCCGCCGGGGCGCGCTGGTTCGTCGACGCTGGTCATCGGAGTCCTTCGGGAGTGCGGACAGTGCGCAGATTCTAGAAGGCGGGGCGGTGGGGGTTCCCGGCGGCGGGGTCCGGCTGCTATAGCTAACGTACTGGTTCGTACATTACGGCGACTGTTCAGGAGGGCCGCGTGGCCAAGGACTCGTACCTCGTCGGACTGATCGGCTCCGGGATCGGTCCGTCCCTCAGCCCCGCGCTGCACGAACGCGAGGCGGACCGGCAGGGGCTGCGGTACCTGTACCGGCTGATCGACCTCGACGCGCTCGGGGCGGGTCCCGAGGCGGTGGGGGAGCTGGTGCGCGCGGCGCGGGACCTCGGGTTCGACGGGCTGAACATCACGCATCCCTGCAAGCAGGTCGTGCTGGACCACCTGGACGCGCTGTCGCCGCAGGCCGAGGCGCTGGGCGCGGTCAACACGGTCGTCTTCGAGCAGGACGGGCGGGCGGTGGGCCACAACACGGACGTCACCGGGTTCGCGGCCTCGTTCGCCCGGGGGCTGCCGGACGTACCGCTGGAACGGGTCGTCCAGCTGGGCGCGGGCGGCGCGGGGGCGGCCGTCGCCCATGCCGCGCTGACACTGGGGGCGGGGACAGTGACGGTCGTGGACGCGGTGCCGGAGCGGGCCGCCGCTCTGGCCGCCGCCCTGAACGGCCACTTCGGCCCGGGCCGCGCGGCGTACGCGACCCCGGACGCGCTTCCCGTGCTGCTCGCCGACGCGGACGGCCTGGTCCACGCGACGCCCACGGGGATGGCTGCGCATCCGGGGCTGCCCCTTCCCGTGGGGTTGTTGCGCACCGAGCTGTGGGTCGCCGAGGTGGTGTACCGGCCGTTGGAGACGGAACTGCTGCGCGTCGCGCGGGCGTTGGGGTGCGCGACCCTCGACGGGGGCGGAATGGCCGTGTTCCAGGCCGCCGACGCGTTCCGGCTGTTCACGGGGCGGGAGCCGGACAGCGGGCGGATGCTGGCGGACATCGGGGAGCTGGCGGGGGTGGCTGGGGTGAGTGGTTGACCTCGACTCCGGCTGCGGTTCTACGGTGCGGCGCGTGACATCGCACACGGCGACGGCTCGACGCGTTCACGGACGAGTTCGGGTCGTCGGACCTCGGGCGGGCGGCGGACGGGCCGGCGCACCGAGGGTGGCTCACCGTCGGCCGGGACGGGTGGTTGCACCTCACGGATGCCGGGCACACGGGACTCGCGCAGGGGCACCGGGTGATGGCGGGGGTGCGGGCGCGGATTCACGGGGGTGCGTCAGCGACGAGGAGTACGTGGCCGCGCTCGGCGTACTGCGGCGGATGAACGGGAACGTCAGCGGGGCAGTGTCGCCTACGTGAGGGGGCGGCGGGTGCGTCGTTCACTGGCGGCTGGCCGTTCAGGGGGGGACCGTCCGCCCTGCTGCCACGGGGGAAGACAGACAAGGCGGACGGCCGTTTCAGGGGGTGGGGATCATCCGCCGCCGTGCGCGATGCTCCAGAGCAGAGATCCCCCGGACACGGCCAGCACCGTCAGGTACGCGACCGTCAGCCACCGCTCACGGTTCACGACGACCACTCCCGCTCTCCAGGCGCTCCAGGTGACCGAGCAGGCAGACGACCGACCGGGCCAGGCGCAGCGCGTGCGCGAACTCGCGAGGGAACGCGCCGTCTCCCACCGCGTCGAGCCGCCGCCGTGCCTCCCCGATGCCCGCCCACGCCGTCACCACGGCCGCATCGTCCTGCGGCCACTCCAGCGTCACCCGCCCCACCTCCGGGATCAGTACCATCAGATGCCCCCGGTACGTCAGGACCAGGGTCTCCAGCTCATCGGCCGTCGGCACCCCGGCATCCTCCGCGAGGACCCGCGCGGTTGTCGCGCGCATCCTCTCCGCATCGGCCGGAAGCGACTCGTTCCCCGTCACAGCCGCTCCCCCCTCAACCGCGCGTTGGCCACGGACACACCCGCGCGCAGCGCCTCCCCGCCGGGCACCGGCCGCAGCAACTCCCGGCGCGCGTCCCACTCGATGCCGCCCCCGACCGGACGCACCTGCACGTACGGGCCGACGAACCCCATCACCCGCCCGACCTTCCCGCTCCCCGTGTCCTCGACCGTGTCCCCCAACCGCACGACCATCGCCGCCGCACCGTCCCCGGACGCCTCCGGGACCAACTCGCCACGCTCACTCCGCGCACTCATCAGGCCACCCCCTCAGCACCGATCACACGGCGGTCCAGATCGACCCCGAAGCCAGCCGTCAGAACCAGCACGAACCGCCGCCACGCCTGCCGCTCCCACCCCCGCTCACGGGAACGCTCAGCCTCCAGGACGTACGGCCGCACCGGACGGGAACCCGCCCGACGCTTACCGGAACCGGGCGTCAACACGCCCACCACCCATCGCACGAACGCGTGGATAATGCTCACTGTCGTCAGCTCCTTCAAAGCTGGTGGCCACGCCCCCGGACCGGTCGCACGGTCGCGGGGGTCTGTTCGTTACCAACCGTCAGGCCAACGGAACGCCGGTGCTAGTGCCACCCCTAGTGCCACTATGAACACGTGGCCATTGCGCAACTGATCAAGGACCTCCGAGAGGCCAATGGCCTGTCGCAAGGTCAGTTAGCCCAGAAACTTCACGATGCGTCAGGAATCCCCATCGGCCGTGAGCGCATCAGCCGCTGGGAGCGGGTACAAGGCGGTGTCATCCCCTCCGCCTTCTGGCTCGAACGGCTGGCTCAGAGTCTGGATGTCCCTTACTCCACGCTGGAGTACGAGGCTAGCCTCAGCCGTATGGACCGTAGAGACTTCATGCGCCTCACGGCGTTGACCGCGACGCACGGCGCACTCGCGGGTGAGCTGGTGTCCAGCATCGCCGGTAGCGACTGGAAGCCGCTGACCACCGTTCAGACCACACACGGCACTGACCTCGTGGTCGCGTCCCTCGCCGATGCTGCGTGCCTGAGCAGACTGCGACGCTGGATGTACGACGGCTCAAACCCCGTACTGAGGGTCAACGCCGCCGGAATCCTCGCCAAGGTTCCGGGGCAGGACCCCGCCGCCGACGTCTGCCGCACGCTTGCCAACGACCACGAAGCACAGCACCTGTACACGACCGCCGTAACCTCGCGGGTTTGCGGACTCGACTGGGCGACGGCCGCACGACTCGCCGCCGATCCCTGCTCCATGCCTACGAAGGCGTCGTTCCTCGCCGCTCGGTTCGCCACCGAGGTGACGAACCCTCGTGACGCTGGCGCGCGTTGGTGCTCGGCTGTAATGCTCCGGGACATCAGTCCCCTACTCGGCAAGGAACCCCACCGTGCACGTAATCGAGGTCAAGAACGCTGAGCTGCTGGAGACCATCGCGCAGCGCGCGAAGGAACTGGGCATCACCAACGGCGCGATCGTCTCTCTCATCGGCGGAGTGGACACCTTCACCGTCTCGACCATGCCCGCCTCCGACGCCTCCGCCGATGTGATCACGGACTACGACCTACCCGCCGAGATGCACGGCGCTGGAGAGATCACAGACGGCACCGTACACATTCACGCGACCATGGCCGTCGAAGGCGACCGAGGGGTATCGGGCCATGTGCACCGCGCGCAGATCGGAACATGGTTCGCCAGGGCCTACGTACTGCCCTGCTGAGGTGACGCCCCACACGGCCCCGGCATGGTCATCCTGCCGGGGCTGACGGGCGCCGATGGCGACTTGACACATCACACTCCATACGCGACATACCTCCCCCCGCTCCTCTCCCCCACCCCTACCAGAAGCGACGCACCCCACACACGGCACACGTCCGAAAGGGGTTCCGTGTGGCGTCACCTGCGGAACGATGAGGAGTGAGGTGCTCCGGAGCAGGTGGGCCGGGGCGTCTCGACAGTCGCCCCCGGAGGAGAACGATGGCACTGCTGCGGCAAGAGGTCGACCCGAGTGAGGTCGGGCTGGATCCGAAGGTGCTGGACCGGATGGACCAGTACATCGCGCACGAGGTGGCGGCGGGGCATCTCCCCGGTTACCTCGTCTCCGTGGCGCGCGGCGGCCGGGTCGCCCATCTCACGACGCACGGGCACCGTGACGTCGCCGCCGGTCTTCCGGTCGAGCCGGACACGCTGTGGCGGCTGTACTCCATGACCAAGCCGGTGACGTCGGTGGCGGCGCTGCTCCTGGTCGAGGAGGGCAGGCTCGGCCTGGACGACCCGGTGGCCCGGCACATCCCGTCGTTCGCCGAGCCGCGCGTGTACGTCAGCGGCAGCGGGCGCGACCTGGTGACGCGCCCCGCCGACGGCCCGATACTGGTCCGCCATCTCCTCACCCACACCGCCGGGCTGACGTTCGCGTTCTACGGCACGCACCCCGTGGACGCCCTGTACCGCGAGGCGGGCCTCGACTCGTCGGTGGCGCCCGGCACGGACCTCGCGGGCACGGTCGACGTGTACGCCTCGCTGCCGCTCCAGTTCGAACCCGGCACCGAGTGGAACTACTCGGTGGCGACGAACGTCCTCGCGCGGGTCGTCGAAGTGGTGTCCGGGCAGCCGCTGGACGCGTTCCTCGCGGAGCGGGTGTTCGGGCCGCTGGGCATGCCCGACGCCGGGTTCTGTGTGAGTGACGTGCAGGCCGGGCGGTTGTCGGAGCTGTACGGGGAGACGGAGGACGGGGGGATCAGACCGGTCGCCGGGCTGCCGCTCAGGGGCGGGCGGCCCCGGTTCCTGTCCGGCGCCGGTGGCATGGTGGCGGGGGCGCACGACGTCCACCGGTTCGCCGAGTTCCTGCGCGGGCGCGGCGAGTTGGACGGCGTACGGCTGCTCTCGCCCGGCACCGTCGACCTGATGACCCGCAACCACCTCCCCGGCGGCGCCGACATACGTACCTTCGGCAGCCGCCCGTCCCACGACGAACCCAGCAAGGACGGCCTCGGCTTCGGCCTGGGCGTCTCGGTGGTCATCGACCCCGACCGCACCAAGGCCCCGGCGGGCAAGGGCACGTACGGCTGGAGCGGCGTCGCGACCACGACGTTCTGGGTCGACCCGCAGCACGACGTCACGGTCCAGTTCATGACCCAGGTCCGCCCGCGTTCGTCCCACGCCCTGTACCCGGAGATCAAGAGGTTCGTGCACGAGGCGCTCGCACGCTAGCCGACCCTCATCGTGAACTCCAGTCCTTCCTCCGCGAGTTCGTTCAGCCACTCCTCCGACCGCACCGCCGTTTCCGCCGCCCGGCTCAGGCCCGGCGGCAGGGAGGAGTCCAGGATGTGGCGGGCGCCGAGGGCGAGGGGGCGGGAGACCGTGTGGGCCATGGCGGACTCCTCGGCGGTGCCGACCCGGTCGAGGAGGTAACTGCCGGACCAGGTGCGGCCGTTGGGACTGCGGACCGACAGGGAGACGCCCAGGACCACGCGGTCGCGGTCCGCTCGGGTCGTGGGGTAGGTGCGGGCCAACTCGCCCGCCAGTTCGGTGATCCGCGCGTCGTCGCCCTTCTTCAGCTCGGCGAAGACGGAGTCCCACGCCTGCTGCCAGCCCTGGAGCCGGAGGGTGCCGCGCACGAACGTGTCGGCCAGCCAGTCGGACGGCAGGTCGTACTGGGCGATGAAGGGGACGCTGTCGCGGTTGGGGTACGCCTCGAACGTCTCGCCGCCGAGGGCGAGTTCACGCGTTGCCTCCCAGGGCAGGGGCGTCACCTTCTCCGCGCCGGACTCGATGTGGCGGGCGGGTGAGCGCAGCGCGTTGAGGACACCGAGGGGTGCCCAGCTGAAGCGGTAGCGGAAGGAGTTGGGGACGGCGGGGAGGCCGCCGCACCAGGAGGTGAGGGAGTAGGTCGCTCTGTTCTCCGCGCCGATCTCCGCACGGGCCCGCGAGACGAGGCTGTGGGCGAAGAGGTGGTCGATGCCGGGGTCGAGCCCCGCCTCCGCGAGCACGGTCAGGCCCGCCGCCCGCGCCGCCTCGGCCTGCGCGGCGATCTCGTCGGAGACGTAGCTGGAGCAGGCGAAGTGGGCCTGCCCGGCAACGCACGCGGCGAGCAGCGCGGGATGGTCGCCGGCCGGGAGCATCGACACCACCACGTCCCCCGGGGCGAGTTCGGCGGCGAGCGCGTCGAGCGTGTAGGCGCGGGGCTCGGCCCGGTCGGCGATGCCGAGGCGGTCGAGGGCCTCGGCCGCGCGGTCGACGGTGCGGTGCCACAGGCGGACGCGGTCCGCCTGCGCGGTGAGCGCGGTCAGTCCGCTGCCTGTGGAGAGGCCGGCGCCTATCCAGTGGACCGTACCGCTCGCGGGTATGTGCTGCGGCACCGCTGCCTCCCCTTGCCTCGACGTCACTCCCGGGACTGACCCTTCCCGACTAGCCCTGTTTGATGCCGAGTTCCCTCGACTCCGACGCGAAACGCGCCAGGCAGCGCGCCCAGGGCCCGCCGTCCGTACGGAAGGCGAGCAGGTGCGGCAGCAGACTGGCCGAGAAGTCGGTGCTCGACTCCAGCGGCAGCAGCGAGGGCAGGTTGTCGATCGCGATCAGGTCGAACGGCGGCTCGTCGCGCAACCGCCGTACGGGGTCGGTCCATTCGGTCGTACGGTCGTAGACCGGCAGGACGTTGAGGGGCGAGCCGACGTCGCAGGTGACGTCGGCGACCGTACGGAGCCGGCGGCCGGGGTCGTCGAGGTCCTGGGGGCGGACGAACGGCGGTACGGGAGTTGTCGCGAGGACGCAGTTGACCAGCAGATCGTGGCCCAACAGGGCGTCGCGGTCGATGTTCTGGGTCTCCGCGAGGTCCCAGGTGGTCGGTGCGAGTCCCGCCGCCGCGAGAGCGTCCCGCGCACCCCGCCCGCTGCGGCCCAGCGCGCCGATGACCAGAGCCGCGATGTCCGCATCACCGGGTACGGAACTCAGCTGCTCCCGGAGCGACTTCTCGTCCGTCGGCGTCAACTCCCCCGCGAGGCGCCCCCGATGCTGGAGGACGGCGAGAGCGGCGCCGAGGAACCCGGCCCAGTACCCGAACGCGGCGAGGCGTCGGCCGTCGTCGTCCGTCAGGTACTCCAGGTCGAGGAGGGCGCCGCCACCTCGGGCGAACCGTGTCAACAGAGCCTCGGCGCCGGGCTGTCGCTTGTAGGCGTGGCCGAAGAAAATGTGCCGGTGGACCAACTCGGCAGGGTCGTCGGGGAGTTCCTTCAGGCCCAGGACCACCGCGTCGCCCGGCGCCGACACCCACGAGCCCGCGGGGGCGACGTGGGCGCCCACCGCCTCGTACTCCTCGGTGGGGAAGATCCGTTGGGGCGAGTCCTCCACCGTCAGGGTGATGCCGGCCTCGGTCAGGCGGCGGGCGTCGGCGGGGACGACCGGGGTGCGGCGTTCGGTGGCGCGGGGTTCGTGGCGGAGCCACAAGTGGACGGCGGTCATACGCGGTTGGCCTCCGGGCGCGGGGCGTCGGCGGCGAAGCGGCCGGCGCTCAGGGGGGTGACGTCCACGAAGGGTACGCGGCCGAGGACCAGGTCGCGCATCACCTCGCCGACGGCGGGCCCCTGGAGGAACCCGTGGCCGGAGAAGCCGGTGGCGTACAGGAACCGGGAGACCGAACTCGCCTCGCCGATCAGCGCGTTGTGGTCCGGGGTGACCTCGTACAGGCCCGCCCAGCCGCCCGTGCGGCGCAGGTCGAGCAGGGCGGGCGCCCGGTGTTCCATCGCGGCGGCCAGGCGCGGGATCCAGCGGTCGTGGGCGTCGGTGGCGAAGCCGGGCCGCTCGTCCGGGTCGGACATGCCGACCAGCAGGCCGGGGCCCTCGGGGTGGAAGTAGAAGCTGGTGGTGAAGTCGATCGTCATCGGGAGGTCCGGCGGCAGCCCGGGAAGGGCCTCCGTGACGGCGACCTGGCGTCTCAGCGGCTGAACGGGCAGGTCCACCCCGACCATCGCCCCGATCGCCTTCGACCAGGCGCCCGCCGCGCAGACCACGGTGTTCGTGGTGATCCGGCCTATGCCGGTGTGCACGGCGGTGATCGCGGTGCCGCGCACTTCGATGCCGGTGACCTCGGTGCGGCGCAGGATGCGTACGCCGTGGTGGCGGGCGACGGCCGCGTAGCCGTGGACGACGGACTCGGGCGTGCAGTGCCCGTCGTCGGGCGAGTACGCGGCGGCGAGCAGGCCGTCCGTGGTGATCAGCGGGTTGAGGCGCTGTGCCTCGGCCGGGCCGATCAGGCGGCTCGGGACGCCGAGGGAGTTCTGGAGCGCGATGCCCGCCTCGAAGGAGGCGACCTCCTCGGGGGTGGTGAGGAGGAAGAGGTAGCCCGTGCGGTGCAGGCCGATGTCCTGGCCCGTGTCCTCGCCGAACCGCGCGAACGCCTCCAGACTGCGGGCGCCGAGCAGGATGTTGACCTCGTCGGAGAACTGGGCGCGGACGCCTCCGGCGGCCTTCGAGGTCGACCCGGCGGCGAGTTCGTCCCGTTCGACGAGCACCACGTCGCGGACCCCGGCGGCGGCGAGGTGACAGGCGACGCTGGTGCCGATCACCCCGCCGCCGATGACGACGACCGAGGCATGCGTGTTCAAGCGTGCGACTCCTTGCGGGCGGCGGCCCCGGCCCGTCTGCCGAGGCCGGGGCGTGCGATGGCCGTCCTGACAGCGGGAGTTCAGGACCAGTGGGCGACGGCGTCCAGGTGCGGGAGGCGGTGGTCGAGGCGTTCGCGCTTGGTACGCAGGTACGTGATGTTGTTCTCGCACGGCGGGATGAGCAGCGGCACCTCCTCGGCGACCTCGATGCCGTTGTCCGTCAACGCCTCGCGCTTGCGCGGGTTGTTGGACATCAGGCGCACCGACTTCACGCCCAGGTCGCGCAGGATCTCGGCGGCCACGCCGTAGTCGCGGGCGTCGACGGGGAAGCCGAGGGCGACGTTCGCCTCGACCGTGTCCAGGCCCTCCGCCTGGAGCGCCATCGCGCGCAGCTTGCCCAACAGGCCTATCCCCCGGCCCTCGTGGCCGCGCAGGTAGACGACGACACCGCTGCCCTCGGCGACCACCGCGCGCAGCGCGGAGTCCAGCTGGTCGCCGCACTCGCAGTGCTGCGAGCCGAACGCGTCACCCGTGAGGCACTCCGAGTGCAGCCGGGTCAGGACGTCCTCGGTGCCGATCTCGCCGTAGACCAGCGCGACTTGTTCGTCACCCCGGTCGTGGTCCATGTAACCGACCGCCTGGAATTTGCCATAGACCGTAGGAAGAGGGGCATTCACCACGCGTTCCACGCCCGTGCGCTGCGGGGTCTTCTTGCCGAGTACACCGATTTTTTCTGTCATGATCTGGTTCCTAAGAGTCCGATGGGGAGTCGAAAGGGCGGGAAAGCGATGAGTGGTCCGGAGATACGGGCGGCGGGGCGTGGGACGATGGCCTCGGCACTGCCGACGGACACCACCGATGACGTACGGACGCGGGGGGCTGCTGTCTCAACGCGGATCGCGGTCCTTCCCGTCGGCAGCTACGAGCAGCACGGCGCGTATCTCCCGCTGGCCACCGACACGCTCGTCGCCTGTGCCATCGCGCGCGAGATCGCGGCAGCGCATCCCGTGCACCTCCTTCCGCCCGTGACCATCGCCTGCTCGCACGAGCACGCGGGCTGGCCGGGCACCGTCAGCATCTCCGCCGTGACCCTGCACGCCGTGGTCCGTGACATCGCGGACTCGCTGCGGCGTTCCGGGGTCGAGGGCCTGGTCGTGGTCAACGCGCACGGCGGGAACTACGTCCTCGGCAACGCCGTCCAGGAGGCGTCCGCGCGCGGCGAGCACCTCGCGCTCTTCCCGGCCCCGGAGGACTGGGAGGAGGCCCGCGTCCACGCCGGGGTCGAAACCTCCCTCCTCACCGACATGCACGCCGGTGAAATCGAGACGTCCATCCTTCTGCACGCGCACCCGGAAGTCGTCAGGCCCGGCTACGAGTCCGCCGATTTCACCGCCGACGACCGCCGTCATCTCCTCACCTCGGGAATGTCCGCCTATACCGATTCGGGTGTCATTGGCCGGCCTTCGCTCGGCTCGGCGGAAAAGGGGGAACGGCTTCTGGCGAGCCTCGTGGATTCCTTCGGGGCGTATTTCTCGCTGCTGGGTTCGCGGATTTCGGAAGAGGCCGCGGGCGAGGCGTCGGGAGTGTAGGGCGACGCCGGAGCGGGTACGACGGTGCGCGGTACGGAGGTGTCGCGCACGACCGCCCCGCTCCCGCGCACCACCGCCCCGCCCCCGCGCATCCCCGTCCACCACCGCACCACCAGCACCCCGGCCCCCGGCAGCGCCGCCACGAAGCACAGCACCCCGTACACCACCGACACCGAGAACCCCATGTCGGCCCCCAGCCCCGCCGCCCCGAACGCCCACGCCGTGACCCCTTCCCGGGGTCCCCACCCGCCGACGTTCAGCGGCACCCCCATCGCGAGCAGCGCCAGCACGGCGAGCGGCAGCAGCCGTACGACGGAGGTGGACGCCCCGGCGACCCGCGCGGCGATGACGAACGTACCGATGTGCCCGGCGAGGACGACGGCCGAGGACAGCGCGACCCCCGGCCCGTTACGGCGGGACAGCAGCGCCCCCCGCCCCTCGCCCAGCATTCCCCGTACCGCCTTCCCGCGCCGGGACGGCACAGGCGTCCGGTTCATGCGGACGGCGAGCAGGACGGCCAGCGCCCCGACCCCGGCGAGCACGGCCGGCGGGACGATGTGCCGCACCTGACCGGCGACCGGCGAGGGCACGGCGAGGAGCACGCCCAGCCCGACGACGGCCAGCGTGATCTGTCCGGCGGCGCGTTCCCAGAACACGGCCCGCACCCCCCGCCCGACGTCCCCCTCGCTCTGCCCGTGCCGCACGGCCCGGTGGACGTCGCCGAGAATCCCGCCCGGCAGCGCCGCGTTGAGGAACAGCGCCCGGTAGTAGTCGCCGAACGCGGCCCCGAGCGGCAGCCGGATCTTCAGCCCCCGCGCGACCAGCGCCCAGCGCCAGGCGCTGAAGAAGGTGGTCACCCCGCCGATGGCGAGCGCGAGCAGCAGCGACACGGCGTCGATCCGCCGCAGCCCGTCGAGAAAGACGCCGGTGCCCATGCGCCAGAGCAACACCCCGATGATGACGACCCCGGCGAGTGTCCCGAAGTGGGTGCGCACAACCCGTACCCAGGCCCGCGGACCCGGCGCCGGGCTCTCGCCACGAGCCCGAGCCGCACCGGCAGCGGGGACCTCGTCGACACCGGCCGCCTCACCGGCACGGCCCGCGCCAACGCCCGCCGCCCCGACACCACCGGCCGCCTCACCCTCGTACCCGTGCGACAGAACCTCCACGTCCTGCCGCACCTCGGACGAAGGCCGCACGCCCACCCCACCCGTTCCGACACCCCCCGACCCCTCGGCCATCAGGCGCTCCTCACCGGCCGGGCCAGCGCCAGCAGATCCGTGTGGTGGACGACGACCCGCAGCTCCCCGGCGGCGGCAGCGGCCAGCCGCGCCTCCAGGTACGCCTGCGCGCGGGCGGCGAGCGAGGGGCGTTCCTCGACGGCGGCGCCCACCCAGCCCCGCAGCCACTGCGCGGTCAACGCGGCCTCGGCGGGCCCCAGGCGCCAGGCGCTGGGGTGCAGTTTCACCGTGGCCCCCCGTTCGCCGAACGCCTCGGCGGCCACGTTCACCGCGTCGGGGCCGAGGAGCCCGTCCCGCCGCTGGTGGGCGTTGAAGGCGTCCTGGATCTCCGTGTCGAGCGGGTCGGGGTCGGAGAATTCGACACGCCCGGCGACGGACAGTGTGAGCAGCGCGGGGCACCCGGCGCCCACGCACGCGTCGACGAGGGCGTCGATCTCCTCGCGGGTCAGGACGTCGAGCAGAGCGGACGCGGTGACGAGGGACGCCCCGCCGAGCGCGTCCGGGGTCAGCCGGGCGACGTCACCGCGCCGCGTCTCGACGGTCACCCGGCTGCCGTCGGCGGCGGCCCGGGGCGAGGCGACGGCCGCGAAGTGCAGCAGGTAGGGGTCCCGGTCGTGGAGGACCCAGTGCTGGGCCCCGTCAAGGCGGGGCGCGAGCCAGCGCCCCATGGACCCGGTCCCGCACCCGAGGTCGTGCACGACGACCCCGGCCTTCCCCCGGGGGAGGTTCGCGAGCCGTATCCGCAGCGGGTCGAGGAGGTCCAGCGCACGGGCGCCCGCGTCGGCGCCCTCGCGCAGCTGGAGCCACTCGGGGGCGTACCGGGGCGGGTCGTCGGGGCCGGACTCGCGCAGCCGTACGGTGGCGCGTTCGGCGACCGGTCCGGCGCCGGGGATGACGTCCGCGCTGCTCATGCGGCCCTCCAGGACTCGCGGGGAAGCCGGCCGAGGACGCCGGCGAGGCTCTTGGCGGTGGAGGCCCAGCCGCCGAGTGCGGCGCGCCGGCCGCGGGCGGCGGACTTGAGGCGGCGGCGCACGTCCGCCTCCCCGAACCAGCCGCGCAGTTCGGCCGCGAGGGCGGCCGGGTTCTCCGGGGGCACGAGAATCCCGGGGACCCCGCCGTCGGGTGCGCGCCCGACGGCCTCGGGGACGCCGCCGACGTCGGTGGCGAGGACGGGGATGCCGCGCGCGAGGGCCTCGGTGACGGCCATGCCGTACGTCTCGGCGTACGAGGTGAGGACCATCAGGTCGGCGCAGGCGTAGCTGGCGTCGAGGGCGGCGCCGGTCTTCGCGCCGACCAGGTGCAGCCGGTCTTCCAGGCCGTGCCGGGCGATGAGTTCGCGCAGGTGGGCGACGTACTCGGGGTCCTGGTCGACGCCGCCGACCAGGTCGCAGCTCCACGGCAGGTCGGTGACGGTGGCGAGCGCCTCGACGAGCCGGTGCTGGCCCTTGCGGGGGGTGACGGCGGCGACGCACACCAGGTGCGAGACGCCGTCGGTGCCGGAGGCGAGCGGCGCGATGTCGGCGCCGGGGGCGGCGACGTGCACCTTCTCGGGGGCGAGGCCGTGGTGCGAGACGAGGCGGCGTACGGCCCAGTCGCTGGTGGCGATGACGGCGGGCACCGCGCGCAGCACGGCCCGTTCGCGGGCGTCGAGTTCGGCGGCGACCTCGGGCGCGAGGCCCGTCTCGTCGCCGAGGGGGAGGTGGACGAGGACGGCGAGCCGCAGCCGCTCGGCCTCGGGGACGACGACCTCGGGGACCCCGCAGGCCACGATCCCGTCGAGCAGGACGACCGACCCGTCGGGCAGGTCGCGCAGCGTGCGCGCGAGCGCGTCGCGGTCCTCGGCGGCGGGACGCGGCCACTCACCGGTGGCGAGGTGCTTGCGGACCTGCCAGCCGAAGCCGGGCAGGTCGAGGCAGACGCGGCGGTCGTAGGCGTTGCCGCCGCTGGGACGGCTCGGGTCGTCGACCCCGCCCGGAAGGACGAAGTGCACGGTCCGCAGGGACATCGGGATGAGATCGCCGTTCTTCCTGGCGACCGGCTGCACCGGCTGCTGCTTCGGCAGGTACCCGAGCGCCGGCTTGTCGAGCCGGACCGCCGTCCGCTCCATCGTCACGTCGGTCACAGCGCACGCTCGTAACTCGCCCAGGCGATGTGCGACTCGTGCAGCGTGACGGAGAGCGCGGAGATGCCCCGCGCGCCCTCCCCGAGCGCTCCCTTCCCGATCCGCTCGGCGAGCCGGTCGGCGATGACCTTCGCCAGGTACTCGGTGGAGGTGTTGACCCCCGCGAAATCCGGCTCGTTGTCCAGATTCCGGTAGTTCAGTTCCGCGACCACGGCGCCGAGTTCCTGGCTCGCGAGTCCCATGTCGACGACGATGTTGTCGTCGTCCAGCTGCTCGCGGCGGAAGGTGGCGTCCACGAGGAACGTCGCTCCGTGCAGGCGCTGCGCGGGTCCGAAGACCTCGCCGCTGAAGCTGTGGGCGATCATGATGTGATCGCGGACGGTGACACTGAACAACGGACGACCCTCCAGGTGCGGCACGTCTGGTCCCCCGGCCTTCTCGCGCCGGAGGATGCCGTGTAGTACGGCCGGCCGCTTCCCCTTGTTCAGCGGCCACTCACTCTTTTCTCAGGTCAGGCGTACGACGCCCGTCAAGGCGCCGGGTAGCGAACGCGGTGACACAGCGCGGGGATCTCTCCGGAGGCCAGCTTCGGGAGCACGGCGGGGAGTTCCTCGAACGCGCACTCACCGGTGATCAGCGCGTCGAGCGCCGGGTCGGCGAGCAGGTCGAGGGCGAGCGCGAGGCGGTCGGCGTAGGAGCGGCTCGCGCGCGCGGGCGAGACGGTGCCGACCTGGCTGCTGCGGATCGTCAGGCGCCGGGAGTGGAACGCCTCGCCGAGCGGGAGGGCGATACGGCGGTCGCCGTACCAGCTGAGTTCCACCACGGTTCCCTCGGGGCGCAGGAGTCCGAGGGCCCGGTCGAGGCCGGCCTCGGTGGCGCTGGCGTGGATCACGAGGTCGAGGTCGCCGGCCGCGTCCTGGGGAAGGGCGAAGTCGATGCCGAGTTTCGCGGCCGTCTCGGCTCGGGCGGGGTCGGCGTCGATGAGCTGGGCTTTCACGCCGGGGAACCTGGCGAGGAGGGCCGCGACCGAGGAGCCGACCATGCCGCCGCCGATGACCGCCACGCGGTCGCCGATCATGGGGGCGGCGTCCCAGAGGGCGTTGACGGCGGTTTCCACGGTGCCGGCGAGGATGGCTCGTCCGGCGGGGACGTTTTCAGGTACGACCATCACACGTTCGGCTGGTACGACGTACCTCGTCTGGTGGGGGTACAGGCAGAACACCGTCTTCCCGACGAGTTGCGCCGGGCCCTGTTCGACCTCGCCCACATTGAGGTACCCGTACTTCACCGGAGCCGGGAAGTCGCCCTCCTGGAACGGCGCGCGCATCGCCGTGTGCTGGTTCTCGGGGACCTTGCCGGCGAACACCAGCGTCTCGGTGCCACGGCTGATCCCGGACCACAGCGTCCGCACCAGCACCTCGCCCTCGCCGGGCGCGGGAACCGCCGTATCACGCAGTTCCCCCTCGCCTGGACGGCCGACCCAGAACGCGCGTGCGGCGCCCTTCATAGAAAACCTCCTGAACGATCCGCATCCGGTTCACGTACCGAGATGTGGCACAGGCCGCGCACAGTACGCGGCGATGATCGACTCTGTCACTCGGCCGGAGGATGTGCGGTGGCCCTGAACAACACGTACGAGGCAAGGCTGGTCCAGCAGGAGACCGCTCTGGGAGCGGGCGCTCAGCTCCTGTTGCTGGCCCTGCTCGGCTCGGTGATCGGCATGGGGACGGCGGGCTGGGCGACCGGCCTCGTCTTCGCCCTCGGCACCTGGGCCCTGCTGTCCGGCGCCTGCCACCGCTCCGGAATCCGCACGTTCGGTCCCGCCAACCGCGTCACGCTCGGCCGCGCGGTCCTCGTCGGCGGGGTGACGGCCCTGGTCGCCGACTCCTTCGAGTCCGCGCCGCCGGTCACACTGCTGGTCGGCCTCACGGCGGTCGCGCTGATCCTGGACGGGGTCGACGGCAAGGTGGCCCGCCGTACGGGGACGTCGACGCCGCTCGGCGCGCGGTTCGACATGGAGGTCGACGCGTTCCTGATCCTGGTGCTCAGCGTGTACGTCTCGACCCAGCTCGGGGCGTGGGCGCTGCTGATGGGCGCGATGCGGTACGTGTTCGTCGCCGCCTCGTACGTCTGGCCGTGGCTCAACTCCGCGCTGCCGCACAGCATGGCGCGCAAGACGGTCGCCGCGACGCAGGGTGTGTGCCTGCTCCTCGCCGGCTCCGGACTGCTGCCGTACGCGGCGAACCTGGCGATCGCGGGGACGTCGCTGGCAGCGCTGGTCTGGTCGTTCGGACGGGACGTGCTGTGGCTGTTCCGGACGCGGCCGGGGGCGGGGAAGCAGGCGGAGAAGGCGGTGGAGAGCGCGGCTACGGCTACGGCTGTCGCCGAGCCGGTCGTCGTCCGGCCCGAGCCGGTCGTCGTGATATCGGAGCCGATCGTGGCCGCGCTGGCTTCCCAGGAGAGGCCGGTGCTCGCGGCCCGCTGACTTCTCGTACGACAGGCCCGGACCCCGCGGGGGGAGTCCGGGCCTTTTCGTGTCCACGGCCGTGTGTCCACGGCCGCGTGTCTACGGCGTGCTGCCTACGACCGTGGCGAGCGCGCCCGCACCACCGCGAAGCCGCCCGCCCCCAGCGCGACCGCGCCGAGCGCCAGTCCGCCGATGCCCAGCTCGCGGGCCGTCGAGTCGTGGCCGACGGCGCTCTTCGCGACGGGTGCCGCCGACGCCACCGGCTTCCCCGGGGTCAGGGTGAGGACCGGCGCCGGGTTCTCCGGGTCGTCGTCGCCCTGGCCGGCCGCCTCGATCCAGCGGACGACCTTGCCGCTGTCGTACGTCTGGAGGGTCTTGAACTCCAGTTTCGCCGCGTCCTCGGGGAGCTGGCCGAAGGCGACGTCGAAGTCCTCGAACTGTCCCGGCGCGATCTTCCCGCCGGTCCAGGTGATCTCGGAGACCGCGTCGGTGATCGTCCCGTCGTCGGTCTTGACCGGGGTCTTCAGCTTGGCGGTGGTGACCTTGGGGGTCCAGCCGTCCTGAGGGTGGACCAGGACGCCGAGGAGGGGGTGGTCGGTGGGGAGGAAGACCTGTACCCGAGAGGTACTGGCCTTGTCGTCCTCGTTGGGGACGCGGAACGTCAGGAGGCCGTCGGTGGCTCCCTGGGCGTAGCTCTCCGGGTGGACGGTGACGTGCGCGGACGCGGCGCCGGCCGCCGCGAGGACACCGCCCGCCGCGAGCAGGACGGCGAGGGCCGCGGTACGTGTGCGGAACATGGCTGACTGATCTCCGTACGAATTGAGTCGATTCCTTCAGGCCGGGTACGGAACCGGCTCGGGCGGACCTCTGCGCCGTACGGCGTGCCGCAGCAGGAGACGTCGCGGCGCGGGCAGGTGCCGCCACCGCCGTACGCCTCTTCTGGCGCCGGTGGCGATCCGCACGGGTCCGCGCCACCAGGCGACGAGCCCCGGGACCAGCGCGACGGCGCGGCGCAGGAGGGACCACAGGGCGGCCTCACCGCGCCGGAGCCACCAGGAGGTGAGGAGGGCGGCGAGGAAGTGGGCGGCGAGGGTGTGCGGGGTGGAGTGGTGTACGAGGGTGAGGTGAGCGGAGTCGGGGTGCGCGAGGTTGGAGTGAGCGGAGCCGAGGTGAGCGGAGTGCGAGGGGAGCGGCATGTTCATGCCCTTCATCCCGCTCCCACCCCTCGTCACCCTCCCGAACCCCACGTGCAGCGCACCCTGCGCCACCAGCGTCGCCCCGCCGATCCCGACGAGACTCCGCTCCCGCCCCCCGAGCACCCACCCGGCACCGAAGACGACACAGAACCCGAACCCCTGCGCACCGGCGGACGGCATCTCCCCCACCGCCACCAGATGCGCCCCGACAGCCAGCAGCACGCACACCGCCGCGAACACGGCGGCACGCAACCCCCGAACCCCCGGCGACGCACTCATGTCCCGGGATCCTGCCACGCCCACGCGCGCCGCTTCACCCGCCTTGACTGTTCTTGGAAATCGACGCGCTCTCCTCGACAGGTTCGGCGTACACGGCCGTTTCCCTGGACCCGGCCGTTTCCGTACGCGGCAACAACGCGATCGCCCCCACCGGAACCACCGCCAGCACCACCCACGGCACCGCCGCGGGCAACCCCGAATCCAGCAGCGTCCCCGTCAGCGAACTCCCGATCAGCACGATCAGCCCGGACACCGACGACAGCGCCCCCGTGTACAGCCCGAGCCGCCCCTCAGCCGCGAGGTCGGGCACCCAGGCCCGCGCGGCCGGCGCGACCAGCATCTGCCCGAACGTGAGCAGGACGACGAACCCGGCGGCGGGCAGCAGCCCGGTGTTGCCCGTGAGGTCGGCGGGGAGTGCGGCGGCGACGACCGCGAACCCGGCGGCGATGAGAGCGAGTCCGCCCGCCATGGACGTACGGAGGCTGAGCCGCTCCCCCACCCAGCGGGTGACGGGCAGTTGGGCTGCGACGACGAGCGCGGAGGAGAGCGCGAACAGCCACGACAGCGGCGTCTGCGACCCGGCCGCGCGCTCGACCTCGGCGGGCAGGGCCAGGTAGAGCTGGTTGTAGGCGAGGAGGTAGGCCCCGTACGCGCAGCACAGCGCGAGGAAGCGCCGGTTGCGCAGCATCGGCCCGACCCCGCCCTTGACCCGCGTCCTCTGGCGCCCGGGTATGTGCTGCGGCAGCAGCCACGCATGCCCGGCGAGGACGAGGACGAAGATCCCGGCCCCGGCCAGGCACACCGTACGGAAGTCGACGGACAGCAGCAGCGCGCCGATCAGCGGACCGACGAACGCCCCGGCCTGTCCGGCGACGGTCAGCAGCGCGAGGACCCGGGTGCGCGGCCCGTTGCCGGCCTCCTCCCACAGGACGGCCTGGCGGGCGACCTCGCTCTCGACGGCCGGGGAGAAGAGGGCGGCGGCGAACCCGATGAGCAGGACGGCCCCGATGACGGACGCGATGTGGTCGGCGTACCCGAGCCAGGCGAACCCGGCGATCCTGAGGACGCAGCCGACGAGGACGACGGGCCGTACCCCGTACCGGTCGGTGAGCGCGCCCCCGACGACGAACAGCCCCTGCTGGCTGAACGTCCTGAGCCCGAGCACGAACCCGACGAGCCACCCGGCGAGCCCGATGCCGGTCCCGAGGTGCTCGGCGAGGAACGGCAGGACCGCGAAGAACCCGACGTTGAAGGCGAGTTGGGTGAGGATCAGCAGGCGCAGCAGCGGGGAGAGCCGCGCCTTCTCGGCGCCGGTCGTCACGCTCATCGGGCGGTCACCAACTCTCGTACAGGTTCGGGCAGTTCGGGAATCCGCGGGTCGCCGGGGTCGCTCGCCCGGCGTCTGCGGAGCCCTCCGGCAGTCACGGCCAGCGCGCCGAGGACGGCGAGCGCGGCGGCGGGCGCGAGGACGGCCCACGGTGCGCGTTCCGCGTACGGCTGGTTCTCGGCGAGCAGCAACCCCCATTCCGGGGACGGGGGCCCGGCGCCGAGGCCGAGGAAGCCGAGGGTCGCGAGCGCGAGGGCGTTGCCGGGCAGGCGCAGGGCGGCATGGCGGGCGACGGGCGGGAGGATCGCGGGCAGCAGCGCGCGCCGCAGGAGGTGGAGGCGTCCGGCGCCGAGCGCGCGGGTCGAGGCGAGGTGGACGGCCGCCTTCTCCTGGGCGAGCAGCGCGGAGGTGTGCGCGGCGAGGGGCGCCCAGGCGACGACGGTCACCGCGAGCGCGGGCGTACTCGCACCGCTTCCCCACACGGCGGCGACCAGCAGCGCGGCGAGGACGGGCGGCACGGCGTTGACGGTGTCCACGAGCGGCGCCGACAGCCTCGGCACGAGCCCCAGCAGGACGCCGATGACATACGCGGCGAGGCTGATCCCGCCCGCGAGCAGCAGCGTGTCCAGCGCGCCGTGCGCGACGCGGGCGAGGAGGTCGCGGCCGAGGGCGTCGGTACCGAACGGGTGCGCGGCGGACGGGGGTTGGAGGCGCCGGGTGGTGTCGACGGCGAGCGGGTCGCGGGGCAGTCCGGCCGCGACGACGGTGGCCAGGAGTCCGCCGTACAGCAGCGGCGGGAGTCTGCGCGCGGGCGGGTCGGGGCGATGCAGGGTGGGGAGGGCGCCGTCGCGCAGGGCGGGGCCGAGGAGGGGGCGGGCGGCGAGGCGGGCGGCGCCGGTGACGAGCGCGGCGAACAGGACCAGCGCGAGGGTGCCCGCCTGGAGGACCGGGAGGTCCTGGGCGAGGGCGGCCTGGAGGGTGGTGCGGCCGAGGCCGGGGATGTCGAAGATCTGCTCCACGACGACGGACCCGCCGGTCAGCCCGACCGCGAACAGGCCCAGGTTGGGCAGCAGTCCGGGCAGGCAGCGCCGTACCGCGTGCCGGGCGATCCTGCTGCCGGGGACCCCGCGCGCGGTGGCCGCCTTCGCCCAGGGTTCGGCGAACGCGCCCGGCAGCAGATCGTCCAGCAGCCGCCCGAGCACGGCCCCGGCGGGCAGCCCGAGCGCGAGCGCCGGGAGGATCGTCCACTTGAGCCCGTACCAGCCGAGCGCGGGCAGCCAGCCGAGCTGGACGCCTACGACCGTGGCGAGCACGGACGCCGTGAGGAACTCCGGCAGCGCGGCGAGCATCGCGGAGCCGGACCTCGCGGGGGCGCGCCTGGTGCGGCGGAGGGTGGGCGTACAGATCAGGGCGGCGGTGAGGGTCGCGACGGCCAGGGCGACCGTCACCAGCAGCAGGGACGCGCCGAGCGCCTGGAGGACGGCCGGGGTGACCTCCTCGCCGGAGATCCAGGACCGGCCGGCGTCGCCCTGCGGGAGGCCGGACAGCCACTGGCCGAGGAGGTGCGACGGGCCGTCGGCGAGGCCGAGTTGGTCGCGGATGTCGGCCAGGACCTGCGGGGTGGGGTCGCGGTCGACGGCGCGGGCCTTGAGGACGGTCAGCGCCGGGTCCGTGTCCGTCAGCCAGGGCAGGAGGCCGATGCCGCAGACCAGGGCCGCGGCGAGGGCCGCCCGCCACAGGAGCGCCGTGACCCGTGCCACGCGGTCAGCGCCGGGTGCCGATGCCGACGAGCGTGCGCTCGTACGGGTCGAGGAGGACGCCGCGCACGCTCGTGCCGACGCCGGTGATGACCCTTTGGTGGACGAGGGGGACGACCGCGTCCGTGCCGAGTATCGCGGCCTCGGCCGTCATCGCCGCGTCCTGGCGCTTGCCGGTGTCGGCGACGCCCTGTGCCGCCGCGACGGCCTGGTCGGCCTTCTTGTCGCAGAGCTGCGCGATGTTGAAGCCGCCGTCGCAGGTGTAGTCGCTGGCCAGGACCGCGACCGGGTCGCCGGTGTCGAGGAGGGTGTTGCGGGCCTGCACGAACGCGTCGAACTTCCCCGCCAGCGCGTCGCCCTCCAGGCGCGAGTACTCCCTCACCTCCAGGGTGACCTTGAAACCGGCCTTCTCCAGCTGCTGCTTCAGCACCTGTGCGGCCTCGGGGAGTTCGGGGCGGTTGTCGTACGTCGCGAGGGTGACGGCCGTGTTGTCCGGCTTGCCGGGGGCGGCCCGGCCGACGGGTGCGGTGCGCTTGCCCGCGGCCCAGGTGACGGCGGGGCCGTAGATGCCGGTGCCCGCGTCCGCGTGGCCCTCGTACACGCCCTTGGCCAGCGTCGAGGTGTCGACGGCGGCCCTTGCGGCGGCCCTCAGCGCCGGGTCCTTGAAGGCGCCCGTCCTGCTGTTGAGCAGGAGGCTGGTGGTGCGGGTCGTCGCCGTCTCCTTGCGGGTCGCGGCGTCGAGGGTGGCCGCCTGCGCGACGGGGATCGCCTCGGCCATGTCGACCTCGCCGGTGCGCAGGGCGTTGGCGCGTGCGGTGCCGTCGGCTATGAAGCGGGCGTCGATGCCGGACGCTTGGGCACGGCCGCCCCAGTAGTCGTCGAAACGGTCGAGTGTGGCGGCGGTCGTACCGCTCACCTTGCTGATCTCGAACGGCCCGGTGGCGGTCCCCACCGGGTCCGCCGCGCCCTGCGTGCCGTACGCCTTCGGCGCGAGAATCGCCAGGCTCGGACTGGTCAGCCGCAACGGCAGCACGGGATCGGCGACGGCCGTCGTGATCCGTACGCCGTCGGCGCCGTCGGCCTTGGCACTGAGCGTCACTCCGGCGAGCGCGGCGGGGGCGGGCTTGGCCTGCGCGGCACGCCCGAGCGAGCCGGACACGGCGGCGGGGGTGACACGGGTGCCGTCCTGGAAGGTGGCGTCCCTGAGGGTGAACACCCAGGTCCGCTCGTCCACCCGCTTCCACGACTGAGCGAGCGCCGGCGCGGGCGCCCCGTTCGCATCCAACGCGGTCAGCCCCTCGGTGACCCCGAGCCTGCTGAGGATCGTCGCGTCGGAACCGTACGGGGAGAGCTTCTCGGCGGGCGGGAAGGCGAGGGCGACCCGGAGGCGGGCACCGTCGTCCTTGCCGGACGCGTTGTCGTCGCCACCAGCGCCTGACGCGAAGCAGCCGGCAAGCAGCGGCAGAGCGAAGAGGGCGACGAGGAGGCGGTGGCCGTGGGGGATGCGCATGATCTACCGGTCTGTCAGGAGGGGGGACGGGGAGGTGGCTGTGCGGGGCCTGGCGGGGGGTGCGGTGGTCCGGTTCGCCGGAGTTCTGTCCGCAGGGTGCCGGGCCGAGTGGGCCTTGTGCGTAGGGGCCCTGTCCCGGCGGACCGCGTCGAACGGGATCTCGAAGTGCACGATCGGCTGGGCCGCGCCCTGGGTGGGGTCCCGTTCGTCGAGTACCACCTCGCCGAGTGAGCGCCAGAAGCCCTCGGCGCCCTCCACCGACGGGTCGGTGTGGAGGTACACGGAGCTGTAGCCGCCGTCCGCCGCCGCGAAGTCGAGCAGCTCCGCGACCAGGCGCCGGGCCAGTCCCCGGCGGCGGTGTTCGGGCCGGGTGTAGATCCGCCTGAGCTGCGCGGTCGTCCCGGAGGGGTAGCGCTCGGCGAGGTGCCGGGGGTTCGGTGGGTGCAGGGGGCCGCGCGAGTCCAACGCCCCCGTCGCCACGACCTCGCCCTCGGCGTCCACCGCGACCAGCAACGTGTGCCGCACCGGCGCCACGTACGCACCGGCCAGGTCGATGATGTCCCCGTGCCATCTCGGCACGTACCCCGTCCCGAAGTCCCGGTACACCGTGTCGAGCATGACGGCCCGCGCCTCGTCGAGGTCCTCCGGGCCGGCCGGCCTTATGCAGTAGTCACGCACTTGCACATCATACGCAGCTAGTACGCCAGTGCGATCAAGAGGGCGCCGCCGACCACGCCACCCCCTCGATTTGACAGCCCCCATCCGCTCTCCTAAAACCTAGTCACATGAAACCCATTTTCAAAACGCCGAGCCTCGTCAAGGAGGCCGAGGAGCGGGCCCTAGTACACCCGCACCTCACGGCGGGCGGGGCACGGGAAGAGGCGGCTCACACCGGACGCCCTACCGAACCGAGCCTCGCAGCGGAAGACACAAGGAGGCAGACGGACCACACGCACCACCCCGACGAAGCTCGCCCCCATAGCCGCCCCGCCCCTCACACCGTCTCCGTCCCGCCAAGTCCCGGCCCCCTCAACACTCCCGCCCTCCCTCACCCCCGCCCCATAGAGAGTCACCAGCGATGCGCATAGCCTTCGTCGGCAAAGGCGGCAGCGGAAAGACCACCCTCTCCGCCCTCTTCGCCCGACACCTGGCCCGGACCAGCACCCCCGTCCTCGCCGTGGACGGTGACATCAACCAGCACCTGGCCGAGGCACTCGACCCCGACGCCGAGCCGTTCACCGCACCCCCGCTCGCCGGGCACATCGGCGAGATCAAGGATCTTCTGCGCGGGACCAACCCCCTGATCCCGTCCCGCGAGGCGATGGTCAAGACGACCCCGCCCGGACGCGGCTCCCGCCTGCTGAGCCTCCTCGGTGACGACGAACTCCACACCCGCCATGTCCAGCGGATCGGCGGCGTCCCCCTGATGGTGACCGGCGAGTTCGACGAGAGCGATCTCGGGGTGGCCTGCTACCACTCCAAGCTCGGCGCGGTGGAGCTGTACCTCGGGCACCTCGTGGACGGCCCCGGCGAGTACGTCGTCGTCGACATGACCGCCGGCGCGGACGCCTTCGCCTCGGGACTGTTCACCCGGTTCGACATGACGTTCCTGGTCGCCGAACCCACCCGGCGGGGCGTCTCCGTGTACCGCCAGTACCGCGACCACGCCCGAGAGTTCGGCATCCCCCTGGCCGTCGTGGGCAACAAGGTGACCGGCGAGGACGACCTCCTCTTCCTCAAGGAGCAGACCGGCGACCACCTGCTCACCTACCTCACCCACTCCCCCTGGGTACGCTCCGCGGAACGCGGCACCCCCCAGGGCGAGCTGGAGGACACCAACCGCCACGCCCTCGACGTCCTGCGCGCCGCGGTCGACGCCCGCCCCAAGGACTGGCCGGCGCTGCACCGCCACGCCGTCGACTTCCACCTCCGCAACGCCCGCGCCTGGGCAAACACCGCGACCGGACTGGACCTGGCGGCCCAGGTGGACCCGGAGTACGTACCGGGCAGACTCCCGAGCGCCTGACCCGGGGCACAACATCACGCCCCGCCGTAAAGCGGCCTCTCCTTTCACCCCGCTCCTTTCACCCCCTCCTTTCACCCCCTCGTTCTCCCACCCCCACTCTCTCGAACAGGACCCCCATGTCTCTCGACGTCTCCCCCACCCTCCTCGCCCAGGCCGAAGCCGGCGACGTCCGCGAGGAGGACTTCGTGGACACCGTCCGCACCTCCCTCCCCTACGCCTACGACCTGATCGCCTCCCTCGCCGCCGACCTCACCAGCGGCACCGCCGAGTTCACCGACAACCAGACCCCGCCTCCCTCCGAACACGAACGCGGCCAGCTCCTGCGCGCCCTCGCCAGCGACGCCATCCGCACCAGCCTGGAGCGCCACTTCGGTGTGGCCCTCGCCTTCCAGAACTGCCACCGCGTGGCGGCCTTCCACCCGGACGCCCGCACCGGGGAGACGTACGCCCGCTTCACCTCCGTCCGCTCTCAGCTCCTCAACCAGTCCCCGGAGTTCCGGGACTGCTGAACCGGCGCCTCACGCCCCCGTCGCGTCGAGCAGCCGCACCAGCTCCGCGCGTCCGTACCCGAGGGACTCGGCGCGGTAGCGGGCCATCAGCACCAGGTGGGCCACGATCTGCGCCCCGTATCCGTCCTTCCCGTCGTCCATCCACTCCTTCGGGTCGATCCCGAGACTGTTCATCACGAGTCCGTGCGCACGGCGGATCTCGGCGAGCGTCCCGGTGATCGCGTCGAGCATCGTCGGGCCGGGCCGCTCGCAGCGGAGAGCGAAGCACCCCCCGTTGACCGGCCTGCACCCATCGGGTGGGTTCGCCCGCAGCCCCTCGTACCGCTCGTCGTCGAAGGAACCGCCCTCGAACTCCTCGTGCACCAGCACGAAACGGTGCCGGCCGGGAGCCGGCGGCAGGATCGGCGGGTCGCACTGGAGAAGGCCCATCTCATTACCTCCGTCTGGTCCGGGTGCCGGGAAAATCTCCCGACACCCGGCCAACGGACCGCCCCTCGAACACGTGCCCAGAATTCGAAATGTCACTCGATAGGGTGACATTCGGTTTTCCATTGACCGTGCCGAGCGGCGCGCCCCCTATCTACCAGCGACCGTCACCACACGCCGGTCACCTTCACTCCGCACCGCCCACCATCACCGCTCGCCGCCCGACAGCACGCCAGCCGGCGCCGGCGCATACCCGCTGGGCCGAGCCGTGAACGTACCTCGCCCCTGCGTCCGCCCCCGCAACCGCCCCGCATAACCGAAGAGTTCGGCCAGCGGCACGGTAGCCGTGACGACCGCCGCACCGGAGCGCACCGAGGACCCGCCGACCCGCCCCCGCCGCGCCGCGAGATCCCCGAGCACCACGCCGACGACAGCCTCGGGCACGGTCACCGTGACCTCGGCGACCGGTTCGAGCAGCACCATCGCACAGCCCCGCAGCGCCTCCCGCAGCCCGAACCTCCCCGCCGTACGGAACGCCTGCTCGGACGAGTCCTTCACATGCGTCGCCCCGTCGGTGAGCGTGACGCGCAGCCCGGTCACCCGGTGCCCGCCGAGCGGCCCTTCGGCGAGGGCGTCGCGGCAGCCGGCCTCGACGGCACGGACGTACTCCTGCGGCACCCGCCCGCCGACGACCGCCGACCGGAAGGAGAACTCCCCGTCGTACGGCTCGACTTCGAGCACGACCTGGGCGAACTGACCCGCGCCGCCGTCCTGTTTGACGTGCCGGTACACGACGCCGGACACGCCTCGCCCGACGGTCTCGCGGTAAGTCACCCGGGGACGGCCGATGTTGACGTCCACCCCGAGCGTCCCCCGGATCTTCTCCACGGCGACCTCCAGATGCAGTTCCCCCATGCCGGACAGCACGGTCTGACCCGTCTCCGGATCGGTCCGCACCGCCAACGACGGGTCCTCCTCGGCGAGTCGGGCCAGCGCCGACGCCAGCTTCTCGGCCTGCGCGCCCCGGCACGCCTCGACCGCGACGGAGACGACCGGCTCCGCCACACCGGGCGGCTCCAGCACCAGCGGAGCGTCCGGCGCGCACAAAGTCGCCCCGGTCCGCGCCGACTTGACCCCGACGACGGCCACGATGTCCCCGGCCACGGCCCGCTCCAGCTGCGCATGCCGATCGGCCTGCACGCGCAGAATCCGCCCAACTCGCTCACTGCGTCCGGCTGTTGCGTCCCATACGGCGTCCCCTTTCTCGATGGTCCCGGAGTAGATCCGCAGGTAGGTCAGCCGCCCGGTGGGCGTGACGGCGACCTTGAACACGAGCGCGGCGAAAGGAGCGGAGGGGTCGGCGGGGCGGGACTCGACGAGGGCCGAGGCGGTGTCGGACACCGACGCATCGCGTGTGGCGGGTCCGGCAGTTGGCGCGTGACGCATCACGTGCCGCCCACCCTCCACCGGCATTCCCCGCACCGCAGGCACGTCCGACGGCGCCGGCAGGTACGCCACCACCGCGTCGAGCAACGGCTCGATCCCCCGGTTGCGATAGGCGGAACCGCACAGCACGACCACGCCGTCCCCGCTGATCGACAGCTCCCGCAGCGCGGCGGCCAGCGTCGCCGCCGACACCGTCCCCCGCCCGCAGAACTCCTCCAGCGCCACCGGATGCCGCTCGGCAACGGCCTCCTCCAGAAGCCGCCGCCGACGCAGCGCCTCGTCCCGCAACTCCTCGGGGATCTCGGCGGATACGACACCGTCGTCACCGTCGGCCCAGGTCAGCGCCCGCAGTTGGACGAGGTCGACGACCCCGGCGAACAACTCCTCGGAACCGATAGGCAGTTGGACCACCAGCGGCGTCGGGTGAAGGCGTTCACGGATGGAGTCGACGGCCCGGTCGAGGTCGGCGCCCGCGCGATCGAGCTTGTTGACGAAGGCGATACGCGGCACCCCGTGCCGATCCGCCTGACGCCACACGGACTCGCTCTGCGGCTCGACACCGGCCACCGCGTCGAACACGGCGACGGCCCCGTCCAGCACCCGCAGAGCACGCTCGACCTCGTCGGCGAAGTCGACGTGCCCGGGGGTGTCGATCAGGTTGAGCCGATGCCCGTCCCAGTCACAACTGACGGCCGCGGCGAAGATGGTGATACCCCGGTCGCGTTCCTGAGGATCGAAGTCGGTGACGGTCGTTCCGTCGTGGACTTCCCCTCGCTTGTGGGTGGTTCCGGTGGCATAGAGAATCCGCTCCGTGACGGTGGTCTTGCCCGCGTCGACGTGGGCGAGGATGCCGAGATTGCGTACGGCGGAGAGCTGGCGGTCGAGGTTGTCGCGCATGGCCCTATGGCCTTTCGAGATGCGTCCGAGTGAGGGAAGGCGCGATGGAAGGACGAAGTACCGCCTGCGGAAACAGACATGACGGAACGTCAAACTGCGATAACCGCAAGCGAGTTGACGTTGGTCAGAACTTCGTCACAGAGACCGGTGCCGGGCGCGCAGCGAGCACCGGGCACCCCAGGACACGAGGATCACCTCGTACCGGACGCGGGGAGTGGCGACAGCGGTGTGCTCACACATGGCCGACTCCCCTTCTGCGACTCGGTGAACGCGCGCCCCTTGCCGTGGGCGGCGCGACGACAGACGTGAGTGTAGGGAGGAAGGGACAACCGGGTCACACGGTTTTCCGCGCCCGACGCCCCCAACGCCCCCGGCTACCCGGCTACCCGGCTACCCGGCGCAGAACTCCCGCCGCACCCTCCGCAACCACGCCTCGACAACCCGCTCGTCCGGCTCCTCCGGCAACACCGTCCGCGTCACCGCGAACGCCTCCTCGAAGCGCTCCAGCACCGGCAGGGCCGCATCGGCGTCGGCGGCGACCTCCTCCCCGAACCGGTGATAGCTCTCCGGGTCCTCGACGCGCACGGTCAACCGCCCGGTGCTGTACAGCTCGAACCCCTGCCGGCACAGCCTCTTGAGATGCCGCGCGTGCTTGGCGGTCCGCTTCCGCGTGTCCGCCGAGAACGCCCCGTCCGCCCGCCCCTGAAGCCGCCTGAACTGCTGCGTGGCGTACCCGAGATAGGCGTCCCGGACCCGCCCGGCGCTGAGCAACGACTCCCGGATGCCGATCAGTTCGTCCCCGAGGCCGGTCCGCGTCTCGTACAACTCGTCGGGCAGCCAGACGAGTTCCATCACCGTCGGGTTACCGGACAGGGCGAGCCGGCACCATTTCCCCGCCTCGTGCAGAGTCCGGTCGGGTGCGGTGGTGACGTAGGACTCCTTCGGCCGGTGCAGACCGTGCAACTCCTCCGTGGGAACCGCGAACATGCCGAGGCGGTCGATGTCGGAGCCCTCGCGGGCGAGCCCGTACGCGGTCGAACCGACGACGCCGGACAGCAGAATGTTCTGGACGGTCATGCCCTACCCCCGTGGTGATCGCCTTGACCCGGACATGATGCCGTCCCGGCCGCCCCGCCCACCTCCAGGTTTTCCGCGACCCTGACCTTCGGGGTATTTCGGCCTTGAATAGTGTGTGACATATTACTGTCGTGACCAAGCAGTCCAGCTGTGATGTCGTGGTCGTGGGTGCCGGCATGGTCGGCGCCGCCTGCGCGCTGTACGCCGCCCGTGCCGGACTCGACGTCGTCGTGGTGGACCGGGGCCCGGTGGCCGGTGGTACGACCGGCGCGGGTGAGGGGAACCTCCTCGTCTCCGACAAGGAGCCCGGACCGGAACTCGAACTCGCCCTGCTCTCGGCCCGGTTGTGGACCGACCTGGCGCAGGAGCACGGCCCCGCCTACGAGTACGAACCGAAGGGCGGCCTGGTCGTCGCGTCCACGCCCGAGAGCCTCACGGCCCTCACGGAACTGGCCGAGGCGCAGCGCGCGGCCGGGGTGACGACAGCCCACGTCTCCTCGGACGAACTCCCTTCCCTGGAGCCCTACTTGGCGCCGGGTCTGGCGGGCGGGGTGCTGTACCCGCAGGACGCCCAGGTCATGCCGACCCTCGCCGCCGCCCACCTGCTACGGGCATCGGGGGCCCGCGCCGAGACCGGCCGGACCGTCACCGAGATCCTGCGCACGCCCGACGGCGCCGTACGCGGCGTACGCACCGACCGGGGCGACCTGCACGCACCGGCCGTCGTGAACGCGGCCGGCACCTGGGGCGGCGAGGTCGCCGCGCTCGCCGGGGTCCACCTCCCCGTCCTCCCCCGGCGCGGATTCGTACTGGTCACCGAGCCACTGCCGCGCCGTATCCGGCACAAGGTGTACGCCGCCGACTACGTCGCGGATGTCGCCAGCGACTCGGCGGCACTCCAGACCTCGCCGGTCGTGGAGGGCACCGCGGCCGGTCCCGTCCTGATCGGCGCGAGCCGTGAACGCGTGGGCTTCGACCGCTCGTTCGCTCTTCCCGTCGTACGGTCCCTCGCCGCGGGCGCCACCCGGCTGTTCCCGTTCCTCGCCCAAGTCCGGGCGATGCGCACCTACTTGGGCTTCCGCCCCTACCTCCCCGACCATCTCCCGGCCATCGGCGCCGATCCGAGAGCCCCCGGCCTCTACCACGCCTGCGGTCACGAGGGCGCGGGCATCGGCCTCGCGACCGGCACCGGCCATCTCCTTGCCCAACTCCTGGGCGGGCAAAGGCCCGAGCTCGACCTGACCCCGTTCCGCCCGGACCGCTTCACCGAGGAGGCCACCGCGTGAACCCCCTGAATCTGGTCCGCGCCCGCCCCGGCCCCGCCTTCACCCTCACGTTCGACGGCCACCCCGTCGAAGCGCTGCCCGGCCAGACGGTGGCCGCCGCGCTGTGGACGGCGGGTGTCATGTCCTGGCGCACCACCCGGGGCGACGGCACGGCACGCGGCGTCTTCTGCGGGATCGGGGTCTGCCACGACTGCCTCGTCACCGTCGACGGCCGCCCCAACCAGCGCGCCTGCCTCATCCCGGCCGAACCCGGCGCGGACGTCCGCACCCAGTCAGGAACGGGCCATGGCTGAACCTCCCCACCTCGCGGTGATCGGCGCGGGACCGGCGGGCCTCGCCGCCGCGCTGGCCGCCGCCGCACGCGGCGTACGCGTCACGCTCGTCGACGCCGGTCAGGGGCCCGGCGGCCAGTTCTACCGCCAGCCCGCACCTGCTCTCGGCGCTCGCCGTCCACAGGCGCTGCACCACCAGTGGCGCACCTGGCAACGTCTGCGCGCGGGCCTCGAAACCCACGGCATCGCGCAGCTGACGGATCATCATGTCTGGTGCGTGGAACGGGAGTCGGCGGGTTTCGCCGTGCACGCGCTCCTCGGCCCCGAGCAACAACGCTCCGTCGCGGTACGCGCCGACGGCGTCCTGCTCGCGACCGGCGGATACGAGAAGGTCCTCCCCTTCCCCGGCTGGACCCTCCCCGGCGTCCTCACCGCGGGCGGCGCCCAGGCCATGCTCAAGGGCTCCCTCGTCGTCCCCGGCCGCACCGCCGTCGTCGCGGGCACCGGCCCCCTGCTCCTGCCGGTCGCGACCGGGCTCGCGTCGGCGGGTACGCGGGTCGTCGCGCTGGTCGACTCGGCCGACCCCCGGGCCTTCGTACGGCGTACGGGTGCCCTCGTCCGGGAGCCGGCCAAGCTTGCCGAGGGGGCGGGGTACGCGGCCCAACTCCTGTGCCACAGAACGAAAGTGATGATGCGTCACACCATCCTGGAGGCGCACGGCGCCGACCGCCTGGAGGCCGTGACCGTCACCGACGGCCGGTCGAACCGCACCATCCCCTGCGACACCCTCGCCGTCAGCCACGGCCTCCTCCCCCACACCGACCTCGCCGACGGCCTCGGCTGCGCCCTCGACGGCCCCGCCGTACGCGTCGACGCCGAGCAGCGCACCGACGTCCCCGGCGTCTGGGCCGCCGGAGAGGCCACCGGCATCGGCGGCGCGGCCCTCTCCCTCGCGGAGGGCCACATCGCGGGCCGCTCGGCCTCGGCCCGCCTCCACGGAACCGACCCCGACCCCACCGCCTGGGCGCCGGCCGCCCGCACCCGGACCCGCCTGCGCACGTTCTTCGC
This sequence comes from Streptomyces saintjeani, assembly GCF_055409605.1. Taxonomy (NCBI): domain Bacteria; kingdom Bacillati; phylum Actinomycetota; class Actinomycetes; order Kitasatosporales; family Streptomycetaceae; genus Streptomyces; species Streptomyces saintjeani. The sequence continues at coordinate 7,795,786 of NZ_CP189624.1, read as the reverse complement.
GGCGCTCGACGGCGCCTACGCCCCACCCGCCCACTGGCCGGACCAGGTCACGGACGACACGGTCGTGTGCCGCTGCGAGGAGGTCACCGCCGGCGCCGTGCGCGTTGCCGTGAACGTTCACGGCGCGGGCGACCTGCGCACCGTGAAGCTGCTGACGCGGGCCGGAATGGGCTGGTGCCAGGGCCGCATGTGCGAGCCGGGGGTGGCCGGGATCGCGGGCTGCGCACCCGTCCCCGGCCGACGCCTGCTGGCCCGCCCCGTACCGCTCGGGGTGCTGGCGGAGGAGGGCGGCAAAGAGGCCGACGACACGTGACACGCCCCCGGCGAAGCGGCGGCCCACCCGACGCCCGCCCCGCAGAAACCGCGATCCGGACGCGCCACCGGCGAGAACGGCAACCCGCACGATGCCCGCCCCGCAGACGTACCCCCCGGCGAGAACAGCAACCCGCACGACGCACCACCCGGCGGGAACGGCGGAGCACGTGACACGCCCTCCGTCACACGACACCCCCGCACGGCCCATCCTCCCCGACATGCCCCCGCCCTCGCCCCACCACCCGCCGACCACCCCCTCACCTGCCCCGGAGGCCCACATGTCCACGCCCCCCACCCCCCGCCCCTGGCACGGCGTCCTCGTCGCCACCGCCCTCCCCCTCAACGACGACCTCTCCGTCGACTACGACAAGTACGCCGACCACTGCACCTGGCTCATCGCCAACGGCTGCGACGGCGTCGTCCCGAACGGCTCCCTCGGCGAGTACCAGGTCCTCACCCCCGAGGAGCGCACCAAGGTCATGGAGACGGCCGTCGCGGCGATCGGCGGCGACCGGGTCATGCCCGGCGTGGCCGCGTACGGCGCGGCGGAATCCCGGCGTTGGGCCGAGCGCGCGGCCGAGGCGGGCTGCGGCGCGGTGATGCTGCTCCCGCCGAACGCGTACCGGGCCGACGAGCGCGCGGTGCTCGGCCACTACGCCGAGGTCGCGAAAGCGGGACTGCCGGTCGTGGCCTACAACAACCCCATCGACACCAAGGTCGACCTGGTACCCGAACTCCTCGCGCAACTCCACGGCGAGGGATACATCCAGGGCGTGAAGGAGTTCTCCGGCGACGTCCGCCGCGCCTACCGCCTGGCCGAACTCGCCCCGGAACTGGACCTGTTGATCGGCGCGGACGACGTCCTGCTGGAGCTGGCCGTGGCCGGGGCGAAGGGCTGGGTCGCCGGCTACCCGAACGCATTGCCGCGCGCGTCGGTCGAGTTGTACCGCGCGGCGGTGGCCGGCGACCTCACCACGGCGCTCCCGCTGTACCGCCAACTGCACCCGCTGCTCCGCTGGGACTCCCGCGTCGAGTTCGTCCAGGCGATCAAGCTGTCGATGGACATCGTGGGCCGCCACGGAGGCCGATGCCGCCCGCCCCGCGTCCCGTTGCTGCCGGAGCAGGAGACGGCCGTACGGTCGGCGACGGAGAAGGCGGTGGCAGCCGGACTCGCGTGACAAGCGAACTCCCGTACACCACCGGCGACTTGGCCAACTCGCCGAAGCGGCCGGGGGATTGGCGCGCGCCACCACCGACCCCGCGCGCCACCCCCGCTTCCCGCACGCCCGCATCGACTTCACTCCCACCCCACCGCCCGCCCGCATCAACCCCGACTCCCCCACCTCACGGAAAGGCCCCCGACCATGCGCAGCAAACTGGTCCTCCACGCCGTCGACTCGCACACCGAGGGCATGCCCACCCGAGTGATCACCGGCGGCATCGGCACCATCCCCGGCGCCACGATGAACGAGCGGCGCCTCTACTTCCGCGAACACCGCGACGACATCAAGCAGTTGCTGATGAACGAGCCGCGCGGCCACGCCGCGATGAGCGGCGCGATCCTCCAGCCCCCGACCCGCCCGGACTGCGACTGGGGCGTGGTCTACATCGAGGTCTCCGGCTATCTCCCGATGTGCGGACACGGCACGATCGGCGTGGCGACCGTCCTGGTGGAGACCGGCATGGTGGAGGTGACGGAACCGGTCACGACGATCCGCCTGGACACCCCGGCCGGAGTGGTCGTCGCCGAGGTCGAGGTGGAGGGCGGCGCGGCGAAGGCGGTGACGCTGCGGAACGTCCCGTCGTACGCGGTCGCCCTGGACCGCAAGATCACGCTCGGGGACGGCCGTACGGTGACGTACGACCTGGCGTACGGCGGCAACTTCTACGCGATCCTGCCGCTGGACGAGTTCGGGCTGCCGTTCGACCGGGCCCGCAAGGACGACATCCTGCGCGCGGGACTGGAGTTGATGGAGGCGATCAACTCCGAGGAGGAGCCGGTGCATCCGGAGGATCCGTCGATCCGGGGCTGCCATCACGTTCACCTGATCGCCCCCGGTTCGACGGCCCGTCACTCGCGGCACGCGATGGCGATCCACCCCGGCTGGTTCGACCGCTCTCCCTGCGGTACGGGCACGAGCGCCCGCATGGCGCAGCTCCACGCGCGCGGCGAACTCCCCCTGCACACCGAGTTCGTGAACGAGTCCTTCATCGGCACCAGCTTCACCGGCCGCCTCCTCGGCACGACGGAGGTGGCCGGACTCCCCGCCGTACTCCCGAGTTTCACCGGCCGCGCCTGGATCACGGCGACGGCGCAGTACCTGCTGGACCCGACGGACCCCTTCCCGGCGGGGTTCGTCCTGTGACCGAGAACCCTGTGCCCGAGAACCCTGTGCCAGAAAACCCTGCGCCCGGGAACCCTGCGCCGGAGAACCTCCCCGCGCTGGGGCGGCGCAGCAGCTACCGGCAGAAGGTCGTGGACGCACTGCGGGCCGCGCTGATCGCGGGCGAACTCCGCCCCGGGGATGTGTACTCGGCGCCGGGAGTGGCAGCGCGGTTCGGCGTGTCGGTGACGCCGGTACGGGAGGCGATGCTGGAGCTGGCGAAGGAGGGGCTGGTCGACGCGGTGCCGAACAAGGGCTTCCGGGTGACCGAGGTGTCCGACGTACAGCTCGACGAGTACACGCAGATCAGGGCGCTGATCGAGATCCCCACGGTGGTGGGTCTCACTCACAGTGCGGACCCGGCGTCCCTGGAGGCGCTGCGCCCCCTCGCGCAGGAGATCGTCACCGCGTCGGCGGCCGGCGACCTCGTCGCGTACGTCGAGGCGGACACCCGCTTCCACCTGGACCTGCTCGCGCTCGCCGGCAACGCGCACCTGGTGGAGGTGGTCCGCGACCTGCGGAGCCGCTCCCGCCTGTACGGCCTCGAAGCACTCGCCGCCTCCGGCCGCCTCCCCGCGTCCGCCGCCGAGCATCTCACCCTGGTCGACGCCCTGTTGGCCCGCGACGAGGGGGCCGTTCGCACGACCATGACCCAACACCTGGGCCACGTACGAGGGTTGTGGGCGACGGCACGGAGGTAGGACACCCCCGTCTTCCGCCCATGCACAAGACCGCCTCCTGTGATCCTTGTCGCTGACGTGACACGCGTGACACCAGTGCCGCACGGGCATGTCAATCCCCGTTGAGCGAAAGGATCGTGCCGTTCCTGTGCGGGAAGTGGGGAAATCAGCATGCGAGTGTGCCTGATCGGCGCGGGTCTGTCGGGACTGGCGACCGCGCGGCAACTCAAGGAGCACGGCGTCGAGTTCGTCTGCCTGGAGAAGGCCCCGGACGTCGGCGGCCTGTGGCGTCAGCCGGACTCCGGTGAGCGCGGCCCGGGTTACCTGTCGCTGCACCTCAACACGGCCAAGCAGCTCACCGGTTACGCCGGTTTCCCGATGCCGGACTCGTACCCCCTGTACCCCCGGCACAGCCAAGTCGCGGCGTACCTGCGGTCGTTCGCGGAGTGGGCCGGCCTGCTGGACCACATCGAGCTGGACACCACGGTCGAGTCGGTGCGCCAGGAGGACGACGGTTCGTGGACCGTCGTCAGCAAGGGCCCGGATGGCACCGCCACCCGCGGCTTCGCCCACGTCATCGTCGCCTCGGGCCACAACACGCAGCCCGTGATGCCGGCCCTCCCCGACGGCGCCGACACCTTCGACGGAACGATTCTGCACGCCCTGGACTACCGCGACGGCAGCGACTTCACCGGCCGCAGGGTCGTGGTCGTCGGCCTCGGCGCCTCGGCCGTGGACATCGCCGCCGACGTGTCCCGGCACGCCGAGCACACCGTGATGTCGGTACGCCGGGGCCTGCACGTGCTGCCGAAGCAGCTCTTCGGCATGTCCCTGGACGAGATCGCGGACGCGCCGTGGTGGACGGCGATGTCCCTGGAGGAGCAACGGCGCCTGATCGAACAGGCGTTGCTCGTCGTGCGCGGCAAGATCTCCGACTACGGCCTCCCCGAGCCCGACCACCCGCTGTTCGCGTCGGCGGTCACGATCTCCGACGAGATCCTCAGCCGGATACGGCACGGCGAGGTGACCGCGAAACCGGCGATCGACCGTCTCGACGGTGGCCGGGTCGTGTTCACCGACGGCACGTCCGTGGCCGCCGACACGATCGTCTACTGCACCGGCTACCGCATGGACTTCCCGTACCTGCCCGCCGGTTGCCCGACCGGGCCGGGCGGCGCGGTGGAGCTGTACAAGCGGGTCGTCGCGGCCGACCGCCCGGGCCTGTACTTCGCCGGCATGGTCCGCCCGCTGGGCTCCATCACCCGCCTCGTCGAGGCGCAGGCCCGCTGGATCGCCCGCGTCCTCACGGGCGAGGCGTCCCTCCCGGCCCCCGAGGTCATGCGCAAGGAGATCGCGGACTACCTCGCCGGGATCGCGGGCCAGTACGGCCAGACGGAAGGCTCGTCGACGCAGGTCGGCGTGGCTCAGTACCTGGAGGAACTGCGCGCCGAGTGAGGCGGAGCGCCACAGCGCCGTACACCTCGCAACCCCAAACCCTCACACCCTCACACCCTCACACCCGCACCCCGCACCCCGCACCCCGCACCTCACGCTCCGAGGGGAGTCCCCCCACCCCCCTCGGCATTTCATGCCATGCTCATGACACATCACATATCAGACATAACCCTGACATGCGCAGGCACCCGCACCAGCGGCGCACGCACCTCGTACGCCTCGGCCGAGAGATACGTGGTGATCCGCGTCGGCCGCCCCTGCTGATGGACGAGCGCCAGGTAGGCGATGAGCCCGGCACCGTCCTCGGGCCGCCGCGAGGTGAGCGCGCCCATGGCCCGGCGCAGACCCGCCGGGTCCATGCCGTGCCGGCGCAGGGCGCGGGCCGCGCGGCCGAGGGCGTCCCCGTCGTGGCGGACGTAGTCGCGGACCGGGACGTGGAGGGTGAACCCGCTCGGCCGCCCCGTCCGGTTCTCGGTGAAGGCGTGGCAGGTCAGGCCAGGCCGCCCGGCCAGTGGCACGTGTAGCCGGTCGTCGCCCGGAGCCTCGTCGAAGCCCCCCGCGAGCGTGAGGAACTCCTCGACCTCCCCGGCGGACGGCCCGGGTACGGTCCTGGAGAGGGTCCCGGCGCGCGCGGCGGTGAGGTCGTCGTGCCGGAGGTAGACCTTCGCCCGGGGTGTGTCCCAGTCCCCGAGGTCGAGGGCGAGGAACGGGTAGCCGTCGGCGTCGGGCAGCGACGCGAACGCCTCGTGGTGGCCCAGGCGTTGGAGCGCCTCACGGACGGTCGCGGCGGCTCGCGCGGGTCCCGAGGCGGAGGGGTTGAGGTAGACCTTGACAGCCGGGATGCCGCCGGGCCGCAGTTCGAGGGCGATCCACAGGGCGAGCGGCCCGTGGGGGTCGTCGGGGAGGAACAGGTCGGTGAGCGCGTCGAGTTGGACGGTGGAGAAGTCCCAGGCGCGGGCGAGTTCGTGGACGACGGCCAGCCCGGTGCGGCCGTTGCTCGCCAAGTCCGGTTCCAGGCAGCCGGGTTCGACCAGGACGCGCAGGGCGGGGGGCTCGCCGGGGAGGTGGGCGAGGGAGAACTCGACGGGGGTGTGGTCGTCGGAGAGGAAGGTACGGGTGGGTGGCGGCAGGTCCAACGGCCGTTCGGCGACGGGTCCGAGGGCGGTGAGCAGGACGGCGGCGTAGCGCTCGGCGTCGGCGGGGGCGAGCCCCGAGACGTCGCAGAGGCGGAGCAACTGGCCGACGGTGAGGGCCCCGAGCGTGGGCGCGCCGTCGCCGGTCCGGGGTGCGGTGGCGTTCATCGCGCCACCTCCGGGAACACGACGCCGGCCCGGAAGAGAGTGCGGGCATGAAGATACCCGCCCTGTCGGGCGGGTATCTCGTGGTCGCTGCTGTGGAGTTGGGCCGTCGGGGTGGGGGCGTGCGACCGCCCCCCGGTTATGTACGGCCCGCTGCGGGCTTGCCGTACGGGGCGCCGGAGCGCAGTGGTGTCGCGGAACCTGAGGTTCATGACACCTCCTTCGTCTCATGAGCAACACGGATACCGCGTTGCTCACTACCCCCGGTGACGAACCTTCATGCAGGTGTCGCGAACCCTGTGGATGTTGTGTGAATCACTTCGTGAGCCAGTTGAGGAACTGGCTCCACACACCCCCGCGTTCGGGCCGCCGTCCGGCGTCGACGCTGGGCGCCGGGGCCTGCGTACGCGGCTGCGGCGCGGGCCTGTGCACGGGCTGGACCGGCGTGAAGCGCGCGGGCAGTGCGGCGAGCGCCCGGTGGAAGGGGCCCGGACGCCAGGTCAAGCTGCCTTCGGGGACGGCGAGTTCGACGTCGGGGAGCTGGTTGAGGAGGTTCTCGATGGCGGCGACGGCGATGTGCCGCGCGGGGTCCTTCGAGGGGCAGGCGTGCGGTCCCGCGCTCCAGGAGAGGTGGGCGCGGTTGCTGCCGGCCTGCCGGGCGGCGGTCAGCGTGGGGCCGGTGTTGGCGGCGACGAAGCTGATGAGCATGAGGTCGCCCTCGGTGGCCTTGTGGCCGGCGAACTCCAGGTCGGCGGAGGGGTAGTGGGCGGCGAAGTTCGATATCGGGGGGTTCTCCCACAGGGTGTCGTCCATCGCCTCCTCGATGAGTCCGCCGCCCCCGCCGTACCGGTCGTGGGTGAGGAGCCGGTGCAGGGTGTTGCCGATGAGGTTGCGCAGCGGCTCGATGCCGGCGCCGAGGAGGAGGGCGAGCTGGTGGACCATCTCCTCGTCGGTGAGCGCCGACTGATGGCGCATCAGCCAGGTGGTGACGTCCTCGCCGGGCCGGGAGCGCTTGAGGACGACGAGTTCGCCGATGGCCTGGTAGAGGACCTCGGCGCTCTTCTCCGCGTTGACGCCGTCGAACATGCCGGAGATGCCGAACAGGACACGGTCGCCGATGTCGGCGGGGCAGCCGAAGAGTTCGTTGAAGACGAACAGCGGGAGCTGCTTGGCGTAGTCGCCGAGGAGGTCGGCCGAACCCCGGGTGGAGAACTGGGAGATGAGGTAGCCGGAGATCCGCTCGATGCTCTGGGCGAGCTTGCGGGAGTCGATCCGGGCGAGGCTGTCGGTGACGGCCTGACGGAGCCTCAGATGGTCGGCGCCGTCGCTGAACATGACGTTGGGCCGGTAGGCGAGCAGCGGGGCGACCGGGCTGTCCGGGGCCACCTTGCCCTCGTTGAAGTCCCGCCAGCGCCGCGCGTCCTTGCGGAACGAGCCGGTGTCCTGGAGGAGTTGGAGGGCGGTGGTGTAGTCGGTGACGAGGGTGGCCTCGACGCCGGGCGCGATCTCCACCGGGGCGGTGGGTCCGTAGTGGCGCAGATAGGTGTAGTACGCCTGGGGGTCCGCCGCGAACTCCGGACCGTACAGCGGCACTCGGCCGCCCGAGTTGTGCGCCGGGCACCCGGGCGGGGGCACCGGGGTGGTGGATCGGTCGTCGTCCATGTCTGCTTGGTCTGCCTCTTCGAGTGAACAGGTTCGGTGAACGTGTTACGGCATACGCCGGACAACTCGCCGTGGCGGGACCCCCGTTGGTCCCGCGTCAGAAGAGTGGGGGTCAGTGGGAGCGTGCCATCAGGAACTCGACCAGCCTGATCAGCGCCTCGGCCGAGGATTTCTCGTCGCGCGCGTCACAGGTCACGATCGGGGTGTCGTCCAGCAGGTCGAGTGCCTCGCGCAGGGCCGCCTCGTCGCGCGGGGGCGTGCCGTCGAAGTGGTTGACGGCGATGGCGTAGTCGAGGCCGAACTGCTCGATGAGGTCGATGACTTCGAAGGAGTCGGCGAGCCGCTCGGGGTCGACGAGGACGAGGGCGCCGAGGGCGCCGCGTGCCATGTCCTCCCACATCTGGACGAAGCGCTGCTGTCCGGGGGTGCCGAACAGGTAGAGCACGACGCGGTCGCTGATGGTGAGGCGGCCGAAGTCCATGGCGACCGTGGTGGTGGTCTTGCCCTGGACACCCTTGAGGTCGTCGACGGACTCGGCGGCCCGGGTCATCGTCTCCTCGGTGGTCAGCGGTTCGATCTCGGAGATCGCCCCGATGAACGTGGTCTTGCCCACCGCGAAGTGGCCGACCACGAGGATCTTGACGGCCGTCTGCTGCTCGCCGCCGCGGACGTACGCCGTCTCATCCAAACTTTGCGCGGAGACCATTCAGCACCTCCTCCAGGATTTCCCGGTCGGCGAGGGGAGCCCGCTGGACGGGCGGGCGGGTGACGAGATGACCGGCCTCGACGAGTGCGGCGAGGAGGATCTTCACGACGCCCAGGGGCAGTTGGGTGTGGCCGGCGATCTCGGCGACGGACAGGTAGCCGGCGTCGCAGATGTCGAGGAGGCTCTGTTCCTCGGGGGTGAGCCGGGTCGGGCGGCGCCGGTCGCCGGGGGCGGCCGTGACCAGGGTGATGAGCGAGAGCTGGCCCTCGTCGGGCAGTACGCGTCCCCTGGTGATGACGTACGGTCGCACTAACTCCGGCGTCTGGGGCTCGAGTTCGCCGTATCCGCTCATGCCTGGACGCCGATGTTCTCGCGCGGCGGCGTGGTGAGCGCCTTGCCGAGCTGGCCGACGAGCTGCTGCATGCGGAACGTGATGTCCTGCATGTCGACCTCGGGCGTCGCGGAGACGCCGAGGTAGGCGCCCTCCCCGGCGGAGATGAGGAAGACCCAGCCGCCGTCGAACTCCACGAGGGTCTGGCGCCACTGCTGGGAGCGGTCCTCGCAGAAGAACGCGAGCGAGCGGCTGAGCGACTGGACGCCGCTCATCGCGGCGGCCACCCGGTCGGCGTTGTCCTTGTCGAACTCCTTGGTGCGGGCCATCAGGAGCCCGTCGGCGGAGATCAGGACGGCGTGCAGGGCCCCGGGAATCTCCAGGGCGCTGTCAAGCATCCATGACAGATCGGCGTTCACGAGACATCATGCCCTTCGCTGCTCGCACCTCTTGTGCTGCTCGTCTGGTCCGCCCCGTCGCCGCGGCCGGACTGGGTGCCGCGCTGGAAGGCCCCCATGATCGCGGCGGTCTCGGCGCCGGAGCGGGACCGGCCCGGGGTGCCGCTCTCCGTGGAGCCGCTGCCCGGCACGATCGCCATCGGCCGCTTGCGGCGCCGCTTGGGCAGGCCGTCGGAGGTCGTGGCGGTGGCGAGGGGCGTCGCCTCGGGCGCGCCGTACTCGGGCACGCTGACCGTGGTGACGACCGGCGCGGGCTCCTTCTGCTGGGGCGCGCCGGTGAGGAGGTCGTGCGGCAGGAGCAGGACGGCGCGGACGCCGCCGTACGGGGAGGAGGAGTCGACGGACACCTCGAAGCCGAAGCGCTCGCTGAGCACGCCGATGACCGCGAAGCCGAACTGCGGGGGATTTCCGAGCGCGGAGACACCGGTGACGCGTTCGCTGGAGAGGAGTTTCTCCGCCTTGACGCGTTCCTCGTCGTTCATGCCGACACCGGCGTCGTCGACGACGATGCAGATTCCCTTGGGCACGGTACGGATGTTGATCTCGACGACCGTGTCCGGGCTGGAATAGCTGGTGGCGTTGTCGAGGATCTCGGCGAGGGCGAGCGCGACGGGTTCGACGGCGCGGCTGGTGATGCCGAAGTCGACCTGCGAGAGGATCTCGATGCGGCGGTAGTGCCGGACCCGTCCCTGGGCGCTGCGGACGACGTCGTAGACGGAGGCGACGTCGCGCTGGCGGCCGAGCCAGCCGTCGCAGAGCACCGCGATGGACTGGGCGCGGCGGCCGAACTGGGAGTTGGTGTGGTCGATCTCCAGAAGGTCCTGGAGCATGACCGAGTCGCCGTATTTGTTCTGGAGCCGGGAGACGATCAGCTGCTGTTCCAGGGCGAGGCCCTGGAGGGTGCGCATGGCGGATTTCAGTACCGTCTTCGTCGCTTCTTCCGCCCTTTCCTGGGCGGCTTCGACGGATTCCGTGTACTGGTTCTCCAGTTCGGCGTAATGCGTCTTGAGACCGGTGACTTCCTGCCTCAATTCGCGGGCCGCCCGGCGCAGGCGGACGACGAGGGCGATCGCGAGGGCCAACAAGGCCAGCAATGCGAGGAGAGCCCAGAAGGCCGGTTTCTCTATGTAATGCGTCATAAGACTCTCTTCAGGCGACTGACGGCCAGTAGCTGAATTCCCGTCAACACGGGTGGACCGGCGGACCGCCCGCACCGGGGGCATCGTCGTGCACCCATCCGCCCGCTCTGCAAGCGCCGTGATCGTATCACCGCGAGAACCGGTCAAGGACCGCCAATCCCGTGCCCCGAACGGACATTGACGGTCAGTCAGTCGGGGGCCGGTGACGGCCTACTGAACCCGCGCGCGGGCCGGACTCGCCAGCCCCAGCCGCTCCAGGAACCGCTCCAGCGTGAACGCGGCCATGCCCAGCGCGACGGCGTTCCCCGGCACCGGTGACGCCTGGACCGTCAGCCCCGGCAACGAGCCCGGCAGGACGTGCCGGGGCAGCTCCTCACGGACGGCCGGAACCAGCCGGTCGGCGAGCGCGCGGGACATCCAGCCGGTGAGCGTGACCGTCGGCACGTTCAGCAGATTGACCAGGTCCCCGAGCGCCGCGGCCAGATAGTGCGCGGTGCGCGCGAGGAGTTCCGCCACGACGGGGTCGCCCGCGGCGAGCCCGTCGGCGACGGCGATCACGAAGTCCCGCTGCCCCCTGCGCCGCAGCGCCGGGTGGTCCGGCGCGATCGCGGCGAGCGTCGCCTCAAGGCCGGCTGCCCCGACGTACGCCTCGACGCAGCCGCGCCGCCCGCAGCGGCACAGGCGGCCGTCCAGCTCCAGGAGCGTGTGCCCCCACTCCCCCGCGTTGTTGGTGGTGCCCCGGATCAGCGAACCGCCGAGGGCGATCCCGACACCGACGCCCGTACCGAGATTGACGACGGCCATGCTGTCGACGCTCCGCCCCACCCCGAACCACATCTCGGACAGCGCGACCGCCTTCAGCGGATTGTCGACGTGGACGGGCAACTCCAGCCGGGCGGCGAGGAGTTCCTCGATCCGTACGTCGTGCCAGTCCCAGTTCGGGGCGAACACCGAGACGCCCGCCCCGGGGTGGACATGGCCCGGCATGCTCACCCCGACACCGACGATCCGCTCCCGCCCGACGCCCCCCGCGTCGACGGCCGTCCCGATCGCGGAGACGATGCCGTCGACGACGTACCCCTGCCCGTTCTCGTGCTCGTCGAGCGCCACCTCACCCTGGCCGAGGACGCCCAGGGTGAGGTCGTAGACCGTGGCGACGACGTACGTCTCGGCGACGTCGACGCCGACGATCCGCCCCCGGTCGGGGTCGATGGCAAGCCGCTCGTACGGGCGGCCGACCCCGCCGCGCTCCCTCGCCGCGATGACGAGGACGCCCTCCGCCAGGAACTCGCCGACCAGGGTCGTGACGGTGGCCTGGCTCAGCCCGGTGTGCCGGGCCAGCTCCTGGCGGGAGGAGGGGCCGAGGTCGAACAGAGCGTGCAGCACCGCGAAACGGTTCTCGCCGCGCAGGTCCCGTGCCGTGTGCCGCGCCACGCGTTCCCCCTCGTTCATTCTCTTGTCGCCGGCTCCAGCGTCAGGGTACGGATCTCCGGCTCGCCACGCCCCTCCATTCCCCGCGCGAGCAGGGTGACGGGTCCCGGCCAGCCGCGCGGCACCCACAGCACGTCCGGGTTCCCGCCGGAGAACTCGGGCCGCTCCCCGGCCCAGACCCGCCCGAGGCACTCCCCGCCGGCCCACCCGGTGACCCGTACCTGCGAGGCGTCGAACCGGATCAACCGCCCTGTGTCGTCCGGGAGATCGAGGTCGATCCACCTCTCCTCCCCCGGCTTCAGCGCCAGCGGCAGCCGGACGACCTCCGCGAGCCCCCGCACCCCCGCGAACTCCGTGAGCAGGACGTCGTCCTGCACGGCGCAGGACCACTCCCGCACGGCGTCCAGGCCGAGCAGCCGCGCCCGCGGCCCGGGACCGCTCGGGTGATGCGGCCAGGTCAGGGCGACGACATGGGTGCCGGGGGACAGCAGCAGCCACGGGTTCTCGGCGTTGAGGACCTGCGGCTCACCCTCGTCGACGCTCGCCACGAGGGGCTCCACGACCCCTTGCACCTGCAACGCGGCGTCGGTCGCGGCGTGCACCGTACGGGTATAGGTGACCGGCACCCCGACCCGCGTGCTGCTCCAGCCGCCGAGCGTCCGCAGCGGCGCGGGCTCGCCCGCCCAGTGGCCGCCGACCGTCCACACCGCGGACACGTCGGCCGACTCCCGGACCTTCCACAGCCGCCCGAGCCCCCGCAGCGCGCCGAGCCGGAGCGCGGGCAGCCGGGCGTCGTCGAAGTTGGCGTGCCCCCAGATCTCGACGACGGCCTCGACGGCGACGGTGCCCGTCACGTCCCGTACACCGATGGAGCGGGCGGCCCCGAACCCGGTGAGCGTGGGGTGGGCGCGCCCCGCGACCGTCAGGTCCACGATGTCGGCGGCCCCGGTCAGGAGCAGTTCGTCGACGCCGGTCAGGTCGGTGACGGCCCGGTAGGCGCCGCGCCCCCGGTACACGCCGAGCGCCTCCAGGGCGGGCGGCAGCGCGTGCATCCCGGCCGCCTTCTCGGGCGCCGCCTCCGTGCGCACCCGCACCTCCTCCACGCCGGCCGGCTCCGCCACGACCGGCGCGGGTACGGCGTCGGCGAGGCCGACGGCGCCGTCCGCGCCGACCTCGCGCACCCGCACCGCCTCGTCCGGCGGCAGGACGACGACCGCCGCTCCCGCAACCGACGTCCGCCCCGGGACGGGGACGACGACGTGGGATCCGTCGATGACGACGGTCACCGGGACCGTGGAGGCGAACACCAGGGTGCCGTTCCCGGCCGCGACGAGGTCCGCCGAGGCGAGGGTCAGGGTCGCGTCGAGTCCCCAGGGGTCCAGGGGTACGCCGAGGGCCATCAGGGGGCACGAGTCGGGGGCGACGGCGACGGGGGTGCCGGCGACGACGGCCGTACCCTCCGCCGTCCCCAGATGCGGTACGGCGACGAGGTGCCCGCCGCCCGGGAGGTCCAGCGTGGCGGCCGTCGAGCTGGTCGCGAAGTCGCAGTGGACGTCCGGGAGTCGGGCCCCCGGCGTCGCGAGGGCCAGCCGGTCGCCCCAGGTGTCGAGGACTCGCGCGAGGAGCTTGGCCTCGGTGAACTCGGGGCGTTCGGCGCCGGTCGAGGAGACGTAGCCGCCGAAGTCGTAGCCGTGGCTCATGAAGTTGCCGGGGCTGCCCCAGTTCCCGGTGGACGGGGTGTAGCCGAAGTTCCAGCCGGACGCCTGGAGATACGGCGCGATCAGCTTGGCCCCGCTCGCGAGCAGCCGGCGCAGGGTGCGGTGGCGGCGGTTGGTCTCGGTGACGAGGAGGGGGACGTCTCTTGTGGCCAACAGGTCGGCGTAGTGCCGGACTTCGGGCTCGATGTCCGGGGAGTCGTCGTCGGGGTAGAAGTTGCAGGCCGGTACGACCCCTTCGACGTCGCCGGTGGCGCCCGCGATGTCGCCCTGCCCGGAGCAGGCGATCAGGGGGACGGTGATGCCGTGCCGAAGTGCCGTGTCCCGCAGGGAGGTTACGTACCCTTCCCGGTCCTCGCAGTCGAAGAAGTCCAGCTCGTTCTCCAGCTGCACCATGATGATCGGGCCGCCGGCCGGGAGTTGGCGTTCGGCCAGCAGGGGCAGCACCCGGTCGAACCAGGCGGTGACCTGCTCCAGATAGCGCGGCTCGTTCTGACGGACCCTCAACTCCGGTTCCAGACCCAGCCAGGCGGGCAGCGCGCCGCCGTCCCACTCCGAGCAGATGTAGGGGCCGGGGCGGGCGATGACGTACAGGCCCTGCTGGTGGGCGAGGTCGAGGAACGCGGCGACGTCGCGACGCCCCTCGAACGACCAGTCGCCCGGGGCGAGTTCGTGGAAGTTCCAGGGGAGGTAGACGTCGATGCAGGTGTATCCGGACGCCTTCACCTGGGCGAGACGGGCGCGCCACTGTTCGCGGGGGAGGCGGAAGTAGAAGAGGGAGGCGCACAGGAGGGTGCGGGGGCGGCCGTCGAGCCAGATGGCTCGGCCGTCGATACGGATGCTCACTTGACTCCCGCGCTTCCGCCGCTGATGTCCATCTCGTAGAGGTATTTCTGTCCGATGTAGTAGACGACGATCATGGGCAGGGCGAGCAGGATCGAGCCGACCATGACCAGGTTCCACGGCGGGGCCTGCATGGCGGCCGAGGTGCTGGTGATGTACTGCACGCCGAGTGCGAGCGGCATCTTGGACTCGTCGTTGAGGTAGATCAGGGGGCCCATGAAGTCGCCCCAGGTGTGGGTGAGGGTGAAGATGCCGATGGCGATCAGGACGGGACGCAGCATCGGGAACATGATGCGCCGGTAGATCCCGAAGAAGCCGAGGCCGTCCATCATGGCCGCCTCGTCGAGCTGGCTGGGCAGCCGGGAGACGAACTGCCGTACCAGGAACACGTTGAAGGCGTTGGAGAAGAAGTTCGGCACGATCAGGGGGAGATACGTGTTCACCCAGCCGAGGTCCCGGAAGAGGATGAACTGGGGGATCATCGTGATCTGTGTGGGGATCATCATCGTGGCGATGACGACGAGGAAGATCGCGTTCTTGCCGGGGGCGCGCAGCCGGGCGAAGGCGTAGCCGACGAGGCCGCTGGAGAGGACCTGGCCGACGACCGAGAAGAGCGAGATGAGCACGGAGTTGAGCAGGAAGGTGCCCATCGGCAGCTCGGTGCCGAAGACCCGGGAGAAGTTCTCCCAGTGGAACTCGCGCGGGATGATCGTGAACGTGTTGGCGTTCACGGTCGCGTCGCTGGACAGTGCGATCGAGCCGACGAAGACCAGCGGGGTGGAGAGGATCGCCGCGACGATCAGCAGGGTGCCGTAGGTGAACGGGGTCGCGCGGTACGCCCGTACGGCGGGCGCCTCTTTCCTGCGGGGCTTGCGGGGAGCGGGGGCCGCGTCCGTTGCCTGCGGCGCGGCGGTGAGCAGGCCGGCCATCACTTCACCTCGGTCTCGTAGAACACCCAGCGGCGGGCGGTGCGGAAGGCGAGCACCGTGAAGACGAGGATCACGGCGAACAGGAGCCAGGAGATCGCCGAGGCGTATCCCATGTGGTAGAAGCCGAATGCCTGGTCGAACAGGAGCGGCACCATGGTCTGGGCCGCGTCGTGGGCTGCCGCGTTGCTCTTCGGGGTGAGGATGTACACCTGCGCGAACACCTGGAACGCGCCGATCAGACCCATGATCAGGTTGAAGAAGATGATCGGCGTCAGGTGCGGCAGGGTGATGCTCCAGAACTGCCGGGTGGCGCTGGCGCCGTCGACCTCGGCGGCCTCGTACAGCTCTCTCGGGATGCCTTTCATCGCGGCGAGCAGCAGGACGGTCGCGCTGCCCGCGCCCCAGACGGACATCAGGATGAGGGCGGGTTTGACCCAGGGTCCGTCGATCAGCCAGGCGGGACCCGAGATGCCGAAGAGGCCGAGGAAGTCGTTGACCGGTCCTGAGGGGGCGAGCACCATCTTGAAGATCATCGCGGTGGCGACGAGCGGGACCAGCGTGGGCAGGTAGATGAGGGTGCGGAACAACTTCCGTGCTCTGACCTGCTTGTTGAGGAGGTTCGCGAGCCACAGGCCGAGGATCAGGCCGAGGGGCACCGAAATGGCCGCGTAGTAGAAGGTGTTCCCGAGTGCCTTCCAGAACACCGGGTCGTCGGTGAGGAGTTTGGTGTAGTTGTCGAGGCCGACCCACTTGGGCGGGGTGAAGGAGTCCCAGTCGGTCAGCGAGTAGTACACCGACGCGATCATCGGTCCGAGGAGGAAGACCAGGAAGCCGATGATCCAGGGGGAGACGAAGAGGTAGAAGGCGAGGGCCTCACGCCTGCGGCGCTTCGAACTGCCCGGCTTCTTCAGGGGAGTCGAGGTCATGGTGGGGGTTGCCATGGCCGGTCATCCCGCGGACTTGATGATGGATTCGAGGTTCTTCTGGAGGGCCGTCAGGACCTTCTTCGCGTCGGTCTGCTTGCCGAGCCAGAAGTCGGCGAGGCCGCTCTCGATCGCCGCCTGCATCTCGTTCCACTCGGGGATGAAGGGCGCGCGGAAGACGAACGAGCTGGACTCGGCGAACACCCCCATGTCGACCTGGGTCTTCATCCACGCCGGCTTCAGGAACGCGTCGCTCTTCTGCACGTCGAGGTTGGCGGGGACGTCCTGGCCGGAGGCGATGATCTCCTTCTGCGCCTCGGGGGAGGTGAGGAAGTCGATGGCCTTGAACGCGTTCTCGGACTGCTTCGAGGTACGGGAGATGGCGAGGCCGCTGCCGAACGCGGACACCGCCTGCTTCTTGCCGCGCCACATCGGGGCGATGTCCCAGGCGAACTTCGTGGTCGTCAGACCGGCGATGGCCCAGAAGCCGGTCGCGTTGACGGCGACCTTCTGGTTGGCGAACGCCTGGTCGCCGCCGATGTCGGCGCCCATGTCGGCGTAGTCCTTGGCGCTGGGCACGACCTTGTGCTTGAAGACCAGGTCGCCGGCCCACTGGAGGGCCTCGACCGCCGCGTCGCTGTCGACCGCGGGACGGCCGCTGTCGTCGATGATCTGGCCGCCGTTCTGGTAGACGAAGCTCCACCACTGCGGCCACCAGCCGGCGCCGCCGTAGCCCCACTGCTTGCCGGGGATCGTGAGCTCCTTGAACGCGGCGAGCGCGTCGTCCCACGTCCATTCGGCGGTGGGCGCCTTGATGCCGTTCTTCTCGAACAGTTCCTTGTTGTAGTAGACGATCATGGCGCCGGAGCGGTCCGGGATCGCGTACTTCTTGTCCTGGTAGGCGTAGATGTCGCCAACCGGGCCGAAGCGCTGCGTGGTGTCGAGGGACGCCTTCTTGGCCAGGTCGTCGAGGGGCAGCAACTGGTTCTTGCTGGCGTAGGTGTTGACGCTCTCGGCGACCTGCATGATGTCCGGCCCACTACCGCCGGCGATCATCGTCTGGACCTTCTGCGGGTACGAGTCGCTGGGGATGAGCTGGAGCTTCACCTTCAGCTCCGGGTACTTCTTCACCAGCGCGTCGATGCGTGCCTGGTACGCCTTGCGGTCGGGGTCGCCGCCCCACACGGTCATCACGAGCGGACCACCGCTGGAGCCCGAGGCGGAGCCCCCGCACGCGGTGAGCGTGACGACCCCGGCCGCCGCACTCATGCCGAGGAACCCCCGGCGAGACATCTGAATTCTGTCAACTGGCATGACTCATCCCCTGGTTGAGGTGTGCGAACGCACAGCAGGACGTTCCGATCAGCCAGCCGCGGCTTTGCGTGGCGGTTAAATTAACCCTCGATCAAATCGAGCCACAAGCCCTTGTTCCACAGGAGTTTCGGGAAGATTCCGCTTCGGCGGGTCCCGGCGGGGGTTGGTCACGCGGTGGGTCACGCCGTGGCCGGACAGCAAGAAGACCCCTGATCCACAGGGGTCTTCGCTGGTGTCCGAGGGGGGACTTGAACCCCCACGCCCGATAAAGGGCACTAGCACCTCAAGCTAGCGCGTCTGCCATTCCGCCACCCGGACAAGGTGTCTGTCTCCGTGGGGTGTTCCCCGCGGCGACATGGACAACAATACCAAGGTTTCGGGGTCCGTTTCACCTGCGTATCCGCAGGCCGGAGGCAGCGCGGGGAGGCCCTGCGACCAGGCGACCTTGAGTGATCGCACGGTCACGCGACCCCGTCAAGACCGCCCCGGCGCCGGGGTGCCGGGTTCCGGCCCTCCTCAGAGTGCACGAAGGCACAGGCCGGCACGGGCCGCACGCCCGGCGATCTCGGCACCCCCCGCCCCGGCACCCCCGCGAGGCCGGAATCCGGATGTCCGAAAGTGCCGCGCACCCCCTGGACAGCACCCCCGGGATGCGGGATAACAAGGTCCATACAGTATTCGTCGACTGTATGCAATGTGCCGCATACGGCATTCTCCCCTCCTGCGACCACCCCTACGAAGGGACAGGTTCCGCCATGCCCGAGGAAATTCAGGACGCCGAGAACACCGTCTCCGGCGGCCATCTCGTCGCCAAGGCGTTGAAGGCCGAAGGGGTCGACCGCATCTACACGCTCTGCGGCGGCCACATCATCGACATCTACGACGGCTGCGTGGACGAGGGGATAGAAGTCGTCGACGTCCGCCACGAGCAGGTCGCCGCGCACGCCGCCGACGGCTACGCACGGATCACCGGCAAGCCCGGCTGCGCGGTCGTCACCGCCGGACCGGGGACGACGGACGCGGTGACCGGCGTCGCGAACGCCTTCCGCGCCGAGTCACCGATGCTGCTGATCGGCGGTCAAGGGGCGCTCGCCCAGCACAGGATGGGCTCCCTCCAGGACCTGCCGCACGTCGACATGATGGCGCCGATCACGAAGTTCGCGGCGACCGTCCCCGACACGGCCCGCGCCGCCGACATGGTGTCGATGGCGTTCCGCGAGTGCTACCACGGCGCCCCCGGCCCCGCCTTCCTGGAGATCCCGCGCGACGTCCTGGACGCGAAGGTCCCCGTCGACAAGGCCCGCGTCCCGCAGCCCGGCGCCTACCGCGCCTCGACCCGCTCGGCCGGCGACCCCGAGGCGGTCGAGCGGCTCGCCGACCTCCTCGTGCACGCCGCGAAACCGGCGATCCTGCTGGGCAGCCAGGTCTGGACGACGCGCGGCACCGAGGCGGCGACCGACCTGGTCCGCACCCTCGACATCCCGGCGTACATGAACGGCGCCGGCCGTGGCACCCTGCCGCCCGGCGACCCCCACCACTTCCAGCTCTCGCGCCGGTACGCCTTCTCCGGCGCCGACGTCATCGTGATCGTCGGGACCCCGTTCGACTTCCGCATGGGGTACGGCAAGCGCCTCTCCCCCGACGCGACGGTCGTCCAGATCGACCTCGACTACCGCACCGTCGGCAAGAACCGCGACATCGACCTCGGCATCGTCGGCGACGCGGGGCTGATCCTGAAGCAGGTCACCGAGGCCGCGTCCGGGCGTCTCAACGGCGGTGCGGCGGACCGCAAGGAGTGGCTGGACGAGCTGCGCGCCGTCGAACAGGCCGCGATCGAGAAGCGGTTGCCGCAGCTCCGGTCGGACGCCTCGCCGATCCACCCGTACCGGCTGGTGAGCGAGATCAACGACTTCCTCACCGAGGACTCGATCTACATCGGCGACGGCGGCGACATCGTCACCTTCTCCGGGCAGGTCGTGCAGCCCAAGTCCCCCGGCCACTGGATGGACCCGGGCCCGCTGGGCACCCTCGGCGTCGGCGTCCCCTTCGTGCTCGCCGCGAAGCAGGCCCGCCCGGACAAGGAGGTCGTCGCACTGTTCGGGGACGGCGCGTTCTCCCTGACCGGCTGGGACTTCGAGACCCTCGTGCGCTACGACCTCCCCTTCGTCGGCGTCGTCGGCAACAACTCCTCGATGAACCAGATCCGTTACGGCCAGGCCCGCAAGTACGGCGAGGCCCGCCAGCGGGTCGGCAACACCCTCGGCGACGTCCACTACGACCAGTTCGCGCGGATGCTCGGCGGCTACGGCGAGGAGGTCCGCGACCCCGCCGACATCGGCCCCGCCCTCAGGCGCGCCCGCGAGTCGGGCAAACCCTCGCTGGTCAACGTCTGGGTCGATCCGGACGCGTACGCCCCCGGAACCATGAACCAGACGATGTACAAGTGAGGTCGGCACCCATGACCACCCCCCTGACCGCCGGTACGACCGGCAAGGCGCTCGACGGCATCCGTGTCCTCGACATGACCCACGTCCAGTCCGGACCCTCCGCCACCCAACTGCTCGCCTGGCTCGGCGCGGACGTCGTGAAGCTGGAGGCGCTGGCCGGGGACATCACGCGCGGCCAGTTGCGCGACGTCCCGGACGTCGACTCGCTCTACTTCACGATGCTGAACTGCAACAAGCGCAGCATCACCCTCAACACCAAGACCGAGCGCGGCAAGGAGATCCTCACCGAGCTGATCCGGCGCTCGGACGTCCTCGTCGAGAACTTCGGCCCCGGCGCGGTGGACCGGATGGGGTTCACCTGGGAGCGGGTCCAGGAGATCAATCCACGGATCGTCTATGCCTCCATCAAGGGGTTCGGGGACGGCCCGTACACCGACTTCAAGGCGTACGAGGTGGTCGCTCAGGCGATGGGCGGGTCGATGTCGACCACGGGGTTCGAGGACGGGCCGCCGCTGGCGACGGGGGCCCAGATCGGGGACTCGGGGACGGGGGTGCACGCCGTGGCGGGGATTCTCGCGGCTCTGCTCCAGCGCGAGAGGACCGGGCGTGGTCAGCGGGTCGGCGTGGCCATGCAGCACGCCGTACTCAACCTGTGCCGGGTGAAGCTCCGGGACCAGCAGCGCCTGGCACGAGGGCCGCTCTCTGAATATCCGAACGACGACTTCGGCGCGGAAGTTCCCCGTTCCGGAAACGCGTCCGGCGGCGGCCAGCCGGGCTGGGCGGTGCGGTGTGCGCCGGGGGGTCCGAACGACTACGTGTACGTCATCGTGCAGCCCGTCGGCTGGCGGCCGATCGCCGAGCTGATCGGGCGTCCGGAGCTGGCCGACGACCCCGAGTGGGCGACTCCGCAGGCCCGGCTCCCGAAGCTGAACAAGATGTTCCAGCTGGTCGAGGAGTGGTCGGCGACGCTCCCGAAGTGGGAGGTCCTGGACCGGCTGAACGCCCGGGGCGTGCCGTGCGGGCCGATCCTGTCGACGAAGGAGATCGTCGAGGACGAGTCGCTGATCGCGAACGAGATGATCGTGCGCGTCGAGCACCCGCAGCGGGGCGAGTTCGTGACGGTCGGCAGCCCGCTGAAGCTGTCCGACTCCCCCGTCGAGGTGAAGAGTTCGCCGCTGCTCGGCGAGCACAACGAGGAGATCTACGCCGCCGAGCTGGGCCTCGGCGCGGACGAACTGCGGCTGCTGAAGTCGGACGGGGTGATCTGAGGTGCTCGCCGAGGACCGGGAGACACGCGTGCGCGCGGTGCTGGACGCCGTGCGCGCCGAGGGACGGACGACGCTGACGGCGCCGGAGGGCAAGGAGGTCGCCGACGCGTATGGGATCGCCGTACCGGGCGAGGAACTGGCCCGCGACGTCGAGGAGGCGGTGGCGCACGCGGCCCGGTTCGGCGGGCCGGTGGTGATGAAGATCGTGTCGCCGGACATCCTGCACAAGACGGAGGCCGGCGGGGTGGTCGTCGGTGTCGAGGGGGCGGCCGAGGTGCGGGCCGCGTTCCGCCGGATCGTCGACAACGCGCGCGCGTACGACGCGAACGCGCGCGTCACGGGCGTACAGATCCAGGAGCTGCTGCCCGAGGGGCAGGAGGTGATCGTCGGGGCGGTGACCGATCCGACGTTCGGGAAGGTGGTGGCGTTCGGGCTCGGCGGGGTGCTCGTCGAGGTGCTGAAGGACGTGACGTTCCGGCTGGCGCCGGTCAGCGCGAACGAGGCGCTGTCGATGCTGGACTCGATCCGCGCGGCTCCTGTGCTGGCGGGGGTGCGGGGGCGGCCCGGGGTGGACCGGTGGGCGCTCGCGGAGCAGATCCGGCGGGTGTCGCTGCTGGTCGCGGAGTTCCCTCAGATCGCCGAGGTGGACCTCAACCCGGTGATCGCGACCCCTGAGGGGGCGCGCGCGGCGGACGTACGGATCATCCTGTCCGACGCGCCCGCGCGGGAGCGGCGGCGCTACTCGCGCGAGGAGATCCTCGCGTCGATGGAGCGGCTGATGCGGCCCCGGTCGGTGGCCGTCATCGGGGCGTCGGGCGAGCCGGGCAAGATCGGCCATTCGGTGATGCGCAACCTGGTCGACGGCGGGTTCACGGGGGACATCCTGCCCGTCAACCCGAAGGCGGACGACATCCTGGGGCGCAAGGCGTACCGGAGTGTCATGGACGTGCCGGGCGAGGTGGACGTCGCCGTGTTCGCGATCCCCGCGCGGTTCGTCGCCGCCGCCCTGGAGGAGACCGGCCGCAAGGGCGTCCCGAACGCCGTGCTGATCCCGTCGGGCTTCGCGGAGACCGGGGAGCACGCCCTCCAGGACGAGATCGTGGAGATCGCCGAGCGGTACGGCGTACGGCTGCTCGGGCCGAACATCTACGGCTACTACTCGACGTGGCAGGACCTGTGCGCGACGTTCTGCACGCCCTACGACGTGAAGGGCGGGGTGGCGCTGACCTCGCAGTCGGGCGGCATCGGGATGGCGATCCTGGGGTTCGCGCGCAGTACGCGCACGGGCGTGTCGGCGATCGTGGGGCTCGGCAACAAGTCGGACCTGGACGAGGACGACCTGCTGACGTGGTTCGCGCAGGACCCGCACACCGAGTGCGTGGCGATGCACCTGGAGGACCTGAAGGACGGGCGGGCGTTCGTGGAGGCCGCGCGGGCGACCGTGCCGGTGAAGCCTGTCGTCGTCCTGAAGGCCGGGCGGACGGCGGCGGGCGCGCGGGCTGCCGGTTCGCACACGGGCGCTCTGGCGGGCGACGACGCCGTCTACGACGACATCCTGCGGCAGGCCGGGGTGATCCGTGCGCCGGGGCTGCACGACATGCTGGAGTACGCGCGCGCGTTGCCGGTGCTTCCGACGCCGCGCGGCGACAACGTCGTCATCATCACCGGCGCGGGCGGCAGCGGCGTCCTGCTGTCGGACGCGGTGACGGACAACGGGCTGTCGCTGATGGAGATCCCGCCGGACCTCGACGCGGCGTTCCGCCGGTTCATCCCGCCGTTCGGAGCGGCCGGCAACCCGGTGGACATCACCGGCGGCGAGCCTCCGGCGACGTACGAGGCGACGATCCGGCTCGGTCTCGAAGACCCGCGCGTGCACGCGCTGGTGCTCGGTTACTGGCACACGATCGTCACGCCGCCGATGGTCTTCGCGGAGCTCACCGCGCGCGTGGTGGCCGAGTTCCGCGCGCGGGGCGTCGACAAGCCCGTCGTGGCGTCGCTGGCGGGCGACGTCGAGGTGGAGGAGGCGTGCCAGTACCTCTTCGAGCGGGGGGTCGTGGCGTACCCGTACACGACCGAGCGGCCGGTCGCCGTGCTGGGCGCGAAGTACCGGTGGGCGCGGGCCGCCGGGCTCCTCGGGGGTGGTTGATGAAGACCACCGGGTACGACGCCGCGTCCGTGCCCTACCGGGAGGTGACGGACCGGCACGGGCGCGTGTACCGGACCGGGGAGAGCGACCGGGACGTCATGGGGCGGCCCCGCTGGAGCATGGTGCTCTTCCCGTGGCTGGGGATGCTGGGCATCAGCTCCTCGGAGTACGCGTTCACGTCCGCCGAGGACACGCTCCACGAGGCGCATCTGTGGAGCGGCGGGCACGTCTTCTGGCTGATGGGCGTCTGGGTGTTCTTCCAGGCGGCCGTGGCCTTCCCCGCGGGCCGGCTGCGGGAGAGCGGACGGCTCCCCGCGCGGTACGCGATGCTGCTCGGCGCGCTGGGCACGGTGCTGGGCTATGTGTCGCTGGCGTACGCGCCGCACGTCGTGGTCGCCTATCTCGGCTTCGGGATGTGCAGCGGCATCGGCGCGGGCCTGGTCTACGCGACCTGCGTGAACATGGTCGGCAAGTGGTATCCGGAGCGCAAGGGCGGCAAGACCGGCATGGTCAACGGCGGGTTCGCCTACGGCTCGGTGCCGTTCGTGTTCCTGTTCACGTCGTACATGGACCTCGGCAACTACCAGGGCGTCCTGATCGCCGTAGGGCTGGTCTGCTGCGCGGTCGTCGCGGTCGCGGGGTGGTTCTTCCAGGACCCGCCGAAGAACTGGTGGCCCGCCGACGTCGACCCGCTGCGGATGACCGACGACCCGAAGATCCGCCGGGCGCTGCTGAAGAACCCGCCCGCGGTGCGGCAGTACACGCCCCGGGAGGCCGCGCGCACGCCCGTGCTGTGGATGATGTGGTTCTGCCTGCTGTGCACGGCCGGGATCAACATCTTCGGGATCGCCTTCCAGGTGCCGTTCGGCAAGGACATGGGGTTCGCGGGCGGGATCGTGGCCACCGCGATGTCCCTGAAGGCGATCGTCAACGGCACCGGGCGCGGGGTGATCGGCTGGATCTCCGACCGCTGCGGGCGGCGCCACACGCTCGTCGTCGTGTGTGTCGTCCTGGGCACCGCCCAGTTCGGGGTGCTGGTGTCCGGACAGACGGGCAGCATGCCGTTCTTCCTGCTGTGCTCCATGGTCTCCGGGTTCGGCGGGGGCGCGGTCTTCCCGCTGTTCGCCGCGATGACGGCCGACTACTTCGGCGAGAACGACAACGCCGGCAACTACGGGATGGTCTACAGCTCCAAGCTCGTCTCCGGCCTCGTCGGTTCCGGTGTCGGCTCGATCGTCGTCGGCGCGTGGGACTACGAGGGCGCGTTCGTCCTGGCGGGGTCGATCGGGCTGGCGTCCGCCGTCCTGGCGCTGTTCCTGAGGGCTCCGGACAGGCCGCGGGCCCTGCGTCGCATCGTTCCCAATCCGCATCCGCTCGGTGAGGAAATGGCCTGACATGACGGCAGATCCGT
The DNA here is from genome assembly GCF_055409605.1 of Streptomyces saintjeani. Taxonomy (NCBI): domain Bacteria; kingdom Bacillati; phylum Actinomycetota; class Actinomycetes; order Kitasatosporales; family Streptomycetaceae; genus Streptomyces; species Streptomyces saintjeani. Next base: position 7,770,931 of record NZ_CP189624.1, on the reverse strand, counting down.
ACGCAGCACAGTCCTCTCGGCACGTCCCCTACCGTGAAGTGACCGACGCGCGCGGGCGTGTGTACCGCGTGGGCGAGACCGACCGGGACGTCCTCGGTCACTCCCGCAAGCTGATGATCTGGCTTCCGTGGCTCGCGATGATGGCGATCAGCGTCTTCGAGTACGCGTACGGCTCCGCCGAGGACACGCTGTCCCACGCGCACGGCTGGACGCAGTCGAACACGTTCTGGATCCTCAGCGTCTGGGTGTTCTTCCAGGCCGGCGTCGCCTTCCCGGCCGGTTGGTTACGCGAGAAGGGCCTCCTCACGGCCCGTCAGGCCATGTACGCGGGCTCAGCACTGTGTCTCGTGGGGTTCCTGGCCCTCTCCCATCTCGACGACGTCCTGATGGCCGTTCTGGGCTTCGGCGTCGTCGGCGGCATCGGGGCCGGGCTCGTCTACGCGACCTGCATCAACATGGTCGGCAAGTGGTTCCCCGAGCGGCGCGGGGCGCGGACCGGGTTCGTCAACGGCGGGTTCGCGTACGGGTCGCTGCCGTTCATCTTCGTCTTCAACTACGGGTTCGACACGGCCAACTACCACCGGGTGCTCGACCTCATCGGCTGCTACATCATGATCGTCGTGTTCGGGTGCGCGTTCTTCTTCAAGGACCCGCCGAAGAACTGGTGGCCCGCCGACGTCGATCCGCTCGCGCACGCGGGCGCCGGGTCCGCCTCGGGGACTCTCGCGAAGAACCCGCCCGCCGTACGGCAGTTCACCCCCAGGGAAGCCGTCCGCACCGGCATGCTGCCCCTGATGTGGCTGTCCATCGTCATGACCGCCGGTGTCTCGATCTTCGGCATCTCCTTCCAGGTCGACTACGCCAAGGAGATCGGCTTCGGTCCCCTCGTCGCCGCCTCCTCCATGGGCGTCATGGCCGTCGTCAACGGCGTCGGCCGAGGCGTCGTCGGCTGGCTCTCCGACCGCTGGGGCCGCAAGCCCACCCTCGTCTTCGTCATCGTCGTCCTCGGCCTCGCCCAGTTCGGCGTGATCTGGGCGGGCGACGTCCGCAGCGAGGCCCTGTTCCTGTTCTTCGCGTTCCTCTCCGGCTTCGGCGGCGGCGCGTTCTACCCGTTGTTCGCCGCCCTCACCCCCGACTACTTCGGCGAGAACTACAACGCCACCAACTACGGCCTGGTGTACAGCGGCAAGCTGGTCAGCGGGTTGTTCGGGGGCGGCCTGGGCTCCCTCGTCGTCGCCTCCTGGGGCTATGACGGCGCGTACGCGCTCGCGGGAGGCGTGTCGATGGTGGCGGCGGTGATCGCCCTGCTGCTGCGGCAGCCGGGGAAGGCCGGGGCACCGGGCGGAGCCGGCTGAGAACGGGCCGGTGGACAGCACGCGCGCGGGGAGGCCGTTTCCGACGTCCCCGCGTGCGTGCGTGTGTGTCAGCGGCAGCCTCTGAGGGAGGCCAGGTTGTCGTAGCCGATGCGGGCGTACGTCAGGGACTGGGCGGGGTCGGTGGTGCTGGGGGCGTTGTCCTGTTCGACCATGGGGTTGCGGTAGTTCGGGTCGCCTATGCGGGAGAAGAACGACGTGTAGTCGATGACTCCGGTGCCGAAGGGGACCATGTCGTAGCCCATGCCGTTGGTGGTGTTGACGGTGCCGTCCTTGGCGTGGAAGAGGGGGTAGCGGCGGCTGTTGCGGACGACCAGGGCCGCCGGGTCGAAGACCTTCTCGCGGGTCGAGCCGTCGGGGGCGGTGTACGTGTGGAACTTGTACTGGGCGACGTGGGCCCAGAAGACGTCCAGCTCCAGCCAGACGAGCCGGGGGTCGGTGACCTTGAGGAAGTACTCCAGTTTGCGGATGCCGGAGCTGCGGGTCGGCCTGCCCTGCGCGTCGAGGGGGCCGGAGTCGAGGAGGAAGCCGTAGGCGGCGTCGTGGTTGTGGGTGTACAGCTTGACGCCCGCGCGCTGGGCGATCGCGCCGAGGGCGTTCCACTTGTCGGCGGCGACGTCCCAGTCGGCCTTGTGGGAGCTGCTCGTGGGGTCGGCGCCGGTGCCCATGTGGGGCAGGCCGAGGATGTTGGCGATCTCCAGGTGCTTCTTGAACGTGTCCAGTTCGGCGGGCACGAACGGCCAGGACGGCGGGATGTAGCCGTGGTTGCCGCGGGCGCGCAGCCCGTACTCGTCGAGCCAGGACCGCAGCAGCCGCGCGCCCTGCACGGACTCCAGGTTCGCCCCGCCGGGGGCGTTCGCGTGCTGCCCGTACCCGGCGAACTCGACCTGGCGGTAGCCGAACCGGGAGAGCTGCTTGAAGACCTCGCGGAAGCCGGAGGGCAGGTCGGAGGTGAGCGGGTCGCGTCCGGTGGCGTCGCGGACGGTGTACAGGATGATGCCGCGCCGGTTGGCGGGCACGAGGGCGTCACGGCCGTGGCCGTGGCCGTGGCCCTGGCCTCTGCCGAGGTTCTGGGCGGCGGCCGGTGCGGCGCCGAGGACGGGGGCGGCGATCGCGGCGCCCGCGACGGCGGTGCAGGTGCTGAGGAAGCGGCGGCGGCCGATGCCGAGGGTGCGGCGCAGGGTCTCGGCGGTGCCGGATTCGTCGTTGAACGCGGTCACGGTGTCTCGCTTTCGGGTCGGTGGAGCGGGATTTCCGGGGGGGTGACGTATCGGTTCTCCGGCCGGTGACCTGGGGTTCGTCCGGCGGAGGGCGGGGGCTGCTCGACGGTCCGCGGACCCCGTTGTCAGTGGCGTGTGGTTACGTTGAGTCACGGCGGTCGAACAGGTCGGCCGGCGGGGCTCGGCCGGGGGCTCAGGGGAGTTCCTTGAGGCCCAGGTCGGTCAGGAGGTCGCGGGCCAGGGCCAGTTCGGCGGCGATGCCGTCGGCGAGCTGGGACCGGGTGCGGGGCCGCAGAGCGGGAGGGAGGGTCTGCCAGGTGTAGGTCTCGACTTCGAGATGCCGGGTGAGCGGGTGCGGGCCGCCGACGAGGCGGGTCAGCGCGGTGCGCAGGACGGGGAGCGTGGAGGTGAGGGGCGCGGCGGGTGTCGCGTGCAGCGGGACGTGGAAGTGGGCGCGCCAGGGCGCCGTACGGGACAGGGCGTCGGTGGTGAGCGCTTCCGCGAGGTCGTCGGTGCCGGTGAGCAGGCCGGCCTCGGTGACGGTGCGGGTCTGGTGCAGGTAGCGGGGTTCGGCGAAGGCAGCGAGGGCCTCGCGGACGGCGGGGAGGTCGGGCCGCTCGGCGTGCAGGGCGGCGGAGAGCTGGGACTTGACGACGGGGACGCGGGCTGCGGCCAGGGCGTCCAGGGCGGTGTGCGGATCTTCGAAGGAGGTGGCGAGGTGGCAGGTGTCGACGCAGATCCCGATGCGGGGGTGCGCGATGGCGGCGAGCGGGGCGAGGGCGTCGGCGGTGGTCTCGACGGCGCAGCCGGGTTCGGGTTCGAGTCCGACGCGTACGGACCGGCCCGTCAGTTCCTCCAGCGCGTCGAGGCGTTCGGCGAGCGTGTGCAGCGCGGTGCGCGCCGTGTCGCCGCGTTCCTCGTCCAGGCGGGTGCGCCAGGCGAGCGGCAGGGTGGAGACGCTGCCCTCGGTGACGTCGTCGGGGAGGAGCCCGGCGAGGACCCGGGCGAGGGCGGTGGTGTGGTCGAGGCGTTCGGGGTCGGCCCAGTCCGGCCTGTACACGCGGTACTTGACCTCGCCGGTGCCGAATCCGTCGTACGGGAACCCGTTGAGGGTGACGACCTCCAGGCCCCGCTGGTCGAGGGCGGTGCGCAGGGCGCGCAGGGCGGACGGGTCGGTGTCCAGGGTGTGCGCGGCGTCCCGCGCGAGCCACAGGCCGATGCCCAGGCGGTCGCGGCCGAGCCGGCGCCGTACGGGTTCGCAGTGGTCGCGGAGCTGGGCGAGGACGCCGTCGGTGGTCTCGGCGGGGTGGACGTTCGTGCAGTACGCGAGGTGGACGGTGGAGCCGTCGGGGTGGCGGAAGCGCATCGGTCACTCCCCTCCGCGCAGCACGGAGTTGCCCTCGTGCGTGGGTTCGGGGGCGACGACGTCCAGGTCGAGCCGGCCGCTCGCGCCGTAGAACGCGACGGGGTTGCGCCACAGGACGCGGTCCACGTCGTCCTCGGTGAACCCCTCCGCGAGCATCAGGTCGGCGACCGCGCGCGTCTTGAGGGGGTCGCTCCTTCCCCAGTCCGCCGCCGAATTGACGAGCATCCTGTCGAGGCCGTGGCGGCGCAGGAGGGTGACCGTGCGCTTCTCGTCCATCTTCGTGTCCGGGTAGACGGAGAAGCCGAGCCAGCAGCCGCTGTCCAGGGCCGCGGTGACCGTCGTCTCGTTGAGGTGGTCCAACAGGACGCGTTCCGGGGGGAGTCCGGATTCCCGGAGTACGTCGAGGGTGCGGTGCAGGCCCGCGAGTTTGTCTCGGTGCGGGGTGTGGACCAGGGCGGGCAGGCCGTGGTCGGCGGCGAGCTGGAGCTGCGTCGCGAGGGCGGTGTCCTCCGCGGGGGTCATGCTGTCGTAGCCGATCTCCCCCACGGCGACGACGTGGTCCTTCAGGAGGTAGCGGGGCAGCTCGTCCAGGACGGGGGTGCAGCGCGGGTCGTTCGCCTCCTTCGGGTTCAGGGCGATCGTGCAGTGGTGCGCTATGCCGTACTGGGCCGCGCGGAAGGGTTCCCAGCCGAGGAGGGCGTCGAAGTAGTCGTAGAAGGTCTGGGGGGAGGTGCGGGGCTGGCCGAGCCAGAACGCGGGCTCCACGAGGGCGCGGACGCCTGCGGCGTACATGGCCTCGTAGTCGTCCGTCGTGCGGGACGTCATGTGGATGTGGGGGTCGAAGAGGCGCATCACGGCTCCGTCCGTCGGGGGGCTTGGAGCGGGGGGCTCGGCGCTTCTGCCGGGGGGTTGGGGTTCGGGGCTCTGGCATCGGGCTTCGGTGCAGCCTTCGGCTCGGGCTGCGGCGCTTCGGCCTCGGGCCTCGGTGCCGCCTTCGGCTTCGGCTTCGGCGCTTCGGTCAGGGTCAGGACGCGGTGCAGGTCCTGCTGGACCGGGCGGTTCGCTGCGGTGCGTTCCGCCGCCTGGTCCCGGAGCATCCGTGCGAGTTCCGTGTCACCCCGGGCGCGGTCCGCCAGGCCGGTCACCTCGTCCACGGGGACGCCGGTGAACAGGCACTTCAGTACGGCGTGGCGCCAGGCGTGTGCGTCGAGGTGGCGGGCGGCGTACGGGCCCAGCGCGGCGGCGACGAGGGTCGTGTCGTTGGTCCGCAGGGCGTCCTCGATGAGGGGGAGGGCGTCCGGGGTGTCGGTGAGGTGCGGGAGCGCGTGCAGGATCGCCCGGCGTTCGGGTGGGGTGGCGTGGGCGTACAGGCGGGTCAGGGCGGGGGTGTCGGGTTGGGCCGCGTACAGGAGGAGGACCCGGGCGGCGTCGGCGTACCGGGGGCCGCAGCGGCGGGCGGCTTCGGTGAAGTGGCGTTCCCAGGAGGGGAGTTGGGTCAGGGCGCTGTTCAGCCAGGCGAGGGGGGTGGGGGGCAGGTGGGTGCGGAGGTGGTCGTGGAGGGTGGGGGGAGGGGTGTGGGCGGGGGTGTTTTCGGAGGCCCGTGGGGACGGGGGGCGGTGCGGGTCGGGCATCGGGGGGCCTCCTTCAGGGAGTGGCCGCGGACTTGAGGAAGGGGAGGGAGCGGGTGGCCTGGTGGGGGCCCGCGTGGGAGTGGCGGGGGAGTTCCACGACGGTCAGGCCCCGGTAGCCGGTCGCGGTGAGGGCCGCGAGGACGGACGGGAAGTCGATCTCGCCCTCACCGAAGGGAAGGTGTTCGTGGACGCCGCGCCGCATGTCCTCGATCTGGACGTGCCGCAGCCAGGGCGCGGCGGCGCGGACGCAGTCGGCGGGCGCGAGGGGTTCCAGGCACTGGCAGTGGCCGATGTCCAGGGTCAGGCCCAGGTCGGCGGGGTCGCCCAGGAGGCCGCGCAGGCGGTGGAAGTCGGCGAGGGTGGCGAGGAGGTGACCTGGTTCGGGTTCGATCGCGAGGGGGATGCCGGCGGTGGCGCTCCGCTCCAGGACGGGGGTGAGGCTCTCCGTGAGCCGCTTCCACGCCGTGTCGTCAGGGGTGGCCTCGGGGGGTACGCCGCTGAAACAGTGCACGGCCTCCGCGCCCAGTTCCTCGGCGACGTCCAGTGCGCGGATCAGCAGGTCGGTCCGGCGGGCGCGGTCCTGCGGGTCGGGGTCGACGAGCGAAGGGCCGTGCTTGCGACGCGGGTCCAGGACGTAGCGGGCCCCCGTCTCTACGGTCACGGCCAGCCCGAGCGCGTCGAGTTGGCGAGCCAGACGCCGGGTGCGGGTCATCAGGTCCGGGGCGAGGGGGTCGAGGTGCATGTGGTCGAGGGTCAGCCCGACCCCGTCGTAGCCGAGATCGGCGAGGAGCGCGAGGGCGTCGTCGAGCCGGAGGTCGGTGAGGCCGTTGGTGCCGTAGCCGAACCTGACCCCACCGACTTCACGCACCCTGCCTGTCCCCCACACGCCGCCCTCACCCACCCTGGCCGCCTCGCGCACGCCGTCCCCGCTCCCTCCGCCTGTCCCACGCGCATCACCTCCGCTCACCGTGTCGACCTCACGCACGCCACTTCTCCCCTCCCCGCCCTCACCCCCAACCGCACCGGCCCGACCCGCCTTCTCACCTCCGCTCACGCCCCCTCACCTCCCGCCATGAACCCCCGCCCAGCCGCCCTCCCACCGACCTCACCGACCTCACCGACCTCACCGACCTCACCGACCTCACCGACCTCACCGACCTCACCGACCTCACCGACCTCACCGACCCCCAACTCCCCCGCGAACCTCACCAGTTCCCCCCACTGCTCCTCCAGCCCCGAAGCCGCCTCCCCCACCGGGTCCTTGAAGAAGAACGCCAAGGCGGGCAGCGCCCCGGACAGCCCGAGTTCGTGTGCGCGCAGCGTCAGGCGGGCGAGGTCGAGGACCAGGGGTGCGGCGAGAGCCGAGTCACAGCCCTGCCAGGTCGTCTGGAGCGTCATCCGCGTGCCGAGGAAGCCGTCGAAGGCGATGTGGTCCCACGCGGTCTTCCAGTCGCCGAGGGTGGGGACGTCGTCGATGTGGACGCGGCCCTCGGGGGTCGTGCCCAGCGTGTCGGCGAGGACCCGTTCCTTGCCCGCGTTCTTCGCGGCGGCGGCGCCGGGGTCGGCCAGCGCGGCACCGTCCCCGCCGCCGAGGAGGTTGACGCCGGACCAGGAACGGACCTCCAGCGCACGCCGGTTGAACATCGGACCGAGGACGGAACGCAGGAGGGTCTGCCCGGTCTTCCCGTCCCGCCCGGCGTACGGCAGTCCGCGCGCCTCCGCGAGCCCCGCGAGCGCGGGGTGGTGCAGCCCCGTGGAGGGCGTGAAGTTGACGTAGGGACAGCCGGCCCGCAGAGCAGCCGCCGCGTACAGCGAACTCGGCGGCAGGGCGGCCCCGTTGACCGCGGCCTCGGTGGACGCGACGTTCACGACGACCACGCGGGCAAGCCCCCGGCGCCGCATGAAGTCCTGAATATCGGCGGCAAGAGCGGCGACGTACTGCTCGTCACGCTCCAGCAGCCCGGACGGGCCCTCGCTACCGGCGACGGCGACACCGAGACCCGCCGGCCACCGCGCCTCGCCCGAACCACCGGTATCAACACGAGCCCCGGCACCGGCACGTACGGCATCCGCCTCACCACCGACCTCACACCCGGCGCCCAGGCCCTCCACCCCGTCACCGGCCTCGCGCCCGGCATCCAGATCCCCCGCCTCGCCACTGCCCTCACGCCCAAAGTCCAGGCCCTGCGCCCCGTAACTGCCCTCATGCCCAGCATCCACATCCCCCACCCCGCCACCGCCCTCACGCCCGGCACCCACATGCCCAGGTCCACCGTCGGCGACAACACGCACATCCCCAGCTCCACCCCTCCCCCGCCCCACCCTGATCTCCCGGTCGGCGGTGGCCAGTTCCGTCTCCACCGCAGCCGCGAGCCCCACCGGAAGCACCCCCTCCGCCGCCAGTTCCTCCGCTCGTTTCACGAGGGGCGTGTCCGAGATGTCGTGACCCCCGAAGACCAGCGAAGTCAGTGGCGGCAGGCCCGAGTTCGCGAACTCCGGTTTCTCCGTGACGAGTCCGGTCGGGGGACGGAGTCCAGCCGTCACGGCCGCGCAGCCCGCGACGGCGGTGGTGGCGACGGAGCCTCGTGCGCCGATCAGCCAGACGCCTACGTCAGGCATGGCAACCTCCTTGCTATGTACGTGAGTTGAGAGAGGGACGGTGGGCGGGAGTCCGGCGGCTCCCGCCCACCGCCGGTCAACGGCCCTTGGCGGGCAGTTCCTTGACGCGGATGTCGCGGAACGACACCTCGTCGGCGGGCCCGTGGTTCTGGAGCCCGATGTGTCCGTCGCGCAGACTGCGCACCGGGTCACGGTTGGTGTAGTCGTTGATCCGCACGCCGTTGAGCCAGACGCGCAGCCGCTCGCCCTCCACCCGGATCTCGTACGTGTTCCACTCCCCCGGCGGATTCAGCGCACGGTCGCGCTTCCACAGGTCGGCGGACTTGAACCCGTACACGGCGCCGGTCGTACGCCAGGCCACGTCGGTGGCGTCGATCTGCACCTCGTACCCGCGATCGACGGCCGACCAGGGGTCGTCGGAGGCCGGAAACCCCACGAACACACCGGAGTTGGAGTCGCCGGTCACCTTCCAGTCGAGCTTCAGCGAGTACGAGGAGAAGGCGCGTCCGGCGTACCAGAGGAGCCCCATCCCGCCGGACGAGGTCCATGTCCCGTCCGTGGAGCGGGTGAAGGAGCCGGGGCCGGCCTGCCGCCAGTCACCGTCGGCGAGTTGCGTATAGCCGCTCTCCGGCCGGCAGTCGGCCTGGGCCGCGCCGATCGCGTACCGGATCCCGCCGAGCAGGTGTGCCCGGTAACTCGGGTCCGTGTACGACTCCTTGGTGTGTCCCGCGCCGGTGTAGAAGGCGCGGCCCCCCTGGTAGGTCTGGCACCAGGCGATCGGGTGATCGCCGTTCATGCCGCCGCCGGTGTAGGACGACTCGTCCAGGGACGCCAACACCCGTACGGAAGAACGGGGGTTGGAGCGGTAGTCGTACCATTCGTCGGTGCGGTGCCAGGTCGGCGGGAGAGAGGACGTCGCCGGGTGGGCGCGGTCCTCGACGACCATGTCGGCCGGCTGGATCGCCGGGTGGCCGCGGAAGTAGGCGCCGACGAGGCCGCCGTAGAACGCCCAGTCGTACTCGGTGTCGGCGGCGGCGTGGACGCCGACGTAGGCACCTCCTTTGTGTATGTACCTCTCGAACGCGGTCTGCTGGGTCTCGTCGAGGACGTTCCCGGTGGTGGAGAGGAAGACGACGGCGGCGTAGCGGCGGAGGTTCGCGGTATTGAACGCGCTCGCGTCCTCCGTCGCGTCGACCTTGAACTCGCCGCTGGATACACCGAGTTCACGGATCGCGTTGATGCCGTCGGGGATGGAGTCGTGCCGGAAGGCGGCCGTCTTGGAGAAGACGAGGACGCGGGGCGTCGCATCGTCCGGGCGGGCCAGGGCAGTTGGTTCGGCGAGGGCGCCGAGGAGCAGGGTGGCGCCCGCGACCGCGCTCAGTGCGCGCATCATGGGAGCTTGCCTCTCAGTTCTTGGTGAAGGTGAAGTCGTCGATCTCGTACAGGGGTTGACCGCTGCGGCCCTTGAAGACGAGGTAGAGGGCGGTGGTCCCGCGCGGTACCCGGGACAGCTTCGCGGTGACGTCCTGGTAGGTCTCCCAGCCGCCTGTCACCGGCACGTGGGCCTTGCCGAGGAGGGTGCCCTTGGCCGATCCCGCGCGGATCTCCAGCGTGCCGCCGGCTCCGGCGGAGGCCACCCTCGCCGTCACCGAGGCGGAGCCCCGCAGCGCGTACGGCGTGAACGAGATCCAGTCGCCGTTCTCGATGGCGCCCACGGTCTTCGCGCCGTTCGCGGACGTCCGCGAAGTCACCGTCACACCACTGGAGTTGTTGAAGTGCTCGGCCTGCCGGTGCCGGGGCTGGAGGACGTTCTGGTCGTGCGAGGTGAGCGCGGCCTGGCCGCCGCCCCCGTTGTCCGTGTACTCGGCGTCGAGCACTCCGAAGATGTTGGCGTTGGGGTCGTGGCCGCCGTCGGCGCTGGTCTGGAGGGTGCCGGTGCAGCCGGTCCCGGAGGTGATCGGGTGGCCGTGGCTGTCGTGGCCGAGGATGAAGCGGACGGTGATCTTCGAGCAGTCGATGGCCTTGCCATCCTCGGGGTCGGTGACCTTCACCGTGAACGGGATCGCGTCACCGAAGCTGAACAGCTGTCCGTCCAGGGGGGTTTGGACGACGACGGTCGGCGCGGTGTTGCCGACGACGATCTGGACGCTCGCGCTGCCGGTACGGCCGGAGGGGTCCTTCGCGGTCAACGTGGCTGTGTAGGTGCCGTTCTGACGGTACGTGTGCGACGGGTTCGCGGACGTCGAGGTCGCGCCGTCACCGAAGTCCCAGCGGTAGGTGAGCGCGTCGCCGTCCTGGTCGGACGTCCCGGCCGAGGAGAACTTCACCTTCAACGAGGCTTGTCCGGAGGTCCTGTTGGCGGCTGCCTGCGCCACGGGCGAGTGGCCGTCGGTCGCGTTCTCGATGCGGTACAGCGCCGAGTGCTCGTCGCCGCCGAACCAGGAGAGGCCGTAGTCGAGGACGTACAGCGCGCCGTCGGGGCCGAACGCCATGTCCATCACCTGGGTGCCGGACCAGGGGATGTCGCTGATGGACTGGACGGTGCCGTTCGCGTCGCTGGAGATGCGCTTGATCCAGCGGCGGCCGAACTCCCCGGCGAAGAAGTCCCCGTCGTACGCCTCGGGGAACTTGACCGGCGAGTCGAGGTTCGCGTCGTAGTGGTAGACCGGGCCGCCCATCGGGGACTCGGAGCCGTCGCCGAACTCCGGCTTGGAGGGGCCGTCGTAGGGAATCCACGCGGGCTGCGCCGGGGGCAGATCGACGAGGCCCGTGTTGTGCGGGGAGGTGTTCTTCGGGGCGTCGCAGTCGAAGGCCGTGCCGGAGGTCTTCGTGCCGAAGTCGTACTGCTTGTAGGCGTCGTTGGCGCCGGTGCAGTACGGCCAGCCGAAGTTGCCGGGACCGGTGACGCGGTTGAACTCGACCTGTCCTGCCGGGCCCCGGTTCGGGTCGGCGGCGCCCGCGTCGGGGCCGTAGTCGCCGATGTAGAGGTAACCGGTGGCCTTGTCGACGCTGAAGCGGAACGGGTTGCGGAACCCCATCGCGTAGATCTCGGGCCGCGTCTTGGCAGTGCCGGGCGCGAAGAGGTTGCCGTCGGGCACCGTGTACGAGCCGTCGGCGTTCACCTTGATGCGCAGGATCTTGCCGCGCAGGTCGTTGGTGTTGCCGGCCGAACGCCGGGCGTCGAAGGCGGGGTTGCGGCCGTCGCGCTGGTCGATGGGGGTGAACCCGTCGGACTGGAACGGGTTCGTGTCGTCGCCCGTCGACAGGTACAGGTTGCCCGCCGCGTCGAAGTCGATGTCCCCGCCGACGTGACAGCACAGGCCGCGCGAGGCCGGGACGTCCAGGATCTGCTTCTCGCTGGCCGTGTTCAGGGTGCCGTCCGCGTTCAGCGTGAACCGGGAGAGGCGGTTGACGCCGTCAAAGGGCGCGAAGTCGGCGGCGGTGCCGTTCTCGGGGGCGTCGCCGGCCGGGGTGTTCAACTTGGGTGCGTAGTAGAGGTAGATGAAGCGGTTGGAGCTGAACTGCGGGTCGACGCCGATGCCTTGGAGGCCCTCCTCGTCGTGGGAGTAGACGTCGAGCTTGCCGATCAGACGGGTGTTCCCTGCCGCGTCCGTGAGGCGGAGTTCGCCGTCGCGGGAGGTGTGCAGGACGGAACGGTCGGGCAGGACGGCGAGCGACATCGGCTCACCGACCTCCGCCTCGCCCTTCGCGAGGGTGACCTGCTGGAAGTCCTCGGCGGCGGTCGAGGAGCGGGCGTCGGCCGCGCCGGCGACGGGTGAGGTGAGAGTGAGCGACGCCCCCGCGAGCAGGGCGCCGGTCGTCAGCGCGACGGCTCTGCGCAGCGCTGGACGTCTTCTCGGGGTGCGGTTGGTGGGGTCGTTCCCGTGCACGGGTGCCTCCAGGGTGGTGCGTGCGGGTGCGTACGCCGGGATGCGCCGTCATCCCGGAGCGGGGAGTGACGGGCTGACAGCACGGTGCTGCGGTCAGCCCGGACAGAACGAGTGGATCGATGGATCAGTGGCTGAGTGGCTCAGCCACTTCTGCCGATACGGTGGCTCGATGGCTCGATGGCTCGGTGGCAAAGTGGCTCAGCCACTTCGCCCGGCCCAGCGGCTGAGCCACCCCGTGGCCAAATGGCCCAGTGGCTCAGCCACTTCAGCCGGTTCGATGACTCAGTGGCCCGGTGGCCCAGTGGCAAAGTGGCTCAGCCACCGAGCCCCCTCCCCCGGCCCACCTCACCTCACCTCACCTCACCTCAGCTGGAGAACGCCGCATCGAACGAAGTCGACGGCGGCTCGAAGTCGAACCCCTTCAAGCGGGTCAGCGCCTCCGGCGCCCCCTGGAGCCGGTCCATCCCGGCGTCCTCCCACTCGACGGAGATCGGCCCCTGGTAGTCGATGGACCGCAGCATCCGGAACACGTCCTCCCAGGGAACGTCCCCGTGCCCGGCCGACACGAAGTCCCAGCCGCGCCGGGGGTCGCCCCACGGCAGGTGGGAACCGAGCCGCCCGTTACGGCCGTCCAGCCGCTTGCGCGCCTCCTTGCAGTCGACGTGGTAGATCCGGTCCCGGAAGTCCCAGAGGAACCCGACGGGATCGAGGTCCTGCCACACGAAATGGGAGGGGTCGAAGTTGAGCCCGAACGCGGCCCGGTGCCCGACGGCCTCCAGCGCGCGATGGGTGGTCCAGTAGTCGTAGGCGATCTCACTGGGGTGGACCTCGTGCGCGAACCGCACCCCCTCGGCGTCGAAGACGTCCAGGATCGGGTTCCACCGCGAGGCGAAGTCCTCGTACCCCCGCTCGATCATCGACTCGGGCGCGGGCGGGAACATGGCGACGAGGTGCCAGATCGCGGACCCGGTGAACCCCACGACGGTGTCGACCCCGAACGCGGCGGCGGCCCGCGCCGTGTCCCGCATCCGCTCGGCGGCCCGGCGCCGTACGCCTTCGGGGTCACCGTCCCCCCACACCTCGGCGGGAAGGATCGCCTGGTGCCGCTCGTCGATGATGGCGTCGCAGACGGCCTGCCCGACCAGGTGGTTGGAGACGGCCCAGCACTTCAGGCCGTACTTGTCGAGGAGTTGGTGCCGGGACTCGACGTAGGACGGATCGGCAAGGGCCTTGTCGACCTCGAAGTGGTCGCCCCAGCAGGCGAGTTCGAGACCGTCGTAGCCGAAGTCGCGGGCGAGCCGGCAGACCTCCTCCAGCGGAAGGTCGGCCCACTGGCCGGTGAACAGGGTGAACGGGCGCGGCATGTTCGGGCCTCCTCAGGTGACCGGGGTGTAGACGGAGTTCTTCTCGGCGCTCTCCTCGACCGCCGCGAGCACCCGCTGCACCTGGAGCCCGTCGGCGAACGACGGTTCGGGGCAACGGAGTTCGGCGATGGCGTGGACGAGGTCGTGGGCCTGGTGGGTGAAGGTGTGCTCGTAGCCGAGTCCGTGCCCCGGGGGCCACCAGGCGCCGAGGTAGGGGTGGTCGGGCTCGGTGACGAGGATGCGGCGGAAGCCGCCCTCGGTGTCGGGCAACGCGCCGTCGTGGAACCAGAGTTCGTTGAGCCGCTCCAGGTCGAACCACAACGAGCCCTTCTCGCCGTTGAGTTCGATGCGCAGGGCGTTCTTGCGGCCGGTGGCGTAGCGGGTGGCCTCGAAGGAGGCGAGGGCACCGGAGGCGAACCGCCCGGTGAACAGGGCGGCGTCGTCGACGGTGACGGCACCGGTCTCAGCCCCGACGGCACCGCCGGACAGACCCCCCGAAGACCCGACGGGCAGCGGACGTTCCCGTACGAACGTCTCGGTCAGCGCCGACACCCCGGCAAGCCGCTCCCCCGCCAGGTACTGGGCGAGGTCGACGATATGAGCACCGAGGTCACCCAGCGCCCCGGACCCGGCAAGCTCCTTCCGCAACCGCCAGGTGAGCGGGAACTCCGGGTCGACGAGCCAGTCCTGAAGGTACGTCACCCGTAGGTGCCGCAGCCTGCCGAGCCGCCCCGCGTCCACCAGCTGCCGGGCGAAAGCGGTCGCGGGAACCCGGCGGTAGTTGAACCCGACCATCGCCAACTGCCCACGCCCGTACGCCTCTTCGGCGGCCCGGACCATCCCCTCGGCCTCTTCGACGGTGTTCGCGAGGGGTTTCTCGCACAGCACGTGCTTGCCGGCCGCGAGGGCCGCGAGGGCGATCTCGGCGTGGCTGTCGCCGGGGGTGCAGATGTCGACGAGGTCGATGTCGTCGCGGGCGATCAGCTCGCGCCAGTCGGTCTCGGCGGACTCCCAGCCGTACCGGTCCGCGGCCCGGCGCACCGCGTCCGGGTCGCGTCCGCAGATCGCGGCGAGGACCGGGGTGAGGGGGAGGTCGAAGGCCCGGCCGACGGTGCGCCAGCCCTGGGAGTGGGCGGCGCCCATGAAGGCGTAGCCGACCATGCCGACGCGCAGCGGCGGTTTCCCGGCCGGCTCCTTCGGCTCCTGCGGCTGTTCCATGCGGTGGTCCTCCTCGTGGTGGTGCGCGCGGTGGGGGGATGCGGGCCGGGCCGCTCCCGGGGCCCGGCCGGGTCTGTCACCTGAAGCCGGTGGGCAGGTACTGGTCGACGTTGGTCTTGTCGACGACGGCCGAGTACAGGGTGATCGAGGCGGGGATCTCGAACTCGGCGAGTCCGCCGACGCCCTTGCCCTGGCCGAGGGCGCGGGCGAGGTCGATCGCGGAGGCGGCCATCGTCGGCGGGTACAGGACGGTCGCCTTGAGGACGCCGTTGTCCTGCTTGATGGCCTGCATCGCGGAGAGCGCGCCCGCGCCGCCGACCATGAGGAAGTCGTCGCGCCCGGCCTGCGAGACGGCGCGCAGGGCGCCCACGCCCTGGTCGTCGTCGTGGTTCCACAGGGCGTCGAACTGGGGCTGGGCCTGGAGGAGTTGGGCCATCTTGGCCTGTCCGGACTCGACGGTGAAGTCGGCCGCCTGGCGGGCCACCTTGCGGATGTTCGGGTAGTTCTTCAGCGCGTCGTCGAAGCCCTGGGTGCGCTGGCGGGTCAGCTCCAGGTTGTCGATGCCGGCGAGTTCGACGACCTTCGCGTTCGCCTTGCCCTTGAGCTTCTCGCCGATGTACCGCCCGGCGTTGAAGCCCATGCCGTAGTTGTCGCCGCCGATCCAACAGCGGTACGCCTGGGGGGTGTTGAAGATCCGGTCGAGGTTGACGACGGGGATCCCGGCGCGCATCGCCTTGAGGCCGACCTGGGTGAGGGCCTTGCCGTCGGCGGGCAGGATGACGAGGACGTCGACCTTCTTGTTGATGAGGGTCTCGATCTGCCCGATCTGCTGGGCGGTGTCGTTGGACCCCTCGGTGATCTCCAGCGTGACGTCCGAGTACTTCTGGGCGCGCTTCTTGGCCTGGTCGTTGATCGCGTTGAGCCAGCCGTGGTCGGCCTGGGGCCCGGCGAACCCGACGGTGACCTGTTTGCCGGGCTGGTCGTCGGCGGCGGGCTGCCCGCTGGTGTCGGCGGCCTGGTCCTTGTCGTCGCTCGTCTCGTTGCTGGTGCAAGCGGTGAGGACGGCGGCGGCCGAGACGGCGGCCGTCCCGAAGAGCAGCCCTCTGCGGCTGGGGATGTGTGCCATGGCGGTGAAAACCTTTCCTCAGGTCGCGTTCGCGGTGCGGCGCTGGACCAGGACGGCGGCGACGATGATCGCGCCCTTGGCGATCTGCTGGACGTCGGTCTGGAGGTTGTTCAGGGCGAAGATGTTGGTGATCGTGGTGAAGATCAGCACGCCGAGGACGGAGCCGACGATGGTGCCGCGACCCCCGCTGAGCAGGGTTCCGCCGATGATGGCGGCGGCGATGGCGTCGAGTTCGTACAGGTTGCCGTTGGTGTTCTGGCCGGAGCCGGACAGGATGATCAGCAGGAACGCGGCGATCCCGCAGCACAGCCCGGACAGCAGGTAGAGGTAGAGCCGCTGGCGCCGTACGTCGATGCCGGCGAGCCGCGCGGCCTCGGGGTTGCCGCCGACCGCGACGGCCCGGCGCCCGAACGTGGTCCGGTTCAGCAGCAGCCACCCGACGACCGTCACGAACGCGAACACCAGGACGAGCGGCGGGACGCCGAGCACGTAGGCGTCGCGCTCGCCGAGGTCCAGGATGCTGCTGATGGTGACGATCTGGGTCTGCCCGTCGGTGATCTGGAGGGCGAGTCCGCGCGCCGAGGCGAGCATGGCGAGCGTCGCGATGAACGGCACCATCCCGCCGTACGCGATGAGCACCCCGTTGACGAGTCCGCAGCCGAGGCCGACGAGGACGGCGGTGAACAGGACGCCGGCGAAGCCGTACTCCTGGGTGGCGACGGTGGTCGCCCACACCGAGGAGAGGGCGACGATCGCCCCGACGGAGAGGTCGATGCCGCCGGAGGTGATGACGAAGGTCATGCCGACGGTGACGACGCCGATCACCGACGCCTGGGTGAGGACGAGTTGGAGGTTGCGGGTGTCGAGGAACTCGTCGGGCTTGGTGATCCCGCCGATGACGATCAGGACGGCGAGGACGCCGAGGAGGGACAGGGTACGGACGTCCGCGCGGGCCAGGAGGCCGCGCCAGGCGGGGACTTGGGCCACGTGCGGCATCTTGTCGGCGCTGTCCCGCGGCGGGGAGACGGGCTGCGTCATGACGCGGGGCTTCCTTCCATGACGAGGTCGAGGACACGGTGTTCGTCGAGTTCGCGGGCGGGGGCGGTGTGGACGACCCGGCCCTCGCGCAGGACCAGGACGCGGTCGGCGAGGCCGAGGACTTCAGGCACCTCGCTGGAGACGAGCAGCACGGCGAGCCCTTCGTCGGCCAACCGCCGTACGACGGCGTAGAGTTCGGCGCGCGCTCCGACGTCGACGCCGCGCGTCGGCTCGTCGAGGAGGAGCACCTTGCAGCCGCGCAGCAGCCAGCGGGCGAGGACCGCTTTCTGCTGGTTGCCGCCGGAGAGGGTGCGCACGGCGACGGACGGGTTGTCCGGCCGCAGCGAGAGTTCACGGGTCGCGGCGCGGGCGGCGCCCTGTTCGGCGGCGCGGTCGATCCAGCCGGCCCGCGCGAAGCGGGAGAGGGTGGACACGGAGACGTTGCGGGTGACGGACTGGAGCATCAGCAGGGCCTGCGCCTTGCGTTCCTCGGGGGCGAGCCCGAGTCCGGCGCGGACGGCGGCGGGTACGCTGCCCGGCCTCAACCGCTTGCCCTCCACGAGGACTTGACCGGCCGTCGGCTTGCGGGCGCCGTACACGGTCTCCAGGATCTCGGAGCGCCCGGAGCCGACCAGGCCCGCGAGTCCGACGATCTCCCCGGCCCGCACCTCGAAGTCGACGGGCTCGAACTCGCCGTCCCGGGCCAGCCCGCGCACCTCAAGCACCGGAGTCCCTGACGCCGCGTCGACCGGCCTGTCGGGAAAGACGTACTCGACATTGCGGCCGGTCATCAGCGCGACCACCTCGCTCGTCGGCGTCGACTCGGCGGGCAGGCCCCCCGCGACCGCGCGGCCGTCCTTGAGGACGGTCACCCGGTCCCCGATCCGGCGGATCTCCTCCAGCCGGTGCGAGATGTAGACGACGGCGACCCCGTCGGCGGTGAGGTCGGCGACGATCCGGAACAGGTTGTCGACCTCGTCGGGGTCGAGCGCGGCGGACGGCTCGTCCATCACGATGAGCCGTACGTCGTGCGAGAGCGCCCGGGCCATCGACACGATCTGCCGCTGTGCCGCCGACAACTCCCCGACCAGCTTCCCCGGTTGGACCTCCGGGTGGCCAAGTCGCTTGAGCAGCGCGGCGGTCGACGCTTTCGCCGACCTGGACCGGACGACGAACCCGGCGGCCGTGGGCTCGTGGCCCAGGTAGACGTTCTCGGCCACCGACAGGTGCTCGACGAGGTCGAGTTCCTGGTAGATGGTGGCGATGCCGAGGCGCATCGCGGCGATCGGGGAGCGCAGCGTGACCTCCTCGCCGCGCCAGCGGATCGTGCCGTCGTCGGGCTGGTGGGCGCCGGCCAGGATCTTGATCAGCGTGGACTTTCCCGCGCCGTTCTGGCCGAGCAGACAGTGCACTTCACCGGCCTGGACGTCGAGGTCGACGCCGTCCAGGGCACGGACGCCGGGGAACGACTTGGTGATGCCGGACATGCTGAGCAGCGGTGCTTGTGGTGCCATGGTGGATCCCCTCGGCGGGCGGGTGCGGGCCGGTGTCAGGGCGCGGTGGACTGCCGGACGGGTGAACTCCGGTGCGGGGCGAGCCTGTTGAGCGACTGTGCGAGGAAGAGAGGGCAGCGCTGTACAGAGAGGCGGCGGGTGTCGCCTACGCGGGTGAGAACAGGTGGTCGCTGATCAGCCGGGCCGCGCCGATGACTCCGGCGGTGGGGCCCAGCTCCCCCAGGACGATGGGCAGGTTGCCGGTCGCCAGGGGCAGCGACTGGCGGTAGACCTGGGTACGGATCGCGGCGAGCAGGTTGTGGCCGAGGCCGGTCACCCCGCCGCCGATCACCACCAGGCCGGGGTTGAAGAAGGAGACGAGCCCGGCGATGACCTGCCCGACCTGGCTCCCCCCTTCACGGATCAGGTCGAGCGCGGTGGTGTCACCGGCGACCGCCGCCGCGGCGACGTCCGCGCCGGTCAGCGTGCCGCTCACCGCGAGCCGGTCGGCGAGTTCGGCGGACAGCCCTTGCCGGGCCGCCTCCATCGCGTCCCTGGCCAGCGCCGCGCCGCTGAAGTGGGCCTCCAGGCAGCCCCGGTTGCCGCAGGCGCAGGGCCTGCCGTCCGGTACGGCCCGGATGTGGCCGATGTCGCCGGCGCTGCCGGTCGTACCCCGGTAGACCTGACCGCCGACGACGATGCCGCAGCCGATGCCGGTGCCGATCTTGACGCAGAGGAAGTCGGCGACGGACCGGGCGACCCCGGCGTGCTGCTCCCCCATCGCCATCAGGTTCACGTCGTTGTCGACCATCACCGGGCAGCCGAGTTCCTGGCTGAGCGCCTCCCGTACGGGGAAGCCGTCCCAGCCCGGCATGATCGGCGGCGCCACGGGGACGCCCTCGGGGAAGCGGACCGGGCCGGGGACGCCGATGCCCGCGCCGTCGATGCCGTCGGCGAGGCCGGTGGCCCTCAACTTGGCGGTCATGGCGAGGACTTGCTCGAAGACCGCGACGGGTCCCTCGCGGACGTCGAGCGGTTGGTTGAGGTGGCCGAGTATCTCCAGCTCGGCGTTGGTGACGGCGACGTCGACAGAGGTCGCGCCGATGTCGACGCCCAGGAAGCGCAGTTCGGGGTTGAGGCGCACGTTGTGCGAGCGCCGTCCGCCCCGGGAGGCGGCGAGGCCGTCGGCGACGACCAGTCCCGTCTCCAGGAGCCGGTCCACCTCCACGGCCAGCTTCGACCGCGAGAGGTCGACCCGATCGCCGAGCTGGGCCCGGGAACTCTGGCCGCCGTCCCGCAACAGGTGCAGCAGCCTGGCCTGGTGGGCGTTCGCGGGCCGTGCCGTCATCCGTCTCACGTGCCCCTCCCCGCCTCGCGTCGGCCGTCCGTTCCGTGCTTTCGAAGGGAACGTAGCAGCGGGCGCCGGACCTGGGAAGAAGTTGTGCACGAATTACCGCCGACTTTCTCCACTCGCAGGACAAAGATCGGGGCGAGATCGTCCGCCGGCACCGAAGAGGGGGAAATGTCCGGGCAGTCGAGGAACGTGACGGCACTCGCGAACGGACCGGCGCCTACTTCTCCCGCTCGTGGTACGAGCGCCGCGTGTGCTCCGTGTGCTCCCGCATCAACCGCGTCGCCCGCTCCCCGTCCCCCTCCGCGATCGCCGCGATCAACTCCCGGTGTTCGTCCCAGGACTTGCGCCCCCGCTGCCGCGCGATCGGCGTGTAGTACCACCGCACCCGCCGGTCCACCTGCGCCGCGAGCTCCCCGAGGACCGTGTTGCCGGCCAGGTCCATGATGACCGCGTGGAAGCGGGCGTTGAGGGCGACGGTCGCGTCCACGTCGTCCCGGGCGACCGCGTCGAGGCCCTGTCCGTGGATCTCCCGCAGCTCCGCGAGCCCCGCCTCGGTCGGCTGCGCGGCGGCGAGGCGGGCCGCCTCGGCCTCCAACAGCGTGCGTACCGTGAGGAGTTGGTCGGCCTCCTCCTCCGTGGGCTCGTGCACGAACGCCCCCTGCGCGGGCCGCAGATCCACCCACCCCTCGGTGTTCAGCCGCTGCAACGCCTCCCGCACGGGCTGGCGCGAGACCCCGAGGTGCCCGGCGAGCTCGCTCTCCACGAGGTGCTGGCCGGGCCGCAGCGCGCGCGTGATGATCAGTTCGAGCAGCGCCTCGTAGACGCGGTCCCGCAGGGGCCCGGGCCGCTCCAGCCGGGGCACCGAGCCGTGCGGCAGTCCAGACGTCAACATCGCGTCCCCCTCCGGGGCGGCGCCCCAGCACCAAGCAATCGCGCACCTGCGTCGGAAAGCCAGTATCGATTGTCTTTCGTCTACAGTCTACGGCGCGAAAAAGCCCACCCCTCGGCACGAGAAAGCCCGCCCCTCGGCACAAGAAGGCCCGCTCACGGCACGAGAAGGCCCGCCCCGGAGCCGCGAACCCGCCACCGGCCCCGGAAACCCCTTACGGGCACCGCACCACCTGTCCCGCGTACGACAGGTTCCCCCCGAACCCGAACAACAGCACCGGATCCCCCTTGGAGATCTCCCCCCGCTCCACCAGCTTCGAGAACGCCAGCGGAATACTCGCCGCGGACGTGTTCCCCGACTCGACCACATCCCGCGCCACCACCGCGTTCACCGCCCCGATCTTGTCCGCGAGCGGCTCGATGATGCGCAGGTTGGCCTGGTGCAGCACGACCGCCGCGAGGTCGGCCGGCGTGAGCCCGGCGCGTTCGCATGCCTGCCGGGCGAGCGGCGGCAACTGGGTCGTGGCCCACCGGTACACGCTCTGCCCCTCCTGCGCGAACCGCGCGGGCTGCCCCTCGATGCGCACGGCGTTCCCCATCTCCGGCACCGACCCCCACAGCACCGGCGAGATCCCGGCCTCCTCGGACCGCTCGACGACGGCCGCGCCCGCCCCGTCCCCGACGAGGACGCAGGTCGTGCGGTCGGTCCAGTCGACGACCTCGGACATCTTGTCGGCGCCGATGACCAGCGCCCGGTTCGCCCCGCCCCCGCGCACGATGTGGTCGGCGGTGGCCAGCGTGTGGGTGAACCCGGCGCACACGACGTTGAGGTCCATCACGGCGGGACCGGGAATGCCGAGGCGGGCGGCGACCCGGGCGGCCATGTTGGGCGAGCGGTCGACGGCCGTGGACGTCGCGACGAGCACGAGGTCGATGTCGTCGGGTCCGAGCCCGGCGGCGGCGAGGGCCTTGGCGGCGGCGTGCGCGGCGAGTTCGTCGACGGGTTCGTCGGGACCGGCGATATGGCGGGTGCGGATACCCACCCGCGACGTGATCCACTCGTCATTGGTGTCGACGATGCCCGCCAGTTCCGCGTTCGTGAGCAGTTTGGCGGGCTGGTAGTGGCCGACCGCGGCGATGCGAGAGCCGTTCATCTGGGATCCCCTAGTGGCCTTGGGTAGCGGGATTCCCCAGTCTGGTCAGTGACTCACGGGTAGGAGGACAGGTGAAGCAACAGGAATCGGGCGCACCTGTTGTCAGCTTCCCTCACAACAGAGAGCGCCCGAACACCCGTATCACCACTACTAGCCGGTAAACAGTTTCGTGGCCTTCTGGACGAGTTCGTAGAGACCATAGGCCAGCGGCGCCCCCACCCACACCCAGGCGAAGACGATCAGCGGACGCCGGTCAGGCGGACTCTGCGGGGACATCGGCGGCCTCCTTCGGGGTGGCCGTCACATGGTGACGGGGGTGGACGGGGCGGACCAGCTCGTTGGCGACGAAACCGACGGCGAGCAGGCCGATCATGATGAACAGGGAGAGCGTGTAGAGGGAGGCGCCGTCCTTGCCGGCCTCCTCCTGCCGGTCGGCGATCCAGTTGACGATCAGCGGACCGAGTACGCCGGCCGTCGACCAGGCGGTGAGCAGCCGCCCGTGGATCGCGCCGACCTGGTGGGTCCCGAACAGGTCCTTCAGGTACGCGGGGATCGTCGCGAACCCGCCGCCGTAGAACGACAGGATGACCAGCGCGCAGACCACGAACAGCGGCTTCGAGGAGTCGCCGAAGGTCGCGATCAGCGCGTACATCACCGCGCCCGCGCCCAGGTACACACGGTAGATGTTCTTGCGGCCGATCAGGTCGGACGCCGACGACCAGCCGATCCGGCCCGCCATGTTCGCGGCCGACAGCAGCGCCACGAACCCGGCGGCGGCTGTTGCGGTAACCGTTTGCGACGTGTTGGCGAAGAAGTCCGTGATCATGGGCGCGGCCTTCTCCAGGATGCCGATCCCGGCGGTCACGTTCATGCACAGGACGACCCACAGGCACCAGAACTGCGGTGTACGGACAGCGCTGTCGGCGGAGACCTGCGGCCCGGAGACAGCGACCGCCGCCCCCGTGGACGCCGTCTCCACCGGCCTCGGCACCCGCACCAGCAGCACGCCGAGCGTCATGAACACCGCGTACGTCAGCCCGTGCACGAGGAACGCGAGCGCGATCCCCTCGCTGTCCCTGCCGAACGACTCCAGCATCTGCGCCGACCACGGCGAGGCGATCAGCGCGCCGCCGCCGAAGCCCATGATGGCGATGCCCGTCGCCATGCCCGGCCGGTCCGGGAACCACTTGATCAGCGTCGAGACCGGCGAGATGTAGCCGATGCCGAGCCCGATCCCGCCGATGAACCCGTACCCGAACACGATCAGCCAGTACTGCTCGGTCGCGGCGCCCAGCGCGGAGACCAGGAACCCGGTCGAGAAGCACACCAGCGCGACCGTCATCGCCCAGCGCGGCCCGTTGCGCTCGACGAGCGTCCCGCCGAACGCGGCGGACAGCCCCAGCATCACGATGGCGAGCTGGAACGGCAGCGCGCTCTGTGTCCCGCTGAGGTCGAGCGAGGACTCCAGCGCCGGCTTGAACACGCTCCAGGCGTACGCCTGGCCGATCGACAGATGGACGGAGAGGGCGGCCGGGGGAACGAGCCAGCGGCTCCAGCCGGGTGGGGCGATGGGGGGACTCATGAATCCGGAACCGTAGGAATCTTTCGGCCGGTTGAGAAGCCACCGGGTCGGTGGTGTGCGGTGAGCGGTACGCACCGCGCGCCGAACGGTCGGACCGATCGTTCCGCCGTACGGGGAACCCTGCGGGACAATGAACGGCATGGGACGAGTCACCGAACGCCGCAGAGTGGTCCGCATCCGGGACGGGGCCGTGTCCACGCGCGCCGACACGCTGGTGGCGGAGGAGCCGCTGGAGATCCGCCTCAACGGCAAGCCCCTCGCGATCACGATGCGCACCCCGGGCGACGATTTCGCCCTGGCGGCGGGCTTCCTGGTGAGCGAAGGAGTGCTGGCGCACGCCGGGGATCTCCAGAACATCGTGTACTGCGCGGGCGCGACCGTCGACGGCGGCAATTCCTACAACGTTGTCGACGTGCGCACCACACCGCAGGTCGTCGTACCGGATATCACGCTCGAACGGAACGTCTATACGACGTCGTCCTGCGGTCTGTGCGGAAAGGCCAGCCTCGACGCCGTACGGACCACCGCGCGCTGGCCCATTTCCGACGATCCGCCGGTCCGTATCGGAATCGACCTGCTCGCCGCACTGCCCGACCGGCTGCGCGAAGCCCAGCGCGTCTTCGACCGCACCGGCGGTCTGCACGCCGCCGCCCTCTTCACCGACCAGGGCGAACTCCTGGACATCCGCGAGGACGTGGGCCGTCACAACGCGGTCGACAAACTGGTGGGCCGCGCCCTCCAGAACGGCGACCTGCCGTTGTCCCGCAGCGTTCTCCTGGTCTCGGGACGCGCTTCGTTCGAATTGGCGCAGAAAGCGGTGATGGCGGGAATTCCGGTGCTGGCGGCGGTTTCGGCGCCGTCGTCATTGGCGGTGGATCTGGCCGAGGAGACGGGACTGACGCTGGTGGGTTTCCTGCGGGGGAATTCGATGAACATCTACGCGGGGGCGGAGAGGATCGAGACGACGGTCAGCTCCGCACCCCTGGTGTGAGCGAATCCGTCACCGGCTGCTCGACGACGGCCTCGTCCCGCGCCCGCCTCTTCGCGATCACCGCGCACACCATCAACTGCATCTGGTGGAACAGCATCAACGGCAGCACCGCCAGCGAAGCCTGCGCCCCGAACAGCACGCTGGCCATCGGCAGCCCCGACGCCAGCGACTTCTTCGACCCCGCGAACTGGATCGCGATCCGGTCCTCGCGGTCGAACCCGAGCGCCTTGCCGCCGTACCAGGTCAGCGCCAGCATCACCGCGAGGATCACGGCCTCGACGACGAGCAGCGCCCCGAGCCGCGCGGGGCTCACCTGGTGCCAGATGCCCCGCACCATGCCCTCGCTGAACGCGGAGTAGACGACCAGGAGGATCGAGCCCCGGTCGACCAGCCCGAGCACCTTCTTGTGCCGTGCGATGAAGCCCCCGATCCAGCGCCGGGTCACCTGCCCGGCCAGGAACGGCACGAGGAGCTGGAGGACGATCTCCAGCAGCGAGTCCGCCGAGAAGCCGCCGCCCGCGCTGCCCAGCAGGGCCGCCGCCAGCAGCGGCGTCAGGATGATGCCGATCAGCGAGGAGAAGGAGCCCGCGCAGATGGCCGCCGGGACGTTGCCGCGGGCCATCGACGTGAAGGCGATGGAGGACTGGATCGTCGAGGGGACCAGCGTGAGGAAGAGGACGCCCTGGTAGAGGGGGTGCGTCAGGATCGTCGGGACGAGCGCGCCGGTCGCGAGGCCGAGGAGCGGGAAGATCACGAACGTACAGGCCAGGACGGTGATGTGCAGCCGCCAGTGCCGTAGCCCGTCCAGCGCCTCGCGGGTCGAGAGGCGGGCGCCGTACAGGAAGAAGAGGAAGGCGATGGCGCCGGTGGAGAACCCGGAGACCGTGTCGGCGGCCACTCCGCGCGCCGGGAGCAGCGCCGCGAGGCCGACGGTCCCCAGGAGGAGAAGGATGTAGGGGTCGATCGGCATCCGGCTGGGCCACCGCAGGCGTTTCACTGTGCTCCACGTGCGCGTTCGTAGGGGGTCTCGGGGGCGGAACCGCCCCTCTCCATGCTGCCCCCTCCGTCCGTGATCGGGAATCCGGCATACCGCACTCACTGTTATCGCGAACGGCGATGACCGGCTAGCCTGACACGCATGTACGACCCCTCCCACCTGCGGACCTTCCTCACCGTCTCCCAGACGCTCAGCTTCACGCAGGCCGCCCGCCGTCTGGGCCTGCGTCAGTCGACCGTCAGTCAGCACGTACGCCGCCTGGAGGACGCGGTCGGCCGCACCCTGTTCACCCGGGACACGCACTCCGTCGAGCTGACGGAGGACGGCGAGGCGATGCTCGGCTTCGCGCGGCGCATCCTCGCCGTGCACGAGCAGGCCACCGCGTTCTTCACGGGCACGCGCCTGCGGGGCCGCCTCCGGTTCGGCGCGTCGGAGGACTTCGTGCTGACCCGGCTGCCGGAGATCCTGGAGGGTTTCCGGTACGAACATCCCGAGGTGGACCTGGAGTTGACGGTCGAGCTGTCCGGCACCCTGCACGAGCGGCTGGCCGCCGGGAAGCTGGACCTCGTCCTCGCCAAGCGGCGTCCCGAGGACCCCCGGGGCGAGCTGGTCTGGCACGACGAGCTGGTGTGGATCGGCGCCGAGCGGCTGAGGCTGGACGCGGAGCGCCCCGTACCGCTGATCGTCTACCCGCCGCCCGGCATCACGCGCGCCCTCGCGCTGGAGGCGCTGGAGCGGCAGGGCCGGCCGTGGCGGATCGTGTGCACGAGCGGCAGCCTGAACGGGCTGGTCGCGGCGGCGCGCGCGGGGCTCGGGGTGATGGCGCACTCGCGGACGGTGATGCCGCCGGGCCTGGTCCGCGTACCGGACCGGTTCGGGCTGCCGGAGCTGGGGCCGGTGGACTTCGTCCTGGTGCACGGCCGGAGCAGGCCCCCGGCGACGGAGGCGGCGGACGCGCTGGCCGCGGCGATCCTCGCGGGCGGCGTACGCCTGCACCGACCGTGACCGTCCGCGCGCAGATTCCGTGGAGATTGCGGCACCGAAACTTACCGAACCGTCAGTTTTCTGTCCGTTCTCTTCCCCTGTGTGCACCTTTCTCCCGTCCCGGCCACCCCGTATCGGAGCATCACTCCACTTTCGGCACCCTCCCGCCCCTCGCCCCCGTGGGGTAGCTTTCACCGCGCAAAACGGCCGGAAAGAAGCGGGGTGTGAGGTTGCGCGAGTTCACCAACCCTGCGTTGGCGCTGCCCCCGCCCGTCGGCGGCCTCGCCGATTCCGTGTTCCGGTACGCCGAGGACGACCCCCGGTACATCGCGCTCGGGCGCCGCGACGAGGGGGGTCAGTGGCGGGACGTCACGGCCGCCGAGTTCCGCGACGAGGTCCTCGCGCTGGCCAAGGGCCTGCTCGCGCGCGGCATCCGCTTCGGCGACCGCGTCGCGATCATGTCCCGCACCCGCTACGAGTGGACGCTCTTCGACTACGCCCTGTGGACGATCGGCGCGCACGTGGTGCCGGTGTACCCGACGTCGTCCGCCGAGCAGTGCTTCTGGATGCTGTACGACAGTGACTGCGTCGCGGCCGTCGTCGAGCACGAGGACCACGCGATGACGATCGCCACCGTCATCGACCGCCTCCCGCGACTGCGCGAACTGTGGCAGCTCGACACCGGCGTCGTACGGGAGCTGTACGACGGCGGCGCGCACCTCGACGACGAGGTGGTCCACCGCCACCGCGAGGCCGTCACCCCGGAATCGGTGGCGAGCGTCATCTACACCTCGGGGACGACCGGCCGCCCCAAGGGCTGTGTGATCACGCACGGCAACCTGATGTTCGAGGCCGACACGGTGATCCGCTACTGGGAGCCGATCTTCCGCTCCCGGCGCGGCGACGAGCCGGCGACGCTGCTGTTCCTGCCGCTGGCGCACGTCTTCGGGCGGATGGTGCAGGTCGCGGCGTTGCGCGGCAAGGTGCGCTTCGGGCACCAGCCGCAGATGCAGGCGGCCGTCCTGCTGCCCGACCTCGCCGCGTTCAGACCGACGTTCTTCCTCGCCGTGCCGTACATCTTCGAGAAGGTGTTCTCCGCCGCCCGCCGCAAGGCGGAGCGCGAGGGCCGCTCGGGGCCGTTCGAGAAGGCCGTGGACATCGCCGTCGCGTACGCGGAGGCCGTGGAGGCGAAGGCGTGGGGCACCGGTCCCGGGCCGTCCGCCGGGCTGCGGATGCAGCACCAGATCTACGACAAGCTGGTGTACGCGAAGGTCCGCGCCGCGATGGGCGGCCGGGTCCGGCAGGCGGTGTCCGGGGGGTCGGCGATGGACCGGCGGCTCGGGCTGTTCTTCGCGGGCGCGGGCGTGCAGATCTACGAGGGGTACGGGCTGACGGAGACGACGGCCGCCGCCACCGCGAACCCGCCCGGCCGCACCCGCTACGGCACGGTCGGCCGGCCCATCCCCGGCATGACCGTGCACATCGCGGACGACGGCGAGATCTGGCTGCGCGGCGAGAACGTCTTCCCCGCCTACCTGAACAACCCGAAGGCCACCGACCAGGCCCTGCACGACGGCTGGCTCGCCACCGGCGACCTCGGCTCCCTCGACGGCGACGGCTATCTGACCATCACCGGCCGCAAGAAGGAGATCCTGGTCACCTCCGGCGGCAAGAGCGTCTCGCCGGGGCTGCTGGAGGAGCGGGTGCGCGACCATCCGCTGATCGGCCAGTGCATCCTCGTCGGCAACGACCGGCCCTTCGTCGCCGCGCTGGTCACCCTGGACCTGGAGGGCGTCGAGCACTGGCTCGGGATGCGCGGGAAACCCGGCCTGTCCCCCACCGAACTCGTGCGCGACGCCGACCTGGAGGCCGAGGTGCGCCGGGCCGTCGTCGCCGCGAACACGCTGGTCTCGCAGGCCGAGCAGATCCGTACGTTCCGCATCCTCGCGCAGCCGTTCACCGAGGAGCACGGCCTGCTGACGCCGTCGCTGAAACTGAAGCGCAAGGCCATCG
Organism: Streptomyces saintjeani; assembly: GCF_055409605.1. Taxonomy (NCBI): domain Bacteria; kingdom Bacillati; phylum Actinomycetota; class Actinomycetes; order Kitasatosporales; family Streptomycetaceae; genus Streptomyces; species Streptomyces saintjeani. The sequence continues at coordinate 7,742,630 of NZ_CP189624.1, read as the reverse complement.
AGAACGCCTACGCGAAAGAGGTCGAGGCGCTGTACCGCTCCTGAGCCGGATTCCCTCGGGAGGAATGCGCCGCGTACCGTGATCGTTGACTATGGAAGCATCCATGACGGACAACCGAAGGATCGAGAGCGCGTGAGCAGCAAGGTCCCCCCGATCATCCTGAACAACGGCGTCGAGATGCCCCAGCTGGGCTTCGGCGTGTGGCAGGTGCCGGACGACGAGGCGGAGCGCGCGGTCGCCACCGCCCTGGAGGCCGGCTACCGCTCCATCGACACGGCCGCGATCTACGGCAACGAGGAGGGCACCGGCAAGGCGGTCGCCGCCTCCGGAGTGGCCCGCGAGGACCTCTTCGTCACGACGAAGCTGTGGAACACCGAGCAGGGCTACGACTCGACGCTGCGCGCGTTCGACGAGTCCCTCGGCAAGCTGGGCCTCGACTACGTCGACCTGTACCTGATCCACTGGCCGACCCCGGCGCGCGACCTGTACGTCGACACGTACAAGGCGTTCGAGAAGCTGTACTCCGACGGCCGCGTCAAGGCGATCGGCGTCTCCAACTTCCCCGTCGGCCACCTGGAGCGGCTCATCGCCGAGACCTCGGTGATCCCGGCGGTCAACCAGATCGAGCTGCACCCCCACCTCCAGCAGCACGCGCTGCGCGAGGCGCACGCGGAGCAGGGCATCGCCACTGAGGCGTGGTCCCCGCTCGGCCAGGGCAAGGGCCTCCTGGAGGTCCCGGCGATCGTCGCCATCGCCCAGAAGCACGGCCGCACCCCGGCCCAGGTCGTGCTCCGCTGGCACCTCCAGCTCGGCAACGTCGTCATCCCCAAGTCGGTGACCCCGTCGCGGATCAAGGAGAACATCGAGGTGTTCGACTTCTCCCTCGACACCGAGGACCTGGCGGCGATCAGCGCGCTGAACGAGGACCGGCGCATCGGTCCCGACCCGGCGGAGTTCAACCTCGCCTGACGCACGGCGACTTGAGGGGCGGGACGTGATGTCCCGCCCCTTTCGCGCTAGTTGGGCTGGCCGATCGGCCGTACGACGACGGTGTTGACGTCCACGCCCTCCGGCTGGTCCATCGACCAGACCACCGAGTCGGCGATCTGATCCGCCGTCAGGAGGTGGCCCGGCGGCAGGCTTCCGTAGCTGTCCCAGAACGGCGTCTCGGTGCGGCCCGGGGCGATGTGGGTGACACCCACCCCCCACTCCGTGACCTGGCGGCGGGTGTTCTCGGCGAGTCCGGTGATCGCCCACTTCGTCGCCCCGTACAGGTTGCCGGGGCCGTGGACGAACCCGGCGACGCTGCCGACCAGCACGATCCGGCCCTTGGTCTCCTTCAGGGCGTCGATCGAGGCGCGGATCAGCAGCGCCGGGCCCAGCACGTTGGTGAGGATCATCTCCGGCCAGCCGGACGGATCGCCCTCGGCGACCGAATCGTGCGTGGCCGTACCGGCGTTGGCGACGACGGCGTCCAGACGGCCGTACGCCTGAAGGGTGTTGCCGACGGCGTGCTGGACGTCGGCGTACTCGGCCGTGCTGCCGGGGAACGTCAACAGGCTTTCGGGATTGCCGAGTTCCTTGGCGAAGGCGGCGAGACGGTCCTCGCCCCGGCCCGTGACGGCTACTTTCCAGCCCTTGGCGAGGAGTTGGCAGGCGACTGCGGCGCCGATGCCGCTGCCGCCGCCGGTGATGAGAGCTACGCGAGTCATGGTGTACCCCCTGTGTCGTGCGTGAACGAGAGGGAGTTCACCATTTGGAGCGCTCTCGAAGTCAAGCGCGTTCAGGGAGTCACGCCGGTTCAGTGCGTCACGCCGGTCGCACCGCCGTGTGCACCGTGTGGGCCGCCAGCACGTACAGGTCGGGGCGGCGCTGGATGCTCGCCGGGTCCCGCGGGTCCAGCAGACGGCCGATCGTCTCCCGGTCCTGCGCGTCGAGGTGTTCGCCGATGCCGTCGCGGACCCGCGTGAACTGTTCGACGACGTACGTGCGGGCGCGGTCCGAGGCGGGGGACGGGAGGTCGAGGAGGAAGCTGCGGGTACGCGTGTGCTTGAGGCCCGCCGAGGTCAACAGGCCCGCCCAGTCCTCGCGTTCCTCCACCGCGCCCGGCAGGTCCGCGCGCATCCGGGCGAACCAGTCCGCCGTGAGCGCCTCGATGCGGGACTCCAGACCGGGGCGGCCGAAGCCGAGGTCGCGGGGGAGGTAGCGGGCGGGGAGGCCGCCCTCCATGAGCGCGAGGGTGCCGCCGGGGGCGAGGCGCTGCGCGCAGGCGGCGAGTGCGGCACGCTGGTCGCCGAGGTGGTGCAGGCTGCGGCCGGCCCAGATCAGGTCGGCGGGGTAGTCCAACTCGGCGAGGCTGCCGGGGAGTTCGCCGACGAGGGAGGCGAACCGGTCGCCGTACCCGAGGCGCTGCGCGCGCTCGCGGGCCCGGTCCAGCAACGGCTGCGAGCCGTCGGCGGCGATGACGCGGGCGCCGGGGAACGTCTCCGCGAACAGGCCGGTGACGACGCCGGGTCCGCTGCCGAGGTCCACGATCAGGCCGGGCTCGGTGATCTCCCTGCCGAGCCAGGCGAGCGCCCGCTCGTACCAGGGGGCGTACAACTCGGCCTGGGACTCCAGGTGGTGGGACATCGCGGCCCAGTCGATGCCGGTGTCGGCGCCGTGGTCGTGCGTGTGGTCGTGGTGCTGGTGTGCCATGACGGTCACCCTCTCGTCGGTGGTGGCGACAGCGTGCGCCGCCGCACCGGGAGGGGGCCAGTTCTCTTGCCGGTACCGCAAAAAACTGCGGTACCGGCAAAACCGGCTCGGCTGTGGCGCCCGCGTCCGCCGGGGTCCGGCGGACGCGGGAACGGGGAAGTCAGCTGAGCGGCGGGTACGCGTTCTGCATCAGCTGCTGGAACTGCGCGGAGAACCAGTGCCCGGACAGCGGCGCGCCCGGCAGGGCGCCGGACAGGTTGTTGTTGTTGCGCGGGTTGCCGGTGTACGTCGGGTCGCACATGCGGTCGAAGCCCTTGCCCTCGTCGTTCGGGACCGCCGAGGAGGCACCGTCGGACTCACCCGGCGGCTTCATCCACACGTACGCGTCGAGCCCGGCGGCGGGAGCGGCCTTCGGGCGTTCGCCGAGCCCGGCACCGGACTGGTTGCACCAGTTCCCGACGTGGATACGGCGGTCGTAGCGCCCGCCGTCGACGTACGTGTCCACGCTGGTCTGCGGGCCGGGACCGGCCGGCCGCGCGCTGCCGCCCCAGCCGTTGCGGGAGGTGTCGATCAGCATGCCGATGTTGGACCGGAACCCGGCGGTGACCAGCTGATTGCGCAGGGCCAGCGCATACGACTGCTCGTCCGTGTAGCGGTTCCAGTCGACCCACTTCGACTCGCGCACCGACTTCCCGGCGACGTTGTCGCCGATGGAGAAGTTGTTCTCCTTCAGGGCGCTGTAGTTGGCCGTGTTGGTGATGAAGCCGTGGACGTCGTCGACGGTCGCGCCCTCGGCGGTCGCGGCGTCGTGGAGGATCTGGGCGGTGGGGGCGAAGTTGTCGTCCCAGCCGAGCCAGCCGTGGTGACCGGCGTCCACGTAGTTGTAGACGTTGGGGATCGCGCCGAGCTTGTTGAGCGCGTACCCGACGCCCTTCACGTAGTTGCCGTTGGCCTTCATCGTGTCGCAGGCCGGGACAGCGGTGGGACGGCTGCCCGTGTTGGTGACGAGGTTGGGCAGCGAGTCGATCTCGACCGCGTTGACGATCCGCAGCGAGGCGTACTTGGGGTCGGCGAGGATCGCCGCGATCGGGTCGATGAACTGCGTCTTGTACTTGTCGATCTCCGTCGGGCCGAGTTCGCCGTTGGAGGCGAGCGCCGAGCAGTCGCGGCCGGGGAGGTCGTAGACGACGAGCTGGACGACCATCTCGCCGCTGCCCTTCTGGGTGAGCGCCGTGTCGAGGTGGGCGCGCAGGCCGCGGCCGGTGCTCGTGCCGGTGATCGCGGCGATCCGGTCGAGCCAGATGCCGGTCGGCTGGTTGGAGACCCGCGAACCGCCGGGCTCGGCCGCCGCCTTGGCCGACCAGTCCGGGTTGACGTACACCTTGGCGCCCGCGTACGGGTTGTCGACGCGGTTCGAGGGGCCGCCGGAGCCGGTCGGGGTCGGGGTGGGGGTCGGGCTGCCGGTGCCGCCGCCGCTGTCGACGTTGCAGGTGACGCCGTCGAGCGTGAACGTCGCGGGCAGCGCGTTGCTGCCGCTGTAGGACGCCTGGAACCCGAAGCTGACCGAACCGCCCGTCGGCAGCGACCCGTTGTACGTCTCGTTGGCGGCGGTGACGGCCGTCCCGGCCTGGGTGACCTTCGCGTTCCAGCCACTGGTGACCTGCTGGTTGCCGCCGTACGACCACTTCACGGCCCAACTCGACTTGGCGGCCGAGTTGTTGGTGACGACGACGTTGGCGGTGAAGCCGGTGCCCCACTGGTTCTGGACCTGGTAGTCGACGGTGCACGGGATCGCGGCGATCGACCCGGCGTCCGGGACCATCGCCAGCGCGGTCCCGGAGGCGCCGGCGACGAGCGCCACGGCGGCGAGCATCGCTGTTCTGCTACGGCTCATGAGTGCGGGTTTCCTTCTCTTCGGGGGTGCGGGTGCTTCTCGTTTCCTTGAGGGGTTCCTTGCGGGGTTGCTCACGGGGTCATCCATCGACGGCGCGCGCGTGATCGTCGGACCACTTCACGAGACGGGCCCAGGAACGAGCGACGCACGGTTCAGGGAGCAGGCCGCGGCGGCTCGCGCGGCGGCGAAGAAGACTGAACGCAAAGGGTGTCGCATGAGCGACTCCTCGCAGCTCAGGCACGTCAAGGCGGACGCACCGACTGATGGAATCGCTCCCACTGGTGTCAACGAAGCTAGCGGCAAGGCCCGGTAAAGAACAGGGGAGTCACTGACTTTCCCTCAACGAACGGGCGTCGAATCTTTTCGACTCTTCAAGAGCCTTGACCCCTGACACCCCCATCCCCACTATGGGAGCGCTCCCACTGGTTCAAGGCTTGTTGCTCCTCCCCCACTTCTTCCGCCGAGCACTCCCCGAGCCGCAAGGAGGAACCAGCACATGGACCCACGACGCAGACGCCGAAGGACACGGCGCCTGTGGACCGCCGCACTGGCGGCCCTCGCGCTCCCGCTGGCCACCCTGAGCACACTGTCGACCACCGCCCAGGCGGCGGCACTTCAGTGCAGCGTCGACTACAAGACGAACGACTGGGGCAGCGGTTTCACCGCCGACCTCACGATCACCAACCGGGGCACCGACCCCATCAACGGCTGGACGCTCGGCTACGCGTACAGCGGCAACCAGAAGCTGTCGAACGGCTGGAACGGCACCTGGACGCAGTCCGGCAGCACGGTCTCCGTCCAGAGCGCCACGTACAACGCGAACATCGCGGCGGGCGCGGCCGTGAGCACCGGCGCCCAGTTCTCGTACAGCGGCACGAACGCCGCGCCGACCGCCTTCACCATCAACGGCACCTCCTGCGTCGGCGCGCACCAGCCGCCGATCACCGTGCTGACCAGCCCGACCGCCGGCGCGATCTACTCGCAGGGCACGGCCGTACCGCTCGCGGCGACCGCCGCCGCCGCGGACAACGCGACGATCAGCAAGGTCGAGTTCTACGACGACACGACGCTGCTCGGCACGGACACCACCGCGCCGTACACGTTCTCCGCGACCGGCCTCGCCGTCGGCGCGCACTCCCTGGTCGCGAAGGCGTACGACAGCCTCGGCGCGGCCGGGACCTCGACGCCGGTCGGCATCACCGTGGCCTCGGGCCCGGCGGTCGTCGCGTCGGTGACCCAACTCGCCGTCCAGCAGGGGAAGACGGGGACGTACACGCTGCGGCTGTCGACGCAGCCCTCGTCGAACGTGACGGTGTCGACCGCGCGCGTCTCCGGCAACACCGGCCTGACGGTGACCGGCGGCGCCTCGCTCACCTTCACCTCGTCGAACTGGAACACCCCGCAGACGGTGACGATCACCGGCAACGCGACCGGCACCGGCGCTGCGGCGTTCGACTCGACGGCGACGGGCCTCGCGAAGGCGACGGTCACGGCGACCCAGATCGCCGGGCAGAAGACGTACGACGCCCGGTTCCTGGAGCTGTACGGGAAGATCACCAACCCGGCGAGCGGCTACTTCTCGCCGGAGGGCATCCCGTACCACTCGGTGGAGACGCTGATCGTCGAGGCGCCGGACCAGGGCCACGAGACGACGTCCGAGGCGTACAGCTACCTGCTGTGGCTCCAGGCGACGTACGGCAGGATCACCGGCGACTGGTCGAAGTTCAACGGCGCGTGGGACCTCATGGAGAAGTACATGATCCCCACCCACGCCGACCAGCCGACCAACTCGTTCTACAACGCCTCCAAGCCGGCGACCTACGCGCCCGAGCTGGACACCCCGAACGAGTACCCGGCACGCCTGGACACGTCCGTGTCGGTGGGCCAGGACCCGATCGCGGCCGAGCTGAAGTCCGCGTACGGCACGGACGACATCTACGGCATGCACTGGCTCCAGGACGTGGACAACGTCTACGGGTACGGCAACGAGCCCGGCAAGTGCGAGGCGGGGCCGACGGCCACCGGGCCCTCGTACATCAACACCTTCCAGCGCGGTGCGCAGGAATCCGTGTGGGAGACCGTGCCGCAGCCGACCTGCGACCAGTTCAAGTACGGTGGCACGAACGGGTACCTGGACCTGTTCACCGGTGACAACTCCTACTCGAAGCAGTGGAAGTTCACCAACGCCCCCGACGCCGACGCGCGCGCCGTGCAGGCCGCGTACTGGGCGGACGTCTGGGCCAAGCAGCAGGGCAAGGGCGCCGACGTCTCGGCGGCCGTCGGCAAGGCCGCGAAGATGGGCGACTATCTGCGGTACTCGATGTACGACAAGTACTTCAAGAAGATCGGCAACTGCGTCGGTCCGTCCGCCTGCCCGGCCGGGTCCGGCAAGAACTCCTCGGCCTATCTGCTGTCCTGGTACTACGCCTGGGGCGGCGCGACCGACACCTCAGCGGGCTGGGCCTGGCGGATCGGCTCCAGCCACAGCCACAGCGGCTACCAGAACCCCTTGGCCGCCTACGCGCTCAGCTCCTACGCGCCGCTGAAGCCCAAGTCGGCGACGGGTTCCGCGGACTGGGCGACCTCGCTCACCCGCCAGCTGGAGTTCTACCGCTGGCTCCAGTCGAACGAGGGCGCCATCGCCGGTGGCGCGACGAACAGCTGGGCGGGGCGGTACGCCACTCCCCCGGCCGGCAAGTCGACCTTCTACGGCATGTACTACGACGAGCAGCCCGTCTACCACGACCCGCCGTCCAACCAGTGGTTCGGCTTCCAGGCGTGGTCCATGGAGCGGGTCGCCGAGTACTACCAGCAGACGGGCAACGCGCAGGCCAAGGCCGTCCTCGACAAGTGGGTGGACTGGGCGCTGTCGCAGACCACCGTCAACCCCGACGGCACCTACCGGTTCCCGTCCACGCTCGCCTGGTCCGGTCAGCCGGACACCTGGAGCGCGTCGAGTCCGGGCGCCAACGCGGGACTTCACGTCAACGTCGTCGACTACACCAGCGACGTCGGCGTGGCGGGCGCGTACGCACGGACGTTGACGTACTACGCCGCCAAGTCCGGTAACGCACAGGCCAAGACGGTCGCCAAGGCGCTGCTCGACGGCATGTGGTCGCACTACCAGGACAGCCTCGGCGTCGCGATCCTGGAGACCCGGGCCGACTACAACCGCTTCGACGACGGCGTGTACGTCCCGAGCGGCTGGACCGGCAAGATGCCGAACGGCGACACCATCAACTCCTCCTCGACGTTCGCCTCGTTGCGCTCGTTCTACAAGAACGACCCCAACTGGTCGAAGATCGAGGCGTATCTCGCGGGTGGAGCCGCGCCGACGTTCACCTACCACCGGTTCTGGGCCCAGGCCGACATCGCACTGGCCTTGGGTTCGTACGCGGAGCTGCTCGAATAAGTCCCCGCTGAGGCTCCGTGTATCCGCCGGGCGACCCCCACCCGCACAGGGGGTCGCCCGGTCGTCGACCTGTTTCAGGGTCAACGCACCTTCCGCACATGGCCGCACGAGGAAGGAACCCCCACCGTGCGAAGAACCCGCATCCTCACGACCGTACTGGCGCTCGCCGCCGGTCTGCTCGCGGGAGCGCCGTCCGCCCTCGCCTCCCCCGACGCCGCGCCCGCGCCGACGCTCGCGGCGGAGTCGTACACCTGGAAGAACGCCCGTATCGACGGGGGCGGTTTCGTCCCCGGCATCGTGTTCAGCCGCAAGGAGAAGAACCTCCTCTACGCGCGCACCGACATCGGCGGCGCCTACCGCTGGCAGGAGTCGTCGAAGACCTGGACGCCGCTGCTGGACTCGGTCGGCTGGACCGACTGGGGCCACACCGGCGTCGCGAGCCTCGCGGCGGACCCGGTCGACGCGAACAAGGTGTACGCGGCCGTAGGGACGTACACGAACAGCTGGGACCCCGGCAACGGCGCGGTCCTGCGCTCCGGCGACCGGGGCGCGACCTGGCAGAAGACCGACCTGCCGTTCAAGCTCGGCGGCAACATGCCGGGCCGGGGCATGGGCGAGCGCCTGGCCGTCGACCCGAACCGCAACAGCGTGCTGTACCTGGCGGCGCCGAGCGGCAAGGGGCTGTGGCGTTCGACGGACTCGGGGGTGACCTGGTCGCAGGTGACGGCGTTCCCCAACGCCGGCAACTACGCGCAGGATCCGACCGACACGAGCGGGTACGCGAGCGACAACCAGGGCGTCGTCTGGGTCACGTTCGACGAGTCGACGGGCACCTCGGGCAACGCGACCCGCACGATCTACGTGGGCGTCGCCGACAAGGACAACGCCGTCTACCGCTCCACGGACGCGGGCGCCACCTGGTCCCGCCTCGCCGGCCAGCCGACCGGATACCTCCCGCACAAAGGGGTGTTGGCGGGCGGCAGCCTGTACCTCGCGTACAGCGACAAGGGCGGCCCGTACGACGGCGGCAAGGGCCGGCTGTGGCGGTACGCGACGGCCACGGGCACCTGGACGGACATCAGCCCCGTCGCCGAGGCCGACACCTACTTCGGCTTCAGCGGCCTGACGGTCGACCGCCAGAAGCCGGGTACGGTCATGGCGACCGCGTACAGCTCCTGGTGGCCGGACACGCAGATCTTCCGCTCGACGGACTCCGGGGCGACCTGGACGAAGGCGTGGGACTACACGTCGTACCCGAGCCGCGCGAACCGCTTCACCATGGACGTCTCCTCGACGCCGTGGCTGACCTGGGGCGCGAACCCGGCGCCGCCCGAGCAGACGCCCAAACTCGGCTGGATGACCGAGGCGTTGGAGATCGACCCGTTCAACTCGGCACGGATGATGTACGGGACGGGCGCGACGGTCTACGGCACCGAGAACCTCGGGAACTGGGACAGCGGCGGCCAGTTCACCATCAAGCCGATGGTGCAGGGCCTGGAGGAGACGGCCGTCAACGACCTCGCCTCGCCTCCCGCCGGCGCCCCCCTGCTCAGCGCGCTCGGTGACATCGGCGGGTTCCGGCACACGAGCCTGACGGCCGTACCGCCGATGATGTTCACGCAGCCGAACTTCACGACGACCACGAGCCTCGACTTCGCCGAGACCAGCCCGAACACGGTCGTGCGCGTCGGGGACCTCGACTCCGGTCCGCACGTGGCGTTCTCGACCGACAACGGCGCCAACTGGTTCGCCGGGAGCGACCCTTCGGGCGTGAGCGGCGGCGGCACGGTCGCGGCGTCCTCCGACGGCAGCCGCTTCGTGTGGTCCCCGGCGGGGACCGGCGTGCAGTACACGACCGGGTTCGGTACGTCCTGGCAGGCGTCCAGCGGTATCCCGGCCGGTGCGATCGTCGAGTCGGACCGGGTCGACGCGAAGACGTTCTACGGCTTCAAGTCGGGCAAGTTCTACGTCAGTTCGGACGGCGGCGCGACCTTCGCCGCGTCCGCCGCGACCGGCCTGCCCGCGGGCGACAGCGTCCGCTTCAAGGCGCTGCCCGGCGTGAAGGGCGACATCTGGCTGGCGGGCGGCGCGAGCGACTCGGCGTACGGGCTGTGGCACTCCACCGACTCCGGGGCGACCTTCACGAAGCTGTCGAACGTCGAACAGGCCGACACGGTCGGGTTCGGGAAGGCGGCGAGCGGGGCCTCGTACCAGACGCTCTTCACCAGCGCGAAGATCGGCGGGGTGCGGGGCATCTTCCGGTCGACGGACAAGGGGGCGAGCTGGGTCCGGGTCAACGACGACGCACACCAGTGGGGTTGGACGGGTGGGGCGATCACCGGTGACCCTCGGGTGTACGGGCGGGTGTACGTCTCCACCAACGGGCGGGGCGTGATCTACGGGGACACGTCCGACACGAGCGGCGGCGGTGGGGGTGGCGGCGATCCTCAGCCCACGGGCGCCTGTTCGGTCGCCTACACGGTCACCGGGCAGTGGTCCGGCGGCTTCCAAGCGGACGTGAAGCTCACCAACACCGGTACGTCGGCGTGGACTTCGTGGACGCTGGGGTGGTCGTTCCCCAACTCCCAGGCCATCTCGTCCATGTGGAACGCCGAGTACACGCAGTCCGGTGCCGCCGTCTCCGCGAAGAACGCCGGCTGGAACGGGGGCGTCGCGGCCGGGTCGTCCGTGAGCTTCGGGTTCACGGGGAGCTGGTCGGGGACGAACGGGAAACCGGCCGCGTTCAAGGTGGGTGATCAGAGCTGCACGGTGCTCTGATCACCCAGTACGGATGAGTACGGCTACTCATGAGGAGGCGGTGGCGTCTCCGGCAGGCTGGTCACATCCACCGACCAGGGAGCCCACCATGTCACGCCACCGCCTTCTGCCGCTGCTCGCCCTCGCCGGGCTGGCCGGCACCCTGCTGACCGGCTGCTCCATCGAGGAGTCGATCTGCTCCGACGGCGAGTACCCGGCGCTGGCCGTGGGCAACTCCGGCAGCGCCTGCGTCACGAACGGCCAGGAACCGGAGAAGGGCTGGGCCCGGTACCCGGCGGGGAAGGTTCCCGAGAAGGTCGGGGACAAGTGGGACGAGTACTGGCAGACGCGGACGCTGGACGAGAACGGCAAGGTGATTCCGGCGCCGTCGGTTCAGTGAGCGGGGGCCGGGGCGCCGGGCGGGGGCCGGGGGCGCCGGGCAGGAGCTGGGGGCGCCGGGCGAGAGCCGGGAGCGCCGGGCGAGAGCCGGGAGCGCCGGAGTCGGCCGTCGGCCGGAGATGGCCGGAGTCGGCCTGAGACGGCCGAGAGTCAGCTGTGAGAGGCAGCCGAGAGGCGGCCACCTCTCGTGGGGGTGGCCGCCTCGGCATCGGTGCCCGGCTAGCGCGGTGTCACGGCGTGTACACCGTCGGCCTCGGCGCGGTCGGCATCTTGTCGCCGATGAAGAAGCTGGGGTGCGGGGGCTGGTTGTAGGCGGTGTTCTGCCAGGCAAGACCCGTGCGGTACATGGGGTCGTGCAGCAGGGTCGTGATCTTCGTGGACGTCTCGTACGGCGTCGAGTAGATCCGCAGGGCCGTGTTGTCGGACGTCGCCCAGACCACTTCCTCACGCCAGTCGCCGAGGATGTCGCCGGACAGCGCGGGGGTCGCCTTCGTGCCGTTGTCGGAGTGGACCCCCGAGCCGGTCAGCAGCCGCGTGTCCGACGAGGGGCCGTACTTGTCGATGTGCGTGCCGTCGAGGAGTTCGCGGACGGTGTCACCGTCCCACCAGGACAGGAAGTTGGTACTGGACGGCTCGCGTCCCTTGGCCGCGCCCGCCTCGTCGCGGATCGAGCTGTCCGAGGCCGACCAGACCTCGGCGCCGTCGTTGCCGGCCCAGATGTCACCGGCGACACCGCGCCCGTTGTCGCAGCAGGCGGCGAGCCGCCAATCGACCGTGCCGTTCGCGGGGTTGATGTACAGCTCGGCGGGCTGGGACGTCGACTCGGAGACCTTGAAGTACTCCAGGCCCGCGTGCGAGGGGTCGAGGTCGCCGAGGTGCTGCGCGTCGCCGTGACCGGTCTTCGTGGTCCACAGCCCGTTGCCGTTGTCGTCGACGGCCATCGCGCCGTACACGATCTCGTCCCGGCCGTCGTTGTCGACGTCCCCGACGGAGAGGCTGTGCGAGCCCTGACCGTCGTACCCCCTGCCGGAGTTGGTGGACGAGGTGGTGTCGAAGGTCCACCGGCGCGTGAAGGCGCCGCCTCGCCAGTCCCAGGCCGCGATCACGGTGCGCGTGTAGTAGCCGCGCGCCATGATCAGCGAGGGCCGGGCGCCGTCCAAGTAGGCGGTACCCGCGAGGAATCGGTCCACCCGGTTGCCGTACGAGTCGCCCCAGGACGAGACCGTGCCGCGCGCCGGGACGTAGTCGACGGTCTGCATCGCGCGGCCTGTCAGGCCGTTGAACATCGTCAGGTACTCCGGCCCCGACAGCACGTACCCGCTCGCATTGCGGTGGTCGGCACCGGAGTTGCCGATCACCGTGCCACCGCCGTCGACCGTCCCGTCGGCCGTCTTCACGGCGACCTCGGCCTTGCGATCGCCGTCGTAGTCGTACACCTGGAACTGCGTGTAGTGCGCGCCGGAACGGATGTTGCGGCCCAGGTCGATCCGCCACAGCCGGGTGCCGTCGAGCTTGATCCCGTCGAGGATCGTGTTCCCGGTGTACCCCGACTGGGAGTTGTCCTTCGCGTTCGTCGGCTGCCACTTGAGGACGAAGTCCAGCGCGCCGTCTCCGTCGAGGTCGCCCACGGACGCGTCGTTCGCCTCGTAGGTGTAGGCGACGCCGTCGGGGGTCGTGCCGCCTGCGGGCGGGGAGATCGGAACGTCCTTGTATCCGGTGCGGAGTTGGACCGCGTGCACGGAGTCGGCCTGCTCGACGCCGCCGACGATCGCGCGGACCGTGTAGTCGGCCTGGCTGGGGGCGCCGGAGTGGAAGTAGTTCGTCGAGCCGGTGACCGGGGTGGAGTTGACCTTCGTACCGGCTCGATAGACGTTGAACGAGACGTCGTTGGAGTCGGTGCCGAGCCACCGCCAGCTGACCAGGTTCCCGGCGTCGGTGTGGACACTGACCACGCCTCGGTCGAGGGCCTCGACCTGGCGGGCGGTGGCGGCGGTGGCCGTGTGGGGGGTGAGGGTGACAAGTCCGGTCGCCGCGAGGGCTGTTGCGGCGAGGAGGGCGAGGGGGTGTCTGTGGCGGGGGGTGGGCTTCCTTCGGTGCGGGTGCTGCATGGTGGGGGTACCTCCCGGAAGGGCGGACGGCTTCTGGTGGGTCAGTCGCCGCCGGGGGGAGGGGAGTTGCCGGGTGAGAGGGAGTATCTGCCGGGCGGGTCGGAGGAGTTGCCGGGTTCACCGACGAAGTCACCGGGCGGGAGGAGTTGCCGGGGGGCTACGGCGTTCTCCTGAACGCCCTCAGCCTGAACTCCGGGTCCGGGCGCGGCCGTTCCTGGTCCGGCAGCGCGGCGAGCCGTTCCTCGAAGCCGGCCGCGAGGGGGTGCCCCGGCGGCAGGGTCATGAACCAGCCCCGCCTGAGATCGCTGATGGTCCGGCGTGGGCTGCGCCCCTGTCCCCGCCCGGTGAACCCCGCCTCGCCCGCCGGACTCAGCCCCGCCTCGGCGGCGTACCCCTCGACCACCTCGGACCTGTCCGGCACCGGTGACCTGGGACGCCCGGCGAGGACGGCGTCGATGTCACTCCCGACATTGTGCGAGGGCCCCTTGTCGACCGTCGTGACATACACCCCGCCCGGCCGCAGCAGCCGCGCGCACTCGGCGACGGTACGGCGGACGTCGTCCGGGTCGGGCAGAAGATGGAGCAGCCAGACGCTGGTCACGGCATCGAACTGACTTTCCCCGAAGGGCAGTTGCCGGCTGTCCGCAAGGACGATCGCACCGGGGAGCCGAGCCGCCGCATGGCGCGCCATCCCGTACGTCAGATCCGCGCCGGCCACCCTCAGCCCCGGCCGGGCAGCGGCGAGCCGTCGGGTGACGATGCCGGTCCCGCACCCCAGGTCGAGGAGGGAACGGGCGTCCTGGGGAATCAGCCCGAGTACGGCCCCGGCAGCGGCCTGCGCCCGGGGCTCCCCACCCCGCAGCGCGTCGTACCGCTCGGCCTCCTTGTCGTAGTCGAGCAACTCAACGCGCCTCGTGAGCGACCGCCGACTCCCGCACCCGCCGGGCGAGCCCGAAATCGAGGGCGGTGAGGGCGCCCCCGGCGTCGTGGGTACGGACGGCCAGGGTCACCGTGTCGTATCCGAGGGTGAGGTCGGAGTGATGGTTCAACTCGTCCTGGATACGGGCGACATGGACGACGAAGGCGGTGGCGGCGAAGTGGGAGGAGAACCGGTACCGACAGCCGAGGGCACCGCCCTCGACGGTCCAGCCGGGCAGTTCGGCGAGCTGCTCCTCGACCTCTTTCCGGGACAACGGTTCGGCGGGCATGGCGGCATTCCCTTTCCTGGCTGCGGGCGTTCTTCCAGCCTGCCACCAGCAACCGGTTGCCAACTGGCGTACTCCCCCTTTTCACGCAACCGGTTCCCCCTTGCGGTCGTTCGGATACGGTCATCCGCATGACCATGGTCACGAGCCGCACCGAGCCCCCTTCCACCGCCCCCGGACAGAGCGTCGGACCTCTGCTGCGCGCCTGGCGGGAGCACCGCAAGGTCAGCCAACTGGAGCTGGCGCTCCGCGCGGACTCCTCGGCCCGGCACATCAGCTTCGTGGAGACGGGACGCTCGAAGCCGAGCGAGGACATGGTGCTGAAGCTCGCCGAGCACCTGGAGGTTCCGGTCCGCGAGCGCAACGCCCTTCTGCTGGCGGCGGGTTACGCCCCGCGCTACGCGCAGACCCCGCTCGACGACCCGGCGCTCGCGGGAGTCCGCGCGGGCCTGGACCAGCTGCTCCAGGGCTACGAGCCGTACCCGGCCATGGTGGTGGACGGCGTCTACACGGTCGTCGCCGCGAACCGGGGCATCGCGATGCTCCTGGACGGCGTCCCGGACACCCTCCTGGCTCCCCCGCTCAACGCGATGCGCCTGACCCTGCACCCGGAGGGCCTCGCGCCGCGCATCCTCAACCTCCCCGAGTGGCGCGGCCATCTCCTGCACCAGATGGAACGCCAGCTGGCCCTGCACCGCTCGCCGAAACTGCGGGAGCTGTACGACGAGGTCGCCGCGTACCCGGTGCCCCGGCGGACGCGGGAGGCCGAACCCGCCCCCGCCGCCCCGGCGTTCGCGCTGCCCTTGCGGATCACGCACGGGGGACGGACCCTGTCGTTCGTGTCGTCGATCTCCACGTTCAACACCCCGATGGACGTGACGGTCGCCGAACTGGCCGTGGAGACGTTCCTCCCGGCCGACCCGGCGACCGCGAAGTACCTTCAGGAGCCGGATTCCTGATGGTCCGTCAAGACAAAGGCCGGCACCGGAAAGGTAAAACCACGGTCCGTGACATGTCACAGACCACCCGAATGGCGTACCATATGTCACAGATCATGCACCCACGGTCTCGCCCCCGTTTCTCTCTTCACCCCCGTGAGACGCACACCGGAACATGACACACTGCACACAGTTCTCGACGCGCAGGGGAGACGTGGCGTGAGTGAGCGGCGACCCGCGCCCACCGTGGGCCAGGTGGTACTCGGCAGACGGCTCCAGGAGCTGAGGGAGACGGCCGGCCTCGGCCGGGAGGAAGCGGCCCGCGCCCTGCGGGTGGCGCCCGCCACGGTCCGCCGCATGGAGACCGCCGAGGTGGCCCTCAAGATCCCGTACGTCCAGGTCCTGCTGGAGACGTACGGCGTGCCGAACGACGAGGCGGCGGCGTTCGTCATGCTCGCCGAGGACGCCAACCGGCCCGGCTGGTGGCAGCGGTTCCACGACGTGCTGCCCGAGTGGTTCAGCCTCTACGTCAGCCTGGAGGGCGCGGCGCGGATGATCCGCTCCTACGAGCCGCACTTCGTGCCGGGCCTCCTCCAGACCGAGCGGTACGCGCGCGCCGTCCTGGAGGCGGGGACGGTCGGGCACACCACCCCGGAGACCATCGAGCGGCACGTCACGCTGCGCATCGCCCGCCAGTCCCTCCTGGAGCGCGACAACCCGCCGCACCTGTGGACCGTCATGGACGAGACGGTGCTGCGCCGCCCGGTCAGCATCGACGGCTCGGTGATGCGCGAACAGCTCGACAGGCTCCTGGAGTTCAGCCGGCGCGACCGGGTCACGCTCCAGGTCGCCGAGTTCGCGGCGGGCCCGCATCCGGGGACGTACGCGCCGTTCTCCCTGTTCCGCTTCGCCGAACCCGAACTCCCCGACATGGTCGTCACCGAGTACCTGACGGGCGCGCTCTACCTCGACTCCCGCAAGGAGGTCTCGGCGCACCTCGAAGTCCTGGACCACATGACGACGCACGCGGCGTCGGCGCAGCGTACGCAGGACATCCTGCGCGAGATCCGCGACAGTTACTGAAAGCGGTTGCTCCGGTACCGAAAGCGGTGACTCCGTAGCAACCGGTTGCCGCAACCGGTTGCTACAACAACCCCAGGTCCTTGAGTTCCTTGTGCAGGTCGGCCCGTGAGCCGTCGGCCGGCGACGCGGGCAGCTCGCCCTTCGTACCGCCCCCGCCGGTCACCGAGGGCGTCGCGGGAGCGCTCGGCTCGCTCTTCGGCGCCTTCGCCCTGCGGTCGCGCAGCAGCCACGCCCCGAGCAGCCCGCCGACGAGCCCTCCGAGGTGGCCGAGCCAGCTCACGCCGGGCGTGCCGGGGACGGCGACCGTGAGGAGGTACGCGAACGACGCGCCCATGACGACGCCGACGAGGCTGTCGATCAGGTGCCGGTCGAAGAGGCCGCGGACGACGACGTACCCGAAGTAACCGAAGATCAGCCCGCTCGCGCCGACGGTCGAGACGCGGTCGGCCTCGAAGAGCCAGACGGCCGCGCCGCTGACCACGGCGACCAGCCCGGACAGCACGAGGAACTTGGCGACGCCCCGGTACGCGGCGAGGAACCCGAAGACGAACAGCGGGCCCGAGTTGCTCTCCAGGTGGTCCCAGTTCCAGTGCAGGAACGGCGCGGTGAGGATGTGCGTGAGGGAGCCCGCGTCGCCGGAGACGATGCCGTAGTCGCGGGAAAGGGCGTAGTCGTCGGCGAAATTGGCGAGCTGGATCGCCCAGACGACGGCCACGAAGGCGAACATCACGAAGAACGCCTTGCGCGCCTCCGCGATCATCTGCTCGGCGCCGACCTGCTCTCTGGTGGCCATGACCACTCCCCCTGTTCGTACCTCTTTCGGCCACTGTACGCATGCGCGGGGTGATTTCCCCAGCCGCGTTTCAGTAGGCGGTTTCTACGCCGCTCCGCCTTATTTCTCCTGTTCGTCGTCGATGATCTCGGCGTCCACCACGCCGTCCTCCTCCGGCCGGGACTGCGGCTCGGCCGGCTCCTGGGCGCGCGCGTACATCGCCTCCCCCATCCGCTGGCTCACGGCGGACAGTTTCTCGACCGCGGCCCTCAACTCGGCCGTGTCCGGCTCCCCTTGGAGCAGCGTCTTCACCTCGCCGACCGCGCCGGTCACCTCCGCGCGGGTCTCCGCCGGGACGCTCTGTTCGTTCTCCCGGACGAACTTCTCGGTCTGGTACACGAGTTGCTCGGCCTGGTTGCGGATCTCGACGGACTCGCGCCGCCTGCGGTCGTCGTCGGCGTACTGCTCGGCGTCGCGCATCATCCGGTCGATGGCGTCCTTGGGCAGCGCCGAGCCGCCGGTGACGGTCATCTTCTGCTCGCGGCCCGTCGCCAGGTCCTTGGCGAAGACGTGCATGATCCCGTTGGCGTCGATGTCGAACGCGACCTCGATCTGCGGGACTCCGCGCGGGGCGGGCGGCAGCCCGGTGAGGTCGAAGACGCCGAGCTTCTTGTTGTACGCGGCGATCTCCCGTTCACCCTGGTAGACCTGGATGCCTACGGACGGCTGGTTGTCGACGGCGGTCGTGAAGATCTCCGAACGCCGGGTGGGGATCGTGGTGTTGCGCTCGATGAGCTTCGTCATGATGCCGCCCTTGGTCTCGATGCCGAGGGACAGCGGGGTGACGTCGAGGAGGAGGACGTCCTTCACGTCGCCCCGGATCACCCCGGCCTGGAGCGAGGCACCGAGCGCCACGACCTCGTCCGGGTTGACGCCCTTGTGCGGGTCCTTGCCGGTCAACTCCCGTACCAGGTCCGACACTGCGGGCATCCGCGTCGAGCCGCCGACCAGGATGACGTGGTCGACCGCCGAGAGCTTCACCTTCGCGTCCTTGACGGCCTGGTGGAACGGTGTGCGGCAGCGGTCGAGCAAGTCGGCGGTGAGCTCCTGGAACTGAGCCCTCGTCAGTTTCTCGTCGAGGTGGAGGGGGCCTTCCGCGGACGCGGTGATGTACGGCAGGTTGACGGTGGTCTCGGTCGACGACGACAGCTCGATCTTCGCCTTCTCGGCGGCCTCGCGCAGGCGTTGGACGGCCATCTTGTCCTTGCCGAGGTCCACGCCGTACTGGTTCTTGAACCTCTTGACCAGGTGTTCCACGATCCGCTGGTCCCAGTCGTCCCCGCCGAGCAGGGTGTCGCCGTTGGTGGCCTTGACCTCGATGACGCCGTCGCCGATCTCCAGGAGCGAGACGTCGAACGTGCCGCCGCCGAGGTCGAAGACGAGCACGGTCTGCTCGTCGCCCCGGTCGAGTCCGTACGCGAGGGCTGCGGCCGTCGGCTCGTTGATGATCCGCAGCACCTTCAGCCCGGCGATCTCCCCGGCCTCTTTGGTCGCCTGCCGCTGGGAATCGTCGAAGTAGGCGGGCACGGTGATGACGGCGTCGGTCACGTCCTCACCGAGGTAAGCCTCCGCGTCCCGCTTGAGCTTCTGCAACACCCGCGCGGAAAGCTCCTGAGCCCGCAACCGCGCGCCGTCGATCTCCCCCTGCTCGGGGAACCGCCAACTCCCGTCCCCCATATGCCGTTTGACGGACCGGGCGGTCCGATCGACGTTGGTGACGGCCTGCCGTTTGGCGACCTCCCCGACCAACACCTCCCCGTTCTTGGCGAAGGCGACGACAGAGGGAGTGGTCCGCGCCCCTTCGGCATTGGCGACAACGGTCGGCTCCCCACCCTCCAGCACGGCCACCACCGAATTCGTGGTCCCCAGATCGATCCCGACCGGCCGTCCCATAGCCGTCCCCTTCCCTACCGGGCACCTCGGACTCTCCAGCAGAAAACTTGAGCACCCCCTTGTCAAGGGGGCCTACCGTCCCGCAACGGCGGACAGCCGCCCCGCCCACCGCCCCGCATCCGCCACACGACAAAGCGCGCGGGCCCTCGAAGGAGACCCGCGCGCCGGCAAACGGCAGTAACCGCTTACGCCCTGTTTCAGACCAACTCGGCCGTCAGCGTGATCGTCGTGCCCGTGAGCGCCTGGCTCACCGGGCAGTTCTTCTTCGCGTCCTCGGCGGCGGCGGCGAAGCCCTCCGCGTCGAGGCCGGGGACCTCACCACGGACGGTGAGGTGGATCCCGGTGATCCCGGTACCGGGCTGGAACGTGACGTCGGCCTTGGCCTCCAGCCGGGTGGGAGGGGTCCCGGCGCCGGTGAGGCCGTGCGAGAGCGCCATGGAGAAGCAGCTGGAGTGCGCGGCGGCGATCAGCTCCTCGGGGCTGGTCTTCCCGTTCGCGGCCTCCGCGCGCGACGGCCACGACACGGCCTGCGAGCCGATGCCGGAGGAGTCGAAGGAGACGGTCCCGTTCCCCTCGACCAGGTTGCCTTCCCAGACGGTGTGTGCGGTACGCGTGGTGGCCACGTTGAGTCCCTTTCGCTGTCACATCGGTCCCGGTACCGGGACGTCGTACCCCCTATCCGATCACACTCCACATCACCGCACGTGGAAGACCGGCCCTCGTGGGGTGAACGGCAGCCGGCGCCCTTGGGGAAGAAGGTAGGCGTGCTCCTGCCGCACGCGCAGCACATCGCACCACCCGTCGGTGATGACGAGCACGGGCGCTCCCTCGGGAAAGTCCCCGGCGCGCGTCAACAGGTCGATGCCGGGCTGGAGTTCGGTCCCGCCACGCCCGCGCACCCGGACCCGCCCGGCGATCTCGGCGACCGGCAGGTACCCGGCGTCGTAGGGCGCGGCATCGCAGAACACGACGCGCGCGGCGGGCACGTCCCGGGCCTCGGCGTACGAGGCGATCGCGCCGAGCGCCTTTCCGAGCAGCGTCCGTTCCATGGACCCGGAGGTGTCGAGGACGACGCCGAAGGTGCAGCGGGCGACCTCCTCGGGCGGGAAGTACCGCCCGGCGCGCGGGACATCGGGGGTGGCGGCCTGCCGCCGGGAGGGCCGGGAGTACGTCCGCAGGGGTTCGGGACGTGGCACGAACTCGTCGAACCAGCGGGCGAGTCGGGCGTCCCACGGCAGCGGCGGTTGGCTGAGCGCCCGGATCTCCTCGACCAACCCGGCGGGCAGGTACCCGCGTTGCTGCCGGTCGTGGAGTTCGAACCCCTGGCACAGCCCGCGCCGGTAGAACTCGTCGAGGTCGACATGCTCGCGGGGCGCCCCGACGGGCCCGCCGAGCAGGTCGCCGAGCCCCTTCCCGCGCAGGGTCCCCAGGCGCCGCATCCGCCGCAGGTCTCCGGCGATCCGGTCGTACACCTCCTCGGCGGACAGCCCCGTCAACTCGGCGTCGTACAGCAGCCCTTGGGGCATGACGCCGACCTGCATCTCGCGCAGCCAGGCGTTGACGACGTAGTCGCAGGCGACGTTGAAGAGGTACGGGTCGCGGGGTCCGCACCGGTCGCCGTGGCGCAGGGCGGCGTGCAGCATCTCGTGCGCGAGGACGAACCGCCATTCCTCGTCCTCCAGTTGGCACAGCGGGTTGACGTAGATCTCCCCGGCCTCGGCGTCGACGGCGGCGACGGATATGCCGTGGGCGCGGGCGAGTTCGGCGTCGGCGACGAGGGTGATGCCGGAGGCGATGCCGCCGAGCAGGGGGTAGGAGGAGACGAACCAGCTCAGCGCCCGATGCCAGGGCCGCAGGGGTTCCCGCTCGCCGGTGACGCTGTCGCGCCGCCCGCCCGCGACGTCCAGGGCGGCGCTCATCGTACGGGTGAGGGCCTGCGCGAACTCCGGCTGCCAGTCCGGGGGTTGGGTGTACTTGTCGCCCCAGGTGACGAGCACCTGGTCGGCCCCGGAACCGGCCGTGCCGCAGCGGTCGTAGGCGGGCGGAATCCCGTCGCGCCGCCAGCGCGCGGCGAGTTGCTCCTCGTCACCGTCGGGATAGGAGGGCGGCAGATCCTCGGGGGTGCGGCCGACGGGGAACGTGAGCAGGAACCGGTTGACGACGGCGCAGCGCGCGGCGAGGTCGAAGCGGTCGGGCTGGACGCGTTCGCCGCGCGCGGCGGGTACGTGGCCGAAGCCGAGGTGGAGGGCGGCGTGGGCCAACGCCCAGGCCCAGTCGGCGGGTTCGGCGAACCGGGCCGGGTCGGCGTGGGCGACGCCGTCGGACCGGACGCGCAACAGGCCGTCGCGGGGCGCGAGTCGGCAGTCCTCGTGCCGACAGGTGCTGAGCGGCACGGAGTTGAGCGCCGGGTTGGCCCGCATGAGCCGCATCCCCTCGGCGAACGCCTCCCCGGCGACGTCCCGCTTCTTCTTCTGCCGCCCGCCCCGGCTCACTTGCGCGCCTCGACGAGCCGGGGCATGTCGCGGGCCGCCTCGACGAGGAACCAGGACGGCAGGAGAGGGTTGCCGTCGGCGTCGGAGGCGATGACGCCCTGGGCGATCTCCACGGAGATCTCGGCGAGTTGGACGAGCAGCGCCTTCGCGCGGTACGCGGTCTGGCGGCCGTTCGCCGACATGTGCTCCTTGCTCGCGGGGAGTTCCTTCACGAGGCGCTCGCGGAACGACTCGGCGAGGAAGTACAGCAGGTCGCGGTCCTCGACCCGGTGCGGCCAGCGGGCGTCGCCGCGCAGGACGGCCTCGATGCCGAAGCGGCTGCGCACGATCTTGACGTACCCGCTGAACGCGGTCGCGTGCGCGGGCGTCAGCGTGCCGTGCGCGAGGACCTTGAGGGTCTCCTCGTCGAGTCCCTGGCCGAAGGAGTGCAGGGCGTCGGAGAGCATGTGCCAGGAGCGGGGCGTGGAGAACGGCTCCTCGGTCTTCGGGGGCTTGGACCAGAGGTGGTCGGGGCGGTCGGTGAGGTGGTCGAGGATCCACGGGTGGATGCCGGCGCCCGCAGCCCAGGCCAGCCAGTCCTTCGCGGACACCTCCAGGTGGACGTGCGCGAGGCGGTTGACCAGCGCGGACGAGATGGGGCGGGCGAGCGCGTTGTCGGTGGCGCGGTTCCCGGCGCCGACGACGATCGACCCCTCGGGGAGTTCGTAGGTGCCGATGCGGCGGTCGAGGATCAGCGAGTAGAACGCCTTCTGCACGTCAGGGGTGGCCGCGTTCAGCTCGTCCAGGAACAGGCAGTACGGCTCGTCGCGGGCGATCGTCTCCGGCGGGCAGAACACCGAGCGGCCGTCCCGGATCTGCGGCACCCCGATCAGGTCCTCCGGGGCGAGCTGCGTACCGAGCAGGCTCACGCACTCCAGTCCCAGCGAGGCGGCGAACTCCCGTACCAGGGAGGACTTTCCGATGCCGGGCGCACCCCACACGAACACCGGCCGGACGGTGGCGAGACCGAGGAGGAGTTCGGGGAGACGGGCGGGCGTGATGGTGACGGCTGCTTGCACCAGGACAGTGTGGGTGGGCGCCGTGAAGGTTTGCAGCTTATTTTCGGCTTGTACGACTATGACTCACCCGGCGCACCGCGCCCCCGCGCCTATGCCGCCTGCCGGTCCTCGTCCGTGTCCTGCACCGGTACCTGCGGCCCGTTCGCCTCCCCCAGCCAGCGCCGCAGCACCCGGTGCACCTGCTCCGCGCCCACCAGCTCCGCCCCCTCCTCGACGGGCTGCGACAACGCGCGCGGGGACATCAGGAACGGCTTCCCCTGCGCACCTCCGAGCCCTCCGTGCGACCCGATCTGCTCCTCGAAGGCGAGCACCTCCCCGTCGGCCGGTTCGTGGAAGGAGTTGACCATCACGTCGGCGGTGTGCGGGAAGCCGTGCGTCCGGCGTACGGCGTCGGCGGCGCCGCGTCCGAAGGCGGTCAACGGCCCCCGGCAGTCGGCGAGTTCGGCGACCGGGATCTCCGCGCCGTACGCGCCGAGGACGACCCCGCCGTGCTCGGCGCTGGCCACCAGCAGGAAGCCGACGCCGGGGTGGTTCGCGAGGGTCGTCAGCAGCGCGGGGTGGCGGGCGTCGATCTCCTCCTTGGTCATCCGGTGCGGGACGTCGGGGAAGGAGATCAGGCCGAGGTTCCCGGAGGCCAGCACGATCGGTTCGGAGCGGCGCGCGGGCCGGTGGCGCTCGCCGCGCTCCTCGACGGGCCGGCGCAGCGCCGCGCGGACGGCGGCCCGCGCCTCGGCGCCGCTGTGCGTGCGCTCCGCGCGGCGCGGCACAGGCAGCCCGCAGCCGGCCCGGACCAGGTCGCCCAGGGTGAGGCCGTAGCGCGCCTGGAAGGTCTCGCCGGGGCTCTGGCCGTGGTCGGACAGGACGACGATCCGGTACGGGCGCGGCGCGTGCTCGGCGACCTTCTCGATCAGCGCGAGGGAGCGGTCGAGGCGGGCGAGGACCTTCTCGGCGTCGCGGCTGAGCGGCCCGGAGTGGTGGGCGACCTCGTCGTAGGCGACGAGGTCGGCGTACACGGACGTGCGCCCGGCGAGCATGTCGCCCATGACGGCGGCGACCACGACGTCCCGTTCGACGACCGTCGCGAACGCGCGCACCAGCGGATAGAGGCCGCCGCGCTTCACGCGCGGGCGCTTGCGGCGTACCCGCGCGCGGGTGGACTGCCCGATCTCCCGGCCGACCTCGGCGACGAACGACAAGACCGTGCGTACGGCGTTGGCGGGGTCGGAGAAGTAGGCGAAGTACCCGGCGCGGGAGCGGTTCTCGCGCCTGCGGCGGGCGGCGACGGACAGCACGAGGGCCTGTTCGTCGGCGCCGCCGCCGAAGAGGTTGCCACGGCTCGCGCCGTCGGCGGACAGCAGGCCGGTGTCGCGGGTGCGCTCGACCGCGCGGCGCTGGAGTTCGGCGGCGCTGGTGGGACGGTTGCAGACCATGACCTCCCGGGTGTCCTTCTCGTACCAGCGGAAGGCGGGGATGTCGTGGTTGGAGCCGTGCAGGATGCCGAGCTGGCTGGCGCCGGTCTGGCTGGACCAGTCGGTGCGCCAGGGGGTGAGGCGGTGACTGCCGCCGTCCGTGTCGAGCCAGCGGGCGACGGTCGGCATGAGGCCCGTGTGCGCGGCCGTGTGCAGGAGGTCGTGGCCGACGCCGTCGAACTGGAGGAAGACCGTCCCGGGCGTCTGCGGGCTCGCGGGGCCGCTGCGCCGGCGACGGTCCGCGAGGCGGTAGAGGCGGCGGCGGTAGGCGTCGTCGTCGCGGACCGCGAGCGCGCCGCCGGTCGCGGAGGCGACGGCGGACATGACGGCGGCGACGATCACGGCGGTCTCGGGGGCGGCTGCGCCCTGCGCGGACGGGTTGACGCGCAGCGCGACCAGCAGCAGCGAGCCGTTGAGCGCGAACACCAGCAGGCCGAGGACGAGCGCGGGGACGAGCAGCAGCAGCCGGACGAGGACGGGCCAGGCCAGCGCCGACAGCACACCGAACACACCGGCTCCGGCGCCGGCGGTGACGGCGATGCGGGTGGCGCTGTCGCCGTCGTTCGAGGTGAGCCGGAAGTCGGGGAGGATCCCGGCGAGGATGAGCATCGTGAGCGTGGACGCCGCCCACACCGTGATGCTGCGCCCGATCTGGCTGGCGATCCGCCGCCAGTGCCCTCCGCTCTTCACGGTTCCACCCTGTCACACGCCACTGACAACGCCGTCCGCAAGCCGCCTACCGGCCGTCGTACCCGGCCGTCGGCATGGACAGCCTGCGGTGGACGCGGGCCTTCATCTGGGCGTCGTACGCCGGTTCCGCGCCGCCCACGGTCTCCACCCGCACACCTCGGCGGGTGCACTCGGCGGTGAACTCCTCGACGGAGGACAGGGCGCTCGCCAGTACGCGCGCGCTGGGGGCGACGAACAGGTCGGCACCGGGGCGGACGCCGTCCCACAGGACGCAGTGGTCGGCGCGGAGTCCGCTGACGACGAGTTCGCGGACGACGGTGTAGCCGTGCTCCTCGGCCCAGCGGGCGCAGATGGCGTGCTGGGTGCGGGAGTCCACGAGGAAGGGGTCGTCGTCGAGCTCCTGAAGCGGCGTCAGACTCGCGATCGCCGTGACGCGCACCGGTCCCATGGCGCCCCCTCACCTCTGGGTTTCGCCGCCGACCCTACTCCTGCCCGTAGGCTTCGGGGGAGTCGCGCGAAGGAGGCAAAGGGGTGCCGGTGGAGATCACCTGGTGGGGTCACGCCACCTGCACGGTCACGGATTCGAACGTGCGCCTGCTGACCGACCCCCTGTTCGCACGCAGACTGGCGCACCTGAGGCGGCGGCGGGGCGCGACACCCCCCGAGGAGGCCCTGCGCGCGGACGCGGTGCTCGTCTCCCACCTGCACTCCGATCATCTGCACATTCCCTCGCTGGCGCGGCTCGCGCCGGGTACGCGCCTGCTGGTGCCCCGGGGTGCTCCGCGCGCCGTCCCGGGTCTGCGGCGCCTGTCCCACCTGGACGTCACCGAGGTGGCGCCGGGTGACGAGACGGCTGTCGGGCAGGTGCGCGTGCGCGCGGTCCCGGCGCGGCACGACGGCCGGCGGCTGCCGGTGGGCCCTCAGCGCGCGCCCGCGCTGGGGTACGTCGTGGAGGGCGCGGCGCGGACCTACTTCGCCGGGGACACGGGGCTGTTCGAGGGGATGGCGAAGGAGGTCGGGCCGGTCGACGTGGCGCTGCTGCCGGTGGGCGGCTGGGGCCCGTACCTCGGGGAGGGGCATCTGGACGCGGGGCGCGCGGCCGAGGCGCTCGCGCTCCTGGGGCCGCGCAGCGCCGTTCCGGTGCACTACGGCACGTACTGGCCGATCGGGATGGACGCCGTGCGCCCCCATGAGTTCCATGCGCCGGGTGACGAGTTCGTGCGCCTGGCCGCCGAGCGCGCACCCCAGGTCGCGGTGCACAAGCTGGCGCACGGGCAGAGCGTGCGCCCGGAGGTCGCCCGGTGAGCTGGGGGTGGCTGGCGGCGGGCGCGTCGACCGGGGCCACCGAGTCGACACAGCAGGCGATCGGGTATCCGACGCTGTTCCTGCTGGTGCTGCTCGGGGCGCTGGTGCCGGTGGTGCCGACGGGGGCGCTGGTGAGTTCGGCGGCCGTGGTGGCGTTCCATCAGACGGCGCCGTTCGCGCTGGCGCTGGTGTTCGTGACGGCGTCCTTCGCGGCGTTCTGCGGGGACGCGGCGCTGTACTGGCTGGGGCGGCGCGGGATGAGGTCGAAGAACGGCTCGCGGTGGCTGGCGGCGATCCGCGCGCGGGCGCCGGAGGAGAAGCTGGCGCAGGCACAGGCGCGGCTCGCCGAGCACAACATCGCCGTCCTCGTCCTGTCCCGGCTCGTCCCCGCCGGGCGGCTCCCGGTGATGCTGGCGTGTCTCCTCGCGGACTGGCCGCTGCGGCGTTTCGTGCGGGGCAACCTGCCGGCCTGTCTCGCGTGGGCGGTGACCTACCAGCTGATCGGCATCCTGGGCGGTTCGCTGTTCCCGGAGCCCTGGGAGGGTGTCGTCGCGGCGGTCGCGCTGACCGTGTCGATCAGCGCGGCGCCGGTGCTGTGGCGGCGGCTGCGGGGGCCGTCGCGGGCGCACTAGGCCAGCAGCCTGGACCCTCCGATCGGCAGGTCCCACAGGTCGTCCCGGTCCAGCCCCGCCGTCTCCCAGGCGGCCCGCACGCGCGTGAGGGGTTCCAGGACGGGTTCCGCCGACAGGACGAACGTCCCCCAGTGCATCGGCGCCATCCTGCGCGCGCCGACGTCCCGCGCGGCGCGTACGGCCTCCTCGGGGTCGCAGTGCACGTCGCTGAGCCACCAGCGCGGGTCGTAGGCGCCGATCGGCAGCAGGGCGAGGTCGATGCCGGGGTAGCGCCGGCCGATGCGGGAGAACCAGTGGCCGTAGCCGGTGTCCCCGGCGAAGTAGACGCGCCGCCCGTCGGGCGCGGTGAGGACCCAGCCGCCCCACAGGGACTGGCAGGTGTCGGTCAGGGTGCGCTTGGACCAGTGGTGGGCGGGCACGAAGTCGAAGCGCACACCGGAGAGTTCGGCGGCCTCCCACCAGTCGAGTTCCGTCACGCGCGTGAAGCGGCGCCGCCGGAACCAGACGCCGAGCCCCGCGGGCACGAACACGGGCGTGTCGCGCGGGAGGCGGCGCAGGGTGGGGGCGTCGAGGTGGTCGTAGTGGTTGTGGCTGATGACGACGGCGTCGACCTTGGGGAGGGTCTCCCAGGGGACGCCGACGGGGGTGATGCGCGCGGGCGTGCCGAGGATGCGGCGCGACCAGACCGGGTCGGTGAGGACGGTGAGCCCGCCGACGCCCACCACCCAACTGGCGTGTCCCGCCCAGGTGACGGCGATCGTGCCGGCGTCCACGCGGGGCGGTGCGCCGGGGGTGACGGGCAGCCGGGTGACGTCCGCGAGGCCCTGCCTGCCGGGGCGCACGGAGCCCTCGCGGGCGAAGCGGGCCATCGCCTTCAGGCCGGGCAGCGGCGCGGTCAGCCGGTCGTGGAACGCCCGCGGCCACACCCTGCGCTCGCCCAGCGGCCGGGGTTCGGCCAGCGGCGGGTACGGGGGCGCGAGGGAGGAGGGGTCCGCCGGGACCGTGCTGTCCCGCGTGGTTGTGGCCGCTGCCGACTCGGACTGCTGCGTCATCGGGGCTCCCATCGCTGAGCGTCGCTCCGGAGGCCGTCGAAGACCGACCTCATGTGGGTCAACGTGCGGTGCACGTGTGGCAGTTCCAACGGCGAGGGTGACGTGAGGCATTCCGCCCGTTCGGCGTCCGTCGCACCCAGCAGGGCGCCCGTGGACAGGCGTACGCGCAGGGCGCCCAGATCGTCGCCGAACCGGTGGCCGCCGGGCGCGGGCATGCCGAGCCGTCCGGTGAGGTGGTCCTCCAGTTCCTGGGCGTCGCCGACCCCGCGCGCGGCGAGAGCGGAATGCAGGGGGCCCAGATCGACGTACACATGACGCCCCGCGCGCGGGGGCCGGGACAGTGCGCCCGCCGTGACAGCGATGCTGTGCACGGCGTCGGCCACGCGCGCGTGGAGGCGGACGACGGCCTGTACGCGCGCGGTGACCTCGTCGGGCTCCTCCAGCGCGCGGGCGGCGGCTGCCGCGACCGGGGTCGCGACGCGGGCGCCGAGTGCGGTGAGGACGTCCAGCACGCGCGCGTGGAGGTCGGTTCCGGCGGGGAAGCGGGCGGTCGCCGCGGGCCAGCCGGCCGGCAGCAGCGCGCCCGCGAGGTCGCTGACGACGGTGACCTTGTCCGGGAGCATCTCGGCAGGGCTGACGAACACCGTGTCGTGCGGGGCGTGGACGGTGTCGCGCCAGGTCTCGTCGCTGACGAGGTGCAGGCCGGCCCCCTCGGCGGCCTCCACGGCCTCGTGCACGGCCTCCGGGGGCGCGACGGTGGCCGTGGGGTCGTCGGCGGGCGACAGCACGAGCAGACGCGGCTCCCCGCCCTCCTCCCGGACCCTCCGGACGGTCTCCAGGAGCGCGTACGGGTCCGGCACTCCCCCGCACTCGGCGGGCGTCGCGACATGGAACACCGGCCGCCCCAGCAGCCGCGCGTACGGCGCCCACCAGGCCGCGCAGGGCCTCGGCACGAGCACGTCCCCGCCGAGGGCGGCGGTCAGCGCCAGCAGCAGGGCGGGCGCACCGGGAGCGACGGCCACCCGCGCGGGGTCGGCGTCAACGCCCCGCCGCGCCCAGTACCCGCACGCGGCTTCCCGTATCGCGGCCCCGCCTCCCACCGGCTCGGCACCCGCGCGCGAGGCCACGGAGGCCAGGGCATCGGCGAGAAACGGCAGAACGGGAACTCCGTCGCCGGGGAGGGGCGGACCGTACCGGACGGGGCCGTGGTCCTCGGGGCGGGCAGCGGCGGGGGGCGGCTCGGTCTCCTCGGGGACACGCGCGCGGGGGCGCGGGTCTGCCGGGTGGGCCGACCGGTCGCGCGGGGCCTCTCCTGCACACACGCGGGAGCCTGCGTCCGGTGGCGGGGTCGACCGGTCGGGTCGGTCCTCTGCCGCACGCGCGCGGGGGCGCGGCTCGGAGCCGCGCTCCCGGTCTCGCCTCACCCCGGCACCCTCGCCGCCCCCGTCGGTCGCCGCGCCCTCGTCGGCCCCGTCGCCGCCCGCCCTCCCCACAGCGACCTCAGCCCCTCGCCGCCGAACCCCGCCGCCACAGCCGGTGGCCCGCGGCGGCGAACGCGCCCGCGATGAACAGGCCGCCCGCCGCCAGTGCGGGTACGGAGTCCGTGAAGGTGCCTCCGCCGCCCGCCTTGACGCCGTGCTGGACCGTGGGGCCGGGGCACGAGTCGGGCCAGGGCTGCTGCGGGGGCCGCGTGCACGGCGCCGGGCCGCCGCCGCCCGCGCGCGAGACGTCGAACGTGGCGCTCCAGGCGCGTCCCTGGGCGCCCCGGGCCGCCGGACAGGTCCCGTCGACCGTCCACGCGGAGTCGGGTCCGGTGCCCTCCAGGCCCGTGAACTCGCCCGCGCCCGCGATCCGGGCGGTGCCCCGGTAGACGGGGCCGGGACCGCCGCCGGGCACCTGCTGGAGGCTCACCGTGTCCTCGGCGAACGCGAGGGACGTCGCCTCCAGCGTCGCCGGCGCCGTACCCGTGACCGGGTCGCAGGAAACCGAGACGGTGACCGTGGCACCGGGCGAGACGGTCGCCGGGGTGACCTCGGCGGCGGGGTCGGCCGCGGCGGCCGGTGTCACGGCGAGCACCCCGCAGACAAGGAGCGTGGCGGACAGGACACGGGCGCTGCGACGCATGGGACTCCTCGGTGCGGCGTGCGACGGCTGCGGTGGACGTACACCCATCACAGCCCGCCGCACGCCGACACGCGCGCGTGCGCCCTCGTTCGGCGGCAGTGGCTCCACCCGACCGGGTGAACCACGCCTCAGGCGGCGTCCTGGAGCACCTGTTCGCGGACGCGTTCGCAGCAGCGGCTGATCAGCCGGGAGACGTGCATCTGGGAGATGCCGAGCCGCTCGGCGATCCGGCTCTGCGTCATGTCGCCGAAGAACCGCATGTACAGGATCGCCCGCTCCCGCTCGGGCAGCGCCGCCAGGCGCCCGCGTACGGCTTCGCGGTCGACGACGACGTCCAGCGCGGGGTCGGGCGCGCCGAGGACGTCGCCGAGGGAGTAGCCGTCCTCGCCGCCGGGCAGCTCGGCGTCCAGCGAGAGGGCGGTGAAGCTGTCCAGGGCCTCCAGGCCGGCGCGTACGTCGTCCTCGCTGAGCTGCGCGCGCTCGGCGATCTCGGCGACGGTCGGTTGCCGGCCGCCGTTCTGGGCGAGGTCCTGGCAGGCGAAGCGGACCCGGTTGCGCAGGTCCTGGACCCGCCTCGGCACGTGCAGGGTCCACAGGTGGTCACGGAAGTGGCGTTTGATCTCGCCGGTCACCGTCGGTACGGCGTAGCTCTCGAAGGCGTTGCCGCGGTCCGGGTCGTACCGGTCGACGGCCTTCACGAGGCCGAGGGCCGCGACCTGGCGCAGGTCCTCCAGGCTCTCGCCCCGGCTGCGGAAGCGGCCCGCGAGGCGGTCGGCCATCGGCAGCCACGCCTCGACGATCTCGCCGCGCAACGTGTCGTGGTCGGGTCCCTCGGGCATGTCGGCGAGCTTGCGGAATGCCTCGGCGGTGTCGGGGGCATCGTCGTGCGGGTGGCGCGTCACGCTCACTGAATTTCGCATGGTGCGTCGCAACTCCCTTGCGGGTGCTCCGGGTTGGACGGTTCACCGATGAGCACGCCCCGCGCGGCGAACGATCAGCCGCAGGCCGCCGGAGCCATCCCACCGAGTGCCTCCGGTCCGAAGCACGCCAATCCGCCTGCCCCGGGGCCCGCCACACAAACACGGAGGGGGTCCGAGCTGGGCAGACGCGGCCGGTTACGAGTCGGCAGACACCGGAGACGGACACGCGCGAAACCCGGCCGGACGATCACGGCACCCGGCACACCGCCCGGCGAACAGCCACCGCGTCCAGCTCACCGCCCGGGCGAGCGCGGCGCCCCGACCCCACCCGAACAAGTGGGGCGCGGCAACCGGCACACCGTCCGGGAACCCGAACCCGCTCCGCCGCGCAGGCCAGGACGGCACCCGGCGGCACGGCACGGGCCGGCCTCCACGACACCGTCCCCAGGGCCGTACCGCTGCGCGAGCACGCCACGACCGCTCCCGCAGCCCGCCCGCCCCACAGGCCCTCTCGGCCTCGCGCACACCGCCCACGAACCCGGCGCGCGCCCGCCCCTACCGCGCCCGCTCCACCCTCCGCTCGTCCCACACCGGCTCCGCGGTCTCCCGTACCTTCCCGTCGCTCCCGAACACCAGGTACCGGTCGAAGGACTTGGCGAACCACCGGTCGTGGGTGACCGTGAGGACGGTTCCGTCGAATGCCTCCAGCCCTTCCTGGAGGGCCTCCGCCGACTCCAGGTCGAGGTTGTCGGTCGGTTCGTCGAGCAACAGCGCCGTGCAGCCCCGGAGTTCGAGGAGGAGGATCTGGAAGCGGGCCTGCTGGCCGCCGGAGAGGCGGTCGAAGCTCTGTTCCGCCTGGTTGGTCAACTCGTACCGTCGCAGGCGGGACATGGCCGCGCCGCGGTCCTGGGAGTGCTCGGTCCAGAGGATGTCGAGGAGGGTACGGCCCAGGAGTTCGGGGTGGGCGTGGGTCTGCGCGAAGTGCCCGGCGACGACCCGCGCGCCGAGCTTCCACTCCCCGGTGTGCGCGACCTCGTCCCCCGCGAGGAGCCTCAAGAAGTGCGATTTCCCCGACCCGTTGGACCCGAGGACGGCGACGCGCTCGCCGTAGAAGACTTCGAGGTCGAAGGGCTTCATCAGCCCGCTCAGCTCAAGTCCCTTGCAGGTGACGGCCCTTACTCCGGTACGCCCGCCCTTGAGCCGCATCTTGATGTCCTGCTCGCGCGGCGGCTCCGGCGGCGGCCCGGCCTCCTCGAACTTCCGCAGCCGGGTCTGCGCGGCCTGGTACCGGGACGCCAACTCATGGCTGATGGAGGCGGCTTGACGAAGCGAGAGCACCAACTTCTTCAGCTGCGCGTGCTTCTCGTCCCACCGCCTGCGCAACTCCTCGAACCGGGCGAATCGTTCACGCCGGGCCTCGTGATACGTCCCGAACCCCGCGCCATGCACCCACGCGTCGGCACCGGCGGGCCCGGGTTCCACGGACACGATCTTCTCCGCGGCCCGCGCGAGGAGTTCACGGTCGTGGGAGACGAACAGGACGGTCTTGCGCGTCTCCTTGAGCCGCTCCTCCAGCCACCGCTTGCCGGGTACGTCGAGATAGTTGTCGGGCTCGTCGAGGAGCAGCACCTCGTCGGTCCCGCGCAGCAGCGCCTCCAGCACGAGCCGCTTCTGCTCGCCCCCGGACAGTGTGCTCACCTGCCGCCACTGGGCCTGCTCGTACGGCACGCCGAGCGCGGCGGTCGTGCACATGTCCCACAGCGTCTCGGCCTCGTACCCGCGCACCTCGGCCCAGTCGGAGAGCGCCTGTGCGTACTGGAGCTGCGCGGCCTCGTCGTCGACGGTCATCAGCGCGTGCTCGGCGCGGTCGACGGCCCCGGCGGCCGTACGGATCTCCGGCGGGGCGACGGAGACGAGCAGGTCGCGGACGGTCGTCTCGTCCCGTACGGAGCCCACGAACTGGCGCATCACGCCGAGCCCGCCGCTGACGGTGACGGTGCCGCCGTGCGGCTTCAGCTCGCCGGAGATCAGCCGCAGCAGGGTCGTCTTGCCCGCCCCGTTGGGGCCGACGAGGGCGACGACCGCCCCTTCTCCGACGCGGAAGGACACGTCGCCGAGCAACGCCCTCCCGTCGGGGAGGTAGTACTCGAGGTGCGCGGCTTCCAGATGTCCCATGGAAACGCATTCTCCGGCCCCGCGACCTGCACGGCAAACCGTTATCGAAAGCATGGACTGACGCACAGTCAGTCCACATTACGAAACGGTTAGTCTCACGATACGGCCGATCGCGTTACCGTGAAATCCGCACCGACCCGACGAAGCGAAGGGGCACAGCCATGCCGGAAGCACGGGAGACGGCCGTCTACACGCACGGCCACCACGAGTCCGTCCTGCGCTCGCACACCTGGCGGACCGCCGCCAACTCGGCGGCGTACCTGCTGAGTTCGCTCAAGCCGCACATGAAGGTCCTGGACCTGGGCTGTGGTCCGGGCACGATCACCGCCGACCTGGCGGCCCTGGTCCCGGACGGCCACGTCACCGGCGTCGACCACGCGCCGGGCATCCTGGAGCAGGCCGCCGCCACGGCCGCCGGGCGCGGTCTGACGAACCTGGACTTCGCGGTCGCCGATGTCCACGCCTTGGACTATCCGGACGACACGTTCTGCGTCGTCCACGCCCACCAGGTCCTCCAGCACGTCGGCGACCCCGTACAGGCGCTGCGCGAGATGCGCCGGGTGACCAAGCCGAACGGTCTCGTCGCCGTCCGCGATTCGGACTACGCGGGGATGATCTGGTACCCGGCCTCGGCCGGCATGGACGCCTGGTCCGACCTGTACCAGCGGGTCGCGCGCGCGAACGGGGGCGAGCCGGACGCCGGGCGGCGGCTGAAGTCGTGGGCGCTGGCGGCCGGGTTCACCGACATCACGGCGACGTCCGCGAACTGGACGTTCTCGACGCCGGAGGAGCGGGCGTGGTGGAGCGGCCTGTGGGCGGACCGCACGCTGGCCTCCGCGTACGCCGACCGCGCGACCGAGGGCGGGCACGCGACCCGGGACGAGCTGACGGCCGTGTCCGAGGCGTGGCGGGAGTGGGGGCGGCAGGAGGACGGCTGGTTCGCCGTCCTGCACGGGGAGATCCTCTGCCGGAAGTGACCGGGTCGGCGGTGACCGCGGCGGCGGGAAATTCCGTGTGCGGGCCGTCGGCACCGCCGTAGAGTCGACGCGCCCCGCACCCAGAGACGGAAAGAAGCCGATGAGCGAGCAGCACACCTACCGGGTCATCGTCCGAGGCACGTGGGACGCCCTGACCGACGAGTCCCGGGAGAGGCTGCTCACCGAGGCCGCCGACCACGGCCTGTCCAGCATGCGGTTCACCGAGGAGGGCTCGCTGACCTACGAGGCGAGCCCCCTGAAGCACTTCTCGATGCGGTACGTGGTGGTGTCGGACGCGACGGACGGCGAGGAGATGGCCGCGGCGATCGCGGAGGACCGGGCGGAAACGGCGCTGAAAGCGCTCTCACACGGTTTCACCGGCCTGAAGTCGAAGGTCACCGACCTCGACACCATGAAGATCAACGTCAAGCGCGCATCTCGACGGTGATCGCCCACCGCTCGTGGTCACGCCAGTCGCCGTCGACGTAGATCATCTTCGGCGACAGCCCCTCCAGCCGGAACCCGGCACCCCGCGCGAGCGCGATCGACGCCGTGTTGCCCGGCTGGACGTTGATCTCCAGCCGGTGCAGCCGCATGGGCCCGAAGGCGTACCCGACGACAAGATCGAGCCCCTCCCGCATCAGCCCTCGCCCGGCGGAGTGCGCGAAGGCCCCGTACCCCAGCGCCCCGCACTGGAAAGCCCCCTCGACGATGTTGTTGATATTGATGTATCCAGCAATAGCCGCATCGTCCTTGGTGCACACGAGAAACCCGGCCTTGGAGGGATCCTCGATCAACCTTGACGCGTACGAGGTGTACGCATCAACATTGTCCGGCGGATACAGCCATGGTCGATGCAACTCTCCACTCTCCCGAACCCGAGCGGCGAACTCGGCCCCGTCGGCGTAGGTGAAGTGACGTATCCCCACGCGGGGCCCTTCGGCGAGATAACGATCAGTGTGAGGCATCGGACCAGCGTACGACGGGGCTCCGGACGGCCTGCGAGGGCAGCGCCCCTCCAGGGGCGCGGGGCTGTGTCGATCTGCGGCTACCGCCGCGCGGGCGCGAACAACCACAACGGCGCCGCACCCGCCCTGCTACAGGCACCGGCACTCCCTCAGGCGCACCGCTACTTCCTCCTGCGCACGAAATACGCCCCGCACAACGCCCCCACCACCCCCGTCGCCAGCAACGCCGTCCACAACGGCATCGTGACCTCGGGAATCAACAGCCGGATCTTGGTCTGCCGGGTGTTCTCGAAGATGAACACCAGGGCAAGCACCCCCAGCACCGCAACGGCGATCCACCCCGGCGTGAGCAGACTCGCCCCCCTCTTCTTCGCCCCGCTCTCGGACGTCGTCTTCGGACTCATGCGACCAGCGTGCGCCCGAGCAAACGGTTCCGCACGGCGAGCGCTCAGCGCAGGGCCGGTTCGTCCAGCACCAGCGTCCCCGCGTCAGCGTCGAGCACCGCCGCCACCCCGAAGGGCACCGTCAGCGCCCCCGCCGCATGCCCGAACCCGAACTCCTCGACGACAGGCACCCCGAGCCCGCCGAGCCGGTCGACGAGCATGGCCCGTACGAGGGGGTAGTCGTCGCACTCCGCCCAGGACCCGAGGACCACGCCCCGCACCCCGTCGAGCCACCCGGCGCGCAGCAGCTGGGTGAGGTAGCGGTCGAGCCGGTACGTCTCCTCCCCCACGTCCTCCAGGCACAGCAGCCCCCCGCGCGCGGAGGCCCGCGCGTACGGCGTACCCAGTTCCGCGGCGAGCAGGCACAGGCACCCGCCGAGCAGGACGCCCCGGGCCCGCCCGCCGACCAGCGCACCCCCTCCGGTCGCGGTGACGGCCTGGACGGACTCGGGGTTCATGAGGGTCGCCCGGAGATGGCGTTGCGCAGCCGCGTTCTTGAGGAAGTCCACACCGGCCGTCATCGGCCCGTGCAGGGTGACGAGCCCGAGCCGGTTCGCGAACGCCTCGTGCAGCGCGGTGACGTCGCTGAAGCCGACGAGCACCTTCGGCCCGGCCGCCCGCAGCGCGTCCCAGTCGAGCAGGTCGACCATGCGCTGGACGCCGTACCCGCCCCGCGCACACAGCACGGCGTCGACGGACGGGGCGCACCAGGCGCGCTGGAGGTCGGCGGCCCGGTCGGCGTCGGTGCCCGCGAGGTAGGGGAACTCCCCGTGCCTGTCGAGGACATGGGGCGCGACGACGGGTTCGAGTCCCCAGCCGCGCAGGATGTCGAGGCCGCCCTGGAGCCGCTCCTCGGGAACGGGCCCGCTGGGGGCGACGATCACGACGCGGGCGCCGGGCGCGAGACGCCGGGGACGGGTCAACTCGTTCACGGGATCAGCTCTTTCACCGGATTCAGGCCGAACACCTCGGCGTACAGGGCGAGTTCGGCCTCCAGCGCCCGCACGGTCGTCGACGCCTTGCGGAACCCGTGCCCCTCGCCCTCGAAGGTGAGGTACGTGTACGGCACGCCGACCCGCTCCAGGAACCGCTCGCACTGCGCGGGCGGACAGATCACGTCGTCCAAGCCCTGGAGCAGCAGGAACGGTACGGAAACGCGGTCCGCGTGCTCGACCGGCGACCGCTCCGCGAGCCGCTCGGCCGGCCCGATCAGCCCGTCGAGGTACCGGGATTCCAGGTCGTGCGTCCCGCCGTCCGCCCAGCTCACGGGATCGAGAACGGGGTAGCGGATCACCGCACAGGCGTAGACGTCCGTGCGGGCCAGCGACACGGCGGCGGTCCAACCTCCCGCGCTGCCGCCCCGGATGGCGAGCCGCCCCCGGTCGGCGGCCCCTTCCTCGACGAGCGCCAGCGCGACGGCGGCACAGTCCTCGACGTCCACGACACCCCAACTCCCGCGCAGCCGCTCGCGGTACGCCCTCCCGTACCCGGTGGACCCGCCGTAGTCGACCTCGACGACCCCGATCCCCCGCGAGGTGAAGTACGCGATCTCCAGATCGAGCACGAGCGGCGCCCGGTCGGTGGGCCCGCCGTGCGCCCACACGACGTACGGCGGCAACTCCCCTTCGGGGCCGGCGTGTTCGGGGGTGCGCGGCGGATACACCTGCGCGTGGATCTCCCGGCCGCCCGGCCCGGCGAAGGTCCGCGCGACCGGCCGCGGGTAGTACGCCGGGTCCACGGCGTCGGCATGCGCGGCCCCGATCACCCGGACGCTCCCGCTTTGCGCGTCCAGTTCGACGACCTCGTACCCGCTGTACGGACCGGCCCCGACCCCGACGACCCGCTCCCCGCGCACGGCGAGCGTGGACCCGAACTCGGTCCAGGGCCCGTCCGGTTCGGCGGTCTCCCCGGTTCGGGGGTCGAGCACGCCGAGTACGGCGGCGCCCCGCCCGTGGACGACGGCGATCCGCCCGTCCGCCAGTGGCGCGAACCACCGCTGCCCCAGCTTCCACGGCGCCCCGCCGAACTCCTCCTCGCGCGGGCAGAGTCGACGCCCGTCGCGGTAGAGGTTCCACCAGCCGCTCCGGTCGGACGCGTACAACAGCCCGCCGTCCGGCGCCCATTCGGCCTGGACGACCGACTCCTCAGGCCCACCGGCGACGACTTGAGGGACCCCGGCGACGTCGTCGACTTCGGCGACCAGCAGCTCCGTCCCGTCCCACGGCATCCGGGGATGGTCCCAGGCGATCCACGCCATCCTGCGCCGGTCGGGCGACAGCTTCGGCCCGGTGACGAACCTCCGCCGGTCGTCGGTGAGTTCACGCACGGCACCGGACCCGTCCAGCGGTACGGCGGCCAGGACGCGCCGCACGTCGGTGGGCGCGTCGCCGGTGAACTCCTCCTTCACGCACCAGACTTCGCCCCGCTCAGGCAGCAGCACCGGGTCGGCCCAGCGCAGCCCGCCGCCGATCTCGGAGACGGGGGTGAGGGGCCGGGGTTCGCCGTCGCCGTCGTACCGGTAGAGGCGCTGGTCCGTGAAGTGGACGAACACCACGAGGAGTCGGCCCTCGTGCACGGTTCCCGCCCAAGGGCAGCCGCCGTACTCGTGGACGCGGCTGCGGACGTTCCAGGGCGCGGGCAGGACCGCTTCCTCGGTGCCGTCGGCACGGCGGCGGACCAAGGCGCGGCGGCCTCCCTCGGCCGGCCGGGGCGCCGTCCACCAGACCTCCTCGCCGACGAACCCGACGTACTCGGGGCGGCCGTCGTGCGCGGCGGCGAGACCGGCGGTGACCGGCGAGGGCCAGTCGCCGTACGGCAGGGCGCGGGTCACGCGGTGCGCAGGAAGCGGTCGAGGACGTCGACGCCGAAGTGCAGCGCGTCGACGGGGACGCGTTCGTCGACGCCGTGGAACAGGGCCTGGTAGTCGAGCCCCTCGGGCATCCTGAGCGGGGTGAAGCCGTAGGTGACGACGCCGATCCGGGAGAACTGCTTGGCGTCGGTGCCGCCCGACATGCAGTAGGGGACGGTGTGGCCCTGGGGCGCGAACTCCCGTACGGCGGCCCGGAGTCCGGCGTACGTCGGGGTGTCCAGGGGCGCCTGGAGGGCGACGGAGCGGTGCTGGAACTCCCAACTGACGTCAGGTCCGGTCAGCTTGTCGAGCGTCGCCCTGAACTCGTCCTCCGCGCCCGCGAGATAGCGTCCGTCGACGTAGGCGACGGCCTCGCCGGGGATGACGTTGACCTTGTAACCGGCGTCCAGCATCGTCGGGTTGGCGCTGTTGCGGACGGTCGACTCGACGAGGCTCGCGGCGGGGCCGAGCCTGCCGAGCAGGGCGTCGACGTCGTCGAGGTCGGCCTCGATGCCGTAGAGCGCGGCGAGTTCGGTGAGGGCGGCGCTGACCGTGGGGGTCAGACGGGCGGGCCACTCGTACGCGCCGATGCGGGTGATCGCGGCGGCGAGGCGGGTGACGGCGTTCTCGCGGTTCACCTTCGAGCCGTGCCCGGCGCGGCCCCGCGCGGTCAACTTCAGCCAGGCGGTGCCGCGTTCACCGGCGGCGATGGGGTAGATCTCGCGTCCGGTGCCGTCGTGGAAGGTGAACGCGCCGGATTCACTGATGCCTTCGGTGCAGCCCTCGAAGAGGCCGGGGTGCCGGTTCGCGAGGAACCCGGCGCCGTCCTCGGCGCTCGCCTCCTCGTCGGCGGTGAACGCGATGACGACGTCCCGGCGCGGGCGTACGCCTTCGCGGGCCCAGGAGCGGGCGACGGCGAGGACCATCGCGTCCATGTTCTTCATGTCGACGGCGCCGCGCCCCCACACGACCCCGTCGCGGACCTCTCCGGAGAAGGGGTGCACGCTCCAGTCGGCGGCCTCGGCGGGGACGACGTCGAGGTGGCCGTGGACGAGGAGCGCGTCCGCGGACGGGTCGGTGCCCTCGATGCGGGCGACGACGTTGGTGCGGCCCGGCGTGCGCTCCAACAGCGTGGGTTCCAGGCCGATTTCGGCGAGCTGTTCGGCCGCGTACTCGGCGGCGGGGCGCTCGCGGCAGTCGCCGCCGCCCCGGTTGGTGGTGTCGCGGCGGATCAGGTCGGACGTGAACCGCACGACCTCGTCGTACGCCTGCCGGTCAGCCATACTTCTCCTCCATCGCGGACGCGGCGACCGTGGTGACAGCCTTGAACACACGGATCGCGTCGTACATGCGGTCCATGGTGTACGCGACCTTGCGCTCCGCGATCCGCTCCACGCCGGGGATCACCGTCACGGCTCCCGCCAGGTGCTCCGCGTCGAACTCGACGGCGACCGTGTACGGGCCGGTGCCGGCCGGGTCGTGCCGTACCGCGAGCCGCGTCGCCTCGCGGGCCGCCGTGCGGATGTCGGCGGCCGTGCGCGCGGGCGTGCGGCAGATCGCCGCGTACCGCGAGACGTGGTCCTTGACGGCGACCTTGTGGGCCTCCGGCGCGTACCCGAGGGCGTCCTCGCAGGTGATGTCGTCGCCCGTCACGAGGATCACGGGTACCCCGTACTCGGCGGCGACATGGGCGTTGAGGAGGCCCTCGCTGGCACGGACGTCGTTCAGCCAGACGCCGGTGATCGTGTTGGCGAGGAAGGTGTGGGCGAGGACGCCCTCCATGCCGGCGCCGCCGTGGTACCCGATGAACGCGATGCCGTCCACGTCGCCGTACTGGACTCCCTCGACCATGGACAGGTCTTTGTGACGACCGGTCAACATGTCCGCACGTTCGTCAAGACGTTCAAGGAGAAGGTTGCGCATCGTGGCATGAGCTTCATTGATCAACACGTGATCGGCGCCGCCGTCGAAGAAGCCGCGGACGGCCGCGTCGACGTCCGAGGTGAACATCTCCCGGCACCGCTGCCACTCCGGGGCGCCCGGCCGGACGTCCTCCGGCCAGGTGACCCCGGTGGCACCCTCCATGTCAGCACTGATCAGGATCTTCATGGGGCGTCACGTTACGCCACGGCCACTCCCGCCTCGGTCCGCTCCGCCAGCATTCCGGCCAGCGTGGCGCGTGCCCGCGCGACGCGCGAGCGGACGGTTCCGACGGGGCAGCCGCTGCGGGCGGCGACCTCTTCGTAGGACCAGCCCGCGATCTGCGTCAGCACGAACGCCTCGCGGCGCTCCTTCGGCAGCGCGGCGAGCAGGTCGAGCAGCAGGACGCCGTCCTCGAAGCCGGGGACGACGACGGCCTCCCAGGCGTCGGAGTCGCACACGCGCGGGCGTGCGGCGGCCCGGCGGTGGCTGTCGACGACCGCGCGGCGGGCGATCGTCAGCAGCCACGCGCGCGCGGAGGAGCGCCCCTCGAAGCGGTGCAGGCTGCCGAGGGCCCGGACGAAGGTGTCCTGGACGAGGTCGTCGGCGCCCTGCGGGTCGGCGCTCAGGTGGATGACGTACCGCAGCACGTCCCGGTACAGCGCGCGCACCCATCGGTCGACGGCGACGGGATCGCCGTCGCGTGCGCGCAGCGCCCACGCGGTGATCGAGGCGTCCGCGTCGGCGCGCGGCGAGGGCAGCGTGGACGGCGGGGGCAGCGTGGAGAGAGTCACTCGGGTGTGTCCTTCTCTGGTCACGTCCGAGACCGCACGCGCGCGTGCGGTCCGGTGAAGGGGGGTGCGGCCGGGTACGGCCGCGGCCCGAGGCGCGCCGGGCGGCTCGGGGCACCGGCTGCCGTCAGACGGCAGCGCGCCCCCGGGGCGGTCCCCTGGACGTGAGCGAGTGGACGAGAAGCCGCTGGACGGGCGCCCGCACGGACCGCCCGCGCCGCCACAGGGGGCGCGGGAACTCCGGCGGTACGGCGCCGGCCACGGCCAGCACGAGCCTCAGCGGCGCCGCCAGCCGCGTACCGACGGCCCGCAGGACGCGGAACACGGCGCGCTCCCCGTAGGCCAGCCACAGGCCGCACAGCAGCGCGGCGACCAGGTGCGCGAGGAGCATGCCGTACGACGTCGCCGAGACGTCCGCGAGAGGTGTCCCCATGCCGTCATGGCCGTCCGCGTGGGACATGCCCCCGTGCGGCATCCCCATGTCCATATGCATGCCGGTCATCCCGGTCATGCCGGGCATCCCGGCCATGTCCGCCGCGCCGGACCCCGTCCGCTGCACGGCGGAGAATCCCTGGTGCAGCAGGGCCTGGGCGGCGACGACACCCCCGACGACCGCCGGCACCGAGCGCTCGCGTCCGGCGAGTGCCCATCCGGCGCCCCAGACGGCCGCGAAGGCGACGGCGAGCGTCCACGCCGGCAGTCCGGCCCCGGCCATCATCACGTGCCCCAGTGCGGCGAGCACGACGCAGACGGCCGCGAACATCGCGGCCCTCCCCGTACGCGCGCACCACCCGGCAGTCATGGGGCCACATCCTCGCATCCAGGGGCCGCCTGTCGGCCGAAGGTACGAAAATCACCCCCGTGGGGTGCTCACTTCCCCGGGTGTGATCCACACCACGCAAGGGGGGCGGGTCAGGCCGGGCGTCCCGCCACGACCCACTGCGACGGCAGCACGATCAGCGCGCCGTCGGGTGTGCGCTCGGTGGTGGT
The DNA here is from genome assembly GCF_055409605.1 of Streptomyces saintjeani. Classification (NCBI taxonomy): domain Bacteria; kingdom Bacillati; phylum Actinomycetota; class Actinomycetes; order Kitasatosporales; family Streptomycetaceae; genus Streptomyces; species Streptomyces saintjeani. The sequence continues at coordinate 7,700,558 of NZ_CP189624.1, read as the reverse complement.
GAGCGGTGTCGTCCCCAGGTCCAGCACGGCGAGTCCGGCCGACGCCAGGTGGTCCGGTACGGCCGCGTCGGGGACCGCCCCCGGTGCGATGCCGTGCCGGAAGATCGGCGCGAGCTTGGCGGGAGGCCCCTCGGGACGGCGTGCGAGGCCCCCCAGGATGGCGCCGGCGCCCTCGGAGGGCTCGACCAGGAAGGCGCGGCCCCGGGCGCCCACGAGGGCCGCCACGGCGTCCATGAGCGGCTGCCGGTCGTCGGGACCGCACTGGTGCAGCACGCCCCGGACGTAGACGTTCGCGTCCCCCAGCTCGGCGTGGAGGTTCTCGGCGGCCCCTTCCTCCACCGCGTCGAGGAACCGGTACGCCGCCAGTCCTCCGGGGTCGGCGCGGCGCGCCTGGTCGAGGGCGGCCTCGGCGAGGTCGACGCCGAGCACCCGCGCGAAGCGGGTCGCGAGGAACCGCGTCTGGGTGCCGTTCCCGCACCCCAGGTCGACCAGGGGCAGGCCGGGGTCGAGGAGGTGGGGGGTGAACAACGGGAGGTGGGAGGCGACGGCGACCTCGGGTTCCGCGTCCCAGAACACCTCCCCCGCGCCTTCCGGCGCTTCCCTCCAGAACCCTTCCCACGACTCCCGGTACCGCTGTGTCACGCTCATGGCCTCTCCCCAGGGTGCGACGCCGGCCCGCCGTGAACCGACAGCCGGGTACGGTCTACCGCTCCCCGCGCGCGCCCACAAGAACGCGGCCTGAACCTCGCTACCTCCGGGGCAGCGTCAGCTCGAACCACACGCTCTTCCCGGCCCCCGACCGGCTGGCCCCCCACTCGCGCGCCAGCGTGCTCACCACCCGCAGCCCCCGCCCCGCCACGTCCAGCGGGCCGGCGCCCAGCAGCGTCGGCAGCTCATGCCCCTCGTCGTCCACTTCGCACAGCAGCGTCTCCCCGCGCACGAGCCGTACGACGACACTCCGCCCCGGCGCGTGCAGCACCGCGTTGGTGACCAGCTCGCCGACCATCAGGACCGCGTTGTCGACGAGCCGCGCGAGCCCCCACTCGTGCAGCTGCTCCCCGATCGCCGCGCGGGCGCGCCGGACCTCGGCGGGCGAGGAGGCGAAGCGCCACTCGGCGACGTCGTCGGGCTCGATGCCGTTGAGGCGGGCCATGAGGAGCGCGACGTCGTCCTTGCGCCCCCCGCGCGGGTTGAGCGCCCGGATGATCGTGTCGCAGGCGTCGTCCATGGACGCGGCGGGGTGCGCGGCGGACTCGCACAGCGTCTCCAGCCCGACACCGATGTCCTCGCCGCGGATCTCGACGAGCCCGTCGGTGCACATGACGAGCCGGTCGCCGGGCTCCACGCGCAGCCGGACGGCCTCGAAGGGCACCCCGCCGACGCCGACGGGCGCGCCGGTGGGCAGGTCGAGGAGTTCGCTGGTGCCGTCGGCGCGGACCAGCACGGGCGGGATGTGGCCGGCGTTGGCGATGCTCAGCTCGCCGGCGAGCGGGTCGTACACGGCGTACAGGCAGGTCGCGAGGTAGTCGCCGCCGAGCCGCTGCGCGAGGTCGTCGAAGTTGCGCAGCAGTTGCGCGGGCGGCAGGTCGAGCCCGGCCATGGTCTGGATCGCGGTCCGCAGCTGGCCCATCTTCGCGGCGGAGTTGAGCCCGTGCCCCATGACGTCGCCGACGACGAACGCGGTCCGCGCGCCGGGCAGCTTGACCGCGTCGAACCAGTCGCCGCCGATGCGCCCCATCTGGGTGCCCGGCAGGTAGCGGGTGGCGATGTCGCAGCCGGCCATGCGCGCGGGGATGTGCGGCAGCATGCTGTCCTGGAGGGTCTCGGCGACGGCCTCCTGGAACGTGTACATGCGCGCGTTGTCGAGCACGAGCCCCGCGCGGGCGGCGAGTTCGGCGCCGGTGACGCGGTCCATGTCGTTGAACTCGGTGCGCTCGGGGTGCCGCAGCAGGATCATGAACCCGAGGACGACGTTGCGCGCCTTGAGCGGCACGACGAGCATGGACCGGCCGGTGATGAGGGGCCGGATGTCGCGCTTGTCGAACTGCGAGGCGATCGCGTGCCCCATCCGCTCGTCGATGCGCGGCACGAGCACGGGTTCGCCGGTGGTCATGCACTGGAAGAACGGCGTGTGCGCGGGGAACGGCATCGCCTCGCCGACGGGGACGACGTCGTCCCAGCGCCCGGGCTCGTCGGTGTGTTCGAGGGCGACGCGGTGCCACATCGTGCGCGTGTCGGGCACCCCGTCGTCGAACTCCTCGCCGGCGACGACCTGTTCACGCAGATAGGTCCCGGCGACGTCGGTGAAGCGCGGCACGACGGCCCGGCTGACCTCGACGATCGTGCGCGCGAGGTCCAGCGACGTACCGATCTTCCCGCTGACCTCGTTGAGGAACTCCAGGCGCTCGCGTACGGCGACGTACTCCAGGTCCTCGCCGTCGTCGTCGGAGAGTTCGGCCGGCACCGGCAGGCCCTGTGCGAGCACGCGGGCGGCGCGTTCGCGGCGGGCGATGCGCTCGGTGCGCCGTGAGACGCCCCAGTCGGGGGTGACGGGGACCTTCTCGTTCTGGCTGAACTCCAGGATGGGGTAGCCGAGTTCGAGGATCTGGGCGACGATGCGGGCGCTCTCGCCGACGCTCATGCTGGGCAGGATCTCGGGGAGCCGGCGCGCGAGGTCGTCGGCGCCGGGGAACTCGGTGTGGCGGGCGAACGCCGGGGAGATCCGCTCGACGCTGACGGCGTCGCCGTCGTCGTCTTCGGGGGCCGCCTCCTCGCGCAGTCCGGCCGCGTCGGCGGCGAGCACCAGGAGCCGTTCGGCACCGGAGCCGTACAGCGGGTACGCCCACCACAGCACGTCCGCGCGGGCGTCGTCGGGGCGGCTGATCCAGGCCCGCCCGGAGGACGGATAGCCGAGTCCCGCGTCGAGCGGCGGGCCGTGGCCGTCGAACTCGGCGAGGAGGTCGTACGGGGCGGGCTCGGGGGTGTCGTCGGGGTCGGGGAGGGCGCCGGCGACGGGCAGCAGGTCGAGCGCGGGCTGTCCGATCGCCTCCTCCTTGACGACGCCGAAGAGCTTGCGCGCGCCGGTGCTCCAGTGGGAGACGAGGCCGGCGTCGTCGACCACGACGACGGCCAGCGGGACGCGTCCCGGGCCGGGATGTGTGTCCCGCTCGGTGCCACGGTCCATGGCCCAGGCCCTCTCTCCCCAGAGCTTCACAAGATCTGTCCCGCTGCCACCACGGTACGGGGGCGGTGGGCCGGGATGTGCGGCAATGCTGGAATTGGTGCGACCGGGGCGCCGCCGGGCGCACGGGGCGCTCGACGGAGCGTTCGCGCGCCGTGCGGCGGCCCGTTCCCGGTCACGGTGATCCATGCGCGCCCCCTGAGCCCCTTCAGTCCTCGTACCCGAGTTGGAGGTCCCGTTCCGTACGGCCGCCGCCGGCGACCTGGAGGACGGTGGCGACCGGCGGGTATCCGGCGGCGATGACGGTGTACTCGCCGGAGGACAGGTCGACGAAGCGGAAGGTGCCGTCGGGGCCCGTGGTGAGGGTGTCGACGACGTTCCCGGCGGCGTCGAGGAGCGTCACGCGCGCGTCCTCGACGGGCCGCCCGCCGCCCGCGCGCACGGTGCCGCGCAGGACGGCGCCGCCCGCGAGCTCGATGTCCTGGCGGGTCTCGCGGGCCTGCTGGACGGTGACCGGCAGGGCGGCGGGCCGGAAGGCGGGGGCGCTCGCGGCGAGGGTGTACTCGCCGGCCACCAGCTCGGTCATGGTGTAGCCGCCCTCGCGCCCGCTGCGGGTGGCGGCGACGACCTCGCCGTGGACGTTGGTGAGGGTGACCGTGGCGTCCCGCACGGGGGCGCCGTCGGCGGTGACGACGGCCCCGGCGAGGCGTCCGGCGCCGCCGAGGACGATGTCGAGGTCGACGGGCCGCTCGCCGACGGTGACGGAGACGGCCTGCGGCTGATGCCCGCCCGCTGCGGCGATCAGCACGTACGCGCCGGAGCCCGGGGTGGCCAGCGCGTAGCGTCCGTCGTCGCCGCTGGCGCCGCGCCCGATCTGCTGTCCGGTGATGTCGATGAGGGTGAGTGCCGCGCGCGGGACGACGGTTCCGTCGGGGTGCTGGACGGTGCCGCAGACGGCGATCCCGGCCGCGTACGTCGCGCGCGCCGACGGGAGGGCGAGGGGCTCGGTCTCCGTCTCGTTGTGGGACACGAGGGGTTTCTCCTTGAGGAAGAAGGCGAGGAACAGGCCGACGAGAAGGACCGGCACGAGGTACAGGAAGATCCTCGGCATGGCGTCGGCGTAGGCGCTGATGTAGGCGTCGCGCAGGGCCGGGGGCAGCGCGTGGACGAGCTGCGGGGTGATCGACTCGGCGTCGGGCGGCGTCTGGCCCGCGTGCGCGGGGACGCGCTCGCGCAGGGCGTCGGCGAGGCGGTTCGCGAAGAGGGTGCCGAAGATCGCGGCGCCGACGCTGCCGCCGATCTGCCGGAAGTAGTTGTTGGCGCTGGTGGCGGTGCCGAGGTCGGTGGGGCGCACGGAGTTCTGCACGGCGAGCACCAGCACGGGCATGACCAGGCCGATGCCGGCGCCGAGGACGGCCATCCAGAGGCTGTAGTGCAGCCGGGGCGTGTCGGTCTCCAGGCGGGACAGCAGCCACATGCCGGCGGCGGACAGGGCGCCGCCGAGGAGGGGGTAGAGCTTGTAGCGGCCGGTGCGGCTGATGAGCTGTCCGGAGACGACGGAGGCGACGACGATGCCCGCCATCATGGGCAGCATCAGCAGCCCGGACTCGGTGGCGGAGGCGCCGTCGACCATCTGGAGGAACGTCGGCAGATAGCTGGCCGCGCCGAACAGGGCGACACCGATCACGAGGCCGATGAGCCCGGTGACGTTGAAGACGGAGTCCCTGAACAGCCGCAGCGGGATGAGGGGTTCGGCCGCGCGGTGCTCGGCGAGCAGGAAGAGCAGGCTCGCGGCGACGGCGCCCGCGCCGAGGCCGAGGATCGTGCGCGAGCCCCACGCGTACTCGGTACCGCCCCAGCTGGTCAGCAGGACCAGGCAGGTGGAGGCGGCGGCGAGCAGCAGCGTGCCGAGGAAGTCGAAGCGGGGGCGGACCTTGGGCCTGGGCAGTTTGAGGACGGCGGTGACGACGGCGAGGGTGACCAGTCCGAAGGGGACGTTGAAGTAGAAGCACCAGCGCCAGGAGAGGTGGTCGGTGAAGTAGCCGCCCAACAGGGGGCCCGCGACGGAGGCGAGTCCGAAGGCGGCGCCGATCAGGCCCATGTACCGGCCGCGCTGCCGGGGCGGCACGATGTCCGCGATGATCGCCTGGACGCCGATCATCAGCCCGCCCGCGCCGACGCCCTGCACCGCGCGGAAAGCGATCAGCTGGTCCATCGTCTGCGCGCGCCCGGCGAGGGCGGAGCCGATGACGAAGACGACGATCGCGAACTGGAAGACGCCCTTGCGGCCGATGAGGTCGCCGAGCTTGCCGTAGACGGGCAGGCCGACGGTGGCGGTCAGCAGGTAGGCGGTGATCGCCCAGGACATCTTGTCGAGGCCGTGCAGCTCGCCGACGATCTTCGGCAGGGCGGTGGCGACGATCATCTGCTCCAGCGCCGCGAGGAGCAGCGCGAGCATGAGGCCGACGAAGACGAGCCGCACCCGGCGGGGGCTCAGCTCCTCGGCCTGCCGCGGGGGTGGGGGCGCGGCGGCCGGCGGGGCCGTCGCCGCCGCCGGCTCCTCCTGCACCAGGGTGATCCCGCCCACGTACCGCTCCCCTCGTCGCACTTGCCACACAATTCCCGCGTAAAGCGACAACTCCTGGCAAGCGCGACGAGTTACGGCGCCGACCGGGTTCGAGGGAACAACCACTCGAACCGGTGAACTCGATCAACGTCCGGGGCTCCGGCGGAACCTGTCCGCCGGTCCGGGCGTTCTACTTCTCCACCTCGGCGGCGAGGTTGGCGAGCAGCGCGTCGTAGATCCGGGCGAGGCCCTTGGGGGCGAAGGTCTTTTCGAAGAAGCCGCCGATGCCTCCGGCGCCCTGCCAGGTCGTGGTGACCACGACGCGCGCCTTTCCCTCACCGGCGGGCGTGACGCGCCAGACGGTGACCATGGAAGAGTTGCGGTCCTTCTCGACCAGCTCGCCGTCGGTGGGCTCGGTGACCTCCAGAAGGCAGTCACGCACGCGCTTCTTGGTCGCCTGGAGCTTCCAGTGGACGAGCGTGCCCTCGCCGTCGCCGCCCTCGCGCACCTCGAACTCGCTGAACTGTTCGGGCATCAGCTTCGCGCGAGGGCCGCTGTAGTCGGCGAGCGTGTCGAACACCGTCTCCGGGTCCGCCGCGACGACGCGCTCGGTGGTGGCCTCGACCTGCGCCATGAGTTCCTCCAGGGCCTGTTTCTCGGGGTCGGGGCAAGCCAACCACCCCGCCGGGCAGCCACCCAAATCGGGGGTCCCAAAGCGAGCGGAAACGGCACGCGCACGATCATGGGAACAAGTGTTCTATTCTGTGGCCAGTGCTACCGAGGAGGCGTCATGCGCTGGCAGAACCTCACCCAGGAGCCCGGCGAGCACGGCCGGGCGGCCGACCCCGCCCTGTTCGGCGCGGACGCGGTGACCACCCGTACCTTCGACACGCCCGAGTTCCGCGGAATGACGTTCCACGAGGTCCGGGCCCGCTCGGTCCTGAACCGGGTGCCGGGCGCCTCGCGCATGCCGTTCGAATGGACGGTGAACCCCTACCGGGGGTGCACGCACGCGTGCGTGTACTGCTTCGCGCGCCGCACGCACAGCTATCTGGACCTCGACACGGGCATCGGCTTCGACACGCAGATCGTCGTCAAGGTGAACGCCCCCGAGGTGCTGCGCCGCGAACTCGCCTCCCCGCGCTGGCAGGGGGAGCACATCGCGATGGGCACCAACGTCGACTGCTACCAACGTGCGGAGGGCCGCTATCAACTGATGCCGGGCATCCTGACCGCCCTGCGGGAGCGCGCGAACCCGTTCTCGATCCTCACCAAGGGGACGCTGATCCTGCGCGACCTCGACCTCCTGCGGCGGGCCGCCGAGGTGACCGACGTCGGCGTCTCCGTGTCGGTCGGCTTCCTCGACGAGGAGCTGTGGCGCACGGTGGAACCGGGCACCCCGGCTCCCCGGCGGCGCCTGGACGTCGTACGCGCGCTCGCCGACGCCGGGCTCGGGTGCGGCGTCCTGATGGCTCCCGTGATCCCGTTCCTGAGCGATCACCCCGATCACCTGCGCGCCACCGTGCGCGCGATTGCCGCCGCCGGAGCGACGTCCGTGACGCCGCTGACGCTGCATCTGCGGCCCGGCGCGCGCGAGTGGTTCATGGCCTGGCTGGCGCACCACCACCCGCATCTGACGTCCCGTTACGACCGGCTGTACGCGGACGGCGCCTACGCCCCGACCTGGTACCAGCGCCGGATCACCCGTCAGGTCCACGAACTGGCGCGGGAGTACGGCATCGGCCCCACGCGCGCGGGGATGCCGCGCAGGACATCCGCGCCCGCGCGGGCGAAGAAGCCGGAACCCCCGGGTCCGGTCCAGCTGAGCCTGCTCTGAACGGGCCCGGGGCCTGCGGGGAGAGACCCGTTCGGGTCAACTATCGGCGGAACAGGTTCCTTCGCCGCCGCTTCCCGGGACGATGCCGCCGGGGCCGTCGACCCACACGGTCCCGGCCGTTCCTGGGAGGCTCCATGAGAAAACGCGCAGCCGTACTGTGCGGTGCCGCCGCCGTCGTAGCCGCGACGCTCACCGCCGCGCCCGTAGAGGCCGCTGAGGCCCCGTACGCCGCGAAGCTCGCCTGGAAGAGCTGCGGTACGACCGACCACCCGACGCTCCAGTGCGCCTCCCTGAAGGTGCCGCTCGACCACGACAACCCGCACGGGCAGCGGATCACCCTCGCGCTGACTCGCGTACCGCACACCGCGAAGGCCTACCAGGGCCCCCTGCTGGTCAACCCCGGCGGTCCCGGCGGCAGCGGCCTGTCCCTCGCCGGGTTCGTCGCCTCGACGCTCCCGAAGAAGGTCGCCGCGCAGTACGACGTCATCGGCTTCGACCCGCGCGGGGTCGGCAAATCGACACCCGCGCTGGACTGCGCGCCGGGTCACTTCGACCCCGTGCGCCCCGACTCGGTGCCCGTCACCGAGGCGATCGAACGGGCCAACCTCGCGCGCGTGCGGTCGTTCGCGAAAGCCTGCGGCACGAAGTACGCGAAGCTCCTGCCGTACATCGACACCGTCAGCGCGGTGCGCGACATGGACGCGATCCGTACGGCCGTCGGCGCGCGCCGGATCAACTACTTCGGCTACTCGTACGGCACGTACCTGGGCGCCGTCTACGCGAAGCTCTACCCGCAGCACGTGCGCCGCCTGGTGCTCGACTCGATCGTCGACCCCTCGGGCGTCTGGTACGACGACAACCTCACCCAGGACGTCGCCTTCAACGACCGCCACCGCGCGCTGATGGCGTGGATCGCGAAGTACGACGCCACCTACCACCTCGGCACCGACCCCGAGAAGGTCGAGGCGAAGTGGTACGCCATGCGCGCGTCCCTCGCGAAGAAGCCGGCCGGCGGCAAGGTGGGCGCCTCCGAGCTGGAGGACACGTTTCTGCCGGGCGGGTACTTCAACGGCTACTGGCCCTACCTCGCCGAGGCGTTCGCCGCGTACGTGAACACCAAGAACGCCGATCCGCTGGTCGAGACGTACGAGAACTTCGGCGCGGTCGACGCGTCCGGGGACAACGGGTTCAGCGTCTACAGCTCGGTGCAGTGCCGGGACGCCGCCTGGCCGCGTGACTGGGAGCAGTGGCGGGCCGACAACTGGGCGACGTACGAGAAGGCGCCCTTCATGACCTGGAACAACGCCTGGTACAACGCGTCGTGCGCGTTCTGGCCGACGAAGACGCTGCGGCCGGTGAACGTCGCCAACCACAAGCTGCCGCCGGTCCTGCTGTTCCAGGCGACCAACGACGCCGCGACCCCGTACGAGGGCGGCGCCCTCACGCACGCGCTGCTGCGCGGCTCCAGCCTCGTCGTCGAGGAGGGCGGCGGGAACCACGGGATCACGCTCAGCGGCAACGCGTGCCTCGACAAGCACCTCGCCGCGTACCTCACCGACGGCACGGTCCCGCGCGCCGACGGCCCGGTCGACGCGGTGTGCAAGGCCCTGCCGGACCCCAAGCCGCTCACCAGCAAGGTCGCGGCACCGTCGGCGCACGGCACCGCGCTGCACGGGCTGCTGGGGTTCAGGGGCTGAGACAGGGTCCGCCGAACTGAGGGGCCGGGGGCGTTGTCAGACCCGTGATCCATGATGGATCCATGAGCGATCCGACCCGCATCCCGGCCCCCGACGGCGTCGCCCCCGCCGCGCGGTACAGCCACGTGGCCGGCGCGGGCGAGCCGCTCCCGGTCCGCCCCATGGTCCTCGCCGACTGCCCCCGCGTCGCCGAGATCCGCGTGCGCGGCTGGCAGACCGCCTACCGGGGCCTGGTCCCCCAGCCCTACCTCGACGCCCTCTCCGTCCCCGAGGACACCGACCGCCGCCGCGACCATTTCGCGAACGCCGGTGAGGACGTGGTCAACCTTGTCGCCGAGCGTGCCGGTGCGGTCGTCGGGTGGGCGTGTCACGGGCCGTACCGGGACGGTGAACTTCTCACGGGCGACGCGGAGTTGTACGCCCTGTACGTGGACGCGGCCTGCTTCGGCACGGGCGTCGGACACGCGCTCCTCCAGGAGACGCGCCGGCAGCTCGCCGCGCGGGGGTGCGAGCGGCTGTACCTGTGGGTCCTCAAGGACAACACCCGCGCACGCCGGTTCTACGAGCGTGCGGGACTCGTTCCCGACGGCACGGAGGAACCGTTCGAGGTGGACGGTGTGGAGGTGCCGGAGGTGCGGTACGTGGGCGAGGTGGGGGGCTGACCATCCGCCAGGACGTCGCACGCCACCGGCGCCGTACCCATCTCACCGGCGCCGAACCGGAATCCTCCGCAGTGCCCGCGCCCCGGCCTCCGCCAGCGCCGGATGGGCCAGGGTCTCCTCCAGCACCGGCCGCGCGCGGGGATCGCGGAGCGCGCCGAGGCCCTCGATGCAGGCCAGTGCCACCCGGCGGTACGGGTCGTGGGGGGTGAGGCGGCGGCGGAGGGTCGTGATCAGGGCCGGGACCGACTCGGGTGCGGCGAGCGCGGCCAGCAGACGGACCGGCTGGAGCGCGTACGCGACGCGGAGTTCGTTGGTGGCGAGAGCCGCCGCCGCGCGGGCCGTGCGGGGGTCGCCGAGGCGGGTCAGCGCATGCGCGGCGGAGGCGCAGCGCGGGGGGTCGCGGTGGTTCAGGAGGAGGACGAGGGCCTCGAAGGCCCGCCGGTCACCCGCGAGGCCGAGCCGGTACGCGGCCAGCTCCCGCGCCCACAGCGGCCGTCCGGGCTCGGTGAGCACCGCGGCCAGCTCGTCCACACCGGCCGTCGCGAGCCGCTCGAAGGGCTCACCCCCGCCCGACTCCCGCCGTAAGCGCTCCGTGAGCGACCGCGACTCCTCGTCCATGATTCAGAGCGTAGGCGGGGTGCGACCAGGAGGGGAACAGGTTCGCGAAGTCCGCCGCTTCCAAGGGCTGGCGCGCTCGTTACTCGCGGGTTAAGCTCAGACGAGCGGGACACCCTCCCGCGTATCTCCCCATGGCGGCCTGGTGACGCAGCCACCGTGGGAAGCACGACCCGGCTCCGGGACAGGGCCGGTCGCATCTCTCCGCCGTACGAGCCGGACAAGCCGTACGCATCTGTACGCCGGGCGTGTGCGCTCGCAGCCCGGCATCACCCGCACCGCTCCGCGCCCCGCGCGCCCCCTCGGCGTACCCGGCGCTCTCCCAGTCGTCACCTCTTCCTGGAGTCCCTCGATGGCCACTCCCCTGTCCCCCTCCTCCCAGCAGACGCAGCAGCCCCCGCTGCCCCAGCAGACCCTGCGGACCGTCGCCGTCGTCGGCCTCGGCACGATGGGCACCGGCATCGCCGAAGTCCTCGCCAAGGCCGGCCGCCGGGTGATCGGCATCGACATCAGCGCCGCGCAGGCGGCCCGCTGCGTCGCCGCCCTGGAGACCTCCACCGCCCGCGTGGTGGCCCGCGGCCGGCTCACCGAGCAACAGCGCGCGGACGCGCTCGCCCTGGTCCGTACGGGCACCGACCTGCGCGAGGCGGCCGACGCCGACCTGGTGATCGAGGTCGCGCCGGAGTCGTACGAGGTCAAGCAACAGATCTTCCGCGAGCTGGACGGCGTCGTGCGCCCCGGCACGATCCTCGCGACCGGCACGAACGCCCTGTCCGTGACCCGGCTCGCGGCCGAGTCGGCGCGTCCGGAGCGCGTGCTGGGCCTGCACTTCTTCAACCCGGCGCCCGCGATGAAGCTCGTCGAGGTCGTCTCGTCGGTGCTGACCTCCCCGCAGGCCGTCGCGACGGTCACCGAACTGGCCGTCGAACTCGGCAAGGAGCCGGTGGCCGTCGGCGACCGCCCCGGCTTCGTCGCGGACGGCCTGCTGTTCGGCTACCTCAACCAGGCGGCGGCGATGTACGAGGCGCGCTACGCCTCCCGCGAGGACATCGACGCGGCGATGCGTCTGGGCTGCGGCCTCCCGATGGGTCCCCTCGCGCTCCTCGACCTGATCGGCGTCGACACCGCGCGCACCGTCCTGGACGCCCTGTACGCCGCCTCCCACGACCGCCTGCACGCCCCCGCGCCGATCCTGCGCCAGCTCGGCGCGGCCGGGCTCACGGGCCGCAAGGCGGGGCGCGGGTTCTACACGTACGAGGCTCCCGGCAGCGCGACCGTCGTCCCCGACGCCCTCACCCCGGTCCCCGGCGCCTGCGGCGTCCCCGGCCGCCCCGTCCGGTCCGTGGGCGTCGCCGGGTCCGGGACCATGGCGTCCGGCATCGCGGAGGTCTTCGCGAAGGCCGGGTACGACGTCGTCCTGGCCGCCCGCAGCGAGGAGAAGGCCCTCGCCGCGAAGGCCCGGATCGGGACGTCCCTGGCGCGGTCCGTCGACAAGGGGCGGCTCACCGCGCAGGCAGCCGCGCTGACCCTGGAGCGGATCACGCCGGCCGGGTCGTACGACGCGTTCGCTGACGTCGATCTCGCCGTCGAGGCGGTCGCGGAGGATCTCGCGGTCAAGCAGCAGCTGTTCGCGACGCTGGACAAGGTGTGCCGGCCGGGGGCGGTGCTGGCGACCACGACGTCGTCGTTGCCGGTGATCGCGTGCGCGCGGGCGACGTCGCGGCCCCAGGACGTCGTCGGGATGCACTTCTTCAACCCCGCACCGGCGATGAAGCTGGTCGAGGTCGTCCGTACAGTGTTGACGGCGGACGGTACTCGATCAACTGTTGACGAGGTCTGTGCATCGATCAAGAAGCATCCCGTCAACTGTGGAGACCGTGCGGGGTTCATCGTGAATGCCCTGCTGTTCCCGTATCTCAACAACGCGATCAAGATGGTGCAGGAACACTATGCATCTCTTGACGACATTGACGCGGCGATGCGGCTCGGCGGCGGCTACCCGATGGGCCCCTTCGAACTGCTCGACGTCGTCGGCCTGGACGTCTCCCTCGCCATCGAGAAGGTCCTGCACCGCGAGTTCCGCGACCCCGGCCTCGCGCCGGCGCCGCTCCTGGAGCACTTGGTCGCCGCGGGCTGCCTCGGCCGCAAGACGGGCCGCGGCTTCCGCGAGCATGCCAGGCGCTGACCCCTTCCGAGGGCCGGCGGACTGGGGCGGGCTGCTCGATTCCGCAGGCCGGGCGGACCCCGGACCTGCGCATCGGGCCGTACACATGCAGTACGTTCGGGGCATGTCCCAGTCCGCCAAGTCCTCCCGTACCCCGTCCGACGCGCCGGAGAGTGCCGCAGGCAGCCGTGCCGCCGCCCAGCGGCTCAAGATGCGCCGAGAACTGGCGGCAGCCGCGATGGAGCTGTTCGCGACGAAGGGCTACGAGGCGACCACCGTCGACGAGATCGCGGCGACGGCCGGGGTCGCGCGCCGTACGTTCTTCCGCCACTTCCGCTCGAAGGAGGAGGCGATCTTCCCGGACCACGACGACACGCTGGTCCGCGCGGAGGCCGTGCTGAACGCCGCCCCCGCGCACGAGCACCCCCTCGACACCGTGTGCCGCGGCATCAAGGAGGTCATGAAGATGTACGCGGGGCGGCCGGAGATCTCGGTCGCCCGCTACAAGCTGACGCGCGAGGTGCCCACCCTGCGCGAGGCGGAGATCGCCTCGGTGGCCCGCTACGAGCGGCTGTTCACGCGCTATCTCCTGGGCCACTTCGACGAGCACGCGCACGACGACGACGCGAACGACGACCCGCTGCTCGCCGAGGTCGCCGCGTCAGCGGTGGTCACCGCGCACAACCACGTGCTGCGGCGCTGGCTGCGCGCGGGCGGGCAGGGCGACGTGGAGGCGCAGCTGGACCACGCGTTCGCGATCGTGCGCCGCACGTTCGGCACCGGGATCGGCCTCGGGCGCGCGACGGCACCCTCCTCCCCCGCCGTACCGGCGCCCCCGGCGACGCTCTCCGCGCAGGGCGAGGTCCTGGTGACGGTCGCCCGGACGGACGCGCCGCTGGACGAGGTCATGCGGGCGATCGAGCAGGCACTCAAGGAACGCTGACCCTCAGCACCCTGTGACGACGGCCACCCCCACGGGTGGCCGTTTTGGCATGTCAGGGCACGTTTTCCCCTACCTCCAGACCCCCACTTGATCGATCATCGCTCATTTGTCAAGTAAAGATTTCACCTGAGCGCATTTCATGGCACCCAGTGCCTTGCCGAGTGACACGGGGTGCCATACCGTGAAGTCGTCCGGGTGGCCGGCGGACGGCGAACAGCCGTCCGCCGGTTGTCCCCGCGCACCACGTCGCCGCGCACCCGGACGCCTGCGTCACAGGCACCCTCCCGCGCCACAAAGCGCCGCCGCACCCAGAAGCCAGCACCCTCACCGCGCCCTCCCCTCAGGGGCGCACACCGCCGGAGGCAACACCGTGACCGTGAAGGACATCCTGGAGGCGATCCAGTCGCCGGAGAGCACATCCGCCGACTTCGCCGCCCTCCCGCTGCCCGAGTCGTACCGCGCGATCACCGTGCGCAAGGACGAGACGGAGATGTTCGCGGGGATGCGGACCCGCGACAAGGACCCGCGCAAGTCGCTGCACCTGGACGAGGTGCCCGTGCCCGAACTCGGCCCGGGCGAGGCCCTGGTGGCCGTCATGGCGTCGTCCGTGAACTACAACTCCGTGTGGACGTCGATCTTCGAGCCGCTGTCCACGTTCGGGTTCCTGGAGCGCTACGGCAGGGTCAGCGAGCTGACGAAGCGCCACGACCTGCCGTACCACGTCATCGGCTCCGACCTCGCGGGCGTCGTCCTGCGCACCGGGCCCGGCGTCAACGCGTGGAAGCCGGGTGACGAGGTCGTCGCGCACTGCCTGTCCGTAGAGCTGGAGTCGTCCGACGGCCACAACGACACGATGCTCGACCCGGAACAGCGCATCTGGGGCTTCGAGACGAACTTCGGCGGCCTCGCGGAGGTCGCGCTGGTGAAGTCGAACCAGCTGATGCCGAAGCCGGACCACCTGAGCTGGGAGGAGGCCGCCTCGCCCGGCCTCGTCAACTCGACGGCGTACCGGCAACTCGTCTCGCGCAACGGCGCCGGGATGAAGCAGGGCGACAACGTCCTGATCTGGGGCGCGAGCGGCGGACTCGGGTCGTACGCCACGCAGTTCGCGCTGGCCGGCGGCGCCACGCCGATCTGTGTCGTCTCCAGCCCGCAGAAGGCGGAGATCTGCCGCCGGATGGGCGCGGAGGCGATCATCGACCGGACCGCCGAGGACTACAAGTTCTGGCAGGACGACCACACGCAGGACCCGCGCGAGTGGAAGCGCTTCGGCAAGCGCATCCGCGAGCTGACCGGCGGCGAGGACGTCGACATCGTCTTCGAGCACCCGGGCCGCGAGACCTTCGGCGCGTCGGTCTACGTCACCCGCAAGGGGGGCACGATCGTCACATGCGCCTCGACCTCCGGCTACACCCACGAGTACGACAACCGCTACCTGTGGATGTCCCTCAAGCGGATCATCGGCTCGCACTTCGCGAACTACCGCGAGGCGTGGGAGGCCAACCGCCTGGTCGCCAAGGGGAAGATCCACCCGACGCTCTCCAAGGTGTACTCCCTTGAGGAGACCGGCCAGGCCGCGTACGACGTCCACCGCAACCTGCATCAGGGCAAGGTCGGCGTCCTGTGCCTGGCGCCCGAGGAAGGCTTGGGCGTGCGTGACCACGCCAAGCGCGAGCAGCACATCGACGCCATCAACCGCTTCCGGAACATCTGAGGGCATCCGATGACAGAGCGCCAGAAGGACCGGCCGTGGCTCATGCGGACGTACGCCGGTCACTCCACCGCCGAAGCGTCCAACGAGCTGTACCGCCGCAACCTCGCCAAGGGCCAGACGGGACTGTCGGTCGCCTTCGACCTGCCGACCCAGACCGGCTACGACCCCGACCACGTCCTCGCGCGCGGCGAGGTCGGCCGGGTGGGCGTGCCGGTGTCCCATCTCGGGGACATGCGGCGGCTGTTCCAGGACATCCCCCTGGAGCGCATGAACACCTCGATGACGATCAACGCGACCGCGATGTGGCTGCTGGCGCTCTACCAGGTCGTCGCGGAGGAGCAGGGCGCGGACCCTGAGCTGCTCCAGGGGACGACGCAGAACGACATCGTCAAGGAGTACCTCTCGCGAGGGACGCACGTCTTCCCGCCGGGTCCTTCGCTGCGGCTGACGACGGACATGATCTGTTACACGGTCAACCACATGCCGAAGTGGAACCCGATCAACATATGCAGCTATCACCTCCAGGAGGCGGGGGCGACACCCGTCCAGGAGATCGCGTACGCGATGTCGACGGCGGTCGCGGTGCTGGACGCGGTGTTCGCCTCCGGGCAGATCACCGAGGCTCAAAAAGGTGACGTCGTCGGCCGCATCTCCTTCTTCGTCAACGCCGGTGTCCGCTTCGTCGAGGAGATGTGCAAGATGCGCGCGTTCGGCCGCATCTGGGACCAGGTGACGCGGGAGCGGTACGGCATCGAGGACCCCAAGCAGCGCCGGTTCCGCTACGGCGTGCAGGTCAACTCGCTGGGGCTGACGGAGGCACAGCCGGAGAACAACGTCCAGCGGATCGTCCTGGAGATGCTCGCGGTGACGCTGTCGAAGGACGCCCGCGCGCGGGCGGTGCAGTTGCCGGCGTGGAACGAGGCGCTGGGGCTGCCGCGCCCCTGGGACCAGCAGTGGTCGCTGCGGATCCAGCAGGTGCTGGCGCACGAGAGCGATCTGCTGGAGTACGAGGACATCTTCGCCGGGTCGCACGTGATCGAGAAGAAGGTGGACACGCTGGTCGCGGACTCCCTCGCGGAGATGGCGCGCATCCAGGAGATGGGCGGTGCGATGGCCGCCGTGGAGTCGGGGTACCTGAAGTCGCAGCTGGTGGCGTCGCACGCGGAGCGCCGGGCACGTATCGAGTCCGGTCAAGAGACGATCGTGGGCGTCAACATGTTCAACACGACCGAGCCCAATCCACTCACCGCCGATCTCGATCAAGCTATCCATACAGTTGATCCGGCTGTCGAGGAACGCGTCGTGACGGCCGTCGAGGAGTGGCGCACCACCCGCCAGGAGTCGTCCGACCGGCAGGGCATGGGCGACCCCTTCCACTACCCGACGACCCATCAGGCCCTCGACCGTCTCAAGGAGGCCGCGCAGGGCACGGAGAACCTCATGGAGGCCACCCTGGAGTGCGCCCGCGCGGGGATCACGACCGGCGAGTGGACGCAGGCCCTGCGCGAGGTGTTCGGCGAGTTCCGGGCGCCGACGGGCGTGTCGTCGGCGCCGGTCGCGGTCCCCGTGGCGGAGGGCTCGGCGCTGGCCGAGGTGCGCCGCAGGGTGGACGTCACCGCGCGGGACCTCGGCACCGGCAAGCTGCGTTTCCTGGTCGGCAAGCCGGGCCTGGACGGCCACTCCAACGGCGCCGAGCAGATCGCCGTACGCGCGCGGGACGCCGGGTTCGAGGTGGTGTACCAGGGCATCCGGCTGACGCCGGAGCAGATCGTGGACGCGGCGCTCGCGGAGGACGTGCACGCGGTCGGCCTGTCGATCCTGTCCGGGTCGCACGCCCGTCTGGTGCCGGATGTGCTGGACCGGCTGCGTGTGGCCGGTGCCACAGACATCCCGGTGATCGCCGGTGGCATCATCCCCAACGGTGACGCCGAAGAGCTGCGGGCCGCCGGTGTGGCAGCGGTCTTCACCCCGAAGGACTTCGACATCACCGGAATCATCGGCCGCATCGTCGACGAGATCCGCACAGCGAACCGGCTCGACCCCCTGGAGGTCCCCGCATGACCGTCAACCGTCTCCGCCCCCGCCGCTCCTGTCTCGCCGTGCCGGGCAGCAACCCGCGCTTCCTGGAGAAGGCGCAGGGCCTCCCGGCGGACCAGGTCTTCCTGGACCTGGAGGACGCGTGCGCGCCGCTCGCGAAGCCGGAGGCGCGGCACACGATCGTCAAGTTCCTCAACGAGGGCGACTGGACGGGCAAGACGAGGGTCGTGCGCGTCAACGACTGGACGACCGAGTGGACGTACCGGGATGTCGTCACGGTGGTCGAGGGAGCCGGCCCGAACCTTGACTGCGTCATGCTGCCGAAGGTGCAGAACGCGCAGCAGATCGTGGCGCTCGACCTTCTGTTGACGCAGATCGAGAAGACCATGGGATTCGAGGTCGGCCGCATCGGCATCGAGGCGCAGATCGAGAATGCGCAGGGACTCAACAACGTCAATGAAATCGCCCAGGCCAGTCAACGTATTGAGACGATCATCTTCGGTCCGGCCGATTTCATGGCGTCGATCAACATGAAGTCCCTCGTCGTCGGCGAACAGCCCCCCGGCTATCCCGCGGACGCCTATCACTACATCCTCATGAAGATCCTGATGGCCGCCCGCGCGAACGACCTCCAGGCGATCGACGGCCCCTACCTCCAGATCCGCAACGTCGACGGCTACCGCGAGGTCGCGCGGCGCGCCGCCGCGCTCGGCTTCGACGGCAAGTGGGTGCTGCACCCGGGCCAGGTCGAGGCGTCCAACGAGATCTTCTCGCCG
Organism: Streptomyces saintjeani; assembly: GCF_055409605.1. NCBI lineage: Bacteria > Bacillati > Actinomycetota > Actinomycetes > Kitasatosporales > Streptomycetaceae > Streptomyces > Streptomyces saintjeani. The sequence goes on along the minus strand of NZ_CP189624.1, from coordinate 7,682,366 downwards.
TCGCAGGAGGACTACGACCACGCGGAGCTGATCCTGGACGCGTACGAGTACTACACGTCCGAGGCGGGCGGCAGGAAGGGTTCGGCGATGCTCGGCGACGAGATGATCGACGAGGCGAGCCGCAAGATGGCGCTGGTCGTCTCCGGCAAGGGCAGGGCGGCGGGCCTGACCCGGACGTCGGCGTTCGAGATCCCGGAGGCGTGAGGACCATGCAATTCGGGCGCACCTACGAGGAGTTCGAGGTCGGCGCGGTGTACAAGCACTGGCCCGGCAAGACGGTCACCGAGTACGACGACCACCTCTTCTGTCTCCTCACGATGAACCACCACCCGCTCCACCTGGACGCCAACTACGCCGGGAACACGACGGACTTCGGCAAGAACGTGGTGGTCGGGAACTACGTCTACTCGCTGCTGCTCGGCATGTCCGTCCCGGACGTCTCGGGCAAGGCGATCGCCAACCTGGAGGTCGAGTCGCTGAAGCACGTGGCGCCGACGTTCCACGGCGACACGGTCTACGGCCAGACGACGGTGCTGGACAAGTGGCCGTCGAAGTCGAAGGACGACCGCGGGATCGTCCACGTCGAGACCAAGGGCTACAAGCAGGACGGCACGCTGGTGTGCGTGTTCCGCCGCAAGGTCATGGTGCCGACGGAGACGTACATCAAGGAGCGCGGCGGCGAGCAGCCCGGCCGCCCGGAACTTCAGGAGGGCTGACCCACCATGGCACGCCTCGCACAGACCGCCGGCCTCACGGACGTACAGACCGAAATCCTGTCCACCGTAAGGGACTTCGTCGACAAGGAGATCCTCCCGGTCGCGACCGAGCTGGAGCACCGGGACGAGTATCCACAGAGAATCGTGGACGGCCTCAAGGAGTTGGGCCTGTTCGGGCTGATGATCCCGGAGGAGTACGGCGGTCTGGGCGAGTCGCTCCTGACGTACGCGCTGTGCGTGGAGGAGATCGCGCGCGGCTGGATGTCGGTGTCCGGGATCATCAACACGCACTTCATCGTGGCGTACATGCTCAAGCAGCACGGCACCGAGGAGCAGAGGGAGTACTTCCTGCCGCGGATGGCGGCGGGGGACGTCCGGGGCGCGTTCTCGATGTCGGAGCCGGGGCTCGGTTCGGACGTGTCGGCGATCACGTCGAAAGCGGTCAGGGACGGTGACGATTTCGTCCTGAACGGCCAGAAGATGTGGCTGACGAACGGCGGTACGTCGTCGCTGGTGGCGGTTCTCGTACGAAGTGACGAAGGACACGACCCGGCACAGGCGGCGGCCAAGCCGCACAAGGCGATGACGACGTTCCTGGTGGAGAAGGAGCCGGGGTTCGGGGAGGTGCGTCCGGGCCTGACGATCCCCGGGAAGATCGAGAAGATGGGCTACAAGGGCGTCGATACGACCGAGCTGATCATGTCCGACCTGCGGGTTCCGGCGAACCGGGTGCTCGGCGGGGAGACCGGCCGAGGTTTTTACCAAATGATGGACGGAGTCGAGGTTGGCCGCGTGAATGTCGCGGCGCGTGGCTGCGGCGTCGCCCAGCGTGCCTTCGAGCTCGGTGTCCGGTACGCCCAGCAACGTCACACCTTCGGGAAGCCGATCGCCCAGCACCAGGCGATCCAGTTCAAGCTCGCGGAGATGGCTACCAAGGTCGAGGCCGCCCATGCGATGATGGTCAATGCGGCACGCAAAAAGGACTCGGGTGAGCGAAACGACCTGGAGGCCGGGATGGCGAAGTACCTCGCCTCCGAGTACTGCAAGGAGGTGGTCGAGGACGCGTTCCGGATCCACGGTGGCTACGGCTTCTCCAAGGAGTACGAGATCGAGCGCCTGTACCGCGAGGCACCGATGCTCCTGATCGGTGAAGGCACCGCCGAGATCCAGAAAATGATCATCGGCCGAAGGCTGCTCGAAGAGTATCGATTCCAGGGTTAGATGTACCGGTTGGGGGTGTTTTCCTCGAGAAGAAGGTCACACCCCGTCAATCGCTCTCAGCCGCCGACTCGTCTTCCTGGCTTACCCAGTTGTGGTCGTGAACCGCTACGATCGCCGGAAAGCCGCCGTCCCCTTCTCAGAGCGCGGCATCATCCGCTACGAAGGTCATCCATGCCCCACAGCCAAACCTCTGCACCTCGCGACAGCCTCGCCGGCGTACGCCTTGCGCGCGGAGCATCGCCGTGGCTTCTCCCGACCGTCGCCACCGCAGCCGTCAGCCTGGTCCGCGCCCGCCGCTCGGGCGCCGCGAAGGCAGTCGCCGTACCCGCCACCGCGCTCGCGGCGGGCATGCTGTGGTTCTTCCGCGACCCCGAGCGCGAGATCGCCTCGGGCCGGGTCATCTCCCCCGCCGACGGCGTGGTGCAGAGCATCATGCCGTGGAAGGACGGGCGCACCCGGGTCGCGATCTTCATGAGCCCGCTCAACGTGCACGTCAACCGCGCGCCCCTCGCGGGCACGGTGGTGTCCGTGGAGCACGTGCCGGGCGGTTTCGTCCCGGCGTTCAACAAGGAGAGCGAGAACAACGAGCGGGTGGTCTGGCACTTCGACACCGAACTCGGTGACATCGAGATGATCCAGATCGCCGGTACGGTCGCTCGCCGCATCGTCCCCTACCTCCCCGAGGGCACGAAGGTCGAGCAGGGCGAGCGCATCGGTCTCATCCGGTTCGGTTCGCGCGTGGACGTATATCTCCCCGAGGGCATCGAGGTCGCCGTCGAGGTCGGGCAGAAGACCGTTGCGGGGGTGACTCGTCTTGACCGTGATTGACCCTGAGACGCAGACCGGCTGGGTGCCGGAGGCCGACGAAGAGGACGACGCGGAGGAGATGCCCCTCTCCCTGCGGCTGTCGATAGCGGACGCCCTCACGCTCGGCAACGCCACCTGCGGCTTCATGGCGGTGTACTTCACCACCACCGGCATCCTCATCCCGCACCTCACGGGCAGCCAGGAGAGCGGGATGGCGCGCAGCAGCGCGGCCACCGCCGTCATCCTGATGCTGTGCGCGGCGGTCTTCGACCTGTTCGACGGTCTGGTGGCCCGCAAGCTGCGCTCGTCCCCGATGGGCGCGGAACTGGACAACCTCTCCGACCTGGTCAGCTTCGGCCTGGCCCCGGCGTACTTCGTCCTCGTCTACGGCATGGTCGCCAACGACGCGCACCAGCGGGTGGCCGCGGTCGGCGCGGTCGTGGTGCTGCTCGCGGTGGTGCTGAGACTCGCGCGCTTCTCGTGCGTGACACCCGCGAACGGCATGTTCCAGGGGATGCCGTCGCCGTTCGGCGCGCTGACGGTCGTAGCGATCGTGCTGCTTGAACTGCCGTTCGTGGCGACACTTCTGGCGATCGTCGGTACGGCCTGGCTGATGGTGAGCCGCGTCGAGTACCCGAAGCCGCGCGGACCGCTCGCGGGCGCCATGCTCTCGTGGATCGTCCTGTCGATGGGCATGCTCGCGGCGTGGGCGTTCGGCGCCCCCGGCGGCCAGCTCCTCCTCCAGACGGGCTGCGCGCTCCAGCTCGTCATGGGCGCGGTCATCCCGCTGTTCGCCACGGCCCGCCGGGTGAACAACTTCCGCGACAACCGCCGCGAGGCGCGTACGGCGCAGTTGCCGTAACCGCTTGCAGTCGTTTTCCGTACGACGCTGAAGGGCCCGGAACCGATCGGTTCCGGGCCCTTCAGCGTTCCTGGGGTGCGGGAGCGCTGAGGCTGCCGAGGATGTCGAGCAGCTCGGCGGCGCGGCTGCCGGGCGGAGCGTGCATGACGACCACCATGAGTCCCTCGTCGCCGTCGAGCGCCATCTTGTGCTTGACGAGTTCCAGGGGGCCGACCTGGGGGTGGAGGATCCGGACCGTACGGTCCATCTGGCGGCGGATGTCGTGCCGTGCCCACAGCGCGCGGAACCGCTCGCTGCGCCGCGACAACTCACCGACCAGGGCCGCGAGCCGGGGGTCACCGGCGTCCGTCCTGGGCCGCAGCATGGCCACGGCCTCCTCGGTGAGCCGCTCCCAGTCCAGCTGGCGCTCGCGCTCCACCGGGTCGAGGAAGAGCGTGCGCAGCAGGTTGCCGCCGGGACGGTACTTCGGGGACAGCGCGGCGGCCAGCGCGTTCGCGGCGAGGATGTCGGTCAGCCCGTTCTGGACGTACGCCGGGTTGCGGTCCCAGCCGTCGATCAGCTCCCGCAGACCGCCCGGGACCCGCTCGGTCGCCGGCCGCCTCCCGGCCTTCGTACGCGGCCGGGTCAGGCCCAGCAGGTACGCGGTGGCGGCGACGTCGAGCCGGAGCGCGCGAGCGACCGCCTCCAGCACCTGCGCCGACGGGTTGCGGTCACGGCCCTGCTCCAGACGCAGGTAGTAGTCCGCGCTGATCCCCGCGAGGAGCGCGACCTCCTCGCGGCGCAGCCCCGGCACCCGTCTGAGCCCGCCACGGGGCAACCCCACGTCCTCCGGCCGCACCAGCGCTCGCCGGGCCTTCAGAAACTCACCGAGAGCGTTCGCGTCGTCCATGTGTTCACCGTACGGCGGTGCGGCGGCCCGGTGCCTGGTCCTGCGCCCCCCAGGAACAGCGGGGCCTAACCACCGGCCCGGCGACCGGCGCACGCTCTGCCGTAGTAACCGTTCTCAGCAAAAGGTGGCCCGACATGCTCGCAGGTACGCTCACCCCCGCCGACGGACTGACCCTGACCCGTATGGGATATGGCGCGATGCAGCTCGCCGGACCCGGTGTCTTCGGTCCGCCGAAGGACCCCGGCACCGTGATCGCCGTCCTGCGGGCCGTCGTCGACGCGGGGGTCACGCACATCGACACCGCCGACTTCTACGGCCCGACCGTCGTCAACGAGCTGATCCGCGAGGCCCTGCACCCCTACCCGGGGGAGCTGCGCATCGTCACGAAGGTGGGGTGCCGGCGCGGACCCGACGGGTCCTGGAACCAGGGCCTCGACCCGGACGACCTGCGCGCGCAGGTCCACGAGAACCTGGAGCACCTCGGGGTGGAGGCGCTGGACGCCGTCAATCTGCGGGCGGGGACCGTTCAGGGGCCGGACGACGCGTCGATCGGGGAGGCGTTCTCCGCACTCGCCGAGCTGCGCGAGCAGGGGCTGATCCGGCATCTCGGGTTGAGCACGGTCACGTCCGCGCAGCTCAGCGAGGCTCAGGCGATCGCGCCTGTGGTGACCGTGCAGAACCACTACAACCTGGCGCACCGGGAGGACGACGCGCTGGTCGAGCGGTGTGCGGCCGAGGGGATCGTGTATGTGCCGTACTTTCCGCTGGGCGGGTTCTCGCCGATTCAGTCCGCGACGCTGACCGAGGTGGCGGGCCGGCTGGAGGCGTCTCCCCAACAGGTGGCTCTGGCTTGGCTGTTGGGGCGGTCTCCGGCGATCGCGGTGATTCCGGGGACGTCGTCGCTCGGGCATCTGCGGGAGAATCTGGCGGCGGTGGAGCTGAAGTTGCCGAAGGAGGCGGTGGTGGAGCTGGACGGGATCGGGGGTGGGCGGGCGTAGGGAGTGGGGGGTGGTGGGCGTGGGGTTTACCGGTTGTCGTACAAGCCGACAGACGTACGGTCCTCTCGTCGGCCCGTGTCCCGTTCTCAGGCCAGCAGGTCCCGGCCGATCCGTTCCGCCACCCTCTCCAGGATCGGGCCCGCCTCCGCGATGCACCGCGCGACGTCCGGCTCGATCTCGGTGAGGGGGTACGCGCGGCGGATACCCGCACCCGCGAGGGCCTCCGGGGTCAGGGCGAGGCGTCCGCAGACGGCGATGACGTCCTTGCCGGCGGTACGGGCGGCTGCGGCGACGCCCGCCGGGGCCTTGCCGTGCAGGGTCTGGGTGTCGAGGGAGCCTTCGCCGGTGATGACGAGGTCGGCGCGGGCCAGGGCGGGGGCGAAGCCGAGGACGTCGAGCATGATCTCGATGCCGGGGCGGAAGCGGGCGCCGAGCAGCAGCGCGCCGTAGCCGATGCCGCCGGCCGCTCCGGCGCCGGGTGCGAGCGCGTGTTCGGCGGCCTTCGGGCCCACGGCGGTCTCCAGGACCTTCGCGAAGTGGGCGAGGGCGGCGTCGAGGGCATCGACGTCGTCCGGGGAGGCGCCCTTCTGCGGGCCGTAGACGGCGGGGGCGCCGGTCGGGCCGGTGAGCGGGTTGTCCACGTCGCTGGCGAGGATCAGGTCGACGGTTTTCAAGCGGGCGTCCACGTCGGTCAGGTCGGCGCGGGCGAGGTCCGCGAGGCCGCCTCCGCCGGGGGCCACGGGCTCGCCGTCCGCGTCCAGGAAGCGGGCGCCGAGCGCGGAGAGCATGCCCGCGCCGCCGTCCGTGGAGGCGCTGCCGCCGACGCCGAAGACGATCGTGCGGGCGCCCGCGTCGAGCGCTGCGCGCAGGAGTTCGCCGGAGCCGTACGTGGACGCGGCGAGGGGGGCGAAGACGCCGCGCGGGAGCCGGTGCAGGCCGCTGGCCTCGGCCATCTCGACGACGGCGGTGTCGCCGCGCAGGGCGAACGCGGCGGTGACCTCGTGGCCGAGGGGGCCCGCCACGCGTACGTCGTGGCGGTCGAAGCCGGCCGCGAGCGCCGCGGCTACCGTGCCGTCGCCGCCGTCCGCTACCGGCAGCGCCTCGACCTCCACGCCGGGGACGGTCTTGCGCAGGCCCGCCGTGACCCGTTCGGCGACCTCCACTGCCGTCAGCGAGCCCTTGAACTTGTCCGCCGCCACGAGGACGCGCCGTGCCTCCGCCACTTGTCTCCCATCGCCGGTGCGTCCCGGTGTCCCCGCACGTGGGGGCCGGTCACGCCGGAGTGACCTTAACCGGCGGAGGGGGGTGGCGTCATGCCTTGTCCGGGGCCTGGATGGGGGTGGGGGGTGGCTGTGGAGTGGGGAGGGGGCGGGACTTGTTTGGGGGGGGCGGGGAGGGGGCGGGGCTTGTCGGGGAGGGGGCGGGTAACGGGCGGGGTGTGCAGGGGACTTGCGGGGGGTGGGAAGAGGACGGAGCTTGTCGGGGAAGCGAGTGGTTTGGCGAGCGGGCCGGGGAAGTGCGCGGAGGGCTCAGTCGAGGAGGGGGTAGCTCGACAGGGTCGGAGGCGGTGGGGGCGTGGAAAGGGGCAGGGCGTGTCAGGGGGCGCGGGGGCGTGCCGGGAGTGGTTGTGCGGTTCGGGAGGGCGTGAACTCGGCGTGCCCGCGCAGCAGTTCGGCGGTGCCGGTCGCGCCTGGATACCCTGCGGGGATGAGCACCTCCGACTACGCCGCGTACATCGCCTCCCTGCCCCGTATCCTCGCCGGCGCCGCCGCGCTCTTCCGTGACGCCGAGGGGCGGGTGCTGCTCGTCGAGCCCAACTACCGTGAGGGGTGGGCGCTTCCGGGCGGCACCATCGAGTCGGACACCGGTGAGACACCCCGCCAGGGCGCCCGTCGCGAGACCCTGGAGGAGATCGGCCTCGACCGTCCGCTGGGGCGGCTCCTCGCGGTCGACTGGGTGCACGGTCCGGCTCGGCCGCCGATCGTGGCGTACGTGTACGACGGCGGCGTTCTCGACGCGGACGACCTCAAGTCGATCCGGCTCCAGGAGGAGGAGTTGCTGTCCTGGCAACTGGTCCCACGCGAGGACCTCACGGCTCGGCTGCCCGGGACGCTGGGTTTGCGGGTTCTGGCGGCGCTGGACGTGCTGACGGAGGGGGCGGGGACGGTGGAGTTGGAGAACGGGGTTGCGGTGTCCTGAACGAGGTGGGATTCAGGCTGGGCGGTTGGGAGTTGGGGGCGATGCCGCGACCTGAGGGCCACCTGTGCGGCGCATGCCGGGGCAGAGTCGGCGCCTCGGTTCGGCACTCGCTGGATGGTGACTCCGCGTCTCGATTTGCCCTGCGCGGCGTGGAGTTGACGGCGGACTCGCGCCTCAGCCCGGCCCGCGCCGGTCGGCGGCCCCGCGTCTCGATTCGCCCCGCACGGTGTGCCGTGCGCGTCCCGGGTCAGCTCTGTTCGGTGTGCGGCTCGGGTTGCGCGACCTGGGCTGAGACTTGTTCACGCACCGCTCGCCTGTGCGGCCCGGGATCAGGCCCGTTCGCGTACGGGTCGTGCCTCGGCTCAGCCCCGTTCCGTATGCGGCTTCGCGTCGATCTCCCGTAGGGCCTCGTCCCGTTCCGCGACGCGGGCCTCTGTGCGGTGGCCGCGTTGGATGTAGTCGCGCAGGACCAGTTCGACGGCGTCCTGTGGGGTGCCGACCCCGGCCAACACCATGGCCTCGACGACGAGTTCCGCGTCGAGGGAGACGGAGACCTTTGCCATGGCGTGACGCTATCACCGGGGCCGGGGGGCCGGATATCCGTTCGCCCGTCCCGTTCGCGGCACTTACGCTCGGCCCATGACCAAGCCCCTCGTCGCCATCCTCACCGGCGCCGGTATCAGCACGGACTCCGGGATTCCCGACTACCGCGGGCCGAACGGACTGTGGCGCAAGGACCCGGACGCCGAGAAGCTCGTGACGTACGAGTACTACATGGGCGATCCGGAGATCCGCCGGCGTTCCTGGCGGATGCGGCGGCAGAGCGAGGCGCTGCGGGCGGAGCCGAACGCCGCGCACCGGGCGATCGTGGAGCTGGAGCGGTCGGGCGTACCGGTCCGGGTGCTCACGCAGAACGTGGACGGCCTCCACCAGCTCGCCGGCCTCCCCGCCCGCAAGATCCTCGAACTCCACGGCACGGCACGGCAGTTCGTGTGCACGCAGTGCGGCACGCGAGGCCCGATGGAGGACGCCCTGGCCCGCCTGGACGCCGGCGAGGACGACCCGCCGTGCCTGGACTGCGGCGGCATCCTCAAGTCGGCGACGGTCATGTTCGGCGAACACCTGAACCCCGAAGTCCTCGCGGACGCCCTGGCCATCACCAAGGCATGCCACGTCTTCTACGCCGTCGGCACCTCCCTCAAGGTCCACCCCGCCGCCGCCCTGGCCGGCATCGCCACCGAGAACGGCGCCCGCCTGATCGTCGTCAACGCGGAGGAGACCCCGTACGACGAGGTCGCGGCCGAGGTGGTACGCGAACCGATCGGAACGGCATTGCCGCGCCTGCTGCGGGAGTTGGGGTGATCAGAAAAGAGCCGTCCCCCGTTCGAAGTCCAGGAGGCGGCGCTTGCGGTCCAGGCCGCCGCCGTAGCCCGTGAGGCTGCCGGTGGAGCCGATGACGCGGTGGCAGGGGACGATGATGCCGAGGGGGTTCTTGCCGTTGGCGAGGCCGACGGCCCGGGAGGCGCCCGAGTTGCCGAGGGCGTCGGCGAGTTGGCCGTAGGTGCGGGTCTCGCCGTAGGGGATGGACTGGAGCTGGGACCAGACCGACTTCTGGAACTCCGTTCCGTTCAGGGTCAGTTCCAGGGTGAATTCCTTCAACTCGCCCTGGAAATATGCCTCCAGTTGCGCTTCCGGTTCGGCGAACAACGTGTCGTCGCGCAGGCCGAAGCTCTCCTCCGGCGGACGATGGCGTTGGTCGGTCATGTAGAGGCCGCACAGAACGCCGTCGTCGGCGACGAGCGTGAGGGGGCCGTAGGGGCTGTCGATGACCTTGTGGTGCTTCACGTGAACATCCTTACGCAGGCAGGAAGTTGATGGGGTGATCGTCGGTCGCCCACAGGTACTGGACGGCGTACGCGCGCCAGGGGCGCCAGGCGGCGGCGCGGGCCGTGAGGGCGGCCGGCGTCGCGGGCAGCCCCAACTCCTGGGCGGCGCGGCGGACTCCGAGGTCGGTGGGGAGGAACGCGTCGGGGTCACCGAGGGCGCGCATGGCGATGACGTCGACGGTCCAGGGCCCGAAGCCGGGGAGTCCGAGGAGGCGCGCGCGGGTCTCGGGCCAGTCGCTCTCGGGGCCCAGGTGGAGGGTGCCGTCGGCGAGTCGGGCGACCAGGGTGGTGAACGTCGTACGCCGTGTGCGGGGCATCGCGAGGGTCTCGGGGTCGAGGCCGGCCAGCGCCTCGGGCGTCGGGAAGAGGTGCGTGAGGCCGCCCTCGGGATCGTCCACGGGATCACCGTACGCGGTGACCAGGCGCGCGGCGTGGGTGCGGGCCGCCGCCGTCGAGACCTGTTGTCCCAGGACCGCGCGGACCGCGAACTCGGCCTCGTCGACGGTGCGGGGTACGCGGCGCCCCGGGGCCTTGTCGACGAGCGGCGCGAGGACCGGGTCGGTGCGCAACTGGTCGTCCACGGCGACCGGATCGGCGTCGAGGTCGAGCATGCGGCGGCAGCGGCTCGTCGCGACGGTCAGGTCCCGCAGGTCGCTGAGGGTGAGGCGGCACGCGATGTGGTCGGGCCGCGGGGTGAGGGCGACGATGCCGTGGCCGTAGGGCAGCCGCAGGGTGCGGCGGAAGGCGCCGTCCCGCCATTCCTCCACGCCGGGTACGGCCGTCGCCGCGAGGTGGCCGAAGAGGTTGTCGGGGTTGAGGGGGGCGCGGAACGGCAGCCGGAGCTGGAGCGCGCCGGGGGTTCCCTTCGCCGACTTCGGTGCGCGGGACCGGAGTTCGGTGGGCGCGAGCGCGAAGACCTCGCGGACGGTGTCGTTGAACGTCCGGATCGAGGAGAAGCCGGCCGCGAACGCCACGTCCGCCATGGGGAGTTCACTGGTCTCGATCAGGATCCGCGCGGTCTGCGCGCGCTGTGCCCTCGCCAACGCCAGGGGTCCCGCGCCGAGTTCGGCGAGGAGTTGGCGTTCGACCTGGCGGGTGCTGTAGCCGAGGCGGGTGGCGAGGCCGGTGACGCCGTCGCGGTCGACGACGCCGTCCGCGATGAGCCGCATCGCGCGGGCCACGGCGTCGGCACGGTGGTTCCACTCCGGCGAGCCGGGGCTCGTGTCCGGGCGGCACCGCTTGCACGCCCGGAACCCGGCCTGCTGGCACGCCGCCGCGCTCGGGTAGAAGGTCATGTTCCGCGGCTTCGGCGGCACGGCCGGGCAGCTCGGCCGGCAGTAGATCCCGGTCGTGTGGACCGCCGTGAAGAACCACCCGTCGAACCGCGCGTCCTTCGACCGCACGGCCCGCACACAGCGGTCCCGGTCGGTGTGCATCCCGTTCTGCATGAGTCCAGCATGCGGGCAGGCGGGGGGTTCGGCTGGCGGAAATGCGACATGGACGTGGGATGGGGGGAGGCGGCGTCGGGGCGGGGCCGGGCGGGCGGGCCGGGCGGGCTGGTGCGGGGCCGGGGCGGGGCGGTGCGGAGTGGGCCAGGCGGGCTGGTGCGGGGCCGGGGCGGGGCGGTGCGGAGTGGGCCAGGCGGGGCGAGCCGGCGCGGGGCGCGGATCGAGGGCGTCAGCTCACGGAAGGGCCGGGAAGGCGGTCGGCGCGGAAGGAGCGGGCCGGGGCCGAGTGCCGGAGGGGCGCCGGCCGGTACGCACAGCCCCCTGCCGTCCAGCACATGCTGGGCAAGCCACTCGCCTCGCCCGGCCCCGCCCGACCAGCGCCGCTCCCCCGTTCACCCCCGCCAGGCCGACTCCCGCAGCAGCCGCAACCCGTTCAGCCCCACCAGTACGGTCGACCCCTCGTGCCCGGCCACGCCCAGCGGCAGCGGCAGGTGTCCGACCAGGTCCCACAGCACCAGCCCCGTGATGAACACCCCCGCGATCACGAGGTTCTGCCGGACCAGGCGGCGGGCCGTGCGGGAGAGGCGTACGGCGGCCGGTACGGCGGTGAGGTCGTCGTGGACCAGGACGGCATCGGCGGTCTCCAGCGCGAGGTCCGAGCCGGCGTGGCCCATGGCGATCCCCGCATGGGCGACGGCGAGGGCGGGCGCGTCGTTGACGCCGTCGCCGACGAAGAGGACGCGCTTGCCCAGCCCCTGTACTGCGGAAACCTTCTCCTCGGGGAGGAGTCCGGCCCGTACGTCCGTGATGCCGGCCGCCTCGGCGACGCGGGCGGCGGCCTCCGGCTGGTCCCCCGTGAGCAGGACGGGCGCGGATCCGGTGAGCGCGGTCAGCGCGGTGACGGCGGCAGGGGCCTCGGGGCGGAGCCGGTCGGTGAGGTCGAGGGCGCCGACGGGGACGCCGTCGCGGGTGACGAGGACGGTTGTGCAACCGTTTTCACCGTGTTGCGGCGCGGACTCACCGTGTTGCGGCGCGGACCGGACAACGGGCTCGGCAACGGCCGTACGGCTCCCGTCCGCGCCGCCTCCCGAGCCCCGCCCGACCGCCGCGGCACGCCCCTCGGCCCCTCGCCGGACCACCGCTGAACCGGCCTCCGGCATCCGCCCGGCAGCCATGTCACCCCCGTGCCCCGCAGGCACCCGCCCCACAGTCACCGCCCTCCCCTCCACCACAGCCTCGACCCCCCACCCGGGCCGGGCCGCGAACCCCTCGGCCCGAGCCGTCTCGACGCCCCGCGCCCTGGCCTCCGCCACGATCGCCCGCCCCAGCGGATGCTCACTCGCGTACTCGGCCGCAGCCGCCAACGCGAGCACCCCGTCCTCGTCCAGCCCCGACCCGGCGAGAGCCCGCACCCCGCTCACCTCCGGCACCCCCTCGGTCAACGTCCCCGTCTTGTCGAGCGCGACGACCTCCACGGCCCCCAACTGCTCCATGGCCACAGCGGACTTGACGAGGACGCCGTGCCGCCCGGCGTTGGCGACGGCCGACAGCAACGGCGGCATGGTCGCGAGCACGACCGCACAGGGCGAGGCCACGATCATGAACGTCATGGCCCGCAGCAACGCGCTCGTGAGGTCCGCCCCGAACGCGAGCGGCACCCCGAACACCGCGAGCGTCGCGACGACGACCCCGACGGCGTACCTCTGCTCGACCTTCTCGATCAGCACCTGCGTGGGCGCCTTGGTCCGCGACGCCTCCTCGACGAGCCCGACGATGCGGGCGATGACGGAGTCGGCGGGATCGCGCTCGACGCGGACGCGCAGCGCGCCGGTGCCGTTGAGGGTCCCGGCGTACACCTCGTCGCCGGAGCGCTTCACGACCGGCAGGGACTCCCCCGTGACGGTCGCCTGGTCGACCTCGCCGACCCCGTCCACGACCTTGCCGTCCCCGGCGATCCGCTCGCCTGGCCGGACCAACAGGACGTCGCCGACGGCGAGTTCGGTGGCGGGGACGACGGACTCCCCCGCGTCGGTGACGCGCGTCGCGGTCTCCGGCGCGAGGTCGAGGAGCCCTCGGACGGAGTCGGCGGTCCGTGCGGTGGCGAGCGCTTCGAGCGCCCCGGAGGTCGCGAAGATGACGATGAGGAGCGCGCCGTCGAGGACCTGTCCGATGGAGGCGGCGCCGATGGCCGCGACGATCATCAGCAGGTCGACGTCGAGGGTCTTCTCCCGCAGCGCGCGCATGCCTTCCAGCGCGGGTTCCCACCCGCCGGAGACGTAGGAAACCGCATACAGAAACCCGTACAGCCAGCCCGGTCCCCCGCCGAGGTCGACGGCGAGAGCAAACGCGAAGAAAACGGTTGCCGCAAGAGCCCACCGCACCTCGGGCAGGGCGAGCAGCCGGGTGCGGCGGCGCGGGGCGGCGGCAGGGCGGGCGGAGGCAAGGGTCGCTGACACCCGCACCACCATACAGGAACACATGAAGACCCATTCATTCGTTCATGTGTGGTAGGTAGAATGCCCCTCATGGGTCATGGAGTCGTCACCACCGAAACCGCAGATCGGGTGCGCCTCGACGCGGACAACGTCACGAAGGTGGCCACCACCCTCCAGGCCCTCTCCACCCCGTCCCGCCTGCTGATCCTGGCCCGGCTGCGCGAAGGCCCGCTGCCCGCCACTGAGTTGGCGGCGGAGGTCGGCATGGAGCAGTCGGCGTGCTCGCACCAGCTGCGGCTGCTGCGCAACCTCGGTCTGGTGGTCGGCGAGCGGCACGGCCGGTCCGTGGTCTACGCCCTGCACGACCACCACGTCGCCGAGCTGCTGGACCAGGCGGTGTACCACGTGGAGCACCTGCGGCTCGGGCTCAGCGACACCGCCGAGCCCGAGTAGCGCCTACCGCCGCACGTCACATGTTGATCATGTGCCCGGCGAGTCCGTGCACCGCTTCCTTCACCGCCTCGCCCAGCGTCGGGTGCGCGTGCACGTTGCGGGCGACCTCGTGGACGGTGAGGTCCCACTGCTGCGCCAGGGTCAGCTCCGGGAGCAGTTCGGTGACATCGGGTCCGATGAGGTGGCCGCCGATCAGCTCGCCGTACTTGGCGTCGCTGATGAGCTTGACGAATCCGGTGGTGTCGCCGAGGCCGTGGGACTTGCCGTTGGCGGTGAACGGGAACTTGGCGACCTTCACGTCGTAACCGTTTTCACGGGCTTGCTGCTCGGTGTAGCCGAAGCTCGCGATCTGGGGCTGGCAGTAGGTCGCGCGGGGGATCATCGCGTAGTCGAGCTCCATGGTCTCGGCGCCCGCGAGGGTCTCGGCGGCGATGACGCCCATGGCCTCGGCGGTGTGCGCGAGCATGAGCTTCGCGGTGACGTCGCCGATGGCGTAGATGTGCGGGACGGAGGTACGGCAGTAGCCGTCGACGTCGATCGCGCCGCGCTCGGTGAGCCGTACGCCGGTCGCCTCCAGGCCGTAGCCGGTGACGTTCGGGGCGAAGCCGATGGCCTGGAGGACCTTGTCGGCTTCCAGGACCTGCTGGGCGCCGTCCTTGCCGGTGACGGTGACGCGGACCTGCTCGCCGGACTCGTCGATGGACTCGACGCGGGTGGAGGTCAGCACGTCGATGCCCAATTTGCGGTACTGGCGGGCGAGTTCGGCGGAGACCTCGGCGTCCTCCAGCGGGGCGACGCGGTCGAGGAACTCGACGACGGTGACCTTCACGCCGTAGTTGTGCAGGACGTACGCGAACTCGATGCCGATGGCGCCGGCTCCCGCGATGACGATCGAGCGGGGGAGGTCGTCGGCGAGGATCTGCTCCTCGTAGGTGACGACGCGCGCGCTCTTCTTCGTACCCGGCAGCAGGCGGGGGGTGGCGCCGGTCGCGATGATGCAGTCGCTGAAACCGATTGCTTTCGTTTCTCCGTCGCGGCCGGTGACCTGGAGGGTGTTCGCGTCGAGGAAGGTGCCTCGGCCGTCGAACTCGGTGATCTTGTTCTTCTTCATCAGGTAGTGGACGCCCTTGACCCGGCCGTCGGCGACGCGGCGGCTGCGCGCGTACGCCTCGCCGTAGTCGAAGGTGACCTGGCCCTCGACCTTGATGCCGAAGGTCTTCGCCTCGCGGGTGAAGATGTGGGCGAGTTCGGCGTTGCGCAGCAGCGCCTTGGTGGGGATGCAGCCGACGTTGAGACAGACGCCGCCCCAGTACTTCTCTTCGACGACCGCGACGCTCTTGCCCAGTTGGGCGGCGCGGACGGCCGCGACGTAGCCGCCGGGGCCCGCTCCGAGCACGACGACGTCGAATCGCTCGTCCATGACTTCCTCTTCCCTCAGGGTGCACGAAAGCCGCCGGAAACAGTTTCCGGCGGCCGTTTCCGTGAGGAATTCTCCTACTCCGCCGAGGTCGGACGCCGGGAAGCGGCTGTCGCGTCGGTCACGTCCTTGATCGGCCGCAGCCGGTAGGTGTACGCGTAGTCGCGGCCGGCGAGGAGCTTGAACTCGTCGTGCGTGTGCGCACCCCAGCTGTTGTCGCCGCCGACGCCCATCTGCCGGTGGTTGACGCGGAGCACCACCTCGGCGCGCGGGGTGAGCTGATAGTCGTGCCGCACTCCGGCGGACAGGTCCTCGGGCGTGTGGTGCGAGGCGTTGATCTCCAGCAGGGGTTCACCGGACACCAGCAGCCCGCGCCCGCGCCGGTCGGTGAGCGCCGCCCAGCGTACGTCGGTCTTGTTGCCGTTCTCCTGCGGCCGGATGTATGAGGTCCACTGCTCGGCGACGCTTCCGCTCCAACGCCCCACGTCCGTACCGTCGTTGCGGTCCCAGTGGTTCTCCTCGGGCCCGCGCCCGTACCAGTGCAGTTCGCTGAGCCGCGCGGGCAGGAACAGCAGGCTGCCCACCTCCGGGATGTACGGCAGGTTCGCCGCACCCGGGTGCAGCGTGTGGTCGACCTTGATCTCGGCGTTGCCGAAGACGGTGTAAGCGGTTGTGTACGTCGACGGCGTGCTCGTCGGCAGGGTGCCGCTGACGTTGATCTCGACGGCCCTGTCGGCGAGTTGACGCACGGTGACGCTCTTCACCTCGCGCCGGGCGCCGGCGTCGCGCCAGGTCTGGTTGCGGGTGTGCTGCCCGTTGCCCTTGTCGTTGTCGGTGGGCGCCCGCCAGAAGTTGGGGGTGCCGCCGGAGACGAGGAGGGGGCTGCCGTCGACGGTGTACGAGGTGATGAGGCCGCTCACCTTGTCGACGACGACGGTGAAGTCCTCGCCGGTGACGGTGACCTTCGCGGCGTCCTCGGCGTGGGTGAGCGCCGGAACGGCCGTGAGCGGTACGGGAGTTACCGCCGGGCTGCCCGCGTCGAGCGGGAGCTGGGCACGGGCGATCTCGTGGCCGGACTTCGCCCAGGGGGTCGACTCCTTGAGGGTGAAGGCGAGTTGGAGGAAGTACTCGGCGCCGGGGGCCGGTTTCGCGGGGAGTTTCACCGGGACCGTGATGCTCTTGCTGGTGAGGGGCGCGACGTCGAGCTGGGCGCGGCCGAGCTTGCCCTTCTGTACGGTCTCGCCGTCCCGGACGAGGGTCCAACTAGCGTCGAACTCACGGAGGTTGGTGAAGAGGAACTCGTTGACGAGGGTGACCTCACCGGGTTTCGCCCCCGAGGTCGCCTGGATCTCCTGGTAGACGCGTTTGACCTCGGCGGCCTTGCCGGTGTGGCCCCGGTCGGCGGTGATGATGCCGTCCGCGACGAAGGCGCCGTCGTTGGGGAAGTCGCCCCAGTCGCCGCCGTACGCGAAGTACGTCTTCTCCTTCGGCTTCTTCCCGGTGTGGCCGACCGTGGCCGCGTCGAACCAGAAGCGGACGCCTTCGTCGCTCGACTGCCGTGTGGTGGAGGCGAGTTCGGCGGCGGTGAGGGCGCGGGCGTAGACGTGGGCGCGGCGGATGGTGCCGCTGAACTCGCGGGTGTGGTTGTCGGTGTCGTTGGCGAGGGCGAGCGGGGCGGTGTTGACGCTGGGGCGGCGGGTCGTCGTCCGGGTGGCGCGGGAGACTCCGTCGACGTAGAGGGTGACGGTGCCCGCGTCGGCGTCGAAGACTCCGGCGACGTGGTGTTCGCGGCCGGTCCAGTCGGCGGGTAGGGGCCAGCTCGCGCTGACCCACTGGCCGCCGCCGTGGATGAAGAACTCCACTGATCCGTCGCTCTGTTTGAGCGCGTACTGGGTGTCGCCCTTGGCGAGGATCGGCTGGTGGTAGCCGGTGACGCGGGGGGTGATCCAGGCTTCGAGGGTGAGGGAGCCGGTGAGGTCGAGGCCAGGGTCGCGGGGGAAGACCGTGGCGCCGGAGATCCCCTTCTCGCGGTCGAACGTCCCGGCGGACGCCATGAGTTCGCCGCGCAGCTTCAACGGGCCGGTTTCCGTGAGGAGTTGACGGACCGGGGTGCGCTCGGTGAGGGACTGGTCGACGAAGTCCCAGATCCAGCCGCCCTGGAGGACGTCGTGGCGGCGTACGAGGTCCCAGTACTTGGTGAAGTTCCCGGTGGAGTTGCCCATGGAGTGGGAGTACTCGATCATCACGTACGGCCGGGTGTCGGCGGTGTCCTTGGCGCGGGCCTCGACGCGCGCGGGCGAGTCGTACATCTCGGAGCGGATGTCGCTGATGCCGGGGCGGTCGTCGCCCTCGTACTGGACGACACGGGTCGTGTCGTAGGACTTGATCCAGTCGTGCATGTTCACGAACGTCCGTCCGCCGCCCGCCTCGTTGCCGAGGGACCAGATGACGACCGAGGCGTGGTTCTTGTCGCGGTGGACCATGTTCTGGGCGCGGGCGACGCAGGCGGCGGACCAGTCGGCGTGGTCGCCGGGGTACTGGTCGCGGATGCCGTGGGTCTCCAGGTTGGTCTCGTCGACGAGGTACAGGCCGTACTCGTCGGCGAGTTCGTACCACTGCGGGTTGTTCGGGTAGTGCGAGGTGCGGACGGAGTTGATGTTCATCCGCTTGATGATCCGCATGTCCTTGACCAGGTCCGCGCGGGTGAGCGCGGTGCCCCGCTCGGGGTGCATCTCGTGGCGGTTGGTGCCCCGGAAGGAGACCGGTTTGCCGTTGATGCGCATCAGCCCGTCCTTGAGGGCGAATTCGCGCAGGCCGACCCGATGGGAAACGGTCTCTACCACTTTTCCGGCGGGGCTGCGGAGCTGGAGGACGGCCGTGTAGAGGTAGGGGTCCTCGGCGGACCACAGGCGCGGTTTCGGTACGGCTCGGGAGGCGGTCACGGTGACGTCCTCGCCGGTGGCCGTGACGTCGGCGCGCCCGCTGAGGGGGCGCGGCCAGACGGGGTGGCCCTGGGCGTCGTACAGCATCGTGTCGACGGTGTAGGCACCCTTGGTGTCGTCGTAGGCGCGGACGCTCGCGGTGACGGCGAGGTCGGCTGTTGTGTAACCGGTTGCCAGCGGCGTTTCCAGCTTGAAGTCGCGCAGATGCACCGGCGGGGTGGAGTACAGGTAGACCGAGCGGAAGATGCCGCTCAGCCGGATCATGTCCTGGTCCTCCAGCCAGTCGCCGTCGGAGTAGCGGTAGACCTCCACGGCGATCTGGTTGCTGCCCGGTCTCAGGTGCGGGGTGATGTCGTACTCGGCGGGGGTGTACGAGTCCTCGCTGTAGCCGACGAGTTGGCCGTTGATCCACACGTAGTGCGCGGACTTGACGCCCTCGAAGTGCAGGAAGGTGCGCCGTCCCGACCAGTCGCGGGGGACGGTGAAGGTGCGGCGGTACTGGCCGACCGGGTTGTAGCGGGTCGGGGCGGCGGGCGGCTGGGCGTTCTCGCCGAGGCCGTTGGGGCCCCACCAGGGGTAGGTGATGTTGACGTAGATCGGGAAGTCGTAGCCGTGCCGCTGCCAGACCGAGGGGACCGGGATCGTGTCCCAGCCCCGGTCGTCGAGGTCGGTGCGGTGGAAGTCCTCGTCGCGGTCCTCGGGGCGGTCCGCGTAGGCGAACTTCCAGTTGCCGTCGAGGCTTTGGCGGTACGGGGAGCGGGTGCGGTCGGCTTTCAGCGCCGGGGCGAGGCCGTCGTACGGCATCAGGGTGGTGTGCGGGGGCTGGGTGCCGACGCGGAAGACGTCGAAACGGCCGTTCCACTCGGGTTGTGCAACCGCTTGCGCCCCGTTTTCACCGGCTTTCGCACCGGCCGCCTGCGCGTTCGAGGAGGTGGAGAGAGCGAACGCTCCCAGGACGGCGGCGGAGCCCTCCAGGAGCCGGCGGCGGCTGACGACCGGCCGCCGGGCGTCCGTCGGGAGCGGCGGTTGCGGGTGCGGGTGCGGCATGGCCGTGACCTTCCTCGGTTCTCCGTGCCCCGTCCCGGGCACGTCAGTTCCTGTCGGATGCTGTTGCCGAACCGAACAGCGGCACGTTTCACTGACGATCCGTCAACTCACCCCGTATCCGCGCGGATCGCCGCCCGGACGTGGGAGCACTGCTGGTGAAACGGTTACTCCTGAGCCAGCCACACCCTAGGTCCCGCGTACAGGTGAAGCAATCACCCTGTAAGGCTTTGTGCAATTCTGATTGACCGGAACATCACTTTCGCAGCGTGTCCACGGTGGTTCGGGCCTCGCCTATGCACGCGTCGAGGATGCCGACCGCCTCGTCGACGTCCCGCTCCGTGTGCTCCGCCATCACCTGGAGCCGGAACCTCGCGGCGTCCGACGCGACGGCGGGCTGCTCCACGAGATGCGCGATCAGCCCCGCCCGTGCGATCAGCCCGGACGCGGTACGGCCGGTGGGGGTGTCGCCGATCAGGACGGGTACGACGGGACAGACCACGTCGCCCATCACCTCCAGCCCCTTCGCCGTCAACCCCTCCCGCAGACGTATGGAGTTGGCCCGTACCGCCGCCCTGCGCCGCGCGCCCTGCGGGGACGTCACGACCCTCAGCGCCGCGAGGGCCACCGCCGTCTGTACGGGGGTGATGGCGCTGGAGAAGGTCTGGGGGCCGCCGAACATGCGGACGTACTCGCGGGCCGAGGCGGACCTGGTCGCCAGGAAGCCGCCCGTCGTCGCGAACGTCTTCGAGAACGCGCCCACCACGAAGTCGACTTCGCCGAGGATGCCGTGAACCTCCGGCTGGCCGCCCCCTGTCGGTCCCATCGCGCCGAAGTCGTGGGCGACGTCCACGAGGAGTTGTGCGCCGAACTCGCGGCAGATATCGAGGAGTTCCTTGAGGTCCGGGGTGTCCGAGTCCATCGAGAAGACCCCCTCGGTGACCACCAGGATCGCGTTCGCGGTGTCCGTGGCGCGGATCTTGCTCAGGTGGCGCCGGACCGCCGTGTTGTCGAGGTGCCGGAAGAACTCGACCGTCGCGCCGCTCGCCGCCGCGCCCTGCCGCAGGGAGTCGTGGGAGAGCTTGTCCAGGAGGATGTGGTCGTTCTTGTGCATCAGGGCCCGGATCGTGCCGAAGCCTGACGCCCAGCCGGTGGGGAAGAGCATGACGTGGTCCGTGCGGAGCGCTGCCGCCAGACCGGACTCCAGCTCCTTGCTGAGCGGGTTGGCGCCGCCCAGCGCCGGTGAACCCGCCGTCAGGGGGCCGTAGTCGCGCAGTGCGCTGTGTGCGGCTTCCAGGATCTCCGGGTGGCCGGTCAGGGAAAGGTAGTCCTGGCCGCCGAAGTTGGGGCCGGTGGTCGTGATGCCGGTGTCCGAGACCGCTGTCGCGCGGGGGGTGAGCGCGGTGTCGTAGCGGCGGAAGTACGGCCACAGGTCGGCCTGTTCGCGTTCCCGCTGCCAGGTGAGGTAGGGGTCGTTGCGGGTGGTGAGGTCGGGGCCGGACGCGAGGCGGAAACGCATGATGTCCTTCGTGCGGGCGTCGTCCAGCGTGGGGATGGTCATGGCGGGGGCTTTCTCGAAGGGGCCCGGGTGGGGCCCTGCGAGAGTGACGCTACGTGCGGGAATGGGGGGTTACGGGGGTCCTGACGGGTCCTTGATCTTGTGGAAGCGGTTTCTGTACGCGGGGGGGGTGTCGGGGGTTCGGCAAAGGGGTGCCCGGAGGGGGTGGGGCGAACGCGCTACCGCCCCCGCCCCGACTCAGTACACGTCCCTCATGTACCGCTTCTCCGCCGCGAGTTGCTTCACGTACGTCGCGGACTCCGCATCCGTCATGCCGCCGTGGAGCATCGCGATGTCGCGCAACGCCCGGTCGACGTCCTTGGCCATGCGGGAGGCGTCGCCGCAGACGTAGAAGCGGGCGCCTTCGCGGAGCCAGGACCAGAGTTGGGAACCGTGTTCGCGCATCCGGTCCTGGACGTAGACCTTGGCGCGCTGGTCGCGGGAGAAGGCGGTGTCGAGGCGGGTGAGGGTGCCGTCCGAGAGGAGGGTGGAGAGTTCGTCCTCGTAGTAGAAGTCGGTGGAGCGGCGCTGTTCGCCGAAGAAGAGCCAGTTGGGGGCGCGGTGGCCGCGTGCGCGGCGTTCGTGGAGGAAGCCGAGGAAAGGGGCGACGCCGGTGCCGGGGCCGATCATGATCGCGGGGACACCGGACTCGGCGGGCGGCCGGAAGTGCGGGGAGCGCTGGACGTGGAGCGGGACCTCGGTGCCGGGTTCGGCGTCGGCGAGGAACGGGGAGCAGACGCCCTGCCGGGTCCGGCCCTCGCGGTTCTCGTAGCGGACGACGGAGACGGTGAGGGAGACGAGGTGGGGGTCGGTGAGGGGGCTGGACGATATGGAGTACAGGCGGGGGCGGAGCCGCCCCATGACGTCGGCCCACTCCTGCGCGTCCGCCTCGATCCCGAACTCGGCGGCCACGTCGACGGCTTGGCGCCCCCAGGACCACTTCGCGAGCTCGTCCTTGTTGTCGGGGCGCAGCAGCTTGCGCAACTCCCGTGGGTCGCGGGTGCGTTCGGCGGCGAAGCGGAGCAGGGAGGGCGTGATGCGGGTGATGTCGAGGTACCGGGACAGGGCCTCGTCGAACGGGACCTGGTCGCCCTCGACGCCGACCGGGGTGTCCGGGTCAGCGCCGATGACGGTCAGCCACTCCTTCACCAGGGCCGGGGAGTTGAGGGGCCGGACGCCGAGCGCGTCGCCGGCCTCGTACACGAGCGGGACCTCGCTGTCGCGCGTGTCGAACGTGAAGCGGCGGACCTCCTTGCCCGAACCGGCCCCGCTCAGCAGGACGTTGCCGACGAGGCGGCCGGTCGCGGAGGCGGGACGGCTCGGGCGGGGGCGGGCAACGGCCTTGGGCGGCTCGGGAGTCGCGGGGGCTCCGGTGAGCGCCCCCAGCACCTGGTCCAGCCACTCCGACGCCTGCGTCTCGTAGTCCGGTTCGCAGTCGATGCGCGGAGCCAGGCGCACGGCGCCCAACTCGTCCATACGGTCGTCGAGTCGGCGTCCGTG
Source organism: Streptomyces saintjeani (assembly GCF_055409605.1). Lineage (NCBI taxonomy): Bacteria > Bacillati > Actinomycetota > Actinomycetes > Kitasatosporales > Streptomycetaceae > Streptomyces > Streptomyces saintjeani. The sequence continues at coordinate 7,659,991 of NZ_CP189624.1, read as the reverse complement.
GCCGCAGAAGTCGTCGTACGACGAGTCGCCGAAGGCGAGGACCGCGTACCGGCGTCCCTCCAGCCGTCCGGCGTCGGGGGCGGTGAGTCCTGCCCAGAAGCCGGTGCCGTTGTCGGGGGCGTCGCCGTCGCCGAACGTGCTGGTGATCAGGAGGAGATCGGCGTCGGAGGGCAGCGTGGCCGGGTCGGCCTGGTCCATCTCGACGAGGGAGGCGGCGTGTCCGCCCTGGGTGAGGCGGGCGGCGGTGGCGGCGGCGAACTCCTCGGCGTTGCCGGTCTGCGAGGCCCACAGGATGACAACCTGCCGTACGGGTACAGGAGTCGGGGCCGACGTGCGTGAATACAGGCCCGCGAGCGTGCCGTTGACCCACAGGGCGTGCTCAGGGCTGAAGGGCGCGTCCGGCGGGAGGACCGGGACGCCGGGGCCGCCCGCCGGGATCGCGGCCAGGAAGCCGAGCAGGTACTGCCGTTCGCGCTCGCTGAGGACGGGGGGCGGAGTGGGCTCCAGGCCGAAGAGGGAGGCGGAGGCGGTGGGCGGGGCGGTGGGGGAGGTGAGGACGGCGGACGGGGTGAGGGCTGGGGGCTGTGGCTCCCCCGGCGTAAGCGCGAGTGCCGGTGCGCGGTCCGAGGCCGACGTCCCGACCGGCGTCCGCACGCTCACCGCCGTGGCCGTCTTCGTCAACGACACCGCGCACACCTTGAGTTCGGGCTGGAACGACAGCGGGTCCACGGCGTCGCTGCTGACCGCGTTGACGCTCAGGTACTCCCCGAAGAGGTCGTTCCAGTGGAACGGCGCGAAGCAACTCCCCTTCCGCACGCGGTCGGTGACGACAGCGGGGAGCACCGCGCGCCCGCGCCGGGACGCGACCTCCACCGAGTCCCCCTCGGCCAGCCCGAGTTGCTCCGCGTCCTCGGGGTGGATCTCCACGAACGGCCCGGGGTTCAGCTTGTTGAGCTTCGCGACGCGCCCCGTCTTGGTGAGCGTGTGCCACTGGTGCTGCAAACGCCCGGTGTTGAGGACGAACGGGTAGTCGTCGTCAGGCATCTCGGCGGGCGCCATGTGCGGGCGGGCGTGAAAGACCGCGCGCCCGGAGGGAGTCGCGAAGGACAGGGAGCCGTCGGGACGGACGTACCGGACCGGGTTGCGGTCGGGTCCGGCGGGGGCGGCCGGCCACTGGACCGGCGTCTCGCGCAGCCGCTCGTACGTCACCCCGCGCAGGTCGTAGCCGGTGGCCGGGTTGTACGCGCCCTTGATCTCCTCGAAGATCTCCTCCGCGCTCGCGTAGCCGAACCCGCTCTCGTACCCCATCGCGCAGGCGATGTCGGCGATGAGCCGCCAGTCGGCGACGGCCTCGCCGGGCGCGTCCACGGCGGGGCGGGCCAGCGTGAGGGTGCGCTCGCTGTTGATGAGGACGCCCTCGGTCTCGGTCCACAGCGCGCCGGGCAGGATCACGTCGGCGTACGCGGCGGTCTCGGTCTCCGCGAACACGTCCTGGACGACGACGAGTTCGGCCGCCTCCAGGCCCTCGATGACGGTCCTGCGGTTGCCGACGGAGGCGACGGGGTTGGTGCAGATGATCCAGCACGCCTTGATCTCGCCGTCGGCCATCTTGCGGAACATCTCGACGGTTCCCCTGCCGACGCCGTCGGCGCGGATCGTGCCGGGTTCCAGGCCCCACAGGCGCTCGGTGAACTCCCGGTCGGCGTCGGCGAGTACGGACCGCTGGCCGGGCAACCCCGGTCCCATGTAGCCCATTTCGCGTCCGCCCATCGCGTTGGGCTGGCCGGTGAGGGAGAACGGGCCGCTGCCGGGGCGGCAGATGGCGCCGGTCGCGAGGTGCAGGTTGACGAGCGCGTTGGTGTTCCAGGTGCCGTGCGTGGACTGGTTGAGGCCCATCGTCCAGCAGCTCGTCCACTCCCCCGCCTCGCCGATCAGCCGCGCGGCCTCGCGGAGGTCGGCCTCGGGGATGCCGGTGATCTCGGCAACCGTCTGCGGCGGGTAGTCGGCGAGGAACTCCGGCATCGCCTCCCAGCCCTCGGTGTTGGCGGCGATGAAGTCGGGGTTTGTGCAACCGCCTTCTACCAGAAGGTGCAGCAGGCCGTTGAGGAGCGCGAGGTCCGTGCCCGGGGCGACCTGGAGGAACAGGTCTGCCTTCTCGGCGGTGGCCGTGCGGCGCGGGTCGACGACGATCAGTTTCGCGCCGGACGACTTGATCCGGTCCATCATCCGCAGGAACAGGATGGGGTGGCAGTCGGCCATGTTGGAGCCGATGACCAGGAAGACGTCCGCCTTGTCGAAGTCGTCGTACGAGCCGGGCGGGCCGTCGGCGCCGAGCGACAGCTTGTAGCCGGTGCCCGCGCTCGCCATGCACAGGCGGGAGTTCGACTCGATCTGGTTGGACCGCAGGTAGCCCTTGACCAGCTTGTTCGCGAGGTACTGGGCCTCCAGGCTCAGCTGTCCGGAGACGTACAGGGCGATGGAGTCGGGGCCGTGCTCGTCGAGGATCGTCCGCAGTCTGCGCGCCGTTTCAGTAACCGCTTCCACAACAGGCGTGGGGCGCGGTTCCTCGCCCCGGTCCGAGCGGACGAGGGCGGTCGTGAGGCGGCCCGGCGCGGAGAGCATGTCGGCCGTCGTCGCACCTTTCGTACAGAGCCGGCCGTGGTTCGCGGGGTGCTCCTTGTCGCCGGTCGCCTTCAGGACCGTACGGCGTCCGTCGGGTCCCATCCCGATGTCGAGGACCATGCCGCAGCCGACACCGCAGTACGAGCAGACCGTGCGCACCTTCGTCGCGCTGTCGGTCCGCGGGTCCGGCACGGCTGCCACGGGCGCCCCCTTCTGTCTGACGATCGGCCTGGTGAGAGCCTCAGTGACGGTACGAAGTGCTGATTACGCCGGTGTCTCCCGCGCCGGTCACCGGGGGTTAACCCCGCCGCACAGGGGCGCCGGACGGAATGTGAGCGCGCCACCGAAACCGAGTATCACCGCTTTCCGCGGGCCGCCCGGGGGTGTCCGGAGCGCCCCGGAGCCCCCCGCCCCGACGGCCGTACGCCCAGGCCCCCGCCCGAAAACAGCCATCACCGCAGCGGCAGACGGCTCCTGCGGCGGCACCGGGCCGGGCGAGGGGGCGCGGGACGACCACCACAAAGGGCACGAATGTGACTCCGGACACAGTGCGGGAGTCCGTCAGGTACGGCGGAGGGGCGGCGCGGGTGTGGTGGGGGCGGGGTGGGTGAGACGGGTGCGCGGGGCAGTGCGGAGGCGGCGGCTCCGGCTCTGCGGCAGGTGCGCCGAAGCAGGTGCGCCGAAGCAGGTGCGCCGAAGCAGGTGCGCCGAAGCAGGTGCGCCGAAGCAGGTGCGCCGAAGCAGGTGCGGGTACGCCAGAGCCGTGCCGGCGAGTGTGCCGAGGCCGGGGCGAGTGTGCCGGCTCAGGACAGGTCCGCCGGCACCAGGGCGGGGGCGCCGCCGCCTGGGCAGATGCACCGAGATGGGCACCCCGATGCCAGGGCGGGCGTGCCGCCGACCGATCCGCCGCCTGGGCAGGTACGCCGAGGCTGGCGGTGTCGGCGCGGTCGGCGGGCCAGGGCTCGCGCCAGGCGAGGGGGACCGTCGAGACGCTGCCGGGCAGGTACGCCGAGGCGGGCGCGCCACCGACCACTCCGCCACTCCGCCACCTCGCCACCTCGCCACCTCGCCACCTCGCCACCTCGCCACCTCGCCACCTCGCCACCTCGCCACCTCGCCACCTCGCCACCCGCACGGAACCACCCGTCACCCCGTCACCCCGTCACCCCGTCACCCCGTCACCCCGTCACCCCGTCACCCCGTCACCCCGTCACCCCGTCACCCCGTCACCCGCACCGAACCACCCGTCCCCCGCCTTGACCAGTCCACCCGCGCCCCCACCGCCCCCTCCCCCAGCAACCGCTCACCGCTCCGAAACACTCGCCGCCCCCGCATAGTCTCGGCCGAACGCCGTCGCATACGGCCCCGGCCTGGTCAGCGCGCGGATGCGTTCGCGGCGCAGCTCCAGTGCGAAACGTCGGTCGGCCGGGGAGCCCGTCGGGAGGTGCAGCAGGTCGAGGAGGCGGTCGGAGAAGTCCTGGGCCCACCAGGCCGCGGCCAGCCGACGGGCCTCGTAGCCGGCGAGGGCGGTGTCGTCGCCGTGGTGGATACGGCGGATCAGCCCGTCCGCGAGGTCGGCCGCGTCGGCGACCGCGAGGTTGAGCCCCTTGGCGCCGGACGGTGTCAGGAGGTGCGCGGCGTCGCCCGCGAGGAGGACGGGGCCCGAGCGCAGCCGGCGCCGGACCCGGCCGCGCATCCGGAGCATGCCGGTCTCGCGCAGCCGTACGGGGGCGGGGTCGCCGGAGCCGGGGGCGAGCCGGAGCGCGAGCTGTTCCCGTACCCGGCCCTCGGGCCAGTCGGCGGGGTCGTCGTCGGCGGGGACCTGGAGATAGAGCCGGGCGACGTTCCCGGCGCGCGGCATCCTCCCCGCGAACCCGGCCTCGTGGACGGCGTAGAGCACGCCCTCGACGGGGTGGGTCATGTCGGCGAGGACGGTGAGCCAGTCGTAGGGGTAACGGCGTTGCAGGGCAAGGGAGTCGGGGAGACTCCCGGCGACGACGCCGTGCGCGCCGTCGCAGCCGATCACGAACTCGGTGCGTACGGTGCCTCGTTCGAGCCGCAGCGCCGTGCCGTCCAACTCCCGCACGGGCGCGTCGAAATGGATCGGGCAGCCCATCTCCTCCAGCGTCGCGACGAGGTCGCGGACCAGCGACTGCTGGGGATACACCCAGTGTCGATACCCCCCGGACAGCTCCCCGTAGTCGACGCGGGTCCGTTCACCGAGGCACAGGAAGTCGCACCACCCGTGCCGCTCCCCCTCCTTGAGCAGCCGGTCGGCGAGACCGTGCGCGGCGAGGAGGTCGACGACCCAATGCTCCAACAGCCCGGCCCGGGCCCGCTGTTCGACGTGCCGCCGGCTCCCGCGCTCCCAGACCTCGACGTCGATCCCGGCCCGGTGCAGCAGCGCGGCGAGCACCAGCCCGGCGGGCCCCGCACCGACGACCGCGACGCGGCCCGCGCTCATCGCAGGGCCGCCGGGACGACCGCCGGATTGAACGACTCGGAGATCACGGCGAACGGCAGGTCCCCATGCCACAGGAGGTACGCCTTGTACGCGGCAGGCTCCCCGCACGGCCCCCAGGACCGCAGCCCCGCGTCCAGCAGAGAACGCCGGTAACCGGTTCCCGCCGCTTGCAGCATGGGCCCGAGCGGCGCCGAGGTGTCGGCGAGGCAGCGTTCGGCGGACGGGCACAGCTCGGGCCGGGCCACCACCACGTTCCGCGAGAGATCGCTCCCGTCGGCCCCGCCGAGCACGGAGTGCCGTACGACCCTCTCGCCGCCCTCGGCGCCGAGCAACTCCCCCGCACGCCAAGGGGTTTCAGTGGACGGAACCCAGCACTGCGTAGCCCGCAGCACCGTCACCTCGGCCCCCGTCCAGGCCCGCAGCAGGGTCGTGGTGAGGCCGTCGGCGCTCAGCAGCAGACGGGTGGCCGGGTGGGTGAAGCGACCGATGCGGACGGCGATGTCCTCGGCGGTCCTGGCGGTGAGGGCGCCGGCGTCCCCCGCCCGTTCCTCGACGCCCAACTCCTCGGTCCAGATGGGTGATCGCACCGGCACTCTTCCTCGCGGATCTTGAGCAGGACGCGCCGAAGCTAGCAGTAGAACGTTTCTGCGCAATCCAGAAGAAACGATTCGGCCTCACAAGTCACCCGACAGGATGAACCGGGGAGGTCTGGATACGACGATCAGATCGCCGCGTACGCCGTGAACTCGTCGTACGCGTCCTGGTCGAACAGCACGAACCGCACCTCCTCGACCCGCGTGGGGGTGTCCCGCGCGGTCCGCACCGCGATGCGCGCGGCGTCGTCCATCGGCCAGCCGTAGATCCCGGCGGAGATCGCGGGGAACGCGACGGTGCGGGCGCCGAGTTGATCGGCGACACCGAGGGATTCGCGGTAGCAGGAGGCGAGGAGGGCGGAGCGGTCCTCGGTGGCGCTGTGGACCGGGCCGACGGTGTGGATCACCCAACGGGCGTTCAGATTCCCGGCAGTTGTGGCGACAGCCTGGCCTGTCGCGAGGCCCTTGCCATAGTGAGATGCGCGGAGCTTTCGGCAGTCCGCCAGGATCGCCGGGCCGCCCCGGCGGTGGATGGCGCCGTCGACGCCACCGCCGCCGAGCAGCGAGGAGTTCGCGGCGTTGACGATGGCGTCGACGGACTGGTCGGTGATGTCGCCCCGGACGAAGGTGAGCGTGGTCATGGGGGCTTTTCTACCAACCCGGCGCCGTTCTCACCCGTCTTTACGCGCCCCGCTCTTTCCCGACAGGGCGAGCAGCAGGTCCTTGATCTCGGTCGCCGCGTACGCCTCGCGCGTCAACTCCGGTCCGGAGCACAGGAGTACGGGACCGTGGTCGGGGTTGTCGGTGAGGCGGCCGTGGCTGCCCCGGACGCCGGAGGGGTCGAGGGGAACCGTACGGATGCGGTAGCGGAAGCCGAGTTTCTTGCGGATCACCGAGCCGATGACCCGCGCCTTGAGGGCCGGGACGGTCTCGTCGTACAGCAACTCGGCGGGGTCGTAGCCGGGTTTGCGATGGATCTCGACCTGGCGGGCGAAGTCGGGGGCCCGGTCGTCGTCGAGCCAGTAGTAGTACGTGAACCAGGCGTCCGGCTCGGCGACGGCGACGAGTTCGCCGGAGCGCTCGTGGTCGAGGCCGTGCTCCTTCTTGCCTGCCGCGTCCAACACCTCGTCCACGCCGTCGAGTTCGGCGAGGATCGCGGCGACGCGGTCGGTGTCGGCGGGGTCGCGGACGTAGACGTGGGCGAGCTGGTGGTCGGAGACGGCGAAGGCGCGGGAGGTCCAGGGGTCGAGGTACTCCATGCCGTCCTGGGTGTGGACGTCGAGGAGTCCGGCGGCGCGCAGGGCGCGGTTGACGTCGACGGGGCGGGAGGCGGGGGCTATGCCGTACTCGCTGAGGGCGACGACCGTCGCGCCCTCCTTCTCGAAGTGGGCGATCAACGGGCCCAGCGCGGCGTCGAGTTGGCGGGCGGCGGCGGCCGTCTGAGGGGAGTCGGGGCCGGTGCGCTGGGGTTCGTAGTCGAGGTGAGGGATGTAGACGAGGGTGAGGTCGGGCTGTTTGTCGTCGAAGATCTGCCGGGTGGCGGCCAGGATCCACTGGGTGGAGGGCAGGCCCGCGTTGGGGCCCCAGTAGGTGAACAGGGGGAAGGGGCCGAGGCGTTCGGTGAGTTCGTCGTGGAGTTCGGGCGGCCGGGTGTAGAAGTCGGGCTCCTTGCGGCCGTCGGAGTAGTAGATCGGACGCGGGGTGACCGTCCAGTCGACGTCCGCGCCCATCGCGTACCACCAGCAGACGTTGGCGACCGTGTAGTCCGGGTTCTCCCTGCGGGCCGCCTCCCAGATCTTCTCGCCCGCGACGAGGGCGTTGTGCTGGCGCCACAGCAGGACGTCGCCGACGTCCCGGAAGTACCAGCCGTTCGCCACCGCCCCGTGCACGGAGGGGAGTTCGCCCGTCAGGAACGTCGACTGGACCGTGCAGGTGACGGCGGGCAGCACGGTGTCGAGGCGGGCCCTGGAACCGCGCTCGCCGAGGGCGGCGACCGAGGGCATGTGGCGCAGCAGGTTGGGGGTGAGGCCGACGATGTCGAGGACGACGAGGCGCTTCTTCATGGGCGCTCCTGCGGGTGGTCGGGGTCCTTGGGGCCTGGGCTGCTGAGGGCGGGCTCCTTGGGGGCGGGCCTTTCGGGGCCACGTTCCTTGAGAGCGGGTCCTTCGAGGCCGCGCCCCTTGACGACGGTCTCCTTGAGGCCGAGGCCGGTCAACTGCTCGTGGGCCCAGGCGAGTTCGGCGGCGATCCCGCCGGGGAGGTCGGTGGGCGGGGTGGGCAGGACGGACCAGGTGTACGTCTCGACCTCGACGTGGTCGCACAGCGCGGCCGGTCCCGCGAACAACTCGGCGAACACGGCGGCCAGTTGACTGGACGTGGTGCGCAACGGCGGCTCGGGGTCGGCGTGCAGGGGTGCGTGGAAGTGCACGCGCCAGGCGCCGGTGTCCGTCGGGAGGGCGCCGTCGAGGGCCTCGGGCAGGTCGTCGGCGGCGAGGATCTCGCCCGCGCGGACGGTACGGGTCTGGTGCAGGAACCGGGGTTCCGCGAGCCGGCGCAGGGCGGCGTGGGCCGCCGGGGCGGCGGGGTCGGCGGCCTCGATCGCGCTGGACGCCTGGAGTTTGACGACCGGCAGCCCGGCGGCGGCGAGACGGGCGACGGCCTCGGCGGGGTCCTCGAACTGCACGACGAGGTGGCAGGCGTCCAGGCAGATCCCGAGGCGCTCGGGGTCGAGCCCGCCGAGGCGTTCGGCGGCCTGCGCGGTCGTCTCGACGACACAGCCCGGCTCGGGTTCGAAGCCGACGCGGATCGCGCGGCCCGTGTCCGCCTCGATGCCGGCGAGCCCCTCGGCCAGCCGGTCCAGGGCGCGGCGGGCGGTGTCGGCGCGGTCGGCGGGCCAGGGCTCGCGCCAGGCGAGGGGGACCGTCGAGACGCTGCCCCGCCTCGCGTCGTCCGGCAGCAGGGCCGCCAACACCCGTGCGCAGTCCAGGGTATGGGTGAGGCGCGCCTCGTCGGCCCAGTCGGGGAGGTAGACGTCCTTCTTGACGACCTCGTTGTGGAAACCGGCGTAGGGGAAGGCGTTGAGGGTGACCGTCTCCAGCCCCCGGCCGGCGAGTTCGCTCTTCAGCCGCTTCAACTGGACTTCGTCGCGGGTGAGTTCGGCGACCACGTCCCGCGCCAGCCACAGGCCTATACCTAGGCGGTCCACGCCCAGGCGTTCGCGTACCGGTTCGGCGTACGTGGCGAGCTGGGCGACCACGCCGTCCAGGTCCTCCGCCTGGTGGACGTTGCTGCAGTAGCCCACATGAACTGTCGTACCGTCAGCATGCTGAAGGCGCACGGGAGTTCACTCACCCCCGCGTTTGATGGAGTTGCCCGCGAACAGGGTCGTGTCGTCCGGCTTCACCTCGTCGAGTTCCAGCCGACCGCTCTGGCCGTAGAAGGCGACGGGGTTGCGCCACATCACCTTGTCCACGGTGTCGTCGTCGAACCCTGCGGCCAACATCGCGTCGGCGGTCTTGCGGGTCTTCAGCGGGTCCGAACTGCCCCAGTCCGCCGCCGAGTTGACCAGGACGCGATCGTTGCCGTGGCCCTTGAGGATCTCGACCATGCGGCCCTCGCTCATCTTCGTCTTCGGGTAGATCGAGAAGCCGGCCCAGCAGCCGCTCTCCAGGACCATGCCGACGGTGAGCTCGTTCAGGTGGTCCAGGACGACGAGTCCGGGGTCGATGCCGGACTCCTTGACCACGTCGAGCGTACGGCGGGTGCCGGCCGCCTTGTCCCGGTGCGGGGTGTGCACGAGCGCCGGGAGGCCGTGGTCCAGGGCGAGTTGGAGCTGGCGGGCGAGCACCTCGTCCTCCTGCGGGGTCATCGAGTCGTAGCCGATCTCGCCGACCGCGACGACCCTGTCCTTCGCGAGGTAGCGGTCGAGTTCGTCCAGCACCGGGAGGCAGCGCGGGTCGTTGGCCTCCTTCGGGTTCAGGGCGATCGTGCAGAAGTGCTGGATGCCGAACTGGGCGGCGCGGTACGGCTCCCAGCCGAGGAGGGCGTCGAAGTAGTCGTAGAAGCTCTGCGGGGAGGTGCGGGGCTGGCCGAGCCAGAACGCGGGCTCCACGAGGGCGCGGACGCCTGCGGCGTACATGGCCTCGTAGTCGTCCGTCGTGCGGGACGTCATGTGGATGTGCGGGTCGAAGATACGCATGGTCAGGGCCTCCTGGGGAAGGTGCCGGTGGCGGCCGGACCGGGGGGTGGGGCGGGAGTTCGGGTGGCAGATGTTGCAGCAACCGTTTCCACAACCGTCGCCGCGTCCCCGTCCGTCTCCGCCAGTGCGGCCAGCGCGCGGGCCGCCGCCTCCGGGCGGGTCTCGGCGAGGTCGCGGGCGCGGGCCGCGAGGGACTTCGCCAGGGCCGTGTGCGCGCGGACCAGCGGCCAGACGTCGGCCGGGACCGTGCGGCCCGCCGCGATGCGCTCGTGCGCGAAGTCGGCGAGCATACGGGCGAGTTCACGGTCCGCGCGGGCGTCCAGACCGTACAGGCGGTCGAGCGGGATGTCGTAGAAGACGCACTTCAGCACGGCCTGCCGGTACTCCGCGTCCGGCAGCCGCGCCGCCGCGTACGCCCCGAGCGCCGCCTCGATCACGCTGTTGTCGTTGCCCCGGAGGGCCTCGCGGACGAGGGAGAGCGCGAGTTCACCGAGCCGGTCGTCGGGGGCGGCGGCGAAGAGGGTACGGCGGACGCCGGGTACGCCGGGGAGGGGGTGCCGGGTGGGGGCTCCGGCACCGCCGGGCGGGGCCGGGTCGCCCGAACCGGCGGCGGCGTGGGGCGAGTTGACGCCGTCGGGAATGCCGGGGCGGTCGGGGCCGTCGGTCGGAGATGCACCGTTGATCGGAGACGTCCCGTCGAAGCCGTCCCTGTTCCCGGTCGGCGCCTCGCCCGCGTCCTCCCGCCCCTCACCTCCCTCCGCGTTGACCTCCTCCAGCAGCGGCAACGCCCTGAGCACGGCGCGCTGTTCGGCCGGGTCGCCGTGGCGGTAGAGGTCGGCGACCGCGTTCGCGAGGGCCTCGCCGCGCAGGGGCAGGGCCGTGAGGAGGGCCGCGCGGACCGCGTCGTCGGTGTGCCAGTGGTCGGTGAGCCGGGCCTGGCCGCACTGGCGGCGGACGGCCGGGAAGAGGGCGCGGATCGCGGCGGGATCGGCGCTGACGCGGGCGGTCGCGGTGTCCAGCCAGGTCCGCGCCCGGTCCGGGAGCGGTGCACCGGCGAGGGCGGGCCGGGGGTCCGGCGGCGCCTGCGGGATGGGGTGGGCGGTAGCCATGCCTGCGGGGTCTCCTGATGGGGTGGCGGAGAACGGGGAAACAGGGGTGAGCGGTTACTGGGCCGCGCGCAGGAACTCCAGCGAGCGGCGGGCGAGTTCGGGGGCGTCGAGCGCGCCGCCCTGGATCTCGACGGACACGAGGCCGGTGTGCCCGAGGTCGCGCAGCGCGGCCAGCACGGGCGGGAAGTCGATCTCGCCGGTGCCGAGTTCGAGGTGCTGGTGGACGCCGCGCCGCATGTCCTCGATCTGTACGTTCAGCAGCCGGGGAGCTGCCAGCCGTACGCAGTCCAGCAGGGGGGCGTCCTCGACGCAGTGTGCGTGTCCGATGTCGAGGGTGATGCCGAACAGGTCGTGTCCGCCGGTGAGTTCGGCGACGCGCAGACAGCGTTCGACGGTGTCGACGAACATGTACGGCTCGGGTTCGAAGGCGAGCGAGACGCCGTAGAACTCGGCGGTCTCCAGCACCCGTCCAACCCCGTCGGCGAGCCGCTTGAAGGCGTCGGCCTCGGGGATGCCGTCCGGGGCGGGGCCGCTGCACAAGTGGACGGTGGGCGAGCCGAGTTCGTCCGCGATCCGCACGGCCCGGCGCAGCACCTCGACGCGCTGGTCGACGCCGTCGCCCATGAGCGTGGGCTGGTGCTTGCCGTAGGGGTCGAGGAGGTAGGGCGCGCCCGTCTCGACGGTCACGCTCAGCCCGTACCGGTCCAGTTTCCTTCGTACGTCGGCTACTTGGCGGGGCAGGTCGTCGGCGTACGGGTCGAGGTGGACGTGGTCGAGGGTGAGTGCCACGCCGTCGTAGCCGAGGTCGGCGAGGACGCCGAGGACGTGGTCGAGCCGGTGGTGGGTGAATCCGTTGGTGCCGTAGCCGAATCTGAGGGGGGAGGCCATGCCTGGTTCCTCACACGGGAGTTAGGTGGGGGAGACGCGCCGGGCCAGTCGGCGGGCCAAGGGGTGTACGGCGCCGAGCAGCGCCGCCGCGACCGGGGCACCGGCGCGCGCGGTGAGCGCGGCCTGCAACGGCACGAGCGCGGTGATCCCGGCCCCGACCGCACCGCGCACGTTCTCCCCTGAGGGCGCCCGGACGGCCTTGACCTGCGCGAGCCCGTAGGAGCCGAGGTAGGAGAGCGCGGCGGCACCGGCGATGAGGGCGGTGGCGGCGGTACGGGGGTCCTGGGGGCGTTTGCCGAGGAGCCCACCGGCGCGGGCGGCGACCGCCGTACCGGAAGCCGGGGCGCCCGCCCCGACCGCGCTCGCCCGCAGCCCGGTACCGCCGGCCGGGGCGTCCGCCGTGGCGAACCCGCCCAGCCCCCGCGCCACCGGCCCCGCCGCCGTCGCCACCGCCGCCGCCGTGGACGCCGCGAACGTCCGGGCCGGGACGCCGGCCGGGGCGCCCGCGATCTCGTGGCGGCTCAGCGCGGTGAGTGTGTACGTGTGGGCGGCGATGAGGGCGGCGGGGAGTGTGCCCCGGCGCAGGGCTGTCGCGCCGGTGCCGGGCGGGGCGACCGCGAGGGCGCCGGTGAGGACGTCGGCGGCGCGGGCGCCGGCCATCACGGCGGGGCCCGCCGGGGTGGACTTGAGGCCCAGGTCGTAGGACCAGACCAGGGCTGTCAGGGGGAGCGCGCCCAGGAGGCCCCGGCGGCCTCCGGTCGCCGCGGCGAGGCCGAGGCTCGCGGCGGTCAGGCCGGTCGCGACGGCGAGGGCGGTGCGGCGGGGCACGCGTCCCGAGGGGATGGGCCGGTCGGGGCGCTCGACGGCGTCGACCGTGGCGTCCGCGTAGTCGTTGAGCGCCATGCCCGCCCAGTACATGCAGACGGAGGAGGCGGTGGCACCCAGGACGCGCGGGTGCCAGGGGGTACGGGCCGCCGCCGCGCCGGCGAGTACATCGCCCGGCACGCTCAGAGCGGCGGGCGCTCTGACGAGCCGTACGTAGTCGGAAGTGCGCTGGCCGGAGGCGGATTTGGAGCGGAATGCCACTTTCCGATCATCCATGCACGCACCTTACTCACAATATTTTCACTTTCAAAAGTATCCAGGTGGGTATGGAGCAGTGGTGAAGGCAACACGGGAAAGCCTTTGCGAAGTCCGGGGAGTTGAGGGTATGGACACCTGAACTCACCTTTGCGCGCGCAGCCTTCGCCATACGGCCTTCGCGGCGTTGTGTCCCGACATGCCGTGCACCCCGGGCCCTGGCGGGGTCGCCGAGGAGCAGATGAAGATCGCCGGGTGCCGGGTGGTGTACGGCGACAGCGACAGCTTGGGACGGAGCATCACCTGGAGCCCGGCGAACGCGCCGGTGCCGATGTCGCCGCCCACGTAGTTGGCGTTGCGGACGGCGAGCTGGGGCGGGCCGAAGGTGGCGCGCGCGAGGACCCGGTCCCTGAACCCCGGTGCGAAGCGCTCCAGTTGACGCTCGATCGGCTCCGTGAGGTCGCCGGTCCAGCCGCTCGGGACGTGGCCGTACGCCCAGAAGACCTGCTTGCCCTCGGGCGCGCGCGTGGGGTCGACGATGCTCGGCTGGACGGTGATCATGAACGGGCGGTCGGGGGCGCGGTTCTCCCGGGACGCGGCCTTCAGCGCGGCGCCGATCTCCGCGCTGTCCGCGCCGATCTGCACGGTCGTCGCGGAGCGGGGTGCCTCGGCGGTCCACGGGACCGGGCCGTCGAGCGCGTAGTCGACCTTGAACACGCCCGCGCCGTACCGGTAGTTGTCGTAGTAGCCGCCGAGGCCCGCGATGCGCGCGAGGGCGGTCGGCGAGGTGTCGAACACGTACGCGCGCGCGGGCGGGAGGTCGTCGAGGCGCTTGACCTCGTAGTCCGTGTGGATCTCGCCGCCGAGGTCCTTGAGGTAGCCGGCCAGCGCGTCGGAGATCGCCTGGGAGCCGCCCCGGGCCACCGGCCAGCCGCGCGCGTGCGCGGCGAGCGCGAAGATGAGGCCGATCGCGCCGGTCGCGAAGCCGGTGAGGGGCGCCATGACGTGGGCGACGAGGCCCGCGAACACCGTCTTCGCGGGCTCGTCCCGGAAGCGGCGGGTCAGCCACGTCGACGGGGGCAGGCCCGCGAGGCCGAAGCGGGCCAGGGTGACCGGGTCGCGGGGCAGCGCGGTCAGGGGCAGCGACATGAAGTCCCGTACGAGGGTGTCCCAGTGCGGCAGGAACGGCTCGACCAGGCGGCGGTACGCGCCCGCGTCGCGCGGGCCGAAGGACGCGGCCGTCTCGGCGACGGAACGCGCCAGTACGGCCGCCGTACCGTCCGGGAAGGGGTGCGCCATCGGCAGCTCCGAGTGCAGCCACTCCAGGCCGTACCGCTCAAGGGGCAGCGCCCGGAAGGCCGGTGAGCTGATCCCGAGGGGGTGCGCCGCCGAGCACGGGTCGTGCAGGAACCCCGGCAGCGTCAGCTCCTCGGTCCGCGCTCCCCCGCCGACGGTCTCCTTCGCCTCGAACAGCGCCACGGAGAACCCCCGGCGCGCCAACTCCACGGCGGCGGTCAGTCCGTTCGGCCCCGCCCCCACCACCACCGCATCGAACACCGCCGCCACTTCGGACCCCTTCGTCAGCCGTCCGGCCACCTGGGGCCAGGATATGCCGGGGGTCCGACAACGGGTCCGGGGCGTCGGCTCACTCCCCGCCGGCGAGCGTCCCGATGACCTTCCGCGCGGTCTCGGCGTCCCGCGCCGTCGTGAACGGCAGCGCGTTGCCCCCGGTGATCCGGAACGGCTCTCCGGCGAGCGTCAGGTGCGTGCCCCCCGCCTCCTCGACCAGCAGCAGGCCCGCCGCGTGGTCCCAGGCGGCCTCCCAGGAGAAGGCGGTCGCGTCGGACTCACCGCGCGCGACCGCGAGGTACTCCAGGCCGGCGGCACCGCACGCGCGCGGGGCGATGCCGTCGGTCCAGAGGTTGCGCAGGACGGCCTTCTGGTCGTCGTCGGTGTAGTCGGGGTGGGAGCAGGCGACGCGGAGATCGGCGCCGGGGACCGGACGGCCCGCGTGCAGACGCTCGCCGTCCAGGTACGCGCCGCCACCGCGCACGGCCGTCGCGAGCTGGTCGCGGGCGGGCGCGTACGTCCAGGACGCGAGGAGGACACCGCGCCGGACGAGCGCGACCAGCGTGCAGAAGCCGTCCTCGCCGCGCACGAACGGGCGGGTGCCGTCGACCGGGTCGACGATCCACACGGGGGCGTCGCCCTGTATCGCCTCGTACACCGACGGGTCCGCGTGGACCGCCTCCTCGCCGACGACGGCCGAGCCCGGCAGGAGCTTGCCGAGGACGTCGGTGAGGTACTTCTCGGCGAGCCGGTCCGCGTCGGTCACCAGGTCGTGCGGGCCCGCCTTCTCGTCCACGTCGCCCGCCCCGAGCCGCCGGAAGCGGGGCATGATCTCGGTCGCGGCGGCCGTGCGGACCGCCTCCTCCACGTCAGCCGCGCGCCGGGCGAGAAACTCCTCGATGGTTTCCATGTCTTCGATCATGTCTCCATGAGAGCACGCCCCACTGACAATCCCCGCCCGCCCGGTGCCCTCCGGGTGGAATCGGGATGAAAAGCCGGTTCCCGCCGGTCAGCGGCCGACCGCGTACCCCTGCATCCCGCGCGGGTTCGCGGCGGCGGACAGTACGCCGGTCTCCGGGTCGCGCGCGACCGCGCACAGCCGCCCCTCGGACCAGGGCCCGCCCACGGTCACGTCGTGGCCGCGCCGCCGCAGCTCCTCGACGACCCCGGCGGGCGTCCGCTCCTCCACGGTGACACTGCCGGGGCGCGTCCCGCGCGGGTAGAACGAGCTGGGGAAGGAGTCGTTGTGCCAGTTCGGCGCGTCGATCGCCCCTTGGAGGTCGAGTCCGCCCCGCGCGGGCGCGCGCAGGGCGACGGCGAGGAAGAAGTGCACCTGCCACTGGTCCTGCTGGTCACCGCCGGGCGTGCCGAACGCCAGCACGGGCACGCCGTCGCGCAGCGCGAGGGACGGCGACAGGGTCGTACGGGGCCGCCGTCCCGGCGTCAGGGAGTCCGCCAGCCCCTCCTCCAGGCGCGTCATCTGCAACCGCGTGCCCAGCGGGAAGCCGAGTTCCGGCACGACCGGGTTGGACTGGAGCCAGCCGCCGCTGGGCGTGGCCGCGACCATGTTGCCCCAGCGGTCGACGATGTCCAGGTGGCAGGTGTCGCCCCGGGTGGTGCCGTCGGTGGCGACGGTGGGCTCTCCCACGCCGAGCGCCAGGGAATCGACGTCCACGCGCGCGTGCGCGCCGATCCGGGGCTCGCGGCCTCCGGGCGCGCCGGGCCTCAGCTCGTACGACGCCTTGTCGTCGATCAGCTCGCGCCGTCCGGCGTTGTACGGCTCCGACAGCAGCTCGGCGAGCGGCACCTCGCGCGCGTCGCCGTACCACGCCTCCCGGTCGGCCATCGCGAGCTTGCAGCCCTCGATCAGTAGATGGACGTAGTCGGCGCTCCCGTAGGGCGGCAGCTGCGGCGGGAGCAGCGCGAGCTGCTGGAGGAAGGCGGGGCCCTGGCTCCAGGGGCCCGGCTTGCAGACGGTCCAGCCGTTCCAGTCGTACGTCGCGGGCGCCTCGTAGGTCGCGGACCAGCCGGCGAGGTCGGCGGCCGTGAGGGTGCCGGTGTGGCGTTCGCCGGTGGCGTCGAGGGTGGGGCGCGCGGACTGCCGTACCAGCGCCTCGGCGATGAACCCGGTACGCCACACGTCCCGCGCGGCGTCGATCTGCGCCGCTCTGTCGGCCGTACCGGACACCTCGTCCAGGAGGCGGCGCCAGGTCGCGGCGAGGGCGGGGTTGCGCAGGAGGGCGCCGGGGCGGGGCGGGCGGCCGTCCGGGAGGTAGACCCGCGCGGAGGACGTCCACTCGGTCTCGAAGAGGCTCCGTACGGTCTCCACGGTCGTCCCGACGTTCTCCACGGGCGCGTGTCCGTGCTCCGCGTAGCCGATGGCGTACTTCAGGACGTCCGTGAGGCGCTTGGTGCCGTGGTCGCGCAGGAGGAGCAGCCAGGCGTCGAACGCGCCCGGTACGGCCGCCGCGAGGGGCCCTGTGCCGGGGACGAGGTCCAGGCCGAGCGCCCGGTAGTGCGCGATCGTCGCGCCTTCGGGGGCGACGCCCTGGCCGCACAGGACGCGCACCTCCCCGCGCGCGGGCGCCAGCAGGATCGGCACCTCTCCGGCGGGCCCGTTGAGGTGCGGTTCGACGACGTGCAGCACGAACGCGCCGGCCACCGCCGCGTCGTACGCGTTGCCGCCGTCCTCCAGGACCGCCATCGCCGACTGCGAGGCGAGCCAGTGCGTCGACGACACCATGCCGAAGGTGCCCTGGAGCGTCGGCCGGGTGGTGAACTGCATCTCTCGCACCTCACTGGGTTCACGCGCCGCACGGACGTCCGGCGGCCGTAGATCGTTGCTACGACCATCAGACTGCCCTGCACGCGCGGGCGCACACCCGCCGTTACCGCCCGGTGAGGGCCGCCCCCGTCCCGCGCCCGCGTGTAGCGGCCCGGTAGAGCGCCCCGATGGCCCCGGCCTGCACGACCGCCCCGACCACGACCCCTGCCGACACCAGCGGCTCCGGCAGCATCAAGAAGATCCACGACACCGGCCCAGTGACCACGAACGCCCACACCCCCGCCATGCTCGCGTCCTCGTGCGTGACGAACAGCGCGTCCACCGCGATCCATCCCAACACGGCGGCCACCAGCGCGAGATACCCCAACGCGGCCGGGTTCACGAACCACTGCCGGGCCTTGCCGACGAACTGCGAGCGGACCATGACACGCCTCCACGGGGTTTCTCCGACCGTCCCTCTGCCTGCCTCCAGCTTCCCGAAGGCGGCGCGCGGGTGCCTGAGTACGGGTACTCAGTCGCCGGGGCCGGGCTACCCAGCCTCCCGGCGCGCCCGCACCAACCCCGACTCGTAGGCGAACACGACCAGTTGGGCCCGGTCCCGCGCGCCGAGCTTCGTCATCGCCCGGCTGACGTGGGTCTTCGCCGTGAGGGGGCTGATAACCATGTGGGCGGCTATCTCGTCGTTCGTGAGGCCGTGGGCGGCGAGGGCGGTGACCTCGCGTTCGCGGCGGGTGAGGTGGTCGAGGCCGGGGGTGGTGGTGCGGTCGGGGGGACGGGAGAGGAACTCGCCGATGAGGGTGCGCGTCGCGGAGGGGGCCAGGAGGGCGTCCCCGCGCGCGATGACGTCGATCGCCCGGAGGAAGTCCGCGGGTTCGCCGTCCTTGAGGAGGAAGCCGCTCGCGCCCGCGCGCAGGGCCTCGAAGACGTACTCGTCGACGCTGTGGTTCGTGAGGATGACGACCCGTACGCCCGCGAGCGCGGGGTCGGCGGTGACCGTACGGGTCACCTCGATGCCGGACATCCCGGGCATCTGTACGTCCACCAGCGCGACGTCCGGCCGCGCGGCCCGGATCACCTCCACCGCCCGCTGCCCGTCCGCCGCTTCCCCCACGACCTCGACCCCGCCCTCGGCGTCCAGCAACGCCCGGAACCCGGCGCGGATGAGGGCCTGGTCGTCGACGAGGACGACACGGGTCACCGGGGCCGTCCCGCGCTCGCCTCCGGCCGTGCCAACGTGCCGTTCCCCGCCCTGGATCACTCCGGCCCCCTCCTCGGTCGGCCCCGTCGCCCGGGTCAAGCCCCACGACGCGCCCTCGCCGGGTCGACGCCGCCCTGCCCCATCGCCGGCCTCCGCCCGGAACGCCACCCCCACCCCTCAACCCGCCTCCCCCAACGGCAACTCCGCCCGCACCGAGAACCCGCCCTCCGCGCGTGGCGCGGCATCCAGCGTTCCGCACAGGGCCGTAACCCGTTCACGCATCCCCGTGAGGCCCGTGCCCGGTCGCAGGGGGCGGGACGGGTGTGCCAGGCCGTCGTCGTCCACACGTATCACCAGCGCGCGCCGGCCGTAGTCGAGGCGGACCTGGACGGTGGCCCGGCCCGCGTGGCGGGCGGCGTTGGTGAGGGCCTCCTGGACGATGCGGTAGGCGGCGCGTTCGACGGGGACGGCGAGGGCGCGTTCCTCGCCGGTGACCGTGAGGCGCGCGCAGAGCCCCGCCGCGCGGGCGCGTTCGACGAGGAGAGCCGGTGTGCCGGTGGGCTCGTCGGTGCGCAGGACGGCGAGCGTGGCGCGCAGTTCGCGCATGGCCTCGCCGCTGGCCTCCTGGATGGCGACGAGGACGGGCGGGACCTCTTCGCCGCGCTTGCGCGCGAGGTGCGCGGCGACGCCCGCCTGGAGCTTGACGACGGAGATGCTGTGGGTGAGTGAGTCGTGCAACTCGCGCGCGATGCGCAGCCGTTCCTCCCCGGCCCGGCGCAACGCGGCTTCCTCGCGGGTGCGTTCGGCGTCCAGCGCGCGCTGCTCGGTCTGGCGCAGGTACGCCCGCCAGTTGCGGTCGGCGAGCCCGCTGACGGCCGCGCACAGCACCCACCCGGCGAGCAGGACGGCGGCGGCGGGCCGGTGCAGCGCGTACCCGGCGAGGAACACAGCGCCCGCCCCGAGCGCGAGCCAGCGGTGCCCCACGCGCGCGGCGGTGTGCACGGCGCCCACGACGGGCAGGGCGGCCCAGGGCCCGGGGTCGGCGCGCAGGACGTACGCCGTACCGGTCACGGTCGCGACGGCGAGCACCGCGCGCGGGGCGCACCGGTGGACGGCGAGGGCGAGCGAACCGGCGAGGATCAGCGGGTAGTCGACGGCCCGCGTGTCCGCGTCGAGGGCGGCTGCGGTCACCACGATCGCGCCGATCACGGCCGCGAGTGCCGCGTCGGCGAGCCGCGTCCGCACGTCCGTTCGCCCGTCCATGTCCGCACCCTAGACCCCGCCACCGACATCGGCGTCAGCCCTGTGGACGGCTCGCGCACTACTCCCGTCGCAGTAGCCGGGCCGCACGCCCCCTGCCGGGGATGTGCGCCGCAACCGCTACGCCGGGACGACGCTTTCGCGCGCCCCCGCCGCCAGGCTGGCGTACATGTCCACTCCTTTCCGCCACACCACTCCCCCGTCGCCGAAACAGGCCGAGGGCCGCGTCGCCGAGGTGTACGCGCAGTTGGCGCGCGACTTCGGGATCGCCGCTCCGCCCACATTCACGGTCCTGTCGTCCGCACCCGGACTCATGCTTCCCGCCTGGGCGTTGCTGCGGGAGTCGCTGATCGCAGGTCCGGGCGACCGCACCGGCAAGGAGGTCGCCGCGTACGGCGTGTCGCTCGCCAACAGGTGTCCGTTCTGCGTGTCCGCGCACACGGTCCTGCTGCACGCGACGGGGGAGCACGCCCTGGCCGAACGCCTCGCGCGGGGCGAGCGCCCGGAGAGCAAGGTCCACGCGCGTGTGCTCGACTGGGCGGCCCGCACGCGCGTGCCGGGTGCGGACCCCGAACCGCTGCCCTTCGCGCGCGAGGAGCTGCCCGGTTACCTGGGCACCGCGCTGGCCTTCCACCTCGTGAACCGTTTCGCCTCGGCGCTGCTCACCGAGGACCTCCTCCCGGCGGGCGCCCAGCGCCTGCGCCCGGTGCGCTCCCTCACGGGCCGCTCGCTGTCGCGCACGGTCCGCCGTACGGCCGTCCCCGGCGCCTCCCTGCCGCTCCTGGAGGCGCCCGGCAGGGGCCCCGCGTGGGCCGCGGGTACGGCGGTGGGTCCCGCGTACGACGCGCTGCGCACGGCCGCGCTGGAGGGCGCCGTACTCCTCGGGGAGGACGAGCGGCGTCTCGTCCGGGAGGGGGTCGTGGCCTGGGACGGCGCGCATCCCCCCGTCATCCTCCGGGGCTACCCGCACCGACGCGAACGGCCCGGCGCGCGCCTCGCGCTGCTGGCCGCGCTGGCGCCGTACCGGATCACCGGCGAGGACGTCGCGGCCTGGCGGCGGGAGGACCGTACGGACGGGGATCTGGTGCGTCTCGTGGTGTACGGGGCGTTCCTCGCGGTGGAGCGGATCGAGGCCGCCCTGCACTTTTCACCGCACCCCGCGCGGCACATTTAGGGACGTTCGCCTCGTCAACACGGGGCCGCTGTCACCACTCAGGTACGCAGCGAGTTCGCGCTTCCGCACCACTGTCAGTCGTGTGACACTGGCGTCCCGTCGTCCGCGGTGCGGACTGGTCTCCGTGCCCTCCCCCACAAAAGAAGTGCGCCTGTGCGTTCTCTTCCTCTGCCGCTCGCCCTCGCGGCCCGGCTGTCCCCGGTGGTCGTGCTCGCCTGCGCGGGCTGGGCCCTGTCGTCCTCCCCCGCCTCCCCCGAGGACGCGGCCTCCCAGGGCGACAGCACCCGGCAGACCCGGTCGGAGCCGGACGGCACGCCGTCCTCCCCGGCCGCGGCGAAGGCGTACGCCGCCGCGCCCGCGCCGTGCGGCAGCGTCTCCGCGAAGACGGTCACCTCGCTGGTGCCGGGCGCGAAGACGGCGGGCAAGGAGATCCCGTCCACGGACACGAAGGTCCGCCGGACCTGTTCCTGGAACGCGCTCAAAGGGTTCGACTACCGCTGGCTGGACGTGTCCTTCGAGATCATGGACACCGAGGACGCGGCGCTCAAGTCGTACAAGGCGCGGGTCGGCGAGAAGAGCGGCGGCGGCCTTGTGCCGGGGCTCGGCCAGGAGGCGTACTCCGTCGTCAACCTCACGACCGAGGACAAGCAGCAGACCCGGGAGGGTGTGGTGTTCGCCCGGACGGCCAACGCGATCGTCATCGTGACGTACAACGGCAGCGACTTCGAGACGAAGAAGGCGCCGGACACGAGCACGATCAACACGGGGGCGATCAAGGCGGCGAAGGAGGCGATGGGGGCGTTGCAGGGGGGTACTGCGGGGTGACAGGTGGGGTACGGCGGAGGTAGGGGGTACGGCGGGGTGGAGGTATGGCGGGGTGAGGGGTATCACCCCGCCCGGGACCTCAGGCGTCCGTCTTGGCCGTCTCGTCCTTCCCGCGTAGCACCATCAACCCCAGGTACAACACCATCGACGTCCCCAGCCCCACCGCCCAGCCGTAGTCCGCGAGGGACCTGAGCGCCGGGATCGGGCGGCCGTCGATGATCGGCTTGAAGCTCGCACCGCCCACCGCGAGGACCCCGCCGACGAGGAACGCGGCGACGGCGCGCCAGTTCCAGCCGTTCTCGTACCAGTACCGGCCGCCGGCGCGGTACAGGTCGACGAGGTCGAGCTTGCCGCGCCGCAGGATCCAGTAGTCGGCGATGAGGATGCCGGCGACGGTGCCGAGGAGCCCGCCGACCAGGCCGAGCCAGGTGAAGATGTAGCCCTGCGGGTCGGAGTACAGCTTCCAGGGGAAGATCAGCACGCCGAGGACGCAGGTCGCGAGCGCGCCGGTGCGGAAACTGATCCTGCGGGGCGCGATGTTGGAGAAGTCGAAGGCCGGGGAGACCAGGTTCGCGGCGATGTTGACGGACAGCGTCGCCACCAGGACCGTCACCAGCGCGAACAGCAGCCCGAAGACGTTGTCGGTCTTCGCGGCGAGCTGGACCGGGTCCCAGATCGTCTCGCCGTACACAGCCTGCGAGCCGGAGGTGACCATCACGGACAGCAGCGCGAACAGCGTCATCGTGGTCGGCAGGCCGAGCGCCTGTCCCCAGGTCTGCGCCTTCTGGGACTTGCCGTAGCGGGTGAAGTCGGGGATGTTCAGCGACAGCGTCGACCAGAAGCCGATCATGCCCATCAGGGACGGCCAGAACAGCTTCCAGAAGTCGTCGCCCCAGCCGAGTTTGGACGGCTGGTCGAGCAACGGGCCGAATCCTCCCGCCTTGTTGCTCATCCAGATCAGCATGACGACCGCGCCGACGAGGACGAACGGCGCCGCCCAGTTCTCGAACCGGCGGATCGTCTCCATCCCCCGGTAGATGATGGCCACTTGGATCGCCCAGAAGATCGCGAACGACAGCCACATCGTCCACGCGTACCCGCCGACCTCCCCGGCGTCGCTCCACCCGGAGCCGATCAGCTTCCCGGCGAGGAAGTAGATCGCCTCACCGCCGATCCAGGTCTGGATCCCGAACCAGCCGCACGCCACCAACGCCCGTACGACAGCGGGGAGGTTGGCGCCCCGGATGCCGAACGAGGCACGCGCGAACACCGGGAACGGGATGCCGTACTTGGGCCCCGCGTGTCCGGTCAGCAGCATCGGCACCAGCACGATGACGTTGGCCAGCGCGATGGTGAACACCGCCTGCTTCCAGTCCATGCCGACGGCGATGAGACCCGAAGCGAGCGTCCAGGACGCGGTGTTGTGGGCCATGCCGACCCACAGCGCGGAGAAGTTGTACGTCGTCCAGGTGCGCTTCTCGACCGGTACGGGGAGCAGGTCCTCGTTGGCGTAGGGGCCGGTGGGCTGCGGAGCGCCGGGGGCAATCTCCACCCGGCCGTCGGCGAGGGTGACTTGGGAGGGCGGGGGCAGCGCGGTGGGCGCGGTGTCGGTCATGGGCTTGGCCAATCGGGGAGAGGGGAGGGGAGAGAGGCCGTGCGGGCGAATCCTCGGGGTGCGCGTGGGGGACGCGGGGTGCGCGTGGGGGTGCGCCCTGTCCCTCCCCCGGCGTGAGGCCGGGAGAGGGAGACCAACTGACCTGGTTTCGCTCAGCCGTTGACGGCCGGGATCACCGTGGTGCCGTACGCGTCGATGACGGCTTCCTGCGCGTCGTGCATGTCGTAGATCGCGAACTGGTCGACGCCGAGGGCGCGTAGGGCGTTCAGCTTCTCGACGTGCTGCTCGGGCGTGCCGATGACGCAGAAGCGGTCGACGATCTCGTCCGGGACGAACTGGGTGTCGGGGTTGCCGCTGCGGCCGTGGTGCGAATAGTCGTACCCCTGGCGGGACTTGATGTACTCGGTGAGCTCCTCGGGGACCTGGGAGGAGTGCTCACCGTACTTGGAGACGAGGTCGGCGACGTGGTTGCCGACCATCCCGCCGAACCACCGGCACTGCTCGCGCGCGTGGGCGAGGGCTTCGGGCGAGTCGTCGGCGGTGACGTACGCGGGTGCGGCGACGCAGATCCTGACGTCGTCGGGGTCGCGTCCGGCGGCGACGGCGGCGTCCTTGACGGCCTTCACCATGTACTCGGTGAGGTAGAGGTCGGCGAGCTGGAGGATGAACCCGTCGGCCTCCTCGCCGGTCATCTTGAGCGCCTTGGGCCCGTAAGCGGCCATCCAGACGGGGAGTTGGGCGCCGTCCTTGATCCACGGGAACTTGACGACGGTACCGCCGCCGAGGTCGGCCTCCTGGCCGGAGCCGAGCGCGCGGATGACCTTCATCGCGTCGCTGATCCGCGCGAGGGTGTTGGGCGCGCGGCCCGCGACGCGCATCGCGGAGTCGCCGCGCCCGATGCCGCAGACGGTGCGGTTGCCGAACATGTCGTTGAGGGTGGCGAAGGTGGAGGCGGTCACCTCCCAGGTGCGGGTGCCGGGGTTGGTGACCATCGGCCCGACCGTCAACTTCGAGGTCTGGGACAGGATCTGACTGTAGATCACGAACGGTTCCTGCCACAGCACGGCGGAGTCGAAGGTCCAGCCGTACGTGAAGCCGTTCTCCTCGGCCCGCTTCATCAGCTCGATGACACGCGAGGCGGGTGGGTCGGTCTGGAGGACAAGTCCGAAGTCCATGGGCGCCACTCCTAGATGAGGTACTGACAGGTGGAGCGCGGGGTGTAGGCGCCGTGTCCGGCGCGTCCGGTGAACTCCCGCTCGGTGATGACGAGTTCGCCGCGCGAGAGCACCGTCTCGACGCGTCCGGTGAGCCGCTTGCCCTCGTACGCCGAGTAGTCGACGTTCATGTGGTGGGTCTCGGCGGAGACGATCTGCTCGGCGTGCGGGTCGTAGATGACGACGTCGGCGTCGGCGCCGGGGGCGATGGTGCCCTTCTTCGGGTAGAGGCCGAACATGCGGGCCGGGGTGGCGCAGGCGATCTCGATCCAGCGGCGGCGCGAGATGTGTCCGTCCACAACTGCCTGGTGCAGCAGGTCCATTCGGTTCTCGACGCCCGGGAGGCCGTTGGGGATCTTCGAGAAGTCCCCGCGCCCCAGCTCCTTCTGTCCCACGAAGCAGAAGGGGCAGTGGTCGGTGGAGACGACCTGGAGGTCGTTGGTGCGCAGCCCCTGCCAGAGCTTCGCCTGGTGCTCGCGGGGCCGAAGGGGCGTGCTGCACACGTACTTGGCGCCCTCGAAGTCCGGTTCGGCGAGGTTGTCGGTCGACAGGAACAGGTACTGCGGGCAGGTCTCGCCGAAGACGTTGAGCCCTTCGTCGCGCGCCCGCGCCAGCTCGGCCACTGCCTCCATGGCCGAGACGTGCACGACGTACAGCGGGGCTCCGGCGACCTGCGCGAGCTTGATCGCGCGGTGCGTCGCCTCGGCTTCGAGGAGCGCCTTGCGGACCTCGCCGTGGTAGCGCGGGTCCCTCTCGCCGCGTTCCAGGGCCTGTTGGACGAGGACGTCGATGGCGATGCCGTTCTCGGCGTGCATCATGATCAGCCCGCCGTTCTCGGCGGAGCGCTGCATGGCGCGCAGGATCTGGCCGTCGTCGCTGTAGAAGACGCCGGGGTAGGCCATGAACTGCTTGAAGGAGGTGACGCCTTCCTCGACGAGGAGGTCCATCTCCTTGAGCGTCTCGTCGTGGACGTCGGAGACGATCATGTGGAAGGCGTAGTCGACCGCGCAGTTGCCCTCGGCCTTGGCGTGCCAGGCGTCGAGGCCCTCGCGCAGGGTGTGGCCGACGCTCTGCACGGCGAAGTCGACGATCGTCGTCGTACCGCCCCAGGCGGCGGCGCGGGTGCCGGTCTCGAAGGTGTCGGCGGCGAAGGTGCCGCCGAACGGCAGCTCCATGTGGGTGTGGGCGTCGACTCCGCCCGGAATCACGTACTTTCCGGTCGCGTCCAGGACCCGCTCGGCCGTCCACGCCTCGGCCGACGGGGTGCCGGTGGCGGCGAGGGCGGCGATCCGGCCGTCCTCGATCAGGACATCGGCGTGGATCTCGTCGGACGCGGTGACGACGAGACCGCCGCGGATGACGGTACGACTGCTCATGTGCTCCCAACTCCAGTCTCAGGAAAGGTTTCTGGATGTGTCGCGCGCGGGCCCGGCCCCCGTGGCACCGGGCCCGCGCGCGGCGCCGGTCAGGGAGCGGTCAGCGGGCCGTAGGCGTCGGTGCGGCGGTCGCGGTAGAACTGCCAGCGGTCGCGGACCTCGCGCAGCTTGGCCAGGTCCAGGTCGCGGACGACGAGTTCGCTCTCCTTGTCGCTGGCGACCTCGCCGACGAACTGGGCCTCCGGGTCCACGAAGTAGGAGGTGCCGTAGAAGTCGTTGTCGCCCAGTTCCTCGACACCGACGCGGTTGATCGCGCCGATGAAGTACTCGTTCGCGACGGCCGCCGCCGGCTGCTCCAACTGCCAGAGGTACGCGGAGAGTCCGCGCGAGGTCGCCGACGGGTTGAAGACGATCTCGGCGCCCGCGAGCCCGAGTGCCCGCCAGCCTTCCGGGAAGTGGCGGTCGTAGCAGATGTAGACGCCGATCTTCCCGGCCTTCGTGTCGAAGATCGGCCAGCCCGCGTTGCCGGGGCGGAAGTAGAACTTCTCCCAGAATCCCTTGACTTGAGGGATGTGGTGCTTGCGGTACTTGCCGAGGTAGGAGCCGTCCGCGTCGATGACGGCGGCGGTGTTGTAGAGGACGCCGGGCTGTTCCTCCTCGTACATCGGCAGCACGAGGACGATGCCGTGCTCCTTGGCGAGGGCCTGGAACCGCTTGACGATCGGCCCGTCGGGGATCTGCTCGGCGTACTCGTAGAACGCGGGGTCCTGCACCTGGCAGAAGTACGGCCCGTAGAACAGCTCCTGGAAGCACAGGACTTGGGCTCCCTGGGCGGCGGCGTCGCGCACCGCCTGCTCGTGCACCTGGATCATCGACTCCTTGTCGCCGGTCCAGGCGGTCTGGAAGATCGCGGCACGGATCACTCTGCTCATCGGGACCTCCGGTCACTCGGTGTGCGAGGAGCCTAGAAAGTCCGGGAGGGGGCTTTGAGGTGCAGCGTGTCACGTCTGAGGGCGTTTCGCGTGCCACGGTGTCACGCTCTCTTCGGCCCATGTTTCACCGCCGTTTTCGCAGGTCGTTCTGTGTTTCAGCGCTGTTGCGCGTCGTGCGCGAGGAGTGCGATGTGCATGGACGCCGCCTGTTCGAAGTCGTCCAGGTCGACGCCGAGGCGGGTCTCTATCGCCTCCAGTCGGCGGTAGAGCGCGGGCCGGGAGACGTGGTGGAGCTGGGCGGTGCGCGACTTGTTGCGGCCGGTCGCGAGGTACGTGCGCAGCACGGCGACCAGATCCTCGTCGACCGCGCCCAGCAGCCCGTCCAACTCCCGCTCCGCGAAGGCCTGTACGTGGGGGTCGTCGCGCAACAGCCGGATCAGTCCCCGGAGATGGACGTCCCTCAGGCGGACGACCCCGGGCAGGTCGAGGGCGTCGCCCGCGCCGTCGACGGCGTCGGCGACGTGCCGCGCCTCGCGCAGCCCCGCCGGGACGTCCTCCCAGCTGCCGCGCGGCCCGGCGGAGGCGACGACGGCCGCCCCGAGGCGGGCGGCGAAGTGCGCGGCGAGCGCGTCGGCGTCCTGGTCGCGGGCGAGGCTGAGCAGGACGGCGGTGAGCCCGTCGGCGAGTTCGGCGACGAGTCCGGGCAGCCCCAACAGCCGGAGCGTACGCTCCAGTTCACCGGGGTCGCGGTCGCGCACGACGAGCGGGACGAAGGTGCGCCGGTTGACCGGCAGCCCGGCGGCCCGTGCCCTGGACAGGAGCGCGCGGGCCGGTACGACGCCGGAGACGAGGTCGGTGAGCAGGCTCTGCGCGGACTGCTCCTCCCAGGTGGGGGCGGCGCCCAGCATGCGGTGCAGGACGAGGGCCTCGGCGGCCCGGTCGGCGAGGAGCCGCCCGCCGGCGGTGTCGCCCCGGTAGCCGCACAGCACGATCTGTCCCCAGCGTTCGCCCCGGCCGCCGAGTTCGGCGCGGATCCAGCCGTCGCCCTCTCTGCCGCCGGCCTGCCGGGCGATGCGTTCCCAGTCGCGCAACACGTCGTCCACGGCGGGGCGTTCACCGGCGGTGGCGAGGACGCGGTGCGCGAGGTTGGTGACGACGACGGGGCAGCCGCTGTGCTGGGCGACCTCGTCGAGGAGCCGTTGCAGCGGGGCGCCCGCCGTGATGAGGCCGGTCAGCGCGGTGCGTACGGCCTCCGAGAGGCTGACGGCTGCGAACTTCCGCCGTACCAGCCGGGATTGGACCTCCTCCGTCAACTCGGCGAAGGGGAAGGGCCGGTGGAGGACGACGAGGGGCAGTCCGCAGCGTTCGGCGGCCCTGCGCATCACGTCCGGCGGAGTGGGGAAGGCGCGGCCGAGCCCGAGGACGACGGCCGCGGCCTCCGCGCGGTACAGGGAGTGGATGTACTCGGCCTGCGCGCTGTCGTCACCGGCGAGCAACACCCCGGTGGTGAGGACCATTTCGCCGCCGCTGAGCATGACGCCGACGTCGGGCGCCTCGGCGACGTGCACCCAGCGCACCGGCCGGTCGAGCTGGCCCGCGCCGGCCACCACCTCGGGCTCACCGGCCAACACCCTTTCCAGGGAGAGGACCTGACGGACCGACAGAGCTGGTTCCAGGGTGGTGGTCATGGCGTCGTTCCTTCGTTACCGCGTACTCCTGAGAGCGCTGTCGAGGATCGCGGCGCCTTCCTCGGCCTCCGCGACGGTCAGGGTGAGCGGCGGGGCGACGCGCAGCGCGCTGGTGGCGTGCCCGCCGCCCTTGCCGATGAGCAGGCCGCCTTCGCGGGCCGCCTCCAGGACGGCGGCGGCGCGGTCCGGATCGGCCTCGTCCGTACCGGGTTTGACCAGTTCGACGCCGATCATCAGGCCGCGCCCGCGTACTTCGCGGACGCCGGGGTCCTGTGCGGCGGCTGCCCGCAGCCGTTCGAGGAGGAGGCCGCCGACGCGGCGGGCGTTGCCCTGGAGGTCGTGCTCCAGCAGGTAGGTGAGGTTGGCGAGCCCGGCGGCCATGGTGAGCTGGGTGCCGCCGAACGTCGAAATGCTGTTGGAGTCGAGGCAGTTCATGATCTCGGAGCGGGCGATCACCCCGCCGATCGACGTGCCGTTGCCGATGCCCTTGGCGAAGGTGACGATGTCCGGCGGCCCGCTGCGGGCGTGCGCCTGCCAGCCCCAGAAGTGGTCGCCGGTGCGGCCCCACCCGGTCTGCACCTCGTCGGCGATCCACAGGATGCCGCGCTCGCGCAGGACTTCGCGGAACGCCGCGTACAGGCCGTCCGGCGGGGAGGTGAACCCGCCGACGCCCTGGACCGGTTCGGCGATCAGCGCGGCGGGCGGGCGGGTGTGGCCGAGGAGGTCCTTGAGGTCGTCGACGCAGGCCGCGATGAACGCCTCGTCGTCCAGGTGCGCGTAGGGGCCCCGGGTGCGGACGCCGCCGTGCACGTACAGCGTCTGGAGCGGGGACAGGGAGGTCGGGGACCAGCCCTTGTTGCCGGTGATGCCGACCGTGCTGAACGAGCGGCCGTGGTAGCTGTTGCGCATCGCGAGCACGGTGTTGCTGCGCCGGTACGCCGTCGCGAGCAGCAGCGCGGTGTCGTTGGCCTCGGTGCCGGAGGTCGTGAAGAAGACGCGGGCGTCCGGGATGCCCGACAACTGGGCGATGCGCTCGGCGAGTTCGACCATCGGGCGGTTCAGGTACAGGGTGGACGAGTGGATGATCCGCCCGGCCTGCTCGCTCACCGCCTTCGTCACCTCGGGGAGGGCGTGCGCGGTCATCGTGGTGAGGATGCCGCCGAAGAAGTCCAGGTAGCGGGTGCCGTCGGCGCTCCACACGTACCGGCCCTCGCCGTGCGTGATCTCCAGCGGCTCCTCGTAGTACAGCGCGAGCCAGTCCGGCATGACGGCTCGGTGGCGGGCGTACAGGTCGCTCACGGCTTCACCAGTCCTTCGTAGGCGTCGGGACGGCGGTCGCGGTAGAAGGCCCACTGCTGCCGTACGTCCTCGATCAGGTCGAAGTCGAGGTCGCGGACGACGAGTTCCTCGTCCTGGTCGCTCGCGGTCCCTCCCACGAACTGTCCCCGCGGATCGACGAAGTAAGACGTCCCGTAGAAGTCGTTCTCGCCGTACTCCTCGCGGCCCACCCGGTTGATCGCCGCGACGAAGTACTCGTTCGCGACGGCCGCCGCCGGCTGCTCCAACTGCCACAGGTGCGCGGAGAGTCCGCGCGAGGTCGCCGACGGGTTGTAGACCAACTGGGCACCGTTGAGGCCCAGTTGCCGCCAGCCTTCCGGGAAGTGGCGGTCGTAGCAGATGTATACGCCGACCTTTCCGACGGCCGTGTCGAAGACCGGCCAGCCCGCGTTGCCCGGCCGGAAGTAGTACTTCTCCCAGAACCCCTTGACCTGCGGGATGTGGTGCTTGCGGTACTTGCCGAGGTAGGTCCCGTCGGCGTCGATCACGGCGGCGGTGTTGTAGTAGAAACCGGTTCCCTCGATCTCGAACACCGGTACGACGATCACCATGCCCGTCTCGCGTGCCAGCTCCCGCATCCGGCTCACCGTCGGCCCGTCCGGCACCGGCTCCGCCCAGCGGTAGTGCTCCGGCTCCTGCACCTGGCAGAAGTACGGCGCGTTGAACACCTCCTGGAAGCCGATCACCCGCGCACCCTGCCGGGCCGCCTCGCGGGCGTACTCCTCGTGTTTCGCCACCATGGACTCCGTGTCGCCGGTCCAGGTGGCCTGGACCAGTGCGGCACGTACGACATCGGCCATGAGCTGCTCCTTCGACGGGACGTCAGAGCCTCTACGCCCGTAGAAAGCGGGCCATAGAGGCATGAACGTAAGCCTCCGCGACGCCCTTGCCAAGACCACGGCCGTTAACCCGGGGAGTCGATCGCGTTTCACACTCCGGTGGGGGGTGGGGCGGGGCCGATCGGAGCAATGCGGGGTGGGGCGGCGGCTCGGGCGGAGGTACTACCCGGGTACGCCCGGTGCACGACCGGCACCGCCCCGCTCACCCCGAGGTACTACACGGGTACGACCCGCACACGACCGGCGCTCCCCTCACGTCACGCCGTGAACCCCGCCACCCGCAGCGCGTGCACCACATCCCAGTACCGCTCCTCCGACACCCCCCGCGCGGCCTCCACCAGCAACGGCACCAGCGTCCGCGGGTCCGGCGCGACACTGCGCGCCGCCTCCTCCGGCGCCCGCACCCGCACGTACGCGTCCAGCAGCGCCCGCACCTCACGCCGCCGCCCGTCCCCGACCAGCCCCAGGACGGCCTCCCCGATCTCCTCGGCGGGCCGCGCCACCCCCTGCCGCAGGATCTGCTCCCCGTCACCCGCCCGCCCCGCCCCGGTCAGCGCGTCCGCCGCCTCGACGAGCCGCTCGGCGGGCAGCGAGGCCGCCTCCCACAGCAGCGTCGACCAGTCGGCCCCCAGCCCGGCCCGCTGAAGCTCCCCGGCGACCAGCGGAATCCGCGCGGCGGGCCAGGACGCCAGCTCGACCAGCAGCGCGTGTGCCTCCCCGCTGCGCCGCTCGCCCCGCAGCGCGACCAGCCGCCGTACGACCTCGGCGGTCTCCTGCCGGGCGGCGACATCCGGCGCGACGACGGGCTCCGCCCGCACCCGGGCCACGGTCTTACGCCCTCCGGCCCCCGCGAACCGCGCCCCGCGTGGCCCCCTCCCCCCGTCCCCCTCGGGTACGACACCTGCCGCCTCCTCCGGCACGACGACGGCGGCCCCCTCCTCCTCCACGACCCCGGCGAACCGCGCACTCCCCCGCCGCCGCTTGCGCTGCTTGGGCACGGCGGCAGAAGGCACCTCCGACGCCTCCCCGGCATCGCGGCCACCCTCACCGCGCGCCCCCGCCTCACCGCCCCCGGCCGACCCGACGCCACCCGCCCCGCTCTCCCCGTCACCCGGACCCCACCCGGCACCCCACGACACACTGTCCGCGCCCCCCGGACCTCCCCCGGCCCCCGGCGACACACCGTCCGGGCCACTCGCCGCCCACCCGGCCCCCGCCGAACTCCCCTCACGCCCCTCGAACTCCCCTTCGCTCCCCCTGAACCCCCGAAGCCGCCCCTTCACATCCCGCCCGAACGCCCCCGCCTGCCGGGCACCCTCTTCGGGGAATCCCCCGCCCAGCCGATCCAACTCCGCCATCCTGGCGCGCAGTTCAGCGCACCGCGCGGTCGCCCGCTCATGGTCGTCATGAGCCCAGGCCAGGTCCAGCCGGACCCTGTCGGCCTGCTCCCGCGTCACGGCGGCGGACAGCCGCCGCCCCAACTCCGCCTGCCGCTCGACGGCGTACCGCTGCTCGCGGAGCATGACGTCGAGCCGGTCCCCGAGGTCGTCGCGGGCGCCGGGCCGGGAGTCGTGGGCGCGCAGGGCGGCGGCGTGCAGGACGCGCACCCGCCGCGCCTCCCGCTCGGCGACGGCGGGGCCGTATGCGGACGCCAGGTCCTGGAGGAGCGCCTCCATGACGTCCCAGGGCGGCATCTCGGTCCCGTCGAGGCAGGCCCGCATGCCGTCGGGGTCGCGCTGCCAGAACACGGCGCACCAGCCGCCGCCCTGGTCGAGGCGCCCCAGCAGGCCGTCCAGGCAGCTCACGAACTCCCGCACCTGCCCCGGGAGTTGTTCCACAGTCATCTCCGAACTCCCGCCAGACCGCTCCCTCGGACTGGTCAGAAAACACCAGCCGTGTTACAGCGCGGCTACGACCAGTTTGCGAAGGGGCCGCGAAGACGACATGGCCGGATCCCGACGACCCCACCAAGGATGTTCACACAAAGGCCGTGCGGGCAAAGGGAGTTCACAAGAAAGACGCCCGCGCGGGGCGCCTCAGACCACCCCCGCCGGAGCGCACCGCACCGCCAACTCGTCCATGGACAGCCCGAGTACGACGGCCAGCGCGGCGACCGTGAAGAACGCGGGCGTCGGCGCTCTGCCCGTCTCGATCTTGCGCAGCGTCTCCGCCGAGATCCCGGCCCGCGCCGCGACCTCGGCCATGCTCCGCCCGCCGCGGGCCTCGCGCAGCAACCGGCCGAGCCGCTCGCCGCGTTCACGCTCTTCTGGGGTCAAGGGGGTGCGCACCATGACCCCATTCTAATACCGGTATAGTAATTGGCATGGTGGAGCTGAAGACAGACACGTCGATCGACGAGATGTACCGGGCCGGCCAGGTGGTGGCCCGCGCCCTCACGGCCGTACGGGAAGCCGCTGACGTGGGCGTTTCCCTGCTGGAGCTGGACGAGGTGGCGCGCGGGGTGCTGCGCGGCGCGGACGCGGACTCGCCGTTCCTCGGCTACCGCCCGTCCTTCGCGACGACGCCGTTCCCGGCCGTCATCTGTGCCTCGGTGAACGACGCGATCGTGCACGGCATCCCGACCCACCAGAAGCTGCGCGACGGCGACCTCGTCTCCATCGACTGCGGAGCCCAACTCGGCGGCTGGGCGGGCGACTCGGCGATCAGCTTCACCGTCGGCGCCCCGCGCCCGGACGACGTCCGCCTGATCGAGACGGCCGAACGCGCCCTGGCCGCCGGGATCGCCGCCGCGACGGCCGGCAACCGCATCGGCGACATCGCGCACGCGATCGGCGAGGTCTGCCGGGACGGCGGCTACGGCATCCCGCAGGGCTTCGGCGGCCACGGCATCGGCCGCCGAATGCACGAGGACCCGCCGGTCCCCAACGAGGGCCGCCCCCACCGGGGCATGCTCCTGCGCCGGGGCATGGCCCTGGCGATCGAGCCGATGCTCATCGCGAGCGGCCGGGACGGCTACCACGAGGCGCCCGACGGCTGGACGCTGCGCACGAACGACGGCTCGCGCGCGGCGCACGTCGAGCACACGGTCGCGATCACGGACGACGGCCCGAGGATTCTGACGGCCCGGGACCACTGAACGACGGCCGGCCCACCCGGAATCGGGTGAGCCGCCCGTCAACTCCCTTGCCTAGTGCCGCGTCAGGCAACGTTCGCCTGTCGCGACGCCCGGCACGCACTCTCGCCGCACCGGACGCCGCTCCTTGACGGGCAAACGTCGCCTGACACGGCACTAGCTCGCCGGATACACCACCTGCGCCGACCCGCCACCGCGCCGCACGGTCTCGGCGGCGGCCAGCCACTTCCCACCGGGCAGCCGCTGTACGGCAGTTGCCGCCCCGATCTCGGCGTTCAGCCGGAACCCGTGCCCGATCGCCTCCAGCTTGGCCCTCAAGTCACCGTTGTAGAGGGCCGGTTCGAGTTCGGTGGTCGTCTGGTTGCGCTGACTGGCTCGCGGAGCGGCGATCGCGTCGACCAACGGCAGCTTCCGGTCCACGAATTCGGTCAGCACCTGGAGGACGGTCGTGATGATGGTCGCCCCACCGGGCGAACCCAGCGCCACCACCGGCCTGCCGGCCTTGTCGAGCACGATGGTCGGCGAGATCGACGACCGGGGCCGCTTGCCGGGACCGGGCAGGTTCGGGTCGTGCACGGCGGGGCTCGCGGGCGCGAACGAGAAGTCCGTCAGCTCGTTGTTGAGGATGAATCCCCGGCCCGGGACGGTGATCGCGCTGCCGCCGGTCTGCTCGATGGTGAGGGTGTAGGCGACGACGTTGCCCCACTTGTCGGCGACCGTGAGGTGCGTGGTGCTGTCGCCCTCGTACGTCGTCGGTGCCGGTGTCCCGCTCGCGTCGCAGGCCGCCGGGTTGCGCGGATCGCCGGGCGCGACAGGGCTGGTGAGGACGGCGTCGTCCTTGATGAGGCAGGCCCGCGAGTCGGCGTACCTCTGCGAGAGGAGTTCCTTCGTGGGGACGTTCTCGAAGGCCGGGTCGCCGACCCAGCGGCCCCGGTCGGCGAACGCGATCCGGCTGGCCTCGATGTAGCGGTGCAGGTACTGGACCTCGCTCGCCTTCGAAAGGTCCGTCTTCTCCAGGATGTTGAGGGCCTCGCCGACGGTCGTGCCGCCGGAGGAGGACGGCGCGATCGAGTAGACGCCGAGTCCTCGGTACGAAGTCTTCGTGGGCGCCTGGAAGTTGGCGCGGTAGGCGGCGAGGTCGGCGGCGGAGAGTTTGCCGGGCCGGGCGTTCCACCCCGAACCCGGGTCCACCGGCGGCTTGTTGACCGTCCTGACGATGTCCTTGCCGATGTCGCCCTGATAGATCGCGGAGACGCCCTTCCTGCCCAGCTCCGCGTAGGTGCGGGCGAGGTCGGGGTTCGTGAAGGTCGAACCGACCACCGGGAGCTGCCCGTTCGGCAGGAACAGCTTCGTCGTGTCGGGGAAGTAGCGGAACCGGGTCTCGTTGGCGGCGGTCTGCGAGCGGAACGTGTCGTCGACGGTGAACCCGTCGCGGGCGAGCCGCTCGGCCGGCTTCAGCACCGAACCCAGGCTCTTCGTACCCCACTTGGACAGCGCGCTCGCCCACGTGGCGGGCGTGCCAGGGGTGCCGACGCTGAGACCGCTGCTGACGGCGTCGGCGAAGGCGAGGGGCTGCCCGTTCTCGACGAACAGGTTCACGTCGGCGCTCAGCGGCGCGGTCTCGCGGCCGTCGATCGTGCGCACCGTACGGGACTTGGCGTCGTAGTAGACGAAGTAGCCGCCTCCTCCGACGCCCGCCGAGTAGGGCTCGGTGACGCCGAGCGCGGCGGCGGTCGCGACGGCCGCGTCGACCGCGTTGCCGCCCCTGCGCAGCACCTCGATGCCGGCGGCGGACGCGTCCGCGTCGACGCTGGAGACGGCGCCGCCGTACCCGACGGCGACGGGAACCTTCTCCACCGCCTTGTGCCGCACGGACGATGACAAGGCGTTCGGTGGCGCGGCGGCACCCACCGAGACCACGGCGGCAGAGACCGCCAGGACCGTCAGTTTCCGTACCACAGGGCGACGCAGGGCCATCCGCATGTACCTCCAGTCAAGGACCGTCCGCGCACTGTAGCCACACTGCCCCGTCGCCGACAGGGGCATTCAGGGCACTGTCATACGACTGCCACACCTCGAACACGGGTACGCCCCAGGCGGGTTCGGCCGCTACCATGCGCGCCCATGAACGACGACGTGCGCAATATCGTCCTCGGCGTGCTGGCCGCCGGTCTCAGTGCCGGGCTCGGCTGGCTGGCGCGGACGTACCTGTGGAGGCGCCGACTCCGGCGTAAACAGGCGTTCTTCGGGCTGCCGGAGAACTCCGAGTCGCTGCTCGTCGTCAACCGCGACCCGGCGACCTCCGAGCCCGCCGTGCACCGCTACGACGTGTTCGCGCTCCTCGAACTGGCCGCGCTCGTCAAGGACTGCGGGGCCAACGTGCAGATGGTCACCCAGGACGGGGTGCAGCAAGGCTTCGGCGAGCGTACGGAGTTCTGTGTGGGCGGGCCCAGCTCCAACCGGCGGATGCTCGCGCACATGTCGGCGATGCTGCCCGGCTTCCGGGTGAACATCGACCCCGAACCCGGCCCGGACCGGGGGGCGTTCCAGATCGGCACCGAGCGCTACCGCATGGACACCGGTATCACCGAGTACGTCCTGCTGGCCCGGCTCACGACCGGCGAACGGCGCGGCACGCGGCCGGTGTTCCTCTTCTGCGGCCAGCGCGCGATCAACAACCAGGCGGCGACCCGGTACTTGGCCCGCCACCACGAGCGCCTGGCCCGCAAGTACGGCGCGGACTCCTTCGCGCTGCTCCTGAAGGTCGTCAACTCCCAGGCGTACGGCCCCGATGTGGTGGAGCTGGTGGCCGACGTGACCCGGCCGGCCCGTACGCCGCTGGTGGACCCGGTGACGCCGACGTCCCACCGGACGACCTGAGGCTCCATCAACTGCCGTGCGCCACACGCCTCGTACGCCGCGCCCCCGGGAACCGGGACGGGCGGGCCCCCGCCGCGCCTCCACGGCAGGGGCCCGCCCGCTCTCGGCAAGCCGGTCCGGCGATGCGCCGCACACCCACCCGACCCGCTCCGCATCGAGCACAACCCGTCCGGCGCGCGGCTGACCTTCTCCCCGCACAGCGTCCGACCCGTCGTACGGACCGCCTGCACTGTGCGAGCAGTGATCTCCGGCCGCGCGTCCGGCCGGGTATGGCTCTGGTGAACTGCTGCCCCCTACGGTCCGCCCTGCGGCGGAGTCCCCGGCCCGGTCACCGTCGCTCCGGGGATGAACGATCCATCGTAGTCGAGCCCGGTCACGGCCTGGACGCCCCCCACTAGTGGCCGACGGAGCGGGCCCGGTCGGGCTCCTTCTTTCGCTTGTCGACGTCACGCAGTCCGATCAACGGATCGACGGCCATGCTCAGCCCTACTCGCTCTCAGCTGTGTGTCGTGGTCGCCGCAAACTATCGAGAGCGGACGGGACTTGAGACGCGACACGCACTTTTCGGGCATAAGCCGTATTTAACCTCTCTTCCCGAAGGCGCGTCACCCCGTCACACCTCGGCGACCTCCGCATACCACTGCGACAGCTCCGGAACCCCGCTGGCCGCCCACTCCCGGCCGGCCGTCACGACGTCGAACTCCCGCCCGGAGCCCAGCCGTACGACCGGTTCGCCGCCCGGCCAGAAGGTCCACTCGGCGCCCTCGACGGTACGTACGACGACCGTGCCGAGGTAGAGCCCGGCGTCGTTGCCGAGCCAGGCCAGCGTCTCCTCGTCGTCACGCCAGCGCGGCAGCAACTGGTCGAGCGCCTCCAGGGAACCGGCCGTGTCGTCGAGCCGGACGCCCGCCTCCTCCGCCTGGGAGCGCAGGAGTTCGCACTCGGACAGCAGTCCGGCCACACCCTCGGGGTCCGCGTCCAGCAGCACGCCCGCAGCCCTCTTGCGCCTGTTGCCCAGGAAAGGGATGTTCATACGCCCAGCGTGGCATTCGCACCGTCGTCCGCACCACAGGCGCGCGGGCACCCGTGTCCGCCGTCCCGGTACGATCATCGGACGACAGGAGAGGGAGAGACGTGCGCCGAAGGGCCTGGGCGTTTCCGCTGATCGCGACCCTGCTGCTGGCTCCCCAGACCGCCGCGCGCGCTGGTTCGCGCGCCTCTGGCGCTCCCCCCGTACCCCTGGAGAGCCACTTCGACAACCGGGGCATCAGCGCGGACGACCGTCCCTCCGGCGCGGACCTCGACAGCAGGGGCGCCTCTCTCTCCGCCTCGGCGCTCGCCTCGGCGGGCTGGACCCCCGGTCGCGCCCTGACCGTGCACGGCACCCGCCTGACCTGGCCGGCGACCGCCCCCGGCGCCCCGGACAACGTCCTCGCCGACGGGCAGCGGGTGACCGCCCTCGGCCGGGGCGACGCGCTCACGTTCCTCGTCACGAGCACGACGGGGCACACCGCGCGCGGGAAGGGCGAGATCGTGTACGCCGACGGCACGCGCGCGCCGTACACCCTCGCCGCCCCCGACTGGCGCCAGGGCCCCGCCGCCACGAAGGCGGTCACTCTCCCCCACGTCAACACCCCCGCCGGCCGCCGTCCCGCACGCGCGCGCGTGTACGCCGTGACGGTCCCCCTGACCCCGGCCCGCACCGTCACCTCCGTACGCCTCCCCGTCGCCTCCGGCCTTCACGTATTCGCCCTCGCGATCCGCACGGACCCCGGCCCCTGGACCGGTACGTGGGCAACGGCCCAGTCCGGCCTGCCCGCCGAGGGCCCGTGGACGGACCGCACGCTGCGGCTGGTCGTCCACACGTCGGCGGGCGGCGCCCGCGTACGGCTGCGCTTCGACAACACGTTCGCCTCGGTGCCGGTGCGGATCGGGGCCGCGACGGTCGCCCTACGTGCGCGGGCGGCAGACACGCCGGGGGCGGCCTCGGGCAACGGTGTCGGGAGGCGCGGCACAGAGGCGCCCGGGGCGTCCTCGACGCCGGATGGGCGAGCGAGCGCGTCAGGGGCGATCGCGGGTCCTGCGGGGGTGCGGGGCGTGACGGGCCGGCCGGCCGGTGAGTCCTCCGGGGGCGCGGGCGCCACGGCGTCCAGGACCACCCCGGGCGGCTCCACCGGGTCTCCCGGCCGCACGCCGTCCGTGACGGCCCCGGAAGGCCCCGCCGGATCTCCGGGCCCGCCCCTGGGCCCGGCGGCCCCTGGCGCCGCCCCCAGCGGCTCCGGAGCGGCCGTGGACGGCGTCCCCGTGCCCGTGTCGTTCGGCGGCTCGGCCGGCGTCGAGATCCCCGCCGGGACGCGTGCCGTCAGTGATCCGGTGGACCTCGTCGTGCCCGCGGGCGCCGATCTGCTGGTCAGCTTCCATCTGCCGGGGACCGTGACCGCGCTCCCCACGCACCGGTACGCCTCGCAGCGGTCGTACCTCAGCGCGCCGGGCGATCACACGGCGGACCGCGCGGGAACGGCGTACGCCTCGGAGCTCACCGGGTGGCCGCTGCTCGCCGGGGTCGACGTGGCCGGGGGACCCGGGAGCGTCGTCTTTCTGGGGGACTCGATCACCGACGGGTACCTGTCGACGACGGACGCGAACCGGCGGTGGCCGGACGGGCTCGCCGCGCGCCTGCGCGGGCAGCGGGCGGTACCGGCGTACGGCGTGCTGAACGCCGGGATCGCCGGCAACCGCGTCGGCGCCGACGGCTATGCCGGGGACGGTGTCTCGCCCGTCGCCTCGGGGGTGTCGGCGCTCGCGCGGCTGGAGCGGGACGTGTTCGCGCAGCCGTCGGTGCGGACGCTGGTCGTCTTCGAGGGGATCAACGACCTGCGCCGGGGCGGGACTTCGGACGACGTGACCGACGGGCTGCGGGAGATCGCCGAGCGGGCCGGGGCGCGCGGGGTACGGGTACTGGGCGCGACGCTCCTGCCGTGCGCCGGGGACCTGAGGTGTACCCCCGAGGTCCAGGAGCGGCGCGAGAAGGTCAACGCGTGGATCCGGGACGGCGACGCCTTCGACGCCGTCCTCGACTTCGACGCCGCGCTGCGGGACCCCGCCGATCCGGCCCGGCTGCTGCCCGCGTACGACAGCGGGGACCGGCTGCACCCTTCGGACGCGGGGTACGCGGCGCTGGCGGCGGCGGTGGACCTGACGGAGCTGTGACCTCCGGCGAGGCGCCGGTGTGCCGGCACCCGCCGCCCTCCCTCCGAGGTACTACCCGGTTACACCTCCAGGTCGACGACCACCGGCGCGTGGTCCGACGCGCCCTTCCCCTTGCGCTCCTCGCGGTCCACGTACGCGTCCTTGACGGCCTTCGCGAAGGGCTCGTTGCCGTAGACCAGGTCGATGCGCATGCCCCGGTTCTTGGGGAAGGCGAGCTGGCGGTAGTCCCAGTAGGTGTACGGGTGGTCGTACTTGAGGGGGCGGGGTACGACGTCCGTCAGGCCGGTCTCGCGCAGGGCCGCGAGGGCCGCGCGCTCGGCGGGGGTGACGTGGGTGAGGCCCTCGAAGACGGCCGTGTCGAAGACGTCGTCGTCCGTGGGGGCCACGTTGTAGTCACCGAGGACGGCGAACGGACGGCCCCCCTGCGCGTCGCCCGTGACCGCCGCCTTCAGCGCCTCGAACCACTGGAGCTTGTACGCGTAGTGCGCGTGGTCGACCTCGCGCCCGTTCGGCACGTACACCGACCACACGCGCACGGGACCGCAGGTCGCCGACACCGCGCGCGGCTCCTCGGCGCCGTCGTACTCCGGGCCGCCGGGCAGGCCCTTGACGACGTCATCGAGGCCGACCCGGGAGAGCACCGCCACGCCGTTCCACCGGCCCGTCGCGTTCACCGCCGCCTCGTACCCGGCCTCGCGCAGCGCGTCGAACGGGAACTGCTCCTCGGCCAGCTTGGCCTCCTGGAGGCACAGCACGTCCGTGCCGCTGCTCTCCAGCCAGGCCAGGAGCCTCGGCAGGCGGGCGGTGATCGAGTTCACGTTCCAGGTCGCGATGCGCATGCCTGACAACCTACCGGGCCCCACCGACAGTCACACCGAGGTGCTCTCCCCGGGCGCCAGCCGCCCGTGCTCGGCGCCGCCCAGCGCGCCGATCTGGTTGTCGTAGATCGGCCGGGCGAGGTCGGTCAGGAGGGCGTCGTGGATGTCGTACGCGCGCGCGGGCTTCACCTCACGGACGTAGTCGATCACCTCGGAGATCTTGCTCCAGGGGGCCATCACGGGCAGCATCAGCGTCTCCACCGCGTGGTCGGGGACGGTGAGCGCGTCCCCGGGGTGGAAGACGCGGCCGTCGTCGATCAGGTAGCCGACGTTCGTGATGCGCGGGAGGTCCGGGTGGATCACGGCGTGCAGCTCGCCGTGGACCTGGACGTCGAACCCGGCGGCGGTGAACGTGTCGCCGTGCCCGACGGTGTGCACGCGCCCGGGGAAGGCCGCGGCGAGCTGCTCAGCGACCGCGCGCAGGGTCCAGATCGCGGCCTCGGGGTTCGCCTCCAGCGCGGCCCTCAGGTGCGCCTCGCTGAAGTGGTCCGGGTGCTCGTGCGTGATCAGGATCGCGTCCGCGCCGACGGCCGCGTCCGCCTCGCTGAACACGCCCGGGTCGAGGACGAGGGTGCGGCCGTCCTTCTCCAGGCGGACACAGGCGTGCGACTTCTTGGTGAGCTGGATGATCGTCATGGGTCCATCCTGCATCGCTCACTCCTGCGGTGTGGTCTCCTCCCGGATGACCTGCTGGGCCACCCGGAACGCGCTGTTGGCCGAGGGCACCCCGCAGTAGACGGCGGCGTGCAGCAGGACCTCCTTGATCTCGTCCGGGGTGAGGCCGTTGCGCAGGGCCGCACGCGTGTGGAAGGCGAGTTCGTCGAGGTGGCCGCCCGCGACGAGGGCCGTCAGGGTGACGCAGCTGCGCGCGCGCCGGTCGAGGCCGGGGCGGTCCCAGATCTCGCCCCAGGCGTACCGGGTGATGAACTCCTGGAAGTCGCCGGAGAAGTCGTCGGCCTGGGTCAGCGCGCGGTCCACGTGCGCGTCGCCGAGCACCTCGCGGCGGACCTTCAGCCCGGAGTCGTACGGGTCGGGACGCCCCATCACCTGGTCGGTCGCGACCGGCGGGGCCGGGGCGATCTCGGCGATCGGGGCGGGCTGCTGCGGAAGTACTACGGGTATCCCCGGTACCACGGTCTGACCCGTGTCGTACCCGGGCTGCCAGGCCGTCGAGAAGTGCCGCACCAGCAGGTCGGTGACGGCGGCCGGCTGCTCCACCGGTACGAGGTGCGAGGCGCCGGGTACGACGGCGAGGCGCGCGTCCGGGATGCCCGCGACCAGCGTGCGCGCCTCGGCGGGGCCGGTGACCTGGTCGTCGGAGCCGACGAGGACCAGCGTCGGGACGCCGACCATGCCCAGTTCGTGCCGTACGTCGAAGGCGGCGAGGGCCTCGCAGGAGGCGATGTAGCAGCCGGGGTCGGTGGTGCGGACCATCTGGACGGCCCAGTCGGTGATCGCGGGCTGCGCGGCGGCGAACCCGGCCGTGAACCAGCGGTCCGGCGAGGTGCGGGCGATCGGGTCGAGGCCGTTGGTGCGCACGATCACCCCGCGCTGGCGGAACTCGTCGGCCGTGCCGAACCGGGGCGAGGAGGCGATCAGCGCGAGCGAGGCGAGCCGTTCGGGGTGGCGCAGGGCGAGTTCGACGCCGACGGCGCCCGCGAGCGCGCAGCCCGCGAAGCCGAAGCGCTGCACGCCGAGCGCGTCCAGGGTGGCCAGCAGGCGCGCGGCCAGGTCGGCGACCGATCCGGCGGGGTAGGCGGGGGCGCCGCCGTGGCCGGGCAGGTCGAACCTGAACACCCGCCACTGCTTGGTGAGTTCGGGGATCTGCCGGTCCCACATGTGCCAGGTGGTCCCGAGCGAGGGGCCCAGGATGAGCACGGGGGCGTCGTCCGGCCCGTCGAAGCGGTACTGGAGGGTGGGCGTCACCGGCCCGGCCGTCGGCGGGGCCGCGGGCACGGCACCGGCGGGCAGCGCGTTCCCGACGACGGCCGGCAGCACGGCCGCCGGCAGACCCGGGATCGCGGTCGCGGGGGTGGGGGTCTTCGTCTCACTCACCGCTCCACGCTAACCGCCCCACGCGCCACGCGGGCCACGGCCCCCTCCAACTCCGCGCGCTCTCCCGCCGTATCACCGCATCACGCCCGGGGAACCGCTACACGGTCTTCACGGGACGTACGGCGACACAGGGCGCGTACGGGCCGTAGCACTTCGGGTCGGTCGTAGTACTCGCGGCGTACGTCCGGCGCCCCGCCCGCCGGCCCCGGCGCAAGCCCCTGCCGGACCGAGCCCGTTCACTCGTCCGCCCGCGGGTTCGCCGTCGCCAGCGCGTCGATCGGGTCGTACGCGGGCGTGCCCCGGGGCCACCAGTCCTCGTCGCCCGGTTCGGATTCGTACGCGTACCACAAGCCGTCCTGGCCGTAACGGAGTTGGACGTGGCCGACGGGGTGGGTGAGGTGGTTGCGCCAGGGGCGGAAGGCGGGGCGGCCGGTGGCGAGGAGGAGGGGGCGGGCCCGGTCGAAACGGCCGGCGGGCGGGTCCCAGGGGTCCTCCAGGACGGCGAGCCCGTCGAGCCCGCCCTGGCGCCACGCGGCGACCGCGCGGGCGAGGTCGCCGGACGTGCGGCCGGTGGCGGCGGCGAGGGCGGAGTACAGGGCGCGGGTCGCGGCGGTGAGGCCGGAGCCGGGGCGGGCGGCGGCCAGGCGTACGGCGTCCTGCCACAGGGTGAGTCCGCCGATCGGGTCCTCGCCGGTCGCGAGCAGCGCGTGCGCGCGGGCGGCGGCGTCCGTGGCGAGCTGGTCCAGCGCGAAGGCGTCCGGGCCGTCGGGGACGGACGGGTACGCCGGGGGCTGCTCCGGGTGCGGCGGCACGGGCAACGGGGCGGGCAGCGGCGGGAGTTGGTCGCGCCGTACGATCGCCTCGGCGGCGCGGACGCCGGGCAGGTTCTCGGTCTCGCCGTCCCGCGCGGCGCGGGCCGCGTGCGCGGCGCTGCGGCGGGCCAGCGTGTCCAGCAGGTCTCGTTCGCCCCGGCCGCGCAGCAGGAGCAGCACGAACGGGTCGGCGTCCAGCAGGCGCGCGGTCTGGTAGCAGAGGGCCGCCGCGTGCTTGCAGGGGTGCCC
Organism: Streptomyces saintjeani; assembly: GCF_055409605.1. Taxonomy (NCBI): domain Bacteria; kingdom Bacillati; phylum Actinomycetota; class Actinomycetes; order Kitasatosporales; family Streptomycetaceae; genus Streptomyces; species Streptomyces saintjeani. The sequence continues at coordinate 7,616,046 of NZ_CP189624.1, read as the reverse complement.
CCGGTCCGGGCAGCTGCACTGCGGCTCCAGCTCGCCCGCCACCGGCAGCAACGGCACCCCGCACTCCGCCGCCAGCGCCGGCGGGACCTCCTTGTCCAGCAGCGCGGCGATCTGTCCCGGCCGCTCCACCGCCGCGCCCAGGAACCGTTCCCAGTCCTCCGCCGCCCACGTCCGCAGCCTGACCTGCACCCGGTACGGCCGCGGCCGGCTCCCCTGCACGTACGCCAGCACGGACCCGGGCGTCACGGTGATCGCGTCCACCCGCCCGCCCTCGGCATACCCCCGCCCCCGCGCGAGCCGCCCCGCGTCCAAGGCCCCGCCCTCCAACGCGGAAACCCACGCCTCTCCCCACCAGGTGCGCGCGAAGGGGGCGCCCTGGACGGGGAGGGCGGAGAAGGTGCGCCTGAGGTCGCCGTCGCGGGAGGGGGAGGCCATGGTCCGGGGGACGTACGCGCGGGGTTCGGCGGGGGCCGGGGAGGCATGCGGGGTGGCCGGGGGGTTGTCGGCGAGCGCGGGGTGGGACCGGGGAGAGGCGTGCGGCGCCTCCCAAGCCTCGTCGGAGAACCCGGACTCAACCCGGGGAGAATCACGCGGCACAGCCCGAGGCTCACTGGAGCGTGCGGACTTGGTCCGAGGGGAGGCATGCGATCCGGCGCCTCGCTCGCCGGAGGACGCGGGCAGAGGCCGGGGAGAAGCATGTGCCTCTGCCGAGGGCTCGTCGGCCGGCGCGGGCTGATGCCTGTCGGAAGCATCCCGTGCGGCCCCGGAGTCGTCCGATAGCGCGGGCTGGTCCCCGGCGCCGGGAGAGACATGCTGTCCGGCCAAGGGCTCGTCCGGGTGGGCGGAGGGCTCGGGCGCGGTCGAGGATCGGGGCTGGTCGAAGGCCGGGGTTCCTGGGGTGGCCGGGGTCAGATCTGAAGCCGGGTCGTGAGCCCCGGCCAAGCCCGAAGCCGATGCCGAGTCGTGAGCCGAAGCCGGGCCGGGAGCCGGAACGGGGCGAGCCAGGCCGGGAGCCGAAGCGGGCCGGACCGGAACGGGGCTGGCCGGGCCGCGAGCCGGAGCAGGGCGGGCCGGGTCGGTGGCTGCGGACGGCTCCTGGAAGGCCGACCGGTACGACTCCGTCGGTGAACCCGCGCGCGGGCCCGATGCCGACCCCTGCCCCTGCGTGGCGTACAACGCGTCCGCCCCGATCCACGGCAGTGCTACGCCGGTCTCGTGGCCCTCGTCCGACCCCGCCCACGGCAGCGCCGTCACCCCGGTCTCGTCGCCCCCATCCGCGACACGCACCCCCTCCGCAGACAGGCCCCCCTCCCCATCCCGCGCGCCCCCGCCCTCCGTCTCCTCCCCTTCGTCCTCCGAAGGCATCCGGAAAGCTCCCGCCAGCCAACTCTTCAGATCCCGCGCCCGCTCACCCGGGACCCCCGGCACGGCCTCACCTCGCGCTGCCCCACCCCGAGCACCGCCCCGCACCTGCTTCCGCCCGCCCTGAGCCGCCGCCTCGTCCTCCTCCCGCCTCCGCGCCCGCGCAGCCCGCAGCGCCTGCCGGGCGACATCGGCGGGCCGGGGTACGTCGACGGCGTCCACGGCCCCACCGGGATCAAGGGCCGCCGAAACCTCACCCGCGCCGGACGACTCCCCTCCCTCAGGCTCACCCTCCCCAGCCACACGCAGCCCGCTCCCGGAAGCAGCATCCCCCTCGACACCCCGCGCACCACGAGAAGCCCCCTCACCAGCACCAACCTCCCCCACCTCTTCCCGCCCAGCGCTCCCTCTCCGCGCCGCCAACGCCTCACGCAACGCAGCCCGAGCCGCATCCCCGGGCCGCGCCACCCTCTCGCCTCCTGCTGCCGCCGGCCGCCCGGAACCAGCCTCCAGCGCCGCCCCCTCGGAGACCGCCCGCCCGGAACCCACCTCTCCCCCACCCACCCGATCCGCCCCCTCCGCAGCCCCCACCCACTCCGCCACAACCGCCCCCACGCTCAGCACCTCCGCACTCCCGTCCGCCCCCTCGCCGTCCTCCCGAACCCCCCGCGCCTCCCGCAACGCCCGCCGAGCCGCCTCCGCAGGGCTCATCGACTCCCCCATCACCCCTCCCTCCGCAACGACACCAGGTCGGACAGCTCCCGGTCGGTCAGTTCCGTCAGTGCCGCGTCTCCGCCCCCGAGGATCGAGTCCGCGAGCGCGCGCTTGCTCTCCAGCATCTCGGCGATCCGGTCCTCGACGGTCCCCTCGGTGATGAGCCGGTGGACCTGGACGGGCTGGGTCTGCCCGATGCGGTACGCACGGTCGGTGGCCTGCTCCTCGACGGCCGGATTCCACCACCGGTCGACGTGGATGACGTGCCCCGCGCGCGTGAGGTTCAGCCCGGTCCCGGCGGCCTTGAGGGACAGGACGAGCACAGGCGTGGCCCCGTCCTGGAACCGGTCGACCATGCGCTCGCGCTCGGCGACAGGCGTACCGCCGTGCAGCAGCTCGACGGGAACCGCGCGGGAGGCGAGATGGGCGGTGACGAGCCGGGCCATTCCGACGTACTGCGTGAAGACGAGAGCAGACCCGTCCTCGGAGAGGACCGTGTCCAGCAGTTCGTCGAGAAGGGCGAGTTTGCCGGAGCGGCCGGGCGCGCCGGGGTCCTGCTTGAGGTAGAGCGCGGGATGGTCGCAGATCTGCTTGAGCGCCCCGAGGAGCTTGAGGACGAGCCCCCGCCGGGCCATGCCGTCGGACGTCTCGATGGCGAGCAGCGACTCGCGCACGACGGCCTCGTACAGCGCGGCCTGTTCACGGGTGAGCGGCACGGGGTGGTCGGTCTCGGTCTTGGGCGGAAGTTCGGGCACGATCCCGGGATCGGACTTGCGGCGCCGCAGCAGGAAGGGCCGCACGAGACGCGCGAGGCGTTCGACGGCTTCCGCGTCCTCGCCGTTCTCCACCGCGCGCGCGTGCCGGGAGCGGAACGCCTTGAGGGGGCCGAGGAGTCCGGGGGTCGTCCAGTCGAGGAGCGCCCACAGCTCGGAGAGGTTGTTCTCGACGGGGGTGCCGGTGAGCGCCACGCGCGCGGGCGAGGGGATCGTCCTGAGGGCCTTGGCGGTCGCGGAGTGGGGGTTCTTCACGTGCTGCGCCTCGTCGGCGACGACCATGCCCCAGGGCCGGTCGGCGAGGGCGGTGGCGGCGGAGCGCAGGGTGCCGTACGTCGTGAGGACGAAGCCGCCGGTGAGGCCGTCGAGGGTGCGGTCCGGGCCGTGGAAGCGGCGTACGGGGGTGCCGGGGGCGAACTTGCCGATCTCGCGCTGCCAGTTGCCGAGGAGGGAGGCGGGGCAGACCACGAGGGTGGGTTCGGGGCGGGCGCGCTTGAGGTGCAGGGCAATGAGGGTGACGGTCTTGCCGAGCCCCATGTCGTCCGCGAGGCAGCCGCCGAGGCCGAGGGAGGTCATCAGGTCCAGCCAGGCGAGGCCCTTGAGCTGGTAGTCGCGCAGGGTGGCCTTCAGCCCGGCCGGCGGCTCGGCGGGCCGCACGCCCGCGGTGAGCCGGTCACGGAGGGCGGCCAGCGCGCCCACGGGGACGGCTTCGACGGTCTCGCCGTCGATCTCCGCGCTGCCGGTGAGCGCGACGGACAGCGCGTCGACGGGGTCGAGGAGGCCGAGTTCACGCTTGCGGGCCTTGCGGACCAGCTCCGGGTCGACGACGACCCACTGGTCGCGCAGCCGTACGACGGGGCGGTGGGCCTCGGCCAGGGCGTCCATCTCGGCCTCGGTGAGCGGGTCACCGGCGAGCGCCAACTGCCAGTGGAACTTGAGGAGTTCCTCGCCCTCGAAGAAGCCGGTGCCGTCCGTCGCCGAGCCCGGGGCGGAGCGGACGACGGCGGTGACGGTGAGGTCCTGCGCGAGGTCGCGGGGCCAGTGGACGGCGACTCCGGCCTGCGCGAGCCGGGCCCCCGCGCGGCCCAGGAGGTCGGTCAGCTCCTCCTCGGAGAGGGCCAGCGCGTCCGGCGCGTCCCGCTCGGCGAGGCGGGCCAGCGGAGGCCACACGCGCGCGGCGCGCCGTACGGCGAGGGCGGCGTCCACGCGCGCGCGGGGGCCGAACGCGGCTTCAGCGGCGCCCGTCCACAGGGCCGAGGCGTCGGTCACGAGCGTCGGGTCGGCGAGGCTGTGGACCTGGACGATCGCGGCTCCCGCGCGGGCGGCGTCCTCGCTGTCGTCGAACACGGCGGACGCGGAGAGGTCGAGGCGCAGCGAGATCCGTACGCCCGCGTCGCGCCCGGCGGCGACCTCCGCGGCCCAGTCGCGGGCGCCGGGGAGGCGCTGGGGGCGCTGGTCGGCGAAGGGGCGGCCGACGGTGTGGGGGGCGGCGGGGGTGCGCGGGAGGGTGTCGGCGACGGCGTCGAGGAAGGCCCGCACCAGCGGTTCGGGGTCGGGCAGGCGCAGGGGGCCCGGGCCGGGGAGGGGTACCGCGTGGCCCTCGTACGGCAGGGCGGCGGCGATCGCGCGCAGGTGCGCGAGGTCCTCGGGGTCGAGCGGGCCCGCGCGCCAGGCGTCGTCCCCGGCGGGGGTCAGGCCCGGCAGCAGGCGCCCGCGCGCGACGAGCCGCAGCGCGTGCAGTGCGGCGGCGCCCCAGCAGGCGGTGGCGGGGTGGGCGGCGGGGTCGCGGCGGGCCCGCGCCAGGACAGGCAGGGCGCGCTCCAGGGGCAGCGACAGCGCCGGGGCCTGCCGACGACGGGCCGCCGCCGCGCCGTGCGGCCGTACGACCGTCAGGTCCGTGACGTCACCGGCGGGCAGCGGGCCGTCCGCGGGGTCCCAGAACGCGACGCGGCCCGCGCGGGGCAGCGGGGCGGGCAGGAAGACGGCCGCCAGCCGGGAGGGCACCTCCACCGCCTGCTCGTCCATGCGCTTCGTCCACCTCCGCCCGTGTCTCGGATCCGGTCGTCTCCGACTCTACGGGCGGGGTCTGACAATCGGTCCCGGAGACCGGCCGGGGCCGCCTGTCACGGGGTCTCAGGGGCTGGTGCGGGAGACGACGTACACGAACGGGTTGTCGGCGTTCCAGGTGTTCACGACGACGTCCAGGGTCGGCTTCGGGTTCTTCTGCTCCTTGACCAGGCCGAGGTTGTCGCCGGGGCGGGCGCCCGGGCCGGTGAAATTCCAGCCGGTGATGCCCTGGTCGCGCGCGTTGACGGCGATCTTGCCCTTGACCAGGTCGGCGCGGGTGAGCCCGAGGTCGGCGAGGAACTCGTCCAGCCCGGCGTTCGTCGTCTGGAACTGGACGTACAGGCGGCTGGTGCGCCAGTTGTTGGTCTCGTAGTACGCGACGTTGACCGAGGGGTGCGGCACCGGTACGTCGTACAGGCGGCGCTGCACCTTCGACGGCCAGCCCTTGCTGAGGCCGGTCGCCGAGTACTTCGCCTCCTTGTCCTTGCCGCTGTCCCGGCTCTGCGCGGCGGAGATCACCAGATAACCCGCCGGTACGCCGATCAGCAGGACGATGATCAGCAGGGTGAGCGCCCTGCGCCGGATCACGTGCCCCCGGTCCTCCGGGGGGCGGGACGGTTCGTCCGGGGGCGCCGCCTGCCGGGGCAGCGCCGCGGTCACGCCGAGTCCTGCGTACGGCGTGTCTCGGCGAACCGCTCGTAGCGCTCGTAGCGCTCCACCCGGCGCCGCTTCGCGCGGCGGAACCGGCGGGCCACCAGGCGGGCCAGGTCGGCGGCGCCCACCATGCCGGCCTCGGGGCCGAGCTGCGCGCGCACGATGCGCGCCTCGGGGCGGTAGCCGCGGCCGGTGAGCTGGCGCTTGAACGCGTCCCGCGCGGGCACGATGAGCAGGTCGTCGGCGGCCGACACGCCGCCGCCGATGACGAAGCAGGACGGGTCCAGGGCGGCGGCCAGGTTGGCGATGCCGACGCCGAGCCACTGGCCGATGTCCTGGAGCAGTTCGATGCACATCGCGTCGCCCTCGCGGGCCAGCTCCGTGATCGTCGGGCCGGTGATGTCGTCGATCTGGCCCTTGACGTGCTCGATGAGCCCGTAGGCGACCGGCGAGTCCGCCGCCGCCAGTTCCTTCGCCTCGCGCACGAGCGCGTTGCCCGAGCTGTACTGCTCCCAGCAGCCGCGGTTGCCGCACGGGCAGCGGTGGCCGCCGGGGACGACCTGCATGTGCCCGAACTCGCCCGCCACGCCGTACTTGCCGCGCTTGACCTGGCCGTCCTCCAGGATCGCGCCGCCGATGCCGGTGCCCAGCGTGATCATCACCAGGTGGTCCTCGCCGCGGCCCGCGCCGAACCGCCACTCCGCCCACGCCGCCGTGTTGGCGTCGTTGTCCACCAGGACCGGCACCGACAGGCGGCCCGAGAGGCGGTCACGCAGGGGCTCGTTGCGCCACGACAGGTGCGGGGCGAACAGGACGCGGTTGCGGTCCGCGTCCACCCAGCCGGCCGCGCCGATGCCGACCGCGTGCACGTCGTGGCGGTCCGAGAGGTCCAGGACCAGTTCGACGATCGTGTCCTCGACGACCTTCGGGCTCTTCGACTTGTCCGGGGTCTCCGTGCGGAGCTTCTCCAGGATGTTGCCGTCGGCGTCGACCACGCCCGCCATGACCTTGGTGCCGCCGATGTCGATGCCGACCGTCGGGACGCGGGGCGCCGTCAGGTGTGAGCGGCGTTCGCGGGTGCCGACGGTGCGCAGGACCGGGGCCCGGCGGGAGCCGATGGGGGCGGTGAAGGTGCCGTAGGTGCTCATCGGGCTTGATTCTGCCGCACGCGCGCGTAGGACGCCGAGCGGGGCAGGGGGTGGGGGGTTCTGTGCGTTGCCGGGTGCGGGCTGCGTCGTGGCTTGTCGCGCAGTTCCCCGCGCCCCTAGCTGCGTTGTAGCTCGTGGCGTAGTGCGTCCAGCTCTGTTCCGCCCGCCATTTGCCTGGTCAGTTCATCCAGGCTGATGTCGTCGCGAGCATGGTTTCCCACCATCGTTCCGCGCTTCAACAACACGAACCTGTCCCCCACCAGATACGCGTGATGCGGGTTGTGGGTGATGAAGACCACGCCCAGGCCCTCGTCCCTCGCCGCCGCCACGTACTTCAGCACCACGCCCGACTGCTTCACGCCCAGTGCCGCTGTCGGTTCGTCCAGTACCAGTACCTTCGCGCCGAAGTAGACCGCCCGCGCGATCGCCACGCACTGGCGTTCGCCGCCCGACAGTGTGCCGATGGGCTGGTCGACGTCGCGGAGGTCGATGCCCATGCGGAGCAGTTCCGCGTGGGTCGTGCGGCGCATGAAGTCCGTGTCGAGGCGTTTGAAGGGACCCTTGCCGACGCGGGGCTCGGAGCCGAGGAAGAAGTTGCGCCAGACCGGCATGAGGCCGACGACGGCGAGGTCCTGGTAGACGGTGGCGATGCCGCGGTCGAGGGCGTCGCGCGGGGAGGTCAGGCGGGTTGATTCACCGTCAATGTCGAGCGTGCCGCCGTCATGTTGATGCAGTCCGGCAATGATCTTGATCAATGTTGACTTGCCGGCGCCGTTGTCGCCGAGGACGCAGGTGATCTCACCGGCGTTGACGGCCAGCGAGACGCCTTCCAGCGCGCGGATGTTGCCGTAGTGCTTGCTGACGTCGGTCAGTTCGACGAGGGTCACTTGGTCGCCTCCGCGCGCTTGCGGACCCACGTGTTGAGGAGGGTCGCGAGGAGCAGCATCGCTCCGAGGAAGAACTTGAACCAGTCGGGGTTCCACTCGGCGAAGACGATGCCCTTGCTGGTCATGCCGAAGATGAGCGCGCCGACCGCCGAGCCGACGGCGCTGCCGTAGCCGCCGGTGATGAGGCAGCCGCCGATGACGGCCGCGATGATGTAGATCAACTCGTTGCCGACGCCCTCGCCGGACTGGACGACGTCGTAGCTGAACAGCAGGTGCTGACCGGAGATCCACGCTCCGAAGGCGACGCCCATGTAGAGGCCGATCTTCGTGCGGACGACCGGGACGCCGACCGCGCGGGCCGCGTCCTCGTTGCCGCCGACGGCGAAGATCCAGTTGCCCGCGCGGGTGCGCAGCAGGATCCAGGAGGCGAGGGCGACGAGGCCGAACCACCACAGGATGGTGACCTTGAAGTCGACGCCGCCGATGGTGAACGTGGACGCGAAGAGGTCGCGGGCGGAGGGGAAGCCCTCCATGTCGGCGATGGTCTTGGTGGACACCGTGTCGTCGATCAACTTGGTCAACCCGAGATTCAACCCGGTCAACATGAGGAACGTGCCCAGCGTGACGATGAAGCTGGGCAGCTTGGTGCGGGTGAGCACGAACCCGTTGAACACGCCGATCGCGAGCGTGACCAGCAGGGACACGCCGACGCCGACCCAGACGTTGGCCGTCATCTGGTAGCTGAACATGGATGAGATCAATGCTGACGACGTCACCATGACGCCCGCCGACAGGTCGAACTCGCCGCCGATCATCAGCAGGGCGACGGGGACGGCCATGATGCCGATCGTCGAGGACGCGTACAGGACGGTGGACAGGCTCGCGGCGCGCAGGAAGCTGTCGGCGATCACCGCGAAGAACAGGAAGACGGCGATCGCGCCGACCACGGACCCCAGTTCGGGCCGGCCGAGGAGGCGGCGCAGCGGGGAGGTCTCCAGGAGGCGTTCGTCGGTCGTGGCGGTCATCGGGTGCCCCGCTCGGTGTACCGGGCGAGCCGGGCCGCCTGGTCCTTGGTGATGATCTGGGGGCCGGTCAGGACGGGCTTGCCGCCGCCGAGGACGTCGTCGTTGTATCGATACAGCCAGAGCAGGTCGACGGCCTCGTAGCCCTGGAGGTACGGCTGCTGGTCGACCGCGAAGCCGAGGGAGCCGTTCGAGAGGCCCTCGGCGACCTTGGCGTTGAGGTCGAAGGTGTCGATCTCGGCCTTGCTCCCGGCGCCCTGCTTGGCCTTGACGGCGGTGTCGGCGTACGGCGCGCCGAGGGTGACGACGGCGTCGACCGAGGTGTCGGCCTGGAGCTTGGCCTCGATGGCGGACTGCACGTCGGGCATGTTGGTGCCGGTGACGTACAGGTTCTGGACGCTGCCGGTGAACGTCTTGGCGACGCCCGCGCAGCGCTGTTCGTGGCCGACGTTGCCCTGTTCGTGCAGGACGCAGACCGCCTTCTTCCTGCCGCGCTTGTTCAGCTCCTCGCCGACGGCCTCGCCGGCGACGGTCTCGTCCTGCCCGATGTGGGCGAGCGCGCCGAACGCCTTGGACTCGGCGGAGCCGGAGTTGACGGTGATGACGGGGATGCCGGCCTTCACCGCGCGCGCGAGGGAGGCTTTCAGGGCGTCCGGTTTGGCGAGGGTGACGATGATGCCGTCGACCTTCTTGTCGACGGCCGCGTCGACGAGCTGGGCCTGCTGCTGGGCCTCGTCGTCGTGGGAGTACAGGAAGTTGATGTTGTCCTTGACGGCGGCCTGCTTGGCGCCGTTCTGGACGATGTCCCAGAAGGTGTCCCCGTCGCCGGAGTGGGTGATCATCGCGAACGTCCAGCGGGGCGTGTCCACCGCCGCCCTGCCCTGGGCCGACGCGGCCTTGCGGGCGTCCTCGGCGCGCTTGCCCCCGGTGCTGCTGCATCCCGCGAGGGACACGCACAGCGCCCCCGCCACCGCGATCCCTGCCCAGGTCCGAAACCGTGCCACGAGGCCGTGCCCTTCTTGCCGTCTTGCCGTGCTCTGTCGTCCGTCCGCGCCCGGTGACCGCTCACCGGACGCAAACGCCCCAGTATCGAACACGGGGATCGCCGGACGCGCGGCCGGGGACCGCGACTCGGTCGCATTGTCCGGACATCAGGACGGATGCCCCTTCCGACACGCGCGCGGGCGCCACGAAATCAGCAGCCGCCACGCGCGCACGCGGGAGCGCGAGAAGGGATCACGAAAAGGCCCGCGCAGGTCGTCCCGCGCGGGCCCCGACGGCTACGGCGCCCTCAGGGCCGTACGAGGAGCTGGAACTCGAAGGAGTAGCGGCTGGGGCGGTAGATGTGGTCGCCGAACTCGACCGCGCGGCCGGTGTCGTCGAACGTGGTGCGCTGCATGGTGAGCAGGGGCGCGCCCTCGGGCTCGGCGAGGCGGTCGGCCTCGGCGGCGGTCGCCGCGCGCGCGCCGATGGACTGGCGGGCGCTGTGGAGGGTGGTCCCGGCGGCGCGCATGAGGCGGTACAGGCCGGTGGCCTCCAGCTGGCCGGTGTCGAGGTCGAGGAGCCCTGCGGGAAGGTGGTTGCACAGGTACGCCATCGGCTCGCCGTGCGCGAGGCGCAGGCGTTCGACGCGCTGGACCTCGCTGCCCTCGGCGACCCCGAGCGCGGCGGCGACCTCGGCGGTCGCGGGGACGGCCGCGTTGACCAGGACGGTCGTCGCGGGGCGCTGGCCGGCCGCCTCCAGGTCGTCGTAGAGGCTGCTCAGTTCGAGGGGCCGCTTGACCTGGCTGTGCACGACCTGGGTACCGACGCCCCGGCGGCGCACGAGGAGCCCTTTGTCGACGAGGGACTGGATGGCCTGGCGGACGGTCGGGCGGGACAGGCCGAGACGCGCGGCGAGCTCGATCTCGTTGCCGAGGAGGCTGCCGGGAGTGAGCGAGCCGTGCTCGATGGCCGCCTCCAGCTGCTGCGACAGCTGGAAGTACAACGGCACCGGAGAGCTTCTGTCCACGCGGAGTTCGAGCTGCACGGTCGGGTCCACTTCTGGTTTCGGCACGGCCCGAGCGTAGCCGTGGGGTCCGTCGACGGGAAGTTGCGCAGTCAGATTGTCCGGACATGCGGATTGACAGGGTGCGGCCCGCGACCTCACTTTGTCCTCATGCGTATCGGCGTCATCGGGACGGGCCGCATCGGCACGATTCATGCGAACACACTGAGGCGGCACCGCGAGGTCGGCTCTCTGATCCTGACCGACGCGGACCCCGCGCGGGCGCAGGAGGCAGCGCTGCGGCTCGGCGAGACGGCGGCGCCCGGGGTGGACGAGATCTTCCGCTGGGGCGTGGACGCGGTGGTGATCACCGCGTCCACGGCGGCGCACGCCGAGTTGATCGGCCGGGCCGCGCGGGCGGGGCTGCCGGTCTTCTGCGAGAAGCCGATCGCGCTCGACCTGCCGGGCACGCTGCACGCGCTCGCCGAGGTGGAGGCGGCCGGGACGGTGCTCCAGATGGGCTTCCAGCGGCGCTTCGACACCGGCTACCTGGGCGCCCGCGAGGCCGTCCGTGCGGGCCGCCTGGGGCGGCTGCACACGGTGCGGACGGTGACGTCCGACCAGACGCCGCCGCCCGCCGACTGGCTGCCGGTGTCCGGCGGGATCTTCCGGGACGACCTGATGCACGACTACGACGCGCTGCGCTGGGTGACCGGGCGGGAGGTGACGCAGGTGTACGCCACGGGCTCGGACGCCGGGCCGCCGATGTTCCGCGCGGCGGGCGACGTCGATACGGCGGCGGCGGTGCTGACCCTGGAGGGCGGCACGCTGGCGACGGCCACGGCGACGCGGATGAACGGCGCCGGGTACGACGTGCGCATGGAGCTGGCCGGGGAGCTGGACCAGATCGTCGTCGGGCTGGACGACCGGACGCCCATCGCCTCCACCGAGCCGACCGGCCCGCCCGCCGCCGACAAGCCCTGGAGCGGCTTCCTGGAGCGTTTCGCGCCGTCCTACGAGGCCGAGCTGAACGCGTTCGTCGAAGTGGTCCGGGGCGAGCGCGCGAACCCCTGTGACGGCCGCGAGGCGCTCCAGGCGCAGCGGATCGCGGAGGCGTGCGACGTGTCCCTGCGGGAGCGCAGACCGGTGTATCTGGGGGAGCTTCCGGGAGCGCACGCGTAGCCGGGGCCGTACGCGCGCACATAAATGCGAACCCGAGTCAGCTTGGCGGGCCGACCGACCGGTTTCACCGCCGCTTCCGGCAGGGACACGGCCGTCCCCGCGCGGCGCCCGGCTCACCCCGTCGACCACCGCACCGGAAGGCTCCGCACCCCGCGTATCAGCATCCCCGGCAGCCACTCCCCGGCCGGTCCGTCGAGGGCGAGTCCGGGCGCGCGCTCCAGGAGCGAGGCGATGGCCGTACGCGCCTCCAGGCGGGCCAGCGGGGCGCCGAGGCAGTAGTGGATGCCGTGCCCGAACGCGAGGTGGCCCCGGGTGTCGCGGCGGGGGTCGAAGCGGTCGGGGTCGGGGTAGCGCGCGGGGTCGCGGTTGGGGGCGGCGAGGCCGATGACCACGGAGGCGCCCTTCGCTATCCGGGTGCCGCCGATCTCCAGGGACTGCGCGGCGTACCGGTACGTCGCGTTCTCCACCGGACCCTCCCAGCGCAGGGTCTCCTCGATGACGCCGTCCAGGAGGCCGGGGTCCGCGCGCAGGGCGTCGAGGAGTGCGGGGCGGGTCAGGAGCGTGTGCACGGCGTTGGTGATCAGGTTGACGGTCGTCTCGTGGCCGGCGATGAGCAACAGGAAGGCCATGCCGCGCAGTTCGGCCCCGGAGAGGCGGTCGCCGTCCTCGGCGGTGGTGCGGATCAGGTCGCTCAGCAGGTCGTCGGTGGGCGCGGTGCAGCGCTTGTCCTCGATCAGCTCGGTCAGGTAGCCGGAGAGGCGGACGAACGCCTCGGGGCCGGTGCCGGGTCCACTGGGCGCGACGACCTCGGTGGACATCGCGCGGAAGGCGGCGCGGTCCAGTTCGGGGACGCCGAGGAGTTCGCAGATGACGGTGATGGGCAGCGGGAAGGAGAAGGCGTCGACGAGGTCGGCGCGCCCGCGCGGGATCATCGCGTCGAGGAGTCCGTCGGTGATCTCCTGGACCCTCGGGGCGAGGCTCTGCACGCGGCGCGCGGTGAACGCGCGTGTGACGAGGGAGCGCAGGCGGGTGTGCTCGGGCGGGTCGGTGCCGAGCAGGTGCCGGCTGATCTCCGACTCGTCGGGGTCGCCTGCGGCCAGCCCGCGCTGGTCCTTGGCGAGCCTGCCGTCGGCGAGCGCGGCCCGCGCCTCCTCGTACCCGACGACGAGCCAGGTCTCCCAGGCGCCGTCGGCTCCGTCGAGCAGCACCCGGTGCACCGGGCCCTGCTCGCGCAGGCGCGCGTACACGGGGTGCGGGTCGCGCCGCAGCTCCTCCCCCAGGTCCGTCAGGTCGACGACTCCCCGCTCGCCGGACCCCCACAGATCGACCACGTCACCCATGCTCTTCCCTCCCGTCGCCCCGTCACCCCGACAACGGACGGCGGCGGCGTGAAGTGCCCGCCGGGCTACGCCTCTTCGTCGAGCAGCCCCGCGTCGTAGGCGAGCAGCGCGATCTGGACGCGGTTGTTGAGGCCGAGCCGGGCGAGGATCCTGGAGACGTGGGACTTGACGGTCGCGACGCTCATGAACAGTTCGGCGGCGATCTCGGCGTTGCTCATGCCGCGGCCGACGCGGACGACGACCTCCCGTTCGCGGTCGCCGAGTTCGGCCATGCGCGTGCGGGCGCGGGCGTGGCGGGTGTCGGCGGCGGTGCCGGCCGCGTGGGCCATCAGCTGGCGGGTGACGACGGGTGACAGGACGGGGTCGCCGGCCGCGACCCTGCGGACGGCGTCGAGGATCTCGGCGGGCGGCGTGTCCTTGAGAACGAATCCGGCGGCGCCCGCGCGCAGGGCGCGCAGGACCTGTTCGTCGGCGTGGAAGGTGGTGAGGACGACGACCTGGGGTGTGTCCGCGCGGGCGCGCAGGTGTTCGGTGGCGGTGAGGCCGTCCACGGCGGGCATCCGGATGTCCATCAGGACGACGTCGGGCCGCGTCCGTTCGACGAGCGCCTCGACCTCGGCGCCGTCGGCCGCCTCCCCGACGATCCGTACGTCGTCGGCGCCGCCCAGCATCAGGGACAGCCCGGCCCGCACCAGCGGATCGTCGTCCACGAGGAGCAGTCTGATCGTCGTAGTCATGGGCTTACGAAACCATGTCCCGCCGCCCCTCCCGCACCGCGTCCCGACGCCCCTCCCGTACGCCTCACCGCGCCCCCTCCGTCCGCCACGGCAGCCAGGCGCGGACCTCGAACCCGCCGTCGTCCAGGGGCCCGTGGGTGAGGGTGCCGCCGGCGAGGGCGGCGCGTTCGGTGAGGCCGATGAGGCCCTGTCCGGAGCCGGGGACGTGCGGGACGTCGCCCTCGGGCGCGGGGTTGACGACGAGGACGGTGAGGCCGTCACCGGGGGCGCCGGTGACCGTGACCGACACCTCGGTGCCGGGGGCGTGCTTGCGGGCGTTGGTGAGGGCCTCCTGGGCGATGCGGTAGGCGGTGCGGCCGGTGGAGGCGGGGACGGAGGCGGGGTCGGTGAGGCGCTGGTCGAGGGTGACCTTCATGCCGGCCTCGCGGGACTCGGCGGCGAGCGCGTCCAGACCGCCGAGGGTGGGCTGCGGGCGGCCCTTGTCGTCGGGGTCGCCCGCGCGCAGGACGCCGATGATCTCGCGCAGGTCCTGGAGGGCCTCGTGGGCGCTCTCCCGGATCACCCCGGCCGCGCGGGCGATCTCCTGCCGCGGCGCGTCGGGGCGGAACTCCAGCGCGCCCGCGTGGACGCTCAGGAGGGTCAGCCGGTGCGCGAGGACGTCGTGCATCTCGCGCGCGATGGCCTCGCGCGCGAGGCGCTGGGCCTGTTCCGCGCGCAACTGCGCCTCGGTCTCGGCACGGTGCGCGCGGTCGCGCAGGCTGAGCATGAGCTGGCGCTTGGAGCGGACGAACAGGCCCCAGCCGACGACGGCGGCGCCGAGCACGGTGACGAGGACGAGCGCGCCCAGGTACGGCAGGTCGGGGTCGGGGCGCATCCAGTAGAACAGCGGCATCACCGCCAAAGAGGCGGCACTGATCCAGCCGGACTGCCTGAGGGGCCGGTGGACGACCAGGGTGAAGATGGAGATCAGCCCGGCGCCGCCCGCTGTGACGGACAGCAGGCTGACGGGGATCAGCGCGACGGCGAACCCGACCGGCCAGCGCCGGCGCACCCAGACCCCCGCGCAGGCCAGGGCGCCCAGGACCTGGTCGAGGACGGCGAGGGAGTGGGGGAGGCCGGTCTCCTGGTCGAGGCCGTCGGCGGCGAGGAGACCCACGACGACGGCCAGGAAGAACGCGGTGAAGTCGACGAACCAGTCGCGCGCGGTACGCCGGGGCCGCCCGAGCACCCGCGCGGGGTCGGTGTCCGTCTCCAGCTCCGCGACGACGGCGGACGGCAGCAGCCACCGCGGCCCTGCGAACGCCCGTGTCCCCCGGTCTTGCTTCACGGTCTTCACAGCCGACAAATCTATGCCGCCCTCATGGCCTCTGACCGTCCTGTGCGGGTGATCGGCTACCTAAGTCACGGCGGAACCGACTTTCGGCGACCGCACCCGGCCCGACCGGCTCCTTCCGTCGGGGCGACGTCGCCCGGCGGCCGATGTGCGAGGGGGGTCCGCGCGGCGAGACTCGCAGGCATGAAGCAGTTGCTGGAGGTTCTCGGTTTCATCACCCTCGTGCAGGGCGGAATGGGACTCCTGCACGAGTTCGCCGGCTGGGACGTCGGTCTCGTGCAGAAGGCCGGTTTCCTCGACGGGGCGGAGGTGTACGCGAGCATCGCGCTCGTGGTGCTCGGGTGCGCGCTGTTCGCCGTCGCGGAACGCCGGAAGCCCGACTGATGAAGTCGGGCTTCCGGGTGGGGGCACCTGTCCTCAGGGCCGAGCGTGGGGGTGGCTCAGCAGGAGAAGTCGATCAGGTCGAAGGTCGCGTAGTGGTCGGAGGTGTAGTAGTCCTCCTGGGACTGCTGCCCGGTGACGACGCGGCGCGCGCCGCGGGTC
Source organism: Streptomyces saintjeani (assembly GCF_055409605.1). Lineage (NCBI taxonomy): Bacteria > Bacillati > Actinomycetota > Actinomycetes > Kitasatosporales > Streptomycetaceae > Streptomyces > Streptomyces saintjeani. Next base: position 7,600,297 of record NZ_CP189624.1, on the reverse strand, counting down.
GAGGAGCCCGGGGTGATCACGGTGTACTCGTGGTAGTAGCCGCTGGACCGGCTCGGCAGGACGCCTTCGCGGTTCTGGAAGACGACGCCGTCCTGCGAGTAGGGGAACGGACCGCCCTGGTCGATCAGGTCCAGGGTGGTGTGCGCCTGCGACGGCAGGTCGCCGTAGCAGATGCTGCCGACCGCGGCAGCCGCCGGGGACGCGGTGGCGACGGTGCCGCCGACCAGGAGGGCGGACAGGACGGCGGCAGCGGCGCCGACTCGGGTGATGCGTGGGGGGAATCTCATGGGTCCATGATGACGCGCGTAGATGATGGCATGTCAACGACAACTCCGAAGATTTTCCCGGCAAGTCCGAAGCGTTTTCAGGAAGTTAACCTGCGGCTGGGCATCGGCCGGGAGTCCGGCCGCGAGGCGACGGGGTTCTCGGGCTCCACGGCGCGGGGCGGGGCCCGTTGCCGTCAGGCCGGACCCCGCCCCGCGCGCGGAACTCATCGGTTCACCCGGTACGGATCAACCGCCGAGCTCCCGGTGACGTGCCGCCAGGTCGGCCGCGCCCTTCCCGGTGAGCGCGCCGTGCAGCCGCAGCCGGGAGATCCCGCCGTCCGGGAAGATGTCCACCCGCGCGTGCGTGCCGACGGCCGGTTCCGGGAGGACGAAGCGGTGGTTCGTGTCGGGCTGGAGGCGCGTGCGCGGGAGGATCTCGCGCCAGGCGTCGTCCCCGCCGTCCTCGCCGTCCCTGACCGCGACGCAGGCCCAACCGGCGCTGTTGCCCTTCAGGTAGGCGGTGTCGATCTCGACCGCGCGGATCTCCGACTGGGCGGCGAGGCGGTAGCGGATCCAGTCGTTGCCCTGGTCGCGGCGGCGGCGTGTCTCCCAGGCGTCGTCCATCTGGCGGGCGCGGCCGGGGCGGATGGTGTTGGACGCCGGGGAGTAGAACAGGTTGGAGGCGTCCTCGGCGGTGCCGCCGTTCTCCAGGGCGACGACGTCGTAGGCGCCGAGGACGGCGAGCCACTCGGGGTCGGGGACGACCTCGCCGTACACGCGCAGGCGCGCGATGCCGCCGTCGGGGTGCTGGTTGAGGCGCAGGTGCGTGAAGCGCTGTTCGACGTCGACGGCGAAGCCGTTCGCCGCGTGGCCGCCGACCTCGGTGCGCGGGACGAGGGTGGTCCACTTGACGTCGTCGCCGAGGAGTTCCTCCGGGGAGGGCGCGCCGGGCAGCGACGTGGCCTCCACGGAGACCGCCTTCGGGTAGTTACCCCGGAAGTGGGCCGTGTCGACGACGATGCCGCGGACGACGCCTGGGGCGCCGAGGCGGATCAGCGCCCAGTCGTGGTCGTCGGCCGTCGGCCAGGGGTGCCCGGCCGAGGCGCCGCGCCTGCGGCGGGTCTCCCAGCCGTCCATGACCTTGCCCTTGTGCCCGAAGTGCTCGGGGTCGAAGACCGCGCGCCCGGGCAGCAGGAGGTTCTCCCGGTGGGCGAAGAACTCGTCGTTCGCGGCGATCACCCCGGCGCCGAGCTGCCGGTCGGCGAGGTCGGCGAGGTGCGTGAAGGGGAGGTCGGCGCCGCGGTGGTCCGCGTACGGATCACCGCCCTGGTAGGGCTGCGCGTCGCCGGTGAAACGGGGGATCGCCGTCACGGGGGTGCCTTTCGGGAGTGGCCGGTGCGAGTGTCAGTGGTCGCGGGTCAGGAGGCGGCCCTTCGGGGCGGTGAACTCGCCGTCGGCGTGGATGCGTTCGCCGCGCAGCCAGGTGGACTTGACGACGCCGTACAGGGTCCGGCCCGCGTACGCGGTGACGCGGTTGCGGTGCTGGAGGGCCTCGGGGTCGACGGTGAACGTCTCGTCGGGGGCGAGGACGGCGAAGTCGGCGTCGTGGCCGGGGGCGATCGCGCCCTTGCGGCCGTCGAGGCCCACCAGGGCGGCCGTACGGGACGACATCCAGCGCACGACGTCGTCCAGCGTGTGTCCGCGCGCGCGGGCGGCCGTCCAGACGGCGGAGAGGCTGAGCTGGAGGCCGGAGATGCCGCCCCACGCGGTGGCGAAGTCGTCGGTCTTCAGGTCGGCCGTGGAGGGCGAGTGGTCGGTGACCACGCAGTCGATCGTCCCGTCGGCGAGGGCCTGCCACAGGAGGTCCTGGTTGGCGGCCTCGCGGATGGGCGGGCAGCACTTGAACTCGCTGGCGCCGTCGGGGACTTCCTCGGCGGTGAGCGTCAGGTAGTGCGGGCAGGTCTCGACGGTGACGCGGACGCCGTCCGCCTTGGCCCCGGCGATCAGCGGGAGGGCGTCGCTGGAGGACAGGTGCAGCACGTGCACGCGCGCGTGGAGGCGTTTCGCCTCCTCCAGGAGGTGCGCGATCGCCGTGTCCTCGGCATGGCGCGGGCGGGAGGCGAGGAAGTCGGCGTACTTCGGGCCGCCCTGCTGGGGCGCGGTTTCGAGGTGGTGGGGGTCCTCCGCGTGGACGATCAGCAGGCCGTCGAAGGCGGCGATCGCCTCCAGTGCGCGCGCGAGGTGCTCGCGGTCGAGGTGCGGGAACTCGTCGACGCCGGAAGGCGACAGGAACGCCTTGAAGCCGAAGACCCCGGCGTCGTGCAGGGGGCGCAGGTCGGCCGTGTTGTCGGGCAGGGCGCCGCCCCAGAAGCCGACGTCCGTGTGCGCCTTGTCGGCGGCGACCTTCCGCTTCACGTCGAGGTGCTCGACGGTCGTCGTCGGCGGGAGGGAGTTGAGCGGCATGTCGACGAGGGTGGTGATGCCGCCGGCCGCCGCCGCGCGCGTGGCGGTCCAGAAGCCCTCCCAGTGGGTGCGGCCGGGGTCGTTCACGTGCACATGCGTGTCGACGAGGCCGGGCAGCACGACGTGGTCGCCGACGTCCTCCACGCGTGCGCCGGGCGGGAGCGGAGCGTCGTACGGCAGGACGGCGGTGATCACGCCGCCCGCGACCGTGATCGCGGCGGCTCGCTCGCCCTCGGGCGTGACCACGCGCGTGGAGCGCAGGACCCATTCGGCCTCGGACACGCGGGACCCCTCTCTGACCTGGGTTTACATCCCCGTAACGAAGTTCAACTTTCTGTTGAAGGAGTCTTCACTCAGCCCCTTCGGAGCGTCAAGAGCCCACCCTCCGACCCAGCACTTTCCGGATCGCGGAATTATGCTTTCATCTGCCAGAACGTAACGACGCACCGCCGAGGAGTCAACACGCCACGGGTAGGCTGCTGCCTCCTGCCTGCCGAAAGGAACGCGCCGTGCCGCCGTCCAGCGCCAGCACCTCCGAGTCCGCCAAGTCCGCAGGCGGAGGGGTCCAGTCCCTTGAGCGCGCGTTCGACCTCCTGGAGCGGATGGCGGACGCGGGGGGCGAGGTCGGGCTGAGCGAGCTGTCGGCGAGCAGCGGGCTGCCGCTGCCGACGATCCACCGCCTGATGCGCACACTGGTGGCCTGCGGGTACATCCGCCAGCAGCCGAACCGTCGCTACGCGCTGGGCCCCCGCCTGATCCGCCTCGGCGAGTCGGCGTCGCGGCTGCTCGGCACCTGGGCGCGCCCCCACCTCGCGCGGCTCGTCGAGGAGACCGGGGAGACCGCGAACATGGCGCTCCTGGACGGCGACGAGATCGTGTACGTCGCGCAGGTGCCGTCCAAGCACTCGATGCGGATGTTCACGGAGGTCGGCCGGCGCGTCCTGCCGCACTCCACCGGCGTCGGCAAGGCGCTCCTCGCCGGGTTCCCCGACGGGGACGTACGCGCCCTCCTGGGCCGCACGGGGATGCCCGCGGCCACCGAGAAGACCATCACCACCCCCGACGCCTTCCTGGCCGCCCTGGCGGCCGTACGCGACCTCGGGTACGCCGTCGACGACAACGAGCAGGAGATCGGCGTCCGCTGCCTCGCCGTCTCCGTGCCGAACTCCCCCACCGCCGCGGCGATCTCCATCTCCGGGCCCGCCGGGCGCGTCACGGAACAGGCGACCGAGCGCATCGTCCCGGTGCTCCAGCAGGTCGCGCGCGAGCTGTCCGTCTCACTGGCCAGCCAGAACGCCGGCTGACGCGCGGCTCGGCGGACACGACCGCCGACCCCTCACCCCCGCCCCGGCCCTCCGAACAGCTCGACCGCCGCCCGCACCTCCGACAGCCCCCGCGACAGCGCGCTCACCGACCCGATCGCCCCCGCCAGCGCCAGCAGCGAGGTCCGCAGGCGAGGGATCTCGGGCATGCCGTGGTCCGCCATCGCGGCGAGCGCCGCCAGTTCGTCCTCGGCGACGGCCCGGTCCGGGAACTCCGCCGGATGCGTGGCGAGTTCGCGGCGCAGGCGCGAGACGGCCGTACGCAACTCCGTGACTCTGGGATCCTCGTCGGTCACTTCCCTCTGCCCCACGCTCCGCAGCACGGTGTCTCCCGTTCCCCCTCGCGCCATGACGCCCCGGGGCGGCGGCCGAGCCCGCCTCAGGACGCGGGCCAGTAAACGCCACCCGTCCGGCACGGCGCCACACGAAGGACGGAAAATCAGCCCCCCGCGCACACGCGCGGGAGGACCGGTCCAGGTATGCAGGAGGGATGACGCACAACGAAGTCCAGGTGGCCGCTCTGCTGCTCGCGGCGGGCGGCGGGCGGCGCCTCGGCGGACGCCCCAAGGCGCTGCTCCCCCACAGGGGCCGCCCGCTGGTCGAACACGCCGTGACGACACTCCGTACGGCCGGTCTCGCGCGCGTGCACGTCGTTCTGGGCGCCGCCGCCGGCACCGTACGGCGCACCGCGCGCCTCGACGGCTGCGTGCTCGTCGAGAACCCGGCGTGGAAGGAGGGCATGGGGTCGTCGCTGCGGGCGGGGCTGGAGTCGGTCGCCCTCACGCGTGCGCGTGCGGTGCTCGTGTCGCTGGTGGACCAGCCGGGGATCGGGCCGGAGGCGGTGCGGCGGGTGGTGGAGGCGTACGAGGGTGAGGGGTCGCTGGTGTCGGCCGCCTACGACGGGGTACGCGGGCATCCCGTGCTGTTCGGGTCGGCGCACTGGGCGGGGATCTCGGAGGCCGCCACGGGGGATCAGGGGGCCCGGGAGTACCTCCGGGGGCATCGGGTGCGGCTCGTGGAGTGCGGGGACGTGGCGGAGGCGTACGACATCGACGTGGAGGCGGATCTGGGGCGGCTGGATTCAACAGAGCATTGAAGTTCCACGATGAGGAAACTACTATCCATTACACAGAATTATCCTCGCGAAGGAAGTGACCGCTCATGTCCGCACCGGCGCCGTCCCCGCTGACCCTCGTCGACGTCGAGCCCCTGCCCCGGCAGGAGGAGGTCCTGACGGACGCGGCGCTCGCTTTCGTGGCGGAGTTGCACCAGCGTTTCACCCCTCGCCGCGCCGAACTCCTCGCCCGGCGCGCGGAGCGCCGCGCCGAGATCGCGCGCACCTCGACGCTGGACTTCCTCCCGGAGACGGCGGCGATCCGCGCGGACGAGTCGTGGCGGGTCGCCCCCTCCCCCGCCGCCCTGGACGACCGCCGCGTCGAGATCACCGGCCCCACCGACCGCAAGATGACGGTCAACGCCCTCAACTCGGGCGCGAGGATCTGGCTCGCGGACTTCGAGGACGCCTCGGCGCCGACGTGGGAGAACGTGGTCCTGGGCCAGCTGAACCTGTCCGACGCCTACCGGCGGAACATCGACTTCACGGACGAGCGCACCGGCAAGTCGTACGCCCTGCGCCCGGACGGCGAACTCGCCACGGTCGTGATGCGCCCGCGCGGCTGGCACCTGAACGAGCGCCACCTCGTGGACGCCGACGGCGTTCAGGTCCCCGGCGCCTTCGTGGACTTCGGCCTGTACTTCTTCCACAACGCACAGCGCCTGATCGACCTCGGCAAGGGCCCGTACTTCTACCTCCCGAAGACGGAGTCGCACCTCGAAGCCCGCCTGTGGAACGAGGTGTTCGTCTTCGCGCAGGACTACGTCGGCATCCCGCAGGGCACGATCCGCGCGACCGTCCTGATCGAGACCATCACCGCGGCCTACGAGATGGAGGAGATCCTCTACGAACTCCGCGACCACGCCTCGGGGTTGAACGCGGGCCGCTGGGACTACCTGTTCTCCATCGTGAAGAACTTCCGTGACGGCGGCGACAGGTTCATCCTCCCGGACCGCAACCTGGTCACGATGACGGCCCCGTTCATGCGCGCGTACACCGAACTCCTCGTCCGCACCTGCCACAAGCGCGGCGCGCACGCGATCGGCGGCATGGCCGCGTTCATCCCGTCGCGCCGGGACGCGGAGGTCAACAAGGTCGCGTTCGAGAAGGTCCGCGCGGACAAGGACCGTGAGGCGAACGACGGTTTCGACGGCTCCTGGGTCGCCCACCCCGACCTGGTCCCGATCGCGCTGGAGTCCTTCGACAAGGTCCTCGGCGAGAAGCCGAACCAGAAGGACCGCCTGCGCGAGGACGTCCGCGTCGACGCCGCCGACCTCATCGCGATCGACTCGCTCGACGCGAAGCCGACGTACGACGGACTCGTCAACGCCGTTCAGGTGGGCGTGCGTTACATCGAGGCGTGGCTGCGCGGACTCGGTGCGGTCGCCATCTTCAACCTCATGGAGGACGCGGCCACCGCCGAGATCTCCCGCTCCCAGATCTGGCAGTGGATCGACGCGGGCGTGGAGTTCGAGAACGGCGAGAAGGCGACGGCGGACCTGGTCCGGACGATCGCCGCCGACGAACTCGCCTCCATCAAGGCCGAGTCGGGCGAGGACGCGTTCAACTCCGGTCACTGGCAGCAGGCTCACGACCTGCTGCTCCAGGTCGCCCTGGACGACGACTACGCGGACTTCCTGACGCTGCCCGCGTACGAGCGGCTCAAGGGCTGAGCCTCACGCGGGAGTCGACCGTTCCGAGTGGCCCAGGGTCTTCCCCGGGGCCACTCGGTCGCGTACGGCCTTCTTCACGGCCGTGGGCTCCGGGAACCCCTGTTCGCGCCGGTCCCACACGACCTCGTCGTTCGCCCGGACGATGAACACCCCGCCCGTGCCCGGCTTCAGCGCGAGTTCCGTCAACTCGCCCTCGAACGTGGTCAGCAGCTCCTGCGCGAGCCAGGCCGCGCGCGGCAGCCAGCGGCACTGGGTGCAGTACTCGATCTCGACACGGCCACTCATCCGAGGTGCACCGACCAATCCTGTTCGGCCGCGGGCTTGCCGTGCAGGTCGGGGACCTGCTTGAGCCACGCGGGGCGTCCTTTCCGGTTCGCCGCCGCGCGCTGGGCGTTCTCGGCGGCGAGTTCGTCCCGGGTGGGGAAGTCGGTGGGCAGCCACTGCGCGGAGGCGCGTACGCGGGCGTGCAGGTACGCCACATACGCCTCGCGGGCCTCGGCGGGCGTCGCGAAGTCCTCGGTGAGCCACGCGTCGGGGACCTCGGCGACGATCGTGCGGAGCAGGTCTTCCGCCACTTTCGGGGCGAGTTCGGCGTCGGCCGCGCGGACGTCCGGGGCGTACATGCCGAGGGCGTGGTGGCGGAAGTCGTACGCCTTCTCCGGCTCGGAGTCGTCCCAGCGGTGGTGGAAGACGAGGGCCGCGCCATGGTCGATGAGCCACAGGCGGGGCGGGGCCGTGCCGAAGGTGGGCCAGACCATCAGGTTGGAGCTGTGGACAGTGCGGTCGACGTTGACGGTGAGGGCGTCCAGCCAGACGACGCGGCCGGCCTCCAGAGAATCGACAGCAAACGCTTGTGCAACATCCGGCGTGAAGTCCCGGGCGCCCGGCAGGTAGTCCATGCCGAGGTTGAGTCCGGCGCTGGCCGCGTGCAGGTCGCGGACCTCCTGGTGCGGTTCGTCGTCCGCGATCAGGGGGTCGAAGTGGACCAGTACCAGTTCCGGGAACCGCAGTCCCAGCGCCCGCGCCAGCTCGCCCACGATCACCTCGGCGACCAGCGCCTTGCGGCCCTGCGCGGAGCCGGTGAACTTCACGACGTACGTGCCCAGGTCGTCGGCCTCGACGACGCCGGGCACGGAACCGCCCGACCTGAGGGGGGTCACGTATCGGACGGCAGTCACTTCGCGCAGCACAGGGGCCAGCCTAAGCCAGGTCAGGGGCCGGCCAGCGGGTTCGGGAGCGGGAGGTAGCGGGCGTCCGCGCCGTCCGCCCGGGTCCAGCGCAGGAGGAGGTTCGTCTTGCCGGGGAGTGTCGGGGCCGACAGGAGTGCCCTCGCCTCGGGGAGGTCGTACCGCTCGAACTCCCTTCGTACGGCGGGCCAGGGGGCGAAACCGGGGTGGTGTTCGGCGAGGGCCGCGGCGGTCTCGGCGAGGTGGTTGACGACGAGCGTGTACACGAGGCGTTCCCAGCCGGCCGCGCGGTCGACGTCCGTGAGGAGCTTGACGCCCTCCGCGTCGCGGTAGAGGGCCTGGACGGGGGTGCCTTCGGCGTCCACGACGATCAGGGTGTTCTGGGCGTGCGCTTCTAGTACGACGCCTTGTGCGAAACCGGTTACTGCGGGTTGTACGACCGCCCTGAGGTACGCCGTCCACCAGCCCTCGGGGTCGGTCGTGGCGGCGAGGGGGTTGCCGTCGAAGCCCTCGGCGAGGGCCGCCGCGAGGAGGGGGGTCGCGGTGAGGTCGCCGAAGCCGTCGCGGACCAGGACGGCGAGTTCCTCGAAGGCGAAGGCGGCGGTGCGGTAGCCGCGGTCGCTCAGCCAGACGCCGGGGAGGGCTCGGGCCGCCGCCTCGTCCGTGCGGCGGAGTCTGCGCAGGTCGTGGGCCCAGAGGCGGCGGATGTCGTTGGTGATGCGGACGTCCAGGCTGAACTTCAGGAACAGGTCGTGCGCGGGGGTGTAGACGGTGCGGATCGCGGCGGTCGGCCAGGCGTCGGGGGTGGTGGTGCCGAGGTGGATCAGCCGCTTTTCCGCAACCGCTTGCTGCAACGCCCCGCCGAGGAGGTCGAGCTGCCAGGGGTGCGCGGGGAGCAGGCGGTAACCGGGGGGCGCCTCACCGAGCGCGTCCAGCGCCGAGACGTCCCCCTCCTCGACGACCTGGTCCTCGCGCACCCCGAGCAGGGCGAGCGGGAAGGCGGCGTACGCCTCGGGGGCGTACGGCAGCCACCTCGCGGCCGGCCCGCCGCCGCGCGCCTTGGGGGCGGGGTGGTAGGGGTGGCCGGTGACGAGGGACTGCTCGGAGCGGCGGTACGGGTCCTGCGGCGGGGCGGCGAGGGCGCGAGCTGCGAGGATCGCGGCGACGACCTCGCGGCTGTCGAGCATCTCGGCGGGCAGGTCGGGGTTGTCGAGGCCGGTGTGGAGGCGGAGTTCTTCGGCTACGAGGGCCACGAGGGCGGGGTGGTCCAGGGGGCGGGCGGGAGCAGGGTCGGTGAGGTGGGCGGGGTCGGTGAGGTGGGCGGGGTCGGTGAGGTGGGCGGGGGCGCCGGTCAACTCCGGTTCCATCGGCCTGCGTTCGCCTCTCACCCTCAGCAGCCGGCCGCTCGGCAGGCGGTGGACGCCGGGCTCCGGTGTCGGCTCCGCGACCTCCCGCAGCAGGCAGTTCAGCAGCGGCGCCGAGGCGTACGCGTCGGGGGCCGGGGGGTGGGCAGTCACTCGGTGCACTCGTTCTCTACGGTCCATGCGGGCGGGGGCGATCAGTATCGCCGTCGGCACAGCCTGCCATGACACCCTCCGTACGCTTCCGTCCGTATCGCCCGCCAACCGGTGAACTCGTCCCAAGGAGCCCGTCCGTGCACCGTCCCCCCGCCGCCGAGGCCGCGATCGCGGCCGAACTGGCCGTCCACCGGCCGGACCTCGGCCCCCGGTACGCGGCCGAGCTGCCCGGTGCGCGCGCCGCCGTCCTGACCCGGCTGTGGCGCGCCCTCACCCACGAGCCCCTCCCGTGGATCACGGCCCATGAGCCGGCCGGGACGCTGCGCCTCGCGGACGGCCGCCGCCTGCACGGCCCGTCCCCGGACCCGTTCGCGACGGACGGGTACGTCACCGTCGTGCGTCTGGACGATGCCGGGTACGACGACCCCGCGCGCCTGATGACGGACCTGGGCGTCCCGCACGCGACGGGCTTCGCGGCCGAACTCGCGCACAGCACGGCGTCGTTGGCCCTGTCCCGGGCCAACCAGGAGACGCCCGGCGAGGGTTGGCCCGCCTCGGACTGGGAGTGGGAGCAGCGCGTGGTGGACGGTCACCCGTATCACCCCAACTGCCGTTCCCGGCCCGGCTTCTCGGTGGCGGAGCAGCTCGCGTACGGCCCGGAGCACCGCCCGGACGTACGGCTGAGCCTGGTCCCCGTCCCGGTCGAGGAGTGCCTCGTGTCCGGCGAGTGGCCGGACGAACTGCGGGACGGCGCCCACTTGTTGATCCCGGCGCACCCCTGGCAGGCCCGGCACGTCCTGAAGCGCACGGCCGACGCGGGCCTGACGGCGCACCCCCTGATGTCCCTGCGCACTCTCGCCCTCCAGGGCGGCGGCCCGCACGTCAAGACGGCGCTCAGCGCCCGCCTCACCTCCTCCGTGCGGGACATCTCGATCGGCTCGATCCTCGCCTCGGCGACCCTCTCGGCGTTCGCGGAGACGGTCGCCGCGCGCACGGACGGCCTCCTGCACGTCACCCGCACGCCGGGCGCGGCGACGGCCGACTCCCCCGACCTCGCGGCGGTCTGGCGTGAGTCGCCGCAGCGGTACGCGGCCCCCGGCGAGCACATCGTCCCGGTGGCGGCACTCCCGCTCACCGGACTCCCCTCCCGCCCGGGCTGGTTGGCGGACCTCGCCCGGCTCTGCCTGACGGTCGGCCTGCAACTCCTGGACCTGGGCGTGGCGTTGGAGGCACACGGCCAGAACCTCCTGGTCGTCCTGTCGGGGGACGGCACCCCCGTGCGGCTGGTCTACCGGGACCTCGCGGACATCAGGGTCAGCCCAACTCGCCTGACCCGGCACAGAATCCCCCTCCCGGACCTCCCCGAGCGCATCCTCACGGACGACGTGACGGCCCTGCGCCGCAAGCTGTTCGGCTCGCTGGTGGCGGGCGCGCTCGGCTCGACAGCGGGCAGCCGTACGGCGCTGGCGGAGGCGCTGGAGGCGGCCGTACCCGACCTGCCGCCGACGGAGGACCTCACGGCACTGCGTGAACAGCCGCTCCCCACCAAGGCGTTGACGTTGATGCGGCTGTCGCCGGGGGTGAGCGGGGACCAATGGGCGCTGCTGCCCAACCCGTTGAAGAACTGACCGCCTGCCAGGGCTCGTTTTGAAGCGGAGCGTCCCCGGTCCATAAGATCCGTCGATGATCAGAACACAACGGCTGGCGGCGGGAGTCTGCGCCCTGCTCGCCTCGTTCGCGGTCGGGCTCACGTTCCCGACCGCGGCGGCGGCCGACGAAACCACCGCTCTCTCGCCCAAGGTCGACCTGGTGCTCGACGTCAGCGGCTCCATGCGGACGAAGGACATGGACGGCGGGACGCGGATGGCCGCGGCCAAGCAGGCGTTCAACGAGGTGCTCGACGCGACCCCGGAGACCGTCCTGCTCGGTATCCGCACGCTCGGGGCCAACTACCCCGGCGACGACCAGAAGACGGGCTGCAAGGACACCTCGCAGCTCTACAAGGTCGGCCCGCTGGACCGCACCGAGGCGAAGACGGCGGTGGCGACGCTCTCCCCGACCGGCTGGACGCCGATCGGCCCGGCGCTGCTCGCGGCGGCGGACGACCTGGAGGGCGGCACCGGTTCGAAGCGGATCGTGCTGATCAGCGACGGCGAGGACACCTGCGCGCCGCTCGACCCCTGTGTGGTGGCCCGGGAGATCGCGGCCAAGGGCATCGGGCTGACCATCGACACACTGGGCCTGGTGCCCAACACGAAGATGCGCCAGCAGCTCAGCTGCATCGCGGAGGCGACCGGCGGGACGTACACGTCGGTCGAGCACACCACCGAACTCACCGACAAGGTCAACCAGTTGGTGGACCGCGCCGCCGCGCCGGTGGTGACGCCGGTGGCCACCACGGGCGGGGCGACCTGCGCGAGCGCGCCGGTCCTCAAGTCCGGTCTGTACACGGACCGTACGGAGTTCGCGCAGCAGCGCTGGTACAAGGTCGAGGTCAAGCCGGGCCAGGAGCTGCGGAGTTCGGTGAGCGTCTCGGCCGACCGGGCCGTGGACCCCAACTACGGGCTGCTGGTGCGGGCGGTGACGCGCAGCGGCCGGGAGATCGTGCGCGGCGAGGCGTCGGGCACGGGCCGAACGGACGTCCTGTCCACGGGACTTCGCTATCCGAAGGAGGACAGCGACGAGGACGACGCACCGGCCGAGACGGTGTGTCTCCAGATCACCAACTCGTTCTCCCCGGCCGCCGGGGTGAAGACGACTCCCGGTCTGCCGCTGGAGCTGACGGTGGACGTCGTGGACGCGCCGTCGCCGGCAAGTGACGTCGCGTCGTTCGGTCTCGGCCGCGGCTGGTGGCTGCTGGGTGTGCTGGTGCTCGTCGGCTTCCTGGCGGGTCTGCTCTGGGGCTGGCTGTCCCGCTGGCGTCTCGCGGTCTGGAGGACCAACTGATGCGTGTCGTACGAGTGTTGAGTGCCGCCCTGCTGACGCTGGGCCTCGCCGCGGCTCCGGCCGCCGCCGACTCCCCCTCCCCGAGCCCGTCCGGCGACGTCAAGGTGCCGACCTCGGCGGGCACGTCGTTCCGTACGGCGGCCGAGATCGAGCAGGGGCAGACGGCCACGGCCAGCGGCTCGACCGGTGACTACATGTACTGGTCGTTCCCCGCCGACGCGGGCCAACGCCCCACCGTCAAGGCCACGTTGAAGCTCCCCCAGGCCCACACGGGCCAGACCTGGCAGCTCGACGTGTACGACGGTCTACGCCGCCGCCAGGCGTGCCAGTACGGTGCGCAGACGCACACCGCCGCGCAGGGCACCGGTTCTCTCGAACTCGCCTGCGTGCTGCGGACGGTGAGGTCCTGGTCGGAGCCGTGGGCCAACGACCCGCTGCCCGGCACGTATTACGTCCGCCTCACGGCCGTCGGCGTGAAGACCGCCGACCTCGGGCTGCCGGTCTCGGCCGAACTCCGCGTGGACTCCAAGCACATCGGCGGCGCCGCGGCGGTCGACGGGTGGCTGTCCGAGCCGCTGGTGCCCGGCGTCGCGGCCACCAAGGCGCAGGAGGACTCGAAGGCGTCGCTGTTCAGCCTGGAGCCCGAGGACGGGTGGGCGTCGGGGTGGTGGTCGAGTCGCTGGGTGTGGACCGGGGTCGGCGCGATCCTCGCCGCGCTCGCGGGGATCGGCGGATACACGCTGACCCGGGGGACGGGGAGGCCGTCGCGGGTGCCGCCGGGGGTGTGATCACAACCTGATGATTCATCAAGATGCCTACCGCTCAAGGGCGGTGGGCATCTTGCGTTTCTACGCCTCCCGCAAGGCCTTCGCGACGCTCCCCTCGCCGCTCACCTCGACGCGGCCCGCGCGTACGGCGTCCAGGAGGCTCAACTCCCCTTGTGCTATGGCCATGCACGTCGACGTGTCGAGGACCAGACCGGCGTCCGGCTCGACGGGGGCGACGCCGTCGCCGTACACCGGTCCCGTCACCTCACCGACGTACAGGTGGAACTCCCCTTCGTCCAGCCGCACTTGGACTACTCCCTCGCCCTCCAGGGCGCGGGCCAGAGGTAGCGCGAACCAGTGGGCGCGGACCGCGTCGGTGGGGCGGCGGTCCTGGAGTTCCCGCTCTCCCCACGTGCCGAGCGCTTGGAGGACCGGGAGCAACTCCCGGCCGCGCGGGGTGAGTTCGTACACGTACGCCGCGCCGGGCGGGGGGAGTTTGCGGCGGCCCGCGATGCCGTCGCGTTCCATGTCCTTCAGCCGGGAGGCGAGGACGTCCGTGCTGACGCCGGGGAGGTCGGCGTGCAGGTCGGTGTAGCGGCGCGGGCCGGCGAGCAGCTCCCGGACGATCAGCAGGGTCCAGCGGTCGCCGACGACGTCGAGCGCACGAGCGGCGGAACAGTACTGGTCGTAGCTTCGGCGAGGTGACATGCGACGCAGTCTAAACAAGTTGTTGGACTTTCCAAGCTCCCACTTGGTAAAACCAAGCAACACGAGTTCCCGGAGGGATGCATGGAGTTCCGGCAGTCGAACAAGCTCAGCGAGGTCTGCTACGAGATCCGCGGGCCGGTGATCGAGCACGCCAACGCGCTGGAGGAGGCGGGGCACAGTGTGCTGCGCCTCAACACCGGCAACCCCGCGCTCTTCGGGTTCGAGGCGCCCGAGGAGATCGTCCAGGACATGATCCGGATGCTCCCCCAGGCGCACGGCTACACCGACTCGCGCGGCATCCTCTCCGCACGGCGCGCCGTCGCGCAGCGGTACCAGAACCTCGGCCTCGAAGTCGACGTGGACAGCGTCTACTTGGGCAACGGCATCTCCGAGCTGATCTCCATGGCCGTCCAGGCGCTGATCGAGGACGGCGACGAAATCCTCATCCCCGCACCGGACTTCCCCCTCTGGACCGCCACCACCACCCTCGCGGGCGGCAAGGCCGTGCACTACGTCTGCGACGAGGCGTCCGACTGGAACCCCGACCTCGCGGACATGGCGTCGAAGATCACCGACCGCACGAAGGCGGTCGTGATCATCAACCCCAACAACCCGACGGGCGCGGTGTATCCGAAGGAGGTCATCGAGGGCATCCTCGACCTGGCCCGGCGCCACGGCCTCATGGTCTTCGCCGATGAGATCTACGACCAGATCCTGTACGACGACGCCGTCCACCACTCCGCCGCGGCGCTCGCGCCCGACCTGGTCGTCCTGACGTTCTGCGGCCTCTCGAAGACGTACCGCGTCGCGGGCTTCCGTTCGGGCTGGCTGGTGGTGACCGGTCCGACTCAGCACGCGAAGAACTACCTTGAGGGCCTCACGATGCTGGCGTCCATGCGCCTGTGCGCCAACGCGCCCGCTCAGTACGCCATCCAGGCAGCCCTCGGCGGACGCCAGTCGATCAACGACCTCACCGCGCCGGGTGGCCGCCTCTACGAGCAACGCGACGTGGCCTGGCGCAAGTTGAACGAGATCCCCGGCGTCTCCTGCGTCCGCCCCAAGGGCTCCCTCTACGCCTTCCCCCGCCTCGACCCCAAGGTCTACCCCATCCACGACGACGAGAAATTCGTCCTCGACCTCCTGCTCCGCGAGAAGATCCAGGTGGTCCAGGGCACCGGCTTCAACTGGCCGACCCCCGACCACTTCCGCATCCTCACACTGCCGCACGCGGACGATCTGGAGGCGGCGATCGGGAGGATCGGGCGGTTCCTCAGCGGGTATCGGCAGTAGCCGCCGGGAAGCCGGTTGTCAGACCCGCGTCGTAGCCTTCTGAGCAGGAGAGGAGGTACACCGTGATACGACCGCCGACCGCCGCTCAGCGGCGGGTGATCGACGCCGCCGAGCCGGTCACCGGACGGCTGAAGGGGACGGCCGCGCAGCTCGACGCGCTGGTGAAGCGGGGGCTCGCGTTCCGGCATCCCCGGGTGCCGCACGAGTACTTCCTGACCCCGGCGGGCCAGCGGGTGCGGGAGGAGCCCGTGCGGCGGGCGGTCCCCGCGCCGCCTCCGGACACCGGGGTCTTCGCGGCTCGCGTCGGAGGGGAGGAGGCGCCGCCCGCGCGTACGCCCGCCCGCGCCCGCGAGGTGCACAGCGCCTGGCAGGGGCTGCTGGAGCTGCGCCGGATGACCGATCCGGACGGCGACACCACGCGCCCGTGCGCCTGGGAGCGCGCACACCTCGTACGCGCCGCCGCGCTGGCCCTGGAGGCGGCGGATCGACTGCCCGCCGGGCCGGACGAGGACGGCTACCGGGTACGGGCGACACCCCAGCCGGAGGCGGTCGCGGTGTACGGGCCCGAACTCGCCCCTTGTGCACAGGCGTTGGAGGCGGCCGGCTGGCAGGTGAGCGAGCACACGGACACACGGTCGCGGGAACGGTACTTGCTGGCTTCGCCTCGGCGGAGGTGAGGCCAGGTGGCGGGGTCAGGGGCAAGGCCGGGCCCGCCTCTATCGACCCGCCCCTATCGACCCGCCGCGATCCCCGCCAGCCTCCGCGCCTCCGCCCGCGTCGCCCGCGCGATCTCGTCCTCGTCCACCGTCAACAACCGCCCCTCCTCGACAATCTGACGACCGTTCACGAACGACGCCGTCACCGGAGCCGCAGCCCCGAAGACCAGCGCGGTCACCGGATCGGCGATCGACGCGTGGGCCAGCGTGTCGAGACGCCACAGCACGAGGTCCGCCAGCTTGCCGGGCTCCAGGGAGCCGATCTCCCGTGCGCGGCCCAGGACTTGGGCGCCGCCGTACGTACCCAGCCGCAGCGCCTGGCGTGCGTTGAGCGCCGCCTCCCGATGCGCCCCCAGCCGGTTGATCAGCAGCGCGTTCCTCAACTCCGTGTGCAGTTCCCCGGATTCGTTGGACGCCGTGCCGTCGACGCCGAGGCCGACCGGGACGCCGGCCGCGAGCATGTCGGGGACCCGGGCGATCCCGGCGGCCAGGCGGGCGTTGGAGGAGGGGCAATGGGCGACGCCCGTGCGGGTGCGCGCGAACGCCTCGATGTCCGAGTCGTTCATGTGCACGCAGTGCGCCATCCACACGTCCTCGCCGAGCCAGCCCGTGGACTCGAAGTAGTCCGTGGGACCCATGCCGAAGAGCTCGTGGCAGAACTTCTCCTCCTCCACCGTCTCCGAGCCGTGCGTGTGCAGGCGTACCCCGAGGCGGCGGGCCAACTCGGCGCCCTGGCGCAGGAGTTCGGTGGAGACGGAGAACGGGGAGCAGGGGGCGACGGCGACTTGGGTCATCGCGTCGAAGGACGGGTCGTGGTGGCGGCGTACCGTCTCCTCGGTGGCCGCGAGCGCGCCGTCCAGGGTCTCGACGGCGAAGTCCGGCGGCAGACCGCCGTCCGACTCGCCCCGGTCCATCGAGCCGCGCGCGAGCGTGAAGCGGACGCCCATGTCGCGGGCGGCGCCGATGATCGCGGCGGAGAGGTCGCCGGTGCCGCGCGGGAAGACGTAGTGGTGGTCCATCGCGGTGGTGACGCCGCCGCGCGCCATCATCGCAAGGGAGCCCTCGGCCGCCGCGCGGACCATCGGCTCGTCGATGCGCGCCCAGGTCGGGTAGAGGGCGACGAGCCAGTCGAAGAGGTTGTGGTCGGTGGCCAGGCCCCGGGTGATCCACTGGTAGAAGTGGTGGTGCGTGTTGACCAGGCCGGGGGTGACGAGGTGGCCGGTCGCGTCGATACGGCGGACGACGTCCGTGAGGCCCTCGGGAGCCCGGCCCGCGCCGAGCGACTCGATGCGGTTGCCGGAAACGACGAGGTAACCGTTTTCGTACTCGGTGTCGGCGGCGTCCACGGTCGCGATCGCCGCGTTCTCGATGACGATGCGCTGGGGCATCACAGGGTCCTCTCTCAAAGCATCAAAAGCTCTCGGAGCGTCACAGGTTGGTGAGGTCCACCGGAATCCGCGCCTCGGCGCCGTCCCGCAGGATCGTCGCCTCGATGAGGCCGTAGGGCCGGTCGGCGGCGAAGTACACCTCGTTGTCGTTCTTCAGCCCGAACGGCTTCAGGTCCACGAGGAAATGGTGCTTGTTGGGCAGCGAGAAGCGGATCTCGTCGATCTCCGGCCGGTGTTCGACGACCCGCGCACCCATCGCGTACAGCGTCTGCTGGAGGGAGAGCGAGTACGTCTCGGCGAACGCCTCCAGGATGTGCCGCTTCGTCTCCTCGTACGACTCCTGCCAGTTCGGCGACTCCCCTTCCGCGCCGGACCAGTTGAAGCGCCAGCGGGCGGTGACGTCGGTCGCGAGGATACGGTCGTACGCCTCGGGGAGGGTCGTGTACTGGTCCTTGACGTAGCCCCAGAACTCGGAGTTGGTCGAGTTGAGGACGGTGAGGTCCTTCAGGCCGGACACGATCTCCCATGACGAACCGTCAAATGTCACCTGGGTCAGGCGGGTTTCCTGTCCCTTGCGGACGAAGGAGTGCTCCCCCTCCCCCGCGTTCGCGATCCGCTCCCACGCGAACTCCTCGATGCGGACCCGGGCTTGGTGGATCGTCTCCTGCGAGGCGACGAAGTGCCGCGCGAGGTCGATGCCGAACTGCTCGGCGGAGTCGATGCCGTACTCCTTGGCGAACGCGTACACCGTGTTCTTCGTGGTGTCGGTCGGCAGGACGCTCGCGTTGGAGCCGGAGTAGTGGACCTCGGTCATGTCGCCGCTGAGGGAGACGGAGACGTTCAGGTCCCTGATGTGGTGCGTGGCGCCGTCGCGGACGACGCGGACGACTCGGGTCTCGGCCTTGCCGTACTGGTTCTGGCCGAGCAGTGCGCGGGTCATGGGTCCTAGCTCCCTCGGTAGACGGAGTAGCCGAACGGATTCAGCAGCAGCGGTACGTGGTAGTGCTCGCCGGGTGCGACCGCGAACGCGACCGCGACCTCGGGGAAGAACTCGGTGTCGGTCTCGAAGACGAGGCGGGCGTGGACGGTGCCCTCGGGCAGCGGCGGGAAGTCCTTGCAGCGGCCGTCGGCGTCGGTCACCGACTCGCCGACCGGCCACCAGTCGCCCTCGGCACGCGCGGACAGCCGCACGGCGACGCCGGTGGCCGGGCGGCCGGCCGAGGTGTCCAGGATGTGTGTGGACACGGTGCTGGTCATGCGGGATCACCTTCGACGAGTCGTACGAGCCTGATGCGGTTGATCCTGCCGAGTTCCCCCCGGACGATCTCGCGTTCGCGCTCCGGCGTGTTCCCGATCCGTTCCCGGGCGGCGTCGCGCAGCTGTGTCCCGGTGCGGCCGGTCGCGCAGATCAGGAAGACGTGGCCGAAACGTTCCTGGTAGGCGAGGTTCAGTTCGAGCATCTCGGCCCGTACGGCGGCGTCGGCGTCCGTCATCCCGCGCTGTTCGCGCGCCGATGCCGGGTCGCCGGAGCGGGGGCGGCCTATCGCCGGGTGCCCGGCGAGCGCCTCGTCCAGGCCGGTGTCGTCGAGATCGTGTGCGGCGGCCTCGCCGGCGTCGTACAGGGCTTCGGGGGTCGGGTACGGGCGGGCCGCGAGGACCCGGTCGGCCCAGGACGTCGCCGCGCACACCTCGTGGAGGGCGGCGCGGGCGGCCGGCTCGGGGAGGGTGTTGAGGCGGGCCAGGCCCGGGGGTGGGGTCGTCACGGCGTCAGCTAACGCCGTCGCACGAACGTTCGTCAACAGTTTGTTGAAAATTCTGGGTTACACGCGTGGCCGCCGCCGGAAGCGCAACCGAATGCGACCTTTCAGGCGCCTTTCTCCCGATTCAGGTAGTTGTAGACCGTGAACCGGCTCACCCCGAGCGCGCTCGCCACCGTCTCCACCCCGTGCCGCACCGTGAACGCACCCCGCGCCTCCAGCGTCCGCACGATCTCCTGTTTCGCCTTGCGGTCGAGTTGTGCAAGCGGTTTCCCGAGTTTTCTCTCCATCGCGGCGAGGATGTGGTCGAGGGAGTCGGCGAGCTGCGGGAGGCGTACGGCTACGGCGTCAGCGCCGGACCAGGTGAGGACGACGTCGTCGGGGCCCGCCTCGTCGGCCGGGACCAGCTCGCCGCCGATCGCGTCGACCAGGGGTTTCACGGCCGTGATGAAGTCGCCGGAATCGCTCGCGGCGGGGTCGTTCACGGCGGGGTCGCTCGCAACGGGGTCGCTCACAGCGGGGTCGCTCACAGCGGGGTCGCTCACGCCCCCTCCCCGGCGTTCTCCCCGAGGACGTTGACCTGGAGCGAGACGCGGGTGGCACCGGCCCGGAGCGCCTCGCGCAGCACGGCGTCCACCGCGCTCAGGACGGCCGGCGCGTCCCCCTCGGCCGTGTTGCCGAACGGGCCCACGTCGACGGCGTCCAGCTCCGCCGCGTCCAGCGCCTTGCGGGCCGCGAGCGCGTGGGCGGGCACCTCGTCGAGGTCGAAGGGCTCGGTCGTGAACTCCACTCTCAATCGCACGCGCTCAACCTAACGCGCCCCGCCGCCGGCGCGGCAGCCCTCACTTCGGGCGCCTGCGCCGGGCCCGCTGCTTCGGTGCCGCCGGGTCGCGTACGACGGCGGGTGCCGGGCCCGTCCGGTGGCCCGTGCAGCGCGGGCACCAGTAGCCGATGCCGCCCGGGTAGAACGTCCACCCCATCGCGTCGATGTGGGGAACCGCCTTGCCCGACTCGTGCATGATGTGGCCCATCAGGTCCTGCTCGATGTCGGGGCCCGGTTCCGTGATGACCAGTTCGAACACGGCGCGCGCCTCGCAGTCGAGGCGGTCGCAGCGCAGGTAGAAGCGCACGGGGCCGGGTGCCTTGCCGTCGGTCATCAGACTCATGCGACCACTGTCCCGGACGGGGGCGGGCGCCCGCAGGGGGTTGCCGAGGCCGTCCGGAAACATGGCGCCTTTCCTCCGTGTGCCAGAATCCCCTTTCCGGTATACGAAACACTTCGGTACGTCCCTGAGGGTGTCGATGAGGGTGTCGATGAGCTTCCCCGACCGGCGGTACACCGTCAACGTCTCGATCCTCTTCACCCACCTCCCCCTTCTCGAACGTCCGGCGGCCGTTGCCGCAAGCGGTTTCAGCAACGTCGAGCTGTGGTGGCCGTGGCCGGACACCCCGACGCCGGACCGGTCCGAACTCGACGCCCTGCGCGGGGCGATCACCGACGCGGGCGTCCGCCTCACCGGCCTCAACTTCTACTCCGGCCGGCTCCCCGGCCCCGACCGGGGCGCCCTCTCCCTCCCCGGCGCCGAGTCCGACCGCTTCCGCGCCAACGTCGACGTCGCCGCCGACTTCGCCGGTTCCCTGAGCTGCGGCACCCTCAACGCGCCGTACGGCAACCGGGTCGAGGGCGTCGACCCCGCCGAACAGGACGCGCTGGCACTGGAGAACCTCACGTACGCGGCGCGGGCCGCGCACCGGGTCGGCGCGGTCCTGCTGATCGAGGCGCTCAACCGGGTCGAGTCACCGAGGTATCCCCTGCTGAGCGCGGAGGCCGCCGTGGAGGTCGTGAACCAGGTCAACTCCCTTACGGGACTGGGGAACGCGCGCTTCCTGATGGACCTCTACCACCTCGGAACGAACGGCGCGGACGTCCCGACGATGATCGACAGGTACGCCCCCGTCACCGGCCACGTCCAGCTCGCCGACGCCCCGGGACGCGGGGCACCGGGCACGGGTTCGCTGCCACTGAGGGCCTGGCTGGACCGGCTGACGGTGGCCGGATACGACGGGCTCGTGAGCCTGGAGTACAAGGCGGACGCGGAGGCGTTCAGCTGGATGGCACGCTGACCGTGGCTCACACCCACTGCAGAGATCGTTCGGCGCTGTCCAACAGGTCCTTGTAGGTGAGCACCTCGACCCGCGCGAGATGTGAATTGAACGTCCGCAGGGCCTCGTTGATCTCCTCCTCAGGCACATCTGGATGCAGCCCGGGATGGCCTACGAGCACCAGGGCGCTGGCCCGCCGGGTCTCTATGCCGAATTCCTCGTGAATGCGCTGCCGATGCTCGTCCAGTCCGACGAGGTAGTTGACCGCCTGTCCGACGGCATCGTGGACCGGCGCCGCCGGGACCCAGGCATTGCGGTACCGCTTGACGAAAGGGTCCTTGAGGCTCATGGAGCGCTTCAACTCCACGACGTGCAGAGCGCCGTCTGCGCGGATCAGAGGAATGTCCATCTCGTCACCAGGCACGAGCCGGCGGTGAGCAGCCTCACCGATGTATCTGCCGCCGAAGATCCAGTGGTTGCCTTCGAGGGCTCGCTGAAGATCGGCCTCTTTGGCCGTACGGTCCTCGATGACGAGACGGAGAGCACGAAGGCTTGCGGTGCGGCGCTGCAACTCGGCGGCTTGAAGCACAAGTCGTCCCTCCTTGTCAGCGGCAAGCACGGCCAGCGCCTCGGGGGAAACAGCAATCCGGCGAGCCGCCTCCTCGGGGTGCTCGATCTCGATGCGGTCACTCCTCAGCAACCGCTCCATCCACAACGCGATCTCGGCTCTCCCTCTGGGGATCACGTACCGGCCGGGCCGATCCTCAGGAGCTTGGAGAAACGCGGCGTCCTCGCCCTGTGCGCGGAAGTTCTCCACCACTTCCTCGACGCTCGCTTCCGGGTGTTCTCTCACGTAGGCCCTGACGTGCTCGACCAGCCATCCGTGCATCGACTGCACCGTGCTGGCCGTGAAGTCACGGGACCGCTCCTTGCGCGCCCCGTCCTGAAAGAGGCGGTAACGCTCCGCGAAATCCGGCTGGAGAATCCGCCCCTCTGCGTAATCCAACGAGTCCTGTAGCAATCGCACAACCTGCCACTCCCCCACGAGAGCCGCCCTACCCCGGGCCGCCTCCAGCAACCGCACGAGTTCTTTGCTCTGTCTGCGCCTCCTACCACCTCCGCTGTGCATGTACGTGAAGATCGATTCCAGCCCCTCCCGCACCCCTTCGTCGACCGCCTGCTTGAGGACCTCTCTCAACTGCCATTCCAGGGTCATGTCGCTTCGCGTAGGCATACATGCATGGTGCACGTCCCCACTGACAACCTCCCCGAGCCGCCAAGCGCCTTGGACCGGCAGCACACCAGAAGCCTGATACCTGCGCATAAATGCGTTACCGCACCCGTCGTAGCAGCCGTACGGCAACCTCAAATGAACCTCTGAAGAAGCGTCGAGGGGCTTCAACCTGGCGGGAAACAGGGCACATTGAGTTCAGCGGGTCCTGCCGGAACGGGGGTGGCGGGTCCTGCTGACGGGGGACGGCTCGCGGCCGGGACACGGGGGAAACCGGCCGCGAGCGCCGTCGCCGGCCTAGCCTCCGTACGTCTCCCGCAGTTCGACCTTCCGGACCTTCCCCGACACCGTCATCGGGAACGCGTCCAGGATCCGCACCCGGCTCGGGATCTTGTAGTGGGCCAGGCGCCCCGCGCAGTAGCCCCGGATCTCGTCCAGCGTCGGCGGGTCGCCCGCGTCGTGGGGGATGACGCAGGCCAGGACCTCTTCGCCGTACGTCTCGTGGGGGACGCCGACGATCTGGACGTCGCGGATCTTCGGGTGGGCGTAGAGGAACTCCTCGACCTCGCGCGGGTAGATGTTCTCGCCGCCCCTGATGATCATGTCCTTGATGCGGCCGACGATCTCCACGTAGCCGTCCTCGCGCATCACGCCCAGGTCGCCGGTGTGCATCCAGCGGCCGGCGTCGATGGACTCGGCGGTCTTCTCCGGCTCGTTCCAGTAGCCGAGCATCACGCTGTAGCCCCGTGTGCACAACTCGCCCGCGCGGCCCCGGGGTTGGGTCACACCGGTCGCGGGGTCGACGATCTTCACCTCGACGTGGGGAAGGACCCGGCCGACGGTCGCCGTGCGGTGTTCGAGGTCGTCGTCGCGCCGCGTCTGGAGGGAGACCGGGGACGTCTCGGTCATGCCGTAGCAGATGGAGACCTCGGCCATGTGCATCTCGGCGACGACGCGTTTCATGACCTCGACGGGGCAGGGGGAGCCGGCCATGATGCCGGTGCGCAGGGTCGTGAGGTCGTAGGCGGCGAAGTCGGGGAGGTTCAACTCCGCGATGAACATGGTCGGTACGCCGTAGAGGGACGTGCAGCGTTCCCGCTGGACCGCATGGAGGGTGGCGGCGGGGTCGAAGGACGGGGCGGGGATGACGACGCAGGCGCCGTGCGACGTGGCCGCCAGGTTGCCCATGACCATGCCGAAGCAGTGGTAGAAGGGCACGGGTACGCAGATCCGGTCCCGCTCGTCGTACCCCAGCGACTCCCCCACGAAGTACCCGTTGTTGAGGATGTTGTGGTGCGAGAGCGTGGCGCCCTTGGGGAACCCCGTCGTGCCGGACGTGTACTGGATGTTGATCGGGTCGTCGCAGGACAACTCGGCCTCGCGGGCGAGGAGTTCACCGCGCGGTACGGGTCCGCCGCGCGCGACGAACTCCTCCCAGCCGGGGTCCCCGAAGTACACCGCTTCCCTCAGCTCCGGGCAACGGCCCCGGACTTGCTCGACCATCGCCCGGTAGTCACTGCCCTTGTGCGCGACCGAGGCGAACAGCAGCGAGACCCCGGCCTGGTCGAGGACGTACGCGACCTCGTGCGTGCGGTACGCGGGGTTGATGTTCACCAGGACCGCGCCGGTCCTGGCGGTCGCGTACTGCACCAGCACCCACTCGGGGGTGTTGACCGCCCACACCCCGACCCGGTCCCCCCTGCCGACCCCGCTCGCGAGCAGCGCGCACGCCAACTCCTCGACGTCGGCGGCGAATTCGGCGTACGTCCAGCGCCGCCCGGACGGCACGTCGACAAGCGCCTCCCGGGAGCCCCAGCGGGCCACGGCACGGTCGAGGTCGGCGCCGATGGTGTCACCGAGGAGAGGGACGGACCCGGCGCCGTGGGCATAGGACCCGGCCCCCGGCTTCACCGGAAGTCCTCCTCCCGGTACTCGTTCTCCGACCCCTCCGCCGTGGCCTCCCGAAGCTCTATCCGCCGGATCTTCCCCGACACCGTCTTCGGCAACGGCGCGAACTCCAGCCGCTTGATCCGCTTGTAGGGCGCGAGCACCTTGCGGGAGTGCGCGAACAGCGCCGCGGCCGTCCCGGGACCGGCCTCCCACCCCGCCGCGAGCACCACGTACGCCTTGGGCACGGACAGCCGCACCGGGTCCGGCGCCGGTACCACCGCCGCCTCGGCCACCGCCTCGTGCTCCAGCAGCGCGCTCTCCAGCTCGAACGGCGAGATCTTGTAGTCGCTGGCCTTGAACACGTCGTCGCTGCGCCCGATGTACGTCAGGTACCCGTCCGCGTCGCGGGAGGCGACGTCCCCGGTGCGGTAGTAGCCGCCCGCCATCGCCTCGGCCGTACGGTCCGCGTCCCCGTGGTACCCGGTCATGAGCCCGACGGGCCGCCCGGCGAGGTCGAGCGCGATCTCCCCCTCGGTGACGCCGGGAGCGCCGGAGACGGGGTCGAGCAGCTCGACCTTGTAGCCGGGGCTGGGCCGCCCCATGGAGCCCGTCTTGAGGGGCTGCCCGGGGCTGTTGGCGATCTGGACGGCCGTCTCGGTCTGCCCGAACCCGTCCCGGATCGTGAGCCCCCAGGCCCGCCGCACCTGCTCTATCACTTCGGGGTTGAGGGGTTCCCCGGCGGCGACGGCCTCGCGCGGCGGCGTGCGCAACTGGGTCAGGTCCGCCTGGATGAGCATCCGCCAGACGGTCGGCGGCGCGCAGAAGGTCGTCACCCCGGCCCGGTCCATCTCCGCCATCAGCCGACTCGCGTCGAACCGGGCGTAGTTGAAGATGAAGACGGTCGCCTCGGCGTTCCAGGGGGCGAAGAGGTTGGACCAGGCGTGCTTGGCCCAGCCGGGCGAGGAGATGTTGAGGTGGACGTCGCCGGGCTTGAGGCCGATCCAGTACATGGTGGCCAAGTGCCCGATGGGGTAGGACGCGTGGGTGTGTTCGACGAGCTTGGGGCGGGCGGTGGTGCCGGAGGTGAAGTAGAGCATCAGCGGGTCGTCGGCGAGGGTCTCCCCGTCGGGGGTGAACTCGGCGGACGCGGCGTCGGCGTCGGCGTACCCGTGCCAGCCCTCGACCGGCTCGCCGACCGCGATCTTCGTGTAACGGCCGGACACCTCTGCGAACTTGGCGGCGTCGGTGGAGCGGACGATCACGTGCCGGACGCGGCCCCGTTCGACGCGGTCGCGCAGATCCGCCGGGCCCAGCAAGGGAGTTGCCGGGATGACAACGGCGCGCAGCTTCATCGCGGCGAGGGCGATCTCCCACAACTCGGCCTGGTTGCCCAGCATCACGAGGACACGGTCCTCGGCGCGCACGCCCCGCGCGCGCAGCCAGTTCGCGACCTGGTTCGAGCGGTGCGCCAACTCGGCGAAGGACAGCTTCTGTTCGGAGCCGTCCTCCTCGACGATGTGCAGCGCGGTGCGGTCGTTGCCGTCGGCGATCGCGTCGAACCAGTCGAGCGCCCAGTTGAAGCGTTCGGGGCGCGGCCACGCGAACCCGGCGTACGCGGCGGCGTAGTCCTCGCGGTGGGCGAGCAGGAAGTCCCGGGCTCTGCGGAATTCCGTGGCGGAACCGGCATGGGCGGCAGACGAGTTGGAATCGGCGGAAACCCGCACGGAGAACGAATCCTTCGTCACCATCTGCACTCCTTCGATCCACGGAGAGTGTTCCTCCGGTTCACTCCCGCTCCGTACCGGTCCATTGCCCGGCGGCACTCTGCCATCGTGTAATCCGTGATGCAGGTCTCACTACCCCCGAACGGGGGTGTGCGCGGCGACGGAGCCGTAGAAAGAGGCGGGTGCAGGGTGGCAGCGGACGCGTCGGGAACGATGGAGATTCATGGCGCGCTCGTCCGGCTGCGGCGGACCACCGGCTTGCCGGTGACGTTCGGCGGGCCGGTCGAGCTGGGCCAGCGGCGGATGCGGATCACGGAGATGAGCGGCGCGGACACGACCTCGCTGCGCGGCCTCGCGGTGACGGCCGGCTACGGCCTCGGCGGCAAGACGCTGGCCCTCGCGCGGCCCATCGCGGTGAGCGACTACTCGGTCTCGCGGCAGATCAGCCACGAGTACGACGTGGCGGTCGCCGAGGAGGGCATCCGCTCGGTGCTGGCGGTGCCGATCGTGGTGCGCCGCCGGGTGCGCGGCGTGCTGTACGGGGCGCTGCGCACCGCGATGCCGCTGGGCGACCGGACGCTGGTCGCGGCGGTGGACGTGGCCCGGGACGTCGAGCAGGCGCTGGTGGTGCAGGACGAGGCGCAGGCCCTGCTGGAGGCGGCGCGGCCGGTCGTGGAGCCGGGGCGCCCGGCGGACGCGGCGCACTGGGAGCAGGTCCGGGAGGCGCACGCGGCGCTGCGCGCGCTGGCCCCGCGCATCACGGACCCGCAGCTGCGGGCGGAACTTCTCGCCGCGTGCGGCCTGCTGACATTGAGCGCCGAGCAGGCGGAAACCGTAGAAAGCGGTACCACGCTCGCGCCGCGCGAGCTGGACGTCCTCGCCTGTGTGGCGGCCGGCGCGACCAACGCGCTGACCGCCGAGCGGCTCGGGCTGCGGCCGGAGACGGTCAAGGGCTATCTGCGGTCGGCGATGCGCAGGCTGGGGGCGCGGACCCGGGGCGAGGCGGTCGTCGCGGCGCGGCGGGCGGGGCTGTTGCCCTGAGTGGGAGAGTTGGTTTCCGGACAGGGAAGGGGTGGCCGGTGTGAACCGTCGCGGACGGGAGGGCGCGCGCCGTCCTGAGCCCTCCCCTGAGCCTCGGACGTACACAGCTCATTCAGGCCACCGCTTACTGAATTTCCTCATGCCGTCGGTTGTTGTCTCCCTCACCCGGATGTCCCTCCGAATATCAAAGGGACGTTGCCTAGAATTTGCCCCGCACACGACACTCGGAGGGGAGCGGTGACCGTGCGACGGGACTTCAAGGAGTCTGCCCGATGCCGCCCCGACCTGGTCATCGGCAGGGACGAGCTGTGGACGTCGGCCCGCGACCAGCTCGCGCGGGGCGGCAGCGTGCTGCTCCACGGGCCGGCCGGAATCGGGAAATCGACGGTGCTGCGCGCTCTGGCGACGGATTACGGCGAGAGCGCGCACACGGTTCTGCGCTGCTCGGCGACCGAGTCCGAATCCCACCTCCCGTTCCTGGCCCTCGCCGACCTCTTCGGCCTGGTCCTCGACGACGTGGCCGCCGCCCTGCCCGCCGCCCAGCGCACGGCGCTCGAATCGGCGCTCACCGGGCGCGGCGAGTCCACCCTCCAGCGCGACGGCCTCGCCCTGCGCCTCGCCGTCCTGTCGGCGCTGCGCCAGCTCGCCACACGCGGCCGGGTCCTGGTCGTCGCGGACGACATGCAGTGGCTGGATCCCGCCAGTGCCGAACTCCTCGGGTTCGCGGCACGCCGGCTCGGCGACACCCCCGTACAGCTCCTGTGCGCGGTCCGTACGGAGGGGCAGGAGTACGACCGGCAGCTGCGGCAGTCGCCGCCGGACACGCTCGCGATCCGGCTGAACGCGCTCTCGCGCGCGCACGTGTCCGCGCTCCTCGACCACCGCGGCTACACGGAGCTGCCCCGTTCCACGGTCCGCGACATCCACCGCACCAGCGGCGGCAACCCCCTGTACGCGCTGGAGCTGGGCCGCGCCCTGAGCGAGATGCCGACGGCCCCGCGCCCCGGCGAGCCGCTGCCGGTGCCGACCTCGCTGCGCGCGCTGGTGCTGTCCCGCCTCGACATGCTGTCCGCCGAGGCGCGCCGCACCCTGCTGGTCGCCAGCGCGGGCGCGCGGCCGACGCTGGCCCTGCTGCACGCGGCGGGCCGGGAGAACGCCGAGGCCCAGACCGCGCAGGCCGCCGCGCTGGGCCTGCTCGCGACGGAGCCGGAGGGCCCGGCCGTACGGTTCGCGCACCCGCTGATCTCGGCCGCGCTGTACGCGGAGGCGCCCGCGCAGGACCGGCGGGCCGCGCACGCGGCGCTGTCCACGGCCGCCTCCGACCCCATCGAGCGCGCCCGCCACCTCGCGCTGGCGACGACCGGTACGGACCCGGAGGTCGCCGACCGGCTCTCCGAGGCCGCCGCCCTCGCCCGCGACCGGGGCGCCCCCTCGGTCGCCGCCTCGCTCGGGCTGCTCGCCGCCCGGCACACCCCGCCGGACGCCGCGCCCTCCCCTGACGAGCGGCGCCTTGAGGCGGGCGAGGACGCGATCACCGCCGGGGAGGCCGACTTCGCGCGGGACATCGCGCACGACGTGCTGGCCCGGGTCACCGCGCCCGCCGACCGGGTGCGCGCCTGGATGATCGTCATCGAGTCCGCCGGGCAGGCCCTCGGCGAGGTCGACGCGGTCTTCCCGAAGGTCCTCGCCGACGCGGGCGACGACCCCCGCCTCCTCGCCCTCGTCCACTATCAACTGGCCTGGCGGGGCCTGGTCGTCGACGGCGAGTTCCCCGAGGCCCGTCGGCAGTCCGCGCACGCCGCCGAACTCGCCGAGCGCGGCGGGGACCGCCGTACGGAGCTGATGGCGCTGTCCCTCCAGGCGTCCACCGAAACCCTGATGGGGCATCCGGACGCGCCCGCGACCATCAAGAAGGCGCTCAGGGAACCGCAGTTCGCGGATGTCGCCTGCCATCACAACGGGCCCGCGATGGCGCGGTTCCGCTGGCTGCTGATGAGCGACCAGCTGCCCGAGGCGCGCACGACGATCACCGCGCTGCTGCGGGAGGTGCAGCGGCGGGGCGTCGTCGAGAGCGAGGTGCACTTCCAGCGGTTCCTCGCCGAGACCGAACTGCGCTCCGGGCACTGCGGGCGCGCCCTCGACCTGGCCCGCGAGTCCCTGCGCCTCGCGCGCGACTCCGGGATCGGGCTCGGCGCCTCCGCGATGCTGACGTCCCAGGCCGAGGCGTCCGGCGGCGACGTCGAACGCGCCCTGGAACTCGCCCGCGAGGCCGCCGGACGCGCCGAGGGCGACGGCGACCAGATGTACCTGTCCAAGGCCCTCGCCTCCCTGGGGTACGCCCAGTTGGTCGCCGACGACGCCGCCGGGGCCGTCCAGTCGCTGCGCCGGGTACGGGAGCTGGAGCAGGGGCTCGGCATCACCGACCCCGCGCGCGGGCGCTGGCAGGGCGACCTCGCCGAGGCCCTCGTGCGGGTCGGGGAGGCCGCCGAGGCGCAGGACGTCATCGACGTCACCCGCGAACACGCCGTACGGCTCGGCCGCGAGAGCATCATCGCCGTCCTCGACCGCGCCGAGGCCCTGGTGCGCGCCGCGCGCGGCGACCACGACACCGCCCTCGCCCAACTGACGTCCGTCCAGGACCGGCTGGCGAAACTCGGGTACGCGCTGGAGGAGGCCCGCGCCGCGTTCGCGCTGGCCCGGCTGCGCACGCGGCGGCCCGGGCCGACGTCGTACGACGAGGCCGCGCGCCTCTTCCGGCGGTGCCGGGCCGTGCCCTGGCTGCGGCAGGTCGACGCGGCCCTCGCGTCCGGCGTCGAGACGCCCGCTCTCGTGGAGCGGGCGCCCGCCGCCGACGCGCTGGAGGGGCTCGCCTCGATGGAGCGGCAGGTCGCCGCGCTCGTCATGGAGGGCGCCACCAACCGGGAGATCGCCGCCCGGCTGTTCATCAGCGTCAAGACCGTGGAGGCGACGTTGACGCGCGTCTACCGCAAGCTCGGGATCCGCTCACGGGTGGACATCGTGCGGCTCGCGGCGGGGCGCCGGGCCACCTGACGGACCGGCGGGTTAACTGCCACCAGCGGTTCGCCACGCGGACACCGAGGGTTTTCCCTGTCCGGGTCCCCTAGGGGGTTCCCTCATTGGGGTGAGGGTGTGACGGGCCATAGGTTCGGTGACGTGCCGCTCGCCCGGGCACACGGGGGTCGGTCCCGCGGCCCCCGTGCACAACTCCCCCACAGCACCCGCGCGTACTCCCCACTGCCCCCTCCCCCACGAGGAGACACCTTGTCCGCGCTCCACCGTGCAAGAAAGGCCGCCGCCGCCCTGGCGGCGACCGCCGCAGCGGCAGCCACGATGCTGCTCGGCACCCCGTCGGCATCGGCAGCACCCCAGCCGATCGTCGGCGGTACGACGACCACCACCACGTCGTATCCGTTCATGATGCAGATCACGGACGCCTCGCAGAACCAGTTCTGCGGCGGCACCCTCGTCTCCGCGACGAAGGTCGTGACCGCGGCGCACTGCATGGTCGGCGAGACCACGAGCAGTGTGCGGGTGGTCGGCGGCCGGACCTATCTGAACGGCACGAACGGCACTGTCAGCCAGGTCAGCGACATCTGGATCCACCCGAGTTACACCGATGCCACCAATGGCGATGACGTCGCTGTCCTCACCCTGGCGACCTCGATGCCGTACACCACGGCACCGTACGTCTCCTCCTCCCAGACGAGCGTGTACGCGGCCGGCACCACCGCACGCATCCTCGGCTGGGGCACCACGTCCGAGAACGGCAGCTCCTCCAACCAGCTGCGGACCGCGACCGTCCCGGTCGTGTCCGACTCCAGTTGCGGCAGTTCGTACGGTTCGGACTTCGTCCAGTCCGACATGGTTTGCGCCGGATACACCTCCGGCGGCACAGACACCTGCCAGGGCGACAGCGGCGGTCCCCTGCTCATCGGGGGCGTCCTGGCAGGGATCACTTCCTGGGGAGAGGGGTGTGCGGAGGCCGGTTACCCGGGTGTCTACACCCGGCTGACCACCTTCTCCTCCCTCGTCACTTCCGAGGTCACCTCGTAGAGGTACCCCAGGAGCAAGACCAGGGGGCGCTGCGGGCCTCCACGAGCGGCCCGCAACGCCCCCTGTCCATGCGCCGGTTCCACCGGGGGCTACGGGATCACCGTGCCGAAGCGGATGTCGTACGGCGTTCCCGGGTGCATCACCGTCAGCATTCGCGCCGCTTCCCGGGTGACCGCCTCCCGGTCCGTCTTCGTGAGGTGCCCGAACGGCTGGACGGTGAGGATGCCTTCCGTCAGTTTCCATACGCCCGCGAGGAAGCCGTCGACGAGGAACGTCGGGTGGGAGACGTTGCCGACCCACGTGCGGCCCCAGTACTCGGGCGGGATGATCCGGGTGCGGTCGGCGTGGGAGAGGAGGAGGTTGTCGAACTCGGGGAGGAAGCGGGGCGGCGCCGGGGTCCGCGGGTCGGGGCGGGGGGCTTCGGGGAGGTCGAACAGCTCGGTGCCGTGGGCGTCGCGGAAGGTCAGCAGCTCCAGCTTCTCGAACGCCGGGCGCAGCCGGGTCAGGCCCGCCCAGGTCTGCATGTCCTTCACGGAGGCGGGGCCGAAGGCGGCGAGGTAGCGCCGGACCAGCGCGGCGGCGTCGTACGACGTGTCCGCCGATCTGCCCAGCCAGTGCTCGGACGTCGTCAGCGCGACCTGGCCGCTCTCGCCCCAGACGCCGCGCGGCGTGACCTGCACCAACGGCAGCAGACAGCGCGCGGCGATCCCCAGCGACCGGGGGTCCGCGTCCGGCCACCGTCCGGCCAGGGCCTCGCGGAGTTCCTTCGGCGTGCGGGGCCTCTCCTCGACCAGGTCGCGGGCGAGCGCGGTGAGGCGGTCGAGGTCCACGCCCGCTAGGGCGTGTTGCGGAAGTCCCGCCGTCCGCCCGGAGGGCGGGCCGAGCGGCGTCTGGTGCGTGCTCTCGGCGTGCCGGGCGGAAGCCCTCGTACTGGTTGTACGTGGGGTTTCGCCCGGTGCGGCGAGAGTGCGTGCCAGGCGTCGGGCGGCAGGCGGGACTTCCGCAACACGCCCTAGGCCCTTGCGGAACAGCTTCAGCTCCCGCTCCCGCGCGGGCTGCACGAACGGCCGCAGCGCGAGGCAGTCGGCGGCCGTGTGCGTGTGGATCGTCGAGCGCAGGGTGACGATGCGTACGGCTTCGCGGGAGGCCATGAGCCGGGCGAGGTCGGCCGGGGTGAAGGGGTCGAGGCGGGCGGCGAGGGCGTAGTACGGGGGCTTGACGTTCTGCGCCTGGAGGCCGACGAGGTGTTCGACGGCGGCGTGCGCCGTCATCGCCGACCGGCGCAGGAGGAGCTGGCGGGCGAGGGTGGCGCGGTTGAGGGCGCGAACGTCGAGCAGGCGGGGGACGGTCATGGGGTGCACGGTAGCCGCGATCGAGGACAGATCCTGTCCTCATTGCCGCCGCCCCGCGTTCCCCGCCCGCGCTCCCCTCCTCGCGTATATCCTGCCCGTGATCATCACGAAATAGGACAGAACCGACAGTGACGGGAGGCAGCCGCGATGCCCGAGCGACGCCGTGGCGCGAGGTTTCCCCGCAAGGAGGTCCGGCGGCCCGCGGGAGAGCCCGCCGGCGTGATCGACGCGGCCCTCTACCGGGACGGCGTCCGCGTCTCCTCCCCCGCCACCCTCGCCGACACCTACCGCGAACTGCGCGAACAGCCCGACAGCATGGCCTGGATCGGCCTCGCCCGGCCGACGGAGTCCGAACTCCACTCCCTGGCGACCGAGTTCGGCCTGCACCCCCTCGCCGTCGAGGACGCGAACGAGGCCCACCAGCGCCCCAAGCTCGAACGCTACGGCGACACCCTCTTCGTCGTCCTGCGCGCGGCCCGGTACCTGGACGCCCCCGAGGAGATCGACTTCGGCGAACTCCACGTCTTCCTGGGCCCCGGCTTCGTCCTGACGGTCCGCCACTCGGACGCGCCCGACCTCTCCGTCGTACGCCACCGCATGGAAGAGACCCCGGAGTTGCTGCGCCTCGGCCCGGAGGCCGTCCTCTACGCGATCCTCGACGCCGTCGTCGACGGCTACGTGCCCGTCGTCTCCGGCGTCCAGAACGACATCGACGAGATCGAGACGGAGGTCTTCCGGGGCGACCCCGAGGTCTCCCGCCGCATCTACGAACTCTCCCGCGAGATGGTCGAGTTCCAGCGCGCGACGCGTCCCCTGGTCGGGATGCTCCACGCGCTGATGGCCGGCTTCTCCAAGTACGGCACGGACGACGAACTCCAGCGCTACCTCCGCGACGTCGCCGACCACGTCACCCACACCAGCGAACGCGTCGACGGCTTCCGCCAGGCCCTCACGGAGATCCTCACGGTGAACGCGACGCTGGTGACGCAGCAGCAGAACGCGGAGATGCGGGCGCTGGCGGAAGCGGGCTTCGAGCAGAACGAGGAGGTCAAGAAGATCTCCTCGTGGGCGGCGATCCTCTTCGCGCCCACCCTCGTCGGCACGATCTACGGCATGAACTTCACCCACATGCCCGAACTGCGCTGGGCGCTCGGGTACCCGTTCGCCGTCGCGCTGATGGGCGTGGTGTGCGTGAGCCTGTACGTCGTCTTCAAGAAGCGCGACTGGCTGTAGCCGGCAAGGCGCCGACACCGTCTCCGGTGTCGGCGCCCCGGCTCTGCTCAGGGCCTGCTCAGGGCTTGCGGCCCACTCCGGCCCAGAGGATGTCGGACCGGTCCGAGTCCGCGGCGGCACCGGGCTGCGTCTCCTCGCGCCACTTCGACACCCAGGTCATCCCCGGTTCGACCAGTTCGAAGCCGTCGAGGAAGGCGGTGATCTCGGCGCGGGAGCGCATGTTCAGCTTGGTCGGTGACTCCTTGGTGACATGCTCCAGCTTCCGGGTCTCCGCCACCCGCAGTTCGTGCGTCGCGTGCGAGATCACCAGATAGCTGCCGGGGGCGGCCACGTCACGCAGCCGGCGCACCAGGCCGCCGGGGTCGTCCGTGTCCGGGAAGGCGTGCAGGACCGCCAGCATCAGGATGGCGACCGGCTCGTCGAAGTCCAGCAGCTTCCGTACGTCGGGGTGGTCGAGGATGGCGTCCAGGTTGCGGATGTCCTCCCGCAGGATCGCGCAGCCCGGCACCTCGGCCAGGATGCTCCGGCTGTGCGCCACCGCGACCTCGTCGAAGTCGACGTACACGATCCGGCTCTCCGGGGCCATCGCGAGCGCCACCTCGTGGACGTTGCCGGTCGCCGGGATGCCGGAACCGAGGTCCAGGAACTGCCGGACGCCGGAGTCGACCAGGAAGCGCACCGCACGCTGGAGGAAGGTGCGGTTCGCGCGCGCGTGGGCGGCCAGGTCGGGGGCCGCCTCCACCAGTTTGCGCGCCATCTCCCGGTCGACCTCGAAGTTGTGCGTGCCGCCCAGGACGTAGTCGTAGGCGCGCGCGGAGGAGGGTACGTCGATGTCCACGTTCTCGGGAGCCCAGCTCGGACGGTTCATGACATTGGTTCCTTCCGTCGGGAGTTGACGTACAGCCGGTCGGCTGCCACGGCGGTGCGGACGACGAGGAGGCCGGACCAGCAGGGGGCCGAACTCGCCGCCGTCGTCCGGGGACGCGACCGAGAAAACCGGCACGGCCCGCCGCCCCGTGCCCAACTCGGCCAGGATTCTCTTGAGTTCGCCTTCCGGCACGGGTCCGGTGACGGCGTGTATCTCATCGGTCGCGCGATGGAAACGGCCTGCCCATACGGTGATGCCGCGGGCCGCGAGTCCGGGGAGCAGCGCGCCCCGGGCGCCGGGGCGCCCCGCCTCGGCGCGGATCAGGAAGCGGGGAGGCGGCACGGACCGGTGCTCCCCGGCGAAGGCGGGCCCGCCGTGGCGGGCCCGGAGCGCGGCGGCGAGGTCCGCCAGGACCAGTCGCGCGGTCCGGTCCAGGTCGCTGCCCGCGCGAGGCAGGAGGAGGGTGCCGGCGGTGCCGGTCTCCACGAGCAGCCCGCTGGACCAGCCGGGCCACCAGCCGAACGGTCTGACGGCGGCGGTCACGAGTTCGGGCACCAGCCTGGGCCACACCCGCACCGACACCCGTCCGCCGACCCGCTCGCACTCGGACACCGCGCACGCCTCGCCCCCGCCCCGGTCCCGGCCCGGGTCCACGGTCACCTCGGCCGTGGTGGTGGCGGCTGCGAAGAGGGTCGAGGCCAGCCCCGCGTTGCGGTGGGCGACCGACTCGACCGTGCCCTCGGACGCCTGGGCGGGCACCGTCTCCCCGTGCCGGAGCCAGCCGACGACATGGCGTACGGAGTCCCCGGCGGGCAGCGCCCGTAACAGGTGCCGCAGGGACACCCCGAACCCGAGGGCGCCGTCCGTGTACAGACCCACTCCGTGAGCGGCGGCGAGGCCGCGCAGCCGGGGGCCCTCGGTGCCGACGAGGGCCGGGGAGACGGTGACCACCGAGGCGCCGGCCGCGATCGCCCGCTCCACGATCCGCGTCGCGGGCTCCGGCACCTGCACCGCCTCCACCACCACGTCGGGGCGGGAGAAATCGATCATGCGCAGGGCGGTGAACAGGACGGCGGGGTCCAGCCGCGGCAGTACGGACTGCATCCCGGAGAACTCCACCGGCCGTCCCACCAGGACCGAGAGCTCCGGCCGGGCCGCCTCCAGCCGGCGCATCAGCCGTGCGCCGAGCCGTCCGTGCGCCACGACGAGCACGCTCGCGGCGGGGGGCGGCCCGGCCCTCACCGGTCCCCCAGCTCATGGGGGAGCGCGAAGACCTGGTGCTCCTCGGCGGTGAGGACCAGCTCCACGTCGGTGAAGCCGCGCGCCGCGAGCCGGTCGAGGGTCTGGCGCACCAGCTCCTCCGGCGCCGAGGCACCGCTGGTGACACCGACGGTCCGGACGCCCTCCAGCCAGGAGTCGGCGATCTGCTCCGCGCGGTCCACCAGGTGCGCGGCGGGCGCGCCGTTCTCCAGGGCCACCTCCACCAGCCGAAGCGAGTTGGAGGAGTTGGCCGAGCCGATCACCACGATCAGCTGGCAGCGCGGCGCCAGAGCCTTGACGGCCGACTGACGGTTCTGGGTGGCGTAGCAGATATCGTCGCTGGGCGGGCCGACCAGGTCGGGGATGCGCTCGCGCAGCCGTTCCACCACCTCGGTCGTCTCGTCCACGGACAGGGTCGTCTGGGACAGCCAGGCCACCTTGCCCGGGTCCCGGACGGTGACCTGCTCCGCGTCGTCCGGCCCGTCGACCAGGTGGATCCGGTCGGGCGACTGTCCGAGCGTGCCGATCACCTCCTCGTGCCCCTCGTGGCCGATGAGCAGGATGTCGTAGCCCTGCCGGGCGAACCGCTGGGCCTCCCGGTGCACCTTGGTGACCAGGGGGCAGGTCGCGTCGATCACCCGCTGGCCGCGCTCCGCGGCCTCGGCGTGCACCGAGGGCGCCACCCCGTGCGCCGAGAGCACCAGGACGGCGCCCGGCGGCGCCTCCTCGGCCTCCTCCACGAACACCGCGCCCCTGCGTTCGAGTCCGGCGACCACGAAGAGGTTGTGGACGATCTGCTTGCGGACGTACACGGGGGGCCCGTACAGCTCCAGGGCCTTCTCGACGGTCGCGACCGCCCGCTCCACACCGGCGCAGAAGCCGCGCGGGGCCGCGAGCAGTACCCGTCCGGGCCCGTCCGGGGATGCGGTCACGCCCCGCCCCTCTCCGCGCCGGCCGACGGCACCGGCCCGAGCAGCCGGCCGGGGTCTGCCACGCCCCGTTCCTCGGCGAGCTTGAGCGCCTCCTCGATCAGGGTCTGGGCGATCTTCGACTCCGGTACGGTCCTGATCACCTCGCCCTTGACGAAGATCTGCCCCTTGCCGTTGCCGGCGGCGACCCCGAGGTCGGCCTCGCGGGCCTCGCCGGGACCGTTCACGACGCACCCCATGACGGCGACCCGCAGCGGCGCGGGGAAACCCTCCAGGGCGGCGTTGACCTCGTCGGCGAGCCGGTAGACGTCCACCTGGGCCCGGCCGCACGAGGGGCAGGAGACGATCTCCAGCCGGCGCTCGCGCAGCCCGAGCGACTCCAGGATCGCCGTGCCGACCTTGACCTCCTCCACGGGAGGGGCGGACAGGGAGACCCGGATGGTGTCCCCGATGCCTTCGGCCAGCAGCGCGCCGAACGCCACGCTCGACTTGACCGTGCCCTGGAACGCGGGACCGGCCTCCGTCACGCCGAGGTGCAGGGGGTAGTCGCACTGCCCGGCGAGCAGCCGGTACGCCTGGATCATCACCACCGGGTCGTGGTGCTTCACCGAGATCTTGATGTCCTGGAACCCGTGTTCCTCGAAGAGCGAGCACTCCCACAGCGCCGACTCGGCCAGCGCCTCCGGTGTCGCCCTGCCGTACTTGGCGAGCAGCCGCGGATCCAGCGATCCGGCGTTGACCCCGATCCTGATGGGTACGGCGGCGTCCTGGGCGGCGCGGGCGATGTCGCCGACCCGGTCGTCGAACTTCCTGATGTTGCCGGGATTCACCCGCACCGCCGCGCAGCCGGCGTCGATCGCCGCGAACACGTACTTCGGCTGGAAGTGGATGTCGGCGATCACCGGGATCCGCGACTTCCCCGCGATCGCGGGCAGCGCGTCGGCGTCGTCCTGCGAGGGAACCGCCACCCGCACGATCTGGCAGCCGGACGCGGTGAGTTCGGCGATCTGCTGAAGGGTCGCGTTCACGTCCGAGGTGACCGTGGTCGTCATCGACTGCACCGAGACCGGGGCACCGCCGCCGACCGGGACGCCGCCGACCATGACCTGGCGGCTCTTGCGGCGCGGGGCGAGGACCGGCCGCGCGGTCGGCAGCCCGACCGGCACCGGGTTCACGGCCGCTCCCTGTCCGCGGCCCTGCCCCGGCCGGGCGGTCCGCCTTCGTGGACTTCGCTCGGGCCCTCGTCGCTGCTGATCACGTTCATCGCGCGTCCCCTTCATCGTCGGCGCTGCTGTCGGTCGGGCTCGGGGCGGCGTCGCGCAGGACCTCGGAGGCGGGCCGGCCGCCGCGGATGCCCCAGTTCTCCAGAGCGGGTTCGCGCAGGACGACGGTCACGGCGCCCGGCACGATCCCGGCCGGGCCGAGGCCCGCCACGATCGCCGTGTACAGGGCGCGTTTGTCCTCCGCCGACCGGCCGGGGAACAGCGTCACCTCCACCCAGGCGTGCGGTGTCGGCAGGTGGTCCGGTACGTCCGCCGCGGCGCAGACCACGACGCGGCACTGGCAGACGCCGTCCGTCCCGGGGAGGGCGGCGGTCACCCGCGCGCGGACGCTCCGGGCCAGCCCGGGCGCGGCGTCGGCGGTGATTCCGTAACTCTGGACAGAGATGACCGGCATCGCTTCGGAACTCCATGGTCGATGGCGGAGTGGAGCGGATACGACGTCCTCGACCGGCCCGGGCGGCATCGCACGGCACCAGATCGCACGGCACCAACGGGCGGGCTTCTCCGATGCTAACTGACCGACCGTCGGTCAGTACAGAGTCCGGACGGCCGGGATACTGGCCGCCCGGCCCAGGGCGCGCGAAAAGGGGCCGCCGGGTGTCCCGACGGCCCCTGGTGGGCTGTTCTCCCCCGGAGGGGTCAGCCGGCCTCGGCCGGGCGGTCGCTGCGCTGGAGCTTGATCGCCTTCTCCGGGCACGCCTTGACGCACAGTCCGCAGGCGTGGCAGTCCGCCGGTCGCACGACCACCGCCTGCCGGTATCCGTGCGCCCATGACTTCAGCGTGCCGAGGAGGGACATCCCCTCACGCTCCTCCTCGGTGAGCTTGCGGATCTCGAAGACGTCGTACGGGCAGACCACCATGCAGTCCTCCTTGCCCTCGCACCGGTTCCGGTCGATCAGGGGGATCGCGGTGCCGGCGGGGGATTTGGAGGTGCAGTCGGATGGGGTGGAGCGGGGTCGCGACATAGGGCGATTGCCCTCCGCTTCTTGGTGTGACATGCCGAAATTCGGGTCATGAAGGTGACGTTGAACCCGAGTCACGCTACGGTCAGATGAGGCTAGATGACTGACTGTTAGTCAGTCAAGGTGTGCTGTACCGCACCGGCAGCCCAGTAGAGTCGTCCTCCCCGGATCGAGGTAACCGTGTCGAACACCAAGCCCGAGGCACCCCTCAAGGCCGAGGAAGCCACCAGCCGCCGTACCCGCGCCCGGCGGGCCGCTCCGCATGTCCGTTCGGAACAGATCCTGGACGCCGCGGTGGAAGTCCTCCTGGAACGGGGGCTGCCGGCCACGACCATGGACCAGATCGCCCGGACGGCCGGTATCGGCAAGGGCACGATGTACCTGTACTTCGAGTCGAAGACCCAGATCCTCGCGGCGCTGCGCACCCGCTGGGTGGAGCGGGCCCTCGTCTCGTGCAACAGCGCCGCGATGTACGGCCGTCAGGTCTCCGCGCTCACCCGGGTGGAGCGGTTCATCGAGGCGCTGTTCGACGCGACGGCGGCCGACAGATCACTGCTCGGCATCCTCTTCCGGGAGGCCGGACTGGAGGACCACAACGAGATCTCGCTGGTCCGCGACGATCTGCTGCGCCATGTGCGCGAGGGCATCCGCTCGGGCGATCTGGAGGTCCGCGACCCCGAGATCGTCGTGTCCTTCCTGCTGCACGGCGTGTACGGCGTCTTCGTCGAGGCCCTGACCTCGGGCGACGCCAACCACAAGCAGTTGCTGAGCGCCGTACGCCGCATCATCCGGCTACAGCTCGGCAGACAGGAGTAGGCAGGCGCGGGGCCCCGGCAGCGCCGCGGGCCCCGGCCGGCTCGGTCCGTCGTCCGTCGGGCAACGCCTACCGGCGGCCCGCAGCGGGGGGACGTCCGTCGGTTTCCGTGGCGTCGAACGGGCAGGCGGGGCCCGGGCGGTTGCGCCGCCAGGTGTCCCGGGCCGAGGCGGCGATGCCGGCGGCGTCGAGGCCGAGGCGGGACAGGATGGCGTCGGGTTTCGCGTGCGGGACGTACATGTCGGGGACGCCGAGGACCGTGGTGACGGGCGGCCGTACCCCCCGCTCCTGCGCCGTCCGGCCGAGCTCGGCGGCGACGGCCGAGCCGACGCCGCCCTCGCGGTAGCCGTCCTCCACGGTGAGGACGGTGTGGTGCCGTGCCGCGTCCGCCAGCATCCGCCCGTCCAGCGGCTTCGCGCACCGTACGTCCCAGACGGTCACGCCCCGTCCCCCGGCGGCGAGTTCGGCGGCGGCGTACACGGCGGGGGCCACCATCCGGCCCACGGCCAGCAGGCATATCTCCGGGTGCTCCCCGGCCGAGCGCAGCCGCCGGCCGAGCAGGCCCTCGCCCGTCTCCGCGTCGGCCTGCTCCGGGCTGCCCTTCGGCCAGCGGATCGCCACCGGGCCCGGCAGGGTCAGGGCGTGCCGCAGCATCACCCGCAGCTCGTCGGCCGAGGACGGGGCCAGCACGGTCATGCCCGGGACGCGCAGGCACAGCGCCAGGTCCAGTACGCCGTGGTGGCTCGGTCCGTCGTCGCCCGTGATTCCGGCCCGGTCCAGCGCGAAGACCACCGGCAGACCGTGCAGCCCCACGTCCAGGTTGACCTGGTCGAAGGCCCGGGCGAGGAACGTCGAGTAGACGGCCACCACGGGCCGGCGCCCCGCCATCGCCAGGCCCGCGGCCAGGGTCACGGCGTGCTGTTCCGCGATCCCGACGTCGTGGAAGCGGTCGGGATGGCGCTGCTGGAAGGGGAGCAGACCGGTCGGCCCCGGCATCGCCGCGGTGATCGCGTGGACGCGCTCGTCCGCCGCGGCGCACTCCACGAGGGTGTCGCTGAAGGCCCGGGTCAGGCCGGACGGTCCGGGCACCGGGGCCACCGGACCGGTCGCCGTGTCGAAGACCGGCACGTCGTGCAGGCACTTCTCCAGATCGTCCTCCGCGAAGGAGTATCCCTTCCCCTTCTGGGTCACCACGTGGACGACCACCGGCCCGGGCACCGCGTCCGCCGAGCGCAGCGCCGTCTCGACCGCCGGGGTGTCGTGCCCGTCGACCGGCCCCGTGTAGTGGATGCCCAGGGCCTGGAAGAACGCCTCGGGGCGTGGCCGGTCGCCGAGCGCGCGGTGGATGGCCCACAGGTCCTTGGCGGCCTGCCGGCTGATGTCCGCCGCGGCGTCCAGCGCCCGCTCCAGCCTGCGCCGCTGGTTCTCCTCCCACAGCTTCAGGGCGGGGTCGCGCCGCAGTTGTCCGGGCAGGCGCGAGGCGGTCGGCGCGTACGAACGGCCGTTGTCGTTGAGCACGATCAGCACATGGCGTCCACTGCGGCCGAGGTTGTTCAGGCCCTCGTAGGCCATGCCGCCGGTCATCGAGCCGTCGCCGATCACCGCGATCACCCGCCGGTCCTCGCCGCGCGCGGCGAACCCCTCGCTGAGGCCGTGCGCGTAGGACAAGGAGGTCGAGGCGTGGCTGTTCTCGATCCAGTCGTGCTCGGACTCCGCGCGGCTCGGGTAACCGGAGAGCCCGCCGGCCTGGCGCAGGGTGCGGAAGTCCATGATCCGGCCGGTCACGAGTTTGTGCACGTACGCCTGGTGCCCGGTGTCCCAGAGCATCACGTCGCGCGGTGAGTCGAAGACGCGGTGCAGGGCCAGCGTCAGCTCGACGGCGCCGAGATTGGACCCGAGGTGGCCGCCGGTCCGGGACACGGCCTTGATCAGGAACTCGCGGATCCGGTCGCTGACGGCGGCGAGCTGCTCGGGACGCAGGGCCTTGATGCCAGCGGGACTGCCCAGTTCGTCGGGTAAGCCCTGATCCAGGGCTTCTCTGTTGCTCG
Source organism: Streptomyces saintjeani (assembly GCF_055409605.1). Classification (NCBI taxonomy): domain Bacteria; kingdom Bacillati; phylum Actinomycetota; class Actinomycetes; order Kitasatosporales; family Streptomycetaceae; genus Streptomyces; species Streptomyces saintjeani. The sequence continues at coordinate 7,558,370 of NZ_CP189624.1, read as the reverse complement.
ACACTTCCTCCTGGCGTGCGATCACGATGATCTCCCCCGATTGAGGTGGTACGCCTGTTATGACTGCCAGTCATAACAGCACCGCAGGCACCGACGGGTCAAATAGTGAGCGCGGGTTGGGGCGGGTGCGCCGAGATCGGACGGATGGGGCTCAAGTACCCCCTTGTTGTTGGGGGTTGACGTGTGGGGAGGGTGGATCCCGCCTCTTGACTGCGTTTGATTTCCGCCTATAGATTCCCGACTGACTGACCGTCGGTCACTTGACAGGGGAGAACTGACCATGGCACTTCGGGATACGGGGTTACTGGGCGTCTGGCTGAACGGCGCACGGGGTTCGGTCGCCACCACCGTGGTGACCGGGGCCGCTGCGGTCGGAGCGGGACTCGCCCCGAGCAGCGGTTGTGTGACGGAACTGGCCAGCATGGACGCCGCCGGCCTCGTCCCCATCCGCGATCTGGTGTTCGGCGGCTGGGACGTCGTCACCACCCCGCTGCGCAAGCGCGCGGAGCAGCTGGCCATGGGCGGTGTCCTCCCGCAGCACCTCGTCGGCTCGGTGACCGAGCAACTCGACTGCGCGGACCGGGAGATCGTCCTGACCGAGGCGGGAGACCCGCAGGCACCGCAGGCCGAGCAGGCGGCAGCGATGGTCGCCGCGCTGCGGCGGTTCGCGGAGCGCACCGGCGTGGCGCGGACCGTGGTGATCAACATCGCGTCGACCGAGGCCCACCCGGCCCACGACGAGGCGTACACCCGTCTCGACCTGCTGGAAGCGGCCATGGCCGAGCGCCCGGGCGTGCTGCCACCGAGCGCGCTCAGCGCCTACGCCGCGTTCACAGCGGGGTGCGCCTTCGTCGACTTCACCCCCTCGCTCGGGGTGCGCGTGCCCGCGCTGGACGAACTGGCCCGGCGTGAGGGCCTGCCGTACGCCGGCAGCGACGGCAAGACGGGCGAGACGCTGGCCAAGACGGCGCTGGCCCCGATGTTCGCCCACCGCGGTCTGCGCGTGCGCTCCTGGTACGGCGCCAACATCCTCGGCGGCGGCGACGGCGCCACCCTCGCCGACAGCGACGCCTGCACGAGCAAGCTCATCTCCAAGCAGCGAGGACTCAGCCGGCTGCTGGGCTACGACCCCGAAGGCACCGTGCACATCGACAACGTCGCCGAGATGGGCGACTGGAAGACGGCCTGGAACCACATCTCCTTCGAGGGCTTCCTCGGCGTCCAGATGAAGATGCAGTTCACCTGGCAGGGCTGCGACTCCGCGCTCGCCGCGCCGCTGATCCTGGACCTGGCCCGGCTGATGGGCAGGGCGCTGGAGACGGGCGCGTCCGGGCCGCAGTCCGAGCTCGCCTTCTTCTTCAAGGACCCCATCGGGGACTCCGACCCCCGGCTGGTCGTGCAGTACGAACAGCTGCTGGCCTGGGCGAAAGCGCTGGAGGCGACCTCATGAGCCTGGGCACCCCCGACCTGCGGCGGCCCGATCTGCGCAGCGTCGTCCAACTGGTGCGCGCCCCGGCGGCGCTGAGCATCCCCGGCGACATCCTGGCCGGCGCGGCGGCGGCCGGCCGGCCGCTGGACCGGCGTACCCCGGCGCTCATCGCCTCCTCCGTCTGCCTCTACTGGGCCGGCATGGCGCTCAACGACTACGCGGACCGGGACATCGACGCCAAGGAACGTCCCGACCGGCCCATCCCCTCGGGACGGGTCACCCCGGACACGGCACTCGGCATCGCGACCGGACTGACCGCGACCGGACTGACCGTCGCCGCACTCGCCGGCGGGCGCCGCGCCCTCGCCGTGACGCTGCCGCTGACGGCCGGGATCTGGGCGTACGACCTGTGGCTCAAGGGCACCCCCGGCGCCGCCGCGTCCATGGCCTTCGCCCGCGGCATGAACGTCCTGCACGGCGCGGGCGCCGACGGCTGGCGCGCCGCCGTCCGGCCGGCGGCCGTCACCGCCGCGCACACGGCGACCCTCATGGCCCTCAGCCGCAAGGAGGTGGAGGGGGCGACGGCCGTGCTGCCCGCGCTCACCCTCGCCGCCACCGGAGCGGTCTGCGCGGCGGCACCGAGCGCCGGGGGCACCTCCCCGAGGCTCCGCGACCGGGCCGCCGCCACCGCGCTCTCCGTCGTCTACGCGGCCATGTTCGGCCCGGCGCAACTCCAGGCCGTGGTCCAGCCGACCGCTCCCCGGCTCCAGCAGGCCGTCGGCTCCGGCATCATGAGCATCATCCCGCTCCAGGCCGCGCTCACCGCCCGGTCCGGGCGGCCCGGAGCCGCGCTGTCGGTGCTCGCCGCCCTGCCGATCGGCCGGGCGCTGGCCCGGAGGGTGGCCACGACATGACCGGGCCCGCCCCGCTGCGCTGGGGTTACAACACCAACGGCTTCGCCAACCACCGGCTCGACGACGCTCTCACGATCGTCTCCGAACTGGGCTACCGGAGCGTCGCCCTCACCCTCGACAACCACCACCTGGACCCCTTCGCCCCCGACGCCGCACGCCGGGTGCGCGAGGTGGGCCGACGGCTCGAAGAGCTGGGCCTGGCCGTGGTCGTGGAGACCGGCGCACGCTATCTGCTGGACATCCGGCACAAGCACTGGCCCTCGCTGGTCTCCCCCGACAACGAGCCGCGCGTACGGCTGCTGAAACGTGCCGTCGACATCGCCGCCGACCTGGGCGCCGAGGCCGTCTCCTTCTGGAGCGGCACCGACCGCGCCGGCGAACCGGCAGCCGCGTGGCGGCAGTTGACCTCCGGTGTCGCCCAGCTCCTGCCGTACGCCGAAGCACGCGCTGTGCGGCTCGGCCTCGAACCCGAACCCGGCATGCTGGTCCACGACCTGGCGGGCTACGCGCGGCTGCGGGCCGAGCTGGGGGAACCCGACGTACTGGGGCTCACCCTGGACATCGGGCACTGCGAGTGCGTGGAGCCGATGTCGGTGCCCGACTGCGTGCGCTGGGCGGCCCCGTACCTGGTGAACGTGCAGATCGACGACATGGTCCGGGACGTGCACGAGCACCTGGAGTTCGGCGCCGGGAGCATCGATTTCCCGCCCGTGCTCGCCGCGCTCGCCGCCTGCGGTTACCGGGGGATCGTCGCCGTCGAGCTGCCGCGCCACAGTCACGCGGCCCCGGAGACGGCCCGCCGCTCCCTGGAGTTCCTGCGCGCCGCCGCCCGCGACGGCGGTCAGGTCCCGGCGGGCAGCCATGGCTGAGCCGAAGGCCGTCACGTACCTGCGCGAACTGGTGGAGGCGAAGCTGCCCGCCCCCGCCTGGGACTGGTTCGTCCAGTCGCTGGAGCGGATCGCCGAGGACCCCGCCGCCTGCCCGGTCAGGTACGCGGGTGCGGCCAGGCGCTGCGGCCGGGGCCCGCTCGATCTCAACCCCACCCGGATCGGCTGGCGCATCGACGAGGCGGTCCGCGCCCTGCTGCTGTACGCCGTCACCCCGCGGCTGCGGATCGCCATGGCCAAGGACGTCTACCACCACGGGGACCGGGGCGAGCGGCGCGCCGCGCTCAAGGCGCTGGACCTGCTCACCGAGGGGCCCGAGGGACTGTGGCTGGTGGAGGACGCGGTACGCAGCAACGACGCCACCGTGATCCAGGCGGCGCTGGGCCCGTACGCGGCACGCCACCTGCGGCCGGCGGCGCTGCGTCAGGCCGTCCTCAAGTGCGCTTTCCTGTCCGTGCCGTTCGCCTCGATACCCGAGGTGCTCGACCGCACCGACGACGAGTTGGTGGACCTGCTGATCGACTTCGTCCGGGAGCGGATCCTGGCCGGACGTGACGTCGACGGGCAGATCATCGACGTCATCGCGACCCGGCCCGACCGGCTCGCCGGGGCCGGTCTCACCGCCGAAGCCGAGTCCGACCTGCCCTTCCGGGCGAGGGCCGCGCGCTGCGTGGCCGAACGGCTCGCCCTGGCCGGCTTCCGCGCCGACGCCCCCCGCCCGAAGTGACCCCGAGGAGAGCGCATGCGCGTCTTCGACTCGCACATCCACATGACCTCCCGCACCACCGACGACTACCGGGCGATGGCCGACGCGGGGGTGCGCGCCCTCGTGGAGCCCGCGTTCTGGCTCGGTCAGCCCCGGACCAGCCCGGACACCTTCCTGGACTACTTCGACAGCCTGCTGGGCTGGGAGCCCTATCGGGCGGCCCAGTTCGGCATCGCGCACTTCTGCGCGCTCGCCGTCAACCCGAAGGAGGCCAACGACAGCCGCTGCGCCTCCGTCCTCGACGCCCTGCCGCGCTACCTGGAGAAGGACCGGGTGGTCGCGGTCGGCGAGGTCGGCCTGGACGCGGGCACCTCCGCCGAGGAACAGGTCATGGCCCGTCAGCTGCGGCTGGCCGAGGAGCACGGGCTGCCCGTGGTGATCCACACCCCGCACCGGGACAAGACCGGCGGCACCAAGCGCATCCTGGACCTCGTCGCAAAGTCCGGCATCGACCCCGGCATGGTCGTGGTCGACCACCTCAACGAACTCACCGTCGCGGAGGTCCGCGCCAGCGGCTGCTGGACGGGCTTCACCATCTACCCCAACACCAAGATGGACCCCGTCCGGATGGCCCTCGTCGCCGAGGAGTACGGCACCGAACGCATGCTGGTCAACTCCGCCGCCGACTGGGGGATCAGCGATCCGCTCGCCACCGTCCGTACGTGGGAGGCGCTGCGCGCGGCCGGCTTCGGGGAAGAAGCCGTACAGGGACTCTTCTGGGACAACCCGGTCGCGTTCTACGGGCAGAGCGGCCGGCTCCAGCTCGACGAGGAGTCGACCGCCGGACTGGGTGCCGACACCTTCGACGGCAACACGATCCTGCGCGGGGAGAAGTGACCCCATGCGCCTGAGGCACCCGGACGGCACGGACGTGTACGTCAGCTACTGCACCAATGTGCACCCGGCGCAGAGCGTCTCCGACATCGTCGACCAGCTCGACCGCTACGCGCGGCCCGTCCGCGACCGGCTCGGCCGCCTTGAGCTGGGGCTGGGCCTGTGGCTGCCGTACGAGGCGGCGGCGGCCCTCGACCAGGACCCGGAGCTGCTGAGCCGGCTGCGCCGGGAGCTGAGCACGCGCGGACTGTTCACGGCGACCCTGAACGGCTTCCCCTACCGGGACTTCCACGGCGCCCGGGTCAAGAAGCGCGTCTACCGGCCCGACTGGGCCGACCCCCGGCGTCTCGACTACACCCTGATGCTGGCCCGGATCCTCGGCGCCCTGATGCCCGACACCATCGACGAGGGCGCCATCTCCACCCTGCCGCTCGGCTGGCGCGTGGGCTGGACGGACGCCAAGGACGCCGCCGCCCGCACCGCCCTCGACCGGCTGCACACGGAGCTCGAAGCCCACGCCGTCCGCACCGGCCGGCGTATCCGGGTCGGACTCGAACCGGAGCCGGGCTGTGTCGTCGAACGCGCCGATCAGCTGACCCGGCTGGCCGGTCTCGGCGACACCATCGGGGTCTGTCTGGACACCTGCCATCTGGCCGTGGCCTTCGAGTCCCCGCCGGAGTTCCTCACCGCGCTGCGCGGGGCCGGGCGCGCGCTGGTGAAACTCCAGGCGGCGTGCGCGGTCGAGGCGGCCCGGCCGGCCGAGGCGGCTGCCCGGGAGAGCCTCGAAGCCCTGGCGGAGGAGCGCTATCTGCACCAGGTGCGCGCGCTCGGCGCCACCGGCGTACAGGGGGTCGACGACCTGCCGGAGGCCGCCGCCCTGCCCGCCGACCGGCCCTGGCGGGTCCACTTCCACGCCCCGCTGCACCGCGAGCGGCTCGGCGCGCTCACCACGACCCAGCACGTCCTGGGCGACGCCCTCGACGCCGTGCTCGGCGGCCCGCACCCGCTCACCCGGCACATCGAGGTCGAGACCTACACCTGGGACGTCCTGCCCGCCCGGGAACCGTCGGCGGCGGACGGGCTGGTCGCGGGCATCACGAGCGAACTCGACTGGCTGATCACCCGACTGCACAAAACCGGACTGGAGGAGTTGTCGTATGGCTGAGTCCGTCTCCCGCGCACGCGCGGCGAGTGCGCGCAGGCCCGTCCACGTCATCGATGTCGTCGGGCTGACCCCGCGCCTGCTGGAGCACATGCCGAGCCTGCGCAGGGTGTCCGAACGGGGCTTCGGGGCCCGGCTCGACCCGGTCTTCCCCGCGGTCACCACCTCCGTGCAGTCCAGCATGCTGACCGGGCTGTACCCCAAGGACCACGGCATCGTCGGCAACGGCTGGTTCTTCCGGGACCTCGCCGAGGTGCACTTCTGGAAGCAGAACAACGGCCTGGTCGCCGGGGAGAAGCTCTGGCACGCGGCGCACAAGGCCGACCCGGACTACTCCATCGGCAACCTGTGCTGGTGGTACGCGATGGGCATGGAGATCGACACCGTGCTCACCCCGCGCCCGATGTTCCACTACGACGGTTCCGTCCAGCCCGACATCTACACCCGCCCCGACGACCTCCGCGTCGACCTCCAGAAGGCCCTCGGCACCTTTCCGCTGCCCGAGTTCTGGAGCCCGCTGTCCAACATCAAACCCAGCCGCTGGCTGGTCGACGCGGCGCTGCGGATGCTGGAGCTGCGCCCGCACGACATGATGCTGCTCTACATCCCGCATCTGGACTACGACCTCCAGCGGTACGGCGCCGACGGCCCGGAGGCGATCGCCGCCGCCCGGGAGCTGGACGGGGTCCTGGCTCCGCTGATCGACGCCCTCATCGACCGGGACCACCACATCGTGATCGTCAGCGAGTACGGGCTGACCAGCGTGGGCCGCCCCGTCGACATCAACCGGGCGCTGCGCAGGGAAGGGCTGCTGAACGTCTACAGCCAGCACGGCAAGGAGTTCTTCGACCCGCACACCTCGGCCGCCCTCGCGGTCGCCGACCACCAGGCCGCCCACGTCTACGTACGCGATCCGTCGGTCCTCGACCGGGTGCGCTCGATCGTCGGTGAGCTGCCGGGCGTGGACGAGGTGCTGGACCGCACCCAGCAGGCCAAGTACCACATCGACCACGAGCGGGCCGGGGAACTGGTGGCGATCGCCGAGCCGGACGCCTGGTTCACCTACTACTACTGGCTGGACGACGACCGGGCCCCGGACTGGGCCCAGTGCATGGACTTCTTCAAGAAGCCCGGCTACGACCCGGCCGAGCTGTTCTTCGATCCCGCGGACCCCCTGGTCAAGGTCAAGGGGCTGTACCAGCTGGCGCGGATGAAGCTCGGCATGCGGGCGGGCTTCAACGTCGTACCGCTGGACCCGTCCTGTGTGGGCGGCAGCCACGGCCGGCTCCCGGACCGGCCCGCGGACGGACCCGTGGTCCTGTGCAGCGATCCTCGGTTCGAGCAGCCGTCCTTCCACGCCACCGAGATCAAGAACCTGCTGCTGCGGGTGGCGGGGCTGCCGGCGTCCGACACCGCGCGAAAGGACACGTGATGGAACGGACGGGCACGGGTGCACTCGGGACGACGGCCGAGGCCGGCGCGGACGGCACCAGGGCGATGAAGGCCACGCTGGAGCGGTGCCGGGGGCTGGTGCGGCCGGCGCTCGGCTCGGCGGCGGCCCGGCTGGGGCCGGAGCTGCGACAGGTCGTCTCCTACCACATGGGGTGGACCGACAGCGCCGGGCAGCCGAGCGAGGGCGACAGCGGGAAGGGGCTGCGGGGCTGTCTGGCCCTGCTCTCCGCCGAGTTGAGCGGTGGCCAGGCCGGCGCCGGGCTGCCGGGCGCCGTGGCGATGGAGCTGGTGCACAACTTCTCGCTGCTGCACGACGACGTCATCGACCTGGACCGGGAACGCCGGCACCGGCAGACGGCGTGGACCGTGTTCGGCATCGGACCGGCCATCGTCGCCGGGGACGCGCTGCTCACCCTGGCGCTCCAGGTGGTGCTGGAGTCCAGGGCGCCCGGCGCGGCCGAGGCGGCGGCGGTGCTGCTCGACGCGACCGGCGAGATGATCGACGGCCAGGCCAAGGACCTCTCCTACCAGGCGCAGCGCAACCTCACGGTCGAGGACGTGCTGGGCATGTTCGCGGGGAAGACCGGGGCGCTGTTCGGCGCCGCGGCCTCCCTCGGCGCGATCCTGGCGGGCGCGGACGCCACGACGGTGACCGCGCTGCGCCGGTACGGGACCAACCTGGGTATCGCGTTCCAGGCGGTCGACGATCTGCTCGGCACGTTCGGTGATCCCCGGCTGACCGGCAAGGACGTGGGTGCCGACGTACAGCGCCGCAAGCTGACGCTGCCGCTGGCCACCGCGCTGAGCGGGGAGGGGGCCGCGGTCGCCGAACTGCGGGCCGTCATGGACACGGACGGCGAACTCGACGCGCGCCTCGTGGACCGGGCGACCCGGCTGATCGAGGACTGCGGTGGCCGGGAACTGACCCGCCGTCATGCCCGCGACCATCACCACGCGGCGATCGAGGCCCTGGAGAGCATCCGCGCCACGGCGTCCCCCGAAGCCTGGCAGTCGCTGTACCGGATCGCGGTGTTCTCGGTGGAACGGTCCCACTGACGGGCGACGGGCGTCCCGGTCAGCGCTGGGCCTGGTACACCGCCAGCCAGCTGCCGAGGGGGGAGGCGTGCGTGGGCTTGGGGAGGGGGCTGCCGCCCGCCGGGCGCATGCCGTCGAAGACCACCGTCATGAACCGCTTGCGCAGGGCGGGGTCCGTGCGGGCCGTCCCCTCGGCGACATGCGCGCAGGCGGTCACCAGCAGCATGATGTCGGTCAGTTCGAGATCCGCCCGGATCCGCCCGCCCTCCTGCGCCAGGGCGACGGTCCGCCCCAGCTGTTCGTACAACTGCCCGCGCAGGTGCCCGATCTCCGGCGACGAGTCGTTCGCGAGCGCCGGCGGCACCGCCCGGTAGAGCTGGTACTGGCCCGTGAGGTGCCACACCAGCCGCTCGAAGGCGCCGGGCGGGTCGGGCTCCTCCAGGGCCCGGCCGAAGCGGTCGAGGACGGTGCGGAGCTGCATGGCCCCCACCGCCTCGATCAGCGCCTCCTTGGTCGGGAAGTGCCGGAACACCGTGCCCACGGCCACCCCGGCGCGCTGGGCCACCACCTGGATCTGTACGTCGAGGCTCTCCTCGGCGAACACCTCGTGGGCCGCCGCGAGGATCGTGGCGCGGTTGCGGCGGGCGTCTGCGCGCAGCGGTGGCTGCGACACCTCCTCGTTCTGCTTCATGAAGCCCAGTATCCCCGGATCCCGATAAAGTGAGTCGGAACTCAGCTTATGGGTTGGCTCGAACCCCCTTCTTTGCTTCTTTCCCACGAGATGCCATCATCCTTGTGCATCATTAACATGAGTGGTGACTTACCTTTTGGCCGGAGGACTGGTCCATGGAAACGCTCGCCCGGTGGAGTTTCCGGCACCGTCGCCTCGTCGTCGTGCTCTGGGTGGTGGCGGTGGTGGCCATCGCGGGACTGGGCCGGCTGATCCCGGCCGACTACCGCGTCAGCGACTCCCTGCCGAACACCGACTCCAGCACCGCGGGCGAACTGCTCCAGCGGGAGTTCCCGGACCAGGCGGGCGAGCTGGACACCATCGTCTGGAAGGTCGACGGCGGCACCGTGCGGGACACGGACGTACGGGAGCGGATGGGGAAGATGCTGGCGGCGGTGGACGCCCTGCCGCATGTGGCCGGGGTGCAGAGCCCGTACGAGACCGGCGGCGAGCGGGCGATCAGCGCGAACGGCACGATCGCCTTCGCCTCGGTCCGGTTCGATCAGGACGGCGACGCCCTGGCCAAGGACACGGTGCTCAAGGTGATCGACACCGCACAGGGGTTCGCCACCCCGAAGGTGTCGGTCGACCTCGGCGGCTACGCCGTCGCGCAGGCCACGATGACGATCAGCACCTCGGTCAGTGAACTCGTGGGCGTCCTCGCCGCCGCCGTGGTGCTGTGGCTCGCCTTCGGCTCCCTGCTCGCCGTGTCGCTGCCGCTGGTCTGCGCGATCGCCTCGGTGATCCCGGCGGTGGCCCTCATCGGCATGGTCTCCCGGGTGATGACGGTGCCGAGCTTCGCCTCCAGTCTGACGATCCTGCTCAACCTCGGCGTGGGCATCGACTACGCGCTGTTCCTGGTGACCCGTCAGCGACGCGGGCTGCTCGCCGGGCGGAGCGTCGAGGACGCGCTCGTGGAGACCCTGCGCACGGCGGGCCGCTCCGTGCTGTTCGCCGGGACGGTCATCTGTCTCGCCCTGCTCGGCCTGTTCAGTCTGGGGGTCGACTACCTGTCGGGGATGGCGGCTGCCTCGGTGATCGGCATCCTCTTCACGATGGCTGCCGCGCTGACGCTGCTGCCCGCCCTGCTCGGCTTCTTCGGCGAGCGGCTCTTCAGCCGGCGGGAGCGTCGCCGGGCCGAGGCGGGGGAAGGGGACCGGGCGCCGGACAGCCGGGGCTGGATCCGCTGGGCCGCGCTGGTGGAGCGCCGGCCGCTGGTGTTCGCGGTGGCGGCCACCCTGGTCACCGTCGTCCTCGCCCTGCCGCTGCTGAGTCTGCGGCTCGGCTTCAGCGACCAGGGCAACGACCCGCCCGGACAGACCACCCGGCAGGCGTACGACGCGCTGTCCGAGGGCTTCGGCCCCGGCTTCAACGCGCCGCTGCTCGCGGTGGTCACGGCGGACGGCCGCCTGTCCGACGCGGCGTTGCGCAACGTGAACGCCGCCATGGCCGCGACCCCCGGCGTGGCGAGCGTCACTCCGGCGCGCGTCAGTCCGTCCGGCGAGGTCGCCGTGCAGCAGGTGTTCCCGAAGACCTCACCCCAGTCGGAGCGGACCAAGGAGCTGCTGCACCACCTCCGTGACGACGTGACGCCCGAAGCCGTCCGGGGCACGGGAGCGGCCGTGTACATCGGCGGGTTCACCGCGACCGAGGTCGACTTCACGGACACCATCAGCGCCCGGCTGCCCCTCTTCATCGGCGTGGTCGTGCTGCTGGGCGCACTGCTGCTGCTGATCGCCTTCCGCAGCCTGCTGGTCGCGGCGCTCACCGCGGTGATGAACCTCTTCGCCATCGGGGTCTGCTTCGGCGTCATCGTGGCGGTCTTCCAGTGGGGCTGGCTGCGCGGTGTGACCGGGATCGGCGAGACCGGCCCGATCGACGCCTACCTCCCGGTCTTCCTCTTCGCGATCCTGTTCGGGCTGTCGATGGACTACCAGGTCTTCCTGCTCGGCAGGATGCACGAGACCTGGGTCCACACCCGCGACAGCCGGCGGTCCGTCACCCTCGGGCAGGTGGAGACCGGCCGCGTCATCACCGTCGCCGCGGCCATCATGGTGCTGGTCTTCCTCTCCTTCGCCGCGGGTGAGCGGGAGATGAAACTCTTCGGCATCGGCATGGGGGTGACCGTCCTCTTCGACGCCTTCGTCATCCGCACCATGCTCGTACCGGCCGTACTGCACCTGGCCGGCCGGGCGAGCTGGTGGCTCCCCGGCCCGCTGGACCGCCTCCTGCCACGGCTGGAGGTCGCCGAGCGGGAGCCGGCCACCGTGCCCCCTCCAGCGGTCGATCCGCCCAAGTCCCCTACGGACGCGGCGGATTCGAGTCGCTGACGGAGCGTCGTCGCAGGTCCGGCCGGCGGCAGGCCGCGCGGGAATGATGATCACACGAACTAGGGTTGAAGTGTCGGGCTCGACCTGGGTCCAGGATCCTTCTACCAGGGCTTGTGAAGATGAAAGACAAAGACGATGAAACTCATCACGTACGATTTATGGTCCTCGGATCGGTCAAAGTACGGCGCGGAGGCGTCGAGTTACCCCTCGGGCCGCCGAAGCAGCACGCCGTACTGGCGCTCCTCCTGCTGCACGCCGGGCAGGCCGTCGGCCTGAGCCAGATCGTCGACGTCCTGTGGCACGGCGACCCGCCGAACAGCGCGGTGAACGTCGTCCACCGCCACATCGGCTCCTTACGGAAACTGCTGGAGCCCGCACTGCCGCCCCGCGCCCCGGGCGGCCTGCTGGTGCGCCACGCCGGTGGGTACGGCATCGACGCCGACGCCACCACCCTCGACCTGCTGCACTTCCGTGAGCTGGTCACCCGCGCCCGCGGCGCCGCCGACGGCGGCGAGGTGAGCGGCGCGGCGGAGCTGTACACCCAGGCACTCTCCCTCTGGCGCGGAGAGGCCGCCCAGGGAGTTCCGGCGGACATCCGGGTGCACCCCCTGTTCTCCGCCGTCGACAGCGAACACCTGGCGGCCCTGCGCGAGGGCACCGACCTGATGCTGGCCCTGGGCACCCCCGCCCCGGTCCTGCCCCTGCTGCACCGGGCGACAGCGCAGTACCCGCTGGACGAGTCGCTGCACGCCCGGCTGATCCAGGCACTCGCCCGGACCGGGCGTCAGGCGGAGGCGTTCGGGCTGTTCCAGGAGATGAGCCTGCGGCTGAAGAACGAACTCGGCATCGAGCCGGGCCGGGAACTCCGCCTGGCCCACGCGAGCCTGCTCAGCCGGCCGGAAAGCGCCACGACCCCTCGGAACGGACGCCAGGAAGCACCCCCGGCACCGCCCGCGCCGGCCATCGTCCGCCCCACCCAGCTCCCCCTGGACCTGCGCACCTTCGTCGGCCGACGGGACGAACTCGCCCGCATCACCAGCGCCCTCGACAGACTCGACGAAGCCTCCCCGACCCCCTCGGCGGTGATCAACACCATCGAGGGAATGGCCGGCGTGGGCAAGACGGCCCTCGCCGTACACCTCGCCCACCGCCTCGCGCCCCGCTTCCCCGACGGCCAGCTCTACGTCAACCTCCGGGGCTTCGACGCGAGCGGACCGTGCGTCACCGCCGCCGAAGCCCTGCGCTCGTTCCTCGTCGCCCTCGGCGTCTCCGCCCGCCACCTGCCCGCCGACCTCGACTCCCAGATGGCCCTCTACCGCAGCATCCTCGCGGACCGCCGGGTCCTGATCGTCCTCGACAACGCGCGCGACTCCCAGCACGTGCGCCCCCTGCTGCCGGGCAGCTGCACCTGTCTGGTCCTCATCACCAGCCGCACCCAGCTGCGCGGCCTCGTCGCCACCCACGGGGCCGCCCCGCTGATCCTCGGCCCGCTCAGCGAGGAGGAGTCCCGGGAGGTCCTCGCGCGTCACCTGGGCCGGGGCCGGACCGCCGCCGAACCCGAAGCCGTCGACGCGATCGTCGAGTTCTGCCACCGGCTGCCCCTCGCCCTCGCCGTCATCGCGGCCCGCGCGGCGACCCTGCCCGGCTTCTCCCTCTCGTCCATCGCCGCCGAACTGCGGGCCGGCCACGACAGCCTCGACGCCTTCGCCGACGACGACCCCTACACCGACCTGCGCACCGTCTTCTCCTGGTCCCTCGACGGCCTCGGGCCCGAGGCGGCCAGGCTGCTGCGGCTGCTGTCCCTGCACCCGGGACCCGACCTGTCCGCCACGGCCGCGGCGAGCCTGGCCGCCCTGTCGGTGCGCCGGACGACGACGCTGCTGGCCAAGCTCGCCGACGCCCACCTGATGATCCGGCCGCTGTCGAACCGCTTCGCCTTCCACGACATGCTCAAGATCTACGCCGCCGAGCAGCTCCAGGACCACGACGACGCCGACACCCGCGCAGCGGCCGTACGGCGCCTGCTCGACCACTACGTCCACGGCGCCCACACCGCCACCACCGCGCTGACGCCCCACCGCATCGACGCCGCCCCCGACTCCCCCGCCGAGCCGGGCGTCGAACTGGAGCCCCTGACCGACCCGGCCCCCGCCGCCGCCTGGCTGGAGCGGGAACTGCCCGTGCTGCTGTCCGCCGTCGTCCAGGCCGGGAGCGGGGGCCACCCGGCGCACGCCTGGCTGCTGGCCCAGACCCTGGAGCTGTACCTGGACCGCAGGGGCCGCTGGCAGGACCAGGCCGACGCGCAGACCATCGCCGTGGAGGCCGCCCGGCTGCTCCACGACCGGCTCCGCGAGGCGAAGGCCCGGCGGGCGCTGGGATTCGCGTACGGGCGCCTCGCCCAGGACGACCGGGCCCACTCCGAACTCGACGCGGCGATGGCCCTGTTCACCGAACTCGGCGACGCGGGCGGCCAGGCCCGCACGCACCGGTCGCTGGGCTTCCTGGCCAACGGCCGCGACGACCACGACGCGGCCCTGCGCCACTACGCGCTCGCCCTGGACCTGTACCGGTCCGTGGACCACCTCACCGGGCAGGCGCTCGTCCTCAACGAGACGGGCTGGACGTACATCCTGCACGGCGCCTACCGGCAGGCCGTCGCCGAGTGCACCCGGGCGGTGGCCCTGCACCAGCGGATCGGCGACACCAACGGCGAGGCGGCGGCCTGGGACAGCCTCGGGTACGCCCACCACCACATGGGCCACCACCAGGAAGCCCTCCGCTGCTACGAGCGCGCCCTGAAGCTGTACCAGCGCATGAACGACCGCTATCTGGAGGCGGACACCCTCCTGCACATGGGTGACACCCACGAGGCCCAGGGGAGCCGCAGCGCCTCCGTGCCGCTGTGGCGGGAGGCGGTGCGGATCCTCGACGAACTCGGCCACCCCGAGGCCGAACAGGCACGCGCCCGGCTGAGAGACGCCCCCGCTGCTACGACGCGGACGTCAGGTGGCGCAGCCGGGTGAACGGCAGACCGCTGCCCGCATAGGCGAACTCCCCCCGGGACTCGACCTCGGCGGCCGACGACCGCAGCGTCCTGCGGGCGTCCTCGACCGCCCCGCTGCTGTGCTGGGCCTGGGCCAGCAGGCCCAGGTGGAGCGGCAGCCGGATGAGCAGACGCCGTTCGCGCAGCTCGGCGACCGCCGACTCCAGGCAGCCGAGCGCGCCGGGCTCACCGGCCTGCTGCCGCGCCCAGCTCCGGCACACCTGGAGCATGGCGGTCCAGTGGCTCAGCCCGTGGGCCCGGGCGATGTCCAGGCCCCGGCCGCTGGAGGCCGCCGCCCGGTGCGCGTCCTCGCCCAGGGCCGCCACCAGGGAGTCGAAGTAGTGCGCGCTCGCCCGGTCGACCGGTGTGCCGTCCCGGCCGGTGGCCGCGAGCAGTTCGTCGCACAGCGCACGCGCGTCGTCGGTGGCGCCGAGCAGCCACAGGGTGAGGACCCGGTGGTTCAT
This sequence comes from Streptomyces saintjeani, assembly GCF_055409605.1. Classification (NCBI taxonomy): domain Bacteria; kingdom Bacillati; phylum Actinomycetota; class Actinomycetes; order Kitasatosporales; family Streptomycetaceae; genus Streptomyces; species Streptomyces saintjeani. The sequence continues at coordinate 7,543,324 of NZ_CP189624.1, read as the reverse complement.
GGCCAGGAACCGGGGGTCGTGCTGCGACCGGCGGGTCATGGCCCCCCGCCGTTCGGGGCTCAGCTCGTCGGCCGTCCGCTCCGCCTCGGTCAGGGCCGTGAGCGCGTCGGCGGTCTCGCTGGGCAGCCGCAGCAGCCCGCGGGCGATCTGCTCGTAGAACCGGATCTCCGGGGCACCGGACCGCTCCGCGAGCGCGCGCAGCTGCTCCACGTGCCGGGCGCCCTCGGTGTGCCGGCCGGTGATCAGCTCGGCCACGAACTGCCGCAGCAGCAGGGCGGCCTGTTCGGTGGTCCGGCCCGCCGTGCCGGCGGACAGCTTCCGGATGCGCCCGGCCTCGGCCTCCACCTGGTGGTCGCCGTAGCCGCGGGTGATGGTCGTCGTGTACAGGAGCCTGGTGCGCAGGTCCAGCGTCTGCTCCGACGCCGCGTCGCCGGTGCGGGGCGCGGCGGAGAGCAGGGTGTGCGCGTGCTCGAACCAGGTCCGCGCGCCCTGGTAGTCGCCGTCGCCGATGGCCTGTTCGCCGGCGCGCCTGAGGTGCGGCACCACGTCCTCGGCCGGCAGGGCCAGGGCGGCCTGCCAGGCGTGCCGGGCCACCTCCTCGCTCGCCTCGGGTGAGTCCCCGTGCCAGGCGCTGAGCACGCCGACGGCGCGGGCGTGCAGGGCCGCCCGCTCCTGGTGGCGCATCTCCGCCAGCAGGACGTCGCGGATGAGGCCGTAGCGGAAGACGAGCCGGTGCGGGCGGTCGCGGTCGCTCTCCATGAGCCCGGTGCCCATGACCTCTTCCACGAGTTCCCCGAGTTCCCCGAGTTCCCCGAGGCCGTGGTCGGCCCCGCCGTCGTCCAGCATGCCGGTGAGCGAGGCCAGCGTCGCCTCGGTGCCGAGCACGGCGCAGCACTTCAGGATCCGCACGACGCGCGGGGGCAGCCCGGCGAACCGCCGGCGCAGCATGCTGCGGATCCCCGTCGGGATCCCGGCGCGGACGACGTCGGCCACCCGGGGATCGTGCAGGCGCCGGGCCCCGCCGGCGTCGGCGAGCAACTGGTCGAGGAGATAGGGGTTGCCGGCGCTGCGCTCGTACAGGGCCCGTACGACGGACGCGTCGACGCCGGGTCCGGCCTGGGCGGTGACCGCGGCCCGGACGTGTTCCTCGGCGAGGTTGCCCAGGTGGACGACCTTGGTGCGGGAGTCGGCCAGGAGGTCCATGAGCGGGCCGTCGGCGTCGGGCCCGGCCCCGAGACCGGGTTCACGGACCGTGATCACGACGCTGACGGGCCGCCCCTGGGTGCGGTTGCTGAGCAGTCCCAGCACGTCGAGGGTGAGCCGGTCCGCCCGGTGCGCGTCCTCCAGGACGAGCAGGAGCGGGCGGTCGTCGGCACACTGGAGGACCGCCTCGCACAGCGCGTCCTGGACGAGGAAGTGCAGCTGGTGCGAAGGCTGTTCGGCGCCATGCCCCGACAGCGTTGTCATCGGGTGGAGGACGCACTGCTTGCGCAGGCCGTCGAAGGACATCCCGTACGGGGTCTCCAGCCGGCGTAGCACCTGCTGCCACACCCAGCCGACGGGCGTCCCCTCGCCGGCGCGGCAGTTGACGCGGATCACCTCCGCCTCCGGGGGCGGCGGCTCCGTGTCCGTCGTGGCGCGCACCACCAGCTCGGTCTTGCCGACGCCCGCCTCGCCGACGACGGCGGTGATGTGCCCGCTGCCGCGCAGGGCGCCGGTGATGGACGACCGCAGGGCGTCGAGGGCGTCGTCGCGGCAGGGGAAGGCCGAGTACGCCGCCGTCGCCCGCCGCTGCTCGCCCTGGGGCACGGCCGCGCCGGCGGCGGGCACGTCCGCCTCCCGCTCGGCCGGCGCCTCGGGCCGCTCCCGCACCTCGACGAGGGCCGGAGCGGGTGTCTGGTCGTCGAGTTCGTGGCGCAGCAGCGCCATGTGGACGTGCTGGAGCTCGCGGGCCGGGGCGACCCCGAGTTCCTCGGCGAGGTAAGCGCGCGTCCGGTCGTACAGCTGGAGCGCCTCGGCCTGCCGGCCCAGGCGGTACAGGCCGGTCATGAGGCTGCCGACCAGGCGTTCGTCGGTGGGGTGCAGGGACACTTCGCGGCGCAGCAGGGCGACGGCGTCACCGGCTTCGCCGAGCGCGAGCAGCGTGTCGGCGTGGGCCGCCACGGCGGTGGTCCGCAGCAGGCTCAGGCGGGCGCCCTCCTCCGCGAGCGGGGTGTAGGCCGTGAGGTCCAGGAAGGGGTCGGCCCGCCATAACCGCAGTGCCTTGTCGAACACCTCGCGGGCGGACTGGAGACGGCTGTCGGCCACATGGCGCTGCCCGCAGGAGACGAGACTCTCGAACCGGGACAGGTCGAACGTGGTCGGCTCCACCGTCAGGACGTATCCGGGGGCCTGGTAGCGCAGCGGGGTGACCGGGCCGTGCTGTTGTCCGGTGAGCACCCGCCGCAGGTGGGACAGGTACGTCTGCAAGGTGGCCTGGGGGCGGCGGGGGAGGCTGTCGCCCCACAGTTCGTCGACGAGCTGATCGGCGGGGACCACCTGGCCGAGCCGGATCAGCAGCAGTGCCAGGACGGCCCGGTGCCGTGGGGGGCCGAGGGGCACCTGCTCGGCCCCGCGCCGGGCCGTCATCACCCCGAACGCCTCGAACGACAGGTCTGCCAGGGACGCGGATTGCTGCTCTTGAGCTGTGTACGCCATGCCGGGGGCACTTGCCTTTCGACGGTCACGCGCGGGACGGACGGTCGATCGTAGGTCGGGGCACGTGCTGAAACAGTGCCGATGAAGTGACGCACAGAACACGCCACGCCACGTACGGGTACGCGCCACGCGCCGATGTCATCGCCCGATTCTCCAGACCTCCGCTCCCGCCAGTTCCTCACGGTCGTAACGCCGTTCGTTGTAGCTGAGCATGTCGAGGAGGCCCCGGGCGGTGAGCCGTTGCCGGTGCCCGGCCGTGGCGCGGGCCCGTGGGACCGGTACGCCTGCGGGGTCGGCCCAGGTCAGCCGGCCGCGGCCGTCGATCCGGGCCCGGCAGCGGTTCGCGTTGTCCTGGTGGAGGCAGAACGGGACGTCGAGGTGTCCGAGGGCGAAGGCGCGGATCAGCGCCGATCCCACGTCGCCGCCCAGAGTCAGGGTGTGCGTGATGATCGCCTGAGCCTCTTCATAGATCCCGGAGTCCGGAATTCCGGCCGGTTCGGCCGCCGTCTCCTCATCGGCCGCCGTCTCCTCATCGGCCACTGTTTCTTCGTCGGCCGCCGCCGCCGCGAATTCCAGGGCGTCGACATTGTCCGCGATCGATGGAATGCGGCTGGATTCCACCGCGGTCTTGACGATCAGCCGCTCGGTCCCGGACCGGGCGGCGAGCCTCGCGCTCTTCGCGAGCAGCCGGTAGGCACCCGCTCGGCTGCGGGGATAGACACCCATGTACGTGTACAGGACGGAATGCCAGTCGGTGTCCCCGAGCCAGTCGCTCGCCAGTGCGCGCAGGGCGGCCATCGCCTCGATGTCCTGCTGCTGATTCGTCTGCTGGGCATAGCTGACGGAAATGTCGCGCAGTCCGTGTTCGCGGAAGAACAGGCCCTCCAGGATGCTCAGGGCGATCAGGAGGCTCGGCGGGCACAGCTGCCCCAGCATGCAGCCGCCGAAGCTCTCCAGATGCACCGGTTCGCCGGCTCCGGCGAGCATCTCGCAGCATTCCGCCCAGGCGGCGACGGCTTGCGCCAGAGGGACGCGGCTGTAGGGCAGGCAGTAGGAGACGGGACCGCCCTCGGTGGCGTCGACGCCGGCCGCCACCAGCCCCGCGAACAGTTCGCCGGGCAGGGCCGACCCGTGCCGCACCTGGACCGGAAAGTCGTCTCCCGCGATTCCGGCGAGCAGTCGGCGCGTCACCGCCGCGCCGTGCGCCACCAGCGGGAACCCGTTGAGGTCCGCGCCCTTCTCCAGGGCGAGACGGGCCGAGGCGTGGTCGTTGACCCGGGTGTAGCTGTCGACGGTGATGGTGCCCACCGTGGCCGCGTCGACTGCGCTGACCGCGTCGAGTCCCGCGCGCATCCGGTCGACCGTGCCGAACCCCATGCGCGGCTGGACGACCAGTCTCCCTTCGCTCGCGGCCTGCCGGACGAACCGGGTGAAGCGTCCGGGGCCGGTGGGGGTCGCCATCAGATACTCCGGGTTTTCGGGGAGGTGAGGCGCTGCGGCGCCGACGGCATCAGTCCGACGCAATCGAGGAACTGGCCGAAATCGGCGTCCGCTTCGAATACCGCGTCGAATCCGTTCGTGATCAGTTCCGCTCCGAATCGCGCGGGCCGGGAACCGTGGACGCCGAGTTTGCCGCCGATGACGACTTTCATCGGAGCGAGTTCCGGGTTCCGGCGGATCTTCCTGATCAGGCGCAGGCCGTCGATATGGCCGTGTCCGTTCACCGTGCTGATGACCAGGGCGTCCGGCCGGACTCTGGCGCATTCGGACATGATCAGCTCGTCCGGAGTGCACGCCCCCAGATTCACCACCTGTCCCCCGTACTCCTCCAGCAGCAGCTGGAGAAACACGAGGTTCCACATGTGGGAATCCGAGGACACGCTGGTCACGACGAACGTCCTTCCGTCTCCACGGGAAACGGAATTCACGGGCGGTACGTCCCGGCCGCCGCCAGGAACGCGTCGTTGTCCGCCACGGTCCCCACCGTCACGCGGACACCGTCACCCGGGTAGGGCCGCACGTCGACCCCCGCCGACGCGCAGGCGGCGGCGAACTCCTGGGCACGGCTGCCGAGCGGCAGCCAGAGGAAGTTCGCCTCCGACGGCGGGACGTCGAAGCCCAGGGCGAGCAGGGCGGCGCGGACCCGGTCCCGTTCGGCGACCGTCCGCCCGACGCGGCCGAGGAGTTCCGGCCGCGCCGCCAGCGACGCGACGGCGGCGGCCTGGGCGATGTCGCTGACGCTCAACGGCATGACCATGCGCTGGACCCGGGAGATCAGGTGGGGCTCCGCGAGCAGGTAGCCGACCCGCAGGCCGGCGAGGCCGTACGCCTTGGAGAAGGTGCGGGCGACGATCAGGTTCGGCCGCGACCCGAGCAGGCGGACGCCCAGGCCGGGGTCGCGCGCGAACTCGGCATACGCCTCGTCGAGCACCACCAGGCAGGTCGGCGGGACCGCGTCGAGGAACCGCAGGAGGGCGGCCTCGCCCGACGCGGTGCCGGTCGGGTTGTTGGGGTTGCAGAGCAGCACCAGGCTCGGCCGCTCGTCGACCGCCGCGGCCAGGGCGTCGAGGTCGTGTCCGCCCTCGGCCAGCGGTACGCGTACGGAGTGGAACCCGGCGAGGTCCGCGAGTACTCCGTAGCCGTCGAACGACGGCCACGAGTAGGCGACGGCGGCCCCCGGTTCGGCGGTCACCGCGAGGAGCGCCTGGATGAGCGTGATGGAGCCCGCGCCCACGGCGACCCGGTCCGGGGAGAGGCCGTAGTGCCGGGCGAGTTCGGCGCGCAGCGCTCCGCAGGCCGGGTCGGGGTACCGGTTGGCCTCGGTCGCGGCGCGGGTGATCGCGTCCAGCACGGACGCGGGTGGCGGGAACGGGGTTTCGTTGCGGGCCAGCGGGTGGGCCGGGGCGGGGCCGCCGGAGGGGGCGTCCCCGGCGCCGAGCAGCAGGGCGAGTCCGGCGTCCTCGGGGGCCTCGCGGTTCTCGGCCCGGTCCAGCGCCGGGGAACCGGTCTCGGCGATCCGCTTCTCGACGTACCCGGCGATGTCCGCCAGCGTCGTGAGGCCGAACAGTTCGTCGTCGGTGATCTTGATGCCGAGGCGCTCGCTGAGCGCCAGGGACAGTTCGAAGGTGGCGAGGGAGTCCAGGCCCGCGTCCTCGCGGCTCGCCTCCGGGGACACCTGGCCGGCTTCCACCTCAAGGTCGTCGATCATGATCGTCTTCAGCAGTTCGTACATGGGTCCGTGCATGGGTCCTCCGGTCCGATCGCCGGGCCGTTACGCGTCGGCCGGCTTCCTGCGGGGCGTCTTCCAGCGGTCGGGCACCGGATTGGTCCGGTCCTCCCAGACGACGTTGTCGTCCCACCACTCCTCGATCCGCCGCAGCTGCGCCCCGGTGTCCGGTCCGGTGAGCCGGAAGACCATCTCGGCGACGGGCAGGCCGAGTCCGGGGGAGCTGCCGTAGCGGTGTCCGACCTCGCCGCGGGGCCGGTAGCTCACCGTCCCCGGCAGCGGGCACGTGCCGGGCAGCGCGCGCAGGACTCCCCTGGCCGGCGGGAACCAGACGAAGCCGAGCCGTTCACCGGCCCTGGGGATCTCGACCTGGTCACCGCGTCCGGCCTGGCCGAGCAGGCTCGCGCCGTAGAAGTTCAGGCCCAGCGCGGCTTCGTGGACGTCGGTGACGAGGGCCGCGCCCGCCCGGCAGGCGATCTCGCAGACGACCAGGCGGTCGCCCTCGGTGTGGAACAGTTCGAGGTGGAAGGCGCACAGGCCGGGTACGGCGGGCAGCGCGGCCACGACCTGCCGTGCGGCGTCGCGCAGCCGCTCGGACAGGGGGTCCTCGTCGGGCATCATCCCCGTCATGGTCGGGGCGTCGTAGGCGACCGAGAACCAGTCGGAGTACAGGTTGCGCGACGGTACCGCCAGCACCACCTCCCCGTCCTTCATGAGGCCGTTGACGTGGTGGAAGTCGCCCTCGACCCAGGCTTCGGCCAGTCGGAGGGAGCCGTCGGTACGCTCCGGGAGGGCGCTGAGGGCGTCCTCGTCCATCAGGACCGTCGTGCCGTTCGAGGCGCCGGAGTCGAGTTCCTTGACGACGACCGGGAAGCCGACCTTCCATGCGAACTCGGCGAGTTCGTCGTTGCCGCGGAACGTGCGCATGGGCGCGACGTCGATGCCCGCCGCCGCCAGCGTCGACTTCATGACGTGCTTGTCGCGGTACGCCGTGGCGGAGGCGAGGCTCTGTCCGGGCAGGCCGAGTTCGGCCCGGATGCGCGCCGCGCGCAGCACCTCGCGCTCGCCGAGCGAGAGGACCCGGCGGACGCCGAACCGGCGGGCGAGGGCGACGAGTTCGTCGTCCGGCAGCTCCCAGAGGCTGGGCACCACCTCCAGGTGGAGGAAGCGCTCCGCGTACGCGGCGAGGTCGATGGAGGCGGGGATGTCCGCTCTCGTGGTCACCACGACCAGCTCCCGCGCCGCGTCCGGGAACCACTCGTGCAGGCGCGAGACGATCTCCTTGGTGTTCAGCAGGAGGAACGGGCCCTGTTCGGCCGCCATGGTCACCTTTCGGTCGGTCATCGATTCCCTCTATGCGTCCGTGCCGAAGTAGCGGTCCCCGAAGTCCCCGATGCCGGGCAGCATCCACGCGTTCTCGTCGAGGCGCTCCTCGACGGCGGAGGTCACGATCCGCACCCGGGGGTACCGCTCGCAGACGGCGGTGACGCCCTCGGGGACGGTGATGAAGTTGACGAAGACGATGTTCTCCTCGGGCACACCGAGGTCCGTCAGCACCCGCAGGGCCGACAGCGCGGTCCCGCCGGTCGCCATGACCGGGTCGAGCAGCAGGACGTGCCGCTCGGCGATGTCGGCGGGCAGGGCGGTGTAGTAGAGGCGGGCCTCCTTGGTCGTCTCGTCCCGCTGGATGAGGATCTTCCCGATCCTGATCCCCGGGCAGACGTCCCGCAGTTCGCCCTCCATGCTCTCCCCGGCGCGTACCACGGTGACCCCGCACAGCCCGGAGGCGAAGCGCAGCCCCTGGTAGGCCGCGCCGGTCGGGGTGCGGACCTCGTGCGGTTCGAAGGGCAGCAGGTCCAGGCCGGCCTCGATCAGCATGCGGATGACCCGGCGGGAGTAGCGGACGAAGTCCTCGCGGGGGGCGTCCCGGTCGCGGATCACGGTGTGCAGGGCGCGCAGTTGGCGGGTCTGGGGCAGCGGGCGGAGGTTGCTGCCGAGGTACTTCTCGATGGAGGGGACGGTGGTCGCGGTCATGGGGTACGTCTCCTCAGGCCCTCGGGACGAACTTCACGGGAAGCGAGTCGAACCCCCACAGCAGGTTCGAGCGCAGGCGCAGGACCGGGCCGGCGAGTTCGGCGACCTCGACCCGGGCCAGGAGTTCCTCGAACATCACCGTGAGTTCGAGCTTGGCGAGCGAGGAGCCGATGCAGTAGTGGTTGCCCTGGATGAAGCCCAGGTGGCGGTTGGGTTCGCGCTCGATGTCGAAGCGCTCCGGGTCGTCGAAGACCTTCTCGTCGCGGTTGGCCGAGGGCAGCCAGGCGACGACGTGGTCACCGGCGCTGATGCGCTCCCCGCCGAGTTCGACGTCCTCGGTCGCGGTGCGCAGCGCGTGCATGACGGGCGAGGTGTAGCGCACGACCTCCTGGATCGCCGAGGGCATCAGGCCGGGCTCGTCCCGCAGCCGGTGCCACTGGTCGGGGTTGTCGATGAGGGCGAGCAGTCCGCCGACGGTGGCGTGCCGGGTCGTCTCGTTGCCGCCGGAGACGAGGGCGTCGCAGTTGTAGAGGATCTCCTGGTCGGTCAGCGGGGCGCCGTCGATCTCGCCGCACACCAGGGCGCTCATGAGGTCGTCCTTCGGCGCCCGCCTGCGCTCTACGGCGAGGTCCTGGAAGGAGAGCAGGATCTCGGTGTGGGCCTGGACCTTGCGCGCCTCCTCCGTCTCGTCGAGCGCGGTGGAGCTCCAGGCGAAGCGGGTGCGCTCGACCATGAAGTCCCAGTCGGCCGGCGCGACGCCGATCATGTCGCAGATGACGGAGACCGGCAGTTTCTGCGCGACGCGCGTGAACTCGCACTCCCCCGCGGCCAGCGCCTCGTCGATGGCTTTGGCGGCCGTCGCCCGCATGTTGGTCTCCAGCCGGTTCACCATCTTCGGGGTGAACGCCGAGCTGACGACCTTGCGGATCTTGTCGTGCCGGGGCGGGTCGGTGATGTTGAGCATCTTGCCGGCCGCTGCGGCCAGGACCTGCGGGTCGGAGTCCAGCCGCATCCCGTTCTGGGAGCTGAACACGCGGGGGTCGGTCAGCATGTCCGTGCACAGGCCGTGGGTCATCACCGCCCAGAAGTGCTCCCCGTTCGCCCGCTGGTTGCGGTACACGGGGTGTTCGGCGCGCAGCCGCGACCAGACCGGCTCCGGGGCGGAGCTGCGGTAGAGGAGCGGGTCCGACAGGTCGACGTTCATCAGCTCTCCCGGTGTCGATCAGGGGTGGCGAGTACCTCGCGGACGGCCCGCAGGACGTCGCCCTGGTGCTCCGCCAGGTAGAAGTGGCCGCCGGGGAAGGTGCGCAGGGCGAAGCGGCCCCGGGTCGCGCCGGCCCAGGCGCCCGCGTCGCCGACGCCCACCGCCCCGTCCTGGCGGCCCACGAACGCGGTGACGTCGGTGCGCAGGGGCGGGCCGCCGGTGCGCGGGACGTAGGACTGGACGATCCGGTAGTCGTCGCGGACCGCCGGCAGGAAGGCGGAGCGCATGTCCGGGTCGTCCAGCAGCCCGGCGTTGCCGGAGCCCAGCTCCTTGAGCAGGGCCACGAGCCGGTCGTCGTCCAGGAGATGGGCCCCTTCCTGGCCGGCGAAGGGCCGCACCCGGTGGGGGGCGCCGCTCCCGGAGACCACGAGGTGGCGTACGGCGTGGCCCCGGCCGCCGGCCGTCAGGCGGCGCAGGACCTCGTAGCCGACGACCGCGCCCATGCTGTGCCCGAAGAAGACGGCGGGCCGGTCGAGGAGTCCGCTCAGCTCCTCGGTGACCTGGTCCGCGAGGGTGTGCAGGTCGGGTGCGAACGGCTCCCGGATGCGGTTCTCGCGGCCCGGGTACTGGACCGCCCACACCTGCGCTCCGGTGGCGTCGCCGCCGCCCCAGTCGCGGAAGTAGCTGGCGGCTCCCCCGGCGTGCGGGAAGCACACGAGCCGGGCCGGGGCCGAGGGGTCCGGCGGCCCGAAGGCGCGGATCCACGGGCTGTCCGGCCGCGTGGCGACCGTCTGTCGTCGTATCACCGCCGGTCAGCTCCGTCCGGCGCGGTCCGCCGCGCCGTCGCCGGTCGCCCGGGTGACGGCCTCGGCGAGCCCCGCGATGGTCGGGGACTCGAACAGCACGCGGGCGGTCATGCCGACGTCGAACCGGGCGCGGATGCGGGCGATCAGGCTCGCGGCGAGCAGGGAGTGCCCGCCCACCTGGAAGAAGTCGGCGTCGACGCTGATGCCGCGCCGGCCGAGGATGTCCTCCCAGATGTCCGCCAGGACCGCTTCCACCGGGGTGCGGGGCGCTATGTGGGCGGCCTCGTCGTCGTCCGGTTCCAGGGCGAGCAGGGCGGTCCGGTCGATCTTCCCGTTGGGGGTCATGGGGAACGCGTCCAGGACGTGGACGGCCGTCGGGATCATGTACCACGGTAGATGCCCGCGCAGGTGGGCGATCAGCTCGGCCGCGGCGGGCGCGGTCCGCCGGTCGGCGGCGACGAAGCACACCAGAGTGCTGTCCGGGCCGTCGCCCGTGACCTGGGCGACGCACGCCCGGACGGCCTGGTGCTCGGCGAGGACGGCCTCGATCTCGCCGAGCTCGATGCGGTAGCCGCGCAGTTTCACCTGGTGGTCGCGGCGGCCGAGGAATTCCAGGCAGCCGTCCGCGTCGGCGAGCACCAGGTCCCCGGTGCGGTAGAGCCGGCTGCCGGGCACGCCGGAGAAGGGGTCGGGCAGGAACCGCTCGGCGGTGGCCTGCGGCGCGCCCAGGTAGCCGACGGCCACGCCCGCCCCGCCGATGAACAGTTCGCCCGGCTCTCCCGCCGGGACCGGCCGCAGGGCGTCGTCGAGGACGTGGGTGCGGACGTTGTCGATGGGGCGGCCGATGGGGACGGAGCTGTACTCGCTGCCCTCCCAGTCGGCGCCCGGCTCGTGGACGGTCGTGGTGATGGTGCCCTCGGTCGGGCCGTAGACGTTGAACCAGCGGATGTCCTCGCCGACCCGTTTCTTCCAGGTCAGCAGCGCCTGGCGGGCCGCCTTCTCGCCGGCCACGATCATCGTGCGCAGCGAGGACTCGGTGGCCAGCCGCAGCAGGCAGTCCTCCTCCGCGACCCAGCTGTGCCAGAAGGCCGTGGGCACGCTCAGGAAGGTCGTGCCGGTGTCGATCACCTGCTGGGTGAGGGCCCGGAACGTCTGGCGCAGCGGGTCGCTGCCGAGGACCAGGGCCGCGCCGTGCAGGAGCGGCGGGAAGATCTCCTCGGCGGCGGCGTCGAAGCTCAGGGGCCTGCACTGGAGCACGCGGTCGCCGGGGGCGAAGGCGAAGTGCCGGTTCACGGCGGAGCTGTGGTTGGCCAGCGAGCGGTGTGTGACCAGGACGCCCTTGGGGCGGCCCGTGGAGCCGGAGGTGTGGATGACGTAGGCGATGTCCGACGGGAGCGGGGCGGGGCTGTCCGGCGCGGGCGCGGTGGGCAGGGCGTCGATGTCCTGCCGGTGCCGGTCGAGGCAGACGATCTCGCCGTCGTAGTCGGGGAAGAGCGGGCTCAGCGGCTCCTGGGTGAGCAGGAGGCGTGCGCCCGTGTCGGCGAGGACGTACCGCAGCCGTCCGGCCGGGTACTCCGGGTCGAGGGGCACGTAGGCCGCGCCGGTCTTCAGGACCGCGAGCAGGGCCGTGATCATCTGCGGTGACCGCTCGATACACAGCCCGACGAACGCGCCGGGGCCGATGTCTCGTTGCCGCAGGAACGCGGCCAGCCGGCTGGACTCGTCGTCGAGTTGACGGTACGTCAGCTGCCGGCCTTGCCAGATCAGGGCCGGTGCGCCCGGGGTGCGCGCGGCCTGGGCGGCGAACAGGTCGGGCAGGCAGGCGCCTGTGCCGTCGTCCGGCGACCTCTCGGGCCGGATGTCCGTCCAGTGGGCGCCGATGTACTCCAGGCACTCCTGGCGGCTGCGCGCCCGGTGCGCGACGCGCCAGCCCGGTGGCACGTCGAGACCGCCGGCCCACAGAGCGTGCCGGTTCTCGCTGTTCACCAGGACCAGAGAGACACCGTTGTCGTCATGAATCGGGTTGACCACGGCTCGCAGTCCCCTTCGGATGCTAAGTGTGCGGCGTACGAACTGGCGTTGTGCTGGGGGGGAAAGCCCCCACAGGGGGGCGGTGCCCGCACAGCTTCGCTCCGCGCCCCTGCAAGGGCCTCGCCGCCTCGCTTGCCCCGCTCACGGCAGAGCCCGGTCAGCGCGACGGCGAGCCGTCGGCAAGGCCCCGGGCACAGGCTGGCTCCCGAGAGATCGACCCGACGGGGAACGAATCCGAGGGAAAGGCGACCGTGAATGCAAGCAACTGGACGGCTGTCCGTATCGGTCCTTGGCGCCGGACTCATCGGTCTGGACCTGGCGACCAAGATCATGCGGTCGGACCGCCTCGACCTGCGGCTCGTCGCGGGCCGCGATGACGCCGCTCCAGGGCTGAGGCGGGCGGCCCGGCGCGGCCTGCCGGTCGCGACCGGGGGCATCCAGTCCCTCGTCGACGCCGAGGAGGACTTCGACGTGGTGTTCGACGCGACCAACGCGTCCTGCCACGCCGAGCACGCGCAGCAGCTCGCGGCGTCCGGCGCGCTGCTCGTCGACCTGACGCCCAGCAGGGTCGGGCAGATGATCGTCCCGGCCGTCAACCGGGCGGACATCGGCTCCCACCGCGACATCTCCATGGTGACCTGCGGCGGGCAGGCGTGCGTACCGATCCTGCACGCGATAGCGAAGGCGCACGAGATCGACCACATCGAGGTCGTGACCACGGCCGCCACCCTGAGCGTGGGCCACGCCTCGCGCCTGAACCTCGACGAGTACGTGACGACCACGCGGGACGCGATCCGCCGGTTCACCGGCGTCGAGAACGTGAAGGCGCTCGTCAACATCAGCCCGGCCCGTCCAGCGGCCACGTTCCGGGTCGCCATGTATCTGCTGGGCCGGGACCTCACCACCGCATCGGTGCGCTCGCTGGTGGCGGGAGCCGCTGCGGAGATCCGGTCGTACGTCAAGGGATTCGACGTCAGCGTGTGCACCGTCAACGACTCCATGGCCTTCGTCTCCGTGGAGGTCACGTCGGGCGGCGACCGGCTGCCGCACTACGCCGGGAATCTCGACATCATCAATTCCGCCGCGATCCAGGCCGCCGAGTGTTACGCGGCGGACCGGCTCGCACTGGCAGGCAGGGAGACGGCATGAGCCAGGAAGCGGCTCGGGACGCCGCCGTGGGCAAGCCGATCCAGATCCACGACCCGACTCTGCGCGACGGCCAGCACGCCGTCCGCCACAGCCTCGGCGCGGAGCAGTTCCGCGCCTATCTGAAGGCCGCCGACGCCGCGTCGGTCCCGGTCGTCGAGGTCGGCCACGGCAACGGCCTGGCCGCCTCCTCCCTCCAGGTCGGCCGGGCCAGGCTGAGCGACGACGAGATGATGTCGATCGCCCGGGAGACCCTGACGACCAGCAAGCTGGGCGTCCTCATGTTCCCGGGCTGGGCCACGACCCAGGACCTCAAGAACGCCCTCGCGTACGAGGTCGACCTGGTGCGCATCGCGACCCACTGCACCGAGGCCAGCGTCGCCGAGCGACACCTCGGCTTCCTGCGCGACGAAGGTGTCGAGGCGCACGGCATCCTCCTGATGACACACATGGCGACCCCCGACCAGCTCGCCGAGGAGTGCGCGCGCCTGGTCGGGTTCGGGGCCACCGGCGTCGGCATCCTCGACTCCTCGGGGTACTTCCTGCCCTCGGACGTCACGGAGCGCATCGGGGCCATCTGCGGCGCCGTCGACGTGCCGGTGATGTTCCACGGGCACAACAACCTCGGTATGGCCGTGGCGAACTCGATCGCGGCGGCGGAGGCCGGGGCCGGCATCCTCGACGCGTGTGCCCGGGGCTTCGGCGCGGGCGCCGGCAACACCCAGCTGGAGGTCCTGGTGCCGGTGCTGGAGCGGCTGGGGTTCCGGACGGGCATCGACCTGTACCGGCTCCTGGACGCCGCGGACATCGCCGAGCGGGAGCTGATGCCGGCGCCGCCCACGATCGACTCCGTCTCCATCGTCAGCGGGCTGGCCGGGGTGTTCTCCGGGTTCAAGAAACCGGTGCTCGACATCGCGGCGCGCGAGGGGGTCGATCCGCGCGACATCTTCTTCGAGCTCGGCAGGCGTCAGGTGGTCGCGGGCCAGGAGGACCTCATCGTGGAGGTGGCGCTGGCCCTCGCCGCCGCCCGCAGTGGGACCGGCTCATGCTGAGGGTGAACGGGAACTCCGGGTACTTCGTGCCGGCCCCCGGGGTGGGGAGTGTCCTCGGGGACGCCGAGGTGGCGGCGCTGAGCAGTCTCGTCCGGTCCGGCGAGAGCCTCTCGCAGGGGCGGTGGCGGGACGAGTTCGAGCAGGCGATGCGCGAGCACATCGGCAGCCGGTACGCGATGACCGTCACCAGCGGCACCGTCGCCGTCGCGCTCGCCGTGCACCTGCTGGACCTCGCCCCCGGTGACGAGGTCATCGTGACGCCGCAGACCTTCAAGGCCACCGCCGATCCGCTGCTGGCCCACGATGTGACCGTCCGTTTCTGCGACGTGGAGCCGGACACCCTGAACGTGGACGTCGCCTCGTTCGAGTCGCTGATCACCCCGAGGACCAGGGCGCTGATCCTGGTCCACTACGGCGGCCGGCCGGCCCGGATGGACGAGATCATGCGGGTGGCCCGGCGCCACGGCATCCGGGTGATCGAGGACTGCGCCCACGCACTGGGCGCCCTCTACCGGGGCCGGCGCCCCGGCGTGCTGGGCGACATCGGGTGCTTCAGCTTCCACTCCAGCAAGAACATCACGACGCTCGGCGAGGGCGGGATGCTCACCTTCGACGACCCGAAGTGGGCCGAGCGCGTCGACCGCATCCGCTCCAACGCCGCCGACGGGGCGTACGTCCCGTCCCCGCTGGCGGCCGGGCCGTACGACCGCGCGGAACCCTGGATGATGTGGGCGGGGGACTCGTACGAGAAGGAGTGCCTCCTCGTCCGCCATCCCGGGAGCAACGCCACGCTCAGCGAGGCCGGTGCGGCCGTCGGACTCGTCCAGCTGGGGCGGCTGGCGGAGCTGGCGGAGCGGCGGCGGTGGATCGCCGGGCGGCTCGCCCAGACGCTGGCGGAGTTCCCGCAGGTGCGGCTGGCCGAGGTGCCCGAGGACATCCACCACCCCTACCACCTGTTCACCTTCTTCGTCCGGCCGGGCCACGGGACGAGCCGCGACGAGGTCATCCACGCCCTCGAAGACGCCGGAATCCAGGTGCAGGTGCGCTACTTCCCCCTCCATCTGCGTCCGGAGTGGCGGGGCCGGGGCCACCGGCTCGGGGAGTGCCCGGTCACCGAACGGATCTGGTTCCACGAGCAGGTCAACCTGCCGTGCTACCCGTCGATGACCGACGGTCAGGTCGAGCATCTGGTGCTGGCCCTGAAGTCCGCGCTCACCAGGCGGCGAGGCGCGGGCGAGGGCGGAACGTCGAGTTACGAGGAGGCGCGGGCATGACGGAGTCCTATGACGTGGTGGTCGTGGGCGGCGGGCCGATCGGCCTGGCCACCGCCTGGGAGGCGGCCGGACGCGGCCACCGGGTCCTGGTCCTGGAGCGGCACACGTTCTTCAACGAGACCGCGGGCACGAGCGGCGCCGAACGCCACTGGCGGCTCCAGTACACCCAGGAGGACCTGTTCCGCCTGACGCTGGAGACCCTTCCGCTGTGGCGCGCGCTGGAGAGCCGGTGCGAGCGCCGCCTCATCCACGAGATCGGCAGCCTCTGGTTCGGGGACACCGACGTGGTCACGAACGAGGGCCAGATATCGGGCACCGCGGAGATGATGGACAAGCTCTCGGTGCGCTACGAATGGCTCAAGGCCCCCGACATCGAGCGGCGGTTCGGGTTCCGCGGCCTGCCCAAGGAGTACGAGGGGTTCCTCCAGCCCGACGGCGGGACGATCGACGTCAGGGGGACGCTGTCGGCCCTCTTCACCCTCGCCCAGGAGGCGGGCAGCACCTTGCGCGCCGGTGAGACGGTGACGGCGCTCGTGCCGGACGAGGGGGGCGTGACCGTCACCACCGACCGGGGCACCTACCGCGCCGGCAAGGCCGTACTGGCCTGCGGCCCCTACACCAACGACCTGCTGGAGCCGCTGGGGGCGCGCCTGGCCTACTCGGTGTACGAGATGGCGATCGCCACCTACCGGCAGGCCGCCCCGGTGGCCGAGTCGCCGTTCTGGTTCGCCTTCCAGCAGCCGACGGACGAAGACACCAACCTGTTCTACGGATTCGGCCACAACCCCTGGGCGCCCGGGGAGTTCGTGCGCTGCGGGCCGATCTTCGAGGTGGACCCGCTCGGCCACCCGTCGACGTCCACCGGCGTCGCCGACCGGCGTCAGATGGAGCGGCTGTCGGGCTGGCTGAGGAACCATCTGCCGACGGTCGATCCCGACCCGGCGCGGACCTCGACCTGCCTGGCCGTGCTGCCCACCGATCCGGAACGGCAGTTCTTCCTCGGCACCGCGCGGGACCTGGTGCCGCACGGGGACAAGCTCGTCGTCTACGGGGCGGGCTGGGCGTTCAAGTTCGTCCCGCTGTTCGGCCGGATCTGCGCCGACCTCGCCGTGGACGACTCCACCCAGTACGACATCTCACGGCTCGCCCTCCAGTCGGCTCTCTGACATGGCCGCGAGAAAGGAAGGTGACCGGGCGTGAACGCATTCAGCCCCGAGGACCCCGGCCTCCCGAGAATCCCGCCGGACCGCGCGCGGGAGTACCGCGACCGCGGCTGGTGGCTTCCCGAGCGGGTCGACCGGCTGGCGCTGCGTCATGTGGACGACGACCCCGGCAAAGAGGCCGTACGCGGCCCCGGCGGCCGGCTGACCCGGCGCGAGCTGGCGGACGCGGTCGACGGCGCCGCCGCCCGGCTGGCCGCCCTCGGGATCGCCCGGGGGGACCGGGTGCTGGTCCAGCTCCCGAACGACCTGGAGCTGGTCGTCCTGCCGCTGGCGCTGATGCGGCTGGGCGCGCACCCGGTCATGGCGGTGCCCACGCTGCGCCGCCGCGAGCTGCTGTCGGTGGTCGCGGCGACCCGGCCCACGGCCGTGGCCGTACCGCGCCGCTGGCAGCGTTTCGACCATCTCGCGCTGGCGAGGGAGCTGCGGGAGAGCTGTCCGAGCATCCGGCACATCCTGGTCGCCGACCGCGCCTCGGACACCGTCCCCGAAGACACCGAGGACCTGGTCGAGCTGTGCCGTCCCGATCCCGGGGCCGGGCCCCTGCCCGACCTGGGACCGCCGCTGGCCGACGAGCCCGCCGTCTTCCTGCTGTCCAGCGGGACCACCGGCCCGCCGAAGGCCATCGCGCGCGCCCACGAGGGCTACGGTTACATGATCCGGACGGCCGCCGGGTGGGCCGGGCTGTCGGCGGACACGGTGTACCTCGCCGTCATGTCGGCGGCGCACGGCTTCGTCCTCAACTGCCCCGGGATGCTGGGCGTCCTGGCCTTCGGCGGGCGGATCGTCCTGGGCTCGCCGGGAGATCCCGCGGCGGCGCTCGACCTCGTCGACCGGGAGGGCGTGACGCATACGACGCTGGTGCCCGCGCTGGTCACCCAGTGGCTGGACGAGGTGCGCCGAAGGGGCCACGGGCCGACGTCGCTGCGCGTGATGCAGGCCGGCGGCGCCCGCCTGGAGCCCGCCCCCGCAGCCGAGGCCCGGAAGCTGCTCGGCTGCACGGTGCAGCAGTGCTACGGCATGAGCGAGGGGCTGCTGACCTACACCGCCCTGGACGATCCCGATGACGTCATCGCCCGGACGCAGGGGCGGCCCGCCTCGCCCGGCGACGAGATCCGCGTCGTGGACGAGGACGGCGCGGAGGTGGCTCCCGGTGAGGTGGGAGAGCTGCTGACCAGGGGGCCGTACACGGTCGCCGGGTACTACGCGGCGCCGGAGGCCGACGCGCGCGCCTTCACCGGCGACGGCTTCTACCGCACCGGCGACCTGGCGCGGACGCATCCGTCGGGGGGCCTGGTGGTGGAGGGGCGGATCGGGGACGTCATCAATCGCGGGGGCGAGAAGATATCCGCCGGTGAGGTCGAGTCCCTGCTCGGCGAGCACCCCTTGCTGCGGGCGGTCGCGGCGGTCGCGATGCCGCACACCGTGTGGGGGCAGACGGTCTGCGTCTTCGCCGTCCCCCTCGACTCCGAGAAGCAGCCGACGCTGCTCGGACTGCGCCGTTTCCTCACGGAACACGGGATCGCCACCTTCAAACTGCCCGAGGAACTGCGGATCGTCGACGCCCTCCCCATGATCGGCGTCGGCAAGATCAACCGGGTCGCCCTTCGGGCGGCGGCACAGGAACGGGAACGGACCCCATGACCGAGATGCTCGACCACGACGTCCCGTCGTTCCCGATGGCCCGCGCGTGCCCCATGCACCCGCCGGCCGCGTACCGGGAACTGCGCGACCAGGAGCCGGTCAGCCGGGTCCGGATGCCCGACGGCCAGGTGGCCTGGCTGGTCACCGGGCACGAGCAGGCCCGCAAGCTGCTCGCCGACCCCCGGGTCAGCGCCGACCGCCTGCACCCGGCGTTCCCGGGGAGGCTGACCGCCGAGCAGCGCGCGGCGGCCGAGCGCGTCCGCCGGCTCAGCACCCGCCGGTCCATGATCCATCTGGACGGGGCCGAGCACGGGGCCCACCGCAAGCTCCTGACCGGCGAGTTCTCGCTGCGCCGGATCGCCGCGCTGCGCCCGCGCATCCAGGGGATCGTCGACCGGAGCGTCGACGCCCTGCTGGCCGCGCCGCAGCCGGCCGACCTGGTCGAGCACGTGTCGGAGGCGGTGCCGTCGCTGGTGATCTGCGAGCTGCTGGGCGTGCCCCACGAGCGGCGCCGCGACTTCCACGCGTGGGCGGGGATGCTGGTCAGCCGGACCGTCTCGACGGCTGAGCGCACCGCGGCCTCCGACGCGCTCAACGACTTCCTGGAGGACCTGGTCACCGAGAAGGAGCGGGGCGAGCCCACCGACGACCTGATCGGGCGGCTCATCGCACGCAACCGGCGGACCCCGGTGATGACGCACGACGAGATCGTCGGCACCGCCGTCATGCTGCTGATCGCCGGGCACCAGACCACCGCGAACATGATCTCGCTGGGCGTGGTGGCGCTGCTGGAGAGCCCGGAGCACCGGGCGCGGATCACGGCCGACCCGGCGCTGCTGCCCACGGCGGTCGAGGAGATGCTGCGCTACTTCAGCGTCGTGGAGAACGCGCCCGCCCGGGTGGCCACCGAGGACATCGAGATCGGCGGCGTGACCATCCGCAAGGACGAGGGCATCGTCGTGTCCGCGCTGGCCGCCGACTGGGACGACGAGGTCTTCGAGCGCCCGGACCGGCTGGACTTCGAGCGCGGCGCCCGCCACCACGTCGCCTTCGGCTACGGCGTGCACCAGTGCCTCGGCCAGAATCTGGCCCGGGTGGAGCTGGAGGTCGTCTTCGAAACGCTGCTGCAGCGGGTGCCGGGCCTGTCGCTGGCCGGGCCGGCGAAGGAACTGCCGTACAAGGACGACGCCGGGATCTACGGCGTCCACCAGGTGCCGGTGAACTGCTGAGGGAAGGGGCAACGCCCATGCGTATCACCGCGGACCGGGAGCGGTGCGTCGGCGCCGCACAGTGTGTGCTGGCCGCGCCCGGCGTCTTCGACCAGGACGACGAGGGGCTGGTGGCGCCGCTGACGGTGGAGCCGGGTGAGGGAGACCGGCCGGCTGTCCGGCAGGCGGTGGGCCTGTGCCCGTCGTCGGCCATCCGGATCGACGAGGGGTGACCGGGAAGAACACGTGGAGGCACCGGCAGAAGCCGCCGTCCGGGACAGCTCGGGCGGCGGCTTCTGGCGGTGTCGGGCCGTCGGGGTACGGCCGGGGTTCGCCTGCTGGAGGTTCGCCGGCCGGGGGTTCGCCGGCCGGAGGTTCGCCGGCTACTCGAAGAAGGCCATGCTGACCGACTGCCGCACCAGGCCCCGCCCCGCGGCGACCGGCGTCATCTGGTGCCAGGACGCGGGCGACGCCGAGTAGAACCAGGCGGTGCCTCCCGTCGGGGGCATCGTCGCGGCGGGGCCGGCCGACCGGTCCGGGCCGGACCAGTACTCCTGATCTCCGCCGCCGTCGGCCGGCCAGTGCTCGTTGATGTGCAGTGCCAGAGCGAGTCTCTTGTGCTGTTTGCCGGCGCTGAGGTCCTCGAAGTCGCCGTCGTAGTGGTAGTAGATCTCGGCCCGGCGGTGCAGCCCGGCGGTGTCCACCCCGGTCTCGCGGTGCAGCCAGCCGGTGAACTCGTCGGACAGCAGGTCGGTGACCAGTGCGCGCCAGGGCGCCGCCAGCGGGATGCCGTCGGGGGTGATGCCGGTCTTGTTGTCGGAGAACGGCAGGACGGACGAGCGGTAGCGGCGCCGTACGTCCTTGCCGGTCGAGGTGTCGATCCGCTGGAACAGGTCCGGGTCCGGCGCGGTGGCGCCGAGGCCGGCCAGGTCGCGCGCGGAGATCAGGCCGGCGCCGCGGAAGTGCCGGAAGGGGTGGTCCCACGTTTCGAGCCGGACGTCCAGGTTGATCAAGACACGCACCTCTCAGCGGCCGGCTCGGGCGCCGGTTCGGGGATCGGGTTCGGGTATCGGGACTGCCCTGCCAGTCTCACCGCCGCGCTTGCCGTGCGATGGCGCGCCGGTTTGCGAAGACCTTGCCGATCCCCGGCAGCGAACCGACAAGGGGTCGGCAGGGGGCCGCGCGCAGGCTGTGGCCAGGTCGATTCCCGGCGGCCGGCCGGTCGTCACGGGAATCCCGGATCAACTCCAAGGAGGCACCGTGGTGCTGACGCTCGACTCGGCGCTGGAGGAACGCACCCAGCCGTTCCAGCTCTTCCGCGGCCGTGACCTGCTCGACGACGGGCAACTGGAGCAGTTGCTCGCCACCATGCCGACCGCCGATGTCGCGAAGATCGCGGTCGAGGACCCGAAGCACGAGAAGCAGTACCGGATGAACCTGGTGGACCTGGTCGTCCTCGAAGAGGACGCCCCCGTGTTCCCGCGCCTGCCGGCCATCTGGCGCGACCTCGTGGAGGAGCTGCGCGGCGCCGAGTTCACGGCCTGGCTGGAGAAGTCGACCGGGATCGAGCTGGCCGGCCTGAAGCGCAGCATCGGCCTCTACACGCACCGCAACGGCGACTACCTGTCGGTGCACAAGGACAAGCCGACCAAGGCGATCACCGTGATCCTCTACCTGAACCGGGACTGGCCGGTCGAGGCGGGCGGGCAGTTCCAGATCTTCGCGTCCCCCAAGGCGGGCCCGACGGAGGAGATCAGCCCGGTCGGCGGCCAGTTGCTCGCCTTCCCGCCCACCGACGCGTCCTGGCACGCGGTCTCGAAGATCGAGCACCCGGAGGGGACCGAGCGGATCACGGTCCAGATCGAGTACTGGCTGACCACCGGGCTCGCCGGCTCCGCGTACCGGCCGCAGAACTGACCGTCCGGCGGAACCGAAAGGACCCCCCATGGGAAAGATCGTGGACGAACCCCGCAAGATCCTCGTGATCTGGCCGCCGCAGGTGCTGAGCTACTTCAACGCGGGGCACCACCTCGCGCTGTACCAGGTCGCCGGCCATCTGCGCACCGTCTATCCCGGCGCGCAGGTGACCGCGATCGACGCCAGTGTCGAGCGGCTGACGTGGAAGGACCTCGGCAGCAGGCTCTTCCAGGAGCGGTACGACGTGATCGCGGTGATGAACGAGTTCGACGGCATCGACGGATTCCGTCGGCTCGTCTCCTACGCCAGGGCGCTGAACCCGGACGCCCCGATCGTCACGTTCGGCAGGCTGTCCGGGGTCAACCCCCGTTTCTTCGAGCGCTTCGACATCGACGCGATCGTGGAGAACGGCGACTTCGAGGCCGGTGTCGGCGCCGCGATCGAGACCTTCCGGGGCCGGGCGGCCGAGGCGCCGGGCGTGCACCTGCGGCGCGACGGCGCCTGGGCGGCTCCGAGGCGGCGCGGTGAGCTGCTCCCGGCGGAGGACTGGTACCTGCCCACGCCGGAGGAGATCCCCTACGCGCAGTACGACGCCCTCTACTTCGACGACGCCAACAAGTTCTGCGGCATCCCGCGCCGCCGTGAACTGGTCGTCCCGGCGGCGCGCGGGTGCCCGATCGGCTGCTCCTACTGCGAGGTGCCGATGATCTACACGAAGAAGGAGCGGCGGATCACGGTCGAGCGGACGCTCCAGTACATCGAGGAGTCGTTCGCCGCGGCGCCGTTCGAGTACGTGGCGTTCTACGCGCCGACGTTCACGCTGGACAAGAAGTGGATGGAGGAGCTCTGCCGGGAGCTGACCGGCCGGGGGTCGCCGTACCCGTGGAAGTGCGCGACGACGATCCACCATCTCAGCGAGGACATGATCCGGTCGATGGGTGAGGCCGGGTGCGTCCGGATCAGCGTCGGTCTGGAGACCCTCGACCCCGAGGAGAGCGCGTTGCTGCCCCGGGCGAAGCAGAAGTCCGCGCTGGACCTCGACCAGCTCTCGGCCTGGTGCAAGGAGTCGGGCATCGAGCTGAACTGCTTCGTCATCGTCGGGCTGCCCGGCACCACGATCGAGGGTGCCGAGCGGACCATCGAGGCCGTCCAGGAGCACGGCGGCCGGGCCCGGCCGACCGTGTACGCCCCCTGGGAGCTCTCGGGCCCCGACCTCCAGGACCACGAGATGGCCGCGTTCAACCGGCAGCTGTTCGTGCCGGGCACCCACGCGCTGACCGACGACGAGCTGGCCCGGGGCTACGACATCATCTTCGGCAGCCAGCCGGACGTCACGCAGGTGTTCGAGAACATCCCGGCCCGCGCCGCCGGCCCGGCCCTGCGACCGGTATGACCGGCGAGACGTACGCGCCGGCGCGGGAGGGTTCCCCGTTCCGGCGGGAGAGCGCGGGCCGGTTCCGCAACCGGCGGGTCCGGGTCCCCGACGAGATCAACCTGAAGAACTGCGGGCTGCTCGATGACCGGGCGGCGGCGGTGCACCGGGAAACGCTGGCGTCGTTCGACCCGAACGACGTGCTGACCTACCCCATCCTGTGGCCGGTCTACGGGATGCTGGCCGAGCGGTTCGGGGTGGACGTCGACTCCCTCGTGCTCACGGCGGGCAGCGATCCCGGGTTGAACCTGCTGACCCGGGCGTTCCCTGGGGTGTCGCGGATCGTCCTCCACCAGCCGAACTTCGACGGGTGGGCGAAGTTCGCGGCGATCTCGGGCTGTGTCCTGGACCCCGTCGCTCCCGATCCCGGGACCGGGCTGTTCGACCTCGGTGACCTCGCGCGGCGGCTGTACGCGGGAGCGCCGGCGTTCGTCGTCGTCACCACCCCGCACAGCTTCACCGGGCAGGTGCACGGCGCGAAGGAGCTGGCCGAGCTGGCCGCCGCCGTCGCGGAGCACGGCAGTCTCCTGGTCGTGGACACCGCGTATCTGGCGTTCACCGAGGGCGGCGAGGAGCTGGTGCGCGAGCTGGCCGGGCTGCGGCACGTCGTCCGCGTCAACACGTTCTCCAAGTCCTACGGTCTTTCGGGCGCCCGGATCGCGGTGACGGTCGCTCACCCGGCGGTCGCCCGGCACCTGTTCGACCTCGATCCGGAGGGCCCGGTCTCCGCTCTCGCGGTCGCCCTGCTGCGGCGTTCGCTGGAGGAACAGGCCGTCTTCACCGGGATCTGGGCCGACGTACGGCGGCTGCGGGAGCGGTTCGCGGCCGAGGTCGAGCGCGCGGTGCCCGGCTGGCACGCCCGGCCGAGCGGCGGGAACTTCGTGACCTGGGACGTCCCCGACGCGCCGGCCGCCGGGGCCGCGAGCCGGTACCTCCTGGAGCGGGGCATCGTCGTACGGGACCTGTCCGGCGCGCCGGGGCTGCCCGCCGCGGTGCGGATCGCGGTCGCGAACGAGGCCGTCGCCCGTCGCGTCGTCGCCGCCCTGGGCGACTGGCACCGGGGGGAGGCGGCGTGAACACCCGCATGAACACCCGGCGGATCGCGGTCCCCGGCCTGCCCAACGTGCGCGATCTGGGCGGGCTGCGCGGTCCCGACGGGGGGTACCTGCGGCGGGGGCTCCTCGTCCGGGGTCCCGCGCCGTCCCCGGACACGGCGCCGGCCCTCGACGGCCTGGGCATCCGTACCGTCGTCGATCTGCGGCTTGAGGAGGAACGCCGGGAGTACCGGGGGCCCGAGTGCACCGGGGCGACCGTGCTGCCCCGTCCGGTGGCCGGCGACATGAGCCGGATCCGGGGCAACGTACGGCCCCTGCCCAGCGACTACCTCGCGAACTACCGCGACATGCTGACCCGGGCGGCGCCGGTCGCGGCGGAGATCGTGGACCTGCTCGCCGACGGGTCGGAGGTGCCCGTCTACATCTGCTGCGCGATGGGCAAGGACCGCACCGGCGTCGTCAGCGGCCTGGTCCTGCGGGCGCTGGGGGTGCGGACGGCGGACGTCGCCCGGGACTACGCCCTGACCGCCCGCGCCTACCGCGCGCTGCGCAGCGCCGACCCCCGCCCGGGCTGGACCCGCGAGGACACCCTCGCGCAGCTGCGGCTGCGGACCTCCACACCGGCGGCGACGATGCGGGCGCTGATCGCCGGGATCGAAGCCGAACACGGCAGCGTCGCCCGGCTGCTCGCGCTCCACGGACTCCGGGAGGAGAACCGGCTGCGCACGGTCGCCGGCGCGTTCACCCACCCCGTTCACCTGTGAGGAAGAAGACGTGTCCCTCGTCGACATCGAGACCATCAGCCGGGCCGAGCTCGAACAGGATCCGTTCGGGCACGCCGTGATCCCCCGCTCGTTCGTCACGGACGCCATCGCCGAGAACCTGCGCGGCGAGTTCAGCGACGTCGGCTTCGAGGAGTCGGAGCGCACGAAGGCGACCCGGTCCGACAAGCAGTACCGGATGTTCAACCGCAACCTCGTCACCGCCGGCGAGGTCGACAAGGACCAGGTGGGCGCGCTCCCCGCGAGCTGGCAGCAGTTCGTCGAGGACGTCGTCTCGGCGCCCTACCGCGCGGCGCTGTCCGCGCTCACCGGCGTGGACCTGGACCCGTGCCTGGTCGAGGCCCGCATGACCCGCTACGCCCGGGGCTGCTGGATCGAGCCGCACACCGACCGCCCGGACAAAGCGGTGACCCACCTCTTCTACTTCAACGACGGGTGGGACCCGGAGTGGAGCGGTGACCTGCGGCTGCTGCGCAGCGCGGACATGAACGACTGCGCGAAGCGGGTGGCGCCGACGACCGGGACGTCCGTCGTCCTCGTCCGCTCGGACCGGTCCTGGCACGGCGTCCCGCCGGTCTCCGAGACGTGTCCCGTGGACCGGCGGGCCCTGCTGGTCCATTTCGTCCGCCCGTGATCCCGGCGGAAAAAGTGTTCGCGGTCGGCCGGGGACGGGAGACACCGGGGAAGCGCACCTACCTGCTGGCCATGACCGTCGACTGCGTCGGCAACGGCCTGTGGACCCCGGTCGCGCTGATCTTCTTCTCCCGGGGGCAGCACCTTCCCCTGGCGGACGTCGGTCTCGCGCTGACGGTCGGCGGGCTCCTCGGCCTCCTGACGGGACCGGTGAACGGCCTGCTGGTGGACCGGTGGGGTCCGGCGAACGCGTCCGCCCTGAGCTACGCCGTACGCACCGTCGTCTTCGCGCTGTTCCCCTTCGTCTCCGCCACGTGGCAGGTCGGCGCGCTCGCGGTCGTCGCGGCTGCCGGGGACCGGCTGTTCTGGACGGCCAGTACGCCGCTGCTGGCCCGGCTGGTACCGGCCGGCGAGCTCATCGGCGTACTGAGTACGGCGAGCGTGCTGAAGGTCAGCGGGTGGGCGGCCGGCGGCGCGATCGGCGCGAGTGCCGGGGGCCTGCTGATCGGCAGCACCACGGGCCTGCACCTGGTCGCCTACGCCAACGGTCTGACGTACGTGGCGGCCATGTTCCTGGTGCTCACGGTGCGCCGGCACGTCCGGGCCCGCCCCGAGGCCAAGACCTCGGCGGACGGGCGGAAGTGGCGGTGGCGCGACCTGCGGGACGACCCCGGCTTCCTGCGGCTGTGCCTGCTGACGCTGTTGCTGGCGTTCGTCTCCGACTGTCTGACGGCGATGCTCCCGGTGGTCGCCATCGTGGTGCTGGGGCAGCCGTCGTGGGTGCCGGGCGTGGTGATCGCCGTCTCCTGTGTGGCGATGGCCCTGGCCCGACGGCCCGCCGTCGCCTACGCGCGGCGCGTCCCCGTCGCACGGGCGCTGCGCCTGGCGACCGGCGCTTTCGGACTGTCGGTCCTCGTCATGGCGCCGTCCGGCTGGGCGGGCCCGGCCACGACCGCCGTCGTCCTGTGCGCGGCGCTGATCGGCACGCTCGGTGACGCGCTGTTCGCCCCGGTCGTCACCACGACCGCGAACGCCGCCGCCCCGGCCGGTCTGGAGGGCCGCTACAACGCGACCTTCCAGACGTCCTTCGGCATCGCGGGCGCGGTCGCCCCGGCGGCCGGGACGGCGCTGCTGGCGCGGGGGAACGCCGTCCTGTGGCTCGGCCTGGCCGTGGTCTGCGCGGCGACGGCCGCGGCGGTCGGGTTCCTCACCCGGCCTACCCGGCCGGTGGCGACTGTGGCGCCCGGGCCGGGGCCGCTGCGGCGGATCGTCGTCGGCGGGATCTCCGGCGCGGGCAAGACGACGCTGGCCTCGTCCCTCGCCAGGACGCTGGACATCCCGCACATCGAGATGGACGCGCTCTACCACGGGCCCGGCTGGACCCACCGCGCGGAGTTCCCGGACGACGTGGAGCGCGTCACGCGGACCCCGGCGTGGATCTGCGACGCCCAGTACCACTGGGTGGTCGGTGACCTGCTCGGCGAGCGCGCCGACACGTTCGTCTGGCTCGATCTGCCCCGCCGGACCGTCATGCGCCGCGTGCTGCGCCGCTCGGTGGTCCGGGCCGCCACCGGCCGGGAGCTGTGGCACGGCAACCGGGAGACCTGGCGGTCGATGCTGCGCAACCCGCGCCACCCGCTGCGCTGGGCCTGGTCCCAGCACGCCACCCGGCGGGCCGAGACGGCCGCCTATCTCGCTCTGCACCCCGGCCTCACGGTCGTCCGCCTGACCAGCGCGGGACAGGCGCGGCAGTGGCTGCGCTCGATCCCGCACCGGACCGCTCCGCCCGTCCCCTCACCCCTCAGCGCAGGAGGTACCACCATGCAGGACCGTCGGCGAGAACCCGCTCCCCCGGGCGAGCCGCTGCTGGAGATCCACGGCGGGAGGCGGCTCTCCGGGTCCGTCCGGACCTCCGGGTTCAAGCACTCCCTGGTCACCGTCGCGGCTGCGGCGGCCACCGCGAACGCGCCGGTGCGCATCCGCAACTGCCCGGACATCGTCGAGACCACGGTGCTGGGCGAGATCTTCCGCGCCACGGGCGCGAGCGCGCACTACGACGGGCCGGCCGAGACGTTCACCGTCGACGCGTCCACGTGGGACCGCGCGGAGCTGCCGGCCGAACTCGTCGGCCGCATCCACGGTTCGCTCTACCTGCTGCCCGCCCTCGTCTCCCGGAGCGGCGCGGCCCGGCTGCCCGCGAGCGGCGGCTGCACGATCGGCGAGGGCCCGCGCGGCAGGCCCGTCGAGCACCTGCTGGACGTGATGGAGCGGTTCGGGGTCACCACCCGGCTCGCGGCGGACGGTTCCGTGGACCTCACGGCCGAGCGGCTCAGGCCGTGCACCATCGACATGCTCGACTACACGCGCAACAAGGCGCTCATGAGCGGGCCGACCTACAGCGGCGCGGTCAAGACGGCGCTGCTGATGGGCGCGGTCACGCACGGGACGACGACGCTGCACCACCCGTACCTCAAGCCCGACGTGACCGACATGGTCACCGTGCTGCGCGACCTCGGCGCCGACATCGAGTTCGCCGGTCCGGAGACGTGGGTGATCCATGGGCGGGGCCCGGAGTCGCTCGACCGTCCCGTCGACGTGACGCTGATCCCCGACCTGATCGAGGTGGTCACCTGGATCTGCGCCGGCGTCCTGCTGGCGGACGAGCCGCTGACGGTCACCGGTCCGGGCATCGACCGCGCGGTCCACGCGCTCGCGCCCGAGTTCGACCTCCTGGACCGGATGGGGGTGCGCGTCGACGTCGCCGCCGACGAGGTGACCGTGCACCCGATGGAGAAGCCGCTCAGGCCCGTCGAGTTCACCGCCATGTCGCGGGGCGTGTTCAGCGACAGCCAGCCCTTCTTCGCCCTGCTCGCGGCGTACGCCGAAGGCCCCACCTACATCCGGGAGGCCGTCTGGGAGCACCGTTTCGGCTTCGCCCCGGAACTGGCGGCGCTCGGTATGCGGACGGCGGTCGACGACACGATCCTGCGCGTCGACGGCCCCTGCCCGCCGTACCGGCCCGGCGCCGACCTCTACGGCACCGACCTGCGGGCCGCGGCGGTCCTGCTGCTCGCGGCGCTCGCGGTGCCGGGACAGACCTCGCTGCGCAACCACCACCACCTCGCGCGCGGCTACCGCGACCTCGTCGCGGACCTGGTGAAGCTGGGCGCCGACATCCGGCACACGACGGCACCCGACGACGTCCGTGCGCTCGGCGAGGGGGGCGTCACCTCATGAGTCCAGGAACCGCTCCCCCAGGTACTCGCCGGGCCCCGGGGCCGGGGGGATGTACGCGAGCGCCGATGCGCGGTGTTCCGTGTACGGGTGCAGGTCGTCCCTGGTCGTGAGGCGTTCCTGGACCCGGGTGAAGAGGGCGGGGTCGCGCATGTAGGCGAGGAAGAGGAGGCCCTGGTCGGCGGGGCCGTTGTCGTACGTGTAGCCCCGGCGGAGCATGCGCGCGCCGCCGTCGTAACGGGGGCTGGCGGCGCGGACATGGGCATGGAGCGGCGTCGTGTAGCGGCCTTCGGGGGTCTTGGAGAAGACGTCCACGTCGTCGTGTTCGTGACGGCGGCCGAGGGGGGCGCCGGAGTCCCGGTGGCGGCCGATGGTCTGTTCCTGGGTGGTCAGGGGGAGGCTCGTGAACTCCTTCACCTTCAGGTGGATGCGGCGGACCACCAGGTACGTCGCGTCGTCCGTCCAGATCCAGCGTTCGCGTTCCTCGGGGGTCGGGTTCTCCGTACCGTCCTTGAAGCCGAGGAGGTTGCGGGGGGTCTGGCCGGGCTGCGTCGGGGGGAGGTGGGCGGGCTGGCGCCAGCGGGTACGGAAGGTGCCGGCGGCCTCGGTCAGGAGGGTGGTGGCCTGGGCGGTGAGGGCCTCGGGGGTGGGGGCGCAGAGCTGGAGGACCAGGTCGGCGGTCCTGTGGGTGAGGTTGTCGCCGGGGAACGGGGGAAGCTCCCGCAACAGCTCGGGGGGCGTACGGCCGAGGCGCGCGGGGAGGGTGGGGCCGAAGCCGAGGGTCGCGGTGAGCGCGGGGCCCTCGGGGTGCTGGAGGAGGGGGGTCCACCGGGTGAGGGTACGGGCGAGGGCCTCGGCCGCCGCCTTGCCGGTCAGGTGGGGGGCCAGATCCAGGGCGAGGACCAGGGCGGAACGCTGCTGGGGGGTGACGATGCCCTGCTGGCGGCGGGGGGAGGGGGGTTCGGTGCCGGGGGCGGGGGGCGGGAAACGCGTGCAGCCGCTGACCGCGACCACACCGAGACCCGCTGCGGCACCGGTCAGGAGAGTCCGGCGGGAGGGGCTGTCGGGGGGCGGGCTTTGGAGGGCTGGGCCTTGGGGGGCTGGGCCTGGCGCTGGGGGGAGGGTCTCTTCGGTCATGGGAATCGGTCGGACGATACCCTCGCGACCCTCCCCAACCGGGGCATTACCGGGTACGTGTCCTCAGCGCCGCCCGCGCCGCGTCCAGGTCCGTGCCGGCCGGGCGGTTGTGCGGCAGCTTGGCCAGCACCGCGGCCATCCCGCACGTGTCCGTCACCGCCGAGAACACCAGCCCCGACGCTATCCCGGCGGACAGCAGGCGGAACGACCTGTGCGTCAGGGCGCCCAGCGCGAGGCCGGTGAGAACCGTCGCACCCGCCGTGAAACGGACCTGGCGCTCCATCGACCACGTACGGCGGCCGGCCGGCTCGCTCAGGGGGTGACCCTGCGCGACCCAGGCCGTCGTGCCGCCGGTGAGGTTCACCGCGGGGATGCCGTGCTCCGCGAGGAGAGCGCAGGCCCGGGAGGAACGGTTGCCGGAGGCGCAGACGACGAGAAACGTGCCGTGCGCCGCCGCTTCCCGCAGGTCGGGGAGGGTCTCGGCGAGGTGGTCCAGGGGGATGTTCAGGGCGCCGGGAACGTGACCGGCGACGTACTCACCGGGGGTGCGGACGTCGACGACGGTGAAATCCCCGAGACGGGCGTGCGCCTCGGCGGGGTCGAGGACGGTGGTCGTGGCTTCGGTGGTGCTCATGGCGGATGTGATCCTTGAGGTTCGAGGTGTCGCCTTCCGGCGACGTACAGTACCCCTAGGGGTATTGGACGAGTGTGTGGGAGTCGTAGTGGAGCTGGATCTCAAAGGCGACGATCTGAAGTCCGTCCTGAACCGCCTGCGCCGGGCCCAGGGCCAGATCACCGGAGTCATCCGCATGATCGAGGAGGGCCGCGACTGCGAGGAGGTCGTGACCCAACTGGCGGCGGCGTCCCGCGCCCTGGACCGCGCCGGGTTCGCGATCATCGCGACGGGGTTGCAGCAGTGCGTGGCCGACATCGAGTCGGGCCGCAGGAGCGGGGAGGACGCGGACGCGATGAAGGCACGGCTGGAGAGGCTGTTCTTGTCGTTGGCGTGAGGGGGTGGGGGTGAGGGGGTGTGCAAACGGTTGCTACACAACCCCGTCCAGCAGCATCAACCCGGCCACCCCCAACAGCACCCACGCGAACGTCCGCTGAAGTCCCGGCCCCGAAAACCTCGCCGAGAGGCGACGCCCGTCCCACGCACCCAACAGCGCCGCACCGGCGAAGGGCGCGATGCGGGACCAGTCGAGCCCCTGGACCGTACCGGCGCGCAGAGCGAGGGCGGCGAGTGAGTTCACGGTGATGACAAGGAGGCTCGTCCCGACGGCCGCCCGCATCCGCAGACCGAGGACGCCGACCAGCGCGGGGACCGCGAGAAAACCACCGCCGACCCCGAGAACACCGGTCACGGCTCCAAGCCCGGCACCGGCGGCGGAGGCACGGGCGGGGTGTACGGGGGCTGAGGCGCGAGCGGGTTGCGCAGGCTCCATGGCACGGGCGGCATGCGCAGGGGCCGAGGCGCGGGCAGGGCGTACGGAGGTGGAAGCGCGGGCCGGTTTCTCCGGGCGCCCCCGCAATCGCCGCAGGACCATCGCCGGACGCCCACTCGGTCGTACCCCCTCCCCCGGCCGCACCCCCAGCATCCGCAACCCCGCCGCCACAGCCACCACCGCGAACGCCACCGTCAGCACCCGCCCCGGCAACCGCGCCGCCAGCAGCCCACCCAGCATCGCCGGCACGACACCGGCCGCCGCGAACAGCAACCCCGTACGCCACTGGACGTACCCGTCACGAGCGTGCGCACTCAGTGCCGTGGCCGAGGTGACGGCGACGATGACGAGGCTCGCGGTGGTCGCGGCGACGGGCGTGAAGCCGAGGAGATAGATCAACGCCGGTATGGCGAGAACACTGCCACCACCACCGAGCCCACCGAGGGCAAGCCCCACGACGGCTCCGGCGAGGAGGGCGAGAACAGTGACGGTCACTGCGCGGCTCCCGCAGGGGTGATCGCCTGAAGCGCCCCGCGAGGGCTCGGCCGCGTCGCCGAGTCGCAAGGACCAGCCGACTCCAGCCGCTCCGAACCACGAACACCCGCTAGCAGAAGGCCAGTTGAGCCACGACCACCCACTCCGGAGCCCGGAAGAACATCCGCCCCCACCTCAAACCCCCCGCACCACAAGCCCCGCAGCCTCCGCCGCCGCGAACCCATCGTCCACGGCGACCACTTGACGCCCCACCGCATCCAACAGCGACGCACCGATCGCGGCACGCATCCCACCCGCACAGTGGACCCAGACCTCCCCGTCGGGTATCTCGGACAGCCGCCGAGGAAGGGTGTGCAGGGGAATGTGAAGGGACCCGGCAAGATGACCGCCCGCCGCACGTTCCGAGTCACGACGAACGTCGAGAACGACCAACCCGGCCCCACCCTCGGCGAGTTCGGCGAACCGCGCACGCCGGAACGACACCGGACGCTCCCCGGCCCGCAGCCAGTCCGCAGGCCCCCCGATCGCCGCAGCAGCCGGACGATCAATACCCACCCGAGCCAACTCCCGCTGAGCAAGCTCCAGTTGCCCGGCGGACTCGGCAAGAAGCGTGACCGGCTTCCCCCACGGCACCAACCACCCCAGATACGTGGCGAGTTGCCCGTCCGCCTCGAAGTTGAACGCCCCCGCGACATGCCCTTCGGCGAAGGCGACCCGATGCCGGAGATCGACCACCCACTCCCCCGCCTCAAGCCGCGCAGCGATCTCACCAGGATCAGCGACCGCGGCCGGCCTGAGGTCGATCGGAGCGGGCCCGGCCGAATTCACCGGCCCCATGTGGACGTAGTACGCGGGTATGTCATCGAGCCCGGCAAGCAACTCCCGCACGAACACGTCGACTTCACGGGTCAACGCAAGGTTGGACACCTTCTCGGCCCCGACGGTCGTACGCCCCTCGGCCCCCACCCCCGACGAACAGAAGCTCCCGAACCCATGCGTAGGCAACACCTCGGCCTCGTCGGGGAGTTCGGCGACGATACGCCGAGCGGACGCGAACTGCTTCCGCGCCAGCCCCTCGGTCAACCGGGGTTCGACGAGGTCGGGCCGCCCGACGGTCCCGATGAGCAGCGACCCGCCACTGAACACGGCGACGGAGACTCCGTCCTCCGCCAGCACGTACGAGGTGTGGTGCGGAGTGTGCCCCGGCGTCGCCATCGCCCGCAGCACCAACCCGGCGTCGACGTCCGTACGGTCCCCGTCCCGCACGGCGGTCCGCGCATACGCCACCCGCGCCCCGTCCGGCACGAGGTACTCCGCGCCGGTCAGCCGCGCGAGTTCCAGCCCGCCGGAGACGTAGTCGTTGTGCACATGCGTCTCGGCAACACGCGTGATCCGCACCCCACGCCGGGCCGCCGCCTCGATCACCCGATCGACGTCACGCGGCGGATCGACGACGACCGCCGTCCGCGCACCGCCCACCAGATAGCCCCGATTACCGAGGCCAGGCACCTCGACGGCATCGATGAAGAACACGCGCCCCACGCTCCTTGCGCTCAGAAATTACCCCCGGGGGTATGCAAAAACCGTAGCACACGTACCCCCGGGGGTATCCGTCGAACCCTGGCTCTGATGGCGGCGTACGTGGCGCCGCTGCTGCGGCGGGAGCGGCGGCCGGCCCGAGGCGGTGACGGTGCCGGCAATGGCGGCCATGACGACGTTCGCGGGGCTCGGGCTCGCCGGGCGGCTGGTGAACACCGTGATCAGCGCGCTGGAGAAGGACCGGCACCAGCAGGCGCTGCCCGCCGCCGCGCTCGGCGAACTCCGGCGGCTGCTCGCGGCCATCGACGCGGGCGACGCGGGCGACGCGCAGGACGTCCGTATCGCCGTCGAGGACACCGGGCCGTCTCTCGGGGGCAAGGGGCTCGTCAGGATGCGGGAACGCGCCGCGCTCCATCAGGGCGAGGTCACGTCGGGGCCCAACTCCCCCAGCGGCTGGACCGTCCGGGCCGGCTCACCTCCACCGCCCACACCGACCCGCCGATGAGGCGTCCAGCAGCATCGAAGCGACCCGCCGGATCGTCGAATCCGGGGGCCGCTCACGGGTGTTGGTGCTGACGGGCTTCGACCTGGGCGAGTACGCGTACAACGCGTTGCGCGCCGGGGGCTCCGTCATCTCCCCCGGTCCGACACGGAAGTTGATCGGCGCGTTCACCACGCGGGTGCCGGGGCAGGGCAGCGGGCAGGCCAAGCGGCTCGCCGAACTCATCGAGCGGGAGCGGGAGGTGCTGACCGCGGTGGCCTCCGGGTGGACCAACGGGGAGATCGGGGCGCGGGACCGGGCGCAGGCGGTGATCTTCGTGTACGACGCGGGGCCGGTGCGGCCGGTGTGAGTTTCCGAGAGCGGTTACTGCCCCGTCACCGGAAAGATCAGGCAGCTGCTCGTGGCGTGCGCGAGGGTGCGGTCCGCGTCGTCGAGGAGGACCGCCTGGGCGAGGGCCGTCGTACGGCCGGAGTGCAGGACCGTACCGACCGCCCGTACCCGGCCCGTGTCCTTCGTGATCCTCCGCAGGAACTTCACCGTGAGGTCCAGGGAGGTGTACCCCGTCTCCGGCGGCAGCACCGACTGCACCGCGCAGCCCGCCGCCGAGTCCAGCAGCGTCGCGTACACGCCGCCGTGCACGCTGCCGATCGGGTTGTAGTGGTCCTCGCGCGGGACGATCGAGAAGACCGCCCTCCCCTTCTCCACCTCGTCCAGCGTGAAGTCCAAGGTCGCGGCTATCGGGGGTGCGGGGAGGTTGCCCGCCTGGATCTCCCTGAGGAAGTCGAGGCCGCTGGCCTTCCCCACGGCTGCCGCCGTGGTCGCCGGGTCTCCCCACTCGTACGTTCTGCTGCGTGCCATGACCTTGACGGTAACCAAGCGCTTAGCTGGCTGTCAACGACGAAGCCAGGTGGGTAGGGTGGGGGGTATGGAGTGGCTTGACGTGGATACCGAGCTGTGTCCTGTGCAGCGGACTTTGGACGTCGTCGGGGAGAAGTGGACGTTTCTCATCCTGCGGGACGCGATGAACGGCGTGCGCCGCTTTGACGAGTTCCGGCGGCATCTGGGGGTTTCCGAAGCCGTGCTGAGCGGGCGGTTGCGGAAGTTGGTCGACGCGGGAATTCTACGGACCGAGGCGTATCAGGAACCGGGAATGCGGGAGCGGTTCGAGTATCGGCTGACCCGGAAGGGGTGGGATTTGTGGCCGGTGTTGGTGGCGCTTCGGCAGTGGGGGGATGTTCATGCCGGGGTGGAGGAGGGGCCGGTTCTGGATCTACGGCACAAGGAATGCGGCGGGGAGGTTCGGGTGGTGGTGGAGTGTGCTGATGGGCACGGGGAATTGGCACCCAGGGACGTTGTCGCACGGCCAGGGGTGGGTGCTCGGGTGCGGGAGCGTCGCGGCCAGTCGCACCCACGCGGCGAAGCCGCGAATTGACACAGCCTCGCACCCCTAACAGCCCCGCACCCCTGAAGGACTACATTCCCGCCGCATTCAGAAGTGCGGCAATCGTCGGGCTCAGCAAGCCCTTCAGGTCGTCCGCTCCGATTCCCGCTCTTGCGCTCGCGCCGTCAAAAACCAGTACCAACTGGCGGGAAAGCAGGTCCGGGTCCGTCGCCCCTCCCCTTTCCGCCTCCGCTCGGAAAAACTCCCGCAGGTTTTCCTTCACCCGGTACCCCACCTTGCTTGCCGGGTGCTCCGAGGATTTCAGTTCCACCTGGACCGCCAAGTAGGGGCATCCCCGATATTCCGGACGGCCCGCGCTCGCCTCCACCTGGGTGAAGACGTGGAGGATGCGGTCCCTCGGGGTATCCGCCACGTCCTCCGACGGGAGGAGGTACGTCGCGTACTCCGCCGCCCTCGCCTCCAGGCTCGCCGCCAGCAACTCGTCCTTGCTCGCGAAGAGCTGGTACATGGAGCGTTTGGACACGCCCGCCGTCTTGCACAGCGCCTCCACGCCGATGCTCACGCCCTCCCGGTAGGAGAGGTCCGCGGCGGCGGCGAGGAGGCGGTTTCGGGTGTCGGGCTTGGCCGAGGTGGTCATGGTGAAAGGTTAGACCGACCGGCAATTGGGGGGTGGGTGAAGGAGCGGGGCTGGGTGCGTGCAGCTGCAAGGCGGAGGAGGGAGCCATGGTGACCGACGGCAACGCGGCTGGGGGTCCCCCCTGCTCGCAGAGCTCGGGGGCGGGCGTGCCCAGCCCCGCGACGCCGCCCCCCCAATTGCCGGTCGGTCTAAATCCGGTGAAGGCCCTTGCTGTCGTAGAGGTGGGTCACGCCGAAGCCGAAGGCCAGGGCCGACAGGAGGCCCGCGCCCATCATCAGCCAGCCGCGTGTGAGGCCCGCGTCGCCCTGGGCGTCGTAGTAGAGGATCGAGCGGACGCCGCCCGTTATCTGGCGCAGCGGCTCGAACTCCGCCAGGAAGCGGTAGAAGCCGGGCAGCGCTTCCAGGGGGGTCGTCGCGCCGGCCGTCGGGACCGCCATGGCGATGAAGACGAGGGTCACCAGGAGCATGCCCGGCGTACCCGCGACGGCGAGGAGGGCGAGTGCGCCGATGCCGCAGACGGCGATCGCGGCGACCGAGTACAGCCACAGCAACGGCAGGTGCCCGGCGTCCATGCCCATGATCCCGACCGCGCCGGTCATCACCAACGTGCCCATGACCAGGGAGAGTCCGGCCATCATCGTGCTGCTGACGGCGAGCGTCTGGACCCGGGTCGCGCGGATGAGGGGCCGGTGCAGGCGGCGTGGGCCCATGTCGTTGTGGGTGTAGCCGAGCGCGTGGTCGACCTGCCCGGTGAGGACGTTCGCGGCGAGCATCCCGCAGACGACGAGGACGAGGGAGTAGTAGAAGGCGGTCAGCCCGACGCCGCTGTGGTCGCTGAGGGGGTGCCCGTCCTCGACGTGTACGGCGATGGGGTCGGCGGCCAACGCCTTGTCCGGCAGGGTGAGTTGACGCCCGAGCTGGACCGAGGCCGCGGTCGCCGCCGTCGTCGTGGCCTGGCGGGCGAAGCTGGAGCCGAGGCTCCCGGCGGACTGGTTGGTGAGGATGGTCAGGGTCGGCCGGTGGGTCGCCGTGCCGTTGCTGAGAGCGGTTACCGAAACGGAGAAGTCGGCGGGGACGACGAGGGCGCCGTACAGCTTGCCCTTGCCGAGCTGTGTACGGGC
Source organism: Streptomyces saintjeani (assembly GCF_055409605.1). NCBI lineage: Bacteria > Bacillati > Actinomycetota > Actinomycetes > Kitasatosporales > Streptomycetaceae > Streptomyces > Streptomyces saintjeani. Next base: position 7,506,451 of record NZ_CP189624.1, on the reverse strand, counting down.
CTCGCGTTCGGTCATCGTCTTCCACTCGACCTTGTCGCCGGGTGCGGCGGCGATGCCCTGGGCGACGCGGGCGCCCAGCTCGCCGGTGTCCGCGTCGACGAGGGCGACCGGGAGGTTCTTCAGGTGGCCCGCCGGGTCGATGTTCGCGCCGACGTAGAGGACGGTGAACAGCAGCGCCAGCGCCCCCGTGATCACGCCGTTGGCGATCCACAGGGGGCGGGCGCGCAGGATGCGGTACGGGGTCACGTCGGGGTCGGTCACAGTCCGAACTGGGCGTACATGTCGGCGACTTCACCGGCGAGCGCGGTCTTGGCCCAGCGGCTGACGTCGTCGGCGAGGACTTCGTGCGCGTCGGTCTCGACGCCGTCGAGCGCGGCGGCGGCGATGTCGTGCGGGGTGGCCTTGGGGGCGTCGAGTCCGGCGGTCATGTCGGTGTCGACGTACCCCATGTGCAGGCCGGTGACGTGGATGGAGCGTGCACTCAGGGCGAGGCGGAGGCTGTTGGTCTGGGACCAGGCGGCGGCCTTGGAGGCGCTGTAGCTGGTGCCCTCGGCGAGCCAGGACAGGACCGAGTGGACGTTCAGGATGTGGCCGCCGCCGTTGCGCTCGATGACGGGCACGAAGGCGCGGGCCATGTGCAGCGGGCCGTAGAAGTTGACCTCGAACTCGCCGCGGATGTCGTCGAGCCGGCCGTCGAGCACGCCCGCTCCGGCCGCGATGCCCGCGTTGTTGACGAGGACGGTGACATCACCGGCGAGCTCGGCGGCAGCCGCGACGGACGCCGGGTCGGTGACGTCGAGGGCGAGCGGGACGGCGTCCGGGTGGGTGACGGTGCGCGGGTCGCGGGCGGCGGCGTAGACCTTGCGCGCGCCACGGGCGTACGCCTCTTCGACCAGGGCTTTTCCGATGCCGCGGTTGCCTCCGGTGACGAGGACTACGGCGTTCTTCAGGGTGGTCATGGGGGGCTCCAGACATCCGGGACAGATCAGAAACCGATCGGTATCCAATCGACCCCTCACCATAAACCGACCGGTTTCCGTAGTCCAAATCATTGACGCGACCATGCCGCACCTTTATGTTCTGGCCGAAGTTACGAACTGTGTTCGACATCACGGACAAGGGACGGTCCTGTATGCCTCGGATGTACCACGAGCGGAGCCTGCCGACAGTGGCGCCTCGTGCCCGCTGCCTGATCAGTGCGGAGAACTCCCTTGACGCGTAACGCCCTTCGGCTGCTGACGGCCGTACTCCTAGCCCTCGCAGGGATGTTGACCACCGTGACCCCGTCCCAGGCCGCCGTGCCGGACTCGCCCGCCGTGACCTACACGAACCCGATCGCCGAGCAGCGGGCCGACCCGCACATCTTCAGACACACCGACGGCTACTACTACTTCACCGCGACCGTCCCCGCGTACGACAAGATCGTGCTGCGCCGCGCGACGACCATCCAGGGCCTCTCGACGGCCCCGGAGACCACCATCTGGACCAAGCACGCGAGCGGCGTGATGGGCGCGCACATCTGGGCGCCGGAGATCCACTTCATCGACGGCAAGTGGTACGTGTACTTCGCGGCCGGTGCGACCGACGACATCTGGGCGATCCGGATGTACGTCCTGGAGGGCACCGGCGCGAACCCGCTGACCGCGACCTGGACCGAGAAGGGCCAGATCAGGACCACGTGGGAGACGTTCTCCCTGGACGCGACCACGTTCGTCGTGGGCGGCGTGCGCTACCTCGCGTGGGCGCAGCGCAACCCCGCCGAGGACAACAACACCAGCCTGTTCATCGCGAAGATGGCCAACCCCTGGACGATCCAGGGCACTCCGGCCGAGCTGTCGGCGCCGACGCTGTCGTGGGAGACCATCGGGTTCAAGGTCAACGAGGGTCCGGCCGTCATCGAGCACGGCGGCAAGGTCTTCATGACGTACTCGGCGAGCGCGACCGACGCCAACTACTGCCTGGGGATGCTCACCGCGTCCGCGACCGCCGACCTCACCGACCCGGCTTCCTGGGCGAAGAGTCCGGCCCCCGTGTTCCGGTCGAACGCGGCGACCTCGCAGTACGGGCCCGGCCACAACTCGTTCACCGTCTCCGAGGACGGCAGGTCCGACATCCTCGTCTACCACGACCGCAGCTACAAGGACATCACCGGCGACCCGCTGAACGACCCCAACCGCCGTACCCGCGTGCAGAAGGTGTACTGGAAGGCCGACGGCACCCCGGACTTCGGGGTCCCGGTCGCCGACGGGGTCACGCCGCAGCGGCTGTCCTCGTACAACTTCCCCGACCGGTTCGTCCGCCACTACGACTACCGGGCGCGCATCGAGGCGAACGTATCGCCCCTGGCCGACTCGCAGTTCAGGACCGTGACCGGGCTCGCGGGCAGCGGGACCGTGTCCCTGGAGTCCGCCAACTTCCCCGGGTACTACCTGCGGAGCAACAGCGCCTTCGAGGTGCGGGTGGAGCAGAACGACGGGACGGCCGCCTTCGCGTCCTCCGCCAGCTTCTACAGCCGGGCCGGGCTCGCGGACGCGGCCGGGGTGTCGTACGAGTCGTACGGCACGCCCGGCCGGTACGTCCGGCACTACGACTACCTGTTGTCCGTACAGGCGTTGAGCACGGCGACGGACCGGGCCGACGCCACGTTCTACCGCCAGTGACGGGCTAGAAGACGACGGTCCAGCCCTCCTGGGCCGCCTGCGCCGAGGTGTACGAGACGCCGTGCACCTTCAGGCCGCCCGCGTCCAGGAGGGTGATCTCGCCGCCGTTGTTGGGGAGTTGGGCGCCGCCTCGCAGGGGGACCGGCAGGGTGGCGCCCGCTGCGACGGGGCCCGGCGGTACGGGAGTCGTGTTGCCGACGCGGTCCACCAGGCGCCAGCCCGTCAGGTCCACGGAGTCCGGGGAGGCGTTGAGGAGGGTGACCTGTTCCGGTTCGGGGGCCGGGCCGCGCGGGTTCACCAGCGCTCCGACGATCCTGACCGGCCGCGTGCCGGGCTCCGGGCGGGTGCCGTCCGTGTCCTTCAGGGCGTGGCCCGTCACGTCGTCCGTGTGCCATGCCTGGCCCTGGAAGGCGAGGAAGATGGCGACCCAGCGGCCCTTGCCCGCCTCGCCCGTCCCGCCGGGGAAGTGGATCAGGAGACCGCCGTCCTGCCAGACGCCGTCGTCTTTCTGAAACCGTTTGCTGTTGCCCTGGTTCATGTGGATGTCGTGCACGCCGTTGCCCGGCAGGAAGCCGAACACCTTGTCCGCGACGCCGGTTTCGGGGCCCCAGCGTTCACCGAAGACGTGCAGGCGGGCGCCCTCGGTCTCCACCGCCCGGCGGACGTAGTGGTCCAAGAGGTCGGCCAGGTCGTTGTCCGGGCCGCTCACTTCGGGCGGCAGTGTCTTCATCGTCGCCGGGTCGAACAGGTTGCCCCGGATGAAGTCCAGGTTCGGGCCGCCCGGGCCCGCCGGGAGCTTGTTCCAGCCGCCGGTCAGGCCCGTCAGACGGGTCGTCACCGGGTGCTGGAAATCGTCGTCCACCAGGTACAGCAGCTCCGAAGGGCGTTCCTGGGAAAGGACGTTGACGGAGATCCGGTAGTGGGTGCCGGACTCGTCCGCCGCGTGGATCTGGTAGTGCGGGCTGTCCGAGGCGCCCTCCCTGCGGGTGTCCACCGCTCGGGCGATCAGGACTCCGTACGTCTTCAACGGCATGAGTGATCAACTCCCCCTGAGGGCGGGCGGATTGCCCGTCTCTGCGGTGATGGTAGAGGTATGTCGGGCATGATCACCGGCTTACCGGGCCGCCGTTCACCCCTACGATCGGCCCGTGGTCACCTTCTCGCTCGAACGTACGGTCCCCCTTCCGCCGGAGGAGGCGTGGAGCCGGCTCACCGAGTGGCGCCGCCATGGCGGCGTCGTCCCCCTCACCCGTGTCACCGTCCTGACGCCGGCGCCCACCGGGGAGGGCACGGTCTTCGTCGCCCGCACCGGCCTCGGGCCCCTCTCCTTCGACGACCGCATGGAGGTGACGGTCTGGCAGCCGCCCTCCGCCGACGGCGCTGCCGGCCTGTGCCGCCTGGAGAAACAGGGGCGGGTGGTGCTGGGGTGGGCCGAGATCGAGGTACGGCTCGGGCCCGGCGGGCGGGCGCGGGTGGTGTGGCGGGAGGAGTTGCGTATGCGGTTTCTGCCGGGTTTCTGCGATCCCGCGGTGCGGGTGGGGGCTCGGGTGGTGTTCGGGCGGGCGGTCAATCGGTTGTTGCGGGGGGTGTGACCACGCGGCTGGCTCTCGCGTTTCTGCCGGACGAGGCGGAAGTCGGGGAGCTGGTGCGGGAGGTGTTCGCCGGGTGGGGTGCGGTGTTCCGTCCTGCGCTAGATTGCCCGCCATGCCCGAACTCGGTCCCGTCGACTGGCCGCCCCCGCCCATCCGTACGGAACGTCTCCTCCTGCGCGAGTCCGAGGCGCGGGACCGTCCGGCGTTCGTCGATCTCTTCTCCTCGGCGGAGGTCCGTACGTACCTCGGTGGCCCCCGTCCTCGCGACGAACTCGAACGCACGGCTCCCGACGTCCCTGGCCGGCGCGCCGGTTTCTTCGTGGTCGAGCTTGCCGGGGCGATGACCGGCATGGTCACGTTGGACCGCCGTGATCCCGAACGGCCCGGGCATGTCCTTCCCGATGCCGGCGAGGCCGAACTCGGGTACATGTTCCTGCCGTCGGCGTGGGGGCGGGGGTATGCGACGGAGGCTTGCCGGGCGGCGCTGGCCTGGTTCGCCGTGACGCTCCCCGGCGAGCCGGTGGTCCTCTGCACGCAGACGGCCAACGCGGCGTCGGTCCGTCTCGCCGCGAAGCTGGGGTTCACGGAGGTGGAGAGGTTCGAGGAGTTCGGGGCGGAGCAGTGGTTCGGGGTGTGGCGTTCGCCGTCGGGGTGAGGCGAGGGGCGAGCGCGAACACCCCCCACCGGCCCGGCAGCCGGCCTACGACGCGTCTTTCACCACCCCCAACTGCCGTGCCAGCCACGTCGGAACACCCCCCAGCAGCTGGAACAGCCTCCTCGCCTCCTCCCTCAGCCGCGAAGCCTCCGGCTCGGCCTCCGCGTCCGCGAGCGACGCCAGCGCCGGAGCCGTCCCCACCAGGTACCCCAACTCCTCCCGCAACCGCAGCGACTCGGCGAACCCGTGCCGCGCCTCGCTCAACTCCCCGTCCCGCAGGGCCAGTCCCGCGAGATGCCGCCAGGTGAACGACAGCAACAGCGAGTCCGACGCCTCGGCGGCAGCGGTATGGGCCCGCCGATAAGCGGCCCGCGCGGCCTGAGGCGAACTCGCCAGGTTCTCGGCAAGCAGCCCCCGACGGAAGTCGAGCAGGGCCCGCTGCGAAACCCCCGGAGGGAGCAGTGCGGCGGCGCGCCCGAGCGCGGCCCGCGCCTCGTCGGTCCGGTCCCGCACCCCGTGCAGAGTGGACGCGTACGCCAAGTACCCGCGTTCACAAGCGGCGGCACCCCGCTCGGAGTCGGAGTGGGCCAGCGCCTCGGCCCCCCGCAACGCGTCCTCCGCGTCGGCCCACCCCTGCTCCGTGTACAGGCACCGTTCCACGAGCAGCGAGGCCCGTTGCAGGGAACCCGCCGCGGTGTCGGCCGGCAGCAGGGCCACCGCGTCGACCCAGCACGCGCGTGACCGCAGCCGCCATACCGCGGTCTGGAGGGGATCGTCACCAGGGGTCGTTCCGTAACCAGACATGGCGGTGTGCGCCACGTTGCCCTCCCCGAGCACGCCTTTGAGCTGTGAGTGGTGGCCGCATCTCAGCACGGATCGTGTCACGGGGCCAAGGGGGTGGGTGAAGGATTTCACAAAGTCGGGGGAAACCGGTCCGCCGGGGTTTCACCAGCGGACGGCCACGGGTAGGCACTGCCAACTCACCGGAAGCACACGCCACTTGACCCCGCCGGACCCTCAACTCATCCTGAGCGCCAGGAAGAAGTCCAGCTTGTCCTCCAGCTTCGACAGGTCCCGCCCCGTCAACTGCTCGATGCGGCCGACGCGGTAGCGCAACGTGTTGACGTGCAGGTGGAGCCGGGACGCGCATCGCGTCCAGGAGCCGTCGCAGTCGAGGAACGCCTCCAGCGTCGGGATCAGCTCGGCGCGGTGGCGCCGGTCGTACTCGCGCAGCGGGTCGAGCAGGCGCGCGGTGAACGCCCGCCGCACGTCGTCCGGCACGAAGGGCAGGAGCAGGACGTGGGACGCCAGCTCCTGGTGCCCGGCCGCCGACACCGGCCCCGGCCGCGCCGCCGCGACCCTGCGCGCGTGCCGCGCCTCCTCCAGCGCCCCGCGCAGCCCCTCCGCCGAGTGCACGGCCGCGCTGACGCCCAGCGTGAGCCGCCCGTCCCCGTCGAGCCCGGCGGCGAGGGGTTCCCGTACCGCGTCCAGGAGCACGTCCGCGAGGACGCCCGCCTCGGAGCCGTCGTGCTCGGAGACGACCGACGGCAGCGGAACCAGCGCGACGGCCTCCTCGCCGGTGTGCGCGACGGCGATCCGCTCGGCGGGCTCGGCCCCCGTCACGAACCTCCCGCCGAGGATCTCCTCCAGCAGAGCCTGCGCGACGGCACCACCGCCGGTGTCACCGTCGCCCCACTCGCCGCGCCCGGCGCCGGGCTCCCGCTCGCCCCGGACACCCCCGGCCCCGCCGTCCGCCACCCGGTCACCACGGACGGCGCCTGAACCACGTACCGGTCCGGAATCCCGTACCGGATCCGGACCCGAAGCCGCGCCCGGCTCCGTCCACTCCACCCGGGCCACCACCACCTGCCAGTGCGGGGCCGCCGCCACCCCCGGCAGCAGGACCGGTGCCGCCACCCTCAGGCGCGCGGCGATCTCCGGGGGTGCGGCGCCCGTCTGGATCAGGTCCAGGAGTTCCTGGGCGAGCCGGCGGCGTACCGTGCGGGCCGCGTCGCGGCGGTCGCGTTCGACGGCTATCAGCTGGGTGACGCCGTGCAGGAGGTCCATCCGCTCGTCGGGCCACTCCCCGGCGTCCGCCTCGACGGCGAGCAGCCAGTCGGAGAGGGCGGTCTCGCGGATGTCCCGGGGAGCCCGCGCGCCGCCCCGGACGGGGAACAGGGAGTACGTCGCGCCGCCGGCCAGGACCCGCTGGGGGCCGCGCCGGCCGGTCCGCGCCGCCGCGAGGTGCTCGGCGGCCAGCCGGGTACGGATCTCGGCGGGCAGCGGCAGCCCCTTCGAACCGGCGACGAGCCGCCCCGTGGACGACAGGACCCAGGCGCGCAGGTCCAGGTCGGAGCCGAGGAGGTCGAGGACGACGTCCGGGCCGCCGCCCGCCGGGCCGGACGTCATCATGCGGCGGTGCCGGTCCACGACCGCCGCCAGGTCCCCGGCGCGCTCGCCGGAGACCTGCCGGACGACGTGCTCGGTGACCGTCGCGAACGACACCGACTCGTCGACCCGCAGCAGCGGCAGCCGGTGCTGCGCGCAGGCCACGACCAGGTCCTCGGGGACCTCCCCGAACTCGGCGGTCCCGGCCGCGAGCGCCACGACCCCGGCCTGCACGAGGACCCGGACGAACGGCTCGGAGTCCGCCGCGTCCCGCCGCCACGCGAGCCCCGACAGGACCAGCTCACCGCCCGTGAGGTAGCGGCTCGGGTCACGCAGGTCGGTCGTCATCACCCCGCGGACCGTACGGTCCAGTTCGTCCCCGCCGCCGAGCAGCCTGAGGCCCAGCGCGTCGGTGTCCAGCAGTGCGCGCAGCCGCATGGTTCGTCGCCGCCGTTTCCGTGTCTCGAAATCTACGATGGAGGTCGGGAATCGCTTCCCGTGTTTCCCCGTGTTTCCGTGGGAAGACAGGGAGGTTTCCGAGGCTCTCTCTTCATATGAATCTACAAGATGACCTTCCCGACCAGCCAACTCCTTCGGAGATTCGGTGACTGACCCGGTCGGCTCAGTGGCTTGTGTACTGGCGGTGATCCCCGTGAACAAGAGATGAACACGACAGGATCCGGACGACGTAGGAGAGAGCCGGTCATGGACTTCCTTCGCCCCGCCAGCTGGGAGGAGGCGCTCGCCGCGAAGGCGGAGCACCCCACCGCTGTGCCGATCGCGGGCGGCACCGACGTGATGGTCGAGATCAACTTCGACCACCGCCGCCCCGGGCACCTGCTCGACCTGAACCGGATCGGGGAGCTGTACGAGTGGGAGGTGGGCGAGGACTCCGTACGGCTCGGCGCCTCCGTCCCCTACACGCGGATCATGGAGAACCTGCGCGACGAGCTGCCGGGGCTCGCGCTCGCCTCGCACACCGTCGCCTCCCCGCAGATCCGCAACCGGGGCGGCGTCGGCGGCAACCTCGGCACCGCCTCCCCGGCCGGAGACGCCCACCCCGCGCTCCTCGCGGCCGGCGCCGAGGTCGAGGCCGAGTCGGTGCGCGGCAGCCGCCGTATCCCGATCGACGACTTCTACACCGGCGTCAAGCGCAACGCGCTCGCCCCCGACGAGCTGATCCGCGCCGTGCACGTGAAGAAGGCGGACGGGCCGCAGCAGTACGCCAAGGTCGGCACCCGCAACGCGATGGTGATCGCGGTCTGCGCCTTCGGGCTCGCGCTGCACCCCGGGACGCGGACCGTCCGCACCGGGATCGGGTCGGCGGCGCCGACGCCGGTGCGGGCTCGTACGGCCGAGGAGTTCCTGAGCGCCGCGCTTGCCGAGAACGGTTTCTGGGACAACGGCAGGATCGTCACCCCGTCGATCGCCAAGGAGTTCGCGAACCTCTGCGCCGCCGCCTGCAACCCCATCGACGACGTACGCGGCACCGCGAGCTACCGCCGCCACGCGGTCGGCATCCTCGCCCGCCGCACACTCACCTGGACCTGGGAGTCGTACCGGGCCTCGCTGCGGAAGGGGGGCGTCGCGTAATGCGCGTCAACTTCACTGTCAACGGACGGCCGCGCGAGGCCGACGACGTCTGGGAGGGCGAGTCCCTCCTCTACGTCCTGCGCGAGCGGCTCGGGCTGCCGGGCTCCAAGAACGCCTGCGAGCAAGGCGAATGCGGGTCCTGCACGGTCCGGCTGGACGGAATTCCCGTCTGCTCGTGCCTGGTCGCCGCCGGGCAGGCCGAGGGCCGGGAGGTCGTCACGGTCGAGGGCCTCGCCGCCGAGGAGGGCCAACTCGCCCCCATCCAGCAGGCGTTCATCGACGCCGGGGCCGTCCAGTGCGGATTCTGCACGCCGGGACTGCTCGTCGCCGCCGACGAGATGCTCCAGCACAACCCGAGCCCCTCCGACGCCGACATCCGCGAAGCCCTCTCCGGCAACCTCTGCCGCTGCACGGGCTACGAGAAGATCATGGACGCCGTACGCCTCGCGGCGGCCCGGCAGGGAGAGTGACCATGCCTCGTACGACTCCCGTCGGACTCACCCAAGGTGCCGCTGTCCGGGGCGGCATCGGCGAGTCGACCCTCCGGCCCGACGGCACCCTCAAGGTCACCGGGGAGTTCGCCTACTCCTCCGACATGTGGCACGAGGACATGCTGTGGGGGCAGATCCTGCGGTCGCCGGTGGCGCATGCGGAGATCGTCTCCATCGATGTGGCCGAGGCGCTCGCAACTCCGGGCGTGTACGCCGTCCTCACCTACGACGACCTCCCGACCGACGTCCGGCACTACGGACTTGAGGTCCAGGACACCCCGGTCCTCGCGCACGGCAAGGTCCGCCACCACGGTGAACCCGTCGCCCTCGTCGCCGCCGACCACCCCGAGACCGCGCGCCGCGCCGCCGCGAAGATCCAGGTCGAGTACCGCGAACTCCCCGTCGTCACCGACGAGTTGTCCGCCACCGCGCCGGACGCCCCGCTGGTCCACGAGAACCGTACGGACCATCACTTCGGGCACGTGTCGCACCCGAACGTCCTGCACCGGCAGCCGATCATCCGGGGCGACGTCACGGAAGCGGCCCGGCACGCCGATGTCATCGTCACCGGCGAGTACGTCTTCGGCATGCAGGACCAGGCGTTCCTCGGCCCCGAGTCCGGGCTCGCCGTGCCGGAAGAGGACGGCGGCGTCCACCTCTACATCGCCACCCAGTGGCTCCACTCCGACCTGCGCCAGATGGCTCCCGTCCTCGGGCTGCCCGAGGACAAGGTGCGGATGACCCTCGCGGGCGTCGGCGGCGCGTTCGGCGGGCGGGAGGACCTGTCGATGCAGATCCACGCCTGTCTGCTCGCGCTGCGGACCGGCAAGCCCGTGAAGATGGTCTACAACCGGTTCGAGTCCTTCTTCGGACACGTCCACCGGCATCCCGCGCGGCTGTTCTACGAACACGGCGCGACCCGTGACGGCAAGCTCACGCACGTCAAGTGCCGCATCGTCCTCGACGGCGGCGCGTACGCCTCCGCGAGCCCCGCCGTCGTCGGCAACGCGGCGTCCCTCGGGGTCGGGCCGTACGTCGTCGAGGACGTCGAGATCGAGGCGCTCGCGCTGTACACCAACAACCCGCCGTGCGGGGCGATGCGCGGGTTCGGGGCGGTCCAGGCGTGCTTCGCCTACGAGGCCCAGATGGACAAGGTTGCTGCTCGACTCGGCCTGGATCCCGTGGAGTTCAGGCAGATCAACGCGATGGAACAAGGCACGCTGCTGCCCACCGGACAGCGCGTCGACTCGCCCGCGCCGGTCGCCGAACTCCTGCGGCGCGTCAAGGCGATGCCCATGCCGCCGGAGCGGCAGTGGGAGAGCAGCGAGGGGGTCGACGTACGGCAGTTGCCGGGCGGGCTGTCCAACACGACGCACGGCGAAGGCGTCGTGCGCGGGGTCGGGTACGCCGTCGGCATCAAGAACGTCGGCTTCTCGGAAGGGTTCGACGACTACTCGACCGCCCGTGTCCGGCTGGAGGTTGTCGGGGGTGAGGCCGTCGCCGTCGTGCACACCGCGATGGCCGAGGTCGGGCAGGGCGGGGTGACCGTCCACGCGCAGATCGCCCGGACCGAGCTGGGCGTCTCGCAGGTGACCATCCATCCCGCCGACACCCAGGTGGGCAGCGCCGGTTCGACGTCCGCGTCCCGGCAGACGTACGTCACCGGTGGGGCCGTCAAGAACGCCTGTGAGCTGGTGCGGGAACGGGTGCTGGAGATCGGGCGGCGCAGGTTCGGTACGTATCACCCGGCTTGGGCTCACGCCGAGTTGCTGCTTGAGGGCGGGAAGGTCGTCACCGACGCGGGGGAGGTGCTGGCGGATCTCGTGGACCTTCTGGGTGACGAGTCCGTCGAGGTCGAGCGTGAGTGGCGGCACCGGCCCACCGAACCCTTCGATCTCCGCACGGGGCAGGGGAACGGGCACGTCCAGTACACCTTCGCCGCGCATCGGGCCGTCGTCGAGGTCGATACGGAGCTGGGGCTCGTCAAGGTGATCGAGCTGGCGTGCGCGCAGGACGTGGGGAAGGCGCTGAATCCGCTGTCCGTCGTCGGGCAGATCCAGGGGGGTACGGCTCAGGGGCTCGGGATCGCCGTCATGGAGGAGATCGTCGTCGATCCGAAGACGGCGAAGGTGCGCAACCCCTCCTTCACGGACTACCTCATCCCGACCATCCTCGACACCCCCACGATTCCGGTCGACGTCCTCGAACTCGCCGACGAGCACGCGCCGTACGGGCTGCGGGGTGTCGGTGAGGCGCCGACCCTGTCCTCGACTCCGGCCGTTCTGGCGGCCGTTCGTGCGGCCACGGGGCTTGAGCTGAACCGGACGCCGGTTCGTCCCGAGCACCTCACCGGGACGGCGTGAGGAGGCTTGCGATGCTGGATATCGCCGAGGAGCTGAGCCGGTGGGCGGCGGAGGGGCGGGAGTTCGCGGTGGCCTCGGTGGTCGCCGTGAGCGGGAGCGCGCCCCGGCTGCCGGGCGCCGCGCTGGCCGTCGACGCGGACGGGGTGGCGGTGGGGTCGGTGTCCGGGGGGTGCGTGGAGGGGGCCGTGTACGAGCTGTGCCGGCAGGCGTTGGCGGACGGGGTCGCCGTGGTGGAGCGGTTCGGCTACAGCGATGACGACGCGTTCGCCGTGGGGCTGACCTGCGGGGGTGTCATCGATGTGCTGGTGACGCCGGTCCGGGGGGCGGCGGTCGCCGCGGTCCGGGGGGTCGCCGCGGGGGAGAGCCTGGCGTTGGCCCGGGTGGTGCGGGGGCCGTCGGAGGCGCTGGGACGCGCCCTGCTCGTGCGCGGGGACGGTTCCTACGAGGGGTCGCTCGGCGTTCCCGCCGGGTTCGAGGCCGACCGTACGGCTGTCGCGGAGGTGCGGGCGTTCCTCGACGCGGGGCGTACCGGGACCGTGGAGGTGTCGCGCTGCGGGGTGCCGGTGACGCTGCTCGTCGAGTCGTCCGTGGCAGCGCCCCGGATGATCGTGTTCGGGGCGATCGACTTCGCGTCGGCGCTCGTGCGGATCGGGAAGTTCCTCGGGTACCACGTGACCGTGTGCGACGCGCGGCCCGTCTTCACGACGCGGGCGCGGTTCCCCGAGGCCGACGAGGTGGTCGTGGAGTGGCCCCACCAGTACCTCGCCCGCACCGAGGTGGACGCCCGTACGGTCCTGTGCGTCCTGACCCACGACGCGAAATTCGACGTCCCGCTGCTGCGGCTCGCCCTGCGGCTGCCTGTCGCGTACGTAGGCGCGATGGGCTCCCGCAGGACGCACCTGGACCGCCTGGCCCGCCTCCGCGAGGAGGGGGTGACGGACCTGGAGCTGACCCGGCTGCACTCGCCGATCGGGCTGGACCTGGGGGCGCGTACGCCTGAGGAGACGGCGCTGTCGATCGCGGCGGAGATCACGGCGAGCCGGAGGGGCGGCAGCGGGGTGCCGCTGACCGGTGCGCATACGCCGATCCACCATGAGGGGGGTGGAGGGAAGAGGCTGGGGGCGGTGGCCTGAGGGGACTCGGCCGGTCCGGTTCATGGGCGCGACCAGCCACACACGGCCCGCGCCCGGCAGATCACCCGAAGTGCTCCCCCACCAACACCCTCACCGTCTCCAGGTCCCCTCCCACCAACGCCTCCACCAACCGCACATGATCCGCCGCGTCCGCCGACAGATCCCCGCCACCCTGCTGTGTCCTCCTGTGCAAGTCCTCCGCGAGCCGCACCAGTTGGCCGTTCCCCGAGAAGCCCAGCAGCGCCCCGTGGAACGCCCTGTCCGCCTCCGCGTAAGTGGCCCGGCATCCCGACCTCGCCGCCCGCACGCTCGCCTCCGCCAACGGGCCCAGCTCCGCCCAGCGTTCGCACGGAACCGTCCGGGCCAGCCGGAGTATCACCGGCACCTCTATCAAGCCCCGTATCTCCGCCAGTTCCGCCAACTCCCGCGCACCGCGCTCCACCACCCGGAAGCCACGGTTGGGAACGACCTCGACGGCGCCCTCCAGGGCGAGTTGCTGCATGGCTTCGCGGACCGGCGTCGCGGAGACGCCGAAGCGGTCGCCGAGGGCGGGGGCGGAGTAGACCTCGCCGGGAAGGAGTTCACCGGTGCCCAGCGCGGAGCGCAGCGCGTCGAGGATCTGCCCCCGCACCGAGGCCCGTTGGACGATCGGCCGGGGACGGGGGATCGGCAGCTCGCTGTGGGTGTGTTCCCCCCGCGCGGCCCCCTGCGAGGGCACGCGTCCGACGGCGGCCTCGCCGGCGTACCCGGCGTCCGCGCGGCCCTCTAAGCGCGTGGCGGGGATCCCGTACGGCTCGTAGGAGCCCGGTGCGGCAGGGGTCACGGGGGTCTCCTCCGGGCTTGTCGGTACTTGGGGCCATTACGACCGGTTGTTACTCGTCCGTCAAGCACCTTAGGCCCAGAGGCTCTCAGTTCAAATCCCAACCATCTTGGGTAAGGTTAGGCTTACCTTCAGAAACTCGTGGATGGATGGCCCGGCATGCCCACTCCCCCGCCCGTCGTGCACGACGCGTACGCCCGCCTGACGGAGGTCTGCCCGAGCGTCACGGTGCGGCACCTCGGGGACGGCGAACCGGCGCCGACGGGCGGCGGCTGGGTCTCGGCGGCGGGCCTGGCCGAGGGAAACGCCGAGCTGGAGCGCTACCTCGCCCGGGACGACACGCAGGTCCTGCGGGACCACGGGAAGAAGGGCCGCCCGGACGTGGTCGCGAGCTTCGGCCTGCACCGCTACTCGTGGCCGGCGTGCCTGCTGTTCACGATCCCCTGGTTCCTGCACCGCCGGGTGCCGCGCTTCCCCGTGACGCATGTCTCGTACGACCGGACGGACGGGATGCGCCTCGCGGTCCGTACGCCGCAGGCGTTCGCGTGTCTGCCGGGCGACCCGGCGGCGGCGCACCCGGGGGCGCGGGTCGTCCCGGACGAGGAGGCGCTGAGGGCGGCGCTGCGCGCGGCGGTCGCCGAGCACCACGAGCCGCTCCTGGCCGGCTTCGGCCCGCGCATGCGCCGCCGGGGCCGGGCACTGTGGGCGACGGTGACGGACGAGATCGTCGAGGGCGTCTGGTACGTCGCCGCGCTGCTGGGCGAGGAGGAGAAGGAACGGGCGCGCCGGGAGCTGGAGTTGCTGCTGCCGGGCTCGACCCGGCCGTACGTCGGGACGGCGGGGTTCCGTGAACTCACCGGCCCCGGCGGGCAGTCGCTGCCGACCAGGGACCGGGCGAGCTGCTGCATGTACTACACGATCGACCCGGACGACCTGTGCGCGACCTGTCCGCGCACCTGCGACACCGAGCGGATCGCCAAGCTCACGGCCGCCGCGGCGAGTTGACGCCCCCTCGGACACCCCCCTCGGTGCGGGGCGCGTCCGGTGCTGTCGTAAGATCATCGCCGAACGGGACGGCCGTACGGTAACAGGGGATTCACAATTTCCTCACGAGCCGCGGGAACTTTCCGTGGAACCATCCGTACGGGTAGTCTTATTCGAACTCAACTCCCGCCGCTCAAGCAGCAGTTCGAGCAGAACGTCGCCGTGGGCATCCCCTTGCACCTCCTTGGCGGCCTCTTGCCCCGAAACCCCCTTGAGGGCCGGTTGGATTGGGTCAATATGGCGGGCGATACGCCCTATCCCAACGCAAGGGACTCCAGATGAGACTGACCGACATATCGCTGAATTGGCTGCTTCCGGGCGCCGTACTGCTCCTGGGCATGCTGGCGGCGATTGCGGTGCTCGCGCGGAGCAAGCGGTCCAGCGGGGAGCACGCGAAGGACGACTCGTGGGAGCGCAGCGAGGAGCGCCGTAGGCGCAAGGAAACCGTTTACGGCATGGCCTCCTACGTCCTGCTGTTCTGCTGCGCCGGCGTCGCCGCGGCGCTCTCCTACCGAGGACTGGTCGGCTTCGGCCGGGAGAACCTCGGACTTTCCAACGGCTGGGAGTACCTCGTCCCGTTCGGCCTCGACGGCGCGGCGATGTTCTGCTCGGTCCTCGCCGTGCGCGAGGCGAGCCACGGAGACGCGGCGCTCGGCTCCCGGATACTGGTATGGCTGTTCGCGGGTGCCGCGGCCTGGTTCAACTGGGTGCACGCGCCCCGGGGTTTCGGCCACGACGGCGCCCCCCAGTTCTTCTCCGGCATGTCCCTCTCCGCCGCCATCCTGTTCGACCGGGCGCTGAAGCAGACCCGCCGGGCCGCGCTGCGCGAGCAGGGCCTCGTGCCCCGTCCGCTGCCGCAGATCCGCGTGGTGCGCTGGATAAGGGCTCCGCGCGAGACGTACAAGGCGTGGTCGCTGATGCTCCTGGAGAACGTCCGCAGCCTGGACGAGGCGGTCGACGAGGTGCGCGACGACAAGGCGCGCAAGGAGGACGCCAAGCGGCTGCGGCGTGAGCAGCAGCGGGTGGAGAAGGCCCAGTTGAAGGCGATAAGCCGGGGTCACCGGGGCTTCCCGGGGCGCGGCGGCCGTCCGATGGACGCGCCCGCCGAGGTCGCCCTGGAGCGGGTCGCGGCCTCTTCGGAGCCTGCTCTAGCCGGCACTCCGGAGCAGCTTCCCGTCCGCCAGCGTCCCTCGCTCTCCCCGGTCCGGCACGGTTCGGAGGCGTCCGCCTCCTCGGCCAAGGTCGACCTGACCGCGGAGGACGACACCATGGCGCTGCCGCGACTGGACTCGCTGGAGCGCAAACTCAAGGATCTGGAGCAGCAGTTCGGCTGATGACGCCGTAAGAAGCACCTCGGGGCGGGGGCGCGACCTGAACAGGGCCGCGCCCCCGCCCCGTTGTCGTCGTTCCGGTGAACCCCGGTGAGCCCCGGTGAACTACGCGGCGTCCGCGTCGAGTTCGAACCAGACCGCCTTGCCGATGCCGTGCGGCCTGACCCCCCAGGCGTCCGCGAGCGCCTGGACCAGCAGCAGGCCCCGGCCGTGGACGCCGTCGTCGGCGTGCGGCGCCTGCGGCTGGGGCAGCCGGTCCACGAAGTCCCGTACCTCCACGTGGAGTCCGTCGGGGCCGACGGTCGCCGTCAGGACCGCGTCGTCGTCGGTGTGGAGCAGTGCGTTGGTGACCAGTTCGCTGGTGAGCAGCTCCGCGATGGCGGAGCGGCCCGGTTTTCCCCAGGTGTGCAGCAGTTCCCGGAGCGCGTGCCGGGCGTCGGGCACCGCGCCCAGATCCGCGTGCTCCAGCCGCCGTCTCAGCTGCGGCTGCCCCGTGTCGATGGAGTCCTCGTCCGTCCGTACCGCCGAGGAGGCCCCGATCACCGTGGGACCGCTCCCTCGTGCTTGCCTTTTCATGACCCCCACCCGCGCGCCGATGTCAGGTTTCCTTCCTGTCGAACACGTTCACGGGGATCCATGCCCCGTGAAACGGGCGGCAGTCATGGCCCGTCGCCGACGCCCGGGTGTTCGGCCATGTTGTCGGCACGGGGTGTCATGTCGACCGCGTCGGCCCTGACCTGCCGACAAAGGCCCCCGGCATATGCTGCTGGCCCGCCGTGAGGTGACCGCGGGGACACCGGGTCCCCCGAGGCCGTGTACGCGAGCGCGAAGGGTGGTACCGCGTGTTCCGCGCGGCCCGGACACCCCGTGGTGACCCTCGTGCGCCGCCCGGTCTACACGCCCCCGGCGTACGAGTCGGTCCCCGCGTCGAGCCCCGGCTCCCGAACCCGTCGTAGCCGGACCGGAGCCCGGGCCGGAGCCTTCCGGCGGGTGACGGGCCGGAAAGCTCGCGGCGGCCCCGTGCCGCGCACGTGAACTTGGCCGGAAACCGACGCGGATCCGGCAGGCGGGGTGGTGCGGGCGGGGGCCCGGTGCTGGTCACGGGCAGGTGAGCGGCGGGTGAACGGGAGACGCGGCCCGGGCGGAACGCCGAGAGCGGGCCACGGAGGGGTCCGGGCCCGGCGTAGGGGGTGGCGCAGAGGGGGGATCGGCGCTCCCGATCCAGTCGTGCGGGGGCCGCCCTCTCCTCCCCCGCGCATGAGGGCGGCCCCGTCCCGGACGGTCAGCGGAGCTTGTTCACCGCCGTGACCGTGGTCTTCTTGAACGCCTTCACCGGCGCGTCCTTGAACGTCCCCAGCTGCCCCCAGTCGACGACGGTGACGGTCCGCCCGTCCCGGCCGACGCCCAGCAGCCGTACGTCGACGGCACCCCACTCGGCGGCCGTGTGCAGGCCGAAGACGTGCGCGCCCTCCTCGACCTTGACGGCGCCGTAGTCCTTGAACTCGGCCCGGACGTCCGGGTACTTCTGCTCGATGCGGGTCGCGCAGGAGCGGATGTCCTTCACGATCCGCTCGTAACGGCCCTTCGCCTGCGCCTCATTGGGCAGCACCACGCTCACCTGCCGGGCGCCCGCGTCGAGATCGGTGCGGAAGGTGCGGTACCAGGTCCCGCCGCCGCTACCCAGGGCCATGCTGAGACACGTGTCCGCCTCGACCTCCTCCGGCACACCCGCGGTGACCGGTCCCGCCGTCCACGCGGAGGAGAGGTACGGCGGCAGGTCGCCGGCCGCGAGGAAGCCCGGCGGGGCCGGGTTCGTGGCGGCGGGTACGGCGGTCGCGGTGACGACCGTCAGACAGACGGCGGAGAGTGCGGTGAGTACGACCGCGTGCAGGCGAGTACGCATGGGTGGCCCCCGTGAGTGTGTACGTGGATGTGAAGGGGTCGCACCCCGGCGTACCGTCGGCGGAACAGGTCGGGTTCCGACCGGGCCGTTCGGTGCGACACCATGAGCATCAGGGGCCACGGGGGAGCACCGCAAGCGGCGATGCCCGTCCGCCGGGGATGGAACCATCCCACCCCTGCTGACGTGCGGATATACGAGTGCCTGGGATGCCGTCCCAGGCCCGACACCACGGGGGTACGGTGACGAGTGGCCGGCATGCGGCGGACTTCGCGGAGCGCCTGCGGGACCTGAAGTCCCGCACGGACCGCAGCTACGGCTCCCTCGCGCGGCGCCTGGGCATGAACACGTCCACGTTGCACCGGTACTGCGCGGGGGAGGCGGTACCGCAGGACTTCGCACCCGTCGAACGGCTCGCGGGGTTCTGCGGGGCGAGCCCGGCCGAGCGCCTCGAACTGCACCGGTTGTGGTTACTGGCGGTGGAAGAACGGCAGGGGCGGCAGGAGCGGGGGCGGAAGGGGGAAGGGGACGCGGGGGGTGGTTCGGGGGCGCTCGATAGCGAGGCGGGGGGCGGGCCGGCAGAGGGTGTGGGCGCAGGCTCGGGCTCGGGCCTCGGGATGAGCGCGGGAGAGGTGCCGGCTGAGGCGGGTTCAGAGGCGGGGGCCGATACCGGGGTTGGGACCGGCCGGGCGGAGGGTGCGGGCCTCGGGGCGGGCGTGGGAGAGGTGCCGGCTGAGGCGGGGGCCGTCGTATCGGGTGCAGGGTCCGAGGCGGGCGTGTCACCCGGGGCCGGGGCGGACGCGCGGCCCGACGCCGGGGGCGGCACCGGCGACGGCGTCGACACCGTCGTACAGGACTCGCCCCCGCCCCGGCCCCGGCGCTGGTACCGGCGTCGTGCGGCCGTGTTCGGCGCCGTCGCCTGTGTCGTCGCGGCGACCGTCGGGACCTTGTCGGCGCTGCCCGACGGGCGGCGGCCCGAGGTTCCCGGGGCCACCGCGCAGGCCGGGGACGATGTGCCGTCGCTCAGTTCGCGGCCGGGGAAGGTGACGCCCCGTCCGAGCGGGAGCGGCTCGCCGTCGCCCTCGGTGTCGCCTTCGGCGAAGGGGGGCGGGCCTTCTGCCGGGGCCGGGGTGTCCGCGTCGCCGTCCGGTTCCGGGGCGCCCCGTGAGAAGCCGTTCGCCGGTACGCCCCTCGCCTGGACCGTCGACTCGCACGTCTGGAACCAGGGCTGCGGCCACTACTACGTCATCGACCAGCCGCCCGCGCAGGTCCCCCCGCCCCCGATGTCCCAGGACGCGCGCGCCTGGGCGACGGCCGAGGGCGGGCTGCACGGCAAGGAGACGATGGTCCGGATCTCCGTGCAGGGCCGCTCGGACACGGCCGTCGTCCTGGAGGCGCTGCGCGTGCGCGTCGTGGGCCGGGGTACGCCCGCCGCCGGGAACGCGTACGCCATGGACCAGGGCTGCGGCGGCTCCCTCACGCCCCGTGAGTTCGCCGTCGACCTCGACAAGGACCGTCCGATCGCCCGCTCCATGCCCGGCAACGACGCGGGCACCGAACTCCCCGCCGTCAGCTTCCCGTACCGCGTCTCCGCGAAGGACCCGGAGATCCTGCTGGTGACGGCTCGTACGACGGGCTGCGACTGCTCCTGGTACCTGGAACTGGACTGGTCGTCGCAGGGCCGCGCCGGCACGGTGCGCGTCGACGACGGTGGCCGTCCCTTCCGTACGACGGCGATCACGGGGCTGCCTCGGTACGTGTACGACACGCAGAACCGGAACTGGCGTCCGTACAGCGAGTGACCTCAAGGGCGCCACGACGCCGTCACACCTCCCAGACCGCTGCGGCGGTCCTGTCGTCCGCGTACCCCTTCACCCTGATCTGGATGTCCGCGAGGAACTCCGCGAGACCGGGGACGGGGGCGCCGGCCCAGCGGGCGGTGAGATGCCCGGCAAGCTCCAGCTCACCACGGAGGGGGTCGGCGAGGCCGGCTGTGCACATGAGGAGGGTGTCACCGGGTTGGGCTACGGAGGTGCGGAAGAGGAAGGGGTCGGGGGGTGGGAGGTGGTCGTAGGGGGTGGGGAGGCTTGAGGGGCGGCGGGGGTCGGAGGGGGTGTGGAGGTCCGAGCTGCGGCCGGGGTCGGAGGGGTGGCGAGGGTCTGTGGGGGAGCCGAGGTCGGGGGTGGGGTGGTCGTCGTGGGGGGAGGGGGGTGTCGGGGTGTCGTACGGGCCGGGTGGGTTCTGCCGGGGCGTGCCGGTTCCGCGCGGGGTGTGGGAGGTGGAGGGTGTCGCGCTGTACGACCCGGTCGGGCCGGGTGGGTTCGGGGTGCGTGGCCCTGCGTACGGATCAGCCGGCGCCGTACCGTCCGGCATCGTCGCGTCCCGGGTGTGCGGGAGCGGTTTGCGGGGGGTTCCCCGGGGACTCGGGGCGGGGCCCGGTTCCCCCGCCGGTTCCCCGGGCGCCGGTTCGATGTCCTGCCACTCGCCGCCGCGCAGACGGAACAGGCCGCCCTCGCCCACGCCGAAGAACACGCGGGTCCGGCATTCGGGGTCCGCAGACAGGAGCAGGCACCTCAGGGTCGCCGTGTACTCCTCGGGGGTGAGCCCCTGCTCGGCCGCGCCGGCCCGCAGCCGTCCGAGACTGCGGTCGGTGAGCCGGTGCAGTCCCGACTTCAGGTCGCCCCGCCGGCCCGCCCTGATGTCCTCCGCGAGCCGCACATGGCTGCGCCCCACGGCCCGCCCGATCCACCGGCACACCTCGGCGGCGGCCCGGTGCGCCCCGACCGTCGCCCTCGCGCCGGTCGCCATCGCGACGAGCACCAGCGCGTTCTCGCCGTACCCGAAACGTGCGGTGAGCAGGGCGTCCCGCCGGGGTTCACCCCGGTACCGCGCGGAGTCGCCCCGCAGGGACACGGCCCGCAGGGTGCCGGCCCCGTACCGGGCCCCGTCCAGAACGGTGTCCGCGACGAGGTCGTCCAGGGCGTCGGGGTCGGCGAGGGGGAGGGCGGTGGGGTCGGCGTCGTAGGTGGGCGGGCCTGAGCCGATGTAGGGCTTGAGGTGGGGGCGGGGTTCGTCGAGGGTTCTGCGGGCGAGGGGGGCGGCTGGGGGCGAGGCCGGAGCGGGGGCGGCGTCTTGAGGGGCGGGAGGCTCGGGGGGCGAGGCCGGAGCGGGGGCGGCGTCTTGAAGGGCGGGGGGCTCGGGGGGCGAAGGGACGTGCGGGGCTGAGGGGGGGCCCGGCGGTGGGGCGGGGGTCGAAACGGCATCCCGGAGTGCGGGGGGCTCGGGGGCCGAAGGAACATGCGGAGCCGAGGGGAGATCCGGGGCTGAAAGGAGACCCGGAGTCGCGGGAACACGCGGGGTCGACGGGGCGCCCGGGGCCGAGGGGACGTGCGGGCCCGAGGACGCCTCCGGGATCGGGGAGGCGTACGGGGGCTCAGGCGCGGTCGGTTCCGGGCGTTCTGCGAAGCCCGGTGGCAGGGGGACCGGCGGGAAGTTCACCGGCCCGGCCGGAGTCGCGGGCGGCGGCTCCCAGGGGGCTCGGTACGAGGTGGGCCCGGGCGGCGAGGGGCGGGGGGACGGGGGCTGAGGTGAAGGCGGCTGCGGTGAGCCGGCCGGGGGCGACGGGGGCTGGGCTGAATCGGGGTGACGCGAAACTGGGCGCAGGGGGGTGGCCGAGGGGGGTGCGGGCTGGGCTGAAGCGGACGGAGACGAGGTTGGCCGCGGTGGGGCCACGGGTGGCGACCCGAATTGGGCCGAAGCCGACGGAGACGAGGTTGGCCGGGGTGGGACCGCCGGTGGCGACACGGACTGGGCCGAAGCCGACGGAGACGAAGCCGGCTGCGGTGGGACCGCCGGTGGCGGCGTCAACGGAGCCGAAGCCGGCCGGGGTGGGGTCGGCTGTGGTGAGCTGGGCCGGGGAGGGGTCAGCTGGACCGTGGCTCCCAGATCCTCCGGCGTACCCGGCTCCCTCGACTCATCCGGCGCCCATGGTTCCTCGACGCTCCCGGGCCGGTCGGGTGTCCCCCGCTCGCCCGGCGCGCCCGGTTCCCTCAGCGTCTTCGGTTGCCCCGGCGCCCCAGGCTCCCCCAGCACCCCGGGTCGCTCCAGCACCCCGGGTCGCTCCTGCGCTCCTGGCTCCTCCGGCGCCTTCGGCGCCGACGACACCCCTGGTCGATCCGGCGCCCCCGACCACCGCCCTCCCTCCGACTGCCCCGAGTCTCCCGACGCCCTCGGCTCCCATGACGCCCCCGCCTCGTCCGGCGTCCCCGGCTCCTGCCGCGTCCCCGGGCGGTCCTGCGGCTCGGGCTCCCCCCGCTGTCCCGGTCGCCGTACTCCCTCCGGCTCCCACTCCCCCGCCGGCTCCCACAGCCCCGTCGGTTCCCACTCCCCCGCCGGTTCCCACTGGTTCGCGGCGTCTTCCGGTGGCTTGCCGGTGGGCTCGGCCGTGTCGTACGGGTCGTTCCCGGTGTCCTGGGCCTCCGCCGGCTCCTCGTGGGCGCTCGTCGCGGTCCGAGGGTGCGGTACAGGACCTCGCGGGTCCGGCGTCTCCCACCACTCCCCCGTCCGCACCGCGTCCGACGCCGAGGCGAAGCGGTCGTCCAGGGAATCCGGTGCGGGTGTGGGGCCCGTGTCGGCGGTGTCGTCGTACAGCTGGCCCCACCAGTCGTCCTGGCGACCCGTGGGACTTCCCCCCTGCTGGCTCATGCCCCTAATTGTCCACCGCGAGGGCCGCAAGAAAACGGGGCAACGGGAAAATGCGAGCCATGAGGAGCGGAAGGCGCGGCGTGTCGGGAGGGGATGCGGACGGGTGTTCGGGTGCGTGGGCCGCCGGGTGATCCCACCCCCCACGGGAGAATCACCCGGCGACGTCACGGGAGCCGTACGCGTTCGCGGCCGGCGGTCAGAGTCTGCGGGGTCTTGCTGGTAATCCGCTGTGAACGCTCCCTGACCTGCGCCGCACGCCCGCCTCCGGCACCCTGGGCAGATGGGAGTGTGGGAACTCCTGCCGGTCGGTCTGGTCATCCTGCTCGGCCTGTGCGGAGTACTGGTCCCCGGCGTACCGGGGTCGTGGCTGGTGTGGGCCGGGGTCCTGTGGTGGGCGCTGAAGGATCCGCAGCCGGTCGCGTGGGCGGTGCTGGTGGGGGCGACGGTCTCGCTGCTCCTCGCGCAGGTGATCCGCTGGGCGCTGCCGCCACGCCGGTGGCGGGGGTCGGGGGCGACGCCACGGATGGCTGTGTACGCGGGGGTGGGCGCCCTTCTCGGCTTCGTCCTGGTACCCGTACTGGGCGCGATCCCGGGTTTTCTCGCCGGCGTCTACCTCAGCGAGCGGCTCCGCCTGGGGCGGCACGGGGAGGCGAGGGCGGCGCTGCGGACGGTGATGCGGGCGGGCGGGTCGAGTGTGCTGACGGAGTTGTTCACGTGTCTGCTGATTGCCGGGGCTTGGGTGGGGGCGGTGTTGTGGGGGTGAGATGCGGGGCGGCGGCGCTGCGGTCCCGGGGGTTCCGGAGACGCTGGTGATGTACGCCGGGGGCGTTGCCGGTACTGACGCGGGTGCCGCTACAGGCTGCCCTCCAGCGTAAGCAGGCTCACCTTCCGCTCCAGCCCTCCGGCGTACCCCGTCAGCGACCCGTCCGCCCCGATCACCCGATGGCACGGCCGCAGGATCAGCAACGGATTCGCCCCGATCGCCCCGCCCACGGCCCGTACGGCGGCACGCGACGCCCCGATCCCGGCCGCGATCTCCCCGTACGTCGTGGTCGTGCCGTACCCCACGCCGTCCAGCGCGTCCCACACCCGCTCCCGGAACTCCGTCCCCTCGGCCCGCATCGGCAGATCGAAGTCCTTCAGCTCCCCGGCGAAGTAGGCGTCGAGCTGCTCCCGAGCGGTGCGAAAGGGGCCCGGATCCTCGCGCCACCCCGCCTCGGGAGTGCGCCCGCCCTTCTGCCCCGGCACCGAGAGGGACGTCAGGACGCCATCGGGGCCGGCGACGAGGAGCAGTTCCCCGAGGGGGCTGGAGATCCTGGTGTACGTACGCATCGCACTTCCTCATGTCGGACGGAACGGCCCACTCCGGGCCTTCGTACTGTCCAGTGTGAGCGGTACGGAGACCCGGAGCTGGCGGAAATCCGACATGGGGTTCGGCGGGACGGCGGGGCCGGTGAGGCACTCGGGTGCCGCCAGGCAGCGACATCGCGGCGACGAGGTCCGGCGAAGCGGCAAACCCGGCGCACCGGTGGGGGTCGCCCTGACGACAGGGCCGGCGAGCAGCGGGACCAGCACGTCGACCCAGCCACACCACCCACCCCGCCGACCTCGCGGAGTCGGGAGGCCGACAGGTCGACCCTCCACCCACTGCCCGGCCGGGCCACCGGGCCGAGCCTCCCACCGCCCAGCCACGCCAACCGACCGACCGACCACGCCCCGCCCCGCCCCCCCAGCCGAGCCGCCCTCTCAGACCTCCCGCCCCCGCTTGGCCGCCCGCTTGGCCCGCCCCTCCGCCCCCTTCGCCTTCCACTCCCGCCGGATCTCCGCCCTCAGCCGCGCATCGGACTTGGCGACGATCCACTGGTTCTCGCGGACCAGCTTGCGGTAGCTGTCGAGGCGGCGGACGGGCAGCACCCCCTCGGACACGGCCGACACGACCGCGCACCCCGGTTCGGCGTCGTGCGCGCAGTCCTGGAAGCGGCAGTCCCCCGCCAGCTCCTCGATCTCGGAGAACACCTGCCCGACCCCGCTGCCGGCGTCCCAGAGACCGACGCCGCGCAGGCCGGGCGTGTCGATGAGGACGCCCCCGG
Source organism: Streptomyces saintjeani (assembly GCF_055409605.1). Lineage (NCBI taxonomy): Bacteria > Bacillati > Actinomycetota > Actinomycetes > Kitasatosporales > Streptomycetaceae > Streptomyces > Streptomyces saintjeani. The sequence continues at coordinate 7,481,687 of NZ_CP189624.1, read as the reverse complement.
AGGGGAGCGTGAGGAGGTTGCGGGTGGTCGTGGTGTGCCGCCCCTTGCCGTCGACGTCACGGGCGGCCCGGACGTCCATGACGTCGGCCCCGGCGAGGGTGTTGGCGAGGGTGGACTTCCCGGCACCGGAGGCCCCGAGGAGGACACAGGTCCCGTGCCCGACAAGCGCGTCGAGCTCCCCCACGCCCTCACCCGCGAGCGCGCTGACGGTCAGCACCGGCACACCGGGCGCGGTGCTCTCGACGTCCTTCACCAGGTGCGCGAGAACGACGGGGTCGGACACGAGATCCGCCTTGCTGAGAACGACGACAGGCTGCGCCCCGGACTCCCAGGCGAGCGCCAAGTACCGCTCCACACGCCCGAGATCGAGCTCGACGGCGAGGGAGACGGCGATCACGGCATGGTCGACGTTGGCGGCGAGGACCTGCCCCTCGGACCGCTTGGAGGAGGTGGACCGCACGAACGCGGTCCGCCGGGGCAGCAACGTCCGTACGTAGCGCGGGTCCTCACCCGCGGGATCGACGACGGCCCAGTCCCCGGTGCACACGACCTTCATGGGATCGCGCGGCACGACGAACTCGGTGTCGGCGCGCACCACACCCTCGGCGGTGACGACGTCACACATCCCCCGGTCGACACGCACAACACGCCCGAGAACAGCGCCCGTCGAACGATGGGGCGCGAAATCGTCCTCCCATCCCTGGTCCCACCCGAAGGCGGCGAGGGGATGCGGGGAAACGTCGGGAGAAACAGAGAAACTCAAGGGAAACCCTTCACAAGGGCGGCCCCGGCGACGCTCGTTGAGCGCTAGACAGTGAGCCGACGACCGCGGAAGTGGAGCAAGAACACCTGGTTGCCGCGGGACACACCCGCCTGGAAAGCAGCCATGACTCACACCTCCCGATCTTTCGTCGACGTCCTGTACGAGACCGGCACAGCGTAGAGAACCGGGGAATGCGTCCACCACTGTTTTTTCCCGCGCGCCCGGTTTCTCAGAGCCGCATCAGAGCTTCATCACCATTGCCTCGGAGTTTGCCGTCCGCGCCCTGTCGCGCCGGACCTCCCCTTCCAATACCCCGGGTAACCGCACGAGTTCACCACACGGCGACCGTACGATCCACTCCCCGCCCCGGGCGTGTCCTCTCCGTCCGTTCACCCCCTCACCGCTCGCCCCCCTCCGGAGCCGCCCGTGTCCTCGCTCTATCCGCTCGCGTCCACGCAGATCGACGGGATCGAACCGCCGGTCGTGGAGCCGGAGCTGGTCCGGCACGACGACGGGGAGGTCAGGGAGGTCTCGGTGCCCGCGCTGGTGCCCGCGGTGGGGTACGGCTCGCTCGCGGACCTGCCGTTCGACAACGCGACGCGGGCGCCGCGGGACGTGGTGTTCAGCAGGCGTACGGGGGACGGCCGTTGGCTGGACGTGTCGGCGGAGGATTTCGCGCGCGAGGTGACGGCGCTCGCCAAGGGCCTGATCGCGGAAGGACTTTCGCCGGGTGACCGGATCGCGGTGCTGGCGCGTACCTCGTACGAGTGGACCTTGACGGACTTCGCGGCGTGGGCGGCGGGTCTGGTGACCGTGCCGGTGCACCCGTCGTTCTCGCCGCGCCGCATCCAGTGGGTGCTGCGGCACTCGGGCGCGGCGGCGCTGGTGACGGAGAGCGTCTCCCAGGTCACGGCGGTGGCACCGGAGTCGGTGGGGCTGCGGCATGTGTGGGTGATCGACCGGGGGCACCTGGAGCGGCTCGCGGAACTGGGCGAGGACGTGCCGGACGCGGAGGTCGGGGTGCGGCGCGGGATGCTCGGCCCGGGTACGCCCGCGTCCCTCGTGTACACGTCCGGCACGACGGGCCGGCCCACGGCGTGCGCGCTGACCCACGGCAATTTCTTCGCGCAGGTCGACAACGTCGTGGAACTGCTGTTCCCGGCGTTCACGTCGGTGGCGGGCCGGGACACCTCGGCCCTGCTGTGCGCGCCGCCGGCGCACGCGTTCGGCCGGGTCGCGGCGCTGGCCTGCGTCCGGGCCCGGGTGCGGACGGGCCACGCGCCGAGCGCCGTGCCGGAGGAACTCCTCCCACTGTGCGAGGAGTTCAGGCCGACGGCGGTGTTCGCGACGCCCTCGGTGCTGGAGCAGGTCTTCCACCATCTGCGGGCCAGGGCGCAGGAGTCGGGAAAGCTGACCGCGTTCGACCGGTCGGCGCGGATCGCGTCCCGCTTCGCCGAGGCGGAGCAGCGCCACCGCCTCGGCCGGGGCGAGGGTCCGGGGCGGACGCTGCGGGCGGCGCGCGCGGTGTACGACCAGAGCGTGTACCGGCGGCTGCGCGCCTCGCTGGGCGGCCGGGTGGGGCACGTGGTGTGCGGCGGATCGGCCATGCGGCGGCAGCTGTCGGGGTTCTACACGGGCGCGGGCGTGCCCGTGTACGAGACGTACGGGCTGACCGAGGCGACCGGCATCGCGGCCCTCGCGCCGCCCCTGCGGCCCCGCCTCGGCACGGTCGGCCATCCGCTGCCGGGGACGGCCGTACGGATCGCGGACGACGGGGAGATCCTCCTCTCGGGCCGCCATGTCCTGCACGGCCGCTGGGACCCCGGCGCGACCAAGCTGCTGCCCGCCGCGCCGGGCGGCTGGCTGCCGACCGGCGACCTGGGGCGGCTCGACGAGGAGGGGTACCTGGTCGTCACGGGGCGGCGTGCCGACACGCTGACGACCGTCAGCGGCGCGCGCGTCGAGCCGCTGGCCGTCGAGAACCGGCTGCGCGCCCACCCGTTGATCTCGCGAGCCGTCCTGGTCGGCGAGGGCCGCCCGTACGTCGCCGTCCTCCTGACCCTCGACCCGCCGGGCCTCACCCACTGGCGCCGGACCGCGAAACGCACCGCCACGCCGTACGAACTGCTGCTGGACGACCCCGAGTTGCGGGCCCTGCTCCAGGAGGCGGTGGACGAGGCGAACACGGCGACGGGCGCGGGCATCCAGCGGTTCGCGGTGCTGCCGGGGGAGTTCACGCAGACGTCGGGACACCTGACGCCGACGGGGACCGTGCGGCGGGACCGGGTGCTGGGGGACTTCGCGGGGGAGGTGGAGGGGCTGTACCGGTGAAGTCCCGTGCGGCCGGGGTCAGTCCGCGCAGAGCCGGTACCCCACCCCCCGTACCGTCCTGATCAGCGTGCGCCCGGGGTCCCCCAACTTCCGCCGCAGGTAATAGACATACGTCTCCACACTCCCCGACTCCGTACGCCGCTGCCACACCCGGTCCTGGAGCTGCTCCCGGGTCAGCACGCGCCCCGGGTTCTCCAACAGGCAGCGCAGTAAGGCGAATTCGGTGCCGGTGAGTTCCAGGGGCCGCCCGGACACGCGGACCTGGTGGGCGTCGAGGTCCATCTCGACCTCCCCGGCGCTGAGGTGGCTGGGCCCCGGGGCCGCCGCCCGGATGCCGCTGCGGCGCAGCAACGCCCGTACGCGCGCGGCGACTTCGCGCAGTTCGAAGGGTTTCGTGACGAAGTCGTCGCCGCCGAGGTCGAGGCCACGGACGAGGTCGTCGACTCCGCCGCGGCCGGCGAGGAAGAGGACGGGGACGGTGACGCCCCGGGCGCGCAGGATGCGGCAGACCTGGAAGCCGTCGATGTCGGGGAGGCGGATGTCGAGCAGGACGAGGTCGGGCAGGCCGCGTGCGATCAGGTCCAGGGCCTGGCGGCCGGTCGCGGCGACGCTCACCCGGAATCCGGCGAACTCCAGCGCCATGGCGAGCATGCTCCGGACGCTGTCCTCGGCGTCGACGACGAGGATGCGCGCGGAGACAGGGATGGTCATGTCCTGTTTCCTCATCCGCAGAAGATCGAGCTGCTTGAGTTCTCAAACGCTACGGAAAGTATCGTCGCACATACCCATGAGTAACTGAACTTGCCCCTGGCATCGCCCGCCACACACGAACGCCCCGGACCCTCACAGGTCCGGGGCGTGCACGAGAAGTCCTAGTCGCAGGGGTGACCGTTCAGCGTGAACCCGAACGGCGCCGTGTTCTTGCCCTCCCAGGACGCGAGGAACCCGAAGGAGAGCGTGCCCTCCTCGGCGACCGACTTGTTGTAGTCGGCGGCGGTCGCGATGACCCGCGAGCCCATCTGCGCGACGGACGCGTCCCACATCTGGTCGACGTGCTGGCCGTCCTTGAAGGACCAGGAGACGTGCCAGTCGGTGAGCTTCTCGACGGTCGTGACGGTCACGGTCGCCTGGAAGCCGTCGGGCCACTGGTTGACGAGGTCGTAGGTGACCGCGCACAGCGCCCTGCCGTCCTCGCCGCCGGACGGGCCGGACGAGTTGCCGGACGAGCCGCCGGAGGAACCCGCGCCCGGCGGCACGCTCGCCGCCGCCGACGAAGTCCCCTGCGGCTCCGGGTCGGTGCGCCCGCCCGCGTCGGACGGCGAGGGGCTGTCCGACTTCGGCGTGGGCGTCTCGAAGGACGGCACACCCCCGACGACCGGCGTGGAGTCGGTCGGCGTACCCCGCGAGGCCGTCTCGTCCCGCGTGTCGCCGCCGAACGGCATCAGCGACACGCCGAGCGCGAGGACCGACACCAGGACGGCGGCCACGAGCAGCCCGCCGCGCAGTGCCTTCGCCTTGGCCGCCGCGGCCCTGGCCGCCTCGCTCTCCGGGTCGAGCAGGTCGGGGCGCCCGGCGCCGAGCCGTACCTCGGCGGCGCGCCGGCGGCGCTCCAGGTAGGCGAGGCCGCCCCAGCCGATGACGCCGCCCGCGAGCGCGGCGGGCAGTCCGCCGCCGTGCAGCCGCAGACACGCGGCGGCCTCCGCGCACTCCACGCAGGTCGCGAGGTGGCGGGAGAGGTCCTCGGGCGTGTCGGCGGTGGGCGAGCGGGTGACCGCGTCGAGGAGGCGGACGTAGGAGCGGCACTCCGCGTCGAGCGGCGTGTCGAGGTGGTTGCGGTGGCAGCGGTCCCGGAACAGGCCGCGTACCTCGCCGAGTTGCTCGGCGGCGTCCTGCGGGTCGAGGCCGAGGCGGCGGGCGACGGCGCGCAGCGGGAGCGCCTCCACCTCGGCGAGCCACAGCAGCGCGGCGTCCGGCTCCTGCATGTCGCGCAGTCCGCGCAGGGCGACGGGGCGGCGCAGGGGCGGGCCGGTGTAGCGGGCGGCCTTGTCCGAGTTGAGCCACAGGCGCAGGTCGGGGTCGAGGCGGTGCCCGTGGCCGCCGGCCTCCCAGCCGGCCGCGGTGATGCGAACGGCCGTCAACAGCAGGGGTATTCGGGGCAGCCGGGCGGAGCGGCGGCCTATGCTGCGGGTGCCGTCCTCGGCGGCCCGCGCCTCGCGGATGCCGAGCGCGAACGCCTCACGGGCCAGCTGGTGAGCGGCGGTCGAGCCGGCCGTGCACAGGTCGGCGTACGAAAGGACGGCGTCCCAGCACTCGGAGAACAGCGCGGCTTCCGCGGCGTCCTTCGGGGTCGGCAGGTCGGGCATGGGTCTCCTGCATTCGAATGCGAGGTCAACTCACCATAGCGGTAAAGGAGTTGGGGGGAACCTCGCGGCAGGGCCGAAGCTTTTCACGTCATCCGCACAACTGACAAGCGCGGTATTCAAAAGCGCGGCCGACCCCGTACGAGAGACCCGACTTCCCGGTCCTTCATACGGCGCCGGCCGCGCCGGTGCTCACCTTGTGCCCCATCCGTTACACAGACCGGGTGCGGCGAGCGGTCACCCCACCGTCGCCGCCTCGTCCTTCGCGGGCAGGCTGTCCATGAAGGAGCTGACCGAGAAGACGGCGCGGCCCGGTCCGGGCGGGCCGTAGCCGGGCGGGGAGGAGAGGCCGAAGTCCTCCATCGTCTGCCGGTACGCCTGGAGCAGGCGGATGTGGTACTCCAGCGGGGCGCCCGCCGGGTTGGCCTTGCCGAGCGGGGTCGTCGGCTCCGGGCACCAGGTCGTGAACCGGGGGGTGATGCCCTTCGACATGAAGAAGCGCAGGCCCTCCGTGGTGGAGGCGATCGCCTCGTCCACCGTCTTGAAGCCGAACGGCTCCGCCATCTCGACGCCCGCGACGAAGTTGGGGATCACGTTGCGCGCGCCGAAGATCTCCGCCGAGTCCAGGATGCGGCGGTGCCACTCGTCGCGGCCGACGTACCGCTCCTTGCCGGGGCAGTACATCTTGAACAGGTACTCGTCCCACACCTCGTAGTTGGGGTGGTAGATCTGCACGCCGTAGTCCTTGAACCGCTGGACGTCGTCCTTCGGCAGCGCCTGCGCCACGACCTTGCCGATCCAGCGGCCCGGGAAGCGCTCCTCGATGGCCTTCGCGTAGTGGCCGTAGAAGTCGGCCTCGTCGCGGCCCGAGACGGTCTTGGTGATCGCGCCGCCGGTCAGCGTGTAGGCGGTGGACGTCTTCGCCGTGTCGTACCGGTCGATGATCTCCAGCGCCTCCAGGACCTCCTCGACGTCCTTGACGCCGGTGTACGGGCGCCCGGCCGCCTTGTGCTGGCGCCAGTTGTGGTTGATGTCGCAGTACTGGCACTCCTCCTTGGCGCCGAAGTACTGGCACACCCGGAAGACCGTGAGGTAGATCAGGTAGCCCCACTGGATCGTCGGCGCGACCTCCATCACGGACTTCCCGTTGGAGAGCTTGTGCCGGTAGTACTCCGGCATCGGCGGCACCCCGACGTCCGCGATCCGCTTGCCGTCCAGGTAGAGCCCGAGCATCCCCGCGTCGTCGGCCGCGACCCGGTACGGCGACGCCGGGTTGACCCGCACGGACACGACCGTCCGCCGCAGGTCGTAGGGCCCACCGGTCAGGATGATCTCCTCCGGCGGCCTCCTCAGCGCGGCTTCCCCCAGCTCAGGAAGGGTGCCGTGGTCGAACGAGAAAATGAAGTACGACTTCGGCTTCACCTCCCCGCCCTCGTTGTCGCTCAGCGCGGAGGGGTCGAAGGCCACTCCCCCGCGCAGCAGGTCCTCCTTGAAGACGGCTTCCCGAGGAACCTCAGGAAACCGCTCCATCAGATCCTCGACCAGCGCGGTACGGCTGCCCATCCCGTCACTCCTCCCGCTCAACACGTACGACTCCTCACGGTATGCCCCCGCGAGGGGCGGCGTGGGGGCGGGGTCCGTTTACGGGGGTGGCGAGATTTTCCGGCGGACGATTTCAGGGGCCACGTATCTGTTTCCCCCAGGTCGCCGTACGGATTTTCCTGCGCCGCTCCACAGTTTCCCCCTCGCTTTTTGTGCGGCACTCCGGGTAATTCCCGTCCCCCCTTTCCGGGGGCCCCGCGCCAGGCCCGGACACGCCGGGATACCGGCCGGTGGCGTGATGCGCGACGCTCCCGGAAATGATCAACACCTCCGCCCCCTCTCACCGGTCTTCACCCGGGCGGGGTAGGTTTCCCCCGCATCCCTCGGAAGCCGGAAGGACGACGTATGACCGCGAGCGTGACCAACTGGGCGGGCAACATCAGCTTCGTGGCGAAGGACGTGGTGCGGCCGGATGGTGTCGAGGCGCTGCGGAAAGTGGTCGCGGGGAACGACCGGGTGCGGGTACTGGGGAGCGGGCACTCGTTCAACCGGATCGCCGAGCCCGGGGCCGAGGGGGTGCTCGTCTCGCTGGCCGCCCTGCCGCAGGTGATCGACGTCGACACCGAGCGGCGTACCGTGCGCGTCGGCGGTGGTGTGAAGTACGCCGAACTCGCTCGGCACGTCAACGAGTCGGGGCTCGCGCTCCCCAACATGGCGTCGCTGCCGCACATTTCGGTGGCCGGGTCCGTCGCGACGGGGACTCATGGCTCCGGCGTCAAGAACGGCCCCCTCGCCGCGCCCGTCCGTGAGGTCGAACTCCTCACCGCCGACGGGTCGTTGGTCACCATCGGCAGGAGCGACGCCCGTTTCCCCGGCGCCGTCACCTCCCTGGGCGCCCTCGGTGTCGTCGTCGCGCTGACCCTGGACCTGGCACCGGCGTACGGCGTCGAGCAGTACACGTTCACCGAACTCCCCCTGGAGGGGCTGGACTTCGAGGCCGTGGCGAGTGCCGCGTACAGCGTGAGCCTGTTCACCGACTGGCGGGAGGCGGGGTTTAGGCAGGTGTGGGTGAAGCGGCGGATCGACGAGCCGTACGCGGGGTTCCCGTGGGCCGCGCCGGCGACGGAGAAGCTGCACCCGGTGCCGGGGATGCCGGCGGAGAACTGCACGGACCAGTTCGGCGCGGCCGGCCCCTGGCACGAGCGACTCCCGCACTTCAAGGCCGAGTTCACCCCGAGCAGCGGCGACGAACTCCAGTCGGAGTACCTGCTCCCCCGCGAACACGCGACGGCCGCGCTCGGTGCGGTCGGAAACGTCCGGGAAACGGTTTCTACCGTTCTCCAGATCTGCGAGGTCCGCACGATCGCGGCCGACGAGCAGTGGCTCAGCCCGGCGTACGGCCGCGACTCGGTGGCCCTGCACTTCACCTGGATCGACGACACGGACGCCGTACTTCCCGCCGTACGCGCGGTGGAGAGCGCTCTCGACGGTTTCGGCGCCCGCCCGCACTGGGGGAAGGTCTTCACCACCGCCCCCGCGACCCTGCGCGAGCGCTACCCCCGCCTCGACGACTTCCGGACGCTCCGGGGCGACCTGGACCCGACCGGGAAGTTCACGAATGCTTTCGTTCGCGATGTGCTGGAGGGCTGACTTTATAAACCCCCTTTCCGAACCCTTGTCGAATCACTGGGCACCCCCATAGCCTGGCGCGGCGCCGGAGCGACGCTGCTCCCGCGCGGGTGGAAGGGATGGGGGCAACTCCGGTGAAGCGCACATCACGCGACATCCGCACCGCGAACCGTTACGAGGTGCTGCGCCAGATCATCGCCCGCTCGCCCACCTCCCGGCAGGAGCTCGCCGCCGAGACCGGCCTGAGCCTCGCCACGGTCGCGACCCTCGTCGGGGAGCTGCTCGACCTCGGGATGATCACGGAGGTCGGTTTCGAGGACTCGGCGGGCGGCCGGCCGCGCGGCCTGGTCGCCGTGAACGCCCGGGGCGGCGCGCTGATCGGCGTGGACATCGCGGAGACGTACGTCCATGTCGAGCTGTACGACCTCGGCCTGAACGTCCTCGCGCGGGCGCAGGAGCGGATGCGGCCGGGGCGAAGCCGCCCCGAGCAGGTCGTCGCGCACATCGCCGCGGCCACCGGCTCGGTCGTCGCCCAGGCCGGGGTGGACGCGGCGCGGGTGCTCGGCGTCGGGGTGAGCATGCCGGGCCAGGTGGACCGGGCGACCGGCGTCTCCGAGTACGCGCCCAACTGGGACTGGCACGACGTGCCGTTGCTCGACCTGCTCTCCGAACACATCGCGTATCCCCTGTACCTGGACAACCCGCTGCGCGCCTGCGCGGTCGCCGAGCTGTGGTTCGGGGCGGCGCGCGGGCACGGCGACGCGGTCGTGGTGATCCTCGGGACGGGCGTCGGCGCCGGGCTGATCCTGGGCGGGGCGGTGCACCGGGGCGTCAGCTCCAGCGCCGGGGAGTGGGGGCACTCGACGCTGGTGCTGGACGGCCGGCTCTGCCACTGCGGCAACCACGGCTGCGTCGAGACGTACGTCGGCGCGCCCGGAATCATGCAGAACATCAGGGAGTTGAGCCCGCGCAGCCCGCTGCTGCACCCCGATGACCAGTCGGCCACGCTGGACGCGCTCGCCGCCGGGCTCGCCGGGCAGGACCCGATCGCCGTCAAGGTGGTCCAGGATCTGGCCCGCTATCTCGGCGCGGCCATCGCGGACCTGGTGAACGTCCTCAACCCCGAGGTCGTCGTACTCGGCAGCTGGGTCGCCCTGCGGCTCGGCGAACCCCTGGTGCACGAGGTCCGCGAGGCCGTCGCCCGGCACGCGCTGAAGCGGCCGATGGCCGCCACCGAGATCGTCCTGTCCCCGATCCTCACCGACTCGGTCTGCCTCGGCGCGGCGACGCTCGCCCTGGAGGGGGCGTTGCAGTCCAGCAAGCGCACGGCCACAGCGAGGAGCCGTACCGCACCGCCTGCGTGACGGGGGAGGCCCAACCCCCCTGCACCGCCGTCTTGTTCGCGTGGCCGAACAGTCACAACGCTTCGAACAGGCTTTGTTCAACCCCTTGCCGAAGCCTTAGCCGAAGGTTAACGTCCCGCTCCGCAACGCTTTCGAGCCACCGTGCCGGAGCTGTTGTGCAGCAGCCGCACTCAAGACAAGGACGTCAAGCATGTCGGCATCGAGCATGAGCAACTGGAATCGTCGATCCGTCCTGCGGGCCACGATGGGCCTGGCCGCCGCCGGCGGACTGGCGGCGTGCGGCGGCAACACGGGCCGCGGCGGCGGTTCCGGTTCGGGCAAGAACCTCGTGCAGTACTTCCACGCGTACGGCGAGGACGGCGTCGAGGCGGCCGTGAAGAAGTACGCGAAGGCGTACAAGGGCGCGAACGTCTCCACGCAGTGGATCACCGGCTCCAACTTCGAGCAGAAGCTGTTCGCCGCGCTGCTCACCGACAACGCGCCCGACGTGTTCGAGTTCCACCCGCAGATCCAGCTCGTCAAGAGCGGTCAGGTGGCCGACCTGACCGACATCATGGCGCCGGTCAAGAGCGACTTCAACCAGGCCGACATCACCTCGCACACGGTCGACGGCAAGATCTACGGCGTCCGCATGATCGACGACCCGCAGTTCTTCTTCTACCGGCCGTCGCTGTTCGAGAAGGCGAAGATCCAGGTCCCGACGACGCTCGACGAGCTGATAGAGGCAGCGAAGGCGCTGACCACGAGCAAGGTCAAGGGCGCCTACCTGGGCAACGACCTCACCCCGATCCAGTCCCCGCTGATCTGGTCGGCGGGCGCCGACACCCTGACCGCGGACAACAAGCCCGCGTTCAACACGGACGCGGTCGCGGCGGGCTTCAAGCAGATGCGTGGCCTGTTCACGAGCGGCGACCTGCTGCTGGGCGCCCCGACCGACTGGTGGGACCCGTCGGCGTTCACGCAGGGCCTGACGGCGATGCAGTGGTGCGGCATGTGGGCGATGCCGGTCATGCAGAAGGCGCTCGGCGACGACATCGGCATCTTCCCGTTCCCGAAGGTCGGCGCGGCCGGCAAGCAGTCGGTCGTCAACGGCGGCTGGTCGATGTTCGTCAACGCCAAGGGCAAGAACGTCGAGGCGGCCAAGGAGTACGTGAAGTGGCTGTGGATCGAGCAGAAGCAGTACCAGGAGGACTTCGCGACCTCCTACGGCTTCCACATCCCGCCGCGCACCTCGCTCGCGCAGAGCGCGACCAAGCTCAAGTCCGGTCTGCCGGCCGAGGGCGTCAAACTCTTCAACGAGTTCGGGCACTTCGACAACATCGGCTGGACGCAGGCGATGATCTCCGCGATCAACGACGTGACCGCCAACGCCATCCGTAAGGGCGACGACCCGAAGGCCCAGCTCGCCGCGGCCGAGAAGAAGGTCGACGCCGAGCTCAAGAAGCTTTTCGGATAGGCCGCGGAGAGAACACGACATGTCGACCACCACCACGCGGAAGGCTGATTCCTCCGCCCCGGTCCCGGCCCCCTCGGGCCGGCGGCCGAGGCGGGGGTTCGCCGCCTCCCCCACCGCGAACTTCTGGCTCTTCACCGGTCCGTTCCTGATCGGCCTGGTGATCTTCGTCTTCGTGCCGATCGGCTGGAGCATCTGGCTCAGCTTCTTCGAGGCACGCTTCACCGTCACGCCGAGCGAGTTCGTCGGCCTCGACAACTACAAGCAGATCCTCACGGACGTCGACTTCCGCAACTCGCTGGTCACGTTCACCGTCTTCGCCGCGTTCATCGTGCCGCTCACCTGGGCGGTCTCGCTGGGACTCGCCCTGATGGTGAACCGGATCAGGATCGCGCGGGCGTTCTTCCGGTCGGCGTTCTTCCTGCCGACCGCCGTCAGCTACGTCGCCGCCTCGCTGATCTGGAAGATGTCCCTCTTCAACGGCGTACGCTTCGGCCTCGCCAACACGGTCATCGGCTGGTTCGGGATCGACAACATCGCCTGGCTCGCCAGCCCCGACCCGCCGTGGTACTGGCTGGTCATCGTCACCGTACGGCTGTGGCTCCAGTCGGGTTTCTACATGATCCTGTTCATCGCGGCGCTCCAGAACATCCCCCAGGAGCTGTACGAGGCCGCGGCCATCGACGGCGCGAAGCCGGGGTGGCAGACGTTCCGGTACATCACGTTGCCGCAGCTGAGGGCCACCTCGACCGCGGTGATCCTGCTGCTGCTGATCGCGGCGTACCAGGCGTTCGACGAGTTCTTCAACCTGCTGTCCAAGGCCACGTGGGGCCAGCCGCCGCTGGTCGAGCTGTACAAGATGGCGCTGGGTGAGAACCAGAACTACGGCGTCGGCAGCGCGGGCGCGGTCGTGCTGACCGTGCTGATCTGCGTGGTCACGCTGGCACAGGGCAAGATCATGGGCTTCGGAAGGGGGGATGAGTCGAAGTGAGCAGTCGTAAGCGTGGCTCTGTCCTCGGCAACACCGGACTGTACATAGCAACCGGTATCGCGGCGTTTCTCTTTCTGATCCCCTTCTACCTGATCGTCCGCAACGCGCTGATGACGGACCAGGAGATCACCGGCGAGAACTGGAAGTGGTTCCCGACCAGCATCCAGTGGAGCAACATCAGCGAGCTGTTCGACGACCCGACGGTCGATTTCGCGCGCTCGCTGTGGAACTCGACGGTCGTCGCGGTCCTGTCGACGTCCGGCATCCTGCTGGTGTGCTCGCTGGCCGGATACGGCCTGGCGCGCATCCCGTACAAGCACGCGAACAAGGTCTTCTACGTCGTCCTCGCGACGCTGATGGTTCCGACGGCCGTCACCTTCGTGCCCAGTTTCGTCCTGGTGTCGTCCCTCGGCTGGGTGGACTCCTACCGAGGTCTCATCGTCCCGGGGCTGTTCAGCGGTTTCACGTGTTTCCTGTTCCGGCAGTACTTCCTGGGGTTCCCCAAGGAGCTGGAGGAGGCGGCGCGGGTGGACGGGCTCGGCTACTGGGGCGCGTACTGGCGTGTCGTGGTGCCGAACTCGCTGAACTTCTTCGCTGCCATGGCGACCATCACGTTCATCAACGGCTGGAACTCCTTCCTCTGGCCGCTGGTCATCGGGCAGGATCCCAGTTCGTGGACGGTGCAGGTCGCGCTGTCCTCGTACATGACCAACCAGACCGTGAACTACCACCTGATCTTCATGGCCACCGCCGTGTCGATCCTGCCGCTGGTGTTCGTCTTCCTCTTCCTCCAGCGCTGGCTGGTGCAGGGGATCGCACAGACGGGCATCAAGGGCTGACCCATCGCCGAAGAGCTGGAGACCGATGTCTTTCCGCACCACCTCCACGGATGTCGCCTACGTCGAGGACGTCTCACCGGGCAGCGGGGCGCTTCCGCCCCGCGCCTGGTACGCGGCCTCGGACGCGGCCACGCTGTCGCTGAACGGCCGCTGGCGGTTCCGGCTGTCCAAGACGGCCGGCGCCGAGGACGACGCGTTCGCGGCGCCCGGATACGACGCCGGGGGGTGGGCGGAGGTCTCGGTCCCGGGGCACTGGGTGCTCCAGGGCCACGGCGCCCCCATTTACACAAACGTTCTCTATCCGTTTCCGGTGGACCCGCCGCACGTCCCGACCGAGAACCCGACCGGTGACCACCTGCGCGTCTTCGACCTCCCCGGCGACTGGCCGGCGGGCGGGGACGCGGTGCTGCGTTTCGACGGCGTGGAGTCCTGCGCCCGGGTCTGGCTGAACGGCACGGAACTCGGCGAGTTCAAGGGCTCGCGCCTGGCCCACGAGTTCGCGGTGGGCGGGCTGCTGCGGCCCGAAGGCAACGTTGTCGCGGTCCGCGTCCACCAGTGGTCGGCGGGCTCCTACCTGGAGGACCAGGACCAGTGGTGGCTCCCCGGGATCTTCCGTGACGTCACCCTTCTCCACCGCCCCGAGGGCGCGGTCCAGGACTTTTCCGTAACCGCTTCCTACGACCATGTCACCGGCACCGGCACCCTGCGCGTCGACTCCGACGTACCCGGCCGCGTGACCGTCCCGGAGCTGGATCTCGACATCGAGACCGGCGCCTCGGTGACGCTCGCCGTCGACCCGTGGACCGCCGAGACGCCCCGTCTGTACGACGCCGTCCTCGCCACCTCCGGCGAGCGCGTCCCGCTGCGGATCGGGTTCAGGACCGTCGTCCTGGAGGACGGCCTGATCAAGGTCAACGGGACGCCGATCCTCTTCAAGGGCGTCAACCGCCACGAGTGGCACCCCGAGACGGGCCGCTCGCTCGACCTGGAGACGATGCGCGAGGACGTGCTGCTGATGAAGCGGCACAACATCAACTCCGTGCGTACGTCCCACTACCCGCCGCACCCGGCGTTCCTGGACCTGTGCGACGAGTACGGCCTCTGGGTGATCGACGAGTGCGACCTGGAGACGCACGGCTTCGTCGAGCAGAAGTGGCGGGACAACCCGGTCGACGACGACCGCTGGACCCCGGCGCTCCTCGACCGCGCCGAGCGCATGGTCGAGCGCGACAAGAACCACCCCTCCATCGTGTTCTGGTCGCTGGGCAACGAGGCCGGCACCGGGCGCGGGCTGACCGCGATGGCCGAGTGGATCCACGGCCGGGACTCCTCGCGGCTCGTGCACTACGAGGGCGACTGGTCCTCGCGCGACACCGACGTCTACTCGCGGATGTACGCCTTCCACGGCGAGACCGAGGAGATCGGCAAGAACCTCGACGGGGGCGCCGGCAAACGGCGTCAACTCCCCTTCATCCAGTGCGAGTACGCGCACGCGATGGGCAACGGCCCGGGTGGACTCGTCGACTACCAGCGGCTGTTCGAGAAGTACGACCGCCTGCAAGGGGGGTTCGTCTGGGAGTGGATCGACCACGGCATCGTGCACGAGGAGTTCGGGTACGCGTACGGCGGTGACTTCGGCGAGGAGCTGCACGACGGGAACTTCGTCTGCGACGGGCTGGTCTTCCCCGACCGCACCCCCTCCCCCGGGCTCCTTGAGTTCAAGAAGGTCATCGAGCCGGTCTCGGTCGTTCCGTACGGTGGCGAGGGTGTCCGGATCGCCAACAAGCAGGATTTCGCGGACCTTTCGGCGCTGGAGTTCACCTGGGCGTTCCAGGTGGACGGCGAGGAGGTCGCGTCGGGTGCGCTGGAGGTGCCCGCGCTCACGGCCGGTGCGTCGGCGGACGTGAAGCTGCCGCCGGTGCCGGTCCAGGCGCCCGAGGGCGCGGAGACGGCGTGGACGGTGCGGGCCGTGCTGGCCGCCGACACGCTGTGGGGTGCGCGGGGTCACGTCGTCGCGTGGGGTCAAGTGCCGGTCGCGGCGCGGGCGTTGCCGGGTCTGGGTGCGCCGGTCGCGCCGGTCGTCGGCGAGGGCGGGATCACGCTCGGTCCGGGCGTCTTCGACTCCCGTACCGGTGAGCTGACGTCGATCGGGGCGGTGCCGGTGACGGGCGGGCTGCGGCTCGACGTGTGGCGGGCGACGACCGACAACGACAACGGGACCGAGTGGTTCTCCGGGACCAACTACAGCGAGCTGTGGCGCAAGGCCGGTCTGCACCGGATGCGGCACCGTATCGACGCGGTGGAGGTCGAGGGGGACGCGCTGACCGTGCGGACCCGGGTCGCGCCGGCCGCCGCCGACATCGGTATCGCAACCGTTTACCGCTGGACGTCCGACGGCTCGCGCCTGAAGCTCACGGTGTCCGTGACCCCCGAGGGCCGCTGGACGATTCCGCTGCCGCGCCTCGGGGTCCGGTTCGGGCTGCCCGGTACGACGGACGCGGTGAGCTGGTTCGGCGGCGGGCCGCTGGAGGCGTACCCGGACAGCCGGGAGGCGTCGGCGGTCGGGCGGTACGAGTCGACGGTGGACGCGCTCCAGACGCCGTACGTGTACCCGCAGGAAAACGGCTCGCGGGCCGATGTGCGCAGGGCTACGCTGGGCGGGCTCCAGGTCGAAGGGGACCCGGAGTTCTGGTTCACGGCACGCCGTTGGACCACCGAGGAGCTGGACGCCGCGCGCCACCGTACCGACCTGGTGCCGGGCGAGACCGTGTGGGTCCACCTGGACCACGCGGTGCACGGGGTGGGGACGCAGGCGTGCGGTCCCGGTCCGCTTCCGTCGTACGTACTGGAGGCCGCGCCCGCCGAGTTCTCGTTCGTGTTCACCGAGAGTTTCTAGGGTCTTCCGCGGCTTTCTGTAACTTTTCTGCGGTTTTCCGAACCCAACCGAGGCCGGTCCGGCATCCTCCGGGCCGGCCTCGGCTGTGCCACCCCCCGCGCTTTCCCCTCGTATCCGTCCCTGTCGTGTATGGAGGCTCATCGAGTGAGCGGCAGCATCGAAGTGCGCGGGCTGTCCCGCGCCTTCCACACCACCGTCCGCCGACCCGGTTTCGTGGGCGCCCTGCGCTCGCTGGTCGACCCCGAGCGGGTCGTCAAGCACGCCGTGTCCGACATCAGCTTCGACGTCGCCGAGGGTGAACTCCTCGCCCTGCTGGGCCCGAACGGCGCGGGCAAGTCCACGACCATCAAGATGCTCACCGGCATCCTCACCCCGACCTCGGGCGAGGCGAAGGTCGCGGGTGTCGTCCCGTACCGGGAGCGCGAGCGCAACGCCCGTAACATCGGCGCGGTGTTCGGGCAGCGCACCCAGCTCTGGTGGGACCTGCCGGTGCGCGAGTCGTTCACGATCCTGCGGGACATCTACGAGGTGCCCAAGGCCGAACACGCGGCCCGGCTCAAGGAGTTCGACGAACTGCTCGACCTGTCGTCGTTCTGGAGCACACGAGTGCGCCATCTCTCCCTCGGCCAGCGGGTGCGCTGCGACCTCGCGGCGGCGCTGCTGCACGACCCGGCCGTGGTGTTCCTCGACGAGCCGACGATCGGCATGGACGTCGTCGTCAAGGAACAGGTACGGGAGTTCCTGCGCCACCAGGTCGAACAGCGGGGCCGTACCGTCCTGTTGACGACCCACGATATGACGGAGGTCGAACGCCTCGCGGAGCGCGTGGTGTTGATCAACCACGGCCGTCTGGTGCTGGACGGGCCGCTGGAGGACATCCGGCGCAAGTTCGGCTCGACCTGGCAGGTGCGGGCCACGCTCGCCGACCCGCACACCGAGGTCACACCGCTGCGCGGGATAGCCGTCGTGGGGCGGGAGGGTCCGCAGGTCGTGTTCGGCCCCGACGGCCCGGACGCGCCGACCGTCCACCAGGCCCTCAAGGCGGTCATCGAGCGGTACGAGGTGACGGACGTCGCGCTCGACGAGGCCGACCTCGAAGACGTCATGCGCGCCGCGTACGTCCATACGGAGGGCGGCCGATGAGCGGCGTGCCGTTCGCCTGGCGGGCCGCGCGGGTCACGCCGCTCGGCGAGCTGTACACGCCGCCCCGGATGACGGGGGCGCTGCTGCGGCTCGCCGTACAGATCGTGCTGGTCGCCTCGTTGTGGCACGGGCTGTACGCGCGGACCGGGACGACCGCCGGGCTCGACCGGGGGCAGGCGGTGACGTACGCCGTGCTGGCCGTACTCAGCTCCCGGATCCGGGAGCTGGACCAGCATTCGGGGCGGGACACCGTCCAGCAGCACGTGCACTTCGGGACGATCGTGTACTGGTGGATGCGGCCGATGCCGCCGCGCCGGTACTACGCGCTGCGGGCGCTGGGCGAGCAACTGTACGGGTTCGCCTGGGCGTTGTTCGGGTACGCGGTCTGTCTCGCGGCGGGTGTCGTCGATCCGCCCAAGTCGGCTGCCGTTGCCGGGGTGTTCGCGCTCAGTCTGCTGCTCGGGCAGTGGGTGCTGTACTACATCATGCTGGTCATCGACCAGTGGTGCTTCTGGGCGCTGCGCAACGGGGCCGCTCTGATGATCCTCGTGTTCGCGCAGAACCTGCTGTCCGGGGTGTACGCGCCGCTGTGGTTCTTCCCCGACTGGTTCGTCACGCTCAGCTCCTATCTGCCGTTCCAGGCGACGCTGAGTGTGCCGCTCTCCCTCTACATCGGGCGCATCCCGCTGTCCGACGCCGGCTTCCAACTCGCCGTCCAGGCGGGGTGGGTGGTCGTGCTGGCCCTGTTCACCCGGTTCCTGTGGTCGCGTGCCGCCCGCCGGGTCGTCGCGCAAGGAGGCTGATCCGGATGGGTTCCGTACTGAAGGCCACGCGGATCATGTGGCGGATCACGCGGCTCAACTTCCGTGCGCAGCTGGAGTATCGCGCCGAGTTCCTGCTGATGATCGCGATCGGCGCGGTGTGGCAGGTGTCGGTCATCGTGTTCGCGACCGTGCTGCTCACGCGGTTCAGCGGGATGGGCGGGTGGGACAGCCAGGACGTGCTGATGATCCCGGCGATCCGGATGCTGGCGCACGGGTTGTTCGTGCTGTTCCTCGGGCGGGTTCACGGGCTCGGGCGGTTCATCCAGGAAGGGAAGATCGACGCTTATCTGCTGCGTCCGCTTCCTGTGTACCGGCAGGTGCAGTTGGAGTACTTTCCCACCAACGCGATCGGGGATCTGACGGTCGCGGTCGGGCTGATGGTGGGGGCGTTGAGCCGGAGCCAACTGGACTGGGATCTGGCGCGCGTCGGATACCTGGTGGCGGCCGTGCTCGGCGGGATGCTGCTGGAGGCATCGCTGTTCACGCTGGTCGCCTGTGCGTCCTTGCGGTTTCCCGCCGCCGATTACTGGGGGCGGTGGCTGGAGGAGTTGCTGGGGACGTTCGGGAGTTATCCGCTGAACGTGTTGCCCAAGGCGGTTGGGGGGCTGCTCACTTACGGGCTGCCGCTCGCGTTCGTGGCGTACTTCCCGGCGGCCGTTCTGACGGGGCACGGGCATGGGACGAGCGTGCCGTACTGGGTGGCCGCCGCTTCGCCGTTGCTGGGGTTGCTCGCGTATCTGGGGACGCGGGTTCTGTGGCGGTGGAGTCTCCGGCACTACAGCGGGGTGAATGCCTGATCCGTGGTGGGTGGGGGGCCGTTGCGGGTGCGTTCTCCGCGACGGCCCCTCGCCTGTCATGCGGCTCTGTAGGCCCTGAGGAACGCCGCCACTCCTCGTCGTGGAGGTTGATGTTGGGGCAACTGTCGTGGTGGGGGTGGGGGATCATGACCACCGGCATATCGTCGGCGCCGTACTCGTCGCGGCCTTCGTACGACATACCCTGACGGTTCGTCACCCCCTGCTGGATCTGCGGCTGTTGGGGAACCGTACGTTCGCACTCGGGATCGGGACGCTCGCTCTCTTCGCCTGCGGGTACTTCGGGTCGGCGTTGCTCGGGCCTATGTACTGGCAGCAGGTGCGGGGTTGGGGTGCCACCGGGACCGGGCTGCTGGGGGTGCCTGTCGGGCTGGCCATCGGGGGGGACCATGCAGATCGCCGCGCGCCGGGTGGACAGGGTGTCGCCTCGGGTGATGATCGCGTGCGGGGCGGTGCTGGCTTCCATAGGCATGGCGAGTACGGGAGTTCAGGTGGGGGTCGGGGTGGCTGCGCTGGCGGTGGTGCCGGCGCTGTGGTTGCCGGGGCGGCGGGGTGGGGCGGAAGGGGGGTGAGGTCAGGGGGAGTTGGTGGCGGTGTCAGGGGTGTCCGGCGGTGGTGGAGTTGGGGTCACCTGGTTGGAGGGCATTGGCGTCGTTCGGCGGGGGGGCGCCGACGTCGATCGGTCGGGGGCGGTGGCATCGGCCTGCCGGGGTGCGGCGGCGTCAACCGGTCGAGGAGCAGTGGCATCAGCCTGCCGGGGCACGGCGGCGTCAACCGGTCGAGGGGCAGCGGCATCAGACGGTCCGGGCGCTGCCGGAGTTGGCCGGCCGGGGGGCGTCTGCGCGTTGTCGCGGCCTGCTCGTCGTATCGGCGTGAACAGCGCCGCCCCGGCGATCAGCAGGCAGCATCCGCCCGCCACCGCCGCCGCCCGTGTCGTCCCGTGGTGTTCCGCCGTCCACGTGAGGACGGCCGCGCCGATCGGGGCCGCCGAGTACTGGAGCGTCCAGAACGCCGACGTCACTCTGCCCAGGAGGTGTTCGGGGGTCACCTCCTGGCGCAGGGACATCGAGCAGGTGCCGCCGACGGCGACCGACGCGAGGAACGCGGCGGCCAGGACGGCGACTTGGGGCACCGAGTCGGCGCGGCCGAGCCCGACGACCGCGAGGCCGGACACCGCGACCGACGCCGTCCACACGGGCCCGAAGCCGAGGCGGCGGCGCAGGCGGGCGACGAGGAGCGACCCGGTCACCGTCCCGAGCGCGCCGACCCCCATCACGGTGCCGACCGTCCCGTCGTCCTGCCCCAGATCGTGCTTGAGGTGGTAGATCAGCAGGTCGACGAGCCCGAGGGTGAGGAAGCTGAACAGGAACAGCAGGACGGTGATCGAGCGCAGCACCGGGTGGCCGTAGAGGAAGGCGACGCCGGTCTTCAAGTCCCGCCAGATTCCGGGGTGTTGTACGTCCTCTCGGGGCGGCTTCCCGATCCGTACGGCCAGGAGGCACGCGGCGGAGACGCCGAAGCTGGCCGCGTCCACGCCGACCGCCGCCGCCGGCCCCGTCCACGCGGCGACCGCGCCCGCGCCGAGCGGGCCGAGCACCCCGGCCGCAGCGGCCGTCGCGTTGAGGCGGCCGTTGGCCTCCGTGAGGCGGGCCGTGCCGACGAGGCCACGGACGACGGTGACGTACCCGACCGCGAAGAACATGCCGATGGCCTCGCAGACCGGCAACACCGCGTACAGGAGCCAGACTTGGGGGCCCGCCAGCCACACCAGGGGGATCACGCCGTACAGGGTCATCCGGGCGAGGTCGCAGGCGATGAGGAGCTTGCGGCGGTCGGCCCGGTCGACGATCGCGCCCGCGAAGACCGCCGAGAGGACGAGCGCGGCGCCGCCCGCCGCCGTGAGCAGGCCCATGCTCGCGATGGAGCCGGTGGCTTCGAGGACGAGGAGAGGGAGGGCGATCAGGGCGAAGGAGTCACCGAGGACGGAGAGGGTCTGGGCGAGCCAGAAGGCGGCGAAGTCACGCTGTTTCCAGAGGGGTTGAGCGGGGTCCGGGGTGGGGTGCGTTCCGTCCATCGGGTCGACCCTACGGTGCGGAGCGCGTGTTGTGATCCATGGCGTTGCCCGGGCCTTCATCGAGGGCTGGCGTCGCGGGGGCCGCTTGAGGTTCCCAGGTCCTCGGTATCGGTGACGGCAGCAGCCACA
Organism: Streptomyces saintjeani; assembly: GCF_055409605.1. Classification (NCBI taxonomy): domain Bacteria; kingdom Bacillati; phylum Actinomycetota; class Actinomycetes; order Kitasatosporales; family Streptomycetaceae; genus Streptomyces; species Streptomyces saintjeani. The sequence goes on along the minus strand of NZ_CP189624.1, from coordinate 7,460,534 downwards.
GCACCGAGAGCGCCCCTCCAACTCCCGCCACGATCAGCGTGGTTCGCAGACCGACCGCACTCGCGAGCGCGCCGCCCGCCAGTGCGCCCAGGGGGCGGACTCCGTAGTTGACAGTGCTGTAGGCACCGGAGCTCGCGCGCGCATGCCGTCCGGAACGGCCGCCGCCTGGAGGGAGTTGAGGTTCACGTCGAAGAGCATGACGCCGAAGAAGGAGAGGAAGAGGGAGGCGGAGAGGATGGCCGCTCTCGCCCAGGGCGGGCCGTCGGCTGCGGCTCCCAGGGCGAGCGGGAGCGGGAAGAGGAGGGAGCCGGTCACAACTCCCTTGCCCGCGCCGAACTTTCGGGCAAACACCGGGGCCGTGAACGCGCCCGCGAGTCCGCCGAGCGCTCCGACGCCGAACGCCGTTCCGATGATCCCCGGGGCGAGGTCGAGTTCCCGGTCCGCGTAGAGGACGATCATGCCGGTGCCGGTGAGGTAGGTGAAGAAGTTGACGGTCGTCGTGCAGGCCAGGCCGTACCTCAACACCGGTTCCCTGAACACGAATCGCACGCCGTCGCGGAGTTGCCGGTCACCCTTCGCCGGTGGCGGTTCCTCCATCCTGATCCGCGCGACCAGGGACGCGGACACGAGGAACGACAGTGCGTCCACGAGGACGGCGACCGGGGCGGTGAGCGCCTGGACGAGTCCCCCGCCCGCCGCCGGGCCGGCCACGTACGACGCCGAACGTCCCGCGCTCAGCAGGCTGTTGGCCTCCACGTACGCCTTCGCCGGGACCAGGCGGGCGAACACGGCGGAGGTCGCGGTGCCGCCGGCGACGGACGATGTGCCGGTGATGACGGCCAGCGCGTAGAGCTGAGCCATCGTCAAGGCGCCCAGTGCGTAGGCGATCGGGAGGGTCAGGAGGGTCGCCGCGTTGATCAGGTCCGTCGCGATCATCAGGCGTCGCTTGGGTCTTCGGTCCACCCAGACGCCGAGCAACAGGGCGAAAAGGTTGGGGGCCGAGGTGAGGGCGGTGAGGAGGGCCACTTCGGACGTGGTGGCTTCGAGGGTGGTCGCGGCCGTCAGGGGGAGGGACAACTCGGTTACTCTGTCGCCGAGTTGGGAGGTGGTCTGGGAGGTCCAGAGGCGGCGGAAGTCGGGGGTGGTGCGCAGGAGGGTGGTCATCGGGCGGCGGTGGGGTCGGCTTCGGGAAGTTCCGGGAGTTCCGGGAGGGCGTTGGTCAACAGGCTGACGTGGCGGGCGTCTTGGGGGCGTTCCGTGACGGGGCGGTGTACGTAGGGGGCGACCAGGGCCTCGATCGCGTCGTGGAGGGCGGCGAGTTCGGCGACGGTGACCGCGATCCTCGTGTTGAGGCCGCCCGCCAGCTCGACCCACTCCGGCTCCAGCTCGGGGGCCGTCTCCGCCAGCCAGCGCAAGGGAAGTTCGGCGGTACGGGTGAACACCTCACCGGCGAGAAGCTGCGCGGCCGAGCGCCCTTCACCGTCCGGCGGAACCGTGAACCGAAAACCCCGAGCAACCGCTTCCCACAGCCTTTCCCTCCGGTCCGTACCCCCTTCCGCGTCCCGGACCAGCCCGAACCCCGCGAGATGCCGCAGATGCCAGCTCGTGACGGAGGGGGTGGCGCCGACGTGCGGCGAGAGCTGCGAAGCGGTGGCCGGGCCGTACCGCTGGAGCCGCTCCAGCACAGCGAGCCGGACGGGGTGTGCGAGCGCGCGCATCGCTTTGGGGTCGGTGAGCTGGAGGTCGCCGAGGCGGTTTCCCGAATCCATGACCTGAGAGTGCTCTCTCAAGAACTGTGAGAGTCAACTCTCAGAGTTGGACGGATAATTCGGCTTGCGGCGGCGGGAGGGGGTGCGTGCACGATGACCTGCATGGACTTCCCTTCCGGACGACCCGCCCAGCCCGGTGAGTACCCCTCGTGGAACGCCGCGCTCGCCCTCGTCAACCGTGATCTCGACGCCCTGCTGCCGGAGCACGGGCCCTTGCGGTTGTGGGTGATGCCGCCCTGGGACGAGGAGATGGAGGTGCCGGTGTACGTGGCGCTGCCGGACGGGACCTGGCACGGGAATCAACTGCCCCCTCGCGCGGGGGTGGTTGATGTCGCCGATGCCGCCCAGGAGACCGTCGTCGAGCGGTTGTGGGAGGTGTGGCCGGTATGTGACGAGCACCAACTCGGGATGCACGCGCGGGAGGAGGAGGGGCGTGCCGTGTGGTGGTGCAACGGCGAGGGCGGTCATGTGCGGGGCAGCGTAGGGGAGTTGCCCCTCCCCCGGCTGCCTCGCCGGGAGCGGCGCAAGCGGCGTAAAGAGCGGAAACGCGGCGAGTTTCAGTAACCGCTTGCTCACAGTTTCCCGGCGTTTCATCCGTCACTCTTGTGCGTCACACCGGTCGCCTCCAACCTGAGCATTGCTCAAGTCTCTTTACGCTTCACTACCTTTTCCTTTCCGTCTTCTTTCCGTCGACCGGAGACTCCCCCACCATGAGACGCATCATCGGCACCCTCGCGGCGACCGTGCTCGGCTTCGCCGGGCTCACCGTCGCCTCGGCCGCACCCGCGCAGGCCGCGCCCTCGGGAACGTTCAACGTCCTGACGTACAACGTCGCGGGCCTGCCGGAGCCCCTGAGTTCGAGCAAGCCGGCCACCAACACGCCTTTGATCTCGCCCCGGTTGGGCGCGTACGACATCGTGAACGTGCAGGAGGACTTCAACTACCACGCGGCGCTGTACCAGAACGACGACCACGCGTACCGCACGCCGACCAGCGGCGGCGTACCGTTCGGGGACGGCCTCAACACCCTCTCCGACGTCCCCTTCGAGGACTTCGAGCGGGTCCGGTGGAACCAGTGCACCGGCACCAACTGCCTGACCCCGAAGGGCTTTTCGCTGGCCCGGGTGCGCCTCGCGGAGGGCGCCTTCGTGGACCTGTACAACGTCCACACCAACGCGGACGACTCCGAGGACGCGCTCGCCGCGCGGCGCGCGAACATCACGCAGCTCTCCGACTTCATCAAGGCGAACTCGGCGGGCAACGCGGTGATCGTGATGGGCGACACGAACACGCGCTACACCCGCAGCGGCGACAACATCCGGACGCTGACCTCGGCGAACGGCCTCACCGACGCGTGGGTGCAGCTCGTCAGGGGCGGGACGGCGCCGACCCAGGGCGCGGACGCGATCGTGTGCCCGACGAGCGCGCCGCCGAACACCTGCGAGGTCGTCGACAAGGTCCTGTACCGGGGCAGCCGGCTGGTGGACCTTTCAGCAACCCGTTACAGCAACGACTGGGCGAAGTTCCTGGACTCGGCGGGCGGCAACCTCTCCGACCACTTCCCGCACGCGGTCGACTTCTCCTACACCCTCAACTCCTCTTTGCGCGCGAGCGACTTCGCCGGTGGCCCGCACGGCACGGCCTTCAACGACGCGGACGACCTGCCGTCGGCGCCCGCGCCCCGCACGCTCACCCTGCGCGGCGCCTCCCGCCTCGACGCGGTCTCCCTGAGCCTCTCCGACGGCACCGCCCTCACGCACGGCGGCACCGGCGGCACGGCCACGTCCCTCACCCTCGCGAGCGGCGAGCACCTGACCTCCGTCAAGCTGACGCAAGGTCAGAAGGACGGCCGTACGCGGATCTTCTCGGCGTCCTTCGGTACGGACAAGGGGCGTTCGCTGTCCGCCGGTACGGCGACGTCGGACGCGAGGACGTTCACGGCGCCGGCCGGCTGGCAGATCGTCGGGTTCACGGGGCGCTCCGGGGACGAGGTCGACAAGCTGGGCGTGCTGTACGCGCCGATCGGCTGAGCAGCGCCGTACGCCCGTGTTGCAGCAACCGTTTTCCGAAGCGTTGCTGCAACCGCTTACCCGGCGTTGCCGTGACCCGTCCCGCGCGGCTTGCCTAAGTGTCCTAGGATCCCGCCTAGGACACGGACGGAGGCACCCCATGGCACGCGCGGGAATCACGGTGGACCGGCTCGTCGGGGCCGCCGCCGAGCTCGCCGACGAGGTGGGCTTCGAGAACGTCACCCTGTCCGCGCTGGCCCGGCGGTTCGGCGTGAAGGACGCGAGCCTCTACTCCCACGTCAAGAACCTCCAGGAGCTGCGGACCCGCCTCGCGTTCCTGGCCGGCGCCGAGATGATCGACCTCATCTCGGCGGCGGTCGCGGGGCGGGCCGGCAAGGACGCGCTGGTCGCGTTCGCGGGCGCGTACCGGGAGTACGCCCTGCGCCACCCCGGCCGGTACGCGGCGACGCAGATCCGTATCGACCAGGACCTCGTGGCCCAGGCCCCCGCGCTGCGGCGCACCACCGAGATCACGTACGGCATGCTGCGCGCGTACGGCCTCGACGAGCCCGATCTCACGGACGCCGTGCGGCTGCTGCGGAGCACGTTCCACGGGTACTGCGTGCTGGAGGCGGCCGGGGGGTTCGGGGCGTCGCGGGACGTACGGGAGTCGTGGGACCGGGCGGTGGATGCGCTGCACTCGGCGCTGGTGAACTGGCCTCGGGGTGAGGAGGCAGGGATGAGGACGCCGGGGTGAGGAAACGCGCGCAGTAACCGCCTTCTACGGCGTTTCCGCGTCAGCCCCGTTCGGCTCAGCCCTGGCGTTCGGCGGCACTCCGCTCCACGCAGAACTCGTTGCCCTCCGGATCCCGGAGCATCGCCCACCCGGTCCCGTCCGGCTTCCGGTGGTCCTCCGCCAGCGTCGCCCCCAGTCCGAGCAGCCGCTCCACCTCCTCGTCCCGGGTCCGGTCCTGCGGCTGGAGGTCGAAGTGGACGCGGTTCTTGACGGACTTGCCTTCGGGGACGACGAGGAAGAGGAGGCCGGCGCCTTCGATGAGGGCCTCGGGGTCGCCGGGGCGGTCTTCCTTCTGGAGGGGGTGACCGAGGACCTTCGACCAGAACGTGGCGAGGGCGTAGGCATCGCGGGAGTCGATCGTGGTGTGCTTGATGAGTGAGGTCATGACAGAGATCCTTGTGCAACGCGGCACCGATCGCGAACCCCTTTTCGACGGCGGCCCTCTTCCCAGCGCGCGGCTGAAGCCCTAACGCCGCAACGCCGTCGCCACCGCCTCGCCGGTCTCCCGTGCCGTGAGGTACGGCCGGACGTCGTGCGCCTTCGCGCCGTTGTGCACGAGGCGGTCGGTGACACGGGGGCCGAAGACCGGGGCGAGTTCCTTGTTGAGGGCGACGGCGTCGCCCCGGTCGGCGATGTTGGTCCAGCGGGTGACGCAGGCGGGCCAGCGGGCGCGGTCCGTGTACGGGGGCGGGTCGAGGCGGTCGAGGACCAGGCCGTGCACGGCGAGGGGCGAGCCGAGGGTGATCAGGGTCAGGTCCGGCAACTCCGGGTGCGCGCACAGGGTTTCGTACGCGACGACCGAGCCGAGGGAGTGAGCGATCACCACCTCCGTCCGCTCGGTGAGCGTGTCAAGGAGACGGGCGCGGACCGCTGTGCGGACGTCCGGCTCCGTGAAGTAGCGGCGTACCTGACGGGCGTCGGAGATCAGCAGCCGGTCGGCGAGTCCGGCGAAGAACGCCGAGTGGCTCAGGGCGTCCAACGCACGCTGCACGCGGTGAGGCGTGCGGGCTCTGGCCGCCAACTCCGGTCCCGGCACGGGTTGTTCGGCCTTCGCCGCCGCCTCCCACCAAGCGAGCAGGAGGTCCTCCTCCAGACCCTCCTCGACGTCCGACGCGTCCCAGTCCGGGACACCCACGCCCCGGTGGCCCGGGAGGCGGAACAGATCGCCGTAGAAAGCCATTGCTACGTCTTTGCGGTCCAGCTCGCCGCCGTTCAGGGTGACGCCGTCGCTGAGCGCCGGGTACCAGTCGGTGAGCAGGCTCTCGGGGCCCTTGTGCTGCTGGGCTATGCCGTGGACGAGGACGACCCGGGTCATGGGGTCTCTCCGGGGTCGGCCGAGGCGAGGCCCAGTGCTACGGCTCCCATCTCGGTGGCAAGACAGAGGTAACCGGTTTCTGCAACGGCGATGTCGTTGATACCGCTGCCGACGTCCAGTTCCGTCGTCCAGCCGGAGTCGCGGGTGTTCCAGATCCGCAGGAGTCCGAAGCCGTCGCCGGCCACGAGGAGGGGGGTGCCGTGGACCTCGGCGCAGACGAGGGCTCGGACGGGTGACGGGAAGGGGGCGAGGTGGTGGCCTGCCGGTTCGCCGGTGAGGGGGTGCCAGAAACGGAGGGTGCCGTCGCCTGCGCCGGAGACGAGGAGGTCGGTGGTACCGATTCGTAGGAAGTCGAGGCTTCGTGCGCCCATGGCGTGGTCCGTCATCGGGGCTGCGGCGGGTTCGCCGGTGCGGAGGTCCCAGAGGCGGACGGTGCCGTCGAGGGAGGCGCTGGCGAGGAGGTGTTCGGCGGCGCGCAGGGCGGTGACGCGGGCGGTGTGGCCGGTCATCGGGGGGCTGTACGGCGCCTGGATGTCCAACTCCCACGCATGCAAGGTGAAATCGCCGGCAACGGAGACCACGAACGTCAGGCCGTTGATGGTGTGCAGCAAGGCTCTCCACGTGGTGCCGAAGCGCCTGCTCAACCGCTCGCGTGGCTCCAAGGTCCAGACGTCGGCACCGGACCAACTGCTCGTGACCACCACCGTCCTGCCCCCTGCCCTTGCGCTCGCCGCGTCGTAGAGCCCCGAGCTGGTGGAGGTGATGTGCGGCGCGATCTGGCGTCCGTCCTCAAGGGAGTGCAGCCGTACACCGCTGAAGTAGCTGCCGGTCACTAGAGCTGAACGGCCACCAGAGATCTGGACGATGTCCGCCGAGATGAGGCTTCGGTCGGCGCCGCTCAGCGGCTCGCCAGAAGGGAGCATGGTCGCCAGGTTCCAGACTCGCACCTCCCGGTTATCAGCGCTCACGGCAACCAGTGTGCCGTTGACCGCCCCGAGAACCGGTGCGGGACACTTCCACGCCTCCGACACCCTGGTCGAGCTTTCGAGCGGCGGCCCCAGCGGATCGCCGGTGTCCATGTCCCACACCCGCACGCTGTCGTCGGTGCCGATGGAGGCCACCAGAGTGCGGTTCTGGACCTTGGCGAGAGTGGCGCGCAAGGCCCAGTCGGTGTGTCCGAGGAGCGGGGGACCCGCGGGTTCCCGTGTCACGATGTCGTGGACGTGGACGCCGTTCCCCTCGTATGTCGACAGGACGACGGGACGATTGTCGAGAAAGGCCACGCCGATCGCGTTGGTACTCAGGGAGAGCTTCTTGAGGTCGAAGTGAGCCTCCAGCGAACTCCCCCGAGACTCGGCGACCCGCCAGAGATAGGCGTGTCCGAGAGCGGTCGCGACGGCGATCTCCATACCCTGGCCGACCGCGCGTACGGCCATGTACTGCACGCCGCCGATGTGTCCCGCCAGCGGGGGTGTCCGCAGACGCCCGGAGGCGTGGTCCCAGACACGGACCGTGCCGTCCTCGCTGCCGCTCAAGACGACCGGCGTGTCACACAGAACCCCCAGAGCGACGCTCCGCACGGAGTTGGTGTGTCCGGTCAACGGCTCTCCCACAGGAGCGCCTGTCAGCGGATCCCAGATCCTGACCTGCGTGTCCTCTCCCCCAGTGAGCGCGACAAGGTGTCCGTCAACGCTGCCGAGAGCCACTGCCAGGACCCTCCCGAAGTGCCCTGTCATGGGTGGTCCGGCCGGGACGTGCCTGCGTAGATCCCAGAGCCTGGCAGTACCGTCCCCGCCTCCGGTGATCACCGCTGGCATGTCACTCGTCTGGTACAGGGCGACGCTGTGGACCTGTTCGCTGTGCCCTTCCTCCGGCTGATCGGCGGAGAGGTCCCAGATCCTGGCTGTACGGTCGCGGCCGACCGTGACCGCGAGCGAGGTCTCGCCTTGAGAGGCCAGTGCGGCGGCCCGGATGTCGTCCACGTGGCCGCGGAGCGGCGGGCCGACCGGGCGCAGGCCCGGCAGTTCCCACAGCCTGGTCTCTTTACGCCCACAGGTGAGCGCGACCACACGGCCGTCGAATCGTCCAAGCACAGCGGACTCGACCCCACTGCGTTCGTAATAGCGGTGGGCCACAACAGGTTGGCCGATCTGACGTCGTTCGGCCAGATCCCACATGCTGAGCATCCCGCTGCGGTCCCCCACCAGCAGGATCGTCCGGCCATCGATCTCTCCGGCGCACAGCGCGGTGACCGACTCCGCCGGCCCGATCAAGGGGCTGCCTAGAGGGCGAGCGCTCTCCCCCTCCCCCAGCCCACTCAGGTCCCACACCCGAATAGCCCGATCGTCCCCACCCGTGACAGCCACCAACCTCCCCGCGACGTCCGCGAGCGCAACCCCCCGCACAGTCCTGCGATGCCCCAGCAGCGCTTCCCCCAACTGCCGCCGCTCGACAAGGTCCCAGACCCTGGCCGTCCCATCGTTCCCAGCGCTGAGCGCCACCGGCAGGTCACCGACCAGCCCGATGCTGATCGCCTGAACGCTGTTGGTGTGCCCTATCAACGAACCCCCGTACGGCTGCCCCGCAGACAGATCCCACACCTGGATCACCCCATCCACCCGCCCCACCAACGCAACGGTGTAGTCCCCGAGTTCGCCGATCGCCACCGCCCCCACCGCCACCCCCGCCCGCAACGGCTCCCCGATCTGCCGCTGTGTCGTGAGGTCCCACACCCGAACTGTCGCGTCCGGACTGCCGGTTACGGCGATCGGCCGGTCGTCGAGGTCACCGACGGCGACACAGTCCACCCGGTCCGCGTGCCCGCTCAACAACCGGTGCGTACCGCTCGCCGACCACCACGCCCACCGCGCGGTCCACGGCAGCGAAACCCCCAACCGGTCGATGCGCTCGGCGAGTTCGTCGGCCTCGCAGCGCCGCGCGGAGAGCTGGAGGTCGGCGGCGCGGTCGCCGAGCGGCCGGTCAGGAGTGAGGCGGTGGGCGACTTGTTCGTACGCGGTCCGGATCCGGCGCGGTGCGTCGCCGTCGACGGACGCCAACGCCCGCAGCAGGCCCAGGGGTTCGCAGGCCAGCAGGAACCCGGGGTCGGCGATGAGGTCGGAGAGGAGGCCGGCCGCCGCCGCGTGGGTGGCGAGGTGCTGCCGTACGTAGGGCGGCGCGGCGAACCAGTCCCGGCCGCCGTCGGGGAGGGCGGGGACGTCGACGAGGGCCCGGTGGACGGCGGTCTGGACCTCGGCGGTGGTCCGCCCGGCGGCCCGGCGCAGGTGTTCCGCGAGGGCCTTGTGGTAGAGCCGGTACACCGAGCGCCGGTCGTCGTCGACGACTTCGGCGACGTACGCGCCGGCGACGTCCAGCAACCAGGTGATATCGCTTTCTGTGCATTCTCTGCCGGAGAGGGCGGTGGCGAGGGACGTCCAGATCCGGCCCCGGGGCAGGCCGGTGCCTTCGGAGAAGGCGAGCGGGAGGAGCATGCGGCGGACCCGGGGTTCGTCGGGGCCGAAGCGGCCGAGGTAGTCGTCGAACGCCTCGCCGATCTCGCTGGGCAGGTCGTCGGCCCAGCCGGGGCGGTGGACGTCGATGGGGGTGCGGTCGGAGCGCAGGGTGCGGGCCGTGGTCCGGGCGTAGAGGAACACCCCGGCGGCCTTGGCGGCGACCGCGACCGCGACCTCCCGGGCCAGTGCGGGCCGGTCCCGGTAGGGGCTGGGGACCTGCGGTTCCTCTTCGGCGAGGAGCATCTTGGTGACGTACCCGGCGACGTCCGTCCGCTCCGCCCGGTAGCCGGGGCGGTCGAGGTCGATGGGGTGGAAGGTGGCGCCGAGTGGGCCGACGAGTTCGGGGCGGGTGCCCACGAGGAGCCGTACGCCGGGTATCTCCGACAGCGGCCGGAGCAACTCCCGTGTGATACGCCGGGGTTCGCCGTGGCCGCCCGCGTCGGCGGCGGTGTCGGAGCCGGCCTCGTCCACGGCGTCCACGACGATGACGGTCGGGGAACCGGCACGCCCGCGCCGGGTGAGCTCCTGGAGGAGCGCGGCCGTGCCGTCGGCGTCGATGCCGAGGTGGACGGCGATGCGTTCCACGATCTCGTCGAGCCGCTTGTGCCGGGCGTGCACGGCGGCCGTCACGCAGTTCTCGGGTACGACGGTGGCGGGGTCGAGCGCGTCGAGGTCGAACCGGGCCCGGTACCCCGGGTCGGAGAGGGCGACGACCCGGCCGAGCACGGCGGACTTGCCGCAGCCCGGCGGTCCGGTGACGACGCGGCCCCGCCCGTCGCCCTCAAGTGCGCTGAGCCACATGGTCAGTTCAGTGAGGACGCGGGTCCTGCCGCTGAAGTACAGGCCGTACTCGGACTCGAACTCGACTCCGCGCGAGCGGGGCCCGAAGTGGTCGACGAGGTCCAGTGTGGCGGCTCTGCGCTGGAGTTCGAGGTCGGTGCCGATGGGCGGGAGCGCCTCGCGATAGTCGGCGTTGGGGAGGAACGGCGCGAGTCCGGTGACCAACCCGCTGGCGAGTTCGGCGCGTTGGCCGGTGCCGTCGGCCTCGAAGCGTTCGTTGACGGCCTTCACCAGTTCCGTCAGGTCGAGGAACTGCTGACGCTGGCCGGTGCGTTCGGTGGTGACCCGTACGGCGGCGGGCAGCGCGGTGGCGAACCGGCCTTCCTCGGCGAGGTCCTTGCGGCGGGCGGAGGCCAGGAACCAGAGTCCGCCAGCCGTTCCGGAGCCGCCGCGCCGGTAGGCGATCGTCTGGAGGGCGAGGGCCGTCGCGTCGGCGCTGCCGGCACCGCCCGCGCAGGTGTCGAGGACGAGGAGGAGGTGGCTCAGTTCGCCCCGGCACAGGATGCGGACCAGGTCCTCGGTGGCGAGGGCGGTCGTCGCGGCGTCCTCGTCGTCCCGTGAGTCCCAGCACAGCAGGTAGTGCCGGTCCCGGTCCTGCACGAGGCCGTGTCCGGCGTAGTAGAAGACCACGACGTCGTCGGGGGTGAGCGCGACGTCAGCGGACCAGTGGCGGAGTTTCTGCCGGATCTGGTCCGCGCTCTCGTACTCGCCGAGTCCGGGCAGGACGTGCTGGTAGCCGAATCCGGCGAGGAGTTCGCGCACCGTGCGGATGTCGGAGGGTACGCTCCCGAGTTGCTCGTGCTCGGGGAGGTTCGGGTAGCGCTCGACGCCCAGGGCGATGAAGAAACGCCGGGACTCCCGCATCGCCAACCTCCGGCCCCCCTCAGCGATTTCGACCACTGTAGCGAAGCGATCACCCTCTGGCAGCCGGACGGTCTCAGTGGCTGACGGTCACCTCGCCCACGCCGATCCGCACGTTCACCGAGCCGCCCCCGGCCCACCGGACCGTCAACTCCCCTTCTCCCACGGTCTCCACGTCGACCGCCTCCCTCAACTCCCCGGGCTCCGCCTCCCCGGTGAGCCTCGCGAGGGCGACGAACAGGGTCGGGCCCGGGCCGGTGCGGTCGCCCTTCACCTGGACGAGTTCAGCTCGGGTGCCCTCGGACGCGGACCAGCCCGTGATGCGGACGGGGGTGCCCTCGGGGGCGTCCGACACCAGGAACGCCCTTACCTCCACGGCTCCTTGGGCGAGGGTGATGCTCGTGACGCGGGCGTCCGTGGACGTCGCGTGGTGGGACGCGATCCAGTCGGGGCCCGCGCCGAGGGGGGTGATGTCCGTGCGGGTGGGGTCGTCGCCGATGAGGACACTGTTGTCGGGCGAGGGCGAGGGCGAGGACAAAGACGAGGGCGCGGGCGTCGTCATCGTCGAGTAGGCGAGGCGCGTGTAGTACGGGTCGTAGCGGGTGTCCTCGCTGCCGTGGTTGTGGAGGCGGACGATGCCGTCCGAACTGGTCGACTGGAGCAGCCAGTTGGGGGCGGGCAGCGGGGTGAGGGCGTCCTCGCGTTCCGAGGGGGACGGGGATTCCGTGGACGTCCAGACCTCGTGCTCCGGGGGCAGGAGGAGGCCGAGGAAGCCCTTGCTGGCCCAGTAGGGCGATGCCGGGCCCGAATAGCCTTGCAGGACATCCGAGTTGGGGCCGTGCCAGCCCAGGGTGAGGAGGCCCTCCGGGGAGACCGCGTCGCGGTCCAGGAAGTACTTCAGGGCGCCCGAGGCCAGGCGGCGGGTCTCGCCGGGCTCCAGAGGGGTGCGGCCGGTGAGGGCGCCGAGCCAGAGCGGGGCCGTCGTCGCGAAGCGATAGGTGAGGGAGCGGCCCTGGTGCAGGGGCGCGCCGTCGGCGCCGAACAGGCGGGCGTAGTCGGCGAGATGGCGTTCCAGGCGGCCTCCGTAGAGGTCCAGCAGCTTCTCGTCGTCCGCGAGCCACGCGTGCAGGACCGGGTAGAGGTGCATCGCCCAGCCGTTGTAGTAGTCGAACTTGCGGCCGTCGCCGTCGGTGTACCAGCCGTCGGCGACGTACCACTGCTCGATGCGTTCGAGGCCGTGGTCGACGGCGCGGCGGGAGGCTTCGGGTTCGTGGCCGATGGACTCCAGGAAGCCGCCGACGGTGACGGGGAACAACTCCCAGTTGCAGGGCCAGGGTTCGGCGGTGAGGCCGTCGGTGAGCCAGGCGGCGGCGCGCTGTTGGACCGCGTCGTCGAGGCGGTCCCAGAGGAGGGGGCGGGTCAGGCGCAGGGCGAGGGCGATGGACGCGGCCTCCACCAGGGGCTGGCTGCGGTGCTCGATCTTCGGCCAGGCGCCCGCCGTACCGGCCGCGAGACCGTCCGCGTAGCGATCGAGTGCCGTCTCGTCGCGGCGGAACGCGGCCAGCAGGAGGGTGCGGGCGTAGCCTTCGAGGCCGTCGGAGAGGCGGCCGGACCAGCTCTGGCGGTCGCCGGGGAAGTGGTAGAGGGCGCGGTCGGGGGTGGCGTACGGCTCGGTCGCGGCGAGGAGGGTGTCGGCGGCCCGCTCCCAGTGGGCGCGGGTGTAGCCGGTTGCCGGGCTGAGGGCGGGGTCGGGAGGGGGGAGGTGCATGTGCGGGTGTCTTTCTTCCGGCTTCCGGCAACTTCCAGGCGTACGGCGCCTGTTCGGCCGTGCGTTCATGAACCTGGGGCGCCCCGGTTCCGGTCGGGACGCCCCAGGGGCTCGTACGGGCTCATTCCCCGGGGAACGCCGCCCCAGTCACCCTTCCCTCACCAAGCCCTCCGGTACGAGGTGTTGTGCGGCGAGTTCGTCACGTACGAGTTCCGCGTACACCGTCGCTCCATGCACGGATGTGTGCGTGTTGTCGCGTTTCTCGTTGTAGAGGTAGATCGCCTTGGACCCCTCGGGCCCGAGCGACTCGACGAGCGCCTTGGTCTTGGCGGTGAGGTCGATCAGCGGGACGTTCCCGGCCGCCGCGACGGAGCGGATCACCGCCGGATGGTCGACGCCGAGTCCGTTGACGAGGAGGGCTGTTCCGTTGTTGAGCGTGCCGTCGGAGTTGAACCAGCGCCGGACGATGGGCGTGACGAGGACGGGCCGCCCCTGCTTCTCCCGGATCCCGGCGACGAGGGCCTCCAGGTTCGCCCGGTACGTCGCCTCGTCGGTCGTCTTGTCGTTGTGCGCGAGCTGGACGAGGACGAGGTCGCCGGGGCGGATCAACGGCTGGACGGTGGCCCAGAGTTGAGGGTTCGCCAGATAGGTGACCGTACTCTCGCCGGAATCCGCGTAGTTGGCGACGGAGATGCCCTTGCGCAGGTACTGGGGCAGCTGTTGGCCCCAGCCGGAGTACGGGTCGCCGGGCTGGTCGCAGACCGTGGAGTCGCCGACGAGGAAGATCTGGCGGGCATGCCTGGCGGGGGTGACCTGGATGCCGGCGAGGGCGGGGGCCGCGCCGCCGAGGGCGAGGTCGAGGCCGGGGGTGCCGTCGGGTCCGGTCGGTTCGCCTTCCGGCGTACGGACGTTGACGGTGAAGCTGCGGGCGGTGCGCTCTCCGGCGGGCACGGCCGTCTCCGGGAGGAGGGAGCGGCGGGTCTCGCCGGTGATGCTCGTGGCGGACGCCGCGTCGCCGCCGAGGAGCACCTTCACGTCGTACGTGCCCGGCGGGACGTCGAAGTGGCATGCGGTGGCGGTGCAGTTGTCGAGGCCGAGGCGCGGGCCGCCGGGGTGGGCCTGGGCGGGGGCCGCGGACAGGGCGGTACTCAGGGTCAGCGCCGCCAGCACGGCGATGTTGAAACGTCTCACTCGCTGCTCCTCATGGGTGCGACAGGGCCTGGCGGCAGGACCGTACCCGCTTCGGCAAGCGCTTTCTAGACTCTGGACTCATTTCACATGATTGCCAACCTCCCGCAAGCGAAAGCCCTTTCGCGAAATCGATTCAACTGTCACTCTGCTGACTGCCGGAGGCCGGTCGAGCCGACGTGGACCCGGCACCCGCACCCACCCCCACAGCCCGATCCCCCACCCCACAGGAGGCTCCTCAGATGTCCGAAAACACCATGTCCGAAAACTCAAGAGCCGCCTCCGCGACGGGAGTTGGCCGCCGCGCCTTCGTCGTCGGCGCCGCAGCCGCCGCCGGAACCGCCGCGCTCGCCGGTCCTCTCGCCGCAGGCGCCTCGGCGGCGGGCTTCGGTTGGAGCGACGACGGCTCCAACTACGTCGTGGACACCGGCGCCAGCCTCGTCTTCAAGGTCAGCAAGTCCAACGGCGACCTGTCCTCGCTGGTCTACAAGGGCACCGAGTACCAGGGCTACGGCGGCAAGAACTCGCACATCGAGTCGGGGCTCGGCGCCTCGACGGTGACGATCGCGCAGTCCGGTTCGACGATCCTGGTCTCGGTGGCCTACGGCACGCTGCGCCACTACTACGCGGCCCGCAGCGGCGAGAACAACGTCTATCTGTGGACCAACCGCGCGGACACCTCGGTCGCGTCGACCCGCTTCATCCTGCGCGTCAAGGCGGGCCTGTTCCTCAACGACGAGCCGGATTCCTACACTTACGCGCCGACGACCATCGAGGCGTCGGACGTGTTCCAGAAGTCCGACGGCCAGACCCGCTCGAAGCACTACTCGAAGCTGCGGGTCATCGACTACGACTACGTCGGCTGGAGCGCGAACGGCGTCGGCCTGTGGATCGTCCGCTCCAACCACGAGAAGGCGTCCGGCGGCCCCTTCTACCGCTCGCTGCTGCGCCACCAGAGCGCGGACGGCGGCGGCCTGTACGAGATCCTGCACTACGCGCAGAACCAGACGGAGAACGAGCGCTTCGGCCTCCAGGGCCCGTACGTCATCGCCCTCACGGACGGCGGCGCCCCCTCCTCCTCGCTGTACGCGGGCACGCTGACGACGTCCTGGGCCGACTCGCTCGGCATCTCCGGGTACGTCGCCTCGGGCGGCCGGGGCCGGGTCGCGGGCGTCGGTATCACCGGGCGCAACACGGCGTACGCGTACACGGTGGGCCTCGCCAACTCGGCGGCCCAGTACTGGGGTTCGGCGCGCTCCTCGGACGGCTTCTTCTCGATCGGCCAAGTCCTGCCGGGGACGTACACGTTGACGGTGTTCAAGGGGGAACTCGCCGTCTACACCACGTCGGTGAGCGTCACCGCCGGTGGGACGACCACCCTCAACTCCATCGCGATCCCGTCCTCCAACGACCCCTCCAACGCGGGGACGATCTGGCGGATCGGGGACTGGAACGGAACGCCGGGCGGGTTCAAGAACGCCGACCTGATGACGTACGCGCACCCCTCCGACGTACGCGCCTCGGCGTGGACCGGGAACGTCGTGATCGGCAGCGGCAGCGAGACGTCCGCCTTCCCCTGCTACCTCTGGAAGGACGTCAACAGCGGTCTGATCGTGTACTTCAAGCTGACGGCCGCGCAGGCCGCCGCCGCGCACACGCTGCGGATCGGGGTCACCACCGCGTACGCGAACGGCCGTCCGCAGGTCGTCGTCAACGACTCCTGGACGTCGCCGATCCCCTCGCCGCCCACGCAGCCGAGCACGCGGTCGCTGACGAACGGGTCGTACCGGGGGAACAACTACACGTTCACGTACAGCGTTCCGGCGAGCGCGTGGCTCACCGACACGAGCCAGTACAACACGCTGAAGATCAACGTGGTGAGCGGGTCGGGGTCGACCGGGTTCCTGAGCGCGGGGACGGCGATCGACGCGATCGACCTGCTGGCGTAGCCGACTGAGCGAGGGGGCCAGAGTCTTCACGGACTCCGGCCCCCCGTTCTTCAAGAGGTACGTCTTCAAGAGGTACGTCTTTAAGGGGTACCTCAACTACCCCGCGTCCACTGCTGGTTGGTGGCGCCGTTGCACGTGTACGTGATGATCGCCGCCGAGTTGGCTGTCGACGCCCCGTTCACGTCGAGGCACTCGCCGCTCGCCCGGGACTTCACGAGCCAGTAGCTGCCGGAAGCGGTGACGCTCCACTGCTGGGTCGTCGCACTGCCGCAGTTCTCCTGGGTGACGCTGCTCGCGTTCTCCTGGAGGCACAGCGAGCTCTGGCGGCCGATGAGTTGGTAGTAGCCGGTGCCGAGGTCCTTGAACCACCACTTCTGGTTGCCGCCGCTGTTGCAGGTGTACTGGCTGATCGCGGCGCCGGTCGCGAGGGACTGGTTCGCGACGTCCGCGCACTTCGAACTGTGCCGCGCGACAAGGGTGTTGTAGGTGGCGCTGACCCCGGAGACGGTTCCGGCGGCGGTGTCCACGGTGATCTCCGGGGACCACGACATCGACAGCGAGGTGCTGCTGGGGAAGCTCAACGGCAGCCACACGTACCGGGAGTCGTTGACGGTGGCGCCGAAGGAGTTGCCCCACCGGTCGCCCATGTAGAGGTACGAGGTGCCCGAAGTCCCCTGGATGGGCAGGACGTACGCGGTCTGCGAGCCGTACGCCGTCGAGTCGCCGACGTTCGTCATCGCGGACCAGGGACCGGCGAGGTTCGTGGCAGTGGCGTACTGCTGCTGGTTGGGGCTCCAGCCGGTGGCGCCCGAAGTCAGCATGAAGTAGACGCCGCCCCGCTTGAAGAGGGCCGGGGCCTCGCGGTGGCCGCCCGCCCAGGGGTTGGCGACGAGGCTGTCGATCGCGGTGTAGTCGGCCGTCAGCTTGTAGATCTGGAGGTCGTAGTTCTCGTTCGCCGCCGACACCATGTAGCCGGTGCCGTCCGTGTCGACGAACGCCGTGATGTCACGGGACATGTACTGGCCGAGGGGCCGGAAGCTGCCCTGGTAGCTGTAGTTGCCGTCGACCGTGTCGGAGACGGCGACCGCCGCGCGGGCCTCGCCGTAGTCGACGCCGTTCTCCTTGTGCATCCACATCACGAACTTGCCCGTGGACGCGTTGTAGATGACCTTCGGGCGCTCGATGTACGCCGTGCCCAGCTCCGAGGCGCTGGACTGGGTGAGAACGCGGTTACGGAACTCCCACGTCTTCAGGTCGGTCGAGCGGTAGGCGTCGACCGAGCGGAAGGTGTTGTCGGCGTTGCGGTCCTCGCCGAACCAGTAGTAGTAGGAGCCGACTTTGATGACACCGCCGCCGTGGGCGTGCACGACGCTGCCCGAAGTGTCGGTGAACTGGACGCCGTTGGGGAGCGTCTGGGGTGCGGCCTGGGCGGGACCGGCCAGGGCCAGGGCGCCGGCCAGGGCCGTACAGAGGGCGATCAGGATCGCGTACACACGTCTCATCTCACGCACTCTCCTTAGCGGTGTCGGCGCTGGGGACGCCGAAGTCCGGTGTGCCGTCCGGGTTCCAGCCGAACGGCTGCATGCGGGTGTGGCGGTTGGGGTCGTTCAGGGGGTCGCCGTCGATCTCCTTGTAGGAGCGGGCGTGGTAGAGGATCACGTCCGTCTCGCCGTCCTCGGCGACCGTGAACGAGTTGTGGCGGGGCCGTAGACGCCGCCCGCCTCGCTGGTGGCGAGGACCGGGTGCGGGGACTTCGTCCATACGGCCGGGTCGAGCAGGTCCGCTTCCGCGTCGGCGGTGAGGAGGCCGACGCGGTAGTGGTGGTCGGTGACGCTCGCGGAGTAGGTGAGGTGGATCCGGCCGCCCCTCGTGATGGCGTACGGGCCCTCGTTCACCTTGTGGCCCTGGCACTCCCAGTCCAACTCCGGTGCGGACAGGACAGACTGATGGACCGTCAGGGTCCAGGGGTTCGCCATCACGGAGGGCAGGATCGCCGTGTTGTGGCCCTCGCGGGTGGGGTCCGCCTGGGCCCAGGCCAGGTACTGGACTCCGTTGTGTACGAACGTGGTCGCGTCCAGCGAGAAGGTGTCCCACTCCGTCTCCCCCGTGGGGTGGGCCCGCCAGACCACCGACTCGGGGGCCTCGGCGAGACCTTCGAGGGTGCGGGAGCGGCGCAGGACGATGCGGTCGTACTCCGGGTGGGTCGCCGTGAAGTAGTAGTGGCCGTCCGTGTGCCGGAGCGCCTGGGGGTCGGCGCGGTTGAGGACGAGGGGGTTCATGTGGGGGCGCACCTCACGAGCGGTGTTCGACGCTGCGAACAGAATGTGACATTCCGAACGGCGAAAAGGTAAGGGCGCGTTACGACGAGGTCAACGGGTCTGACGTGACTTGAGAGAAAGCGTTTTCCCAAACTTTTTTCGAGGGGTTTCGGCCGGGAGGCCGTCAGCGCCCGCCGGGGGCGGGCGGGAAGCCCGGTTCCACCCCGGCGGTGACGCCGTTGCCGGGGTGGTGGACGAGGGGTTCGAGATCGGTGGGGCGGCCCCGGGTCCCGGGGGTCTCGCAGGCTTCTTCGAGGATGACGGTGCTGCCGATCACCGAGGCAGGCTGGTCAACTCCCGCTCTTCGGGCCCCTCCTGACGCCCCTTCAGCCACACGTACACCGGAATCCCCGCGAACAGGAACAACGCGCCCTGGTACACGGCCGCGTACCCCGCCCCGGCGATCAGCCAGAACGAGAACCCGAACGACAGCCCGGCGACGAGCAGATCGCGGACGAGCCCGGCGGGCCGTACGCGCTCGCGGGTGCCGCGCGCCAGCCAGTACAACTGGGCCGCCGCGGACAGGAGATACGGCACGCAGCCGGTGAACGTCGTGATGAGCACGAGGACCCGGAACGTGGTGTCCGGTCCCGCCGTGTAGTTGAGGCCGATCAGCGCGGTGCCGAGGACGGCGACCGCCCACACGCCGAAGCCGGGGACGCCGCCCTTGCCGACCTTCGCGAACGGCTTCGGGAACAGGCCGTCCCGCGCGGCGGCGTACGGCATCTGGGCCGCGAGGAGGATCCAGCCGTTGAGGCAGCCGACGATGGACGCGACGGCGACCAGCGCGATGGCGGTGCCGCCCCAGGTGCCGCCGGTGACGGCGTTCACGGCGTCCGCGAACGGGGCTCCGGACTCGACGAGTTGGGCGTGCGGGACGAGGCCGAAGACGGCGACCGTGCCGAGGATGTACACCAACGCCGAGGCCAGCGTGCCGAGTACGCTCGCGCGGCCGACGTTGCGCTCCGGGTTCTCGACCTCGCCCGCGCTGACGGCGGCCGACTCGACGCCGAGGAAGCTGTAGAGGAGCAGCGCGGCGGAGGCGGCGAGTGCGCCCGGGACGCTGTCGCCGGTCGCGTTGAACGGGCCGAAGTTGTCCGTGTCGACGAAGAAGAGGCCGATCGTAGCGACGAGCAGCAGCGGGACGAACTTCAGTACCGTGGACACGATCTGGACCGTGCCGACCCAGCGGGTCCCCGCGAAGTTCGCGGCGGCCGGGAGCCACAGCGCGAGCAGCGCGACGAGTCCTTCGAGCGCGTGGTTGCCGTGCAGCGGGATCAGTACGTCGACGTAGCCGACGACCGCGACGGCCAGCGCGGCGATGGAGACCCAGCACATCGTCCAGTACGACCAGGCCGACAGGAACCCGGCGAACGGGCCGAACGCGTCGCGGGGATAGACGTACAGGCCGCCGGTGACGGGGCTGCGCTTGGCCAACTTGCCGAAGAGCAGGGCGAGGAGAACCGCGGCGACCGAGAGGACGACGAAGGCGAGGAGGCTGAGGGTGCCGTAGGGGGCGACGGCTGCGGGCAGGGCGAAGATGCCGCCGCCGATGATGTTGCCCATGACGAGGGCGGTCGCGGCGGTGAGGCCGAAGGTGCGGCGGGGGGAGGCCGCCGGGCGGGGAGTGGCCACTGTGGGAGCTTCGGGGGTGTCGGCGGAGGTCATCGTGGTTCCAGGGGGCGGTTTCGGGACGAGGGGGCGTGATCGTATCCCCGTATCCCACATCGTGGGCAGTTCGTTCATGAACTGGACACATTCGGCCGACCCGCGCCGGGTCGGCTAGCGTCGGAGCATGACCAGCGAAACGCCCGCCCCGCTCCTCACCGAGGCCCTCGCCGCCGGTTCCCTCGTCCTCGACGGCGGCATGTCCAACCAACTGGAGTCCGCAGGGCACGACTTGAGCGACGAGCTGTGGTCGGCACGGCTCCTCGCGGAGGTGCCGGAGGCGATCACGCAGGCGCACCTCGCGTACTTCCTCGCGGGGGCGGACGTCGCGATCACGTCGAGTTACCAGGCGACGTACGAGGGGTTCGCGAAGCGGGGCATCGAGCGGGAGAGGGCGAGCGAACTCCTCGTGCAGAGCGTGGAGTTGGCGCGGGAGGCGGCACGGAGGGCGCAGGCCGCCGACGCCACCGACGCAAGCCCCCGCCCCCTCTACGTAGCCGCCTCCATCGGCCCGTACGGCGCGATGCTCGCCGACGGCTCCGAGTACCGGGGCCGCTACGGCCTCACCGTCCCCGAACTGGCCGCCTTCCACCGCCCCCGCGTCGAGACGCTGGCCGCGGCGGCCCCCGACCTCCTGGCCCTGGAGACCGTCCCCGACACCGACGAGGCCGAGGCGCTCCTGGAGGTCGTGCGCGGCCTCGGCACCCCCGCCTGGCTGTCGTACAGCGTCGAGGGCGACCGCACACGTGCCGGACAGCCCCTGGAGGAGGCGTTCGCGCTGGCGGCGGACGTCGACGAGATCATCGCGGTCGGCGTCAACTGCTGCGCCCCCGGCGACGCGACGAGGGCGGTCGAGATCGCGGCCCGTGTGACCGGCAAGCCGGTGGTCGTCTACCCGAACAGCGGCGAGGGCTGGGACGCGAACGCCCGTACCTGGACGGGCAGTTCATCGTTCGCGCCGGAGGAGGTCGAGGGCTGGCGCACGGCGGGCGCCCGCCTGATCGGCGGCTGCTGCCGGGTCGGCCCGGAGGCGATCGCGTCGATCGCGAAGACGCTCGCGGCGGCGGCCCGGTAAGCACGGGCCCCAGGGCCTCGTACACGCTGCTAGCCTCCCCGCTGGGAACCGTTTACCCGGACTGTTTCCGCGGTTCCACGGGGGCGCGGACCAGCTTCCGGCAGTAAGCGGTTACCGCGCGGGTTTCTACACCGGTCCCACGGGGCGCGGCACGGGGCGAAGAGGGGCGGAACATGACCAGGAAGAGCGGGGAGCGCAGCACGATCCGGGACGTCGCGGCCCGCGCCGGGGTGTCCGCGGCGACCGTGTCGCGGGTGCTGGGCGGGGTGTACCCGGTGAGTGCGGAGACGCGCGGGCGGGTGATGCGCGCGGTGCGGGACCTGGACTACGTCGCCGACGCGCGCGCGAAGGCCGTCGCCGGGGTCGGCACCCCCACGCTCGCGTTCGTCCTGGAGGACATCACCGGCCCGTCGTTCGCGCTGATGGCGTACGGCGTGGAGCGCGAGGCCGCGCGCCACGGCCACCTGTGCCTGGTGTGCGGCACGGAGGGCGACGTACGCCAGGAGACCGAGTTCGTGGAGATGATGCGGGCGCAGCGGGCCGCCGCCGTCATCCTCGTGGGCGGCACGGCGGACACCCCCGAGTACCGTGAACGCACCACGAGGATGGCCGACTCGCTGGCCTCGGCGGGCTCCCGCCTGGTGCTGTGCGGACGCCCCCCGCTGAACCCGGGCGCGCCGGTCACGGTCATCGAGTACGACAACGAGTCCGGCGCCCACGCCCTCGTCGCCCACGTCCTCGCGCAGGGCCACACCCGGGTGCTGTTCCTCGGTGGCCGCCCGGACCACACGACGGCGCAAGGCCGTGAACGCGGTTACACAAGCGCGCACCGGGCACGCGGCGTCGAGGTCGACCCCGCGCTCGTCCTGCACGGCGACTTCACCCGCGACTCCGGTCACCGCCTGATGCGCCGGGCCCTCGCGGACGGCCTCGGCTTCACGGCGGTCGTCGCGGCGACGGACATGGTCGCGGCGGGCGCGCTGACGGCCCTGCACGAGGCGGGCCTGAAGGTCCCGGACGACGTCTCGCTCGCCGGGTACGACGACATCCCGTACGCCCGTGACCTGTACCCGGCGCTGACGACGGTCCACGTGCCGTACGAGGAGCTGGGCCGCGTCGCCGTACGCACGGCCCTGGGCCGCACGCCGGGCGCGTCGGACGAGCATCTGCTGCTCGGGACGCATGTGGTCGTCCGGGACTCGGTGAAGCCGCCCCAGGACGCGCGGTGACGTACGAAGGCGTGCGGTGACGCGAGGAGGCTCGCGGCAACGGGCAGTAATCGGTTACCCCGCTCTGCCGAGCAGCAACGGACTGTAACCGGTTACCCCGCCTTACCGGACCCTGTCCGCCGCAGCCTCCGCACCACCGACCGCAGCTCGGTCCCCCGCAGAGAACGTGCGGGAAGCGGTTCCACAACGGCCTCGGCCTGGTGCGGTACGGCCGGCTCGGCGTCCCACAGCGCGAGATCGGCGTCCCGGGGGCCGAGCGCCGTCCGCGTCGGCCCGTCCCCGAACACCCGCACCGGATGCGTCGCGTCCCACGCCTCCCACCCTGGGTCCCCGGTCTTCACGAACCGCGTCCACGCCCCGTGCACCTCGGCAGCAAGCGTTTTCGGCGGGTTTTCTCCCGCGAGCTTGACGGAGTCCGGCGAGTCCCCGGCGTCGAAGACGAAGCCGAGTTCGAGGGAGTGGCAGGCGCCGAGTCCGGGGCGTCCGGAGGGCCAGGCGAACTCGTACAGGTATGACGTACCCGGCCGGGAGTCCGCGAGCCGGTGCAGGGGGCGGCGGAGCATGTGGTCGGTGACCATCTGGCCGACGATCTCGGCGGGTCCGGCGTCCGGGTGGAGGGCGCGGTAGCCCCGTGGTACCTCGGAGCCACAGTGGCAGCGGGCCATGGCCCCCGCGAGGGCGACGGGTCCGAGCCGGTCGACGCGCTCGACGAGCCCGCCGGGGACGAGCCAGAGCCGGTACTCGTCGCTCGTCCAGCCGACGAGCAGGTCCACGTCACGGGCGACGTCGCCGTCGATCAGCGCCTGGAGCGGGTCGCGGGGCACGAGGTCGCCGTCGGTGACGATCCCGAACGCGGGCCCGCCGAGGACGGGGCTGGAGAGCCGCCCGACCTCGTACTGCGTACGGAGCAGTACCTCCCGGTCGACGGCCGCGAACGCCTCGGCGGTCGCCGGGATCTTCAGCCGGTTCGCCATCCGGCGCACCATGCGCCGCACCTTGTCCCGGTCGGACGCCTCGGGCGCCCCGCTCTGGAGCACGGCCCGCCGGAACAGGCCCTGCGCCTGGGGTACGGCGATGAGGGCGCCGATGCTGATCGCGCCGGCCGACTGCCCCATCAGGGTGACGCGGTCGGGGTCGCCGCCGAACGCGCCGATCGCGTCACGCACCCATTCGAGGGCGGCGAGCTGGTCGCGCAGTCCGGGGTTGGCGGGGGTGTCCGGGAAGAGGCCGTAGCCCTCGACGCCGAGCCGGTGGTTGAGGGACACGAACACGATCCCGTCCCGCGCGAACGGTGTCCCGTCGTACACCGGAACGGCGGAAGAACCCCTGGTCAGCGCGCCGCCGTGGAACCAGACGACGACCGGGAGCCGGGCGCCGGGCCCCGGCTCGGGCGTCCACACGTTGAGATTGAGGCAGTCGTCCCCTGAGATGTCGGGGTCGGACAGGAACTGCGCGAAGGCTTCCGAGTACGGGGGTTTCGGCGCCGTAGGACCGAACTCCCCGGCGTCCCGGACGCCGGTCCACGGCTCGGGCGGCACCGGGGGCCTGAACCGCCGGGGTCCGAAGGGGGGCGCCGCGTACGGGATACCCCGGAAGACCGAGATGCCGTTCTCATACCTGCCGCGTACGTCGCCGTAAGGGGTCTTGACCACCGGCCTCATTCGCCACCAGCCCTTCGCCGCCACTCGTGCACCGGTAGTACCAGAGCACCACGAAGGCGCCCGGTATTCCGGTGCACGAGCCGTTCAGGGGGCTATTTGGCGTACATCAGGGTGCCGAAGCCGAGCTGGTCGAAGCCTCCGCTCGTAGTCCCGTAGTCCCCGCCGCCGCCCTCGGGGGCGACGGTGGCGTAGATCTGGGCGATGTACTTGTCGTCGAGGCCGAGCCTGCGGTTGTAGTGGAAGTGCAGCTGCGCCCAGACCGGGCGGGCCTGGCCCCGGGCCGTCGCGGAGACGACCGTCTGGGACTGCTGGGCGCAGTTCTGCCCCGTACCCCAGGTGTACGTCGTGAAGGGGACGTCGAGGCCGAGGTTGTACTTGGCGACGTACTGCGCGGCCTTGAAGAACCGCCGGTCGTCGTACGAGTACAGGTCGTCGCCCTGGTTCCAGGCCATCTCGCAGATCGCGCCCATCTGGCCCATGCCCATGACGGTGTGGCCCTGGTCGCGGCCGGACTCCTGCCACTGGCCGAGCGCGTAGCCGTCGGAGTCGGTGTGGAGGAACGGCACCGCGTTCTTGATGGAGCCGTTGCCCGTGCCGGACTTGAAGTAGGTGACGGCCTGGTCGTACTTGGCCGCGTCGTCGTTGAGGATGCCGATGGCCATCACGGAACCCATGGTGCAAAGGTCCCAGTTGGCCCAGTAGTTGGTGATGCAGGCGTCGTTGTGGCCGGTCAGGAACTGGTTGTTGAGCGGGTAGAAGACCCTCGCCAGCATCTCCTGGGCGGCGGCGAGGTCGAACCCCGGGTAGCCGCGCATGAGTTCGCAGGCGTTGGCGAACTCCCAGCCGTAGATGCCGGCGGCGAGGAAGCGGTCCGCGTTGCCGGTGAGCGAAGTCAGCGTCCTCGACCAGGCGTTGAGGATGTTCGCGGCGCAGACCGCGTTGGCCTCGGTGCCGGCGACCCTCCAGCGCAGGGCGTTCTGGTAGGCGGCGGCGATGTCGTTGTACAGCTGGGGATAGTTCTCGCCGGTGCCGCCGCGGATGATCGTCGCGGTGGCCCGGTTCGTCCAGGTGGAGGCGGAGTGGGAGTTCGCGGTCAGCCTGTTCCAGCCGGACAGCCAGGGGTCGGTGCCCGCGGCGACGCGGACCTTGGCGCGGTTGATGTCACCGGCGTTGTGGAGCATGCCGGGGTGGGTGAAGGTCGCCGGGGCGGCGTCCGCGGTGGTGGGGGTCAGCGCGGAGGCCGCTCCGCCGAGCGCGAGGGCGGCGCCCAGGCCGCCCGCCGATTTCAACAGGGTGCGGCGGCTGGGGAGTTGGGGAGTGCGGGTCATGGGAGTGCGGGTCATGGGAGTGCGGGTCACGGGGGTGGGGCTCCCGTCTAGTCGGAGGTGACGATCACCTCGGTGAACCGTGCGGTGGCGAGGGCGAGTTGGTTGCGCGAGCAGACCACCAGGCCCACGTGGTAGGGGGCGTCACCGAAGAGCGGGACCGTGCCCTCGGCGAGGGTGGTCCAGGTGGCGCCGTCGTCGGTGGAGATCGCCGCGGCGAAAGCGGTTCCCGTGCGCTTCAGCCGGAGCAGGGTGGGGAGTTGGACGGCCGTGGTGCCGGTGAACGCGGAGGCTCCGGCGACCGTCGGGCGCAGCATGAGCTGCGCGGTGCTCCCGCCGGTCACGACGATCCCGGCGGCGAGGTCGAAGGGGTTGGCGGACTTGGCCATCAGCAGCCCGACCCGGTCGGCGGTGGCACCCTCCCGGGACAGCAGCCGTGCGGTGACCGTGCAGTCCCCGCTGACCTCCCGCCGTACGAACTGGCCTGTCATCCCTTGGTTGTTGGCACTGAGGTCGACTCCCGCGCCGCGTACGGTGAAGGTGTCGTCGGCGTACGTGGTGCTGCCGGGCGTGAGGATCGCGACGACTCCGAGGGTGCCGAACGCGGACCGGTCGATGACGGGGTCGCCGAGGTCGGCGGCGGTCCAGGGGGCGGGGACCTGGCTCGGTGGGATCTGCACCGGAGCGGTGGGCGGCGCCGCGACACTCGCCGCGACCGAGGCCGAACACGGCCCTGTTCCGGTGGAGTTGGTCTTGGCGACGGCGTAGTGGTACGTCGTTCCGGTGTCGGCGGTCGGGTCGGTCCAGCGGATGCGGGTCCCGAAGCCGACGGGGCCGACGTCGGTGGCGACGGCCCGGAAGGGGCCGCGCGGACTCGGTGCGCGCAGGACGGTGTACCGGGCGGACAGGTCGGGGTCGGTCCAGGTGAGGCCGTCGGGGCCGGACTTGAGGTCGGTGGCGGTGCGGGTGGGTCGCGGGGTCCGCCAGACGGTTCCGGCGCTGTCCGTGACGGTGACGTTGTCGAAGGCGCCGGTCCCGGTCTCGGCGTACGGCTCGTCGACGCCCAGGCAGGAGGTGAGGGTGAGTCCCGCGCGGACCGTACGGCCCAACTCGACGTCCGTGGAGCCGACTTCGGTCCAGCGGACGCCGTCCGGGGAGATCGCGCCGGTGCAGCGGCGGCCGTTGCGGGTCACCCGTACCCAGTAGGGGGCGCGCAGCCGGTATCCGTCGCCCGCGCCTTCGACGTACGGCGCTTCGAGCGGGGTCGCCGATTCGGGGAGCGTGCCGAGGCTGGAGATGGGGAAGGCGGCGCGAGTGGTGATCGCCTCCTGCTGGGTGGGGGGAACGGGTGTGGAACCGGTTGCTGAAACGGTGGCGCCCTTGGCGGCGCGTACGCTCCACACGCCGCTCCAGGTGTGCAGCGGCAGTCCCTGGATCAGCATCGCGGCGTGGGCCGCGTCGGGGTCGGCGGAGCTGCGCAGCGTGACCCCGATCCTGGAGTACTGCGAGCTGAGCGGCCACACGATCCGCGCGGTCACCGATCCGTCGCCGCGCAGGGGGAGTTGGGCGAACTGGTACGTGTCGGCGGTTCCCGACGCCTCCAGCACGAACCTCTCTCCGTCGTACGCGGTCGAGCCGGGGATCTTCACCGCCCCGACGTCCCCGCTCGTCCAGGGCCCGGGGAGCCCGGCGTTGGCGCCGACGGCCACCGAACTCCCGCTCGTTCCCAGGTCGTTGAAGGCGCTGACGGTGTAGTGGTACGCCCGTCCGGGCCGGACTGCGGTGTCGGTGTACGCCGATGCGCTCACGCCGGTCGCGAGCACCGTGTAGGGGCCGGCGGGGTGGGTGGCGCGCCGGATTGTGTAACCGCTTGCACAAGCCGACGGCAGCCAGGCCAGCTCGACCACGCGCTCCTCCCCCACCGCCGTGAGTCCGGCCGGGGGCGCCGGAACCGTCGGCGCGGGGGCCGTCGTACCGGCGTAGGCGAAGGTCCCCCAGCTCGGGAGGTCGTCGTTGCCGCCCTCGACCAGGCGGGTGCCGTTCGCGCCCCGGAAGACGGCCGCCTGGACGTTGGGCGCCTCGATGCCGCGTACGCCTTTGTAGTGCGCGAGGTACATCTCGTAGATCGGCGGCAGGTTGCCCCGGCCGATCGCGGAGACCGTCTGTTTGATGTACTTGCCGGTGCGGTCGAGGTCGGGGGTGAAGGGGACGTCGCCGCCGAGGTTGTAGCGCGCCGCGTATTCCGCGTTGGCCAGGATGCGGTTGCCGTCGAAGGACCAGAGGTCGACGCCCTGGTTCCAGGCGACCTGTGCGATGTCGCCCATCAGGCCGACGGCGAGCTGCTCGTGGCCCTGGTCGCGGCCCGACTCCTGGCCCTGGCCGTCCGGTCGGACGACGCGGTGGGCGACGCTCCCGTTGCCCGCGCCGGCCGCCGCGAAGCGCAGGGCGTCCTCGACGAGGGTCGGCTCGTCGCAGAACACCCCGATGGCCAGGATCGTTTGAATGGCCGTCAGGTCCCAGTTGCCGTTGGCGTATGGCATGTAGCCGGAGACCGCCGGGTACCAGACGTCGAGGAACGATCGTTCGCAGCGCACTGTTTCGGCCTCGGACCAGCCGTCGTAGCCGGTGTGGCGCAGGAGTTCGGCGGCGTTCGCGAACTTGAAGCCCTGGAGCCCGGCGCCGAGCGGGCCGTCGGCGCCGGTGACGGCGGTCAGCGAGGCCGACCAGGCGTTGAGGATGTCGCGGGCCTTGTCGGCGTTCGCCCGGTTGCCGGTGACCGCCCACAGGAGGGCGTTCTGGTAGGCGGCGGCCGAGTCGGCGACGGCCTGGTTCTGGAAGTTGGCGGGACCCCGGCCCCAGGAGGTGATCTGGCCGGTGTTCTGGACGGCGTACGTGCTCTGCGAGCGGGCGTGCGCGGCGAGCGCCAGGTAGCCGTCGTACACCGGGGATCGCTTCGCGTCGACGGCCGCCTTCATGCGCGCCAGGTCGTCGGCGGTGTGCAGGAGCCCGGGGTGGGCGATCCGTGAACCGCCTTGCGGTGTACGGGTGTTGGCGCTCGCCGCCGGGACGGTCAGGGTGCTCGTCCCGGCGGCGAGGAACAGGGCTGCGGACGAACCGAGCAGTCCGCGGCGGCTGATGGGACTCACCGGGCGGCCTGCGCTTCCGCGGTGGTGATGAACTTCAGATTGATGACGTGCTCGTTGGCGAACCACTGCATGACGTCGGTGGTGTAGTACCAGCCCGGCTTCTTCATGGAGTCCGCGATGGTCTGGCCGTTGATCACCAGGTTCTCGAACGTCACGTTCTTCACCGCGTGTTCGGCGTCGTACCCGAGGAACAGAGACGGCTTGGCGTTGGTGCCGGTATAGGTGAGGTTCTTGATGTAGACGTTCTCGATGCCCCGGCCGACGGACGTGTTGTACTTCGTGTTGTACATCACCTTCATGTAAATGACCTGGCCCCAGCGGAAGTTCTCGATCCGGATGTCCTCGGCGCGGACATTGCGGATCAGGTTGGAGTCACCGGGGTTGAGGGCGATGCAGCCCTGGTAGTTCATCTGCGGTTCGCGGTGGTCGCAGATGTCGATGTTCTGGAAGTGCAGGTTCTCGATGACCTCGGGGTTGTCGGTGTTGCCGTGCGTGCCGACGTTGATGGGGTGGGCGACGTCGGCCCAGAGGGTCGCGTTCTTCACGGTGACGTTGCGGGTGTCGCCGTAGTAGTTCCAGCGGTGCGCATAAATGGCGATGCAGTCATCGGAGTTGCGCATGAAGACGCCGTCGATGACGACGTTCTCGCTACAGAAGACGTCGATGCCGTCGCCCCAGCCCTTCGAACTGAACGAGCGCAGGCCCTTGATGTGGACGTTCTTGCTGTTGCCGAGCTGGGTGGCGTACCCGTTCGGGTTCAGCATCGTGACGCCCTCGACGCGGATGTTCTCGCTGTTCTCGACCAACGCCCCGCCCCCGGACGTCGAGTTGATGAACCCGCGCCCGGTCAGGCGGGCGTTCTTCACACCCTGGAAGAGGACGGTCGCGGTGAGGACGGCGCCGCCGTCGAGGTACACGGTCTGCCCCTCGGCGACCTTCAGGGTGCCGTCGGAGGTGGTATGCACGCCGGGTCCGAAGTAAAGGACGTCCGGGTCACCGGACTTGGGGGCGTGCGGGTCGGGGCAGCCGGTGAGGACGTGCAGGGTGTCGAAGACGTCGTCGTTGATCTGGACGACGACGTTGCGCGGCTCGTCGAGGGTGAACCGCAGGGTGTCGCCGAGGAGTTCGGGCGTGATGCCGTACGAGTCGGGTCTCACGCGGGCCTTGGTGGTGCCGCCCTTGAGGTAGGTCACCTCGATCTCGACGGAGCCGTGGAAGTCGAAGGAGACCAGGGAGGAGTTGTAGACCTTGCCGGAGCCGGTGGCCGCGTTGATCTCGCCGAGCTGGGGGCGCCAGATGTCGAGGGTCTGCCAGTCGCCGTCGGGGGCGGTGCGGACGCGGACCTTGTAGCCGGTGTTGGTCGGCATGGACGCGGGACGAGGGTAAGTGACCAGCTTCGGAGCCGAGTTGGCGTCCTCCGAGCCGGTGGCATGAGCCGCGCCGGCCGTCACGCCGGTCAGTCCGGCGGCGAGGGTGGCGGCACCGGCCGCCTGGAGGGCGGTGCGGCGGGAGAGAGGCGTGTTCATGCGGGGGCTCCTTGGGGGAAGGCAGGCTGGTCGCCGCTTTCGGCTCCGGGCAGCGAACCGGCCGTACAGAAAAGGGAGTTACTTGAGTCCCGACGTCGACATCCCTGCGACGAAGCCGCGTTGGGCGACGAGGAACACCAGCAGGATCGGCACGACGTACATCACCGAGGCGGCGGCCTGAAGTTCGGGCACCGGTGCTCCCGAGTCGTTGACGTACGTCGTCATCACGGCGACCGCGAGGGTGGTCCGGTCGGTGGAGAGCAGGAGTTGGGGCGCGATGTAGTCGCCCCACGTCCAGGTGAACGCGATGATGAAACTCGCGGACAGGACGGGCCAGGACTGCGGGAGGAAGATCCGCCAGAAGATCCCCGCGTACCCGGCGCCGTCGATGATCGCGGCCTCCTCCAGTTCGCGCGGCAGTCCCGCGAAGAACTGCCGGAACAGGAAGACGAGATAGGGCGCGGCGGACAGTCCCCACAGGACCCACGGCCAGTACGTGTCGACCATGCCGAGCTTGGCGAAGATGAGATAGGTCGGCAGCAGGGTGATCATCTGCGGCAGCATCATCGAGCCGATGAGGATGCCGAACAGGGTCTTCTTTCCCGGTGCGTCGAGCCGCGCGAACCCGAAGCCGACCCAGGCCGAGCTGAGGGTGACGAGGGTGGCGTAAATCAGCGCGATGATCAGGGAGTTGCGGGCGTAGCCGAGGAAATCGATCTGGGTGAAGGCGTCGGCGAAGTTGTGCCACTGGAAGTGGTCCGGCAGCCAGTGGACCGGTGAGGCCGCCAACTCCCCTTGTGTTTTCAGGCCGGTGAGGACAAGCCATCCGAACGGGCCGAGGAACAGGCCAGTGAGGGCGACGAGTCCGGTGTAGAGGGCGAGGCGGCCCATGCGGACGCGGACGGTCGTGGTCACTTCTTCGCCTCCGGGCCGACGTTGTAGAAGACCGCGCCGGACGTGAACCTGAAGAGCAGGCCCGTCACGGCGAGGATGATGACGAAGAGCACCCACAGCAGCGCGGAGGCGTAGCCGTACCGGCCGAGCGCGAAGTACTGCGCGAACACGTGCATCATGTACAGGTAGTTGGACTGCGGGACGGTCGTGACCCCGCCGGTGTCGCCGAGCGGCGCGAGCAGCAGCGGCATGATGGTCTGCACCGAGGCGATCATCCCGGTGACGGTCTGGAAGAGCAGGACGGGCGACAGCAGCGGGACGGTGATGCTGCGGAACGTCCGCCAGGCGCTCGCCCCGTCGAGTTCGGCCGCCTCGTGGAGTTCGCGGGGTACGTCCTGGAGCCCCGCCAGCGAGATGATCATGATGTTGCCGGCGGTCCACAGCACGGTCATCAGCAGCACGTACCGCGCGTACGGGTCGGCGAGCCAGCCCACGGCGTCGATGCCGAAGAAGGTCAACACCCCGTTGGTGGCACCGGAGTTCTGGTCGAACAGCGCCTTGAAGGCGAGTCCCGCGCCGACCGGCGGCACGACCGCCGGCAGATAGATCAGCGTCCGGAACAACCCCCGTGCTTTCAAGGGCCTGTTGAGCAGGACGGCGAGTCCGAGCCCGGCGGCGATGGACAGCGGCACGGACGTCACGGCGAAGAGCCCGGACCGGCCGAGGGCGTGCCAGGTCACCGGATCACTCAGCAGCTCGCGGTAGTTGGCGAGGCCGACGAACGTCCAGCGCGGCGAGATCCCGTCGAACGTGGTGAAGCTGAGCCAGAGCGCGTACCCCATCGGGATCACGGTCAGCAGCACGAAGCCGATGATCCAGGGGGAGGTGAACAGGTAGAACGCGCGGTGGCGGCGGGCGACCACGGTGGTGCCGCGCTTCCCCCTGGCGGGCAGCGTCCCGGTCCGTGCCGGCGCAGCCGTCATCTGATCGACCGTCATCCCACTTGCTCCTTACCGCGCTTGAGCTGTTCGTTGACGACGTCGTTCAGTTGTCCGGCGAGTCTGTCGACGGAGATCCCGCCGTTCATCGCCGCCGGGGCGGCCTGGTTGAAGAGGGCGTCGAGCGCGTCGGCCCGCGTGTACGGGGTGAAGGAGACGACCGAGTAATGCTCGAGTTCGTTCTCCTGTACCTTCAACGTCCGCCGCTGGTACGCCTCTTGATGAGGCATCAGGGCGCGCAGGGACTTGAGGGTCGGGATGCCCCAGCCTCCGGCGGCGCGTTCCTTGGCGGGTTCCTCGCCGAAGAACCACTCGAAGACCCGCCAGGCGGCGTCCTTGTTCTTCGCCTTCTTCGGCATCCACAGTCCGGTGCCGCCCTGGCAGGCGCTGATGCGGGGGCCGCCCGCGAAGACGGGGGCGGGCGCGAGCCGGGAGACGGCGGCGAGTTTCGGGTCGGTGCCGATCATCCCGCCGAGCCAGTAGCCGGAGTTGGTCATCGCCATGCGTCCGGCCTGGTAGGTGGGTCCGTCCCAGCCGTTGGGGTCGGGCTGGATCAGGCTCGGTCCGACCTTGGTGTGGCAGTAGTCGATGTACCAGGCGAGCGCCTTGCGCGCTTCGGGGGTGGTGAAGTCGACGCGGGAGAAGTCGTCGTTGAAGAGACTGCCGCCCGCCGAGGCCGTCATCGTCGCGAGCAGCGTCGAGCGGGTGAGGCCCCCGTAGCTGCCGCCGAAGACGATGGTCTGCCCCCGCTTGCGCTGGACCAGGCGGCGCGCGTCCTCCTGCCACTGCTCGAAGGTGACCGGCTCGGTCTCCGACGGGTAGGCGATCCCCGCCTTGTCGAAGACTGCGGTGTTGTACCAGTACATGGAGTCCTGCGAGAAGTCCTTCGCCATGCCGTAGCGCGGGCCCTTGCCCTGCGTGCGGCCGTCGAAGCGCCACAGGTCGTTCACCGGGTCGAGGTCGGCGGCCCTGAGGACGGTGGAGCGCGCGAAGTACGGATCGAGGTTCTCGGCGGTGTCGCGCGCCGCGAAGTACGCGGCGTCCACCGCGCCCACGCCGCGCACCAGGTCCGGCGGGTTTCCGCTGGTCAGCATCGCGATCAGCTTGGTGATGTCCCACTTGACCAGCTCGACGGAGATCCCGAGCTTCTTCTTCGCCTGCCTGACCTGGTCCGGGGTGATGTCCCCCGGCGAGACCATCATCGTGATGGCCTCTCCCCCGCCGCCGACCGAGCCGGAGACCTGGAGCGCGCACCCGTTCAGCGCCGCCGCACCGGCCACGGCCCCGCCGGCCGACAGCGCGAGGAACCTGCGGCGGCTGGGAGGGGCACCGGCGTGGGAACGCATGGGGTCTCGCCTTCTTGAGAGCTGCTGGGATACGGGCATGACAACGACTCGCCCGAGTAACGCGTAGCAACCGGTTGCTACGACCGAGTGCGCTGAGCTTCTGCCGCCTCAAGGGACCCGTCAAGGGTTTGCGCACGTTTTCGAAAACTCTGTGCACGTACCCAGCCACCCCGAAAGACCCGCCCGACAGGCCGCCGGAACAGCCGGGACACGGCCCTGAGCTGTACGGACACCGACCGCGCGAACCGCCCGGGAGCAGCACCCCCACCCGCCCCGTCCCCCGGATTCACACAAACCGTCCGGCCGCGCCGACAACAACCGGTTGTGACAACACAGTCCTCCTCACGCACCCCCGGTCCACCCGCCCCGAACGGCCCGGACGGTCTCAACGCCCCGGTACCAGCGGGAAATTGGCAGCTCAGCCCCGGCACAGGACCGAACGGGACTGATCCGCTCCGACTGATTGACCATGGCTCGGCCACAGATTTACGGTAGAAGACGCTTTCAGTAAACGTTTCCCGTGCTCGTCCTCACTCGCCCCCAGGAGAGTCATGCCCAGCGCCCCGCTGCCCAGGGCCGTGTTCGCCATGGATCCGGTGCACCTCCCGCTGCTGTTCCCCGAGCCCGTGCTGGAGCGGCTGCGCCGGACCGCCGACATCGACCCCGCGCTCGTCGTACAGGACCTCACCGACCCGGCGGCGGTCTCCGCGCTGGCGGACGCCGAGGTCCTGATCACCGGCTGGGGCTGCCCGCACCTCGACGCCGAGGCCCTGGCCGCCGCCCCGAAGCTCCGCGCCGTGCTGCACGCGGCGGGCTCGGTGCGTTCCCTGGTCGGGGACGCCCTGTGGGCGCGCGGGGTGAGCGTCTCCAGCGCGGTCACCGCCAACGCCGTACCCGTCGCCGAGTACACGCTCGCCATGATCCTGCTCGCCGGGAAGGACTTCTTCTCCCTGCGCGAGACCTACCGCCGTACGCACGCGCAGCCGACGCCCGCCGAGACCGCGCCGATCGGGAACCTGGGCCGCCGGATCGGGGTGATCGGCGCGTCCCGAGTGGGGCGCAGGCTGCTCGAACTGCTGCGGCCGTTCGACTTCGAGGTGCTGCTGCACGACCCGTACGTCGACTCCGGCGAGGCGGAGAAGCTCGGTGCCCGCCTGATGTCGCTGGAGGAGCTGCTGACGCGCAGCGACATCGTCAGCCTGCACGCGCCGGACATCCCGGAGACGCACCACATGCTGGACCGCGCGCGCCTGTCACTGATCCCCGACGGCGGGGTCCTGATCAACACCTCCCGGGGCGCGCTGGTCGACCACTCGGCGCTCACCGACGAGGTGGTGACGGGCCGGCTCAGCGCGATCCTCGACGTCACCGAACCCGAGCCGCTGCCCGCCGGCTCGCCGCTCTACACGCTGCCGAACGTGATCCTCACCCCGCACATCGCCGGTTCACTCGGTAACGAGCTGCGACGGCTCGGCGAGATCGTCGTGACGGAGGCCGAGCGACTCACGGACGGGCTCCCGCTGGCCCACGAGGTCCGGCACGCGGATCTCGCCAGGAGCGCCTGAACCTCTCCTGACCTGCGCAGACGAAAGTTATCCACAGGCTCTGACGGGGAGTCGGCAGCCGGGATACCTTTTCGTCACCGGATCGGACGGCGGGGGTCGAGAGGCCGTCCGGAGCCGGTGGAACCCCCCATGACTGGAAGGAGGCGTGACGGTGAGTGAGCGAAAGTCGGGCGTCAAGAAGGCCGGCAGGTCCAAGCGCAGGGTGACGATAAAGGACGTGGCGAAGGAGGCGGAGGTCTCGGTCGCGACCGTCTC
Organism: Streptomyces saintjeani; assembly: GCF_055409605.1. Classification (NCBI taxonomy): domain Bacteria; kingdom Bacillati; phylum Actinomycetota; class Actinomycetes; order Kitasatosporales; family Streptomycetaceae; genus Streptomyces; species Streptomyces saintjeani. Next base: position 7,425,524 of record NZ_CP189624.1, on the reverse strand, counting down.
CCGGGTACTGGGCGTGAGCAACTATCCGGTGGCCGCCGGCACCCGCAGCCGCGTGATGAAGGTGGTCCGGGACCTGGACTACGTGACGAACGCGCACGCGAGATCGCTGGCGGGCGGCGGTACGCCGACGGTGGCGATCCTCATGAACAACATCACCGGCGCCGCGTTCGCGCACGTCGCCAAGGGTGTCGAGGGCGCGGCGACGCTGCGCGGCTGGCTCTCCCTGGTCGGCACGACCGGCGATGACCCCGAGCGGGAGCTGGCTCTCGTCAACATGATGCGCCAACAGGGCGTAGCGGCCGTGGTGTTGCTCGGCGGGGCCTACGACCGCACGGAGTACCAGACGAGGATGGCCCGCTTCGCGCGCTCGCTGGACGCGGCGGGTTCGCATCTGGTCCTGGTCGGCAGGCCACCGCTGGAGGGCGACGTCCCGGCGACGACGGTGGACTACGACAACGAGTCGGGCGCCTACGCCATGGCCAGCCACGTCCTGTCGGCCGGTCACCGCAAGGTCCTGGTGCTGCCGGGGCCGTCCGGGCTGACCACCGCCCAGGGCAGGCTGGCGGGCGCGCGGCGGGCGTTCGAGGCGTACGGGGTGCCGTTCGACCCGGGGCTCGTGCGGCGCGGTTCGTACGACTACGAGCACGGGTACGCGGCGGTCCAGCAGGCGCTCGCGCGGACGCCGGGCTTCACGGCGGTCCTCGCGGGGACGGACGTGGTGGCGGCGGGCGCGATGCAGGCGCTCAGGTCGGTGGGCCTGCGGGTGCCGGACGACGTGTCGGTGGCGGGGTACGACGACATCCCGCTGGCCTCGCAGCTGACGCCCGGACTGACGACGGTGCACGTGCCGTACGAGGAGATGGGCCGGGTCGCGCTGCGGGCGGTCGCCGACCGCAGGGCCGGGCTGGACCTCGCCGGTTCCGGACGGTCCGGGGAGGGCAGGGCGACGGAGGCCGAGCACCTGATCCTGGGTACCCATGTCGTCGTACGGGACTCGGTGCGGCCACCCCGGCTGCCGCGGTAACCCGCCTTCCGTACGCCCGAGTTGAGGGTCCCGGCGGCTCTGCCGCAAGGTCGGCCGCACTCCCCGACAGGGCACGTAAACGGTTACTGGATTTCGGGCCGATTCGCCCAAGATTTTCTCGCACGCCTCTTGATAATGCCGATCCTGTCGGCCTAACGTCACAGCAACCGGTTACTACACCTTCCGCTTGAGCCGGCCCGACGCCGCATCTCCCCGCCGTCCGGCCGCCGCCTACGGCCAGTACCGAGCCGCCGCTCTCGCCTCGTCGAGACGCCTACTTCCCGAAGGATCACGGTCAGATGAATGCCATCAGCCCCCGCAGAAGGATCGCCCGCGCAGCCGCAGCGGGAATCGCGCTGACAGGTCTGCTCGCCGCCTGCGGCGGTTCGGGCGACGACGACGGCTCCTCGGCGTCGGGCCCGGTGACTCTCCCCTACTGGGGCTGGGCGAACGGGCAGGAGGCGGTCGTCAAGGCGTTCAACGCGTCCCACAAGGACGTGCAGCTCAAGTACACGAAGGTCACCGACCAGCTGACGATGCAGAAGCAGCTGACGAACGCGGTGAAGGCGGGCAACGCCCCCTGCCTGGTGCAGAACACCGCCGAGTACGTGACGACGTGGGTCTCCCAGGGCGCGCTGGCCGACGTCTCGCAGTACGTCGCTTCCAGCAAGGACAAGTTCAACGCCGGTTCGTGGGCGAGCGCGCAGGTGCAGGGCAAGTTCTACGGCGTGCCGACCAGTTCCTCGCCGAACTTCACGATCTACCGGGCGGACGTCTTCCAGAAGTACGGCATCAAGGCGCCGACGACGTGGGACGAGTTCGTCGCGGCCGGCAAGGAGCTGAAGAAGCACAACGTCAAGATCACGAACTACGCGGGTGAGGACCCCTCCACGCTGGAGGTGCTCGCGATGCAGGCGGGCGCGCACTGGTACGCGATCGACGGCAACGCGTGGAAGATCGACTTCCAGGACGCGGGCACGCTGAAGGCCGCGAAGGTGATCCAGGACATCATCGACAACGACCTCAACTCGACGCTGTCGTTCGCCGACTACGCGGCCGTACAGCGCAACTACGACAACGGCGGCACGGTCACGCGCCAGATCTCGACCTGGCAGATGGCCGGCATGGTGCAGAACTTCACCAAGTCGTTCGGCCAGTGGGCGCTGGCGCCGTGGCCGGCGTTCGCGGGCGAGGCCGCGAAGACCCCGGCGGGCACGAACCTGACGGGCAGCGTCACGCTGGTGACGAAGGACTGCAAGCAGCGGAAGCAGGCCGCCGAGGCCGCGCTGTGGATGTCCACGGACCCAGGCGCGGTCAAGACGATGGCGAGCCCCGAGACGGGCAACGGCGTGATGCCGGCGCTCGCCGACACCAGTTCGTACGTCGACGAGTCGATCTCCCAGAAGCTGCTGGGCACGCACTACGACCCGGCGAAGAAGATCGTCGGCGACAGCCTGAACACGGTCACCACGGACTGGACGTTCGGCCCGAACTGGACGGCCATGTTCAGTGAGCTGCAAGCCGGTTGGGCCAAGGTCGTCAGCAAGGAGCAGAAGGTCACCGACCTGCTGGCGCACATGCAGAAGTGGACGGTCGACGACCTCACGTCCCGTGGCATCGCCGTGAAGGGCTGAGGCTTCCGATGATCCGCTCCCAGCGCTGGAAGGGTGCCGCGTTCACGGTGCCCTTCCAGCTCGGCTTCGTCTTTCTGTACCTGCTTCCGATCGGCTACGCGGTCTACCAGTCGCTGTACAAGGTCCAGCAGTCCGGGCTCGGCCTCGGCGGCTCGACGGAGAAGTTCACCGGCCTCGACAACTACCGCGAGGGCCTCACCGACTCGGCGTTCATGGGCTCGGTGCTGCGGGTCGTGGTCTTCGCCTGTGTGCAGATCCCGGTGATGCTGCTGGTCAGCCTGGTCCTCGCGCTCCTGCTCGACGCGGTGACCTCGCGCGCGGCGAGCAGGTTCCGGATCCTGCTGCTCGTGCCGTACATGATCCCGGGGGTCGTCGCGGCGATCGTGTGGATCAACCTGTACAGCCCGGACGTCGGCCCGCTGACGGCGATCGGGGACGCGTTCGGGTTCCACTGGAACTTCTTCGCGCCGTCGATGGTGTGGCCGTCCATCGGCAACCTGCTGACCTGGCACGGCATCGGCTACAACATGGTGATCATCTACTCCGCCCTCCAGGCGGTCCCGCGCGAGCTGTTCGAGGCGGCCCGGCTGGACGGCGCCTCCGAGCTCAGGATCGCCCGCAGCATCAAAGTGCCGTACGTCCGGGGCGCGTTGGTGCTGACCGGGCTGCTGTCGATCATCCAGATGCTCCAGATCTTCAACGAGCCCGCGCTGTTCAGGAACGTCACGCCGCAGACGGTCGACGACAGCTTCACGCCGATCATGATCATCTACAACCAGGCGTTCAACGCGGGCAACTACCACTACGCCGCCGCCCTTTCGGTGCTCCTCGCGCTGATCCTGGGCCTCGCCTCCTTCGTCTTCTACCGGCTGACATCGAGGGAGGCCGACTGATGACCCTGACCGAAGACCGCGCGCCGAAAGCGGCGGTCCGCCGACTCACGAAACCCGACCCGCGCTCCCGTTCGCGCGGCGGCCAGCGGTTCCTGCTCATCGGGCTCGCGCTCGCGAGCATTTACAGCCTCTTCCCGGTGTGGTGGCTGATCGTCGCGGCCACCAAGGACCGTACGGGCCTCTACCAGTCCAACGGCCTCTGGTTCTCCGGCTGGCACCTCTGGGACAACCTGCACCAGCTGTTCACCTACGAGGACGGCATCTTCCTGCGCTGGACCGCCAACTCCCTGCTGTACGCGGGCGTCGGCTCCCTCGGTGGCACGCTGATCGCCCTCGCGACGGGGTACGGCCTCGCGCGCTTCGACTTCCCCGGGCGGGGCCTCGTCTTCGCGTCCGTCGTCGGCTCGTTCCTCATCCCGATCGCGCTGCTGACGCTCCCGCTGTACCTGCTGTTCTCCGAGATCGGCATGGTCGACACGCCCTGGGCGATGCTCATCCCGTGCCTGATCAACCCGTTCAGCGTGTACCTCGCGAAGGTCTACACCGAGTCGACGATTCCCTACGAACTCCTGGAGGCCGCGCGCCTCGACGGGGCGGGCGAGCTGCGGATCTTCTTCTCGATCGTGCTGCGCATGATGACGACCGGCGGCGCGACGGTGTTCCTGCTCGCGTTCGTCAACACCTGGAACTCCTTCTTCCTGCCGCTGACCGTGCTGCGCGGCGAGAACAACTGGACGCTGAACATCGGCCTCTACAACTGGTCCGGGAAGCGGCTGGAGTCGGGGGTCGACCTGACGAGCCTCGTCCTCACGGGCGCGCTGCTGTCGATCGTGCCGATGGCGGTCATGATGGTGGCGATGCGGCGGTACTGGCGGTCGGGTGTGACGCTGGGAGCGCTGAAGTGACGGGCGGGGAGCCCCAAGTGGCGGCCGACGCTTCTCAAGTGGCGCACCTTGAGGGGACGTTGATCGCGCACAACCCGGTGATCCGGGGCTTCGCCCCCGACCCCTCCCTCGTCCGCGCGGGCAACTGGTACTACGTCGCGACGAGTTCGTTCGAGTGGTTCCCGACGATCCCGGTACACCGCTCCCGCGATCTCGCGCACTGGGAGCACGCCGGTCACGTCGAGGGCGCCGTCCCCGGCAACTCCCTCGCGGGCGTGCCGGATTCGGCCGGCATCTGGGCGCCCTCGCTGAGCTGGGACGGCGAGTCGTTCTGGATGGTGTACGCGGTCGTCCGCTCGGTCGGCACGCCTTACTTCGACCTCGATACGTACGTCACGACCGCACCCGACGTCTCCGGGCCCTGGGCCGAGCCGCGCCGGGTGGCGAGTCACGGCTTCGATCCCGCCCTCTTCCACGAGGACGGGCGGCTGTGGCTGCTCAACCTCCAGAACGACCACCGCCCGGCCGGGAACCGCTTCTCGGGGATCGTCGCGACGGAACTGGACCGGGTGACGCTGAAGCCGCTCGGCGACACGCACCTGCTGCTCCAGCACGAACGGCTCGTCGAGGGGCCGAAGTTGCTGAAGCGGGACGGCTGGTACCACCTGGTGCTGGCCGAGGGCGGCACCGGTTTCGAGCACGGCGTCCTGACCGCGCGCAGCCGTTCGCTGACGGGGCCGTACGAACTGGCCGACCGCCCGCTGCTGACGTCCCGGGACGATCCGTCGGTGCCGTTGCAGAAGGCGGGGCACGCGGAGTTGGTGCGGACGGCCGGGGGTGAGTGGTTCCTCGGCCATCTGGTGGGGCGGCCGTTGGAGACGCCGGGGGGACCGCGCTGCACGCTGGGGCGGGAGACGGCGGTGCAGGCGGTGGTGTGGGACGAGGAGGGGTGGCCCCGGCTGAAGGGCGGAGGGTGGCATCCGGCGGAGGAGGTGGCGGTGCCGGCGGTTTCCGTAACTTCCGAAACGTCCTCCCGGCCGACCACCCCCCTGGGCTGGCCCTGGAGCACCCTCCGCGAACCCCCCGACCCCTCCTGGGCGGACGTCACTTCACGCCCGGGCTGGATCCGCCTGCGTGGCCGCCAGGGCCCGGAATCCCGCTGGTCCCAGAGCCTCCTGGCCCAACGCCTCACCGAACACCACGCCATGGCCCAAGTCACCGTCGAGGCAAGCCCGTCGACGTTCACGCAGGCCGCCGGTCTGATCCTGCGGTACGACGCGGAGGCGTACCTCAGCCTCGACCTCACCTGGTCGGAGCCTGCGGGCGAGCGGCAGCGCGGCCAGCAGTGGCGCGGCCAGGGCCGTACCGTCCTGAGCCTGATCGACCGGGACGAGACGGGGGCGCGTGAAGTCGTGGTGGTGGACGTCGACTTGAGCGGGCCGGTCACGATCGGCGTCTCCGTGGAGGGGACGGAGGCGCGGTTCTGGTACCTGCGCGACGACACGTACACCCCGGTCGGCCCGCCGTTGGACGCGGGCCGTCTCTCGGACGACCACGGCGACAAACTGCGCTTCACGGGCACCCTCGTGGGCATTCACGCCCGCGATCTCGTCGACGCCTCGTTCACGGCGGACTTCCGCGACTTCCGCCTGGAGTGCGAGGAGTTGCCCCGGAAATCCCGCTAAGTCGCCCCAGAATTCCCTGAGTCTGTTCGGGGTTTCGAAAGTTCACGTCCGCGATTCCGGTCACGTGAACCCGTGACTCCCGGTGTCTTCCCGTCACGCTGCGACGCCTTTAGGATAGCAAGCGCTTTCTGTCGGCCGGACGCTCGAAAACGGCCGAAACAGCGCTGGTCGAGCTTTCGCTGGCCCAACGGCGGGCCGGAGAGGTGGGTTCCCTATGGTCCGCACGGTGAGTCCGAACGTGACGGCCGGACCGACGCTGGCGGTCGTGGCACGCGAGGCCGGAGTGTCGGTCCCGACGGCCTCGAAGGTCGTCAACGGCCGGGAGGACGTGGCGCCGGACACCCGGCGCCGGGTCACCGAGGCGCTGGACCGGCTGGGGTACGTCCGCAGGCCCCGGTTCGACGCGTCGAAGCCGCCCCGGCTGGTGGACCTCGTCGTCCACTCCCTGGACAGCTCCTGGTCGGGCGCGGTGCTGCACGGCGTCGAACAGGCCGCGCACGAGGCGGGGTTGGACGTCGTCGTCTCGGCGGGCCTCGGCCGCAGCGTCCGGGGCGACCGCCCGCAGCGCGGCTGGCTCGACAAGCTGACGACGCGCGGTTCGGCCGGAGTCCTGTTCAACCTGGCCGAGTTGACGGACTCGCAGTACGCCTGGCTGGAGCAGCACCGCATCCCGTACGTGATGATCGACCCGGCGCACGAACCGCCGCCCGGCGCGGTGTCAGTGGGCGCGGCGAACTGGCAGGGCGGGGTGAGCGCGACGGAGCACCTGCTGGCGCTCGGGCACGAGCGGATCGCCGTCATCGCGGGGCGCCGCCGCAAGCAGTGCAGCAACGCCCGGGTGGCGGGCTACCGTTCGGCGCTCGCCGCTGCCGGTCTGCCGCAGCGGCCCGAGTACATCCGGTACGGCTCCTTCGAGGAGTCCACCGCCCGGCAGCGCATGCGCGAACTCCTCGACCTGCCCGAGCCGCCGACCGCCGTCTTCGTCTGCTCCGACCACATGGCCCTCGGCGTCTACGCGGCCCTGGCGGAACGCGGGTTGAGAGTCCCCGACGACATCAGCGTCGTCGGCTTCGACGACCTCCCCGAGTCCCGCTGGGCGAACCCCGGCCTCACGACCGTCCGCCAGCCGCTCGGCGAGATGGCGGCGACGGCCTTGCGGCTGCTGGTGCGGATGATGGACGGGGAACGGCCGGAGGGAACACGTACGGAGCTGTCGACGCGGTTGGTCATACGGGCGAGCACGGCGGCGCCCCGGGTCCGGACCCACGCCTGACGCCTCGTCAACTCCCTTGCGCGGCCCAGGTGATGCCACCCCGAAGGTGCGCCCGGAACGCCGGGTCGTCGTACGCCTCCTCGGCATGCCCGAGGGCCGTGTAGAAGACGCGGCCTTCTCCCTGCGTGCGGGTCCAGGCCAGCGGGTGGTCCTCGCCCATGCCGCCGCCCTCGTACGAGGACTCGTCGGCGGTCAGCAACACCCGTACCGAACCTCGGGGGTTGGTGCGGAAGTCGTACCACTCGTCGGTGAAGTCCCAGACCTGCGGCAGGTGTCGGGTGGCGGGATGACCGGCGTCCTCGACAACGGCCTTGCCGGGCTGGTAGTCGGGGTGACGGTCGAAGCGGGCGCCGAGGAGGTCGCCGTAGTAGGGCCAGTCGTACTCGGTGGTGGCCGCCGCGTGCACCCCGACGAACGCGCCGCCCGACTCGACGTACTCCTTGAGGAGTTCGCGCCCCTTCGGAGTGAGGACCTCGCCGCTGGTCGAGAGGAAGAGGACCGCCGCGTACCGCGTCAGCGGGGAGTCCAGGGCCGCCGGGTCCTCGGTGTGGTCGACCGTCCACTCCCCCATGATCACGCGCAGGGCGTCGGCCGCGTACGGGATGGAGTCGTGGCGGTAGCCGGTGGTGCGGCTGTAGACGAGGAGACGTGGGGCCATGGGGTCGAGCCTATGCCGGGGGGTGGGCGTGTGCGGGGCCGGGCGGGGGTCTCGGGGCTACCGAAAATTTCGTAGTAACCGGTTGCTGAAAAACTCGGATGCCGTTCACCTGGTAGCCGGGCTAAGGTCCCGCGCTGATGATGCACGAGAACCAGATCAGGACCGACACCGCGCTGGTACGACGGCTGCTGGCCGGGCAGTTCCCCGAGTGGGCGGGGCTGCCGCTGGCCGAGGTGGTGCCGGGCGGGACCACCAACGCGATCTACCGGCTCGGCGACGAGTTGCTCGTACGGCTGCCGATCGTCGAAGACGTCGTGGAGCAGGCCGAGTTCGAGGCGTTGTGGCTGCCGAGGCTGGCGCCCTCGCTGCCCGTCGCCGTGCCCGAGCCGGTCGCGGTCGGGCGGCCCGATGAGGGGTATCCGTTTCCGTGGGCGGTGGGCCGGTGGATCGAGGGGACGCATCCCACCGGGGGTGAAGGGGAGGTGTTCGCGCGGGAGTTGGGCGAGTTCGTCGCCGGGCTGCGGACGGCGGACATCGCCGGGGCGCCGGTCGGGTACCGGGGTGGGGCGCTGCGGGCTCGGGATGCGTTCACGCGGACCTGGATCGCGAGGGCCGGCGACGACATCGACGTAGCCGCCGCCCTCTCCGCCTGGGAGCACGCGCTCGCGCAGCCCGCGTGGGACGGGCCTCCCGTGTGGGCGCACGGTGACCTCATCCCCGGCAACATCCTTGTCTCCGGGGGCCGGTTGAGCGCCGTCATCGACTTCGGGGCGGCCGGGGTAGGGGATCCCGCCTGCGACGCGATCCCGGCGTGGGCGGTGCTGGACGCCGGGCAGCGGGAGGTGTTCCGGGAGGCCGCCGGGTTCGACGACGCGACGTGGGCGCGGGGGCGGGGGTGGGCGCTGACGTTCGTGAGCGGGATCGACTACTACCGGACGACGAATCCGGGCATGTTCCGGCTGGGGTTGCGGGCTGTGGAGGCGGTGTTGGGGGACTTTCGGTAGGGCCTGTCGTCGTGTTCCCGGCGCCGCTGCCTGTCCGGACGGCGGACTGGCTGGGCAGGTGGGGCGAGCCGGCTGTGCTGCACCGGCAGGTCGAGCCGGGCGGGCAGGCCGGGCGGCGGCGAGGGCGGCCCCCCGTGCGGGCGGAGCCGCGGGTTCGGGTCCAAGTCCGTTCTGTCCCGCGGGTCCTGTTGTGAAGACCTTGCGCGTAGTCTCGTGCGGGATGAACACGATTCCCGCACGGCTCGACCATCTCGTGCTCGCGACGCCCGAACTGGCCGCTACCGTCGACGACTTCGCCCGGCGGACGGGGGTCGTGCCGGCGCCGGGTGGGGTGCATGTCGGGCTCGGTACCCGCAATCACCTGGTCGGGCTGGGGGGTGGTGCTTATCTGGAGATCATCGGGCCCGATCCGGAGCAGTCCGCGCATCGTGGGGCACGGCCGTTCGGAGTGGACCGGCTGTCCCGGCCGACCACGCTGACCTGGGCGATCGCCCCGCCGGACATCGACCTCGCGGTGACGGCCGCGCGGGCGCGCGGGTACGACCCCGGCGACGTACAGCCGATGAGCCGGCGCCGGCCCGACGGGGCGCTTCTCGAATGGCGGCTGACGGACGGCTCCTCCGGGCTCGTGCCGTTTCTCATCGACTGGGGGTCCTCTCCGCACCCGACCGTGTCGGGGCTGCCGGTCACTCCGCTGGTGTCGCTGTCGGCCACGGCTCCCGACCCTTCGGCGGTCCGGTCCGCCCTCGCCGCGCTCGACGTCGAACTCCCCGTCTCCGAGGGGCCGTTGGGCATGTCGTTCACGCTGGACACGCCCAACGGGACCGTCACGTTCGGCTGACCGTGCGGATCATGCGGAGTTGACCGATCTCCGCGACGTTCTTCATCAACTCGGCGTTCACCCAGGCGAGTTGATGGGCAATCGTGAGGCCCGCGTCCTCCGGCCAGGGGTAGGCGGAGGGGCGGTCCAGATCGGCGTCCGTGAGGGCCGCCACGGCCGTCGTCCACTCCTCGTACAGCCCGCGCAGCCAGATGATCGCCGGTTCGCCCGGGCCCGGCCAGGCAACGTCCTCCCGTTTACGGGGAGTTCGGCCCAGCACGTGGTCCGTCGTCGTACCCAGCCACCAGCCCAGGTGCCAGCTGACCCACGCGACCGTCGGCACCGGCACCGGTTCCGGTTCGGTCTCCGCCCAGTCCGGCGTCCAGCCGCCCTCCCCGTCCGGGTGGAGCGTCCAGCACGTGTCCGCCGGTTCCCAGAGGTGGTCGTCCGGTCGCAGGAGGTCCAGGTGGTAGGTGAAGAGGGACCAGGTCAGGTCGGTCTGCCAGCGGAGGAGGTCGAGGCGCGGGGTGGTCATCGGGACACCCTCGTGGTGGGGTCAGATGTTGTGCAAACGGTTTCCGAGGGACGTCCGTTTCCTTCAAGACCGGCGTCTCCCCGCCTGCCTACGGTGTCCCCATGACTCCACGCTTCGACGCCATCGGCCTCCTCGTCCACGACATGTCCGCGTCCGTCACCTTCTACCGCCGCCTCGGGTTCGTCTTCCCCGAGGGAGCCGAACGGGAGGGCCACACCGAGGCCGCGCTTCCCGGCGGGCTACGGCTGATGCTGGACACGGAGGAGATGGTGCGGTCCTTCTCCCCCGGCTTCGAGACGCCGGGTCCGGGAGGGCGGGCGTCTCTTGCGCTGCTGTGCGACGGGCCTGGCGAAGTCGACGCCGTGTACGAGGAGTTGATCGCCGCAGGGCATCACGGGGAGACGAAACCGTGGGACGCCGTATGGGGGCAGCGGTACGCGGTGGTGCACGACCCGGACGGCAACGGGGTGGATCTGTTCGCGCCGTTGAGCTAAGCCGTCTCTTTCCGGTCATCGGATCGTCGGTCCGGTGTGCCATCGACTGACGCGCGGTGAGCGCGGATGGAGCCGTTGTCGCCGGACCGGACGCCGAAGCGGGGCGCGGGCGGTGGCGTGACCGCCGTGAGGTCATCGACGAGATCGTGTGGAAGTTCCGGACCTGCCCGCCCGGGCCAACGCCGAAGGGCGACCTGGGCCGGGTCGTCACGCCGCGATCGTGCGAGCACACCAGTACCCGGCCGGAACCCGCGAAAAGAGACCCCGGCCGCAAAACCCGGCCGCCACACGATGGGACGCTCCCGGGAGGGCTGACCACGAAGATCCACCTCACTGCGGACAGCCACTGCCAGCCGCTGTGTTTTATTCTCACCCCCAGCCAGGCGAACGAGGCGGTCATCGCGGACAAGCGCGCCCGTGACCTGGTGAAGGAACTCGACGGCCACATGGCCGGACTGCGCGAGGCTCGGCACCCACACCCTTGGCGGCTACGAGCGGATGGTCCGGATCGGTGTGGAGGTCCGTACCCACCAACCGCCGGAAGTCAGCCCGACGGCCGGGGAACAAGCTGCACACCACAGCGGCGTTGCTGCTGCGGCGCGGCACGTATGAGGGACGCCAGTTGGTTGGCGTACTGCGCGAGTACGACTGAAGTGATCACCACGTCGGCCGATATGACCAGCGACCACACCGCAGGCGTCAGTTCCACGGTTCGTCGCAGGGGTCTTCGCCCAGTGTCTTCGCCGCAGCCGCGCAGAGGTCTTCACCGTAGAGCTGGCTACTGCCCCATTCGGAGCCCCACAGGTCGGACGCGGCCCGGGCCACTGCGCGCCAGGAGAGATCCTCATCGACTCGCCACGTACGGATCTGAGCAGCCATCTCCGGCGTGATCGTCGCCGGATCCACCGTGTTGCGTGTCATCCCACCGCTCCTAACTTCACCTTCAGGACTTGGCCGTTCACCGTCTTCTGCGTCAGGCCCGATGGGGTACTTCCCGTCAACATCCTCACCTCACGCGACAGGTGCGCCTGATCCGCGTACCCCGCCCTCGCCGCCGTCTCCGCCGGGGGCACCCCGCCTCGCAGCAGCCCCAACGCCCTTTGCAGCCGCAGGATTCGGGCCAGCGTCTTGGGGCCGTAGCCGAAGGCCCACAGCGAGCGCCGGTGCAACTGGCGTGCGCCCAGCCCCAGTCCATCGGCTGTCGCCGAGACCGAGCGGCCCGCGTCGAGAACGGTGACCAATTCCGACAGTAACTGGTCGGGAGGTGCGGCCCGTTCAAGGGCCAGTTCCTCCAACCCCCGCGCCGGGTCCGGCGCCGCCGCGATCCGTGCGGTCAGTCTCCGTACCTCCGGCGCCGGCCACAGGTCCGCCAACTCAACCCGGCGGTCGCGGAGTTCGTGTGCGGGGACCCCCAGCAGGGCGGGAGCTGTGCCGGGGTAGAAACGGACGCCCGCCCATGCGGCACTCGGTCCTTCAGGGACGTACGCCTGTGTATCCGGGCCGGCGACCAGGAGCCGGCCCTCGGTCCACAGCAGGTCCATGCAGCCGTCAGGCAGGACCGCGCCCGGCGCACCCGATGCTGTGGTCGTCCATACCACCGCGCCGGTCAGGCGGGACGGGTGTTCCTCGTACACGCTTCCACGCTACGCCTTCCCCCGGTGCTCTTGCGGACTCACCTCGGACACCCGCTTGACTGAACCCATGACGAACACAGACACGACCCTCATAGTCACCGGCGCAACCGGCCGTACCGGCAGCCGCGTCGCGCGAGCCGCCCAGGCCGCCGGCCTCATCGTCCGCCCCGCCTCCCGAGGCCAGGGCCCGGCGCGGCCCGGACGGTCGTCCGGGCCGCGTGGTTCAACCAGAACTTCAGCGAGGGCCCGATGGCGGACGGCCTGCGGATCACCGGCGACCTGGTGTTCCCGGCGGACGAGGTGACCGAGCCGTTCCTCGACCTGGCGGACCTCGCGGAGGTCGTCGCGCGCGCCCTCACCGAGGGCGAGAAGTACGTGGGCCGCGCGCTGGACCTGTCGGGCCCGCGCCTGATGACGTTCCGGGACGCGGTCGCGGAGATCGCGCGGGCGTCGGGCCGGGAGCTGACGTACACGGCGGTCACCTCGGAGCAGTACGCCCAGGTCCTGACGTCGTTCGGCCTGCCGCCCGAGGAGGTCGGCTTCCTCACCGGGACGTTCGCCTCGCTGCTCGACGGCCACAACGAGTTCCTGTCGACGGACGACGTCCACGCAGTCCTGGGCCGCGCCCCGCGCGACTTCGCGGAGTACGCCCGGGAGGCGGCGACGGAGGGCGCCTGGAAGGCGGAGCAACGCGGAGCAACCGTTTGCACAACGCCGGCGCGGGCACCGTACGGCAACCGCTACCGCGAACGCCCGCGCCGGCAACGTACAGCAACCGTTTCCACAAAACAGCCCCGCCGGGCAACGCACAGAAACCGCTGCCACAACCCCCTCACTTCTCCCGGCGCTGCTCCTCCTGTGCCTTAGCCACCGTCTTCGCGTGGGTCCGCAGGCGGGCCGTGACGTTCTCGTGGGGGAGGAAGCGGGACCAGCGTTCGGGGAACTCGGAGGGCATGTCGGGGTCGTCGGGGTCCTCGCGGCCCTGCACGGCGGACATCCGGGCGACGTACTCGACGACCTCCTCCTTGCGGAGGCGCTCGTTGGCGGCGCGGGCGGCGGCGGTCGCGGCGGCGGGCCAGACGCGGTCGATCGCGGCGTTGACGGCGGCCCCGACAAGCACGGCGAACGCGGCGACGCCGATCCACAGCATGACGGCGACGGCGGCGGCGAGCGAGCCGTAGATGGTGGCGCCCTCGATGGTGCTCTGGAGGTAGATCCGCAGCAGGAAGCTGCCGAACACCCACATCGCGAGGGCGACCAGCGCCCCCGGCACGTCCTCGATCCAGGGCGAGCGCACCGGCACGGACACGTGGTACAGCGTGGTCAGGAAGGCGATCGACAGCAGGATCACGACCGGCCAGTACAGCAGCTGCACGAGCGTCGCCGACCAGGGCACGATCCTTACGACGGCGTCGGGACCGGCGACCATCAGCGGCAGCGCGACCGCCCCGATGACGAGGGCGACGATGAACAGGGCGAAGGCGACGAGCCGCGTCTTGACGATGCCGCGCACCCCGTCGAGGCCGTACATGACGGTGATCGTGTCGATGAAGACGTTCACCGCGCGCGAGCCGGACCACAGGGCGAACAGGAACCCTATCGAGACGATGTCGGGCCGGCCGCCCTTCAGCACGTCGTCCAGGATCGGCTGGGCGAGCTGCTTGACGCCCTTGTCGGACAGGACCGTCCGGGAGGCGTCCAGGATGTTGGCCTCCAGGCTGGTGATCGTGTCGGTGCCGGTCCAGTCGTCGACGTACCCGAGCAGCCCGATGAGGCTGAGCAGCAGCGGCGGCACGGACAGCAACGTGAAGAAAGCGGCTTCTGCCGCCAGTCCCAGGATCCGGTACTCCACGCAGGAGTTGACCGTGTCCTTGAGCAGCAGCCAGGCGGTCCTGCGCATGGACACGTCGCGGTAGAGGGCGCGCGCCCGGTGGAAACGGCTCGGTGCCGCGTGGTGCGGGGGTGACTGACTTGCTGGCTGCACGCCCTAAAGGTATCCGCCACTGGCGGCCGTACTCATCCCCGGTGCCACGGCGTCGGCGCACGTGACGCCCGGGGAGCGGATAGGTTGCGGGCTATGGCAGGCACCACCCACACCGTGACCAATCAGCCTCCTCCCCTTGCCGCGTACGACGTGTACGGCACCGACCGGGTCCTGGTGGACGCGGTGGAGCGGCATCTGGCGCCCGAGCTGCGTGACGAGGCACACGCCTCGCTGACCGAGCTGGGGCGGTCGGCCGGTTCCGCACAGGTGCGCGAGTGGGCCGTACAGGCGGACGGGAATCCGCCCCGGCTGCGTACGCACGACCGGTACGGGCACCGGGTCGACGAGGTCGACTTCCATCCGGCGTGGCACCGGCTGCTCGGCAAGGGGGTCGGCGCGGGGCTGACGGGGGCGGCCTGGTCGCGGCCCGGCGGGCAGGTGCGGCGGGCCGCCGGGTTCCTGGTGTGGTCGCAGGTCGACGCGGGGACGTGCTGTCCACTGTCGATGACGCACGCGGCGGTGCCGGTGCTGCGGACGGAGCCCGGACTCGCCGCCGTGTGGGAGCCGTTGCTGGCCTCCTCGCTGTACGAGCGGGAGTTGCGGCCGGCGGGCGAGAAGGGGGGTGCGCTGCTGGGGATGGGGATGACGGAGAAGCAGGGCGGGAGCGACGTCCGGGCGATCACGTCCGTTGCACAACCGCTTGCTGAAACGGGCGCGTACGAGCTGACCGGGCACAAGTGGTTCTGTTCGGCGCCGATGTCGGACGGCTTCCTGGTGCTGGCGCAGGCGCCTGGCGGGCTGACGTGTTTTCTGGTCCCCCGGGTGCTGGCGGACGGTTCTCGCAACCGGTTTCTGCTGCAACGTCTCAAGGACAAGCTGGGCAACCGGTCCAACGCGTCGGCGGAGGTCGAGTTCGACGGGACGTGGGCGCGGCGGGTCGGTGAGGAGGGGCGCGGGGTGCGCACGATCTCCGGCATGGTCGCGGCGGCCCGGCTCGACTGCGTGCTGGGCTCCGCCGGGCTGATGCGGCAGGCCGTCGCGCAGGCCGTCCACCACTGCGCGCATCGCGAGGCGTTCGGCTCGAAGCTGGCCGACAAGCCGCTGATGCGCAACGTCCTCGCCGATCTCGCGCTGGAGTCGGAGGCGGCGACCGTCCTCGGGATGCGGCTCGCCGCCGCGTACGACGACGGGGGCGAGCGGGAGTCGGCGCTGCTGCGGATCGCGGTGCCGGCCGCCAAGTACTGGGTGACGAAGCGGTGTTCGCCGGTCGTCGTCGAGGCCGCGGAGTGCCTGGGCGGCAACGGGTACGTCGAGGAGTCGGGGATGCCCCGGCTGGTACGGGAGTCGCCGCTGGGCTCGGTCCGGGAGGGGGCCGGGAACATCCAGGCGCTGGACGTGCTGCGGGCGCTCCAGCGGGAACCGGCGGCGCTGGACGCGTACCTCCGGGAGGTGGGTCTGGCGCGGGGCGCCGATCACCGCCTCGACGCGGCGATCAAGGACCTGCTCACCGAACTCGCGGACCTGGCGGGGGTGGAGGCGCGGGCCCGGCGCCTCGCCGAACGGTTCGCGCTGGTCCTGCAAGGTTCACTGCTGGTCCGGTTCGCCCCGCCGGAGGTGGCGGACGCGTTCTGCGCGTCGCGGCTGGGCGGGGATGCGGGGGCGACGTTCGGGGGGTTGCCGCACACGCTGGATCTGGGGGCGGTGGTGGAGCGGGCGCGGGTGGGGTGAGGGGGCGGGGATGTTGTGGAAGCGGTTGCACAACTCGCGGGGCGGCTCGGGCGGCTCGGGCGGCAAACGGTTGCACAACTCCGGCAGCGGCTCGGTGTGCAAGCGGTCGCACAACTCCCCGCGCGGCAACAAGGCGTAAGCGGTTGCACAACCCCGGCCCACCCGACTCCCCCGGCCCGCACCAGCCTTCGGCCCCCACGGGGTGGTGCCGCGCCGACACGGCACCACCCGCGCGTCCCCGGTCCTGCGAGGCCGGGGCCGCCGCGCTCGTCGGCGTGACTCAAGTTTCAAGCACCACAGGTACGTTCACCAGGGTTGCAAAGGGTTGCAACGGGCCTGTAGAGGGACGTGAACGCACCCGGATGTCAGGTGGGCGCGGCAGGATGGGAGACCGGCCGCCGCACACCCGGGCAGCCGGCGCCCGGCCCTGTCCACCTTCTCCACCTCACGTCGTCTCCGGAGGCACCCGTGGCGAATCCGCCGATGAAAGCGGCGCGGAACGTGACCGCCGTCCGTGTCCCCGGCGAGCGGAGGTCCCGTCCGCGCCAGGTGATCGAGCAGTCCTGGACGAGGGTCCTGGGACGCGGCGTGAACCCCGAACACGACTTGACGTCCGACCTGTTGACGCCGGACGAGGTCCGCAGACGCCGGGCGGAGTCACCGCTCGGAGCGGTCGTCCCGGTGCTGCGCGCGGGCCTGCTCCCGGCGGCGGACGACGCCCGGCACATCATGATCGTGGCCGACGGCGAGGGCCGGGTGCTGTGGCGGGAGGGCTGCTCCCGGGTGCTGCGCAAGGCGGACGAGGTGGGTATCGGCCTCGGCGCGGACCTCAGCGAGGAGGCCGCCGGCACGAACGGCGTGGGCACCCCGGCGGTCGAGCGCCGCCCGGTGCAGGTGTTCGCCGGGGAGCACTTCGTCCGGTCGCTGACCCATCTGACCTGCGCGGGCGCCCCCATCACGGACCCGAGGGACGGCCGGCTGCTCGGTGTGGTCGACGTGAGCGGCCCGCAGGAGTCCGCGCACCCGGCGACGCTGGCGTGGGTGGAGTCGGTGGCGAAGCTCGCCGAGGCGCGGCTGCGGGAGACGCACCTCGGTTCCCTGCAACGCCTGCGCGCGGTGGCCGCCCCGGTGCTGGCGCGGCTCGGCGGCCGGGCGACGGTCGTGGACCGGGACGGCTGGACGGCGGCGGTGACGGGGATGCCGTACGTGCAGCGGATCACGCTCCCCAAGTCGGCGTCGGAGGGCACCGGTTGGGTCCCGGCGCTGGGGCTGTGCGCTCTGGAGCCGCTGGACGGGGGCTGGTTGGTGCGCGCGGTGGAGCCGGGCGGCGGCCGGGGCCATGGTGCGCGGATCGCCCTCGACCTGTCCCGGCGGCGGCGCTGGTCGGTGACCGTGTCGGGCGGCGCGGGCTCCTGGTCGCAGGAACTCAGCCCGCGTCACGCGGAGTTGCTGTACCTCCTCGCGGTGCACCCGGCGGGGCGCAGTGCGGCGGAGCTGGCCCAGGAGGTGTTCGGGGACCCGGCACGGACGGTGACGGTGCGTGCGGAGATGTCGCGGATACGGCGCTATCTCGGGGAGTTCCTGGAGCACCGGCCGTACCGGTACCGGGAGGACGCGGAGGTCGACGTCCTGCTGCCGGACCAGCCGGGTGACCTGCTCCCGCACTCGGCGGCGTCGGCGGTGGGACGGGCGCGGGCGGCGTCGTCGTGAGCCGGCGTCAGAAAACCCTTGCACAACAAGGGAGTCGGCATAGGGATATCCCTCGGAATACCCTTCGCACACGCTTTCCGCCCATCCTTTGCCGGGTCTTCCTCCCGGGTGCGGCCCGTCTGCCGTAGAGTCCCTTACGGGTCACCCCACCTGCTCCTCGGTCAACGCACGGATCAACAGGCGCAGTTGGCCCGCCCTGGGAGGACTTAATGACGCAACGTGGCCGCCACCGTCGGCGCCGTAGGGGAAAAGCGCTGCGCGGGTTCCTCGCCGGGACCGCTCTCGCCCTGACCGCCGCCGCGACGATCGTCAGCGCCTCGCAGGCGACGGTCTCGGACGTGCCGGGTGCGCTGAAGCAGGCAGAGGTCACCACTGCCCTGCGGATGACGGAGGATCTGGTCCCGACCCCGTCCCTGGACCGCCTCGCGGCGGGCATGGGCCGTCCGGTCGGGGTGAGTTCGGTGCTGGAGGCCGGTGACCGGCTGCTGCGCGACTCGGCGGACTGTACGGCGGCCGAACGCGGCCAACTCCCCGTCGCCCCCGAGCCGGTGACCTCGTACTGCTGGGACGCCTCGGACACCCGCGGCTGGCGGGCGGGCGCGGTGACGACGTCCGGGGACGCGGACGACGACGGGGTGTGGGGCACGAACCGGGTGATCCTCTCCGGCTGGTCGCACACCGGCGGGTTCGCGCGGGTCGCGTTCGTCGACGCCAACGACCCCGGTCGGCTGACGTACTCGTGGGTCCTGCTCGCCGTACCGGTGGACGACGGAAACGATTTCCGTCCTGTTTCTTCCCGGCTGTCCGGGATGGTCTGGTACCAGGACAAGCTGCTGGTGACCGCCGACGACGGGGACGGCGCCGCGCTGTACGTCTTCGACATGAACCGCATCCAGCGCGCCACGGTCGACGGCGACGCGGTCGGCCGGGTCGCCGGCGGCTGGTCGGCGCACCGCGCGCGCTTCGTGCTCCCGGCGGTCGGCACGTACCGGCTGGGCGCGGGCGCCCCGCGTCCCGCGACGATCTCGCTGGACCGCAGCACGGTCCCCGACAGCCTGGTCGCCGGCGAGTGGACGACCCGCGGCGGCGCGACCCGTCTGTGGCGCTACGCCCTCAGCTCCCTGCCCGACCGTACGGGCCTGCTGGCCGCCGACTCGTACGGCCGTGTCGCGGCGACCGAGGCGTACCGCACCGAGGTCGAGGGGGTGCGCGGCGTCCTGGCCCGCGACGACGCGTGGTACGTCAGCCAGGCGCCCGGAAAGGGCCACGGGCACGGCACGCTGTGGCGCCAGGACACGAAGGGCACGTCGGCCGCGGAGTGCGACGGCGCGGACGGCCACGCCTGCTGGAGCGGCGCCCCGCAGTCCCTGTCGTACTGGGCGGCGACCGGCGAGGTCTGGTCCCAGTCGGACCGCACGCTGTTCGCGATGCCTCTGGCGTCGGTGGACCGGGCGGCGAAGAAGCAGTGGAGCGACGACGCGTCGTAACCGTTTGCTGTGCCGTTTCTGTCCGCATGGGCAGGTGATCGTCCGTACCGGCAGGTGATCGACAGACCTCGGGTCCGGATGATTGCCTGACCCCATGAGCAACATCCCCGTGACCACCTGGTCCCTGGAGCAGTCCGCGCCGACCGACCTCCTCCCCGCGCCCGCCCCCGGGGGCGAGGTGCGGGTGGTGCGCGCGGCTGTCCCGTCGCCGGAGTTCAGCCGGTTCCTGTACGCCTCGGTCGGCGGGGACATCCGCTGGATCGACCGGCTCGCCTGGCCGTACGACCGCTGGCGCGAGCACCTGGAGCGTCCGGGTGTCGAGACGTGGGTGGCGTACGAGCGGGACACTCCGGCCGGGTACGTGGAGCTGGACCCGCAGGAGAGCGGTGTCGTAGAGATCGCTTACTTCGGTTTGCTGCCGGCGTTCCGGGGCCGCCGGATCGGCGGTCACCTCCTGTCGTACGGCGCCGCGCGCGCCTGGGACCTCGCGGAGCGCTGGCCGCAGCGGACGCCGACGAAGCGGGTGTGGCTGCACACCTGCTCGCTGGACGGTGAGCACGCGATGGACAACTATCTGCGCCGGGGCTTCCACCTGTTCGACACGCAGGTCGAGGAGCAGGCCCAGGTCGCCGCGCCGGGCCCCTGGCCGGGTGCTTACCCGGCGTGACCTGCGCCGACAAGCCCTCGTACGCCGCATGTGACCGATCCCACCCACGTCTCGCCTGACGAGACACGAGTGTCCGCATGTCGGATGAAGCTGGACTGCGTCCAGAACGCCGTGCCACGCTTTCCACCATGTCCGGAACTGGAATCGCCTTGGTGAGTCGGCGGCACGTCGATCTCTGCCGCATGTCCAGCGCCATCTGTCCGGCGAGCTGACGAGCCGCGTCGCAGCTGTTCCCGCCCTTCCGCCTGTCCTGCGCCCACCCTCCTGACGTGCTGGAATCACCCATGTCAGAGCCGCATTCGCCTGTCTTGAAGGACGTACATAACCATGGCCGCCACCCCGCAGAACCCTGCCGCCGCAGCGTCCCGTCGCAAGGTGAGCCGTCACCGCGGCGAGGGTCAGTGGGCCGCGGGGCACTTCACCCCGCTGAACGGCAACGAGCAGTTCAAGAAGGACGACGACGGTCTCAATGTGCGGACACGCATTGAGACGATCTACTCGAAGCGCGGCTTCGACTCGATCGACCCGAACGACCTGCGCGGCCGGATGCGCTGGTGGGGGCTGTACACCCAGCGCAAGCCCGGGATCGACGGCGGCAAGACCGCGATCCTGGAGCCGGAGGAGCTGGACGACAAGTACTTCATGCTGCGCGTGCGCATCGACGGCGGCCGGCTCACCACCGGGCAACTGCGGGTGATCGGCGAGATCTCGCAGGAATTCGCGCGCGGCACAGCCGACCTGACGGACCGTCAGAACGTGCAGTACCACTGGATCCGTATCGAGGACGTGCCGGAGATCTGGGAGCGCCTGGAGGCGGTGGGCCTGTCCACCACCGAGGCGTGCGGCGACACCCCGCGGGTGGTCCTCGGCTCTCCGGTGGCCGGTATCGCCGAGGACGAGATCATCGACGGCTCCCCGGCGATCGAGCAGATCCAGGCCCGGATCATCGGCAACAAGGCGTTCTCGAACCTGCCGAGGAAGTTCAAGTCGGCGATCTCCGGCTCGCCCCTGCTGGATGTGGCCCACGAGATCAACGACATCGCGTTCGTCGGCGTCGAGCACCCCGAGTACGGCCCCGGTTTCGACCTGTGGGTCGGCGGCGGTCTCTCCACCAACCCGAAGATCGGCGTCCGGCTCGGCGCGTGGGTCCCGCTGGACGAGGTCGCGGACGTCTACGAGGGCGTCATCTCGATCTTCCGCGACTACGGCTACCGCCGCCTGCGCACCCGCGCCCGCCTGAAGTTCCTGGTCGCCGACTGGGGCGCGGAGAAGTTCCGGCAGGTCCTTGAGGACGAGTACCTCAAGCGCGAGCTGATCGACGGTCCGGCCCCGGCGCAGCCGGTGGAGCGCTGGCGCGACCACGTCGGCGTGCACCGGCAGAAGGACGGCCGGTTCTACGTCGGTTTCGCGCCGCGCGTGGGCCGGGTGGACGGGGCGACGCTGTCGAAGATCGCCGACCTCGCCGAGGCACACGGCTCGGGCCGGGTCCGCACGACGGTCGAGCAGAAGATGATCGTCCTGGACGTCGAGCAGGACCGGGTCGACTCGCTCGTCGAGGGTCTGGAGGCGCTCGACCTGACCGCGAAGCCGTCCCCGTTCCGGCGCGGCACGATGGCCTGCACGGGCATCGAGTACTGCAAGCTCGCGATCGTCGAGACGAAGGCGCGCGGCGCCCAGCTGATCGACGAACTGGAGCGCCGTATCCCGGAGTTCGACGAGCCGATCACCATCAACATCAACGGCTGCCCGAACGCCTGCGCCCGCATCCAGGTCGCGGACATCGGCCTCAAGGGGCAGTTGGTCCTGAACGACGAGGGCGAGCAGGTCGAGGGCTTCCAGGTGCACCTCGGCGGCGCGCTCGGACTGGAGGCCGGGTTCGGGCGCAAGGTCCGTGGCCTGAAGGTGACTTCGGCCGAGCTGCCGGACTACGTGGAGCGGGTCCTGACGCGGTTCCAGGAGCAGCGCGAGGACGGCGAGCGGTTCGCGACGTGGGCGGCGCGGGCGTCCGAGGAGGCGCTGTCATGACCGAGCGCGCGGCGCCCTTCTACTGCCCCTACTGCGGCGACGAGGACCTCCGTCCCAGCGAAGAAGGTCACGGCGCCTGGGAATGCGCGGCGTGCAGTCGCGCATTCCAGTTGAAGTTCCTCGGGCTTCTCTCCCGGGGGCTTCGACGGGCCGACGACGGAGGCGACCGGATATGACGACCACTCAGAAAGCGCGCACCGACGACGAGTTGAAGGAGCTGGCCGAGCAGGCGGGCCGCGACCTGGAGGACGCCTCCGCGCTGGAGATCCTCCAGTGGGCGGTGGACACCTTCGGCGACGGCTTCTGCGTGACGTCCTCGATGGAGGACGCGGTGGTCGCCCACCTCGCCTCCCGGGTCCGCAAGGGGGTGGACGTGGTCTTCCTGGACACGGGCTACCACTTCCCCGAGACGATCGGCACCCGGGACGCGGTGGACGCGGTGATGGACGTCAACGTCATCACCCTGACGCCCCGTCAAACGGTCGCCGAGCAGGACGCCGAGTACGGTCCCCAACTCCACGACCGTGACCCCGACCTGTGCTGCAAGCTGCGTAAAGTCCAGCCGCTGGAGCAGGGTTTGACGGCGTATCAGGCGTGGGCGACCGGCCTGCGCCGCGACGAGTCGCCGACCCGGGCGAACACCCCGGTGGTCGGCTGGGACGAGAAGCGCCGCAAGGTGAAGGTCTCCCCCATCGCCCGCTGGACGCAGGACGACGTGGACGCGTACGTCCTCGAACACGGCGTGCTCACCAACCCGTTGCTGATGGACGGCTACGCGTCCGTCGGCTGCGCCCCCTGCACGCGCCGCGTCCTGGAGGGCGAGGACGCGCGTGCCGGGCGCTGGGCCGGACGCGCCAAGACCGAGTGCGGGCTGCACGGATGACGACGAATCAGGAGAGCGACGTGACGACCGGAGCCACCGTCTGGCTCACGGGTCTGCCGAGTGCCGGCAAGACCACCATCGCGTACGAGCTGGCTGGGCTGCTGCGCGCCGAGGGCCACGCCGTCGAGGTCCTCGACGGCGACGAGATCCGCGAGTTCATCTCGGCGGGCCTCGGCTTCAGCCGCGAGGACCGGCACACCAACGTGCAGCGCATCGGCTTCCTCGCCGAACTCCTCGCCCGCAACGGCGTGAAGACGCTGGTCCCGGTGATCGCGCCGTACGCCGACAGCCGCGAGGCCGTCCGCAAGCGCCACCAGGAGGGCGGGACACCGTACTTGGAGGTGCACGTGGCAACTCCGGTGGAGGTGTGCTCCGTCCGGGACGTGAAGGGCCTGTACGCCAAGCAGGCGGCGGGTCAACTCACCGGTCTCACCGGCGTGGACGACCCGTACGAGGCTCCCGAGTCACCCGACCTCAGGATCGAGTCGCAGGACCAGACCGTGCGGGAGTCCGCCGCGTCGGTGCACGCGCTGCTCAGCGAAAGGGGACTGGTGTGACCACCGTCGCGACGGTTACCGGGGGCACGTACGCGCTCTCGCATCTGGACGCCCTCGAATCGGAGGCCGTGCACATCTTCCGTGAGGTCGCGGGGGAGTTCGAGAACCCGGTGATCCTGTTCTCGGGCGGCAAGGACTCCATCGTCATGCTGCACCTGGCGCTGAAGGCGTTCCGTCCGGCGGCGGTCCCGTTCACGCTGCTGCACGTCGACACCGGGCACAACTTCCCCGAGGTCCTGGAGTACCGCGACCGCGTCGTACAGGAGCACGGGCTGCGCCTGCATGTCGCGTCCGTGCAGGACTACATCGACCGGGGCGTTCTCAAGGAGCGGCCCGACGGGACCCGTAACCCGCTCCAGACGCTGCCGCTGACGGAGAAGATCCAGGCGGAGAAGTTCGACGCGGTGTTCGGCGGCGGGCGCCGGGACGAGGAGAAGGCGCGCGCGAAGGAGCGGGTGTTCTCGCTGCGGGACGAGTTCTCGCAGTGGGATCCGCGGCGCCAGCGACCGGAGTTGTGGAACCTGTACAACGGGCGGCACGCGCCGGGTGAACACGTACGGGTCTTCCCGCTGTCCAACTGGACCGAGCTGGACGTCTGGCAGTACATCGCCCGCGAGGGCATCGAGCTGCCGCAGATCTACTTCGCGCACGAGCGTGAGGTGTTCGCGCGGGCCGGGATGTGGCTGACGGCCGGCGAGTGGGGCGGTCCGAAGGCGTCCGAGACGGTCGAGAAGCGGCTCGTGCGCTACCGCACGGTCGGCGACATGTCCTGCACGGGCGCGGTCGACTCGGACGCGGTGACGCTGGAGCAGGTCATCACCGAGATCGCGGCGTCCAGGCTGACCGAGCGGGGTGCCACGCGCGCCGACGACAAGCTGTCGGAGGCCGCGATGGAGGACCGCAAGCGCGAGGGGTACTTCTAGAGATGAGCGCCATACTCACCGAGACGACGCTGCTGCGGTTCGCGACCGCCGGTTCCGTCGACGACGGCAAGTCGACCCTGGTCGGGCGGCTGCTGCACGACTCCAAGTCGGTCCTCACCGACCAACTGGAGGCCGTGGAGCGGGCGTCGGCGTCACGCGGTCAGGACGCCCCGGATCTCGCCCTGTTGACGGACGGGCTGCGCGCCGAGCGCGAGCAGGGCATCACGATCGACGTGGCGTACCGCTACTTCGCCACCGCCGTACGCCGGTTCATCCTCGCCGACACTCCCGGCCACGTGCAGTACACCCGCAACATGGTGACGGGTGCCTCCACGGCCGAGCTGACGGTGGTCCTCGTCGACGCCCGCAACGGCGTCGTCGAGCAGACCCGCCGGCACGCGGCGATCGCGGCCCTGCTGCGCGTCCCGCACGTCGTCCTCGCCGTCAACAAGATGGACCTGGTCGGCTACCAGGAGGGCGTGTTCGCCTCGATAGCCGAGGAATTCACCGCGTACGCCACGGAGTTGGGCGTCCCCGAGGTCACCGCGATCCCGATCTCGGCGCTCGTCGGCGACAACGTCGTGGAGCCGTCGGCGAACATGGACTGGTACGGCGGCCCGACGGTCCTCGAACACCTCGAAACCGTCCCCGTCGCCCACGACCTGGCGCACTGCCACGCGCGGCTGCCCGTGCAGTACGTGATCCGTCCGCAGACCGCCGACCACCCCGACTACCGGGGGTACGCCGGTCAGATCGCCGCCGGTTCGTTCCGCGTCGGCGAGGCGGTCACCGTCCTGCCGTCGGGCCGCGCCACCCGGATCGCCTCGATCGACCTGCTGGGCACGCCCGTTGAGGAAGCCTGGACGACGCAGTCGGTGACGCTCCTGCTGGAGGACGACATCGACGTCTCGCGCGGCGACCTGATCGTCCCGAGCAAGGACGCCCCCGCGACCACGCAGGACGTGGAGGCGACCGTCTGCCACGTCGCCGACCAGCCGCTGACCGTCGGCCACCGCGTCCTGATCAAGCACGGCACCCGCACGGTCAAGGCGATCGTCAAGGACATCCCCTCCCGCCTCACGCTCGACGACCTGTCCCTGCACCCGCACCCGGGACAGCTCGTCGCCAACGACATCGGCCGCGTGAAGATCCGTACGGCCGAGCCGCTGCCCGTCGACTCGTACGCCGACTCGCGCCGCACCGGCTCCTTCATCCTGATCGACCCGGCCGACGGCACCACGCTCACGGCCGGCATGGTCGGCGAGTCCTTCGCCGCCCCCGAACCCGTCAAGAACGCCTCAGACGACGACGGTTGGGACTTCTGACGATGACTCAGGACGACTTCTACTCGACGTTCGCGAAAGAGGGTGGCCGCGTCGGCAGCGGCGCCCTCGGCAGCGGGCAGGGCGGGGTGGCCCGATGTGCGTGATGACGTACGCGCACCGCTCGCGCGCCCTGTCCCCCCACCGGACGTCCCGACATCGACGAAAACCCTTTGCCGAACTCCCGGCCACGACCTGAGAGACCGTGACCCGCCGGGCCAACGAGAGGAACACCTCCCGTGCCTGCCTCCCGCTCCTCGCTCATCCGCCGCACTCTCGTAGCGGCAACCGCCCTTCCCCTGCTGACACTTGCCGCCTGCGGCTACGGCTCCGAGTCCAAGGACACCCCCTCGGAACAGAAGGTCGCCGCCGGGGCCGAGAAGATCGACGGCCTCGACTCGGTCAAGATCGGCTACTTCGGCAACCTGACCCACGG
The DNA here is from genome assembly GCF_055409605.1 of Streptomyces saintjeani. Taxonomy (NCBI): domain Bacteria; kingdom Bacillati; phylum Actinomycetota; class Actinomycetes; order Kitasatosporales; family Streptomycetaceae; genus Streptomyces; species Streptomyces saintjeani. The sequence continues at coordinate 7,399,264 of NZ_CP189624.1, read as the reverse complement.
CACCGCGCTGGTAGGGGTGCAGAAGGGCTTCTTCCAGAAGGAGTTGGGCGCCACCAAGGCGGCGTACCGGACCTTCAACGCGGGGCCCTCGGAGATCGAGGCGCTCAACGCCGGTTCCGTGGACATCGGTTGGATCGGCCCCTCCCCCGCGATCAACGGCTACACCAAGTCGGACGGCAAGAGCCTGCGGATCATCGGCGGTTCGGCGTCCGGCGGGGTCAAGCTGGTCGTGAACCCGGCGAAGATCAAGTCGGTCGCGGACGTCAAGGGCAAGAAGATCGCGACCCCTCAGCTCGGCAACACGCAGGACGTGGCGTTCCTCAACTGGATCGCCGAGCAGGGCTGGAAGGTCGACGCGCAGAGCGGCAAGGGTGACGTCTCCGTCGTCCGCACCGACAACAAGGTGACGCCGGACGCCTACAAGTCCGGTTCCATCGACGGCGCCTGGGTGCCGGAGCCGACCGCGTCGAAGCTGGTCGCCGAGGGCGCGAAGGTGCTGCTCGACGAGGCGTCGCTGTGGCCCGACAAGAAGTTCGTGATCACGAACATCATCGTGTCGCAGAAGTTCCTGACCGAGCACCCGAAGGCCGTCGAGGCGGTCCTGAAGGCGTCGGTCGACACCAACAAGTGGATCAACGCGAACCCGGCCGAGGCGAAGGCCGCGGCCAACGCCCAGTTGAAGATCGACTCGGGCAAGGCGCTCCCGGCGGCCGTCCTCGACCCGGCGTGGTCGTCGATCCAGTTCACCGACGACCCGCTGGCCGCCACCCTCGACTCGGAGGCGGAGCACGCGGTCAAGGCCGGTCTCCTCGCGAAGCCGAAGCTGGCCGGCATCTACGACCTGACGCTCCTGAACAAGGTGCTGAAGGCCGAGGGCGCCGGCGCTGTCACCGACGCCGGTCTCGGCGTCAAGTAAGCCCGGATTCCCCCGAGTTCCCAGGAGGTGACGATCATGGCAACCGCTCTCGCCAAGGCCGCCGACGCCGCGTCGGTGGAGCACGCGGCCCGTATCGAGCACGTCTCGAAGTCCTTCGCCGGGCCCGCCGGACAGCAGCTCGTCCTGGACGACATCACGCTGGATGTCGCGCCGGGCGAGTTCGTCACCCTCCTGGGGGCCTCGGGCTGCGGCAAGTCGACCCTGCTCAACCTGGTGGCGGGCCTCGACGAGCCCTCCGCCGGCACCATCACGACCGACGGGCGCGCGGCTCTGATGTTCCAGGAGCACGCCCTGTTCCCGTGGCTCACCGCGGGCAAGAACATCGAACTCGCCCTGAAACTGCGGGGCGTGGCGAAGGCCGAACGTCGCACCCGCGCCGAGGAGTTGCTGGAGCTGGTCCGGCTGAAGGGTTCGTACGGCAAGCGCGTGCACGAACTCTCCGGCGGCATGCGCCAGCGCGTCGCGCTGGCCCGCGCGCTCGCCCAGGACAGCCAACTCCTGCTGATGGACGAGCCGTTCGCCGCGCTCGACGCCATCACGCGGGACGTCCTGCACGACGAACTGACCCGGATCTGGGCCGAGACGGGCGTGTCCGTCCTGTTCGTCACGCACAACGTGCGCGAGGCGGTGCGGCTCGCGCAGCGCGTCGTCCTGCTGTCGTCGCGGCCCGGCCGGGTGGCCCGCGAGTGGACCGTGGACATCCCGCAGCCGCGCCGCATCGAGGACGCGCCGGTGGCCGAACTGTCCCTGGAGATCACCGAAGTACTGCGTGGGGAGATCCGCCGTCATGGCCAGCACTGAGACCACCCCGCAGGAGAAGCAGGAGAAGGAGAGCGCCGGTCTCGGCGGTCTGGAGGCGGGCCTCGACGCGCTGGAGTCGTCCGCGACAGGCCGTACGCCGTTCCTCGTCACGTTCCGGACGAAGATCCTGCCGCCCGTCGTCGCCGTCGTCCTGGTGGTCCTCGTCTGGCAGGCGCTGATCACCTTCAAGGTCGTCGACGACCCGACGAAGCTGCCCTCGCCGTCCGACGTGGGCGCGGAGTTCAAGAGCGCCTGGCTGGAGGGGCGCCTCCTCGACTACATCTGGACCAGCGTCTCGCGCGGCCTGCTCGGCTTCCTCTTCGCGCTCGCCATCGGCACCCCGCTCGGACTCCTGGTCGCGCGGGTGAAGTTCGTGCGCGCCGCGATCGGGCCGATCCTGTCCGGGCTCCAGTCGCTGCCGTCGGTGGCGTGGGTGCCGCCGGCCGTGATCTGGCTGGGCCTGAACAACTCGATGATGTACGCGGTGATCCTGCTCGGCGCCGTCCCGTCCATCGCCAACGGTCTGGTGTCCGGCATCGACCAGGTGCCGCCGCTGTTCCTGCGGGCCGGCCGCACGATGGGGGCGACAGGGCTGAAGGGTGCCTGGCACATCGTCATGCCGGCTGCCCTGCCCGGCTACTTGGCGGGTCTGAAGCAGGGGTGGGCGTTCTCCTGGCGGTCGCTGATGGCCGCCGAGATCATCGCCTCCTCGCCCGATCTCGGCATCGGTCTCGGCGCGTTGCTGGAGAACGGCCGCAACGCCAGTTCCATGGCGATGGTGTTCGAGGCGATCGTCCTCATCCTGTTCGTCGGCATCGCGATCGACCTGCTGATCTTCAGTCCGCTGGAGCGGCGGGTGCTGCGCAGTCGCGGCCTGCTGGTGAGGAACTGAACTCCCGTGCGCAGCAAGCCGGTTCGCCCCGTCCTCGTGGTTGTCGCCCACGGCAGCCGCGATCCGCGGCACGCCGCGACCGTCCACGCGCTCGTGCGGCGCGTGCGGTCGCTGCGGCCGGGGCTGCGCGTGGAGACCGGCTTCCTGGACTTCAACTCTCCGTCCGTCCCTGAGGTGTTGGAGTCCCTGGCGGCTGAAGGCGTGCGGGACGTGGTGGCGTTGCCGCTGCTGCTGACCCGCGCCTTCCACGCCAAGGCGGACATCCCGGCGGTGCTGGCAAACGCGCCGGCCTCGCTGCGGATCCGTCAGGCGGCGGTCCTCGGCCCGTCGCCGCTGCTGGTGTCGGCACTCGAACGCCGCCTGTACGAGGCGGGGTTGACACCCGCCGACAAGTCCTCGACCGGGGTCGTGCTGGCCTCGGCGGGGTCCACCGACCCGGAGGCGATCGCGGTGATCGCCGACATCGCGCGGGAGTGGTGGCACACCGGTTGGTGCGCCGTGCGACCCGCGTTCGCCTCCGCGGCACTGCCTCCCACCGAGGACGCGGTACGGGAGCTGCGCTCCCTCGGCTGCCGCCGGATCGCGGTCGCGCCGTACGTCCTCGCGCCGGGCTTCCTGCCGGACCGGATCGCGCGGGGGGCGGCCGGGGCGGACGTCCTGGCGGAGGTGCTGGGGCCTGCGCCGGAGGTGGCGCGGGTGTTGTTGCGGCGGTACGACGAGGCAGGCAGCTTCGCGCGGTACGACAACGCGGGGCACCTCACGGGTCCGGAACCCCTCGCCCTGCTCGCGACCGGCGTCCGCTTCGGCGGGTGAGCCGGAGTCACCTCGGTGCGCCGATCCGGGGGTCCCTGCCGCTCTCGGTGAGCGCGCGGTCGAACGCCGGTGCGTCGTCGGGGACTTGGACCGGCGCGGCGAAACCGTCGTACTGCCGGTAGAGGTCTCCGTGCTTCAGGACCACGTCCAGCACCAAGGCGGCGGTCCCCTCCGAGACGCGGAACTCCTGACCGGTGGCGACCGCCACGTCCCAGCCGTGCAGGGCCGTCTCCTTGATCAGCAGCTCGGCGAGTTCGGTGGCGGGCAGGGTGGCGTACCCGAGGTCGATCTCGCCCTCCCAGACGGCCGGTTCGGACCAGGCGGCGAGCACGCGGTCCAGTTGGGCGGCGTAGGCGTCGGCCCAGTCGGGATCGGCGGTGAAATCGGTTTCTGTGAGTTTCTCCGGGAGCTGGGTGCGCAGGGCGCGGTGCTCCAGGCCGTGGGACGTGTACAGCACCCAGTGGTTGACGAGGGTGCGCAGGTCCCAGTCCCCGCAGTGCGTGGGCCCGTCGAGCCGTGCCGCCGGGACGCCACGGGCGACCCGGGCCGCCTCGGCGGCGCATTCGACCAGGTGGGCGTAGGTGTCGTTCGTCATGCACCCCACGCTAGGGACCGTCCGCTCAGCTCTCTTGAACAAACGCGACAAGCCTCAGCAGCTCCTCGACCGGCAGCGACCCGGCCTCGCGCCGCTCGCGCGCGAACTCGTTCGCCAGCCGCTGGAGGAGCGTGTTCAGCGGAGTCGGTACGCCGTGCAGGCGCCCGAGGAGCGCGATCTCACCGTTGAGGTAGTCGGCCTCGATACTGCCCGTGCCCCGCGCGAGCGACTGCCACGAGGAACCGCCGCCGCGCGGGGTGCCGGGGAGCGGGACGAGGGTGATCTTGTCGCCGCGCAGCGCCTTCTCCTCCTGCGTACTTGTGCAAGCGATTCCCGCCGTTTTCAGCACCGCTTCCCCCTCCGCCCGCACCTGCTCCCACAGCGCCGTCGCTCCCTCCGAACCGGCCACTGCTTCCAGGGAGTTGGCGAGGTTGGTGAGCAGCTTCGCGTACTGCCAGCGCGTCACGTCGGGGACGACGGGCGCCTCGAACTTCGCCGCTTCGAGGTCCTCGGCGATGCGGTGGGCGGTGGCGTCCGTGCCGTGCGGGTAGCGGCCGAGGTGGAGGATGCCGGTCAGCGGGGACCCGGCCGCCGAGACGACGCCGGGTTCGATGTGCGCGGACGGCAGCCACACGCAGACGCCGTACACGTGCGTGAAGCGGCGCAGGGCGATGCGCTGGCCCTCCACACCGTTCTGGGCGCACAGCAAGGGGAGTTGCTCGGCAGCGGTGCCGCCCCCGGTGACCGGCGCCGGACCCCAGGCGGCGAGGGCTGCCTCGCTGTCCTGCGTCTTGACGGCGAGGATCAGGACGTCGTCGGCGCGCAGTTCGCCGAGCGCCTCAGGTCCGTCGACGACGGGGAGCCGGTACGTCGACTCGCCCTCGGGGACGTGCAGTCGCAGCCCGTTCTCCCGAAGTGCCGCGTGGTGCGCGCCGCGTGCGACCAGGACGACCTCCCGTCCGGCCCCCGCGAGACGCCCGCCGATCGTGCCGCCGACGGCTCCTGCTCCGATGATGATGTAGCGCATGGGACGAGCGTAAGGTCTGCCGGATGACCAGCGCTTTTCAGGAGACGTTCGTACTCGGCGGTGAACTCCCCGTCCGCCGCCTCGGCTTCGGCACCGCCCAGCTCACCGGCCCCGGCTACTGGGGGCCGCGCGGGGACGCCCGGGACGCGGTGGCCGTGCTGCGGCGGGCTGTCGAGCGCGGGGTGACGCTGATCGACACGGCGGACAACTACGGGCCCGGTGTCGCCGAGGAGTTGGTGGCCGAGGCGCTGTACCCGTACCCGGCGGGGGTGGTGGTCGCCACCAAGGGCGGGGTCGTGCGGACGGGCGACAGCGCCTGGCATGTGGACGGGCGGCCGGAGCGGTTGCGGGAGATGTGCGAGGCGAGCCTCAGGCGACTGCGGACGGAGCGGATCGACCTGTACCAGCTGCACCGGCTCGACCCCGGCGTACCGATGGCCGAACAGCTCGGTGCGCTGGACGAGTTGAGGGCGGAGGGGAAGATCCGGCTGGTCGGGCTGGACACGGTGACGCCAAAGCAGCTCGGTGAGGCACTGGAGTCGACGCGGATCGCGTCCGTGCAGAACCGGTACAACCTCCAGGACCGTTCTTCGGAACGGCTTCTGACGGTGTGTGAGGAACGCGGGATCGCCTTCCTGCCCTGGTTCCCGCTGGGCAACGGCACGCTCACGACCGACCCGGCGTGTACGGCCGTCGCCGCCGCGCGCGGGGTGACCGCGGGGCAGGTCGCGCTGTCGTGGCTGCTGCACCGGTCGCCGGTGCTGTGTCCGACGCCGGGTACGGGGTCGCCGGCGCACCTGGAGGAGAACCTGGACGCCGGCTCCGTACCGCTCTCGGACGAGGAGCTAGCTCGGCTGGGGTGAGGTCAACTCGACCAGTTTCACTACCGTGTTCCAGTTCCGGCTGGTGGCGACGGTGCCCTTCGTCAGGCGGGGGCGGGCGAGTTGCTCGGCGAGCTTGGAGCGGCCGAGGCCGTCGGGGGCGTAGAGGTAGAGCGCGCGGTCGCCGATGCGGAACTCCTCGGGGAGGAAGGCGACTTGGTCGATCCCGGCGAAGCGGCCGGCGTCCACGGGGGTGGAGAAGTAGGTGACGTGGAGTTGCTTCGGCTCCAACTCGGCCGCGGGGAAGGGACATGCGTCGACGATCGACTTGAGGTAGGCGTGGTCGCGGACGAGGACGTCGACGGCGAACCCGAAGCGCTCCTCGATGGCCCGCTCGACCTGTGCGGCGAGGGACGCCTCGTCACCGTCCGTGGAGAACACGGCCTGCCCGCTCTGGAGATACGTACGGACGTCGCCGTACCCGAGCCCTTCCAGCAGAGCGCGCAGGTCGGCCATGGGGAGCTTGCGGTTGCCGCCCACGTTGATGCCGCGCAGGAGGGTCGCGTAGATCGTCGTCATGGGGTCAGGGTAGGGGGCGATCGGCGCTGGTCACGGCGGCGCACCCCCGAGGGGGGAGGGAGTCGACCCCGATGCGTGTAAGGGGCCGTGGTCCTCCGCCGCGATGAGAGAGCGCGGTCCGTGGGGATGAGTGCGCAGGCCAGGACTTCACCGGTGGGCACGAGGAACGGTTCTTATCCGCGCCATACCTTCGATGCAAAGGCGAGGACAGAGGGTCGTCGTCGGAACCTGGGGGGATGGCCGGTCATGGGGAAGGCAGACGTGCGGGGTTTCGCGGCCCGCGCCGGCGGCTGGAGCGCACGCCACCGATGGGCGGCCGTAGGGATCTGGGTGCTGTTCGTCGTGCTGGCGATGGGCGTCGGCTCGGCGATGGGCCGGGTGGACGTCGGCGACGCGGACGACCTGAAGGGCGAAACGCACACCGCCGCCACGATCATCAAGGACTCCGGCATCGAGGAACCGGCCGGTGAGACCGTCCTGTTGCAGGCCAAGGGCGGTCGGCTCAAGGCCACGGACGCCGAGTTCCGGCAGGCCGTACAGGCGGTGATCGGCGCCGTCGAGAAGACCGGCCTGGTCACCGACGTCACCTCCCCGTACGACACGGACACGGTCTCGAAGGACGGGCGCAGCGCCCTCGTCCAGTTCGACATGCGCGGCGACGCCGAGACGGCGGGCGACCGGGTGGAACCGGTGCTGAAAACGGTTGCTGCCGTGCAGCAGCGGTACGCCGACTCGCTGCGGATCGAGGAGATCGGCTCCGCCAGCATGAAGAAGACGTTCTCCGACGCGTTCGGCGACGACTTCAAGCAGGCCGAGTACTCCGCCGTGCCCGTCGCGCTCGGCATCCTGCTGATCGCGTTCGGCGCGCTGGTCGCGGCGCTGCTGCCGGTGGCGCTCGCGCTCACCGCGATCATGGCGACGATGGGCCTGATGGGCGTCGTCAGCCACCTCCAGCCGATGAGTGACACCGCCGACTCCGTGATGCTGCTGGTCGGGCTGGCCGTCGGCGTCGACTACTGCCTGTTCTACCTGCGCCGCGAGCGCGAGGAACGCGAGGCCGGGCGGGATCCGCAGACCGCGCTGCGGATCGCCGCCGCGACCAGTGGGCGGGCGATCGTCGTCTCCGGGGTGACGGTGTGCGTCGCGATGGCGGGGATGCTGTTCACGGGGCTGGCGGAGTTCGAGGCGATGGGGCTGGCGTCGCTGATGGTCGTCGCGGTGGCGATGGTCGGGTCGGTGACGGTGCTGCCGGCGCTGCTTTCCTTGCTGGGCGGGCGAGTTGAGAAGGGCCGGCTGCCGTTCCTGCGGCGGCGGTCCGGGCGGGGCGTCTCCGAGAACCGGTTCTGGTCGGCCGTACTGAAGCGGGTCCTCGCCCGGCCGTGGGTCTCCGTGGCCGTCGCGGGCGGTGCGCTCCTCGCGATCGCCGCGCCCGCGCTCGGCATGAAGACCCAGAACCTCACGCTGGAGAAGGAGTTCGGCGACCGGCTCCCCATCGTCCAGACGTACGTCCGCGTCAACGAGGCGTTCCCCGGGGGTACGGCGCCCGCCGAGGTCGTCGTCAGGGCCAAGGACATCTCCGCGCCCGAAGTCCGGTCCGCGCTGGAGCGGTTCAAGGCCGAGGCGGTCGCTTCGGGGGCCTCGCGCGGGCCCGTCGAGATCAAGGTGCACCAGCGACAGAACCTCGCCTACGTGTACGTCCCGCTGGTCGGCGGGTCCGATCTGGACGAGGCCGGGAAGAGCCTGGTCAAGCTGCGCGACGAGGTCCGGCCGGCAACTCTCGGCAAGGTGGCGGGAGTTCAGGCGCCCGTCACCGGTGAGGTGGCCGGCTCGCACGACTTCAACGAGCAACTCGTGGGCTCCGTCGCGCCGGTGTTCGCGTTCGTCGTCGTCTTCGCCTTCCTGCTGATGCTGGTGTCGTTCCGCTCGCTCACCATCGCGATCACCTCGATCGCCCTCAACCTCCTTTCCGTGGGCGCCGCTTACGGGATTCTCGTCGCCGTCTTCCAGCACGGCTGGGGCGCGTCGCTGGTGGGCGCGGAAGGGGTCGGGGCGATCGTGACCTGGCTTCCGCTGTTCCTGTTCGTCATCCTCTTCGGGCTCTCGATGGACTACCACGTGTTCGTGGTCTCGCGGATCCGCGAGGCGCGGATGCGGGGGCGGACGACCCGCGACGCCATCACGCACGGCGTCGTCACCACCGCCGGGGTCGTCACCAGCGCCGCCGTCATCATGGTCGCCGTGTTCGCGATCTTCGGGACGCTGTCGATGCAGTCGATGAAGCAGATGGGGGTGGGCCTCGCGGCGGCCGTCCTCATCGACGCGACGGTCATCCGAGGCGTGCTGCTGCCGGCGGTGATGGCGCTGCTCGGGGAGCGGAACTGGTATCTGCCGAAGTGGCTGCGCTGGATGCCGGATCTGACGCACGACGAGTCGGCGGAGGCGGTCGCGGGGGCTGCGGCCGGGGAGGAGAAGACGCCGGTGAGGGTGTGAACCGGTAGGCGCTGAGGGCCCGTCGACTTCCGGGGGAGTCGACGGGCCTTCGGCGTTGGCGTCAGCCGTCAGCCGTCAGCCGTCAGCCGTCAAGAGTTGAGGGTCAGGGGTCAGGGGTCGGGAGTCGAGGGTCGGGCGAAGAGCGGTGGGCTGGGCCTACTTACACACCTTCACCCCAGTACCTCGAACATCCGCAGCCACTCCCCCGGCCCCACCTCCCCTACGAGCGCCCGCGTATCCAACCTCGCTGCCCGGAACGCCGCATCGATCCGCCGCCTCGGACGAACCCTCCGCAACGAGGCGTGCAACGACCCCCCGACCCCGGAGAACCCCACCTCGACCAGCTCGACCCACCGCCCGTACGCCCTGGCCTCGACCAGCGGCACAGACCGCCGCTCGATCCGCACCACCCCGGCATCCACCCGGGGCACCGGCCAAAACCGCGTCCGCGCCACCCTCCCGGCCAGCCGCCACTCGTACCGGGGCCAGCTCCGAACCGTCACCAGAGTCCAACTCCCGTAGTCCCCCGTCCTCTTGCGGGCGTATTCGAGCTGAGTCAGCAGCGTCGCGTCGGTGAGTCCAGGCGCCCGCAGACACCAGTCCACGATGTCCGCCGTACGCGAGAAGGGCACGTTCCCGGCGACGGAGAACGGCGTCCGAGGCGCCGGCGCGGCAAGGAAGTCCCCGCCGATCACGGCGACTTGAGGCGCTGCGGCGAACCGGGCGCGCAGCCCGGACAGGAGCCGCCGATCGATCTCGTACGCCCGCAGTTCATGGCAGCGCGGCGCGAGATGCTCGGTCAACGCGCCTTTCCCCGCGCCGACTTCGAGCATCAAGGGGACGATCTCACCGTGCGGCACGGCGAGTCGGGCAAGCTCCCGCGCGGCGGCGCGGTCCGCGAGGAAGTTCTGGGAGAGCGCGCGTGCGGCAGGGGATGGGCGGGCCATGGCCAACGTCCTTCGTCTTCCGGGTTCTTGGGGAACGGGCAGCCGTGACCCCGACCGGAAGACAGGAGATGGGCACGCCAAGGGGGCACACGCGCATTGCGTGCACCCTGATCAGGCGTACGGGAGAGAAGGACGACCCGGCGGCTCGGCCGTCAGCGGGTGTCGCACCCCGGACCGGTCAGGGTTCCGGGGAGACGACGCATCCGAATGGAGTACGTGACACCCCGGCCGAGACCGGTGTTGATGATCGCGCAGTTCGCTGCCACGAACCCGACGCTAGAAGGCCCCGGGACCCCGGGCAACGCATTTTCCGCCGGCCCCTTCACCGCTGGTACCGCGCGAGCACCAAGTTCCCGTCCCTCTCCAGCCGTTGGCGGAGTTCGTCGAGGCCGATCGCCCCGCTGTAGTACTCCTGGAGGGCGGGTGCGGCGACCTTGTCCTTCCACTCCGGGTAGCCGCGCACGGCCTGCGCGGGCGCGGGGACGAGGTGACCGGCGAGGGCGGTGCCGGTGGCCCAGCCGTGTTCGGCGGTGTGAAGCGCCGGGTCCTGCAAGGCGGTTGTCCCCGTGGGGAGCATCCAGTCGCCGAGGGCGAGGCGGACCATGTTGGGCGGGCGCAGGAGGAAGTCGAGAAAGGCGACGGCTTCCTTCTTGTGGCGGCTGTCCCGCGCGACGGACAGCGTCTGCGGGCTGACCCCTTGGGTGAGCCCGGTGGCACCGGCGGGCGCGGGAAGCACCTGCCACTCGAAGCCCTTGGGTGCCTGCTGGGAGATCTGCTGCCGGTAGGAGAAGCCGAGGGGGACCATCGCGTACTTGCCCCCGAAGAACCCGGGGAGCGTGTCCGAACCCCCGCTGCCCAGCGTCGAGTCGGAGGCGCTGTGGTCCACGTCGACCTGGTCGTGGATGGTCTGCGGTACGACCGTGTCGCCCGCGCCCATGCGGATGGTGACCTTCCCGTCGTCCCCTCGGTGGAAGAGCTGCCCGCCCGCCGAGAGGGACAGGTTGAGCGTGGCGGAGACGGGCTCGCGCAGGGGCCAGGCGACGCCGAACTTGCCGTCGCCGCTGAGCTGTTGGGTGATCTCCCTGAACTCCGGCCAGGTCCAGGGCTGTTGGGGTGTGGGGATGCGTACACCGGACGCGCGCAGCCAGGTCGCGTTGGCGATCAGGACGCGCGGTTCCTGGAGGAACGGGACGCCGTAGATGCCGTCGCCGAAGGTCGTCGTCGCCCAACTTCGGTCGGGGATATCGGACTTGAGGCGGGCGGGGAGCAGGCCGGTCAGGTCGGCGAGGTAGCCGCCGTACGCGAAGTCGGCGAGGTCGTCGGAGGCGTCGTGGATGACGTCGGGGGCGTCGCCGCCCTCGAAGGAGGTGAGGAGCTGGTCGTGGACGCTGTCCCAACTTCCCTGGACGTACTTGACGTTGATATCGGGGTGGGTGGCGTTCCACTCCTTCACGAGCGCCTTGGTGGCGGCGACGGACTCGTCCTGCCAGGCGAGGGACTGGAAGCGGAGGGTGACGCGGCCGTCGTCGCCGGAGCTGCCGGAGGAGCAGGCGGCCAGGAACGCCAGGAGCAGCGCCGCGACGAGTCTCGACGCCCCGCCCCTCCAAGCCTTCACGCGCATCAGCTCTTCACCGCCCCGGCCAACAGTCCTCCCGTGATCCGGCGTTGGATGAACGCGAACACCACCAGCGAGGGCAGGGTCGCCAGGAACGAAGCCGCCGCCAACGGCCCGAGATCCGCGACCCCCTCCGCCCCGATGAAGTGCGTCAGGATCACCGGCAGCGTCTGCTTCTCCGGCGTCTTCAGCAGCACCAGCGCGAAGAAGAACTCGTTCCACGCGGTGACGAACGCGAACATCGCCGTGGCCGCGATCCCCGGCGCCAGCAGCGGCGCGGTCACCGACACGAGCGTCCGCAGCCGCCCGGCCCCGTCGACGGCCGCCGCCTCCTCCAACTCCCGTGGCACAGCGCGGACATACCCGGTCAGCATCCACAGCGCGAACGGCAGCGCCCACACCGCGTACACGATCACGAGCCCGGCGAGCGAGTCGATCAGCCGCAGGTTCTTCAGCACCAGGAAGAGCGGGATGATCAACAGCACGAACGGGAACGCCTGGCTCACGACCACCCACCCGCCGACCGCCCGCGCGAGCCGCGTCCGGCGCCGCGCGAGGACGTACGCCATCGGGGTGGCGACGGCCACGGCGATCAGCGCGGCCGTCGCCGCGACGAGCAGCGAGTTCAACCCGGCGCGCAGCAGGGGCTGTTCGTCGAACGCCTGCCGGAAGTTGTCGAGCGTCGGGTCCCTCGGGATCCACGTCGGGTGCGAACTCCCCAGCTCCCGGGGCGGTTTGAACGCGGTGGACAGCAGCCACAGCAACGGGAAGGCGAGGAACACGAGATACGCGAGCAGCGCTGTGTATTTTCCGGCCAGCGCGGGCCGTCCGAGCCTCCTCACCGCTCGTCACCTCCCTTGAGCCGTCCGGCCAGGAACACCGCGAGGCACATCGCGACGACCGCCACCATCACGCATCCCATCGCCGCCGCGTACCCGAACTGGCCGTAGCGGAATGCCTCTTCATAGGCGAACAGCATCGGCAGCCGGGTCCGTCCGCCGGGGCCGCCGCTGGTCAACACATAGACCAGGGCGAAGGAGTTGAAGTTCCAGATGAAGTTCAGCGCGGTGATCGCGAGGGCGATCGGCCGCAGCGCGGGCCAGGTGACGGTGCGGAACCGGCGCCAGGCGCCCGCGCCGTCGACCTGCGCGGCCTCGTGGAGTTCACGCGGCGTGTTCTGGAGCCCGGCGAGCAGCGCGACGGTCGTCGTCGGCAGGCCCGCCCACACGCCGACGACGATCACGGCCGGCAACGCCGTACCGAGTCCGCCGAGCCAGTCCCTGCCGTCGCCCAACCCCAGGTTGCGCAGCGTCTCGTTGAGGATTCCGGCGTCCGGGTGGTACACGAGCCGCCACATGATCCCGACGACGACCTCGGGCATCGCCCACGGCACGATCGCCAGCGCCCGGGCGAGCCAGCCGAAGCGCAGGCCCTGGTTCAGCAGCGACGCGAGCCCGAGCGCCAGCAGGAACTGCGGCACGGTCACCGCGAACGCCCACACGAGGCCGATCCGGAACGACTCCCAGAACAGCGTGTCGTCCAGCAGGTCACGGAAGTTGAGCCCGCCGATCCACTGCGTGGCCTGCGTCCGCCCCGACTGGGCGTCGGTGAACGCGAGCAGAATCCCGTACAGCAGAGGCCCCACGCTCAGCACCAGGATCGGTACGAGCGCGGGTAACACCAGGAACCACGCCCCTCGGTCCAGCACACCCTGCCGCACCCTCACACACCACCCCTTCGCACAGCTCCGACGGGCCCCGCCATGGTCGTGAACCCACCGACCCCCGTCAAGACACCGCGCGCGGGGGCTCACCAGTGGGAATGCGACACTGGCGGCCTCATGGCCGGATCACGACAGCGGCGGGGGACGGCTCAGGCGGATCCCAGCGGCGGCGGGTGCGGTCGGGTCACCCCCAGCGGGAAACCCCACAGCAGGAAACCCCACAGCGGAAAGCGGAGGCAGGCACATGGACGAGGCACGCGCGCGCGAGGTGCTGGCCCTGGCGGAGTTGCCGGGCGCGCCGGACGCGCGGCTCCTCGCGCTCGGCGAGAACGCCGTGTTCGAGCTGGGCGATCTGGTCGTCAAGGTGGGCCGGGACGCCGAGTTGTTCGAGCGGGCGCGCCGGGAGACGGCGATCGCCGCGTGGCTCGCGAAGGAGGGTGTCCCCGCGGTCCGCGCGGCCGAGTCGGAGCCGCTGCTCGTCGACGGCCACCCGGTGACGGTATGGCACCGCCTCCCGGACGCCGTACGCCCCGCGGAACCCGGCGACCTGGCCGGACTCCTCCGCCTCGTGCACGCCCTTCCCGCACCCCCGTTCACCCTCCCCCCGCGCGATCTGCTGTCCGGCGTGGAGCGCTGGCTGCGCCTGGCCGGTGCCGCGATCGACCCGGCGGACGCGGCGTATCTGCGGGAACGGCGCGACAGCTTCGCGGCGTCGGCGGCTGCGCTCACCCCTCATCTCCCGCCGGGCCCCATCCACGGCGACGCCCTCCCCCGCAACGTCCACATCGGCCCCGACGGTCCCGTCCTCGTCGACCTGGAGACCTTCTCCACCGACCTGCGCGAGCACGACCTGGTCGTGATGGCCCTCTCCCACGACCGCTACGCCCTGCCCGCCCCCGCGTACGACGCCTTCACGGCCGCCTACGGCTGGGACGTCCGCACCTGGTCCGGCTGCGCCGTCCTGCGGGGCGCCCGCGAGACCGCGAGCTGCGCCTGGGTGGCCCAGCACACCCCCACCAACCCCAAGGCCCTGACCGAGTTCACCCGCCGGGTCGCCTCCCTGCGCACGGGCGACGCATCGGTCCGCTGGTACCCGTTCTGACCGACCGCACCTCGCACGCCCCCGCATGAGGCTGGCGCCCCTCACGCCCCCGCGCGACGTCTTCCGGCTCCCTCACGCCTCCTGCGGGACGACCTCCCGCACCGGCCACACCCCGTCCACGACCGCCTCCGCCTCGCCCTTCTTCCGCAGGAACGCCTGGAAGTCGGCGGCCCACTGCGCGTACCACCCGACCTGCCGCCGGTGCAGCTCCCCCACCCCGAGGTCGGCGACCTTGGCGTGCCGTCCGGCTATCGCGCGGGCCAGCCGGGCGGCGGCCAGGGCGTCGGCGGAGGCGTCGTGGGCGGCGTCGAGGCGTATGCCGTACTCCGCGCAGACGGCCTCCAGGTTGCGCTTGCCGCGCCGGTACCGGTCGACGTGCCGGTCGATCGTGTAGGGGTCGACGACGGGCGCGGGCTCCTGGCCGTCCAGCCGCTCGCGCAGGGACGGCAGTCCGTGCCGCCGCAGCTCCGCCGAGAGCAGGGTGAGGTCGAACGCGGCGTTGTAGGCGACGACGGGCACCCCGCCCCTCCAGGCGCCCGCCAGCGCGTCGGCGACGGCGCCCACGACCTCGTCGGCCGGCCTGCCCTCCGCGCTCGCGCGCTCGTTGCTGATCCCGTGGACGGCGACCGCGTCCGCCGGGATCTCGACCCCCGGGTCGGCGAGCCACTCGCGGCTTCCGCGCACCTCCCCGCCCACGACCTCGATCACGGCCGCGGTGACGATGCGCGCCTCCCGCGGATCCGTCCCCGTCGTCTCCAGGTCGAACCCGATCATCAGCTCCTGGTGCCAGGCCATGTCGGCCCCCCTTCTCGGTGGTGCTTTCCCCCAGTGGTCTCCACCCTGCCACGAGCCACTGACAACCGGAGGGCCGCCTTCCGCATCCCTCGCACCGGGCACCGGATTTCAGGACACAGGCCGCGAATCCGCCCAGGCCAGCTCGAACTCCTCGCGGTACGCCGGGAACAGCCCGCCCTCCTCCGCGTCCCCGGCCTTGACGAGCCGGTTGCCGCCGCGCAGCACGAGCACCGGCGCCTCCATCCCGCGCATACCGCGCAGGTACGACTGGACGACGGCGATCCCGTCGGGGCCGTCCCCGTCGACGAGGTAGGCGGTGAAGCGGGGCGTCTCGTCGTACACCTGGATCTGGAAGGCCCCGGGGTCGCGCAGCCGGGAGCGCACCCGGCGCATGTGCAGGATGTTCATCTCGACGGCCCGGCTCAGCTCGCCGCGCTTGATGCCGAGTTCCCGCTCCCGGCGCTTGACGGCGCTGGAGGCGGGGTTGATGAACAGCAGTCGTACGCGCCCGCCCCCTTCGGCGAGCCGCACGAGGCGGCGCCCCGAGAAGTTCTGCACGAGCAGGTTGAGGCCGATGCCGATGGCGTCGATCCGGCGCGCGCTCCCGAAGAGGTCCTCGGCGGGGAACTGCCGCATGAGCCGTACGCGGTCGGAGTGGACGGCGACGACGTCGGCGTACCGGTCGCCGACGAGGTCCTCGACGGCGTCGACGGGCAGCCGGCGCGCGGAGGGCACGTCGCCGCTCGTGCCGAGCATCTCCAGCAGGCGCGCGGAGGCGCGTTCGGCCTGGCTGAGGACGTTCCCGGACAGCGCGCGGTTGCGGGAGACGACGTTGCGGGTGACCTCCAGCTCGTCGAGGGCGAGTTCGACGTCGCGCCGTTCGTCGAAGTACGGCTCGAAGCAGGGCCAGTGCTGGACCATCAGCTCGCGCAGCTGCGGGAGCGTCAGGAACGAGATGACGTTGTCGTCGGCGGGGTCGAGGAGGTAGCCCTTGCGGCGGCTGACCTCGCGGACGGCGACCGCGCGCTGCACCCACTCCTGCCCGGCGGGCCCGGCCGCGGCGACGACCCAGTCGTCGCCGTGCACGGGCTCGTACACGGGCCGCAGGACCGCCGACACGACCGCGCGCAGGCGCTGTTCGACGAGGTTCAGCCAGATGTAGGCCCGGCCGGCGCGTTGCGCGCGGGTGCGTACCTCGCGCCAGGCGTCGGCGTCCCAGTCCAGCTCCGGTCCGATGGCCCCCGCCGCGTCCATGGGTCTGGCCAGCGACACCGCGCCGGGCGGGGCGTCCGCCGAGCCGCCCTCGTGACCCTCGTCACCAGGGGGCAGCTCCAGCCCTCCCGAGCCCACCCAAGCACCGCCTTCCGCTCCCCCGAGTCTCCCCGTCCCAACGATCAAGGAAGGGTACTCCGGGAGCGGTCGGCGGTGCAGCCGGATGGACAGGGTCGTTCGCGGCTGCCTCGAATCCATCGCCCTGCGGATGGGGAGGAAGTGAGCGGAGTCATAACGGTCGGCCGTCCACGGGCGAGTTGGAGAACTGGACCGACCCCGGTTCACCATACGGTCGTACGGCCCACATGTCCGCGACAACCCTGGAAGAGTCGTCCCATGCAGGTCTGGCCTGGACAGGCGTATCCCCTGGGTGCCACGTACGACGGCGCCGGTACGAACTTCGCGCTCTTCACGGAGGCCGCGGACCGAGTGGAGCTGTGTCTGCTGCACGACGACGGCTCGGAGACAGCGGTGGAGCTGCGCGAGAGCGACGCGTTCGTCCGGCACGCCTACCTGCCCGGGGTGATGCCCGGTCAGCGCTACGGCTTCCGCGTGCACGGCCCGTACGAGCCCGCGCGCGGGCCGCGCTGCAACTCGGCGAAGCTGCTCCTCGACCCGTACGCGCGCGCGGTCGCCGGTACGGTGCGCTGGGGCGAGGAGGTGTACGGCCACCACTTCGACGCGCCCCAGGAACGCAACGACCTGGACTCCGCGCCGCACATGATGACGTCGGTCGTGGTGAACCCGTACTTCGACTGGGGCGACGACCGGCCCCCGCGCGTGGACTACCACCACACGGTGATCTACGAGGCCCACGTGAAGGGCCTGACGATGCTGCATCCGGAGCTGCCGCCGGAGCTGCGGGGCACGTACGCGGGTCTCGCGCACCCGGCGGTGATCGGGCATCTGACGCGCCTGGGGGTGACGGCGCTGGAGCTGATGCCGGTGCACCAGTCGGTGAACGACCACCGGCTCGCCGACCTGGGCCTGAGCAACTACTGGGGCTACAACACGATCGGCTTCTTCGCGCCGCACAACGCGTACGCGTCCTGGGGCGACCGCGGACAGCAGGTGCTGGAGTTCAAGTCGGCGGTGCGCGCGCTGCACAAGGCGGGCATCGAGGTGATCCTGGACGTCGTCTACAACCACACGGCCGAGGGCAACCACCTGGGGCCGACGCTGTCGTTCCGGGGCATCGACAACGGGAGCTACTACCGGCTGGCGGACGACCGCCGGTACTACACGGACACCACGGGGACGGGGAACTCGCTGCTGATGCGGTCCCCGCACGTCCTCCAGATGATCATGGATTCGCTGCGGTACTGGGTGACCGAGATGCACGTCGACGGGTTCCGTTTCGACCTCGCGGCGACCCTGGCGCGGCAGTTCCACGAGGTGGACCGGCTGTCGTCGTTCTTCGACCTGGTGCAGCAGGACCCGGTGGTCTCCCAGGTGAAGCTGATCGCGGAGCCCTGGGACGTCGGCGAGGGCGGCTACCAGGTGGGCAACTTCCCGCCGCTGTGGACCGAGTGGAACGGCAAGTACCGCGACACCGTGCGGGACCTGTGGCGCGGTGAGCCGCGCACGCTCGCGGAGTTCGCGGGCCGGCTGACCGGCTCCTCCGACCTCTACCAGGACGACGGGCGCCGCCCGCTGGCCTCCGTCAACTTCGTGACCTGCCACGACGGTTTCACGCTGCGCGACCTCGTGTCGTACGACGAGAAGCACAACGAGGCCAACGCGGAGGGCAACCGGGACGGCGAGAGCCACAACCGGTCCTGGAACTGCGGGGCCGAGGGCGACACGGACGACCCCGAGGTGCTGCGCCTGCGCGCGCGCCAGACCCGCAACTTCATCGCGACCCTGATGCTCTCCCAGGGTGTGCCGATGCTCAGTCACGGCGACGAGTTCGGGCGCACCCAGCGCGGCAACAACAACGCGTACTGCCAGGACGGCGAGCTGTCCTGGGTGCACTGGCCGGACCCGGACGCGGACGGCCCGCAGGACGACGACCTGCTCGCCTTCACGCGCGCGCTGGTGTGGCTGCGCCGGGAGCATCCCGTCTTCCGGCGCCGGCGCTTCTTCCACGGCCGGCCCGTGGAGGGCACTCACGACGACCTCTCCGACATCGCCTGGTTCACCCCGGAGGGCCGCGAGATGACCGACCGGGACTGGACCTCGGCGACCGCCTCGGCGCTCACGGTGTTCCTCAACGGGCACGCCATCTCGGAGCCGGGCCCGCGCGGCGAGCGCATCACCGACGACTCGTTCCTCCTCATGTTCAACCCCTCCCCGACCCCGCTGGACTTCGTGGTCCCCGTGGACCACGGCCCCCGCTGGCACCTCACCGTCGACACCGCCCACCCCACTCCGCCGCCCGCCGGGAGCGGCCTCAAGGTGTCGGCGGGCGACCACCTGCACCTGCTCGACCGGAGCGTGGTGGTACTTCAACGCCCGGCGTAGCACGCGGGTTCCCCGGGTCCCGGTACAGAACCCCGCTCTCCCGGGTACCAACCCCTGCATGACCCCTCGACACCCCACAGCCACCTACCGGCTCCAGCTCCAGCCGGCGTTCACCTTCGCGGACGCGGCGCAGGCCGTCCCCTACCTGGCCTCCCTGGGGGTGTCGCACCTCCACCTGTCGCCGGTCCTGGAGGCGGTGCCGGGTTCGGCGCACGGCTACGACGTCGTCGACCCCGCGCGCGTACGGGGCGAGCTGGGCGGCGAGGAGGGGCTGAGGGCGCTGGCCGGCACCGCGCGGGCGCACGGTCTCGGACTGGTCGCGGACGTCGTGCCGAACCACATGGCGCTGGCGCCCCGGCACAACCGCGCGCTGTGGGAGGTGCTGCGGGAGGGCCCGGCGTCCCCGTACGCGCGCTGGTTCGACGTCGACTGGGAGGCGCGGGGCGGCCGGATGCTCCTCCCGGTGCTCGGGGGCCCGGCGGGGGACGAGCTGGAGCGGCTGCGGGTCGAGGACGGGACGCTGCGGTACTACGACCACGTCCTCCCCCTGCGCGCGGGGACGGCCGGGCTGCCGCTGCCGGAGCTGCTGGACGCCCAGTGGTACCGGCCTGTGTGGTGGCGGCTGGCGCGCACGGAGCTGAACTACCGGCGGTTCTTCAGCATCTCGGAGCTGATCGGGGTCCGGGTGGAGGACCCGGAGGTCTTCGAGGCCACGCACGCCACCCTGCTGCGCCTCCTGGACGGCGGTGTCCTGGACGGCCTGCGCGTGGACCACCCCGACGGCCTCGCCGACCCGGACGCCTACCTGGAGCGGCTGCACCGGGCGACGGGCGGGCGCTGGACGGTCGTCGAGAAGATCCTCTCGGCCGGCGAACACCTCCCCCACTCCTGGCCGGTGGCCGGGACGACCGGCTACGACGCCCTGCGCCGCGTGGACGGCCTTCTCACGGACCCGGTGGGGTACTCCGGCCTTCTGGCCGCGTACGGCCGCCTGACGGGCGCTCAGGCCGATCAGGGCGGCGACTGGCCGGCGACCGTCCGGCGGGCCGCGTACACGACCCTCACCCACGAACTCGCCGCCGAGCTCGACCGCCTGACCCGCACGGCCGTCCGCGCCTGCGCCGCCTCCCCCGACCCCGCCGCCCGCGACCGCGCCCCCTGGACCCTGCGCACGGCGCTCACGGAACTCCTGGTCCGCATGGAGGTCTACCGCCCCTACCCCTCGGCCGACCCGGCGTCCGTCCTCACCGAGGAGGCCGCCCGGCAGGCCCGCGCGGCGTTCGCGGTTCCGCAGGAGGCGGGCGCGGTGGACGTCGTCCGGAACCTGCTCCTGGGCACCGACGCGCACGGCGCCGAGCTGCGCACCCGGTTCGCCCAGACCTCGTCCGCGCTGCGCGCCAAGTCCGTGGAGGACACGGCGTTCTACCGGTACGTGCCCCTGCTGTCGGCGACGGAGGTGGGCGGCGATCCCGGGGAGCCCGCCGTGTCGCCGGACGCGTTCCACGCGTACTGCGCGCGCGTGCAGCGCGACTGGCCGACCGGCGGGACGGTCGTCTCGACGCACGACACGAAGCGCAGCGCCGACGTCCGCGCGGCGCTCGCGGTCCTGACCGAGTGCCCCGAGCGGTGGGCCGGACTGGTCGCCGGGCTCCCCGCGTTCGAGGACCCGCAGCTCGCGTGGGCGGCCTGGCAGACGGTCTTCGGCCTCGGCCCCGCCGACCCCGCGCGCCTGCGCGAGGCGCTGCTGAAGCACGTCCGGGAAGCGGGCCTGCGCACGAGCTGGACGGAGCGCGACGCGGCGTACGAGGAGGCGGTGGAGGCGTTCGTCGCAAAAGGCCCAACGGGCGCGGAACAGGTGCTGGCCGCGCGCCGGGACCTCGCCCCGCACATCCGGGCGAACGTCCTCGCGACCGCCCTGGTGCACCTGACGATGCCGGGCGTGCCGGACGTCTACCAGGGCACCGAGAGCGAGTACCTGGCCCTGGTGGACCCCGACAACCGGCACCCCGCGCGCTTCCCTGCGCCGCTTCCCGACGACAAAGCCGCTGCCGGTGACAAAGCCGCTGCCGGTGAGAAGGCCGCTCCCGACGAGAAGGCCGCCCTCACGGCCGCCGCCCTGCGCCTGCGCCGACGCCGTCCCGAGGTGTTCGGCGCGTCGGCGACGTACACGCCGTTGCCCGCGCGCGGGGAGGCGGCCGGCCACTGTCTGGCGTACGTGCGCTCCGGCGCGGTGGTCGCCGCCGTGACGCGGCTGTCGCTGCGGCTGGCCGAGGGGGGCGGCTGGCGGGGGACGGTGCTGCCGCTGCCGCCGGGGCGGTGGGCCGATGCCCTGGGGGACGGGCGGGTGTTCGAGGGGCACGCGCGCGTGGAGGACGTTCTCGGTCGTCTGCCGGTCGCCCTGCTGGAGTGCGTCGGGGCGTGAACCGGGCCGGGTCAGGCGCGCGGTGCTGGTCACGCGCCCGCGTACGCCTTGTTCCGCGCGCCCGGCGTGCGCGCCGACGCCGTACGTCCGCCGATGTCCTCCCTGCTGCTCTCCCGTACCACCGGCCTCCGGCGTCCTTGACAGCGTCTGGCGGGCGTGGGGTAGTGGGAGGGCGGAGCAGGACCTGTGACGGGGGTGAGTCTTGCCGGAGCCGCGCTATCCGACGTTGGCCGAACTGACCTCGTCCGCGCGCGCGTTGGCCGTGCGGCGGCCCGGGTTGTGCGGGATGCGGCAGGTGGGGGTCTCGCGCGCGGGACGGCCGCTGCACCTGCTGTCCGTCGGGCACGCGCGCCGGGCGGTGCTCGTCGTGGCGGGGGCGCACGCGAACGAGCCGACGGGTGGCCCCACGCTGCTGTCGCTGGCCGAACAGGTGCTGCGGGAGCGGCGGTTGCGTGCCGGGCGGTCGTGGCACTTCCTGGTGTGCGCGGACCCGGACGGCGCGAGCCTGCACAGCACGCCCGCGCCGCGCAGCCTGCTGGACTACCACCTGGGATTCTTCCGCCCGGCCGGTCCCGAGCAGCCGGAGTGGTCGCCGGCCGCGCTGCCCGCGCACCGGCTGCCGCCCGAGACGCGCGCGCTGACCGGTGTGATCGACGAGCTGCGGCCCTACCTCCAGGTGTCGCTGCACGGCACCGACCTGGGCGGCAGCTGGGTGCAGCTGACGCGGGACATCCCGGGGCTCGCGGCGCCGTTCGCGCGGTCGGCGGCGCGCCTGCGGATCCCGGTGGAGACGGGCGCCTCGGACGCGGTGGGTTGGCCGGTGTCCGGGCCCGGCGTGCACGTGATGCCGGGGCCCGGGGCGGGCGCGGCGTACCCGAGCATGCCGGACGACGCGCGCAACAGCACCTGGTACCGCACGCACCGCTACGGCGGCCTCACGGCGGTCGTGGAGGTCCCGATGTGGGCGAGCGACCTGGTGCACGACCGCGCCCCCCACCCGGACCCTCCGGCGGCCCTCAGGCACCTGTCACGCCGGCTGCTGGACGAGGCGCGGATGGTCGAGGAGGTCCACCGGGAGGCGCTGCCCCGCCTGTACGGACCCGAGGGGCCCCTGCTGCGGGCCGCGCGCTGGGGTCTCGGCCTGGTGCCGGGTCTGGCCTCGGACTGGGCCCACACGCGCCCGGCGGACACCTCGCGCGCGTACGTCAGCAGCGTCGACGCGTTCGCCCGGCGGCTGCCGCTGCGGGCGGCGGCGATGCTCCTGCGGGTGCTGCGCGAGCACGACGACCGGGCGGTGCCCCGTCTTGAGCATCTGGTGCGCGTGTGGAGCGCCTCGTTCGCCGACCAGTTCCACGCGCGCTGGGTGCCGCTCCCCCACCAGGTGGAGCACCAGTCCCGCACGGTGGTGGCGGCGGCGCTGCACGCGCGCGGGAGAGCGGCTTAGGGGGCGTCAGTCGTCCAGGGCGAACACGGCTCCGGTCTTCATGGCCATCTCGCACCGGTTGCCGAACGTCTGCTGGTACCGCACGGGCCGTCCGTTCCACTGCCCGCGCGCGGAGGCCGTGACGGGGGCGTACACGAGGGTGCAGAGGCCCTCGCGCTCCGGGACGGCCCGGATGTCCCCGCGGGCCGCCCTGAGCTGCTCGCACGCCTCGGCGGCGCGCGCGTGCCCCTGGGGGACGTCGTTGCACAGCAGGAGGGCGCCGCGCGTGTCGCTGGAGTGGCCGTCGCCCTTGGTGACGCTGATCTGGAGCCAGTTGCCCGGTAGAGCGCTCTGGGCGGCCTGCGCGGGCGCGGTGAGGGCCGTGAGGGCCAGGGCGGCGGCGAGAACGAGGAAACGTGTCATGCCGTAGGCATCGGCATCGGTGCCGCCTCACCCCACCCGGGTCACCCGAACGTGCGGCGGACGTCAGTCCGCCGCGAGGCGGTACTCCACGCGTCCGAAGGAGATCTGGTCGCCCTCCCGGACGATCGCGGCGCCGATGACGCGCCGGCCGTTGACGGTGGTCCCGTTGGTGGAACCGAGGTCGCGCAGCACCCACATGCCGCCCTGGTGGCTCAGTTCGGCGTGCACGCGCGAGACCGTCTCGTGGGTCAGGCGCAGCCCGTTGGCGGGGTCGCGGCCGATCCGCAGGGGGTGCCCGGCGCCGGGGAGGGGCAGCAGGAGCTTGGGGAGCCGCTCGGCGCGCCAGGCGTTGCGCAGCCGGACCGTGAACCCGGAGACCGCCTCGACGCTGCCGAACACCAGGCGCGAGAGGCGTTTCTCGCGGGGCAGGTCGGCGGTGAGGGCGGCGAGTTCGTCGGAGCGGCGCGCGGAGAGCGCGAGTTCCATGCGGCGGATGAACGTGTCGTGGGACAGGCGCCCCATGGCGACGCCGTCCCGCAGCACCTTCAGCGCCTTGTCGCGCTCCACGTCGGAGAGCCGCGCGGGGTACGTGTTGAACTCGAAGGACGACGTCACGCTGGTGATTGTCTTTCAGTAGCCCCCGGGTGTCCAGAAAACCGGAGAACGACGCCCCGCGCGCGCGTACTTGACGGGTTACCGCCCCGGTGGCGGCGTTCGTGGGGCGGACCGGGCGTCCATGGCCCACGATGGACGGGCCACCGACGAAGGGGAACCGTCCGTGCAGTTCGAGGTGTGGGCACCGCAGGCGTCCCGTGTGACGCTCCACGGCGACGGCATCACGCGCGCGCTGGAGCGCGATCCGCAGCGCGCGGGCTGGTGGACGGGCGACGCCCAGGCGTCCGACGGCACGCGGTACGGCTTCGCGGTGGACGACGGTCCCGTGCTGCCCGACCCGCGCTCGCGCCGCCAGCCGGACGGCCCCGACGGGCTGAGCGCGGTCGTCGACCAGGGCGCGTACGCGTGGCGCGTGCCGTGGGCGGGGCGCCCGTTGCAGGAGGCGGTGCTGTACGAGCTGCACGTCGGCACGTACACCCCCGAGGGCACCCTGGACGCGGCGGCGGACCGCCTCGGCCACCTCGCCGCGCTGGGCGTCACGCACGTCGAGCTGATGCCCCTGTGCCCGTTTCCCGGCACGAACGGCTGGGGGTACGAGGGCGTGTCCCTGTGGGCCGTGCACGAGCCGTACGGCGGCCCTGAGGCCCTCAAGCGGTTCGTGGACCGGGCGCACGAACTGGGCCTCGGGGTGGTCCTGGACGTCGTGCACAACCACCTGGGGCCCTCGGGGAACCATCTGCCCGCGTTCGGGCCGTACTTCACGGACACGCACCACACGCCCTGGGGTGCCGCCGTCAACCTGGACACGGCCGGGTCCGACGAGGTCAGATCGTTTCTGCTGGGCAGCGCGCTGGCGTGGCTGCGGGACTTCCGGCTGGACGGGCTACGGCTGGACGCGGTGCACGCGCTGCGGGACACGCGCGCGTACCCGTTCCTGGAGGAGCTGTCGGCGGCCGTGGACGCGCTCGCCGCCGAGACCGGCCGGCCGCTGTTCCTGATCGCCGAGTCCGATCTGAACGACCCCCGGGTGATCTCCCCGCGCGAGCGCGGGGGCTTCGGGCTGCACGCGCAGTGGAACGACGACTTCCACCACGCGCTGCACTGTGCGCTGACGGGTGAGTCGCAGGGGTACTACGCCGACTTCGCGCGCGCCCCGCTGGCGGCGGTGGCGAAGACCCTGACGGACGGTTTCTTCCACGACGGGACGTACTCCTCGTTCCGGGGGCGCCGGCACGGGCGTCCCCTGGACCGGTCCCGGACGGCCGCGCACCGGCTGCTGGGCTACAGCCAGACCCACGACCAGATCGGCAACCGCGCGCAGGGCGACCGCCTCTCGGCGTCCCTCTCGCCGGGCCTCCTCGCGTGCGCGGCGGCGCTGACCCTCACGGGGCCGTTCACGCCGATGCTGTTCATGGGCGAGGAGTGGGCCGCCTCGACGCCCTGGCAGTTCTTCACCGACCACACCGACCCGGACCTCGCGGAGGCCGTACGGCGGGGCAGGCGGCGGGAGTTCGCGGCGCACGGCTGGGCCGAGGAGGACGTCCCCGACCCGCAGTCCCCGGCCACCCGGGACCGCTCCTGCCTGGACTGGCCGGAGGCGGAACGCGAACCCCACGCGCGCGTGCTGGCCTGGTACCGCACCCTGATCGCGCTGCGCCACTCCCACCCCGACCTCACGGACCCCGACCTCGCCGACCTGCGCGTGGCGTACGACGAGGGCGCCCGCTGGCTGGCGTTCCGCCGGGGCGACATCCGCGTGGCGGTCAACCTCGCCCCGACCCCGGCGACCGTCCCCCTGGGCTCCCGCCCGGCCCGCGTGCTGGCCGCCTGGGAGCCCGTGGAGCCGCCGGGGGCCGACGGGGTGCTCCGGGTGCCCGGGGAGGCTTGTGCGGTCCTGGAGCAGGACTGAGGGCGGTGCTGGACGGAGCCGGCCGGCCTGCGTCGGAGCCGGACTACTCGTCGTCCTCCCGCAGCTCCGTCACCCGCTCCAGCAGGATCGCCTCCCACGCCCGCTTCAGCCGCGTACGCGCCGGCGGCAGGGCGGCCGGCGGGCCGTCGAGGCGGTCGGCGAGCTGGATGACGCTCTCGCAGCGGGCCAGCCACAGGCCGCGCAGGCAGGGGCGGGGGCCGTAGCCGGCGAGGGTGGCCGCGCGGACGGCGGCGCCGGAGCCGACGGCGAGGACGAGACCGGCGATGTCCTCGGCGGGGTCGCCGAGGACGGCGGCGGTCCAGTCGAGGACGCCGCGCACCCGCCCGTCGGCGCTCACCACGAGGTGCTCGCCGCGCAGCCGGTGGTGGACGAGGACGGCGGTCCCGGGCTGCGAGGCGAGCTGCGCCGCGCCGGGCGGGGTGAGCTGGGCCAGCCGGGCCGCGTCGAACTCGTCGGCCCCCGCGAGGCGTTCGGCGGCCTGGACGGCCATCCGGCGCAGCGCCTCCAGGGAGCGCGGGGCGGCGCGCGGCACGCCGAGCGACTCGGCCTGCCGGGTGGTGACCTCGCGCAGCCCGCCGAGCAGCCCGGCGAGGTCGGCCTCGCCGACGGCCGACACGTCGTGCTCCTCGGCGGTGCCGCCGGGCACCAGCGTGTCGAGGGTGTACGTCAGGCCGGGCGCCCACTCGCCGTGCGCGACGCTGGACGGCACGGCGACCGGCACGTGCGGGCGGACGGCGTCGCGCAGGCGCAGTTCGCGGCGCTGGCGGACGGCGGCGTCCCGGTCGGGCGCGAGGCGCAGGACGTGGCGGGTGCCGACCCACCACGTGGAGTGCCCCTCGCCCCCGGTGACCGGGCGCACACCCGGGTCGCCGTTCTTGAGGAGGCTGTGGGCCAGTCGGCGGACGGTGTCCGCGGAGGGGGTGGGTGCCTGGGTCATCGTCGCGCCGTCACAGGTCGGTGAGGTGGGCAGGTGCTCCTTGCGGGGTGCTCAGCTCACTATGACCATCTCGCGCGCGGTGCGGTTCAGCCGGCGCCCGCCGTCCTCGGTGACCGTCACGATGTCCTCGATCCGCACCCCGAACCGCCCCGGCAGGTAGATCCCGGGCTCCACGGAGAAGCACATGCCGGGTACGAGGGCCTGCCGCTCGCCCTCGATCATGTACGGCGGTTCGTGGGTCGTGACCCCGATGCCGTGCCCGGTGCGGTGGATGAAGTACTCGCCGTACCCGGCGTCGGCGATCACCGCGCGGGCGGCCCGGTCGACGTCCTGGCAGGCGGCGCCGGGGCGCACCGCGCGGAACCCGGCCTCCTGCGCCTCGCGCACGATGTCGTGGACCCGGCGCTCCTCCTCGGTGGGCTCGCCGACGTGCACGGTCCGGGTCGTGTCGGAGCCGTAGCCGTCCTTGAGGCCGCCGAAGTCGAGGACGACCATGTCGCCGTCCTCGATGACCCTGTCGCCCATCTCGTGGTGCGGGTTGGCGCCGTTCGGACCGGAGCCGACGATCGTGAAGTCGACCTGCTGGTGGCCGTGTTCGCGCAGCAGGCGCGCGAGGTCGGCGCCGACCTCGGACTCCCGGCGCCCGGCGAAGCGCACCGCGCGGATGCCCTCGAACGCGGCGTCGGCCGCGGCGCCGGCCGCCGCCATCAGCTCCAGTTCGGCCGCGTCCTTGACGGCCCGCAGCATCGGCAGCGCCTCCGTGAGGGCCGCGTACGCCGTGCCGGGCAGCGTCCGCTGGAGGGCCAGCAGGTGCAGCGCCCACGCGTTGTCGCTGACCCCGAAGCGTCCGCGCGGGTCGAGGAGGGCGGCCGTCGCGGCGTACGGGTCCTTGCCGTCGGTCCAGTCCCGGAAGGTCAGCGCGGGCGCGCCGGGCGCCTGCGCGGCGTCGGGCGCCTCCAGCGCGGGGACGACGAGGACGGGGTCCTGTCCGGGCGCGAGGACCAGCAGGGTGAGCCGCTCCGTCTCGGCGGTCGGGGCGTAGCCGGTGAGCCAGACGAGGTCGGGGCCCGGGGCGACGAGGAGGCCCGCGAGACCGGCGTCGGCGGCGGAGCGGGCCGCACGCTCCATGCGGGCGCGGTAGTCCTCGGCGGTGAAGGGTGCGGTGGCGGTCATCCGGGCCTCCGGGCGGGTCAGGGGCTACGGGCAGCATCCTGCCCGTGCGGCGGGGGCCGCGCGAGCCGGTGCGCCACCCGTCGCACCAGGGACGGGTGCTGCGCGGCTACGGCCCATCGTCGCGTATCCCGGGGCCCGGAAGCGGAAGTTTTCCACAGCCCTCTACGACTTGTCCGCTGATCATCCACTATTACCGGTGCGACCGGCTCGTCCGGCGGGACCGGGCTCACACCACCACCCCGGGCACCACCGCCAGCTGCTGGTACCCCCCGCCCCGGTGCAGCACCGTCAGCTTGACCTCCTTGCCCGGCTCCGCCTTCCCCACCGCCCGTACGAGGTCGGCCGCCGTGTCGATCCGGGTCGTGCCGAACGTCAGCAGCACGTCCCCGCGCACGAGCCCCGCCGTGTACCCGGGCCCGGGTACGTGGACGGCGACGATCGCGGCGCCCGCCTTCTGCGCGTCGACCGCCTCCACCCCGAGCGCCGCACGCGCGGGCGGTGCCGAAGGAGCCGGGGAGGGCGCCACCGGCACGGGCGCGGGCGCGCCGGGAGTGGCCTTCGTCCCCGCGTGCGCGCGGGCCGCCTGCTTCTGCATCTCGGCCAGCTTGCTCATGCCGATCACCGTCGCCCCGACCGTGCCGAGCCCGACGCCGGCCAGGACGAGGACCGTCGCGGCGAAGAACCCGAGCAGCAGGGTCGTGATCCGCCGCCCCCGCCGCCGCGCGGCATGCGGACGCCGTACGGTCCCGCCCCGCTCACCGCCCCCGGGCTCCCGTCCGGGCATCGGCTTGGGCCGCAACGCAGTCTGTTCCATGGCGATCGCCTCCGGCAGGTGCTCTACCCGGCCCGCCCTCCCCCGACGTGCCACGAACGAGTGAGACTGACCGCCGGTCAAAGGAGGTACAGCCGCCCCCGCGCGTCGCCAGTCGGCCCGCGGCACCCGCGCGCGGGACGCCGCCCGGCACCGGCCACGCGCGCGTGCCCCCTCACCCCAACGCCCCCACCAGCTCCTCCGCAGCCCCCGCCAACACCCCCGCGTACACACACTCCACCCGATGCACCACCCGAGGCCCCGTGAGCGTGACCGTGAACGTTCCCGGCGCCCCCTCCCCCACCGAGCGCGGCAGCAGCGTCAGCCCGTGCCCCGCCGCCACCAGGGACGTCAGTACGCGGACGTCGGTCCCCTCGTACCGCAGCGCGCCCCGGAAGCCGTGCCCCCCGTTGGCCGCGCGCAGGTGCGCCAGCGGCAGCCCCGTGTCCGGCGCGTCGATCCAGCGCGCGTCCGCGAGGTCGGCGAGCCGGAGCCCCGGGCGTCCGGCGAGGGGGTGGGACTCGGGGAGCAGCACCCCCGCCGGTTCCTCGGAGACGCCGTGGGTCGTCAGGGGGGCCACGTCGGGCAGGCGCAGCGGGTCGCTGGGGGCCGCCAGGCCGTCCACGAGGCCGACGTCGGCGGCGCCGGTGGCGACGGCCGCGGGGACGGCCTCGCGGGCGAGCACGCGCACCGTGACGCCGACGGGCGGGAGCGCGGCCAGGACGCGGGCGCCGAGCGCGGTCGGGGAGGCGGCGAGGGTCAGGCCGTACGCGGGCGCGGCAGCGAGGCGGGCGACGTCGGCGCGGGCCGCGTCCAGGCGCAGGAGGAGGGGTTTCGCGTGTTCGAGGAGGCGGTCTCCGGCCGGCGTGGGGGTGACGGGGCGGCGGGTCAGCAGGGGTGCGCCCAGGTCCTGTTCGAGCGCGGCGATGTGCTGCGAGACGGCCGACTGCGTGTAGCCCAGTTCGCGGGCGGCCCCGGAGAAGGAGGCGAGGCGGGCGACGGCGACGAAGGTGCGCAGGAGGTGGGGGTCCATGCCCGCCAGGGTGTCATCAGTTCTGCTTATTGAGGGTCCAAGAATCATCGTTGGACGTGAACTCGGTTCCTGTCCCAGGATCGTCGGCATGACAGCACGCATCGCCCTGGTCGGTGACCGTTCCCCGCACGTCGTCTCGCACACCCGTATCCCGCTCCTGCTGGAGGCGCTCGCCGTACGGGACCGGCTGGTCCTGGACGCCTACTGGATCCCCACCGAGGACGCGGCGCGGGAGGGCGCCGTACGCGGGTTCGACGCGGTGTGGGTCGTGCCGGGGAGCCCGTACCGCAGTGAGGAGGGCGCGGTGGCGGCGATCCGGTACGCGCGCGTGGCGGGCGTACCGTTCCTCGGGACGTGCGGCGGGTTCCAGCACGCGCTGCTGGAGTTCGCGCGGGGCGCGGCGGGGCTGCCGGACGCGGCGCACGCGGAGAACGACCCCGGCGCCGAGGAGCCGATGCTGGCGCCCCTCGCCTGCTCGCTGGAGGGGCACGAGGACACCGTGCTGCTGGAGCCGGGTTCGCTCGCCCACACCGTGATCGGCGCGGAGCGCACGGTGGAGCGCTACTCCTGCCGGTACGGACTGGCCCGCCACGAGGACGCCCTGACCGCGCACGGCCTGCGCTTCTCGGGGCGGGACGCGGCGGGCGAGCCCCGGATCGCCGAACTCCCCGGCCACCCGTTCTTCCTGGCGACGCTGTTCCAGCCGGAGCTGTCGGGCGACGGCTCGCGCCCGCACCCGGTGGTCAGGGCGCTGGCGCGGGCCGCCGTGGACCATGCCGCACGCGCGCGTACGGCTCAGCCCGTGTGACCTCCGTGTCCCCCGTGCCCGCCCCCGCCGTGGTCGAACTTCAGCGCCTCCGGCGGCAGCACGACGAAGGGCCGCATCATGCCCATGTCCTCGTGCTCCAGGAAGTGACAGTGGTACATGAACCGCCCGTACGCGCCGTCGAACGTGCCCATGACCCGCAGCCCCTGTCCGCCGAGCGCGCGGAAGACGTCCTTGTACCCCTGCTCGTTGGCCGGGACCGGCACCACGTCCGGCTTCAGCGCGATCGGGGTGGCCGTGCCGCCGATCTCGGGCCGGAAGCCCGACACGTCGTACACGTCCCGCCCCATGATCTGGAAGTCGGCGAGGTGGATGTGCATCGGGTGGGCGAACCCGGCGAGGTTGAGGAACGTCCACTGCTCGTAGGAGCCTTCGGCGACGGTGAAGCCCAGGCCGTCGTTGAAGGTGCGGGAGATGCGCCGGTACGTCTTCGGCGTGCCGTCGGCGCCCGCGACCTGGATGATGCCGTCGGCCGGGAGCTGGAGGCCGTCCGCGTTCTCCAGGGGCAGCATCTCCCAGATCTCCGGGTGTCCGCCGCCGCCCTTGGTGCCGGGCGGGGTGAGGACGATCATCCGGTGCTCGTGCGGCGTGTCGTGGCTGATGCGGCGGAAGGAGCCGGAGAGCACCTCGGGGAGTTCGAAGGTGTCCGGTTCGCACGCCTCACCGACGCGGAACTGCATGACGTCGGGGTAGCGCACGTCGCCCGCCGGGTCGGGCACGCCGGGGGCCTGGTTGGGGCCCTTGTTGACCAGCCGCAGGGTGCGGCCTTCGAGTCCGCGCAGGTCGAAGAGGAGGTCGAAGCGCTCGGCCGGGGCGGCGATCAGCGCGGGCATCGCCGCGTCGAAGTCGATCGGCACGGGGCGCGGCAGGAGCCCGCCGTCGCTGCCGATCTGGTGGACGACGCCGGGCACCGGGAGGTCGTCCTCGTCGAGCAGGACGAGGTTGTAGATGCGCCCGTTCGACGCGTTGACCAGGCGGAAGCGGTACCAGCCGGCCTCGACGTCCGCGTAGGGCCAGATGCGGCCGTTGACCGTGGAGTACGGGCCGGTGAACGGGATCGAGACGGGTTTGCCGGTCTCGGGGCTGGTGCCGACGATCTGCGTCTTGTGCAGCAGGCGGCCGTTGAGGCGGCCGTCCTCGTCGGTGTCGAGGTTGCGGTCGGCGAGCAGCAGCGGCAGTTCGCGCCCGCCCGCGGGGAGCCCGAGGGCGTCCTCCTCGTCGTCGCGGACCAGGTACGTGCCGTACAGGCCCGTCATCACGTTCCACCGCGTGATGTTCATGGCGTGGTCGTGGTACCACCACTGGACGGCCTGGTGGTCGTTCGGGTACTCGGAGAGCTGGGCGTCGCCGAAGCCCACCGCGTTGTCGGCCCACCCGTCGTTGCCGCCGCCGGTCTGCGCGCCGTGCAGGTGGGTCACCGACCAGGCGGGCAGGGCGGCGACGTCCTTGTTCGGCTCGACGCCCTCACGGCCCGGGTCGGTCGTCGTCCCCGGGCGCTGGACCTCGACGGCGGTGACGGGGTACTCGCTGCCCTCGGGGATGCGGTTGGTCCACGCGATGCGTACGCGCTGGCCCCGGCGCACCTCGATGGTCGGGCCCGGCACCACGCCGTCGTAGCCCCACATCAGGGTCGGCGGCAGTTGCGGGTGCAGGCGCACCCACGCGGGGCGCAGGGCGATCTCGGTCTCGTGCGTGACGTCCCCGTGCGCCGGGCGCAGCACCGGCGGGACGGTCAGCGGTGCGGCGTACGGCGTCAGCTCTTGGGCTGCCGCCGCCGTCACTTCGTTCTCGGTCGTCTTCTCGACGGTGTCGGTCATGAGGCACTACCCCCGTAGTGAGTCGGTTCGGACGTTCCCCTCACCCCAGAAGACTCCGTATGCCTCCCCAAAGTTCAGTGAATGTCCTATTCCGAAAGAGAAAGTCCTGAAAACACCGTGTTCATCTGCTGACCGACGGCCACCGGCGCCCGGTCGGGGAGGAACCCGTGCGCGCGTGTGGCGAGGTGTTCCGGCTTGTAGCGGTCGACCTGGCGGTGCCAGTTGAGGACGCCGGCCATCCAGTGGCGCAGGTCGGCGACGTAGGTGTCCATCCCCGCGCGCGCGTCGGACGACAGGTCGAAGTCGTCGTACAGGACGGGCAGTTCGTGCGCGACGATGTGCTCGAACTGCTCCATGCGCTGGTTGATGAGATCGGCCACGATCCGCGCGCCCGTGGGGTAGTCGCAGCCGAAGAAGTTCTGGACGACGAGGATCGCGTTGTGCACCTCGCCCTCGTACTCGATCTCCTTCTGGTACGAGAAGACGTCGTTGAGGAGCGCGCCGTAGTCGATGGCGGCGTTCTCCAGGGAGCGCACGGGCCCGCTGGCGTAGACCTCGGGGGGCACGGCGGGGCCGAGGCCCAGGCGGCACATGCTGAGGGTGAGGTCGGAGCCGAAGGTGGCGCGCCGCATCTCCAGGTAGTCGACGGGGTCGGGGACGCGGTGCTGGAGCTGGTTGGCGAGCTCCCAGAGCCAGCTCTCGGTCATCACGTCGACGCTCGCCTTGAAGGCGCGCCGCTCGTCCGGGGTCATGTCGGCCGTGGTGTCCGCCCACAGGTCGGCCAGGCCGCGTTCCAGGCCGCCCACGGGCACCGGGGGCGTCTCGCCGTCCTCCACCGGCATGCACGCGCTCAGGCGCGCGGTGGCCACGCGCGCGCCCGCGAAGTCGCCGCGCCGGCCGAAGACGAGGGGGTAGTAGTCGTCGGCGTACGTGCCCCAGGCGAGCCAGCGCGAGCTGAGGTCGAGTTCGCGCGCGTCCGCGTCCGGGTCGATGCCGGCGGAGCACAGCGGGAGGTCGGCGGCGCGCAGCCGGTCCTCGTCCCAGACGCCCTCGTCCAGCATGCCGGTCGCGCGCATCCAGGGGACGAGCCGCTGCCGGGCGCCCTCCAGGTGGGGGCTCAGCCGCACCTCGTACGGCATCCGCAGCTCGGGCAGCAGGGACGGGCCGACCTTCTGGTACGGCACGTGCGCGTACGCGCGCAGGCGCTCGGCGGCGGCCGACGCGAGGAGCCCGGCGACGCCCGCGGCGGACGTTCCCGGGCCCGTCAGGCGCTCCCAGGGGTTCGTCGGGCGGGCGTTCTTGTTCATGTAGCGGCTGGAGCGCATGTGCCACTCCTGGCCGCCGGACTGCCAGTCCTGGAGGCCCTTGGTGTACGCGCCGATCGCGGCCACCTCGTCGGGCCGCAGGCCCTTCTCCAGGGCGATCGCGGGGACCTCGGTGAACGCGGTGTGCTCGAACTGGTGCAGGCGCGAGGTCAGGATGTCGTTGACGGTGTCGGCGGCCTCCTGCGTCGTGCAGCCGAAGAACGTCTCCAGGACGAGGACGCCGTTGCTGTTCTCGCCCTCGTCGAGGACCTCGCGCTCGTACGAGAACAGGTCGTTGCGCAGGTGCACGGCGTCCGAGAAGGTCTCCATCAGCACCCTCAGCGGGCGCGTGCCGACGACGGCGCCGGGCACCTCGGCGGTCGCGTACTCGACGAGCCCCGCCGACCAGGGCGCGCCGCCGACCTTGCGGCGCATCTCGATGTACTCGACGGGGTTGGCGATGCGGCCCTCGTCGATGTTGGACAGCTCCCACATCGACTCGTTGAGCAGATGCTCGGTGGCGGTCGCGAACCGGCGCCGCCAGTCCCCGGACATCGCCGGGACCGTGCGCGCCCACAGGTCCGCGAGCCCCGCCTCGACGGGGTTGAGCGGCTCCGGCACGGGCGTCGACAGGTCGAGCGGCATGAACAGCGGCAGCCGGTCCAGGTGGGCCTTGCCGGCGGCGCGGTCCGGGGTGCGCTTGTACATGTCGAGGAAGTGGTCGTCGAAGAAGAACACCCACACGTACCAGTCGGTGATCAGCGACAACGCGTCCGCGTCGCAGTCGGGGTGCGTGTACGCGCACAGCAGCCCGTAGTCGTGCGCGTCCAGGTCGGCCTGCTCCCAGATGCCCGACCCCTCCAGCATGCCCATTTCGCGCGCCCACGCGGTGGAGTGCGCGCGGGCCTGTTCGACGTGCGGGTTCAGCCGCGCGGGGTGCGGCATGTAGAAGTGCGGGAGTTCGAACGGCTGAGTCATGGCCGGGCCTTACCCACGCCTCCCGGGGCGCATCCGTACGGCCGCACATGATCACACCATCGCGTGAATTCGGTCCGAACGGTTGCGCGAGCGCCGGAGTGCGGACTCACGCAAGGGGCGCGCGAAGCACCGTACGCCCCCTGCCTTCAGACCCGTACGCCCTCTTGCCGCCACCCCCTCCCGCCCCGCACCGTGACCTCATGACGACCCCCTTCACGCTCCCCCACGAGCTGCACGGCGACGGCGCCCACAAGGTGTTCGCGGTGCACGGCTGGCTCGCCGACCGTACGGCGTACGCGCCCGTCCTCCCCGACCTCGACCGGTCGGCGTTCCAGTACGCGCTGGTCGACCTGCGCGGGTACGGCGCGGCACGCGACGCGGGCGGCGCGTTCACGACCGCCGAGGCCGCCGCCGACCTCGTGGAGCTGGCCGACCGGCTCGGCTGGGCGCGCTTCTCGGTCGTCGGGCACTCGATGGGCGGCGCGATCGGGCAGCGGCTGCTGGCCCAAGTCCCGGACAGAGTACGGCGGTTGGTGGGCGTGTCGCCGGTGCCCGCGTCGGGGCTCGACCTGCCGCCGGAGCAGTGGACGCTGTTCGCCGAGGCCGACCGGCGCCCCGAGAACCGGCGGGCGATCCTCGACGTCACGACCGGCGGCGCGCGCCCCGCCGCCTGGCTGGACCGGATGGTCGCCCGCTCCCTCGCGGTGAGCGACGCGAAGGCGTTCCGCGCCTGGCTCGACTCCTGGGCCCGCGAGGACTTCCACGCGGACACGGAGGGCTCGCCGGTGCCGTCCCTCGCGGTGACGGGGGCGCTGGACCCGGCGCTGTCGGCGGAGTTGATGCGGGCGACGTGGCTGGCGTGGTATCCGAACGCCGAGTTGTACGAGCTGGCGTCGGCGGGTCATTACGCCATGGACGAGACGCCGTTGGAGCTGATCCGGGTGGTGGAGGACTTCCTGAGGGCGGACGGCGACTGACGGATCGTCACCTTGCGCGCTTTCAGGCCCCCCGGACCTGGATCAGCGCCCGTGTCCCCCCGATCCGCCACTCCTGACCCTCAGTTGCCGTCAACGCCGCCTCGGTCTCGGCCGAAAGCCCCGTGATCACATCGGACTTGAGGGTCCTGAGCGCCGCGACCGCCCCCGGGAAGTACGCGGTGACGTCCGCGAACGGCGTCGTCGGCGGCCACATCCGGTCCCCCACCAGGCGCCGGTAGTTGAGGTCTCCCTTGAGGATCGTCACCGAGGCCCCCGCGAAGTCGGCGCGCAGGTCGTCCGGCATCTCCGCGTACCCCAGCGGCGCGGCGGAGAAGGGGTGCGCGCGCACGACGAGGGTCCCGTCGGACAGCGCGGCCCAGATCCGCCGCCCGCACTCACCGGCGGCACCGGGAGCCGCCACCAACTTCCGTACGGCGTCCAGGACATCGGCGTAGGTCGCGTCGGAGACGTAGTACGGGTACGGCTTGACGTGCAGGACCGTCCGCCCGATATGACGCTCCGTCAGCAGGTGGTCCAGGAACAGCAGGTCGGGGACGAGTTCGCGGCCCGCGTTGTCGGCGACCAGGCAGACGTTCGCCGCGTCCTTCAGCGCCGCCCACAGCGCGTCGCCGTCGTCGGCGACCAACGCCGGTACGGCGGCGCGCTCTTCGGCGCCGGCGTCGGAGAGGCGGAAGCCGAGGTCGGCGCGGTTGCCCCAGAGGGAGCCGTGCAGCAGGGCCCGGCCGCGTCCGTCCTCGGACAGGGAAGCCAGAGCGTCGAGAGCGGCCAGCTCCTCGGCGGTCTCCGGGGAGTCGAGTTCCGCCAGCTTGAACGGGCGGAAGGGGTCGACGCCTTGGCCGGGGCCGGGGGTGAAGTAGCCGACGGCTTCGAGGAGTTGCCGGTAGAAGTAGCTCTCCGACCAGAGCCACGGCACGTCGTACCAGGAGGTGCCGAGCAGGGCGTCGAGCCCCCAGGCCCGCCAGCGGCCGAGGTCGTGCGCATCGGAGGGGAGCGGCTCCAGGGCACCCTCCGTACAGGTGACCGCCAGCGCGTCGAGGGCGCGGGCCACCGTGGGGTCGTACGGGAACGCCTCGCGCACCTGGCGGATGATCGCGGGGTGCCGTTCGGCGAGGACGGAGCGGCGGAAGGAGCCGGGTTCGTCGCCGAGGAGCACCGGCGGGGCGGGGGTGTGGGGCATGCGGATCACCGTATCGCGCGGATCGGCCCCGTCACCGGCCCCCCGCGCCATGCCCCACACGGCACGGCGGACCCGCGCGCCCGCCGTACGACCACCTGTCCCCCGTCGGCCTTGTCGAAAACGCTTCCTGAAACGGATTCAGGCCACACGCGATCCCAGCAGCGCCGTGAACTCGCGTCCCACCAGAGCGAGTACGCCCCGCTCAGGACACGCACGCCGCCGTGATCTCCCGCTCCAGCCTCGACGCCAGGCTCAGATAGCGCGGTCTGCGCGGGACCGGGACGAGGCCGCGGATCAGGACGTACCACATCTCCGCCATCCGGCGCGGAAGCCGGCCGGACGCCTCGCGGGAGCGGCCCACCACGCGTGTGCCGACGAAGAAGCACACCAGCGAGTGCGCGACCGCCTCGATGTCGACGTCCTGGTGTATGTCGGCCTCACGGACCGCGCCGGACAGACCGCGGTTGATCAGCTCACCCCACTCGGAGAAGGGGTGGCGCAGCGGGGGTCTCACCGCGACTCCCCCGGTCGCGAGCCTCAACCCGGCCCGGGCGATGGGCCCTTCGACGGACAGCCGGGTCAGGCCGAACGTGAGCCGCATCAGCGCTTCGAGGGAGGAGTAGCCCCGGTTGTCGATCTCGCCCGCGACGCGCTGCGATGCCTGGGACTGGAGTTCCATGATCGCGTGGGCCAGGTCCTCCTTGGCCGCGAAGTGGAAGTACAGGGCGCCCTTGGTGACTTGGGCGTGCTCGACGATGTCACTGAGGCTCGTCGATTCGTAACCGTGTCGGTCGAACAGATCGGCCGCCGCCGTGATGATCGTCGCGCGGGTCTGTTCGGCGCGTAACTGCCTCGCCATCGCCTGAGACACTCCTGGGCCGGTAAAAGAACGGGTCATGCCGTTTGTTTCTCACCCCCTGTACACAATAACTCACCCTGCGGCGGCGTCGACCCCACACTCGAAGACTGCCGACTCCCGTTGCACGCCGACGACTTGGAGGTGTCCGCCGCCTTCGTCGCGAGCCTCGATCCAGACGGGTTCGTCCAGCTCAGCGTACCTGTGGAAGACCGCACGGTATGCGCAGGGGGCATATTTGCCCGGAAGAGCGAACCGGGCCGCCTGCCGGGCCGCCTCCAGCAGGAGCATCCCGGGGACGTGATCGAGCGGATGGTCGAAGAAAACGGGGTGCGCGGTATTTACCCGGAGCTGCCAACTCCCCCCGGGCGCCCCCGGATCGAGCCCGGGCAGGGCGAGGACGACGTCGGTGGACAGCGCCCGGTCCACGACCTGCGGCGGCAGCCCGGGCGGCAGCGGAACGGCCGTCACCGTGCCGGGGGTCCGGCCGCCGCGCAGCCTGCGGTAGACGGCCTCGCCGACGCAGGTGAAGGCGACGTCGGCGGTCGCGGCCTGCTCCCCGCAGCACAGGACGCGGGCGAAGTAGCGGCAGGCGGCGGGCTGGCGACCCCGGTAGCGCACCTCGGTGAAGTCGAGTTCGACGGTCGGCTCGGCCGGTACCGGCCCGACCTCCAACCGGTGCGGATCCGTGGTGACTTCGAACGCGTTGAGCACGAACTGCCGGTCCAGCGGGACGCCGTACTCGGTGTGCATGACCAGGGTGCCGGCCTGGCGGACCGTCTCCACCACCAGCAGGGGGTCGTAGGAGCACCAGTCCGGGGACACGTGTAACCCATGGGCACGGGGCCACTGTGCGCACACGGTGAAGTGGTCGGCCTCGGTGCGCTCCCAGCCGGTGAGAAACGTTTCGGCGAGGGCCGCCCGGTGGACGAACTGGCGAGGGACGGTTGCCGTCAGGGACGGGGTGTCAGCAGACTGCCGCGGTCGGGTCATCGCATCCTCCCTGCGGTCACCCATGAGCCACGGCGGACGGTGAATCGTCCCCACAGCGAACGTTAGAGTACGAGGCGACCGGTTTGGCATCAATGAGATCAGTCGACGGCATCCTATGATCGGGCCGAACAGACACACGATCGCGGGATCGGCCAACTCGGTCCCGCGGAGGGGCTCTTATGGCTAAACAGGAGCGCGCCATCAGAACGCGCCAAGCCATCGTGGAAGCGGCCGGTGAGGTTTTCGACGAGCACGGTTACACGTCCACCACCATCGCCATGGTCCTGGAGCGCTCCGCCGTCACCAAGGGCGCGCTGTACTTCCACTTCCCGTCCAAGGAGGCGCTGGCGCAGGCGGTGCTGGGCGAGCAGGTGCCGTTCGGGAACGTCCCGGCACAGGCGTGCAAGCTCCAGGAGATCGTCGACATGACGTTCGTCGTCGGCCAGCGCCTGCTGACCAGCTCCTTGTTGAGAGGGAGCATCCGCCTCGCCGTCGACCAGGAGGCGCCGACCCGCATCGATCACGGAGGGCCGTACAGGCAGTGGTCGGAGCGGCTGGAGGACCTGCTCGAACAGGCCCGGGACCGGGGGGAGTTGCTGCCGACTGTACAGCCCCGGCAGACGGTGGAGCTGCTCGTCGGCTGCTTCAGCGGGATCCAGCTGATGTCCCGGGCGCTGACCGGGCGCGCCGACCTGGGCGAGCGGCTGTCGGTGCTGTGGACGCACATCCTGCCGAGCATCGCCGTACCGGGGCTGCTGCCCGCGCTGGACACGAAGGCGGACCGGGGCGTGCGGGTCCTGGGGTCGCCCGAAAGGGCGGCTTCGTGAGGGCGGCCCCGGAGGCTTCGGGGAAAGAAACGTTTCCGGAAACGTCATGACGGCGGACCGGCCGGTGTCCATCCACACCGGCCGGTCCGCCGTTCGTCATGAGGCGAGGTCAACCACTGACGGTCTCACGCGAGTCGACGATCCGTCAGAACGTCAGCTTCCAGCTGTTCAGCGTCCCCGTGTCCTGCGCCGCGCTGTCGCGGACACGCAGCTTCCAGGTGCCGTTGGCGGTCTCGCTGGACGCGTCGACCGTGTACGTGGTGACGAGGTTGTCCGTGGAGTCCGAGGACGCGGCCTTCAGGCCGTACACCGTGCCGTCGGGCGCGACCAGGTCGATGACCAGGTCGCCGCGGTAGGTGTGGCTGATGTCCACGCCGACCTGGAGGTTGGAAGGCGCGTTGCCGGTGCGGCCGGTGACGGAGATCGAGGACTCGATCGCCGGGGCGTTGTCCGGGATCGCGGCGGCCGTCGTGTTGGAGAACACCGTGCCGCCGCCCGTCGAACCGCTCACCGCGGCGACGGCCTTGGCCGCGTCCGCGAGACCGGCGCCGCAGCCGCCCGAGCAAGCGCCCGGCAGGGGACGGGCGTTGGTCTTGATGGCCGACTCGATCTGGGCCGGGGTCAGCGCCGGGTTGGCCGACTTCAGCAGCGCGGCGAGGCCCGCGACGTGCGGGGTGGCCATGCTGGTGCCCTGGTAGTAGGCGTAGTTCTCGGTGGACGCCGTCTTGGTGCCGGAGTTCAGCGTGGAGAGGATGCCGTTCGCGGTCGCGGTGCGGGTCTCGCCGCCCGGCGCCGAAATGTCCACCAGGGCACCGAAGTTGGAGTACGACGCCTTGGCGCCCGCGCGGTTGGTCGCGGCGACCGAGATGACGTTGTTGCAGTTGCCCGGGTTGTGGTTCGCGACGTTGTCGCTCTCGTTGCCCGCGGCCACGACGACCGTCGTGCCCCGGCCCACGGCACCGTTGATCGCGTTCTGCGTCGCCGTCGAGCAGGCGCCGTCGCCGCCGAGGCTCATGTTGATGACCTTGGCGACGTTCGTGTTGGCCGGGACGCCGGAGACGGTGCCGCCGGACGCCCAGGTGATCGCGTCGATGATGTCGGAGTCGTAGCCGCCGCACTTGCCGAGCACGCGCACCGGGGAGATCTTCGCGCCGTGCGCGATACCGGCGATGCCCTTGCCGTTGTTGGTGACGGCGGCGATCGTGCCGGCCACGTGGGTGCCGTGCCAGGAGGAGGTGGAGGCCGGGATGCCCGAGCCGCACTCGTCGGCGTTGTACCAGTCGCCCGGGTCGGCCGGGTTGTTGTCGCGGCCGTTGCCGTCGACGGAGACGGCGGTGTCGGCGATGAAGTCGTAGCCCCCGACGATGTTCGCGGCGAGGTCGGAGTGCGCGACGTAGCCGGTGTCGATGACGGCGACGGTGACGCCGGTGCCCGTGGTGGTGTTCCAGGCTGCCGGAACGTTCATGCCGGCGGTGGTCTCGAAGAGGTCCCACTGCTTGGCGTACTCGGTGTCGTTCGGGTCGGCCTGCGGCCGGTTCAGGCGGTCCGGGACGACGTAGGCGACCGAGGGGTCGGCCTTGTACTGGGCGACGACGCCGGCG
Organism: Streptomyces saintjeani; assembly: GCF_055409605.1. Taxonomy (NCBI): domain Bacteria; kingdom Bacillati; phylum Actinomycetota; class Actinomycetes; order Kitasatosporales; family Streptomycetaceae; genus Streptomyces; species Streptomyces saintjeani. Next base: position 7,358,248 of record NZ_CP189624.1, on the reverse strand, counting down.
ACGTCCGCCTGCGAGGCGTCCGCGCCGAGGTCGACCAGGGCGGCGCCGGTGCCGAGGCGGCGCGCGAAGTCGGCGTCCTTGGCGGTGGCGTCGGCCTCGGCGGCCTTGTTCGAAGTGGCCTCGTCCGCACCCGACTTGTAGCCGACGATGAGGCGCTCGGCGGTGACGCCGGGGGCGGCCTCGGTCTGCGCGGCGGACACGGGCGGCAGCGTGGCGGCGTCCTGGGCGGGCGCGGCGACGGACGGGAGCGTCGTACCGGTCAGCAGGGCCGCGGAGAGGGCCGCGACGGATATGAGCTGCCGTCTCAAGGCAGGGGAAGTGCGCAAAGGGGGTGCCTTTCATGGCCGGCTCCGGGCACAGGGGCGGGAGCGACGGTCGAGTTCGCTTCGGCGTCGAAGCGGTGGGGAGTGCGTCGAGGAGCGCGCGATGGCGGGCCAGGCGGGTCGGCCGACCGGTTTCGGGGTCACCTGTGGATCGGCTGTGGTCGAACGATAGGCAAAGAGAAGGTCATCCGGATACAGGGGAAACCCTCGATCACGTCGAGAGAACCCCATTTCCAGGGACAGTTGGGGAGTTGATGTCCGGTTTGCTACCCACTCTCGGCAAAAGAACGGAAAGTGTTTTCCGATGGCATCTCTGCTGATCGGAGCAGTGACTGAACGCGGGCGCCCGGGCAGCCGTACATGCCCGGTGCAGCCGTTCCCGAGGAGGCGTTCCCTCATGTTCCGTCACCGTCTCGTCCCGCTCACGGCGGCCGTGCTCGGCACGCTGGCCGTCGGCGCGGGACCCGCCGCCGCGCACGGCGCCCCCACGACCCCGGTGAGCCGCGTCTTCGCCTGCTCCCCCGAGGGCGGCGCGAACGCCGGTACGGCGGCCTGCCGCGCGGCCGTGAAGGCGAACGGCGCGTCCTTCGCGGCGTGGGACAACCTGCGCGTGGCCGGCGTCGACGGACGCGACCGGCAGACGATCCCGGACGGCGAGCTGTGCAGCGGGGGCCTTCCCGCGTACCGGGGGCTCGACCTGGCGCGTGACGACTGGCCCGCGACGGAGCTGCGGCCGGGGGCGACGCTGCGGATGACGTACGCGTCGACGATCCCGCACACCGGGTCGTTCAAGCTGTACCTGACGAAACCGGGGTACGACCCGACGAAGCCGCTCACCTGGTCCGAGCTGCCGTCGGAGCCGTTCGCGGTCGTCAAGGACCCTCAGCTCACGGGCGGCGCCTACCGGTTCAGCGCGAAACTGCCGGCCGACCGGACGGGGCGGCAGGTGCTGTACACGATCTGGCAGAACACGAGTACGGCGGACACGTACTACTCGTGCTCGGACGTGGTGTTCCCGGCGGCGGCGCAGAAGGAGGCGGCTCAGAAGGACAAGGCACCGAAGGAGGACGCGCCGAAGGAACCCGCACGGAAAGAGACACCCGCGCCGACCCCGACTCCCGGCCCGGCCACGGCTTCCGCACCCGCCCTCACCCCGACGCCCGCCGCCGCGACCCCCGACAGCACCCCCGTCGCGAAGACCACCGACTCCGGCCCCTCCGCCCCCATGCTGGCGGGCGGCGCCGCGGCGATCCTCGTGCTCGCCGGCGGCACCGCCCTCTTCACGCGGTTGAGGCGCAGGTGAACGCCCCGGCCGGATCAGGTCAGTTGACCGTCACCGGGTTCACGCCGTCCGACACCGGCGCGTACTTCGCGGTGAAGTAGCCCGCGGCGAAGCACAGGGACGAGCCCGAGGTGCGGGTGAACGCCTGGCTGGCGAAGTTGATGCTGTTGTCGGTGTTGCTGGTGCTGCCGGTCAGGCTCGGGCCCTGGTAGACGCAGGTGATGCTGCCGAGCAGCGTGCGCAGGACGATCGTGGTCTGGATGACGCCGCCGCTCGGCGGGGTCACCGTGAGCGCGCCGCCGGACGCGGCGGAGACCGTGTAGGGCAGGTTGTCGACCTTGATGCTGGTGACGCCCGTGACGCCGAGGACGTTCGAGGTGCAGTTGGCGAACGTGTGCGCGGTGAGCGTCTCGGTGGCGGTGCCCGGCGCGGTCGGGTTGGTGGCGACGGTCGCGTTGAAGGCCGAGGTCGCACAGGAGATGCCGCTGGTGCCGGTCGCGCTGGAGTAGAACGTGGCGGCGGTGCCGCTGGCCAGGGAGGCCGTCAGGACGTCGCCGACGGCCACGTTCGCGCCGTTCGCGGTGAGGACCGCGTCCGCCGCGGCGGAGGCCGGGGTGATGGCGGGCAGCGTGAGGGCGGCGGCGGTGCCGAGGACGGCGAACAGGGAGCGAGCGCGCATTGCGGGTGCCTCTTTCTTTCGGGGGATGCGGAGATGCCCGGGATGGCCGGGGATCTCGAAAGGGGGGTGAGCTCGGCGGCGTCGACTGCCGGTCCGTGACGCCTTCTCCGTACGTGACGGACGGCAGACAGTGGCCGGCCAGGAGGGAAGCGGCCGTGTTCGACGCCATGGAGGGATGCCAGGTGAGCGGACTCGGCCAGAGGTACCCGCCCCCACGGGGGGACGGGTACGTCCGGTGAAGAAGGTCCGGGAGCGCGACGGACGTCGCGCTGCGGATCCGGCGCCACGGATCCGGGCTGAGCCAGGCAGAGTTGTAGACCTGAGGATCAGTCAACGTCAAGGCATCGGACAGAAGTTGGTGATGTGACGCACCGTCAGAAAATCATGGCTGTGAGCGGTACACCATGGGTGGCGCCTTGATCCATGGACGGCGCACAATGAACACCCTTTTTCCACAACTCCCTTGACCCGTAGTTGTAACCATCGGTAACTTCCTGGCTTGGCTACTGCCGCGTAACGAGAACGACCGTACGACTTCCGGGAGTTGTGGGGAGCGTGCACGGCAGCCGCTGTCCGCGCCAGGACAACGCGCCACAAAGCAACCTGCATGTACTAATGCCCATGGGAGCAGACATGGCCTCGTCCCCGGACGTCACACCGTCCGCCGAGAACACACCCGGGAGTCCGGGTAGCGGTACCACCGAAAGACGCGGCAGGGTCCGCGGGCGCCGGGCGGCGATCCTCGCGGTCCCCGCCACGATCGCCGCCGCGACGCTCGCCGTCCTGACCGCGGAGGGCGTCCTCGGCGTCCAGTTCGCGATCTCCGGCATACCGTTCGTCGTCAAGGCCGACCTGCTCGAAGGAGAGGGTTTCGAGCAGTACGGCGGGCTGGACCACATGATCGAGAACAGCCCGAACCAGGGGGACACGGACGGCTCGGTCCTCGTCGTGACCTCGGTCATCGGCAAGGGCAAGATCACCAACATGTGCCAGGCCGTCGACCTCGGCGGCATCCAGCTCATCCTGACGGCCGGCGGCAAGGGCAAGAAGGTCGAGGTGGAGAATCTCGCGATCGACTCGGACGAGATCATGGGTAACGCCACGTTCGGCGACATCGAGATCGGCCGCGACTCCAGCACCTTCGACCGGGTCCCCGGCTACAAGGGTCCGGCGGGTGTCTACGGCCAGCAGGCCAGGACGGTCACCATCGAGAACCTGTACCAGCACAACTACGGCGCGACCGCGGCCGTCTTCAAGCTGCCCGACCTGCGCATGAAGTTCTCCACCAGCGGATGCCCGGGGACGTGATCCAGTGACCCAGCACGAACCGCCGGCCGTACCCGAGCCAGGGACGACCGCGTCCGCCGAGCCGGCTCCCAAGGCGCCGGCGCGGCAGCGTTTCCGTCAGTGGCGAGGCCGCCGGCCGTTCGTGGGCGGGGTCCTGCTCACCTTCGGCGGCGCCGAGATCCTTCTGACGATGAAGGCGCCGCTGCCGGTGATCCTGCACATCGGCATGCAGGGACTGGCGGGATACCTCCTGCCGTCGCTCATGATCCTGTGCGGCCTGCTGATCCTGTTCAACCCGGCGCAGCGGCTGTTCTACTCGGTCACCGCCGTGCTGCTCTCCGTGGGCACCTGGGTGACCTCCAACATCGGGGGGTTCATGGTCGGCCTGCTGTGCGGCCTGATCGGCAGCAGCATGGCCTTCGGCTGGCTGCCCGACCAGGAGCCGCGCCGCACCCGGCGGCAGCGGCGCGAGGAGTCCCGTTCGGCCGCGGAGGCGCTGCTTCCCAAGGGGGCCGGGGAGCCCGCCTGATGCCGTGACCGGCGCGCCTCGGCGCACAGCAAGACACCGGCCGGTGCGGCCCGCTGCCACGCACAGCGGTCCGCACCGGCCTTGGCACGTCGCGGCCTGGAAAGACGCGCAGTAACCGTTTACGAAGTTTTTCCCTCCGGACGGCCGTCAGGCGGCCGGCGCCTGCGCCCGCGCCGCCTCCGACGCGGTGGTCACCGTCGTCGGCTGGACCGGGGCCGCGGGGGTCACGGCCGACGCGGCCACCGAGCCGGACGGCTCCGCGGGGCTCTCGGGGCTCGCGGGGTTCTCCTCCTTCATCGCCTTCGCCTCGCTCTTGAGGATGCGCATCGACTTGCCGAGCGCACGCGCCGTATCAGGCAGCTTCTTCGAGCCGAAGAGCACGATGACGACGATCGCCACGATCAACAGGTGCCAGGGTTCCAGTCCGTTGCGGAGCATGACCTGATCTCTCTTTCGTCGAGCCTTGTCGGAGTCGCACCCCGGAAGGTTGCTACATTGCGCAACTGTACAACCCAGGGCGAGACACAGTGAGGGCGCCGATGACCGTCACCAGCAGCCGCAGCGCACCGCCGCCACGCCATCGCACCGGCGGCGGCAGACGCTCCGCGCCGCCGCAGCCGGACCGCAGGCGCCGTACGGGCGCGGGCGGCGGGAGCGGCACGGGCAGAGGCGCGGGGCGGGGCAGGGGCGCGGGAGGAGGCAGGGGCGCGGGGAAGAGTTCACGCTCCCGCCGGATACGCCTGACCCTCACGATCGTCCTGTCCCTGCTGGTCCTCCTCGGCGCGGGCGCCGGCTGGCTGTACCTGAAGCTCGACGGCGACATCAACACGTTCGACGCGGGCGGTCTCTCCGACAACCGCCCCGAGGACACGGCCGGCGAGAACGTGCTGGTCATCGGCTCGGACGCGCGCACCGACGGCAACGCGGCGCTCGGCGGCGGCAACAAGGACGACATCGGCCGCTCGGACACGGCGTTCCTGCTGCACGTGTACGCCGACCACCAGCACGCCCTCGCGGTGTCCATCCCGCGCGACACCCTGGTGACGATCCCGCCCTGCAAGCTGCCCGACGGCACCTGGTCCGCCGAGCAGCGCAGCACGATGTTCAACGCGGCGTTCTCCATGGGGCAGACGGACAAAGGCAACCCCGCCTGCACGCAGAACACCGTCGAGAAGCTGACCGGGATGCGCGTCGACCACACGGTCGTCGTCGACTTCAAGGGGTTCGCGTCACTGACGGACGTGGTCGGCGGGGTCGACGTGTGCCTGCCCAATGACATCTACCAGAAGGACCTCAGCCCCGGCCGGGCCACGCGGGGCGACCTGCTCTTCGCCAAGGGCGAGCAGAAGGTCTCCGGGCAGAAGGCGCTGGACTACGTCCGGATCCGGCACGGCATCGGCGACGGCTCCGACATAGGCCGGATCAAGCGCCAACAGGCGTTCGTGGCCAGCCTGTTGAAGCAGATCAAGGAGAAGGGGCTGTCTCCGACGAACCTGCTCCCGCTGGCCGAGGCGGCGACCAAGTCGCTCACCGTCGACCCCGGGCTCGGCTCCGCCGACAAGCTGATCTCGTTCGCGATGTCCCTCAAGGACGTCGACCTGCACAACACCAAGTTCGTTACCGTGCCCTGGCGTTACGAGGGTGCGCGCGTCGCGATCGTCGAGCCGGACGCGTCCGCGCTGTGGTCGGCGCTGAAGGAGGACCGGACGATCGACGGCCAGAACGCGGGCGGCAGGAAGAAGGCGGCAGCCCCGACGCCGACCCCGACTCCCGTGTCCGGCGCGGGAATCGACGTGGCCGTCTACAACGGCACGACGGTCTCCGGGCTCGCGGCCAAGGGCGCGGCGAAGCTCACGGCGGCGGGGTTCACGGTGACGGGTACGGCGACGGCCGCCAGCCAGGCCCACGCGACGACGGTCGTGCAGTACGGGCCGGGGCTGGAAAAGAGTGCGCAAACGGTTGCTGCGGCGTTTCCCGGCGCCCGGCTGGAGCAGATCCAGGGCACGGCCCTGAACGTCGTCCTGGGCGACGACTACGCGGGGTCGGCCGGCACCGGTACCGCCTCGCCGGCGCCGACGTCCGTACCGTCCCAGGTCGCCGCGGACGCGCGCTCGGCGGACGACAATCCGTGCTCGAACCTGACGTACGGCTGAGGCGGGGTGAGGCGGCGTGCGGTCGCCCCGCCGCCGAGGCCGAACTCCCCGCGCCCGGCGTGCGGTCGTCCTACGGCTGGCGCCGGGCCAGCGGCCTCAGCGCGAGCGCGTACAGCAGCAGCACCGCCCCCAGCATCAGGTAGTACGGCAGCGGCAGCCCCGTCATGCCGAGGGCGCCTCCCAGCGGGCTCGGCGGCAGCAGGAGGCCGACGCCGACCAGGACCGCCGCCGCCCAGCCGACCGGCCCCGGGCGCCGGCCCCCGCGTACGGCGTGCCGCCCGGCCCGCAGCAGGATCATCACCAGCGCCTGCGTGAGGAGGTTCTCCGTGAACCAGGCGGAGTGGAAGAACGCCTCGTCGTCCACCTCGTCGGGGCCGCGCAGCCCGTACGCCAGGATGCCGAAGGTCGTGAGGTCGGCGACCGCGTTGAGCGCGCCGAAGCCGGTGATCAGGGCGAGGAAGGAGCGGGGGCGCAGGACGGTCGGGCGACGCAGGACGGACGCGGCGGGGCGGTCGTACGCGAAGGCGAGCTGCGCCGCGTCGAAGCACAGGTTCTGGACGAGGACCTGCGCGGGGAGCATCGGCAGGAACGGCAGCAGCAGGCCCGCGGAGAGCATCGCGAGGACGTTGCCGAGGTTCGAGGAGAGCGTGACGCGCAGGTACGAGGCGATGTTGCCGCTGCTGTACCGGCCCGCCGTGACCGCGTGCCCGACGGCCGTCAGCTCCTTCTCGCCGAGCACCACGTCCGCGCTCTCGCGGGCCACCGCGCAGGCCGACCGCGGGGCGATCCCGACGTCCGCCGCACGCAGCGCGGGCGCGTCGTTCACGCCGTCGCCGAGGAAGCCGACCGTGTGCCCGCGCTCGCGCAGGGCGGCGACGATGCGGGCCTTGTCCTGCGGGGTGCAACGGGAGTAAACGGTTGCTTCGGGTACGTCACCGTCGGCGCCGAGCGTCACCGGCTCGCCGGGGTCCAGGCCGAGGTCCCGGCAGGCGCGGGCCGCCGTACCGGGCGCGTCGCCCGTCAGGACCCGTACGGAGACGCCGCGCGCGGCCAGTCCCCGCAGCGCCTCGGCCGCGCTCGGCGCGAGGGCGTCGCGGAAGGCGACGAGGCCGCGGAAGGTCAGGCCGCGTTCGTCGGCGGGGGTGTAGGGGCGGGTGCGGGCGGTTCGCTCGGCCGTCGCGACGGCCAGCAGCCTCAGGCCGTCGTCCGCCTCGGCCGCCGCGAGTTTCAGCAACCGTTTGCGTTCGGTTTCCGTGAGGTCGCAGCGGGCCAGGACGTCGTCCACCGCGCCCTTCGTGATCAGCAGGTGCGTGCCGGGGCGCCGGCCCCGTACGACCGCCGTCGCGATCCGCCGCTGCGGGCCGAACGGCACCGCGTCGACCCCGTCGTACTCCTCCCCCACCGCGCCCGCCGCGTCCAGCAGCGCCTCGTCGAGGGCGTCCGGGGCGGGGAGTTCGGCGAGCTGGAGCGTCCACCATGCCTGTACGGCGGCCCAGCGCACGACGTCGTCGTCCTCGCCGCCGTCCGTCCCGATGCCGCGCTCCAGCACCGGGCGGTCCTGGGTGAGCGTGCCCGTCTTGTCCACGCACAGGACGTCGACGGCGCCGAGGTCGTGCAGCGCCGGAAGCCGCTTGACGATCACGTTGTGGGAGCGGGCCAGCAGGGTCGCTCCGCGCGCGAGACACGTCGTGACGATCACCGGCAGCATCTCGGGCGTGAGCCCGACAGCGACGGCGACCGCGAAGGGGAGCGTCTCCAGGCCCCGGTCGCGCAGGGCGGCGTTCGCCATCAGCACGAGCGGGGGCGTGAGCAGCATGAACCTGATCAGGACCCAGGAGATGCCGTGTACGGACCTGTCGAAGGCGTTTCCGGTGGGGCGGGCGGGGGGCGCGTGGGCGGCGGCGAAGCGGGTGCGGGCGCCGGTCGCGAGGACGACGGCGGTGGCGGTGCCGGAGGCGATGTCGCTGCCCTGGAAGCAGAGCCCCTCCCCCGCCGCCCCCTCCGCGTGTTTCGCAACCGGTTGCGACTCCCCCGTCAGCGCCGCCTGGTGCACGGTGAGCCCGCGTGCCCGCAGCAGCCTCACGTCGGCCGGCACCAGGTCGCCCGGCCCCAGCCGGATCACGTCCCCCGGCACCAGCTCGGCCGCCGGCACCTCCCGGCTCCCCGGCGTCCCGTCCGGACCCGGCCTCCGTACGACCGTGGCGGTACCGGCGACCAGATCGCGCAGCGCGGCCACGGAACGGTCCGCCCGCCGTTCCCCGCTCGCGCGCAGGACACAGCTCACGGCGACGAGGGCGAGGATGACGGTCGCGGTGCCCCAGGAGGAGACCAGCGCGGAGACGAGGCCGAGGCAGAGCAGCACGCAGGTGAAGGGGTCCCGGACCCCGGCGAGCAGGAGGCGCGGCCAGTCGGCGGGGGAGGTCCCGGGGAGCGTGTTCTCGCCGTACTCGGCGAGGCGGACGACGGCTTCGTCCTCGGTGAGGCCCCGGGGGCGGGTGTTCAGGCGCCGGAGGGTTTCCAGGGTGGTGGCGTCGGCGGGGGCCGGGGGGCCGGCGGGCGAGGCGGGTGCGATCGCGGCGCCGGCCGCCGGGACCACCGACGCGGCATCGCTGATCGCGGGGACCAGCGGGGTCGTACCGTCGCTCAGCCGACTCCCCTCGGCGCCCGGCAGGGCCGCACCGTCGCCCGCCGGCATCGCGCCGGCGCGTGGTGGGGACGCGTCCCCGGCGCGCGGAGTCGCGCCGCCCCCGAGCGGAACCACAGCACCGCCCGACGGACCCGAACCATCCCCCGTCGCATCCCCGCCGTCCTCCACCGGCCCCGCATCGCCACCCGGCGTGATCGCGCCGCCGCCGAGCCGGATCGCACCACCGGGGAGAGCCTCGTCACCGCCCGACCGCCTCACACCGTCCCCGTGTGAGACATCGCCGCCGAGCGAGACCTCGCCGTCGTCCGACCGCCTCACACCGTCCCCGTCCCCGCCCGGAACGCCCTCGCCCTCCCCCGCTCCCCCCATGCCGTCCCGCCGCGACCCCGTCCCCTCCCCCGGGTCCGTCTCCTCAGAGGCCACGGAGGCGGGGTACCGGGACGTCGGCCCCCTCGGCGCGGTCGTTCAGGCGGCCGAGGACCAGGCGGACGACGTCGACGACGTCGGGGGCGTCCACGAAGTACACCTGGCGGCGGCCCTCGCGGCGCGAGCGTACGAGGCCGGCGAGTTTCAGCTTGGTCAGGTGCTGGCTGACGGCGGGCAGCGCGCCGCCCACCCGCTCCGCGAGACCGGTCACGTCGCTCTCACCCTGGGCCAGCGCCCACACGATGTGCAGGCGGGCCGGGGACGCCAGCAGCCCGAAGTGCTCGGCGGCCTGCGTGAGCATCTCGGTGGAGGGGTCCTCGAACGCCACGGCTGCCGACCTCCTGTGCGCTGACGTGTTGCTGAAACGGGTTTCTCCAGTTTACGGCGTGAGCGCCCACCGCGAGGATGAGCCACATGCTCGACGACCTCGACCGCGCCCTCGTGCACGCGCTGCACCTCGGCGGCCGGGCCCCCTTCAGCGGTCAGGAGGGCGGCGAGGGCGGGACGACGTGTTGCAGCAAGCGTTCTCATGCGGTTTCTCCCCGGGGACGGCTCGCGTCGGGTGACGGCTCGCGTCAGATTCGGGGAGAGATCCACGCGGGCTCCAGCGCGGGCGAGGGAATCGGCGTTTCCCTCCACGCCGGGGCCCGTCGACGAGGAAAGCTCACGCCTGCGACAGGGCGGCGACCGTCTCGGCGTGGTTCCCGGCCCTCGCCCACTCCAGCGGGGTGAGGCCGGTGCCGTGGTCCTCCCGGAGGCCGGGGTCCGCGCCGTGCGCGAGGAGGACGCGCACCGTCTCGGTGTGGCCCCAACTGGCGGCTGCGCACAGGGGAGTTCCCTCGGCGCCGGGTCCCGCGCTCTCCTCGTCCGGCGGAGCGCCCGCGGCCAGGAGATGCCGGGCCGCCTCGGCGTTGCCGTGGACGCTCGCCGCGTACAGGGGTGTGGTGCCGTCGGCATCCCGGGCCCGGGGGTCGGCGCCGGCTTTCAGGAGCGCGGCGACCCGGGAGCCGTTCTCGCTCCAGGCCGCGCTCATCAGGCGGCGGGTGAGCTTTTTCTGGCGTCTTCTGTTCATCGGGGAGGAGATTAGGCGGCGGGTTCCGGATGCGCTTCCGGGTTTTCTCCGCCGCGCTCGCGCGGACAGCAAAGAACCCGCCCCAACCGGGACGGGTTCTTTTCTTGAGCGCCGGGCAAGCCTTGCACTTGCATCTCCCCGCAGGAAGCGGGACGTCTTTCCTTGGACCACCAACGCGCGTTCTGTTCCGCCTTGTTCGGCGGCCAGCTCGTGATCAAACCTTACCCCACGCCCGGGGGTGCTTCACAACTCGGCGAGCGTCGGCAGGAGTTCGGCCGCCGCCGCGATGTCCGCGGTGAGCGGCCGGTCGTCCGTGCCGGTCGGCAGCGCGGCCGAGGCGGTCGTGAAGGCCGGGGTCGGCGGCTGGGTCGGCCGGAGCCGAAGTGCCCTGACGGCGCTGACCAGTTCGCAGGCGACGAGGGTCGTGTACGCGTCCGCCGCCCGCAGGGACTGGCGCGCGGACTGGCCCGCGAAGCTCGCGGCCTCCTCCAGGCCGAGGGAGACCACGGCGTGCCCCGAGGAGGCGGGGACGGCCTGTGAACGCAGTTCCGCGAGCGCCGAGTTGGCCGTGTACTCCAGGATCATCGTCCCCGAGCTGCTCGCCGGGCCGTCCGCCAGGAAGGGGGCGAGGCCGGTGAGTTCGGGGTGGCCGAGCGCGGAGAGGCGGGCGGTGGAGAGCTGGGCCGTCTTCAGCAGGGCCAGGTTCAGCCCGTCCAGGGCGAGCGCGAGGGGCGCCGCGAAGAACCCGCCGTGGTGGTAGGCGGTGAGCGCGTCGGGGTCCACCAAGGGGTTCTCGGACGGACAGTTGACCTCGACCTCGACGACTTCCCGCACCCTGTCCCCCGCGTCCAGCGCACACCCGTGCACCTGCGGGAACGCCCGGAACCCGTACGGGTCCTGCACCCGCCGTGCGGCCACGACCGGCACGTCCGGCCACCCCAGCAGCCGCCGCACCTCCCCGGCGGCGTGCGCGGCCCCGACGTACGGCCGCAACGCGTGCACGGGAGCGGCGTACGCCTCGGCCGACCCGGACACGGCGGCGAGGGAGAGCGCGGCGACGGCATGCGTGGCCCGCAGCAGGACGTCCATCTCCCGCCAGGCGAGCGCGGCTTGGGCGAGAGCGAGGGCGTTGCTGCTCAACAGGGCGAGGGCATCGCCGGGTTGAAGGGCGACGGGCGCGGGATGGTCGGCGAACTCCGGCCGGGCCGACGCCTCTTCGATCACGGCCCCCGACGCCGGGCCCGCCCCGAAACCCCCCTCACCCTCCAACCCGCCCCCGATCCACGGCCGTTCACCGATCAGTGTCAGCCCCGTCTGTGCCAGCGCCGTCAGGTCCCCGGTCCCCAGCCCCCCGTACTCGTTCACCGCCGGATGCACCCCGAGCCGCAGCGCCTCCACCAGCGCGTCGATGATCGCGGGCTGGATTCCCGCGCCCCCGGCGAGGAGTTGGTTCGCGCGGACCGCGAGCATCGCGCGGATCTGGCGGGCCGGCAGCAACGCTCCCGCGCCGCCCGCGTGGCTGCGCAGGAGGCGGAGGTTGTGGGCCTGTTCGTCGGCGGTGGCGACCGGGACGGAGCGGTTGGCGCCGACGCCCGTGGCGCGGCCGTACAGCCGTCCGGCGGAAGCGAGTCGACGGGCCGTCAGCCAGGAGCGTACGGCGCGTTCGCGGGCCTCGGGGGCGACGTCCGGGGACGCGCCGCCGTCCGCGAGGGCGATCAACTCCCGTGCGGTGAGGGAGGATCCGGTGAGAACGACCCGGGTGTCCGCGCGCGAGGCGGGCACCCGGGTCAGGTCGGTGGTGTCCAAGCGGGTCAGTCCAGGCCGGCCGTCTTCAGCCACGCCTTGGCGACGTCCAGCGGGTCCTTGTTCTCCAGCTGCACCTGGAGGTCGAGGTCGAGGAGCGTCTTCGTGTCGAGCTTCGCGGAGACCGCGTTGAGGGCGGCGACGCCCTCCGAGGAGAGCGCGCTCTTGTAGACGAGCGGCGTGACGTTCGCGAAGCCGAAGAGGTTCTTCGGGTCCTGGAGGACGACGAACTTCTCCTTGAGGATGGTCGGGTCGGTCGTGAAGATGTCCGCCGCCTGCACGGTGTTCTTCTTCAGCGCCGCCTGCGTGAGCGGACCACCCGCGTCAAGTGCCTTGAAGGACTTGAACTTCAGCCCGTACTCCGACTCCAGGCCGAGCATGCCCTGGTGGCGGGTCTGGAACTCGGGCGAGCCGCCGAGGACCAGGTCGGGGGCGATGTCCTTGAGGTCCGCGAGGGTCGAGGCCGCGGTGAGGCTGTACTTCGCCGCGGTCTCCGCGTTGATCGTGACGGAGTCCTTGTCCTCGGCCGGGGAGGACTCCAGGAGCGTCAGCTTGGAGTCGAGCTTGGCCTTGGCCGCCGCGTTCACGGTCTCCAGCGAGGTCTGCGTGGCCTTGGCGTCGAGGTAGGCCAGCAGGGAGCCGTTGTACTCCGGCAGGACGTGGATGGAGCCGTTCTTGAGCAGGCCGTACGTGGTCTCGCGGCTGCCGATGTTGGGCTTGTAGGAGACCTTGATCCCCTTGGCCTTGAGCGCCTCGCCGTAGATGTCGGCGAGCAGCGTGCTCTCGGCGAAGTTGTTCGACCCCACGACGACCGACTTGCCGTCCGAGCCGCCCCCGTCGAGCGGGTTGCTGCCGGTGTCGTCGGAGCTGCATCCCGCCAGCAGGACCGTCGCCGCGGCGAGCACGGCCGCTGCCGCGCCGGGGTGCTGACGGAGGGATCTGCGGGGATGGGCGGTAGAAGTCACTGTTCCCGTTTCCGACTTGGGGGGAGAGGAGGCGATACGCCTGAAGACCCCCCGGCGACGCGCCTGAGGGTCCCTCGAATGAGGTCTCTCGATCCAAGCCAGCCAGTTCTTCGGCAGTCAAGAGAAGTTGTGTAAACGATACCCGTCGATTTCCCGGGCTCCGCTTGCCATTCCGCTTGTGTACGTGGCTGGTTGTGGTCGGCGTCGCTTCGTAATGGATTCTTGACCCAGGGCGATGTGCCCGTCCCTTCACGGAAGCGATAGCCTCGCCGCAGTCGGCGTCGATCACCCATCGGTCATCCAGCGGTACACATCGGTCGTCGACTCGATCGGAGTCGAACAGAATCAGGGACCGATCGAAACCGGCCATCCGTGTGCGTCGCGCGCGGTGCACCACCCGCCATGAAGGAGGCCCGGTGTCCACGAACGAGGTGGACGCGCCCACCCGGCCGGCACCAGCGTCCGGCCCTCGTGGGCTGCGGGCCCTCGCCGACCGGTGGCCCTTCCAGCGCAAGCTCAACGTCCTCGTCGGCGTGCCGCTCGCGGTGATCACCGTCCTGCTGACGTACGTCATCGCGGACCTGGTCCAGGAGTCCCAGCGGGCCGAGGAAGCCGCCCAGTTGGTGCGCGACAGCGCCCAAGTGGCCAAGCTGGTCTCGCTGGTGGAGGCCGAGCACCAGCAGGCGATCCTGCTGTCGGTGCGTCACGAGGCCTCCTTCGACGGCGGCACCCCCTCGGCCGACCCCTATCGGGTGGCGCAGGTCAAGGTGGACAACCAGGTGACGGAGGTGCGCGACACCTTCGGCGGACGGCTGCCGGACGGTGAGGCGCAGGCGCTGCGCGAGATCGAGGGCCTCGGGGTGCTCAGGTCGACGATCGAGCAGGGCTATCTGCCCGCCGACAACATCGACCCGGCGTACACGGGCGCGGCGCGCGCCCTCATCGACGGCCTCGGCCTGGACCGCAACTCGGCGCTGGCGACGACGTTCACCGGCAACCTGCTGGACTCCCTGCTGCGCGCGGACGCGGCGCACGGCGCCTTCGAGACGGGCGTGTTCTCGGCGCTGACCGGGGACAGCAACGCGCTCATCGAGTTCACCGGCGCGGTCGGCGCCTACGAGCTGTACGGGTACCAGACCGAGCGGTTCAACCGGTTCGCGACCGCCGCGCAGTCCGACGAGCTCGGCGGCATCGAGCACAACCCGGCGCAGGCCGCCATCGACCAGCACTACGCCGAACTCTCCGTCGACCCCAGCTCGTTGCAGGCGACGACGACGTCCGCGCTGCGCACCTCGCTGCGCCAGGCGCTGAGCGCGTACGGCGACTACCAGCAACAGGCCGACAACCGGCTGAAGATCACCGACTCCCTGATCGGCCAGATCGCCGACCGCGCCGACGACACGGCGAGCAGCGCCCGCCTGCGCGTCACGCTGCTGCTGAGCCTCGCGGTGATCGGGTTCATCCTGTGGATCGCGTTCTCGGTGCTGGTGCGGCGCTCGGTCGTCCGGCCGGTGCTGGCGCTGACCGGCGCCGCGCGCGAGGTCGCGGACGTCGCCGGGCGGGAGCTGGCGCGCGTCGCCGACGACGACGCGGAGGAGAGCGGCTCGCCGCGCCTGCGTGAGCTGCCGGTCACGGCCAACGACGAGATCGGTGAGCTGGCCGAGGCGTTCAACAACGTCCAGACGACGGCCGCCGCGCTGCTGGAGCGTCAGGTCCTCAGCCGTCGCAACGTCGCCGAGATGTTCGGCAACGTGGGGCGCCGCGTCAGCAACCTGACGACCCGTCAGCTCACGCTGATCGACGCGGTGGAACGCGGCGAGACCGACCCGGCGCTGCTCGAACGCCTCTACTCCATCGACCACATCGCCGTCCGCCTGCGCCGCAACGCCGACAGCCTGATGCTGCTCGCCGGGATCCGCGAGACCGTCCTCGACTCGGGGCCGACCGCGCTCACCAACGTCGTGCGGGCCGCGCTCGGGCAGATCGAGGGGTACCAGCGCGTCGAACTGCGGGCCACGTCCGAGGTGATGATCGAGCCCGACATCATCGGCGACCTCACGCTGATGGTGGCCGAACTCCTGGAGAACGCGGTGTCGTTCTCGCCCACCGACTCGCCGGTCGAGGTCGCCGTCCGCGTGCACTCCGAGGGGGCGTCCATCACGGTCGTCGACCACGGGCTCGGGATGAGCGCCGAGCGGCTGGCCGAGGAGAACGCCCGGCTGGTGCGGCGCGAGCGGCTCGACCTCGTACCGACGAAGGTGCTCGGCCTGTTCGTCGTCGGCGCCCTCGCGCGGCGCTGGGAGATCGAGGTCGCCCTCTCCCGTACGCCCGGTGGCGGCCTCACCGCCGAAGTGGCGCTGCCGTCGTCGCTGTTGCTGACGCTGAGCGGCGAGGAGCCGCCGGTGGTCGCGCACAAGCCCCTGGTTTCCCGCGGGAGTTCGGGGGCAGGCGCCGGGGAGGCGGGACGAACGAGCACGGAGAGGTCTGTGGGGACGGACGACGGACATGGTGCGGAGCCGGTTTCGACGGCCCCGCTCCCGCTCGACGCGCCCGGCCTCGACGGCGCGTCTCCCGACCGGACGTCACCGCTCACCGGAGCCGGTGCCGAAGACCCCCCGCTGCCCCGCCGTACCACTCAACCCGCCGAGGCCCCCGCTCCGTTCATCCCCCGGGCCCGCTCGGAGGAGCCCGTACCGGCCGACGGTCCGAGGCCGCTCAAGCGGCGGGTGCGGGGCGCGACCCTGCGGACGACCGTGGACGCCGCCGCGCAGCAGGGCGCGCGTGCCTCCCGTCCCGCCGACGCGGACGCCGTCCGTGACACGCTGGACGAGTTCGAGGAGGCGGTGGCGCGGGCGAACGCCGATACGGCGGAGACCACGGCCCCCTTCACCGACACGGCCCCCTTCACCGAGGGGGGCCGCTCCGGAGAGAATGGTCCGGAAACGAAGCAGAAAGCGTTTACGCACGACGATGTGCCGAGCCGCCGACCCCCCACCGACGACCGGAACTCCACGCACCACCAGAAACACCTTCCGGAAGGAGCCGAGCAGTGAGCACGTCGACAGGTGACACCCCCGCGGGTGAGGCCACGCCGACCGATCTGCGGGCCGCCGCAGCCGACTTCACCTGGCTGCTCAACCGTTTCGCCACCGAGACCGCGGGCGTCGTCGACGCCATCGCCGTGTCCTCGGACGGACTGCTGATAGCCGTCTCCGAGCTGCGTGAGCACGCGGACTCCGAGCGGCTCGCGGCGATCGTCTCCGGCATCACCTCGCTGGCCGCCGGGGCCTCCGGCAACTACGGTCTGGGCGGGCTGAACAAGGTCATCATCGACCTGGAGGGCGGCCATGTGCTGGTCTCCTCGGTCGGCAGCGGCGCGGTCCTCGGCGTCGTCACCGACAAGGAGGCGAAGCTCGGCAACATCGCCTACGAGATGACGGTGTTCGCGAACCGGGCGGGCAGCGCGCTCAGCCCCCAGCTGGTGCTGGAGCTGAAGAACACCGTGGGCGCCGCCAAGCAGAGCCAGCAGGGCCGGCGTCCGAGCCGGACCCGCTGACACCGGCCGGTACGCCAGAAGAGAAGAGCAGGCGAAGATGGCGGACGGGCGCACCCCGCAGGGCGCCGGAGAGGACGGCGCGGCGCGTCCGCCCTCCGCCGTGCGGCCGTTCCTGGTCACCGCCGGCCGGGTGGCCGGGTCGGCCGCGTCCGCGCGGGCGATGCCCGTGGAGACGCAGGTGGTGGCCACGGCGGGCGGGCTCGCCGTCCTCGACCGGCTCTCCTTCGAGCAGCACGACATCGTCGCCGCGTGCCGCCGGCCGCAGTCCATCGCGGAGATCGCGGCGCGGCTGCGGCTGCATCTGAACGTGGTGCGGGTCCTCGCCGAGGATCTGCGCGCGGCCGGTCATCTGACGGTGCACGTACCGGACTCCGGCGCGATCCACGACGCGTCCGTCCTGCGCAGGGTTATCGATGGCCTGCGGGCCATCCCCGACTCCCGGGGGGTACTCCGTGACTCCGACTGAACCGTTCACCAGCGCCGTCGGCGCGGTCGCCGTCGAACGGCCGCCGCTGCCGGTGAAGTTGGTGATCGCGGGCGGCTTCGGGGTGGGCAAGACCACCGCCGTCGGCTCGATCTCCGAGATCGAGCCGCTCACCACCGAGGCGGCGATCACCGAAGTCGCGGCGGGGGTCGACGACTTGTCGCACACGCCGCGCAAGACGACGACCACGGTCGCGATGGACTTCGGCTGCATCACCATCGACCCGACGCTGAAGCTCTACCTGTTCGGTACGCCGGGCCAGGAGCGCTTCGGCTTCATGTGGGACGACATCGTCGAGGGCGCGGTCGGCGGCCTCGTCATCGTCGACACCCGCCGTCTGGACGACTGTTACGCGGCCGTCGACTACTTCGAGCACCGCCGGATCCCCTTCGCGGTCGCCATCAACGCCTTCGACGGCAAGGTCGAGCACACCCTGGACGAGGTCCGCTGGGCCCTCGACGTCACGGACGGCGTCCCGCTCCTGGTCTTCGACGCCCGCGAACGGGGCTCGGTACGCGACGCGCTGCTGGTGGTCCTGGAACAGGCGCTGGCCCGCACGGAGGGCTGAAACAAGCTTCGCCGAATCCGTCGGGGGAGAGACTCCCCAGGGGCGCGGTTCTGTGCTGACACGCGGCTCCGCCGCGTGGGCGCGACCAGCCCATCGCCGTACGGCCGGTCCGAGACGGCGCGGAGGGCGGTACCGAGAGGTACCGCCCTCTGTCTGTTGCTGCAACCGGTTGCTACGCCCTTCTGCGCACCCCGGGTGACACCGCGAACCGTGCCACCGCCCAGAACAGGCCCAGCGTGGCGAGGGCCATGAAGGCGACCAGGGTGGCGCCGCCGACGACCTTCTCGTAGTCGTGCTGGTAGAGGCCGTCGATGATGAAGCGGCCGAGGCCGCCGAGGCCGACGTACGCGGCGATGGTGGCCGTCGACACGATCTGGATGGCCGCCGAGCGCATACCGCTGAGGATCAGGCCGAGGGCGACGGGGAGTTCGACCCGCAGCAGGATGCCGGCCTCCCCCATGCCCATGCCGCGCGCGGCGTCCACGGGGGCCGGGTCGACCGAGCGCATCGCCTCGTACGTGGTGACGAGGATCGGCGGGACGGCGAGGATGACCAGCGGGATCATCACCGGCAGCATGCCGAAGCCGATGATCATCGTGGCGAGGACGAGGAGCCCGAACGTCGGCAGCGCGCGGGCGGCCGTCGCGACGAACGCGAGCGCGTTGCCGCCGCGTCCGAAGTGCCCGGTGACGAGGCCGATCGGCAGTCCGACGACGACGGCGAACCCGAGCGCCTCCAGCGAGTACTGGACGTGCTCCCACAGCCGCGTCGGAATCCCCGCGTAGCCGCTCCAGTTGGCGTCGTTCTCGAAGAAGTTGCTGATGTAGTGCAGGACGTTCACCGGACAGCGTCCTCCAGTGCGACGGGAACCGTCTCGGGCCTCGGACGGCGTGAGCCGCTCTTCGGCATCCACGGCGTGAGCAGGGTGCGCAGGCCGACCAGCAGCGCGTCCACGATCACCGCGAGCGCGGCCGACGTCAGCACCGAATTCCAGGCCAGCTCGGGGCGGTTGTAGATGTTCGCGTCGTGCAGCAGGTTCCCCAGCGCGCCCTGGTTGCCGATGAGCGTGCCGACGCTGACGAGGGAGATGCTGGAGGCGACGGCGACGCGCAGCCCGGCGATGATCGCGGGCACGGCGATCGGCAACTGCACCTGGATGTACCGGCGTACGGGTCCGAAGCCCATCGCGGTGGCCGCCGCGAGCGTCTCCTGCGGCACGGACCGCACCGCGTCGACGATCGCCGGGACGAGCACGACGAGGCTGTAGACCGTCAGCGGGATCATCACGGTCAGCTCGGTCATGCCGGTGTAGTCGATGAGGACGACGAAGAAGGCGAGCGACGGGATGGCGTACAGGATCGTCGTCACCCAGAGCACCGGCGGGTACAGCCACTTGAGCCGTACGCAGAGCTGCCCGAGCGGCAGCGCGATCACGAGCCCGGCGAGGACCGGGAGCAGCGCCTCGCGCAGGTGGAGGCCGATGAGGCCGAGCCAGCTGTGCTGGAGGTCGCTGGGGATGTCGAAGAAGCCGTCGAAGTAGCTCACCGCAGGACCTTCGGCTCCGAGGCGGATGCGCCGACGCCCTCGGTGGCGCTCTCCTCGTGCGCCCCGCGAATGGCCTCCCCGATGGCCTGCTGCGAGACCACCCCGGCGGCCCGCCCCTCCGCGTCCACGCCGACCGCCCACCCCGTCGGCGACAGCACGGCGCAGTCGAGCGCAGCCCGCAGCGAGTCGGTTCCGGCGACGAACGGGCGCCCGCAGGACAGGAGTTGACCGGCGTCGATCCGCCCCGCGACCAGCTTGCCCGGCTCGCCCCAGCCGAGCGGCCTGCCGTCCATGCCGGTGACAAGGAGGTACGGCGCCCCGGCGCCCGCCGCCGCCGCGAGCTGCTCGGCGCTGGAGTCGACGGCGACGACCGGTCCGGTGCGCAGCTCCAGCCCGGCGGCGGGGAAGAAGGACAGCCGCCGGATGCCCCGGTCCGCGCCGAGGAAGTCCTCGACGAACGCGTCGGCGGGGTCGGAGAGCAGCTCGGCCGGGGGCGCGAACTGCGCGAGCTTGCCGCCCGTACGCAGCACGGCGACCATCGTGCCGAGCTTCACGGCCTCGTCGATGTCGTGCGTGACGAAGACGATGGTCTTGCCCAACTCACCCTGGATGCGCAGGAGTTCGTCCTGGAGACCCTTGCGGACGACGGGGTCGACGGCGGAGAACGGCTCGTCCATCAGCAGGACCGGCGGGTCGGCGGCGAGCGCGCGGGCCACGCCGACGCGCTGCTGCTGGCCGCCGGAGAGCTGGTACGGGTAGCGCTTCGCGAGCGCGGCGTCGAGTCCGACGCGGCCCATCAACTCCCGTGCGCGGTCCCGGGATTCGGCCTTGCTCACGCCCAACAGGCGGGGCACGGTCGCGATGTTGTCGAGGATCGTGCGGTGCTGGAAGAGGCCGGCGTTCTGGATGACGTAACCCATCCCCCGGCGCAGGGTGTTGACCGGCTGCTGACGCGTGTCGACACCGTCGATGGAGATCGTGCCCTCGCTGGGCTCGACCATCCGGTTGATCATCCGCAGCGTGGTGGTCTTGCCGCAGCCCGAGGGGCCGACCAGGACGGTGATCGCGCGGTCCGGTATCTCCAGGGAGAGCCGGTCGACGGCTGTGGTGCCGTCCGGGTACCGCTTGGTGACTGAATCTATCCGTATCAAAACGCCGAACACCCTTCGGGTCTGGCCGAATCAGCCCGCTGCCGACGCGTGTCGGGCCGTTGCGGGGAGAGTGTAGACCGCTTGTGTTGCATCTCTTCAATGGGCCCACTGTCTGAATTTCGCCATACGAGACGCGATCCGGCGGGCGCCGCTGGGCGTCTGCCCCGAACCTCCTGTGGCACACCTGTGAGTCCGCTGATTCTCATGGTCCGCTCAGTGGCCCCTCAGGGTCGCCCCAGACGCCGCGCCCAAGGTCGGCGACATGACGACGACCCTCGCCCCGCCCCCCTCGCCCACCCGGCACCGAGCAGCACCGCCCGCCGGCAGCAACCGCTTGCGCCGCCTTTTCCTCGGCTCCCCCGACGACCCCCGCTGGGCACGCCCCGCCCTGTGGTCCGTCCTGGTCCTCGCGGCCGTGCTGTACGCGTGGAACATGACGTCGGTCAGCGGCAACTCCTTCTACGACGCGGCCGTGTACAGCGGCACGAAGAGCTGGCGGGCGTTCTTCTTCGGCGCACTGGACGCGGGCAGCTTCATCACCGTCGACAAACCCCCCTTCGCGCTCTGGGTGATGGGCATCTCGGCCCGTGTATTCGGTTACGGCACCTGGCAGTTGGCGCTGCCGATGGCCGGACTCGGCGTCGGCTCGGTCGCGTTGCTGTACCGGCTCGTGAAGCGGGACTTCGGGGCCGTCGCGGGGACGGTCGCCGCGCTCGTGCTCACCCTCACGCCGATCACGGTCGCGATCACGCGGGACACCAACCCGGACCCGGTCCTGGTGTTCCTGATGCTGCTCGGCGCGGCGGCGCTGCTCAAGGCGGTCCGTACGGGGCGGCTGATGCCGCTCGTCTGGTCCGGCGTCGCCATCGGTTTCGCGTTCAACACGAAGATGATGCAGGCGTACGTCGTCCTGCCCGCGTTCTTCCTGGTCTATCTGTGGGCCGCGAACGCGACGTTCGGCAAGCGGTTGCGCAACCTTGCCGTCGGTACGGTCGCCCTGGTCGTCTCCAGCGCCTGGTGGATGGTCGTCGTGGACCTGATCCCCGCCTCGTCGCGGCCGTACATCGGCGGCTCGACCGACAACACGGTCTGGGACCTGGTCATCGGCTACAACGGCTTCGGCCGGATCTTCGGGGCGAGTTCGTCCGTCGGCTCGCAGGGCAACGGCGCGAGCTTCGGCGGCGAGGCCGGGATCTACCGGATGTTCAACGAGATCATGGGCGGCCAGATCTCCTGGCTGATCCCCTTCGCGCTGATCGCCCTGACCGGCGGTCTGGTGCTGCGCGGCCGGGCGCCCCGTACGGACGCGCAGCGGGCCGCGCTGATGCTGTGGGGCGGCTGGTCCGTCCTGCACTATCTGACGTTCGCCCTCGCGGAGGGGACGTTCCACCCGTACTACGTCACGGCCATGGCTCCCGGCATCGCGGCGCTGGCCGGGGCGGGCGGGGTGCTGCTGTACAAGGCGTTCCGCGAGTCCGTGACGTGGTCCTGGGTGCTGCCGGCGGCGATCGCGGCGAGTACGGCCCTCGCGGTGGTCCTGCTCCACCGGGTCTCCGGTTCCGGAACCGTCTACACGGTCGCGGAAGGTGTGGCAGCGGTTACCGGAACCGTTGCTGTCCTGGGCCTCCTGATCGGCCGTTTCACGAAGCGCCACCGCCTGACGGTCCTCGCCGCGCTCACGGCGGTCGTCGCGCTCCTCGCCGGCCCGGCCGCGTACTCCGCCTCGGCGGCGACGTCCACGACGAACGGCACGAACCCGACGGCGGGGCCGAGCACGGGCGGCATGGGCGGGGGCGGCATGGGCGGGGGCGGCCAGCGCCCGAGCGGCACCGGCGGTCCGGGTACCGACTCGGGTGAGCGTCCCAGTGGTTCGGGCGGCACGGGTGGCATGGGTGGTACAGGCGGCGGCACCCAAGTCTCCACCGCCATGATCACGTACCTCAAGAAGCACCAGGACGGCGCGACTTGGCTCGTAGCCGTCGCCACCGACCAGACCGCCTCCTCCCTCATCCTGGAGTCCGGCGAACCGGTCATCTCCATGGGCGGCTGGTCCGGCACCGACAACGCCATGACCCTCGCCAAGCTCAAGTCCCTCGTGAAGTCGGGCGAGTTGCACTACATCGTCGTCACCGACGGCGGCCAGGGCACCAACTCCGAGATCTCCACCTGGGTCAAGAAGAACGGCACGGCGGTGACCGAGTACAGCGGCCTCTACCGCCTGGACGCGTCGGACGTCAGCTGAACTCCCGTACAGCTGGGCCTCGTACAGCTGAGCCCCGTACAGACGGGTGGGCCGCCGGATCGACTCCGGCGGCCCACCCGTTCCCGTACCCGCTCACACCGCCTCGGGCACCACCGGCACCCCAGCGGTACGCAGCACTTCCCCACCCGCCACCACGGCGAACACCTCGCACCCTGCCCGCCCGGCGGCCCACTCGACACCCGCGCGCCCCATCGCGAAGGCGGCGGTGGCGACCGTGTCGGCCAGCGTCAGCGAAGGGGCCACGATGGTCAGGCTGTCGAGCCCGGCGGCCGGCAACCCCGTACGCCCGTCGATGATGTGGTCCCCCCGCTCGTACCGCGCGGACGTGGCCACCGCCCCCTCGCTCAGCTCCAGTACGGCACACAGCTGATCGGCGGCCTCGGGATGCCGCACCCCGACCCGCCAGGGCCCGCCGCGCACCACGACATCGCCCCCGGCGTTGAGGCAGAACCGCCGCACCCCGGCGCCGGTCAGCAGATCGGCCGCGCGCTGCACGGACCACCCCTTGACCACGGCGCACGGGTCGAAGTCCCGCCCGGGCAGCCGGACGTCGAAGGCCCCGCCCGTGGCGACCCGGTACTCCTCGCACAGGCCGAGCACCTCGACGAGGTCCGCGCTCAGCTCCCCGTCGGACAGCTCGCCCCGCCCGTACCGCGAGACCTCGCTGCCGGGCTTGAACGGGCTGAACCGCTCGTCGACCTCGCGCAGCCAGTCGAAGACGGCGTCCCCGAGGCCCCCGGGAACCTCCTCGTCGTCGATCCGCAGCGAGACCGGAAACCCCATGACGTGTTCGACCCGGTGCACAGCTCAGCCCTTCGCGTCGATCGCGGCCTGCAACGACTCCTTGTAGCCGTCACTGGTGATGGTCGCACCCGACACGGTGTCGATGTCCGCGCTCTGCGCGTCGAGCGTCTCGGCGATGAGCTTCGGCACGGCGGCCGTGGTCTGCGGATGGTTCGGCTGCTTCAGCATCTCGACGGCCGCGATCTTGTCGCCCTCGAAGGTGACCTGGACCTGGACGTCACCCTTCTCGGTACCGACGGTGGGCCCGGCGACGACCTGAGAAGCAGAGGCCGACGGCGTGGCAGCCGCCTTCGGAGCGGAGGCCGCCGCGTCGATCGCGGCCTGCAACGACTTCTTGTACCCGTCGCTGGTGATCGTCGCCCCGGACACCGTGTCGATGTCCGCGCTCTGCGCACTCAGCGTCGAGGCGATGAGCTTCGGCACGGCGGCCGTCGTCTGCGGATGGTCGGGCTGCTTCAGCATCTTGACGGCGCTGATCTTCCCGCCCTGGTACGTGATCTGTACCTGGACGTCACCCTTCTCGGTGCTGACGGTCGTCCCGGCGAAGACAGTCCCCGAAGCGGCCGAAGAAGGCGCGGACGCCTCCGAACTGCCGGCCGACGAAGAAGAAGAGGAGGAGGACGACGACTCGACGCCCGGCACGTACCGGAAGACCGGGACCAGCCCGACGACGGACAGGACAAGAACAGGAATCGCTCGTTTCACGGTGTTTCTCTCATCCCGCCAGGCTGAAGCGTTCGAAGTGGATCTGCGGCTTCGGCACGTCCAGCTCACGCAGGGTGCCGAGGACCGCGTTCATCATCGGAGGCGGCCCGCACAGGAAGACGTCCCGTTCGGCGATGTCCGGTACGAGCGCGGCGAGCCCCTCCGGCGCGAGCCGGTCGGGGACGGGCGGGCCGGTGACGAGGTGCAGCTCGGCGCCCTTGGCGTGCGCGAGGTCGCGCAGCTCGTCGTACAGGACCGCGTCGCGCTCGGAGCCGACCCGGTAGATGACGACGGCGTGCCCGGTGAGGTCCTCCATGAGGGCGCGGATCGGGGTGACGCCGACGCCGCCCGCGATGAGCAGCGCGTCGGTGCGGGTGCGGTGCAGCGCGGTGAACGCGCCGTACGGGCCCTCGGCGAAGACGCGGGTGCCGGGCTTGATGTGGCGCAGGCCCGCCGAGCCGTCACCGGCCGCCTTGGCGGTGAGGCGCAGCCGCAGGCCGTCGGGGGCGGCGGACAGGGAGAAGGGGTTCGCCTGCCACCAGCGGTCCTTCGTGAGGAAGCGCCACAGGAAGAACTGGCCGGCCTGCGCGGGCATCTTGTCGAGGTCGCGGCCGGTGATGTGCACGGAGACGACGTTGTCGGACTCGGGGACGACCTCCGAGACGCGCAGCTGGTGCCGCCAGTTGCGCCACAGGGGCAGGATCAGCCGGCCGAGCGCGACGGAGCCGAGGGCGACACCCCAGAGCGTGTACCAGTAAGCGGTTGCCGCCGACGAGGCGGTGAACGTCGTACCGATCGCGACCTGGTGGGTGAAGGCGAGGACGACGGCGACGTACGTGTAGAGGTGGATGAAGTGCCACGTCTCGTACGCGAGGCGGCGGCGGGCCCAGCGGGCGGAGGCGCCGCCGATGACCAGGATCAGGAACCAGGCGACGACGGCCCGCAGGACGCCCTCGGTGGTCTCGGCGAGGTTGACGATCTGGTTGACCGGGTCCATCGTCCCGGCGAGGTCGGCGTAGCCGAAGGCGATGAAGACGACGTGCCCCACCAGCGTCCACAGGAGGCCGAAGCCGGTCCAGCGGTGCCAGTTGGTCAGCCGGTCCATGCCGATCCGGCGGTCGAGCCAGGGCAGGCGGGCGACCAGCAGGAGCTGGAAGGCCATGAACAGGGACGCGTACAGGCCGGTGAAGCGGCCGAGCACGATCAGCGCGTTGGAGCCGAACCCGGCGTCGGCGGCGAAGTAGGCGACGGCTGCCACGTTCGCGGCGAGCAGGGCGTACAGGCCGGTGCGGGCCACGACTTTCGGACGGATACCCGTGGCGACGGGTGTGGGGGGAGACTGCTGGACGGTCGTCACGGGCTGGGACTCCTCGATCGGGTTCTCAGGACACGAGCTTCGCCGCCGGGAGCTGTCGATACCCTGTCGTAAGACTTTCAACTAATTATCGATCTCAGGAGAGTGTCATCCGCACGTCTCGCCCTGTCAGTGGCGTACCGCACTATGAACGGGTGGAGAAAGTACGCCTGCTCGTCGTGGACGACGACCCGCCGATCGCCGATCTCGTGGCGACGGTCGCCCGCTACGAAGGCTGGGAGGCGGTGACGGCGAACTCGGGCGAGGAAGCGCTGCGCCTGGCCGCCGAGTTCCAGCCGGACATCGTGGTGCTCGACCTGATGCTGCCCGACCTCGACGGCTTCGGGGTGCTCGACCGCCTGCGCCGGTCCGGGACGATGGTGCCTGTGGTGTTCCTCACGGCGCGCGACGGCGTCGCGGACCGTGTCGCCGGGCTCACCCGGGGTGGCGACGACTACCTGGTGAAACCGTTTGCTGTCGAGGAGCTGATGGCCCGCCTCAGGACGGTCCTACGGCGCTCGGCGGGCCCGGGCTTCACCCGCTCGGTCCTCCAGGTCGCCGACCTGACCATGGACGAGGACACCCGCGAGGTCCGCCGCGCGGGCAAGCTCCTCACGCTCACCCCGACCGAGTACGAGGTGCTGCGCTACCTGATGCGCCGCTCCCCCACCGTCCTCACCAAGGCGCAGATCCTCGACCACGTCTGGGAGTACGGCTTCGGCGGCCGGTCCAACGTCGTCGAGCTGGTCGTCAGCCGCCTGCGCCGCAAGCTCGACGCGACCGGCGACCCGCTGATCCACACCGTGCGCGGATTCGGGTACGTCGTGCGCCGCCAGGCCGCCGAATGATCACGCGACTGCGGCGCTCGTACCGGCGCATGCGGCTCGGTACGCGCCTGGCGCTCGGCCTCGGCGCGCTCGCGCTGATCGTCTTCGCGGTCGTCGGCACGGCGCTGACCACCTACATGCGCGAGTACCTCTCCGGCCAGCTCGACACCCAGATCGCCCAGGCGCAGATCGCCCAGTCCAAGAACGTCGTGGACACCGGCACGCTCGCCGGCAAGAAGTACTGGAGCTGGTTCTACGCCGTCTACGACATCAGGGACGGCGAACCGAAGCTGCGCAAGCCCGAGGACCCGACCGACCTCCCGCACGACATCACCGGTTTCACCGCCCTCGCCAAGGCGCAGGGCGGTTCCCCCGAGGAACTGCTGCGTACCGAGCACATCGAGGACGCCGGGGACTACCGGCTGCGCGCCTGCGAGGTCGAGCCCGGCGTCGTCCTGATCAGCGCCGCGCCGCTGGACGACATCGACAACACCGTCCAGCGCCTGGTCAAGATCCAGGTCGTCGCCTTCGGGTTCGCGCTGCTCGTCCTCGTCGTCATAGGCCGCCGTCTGCTGCGGCGCGGGCTCACCCCCCTCAGCGACATGGCCCACACGGCGCACAACATCGCCTCCCACGACCTCACGGACTCCGCGTCCCGGCTGCCCCTGCGCGCCGACAAGCGGGGCGGCGGGCCCGAGGTGGAGGAGCTGCGGACCGCCTTCAACACGATGCTGGAGCACATCGACGACTCCCTCGCGGTACGGGCGGAGGCGGAGCAGCGGCTCCGGCGGTTCGTCGCGGACGCGTCGCACGAGCTGCGTACGCCGCTCATGTCCGTACGGGGGTACGCGGACCTCTTCCAGTACGCCGCCGCCAACGCGCCCGAGGAGCGGGAACGCCATCTCGCCCGCCTGCGTGCCGAGGCCGCGCGGATGGGGTTCCTGCTGGACGACCTGCTGCTGCTCGCCCGTCTCGACGCCGCCGAGGTGGAGGCGCCGTTGCGGATGGCGGACGGGGATCTCGTCGAGCTGGTGGAGCAGGCCGCCGACGCGTTCCGGGCCGGCCACAAGGACCATCCGCTGACGGTTCTGCCGGGTCCCTCGTCGTTGACCCTGCGGCTCGATCCTCAGCGGATTCGCCAGGTGCTGGACAACCTGCTGACCAACGCGGCTGTTCACACGCCGGTGGGGACGGCCGTGTCCGTCGAGGTGCGGGTGGAGGGGAAGTCGGCGTGCGTGCGGGTCGCCGACGAGGGGCCCGGGGTGCCGGCCGCCGACCGGGAGCGGGTGTTCGACCGGTTCTACCGGATCGACAAGGCGCGCAGCCGGGACCGGGGCGGGAGCGGGCTGGGGCTGTCGGTGGCGCGGTCGCTGGTGCGGGCGCACGGGGGGACGATCAGGCTGACGGAGGAGGCGGGGCGGACGGTGTTCGTGGTGGAACTGCCGGTGGGGTGAGGGGGGTTGCGGGTCCGGAGGTCAGTTCGTCGAGTGTCCTTCGTACGGTCTCCTCGCTCAGTCCTTCCGCACTGTTGTCGAACTCCAGCCGCCTCGCCCCCTCCCAACGGCACGGGTTCGCCTGCGACTTGGTCCAGAACGCCGGCCAGTCGGCCAGCTTCGAGGCGTCCCGGGCCAAACCCCTTGCCCTGATGCGGGCTTGGGCCGTGGGCGAGTCGACTCTCACGTGGACCACGACCGGTTCGACGCCGTCAGGCCAACCGTGGCGGTTCGCCGTGGCCGTGAGGAAGCCGGGGTCCGCGAAGTAGCTGCCGAAGGGGGCGTCCAGGACCACCGGGCGGCCCACCGCGAGGTTGTCGCGGGCCAGGTCCAGGAGTGTCAGGTACTCCAACTCCCTTACCGTGGACAGGTAGTACGCGTTTGTGTCCCGGTCGTCGGGGTCCGTGCCGGCCGTCTTCAGCAGCGCTTCCGTCAGCCTCGTGCACGCCGTGTCCTTGTCGAGGTGGGCCGCGCCGGTCAGCTTCGCGAGGAGGCGGGCGACGCTGGACTTGCCGGAGCCGGCGGGGCCGATGACGAAGTAGGCCCTCATCCCCGCGCGCCCCCGCTCTGCGTGTCCTTGACGAAGAACAGGTACGACATCCCCCCGACCAGCAGCAACACCCCGCCCACCAGGAACACCAGGCTGTAGCTGTTGCCGGTCGCGTCGAGGATCGCCCCCGTGACGATCGGCGCGAGCGCGGCCCCCAGGAAGCCGCCGAAGTTCTGGATCGCCCCCAGCGACGCGACCTGGTGCGGCGCCGCGAGGTCGGACGCGAGCGTCCACAGGCACCCCATCGGCACCTGCGCCGCGAAGTACCCGAGGGACAGCAGCGCGACGGCGAGGGGCGTGCTGTCGACGTACGCGACCGGCAGGACGGCCGCCGCGGCGAGGACGGCACCGCCGACGATGGGCACCTTGCGTGCCGTGACCGCCGGGAGCCCGCGTCGTACCAGCCGCCCGGAGAGGATGCCGCCGAACAGCACCCCGCCGATCCCGCACAGGTACGGCAGCGAGGCCAGCCACCCCGTCTCCGCGAGGCTGAAGCCCCGCGAGGTCTCCAGGTAGCTGGGCAGCCAGGTCAGATACACCCACACCGTGTAGAAGATCCCGAACGCCCCCAGGATCATGAACCACGTGTTGCGCTGCCCGAACAGCGCACCCCAACTGGCCTTCTCCTCCCCGCCCTTGGCCTCTTCGGCGAGCTCCTCCCCCCGGATCAGGGCCTGTTCCCTCAGCGACGGGTCCCGGTAGACCCGCAGCCACACCAGCATCACGACGATCCCGAGCGCCCCGACCACGAGGAACATCCCCCGCCAGCCGAAGGCGATCAGCAGCGAGGTGAGCAGCGGCGGCGCGATCGCGTTGGCTATCTGGGACCCGGTGTTGACGACGGAGATGGGCAACGCCCGCTCTTCTTTGCCGAACCAGCGCTCGTTGACCTTCAGACTGGCGGTGAAGAACGGCGATTCGGCGACACC
Source organism: Streptomyces saintjeani (assembly GCF_055409605.1). NCBI lineage: Bacteria > Bacillati > Actinomycetota > Actinomycetes > Kitasatosporales > Streptomycetaceae > Streptomyces > Streptomyces saintjeani. The sequence continues at coordinate 7,328,853 of NZ_CP189624.1, read as the reverse complement.
GAGCGCGACACGAGCGGCGTACAGGAGCCCGAAGCTGCTCGCGGCGGCGGTCACCATGGTCATCAGCGACCAGAGTCCGGCGGCCCAGGCGTACATCTTCTTGGGCCCGAACCTGTCGACGAGATACCCGGCGGGCAGGTTGGCGATGGCGTAGGGCCAGGAGAACGCGGCGAGCAGGAGCCCCATCTCGGTCGAACTCAGCCCGAACTCACCGGAGATGGTGGTGTTGGCAACGCTGAGGGTGGCCCGGTCAAGGTAGTTGACGACGCCACCGACGACGAGGAGGGCGACGAAGAGCCAGCGGAGACGGAGAGAAGGGGAGGTCTTGACGGACGACGAAACAAGCGAGTCCTGAACCACGGGAACAACTCCTCGGGGACGAAAGGAGAAGGGGGACAGCAGCGTCTTCAGAGGCGCGGCAGACGAACCACTACCGTCGAGCCCCCTCAATCGCCCGCAACATCACCGACGCCGCCTCGGTCACCCGGCGATAGTCGCCGTCAGCCCGCGCCGCCTTGGTAACGAAGCTCCCGACCCCCACGGCGACAACCCCCGCGTCGAACCACTCCTTGACGTTCTCCGGCGTGACCCCACCCGTAGGCATGATCGGCGCCTGCGGCAACGGCGCCCGAACGGTCCGCACATACGCGGGCCCACCGGAGAACTCCGCGGGAAACAGCTTCACGATGTCCGCCCCGGCCTCCATCGTCCGCACGATCTCGGTCGGCGTGAACGCCCCGCTGACAGTGACCGCCTGATACCGATGGGCCGTGGCGATCATCTCGGGCTCCAGATTGGGACTGACCAACAACCGGGCCCCGGCCTGAACACAAGCGAACGCGGACTGCGCGTCCAGCACGGTCCCGGCCCCCACAAGCACCTCGTCCCCGTACCGAGAAGCCAGCGCGGAAATCACCCCCAACGCCCCCGGCACGGACAACGTGATCTCCAACGCCCGGACCCCGCCCTCGATCGCGGCCTCGGAGACGGCGAGCGCCTCTTCCGCACTGTCGAGCCGGACGATCAGCAGCGCACCCGTACGGGTGATCGACTCCAGAGCCGTAAACTTCGTTACCATGGGAGCACACGCTAGAACACAGATTCACACGATGTCACGAGTCAGGACGCCGGAAATTTCGCGGCTAGGCTGCTGAGCGCGCGCCGTAGACAGCCGAGGAGACCCAGTGAGCCCAGCGGGCAAGGCCCCCTTGATCCCCGAGCAGCGTCATCAGGAACTGTTGCGGCTGCTGCGCGCGAGCGGCGTACTGAGCATCCACGACCTGACATCCGCGCTGGACGTCTCGCACATGACGGTCCGCCGGGACATCGCGGCGCTGGAGCGGACGGGCCTGGTCGTCTCGGTGCAGGGCGGCGTACGCCTGGCCGAACGCGCCGGGCACGCGCCCCCGCGTGAACGCGCGACGCGCGCCGCCCTGGAGATCCCCCGCAAGCAGGCGATCGCCGAGCGCGCAGCGTCGCTGATCGCGGACGACATGGTCGTGTACCTGGACGCGGGGACGACGTGCCAGTCGGTCGTCCCGTTCCTGGCCGTCCGCACCGGCCTCACCATCGTGACCAACGACCTCCACGCCGCGCTCGCCCTCTTCGCCCTGCCGTCCGTCCACATCGTGCACACCGGCGGCGAGATCGACCCGGCGAGCGCGGCCGGCGGCGGCCCCCTCGCCGCCCGCGCGATCGAGGGCATCAACATCGACCTGTGCCTCCTCGGTGCCGGCGCCTGGGACCTGGCCCACGGCGTGACCAGCCACTCCACGGACAAGGTCCTGCTGAAGCAGACGGTGCTGCGCGCGGCCGGCGCGGTGGCGCTGCTCGCGGACAGCACGAAGTGGGGCTCCACGGAACGCTTCACGGTGACGCCGCTGGACCGGCTGGACACCGTCGTCACCGACACGGACCTCCCGGACGAGGTGGCGGCGAGGATCGCGGAGGAGGGACCGGAGGTGCTGCGGGCGGGTTGAACCCACCGCCCCGCTAAACCGCAGCTGAACCCCCCGCCCCTCAAAACCGTAAGAGAGTGCGCCAGGCCCGTCGTACCGGGATGAGCGGCGGTCCCCCTGGGCAGAACTCACCCAACCGACCCGACGCACCCCCGAGGCCCACCCCGAGTCGCCCCTCCGCCCGCACCTCGTAGGCTCCCGGACACCGCACCGTCACACCGGAGGGGAATCTTTCCCTCATCCCCTCCCCACACCGGCGACGGTCCAGGGGGCGCGCGAGACCTCTCGTACGCCCCACCGCTCACCCCGGACCGACGCCGCCGCTCCTCGCCCCCTCCCGCACGCCCCACGCGGGAGGGGGCGACGCGAAAGGACGAAGCGCCCCGTGACCGTGCTGCCGACCACGAAGACGCTGTACGACGAGACAGCCCCGCCCCCGACGGCCACGACGGCCGGGAAGAACCCCGTCGTGAGCCGCCATGTCCGCCGGGCGATCAGCCTGCTGCCGCTGCTGTTCCTGATCATCTGGGCGGCGCTGGACTGGCACACGGTCAGCGACGGCGCGACGCGCCTGACGGACGCGGACCCCTGGTGGCTGCTGGCCGGCGCGGGCTTCACGTTCCTGGGCTGCGTGGCGGCGTCGTTCATCCGCCAGGGCGCCCTGCTGGACCGCCTCCCGCCGGGCCCCCTCCTGGCCTCCCAGTTCGCGGCGGGCGCGGCGAACCACGTCCTCCCTGCGAGCCTCGGCGCCCACGCGGTGACGCTCCGCTTCCTCCAGCGCCAGGGCGTCCCGCTCCCCCGCGCCACGGCGTCCCTGGCCCTCTACTCCCTGGCGAGAGCGGTGGCCAAGACCCCGGTGGTCCTGGCCTTCGTGATAGCGGCCCCGGACGCGGTACGCCCCGAGGCCCTGCTCCCCAACGGCCAGGCCCTGATGGCCGCGGTGACGGGCATCCTCCTGGTCCCCGCGGCGGCGGCCCTGGTGCTGGCGGCCTTCCGCCCCCTGCGCCGCCCGACGGTCGAATTCGTCCGCACGGCCCTGAGGGGCGTCAAGGGCATCCACTCCCGCCCGTCCCGCGTCCTGGCCCTGTGGGGAGGCGCGATGGCGGCCCCCCTGATCCAGGCGGCGATAGTGGCCTCGGTGGGCACAGCCCTGGACCTCCCCCTCTCCTGGCTCCAGCTGGCCTTCGCCTACCTGGCAGCCAGCACAGCCGCGGGCGCGGTCCCGGCCCCAGGAGGCATAGGCCCCCTGGACGCGGCCCTGATCCTCACCCTCGCCGGCTACGGCACCCCCCTCTCCCTGGCCACAGCGACGGTCCTGGGCTACCGCGTCCTGACGGTCTGGGTCCCCCTGCTGCCGGGGATGCTGGTGATGTCGGCAATGGTCCAGCGCGAGCTGCTGTGACCTCAGCCCTCCACGGGCGTCAGCTTCAGCGAGATGGAGTTGATGCAGTACCTCTGGTCAGTCGGCGTCGCATACCCCTCACCCTCGAACACATGCCCCAAATGCGACCCGCACCGAGCGCACCGCACCTCCGTGCGGACCATCCCGTGGGACCGGTCCTGGATCAGTTCCACCGCGTCCGTGTCCTTCGGGTCGAAGAAGGACGGCCAGCCGCAGTGGGACTCGAACTTCGTGTCCGACGTGAACAGTTCGGCGCCGCACGCGCGGCACGCGTACACGCCCACCGTCTTCGTGTCCGTGTACTCCCCGGTGAACGCCCGCTCCGTACCGGCCTGCCGCAGCACCGCGTACTCCTCCGGGTTCAGCTCAGCGCGCCATTCCTCGTCGGTCTTCTCGACGTCGTACGCCATGTCAGCCCCTCGTCCGCAGGTGGTCCAGGATCAGCGGGCCCAGGTCGGTGACGTCACCCGCGCCCATGGTGAGAACGAGATCACCGGGCCGCGCCATTCCCGCGAGGACGGCAGGCGCGGCGGACTTGTCGTGGACGGCCGTGACGTCGGCACCGGCGGCCCGGCCCGCGTCGATGATCAGCGCGCTGGTGACACCGGGAACAGGGTCCTCACGGGCGGGGTAGATGTCGAGGACGACGGACGCGTCGGCGAGGGCGAGCGCGTCACCCATCTCGCGGCCCAGCTCTTGCGTACGGGAGAAGAGGTGCGGCTGGAAGAGGACGAGAATCCGCGCGTCCCCGGCGGCGGCCCGCATCGCCTCCAGATCCGCGGTCATCTCGGTCGGGTGGTGCGCGTACGAGTCGATGACCTGGACCCCGTCGACCTCGCCCTTGAGCTGGAGCCGCCGCTTGACCCCGGTGTACGCGGCGAGCGCGGGCGCCAGCTCGGCGGCGGGCACCCCCAGCGCCGTACCGGCCGTGAGCGCGGCGACCGCGTTGAGCGCGTAGTGCCGGCCGGGCACGGACACGGTGAAGGTCAGCTCCCGCCCGTCCAGCACGACGGTGACCTCGCTCTTCAGCCCCTGCGCTGCGACGGACAGGACCCGGACGTCGGCGCCCTCGGCCTCGCCGTACGTGACGACACGCACGCCCTCGACCCGGCGCGCCAGCTCCCGCGCCCCCTCCTGGTCCGCCGAGATCACCAGCGTCCCACCCGGCACGATCCGCCCCGCGAACGTCACGAAGGAGTCGTAGATCTCCTCCATGGACGCGTAGTTGGCGTGGTGGTCCAACTCCACGTTCAGCACGATCGCCACCTCCGGCGCGTACTTGTGGAAGCTGCGGTCGGACTCGTCGGCCTCGGCGACGAAGATCTCGCCGGTGCCGTGCAGGGCGTTGGAGCCGGGCGCGTCGAGGTCGCCGCCGATGGCATAGGAGGGTTCGCGGCCGAGGGCGGAGAGGGAGACGGCCAGCATGGAGGTGGTCGTGGTCTTGCCGTGGGTGCCGGCGACGGCGATGGGACGCAGGCCGTCCATGAGGGAGGCCAGCGCGTCGGAGCGGTGGACGACCGGCACGCCCAGCTCGGCGGCGCGGACCAGTTCGGGGTTGTCCGCGCGGATCGCCGAGGAGACGACGACGCTGCTCGCGTCGTCCGCGAGGTGCCCGGCGGCGTGCCCGATGTGGACGGTCGCACCGAGGGCCCGCAGCGCCTGCGCCGTCTCCGAGTCCTTGGCGTCGCTCCCGGCGACCTTCGCCCCGCGCTGGGCGAGGATCTTGGCGATCCCGGACATCCCGGCCCCACCGATCCCGATGAAGTGCGGACGTTCGAGGGAGGCGGGAAGGCCGGGTGCCATGAGGGGTACTCCAGAGGTCGAACCGGAACAGGTCAATCGACCCCAACCCTAGCGAAGCCCGTCAGCCCCTACGCGTCGCTGTGGGAGAACAGTTTCAGCACCGGCACCCCCACTTTGTGCCGCGCCCGCGAGGCCCAGTCGCGGTGGAAGAACTCCTCCACGTAGTGCGGATCCGTCAGCACGATCACCTCGTCGGCATCCACCTCCTCGACCACCCCCCTCAGCGCGTCCAACGGATGGTCCTCGACCAGGGTTCCCACCGCGGTGCTCCCCGCGGAGCGCAGCGCGGTGAGCGACACCTCCAGCGCCCGTTCCCCCACCGTGCGCGCGACCTCCCCCTCGGGCGTGTCCCGTTCCCGCACCGCTTCCTCGATCTCGCCGAGGGCGATGTCGTCGATGGCGCGCAGCAGCCGGTCCGCCTGGTCCCCGCGAGGCTGGAGCAGCACGTGGAAGGTGACCGTCTCGTCGCCGTGCAGGGTCGTGACGAACTCCACGTCGGTGGACGTCAGAGCTTTCTCGATCATCAGAACGCTTGTGAACACCAGTACCCCGCTTCTCCTTCGAGGACCCCCGTGGCCCTCACTCCTCCGAAGGCCGTCCGTGGCCCTGCGGAAACCATCCTTCCCCGTGCTCGCACGGGTTCTGCCGAGTCCTAGTCTGCCCACCCGAAGCTAAACGGAACGACACATTCCGCCTTTTTGACAGCTCCGGGGTGTCGGACTCACGTTCCGGAACCCCCCTCTCCCCTTTGATACCGCCCGAAGAGGAACCCGTCCTCCTCCAAAAGGGACGTCAGTGCGAAGCGGCGCGGAACCGCGAGCGGAGGCCCGTCGGTGATGCGCTGGGCGCCCCCCGCGGCGAGCATCGGCGAGAGCGCGAGGCACAGCTCGTCGAGCACCCCGGCGGCGACGAACTGCCCGAGCAGCCGGGGCCCGCCCTCGGTGAGGAGCCGTACGAAGCCCCGCTCGCCGAGAGCGGCAGGCACCCGCGCCGGATCCACGCCGGCCCCGTCCCCGGCGACGACCACCTCGACCCCGGCCGCGCGCGCCTCGGCGACCCGTACGGGATCCGCCCCGGCGCCGGTCAGCAGGAGCGTCGGTACGAGCGGGGAGGTGAACAGCGGCAGCGTGAAGTCGAGATCGAGGGCGGCGGAGACGACGGCGACGGCGGGCGCGGGCGCCTGCCCGGCGGCGGCCCGGCGTGCGGCGAACCCCTCCTGCGCGACGGCCGGCCGGTACCCCTCCTGCCGTACGGTCCGCGCCCCCACCACGACGACGTCCGCGAGCCCCCGCAGCGCGCCGAAGATCCGCAGGTCGGCGGGGCCGGAGAGGGGCCGGGAGCGGCCGTCGTGCTGACCGGCGCCGTCGAGGGTGGAGACCATGTTGGCGCGCAGCCACACCCCGCTTTTTTCAGAAAAAGACGGGTATGCGTACGCGTCCGCCAGTTCGTCGGGGCTCCACTCCTCAGCGGTGGCTGTCTGATCGGTCACAGGGAACAGGCGTCGCATGCCTGGCAGTCTTACACGCCCTTTAGCATGGGTAACCGTGTCCTCCTCCAGCTCCGGCATCGAACCGATGGCCCACGTCGCGCCCGTCTCCCTGTGCACGCGCGAGCCGCACGTCCCCGCGGACCGCCTGGTCGCCGAGATGGTCCCGCCGCCCCGGTTCGACTCGGTGCGCTTCGGGACGTACCTCCCGGACCCGAACCAGCCGAGCCAGCCGGAGGCCGTCGGCGTCCTGGAGTCGTTCGCGCAGGGCCTGGGCGGGGCGCACGCGACGGGTACCGGCAGACGGGGGTTCTTCGGCTTCGGCAAGGCGTTCGGCAAGGCCAGGCCCAAGGCGCCCGCCGGTCCCCGGGGCGTCTACCTGGACGGCGGCTACGGCGTCGGCAAGACCCACCTCCTCGCCTCCCTGTGGCACGCGACCCCGGCCGAGCCGTCCCTGAAGGCGTTCGGGACGTTCGTCGAGCTGACGAACCTGGTCGGCGCGCTCGGCTTCCAGCAGACCGTGCAGACCCTGTCGGGCCACCGCCTGCTGTGCATAGACGAGTTCGAGCTGGACGACCCGGGCGACACCGTCCTCGTGTCGACCCTGCTCGGCAAGCTGGTCGAGGCGGGCGTCGCGCTCGCCGCCACCTCCAACACGCTCCCCGGCAAGCTCGGCGAGGGCCGGTTCGCGGCGGCCGACTTCCTGCGCGAGATCCAGGGCCTGTCCGCGCACTTCCGCGCGCTGCGCATCGACGGCGAGGACTACCGCCACCGCGGCCTGCCGGACGCGCCGGCGCCGTACGGGGACGAGGTCGTCACGAAGGCCGCGTACGCCACCGAGGGCGCCTCCCTCGACGCGTTCCCGGCGCTCCTGGACCACCTCGCGAAGGTCCACCCGAGCCGCTACGGCGCGCTGACGGACGGCCTGAAGGCGGTGTGCCTGACGGACGTCGGCCCGGTCCCGGACCAGTCGACGGCGCTGCGTCTCGTGGTCCTCGCGGACCGGCTGTACGACCGTGAGGTGCCCGTCCTGGCCTCGGGGCTGCCGTTCGACCGGCTGTTCAGCGAGGAGATGCTGAACGGCGGGTACCGCAAGAAGTACTTCCGTGCCATCTCCCGCCTCACCGCCCTCGCACGTGACGCGAAGCCGCTCGCCGAGCGCTGATCCACAGTCACCCCCGGCCTGTCAAGGGCCAGTTCCCGTCATCCGCACCGCTTTTTTGAGGCGGTCTCCCGCTCGAAACGCGGAGTTAACCCTGCAAAGCTCTTTGCAGGGTTACCTTGTTTCTTGACCAGTCATTGACCAACAGTTGGTACTGACTAGAGGTGCGGAGACTCCGAGGGGGGCGCATGTTCCGAGGTGGGAGGGCCTGGACGGGCATGGCGCTCATCGCGGCGTTCCTGCTCGCGATCCCTTTCATCACCGCCTCCTCCCCCTTCGCACACGCGCACACAGCCCGTCACGCACAGGCCAAAGCTCAGCCCGGAATGCATCCCCTGGGCATCGCGCTGCGCGACATCAAAGTCACGTCCCGCGACTGTGACCGGTCCGGGGGGCCTGCGAGCCCGCTGCACACCCGCGACCGAAGCCGCGCCACCCTGACCGCCGACTCGGCTCCCTCCGAGCCCGAGCGCGTACAGAAGGCACAGGATCCTGCGGGCGCGCACCCGGCAGGTCTGCCCGGTGCGGACCGCCATCGCCCGTCGAGATCCTCGGCGAGCCACTCTCCAGCGGCACTCCAGGTCTTCCGCTGCTGAGAGAGCGGGCAGAACAGAGCAGTTCCCCCACCCTGTCCTGCACGTCCGACGCGCCCCCACGCGCGCCAGGAGGAGTCACCAGAACATGCAGCCCCTCATCGACAACGCCCGTACGTTCGGACAGCGCCCTGAGGAGTTCGCCAAGCTCGCAGAAGGCCAGTCCCCTCAGGTCCTGTTCATCACCTGCTCCGACTCGCGGGTCGTCCCCGCCCTGATCACGGGCGCCCGCCCCGGCGAGCTCTTCGAGCTGCGCACCGCGGGCAACATCGTCCCCCCGTACGGCACCGGCGCCCCCTCGGGCGAGGCCGCGACCATCGAGTACGCCGTGGAGGTCCTCGGCGTCCGCGACATCGTCGTCTGCGGTCACTCGCACTGCGGCGCGGTCGGCGCGCTCGTACGGGGTGACGACCTGAACGGCGTCCCGGCCGTCCGCGACTGGCTGGCGCACGCCGCCGACGAGCCGGACGCGACCGAACCGTCCGATCCGACCGTCGCCCGCGCGGTCCAGAACCACGTCCTCGCGCAGCTCCTGCGGCTGCGGTCCTACCCGTGCGTCGAGAAGCGGGTGGCCGACGGACGGCTGACCGTGCGCGGCTGGTACTACGAGGTCCACACCGGCGCCGTGCAGGAGCACGACGTCGCCGCCGACCGCTTCCAGGCTCTGTGAGCGGCCCGATGACCACTCCTCGCAGCACCCGCATATCCCGTTTCCCGCACCTCAAGGAGGACTTCGCGGCCTCCCTGGTGGTCTTCCTGGTCGCGCTCCCGCTCTGCGTGGGCGTGGCCGTGGCCTCCGGGGTGCCGGCCGAACTCGGCCTGATCACCGGCATCGTCGGCGGGATCGTCACCGGACTCATGCGGGGCTCAAGCCTCCAGGTCTCCGGTCCCGCCGCCGGGCTCACCGTCCTCGTCTTCGAGGCGGTCCAGGAGTTCGGCCTCCCGGCGCTCGGCGTCATCGTCCTCGTCTCGGGCGCGCTCCAGATCGCCATGGGCGCGCTCAAGCTGGGCCGGTACTTCCGGGCCATCTCCGTCTCCGTCGTCGAGGGGATGCTGGCCGGAATCGGTCTCGTCCTGATCGCCGGCCAGCTGTACTCGCTCATCGGTACGAAGGCTCCCGAGTCGGGGCTCGGCAAGATCGCCGGGCTGCCCGAGGCGTTCGTGGACGCGGCGGGCTCCACCGCCGCGCTGTCCTCACTGGCGCTCGGCGCGGGAACCATCGCCGTCCTCGTCCTGTGGAAGCGGATGCCGGCCAAGGTCCGTACGGTGCCCGGTCCGCTGGCCGCCGTCGGGCTCGCGACGGCCGCCGCGCTCGTCCTCGATCTGCCGGTCGCCACCGTCGAGGTCAAGGGTCTGCTGGACTCCATCCAGCCGCCCTCCCTCAGCGCGTTCGGCGGACTCGGCAGCGTCGGGCTCCTCGGTACGGTCGTCGCGTTCACGTTGATCGCGTCCGCGGAGTCGTTGTTCAGCGCGGCGGCCGTGGACCGGCTCCATGACGGTCCACGCACCGAGTACGACAAGGAGCTCATGGCGCAGGGGGTCGGCAACACGATCTGCGGCGCCCTCGGGGCTCTTCCCATGACCGCGGTCATCGTCCGCAGCGCGGCGAACGTCCAGGCGGGCGCCCGCACGAAGGCGTCCCGCGTACTGCACGGGGTCTGGCTCCTGCTGTTCGCCGCCCTGTTCCCCGACCTCCTCGCGTACATCCCCATCCCCGCCCTGGCCGGCATTCTCGTCCACGCGGGCGCGAAGCTGGTCCCGGTCCGGGCGATCGTGTCCCTGTGGCGCGAGCACCGGGGCGAGGCTCTGATCCTCGTCGTCACCGCCGTCTCCATCGTCGCGGTGAGCATGTTCGAGGGCGTCCTGATCGGCCTGGCCCTGGCGGTCGCGAAGACCGCCTGGGAGGCGTCCCACATCAAGCTGGAGGTGGTGGACAAGGGGGCGGGACCGGTGCAGGCGTACCTGTCGGGCAACGCGACGTTCCTGCGGCTGCCGAAGATCCTGGACTCCCTGGAGTCCCTCCCGCAGGACCGCCCCGTGGAACTGGACCTGTCGGGCCTGCACCACCTGGACCACGCCTGCCGCACAGCCCTGGAGAGCTGGGCGGAGAGGCACAGCGCGGTGGGGACGGAGCCGGTGAAGATGTCGACGGTGAGTTAGAGCGTCTGGCCCGCACCCTGGACCCCGCGCCTTTCAGAGGCGCGGGGTCCAGGCCGCGCACTGGGGAACACGGGCATCCCGCTGCCTTTCAGGGGCGCGGGGAACTGCGCAATCTTCTAGGCCACGACAAACGCCGCGCACTTGAAGACGCGGCTCACCTCAACGCCCTCAGGGGCGCGGGGAACTGCGCGACCGGCCACACACGCCCCGCACCCTCCCACGGCGAACTCCCCGCGCCCCCTTGGGAGCACCCAACCGGACACGCCTTGTTCCCGCGCGGCGATCATCCTGATAGACACATGCGTCGTACCGCCCCTGTCCGCCAACAGGAAGGCCCCCGCATGTCCACAACCCGCCGCCAACTGCTGCGCACCAGCGCAGCGGGCGTCCTCTTCACCGGCACGCTCACCGATCTGTTCGCCGGCACAGCCGCCGCGGACCCCATCGGCCACCACGGCTACGGCCCCCTGCTCCCCGACCCGAACGGCCTCCTCGACCTCCCCCGAGGCTTCACCTACCGCGTCCTGTCCAGGGAAGGCGACCAGCTCCGCTCGGGCGAGGGCATCGTCCCCTCGAACCACGACGGCATGACGGCCCTCCCGGGCAGAGCAGGCCGCGTACACCTGGTCCGCAACCACGAGAACAGGGTCACGGCGAAGCACCCGGTCCCGACGGTGCCCGGCCTGACGTACGACCCCGAGGGCAAGGGAGGCTGCACAGCCCTGACCCTCTCCCCGCACGGGGACGTCCTCACGGAACGCGTGGCGATCGCCGGCACGGCGGTGAACTGCGCAGGCGGCCCCACCCCCTGGAACACGTGGCTGACCTGCGAGGAAACGGAGGACAAGGCAGGCACGAACGGCTACACGAAGGACCACGGCTACATCTTCGAGGTGGACCCGGCAGACCCCCACCGCACCGGCGCGACCCCCCTCACGGCGATGGGCCGCTTCCAGCACGAGGCCGTGGCGATCGACCCGTACACGGGAGCCGTGTACGAGACGGAGGACGCGTTCGACCACCCCTTCGGCCTCTTCTACCGCTTCCTCCCGGCGAAACCCCTGTGCGGCCAGGGCTCACTGCGCGCAGGAGGCCGCCTCCAGGCGATGCGCGTCCCCGGCGTACCGGACCTCTCGTCGATCCAGGACCCCGGCACAAGCTTCGACCGCATCGAGTGGGTGGACGTCCCCGACCCCCAGGCGGTCTCGACGCCGACCCGCCTCCAGGACTACGGCCGCAAGGGCATCACCCACGCCCAGAAGCTGGAGGGCTGCTACTGGGGAGGCCGAAGCGTCTACTTCGTCTCCTCGTTCGCCCACTCCGCACAGGGCTCCGCCGCCGACCACTTCGGCCAGATCTGGCGGTACGACCCGGCCGACCGCCGCCTCACCCTCGTCCTCGTCTTCGGCCCGGACACGGACATCCAGCTCCCCGGCGAGTCCCCGGACAACATCTGCCTCGCGCCGAGCGGCGGGCTGATGGTGTGCGAGGACGGGGACGGGGCGCAGCACGTGTACGGGGTGACGCGGAAGGGCGAGGTGTACGCGATGGCGCGCGGCCGGCAGAACATCGGTACGCCGGACAAGCCCGAGTGGGGCGAGTTCGCGGGGGTGACGTTCTCGCCGGACCGGCGGACGATGTACGTCAACTGCTACACGCCCGGGACGACGTTCGCGGTGACGGGGCCCTGGCGGTAGGTGCGACGGGGGCCGGGGAATCCTCGGCCCCCCTTTTTTTCGCGGCGGGCCCGGCCCACCTGAGTGACCCCCTCGGAGCGGCACCTCCGACGCCCGGTGTGATTGTCATACCGTCCTACGGTGATCACTCCCGTACGCGCTCTCGCCACCGCCTGCGTCCTCGCCGCCGCCCTCACGGCATGCGGCACCACGAAGGCGGCACCCCCGTCCTCGGCGCCGGGACGCGCCCCCTCCTCCGCGCCACCGTCCCCCGCCGCCGTGCCCTCGCTCTCCCCACCCCCCACCCTCGCCGCCGGTGCCTCGGGCCTGACCCCGGTCTTCGAACACGCCCCCCGGGGCAGGGACCGCACCGTCGCCCTCACCTTCGACGCGGACATGACCGCCGATCAGGGCCCCCGAGCGGCACGGGGCGAACACTTCGACAACCCGGCGCTGATCTCCACCCTCCGCTCGCTGAAGATCCCCGCGACGGTCTTCATGACGGGCCGCTGGGCCGAGGAGTATCCCGACCAGGCCCGCTCGATCGGCCGCGACCCCCTCTTCGAGGTCGCCAACCACTCGTACAGCCACCACGCGTTCACAGCCGACTGCTACGGCCTGCCGACGGTCCCGGAAGCGGACATGCGCGGCGACGTGGAGAAGGCGTACGCCGCCTTCCGCACGGCGGGCGTCCCGCACGCGATGCCCTACTTCCGCTTCCCCGGCGGCTGTTACGACAAGACGGCCCTGCGCGCCCTGAACGCGACCGGCGTCACGGCCGTCCAGTGGGACGTCATCAGCGGCGACGCCTTCGCGACGGACGCGGACGCGGTGGCCCGCCAGGTCCTGGACGGGGTGAAGCCGGGTTCCGTGGTCGTCATGCACTGCACCCGCAGTGCCGCCCCCACGACGGAACGCGCCCTGCGCACGATCGTCCCGGAACTGCGCCGCAAGGGGTACCGCTTCGTGAAGGTGTCGGAGCAGATCAGGGCGGCCGTAGGCTGAAGAACATGAGCGAGACGCCGAACGCGGAGTGTGTGCTGTGCCGGGAACCGACGGAGTACCCGGCGACGCAGAAGGGCGTCACGTTGTGCCCGGTGTGCGAGTGGCAGGAGGCGCAGAGGTCGGCGTGCTCGGGGTGACGTAGGCATTCAGAACCCCGTCACTCCCCCGCCCTCCGCGACACCAGCCAGCACGCCCCCCACACCACCCCCGCCGACACCAGCCCCGCAGCGATCAACGGCACCACCGGCACCGGTACCACCGCCTCCCGTGACCCCGTGACCAGCCCGCTGACCGCCGCCTGCGCGGGCGAGCCGCTCACCACCAGCGCCAGCAGCGCGCCCAGCATCAGCGCGGGCACCGCCCTCCCCGGCGACCGCAGCACCGGCCACGCGCTGATCACCCCCACCGCCGTACCCAGCACCGCGCAGGTCAGCGCGGCCAGCGCCCCCGCCCCGGCCGCGTCGAGCACCGGCACCCGGCGCTGATGGTCCGAGCTGACGGGGGCGCTGATCCACGTCACGACGAGCGTCCCCAGCAGCCCGGTCCCGGCGGCGGCTCCCCCGCCCACGAGGACGGCCCCGAGGTGCGCCCGCCCGGGCCCCACGGCCGCCGCGACGACGCTCCGCGCGGCGGCGGGCTCGTTGCCGACGCAGATCCGTACGAGCCACGCCGCGACCGGCAGCAGCGCGGCGGCGGCGTACCCGAGGGAGTCCAGCAGCGGCTGCCCGCCCTGCACGCCGACGCCCAGGAAGACGACGTACAGCAGCACCGGCGGCAGCCACCGCTGGGACCGTACGAGCAGAGCGGCCTGGTACCGCACGACGGCCCTCATCGGACGCCGTCCTTCCGGACGCTCTCCACGTGCCACGGCGGCCGGGCCGCCAGCAGTTCCCGCAGGACGACATCGGAGTACGCCACCGGCACGCGCACCCGCCACACCCCGCTCTCCTCGACGACGGAAACCGCCCGCGCCGCCACCTCCCCGGGCAGCGCGGCCCCCTCGGCACCCCGCACCTCGACCACGGCGCAGGGCCCGTCGACCGGGGCAAGCTCTTCCGTACGCCGCCGAAGCCCCCCGTCCCGCACCTCGTACACCGCGTCGACCACCCCCGCCAGCCGCCGAGGATCGTGATCGACGAAGACCACGGCCCCGCCCCCGGCCGTACGCTCCGCCACCGCCCGCTCCAACTCCCCCCGCGCCGCGGCGTCGAGCCCGGTCCACGCCTCGTCCAGCACCAGCAACTCCGGCTCCCCCACGAACGCCTGCGCCACGGCCACCTTCTGGCTGCTCCCCTTGGACAGCCGCCCCATGGGCGTCCGCCCGAACCCGGCGGCCCCGAACCGCTCCAGCCACTCCCCGGCGGCCTCCCCGGCCCGCCCCCGCCCGAGCCCATGGATGGCCCCGAGGTGCGTGAGATACGAGACCGGCGTGAAGGGGAGCGCCGCCGGGAACCGCTCGGGAACGTACGCGGTACGAGGCTTCCCGCTGATCCGCCCCTCGCTGGGCGCGTCGAGCCGGGCCAGCAGCCTCAACAGGGTTGATTTCCCCGTCCCGTTGGCCCCTTCGACACGCGTGAGCGTCCCGGGCGCGAGGTCGAGTCCGACCCCTCGGAAGATCCAGGGCCCCCGCGCGCCGTACCGCCGTCCCACATGATCCATCCGCAGAGCGTGATCCATGGCCGCATCCTCCCTCACCCGCGAGGTCACGTAGCCTGCTTGGCGTGAGCGACAGTCCGTTTCAGTCCGAAGTGAGCCCGCGCGACGAGGCCCCGCAGTTCGTCCTGCCGCTGGTCGTCCGTATCGAACGCGACGCGCCCCCGGCCCGTACCGACGCCCTGGAGACCTCGGCCCGCGCGGTCCTGTGCATCCTCGACGACGCCCGCTCGACCGGCGACGGCGCGTGGGCGCAGGCGATCACGGACTGGCAGGACGCCCGCATCCGCAAGGTGGTCCGGCGTGCGCGGGGCGCGGAGTGGCGGCGCGCGGAGGCGCTGGACGGGATCACGGTGACCGGCAAGTCGGCGGAGGTGCGCGTCTTTCCGCCGGTGCCGCTGGACGGCTGGCCCAAGGACCTCGCCCGTCTCCAGGTCTCCGGCACGGACCTGGACGACCCCGAGCCGCCGTCCGAGGCGGAGCCGGGCGTACCGGTCCTGTGGCTCAACCCGGACCTCGACATGTCCGCCGGCAAGACCATGGCCCAGACCGGGCACGGCGCCCAACTCGCCTGGTGGGCCCTGTCCGAGGAGCACCGGACGGCCTGGCGGGACACGGGGTTCGCGCTCGCGGTGCGTACGGCCGACCCCGAGCGCTGGCGCCAACTCACCACGAGCGGGCTGCCGTTGGTCCGCGACGCGGGCTTCACCGAGATCGCGCCGGGCAGTTGCACGGTCGTCGCCGAACACCCGGCGCTGCTCTGAGAGTTACCGTGAGATCCACAACTCAGAGCTCGTACCGGGAGTCGTCATGCCGCTCGACCGTCCGCCGATCAACAGCGAGGTGCCGCACTCGGCGCGCATCTGGAACTACTGGCTCGGCGGCAAGGACTGCTACCAGATCGACCGTCAAGTGGGCGACCAGATACGGTCGTTGAACCCCGAGATCGTCGACATCGCGCGCGCCCAGCGGGCGTTCCTCAAGCGGGCGGTGACCTACCTCGCGGGCGAGGCGGGCATCCGGCAGTTCCTGGACGTCGGCACCGGGCTGCCGTCCCACGACAACACGCACGAGGTCGCCCAGTCCGTCGCGCCCGACTCGCGGATCGTGTACGTCGACCACGACCCGGTCGTCCTCCAGCACGCGCACACGCTCCTCGCCGGGACCTCCGAGGGGGCGACCGACTACATCGAGGCCGACCTCCGCGACCCGGCGGCCATCCTGCGCGCCGCCCGCGACACCCTCGACTTCGACCGCCCGATCGCCCTCATGCTCCTCGGCATCGCCGCGCACATCCCGGACGACTCCGCGTACGACCTGGTCGGCGAGCTCAAGTCGGCGCTCCCGTCCGGCAGTCACCTCGTGTTCTGCGACAGCACGGAGGTGTTCCACGCGGCGGAGATGCGGGCGATGGTGGAGCGCTGGAACGAGGCGGGCGACAACCCCCGCGTCAACCGCACCCCGGACCAGCTCGCCCGCTTCTTCGAGGGCTTCGACCTCCTGGAGCCGGGCCTGGTGCCGGTGGCGGAGTGGCGCGCCCCGGCGGACGACGGTGACCGCAGGGACGTCGACAGCTTCGGGGGCGTGGCGCTGAAGCGCTGACCCCAACCTCAAATGTTCCTCTGAACGCGCCCTCCGAGGGTTCACCCCGGGGTGACGGGGGTCATACCTCCGTCACCCGCACAGGGACCGGAACGTCGGAGGAGGGGACATGACGCGACAGGGAACGAGCACGGGGCTGGAGACAGCGGCACGGCCGGGGACGACGGACAGGCACCTCGACGAGGCAGCCACGCACGGCACGGGAACCCACTTCGCCGCCCGCCCCGGCACCCCGGCCCTCGCCGGTGTCTCCGGGCCCACCCCGGCCCTCCCCACCACCCTCGCGGCCTCTCGCCCAGGCCCCCCGTTCCGGCTCGGTACGGGGATCGGCTGGCGGCCCGAGATCGCGGACGCGATAGAGCGGATGCCCGGGGTCGACTGGGTGGAGGCGGTCGCCGAGAACCTGTGCCCCGGGCATCTCCCCGAGTCGCTCCAGCGGCTGCGCTCACGCGGCGTCACCGTCGTCCCGCACGGTGTCTCCCTCGGGCTCGGCGGTGCGGAGCGGCCGGACGCGGGGCGGCTGGCCGCGTTGGCCGAGCGGGTGGAGGCGCTCGGCTCGCCGCTGGTCACCGAGCACATCGCCTTCGTCCGGGCGGGCGGGGCGCTGACCGCCACGGCCGCGCTGGAGGCCGGGCACCTGCTGCCCGTGCCCAGGACCCGGGACGCCCTCGACGTGCTGTGCGAGAACATCCGCATCGCCCAGGACGCCCTCCCCGTCCCCCTCGCCGTCGAGAACATCGCCGCACTGCTCGCCTGGCCCGGTGAGGAGATGACCGAGGGCCAGTTCCTGTACGACCTGGTCGACCGGACCGGCGTACGGCTCCTGATCGACGTCGCGAACCTCCACACGAACCACGTCAACAGGGGCGAGGACCCGTCCCACGCGCTCGCCGAACTCCCCGTGGAGGCCATCGCGTACGTCCACGTCGCGGGCGGCCTCGAAAAGGACGGCGTCTGGCACGACACGCACGCACACCCGGTCCCGTCCGTGGTCCTGTCCCTCCTCACCGACCTCACCTCCCGCACGGCCCCGGCCGGAGTCCTCCTGGAACGAGACGACAACTTCCCGGACCCGGCGGAGCTGACGGGGGAGCTGGAGGCGATCAGGGAGGCGGTGTCGAGGGGGGCACTGGCGAGGACGCGTACGGAGACACTGGCGGCGGTACGGCCGACAGCCATGGCGAGGGCGGGCGTACGTGCGACGGCCTTGGCGGGGACGACGGCGGGGACACTCCCGGCGCCCTCGGCAGCACGCCCGACGCCCCCGGCATCCTCGGCGGCAGCACGCCCGACGCCCCCGGAAGAGGCGCCGCCGACCACCCCGCTCACTCCCGCACCCGCCCTCACCGACCACCCCGCGACGTCCGCCGAGTCCACCACCCCGCCGGTCCACCCGCCCCACCACCCCGAGCCCGCTCACCTCCCGGCCACCCCCGCCCGCCAGCGCCTGGCCCTGGCCCTGGCCTCCCTCCTCTCCGCCCTGGTCGCCGGCACCCCCGCCCCCGAAGGCTTCGACCGTGCCCGACTCGCCGTCCAGGCGCGGGCGTTGGCGGCCAAGCGAGCCGACGTCGTCGCGAAGGTCGCCCCCGAGCTGCCCGAGATCCTCGGCGAGAAGTACCGCCTCGCGTTCCTCGCATACGCCAACGCCCGCCCCCTGCGCGGTGGTTACCGCCAGGACGCGCTGGAGTTCGCCGAACACCTCCTCCAGGAGCCCGAGTCGCTCCCGCCCCGCCCCCGCAGGGCCCTGCGGAGCTGGTGGCTGGACAGGTCGGGCCCGGCGCCGAGGAACCAGTCGCGGCTGGCGAGAACCGTGCGTGCGCTGACCGGCCGGTGACCCACCTCTCCTTCACCCCCGTCCGGCCGTTCACATACCTCCCCCGGTAAACTACGGATCCCGCACCCGACACACACGAACCACCGAAGTGCGGTGCCACACCCGGGAGGCACCATGCGAGCGCACCGCCAGGAGAGCTGGGGGAGGAACCTCCTCAGCGGAACCGGCGTCATCATCGTCGGCCTCACCCTGACGATCGCGGCGCTGGCGTTCCCGCTCTGGTCGTACGCGGACCGCGGGGACACGGGCGGCGGCAGCCCGAGCCTCCTCAACGCCCAGACCGTGGCGACGCGGTACGGCCCGCTGTCCGCGCTGGACCGGGACTTCATCGAGAAGGTACGGCTCGCGGGCCTGTGGGAGATCCCGGCGGGCAGGCAGGCGCGGCAGAAGGGCACGACAACGGCCGTACGGACGGCGGGCGAGCACCTGGTGGAGGGCCACACGTTCCTGGACGAGCGGGTCCGCACGGTGGCGGCCCGCCTGAACCTCGCCCTCCCGGACCGCCCGACGGACCAGCAGCAGGGCTGGCTACGGGAGTTGGACGAGGCACAGGGCACGGGCTACGACTGGAAGTTCGCGAACGTCCTGCGGCTCGCGCACGGCAGGATCTTCTCGGTCGTCGCACAGGTCCGCGCGAGCACCCGCAATTCCCTGGTCCGTGACCTCGCGGACGACGCGAACGCGACGGTCCTGGACCACATCAAGGTCCTGGAGGCGACGGGGTACGTCGACTTCGACGCGCTGGCCCGCGACCTGGCGACGAACTCGCCGCCCCCGCTGACGGTTCCGGCCAACCCCTAGCCCTCAGGGGCCTCTTGGGCACCAGCGCCCCCAACTCCCGGTAAGCGGAACGTCACATACCCACAACGCTCCGTCCGTATCGTGAACAAAGCATGGCGGCACCACGGGAATCTGGCATAGAAACACGGCATGTTCTGGGTGCTTCTGCTGGTCCTGGCCTGGGCGGTCGCGGTCGCGGCGTGCACACGCCTGTGCCTGGCCGCCGTACGCGCGGCGGCCGTCGGGACAAGCGCGGCGCGCGCCGCCGAGTACACCACCCCGGCGCACGGCCTGACGCTGTACGAGGCGGCGTTCCTGTCGGGCGGCCCCGCCCGGGTCGCCGACCTGACGCTGGTGTCGATGGCCAGCGACCACCGCCTGCTGCTCGCGCACACCGGCTGGGCGACCGTCGTCGACCCGCGCGGCCGGGACGAGATGGAGCGCTCGGTGCTGGGCGCGATCGGCCCGGAGGGCCAGTCCCCGATAGCGCCGGTGCGGGCCCGCGCGGCGACCGGCGACGCCGTACGGGGCCTCGCGGACCGTCTGGTGAGCGCGGGCCTCGCGATGCCGGACGGGGCGCGGACGACGGTGGCGGCGGGCCTGCGCGGGGTCCGCGCCGCCGCGACGGCCGTCCTCGTCCTGGGCGCGCTGGCGCTGCTGCTGCCCGCGCCGGACGTCCCGCACGCCCTGGTGGCGCTCTGGTTCGCGCTCCCCCTGGCGCTGACGCTGAGCTGCCTGGCGATGGCCCGCGTGGAGATCCCGCCGTACACCCGCTGGGCCTCCCCGGCGGGCCTGCGCCTGCTGGACGCGCTGGCCCAGGACCGCACGTACCTCACCTCGGTCGCCGTGCACGGCATCCGCGCACTGGACGAACCGAACCTGCGGGCGGCGTTCACGCGCGGGCCGCATCCCTGGCACGAGTAACCCCGGTGGGGGGGCGCACGGAGGCATTGGCGCCGACACCCGCGCCGGTGCTTGCCTTCCGCCGTACCCGGCCTCAAACATCCCTTTTGTCGCCGCCGTGCACCGAAGGGACCCCGATGCGAGCCGCCGCCCTCCACTCGGCCGCAGGAGCCCTGCTCCTGACCGCCCTCGTCGCAGCCCCGGCGGGAGGCGCCCCCGGAACCGTCCCGGGCTCCCCTGCGACCCCCGGCTCTCCAGAGCTACGCGGCATCACCCTCGCCGCGGCCCGCGCCGCCGCGAAGGGCCTCTCCTTCGGCGCCTGCCCCGGCGCGGAGGACCTCCCCGGCGCCATGAAGTGCGCGACCGTGGAGGTACCCCTGGACTACGCCCGCCCCGACGGCCCCCGTATCCCCCTGACGGTCAGCCGCGTCGAGGCGACCCACCGCGACCCCGGCAACAGCAAGCGCCGTGTCCCCCGTCAGGGTGCCCTGGTCTACAACCCGGGCGGCCCCGGCGGCTCGGGCCTGTACTTCCCGCTGATCGGCCTGGTCCCGGAGTGGAAGCGGATCGCCGCCGCGTACGACCTGGTCGGCTACGACCCGCGCGGGGTGGGCCGTTCGGCGCCGCTGTCCTGCCAGGACCCGAAGAACTTCGTCAAGGCCCCGTCGATGTCGCCGGCGCACCCCTCGGAGTCGTACAAACGCGAACGCGTCGCCCAGGCACGCGCGTACGCGCGGGGGTGCGCCGACCGCTCGGGCGAGGCCCTGCGCCACTACCACTCGCTGAACAACGCCCGTGACCTGGAGGTCGTCCGCGCGGCGCTCGGCGAGAAGGGCCTGACGTTCATGGGCGCGTCGTACGGCACGTACTTCGGCGCCCTGTACGCGTCGATGTTCCCGGGCCACGTCCGCCGCATGGTGTTCGACTCGGTCGTGAACCCCGACCCGGCGCAGATCTGGTACCGCGACAACCTCGGCCAGTCCCTGGCGTTCGAGAGCCGCTGGACGGACGTCCGCGAGTGGATCGCGCGGCACGACGACGTGTACGGCCTCGGCGACACCCCGGACGCGGTCCTGCGCAGCTACGAGCGCGCCCGCGCGCAGCTCGCGGCGCAGCCGGCGGGCGGGGTCGTCGGGCCCGGGCAGTTGCAGCGGGCGTTCCTCCAGGCCGCGTACTACGACGACTACTGGCCGCACCGCGCGCGGGCGCTGTCGGAGTACCTGAAGGGCAGGCCGCAGCAGCTGATCGGGCAGGCGGGCCCGGTGCGGGAGTTCGCGGCGGAGGCAGAGAACGCGAACGCCGTCTACACGGCCGTGGAGTGCAACGACGCGCCCTGGCCGACGAGTTGGCGGACCTGGGACCGGGACAACACGCGGATCGCGCGGGTCGCGCCGTTCGAGACGTGGGACAACGCGTGGTCGAACCTGCCGTGCGCGTTCTGGACGGCCCCCCGCCAGCGCCCGCTGGACGTCCGTACGGCCCCCGGCGAGCTGCCGCCGACGCTCATCCTGGCCGCCGAGCGGGACGCGGCGACGCCGTACGAGGGGGCGCTGGAGCTGCGGCGCAGGCTCGCGGGGTCGGTGCTGGTGACCGAGCGGGACGCGGGCAGCCACGGCATCGGCGGGGCGTCGAACGCGTGCGTCAACCGGCATCTGGAGGCGTACCTGCTGGAGGGCCGCCTCCCGGGCCGCCGGGCGGCGTGCGCGCCGCACGCCGAGCCGAAGCCGACGGACCGCGTACGCGCGGCGGCCCGCCGGCTGCGCTGAGGCTTTACGCCAGACCGGCGACCAGTTCGCTCACGGACTTGCGGCGGCCCGTGTAGAACGGGACCTCCTCGCGGACGTACATCCGCGCCTCGGAGGCGCGCAGGTGACGCATGAGGTCGACGATGCGGTACAGCTCGTCGGCCTCGAAGGCGAGGAGCCACTCGTAGTCGCCCAGCGAGAACGAGGCGACCGTGTTGGCGCGCACGTCCGGGTAGCCGCGGGCCATCTTGCCGTGGTCGGCGAGCATGCGGCGGCGGTCCTCGTCGGGCAGCAGGTACCAGTCGTAGGAGCGCACGAAGGGGTACACGCTGACGTAGTCGCGGGGGGTCTCGTCGGCGAGGAACGCGGGGATGTGCGAGCGGTTGAACTCGGCGGGGCGGTGCAGCGCCATGTTCGACCACACCGGCGTGAGCGCGCGGCCCAGCTTCGTGCGGCGGAAGAGGTTGTACGCCTCCTGGAGCTGGTCGCTGGTCTCCGCGTGCCACCAGATCATCAGGTCGGCGTCGGCGCGCAGGCCGGACACGTCGTAGGTGCCGCGCACGGTGACGTCCTTGGCCGCGAGCTGGTCGAACAGCTCCTGGACCTCGTCGGCGTAGCCCGCGCGGTCCTCGGGGAGGACGTCCTTCAGCTGGAAGACGGACCACAGGGTGTAGCGGATGACCTCGTTGAGGTCCTTGGCCAGCTTGCCCTTGTTGGGGATCCTGCCGGGCTCGGTGGTGGGGGCGTTCTCGCTCATGCCTGTCATTCTCCCGCTCCCCCGTGCAGGCTCTGCACCGGGTTCGCCGCCAGCTCCCGTACGGCGTTCAGGTCGCCGCCGATCTGGTCGACGGCCGCGTTCGCGCCGGCGATGCAGGCGGGGATGCCGACGCCGTCGTACTGCGCGCCGCAGACCGCGAGGCCCGGGAGCTTGGCGACGTGTTCGCGGATGCGGGCCACGCGCGCGTGGTGGCCGACGGGGTACTGCGGGAGGCCGTCGGTCCAGCGGATCACGCGGGTCTCCAGCGGGGTCGCGTCGAGGCCGGTCGCCTCGCGCAGGTCGTGGCGGGAGACGTCGGTGAGGGCGGCGTCGTCGCGCTGGAGGATCTCCGTCTCGCCGTAGCGGCCGAGCGAGGTGCGCAGGACCAGGACGTCCGGGTCCTCGTCGGCGACCCAGGCCCATTTCCGGGAGGAGAACGTCGACGCCTTGATGCTGTGCCCGTCGACCGGCGGGACGAGGAACCCGCTGCCCGCCGGCAGGTCGGCGTCCGCGCGCCGGTAGGCGAGGGTGACCAGGGCCATGGACGCGTACTCGATCGCGCGCAGTTCGGCGGCGGCCCCGGGGGACTCGACGGCGAGGAGTCCGGCGGCGACGGGCGCGGGTACGGCGACGACGACGGCGTCCGCGCGCAGCTCGCGGTCCCCGGCGACGACCCGCCACCCGTCCGCGTCCCGGCGCAGCTCCCGCGCGGGCGTGCCGGTGAGGATCTCGCCCCCGCGCGCGCGGACGGCGTCGGCGACCGCGAGCGGCAGGCTCCCGATGCCGCCCTCGATGCCGGTGAACACCGGGCCCGTCTGCTGGCCCGCGGCCATCTTGGCCTGGAGTTCGCGCACGCCCTCGGTGAGCGAGGTGTGGGCCTTGGCGATCTGGAAGAGCTGCGGGACGGCCGCGCGCATCGAGATCCGGTACGCGTCGCCCGCGTACACCCCGCCCAGCATGGGTTCGACGAGCCGGTCGACGACCTCGCGCCCGAGCCGCTCGGCGACGTACTCGCCGACCGCGACGTCCTCGCCGACCTCCGTGCGCGGCAGCTCGCTGTCCCGGCCGATGCGCGCGAGGCCCTCCTCGGAGAGGACGCCCGCGAGGGCCTCGGCGGCGCCGGGGACGCCCATGACGTGGCCCTTGGGCATCGGGCGCAGGGCGCCCCGGGTCCAGATCGAGGCGATGGCCGTGGCGGGCGGCTGGAGGCGGTCCGCGAGGCCCACCTCGCGCGCGAGGGCGATGCCCTCGGGGCGGCGGGCGAGCATGGACTCGGCGCCGAAGTCGGTGCGCACGCCCGCGATCTCGCCCGGCAGGAGCTTGCCGCCGACCCTGTCCGCCGCGTCGAGCACGGTCACCCGCGCCCCGCGCTCCAGCAGCCGGTGGGCCGCGGCCAGACCCGCGATCCCGGCTCCGATGACGACGACCCGCCCTGTACCGCCCGTACCTGCTGCGCTCATGGATCCAGCCTCTCAGACCCGACTGACAACGCTTCCCTCGCGGTGTGGCCGGGGCGCGTCCCGAACGTGACCTCTTCGGAACCCGGATACGCCAACGTCGAAGCGGGTCCGCGCGTCGAAGGAACGTCCGTCGACGCGACGCGTCTTCACACCACTCGGGGGGATCTCCACATGCCCGCACGCAGATCCGCACACGTCCTGGCCGCGTTCCTCGCGGCCGTCGCCCTCACGCTCGCCGGGTGCGGCGCCGGCGACGACTCCGGTTCGGCGACCCAGGCCAAGCAGGACAAGTCCGCCGCCAAGGAAGGCGCCGTCAAAGAGGAGGCCGGCGCCGCGCCCGGGACCTCCGGTTCGGGCCCGTCCGGCGCCAAGGCGTCCACGCCGCCCAGGGCCGCCGTCACCCACGTCATCCGCACCGCCACCGTCAGCGTCCAGGTCAAGGACGTCGCCAAGGCCCTGGACGCCGCCCGTACGGCCGCCGTGAACGCGGGCGGCTACGTCGGCGACGAGACCACCACCCGCGACGAGGACGACGCGGAGCACACGGAGGTCGTCCTGCGCGTCCCCGTGGAGCGCTACGACGCCGTCCTCGCGGACCTCCAGGGGGCCGGGAAGCTCCTGGAGCGGACGTCGAAGGCCGAGGACGTCACCGACCAGGTCGTGGACGTCGCGAGCCGCGTCCAGTCGCAGCGGGCGAGCGTCGCGCGCGTGCGCGAGCTGATGGACCGGGCGACGTCCCTCAGCGACGTCGTCAGCCTGGAGGGCGAGCTGAGCCGCCGTCAGGCGGACCTGGAGTCGCTGCTGGCCCAGCAGGCGTCGTTGAAGGACCGTACGAGCCTGGCGACGATCACCCTGACGCTGTCCCGGACGCCCCCGAAGGAGCCCGCGAAGGCCGACGACGACCCCGGCGTCCTGGACGCCCTCTCCGGCGGCTGGGACGCGTTCGTGACGGCGCTGCGCTGGATCGTGGTCGTCCTCGCGGCGATGCTGCCGTTCCTGCTGGCGGCGGCCTTCCTGGTGGTCGTGTGGTGGCGGGTGCTCCGGCCCCGGCGTGCTCCCCGCCCGGCGGTCGCGGCTTCGGCGTTCGTCCCCGGCTTCCCGCAGGCGGGCCCCGGCACCGCTCCCGCCCCGGAGCGGCCCGAGGCGAGCGGGGACGGCAAGGAGAGCGAGGAGAGCTAGCGGCCTTGAGCAGCCGTCACCCGTAGCGTGGGCGTATGAGCAACAGCGCACGGCACCGGCTGGTCGTGATCGGCGGGGACGCCGCGGGCATGTCCGCGGCGTCCCAGGCCCGGCGGGCGCAGTCCCCCGGCGAACTGGAGATCGTCGCCTTCGAGCGCGGCCACTTCACCTCGTACTCGGCGTGCGGCATCCCGTACTGGGTCGGTGGCGACGTCCAAGACCGCGACGACCTCATCGCGCGCACCCCTCAGGAGCACCGCGCGCGGGACATCGATCTGCGCCTGCGCACGGAGGTCACCGAGATCGACGTCCCCGGCCGACGCGTGCGCGCGCGGGACGTCGATTCCGGCGCCGAGTCCTGGACGCCGTACGACCGTCTCGTGATCGCGACCGGCGCGCGCCCGGTGCGGCCGGACATCCCCGGCATCGGCGCGCGGGGCGTGCACGGGGTGCAGACCCTGGACGACGGCCAGGCGCTGATCGACACGCTCGCCCGCGCGCGGGGGCGCCGTGCGGTGGTCGTCGGCGCCGGGTACATCGGCGTCGAGATGGCGGAGGCGCTGGTCAACCGAGGTTTCGAGGTGACGGTCGTCAACCGGGGCCGCGAGCCGATGTCGACGCTCGACCCGGACATGGGCCGCCTGGTGCACCGGGCGATGGAGGGGCTCGGCATCACGATGGTCAACGACGCCGAGGTGACCGCTCTGCGCGCGGACGCGGAGGGCCGGGTGAGCGCGGTGGTCACGGGCGACGCCGAGTTCCCGGCGGACGTCGTCGTCCTGGGCATCGGGGTCCGCCCGGAGACGTCCCTCGCGCGGGCGGCGGGGCTGCCGCTGGGCGAGCACGGCGGGCTGCTGACGGACGACCGCATGCGCGTGCGCGGGCACGAGGACGTGTGGGCGGGCGGCGA
This sequence comes from Streptomyces saintjeani, assembly GCF_055409605.1. Taxonomy (NCBI): domain Bacteria; kingdom Bacillati; phylum Actinomycetota; class Actinomycetes; order Kitasatosporales; family Streptomycetaceae; genus Streptomyces; species Streptomyces saintjeani. The sequence goes on along the minus strand of NZ_CP189624.1, from coordinate 7,302,785 downwards.
CTGCGTGGAGGTCTGGGACCTGGTCTCGGGGCGGGAGCGGTACGTCCCGCTGGGCACGCACGCCAACAAGCACGGGCAGATCATCGGGACCAACGTCACGGGTGGCGACGCGGTGTTCCCGGGGGTCGTCGGGACGGCCGTCAGCAAGGTGTGCGACCTGGAGATCGCCCGGACCGGGCTGCGCGAGAAGGACGCCACGCGCGCGGGGCTGTCGTACGAGACCGTCACGATCGAGTCGACGTCCCGTGCGGGCTACTACCCGGGCGCGGCGCCCCTCACGGTCAAGATGCTCGCGCAGCGTCTGAGCGGCCGTCTGCTGGGCGTTCAGATCGTCGGTGGGGAGGGCGCCGCCAAGCGGGTCGACATCGCCGCTGTGGCGCTCACAGCGGCCATGACGGTGCGTCGGATGACGACCCTGGACCTGGGCTACGCGCCGCCGTTCAGCCCGGTGTGGGATCCGGTGCTGGTGGCGGCGCGCAAGGCGGCCCAGAAGGTGGCCGGTTAGGCGGTGCCGGTGAGGCGCGGGAGGGCGGAGACGGCCGCCGCCTGCTCGACGGGCTTCGCGTGGGTGGCGGGGGCCTGGCGGGTGCGCAGGCGGTGGCTCACCGCCTCGTCGAGGGTCACGGGCCTGCCGGTCTGGGCGGCGAGGCGCCCGGCCTCCTGGCCGAGCCGGGCCACGTCCTCCCAGGGGATCCGGATCACGAGAGAGAGTTCGGCCTCGCCGTCGGGCAGCGCCTGCATGGAGGGGGTCACTCGGTCGTTCATCGCTGTTCCTCACGTCGTCCCCGCGAAGCGCCTTCCCCACGCCGCGGGCGGTTGCCGGTTCATACGCACGCGCGCCGGGCGGCGTTCACCGGTTCGCGCGGCTCATCGCGGGAAGTAGTCCCTCGTGGTCATCCCCGTCCATGACGTGAACCCTGTGCGCCGTACGCCCGTGGTGACGTACGCGCTGATCGCAGCGAACGTGCTCGTCTTCCTGTGGATGCCGGGCCTGGCCGGTTCGGTGAAGGGCGACAGCACCCTGGTGCAGACGTGCCATCTGCACGCCTTCCTCGAACAGTGGGCGGCCGTCCCGCGCGAGCTGATCCACCAGCGGATGCCGACGCTGGTGGCGACCGGCGACGTCCGCGCGGGCGGGTGCCTGATCGGTCCGCCGGACTACGACAAGTCGCCCGTGCTGAGCGTGTTCACGGCGATGTTCCTGCACGGCGGGTGGCTGCACCTGCTGGGCAACATGCTGTTCCTGCTGATCTTCGGCAACAACATCGAGGACCGTATGGGGCACGTGCGGTTCGCGCTGTTCTACGTGATCTGCGGCTACGCGGCGTCCTACGGCTTCGCCCTCCTCAACGCCGACTCCACGGACCCCCTGATCGGCGCCTCGGGGGCCATCGCGGGTGTCCTGGGCGCCTATCTGGTGCTGTATCCGAGGGCCCGCGTGTGGGTGCTGGTGCCGTTCCTGGTGTTCCTGCCGCTGCGCCTGCCCGCGTGGCTGGTGCTGGGCTTCTGGTTCGGGCTCCAGGCGTTCTACTCGGCCGGCGAGGGCGTCTCCTCGGCGGGGACGGTGGCCTACGCGGCGCACGTCGTCGGATTCGTGGCCGGCATGCTGCTGGCCTGGCCGCTCAAGCGCAACACGATCCCGCCGCCGGAACCGCGCGGCCTGCTGTTCGGCAGGCGCGCACGGCCCCGGCACTCCTGGTGACGCCCTAGCGCGCCGTCTGCGTGTGGACGTACTCCGCGAGCCGCGTGAGCGCGTCCGGGTCGGTCTTCGGCATCACGCCGTGCCCGAGGTTGAAGACGTGGCCCTCCAGGCCCGCGGCGGCGTCGAGGACCTCGCGCGCCTTGGTCTCGACGACCTCGGGGCCCGCGAACAGGACCGTCGGGTCGAAGTTGCCCTGGAGCGCCTTGCCGGGGCCGATCCGGCGGGCGGCCTCGTCGAGCGGGACGCGCCAGTCGACGCCCACCACGTCCGCCCCGGCCTCGCCCATGAGGCCGAGGAGTTCGCCGGTGCCGACGCCGAAGTGGATGCGCGGGACGCCGTACCCGGCGACCGCGTCGAAGACCTTCGCCGAGGCACTCATGACCGAGCGCCGGTAGTCGGCCGGGGAGAGCGCGCCGGCCCAGGAGTCGAAGAGCTGCACGGCGGAGGCGCCCGCCTCGATCTGCACCTTCAGGAACGCGGCCGTGATGTCGGCGAGGCGGTCGAGGAGGTCGGCCCAGAGCTCGGGGTCGCCGTACATCATCGCCTTGGCGTTCTCGTACGTGCGCGAGGGGCCGCCCTCGACGAGGTAGCTGGCGAGCGTGAAGGGGGCGCCGGCGAAGCCGATCAGGGGGGTCGCGCCGAGTTCGGCGGTGAGCAGGCCGACCGCCTCGGTGACGTACGAGACGTCGTCGGGGGTGAGGTCGCGCAGCTGCGCGAGGTCCTCGCGGGTGCGGATCGGCTTCTCGACGACGGGGCCGACGCCCGGCTTGATGTCGAGGTCGACGCCGATGGCCTTGAGCGGGACGACGATGTCGCTGTAGTAGATCGCCGCGTCCACGTTGTGCCTGCGGACCGGCTGGAGGGTGATCTCCGCGACCAGTTCGGGGCGGGTGCAGGACTCCAGCATCGGGATGCCCGCGCGCACCTTGTGGTACTCGGGGAGCGAACGGCCGGCCTGCCGCATGAACCACACCGGGGTGTGCGGCACGGGCTCGCGCCTGCACGCCTTCAGGAAGGGGCTGTCGTACGTCGCTGTCGGCGGGCGGCCCGCGGGGCTCTCGTTCGCACTCACGACGGCAAGTCTCGCACGCCCCTGTGACACTCCCTCCCCCGCCGTGTTCGCCGGGGTTCGCCGGGGTTCGCCGAGCGCGTGGGCGTGCGCTCGGGTGTCTTGCCCTGCGCGAAGGTCCCGTTCCCCTTACTCTTCCCCGCATGGCTGCGGCTCAGGGACGACTGTCGGACGGCGCGGGGATGGACGACGCGAACGGGGGTGAGCGGGAGGCCCCGGCGGCCTTCCTGGCTGCCGTGGAGGCACTGCGGGCGGCGCGCGTGCGCCCCCAGATCGAGATGGAGCCGACACCGGCGCCGCAGCGGCTCGCGCCGTACGCGTACGCGCTGGAGGCGACCGTCGTGGACGGCGACCAGGATCTCGCGGACGGGCGCCTGGTCCTGCTGCACGACCCCGAGGGCCACGACGCGTGGCGCGGGACGTTCCGGCTGGTGACGCTGGTGCGGGCGGAGCTGGAGCCGGAGATGGCGGTGGACCCGCTGCTGCCGGACGTGTGCTGGTCGTGGCTGACGGGCGCGCTCCAGGCGCGCGGGCTGACGTACGGCGAGGCGAGCGGCACCGTCACGCGCGCGGGGTCGCACTACTTCGGCGGCCTGTCCGAGCGTCCGGCGACCTCGCAGATCGAGATCCGGGCCTCCTGGACGCCCCGTACCGGCCTGGGCGGAGTGCCGGACGCGGCGGCGCACCTGGCGTCCTGGTGCGATCTCCTGGCGCAGGTGGCGGGGCTTCCGCCGGCCGGTCCCGGGGACGCCTCCGTGGTCACGCTGCCCCAGCGTCGCGGGCCGCAGTCACGCTGATCCAGCCGCGCCTCCCCCGTTCGGGCGCATCTTGGTCATCCTTTTGTCGATACGGCCACTTTCCATCACCCATGCGCACCCGAGCGAACCGACTCGATCTTCGGATGATCGATCGCGTGTCCGAATTGCACGGATTCTTGCTCACTAGATCGTGATCATTTTCTAAAGGACGCCGGGTTCGCTGCCGAAGACGACTGTGACCTTGAAAAGCACGGTTCGTCCCGGCATCGTCCCCACGAGCCCCCCACGAACCGGCTCCGCCCCACACCCAGGAGGCCCGGTGTCCGTTCTCCTTGAGCAACCCGCAAGCCTGGTCGCCTACCGCCCGAACAAGCCCACCGCGATGGTGGTCGTGGCCGACCCGCGCGTCCGCTCCACCGTCACCCGTCACCTCTGGGCGCTCGGTGTCCGCGACGTGATCGAAGCCTCGTCCATCGCGGAGGCTCGTCCTCGCATCGGCAACCCCCGCGACATCTGCGTCGCCGACGTCCACCTCCCCGACGGCTCCGGTCTCACCCTGCTCTCCGAGACCCGCGCCGCGGGCTGGCCCAACGGGCTCGCCCTGTCCGCCGCCGACGACATCGGCGCCGTCCGCAACGCACTCGCCGGCGGCGTCAAGGGGTACGTCGTCACCGGCACCCGGGCCGGCGTCGGCCTGCCCGGGCGGCCCGGCGCCGCCCCCATCGGCGCCTCGGCCGCGCGCATGCACCGCCGCCCTCCGGGTGCCCCGAGCCACCCGGGCGGCTACCGCGAGCTCTCCGGCCGCGAGGTGGAGGTGCTCCGGCTGGTCGCCGAGGGCCAGTCGAACAAGGCGATCGGCGTCTCGATGGGCCTGTCGGCCCTGACCGTCAAGAGCCACCTCGCCCGCATCGCCCGCAAGCTCGGCACGGGCGACCGCGCCGGAATGGTCGCGGTCGCGCTGCGGACCGGAATCATCCACTGACCCCCGTCCACCGTCCCTGACCCCCCGCGATCCATGCGGAACAAGGGACTCCGGCTGGTTTCACACAAAGAATTCAGGCGGAAGCAAACCCTCCGGACACCCCTCCGCAACCGTCCGTCCACGACCCGTCCCGACCGGGCCGGAGCCGTGCGTACGGCCGTCCGCACCGCAGCAGGAACCGTTTCTGCCGGTCGTCTCCACCGCACCCTCCACGGGTCGCACAGCTGACCGGTTTACGCCCCTCCCCCGCCCGTCGACGGAACGTTCCGTCGGCGGGCGGCCTTCTTGCATGGATACCCTTGACAGGTGACCGACGCCCAAGAAACCGCAGCAGCCAGTTCACTGCGAACCACCGGAGGCGCCCCTCCGGACGACGGCGGATCTACTGCTCCGGGGGCGCCGACTCCCTTGCTGGAACCCCGCGAGGGGATTCCGCCCGTGGTCGCCGACGAGGAAGCCCTCGCGGAGGTGATCGCCGCGTTCGCCGGCGGCAGCGGGCCCGTCGCCGTCGACGCGGAACGGGCCTCCGGTTACCGCTACGGGCAGCGGGCCTATCTCGTCCAGCTGCGCCGCGCCGGAGCCGGGACCGCGCTCATCGACCCCGTCGCCTGCCCCGACCTCTCCGCGCTCGGGGACGTCCTCGCCGACACGGAGTGGGTGCTCCACGCCGCGACCCAGGACCTGCCCTGCCTGCGCGAGATAGGCATGATCCCCACGCGGCTCTTCGACACCGAACTCGCCGGGCGGCTCGCCGGGTTCCCCCGGGTCGGGCTCGGCGCCATGGTCGAGAGCGTCCTCGGGTACGTGCTGGAGAAGGGGCACTCCGCCGTCGACTGGTCCACCCGTCCGCTGCCCGAACCCTGGCTGCGGTACGCCGCGCTCGACGTCGAACTCCTCGTCGACCTGCGGGACGCGCTGGAGAAGGAGCTCGACCGGCAGGGGAAGCTGGAGTGGGCCCGGGAGGAGTTCGCCGCGATCGCCGCTGCGCCGCCCGCTGAGCCGCGCAAGGACCCCTGGCGCCGAACGTCCGGGATGCACAAGGTGCGGCGGCGCCGGCAGCTCGCCGTCGTGCGGGAGCTGTGGCAGACGCGGGACCGGATCGCCCAGCGGCGGGACGTGTCGCCCGGGAAGGTGCTGGCGGACGCGGCGATCGTCGAAGCGGCCCTGGCCGTACCGGTCAATGTGCACGCCCTCGCGGCGCTGACCGGGTTCGGGCACCGTATGGGGCGCCGTCAGCTCGACCAGTGGCAGGCCGCCGTCGACCGTGCGCGTGCGCTGAGTGAGTCTCAGTTGCCCATGCCGGGGCAGCCCGTCACCGGGCCGCCTCCGCCGCGGGCCTGGGCCGACAAGGATCCTGCCGCCGCGGCTCGGCTGAGTGCGGCCCGTGCTCGGATCTCCACGCTGGCCGAGCAGTTGAACATGCCTCAGGAGAATCTGATCACGCCGGACACGGTGCGGCGGGTGTGCTGGGAGCCGCCGGCTGCCGCCGACGCGGAGGGGGTGGCGGGGGTGCTGGTTTCTCTCGGGGCTCGGCCGTGGCAGGTGGAGTTGGTGACGCCTGTGTTGGTTGAAGCGCTGGGAGTCGATGTCGCCTAGCCGCCGTGGGGGGTTCTGATGCGTGGCGGCTGCGGGTTTCGTCGTGGCTTGTCGCGCAGTTCCCCGCGCCCCTGAACAAAAGCGCCCTTTCAGGGCGCTTTTATCTTGTGGCGCCTCGCATGAAGCCGTTGTAGATGAATTTCTGCAACGCCAGGAAGATGATCAGCGTCGGGAGGATCACCAGGATCGCTCCCGCCGAGATCGTTTCCCAGTGGGCGCTGAACGGGCCCTTGAAGCGGAACAGGGATGTCGAGATCACTCCCAGGTCCTGGGACGGCATGTACAGGAACGGGATGTAGAAGTCGTTGTAGACCGTGATGCCCTTCACGATCACCACCGTCGCTATCGCCGGTTTCAGGAGCGGGAAGATGATGCGGCGGTAGATCGTGAAGGCGTTCGCTCCGTCCAGGCGGGCCGATTCGTCCAGGGAGACGGGGATCGAGCGGACGAATTGCAGGAAGATGTAGATCGAGACGATGTCTGTGCCCATGTAGAGGGTGATCGGGGCCCAGAGCGTGTCGAACATTCCGAAGCCGTTGACTATCTGGAATGTGGCCACCTGGGTGGTGACGCCGGGGACCAGCGCCGCCAGGAGGAAGAGCGTCACCACCAGTTTCCTCAGACGGAACGTGAAGCGGTCTATCGCGTATGCCGTCATCGAGCCGATCAGGACCGTACCGGCGATCGAGAAGAGCAGGATGATCGCCGTGTTGCCGAAGGCGGACAGCATATGGCCGTCCTGGAACGCCGTGACGTAGTTGTGGAAGTTGAGGAAGTTGTCGGGGAGGGTCAACGCCTGGTCGCCGCGCGCCAGTTCGTCGTCCGTCTTGAGGGACGTCAGGAAGACGACCGTCAGCGGGAGCAGGACGATCAGCGCCGCCAGGACCAGGGAGAGATGGACCAGTGCGCGGGAGACCGAGCGGCGCGTCATGTGAGGTCCACCCTGTCGTCGGGGACGAGTCTGCGCTGAATCCAGGTGACCGCCAGGACGATCAGCAACAGGACCAGTGCGCAGGCCGAGGCGAGGCCCGTCTTGTTGAACTGGAAGGCCAGTTTCACGGTCTGGATCACGAATGTCTCCGTGCCGGTCGCGCCGCCGGTCATGATGTACGGGACCTCGAACACGGCGAGGGAACCGGAGATGGAGAGGATGACCGTCAGCGTCAGTACCGGTTTGATGCCGGGGGCGATGATGTAGCGGAACTGGTGCCAGCGGTTGGCGCCGTCGAGTTCGGACGCCTCGTACAGCTCGCCGGGAATGGACTGGATCGCGCCCAGGAACAGGACGAAGTTCAGGCCCAGGTAGCGCCAGACGGAGACGCCCGCGAGGGAGACGTTCGCGGAGACCGGCGTACCGAGCCACGCGTGGTCCGTGTGGATTCCGGCGAGGGCGAGGACGGAGTCGAGGGTGCCGCCGTCCTGGAAGAAGTACAGGAAGACGAATCCGATGGCGACGCCGTTGATGAGGTAGGGGAAGAAGAGGATTCCCTTGAAGAAATTCCGGAACCGGATGTTGAAGCTGAGGACCGTCGCGAAATAGAGCGCGGCGACGATCTGGACGACGGACGCGGCGAGGTAGTAGCCGCTGACGAAGAACACCTCGAACAGGTCGGACCGGGTGGCGAGTTCGCGGTAGTTCTCGGTGCCGGTGTAGTGCAGGCCGGGGCTGACGCCGTCCCAGTCGGTGAAGCTGTAGCCGATCATGTTGACGATCGGGACGTACGTGAAGGTGATCAGCAGGGCGAGCGGCGCGAGCAGGAACAGCCAGGGCGTGAGCCCGCGCAGGAGGCGGGCCCGGCGGGGCGGCGGCGCCGGTACCGGCACGGTGGCCTTCACCCCCCGCCGAGGCACCGCCGCCCGCTGTGTGGTGCCGGCCATCAGGACCCCACGTTCTTCTCGGCGGCCGTCCACTTCTTGCCGAGGTCGCCGAGGAATTCGTCCAGGTTCCCCTTGCGGGCGCCGCGTGCGAGGTCGACGAGGTCGAGGCGGTAGTCGGGCGCGTAGATGCCGACCTCGGACTCGTTGTCGATCAGCTTGACCTTGGCGCCCTGGGTGTCGTCGAGTTCGATGAGCTTGACGCCGGCGTCCTCGTACGGCTTGAGGACGGCGGGCAGGGGCGCGTTCTGGAGCGGGGAGATCGCGAGGTTGTCCTTGTCGTAGCCGGACTTCTCGGTGAACCAGTCGATCCAGGCGCGCGCGGCCTCCTTGTGCTTCGAGTGGACGTTGACGGCCTGGTTGTAGTCGGGGCTGACGGTGGCGCAGAACTTTCCGCCGGTCTGCGCGGGGAACGGCATGAAGCCGATGTCGTCGGGGTTCACGCCGGCCTGTTTGGCCGCGTCCTGGAACTGGACGATGGCCCAGGTGCCGAGCCACTGGGTGGCGATCTGCCCCTTGGCCAACTGGGGTTTGGACAGCTCCCAGTTGCTGGTCGCCGGGTCCTTCTCGGCGAGGCCCTGCTTGACGATGTCGTAGAGCAGGGTGTCACCGACGCGCAGGTCGGAGCCCTCGGCCCAGGGGTCGCCCGAGGCGAGCTTCGCGGTGGCGCCGGGGTCGCAGTGGACGGCGCCGTTGACGTACGTCCAGGAGGTGAGCGTCCACTGGGCGGCGAAGTTCGTGTAGTACGGCGTCGCGTCGGTCTTGTCCTTGATCGCCTTGAGGGCGGTGAGGAACGCGGCGGGTGTGGTGGGCCAGTCGGTGACGCCGGCCTCGCGCCAGATCCGCTTGTTGTAGACGAAGCCGGGCATCACGCCGATGGGGGTCTGGCCGTAGACCTTGCCGTCGACGGCGGTGAAGCCGGTGAAGCGGAACTTCTCGGCGCGGTCCTCGACGGTGCCGAGGGAGGCGAAGAACTTCGGGTAGTCGGACTTCTTGATGACGCCGGGGATCATCAGGACGTCGCCGTAGTTCTCCGTGTTCATGCGGATCTTGACTTCGGACTCGTAGTTGGTGAGCGCCTGGAACTCGACCTTCACCTTCGGGTACGTCTTGTTGAACTCGGCCGCGTACTCCTTCATTTTCCCGTTCTGCACCAGGTCGGTCCGCTGGGTGAGGACGGTGATGGTGCCGGAGACCTTGGCGGGGTCGGCGGGGGCCTCGGCGTCGGCGCCCTTCGAGGTGCCCCCGGTGGAGGTGCAGCCCGCGGCGAGGAGAGCGGCTCCCACGGCCACGGCCAGGACGGTACGGCGGTTCATGTGCATCGACTCCGTTCAGTGGGACGGAAGAGCACGTGCGGGTTGGCTGATTCGGCACTCTGACAGCGCTTTCTCAACCGGTAAAGTCCCATTCCCGCCAAGGATGTGAACCTCGTCGTCCTCCCTTGAGGTGGACCGGTTTAGGGAGAGCGCATGCTTCAGGTCGCACCGCTGCACGACGGCTGGACCCTGCGGCACGACGGCGAGGCGCTCCCGGCGGTGGTGCCGGGCTGCGTGCACACGGATCTGCTGGCCGCCGGGGTGATCCCGGACCCGTTCCTGGGGCGCAACGAGACCGAGGTCGCGTGGGTCGGCAGGCGGGAGTGGACCTACGAGCGCGATCTCGTCGCGGAGCCGGACGGGCACGAGCAGACCGACCTCGTCTTCGAGGGCCTCGACACGGCCGCCGAGATCCGTCTCGACGGCCGGCTCCTGGGCCGGGTACGGAACATGCACCGCTCGTACCGCTTCGACGTGACCGGCCTGAGCGGCCGGCTGACGGTCCGTTTCGCCTCCGCGTACGCCGAAGCGGAGGCCGTGCGGGGGCAGGTGGGCGAGCGGCCCGCCGCGTACGCCGAGCCGTACCAGTACATCCGCAAGATGGCCTGCTCCTTCGGCTGGGACTGGGGTCCGACGCTGGTGACGGCGGGCATCTGGCGCCCGGCCCGCCTGGAGCGCTGGGCGACCGCCCGCATCTCCCGGGTACGGCCCCTGGTGACCGTCGAACAGGGCGTGGGCGTCGTGGAGTTGCACGTCGAGGTCGAGCGCGCCCGCGTCGAGGCGGCCCTGTCGGTCGAGGCCGAAGTGGGCGGCGTCCGGGTGCGCGGCGCGATCGACGGCACGAGCGGCACCGTCCGCATCGCGGTGCCGGACGTCGCGCTGTGGTGGCCGCGCGGGTACGGCGAACAGCCGCTGTACGACGTGGAGTTGACGTTGCTGCACGGCGCCGAGGCGCTGGACGGGTGGCGGCGCCGGGTCGGTTTCCGCACCGTCGAGCTGGACACGTCCCCCGACGACCACGGCACCGGCTTCACGCTGGCCGTCAACGGTGAGCGGCTCTTCGCGCGGGGCGTGAACTGGATCCCGGACGACGTGTTCCCGTCCCGGGTCACCCGCGAGCGCTACCGGAAGCGGCTCCGGCAGGCCGCCGACGCGGGCGTGGACCTCGTCAGGATCTGGGGCGGCGGGATCTACGAGAGCGGCGAATTCTACGACGCCTGCGACGAGTTGGGGCTCCTGGTCTGGCAGGACTTCCCGTTCGCGTGCGCCGCCTACCCCGAGGAACAGCCGCTGCGGGGCGAGGTCGAGGCGGAGGCGCGGGAGAACGTCGTCCGGCTCATGCCGCACCCCTCGCTCGTGCTGTGGAACGGCAACAACGAGAACCTGTGGGGGTTCCGGGACTGGGGGTGGGCGGAACCGTTGGGCTCGGACTCCTGGGGCGAGGGGTACTACCTGGGCGTACTGCCGCGTGTGGTCGCGGAGTTGGACCCGACGCGGCCCTATACGGCGGGCAGCCCCTGGTCCGGGTCCTGGGACCGGCACCCGAACGACCCGGCGCACGGCACGCATCACTCGTGGGACGTGTGGAACCGGCTGGACTACTCCGCGTACCTCGACCAAATCCCGCGCTTCGTCGCCGAGTTCGGGTGGCAGGCGCCGCCCGCGTACGCGACGCTGCGGCGCGCCCTGCCGGGTGAGGAGCTGGCGCCGGACTCGCCCGGGGTGCTGCACCACCAGAAGGCCGACGACGGGAACGGGAAGCTGGAGCGGGGGCTCGCGCACCATTTCGCCCTGCCCGGCGGGGACTTCGACCGGTGGCACTATCTGACGCAGGTCAACCAGGCGCGTGCGGTGGCGGCCGGGGTCGAGCACTGGCGGTCGCACTGGCCGGTGTGTGCGGGGACGGTCGTGTGGCAGCTCAACGACTGCTGGCCGGTGACGAGTTGGGCGGCGGTCGACGGGGACGGGCGGGAGAAGCCGCTCTACCACGAGCTGCGGCGGCTGTACGCGGACCGGTTGCCGACGTTTCAACTCCGGGGTGGGCGGCTGGTGTTGGCGTGCGTGAATCAGGGGGGCGGGGAGTGGGGCGGGGTGGTGTCGTTGCGGCGGATGACGGTGGACGGGGTGGTGGTCGCGCGGGCCGAGGTGCCGATCGCCGTGGGGAGAAGGGCGGTTGGGGAGGTGGCGGTGGAGCGGGAGTTGGTGCCGGACGGGGTGAAGGAGTTCATCGTGGCGGACGTGGCGGATGTGACGGACGTAGTGGACGTGGCGGACGCGGTGGACGCGGTGGACGCGGCCGGCGCTGACGGCACGGCCGGCTCGACCGGCGCCGGTGATGCGGTCGGCCGGGGCGGCTCAACTCCGTTGCGTGCGCTCTGGTTTCCCGCCGCCGACCGTGAAATCCCTTACCCCCGGCCGGAGTTCGAGGTCGAGGTCGCGCCGGGTTCGGTGACCGTGACCGCGCTCACCCTCGTACGGGATCTGCTGTTCCAGGCGGACCGGCTGGGGCCCCAAGTGCGCGCCGACCGGGGGCTGGTGACGTTGCTGCCGGGTGAGCGGGTGACGATGGGGGTGAGCGGGTGGGAGCGTCCCGACGCCGCCGCCGCGCGATCCGCGCTGTACTGCCAGGAGCCCGCTCGATGACGAGTACCAGTCCCCGCGTCACCATCAAGGACGTCGCCGCGCGTGCGGGCGTCTCGAAGGGGGCCGTGTCGCTCGCGTTCAACCACAAGCCGGGGTTGTCCGAGGCGACGCGGGACCGGATCTTCGCCGCCGCGCGGGAGTTGGGGTGGGCGCCGAGTCCGACCGCGCGGTCGCTCGCGGGGGCGCGGGTGGACGTCGTGGGGCTCTCGATCTGCCGGCCCGCGCGGATGCTGGGACTTGAGCCGTTCTACATGGAGTTCGTGTCCGGGGTGGAGAGCGTGCTGATCGAGCACTCCTGCTCGCTGCTGCTGCGGCTCGTGAAGTCGCCCGAGGAGGAGGCCGGGCTCCTGGAGTCCTGGTGGCGGGGGCGGCAGATCGGGGGGTCGATCCTCGTCGACTTCCGTGCGGACGATCCGCGGGTCGCCGTCGCCGAGCGGCTGGGGCTGCCGGTGGTGGCCGTGGGGCATCCCTCGCTGGCCGGAACCCTCACGGCCGTATGGACCGACGATGCCGCCGCGATGCGGGAGGCGGTGCGGTATCTCGCGGCGCTCGGGCATCGCAGGATCGCGCGGGTGGGGGGTGCGGCGGAGCTGGGGCACACGGCGACCCGGGGGGAGGCGTTCGACTCGGCGGCGCGTGAGCTGGGGCTTGCGGGGGCGTGGCAGGTGGATACGGACTACTCCGGGGAGGCGGGGGCGCGGGCGACTCGGGCGATGCTGACGGCGGCCGACCGGCCTACGGCCATCGTCTACGACAACGACATCATGGCCGTGGCCGGGTTGTCGGTGGCGCAGGAGATGGGGGTGCGGGTGCCGGACGACGTGTCGCTGCTGGCGTGGGACGACTCGCAGCTGTGCCGGTTGACGCATCCGACGCTGTCGGCGATGAGTCACGATGTGCACGGGTTCGGGGCGGAGGTGGCACGGACGTTGTTCGGGGTGATCCTGGGGAAGGGCGGGGGGTCGCATCCGGTGGCCACTCCGGTCCTGGCACCGAGAGGGTCGACGGCGCCGCCCAAGAACTGACGCGGGGATCGTGTGACCTTCGCCGCTCCGCCCCCCGGGACTGGGCAGTCACGTTACTGATAAGTAGCATGGGGGCTGAGCGCCCGCTCAGCGATCAGCGGAGGGTGGCGCGTCGCAGCTGTGCCATCCCGCACCTGGAGGAGCCATCGTGCCTCGTACCGTCAGGGACGTCGTCTTCGTCGACGGCGTCCGTACCCCGTTCGGCAAGGCGGGCCCGAAGGGCATCTATCACGAGACCCGGGCCGACGACCTGGTCGTGAAGGCGATCCGGGAGCTGCTGCGCCGCAACCCCGGTCTGGACCCCGCGAAGATCGACGAGGTCGCGATCGCGGCGACCACGCAGATCGGCGACCAGGGCCTGACCATCGGCCGTACGGCGGGCATCCTCGCGGGCCTCCCGCAGTCGGTCCCCGGCTACTCCATCGACCGCATGTGCGCGGGCGCCCTGACGGCCGTCACGACGGTCGCCGGCTCGGTCGCGTTCGGCGCGTACGACATCGCCGTAGCCGGTGGCGTCGAGCACATGGGCCGCCACCCCATGGGCGAGGGCGTCGACCCGAACCCGCGGTTCGTCAGCGAGAAGCTGGTCGACGAGTCCGCGCTGTTCATGGGCATGACCGCCGAGAACCTGCACGACCGCTACCCGCAGATCACCAAGCTGCGCGCGGACGAGTACGCGGTGCGCTCCCAGGAGAAGGCCGCCAAGGCGTACGCGGACGGCAAGATCCAGGCCGACCTGGTCCCGATCTCCGTACGCCGCACGAGCCCTGAAGCGGGCGAGACCGGCTGGGGCCTGGTCACCGCCGACGAGCCGATGCGCCCGGGGACGACGCTGGAGAACCTCTCCGGCCTGAAGACCCCCTTCCGCGTCCACGGCCGGGTCACCGCCGGTAACGCGGCGGGCCTGAACGACGGCGCGACGGCCTCCCTGATCGCGTCCGAGGACTTCGCGCGCGAGAACGGCCTGCCGGTCAAGATGCGCCTCGTCTCCTACTCGTTCGTGGGTGTGGAGCCGGAGGTCATGGGCTACGGCCCGATCCCGGCCACGGAGAAGGCGCTCGCGCAGGCGGGTCTGTCCATCGAGGACATCGGCCTGTTCGAGATCAACGAGGCGTTCGCCGTCCAGGTGCTCGCCTTCCTCGACCACTACGGCATCGCGGACGACGACGAGCGCGTCAACCAGTACGGCGGCGCGATCGCCTTCGGTCACCCGCTGGCCTCCTCCGGCGTGCGTCTGATGACGCAGCTCGCCCGGCAGTTCGAGGACCAGCCGCACGTCCGCTACGGCCTGACGACGATGTGCGTCGGCTTCGGCATGGGCGCGACGGTCATCTGGGAGAACCCGCACTTCGAGGGGGACAAGTGAGCACCACCACCGAGCTGTTGAAGGGCGCGGCCGAGCTGTTCCCCGACGAGGTCGTGACGTCGGCGCACGTCCGCCACCTCGACCTCCCCTTCGGCGCGGGCCGCTTCGCGCTGATCACGCTGGACAACGGCCTGGACCACACCAAGCCGACCACCTTCGGCCCGGCCTCGCTGGCGAAGCTGGACGCGGCGCTGGGCCAGGTCGAGGCGGAGGCCGCGGCCGGTGAGATCGTCGGCGTCGGCATCACCGGCAAGCCGTTCATCTTCGCGGTCGGCGCCGACCTCAAGGGCGTCGAGCTGCTGAAGGAGTGGGACCACGCCCACGCCATCGGCAAGGGCGGCCACGACGTCTTCAAGCGGATCGCGGGTCTCGCCGTACCGACGTTCGCGTACTACAACGGCGCCGCGATGGGCGGTGGCGTCGAGGTCGGTCTGCACTGCGAGTACCGCACGGTCTCCAAGGCGATCCCGGCGTTCTCGCTGCCCGAGGTCTTCCTCGGCCTCGTGCCCGGCTGGGGCGGCTGCGCGCTGCTGCCGAACCTGATCGGCGCCGAGAAGGCCGTCTCGGTGATCATCGAGAACAGCCTCAACCAGAACAAGCAGCTCAAGGGCCAGCAGGTCTTCGACCTCGGGATCGCGGACGCGCTCTTCGAGGGCGCGGACTTCCTGGAGCAGTCGCTGATCTGGACGGCGTCCGTCATCAAGGGCGACGTCAAGGTCGAGCGGCCCGCTGTGGACCGCGGTGCGGCGTGGGACGAGGCCGTCGCCAAGGGACGGGCCTTCGCCGACTCCAAGGTGCACGGCGCCGCCCCCGCCGCCTACCGCGCGCTGGACATCGTCGCCGCCGCGAAGGACGGCGACCTCCAGGCCGGGTACGACGCCGAGGACAAGGCGCTCGCCGACCTGATCATGGGCGGCGAACTGCGCGCCGGGATCTACGCGTTCAACCTGGTGCAGAAGCGCGGCAAGCGGCCCGCCGGCGCGCCGGACAAGTCGCTGGCGCGTCCGGTCACCAAGGTCGGTGTCGTCGGCGCCGGGCTGATGGCCTCGCAGCTCGCGCTGCTGTTCCTGCGCCGCCTTGAGGTGCCGGTCGTGCTGACCGACATCGACCAGGAGCGCGTCGACAAGGGGGTGGGCTACGTCCACGCCGAGATCGACAAGCTGCTCGGCAAGGGCCGGATCAACCAGGACAAGGCGAACCGCCTGAAGGCCCTGGTCAGCGGGGTCCTCGACAAGGCCGAGGGCTTCTCCGACGCGGACTTCGTCATCGAGGCCGTGTTCGAGGAGATCGGCGTCAAGCAGCAGGTGTTCGCCGAGGTCGAGGCGGTCGCCCCGGCGCACGCGATCCTCGCGACCAACACCTCCTCGCTGTCGGTGTCCGAGATGGCGTCGAAGCTGAAGCACCCCGAGCGGGTCGTCGGCTTCCACTTCTTCAACCCGGTCGCGATCCTGCCGCTGCTGGAGATCGTGCGCGGCGAGCAGACGGACGACGCCTCGCTCGCGACGGCGTTCGCGGTGGCCAAGAAGCTGAAGAAGACGGCCGTGCTGGTGAAGGACGCCCCGGCGTTCGTCGTCAACCGCATCCTGACCCGGTTCATGGGCGAGGTGCAGAACGTCATCGACGAGGGCACGTCCGTCGAGGTCGCCGAGAAGGCCGTCGAGCCGCTCGGCCTGCCGATGTCGCCGCTGGTCCTGCTGGAGCTGGTCGGTCCCGCGATCGGCCTGCACGTCTCTGAGACCCTGAACCGGGCCTTCCCGGACCGCTTCACCGTCTCCCCCAACCTCAAGGCGGTCGTCGAGGCGGGCAAGCGCGGGTTCTACGTGTACTCCGCGGAGAACGGCTTCAAACCGGAGCTGGACCCGGAGGTCGCCGCGCTCCTCAAGCAGGGCTCCACGGCCCTGACCGAGGAGCAGGTCCGCGCCCGCGTCCTGGAGGCCGTCGCGCAGGAGATCGGGCTCATGCTGGACGAGGGTGTCGTCGCCGAGGCGCAGGACATCGACCTCTGCCTGATCACCGGCGCCGGCTGGCCCTTCCACCTGGGCGGCATCACGCCGTACCTGGACCGCGAGGGCGTCTCCGAGAAGGTGAACGGGAAGAACTTCCTGTCCGCCGGGGTGGCGTCGGTTCCGGCGTAACCGCTTGCGGTGACGAACGGAAAGAGGGCCTCGGCGGAGGCCCTCTTTTTCGTGCGGCCAGAGTGCGCGGCTACTTGCCGGCCTGCTCCAGCTTGCTGTTCTTCCTCCCGTACAGGAAGTACACCGCGAACCCGATCGCCATCCAGATCCCGAACCGCAGCCAGGTCTCGGCCGGGAGGTTCAGCATCAGCCACATGGATGCCGCGACCGAGAGGATCGGGATCACCGGGACCCACGGGGTGTGGAAGGCGCGCGGCAGGTCGGGGCGGGAGCGGCGCAGGAGGACCACGCCGATGGCGACGACCACGAAGGCGAACAGGGTGCCGATGTTGACGAGTTCGGCGAGTTCGCTGAGGGGG
This sequence comes from Streptomyces saintjeani, assembly GCF_055409605.1. Classification (NCBI taxonomy): domain Bacteria; kingdom Bacillati; phylum Actinomycetota; class Actinomycetes; order Kitasatosporales; family Streptomycetaceae; genus Streptomyces; species Streptomyces saintjeani. The sequence continues at coordinate 7,285,959 of NZ_CP189624.1, read as the reverse complement.
GTGAAGCCGGCGACGATCGCGATGATCGCGCCGAGGAGGATCGTGGGGCGGTGGGGGGTGCGGTAGCGGGGGTGGACGTGGGAGAAGAACGTCGGCAGGAGGCCGTCGCGGCTCATCGCGAAGAAGACGCGGGTCTGGCCGAGGAGCAGGATCATGCAGACCGTGGTGAGGCCGACCGCCGCGCCGAAGCTGATGAACCCCGCGAACCAGGGGTGTCCGGTGGCCTTGAAGGCGTCCGCGAGCGGTGCGGTGACCGAGAGGTCCGTGTAGCGCTGCATGCCGGTGACGACGACGGAGACGGCCACGTACAGCGTCGTACAGATCAGCAGTGAGCCGAGGATGCCCCGGGGCATGTCCCGCTGGGGGTTCTTGGTCTCCTCGGCGGCTGTCGCGACGACGTCGAAGCCGATGAAGGCGAAGAAGACGACCGAGGCGGCCGTGAAGATGCCCATCACGCCGAAGTTCGAGGGGGCCCAGCCGAACATGAGCTGGACCAGGGGGGACTGGAGGTCGCCGCCCGCATCGACCGGCTGGGACTTCGGGATGAACGGGTGGTAGTTGTCGCCCTTGATGAAGAAGGCGCCCGCGATGATGACGACGAGGACGACGGTCACCTTGATGGCGACGACGACCGACGTCACGCGCGCGGAGAGCTTCGTACCGAGGACGAGGATGCCGGTGAGGACGAGGACGAGGGCCGCGGCGAGGATGTCGAAGCCGAAGCCGTCGGCGCCGTCCCGGCCGCTCAGCGCGGCGGGCAGGTGCCAGCCCGCGTTGTCGAGCAGCGAGGCGATGTACCCGGACCAGCCGACGGCCACCACCGCCGTGCCGAGCGCGAACTCCAGGACCAGGTCCCAGCCGATGATCCAGGCGGGCAGCTCGCCCAGCGAGGCGTAGCTGAACGTGTACGCGGAACCCGCCACCGGGACCGTGGACGCGAACTCGGCGTAGCACAGCGCGGCGAGCGCGCAGACGACTCCGGCGACCACGAAGGCGAGGGCGGTGGCCGGGCCCGCGTTGTTCTTGGCGACGGTGCCGGTCAGGACGAAGATGCCGGTGCCGATGATGACACCGACACCGAAGACCGTCAGATCGAGGGCCGACAGGGACTTCCTGAGGGCGTGCTCGGGCTCCTCGGTGTCCTCGATCGACTGCTCGACCTGTTTCGTCCGGAAGATGCTGCTGCTCACGGGTCTGACCTCCCACGCCTGATCATCGAGAGGGGCGTAGGACGTATGCCCGGCTTTCACTCCGTTAACGCGAATGGGCCGAACCCATCACCCTAAGTAGTGAAGAATCCGGCCCATCCAGGCGTGTCAGTCGCGCGCGGGCTCCACGGAACCCACCTCGGCGGCGGTGCCGTACCTGCCGTCGAGCTTCGAGACGAGGCCGGTGACCTGGCGCGCGATGTCCGGCGCGGTCAGCCCGATCTCCGCCATGACCTCCGCGCGGGAGGCGTGGTCGAGGAAGCGCGGCGGGATGCCGAAGTCACGCAGAGGTACGTCGACGCCCGCGTCCCGCAGCGCCTGCGCGACCGCCGAACCGACGCCGCCGACGCGGGAGTTGTCCTCGACGGTGACGACGACCCGGTGCCGCTCGGCGAGCGGTGCCATCGCCTCGTCGACCGGCTTGACCCAGCGCGGGTCGACGACCGTCGTCGTGATGCCCTGCTTGTCGAGCAGCGAGGCGATCTCCAGGCACATCGGCGCGAGCGCGCCCACGGACACCAGCAGCACGTCCGGCCGGTCCGTCCCGGGCTCGCGCAGCACGTCCATGCCCCCGACCCGCCCGACGGCCGGTACGGCGGGCCCGACGGCACCCTTGGAGAAGCGCACGACGGTCGGCGCGTCGTCGACGGCGACGGCCTCGCGCAGCTGCGCGCGGACCTGGTCGGCGTCGCGCGGGGCGGCGAGCCTGAGGCCGGGGACGACCTGGAGGATCGACATGTCCCACATGCCGTTGTGGGAGGCGCCGTCGGTGCCGGTGACCCCCGCGCGGTCCAGGACGAACGTCACGCCGCACTTGTGCAGGGCGACGTCCATGAGGACCTGGTCGAAGGCGCGGTTCAGGAACGTCGCGTACACGGCGAAGACGGGGTGCACGCCCGCGTACGCGAGGCCCGCGGCGGAGACGGCGCCGTGCTGCTCGGCGATGCCGACGTCGTAGATGCGGTCGGGGAACTCCTCCGCGAACCGCTTCAGGCCGACCGGCTGGAGCATCGCGGCGGTGATCGCGACGATGTCCTCGCGCTCCTTGCCGAGCGCCACCATCTCGTCGCCGAACACGGACGTCCAGTCGGCGCCGGACGCCTTGACCGGCAGGCCGGTGTCGGGGTGGATGGGGCCGATGCCGTGGAAGCGGTCCGCCTCGTCCTGGAGGGCGGGCCGGTAGCCGCGCCCCTTCTCGGTGATGCAGTGGACGATGACGGGCCCGCCGAAGCCCTTGGCGCGCGACAGGGCCGACTCCAGGGCCTCGATGTCGTGGCCGTCGATCGGGCCGAGGTACTTCAGGCCGAGGTCCTCGAACATGCCCTGGGGGGCGATGAAGTCCTTGAGGCCCTTCTTCGCGCCGTGCAGGGTGTCGAAGAGGGGCTTGCCGACGACCGGGGTGCGCTCCAGGAGGTCCTTGCCGCGCGCCAGGAAGCGCTCGTAGCCGTCCGTGGTGCGCAGGGTCGCGAGGTGGTTGGCGAGGCCGCCGATGGTGGGCGCGTAGGAGCGCTCGTTGTCGTTGACGACGATGACCAGCGGGCGGTCCTTCGCGTCGGCGATGTTGTTGAGCGCCTCCCAGGCCATGCCGCCGGTGAGGGCGCCGTCCCCGATGACGGCGACGACCCTGTCGTCCCGGCCGAGGATCTCGTTGCCCTTGGCGATGCCGTCGGCCCAGCCGAGGACCGTGGAGGCGTGGCTGTTCTCGATGACGTCGTGCTCGGACTCGCCCTGCGCGGGGTAGCCGGAGAGGCCGCCCTTCTGCTTGAGCTTCGAGAAGTCCTGGCGGCCGGTGAGGAGCTTGTGGACGTAGGACTGGTGGCCGGTGTCCCAGAGCACCTTGTCCCTGGGGGACTCGAACACGCGGTGCAGGGCGATGGTCAGCTCGACCACGCCGAGGTTCGGGCCGAGGTGGCCGCCGGTCTTGGAGACGGCATCGACGAGGAAGGTCCGGATCTCCCCGGCAAGCTGGTCCAGCTCCTCCGGGCTGAGCCGGTCCAGATCGCGCGGTCCCGTGATGCGGGTCAGCAGCGGCACCCGTGCCTCCTTGCAGTAGAGCTGTTCGAGCTGTTACCGGGCTTGACGAGTCTAATGTTCCGTCCCGGTGGCCGGACTTCGGGCCGTGCGTCGTACGTCACTCGTTCGGCCGTACCCATCATCCGGTGAACCTATGACATGGCTGTGCCCGGCACTCATTTTCGAGTGCCGGGCACCTTGTCCTCAAAAAATGCTCAGCCTCGGCCGGCGGCCTTCTGGCTCCTGCGGGACACCGAGTCGATGACCACGGCGCCCAGCAGCACGCCACCGGTGATCATGTACTGGATCGACGTGTCCATGTTGAGCAGGTACAGCCCCGTCTGGATCGACTGGATGACCAGCATGCCCAGCAGCGCGGACCACACCGTGCCCCGGCCGCCGAAGAGCGACGTACCACCGATGACCGCGGCGGCGATCGCCAGCATCAGCGTGTTGCCGCCCCCCGCGTTCAGCGTCGCGGACGCCGTCTGGCCCGCGAAGAACATGCCGCCGACCGCCGCGAAGCCGCCGGAGATGGCGAAGACGCTGATACGGATCATGGGCACGCTGATACCGGCGCGGCGGGCCGCCTCGATGCCGCCGCCGACCGCGAAGACCTTGCGGCCGTACGTCGTACGACGCAGCACGAAGTCCACGACCACCAGGGACGCGAGGAAGATGACCAGCGCGTTGGAGACGCCGTTCGCGCTGTTCAGGACGGCCGCCGCGACGAACGCGGCGATGGCCAGCAGGCCGACGCGGATCAGGATCTCGATGGTCGGACGGAACGGGACGCCCGCCTCCTTGCGGCGGCGCTGCTCACCGAAGTTGCCGATCAGGGAGAGCACGACGGCGAGCCCGGCCAGCAGGTAGGCGCCGATGATCTGCTGGTCCATGAAGAAGGAGCTCTTGCCCAGGATGTGCACGGGGCCGGAGTCCGAGGGGAGGTTGATCGTGCCGCTGGAGCCCAGCAGCCACAGCATCAGGCCGTTCCAGCCGAGGAAGCCGGCCAGGGTGACGACGAACGCCGGCACGCCGATCTTCGCGAAGAACCAGCCGTGCAGCGCGCCGATCGCGGCGCCCGTGAGGACCGTCAGGAACAGCGAGAACCACGGGTTCATGGAGTGGTTCACCACGAACACCGCGAACACCGTCGAGGCGAGGCCGCTGACCGAGCCGACGGACAGGTCGATCTCGCCGAGCAGCAGCACGAACACCAGGCCGATGGCGAGCATGCCGGTGGCCGAGAGGAAGTAGCTGATGTCGGAGAGGTTGTCGGCGCTCAGGAAGCGGTCGTTCTTCACCTGGAAGATCGTCCAGATGACGATCAGGCCGAGGACGACCGGGATCGAGCCCAGCTCACCGCCCTTGACCTTGCGCTGGAACTCCGTCCAGTAGCCCTTGAAGCCTTCCTCGCGGACGAGGAGGCGGGGGTCGACGACGGTGACCGGCGCCGCGGTCGGGTCGTCGGCGGGGGCGACGGTGTCCTGGGCCGTGGCGGCCTTGGTCACCTCGGCCTTCGCGGTCTGCTCCGCCTCGGCCTGCTCGGCCTTGGCGGTCTTCTCGGCCTGCTCGGTCTTCTCGACCTTCGGCGTGTCGCTCACTTCGCCGCCTCCGTGGTGCGACGCCCGGCACGGCGGGTCACGGCGTTGTCCGTGGCGCCCGTGATCGCGGCGATGATCTCTTCGTGGCTGGTGTCCTTCACCGGGAAGGAGCCGTTGTTCTTGCCCAGGCGCAGCACGTGGACGGTGTCGGCGACCGCCTTGACGTCCGCCATGTTGTGGCTGATGAGGATGACGCCGAGGCCGCGCTCGCGCAGCCGCTCGACGAGGTCGAGGACCTGCGCGGTCTGCTCGACGCCGAGGGCGGCGGTCGGCTCGTCCAGGATGACGACCTTGGGGTCGCCGATGAGGGCGCGGGCGATCGCGACGACCTGGCGCTGGCCGCCGGAGAGGCTCGCGATCGGGATGCGGACGCTCGGGATGCGGATGGAGAGCGTCGAGAGCAGCTCGCGCGCGTTCTTCTCCATCGAGACCTCGTCGATGGTGCCGCGGCGCAGCAGCTCACGGCCGAGGTAGAGGTTGCCGACGACGTCGAGGTTGTCGCACAGCGCGAGGTCCTGGTAGACGGTCGCGACACCGAGTCCTTGGGCGTCCTGCGGCTTGTTGATGCTGACCGCGCTGCCCTCCCACTCGATGACGCCCTCGTCGATCGGGTGGACCCCGGCGATCGTCTTGACCAGCGTGGACTTTCCTGCGCCGTTGTCGCCGACCAGGGCGACCACTTCTCCGGCGTGGACCTCCAGATCGACGTCGGTGAGGGCCTGGACCGCACCGAATCGCTTGGAGACTCCGCGCAACGCCAGCACGGGCGTAGCGGACACGTGAACCATCTCCTTCGCCGCCTGACCGGCGGGATGCCGCGCCGGCACTGACGGACGCGGAGGTGTGTGCGCGGGTGGGCGCACAAGGTTTACAAGATGAACATGCGCGTGGCCGCCGCACTTGGCAACGGCGGCGCGCACCCCTGATCCGTCCGGCGTCCGTCCCGGTAGCGGGACGTAGAGGTGGGACGGACGCCGGACGAGCCTTGCGGAGCAGGGGCCGGGTGAGGGGCCTCACAAGGGGTACGGGGCCGAGGGTGTCCTCTGCGGCACCCTCGCGCCCTTCCCCTCACCCCTGGCGCCTACTGGAGCCCGGCGGCCTTGCAGGGGGCCGCGAACTCGCCGGTGCAGATCTCCGCGGCGGTGTAGAGGCCGTCCTTGATGACGGTGTCCTTGATGTTGGCCTTGGTCACGGAGACCGGGGTCAGCAGCTGGGAGGGCACCTTGTCGCCGGACTTGCTGGTCAGCGTGGTGGTGGCGAGGGAGGAGATGTCCTTGCCGTTGAGCAGGTCGACCGCCATCGTCGCGGCGGCGTCGGCCTCGGGCCGGAACGCCTTGTAGACGGTGGAGGACTGCGTCCCGGCGACGATGCGCTGGATGCCCGCGAGCTCGGCGTCCTGGCCGGTCAGCGGGATACCGCTGATGCCCGCGCCCTTGAGGGTGTTGGCGATACCGCCGGCCATGCCGTCGTTGGCGGCGTAGACGCCGGCGATGTTCTTCGCGCCGAGCTGCGTGATCGCGGCGGACACCTTCTCAGCGGCGACGGTGTCCTTCCACAGACCCGACTGCTCGTAGGCGATGTCGACCTTGCCGTCGAGGGCCTGGTGCGCGCCCTTCTTGAACTCGGCCGCGTTGGGGTCGGCGTCGTCACCGTTGATCATGACGATCTTGGACGCCTTGGTGGCCTTCGCGCCGAGCGCGGAGAGCAGCGCCTGGCCCTGGAGCTCGCCGACCTTGACGTTGTCGAAGGAGACGTAGCCGGAGACCGGACCCTGGGCGAGGCGGTCGTACGCGACGACCTTGACGCCCTTGGCGACCGCGGCCTGGATGGAGGACTTGATCGCGGCGGAGTCCTGGGCGGAGACCACGATCACCTTGACGCCCTTGGTGATCATGGTGCTGACCTGCTGCGCCTGCGTGGCGGCGCTGGCCGCCGCGTTCGCGTACTCGACGTTGCAGTCGGCGCAGAGGGCCTTGACCTTCTCCTCGAAGTACGGCTTGTCGAACTTCTCGTACCGCGCGGTCACGGTGTCGGGAAGGAGCAGACCGATGGACTTGCCGCCTCCACCGGAGCTGGTGCCGGCGGAGGACGCGTCGCTGCCGCCGTCCTTGTCGTCTCCGGCCTTGCCGCACGCGGCCAGCACGATCGCCATGGAGACGGCGGTGGCGCCGATGGCGGCTCTACGCATCGTTGCGTTCATTGAGGTTGCCTCCCTGACAGGGCCGCAACGCTGCGGCCGAGGTGGCTGGAAGTCAACTCGGCCGTACGTTCGGCGTCAAGAAGTAAATACTTAACGAGATGGCAACGGCGCCATGCGTTCTCTAAGTGAACGCGGGTGTAACGGAGGCCAGCGTGCCGTCCAAAAGGGTCGAATCGCCCATCTCGCTCAGGGCCAGGGCGAGCGCCCCGAGCACCTCGGCGCGGCCCCCCAAGGCCCCCGGCAGCACGGTGAGTTGACGTGCCGCGCTGGGGATCGCGTACCGCCCGACGGACTCCCGGATCGGCCCCAGTACCAGTTCCCCGGCCTCCGCGAGATCCCCGCCGAGCACCACTCTGCTGGGGTTCAGGAGGTTGCACAGGTTGGCGACACCACTGCCGATGTGCCGCCCCACATCGGCAATCACACGGCGGCAGCCGGGATCTCCGTCCCGCGCGAGCCGTACGACGCCCTCGACCGTGAGATCCGGGCCGTGACTGGGCTGAAGGAGTGGCAGGACGTACCGCGCGGCGGTGAACGTCTCCAGGCAGCCGCGGTTCCCGCACCGGCAGACGGGGCCCGACTCGTCGAGCGTGATGTGCCCGATCTCGCCCGCCGTGCCGCCCGGACCCCGGTAGATCCGCCCGTTGATGACCAGACCCGCGCCGACCCCGCTCGCGACCTTGATGTAAGCAAGATCACGGACGCCCCGGCCGCTCCCCCAGACCATCTCGCCGAGCGCGCCGAGGTTGGCGTCGTTGTCGACGTGGACCGGGACGCCGAGCCTGCCGCGCAGCTCCTCGGCGGGGCGGGTGCCGATCCAGCCCGGGAGGATCGCGGAGGAGCCGAGCGTCCCGGACTCCAGGTCGATCGGGCCCGGCACGCCGAGGCCGACCCCGGCGATCTTGGAGCGGTCCACGCCGGTCGCCTCGATCAGGCGGCTGACCAGCTGTTCCGCGCGGTCGAAGCCCTGCGCGGAGGAGGCGTCGACGTCGAGGGGCTCGGCCTCCTCGGCGAGGACCTGGTGGGCGAGGTTGCCGACGGCGACGCGCAGGTGCGTATGGCCGAAGTCGACGCCTATGACGATCCCGGCGTCCCCGCTGAGGCTGACGCTGCGCGCCCTGCGGCCACCGGCCGAGGTGGGCGTGACCTCGACGGTCCCGCCCTCCTTCAGCTCCCGGACGATGTTGGAGACGGTCGCGGCGGACAGTCCGGTCGTACGGGCGATCTCCGCCTGGGTGAGCGATCCGGCCATCCGCACGGCTCGTACGACCCGCTCCAGGTTGGCTCTGTGCAGTGACGACTGCGACCCCGGAGTCTCCACGACGACCTCCCGCGCGCGGGGCCGCCTCGACGAGGCCCCGACTATGTCCAACTAGTGAACTCTAAGCTGAGCCGTTCCGGTCGCCTCCCGTCAAGAGGTTGAACAATTTCCGGGGAGATGGGCGGTACAGGACAGGACCACCCGTTGTGCAAGCGTTTTCTGCCGCTTTCATCAGGTGTACGCCGGTGAGGGCCTGTGTCACGCCCCCGGCCGGATCAGCGCACGTCGTCTGGTGCTCCCCCAAGCTCTGGCGAGCAGGGGGGACCCTCAGATCGCAAGGCGCCGGAGCGCCCGCGTGGCGGAGTCACGTGGGCGTTTCGGCAACGCCGCTGGGGGTCCCCCCTGCTCGCAGAGCTCGGGGGAGTGCGTGCCAGGCGGCGGGCGCCCGGCCGGGGGCGTGACACAGGCCCTCAGGGCGCGGGACGCGGTGGCGCCCCGCGTGGCTCATTTCAGGGCCCCCGCCGTGAGGCCGGCGACCACCTGGCGCTGGAAGACGATGTACGCCGCGAGGACCGGCAGCATCGCCATGACCAGGCCCGCGAACAGGCCCGACCAGTCGCCCTTGTAGCCCTGGCTGACGGCGAGCTGGACCAGGCCCTGGGTGAGGACGCGTTTGTCGGGGTCGGTGTTGAGGACCGTGGGCAGCAGGTACTGGTTCCACTGGCCGAGGAAGTTGAAGATGCCGACGCTGACCAGGGCGGGGCGGGCCATCGGCAGCATGATCTGGAAGAACGTCCGGCTGTGCGAGGCGCCGTCCACGAACGCGGCCTCCGCGACCGAGGTGGGCAGGGTGCGGAAGAACGCCGTCAGGAAGAACACGGTGAACGGCAGCGAGTAGGCGATGTAGACGAGGATCAGGCCGTGGATGGTGTTGAGGAGGCCCAGGTTGTTCACGACGTAGAACAACGGGACCAGGGCGAGGATCACCGGGAAGCTCATGCCGCCGATGAACAGGTAGTAGATGAAACGGTTTCCCGGGAACTCGAAGCGGGCCAGCACATAGGCCGCCATGGAGCCGAGGACCAGCGTCCCGACGAGCGAACCCCCCACCACCACCAGGGTGTTGAGGAAGTAGTCGCTCATGTGGGCCTCGGTCCAGGCCCGCCCCCAGTTGTCGAGGTGCAGCCCGTCGGGCAGCGCCCAGGGCGAGTTGAAGATCGCCGAGTCGGTCTTGAAGGACGTCATCACCGCCCAGACCAGCGGCAGGACGACGAGGATCGCCCAGATGACCAGCACGCCGTGGGAGAAGACGTTGAGCACGCCCCGGTCGCGTTGTCCGGGTACCTCGGGGGCGGCCGGTCCGGTCTTCCTCACCTCGGGGGGAGCCTCGGTCGTCTTCATCAGTACTCCAGCCGCTCCCGCCGCCCCAGCCGCATCACGACCGCGGCGAACGCGAGCGTGACGACGAGCAGGGCGACCCCGATGGTGGTGGCGTAGGCGGCCTGGCCGTCCCGGAACGCCGTCTGGTAGACGTACAGCGTCATGACCGTCGTCGAGTAGTCGGGTCCGCCGGGGCCGACCGTCATGATCTGGACGACCGCGAAGGACTCGGCGCCGAGCGCGAGGATGCCCATGTAGACCCAGCCGGACTGCACGGTGTCCCACAGCAGCGGCAGGGTGATGCGGAAGAACGTCGCGGCCCGGCCGGCCCCGTCGAGCAGCGCCGCCTCGTACAGGTCGGCCGGGATCGACGCCATGCCCGCGGAGAACAGCACGACGAAGAACCCGACCGTCGACCAGACCAGCACCGCCATCACGCACCACAGCGCGAGGTCCGGATCACCCAGCCACAGCGGCTGCACGTCGCCGAGGCCCACCCCCCGCAGGATCGAGTTGATCGCACCGCTGTCCGGGTTGTACGCGAAGGCGAACAACAGCGCGACGATGGCGATCGACAGGACCTGCGGAAAGAAATAGACGATCTTGTAGAACGACGATCCCCGCACCCCGCTGATCGCGGGTCCGCCCTTTCTCCGCCGTCCGCCCACATTGATCATGTAGGAGAGGAAGAGGGCGAGTCCGATGGTCACCAGCGGCAGCACGAGTGCGAAGAGCAGACTGTGCTGCAACGATTTCCAGAAGACGTCGTCGTGGAACATCCGCCGGTAATTGGCGAATCCGACCATCTTGAATTCGGGGCTCAGGCCGGTCCAGTCGGTGAACGAGTAGTAGATCGACTGGACGAACGGCCACAGGACGAACAGGGCGTACAGCCCCAGTGGCAGGGCGAGGAACCCCGCGATGAACCGGTACTGGCCGTGCCGCATCGCTCCACCGCTGCCTTTACTGGTGCTTGTAGTGCTTGATGGACGTGTCCTTGGCGGCGGCGTCGGCGTATCCCTGGATCTTCTTGATCGCCTCGGCCGGGGTGAGCCGTCCGGCCATCATCTCGCCGAGCCCGGAGACCCCGATCTGCTCCTTCTGGAGCTTCACGTACCAGTCCTGGAGCCGGGGGTTGAGGACGTTGTCGCCCGCCTTCTGGAGCGCGGCGACCCCCGACTTGAGACCCGGCGTGAGGGTGATCCCGTCGGTCCCGCCGTTGAACGCGCTCAGCGACTTGACCTTGGAGGTGAAGTTCCGCGACGACGCCTCGCTGAGCATGATCCGCAGCTGCTCCATGCCGCCGAGCCCGTTGGCCGCCTTCGCCGGGACGATGAACGGCTCGCCGCCCGAGGCCCAGATCGTGCCGAACGGCATCTTGTCCGAGGCGTCGATGCCGGTCGGCGCCGAGACCGCCAGGTCGAAGTCGGCGGGAATGACGTTCGCCGACTCGTTCTCGACCCAGGAGCCGTTGGGGATGAACAGCGCCCTGCCCTGCGCCCACGCGGTCTGCGACTGGATGTGGTCCAGACCGGGGGTGCCCTTCAGGACGTACCCCTTCTTGTACAGCTCGTAGTACGCCTCGAAGCAGGTCTTGACCGCCGGGTTCTTCCAGGCGTTCGGCTCCAGGTTGTCGATCGCGTCCAGGACCTCACGGCCGCCGACCTTGCCGATCATCGGGTACAGCGAGAACGGCAGGTAGTACGGGTACTTGCCCGCGTAGGTCCAGCCCGCGATGCCCTTCTTCTTGGCCTTCTCGCAGACCGCGAGCATCTGGTCCCAGGTCTGCGGGTACGCCGAGTCCAGCGCGTCCAGCGCCTTCTGCGAGTACCAGACGCCGTACACCGTGTAGGCGTAGTACAGGATCCACACCGGCGCCCCGTCGAGCTGCCCCATCTCGACGATGCCGGGGCGCAGGGTGTCGCGGACCTTCTTGCTCGGGTCGTCGTACGACGGGGCGTCGAGCAGCGGGGTGAGGTCGGTGAGCTGCTTCTTGCTGGACAGGATGCCCATGTCCATCTGCTCGGCGCCCGAGTTGTCGATCAGGTCGGGCGGGGTGCCCTGGTTGAAGCGGGGCTGGAGGACGGACTGGATCTTCTGGGTGGCCGAGAACTTCACCTCGGCCTTGGGGAACGCCTTCTCGTACGACGCGACCGCGTCCTTGGCGTACTGGGTGCCGAAGCCGCCGTCGAACAGGACGAACTCCAGGTTCGCCGACTCGTCGACGCCGAGCGGGTTCTTCGCCGTCTTCGTCCCGGTCTTCGCCTTCTCCTCGCTGTCGCCGCCGCTGCTGGCGCACGAGGTGAGGAACGACAGCGCGGGCGCGGAGACCAGTCCGAGCGCCGCGGTCGTCCTGATCATCGACCGGCGGCCCACGCCTGCCGGTCCCCGGCTTTCTGCGGAGGTGGATCCCATGCTCAAGTCCTCGCCTTCTCCAGGACTCAGGGCGGCACCGGATCAGTTCCGGGGCCGCGTCGGGTCAAGCAGGGTCGTGCAGGAAACGCCGACAGGTATAGTCCATTTCCCGGCAGGGGAGCAAGATCGAATGCAAGGTTGGCCGAGCCTGTTTTCCAAGTTGAGACCTCGTGGAAATCCGGACGGCCGCCACGGCACCCCGCTGCCGAATTCGCGACACCACAAGCGCTTTCCCCAGTGAACGTCCTTGACATCACAGGTCACTTGACCACCTACTGATTCCCGCACCGCCACGGGGAAAACGTTGTCCGGTCCGGGTCGTCCGAGGGGTTCGGGAGGTGCTTCGGGTATGCGGGAGCGGTGGGGGCGGGGGCGGTGGGGGAAGCGGTTTCACTCGATCGTGGTGGTGTGTGCGACGGTTGTGGCGTTGTCGTCGCCGGGGGTGGCGGGGGGTTCCGCGGGTGCTTCGGCAGGCGCTTCGGCAGGCGCGGAACCGGTTTCCTCCGACGGTTACGGGGGTTTCGCGACCTCCTTCGAGGACGGCGAGCCCGCGCCCGACTGGACCGACACCGTCGACGAGGTGCGCGGGGCGTCCGGCGTGGACGGCGGGTACGACGCCGGCGGGCTTCCCGGCGATGTCACCGACCAGGTCACCGGTGTGCGCGCGAGTGGTGAGAACACCGGCGGCGGGGAGGTGAAGGAGAACCTCGTGGACGGCGAACCCGGCACGAAGTGGCTGGTGTTCGAGCCGACGGGGTGGGCGGAGTTCGACCTGGCGCGGCCCGTCTCCCTCGTCTCGTACGCGCTGACCTCGGCGAACGACGCGCCCGAACGGGACCCCGCCGACTGGAGGCTGCTCGGCTCCACCGACGGTTCGTCATGGGCGGAACTGGACGCCCAGGCAGGGACGGTGTTCCAGAAACGGTTCGAGAGTCGTACGTACGCGCTCCCCGCAGCGGCTGCTTTCAGCCACTTCCGGCTGGAGGTCACGGCGAACCGGGGCGCCGGTCTGCTTCAGCTCGCCGATGTGCGGTTCGGGACGGGCGGGAGTGCGGGACCTGTGCCACCGCACATGCTGACCGGGGTCGACCGGGGGCCCTCCGGGTCTCCCACGGCGAAGGCGCGGGCCGGGTTCACGGGGGTGCGGGCGCTGCGGTACGCCGGGCGGCAGACCTCGGCCGGTGCGGGGTGGTCGTACAACAAGGTGCTCGACGTGGAGGTGCCGGTCGGGCGGGAGACCCGGCTGGGGTACCGGATCTTTCCCGCGATGGGTGACGGGGATCTGGACTACGCGGCCACGAACGTCGCGGTGGATCTGGCGTTCACGGACGGGACGTCGCTGAGTTCGCTCGGGGCGGTGGATCAGTACGGGTTCGGGGTGTCGCCTCGGGGGCAGGGGGCGGCGAAGGTCCTGTACGTGAACCAGTGGAACGACGTGAGTGTGGCGCTGGGGGCGGTGGCGGCGGGGAAGACCGTCGACCGGGTATTGGTCGGGTACGACTCAGGTAGGGGGGCGGCTCGGTTCCGGGGGTGGGTGGACGATGTGCGGATCGGGGTGGTGGCGGCCGAGGCTCCCCGGGTCCATCTTTCGGACTACGCGGTTACCACTCGGGGGACCAACTCCAGCGGTGCCTTCTCCCGGGGCAATACCTTTCCGGCCACGGCCGTACCGCATGGGTTCAACTTCTGGACGCCGGTGACCGACGCGTCCTCGCTGGGCTGGCTGTACGAGTACGCGCGGGGCGGCAACTCCCGGAATCTGCCGGAGATCCAGGCGTTCGGGGTGAGTCATCAGCCGAGTCCGTGGATGGGGGACCGGCAGACGTTCCAGGTGATGCCGGTGGCGGGGAGCGGGGTGCCGCCGACGGGGCGGGGGGAGCGGGCGGCGGCGTTCCGGCACGAGGACGAGGTGGCCCGGCCGTACGGGTATCGGGTGGGGTTCGAGGGCGGGATGGCGGCGGAGGTGGCGCCGACGGATCATGCGGCGGTCATGCGGTTCACGTTTCCGGGGGCTTCCGGTGGGAGCGTGGTGTTCGACAACGTGAAGGAGGACGCGGGGCTCTCGCTGGACGTCGGGAAGGGCGTCGTCACCGGGTACAGCGACGTCAAGTCCGGTCTGTCGGCGGGGGCTTCGCGGCTGTTCGTGTACGGGGAGTTCGCCGAGCCCGTGAGGGACGGCGCTTTCAGTGGGGTCAAGGGGTACTTCCGCTTCGACACCCGGGCCGTCACTTTGCGGATCGCGACCTCGCTGATCAGCCTGGACCAGGCGCGGGACAACCTGCGTCAGGAGATCCCGGCGGGCCGGTCCTTCGAGCAGGTCCGGGACGGTGCGCGGGCGCAGTGGGACGAGTTGCTCGGGCGGGTGCAGGTCGAGGGAGCGACGCCGGATCAGTTGACCACGCTGTACTCCAGCCTCTACCGGCTGTACCTGTACCCCAACTCCGGCTTCGAGAAGGTGGGTTCGGCCTACCGGTACGCCTCGCCGTTCTCGCCGCCGGCCGGCCCCGACACCCCGACCCACACGGGCGCGAAGGTCGTGGACGGCAAGGTGTACGTCAACAACGGTTTCTGGGACACGTATCGGACGGCGTGGCCCGCCTACTCGTTCCTGACACCCCGTCAAGCGGGCGAGCTGGTCGACGGGTTCGTGCAGCAGTACCGGGACGGCGGCTGGATCTCCCGCTGGTCCTCCCCCGGGTACGCCGACCTGATGACCGGCACGTCGTCGGACGTCGCTTTCGCGGACGCGTACGTGAAGGGTGTCGACTTCGACGCGCGGGCGGCGTACGAGGCGGCGCTGAAGAACGCGACGGTGGTGCCGCCGAGTCCGGGTGTGGGCCGCAAGGGCATGGCGACCTCGCCGTTCCTCGGCTACACGGCGACGGACACGCACGAGGGCCTGTCCTGGGCGCTGGAGGGGTACGTCAACGACTACGGCCTCGCGCGGATGGGCCAGGAGCTGTACCGGCGGACCGGGGAGAAGCGGTACCGCGAGGAGTCCGCGTACTTCCTCGACCGGGCACGCGGATACGTCCGTCTCTTCGACTCCCGGGCCGGTTTCTTCCAGGGCCGGGACGCGAAGGGCGACTGGCGGGTGCCATCCGCCGAGTACGACCCGCGTGTCTGGGGGTACGACTACACGGAGACCAACGGCTGGGGGTACGCGTTCACCGCGCCGCAGGACAGCCGAGGTCTCGCCAACCTGTACGGCGGGCGCGGGGAGTTGGGCAGGAAGCTCGACGCCTACCTGTCGACTCCCGAGACCGCGTCCGTCGACTTCGCCGGGTCGTACGAGGGGGTCATCCACGAGATGACCGAGGCGCGGGACGTCCGGATGGGGATGTACGGGCACTCCAACCAGGTCGCGCACCACGCGCTGTACATGTATCTGGCGGCCGGGCAGCCGTGGAAGACGCAGGCCGCCGTGCGGGAGGTGCTCTCGCGGCTCTACACCGGCAGTTCGATCGGGCAGGGGTATCACGGGGACGAGGACAACGGGGAGCAGTCGGCGTGGTACCTGTTCTCGGCGCTCGGGTTCTATCCGCTGGTGATGGGGAGCGGTGAATACGCCATCGGGTCACCGCTGTTCACGAAGGTGACCGTGCGGATGGACAGCGGGAGGACGCTGGTGGTGAAGGCACCGGGGAACAGCGCGCGGAACGTGTACGTGCAGGGGGTGCGGTTCGACGGGCGTGCGCTGACGTCGGCTTCGCTGCCGCACTCGGCCATCTCCCGGGGCGGGGTGCTGGAGTTCGCCATGGGGCCGCGTCCTTCTTCGTGGGGTGCGGGGTCGGGGCCGGTGTCGATCACTCGGGGGGATGCGGTGCCTCGGCCCCGTGCGGATGTGCTGCGGCGGGGTGGGGCGTTGTTCGACGACACGTCCGCTTCCTCGGCGGCTGTCACGTCGGTCGGCCTTCCGGTGTCCGGCAGGGTCAACGGCGTTCAGTACACGCTGACTTCGGGAGCCGACCCGGCGCGGGCACCTCACGCGTGGACGCTCCAGGGCTCGGACGACGGGGTCGCGTGGGCGACGCTGGACCGGCGGGACGGGGAGTCGTTCTCGTGGGGCAGGCAGACACGGGCGTTCGGTGTGGGGTCTGCGGGTACGTACGGGAAGTACCGTCTGCTGCTCGACGGCGAGGCGGTGCTGTCGGAAGTCGAACTGCTCGCCTGAGCCGCCGAGTTGGGGGATACATGCCGTCGCTTGAGAGTCTCGATCCCGCGTGGTTGCCTGCGGAGGCGTTCCGGGCGCTGGGGGCCCGGCGGGTGTGTGTGCGGGGGGCCGGGGAGCTGGTGGGGACCGTGCGGGGCGAAGTACGGGAAGCCTGTGGGCGGTTCGGTGGGGAGGTGGTCGGGGAGGGGGCGTGCGACCTGCTGCTGGAGGTGGCGGAACTCTCAGGCCCCGGCGAACTCGCGGGTTCCGGCGAACTCGCGGGTTGTGGCGAACTCGCGGGTTCCGGCGAGGAGTTCGCCTTCGCCTTCGACGGCACCCGCGCCTCGGTCACCGCGTCCGGTGGAGCCGGGCTGCTCTACGGCCTCTTCCACGTCGTCCGCCTCGGCGACAGCGCGTTCGGTGGACCGGCGCGGAGTGAACTCCACTCCCCCGCCCTGCCGCTGCGGATGGTGGACCACTGGGACAACGTGGCCGTGCATCCGGTCATGGGGCAGGTCGAGCGGGGGTACGCGGGCGGGTCGGTGTTCTGGGCGGACGGTCGGGCCCGGGGGGACGCGGCGCGGGTGCGGGCGTACGCGCGGCTGCTCGCGGCCTGCGGGGTGAACGCCGTCGCCGTGAACAACGTCAACGTGCACGCGGCGGAGGCGCGGTTGCTGACCGAGCGGATCGGTGAAGTCGCCGCGATAGCCGAGGTGTTGAGGGGATATGGGATTCGTACGCATCTGTCGGTGACGTTCGCGGCACCGATCGTGCTGGGCGGGCTGGGGACCGCCGATCCGCTGGACGCGGGGGTGCGGGAGTGGTGGGCCGGGGCTGTTCGGGGGGTGTATGAGGCGATCCCGGACTTCGGGGGGTTCGTGGTGAAGGCCGACTCGGAGGGGCAGCCGGGGCCGTTCGCCTACGGGCGCTCGCACGCGGACGGGGCGAACATGCTGGCCGCCGCGCTCGCGCCGTTCGGGGGGACGGTGCACTGGCGGGCGTTCGTCTACGACCACCGTCAGGACTGGCGGGACCGGTCGACGGACCGGGCGCGGGCGGCGTACGACCATTTCGCGCCGCTGGACGGGGAGTTCGCCGAGAGTGCGGTGCTCCAGGTGAAGCACGGGCCGATGGACTTCCAGACGCGGGAGCCGGTGTCGCCGGTGCTGGGGGCGCTGCCCCGGACGCGGTTCGCGGTGGAGGTGCAGGCGACGCAGGAGTACACCGGGCAGCAGCGGCACGCCTGTTGGCTGGGGCCGATGTGGAGCGAGGTGCTGCGGTTCAGGCCGAGGGGTGAACAGGGGCCGTCCGTCGGGGAGTTGGCGAGCGAGCTGGTCGCGGTGTCGAACGTGGGGGACGATCCGTTCTGGACGGGGCATCCGCTCGCGCAGGCGAACCTGTACACGTTCGGCCGGTTGGCGTGGCAGCCGGACGCGGAGCCGCTGGACATCCTGGACGAGTGGCTCCGGCTGACGTTCGGTGACGGGCCGTTCGGCGAGCTGCGGCAGCTTCTCGCCGGGTCCTGGGCGACGTACGAGAAGTACACGGCGCCGCTCGGGGTGGGGTTCATGGTGCAGCCGGGGCATCACTACGGGCCGGGTGTCGACGGGTACGAGTACAGCCCGTGGGGGACCTACCACTTCGCGGACCGGGACGGGGTGGGGGTGGACCGGAGCGTGGCGACGGGGACCGGGTACGCGGGGCAGTACGGGGAGCCGTGGGCCTCGGTGTACGAGTCGGTGGAGAGCTGCCCCGACGAACTGCTGCTGTTCTTCCACCATGTGCCGTACGGGCACGTGCTGAAGAGCGGGAAGACCGTGATCCAGCACATCTACGACACCCACTTCGAGGGGGCCGAGGAGGCGGAGGAGGCCCGCCGGGTGTGGGCGGGCCTCAAGGGGGTGGTGGATCCGGAGCGGTTCGCGCGGGGGGCGGAGCGGTTCGAGGAGCAGGTGCGCAGCGCCCGGGAGTGGCGGGATCAGGTGAACACGTACTTCTTCCGCAAGTCGGGGGTCGCCGACGAGCGGGGACGGCGCATCTACTGATCCGCGCTACCGGTCCGCTCTACTGGTTCGCTCTACTGGTCCGCTTTGAGCACCGCGACGCCGAGCGGGTCGAGGACGAGAGGGGCGCCGGCCTCGGCCCGCTTGCCGGTGAGGAGGTCGGTCGTGGTGGTGTGGGCGGTCAACTCGGCTGTTTCTCTCGCGTGGTTGAGGAGGAAGAGCAGGGGCGTGCCGTCCTCGGTGACGCGGGTGGCGGTCTCGACCGTGGGGTGGTCGGCGTAGGGGCCGATGAGGTGGTGGCGGGCGAGGACGAGGCGGACGACGTGGTCGACGCCGGGCTGGTCGAGGGCCGTGGCGACGTACCAGCCCTCGCCGCCGTGTCCGCCGAAGCGGTTGCGGGTGACGGCGGGCGTACCGGCGTAGAAGTCCGCGCCGTAGGGGGCGACGGGTTCGGCGCCCTTGAGCTGGACGATCTCGAAGACCAGCCGGGCCTGGGACTCGGGGCCGTCCGGGAGTACTACGGGTTGTACGACCTCCGGGGGACGCGCGTCCCACTCGTCGATCCTGATACCCAGGAGGGAGGCGAGGGGTCCCGGCAGGTCGGTGAGGAAGGCGCGGTCGTGTTCGTCGGAGCGGGCGGACAGGAACGTCGCGAGGACGGTTCCGCCGCTCTCCGCGACCGCTTCGAGGCGGCTCGCCAGGTCGCCCTTGATGAGGTGGAGGGCGGGGGCGAGGACGACGTCGTACGGGGTGAGGTCGGCGGTGACGGGGACGACGTCCACGTCGGCGCCGGCCTCGCGGGCCGCGCGGTAGTAGGCGTGGACGACGTCCAGGTAGCGGACGAGGCGGGAGGGGCCGTCGGAGAGCTCCAGGGCCCACCAGCTGTCCCAGTCGAAGAGGAGCGCGGTGCGGGAGGGGGTGCGGGCGCCGAGCGTGAGGTCGCCGAGGTCGGCCAACTCTCGCCCCAGGGCGGCGACTTCACGGAACGTACGGGTGTCGTCGCGACCCGCGTGGCCGATGACGGCGCCGTGGTACTTCTCGCAGGCGCCGCGGGAGGCGCGCAGCTGGAAGTACAGGGCCGCGTCGGCGCCGTGGGCGACCGCCTGCCAGGTGGCGAGGCGCAGTTCGCCGGGGCGGTGCAGGGGGTTGACGTCGCGGCACGCCGTCGTGGACGGGGTCTGCTCCATCAGCCAGAAGGGGGCGCCGTCCTTGAGGCCGCGCATCAGGTCGTGCGCGAGGGCCGGGCGGGTCGGCGGGGCGTCCGGCGGCGGGTAGTTGTCCCAGGACGCGAAGTCGAGGTGCGGGGCCCAGCGGTGGTAGTCCAGGGGGCGGTAGGCGCCCATCATGTTCGTCGTCACCGGGGTCTCCGGGTCGTGCTCGCGGATCGCCCGCTTCTCCGCCGTGAAGCAGCCGAGGAGGGCGTCCGTCATGAACCGCTGGTAGTCCAGGGTGATGCCCTGGAACGCGGTGTGGTCGGGGCCCCGCCAGTGTTCCGTGAGCGCGCTCGGGGGTTCGATCTGCGCCCAGTCCGAGTAGCGGTGGGACCAGAACGTCGTCCACCAGGCGTCGTTGAGGGCGTCCAGGGTGCCGTGGTGTGCCTTCAGCCAGTCCCGGAACGCCTCCGCGCACAGGTCGCAGTAACAGGCGCCGCCGTACTCGTTGTTGATGTGCCAGGCCAGCAACGCCGGGTGGTTTCCGTAGCGTTCGGCCAGGCGGGCCGCCAGTTGCGTCGAGAGGCGGCGGTACGCCGGGGAACTGGGGCAGAAGTTGTGGCGCTGGCCGTAGCGGTGGCGGCGGCCCTCGAAGTCCGTGCGGTTGACCTCCGGGTACCGCTGCGCGAGCCACGGCGGGAGGGCGGCGGTTCCGGTCGCCAGGCAGACGCTTCTGCCCTCCGCCGCCGCGCGGTCCAGGATGTCGTCCAGGACCGTGAAGTCGTAGGTGTCCTCGGCCGGTTGGGTCAGCGACCAGATGAACACGCCCACCGTCAGCGTGTCGATCCCGGCCTCGTCGAACAGGCGGTGGTCCTCCGTCCAGACCTCCTGCGGCCACTGCTCGGGGTTGTAGTCGCCGCCGTACCGGATCTTGTCGGTCATGCGGTGAAGTTCTCCTTCGTCTCGGCGATCACCGGGCGGGCGGTGTGGAGCAGGGAGAGAAGCAGCAGGGCCGACAGGAGCGCCGGGAGCGCTTCCGTGAGCAGGGCCGTCATCGCGCCGGTCACGATCAGGAGCGAGAGGGCGCCCAGGGTGACCTTGCCGTGGCGCAGGAGGAAGTACGCGGCGAGGCGGGCCGTGTCCCTCGCGCGGAAGGTGAACAGGGAGGTGAGGATCAGGGCGTGGGCGCCCCACAGGAGGGTGGTGAGGGCGGTGGCCGCGATGATCAGGGCCCACCAGGTGGGGAGGCCGGTGCTCTCGAAGTGGGTGAGGGTGAAGGCGGTCACCGTCAGCCAGGCCAGGAGCGGGGTCCAGAGTTTCAGGGCGGGGAGGGTGTTGAGGCGCAGGCCCTGGAGGTAGCGGCGGGTGGGGTGGAGGTCGGTGAGGTCGGTGCCGCGGTGGTGCAGGGCGTAGAGGGCGGCGGAGGCGGCGGGGCCCAGGGGGAGGAGGAAGAGGGCGGTCAGGGGGGTGGGGCCGGTCAGGAGGAGGGGGATCAGGCCGGGGGCCGCGGTGACGAGGAGGAGGGCTTCGGTGGTGAGGAGGGTGTGGATGAGGACGGCGGCGCGGGAGAGGGGGCCGGTGCCGAAAGAGGTGACCGCACTGTTGGCGCTCATGGCGTCTCCCGTCCCAACAGCCGCCTCTCGTCCCACCATTCGGAGGTCTCGTCCACCAGGGGGGCCAGTTCGACGAGGGTGATCTCGTTGCGGGCCAGGGTGAGGCGCAGGTCCGCCCGGCCCTCTGCCAGGGGGAGGCGGAAGTGGGTGCGGGCCGGCTCCGCCGCCTCGTGCAGCATGTCCAACTGGCCCTGTTTCGGGGAGCGTGGGCTGCCCATCTCGCGCCATGCGGTGTACGCGTTGCCGTGGTCCTCGTCCACTGTCGAGCGGCGCACAAACGCCTCCGCCCCTGAAGTCCCCGTCCCTGCCAGGGGGATCGAGAGGTGGACCTCGTGGCGGTCCGGGCCCGGGGTCTCCCCCGTCGGGTCGACCGGCGCCCAGGCCAGGACCGTTACCCGGCCGTCCCGGTGCCGCGTGACCAAGTGGTGGTCGCCCCTCGACAGGAGGTCCTCGCCCATGCGGGACATGAACGCGTACAGGTGGAAGGTGGGCTTCTTGACCTGACGGTGCGTCAACAGGCCGAAGCCGCCGTGGAACAGGGCCGTCGGGACGCCCGCTTCCTCGAACATGTCGCTGAACGTCCAGTACGAGAAGGAGTCGGCCAGCTCGCCGCCCTCCGCCAGCACCGGGGCCAGGTAGGCCGCGTTGAACGCGGTGTCGTGGATCGGGTTGTCCGGGCAGTAGGAGGAGTTGAACTCGGTGATGTGGACGGGGAGTCCGGCGTACCGCGTGCCCTTGAGCCGGCGGCGCGGGGTCGCGAACTGGTCGAGGAGGTCGCGCGCCGGGGCGAGGGTCTGGTAGCTGGCGAACGGGACGCGCTGGGCGGGGCCCGAGGTGTAGGCGTGCCGGGAGACGAAGTCGAGGGGGACGTCGTGCTGGTCGGTGAAGTCCGTGAAGCGGGGCAGCCATTCGTCGGCGCCGGGGGAGATCGCGGGGCCGCCGACCTGGAGGGAGGCGTCGACTTCCTTCACCGTGTGCGCTGTCACCTCGTACAGGTGGTGGTACGCCTTTTCGTCGGCGTTCTCCCAGAAGAGGTCGAGGTTGGGTTCGTTCCACACCTCGATGGGCCAGGTGCGGACCTCGGCGAGGCCGTAGCGGTCGATGAGGTGGGTGAGGGTGGCGCGGACCAGGGCGGCCCACTCGGTGTGGGAGCGGGGCGGGGTGACGTTGCCCTTCCACCAGAAGACCGTCTGGGATCCGGAGGCCAACTCCTCGGGCATGAAGCCGAGTTCGAGGAAGGGGCGGATGCCCAGCTCCAGGTAGGCGTCGATGACCTGGTCGACGTACGTGAAGCTGTGGTGCAGGCGCCGGGTGCCCTGGTGTTCGTAGGGGCGGACGACGCCCATGCTGTCGCCGAACAGGCCGTGGCCCCGGATGTGCTGGAAGCCGATCTCGCGCTGGACCAGCTTCAGGGAGTCGAAGTAGTCGCGGCGCAGGGCGAGTTCGGTCCGGCCGGTGCCGACGCAGTGGCGCCAGGCGGCGGGGAGGGGGCCGACGGTCTCGGCGGGGACGCGGATCACCCGTGCTCCTTCTGGTAGCGCTGGTACGCCTTGTTGTGGAGGGCGACGAGCTGGTCCATGTTCTTGGACTTCAACTCCGAGACGTAGGAGTCCCATTCGGACAGGGGCCGCTTGCCGAGGGCGAACTGGAGAGCGTTCTGGCCGACATGGTCCTTGAGGGGGGTGTCCCAGAGGGTGGCCTGTTCCTGCTCGAAGGATTCGAGGGGGTGGGCGGGGGCGATGGGCAGTTCCTTGCGCTGGGCCATCGCGTCCTGGAACTTCTTCTCGTCGGGGCTGAAGTTGGAGGAGACCAGCGCCCAGCTGCCGCCGTACGTGAACACGCCGTTGAAGAAGCCGAAGTCCTTCTGGAGGTCCTTCGGGGCGTTCGGGTTCTGGCCCATCAGGGAGAGGCCGGGCTCCAGTCTGTACTGGCCGCCGCTGTAGGTGTACGTCGTGCCCTGGACGCCCCACTTGGAGAAGCGCTGGCCCTCGTCGGAGTACCAGAGCCAGTCGACGAACTGCATCATGGCCACGAAGTCGTCGCTCTTGAGGGCCTTGCTGGAGATCATGAGGCCGTTCTCCAGACGGCCGCCGCCGAGCACGACGGGTCCGGCGGGGCCCAGCGGCACCGGGACCATCTCGATGGTGGCGCCCTTGACCTGCTTGGTCAGGTTGTAGCGGTACTCCTGGACCAGGACCTGCGGGTTGGCGCTGATCGCGAAGGACTTCTCGGCGAGGAGTTTCTGCTGTGCGTTGTCGTCGGTCTGGGTGAAGCTCTCGGGGTCCATGAGCTTCTCGGAGACCAGCTTCGCGACGAACTCGACCAGCTGGCGGAACTCGTCACGGGCGCCGGTGAAGACGAACTCCTTCTTGCCGGCGTCCCAGCTGAGGTTGTCGTAGGACCAGCCGGCCGGGATGCCGTACGCCTGGCCGAGGTAGCCGAAGAACGCCCCTGGCGGGAAAGGGGTGTTGACGTTCCAGCGGTCGGAGAAGGGGTAGCGGTCGGGGTATTCGGTCTTGAGGGCCTTGAAGACGTTGTAGACCTCGTCCCAGGTGGTGGGGAGGGCGAGGCCGTGCTTCTGGAGGACGTCCGTACGGAACGCCATCGAGTAGCCGGACTTGAGCTTCTCGTGGAGGCCGGGCAGCAGGTAGTAGTTGCCGTCGGACTGGCGGATCGCGTCGATCTCCGGTTCCAGCTTCCATCTCTTCACCTTGTCCTGGAAGTTGGGCATGAGATGGACGTACTCGCTGACGGGGAGGATCGCGCCGGAGGAGACGAAGGCGGCCTCGGACGGGTGGTAGGTCTTGGGGATGAGGAAGGGCGCGTCGCCCGCGCCGATGAGGAGGCTGCGCTTCTTCTCGTAGTCGCTGAGCGGCACCGAGACCGGCTTGAGGGTGACGCCGGTGCGCCGGGTCACCTCCTTCCAGAACAGCCAGCTCGTCTTCATCGGGTAGGCCGGGTTGTCGTTGTGCAGGACGTCGAAGGAGAGCGGTTTCGTCGCCTTGAACTGCTGGCCGACGCGGAAGTCCTCCATCGCGCCGTTCCGCTTCTTCGAGAGGTCCTTGGAGTCGCCGCCGTCGTCGCCGCTGCCGCAGCCGGTGAGGGTGGCGAGGCCGACGAACCCGGCGGCGGCCAGGATCTGACGGCGTGACAACTGGCCTGTGTTGGGGCGGGAGTTCTTCTGCACCGGAGACTCCTTGGGAGGTGGGGGGCGGTCAGCCCTTGACCGCGCCGAGCATCACGCCCGAGACGAAGTAGCGCTGGACGAACGGGTACACGCACAGGATCGGCAGCGAGGTGAGCACGATCGTCACGGCCTGGATGGAGGCCGCGACCTGTGTGCCCTGCTCCGTGGTGGCACCGGCGTTGGAGGCTCCGGTGGCGCCCGCGATGATGTTGCGCAGATAGACGGTGACCGGCATGAGGTCGGTCCGGTCCATGTACAGGAACGCCTGGAACCAGGAGTTCCAGAAGGACACCGAGTAGAACAGGATCATCGTCGCGACGACGGCCTTGGACAGCGGCAGCACGACGCGCAGCAGGATGCCGTACGTACTGAGCCCGTCGATCTGGGCGGCCTCCTCCAGCTCGCTCGGCAGGGACTCGAAGAACGCCTTCATCACCAGCAGGTTGAACACGCTGATGGCGTTGGGCAGGGCGATGGCCCACACCGAGTTCTTGAGGCCGAGGCTGGTGATGAGGACGTAGTTCGGGATGAGGCCGCCGGAGAAGAACATCGTGAACACGGCGACGCCGACGAGGAGTCCGCGCCCCTTGAGGTTCTTCTTGGACAGGACGTAGGCGTAACAGGTCGTCAGAACCATGGCGACGGCGGTGGCGGTGACGGTGTAGAGCACGGTGTTGCCGTAACTGCGCCAGAACGTCGAGTCGTTGATGACGATGCGGTACGTCGTGAGGTCGAACTCCTTGGGCCACAGGGTGACTTCACCCGAGCGGATGGCGCGCTCGCCGCTGAAGGAGCGGGCGACGATGTTGAGGAACGGGTACAGCGTCAGGACGACGACGCCGGTGAGGACGACGCCGTTGACGCCCTGGAAGACGCGGTAGCCGCGCGTCGGCTGGTCGACCGAGGTGCGTACCTTGACCTTGCTCACCACAGGCTGGTCCCCACTGTGCGGCGCGAGAGCTGGTTCGCGGAGGTGATGAGGACGAGCCCGATGACCGCCTCGAACAGGCCGATGGCCGCCGCGTAGCTGAAGCTGTTGGACTCGACACCGGCCCGGTACAGGTAGGTCGAGACGACGTCGGCGGTCGGATAGGTCAGCGGGTTGTAGAGCAGCAGGATCTTCTCGAAGCCGACGGCCATGAACGTGCCGATGTTGAGGATCAGCAGCGTGATCATGGTGGGCCGGATCCCGGGCAGGGTGACGTGCCAGATCTGCCGCCAGCGGTTGGCGCCGTCGATGCGGGCGGCCTCGTACAGGTCGTCGTCGATCGTGGTCAGCGCGGCGAGGTAGAGGATCGTGCCCCACCCGGCGGTCTGCCAGATCTCGGAGCCGACGTACACCGTCCTAAACCACTCGGGTTCCTGGATGAACCGGATCGGATCGTGGCCGAGCCAGCCGAGGACGTGGTTGACCGGCCCGTCCGTCGCGAGCATCTGCATCGTGATCCCGGCGACGATCACGACCGACAGGAAGTGCGGCAGATAGGAAACCGATTGCACAAAGCGTTTCAGCGCGGTGCGGCGCACCTCGTTGAGGAGCAGCGCCAGCACGATCGGGATCGGGAAGCAGAAGACGAGGGTCAGCAGGCCCAGCCACAGGGTGTTGCGGAAGACCTGCCAGAAGGTGGGGTCGCTGAGGAACATGCGCACATAGCGCAGCCCCACCCACTGCTCGCCCAGGATCGAACCGCCCGGCTCGAACCGGCGGAAGGCGATGACGTTGCCGATCATCGGCAGATAGCGGAAGACCAGGAAGAACAGCAGCGGCAGGATCACCAGCGAGTACAACTGCCAGTCGCGCCGCAGCGCCCGACGCCAACCGCGGCGCGCGGACGGGTACTTCGTGCCACCCGGGGACTTCGGGGGTGGCGGGTCCTGGGTGCCCGGCGGGGGCGCCGATGTGGTGGGGGTGCTCATGCTCGGGCCTCCCGGAGCGGGGCGCGGAACCGAAACTTTCGAGCTCTTACCGGTAACTTCGCGGCAACTTATGGGCACGTAGAAACCGCTGTCAATGGGTCATGCAGGAGATTCCTCAGGAGGCCATGGTGCGTTGGAAGCGTCACCGAGGGGGTAGAACAGGGAGGTCCGACCCTTCCCAGCTCCGCAAGTTTCCATTCCGTTACCGAATCCTGCGAGGTGTCGCCGTGGGCGCGTTCGATCTGCCGCTGATTGAGCTGGAGGCGTTCCGGCCACCGCTGGACGAGCCCGCCGACTTCGACTCGTTCTGGCACGAGACGCTCAAGGCCGCCGCCGAGGTGCCGTTGCGCGTGCGGACCGAGCCGGTCGGCAACGGGCTGAAGCTGACGGAGACTTGGGACGTCACGTTCCCCGGGTTCGGGGGGCATCCCGTGCGGGCCTGGTACAGCCGGCCCGCGGGCACGCCGGACGCGTTGCCGACCGTCGTCGAGTACGCCGGGTACGGGCGGGGGCGGGGGCTGTCCCATGAGCGGCTCACCTGGGTCAACGCCGGGTACGCGCACTTGCTGATGGACAACCGGGCTCAGGGGGACAGTTACGGGAGCGGTGGGGGCGGGACCCTCGACCTCGGGCTGGCCACCGCCGGGGGGCCCGGAGTTGTCGTACGAGGGCTGCTCGATCCGTACCAGTACCACTACCGGCGGCTCATCACCGATGCCGTGCGGGCCGTCGAGGCCGTGCGTACGCTGCCGGGTGTCGACGCGTCCCGGGTCGCCGTCGTCGGGAACAGCCAGGGCGGGGGGCTGGCGTTGGCCGTTGCCGGGCTGGTGCCCGATCTTGTCGCCGCGTTGGTGACCGCGCCGTTGCTGTGCGGGGTCCGGCGGGCGTTGGAACTGACGGATGCGGGGCCGTACGGGGAGATCGCCGCGTATCTGGCTGTGCATCGGGGAGTCGAGGAGGCCGCGTACCGGACGTTGGCCTATGTGGAGGGGGTGTCGTTCGCTCGGCGGGCCCGGGCTCATGCGCACTTCGGGGTGGGGCTGCGGGATCGGGTGTGCCCGCCGAGCGGGGCGTTCGCCGCGTTCAACCGGTATGGGGAGGTGGGGGGTTCGGAGCCTCGGCGGGAGATTCACACGTATGCGTACAACGGGCACGAGGGCGGGGACGCGGTGCATGTCGCGTTGCAGTTGGAGTGGTTGGCGGGGGTGTTCGAGGGCGTGGATTGAGCAGGTCGGGCAGGTGATGCGTATCCGTCCGGGGAGCTGGTGCTTCATGATGGGCGGACCATGAGCGGAACGGGCTGGGGTTGCGGGGCGAGCGCGGCTTCGTCGTGGCTCGCCGCGCCCCTGAGGTACGGCGCCGACGCGCCGGTACCTGTGGCTCGTGCCGGTGTGTTCGCCGCGATCGGCGCCACCCTGGGGGCCACCGCTCACCACCTCGTCGCCGAGGAACCTCCCCACTGGCAGCGCGTGTTGGTGGGTGCGGGCGTGCTGTTCGTCCTGGGGCTGATCGGGGCGCGACGGCCACGCTCACTCCCTGTGGTCGCCCTCGCCTGTGCCCTTGCCCAGGGCGGACTCCACCAGTGGCTCGCCGCCGGACACCAGCCTGTCGCGCACGTTCACCACGCCTCCGAGGGCGCGAGTCACGGCTCTTGGGGCATGACCCTTGCGCATGGCATCGCCGCGCTGCTCGTCGCCCTGCTGCTCCAACGTGCGGATCGGGTGTTCTGGCGGCTCGCCCAAGGTCTACGGGACCGCACCGCCGTACTCAGAACATGGGCGGGATTCACCCCCGCCGCCCCCGGTGCACGAATCTCTTCCCCTCGTGTGGTCACCCTGCCTCGATGCGCCGGTGGCGTGGTCCTCGCGCATGTCGTAGTGCGCAGAGGCCCTCCAGCAGACCAGTTGAGTCACGCCAACTGACCTCTCACGGACGGCCATGGAGCCGATCCGCGCTGCACCTCTGCCTGGAGCCAGCCATGTTCAAGAAGACCCTCACCGCGCTAGCCGCCACCACCCTCGTCCTCCTCACCGCCCAATCCGCCGCCGCCCACGTGGAAGTCAAGGCCGACAACCCCCAAGCCCTCGCCCGGAACGTGGAGTTGACCTGGTCCGCCGAGTCCGAGTCGGCGACGGCCGGGATCGAGGAAGTCCGGGTCGTCCTCCCGAAGGGCATCGCCCCCGCCGACGTGGCCTACGCGAGCGGCCCCAAGACCTGGACCCTGGCACCGACTTCGGACGGCTTCACCGTGAAGGGCGCCCCGATGCCGACCGGTGAGGACGTCGAAGTGTCGGTCACCGTCAAGCAGTTGCCGGACGCGGAGCAGCTCGTCTTCAAGACGCTCCAGACGTACAGCGACGGCAAGACCGACCGCTGGATCGAGCTGGAGGAACCCGGCAAGAAGGAAGAGGAGGACCACTCCCACAGCGGAAACCCGGCACCGGTACTGAAGTTGAAGGCGGCGGCACCGGTCCAGAGCACGCCCACACCGAGCACCCCCGCGACCACCCCGGCATCCATGCCGGCCCCCTCCGCCTCCCCGGTAGCCGCCGAGAAGGACGACAACAGCGGTACATCCGGAGCGACTTGGGCGATCATCGGCATCGGCATCGCCGGTGTACTGGCCATCGCCTACTTCGTCGTACGGCGTCGGACACAGACGGCCGAATAGTGCTGTCCGGGGCCGGGCGGCACACCGCCACCCGGCCCCTCTCACACGTCAACTCATTTGACTGGACCGGCAGTTGAGGCTGTACAGTACAAGTACAGACCTTCCGACAACGTTATCCGCCAACAGCGTTGTCGCCCGTGCTCCCCCAGCTCCGTGTCGTCGTCCGGACGCCGGGGGACCACCCCGGACGGCCTCTCCCCCCCCTGGGGCCGTCCGGCTCGCGGACCCGGTGGCACACGGCTCGATGCCACCGGGTCCGCTCAGAGCGGCCCGTCTTCCCTGCGGTTGATCAGCCGACCCGACAGGGCAGGCTGGTCGTACTGTCCCCACCGGCCCCGGTGACGACGTACCCGAAGGTCGAACTCTGCCCCGGACTGAGCGACCCGTTCCAGCCGGCGTTGTGGACCATCACGTCCTGCCCGCTGTAGGTGGCCGCACCGTTCCAGAGGCTGTCCACCCTCTGCCCCGCGGCGAGCGTCCAGTTGACCATCCAGCCGAGCATCGGGACGTCGCCGGAGTTGGTGACGGTGACCTCGGACTGGTAGCCGCCGCTCCAACTGCCCGTCGTACGGCGGGTGGCGGTGCAGGTGCCGGGTACGGGCTCGTTCGGGTTGCCCGGCTCGTGGATGCCGGTCACCTCGCCGTGACCGCCGTCGAAGACGACGTCGGAGCAGGAGTAGAAGGTCTCCGCGCTGTCCGAACGCTGCCAGACCACGTAGATGATGTGGCGGCCGGACTTGTTCGCCGGAAGCTGCCCGGTCCAGGAGTAGTTGGCCTCGACGGTCCCCGGGGAGCCGTGCAGCGGCGGGTGGTCGACGCTCAGGAACGGCGTCGACTCCATGTCGTCCCACGTGAGGGTCTTCGTGGGGTCGAAGCCGTCCTTCGTGACGTACACGTAGAACCAACCCGGGTGCGCGGCCCAGGCGTTGTACGAGAAGTCCATCGTCGCGCCGGACGTCAGGTGGGTGAGCGGCCAGTCGTTGCGGGGTGCGTTGAAGCCGGTGAAGTTCGTGTTGCCGCCGCTACAGAGTTGGCCGTCCGGCACGAAGCCGCGGGTTCTGCCGGCGCCGTCCGAGCGCAGGACCGAGAACCAGTTGTAGAACGGCGTCGTGCCGCTGACCTGTTGGGCGTTCTTGCACGCCGGGTTGACGGGCTTGATCTCACCCGTGTCCGTCAGGCCGTCCTGCCAGCACAGGAACGTCCGGCTGCCGGGTTTCATCGGGGTGCCGTGCGCTTCCGCCTTGCCGCCGGTCGAGACGATCAGGCCGAGGGCGGGGATGACGGCGAGGAGCGAGAAGAGGACGAGGAGGAGGGGGCGGGTGCGGAGGTACCTCGATAAGTTTGTCGTGATCATGCCATGTTCCGAGGTGGGGGACATGAGGGGGAGCCGTCCTTTCTCTACGGCTGTGCGGGTATGGGGTGGGGGCGGCCCTGGTGGGTTCCGGTCCACGGGTGGGAGCGCTCCCACCCCATCTGTGCGGAAGGTAGCGCTACGGGGCGCCGATGTAAACGGGGGCGAGAGCAGTTTGGCGGCTGCGGGTGCGTCGTGGCTTGTCGCGCCCACGCGGCGGTAGCCGCACATCGATACAGCCCCGCGCCCCTCAGGTACGTTGCCGCGCCGCCGCTCTCACAGCTGTTTCTCTCACCAACGGCAGTTCGACCATGAACTCCGTTCGGCCCGGCCTGCTGTGGACCTCGATCGTCCCGCCATACGCCTTGATGATCGCCGCGGCCACCGCCAGGCCCAGTCCCGACCCCGTCAGCGCCCCCTGCGTACGTACCCTCGACGTGTCCGCTCGCGTGAAGCGGTCGAAGACCGTCGGCAGAAGGTCCGGGGGGATTCCCGGGCCCGTGTCGCGGACCCGGATCGCGCACACGCTCCCCGTCGACTCCACGCTCACCGTCACCGCCGTCCCCGGCGGCGTGTGCGTCCGCGCGTTGGTCAGGAGCTGAGTCACCACCTGGTGCAGCCTCGCCTCGTCCCCGACCACCAACGCCCCCTCCCCCACCCCGAGTTCAAGCTCCCACGCGTACCCCTCCCCCCGTGTCCGCGCCCTCCACACCGCCTCCGTGACCACCCCCGCCACATCGACCTCCCCCCTCTCCAGCGGACCCCCCTCGTCCAGCCGCGCCAGCAGAAGCAGGTTCTCCACCACCCCCGTCAGCCGCGCCGACTCCGCGCTCACCCTGCTCCACGCCAGCTCGGCCGGCATGACACCGGCGTCGCGGTTCATCAGTTCCGCGTATCCGGAGATCGAGGCGAGCGGCGTGCGGAGTTCGTGGCTCGCGTCCGTGAGGAAGCGCCGCATGCGTTCCTCGGTGTGGCGGGTTGCCGTGCGGGATGTTTCGACGTGGTCGATCATCCGGTTGAGAGCCGTGGCGAGTTGGCCCGCCTCGGTGCTCAAGTCGGCGGGGAGTCTGGTCAGTTCGGTGAGCGGCGTACGGGACACGGCCGTCGCTGTCGTCACAAGCCTTTCGAGGGGCCGGAGTTGACGTCGTATCACCATCGCGCAGCCGCACGCCGCCACCGTCAGGCCGACCGCCGCGATCGTCGTCTCGATGAGGAGGAGGCCGTGGATCGCGTGCTGGACGCCGGCCATGGGGAGGCCGGTGAGGACGTTGCCGCCGGGGGCCGTGAGGCGGTAGTCGCCGAGGCCGGGGACCGTACGCGTGTGCTTGCCGCCGTCGGGAGTGATGCCGGTGAGTGCTTCGCGTTGTACGGGGGTGAGGTTGCCGTGTCCGATGACGTGCGCGGCCAGGACGCGGCCGGTGGCGTCGGTGCGGGCGGCGAGCAGTCCCACCGGACCGCCGGTCGCCCCCTGTCCGGCGGCGGCGGTGACGCGGTCGTCCAACTCCCCGAGCAGATGGGCGCGTTGGGCGAGAACGGTCGCCGACGCCATCGCCGTACAGACGACCGCCAGCAGCGCACCGACGAAGAGGAGCAGGCGGGTACGGATCATGTCCTGATCCTGTCCCGGCCGGCTGGGGGAACCCTGTGTCCAGCCTGAGGCGGGGCGATGTAACGGGGCGGATACGGCGGAAGGGCCGCACCCCCGACATACGGGGACACGGCCCTCAAGGCCCGCGCAAAGAGCCCAACTGCCTTGCGGCAAGCCCTACTTGCGGATCAGGCTGCGCAGCACGTACTGCATGATGCCGCCGTTGCGGTAGTAGTCCGCCTCGCCGGGGGTGTCGATGCGGACGACCGCGTCGAACTCCACGCCCGTGTCGGTCGTGACCTTGACCGTGCTCGGGGTCGTGCCGTTGTTCAGCTCGGTGACGCCGGTGATGGAGAAGGTCTCCTCGCCGGTGAGGCCGAGGGACTCGGCGTTCTGGCCGGCCGGGAACTGGAGCGGGAGGACGCCCATGCCGATGAGGTTCGAGCGGTGGATGCGCTCGTACGACTCGGTGATGACGGCCTTGACGCCGAGGAGCGCGGTGCCCTTGGCGGCCCAGTCGCGGGACGAGCCGGAGCCGTACTCCTTGCCGCCCAGGATGACCAGCGGGGTGCCGGCGGCCTGGTAGTTCTGCGAGGCGTCGTAGATGAACGACACCGGGCCGTCCGCCTGCGTGAAGTCGCGGGTGTAGCCGCCCTCGGTGCCCGGCGCGATCTGGTTGCGCAGGCGGATGTTGGCGAACGTGCCGCGGATCATGACCTCGTGGTTGCCTCGGCGGGAGCCGTAGGAGTTGAAGTCACGGCGCTCGACATTGTGCTCGGTGAGGTACTTGCCGGCCGGGGTGTCGGCCTTGATGGCGCCGGCCGGGGAGATGTGGTCGGTGGTGACCGAGTCGCCCAGCTTGGCGAGGACACGGGCGCCGGTGATGTCGGCGACCGGCGTGGTCTCCATCGTCATGCCCTCGAAGTACGGGGGCTTGCGGACGTACGTCGACTCCGCGTCCCACTCGAAGGTGTTGCCGGTCGGGATCGACAGCGCCTGCCACTGGGCGTCGCCCGCGAAGACGTCGGCGTAGGACTTGTTGAACATGTCCTCGCCGATCGCGTTGGCGACGACGTCGTTGACCTCGGCCTCGGACGGCCAGATGTCGGCCAGGTAGACCGGCTTGCCGTCCTGGTCGGTGCCGAGGACGTCCTTGGTGATGTCCACCTTCATCGAACCGGCGATGGCGTACGCGACGACCAGCGGCGGGGAGGCGAGGTAGTTCATCTTGACGTCGGGGTTGATGCGGCCCTCGAAGTTCCGGTTGCCGGAGAGGACCGAAGTCACCGCGAGGTCATGGTCGTTGACGGCCTTGGAGACCTCCTCCGGCAGCGGGCCGGAGTTGCCGATGCAGGTGGTGCAGCCGTAACCGACGAGGTTGAAGCCGACCTTGTCGAGGTAGGGGGTCAGGCCCGCCTTGTCGAAGTAGTCGGTGACGACCTTCGAACCCGGCGCGAGGGTGGTCTTGACCCACGGCTTGCGGGTCAGGCCCTTCTCCACGGCCTTCTTCGCGACGAGCGCGGCGGCGACCATGACGTACGGGTTGGAGGTGTTGGTGCAGGAGGTGATCGCGGCGACGGTGACGGCGCCGTGGTCCAGCTCGTACGTCGAGCCGTCGGCGGCGGTCACGGTGACCGGGTTCGACGGGACGCCGTTGGCGGCGGCCGGGGAGTCGGAGGCCGGGAAGGACTCCTTGCCCGCCTCGTCGGCCGTGTCGACGTAGTTGCGGACGTCGAGCGCGAACTGCTGGGCGGCGTTCGCGAGGACGATGCGGTCCTGCGGGCGCTTCGGGCCGGCGATCGACGGGACGACCGTCGAGAGGTCCAGCTCCAGCTTCTCGGAGAAGTCGGGCTCGGCCTGCGGGTCCAGCCAGAGACCCTGCTCCTTGGCGTACGCCTCGACGAGCGCGAGCTGCTGGGCCGAACGGCCGGTCAGGCGCAGGTAGTTGATCGTCTCGGCGTCGATCGGGAAGATCGCGGCGGTGGAGCCGAACTCCGGCGACATGTTGCCGATGGTGGCGCGGTTCGCGAGCGAGGTGGCGGCGACGCCCTCGCCGTAGAACTCGACGAACTTGCCGACGACGCCGTGCTTGCGGAGCATCTCGGTGATCGTGAGCACGAGGTCCGTGGCGGTCGTACCGGCCGGCAGCTCGCCGGTCAGCTTGAAGCCGACGACGCGCGGGATGAGCATCGAGACCGGCTGGCCGAGCATCGCGGCCTCGGCCTCGATGCCGCCGACGCCCCAGCCGAGCACGCCGAGGCCGTTGACCATCGTGGTGTGCGAGTCGGTGCCGACGAGGGTGTCGGGGTACGCCTGGCCGTTACGGACCATGACCGTACGCGCGAGGTGCTCGATGTTGACCTGGTGGACGATGCCGGTGCCCGGCGGGACGACCTTGAAGTCGTCGAACGCGGTCTGGCCCCAGCGCAGGAACTGGTAGCGCTCCTTGTTGCGGCCGTACTCCAGGTCCACGTTCTGCTTGAACGCGTCGCTGGTGCCGAACTTGTCGGCGATGACGGAGTGGTCGATGACCATCTCGGCCGGGGAGAGCGGGTTGATCTTCGCCGGGTCGCCGCCGAGCGCCTCGACGGCCTCACGCATGGTGGCGAGGTCGACGACGCAGGGGACGCCGGTGAAGTCCTGCATGATCACCCGGGCCGGGGTGAACTGGATCTCCTGGCTGGGCTGGGCCTGCGAGTCCCATCCGCCGAGCGCGCGGATGTGGTCGGCGGTGATGTTCGCGCCGTCCTCCGTGCGGAGCAGGTTCTCCAGCAGGACCTTCAGGCTGTACGGAAGGCGAGCCGAGCCTTCCACCTTGTCCAGCCGGAAGATCTCGTACGACTCGTCGCCCACGCTGAGCGTGGCGCGGGCGTCGAAGCTGTTCGCCGACACGACAGTCTCCTTCATTGATGTGCGCGTACCACCGCATCCTGCCGCCACGCCTACTTGGCCGATCCGCTAAGGTAGGGCTAAGTTAGGTAACCCTTACTAGAGGGGGCGGCTACGGTACGCCTCGGCAGATATCTCGATGTCGAGATAACTCTAGTACATGGGGGCTGGTTGGTCATGCCCGGGGGCAGTGACCGCCGTCATGTCAGGGCGAGCCGGTCCACTAGGAGGTCCAGTCGCGCCCCGGTGTGCTCCGGGGGCAGCCGGCCCGAGCGGGTCAGGGTCGCCACTCCGTGCAGGGCCGCCCAGAACGTCTCCGTGAACAGGCCCTCGGCGACGCCGTTCCCCGCCACCTCGCCCAGGCATTCCAGGAGTGCGGCGAAGGCGTCCCTGAGGGGTTCCGGGGTGTCGTCGCGCGCGTACGGCAGGCCGCCGTCCAGCTGGAAGATCGCGTCGTACACCGCCGGGTTCCGCTCGGCGAAGTCGAGGTAGGCGCGGGCCAGGGCGCGTACGCGGGCGCGCGGGCCGTCCGCCGCGGCCGTCGCGGCGCGGATCGCCGCCGCCATCTCCGTGGCGCCCTGGAGCGCCACGGCGCCGATGATCTCGCGTTTGCCGCGGAAGTGGCTGTAGAGGACGGGCTGGCTGTACTCGATGCGCTCGGCGAGGCGGCGGGTGGTGACCGCGTCCCAGCCCTGCCGCTCGGCGAGTTCGCGGGCCGTAGCCACGATGAGGCGTTCGCGGTCCGCCCGCTCCCGCTGCTTGCGTTCCTGTACCGACATACCGCGATCCTAGCACCGCTAGACAATCGAGCGGCAGCAGGTCTAGCGTTGACCCATCAGCTAGCGGCACTAGATTCCGAGAGGGGCGTCATGCTC
The DNA here is from genome assembly GCF_055409605.1 of Streptomyces saintjeani. Classification (NCBI taxonomy): domain Bacteria; kingdom Bacillati; phylum Actinomycetota; class Actinomycetes; order Kitasatosporales; family Streptomycetaceae; genus Streptomyces; species Streptomyces saintjeani. The sequence goes on along the minus strand of NZ_CP189624.1, from coordinate 7,250,480 downwards.
GACGCACTTGAGATCGTCACCACCGTGGTCGTCGGCGTCATGGTCGGCGTGGAGTTCTCCGTCGCCTTCGTCATGAACCGGATCCTCGACGCGCTGCCCGAGGACAGCGCCCAGCTCGGCCACGCCCACGGGGGCCGGATGCTCGGCGCCGTGATGCCGTTCTGGTACGTCGGCTCGCTCGTCCTCGTCGCCGTCTGGGCCGGAGCCGGGTGGGACGAGGCCGGCGCCGGCCTCGTCGCCGCCGCCGGTGCGCTGCTGCTGCTCAGCGTCGTCATGTCGGTCCTGCTGCTCGTCCCGATCAACAACCGGAACAGGACCTGGACCCCCGAGAACCGGCCCGCGGACTGGAAGCAGCAGCTCGATCGCTGGGGGCGGTGGCACTACGTCCGGGTCGGCGTCATCGTCGCGGCGTTCGCTTCGCTGGTCGCCGCGCTCGCGTGAACGCACGACTGCCGCCGCCGCGGGGTTCGCGGCGGCGGCAGTCACCCTCGGGTCCCTCAGATGTCCCGGAAGATCTCGATCTGCGCGCCGATCGAGTTCAGGCGCTCCGCGAGGTCCTCGTACCCCCGGTTGATGACGTACACGTTCCGCAGGACGGACGTCCCGTCGGCCGCCATCATCGCCAGCAGGACGACGACCGCCGGCCGCAGGGCGGGCGGGCACATCATCTCGGCGGCGCGCCAGCGGGTCGGGCCCTCCACCAACACCCGGTGCGGGTCGAGGAGTTGGAGACGGCCGCCGAGGCGGTTGAGGTCCGTCAGGTAGATCGCGCGGTTGTCGTAGACCCAGTCGTGGATCAGGGTCTTGCCCTGCGCGACGGCCGCGATCGCCGCGAAGAAGGGGACGTTGTCGATGTTGAGGCCGGGGAACGGCATCGGGTGGATCTTGTCGATCGGTGCCTCCAGTTTGGAGGGGCGGACCGTCAGGTCGACCAGGCGGGTACGGCCGTTGTCGGCGACGTACTCGGGTGTGCGGTCGTGGTCGAGGCCCATCTCCTCCAGGACCGCCAGCTCGATCTCCAGGAACTCGATCGGCACCCGGCGCACGGTGAGTTCGGACTCGGTGACGACGGCCGCGGCGAGCAGGCTCATCGCCTCGACCGGGTCCTCGGAGGGGGAGTAGTCGACGTCGACGTCGATGTCCCGTACGCCGTGCACGGTCAGGGTCGTCGTACCGATCCCCTCGACCTTGACGCCGAGCGCCTCCAGGAAGAAGCACAGGTCCTGGACCATGTAGTTGGACGAGGCGTTGCGGATGACGGTGACCCCGCCGTGGCGCGCGGCGGCGAGGAGCGCGTTCTCGGTGACCGTGTCGCCGCGCTCGGTCAGCACGATCGGGCGGTCCGGGCGGACTGTCGGGTCGACGACCGCGTGGTACTGGCCCTCCGTCGCCGCGATGTCCAGGCCGAAGCGGCGCAGGGCGATCATGTGCGGTTCGATCGTGCGCGTGCCGAGGTCGCAGCCGCCGGCGTACGGGAGCTTGAAGCGGTGCACCTCGTGCAGCAGCGGGCCGAGGAACATGATGATCGAGCGGGTGCGGACGGCCGCTTCCGCGTCGATCGCCGCGAGGTCCAGTTCGGCCGGGGGGACCAGTTCGAGGTCCACGCCGTCGTTGATCCAGCGGGCGCGGACGCCGATCGACTGGAGGACCTCCAGGAGGCGGTACACCTCCTCGATACGGGCGACCCGGCGCAGGACCGTACGGCCCCGGTTCAGCAGCGAGGCGCACAGCAGGGCCACGCACGCGTTCTTGCTCGTCTTCACGTCGATCGCGCCGGAGAGGCGGCGTCCGCCGACGACCCTCAGGTGCATCGGACCCGCGTATCCCAGCGACACGATCTCGCTGTCGAGGGCCTCACCGATGCGGGCGATCATCTCAAGGCTGATGTTCTGGTTGCCCCGCTCGATCCGGTTGACGGCGCTCTGGCTCGTCCCCAGCGCTTCCGCCAGTTGGCTCTGTGTCCAGCCACGGTGTTGGCGGGCGTCGCGGATGAGCTTGCCGATGCGTACGAGGTAATCGTCTGCCATGGGGCCGAGGTTATCTCAGATATGAGATGGCGCTTGCCGGGTGGCCCGTTCGGGTGAACGAGCCGCTCCGATCTGCCTTTATCGGCTTATGCCTGAAATGCCGTTACGGCTGTCACGGTGCCTCGATCGGGTACCCCGTTTTCCCGGGCTCTGACATTCTCGGCGGCATGCGTGTACTGGTGATCGGGGCGACGGGGACGATCGGGCGGGCGGTGTCGGAGGCGCTGGAGGCTGGGCACGAGGTGCTGCGCGCGTCGAGGAACGGGCCGTTGAAGGTGGACCTCGCGGATACGGCGACCCTGTCCCCGCTCTTCGAGGAGGCGGGCCCGCTCGACGCGGTCGTCTGCTGCGCGGCGAGCGGGCCCCTGGTCCCCCTGCTGGACCTCCCGGCCTTCCCCGACGCCGGCTTCGCCACCGCCCTCCACGGCAAACTCCTCGGCCAGATCGCCCTCACCCGCCGCGCGGCTGCACACCTGTCCGCCGGAGGCTCGATCACCCTCACGTCCGGCACGTTCCCGGCGCCCCTCCCCGACGGCTCCCTCGGCGCCCTCGTCAACTCCGGCCTGGAGGGGTTCGTCGCCAACGCGGCGCACGAACTCCCGCGCGGGGTACGGCTGAACGCGGTGAGCCCGGGGTGGGTGACGGAAACCCTGCGGGCCCTGGGCGACGAGGCCACCCCGGGGACGCCGGTCGCCGAAGTGGCCCAGGCGTACGTGGAGTTGACCGAGGGCGGCGTGACGGGGCGGGTGGTGCGGGTATGACCGGCGAGGCTTTCCCGGCGGGGGGCGGCATGAGCGAGGTGGAGGCACACGTCCGGGCCTTCTTCGCCGGGCACGCGGTGGAAGCGACGGGTACGGACGTCCGTGTCCTCACCGTGTCCCCCGGTCCCCGCGTGGACAGCTGGTCCTACGTGACCGTCGGCTGTTCCGACGAGGAACACGCCGGGCCGCGGCGGGAGTTCGTCATGGTGGGGCACGTCCGGGACGAACGTTTCGTGGACCTGGTGACGATGCTCGCCGCCTACCACCGGACCGGCCACCCCCTGGACGTCGGCCACTCCCTCCCCATCGGCGAGCCCTGGCTCCCCGGCTCCCGCTGCGACCACCTCCTCATCAGCCTCCCCTACCTCCACGGCCCCGCCCTCGAACACGCCCCCACCCGCATCCTCTGGGCCCTCCCCGTCACCCCCGAGGAGATCGCGTACCGCCGCACACACGGCACGGAGGCGCTGGAGCGACTCTTCGACGAACATGCGCTGTTGCCGACGGACCCCCACCGGGAGTCGGTGGTGTGAGGTGTTGGCGCGGCGGCAACGGGGCGAAGGCCGCGAGGTGGGCATGAAGTTGCCGGGGTTCACGGTCCTTCCGTGGTCGGGGTGAGGCGGGCGATCGTGCCTGTTTCCAGGGCCGTCCACAGGGAGCCGTCGGGGCCGAGAGTGATGCCGTGGGGTTCTGAGGTCGGGGTGGGGAGGGGGGAGGAGGTGATCTCGCCCGTCGGGGTGATGCGGCCGATTCCGTTGGCCGACCATTCCGTGAACCAGTACGCGTCGTCCGGGCCGACCGTGATCGCGTGAGGGCGTGCGGTGGGGTCGGGGAGGGGGAACTCCCTGATGTCGCCGGTCGGTTCGATGCGGCCGATCCGGCCCGCGCCGATCTCCACGAACCACATCGCGCCGTCCGTTCCGGCCGTGATGCCGACCGGCCCGGCGTTCGGCGTGGGCAGCGGGTGGACGGTCACCTCACCCTCGTACGACATGGCCCCGATCGCGTTCGCCTGGTTCAGCGTGAACCAGAGGCGGCCGTCCCCGCCTGCGGCGATCGCCGACGGGAAGGCACCGGCGTCGGGGAGCGGGAACTCGGTCACGGTCCCGTCGGGGGTGATGCGGGCGACGCGGCCGGCGTTGGCCTCCGTGCACCACACCGCCCCGTCCGCGCCGGAGACGATGCCGAAGGGGCCCGCGTCCGGCGTCGGCAGCGGGAACGACGTCACCTCGCCGGCCACGGTGATCCGACCCACCCGGTGTCCCCGGAACTCCGTGAACCACAGCGCGCCGTCCGGGCCCGACGTGATGACGGTCGGGCCGGTGCCGGGGGTGTCGAGGGGGTACGTGGTGACGTCCCCGTCGGGTGTGAGCCGGCCGATGTGTCCGCTGTGGACCATCGTGAACCAGAGGGCGCCGTCCGGGCCGAGGGTGATGCCGTAGGGGCCCGACTCGGGGTCGGGGACGGGGAATTCGGTGACGTGGAGGGCCATGGGGGGTGATCGTAGGGGGAGTTGGGGGCGGGCGCTCACGGTTACCCGGGGGCCCTCGCGAACCTCCTTGACCTCAACCGGAGTTGAGTTCCTAGCGTGCACTCCACCGACGACCAGGGAGATGTACGACGATGATCCTCGTGACCGGCGCGACCGGGAACATCGGGCGGGCGCTGCTCAAGGAGTTGCGCGGCACGCAGGTCAGGGGCCTCACCCGGGACGCGGCCCGCGCAGGCTTCCCCGAAGCCGTGGAGGGCGACCTCACCCGCCCCGAGACTCTCGACTCCGCGTTGGAAGGGGCCCGTTCGCTGTTCCTCCTCCAGGGCACCGGCGCCGAGGAGGAGATCCTCGTACCCGCCCACCGCGCCGGCGTCGAGCACGTCGTCCTCGTCTCCTCGATCACCGTCGAGACCCACCCCCACCTCCCGGCCGCGAAACGCAACCGCGCGGTGGAAGAGGCCCTCCGGGACAGCGGCATGGAGTGGACGGTCCTGCGGCCCGCCCAGTTCGCGTCGAACACCCTCTGGTGGGCGCCGATGATCCGCGGACTCGGCGAGGTCCGCGCGCCCTACGTCGACACGGGCCTCCCCGCGATCCACCCGGCGGACATCGCGGCGGTCGCGCACCGGGCCCTGACGACCCCGGCCCACCGCAACCGGACGTACGCCCTCACGGGCCCGGCACGGGTGACCGTCCGCGAACAGGTCGCGGCCCTCGCGGCCACCCTGGGCCGCGCGATCACCCTCACCGAGCTCACCCGCGCCGAGGCCCACGACGGCATGACGGCGTCCATGGACCCGGAGACGGCGAACGCGATCCTCGACCTGACCGGCGGGGACGTCAACGAGGAACTCCTCAGGGTCCGTACGTCCGTCCCGGAGATCACCGGTGCTCCGGGACGGACGTACCGGCAGTGGGCGCGGGAGAACGCCTACGCGTTCCGCTGAGCCACCGGGAACCGGTCCGGCGAAAGCCCCTGGTCACACCTCCGTGAGCGTCACCGGCCCGGTCTCGCGGGCGTGGAAGCGCGGGAGGGGGAGGCCGCCCTCGGGGGCGAGTTCCATCAGCGTCGCCTCGACTCTCGCGGCGCCGGGCGTGAGGGCGGACGGGGACGGTCTGCCGGTGTTCTCCCAGGTGTGTTCGGCGCCGTCGCACCGCGCGGCCGTGCCGCCGATGCCGTGGCGGACATCGCCGGAGTCCTGGTTCACGGAGCTGCTCACGAAGACGGGGCCCTCGCTGCCGAGGCAGCGGTACGTGCCGGAGAGGGTGACGGTGCCGTCGGCGGCGATACGGCCCACCGGGTCGACGGTCACGGTCTCGTACGGGCCGGCTTGCGCGGGCGGGGCGGCCACGGCGCCGGGAGCGGCCGGCGCGGCGGGAGCGGCCAGCAGGAGCAGCGCGGCACCGGCGGCCGTGCCGAGGGCGGAACGCAGGGACATGGGGTACCTCCTGGTTCGGGATGTTTCCGACCAGCGATACCGGGGTGTGTGACCCGGTTCCGGGTGGGTGGTGGGGGTTGGGGGGCGAGTCCATGCCATCGGTCGACGCGGATACGACCGTACGGCGGCACAGGGGTGTACGGCGGCGCCCTGCCGTACGACGGTGTCTCCGCCACCCCCCGTGACCCCGCCTCCACCGACCGGTGACCGGCGTCGGGGATCCGTCCCGGAGTTGTCCTGGTGTTGTCACGCTTGCGGTGGAGCCGTTCCGATGAGTTCGCGGCGGGAGCATGGTCTATCCATGCGGGACGGTCCGCTCGGGCCGCTCCCCACGTATGGAGGTGCGCCATGTGTTCCCACACCGTCTCCGGGACCGCCGAGGGTTCCGCACACGTCGTCGCCGCCCACCCGGAGCAGGGCTGGAACCTGCTGTGCGACGGCACGATCATCTTCGACGACTCCGGCGAACTACTGCCGGACGGCAGGGTCGTGGCACCGGCGGGGCGGTTGGTTGCGGCTTGAGCGGTGGGGGGTGGGTGTGGATGCCGGGGGGTGGTGAGCGGAAGGTGCCGGGGGGGGTGGCGGGCGGAGGGTGCCGGGTACCGGCGGGCGGAGGATGCCGAAGGCGGCTCGCTACAGCGCGGTTCACTCCAGCCCGGCTCGTTCCCGCGCGGTTCAGCCCAGCCTCGTTCACTCCGGCGCGGTTGAACTCAGCGCCGTTCGCTCCGACCCGGTTCGCCTCAGCGCCGTTCGCCCCGGCAGGGTCCAGTCAAGCCCCGCTCGCTCCAACTCCGTTCGCCCCAGCGCCGTTCACTCCAGCACCGCGAACCCGTCCAGTTCGATCAGCGCCTCCTCGTCCCACAGCCGTACGATGCCGACAACCGCCATCGCCGGATAGTCCCGGCCCGCCAACTCCCGCCAGATCCGGCCCAGTTGAGGCGCGGCGGCGCGATACGCGGCGACATCCGTGACGTACGCCGTCACCCGCGCGAGGTCGGCCGCGCAGCCCCCCGACGCCGTGAGCGCGCCCAGCAGATTCCGCAACGCCGTCTCGAACTGCTCGGCCAGCGTCTCCCCGACGACCTTCCCGCCCTCGTCGAGAGCGGTCTGCCCGGCGAGAAAGACGAGGCGGGTGCCGGTGGCGACGACGGCGTGGGAGAAGCCGGAGGGGGGTGACAACTCGGCGGGGTTCAGTCGCTCGACAGTCATGCGGTACGGCCTTCCCACTCCTTGTACAACTCCCTTGCGATGATCCCCCGTTGCACCTCGCTCGCCCCCTCGTAGATCCGAGGCGCCCGCACCTCCCGGTACAGGTGCTCCAGCAGATGCCCCCGCTGCAACGCCCGCGCCCCATGCAACTGCACCGCCCTGTCGACGACATACTGCGCGGCCTCGGTCGCGAACAGCTTCCCCATCGCCACGCGCCGGGGCACGTCCGCGCCACCGGCGTCGTACGCGGAGGCCGCCGCACGGACCATCAACCGAGCCGCCTCGACCCGCACAGCCATCTCGGCGACTTGGTGGGACACCGCCTGGAGGTCCCTCAACTTGCCGCCGAACGCGTCCCGTCGAGACGTCCAGTCGAGGGTCGCGTCCAGTGCGGCCTGCGCCATCCCGACGGCAAAGGCACCGACACTCGGCCGGAACCGATTGAGCGTCCCCATCGCGACCCGGAACCCCCGGCCGGTCTCCCCGATGACGTCCTCGGGCCCGACGGGCACACCGTCGAAGGTGAGCGCCCCGATGGGATGCGGGGACAGCATGTCGAGGGACTCACCACTGAGCCCGGGCCGGTCGGCGGGCACGAGGAACGCGGTGATGCCACGCGCCCCCGCCTCCCCGGTACGAGCGAACACGGTGTAGAAGTCGGCCTCGGGAGCATTGGAGATCCAGCACTTCTCCCCCACGAGCCGCCAGCCACGCCCACCGACACCCGCGCCACTGCCACCACCGACACCCGCACCACCACGACCACCGACACCCGCACCACACCCACCGCCCTCATCCGGCACAGCCCGCAACCCCAACGCAGCCGCATCCGACCCCGCCCCCGCCTCGCTCAACGCGAACGCCGCAACCACCCTCCCCGCCCGCACCCCCGGCAACCACCGCTCCCGCTGCCCCGAACTCCCGTACCCATGCACGGGATACGCCCCCAGCCCCTGAAGCGCGAGTGCGGTCTCCGCCTCGGTGCAGCCGTACGCCAACGCCTCCCGCACCTCGCAGAGTTCGACGGCGCCGGACGTGAACAGCCGTTCCAGCAGGCCCCGTTGACCGAGCTCGGCGACAAGGGGACGGTTGACCCTGCCGGGCTCCCCCTTCCCCGCGAGCGGACGGAGGACTTCCGCGGCCAGTGTGCGCAAGTCGGAACGCCCCATGGCGTACACCCCCTCGACCCCGACCATATCGCGCTCCCTTGACCGCCGTCACCAACACGTTACGCTCGACGCACGACCCCGAACCGACAAGGGGGCGAGCCACTGTGCAGCTCTCGGCCCACGTCGACACCTTCGCGCGCGACCACCTCCCACCACCCGACACCTGGCCCGAACTCCGCTTCGAAACAAAGGAGTTCGGCACAACGGCCTACCCATCCCACCTCACCCACCCACCCCGCCTCGCCTACCCACCCCGCCTGAACTGCGCCACGGACCTGCTCACCGGCCCCCCGGACACCGCCCCCGCCTTCCACACCCCGACCACGACCTGGTCGTACCGCGACCTACGCACCCACGTGGACCGCATAGCCCACATCCTCACCAACGACCTCGACATCGTCCCCGGCAACCGCGTCCTGTTACGCGGCCCCACCACCCCCTGGCTGGCGGCCTGTTGGCTGGCCGTCCTGAAAGCGGGCGCCATCGCGGTCACGGTCCTGGCCCAGCAACGCGCACACGAACTGGCGACGATGTGCGAGATCGCCCAGGTCGGCCACGCCCTGTGCGACGCACGCTCGTTGGACGACCTGATCAAAGCCGAGGTCCCGAACCTGAGGATCACCGCGTACGGCGGAGACACCCCGGACGACCTCCTCACCAGACCCGCGCCCCAACTCCCGTACCAGGCAGTCGACACGGCGGCGGACGACGTCGCGCTGATCGCGTTCACCTCGGGAACCACCGGCCGCCCCAAGGGCTGCGTCCACTTCCACCGCGACGTCCTGGCGATCGCGGACACGTTCGCGAAGCACGTCCTGCGCCCGACACCGGACGACGTGTTCGCAGGCAGCCCGCCGCTCGGGTTCACGTTCGGACTGGGCGGCCTCGTCATCTTCCCCCTGCGCGTCGGCGCGAGCGCGCTGCTGCTCGAACAGGCGGGCCCGAAGGCCCTGTTGGAGGCGATCCCGGAGCACAGGGTGTCCGTCCTGTTCACCGCGCCGACCGCGTACCGCGCGATGCTCGCGGACCTCGGCGCGTACGACGTGTCGTCGCTGCGGCGGTGCGTGTCGGCCGGGGAGAACCTGCCCGCGGCGACCTGGCGGGCCTGGCACGAACGGACCGGCCTGCGGATCATCAACGGCATCGGCGCCACCGAGCTGCTGCACATCTTCATCTCGGCGGCGGACGAGGCGATCCGCCCCGGGACGACGGGAGTTGCCGTGCCGGGCTGGGAGGCGCGCGTGCAGGACGGCGAGGGGAGACCGGTCGCCGACGGCACGCCGGGCCTGCTCGCCGTACGCGGTCCGGTCGGCTGCCGGTACCTCGCCGACCCCCGGCAGCGGGAGTACGTGCGGGGCGGCTGGAACATCACCGGGGACACCTATGTCCGGGAAGCGGACGGGTACTTCAGGTACGTCGCCCGCGCCGACGACATGATCGTGTCCGCCGGGTACAACATCGCGGGCCCGGAGGTCGAGGAGGCGTTGCTGAGGCATCCGGACGTGCTGGAGGCGGCAGTCGTGGGCCGGCCCGACGAGGAGCGCGGTCAGATCGTCGTGGCGTACGCCGTACTGCGTGAGGGCGCGCGGCGGGACATGGAGGCTCTGCGGGCTTTTGTGAAGGCGGAGTTGGCGCCGTACAAGTGCCCGCGCGAGATCCACTTCCCGGCCGGGCTGCCGCGCACGGCGACCGGGAAGCTCCAGCGATTCCGGCTGCGCACACCGGAGGTGACCAGCACTGATGCCGAAGACCTAAGATGATCAACGTGTCCGACCAGCATGCACCACGGTCTCTGATCGTCACGCTCTACGGCGCGTACGGCCGCTTCGTGCCGGGCCCCGTGCCCGTCGCGGAGCTGATCCGGCTGCTCGCCGCGGTGGGGGTCGACGCCCCCTCCGTGCGCTCCTCCGTCTCCCGGCTGAAACGCCGCGGACTGCTGCTTCCCGCGCGCACCGAGCGGGGCGCGGCGGGGTACGAACTGTCGACTGAGGCCCGGCAGTTGATGGACGACGGCGACCGCAGGATCTACCCGGACGGGCCACCCGGCGACGAGGGCTGGGTGCTCGCGGTGTTCTCCGTGCCGGAGTCCGAGCGGCAGAAGCGGCACGTCCTGCGGTCCCGGCTGGCCGGGCTCGGGTTCGGGACGGCGGCGCCCGGCGTGTGGATCGCGCCCGCGCGCCTGCACGACGAGGCCCGGCGCACCCTGGAGCGGCTCGGACTCGGGCCGTACGTCGACCTGTTCCGGGGCGAGCACCTGGGGTTCACGGCGACGGTCGAGGCGGTGTCGCGGTGGTGGGACCTCGCGGCGGTCGCGAAGGAGCACGAGGCGTTCCTCGACGCGCACGAGCCGGTGCTGAGGGCCTGGCGGGAGCGCTCCGACACGCCGCCGCAGGAGGCGTACCGGGACTATCTGCTCGCGCTGGACACCTGGCGGCGGCTGCCGTACGCCGATCCAGGGCTGCCCGCGCGGCTGTTGCCGGCGAACTGGCCGGGGGTGCGGTCGGCGGACGTCTTCCACGCGCTGCACACGCGACTGCGGGACGCGGGCGAGGAGTTCGTACTGGCCGGGCCGGGGGCGGCACACGGCACCGAGTGAGGCGCCTCAACTCCCCAGCCACAACCGGGGTTCAGGCCCGCCCCGCCGGTACCGGATGAGGCGGCCTCACCTCACCCCCCAGCCGCAACCGAGGTCTGAGCCCGCCCGGCCGGCCGTTCATCCGGGCCGGGCGATACCGGATGAGGCATCTCAACTCCCCAGCCACAACCGGGGTTCGGGCCCGCCCGGCCGGTACCGGACGAGGCGGCCTCAACCCCCCAGCCGCAACCGGGGTTTAGGACCGTCCGTCCGGCCGGTCATCGGCCGTCTGCTCCCCGCCCGGTACGGCAGCGGCCACACCACTCCCGGCCCCTCGTACCCTTGCTCGGCCGCCGCGTGCAGCGTCCAGTGCGGGTCGTACAGGTGCGGCCGGCCGAGGGCGCAGAGGTCCGTACGGCCCGCCAGTATCAGGGAGTTGACGTCGTCCCACGACGAGATCGCGCCGACGGCGATGACCGGAACGCCCACCTCGCCCCGGATGCGGTCCGCGTACGGGGTCTGGTAGGAGCGGCCGAAGTCGGGGTGTTCGTCGGCGACGACCTGGCCCGTGGAGACGTCGATCGCGTCGGCGCCGTGGGAGGCGAAGGCGCGGGCGATCCCGACGGCTTCCTCGGGGGTCGTGCCGCCCGGGGACCAGTCGGCGGCGGATATCCGTACGGTCAGGGGGAGTTCGTCAGGCCATGCCTCCCGTACCGCGTCGAAGACCTCCAGCGGGAAGCGGAGGCGGCCCGCGAGGGAGCCGCCGTACGCGTCGGTGCGGTGGTTGGTCAGCGGCGAGAGGAAGCCGGAGAGCAAGTAGCCATGGGCGCAGTGGAGTTCGAGGAGGTCGAAGCCGGCGTGGGCGGCACGCGTCGTGGCCTTCACGAACTCGCCCCGGATCGCGGCGAGTCGGGATCGGGTCAGCTCGCGCGGAACCTGGCTGTCCGGGCGGTAGGGCAGCGGGGAGGCGGCGGCCACGGGCCAGTTGCTGGCCGGGAGGGGTTCGTCGATGCCCTCCCACATCGGCTTCGTCGACCCCTTGCGCCCCGAGTGCCCGAGCTGCACGCCGATCGCCGTACCGGGTGCCTGTTCGTGGACGAAGTCGGTGATCCGGCGCCAGGCGGCCCCCTGCCGGTCGTCGTACAGGCCCGTGCATCCCGGCGTGATGCGCCCCTCGGCGCTGACGCACACCATCTCGGTCATCACCAGCCCCGCCCCGCCCAGCGCGCGGGCGCCGAGGTGGACGAGGTGGAAGTCGCCGGGGACGCCGTCGGTCGCGGAGTACATGTCCATCGGGGAGACGACGACCCGGTTGCGCAGGGTCAACTCCCGTAACCGCAGCGGCGTGAACATGGGCGGCGTACCCGGCGGGCACCCGAACTCCCGTTCCACGGACGCCGTGAAGCCGGCGTCGCGCAGCCGGAGGTTGTCGTGGGTGACGCGGCGGCTGCGGGTGAGGAGGTTGAAGGCGAACCGGCGCGGCGGCTGGCCGACGTACAGCGGGAGGTTCTCGAACCACTCCAGGCTGGCCCGCGCGGCGCGCTGCGTGGAGGCGACGACGGGCCGCCGCTCGGCCTCGTACGCGGCCAACGCCGCCTGTGTGTCCGGCTGTTCGGCCAGGCACGCGGCGAGCGCGAGGGCGTCCTCGACGGCCAGTTTCGTGCCGGAGCCGATGGAGAAGTGGGCGGTGTGCGCGGCGTCCCCGAGGAGGACGACGTTGCCGCTGGACCAGCGGTCGTTGACGACCGTACGGAAGGTGGTCCAGGCGGAGTTGTTGGACCGCAGGGGCCGGCCGCGCAGGGTCTCCCGGAACAGGCCGGCGCACCTCTCGATGCTGAACTCCCCTGTTTTCCACACCTCTTCGCGCATCTCGACGATGACGGTCGAGGCGTCCGGCGCGTACGGGTACCCGTGGAGCTGGACGACCCCGGCGTCGGTCTCCGCGATGTCGAAGCGGAACGCGTCGAGGGCGATGTCGGTACCGAGCCAGATGTACCGGCAGCGGTGGGGGGTGATCCGGGGCCGGAACGCGGTGGCGAAGGTCTCCCGGGTCGCGCTGTGCACGCCGTCGGCGGCGACGACGAGGTCGTACGTCTCGGAGAGCCACGCCGGGTACGGGGCCTCGGTGCAAAAGCGGAGGTCGACGCCGAGTTCTCGGCAGCGGTCGTGCAGGACGGACAGCAGCCGTCTCCTGCCGAGGGCCGCGAACCCGTGTCCCCCGCAGGCGTGGCGCCGCCCTCGGTGGGTGATCTCGATCGAGTCCCAGCGGACGAACTCCCGCTCCAGCGCGGCGTACACGACCGGGTCGGCGTGCTCGATGCCGCCGAGCGTCTCGTCGGAGAGGACGACGCCGAACCCGAAGGTGTCGTCGGGTGAGTTGCGCTCCCAGAGGGTGATCTCCCGTGCCGGGTCGAGGCGTTTGAGGAGCGCCGCCGTGTAGAGGCCGCCGGGTCCGCCGCCGATGACCGCGATCCGGCCGGTCATCGTCCTTGCCACTTCGGCGGGCGCTTGCCGGTGAACGCGGCGTGGAACTCCCGGTAGTCGGCGCCGTTCATGAGCAACGCCTGGGTGTTCGCGTCGAGTTCGACGGCCGCCGCGAGCGGCATGTCCAGTTCGGCCGTCAGCAGCGCCTTGGTCTGGGCGTGGGCGAGGGCGGGTCCGTCGGCGAGACGGCGGGCGAGCGCGAGGGCGGCCTCGTCGGCGCCGCCCTCCTCGGTCAACTGGCTGACGAGACCGATGCGTTCGGCCTCGGGCGCCCGCACCGGGTCGCCCAGCATCAGCAGCCGCGTGGCGTGCCCGAGCCCGACGACGCGCGGCAGGAGGTAGGCCGCGCCCATGTCCCCGCCGGACAGCCCGACCTTCGTGAACAGGAACGCGAAGCGTACGGTCGGATCGGCGATCCGGAAGTCGGCGGCGAGCGCGAGGACGGCCCCGGCACCGGCGGCGACCCCGTGCACGGCGGCGATCACCGGGAACGGCGCCTCGCGCACGGCCCGTACGACCTGCCCGGTCATCCGGTTGAAGTCGAGGAGCTGGGCGGTGTCCATGGCCAGCGTCGCGCCGATGATCTCGTCGACGTCGCCGCCGGAGCAGAAGCCGCGCCCCTCCCCGCGCAGCACGAGCGCCCGTACGGACCGCTCGCGGGACAGCTCGGCGAGGAGATCGCGCAGGTCGGCGTAGGCGCCGAAGGTCAGGGCGTTCAGCTTGGCGGGGCGGGCGAGCGTGACGGAGGCGACGGTGCCGGTGACGTCGTAGCGGAGGTGTTCCCAACGGGGCGTGCGCGCGGTGGATCCGGTGAAGGGACTCACACCTTCGAAGCTATCACCCGTACGTGACTGTCGTCATGAGGGCGACATAGCAGTGTCACCGGTCGTCGACAAGGCGGTAACAGCGGGATCGGTGTGACGGGCGGGGCCGTTGGGACGGGTAAGTGCCGGTGGCCTCTCCTGGTGCGCCAGGGCCGGGGGCCGCCGTACCATTCCACAAAGTTGAAAGCAGGACGGCCTGATGTGGATCTCGGGAACCTGCGCCATGAACGGACTCGCCTTGCCTGAACGACCGGCCTCAGCCTCCTGGCGCATCGCGCTGCCGCACACCGCCGCCGCCGTACCCGTCGCGCGCGCCCTGGTCCGTACGGCGCTGGCCGAGGTCGAGCACGGCGCGGACAGCGACACGGCGGAGCTGCTGACGGCCGAGCTGGTGGCGAACGCGGTCGAGCACACGGCGGGCAGCGAGCCGATAGAGCTGGTCGTCCATCTGCTGCCGAGCGGCTGCCAGGTCGAGGTCCACGACCAGGACCCGGCCGCGCCGGGCGAGCTGACCCGGCCGTCCGGGGGCGACCCCGACCCGTGGCAGGAGCACGGCCGCGGCCTGCTGCTGATCCGCTCCCTGTCCTCCTCCTGCGGCCACCGGCCGACGGAGAAGGGCAAGGCGGTGTGGTTCAGGCTGGCCGTGCTCCCGACGGCCCCCTAGGACAGCGTCGCCACCAGGATCGCCTTGATCGTGTGCATCCGGTTCTCCGCCTCGTCGAAGACCACCGAGTGCGCCGACTCGAAGACCTCGTCGGTGACCTCAAGGGATTCCAGGCCGTACGTCTCGTGGATCTCCCGCCCGACCTTCGTGCCCAGGTCGTGGAAGGCGGGCAGGCAGTGCAGGAACTTGACGTCAGGGTTGCCGGTGGCGCGCAGGACGTCCATGGTCACGGCGTACGGCGCGAGCGCGGTGATCCGCTCCGCCCACACCTCCTGGGGCTCGCCCATCGAGACCCATACGTCCGTCGCGACGAAGTCGGCGCCGGCGACGCCCTCCGCGAGGGTCTCCGTCAGCGTGATCCGCGCACCGCTGCTCGCGGCGAGCGCCTGCGCGCGGTCCACGATCTCCTGCGCCGGCCAGTACTGCTTCGGCGCGACGATCCGGACGTCCATGCCGAGCAGGGCGCCGGTGATCAGGTACGAGTTGCCCATGTTGAAGCGGGCGTCGCCGAGGTAGGCGAAGGAGATGCCGGTCAGCTCCTTGGCGCTGTGCTCGGTCATCGTGAGGACGTCCGCGAGCATCTGCGTGGGGTGCCAGTCGTCCGTGAGGCCGTTGTAGACGGGGACGCCCGCGTACTCGGCCAGCTCCTCGACGGTCTCCTGCGCGTCGCCGCGGAACTGGATCGCGTCGAAGAAGCGGCCGAGCACCCGCGCGGTGTCCTTCGTGGACTCCTTCTTGCCGATGTGCGAGCCCGAGGGGTCGATGTACGTCGTCGAGGCGCCCTGATCGGCGGCGGCGACCTCGAACGCGCAGCGCGTACGCGTCGAGGACTTCTCGAAGATCAGCGCGATGTTCTTGCCGGTCAGCCGGCGCGTCTCGGTCCCGGCCTTCTTCGCGGCCTTCAGCTCGGCGGCCAGCGCGAGCAGACCGCGCAGCTCCTCGGCGGTGAAGTCCAGCTCCTTGAGGAAGTGGCGGCCGGCGAGGGCGGTCGGGGCTGTCGCCATGGGGGCGCTCCAGAGGTACGTGAACAGACTGACCCGTGGAAGTCTATACGAAGCTCAGCATTTCTATACAGATAGCGGTACGACGATATGCGTCTCCGTCCTCATACGGCGTCCCGCTCCACCGGACAGCTCATGCAGCGCGGCCCACCCCGCCCCCGCCCCAGCTCGCTCCCCGGGATCTCGATCACCTCGATGCCCTGTTTACGCAGGTGGGTGTTTGTGGTCGCGTTCCTCTCGTACGCGACGACGACCCCCGGCTCCACGCACAGCACGTTGCAGCCGTCGTCCCACTGCTCGCGCTCCGCCGCGTGCACGTCCTGCGTCGCCGTCAGCACCCGGATCTCGTCCAGGCCGAGCGCCGCCGCGATCGCCCGGTGCATGTGCTCCGGCGGATGGTCGGTGACCTTGAGTTCCTTGTCCCCGACGCCGGGTTCGATCGTGTACGACCGCAGCATGCCGAGCCCCGCGTACTGCGTGAACGTGTCGCCGTCGACCATCGTCATCACCGTGTCGAGGTGCATGAACGCGCGCCCCTTCGGCATGTCCAGCGCCACGATCGTCTCCGCCGAGCCCGCCGCGAACAGCTTGTGCGCGAGCATCTCGACGGCCTGCGGGGTGGTCCGCTCGCTCATCCCGATCAGCACGGCGCCGTTGCCGATGACGAGGACGTCCCCGCCCTCGATGGTCGACGGATAGTCGGCCTGCCCCTCCGACCAGACGTGGAACCTCTCGTCCCTGAACAGCGGATGGTGCCGGTAGATCGCCTCGAAGTGCACGGTCTCCCGCTGCCGCGCCGGCCACCGCATCGCGTTGATGGAGACCCCGTCGTAGATCCAGGCGGACGTGTCCCGCGTGAAGAGGTGGTTGGGCAGCGGGCCGAGCAGGAAGTCGTCCAGCTCCATGACGTGGAAACGGACGGAGGTCGGCTCGGGATGCCCCTCCAGGAACTCCCGCTTGGTCATGCCGCCGACGAGCAGCTCGGCGAGTCCGGCGGAGGGCAGCGTCTCGAAGGCGGATCTCAGGTGGTCGGTGGCGAGCGGACCGTACTCCTTCTCGTCGAAGACGCGGTCGAGTACGAGGGTCCGCGCGGCCGGGATCGCGAGCGTCTCGGTGAGGAGGTCGCCGAACAGGTGCACGGCGACGCCCCGGTCCCGCAGCACGTCCGCGAACCCGTCGTGCTCGGCCCTGGCGCGCCGCACCCAGAGCAGGTCGTCGAAGAGAAGGGCGTCCTTGTTGGTGGGCGTGAGCCTCTTGAGCTCCAGATCAGGCCGGTGCAGGATGACGCGGCGCAGCCGCCCGGCTTCGGAGTCGACGTGGAATGCCATGTCTCCATCCTGACCTTCGGGGAGCCGGTTCATCCGGTTTCCCGGGGGTCTTTCTGCGCAAAGGATCACCCCCGCGCGGAAAGACCCCTCACCTCACAGCCTCGGGTCCACCGGCTCCGACTCCAGGGCCAGGACCCCGAACACCGGCTCGTGGACGCGCCACAGCGGCTCGCCCTCCGCGAGGCGGTCCAGGGCCTCCAGGCCGAGGACGTACTCGCGGATCGCGAGGGAACGCTTGTGGTTCAGGAAGCGGCCCCGCAGACGCGACAGCTGGTCGGGGCGGGTGTACTCCGGGCCGTAGATGATGCGGAGGTACTCGCGGCCACGGACCTTGACGCCGGGCTGGACCAGGCGGCCCTCCCCGTCGCGGACGACCGCTCCGAGTGGCTTGACCACCATGCCCTCGCCGCCCGCGCCGGTCAGGTCCAGCCACCAGTCGACGCCGGCCCGGACCGACTCGGGGTCGGTCGTGTCGACGTACAGGCGACGCGTGGTCTGGAGCAGGCCGGTGGTGTCGTGCTCCACCAGCCGGTCCAGCAGGGCGAGTTGCTCGTCGTGCGGGAGCGCGGCGAGGCTGCGGCCCTGGACCGCGAGGAACTGGAACGGCGCCAGGCGGACGCCGTCCAGGCCCTCGGTGGGCCAGCAGTAACGCCGGTAAGCGTCGGTGAACGCCGAGGCGTCGGCGGCGCGTTCACGCTGCCGGGTGAGCAACTCGCCCACGTCCACGCCGCGTTCGGCCGCTTTCGACAACGCGTCCAGCACACCCGGGAACACCGCCCCGGAGGCCGCGCCGACAGCGGCGTACTGGGACCGCAGCAGCCCGGTCGCCTTCAACGACCACGGCATCAACTCGGCGTCCAGCAACAGCCATTCGGTGTCGAGGGACGTCCAGAGGTCCGCCGCGTCGGCCGCCGCCCGGACCCGGCCGAGAATCTCCTCGGTGACCGCGGCGTCGTCGAAGAACGGACGGCCGGTACGGGTGTACAGCGAACCCGTGGGCCCGTCCACCCCGAACCTCTTGCGCGCCGCCTCCGCGTCCCGGCACACCAGGACGACCGCCCGCGACCCCATGTGCTTCTCCTCGCACACGACCCGCCGCACCCCGCCCTCGGCGTACTGCGCGAACGCCTCCACCGGGTGCTCCAGGTACCCCTCGGCGCGGGAGGTCGCCGTCGGCGCCATGGTCGGCGGCAGGTACGGCAGCAGCCTCGGGTCGATCGCGAACCGGCTCATCACCTCAAGGGCCGCCGCCGCGTTCTCCTCCCGGACGGACACCCGCGTCACCCCCTCGTACCGGGTGGTGACGATCCGCCGCCCGTGCACGTCGGCGAGGTCCAGCGGACGCCCGTCCTGGCCGCCCGGCGCCTCGGAGCGCAGCGGTTTCACCGGCTCGTACCAGACCTTCTCGGCGGGTACGTCGACGAGTTCGCGCTCCGGCCAGCGCAGCGCGGTCAGCTTGCCGCCGAACACGGCGCCGGTGTCCAGGCAGATGGTGTTGTTGAGCCAGGTCGCCTCGGGAACCGGCGTGTGCCCGTAGACGACGGCCGCGCTCCCCCGGTAGTCCTCGGCCCACGGATACCGCACCGGCAGCCCGAACTCGTCGGTCTCCCCGGTGGTCTCTCCGTACAGCGCGTGCGAGCGCACCCGCCCCGACGTACGGCCGTGGTAGTGCTCGGGCAGCCCGGCGTGGCAGACGACGAGCTTCCCGCCGTCCAGGACGTAGTGGCTGACGAGTCCGTCGATGAACTGCCGTACCTCGGTGACGAATTCCTCGCTCTCGCCCGCCATCTGCTCGATGGTCTCGGCGAGTCCGTGGGTGTGCTGGACCTTGCGGCCCTTGAGGTGACGGCCGTACTTGTTCTCGTGGTTGCCCGGCACGCACAGCGCGTTCCCGGACTTGACCATCGACATGACGCGCCGCAGCACCCCCGGGCTGTCCGGGCCCCGGTCGACGAGGTCGCCGACGAACACGGCGGTACGGCCCTGCGGGTGCACCCCGTCCACGTACCCCAACGTGCCGAGCAGCGACTCCAGTTCGCTCGCGCAGCCGTGGATGTCACCGACGATGTCGAACGGTCCGGTGAGGTGCGTGAGGTCGTTGAACCGCTTCTCGGTACGGACGGTCGCGGCGTCGATCTCCGCCACCCCGCGCAGGACGTGCACCTTGCGGAAGCCCTCGCGCTCCAACCCCCTGAGAGAGCGCCGGAGTTCACCGATGTGCCGTTTGATGACCCGGCGCGGCATGTCGGCCCGGTCGGTGCGGGCCGCGTTGCGCTCGGCGCACACCTCCTCGGGGACGTCGAGGACGATCGCGATCGGGAGGACGTCGAACTTCCGCGCCAGCTCGACGAGTTGGCGGCGCGCGTCGGGCTGGACGCTGGTCGCGTCGACGACCGTGCGGCGGCCCGCGGCGAGGCGCTTGCCGGCGATGTAGTGCAGGACGTCGAAGGCGTCCCTGGACGCGCTCTGGTCGTTCTCGTCGTCCGAGACCAGGCCCCGGCAGAAGTCGGAGGAGATGATCTCGGTGCGCTTGAAGTGCCGGGCGGCGAAGGTGGACTTGCCCGAGCCGGAGGCGCCGACGAGGACGACGAGGGACAGGTCGGTGACGGGGAGTTCGCGTCCCCTGGTGTGCTGCTCGGTCATGCCGCGTTCGCCTCCTTCTCGGTCTCGGTCTTCCGGCTCTCGGTCTTCCGGCTCTCGGTCTTCCGGGTGAAAGCCGCCATCTGGGTCGGCGGTCCGACCTCGGGGTCGTCGGGCCCGATCGGCGTGAACTCGACGTCGTAGCCGTGCCGTTCGGCGACCTCGCCGGCCCACGTGCGGAACTCCTCGCGGGTCCACTCGAAGCGGTGGTCGCCGTGCCGGACGTGCCCGGCGGGGAGCGTCTCCCAGCGGACGTTGTACTCGACGTTCGGCGTGGTCACGAGGACCGTGCGCGGGCGCGCCGCGCCGAACACGGCGTACTCCAGGGCGGGCAGGCGCGGCAGGTCGAGGTGTTCGATCACCTCGCTGAGCACGGCCGCGTCGTACCCCTTGAGCCGCTTGTCGGTGTACGCCAGCGAGCCCTGGCGCAGGGTGACCCGGGACGCCTGGCGTTCGCCCATGCGGTCCAGCTTGAGGCGGCGGGCGGCGATGGTGAGGGCGCGCACCGACACGTCGAGTCCGACGATCTCCGTGAACCGGACGTCCTTCAGCAGTTCCTTCACCAACTCGCCCTGGCCGCAGCCCAGGTCGAGGACGCGGGACGCCTGCGCGGCGCGCAGTGCGGCGAGGATCGCCTCGCGGCGCTGGACGGCCAGCGGGGTCGGCTTCTCCTCCGACTCCGTCTCCGGCTCGACCGCGTTGTCGATCTCCTCGACCTCGCTGTCGTCGGTCTCCGCGAGGCGGACCAGTTCGAGGCGCTCCAGGGCCTCCCGGGTCAGCGACCAACGCCGGGACAGGTAGCGGCTGGTGATGAGCTTCTGCTCCGGGTGCCCGGCCAGCCAGCCCTCGCCGGCCCGCAGCAGCTTGTCGACCTCCTCGGAGGTGACCCAGTAGTGCTTGGCGTCGTCGAGGACCGGGAGCAGGACGTACAGGTGCCGCAGCGCCTCCGAGAGCGTCGACTCCTCGGACTCCAGGACGAGTCGGACGTACCGCGAGTCGCCCCACTCCGGGAACTCGGCGTCCAGCGCGACCGGTTCGGCGGTGACTCTCCAGCCGAGCGGCTCGAAGAGGTTCCGTACGAGGGCGGCGCCGCCGCGGGCGGGCAGGGCGGGCACCTCGATGCGCAACGGGCGCTTCTGGGACGGGAGTTCGGGGCGGGCGTGGCAGGTGCCCTTCATCGCGCTGGAGAACACGGCGCCGACCGCCACCGCGAGCAGTGAACTCGCCGCGTACGGGCGGTCGTTGACGTACTGCGCGAGCGCCGCGTCCGGGGCGCCGCCCCGGCCCTTGCCCTTGCCCCGCCGGACCAGCGCCACCGCGTCCACCTCCAGCAGCAACGCCGCTGTGCAGCGATCGGCGTCCGCCTCGGGGTAGAGGACGTGCGCCGTGCCGTAGGAGGTGGAGAACGTCTGCGCGTTGTCGGGATGCTTGTGCAGCAGGTAGCCGAGGTCGGTCGCCGGGCGTTCCGGGGTGCCGGTGGTGGTGATGGTCAGGAACATGGGCCTCTCCGGCCGGGTGGAAGGTAGGGAAAAGCGGTCGCACAGACTTTCTCACGCCCCACCTGACCGGCGCCTTTGCTTTATGCCTCGCGGTGAGGGAGGTTCAGCGCTTCTCCGACTCCCACGCGCCGACGCCGAGTCGGCCGGTGGTGCCGAGGTCGAGGTCCGGGGAGATGACGACCGGGTCGGCGCCGGACTTGGCGCGTACGCGGACGTAGGGGACGTTCTCCGCGTCTCCGAAGCCGGTGGTGTTGCGCCAGGCCAGTCCGGACCGCGCCCGCTCGCCGGGTTTCAGGGTGATCGGGGTGGGCGGGGCGCTGTCGGGTGCCATGGGGATGTCGCCGGTGCCCTTGAGGATCTCGACGGCGTCGACGGTCCCGTACTGGTCGTCGAGGAGGGTCAACTCCGGGTAGCCGTCCAGGGAGTAGGGGGCCGTGCCGCAGTTCTCCAGGTGGATGCCGACGACCCTGAGCCCCATCGCCGCGTCCCCCTGGTCGGCGTACACCCGGACCCCCGAGGCCGGACAGGCGCCGCCCGTCGAAGGTGCCTCGGCGGTGGGGACCTTGGCCACCTTGACGACCTTGGCCGTGACAGCCCCGGCGACCCCGATCGCCTCCGTCGTCCCGGTGACGGTCTTCCCGGGCGCGACCGCGTTCACGGTCACCGTCCGGTTGTCCATCGCCCCGCCGGACGCGGACCGGAAGGACACGGTGACGGTGTACGTCATCGCCTCGGCCCCCTTGTTGACGACCTCGTACGCGGCCGTGAGCCTCGCGAGGCTGTCCGGCCGGACGACGTAGTCACCGCTGGGCCGGGGGGACGGCGCGGACGGCAGGGTCACGGAGGTGACGCGGACACCGTCGATGCCGGGGTCGGTGACCGGCACGGCGGACGCCCCCGAGCGCCCCGCACTACCGCTCGCCCCGACGCCCCCCGTCCGCTCCGCGCCACAAGCGGTGACGGTGAACACAACGGCGAGGGCCGGAACGAGAAGCGGGAGTCTGCGCATCGGGCCACCTCACCAGGCGACACGATCACGGGGCTGTGACGGAAGCCACACCTCCGGTCACAGCCGTGTCACAGACCGCACCGGCCTCAGCCCGCCCACCCGCATCCGCCTCGGCCCACCCACCCGCACCCGCCCCTCGGTCTCAGCCCAGTTGCGTCTGCACCTGCGACGAGATCAGCTCCAGGTGGTCCAGGTCCGCCAGGTCCAGGATCTGGAGGTAGAACCGCGTCGAGCCGGCCTCCGCGTACGCGCCGATCTTCTCGACGACCTCCGCCGGGGACCCCGCGAGGCCGTTCTCCTTCAGCTCGTCGACCTCGCGGCCGATCGCGGCGGCGCGGCGGGCGACCTCCGCGTCGTCCTTGCCGACGCAGACGACCAGCGCGTTGGAGTAGGTGAGCGCGTCCGCCGGACGCCCCGCCTCCTCGACGGCCGCGCGGACCCGGCCGAACTGCTTCTCGGTGTCCGCGACGGAGGAGAACGGCATGTTGAACTCGTCGGCGTAGCGGGCCGTCAGGCGCGGCGTGCGCTTGGGGCCGCCGCCGCCGATCAGCACCGGGATCTTCGGCTGCGCGGGCTTGGGCAGCGCGGGCGAGTCGGTCAGCGTGTAGTGGGTGCCCTGGAAGTCGTACCTCTCCCCGACCGGCGTGCTCCACAGCCCGGTGACGATCTCCAGCTGCTCTTCGAGGCGGCCGAACTTCTCCGCCGGGAAGGGGATGCCGTACGCGGTGTGCTCCGCCTCGAACCAGCCCGCGCCGAGGCCGAGTTCGACCCGGCCGCCGGACATCTGGTCGACCTGGGCGACCTGGATCGCGAGGACGCCGGGGAGCCGGAAGGTCGCGGCGGTCATCAGCGTGCCGAGGCGGATGCGCTTGGTCTCGCGCGCGAGGCCGGCGAGGGTGAGCCAGGCGTCGGTGGGCCCGGGGAGACCGTCGCCACCCATGCTGAGGTAGTGGTCGGAGCGGAAGAACGCGTCGAAGCCGAGGTCCTCGGTCGCCTTCGCGACGGAGAGGAGGGTGTCGTAGCTCGCGCCCTGCTGGGGCTCGGTGAAGATACGGAGATCCATGGGGCCATGCTCGCACCTCGTACATCCTTGCGATCGTCAACCCCGCCGGTCACGCGCACCCCACGGGCTCCCCTCCCGGGTGAATCTCGCGGTCGCCGGGCGCGGCGGGCAGTGACCGGCCCCCGCGATGATCGTTGGGACGTCGGAGCCGGACCGCCCGGCACCCGTGCCCGGCAGGTCAACGCCGGGGCGTCACCCGCGTCGGCCCCTTGGCGGGGCCGCGGGCCGAGGAGGCCGTCATGTCCGAGGAATTGGGCTCTGCCGGGCAGCCGAAGGGGTTGCTTCAGCAGATGGAGGAGCTGATGGCGTCGTTGAACGCGGACCTGTCCGCACTGGACGCGGACCTTCAGTCGACCGGGAGTTCACCGCGGGCGGTGTCCGAGGAGGGCGAGCCCGGCTGACTCCCCGCAGGGACCGGCCCGCACCAGGACCCCGACCTCTCGACCGGCCCTGAACAAGGGCCGGCGTCCCTCCAACACCTCGTCCCCGGCGCAGGCCGCGTCCCCTCTCGGCGCCGCCCTCCCTCACACCGCGTCCCCCGATCTCTCCGCTAACGCCGCCTCCTTCGCCGCCAGCTTCCGCAGCATCTCCAGCACCCGGTCCCTCGACTCGTCCGCCGCGTCGATGGCCTCCATGCACTGCCAGTACGTCGCCTGGTCGGGGGCCGTGGAGGCGAGGCCGACGAGGGCGATGCCGACCTCGCCGAGGAGGCCGCCGAGGCAGAGAAGGGCCTGGCGGGCGTCGTCGAGGTCGGTGAGCTGGGCGGCGCGCAGCTCCTCGGGCGCGAGGTCCGGGGCGTCGAGGACCCCGCAGCCCCGGCCCGCCAGCTCCGTCAGCCCCAGGGCCTCGCCGCGCAGCTCGGGCGGCCCCGAGACCGCGAGACGGCTGCCGATCGCCTGCGCGAGGGCCTGCGCCTGCCACACCTCCACGAGGAGTTCGGCACTGTCACCACCCCTCGCCAGCGCCCACCGGCTCGCCAGGATGAGCCGCACCGCGTCCATGGGCCACCCCCGTCCGTCCAGGACCCGTTCCTCACGCGTCCGCCTCAACTCACCAGTCCACTACCCAGAGTGAGGGACCGTGAGACGAAAAGCCAGAGGAAGGGGGAAATCTGTGGACAACAAATCGGTTTCGGGCGGCCGAACGATTACTCACAGCGATAACGGACGCGAGCATTCCACCGCCCTCCTCATTCCGCTTCGGCGCCGCCCCCCGCCGGGAACCGCTTCTCGTTGCGTTCGATCTTCGCCGCGAGCGCGGCGAGCGGGTCGACGCCGAGCACCTCGCAGAGCTGAAGCAGGTACGCGAGCACGTCGGCGACCTCGTCCCGTACCCGGTGGGCGGTGTCCGGATCGGACATCACCCGGGCCGATTCCTCAGGGGTCAGCCACTGGAAGATCTCCACGAGTTCGGACGCCTCCACGCTGAGCGCGGCGACGAGGTTCTTCGGGGTGTGGAACGGCTGCCAGTCGCGGGCGGCGGCGAACTCGGCCAGCCTGCGCTGTAGTTCCGGCACGTCGAGGGGGGTGGTCTCTCCTGTCACCCGTCAAGGTGTACCACCGTGACCCCGCCCGCCCCGTCCGCCCACGAGGCGTCGGGCGACGTACCGATCAGCCGGACGTGTCCGCGATCGGCCATCAGGACGGCGAGTTCGAGGAGCGCGTGGCGCTGGCTCAGGTCGAGGCAGGAGTCGAAGTTGTCGGCCAGGACGGTCAACGTGTTGAGGGCGGTGGGGAGTTCACCCGGGGCGTCGACCGCCAGGACGCCGGAGCCGGTCAACAGGATCAGCGCGAGGGCGAGATGGCGCAGTTCGCCGTCACCGAGCCGGGGCAGCGCGGTGGTTCCTCCGCCCCGGTCGAGTACGGCGTGCAGGCGGCCGTCCCTCGTCGCCTCGGCGCGCACGTCCAGGACCGGGCCCGCGCATCCGGCGTCCATGGCGACGACCAGCGCGGCGTGGCGGGCGGCGCATTCGGCGCGGGTGCGGAAGACCACGTCCGCGAAGTTGTCGCAGCCGGCCATCAGCCGCCCGGAGCCGGGCAGGACCGGGACGCGCATCAGGTCGGGGCGGGGGTCGCAGAAGAACGCCGACCGCAGGGCGACGACCATCTGCTCGGCGGCGGCGAGGACCTGCCGCTGGCCGCCGGTGCTTCCCGCGATCCGCAGCGGCAGCATCGCGGTGACGAGCCGGTCGTCCGGAAAGGGCGCGCGGATCCTCGGGGAGGAGCCGCCGGTGTACCAGGCGGCGTCGACGTACGGCCGGGTCGGATCGCGCAACGCCGTCTCCAGCAGCACCGTGCCGCCCGCGCTGAGCCGCTCCCCCACGATCCGCACGCGCGGTTCGGCCTGTACGGCGAGGTCGAGCGCGACCGGCCCCTCGGGACCGTCCGCCGTGCACCCGATCCTGAATCCGCGCCGCCCCTGCCGGTCGGCCCGCGCCCACACGGGCACGCACTCCCCGACGTCGACGAACACCTCCCGCACCGCGCTCCCGCCGCCCAGCCGCGACAGCGCCCCGTACGCCCGCAGGGCGCCGCTCTTCCCGCTGCCGCTGCGCCCGCTGAACAGCGTCACCGGCCCCAGCGGGTACACCCCGCGCCGGTGATTGGCGTACGCGGACAGCCGCAGCTCGGTGACACAGGGCCGTCGCACCCGGCTGTCCAGCGTCCCGAAGGGGACGGGAGGAAGGGCCGCGACCACGGAGGCGATCCCGGAGACGGTCCTCACCCCGTCCGCGGCGCGGCTACGGGGCGGAGGCACACGCGGGGCGCGCGGGCTCCGCACCACCGCTTGCTGCGACAGCGGCGCAGGGGACGAACGGGATCCGGTCATGCCCGGACCGTAGGAGTTCCCGGAGGGGGCGAACCGTTCCGCCCACCCCACATTCCCCCGAACGAGCGACCGACGCACCGGAATCCGGTCACCACCACTGACCGAAACCGGCGATGGTGCGACTGTCGGGCCGGTCCGCCGGGGCGCCTAAACCCCCGCCCCCTCCATGATCCCGCTCACCTCTGTCCCCGGCGGCGTCAGCAGGAACACGTTGCGGTCCACCCGGTGCATCCCGCTCGCGAGGCCGAACACCACGCCCGTGGAGAAGTCGAGGACCCGTTTGGCGACCTCCGTCTCCGCGCCGGTGAGGTCGAGGAGGACCGGGATACCGGCCATCAGCGTCTCCGCCACCTCTCTCGCGTCCGCGAAGATGTTGATCCTGAGGACCACGAAGCGGCGGCGCGCCTCCGTGTCCGGCTCCGGAAGGGAGCGGTGGTCGACCGCCGAGGGCCACGCGTCGCGGCCCCGGAGCGGCACGACCTGGGCGAGCCCTTCCCACTGCTCATCGGTGACGTCGTAGCGGTTCACCGGCACCCCCCGAACTGACTCGCGTTCCATCCTGCACCAGCCAATTCTTACGCCATGTCACCCGTTCGGCCCAACAACGACACGGACCGCGACAGCAACGCGGCCGTTCTCACCCCGTTCACACCCGGCTCCGCACCCCTCTTCAACGCCTCCGCATAGCGTCCCTGCCGTGCACATGGCAGAGACCAGGCCGGCGGCGTCCCCCCGTACCGACATCCGTACCGAGACCCGTACCGAAGACCCCGCACCCCCGCAGTGGCACCGCGTCCTGACGCTCCTGTCGGCGGCGAGCCTGTTCATCGGCACCCGCGACGTCTGGGCGCAGGCGGCCTCGCACCACCCCCCGCTGGCCGCCGCGATCTCGGTCTGTTACGCGGCGATCCTGCTGTCGGCAGTCGCGGCCCTCACCGCCCGCACGGCCCGCCTCCTCGCGAGGATCGACCTGACCGTCCTGGTCACGGCGGTGATCCTGGTCACGGCGGCCTGGCTGGTCTCCCACCAGGGCGGCGACGAGTCCGCCCTCACGACGAAGGCCGCGCACGAACTGATCCAAGGCCACGCGATCTACGGCCGGCCGTGGCCGCAGCTCTTCAAGCCGAACATCGCGCTGACGCAGACGGTCTACGGCGGCTACGACTACACGTACGGCTACCCCCCGCTCGCCCCGCTCCTGACGGCCCCGTTCCTGTGGCTCCACCACGGCGGCACCCCCGCGACGGCGATGGCGACGACGGCCCTGCTGGTCTCGACGGTCACCGTCTGGCGCCTGCTGCCCCGCCCGTGGCGCCCGGCGGTGACGATGCTCTGCCTCGGCTTCGGCTTCCTGCCGATGTACGGCCGCCAGGGCTACCCGGCGATCCTGGCGCTGGCGCTCCTGATGCCGGCGGTGATCGGCTGGCCCCGCACCGGCCGGGGCGGCCGTCTCGGCGCCTTTGGCATCACCCGCGCGATCCTCCTGGGCGCGGCCTGCGCGGCCCAGCAACTCCCGTGGTTCGTCACGCCGTTCCTGCTGGCCGGCGTCTACGCGGTACGCCGGGGCGAACTGGGCCCGCGCGAGGCGGCCCGCGTCGTCCTGCGCCTGCTCGGCATCGCCGCGGCGACCTGGCTGGCGGTCGACGCGTACTTCGTCATCCACGAACCCGGCACGTGGCTGGAGGGCATCGCGCTCCCCCTCACGCAGGGCGCGGTGGTGCACGGCCAGGGCCTGGTGGGCATCTCCCTGTACCTGACGGACGGCAGCGACCGCCTCGACTGGTACTCCCACGCGAGCATGCTCCTCTCGGCGGGTTTGCTCGCCCTGTACGTCCTGTCCGTACGGCGCCTGGGCCCCGCCGCGACCGTCCTGCCGTGGCTGGCGTTCTTCGTGGCGACCCGCTCGCAGGACGGGTACTACCTGATGATGACGCCCCTGTGGCTGCTCTCGGCGCTGACCGCGCCCCTGTCGGAGTTCGCGGACGCCTGGCAGCCGAGACCGCGCTTCCTGTCGCCGCGTCCGGCGGCCGTACTCGCCCTGGTTCCCGCCCTGTTGAGTACGGCGCTGGCGGTGACCGGGTCGCCGCCGCTGAGGATGTCGGTCGCGTCGGTCCGGCTGGCCTCCCCAAGGGCCCTGAGCCGTCTGACGGTTGACGTCCACAACACCGAAGGCACCGCTCTCGTACCGCACTTCACGGTCTCGACGGGCCAGGGCATGCCCCCGTACTGGACGGTCGTGTCGGGGCCCGCACGCCTGGCCGGGCACGGCTCGGCGCGGTACGAACTCCGGCCTCCCCGGGGGGCGTTCGCGCTTCCCGCGAGGAGTTCGAGGCCCCGGATCCGGCTGCGGGTCTTCACGGGCGACCCGCAGACGTTGTCCAGCCAGGACATCCAGGCGACGTTGCCGCTGCCGCGCCGGAGCTGACGTCAGCCCGTGCGGGTGAAGCGCAGGGCGGCCGTGATCGTCGTCTGGTCCTTCATCATGCCCATCTGGTTCCAGTCGAGCCCGAAGTCCTTGCGGTCGATGACGAATTCGGCGTTGAGCGTGACCGCGTCGGCACTGGCGTCCGCGAGACCGGCGGTGAAGGAGTGCGGGCGGCTGATGCCGCGCACAGTGAGCTGGCCGGTGACGTGCACCTGGTCCGAGCCGCGCAGTTCCGCCGTACGCACCGCGTAGGTGATCTCCGGGTGGTTGTCGGTGTCGAGGAAGTCCGCCGAGCGCAGGTGGACGTCCCGCTTCGTGTTCTTCGTGTCGATGGACGCGGCGTCCACGGAGAACACGCCGGTGGCGGTGGAACCCTCGCCGACCTCACCGCTGCCGGTGACGCCCGAGAAGACGCCCTTCACGGTGACCAGACCCCACATCGTCCTGTGCTTCAGCGCGACGGTGGTGGCGGTCGGGTCGAGCTGCCAGAGCCCTGTTGCGACGGCGACGGTCATGGTTCACAACTCCAGGTCGAGAAGGTCATCCAAATTTGGACGAGGGAAGCGTATCCAGTAATCCAAATCTGGACAACCCTGTGGGGAAAAACGGGACCGCCGATACACTCGAAGCCATGGCCGCCAGCGAGGAACACCCCACCGACCTGCCCGAATGCCCTGGGAAAGCAGAGGGCGGCGAGCTGCCGCGCGAACTGCGGGGGTGGATGCTGCTGCTGGCCGCGACCGGCGCGGTGGAGCAGCGGCTGCACACGCTGGTCAAGGAGCGGCTGGACGTCTCGCACGACGAGTTCCTGGTCCTGTGCCTGCTCGCGGACCGCCCCGAGGGCCTGCGCATGACGCGGATCGCGGAGCTGCTGGGCCGCCCGAAGACCCGCCTCACCTACCAGATCGCCTGCCTCCAGCACGCCGGCCTGGTCACCCGCGCCTCGGTCTGCGGCGACAAGCGGGGCATCACGGTGATCCTCACGGACAAGGCCCGCGACCTCCTGCACGAGACGTCGTGCACGCTGGCGGCGACGGTCCGCGAAGCCCTGGGCGAGGTGATGGGCCCGACGGAGGTGAACGCCCTGTGCGGACTGCTGCCGGACCTGGCGGGGGGCGAGGCGCAGGACGCCGAGGCAGGGGCGGGGAGCGAGGAACGGGCCCCGGAAACGGTGCAGTAACCGCTTCCTGGGCGTTGCCGCGCAGGGGTACCACCCCGCCGCGTACGACGGCGGAGCCGTACGGCCGCGCGGAAGCCGGAGCCGCGAGCCGTACCGCCGCGCGAGAACGCCCGCCTCCCCGGCGGCCCGCCACACAGAAACGGCCCGGCAACCGCTTGCCGGGCGCAGCGCCCCGCCCGTTGCCGCCGCGCGCCTTCCCTACCCCCCGAGCAGTCCCAGATACGCCCGCAGCAGCGTCTTGAGCTGACCCAGGAGCGCCGGGTCACCCTCCGGGTCCACCCGGAACGCCTCCTGCGTCACCGCGTCCGCCGCCAGGAACGCCGTACGGCACGCCGTCGCCGCTTCCTCGGTGGCCGGGAGGAGGTGCTGGGCGGTGAGGACCCGGTGCAGGCCCTGCGCCATCGCGGCCTTGTGGCGGCGGTCCGCCTCGCGTGTGCCCTCCGTGAGGTGACGGCCGAACCAGAGCGCGCGGAAGCCGGGCTGGGAGCGGTAGAGCCCGGCGAAGGCGTCGACGAGGACGGTGACCGGGTCGGCCCAGGTCTCCTCCCCGGCGCGTTGCACAAGCGTTTCCATCGCCGTTTCCAGGCGCCCCAGATACAGCCCCGCCAGCGCCTCGACGATCGCGTCCCGGTCGGGCAGGTACTGGTACAGCGCCCCCACCGACACCCCGGCCTCGGCCGCGACCCGGGTCGTGGTCAGGACGTCGACGCCCTCCTCGGCGAGCAGCCGTTCCGCCGCCGCCAGCACACGCGCGACCTTCTCCACCGAACGGGCCTGCCGGGGCGTACGCCTGAGCCGCACACCGCTCAACTCGCCCTGCCCTGCCGGGAGTTCCACGCGCGCCCACTCCGATCCCGAAATCAAACGTGACTTTGTTTCAGGTTCACGTTACCTTTCGCGTCATGACGGAGGCGAACCCGGCCGCACAGGCGCGGCACGCGGTCGCGGAGGCCAGTCGACGGCTCGCGGACGCGGGCCTGCTGATCGGCACCGCGGGAAACGTGAGCGTACGGACCGACGACGGCATCGCGGTCACCGCGACGGGCGCGGTGCTCGGCCGGGCCACACCCGCCGAGGTGACCGTCGTGGACCTCGAAGGCCGGGTGCTGGAAGGGGAGTTGGCGCCCACCTCCGAACTGGAGCTGCACCTCGGGATCTACCAGCGCTTCGGCGCGGGCGCGGTCGTGCACACCCACTCCCCCCGGGCCACCGCCCTCTCCCTCGTCCTCGACGAACTCCCCTGCGTGCACTACCAGATGCTGCTGCTCGGCGGCGCCGTACGGGTCGCGCCGTTCGCGGTGTTCGGGAGCCCGGAGCTGGCCGGTCACGTACTCGCCGCGCTGGAGGGCAAGTCGGCCGCGCTGATGGCCAACCACGGTGCGGTGGTGCACGGTTCGACGCTGGAGAAGGCCGTGGAGAACGCGCTCCTGCTGGAGTGGGCCTGCGACGTCTACGCGCGCGCCGCCGCGCTGGGCACACCGCGCGCCCTGGACGAGGAGCAGCAAGTCGCCGTCATCACCGCCGCGTTGACCAGCGGGTACGGCAGTACGCGCGCGGCGAAGCCGTAACGAGTCCGGCCCAGGAAGAGGGAGAGTCCCCGTGAGTCAGTCGGTCATAGCGCTCGGCGCGCACGTCTTCGACGTCCAGGTCCGCCCCGTCGAGTCCATCCCGGACGGGCAGGGGGCGACGCTGGTCGACCAGATCCGGTTCGGTCCGGCGGGTACGGCGGCCGGGACCGCGGTGACACTGGCCAAGCTGGGCGCGGCAGTCCGGACGGCCGGCGCGATCGGGACGGACCCGATCGGCGACCTGATGCTGAGCCTGCTCGGCAGGTTCGGCGTCGACACGTCCCTCGTCGTACGGCGGGACGACGCCCAGACCTCCGCGTCGGTGCTGCCGATCCGCGCCGACGGGAGCCGGCCCGCGTTCCACGTGCTGGGCGCGAACATCACGTACGGCCCCGACGACGCCCCGCACGCCGAGATCGCCGCGTCCAGCCATCTCCACCTGGGCGCACCGGAGTTGATGGGCGGGGAGGCGGCGGCGAAGATCCTGCGGCCCGCGCGCGAGGCGGGGACCGTGACGTCGGTGGACATCCTCGCGGGCGGCGAGAGCGGGCTGTTCGACTGGATCGCGGACGCGCTGCCGTACGTCGACTACCTGCTCCCCAACGAGGACCAGGTGGTGGGGTTCACCGGCGCGGAGAGCGTGGAGGCGGGGGCGCGGGTCTTCCTGGAGCGCGGGGTGGGGTGTGTCGCCGTGACGATGGGGGCGCGCGGGGCGCTGGTGGTGACGGCCCAGGAGGCCGTGACCGTACCGGCGTTCGCGGTCGACGTCGTCGACACGACCGGCTGCGGTGACGCCTTCTCCGCCGGGTTCCTGCGGGGGATCGGGCTCGGGCGTACGGCCGTTCGGTCCGCGGTGCTGGGGTGCGCGGCGGCGGCTCTCGTGGCGCAGGGGCTGGGGAGCGACCACGGGGACTTCGACCTGGCGACGGCGGACGCGTTCGCGGCGAACACGCCGGTGCTGAAGGGCGATTGAGACCTCGGGAGGGTGCACGGAAACGAACGCCGCCCCTTCGACGCGGGCGGCGTTCGGCAACCCCTCACGCGGTCATGGCGTCCCGCACCAGCGCCGTGTCCACGAACTGTTCGAACCGCACGATCAGGCCGCCCCGTACGACGAAGTGGTGTGCCACCCGTACGTCGATCGGCTTGCCCGTCGCCTTGTTCACGGCCGTGTACCGCGCCAGCACCACCACGTTCTCGCCGTCCGCCACGTACGTGTCGTCGTGGGCCGTCCAGCCCTCCCAGTCCTTGCCGAGCTTCTCCATGACGGCCGCCGTGACGCCGTCCGGCGTGCGGTAGGTGCCCGCCAGCGGGAAGCCCGCCATCTCCGTCCACTCGACGTCGGGCGCGAGAGTCGCGCGCAGGGCCGCGAGGTCACCGGCCGCCGAGGCCAGGTACTGGCGGCGTACCACGTCGGCGGGAGCGTCGTACGTCATCGCGGTCAGCCCCACTTCATCTCGCCCTTGGCGACCTTGGCCCCGATCTGCGCGGCGATCAGCATGCCGTTGTCGGGGTAGCGGGCGACGAGCGCCTCGGTGAGGGCGGCGCCGTCGGCGGCCTTGGCGAGTTCCTCCTCGAAGGCGACCAGGTACGCGCGGGTCTCGGTGATCGCGGACGCGTCGGCGGCGGCGCCCGGGAGGCGGTGGCCGGGGACGACGAACTCCGGCTCCAGCGCGGCCATGTCGTCGAGCGCCTTGATCCAGGCGGCGCGGTCGCCGGGGGTCGGGGTGTCGGCGACCCAGACGTGCTCGCCCTGGAAGAGGAGGACGCCGCCGACGATCGCCTTGTGCTCGGCCTGCCAGAGGTAGTGGCGGTCGGGAAGCTCCGCCGAGCCGCCCTTCAGCTCGAAGCGGTGGCCCTCCAGCGTGAGGTCGCCGGTGAGGGGTTCGAGGGCGACGAGCCGGGTGGGGAGGTTGGGGCCGAGGGCGGCCCATGCCTTGAGCTTGCCCTCGTACGACTCCTCGATGTGCTCGATGACGAGCGGGGTGGCGACGAACCTCGCGTCGGGGAAGGCGTCCGCGATGACCTCTGCGCCGAAGTAGAAGTCGGGGTCGGCGTGGCTGACGAAGACGGTCGTCAGGGTCTTGCCGGAGTCGAGGACGGCCGCGGTGAGGCGGTGGCCGTCCGCGCGGGTGAAGGCGGCGTCGACGAGCAACGCCTCGTTCTCGCCGGTGACGAGCGTCGCCGTCTTGTTCTTGCTGCCGACCGGGAAGTCCAGGTCGAGGACGGTGAAATCGAGGGTGCTCATGGAGCTCCTTGAGGAAGCGCGGGGATGGCGAACTAACCGCCTGACGGCACAGTATCTGACTATACAGATATCTATGTGGGACTGTGACAACTGCCACCGCCTCGACCGTCCCCGCCATTACAGCAACACCCTCACTCCCCCGCAGCCCGAGCCGGGTGACGCACCCCCTCACTCCGGCCGAACGGGCGGCGACAGCGGCGAGGGCGACGGGAAACGCCCCTCGGGAACGCCCGGGACCACGGGCCGCACCACCACCCCCGCCACCACGTCGATCCGCACCACGAACACACCGTCGCCGGAGACCGGACGAGGCTGGAGACGCGGGGTCTCGACGGAGACCGGCCGGAGCCCCTCCACCGCCCACCCGAGGCCCAGCAGCCCGAGAAGCACGAGGGTCAGCAGCACGGGTCCGGCCCCGCGAGACCTGCGGTCGTGAGTCACTTCAGTTCCTGGTCGCTAGATCCGGCTGAGACATCACCCCGTGTCCCCAGCCTCACAGCCGGACCCGCCCAAGGGAATCTTGAGACTTAAAGTTGTATCCCTCCTGTACGAACCTTTCACGCCCGCTTACCGTACGCCCCGGATATCAACTCACCGGCAGGTCAGGGCAGTTGAACGCTCAACCGCTCCCGCAGGTCGTCGGCGAGTTGGCCGACGTCCCCGTGGATCAGCCGCCCCGCCGACTTCACGAGGGGCCCAGCGGGGCGTGGGCCGACGTGACGAGGGCGTCGGCGGCGGACTGCCACAGGTGCCGGTGCGCGTCGACGAAGCCGGGCAGGACCGAGAAAGCTCCTCCGAAAGGCAACGGGAAAGCTTTCCCGTGTGTCGGCGCCGGTGTCAGACATTCCGCCGGTACTGGCCCCCCACCTCGAAGAACGCCTCGGTGATCTGCTGGAGCGTGCACACCCGGGCCGCCTCCATCAGCACCGCGAACACGTTCCCGTCCCCGATCGCCGCCTCCTTCAGCGCGGCCAGCGCCTCGTGCGCCTCGCTCCGGTGGTGCGTACGGAACTCCACGACCCGCTCCAGCTGCGACCGCTTCTCCTCCTCGGTCGCCCGCGCCAGCTCCACCGGGCCGGGGGCGGCCGTGTCGGCGTGCGGGTTGCGGAAGGTGTTGACGCCGACGATCGGCAGCGTGCCGTCGTGCTTGCGCTGCTCGTACAGCATCGACTCGTCCTGGATCCGGCCGCGCTGGTAGCCGGTCTCCATCGCGCCGAGGACGCCACCGCGTTCGCTGATCCGCTCGAACTCCTTGAGGACCGCCTCCTCGACGAGGTCGGTCAACTCGTCGATGACGTACGACCCCTGGAGCGGGTTCTCGTTCATCGCGAGCCCCCACTCGCGGTTGATGATGAGCTGGATCGCGAGCGCCCGGCGCACCGAGTCCTCGGTGGGGGTGGTGACCGCCTCGTCGTAGGCGTTGGTGTGCAGGCTGTTGCAGTTGTCGTAGAGGGCGATGAGCGCCTGGAGGGTCGTGCGGATGTCGTTGAAGTCCATCTCCTGGGCGTGCAGGGAGCGTCCGGAGGTCTGGACGTGGTACTTCAGCTTCTGGCTGCGCTCGTTCGCGCCGTACTTCTCCTTCATCGCGACCGCCCAGATCCGGCGGGCGACCCGGCCGAGGACCGCGTACTCGGGGTCCATGCCGTTGGAGAAGAAGAAGGAGAGGTTGGGGGCGAAGTCGTCGATGTGCATACCGCGCGCCAAGTACGCCTCGACATAGGTGAATCCGTTGGCGAGGGTGAAGGCGAGCTGGCTGATCGGGTTCGCGCCGGCCTCGGCGATGTGGTAGCCGGAGATCGAGACGGAGTAGAAGTTGCGGACCTTCTGCCGGATGAACCACTCCTGGATGTCGGCCATCATCCGGAGGCTGAACTCCGTTGAGAACAAACAGGTGTTCTGGCCCTGGTCCTCCTTCAGGATGTCGGCCTGGACCGTGCCGCGCACGCTCGCGAGCGCCTCGGCGCGCAGGCCCTCCGCCTCCTCCGGCGACGGCTCGCGGCCTTCGGCCGAGCGGAACGCGTCGGTGCGCTGGTCCATCACCGTGTTGAGGAAGAAGGCCAGGACCGTCGGCGCGGGGCCGTTGATCGTCATCGACACGGAGGTCGTCGGCGCGACCAGGTCGAAGCCGTCGTAGAGGGCCTTCATGTCGTCGAGGGTGGCGACGGAGACGCCGGAGGTGCCCACCTTGCCGTAGATGTCGGGGCGTTCGCCGGGGTCGCGGCCGTAGAGCGTGACCGAGTCGAACGCCGTGGACAGCCGGGTCGCGGGCTGGCCCTCGGAGAGGAGCTTGAAGCGCCGGTTCGTGCGGAACGGGTCGCCCTCGCCCGCGAACATCCGCGCCGGGTCCTCGCCGTCCCGCTTGAAGGGGAACACGCCCGCGGTGAACGGGAACCGGCCCGGCAGGTTCTCGCGACGCCAGAAGCCGACGAGTTCCCCGTGGTCGACGAACCGGGGCAGCGCGACGCGCGGGATCTTGTTGCCGGAGAGGGACTCCCGGGTCAGCCTGGTGCGGAGTTCCTTGCCGCGTACGGTGACGACCTGCTCGTCGCCGGAGTAACCGGCCACGACAGCGGGCCAGTCGGCGATCTGGTCGATGATGTCACCCGGCAGGTCACGACGGGCGTCCTTGATCAGCGGGACCAGGTTCGCCGCGTCGGACCCGGCGTCGGCCAGCTCCTCCTCCACGACCTCCAGTCGCTGCAACCGGCGTGCCGCGTCCGCGAGTTGGACCGTCCGCGCGTGATACGCCCGCACCGTGTCGGTGATCTCCGCGAGATACCGCACCCGTTCCGCCGGGACCACCTGCCGGATGCCGGAGGAGTACCGCACATCGACGTGCGCGAGCGCCCCCTCCCCCAACGGCAGCCCCTTGTCCGCGAGTTCGCCCCTCAGGTGCTGGTACAGCGCGGTGACCCCGTCGTCGTTGAAGGTCGCCGCACTGGTGCCGTACACCGGCATGTCCTCGGGCTTCTTCCCGAACTCCTCGCGGTTGCGGACCAGTTGCCGCCCCACGTCCCGCAACGCGTCCTTCGCGCCCCGGCGTTCGAACTTGTTGATCGCGACCGTGTCGGCGAAGTCGAGCATGTCGATCTTCTCCAGCTGCGAGGCCGCGCCGAACTCCGGTGTCATCACGTACAGCGAGGTGTCGACGAACGGCACGATCGCCGCGTCCCCCTGTCCGATGCCCGGCGTCTCGACGATCACCAGGTCGAACCCGGCGGCCTTCACGACGTCGATCACGTCGGCGAGGTGCTCGGGCAGCTCGCGGCTCCCGCGCGTGGCGAGGCTGCGGAAGAACACCCGGTTGCCGTCGAGGGAGTTCATCCGGATCCGGTCCCCCAGCAGGGCCCCTCCGCCGCGCCGCCGGGTCGGGTCGACGGCGATCACCGCGATCCTCAGCTTGTCCTGCTGGTCGACCCGGAAGCGCCGGACCAGTTCGTCGGTGAGCGAGGACTTGCCGGAGCCGCCGGTGCCGGTGATGCCGAGGACGGGGACCGTGCGCGTCGTACCGCGCAGTGTCTCCATGAACTCCCGCGGCAGCTTGCCGAGTTCGGCTCCCGTGACGGCGCGGGCCACGGCGAAGCGGTCACCGGCCAGCACGGCGTCCGCATCGGCCGGGCGGCCGTCCCAGAGGTCGAAGTCGCAGTCCTTCACGACCGAGTTGACCATCCCCGCGAGGCCCATCCGCTGGCCGTCCTCCGGCGAGAAGATCGTCACGCCGGACGCGCGCAGCCGGGTGATCTCCTCCGGGACGATGACCCCGCCCCCGCCGCCGACCACCCGGACGTGGTCCGCGCCCTGCTCGCGCAGCGACTCCACCAGGTACTCGAAGTACTCGACGTGCCCGCCCTGGTACGAGGAGACGGCCACGCCGTGCGCGTCCTCCTCCAGCGCCGCGTCCACGACCTCGCGCACGGAGCGGTTGTGCCCGAGGTGGATCACCTCCGCGCCCTGCGCCTGGAAGATCCGCCGCATGATGTTGATCGACGCGTCGTGCCCGTCGAACAGCGCGGAGGCGGTGACGAGGCGGACGGGGTGCGTGGGGCGGTGCAGTTCGCTCATGGGGACCTTCCAACAGCGCGCCGAGAGTGCCAACCAACAGATACTTGGACGTCCTACTAAATAGATAGTAGGACGTCCAAGTGAATTCACGGCGTCCAGAGGGCCTCAGATCCCGGCGAACATCCGGCGCGCCTCGACCAGCGACGGCCCGTACCAGGTCAACAACCGTCCGCTCACCAGCCGCACGTCCACGCCGGGGAACATCTCCGGCCCGTCCGTCGCGGAGAACGCGTACGGCTCGTCCGGCAGCAGGACGACGTCCGCGCGGATCTCCGACACCTCCACCCTCGGATACCGGCCTCTCCCATCCCCGTCGAACACGTTCGCGTACCCGGCCCGGCGCAGCAGATCCCCGGTGAACGTGGTCCCCCCGACGACCATCCACGGATCACGCCAGACCGGTACGGCGACACTCGCCGCGACCGGCAACGCCTCCCCCGTCCACAGCCCCCGCGCCTCCCCCAGCCACCCCGGCTCCCCGACCCGCAGCACCTCCGTGAACAGCCGCCCCAGCGACCCGACCGCCTGCGGCACCGTCTCCACGACGGTCACCCACACCGCGACGCCCGCCTCCCGCAGCCGCGCGACGTCCAGCTCGCGGTTCTCCTCCTTGTTCGCGATCACCAGGTCCGGCGCGAGCGCGGTGATCGCCGCCCGGTCCGGATTCTTCGTACCCCGTACGCGGGTGACGTCGAGGTCCGCCGGGTGCGTGCACCACTCGGTCGCACCGACCAGCGTGCCGGTCCCGGCGAGGGCCTCGGTGAGGGAGGGGACGAGGGAGACGACGCGGCGGGGCGGGCGGGGCAGGTGGACGGCGGTTCCCATGTCGTCGTACAGAACACTCACCCGGAAGCCCCGCTCAGCCACGGATCCGGGAGACGTGTCTCTCCTGGACCTCCCGGCTGCCCCGGACGAAGTCCAGCAGCAGCCCCAGTTCCTCGACCGAGTACCGCTGGAGCCCGGCGTGCGCCTCCTCCGCGAGCGGCCGGTAGATCTCCTCGGCCGCCCGCCGGGTCCGCTCGCTGGCCCGGACGACCGACCGCCGCCGGTCCCCCGGGTCCGGTTCCCGCGTGAGGTACCCGAGCTTGTCGAGCCGGTCCAGCATGGCCGTGACGCTGCCGGTGGTGAGCCCGAGCGCCGCACCCAGCTCCCCGGGTGCGGCGCTCTCGCGCTGGAGGAGTACGTCCAGACAGCGCAGGTCGGTCTGGTTGACACCGAGCCGCGTGGCGGCGGCGGCGTCGACGGCTTCCACGGCGCTCTGGAGGGCGCGGACCTCGCCCGCGAGTTCCCAGGACAGCGCCTCTCTGTCCGGGCCGGTCACAGCTTCACCCGACATTCAAGTATTTCGACCTTCAAGCTAGAGGTACGCCTTGACCGTCAAGGTAGTTGACCCGACCGGCCACCGTCGAGCCGGGTGGAGCCGGGCGGGGCCTGGCGGGGCCTGGCGGGGCCGGGCGGGCCTCCCCCTCCGTCGTCAGCGGGCGGCAGCCAC
This sequence comes from Streptomyces saintjeani, assembly GCF_055409605.1. NCBI lineage: Bacteria > Bacillati > Actinomycetota > Actinomycetes > Kitasatosporales > Streptomycetaceae > Streptomyces > Streptomyces saintjeani. Next base: position 7,211,492 of record NZ_CP189624.1, on the reverse strand, counting down.
CCTCTCCTCCCACGAGACCCGGTAGGAGTACACGGGGACGGTCGCCTTGACGCCGAGCTTCAGGAAGAACGGCAGGACCAGGTCACGGACCGCACGCGCGAGCCCGTTGGGCGCCGCCTTCTGGTTGCCGGTCCGCCGCCCCTCCTTGACGATCTTCTCCACGCGGCCCTGCCGGATCGCCTGGAACGCGGCGAACGCCCGCTGCGCAGTGGGCAGATCGCGCAGGCACTTGGCGAGCACGATCGCGTCCTCCATCGCCATCGACGCGCCCTGTCCGACGTGCGGCGAGGTGGCGTGCGCGGCGTCGCCGACGAGGCAGACCCTGCCCCGGTGCCACACGGGCAGCGTCAGCATGTCGTAGACGGGGTAGCCGATGATGCCGTCCGGCGTGGAGCCGATGATCGCCGGGACGGGGTGGTGGTCCTCGCGGTGGCGCTCCAGGAGCCGCTTCTTCCACACGTCGTGCGGGATGCGCTCGATCTCGCCGCGCCCCGGCTCCACCGGCTCGTGGTAGTTCTCGAACCAGTGGACCTCGCCGCCGGGGACGGTCTGGTGGCCGAAGAACCCCTGGTGGCAGAAGGTCATCCGCATGACGCCGTCGGCGGGCGCGGCGTCCCGGGAGCGGGTGTAGCCGGCCGTGCCGATCACCCCGGTGTACTCGGGGCGGGGGGCGTCGGGCAGGACGGCGCGGCGGGTCCTGGAGTGGATGCCGTCGCAGCCGATGAGGATGTCCGCCTCGGCGGTGGAGCCGTCGGCGAAGCGGATCAGCACGCCGTCGTCGGTCTCGGCGACGCCCTCGAAGAACTTGCCGTACTCGATCCGGATCCCGCGCCGTACGGCCGCCTCGCGCAGGCCCTTGTTGAGCAGCCCGCGCTTGAGCAGGAGCGTCCCGGCGGGGTTCTCGCCGAGCCGCTTGCCGTGGTGGTTGAGGAAGACGGTGCTGGTGGTGGGGCTGCCGTACCGCTCGATGTCCTCGCGGATGCCCAGGGTGTCGAGGACGGCGAGCCCGTTGGGGGCCAGGCTGAGGAAGGCGCCCGCGTCGTCGCGGGGCTCCTCGGCCCCCTCGTAGACGACCGCCTCGACCCCCGCCTTCCGCAGGAACAGGGCCAGCACCGGTCCGGCGACACCGCAGCCGATGAGGGCCGCGCTCCTTGGGTTCATCACGGTGTTCCTCCTGGAACCTGGGGAAACGTCGATTCCCCTTGAAGATCAATCTTCTCGACCATCAAGATACCCACTTATCTTGATGGTCGAGATACTTGAATGTCAAGTGAAGGCTGCGGATGTCCGGACGGCCGTCGTCGGCCGGTTTCTCGCCAATCACGAGGGCGGCGAGCCCTTCCGGGCACCCGCTGTCAGTGCCGGGCACTACGCTCGTTCACCCGGCAGAGAGCCGGTGAACAGCAGGGGGAGTACGAGACCGCCATGCCCGACAGCCGCACCGGACACCTGATCTCCGTCATCGACGACGATCCACTGCGCGCCCGCAAGGACGCACGCGAACTGCTCGCCGCGCTCGCCGAGGTGGACCCCACGGCCAGGCTGGACCTGCCCGAGCCCGGCAGCCTGGCGGGAGCCGGCGACAAGGGCGGGCCGTCCGCCGAGACCGTCGGGCTGCTGCTGAGCGCCGGTTCGTTCGTCGTCGCGCTGGTGCAGACATGGCTGACCCGGGTCCCCCAGCGCACGATCGTGGTGAAGCGTCCCGACGGCGCGACCCTGCACATCACCGGCAAGGAGGCCCGCGAGGACGACACGCTGGTCGAGCGGTTCCTCGCGGAGGACGGCGACGACGGCACGGCGGGCTGAGCGCCGATGACCGACAACGACCGGCACGCACTGCTCGTGGGCGTCTCCACGTACGACAGCGGCACCTACGCCGAACTCCCGGCCGTACGCGCCGATCTGCACTACATGCGGGCGGTCCTGGAGAACACCGAGATCGGCATGTACAACGCGTGCTCGCTCGCCGCCGAGCCGACGCGGGCGGAGATGCTGCACGCCGTCGAGACGTTCCTGGAGGCCCGGCAGCCCAGTGAGACCGCGCTGCTCTACTTCAGCGGGCACGGCGAGTACTGCGAGCAGGACGGCCAGCTGTACTTCCTGACCCGGGACACCGACCCGGCCGACCTGCCGGGCACGGCCGTACCCGCGGAGTTCCTGGAGCGGATGCTCCAGTCCTGCCGGGCCGCGTCCAAGGTGGTCCTGCTGGACTGCTGCTCCAGCGGTTCCGTGGTCCAGGGCTGGACCGCCAAGGGCCCCTCGCGGGAACCGGACCGGCCCGCGCCGAGCACCCTGCTGCGGCCGACCGGCGTGTACTTCATCACCGCGTCCGACGCCCTCCAGACGGCCTCCGCGATGGCGCCGCCCGGTTCGGACCTCGGCACCTCCCGGTTCACCGGGGAGATCGTCGAGGGACTGCGCAACGGCCGGATCAAGGACGGCGGCTGGATCACCCCGGACGACCTCTTCGACTACCTGACCGCCCAGATGACCCGCTCCGGCGTGCCGGAGGAGCAGCGCCCCACCAAGTCGACGATCAGGGCCACCCGGAGCCTTCCCCTCGCCCGGTCGGTGGCACGGCCGGTACGGCTTCCCGCGCTCCCCCACGACGCCACCGAGGCAGCCCGGCACTCCCCCGCGCTCCTGAAGGCCCGGGAGCTGGCCGAGGCGGACGAGCGGGACGGCGTCGACCCGCAGCGGCTGCTGCGGTACTACGCGGACTGCCTCACCGCGCAGGCCGCCGCCGGAATGCGGCCGGACCGCGACGGCGGCCGGGACAAGAAGTACTTCCTGCTGGCCCAGGGCGAGGAGACCGTCCAGTCGGGGCGCGGCCCGCACATCGTCGCGCCCCGCGCGCTGCCCCGGCCGCAGGAGGGGTCCGGCACGGAGGCGGGCTCGCGCCAGGAGTACTGGTACGGCTATCCGGCGATCACCCTGCCCACGCGGGACGGAGCCCGGGGCCGGCGCGCGACGGTGGAGCTGGCGCCGTTGCTGATCCAGCAGATGGAGCTGGCACCGGACGAGGAGGGCCGGGACGTGCTCCGGCCCAGCGGGGTGCCGTCCCTGCACAGCGGCGTCGTCTCGGAACTCCTGGACGCCGGCGACGCGGCCGACCTGGTCGCGCGCTGGCAGCCGGCCTGGCAGGAGGGCAACGACGCCCAGATGCTGCGCGCCGTACGGGAGTTGCTGGACGAGCTGGGGCTGCCGGAACTCGAACCGCTGGACCCGTCGGCGCTGAGCGACCGTACGGTCATGCAGGCACTGCGGCCCGGCGCGCACAACGCGGCCGTGCTGCTGGTGCCGTCGGGCGCGGAGGCCAAGGCCACCCAGGCGCTGGTGGAGAACCTGCTCCAGATCTCGACGCGGACCGCGCAGATCACGGGCACCGCCCTGGGGGCGCTGCTGAGCGGCGGAGCCCAGCAGCAGTCGGCCCCGGTGACCCCCGTCGCTCCGGGGCCGTGCAACGAGAGCCAGGAACAGGTGATCGCGTCGGCGATGACCCAGCCGCTGACGGTGGCGACCGGGCCGCCGGGCACGGGCAAGAGCGAGGTCGTCACGGCGGTCGTCACCACCTGCGTCGCCGCGGGCCAGTCGGTGCTGGTCGCCTCCACGAACAACGAGGCCGTGAACGTCGTCGCCGAGCGCTGCGACGCCATCGCGCCCGGTCTGCTGATGCGGACGGGCAACGCGGAGGCGCTGGAGCGGGAGGCGGCCAAACTGGAGCAGCTGCTCGCCGGACCGGCCGGGGCGGCGGGGCGCGGATCGGCCACCGTGGGCGGCGAGTTGCGCAACACCCGGGGTACGGCCGACCGGCTGCGGGCGGAGGCGGCACAGCGTGTCGGTGAGGAGACGCGGCTGCTGGAACTGCTCCGCGACCGGGAGGAGCGGGCGGCCGGACTGGAGCTGGCCCTGCCCCTCCTCGAAGGGGTCTGGGCGGCGGACGGCGACGTGACGCCGCTCCGCCGGTGGGCGGACCGGGCGCGCAGGACGGCCGGGGCCCGCTGGTGGCAGCTGGGGGGATGGCGGCGCGGGCGGGCGCTCGCCGCGCTGGTCGCGGCGGGGGCGGAGGGTACGGCGTGGCCCCGGTGGGCGACCGGACGCCCGGTGCCGCCCGGGCTGCTGGAGTCCCTGGCCGAGGCCGTGTCCGTGGAGCGGGAGGTGCGCGAACTCGTCCACCGGCACGGGGAGTGGGACGAGGACGGGCTCAAGGAGTCCCGGCTGGCGACCGCCGAAGCCCTGTCCGGGCTGTCGGCGGAGCTGTCCCGCGCGCTGTCCGCCGAGACCCTGGACCGGGCCACCGGGCTCATGAACCAGCGGCTCCAGGCGCTGCGCCGCCGCTCCGGCTACCAGCGCAGCCAGAAGAACCTGATGACGCACATCAAGGGCTGGGCCGTCAGCACCCACTCGGTCCGGCAACTCGAACTCGCCCCGAAGCTGTTCGACCTCGTCGTCATCGACGAGGCGAGCCAGTGCTCCATCCCGTCGGTGCTGCCGCTGCTGTTCCGGGCCCGCCGGGCACTGATCATCGGCGACCCCATGCAGCTCGGCCACATCCCCGGCGTCTCACCGCAGCAGGAGCGCCAGGCACGGGTACGGGCCGGACTGAGCGTCGCGCAGCTGGAGCACCACCGCCTCACCTACCACGTGCACTCCTCGTACCACGCGGCCGAACAGCACGGCGACAGCGCCCTGCTCCTCGACGAGCACTACCGCTGCCACCCGCGGATCGCGGACGTCGTCAACGGCCACTGCTACGGCGGCCGGCTGCGGGTCCTGACCGACGTACGGCGGCAGGTGCCGGCGCACGACCCGGTGGGGGCGGCCGACCCGGCACCGGTGCTCGGCTGGGTCGACGTACCGTCCGGGGAGTCGGCGCGCGGCGGCGACGGGCAGTCCTGGCGGAACGCGCGGGAGGCGCAGGCCGTACGGCGTGTGGTCGACGAGCTGCTGGCGGTGCTTCCGCCGGACGCGACGGTGGGCGTGGTCACGCCGTTCCGGGCGCAGAAGGAGACACTGGCGCCGTGGTGGCGGGACGACGACCGGGTCCGGGTCGGCACCGTCCACACCTTCCAGGGCGGGCAGCGGGACGTGATGGTGCTCAGCCCGGTGGCGGCGCCCAACACGCCGCCCCGGACGACGCACTGGGTCGCGAGCCAGGTCAACCTGTGGAACGTGGCGGTCACCCGGGCCAAGTCGCAGCTGATCACGGTGGGAGGCCGCGCCTTCTGGCAGGACCGGAGCGGCCTGCCCGCCCTCCTCGCCGCACGGTCGACACCGCTGGGAGCGGACGACGACGGTACGGCGCCCGGCCCGGTGACCGAGGCCCACGGCGACCTCGCCGACCGCCTCCAGCACTACCTCGCCGGCCGGGGCGTCACCGATCTGGAGCGGGCCGTCCTGGTGGGCGGCCACCCCGTGGACCTCCTGTTCACCGACGGCGGCGAGAACACGGCGGTACTGGTCGACCCCGGCCCGCCCCCCGGCACGGACCCCGCACGGCACCTCCGCCTGACCCACACCCGAGGCGACCTGCTCACCGGCCTGCCCTCCGGGGGCCACGGCGCCAAGCCCTGCCCCGTGACCCGGACGATCCGGGTGCCCGCCTGGCGGATCCTCGCGGGCGAGACAGCGCTGGCCCCGCTGTTCGACTGATCGGCTGAGGGCCGCGGGCAGCCCCCGCCTGCGGCCCTCAGCCGATCAGGACCCCTTCTTGACCGGCTCCAGAATCGCCACGCACTCCAGGTGATGCGTCATCGGGAACAAGTCGAACGCCCGAAGCGACCGCACCTTGTACCCCCCGTCCCGGAAGTACCCCAGATCCCGGGCCAGCGCGGCCGGATCACACGCCACGTACGCGATCCGCCGAGCCCCCAGGGACGCCAGGTGCTGGACGGTCGACCGCCCCGCCCCCGCCCGAGGCGGGTCGAGGACGATCAGGTCGACCTCCGTGATGCCGGTGCGGGGCAGGACGGAGTCCACCTTGCCCTGCTCGATCCGGACGCGCGGGAACTCGGCGAGGTTGTGCCGCGCGTCCTCGACCGCGCGCTTGCCGGACTCGATGCCGAGGACCGCGCCCTTCTCACCGAGCCGGTCGGCGAGGGCGCCGGCGAAGAGGCCCACGCCGCAGTAGAGGTCGAGGGCCATCTCGCCCTTGCGGGGCAGGAGCCCCTGCATGACCGCGAGGACGAGCGTGTCCGCCGCCTTGGGGTGGACCTGCCAGAACCCGCCGCTGCCGACCCGGTGCGTACGCCCGTCGGCGCGCTCACGGACGAAGGGCCGGCCGTGGACCCGGTGGACCCCGCCGTCCTTCTCCTCGACGCGCATGACGGATACGGGTTTGTCGAGCTCGACGAGGGGAAGGCGGGCGCCCGGCCGGGGCGTGAGGATGACCTGCCGGTCCTGGGACCCGGTCGCGGCGATCGCCTCGACGGACTCCATGCCGATCCAGTCGCGCTTCTCGACACCGAGTTCGGAGACACCCGGCGCCGCGATCATGCAGTGGTCGATGACCTCGACCTCGTGCGAACGGTGCCGCCGCAGACCCGCGTTGCCGTCCAGGTCGACGGCGTACTGCACCCTCGTACGCCACTGCGGCACCTCGCCGGAGGGCAGCTTGTCGCCCTCGGCGGGCATGACGGTGCCGTCCCAGCCGGCCTCCTCGGGGGTGAGCCCGGCGAGCCGCAGGAGCTGTTCGGCGAGGACCTCGCCCTTCATGCGGCGCTGCGCCCCGGGCTTGGCGTGCTGCCAGTCGCAGCCGCCGCAGCGCCCGGGCCCGGCGAAGGGGCACGGCGCCTCGACCCGGTCCTTGGACGCGGTGAGCACCTCGACGGCGTCGGCCCGCAGGAACCGCGCGCCCACCTCGCCCTCGGTGACCCGCGCGAGCACCCGCTCCCCGGGGAGGGCGTGCCGCACGAACAGCACCTGCCCCTCGTCGGTCCGCGCGATGCAGTGCCCGCCGTGGGCGACGGCCCCGACCTCGACCTCGTACTCACGCCCGACAAGGGACTCGGCGCGAGACTCCTGCCCTTCGAGAGCCTCCCCCGCCTGCTGTTTCTTCGGTTCTGCCTGCATGGCGGGGTGACTCCAGATCGGAAAGGCGACGGGGGTGCGCGGCGGAGACGGCGCCCTCAGGACCGCCGTACGACGACAGCCGTCCAGTCTAGGCCCTGCGCACGACCCCGACGACCGCCGCAGAAGCCCGCACGCACCCGCGGAACGACGCCCGCCGCCGACCCCCTCGTACACACCCCCGGGCCGAGCCCCCGTACGCCCCGGCCCGACAGCCTCGTACGCCCCTACTCCCCCCGCCCCCCGCTCTCCCGGGCCCGCTCCCGTTCCCGCTCGGGCGACCCCGCCGGCCCCCGCCGTACGGACCCCGGCGCGTTCCACTCCTGCCGGCGCCGGGCGCGCTGCTTCGCCGCCTCCGAGGACTGGAGCTGGTAGGGGACGGACGTCACCATGACCCCCGGCGTGAAGAGGAGACGCCCCTTGAGGCGCAGGGCGCTCTGGTTGTGCAGCAGGTGCTCGTACCAGTGCCCGACGACGTACTCGGGGATGATCACCGACACCGCGTCGCGCGGCGACTCCCGCCGCAGGCTCTTGACGTACTCGATGACCGGCCGCGTGACCTCCCGGTAGGGCGAGTCGAGGACCTTGAGCGGTACGTCGATCCCGCGCCGTTCCCACTCCTCGCGCAGCGCCTTCGTCTCGACGGGGTCGACGTTGACGGTGAGCGCCTCCAGCGAGTCGGACCGCATGAGCTTGGCGAAGGCCAGCGCGCGCAGCGTCGGCCGGTGGATCTTGGAGACGAGCAGCACGGAGTGGACGCGCGAGGGCCGGACGCTGTCGTCGCTGGGCCCCTCGGTCGCCACGAGCTCCGCCGCGACCCCGTCGTAGTGCTTGCGGATCGCGGTCATCGTCGCGAAGAAGATGACCATCCCGAGCAGCGCGACCCACGCGCCGTGCGTGAACTTCGTGACGAGGACGACGACGAGGACGAGCCCGGTGAAGAACGCGCCGAACGCGTTGATGGCCCGCGAGCGGACCATGTGCCGGCGCTTGGCGGGGTCGGTCTCGGCGGCGAGGTGCCGGTTCCAGTGCCGGACCATGCCGGTCTGGCTCAGCGTGAAGGAGACGAACACGCCGACGATGTACAGCTGGATGAGCCGCGTCGAGTCGGCGCCGTAGATCCACACGAGGAGGATCGCCGCGCCGGCGAGCAGCACGATGCCGTTGGAGAAGGCGAGCCGGTCACCGCGGGTGTGCAGCTGGCGCGGCAGGTACCGGTCCTGCGCGAGGATCGACCCGAGCACCGGGAACCCGTTGTACGCGGTGTTCGCGGCGAGGAACAGCACGAGCGCGGTCGCCGCGGCGAGCACGATGAACAGGAAGCTCCCCTTGCCGAACACGGCCTCGGCGACCTGCGTGATCACCGGGTTCTGGACGTACCCGGACCCGACCTCGACGCCGTTCCTCAGCAGGTCCGTCGCCGGGTTCTCCGCCATCCGTACGTCCGTGACGAGCGCGAGGACGATGATCCCGCAGAACATCGTCACCGCCAGCAGCCCCATCGCGGCGAGGGTGCTGGCCGCGTTCTTGGACTTGGGCTTGCGGAAGGCGGGTACGCCGTTGGAGATCGCCTCGACGCCGGTCAGCGCGGCGCAGCCGGAGGAGAAGGCCCGCAGCAGCAGGAAGACCAGCGCGAACCCGGCGAGCCCCTGGTGCTCGGCCTTGATCTCGAACTGCGCGGTCGGCGCCCGCATCGAGTCGTCCAGGACGAGTCCGCGGTACGCGCCCCACGCGATCATGATGAAGACGCCCGCGACGAACACGTACGTCGGGATCGCGAAGAGCTTCCCGGACTCCTTCACGCCGCGCAGGTTCATCAGCGTCAGCAGGACGATCACCGCGACCGCGCACGCCGTCTTGTGCTCGACGACGAAGGGGATCGCGGAGCCGAGGTTCTCGATGCCGGAGGCGATGGACACGGCGACGGTCAGGACGTAGTCGACGAGCAGCGCGCTCGCGACGGTCAGTCCCGCCTTGGGTCCGAGGTTGGTGGTCGCCACCTCGTAGTCGCCGCCGCCGCTCGGGTACGCGTGGACGTTCTGCCGGTAGGAGGCGACCACGGTGAACATCAGGACGACCACCGCGAGGGCGATCCAGGGTGAGAAGTGGTACGCCGACACGCCCGCGATGGACAGGACCAGCAGCACCTCCCCGGGCGCGTAGGCCACGGAGGACAGCGGGTCGGAGGCGAAGACAGGGAGGGCGATGCGCTTCGGCAGGAGCGTTTCCCCAAGCCGATCACTGCGCAGAGCGCGCCCGATCAGGATCCGTTTGGGCACGTCGGTCAGTTTGGACACAACAGGGAATCGTAAGCCTTCGAACACCCGGCCGCCCACACCCGGAGACGACCTTCGCGGCCCGCCCACCCGGAACCGGCCGCTCCGTCATCCGCCCGCGAGGTCGCCGGGGAGAACCGCTACGTTGGAGGTGGGCACTCGACGGCGGTCCCGGGGCCCTGGACCGGCGGATTCCCGGGCATGATGTCTGCCTGGCGGTCGCCATCCGGCCGCGACACCTTGCCCGAAGAGCCGAGTTTTGCCCGAAGAGCCGAGAGAGGAACATGAGAACGACAGCGAAGCAGGTCAGTGGACCTGCGGGGAGCGTGGTGTAAGGCCATGCACATCGTCATCATGGGCTGCGGCCGAGTGGGCTCAGCCCTCGCGCAGACCCTGGAGCGGCAGGGGCACACGGTCGCGGTGATCGACCAGGACCCGACCGCCTTCCGGCGCCTGGGTTCCTCCTTCGGCGGTCGCCGGGTCACCGGGATCGGCTTCGACCAGGACACCCTGCGCGAGGCAGGCATCGAGGAGGCGGGCGCCTTCGCGGCCGTCTCCAGCGGCGACAACTCCAACATCATCGCGGCCCGGGTGGCACGCGAGATGTTCGGCGTGGAGAACGTCGCGGCCAGGATCTACGACCCGCGCCGCGCCGAGGTCTACCAGCGCCTGGGCATCCCGACGGTCGCCACGGTCCGCTGGACCGCCGACCAGATGCTGCGCCGGCTCCTGCCGTCCGGCGCCGAGCCGCTGTGGCGCGATCCCACCGGGGGCGTGCAGCTCGCCGAGGTGCACGCGTCGCCGTCGTGGATCGGCCACAAGATCAGCACGCTCCAGGAGGAGACCGGGGTCCGTGTGGCGTTCCTCACCCGGCTGGGCGAGGCGATCCTCCCGACCTCGCAGACGGTCCTCCAGGAAGGCGACCTCGTGCACGTCATGATGCGGACCGACGAGGTCGAGAAGGTCGAGGCGGTCTTCTCCGAGGGTCCCCAGGAAGGCGGTCACCGATGAGGGTCGCCATCGCCGGAGCCGGCGCCGTCGGCCGCTCGATCGCGGGCGAACTGCTGGAGAACGGCCACGAGGTCCTCCTCGTCGACAAGGCCCCCACGGCCATCTCCGTCGAACGGGTCCCCCAGGCGGAGTGGCTCCTGGCCGACGCCTGCGAGATCACGTCCCTGGACGAGGCCGCGCTCCAGCGCTGCAACGTCGTCATCGCCGCGACGGGCGACGACAAGGTCAACCTGGTCGTGTCCCTGCTGGCGAAGACGGAGTACGGGGTCCCCCGGGTCGTCGCCCGCGTCAACAACCCCAAGAACGAGTGGCTCTTCAACGAGTCCTGGGGCGTGGACGTGGCGGTCTCCACCCCCCGCCTGATGTCGGCCCTGGTGGAGGAGGCGGTCTCGGTGGGCGACCTGGTCCGCCTCCTGCGCTTCAGCCACGGCGACGCGAACCTGGTCGAGCTGACCCTCCCCGAGGAGTCGGCGCTGGCCGGCACACAGGTGGGCGACGTCGAATGGCCCGAGGACACGTCCTTGGTCACGATCATCCGAGGCACCCGAGTCCTCACCCCCACAGCGGAAGACTCCCTGGAACCGGGCGACGAACTCCTGTTCGTAGCGGCCCAGGCAAGGGAGGAACAGCTGGAGGACTTGCTGTCGGTACGAAGGGAAGAGACGGAAGCGTAGGGGGACGAGGGCGGGGTCTCGCCGCGACTGCGAGCCGTGGCTGCGGGCTGCGGGCTGCGGGCTGCGGGCTGCGGGCTGCGGGCTGCGGGCTGCGGCGAGACTCCCGCTTTCTGCTTTTAGGGGCGCGGGGAACTGCGCGATCAACCACATCGGACCCGCACCCGCCCCAAAACAACCAAACCCCCCTGATTGGGCGAGGGGGGTCCGGGGGCACTCCCCCCGGGGTCGGGACGGGAAGGGGCGGCGGGGGCGAAAAACTACTCGACACCCCGAGCAGCCGCAGCCTTCCGCTCCTCCTCAGCCTTCTCCTCCGCCTCCATCTCAGCAAACACATCGATAGGAGCCGGAGCCTTGGCAAGAAACACCCACGTCAGCCACACGGCCAACAGGAACGGCGGAATCTTCAACGCGATGAGCACCCACCCGAGCTGAGTGGTATCGGCCCACCAGTACAACGGAAACAGAATCGCGCACTTGGCGAGCAGAATGAGCCCCCAGGCCCAACTGGCCTTGGAGTAAGCCTTCTTACGCCCAGGATTCCGGGTCCGCCAGGACAGGTTCTCCTTGAAGACGGGCCCGAGCATGAGCCCGATGAGAGGAACCCCGCACAGAGTGGTGACGATGTACGCGAGGGACAACCCCAGCGTGTACAGCATCCCCGGCAGATAGAAATCCTTCGCATTGCCGGTCATCATCGCGAAGACGACCCCGAAGGCAACCCCGAACACACCACTGAACGCGTGCTTGACGGTCCCCCGCCGGACGAGCCGCACCACGACCAACGCGATGGACACGGCAAGCGCGGCGATAGCCGACATGTGCAGGTCCTGATTGACCGTGTAGATCGTGACGAACAGCAGCCCGGGCACGACCGTCTCGACCATGCCCCGCACACCACCGAACGCCTCGAACAACGCGGCCTCGGTCACCGCCCGGGCATCCCGCGCCTGCTCTTCTCCGGTCGGCTTGTCGAGCGACGTCACCGGCTACTCCCTACCGAGAGGTCTCAGTTCGTACTTAGGATTGAACAGCACACGCCGACCTCTGCTCATCGAGATCCGGCCCGAGGCGATCAGCCGCCGCCCCGGCTCTATGCCGACGATGGAGCGCCGCCCCAGCCACACCACGTCCAACGCGGCGGACCCGTCGAACAGTTCCGCCTCCAGCGCCGGAACCCCGGCCCGCGGTCGCAGAGTGACCGTGCGCAACGTACCAGTAACGGTCACTATCTGCCGATCCCGGCAGTCCTCGATCCGCGTACACCCGGCGGTCTCGGCGTCCTCCCGCAGCTCCTCGGACTCCAGGTCCTCCTGGGACGAGGAAAGCCGGTCGAGCATACGCCGGAACCGGCCCACCGGCTTCTCGGAATGCGGCACAGCACTCATACCTGAAGCGTACCGGCCTCTCTGAAAGCCCCGACCCCTCACCTCACTTCTCGAACCGCTACCCCATCCCCGGCTCCGTGATACTGCATCCCCCGGGGGGCAACCCCGGACCCCCGGCCGCCTCCCCGCCTCACTTCTCGAACCGGTAACCCATCCCCGGCTCCGTGATGAAGTGCCGAGGATGCGCCGGATCCCCCTCCAGCTTCCTGCGCAGCTGCGCCATGTACACCCGCAGATAGTTCGTCTCCGTCCCGTACGACGGCCCCCACACCTCCTGCAACAACTGCCGCTGGCTGACCAGCCGCCCGGTGTTGCGCACGAGCACCTCCAGCAGATGCCACTCGGTGGGCGTGAGCCGGACGTCCTTGCCACCCCGGTTGACCTTCTTCGCCGCGAGGTCCACGGTGAACCCCTCGGTCTCGACCAGCACCTCCCCCTCCCCCGGCCCCACCGGCTCGGCCCTGCGCACGGCCGCCCGCAGCCGCGCCAGCAACTCGTCCATCCCGAACGGCTTGGTGACGTAGTCGTCGGCGCCCGCGTCCAGCGCCTGCACCTTCTCGTCGGACGAGTGCCGCGCGGACAGCACGAGGATCGGCACCCGCGTCCACCCCCGCAGCCCCTTGATCACCTCGACGCCGTCCATGTCCGGCAGCCCCAGGTCGAGCACGACGACGTCGGGATGCCGCGCCGCCGCCAACTGCAACGCGCTCGCTCCGTCGTGCGCCGCGTCCACCTCGTACTTGCGCGCCTTGAGGTTGATCACCAGCGCCCGCACGATCTGCGGCTCGTCATCGACCACGAGCACCCTCGTGGGTCCCTGGGGATTCCCCCCGGCGGCGCTCATCATGTCCCCTGCCTCTCGGACGTTCCCAACGGCTCTGCCTCCACGACACCACCGACACGGGACGATTCTGCCGGTACACCCCTACCAACACCGGAAGCCACCTCGCCCTCACCAGCCACCCCGGCCACCGCCGCCTCACCCTCACCAAGCACCCCGAACGCCGACGCCTCACCCGCACCGGACGGCCCCTCCCCCAGGCCGTCCACGCCGGACAGCTCAGCCCCAGCCACCTCACCCGCACCCGACACCCCACCCGCCGCCCGCAGCGTCAGCACCATCGTGAGCCCGCCCCCCGGCGTATCCTCCGCCGCCAGCGTTCCCCCCATCGCCTCCACGAACCCCCGCGCCACCGCGAGCCCGAGCCCCACCCCCGCGCCGCGCGGAGCGTCGCCGTACCGCTGGAACGGTGCGAAGATCCGCTCCTTCGCCTCGTCGGGCACCCCGGGCCCCCGGTCGACGACGCGCACCTCGACCCGCTCGGACAGCGCGCTCGCGGCGACCAGCACGGTCTGCCCCGGCGGGCTGTACTTGACCCCGTTCTCCACGAGGTTGGCGACAGCCCGCTCCAGCAGCCCGGCGTCGACGGACACCATGGGCAGCGTCTCCGGGATGTCCAGCTCGACGCTGTCCTCGGGCACCCCGCCGAGCGCCATCGGCACCACCTCGTCGAGGTCGATCTCCCGCACGATCGGCGTGACCGTCCCGGTCTGGAGCCGCGACATGTCCAGCAGGTTCCCGACGAGGTGGTCGAGCCGGTCCGCGCCCTCCTCGATCCCTTCGAGCAGTTCCGCCTGATCCTCCTCGGACCAGGCGACATCGTCCGACCGCAGACTCGACACCGCCGCCTTGATCCCGGCGAGCGGCGTGCGCAGGTCATGGCTGACCGCGGCGAGCAGCGCCGTCCGGATCCGGTTCCCCTCGGCTAGGGCCCGCGACTGGTCGGCCTCCTCCTGGAGCCGGCGCCGGTCGAGGACGACGGCGGCCTGCGCCCCGAACGCGGCGAGCACCCGCCGGTCCTCGGCCGGCAGCACCCGCCCGGTCAGCGCGAGCGCCATGTGGTCCCCGACGGGCACGTCCACGTCCGCGTCCTCGGGCCGCTCCACCGCCCGCCCGATCCCGACGCGCCCGGCGCAGGTCCACGGCGTGACGTCGGCCTCCCGCTCCAGCAGCGCCGCCGACTCCATCCCGAAGGTCTCCCGCACCCGCTCCAGCAGCGCCTCCAGGCTGGTCTCCCCGCGCAGCACGTTCCCCGCGAGGAACGACAGGATCTCCGACTCGGCCCGCAGCCGGGCCGCCTGGTGCGTGCGCCGCGCGGCGAGGTCGACGACGGAGGCGACCGATATCGCCACCCCGACGAAGATCACGATGGCGACGATGTTCTTCGGGTCGGCGATCGTGAACCGGTGCAGCGGAGGTGTGTAGAAGTAGTTCAGCAGCAACGAACCCAGCGCCGCCGAGGCCAGCGCCGGCAGCAGCCCCCCGAGCAGCGCGGCGGCGACGGTCAGCGCCAGGAACAGCAGCATGTCGTTGGCGAGCCCGAGCTGGACCGCGTTCAGCAGCAGCGCGAGCCCCACCGGCCCGCCGACGCCGACCAGCCAGCCCCACAGGATGCGGGCCCGCCCGAGCCGCGCGCCCCGGGCGACGGGCAGTCCGCGCCCCTTGGCGACCTCCTCGTGGGTGACGATGTGGACGTCCAGGTCGGGCCCCGACTCCCGGGCGACCGTCGCCCCGACGCCGGGCCCGAACATGTACTGCCACGCCTTGCGCCGCGAGGACCCGAGCACGATCTGCGTCGCGTTCGCGCCCCGCGCGAAGTCGAGGAGGGCGGCGGGGATGTCGTCCCCGACGACGTGGTGGAACGTGCCGCCGAGATCCTCGACCAGCGTCCGCTGCACGGCGAGTTCCTTCGGCGAGGCCGAGGTGAGCCCGTCGCTGCGGGAGATGTACACGGCGAGGACCTCGCCGCCGGCCCCCTTCTCCGCGAGTCGCGCCGCCCGCCGGATCAGCGTGCGCCCCTCGGGGCCGCCGGTCAGCCCGACGACGATCCGCTCGCGGGAGCCCCAGATCGCCGAGACCCGGTGCTCGCTGCGGTACTGGTTCAGGTATTCGTCGACCCGGTCGGCCACCCACAGCAGCGCCAGTTCCCGCAGCGCGGTGAGGTTCCCGGGCCGGAAGTAGTTGGACAGCGCCGCGTCGACCTTGTCCGGTTTGTAGATGTTGCCGTGCGCCATCCGACGGCGCAGGGCCTGCGGCGACATGTCGACCAGTTCGACCTGGTCGGCCCGCCGCACCACCTCGTCCGGCACGGTCTCGCGCTGCCTGACCCCGGTGATCGACTCGACGACGTCCCCGAGCGACTCCAGGTGCTGGATGTTCACCGTCGACACGACGTCGATGCCCGCGGCCAGGAGTTCCTCGACGTCCTGCCACCGCTTGGCATTGCGCGAGCCCGGCACGTTCGTGTGCGCCAGTTCGTCCACCAGGGCGACCGTCGGGGCCCTGCGCAGCACCGCGTCCACGTCCATCTCGGTGAAGACGCCGCCCCGGTAGTCGATCTCCCGGCGCTCGATCTCCTCCAGACCGTGCAGCATCACCTCGGTGCGCGGCCGGCCGTGGTGCTCCACGAACGCCACGACACAGTCCGTACCCCGCTCGACCCTGCGGTGCGCCTCCGACAGCATCGCGTACGTCTTTCCGACGCCCGGCGCCGCACCGAGATAGATCCGAAGCTTCCCGCGCGCCATACCCTCATTGTCTTCCGCCGACCACCATGTGTGCAGCGAAGACGCTACGGCCCTTTCATCAGACAAATCAGACACTCCCTTCGCCATCACCTCACCTTTGACAAAACCCTGACACCCCACCGGCTCCCCCGCCGATCCGGTCGGGCCCTTCTTGCCCCTTCATCGGAAGATCCGGGCCGATCGGTTCACGTTCCGGGAAATTTTTTTCCGGCCCCACGAAAACCGCACGCAACACGAAACCCGCATGCAAAAGGGCCGGACCCCCGAGGGGAACCCGGCCCTTTTGCGATCTCGCAAAAAACTCTCAGCGCACCTCGGTGATCTCCGGCCCGCGCTGCAACTGCCCCATGCCCCCGGAGAACCGCGAGCCCTCCTCCTGCTGCTGGACCCCTTCGGGAACCATCTGGGCGTCGTTCGGCAGCTTGAGGACGATCGGGTCGCGGGGAGCCATCGGCCCCTCGCCGCGCACGACGACCGTGTCCCGGAAGATCTGCTCCAGGAGCCCGGCGGCCTGCGGCTGCACGGCCCCCTGCCCGGAGATCACCCCGCGCAGGAACCACCGCGGCCCGTCCACGCCGACGAACCGCACGACGTGGAACCCGCTCTGCCCGTCCGGCAGCTGCACCGGCACCTGTGCGCGCAGCTCCCAGCCCAGCGGACCCTCGACCTCGTCGATGATGCCGCCCTGCTGGGTGATGCCGGAGGCGATCTCCTCGCGCACCTCGCCCCAGATGCCCTCGCGCTTGGGCGCGGCGAAGGCCTGGAGCTGAACGGCGCTGTCGCGCAGCACGACGGTCGCCGCGACGATCGCGTCACCGGCGACCTCGACCCGCAGCTCCATGCCGTCGACGCCGGGCACGAAGAGCCCGCCGAGGTCGACGCGGCCCTCGGCGGGGTCGCTCACCTCGGTGTCGTCCCAGGGCCCGTCGGGCCGGGGCTCGGGTTCGAGCCGTACGCGCTCGCGCGGGCCGTCCGTCTCGTCCGCCTCAGTGTCGACGCTGTCGACGACCTGCTCGGCCTCGCCGGCCGCGCCCTCGGCGGCATCCTTCTTCTTGCGACGTCCGAACACGTCACTGTCCTTCCCGGTCGGATACGACCGAAGCGTATCGATTCCCACCCGTTGTGCCGCCTGTGGCGGCGTCACCGCTCGTGCTGTCCGTCGTCCCCACCGCGGCGTGGCCGCCGGTGGACCCGAAGCCCCCCTCGCCCCGAGCCGAACCGGGAAGTTCCGCGACCTCCTGGAAGCGGACCCTCTCGACCTGCTGGACGACCAGTTGGGCAATCCGGTCGAAGCGCTCGAACCGCACCGCCTCGCGCGGATCGAGATTCACCACGATCACCTTGATCTCCCCACGGTACCCGGCATCAACCGTCCCCGGGGCATTCACGAGGGCGACTCCGCACCGGGCGGCCAGCCCGGACCGGGGGTGCACGAAGGCCGCGTACCCCTCGGGGAGGGCGATGGCGACCCCGGTGGGCAGTACGGCCCGCTCGCCGGGCTTCAGCTCGCAGTCCTCGGTGGTCCGCAGGTCGGCTCCCGCGTCGCCGGGCTGTTCGTACGCCGGAAGCGGTACGTCGGGGTCGACGCGCCGGATCCGGACGTTCAGGGGTTCACGGCTCACGGGTTCACCTCGAAGGCGCGTACGCGCGGACGGCGACGGTGCGCAGCGGCCGGTCCGGCGAGCTGGGCAGTTCGCGGGAGCGGCCCTCACCGCTCCCGAAACACTGTTCGTAGTGGGTGACCGGAAGCCCGCCGGGCGCGGGGGCGTCGGGGTGCCGCACCGGTTCCAGGGCGCCGGCCGGAGGCTGAAGAGCTGCGGAAGTACCACTCACAGCCGCAGACCTTACCCGCCCGTCCCTCACCCTCGGCCACCCTGTGCTCACCGCTCTTACCCACCGGTCACCTCCGCGCGCCCCGCCCCGGACCCGGCACGGTCGCTCACCCGTGCCAAGCTTGGCCCATGCAGCTCTCCACCCCCCCGTACGAAGAACGCCTCACCGCCCCCCGCTCGTGGTGGTTCCTGTCGTTCCTCGTGGGCGTCTCGATGGCCCTGATCCTGCTGCCGTTCGGCACGCTGCCGCTGCTCGGGGGCCTGGTCGGCGGTACGGCGGCGGCGGCCGTCGTGGCCAGCGCGTACGGGTCGCCGCGCATCCGCGTGGTGGGCGGTCTCCTGATCGCGGGGGACGCGAAGATCCCGGTCACGGCGCTCGGCGAGGCGGAGGTCCTGGACCAGGAGGAGGCGCGCGCCTGGCGGACGTACAAGGCGGACACGCGCGCGTACCTGCTGCTGCGGGCGTACATCCCGGGCGCGCTGCGCGTCCTCGTCACGGACCCCGAGGACCCGACGCCGTACCTGTACCTGTCGACCCGGGAGCCGGAGCGCCTGGCGCAGGCCCTCAAGGAGGCCCGGGAGGCCACCGTCTAGGGCGTCAGCGCCCCAGCTCTCCGCGGCCTCTGCGTACGGCCCGTTCGTCGATCACGAGCGGGTCGTTCGGCTTCTCCAGCGGCGGGAGCGCGGGGAGGGCGTCCCACGGGATCTGGTGCTGTCTGAGGTCCGCGCGGAGTTTCGCGGCGAGTTTTCTGGTGTCCCTGCGGTTCATGACGGCCCCGACGGCCGCGCCGACCATCAAGGGAACCAGGTTCGGCAGGTTGCGCACCATGCGCTTCATGATCTGCTGGCGCAGTTCGCGCTTCATCTGGCTGCCGAGCGCGGAGTTCACGGAGGACGGCTTGAGGACCTCGATGCCGCGTTCGCCGGACCAGGAGCGCAGGTAGGCGGTGCTGCGGTCCTTGATGCTGCCGGGCGGGCGCAGGCCGTACACCTCGTGGAGTTCGGCGATCAGTTTCAGTTCGACCGCTGCGACGCCGGTGATCTCCGCCGCGAGTTCCGCGGGCATCGCGGGCGGGACGGGGAGCATGGCCGCGGCGCCGACGCTCGCGCCGACGGTCGCGGACGCGTTCGCCGCGCCCGCCACGAGCTTGTCGGCGAGCTCCTCGGGCCCGAGGCCGGGGAACTGGCCGCGGAGCGTCTGGAGGTCGCGTACGGGGATTCTGGGGGCGTTCTCGATGACCCGGTCCGCGAGGTACGCCAGGCCCGCCTTGGCCCGGCCGCGGCCCTTGTGGACGCTGTCCCGGGCCAGGGTGCGGGCCCTGTCCCTGATCACCGCGGCCGACCGCCTGGCGACGGCCGCGGTGCTGTTGTCCGGCGCCGGGAGGTCAACCCCGCCTGCCGCCGGTTCGAGCGAGGTCGATCCTGCGTCGGATGAACCTCGCTCGTCGTCACGCACACCGAGAGGGTCGTACGACCCTTGGTCCGCTCTCCTCAGGGGGAGGCGGCGCTTCCGAGGAGGGGTCGAGCCAGTCACGGCCGACCCTCCCTCAGTCGCAGTCGCGGCAGATCGGCTGACCGTTCTTCTCGCGGGCCAGCTGGCTGCGGTGGTGCACCAGGAAGCAGCTCATGCAGGTGAACTCGTCCTGCTGCTTGGGCAGCACCCGGACGGCCAACTCCTCGTTGGAGAGGTCGGCGCCGGGCAGTTCCAGGCCCTCGGCGGCCTCGAACTCGTCGACGTCTACAGCGGATGCCGACTTGTCGTTCCGCCGGGCCTTCAGCTCTTCCAGGCTGTCGGAATCGACGTCGTCGTCGGTCTTGCGTGGGGTGTCGTAATCGGTTGCCATGGTCGCTCTCCCCCTCTGGGTGAATGCGGTGTCCTCAGCGCTCGTAACGCGTGAGAGGCCGGACTTGTGCCCGCCTTGAGCGGGAGATTTTGCCTCACATCAAGGTCTGTTACTCAATCGACACCCAACCGGGCTCCTCACGGGTGATCGGGTTGGATGGCGATCGGGACCGTACACGGTCCGAATGTCGCACTTCAAAGGCGCCCCACCGTGTACTTCCCGTCATCAGGACCCCCGAAAACCCGGATTTTCCGGGCTTTAGGACGGTCCCCATGATCACGGTGAGTAGATGGCCGGAAATTCGTCCTTGTGATCGATCACACACGTGAGCACGGGGAAGAAGCCCCGAAAATTCCGCGCAAAGCGAACACCCTCGCGTGTGTCGGGCCCATGATCTCAGAGAGGCAGGGTGACACGCATCACCAGTCCCCCTCCCTCCCTCGGCTGGGCCGTGATGTGCCCGCCGTGCGCCCGCGCCACCGACCTCACGATCGACAGCCCGAGCCCCACCCCCTTGTCGCTGCCCGTACGCTCCGTACGCAGCCGCCGGAACGGCTCGAAGAGGTTGTCGATCTCGTACGCCGGGACCACCGGACCGGTGTTCGACACCACCAGCACCGCCTGCCCGTGCTGAACCTCGGTGGTGACCTCCACCCAGCCGTCCTCGGGCACGTTGTAGCGCACCGCGTTCTGCACCAGGTTCAGCGCGATCCGCTCCAGCAGCACGCCGTTGCCCTGGACGACGGCCTTCTGCCGCTCGCCCCGGATCACGACGCCCTTGGCCTCGGCCTCGCCGTGCACCTGGTCGATCGCGTGCCCGGCCACCTCCGCGAGGTCCACTGGCTTGCGCTCGACGACCTGGTTGTCGCTGCGCGCGAGCAGGAGCAGGCCCTCCACGAGCTGCTCGCTGCGCTCGTTGGTCGCCAGCAGCGTCTTGCCGAGCTGCTGGAGCTCCACCGGCGCGTTCGGGTCGGAGAGGTGGACCTCCAGGAGCGTCCGGTTGATCGCGAGCGGCGTACGCAGTTCGTGCGACGCGTTCCCGACGAACCGCTGCTGCGCCGTGAACGCCCGCTGCAAGCGCGCCAGCATGTCGTCCAGCGTGTCCGCCAGCTCCTTCAGCTCGTCGTCCGGACCGTCCAGCTCGATACGGCGGGACAGGTCCGAACCGGCGACCGCGCGCGCGGTGCGCGTGATGCGGCCCAGCGGGGTGAGTACCCGGCCCGCCATCGCGTACCCGAAGGCGAACGCGATCACCGCGAGCCCCAGGAGGGCCAGCAGGGAGCGGCTGAGGAGGTTGTCCAGGGAGTCCTGGCGGCGCTGGTCGACGCAGGCGCTGATCGCCGCGTTGAACGTCGACAGGTACACCTCGCCTTCCGCGTTGGTCGCGGCGTTGACGGCCGGACAGGACGAACTCGTCACCCTCATCGAGTTACCGGTGACGATCTTGAACGGCGGCTCGTTGCCCGTGTTGATCGCCTGCGCGGCCAGCAGATAGATGATCGACAGCAGCAGGATGCCGGCGATCAGGAACATGCCGCCGTACAGCAGCGTGAGCCTTATCCGGATCGTCGGACGCAGCCACGGGAACGGCATCTCGGGGCGGCGGGGGTCCCAGGTGGGTTTCGGTGGCGCCTTGGGGGGCGCGGGTGTCGCGGCCACGGTGGATCAGATCCGGTAGCCGGAACCGGGCACGGTGACGATGACGGGCGGCTCACCGAGCTTGCGGCGCAGCGTCATCACGGTGACGCGTACGACGTTGGTGAACGGGTCCGTGTTCTCGTCCCATGCCTTCTCCAGGAGCTGCTCCGCCGACACGACGGCCCCCTCGGAGCGCATCAGCACCTCCAGCACCGCGAACTCCTTCGGCGCCAGCTGCACCTCGCGGCCGTCCCGGAACACCTCGCGGCGGTTCGGGTCGAGCTTGATGCCCGCGCGCTCCAGGACCGGCGGCAGCGGCACGCTCGTACGCCGTCCCAGCGCGCGTACGCGCGCGATGAGCTCGCTGAACGCGAAGGGCTTCGGCAGGTAGTCGTCGGCGCCGATCTCCAGGCCCTCGACGCGGTCGCTGACGTCGCCGGACGCCGTGAGCATCAGCACGCGCGTGGGCATGCCGAGTTCGACGATCTTGCGGCAGACGTCGTCGCCGTGGACGAGCGGGAGGTCACGGTCGAGGACGACCACGTCGTAGTCGTTGACGCCGATACGCTCCAGGGCAGCCGCCCCGTCGTACACGACGTCGACGGCCATGGCCTCCCGGCGCAGTCCGGTGGCCACCGCATCGGCGAGCAGTTGCTCGTCCTCGACGACGAGTACGCGCACGTCGCTTGTCCTTCCTGTGTCCACCCGCGTAGCGCTCCGGTGTCGCCCTGGGGCGCGCGGGCAGGGATCTGCATGGTGTGTGGACCCCATCCTGCCCTTTTCGGCCATAAGTCGGCTGTAAGGCGGGAGCGGGCGGCAGGCGGAGGTCCGGTGAGCGCCGGATGAAATGAAGGTGTGGAGCCCGGGAATGCCAGATTTTCTCGCCGGGTTGAGGTTTCCGTGGAAGGGAGCGAGGGGAGGAAGCGTTACACCCCGCGATCACACTCTGCTTGTGCCGCACCCCCGTGCGGTACGGCCGCTTTCGTTTCGTCTCGCAGAGCGGACGTGGGTGCTCGGCACCGTCGCCGCCCAGCGCGTCCGGTGTGCTGGGCATCTGCCGCAGACGTGATCGCCCCTTCCGACTGGCACACCCCCGTGCCATCGACCCACGACCCAGGACGAGGGGGCGCAGCATGGACGCGTTCACCGCAGGACTCCTCCAGCGCATAAGGGCGACCGAAACGGACCTGAGCCGTGCTCGCGACGAGGGAGACGATTTCCTCGTCGAGGTGGAACAGGCGGAGCTCGACGATCTGCGGCGGCTGGCCGCGGAGCACGGCGTCGAGGTCGGTGCCTGAGCGGCTCCAGGGGCTGATGATGTCGGCCTGACGTGAAGAACCCCCGGTGAATCCAGCGCCGGGGGTTCTTCGCGTTCACGCGGAATGTTCCGGAGGGTGCCGCCCGGGTCAGCCCTGCCAGGCTCCCAGGTCCTCCAGGAGCGCCTGGAGGGGCTCGAAGACCCCGGGCGGGGCCGCGATCGTCAGAGCCGTCGAGAGGGCGTCTCCCGGGCGTCCTCCGGTCAGTGCGCCGGCCTCCCGGGCGATGAGGTCGCCCGCCGCGTAGTCCCAGGGGTTCAGGCCGCGTTCGTAGTAGCCGTCCAGGCGGCCCGCGGCGACGTCGCAGAGGTCGATGGCGGCCGAGCCGCCCCGGCGGATGTCGCGGACCCTGGGGATCAGCGCGGCGGCCACCGCGGCCTGGGAGGTGCGGCGTTCGGTGGTGTAGCCGAAGCCGGTGGAGATCAGGGCCCGCTCCAGGGGCGCCGCCTCACGGACCTTCAGGGGGCGCGGGCCCCGTGCGGCGCCGGTGACCCAGGCGCCCTTGCCACGTACGGCCTGGTAGGTCTCGCCCCGCAGGGGTGCGTGGACGACGCCCACGACCGTCTCGCCGTTATGCTCGGCGGCGATGGAGACGGCCCAACTGGGCAGGCCGTAGAGGTAGTTGACCGTGCCGTCGAGCGGGTCGATGATCCAGCGGACGCCCGAGGTGCCCTCCTCGGAGGCGCCCTCCTCGCCGAGGAAGCCGTCGTCGGGGCGGTGCCCGCCTATCAGGCCGGTGATGAGCTTCTCGGCCGCGATGTCCATCTCGGTGACGACGTCGATGGGGCTCGACTTGGTGTGCGCGACCGCGAGGTCGGTGGGCCGGCCGTCGCGCAGGAGGGTGCCCGCCTGGTCGGCCGCCTCCTGGGCGAGGCGGAGGAGTTCGTCGTACAGCGTCTCGTCGGGCATGGGGCTCCTCACGCGTAGGGGCTGTCGGCGCCCGCGGCGGCGGGCTTGGGGGCGCGGGCGGGGCAGCAGCCGACCGGGCAGAGGTCCGCGGTCGCGCCGAGGGCACCCAGCACGCAGGGGGTGACCTCGCGGCCGGACTCCGTGGCCGCGCGCTCCAGGACGAGGTCGCGGACGGCGGCGGCGAAGCGCGGGTCCGCGCCGACCGTGGCCGAGCGGCGCATGGGCAGGCCCAGCTCCTCCGCCTTGGCCCTGGCCTCGGTGTCGAGGTCGTAGAGGACTTCCATGTGGTCGGAGACGAACCCGATGGGGGCGATGACCACCGAGGGGGCGCCCGCCTCGTGCAGCTCTTCGAGGTGGTCGCAGATGTCGGGCTCCAGCCACGGGATGTGCGGGGCGCCGGAGCGGGACTGGTAGACGAGCTGCCAGGGGTGGTCGACGCCGGTGCGCTCGCGCACGGCGTCGGCGATCAGCCGGGCCGCCTCCAGGTGCTGTTCGACGTACGCGCCGCCGTCGCCGTGGGACTCGACGGGGCCGGAGGTGTCGGCCGAGGCGGTGGGGATGGAGTGCGTCGAGAAGGCGATGCGGGCGCCGCCCCGGACGTCCTCGGGGAGGCCGGCGAGGGACTCCACGATGCCGTCGACCATGGGGTCCAGGAAGCCCGGGTGGTTGAAGTAGTGGCGCAGTTTGTCGACCTTCGGCAGGTCGAGGCCCTCGGCCTGAAGGGTCGCCAGCGAGTCGGCGAGGTTCTCGCGGTACTGGCGGCAGCCCGAGTACGAGGCGTACGCGCTGGTGGCGAGGACGAGGATGCGGCGGCGCCCGTCGGCGACCATCTCGCGCAGGGTGTCCGTCAGGTACGGGGCCCAGTTGCGGTTGCCCCAGTAGACCGGCAGGTCCAGGCCGTGCTCGGCGAAGTCCTTGCGCAGGGCGTCCAGCAGGGCGCGGTTCTGGTCGTTGATCGGGCTGACCCCGCCGAAGAGGAAGTAGTGCTGCCCGACTTCCTTGAGGCGTTCGGTGGGGATGCCTCGCCCACGCGTCACGTTCTCCAGGAACGGGACCACGTCGTCCGGACCTTCGGGGCCGCCGAAGGACAGCAGGAGCAGGGCGTCGTAGGGGGTGGCATCGAGCGCGTCTGACATGGGTCGATCCTGCCACCCGGCACTGACAACCGGGAAACGGCGGGGTGTCCCGCCGGCGCGTTCGCGGCCGGTAAGGGTGATGCGTACGAGGGACCCGCCCCGTAAGCTGTATGGGCCGCGTTGGCACCTTACGACGCTCCGTGCCGCAGAGCCGCCACCACCCGCACCACGCCGAGCCGCCGGCCGGGTGCGGCCACCCCGTACGACCGGAGACCGCTTTGGCCAGCCCCTATCGCGCACTGTTCGCCGCACCCGGCACGAAGGGCTTCGCCGCCGCAGGGTTCGTCGGGCGGATGCCGCTGTCGATGATGGGCATCGGCGTGGTCACGATGATCTCCCAGCTCACCGGCCGCTACGGCCTCGCGGGCGCGCTGTCGGCGACGATCGCTCTGTCGGCCGCGCTGGTCGGGCCGCAGATCTCCCGGCTGGTGGACCAGCACGGCCAGCGCCGGGTACTGCGCCCGGCGACGCTGGTCGCGCTGGTCGCGGCGGCCGGGATGCTGGTGGCGGCGCACTGGTCGTGGCCGGACTGGTCGCTGTTCGTGTTCTCGGCGGGCATCGGGGCGGTGCCGAGCCTCGGGGCGATGGTCCGCTCGCGGTGGGCCGCCCTGTACCGGGGGACTCCGCAGCTGCACACGGCGTACTCGTTCGAGTCGGTGGTCGACGAGGTGTGCTTCATCTTCGGGCCGATCATCTCCATCGGCCTGTCCACCGCGTGGTTCCCGGAGGCGGGGCCGCTGCTGGCGGCGTGCTTCCTCGCGGTGGGTGTCTTCTGGCTGACCGCCCAGCGGGCCACCGAGCCGAAGCCGCACCCCCGCGCGCGTACGGGCGGCGGTTCCGCGCTGCGCTCGGCGGGTCTCCAGGTGCTGGTGGTCACGTTCGTGGCGACGGGGGCGATCTTCGGGGCGGTGGACGTGGTGACCGTCGCGTTCGCGGACGAGCGGGGCCACAAGGCCGCCGCGAGCCTGGTCCTCGCGGTCTACGCGGCCGGATCCTGTCTGGCGGGCATCGTCTTCGGCCTGCTGCGCCTCCCGGGGGCGCCGCAACGGCGCTGGCTGCTGGGCGTGGTGGCGATGGCCGTGAGTATGATCCCCCTCCTACTGGTCGGAAACTTGCCGTTTCTGGCCGTGGCGCTCTTCGTCGCGGGCCTGTCCATCGCTCCCACGATGATCACGACGATGTCCCTCATCGAAGAGCACGTACCACGCGCGCAGCTCACCGAGGGCATGACCTGGATCAGCACCGGTCTCGCGGTCGGAGTCGCGCTCGGTTCCTCGGTGGCCGGCTGGGTGATCGACGCGGCCGGTGCGCGCGCGGGGTACGGGGTTCCGGCGGTGTCCGGGGCCGTCGCGGTCGTGGTCGGTTTCCTGGGGTACCGCCGGCTCAGCAGGCCGGCTACGGGTCGGGGAGGCACCGTTGAGCAGCACAGCGAGCGGGAAGAGCGGCACGTGGCGTAACTGGGGAGGGAACGTCGTCGCACGTCCCGCGCGGGAGGTCGAACCCGCCTCCGTGGAGGAACTGGCCGCCGCCGTACGGCAGGCCGCCGAGGACGGCCTGAAGGTGAAGGCCGTCGGTACGGGGCACTCCTTCACGTCGATCGCCGCGACCGACGGCGTGTTGATCCGCCCTCAACTGTTGACCGGTATCCGCAACATTGATCGCGACAACATGACCGTCACGGTCGAGGCGGGTACTCCGCTCAAGAGACTCAACATGGCTCTCGTGCGCGAGGGCCTGTCGCTCACCAACATGGGCGACATCATGGAGCAGACCGTCTCCGGCGCCGCCTCCACCGGCACGCACGGCACGGGCCGCGAGTCCGCGTCGATCGCCGCGCAGATCAAGGGACTTGAGCTGGTGACGGCGGACGGCTCGGTCCTCGTCTGCTCCGAGAAGGAGAACCCCGAGGTTTTCGCGGCGGCCCGGATAGGCCTGGGCGCGCTGGGGATCGTCACCGCGATCACGTTCGCCGTGGAGCCGGTCTTCCTGCTCACCGCGCGCGAGGAGCCGATGCCGTTCGAGCGGGTCCTCGCCGAGTTCGACGACCTGTGGGCCGAGAACGAGCACTTCGAGTTCTACTGGTTCCCGCACACCGGCAGCACCAACACCAAGCGCAACAACCGCAGCGCGGGCCCGCGCCGGCCGGTGAGCCAGGTCAAGGGCTGGGTCGAGGACGAACTGCTGTCCAACGGCGTCTTCCAGGTCGCCCAGTGGGTCGGCAAGGCGGTGCCCGCGACGATCCCCACGATCGCCCAGGTCTCCAGCAAGGCGCTCTCCGCGCGCACGTACACCGACATCCCGTTCAAGGTGTTCACCTCGCCGCGCCGGGTGCGGTTCGTGGAGATGGAGTACGCCGTCCCGCGCGAGGCCGTCACCGAGGTGCTGCGCGAGCTGCGGACGGCCGTGGAGCGCTCGGGGCTGCGGGTCAGCTTCCCCGTCGAGGTACGCACCGCGCCGGCCGACGACATCACGCTGTCCACGGCGTCCGGCCGCGACAGCGCGTACGTCGCCGTCCACATGGTCCGGGGGGCGGCCTACCAGGCGTACTTCACGATCGCCGAGCGCATCTTCACGGCGCACGAGGGGCGCCCGCACTGGGGGAAGGTGCACACGCGGGACGTGGAGTACTTCAACCGCGTGTACCCGCGGTTCGGGGAGTTCACCGCGCTGCGGGACCGGCTGGACCCGGATCGGCTGTTCCAGAACGACTATCTGCGGAGGGTGCTGGGGCAGTAGCGGACGGGCTCGGCGCGGGCGTCGCCCCCTCGCGCAGTTGCTCGCGGGTGCGCTCCGAGGATCGTGCCGTACACGTCACGCATGCCGGGACCGAACCTTCCTTTCCCCTACTTGATCAACAGTTGATCGACTATCCACGCAAGAAGGTGCTGTCGGGGCGTAACCGATAGTTCCGATTCCGGACGATCCGTGAAGTACGCCACGTTCAAGATCCCGAAAACAGGGGAATCCGCGACCAAGTCGCACCTCTTGCGAGAAGTTGAGGGGCGCGGCAATCCACGCACGTGGCCCAAATGGAGTACTGTTGCGAGCCCTGGGCCCGGCCTCCCTACAGGGTGTCCGGGGCCTTGCTGGACCGCCAGGAGGGGAACCAGTTGCACAGGGTGACGGGGTCAGTCACTTAGCGTGGCGAATGGGTAACCGTGCCATAACGGCGATCCAGGGCCCGCGTCCGACACGCCGGGCAACTCGGCAAGGTTGTGGCAGGCTGCACCCGGGCAGGCCACACTCGACTAGCGGAAGCAGCGACGCACGTGACGTCGGCAGGCACCACCCGGGAGGTCCCCATGCCCGAACTGCGGGTCGTGGCCGTCTCGAATGACGGAACACGGCTGGTGCTCAAAGCTGCCGACGCGACGGAGTACACACTCCCCATCGACGAGCGCCTGCGCGCGGCCGTGCGCGGTGACCGGCCCCGGCTCGGTCAGATCGAGATCGAGGTGGAGAGCCACCTCCGCCCCCGTGACATCCAGGCGCGCATACGCGCGGGTGCCACCGCGGAAGAGGTCGCACAGCTCGCTGGCATCCCCGTCGACCGTGTCCGCCGCTTCGAGGGCCCCGTCCTCGCCGAGCGCGCCTTCATGGCCGAACGCGCCCGCAAGACGCCCGTACGCCGCCCCGGTGAGAACGCCGGCCCCCAGCTCGGCGAGGCCGTCCAGGAACGGCTGCTGCTGCGCGGCGCCGAGAAGGACACCGTCCAGTGGGACTCCTGGCGCCGCGACGACGGCACCTGGGAGGTCATGCTGGTCTACCGGGTCGCCGGTGAGCACCACTCCGCGAGCTGGACGTACGACCCGCCGCGCAGGCTCGTCCAGGCCGTCGACAGCGAGGCGCGGTCCCTGATCGGCGAGTCCGACGACCTCGCCGCGCCGGAGCCCAGCTTTCCGTTCGTGCCGCGTATCGCCCGGCTGCCCCGGGACCGCCCGCTGGACCGGGAGCGCCCGGCGCTGCCCGCGCCGGCGCCCGAACCGGCTGACGAGGCGGTGGCCGAGCGGGACTCGCTGACCAGCCTCCTGGAGGCCGTACCGAGCTTCCGGGGCGACATGGTCGTACCCGAGCGCCCCTCGGAGAACGCCGAGGAGACCGAGCAGGAGGCCGAGGCCGAGGAGCCCCCGGCACCCGCCGCGTCCGCCGGCTCCGCCTACGCGGACGTCCTCATGCCGCGCTCCGTCGGCAGCCACCGCGACCGCCTCATCGGCGCCACCGACCGCCAGGCCGAGGCCGACGGCGTCCGCCCGGGCCGCCGCGCGGCCGTCCCGAGCTGGGACGAGATCGTCTTCGGGACGCGGCGCAAGAAGCAGGAGTAGTACGCGGGCGCGGGGTGCCGGGGACCGGGTTTCGGACCCCGCGCATGGGGCCTCCAGTAGCCGCCGCCGTGCCAGGTACCGCGGGCGGAGCCGGTCCGGAGCTGCCCTCGCCCGCGTACCGGGCTGCTCCCCGCGACCGGCTGCTGCTCTGCGGGGCCGCGCTCTCCCCTGCGCGCGGCCCCCTGCTGTCGCCCTACTGCGGGTCCGGTCCCACCGCGACCGGGCGGGACGGGTCGGAGGACCACTCGGACCAGGAACCGACGTACAGGGCCGCCGGGATGCCCGCGACCGCCAGGGCGAGGACCTCGTGCGCCCCCGAGACGCCCGAGCCGCAGTACACGCCGACCTCGGTGCCGTCGGCGGCTCCCAGGCCCCGGAAGCGGTCCTTCAGGTCCTGCGCGGGCAGGAAGCGGCCGTCGGGGCCGACCGTCTCGGTGGTGGGCGCCGAGACCGCGCCCGGGATGTGGCCACCGACCCGGTCGATGGGCTCGACCTCGCCCCGGTACCGTTCCCCCGCGCGCGCGTCGAGGAGGACCCCGGAGCGGGCCAGCGCGGCGGCGCCGTCCGCGTCCAGGAGCCCCTTCGCTCCGGGGACCGGCGTGAAGTCGCCTTCCGCGGGCGCGGGCAGGTCGGCCGAGATCTCCCCCTCCCAGGCCGGCAACCCGCCGTCGAGGACCCGCACGTCCGGGTGACCCGTCCAGCGCAGCAGCCACCACGCGCGCGCGGCGGCCCAGCCCTGCCCTCCGTCGTACACGACCACCGGGGTCGACGCCGAGACACCCGCGCGGCGCATCGCGGCACCGAAGGCGTCGAGGTCGGGCAGCGGATGGCGGCCCGAGGCGCCCGCGGTGCCCGCGAGTTCGCGGTCCAGGTCGACGAAGGCGGCGCCGGGGACGTGTCCCGTGGCGTACGCGGCGTGGCCGTCGAAGGGAGGCTGACCCGCCGTCGGGACACTGAGCTGCCAGCGGACGTCGAGGACCACGGGCGGGTGGTTTCCGGCCAGTTCGGCCGCCAGCTCGGATGCGGAAATGATGGCGTTCATGGCGCCCATCCTCGCGCACGGGGTGGCCCCGCCGCCCGTGTCCGGTTACTCTGCCCGCCGGACAGCCTCGATCACCAGGTGTACGGGATCGGGCACACCGTGTACAGCCGATCAACACTTGACGGCAATCAAGGTGAAACGGGCGCGTCATCACCGCCCCCACGGGGCGGCGTGCTCCGGGACGCGGGGCCGCGCGGGTGGTGCGAGCATCGGCACGGGGGTTCCAGGGTGCAGCGACACGGCCACCGCGAGGGGCCGAGGAGAGAGTGACGATGACCGAGGCACGGGATTCGGACCGGCACGGCGAGGCGCACGGCCGGTACACACCCGGTACGCCCTGCTGGGTCAGCCTGATGGTGCACGGGCTGACGACGACTCAGGAGTTCTACGGCGAACTGTTCGGCTGGGAGTTCCAGCCCGGGCCGCGTCAACTGGGCGCCTACGCGCGCGCACTGCTCGACGGCCGCGACGTCGCCGGCATCGGGCAGCTCCCCGCGGACCGCCACCTGCCGGTCGCCTGGACGCCCTACCTCGCCTCCGACGACGTCGACCGGGACGCCGAGCGGGTGCGCCTGTGCGGCGGGACCGTCGGCGTCGGCCCTCTCGACGCGGGCGACACCGGCCGCCTCGCCATCTGCTCCGACCCGGCCGGCGCGGTCTTCGGCCTCTGGCAGGCGGCGGCGCACCTCGGCACGGGCATGACGGGCGTCCACGGCACCCCCGCCTGGAACGAGCTCCTCACGTACGACACGGAGACCGTCACCAAGTTCTACGAGACCCTCTTCGCCTACGCCTCCACCCGCACCCCCGACACGGTGACCCTCCACCTCGACGACCACCCGGCAGCCGCCCTCCACGCCCTGGGCTCCGCCCTCCCCCGCGACCGAGGCCCCCACTGGCTGACGTACTTCGAGGTCACGAACACGGACGAAACCCTGACCCGTGCCGTGTCCCTGGGTGGTCACATCATCACCCCGGCCGCGAACACCCCCCTGGGCCGCACCGCCACAGCCTCCGACCCGGAGGGCGCCCGCTTCGCCCTGCTCCAACGCCCCACCTGACCCCCCGACTCGCCGACCTCCTGGCGCGGGCGCACGATGGTGTCATCTGCCGCTCCGCTACACCGGGAGGAGCGATGCGACGTCGTACCGCGCCCTTGCTGATCTGTCTGCCGGCGGTGTTCTCGCTGGCGCTGGCACCTTTGTCGTCCGACGGGAAGGTCGGGGACACGCTGAGTCTCACGGGCACGTCGGGCGAGGAGAAGCTCGATGTGACGGTGGTCAAGGTGGTGGACCCGGCGCGCGCGAAGGACTCCCTCTCCTCGCCGGACCCCGGAAACCGTCTCGTCTCTGTCCAGTTCCGGTTGAAGAACACCGGCACAGCCGTCTACAACGACTCGCCGTCGAACGGCGTGGACGTGATCGACCAGGACGGCCAGCGTTTCGAGACGGCCTTGCTCTCCGACACCACGGCAGGCGCCGAGTTCCCCGGAAGCGTCACCATCCTGCCCGGGAGGACAGCCCTCGGCTATCTCAGCTTCGAAGTACCGAACGCCTCCCGAGTGGTCGCCGTCCAGTTCGCCATGGACAGCGGTTTCTCCGACGACGTCGGCGAGTGGACGGTGTCCGGCTACACCGCCTGAACCGGCAGCACGTCCGGTGACAGGGTCGCCGCCTTGGACGATGCCGCTGTCATCCGGCGGCGGTGGTGTCGTCGGCACAGCACCTCGTACCCGATCGTGTCCGCCCGGTTGACGTCGCCGACGACGACCTGGGCGCCCTCGACGACCATGACGCCGCCGACCGTGCGGGCGTTGTGGGTGGCGCGGGCGCCGCACCAGCAGAGGGCCTCGACCTGGAGGACCTCGACGCGGTCGGCGAGTTCGACGAGGCGCTGGGAGCCGGGGAAGAGCTTGGAGCGGAAGTCGGTGGTGATGCCGAACGCGTAGACGTCGAGCCCAAGATCGTCGACCACGCGCGCGAGCTGGTCGATCTGTGCCTCCGCGAGGAACTGCGCCTCGTCGGCGATGACGTAGTCCGCGCGGCCCCCGTGGGAGAGGTGGTCGACGAGGTAGGCGTACAGATCCTGCCCGTCGTGGATCTCGACGGCGTCGGTGACGAGGCCGAGGCGGGAGGAGAGCTTGCCCCGCCCGGCGCGGTCGTCACGGCTGAAGATCATCCCTTTGAGGCCGCGAGCCGATCGGTTGTGCTCTATCTGGAGCGCCAGGGTCGACTTCCCGCAGTCCATGGTTCCGGAGAAGAACACCAACTCGGGCATGGCGAGGTGAGCACCTTTCGGCAGGAAGGCCGCCCCCGAAGGGCCGGAGAAACGGTCGGAATCGATCAGGAGCGTACTTCGAGCAGGGGGACGAACTGCTCCGCAGGGGTCATCGACCCGTGGTTGCCGACCATCGCGGACTCCTTCGGCTCCCGCTCGGACGCGATGATCAGAACGTCGTCCCGCGCGGCTGCGATCACGTCACCGAGCCGGTCGTACACGCGCTCGTCGACGTGCGGACCGAACCACCCGGCGGCGATGGCCTCCTCGCGCGAGGCGACCCAGAACTGTTCGCCGAGGACCTCGCGCCAGCAGGTCAGGACGTCGGCGGCGGCACCGGGGACGGCGTACACGTGCCGGGCGCGCCCCTCGCCGCCGAGGAGAGCGACGCCCGCGCGCAGTTCCCAGTCCGCGTCGAAGTCGATGCGGTGCTCCTCGTCGAAGGGGATGTCGACCATGCCGTGATCGGCGGTGACGTACAGCGCGCTGCGCGGGGGGAGCTGCTCGGCGAGCCGCTGGACGAGCCGGTCGACGTACATGAGCTGGCCGCGCCAGGTGTCGGAGGCGATGCCGTAGCGGTGTCCGGCGCCGTCGAGTTCGGCGTAGTACGTGTAGACCAGGGCCCGGTCGCCGGCGGCGAGCTGAGCGGCGGCGAGGTCCATGCGCTCCTCGCCGGTGAGCCGCCCGTGGAACGTTCCTCCACTGAGCGCGATCTTGGTCAGCGGGGTGTTCTGGAAAGCGGGCGAGGAGACCTGCGCGGTGTGCACGCCCGCGGCGTCGGCGAGCTGGAAGACCGTGGGGTAAGGCTGCCATGCCTGCGGCGAGGTCCAGGGCTGCCAGCGGAGCTGGTTCATCAGCGCGCCGGTCGCGGGGTCACGCACGGTGTAGCCGGGCAGCCCGTGCGCGCCCGGCGGGAGGCCGGTCCCGACGGAGGCGAGGGAGGTCGCGGTGGTGGCCGGGAAGCCGGCCGTGAGCTGCCCTCCGGAGGGCTTCAGGAGGCTGCTGAGGTACGGCGCCTCGTCCGGGTGGGCCGTGATCTGCTCCAGGCCGAGACCGTCGACGAGGAAGACGCACACGCGGTCGGCGGGCGCCAGCGCGGGGATCGTGGCGGTGAGGCCGGGGACGCCGAGTCCGGCGGCCACGGTGGGCAGCAGGTCGGCGAGGGAGCCGGTGCCGTAGCGCGGGACGGGCGCGGAGTCGACGCGGAGGGGTTCGGGGTGGTCCCAGGGGGCGAGCTGGGGCATCAGAGGGCCGCGGTCGCCTCGGAGAGCGCCTGCGCGAAGGCGAGCGCCTGACGCACCGTCTCCGGGCCGTCGCCCGCCTCGCTGACGCGCAGGCTGAGGTCGTCCGCCGTCGAGTTGCCCGTGTAGCCGTGGTCCGCGTCGCAGTTGGGGTCGCCGCAGGCGGCGGGCTCCAGGTCGATGCGGGAGACGGCGCCCCAGCCGATCGTGAGCATCACCTCGCGCGGGAGCGTGCCCGGCGCGTACGACTCGGGGTTGGCGACGACGCGGCTGACGACGACGGAGGAGATCCGGCCGAGCTTCACGGACTCCGTGGAGGTGGTCGCGTACGGCGTCGGCGACGTCGTGTCGGCGGACTGCTCGTCGGTGTGGCTGACGATGAAGCGGTTGCCGGTGAGGACGAGCACGGTCACATGCCTGCGGACCTCGTTCTGGTCGAACGTGGTCTCCTGGTGCACCAGGTACGACCGGATCGGCTCGCCGCCCACGGCGGCCTCCACCGCCTCGGCCACGAGGGCCGGGTAGTAGCCGCTGCGCTCGATCGCCGCGCGCAGCCCCTGGGTCGTCGTACTGGTCTTGGCCATGCCCTCATCCTACGGGGACCCACTGACTGCGAGGGACCCCGCACAGGGCGTCGGGGGCTCAGTACGCGGGCAGGGTGCGCGGGCCGAGGTCGTCGCGGGCGGGCGGCGGGGCGAGGCGTACGGACGCGCCGAGGACACTCACGCCGTGCGGGGCGACGACGACGGGTTCCAGGGTGACGGCGACGACCTCGGGGTGGTCGTCGACCAGGCGCGAGACGCGCAGGAGGAGTTCCTCCAGGGCCGGGGTGTCGACGGGGGTGGAGCCGCGCCAGCCGAACAGCAGGGGTGCCGTGCGGATCGAGCGCACCAGGGAGGTCGCGTCCCGGTCGGTGACCGGCACCAGGCGGTGTGCCATGTCGCCGAGCAACTGCGAGGCGGCGCCCGCGAGTCCGAACGACAGCACCGCGCCGGCGGCCGGGTCGATCACCGCGCGGACGACCGTGTCGACCCCGCGCGGGGCCATCGCCTGGACGACGGGCCGCAGTTCCCGGGGCGTCCCGAACAGCTCCGTCAGCTCGCCGTACGACCGCCTCAGTTGCTCCTCGTCCGCGAGGTCGAGGCGGACGCCGCCGAGGTCCGCGCGGTGGCGCAGGTGCGGGGCGGTCGCCTTCAGGGCGACGGGGTAGCCCAGGGTGCGCGCGGCCCTGACGGCGTCCTCCGGGGTCGGCGCGGGCATGGCCCGCCGTACGCCGATGCCGTACCGGCCGAGGAGTTCGCACGTCTCCTCGGTGCCGAGGGTGAGTCCCTGCCCGCGCGCGAGGAGGCCGTCGATCATCCGCGCGGCGCCCTTCTCGTCGATGTCCTCGTACTCGGGCACCTTGCCGGGGTCGGCCGCCTCGCGCCGCCACTGCGCGTACTTCACGGCCTCCGCGAGAGCGCGTACGGCCCGTTCGGCGGCCGGGTAGGCGGGGATGAGGCGGGGACCGCCCGAAGACGCGAGGGGGCCTTGTGCGGCTTTGTCGGGGAGCGTGGCGAGGGCGGGGTGCGGGGTCCGGGCGGCGGCGAAGGCGTTGCCCGCGCGCGGAGCGGGGGCTTGTCCGGGAGGGGCGGGGGGCGGGGGGACGGTGGCGCTGGCGCGCGGGTGCGCCGGAGGCGCGTCGGATACTGAGGTGGGCGCGGGGGACGGTCCGGGTGCCTCTCCCGTCCGCGCCCGCGCGGTTGTGCTGTTCCCCGGCGCAGTGGTGGCTCCGGCCGCCCGGCCCGCGTCCGCCTGGGGCGCCGTGCTCATCGCCGCCGACAACGCCTCGGCCAGCCCTCCGAGTTCGACGTGGACGACGAGCACCGGCTTGGCCGGGACCTCGGCGGCGGCCGATCGCAGGGCCTCCGCGAGGCCGGCGTCGTCGGTGGAGCCCTCGCCGATGGCGGGGATGGCGGTGACGACGACCGCGTCGCACGTGTCGTCGGCCAGCGCGCGCGTGAGGGCGTGGCGGAAGTCGTCGGCGGAGGCGCCGGTCGTGAGGTCGAGGGGCGGGAGGGGGCGCAGTCCCTCGGAGAGGCAGGCGTCGTAGGTGAGCAGTCCGAGGGACTCGGAGTTGCCGAGGATCGCCACGCGCGGGCCCGCGGGGAGGGGCTGGCGGGCGAGCAGGAGGCCCGTGTCGACGAGTTCGGTGATGGTGGCGACGCGGATCACGCCGGCCTGCCGCAGGAGCGCGGAGACCGTCGCGTGGGGCAGCCGGGTCGCGCGGACCGCGTGTCCCTGAGGGGCCGATCCGGCGCCCTGGACGACGACGAGGGGTTTCGCCGCCGCCGTGCGCCGCGCGAGGCGCGTGAACTTGCGGGGGTTGCCTATGGACTCCAGGTACATGAGCACGACGTCGGTGTCGGGGTCGTCGTACCAGTACTGGAGGACGTCGTTGCCGGAGACGTCCGCGCGGTTGCCGGAGGAGACGAACGTCGAGACACCGGTCACGCCGGTCACGCCCCCTCCCCGGCGGTGCAGCCGGGACAGCAGGGCGACGCCGATCGCGCCGGACTGCGCGAACAGCCCGATGCGGCCGGGCCGGGGCGTCTCGGGCGCGAGGGAGGCGTTGAGCCGTACGTCGGGCGCGGTGTTGATGATGCCGAACGCGTTGGGGCCGACGATGCGCATGCCGTACGCGCGCGCGAGGCGTACGAGTTCACGCTGGCGCTCGCGCCCGTCGGGGCCGCTCTCGGCGTATCCGGCGGAGACGACGACCAGCCCCTGGACGCCGTGCTCCCCGCACTCGGCGACGACCTCGGGGACGGTGTCG
Source organism: Streptomyces saintjeani (assembly GCF_055409605.1). Classification (NCBI taxonomy): domain Bacteria; kingdom Bacillati; phylum Actinomycetota; class Actinomycetes; order Kitasatosporales; family Streptomycetaceae; genus Streptomyces; species Streptomyces saintjeani. The sequence continues at coordinate 7,175,118 of NZ_CP189624.1, read as the reverse complement.
GCGGGAACGGCGACGACCGCGAGGTCGACGGGGCCCTCGATGTCGCGCACGGAGCGGTGGGCCGGGACGCCGTCGAGTTCCTCGACGCCGTCCGGGAGGGCCTTGTTGACGGCGTGCAGGGTGCCCGTGAAGCCCGCCGCGCGGAGGTTGGCGAGGACCGCGTGGCCGACGCCTCCGGGCGCGCGCCCGGCGCCGACGACGGCAACGGAGCCGGGTGCCAGCAGCCGCCGTACGGAGCGGGCCTCGGCGCGCTGTTCGCGGGCGCGCTGGACGGCGAGGGAGCGTTCGGTGGGTTCGAGGCCGAACTCCAGGCGGACGACGCCGTCCTCGAAGCTGCGCTTCTGGGTGTAGCCGGCGTCGGTGAAGACCTTGATCATCTTGGAGTTGGCGGGGAGCACCTCGGCGGCGAAGCGGCGGATCCCGCGCTCGCGCGCGACGGCGCCGATGTGCTCCAGGAGGGCGGAGGCGACACCGCGGCCCTGGTGCGCGTCCTGGACGAGGAAGGCGACCTCCGCCTCGTCGGCGGGCCCCTTGGCGGGCAGGCCGTCGGGGCCGATGCGGTCATAGCGTACGGTGGCGATGAACTCGCCTCCGACGGTGGCGGCGAGTCCCACCCGGTCCACGAAGTCGTGGTGCGTGAAGCGGTGGACGTCCTTCGCGGACAGGCGCGGGTAGGGCGCGAAGAAGCGGTAGTACTTCGACTCGTCCGACACCTGCTCGTAGAAGCTGACCAGGCGCTCGGCGTCGTCGGCGGTGATGGGCCGCACGCGCGCGGTACCGCCGTCGCGCAGCACCACGTCGGCTTCCCAGTGGGCGGGGTACTCGTGCCGCTCCTGCGCGCTCTGCATGGGGCCCAGCGTACGGCTCGCGTCCGACAACGGCGCGAGGCAGTCTGGGGGACGGAAGACGGCACGAACCGGACCGAGGCCGCGGTCCGGACAGCCGTCCGGGAGGGGCCGTCGCGCCTCCTCCCCGAACACTTCACGTGTGGAAAACTGGTCTAGACAACCCTGAACACCGAAGGGCAGCAACAACATGGCTGAGCGCCGCGTCACCATCGGCTGGGCGGAGGGCCTCCACGCCCGCCCCGCCTCCCTCTTCGTCCGAGCCGCCACGGCCACCGGCGTCCCGGTCACGATCGCCAAGGCGGACGGCAACCCCGTCAACGCGGCCTCCATGCTGGCCGTCCTCGGCCTCGGCGCCCAGGGCGGCGAGGAGGTCGTCCTGGCCTCCGGCGCCGAGGGCGCGGACGCGGCCCTCGACCGGCTGGCGAAGCTGGTCTCCGAGGGCCTCGACGAGCTCCCCGAGACCGTCTGACGCCACCCACGCGCGCGTACGGAGCCGCGCCGCCCTCTCCCGGGCGGCGCGGCTCCGTCGTTGTCCGAGCATCCCGGAATGCATTTCCCCGCACAGTATTGCGGGGTGTGCGAGGGCATACGGAAGGCGCACGTCGAGAAATTCACGGCGCACTCGCGAAAAGGGCAGCGGAAATACACCTCCGCCAAATACCTCTTCTTTGTATACGGTGCCCGTGTTAATGACGCAGGCCGGTCATGTTTACGGCGTGTTGCGAAGTCCTCACGCGGTCCGCGCCGGCGAAGCGCAGCCGGTGGGCGGCGGTGGAGCGCTCGGTGTGCAGGGCGGTCAGCGCACGCGCGCGCTCGGCGTCCCCGCGCGCGACGGCGTCGACGATCGCGCCGTGCTCGGTCCAGGAGTCGACGGGGCTGGCCGACGGCTCCACCGCGTACATCCAGGCGATCTTGTGGCGCAGCTGGGTCAGCGTCGAGGTCAGGGCGTGGCTTCCGCAGGCCTGGGCGAGCGTCTCGTGGAACCAGCCGCCCAGGGAGCGCAGATCCTCGCTGCTGCCCCTCCTGGCGCGCTCCTGGCCCAGCCTGACGAGTCCGCGCAGCACCTTCAGGTGGGCCTCGGTGCGCCGCTGGGCGGCCCGGGCGGCGCCGAGCGGCTCCAGGAGCAGCCGCATCTCCAGCAGGTCGGCGGCCTCCTGCTCGGTCGGCTCGGCCACGCACGCGCCCGCGTGGCGCCGGGTCACGACGAAGCCCTCGGCCTCCAGCGTGCGCAGCGCCTCGCGGACGGGGACGCGGCTGACGCCGTACCGGCGCGCGAGGAGTTCCTCGGTGAGGCGGCTGCCGCGCTCGTAGACACCCGCGACGATGTCGTCCCGGACGGCCGTGCACACCGAGTGCGCCGGAATACGCATGACGGACCTCCGCCTTAATCCCCGTGAAACGTCGACGATTGACGTGTGTTCCGTGACTCTATTGCAATGAGCGGGAATTTCCGATGGCAGGCCGGAATCCAGGGATATTTTTTGGACAAGGGGCCGTCCGAAACGCCGAAAGCCCCGGCCGAGAGGGCCGGGGCTGGACGATCTCTCGCGGGGTCAGACGTCGACGCCGTGCGCGCGCAGGTAGGCGACGGGGTCGATGTCGGAGCCGTACTGCGGTGTCGTACGGGCCTCGAAGTGCAGGTGCGGGCCGGTCACGTTGCCCGTCGCGCCCGAGTAGCCGATCCGCTCCCCCGGGGTGACCGTCTGCCCCACCGCGACGGAGATCGACGACAGGTGGCCGTACTGGGTGTACGTGCCGTCGTTCATCCGGACGACGACCTGGTTGCCGTAGGCGCCGCCCCAGCCGGCCTCCACGACCGTGCCGAGGCCGACGGCGTGCACAGGGGTGCCGGTGGCGGCGTGGAAGTCGATGCCCGTGTGGCTGCCGGAGGACCACAGGGAGCCGCCGCTGCGGTAGCCCGTGGACACGTACGAGCCGGTGACCGGCGCGACGAAGGCGTTCAGACGGGCGCGTTCGGCCTCCCTCGCGGCGCGGGCCTCAGCGGCGCGCGCGGCCTTCGCCTCCTCGGCGGCCTGGATGCGCAGGGCCTGCGCACGCGCGCGTACGGCCGCCTGCTGGACGGCGTGCTCCTGCGCGTGCGCGCGGTCGTCGACGTGCTCGGTGACGTCGAGGCGCATGGTGACCGTGTCGTCCGCGAGGGTCATCGCGTTCGCGGCGGTCGGTTCGGGGGGTGATCCGGCGGCCAGCGCCGAGGTCGTCAGCGCCGCTATGCCCGCCGCGCGGGCGGTCGTACGCTGCATCCGGGTCGCCTTGCGGCGCCTGCCGGTGGCGCAGGTGAACGCCATGGAGTCGAGTTCGTCCTTTCCTTCCCTCTCGCCTACCGGGTTAGCTGACGGGTTCGGAGCAGGAAGGTCTCCTACGGGCGCACGCGCCCGATTCACCCCAGGGACTGTGGGTCCCCGGCTCCCCTGGCTCGCGCCGTACGGGGACTCGGCGATCGCTGTCCGGTGCCGCGGTGTGCGGCGCACTGCCCGACGAACAGCCCGGACGACGCTAGAGGGCGTGCCGCTGATTCCCAAACGCACAGCGGCTTTTGTAGCGCACACCACAGGGCAGAGGTGAACCCTCCGGGCGAAAACGGTCACCCCTGGGGGGCGCGTTCCGGGCGGGGTGTGACTTCGCGAACAGCGAACCCGCGCGGGAGGCTGGGCAGCGTGCACGCGCGCGTGCGGCTCACCGGCCGCCCCACGCGCGCGTGCCCGTGCTCCTGCTCCGCCGTCTACTCCGCCGCCACGACCCGCACCGGGCCGATCCCGAGGGCCTCGACCGGCTCGCGGATCTCTTTCGCGTCGCCGACGAGGACGGTGACGAGGCGGTCGACGGGGAAGGCGTTGACGACCGCGGCGGTGGCCTCGACGGTGCCGGTGGCGGCCAGCCGCCGGTAGAGCGTCGCCTGGAAGTCGTCGGGGAGGTGCTGCTCGACCTGGTCGGCGAGGGTCCCGGCGACGGCCGCGGCGGTCTCGTACTTGAGCGGCGCCACGCCGACGAGGTTCTGCACGGCGAAGTCGCGCTCGGCGTCCGTGAGGCCCTCGGCGGCGAGGGTGCGCAGGACGGTCCACAGGTCCGCGAGGGCGGGCCCGGTGTTGGGCGTGTCGACGGAGCCGCTGATGGCGAGCATCGAGGCGCCCGAGCCGTCGGGGGCGGAGCGCAGGACCTGCCCGAAGGCGCGCACGCCGTAGGTGTAGCCCTTCTCCTCGCGCAGGACGGCGTCCAGACGGGACGTCAGGGTGCCGCCGAGGCAGTACGTGCCGAGCACCTGCGCGGCCCACACGCGGTCGTGCCGGTCGGCGCCCACGCGCCCGATCAGCAGCTGCGTCTGCACGGCGCCGGGCCGGTCGACGATGACGACGCGCCCGGTGTCGTCGGCGGTGACCGGCGGGACCGGCCGGGGCTGCGCGGTGGACCCCGTCCAGGCGCCCAGGGTCTCGCCGAGCAGCGCGTCGAGGTCGATGCCGTTCAGGTCGCCGACGACGACCGCGGTGGCCGTCGCGGGGCGCACGTGCCGGTCGTAGAAGGCGCGGACGGCGTCGGCGTCGATCTTCTCGACGGTGTCCTCGGTGCCCTGGCGCGGGCGGGACATGCGCGCGGTCGCCGGGAACAGCTCCTTGGACAGCTCCTTGGCGGCCCGCCGGGAGGGGTTGGCCAGCTCGTGCGGGATCTCGTCGAGCCGGTTGCGCACCAGCCGGTCGATCTCGCCCTCGTCGAACGCGGGCGCGCGCAGGGCGTCGGCGAGCAGCCCGAGCCCCTTGGCGAGCCGGGAGGCGGGGACCTCCAGGCTGAGCCGGACGCCGGGGTGGTCGGCGTGCGCGTCGAGCGTGGCGCCCGCGCGCTCCAGCTCGGCGGCGAACTCCTCGGCGGAGTGCCGGTCGGTGCCCTCGGAGAAGGCGCGCGCCATGATCGTGGCGACGCCGTCCAGGCCGGTCGGCTCGGCCTCCAGGGGCGCGTCGAGGAGGACCTCGACGGCGACGACCTGCTGGCCGGGGCGGTGGCAGCGCAGGACGGTCAGGCCGTTGCCGAGGGCGGCGCGCTCGGGCGCGGGGAACGCCCAGGGCCTGGCCTCGCCCGCCTGGGGCTGCGGGTGGAAGTCCATCGTGGCGAGCTCGGTCACTTGGCCGTCTCCTCGTTGTCGTCGGCCTCTACGGTCGCTACACGCGCGGGGTCCTCGGGCACGTCCGCGTCCTCGGCGCTGTCCGGATGCTTGGGCTCGTAGACGAGCACCGCGCGGTTGTCGGGCCGCAGCCGCGCCTTGGCGACCTCCTGGACCTCCTGCGGAGTGATCTCCAGCACGCGCTGTACGGCCGTGAGGGCGAGCTGCGCGTCGCCGAACAGGACGGCGAACCGGCACAGTTCGTCCGCGCGCCCGGCGACCGTGCCGAGCCGGTCCAGCCACTCGCGCTCCAGCTGCGCCTGCGCGCGCTCCATCTCCTCGGCCGTCGGGCCCTCCTCGGCGAACCGGGCGAGCTCCTCGTCGATGGCGGCCTCGATGACGGGCACCTCGACGTCCCCGGACGTCTTGACGTCCAGCCAGCCCAGGGAGGGCGCCCCGGCCAGCCGCAGCAGACCGAAGCCGGCCGCGACAGCGGTCCGGTCGCGCCGTACGAGCCGGTTGTACAGGCGGGAGGACTCGCCGCCGCCGAGGACGGTGAGCGCCAGGTCGGCGGCGTCCCCCGCGCGCGTGCCGTCCTCGGGGAGCCGGTAGGCGGCCATCAGCGCGCGCGCCGGGACCTCCTCGACGACGACCTCGCGCAGCTGCTCGCCGATGACGTCCGGCAGGGAGCCGTCACGCGGCTCGGGCTTGCCGTCGTGGGACGCGATGGAGCCGAAGTACTTCTCGACCCAGGCGAGCGTCTGCTCCGGGTCGATGTCGCCGACCACCGACAGGACCGCGTTGTTGGGCGCGTAGTACGTCCGGAAGAACGCGCGCGCGTCCTCCAGGGTCGCCGCGTCCAGGTCGGTCATCGACCCGATGGGCGTGTGGTGGTAGGGGTGGCCGTCCGGGTAGACGAGGGCGGTCAGCTTCTCGAACGACGTCCCGTAGGGGACGTTGTCGTAGCGCTGGCGGCGCTCGTTCTTGACGACGTCGCGCTGGTTCTCCATCGACTCGTCGTCCAGGGCGGCCAGCAGGGAGCCCATGCGGTCGGCCTCCAGCCAGAGCGCGAGCTCCAGCTGGTGCGTGGGCATGGTCTCGAAGTAGTTGGTGCGCTCGAAGCTGGTAGTGCCGTTGAGGGAGCCGCCGGCGCCCTGCACCAGCTCGAAGTGGCCGTTGCCCTTCACCTGGGCGGAGCCCTGGAACATCAGGTGCTCGAAGAGGTGGGCGAGGCCGGTACGGCCCTTGACCTCGTGGCGCGAGCCGACGTCGTACCAGAGACACACCGCCGCGACGGGGGTCAGATGGTCCTCGGAGAGCACCACGCGCAGGCCGTTGGCCAGGCGGTGCTCGGTCGCTGTCAGGCCCCCGGAGCCTGCCTGGGCTGTGGCCGTGTGACCCATGGGCATGTACGTCCCTTCGATGGCGGACGCGGTCGTGGACCGCGGACTTTCCTGCCGGTCCTGTCACTGTATGCAAGCGTGCGGACGGTCGGTGAAGTTCCCGGCGGACGTACGCCGAGAGCGGATCGCGTAACCTGCGGGCTGCCGTGGGGGAACGGGCCGTGCTCGTCCGGCCGGGCCCGCTGAGCCGGGTCCTGGCCCGGGTTGTCAGTGCCACGGTCCACAATGGTCGACGTCAGACCCTTGAGCACGTCCCGTACGAGCGAGTCCGGACCCGGGTTCTTCGAACCGGGAGCAACCCGGCCCGCTCGGCACCGACTTGAGTGCCCCGCAGGCAATCGACCAGAAAAGAGGAGCCGGCAGCGATGGCCCGCCGCAGCACGAAGACCCCACCGCCCGACGACTCGTTCGAGGAGCGGATCCTCGACATCGACGTCGTCGACGAGATGCAGGGCTCCTTCCTCGAATACGCCTACTCGGTCATCTACTCCCGCGCCCTGCCCGACGCCCGCGACGGCCTGAAGCCGGTCCACCGCCGCATCGTCTACCAGATGAACGAGATGGGCCTGCGCCCCGACCGGGGCTACGTCAAGTGCGCGCGTGTGGTCGGCGAGGTGATGGGCAAGCTGCACCCGCACGGCGACGCGTCGATCTACGACGCGCTCGTGCGCATGGCACAGCCGTTCTCCATGCGCGTGCCCCTCGTCGACGGGCACGGCAACTTCGGCTCCCTGGGCAACGACGACCCGCCGGCCGCGATGCGGTACACGGAGTGCCGGCAGGCCGAGGCTACGAGCCTGATGACCGAGTCGATCGACGAGGACACGGTCGACTTCACGCCCAACTACGACGGTCAGGAGCAGGAGCCGGTGGCGCTGCCCGCCGCCTTCCCGAACCTCCTGGTCAACGGCTCGTCCGGGATCGCGGTCGGCATGGCGACGAACATGCCGCCGCACAACCTGGGCGAGGTCGTGGCCGCCGCCCGCCACCTGATCCGCTTCCCGAACGCGGACCTGGACGCGCTGATGAAGTTCGTCCCGGGCCCCGACCTGCCGACGGGCGGGCGGATCGTCGGCCTGTCCGGCATCCGGGACGCGTACGAAACGGGCCGGGGCACGTTCAAGATCCGGGCGACGGTCTCGGTGGACACCGTGACGGCGCGCCGCAAGGGCCTGGTCATCACCGAACTGCCCTTCACCGTCGGCCCCGAGAAGGTCATCGCCAAGATCAAGGACCTGGTCGGCTCGAAGAAGATCCAGGGCATCGCCGACGTCAAGGACCTCACCGACCGCTCGCACGGGCTGCGGCTGGTCATCGAGATCAAGAACGGCTTCGTCCCGGAGGCCGTCCTGGAGCAGCTCTACAAGCTCGCGCCGCTGGAGGAGTCCTTCGGCATCAACAACGTCGCCCTGGTGGACGGCCAGCCGCTCACGCTGGGCCTCAAGGAGCTCCTCGAGGTCTACCTGGACCACCGCTTCACCGTCGTACGGCGGCGCAGCGAGTTCCGGCGCGGCAAGCGCCGCGACCGCCTGCACCTGGTGGAGGGCCTGCTGACGGCGCTCGTCGACATCGACGAGGTCATCCGGCTGATCCGCTCCAGCGACAACAGCGCGCAGGCGAAGGAGCGCCTCATCGAGCGCTTCTCGCTGTCGGAGATCCAGACCCAGTACATCCTCGACACGCCGCTGCGCCGGCTCACCCGGTTCGACCGGATCGAGCTGGAGTCGGAGAAGGAGCGGCTCAACGCGGAGATCGCCGAGCTGACCCGGATCCTGGAGTCGGACAGCGAGCTGCGCAAGCTGGTGTCGGGCGAACTGGCCGCGGTCGCCAAGAAGTTCGGCACGGAGCGGCGTACGGTCCTGCTGGAGTCGTCCGGCGCGACCGCGTCCGCCGTGCCGCTCCAGGTGGCCGACGACCCGTGCCGGGTGCTGCTGTCGTCGACGGGGCTGCTCGCGCGTACGGCGAACGGCGAGCCGTTCGCGGCCGAGGAGGACGCCGCGCGCGTGAAGCACGACGTGATCGTCTCCGCGGTGCCCGCGACGGCCCGGGGCGAGATCGGCGCGGTGACCTCCGAGGGCCGGCTGCTGCGGATCAACGTCGTCGACCTGCCGCAGCTCCCGGACACGGCCGCCGCGCCCAACCTGTCGGGCGGCGCGCCGGTGTCGGAGTTCGTGCCGCTGACGGACGGCGAGACGCTGGTGTGCCTGATCACGCTGGACGAGTCGTCGCCGGGCCTCGCGCTCGGCACGGAACAGGGCGTCGTCAAGCGCGTGGTGCCGGACTACCCGTCCAACAAGGAGGAGCTGGAGGTCATCACCCTCAAGGACGGCGACCGGATCGTCGGCGCGGTCGAACTGCGCACGGGCGAGGAGGACCTCGTCTTCATCACGGACGACGCCCAGCTGCTGCGCTACCAGGCGTCCCAGGTGCGCCCCCAGGGCCGGCCGGCGGGCGGCATGACGGGCATCAAGCTGACGGACGGTGCGAAGGTCATCTCGTTCACCGCGGTCGACCCCGCCGTGGACGCCATGGTGTTCACCGTCGCGGGCTCGCGCGGCACGCTGGACGACTCCGTCCAGACGACGGCCAAGCTGACCCCGTTCGACCAGTACCCGCGCAAGGGGCGCGCGACCGGCGGCGTGCGCTGCCAGCGGTTCCTGAAGGGCGAGGACTGCCTCTCGGTCGCCTGGGCGGGCGCCGTACCCGCGCGGGCCGCGCAGAAGAACGGCATGCCCGCGGAGCTGCCGGAGATCGATCCGCGCCGGGACGGTTCGGGCGTGTCGCTGCCGAAGACGGTGGCGGTGGTCGCGGGGCCGTTCTAGCCCTCGTCGGGCAGGTCCTCGGGGATGTCGTCGGTGACATCTTCGGGGGCTTCCCGCTCGGCCTCCGGGTCGCGTACGTACCTCAGGACGCCCCACATGCCGCGCTCGTCGGCCTGTGGGGCGTCCTGCACGCACGCGTGCAGCTCTTTCCCGAGCGCCTCCCGGTCGATCCCCGTGCCGATCAGGACAAGCCGCGTACGGCGCTCCTCGCGCTCTTCCCAGGGCTCCGGGACGAACCTGAGGAACCGTCCGACCGCGTGCACGGCGTACCGGTTGAGGGAGTCGCTCGGCCCGAAGTCGACGTACCCCTTGATCCGGTACAGGCCCTCGGAGCGGCCGTCCAGGAACGCCATCAGGCGCCGCGGGTCCAGCGGCGCGTCCGCGGTGAAGGAGAGGCTGTCGTACGCCGCGTGCAGGTGCTCGGCGTGGTCGGCGCCGTCCCCGTCCTCATGGTCCTCGTGCCGGTGCAGGTCGTCGAAGGAGAGTTGCCCGATCCGCTCCTCGCTCGGCCGGCAGTCGAAGAGGAACTCCGGGTCGACGCGGCCGTAGCGGGCGGGTACGACGGCCGCGCTCCCGGCCAGTGAACGAACGAGCCCGAGCACACGTTCCCCGTCGTCCGCGCGGTCCAGCTTGTTGACGACGACCAGGTCGGCGAGGCCGATGTGCCGGTCGATCTCGGGGTGCTTCACGCGCGTGTCGTCGAACTCGGCGGCGTCGACGACCTCGACGAGTCCGCCGTACTCGATCGCGGGGTGCTCGCTCGCGAGGATCATCCGGACGAGTTCACCCGGTTCGGCGAGGCCGCTCGCCTCGATGACGATGACGTCGACACCGACGGCGGGCGCTGCCAGGCGCTCCAGGTAGGAGTCCAGTTCGCTCGCGTCGACCGCGCAGCACAGGCAGCCGTTGCCGAGGGAGACCGTGGAGTCGCCGAGGGCGCCCGCGACGGCCATGGCGTCGATCTCGATCGCCCCGAAGTCGTTGACGATCGCGCCGATCCTGCTGCCCTTGCTGCGGTGCAGCAGGTGGTTGAGCAGCGTCGTCTTGCCGGAGCCGAGGAATCCGGCGAGCACGACGACCGGGATCTGCTGCGGGGTGCCGCCCTGCGCCACGTACGACCTCTTTCGCGCCTGTGCGTGCGCCGGTTCACACTCCGGAGCACGGCCGAGGAATGACTGCCACCTCAGGATACGAGCCGGGAGAATCGCCGCGAAGTGAACGATTGTTAGCTCCCTGTCCGGGGCAGACGTGAGGCAAGGCGCCGGGGCGTGCGACCCTCGCTTCCTTCCGTGCGCCTCCTCTCCGCCTCCCCGCCGATCAGAGCCGCTCGGCACTCTGGGAGACGGCAAGCGCCGCCCACCGCTCGCCGGTCCCCGTCACCACACCCGCACCCCGACGACCGGCGCACGGCCGCCTGGACCGGGGGTTGACATGGCCACACAGAAGTTTGGAATACGGGGGTTCGGCTCAGCCGCACAGGCGAATCTCGCAGCTGCCGTCAAGGCGGTCGCCCGACGCCGCAGGCGCGCCGCGCTCACCGAACAGCACCGGCTCCACTTCGACCTGCTGTGCAAGGCCATGGACGATCCCGCCCTGGCAGCAGTGCTAGACACCTACGAATCCGCCGTCGAGCCGCAGAAACAGCGGCAGTTCCTGTTCGCCAACGTGCTGTACGTGAACGCGCTGTACTACTACCGGATCGGCGCCATGAACCGGGCCGAGTTGTACGGCCACCTGCGGATCATCTGCCAGAACCAGATCTTCCGCGAGTACTGGGAGGCCACTCGTCCGCATCGCAAGAGCCTGCCCAGCGCGTCCGAGGAAGCCACACTGGGGCGCATGATGGACGAGCTGGTGCAGGAACTCGACAGTGCCGACACCGACGAGTGGTGGGTCATAGGAAGTCCACCGGAGGACTCTCCTTGATCGCCTGGTGTCAAGTTCGCTCGACATATTGACTCAACGACACCTTCCGTGAGCCAGAGTCGCTATCTTGTCGCTGGCCCCATCCGGGCACTCCGACCAAACACCCCCGCGTTCGGAGAAGGACCGCTCCGTCGCACACGCCCGCCCGGAGAACACCACGCTCGGAGGCCGTTTGTCTTTATCTCTCCGAGTCATAAGGTTGGTACGTCCCTGTGAAGATCGTGCGACGAATTGGGGTTCCTCCTTGCGAACGTGGCAGCGCTGCCGGTCAGTCCTGCCCCGACATCTTCGAGCTTGAGGACGGGAACTTCGCCGTCATCGGACGCGAGGCCACGTCTGAACTCGATCCCCACCTTCCCCCTGACGCATCACGCGCCGACTACGAACGGATCGTGATCATCACACGCGAGACATTGCTACGCGCCAAAAAAGATATTCCAGACATTGCATGACATATCCCTGCGGGTCTTGATGGGGTTTCCGTATCACCCTCCGCGTTGTTTTCCTTCTTCGGGGCGGGGAAGCTTCTTGTGCGACTCCGGGGAGGGCCTCTTGGTACGGGAATCCGCGTGGCACTCTGCAAGAAGGTCCGTCATATGGGTGGCCCTGACCGCGGCCGGCATCGCCCTCGTGGGCGTCGTCTCGATCGTGGTCAGCGGCTGGCTCATAGACGGCGTGGAACGGGCCAACGGCGGCTCCCAGGCCGCCGCGCGGCGCAGCGCGCTGGGTGACTACTTCGGAGCAGGCAGCGCGGTCTTCTCCGGCATCGCGGTACTTCTCCTCGTCGTCACGCTGTTCTTCCAGCAACGCGAACTTCGCATGCAGCGCGAGGAGCTCTCCCTCCAGCGCCAGGAACTCATCGCGTCCCGCCAGGAATTACGCCGGAGCGCGGCGGCCGATCTGCGCGGCCTGCACGTCCAGCTCACACAGATGCAGATGAACGATCCCGCACTCGCGGAAGTGTGGAACGACTGGCCCGGCCAGGATCCGGCCACCGTGCGGCAATTCCTCTTCGCCAATCTCACCTACAGCCAGTTCCTCCTCGTCCACGAGTGGGGCGAGATGACGGAGCAGGAAGTTCTCGCTCACGCCCGCAGACTGCTCCGGAGCCCGGTGTTCCAGCAGTACTGGATCCGCTCCCGCGAGGCGAAACAGGCGCTTCCCCCCGACAGCCCGGAAGGTCGCTTCTTCCGGTACTTCGACCAAGCGCTGAACGAGCAGACGAATGGCGGAGTCGAGCCTCCGGCACCTTGAGGACGAGCTGCGTCCGACGGGACCGGCTCTCCGAGACGGCCGTCCGATCAATGCAGCACCGGCACCGCCACCGGCGCCTCGGGGCCAACGTACCGTGCCGCCGGACGGATGATCTTCGAATCCTGGGACTGTTCCAGGATGTTGGCGCTCCAGCCGATGGCGCGGGCCGCGGCGAAGGTCGGGGTGAACATCTCGCGGGGGAGGCCGCAGAGTTCCATGACGACGCCCGCGTAGAACTCGACGTTGGTGTGGAGTTCGCGGCCGGGCTTCAGTTCGGCCAGGATCGCCTCGACCTGGCGTTCGACCTCGACCGCGAAGGCGACGCGCGGGCCGCCGAAGCGCTGGGCGATCTCGCGGAGCATCCGGGAGCGGGGGTCCTCGGTGCGGTAGACGGCGTGACCGAATCCCATGATCCGGTCGCCGGCCAGTACGTGGTCCCGGATCCAGGGATCAATGCGATCGGGAGTGCCGATCGCGTCCAGGGTGTCGAGGGCCCGGCTGGGCGCCCCGCCGTGCAGGGGGCCGGAGAGCGCGCCGACGGCTCCGACGAGACAGGCGGCGACGTCCGCACCTGTTGATGCGATGACGCGCGCCGTGAATGTTGACGCGTTGAAGCCGTGATCAATGGTGGAGATCAAGTATTGCTCGACGGCCCGCGCTTTATGTTGATCGGGCTCGACGCCGGTCAACATGTACAGGTAGTTCGCCGCGTACGACAGGTCCTGTCTCGGCTCGACCGGTTCGAGCCCCTTCCCCAGCCGGTACAGCGCGGTGAGCAACGTGGGCACGGCGGCGGCTGCCACAAGCGTGTCCCTGCGCCGCTGCCCGGCGCCGATGTCGTACACCGGCCGGAACCCCTTGACCGCACCCAGCAGCGACAACGCCGTCCGCATCCCGGCGAGCGGCCCGACACCGCCCGCGCCCGCCGCGGCGACGGCGGGCAGGACCGCGCTCACCTCGGCCGGCAGCGCCCGCAGCGCGGCCGTCTCGGCGGCGAAGGCGGACGCCCGCGCGGGGTCGGGGAGTTCGCCGTGGACCAGGAGGTGCCAGACGTCCTCGAAGGAGCGGGTCTGCGCGAGGTCGACGGCGGAGTACTGGCGGTAGTGGTAGAAGCCCTCGACGCCGCGCACGTCGCCGACCCGAGTGTCGGTGACCACGACGCCGGCGAGTCCGCGTGGGACGTCGACGAAGGACGTGGTGGACCTGTTGACCGACATGATTTCCCTCCTTGAGCTTGATGAACTTGATTAGACTGTCCATCATTGACTAAATCACTGTCAATATTGATTGAATCAACATGTCTTTCATCCGGATACGGTGACCCCCATGCGCGACCAGGAACCCGCCCCCGGCCACCCCGAACGCCGTCTGACCACGAAGGAGGCATCCGAACTGCTGGGCGTGAAGCCCGAGACGGTGTACGCCTACGTCAGCCGCGGCCAGCTCAGCAGCCGACGCGTCCCCGGCAGCCGGAGCAGCACCTTCGACCCCACCGAGGTGGAAGCTCTGGCGCGCCGCAACAGACGCGAGAGCGCCGGAAGCCCGGGCACCGGGAGCGAACCGGCCGTACGCACGCGTCTCACGTACATCGACGGCGACCGGTACTTCTTCCGGGGCGTGGACGCGGTCGAACTGGCCAGCGCGCGCTCCTACGAGGAGGTCGCGGAGTGGCTGTGGACCGGTGAACTGCGCGCGGGAGCGACATTCACCGCGCCGGAGGAGTCCCTGAAGGCGGCCCGCCGAGCGGCCCGCGCGCTGCCCGAACACACCGGCCCCGCCGACCGGTTGCGGGCCGCGGCCGTCGCGGCGGCCGTCGTGGACCCCCTGCGCTTCGACCTGTCCGCGCAGGCGGTCGTCGGCACCGGTCGGACCCTGATCCCGACCCTGGTCGCGGCCCTGCCCCCACACCACCCGGGCCACCGGGACGAGGGCCCTCTGGCGCGGCGCCTGTGGGCGCGGCTGACCATGCGCACCCCCGACGAGGCGTCACTGAACGCCCTGGACACGGCACTCGGCCTCCTCGCCGATCACGACCTGGCCGCCTCGACGCTCGCCGTCCGGGTCGCGGCGTCGGCCCGCGCGCACCCGTACGCGGCCGTCTCGGCGGGCCTGGGTGTCGTCGAGGGCCCGTTGCACGGCGCGGCCAGTGGTCTCGCCCACCGGCTGCTGGACGAGGTCCTGGAACAGGGCGACGCGGGACCAGTGATCGCCGAGGAACTGCGCGCGGGACGGCGCATCCCGGGCCTGGGCCACCGTCTCTACGTCGGCGAGGACCCGCGCGCGGGTGCGCTGTTCGCGCTCCTGGCGGACATCCCGCACGCGTACCCCGCCCTCGCGGCGTCCCGGGACGTCGTGGCCACCACCGCACGCCACGCCCCCCTGCACGCCAACGTCGACCTCGCCCTCGCCGCCATGACCCACTCCTTCGGCATGCCCGCGACGGCGGGCGAGGCGATCTTCGCCGTGGCCCGTACGGCGGGCTGGATCGCGCACGCGCTGGAGGAGTACGGCGAACGCCCCCTCAGGATGCGCCCGAGCGGCCTCTACGTGGGTCCGAAGCCGCCCCAGCCGCTCCCCATGGACCACGGACACGCACCACACGGCCACTCTGCGTAGAACGGCGGATCCGGGCACCTCCGAAAACCCGCATGGACCAGGACACACCGCCGTCGACAAGTCACCCTGCGCCAAGTCAGGTTAGGCTCACCTCTGTGAGTACGTGCACGACTGTCGCGCGGGATCTCGACGAGCCCTTCTCCGGGACCGCGGCCATGGCGACGACCTGGCTCCTGCTGGAACAGCCCGGCCCCTGGGGCGCCAAGGCGCTCACCGAGAGCCACCTGGACCGGCAGCTCGGCCGCGCCCTGGAGAGGGCCGCCAAGGGCACCGGCGTCCGTATCGCGCTCATCCGCCGCCCCGGACGCCACGCCGACTTCGGCGCCCCGCCCCTGCGCCGGGTCTTCGCCGCCCACACCGTGCCCGGCGGGGTGTGGCTGCGCACCGCCACCGCCCAGGACCCCCGGCAGCTCCTGGACCTCGACCTCGCCGCCCTGGGCCGGGGCGACCACCGCACGTTCGACACCGTCCTCGGCGGTCGCCCCCACACGGGCGACCCGCTCGCCCTGGTGTGCACGAACGGCAAGCGCGACCGCTGCTGCGCCCTCCTCGGCCGTCCCCTCGCCGCCGAGCTGACCGCCTCCGACGTACCGGGCGTCTGGGAGGTCACCCATCTGGGTGGACATCGCTTCTCCCCCACGGTGCTCGTCCTGCCCTACGGCTACGCGTACGGGCGCGCGGAGGCCCACACCGTCAAGAACGTCCTCCACGCCGCCCGGGAGGGCCGGATCGTGGTCGACGGGTGCCGGGGATGCTCCGCCTGGGAGCGGCCCGGCCAGGCGGCCGAGCTCGCCGTCCGTACGGCCGTCGGCGAGTACGCCGCCGAGGCGCTGGGCGTCGTCCGTACGGCGGGCGAGGCGCCGCACTGGGAGGTCACCGTCGCCCACACCGACGGCCGGCGCTGGCAGGTCGTCGTCGCCCAGAGCAATCCGCTGCCGGCCCGGCCGGAGAGCTGCGGGGCGTCCGTTCTCGGGACTCCGGCGCGGATGGACGTCATGGAGGTGCGGGAGCTGACGACGGCGGGGGCGGCGCTGGCGAGCTGACGCGGCGGCAAGATATCGATCAACTTGGTCAAGGTCGTCAGGATGGTCAATGTTTCCGTCATTAGTTGACCCGCCGATTCACCTGATCCACCCACTCACCTCCCCTCAACCCTCACTCAACCCCACCCACCTCCGGTCAAGAGATACCCGCCACACCCCTACGGCACCCCCACCCCGTCCACGTACCGTCAATGCATGAGCCCCGCTCCCCCCGCCCGCCGCCTGCGCCTCGGCCTCCCCCGGCGCGCCTTCTCGCAGATCCTGCTGATGCAGCTGTCGATCGCGGCAGGCGTGGTGGTGCTCGCGACGGGCCTGTTCCTCGCGCCGCTCAGCGACCAGCTCGACGACCAGGCGATGCGCCGCGCCCTGGCGATCGCGCAGACCACGGCCGCGATGCCGCAGCTCGCGGAGGATCTGAAGAGCAGCACGCCGTCGGTCGACGGCCCGGTGCAGCGGGAGGCGGAGCGGATCCGCAGGGCGAGCGGAGCCGAGTACGTCGTCGTGATGAACAAGGCGGGCGTCCGCTGGTCGCACCGGGACCCCGACCAGATCGGCGGCGTCGTCTCCACGGACCCGCACAAGGCGCTGGCGGGCCGGGCGGTGATGGAGATCGACGAGGGCACGCTGGGCCGCTCCGCGCGCGGGAAGGTGCCCTTGAGGGACGCCGAGGGGCACATCGTCGGGGCGGTGTCGGTCGGCATCGAGTACGACAGCGTCCGCGCCCGCCTGGTGCACGCGATCCCGGGGCTGTTCGCGTACGCGGGCGGCGCCCTGGCGGTGGGCGCGCTGGCGGCCTGGCTGATCTCGCGCCGGGTCCAGCGGCAGACCCGCGACCTCGCCTTCTCGGACATCTCGGCGCTGCTGGCGGAGCGTGAGGCGATGCTGCACGGCATCCGGGAGGGCGTCGTGGCGCTGGACCGCGCGGGCCGCGTACGACTCCTCAACGACGAGGCGCAGCGCCTGCTGGGCATCGGCGACGAGGCCGTGGGCCGCTCCCCCGACGACGCGCTCGGCGCGGGCCGTACGGCGGACGTCCTGGCCGGCCGGGTGACCGGTACGGACCTGCTCACCGTGCGCGGCCCGCGCGTACTGGTCACCAACCGGATGCCGACGGACGACGGCGGCGCCGTCGCCACCCTGCGCGACCGCACCGAACTGGAGCAGCTGGGCCGGGAGCTCGACTCCACGCGCGGGCTGATCGACGCCCTGCGCGCGCTGGACCACGAGCACGCCAACCGGATGCACACCCTGCTGGGACTGCTGGAGCTGGAGATGTACGAGGAGGCGGTGGAGTTCGTGGGCGAGGTGGTCGGCGATCACCGGGCCACCGCCGAGGAAGTCGCCGAGCGGATCCACGACCCCTTGCTGGCGGCACTGCTGGTCGGCAAGGCGACGGTGGCGGCGGAGCGCGGCGTCGCCCTGAAGGTGTCCGACGCGACCCGGCTCCCGGACCTGCTGGTCGACCCCAGAGGGCTGGTGACGATCGTGGGCAACCTGGTCGACAACGCGCTGGACGCCGTCGCGGGCACCACGCACGCGCGCGTGGAGGTCGAGTTGCGTGCGGAGGGACGTACGGCCGTGCTGCGGGTGCGGGACACCGGCCCGGGGATCCCGGCGGACAAGCGCGAGGTGGTGTTCACGGAGGGCTGGTCCACCAAGAGGCCTCCCGCGCACGGGCGCCGAGGCATCGGGCTCTCCCTGGTGCGCAGGCTCGCCGAGCGGCAGGGCGGCAGGGCCTCTGTGGGCGAGGCCGAGGGCGGCGGCGCGGAGTTCACCGTGGTCCTGCCCGACGCGCTCTCCGAGGGTGCCCCGAAGGCCGTACCGGCCGCCGCCACGCGTCGCGCCGAGGCCGAGGAGGGTTCGCGGTGATCGAGGTCCTGGTCGTGGACGACGACACCCGGGTCGCCCGGGTCAACGCCGCCTACGTCGAGAAGGTGCCGGGCTTCCGGGTCGCCGGGCAGGCGCACAGCGCGGCCGAGGCGCTGCGCCTGCTGGAGCTGCTGCCCCGCGTGGACCTCGTCCTGATGGACCACTACCTGCCCGACGGGACCGGCATCGGCACCGTCCAGGAGATGCGCCGCCGCGGCCACCAGGCGGACGTCATCATGGTGACGGCCGCGCGGGACGTCTCGACGGTCCGCTCGGCGATGCGGCACGGCGCGCTCCAGTACCTGGTCAAGCCGTTCGCCTTCGCGGGCCTGCGCGCGAAGTTGGAGGCGTACGGCGAGCTGCGCCGCACCCTGGACGTCGGCGGCGAGGCCGAACAGGCCGACGTGGACCGC
Organism: Streptomyces saintjeani; assembly: GCF_055409605.1. Classification (NCBI taxonomy): domain Bacteria; kingdom Bacillati; phylum Actinomycetota; class Actinomycetes; order Kitasatosporales; family Streptomycetaceae; genus Streptomyces; species Streptomyces saintjeani. The sequence continues at coordinate 7,156,816 of NZ_CP189624.1, read as the reverse complement.
ATGTTCGGCGCGCTGTCGGCGTCTTCGGAACCCGGCCTGCCCAAAGGGCACTCCCCCACCACCGCCGAACTGGTGCGCCAGTCCCTGATGCACGCCGACGGCCCCCTGTCCGCGCAGGAGATCGCCGACCGCACAGGTGTGAGCCGCCAGACCGCCCAGCGCTACCTGAAGCTCCTGGAACGCACCGGCCTCGCGCGTCTGACCCTCAAATACGGCGACGCGGGCCGCCCGGAACACCGTTACGTGTGGGCGACCCGCGCCTGAGAGCACGGTTTCGTTGAGCGTCTTGACGAGTACCGCATGTCGTGATGAGTTCCGTACACCCTTGATGGATGCATGGACCAACTTCCCGACGGGCCATCAACATCGTCCACCTGTGCAGACGACTCACCCGCCGGGACCGCGTGCCTGGGCCGCGCCATGACCCAAGCCCCGCGGCCCGCCGTACGACCGGTCCCGGCGCCGTACGACGGTGAAGGTGCCGTGGCTAGACGGCTCCCGCTCCGGTCAGCGAACGCACCTCCGTCTCCGCGTGCCGCGCCTCGTCGGGCTCCTCGGAGGAGGTGACCGTGCCCAGCCAGCCCGCGAGGAAGCCCAACGGGATCGAGACGATGCCGGGGTTCTGGAGCGGGAAGAACTGGAAGTCGACGCCGGGGACGAGCGACTCGGGGCTGCCCGAGACGACCGGCGACAGCACGACGAGCACGAGCGCCGGGATCAGTCCGCCGTAGACCGCCCACACCGCGCCGCGCGTGGTGAAGTTGCGCCAGAACAGCGAGTAGAGCAGCACCGGCAGGTTCGCGGACGCGGCGACGGCGAAGGCGAGGCCGACCAGGAACGCGACGTTGAGCTCGCGGGCCAGGATGCCGAGCGCGATCGCCACGATGCCGATGCCGACCGCCGCGACCCGGGCGACCGCGACCTCGCTGCGCTGCTTGGCGTGCTTGCGGCGCAGCGAGGCGTACAGGTCGTGGGCCACGGACGCCGAGGAGGCGAGCGTGATGCCGGCGACCACCGCGAGGATGGTGGCGAAGGCGACCGCGCCGACGATCGCGAACAGCACCGCGCCGCCCATGGACTGATCCCCGCCACCGAGGTCGAGGGCGAGCAGCGGGACGGCCGTGTTGCCTGCCGCGTTGGACTGGCGTACGGCGTCCGGTCCGACGATCGCCGCCGCGCCGAAGCCCAGGACGATCGTCATCAGGTAGAAGCTGCCGATCAGGCCGATCGACCAGACCACCGAGCGGCGTGCCGCGCGCGCGGTCGGCACGGTGTAGAAGCGGGACAGGATGTGCGGCAGGCCGGCCGTGCCCAGGACGAGGGCGAGGCCGAGACTGATGAAGTCGAAACGCGACGTCCAGTCCGCGCCGTACTTCAGGCCGGGCGCCAGGAAGTCGATGCCGTGCCCGCTGCGTTCGGCCGCGGTGAGCAGCAGCCGGTCGAAGTCGCCGTGGAAGCGGACGAGGACGAGCACGGTCAGCACGATCGTGCCGCCCAGCAGCAGAACCGCCTTGACGATCTGGATCCAGGTGGTGGCCCGCATGCCTCCCAGCGACACGTAGATGACCATGAGCGCGCCGACCCCGATGACGGTCCACACCTGGGTCGCGGCGCCGCTGCGGCCCAGCAGGAGGGCGACCAGGCTGCCCGCGCCGACCATCTGTGCCACCAGGTAGAAGATGGACACGATGACCGAGGAGGCGCCCGCCGCGATCCGTACCGGCCGTTCGCTCATCCGCGCCGCGACGACGTCCGCGAGCGTGAACCGCCCGCAGTTGCGCACGAGTTCGGCGATGAGGAGCAGGACGACCAGCCAGGCGACGAGGAAGCCGACCGAGTAGAGCAGGCCGTCGTAGCCGAACAGCGCGATCAGGCCGGAGATGCCGAGGAAGGAGGCGGCCGACATGTAGTCGCCCGCGATGGCGAAGCCGTTCTCCATCGGGGAGAAGAGCCGTCCTCCGGCGTAGAACTCCTCGGCCGAACCGTGGCGGTTGCGGCTGACCAAGGTCGTGATGCCCAGCGTGACCGCGATGAACACGCTGAACAGCACGAGGGCCAGGGTCTGATGAGTACCGCTCACGGCTTGCCTCCCTTCACACCGCGTGTCAGTTCCTGGGTGTCCCAGCGCAGGTCGAGGGCCGCCCGGTCCCTGCGCAGCCGGGCGTGCCTGGCGTAGGCCCAGGCCAGCAGGAAGGTGGTGAGGAACTGGCCCAGACCGGCGACCAGTGCCACGTTGACGGCGCCTACGACGGGCCGGGCCATGAACCCGGGCGCGGCCGTCGCCGCGATGACGTACGCCACGTACCAGAGGAAGAAGCCGATGCCCGCCGGGACCACGAACCGCCGGTAGCGGCTGCGTACTTCCTGGAAGGCGGCGCTGCGCTGGACGGCGAGGTAGACCTCCGCCATCGCGTCGCGGCCGGCCTCCTCGTCACGGGGGGCCGGGACCGCCGGCACGGGGTCGCTCGCCAGCTGCGCTCCCGGCCAGTCGGGGGCCAGGGCGTCGTACCAAGGATCGTCGTACCGCACGCCTGCCGGCTCTTCGGGGCCCGGGGACCGCACCTCTCGGTGCTCGCGTGCTCTCTCGGGACCGCCCCCGCCACTGCGGGCTCGGTCGTTGCTCAACTGCATACCCAATGATGGACAGAACGGGAAGATCCCCTACTCTCTTTCCCGCATTCTTCACCCCATCAAGCGACAATGGGCCGACTTATCTCATTTCCGATTTTGGTGGTTTTACCAACCCCTTTCTGTATGCGTAACTCACCGCCTGCGCGCGGTCCTTGAGCCCTGTCTTGGCGAACAGGTTGTTGATGTGGGTCTTCACCGTCGTCGTCGACACGTGCAGCCTGCGGGAGATCTCCTGGTTGCTGAGGCCGTCGGCGATGAGGATCAAGACCTCGGTCTCTCTGAGCGTCAACCCGTCGGGCGGCCCGGCCGGCTCCACCGGCTCCGGTTCGGGCTCCGACAGCCGCTCCAGCAGCCGCCGTTGGATGCTCGGCGACAGTCCCGCGTCCCCGGACAGGACGCTGTGCACGGCCCGGACGATCTCCTCGCCGCCGGCGTCCTTCGTCAAGTAGCCCCGGGCGCCCGCCTTGAGCGCCGGAAACAGCGACTCGTCGTCCGCGAACGTCGTGAGCACCACGACCTGCGTCCCGGGGTGCCGGTCCCTGATCCGGCGGGTCGCCTCGACCCCGTCACAGCGGGGCATGCGCAGGTCCATCAGCACAACGTCCGGGGCGAGTTCGGCGACCAGCCGCACCGCGTCCTCGCCGTCCACCGCCGCGCCCACCACCTCCACCTCGGGCAGCAGCCCGAGCAGCATCACGATGCCCTCCCGGACGACCGTCTGATCGTCCGCCACCAGCACCCGCGCGGGCCCGACCCGCTCCTCCGCCGTCATACCGGCACCCTCAGCCGCACCGCGAACCCTTCCTCCTCCGGCCCCGCCTCCAGCGAGCCGCCCAGCAGTTCGGCACGCTCCCGCATGCCCAGGAGACCGTATCCGCCCCCAGCGCCCGCCAGTTCACCCGGCGAGCCGCCCGAGTCCCGCACGTCCAGGGCCACTTCGCCGGGGCCGTACGCGAGCCGGAGGCTGACCCTGGCGCCCGGGGCATGCTTGCGTACGTTCGTCAGGGCCTCCTGCGCGACCCTGCGCACGGTCTGGGACGCCTCGACCGACAGCGGTCTGCGTTCACCCTCCACGGTGACCCGCGCACCGTCCGTCGCCCGCACCAGGTCGGCCAGGAAGTCCTCCAGCGGGGTCAGGTCCCCGCGCAGCGCGGACAGGGCCTGGCGGGTCTCGTCGAGGCCGTCCCTGGCCATCCCCCGCGCCGCCACCACCCGCTCCAGGATCTGCTGCCGGTCGGCGCCGCGCTCGATCAGCAGGCGAGCCGCCTCCAGGTGCACGAGCTGGGCCGAGAGGCTGTGCGCCAGCACGTCGTGGATCTCCCGGGCGATACGGGCGCGCTCCGTCAGCGCCGCCGCCTGCGCCTCGGCCGCCCGCGCGGCCCGCTCCTGGGCCAGCAGCCGCGCGGCGTTGCCACGCGCCTCGGCGTCCAGCCGCAGGGTGTAGCCGACCAGGGCCAGCGCGCCGAGCGTGGCGGCCGTGGTCAGCCACATGTCCTCGTTGACCACCGCGAACGCGCTCAGGGAGACCGAGGCGAACGGGAGCGCGGCACCCAGGGGAAGCCGCTGGAGCCCGATGACGGCGCAGCCGCACCACAGGACGAGGGCCGGGGAGCCGAACCCCATCGCCTCGGCCGCGACCGCGATGCCCAGCAGCAGCGCCAGGAGCAGCATCGAGGGCCACAGACGGTGCGCGAGCGTCGTCGCGAAGAACGCCTTCGCGGCCCCGGCGGCGACGAGGGCCATGCCTGCGCCCGCGGCCAGGTTCCAGCCGTGAGCACGCGAGTTGCCGTCGAAGGCGCTCCACAGCATGATGCCGATCAGCAGCAGCCGGATGGCCCAACCCAGCGAATTCCTGACCGGGGAGTTCCCCTTGCGGGCGAGCGCGTCCTGGGACGGCCAGCGCATCCATGGGTTCTCCGTCACACCCGCTCCCTCGTCTTCCAGGATCCCAGGTCACCGTACGACGGCGAGGGCGTGTGGATACGGGCGAGCGCCCGCGCGCGGTGCGTGACGAACCCGGCGCGCACCAGCAGCATCGCCGCGAGGGACAGCATCAGGGCCGCGCTGTGCAGGTGGACACCGAGGGCCGCGCCGAGTCCGAACACGCCCACCCTGAGGACGACACCGACGACCCACACGCCCAGGCTCGCCCTGGTGCTCCTGCTCCAGACGACGCCGTCCGCCTCGACCCACATCCGGGTCGTCCAGGCCCAGCCGGCGCCTGACACGAGCCCGATCAGCACCTCCACGGCGAGCAGCACGCCCGAGAAGACACGGTGACCGGCGTCCAGCAGATCCGGGTCGCGCAACGCCATGACGGCGAGGATCCCGGGCACCAGCCACCACCGCCGCTCCCCGTCGACCGGCGCCGTGCGGAACTGCCGCGCCAGCACCAGGGCGACCACCACCACGATCACCAACGCGTTGACGAGCCCGGCCATCACTGCCTCCGTGAGCGGAACGAGGATGCCGGCGACGACTGCCACCGACACCATCGAAGCTACGGAACCCGACAACCCAGGAGATCGGAGCCAGGGTGGATCAAGGGTGGACTTCTCCACTCCCGCTGTCTCCACCCAGGGGTGGAGACAGCGGGAGTGGAGAAACGCCCCTCGGGTGTCCCTCAGGGCCCCGCAGGGGCACCTGAGGGGCGCGGGGAACTGCGCGAGCACCACCGACGACCCGCATCCCGACGACATCCGAACCCGGCACGACAAACCGCCCCGCCCAGGCCAAGCGCAGCGGCTACGCGTCGATCCGCGACCGGTCCAACGTAGCCGCCGAACTGGAGATGAACTCCTTGCGCGGCGCCACGTCGTTGCCCATCAGAAGGTCGAAGACCTGCTCCGCGGCCTCCAGGTCGGACAGGTTGATCCGGCGCAGGGTGCGGTGCCGGGGATCCATCGTCGTCTCCGCCAACTGGTCCGCGTCCATCTCGCCAAGGCCCTTGTACCGCTGGATGGAGTCCTTGTACCGCACGCCCTTGGTCTGGAACTCCATGAGCTTGTCGCGCAGTTCGCGGTCCGAGTACGTGTAGACGTACTTGTCCTGCCCCTTCTTGGGCTGGACGAGTTCGATGCGGTGCAGCGGCGGCACCGCGGCGAAGACGCGCCCGGCCTCGACCATGGGCCGCATGTACCGCTGGAACAGGGTCAGCAGCAGGCAGCGGATGTGGGAGCCGTCCACATCGGCGTCGGTCATCATGATGATCTTGCCGTAGCGGGCGGTTTCGAGGTCGAAGGTCCGGCCGGACCCCGCTCCTATGACCTGGATGATCGCGCCGCACTCGGCGTTCTTCAGCATGTCCGTGACGGACGACTTCTGGACGTTGAGGATCTTGCCGCGGATCGGCAGCAGCGCCTGGAACTCGGAGTTGCGGGCGAGCTTGGCGGTGCCGAGCGCGGAGTCGCCCTCGACGATGAACAGTTCGCTGCGGTCGACGTCGTCACTGCGGCAGTCGGCGAGCTTGGCCGGCAGGGAGGACGACTCCAGGGCGGTCTTCCTGCGCTGGGCGTCCTTGTGCTGGCGGGCGGCCACACGCGTGCGCGCGGCGGCGACGACCTTCTCCATGACGACCCGCGCCTGCGCGCCGGCGTCCCGCTTGGTGGAGGTCAGGAACGCCTTGAGTTCCTTGGAGATGACCTGGGTCACGATCCGGCGGGCCGCCGAGGTGCCGAGGACCTCCTTGGTCTGGCCCTCGAACTGCGGTTCGGCGAGCCGGACGGTGACGACGGCGGTGAGGCCCTCCAGGGCGTCGTCCTTGAGGACGCCGTCCTCGGCGACGCGCAGGAGCTTCTTGGCGCGCAGCACCTCGTTCATCGTGGTCGCGATGGCCTGCTCGAAGCCGGCGACATGGGTGCCGCCCTTGGGGGTGGCGATGATGTTCACGAACGACTTGAGGGTCGTGTCGTAGCCGGTCCCCCAGCGCATCGCGACGTCCACACCGAGTTCGCGGGTGACCTGGGTGGGGGTCATCTGGCCGTGCTCGTCGAGGACGGGGACGGTCTCGCGGAAGGTGCCCTGGCCGGTGAAGCGGAGGATGTCGCAGACCGGCTTGTCGCTGGCCAGGTACTCGCAGAACTCGCTGATCCCGCCGTCGAAGCGGAAGGACTCCTCGCCCTTGCTGCCGCCCTCGCCGAGACCGAGTTCGTCGCGGACGACGATGGTCAGGCCGGGCACCAGGAACGCGGTCTGGCGCGCGCGCTGGTGGAGGTGCTCCAGGGAGAGCTTGGCGCCCTGGAGGAAGATCTGCCGGTCGGCCCAGTAGCGCACGCGCGTACCGGTGCGGACCTTGGCGACCCGCTTGGTCTTGCGCAGTCCGCTCTGCGACGTGAACCCGGCGTCGGGTCCGGCCGCCGCGAAGGCGCCGGGGACTCCTCGGCGGAAGCTGATCGCGTGCGTGCTGCCATTGCGGTCGACCTCGACGTCCAGCCGCGCGGAGAGGGCGTTGACGACGGAGGCGCCCACGCCGTGCAGACCGCCGGAGGCGGCGTAGGAGCCACCGCCGAACTTGCCGCCCGCGTGGAGCTTGGTCATGACGACCTCGACGCCGGACAGGCCGGTCTTGGGCTCGACGTCGACCGGGATGCCGCGACCGTTGTCGCGGACCTCCACGGAGCCGTCGTCGTGCAGCACCACGTCGATGTGGTCGCAGAACCCGCCCAGCGCCTCGTCGACGGAGTTGTCGATGATCTCCCACAGGCAGTGCATCAGGCCACGGCTGTCGGTCGATCCGATGTACATACCCGGGCGCTTGCGTACAGCCTCAAGTCCTTCGAGGACGAGCAGGTGCCGCGCGGTGTAGTTGGAGCCGTCCCGGTCTGCTCCTGCCAGCAGCGCAGTGGACGGCACGGACGTATCGGCGGTCACGCGGTTCGCTCCTCGCTGAATTTCAGATGGGGCCCTTATGGGTAAGGGCACGGCTTCGGTCGCCGTCAAGAGGGTACCGAGGCCAGGTAGAGCCGTTGTCACGCCACCCTCGTCTGGAGTCAGACTAGTGCAGAGTCGCATGCGTGTTCGATCGCTCGATGGAGTGAAGTACATATCACGTTCCCTTCGAGGCATGAACCATTTAGGCTCCGGGCACGTCCTCAAGAACGAACCGGCAACCCAGCCGGGAGGACCGACCACATGATCGACAGCGCGAAACCGTAAGCACACAAGAAGCGCACTACGGCACATTCGCCGCCAAACCGGCAGCAGACAGCCGCCTCGAAAGATTTTTTCGAGGGAAAGCCGCAAGCGGGAACGTTTGAGGCTGGTTGGATGTTGACCCTGGTACGACAGCTCGTCGAGCTAGAGAAGAGGCGACGTGACTACTGTTCTGACCCCCGCGAGCCCGCTGACGGCCGGCGATCGCTGCGACCGCTGCGGCGCCCAGGCCTACCTTCGCGTTGTCCTGGCGAGCGGCGGAGAACTGCTCTTCTGCGCCCACCACGGCCGGAAGTTCGAGCCGGAGCTCAAGAAGATCGCCGCCGAGATACAGGATGAGACGGAACGACTGACGGCCGTTCCCGTGACCGCCTCCGAGGACGAGCGCTGACCTTCGGCGCTCACGACGAGCCAGAACCGGCATAGGCCGGCGTACGGGCGGCGGCCCCTGGAGACAGGGACCGCCGCCCGTACGCGTACCCGCTGAAGCCGCTCAGCGCCCGCCTGACGGCCCGGCAGGCTCCGCCGACACCCCCGGACCGTTCAGCACCCTCAGGACCTCGGAGACGCGCGTATAGACCCCCGGACTCCCCGGGCGTCCACAGCCGCTCCCCCAGGACACCAGGCCGACCAGCCTGCCCTGCGCCACCAGCGGCCCGCCGCTGTCGCCCTGACAGGCGTCCCGGCCGCCCCTGACCTCCCCGGCGCACAGCATCGTCCGCGCGATGTAGGCACCCTCGGGCCCTCCGGGGTACGCCCGCTCACAGCTCGCGTCGGCCATGACGTGCACCCGCGCGGCCCGCAGGCTGTGCGGGTACTTGCCGTACCCGGAGACGTCTCCCCAGCCGTAGACCGTGGCCTCCGTCCCCGCCTCGTACGCCGCGTCCCCCGCCGGGGCCGCCCCGATGAGCGACGTCTCGGGCAGCGACTCGGCGAGGGTGAGCACGGCGAAGTCGCCGGAGTTGCTGGAGCGGTCGTACTCCGGGTTCACCCAGGTGTCCTGTACGGCGATCTCCCGGCCCGCGTTCGTGTACAGGTCGGTGCGGCCGGTGACGACCTTGAAGTCCCGCACCCGGTCCGGGGGCGCGCCGAGCACGTCCTCGCCGACACAGTGGGCCGCTGTGAGGACCATGGTCGGTGCGACCGCCACGCCGCCGCAGAACTGCCCCGACCGAGTACCGCCAAACCGGTCACGGCTGGACAGCGCGACCGTCCAGGGGCTCTGGGAGACGTCGACCGGGAAGCCGCCCACGACGATGCTGTCGGAGGCCGCCGGAGCGGCGTTCATCAGCGGTATGGCGACGACCGCCGTCGCCAGGACCAGGGGCCGGGCGAGTGCCCGGACCAGGGGAAGACGCATGCAGAATCCTTACTCTGGGATGGGTACCGAAAACCCAGAGTGAGCGACCTTGCCGGAGCGCGCACGCGCGTACGACGACGGAGGCCCGGTTCCCCTGAAAGGAACCGGGCCTCCGTCGTCGTACGGACCGACCTAGTCGAGGTAGTCGCGCAGCACCTGGGAGCGGGACGGGTGGCGCAGCTTGGACATGGTCTTGGACTCGATCTGGCGGATGCGCTCGCGGGTCACGCCGTAGACCTTGCCGATCTCGTCGAGGGTCTTCGGCTGACCGTCGGTGAGACCGAAACGCATGGAGACGACGCCCGCCTCGCGCTCGGACAGAGTGTCGAGGACGGAGTGCAGCTGCTCCTGGAGGAGCGTGAAGCTGACCGCGTCGGCCGGGACGACGGCTTCGGAGTCCTCGATGAGGTCACCGAACTCGCTGTCGCCGTCCTCACCCAGAGGGGTGTGCAGGGAGATGGGCTCGCGGCCGTACTTCTGGACCTCGATGACCTTCTCGGGGGTCATGTCGAGTTCCTTGGCCAGCTCCTCCGGGGTGGGCTCACGGCCCAGGTCCTGGAGCATCTGGCGCTGCACGCGCGCGAGCTTGTTGATGACCTCGACCATGTGCACCGGGATACGGATGGTGCGGGCCTGGTCGGCCATCGCGCGGGTGATCGCCTGACGGATCCACCAGGTGGCGTACGTGGAGAACTTGTAGCCCTTGGTGTAGTCGAACTTCTCGACAGCGCGGATCAGACCGAGGTTGCCCTCCTGGATGAGGTCCAGGAAGAGCATGCCGCGGCCGGTGTAGCGCTTGGCCAGCGAGACCACGAGGCGGAGGTTGGCCTCCAGCAGGTGGTTCTTGGCGCGGCGGCCGTCCTCGGCGATGATCTCCAGCTCGCGCTTGAGCTTGGGGGCCAGCTTGTCGGCGTTGGACAGCTTGTCCTCGGCGAACAGGCCCGCCTCGATGCGCTTGGCGAGCTCGACCTCCTGCTCGGCGTTGAGGAGGGGGACCTTGCCGATCTGCTTGAGGTAGTCCTTGACCGGGTCGGCGGTGGCACCGGCGGCGGCGACCTGCTGGGCCGGCGCGTCGTCCTCGTCCTCGTCGGAGAGGACGAAGCCGGCGCTCTCGGTGCCCTCGGGCTCGTCGCCGGTCTTGCCGGCGCCGGGCGCCTCTTCGAGGACCTCGTCCTCAAGGATCTCGGAGTCCTTGGCGGCGGTCTTCTTCGCCGCGGTCTTCTTGGCGGGGGCCGCCTTCTTCGCGACCGCCTTCTTCGCGGCGGGCGCGGCCTTCTTGGCTGCGGCCTTCTTCGCGGGGGAGTCCTCGGCGTCGCCGGCCACCGCCGCGGTCGGAGCGGCCGTGGTGGCGGTGGCCTTCCTGGTGGTCACGGTCTTCGCCGCGACCGTCTTGGTGGCGGTGCGCTTGGCCGGACTCTTCGCTGCGACGCTCTTTCGGGTGCGCTTGGGCTCTGCGGCACTGACCATCAGCGTCACACCCTCTTCCTCAAGGATCTGGTTGAGGCTGCGCAGTACGTTCTTCCACTGAGTGGCCGGAATCTGGTCAGCTTCGAAGGCCCGACGCACATCGTCGCCGGCGATCTGCCCCTCAGCCTTTCCCCGCTCAATGAGCGCCATGACAGAGACGGACTCGGCGATCTCAGGCGGGAGCGTACGGGATGTGCTGGCCGACACGAACAACCTCTCGGAACGTTGGAAAACGGCTTCCGGCCCCGTCCACTGCGGACAGGAGCCGACCACCGGCCTTGGGGATGGGCCGACGGGCGGGCGGGGGCCGGGAGAATGCACAGCGCCACGAACGGCGTCCGTATTCCCTCCTCGGCTGTCACCTCTTAGGTCATCGCGCTGTTCCCACAAGCGTTACGCCCAATCTACGTGGCCCGAGTCACATCCCGTAAGCGCTCAAAAACGGTCAGACATGGCCAGAGGGGGCCGCCATCGTGATCGCCTCATGATCGAAACGCTCTCCCGCCATGTCGCACCGTCGGACTCCGCAGGGCCCGCGAGGGGTCCTGCGGAGTCCGACCGGAGGGCGGGGCGCCGGCCCTGAGGGACGCCAGAGGGGAAGAGCATCCGGGGCCGCACCGCCCGCGAGGGCGCGGTCAGTGCTCGCGCGGCGCCGGGACCACGCGCTCCACCTCGGGGTGGACGGTGAGCAGCTGCCGCACCGCCGCCTCCGCGCCCGCGGCGTCGCCCGCGGCGAGCGCGTCGACCATGCGCGCGTGGTGCGCGAGGGACGCCTCGGTCGGCCGGTCGCAGCCGGTGGCCGGGCCGCCGGAGACCTGGAGGGCGGAGGAGACGATCCCGGAGAGGTGCTCCAGCATGCGGTTGCCGGCGAGCTGGATGAGCAGGGTGTGGAACTCGGCGTCCGCGCGCGAGTACGTCAGCGCGTCGCCCTGCGCCATGGCGTGCCCCATGATCTCGACCATGTCGGACAGCCGCTGCTGGACGTCCTCCCGGCCGTGCCCGGCGGCCAGGCGGGCGGCGAGCGGCTCGATGGTCCAGCGCAGCTCGGTCAGCTCGCGGCGCTGGTCGTCGCGCTGCGGGCCGAAGGCGCGCCACTCGATGATGTCGGGGTCGAGCAGGTTCCAGTCGCTGACGGGGCGCACGCGCGTGCCGACGTTCGGCCGGGCGCTCACCAGGCCCTTGGCCTCCAGGACGCGCAGCGACTCGCGGACGACGGTGCGGGAGACCTCGAAGCGCTGGCCGATCTCCTCGGGCACCAGGGGGCGGTCGGCGCCGAGGTCGCCGGAGACGATCATCTGCCCGAGCTGCTGGACGAGTTGGCCGTGCAGCCCGCGCCCGCGGCTGCCGGTGGCGCGGCGGCCCACGCGGCCGAGGTCGGCGTCGACGCCGTCCCAGACGGGAGAGCGGTCGGCGGGGGTCTCGGCGTAGGGGTAACGGTCGAGTTCGCCCGGGGCGGCCAGACCGGAGTCGGCGGAGCGGGCGGCGGTCATCATGGTGTGCGCAAGGGTACTCACGGATCTTTTGTCGGCGTCGGCCCCAACTCCCTTGAGGGCTTTGGTGAAAAGCACACGAAAGGGTGATCGCTCACCCCGTCGGAATTGACGCCTTATCGGAAAGAAATGTGCTTTCTGGGGGGAGTTGTGCGCACCGCGCGCGTGGACGGTCCTCATCGGGCCCGGCCCCGCAGGGTGGTGAGCAGATACGCGCACAGCAGCGTGGTGAGCGACAACGCCAGTGCGCCGCCCACGGGTTGGGCCACCACGCGGGCGGCGGCGTCGAGGTAGCGCTCGCCGCCGAAGGGCCAGCGCAGCAGGAACACCTCGCGCGCCCGCGCGGGCATCCCGGCCGCCGTACGCACGGAGGCGCCGGCCAGCAGCCGGTGCAGCAGCGGTACGACGGCGACGGGTACGGCGAGCACGGCCGCGAGCCCGGCGGTCGTGGACCGGAACACGCCGGCCGCGAGCACCCCGGCCCAGGCGCACCCGACCACGAGGCCGGCCCAACTCGCGCCGAGAGAGAGCCAGTCCCCGGGAACTTCCGCGACCTCCCGTCCGTAGAGCAGGTAGAGCGCCTCGGCGTCGCAGCCCACCGTGAGGAAGGCCAGCAGGAGTGCGGTGAGGGCGGTGACGAGGAGCTTCGCCGCCAGCAGCCCCAGCCGCCGGGGCACGGTGCCGCGGTCCGCGGCCAGCGCGGGGTGCCGGAACTCGTCCCCGAAGGCCAGTGCCCCCAGCAGCCCCGCCCCGAGGGCCGCCGGAGGCAGTGGCGACTGCGCGGGCCACGCCGCGAACAGCCGTGCCTGCGGGGTGTGTCCGAGCCGGGCCAGCAGCAGCGCGGTGACCACGGAGACGACCAGCGTCCCCGCACCGACGAGGAACCCCGTGCTGATCCCGCAGGCCCGCCGCAGCTCGTAGCGCAGGGGACGCAGGGGTGTCGGCGCGGGGCGGACGGAGATGGGGGGCGGGAGGGGGGACGGAGCGCCGTGCGCGCGTGGCTCCGGCTCTGCCCGTACGACGCCGTCGGCGCCGTCACCCGGCCTCGCTTCGGCGTCCGCTCGCACCCCGGGTCCCATGTCCCCCACCTCGTCGGCGAGTTGGTGGACGAGGATGCCGGTGCGGAAGGCGACGTCCCCGATGTCGGCGCACGAACTGCCGTACACGGAGAGGTGGTTGCCGTCCTCCTGGACGACCTCGACGGAGCGGCGGGCGGTGCGGGCCTCCCTGGAGAGTTCGGCGGCGAGGCGGGCGGCGTGCGGGGTGCGGACGGCGACGCGGGGGCGCAGGCGGGTGCGGGCGAAGGCGGGCGCGTCCTGGTCGGCGGCGACGCGGCCCCGGTCCAGGGTGACGACGCGGTCGGCGGTGCGGGCGGCCTCCTTGGGGTCGGCCATGGTCAGCAGAACGGTTCCGCCGTGGCGGGCGTGCGCCGTGAGCATGTCGTACAGCCAGCGGCTCTCGCGCGCCGAGAGGCCGTCGGCGGGGTCGTCGAGGACGAGGGTGTGCGGGTCGGCGAGGAGGGCGCAGGCGAGGCCGAGGCGGCGGTCCATGCCCCGGGAGAGGGCGGCCAGGCGCTCCTCGCGCAGGCTCACGAGGCCGACCGCTTCGAGGACCTCGTCGGCCCGCCCGGCCGGGACGCCGGTCGCCGCGCACAGCATCCGCAGGTGGCCGCGGACCGTGCGGCCCGGGTGCCCCGGTACGTCGCCGAGGAGCACGCCGACCTCGCGCGCGGGGTGGGCGATGCGGTGCAGCGGGCGGCCTCTGAAGTACGTGACGCCACGGCCCTGCTGGAGTTCGAGCATGAGCCTGAGTGCCGTGCTCTTGCCCGCTCCCGGCGCCCCGAGGAGCACCGTGACATGCCCGACGCGCGCCTCGAAGGAGACGTCGTCGACGGTGGGAGGGAGATCCTTGCGAGGGATGCTGGTCAGTCCGAATGCCTGGATCACCCGCAGCAAGATAGCGCCCCATTTACGGTTTTTGAGGCATCGCACGGCCGGGCGCACCGCGCCCGGGGGCACAGTGGGGCTCAGAGCAGGCCGGTTGACGACGAGGCAGCGCCCCTCGGGGTACTCCTCACACCTCGGGTCGCAGCATCGGCGGGTTGAGGAGCGTCGCGCCGCCCGCGTGGAAGAGCTGGGCGGGCCGGCCGCCCTGGCGGGTGGTGGTGCCGCCCGTGGGGACGAGGAAGCCCGGCGTCCCGGTCACCTTGCGGTGGAAGTTGCGCGGGTCGAGCGCGACGCCCCACACCGCCTCGTAGACCCGGCGCAGCTCGCCGACGGTGAACTCGGCGGGGCAGAACGCGGTGGCCAGGGAGGAGTACTCGATCTTGGAGCGGGCGCGTTCGACGCCGTCGGCGAGGATCTGAGCGTGGTCGAAGGCGAGCGGCGCGACGGGGTCGCCGTCCCGGCCGTAGCCGCCCTGTTGCAGGAGTTCCTCGACCGGCGCCCAGCGCGCGTTGCTGGCGTCGCCTCCCGCGCGCGGGGCGGGCAGGTCGGGGGCGAGCGCGAGGTGGGCGACGCTGACGACGCGCATGCGCGGGTCGCGCTTGGGGTCGCCGTAGGTGGCGAGCTGTTCGAGGTGGGCACCGTTGTCCTGGGCGGGGACGGGGGGCTCGTGGGCGTGCAGCCCGGTCTCCTCGGCGAGTTCGCGCGCCGCGGCCTGCGACAGGTCCTCGTCGGCCCGTACGAAACCGCCGGGGAGCGCCCATCTCCCCTGGAACGGCGGTTCTCCCCGGCGGACCGCCAGCGCGCACAGGGCGTGGCGCCGCACGGTCAGCACGACCAGGTCCACGGTGACGGCGAAGGGCGGGAAGGCTGACGGGTCGTAGGGCATGCGGCGATCTTAGTCGTCTCCCTGACGATAAACACTCCCTTCGCCGGTCACGGCAGGCCGAGGTCCACTCCTGTCGGACAGCGCTGTCGTCCGGTCGTTCACACCCCCAGCTGGAGTCCGTCGCCGGCCTCCTCGACCATGGCGAGGCCGAGTCGGCTGACGCGTACGGAGAACGGTTCGCCCGCCACGCGCAGTCCGCTGAGGCCGATCTCGCCGAGGGGTGCGCTGTGCACGGGGCGCAGGGTGACCGTCCGCGCCGGGGCGTCGGGGCGGATGCCCGCGAGGGTGGTCAGCAGCAGGACGCTGGCGGCTGCCGCTGTGGCGGCCGGGCGGCAGGCGGCCGGGTGCGGCACGGGAGCGCTCCCGTCGGTGCGCCGCTCACCCCCGTACATCTCGGGCAGCCGGTACCCGAACGCCTCCGCCGCCCCGAGGACGCCCTTCAGGAGCGAGCCCGCCTCCTTCTCGTACCCGGCGGCGGCCAGGCCCGCCACGGCGAGCGCGGTCTCGTGGGCCCGTACGGCGCCGCCCCGGTGGCCGAAGGGGTTGTATCCCGGCTCCTTCTCGCCGAGGCCGCGCAGCCCCCAGCCGGAGTCCAGCGCCGGGCCGCCGAGCAGCCGCGCGAGGTGCTCGGTCCGCACCCGGCCGAGGAGCCCGGTGGCGAGTTCGCCGCCACCCAGCAGTCCGGTGTCCAGGAGGTGTACGGCGCCGGCGCCGAGGTGCGGCACCGGGCGCCCGTCCGGCAGCCGCGCGGCGATCGGCCGGCCGCCGCCGAGGTCGTCCGCCCAGAACTCCTCGTGGAACGCCGTCCGCAGTCTGCGCGCCCACTCCCGCAGCGGCTCGCCGCCCGGTCTGCCGCAGGCGTCCAAGAGGTCGGCGCCGAGGAGGGCCGCGCGGTGGGCGTGTGCCTGGGTCTCGCAGCGGACGGGGCCGGCGGGCTGCGGGTCTCGGAGGTAGGTACCTGTCCCCACGGTCGTCCGCAGCCAGGTCAGGCAGCGTTCCGCCGTCGGCAGCAGGTCCGCGACCTCCGGCTCGGGCAGGCCCCAGCGGCGGGCTTCCGCCAGGAGCGCGGGGAACAGGAGCGTAGCCTCGGTGCCGGTGCACGCGGGCGGCAGGTGGGCACCCGCGTCCCGCTGCGGGCCGGGGAGGAGGCCGTCTGCGCGCTGGGTGCGGGCGAGGATGCGCAGGGTGCCCGCCGCGAGCCCGGTGCCGAGGGGCAGCGTCATGCGGGCGGCTGCCAGCGCGTCGGCCGGGGCGAGGCCGCAGCGCCAGGGGGCTCCGGCCGCGAGGTGGGTGTCCGTGGGGTGCGCCGGGTCGCGGACCAGGAGCGCCTGGAGGTCCTCGACGCCGGCCCGCAGCAGCGGGCCCACGCGCGGGTCGTCGCCGCGTGCCTGGGGTGACGCCAGGGGGTTCGTCGCCGACCGGCCCACCGCCCGCATCGGTCCGCTCCCGTCCAGCCTGACCTTGAGCTCGATCACCGCGCTGCCGCCCGGCGGGACGTCGAGGTCCCAGCGCAGCAGGCCGGCGGAGGCCAGCGCGTCGGAGGGCGGCGGGTCGGCCGTGATGGTGGACGCACCCGGCGGGCCGGACCAGCGCAGCCCCGAGTCGTGGACGCCGGCGGGCAGTTCGGGCGCGGTCGCGCCGGCCGCGATCGCGCCCAGGTCTGCCAGGTCCGTCCCGAGGGACACCTCGACCGGGAGGCGCAGCGGGCGCGGGGCGTAGCTGTGCAGGGTGATCCGCTCCGTGCCGTCGGCGTTGCGGCTGCGCTCGACGACGACGTCCGGGTCGGGGCCGCCCTGCGGCGAGACGCGCAGGGTGCCGACGAAGCGGACCTCGTCGGCCGCCGTCATCCTGGCCTGCGCCATGAGCGGTTCCCGCCCGGCCACGCGCACCTGGCAGCGGGACAGCAGGCGCCGGCCCGCCCGGTAGAACCCCTCCAGGCCGCGCCCGGTGAGCTGTCCCTCCGGCGCCGAGATGGCGAGTCCCGGCAGGGCCACGCAGATCATCGCCGTGTGCACGGGCGGGAGGCCGGTGGGACGGGGGGCCGGGCGCCTGCCCTGGTCGGGCAGCGGGGGCCGGTTCGCGTCGGGCCGCATCCCGTCGGCCGGCCTGTGGGGCGTCCGCCCCAGGAGCCGCTCGGGGATCTCGTCCCGGCCCGACGGCGGGGGCCCGCCGTGGGCGGAGGGCGGAGTCGGTTGATGCATGCGGTGACTTCTTCTGCTCTCTGCGCTCTCTGTGCGCCACGGGCGGGTGCGGCGCCGGGGACGGGCCCCGGCGGGACGGGGGCGGTGCGGCGGCGCGGGCCGCGCGGCTGTTCCGCCACTCAGGTGAACGGGACGGAGCTCCCCCGGGTCACGCCCTGCACCCCATGGCCCCTCCGAATGGCGGTGTGCGGGAGGGTGCCGGCGGAGGGCCCACGGCGAGGTGTCGCCTTGGCGCCCGCCTGAGGACCACCGAGGGGTGGCACCCTGCCGCCGCCTGCCGGAGGTCTCCCCCAGCGCCTCGCCCGGGTGAGGCCCGCAGGAGGACCGCCAAGGCACCCCACTCGGCTGACGCCTGCCGGGAGAGAACCGAGGCACCTCGCCCGGCCGGCCCCCGCCGAACCACCTCCGTCCGCGCACCGTCACTCCGCCCCAGCCGCCTCGTCCCCGCCGGACAGCGCCTCCTCCTCGGGAGCACTCCGCTGCCGCACAACCCGCTTGCCCTGCGCACTCGGACGCGTCCCGGCCTTGTCCTTGCCCCTGGCCGACGACCGCGTACGAGGAGGCCGCCGGCCGTCCGCTCCCGGCTCGACAGGCGCACCGCTCCTGGAGCGGACCCTGCGACGGGGAACCGGTACCGGCTCGGTCGCCACCTTCTCCTCGGGCCGCTGCCCCGCACTCTCCACGGCTTCCTCGGACGCCGGCCCCTCACTCTCGGCCGTCTCCCCCTCGGACCGCCGCCCGTCCCGCTCCGACCGCAGGCACCGCCGCACCGACTCCGGATCGACCCCCTCGTTGCACGCCTGGTGCAGAAGCGCCGCGAACAGGTAGTCGGGGTCGGCGCAGAGGGCCATCGCGAGGGCCTCCCGCGCTTCGAGGTCGTCCCCGAGGGACCAGGCGACCCAGCCGGCCAGGGCGAGGGGCGCGGCGGCGTAGTCGCTCCAGGAGCGGACGCAGCGGCGGGACAGGGCACGCCACAGGCGCAGCGCGGGGAGTGCCACGTCGCCCTCCATCCACTCGGCAGCGCGGTCGCGGGTCGTGCGGTCCTGGAGGCCGAGGATCAGCCGGGCCGCCTCCTCGTTCTCGATCAGCGTGTCGTCGTGGCGGTCGGACAGGAGCGGGCCGGCGATCACGGGGGCCTCGGCGAGGCGCCGCACGAGGCGTTCGGCCAGGGCCATCGTCTCCTCGGCGACCTCGGCGCTCTCACCGTCGAGGATGCGGGGGACGATCTCCTCGGCGACCTCGTCCAGCGCCTCCTCCTGCTCCCGGACGCCACCGGTCTCCCAGGGGAGCAGCCTGGTCCGGAAGTCCCGCAGGGTGCCGCGGACCTGGAGACCCGCGTAGGTCGCGGCGGCGGCGAGGACGGACGTCCCGGGCAGGGCCATCGGAACCCCTTCCTCGGGGCAGCAGCCGTCACCCCGGCAGCAGTAGGACCAGTAGCGTCCGCCGGAGACGCAGAGCGCCTCGACGACGGGAATGTCGAGGAGCCCGCACTGGGTGCGCAGGTGCTGGGCGAGGGGCTTCAGCCGCTCCATGACCTCGCGGGGTGTCTCGCCGGGCTCCGGCTCCTGGCAGACGTAGGCGACCATCTGCTCGGGCCGCATCCCCCGGCGTTCCGCGCCCTTCACAACTCCCTCGGCGAAGAAGCCGGCCGCCTCCTCCCAGACGGCGGGGTTCTTGGGGATGCCGAGTCCGCCCCGGGCGCCGAAGCGGCTCCGGCCGTCCTGCTCGCACAAGGTGACCAGGACCATGCTGTCCTCCGGGCGGAAGCCGAGCAGGTAGGGCACGGCGTCCGCGAGTTCGCCCGGGGTCTTGAGGGTGTACCCGTGGGTCTCGAAGCCGGACGGCTCCGGGCCGTCGTATGTGCCGTTGTCGATGGGTTCAGGCGTTTCGCTGTGATTCGTCATGCGGTGACGATCTCGCGAATCGCGACTTCCCGCTCGGCCTGTGGATAACTCCGGGCAGGGACACGACATTTCCGACCTCTGGCCCCCTCAACTCCTGCCCATCGAACCCACCCCGACGAGGCCCACCCGACGCTCTCGGACAGCCCGCCCGGCAAACCCCCGAGCCCCCTCCCTCCGGCTCCCCGCCCGCATTGTCAGCCCCGTCCTGTTGTATGGACGCATGCAGCACACCAGCACCGCAGATCTCCGCACCGAAGCCGACACCGTCCTGGCCCGGCTCGTCGGTGACCCCACCGGCGCGGCCCGGCTGAGGGAGGACCAGTGGCGGGCGGTCGAGGCCCTGGTCGCCGAGGGCCGGCGCGCGCTGGTGGTGCAGCGCACCGGCTGGGGCAAGTCCGCGGTGTACTTCGTGGCGACGGCCCTGCTGCGGGCCAGGGGCGCGGGCCCGACGGTGATCGTGTCGCCGCTGCTCGCGCTGATGCGCAACCAGGTCGACGCGGCGGCCCGCGCCGGAGTCCGGGCGCGGACGATCAACTCGGCCAACACGGAGGAGTGGGAGTCGGTCCAGGCGGAGATCGCCGAGGGTGTCGTGGACGTCCTGCTGATCAGCCCCGAGCGCCTCAACCACCCGGACTTCCGCGACCGCGTCCTGCCCTCGCTGGCCGCGGCGACGGGCCTGCTGGTGGTGGACGAGGCACACTGCATCTCCGACTGGGGCCACGACTTCCGCCCGGACTACCGCCGCCTGCGCACGATGCTGGCCGACCTCCCCGCGGGCGTACCCGTGCTGGCGACGACGGCGACGGCCAACGCGCGCGTGACGGCCGACGTGGCCGAGCAGCTCGGCACGGGCGGCGCGTCGGACGCGCTGGTGCTGAGGGGTCCGCTGAACCGGGAGAGCCTCAGCCTGAACGTACTGCGGCTGCCGGACGCCGCGCACCGGCTGGCCTGGCTCGCCGACCACCTCGACGACCTGCCGGGCTCGGGCATCGTCTACACGCTGACCGTGGCCGCCGCCGAGGAGGTCACCGCGTTCCTCAGGCAGCGCGGGCACGCGGTCACGTCGTACACGGGCCGTACCGAGAACGCGGAGCGGCAGCAGGCCGAGGAGGATCTGCTCGGCAACAAGGTCAAGGCGCTGATCGCGACGTCCGCCCTGGGGATGGGTTTCGACAAGCCGGACCTGGGGTTCGTGGTCCACCTGGGCTCGCCGTCCTCCCCGATCGCCTACTACCAGCAGGTGGGCCGCGCGGGCCGTGGCGTCGACCACGCGGAGGTGCTGCTGCTGCCGGGCCGGGAGGACGAGGCGATCTGGGAGTACTTCGCCTCCCTCGCGTTCCCGGCGGAGGAGCTGGTGCGCCGGACGCTCGACGTCCTCGCGCGCGCGGAGGGGCCGGTGTCGCTGCCCGCGCTGGAGCCGTTGGTGGAGCTGCGGCGCTCGCGCCTGGAGAGCATGCTCAAGGTCCTGGACGTGGACGGGGCGGTCCGGCGAGTGAAGGGCGGCTGGATCGGGACGGGGCAGCCGTGGTCGTACGACACGGACCGGTACGCGTGGGTGGCACGCCAGCGCGAGGCCGAGCAGCGGGCGATGCGGGAGTACGGCGCGGCGACCGGCTGCCGGATGGAGTTCCTCCAGCGGCAGCTGGACGACGAGACGGCCCGGCCCTGCGGGCGGTGCGACAACTGCGCGGGCGCGCGGTTCACGGCCGACGCGTCGACTGCGGCGCTGGACGCCGCGCGCGTGGACCTCGGCCGGGCGGGCGTCGAGGTGGAGCCGCGCCGGATGTGGCCGACGGGGCTCGCCGCGGTCGGCATGAACCTCAAGGGCCGTATCCCGGCAGGTGAGCTGGCGGCGCCGGGGCGGGCGCTCGGGCGGCTGTCGGACATCGGCTGGGGCAACCGGCTGCGGCCCCTGCTCGCCCCGCAGGCGCCGGACGGGCCGGTGCCGGACGACGTGGCGAGGGCCGTGGTGGGGGTGCTGGCCGACTGGGCGAAGGGGCCCGGCGGCTGGGCCTCCGGGTCGGCGGACGCTCCCGCGCGCCCGGTCGGCGTGGTGACCGTCCCTTCGCGCACGCGCGCGGCGCTGGTCGGCTCGCTGGGCGCGCGCATCGCGGAGGTCGGCCGGCTGCCGCTGCTGGGCGGTCTGGAGTACGCCGAGGGCTCTCCCCGGGTCGCCCGCAGCAACAGCGCACAGCGGCTGAAGGCGCTCGACGGGGCGCTGTCCGTCCCGCCCGCGCTGGCCGCCGCGCTCGACGGGGCGCAGGGGCCGGTGCTCCTGGTGGACGACTTCAGCGAGACCGGCTGGACGCTGGCGGTCGCCGCGCGGATGCTGCGCCGCGCGGGCGCGCGGGAGGTGATGCCGCTGGTTCTGGCGCTCCAGGGTTGAGCGCGGTCCCGGGGTGGCAGACCAGGGAGGCAGGTACCGGCGCGTCGCCCGTCCTGACCCTGCCGCCACGCGGGGATCCCGAGGTAGTGATATAAGCCATGTAACGGCACATAACAGTCGGTGATCCCAATTGCTCGTTGCCGCATTCCAGTTCGACAGCAAGAATTGAGGTCCGCTCCCCGCAACGGTCCGCCTGAGGTCAGGCAGGGCTCTGTTTGCGGTGCGTGCCCCCCGAATTCGCCCCGCCCGCTGTGTGGGCCGTAGCCGAAGGGAGGATCGTGACCTTCGGATTCGCGCCGTCCTCGGCGGCATCGCTCTCGACGTCCGAGACCGCCGCTTCCGCCAACCGCTTGCTCGAACCCGCGGAATGGGCCGCGGCGGGAATCCCGCTGCTGCGCAACCCGCGCGAGGTCGTGAGCGGGCTGCACGCGCGGCACAGGCCGAGACCGTCGACCGCGATCGTGGCCGTGCTCGACCCGGACGAACGGCTGTGCGCCAGCGCCTCGTTCGTGCGTCGCCCGGCGGCGGCCGACGGCTGGATGTTCCGCAACGCGCTGCTCGCCCAGTTGCGCCGGGTCATCCCGCACGACCTGCGGCGGCGGACCCCGGTGCGGACGGCGGTGCTGCTCTACTGCCGTGAGGGCGACGCGCGCTGGACGGAGGAGGACGGCGCGTGGATGTGGGGCCTGCGCGACGCGTGCACGCTGCACGGGCTGCGCTGCGGGGCGTACATCACGCTCACGCGCGACGGCTGGCAGGTCCTGGGCGAGGGCCGGGGCGGCCGGCGTCCCAACTCGGAGTCCCTGCCGGAGCCCTTCGGCCTCTCCGAGGCCCCGCCTCCGCTCCCGAGGACCGGCGGCGCCGTCTCGGACGTCCTGAGGCGCGCGGCGGCCCGCTGAGGGCCCGCCGGGGACGGCGCGCGAAACGGCCGCGACACTGTCGTACGGACGACAGGCCGCGGCCTCCTCGGAACACGACGAGCAGCTGAAGCGCGCGTGCGTGGGGACACCACGTTTCGCGCGCACGCGCGAGGCGACACCAGCGAGGTCTGCCTCACAGCGACGGACAACGCCGTTTCGCGCGCACGCGCGAGGGTCAGACCCCGGCGCCGAGCGCCGCGTCGGCGTGCTGCGGGTCGCCGCAGACGATCAGCAGGGCGCCCGCCTTGGACCGGGCCAGCGGCAGGACGGTCGCGATGGAGTCGTCGGGACCGCCGTTGACGGCGACCACGACGACGGGGCGCTGAGCGGCACGGCTCGCGCCCGCGGCGTCCGTGTAGAAGACGTCGTCACGCGCGTCGTGCTGGGCCCAGTAGGACGCCTCGCCGAAGGTCAACTCGTGGGCGGACCACGGGTGTTGGGCGCCGGTGGTGATCACCAGCAGGTCGCCGGGGGCGCGGCCCGACTCCAGCAGCAGGTCCACGGCCTCCTCCGCGGCGTCCAGGGCGCCCTCCGCCGAGGCCGGGATCGACTGGATCTGAACGGCCGCGGGGGCGGCAGGGGCCGTGTCGCGCGGGGTGCGCTGCGCGGGGGCCATGGGCCGGGGGCCCGGACGACCGGGACGCGGCGGGGCCGCGGGACGGGGGCCGGGAACGGGACGAGGGGTCTGCGCGCTACGGCCGGCGGCCGGAGTGGTGCGGGGACCCTGGGCACTCTCGTGAATCTGAGGCTCCTCGGGAATGAGAGGCATGAGCTGATTTTTATCAAACGCTGGTGCGACACGCGCCAGGGGGTGGCACATCAGTGCGAGCGGTCGCGTCAGAAGTCGAAGCCGAGCTGGCCCTCGATCTCCGGAGTGCTTCCATCCGCCCAGCTGCGGGCCTTCTTCAGGTGCCGCCATTGCGGCAGCCCGTCGAGATAGGCCCACGAGAGCCGGTGGTACGGGGTGGGCCCCCGCTCCTCCAGCGCGGCCTTGTGCACGGGTGACGGATACCCGGCGTTGTCCGCGAAACCGAAGTCTGCATGGTCGACACCCAGTTCGGCCATCATTTTGTCGCGCTGGACCTTGGCGATCACCGAGGCCGCCGCGACGGCCACGCACGACTGGTCGCCCTTGATGACGGTACGGACCCGCCAGGGCACACCGAGGTAGTCGTGCTTGCCGTCGAGGATGACCGCGTCGGGCCGGACCGGGAGGGTCTCCAGGGCACGGACCGCCGCGAGCCGCAGGGCCGCGGTCATGCCCATCCCGTCGATCTCCTCGGGCGACGCGTGCCCCAGGGAGTACGACGTCACCCACCCCCTGAGTTCCTCGGCGAGTTCTGTACGTCGCTTGACGGTCAGCAGCTTGGAGTCGGTGAGGCCCGTGGGAGGCCGACGCAGTCCGGTGACCGCCGCGCAGACGGTGACGGGACCGGCCCAGGCTCCCCGGCCAACCTCGTCGACACCGGCGATGACCTTCGCTCCGGTCGTCGCACGGAGGGAGCGCTCGACGGTGTGAGTGGGTGGTTCGTACGGCATGGCGGTCTTAGCCTACGCCGCCGCGCCCGGTGCTCGGCACCCCGGCCCGTCCAGTGGCGGACACAGCGGCGACCGTTCGCTGCCGCACCGCAAAGAGCCTCGCGGGACCGGCGGTTCACGACCTCACGTTTGCCGCTTCGGCCAACGGGTACGGCGACGGCGCGAGCGCATCCCGGGTCGCGCCCCGTCGCACACGTGAAGTGAACGGCAACGCAAGCCGATCGTCGTACGAGGCGTACCGAAGCGTCCCGTCGTACGGCTCACGCCCCGCCGCTCACGCCCCCGCCGACAGCCACCCCGGGAACGCCTCTGTACGCCGTACCCACTCCTCGGGCGGCGCCCCCGCGCTCCCCGCCGCGACGATCCCGCCCACGATCGCGCAGGTCGTGTCGACGTCCCCGCCGGCCTGGGCCGTCGTCCAGAACGCCGACCCGTAGTCACCGAGGGCACGTGCCGCCGACCAGAGCGCGAAGGGGACCGTGTCGTGGGCGGTGGTGCGCCGTCCGCAGCCGAGGACGGCGGCGACGGTGCCCGGGTCGGCGTAGTCGAGCATGTCGCGGGCCCGCCTGAGGCCCGCGGAGACGGCGCTGCGGGGGACGAGGGCGAGGACCCCGTCGAGGAGGGCCTCGGGGGCGGGCGGGCCGTCCGCGGAGGCTGCGAGGGCTGCGGCGGCGGCCACGGCCATGGCGCCGGCGACGGCCTCGCGGTGCTGGTGGGTGGGGTAGGCGGAGATCTCGGCCTGGTGGGTGGCCTGCTCGGGGTCGTCGGCGTACCAGGCACCGAGCGGGGCGATGCGCATGGCCGCGCCGTTGCCCCAGGAGCCCTGGCCGTCGAAGAGCGCGGCGGACAGCTCCCGCCAGTCGCCGCCCTCGCGCACGAGCCGCAGGAGCCGGTTGACGGCCGGGCCATAGCCGCGGTCGAAGTCGTGGTGCACGGCGAAGGAGCGGGCCAGCGCGTCCTGGTCGACGCGGTGGTGGGCGGCGAGGACGGCGACGACGGAGCAGGCCATCTCCGTGTCGTCGGTCCACTGCCAGTCGCCGGGCGGCAGCTCGCGGCGGGCGAGCAGCGGGTAGTTCTCCGGGACGAAGAACTGGGAGCCGAGGGCGTCTCCCACTGACAGCCCGCGCAGGCTGTTCAGGGCGCGTACCAGGCGCTCGTCTGTCGAAGAAGTCGAAGGGACAGAAGGGTCGGAGGGGACGGAAGGGGCGGGAGTCATCGCCGCTCACCTTATCCGGTGACGCCGTAGGGCTCCGGGGTCCGCCAGCGGTCGAACGGCCGGTCGAGGGTGTACCTGCCGTCATCCCCTAGAACGAGCATCCTCATCTCCGCGTTCCCGGGATTCGACAGGGATTCGAAATCGGCGACGGTCCAGTGGAACCAGCGCATGCAGAACAGCCGCATCGCGAGGCCGTGGGTGACGATCAGGACGTTCGGCGGGTGGTCGGGGTCCTCGAAGCTGCGGAACAGGCTCTCCAGGAAGCCGCCGACCCGGTCGTACACGTCGGCGCCGCTCTCGCCCTGGGCGAAGCGGTAGAAGAAGTGGCCGTAGGCGTCCCGGTACGCCTTCTGGAGGCGTACGTCGTCGCGGTCCTGCCAGTTGCCCCAGTCCTGTTCGCGCAGCCGGGGCTCCTCGCGCACGCGTATGCGCGCGGGGTCGAGGTCGAAGGCGCTCAGGGTCTCGTGGGTGCGCCGGTACGGGGAGACGTACACGCTGACCTGTTCGTCGCCGAAGATCTCCCGGACCCGCTCCCCGGTGGTCTCCGCCTGCCGCCGGCCCTTGTCGGTGAGGGCCAGCGCGTGGTCGGGTTCGCGTTCGTAGACGGTGTCATCAACATTGCCCGTTGACTCCCCGTGCCGGACAAGGACGATGCGCCGTGGTCGTGCCATGCCGAAACCCTAGATCGAGTCACGCGGTTTCGAGCACCCGTACGGGCTCCATACGGCGTAGGTCACACGGAACGGGCACCTGCGGAAGCGGTCTCAGACCGTCCAGGCGGACTCCATCTCGACGATGTCCCCGGTGAGGGCGGCGATGTCGGCCTCGATCTGGGCGCGCAGCGCGAGCCGTTCGATGCGCTCGGTGCGGTACTTGCCGTGCTCGGCCTCGGAGCGCCACATGGACAGGACCATGAACTCGTTGCCGGGCGCCTCGGCGAACAGGCCGCGGATCATGCCGGGCGAGCCGGCCATCGCGGGGTTCCAGACCTTCTCCTGCATCAGCGTGAAGTGCTCGGCGCGCTCCTCGTGGACCCGGGAGAGGGCGACGCGCAGCAGGTCGGCGTCGGTGAAGCGGGGTTCGAAGCCGGTCTTGACGTCGAAGCGGTGGTCGAAGAGGCGCACCTGGGCGTCGCGGAAGGTGCCCACCTGGGAGGCCGCGAGCCGGTCGTAGGAGCGGGCCATGAAGGAGTCGTAGAAGGCGCGGCTCTCCCAGAAGGCGAAGACATGCGCGACCCCAGGACGGCTCCGGCTCCAGCCGCCGCCCTGTCCGCGGAATCCCGGCTCCCCCAGAAGCCCCGCCCACTTCCGCTGTCCCCGTTCGAAACCTCTGCGGTCCACCACGGTGCAGCGAATCCACTTGACCAGCACCGCGCCATGGTAAGGCCCCGGGGCGTGGCGCCGGTCACCCTCGGCCGGGCGCTCGCGCACATGCACGTGGCAGGATGGACAACCGGCCCTGATGACCGGGCAGTTCGGGCCATGAAGCGCTGGGGAGAAGGGGAAGCCTGATGAACGGCCTCATCAAGGGGATCCGCAAGGTGGAGATCTCGGTCAAGTGGGATCCCAGTCCGGCGGGGCAGCCCGCGACCGATCTGGACATCGTCGCCGGGACGTACCTCCAGAGCGATCCGCAGGGCGCTCCCGGTTTCGTCGTGCACTTCGACAGCCGGTCGCCCGACGGCACGATCTACCTCAACCGCGACAGCAAGGACGGCAAGGGCTTCGGCTGGGACGAGGTGATGACGCTCGAACTCGACCGGCTGGACGCGCGCTACGGCCGTGTCGTGGTCGGCGTCGTGATCCAGCAGCGCCCCGACCACCGGACGTTCGTCAGCGTCGCCAACCCGCGGTTCCGTATCCGCGAGGGCTACACCGTCCTGGCGGAGGGCGACTTCGGCGACATCCTCGGCTCCACGGCCGCCACCCTCGCCGCGTTCGTCCGCGACCCGAAGGACGGCTGGGAGTTCCACGACGGCGTCCACGGCTTCGAGGACGACCCGGCCGATTTCACCCGCGTCATGGGGACGGTCCGCCCGTCCTGACGAGGCACACCCGTGCGACGAGGTAAGGGGCGTCGGCCATGGCCGACGCCCCTTACCTCTGGCACCTATCCGTCAGTGCCCGCGTTCACAGGTCAGCTGCATCCGCTGGTCGAGCCGCAGCCCTCGCAGATGTAGCAGGAGCCGGCGCGCTGCATCTTCGTACCGCAGGAGAAGCAGAGCGGGGCGTCGGCATGGATGCCGAGCTGCATCTCGACCAGTTCGGCGCTGGTGTGGGCCTGCTTGGGGGCGGGCACGGCGACCGGGGCGGCCTTGGTGGCGACGGCCGCAGAGGCCGTCTGGAGCGGCGCGGACTGGGCCAGGCCCTCGACGTCGACCTCGTCCTCGGCCGGTTCGTACGAGCCGGTCTCCAGGTGGCGCTGGCGCTCCTCGGCGGAGTGGATGCCGAGCGCGGAGCGGGTCTCGAAGGGCAGGAAGTCCAGCGCCAGGCGGCGGAAGATGTAGTCGACGATCGACTGGGCCATCCGCACGTCGGGGTCGTCGGTCATGCCGGCCGGCTCGAAGCGCATGTTGGTGAACTTCGAGACGTACGTCTCCAGCGGGACGCCGTACTGGAGGCCGACGGAGACCGCGATGGAGAAGGCGTCCATCATGCCCGCGAGGGTGGAGCCCTGCTTGGACATCTTCAGGAAGACCTCTCCGAGGCCGTCGTCCGGGTAGGAGTTGGCCGTCATGTAGCCCTCGGCGCCGCCGACCGTGAAGGACGTGGTGATGCCGGGACGGCCCTTGGGGAGGCGCTTGCGGACCGGGCGGTACTCGATGACCTTCTCGACGGCCTCGCGGATCGTCGCCTCGGCCTTCTCGGTGACCTCGGTCTTCTCCTTGGAGTCCTTGGTCTTCGCGGAGAGGGGCTGACCGACCTTGCAGTTGTCGCGGTAGATCGCGAGCGCCTTGACGCCGAGCTTCCACGCCTCGAAGTAGATCTCCTCGACCTCCTCGACGGTCGCCGTCTCCGGCATGTTGACCGTCTTGGAGATGGCGCCGGAGATCCAGGGCTGGATCGCGGCCATCATCCGGACGTGGCCCATCGGGGAGATGGCGCGCTCACCCATGGCGCAGTCGAAGACCTCGTAGTGCTCGGTCTTGAGGCTGGGGGCGTCGATCACGTTGCCGTGCTCGGCGATGTGGGCGACGATCGCCTCGATCTGCTCCTCCTGGTAACCCAGACGGCGCAGGGCCTGCGGGACGGTGCCGTTCACGATCTGCATCGAGCCGCCGCCGACCAGCTTCTTGAACTTGACCAGGGCGAGGTCGGGTTCGACGCCGGTGGTGTCGCAGGACATCGCGAGGCCGATGGTGCCGGTCGGGGCGAGGACCGACGCCTGGGCGTTACGGAAACCGTTCTGCTTGCCGAGGCGCAGGACGTCCTGCCATGCCTCGGTGGCCGCGGCCCAGACCGGGGTGTCGAGGTCGTCCATGGTGACGGCGGCGCTGTTCGCGTCGGCGTGCTGCTTCATGACGCGGTTGTGGGCGTCGGCGTTGCGCGCGTAGCCGTCGTACGGGCCGACGACCGCGGCGAGTTCGGCGGAGCGGCGGTAGGCCGTACCGGTCATCAGGGAGGTGATGGAGCCGGCGAGGGTACGGCCGCCGTCGGAGTCGTACGCGTGGCCGGTCGCCATCAGGAGGGCGCCGAGGTTGGCGTAGCCGATGCCGAGCTGGCGGAAGGCGCGGGTGTTCTCGCCGATCTTCTGGGTGGGGAAGTCGGCGAAGCAGATGGAGATGTCCATCGCGGTGATGACGAGTTCGACGACCTTCTGGAAGCGCTCGGCCTCGAAGGACTGCTCGCCCTTGCCGTCGTCCTTGAGGAACTTCATCAGGTTCAGCGAGGCGAGGTTGCAGGACGTGTTGTCCAGGTGCATGTACTCGCTGCACGGGTTCGACGCGGTGATGCGGCCGGACTCGGGGCAGGTGTGCCAGTTGTTGATCACACCGTCGTACTGGATGCCCGGGTCGGCGCAGGCCCAGGCGGCCTCGGCGAGCTTGCGGAAGAGCGCCTTGGCGTCGACCGTCTCGATGATCTCGCCGGTCAGGCGGGCGCGCAGGCCGAACTCGGTGCCGTTCTCGACGGCGGTCATGAACTCGTCGTTCACGCGGACCGAGTTGTTGGCGTTCTGGTACTGGACCGACGTGATGTCGTCGCCGCCGAGGTCCATGTCGAAGCCCGCGTCGCGCAGGGCGCGGATCTTCTCCTCCTCCTTCACCTTCGTGGCGATGAAGTCCTCGACGTCCGGGTGGTCGACGTCCAGGACGACCATCTTGGCCGCGCGGCGGGTGGCGCCACCGGACTTGATGGTGCCGGCCGAGGCATCGGCGCCGCGCATGAAGGAGACCGGGCCCGAGGCGTTGCCGCCGGAGGAGAGGAGTTCCTTGGAGGAGCGGATGCGGGAGAGGTTCAGGCCGGCGCCGGAGCCGCCCTTGAAGATCATGCCCTCTTCCTTGTACCAGTCGAGGATCGACTCCATGGAGTCGTCGACGGCCAGGATGAAGCAGGCGGACACCTGCTGGGGCTGCGGGGTGCCGACGTTGAACCAGACGGGGCTGTTGAAGCTGAAGATCTGGTGCAGGAGGGCGTACGCCAGTTCGTGCTCGAAGATCTCCGCGTCCGCGGGCGAGGCGAAGTACTTGTACTCCTCACCGGCCTTCGTGTACGTCTTCACGATGCGGTCGATCAGCTGCTTGAGGCTGACCTCGCGCTGGGGGGTGCCGACCGCTCCGCGGAAGTACTTGCTGGTGACGATGTTGACCGCGTTCACCGACCAGAAGTCGGGGAACTCGACGCCACGCTGCTCGAAGTTGACCGAGCCGTCGCGCCAGTTGGTCATGACGACGTCACGGCGCTCCCAGACCACCTCGTCGTACGGATGCACGCCGGGGGTGGTGTGGATGCGCTCGATGCGCAGGCCCTTGGTGGCCTTGGCTCCCTTGGCGCGGGAACCTCGCGCCGGACCGCTCGCCGTCTCTGTCATGCCGCCTCCCTGGTACAGGCAAAAACGCCCAGAAATGCCACGTTGTTCCCGTGACACAGTGTGATTTCTGAAGTTGCGGGCACCCAAACGCTCTTCCGCCCGCAACAGGTCTCTTCATCGCCGACGCCGGGCCGGCCCCGGTGTCTCCGCCCGGTGCCGGCCGCCGGGTCAGCCGGCGGTAGCGGCGGGCCCGGGCACCTGAACGGCCCCGGCCCCACCGGTGTCCTCCGGGACCGCGCCCTCGCGGACGTCGTCGTCCGCGGCCGGGGGTCCCGTCTGGTTCCTGAGTTCCACGATCGCGGCCTCGAAGTCCTCCAGCGAGTCGAACGCCCGGTAGACCGAGGCGAACCGCAGATAGGCGACGAGGTCGAGTTCCTGCAACGGGCCGAGTATGGCCAGCCCCACGTCGTGGGTCGTCAGCTCGGCGCTTCCGGTGGCCCGTACGGCCTCCTCGACCCGCTGGCCGAGCTGGGCGAGGGCGTCCTCGGTGACAGGCCGTCCCTGGCACGCCTTGCGCACGCCGTTGATGACCTTGGTGCGACTGAAGGGTTCGGTGACTCCGGAGCGCTTGATCACCATCAGCGAGCAGGTCTCCACCGTCGTGAAACGACGGGAGCAGTCAGGACACTGACGGCGCCTGCGGATCGACGTGCCGTCGTCGGTCGTACGGCTGTCGACCACACGGCTGTCGGGGTGCCTGCAGAAGGGGCAGTGCATGGATTCCCAACCCTCCTCACAGCAGACTCGATGGCCTCACGGGCCCCTGGGGCCTCACGAAGCAGCCCCCAGCATAGGCGATCCCCAGGGGTGCGAACACACGGGGCACCACAACTTCTGGGCCACGTTGCCAATCCAACCACTAGATGTGGGGGATTGACGAATAAACCCAGGCCATTCCCGCGTGTCGCGCCGACAGGGCGCCCGACGACGACCCCACGCGTACACGCGCGCGGGACGCCACCTGGGCACATGGGGAGATTGCGTGAGCGCGGGAGGGAGGAGAGGTGGGACTCGGGCCTTGATCCCCGCCGGACAGGGCGGCGGCTGGCAGACTGGGACGACGGCCCACAAGGCCACCGGTGACAGCGGTGACAGCGGTGAAGGGTACGACGTCAGCCCGTTCCGCGCGCCGGACACGGCGTGAGCCATACACCTGGACACATGATCAAGTCCAACTCTTCGAGGTTTTTCACTCGAACGTGTGTTTGGCGCAACCTTTCGAAAGCAACTACCGTTGTCAAGCAGGGAGACCATCGAGAGGGGCCGCCGTGACCACCACCGCAGACAGTGCCACCATCACCGCCCAGGAGCGCTCCCAGGGCCGACTCGACCCGGTGCACGCGATGAACGAAGCCACACATCCCGAGGGGCACAAGCGCTCCCTGCCGGGCCGACCTCCAGGCATCCGGGCTGACAGCTCGGGCCTGACCGACCGGCAGCGCCGGGTGATCGAGGTCATCAGGGATTCCGTGCAGCGGCGGGGCTACCCACCGTCCATGCGGGAGATCGGCCAGGCCGTCGGCCTGTCCAGCACGTCCTCGGTGGCGCACCAGCTGATGGCCCTGGAGCGCAAGGGCTTCCTGCGCCGTGACCCCCACCGCCCGCGCGCGTACGAGGTGCGCGGTTCCGACCAGTCGGTCTCCGCGCAGCCGACGGACACCGCGGGCAAGCCCGCCGCGTCGTACGTCCCGTTGGTCGGCCGGATCGCCGCCGGTGGCCCGATCCTCGCGGAGGAGTCCGTCGAGGACGTCTTCCCGTTGCCCCGTCAGCTCGTGGGCGACGGTGAGCTGTTCGTGCTGAAGGTCGTCGGCGACTCGATGATCGAGGCCGCGATCTGCGACGGCGACTGGGTGACCGTCCGCCGCCAGCCCGTCGCCGAGAACGGCGACATCGTCGCAGCGATGCTCGACGGGGAGGCGACGGTCAAGCGCTTCAAGCGCGAG
Source organism: Streptomyces saintjeani (assembly GCF_055409605.1). Lineage (NCBI taxonomy): Bacteria > Bacillati > Actinomycetota > Actinomycetes > Kitasatosporales > Streptomycetaceae > Streptomyces > Streptomyces saintjeani. The sequence goes on along the minus strand of NZ_CP189624.1, from coordinate 7,124,748 downwards.
GACGGCCATGTGTGGCTGCTTCCGCACAACGCCGCGTACGAGCCGATCCCCGGTGACGACGCGACGATCCTCGGCAAGGTGGTGGCCGTACTGCGCCGCGTCTGAGGCGGTGCGCGGGCGGGCCTTCCTGCTGCGCCTCCGCCCTGTTGACTGGGCCCCGGGATCCCTGCGCCGGTTCCGGGGCCCTGTGTTGTCTTCTTACGGGGCCTTGGGATGCCGCGGAGTACTCGGTCTTGAGGTGCGCTCGGTGGGGGGCGAGTCGCGGCTCGCCCCCTCCTTCACGCCCTCACGCTCCCGCCTGCTTCGCCGCCGCGTCGATCGCCGCGAGGGACTTGCGGACCTGGTTGCGGTCCGTCGTGTACCAGAAGTCGGGCATGGAGGACTTCAGATAGCTGCCGTAGCGCGCGGTGGCGAGGCGTTGGTCCAGGACGGCCACGACACCCCGGTCACCCGTCGCGCGGACGAGTCGGCCGGCGCCCTGGGCCATCAGGAGGGCCGCATGGGTGGCGGCGACGGACATGAAACCGTTGCCCCCGGCCTCCTCGACCTTCTTCTGCCGGGCGCTCATCAGCGGGTCGTCGGGGCGCGGGAACGGGATCTTGTCCATGACGACGAGCTGGCAGCTGGGCCCGGGCACGTCGACGCCCTGCCAGAGCGAGAGCGTGCCGAACAGGCACGTCCTCGGGTCCGCCGCGAAGTTCTTGATCAGCTCGCCGAGCGTCTCCTCGCCCTGGAGGAGGATCGGGAACTCCGGCATGCGCACGCGCAGTTCCTCGGCGGCGAGCTGGGCGCCCCGCATCGACGAGAACAGGCCGAGCGTACGGCCGCCGGCCGCCTGGACGAGGTCGGCCAGTTCGTCCAGCATGTCCGCGCGGTCACCGTCGCGCGCGGGGCGCGAGAGGTGCTTGGCGACGTACAGGATGCCCTGGCGGGGGTAGTCGAAGGGCGAGCCGACGTCGAGGCCCTTCCACTGCGGCAGGTCCTCGCCCTCGACGCCCTCCGGAGCGAGCCCGAGGGACGCGCCAACGCCGTTGAAGTCGCCGCCCAGCTTCAGTGTGGCGGAGGCCAGGACGACCGAGCGGTCCGCGAAGAGCTTCTCTCGCAGCAGGCCCGACACGGACATCGGCGCGACGCGCAGGGACGCACCGAAGCGGTCGTGGCGCTCGTACCAGACGACGTCGTACTCGGAGCCCTGCACGATGCGCTCCGCCACGTCGTGGACGGTCTCCACCGACGCCAGCGCCTGCTTGCGGACCGCGTCCTCGTCCTGGACGGACTTGTCGCGGGTCGTGCCGAGCGCGGAGATCACCGTACGGCCCGCGTCGCGCAGGGCCGTCAGCGCGTAGCCGAGGTCTTCCGGCAGCTCTTCGAGGCGTCCGGGCAGGGCCAGTTCCATCAGCCGCTCGAAGCCCTCGGCCGCGGTCTGGAGCTGGTCGGCGACCTTCTCGTCGACCAGCTTGGCGGCGCGCCGTACCGCGCGGTTGACCTGTCCCGGGGTCAGCTCGCCGGTCGCGACGCCGGTGACCCGGGAGACCAGTTCGTGCGCCTCGTCGACGATCAGGACCTCGTGCTGCGGGAGGACCGGGGCACCCTCGATGGCGTCGATCGCGAGCAGCGCGTGGTTGGTGACGACGACCTCGGCGAGCTTGGCGCGCTCGCGGGCCGTCTCGGCGAAGCACTCCGCGCCGTACGCGCACTTGGAGGCGCCCAGGCACTCGCGGGAGGAGACCGACACCTGCGCCCACGCGCGGTCGGACACGCCCGGGGTGAGGTCGTCGCGGTCGCCCGACTCCGTCTCGTCCGACCAGTCGCGCAGCCGCAGCAGGTCCTGGCCCAGCTTGCTGGAGGGGGCCGCCGCCTCGAACTGGTCGAAGAGGCCCTCCTCCTCGTCCTGCGGCACGCCCTCGTGCAGCCGGTGCAGGCACAGGTAGTTCGATCTGCCCTTGAGCATCGCGAACTCCGGGCGGCGGCGCAGCAGGGGGTGCAGGGCGTCGACCGTGCGCGGGAGGTCACGTTCCACGAGCTGGCGCTGGAGGGCGAGGGTGGCGGTCGCGACCACCACCCGCTCGCCGTGCGCAAGCGCGGGGACGAGGTATCCCAGCGACTTTCCGGTGCCGGTGCCGGCCTGCACCAGCAGATGGGAGCCGTCGTCGATCGCCTCCGCGACGGCTTCGGCCATGGTCACCTGACCGGGACGCTCCGCGCCGCCGACGGAGACGACGGCGGCATGCAGGAGTTCGGGGAGAGAGGGCTTCGTCATAGCGCGACCACCCTACGGCCCGGGACTGACAATCGTGCCGCCGATCGGGGGGTGGGGGGTGGGATCGGGGTGGGGTGTGGAGTGGGAGGGGGCGTGAGGGAGTGGGGTGGGCGCCGGGGTCCGAAGGGGTGGAGGGGGCCTGGCGAGTGGTGGAAGGGCCCGGCGAATGCGTGGGGTTCGGCGGGCTGGATGCGGTTCGGAGGGGGCTCGACGGAGGGCTCGGAGGGGGGCTCGGAGGGGGGCTCGGAAAAAAGTCTGGGCGACGAGGGAACTCGGACGGCATCCAGAACGTCACTATGAGTAACGAAGCAAGTTCGAGCAGTCACCAGAAGCCCGGGAGGGTGGGGTCCGTGAACTGGGGAAGCCGGCCCTCGGGCGGAGGGCACAGGGAATCACGGTCGCGCGTCACGAGCACCGCCCGCTTGGAGGGGAGGTCGACCTCGCCGATGCGCTCGAAGCCGGAGGTGTGGAAGATGCGGAGGGAAGGAGCGTTGCGGACGTCCGGTTCGGCGATGACCCGGGGGCAGTCGGGGCGCTTTTCGAGGATGAGGTCGGCGACCGTCCGCAGCAGGACTCCGCCCAGCCCTCTCCCCCGGTCCCGTGCGTCCCCGATGAGGAGGTGCAGGCCGGTGTCGTGCGGCAGGGCGGGGTAGTAGCGGGCCAGCGGGTCGAGGTCCGCGCGGTAGATCTCCCAGTAGCTCATCGGCGTACCGTTCAGCACCCCCAGGCAGGGGACGCTGCGCCCGCCGCCCTGGAGCTGGACCCGGATGTGCCGGGTGGTCCGGATCTCGGGGCCCGCCAGGTCCCAGTAGGCGGCTACGGCCGGGTCGTTCATCCAGCGGGCGACCAGAGGGATTCCCCGGTCGAACGTCACGGGGATGAGGTGGAAGATGCCGACATGGCAGAGGGTGGGGCCCCAGTCGGCGACCCCGTCCAGAAGGTCTCCGGTGGTGCTGGGGTCGTCGTGACCTTTCGTGGTCGGCACAGGAACGCTCCTTTCGGGAGGCTGATGAAGAGAGGCGGGGGTCTAGGAGGAGGCGAGGGGGTTGGCGATGGTGACGTAGACGGACTGGGTGTCGACCGGGCCGACGAGTTCGTCGAGGCCGTGCAGCCGGGTCAGGAGGTTCGCCTTGCAGCGCAGGACGGGTGAGTCGAGCAGCCGGGCAGGGAGGGAGGTGCGCATCCGCCGGGGGCCGGCGGCGGCCGATGCGAGGAAGCGGCGGAAGGAGGCGAGCAACAGGCTTTCGTCCACGAGGCGTTCGGAGCCGAACGCGCCGATCAGGCCGAGCACGTTGTTGATGCCGAGGTAGTAGGCGAGGCGCTCGTCGGTGACCTCGTCGGAGACGAACGTGTCGCTGGAGGCGCCGATGCCGGGGAGCCGGGCGTCGAGGTCGGCGCGGCGGGACTCCCGGAAGTAGTAGCCCTGGTTGTCCCGGTACCGGCCGCCCGCGGGCCAGCCGTCGGGGTCCAGGAGCAGGAGGGTGTTCTGCTGGTGGGCCTCCAGGGCGATCCCCGCCTCGCCGTCGAGCCACAGCACCGGGCGGACGACGTGTTCCAGGTACCGCAGGAACCACTCGACGGCGACGGCGCCGCGGGGGCGGGCGCTGCGGGAGGCGAGCCGGTCCACGAGGGTCGTGAGACGGGAACGGAAGGAGAGGAGGTCCAGGTGGTGATCGGTCAGGGGACGGCGGGCGCCGGGCAGGGGCCCGGGGGCGTGCGGGCGGGGCGACACCAGGCCGGCGACGCACGAGACGTCGTCCGACGGGGCGAAGGGGTTGTGCCGGATCACCACGTCCAGTCCGGTCACGGGCCGGCCCTCGCGGTCGTCGACGGCGAGCCAGGCCGGGTCGCGGACGATGTCGAAGTGTGGGTGGGCGGCGTGCCACTCCCGGGCGAGGCCGGTGCGCAGGAGGCGGTGCACCTCGACGCCCCGGTGGAGTTCCTTGCGGAGGTTCTCCCTGCGGGAGTTGGTGATGCGCAGTGCCAGCGAGAGTTTGAGCATCGCGGGGGCGCCGGAGCGGTGGACGGTGCGGACCGAGGAGGTGGGGTGCCAGACAGGGCCGTACGGGGCGAGGTCCCTCAGCAGCCCGGCGTCCAGCAGGGCCGCGACCTCAGGGCGGTGCCGGGTCTCGTGGAACTGCCAGGGGTGCAGGGGGAGGGCGGCGTATCCCTCGGGCAACGGGAGCCCGGGGCCGGCCAGTCGGGCGGTCAGGTGCTCCGCGCGGACCCCTCGTCCGCTCTCGGTCCAGGCGGAGTCGGTGGCGAGTACGGACGGGGCGACAGCGAGCCAGTGAAGGGGGAACGAGCCGCGTGACTCGGGTGAGTAGCGAAGGGTTTCGGCGTCGGTCAGGCCCTCCCGGCTCTTCGGGGTGGGGTGGAGGGGGTGCCCCAGGAGGAGGGATTGTTCGGCGGCGAGGAACAGGTCGGGGGTGTCGGAGTGGGGGGTTTGGCGGTCGGTGAGGAAGAGGGTTGCGCGGCGGAGGGAGTCGGCTACGCGGGGGACGAGGTCGGAGGGGTCTGCGGGGTGGGGCGGTGTGCCGTGGGTGGGGACGGGGCTGTCGACGGCTCGGTCGCGGGCCGGTGCCGCGTCGGCTGTGCGGGCCGGTGCCGGGACGGTGGCGCCGGGCTGTGCCTCACGGGCCGGTCCTGTAGGGGCAGCGCCCGAGTGTGCCTCGCGGGTCAGCAGGGCCGCGAGCGTGATCGCGTCCAGTGGCGGGGCCGGGGCGGGGGCGTCGGCGAGCGTCGGGGGGCCGAAGCGGTGCAGGCCGGTGGGGGACCAGTAGTGGACGGGGGCGAGCAGGGTGAGGCCGGAGGACGGGAGGGGGATGCGGAGGTGGTCGGTGTCGGGGGGCGGTACGGATGTCTCGCGCGCCCAGCAGCGGAGGAGGTTCTCCGTGGCGGCGGCTTGGGCGGTGGCGTGGGGGGCGGGGTGGCCAGCAGCGGGGGCGGGGAGGGAGTGGGGGGCGGAGGCTGGTCGTCTGGTGGGTTCGGTGTGCACGGAGGGTCCTTGTGGGGGGGTGGGTGGCCCGTGAGGTGGCCGGTGAGCAGTGAGGGGCTAGGTCGGGGGTGTCGCGCGTGGGGGCGGCGGGTCCGTACGGCGGTGGGCGTGGTGCTCGCCCGGCGTGGAGAGGCGGGTGGCGGGGTCTCGGGCGGTGTGGTCGCGGGTGACCGTCATGGCGGGGTCGTGGATGGCAGGGGCGCAGGTGACCGCCGTGGCGAGCTGGTTGCCGGGGAACGCGCCCGCGTGGGCGCCGGGTTCCCCCACGAGGTCGTCGCGGTGGACGATCACCGCGAGGGGCAGGCTGCCGCCGATGGCCTGGGAGAGGACCATGACGTCGGGGGTGATCCCGCTGTGCTCGACGGCCCGGAAGGCGCCAGTACAGCCGACGCCGGTCTGGATCTCGCCGGCGATCAGGGAGACGCCCCGGTCGGCGGTGACCTGCCGCACCCGGCGCAGCCAGTCGTCCGGCACGGGGACGACGCCGCCCTCGCCCTGGACGGGTTCGAGGATCACGCACCCGGGGCGGGGCACGCCCGGCTGGGCCCCGTCGAGGACGGACTCGGCCCAGCGGACGGCGAGTTCGGCACCCCTCTGGCCGCCGACGCCGTAGGGACAGCGGCAGCCGTACGGATAGGGCACCCCACCGGAGACGCCGGCGGCGGTCGCGTGGTGGGCGTCGCTGAAGGCGAGGGCCCCGGTGCGGCCGGTGGCGGTGCGGGCCAGCATGGGGGCCGCCGCCACGGCGTCCGTCCCGGCGGGCCCGCAGAAGCGCACGCGCGCGTGGCCGGCGAGTCCGGGCGGAAGGGTGCGCAGCAGCTCGGTGACGAAGGCGTCCTTGACGGGGGTCGCGAGACCGGGGGCGTGCAGCGGCGCCCCGGAGTCGAGGAGCTTGCGGATCGCCGCGAGGACGACGGGATGGTCGTGCCCGAGCGCCCCGCCCCCCGAGAGGCAGTCCAGGTACCGCCCGGCCCCCTCGACGGTCAGCCCGCGCGCCCGCACCGGCACGATCGGCAGTGCACAGGTCCGCTCCCCCGCCCCGATCACCTCCACGGCCGCCCGCCTTCCCTCGCCCAGGAACGGGACCCCGGTCGCGCCCCCGCCCGGCCCCACCGCTACCAACCCCGCTCCGGCCGACGGGTTACGGCCTCACCGAAGATCGTCCGCGCGGCGGGAGGGACACCGGCGACGGAAGCGACGCCACCCGGCTCGCGCACCCCTTGGGGCGCCCGGTCCGAACCGTTTCTCCGCCCAACTCCCCAGTTCAGGCAGCCCGTAGCGAAACCGTTGCCGTTCCCACGGAAGTCCCCCACAGCGAGCGCATATCGTGTGTTGCCGTTCCACGTGACCGTGGGATCGGCCCGAACTCGCCGTTGGCGCGGGCGATTTCACGGCATTGCACCATGTTCACGAAAAGCAGGGGGAGTTCAGACATGCCATCGATACGGCCGCCGTTCACCACTCGTCGAGGGGACGGCGCGCGCCCACGCCGCAGGGCGGTACTGTCCGCGGCGGCCCTCGCCTCGGTGCTCGCGCTCACCGCCACCGCGTGCGACGGGGACGACCAGGCGGCCGGTTCGCCCTCGGCGGCGGCCTCCGCCTCCGAGTCCGGCGGCGGGAAGGTCCAGATCCCGGACGACCTGCTGGACCGGCTCAAGAAGCACGGCATCGACCTCGACAAGTGGAAGAACGGCGCCTGGAAGAACTGGGACAAGAACGACTGGCTGCGTGAGGCGCAGGACTTCGTCAACCCGATCATCGAGGGCCTGTGGGACCCGGACCGGATGCGGGACGCGCAGGACCCGGACCGTGGCGTCGACGACAGCGACCTCGCGGGCGACCAGGGCGTGACGGACCGGGAGCCGTCGCCGGTGGACGCGAAGGCGGTCGCCGCGAAGTACCACGCGAACGTGCCGGAGGCGGGCAAGCTGCTCTTCGACTCCCCCGAGGGCTCGATGGTCTGCTCGGCGACGGTCGTCGAGGACCCGGCGCACCCCGGCCGGTCCAACCTGGTGTGGACGGCGGGCCACTGCGTGCACGCCGGCAAGAACGGCGGCTGGTACCGCAACATCGCGTTCGTCCCGTCGTACAACGACAGCGCGATGCCGACGTCGGCGCTCCGGACGACGACGCGCGAGCAGGTCGCGCCGTACGGCGTGTGGTGGGGCGACTGGGCGCAGACCTCGCAGCAGTGGATCGCGCAGGGCGGCCCGAAGGGCGGTGACGGCGCGCCGTACGACTTCGCGGTCATCCACGTCACCCCGGAGAAGGGCGGCTCCGGCAAGTCGCTGGAGGAGACGGTCGGCGGGGCGCTGCCGGTGGACTTCGCGGCGCCCGCGGTGGCGGACGTGTCGAGCATCACGGCGGCGGGCTACCCGGCGGCCGAGCCGTTCGACGGGCAGAAGCTGTACGAGTGCACGGACAAACCGGGCCGGCTCTCGCTGTCCTCGGCGGACCCGACGATGTACCGGATCGGCTGCACGATGACGGGCGGCTCCTCCGGCGGCGGCTGGACCGCGAAGAGGGCCGACGGCAGGCTGGCGCTGGTGTCCAACACGTCCATCGGCCCGGCCACCTCGGGCTGGCTCGCGGGACCGCGCCTCGGCGAGGTCGCCAAGGGCGTGTACGAGTCGGTGAGCAAGAGGTCCGCGGGCCAGTGACGCACCGAGGCGCCGCTCCCTCGCGCTGAGGGGGCGGCGCTTCGTCGTTGGGCGTACGCGCGCGTCAGACCGCCTGGGCGGGTACGTACGGCGCGAGGTCCGCGGCGAGTTCCTCGTGGACCCGCGCCTTCAGCAGCGTGCCCTCCGCGAGGTGCTCCTCGGAGAGGACCTCGCCCTCCGTGTGAGCGCGGGCGATCAGCTTGCCGTGCGTGTACGGCACCAGCGCCTCGATCTCGACGGACGGCCTCGGCAGCTCCTCGTCGATCAGCGCGAGCAGTTCGGCGATGCCCTCGCCGGTGCGCGCGGAGACCGCGATGGAGCGCTTCTCGATCCGCAGCAGCCGCTGGAGCGTGAGCGGGTCGGCGGCGTCCGCCTTGTTGATCACGACGATCTCGGGTACGCCGGTGGCGCCGACGTCCCTGACGACCTCGCGCACGGCCGCGAGCTGCTCCTCCGGGGCGGGGTGCGAGCCGTCCACCACGTGCAGGATCAGGTCGGACTCGCCGACCTCCTCCATGGTGGAGCGGAACGCCTCGACCAGGTGGTGCGGCAGGTGCCGGACGAAGCCGACGGTGTCCACCAGGGTGTAGAGACGCCCGCTCGGGGTCTCCGCGCGGCGGACGGTCGGGTCCAGGGTCGCGAACAGGGCGTTCTCGACCAGGACGCCCGCGCCGGTGAGGCGGTTGAGCAGGGAGGACTTGCCGGCGTTGGTGTAGCCCGCGATGGCGACGGACGGCACCTTGTGGCGCTTGCGCTCCTGGCGCTTGATCTCGCGGCCGGTCTTCATCTCCGCGATCTCCCGGCGCATCTTCGCCATCTTCTCGCGGATCCGGCGCCGGTCCGTCTCGATCTTGGTCTCACCGGGGCCTCGGGTGGCGAGACCGCCGCCCTTGCCGCCGCCCATCTGGCGGGACAGGGACTGGCCCCAGCCACGGAGCCTCGGCAGCATGTACTGCATCTGCGCGAGCGCGACCTGCGCCTTGCCCTCCCGGGACTTGGCGTGCTGGGCGAAGATGTCGAGGATCAGGGCCGTACGGTCGATGACCTTGACCTTGACGACGTCCTCAAGGGCGATCAGCTGACCGGGGCTCAGCTCGCCGTCGCAGATCACGGTGTCGGCGCCGCTCTCCAGGACCATGTCGCGCAGTTCCTGGGCCTTGCCGGAGCCGATGAAGGTGGCCGGGTCGGGCTTGTCGCGGCGCTGGACGACGCCGTCGAGGACGAGCGCGCCGGCCGTCTCCGCGAGGGCCGCGAGCTCGGCGAGGGAGTTGTCCGCGTCCCGCGCGGTGCCGGTGGTCCAGACGCCGACGAGGACGACCCGCTCCAGCCGCAGCTGGCGGTACTCGACCTCGGTGACGTCCTCCAGCTCGGTGGAGAGGCCCGCAACGCGGCGCAGGGCCGCGCGCTCGGAGCGGTCGAACTGGTCGCCGTCCCGCTCCTCGTCGATCGTGTGGCTCCAGGCGACGTCCTCTTCCATCAGGGCATCGGCCCGAAGACCGTCGGAGTAGTCCTGCGCGAGGCGCTTGGTGTCCTGGGAAGCGGAAGAAGAGGAGGTCATTTGATCCTTACGTCGTCGAAGATGCCGCTAGGGCGCCTGTCACCCTGCTCAACGCACGAGCCCTGCGGAAGATTCCCGCATATCGGCCCCGTACCGCGCCGGCCCGAAAATGGTCGCACGCCCTGCCCCGCCTCGTCACGGGCTTATCGGGGAGACGGTGCGGCAGGGATGCGGGCCGGGCAGCGTCCCGTGCACGCGTACGGCGCGACAGCTACGGGTGCCCGCTCAGTGCCGCCCCTGCCGTACCGCCGGCGTCTCCTCCCCCGCCTTCGTGCTCGCCGGGGCCTGGGACTTCCAGTCCGGGTGGCCCGGCATCGGGGGCGTCTTCGTGCCGTAGAGCCAGGCGTCGAAGAACGCGGCGAGGTCGTGGCCGGAGACGCGTTCGGCGAGGCGGGTGAAGTCGGCGGTGCTCGCGACGCCGTCGTGGTTCTCGGTCACCCACGCGCGCTCCAGGCGCTCGAACGCGGGGCGGCCGATGGTCTCGCGCAGCGCGAACAGGACGAGGGCGGCGCCGTCGTAGACGACGGGGCGGAAGATGCTGATCTTCTGGCCGGGCTCGGGGCCCTTGGGAAGGGCGGGCGGGCCACCGGCCGCGCGCCAGCGGTCGGACGCGCCGTACGCGGCCTTCATACGAGCCTCCAGCGTGCGGCCCGCCTTCTCCTGCGCGTACAGGGCCTCGTACCAGGTGGCGTGCCCCTCGTTGAGCCACAGGTCGGACCAGGTGCGCGGGGAGACGCTGTCGCCGAACCACTGGTGCGACAGTTCGTGGACCATGATCGACTCGACGTACCAGGCGGGGTAGCCGGGTTCGGTGAACAGGTCCTTCTCGAACAGAGACAGGGTCTGCGTCTCCAGCTCGAACCCGGTGCTGGCACTCGCCATGAGCAGCCCGTACGTCTCGAACGGGTACGGCCCGACCTTCGACTCCATCCAGGAGATCTGGTCCGGCGTCTTCGCCAGCCACGGCTCCAGGGCGTCGCGGTCCGCGGTGGGGACGACGTCCCGTACGGGCAGGCCGTGCGGTCCCTCGCGGCGCAGGACGGTCGAGCGGCCGATGGAGACCTGGGTCAGCTCGGTCGCCATGGGGTGCTGGGTGCGGTACGTCCAGGTCGTCGTCCCGCGCGCGCGGTCGACGCCGGTGGGCAGACCGTTGGCGACGGCCGTGTATCCGTCGGGGGCGGTCACCCTGATGGTGAACATCGCCTTGTCCGAGGGGTGGTCGTTGCAGGGGAACACCAGGTGGCCGACGTCCGCCTGGTTCGCCATGGCGAGCCCGTCCGTGGTGCGCACCCAGCCGCCCTCGCCGTCCTCGGGAGGCATGGGGTCGCTGGTGTGCCGGACGGTGATCCGCATCCAGCTCCCCGCCGGGACGGCGCGGCGCGGGGTGACGACGAGGTCCTCGCCCGCGCGCGCGTAGTGCGCCGGTTCACCGTCGACCTCGACCGACTCGACGTCCCCGTGCGCGAAGTCCAGATTGACCCGCTCCAGCCGTTCGGTCGTCCACGCGTCGATCGTCGTCACCGCGCGCAGGGGCTTGTCGTTGCTCCCCGGGTACGTGAAGTCCAGGTCGTACGCGGCGACGTCGTACCCGGGGTTGCCGAGGTTCGGGAACAGTCGGTCCCCGACGCCGAGTTGCTCGGGGGGCGCGCTCGCGGCGACGAGGCACAGGGAGAGCGCGGAGGCGAGGAAGGCCGCCCGCGCGAGACGACGGTGACGCGGGCGGGCGTCCCGGGGGCGGGGTCCGGCGATCGCGGGACCGGTGGCCTCGGGGGCTTCGGTTCGAGGGCTGCGCAGCATGCCCCACGGCTACCAGCGCACACGCCCCCACCGACGCCGACTCGCGCCCGACCCACCCGAACGTGTTGCCCGGGTGGGGCCGAGTTGCCGGGGACCGGGGTCCCGCGTGCGTGCAGTTGCCCGGCGACCCCCTGCGCGCGTGCCCCTCAGTGCACTCCCGCGTGGTGCTGTGTCCGGCTCACGTCGTACACCCCAGGAACGTTTCTCATCGCGCGCATGAGGGCGGGCAGGTGGGCCGCGTCGGGGAGTTCGAGGGTGTAGGTGTGGCGGACACGCTGCTGGGACGGTGGTTCGACGGTGGCGGAGACGATCTCGGCGCCCTCCAGGGCGATCGCCTCGGTGAGGTCGGCCAGGAGGTGGGGGCGGCCGAACGATTCGGCTACGAGGGTGACGCGGCACTCGGTGGAGTCCCCCCAGTGGACGTCGGCCTCGGGCCGCCCGGCACCGCGCATGCGCGCGACGGCGGCGCACTCGACGCGGTGGACGGTGACCACGCCTCCGCGTACGGCGAACCCGGTGACCTCGTCGGCGGGCACGGGCGTACAGCACCCGGCGAGCCGCACGCCCACGCCGGGCCGCCCGGCGACGGAGATCGTGCTCCCCGCGCGCGGGGCGGACGACGGATGCGGCAGCGGCCCGTCAGCGGTACGACGGCCGCTCTGCCCCCGGAAGGCGGATTCGCCCTCCTCCGCCTGCCGCGCGGTGCCACGCGGCTCTGTGGGGTGCGTGGACAGCCACCGCTGGATGGCGATGCGCGCCGCGGGGGTGTGGGCGTGCTCCAGCCACTCCCTGGAGGGCTCGGAGGCGGGGTCCTGGCCCATGAGGAGCTGGACGGTGTCCCCGTCCCGCAGAGCGGTGCTGAGGGTCGCCAGACGGCCGTTCACGCGGGCGCCGATGCAGGCGTGCGCGTCCTCGCCGTACTGGGCGTAGGCGGCGTCGACGCAGGTGGCCCCGTCGGGCAGGCCGAGCGTGCCTCCGTCGGGGCGGAAGACGGTGATCTCGCGGTCCTGGGCGAGGTCCTCGCGCAGGGTCGACCAGAACGTGTCCGGGTCGGGCGCGGCCTCCTGCCAGTCGAGGAGCCGGGAGAGCCAGCCGGGCTTGGTCGGGTCGATGCGCTCGTCGCTCGCGGCCTGCTCCTCCGCCGGGCTCGCGTAGGGGTTGCCGAGGGCGACGACGCCGGCCTCGGCGACCTTGTGCATCCGGTGCGTGCGGATGAGCACCTCGGCGACCTGGCCGTCCTCGCGCGCGACGGCGGTGTGCAGCGACTGGTAGAGGTTGAACTTCGGTACGGCGATGAAGTCCTTGAACTCCGAGACGACGGGCGTCATGCAGGTGTGCAGTTCGCCCAGGACGGCGTAGCAGTCGGCGTCCTCGTTGACGAGGACCAGGAGCCGTCCGAAGTCCGAGCCGCGCATACGTCCGCGCTTGCGGGAGAAGCGGTGGACGGAGACGAAGTGCCGGGGCCTTATGTGGATCTCGGCCTGGATGCCGGCCTCGCGCAGGACGCCGCGCATGCCGTCGGCCATCTCGGCGAGCGGGTCGTCCGCGCGGGAGGCGTTGTCGACGATCAGCTCGCGCGTGCGGTCGTACTCCTCGGGGTGGAGGATCGCGAAGACCAGGTCCTCCAGTTCGGTCTTGAGGGCCTGCACGCCGAGGCGTTCGGCGAGCGGGATCAGGACGTCCCGGGTGACCTTCGCGATGCGCGCCTGTTTCTCGGGGCGCATCACCCCGAGGGTGCGCATGTTGTGCAGCCGGTCGGCGAGTTTGATCGACATCACGCGGACGTCGCTGCCGGTGGCCACCAGCATCTTGCGGAAGGTCTCGGGTTCGGCGGCGGCCCCGTAGTCGACCTTCTCCAGTTTCGTGACGCCGTCGACGAGATAACGGACCTCTTCGCCGAAGTGTTCCCGGACCTGGTCGAGCGTCACATCGGTGTCCTCGACGGTGTCGTGGAGCAGAGACGCCGTCAGGGTCGTGGTCTCCGCGCCGAGTTCGGCGAGGATCAGCGTCACCGCGAGGGGGTGGGTGATGTACGGCTCGCCGCTCTTGCGCATCTGGCCGCGGTGCGAGGACTCGGCCAGCACGTACGCGCGATGCAGCGGTTCGAGGTCGGCCTCGGGGTGGTGGGCGCGGTGGGCCTCGACGACATGGCCGATCGCGTCGGGCAGCCGGCCTCTGCCGGCCGGGCCCAGGAAGGCGGCACGACCCAGCCTGCGCAGGTCGATACGGGGGCGGCTGCGCCATCGGGGGACGGCGGGCACCACCGGGCCTGGGGTCGCGGGATTCGTCGCCTCCGCACTCATGGGCACCTCCGGCTGCGTGGACCGGCGGACGAGTGCCCCAGGGCGGACACGGCTCGGGGACTGGTTTCGGTCTCCCGTCCGGGCCGGTGCTTGATGCTACCGAGCCCACCATGTGCGGCTGACCGCCTCTCGCCGAGCGTGAAACGGATCACCCATTCGAGCGACACTCCGGTAGTTGACTGTTTCGAGCCATCGTGGCCGGAGCGGGTCGCACATTCCTGCCCTCCGAACGCGCGACAGGGGCGCACCCGTACGGTGACGGGCCGCCCCTGCCTGCGATGCGAAGCCCTACGCCGGTCGTCGTGAGGCACTTTCCAGCCACCCGGAATCGATCGTCCCTTCGGCGAGAATCACGGCGGGACCGGTCATCTCGATCTCGCCGTCGGGCCGTTCGGTGATGACGAGGCGCCCGCCGGGCACGTCCACGGTGTACGTCACGGGTGTGCCGGTGACGGCCGGATCGGCGCCGTCCCTGCGCGCGGTGGCGACGGCGACGGCGCACGCGCCCGTGCCGCACGAGCGGGTCTCGCCGGAGCCCCGCTCGTGCACCCTGAGGGCGACGTGCCGGGTGCCCCGGTCGACGACGAACTCGACGTTGACACCCTGCGGGTAGGCGGAAGCGGGGCTGACGGGCGGGGCGGTGAACAGGTCGCCCGCGTGCGCGAGGTCGTCGACGAAGGCAACCGCGTGGGGGTTGCCCATGTTGACGTTGCGCGCGGGCCAGCTGCGCCCGCCGACACTCACCTCGACGTCACCCTCGGGGAGGCGGGCACGGCCCATGCCGACCGTGACGTCCCCCTCCTTGTCGATGTGGACGCTCTTGACGCCCCCGCGCGTGGCGATCGCGAGGTCGCCCTCCTCGACGTGTCCGGCATGCTGGAGGTAGCGCGCGAACACGCGCACGCCGTTGCCGCACATCTCGGCCACCGAGCCGTCGCCGTTGCGGTAGTCCATGAACCACTCCGCCTCGGCCGCCATCGCGCGCGCCTCGGGATGCGCCGCGGACCGTACGACGTGCAGCAGTCCGTCGCCGCCGATGCCCGCGCGGCGGTCGCACAGGGCGGCCACGGCGGCGGGCGAGAGGTCCAGGGCGTTCTCCGGGTCCGGGACGATCACGAAGTCGTTCTCGGTCCCGTGCCCCTTGAGGAAGGCGATCCGCGTGCTCATTCCTCGATCGTACGGCGTGGGTACGACAGTCCCGCTCACACCGCGTGACGGTGCTCCCGCACGGGGTTCAGCGCAGCCGGGCGACGCGCCCGACGGCGAGGGCGACGGCCGCGGCGACCAGCACGACGTACGCGAGGACGACGCGCCAGTCCGGGCGGCGGCCGGAGCCCCGCAGGGGCAGGCCCGGCCACGTGTACCCGACGCGGCGGGCGGCCATCATGCCCCAGCCGGCGGCGCAGGAGCAGATCAGCAGGCCGAGCATGGCGACGACGGCGCCGCTGTCGCCGAAGTCGAAGGCGAGCGGGAAGGCGAACATCAGGGAGCCGACGGTGGCCAGGGCGACGATCGGGGCGAGCTGCCAGATCCGCAGCCTGCGCTGGGGCCGCAGTTCGACCTCGACCTCGGGGCCGCTCGCGAACATCTCCTCGGGCTCGGGGCCGTCGTCCGTGACGCCGTCGGGCGTCTCGTCCGCCTCGTCGGGGCCGTCGGAGGTGAGGCCGCCGTCCGCGGGCTCCTGGAAGCCGTCGTCCGGCTGCGCGTCGCGGGGGCCGGAGGAGTCGTCCTCGGGCCCTCCGGGGCGGGGGATGCCGTCGATCAGGCGCGGGGGGCCGTCGGTCTCGGCGAGGAACCCGTCCGCGCGCGCGAGGCCGTCGTCCGGCTTCCGTTCGTCCCGCCGAGGAGTGCGGTTCTCGGTGCCTTGTGCGGTGTCACGAGGGCCGGCCTCCATCGCCACGCGCCCTCCCAACTCGGACTCCACTTGGTCGATCGAAGCTCGATGATGGCACGACGCGACAGGCCCGGATGACGGCCTGGGCGTCCCGATGCCATGACGTGATCAGGCTGTGACCGGTCGTTCGACCAACGCCGATGCGAGGCGCGGAAGTTCCCCCCGGTCCGCCGCGGCCCCACTCAACCAGTGCACCCGGGGATCGCGCCTGAACCACGAATCCTGACGGCGCGCGAAGCGCTTGGTGGCGCGGACGGTCTCGGCCCGCGCCTCGTCCTCGGTGCACTCCCCGGCGAGCGCCCGGAGGATCTGCTGGTAGCCCAGCGCGCGCGAGGCCGTGAGCCCGTCGCGCAACCCCTGCGCCTCCAGTGCGCGCACCTCGTCGACGAGTCCCGCCTCCCACATGCGGTCCACCCTCAGGGCGATGCGCTCGTCGAGCTCGGGGCGCGCGACGTCGACGCCGATCTGGACGGTGTCGTACACCGAGTCGTGGCCCGGGAGGTTCGCGGTGAAGGGCTTGCCGGTGATCTCGATCACTTCGAGCGCGCGCACGATGCGGCGCCCGTTGCCCGGCAGGATCGCGCGCGCGGCGGCGGGGTCGGCGGCGGCCAGGCGCGCGTGCAGGGCGCCGGAGCCGCGCAGGGCCAGCTCCTCCTCCAGGCGGGCGCGGACCTCGGGGTCGGTGCCGGGGAACTCCAGGTTGTCGACCGCGCCGCGGACGTACAGGCCGGAGCCGCCGACCAGGACCGGCCAGCGTCCCTCGGCGAGCAGGGCGTCGATCCGCGCGCGGGCGAGGCGCTGGTACTCGGCGACGGAGGCGGTCTCGGTGACGTCCCAGATGTCCAGGAGGTGATGGGGAACTCCGCCGCGCTCCTCGATCGTTAGCTTGGCAGTACCGATGTCCATCCCCCGGTAGAGCTGCATGGAGTCGGAGTTGATGACCTCACCGCCCAGCCGACGGGCCAGGAAGACCCCGAGATCGGATTTTCCGGCCGCGGTCGGTCCGACGACGGCGATGACTCGGGGGGCGAGGGGTGCGCTGCTCACGGCACCAGTCTCGCAAACCTCGCGGGCCGCGCTCGCACCGGTGAGGTGACGCGATCCGGGGGGCGCGAGTACCGTACGAAGTGGATATGGGCGTTTTACGAAGTTCTGTCGGTTGCAGGTGACGTACCGCGAGGGAAGGTGACCCGATGGGTCTCATGGACAATTTGAAGGCCAAGCTCGGACCGGCCAAGGACAAGGTCTCCGACCTCGCCCAGCAGCACGGGGGCAAGATCCAGGACGGCATCGACAAGGCCGCCAAGGCGGTCGACGAGCGCACCAAGGGCAAGTACAGCGACAAGATCCACACGGGCACCGACAAGGCGAAGGGCGCGGTGGACAAGCTCGCGCACAAGGACGACGGCCCGACCGGCACCCCGCCGAGCTCGCCCCCTCCGGCGTCCTGATCCGCATCCGGGACAGCCATCGGCGGGCGGCCTCGCGGGGCCGTCCGCCGGCGCCGTTCTCGGGTGCTACGACCAGGTCGCGACGACGTACCCCACCCCGTAGGGCGCGTCCTCGTACAGCAGCTCGCCGCTCAGGCCGGCGCCCTGCCCCGCCCCGGCCAGCACCTGCCAGGGCGCTCGTCCCGACGCCATGAGCTGGCGGGCCAGCTCCACGTCCATCGCCTCCAGTGCGGCGATGTCCGCCTTGCCGAGGGCCCGCCCCACCTCCGCGTCGAAGGGCGCCGCCCGCTCGTCGAGGTAGCCCGGCGCCTTCAGCGTGCGGCACGCGCTGGCGTCGCCCATCGCCAGCAGCGCGACCCGCTCGGCCCGCCCCGCGGCCTCCCGGCCCGCCTGGACGCACTGCTCGGCCCCGAACGGCTCCCCGACCCCGAGTCCCTCGATCGGGGCATCCCCCCAGCCGGCCCGCCCGAGCAGCCAGGCCCCCACCGCGAGCGACGGCGGCAGCAGCCGCCCGGTTGCGTCCCCGTCACCCCGCCCCAGCCGTACGACGATGTCGGCCCCGAAGCCCCGGAACGAGCCCGGCGTTCCCTCGGGGTACGGGCCGCAGCCGTGCTCCGCCGCCGGACCGACCACCACCAGCCGGTCCGGCCGGGCGGCGGCGAGCACGCCCAGCGCGTCCACACAGGCGGCTCTGGCCGCGTCCAGCTCGGGCGCGGCGCCTGCGGCGATCTCGGGCACCAGGAGGGGCGGACAGGGACAGACTGCGGCGGCGACAAGCATGATCGGCAGCGTATCCCCGGGAACCGGTCACACGTCACATACGGGTCGGTCGGACGCGGAAGGGGGCATGCGAGCGGCGTCGGGACGGCACCGTTTCGTCGCAACGCACACGACCGACGAACCCGTACCGTCCCGACGTCACTCCGCTTCGCTCTTCACCCCGCCGCGCTGTCCTCGATCAACTCGGCCGGCGAGAACCGTGGCAGGAACGCGTCGTCCTGCCGGTGGAGCCGCGTGCGCCGGAGCGTGCGCGGGTGGGTGGGGCCGAACGCGCGCCGGACGGCGTCGTCCGGGGTCCCGCCCATGAGGTCACTCGACGCTGCACCCGCCCGTGGCGACCGGCAGCGGCGCGGGGACGCCGACCTTGGGCAGGCCGAGCAGGACGCCGGCCGGGGCGGCGGCCTTCTCCGCGGTGCGCTTCTCCCAGGCGTCGCCCGCGCGCGTACGCCGTACGCCGAGGACGGGGCCCTCGGCGAGGAGGTGGTGCGGGGCGGCGTAGGTGATCTCGACGGTGACGATGTCGCCGGGGCGGACGTCCTGGTCGGGCTTGGTGAAGTGGACGAGGCGGTTGTCGGGGGCGCGGCCGGACAGACGGCGGGTCGCGTCGTCCTTGCGGCCCTCGCCCTCGGCGACCATGAGCTCCAGCGTGCGGCCGACCTGCTTCTTGTTCTCGTCCCAGGAGATCTCCTCCTGGAGGGCGACGAGGCGCTCGTAGCGCGCCTGGACGACCTCCTTGGGGATCTGGTTCTCCATCGTCGCCGCGGGCGTACCGGGGCGCTTGGAGTACTGGAACGTGAACGCCTGCGCGAAGCGGGCCTCACGGACGGCGTGGAGGGTCTGCTCGAAGTCCTCCTCGGTCTCCCCGGGGAAGCCGACGATGATGTCCGTGGAGATCGCCGCGTGCGGGATGGCCGCGCGGACCTTCTCGATGATCCCCAGGTAGCGCTCCTGGCGGTAGGAGCGGCGCATCGCCTTCAGGACGGTGTCCGAGCCGGACTGCATCGGCATGTGGAGCTGGGGCATCACGTTGGGCGTCTCGGCCATGGCGGCGATGACGTCGTCCGTGAAGTCCCTGGGGTGCGGCGAGGTGAAGCGGACGCGCTCCAGGCCCTCGATCTTGCCGCAGGCCCGCAGGAGCTTGCTGAATGCCTCGCGGTCGCCGATGTCGCTGCCGTACGCGTTGACGTTCTGGCCGAGCAGGGTGATCTCCGTGACGCCCTCGCCGACCAGGGCCTCGATCTCGGCCAGGATGTCGCCGGGGCGGCGGTCCTTCTCCTTGCCGCGCAGGGCCGGGACGATGCAGAAGGTGCAGGTGTTGTTGCAGCCGACGGAGATCGACACCCAGGCCGCGTACGCGCTCTCGCGGCGGGTGGGCAGCGTCGAGGGGAACGCCTCCAGGGACTCGGCGATCTCGACCTGCGCCTCCTCCTGCACGCGCGCGCGTTCCAGCAGGACCGGCAGCTTGCCGATGTTGTGCGTGCCGAAGACGACGTCCACCCAGGGCGCCTTCTTGACGATCGTGTCGCGGTCCTTCTGCGCGAGGCAGCCGCCGACCGCGATCTGCATCCCGGGGCGGCTCGCCTTGCGCGGCGCGAGGCGGCCGAGGTTGCCGTACAGCCGGTTGTCGGCGTTCTCCCGGACCGCGCAGGTGTTGAAGACGACGACGTCGGCGTCGCCGTCGGACCCCTCGGGCGCGCGCACGTAGCCCGCGCCCTCCAGCAGACCGGCCAGGCGTTCGGAGTCGTGGACGTTCATCTGGCACCCATAAGTGCGCACTTCGTAGGTCTTCGCGTCCACTGGCTGGCTCCGGTCACTGCTGCTGGTCATGGCTCAAGGGTAGGCGGTGCCTCGGACACTCCTCGCCCCCGTTTCCCCGACGGGAAACCGGCACGGCCGCGACGACCGAATGTCACCGACCTGCCACGGTGCGCGCACGCGCGGAGCGGCTGGCCGATCGAGGTTCTCGGCACGTCGTGGTGCCCCACAGCGCACGCGCGCGGGACGACTGTCGCGCAGATCCTGAAGCCGGCCCGGTGTCGGCCCACAGCGCACGCGCGCGGGACGACTCCCGTCCAGCACTCCCCACCCCGCAAGGGCCGCGCGAGGCACCGACTCCGCCCACAGTCCTACAGCCGCGGACAGGAGGCCCGTTCCAGCTCCGACCACCCGAGCCCCGCCGACCTCACGCAGAACGCCCCCAGCCCTCACCTCAGCCCAGCACCGCCAACCGCGCGTCCACCTCATCCGCCGTAGCCCGCCCCCGCGCCAGCACCACGACCCGCTCCCCGTCGACCGCGAGCAGCGTCGGGAACCCGCTCACCCCCAGCTCCGCGCTGCGCCGGAAATCCGCCTCGGCCTCCGTACGCGCGCGGGGGGCCTCGAAGGCGGCTACGACAGTGTCCGGGTCCAGCCCGTGCGCCCGCGCGAGCTTCCGGTACGTGGCCGGGTCGGAGAGGCTGAGGCCGTCGAGGTAGAACGCGTCCTGGAGGGCCGTCGCGAGTTCGACGACGCGATCCGGCGCGCTCGCACGCAGGGCGGCGAGGCCGCGGGCGGCGGCTTCGGAGTCCATGACGAAGGAGCCGTCGGCGATGAGCCGCTGGTAGGGCTCGGCGAAGACCGCGCCGGTCAGTCCGGTGATCTGCGTGTTGGCGCCCTGGACGTACCCGAACTCACGGATGGGGACGCGCCGGCGGCCTGTGAACAGTCCGCCGGAGACCACCTCGACGGGCAGTTCCGGGTGGCGCGCGGCGGTCTCGCGGAGGGTGGCGGAGAAGCCGTGGGACCAGCCGCAGTAGGCGTCGTACACATGGACGAGCTGCATCGATGACCTCGACAGGGTGGGGCGCTCGCCGGGCGCGAGCGGTTCACCCGAGAGAAAGGTATCTGCGTAGTCAGATATTTTCGTCGCGCTGAAACCTGACAGTCGCGCCGGGATCGCGTCACCCACTCACGGCAGCCGCGGCAGCATGTCCCGCGCGGCGCGGCTCAGGATCCGCAGGTTCTCCGCGAACCGCTCGCGCTCCCCCTCCGGCAGCGGCGCCAGGAAGTACCGCTCGATGTTCGCCACATGCACCCGCGAGGCCGCCACCACGGTCTCCTCCCCGAGCGCCGTGAGCCGCACCAGGCGCCCGCGCCGGTCGCCGGGGTCCGCGACCCGCTCGACGAGCCCGGCGGCCTCCATACGGTCCACCAGCCGCGTCGCACCCCCGGTCGTCAGCACCTGTTCCTGGGCCACCGCCCGCATGGACAGCCCGGGTTCGCCCGCGCGCCCGAGGATCAGCAGTACCTCGAAGGTCAGGTGCGTGATGCCGCACTCGACCTCCAGCGCGCGCCCCAGGATGTACTCCAGCCGGTTCGCGGCGCCCTGCAACCGCCCGAACGCCAGCACCAGTTCGTCGTTCGCGGCTTCCCGTGCCGTCGAGATCGCGCTCATGCTTCCCCCGCCGCTCTCCTCCGTCGCCATGCACCGATCATGCCTGACGGCCGAGGCGAAGCCGCGCACACTTATGCGGATCTGACGCCCGGTCGGCCGGGCGGAGGCCGCGCGTCCGATTGTCAGTGGGCTTTCGTACGATGGCGACGATCGGACCAAATCCGGTCGGAGCACCGTTGAAGGGACCACTCCGATGAAGCTCGACATCTTCAGCGAAATCCAGGACCCGAAGCCCTGGACCCCCGATCACCAGCATCTACGGATGACCCAGGCCCTGGAGCAGGCCGAGCTGGCCGACGCGCTGGGATACGGCTGCTGGTGGCAGGTCGAGCATCACGGCGCGCAGGAGTTCAGCCTGTCGTCCGCGCCGGAGCTGTTCCTCGCGGCACTCTCGCAGCGCACCGCGCGGATACGGCTGGGACACGCGGCCGTGCTGGCCCCGCCGCAGATCAACCACCCGATCCGCGTCGCCGAGCGGGCCGCCGTGCTGGACCATCTCAGCGGTGGCCGCGTCGAGTTGGGGCTGACGCGGTCGACGGCCCCGGAGTGGCGGCTGTTCGGGGTGGACCCGGCAACCGTGCGCGAGCGGGTGGCGGAGGTGTTCGAGACCGTCCCGCGCATCTGGGGCGGCGACCTCGCGGTCACCGGCGGCGTCCCCGTCGTCCCCTCCCCCCTCCAGGCCCCGCACCCGCCGCTGTGGCAGGCGGCGTCCACCCCCGGCTCGTTCGAGGAGGCCGGGCGCCGGGGTGTCGGGGTGCTCGGTACGACGCTGTGGGAGCCGTTGGAGCGGGTCGGCCGGCTGGTCGAGCTGTACCGCGCGGCGGCGGCCGAGTGCCGTACGCCCGCAGGGGCGTTCGTCAACGACCAGATCGCGTTCTTCACGTTCGTGCACTGCGCGGAGACCGACGAGCAGGCGATGCGGGACGGCGCGGCAGCGGCGGCGGCGGCCTGGTACACGGCCCGCGCGCTGACCTTCTTCGAGGCGGCCGACGCGTTCCTGGAGAACATGAACCGCGAGAAGGAGCTGATGGCCGCCCCCAACAGCGGCGGGCACGCGGGCGCGTTCCTGCGCGCGGAGGCGGGCGCCCCGGCGGGGCCGAACGCCGCGCAGCTCGCGATCGGCCGCATCCTCCAGGGCGAGACCGTCCCCGAGGAGGAGCTGTTCGAGGCGCTCAGCGAACAGGGCTCACTGATCGTCGGCTCCCCCGAGACCGTCCGCAAGAAGATCCGGGCGTACGCCGACCTCGGGATCGACCGGCTGATGTGCTTCCAGCAGGTCGGCGGGCTGTCGCACGAGAGCGTCATGCGCAGCATCGAGCTGGTCGGCGGGCTGATCCCGGAGTTCGACCTGGCGGGGTGAGATGCCGGACGGCCTCAGGGGTCGATCAGGCCGGCCCTGATCGCGTACCGCGTGAGCTCCAGGCGGTCGCGCATCCCGAGCTTCTGGAGCAGGTTGGCTCGGTGGCGCTCGACCGTCTTGGCGCTGATGAACAGGAGGTTCCCGATCTCCTTCGAGGTGTGCCCCTCGGCGACGAGCTTGAGGATCTCCTCCTCGCGCTCCGTGATCGGCCGCTCCGGGAGGCCGTCGCCCCGGTGCAGCCGGTCCAGGTACGACCGCACCAGCGCCCGTTCCGCGCCCGGGTAGATGAACGGCTCGTCCCGCATCGCCGCGCGGCACGCCTCGACGAGGTCCCGGTCGGCGGCCGACTTCAGCACGTACCCGCCCGCGCCGGCCTTCAGCGCCTCGAAGAAGTACTGCTCGTTGTCGTACATCGTCAGGATGAGGATCCGCAGGTCGGGCAGGCGCCGTGACAGCTCACGCGCCGCCTGTAGCCCCGTCATCCGCGGCATCGCCACATCCAGCACGGCGAGATCGACGTCCCCGCTCCGAGCACGCTCGACGGCTTCGGCGCCGTCCCCCGCCTCCGCGACGACGGTCAGATCCGCCTCACTGTCGAGGATCAGGCGCACACCCCGGCGCACAAGGGTGTGATCATCGGCCAGCAGCACACGGATCGGAGGCCGGGAGCCACCGACGGACGAGGCGGTCATTTCTCTCCCCCTGGCGCGGGCGGGAGGCCGGTACGGGAGGGGTCGGACGCGGAGCCGTCGGACGCGGCTTCGGAACCGTACGCGCGCATCCCCTCGCCCGACGTCCCGGAAACATCCCCGGCACCCTCGGCCGACCCACCCCCACCTAGCAACCGCTCCCCCGCTGCCCCGTCGCCGTACCCCGAACGATCCACCGCGAACCCCGCCTCGACCGCACCGGCACCGGCGGGTGAAAACCCCGCCCCCGGCCCGAATTCCGTACGCCCCTCACCCGCCCCAACCCCGCCGTACCCGCCCCGCAGCTCCATCCGGCCCTCCACCGGAAGCACGACCGGAATCCGCAACCGAACCTCCGCGCCACCCCCGGGAGCGTCCCCGAGGGTCAGGCGCGCGCCCACCAGCAGGGCACGTTCCCGCATCCCCGGTATCCCGGCCCCCTCGGCCGCGCCGCGAAACCCCTTGCCGTTGTCGCGGACGACGAGTTCGGCGCCGCCCGGTACGGCCCGCAGGCTCAGGTCCGCGCGGTCGGCGGCGGCGTGGCGCGCGGTGTTGGTGAGGGCTTCCTGGGCGACGCGGTAGATCACGAGTTCGGACTCCTCGGGGAACGGGGGCAGGCCGGCGGCGAGGTCGCGGCGGACGGTCAGGCCGTGGGTGGTGAACTCGGCGGCGAGCGAGCGCAACGCGCTGACCAGCCCGAGTTCGTCGAGCACGCCGGGCCGCAGCCGGCGCGCGATACGGCGGATCTCGTCGAGCCCCGCCCGGGTCGCCTCCTGCGCCTGCCCGATCTCCTCGCGCAGCTCGTCGGGCCCCCGGTCGGCGACGCGCTTGAGCTGGAGGAGTACGGCGGTGAGGGTCTGCCCGACCTCGTCGTGCAGCTCGCGCGCGATCCGGTGCCGCTCGCTCTCCTGCGCGGACAGCGCCCGCCCGGCGCTGGCGGCCCGCTCGGCTTCGAGCCGGTCGAGCATCGCGTTGTACGTCATGATCAGCTCGGCGGTCTCCACGGGTCCGGAGACGACCGCGCGCCCGCCCGGCCGGAGCAGGTCGGCGGAGGCCATGGCCCGCCCGAGCCGCCCCAGCGGCGCGAGGCCGATGCGCAGCACGACGGCGTTGGCGACCAGCAGCACGCCGAGCCCGGCGGCCACGACGAGCGCCTCGGCGGGCAGGACCGGCGTCGAGACGGTGACCGGCCCGAGCAGCAGGGCGGCGGCCACGACGAGCCCGACCGCGTTGAGACAGAACATCCGCCAGAACAGCGACACGCTCCCGGCCCCTCCTCTCCCTCTCCTCGACCCTCGTGAGCCCCGTGCCCACGACACACCCGCGACCAGCCTCTCCGCCCGCCGCCGGCCTCGTCCATCCGTCATGGCACCCATATCGCCACGGTACGGCCGGATGGCAGCATGGACGGTTCCGGGCCTGTGTCCGGAACTCATCGGCAGAACGCCGGAACCCATCGGCAGAACGTCCGTACACCTCGGGCGTCTCAACACGACATCAGCATCAAGGGGAAGAAAAACGTGTCTGCTCCACGCCTCCGGTCGACGCCGTTGCCGGGTATCGGGGTCCAGTACGACCTCGTGACGCGCGACCACCGCCACCTCTCGGTGGTGGCGCACCGCGACGGCACGCGCACGGTGAACGTGTACCGGTCCGACGACCCCGACTCCTGCGCCCAGTCGCTGCGGCTGACCACCGCCGAGGCCGGTTCGCTGATCGACGCGCTGATGCCGTCGCACCACAGCCCGAGCCTGCTGTACACCACCGACCTGGGGCTCGTCGCGGAGCGGATCGAGGTCGGGGCCACCTCCCGGTGGAACGGGCGTCTGCTGGGCGACACCCGGATGCGTACCGAGACGGGCGCGTCCATCGTCGCCGTGCTGCGGCGCGCCGAGGCGATCCCGTCGCCCGCGCCGGACTTCCGGCTGGCCGGCGGGGACACGGTGATCGTGATCGGCACCCGGGAGGGCGTCGACGCGGCGGCTGCGATACTCGGTCAGGAGTGACGGGTGCACTCCGCGGTCCTGCTCATCGAGTTCGGTTCGATCATTCTCGGCCTCGGGCTGCTCGGGCGGTTCGCCGCCCGGTTCCAGTTCTCGCCGATCCCGCTGTACCTGCTGGCCGGTCTCGCCTTCGGTGAGGGCGGGCTGCTGCCGCTCGGCGCGAGCGAGGAGTTCGTCGCGACCGGCGCCGAGATCGGTGTCATCCTCCTGCTGCTGATGCTCGGCCTGGAGTACACGGCCAGCGATCTCGTCTCCAACCTCAAGTCGCACTACCCCGCCGGGCTCGTCGACTTCTGCCTCAACGCGCTCCCGGGCGCGGCTGCCGCGCTGCTGCTGGGCTGGGGGCCGGTCGCGGCCGTCGTCCTCGCGGGCGTCACCTGGATCTCGTCGTCCGGGGTGATCGCGAAGGTGCTCGGCGACCTGGGGCGGGTCGGCAACCGCGAGACGCCGGTGATCCTCAGCATCCTCGTGCTGGAGGACCTGGCGATGGCGGTCTACCTGCCGATCGTCACCGCGCTGGTGGCGGGCGCGGGGCTGCTGTCGGGGTCGCTGACGCTGGCGGTCGCGCTCGGTGTCGCCGGGCTCGTGCTGTTCGTCGCGCTGCGGTACGGGCGGCTGATCTCGCGGTTCGTCTCCAGCGACGACCCGGAGAAGCTGCTGCTCGTGGTGCTGGGGCTGACGATCCTGGTGGCCGGTGTGGCGCAGGAGCTCCAGGTGTCGGCCGCGGTCGGCGCGTTCCTGGTGGGCATCGCGCTCTCCGGCGAGGTCGCCGAGGGCGCCCACACGCTGCTGAGCCCGCTGCGGGACCTGTTCGCCGCCGTGTTCTTCGTCTTCTTCGGGCTGCACACGGACCCGGCGAGCATCCCGCCCGTCCTGCTTCCCGCGCTCGCGTTGGCCGTCGTCACGGCCTGCACGAAGATCGCCACCGGCTACTGGGCCGCCCGGCGCGCGGGCATCTCCGTCCGGGGCCGCTGGCGCACCGGCGGCACGCTGGTGGCGCGCGGCGAGTTCTCCATCGTCATCGCGGGCCTCGCGGTGACGGCCGGAATCGAGCCCGACCTGGGCCCGCTGGCCACCGCGTACGTCCTCCTGCTGGTCATCCTCGGCCCGCTGACCGCCCGCTACACCGAGCCTCTGGCCACTCGCTGGGCCCTGCGCCGGGCGAACGCGAAGGCGGCGGAACAGGCGCCCGTAACGGAGAAGACGGAGAAGCAGGAGCAGACCTGAGGTCTCGCCCCGGCCGTACGGCCCTCGGTGTGGCGCGCTGCGGGCGCCGCGTCGGGGGCCGGCTGCGTGAAGAGGGCGGGCGACCGCGCGAGGGGAACCGGCCGCGCACCCAAGGCCGACCGCGTGAAGTACACCGCCCCGCCTCCCACGTACGCCCCGACGCCGAACTCCCCTTCCGCGAAGCTGAGTTGACGCCCAGTCCGACAACTTCCCCCACACCGCCAGGAAGCCCCCGAGAACGCCTCCGGCGTGACGCAGGTCACATCCTGATGTGATCAAACCGTGGAACCTCCGTGTGGTTGCCATGGCATGCTCATGGCCCGTTACCGGTGAGTAGGCGCCTGCGCCCCGCCGGTCGATCTCTTCCACCCCTTCACCCCCAGGACTGACGTTGCGCCGACGCACGAGGCCCTTCCGCGCCCTCATGCCCGCCTTAGCCGCGAGCGCCCTGCTCCTCGCGGCGGGCTGCTCCTCCGCCCCGCAGAACGACCGCTCCGCCGCCGACGAGCAGATCGTCGCGGACCTCTCGACGGCGGCCCCGGACGACGCCCCGCTCGCCGTCGCCGCCGCACCCGACGACGCCCCCACCGCCACCGCCCGCCCCGGCGGCGGGTCCGACGGGAAGGCGAAGGCCAGCAAGCTGAGCGTCGCGTCGTACGACAGCAGGACCGGACGAGCCGTCATTTCCTCCAACGGGAGCAAGGCACCCGAAAGTTCCCCATCTCCCACAAATTCCCCGAGCGCTTCGAAAACCGCTGAAAACACGGGATCTCCGGAAAACCCGGCCGACTCGGCATCCCCCTCCGCATCGACACCGGCCCCCACCGAGCCGGAGCCCTCGGACTCCCCCGCCGAGTCCGCCCCGGCCCAGACCACCGCCGTCGGCGACGTCATCGCCAGCGCCCCCGCGCCCGGCGCGCCGAACGGCCTGCTCGCCAAGGTCACGAAGGTGATCGGCGAGACGGACGAGGGCACGGAGGTGGAGACCGAACCGGCGCAGCTGAACGCCCTGCTGGCCGACGAGACGGCGAAGGGCAGCGTGCCCGTCGACCCGTCCGCGTTCCAGGTCGACAAGCTGCTGCCGGACGTCGACATCTCCTGGACGAAGACGAAGGACGTACACATCGGCCCGAAGGGCGCGACCGTTCCGCTCGGCAGTCTGCGGCTCGACGTGAGCGCCGCGCTGCCGGCGATCGGCAACAGCTCCGCGTCGGCCTCCGCGTCCGTCTCGGGCTTCGTGCAGGTCGCCCCGCAGGTCGACTTCACGTACGGCGGTGAGGGCGCCGCCGCCTCCCCGCTCTCGGCGTACCTCGGTGTCTCCGGCGACTGGTCCTCGGCCTGGGCTCTGAAGGGCCGTGCCGCCGCCTCCGCGACCGCGCAGCGCATCCCCTTCGCCAAGCTGCACGCCGATCCGGTGCTCCAGGTCGGCCCGGTCCCCGTCGTCGTCAACCTGGACCTGACCTGCTACGTCCAGATCACCGGCGACGGCAAGGTCACGGTCGACGTCGAGCAGAGCGTCGAGGGCGACTTCAAGGCGGGCGGGACCTTCGGCCTCACCCAGGGCTGGACGCCGGTCAACTCGTCGACGGTGACGAGCACTCCGGTCCGTACGTCCGTGACGACCGCGGGCTCCGTCAAGGCCGCCCTGGGCGCGGAGGCCAGCGTCGGCCTCTACGGCACCGTGGGCGTCGTCGCCGACCTCGCGCCGTACGTCCGCGGCGAGGGCCAGGGCTCCGTCACCGGCACGGACGGCGACTTCGAGACTCAGGGCACCTGGGCGCTGCACGGCGGCATCGACCTGACCGGCACCCTGCGGCTCCAGCTCTCCGTCTTCGGCACCCCGGTGTTCAAGCGGGACATCCCGCTGGGGGCGCTGCACCGGGAGTGGAAGCTGGCGGGCTCACCGGCGTGACGGCCAGGGGTGGGGCCGGCTCACCGCGGCTCCCACCCCTGGCTCCGCAACACCCCCGCCACGTCCGGCGCTTCGTAATGCTCCCCCTTGAGCACCTTCCCGTCCGCCCTGCGGGCGATCTCCCCGTCGGGCCCGATCTTGGTCATGTTGGACCGGTGGATCTCGGCGAGCACGGCGTCCAGGTCGATGCCGTGCACGAGCGCCGTCCCGTACGCGACGTAGACGACGTCCGCCAGTTCGTGCGCCAGCTTGTCGAGCGGCCCGCCGACGGCCACCTCGGCGACTTCCGCGGCCTCCTCGGCGAGCAGTTCCCCGCGGTGCGCGGCCAGCGCGGGAGAGACCTCGACGGGCGTACTGCGGGCGTCGAGCCCGAAGGCTCGGTGGAACTCACGGACCAGTTCAGCGGGCGACGAACTCATGCACCGACTGTAACGGCGGCCACTGACAGCGCCCCCTCCCCCGGTCCCCACCCTGGTCAGTGCCCGTCCCGCCTGGCAGGATCGCGCCATGTCCAAGCTGTTCGCCCGTATCGGCAAGCGTCACGCGCTCGAAGGCGCGGCGGCCGGCGTCGTCCTGCTCGGGCTGCTGCTGTGGTGGCTGCTGCCGCTGGGGGACGATCCGCCGTCCGGGTCGGTCAAGTTCACCACCGGGAACCAGGTGGGCGTCTACTACCAGTACGCCGATCTCCTGAAGGGCGAGTTGTCCAAGGACATGCCGGGCCTCAAGGTGGATCTGCTCCAGAGCAACGGCTCGCAGCAGAACGTCCAGCGCGTGGCCGACGACGAAGCGCAGTTCGCGATCGCCGCCGCCGACGCTGTCGCGGAGTACGACAATCAGCACAAGGACGGGTCGGGCAAGCTGCGCGCGGTGGCGCGGCTGTACGACGACTACCTCCAATTGATCGTGCCGTCCGATTCGAAGGTGACCAGAGTCGAGGACCTGCGGGGCAAGCGGGTCGGCACCGGGCTCCCCAACTCCGGCGTGCGGCTCATGGCCGTACGGGTTCTGGAGGCCGCCGGTATCGCCGCGAAGGACATCACGGCCATGGACGAAGGCATCGACACCGGTCCGCAGGACCTCAAGGACGGCAAGATCGACGCGTTCTTCTGGTCCGGCGGTGTGCCCACCAAGGGGCTTCAGACTCTGGCGGCCGAACCCTCCAAGTTCCGTTTCGTGTCCATACCTGCGTCCCTCGTCGCCAAAATGCACCGGAAGGGTGACGCGGCCGGCTACTACCGGGCCACCAACATGCCCGCGGACGCCTACCCGAAACTCCAGGGGAACAAGGACGTGCCGACAGTCGCCGTCGCCAATCTCCTGATCACGCGCACGGACACGAAGGACCGCCTCGCCGAGTGGTTCACCAGGACCGTCATCAAGAGCCGTGACGACATCGGCCACGACGTCCACTCCGCGCAGCTCGTGGACCTCAGGACGGCCATCTACACCGACCCGCTCTCCCTGCACGACGGCGCCCGCCGCTACTACCGCTCGGTGAAGCCGTAGGTCAGGACGCCGACGTCCTGGGCACGCGCACGGTCACCGTCAGCCCGTGCGGCTCGTGCGGTCCGTACGAGATCGTCGCCCCGCCCGCCGCGAGCAGCGCGCGGGAGATCGACAGCCCGAGCCCCGAGCCCTTGATGTTCTGATGGCGCCCGCTGCGCCAGAACCGGTCGCCCACGCGCGCGAGTTCCTCCTCGGTCAGGCCGGGCCCGTTGTCGGTGACGACGACGGTCGCGGTGACGCCGTCGACGGCGACCGTCACCTCGACCTTCTCACCCTCAGGGGTGAACTTGACGGCGTTGTCGATGACGGCGTCCAGCGCGCTGGACAGGGCGACGGGGTCGGCCCACGCGGTGGTGGCCGGACAGTCCCCGCGCAGGGTCACCCCCTTGGCCTCGGCGGTCGGTGCCCACGCGGCGACGCGTTCGGCGGCGAGCGTGCCGACGTCGGTGATCCTCAGGTCGGCCTCGGAGTGCTCGGCGAGGGCGAGGTCGAGGAGGTCGTCGAGGACCTCCGCGAGGCGCTTGCCCTCGCCCCGGACGGAGGCGATCTCCTCGTTGCCCTCGGGGAGTTCGTACGACAACAACTCGATCCGCAGCAGGAGCGCGGCGAGCGGGTTGCGCAGTTGGTGCGAGGCGTCGGCGACAAAAGCCCTCTGCTGCTCCAGGACGTCCTCGACGGTGTCGGCCATCTCGTTGAACGACCGGGCCAGTCTGCGGAGCTCCGGGGGGCCTCCAGAGGCCGCCACGCGGGACTTGAGCCGACCGCTGGCGATCGCGTGGGTGGTGCTGTCGAGAATCCCGACCGGCTTGAGCACCCAGCCCGTCAGCCGCAGCGCGGCGCCGATCGCGAGCAGCAGCGCGGCGACTTCGCCGGCTCCGATGATCAGCCAGCCCCGCAGGATCCGTGACCGCAGTGCCCCGGTGGGCGAGTCGGTGACGACGACCGCGACGACGTCGCCGTCCCGGATGACCGGCGACGCCACGACCAGCCGACTGCGGTCCCAGGGCCACGCCTGCTCGGGGTCGTGGCTGCGCCGGCTGAGCAGGGCCTCGGCGAACGCCGCGCGTACCTCGCGGTCCGCATTTCTGACATCCGACGGAAACGCGGCGGCGGCCATGGACGTACCGGTGCGGTAGAAGACACCGGCACGGATGTCGTAGACGTCGTAGTAGTTCCGCAGCTCCCGCTGCAACGTCCCTTTCCGCTCGTCGGCGGTGGTCGACACGTCCTCCGTCACCGTCACGAACTGCGCGAGCGCGGCGAACCTCGCGGTGTCGTCGATCCGGTCGACGACCACCTTCTGCTGCTGCGCGCCCGCGAGGCTGACGGCCAGCGGGATGCCGAAGGCGAGCAGGACGGCCGCCATGAGGACGATGAGCAGCGGCAGCAGCCGAGTACGCACGCGCGCCCGCTAGACGGCCGGCGCGACGAGCCGGTAGCCCACTCCGCGCACGGTCTCGATCAGCGCCGGCATGCGCAGCTTGGCCCGCAGGGAGGCGACGTGGACCTCCAGGGTGCGCCCGGTGCCCTCCCAGCTCGTGCGCCACACCTCGCTGATGATCTGCTCGCGGCGGAACACCACACCGGGCCGTTGGGCCAGAAGGGCCAGCAGATCGAACTCCTTTCGGGTGAGCTGTACGACCGTCCCGTCCACGGTGACGCGGCGGGTCGGCAGCTCGATGTGGACGGGCCCGAGCACCAGGGCGGTCTCGGCGGCCGGGGCACCCTCGTCGTGGACGGTGCGGCGGCTGACGGCGTGGATACGCGCGAGCAGTTCGCCGGTGTCGTACGGCTTCACGACGTAGTCGTCGGCGCCCAGGTTGAGGCCGTGGATGCGGGACCGCACGTCGGAACGGGCGGTGACCATGATGACCGGGGTGGCGGTGCGCTTGCGGATCTTGCCGCACACCTCGTAGCCGTCCTGGTCGGGCAGTCCCAGGTCGAGCAGGACGACGCCGAACCCGGGGCCCTCGGGGACGAGCGCCTGGAGGGCCTCCTCACCGCTGCGCGCGTGGGTGACGTCGAAACCATGCCTCCTGAGGACCGCGGACAGGGCCGCGGCGACGTGATTGTCGTCCTCGACGAGCAGCAGTCTCATTCCGGCCTCCCCCAGTTCATGCGGTCGTTGCGCCGAGCCCCTGAGAATGAACCGGAGCCCAGGATGCGAGAACGCGCCACCACGCGCGTGTGCACCACCGAAGTCACGCTGATGGACGACGACGCCGTCAAGCGGGTTCCGGTTGCGCACCCCTTCCGTTATCCGGCCGATACGCGCTCCCGCCACCGGGCCACTACATGTGTCCGATTGCTATCGGATCGTGATGCTCAGATTCACCTCAGATGTAATGACGCTGGTCGTGACTGGTTACTACTGTCCTCGAAACCCGAGGAGGACGGAGCCAGAGAGCGATGACCGAAGTATCGGTGGCCAAGCAGGACGCGGCCTCGACCGACGAGCTGGTCGTCCTGAAGAGCGTGAACAAGCACTTCGGTGCGTTGCACGTACTCCAGGACATCGATCTGACCATCGCGCGCGGTGAGGTCGTCGTCGTCATCGGACCCTCAGGGTCCGGTAAGTCCACCCTGTGCCGCACGATCAACCGCCTGGAGACGATCGACGAGGGCACGATCACGATCGACGGGAAGGCGCTGCCCCAGGAGGGCAAGGAGCTGGCCCGGCTGCGTGCCGACGTCGGCATGGTCTTCCAGTCGTTCAACCTGTTCGCGCACAAGACCGTGCTCGAGAACGTGACGCTGGGGCAGGTCAAGGTCCGCAAGGCCGACAAGAAGGCGGCCGAGGAGAAGGCCAGGGCGCTCCTGGAGCGCGTCGGAGTGGGCACCCAGGCGGACAAGTACCCCGCGCAGCTCTCGGGCGGCCAGCAGCAGCGTGTGGCCATCGCGCGGGCGCTCGCTATGGACCCGAAGGTGATGCTCTTCGACGAGCCGACCTCCGCGCTGGACCCCGAGATGATCAACGAGGTCCTGGAGGTCATGCAGCAGCTCGCGCGGGACGGCATGACGATGATCGTCGTCACCCACGAGATGGGCTTCGCCCGCTCGGCAGCCAACCGCGTGGTGTTCATGGCGGACGGCCGCATCGTCGAGCAGGCCGCACCCGACCAGTTCTTCAGCAACCCGCGCAGCGATCGCGCCAAGGACTTCCTGTCCAAGATCCTGCACCACTGACGGCCTCCACCCGCACCGCCGGACCAGCATCCCTTCGTACTCCAAAAGGACGCACCATGAAGCTTCGCAAGGTCACCGCCGCCTCAGCCGCCGTTCTCGCCCTCTCCCTCGCCGCGACCGCCTGCGGCAGCGACAAGAAGGACGACGACTCCAGCAGCTCCTCCGGCGGGGGCGGCAGCAAGATCAAGATCGGCATCAAGTACGACCAGCCCGGCCTCGGCCTGAAGAAGCCCGACGGGTCCTTCGCGGGCTTCGACGTGGACGTCGCCACGTACGTGGCCAAGGAGCTGGGCTACAAGCCGGACCAGATCCAGTTCGTCGAGACGAAGAGCGCCGACCGCGAGAGCGCCCTTGAGCGTGGGGACGTCAAGTTCATCGCGGCGACGTACTCGATCACGGACAAGCGCAAGGCGAAGGTCGACTTCGCGGGGCCGTACCTGCTGGCGCACCAGGACCTGCTGATCAAGTCGGACTCCGACATCGCCAAGGGCACGGACCTCAACGGCAAGAACCTGTGTTCCGTGACTGGTTCGACGTCCGCGCAGAACGTGCAGAAGACGATCGCCCCGAAGGCCAACCTCAAGGAGGTCAGCGGCTACTCCGAGTGCCTCGCCGCCCTCCAGAGCGGCAAGGTGGACGCGCTGACCACTGACGACTCGATCCTCGCGGGCTTCGCCTCCCAGGCCCAGTACAAGGGCAAGTTCAAGCTGGCCGGCCTGAAGCTGAGCAACGAGAACTATGGCATCGGCGTCAAGAAGGGCGACACCGCGACCGTCGACAAGATCAACAAGGCGCTGGAGAAGATGGTCTCCGACGGCTCCTGGCAGAAGGCCGTCGACGCCAACTTCGGCCCGGCGGGCTACAAGAACGAGCCGGCCCCGAAGATCGGCAACATCGTCAAGTAGCCGCGGGCCAGTCCCGAGAGGTTCCCGAGGCGTGCCGTTGTCCGTCGCGATCACGGCGGCGGCGCGCCCGCGCCCTGCACATAGGCCATCCACCCGGAAGCGCGGGAGATCGTGTTCGACTTTCTTGAAGGTTACGACGTCCTAGGGGCGTTCTGGATGACGGTGAAGCTCACCGCGCTCTCCGCTGTGGGTTCCCTGGTCTGGGGCACTCTGCTGGCCGCGATGCGGGTCAGTCCGGTTCCGTTGATGCGCGGGTTCGGCACCGCGTACGTCAACATCGTCCGGAACATCCCCCTGACGGTCATCATCCTGTTCTGCTCGCTCGGCCTGGCCGATGTCTTCGGCGTCACCATGGGGTCCGGAGACTTCAAGATCCAGGGCTTCCGGCTGGCCGTACTCGGGCTGGTCGCCTACACCGCGGCCTTCGTCTGTGAGGCATTGCGCTCCGGCATCAACACGGTACCGATGGGCCAGGCGGAGGCCGCCCGCGCCATCGGCCTGAACTTCACGCAGACCCTGTGGCTCGTCATCCTGCCGCAGGCGTTCCGCGCGGTCATCGGCCCGCTGGCCAACGTCCTGATCGCGCTGACCAAGAACACCACGGTGGCGGCGGCGATCGGCGTCGCCGAGGCGGCCTACCTGATGAAGACGATGATCGAGAACGAGGCGCAGACGCTACTCATCGGCGTGGTCTTCGCGTTCGGGTTCGTGGTGCTGACCCTGCCCACCGGCCTCATCCTCGGCTGGCTCAGCAAGCGACTGGCGGTGAAGCGATGAGTTCCATCCTCTACGACACACCCGGCCCCCGCGCGCGGGTGCGCAACATCGTCCTCTCGGTGGTCTTCACCGCCCTGCTCGTCCTGCTCGTGTGGTGGGTGTGGCAGAAGATGGACGACAATGATCTGCTGACGTCCGCCCAGTGGAGTCCTTTCACCGAGTCGGACGCCTGGACGACGTACCTCTTGCCCGGCCTCGGCGACACGCTGAAGGCCGCCGCGCTGGCCATGGTGATCGCCCTCCCGCTGGGTGCGGTCCTCGGTATCGCCCGGCTCTCCGACCACCGGACGGTGCGCGTGGTGTCCGGGTCGATCGTCGAGTTCTTCCGGGCCATCCCGGTACTGCTGCTGATGCTGTTCGCCAACCAGTTCTACTCCGACTCGACGAACGTCACGAGCGACGACCGGCCCCTGTACGCCGTTGTGACGGCCCTGGTGCTCTACAACGCGGCCGTGCTCGCCGAGATCGTCCGCGCGGGCATCCTGGCCCTCCCCAAGGGCCAGACGGAGGCCGCCTACGCCATCGGTCTGCGCAAGGGCCAGACGATGAGCAGCATCCTGCTCCCGCAGGCCGTCACGGCGATGCTGCCGGCGATCGTCAGCCAGCTCGTCGTCATCGTGAAGGACACCGCGCTGGGCGGTGTGATGATCGGTTTCACCGAGCTGCTCAACTCACGCGGGACGCTGGCGGCCAACTACGCCAACCCGATCCCGAGCTTCATCGTGGTCGCGGCCATGTTCATCGTCCTGAACTTCCTGCTGACCAGCTTCGCGAGCTGGCTGGAGAAGCGCCTGCGGCGCAGCAAGCGCAGTACGGGCGCGGTGCTGGGCGCTGACGATGTGGCGACCTCGGCCGTCGTCGGCGGTACGTACGGCGCGGGCGGGGCAGCCGCCTGACGCCCATTCAAGTGTCGTGACCTGTACGGAGGCAGTGGCGCCCGCGCCACTGCCTCCGTCACTTGACGCAAGCACCGGCAATGGGTTGCATACGTTCTGTGATCGTGCACCCTGCTCCCACCTCGGCATCACTCACGTCCCCGAAGGCACCGTCGCAGGCAGGGGGCGGTCTTCAGTGGACCCGGTGATCATCGTCGGAGCGGGCCCCGTGGGGCTCACGCTCGCCCTGGCGCTGGCGCGTCAGGAGGTGCCGTCGGTCGTGCTGGACGAGGGCCCGGGGAAGGACGAGCCGCGGCTCGCGCGCACGGTCGTCCTGCGCGAGGACACGGCCGCTCTGCTGGAGCGGCTGACCGGCGCCCCGCTCGACGGACTGCGCTGGACGGGCTGGCGGTCGCTGCGGCGCAAGCAGACGATGCGCGAGGTCACGTTCGACGACACGGACCCGGCCCCCCTGCACATCGCGCAGCACGTCCTCACCCGCGCGCTGCGCACCGCCCTCGCGCGCGAGCGCCTGGTGAAGCTCTCCGTGGACAGCAGGCTGGACACGGTCGAACAGGAGCCCTCCGGCGTCACCGCGCACACGCGCGGGCCGAAGGGCACGTGGTGGCGCGGCAGTTATCTGATCGGCTGCGACGGCCCCCGCTCGACGGTCCGCAAACTCCAGGACATCCGCTTCCCCGGCCGCACGGCGGTCGAGCGACACGCCGTGGCCGCGCTACGGGCGGAACTTCCGTGGGAGGGCCACGCGTTGCTCCATCGGATGCCGCCGTGGCGGACGTCCGGACCGTCGGCCGGGGAGGTCGCCGCCCGCCCCCTCCCGGACGGCGTCTGGCGCCTGGACTGGCTGCTCCCGCCGGGCAAGGATCTGGTCACGCCCGAGCTGCTGGTGGCGCGCGTGCGCGAGACGCTCACCGGCTGGAACGGCGGGGCGACGCCTCCGTACGAGCTGCTCGACACCGGCGTCCACACGGTGCACCACCGGCTCGCGCGGCGCTGGCGCGTGGGGCGTGTCTTCCTCGCCGGGGACGCGGCGCACCTGCTGGGCGCGTTCGGCACGCACGGCCTCGACGAGGGCCTCAGGGACGCCGACAACCTCGCCTGGAAGCTCGCGGCGGCCTGGCACCACGGCCCGCGCGAGGCGCTGCTCGACAGCTACCAGGCGGAGCGCCGCGCGGCCCTCTCCGCGCGCCTGCGCGCCGCCGACCAGACGCTGCCACTGCTGCGCGGCGGCGGGGGCCTGCGCGCGTACGTCCCCGGCGCCGCGCGGGGTCACGACGCGCTGCTGGCCGACGGCCACCTCGGCCGTGGCCCGCTCGGCGCTCCGGGCGACCACGCGGACTCCCCGCTCGCGCCCCGGCACCTGGCCGCGGAGGTCCCGGTGGACACCCCGCCCGGCGCCCAGGTCACCGACGTACAGGTGACCGCCGAGGACGGCTCCTCCGTCCGCCTGCGCGACCGCCTCGGCCGGGGTGCCCTGCTCGCCGTGCTGATCGCGCCGGGTACGGGCGTGTGGGAGCGCAAGCACTGGGTGGGTGCCGGCATCATGCCCCGCCTCGCCGCCGCCGTCACCGCGCTGCCGTATCCGGCGGAGCTGCTGGTCACCGAGAGCTATCCGGGGGCCGCGCCCCACACGGTGCTGCTGATCCGCCCCGACGGGCATCTGGTGGCCGCGCTGAACGGCGTACGGCCGGCGGACCTGTACGCGGCGGCGGAGACGGCGGTGGGAGGGGCGGCGCGCGAGGAGGCGGGGGTGCAGTGAGCCTGAGGGGGCCCGCGCGCGGGAGCACG
Organism: Streptomyces saintjeani; assembly: GCF_055409605.1. Taxonomy (NCBI): domain Bacteria; kingdom Bacillati; phylum Actinomycetota; class Actinomycetes; order Kitasatosporales; family Streptomycetaceae; genus Streptomyces; species Streptomyces saintjeani. The sequence continues at coordinate 7,087,365 of NZ_CP189624.1, read as the reverse complement.
ATCTCAGGTCCGATCGTCGGAGGAAATCACTGCTCCCCCCTACTCTCTGTCCGCATGGTGACAGCCAGTTGACCGCCCCGCACGGCCATGGTCTACTCCGGATCGTGACCGACACCTGCGTGCACCTGTGGCGGAGGGTCCACATGGACCTCGTCCGCTACGCGGGCTGCGTGTGTCGCTCCTCCTGCTGATTCGCATCCCTTCACGCGCGCGTACGGCGCGCTCCCCGCGAACCTCGCCAGGACGGTGTCCGTGTCTGTCGCCCCTTCCCTCCCCACGTCCGCTCGCGTCCCCACCCAGGCCGACCTCCTGGACTTCGTACGGCGCACCGCCGCCGACGCCGAACTGATCGCGTCCCTCCCGCTCGATCCCGAGGGCCGTACCTGGATCCGGCTCGAAGGGCCCGCCGGCAGCGAGGCGTGGCTCATCGGCTGGCCGCCCGGCACCGGCACCGGCTGGCACGACCACGCCGACTCGGTGGGCGCCTTCCTGACCGCCCGGGGCACGCTCAGGGAGAACTCCCTCGCCGCCCGCCTCCCCACCGACGGCTGGAAGACCCTGGAGCTGTCGGAGGACGTCGACCGGGAACGCGCCCTGACCGCCGGACAGGGCCGCACGTTCGGCCGCCACCACATCCACGAGGTCCTCAACGAGTCCTCCGACCGGCACGCGGTCTCCGTCCACGCGTACTACCCGCCGCTCCCCCGCATCCGCCGCTACAGCCGCTCCGGACAGGTGCTGCGCCTGGAGCAGGTGGAGCGGCCGGAGGACTGGCAGTGAGCGCGCGCGGGGCTGACGACACGGACGACCGCGGCGGTACACCTGGCGAGCGGCCCGTGGGAATCGACGCCCTGCTGGAACAGACACGCGCCACGTACGCGCGCGTGGAGGCGCGGGAGGCGTACGAGGCCACCCGCGCAGGCGACGCGTTGCTCGTCGACATCCGGTACGCCGCCCTGCGCGAGCGTGACGGGCTGATCCCCGGCGCCCTGGTCGTCGAGCGCAACGAACTGGAGTGGCGGCTCGACCCCCAGGGCAGCCACCGCGTCCCCGAGGCGACCGGGCACGAGCTGCGGGTCGTCGTGATCTGCAACGAGGGGTACGCGTCCAGCCTCGCCGCCGCCTCCCTGCACCAACTCGGCCTGCACCGCGCGACCGACCTGATCGGCGGGTTCCAGGCGTGGAGGGCGGCGGGGCTGCCGGTGACGCGGTAGCGGAGGGCGGGGCGGAAGGGCGGAGGCCCAGGGCGCGGAAGCCGGGGGCTGAAGGCCCAGAGGGCGGAAGCCGAGGGGACGGAAGCCGAAGGGGCAGCAGCCGCAGGGGTGGCGCGATTCGCACGACAATACGACCGCCCCCACCGCCGCCGTCCCTCACCCCGGCCCTCCTACTCCCTCGCCGTCACCACCGTCACCGCCCGCACCCGCAACGCCACCCGCCCCGGCACCGCGGTCGCCACGAGCGCGAGCAGCCCGGCCACGGCGACGACCGTGACGTACACGAGCGGAGCCACGGCCGGCGCCGCACGCCCCGTCATCCCGATGCTGAACGCGGTCAGGACGGCGAGGGCGATGCCGCTGCCGAGCGCGGTCGCGAGGAGCAGGGTCGACAGGGCCTCGGTGCGCAGCATCCGCAGCACCTGACGCCGCGTCGCCCCGGCGAGCCGCAGCAGCGCGAACTCCCGGACCCGCTCCGAGACCGACATGCCGAGCGTGTTGACGACGGCGATGGCGGTGAAGGCCAGGACCAGCCCCATCGCGAACAGGTTGACCTCGGCGTTCTCCTGCTGCCTGGCCGCCCGGACCGAGTCAGCGGCCTCCGGGGAAAGAATTCGGAGATCCGGGAACTCACGGAGTGTAGTCGCTAGTTCTCTGTGTGTACGGCTGGTGCTGACGAGGAGGGAGGCGGACAGGGGATTGTCGACGTGGTGTACGACAAGGTCGTGCGCGAGGGTGAGGTCTCCGAAACCGAGGCCCCTGGAGTAGACGGCGGCGACGGTGAGCGTGGCGGGCGTTCCGTCGCCGAGGGTCAGCTTCAAGGGGGAGCCGGGCGCCAGACCGAGCTGGTCCGCGGCCAGTTCGCTGACGGCGACCGTGTTCCCGGTGAGCCGGTCGAGGGAGCCCGCGGTGACATCGGGGTCCCAGGTGCGGGCGAGACCGGCTGGAGTGACGCCCTGCGCCGGGTACTTGTCGAGGCCGACCCGGACAGTGGTGCGGACGACCTCGGTCACGGCGTCACCGGGCGCGCGCAGCCGCTGGGCCACCGGGGCGGGGACGCCGGGTCCCGCCGAGTCGACGACCCAGTCGGCGCGCACCCCCTCGCGGGCCTCGGCGCGGGCGGCGTCGCCGAGGGTGGGCTGGACGAACAGGACGGTGCAGGTCATGCCGACGAGCAGGGTGAGAGAGGTGACGACGGAGGCCGTGCGGGCGGCGTTGCCGCGCAGGTTGGCGGTGGCGAGCCGGCCGCCGTGACCGGTGAGCCGCAGGGGCCCGGAAAGGAGCAGCGTGGCCGCTCTGACGAGGAGCGGGCCGAGGAGGGCGACGGAGGTGGACAGGACGATGACGGCGAGGAAGGTCACGGGGGTCGCGGCGGGCTCGGTGCGCAGCACGCCGAGTACGGCGACGAGGGCGCCGCCGCCCGCGAGCAGCAGCAGACCGGCGGCGAGCCGTCCCCACGCGGGTCGGGCGGGTTCGGCCACGGTCTCGGTGAGCACCTCGACGGGCCGGATCCGGACGACCCGCCGGGAGGCGACCCGCGCGGCGGCCCAGGCTCCCAGCAAGGTCACGGCGACGGCGGCGAGCGGCGGGAAGACACTGCCGGAGTGCTCCAGCGTGGCGGGTACGGCGCCCAGGGCGACGAAGCGTCCGTGCAGCCGGCTCCCCAGCGGCAGCCCGGCGACCGCGCCCACGGTCCCGGCGACCGCCCCGACGAGCAGCGCCTCCCGGCCGAGCAGCCGGCGGACCTGCCCCGAGGTCGCGGCGACGGCGCGCAGCAGAGCGAGTTCCCGGTGCCGCTGCTGCACCGACAGCCCGAAGGTCCCGACGACCACGAGCACGGCCACGAGCAGCGAGGTCCCGCCCATCGCCCCGCCCATGCTGATCAGCCGGACCCGCGCGGCAGCGGCGTCCAGAAACTCGACGGGACCGCGCGCGTCCCCGACGGTGACCTGCGCGGTGGTGCCGTCCAGGGCCCGCCCGACCGCCCGCTTCAGCTCGCCGGGGTCGGTCCCCTCCGCGGGAAGCACGCCGAACGCGGTGACCTGCCCGGGGTGCGCGGCCAGCCTGCGGGCCTCACCGTCGGAGAAGAAGAGGGACGTCTGGTGGCGCACCCCTGTCGCCGCCGCGATGCCGCTGATCCGGTAGGCGCGCGGAGCCTGCGTCGACTGCACGGTGAGCCGGTCGCCGACCGCCAGCCGCGCCCGCGCCGCGAGGTCGCTGTCGACGACGAGATCGCCGGCGCCCCGGGGAGCGGCCCCGCCGACGAGGCGGTACGGCGTCAGCGCGGCGGAGTGCCAGGCGTGGCCGTAGGAGGGCCGGCCGGGGTCGTGGCCGGGTGTCGACGGGACGGCGAGGAAGGTCAGTTCGGGGATGACACGGGCGACGCCGGGGACGGCGGCGATCCGCTGTTCCAGTTCCTCGGGCAGCCAGGCGCGCTCGGCGATGGGTTTGGCCTTGTGCTTGACCTTGGTCCTGCCGTTCTTGTGCTGAACGGTGGTCCGGTGAACGTTCTGGTCACCGGAGACCAGGACGGGCGTCGCCGCGTACCGCTCGGTGCGGATCGTGCCGCGCAGTCCCGTCTCCAGGAGTGTGCCGCAGGCGGTGACGAGCGCGGAGGCGCACATCAGGGCGAGGCAGGCCCCGAGGAACCCGGCCTTGCGGGCGCGGACCGTCTTGAGTGCGTAACGCAGCATCATGAGGGCGGGCTCTCTCTTCTGTTGTGAGGGGAGTCGACGGCACGCGTCCACACTCGCCCTCACCCACCCGCCCGTGCACTGCGGCGATCCGGCGTCTTCGCACGGGGGTTACCCCCACCCCGGAACGGGAAGGGTGACGCGGTCTGTCCGCCGGTTTCCTGGACGCCGCAGCCCTAGCCCTCGGTGGAGACCGGCCGCTCCAGGAGGACCGCCTGTTCCCAAGCGGCACACCGGGCCCGGCCCGGGCACGATCGGCGCCCCCGCGCGTCCACCCTGCCCGGAGCCGGCCGCTCCGATGCCCCCACCTCGGCGGTCACCGGCCCGGGACCACCGGTCCCGGCGCCACGTACCGACCGCCGCCCCCACGACTGCACGCCCGCCCCAGCAGGACAACGCTCCACCGGTGCCCGGGGGCACGCACTCCCGCCGAAGACCTCGGGACAGCGCCCCGCTTCCGGTGACGCCCCCTCATCTCAGAACTCCCCCGGTTCTCAGAACTCCCCGTCCAGGAACTCGGTCTCCTCCCCCTCCTCCTCCAGCGCCTGCCGAACGATCCTGAGGGCCATGCCCTCGGAGTAGCCCTTGCGGGCGAGCATCCCCGCGAGACGGCGGACCCGCTTGTCCCGGTCGAGCCCCCGCGTGGCGCGCAGCTTGCGGGCGACCAGTTCACGGGCGGTCGTCTCCTCCTGCTCGGAGTCGAGCTGGGAGACCGCCTCGTCGATCAGTGTGGAGTCGACGCCCTTGGTGCGCAGTTCCCGGGCCAGGGCGCGCCGGGCCAGGCCCCGGCCGTGGTGCCGGGACTCCACCCAGGCACCCGCGAAGGCGCCGTCGTCGATCAGCCCGACCTCCTCGAACCGGGAGAGCACCTCCTCGGCCACCTCGTCCGGGATCTCCCGCTTGCGCAAGGCGTCCGCGAGCTGTCTGCGGGTGCGCGGGGTCCCGGTGAGCAGGCGCAGACAGATCGCCCGCGCCCGCTCAGCCGGGTCCCCTGAAGGCTGCTCCTTCTCGGCCCTCGACGAGTCGGAAACGCCTTCCCCCTCGGCGGACCGCCCGGTGGACGGTTCCCCGAAGCCGTTGCGGCGACGGCCGCGCCCGCCGCGCGAACCACCTCCGCCGGTCCTGCCACGCCCCGCGCGACCGCCACGCCCGCCGGGCTCCCCGTCAGCGTCACTGTCCTGGCCATCGCCCCACAGGGAACCACCGGACAGGTCCACATCCGCGTACGAGCCGCTCCCCCGCCGGTCGCGGCCCGGGTCGGCGTCCCGCGCCCCCGGGCCCCGGAGGGCGTCGGGGTCGAAGGGGTCGGCCCAGTCGGTTCGTCGTGTCACGGAGGATCAGCTCTTGGCCGCCGCGGCCTTGGTCTTGGCGGCCTTGGCTGCGGGAGCGGGGACCGTCTTGGGCGCGTCGTCCGCGCCGCCGGTCGCGGGGGCGGGGGTCGCGGCATCCGCCGCGGGCTCGGTCGCGGCCGGCTCCGGGCGGACTCCGACGCCCAGCTTCTCCTTGATCTTCTTCTCGATCTCGTCGGCGAGGTCGGGGTTGTCCTTCAGGAAGTTGCGGGCGTTCTCCTTGCCCTGGCCGAGCTGATCGCCCTCGTACGTGTACCAGGCGCCGGCCTTGCGGACGAAGCCGTGCTCCACGCCCATGTCGATCAGACCGCCCTCGCGGCTGATGCCATGGCCGTAGAGGATGTCGAACTCGGCCTGCTTGAAGGGCGGCGCGACCTTGTTCTTGACGACCTTGACGCGGGTGCGGTTGCCGACCGCCTCGGTGCCGTCCTTCAGGGTCTCGATCCGGCGGATGTCCATCCGCACCGAGGCGTAGAACTTCAGCGCGCGGCCACCGGTCGTGGTCTCCGGGGAGCCGAACATCACGCCGATCTTCTCGCGGAGCTGGTTGATGAAGATGGCGGTGGTCTTGGACTGGTTGAGCGCGCTGGTGATCTTCCGCAGCGCCTGGCTCATCAGCCGGGCCTGGAGGCCGACGTGGCTGTCGCCCATCTCGCCCTCGATCTCCGCACGCGGCACGAGCGCGGCGACGGAGTCGATGACGATCAGGTCGAGAGCACCGGAGCGGACCAGCATGTCCACGATCTCCAGCGCCTGCTCACCGTTGTCGGGCTGGGAGAGGATCAGGTTGTCGACGTCGACGCCGAGCTTGCGCGCGTACTCGGGGTCGAGGGCGTGCTCCGCGTCCACGAAGGCCACCTGGCCGCCGGCCCGCTGCGCGTTGGCCACGGCGTGCAGTGTCAGGGTCGTCTTGCCGGAGGACTCCGGGCCGTACACCTCCACCACACGGCCGCGCGGGATGCCGCCGACGCCGAGCGCGACGTCCAGCGCGGTCGATCCCGTGGGGATGACCTCGATGGGTTCGTTCGGCCGCTCGCCCATGCGCATGACCGCGCCCTTGCCGAACTGCCGTTCAATCTGTGCGAGTGCGGCGTCCAACGCCTTCTCGCGGTCCGTGCCTGCCATGGGTTCCACCCGGTTTGCTTGAGTCGATCGCTTCACGTCGAAGACGCTAACGCCTGCCACTGACAACGCGTCTCGATGCCGGTCCAGCCTGTGGATAACTAGGCCACTTCTCCACCCAGACTCGGGCAAAACAACCCCAGAAATCCCCAGCGAGGACTTCGCCGGAGCCTCCATCAGAATGGATGTTCGATTTTCGTGTCAAGCGCACCACACGGCCCCCCGAGCGTACGTCCCCCCAATCCCCACAAGCCGCCCCAACCCTCGCGTGTCCCCCACGACAACAGACGCACGAGGACGGACACCCCGGCGGGACGGCCGAAGCCTCTACCCCCGCCCACCCCGCGCCCGCGCACCGACCCGCCTCCACACGTCCCGCAGCCCCGCACCGCCCCCGCCTCGCGGCTCCTCCCGCCGAGGCCGCCCCTGCACCCGAGGGTCGTCGGTCACGTCGTACCGCTTCACGTACGCCCCGAGGAACGCCTGAAGCGTGGCGACAGCGGGGATGGAGATCAGCGCCCCCACAGCCCCCAGCAGCGCGGTCCCGGCGATGACGGACCCGAAGGCGACGGCGGGGTGGATGTCCACGGTCCGCGACGTCAGCTTCGGCTGGAGCATGTAGTTCTCGAACTGCTGGTACACGACGACGAACACCAGCACCCACAGCGCGTACCAGGGATCGACGGTGAACGCGATCAGCATGGGCAGCGCGCCCGCGAGGTACGTCCCGAGCGTGGGGATGAACTGCGAGACGACACCGACCCACAGCCCCAGCACGGGCGCGTAGGGGATCTCCAGGACCTGGAGCAGGATGTAGTGCGCGATCCCGGAGATCAGCGCCATCAGCCCGCGCGAGTAGAGGTACCCCCCGGTCTTGTCGACGGCGATCTCCCACGCGCGCAGGACCTCAGCCTGCTTGGCCGGCGGCAGCACGGAGCACAGCCCCCGCCGCAGCCGGGGCCCGTCGGCGGCGAAGTAGAACGAGAACAGGGCGATCGTCAGCAGCTGGAAGAGCCCGCCGAGCACCTGCGCGGAGACGTCGAGCACCCCGGCGGCACTGTTCTGGGCGTACTTCTTCAGCCACTCGGAGTGCAGCAGCCCCTCCTGGATGTCGACCCGTTTCAGCTCGGTGTGGAACGAGGTGTTGATCCAGTGGATGACGGAGTCGAGGTACTGCGGGAACCCGTCGACCATCTTGACGATCTGTCCGGCGAGCATCGACCCGAGGAGCGTGATGAACCCGGCGACGGCGATCAGCAGCCCGAGGAAGACCAGGAAGGTCGCGAGGCCCCGGCGCATCCCGTAGGACGCCATCCAGCTCACCGCGGGTTCGACGGCGAGCGCCAGGAAGAACGCGATGAGGATGTTGATCAGCAGCCCGAGGAGTTGGTGGAACGCCCACGTCCCGAGCTGGAACAGGCCGATGAGCGCCAGCGCGAGCACCATCGCGCGCGGCAGCCACCGCGGCATGCGCTCCCCGGCCGTCCCAGCGCTGTCGGCCGGCGGCGACGCGGGCGGCGCCGCCGCGCCGGACGATGGTGTCTGCGGGGCGAGCTGCCCGGTCTCCTCAGTCGGTGCCACGCCCCAAGTCTCGCCCACACCACCGGCATTCCGGCACTCCCCCGCGATCTTCGCCGAGGATCACCGCTTCTCGTGCGGAACGTTCATCACCGAGCACACCACCCGCCACACGTCCTTCGCCTCCCAGCCGTCGGTCAGCGCCTCGTGCACCGTCCGCCCGCCCAGCTCCGTCATCACGTGATCACGCGCGAAGGTCTCGGAGTACCCCGTACCGAAGTGCTCCGCCATCCGCTCCCAGAAGACCGTCAACCGCATGTGTTCCGCTCCATACCCGCCATGACCTGCATGTTTCCCGCCTCCCTCACCCCCTCATGACCGTCAGGGGGTTTCCAGGGAGTTCGCCTCCCCACTGAACCAAGCATCCATGGCGGCGCGGCCTCGCGCGCCTGCGTCGGGCATGAAGTGCGTGTATGTACGCAGAGTAAAGCCAGGATCGGCATGTCCGAGCCAGCGGGCGAGGGAGACGACCGACTCACCGGCTTCGAGCTGAACACTGGCGTAGGTGTGGCGCAGAGCATGGAAGCCGAGCTCGCGTGACGGCTCCCACTTGCTCCCGTCGGAATCGGGGTCCACTTTGCCGATGAGTCCCGCAGAGGCGAGCGCGGGCTTCCAGAGGCGCCTGTTCCATGTGTCACGGTTCCACGCACGCCGCTGCCGGGTCACCAAGAAAAGTGGGTAGGTGCGCGGAGCCCAGTCGGCGCGCTGCCGATCGTTCTGGGGGTCGTGGGGGCTCTCCCACGGGAGTTCCACCGCAACCGGCTGCCAGCGCTTCGCGTACTGCTTGACGGCGGCCAGGACACCTGGTGCCGCATCGACTTCCCGCGTCTTACCACCCTTGGGGAGCGCGAAGAAGAGATGGCCGTCGATCATGCAGACCTGTCGCCGGATGCGCACGACCCCGTTCTCCGCGTCGACGTCCTCCGGGGACAGTCCGAACACCTCACCCTGGCGCAGGCCGAGCCCCACCCCCAGGTCGACCGCGAGGCGGCATTGCTCCGGGAGACCAGCTCGTACTCGCGCAACCTGCTCGCGCGACCATGCCCGCGCCTTCTGCGCAGGCTTGGCCGGCGGACGGGCGGTGCGGCTCCCCTTCATCGGATGCTTCACCAGCCTGCCGTCCTCGACGGCGGCCTGGAGGATCGTGGAGAGATGCCCCCAGGTGGTGCGGATCGTCCCGGGCGACAGAGTCTCCTCCAATCTGGCAACCCATTCCCGGAGGGTTGGCGCAGTGATGGCGTTCAAGGGCAGCGGCCCGAGCGTCGGGAGAACGTGCCCCCAAATTCGTCGCCGCGCCGCATCCCGGGTGGTGGCGGCGTACCGCTGGTGCGGCCACCATCGGTCCTCCACGTACGAGCGCAGCAGAATCGTTCCTTCACGCGGATCGACGAACTCCTGCCGCGTCACGTCGGTTTGAGCATGAGCGAGCCACTGCTTGGCGTCGGTGAGTTTGGTGAAGCTGCGGGCACGGACGCCGGGGATGCCGGCGACCTTGTAGCGCTTGCCCTGGCCGTAGAGGTTGGTCTTCTTCTTGGTTCGTTTGCTGACCCAGCGGTCTTCTATATGTCCTGGCACGTACTTGGCACTTCCTAACAGGCAAGACCGACATTGTGTTCATGTGACTTCAACCACATCGACTACTGGCAAGTAGGGATGCAGCGGGGCGTATCTGGGATCGAGAAGGATGGAAAGCAAATACAGCCCTACCGTCCCGGGGATATCAGACTTCCTCGTCCGGAGATTGTGCCACGCACACACCGACACAACACACTATGTTGTTCCAGAAGGAAGTCACTCAACGATTTCCTTCAAAAGGATATGAAGAAACCCTCTGGAGGGTCTTGGAATGGGCGACTCGACGCTTACGACGGACCACACGCAAATATGGCAGTTGTTGGCACCTCCGCAGCTCGCCGAGCTGCTCGCAGTGTCAGACAAGACACTGCGCAACTGGCGAAACGACGGCAAGGGACCTGCATACATCAAGCTCGACGGCGGCGCCGTCCGCTATCCGATGCACGACGTGTACGCCTGGCTCGATGAGCAACGCAATGTCTCTGTCCGCTCGCATGAACGTCGCGCTCACGAAATGCGCCCGATGACACCAAGGAGGCTTCTTGGTTCCGCCTGATCCACCCCCTCTCCATTCATCTTACGGGGGGAGTGTGGTGAACTATACGGTCCCGCAACTACCACTTATTCCTGATTTCGCCTGCCAAGCCGCATCAAGAATCAGTGATTGGATTGGGTTATTGCCAACGGCCTCTCGATCGCCTACGCTAACGACCTTGCGACATCCCCGCACACCGTCAGGTGATTTCCGGTTGCCTCCGGAACGAATTCGATGCCAGTTCCAGAGCAGTCTCGCCGGTGAAGCCGCGCCGAGCTTGAACGTTCTCGGGCGATGAGACGTCATCGTTGAGACAGAGTGGGTTGCGTTGTCGGTTTCACGGCGGCGTGAAACCGGACGCCGACCGGATGAGGCATCCCTCCGACCTGTAGCTGCGCAGATCGCACATGGCGCTTACTCGGGGGCGACCTCACTCTGCTCTACCCGGGCCGGTCCGGGGCGCACTCCGTCAGATCCAGGTCCAATCTTCGTTCGTGAAGACCGGCCACAGCCGCCATCCCGCTGTTCCCTTTGCCAGCACTCGGCCCATGCCTCGGGCCCAGGTCGGGAGGTCGACCAGTTCGAGCGGCAGATGGTTGATCTCGGCGCCGTTCATCGAGACGCGGTGGCCGTTACCGCGGAACTCCAGCACCGGTTGCCCTGGCAACGTCGGTAACCACGGCACCGCGTTCTGCTCAACCATCCGCCGATACTTCGCCCACATGTCCCCCTGGATCCCGGTGAACAACCCGATCTGCCTCATGGCGAACGGCTCGAACATCTCCTCCGGCGACCGCAGATCAACAACGAACCCCTGCTCCCGCATCCGCCCCGGCGGCCACTGCTGCCCGAACCCGTTCACCAGGTCCATGAACCGCTCGGCAGTATCCGGACCGGTGAAGACCTCCGACTCCCTACGGCCGCTCCGAGCCCCTCGTGCGCGCCAGCGGACGGCATGGGAGACCTCTCCGTCGGGGAGCTGTCGAACCTCGATGTATGCCATGCGCGGGACGATAAGCAGGCGCCCGGGAAGAGATCACATGTGCTGGACACCCTCATCGCACTCTCGGAGCAGCGCAAAGGCTCTTCGTCCCCGATCAGAGCCCGTGTGCCCACATGAGACAGAAAAGACCCCTCCGTCCCACGTTTCCGCAGGTCAGAGAGGGTCTGAAACGTGGAGCCCAGAGAGTCTAACCCGATACCGGCAAGGCACCGACCTGCGACTTAGCCAACAAAGCACATCTCTCCGCATGTTCACATTCGCTAAGTACTCATCACGGGGGCCGCACGTCAGGCAACACTCAATCGCCTCAAACGTTAACCTGCCAGCAGAAATTGAGGGTCCCGCAAGCACCTTGCCGATGGATGTCACGGACACTGTGGGCGCTATGGACTTCGCCCGAGCAAACCGCCAGCCCTAACGCCAACGGGTGAGCAGGGATCCCGTCCGTGCAAGTTCGAGAGACAGTTCAGAGAGTCCCACCAGCAAGCCCCGGCGCCAGGCAGCAACCACACATCCCGCTGCGCGCGGGACAGCCCCTGGCAGTCAACGGCAATCGATACGATCGATAGCCTGACACCAGAAGCTCGATGCACCAATACGCCCTTGATCAAGAAGCGCACCGAAACGCTCTGTGCGATGCAGCGCAACTGACACGAGCACCCCTTGACCCCATTTTGACAGATTGCACAAAATTGGCCTTAATGCCCATTTCTTTGGAAGTAACGAAAAACAGCCCACCGGTCAGATAAAGCCGCAGCTCACGCACTGTGGTCCCCGCGCACGCGGGGGTGTTCCACCGGACGATTTTCAACGACCAGCCGATGGACTGGTGGTCCCCGCGCACGCGGGGGTGTTCCGACCACTTGATCGTGGCGGTGACGCGCGCGGTGGTGGTCCCCGCGCACGCGGGGGTGTTCCCCTCTACCGCAGCGCGGCGAACCAGCTCAAGTCGTGGTCCCCGCGCACGCGGGGGTGTTCCCCGAGCTGGAGGGGGCCGCCGTTGATGCGGTACGTGGTCCCCGCGCACGCGGGGGTGTTCCCGGTCTCCGGAACGCTTTCCGGAAACGTCGAAAGTGGTCCCCGCGCACGCGGGGGTGTTCCCGAGTACAAGTCCCTCTCCGACAAGGCGAAGGAGTGGTCCCCGCGCACGCGGGGGTGTTCCCCAGCCGAAGTTCTGGTAGGCGTAGACCACGGCGTGGTCCCCGCGCACGCGGGGGTGTTCCCGGCCGCGGGGACCAGATCGGATGGCCGCCCCTGTGGTCCCCGCGCACGCGGGGGTGTTCCCCAGTCGCAGGACGCCGACTCCCTCCAGAAGTAGTGGTCCCCGCGCACGCGGGGGTGTTCCCCGCTCGAACATCTGCTGCGGAGTCGGCACCTCGTGGTCCCCGCGCACGCGGGGGTGTTCCCATGGGTCTGCTGTTGCAGGCGCTGATGGGTACGTGGTCCCCGCGCACGCGGGGGTGTTCCCCAGCCATGCCGAAGCTCACCCCAAACCCCCACGTGGTCCCCGCGCACGCGGGGGTGTTCCCGACAAGTACGGCATCCCGCCCGGCGGCAATAAGTGGTCCCCGCGCACGCGGGGGTGTTCCCTGACGACCTCGCCCCCGATCCACGAGGCGTGCGTGGTCCCCGCGCACGCGGGGGTGTTCCCGGGCGGTGCGCCAGCACCTACGAGACACACTGGTGGTCCCCGCGCACGCGGGGGTGTTCCCCTCGTAGCCGATCTGCTGAATGCGTCCCGGGCGTGGTCCCCGCGCACGCGGGGGTGTTCCCGCGCCTGCTGGGAAGCGATCCGTGAGCAGCAGGTGGTCCCCGCGCACGCGGGGGTGTTCCCCAGCTACATGTCGATGACGCTGGTAGCGGAGAGTGGTCCCCGCGCACGCGGGGGTGTTCCCCGGCCGCTACGACCAGGACACCCTCGACCGAGGTGGTCCCCGCGCACGCGGGGGTGTTCCCAGCACCCCCCGGGTCCTGCGCGCCTGGGAGGAGTGGTCCCCGCGCACGCGGGGGTGTTCCCAGCACCCCCCGGGTCCTGCGCGCCTGGGAGGAGTGGTCCCCGCGCACGCGGGGGTGTTCCCGGCACGCCGGTCTGGCAGGCGAGGATGCCGTGGTGGTCCCCGCGCACGCGGGGGTGTTCCCGTCACCACGATGTTGGAGCACCTCGTAGAGGTGTGGTCCCCGCGCACGCGGGGGTGTTCCCGGAGCGCGGACTCCGCAGGAGCGGGAACGGCGGTGGTCCCCGCGCACGCGGGGGTGTTCCCGTCACCACGATGTTGGAGCACCTCGTAGAGGTGTGGTCCCCGCGCACGCGGGGGTGTTCCCGGAGCGCGGACTCCGCAGGAGCGGGAACGGCGGTGGTCCCCGCGCACGCGGGGGTGTTCCCCTGGACGACGCGTGCCACGACGTCGAAGCGAAGTGGTCCCCGCGCACGCGGGGGTGTTCCCTGGAGCGAGTGAGATGCCCTCACCCTCCTACGGTGGTCCCCGCGCACGCGGGGGTGTTCCCATTCACCTCGACGTCTTCCGTGCCGGGTGGGGGTGGTCCCCGCGCAGGCGGGGGTGTTCCCTGAGGGACACCGTGTGGGAGGGCATGGACACCGTGGTCCCCGCCCACGCGGGGATGTTCCCAGGCGCGGCCGTTGACGAACGCGAGGTGGGTAGGGTCCCCGCGCACAGGACCGTCGACAGCCGACGTACTCATCCACCCCTTTCTGGACACCCGGTCCGATGCGTCCCGCCCGCAAGGACCGGGGGTCAGCAGGCGGTTTCCGTGCCTTGAGGCTCGCCGGTCCCGAAAACCTTCACGAGAACCGCCCCTGTCGAGCCAAGCGTCCTGATCTACGGTGTCGTCAGTCGTCGCTGAGGGGGAAAGGGCCGTGGAGCAGGCAAGGTCAGCGCTCGCCGAGCGGATTGCCGAGCGGAGAAGGGGTGTCGGTGACCCTCGTGCCCTGGTCGGTGAGATGCGGCGCTCGGTTCTCCTGGTGCCGACGTCCGCCGGCGGCTTCTGGTCGGCGTGGTCGGGCGGTGTGCGGTGGATCTGCGGTTTCACGGACGAGCCCGCGCTGGCCCGCTTCGCCCTGCACCACGGCTCCGGCGATCAGCCCATGGAGTACGCGGCGTTGCTGGGCGCGCGCATCGTCGACGAGATCGTGCCGTCCCTGGACGAACCCGCCGGTCTGGCTGTGGACATCGCCACCGAGGACGGGTCGATGTTCTTCCCGCCGGTCGCCGGCATCGTCCCCGACGGCGTCGCCGTCGACGGCGGCGGGGCGCAGGAGGGGGCGCGGCCGTGAGTGGTGACGGGATGGACGTCCAGCTCGGCAGGGAAGCCGTCGCGAGGTTCACGCAGGGTGTGGGCGCGACGATCGACGCGCTCGGTGATCTGGGCGGCCCCACCGGTTCGGTGCTGGGCAAGGGCTTCTCGGAGCTGTCGATGACGGGGATGGAGGCCGGACACCACGGCCTCTCGGTGGACTTCGAGGACTTCTGCGAGCGCTGGGAGTGGGGTGTACGGGCCCTGGTGGGCGACGCCAGCGCGCTCGCGAACCGTCTGGGACTTGCGGCGGGTACCCAGTGGGAGAACGACCAGTACGTGGCGGGCTCGCTGAAGGTCGGCGCCAGCGCCCTGATGGGCGGTAATCCGCACGCCAGCGAGGAGGAGATCGCCCGGCAGAACTGGGGCGACGTGTTCACGCCGGACTACCTGAACCCGGACTGGAGCGCCGAGTCGTTCGACAAGGCCGGCCAGGAGATGGGGCAGACCTGGAAGGACACGGGCCGCACGCTGCTCACCGAGGGCCAGGGCGGCCAGCGGTCGGAGGTCCTCAAGGACGCGCTCGGTATTTCCGACGGCGAGTGGAACCAGGCTCTGGACGACACCTTCGGACCGTCCCCGCAGGAACGCGCCCAGCAGAAACAGCAGGCGCCACAGGGTGAGTCCGGGGGTAACTGAGCGTGGGTATCGGTGACTTCATCAGCGACCTCACGCCCGACTCGGTCGAGGACGCGGTCGAGGGCGGCGTCGAGTGGGTCGGCAACCGGGTCGAGGACGCGGGCAACTGGACCGCCGACCGGCTGGACGACGCCGGCTGGGAGTCGGGCGCGGACTGGGTGCGCGAGCAGTCCCGTTCGGTCGCCAACCGGATGGGCGCCGAGGTCGACGAGCTGGACCTCGGGCAGACCGAGGACAAGACCAGGCTGATCTACGGCAGCCCCGGCAAACTCGACGCCACCGCCGCGAAACTCCGGGCCTTCCAGACGGCCTTCGACACCACCGGCGACGGCCTGAAAGGCCTCGACTCCTCCCGCCTCAAGGGCGAGGCCGCCGACGCGCTGCGCACCGCGGTGAGCACCCAGCCGCCCAAGTGGTACACCGCCGCCGACGCCTGTGCGAAGGCCCTCGGCGCGCTGGACGCGTTCGCGGCCACCGTCACCTGGGCGCAGGGTCAGGCGCAGACGGCGATCGACAAGTGGAAGGAGGGCACGAAAGCCTCCGCCGACGCAGCCGACGGCCACCGCAGGAAGGTCGACGACTACAACCGTGCCGTCGACCGCTACAACGCCCAGCCCGCCGACAGACGCGACCCCGCCTCGCTCCCCGCCAAGCCGTCGGCGGCGTTCGACGACCCCGGCAAGAAGCTGATGCAGGACGCCCAGGACCTCCTCGCCGAGGCCCGCAGGCAGCGCAACGCGGCGGCGGAGACCACCCGCACGGCGATCCGCGCCGCCCGCGACACGGCCCCTCAGAAGCCGTCGTACGCGGAGCAGGTGACCGACGGTCTCGACGAGTGGCAGATCATGGGCGACCACGTGGCCGGCGGCCTGATCAAGGGCACGGCCGGCATCCTGAACTTCGCCCGCTCGGTCAACCCCATGGACCCGTACAACCTGACCCACCCGGCCGAGTACGCCACGTCCCTCAACAGCCTGGCCGCAGGGCTGCTGGTCGCCGCCAACGACCCCGTGGGCACGGGCAGGCAGATGATCGGCGACTTCATGAAGGACCCCACGGAGGGGTTCGGCCGCCTGCTGCCCGACGTCGCGCTGACGCTGGCCACCGGCGGAGGCGGCGCGGCGGTGAAGGGCGTACGCATCGCCGAGGAGGCGTCCGACCTCGCGAAGGCACGCCGGCTCCTCGACGACACCCCCGAGGGCACCCACACCCGGCCCGACGCCGAGCGCCACGCGGAGGGCACCGACCCGGTGGACCTGGCCACGGGCCGCATGTACCTGCCGCAGACCGACGTCGAACTCCCCGGCATCCTCCCGCTGGCCTTCACCCGCCGCACCGAGTCCGGCTGCACGGCCGGCCGCTTCCTCGGCCCCGCCTGGACCTCCACCGTCGACGAGCGCCTGGAGATCGACGCCGTCGGAGTCGTCCACATCACCGCCGACGGCCTCCTGATCGCCTACCCGCACCCGGCCCCCGGCGCCCCCACCACCCCGGACACGGGCAGGTCCCGCACCCTGCTGGCCCGCGACCCCGACGGGGACTACACGCTCACCGCCCCCGACAGCGGCCTGACCTTCCACTTCACCGCCCCACCCGGCAGCGAACCCGGAGGCGACGGCACCGCCTGGCTGTCCGCCGTCACCGAACGGGGCGGCCACACGATCACCGTCGAGCGCACCGAGAACGGCCTGCCCCTGGCCCTCGTCCACTCGGCGGGCCACCGGCTGAACCTGACCACCACCGACGGCCTGGTCACCGCCCTGTCCCTGGCCAGGGCAGGCGAGGACCTGCCCCTGATGAGCTACGGCTACCAGGACGGCAACCTCACCACCGTCACCAAACCCTCCGGCGCCACCACCGCCTTCCTCTACGACGACCGCCGCCGCGTCATCGCCTGGACCGACTCCAACGGAAGCCGCTACGACTACCTCTACGACGACCACGACCGCGTCGTCACCGAGGGCGGCGAGGCAGGTCACGTACAGATCACCCTGACGTACACCGACCCCCACCCCGAGACGGGCCACCGCACCACCACCCTCACCACCGCCGCAGGTCACACGACCCGCCACGTCTTCGGCCCCGGCTGCCGCCTCCTGTCCACCACCGACCCCCTCGGCCACACCACCCGCTTCACCCACGACCCGCGCGGCAACCTCCGCACCCGCACCGACCCTCTGGGCCACACCACCGCCTTCTCCTACGACGAGGACGGCAGGGCCGTCTCGGCCACCCGCCCCGACGGAAGCGAACTGCGCACCGTGCGCGGCCCGTTCGGCCTGCCGGTGGAGGTCATCGCCCCGGACGGCACCCGCGTCGTCCACGCCTACGACGAACACGGCAACCGCACAGCGGTCACCGACCAGGCCGGTTCCACCACCCACTACACCTACGACCACGCCGGCCGGCTCACCTCGCTCACCGACGCCCTCGGGGCCACCACCCACGTGGTGTGCGACGCGGCAGGACTCCCCGTGGAGGTGACCGGTCCCGGCGGCGCCGTCACCCGAACGGAACGCGACGCCCTCGGCCGACCGGTCCGCATCACCGACCCGACCGGCGGTGTCACCCGCTTCGAGTGGCACCCGGACGGCCACCTCGCCCGGCGCACCGGCCCCGACGGCGCCACCGAGTCATGGACCTACGACGGCGAGGGCAACTGCCTCACCCACACCGACCCGTCCGGCGGCGTCTCCCGCTTCGAGTACACCCACTTCGACCTGCCGTCCGCCCGTACCCGACCCGACGGCGCCCGCTACGAGTTCGAGCACGACGCCGAACTCCGCCTCACCCGCGTCACCGACCCCCAGGGACTGGCCTGGACCTACACGTACGACGCCGCCGGCAACGTCGTCTCCGAGACCGACTTCGACGGCCGCACCCTCACCTACCGCACGGACGCCGCAGGCCAGCTCACCGCCCGCACCGACGCGCTCGGCGGGACCGTCTCCTTCGAACGCGACGCACTCGGCCAGGTCGTCCGCAAGAACGCCGACGGCCGGACGACGGCCTACGTCCACGACAGAGCAGGACGCCTGCTGGAGGCCGCAGGACCGGACAGCGAACTCCGCTACCAGTACGACCGCCGAGGGAACGTCAAGACCGAACTGGTGGACGGCCGTCCCGTCTCCTACGCCTACGACGCCCTGGGCCGCCGAACCCGCCGCACCACCCCCACCGGCCACGTCACCTCCTACACCTACGGCACCGACGGACGCCCCCAGCGCCTCACCACCGGCAACCACCGGATCGACTTCACCCACGACACCGCCGGCCGCGAACTCACCCGCGTCTTCGACGACACGATCACCATGGCCTCCGCCCGGGACGAAGCCGGACGGCTCACCGGACACCACGTCACCGCCGGAGCCCGAACCGTCAACCACCGCGCCTACACCTACCGCGCCGACGGCCATCTGACCTCGATCACCGACCAGTTGTCGGGCACCCGCACCTTCGACCTCGATCCGGTGGGCCGCGTCACCGCCGTCCACGCCCGGAACTGGACGGAGCGGTACGCCTACGACGACGCCGGCAACCAGACCTCCGCCTCCTGGCCCCCGCACCACCCCGGCGGCGAAGCCACCGGCCCCCGCACCTACACCGGCACCACCCTCACCCGCGCCGGAGACGTCCGTCTCGAACACGACGCCCTCGGCCGGATCACCCTGCGCCAGAAGACCCGCCTCTCCCGCAAGCCCGACACCTGGCGCTACCAGTGGGACACGGAAAACCGCCTCACCTCCGTCACCACCCCCGACGGAACCCACTGGAGATACCACTACGACCCCCTCGGCCGCCGCACCGCGAAACAACGCCTGACGGCCGACGGCGAACACGTGGCGGAGGAGACCCGCTTCACCTGGGACGGCCTCACCCTCTGCGAACAGACCAGCCACCAGCCCGACACCCCGAACACGATCGCCCTCACCTGGGACCACCACGACGTCGTCCCCCTGGCCCAGACCGAACGCATCCTCACGGCCGACGACCGCCAGGACGAGATCGACCGCCGCTTCTTCGCCATCACCACCGACCTCATCGGCACCCCCACCGAACTCATCGACGAGACCGGCACCATCGCCTGGCACACCCGCACCACCCTCTGGGGCACCACAGCCTGGTCCCGCAACAGCAGCACCTACACCCCCCTCCGCTTCCCCGGCCAGTACTACGACCCCGAAACCGGCCTCCACTACAACCACTTCCGCCACTACGACCCCGAAACCGCCCGCTACACCTCCCCCGACCCCCTCGGCCTCGCCCCCGCCCCCAACCCCCTCTCCTACGTCGACAACCCACACAGCGCATGCGACCCACTCGGGCTCATGCCCAAGTACACGAAGGAGGAACGGGCTCAGAAGCGGATCAACAAGATCGTGGACGACGTCGTCGAAAAAGCGCAGGAGGGCGGGTTCAGGAAGCGCCATGACTACCACGGGGACACCCGGCACGCCTTCAGCGATGAACGGGTCGTCGAGATCCTCAAAAACCCTGACGCCGTGTACCGCTCGACAGGCACGTCCGGAACACTCACCTTCAGACAGGGTGACGACATCGTGGTGACCGAAGGTCCTGGCAACGTCCAAGGCCAGGCCATCACGGCGTACGGGCCGTCAGGAATCAAGGGTGAATCCGGAGTCGAAGCGCTCGGCGGGAACATCACGGACACCGGTGCACCGGTGACGCACGAGGACATCGTGAACGGCAGGGTTCCCGCCAAGAACGGCCGCTTCCAGCCTCCGGCGGTACAGATCAGATGAGGCAGTGATGACGACGAAACTGAAGTTCGACGGCGGCTGGTCCGCGACGGTGACGGGCGAACCACTCGACCTCGTTCCCCGTCTCCTCGGTACTTCCCTGATCGTCTCCCCCTATGGGGACCGGGTGGAACGGGAGAAGTTCCTCGCGGACACGTTCGGCAGCCAGGACCTGCTGTGGGACCTCCCCGACGTCTTCCGCTTCACCCCGAACGACCGACGGCTGGCCGGGATCGAACTCCGGATTCCGGAGGAGTCCGCCTCGGCGGAGGACTCGGCCCGCCTTCCCGTCACTCCCGAAGTACGCCCGGGCGGACTGCGCGCGGACGAGGTCAGAGACTTCCGGCATGAGATGTGCACGGTGCTGTGCCGCGCTCCTGGTGATGCTGTGCTGACCTGCCTGCGCGACCTGGACGTCCTCGACGAGCCGTTGGAGGCCCGTATCGGCATCGCCCCCGATGTAGCGCTCCTCGTCCAGCACGGCACCGCCGTCGGCTGGAGCCTCACCGACCCCGCGCGCTACCTGACCACCGGCTTCACCGACCCCGATCCCACCCCACCGTCCGACACCACGCGCCGGCTGCTCACCGAATGCCTCGACCTGATCGTCACGCCAGTGGTCGACGACCTGGTGGACGGCGAACCAGCCGCCCTGGCCCGCCTCCTGGCCGCCGACAAGACCCTACGCACCCAGCAAGAGGACCGGCACCGCGCCGACGCGCTTCTCTCACTGATCGCCACCTATGTCGAGGACTACGGAAAAGGGTGAAGCACGCCAGAGAAGCCGATAGTGCACTCGGCGCCGCAGGTTCCGACCTCCACGAGACCGTTCACGAAAAATGTCCCCTGAAACCGCGTTTCCGCAGTTCAGAACAAGAGCAGCCCTGACTCCAGCGGGCGGGCAGAAACCCCGTCCACGCAGGCCGGGTAGACAGTTCAGAAAGTCCCGCCAGTGAGCCCCGACACCAGCAACAGCCACTCATCCCGCCGCGCGCGAGATGGCCCCTGGCAGTCAGCGGCAATCGATACGATCGATAGCCTGACGCCAGAAGATCAATGCACCAATACACCCTTGATCAACAACCGCACTGAAACGCGATGCACGATGCCACACAACTGACACGAGCACTCCATGACCTCATTTTAGCAGATTTAAACCAATTGACCATAATGCCCATTTCTTTAGAAGTAGCGAAAAACGACCTACCGCCCCGATAAAGCCCCAGCTCACGCACTGGTGGTCCCCACGCACGCGGGGGTGTTCCTCTCGACGGTGGCGCTCCGCGAACGGCCGACGGGTGGTCCCCACGCACGCGGAGGTGTTCCCGGGGTCGAGCCGAAGTCGGTTCCCCGCGATTCGTGGTCCCCACCCACGCGGGGGTGTTCCCCCGCTGGTCACGCCAAGCCGGGCGGCTGCCGAGTGGTCCCCGCGCACGCGGAGGTGTTCCCGGCGGTTACTTCGCACTCAACGCGAAGACCCTGTGGTCCCCGTGCCGGCGAGGGGGTGGTCCCGTGTTGACCATGGCGGTGTACTCATCGCCGTAGCTGTCCCCGCGCACGCGGGGATGTTTCTCTTCAGCAGCCGGCTCCAGAGTCGGCGTACTGTGGTCCCCGCACATGCGGGGGTGTTCCAGGCACCGCCTCACGGCTCTGCACCGCGACCTTCTGGTCCCCGCGCACGCGGGGGTGCCCCCTGGGGAACTTCTCTGTCAACGTGGTCCCCGCATACGCGGGGTTGGAGAGATCCCAGTCCCGTCACGCTTCACCAGACCAAACTCAACTGGGGAACTTCTCTTGCAACAGTGCTTTCTGGGAAACGTTCCCGTCATCACTCTGGCGCGGGTAGCGTACCCCTCACGCGCCCCGGCAAGCCGGGGCTCAACGCAAAGATGGGCCGGCCTGTGCATGCCCGCCAAAGGATCAGCACAGGTCCGGCCCGCCCGATTGATCGCAATCGAGACAAGGGAAGTTTACTGATGAGCTCGAACGAAGCAGCAGCCGAACCATCCAGCCCGGCCCCGTTATCCGTCACAGCCGGTCTAGGTGCAGCCGTGATCGCCGCCTGCCCCACAACCCCGTCCCCGCACGCCCCGTGGGTCTGGGTGACTGTCGTGATCATCGTGGTCCTGTCGCTCCGCTCGAAGACGTTGAAGCGGCACCTCGCCTGAATCCAGTCACCCTTGGGGCGGCCGTTCAGCCGCGGTCGAACCGGTCGCCCCTTTCCCGTCTCGGAGGTCCCCTTCTCATCCGAGGGGGACCTCCACCCCGGCGTACAGGAAATGGGAGCCATGCCTGAAGCAGCTACGAATGCAGACTCTTCGGATGTCCTGTTCCCTTGGGAGGGTTTGTCCGCTGCCGCCCGGTCGGTTTGGGCAAAGTCCGACATCAAGTCGGTCAGCTGGCTACCTCTTTGGCGCCACATGTCCGATTCTGGCGCGGTAAGTAGTCGTCTATGGTCGGAATGGCTGCCCCGTTCGATCAAGGAATTGGTGACAGAGGAGTTCCCGGACGGAGAGGACGACGCTCGTAGGCTCGTCCGATTCCTGGCCAGTGTTCATGACGTGGGGAAATCCACCCCCGCTTTCGCCTGCCAAGTCGATTCTTTGGCCGGCTCGATGCGTGACTCCGGACTTGAAATGCCGCTCGCCAAGGATTTCGGGCTGGATCGCGGGATAGCGCCTCATGGTCTGGCTGGGCAGTTGCTGCTCCAGGAGTGGATGGCCGAACGCTTCGGCCTGCGCGGACGGGTGTCGGGGCAGTTCGCGGTGGTGATCGGAGGCCACCACGGCACGTTTCCCGATCATGAGCAGATCCACGACCTCCAGCTCCGTCCTCATCTGATCCGGCACCCCGGACCGAGTGAGGAGGTGTGGCGGCGAGCCCAGTTCGAGTTGATGGACGCGTGTGCGGTCGCGGCGGACGTGACGAACCGGTTGCCGGAGTGGGGAGAGGTACGGCTGTCGCAGCCCGCGCAGGTGGTGCTGACGGCTGTGGTGATCCTCGCGGACTGGATCGCGAGTTCACCTGAGCTGTTTCCCTACGACCCTGAGACGTGGACGCCGGTGGGGCCGGTGAGTGAGCGGCGTCGGCTTGCTGCCGCCTGGGCGGGGTTGGATCTTCTTCCGCCGTGGGCGCCGGAGGAACCCAGTCAGCCAGCCGATGAGTTGTTCGGGCTGCGGTTTGACCGGTTGAAGGACATGGCCGTTCGGCCGGTTCAGACAGAGGCCGTCCGGATGGCCAGGGAGATGCCCGCGCCGGGGATGCTGGTGATCGAGGCGCCGATGGGTGAGGGGAAGACGGAGGCGGCGCTCGCGACGGTGGAGATCCTGGCGGCGCGGTCGGGTGCGGGCGGAGTGCTGGTGGCGTTGCCGACGCGTGCGACGGGGGACGCGATGTTCCCCCGTCTGCTGGAGTGGCTGGAGAACCTCCCAGACATCGGCAGGGCCGGGCATTCCGTCGTGCTAGCCCATGCGAAGGCTGCTCTCAACGATGTGTGGGCGGGCCTTCTGCGCCAAGGACGGCGGATGATCGTCGCGGTCGACCCGAACGACCAGGAGAGGGAGGAACTCGACTCCCGGTCCCGGCACGCGAAGCCTGCCGGGTTTCACGCTCATCAGTGGCTGCGGGGCCGTAAGAAGCAGCTGCTGGCCTCATTCGCGGTGGGAACCATCGACCAGGTGCTGTTTGCCGGGCTGAAGAGCCGTCATCTGGTGCTGCGGCATCTGGCGGTGGCGGGCAAGGTGGTGGTGATCGACGAAGCACACGCGTACGACGCCTACATGGGCCGCTATCTGGACCGGGTTCTGGAGTGGCTGGCGGCTTACCGGGTACCGGTCGTCGTGCTCTCGGCGACGCTGCCGTCGGATCGCAGGCGTGCGCTGGTGGCCGCGTACACCGGTTCCCCGGACAGCAGCGGCGTGGAAACGGCTCCCGATGCTTACCCGTTGGTCACCGCAGCTTCCCCGGGCCACCCGGTACTGACCGCGCGTCCCCCGGCGGCCTCCGGGAGGAAAACTACCGTCGTCGTGGAACGCACGGACGACGACCTGGCCTCGTTGGCGGACCGTCTGGAACGTGAACTCTCCGACGGCGGCTGCGTGTTGGTTGTACGGAACACGGTGGACCGGGTCCTGGAGACCGCCGCCGTGTTGCGGGCGCGGCTGGGGGACGAGGCGGTCACCGTAGCCCATTCCCGTTTCCTCGCGGCAGACCGAGCGGCCAACGACGCCGACCTGCTGCGACGTTTCGGCCCGGACGGCGGTCAACGGCCGTACCGGCATGTCGTGGTTGCCAGCCAGGTCGCGGAACAGTCCCTCGACGTGGACTTCGATCTGCTGGTCACCGATCTGGCGCCGGTGGACCTGGTGTTGCAGCGAATGGGCCGCCTGCACCGGCATATCCGCAACCGGCCGACCCGTCTGGCTCAGGCGCACTGCCTGATCACCGGCGTGGACTGGGAAGCCGCTCCCCCGCAGCCGGTGGCGGGGACGATCGCCGTCTACCGCACCGAGTTCATCCTGTTGCGTTCGCTTGCCGTGCTCGGCCCGTTCCTCGACGGCCAGTCACTCGAACTACCCACCGACATCAGCCCGTTGGTGCAGGCCGCCTATGGTGATCCCTCGCCTGAGGAGCAGCAGCGACTAGAGGATGCCTACCTCTCTCACCAGGAGTTGCTGGTCGAGAAGAGGGAGAAGGCCGGCGCCTTTCTGCTGGACTCGGCGCGACGACCTGGCCGCCCCGTGTACGGGTGGCTGGCGGCCTCGGCTGGCGACGCGGACGACAGCCCTAAGGGCCGTGCCCAAGTCCGGGACAGCGACGAGACGTTGGAGGTCCTGGTCGTGCAGCGGCAGGCCGACGGAAGGCTGACGACCGTACCGTGGCTGTCCGATGACAGGGACGGGAAACGGGGCGGTCTGGAGCTGCCGGAAGACTTCATGCCGAGTCCGCGTGCCTGCAAGGCAGTTGCGGCCAGTGCGCTCACGCTGCCGGGCCGTTTCAGCAAGCCGTACATAATCGACCGAACCATTGCAGAGCTTGAGCGTTTCCTGGTCCCCGCCTGGCAGGTCAAGGAATGCCCTTGGCTGGCAGGGGAGTTGATTCTCGTTCTGGACCCGGATTGTCAGACCTCTCTGGCAGGCTTCGTTCTCACCTACAGCCGCACGGACGGCCTGCGGGTGACGTCCGCTGACGCGATTGCCGCGGACGGACAAACAGAAACGGAGGAAGAGGGTGGGGACGACGAGCAAGTGCCGGACGACCGACGGCTTAGCCAGGAACCCGAGAGGGTCACGGTGAGCGAGGAACCACCCGCGCCGCCGGGGCCGCTCTCCTTCAACCTGGCCGTCGAGCCATGGCTGCCGGTTCAGCGCACGGACGGCACGACCGCGCAGCTCTCGCTCCTCGAACTCTTCCAACAGGCCGATTCCGTACGCCGCTTGGTGGGTGATGTCCCGACGCAGGAGATCGCCCTGCTGAGGCTCCTGCTCGCCGTCCTGTACGACGCGCTGGACGGTCCGGCGGAGATCGAGGACTGGGAAGACCTGTGGCTGTCGGCGGACCCGTTCGCGGCCGTCACGGACTATCTCGCCCAACACCAGGACCTCTTCGACCTGTTCGACGGCAAGCGCCCCTTCTACCAGGTCGCCGGTCTGCACACGGCGAAGCACGAGGTCGCGCCGCTCAGCCGGATCGTCGCGGACGTCCCGGTGGGCGAGGCGTTTTTCACCATGCGCCGTCCGGGTATCGAGACATTGTCGTACGCGGAGGCGGCCCGCTGGCTGGTGCACGCGCACGCCTTCGACACGTCCGGTATCAAGTCCGCGATGGCCGGCGACGACAGGGCCAAGGCGGGCAAGGTCTACCCGCTCGGAGTCGGTTCGCTGGGCCACCTCGGCGGGGTCTTCGCCGAGGGCGCCACCTTCCGGGAGACGCTGCTGCTCAACCTGATCGCCCTGGAGGAGCCGGAATCCGGTTTCAACGACCGGACGGTGAAGGATCTGCCGGTCTGGCAGCGGCCGGAGCCCTTGGGCCCCGGCGAACGCGAGCATGCCGCTCCCACCGGCCTGCGGGACCTCTACACGTGGCAGTCCCGCCGCATCCGTCTGCACGCAGAGGCCGGCGCCGTAACCGGAGTGGTCCTCGGCTACGGCGACCCCCTCACGCTCGCGGCGCCGTGGACGTGCGAGCCGATGTCGAGCTGGCGGCGCAGCGTGATCCAGGAGAAGAAGCAGGGCCGTACGCCGGTCTACACGCCGTTGCGGCACGACCCGAGCCGGGCGGCCTGGCGTGGTCTGGAGGCACTGCTTCCGGCGCGCCGTCAGGCTGCCGACGACGGCCGGCGCGGTGAACCCGACCGCGTCCTGCGCGCTGGAGTGGCCCGCTGGTTCACGAAGGTGATCACCGCGAGCGAGATCCCGGCGGGCACGCTGGTGCGGCTGCGACTGGTGGGCGCGGTGTACGGGACGCAGCAGTCGGTGGTGGACGAGATCACGGACGACTCCGTGGTGCTGCCCGTGGTCACCCTGCACGAGACGAACCGGTTCTACGGCGCGGCTGCGGTCGACGCCGTGAGCGACGCGGAGCTGGCCGTGGTCGCCCTGGGGCATCTCGCGGCAAACCTGGCCCGTGCCGCGGGCACCGACCCGGCGACTCCCCAAGCAAGCGCCCGCGACCTGGGTTTCGGCACCCTGGACGGGCCGTACCGGGCCTGGCTGAAGAATCTGCTCGCCTTCCCCGACCTGGAGACGGCACGCCGGGAGTGGAAGACCACCGTCCACCGCCACCTGCTGCGCCTCGGCCGGCAACTCCTCGACTCCGCCGGCCCCGCCGCCGACGAGGGCCGCCTCACCGACGTACCCGGCCTCGGTATCCGGCTGTTGGATGCCAGCCGCGCCGATCAGTTCTTCCGCCTGCGCCTCCACAAGGTCCTGGGCCCCCTTTCCTCCGAACGCACGGAGAGCGATTCATGAGCACGACAACCAGGACGGCCAAAGCCAAGGACGAGCTCCTTTCCCTCACCGAAAAGGCCGCCCGGAAGACCGTGGAGTGGTTGCAATACGGCTACCGCGAGAACAACGCGGCAGCCGTGGCAGCCGTGGCAAGGCTGCGGCGGGAAGCAGGCCGCGAACCCCACGCCTCCCCGACCAGCTGGGGACTCGACGACCTGGAAGTCCTCACCGAACTCCGCGCGGAAAAGCGGGAGGAGAGCGACGACACCGCGCACTGGTTCGTCTCGCGAAAGCGCCACGAGCGCGAGATGCAGGAGGAGCGCGAGGACCGGGCGGTGCACCTGGCCGTGACCCTGTGGGCGCTTCACCAGCAGTCGGTGCGCGACGAGGCGATGCACGTCCGCGGCTGGTCCCTGGGCCGTGCGGTACGGCGGCTCGCCCAGGAGAAGGGCACGGAGGCCCCCGCGACGGACGACGTTCAGGATGCCGTGGAGAACGCCAACTCCGCCCTGCGTAAACGCTTCGTACGCCTGGGGACCTCCTCCGACATCGACGTCCTGGGCCGCCGCCTGCGGGAGATCGTGCTGCTGCTGCGCGAATCCCGCATCCCGCTGGACTACGGACGGCTGGCCGACGAACTCGACCGCTGGCAGGACGGCGAGCGGCAGGCCGACGTCCGCCGCGCCTGGGGCCGCGAGTTCCACCGCGTGTACCGGACGGCCGCCGCCGATGACGACGAGGAAGCCCAGCAACCGCCCTCCCCTGACGTCGACTTCGTGACCGACGACGCGGGCGAATGACCCCCAGCCGACCGAGAAGAAACGGAATTCCGGTGACCCGCACGATCCTCGACGTCCACATCCTCCAGGTGGTCCCGCCCAGCAACCTCAACCGCGACGACACGGGAACGCCGAAGTCGGCGTACTACGGCGGGGTCCGGCGGGCGCGGGTGTCCAGCCAGGCGTGGAAGCGCGCGACCCGGAAGGCATTTGAGGAACTACTGCCGCCCGGAGAACTCGGTGTGCGTTCCAAGAAGCTCGCCGAGGAGCTGGCGGACCGTATCACCGCCAAGAGCAAGTTGCTTGAGTCCGTAGCCGTCCCCTTGGCCGTCGAGATGCTGAAGACGGCGACCGGTTCCAAGATCGAGCCTGCGAAGCGGAAGGCGAAGGATGGCGAGGACGCGAACACGACGCCCGTCTCCTCGTACCTGATGTTCCTGAGCAGGCGCCAGTTGGACGCCCTCGCCGACCTCGCGATCGAGCACGGCGGCCCGGAGGGGGACGTCAAGCTGCTCACGGACTGGCTGAAGAAGAACAAGGCCGAGGCGAAGAACGCCGTGGACGCCCGGCACTCGGTGGACATCGCGCTCTTCGGGCGGATGGTCGCCGACTCCTCCGACCTCAACGTGGAGGCCGCAACGCAGGTGGCCCACGCCATCAGCGTGCACAAGTCGGACATCGAGTCGGACTACTACACGGCGGTGGACGACCTCAGCAAGGATCACGAACCCGGCGCCGGAATGATCGGCACCGTCGACTTCAACTCCGCGACCCTCTACCGCTACGCGGCCGTGGACGTCGACGACCTGCACCACAACCTCGGTCTCGGCCTCCAGGCGGACGAACCTCCGAGCACCCCGGCGGAGAAGGCGGTCACCGCGTTCCTGGAGGCGTTCATCACCTCCCTGCCGACCGGGAAGATCAACACCTTCGGCAACCACACCCTCCCCTCCGCCGTGATCGTGAAGCTGCGCGACCGGCGGCCGGTCAGCTTCGTCAGCGCCTTCGAGGAACCCGTGCCGCAGGGCGCGAAGGGCGGGTACCTCCGGCAGAGCTGCCAGCAACTCGCCGAGTACGTACCGAACTTCGAGAAGCAGTACGGCATCGAGACGGCACACGACCACAGTTGGGTCTTCCGCGTCGGCAACGAGACCGAGGCACTCGCCCCGCTGGGCAGGCCCGTCTCCTTGAAAACCCTGCTGGAGGAAGTGCGTGCGGCGGTGGCGCAGCGGCTGGGGTCCGGGGCATGACGAGTCGCCCGGCCGGTACGGCGGTGCTGCTGCTGCGGCTCGCCGGTCCCTTGCAGTCCTGGGGTTCGTCGGCCCGCTTCGCCCGCCGGGGCACCGAGAACGCGCCCACCAAGAGCGGCGTGCTCGGCCTGCTCGCCTCCGCCGAGGGCCGCCCGCGCGGTGCGGACCTCACCGACCTGGCCGCGCTGCGGTTCGGCGTACGGATCGACCAACCCGGCTCCCGGCTACGGGACTTCCACACCGCGCACCACGCCGACACGGGCAAGTCCATGCCGCTGTCCGAGCGGTTCTACCTCTCCGACGCCGTGTTCGTGGCGGGGGTCGAGGGGGATCCATCACTGCTGCGACACCTTTACGACGCCGTACGCGCACCACGCTTCCTCCCCTACCTCGGCCGACGCTCCTGTCCCCCTTCTCACCCTCTCGACCTGGGGGAGCCGCTCCCGGACACGGACCTGCGTACGGCCCTCGGCGCGGCTCCCTGGCAAGCGTCCGCCTGGTACCGGCGGCGTGCCCGGAGCGTCACCGCACTGGACCTGCTGATCGACTGCCCGCCCGCCGACGTCCCTCATCTGTCCCTGCGGGACACACCGGTCAGCTTCGACCCCCGCCACCGGCAGTACGCGCTGCGCGGCGTCGTCACCAGCCATGTCGACGTACCCGTGTCCCACGACCCGACCACCAACCTGCGCCCCCTGCCCGCCCCGAGGACCCCCTGATGTACCTGACCCGCTTCCGCATCAACACCGCACGCTCCGGCGCGCGCCGCCTCCTCGGCTCGCCGAACTTCATGCACGGCGCCGTCAACATGGCCTTCCCCGACCCGCCGCCCCGCGACGGGACCGGGCCGCGCGTCCTGTGGCGGGTGGACCCGGCCGCAGCGGGCCGCGCCGACCTGTTCATCGTCAGCCCCGGCCGCCCCGACCTGACCCACCTCGTCGAGGAGGCGGGCTGGCCCGGACTGCCGGAACCCGGCTGGACCACCTTCGCCTACGACGAATTCCTCGACCGCCTCACCAAGGGCAGCACCTGGGGATTCCGTCTCACCGCCAACCCCGTGCACAACATCCGCCGCGATGTGGACTCCCGGGAGGCTCCGACGAAGCGCGCCGCGCACGTCACCCCCCGCCAGCAGATCGGCTGGCTGCTCAAACGCCAGGAGAACGCCGGCTTCGAGGTCATAGAGACCCCCGCCGAGCGCCGTCTTACCGAACACGGCCACCAGCACGAGGTGATCGTCCACGACCGGATGCCGTTGCAGTTCGCCAAGGCCGGTACGGCGAACGGCCGCCCACAGGTCCGCTTCACCCGGGTCACCTTCGACGGCCGTCTGCGCGTCACCGACGCCGATGCCTTCCGCCGCACCCTCACAAACGGGCTGGGCAAGGCGAAGGCGTACGGCTGCGGCCTGATGACCCTCGCTCCCCTCCAGCCGTCATGAGCACCGTCGGCCGGCGCGGCGCCTCGACTCCCCGCGAACTCACCAGGGTCGGCGACAGGGTCTCCTTCCTCTACCTGGAACGCTGCACCGTCCACCGTGACGACAACGCGATCACCGCCACGGACGCGGACGGGGTCACCCACATCCCGTCCGCGACCATCGGCACCCTCCTCCTGGGCCCCGGCACCCGCGTCACCCACCAGGCGATGTCCGTCCTCGGCGAGTGCGGCGCGGGCGTCGCCTGGGTCGGCGAACAAGGCGTCCGCTTCTACGCCGCCGGCCGCGCCCTCACCCGCTCCAGCCACCTCGTCGAAGCACAGGCCACCGCCTGGGCCAACCGACGCACCCGCCTCGACGTCGCCCGCGCCATGTACCGCCTGCGCTTCCCCGACGAAGACCCCTCGACGAAAACCCGCCAGCAGCTCCTCAGCATGGAAGGCCGACGGGTCAGGGACTGCTACCACCGCGAGGCCGCGCGTACCGGGGTTCCCTGGGTCCGACGCGAGTACCACCACGGCGACTTCAGCGCCGGCGACGCCCCCAACCAGGCGGTGACCGCCGCCGCCCAGTGCATGTACGGCATCGCCCACGCCGTGGTCGCGGCACTCGGCTGCTCACCCGGCCTCGGCTTCGTCCACTCCGGACACGAACGCTCCTTCGTCCTGGACATCGCCGACCTCTACAAGACCGACATCGGCATCCCGGCAGCCTTCGACGCGGCGGCCCACGGCGAACAGGACGTCGCCACCCGCACCCGGCGCGCCCTGCGGGACCGCATCAACACCACTGGCCTCCTGGACCGCTGCGTCCGCGACATCAAATCCCTCCTCCCCCACCACACCGCCCCGCCACCGGACGACACGACCGACCGCGTGACCCTCCAGTCGGACGGCGGCCTCCTGATCCCCGGCGGCCAGAACCACGACCGCGCTTCAGCACACAACCCCGCCCCGGAAACCTTCACCACGCAGGACCCCACCTGGGAAGACCCCATCTGGTGACCGTCATCGTCCTCGCCAACTGCCCCGCCGGCCTGCGCGGCTTCCTCACCCGCTGGCTCCTCGAAATCTCCCCCGGCGTCTTCCTCGGCGCCCCCTCCGCCCGCGTCCGCGACATCCTCTGGGAAGAAGTCCGCCAATACCGCGGAAAAGGCCGCGCCCTGCTCGCCTACCAAACCAACAACGAACAAGGCTTCACCTTCGCCACCCACGAACACGCCTGGCACCCCACCGACCACGAGGGCCTCACCCTCCTCCACCGCCCCACCCAACAACCACCCACCACCAACCCCACCCCTCCTGGCCCACCACGCCAGGGCTGGAGCAAGGCGGCCAAGAGACGAAACTTCGGGAACCGGTAAAGGCAATCCCCCCTCAACCCACCACCCCGAGAGGCGATATGTCCGTTTCTCAAGAAGTAAGCAAAATCCGCCTCCGCTCCAGATAAAACCCCAGGTCGCGAACTGTGGTCCCCGCGCACGCGGGGGTGTTCCCGGGGCGTGGCGTCCTACGCGGCCGTGGCCCCGGGTGGTCCCCGCGCACGCGGGGGTGTTCCCTCCAGAACTGGGTCTGTGACGACCCCGACATCGTGGTCCCCGCGCACGCGGGGGTGTTCCCCGGGTCATGAAGCGATTCGGCCTCACCAAGGCGTGGTCCCCGCGCACGCGGGGGTGTTCCCGACCAGCCGATGGACTGGAAGGTCCCGATCGGGTGGTCCCCGCGCACGCGGGGGTGTTCCCGCGGTCGCGCTGATCACCGGGGGATCCGCGTAGGTGGTCCCCGCGCACGCGGGGGTGTTCCCCCGGTCGGCGTCGCCGGGTCCTCCTTCCTGGAGTGGTCCCCGCGCACGCGGGGGTGTTCCCTCGACGAAACCCTGCTGAAGCCCCCGCTTGAAGTGGTCCCCGCGCACGCGGGGGTGTTCCCGGGCATGCGCTGGGGAGAGATCGTCGGCCTGAGTGGTCCCCGCGCACGCGGGGGTGTTCCCCGTCCGGTAGTCGAAGATGCCGGAGCTGGAGGGTGGTCCCCGCGCACGCGGGGGTGTTCCCCGGAGGGGACAGCCATGCGGCGACTTCAGTTCGTGGTCCCCGCGCACGCGGGGGTGTTCCCGGGGCGGAGACATACGCGACGGACGACGTACAGTGGTCCCCGCGCACGCGGGGGTGTTCCCGTGGTGGCGGTCATGATGGGTTCCTCCTGTGGGTGGTCCCCGCGCACGCGGGGGTGTTCCCATGCCCTTCGTCTGGGTGTTCACCTCGGTCCGGTGGTCCCCGCGCACGCGGGGGTGTTCCCTGCTCTTCCCCCCGGGGAGGTGTCCGGAGGTCGTGGTCCCCGCGCACGCGGGGGTGTTCCCCTTGGTGTACTTGTTCGCGGCACCGCCGATCCGTGGTCCCCGCGCACGCGGGGGTGTTCCCTGATGCCCGCCGCAGTCGCGCTGTGCTTCGCGGTGGTCCCCGCGCACGCGGGGGTGTTCCCGGTGCCGTCGTTCCCAAACCGGCCGTCCTCCCGTGGTCCCCGCGCACGCGGGGGTGTTCCCGTACGATTGACTGCATGAACGAGAAGAGGCAGGTGGTCCCCGCGCACGCGGGGGTGTTCCCTCTCCCAGACGCTCTGCCAGCCCAGATTCTTCGGTGGTCCCCGCGCACGCGGGGGTGTTCCCCGTGCGCGCCGGGCGGGGGTTGAAGGGGCATGGTGGTCCCCGCGCACGCGGGGGTGTTCCCCGCAGGTCAGAGGCTTGCGAACAAACGACCGAAGTGGTCCCCGCGCACGCGGGGGTGTTCCGGCGAGCAGGAACGCGCGGCCGTCCTTGAGGCCGTGGTCCCCGCGCACGCGGGGGTGTTCCGATCGACGAGATCACCGGGTACTACCTGGTCGGGTGGTCCCCGCGCACGCGGGGGTGTTCCCAGTGCATCGATGTGCTGGGCCTCGGTCCTGTAGTGGTCCCCGCGCACGCGGGGGTGTTCCCCGCGAACTGCTGGACCTCGCGCAGCGCAAACCGTGGTCCCCGCGCACGCGGGGGTGTTCCCGACGACACCCGTGCACATCCCACCCCGACCGTGTGGTCCCCGCGCACGCGGGGGTGTTCCCCCGACCGCCTGCCCCGGGCCCACCCACCCCGTGTGGTCCCCGCGCACGCGGGGGTGTTCCCGCTCGTCTCGGACATCGCGTACTGCCCGGCGGGTGGTCCCCGCGCACGCGGGGGTGTTCCCTGGAGCTGCTGGAGCAGGAGCTGGCGGACCGGGTGGTCCCCGCGCACGCGGGGGGTGTTCCCTCTGAGACCCCCCGTGGCGAGACCTCCGCAACGTGGTCCCCGCGCACGCGGGGGTGTTCCCTCGCCGCTGACCGCGACCAGGCGCAGCTTCGGGTGGTCCCCGCGCACGCGGGGGTGTTCCCAGTCCGGCGATTCCGTCGCTGATGGCGGCCGTGTGGTCCCCGCGCACGCGGGGGTGTTCCCTCACAGCGCGCTTCTCCGGCACGGACATCGCAGTGGTCCCCGCGCACGCGGGGGTGTTCCCCAGCGCGCGCGAACGCGACGCCGTGACCGACAGTGGTCCCCGCGTACGCGGGGGTGTTCCCCGCCCGTCGTGCTTCGCGGAGCCGAAGTCGTGGTGGTCCCCGCGCACGCGGGGGTGTTCCATGACCTCGACGATGCGTCCCCGTTTCGGTTTCGTGGTCCCCGCGCACGCGGGGGTGTTCCCGGGTGGGAGCTGACGTCGCTGTCCAGCGTGGGGTGGTCCCCGCGCACGCGGGGGTGTTCCCGAAGCCGCCCTCTCAAGGCGCTTCGCGTTCGGGTGGTCCCCGCGCACGCGGGGGTGTTCCCGGCGTCTGATCCGTTGTCCGGTTCACCCGGCGGTGGTCCCCGCGCACGCGGGGGTGTTCCCGCCCGCTTCGGCCTTGAGGACTTCGGCCCGGGGTGGTCCCCGCGCACGCGGGGGTGTTGCAGGGGGTCAGAATCTGAGGGGAATCAGGCGCAAACCCTCCGCATCGGACCACAAAGCAGTCGAAGCTCGCCTCACTCCAAAGGCACCAGTTCCGCAGGCGTCAGCGCCACCAGTCGGTGGTTCGGCAACTCCAAAGGCTCCAACACAAGAATCCGCACAGTGAACTCTTTGCCCCCATATAGCGGCAGGTGAAGGCGCCGAGGCGAGCTGGATACCGGGTACGTCATGGTCGGCAGGTCGGCGTCGTTCCACATTTTGCGGGCGGTCGGATCGAGCCGCACCTTCTCGATGATTTCCTGAAGCCGTTCGTCATACGGCCACTTCTCCGCATGAACCCGAAGTGCCGCCATCGAGGGCAGCGCCCAGGATTCCCGCCAGTCGATGAGCTGGGTGCGCGCCTCCGGGGAGGTCAGGACCCATTCCACGACGTTGGCCCCATCCGCCATCCAGGGGAAGTACTCCTGGATCTTCCTGTTGCAGGCGAGGAGGTCCCAGCGGTGGTTGCTGAGGTAGATCCCCCACGTCGGGCTCTGCTCGACGAGGGACAGGAGGTCCGGGGACAGCTTGGGAGCCGGCGGTCCGAAGTGCGTGACGTTCGGCGCCCGGCCTCGGACGGTGTTGTAGACGATGTCCCATTCGTCGGCGTCCAGGTCGAGGACGTGGCGCACGGCGTACAGGAAGGGGTCGCTGTAGTTCCCCGGGCGTCCCGCTTCGAGGTTGCCGTACCAGCGCCGGCTGACGCCCGCCAACTTCGCCGTCTGCTCCTGGGTGATGCCGCGGGTTAACTTCACGCCGAACAGGGCGCTGAACCCCGGTACGTCGGCAGTGTCGCGGCGTGCGCGGGCCTGGCGCAGGATGCGCGTGATGAGGAGCCGCCCCTTCCCTCCACCTTCCATAACGTTCATATAACATCCAGGGCTAGGGTGTGCGTCACAGATTCCCGCTGGTCAACATCGTCGGCCGCCGTCGAGATGCAGCGCACCACCCTCTACTTTTGGGTGAGTTGAAGCACCGCCAGGGCCGCCCAGAAAAGAGTTGAATCGGAAATTACCCGATTATGGGAACTACCAGTTCCCCTCTCCAGGATAAGCGGATGCTGTGAATCCTGTGCTGTTCCTGATCCGGTCGTAGTCTCACCGATGCCGGGCAAACCCCCACTACGGCCCCGTCCTGCTCGGCTCGCGCACGCAAAGGATCCTCATGTCGCGCTCCGTTCCGGCCGTCACAGGCTTCAGAGGAATACCGTCCTCCATTATCCTCGAAGTCAGCGCATACCGCAGAAGTTCTCCCAACGGCTTTATCTCCTCGTTCTGAGTCACCCATGGAGAAATTCAGCACGCCCGGCCCGGACAGTCCCAAGCGCCAGACCCTGCGTTCCGACGGCCGGTGGTGGAAACGAGCGGCCGAGTCCGTGCGCAGGCACCGCGCGGCGTCAGCGGCCCGGCGTGAACTCCGTGAGGAGTGCCGCTCCCGGCTCGCCGGTATGCCGATCCCGAAGCCGTTCACCCTGGACGGCCTGATCGCGGGTATCGAAGCCGAGCGGGGACGCCGCATCAAGCTGGTCCCGGTCCCGGACCACCTGCTGGCCAACACGGACGTCTGCGGCCTGTGGCTCCAGCTCGACGACGTCCCGGTGGACCTGATCCTGCACCTGGAAGGCACCACACCCTTCCACCGCCAGCGGATCATCCTCCACGAGCTGGCCCACATCTGGTGCGACGACACCACCGAGGCGAACTTCGAGGAACTGGCCCGCCTGCTCCCAGACTTCCCGCCCGCCACGCTGCGCCGCCTCCTGACGAGGGGCCGGGTGATGGCCCGCCACCGCTACGACTCCCCGGCCGAACGCCGCGCCGAGATGCTGGCCGACCTCCTGCACCACGAGGCGTACGCCACCGACCACATCGACGACCCCACCCTGCGCCACCTCGCCGAAGACCTCACCCCCCACACTTCCCGGAAGCACCGTGTCCGTTTCTGACTCGATCGCCACCTTCATCCTCGCGCTGCTGCTCCTCCAGGCCGCCGTCCGCCTCCCCGGCGCCCTGCGCGGCCGGCGCCGCAGCCGCTCCCTCTCCGGCGCCTTCATCGCCTTCGCGATCGCCTGGTGGCTGCGCACCGACCTCGGCCGCACCGTCGTCGACCCGCTCGGCGTCAACGACCTGCCGACTCTGCTCAAGCACGTCCTAGCGATCGCGGGGATCTGCGTCCTGCTGATGTACGTCTGCGACGTGTACGCCGAGGAGGACGCCTCCGCGCGTCACATCAGGATCTCCGCGCTGGTCCAGCGCGCGACCGCGTACGCCTCGGTGGCCACGATGGTGTGTATGACGGCTGTCTTCTTCCTCGTCCTCGACCGCTCGAAGACCGGCAAGGACAGCCCGTACTTCATCGGCCGCCACATGGGAGACCCCGGCCTCGCGCTCTACATGGGCCTCTTCTACGCGTACGTCGTCGCAGCCGCGCTCGTCTGCGCCTACCAGTGGGGCCGCGCCGCACGCCGCGCCGGCCATTGGTCCCTGCGCACCGGCCTCACGATGATGGCGGCGGGCATGACGCTGATCGTCGTGTACGCCGTCATGCGTACGGTCTTCCTGAGCGTTGCGACCCTGCACCCGCTCCCGGCCCGCGACCTGGCCGACCAGGAGCACATCACCGACACCGTCCTGTACGCAGGTTTCCTGCTGTGGCTCCTCGGCTCGATCGTCCCCGCACTCCGAGCCCTCCTGACCCGCGTCCGCAGCACCCAGGCGATCGTCAGGCTCCACCCCCTCTGGCGCGACCTGGCCCTCGCGGTCGACGGCATCGCTCTGTACCAACCCGCCGCCCTGCTCCGCGGTCACCGCGCCGCCGCCCCGCTGAGCACCCTGCGCGACGTCCTGTCCCACGGCGCCACCCCGCAGGTCCGCCTGGGCCGCTACGTCACCGAGATCCGCGACGCCACGCACGAACTGCGGCGTCGTGCCCCCGCCGACCTGTATGAACGCGCCGTCCGCTTCGCCGAGGCCCAGGGGCATCGCGGCGCCGACGCCGACGCGACGGCCGAGGCGTACTGGCTCAAGGCTGCGCTCCCTGCCGCCCGGCAACCGGCCGGAGCACCGACCACCTTCCGGACAGCTGGCGACGGCTTCGACACCGAGGTCTCCTGGCTGATGCAGGTAGCCCGCGCGTACCGCCGCACCGACTTCACCCTCGTCCCGCTCCCCGACCCCGCAAAGTGATGACCATGAGCACTCTGACCGCCTCCGCCGCCGCCGTGTTCTTCAACCGCGACGGCGAGGTCCTGATCGTCAACCCGACCTACAAGAGGTACTGGAACCTCCCCGGCGGCGCGGTCGACATCGACCAGGACGAACCGCCGTACGACGCCGCCGTCCGCGAGGTGCGGGAGGAACTCGGCATCGCCCCGCCCATCGGCCGCCTCCTGGTGCACGCCTGGATCACCATCCCCGGCGTCGGCGCCCAGGTCCTCTACGTGTACGACGGCGGCATCCTCAACGCCGAGCAGCAGGCCGCGATCACCCTCCAGGAATCGGAACTGAGCGAGTACCGCTTCTGCGCACCGCGCGACCTGGGACCGGACCTGATCCCCCCGCACCTCGACACGGTGTGGCAGGCCGTCATCACGGCCCACGCGGAACGCCGCCTCGTAGACGTGACCGTACGTCTCTAAACAACACCTATGGACGGTCGGGCTGTGCCTTCGCCTCCGCGCGGGCCTGCTCGACCTCCTTGCGGATGAACGACAGCAGATCCGCCGAGAGCCCTTCCTTCTCCCCACCGCGAGCGGCGATCGCCGCGAACTCGCTCTTCAGCAGCCACGTCCCCGCGATGATCCGCTGCACGTTGGCATCGTCGGACCAGATCAGCGGCGTCGTGTCCAGCGCCTCGGCGAGCGCGCCGAGCACGTCCTCCGACGCGGTGGTCACCTCGCCGGTACGCAACTGACGTACCGACTCCTCCGTCAGAACCTGAGTGCCGGTCCGGCTGTTGCCTTCGGCCGCAACCTCCGCGTCTGACAGGGGAGTTGGGAGACGTTCGACGAGATAGGTGATCTTCTCGGCCAGGGTTTCCGGCAGCTCCGCGGGAACGCTCCCCAAGAGAGGGGAGGCGTCGGCCCCTTCCTCCATGCTCTCCTCAAGAACCTGCCCGTTCGCCTTGGCGATGGAGCGGTCCTCCGCCTTCCGCAGCTCCTCCACGGTCACTCCGTACCGCGCGGCCAGGGCCTGGACGTACTTCTCCTTGAGCCGCCGCTCCCCCCGCTCGGCTCCCGCCACCGGCCCGGCACTCTTCATCCCGATGATCGCGGGCGTCTCGTACTGGAAGAGGCCGGCGTCGCAGCGGAGGTCCGTGAGGTCGGGCAGTCCCGTGCGCGGGAAGAGTTCGTCGAGGGGACGGCCGAGTGCGCGGGCGAGAGCCGGCAGCTTCTCGGGGTCGGGGGCCGTGAGCCCGGTCTCCCAGCCGGCCACCGTCGAGTCCGCGACGCCGACGGAGGCGGCCACGGCGCTCTGCGGAATGTCGGCGGCTCGCCGCACCGCGCGCACGCGACCCCTGTCGAAGTGTCGAGCAGCCATCGGACCTCGTTTTTTATCCAAGCAGAGGAACCATCTGCTTGTTGATATTCCTCGGAAACTGGGATAGCTTCAGCTTAGCGAAAAACCGGGGTTTCGCACACCCCGGCCTCGCCCGACTCACGTGTGCCCGCAGGCCACGGAGCCGGACCGGACGTCGCGCGCATCGCGCCGTCCTCCCAAAACAACACCGGCGTCCGGGAGTTCGCACCTCCCAGACGCCGGACGCAATGACCTGGGCCTTCGCACGGTCCAGGTCACCGAGAAGGCCGCCCCGTGTCCCTCGCACGGCACCACCGGGACGGCTACCACGTGAAGGAGTGTCGCATGGCTTCCGCCATGGGCTGCAAGTCGGGCATCTCGACGCCCGACCCCACCATCGCGAACCGGCTGGCCGGCCAGTTGTCGGCCCTGCTGCCCGGGGTCGCCGCCGTGGACGTACGCCTCCAGGACCCCCGTACGCCGTGGCCGCACCTGCGGTTCACCGCCGTCGACGAGCAGCAGAGGGCCGTACACGTCCCCCGCGCCAAGGCGCTCACCATCGCCCGCTGGCTCATCAGGTCCTTCCCTCAGGCCGGCTGGGCGACCCAGCCCATGCGCTTCGACCTGCGTACGGCCGTGCTGAGCGGACGGGACGCGCGATGACGACGGCGGACACCACCGAGCTGGCCGCGCTCCACGGGCTCGCGGCCGTCGTACGGATGCTCGCCCGCACCGACGACGTCGCCGAGACCAGGCTCCACCTGGGGTACGACGAAGCCGCCAAGCGCCTGAACATCCCCGAAAAGTGGCTGCGTGAGCGGATTTCCAGCCTTCCTCACCGGAAGCTCGGAAAGTTCGTCCAGTTCACCGAGGAAGACCTCCGATCCATATCTGAAATGCATTTCGTCCAGCCGCATCAGCGCGCGACGCGGGAAGAGAGTCCGGACCTATTGGCCATACGGCCCTCCGCACGCTCCCGCCGACGCACCTGATCACCTGGACACAGACGAAATGAACAGCACGATAAACGCCCTGATCGAATCGGCTCGGCAGGGTGAGTGGGCACCCCTGCTCGAAACCGCCCGCGAAGTTCCGGGAAAGAACTGGCCCGAGAAGGCTCTCTGCTCCGGACTCGACTTCGAAGACGACTTCTTCCCGGAGTCGGAACACCCATGGAGCGACCCCGACCAGATACGGGAGTCCCACGCGGACACCCTGAGGCTGCCGCTCGCCCTGTGCTCCGCCTGCCCCTTGTCCGTCGCCGCACGCTGCCTGGTGGACGCGCTGCGGTATGAGGACCGGTACGGCATCCGAGCCGGTCTGCTGGCTCCGGAACGCGAAGATCTCCTCAGCCTGTGGAAAACCCGCGTCAACGCCGAAGCGGTTGCGGCAGTGCTTCAGGGTGTTACCACCCTGCTCAACTCAGCAGAACGCGCAGCAGTGATCGCGCAAGTGGCTGAAGATCCTGAAGTCAACGCCCATCTCGCCGCGCGAGGTCTAGGGATTCCGATCAAGTACCTGTGGCAATTGGTACGCGAGCAAAAGAAGCGCTCCGTCAATTCCCCCCTTCCTGAAGCGGCATAGACACGCTTCATCGAATCCCCTTTCACGAGAGCTTCCCCATGCCCAACAGACTCAGCCGGGCTCTGCGCGCGTTGGCGCCGGACGCCGTCTTGATACGCGTATTCCCCAAGCGGCAAGGAATGGTCCACCTCTACGGAGCGGACTTCTTCATGCTCCTGTTCTCTCAGGACGTCGAAGACCAAGCCGCGCGGCTCGTACGTCAGCACTTCGGCGACACCGTCGACTGGCGGCTCCCTCACGACTTCCACGTGCCCACGGGCCGCCTCTACCTCACCCCGCACCCCGACCGCGTGGGGTACGTCCCGGAGGACGACCGGTCGTTCGGGATGCGGGACGAGCGGTACGTCGCCATGGCGCACGGCGGCGACCGGTGAGCGCCGCCATGACGGAGCTGGTGTGGAGCCGCTCGCAGGCCAAGCGGGGGTCGCTCCTCGTGATGCTCGCCCTGGCCCGTGAGGCGGACGACAGGGGGTGGGTCTCCCTGTCCCTGGAGCAGATCGCCAAGCTCGCCCGGCTGTCGGCGCGGGCGGTCACCAACTGCCTCCCCGAGCTGTCGGCGCTCGGGGAGCTGAGCTACACGCCGGGTTCGGGCCGGGCCGTCACCAACCGGTACTCCCTGCTGCTCGGCACGTCGGACGCCCCTGACCAGGAGCGGGAACCAGGAAGTGGCTTCCCAGAAGGCATTACCGAAACCAGGAAGTCTGAGCCGGAAACCCCGAAGTCCCTGCCAGGAAGCCGGGAAGTTTCTTCCGTGCATCGCGGTGCTGGTAGTACTCCCGTAGGGAGTACTACCTCTTCAGAACAGCAAGCTGGCTTGCTTCCTCCCCGTACGGCGCCGACGCGAGCGGACTCCGTCCCGGCAGGTGCCCGGGATCTCGTCGCCGCTCTCACGAACGCCGGGATGGTCGTCGGCTGGCGGCTCACCGAGGACGAGTGGGCGCGGGTAACAGCCTTGTCGGCGCGGTGGGGTGCCGAGCGGCTGGTGGAGGTCATCTCCCGTCGCTGGGACCCCGGCCGTCCCCCGCAGTCCGCGCGCTATCTGCTGCGCATCTGGGACGACCTCCCGAGTCAGGTCCCGGCCCACAACGTCGTCCCCCTGCGGCGCGAGTCCGGCGGCTGGAAGCCGTACCGCAACCCCGCCAGGGCCAGCGCCTACCAGAACGGATTCTGACCATGCCCGAGCCTCAACTCGCCTTCCAGGCACGGTCGGTGCGCCGGATGGAGCAGATCCTCGCCGCGAAGGGGAT
This sequence comes from Streptomyces saintjeani, assembly GCF_055409605.1. Classification (NCBI taxonomy): domain Bacteria; kingdom Bacillati; phylum Actinomycetota; class Actinomycetes; order Kitasatosporales; family Streptomycetaceae; genus Streptomyces; species Streptomyces saintjeani. Next base: position 7,045,847 of record NZ_CP189624.1, on the reverse strand, counting down.
CTCTCTGATGCCCGACGGCGACTCCTCGCCGTCCGCCGATTCCGGTCCGGGCAACCCACGCTGGCACCACGACGCCCGGGTCGAGTACGCGCTCACCCGCTGGGAGTCGGCGACCCCGCCCCGGTTCCGCGACGCGCAGGCGACGCTCCCGGAGGTACGGGCCTGGGCGGACCGAGCGCTCGACGACCCGTCCCGCGCAGGAACGCTTCTCCTCACCGGCCTGACCGGCACGGGCAAGACGCATCAGGCGTACGGCGCGCTGCGGCACGTCGCGAGCGGCGGTCCCGACCGGTTCGAGGTGCTGGCGGTGAACTCGGCCGACATGTACGGCCGGCTGCGTCCCAGCGCGGTGATGGGCGCCTCGGAGCAGGAGCTCAGGCGGCTGTCGACGGTGCAGTACCTGTTCCTCGACGACTTCGGGACGTCGAAGACGTCGGAGTGGACGGAGGAAATCACCTACCGGCTGATCAACCACCGCTACAACCACTGCCTCCCGACCGTCATCACGTCCAACCTCCCGGCCCGTGACGCCGACGGCCCCGACCTGACCGACTTCGTGGGCGACCGGGTCGCGAGCCGCCTCGCCGAGATGGTCACCACCCTCGTCCCGATGATCGGCGACGACCGGCGCCGGACACGAGGGGCGGCATGAACCACCCCACCTCCCCCGGAAAGACCTCCCCTCCCATGCCCCACCACCCCCTCATGCTCGCCGCCGCCTCAAAGCTCGTCAGAGCGGAGCAACTGCGCTCCGCGGCCCGGACGCAGGCGTTCCACACCTGGGGCGCACGCGCGGCCACGGCGGCATCGAAGCACGCCCGGCAGCTCCTCGGCGACGAGGCCGTGACGCTGAAGTGGGAGGCCCTGGGCGTCCTGCGCCTGGACGACCTGCTCCAGGCGATCGCGCCGCTGGGCACGGTCGCCGGGCAGCACCTCGAACTCCACTACAGCGGCGACGACAAGCAGGGCGAACGGCTCGCGCTGCGGCGCTCGTGCACGACGTGCCCCGCCCAACACCTCGACGACGTCGACTCGCTCGAACACCTCGGCCGGCTGCTCGCCCGGACCCCCGCGTGGCCGTCCCTCAAGGAGCAGGCGTGAACACCCCCGACAGCCCGCGCACGATGTCCGCCTGGGACCGCGCGGCGATCGTCCTGCTCGGCGCGGCCGGCTTCGCCTTCTCCTACGACGCGCTCCGGCAGGTCGCCCTCGCGATCCACGCGCGGCTGATGCTGTCCTACCTCTTCCCGGTCTTCGTCGACGGGTTCATCGCGTACGGCGTCCGCGCCCTCGTGCTGCTGCGCAACAGCGGATTCGGCGCGCGGCTGTACACGTGGGTGCTCTTCCTCGCGGCCACCGGATCGAGCCTGTGGGCCAACGCGCTCCACGCGATCACCCTCAACCGCACCCCGCAGACCGGCCCGTCCGGACCGTCCCCACTCCACCTCGGGGACAACGTCGTCGGCGTCCTCTCCACGCTCGCGCCGCTCGCGCTCGCCGGGTCCGTCCACCTCTACATCATCATGGCGCGGACGGCGGAGTCGTCCGTCCCGGACCGAACGGGAAACCGTCCGGGACCGGTCCGCAACTGCGTGAAGGTGGAGTTCGGCGTCACGGAAACGGCAGGCCGTCCACACGGCCAGGACGCCGGGGAACGCTCCGCGATCCCGCCCGTTCTGCCTCCCGCCCACGAGCGGACGGACAGCGCCCCAACGCCGCCGTCCAGCGCTGGACCTGCGATTGTGCACCACCCGGCCGACCGGGAGACCGCCCCCTGCGCAGCCCGGGAACACGAAGCGCAGCCAGAGTCCGGACCACAGGAGTCACCCGTCCCGGACGGGAAAGCACCGCCCTCCGACCCAACGGATCCGACCCGCGCGGTCGACCAGGAACCGGCGGCGCAACAGGACACCGGCCTTCATTCCGACGACGAACCGGTCCCCGTCCCGGACGAAGACGAGCCTCCGCAGGACCGCGAACCAGAGGACGACTGGATGAGGGACCTCCTTCCCATCGCACGGGACGCCGCCCGGACCGCCGGACGGATCAGCCGCGACGCCATCAAGGACGCGGTCCGCGCCCACCAAGCCGTCGGCAACGACAAGCTCGGCGAGCTGGTCGCCACCCTCAAGGACGAGGAAGCCGCCGCCCAACGCCTGGCTCCCCCAGACTCGTCCCGGCCGCTCTGGTGACCAGCGCTTCCGGAGAGAATGTCCTCATCAGCGGGAAGGAAGAACAACCATGCGGCGACACCTGCTCGGCGCCGGTGACGAAGCAGCCCACCAGCACGCCGCCCAAGCTGCGGCCCAGCTCGACGCCCACCTCCGCGCGGGCGGAACCCTGATACCGGTCTCTACCCCCGGATACTCCCCGGACCCCGGAGAAACGACGTACGCCGACGTGATGTGCACAACGGCCCGCTTCTACGCCACTGATCCCGTACTCCCGCCGCGCGCCGGCTACTTCGAGAACCACCCGTCCCTGGGCCGCCGTTGGGTGACCAACCGGCGGCTGGACGCCCAACGGCTCCACCAGGCGGAAGCTGAGGCCCAGCAGCAGTGGCGGGACCACGAGTGGGCGCGGGTGCTCCTCACCTCCGAGGGCATCCGCATCAACCCGCCGACCTCACCGGCCACATGGCTCCCGTTCGACCACGGCCTCCTCACCAGCCTGACAGCCGAACCCGATCGTCAGGAACTGGTGCTGTCGTACAGCGTGTGCGCCCCACTCCTTCTCGCAGGCTCGGTAGTGCCCTGGTTGGCAGTCGCCTCAGCCTGGTTGGCCACGACCGAGCCATAGTGAATGCCCTGCTACTCCAGCAAGACTTCGCTGGCTGTCCGTGAGCTTCGCTGAGCGTTGGGTGCGGCGCCTCAAGACCAGCGGTTAGCCTCCTGAGACGGCGTTTTCACGTTCGGAAGCTCGCTTTTTTCCCACGGATTTGGACCATCACGGGAGTGATGACCTCACCGCCGCCTTCCGGGTACAGCCTGAGTTGCAGTTCACGGACCGCACGGATGGCCGACATCATTCGTTCCTGATCTCCGCTGTCAACAGCGGAAGCCTGCTCCCGAAATAGATGCTCGACTCGATTCCATGTCCCGCCGGGGGAAAATTCGCAGCGGTACCAAGGCTGATCGATATCGGAAAGCGAGAGAGTTCCGATGAATGATTCCTCAACCTTCAGCTCCCATGAGCGCGAAAGCACTGTAAGTCACTCCCTGTGCTGCCGAAAAGAACAGAGCGAGTTCGGGGACCGCTCCCCGAACTCGCCCCCTTTCGATCGTTCAGTCTAGTTCATTTCCGCTATGTCCCTCAGGACTTGTTCAAAGCTTGTTCCGGCCGGCCAGCGCTTGACGATCGCCTGGGACGGGATGAAGAACTTGACCAGGATTTCCTTGTCGCGGAATGAAGCATCTTTTGCGAAGTTATAGAACTCGTGGGGGACGTGGAGATTCGCGGCTGCATCGAGCGTTTCTGAGTCCACTTTGGAGAGGTCGACAGCGACCATCGGCCTGTTTCCTCTGTCAGCGTACTTTTTCCAGGCGATCTCGGGATCGCGGCTCAAGGAGATCCACGGCGAGTCGTTGTCCTGGACGACGTGCTGCCAAGCCTGAACATCGGGGTTGTTGCCCGGTGCTCTGAGCCCCTGTGCGGGGTCTTCGTCCGAACGCAAGCCTCGGTAGGCATATCCGCTGAGCCGGTTGCTGTGCGCCGAAACCGTCACCGACGGGGCGACGTAACGGTTCTTGAGCCAGCTGAAAGCAGGCCCCACGAGGCTGCTGGAGCCGCCGCCCACCGCACCGAACATCAGGTCCGAGGGTGTGGTGGGCTGGCAGCGAGCCTCGTTGACGGCCCAGGAGAAGCCGGCGCCCGCAGCAGCGTTGACGGCGGTGGAGGTGGCCAGGGAACGGCCTCCGGTGAGTCCAAGGGCGCGGGCCGCGGCGTTGCCGGTGCCGGGCATTAGAGCGCCAGCTATGCCTCCGGTGAGGGCTCCTTGCCCGCTGGCTTTGGCAAGTCCGCCCCAGCTGAACCCGCTGTCGCGGTGCTGCCAGCCGTAGATACCGCCCTCGACCGCGGCGCCGAGGACGGCGCCGATGCCTGCGCTGATGCACAACGGGCAGCGGCCCGACGGGTCGGACTGGTTGGCTGGGTCGTTGTCGGCGTAGCTGTACGGGGAGGAGTTGGAGCTGCCGTCGGGCGCGGGCTGGGGGTCGGGGGTGGTGAAGCGCTGGGCGGCGGGGTCGTAACTGCGGTCTCGCAGGTAGAGCCGCCCGGCCAGGGTGGGATCGGTGTACTGGCCGGTATAGCCGAAGACGCTGTTCTGGCCTCCGGTAGTGCTGGCCTTCCCGGTCGAAACGCCCCAGGCACTGTAGGTGTAGGTGTAGGTCTCTTTGCCCGATGCGTCGTAGACCGCGTTGACGGAGTTCTGCCGGTCGTGGCGCATGTAGAAGACGCCGGTGGTGCGGTTCTGGGATTCGGCAATGCCATCGGGGTTGTAGTGGTAGTCAGCGATGAGGGCGCCGGTGGCGTCGGTTTCGGTGGCTATCTGTGGCAGGGGGTTGACGACGTCCCACCGTGAAGTACGAGTGAGGGTGCCGTTCTTGCTGGTGGTGGTGCGGTTGCCGTCGGCATCGTTGACGAACGTGTAGGTGTCGGCGCCGATGACGGCGGACTTCAGACGGCCCAGCGGGTCGTATGTGTAGGTCCCCTTGGCATCCTTGGCGAGGTTGCCGTCGGCGTCGTAGGTGAAGTTGGCTGTGGTGGTGCCTTCCACCGTCTTGGTGAGCTGGTCGGCGGCATCGTAGGTGCTGGTCCGGCTGCCGGTGGCGGTCACCGAGGTGATGAGGTTGCCAGCCTGGTCGTAGGTGTAGGTGTTGCCGCTGCTGCCCGCCAGGCAGGACGTGCTGGCGGAGGTGTCGGTGCAGGCGCGGGTCATCCGGCCTGCCGTGTCATATGCGTAGCGGTCTGCGAGACCGGTGGTGGCGGCGTCCTTGGCGTAGTCCTTGACCAAGCGGCCTGCGGCATCACGTTCGAAGGCGCGCAGGCCGCGGCTTGTTCCGCCAGTCGAGTAGGCGAGGGAGGCCAGGTATCCGGCTCTGTCGTAGGTGCGAGCTTCAGCAACAGCGGTGGTGGTGGGCAGCTGGGTGGTGAGGAGATTACCGGCGGGGTCCCAGGTGTAAGAGGTGGTCTTGCCGCCGGAGGTCTGGCCGAGGACGCGGCCGTCGTTGTCGTAGCTGTAGGTGGTGGCGCGGCCGTCGGGGTAGGTGCGGCTCTTGATGGTGCCGTTGTCGTTGTAGGCGTAGGTGAACGGGTTGGTGGCGCCCGGGGAGGTGATGGTCAGCGGCCGTCCCTCCGTGTCGTAGGTGACGGTGCGGGTGCCGGTGCCGTCCTTGACGGTCTTGGGCTGTCCAGCCGCGTCGTAGGTGTAGGCGGCGGTCGGTGTGCCGTCGGAGTAGACAGTCTGGGCCAGCAGGTTGCGGGCGTCGTAGGTGCTGGTGGCCTTCTGGCCGCGGGTGTTGGTGACGGTCGTGCGGTTGCCGTCCGCGTCGTAGCCGTAGGAGGTGGCCCGGCCGAGCGGGTCCGTGACGGTGGTGAGACGGCCGGTGTTGTCGTAGGCGTAGGCGGTGGTGTGGCCGTTGGCGTTCTTGCGGGAGGTCAGGTTGCCGACCATGTCGTAGCTGAGGCTGGTGACGCCGCTGTCCGCCGCGGTGACCTTAGTGAGGCGGCTCAGCGCGTCGTACTCGTAGGACGCCTTGTTGCCCAGTGCGTCCGTCTGCCCGGTCAGGCGTCCGTCACCGTCGTAGGCGTTGGTGACAGTCTTGGTTCCGTAGGGGTCGCTCTGGCTGAGGACGTTGCCGGCCGCGTCGTAGGCGGTGGACCAGGTGTACTGGGCCGGGTCGGCACTGGCGACGTTGCCGCGCGGCTCCACCATGGTGGTCAGGCGCCCGTTGTCGTCGTAGCCGTAGGTGGTCTTGCCGCCCAACGGCGTCGTCTCGGAGGCAAGGTTGCCTGCGTTGTCGTAGGTATAGGTGACGGTCTTGCCGCCGCGGTCCGTGCTGGCGAGCAGCTGATTGTTGGCGTCGTAGGAACTGACGGTGGTCTTGCCGAGCGTGTCGGTGGTCTTGGTGATGTTGCCTTCGTCGTCGTACTGGGTCTTGCGGACCCTTCCGAGCGGATCGGTGACCGTGACCGGACGGTACTCGGCGTCATAGTCCGTCTTCATAGTGTTCCCGAGGGGATCGGTGACCGTGACCCGGTTGCCGACCTTGTCGTAGCCGTACTTCCAGGTGAACTTCGACGGGTCCGCTCCCGCCACGTTCCCGCGTGCCGTGGTCATCGTCAGCAGACGGTCGGCCTTGTCATATGTGTAGATCGTCTTCGCACCTGACGCATCTGTACGTGAGGTTACATTTCCCATGACGTCATAGGTGATCTTCGATGTGCGGCCGATGGCATCCTTCACCTCGGTCAGCCTGTTGGCCGCGTCATAGCTGTAGGCCGTGGCCTTGCCAGAGGCGTCTGTCACCGAGCTGAGGTTGCCGACAAGGTCATAATCGTTTCGGGTGGTGTTCCCTCTTGTGTCCTTGGTCGACGTAATCCGGCCCGCATCGTCGTACCAAAAGGTCGTCGTGAAGTCGTCGGGAGATGCGCCAGGCAGGTTGCCCCGCGGGTCGGTCACGCTTGCCATCCGGCCAGCGGCGTCAAACTTTCTCGTCTCAACTGTGTGATCGGGATATTCGACAGACACTGGGTTGGCTGCTGAGTCGTAGCCGTACCTCGTCACCTTCCCAAGAGGGTCGGTAATAGATTCCATCTGACCGCTATCCGTGTGCGTGAAAATGGTTTTCTTGCCCAGCGGATTATTCGCAGAAGTCAGCCGACTTTTCTCGTCATAGGAGTACATGCTCCTTTTCTGGTTACCATCGGTGTACATCCACATATTGCCCGACGAGTCATAGCTCCAGGACCGCTTAGAAACTAGAGACCTGACGCCCACAAGACGCCCCGAACCGTCCACCCTCTGGTTGAATGTATTTCCGATGGCATCAGTAACCTGCACCGGGTCGAGGTGATACGTGTAGCCATAGGATGTTTTATTTCCGAACGGATCGTACTGGACCATCAGTACGTTCTGCTCGTAGATGTCAGTCCAAATACCACCGTTTGGATAAGTGACATCCACCTCCTTTCCTGCATACGAGAAAATGGTCTTACTACCGACGGCATCCGTCTGACTGATAACCCGCCCAGAAGAGTCATATGAGTTCGCTAGGGAATCTTTCTCGTTCCCATCGACTACGGTTGCCAGCCGTCCTGCCGTGTCATATTTGTAGCCGACTTTCCTACCGTCAGGCTTAATGACTTGCGAGAGCCGGCCGCCAGCATAGGAATAGGATATGGTCCGCCCATCTGACAGTTTGATGCCGGACAATCGAGAGTCAGCATACGAGAAATACGCTTGCTGCCCCGAGGGAGTCACAACTGAGGATATGAGACCAGAACTGTCACGCTTGTACGTGAACGAACGCCGCTGTTTGTCGGTACTGGCGACGAGATTTCCATCTTCGTCGAAACTCAACGTCTGCACTGCATCATGCGACTTAAGCTGGAACCCGCCAGACGTGGAGGTTAACTGAGAATGAGCCGTAGGGGGGGATATGTAACCGTCACCACTCTTGGCGTAAGGATACCGAGAGCCATCTTCGGCATGAAAAATAATATCCCCGCTGCTTTGCTTCTCAAGAGAAGTCTCCCAAGGTGTCGACCATCCCTCACCTAGCATCGGACCCGAACTGTCCGTTACCGTCAAGTCGCTCGGAGCTCGATTGTTAGATGCATAGCTGCGACGCAGATCCAACGGGACAGACCCCGGTAACGTGCCATCAGAAACTTGCTGGCTGAAGGATCCTGTTGCAGTATTAACGCCTGCGCCACGAAAAGACTGACAATGTGCTGCGCCAGCAGAATTGCTGTCACATGAGGAACCAAATGTCTGCTCCTCAGGAACTCCAGCGAGCCCGAGACCCCAGGCTCCGTACGAGTTTTGCTCCCCCCTTGGCCATGTCCCATCTGACATCTGGGCGACGAAGGTCATGTGAAAGATGGAGGGGTTTTCGCCGCCAAGGGCACTTCCATCGCTACACAATTGAGGATCGAATTTATAGGTGAATGAGACAGGCGCTCCAATCGAGTATCCTGGATCATCCGGCCATCCTCGCGGATATCGTTTGGACGCTACCCAAGGGGGCGCCTTGACCGTTACAGGATCTCCAAACCAGACGCCAGGTGTGCTACCACATAAAACTTCTGGCCTTACAACAATTGATTGCAGGCCTCTATTTTCCTCTATCCCGGTTTCTGAACCCTCCCAATTATAATATATCCATGTTTTATAAGTGAATGTATCGCCGATTTTTGGAACAAATCCTCGCAACTCGGTAAAGGGCGGATCTCCGCTGATTGTGTAATGATAATTAGCCACCTCATTACCGCTGGAATCGAGCGTCTGCGAGTCATCCACTGAAAGCTGATAGGGCACAACCGAAGCAGTGCCAGATCTCGGCTTACCGTTGTTCGAAATTTCCTTTTGCGGAATCCCCGCCTGTAAGTTCTTGGTATCGCGAAGAACCTGCGCTCGCCGTTGTTCCAGGCTCATCGGCACCTGCGGCTTAGCCGACTTCGAGCCGTTGCTGCTATCTGGTTGTTCAACCCCTTGAGATGCCTTCGAGACTGCTGGAGCCGCTTGCGTGACGCCCGCTATCATGACGCTCAACGAGATCGCTACTGGAAGTGCCAGTCGCGTCGGGGCAAGCCATCGTCTTTTCAAGGATTCTCCTCTTCGATTCAAAGGCAAGAAGGGATCTCAGAAGAATGCTGCGCACACGGGATGGTTCCCCGCGATTTCAGGCGAGATGAATGAAATGGCATAGACGCGCCAAAGTTATGCCGTTCTATCGGCATAAAAAGCGACCGCGCGGCCAGACGCCTTTCCAAAATGGAGTGTGCACGCGCGAGGGATTCTCATCGAAAGATCCCGCAGGAAGAATATCGCGGACGATACAGGACAGGACAAAGAAAAGCCTCAGTGTCGCCGCCGTTTACTCGCATGCATATGCGCAGGTCATTAGTGTGGGAACCCCCTCGTTCCGCTCCTCGCATGGTCAGTGCGCGGAGATGTCACCAGATACGGACCTAGCCCTACTGACGCCAGAAGAAGCTATCGCCTCACCCACCACAGCGTCAATACTTATTTACACTCCGAAACTTGCTGCATAAGTTGATCACAGCAGTCGATAGCCACTGGGCCCTGAGGAGTGATCTTAAGGTGATCACTAGAAGCCCAACTGGGTAGCCGGCCGACTCTCGTGTGCCTTCTTCCCTCCCCTCCTGCCAGGATTCAGGAACAGCCCGCAGGAGCAGGGCCTTTGGCCTGACCCCTGCGAAGGGGCGTTGCGACCTGCTCCCCCTCAGGGTCGCAACGCCCGCCTCCCTCTTCCTTCCTTCAGCGCATCAAGGTCCTGATTCCCCCATGCCATATTTCACCCCTTTTATTCACATCTTCTGCGATATATCCATTGCTCTCGCGGTCAGCATCCTCTCCACCGGCTGCTCCGCAGCCTCCATCGCCGAACACGCACCACCCCTATCCCAACCAACCGCCCCACAAGCCGAGTCCGTTTCTCCCTCCTCCAACGAAGACGCTCCCAGCCCTGCCGTACCCACCGATGCAGCGGACACGACCCGAGAGTTCATCAAGGCGTATGCCGGGCACGATGCCCGTGCCGGTGGTGATCTGTCGTACGCCGATGCTGGCGAGCGCGCGTCGAGGTTCGCGGCCGGTGATCTGGCGGAGGTTCTCGCCCAGAAGCGCCCGGGACAAGACGCTCCGTGGACGGCCCTGCGTGCCGAACGGGCCTGGCAGTCCGTCTCGGTGACCTCGGTGGAGGTCCCGAACGGTGCCCCCGCCGTCACCTCGTCGAGCGCGCTCGTCCGGGTCAGTTACGTCCTGACGACGACCCCGAAGTCCGGTGCTCCCCGGCGCAGCAGCGAGCAACTCGCGCTGCGTCTGGAACGTACCCCCGCCGGTTGGCGGGTCATCGCGTTGCCGTGGGCGTGACGGCGGATGGCGAAGAAGACCGTGCAGTTGATGCTCGGCCTGGTCGTCGCGATGGCCCTCTCGGGGGTCACCCTGCTGGCGACCTTCGGCGGTGCGGACAGCGCGTCCGCACAGGAGACCGGCCCCGGTGGCGAGGTCGCCGCGAACGCCGGTGTCCCGGCGTGGGTGCGGACCCTCGTCGGCAAGTACGCGGGGAAGTGCCCCCAGGTCACCGCGTCGTTGCTGGCTGCCCAGCTCTACACCGAGTCGCACTTCGACGTGAAGGCGAAGAGCCCGGTGGGCGCGCTGGGGATCGCGCAGTTCATGCCGGGGACGTGGTCGGTGTACGGCGTGGACGGGGACGGCGACGGGGTGAAGGACGTGTTCAACCCGGCGGATGCCGTCGCCGCGCAGGCCGCCTACGACTGCGTCCTCGCGAAGACGGTCGAGTCCGTGCCGGGGGACTCGACGGACAACATGCTCGCGGCGTACAACGCGGGCGCCGGTGCGGTCCTGAAGTACCAGGGTGTCCCGCCGTACTCGGAGACCCGAAACTACGTGACGACGATCCGGGACCTGGCCGCGAAGTGGGCCGTCAGCAGCGCGAGTTCACCCGCGGGAAAGGGTGCGGCTGCGGCCATCGCTGCCGCCAAGACCGCGCTGGGGAGCTGGTACCAGTGGGGCGGTGACTGCGCCCCGCCGTACACCGGGCAGAACGGCTGCGACTGCTCGTCGCTGACCAAGATGGCGTGGAGCCACGCCGGGGTGAACCTCCCGCGGGTCACCTACGACCAGGTCCGCGCGGGGACGGCGGTCAAGAGCATCTCCCAACTCCAGCCGGGAGACCTGCTGTTCAGCGTTCCCGGCGCTTCGGGGCCGGAGCACGTCGGCATGTACATCGGTGACGACCAGGTCATCGAGGCGCCGCACACCGGTGCGCGGGTGCGGATCAAGCCCCTCAGTTTCTGGGCGCCGCAGGTGATCGCCATGCGGCACATCGGCTGACTTCTCAGCACCTCACATATCTCAACTCACTTACATCACAAGGGGTTTCCTATGTATGCCCTCCTCTCTGCGGTCTCCGAACCGTCGTCGTTCCACCCCGTGCTCGCGGCCGGGATCGACACGGTGTCCGGTGTGAAGCCGGACTGGGGGCCGTTCTCGTCGCTCGGGACCATCGCGAAGGTGATCCTCGGTGTCATCGCCGCCGTCGTGCTCGCCGCGGGGGTCGGTGCGTTTCTCGTCGGGCTCGGGAAGTCCAAGGGGTGGGTGGGCGAGGGCCACTCGACCATGGACAGTTCGCGGGGCAAGGGGATGATGGTCGGCGGTTTGGTCTGCGTCTTCCTCGTCGCATCCCTGGGCACCCTCGTCACCATCACGTACGGGATGGGTGTGTGACCGTGGGTTCCTCTCGTCCAATCCGCAGGAAGAGCGCCAAGCTGTGGACGGTCGGCGCCGGGGTCGTCGCGGCGCTCACCGTCTGCGGCCTCACCCTGACCGCCCTCACCAACTCCAACCCGCCCACCGAATCGCCGAGTTCAGCACCGGTCATCATCGCGCCGTCGAGTGACGGGACCCGGGTCCAGGACAACGGTGGCGTGCCAGTCGGGTACCCGCGCACGGAGGCCGGCGTGAAGGCCGCCGCCTCCAACTACACGACTGTCAGCGGCAGTTCCTCGTTCCTGACCGACCAGGCCGTACGGCATCGCACGATCCGGGCCCTGTCCTCCGCGCGTACGACGGCAGCCGCCACCGAAGAGGCGGACCGTTCGGCGGACCCCTCCCTCAAGCATCATGCCGTCGCGCGGACCGGTGTCCTCGCCGCCCGCATCCTCGGTTTCGATATCCACAAGGCGACGGTCCGCCTGTGGACAACTACCGTGCGTGGAAGCGCAGTCGGAGCCGCGTCGCCCCAACTCGCGTTCCGTTCGGTCACGGTCGGGCTCGTCTGGGAGCGCGGCGACTGGAAGGTGTCGAGCAGTACGTCCGGGCCGGGCCTGGTGGCGCCGGTGGACGTTCAGCAGACGGTGAGTGTCGCCGGGGACTTCGCGGACTACGCCGCAGGTGAGGCCGTAGATCCCCTGGTCAGCGGCGTAGTCGGTGGCGACGGCTTCCCGGCGCCGTACCCCCGTACGGCAGCCGGTTCGCGTGCTGCGGCGACCAGCGCGGTCCAGTTGTACGGCGATCCACGTTTCTTCACGGACACCTCGTGGCGTCACCGGATGCTTGCCACGACGGCCTCCCCGGACACCCTCCCCTCGACCGAAACCGACGCGGACGCAACCGCGCGGCTGGTTGTGGACAACCGGGGTCTCGGTGCCGACGGGAAGACGTCGGACGGGTCGGTGCTGGTCACGCGGACGGCGGTGCTCGGTGTGCGGCCGGTGTCGTACTCGGAGCAGGCCGCGAGCGTCGAGTTGTGGACGGCGTCGGTGGGCGGGATCGCCGGGGACGACGAGACGCAGCGTCCCCGGATCGCGTTCCTGCGGATGACGGTGGATCTGGTGTGGAGCGGGGGGAGTTGGCGAACGACGGCGGTGACGCCGGGGGAGCCGCTCGTGCCGTCGTTCTCGGCGACCGAAGCGGCGTCGGCGGCGGAGCGGTTCGCCGAGGTCGGAGGTGTGGACGATGCGCCTGCGACTGCGTGAGGACGCGCCGGGGCTGCTGACCGTCGTACATACCGGGTCAACAGGCAGGTGGGGACGGCGACTTCAGACGCTTGCCGCCGTGAACGTCGTCGTCGCGTTCCTGTTCGTGCCGGCGGCGGTGGCGAACCCGTTCTGCTACATCCCGATGGTCTGCGAGGTGAAGGCGGCCGTCGACTTCGTGCGGGACCCGCTGGGGTTCCTGCTCCAGAAGCTGACAGAGGCGAACGTCTGGTTCCTCCAGAAGATGCTGGAGCTGATCCAGAACACGACCAAGGTCGACCTGACGTCGGCGGCCTTCCTGAAGCAGTACGCCGTCATCTTCGCGTTCAGCTCGCTGATCACGGTCGCGCTGTGGCTGATCGCGGTCGGGAAGCGTGCCGTGCGGGGTGTCGGGCTCACCACCGCCGTCGGTGAGGCGGTGGGCTTTCTGGTCCTCCAGTTCTTCGTCAACGCGCTGACGCCGGCGTTCATGGCGCTGCTCATGAAGGCGATCGACGAGGTGACGGCGGTCTTCGAGCCGTCCGCGACGGCCAACTTCAAGCCCTTCCTGGAGAACATCCTCAAGAGCGTGACTGCGGAGCCCAACGAGGGTGTCGGCGTGCTGATCGTCGTCAACCTGATCATGCTGTGCGGCGCTCTGTTGATGTGGGTCGAGCTGCTGGTGCGGGGCGCCGCCATCTACGTCGCGGTCGCGCTGGGGCCGGTGGTGAACGCCGGTCTTGTGGACCGGGATCTGTGGGGCAAGAGCAAGAAGTGGTTCGGCGCGGTGTTCGCGATCGGGCTGTCGAAGCCGATCCTGTTCGCGCTGCTCGGGCTCGGCGGCGCGATCCTCAGCGATTCGACGGGGAGCCTGTCCGACACGGCGTCCAAGACGCTGGTGGGTGCGCTGATTCTCCTCGCGGCGGTGTTCGCGAGCGCCACGCTCTACAAGTGGCTGCCCGCCTTCGGGGACGAGATGGCGCAGTTGCACCACGACCGGAAGTCGATGCAGTCCTCGGGTCCGGCTGCCGCTGTTGATGGTCCCGCGCAGCACGCTAACCGGGCGATGGGGATGCACCTCCAAGACTCCATGGTCGGTGGGCGGTACGGCATGAGCGGTGGCCGAGCTGTGCCGTCGGCCGCTGCGGGTGGTCGGGCAGGGACAGCCAGTGCCAAGGCTATGACCGGTTCCGCTTCCGGTGCGAGCGCTGCCGGTCCGGTGGGGGTCGGGGTCATGGTCGCCAAGGCCGGTGCCGACGCCGCGAAGAACAAGGCGGCGAGTTCGCCGGGCGCCCAGGGGCCTGACGGCTCGCGTGGCGGCGAGACTCCGGCTGCTGCTCGTCCGCAGGGCACCGGTTCCAGCTCGATCGTCGGCGGACGGACGCCGTCCGACGGCAGCTCACCGGCCGCCGCCGTACGCCGTCCCCCGAACCCTCCCGGCCCTACGCCCTCCCCGGGAGCACCGCCGCCTCCGGCGTTCCCTTTCTGGGCGCCGAGGCCGCCCGTCACCCCTCCGACCAGCAAGGACACCTGATCCATGGCGCGTACGTATCAGTTCGGAAAGCACCGCCCCACCGGCCTGGTAGGCCGCCGCGACCTCGGCGAACAGGCCGTCCTGGGCGGCGGCGCCGCAATCGGCGTCCTGGGCGGCTTCCTCGTCAACGGCGTCCCGGTCCTCGCCGGGATCGCCCTCGTCGTCCCGATCCTGACGGCGGCCCTGCTCGTCTACCTGCCGTACCGGCCCAAGGGCACCGCGCAGCGCCGGACCGTCTACCGCTGGTGGCGGATCAGCCGCTACCACCGCAAGGCGCTCGCCCGTACCGGCGGCGTGTGGATCTCCCCGGCGGTCGAGTCCGGCGTACGACGCGACGGGACGCCGCCGGACGCGGCCCTGGTGAGCCCGGAGGGTGTCGCCGGAATGACGTGGGTGGCGGCGACCGTGCGCGGGCAGCGGGCGGTGGTCGTTCTCCAGCCGGAGGCCGGGTGCGTCACCGGGACCCTCGAAGTCGCCTCGCCGGGGCTGGGCGGCAAGGAAGTCGGGGAGCAGGTCGTGGCCCTGGAGCGCTGGGGCGAACTCCTCGACGCGTTCGGCAACACCGAGGAACACCCCGTCAAGCGCATCCAGGTCCTCGCGCGGCAGATGAAGAGCGACCCGCACGCGCACCAGCGGTTCGTCTCCCAGCGGGACGCCTCCCGCGCGACCGCCGGCGTCCCGCAGTGGCTGAAGGAGTCGTACGACACCCTCGCCGACGCCGTGTCGACCTCGGCGGAGGAACACCGCTACTACGTCACCGCGCACGCCCGTTTCACCCGCGACCTCGCGGCCGACGGCGCATCCCGCGGTGAGGGGGACGAGGGGATCGCCGCCTCGATGGCCGCGTGCCTGGAGGAGCTGTGGGCGCGGTGCGAGGACGCCGACCTGTCGGTGGTCGCGCCGCTCGACGAGGGCCGGATGACGGCGTTCATCCGTAACAGCTACGACCCCGACCACCCGATCTGGGACACCCAACTCCCGCAGCCGCACGCCTTCCCGCGCAACGTGGACGTCCGCAGCGGAACCCACGTCGCCACCCGAGCGGCGGGCTCGACAACGAGTTGGTTCCACGCGACGGCGGCCGTGACGAGTTGGCCCACCACCCCCGTCGGACCGGACTTCCTCTCGCCGCTGCTGATCGGGATGCCGGACGTGATCCGCACGATCGCGATCACGCAGGACCTCGAACCCAACGACAAGGCCGTGGACCGGATGCTCGCCGAGGACACCAACAACCAGGCCGAGATGCACCGGGACCGCCAGCGCGGCAAGAACATCGACCCGCGCGACGTGATCGCAGCCGACGCGACCGGTTCGCGGGGCATGGCCCTGGCCGCCTCGGGCGCGGCCGGCGCCTCCGTCGTCGGCTACGTCACCGTCTCCGCCCGCAGCGCTGCCGAGCTGGAGAAGACCAAGCGCACCACCGCGTCCCGCGCCCGCAACGCGCACCTGCGGATTGAGTGGCTCGACCTGGAGCACGCCCGCGCGTTCACCACGACCCTGCCGTTCGCCGGAGGCATCAAGTGACCCTGCTGACCCCCTCGTACGAGACCGTACGGCGTCCCCTGCACACGGAGACGACGACCAGCCAGGCCCTCTACCTGCCGATCGCACCCCCGACCCTGGGGACCGCGGGCGCGATCGTCGGCCGGGAGCTGTACTCCGGGAAAGCCTTCGTGTACTGCCCGTTCAGCGCGTTCGGCGACGGCCTGCCCGGCGGCAACATGATCGTCCTCGGCGACACCGGGCGCGGCAAGAGCGCCCTGACCAAGACGTACGCGGCGCGGCAGATCCGGCTGGGCCACAAGGTCGTCGTCCTCGACACGAAGGAGCAGAAGGAGCGCGAGGAGGGGGAGTGGGCGGCGCTGGGGCGCTCGCTCACGGGGTCGGCGCCGGTGCGGTTCGCGCCCGGCGGGGGTGCGGGGTCCTCGTGCATCAACCCGATGGACCCTGCGATCGCGGGGAAGCGGCAGGTCGAGCTGGTCCGGACGATCGTCGAAATCGGCCTGGGACGGCCGCTGGACGAGTTCGCCGGGTCCGCGCTGCGGCTCGCGATCCGGCGCGCGCACGAGCGGGCCGCTCTGGAGGGCCGTACGCCGGTCCTCGCGGACGTCGCCGCCGCGCTGCGCTCCCCGGATATCGCTGATGCCTCGGCGAAGAAGCGTTCCCGCGAGGAGCTGCTCGGGGACGGGCTGGAGGCGTCGTACGTCTTGGACCGGCTGTGCGGCACCGAAACCGGGGATCTGGTCGGGATGCTCGACGGTCCCACCGGCCTGAGCATCGACCTCGACGCCGACATGGTCGTCTTCGACCTCACCAAGGTTCCCTCTGGCGGTGTCGCGATGACGATCCTCGTCGCGGTGATCTCCGTGTTCATGGAGGAAGTGTGGCTGCGGGCGGTATGCGAGTGCGGCGCCGAACCGGGGCTGCACGAACGCCGGGTCGTGGACGCCAACTCCGGTGCGTGGGAGCTAGGTTCGTGCCCGACGACCGGGTGTTTTAGGTACACGCAGCGCAAGCGCATCCTCGTCTGCGAGGAGGCGTGGCACATCCTGGGGACGCCTCAACTCGCCGCGCTGCTGGAGAAGTTCCTCAAGTTCGCGCGCGGGTACGGGCTTTCGTGCATCTTCATCGTCCATCACCTCAGCGACATCGACGACAGTCCCGAGACGCAGGCCGCGCTGAAGATGGCGGACACCGTCGTCGTGTACTCGATGAAGAAGTCCGAGGCCGAGGACACCGTCAAGCGGCTCGGGTTCCCGTCCTGGACGGCGGAGCACATCATGCGGCTTCGGCGCGGGGTCGCGCTGTGGAAGGTCGGGGAGGTCATCTACCCCGGCGTACAACACCTACTGACCGAGGCCGAACAGCACCTGTGCTTCTCCAGCGGCTCGATGACCGACCTGGCCACGACCGCACCGGAGCCGGCATGAGCACCGCCGTCCGCGAGGACATCGACCTCCTGCACTCCGAGTGCCTCGCGCTCGCCCGGCGCACCGCCCGTCTCGCCGCCGACCTCGACCGCGGGGTGCACGCGGCGACGGCGGGGCGGCTGTACGGGGCGGTGCGGGAGATCTGGCAGGCGTCCGAGTTGCTGCACGCCGCGTTCCATCACGCGCCGTCCGACGGTCCGTCGATCGCGCGGATGTGCGGGCGGCGGATGCGCTACCTCGCCGCCCGCGCAGCCCGAAGGAGGTCCCGGTGAACGCCGTCTCGGTCGCGCTGTACGGCCTGGCCGCGCTGTGCGCGCTCGCCCTCCTGGCTCTGTGGGTCTCCTCGGTGCGCAGCCGACGCAACGCCGGGTTCGCGTCCAAGGCCCAGCTCAGACGGCAGTTGTCCGCCAAAGCCGTCGTACGTGCCGCCGAGATCCGCCCCTCCCTCACTCGCCGTCCCTGACCGTCTGGAGCACCACCTCATGCACCACCCGTACGACTTCGGATACTCGCTCGGCATCTCCCAACGCCCCAAGGGCGTCCCGTTGTGGTCGCGGGCCGACAAGGCGTGCCGGGTCATCGGCCCGATGGGGAGCGGGAAGACGCTGCGGCTGTTCGCGCCGCTGATCCGCGAGTGGAGGGGTCCGGTCCTGGCGACGTCGACGAAGCCGGACCTCGTGGAGTACACGCTCGACGCCCGCAGTGCCGGGGGGCGTCCGGTGTTCGTCTTCGACCCGCAGAACATCGCGCCCTCGCTCCCCCGGTTCCGGTGGCAACCGATCGACGGCGCCGACGACACGCAGACCGCGATGATGCGCGCCAAGGCGCTGGTGGCGGGCTCCCGTACGCCGGGCTCGGCGCGGCAGTCGTCCGAGGGCAGCGCCTTCTACCGAGGCCAGGCCGCCAAGGTCCTAGCCGCGCTCCTGCACGCCGCCGCCCTCGACGGCGCCGACCTGGACCACGTCCTGCGCTGGGCCCGCAAACTCACCGACCCGGCTCCACTGGGCATCCTCACCGCGCACCCGGGCGCGGGACCCGGCTGGGCGGACATGCTCCGCACTTCCACCACCGGCGACAGCCGCACGGTGGGCAACACCGCAGTGACGCTCGAAGCGGCGCTGGAGCCCCTGGTGCACGAGAGCGTCCTCGACGCGCTCCGGGGCGGGAAGGGGGAGGCGCCGACGGACTTCCGGGAGATCCTCGACGCAGGCGGCACCGTGTACCTGCTCGGCAAGGACTCCGAGGCGAACTCCATCGCCCCGCTCACCACGGCGCTCACGGAAGACCTGCTGGACATCGCCGAAGCCCACGCCGTCGCCTCCCCGGCAGGCCGCCTCGACCCCCCGCTGCTCGGCGCGCTCGACGAAGCGCCGAACATCGCGCCGATCCCCTCCCTGCGCCAACGCGTCGCCGACGGCCGCGGACGCGGCATCACCGTCGTCTACGGCCTCCAGGGCTGGGCCAGCGCCCGCGCCCGCTTCGGCGACGACACCGCCGACGAACTCGCGAGCTTCACCAACCACGTCCTCGTCTTCGGCGGCGCCAAGGACCCCGGCTTCCTCAAGGACATGTCCGAGCTGTGCGGCCAGGTCGAACGCGTCCGCACCACCCGCACCACCACGACCGGCGACCGCGGCGGCGAATCCACCGCCACCCACACCGCCCTCGAAGCCGTCCTGCGCGGCGACCAGATCAAGGCCCTCCCCGAGGGCCACGCCCTCCTCCTCGCCGACAACCTCCCCCCGGTCATCACCCGCCTCGACGGCATGTGGACCTGGGACACCTGGGACGAGATCCAGGACCACGTCCAGGAGTTGAGGCGCGCGAACGAGGACGAGCGGCTGAAGCAAGCGGTGGAGAAGGGACGCCAGGCGGCGGCATACGCCAAGGCGTGGCGGCACCGGCAGGACACGGCCGCGTGAGCGCGTTCCCGCCGTTTCCCGAACTCCCCGCGACCGTCGCCGAGTACGCCGCCGAGCGGACCGCCGACATCAACTCCCTGAGCAATCCGGCGCCGTGGAATCTCGGCGCACTCCCCGCCGAAGTGCTCGATCCGGTCCTGGACTGGCTGGGAGCGGTCTGCCGGTGGCTGAACCACACGTACGCCTGGCAACCCCACCAGGTCCTCCCACCCTGCTGGCAACAGCACGAACAACTGGCGTACGAGATCGCCGCGTTCGCCTTCACCCGCATCGACACCACCACCGACCCCGGCGCGGCGATCATCTGGCACGAGCAGTACGACCGCTTCACCACCCGGATGAACAACACCCTCGGCAAGGCTGGCGACGACTGCCGCGTAGGACGCCACGAACCACGCCCGGCACGCTTCGCGCTCTCCGCCTGGCCCACGGAGAACAGAGCCGGTGAGCCGACGTGATCCGCCAACTCGCGGGGTACGGTTCAGAAAGTACGTAGTCCCGCTGCCATCCGAACAGCGGAAGGCCGGTACCTGTACCACATCTCGCCTGGTGGTCAAGGGAGTTCGGACCGACTGTCTGTGGACAATCTGTCCTCACACAACCCTTGCCCGGTGGAATTCTTCTTTCCTCCAAAGCCGCCCCCGAGGTGAGGATGCCGTCATGACACGTCGCGATCCCGAACATCCGACGTACGAATTCACGATCCCGGCCACCATCGAAGCGGTCCCGGCTGCACGCCGCCGCGTCGTCGCACTGACCAGACAGTTCGGCCTCGCTCTGTCGGACGACCTCCTGGACACCGTCGAACTGCTGGCCAGTGAGGTCATCGCCAACGCCGTCCTCTACTCGGGCGCCCCGTGCGGCATCGCCGTGACACGCACTCCGAAGGCTCTCCGTGTCGAAGTCACCGACACGATCCCCTTGTTGCCAACCGTCACTGAAGCCGGACCGGATGACGAAGGAGGCCGCGGCCTCCTCCTCGTAGACACACTTGCCGACATCTGGGGAACTCAGACGAACCCACCGGGAAAGACGACGTGGTTCGAAATCCTGCCACCGGCTCCGCTCATCTCAACGGGGGACAGTTCCCCCGACACAGCACCCACCACGTCTCCGTGCACGCATCTAGCGAAACGCTCCAACCCACAGGGCAACACAACATCACCAGCAAGCGTGCGGCGATCGCCGCTGCCAAGAACCGCAAAAGAGCAGAAACAATCCGCCTGATATTCACCTCCGGACAACGAATATGCTGCCGGTGCGGCTTATTTCCGATCGCCAGTAGATCGATCACTCAGAAGCCGACTGCTGCATGTGGCCGCCGGACAGGTTGGCGCACAGTTCCACATCGTTGCGATCCTCGATCGTCCCGGAGGACGACCGCCACCGCTGAGTTGGCTGTCCGGTTCCCTGGCGGTGCAGTAGTTGCGATCCTCGGTCGTCCCGAAGGACAACCGCCACCGCCGACAATGCCGCGGTTGTAGACGGTGCCGACGATGTTGCGATCCTCGATCGTCCCGAAGGACGACCGCCACCGATCGACGAGCTGCGCGTCGCGAACTGGCAGCGCCCGTTGCGATCCTCGGTCATCCCGGAAGACGACCGCCACCGTGGTCGCCACCGTGTTCGAGCAAAGCGTACGTGCCGTTGCGATCCTCGGTCGTCCCAGAGGACGACCACCACGCGCGTAGCTTGTGGCGCTAGGCACTCCGCCTCCAGGTTGCGATCCTCGATCGGCTTGGAGGACAACCGCCACCAGGTCGTCGCGCGGGTCACGGCGCCGGACGTCGGGTTGCGATCCTTGGTCGTCCTAGAGGACGACCGCCACCCGTGTTCCACGGCTGTTTCTCCTGATAGCTCAGGCGTTGCGATCCTCGGTCACCCCGAAGGACGACCGCCACGCGGGGGCAATCCCCGCAGCGTCAACAAGTCAGACGCGTTGCGATCCTCGGTCGTCCCAGAGGACGACCGCCACGCCGTGTGGTGTACCAAGGCATACAAGGAGTTCCTGGAGTTGCGATCCTCGGCAGTCCTGAAGGACGACCGCCACCACTCGGCACCCATGCACAGGATCCAGGACGCGTCGTTGCGATCCTCGGGCACCCCGGAGGACGACCGCCACTCGTACCAGTCCTGCTGCTGGTGGTAGCCGTGTTCGTAGTTGCGATCCTCGGTCACCCCGAAGAGCGACCGCCACCCGGGGTGTAGGCCACACCGTGCAGCACGATCGACTCGTTGCGAACCTCGGTCGCCGCGCAGGATGACCGCCACGCCGATCGCCGGGTCGCTGGTGACACCCTTGGCACGGTTGAGGTCCTCGGTCATCCCGGAGGACAACCGCCACGCCGTCGCTGTAGCGCTCCAGGTCGAGCCAGTGCAGGTTGCGATCCTCGGTCACCCCGGGGGCGACCGCCATCGGGTCGGTACCGATGTGGCCCTGTGAGCTGGCGTTGTTGCAATCCTCGGCCGTCCCGAAGGACAACCGCCACGCCCTTTCATGTACGGCGTCAGCGTGGACCCGATGGCGTTGCGATCCTCGGCTGTCCCGGAGGACAACCGCCACACGCGCGGTCGGACAAGGCCCTGTGCGCGAGCGCGGGTTGCGATCCTCGGTCGCCCCGAAGGACGACCGCCACCCGCAGGGCCGTGGTGGGGGAGTCGGCGTAGCCGGTGTTGCGATCCTCAGCCGTCCCGAAGGACGACCGCCACACGCGCGATGCATCGTCGGTCAGCGTGACAACTACCTGGTTGCGATCCTCGGCCGTCCCAGAGGACGACCGCCACCTGCGACCGGCCCAGCTGCCTCGGCGTCGCGCTGGTTGCGATCCCCAGTCGTCCCGGAGGACGACCGCCACCCGGCCGGGATTCCAGCCCTGCCAAGGATGCCAAGGAGTTGCGATCCTCGGTCGTCCGGAAGGACGACCGCCACGCATAAACTCCCCGTCCTCTGTCTGGGGGCCGACCTGTTGCGATCCTCGGTCCTCCCGGAGGACGACCGCCACAGCCGCGTACACCCCGGCAAGGGGGAAAAGGTGACAGTTGCAATCCTCGGTCGTCCCGGAGGACGACCGCCGCACCCCGGCTCCGGCTCCGGCCGCGCCGGCGTTCAGGGCGTTGCGATCCTCGGCCGTCCCGGAGGACGACCGCCACATCCCGCTCACGACCACGTGCGTGGTTGCGACGAGGTTGCGATCCTCGGCCGTCCCAGAGGACGACTGCCACCCGCCCAGCTGGTGCGGCGAGGACTACCGGCGGGTGTTGCGATCCCCGGTCGTCCCGGAGGACGACCGCCACTACACAGCGCTTACCACGACGTACAAGGCGAGCGGGGTGTTGCGATCCTTGGTCGTCCAGGAGGACGACCGCCACACGCAGACCCTCACCGTCCATGACACCGATCTCGCGGTTGCGATCACCGGCCGTCCCGGAGGACGACCGCCATGCGAGGAACTGGACGCGCAGGACAGCCACTTGGAAGTTGCGGTCCTCAGTCGTCCCGGAGGACGACCGCCACATGCCTCGCTCAGGACCCGCGCCGAGGCGTACGTCGCGTTGCGATCCCCGGCCGTCCTGGAGGACGACCACCACGTGGGACCACTTCCGCAACGAGCCGGTCGACGAGACGTTGCGATTCCCGGCCGTCCCGGAGGACGATCGCCACCACGTGCGAGGTGCTCCCCGTACCGATCAGGCTGCCGTTGCGATCCCCGGTCGTCCCGAAGAACGACCGCCACGTCTGCTCACCGACCACGACGCGTGCATCGCCGAGTGGTTGCGATCTCCGGTCGTCCCTAAGGACAACCGCGACACCCGTTCACGATCGCGGTGAGCGAGCACGGTCCGAAGTTGCGATCCCCGGTCGTCCCGGAGGACGACCGCCACTTCGTCGTCGTACTCCGGCGGGTCCAGGAGCAGGATGTTGCGACCCTCGGTCACCCCGGAGGGCGACCGCCACATGATCGTGCCGCAGAAGTTGTCCCGCCACTGTTCGTTGCGACCCTCGGTCGCCACGGGGGCGACCGCCACAATGATGTGGGAGCACGTCGAGGTCGAGGAGGACAAGTTGCGATCCTCAGTCGCCCCAGAGGACGACCGCCACCGTCGAGCCACTGACTTACTCCTGACACGTAACGGTATCCGATTGCCTTGAACGGCAGCCAGGTGCCGACGGTTGGCTGGTTCGGTTTGTGGGGTGTGGTGTCACGGGGTTGGTTCGATGCCTCGTTGTGGGTGGTAGGGGCCTGTCCACTGGTAGAGGTCTCCGGTGATTTCCTTGGCGTGTCCGGTGGTGATCGCGTGGTCGAGTTCTTTGCGGGGGATGGAGGCCATGTGGTCCCGGAGTGCCCGGAAGGTGTCGGGTGTGGGTTTGCCTCGCCGGAGTTGGTCGATGGCGTCGTGGGCGGTTTTACGGATGCCGGGGGCGAGGTGGGGGCGGAGGACGACGACGGACACGGAGTCTTCGTTGTCGATCATGCGCATTCTGCGGGCGACTTCAGGGAAGTCGAGTTTTTCCCGAAGCGCTTCGATGGCTTCGCCGGTGGCTCCGTCGGGGTCGGTGGCGGAGCGTCCGGCTTGGAGCCGGTAGCGGTGGCGGTAGTAGGCGCGCAGTTTGCCGAGGTCGTCGGGGGCGGCGAGTCCTTCGCCGAAGAGACGGGAGGCTGCGGCGATGGCGCACCGGTTGTAGATGACGTGGGGTTTGAGGCCGTCTGAGGGGTCGAAGAGCGTCATGACGCTGTCGGAGGCCGGGCGGTTTCCTTCACGGTTGACGCGGCCTGCGGCCTGTTGTTCGGATTCGGGCACTGACTTGGCGCGGAAGCCTCGGGGGAAGTCGAGGTTGACTCCGGCTTCGATGAGGGACGTGGATGCCAGGAGGGTGGGCAGGCCGTCCTTGAGGCGTTGTTTGGTGGCATCGATGGTCTCTCGGCGGTGGCCGCCGGTCATGCGGGTCGACAGATGCAGGATGCCGGGGTGTTCCTCCGCGTCGTCGAGCCATTCCCGGTGGACTGTGGCGGCGTCTTTCGTGCCGTTGACCACCACGAGAGCCTGGTCATGTCCGGCGGCCTCGACGGCGATGGTGCGGAGGGTGACGTGAGGGCCTGTGCGCCAGTCGTAGCGGACTCGGCGCAGTTGTTCGAACAGCGGGGCGGGGTCGGCGACGATGTCGCGTTGTGGCAGTCCGGAGCGCCAGGGGTTGAGGGCGGCGAGTTCCGGCTGGGTGGCGGAGGACAGGACGAGGGTCACGCCGTAGTGCTCCACGAGTTCCCGCAGTCCGGACAGGATCGGGGTGAGGAGTCCGTCGGGGAGGGCCTGGACTTCGTCGAGGACGATGACGGAGTTCGCGAGGCGGTGCAGTCGGCGGGTGGCCGCCGGACTTGCGCCGAAGAGGCTTTCGATGAGCCGGACGGTGGTGGTGACGATGAACGGGGCGTCCCAGTTCTCGGTGGCGAGTTTGGCCCAACGGTTGGTGCCGGACGGCTTGCGGCCTCGGCGGATGTTGCCCGAGGTGTCGGGCGAGCGTGGGGTGCGTCGGCCGGGGGTTTCGAAGTCCACGGCGGAGTGGTGTTCCAGTACCACCGGTGGTCCGTGTGCGGGGTCGAGCAGGCTGCGGTATTCGGCGGCGTTCTGTTCCGTGATCGAGATGAACGGGACCGCGACGACGACGCGCCGCAGCCCGTGCAGGGCGGCGTGGCGCAGGGCGAAGCCGCCGCCGGTGAAGGTCTTTCCGGCTCCGGTGGGCAGGTGCAGCCGGTAGACCCCCGGTGTGGCGGCGGCGGTTTCGATGGCTTCCTGGTAGACGTCCTCGCGGAGGCGGTCGAGCCAGGAGGGCTTCTGGTTGCGGTGGCGCTCGGCGATGGCTTCTTGTCGGCGGGTCTCGTACCGCTGCCACAGCTGGGCCAGGTCCTCGTCCGGCCGGGGGTGTGTGCCGGGGTGGAAGTGGGCGGCGGTGTCGAGGCGGTCGGCGTCGACCACGGCCGAGTGGGTCATGCGCACGAGCATCTCCACGCTGGCGGCGTCGTGCGGGTCGAGCCAGTCCGGGACCGTCGGGCAGGCGGTGTCGAGGATCTCAGGCATGATCTCGGCGACCCGGCGGATCGCCTCGTCCGCCGTGCCAGGGTCCTTCATCAGGCTCTTGAGCCGGACTTTGAGTTCCGCCCAGGACGACAGCCCGGTGTGATGTCCTTCGATGACGCCGGCGAAGGGCAGCAGCACCGGATTCTGCAGGGCTGTCCGGGCGAACAGGAGTGCCCCGGCCTCGTGGTGCGGGGGACGGTGGACCGGGCTGCCGGTCATGGCCTCGTCGATCAGCCCGTCCTGCCACGCGCAGGTGCCTTTGCCGGTGTCGTGATCGCGTCCCAGACGGCGGGCGAGGTCACCGCCTCCCCACGGCTCGGCGAACCGGCCGGCCAGCTCACCGGTGCCGCGGGCGTGGTCCTCGTACCAGTGCCAGACCCCCCGCCGGCCCGGCGAGTGAGCGACGAGCCTGCCCTCCGGCACCGGCCCGCCTAACGGCCCAAATCCCTTGTCTGAAAACATATTTGACTCTCCATCAGATATGCGCTGAAGTCATGCTAGAACACCATATTTCGCTCTCAGGTCCCGTGTGCGGAAGTGGGGTGATGCGGCAGTACGAAGCTAGCCGCCCCCACTGACAACGGGCCTGACCAGCAACAAAGGGGAGGGGAAGCATGATCGTGACGCAGTCCCGGCAACGGAGGGAGCGGGCCGACCGTCCGCTTCACGTACAGGTGGAGGCGTGGGGGCCGCTGGCCTGCTTCACGCGCCCGGAACACAAGGTCGAACGGCTCTCCTACCCGGTCATGACCCCGTCGGCGGCCCAAGGGCTGCTGGAGTCGATCCTGTGGAAGCCGGAGATCGCCTACCGGGTCGAGCGGATCGAGCTCCTCAAGCCGGTGCAGTGGACCCGGTTCAGGCGCAACGAGGTCAACCACTCCGTCGTCACGCAGCAGACCTACAAGGCACTGCGCGCCAACCGCGGCTACCGGTACGACGTGGCCGACGACCGCGGGCAGCGCCTCACCGTCGCCCTGCGCGATGTCGCGTACCGCATCCACGCCACGATCAACGCCACCGACCGGTGCACCGCACCGCTCCCGAAGTACCGCGACCAGTTCGACCGCCGCGTGCAGCGGGGCGCCTGCTTCGAACAGCCCCACTTCGGGTGCCGCGAGTTCGCCGCCTTCTTCGGCCCCTGCGGATCGGCCGAGGAGGCCGGGGCCGTCACCGCCGCCGACCGGGCCGGAATCCCTCCGTTCGACGAGATCGGCCTGATGCTCCACCACATCGAGTACCTGCCGAAGGGCCGCGAACGCTACCACTGGTTCCATGCCCGCCTCAGGGACGGCATCCTCCACGTCCCCGAGCAGCCGATCGACCCCGACGCCCTGCCCCGGGAGATGCCCGGCGCCGAGGGCCGCGCGTCTGCCGAAGAGGCGGACTGACATGCTGCTGCGCAGCCTCGTCCAGCACGCCGAGAGCCGCCGCGACAACGTCCCCGACTACTATCAGCGCCGCCCTGTCATGTGGCAGATCGACCTGTCGACCACTGCCGGTACCAAGCCTCTGGTCATCGACCTGCGCACCGGCAAAGGCGTCGAGCCGCGCAGGATCGCCGTGCCGTACACCGGCCGTTCCGGGAAGGCCCCGCAGCCGCTCCTGTTCGCCGATTACGCCCTGTACGTCCTGGCCCACCCCGGCCTGGTGAAACAAGCGGACGGGGAGAAGACCCCGTCGACCGCGCCGGAGGACGTCGCGAAGGCCGGGCGGCGCCACGCCGCCTACCGCGCCATGATCGCCTCCTGGTGCGACCAGCACCCCGAACTCCCCCAGGCCCGCACCGTCGCGGCCTGGCTCACCGGCACGCACACACCCGATCTGTGGCAGGACGGGATGGACCACGGCGACCTGGTGGCGCTCAGCATCGACGGCGCCTGGCTCCACGACCTGCCCGAGGCACAGCAGTGGTGGGCCGAACAGGTCAGAAGCACGAAAGGCGACAACCGAATCGGAAGCGGGCAGGGCCTGTGCCTGGTATGCGGACACACCGAACCCCTGCTGTCCACACTCCCCGTCCCCGTCAAGGGACTTCCCAACTCGGGGATGAACACCCAGCTGATCTGCCTCAACCAGCACGCCCACTACCGGGCCGGCACCAAGCAGCTCGGCGCCACTCCCATCTGCGTGGACTGCGGCACCAAAGCCGTCACCGCCCTCAACGCGCTTTTGGCCGACCGTGAACACCGCACCTTCGCCGGGGAGTCCGCCATCGTGTGGTGGACCCGCGACCCCGCCACCGAAACGAGCATGTGGACCCTGGACAACCCTGAACCCGCGGAAGTCGCCCAGCTCGTCGACGGACTCCACCACCCCCGCGCCGGACGTGCCGCGCTGGCCACCCTCGACGAGGACGCCTTCTACGCCGTCACCCTGCGGGTCAACACCAACCGGGTCGTCATCGCCGACTGGATCACCATTCCCGTCCCCGAACTCAAACGACGCCTCGGGGCTTGGTTCGCCGACCAGGAGACCTGGGACGGCTGGGACGGCACCCGCCGCCACTGGTCGGTCTGGCGGCTCGCCCTGGCCGCCGCCCGCTGGGACAGGCGCAAGAACACCTACGTTGAGTCCACCGTCCCCCACCACCTCCAGGCCGATCTGGCCGCCGCCGCGCTCCACGGCACCCCGCCACCCGCCCACCTCCTGCCCGTGCTCCTCCAGCGCATCCGCGCCGACCACCACATCGACCTTCCCCGCATCGCCCTGCTGCGCCTGGCCCTGACCCGCACCACCACCCGACACAAGGAGCTGTGCATGCCCCGGCTGAACACCGCCTCGACCGAGCCCGGCTACGTGTGCGGGCGGATCATGGCCATGCTCGAATCCATCCAGCGCAAGGCCATGCCCAACGTCAACACCAGCATCACCGACAAGTACATCACCACCGTGGTCGCCTCACCCCGCATCATCCTCACCCGGCTCCGCATCGGCGCCCACCCTCACCTGCGCACCATCGCCCGCACGAACCGGCCTGCCGCGAGGGCCATGGAGAACCGGATGAGGGAAGCCTTCGAACTCCTCGACGCCCTCCCCGCCCACCTCGACACCGAACAGCAGTCCCTGTTCATCCTCGGCTACGAACACCAGCGCGAACACTCCCGCCGCGCCGCCATGGAGGCCAAGAAGGCCCGCGAAGCCGGCAAAGAACTCACCGCCGACCAAGCCGCGGACGCCCTCCCCGAAACCGACGACGACACCGACACCCCCGACTGAGCAACTCGTACGGCCCACCACCACACCTCAGACGGAAGGACACCTGCCGCCATGACCGACGCCCACCTGGACCCCACCCGCAAGCACGACTACGTCTTCCTCATCGACGTCAAGGACGGCAACCCCAACGGAGACCCCGACGCCGGCGGCATGCCCCGCACCGACCCCATCACCAACCAGGGCCTCATCACCGACGTCGCTCTCAAGCGCAAGATCCGCAACACCATCACCCTCGCCCACCAGGGAAAACCCGGCTACGAGATGTACGTCGAGGAAGGCGTCGCCCTCAACCCCCAGATCCAGCGCGCCTACCACGAAGGCGGCGCCAAGGAAGGCGAAACCGCCACCGCCCAGCAGTGGATGATCCGCAACTTCTACGACGTACGCCTCTTCGGCGCCGTCCTGTCCGTCGGCGACCAGAAGAAACACGCCGGAAAAGCCCGCGGCCCCATGCAACTCACCTTCTCCCGCTCCATCGACCCCATCACCCCCTTCCAGGCCGGCATCACCCGCGTCGCCCCCAACAAACCCGAAGACCTCGCCAAAGGCAAAGTCACCGAGATGGGCAACAAGCACTACGTCCCCTACGGCCTCTACCGCGGCCACGGCTTCTACTCCGCACCCCTCGGCACCAAAGCCGGCGTCACCTCCGACGACCTCGCCGCCTACTGGCACGCCATGACCATGATGTTCGACCACGACCGCGCCTCCTCCCGCGGCGAAATGGCCATCCACGGCCTCTACGTCTTCACCCACGACGACGCCTTCGGCCGAGCCCCCGCCCACAAACTCTTCGACCTCATCCGCATCAAACCCCTCGGCCACAACGAAGCCCGCTCCTGGGACGACTACACCGACCGCATCACCATCGACCACGACAACATCCCCACCGGCGTCACCCTCACCCGCCTCGTCGACTGAACAACACCCCACCGACCGACCGGCATGGCTGTCCCCGCGCGCCAGCCGCACATCTACTTCCCCACGAACCAGAAGCGATGGTCGCCCACCAGAGCGGCCGGGGATCGCAACGACTACGGGCAGGTCGAGCAGGCCCGCAGCCGCGTGTGGCGGTCGCCCTCCGAGGTGACCGAGGATCGCAACACGACGGCTCAGGCGAACGCGCTCACCTCCCTCGCCGTGGCGGTCGCCCTCCGGGCGGCCGAGGATCGCAACGGCTACCGCGTCTACGTGGCGTCCGCCCCGAAGGACGGCGGTCGCCCTCCGGGCAACATCGCGTCCGCGAGCTGCCCGCACGCCTCGGTGATGCGGCGGTCGTCCTCCGGGGCAGCCAAGGATCACAACTAGGAACGGGCCTCCGACCGGTCGGCACAGGCGAGCGTGGCGGTCGCCCTCCGGGACTACCAGGGATCGCAACTCAATCCGCTTGTCGCCGTTGACAATGCACGTCGTGTGGCGGTCACCCCACGAGGTGGCCGAGGATCGCAACTTCGTCCCGTCGGGCTCCGGCCGCCTTCCGTGGCCGGTGGCGGTCGCCCTCCGGGGCGGCCGAGGATCGCAACCCGAACGTCGCGAGGATGATCGCGAGGAAGAGCGCGCGTGGCGGTCGCCCTCCGGGGTAACCGAGGATCGCAACTGGGCTTCGGCCTCCTCTTTCCAGACCCTCGCGGTAGTGGCGGTCGCCCTTCGGAGCGACCGAGGATCGCAACCTCGGCCGTGTCTCCACCAAGGACCAGCAGCTTCCCGGTGGCGGTCGCCCTCCGGGGCGACCGAGGATCGCAACCTCACCCACGCGGTCGCGGTGATCCGTGCCCCGGGCGGTGGCGGTCACCTTTCGAGGTGACCGAGGATCACACCTCTCTGCCCGATCAAGTTGTCTACTCTGGAGATCCTCTGAACCAGGCCACGCCCGGCTAAGACCTTGAGTGTTGGTCTTCGAGATTCGACTTCGCCAACTCCCCTGTTCCTTTCACCCCCTTCGTTCATCTCACACAGGAGAAACCTGTCGCATGTCAAAGTCCAGGTTGTCGATGTGCACGGGAAACCCCGGCAAGTTCCGCACAGCCCAAGAACACCTCGCCCCCTGGAACATCGAGGTCGAGCAAGTGCCCCTGGACCTGGACGAGATCCAGACAACGTCCGTGGCGGAGATCGCGCAGCACAAGGCCCGCCAGGCGTTCGCCCTCCTCGGGCGGCCGTTGTTCGTGGAGGACTCGGGTTTCTACATCGAGGAGTTCGGCGGCTGGCCGGGCCCGATGGTGAAGCAGGCGTTGGAGGCGTTCGGCCCTGAGGGGTTCACGCATCTCGCGGACCGTACGGCGACGCGAGCGTGCCGGTTCGCGAGTGCGGCGGTGTACGTCGACGTGGAGGGCGCGCTGCACACGTTCGCCGACGACTCCCGCAAGCCCGGCACCATCGCGAAGACGCCGGACCGGGGCAGTGGTGAGCGTTCCTGGTCCGATCTGTGGTCGATCTTCGTCCCGGAGGGCGCCACGACGACGCTCGCGGCGCTCCCGGACGCTGAGCAGGAGCGGGTGTTCGCGGAGTGGCGGTCGACGTCTGTCGTGGCCGCACTCGGCGCGTGGCTGGCCGAGAACCCGCCCCGAACCTGACCAACTCCCCCTCTCCAAAGGCTACTTGGTGGCAACCACGTACACGCTGGCCCATTCCCGCTTGGGGTTGGCGATCCGCGGATCGAACGGCCACGGCTCGACCGTCGTGAATCCGGCCTCGGTGAAGAGCTGGACGAGTTTGTCGTGGTCGTAGGCCCAGTAGTGCGGGTGGTAGACGGGATCGTCGTCCTGGTCGCGGAACACGTAGTTGATCAGGTCGAGTTGGGTGTTGATGTGGTCGAGGCAGTCCCGTTTCCCGTACCACTTCTTGATCATCGTGCGGGTGTCCGCGTCGCCGGACGGGTAGCGGGAGAGGACGAAGCCGGCGTCGGGGACGCCGGTGACGACCCGTCCGCCGGGTGCGAGGACGCGGTGGGCCTCGCGGGCGTAGTGCTTGGCGGAGTTCGGGTAGTCGATGTGCTCCAGGAAGTGTTCGGAGAACAGGTCCTGGACGGAGTTGTCGTGGAGGGGTATCCCCTCGCGGACGTCCCACAGGAGGTCGGCCGGGGGTACGGCGTCGATGTTGAAGTAGCCGTCGATGCGGTGGGCGCCGCCGCCGATCTGCACCTTGCGGGGCGCATCGTCGATCCGCCCGTCGGGCCACGCCTTCAGCGCGGCCGTGTGGGTGCGGTGGACGTCGAGTTCCTTGAGGGCGGCACGCAGGGCGCGGGCGAGGCCGTGGGTGGTGGTCGGCTGTGCGAGCAGCTCGGTGATCTGCTGCGACACGGTGTCGGCGGTCATGTCGAGGGTCTCCTTGCGGCTCAAGTCCTGGACAGGCTGCGGCTGTTGCGCATGAGGGTGTGTTTGATGTCGACGAGGCGCGGCGCGATGGTGAGGTCGAGCTGCTGGACGGGGTGGAGGTGTCCGGCGTCGTCCTGTTCCGCCCGCCAGACCCGGTAGGCGAGGTCCGGGTAGGCGGGGTTGATGCCGATCTCGCCTTTGGGGATCGTCCCGTTGAAGGGCGTGAGGATGTCCATGTGGTTCCAGTAGTTCCACGCCTGGAGCGCCTTGTGCTGGTCGAAGTAGAAGTAGAAGTGGGGGTAGCGGCCGAAGGTGCGCAGTTCGCGGTGGATGAGGTGGCCCAGGAGGGGGCCGAGGTGGGTGGCGAGGCTGTCGAACTCCCAGCGGGTGTGCCGCCATTCCTCCGGGGTCTGGCCGGGGGTGAAGAGGCGGGCGGCGATGAGGTGGCTGACGCGTTCGGTGAGATGGCGGCGGGCGTGCTGGGGGTCGAGGCTCGGGTCGACCTGGGCGAGGAGTGTGTCGAACCGGGCGGGCGGGGGACGGAACTTGGCGAGGTCGAAGGTGCCGGCCATGGCCAGCTCGGAGGAGAAGATCAGGTCCTTGTAGAGCTGGTTGTTGAACTCCCCGAGTTCCGCGAGCCGTTGGGTTTCCGCGCTGGTGGAGTACAGCATCAGGTACTCGGCGAGCGCCTCGAAGTACACGTACCCCAGGATCGGCAGGCGCGGGATCGCCGAGTCGAGCAGTTGCAGGAACAGCTCGGGGTCGACGGCGGTCTGCCCGTGGGCAACCGCGGAAGCCAGCGCGAGGAACCCGGCGGAGTTCTTCGTCCGGCTGGTGATCGTCTCGCGCAGCTGGTGGCGTTCGGTCTTGGAGAGGAGGTATTCGAGGAGGCTGTAGATCCGCAGGTGGATCGCGCCGAGCCGAAGGTAGTCGATGCCGGCGAGTCCGCGGTACGCCTGGTGCGGTACGTCGATCTCGAAGACCAGCGGCGTCGGCGCCGCGCCGGGCCGCCCGATGCGTCTCAGGAACGCCGGGGCCTCCCGGTTGAGGACGTACGCGGCAAGGTTGTGCATCCGCAGGCCGTTGCCGGTGGGGGTGAGCGGGGCGCAGTAGATGCTGCCGACCAGGCACCCGCCCGAGGGGTAGAGGACCCCGTGTTCGCTGATCTCCTCCAGCGCGTGCGTGACATGGAGGAGATGCAGGGTGGTGTTGGTGGTGAGGGCGTCGAAGAGCGCGTTGTTGTGCAACAGGGCGCCGTTGGGGGCCTCTTGGGCCAGCCGGGTCTCCCACTCAACGCTCTCGACAGACTGAGGGATGACGGACGCGCCGTAGAACTCATGGGCGTCGGCCCATAAGTGGTACGCGTCGAGGAAGTCCATCAGCCGATCAACTCCCGCCGCACGAACGCCTTCAGGACGGCGGACGTGCTGTCCGTCCCCGCCACGTGATCGGCCTCGGACCACAGCACGAGGTCGAAGGCGACGGCCTTCAACTCCTCGAACGCGTCCACGCGCACGTGCCGGGCGTCGGGCCACCACGTGAGTTTCGGCAGGCGGTAGCGGTCGAGCGCATCGGCCGCCTTGACCACGTCGGTGACGACCCGAGCCGCCGCGTAATCCGTCTCATCGTCCGGCGTGAAGTCCGGGTACGGCACCTCGTGCAGCCGGACCGAGACGGCGGCCTGCCGCACAGCCGCCGAGGGCATCTCCAGCCGGAAGCGCCCCCACACGTCCTCGGCGTTCACGGTCAACCAACGCGCGGCACGCGCACCGTGTCCCCGGTCGTCCTGGTCATGGAGGCGCCGGCAGTCGTGAACGGCCGCAGCGGCGACCGCTGTTGCGGTGTCCTGTTCATCGAGGCCGACAGCCTCCGCGAGAAGTGCCGCGAGCGCGGCCGTACGCATGGCGTGCCGCACACCGTGCAGGGAGTCGTACAGCCGGGGTTCCGCGAGCCACGCGGCCGGTATCGCCGTACGCATCAGGAGCCGACGTACACCAGGGCCCAACCTCGGTGCTGCATCGGCGAGTTGGCCGGGCCGGTGTTCCGCGATCCAGTTCACCGTCTCGGCGTCGGTGAACTGGTGCCGGGGAAGCTCCTTGCGCGCCGCCAGTTCCACCAGGCTCGGAGTCGTACGCATCACGACTCGGAGGCGGACCGCGCCGATTCGAACGCGGCCGTGAACTCGGCGAGTTCGCTCTCACTCATCAGGATGACGCCCAGCTCACGGGCGACCGCCGCGATGCGCTCGTGCGTCGTCACCACCTCGGCGGGGCTCGGCTCCTCGTCGAGGAGCACTTCGAACTCCGCGTGGTACCCCCACGCCTCGCTCCACTTCACGGCGATCTCGACCTCGCCGAAGCGGAAGTTGCGACGCGCGTTGTACGCCTCGTGCATCGCGCTCTCGAAGCCGAGCGTGTTGAAGATCCGGACGGCGGCAGGGACGTCGTCGTGCGCGATGGCGATCTCGGTCTCCGGGAAGGCCGAACCCTGGCCTATCTTCCCGTCCTTGAGGGTGATCTTCGCGGTGGTGGCGGTGATGTTGTCGGTGACCTTCAGCAGCCGGTCGGGCAGGACGTAGAAGTAGATGTACTTGTCGTCCTGGCCGAGGTCCTCACCGTCCCGTTCCAGACGCGCGACCAGCCGATCGTGTACCTCCTGGCTGAAGCGGGCACGCATCTCGATCTCGACAGGCACGGAAACCTCCTTGTTTCGGGCATGGGTGATCCGCCCGGAGCGCCCAGGGGTGGGGGTCCGGCGGGATCGTGGTGTTCAGATGGGGCGGCGCAGGCAATGCCCACGCCGCCGGTGAAGGGTCGTCAGGCGACGTCGCCGAACCGGTCCCGTACGACGCCGTCGTGCAGGTAGTTCGGGAGCAGCACCCCGCCCACCGACACGCGCCGGGTGGCGACCTGCTCCAGGGAGTCGCTCGGGAACCCCTCCAGCAGGCGCAGGCACTGCTGCACCCATTCGCGCGAGGTGTTCCACTCGGCGGCGTCGCGGTACCGGACGGCCAGCGCGTACGCGGTCTCGGCCGCCGTCCACCGGTCGGTGCCGATCTCCCGCTGGAAGCAGCTCTCCAGTTCCTCGATGGAGGCGACGCGGGTTTCGCCGGTCATGGTGCCCTCTTTCACGTGGTGGTGTTCAACGCGGCGACGGCACGCCGGTGACGCGAACGGCCGTCAGTAGGTGAAGAGTTCGGCGAGGGTGCGGTAGTCGTGCAGCTCGTCCTTCTCGAACCACAGGCTCACCTCCATCTCCGCCTCCTCCTTGTTCCCCGAGGCGTGCACGAGGTTGGCGACCGCCTTGCCGGAAGCGACGCTCGCGGCCCGGCTGTGGTGGGAGAAGTCGCCGCGGATCGTGCCGGCGGGGGCCTCGTTGGGGTACGTGCTGCCGACGATCTTCCGTACGGTGGCCACCGCGTCCGCGCCCTCCAGCACGAGCGCGATGACCGGGCTCTGTTGCATGAACGTCGAGGTGAGGTTGTAGACCTCGGCGCCGAGCCGCTCTTCGAGGTCGAAGTAGTGCTTGCGCGTGAACTCGGCGTCCATCTGCTTCATCTTGACGCCGACGATCTTCAACGCCGCGTCCTCGAACCGGGAAATGATCTTTCCGGCGAATCCGCGCACCAAAGCATCCGGCTTCAGCAGTACGAGAGTGCGCTCCACGGGCTGTTCCTGATCCTGGGCCATCGATTCCCTTTCAGCGTTCAGGCAAGCGATATGACGGACTTTCAGCTTGTCATCGACCCGGGATCACCGGGGCCGGAACAAGCGCTCCGGAGCGGAAGCCGAGAACCTCTGGATGAGCCCATCAGCCACGCAGGGCCGCGTAGTCCCCAACCGTGCCGCCCTGCGTGGCCGTGCAGTGAGAATCCCACCGGACACCACCCGTGAACGGACAGACTGTCCGCGTGCTTCTCGTGCGATTCACCGCGAGGAGCGCCTTCTTGTGATACGGGATCAACTCCCTTTACTAATAAGTAAGTTGAGCACTTCATCTGCCTGTCAAGGCTCCCCGCAACCGAACGGTACGGACAACTTGTCCGCGCACCGGTCCGCGCGGACTGGAAAGGTTCCTGGCCGGCGGGGTGGCGATCTTCCGGGCGGTGCTGCGAGCCATCCGGAAGACCGTCACCACGTTCACACCGCCGAGTGCCGGGAACCCCCACGAGCGGTTCCCGGCACCCCTATCCGGTCAGACGAAAAGGAGTCCGGCGTGCTTTCTGTGGAAACCCCCGCGAGGACCGAACTGGGCAGGTTCTTCAAGGTCTCGGCCCGGCAGTTCGCCACCGACCAGCCCGTACCCGAGATGTTCTCGGCCGCCGTCGACGCGGAGTGGCACCTGCTGTTGAACGACCCCGAGTACGCGGCGTTCTGCGCCGAGCACGCGGGCCGGCTGGTCAACCACGTCGAGAACACCGGCTTCGGCAAGGTCTCGTGGGTCGACGCGTACGAGGAGATGTTCGGCCCGCTGCCGGAGGTGTGGTTCACCGACGCCGACGGCGTACTGAACGAGCGGGCGCTGACGCGCTACCGGGAGACCGGCGAGGTGTGGGCGGAGTGGGACTGCACCCCTCTCCCCAGCGACGACGTCGTGCCACCCGTTGCCGGATGACGACCGGCCCACGAACAGGAGCGCCCCGGACCCCCGTCGGGGCGCTCCGCCTCGTCGAGGCGCAGACGACCGAGCCCCGCACGGTGGACATCGCCGGGTACGTGGACGCGGTGTCGGCACACTGCCCCTACCTCGCACCGTCCGTACGCCGTGGCCTGACGACCTGGACGGTCTACGAAGTCGCAAGCGGTGACCGCGAGTTCGTCGAAGCGGGGCTGTTCCACGCGGGTGTCCAGGCGGCGGAGTGGGTCCGCCCCCTCGCGGCCCGCCCGCACGGCGCGCTGGTGTGCGAGAACGTCGTCCTCCTCGGGAACACGGGCCGCCTCCTGGACTGGCCGCACTGGGCACTGAAGCACCTCTACGCCCCGGTCGGCCTCATGATCGGCAAGTTCCACCACGGCGAAGAACGGCTCGACCGCGAGGACCTGCCGATCCCGCCTCCGCCGTACTCGTTCCTCCCCGTCCGCCCGGCCGTCCGCGTCCGGGACCCCCGTTTCCTCGCGGACACGCCCGAACTCGCGGACGCGCTCGCGGTCGCGGTGGACGATGGACGGGACGTCTTCGCCCAAGCCCAACTCCCTCACGACTGGCAGGCGGTAAAAGCATGGTCGCGTTCCCTCCTTGTCCCGCAGAGGCCCGCGCCGCCGCGGAGGCCGCCTGCGGAGGCCCCGTAGAGCTGAAGGAGCTGACGAACCGGCGGGGCTCGGCGGTCTGGAAGGCCACCGGCCCCACCGGCGCGGTCGCGGTGAAGACCGGCTACGACGACGGCGTGACCGTCACGGTGAGGGAGGCGGCGATGCTGACGGCCCTGCCCGGCCACAAGGTGACCGCCGGCGGGTACGACGGCGGGGCGTGGCTGGTCACGCCCTGGTACGACGGCCCCTCGACCTGGAAGACCTTCACGGCGGCACGAGCGGGCGACGGCAACGGCGACCGCGCACCGGCCCTCCGCGCGGCCGTCGCCCTGTGCCGGGCCGTCGCCGACCTCCACGCCTCCGGCTGGATCCACGCCGACCTCCAGCCCGCCCACGGCATCCACACCCCCGACGGCGTCCGCCTCATCGACTTCGCCTGGTCCCGCCCCGAACCCCACGGCCCGGTCGACGGCTACCGCGGAGGCATCGTCCACCTGATGGCCCCCGAACTCGCCGTCGCCGCCCGCGACAAGCAACCCGTCCTGGCCACCCGGCACAGCGACGTGTACGCACTGGCAGGCGCCCTGTGGACCTGCGCGTCGGGAGCCTGGCCGCTCGACTACCAGGCCGTCGGCATCGACCGCCAGGCCGTGGGCCAGGACGGCATCCGCGACGCCATCGCCACCGGCGGCATCCCCTTGTCCCCGCCCACCTGGCCCGAATTCCACAAAACCCTGCGCCCCGCCCTCACCGCGTCTCCCGAACACCGCCCTACAGCAGCCGAGTTGGCGCAGATCCTGTGTGCTGTCCAGGCGTGATCTCGCTCCGCGAGCTACATCCGGACGACGCACCCGCCGTCCAGCGCATCTACAGCGAACCGTCCGTACGCCACCTGCCGAGACCGGCCATGACCGCCGCCTCGGCCACCGCATGGCTGACGGCCCGCACGGCCGAACAGCGCGCGACCCCAAGGACGTTGTACTGCTTCGGCATCGACCACACCGGCGACCTGATCGGCTTGATCAAACTCCGCGTCGAGGGAACGACCGCCGCGCTCAGCTACATCCTCCGCGGCGACACCTGGGGCCACGGCCACGCGACCACGGCGGTGGCGCTCGTCCTCGACTTCGCGTTCAGGACCCTCCACCTGACCTCGGTCAACGCCAAACACCACCCCGACAACCACGCGTCAGCACGGGTCCTGACCAAAACCGGCTTCACCCGCACCGGCCACTGCACCTACAGAGTGGCCACGGTGCGTAGCTGAATGGGTCCCGTCGACAGCGGGGACGGACCAGGGATGCACACAATCTGTCCGTAGGCACTTTCCGGCAACCCCTTGACGACCGGCGTGCGAACTCACATCAAAACTGGCCTATTTAACACGAATAGCACCGCTTTAACCTCTTCACGAACACGCGATGCGAGCCCTCGCCCTGGCATCCGCAGCCTCCGCGCTCACTGCGCCCCGCTGTCGATCCCGTTAACGCTCGGCAACCACAGGCGCGGGACAACTCCCTTTCCGTACCCTGATTCGAGTCCTCCATCGCGAAGGGAAAGAACCACCGATGAGTGAAAACCTGACGCTGGGACGCCGACTCCGCACGGCACGCAAGACCCGCCAACTCTCCGCCGCCCAGCTGGCGCAGAAGGTCGCGGTCTCCCCGAGCTACATCCAGAAGCTGGAGTCCGGCGCGCGGAAGGCTTCACCGTCGCTGATCCTGGCGCTCGCCAAGGCGCTGCGCTTCGGCCCGGAGGTACTGACCGGCCAGCCGTACTACGGAGAGCCGGAAGCGGAGGACCGCGTCCACGCCGTCATCCCCGAACTCCGCCGCCTTCTCCTCTGCTACGACAGCCCGGACGACCTGGAGATCGCCCCGCGTTCCCTCGCGGTGCTCGCGTCGGAGGTCGACCAGGTGACAACGCTGCGCCGCGACGCGCGGTACGCGCCGATGGGCCCCCTGCTCCCGCCGATCATCACCGAACTCACGCACGTGGCCCTCAACAGCCGGGGCGAGGAACGCAGCAAGGCGTTCTGGCACCTCGCGCGGGTCTACCGCGCGGTGAACTCTCTCGCGCACAAGATGGGTCACCACGACCTGTCGAGTACGGCGCTGGAGCGGGTCCGCTGGGCGGCGGACCGCTCCGACGACCCGCTGATGCAGTTCACGGCCGGCTACCTGGTCACGGGCGCGATGCTCCGCCAGGGCGCCTACACCACCGCGCGCCGCAAACTCCTGCAACTGCGCGGTGAGTTGGAACGCCTCCAGCCGGAGCGTTCGTACTCGGACGACGCCCTCGCGATCGACGGCGCGCTGCTGCTGAAGCTGGCGGTCCTGGAGGCCCGGGAGAACAACGCGGACCGCGCGGACGCGTACCTGCGGGAGGCCGAGCAGGTGGCGGGGCTCGCGGGCAACCGGGACTCGTCGGCGTACGAGATGTCCTTCGGGCCGACGAACATCCGTATCCACGAGGTCCACGCGATGATCGACATGGGCGACACCGAGCAGGCGCTCGCCCGGCTCACCGAGTGGGCCCCGGCCTCCGGAAACGAGTGGGTGCCGCCGGTGACGACCGTCGGGGAGCGGTCGAGCCACCACTTCATCGACGTGGCGTCCGCGAAGTTGGTCGCCGGGGACAGGGCAGGCTCCTTCGCCGACCTCAAGCGGGCGAGGAAGGTCGCTCCGAACCACACCCGCTTCCACCCGTCCGTCCGGGAGACGACGGCGGCGCTGCTGAGGGTCGAGTCGCATCCCTCCAACGAGCTTTCGGCGTTCGCGAGTTGGACCGGCCTAAGCTCAACGTGAGCCGTTGTCAAGGCCCTTGGGGGATGGACCCTACGGACTATCTGTCCGCGCACCGAACTCGCTGAATGGAATGGTCTCTTCACACATAGTGGTGAGGAGGCCATTTCCATGTCCGACGTCAATCCCGCGGCCAACGTCCGTCCGCCGCGCTGGATGCCCATCGGGGAAGAGTCCGAGCTGTGCTCGGTGGGCGTGTGGTGGGACATCGTCCGTGCCGGGGAGGCCGTGGGCAGCCGCGCGATCGAGATCCTCCGCGAGAGTCGCGAGCCTCTCGGGCCGGTGATCCTGGACTTCGGGGGTGCGGAGCCCCGGCTGTACTTCCTGGTCCCCGTGGGAACGGCGGCCAACTGGACGGAGCCGGAGACGGTCGCCCTCGGCCACAACTGCCACGTCGTCGTCCCCTCCGCCGAGACCACGGCACCGCCGGGGATGCACTGGTACGTCCCCGCGAGCGGCCCGCGAACGCTAACCCTCCCCGCGGCACTGCGCCGCGCGCTGATCCAGGCCCGCGCCGAACAGCGCGGCCCCGCAGGGGAACCGGCCCCCTGATGTCCCTGAGCATCTCCTTCGCGCTGCTGTTCGGGATCATCGTGGTCGTCCTGATCCGGGGGAACTCGGTGAAGGCCGGCCCCGCGATCGCCTGCGTGCTCTTCGGGTTCTTCCTCGCGAGCAGCTCCCTGGCCCCGAGCATCAGCAACCTCGTGACCGGCGTCGCCGACGCGATCAGCCAGATCCGCCTCTGACACCGCCTTCCCCCCACCACCTTCCCGAGGTCCTCCATGACATCGACGTCCGAATCCATCCTTCAGGCACCGCCGCCCGTTGCACCGCGCCGCCCCCGCTGTTCTCATCAGGTAAAGGCATGCTGATGCGCCTCGTGTACCACCCGGCCGGCCACGACGACGAACTCCGCGTGGCCCTCGTCGAGTTGGAGGCGGGCCGTTGGAGAACGGCACGGGAGCTGCTGCTCGCCACGGGAACGCACGGCGCACTGCGGACATCGCGCACGCAGGCGCTGGCCGTGGCCGCCGCGAGGTCGGACGTGGTCGGCGTGTGGCTGCGGGAGGAACCCCACCACTACGACGCGCACCTCATGAGCGCGCGGGTGGCCGTCGAACGGGTCCTGCGTGCACACCGCCAACGCCACCCGCGTACCTGGGAGTTCGAGGCGGACGCGCGGCGCGTGGTCCTGGCGGCGGCCCGCCGGGCACCGGACGATCCCGTGCCCTGGGTGTGTCTGCTCGCGCTGGCTCAGGTCGACACGCGCCAGCAGTACTACGAACACCGCTTCCCCGCACCGGAGTTGATGCTCCCCTCCGGCCCGTGGGGAATCCTCGACCAGGTCGACCGCCGCGACCCCTACAACCGCGAGGCATACCACCGGATGGTGCAGTTCCTGCTCGCGCGCGACGCTCTGCCCACCGCCTGCCAGGCCGCCGTCTTCGACCTCGGCCGCAGCGTCGTCTCCCAACAACCATTGGGATCACCGCTGTTGCTCCTCCCCGCACACGCGCTCGTCGAGCAGCGGCGGCGCATCAAGGTGGCCCCTCTGTGGCGCCGCCAGTGGCTGGAGGAACCACATGTCGGCTACAGCCTCAACGCGTTCCGCAACTGGTTCCACCGGGCACCCCCCACCCTGCGGTCGGTCGCCGACCTGAACCTCCTCGCCTACGCCCTGTGGGCCGGCGCCAAGTACCAGGAAGCCGCCGAGGTGTTCGCCGCACTCGGCCCCTACGCCTCCCGCGAACCCTGGTCGACCGTGTGCGAACGCACCACCGGACCCGACCCCGGTGAAGCGCTCCTCCTGCGGGCGCGCGCGGAGTCCCTCGGCTACGCACGCCGCGCATCGCACCGCTTCTGATCCTCATTGGCATGAACCTGACCACTCTGTTTCCCGACCCCTGGAGGTGGACCTGTGAGTCCCAACCGCCATGCCTCACACCGAAAATCCGATGACGCCTACCTACGAGAACTGGGATACGAACCCGTCCTCACCCGCCGCATGGGCCCCTTCGGGAACTTCGCGGTCAGCTTCTCCGTGATCAGCGTCCTCAGCGGCTGCATGACCCTGTACGGGTTCGGCCTGAACACCGGCGGCCCCGCCGTCATGCTGTGGGGCTGGGTCGCGGTCGGCGCCATGGTCATGTTCGTCGGCGCTGGGCTCGCCGAGGTCACCTCCGCCTACCCGACCTCGGGCGCCTTGTACTACCAGGCCGAGCAGCTCGGCGGCCGGAAGTGGGGCTGGTACACCGGCTGGCTCAACCTGCTGGGGTTGTTGGGCGCGATCGCCGGGATCGACTACGGCGCGGCCCTGTTCACCGGCGCGTTCATGAACCTCCAGTGGGGGTTCGAGCCGACGCCGGGGAAGATCATGGTGATCTTCCTGTGCATCCTCGCCCTGCACCTCACGCTGAACTGGTTCGGGGTGCGCCTGGTGAGCATCCTCAACAGCATCAGCGTCTGGTGGCACGTCGCCGGCGTCCTCGTCATCGTCGGCGCGCTGGCCATCGTCCCTTCCCACCACCAGTCGGCCGGCTTCGTGTTCGGGGAGTTCGTCAACAACACAGGCTGGAGCAGCCCGGTCTACGTCGCGCTCCTCGGACTGCTGCTCGCGCAGTACACGTTCAGCGGCTACGACGCCTCCGCGCACCTCAGCGAGGAAACCACCGACGCCCAGGTCTCCGCATCGCGCGGGATCATCCACGCGATCGGCTGGTCGTGGCTGGCCGGGGCCGTCCTCCTCGCGGGGCTCACCTTCGCGATCCAGGACTACGCAGGCACCGTCGGCACCGCGACGGGGGTCCCTCCGGCGCAGATCTTCCTCGACGCCCTCGGCCTCACCGGGGCCAAACTGCTGCTCCTGGTCGTGATCGTTGCCCAACTGTGCTGCGGCAACGCCGAGACGGCTGCGGCGAGCAGGATGGTGTTCGCGTTCTCCCGCGACGGCGCACTCCCCGGCTCCGCCCACTGGCGGCAGCTCGACCCTCGCACCGGCACCCCACGCAAGGCCGTCTTGCTGGCCGTGGTCTGCGCCGCGCTCCTCGCGCTGCCCAGCCTCTACAGTCCGGTCGCGTACGCGGCGATCACCAGCATCAACGTCATCGGCATCACGCCGGCGTACGCGATCCCGATCTTCCTGCGCGTCAAGAACCGTCACCGCTTCCGCCCCGGACCGTGGAACCTGGGGAGTTGGGGCGTGATCGTCGGGACGGTCGCCGTTCTGTGGGTCGTCTTCGTGACCGTCCTGTTCTGTCTCCCCCAGACCAACCCCATCTCCGTGGACACCTTCAACTACGCGCCCGTCGCGCTGCTCGTCGTCCTCATCCTGGCCTGGGCCTGGTGGCAGAAGCAGGGCAGTTCGTACGAGGTCCCGGCCAGCAGCTCCGACCGCTCGGCGTCGTCCTACGAGAGCGAGATCGTCTGATGACGGCCACCGTGAACAACACCCACCTCGTCCCCAAGCCCGAAAAGGGTCTCCCCCTCGCCGACCTCGTGGAGGCGGAGCAGATCGACACGATCCTGCTCGCCCTCCCCGACCTCCAGGGCCGCCTGAAGGGGAAGCGCTACGACGCGAGCCACTTCCTCACCCTCATCGCACCCCACGGCGCCGACATGTGCGCCTACCTCCTCGCCACCGACGTCGACATGAACCCCGCCGACGGCTTCGCCCTCATCTCGTGGGACACCGGCTACCAGGACATCCCCGTACGCCCCGACCTGACGACCGCACGCCGTATCCCGTGGATGCCCCGCACAGCGATCGTCCTGGCCGACGCGATGACCCCCGAGGGAACCCCCGTAGAGATCGCGCCCCGCCACATCCTGGACCGCCAGCTCACCCGCCTCGCCCGCCACGGTCTGCACCCCAAGACCGGCATCGAGACGGAATTCGTCCTCTACAAAGGCACCCACAACCAGCCCGGCCACCACCCCCTCCACCCCCTGACCACCGAGAACCTCGACTACGCACTCGACCACAACCCCACCTCCGACCGCTTCTTCCGCCGCCTCCAACGCGCCCTCGCCAAAGCCGGAATACCGGTGGAAGCCATCAAGACCGAAGCAGGCCCCGGCCAGGTCGAAGTCACCTTCCCCTACGGCCCCGCCCGCGACGCCTGCGACAACCACCTCCTCTTCAAACACGCCGTCCGCACCCTCGCCACCCGCGCCGACCTGACCCCCACCTTCATGGCCGCCCCCGAAACCGGCCGCGCCAACGGCCTCCACCTCCACCTCTCCCTCTGGTCCAACAACACCCCTCAGCTCAACGCCCCCGACGGCAACCTCTCCGACACCGCCCGCCACGCCATCGGCGGCCTCCTCACCGCCCTCCCCGAACTCGCCCCCTTCTACGCCCCCACCACCAACTCCTACAAACGCTTCACCCCCAACTCCTTCGCCCCCGCCACCTTCAACTGGGGCTACGACAACCGCACCTGCGCCATCCGAGTCATCGGCCACGACGAAGGACTCCACCTGGAGATCCGCGTCCCCGGCGCGGACGCCAACCCCTACCTCGCGCTCGCCGCAACCCTCGCCGCCATCACCCACGGCATCGACCACAAACTCGACCCCGGCCCCCCAGAAACCGGCAACTCCTACCGCACCCACCACATCCCCGTCCTCCCCACCCTCGCCGACGCCCTCACCGTCTTCGAAGACAGCCCCCTCGCCCGCAACGCCTTCGGCACGGACGTCATCGACCACTACGCCCACCTCACCAAACTCGAACTCGACCACGAACGAACCCACGTCACCGACACCGAACGACTGCGCTGGCTCACCCGCGCCTGACCGCTTCTTCCGCCAGAGGTCAACTTCGTGCACGAGACCAACTGAGCCCTCCTGCAACAGGGTGAAGCTCTCCTCTGAGTCAGCGCGTCGAGATCGCATCAGCCAAGACGCCCGCCTCAGCACTTCATGAGGCGGGCGTCACTCAACTTCTACTGATGACGATCTGGTCGATGAGGCATCGCAACAGCCCTGGGCCCAGAGCGCCATCCCGGTGGCGCGATCCCCGGCCCCATCCCACGAGAACGAAGATCTTCCCTGGTCAGCTCCCCCCAGCCAACGGGGCTATCGAGCCTCGGGGAACCCTCAGGATCGACCGCACCATGTCGCGCTCCGCGCCGCATGGCCAGCAGCGACGCCAACCACACGCGAATTCGCTCGTACAGGAAGTGCCTGCGATGGACCATTTCG
Source organism: Streptomyces saintjeani (assembly GCF_055409605.1). Classification (NCBI taxonomy): domain Bacteria; kingdom Bacillati; phylum Actinomycetota; class Actinomycetes; order Kitasatosporales; family Streptomycetaceae; genus Streptomyces; species Streptomyces saintjeani. The sequence continues at coordinate 7,000,875 of NZ_CP189624.1, read as the reverse complement.
ATCATCACCCCATGCCAGTCCGCTGCATTCTGCTCCATAACCAACGAGAGCTTCACTTCATAGTGAGGGCGGCTCTGGCGTCACGTGCCCATACGTGGTCAGGTTCGCTTCATCGAGATGCGGAGCGCCGGTCTGCCCCATCGTCGTACTCGTCGGGTCACCACCGCTGACCTGGTTGTCACGGCACTCGGACCGGCTCGCCAACTCATCCCGGAGCCTCGTCTCCCGGTGGGCAGCACCGGTAGCCGTGCTGCGTGCCTTACGGGCCTCGCCTCGTAGTTGGCGGGTGGTCTGCTCGTCCTTCTCACGGGCGCTTCGGAGTAGGACCCCCTTGTCGCGCTGGACCCTTTCGGCATCGATGGCAACACCCTCGAAGTCCTCGGAGCGACCGGCAAGGGCAGCCAGTCCGCGGAGTCGGTTACGCAACATGTCCAGCTCCCCGGCCACCTGAGCCCCGTACGCATGCAGAGCCTCGCGCTCGGCCTCAGCAAGAACCCTGTCCTGTCCCCGTAGGACGGGACGACCGAACCGGCCGACAGCGGCCAACTGCTGATCGAGCTGGTGCAGTCGCTCGCCCGCGTTTCGCTGTGCAGCGGTGTGCTGTTCCACGGTGTCGGTGATCGCTCGGACTTCGCGGATCGCCTCCGCGCGGGTGAGGAGGTCCTGACGGTGTCGTTCGAAAGCGAGGGCCGCCGGACCGGTTCCGGCTGCCACTTGTTGTTCGGCATGGGCGGCCTTCGACTCGGCGCGGTCGGCTGCCGTTCGGGTGGTGCGGGTGGCGGTCGCGGCCTTGCGGATCGCGTTGCGCAAGGCGTTGTTGCTCAGGTGGGCGTACGGGCGGTTGGCAGTCGGCGCGGTGGCTTCCGGGGGCGGTGTTCCGTGGATGCTCGGGTTCGCGGTCTCCGGTTCGGCATCGTCGTGGTCGGATTCAGCGGCCCCGGGTGCTCGCGGAACGGGAAGGTCGGCGACGGCGTCGCGGATGTGCTTGGGGACGGAGTTGTTCGGCAGCTCGGTGAGGATCATCCGCTCCTCGGTCCCCGACTCGACCTTGCGTATGAGTCCGGCGACCGCACGGTCCAGTTGCTCCCGCTCGCTCTCCGGTTCACCGTCGCGGGCACGGTCGGCGTCGGTCTCGTAGACGGACAGCGGGAGGAAGAGGTGGGACTCCTTCTTGTCGCGGGACAGCATCGTGTACAGCGCGTTCGCCTGCGCGCCGGGACCGTAGACCAGGGCCTCCTGAACGCTGAGGCCCTGGCTCTTGTGGCCGGTGATGGCGTAGCCGAGGCTCAGGCCGCCCTGCGCGATGTAGTCGGTGTCGACCCATTCCGCGTGGTCCCTGTGGCCGTCTGGGGTCTTCTCCCGCCACTCGACAAGTACACGCCGTTCGTCGTCGACGGCGCGGACGATGCCGCGGAAGCCGTTGAGGACGTCTTCGCTCGCCCCGCCCGTGCGCCTGGCTCGGTAGTCGTTGGCGCGCAGAAGGACTTGGTCGCCGACCGACAGGACGAGTTCGCCTCCGCCCGCGAGCGCATAGATGTGTTCGGGGCCAGCAAGGTCGCCGCCTGCTTTGCGTAGCGCGCGGGCGCCGAGGTTGAGTTCGTCGACGATCTCGTTGGTGGCGGCGAGCATGAGGAGCTGCTGTACGGCGGTGTGGTCGTCGTCGTACGCGATCCGCTTGTCGGCCCAGACGGTGAGCATCGCGGCGAGCGTCTCGTCCTTGTCGGCGAGGGCGTGGACGCGGCCGGTCGCGGCGAAGGTGCGCAGGGACTCCATGCGCTTGTTGTCGCGCCAGAGCTGGAGCGCACGGCGTTCGACGGCGTCCTTCTGACGGTAGTTCTCGGTGAGGGTGAGGCCGCCGACGAGGTGGTGGACGGCGGCGAAGTGGCCGCCGACGCCGGGTGAGTGGAGCTGTTTGGGGTCGCCGATGCCGACGACCTTCGTGCCGGTCTTCGCGGCGTGCGCGAGCAACTCCGCGATGTCGCGGTCGTCGCACATCGCGGCTTCGTCGACGACCAGGACGTCTACGCTGGTGAGGCCGGGCCCGTCGGCGCGGATACCGGTGAGCCAGGAGGCGAGAGTGCGGGAGGTGATGCCGGCTTCCGCCTTGAGGTTGGCGGCGGCGACGGCTGCCGTGCTCGCGCCCGCGACGACGAGTCCCTGTGCCTGCCAGGCTTGGCGGGCGGCGTCCATGATGGTCGTCTTGCCCGCGCCCGCGACGCCGATCACGCCGTCGATGCCGTGCCCGGCGGTGAGCAACCGGTCGAGGACGGCGCGCTGTTCGCCGGAGAACGCGAAGCCCTGCTGGGCCTCAACGGTGGACAGGGTCATCGCGACCGTGTCCGCGCTGACGACGGCGGCCTGTTCACCGAGGCGGCGGGTCGTCTCGGTGACGATCAGGGTCTCGGCAGCGACGACGTCGGCCGTCGTGTAACGGGCTGCGTGGGTGTAGTGCTGGGCGCCCTTGGGCTTGAGCTGGACCGCGTAACCGGCGTGCCGGAGAACGGAGTTCGTGAGCGTCTCGGCCTCGTCGGTGGTGGCGATGCCGTAGGGGAGGGCGTCGAGGACGGCCGCGATGGCGGCGGCGTGGGTGAACTCCTTGGAGTGCGCCGTGAGTCCAGTCTTCGGGTCGAAGACGGTCGCGCACAGCTCGTCCAGGCCAGGGTTCGGCGCATGGTTGTCGTCGTGGACGGCGGAGGTGGCGATGGCGTCGGGGTCGTCCCCGGCAGCGCGGCCCTCGGCCTGCCAGTACGCGCGCAGGACGTCGTCTGCGGCGCCCGCCGCCTCGCCGTTCTTCGCGGCCTTGGAGACGGCGGAGGCGGCGGTGCGTTCGCGCAGGGTGGCGCTGTCGTAGTCGAGTCCGAGGCGGGTGAGGAGTTCACGGACCTGGCTGTCGCGCTTACTGAAGAGCCGGATGGTGGGCTCGGGGATCGCGGCGATCTCCCAGGCGCCGGTGCGGTCCTCGCGGCGGAAGCGGATGCCGTAGCGGTCGGCGAGTTCGCGTCGTACGCGGGCGTTCATCAGGGCTTGTGTCGCGCGGGCGTGGCGGTGCAGGTCACGGCCGCCAGCGGCGACGGTGGACCACTGGCCGTCGGTGCCCTTGACCATGTTGGCCAGGGTGAAGTGCAGGTGGAAGTGGGGGTCGCCGTACGGCGCACCGCCGACCGGGCGGGCCGCGCGGTGGATCATCATCCAGCCGGAGAACCCGCTCGTGCCGATCGTGCGGGCCTCCTCGCCGTCACCGTGCCGGCCGCGCATCGCGTACGCCGTCCACCGCTCCAGCGCGTCCACGGACTCCCGGCCCGCAGCGACGATGACCGACTCGACCTCGGCGGCCATCTCCTGGGGCGCGTACGCGAGGAACACCGACTGCGACTTCGGGAGGTCGAGCGTGACGTCCGCGCCCCGGTTGCCGACCTCGACGCGGCCCTCCCGCATCGCCGCCTTGATCTCCTCGGCGTCCCAGACCTCGGCGGGGTCGACGCCCGCAGCCTTGGCCATCGCGACGGCCTCGCGGACCGCCATCGGCAGATCCCGCAGACGCCGTCCGGCTTCGGCCTCGGTCTGGAAGTAGCGGCGTTTCATGGACGTGGAGTTGAAGAGGTCGGCAGGCTGACGGCCTGTCCCGCGGGCCTTGTTCTGTACGGCATGCAAGAGCGCGCGGGCGTCGAGGCGTCCGCCCGCCTCGGCGCGGAGAGCCTGCTCCAGGTGCTGTTCGCCGTACAGCGCGACGGCGTCGATGCCGGTCGCGTCCGCGAGGGTCATCAGGGTGGAGGCCGGGACCTTGTGGGCTTCGCCGAAGCGGACGAGCTGGCGTTCCATCCGGCCGAAGGCGTCCTTCTTGCGCTTCGAGTCGAGCAGCGCTTCCGGTTTCACGCCGCGTTCGGCGGCGGTGCGGCGGATCGCGCGGACCAGGGGTGCGGCGGGGAGTTTCGCGGCGGGGGCGACGGCCAGCTTGGGTTCCACCAGCGTGCGGCCCGTACGCGGATCCTCGCCTCTCATCAGGCGGCGGGCCGCCGGGAACTGGTCGGGGGACAGGACGCTGCCGGGGATGATGTCGAACTCGGTCAGGCCCTTGCCGATCCACACCAGCGGGCGTTCGCTCGCGTCGAGGTGGTAGTCGAGCTGGCCGTCGGCGGCGGGAGCGGGGAGGACCTCCTCGCCGTACAGCATGCGGGCGTCGAGCCCTGCCGCTGCGGCGACTTCGACGGCGTCGAACCCCGTGAACCTCGCGCTCCCGGCGTTGCGTATCTGGGAGCGGACGCGGAAGAACGCCTTCTTCGCCTCCGTCGCGCCGAGGAGCGCGGCGACGGAGGTCCCGGTCTCCTCGGCCTTGGCCTCGATAGCGGCGATGAGGGGGGCGGCGTCAACGGTGGTCGCCTTCCCGCACCCGTGACCTCCGGTCAGGCGGTACTCGACCTGCCCGTCCGACGGGCCGATCATCGTCACCCACCCCACCGGTCCTACTCACCCCCTGTTCGAGAACCGGCCAGATTCAGTCATTTTGGCCATTTGTATCGTCACGAAGTGACGATACCTTGGTCCTCAGAAATTGGGATGATGCACTGATCAGGGATGGAATCGGTCAACGCTGCTTCGGCGTTCGCGGTGTTCATTTGACGCTGTTACCTCATGTCGTCCGTCAACGGACGGCATGAGGTGGAGTGTCCGTGTCAGTGCCTCGACCTACCTTGGTGAGCTGTCGGGTCGGTCGTTGACCCCAACACTCTGGAGGCCAACCCCATGCTCAAGGTCAGGGAGCGTCTGCGCTCGCTGGAGATACCCACGCGAATCCGGGCCTTGTCCGAGGACCAGCAATTCGCCATCGCCATCCTGCTCGGCTTCCTCGCGCCGGTCCTCATGACCGCGGCCTTGATCACGGGTTCACAGTTCTGGCTCATGGCTCAGTTCCCGCTCAGCGTCGTGCTGCTGCTTCCCACGATCTGGCTGCTGAAGCCTTGGTACGACGGCCTCCCCACTCGGAGCCAACGTCGTTTCACGACCGTGCCGCTGGCTTACTACGTCCTCTTGGTGCTGGTGTTCGTGGGGTTGGCTCTGGCCTCGGCGCCCTCCGACCGTGGTTGGGCCGCGGCTCTGCTGCTTCTGGTTTGGTGCCTGCACTTCGTCTACGGAGCAGGGATCGAGCCGAACAACTTCCCCCTCGAACGACTTCGCGGCCGACTCACGCGAGCCGCTCCGGTCCGTGTCTTCGCCACCTGGTGTGGACTGCTGGGGGTGCTCTGGTTCCTTCAGTACGCCCAGGATGATCCCAAGTACCGACCGTTCCTGCTGGGCGCGACACTCACCCTCGGCGGCGCTGGAGTCGCCGCCACAGTGAAGGTCTTCACGCGGGTACGGAAGCTCTCGACCGCCTTGCGCCTACGAACCCAGGACATGATCAGGTCACTGGAAGAACTGCACGATGCACCGGACGCCGACCGCCAGGGGAAACAGCAGACGGCACGGCGTACGTGGGACGCCTTGGAGATCATCCTCCTCACAAGAATCGACACGGGGTTCCGCACCGCGGGTTCCTTCGTCCTGCCGTCCGACGCCATCAAGGAGTTGGAGCAGACGGTCATGCTCGCGGTCGACGCGAAAACCCACGACGAAACCCACCACCAACTCGCCTTCGATGCCCTGCGAATCGTCCGCTCGGCGTGTCAGGGGCAGATCGACGCCGTGGCATAGAAGACCCCACGACACGAAGCCCGCCAACCGGGCGATGGCGGGCTTCTCCCTGGTCAGGAAGCAATAGGCCACTCCCCGAACGGCACAGGCGACTTGCCGTTCATATCCCGCAGCGCCTCATCGATGCCGCAAGGTGAGCAGATCCTGACGTCGCGCTCGACGGTGATCCGGGAATGCGCAGGAGATCTCCCCAGCTCACCTCCGCAGCGTGGACAACGCTCGCCGGTCACTCCGGATTCTCGCGGGCCGACTTGAGGATCAGATGCCAGACGGTGCGGGAGGACTCCTTCTCCGACAGCTCCTGCAACTGCCCGATCAACTCAGCGTTCTTCGCCCCAGGATTCTCCGCGAGCACCCGCCGGGCAAGAGCAAGCCGCTCGTCCCCCTGGTAGGGGTAGGCAAGTCCGCGGCGCCCCTTGGGCCGTCCGCCCGCGTGCCCGCGGCCCTTACGGTCCGCGAGGTACTGCCAGAGCCTCCAGCGCTTCCACTTCGGGCGCCGGCGGGTCGGGAGGATGTCCCAGTCGTCGGGCTCGGGCCAGCCCTCGGGGGGGGTCTTGACGTAGTGGGAGACGGTGGCGGAGTCGGCGAACCCACAGATCTTCGCCGCTTCGGCGGGGCCGACCAGTTCTTCGGGGTCACCGTCGAGCTTCGGCGGATTCGTGGTGCTCGCGGCGGCACGCCGGCGCTGAAGCTCGTGGTGCCACTTCGCCCAGGTGTCGCCGTCCCAGTGCATGACGCCGTCGAGAGTCGCGGTCACGGGCGGGTGTCCGTTGTTCTCGCGGTCGGTCCAGAGGTTCTGGAGCGTGGACTCGCTGATGTTGTGGACCTTGCGCAGGTCGGCTCGTGAGTAGAGCGTGCGGCCGGTCTCGGGGGCCAACGTTGGTCTCCTGTTCGGGGTGGTCATGGGAGGTCGTCCGGTTCCGGGGCCGGCGTCCACGTGCGGGTGCCGGTCGACTCAAGTCTGGTGAGCGTGGCTATCTCGTGCAGAGGAACGGCGGCGGCCCAGTCGGCGCGGCTGGGGTGGCCGACGGGAAGGTTGAGCACAAGGTGCCGGCCGGTCGGCGGGAGGTCCTCGACGATGACGAAGCTGTCGGTGTCGTCGGCGCTGATGCTGTTACCCCTCTTGAGCTGGGCGAGGTCGCCGGGCTGGGGACAGTCGGGGTGCCGGTCGCATAGCATGGTCGGGTCTTTCTGGTGAGAGACATCGACGGCCAGCGCCTTGTTGCCCTTGTGCGCTGGCCGTCATTTCGTTGTCGGGGTTGGTGCGACGGTCGGCCGGTCGGAGGTTGCCCTGCTCCGTTGACGGCCGAGTAATTAAACCACCTTTGAGGTGACGGGGTGGGGCTCTGGCCCAGGGGACGGCGGCCATCAGAAGAGCATTCCTTGGTTCGCCGGGCCGTCGCTCACGATGTCCGGCGGTCGCTCGACGCGGAGTTCGTAGCGGGAACGTCCCGCGTGCGGTGGAGCGTGCTCTTCGCGGCGGTGGCGGTTCCAGACCAGGAGCGGAGCGCCCTGGTCCACCCACCCCTCCGGGTACTGGGACGTCAGCTGAAGCCAGCGGTGCCGGCTCTGCGGGATCTCCCACCTGTCCTTGACGCTGGTGATCGGCGGGAGCGTCCGCCACCCCGGGAACGCGTGGTCGTGGGCGTCCTCCACCGCCTCGTTGTCGCCGTCGCGTACAGCGCCTTCCCAGTCGCAGGCGAGGCAGCCGCCCCGGAACTCCTGCCGGTACCGCAGCCCTATCAGCTTGCTGCGGGTGAGCAGGGTGGGGCTGTGGTGCGCGGGCGGTTCCAGCTCGTGTCCGAGGTCGCAGTACGCGCCGCCCGGGTGTCCGGCCTGGATGTGCCACATCCCGAACGCGTCGTGGGCGGGAACGCGTGCACGTCCGTTGCGCACCCGCCAGTGGTACGTCTGGCGCGCTCGTGCACCGAGGGGCTCGGTCACGACTCCTCGCTTCGGATGGCGGCGAGGACTTCGCGAAGAGGATCGGCGAGCAGGGTCTGTTCGTCGGGGGAGTCGAGAAACCGCGGGCCGTACGCGCGGCGAACCGCACGACGGGCGTCCTGGTGGCGGTTGTGTTCGGGGTCGTACTGCGACCGTTCGAGCACGTCGTAGCCATGCTGGGTGAGCACATCGGCGATGAGGGATCGGATCTGTACGGCGTCGACGGTGCGGAGGTCGGTCTCCCTGGGGGCCGCGAGGAGCACGCGGATCAGCTCGGACGCGCTGAGGCGGGGGTGGAGGGGGACGGCGATCCGGTGGACGCCGTCCCGGCTCGGGGTGGCGCCTCCTCGGCGGCTCGGTGTCCTGGTGGTGCTGCGGAGTTCCATCGTGTTGGCCTTTGAGGACTTGGGGGGCGCTGTCAGAACTGGGCGCGGACGGCGGCAGTGCGGAACGCGCGGGCGGCGTCGGCGGCGGTGCGGCCGGGCTCGGCGCTCCAGCGGTCGATGACCTCGCGGTGCAGAGCTTTCGCGGTGGCGGGCTCGGCGGCGGTGACCGGGGAGCCGGTGAGGGTTTCGGCGAGGATGCCGAACGCCTGGTCGCGGGCGCGGTGGATGCGGTCCCAGTCGTACGTCCGGCCGGCGGGCGCCCGCCCTTGTCCGGCGGCGACTTCGAGGGCGCCGCGCGGCCAGCAGGGCAAGGTGGTGGTGCGTCCGGGACCGTCGAACAGGCGGGGACCCTGATGGATGCCGACGTGTTCGATGTGACAGGCGGCCCATTCGAGGATCTCGGCCGGGGTGTCCGCAATGACGACGCTTGCGGGGCTGTAGTGCATGGTGAAGTCCGTTTCGGGGACCGGGGGCGGCAGCGCACCGCCCCCGGGGTCGGTCTACTGCTGGTAGGCGGGGATGAGTTCGCGGACCCGGTCCTTGCCGACGCACCCGCCCTCGTGACGGTGCACGCTCGGCGGAGCGCCGTTGCGTCCACGCAGGTGGCTCCAGAACTTCGGTCCCTCCCACGGGCACAGTTCGCAGGACAGGAACCAGTGGTTGTCGGACCCCGGGAATCCCGTGAGAACCGCTCGCCAACGGTGAGCCGCGAGTCCCGCGAATGCCGTCTGCGCGCTCCGGATGTTGCGGTCGGTGGCGGGCATCCGCGGGTGCAGCAGGGGCACCGGTCCGTGGAGCGGCTGGGGAGCGTCGGCGCGTACGTGGTCCAGGGGGATGGCGGTGATGCGTCCGGCGGCGTACTCCTGGGCGAGGTGCGCGGCGGCCATCTCGATACCCGGCACCCCCGTAGGTGGGCGGCGGAGGTTGTGCTCCCCCGTGCTGGTGTCGACCCACCAGTCCCGGTGCCACCTGTAGGCGCGGCCGATGACCTGGTCCTCGCCGATGATCACGGGGTACCGGCATTCGATGTCCGGGGTTCCGATGCGGTACGGCAAGGCGGTCTGGAGAGAAGGGTGCGCCGCGACTTCGCGGGTGTCCCGCTCGGCGTCGGTGGCGGTGACGGTCGTGGGCCGTTCGAGGAGTTGGGTGGTCATGGTGGTGCCCTGTTCTGGTGAGAGAGGGTCCCGCACCGGCGGCGCTCGGCCGCCGATGCGGGCGAGCGGTCGTTACGCGCCGTCGGCGGTGGTCGCCTGCCGCATCTCGTCGGCGCTCTTGCGTCCCGAGACGTCGTCGTAGGGAACCGTCCAGGTCCACCCGTCGAGCCGGTTGCCCTCGGCTCGTACGACGTCCCGTCCCACGCCGTTGTGGATGTGCGGGATGGTCACCGACTTGGGGTTGACGCGCAGGACCTCGTACCAGGTGCCTCGGCAGCGTACGAAGTCCCCGCGCTGGAAGTCGACCCTCGACCAGACCTTGAAGCCCTTGGCTTCGGCGTCCTTGATGACCTGCTGCCAGTGCTCTATCTCCTCGGTCAGCTCCTGGTGCTCGGTCACCAACTCGGGGTCCGCCGGGTTGCGGGAGTATCCCTTGGCGGGCTCGCCGCGCTGCCACTTCTCGACCGCGCGGAGGTCGGCCCGGAGCTTGTCCAGGCGGCGGAGGGTGCGGCCGGGGTCCTTGCGGAACCGCTCGTAGTTGGCGGCGGCTGCCTCGCGGTCGGCCCAGTACTGGGCGCGGTCGCGGTCGCTGATGCTCTTGCGCATCGCGTTGTCCATGCGCTGGTGATCGCGGCGGGCGCGGCCCTCGGAGTGGTGACCGACAAGGATGGGCTGGCCGAAGGCGAACCGTTCGGATATCTCGTGGCTCGCCTTCCAAGCGGCCTCGGAGTTCTGGGCCGCGTTGCCGGCGTATCCGCCGAACCGCTCGGCGCGGCTCTCCGCTCGCTCCTCCCGGTCCTGCTCGGCTTCGCTGAAGCTGCGGCGGTCGGCGTTGTCGATGGTCAGGGTGACCTCGAAGTCGGCGTCTCGGAGGCGCTGCGCGAGGAGTTCGAGGGAGGGGGTGTGGGTGGCGTGGTCGCGGCTGTGGGGGAGGTACCAGCAACCGAGGTTCCTGCTCCAGCGGAAGGGCTGGCGGCCGGTCCTGCCGTACTCGCGGAGTTTCAGGATCGCTGCTGACTTGTCCCCCCGGGTCGTGCCCTCGACGAGGGTTCCTTCCCTGCGGGTGTGCGTGATCTCGATAGTCACTGAACTGGTCTTCTCTGGTGAGGAGTTGGTCTGTCCGGAGGACGGACCTTGTGTTGGGGACGGCCCGCACCACGAGCGCGGGCCGTGAGGGACGAGCGGCTCGCGGGCCGTCGCGTCTGCGCGACGGCAGAGGCTGCCGCGTCCCCGCGGGACGCGTCCTTCACGGTCCGGTGCCCGTCGGCGGTCGACGGAATCGGCCGGCGGCGGTGAACGCACCGGACCTGTCCTGCCGCCCTGAAGGGGTGTCCGCTCTGGCGTTGAGGGCCTGCCGGTCCGGGGGTGTTGCCCTCCCCCGGACCGGCGGGACCGTGGTCAGCCGTGGTGGAGCGTGCGCCGCGCGACGAGGTCGGCCAGCCCGGTCCGCTCGCGCCACGCGTCGAGAACAGCGGCGCGGAGTGCGTCCCCGTCGTCGTAGGCGAACCGGCCGTGGCGCATCTTGCGGACGATGTCGCGGAACGCGTCCTGGTGCATCGTGGTCAGCGTGTCGTCGATCGGGGTCAGCTCATGCGGGAACATCGCCTGGACGCTGTGGCCGGGCTGCGGGGCGCCGAGAGTGAAGTACCAGACGACCGCCATGGTGGCCCTGTCCGCGAACTCCGGTCCGCCGAAGGGGCAGACGACGACGGCGGGGAGGGTGTTGTACTGGCGGCCCTGGTGCCAGGGTCCGGCCAGTACGAGCGTCGCGGTGGGGAAGTCCCGGACGGTGGGCGTCTGCTGGGTGGTGAGCATGTCGTTTCCTGTCTGGTGAGAGGTTCTACCGGGGCCGGTCGGCCCCGGTGGGGGGTGTCGGTCGGGGGTGTTGCCCTCCCCCTCCAACATGTTTAATTAAACCATGTTTTCCGATGAAGGTCAACCCACAGAGGCAAGTTCGCGTTGGCGCTCAACAGCCGTGACGACGGCGTCGGCAATGGCGCGGCCGGTCTCGATGACGCGGACGGCGGACTCATGGACCGGGGGCCTCCTGTCCTGGGTGACGATGCCCGCGAGCGGCGGCATGACGGCCGGTCCTGGGTCGATTCCGAGGATCAGCGCGGCGACGTGCGCCGCCGACGCAACCTCGGACGCGTGCTGACCGGGGAGGGGGGCCTCAACCTCTGCGATACGTCGCCACGCGTGGCCGTACAACAGGATGCGGACGGCGGCGTCGGGGGCCTCCCGGCTGAAGTCGAACCCTCCAGCCTCCTCGGGGTCCTCGTGGTACCAGTCCCGGAACTGCCCGACCAGAACGTCCCGGATGGTTTCGGCTACGAGCGGGGTGACTGCGGGCAACTCGTAGGCGTCGCCGCCGGTTTGGCTGATGTCGAACACCGGCCCGGCCTTGTAGCCGGACACCCACCGCCCCGCCCCCTCGACGCCGTCAGTAACGGCCTTCTGCTGCCCGCCGTCGGCCGTGGCGTCCTGCACGCCTTCGGTTCGGCGCGTGATCGGCGTCCATATGCGGATGGAGGTGGACCCCTTCACCGGGAAGCGCCCGGCCTTCCGCCAGTCTCCGGTGCTGAGTACGCGGGTGGCATGGGGGCACTGGGCGGCGATCGCGATGGAGTTGACGGGGCTACGGTCCGTCAGGGTCGCGGCCGTTCGCATCACCGTGGCCCAGAATCCCTCATCGGCGACCATCGCGCCGTACGCACGGTCCATCACGGCTTCGAGTTCGCCGCGCATCTTGGCACTGTAGGCGCGGCGCTCTTCGTCGGTCATCTTCGGCTTGCGGGGCATTTCTCGGTCCTCCTGGTGAGAGTTCGACATCCGGGGCCTGTCGGCTCCGGCGGGGTGCCGGAAAGGGGGTTGCCCGCCCCTCCCGACGTCTTTAATTAAACCATGTTTACGACTGCTCGGCAACCCTCTGAATCCAGTACAACCCCGCCTGGCTGCTCGCCGCCCGATATGCCGATAGAACCTCGTCCTCTATTTCTATCCAGTGTTCGAGGACATCGGGGTCGGTTTCCTTGTCACTGGCTGCGCGCCTGACCCTGCGCCATTCAATGGCGATTCTGAGTGTGCAGAGTTGGGATCGAGTCAGCTCCCAACGGCCGGAGTCCGGAAGTTGGTCGCCATAGGCCATTACTCGGGCGTTATCGATGTGTTCGGTGCCGGACCACACATTTTGTGCGGCCTGGAGTGCAAGAGCGCGCTTGAGGGTGCACCGGAGGTGCGGGGCTTGTACGGTCCATCGCGGCTCGATTATGAATACGTCAGCGCTCATCGGGATGCCTTTCCGTCGGGGCGGCGTGCCGTGGGCGCACGCCGCCATGAAACGTCAGCGATTAGAGGTCGTATCCGTCGATGTATTCGCCGCATTCTCCCTCGGACGTCCGAACATCGGGAAGAAATCGACTCACAGCGAATACGACGGCGTCAGCGATGATCCGGGGCACATCGTTGAGTACGAGACTCACCGCGTCGCCGTCAAGCCCGATGCGGACTTCTCCCGGTTCGAGGTTCATATAAACGAACGCGATTGCGCCGTCGACTCGGGTTCGGGCACCGGGGAGCCGGGCGGACAGATCGCGGGCAGCCTCTTCGACGTCCCGCCGCATCTCGGCCTGTTCGCGGTTGTACTCCTTCACACGCTCGTGAACGTCCCGGTGCGTGGGGATGAGGTCGGCGGCGATGCGGGCTGCAATGCGCTCCGGGGCCTCGCTCATGGCGACTCGGACGCTGTCGCGCTCACCCCTGCGGAACGGATAGTCGGTGACCGCGAACGCGCCCCGGATGTACAGGTGGCCGGGGTCGTCGAACCGCTCGGAAAGGTGGAGCTGTCGGCCGTCAGAGTGGGTGAGAACGGCGGCGTGGCCCAGCTCCTGGGCGCCGTGGTACGCCGATTGCGGTCGCCAGTTCCCACCGAGACCGAGGGCGATCGAGTGAGCCAGCTCTACGGTGGTGAGGGAGGTTCCCATTTTCTGATCTCCTGGTGAGAAGTTCCGCCGGGGCCGGTCGGCCCCGGCGGGATGCCGGTCGGAGGGTTGCCCACCTCCTCCCGACACATTTAATTAAACCATGTTTATGAGATAAGGGCAACCCTCGCGGCGGAATGGAAGGGGTTACGGCGGACACGGAACACCGTTCCGTCGTCGGCGGTGACACACTCGCCACGCGCCATGTCCTCCAGGAATCCGCCGAGTTCGCCGGTGGCAAGGTCAGCGGCCTGCATCAGGCGCGTCAGCGACGACCCGGCCTCGCGCGGCTCGTCGGCCTCGCCCACCCCGACCCACGCCCGATATCCGACCGGCAGCACCTCCGCGACGTAGGCGCGGGTACGAGGCGGAAGCGGCACGCCCTCGAACAGGCCGAACCTCTCTATGCCGTAGTCCTCCACCGCCCGCTCCGCCGCGTAACGGCCGCCGCCCGGATGACCGTCAACGTCGGCCAGATGCAGCAGGTCCGCTATCAGGCCATGAATCATGTCCTTGTGCGAGTCGCAGTAGACCTCCCACGCCCTACGCGCACGGTCGGCACTCTCCGACGCAGTCGAGTCGCCACCCAACACGGTGTCACCCATAACCAGCCCTTCCAGTGAGAGACCCCCGAACCGGTTCGACCCGGGGCGGTCGGGACACTTCCCCTCCCGACATCATTAATTAAACCATGTTCCGTGAGTGAGGTCAAGCTCGGCACCCCGCTGACCTGCCTTTCCCTCGCCGCCAGACTGGCACCCGCTCCGCCGGGCCTGGCCACGACGAGCCTCGGCGGGGTTCCCTCCTCGGTCGGACAGCTCCGCCGGATCAGGGTTCCGGGCGCGGTGTCCAGGCTCGCGAAGCGACCGCGAAGCGGCTCGGCCTGGATGCCGTGTCCGGGTTCCTGATACGCCCCCTGGGTGTCCGACCGGGGAGGGAACCCCGCCTTCCCCACCCGCACCACGACGTTCCCGCACCCGACAGACCAGCCCTCTCCCCCTCCGAGAGAGGACCCGCCGGAGGCTGTTCTTGAAGTGGCCGGCGCACGACCACCCATCGACCGTGCCACCGCCCGCCCCCTTGAGGTGCAGCACCGAGGTGAGACACCATCACACCCCGTCGATCCCGAGTTGTTGTCCGGTCGGCGTTTTAAGGTCGGATGCCAGTCCTGACGTCCGTGCGACCTCATAGAGCCTGCGGCTAAAGCTAAGCCGATCACACCTCCCTACGTTTCCTGCGAGACACGGTCAGCCCTATCCAGTAGCTCGCCCACCATCACGCGTTCTGGACCGATAAGCTGTTCTCTTCGCCTTGCGCGGAGTCCTGTTGGAGAAACCATGACTTCGCATCCCACCGGTCTGTTCCCCGTCATCGACCCCGCCCGGCATGCCAAGGGCAGGCAGAAGATGCACGGGCTCGCCCTCTACACCATGCATGTCTGGGAAGCCGCCGCTACCACCAAGACTTCCCTGTGCCGTATCCACGGCATGGAGGTTGACACCGAGCGCGTCGCCCTCGAAATCGCCCCCGCCCTCTCCACGATCCGCACCCTCGATCTTGAGGTGATCAAGAACAGCCAGACGCCTGCCGAACAGACGCGCTACGACGACACTCTGGCCTCCGATCCTGAAGGCCAGGTGGTACGGGGCCTGCTGCTTCTGCGTAACGCCGACATTCATCTGCCCGCGACCGTGGACGTCCAAGCCGACCGGGTCATCGGTGAAGAGGAGAGCTTCCGCGTGATGCCTACCTGGAAGTCTTACGACGAACTCCCATCAGCTATCCGCACAAACACCCGCACTGCTGAGAGCGCGCACAGCGCCTACCGCGCCGCGGTGGCTGGCCGCCTCGTCATTGAAACCCTCCTCGACGCCTTCGTCTTCTTCCAGCGCTGCGACCCCAACCTAGTTGCCGACAACCAGGCTCTCGACTACTTCCCACTCCGCGCCTACACCACCCACGACTATGAGCGGCGTCACCCCGAGATGCCCAACCGGTCCCAGGTCGAAAAGCAGGTCCGGCAGGCGACCCAAGAGTCCCCGCCGTTTAGCAGTGGTCGGGAGATCCTGCACCGCCTTGATCTCGACGACGGCCCGGTGTATTGCGGTTACTCGTTGGGCTTGCCACTCCGAACTGCATTCACCGAGCCGGAGGGCCAGATCGCCCGCGATATCGAGGCGGGCTTCCCGTACATCGCGCTGGACGAGGAGGGAGACAGCCACCCTGTCTCCATCGACGCCACCGGGCAACTCGCGGCAGCTGGTGCTCAGCTGGCGCAGTTGCCTCTCCTCGCTCCGTTCCGTCACCCCCGGCCCGAGACCTGGCGCGCTGAGTGGGACCTAGCAGCCACCGATGCGTTCTGGTACCGCAACCAACGCCATCTGCGCAACGGGACCGATGTGTAGGAAGTCCTCCAGATAGAGCCTCCGTTCCCGCCGCGCGCGGGCCAGTGCTGGCTCCTCCTGCGACCAGCCCGCTCGCCACGCGACCACGTTGTTCCTGTGCCCAGGAGCATTCAACGGTCTTCGTCCAGTGGGGAGAAGCCGACCGTGGTCGCGCGGAGCGCGTCTGATAGTGCCGTCGTGTCCGCGGGACACGTCCTTCGGCCCGGCGTCCGGACGGTGCGGGAGGGCCGCCTGCGGCCCGGACGTTCCGGCCGGCTGCGAGCCGGGCCAGGCTGAGTCGTCCCTTCGGGACGTCCTTCGTGGGGTTCCCGCGCGGTCGGCCGCGCCCGCGCCGGGAGGTCGGCCGGCGGTAGGCGCGCGGGACGCGGGCGGCTCGATGCCGTCCGGGTCCCGGCCACCCGCCGGAGGGCCGGTCGGGCGGCGGCAGTACCGCCCGACCGGCGTCGTTACGCGGCGACCAACTCGCGTTCCTTGGTGGCCTCGCGCTCGATGACACGGCACCGGGTCAGTACGGTCTGTGCCACCTCCCCGTAGGTGCTGTGGTCCTTGACCGTGCCGGTCACCTCGACTTCGTCGCCCTGGTCGGGAACGTCGGCCGCGCTGCTGAACCAGACGTAGACGTTCCCGCTCGCGTCCTGGAACTTGACCAGCCGACGGCGCTGGGCGCGGTAGCCGTAGTGGCGCTCCTCCAACTCGATCACGGTCGTCACAGTGGCGGCGACGGTGAGCCGCTCCCCCACCTTCCCTTGAACCATCGAGCACCGGGCCGCGCGCTCCGCCGCCGCCTTCTCCTGGTCCCGGTGCCATCCGGCGATCGCGGAAACCAGCGTCGGAAGGTGTCGTTGGCCGACCGTCTCTCCCTTGGCCAACTGGGCAATCTTGTGGCGGTAGTCGTTGGTGCTGCCGTATCCCTGGACGGCCCACTCCCGTACGGCGGCGGCCGTGGCGTCGGCACCGGGCTGGGCGTTGACGTCCGCGCGCCACTCCTCGGAGATCCGGCGGTCGAAGAAGTAGGCGGACACGCTGTCGGCGGTCGGCGTGGCCTTCTTCCATTCCTCGGACCGGGCGTAGAAACGACCGTCCATCGACACAACGGCGGCGGCCACCTGGAGCACCCTGTCCACGGGCAACCGGATGTCGGCGGGGACGCCCTCGACTCCCAACTCATCCCAGTCGGCGTCCTTGATCTTCTCCAGCCTCCACAGCGCCTGAAGTCCCTTGACCGGCAGACCCGTGTACGGCTCGACGCACGTGGTGCCCAACTGCCGGTACTCGCCGTTCTCGTGGCGCGCGAGGTAGGTGATGGTCCGGTCGCGCTCGACCTTGCATCCGTAACAGTAGTTCTCCACCACCCGTATCCCGCGCACCTCTTCGGCAAGCTCGTCGGAGAGTCCGGGGAAGGTGCTGAGGATCGTCTCGCCTTCGTCGTCGTGGTCGAGTCGGGCGACGACCGTCCACCCGGCGTGGCGGGGGATTCCGCCGGTGAGCGTGACGGTCACGAAGTACCGCTTGCCGATGACCCGGCCGTCGTAGTCCTTGTAGTCCGCGAGGAACGGCGCGGACATCTCCAACGCGTAGGGGTTCAGGCCGTGGATCGCGGCGCGGGCGTTGGTGGCCTCCACAAGCTGGCGGACGTGGCTCTCCGCCGTCTCCGGGATGTCGAAACGCAAGACAGAGCTGTTCATCGGAAAGGTGCTCCTACTGGTGAGAGAGGAATCGAGTGCCAGGCCGGGCGGGTTGCCCTCCGCGTGCGGCCCGTGATGTTGGAGAGGGTGTTGTCCTCACCCCCCAACATATTTAATTAAACCATGTTTTCAGGTGTGGGGCAAGCACCCCGACCGGGAATCTCCAGTGCGGCACGGTCGCGGAGGAACGCGGCGAACAGGGCGGCGGTGTAGCTGTCGGCGGTGCCGTAGGTGCGGCGGCAGTCCAGCGCTCCGATGCGCTTCCCCCGGTAGTGGACGGGGAACGGCTGACCAGGGGCCGGGATGACCAGCGCGTACAGCCCTCGCGGAGTGTCCACGCGCAGAACGACGGCGGCGGCCTGGTGGTCGTAGGCGGTGGACCAGCGGGCCGAACCGATGCCGAATTCCGCAAGTCCGGCAGCAATCGCGCGGGCCTGCATGATGTCGGCAGCGGTGCCGGGGTCGGGTTCAGCGGGGGCGGGGACGCAACCGCATCCGTGGTCGTCGGCATGGTTCTCGAACAGGGCTGTACGGGTCACTGCGGGGCTCCTGGGGTGACCGGGGGCGGAATTTCCTGCCCCCGGAATTGGGCTGCTGGGGAGTCAGGCGGCGGCTTCGTCCTCGCTCGACGGTTCGTCGGCCTCCTGCTCGCTCGGCTCCTCGGCGGTGCCGGACTCCTCCCGCGCTCCCTGCTCACAGCCGGACGTGATCGCGGCGCGGGGCTTCTTCTTCGCCGGGTCGTACGGCTCGTCGTCCACAACAGACTGCTCGATCGGGGTCAACGGGTACCCCAGGGCTTCCAGCACCATGAACCAGCGGCCCGCAGGTTTCCGGGTCCAGTCCGACCGCTGGCTGTCCGTCCGCCACGCAGACCGCGTCGCGCACTTCTCGCGGACTGCGGCGATCGCCGCGAACTGGAGTTGTGGAGCCCTGCGTGGGTCCTTGGCGACGTGCCCGGCGAAACCGCCTCGGTTCTTGGCCTGTTCCGTGTTCAGCCCCAGGAAGACAGCCAGGATCTCGGTGGTCGGCTCCTTGTTGAGGTCATCGGAGATGCCCCAACTTCCGTTGAGAAGTGCGTTGTTGACGTGCCCGATCAGGTCGTTGGTGATGTTCTTCGGCAGGTTGCGCCGCTTGATCAGGTCCGTGATCCACTTCCGGCGCAGAACCTCGGCGGCGTCCCAGTCAAGGTTCCCCTTCTTCACGGCGGCGCGGGCGGCGCGCTCGGCCTCCACCTCGGCGGTGGTCTTCGTGGCGCCGCTGGCGCTCACAGGCGCCATGTGCCCGTACAGACCGGGAGCGGAGCAGTACGGCTCGTACCGGTCGCCCCGCCGCTCGTCGAACACCCACACCAACCCCTTGCAGTCGGCGTGTTCCTCGACGCTGATACCGCGAAGTCTCCACACGGCAACCGCGCGCTCGGACAGTTCCTCGGCGTCCCTGACCTTCTGTCCTGCCGCTTCCAACTCCGCGCGGTGCGCTTCGGCCTTGGCCCGCTGGTCGCGCTTGGTCCGCTCGATGGCAATGGCCCAGTCAACGTCGCTGGCGTCGGCGTCTTCCTCTGCGGCGGCCTCGGTGATCGCTCCGAGCGCCTCGGCATCGTCGGCGAACTCGGCGAGTGCGGCCATGTGCTCGAACGTCCACGCGTAGCTGCTCGCGCCCGCGACGGCGGCGCTCAACTTCTCGTCGGACCGGACCTTGACGACCGTCCTGACGTCCTTCTGCCGTACGCCTGCGGCTCGGGCGATACGGCCCACCTGCGCGCCCGCCTCGGCCGCGCTGAACATGGCCTGGTTCACCTCCGACGGCGTCAGGCTCTTGCGGTGCTGCGCGGTCGTGATCATGTCGAGGAACTGCCCGGCGGCGTCGCGGTCGTCCTCGTCCCACTCGTACGGCAGGTGTGTAAGTCCCGCGTCCTTCGAGCCGTGGAAGCGACGGTTGCCGTCGTTGACCTGGAGGACCCCGCCGTCAAGTCGCTGAATCTTGACGGGAATTCGGCACCCCTCGGCGCGGAGGGACTCCACGAACGCCGCGTTGATGTCCAGGTCTTCGCGGGCGTTCTTCGGGTGCGGGGTGAGCGCGTCGATGCGGATCACCGGGCGGGACGTGACCGGGACGGCCTCCAGACCTGCGGCGACGGCGGCAGCGAGACGCTGGAACCCGTCGACGATCTGCGGCACGTCGCCGTGGGTCCGCACGACGTACAGCGGCTCGTTGACGCCGTTCTCCCTCACGTCGGCCAGCAGATCGGCCGGGGTCTCGATGTCACGGAGGTTGCCCGGGTGCGCGGCAAGTTCGGCGACCGTGAGGGTCGACCACAGGGTGGGGGTCGCCTTGGAGCCGGCTCGGTTCTTGACGTTGAGCATCGCTTTTCTCTTCCTGGTGAGTTCCGTCGGGCCGTTCGGCCCGGTGGGGGTCGGGAGGAGGTGTTGCCCTCCCCCTCCCGATGTCATTAATTAAACCATGTTCTAGCGGATGAGGCAATCCGTGATGCCGTGATCGGCGTCACTCAGGCAGCGGGCTGCGGCGGCGCGGATCATCGCGGCGGCCTCATCGGTGGTGCGCTCGGGCGCGTCCCCCCAACACCACAGCACGGTGCGCCGGTAGGCATCTTCGGTGAGCCGCAGTTTCCTCCACCGAAGACTGGGAACGGCGCGGCCGTTGATGTGGTCGCTGAGCGCCACCAGGGAATCGGCAAGGGCCTGGTGGAAGACGCCCCACGGTTCACCGCGCACGGTCCAGCGGGGCCGGGCAGCGCGGACCCCTCGCTCCCATGCGTGCAGCACGGTGCAGGGGGCGGCGTCGCCCATCCGGCCGGGCTGCCAGAGGTGGTCACCCTGGTAGAGGCCGACTCGTTCGATGTGGTTGGCGGCGGTGGTGAGGATGCGGGCGGGAGTTGCGGGGCGGTGACGTGCGGACATGCTGTGACCTCCTGGGGTTTTGATCAGCACTCGACCGTGGCCGTCAGAGCATCAGGATGCTGGGGACATCGGGCGTAGTACCTCGCACCGACAGTGCTGGACGGCCACTTACGGCAGACAACGCGCGTCAGGTTCTCGGTGGACTCGCAGACCTCGCACGACACCCAAGCCCTACCAGCCTGCATCTGGTCGTTGTCGCTTCTCCACGGCGCCGGGGGACGGTTCTTCAAGGACATGGGGATTCTCTTCCTTCTGACAGAGCCGGGGACGACTGGGCCGCCGCCCCCGGCGGAGTTGACCACTAGGAGGCGAGCACCCCGGCGGCCGTAGCACCAATGCGGCGAGTCCCGCCTATGTCGGCCCGGTTTCCAGCAGCGGCACCGGCGCCGTACCCGCTACCGCTGTACGACCCCCGCTGCGTCCGCACGTGCGGGTTCTCGACCTTGAATGCGGCCTGGACCATGGCGTCGCGGTCGGCCAGCACAAGTTCGCCGCTGCGCCCGGCGGCCGACGTCTCTGCGTTGGCGGCGGCCCGGGCAGCGTCCTCGGTCTCCTTGAGCCGTTTGGTGACCCGCACGATGAACCCGAGCTGCCACGAGTTCCGCCACGCTCGGGCACTCCGGACTCCGTACGGCACAGCCTGCGCGTTCAACCCGTTGAACATCTGAAGCAGGAGCGAGGCGTAAAGGATCTCGGCGCGCTGCACGTCGGACTCGTATCCGACGATCTGAACCTGTCGCGTACCGGCTCCCTGTCCACCGATGTGGAGGGACTTGCATCCGACGGCTTCCGCGATGAAGTACATGAGGCGGGCGCGCGGCATGGACCACGGGTTGGGCAGGTCGACGTACCGAGTGACGATCCCGTCCCGCGACGGCTGTCCGTCGCTCAACAGGGCTTCGTCGACACCGTACTTGGCCATCATCTCTATCGCCCGCGTGCGGGCAAGCTCGGCTTCCGCCTCGGGGGTCGCGGCGTTCTCAGCTTTGGCGAGTAGCGCCTTGATGGTGGCCAACTTGGGGTTCACGTCTGCTTGGGGAGTACCCATAGCTCTGCTCCTGGTGAGAGTGACTGCCCGAGGCCGACTGAACCTCGGGGTGCCGGTCGGGGCGTTGCCCTCCCCTCTCGACATGTTTAATTAAACCATGTTTTAAGCTCTCGTGCAACCCCCTGCGGTTTCTCCCCCGGCCTACGGCTGGCGCCTCAGCCACAACGCGCCTGCGGTGGGGTTCCCTCCTCGGTTGGACGGCATTGCCAAGCGTGCCGTGGTGCAGGGATGCGAGGTGGAGCGCCCGGAAGCTGGGACTTTCTGAGGTACGAGGAAAGTCCCGGACCCGGACGTACGACCTCGCATCCCTGCGGCGCGGCACGCTCTGCTGGGACGACCGACCGAGGAGGGAACCCCACCGCCGCCCCCACCCCGACCACGACGGCGGGCCAGCCGACCAACTCGCCCCCTCCCCCTCCGAGAGCGGACCCGCCGGAGGCACGTTCTTTGAGCGACAGCAACCCGCCCAGGTAGTCAACGGACCGAACACGAAGGGAGCTTGCTCTCGTCGACGACCTGTTCCAACACCTCACCGTTGCCCGTCAGACCGTTACTTCCTCAGGCTCATCGACATGTGAGTTCTTCCTGGCCGCATACCTACGGTGCCCACCATGAACCACCACCCCAGTCAGCGCCGTGCAGACGCCCTCAGCGTGCCAACCTCCCTGGCACAGGCTCAACTCGCCTATTCAGAAGGAAGGTTGTCGAGATGACGTCGCCGGACGGTGTAACAACGGCGGAGCTACGGCGACGAGTACGGGCCGTAGAGACCCTCCAGATGAAGACCCGCGAGTTGGCCGCCCAGAGCGTCTTGACCACACGAAAAACCGCTGTAGAAGCGGCAGTTGCTAAAGAAACAGCAGACCGCGAGGCCCGCGAGGCGACTGCGGCGGCCTTGCGCCTGTACGACCAGGACTCGGAGCTGGTGGCCGACCTCCTCGGTGTTCCCGCCGAAGAACTGGAGCGGGACGCGAAGGCAGTCACCGCCGCTCGCGCCGTGAGGTCGGCCCGGGACGCCCTGCTGGTGTTCCCACCAGTGGGTTTCCCCGGACCGCCTCCCGCACCCGGCGTGCCCGTCTCCGGGCACCGGGCGCTCCACAAGTCCCGTTGACGTCCGAACAGTTCAGATCGTGCTCGCCCACGGAGTGGGAATCGCTGTCCCGCGGTAGCGGTAGCGGGTAGTCCGCATCCGCCCCGGATCGAACAGAGCGGTATCGCCATCTGACGGCCACCACTGGCCCTGGCAATACCTGCGGCGCACTTGCTTCCAATTCGCACGCGGGTGTTTTCGGTGCAGCCAACCCATGACCCTGCGCCAGGTGAACGCGCGCAGGAAGTGGAAGGTGGCACTTGAAACCCCGGGCTGGAAGTAGACACACCAGCCCCGCAGCACAGAGTTGAGATAGTGCAGCAGGACTTCGAGCGGCTGGTTCTTGTCCAATCGGCTGGCCGTCCTCACTTTTCCCGTGACGGACTTAACCGCCTTCTTGCTCGGGTAGGTGTAGACGTAGTACTTCGCCGTGCCTTGTTTTCGGTGGCGCTGGATGCGCCAACCGAGAAAGTCAAAGCCCTCATCGATGTGCACCAGCGTGGTTTTCTCCTCCGAAAGGCGCAAGCCCATCGTGGAGAGAGCCTCGGCGGCTTCGTCGCATATCGCCTCAGCATCAGCTCTGTCACCTCGAACCAGAGCGACCCAATCGTCAGCGTAGCGGATAAGCCGAAATGATGGCTCTCCCCGCCGTTGCTGCCGAGTCATCCTTCTCTGCTCTCGGTGACGTCGAGCGAAATGCTCATCGAGTACTGATAGTGCGACGTTGGCGAGCAAAGGTGACAGAATTCCGCCCTGTGGCGTCCCTGTGCGTGATTCCCTGAAGAGCCCCTCTTTGTTGAGGATTCCGGCCCTCAGGAACGCCTTGACCAGCATCAGGACGCGCTTGTCGGAGACCCGTTGGCGCACCCGGCCCATTAGTGCCGAGTGCGAGATTTCGTCAAAGCACGCCGCGATATCGCCCTCCACGACCCACTCGTATCGGTGGGGCGGACTGGCAAAGGTGCGGATCTCGGCGATCGCGTCATGAGCTCGCCGGTTGGGCCGGAAGCCATACGAGCACGGCTCAAAGTCCGCCTCGAAAATAGGCTCCAGCACCAATTTCAGCGCAGCCTGAACAACGCGATCCCGCACGGTGGGAATACCTAGACGGCGCAGTTTCTTTCCGCCCGCTTTCGGAATCATCCGCTCGCGGACCGGTAAGGGACGAAACTGCTGCGCTTTCAAATCTTCGCGGAGCTCGGCCAGGAACTCGCCGACACCTTGCCGCTCGATATAGTAGGCGCTTTTCCCGTCAACTCCTGCCGACCGTGCACCCCTGTTGTCCCGCACTCGCTCCCATGCAATCAGGAGAAATGCGGGATCACAGACGAGATTGAACAAATCACGGAACTGCCTGTCTGAATCGTCGGTCGCCCAACGGTGCAGCTTGGTCTGAATCTCTCGTACCCTGCGCTCCGCGCCGAACGACGTGAGCGTTGGTGCGTCGGTATTCACCGGCGTCCTCCGAGCATTCCAGTATCCGCCCTGCTGACTTGCTGGCCCCCTTCGCCATGTACGCGCCTTTCGCGCGCTCGGACTACTACGGGGCCTCCGCCCCACACTGCGGCCGACAGCCGACGACGGGCCTGCCCTTCGATGTCCTGGATGGAGCATCGTGAGGGCAGCCGCAGGTGGTTCCCACGTTCACCACCAACCGTTCGACGAGGGAGGTGCCCAGCTATACCCCGGCAGCCTCGCCACGAGTACGCCGCAGGCTTTCCTCGTGGCCTCCCCACCGGCCTATTCATCCCGGCTTCGGAGTCACCCGCCGCATGATCACGGCAGGTGTGCGCTGCGGACCGGCCCATATCCACCAGGTTGGAGCCGGCTCGACGCTTACGGAGCTTCACGCGCTGGTTCCTCTCGTACACCTTCTCGTCTTGCTTGCCGGACCCGCCCCGTCTGGTAGTTCCGGAGTGTCCCGGCGTTGTCAGGACTGCTTTCCGCCCCTCCCGGCGACTCCCGGGTCAGGCTGTCCTCAGCTTCGCGGCCTTGCTGCGACAAGGCCACGGCGGCGGAATTTCACCGCCGCACGGTCAAGTAGCGCCTCGTGGCGCACAAAGAGGTCATCGAGGCGCTACGTACTCGCGCAGGCCGCCCACGCCCCCGCCGCTCCCGGCCGGGCAACTCCACCCCTCAACTCTCCTTCCAAGAAGCCGGAGTTGTGGAGACCGCCGATCTGAACGACACCCAGGGCGATGTCTCATGACCGGCCTCCCGGCCTCTTCCCGCTCCCCACCATGCACGGCCACGCCGCGTCACCCGAAGAGGGTCCCGAACAGCTCGCGCTGATCGGGGCCCCGTCCCCGGTACGTATCCCCGCTGTCGAGTGGTCAGCCTGGCTGTCCGACGCATCGACACAGACCCGGTACTGGGCCAAGGTGCACCGCACCGCGTCGGACTCGGACTGCTGGTTCTTCTACGGCGCGATCTCCAGCACCGGCCACGCCAGCTTCCGCGCGGCCTCCCTCCCCGGCCCGACCCGACGGGGCACCGTCCCCGGCCACCTCTACGGCTACCAGCTCGCCCACGGCGTGATCCCCCGCCTGGGCTGGGACAACGACAGCCCCACCGTCTGCCACACCTGCGACAACCACTCCTGCCAACAACCCACCCACCTCCGTCTGGGCACGCCGGCTGAGAACCGGGCCGAATGGTTGGCCCGTCGCAGGGACCCAGGTAGCCCTCTGGCCGACCTCCGCGGCCCAGCCGGACGCTCCCGCGCGATCGGCGCCGCTATCCGTGCCAGCCAGAAGAACGGGAAGCCTGAAGCGGAGATCGCGATAGCCATCCGAGCTGCAATTGCAGCAGGCCGCCCGCTCAGCCTCTGGTGAAAATCAACCATCACAAGATATACGCGGACACTCGGCCTGATTGCACCCACAATCAGGCCGAAGCTGTCGCGACGTCTTTTCTCAGCTGATCCACGATCGACACCCTGGCGCCCTGCCTCTGACCGGGCATCCCCGCAACAGAGCCGACTCAAGTTTCGCGGCGTCCCAGTCACACGGCTGATCGCCGAACGGTTTCCCGCCACTCGGCCATTACATCGTGGGCCTCGTCCATGGCTGGATCGCGGCTTCCACCGGGTGCGTAGGCAGGGGACCGATCGGCGCTGAGCGGCACATGAGCGCAGTACCAGGCCCGCTCGGCGCCTGCTTGCTCCGCCTCCGTACCGGTCCGTAGATAGTCGAGCAGTGCAGTCATGACTCGGCGGCGCCCGAAGGCGTAGACCGCTGGTTCGACGAACCAGCGGCAGAAGCTGGGGTCCGGGTCGTAGACGGCTGCGGCCAGCAACGGGGCGAAGAATTCTTCCGGCAGGTGGGTGCGTCCGAGCAGCGGCTTGCGCACCGCATGGGCCAGGTACCGTGCGCGGCGCACTTGCGGCACGTCGGCCGCGTTCCCGAGATCCATCAACCACGCCACCTCAGTGGCGCATAGCAGAAAAGAACGTGCAGCCGGCTTGTTGTGCTCTTCGTCGACCATGGCGGCATTCTGGACCGGCCCAGGCTGAGAAGGTACGAGACGTCGGTTGTCCCCCCGAGGTTAAACGATCATGCTCTGGCTGATGTGATCACGGCGTCGACGCCGTCCTGGACAGAGCCCTTCACCGAACTGAACTCGCACCGCTTCGGCAAGTCGGTTGTCTCGGTGCGGCGCGAGTAACCCTCGCATCAGCATCACGGCCGGCTCTGGAGCCTGCCGTCCCCCACCGCCACGGTAAGGGCCAGGAACTGCCGGCCCGGCACGCCGATCGCCCACGCCCGAGCTGCGCCTATCGTTCACGGGACAGCCCTCGGCTGTGGGTAGACCGGCACAGAAGGCAAAACGCGCAGACAACCACAGAGAGTCATCACCCTCAGCCCACGCCGACGGCACAAAACTCCCCGGTCGCACCCTCACCCCAGGGGGTCCCCAGGGAGTTCGAGTACGAATCCAGGGAGTTTTCAGGGGGTTTCAGCGCGGGACGGCCCGGGACGCGGAGGGCTTTCGATTCCGCGCAACAGCGCAGGTCATAGCGCTAACGGACGAAATCTCCGCAGGCCGACGGGGCTTCCGCTCCCAGAAGACCGTCAACCGCATGCGCCCAGTATCCCGCCCCTCGGGTACACCCTTGGCCGTACGCCCGCGCGGGCACCGCCTTCCGCCCTACGGTCGCGACATGCCCGAACCAGGAGCTTCCCCCCTGCCCCAGACGCCCTCGGCGCGCTCCCCGCTCGCGCGCGCGGAGCGCTTCATGTGGCTCAACGCGCGCGTGCTGGAGCAGCGTCTGTTCGCCCACCACTTCCTGGGCGCCTCCGCCGACCCCGTGGAGACCGCGCTCGACGCCTACCGCACGGCGGACGGCGGGTACGGCCACGCCCTGGAGCCCGACCTGCGCGGACCCGTCGGCCAGCCCCCGCACGCGGTGTACGCGCTGCGTGTCCTGGACGCGCTCGGGCGCTGCGGCGGACGGCGGGTGGAGCAGCTGTGCCGTCATCTGACGGCGGTGTCGTCCCCGGACGGCGCCCTCCCGGCCGTCCTGCCCTCCCAGCGCGGCTACCCGGCCGCGCCGTCGGCCCCGATCGCGGACGTCCCGGCCGGCGCCCTGCTGACGACCGGCCCCGTCACGGGCCTCCTGCACCGCAACGACGTCTGGCACGCCTGGCTGTTCCGGGCCACCGACTTCTGCTGGCACGCGGTGGAGTCCCTGCGGACCCCTGATCCGTACGAGGTGCAGGCCGCCGTCACCTTCCTGGACGCCGTCCCCGACCGCTCCCGCGCGCAGGCCGCCGCCGACCGCCTGGGCCGTCTGGTGCGCGACCGGCACCTGGCCGTCCTGGCCCCGGACAGCCCGAAGGCGTACCCCTCGCCCGCCGGGCAGCACTTCCCCCACGACTTCGCCCCCGTCCCGCACTCCGTCGCGCGCGCGTGGTTCACCGACGCCGAGATGTCCCGTTCCCTGGACCTCCTCGCGGCCGGCCAGCAGTCCGACGGCGGCTGGCCGCCCCACCGGCCCCGGTGGACCCCCTCCGCCGCCCTGGAGGCCCGGGCGATGGCGACGATCGACGCCCTCCGCACCCTGAGGTCGTACGGCCGCCCCCTCGCCTGACCCCGCCGCCGGCCCTGTATCCACAGGTCAGCCCGATTGTCAGTGGCGAGGTGCAGGATGGACGCATGGTCAGTTCCGCACACCGAGCCCTGGACGGCTTCTCCCCCGCGACCCGCGGCTGGTTCACGGGGGCGTTCTCGGCGCCCACCGAGGCCCAGGCGGGCGCGTGGCGTGCCATCCGGGAGGGTTCGGACGTGCTGGTGGTCGCCCCGACGGGCTCGGGCAAGACGCTGGCCGCGTTCCTGGCGGCGCTGGACGGCCTGGCGTCCACGCCTCCGCCCGCGGACCCGAAGAAGCGCTGCCGGGTGCTGTACGTCTCGCCGCTGAAGGCCCTCGCGGTGGACGTGGAGCGCAACCTCCGCAGCCCGCTGACCGGCATCCGCCAGGAGTCCGTGCGCCTCGGCCTCCCCGAGCCGGAGGTCAAGGTCGGGATCCGCTCCGGCGACACCCCGCCCGCGGAGCGCCGGGCCCTGGCGACGCGCCCGCCGGACATCCTGATCACGACCCCGGAGTCCCTGTTCCTGATGCTGACGTCGGCCGCGCGCGACGCGCTGACGGGCGTGGAGACGGTCATCCTGGACGAGGTCCACGCGGTGGCCGGCACGAAGCGGGGCGCGCACCTGGCACTGACCCTGGAGCGGCTGGACGCCCTGCTGCCGAAGCCGGCCCGCAGGATCGGCCTGTCGGCGACGGTCCGCCCGGTGGACGAGATCGCCCGCTACCTCGCCCCGCGCGGGAAGGCCGAGATCGTCCAGCCGAGATCGGCGAAGGAGTTCGACCTGTCGGTGGTCGTCCCGGTGGAGGACCTGGGCGAGCTGGGCGGCTCCCCGGTGGACGACGCGAAGGCGGAGCGCCCCTCCATCTGGCCGCACGTGGAGGAGCGGATCGCGGACCTCGTGCAGGCGCACCGCTCGACGATCGTGTTCGCGAACTCCCGCCGCCTTGCGGAGCGCCTGTGCAACCGGCTGAACGAGATCGCCTACGAGCGGGCGACGGGCGAGCCGCTGGCTGAGCATCACACGCCGGCCGAGCTGATGGGCGGCTCGGGCGCGGCCCGGGGCGCCCCGCCGGTCATCGCGCGGGCGCACCACGGCTCGGTCTCCAAGGAGCAGCGCGCGCTGGTCGAGGAGGACCTGAAGGCGGGCCGGCTGCCGGCGGTGGTCGCGACGTCCAGCCTGGAGCTGGGCATCGACATGGGCGCGGTGGACCTGGTGGTCCAGGTGGAGTCGCCGCCCTCGGTGGCCTCCGGCCTCCAGCGCGTGGGCCGGGCGGGGCACCAGGTGGGCGCGGTGTCGACCGGCGTGGTCTTCCCGAAGTACCGGGGCGACCTGGTCCAGGCGGCGGTGGTCACCGAGCGCATGCGCGTGGGCGCCATCGAGTCCCTGCGGGTGCCCGCGAACCCGCTGGACGTCCTGGCGCAGCAGGTGGTCGCGATGGTGTCGATGGACACCTGGCAGTTCGACGACCTGCTGGCGGCCGTCCGGCGCGCGGCCCCCTTCGCGTCGCTCCCGGAGTCGGCGTTCACGGCGACCCTGGACATGCTGGCGGGCCGCTACCCGTCGGACGCGTTCGCGGAGCTGCGCCCGCGTGTGGTGTGGGACCGCGTGGCGGGGACGGTCACCGGCAGGCCGGGCGCCCAGCGCCTGGCCGTCACGTCGGGCGGCACGATCCCCGACCGGGGCTTGTTCGGCGTCTTCCTCGCGGGCGCCGACCCGAAGAAGGGCGGCGGCCGGGTCGGCGAGCTGGACGAGGAGATGGTCTACGAGTCGCGCGTGGGCGACGTCTTCACGCTCGGTACGAGCTCCTGGCGCATCGAGGACATCACGCGCGACCGCGTCCTGGTCTCCCCCGCCCCCGGTGTGCCGGGCCGGCTGCCGTTCTGGAAGGGCGACCAGCTGGGCCGCCCGCTCGAACTGGGGCGCGCGGTGGGCGCGTTCCTGCGCGAGGTCGGCGCGCTGTCGCAGGAGGACGCCCGGCTGCGCCTGCTCGCGGCGGGCCTGGACGCGTGGGCCGCCGACAACGTCCTGTCGTACCTCGCCGAACAGCGCGAGGCATGCGGCCATGTCCCGGACGACCGGACGATCGTCGTGGAGCGCTTCCGGGACGAGCTGGGCGACTGGCGCGTGGTCGTCCACTCCCCGTTCGGCGCCCAGGTGCACGCCCCGTGGGCGCTCGCGCTGGGGGCCCGGCTCGCCGAGCGGTACGGCATGGACGCGCAGGTGATGCACGCGGACGACGGCATCGTCCTGCGCCTGCCGGACGCCGACCTGATGGGCCTGGACCTCCTCGACCGGGAGCCGACGAAGGCGGGCACCCCTTTGCACACGGCGGTCGAGGCCGACCAGGCTCCCGTGGGCGCGCAGGACGTCGTCTTCGACAAGGGCGAGGTCGATCAGGTCGTCACCGACCAGGTCGGTGGCTCGGCGCTGTTCGCGTCCCGGTTCCGGGAGTGCGCCGCCCGGGCGCTGCTCCTGCCGCGCCGCACCCCCGGCCGGCGCACCCCGCTGTGGCAGCAGCGCCAGCGCGCGGCGCAACTGCTCCAGGTGGCGAGCGAGTTCGGGTCGTTCCCGATCGTCCTGGAGGCGGTCCGCGAGTGCCTCCAGGACGTGTTCGACGTCCCCGGGCTCGTCGAGCTGATGGGTGACCTGGAGTCCCGCAAGGTGCGCCTGGTCGAGGTCACCACCCCGGAGCCGTCGCCCTTCGCGCGCAGTCTGCTGTTCGGCTACGTCGCCCAGTTCCTGTACGAGGGGGACTCGCCGCTCGCCGAGCGCCGCGCCGCCGCGCTGTCCCTGGACTCACGGCTGCTGGCGGAGCTGCTCGGCCAGGCGGAGCTGCGCGAACTGCTGGACGCCGAGGTCCTCACCGAGTTGGAGCGCGAGCTCCAGTGGCTGACCGAGGAGCGGCGCCTGCGGGACGCCGAAGCCGTCGCCGACGCGCTGCGTGTCCTCGGCCCGCTCACCGACGCCGACCTCGCGCGGCGCGGCGCCGACCCGGGCTGGGCGCAGGAGCTGGCCGCGGCCCGCCGCGCGATCCGGGTGCGCGTCGCGGGCGTCGACCGCTGGGCGGCGATCGAGGACGCGGGCCGCCTGCGCGACGCGCTGGGCACGGCCCTGCCGGTCGGTGTCCCGGAGGCGTTCACCGAGCCCGTCAAGGACCCCCTGGGTGACCTGCTGGCCCGCCACGCGCGCACGCACGGCCCGTTCACGTCCGCCTCGGCAGCCGCCCGCTTCGGCCTCGGCACGGCCGTCACCGACGGCGCGCTCCAGCGGCTCGCGGCGAGCGGGCGTGTCGTCCAGGGCGAGTTCCACCCGGCGGGCATCGGCCAGGAGTGGTGCGACGCGACGGTCCTGCGGCGCCTGCGCCGGCGCTCCCTCGCGGCGCTGCGCCAAGAGCTGGAGCCGGTCCCACCGGCCGCGCTCGCCCAGTTCCTGCCCCAGTGGCAGCACGTCGGCGCCGGCCACGCCCTGCGGGGCACCGACGGCCTGGTCCGCGCGGTCGAGCAGCTCCAGGGGGCCTCCGTACCCGCCTCGGCGCTGGAGAAGCTGGTCCTGCCCTCGCGCGTGCGCGACTACTCCCCGGCGATGCTCGACGAACTCACCGCCGCCGGGGAGATCGTCTGGGCGGGCGCGGGCGCGCTCCCCGGCAAGGACGGCTGGATCTCCCTCTACCTGGCGGACGCGGCCCCGCTGCTCCTGCCCCCGCCGCACCTCCTGGAGCCGACCGCGCTGCACGATTCGGTCCTGACCGCCCTCTCCGGCGGCTACGGCCTGTTCTTCCGCCAGATCGCCGACCGGGTCCGCGCCACGACCCACCCGGACGCCACCGACCCGCAGCTCGCCGACGCCCTCTGGGACCTCGCCTGGTCCGGCCGCCTCACCAACGACACGCTCGCCCCGATGCGCGCGCTGCTCGGCTCGGGCCGTACGGCGGGCTCGACGGCCCACCGCGCGCGGCGAGCGGTCCCGCGCGGGCGCTACGGCTCCCTCACCGCCGCCGCCCGCCCCGCCTCGCGCGGTGGCCCTCCGACCGTGGCCGGCCGCTGGTCCCTCCTCCCGGCCGCCGAGGGCGACCCGACCGTCCGCGCGCACGCGCTGGCCCGCACCCTCCTCGACCGGCACGGCGTGGTCACCCGGGGCGCGGTCGCCGCCGAGGGCGTCGAGGGCGGTTTCTCGGCGACGTACCGCGTGCTGTCGGTCTTCGAGGACAGCGGCCAGGCGCGCCGGGGGTACGTCGTGGAGGGCCTCGGCGCCGCCCAGTTCGCCATGGACGGCGCCGTCGACCGCCTGCGCGCGGTGGCGGGCGCCCGCGACCGCGACGAGTCCCTCCCGGCCCCGGCGACCCCGGCCGACTACGGCTTCCCGGCGAGCGCCACGCGCGGCATCAGACCGACCCCGGACGACACCCCGCCCGGCCCCCTCGCCGACGCCCCGACGCGGGCCCACAACGCGCCCTACGGCCACCCCGCGGACCCGGATCACACGACGCCGGACCACACCACCCCGTACGCGCCCGACCACGACGCCGGCCCTGGCTTTCCCGACCTCGACTGGAGCACCCCCGCCCCCGCCGACGCCCTCGACTTCGCCTCCCCCGACACCGGCACCCCCCGGGGCCCCCGGCGCCCCGCCCCAGCCCCGCCGTACGCGCACGGGCGCCCTCACCGCCGTACACCGCCGTCCCGAGCACTCGTCCTGGCGGCGGCCGACCCGGCGAACGCGTACGGTGCCGCGCTCGGCTGGCCCGAGCCGCCCACCGGCGCGGGGCACAAGCCGGGGCGGAAGGCGGGCTCGCTGGTGGTGCTGGTCGGCGGGGAGCTGACGCTGTACATGGAGCGCGGCGGGAAGACGCTCCTGGCCTGGCCGAGCGCCCCGGACGACGCCCCCAGGGACGACCCGCGCCTCCGCGAGGCGGCGCAGGCACTGGCCGAGGCCGCCCGCGCGGACTCGCTCGGAACGGTCACCGTGGAACGCGTCAACGGCGCCCCGGCCCTGACGTCCCCTTTCGGCGTCCTCCTGGAAGAGGCAGGTTTCATCGCGACCCCGCGCGGCCTGCGCCTACGAGCATGACGACACCCCCGCGCGCGCCACGCCGCTCCCACCTCACCGACACACCCCCGCGCGCGGACGTGCCGTATCGCCACACCCCTGCCTCCACCACCCCACACGCGGGCGCCCCACCCGCGCGCAAGCGCATCCCACCTCCGCGCAGCCCCCGCCGCCCCACCCGCGCGCAGACGCGTCACCCCACCGCCACCCCACCCCCGCAGCCCTACACATGGGCGCGTCACCCAGCCACCGCCCCACCCCACGCGCGGGCGCATCCCCACCCCCTCCCCCAAAGGCCCCCCATGCCCGAAGGCGACACCGTCTGGCAGACCGCGACCCGTCTCCACACCGCCCTCGCCGGCACCCCCCTCACCCTCTCCGACCTCAGAGTCCCGAAGTACGCGACGGTCGACCTCACCGGCCGGACCGTCCTGGACGTCACCCCGCGCGGCAAGCACCTCCTCGCGAGGATCGAGGGCGGTCTCACCCTCCACTCGCACCTGCGCATGGAGGGCGCCTGGTACGTGTACGCGGAGGGCCGGCGCTGGACGGGCGGCCCCGGGCACCAGATCAGGGCGGTCCTGGGGACGGCGGACCGTACGGCCGTCGGCTACCGCCTGACCGTGCTGAACCTGATCCGCACCGCGCAGGAGGACAGCCTCGTCGGCCACCTGGGCCCCGACCTGCTGGGCCCGGACTGGGACGCCGGCCGCGCCCTGGCGAACCTCCTCGGGGACCCCGCCCGCCCCCTCGGCGAGGCCCTGCTGGACCAGCGCAACCTCGCCGGGATCGGCAACGTCTACAAGAGCGAGCTGTGCTTCCTGACCGGCGCCACCCCCTGGCTCCCCGTCGGCGCACTCCCGCCCGACCGCGCGGCCAAGCTCCCGGCCCTCGCGCACCGCCTCCTGGAGGCCAACCGCACCCGCCCGGTCCGCACGACGACGGGCCGCCACGGCCAGGACCTGTTCGTGTACGGCCGCGCGGGCCGCCCCTGCCTGCGCTGCGGCACGCCCGTCCGCCTCGCCGACCAGGACGGCCGCCCCACGTACTGGTGCCCGAACTGCCAAAAGGGCCCGCACAATTGACGGATCGTCAGATTATTTCGTACGGTCGATGAATGGCCGTGAAGGTGTACGACCTCAGCGGGCGCACCGCGTTCGTGACCGGAGCCGCGAGCGGCATCGGCCGCGCCTGCGCGATCCTCCTCGCGGAGGCGGGGGCGACGGTGCACGCGGCGGACCGGGACGCGCGGGGCCTGGAGGAGACGGCGGCACTCGCCAAAGCCGCGCACGCAGCCACACACACGGGCGTGCAGGCGGGCGTACACACCCACCGTCTAGACGTCACCGACCGCACCCAACTCCACGACGCCATCACCTCCTGCGACCGCCTGGACATCCTCGCCGCCGTCGCCGGGATCATGCACAGCAGCACAGTCCTGGAGACCCGCGACGAGGACCTCGACCGGGTGTGGGCCGTCAACTTCAAGGGCGTGCTGTACGCCTGCCAGGAGGCCGCCGACCTGATGATCGGACAGGGCTCGGGCGGCAGCATCGTCACGATGGCGTCCGGCGCGGTCGACACCGGGGGCGCCGGCCTGCTCTGCTACGGCGTCGCCAAGGCGGCCGTAGTCCAGCTGACGAGGACACTCGCGACCGAAGCCGGCCCGCACGGCATCCGGGTCAACGCGGTCGCCCCGGGCTGGATCCGCACGCCGATGACCGACCGCCCGGACGCGGCGGCCCAGGCCCGTACGGAGGCGTCCATGGCCCGCCTGGCACCGCTGAAGCGGGTGGGCGAGGCGGAGGAGGTCGCGCACGCGGTCCTGTACCTGGCCTCGGACGCGTCGGCGTTCATGACGGGGCAGATCCTGCGGCCCAACGGGGGCGTCGCGATGCCGTGGTGACGCGGATCGCCGGACCTACGACGTAAGTCGCCACATCCGATCATCACACTTCATCGCCCCCGCCCAACACCCTCACTCCCACCGCACCCTCGACCACCGCCACGCCCCCGACCACCCCGAACCCCCTCCCCAGACCCCCCACCCCGCCAAGCCTCCCGCCACCGCCCCACAGCAACCACCCCCACCGCCCCCGCCCTCGGCACACAGTGCACCGGCAGCAGACTCAACCCCCACCCCCCGGCCACGACCGCCCCCTCCACCATCCCCGCCCCCGGCACGACCGCGAGCCGCACCGCACCCCACCACCACACCGCCCCGAGCACCGCCCGGGCTATCCACCCCACCACACAGCCCCCTACACGTTCTCCGCCTGGAACATCCAATGGTGCTTCTCAAGATCCGCGGTGATCCCGATGAAAATGTCCTGGCTCACGGCATCCGCGTCACCCGTAACCTCCACACGTTCCCTCATACGAGTGATGACGGCCCCCAGCGCATCGACCAGCGCCCGCACCGCGTCGGTGTCCTTCACCCACCCCTCGGCCACGCCCCCGATCCCACTGCCGCCGGCGACGGTCGCCGCCCGCCCGTCGGGCGAGACCCCGAGCGCGGAGGCCCGCTCGGCGACCGTGTCGGAGTGCAGCCGCGCGACGTCGACGACCTCGTCGAGCTGGAGGTGGACGGACCGGAAGCGCGGCCCCACGACGTTCCAGTGGACCTGCTTGGCGACCAGCGAGAGGTCGATCAGGTCGACGAGGGCCCCTTGCAGGGCACCCCCGACGATCCGCAGATCGGCGTCGGACAGCGGGCTCTTCACGACGTACATCCGTAGACCTCCGGTGCTGGGATCAAGGCTCCTTCACGATGCCCGCACCCCGGGTACCCGGCAAACGGAACCGCACACGGATCCCGGCGGCTCCCTGCGGATACGTGTGAACCCCGGCCAGGACACCCCCGGCCGGGGTTCACACGGACAGACAGCCGTCAGGCGGCGACCACGTCCACCGCCTCGGCGGGCGCCTTGATGGTCACCCGCTCCGGAGGCACACCGGCCACCGAGACGGAACCCAGCATCGGACGCACCGGAGTCGGCACGGGCTGGCTGGGGGTGGCCGCAGCGGACTGGGCCAGCTCGGCGAGGGCGAGTTCGTCGCTCACTTCCCGCATGAGTTCGGACATCCGTACGTCCAGCGCGTCGCAGATGGCGGACAGCAGCTCGGAGGATGCCTCCTTCTGCCCCCGCTCCACCTCGGAGAGATAGCCGAGCGATACTCGGGCGGACGAGGAGACTTCGCGCAGAGTACGGCCCTGGCGCTGGCGCTGCCGACGCAGCACGTCACCCAGCAGGCGACGGAGCAGAATCATCGGTGGCTCCCTCCTCGGACCGCGTAGCCGCATCCTTCTCGCCCCACCGTACCGCCTAGCGCTGCGGCCGTGCGGGGAGCGATGTCGTGTTCACTCAGGGCTGCAAACATCAAAACCCCCCGTTCTGTTCCGTATCCTGTGCCCGCTCATTCCCGGTCTGTTCGCCCGCAAGCTCCTGAAGGAGCAGTGCGAGTACGCTCCGTACACTCTCTCTACGAATTTCCTCACGGCCGCCGTTCAACCGCAGGGCCTTCACTTTTCCGCCAGAGGCGGAACCGGCACCAGGGCCGAACGGCCCGTCCACCGCGACGAAGACGGTCCCCACGGGCCGGCCGTCCTGCGGGTCGGGGCCGGCGACGCCGGTCGTCGCGATGCCCCAGTCGGCACCGAGCGCCTTGCGGACGCCGGCCGCCATCTGGGCCGCGACCTGCGCGTCCACCGCGCCGCGCGCCGCCAGCAACTCCGCGTCGACACCCAGCACCTCGCGCTTCAGCTCGGTCGCGTACGCCGTGACCGAGCCCCGGAACGCCTTGGACGCCCCCGGGACCGAGGTGATCTCCGCCGCCACCAGGCCACCGGTCAGCGACTCGGCGACGGCCAGCACCTCGCCCCTCACCGTCAGTAGTCGCACCACGTCGGTGGCCGTGGAACTCACGCTTCCGTCTCCTCCAACGCGGCCTTGCGGGCGGCGATTCCCTCACGCCGCAGCACAATGGCCTGTCTTACGTAGTCCAGCCCCGTCACGACGGTCAGGACGACCGCCACAGCCATCACCCAGAACCTCAGGGTGGCCAGCCACCCCGTCAGCGCCAGGACGTACATGCCGACGGCCACGCCCTGGGTGAGGGTCTTCAGCTTCCCCCCGCGGCTCGCGGGGATCACTCCATACCGGATGACCCAGAAACGAAGGAGCGTCACCCCGAGTTCCCGGCCCAGGATCACGATCGTCACCCACCACGGCAGATCACCGAGGCTGGACAGACAGATCAGCGCCGCCCCCATGATCGCCTTGTCCGCGATGGGGTCCGCGATCTTCCCGAAGTCGGTCACGAGGTCGTACGTGCGCGCGAGGTGCCCGTCGAACAGGTCGGTGATCATGGCAACGGCGAAGGCGGCCCAGGCGAACGAGCGCCACGCCGGGTCGTACCCCCCGTCGGCCAGCATCAGCGCGACGAACCCGGGTACGAGGATCAGCCGCAGCATCGTCAGCAGATTGGCGATGTTCCAGACACTCGCCTGGTTGACGGCGGCAGCGACAACCTTCGCCCCACGCGGAGGCCGCGCACCCTCCGCCGACCCACCGCCCACGACACCGTCGTCACTCCCCGATCCCGATCCCACTCCCCCGGCCTCCCCGGCACCACCGGAAGACACCGGCGTCCCACCGGCACCCCCCGCCGAAGACATCTGCGTCCCCCCGGTGACCCCGACCGAGGACACCGGCACCTCGCCGGAAATCCCAGCCGCACCGATCCCGGAAACCCCGGCCGCGCCGGTCCCCGAAGAGACCCGCGCTCCCTCGGCACCCCCGGCCGTCGGGGACACCGGCGAGAATCCCGCCCCCCCGGCAGCCGCACCCGCTCCCCCGGAGCCCCGCGAGACCCTCCCCACGCCGCGCGAGGAGCCGCCCGCGGCCGACGCCGGAACACCCGTCATCTGCCTGTCTCCTCACTCCACCCGTTCGAGCGCTCCAACGGTTCGGCCACGAGGTCGACGCCTTCCGTGCCGACCACCTTCGCCTCGACCATACGGCCGACCTCCAGGCCCTCGCCGCTCGTGAGGAGCACCTGGCCGTCGGTCTCGGGCGCCTGGTGCGCCGCGCGGCCGTAGACACCCTCCACCTCGTCGACGGACTCCACAAGGACCCGGACGCTCTCCCCGACGCGTTCGTCCGCGCGCTGGGAGACGAGTTCCTCGGCGAGCCGGGACACGCGCGCGAGGCGCTCGGCGACGAGATCCTCGGGGAGCTTGTTGTCGTACGTCGCGGCCTCGGTGCCGTCCTCGTCGGAGTACCCGAAGACGCCGATGGCATCGAGCCGCGCGCCGGTCAGGAACCGCTCCAGCTCGGCGAGGTCGTGCTCGGACTCGCCGGGGAAGCCGACGATGAAGTTGGAGCGCACGCCCGCCTGGGGCGCCTTGCTCCGGATGGTGTCGAGCAGTTCGAGGAACCGGTCGGTGTCGCCGAAGCGCCGCATCGCGCGCAGCACGTCCGGCGCGGAGTGCTGGAAGGAGAGGTCGAAGTACGGCACGACCTTGGGTGTGGAGGTGAGGACGTCGATGAGGCCGGGCCGCATCTCGGCGGGCTGGAGGTAGCTGACCCGCACCCGCTCCAGGCCCTCGACCTCGGCCAGCTCCGGCAGCAGCGACTCCAGGAGCCGGATGTCACCCAGGTCCTTGCCGTACGACGTGTTGTTCTCGGAGACCAGCATGACCTCCTTGACGCCCTGCTCGGCCAGCCACCGCGTCTCGTTGAGGACGTCGGAGGGGCGGCGCGAGATGAAGGAGCCGCGGAAGGACGGGATGGCGCAGAAGGAACAGCGCCGGTCGCAGCCGGACGCGAGCTTGACGGAGGCCACCGGGGAGCCGTCGAGCCGGCGGCGCAGCGGCGCGCGCGGGCCGGAGGCGGGCGCGAGGCCCTCGGGGAGGTCCACCGGGGCGTGCCCCGGCAGGGCGACCCCGGCGGCTGATTCCTGCCGCTCCGAAGGGCTGATCGGCAGCAGCTTGCGCCGGTCGCGCGGGGTGTGCGAGGCGTGGATGCCGCCGTTGAGGATGGTCTGGAGGCGGTCGGAGATGTCCGCGTAGTCGTCGAAGCCGAGCACGCCGTCGGCCTCGGGCAGCGCCTCGGCGAGCTCCTTGCCGTACCGCTCGGCCATGCAGCCCACCGCCACGACGGCCTGCGTTCTGCCGTGCCCCTTCAGGTCGTTGGCCTCCAGGAGGGCGTCCACGGAGTCCTTCTTGGCGGCTTCGACGAATCCGCAGGTGTTGACCACGGCGACGTCCGCTTCGTCGGCGGACTCCACGAGCTGCCAGCCGTCCGCCTCCAAACGGCCTGCGAGCTCCTCCGAGTCCACCTCGTTACGGGCGCAGCCAAGGGTGACGAGTGCGACGGTACGGCGTTCAGGCATGGGCTCAAGACTACTTTGTCCCACCGACAACGGACGCCGACGGGGTTGACCAAGATCACGGCCCCTTACCCGGCTTACCCGGCCTGCGGATCGCCCTTCGTGTAGGTCAGCCGCTCGACCGCGCCCGGCTTGAAGTCGTTGTCGAGTTTCTTGCCGTTCACCCAGAGGTCGATCGCCCCGGCGTCGCCGAGGACGAGGTTGATCTTGCTGCTGTCCTGGAAGGTCTTCGACTGGCCCTTCTTGAGCAGGTCGTCGAAGAGCAGCCGTCCGTTGTGGTCCTTGGCGGAGATCCAGCTGCGCCCGTGCGCGGCGCTGACGCGGACGGTCACCTTGTCCAGCGGGGCGGCGGCGATGGCGTCGTCGGACGGGGTCGGCTGGAGGTCGGTCGTCGGCTTCTCGTTCTTGGGCGTGACCTGCGCCTTGGAGGCGGACGGCGTGGGCGTCGCCCCGCCGGCGATCTGATCCTTTCCGTCGCCTTCGCCGCCCCCCTTGAAGGCGGTGAAACCGACAAAACCGATCACGGCGACGATCGCGGCGACCATCGCGGCCGTCCAGTTCGGCCCCCTGCGCTCCGGGCGGATACGTTCCGCCTCGAAGAGCGGCGCGGCCGGCGTCGGCGCGGGACGCCCTCCGTGCGAGGCGTCGAAACGGGCGATCAGCGGCGCGGGGTCGATGTGGACGGCACGGGCCACCGTACGGATGTGCCCGCGCGCGTAGACGTCACCGCCGCAGGGTGTGAAGTCGTCCGCCTCGATCGCGTGGACGATGGCGATGCGGATCCGGGTGGCGGTACTGACGTCGTCGACGGTCATACCGGCGGCGATCCGCGCCTGCCGGAGCACATGGCCGATGGAGGGGGCTTCCTCGGAGGAGACGTCTGCGAACGGACGCTCGTCTTCAGGGGAGTTGCCGATGGACACGGGGGCGCCTTTCGAGCGTGTAGCCGCCTGTGCTGGAGATTCAGTCTAGGGGGGGTACAAAAGGGTGGGGCAACCGGGCGGTCGGACTTTGTACGCCATCGGTATGGCATCGATACGACCGGACACGCCGACAGCGGGACAGCGGGGGCCCAGCATGGGGCCCTTATCTGTCCTTCGCTCAACTGGACGTACGACAAAGGGAAACGGTTGCCCGACGATCTCTAACGGGTGAGTCACGAAGATCGCCGTCCACGGACCCGCGCGTCAGCCCCGCCGTCAGCCCCCGCCCCTGATGACGTCCAGCACCCCGTCCAGCTCCTCCGGCTTCACCAGCACGTCCCGCGCCTTGGACCCCTCGCTGGGCCCCACGATCCCCCGCGACTCCATGAGGTCCATCAGCCGCCCGGCCTTCGCGAACCCCACCCGCAGCTTGCGCTGGAGCATCGAGGTGGACCCGAACTGCGTGGACACGACCAGCTCGGCGGCCTGGCACAGCAGGTCGAGGTCGTCGCCGATCTCCTCGTCGATCTCCTTCTTCTGCTTGGTCCCGGTGGTGACGTCGTCCCGGAAGACCGGCGCCATCTGGTCCTTGCAGTGCTGCACGACGGCCGCGACCTCGGCCTCGGTGACGAACGCCCCCTGCATACGGACCGGCTTGTTCGCGCCCATCGGCAGGAACAGCCCGTCGCCCTTGCCGATCAGCTTCTCCGCGCCGGGCTGGTCGAGGATGACCCGCGAGTCGGCGAGCGAGGACGTCGCGAACGCGAGCCGGGAGGGCACATTGGCTTTGATCAGACCGGTGACGACGTCGACGGACGGCCGCTGCGTCGCGAGCACCAGGTGGATGCCCGCCGCGCGCGCGAGCTGCGTGATGCGCACGATCGAGTCCTCGACGTCCCGGGGGGCGACCATCATCAGGTCGGCCAGCTCGTCGACGATCACCAGCAGGTACGGGTACGGCTTGAGCTCCCGCTCGCTGCCCTCGGGCGTCTTCAGCTTGCCGTCGCGGATGGCCTGGTTGAAGTCGTCGATGTGCCGGTACCCGAACGCCGCGAGGTCGTCGTAGCGCAGGTCCATCTCCCGTACGACCCACTGGAGGGCCTCGGCGGCGCGCTTCGGGTTGGTGATGATCGGTGTGATCAGGTGCGGGATGCCCTCGTACGCGGTCAGCTCGACGCGCTTGGGGTCGACGAGCACCATCCGGACGTCCTCGGGGGTCGCCCGGCACATGATCGACGTGATCAGACAGTTGATGCACGAGGACTTGCCGGACCCGGTGGCCCCGGCGACGAGGATGTGCGGCATCTTCGCCATGTTCGCCATGACGTACCCGCCCTCGACGTCCTTGCCGAGCGCCACCAGCATCGGATGGTCGTCCTCGGCGGCGTCCGCGAGCCGCAGCACGTCCCCGACGTTGACCATCTCCCGGTCGGTGTTGGGGATCTCGATCCCGACGGCCGACTTCCCGGGGATCGGGCTGATGATCCGTACGTCGGGACTGGCGACGGCGTACGCGATGTTCTTGGTCAGCGCGGTGATCCGCTCGACCTTGACGGCCGGGCCCAGCTCGACCTCGTAGCGGGTGACCGTCGGCCCGCGCGTGAAGCCGGTGACGGCGGCGTCGACCTTGAACTCGGTGAAGACGTTCGTCAGGGACGCGACGACGGCGTCGTTGGCCTCGCTGCGGGCCTTGCCGGGGCCGCCGCGCTCCAGGAGGTCCAGGGACGGCAGCGCGTACGTGATGTCCCCGGCGAGCTGGAGCTGTTCCGCGCGCGGGGGCAGGTCGCGCATCTCCTCCGGCGGCGCCTTGGTCAGGTCCGGCACTATCCCCGGCTTGAGCCTCTCCTGCTTCGGCCGCGCCGCAGGCACGGGCGTGGGCCGGGTCGGCTCGCGGTCCCCGACGCTGACGCCCTGCGTGAGGTCGGCGACCAGCGGCGAGGGCGGCATGCCGTGCAGGACGGCGCCGTCGAGGTCCGCCGCCGCTGCCGCCGCGATGTCCACGGCGTCCATCTGCCGGTCCCCCGAGGGCTGGGGCACCCCGGCGCGCCTCGGCCGCGTGCGACGCCGCGAGAGGGCCGCTTCCTCCGCGTCCTCGGGGTCGTACGCCTCGCCTCCGGCCGTCCGTCGGCGCGGACGCCCGGGCAGCGCCTCGCGCCACTGGTCGTCGTACCGCTCGTCGTCGGCGTACTCGTCGTACCCGTCGTCTTCTTCCGGGTCGTGCAGCACACCCAGCTTGACGCCGAGCAGCCGCAGCCGCTGCGGGATCGCGTTGACCGGGGTCGCCGTGACCACGAGCAGCCCGAAGACCGTCAGCAGCACGAGGAGGGGTACGGCGAGGACTTCCGTCATCGCGAAGGTCAGCGGAGTCGCCGCCGCCCACCCGACGAGCCCGCCGGCGTCCCTTATGGCCTGCATGCCGTCGCTGCGCGCGGGCGACCCGCACGCGATGTGCACCTGCCCGAGCACCCCGATCAGCAGCGCGGAAAGACCGATGACGATACGGCCGTTGGCCTCGGGCTTCTCCGGGTGCCGCACGAACCGTACGGCGATCACCACGAGCAGGATCGGCACGAGGAGGTCGAGCCGGCCGAAGGCGCCGGTCACCAGGATCTCGACGAGGTCCCCGACCGGGCCCCTGAGATCGGCCCAGGTCCCCGCCGCGACGATCAGCGCGAACCCGAACAGCAGCAGCGCGACGCCGTCCTTGCGGTGCGCCGGGTCGAGGTTCTTCGCACCGTTCCCTATCCCCCGGAACACCGCGCCCACGGCATGTGCCAGCCCCAGCCACAGGGCGCGTACGAGGCGGTAGACGCCGCCGGTGGGACTGGGCGCCGGCCTGGGGGGCGCGGCCTTCTTCGCCACTGCCTTCCTGGCGGGCGCCTTCTTCGCCGGGGCTTTCTTCGCTACGGCCTTCTTCGCCGGAGCCTTCGCGGGAGCCGCGGCCTTCTTCGCGGGCTGCTTCTTGGCTGCGGAGGGACGTGGGGCCATGGTGGTGAGCGTACCGGCGCGAGCAACACAGGACACGTGTGCCTACAGCTTCACCCGTTCGTGTCGCCCACGACAGACCCCAGAACTGACGGCACGACGGAACCGCTTTCCCACAAGGCAGTTACCCCCGGGGACAGCACGGGTGGATGCCGAGGCACCCCGCCGGCGCGGGTGAGCGACAACGCCCCCACCCCCGCCACGACGAACCCGCACCCACCCCGAACCCCAGCCCCTCAGCCCTGAGAAGGCACCGTGGGCGCACCGCCACCGGTCCCCGGCTCCAACGCGTCCAGCGCCCGCCGCAACCCCGTCAGCTTCCGCTCAAGATGCGCCGCGGTAGCCACCGCAGCCGCGTCCGCGGAGTCGTCGTCGAGCTGCTTCGACAGCGCCTCGGCCTGCTCCTCGACCGCCGCGAGCCGCGCGGACAGCTCCGCGAGCAGCCCCGGCGCCTCCTTGCCCCCGTCGACACCCGGCCGCCCGTTCCCGTCGAGCTGGAGCCGCAACAGGGCCGCCTGCTCCCGGAGCTGACAGTTCTTCATGTACAGCTCGACGAACACGGACACCTTCGCCCGCAGCACCCAGGGATCGAACGGTTTGGAGATGTAGTCCACCGCCCCCGCCGCGTACCCCCGGAACGTGTGGTGCGGCCCGTGGTTGATCGCGGTGAGGAAGATGATCGGAATGTCCCTGGTCCGCTCCCGACGCTTGATGTGCGCGGCCGTCTCGAATCCATCCATTCCCGGCATCTGGACGTCCAGCAGAATGACCGCGAAGTCGTCCGTCAGCAGTGCTTTGAGCGCCTCTTCCCCGGACGATGCCCGCACCAGTGTCTGATCCAGCGCCGAGAGGATCGCCTCCAGCGCCAGCAGATTCTCCGGCCGGTCATCGACCAGGAGGATCTTGGCCTTCTGCACCATGGCCCGCCCTCCTCGCCCCGGCAGTGCACCGGGCGCCGCCCCTGGGGACGACATCCTGTGCGCCGCCCTTCCTTGTGCCGGTCATGGTAGCCGCACCCCGACCGTCGCCACACCCTGTCACCGCGATGTCACAGTGCACGTAGCAGGAACGTGGCGGGGGACCAGAAGGTTCCCCGAACACCGTCCCGCTGCCCAGCGCCGGCCACCCTGAGTCAGCGCGTCACGGCACCTCCACACCCTTCCCGTCACCCTTCCCGCATCCACTGCTCCATCACGGACAGCAGATGGTCCGGGTCCACCGGCTTGGTCACATAGTCGGACGCACCGGACTCGATGGCCTTCTCCCGGTCGCCCTTCATCGCCTTCGCGGTGAGCGCGATGATCGGCAGCCCGGCGAACTGCGGCATCCTGCGGATCGCGGAGGTCGTCGCGTACCCGTCCATCTCCGGCATCATGATGTCCATCAGGACGACGGCGACGTCGTCGTGCTGCTCCAGGACCTCGATGCCCTCGCGCCCGTTCTCGGCGTACAGGACGGTCAGCCCGTGCTGCTCCAGGACGCTGGTGAGCGCGAAGACGTTGCGGATGTCGTCGTCGACGATGAGCACCTTGTCGCCGCCGAAGAGGATGTTCACGCGCGCGCGGGACGTCGATGCCCCGTTCTCCTCGCCCCCCGCGGCCCGCCGCCGGCGCCGGAAGAGCGCCGCGGCGCCGTTCTGCGTCTCGT
The DNA here is from genome assembly GCF_055409605.1 of Streptomyces saintjeani. Lineage (NCBI taxonomy): Bacteria > Bacillati > Actinomycetota > Actinomycetes > Kitasatosporales > Streptomycetaceae > Streptomyces > Streptomyces saintjeani. The sequence continues at coordinate 6,956,492 of NZ_CP189624.1, read as the reverse complement.
GGTACGACTTCACCTCGGCCGGCGTCTCGATCTCCGGTTCGCCCGACGCGGTCAGCGCGGCGTGCCCGTTCTCGGAGGCCACCAGGTCGCCCGCCTCCAACGCCGGGACGATCTGCTGGTAGCCCTGCGGAGGCAGCTCACTGGGCCGCACCGGCAGGTACAGGGTGAACGTGGACCCCCGGCCCGGCTCGCTCTGGGCGTAGATCTCGCCGCCGAGCAGCTGCGCGATCTCCCGCGAGATCGACAGCCCCAGCCCCGTACCGCCGTACTTGCGGCTCGTCGTACCGTCAGCCTGTTTGAACGCCTCGAAGATCACCCGCATCTTGCTGGCCGCGATCCCGATGCCGGTGTCGGTGACGGAGAACGCGATCAGCGGGGCGTCCGCGTCGGTGAGCGAACCGGTCTCCAGCAACTGCTGCCGGATCACGACGGGGACGTCCGCGCTCGCGGGCCGGATCACCAGCTCCACCGAGCCGGAGTCGGTGAACTTGACCGCGTTGGACAGCAGGTTGCGCAGCACCTGGAGCAGGCGCTGCTCGTCGGTGTGGAGGGTGGCGGGCAGCTCCGGGGAGACCCGTACGGACAGGTCGAGGCCCTTCTCGGCGGTCAGCGGCCGGAAGGTGGCCTCCACGTAGTCCACGAGCTGTACGAGGGCGATGCGCGTCGGGGAGACGTCCATCTTGCCCGCCTCGACCTTCGACAGGTCGAGGATGTCGTTGATCAGCTGGAGCAGGTCGGACCCGGCGCCGTGGATGGTCTCGGCGAACTCGACCTGCTTCGGGGAGAGGTTGCCCTCGGCGTTGTCGGCGAGCAGCTTGGCGAGGATGAGCAGCGAGTTGAGCGGCGTGCGCAGCTCGTGCGACATGTTGGCGAGGAACTCGCTCTTGTACCGCATGGACACGGCGAGTTGCTCGGCGCGCTCCTCCAGGACCTGCCGCGCCTCCTCGATCTCGGTGTTCTTGACCTCGATGTCCCGGTTCTGCCGGGCCAGCAGCTCGGCCTTCTCGCCCAGTTCGGCGTTGGACGCCTGGAGCGCCTTCTGCCGCTGCTCCAGCTCGCCGGAGCGCTCCTGGAGCTGCTCGGTCAGCTCCTGCGACTGCTTCAGCAGCCGCTCGGTCTTGGTGTTGACGGAGATCGTGTTGACGCTCGTCGCGATCATCTCGGCGATCTGGTTGAGGAAGTCCTTCTGGATCTGCGTGAACTCCCCGAAGGACGCCAGCTCGATCACCCCGAGGACCTTGCCCTCGAACAGCACCGGCAGGACGATCACCTGCGCGGGCGGCGCCTCCCCGAGCCCGGAGGAGATCTTCAGGTAGCCGCTGGGCGCGTTGGACACGAGGATCGTGCGCTTCTCCAGGGCGGCCGTCCCGACGAGCGCCTCACCGGGCCGGAACGACGTCGGCATGGACCCCATCGAGTAGCCGTACGACCCGAGCATGCGCAGCTCGTACTGGTCGGGACCGGCGTCGGGGGCCGGCAGGCCGAGGAAGAACGCGCCGTGCTGGGCGGCGACCAGCGGCGGCAGCTCGCTCATGATCAGCGAGGCCACGTCCTCCTGGTCGCGGCGGCCCTGCAACAGCGCCGACACGCGCGCGAGGTTGCCCTTCAGCCAGTCCTGCTCCTTGTTGGCGATCGTGGTGTCGCGCAGGTTGGCGATCATCTTGTTGATGTAGTCCTGGAGCTCCTGGATCTCCCCGGAAGCGTCCACGTCGATCTTGAGGCTGAGGTCGCCCCTGGTCACCGCGGTCGCCACCCGGGACATCGCGCGCACCTGCCGGGTGAGGTTCCCGGCCATCTCGTTGACGGACTCGGTGAGGTCGCGCCACGTCCCGTCGACGTCCCGCACGCGCGCCTGTCCGCCGAGCTGCCCCTCGGTGCCCACCTCGCGCGCGACGCGCGTGACCTCCTCGGCGAACGAGGACAGCTGGTCGACCATCGTGTTGATCGTCGTCTTCAGTTCGAGGATCTCGCCGCGCGCGTCGATGTCGATCTTCTTGGTCAGGTCGCCCTTCGCGATGGCCGTCGTCACCATCGCGATGTTGCGGACCTGCCCGGTCAGGTTGGACGCCATCTGGTTCACCGACTCGGTGAGGTCCTTCCAGGTCCCCGACACGCCGGGCACGTGCGCCTGGCCGCCCAGGATGCCGTCCGTACCCACCTCGCGGGCCACCTTGGTGACCTGCTCGGCGAACGAACTGAGCGTCTTCACCATCGTGTTGAACGTGTCGGCGAGCTGCTGGACCTCGCCGCGCGCCTCGATCGTCACCTGCCGCGTCAGGTCGCCGTTGGCGACGGCCGCCGCGACCTGCGAGATGTTCCGCACCTGCATGGTGAGGTTCTTGGCCATCAGGTTGACGTTGCCGCTGAGGTCCTTCCAGATGCCGGTGACCCCGGGTACGTGCGCCTGCCCGCCCAGGATGCCTTCGGTGCCCACCTCGCGCGCGACGCGCGTGACCTGCTCCGCGAACGAGGACAGCTGGTCGACCATCGTGTTGACGGTCGTCACCAGTTCGAGGATCTCGCCCTTGGCGTCGACGGTGATCTTCTTCGACAGGTCGCCCTTGGCGACGGCGGTGGTGACCTCGGCGATGTTGCGGAGCTGGGTGGTCAGGTTGTTCGCCATGAAGTTGACGGACTGCGTGAGGTCCTTCCAGGTCCCGGAGACGCCCTGCACCTCCGCCTGCCCGCCGAGGATGCCCTCGGTGCCCACCTCGCGCGCGACGCGGGTCACCTGCTCGGCGAACGACGACAGCTGGTCCACCATCGTGTTCAGCGTGTTCTTGAGCTCCAGGATCTCCCCGCGCGCGTCCACGGTGATCTTCTGGGAGAGGTCACCGCGCGCGACCGCCGTGGCGACCTGCGCGATGTTGCGGACCTGCGCGGTCAGGTTGCCCGCCATGCCGTTCACGGAGTCCGTGAGGTCCCGCCACACCCCGGCCACCCCGGGCACCTGCGCCTGCCCGCCCAGGCGCCCGTCGGTGCCCACCTCACGGGCCACCCGGGTCACCTGCTCGGCGAACGACGACAGCTGGTCCACCATCGTGTTGATGGTGTTCTTCAGCTCCAGGATCTCCCCGCGCGCGTCCACGTCGATCTTCTGCGACAGGTCACCGCGCGCCACCGCTGTCGTCACCTGAGCGATCTGACGCACCTGGGAGGTCAGATTCCCCGCCATGAAGTTGACGGAATCGGTCAGTTCCTTCCACGTCCCCGACACCCCGTCCACGCGCGCCTGACCGCCGAGCCGCCCCTCCGTGCCCACGTCCCGCGCCACCTTGGTGACCTGGTCCGCGAAGAGCGACAGCTGGTCGACCATCCGGTTCACGGTGTTCTTCAGCTGGAGCATCTCGCCGGAGACGTCGACGGTCACCTTCTGCGACAGATCGCCGTCCGCCACGGCCGTCGTCACCTGCGCGATGTTGCGCACCTGGCCGGTGAGGTTGCGGAACGCCGTGTTGACCGAGTCGGTGAGGTCCTTCCAGGTGCCGGCCGCCCCCATCACCTGCGCCTGGCCGCCCAGTTCACCCTCGACACCGATCTCGCGCGCCACGCGCGTGACCTCGGCACCGAACGCGGAGAGCTGGTCCACCATCCCGTTGACGGTGTTCTTCAGCTCCAGCATCTCCCCCGCGACGTCGACGGTCACCTTCTGCGACAGATCGCCGCTGGCCACCGCCGTCGTCACCTGCGCGATGTCCCGCACCTGCGTCGTGAGGTTGCGGAACACCGTGTTGACCGAGTCGGTGAGGTCCTTCCAGGTCCCCGACACGCCGGGTACGTTCGCCTGCCCGCCCAGCCGCCCCTCGGAACCCGTCTCGTTGGCGACGCGCGTGACCTCGTCCGCGAAGGTCCGCAGGGTGTCGGTCATCTGGTTGATCGTGTCCGCGAGCTGGGCGATCTCCCCGCGCGCGGGCACGGTCACCTTGCGCGAGAGGTCACCGTTGGCGACCGCCGTCGTCACCTCGGCGATCCCGCGCATCTGGTCCGTCAGGTTCCCGGCCATCGTGTTCACGGAGTCGGTGAGCTCTTTCCACACCCCGTCCACACCGCGCACCTGCGCCTGGCCGCCCAGGATGCCCTCGGTGCCCACCTCGCGGGCCACCCGGGTCACCTCGGAGGAAAACGCCGACAGCCGGTCGACCATCGCGTTGACGGTCTCCTTCAGCTCCAGCATCTCGCCGGCCACATGGACGGTGACCTTCCGCGACAGATCACCGTTGGCGACCGCCGTCGTCACCAGGGCGATGTCGCGCACCTGAGCGGTCAAACGGTCCGCCATCGTGTTGACCGATTCGGTCAGATCCTTCCACGAACCGGACATACCGCGAACCTGCGCCTGCCCGCCGAGCTTCCCCTCGGTGCCCACCTCGCTGGCCACCCGCGTGACCTCGTCGGTGAACGTCGACAACTGGTCGACCAGGTTGTTGACGACCCGCCCGACCTTCAGGAACTCCCCCCGCAGCGGATGCCCCGACCCCTCCGGCGTGTGCGCGCGCAGCTCCATGCGCGGCGACAGATCGCCCTCCGCGACCGCCGACAGCACCCGGCTGACCTCGGACACCGGCCGCGCCAGATCGTCCACCAGCGAGTTCGAGGCGTCGATAGCAGCCGCCCACGACCCCTCGCAGACGCCGGTCTCCAGCCGCTCGGTGAGTTTGCCCTCGCGCCCCACCATGCGCCGTACGCGCGCCAGTTCACCCGTCAGATGCAGGTTCCGGTCGGCCACCTCGTTGTAGACGGCCGCGATCTCGGACATCACTCCGTCGCCGGACACGGTGAGCCGCTTGCGGAAGTTGCCGTCCCGCATGGACACCAAGGCCGCCAGAAGACGGTTCAGGGCGGCCGTGTCGACCACGGTCGTCCCTCCCTCGCGTGAGGCGCGCGCCCTGTTCAGGGACGGCCCGCCCTTCGCGCGCGTCTTCGTGCCACGCGTCGCTGCGCCAGACTCCACTTGTCCCTCCCGCACGGATCGACCCCTACCGCTCGTACCGCTCGCCGAATCACTACTGCCGCATGTCGCTGCCCGATGTAATCAGGCCACAGTGAAGGCTGCTGCCCGACGTACACAGAAGACACCCGGTCTGCCCGGACCTTCACAAGAAGCTTGCCCAGTGTTTCACCCTCCCCGAACACGGCCATAACACTCCGGCGGCTGTGCACATCGTCCGCACACTCCGGGTACGGAAAACACGGGCGACCGGCATCCGCGACACCTCGGAAGGTCAGTAACCTTGCACACGGCTGTCCAGCCGCGCCGGCCCGACCCGGCCTGGGCGGTGGCACGAGCACGAGCGGGCATCGGAGGGGCGGCCGACGTAATGACCACCGGACTGATTCCAGGGGGACAGCCCCCGGACCCCCGGCCGACCGGCGCGCGCCCGCCCCACCCACGCCACCCGGACGACCGGGAAGCACTGTCCGCCGACGACCGGCCGAGGAGTCCTGTGATCACCGCGCGCGCGGCTGCCAGTTTCGAGCCTGTGGGACGGTCGGTCGCGACCGCCCGCGCGTTCGTCCGCGACACCCTCCAGGGGTGGGGCTTCGCCGACATCGTGGACGACGCCGTCGTCCTCACCAGCGAACTCGTCACCAACGCCGTCATCCACGCGGGCACCCGCGCCGACGTCCTGTGCCTGCGCAGCGACGACGGCGTACGCATCGAGGTCGCCGACCGCTACCCGGAGCGCGAGATCCCCCTCCAGGGCGCGCTGCCCGCCATGAGCAACCCCGACCGCGAGGGCGGGCGCGGCCTCCAGCTGTGCGCGGCCATCGCGGGGCGCTGGGGCGTCGAGTACACGCCCACCCACAAGACCGTCTGGTTCCAGCTCGTCCTGCCCGAGCGCGCGGTCGGCACCCGTACGGCCGGCCCGTCCCTGCCGGTGGGCCTCCTGCCGCTCGCCGACGGCCGGGTGCGCGTCGCCGTCGTCCAGATCGACCGTACGGGCTCGATCTCCGCCTGGAACGAGGACGCCGAGGACGTCTTCGGCTACCCGGCCGACCAGGTCATCGGCAAGCCCCTCACCGACCTCGCCGCCTGGCCGCACACCCCGGGCACCGCCACCGGCATCGCGGAGGCGCTCCAGCTCTCCCGCTGGGAGGGCAGTTACGGCATCCGCGGCTCCGACGGCCGCGTCACCCCCGTATACGCCTCCCACCTGCGCGTACGCGACACCGGCGGCGAACCCTCCACGGTCTGTCTGCTGGTGCGCGACCACGAGCGCGCGGTCCTCCAGTCCCCGGCCCGCGTCCCCGCCTCCGACAGCGCCGGCTCTCCCGACTCCCCGAACGCCGACCCGTTCGAGGTGTTCATCGGCTCCCCCGCGCCGGACGACCTCGACGGCCTCCTCCAGCGCACGGTGGAGCGCGCCCGCGACATGCTCGACGCCGACTCCGCCTTCCTGCTCCTCGCCACGGACGACGAGACGGAACTGGAGGTCCGCGCCTCGACGGGCCTGCCCTCCACCCGCCAGCGCTTCGCGCGCGTGCCCGTGGAGGCGGGTCCCGGCCGCTACGGCTCCGCGCGCATGCCGGCCGTCCACGACGACCTGACCGCCGTCCCCGGCGCCGTACCGCTGCTGAACGGCACCGGCATGCGCGCGGTCGTCACCGTGCCGCTGAAGGTCGAGGGACGCCTCACCGGCTCCCTCGGGGTGGCCTCCGAGACGCCGGGCCGCTACTCCAACGAGGAGGCGCTGCGCCTCCAGTTCGCCGCCGACCGGATCGCTCTCGCCGTCGAGTCCGCGCGCCTGGGCGAGCTGGAGCGGCTGCGCAGAGGCTCGCTCAGCTTCCTCGTCGAGGCGTCCGACCTCCTCGCCGGCACCCTGGACCGGGACCAGACGCTCGCCCTGATGGCACAGATGACGGTGCCGACCCTGGCGACCTGGTGCGCCGTGTACACGATCGCCGACCAGGCATCGGACCCGTATCTGTCGTACGTCCTGCACGAGGACGAGGAGCTCATCGACGGCATCAAGTCCCTGTTGTCGAAGACCGCCCCGCCCGACCCGGTCCCCACCCCCGGCGCGCGCGTGTGGACAGCGCCGGGCCAGGCCGCGCACGAGGCGGCCCTGCGCAGCTCGATGCGCAGCCTCGCGGGCGGCCCCGCACACCCGGTGGCCTCGGGCATCGGCCCCACGCTCGCCACGGCCTCCGCGGTCGGCGGCGAGACCGTCGTCCTGCCCCTGGTCGCCCGCAACCGCGTCATCGGCATGCTGACCCTCGGCAAACCGACCGACGAACACTTCCGCCAGGAGATCCTGGAACTCGCCGAGGACCTCTCCCGCAGGGCCGCGCTGGCCCTGGACAACGCCCGCCTCTACTCCGAGCGCACAGCCATCAGCCAGGCCCTCCAGCGCAGCCTCCTGCCCCCGGGCCTGCCCGAGATCGAGGGCGTCGAGGTCGACGTCATCTACCGCGCGGCCGGCGAGGGCAACGAGGTCGGCGGTGACTTCTACGACGTCTTCCCGATCAGCGACGGCGCGTACGGCTTCGCCATCGGCGACGTCTGCGGCACCGGCCCCAACGCCGCCGCCGTCACGGGCCTCGCCCGCCACGCCCTGCGCCTGCTCGCCCGAGAGGGCCTGAGCGGCCCGGCGGTCCTGGAACGCCTCAACTCCGCGATCCTCGACGAGGGTTCCCGCAGCCGCTTCCTGACACTCCTGTACGGCGAGCTGCGGCCCCAGCAGGACGGCAGCGCCGAGCTGAAGGTCGTCTGCGCCGGCCACCCCCTCCCGCTGCGCCTGCGCCAGGACGGCACGGTCGAGCCCGCCGCGGAACCCCAGCCCCTCCTGGGCGTCATCGAGGACCTCGACCTGTACGAGCAGACGGTCACCCTCGACCCGGGCGACGTCCTCCTGTGCGTCACCGACGGCGTCACGGAACGCCGCGAGGGCACCCGCATGCTGGGCGACGACGGCCTCGCCGACGTCCTCACCACGTGCACCGGTCTCACGGCGGGCGCGGTCGCCGCCCGCATCATGCGCGCGGTGGAGCGGTTCGCCTCCGACGCCCCGTCGGACGACATGGCCATTCTCGCGATGCGGGTGGCGTGAGGGACCGGACGAGGGCATGAAAAAGCCCCCTGCCTCATGAGGCAGGGGGCTTATCTCTGAGCCCCCAAACGGAATCGAACCGTTGACCTTCTCCTTACCATGGAGACGCTCTACCGACTGAGCTATAGGGGCCTTGTTGCCTTTTGGGTGATTTCCCTCGCGGCAACAAGAAGATCGTACCCCGAACGAGCGGCTATTCCCAAACCCGTTCAGTACGCCGGCTGCAACAACCCGCCGAGCGCATTGCACGCGGACACTATGCGCTGCATGTCCCGCTTCGTCAGCGCCGCGTCGACCGGCAACGCCAGCGTCTCGTCGGCCGCCCGCTCGGTCTCCGGCAAGGACACGCACCGCCGGAACTCCGGCAGCCGATGCACAGGCGTCTTCACCGGCACCCGGCACGCAACTCCCTTGCCGCGCAAGGCGCGTGCGAAGGCGTCCCGATCCGGCCGCCCGTTCCCCGGCACCCTCACGACGTACTGCTGATACGTGTGCCCGTCCCCGCCATCGGGCGTCCACACCCCCCGCAACCGCGCGTCCAGATAAGCCGCCCGCTCCCGCCGCTGGGCAACCTCGTCCAACGCCCCTCCACCGTCTCCCTCCTCCAGCACCAGCAACCCCCGCCGCGCACCGACATCCCTCAACCGCCCCATGTCCGCGGGCCGTCCGAAGCGGTGTACGACAACCACGGCCGCCGTCCGGGGAGTTACGACCGACTCGACGGCCAGCGCGTCGAGGCAGTAGCTCACCGGGTCCACGTCCGCGAACACCGGCATCGCACCCACCCGGGCCACCTCTTCGGCGACCTCGGTGTTCCCGAAGGCCGGCACGACGACCTCGTCGCCGAGTCCCACACCCGCAGCCCTGAGCATTGCTCCAGTACCCATGGTGGGATGGTCGGCGCGGAACGTGAACTGGAAGTGACGGACAACAAAAAAGAGGTGGGCCCTGAACCGAAGTTCAGGGCCCACCTCTAAAAGGAGTTCGGCGGCGTCCTACTCTCCCACAGGGTCCCCCCTGCAGTACCATCGGCGCTGTAAGGCTTAGCTTCCGGGTTCGGAATGTAACCGGGCGTTTCCCTCACGCTATAACCACCGAAACACTATGAAACACATCAACCGCACCACACCATGAACCATGGCATGGGGTTGTTCGTGGTTTCAGAACCAACACAGTGGACGCGAGCAACTGAGGACAAGCCCTCGGCCTATTAGTACCAGTCACCTCCACCCCTTACAGGGCTTCCAGATCTGGCCTATCAACCCAGTCGTCTACTGGGAGCCTTACCCTCTCAAGGAGGTGGGAACACTCATCTCGAAGCAGGCTTCCCGCTTAGATGCTTTCAGCGGTTATCCCTCCCGAACGTAGCCAACCAGCCATGCCCTTGGCAGAACAACTGGCACACCAGAGGTTCGTCCGTCCCGGTCCTCTCGTACTAGGGACAGCCCTTCTCAATGTTCCTGCGCGCGCAGCGGATAGGGACCGAACTGTCTCACGACGTTCTAAACCCAGCTCGCGTACCGCTTTAATGGGCGAACAGCCCAACCCTTGGGACCGACTCCAGCCCCAGGATGCGACGAGCCGACATCGAGGTGCCAAACCATCCCGTCGATATGGACTCTTGGGGAAGATCAGCCTGTTATCCCCGGGGTACCTTTTATCCGTTGAGCGACGGCGCTTCCACAAGCCACCGCCGGATCACTAGTCCCGACTTTCGTCCCTGCTCGACCCGTCGGTCTCACAGTCAAGCTCCCTTGTGCACTTACACTCAACACCTGATTACCAACCAGGCTGAGGGAACCTTTGGGCGCCTCCGTTACTCTTTAGGAGGCAACCGCCCCAGTTAAACTACCCATCAGACACTGTCCCTGATCCGGATCACGGACCCAGGTTAGACATCCAGCACGACCAGACTGGTATTTCAACGACGACTCCACAACCACTGGCGTGGCAGCTTCAAAGTCTCCCAGCTATCCTACACAAGCCGAACCGAACACCAATATCAAACTGTAGTAAAGGTCCCGGGGTCTTTCCGTCCTGCTGCGCGAAACGAGCATCTTTACTCGTAGTGCAATTTCACCGGGCCTATGGTTGAGACAGTCGAGAAGTCGTTACGCCATTCGTGCAGGTCGGAACTTACCCGACAAGGAATTTCGCTACCTTAGGATGGTTATAGTTACCACCGCCGTTTACTGGCGCTTAAGTTCTCAGCTTCGCCACACCGAAATGTGACTAACCGGTCCCCTTAACGTTCCAGCACCGGGCAGGCGTCAGTCCGTATACATCGCCTTACGGCTTCGCACGGACCTGTGTTTTTAGTAAACAGTCGCTTCTCGCTGGTCTCTGCGGCCACCCCCAGCTCAAGGAGCAAGTCCTCTCACCAGTGATGGCCCCCCTTCTCCCGAAGTTACGGGGGCATTTTGCCGAGTTCCTTAACCATAGTTCACCCGAACGCCTCGGTATTCTCTACCAGACCACCTGAGTCGGTTTAGGGTACGGGCCGCCATGAAACTCGCTAGAGGCTTTTCTCGACAGCATAGGATCATCCACTTCACCACAATCGGCTCGGCATCAGGTCTCAGCCTCAATGTGCGACGGATTTGCCTATCGCACGGCCTACACCCTTACCCCGGGACAACCACCGCCCGGGATGGACTACCTTCCTGCGTCACCCCATCACTCACCTACTGCAAGTCTGGTCCGTCGGCTCCACCACTTCCCTTTGCCCGAAGGCTCCGGGACGGCTTCACGGACTTAGCATCGCCTGGTTCAATGTTTGACGCTTCACAGCGGGTACCGGAATATCAACCGGTTATCCATCGACTACGCCTGTCGGCCTCGCCTTAGGTCCCGACTTACCCTGGGCAGATCAGCTTGACCCAGGAACCCTTAGTCAATCGGCGCACACGTTTCCCACGTGTGAATCGCTACTCATGCCTGCATTCTCACTCGTGAACCGTCCACCACTGCCTTCCGGCGCAGCTTCACCCGGCACACGACGCTCCCCTACCCATCACAGCACCCGTTGGGGCTATACGCTGCAATGACACGACTTCGGCGGTACGCTTGAGCCCCGCTACATTGTCGGCGCGGAATCACTAGACCAGTGAGCTATTACGCACTCTTTCAAGGGTGGCTGCTTCTAAGCCAACCTCCTGGTTGTCTCTGCGACTCCACATCCTTTCCCACTTAGCGTACGCTTAGGGGCCTTAGTCGATGCTCTGGGCTGTTTCCCTCTCGACCATGGAGCTTATCCCCCACAGTCTCACTGCCGCGCTCTCACTTACCGGCATTCGGAGTTTGGCTAAGGTCAGTAACCCGGTAGGGCCCATCGCCTATCCAGTGCTCTACCTCCGGCAAGAAACACACGACGCTGCACCTAAATGCATTTCGGGGAGAACCAGCTATCACGGAGTTTGATTGGCCTTTCACCCCTAACCACAGGTCATCCCCCAGGTTTTCAACCCTGGTGGGTTCGGTCCTCCACGAAGTCTTACCTCCGCTTCAACCTGCCCATGGCTAGATCACTCCGCTTCGGGTCTTGAGCGTGCTACTGAAACGCCCTGTTCGGACTCGCTTTCGCTACGGCTACCCCACCCGGGTTAACCTCGCAACACACCGCAAACTCGCAGGCTCATTCTTCAAAAGGCACGCAGTCACGAGATACGTGCAAGCACGTATCCGACGCTCCCACGGCTTGTAGGCACACGGTTTCAGGTACTATTTCACTCCGCTCCCGCGGTACTTTTCACCATTCCCTCACGGTACTATCCGCTATCGGTCACCAGGGAATATTTAGGCTTAGCGGGTGGTCCCGCCAGATTCACACGGGATTTCTCGGGCCCCGTGCTACTTGGGTGTCTCTCAAACGAGCCGTTGACGTTTCGACTACGGGGGTCTTACCCTCTACGCCGGACCTTTCGCATGTCCTTCGCCTACATCAACGGTTTCTGACTCGTCCTGTCGCCGGCAGACGACAGAAGAGAGATCCCACAACCCCCACGACGCAACCCCTGCCGGGTCTCACACGTCGTAGGTTTGGCCTCATCCGGTTTCGCTCGCCACTACTCCCGGAATCACGGTTGTTTTCTCTTCCTGAGGGTACTGAGATGTTTCACTTCCCCTCGTTCCCTCCACATACCCTATGTGTTCAGGTATGGGTGACAGCCCATGACGACTGCCGGGTTTCCCCATTCGGAAACCCCCGGATCAAAGCCTGGTTGACGGCTCCCCGGGGACTATCGTGGCCTCCCACGTCCTTCATCGGTTCCTGGTGCCAAGGCATCCACCGTGCGCCCTTAAAAACTTGGCCACAGATGCTCGCGTCCACTGTGCAGTTCTCAAACAACGACCAACCACCCATCACCCCCGGCCGAAGCCGAAGTTCACTGGGGTCGGCATCACGAGGGGGTTCATTCCCTCAGACACCCAACAGCGTGCCCGACCCGAACCCGTCCGGAGATCATGCTTTCCACGCCCCTAAGAGCAGTACTTGCAATGCCTCCGACCCGATGTCCTGGTCGAATAATCAACGTTCCACCCATGAGCTGACCGTGCAGAACATCTGCCTGCAATCGGTACTGTGCTCCTTAGAAAGGAGGTGATCCAGCCGCACCTTCCGGTACGGCTACCTTGTTACGACTTCGTCCCAATCGCCAGTCCCACCTTCGACAGCTCCCTCCCCGTGAGGGGTTGGGCCACCGGCTTCGGGTGTTACCGACTTTCGTGACGTGACGGGCGGTGTGTACAAGGCCCGGGAACGTATTCACCGCAGCAATGCTGATCTGCGATTACTAGCAACTCCGACTTCATGGGGTCGAGTTGCAGACCCCAATCCGAACTGAGACAGGCTTTTTGAGATTCGCTCCACCTCACGGTTTCGCAGCTCTTTGTACCTGCCATTGTAGCACGTGTGCAGCCCAAGACATAAGGGGCATGATGACTTGACGTCGTCCCCACCTTCCTCCGAGTTGACCCCGGCGGTCTCCTGTGAGTCCCCGTCACCCCGAAGGGCACGCTGGCAACACAGGACAAGGGTTGCGCTCGTTGCGGGACTTAACCCAACATCTCACGACACGAGCTGACGACAGCCATGCACCACCTGTACACCGACCACAAGGGGGCGACCATCTCTGGCCGTTTCCGGTGTATGTCAAGCCTTGGTAAGGTTCTTCGCGTTGCGTCGAATTAAGCCACATGCTCCGCTGCTTGTGCGGGCCCCCGTCAATTCCTTTGAGTTTTAGCCTTGCGGCCGTACTCCCCAGGCGGGGAACTTAATGCGTTAGCTGCGGCACCGACGACGTGGAATGTCGCCAACACCTAGTTCCCACCGTTTACGGCGTGGACTACCAGGGTATCTAATCCTGTTCGCTCCCCACGCTTTCGCTCCTCAGCGTCAGTATCGGCCCAGAGATCCGCCTTCGCCACCGGTGTTCCTCCTGATATCTGCGCATTTCACCGCTACACCAGGAATTCCGATCTCCCCTACCGAACTCTAGCCTGCCCGTATCGAATGCAGACCCGGGGTTAAGCCCCGGGCTTTCACATCCGACGCGACAAGCCGCCTACGAGCTCTTTACGCCCAATAATTCCGGACAACGCTTGCGCCCTACGTATTACCGCGGCTGCTGGCACGTAGTTAGCCGGCGCTTCTTCTGCAGGTACCGTCACTTTCGCTTCTTCCCTGCTGAAAGAGGTTTACAACCCGAAGGCCGTCATCCCTCACGCGGCGTCGCTGCATCAGGCTTCCGCCCATTGTGCAATATTCCCCACTGCTGCCTCCCGTAGGAGTCTGGGCCGTGTCTCAGTCCCAGTGTGGCCGGTCGCCCTCTCAGGCCGGCTACCCGTCGTCGCCTTGGTGAGCCATTACCTCACCAACAAGCTGATAGGCCGCGGGCTCATCCTTCACCGCCGGAGCTTTCGACCCCCGCCCATGCAGGCAGGAGTGATATCCGGTATTAGACCCCGTTTCCAGGGCTTGTCCCAGAGTGAAGGGCAGATTGCCCACGTGTTACTCACCCGTTCGCCACTAATCCACCCCGAAGGGCTTCATCGTTCGACTTGCATGTGTTAAGCACGCCGCCAGCGTTCGTCCTGAGCCAGGATCAAACTCTCCGTGAATGTTTACCGGTAATCCGGTGCACAACACAGAAGAGCGGAACGATCGGAGGAATAATCCGACCGTTCACAGCGTCCTCGCTGTGTTTGTTTCAAAGGAACCTCATCCTCGACCATCGGCCGGGGACGGGGTATCAACTAATCTGGCGTTGATTTTTGGCACGCTGTTGAGTTCTCAAGGAACGGACGCTTCCTTCGTACTCACCCTCTCGGGCTTTCCTCTGGGCTTTTCCCTTCGGTCTTGCGTTTCCGACTCTATCAGATCCTTTTCCGATCCGATTTCCTCGGTGCTTTCCAGGTTTCCGCTTTTGTTTCGCGGTTTCCTTTCCGGCGGTTCCGACTTTATCAGAAGTTCTGAGCCGGATTTCCCACCCGCTTCGGGGACCATCGTCGGGCGCTTGGAGCACCCGGGTTCCCGGTTGGGCGGAGCCGTAAACGTACTGGAGGGGGGAGCCTCGATGCAAATCGAGGCTCCCCCCTCCCGGTTCGGTGCTCAGACCTCGACCACGACCGGCAGGATCATCGGCCTGCGCCGGTAGTTGTCGGAGACCCACTTGCCCAGCGTGCGGCGGATGAGCTGCTGGAGCTGGTGGGGTTCGACGACGCCGTCCTGGGCCGACCGCTCCAGGACCTCGTTGACCTTCGGGAGCACCCCGTCGAACGCCGAGTCGTCGATACCGGAGCCACGGGCCTGGATGTGCGGGCCCGCGGTGATCTTGCCGGTGGAGGAGTCGACGACCACGAAGACCGAGATGATGCCCTCGTCACCGAGGATCTTGCGGTCCTTCAGCGCCGGTTCGCCCACTCCGCCGACGGAGAGGCCGTCGACGTACACGTATCCCGCCTGGACCTTGCCGGAGATCTTGGCCTTGCCCTCGATGAGGTCGACGGCGACGCCGTCCTCGGCGATGACGATGCGGTCGTGGGGGACGCCGGTCATGGCGCCCAGTTCCGCGTTGGCGCGCAGGTGGCGCCATTCGCCGTGGACCGGCATCAGGTTCTTCGGGCGGCAGATGTTGTAGAAGTACAGCAGCTCGCCGGCCGAGGCGTGGCCCGAGACGTGGACCTTGGCGTTGCCCTTGTGGACGACGTTGGCGCCCCAGCGGGTCAGGCCGTTGATCACGCGGTAGACCGCGTTCTCGTTGCCGGGGATGAGGGACGAGGCCAGGATGACCGTGTCGCCGTCGACGATGCGGATCTGGTGGTCGCGGTTGGCCATCCGGGAGAGGGCGGCCATGGGTTCGCCCTGGGACCCCGTGCAGACCAGGACCACCTGGTGGTCCGGCAGGTCGTCGAGGGTCTTGACGTCGACGACCAGGCCCGGCGGGACCTTGAGGTAGCCGAGGTCGCGGGCGATGCCCATGTTGCGGACCATCGAGCGGCCGACGAAGGCGACCCGGCGGCCGTACTCGTGGGCCGCGTCCAGGATCTGCTGGATGCGGTGGACGTGGCTCGCGAAGCTCGCCACGATGATCCGTTTGCTCGCGTTCGCGAAGACCTGCCGCAGGACGTTGGAGATGTCCTTCTCCGGCGGGACGAACCCCGGGACCTCGGCGTTCGTCGAGTCGGCGAGGAGCAGGTCGATGCCCTCCTCGCTGAGCCGGGCGAAGGCGTGCAGGTCGGTGAGGCGGCCGTCCAGCGGGAGCTGGTCCATCTTGAAGTCGCCGGTGTGGACGACCATGCCCGCCGGCGTGCGGATGGCCACGGCCAGCGCGTCCGGGATGGAGTGGTTGACGGCGATGAACTCGCAGTCGAAGGGGCCGATGCGCTCGCGGTTCCCCTCGACCACCTCAAGGGTGTACGGGCGGATGCGGTGCTCCTGGAGCTTGGCCTCGATGAGCGCGAGGGTCAGCTTGGAGCCGATCAGGGGGATGTCCGGCTTCTCCCGCAGGAGGAAGGGGACGCCGCCGATGTGGTCCTCGTGGCCATGCGTCAGGACGATGCCCTCGATGTCGTCGAGGCGGTCCCTGATGGACGAGAAGTCCGGCAGGATCAGGTCGATACCGGGCTGCTCCTCCTCGGGGAAGAGCACTCCGCAGTCGACGATCAGCAGTCGGCCGCCGTACTCGAAGACGGTCATGTTCCGGCCGATCTCGCCGAGGCCGCCGAGCGGGGTGACGCGCAGGCCGCCCTTCGCGAGCGGCGGGGGTGAGCCCAGTTCGGGATGCGGATGACTCAAAAGACTCTCCTCACCACGACACGCCACGTGCCAGGGGCACGTGGCGCGTGTGACGTTCGTGCTTACACAGTTGTCGGTGATGACGGCGGGCTCTCGTGGCCCGTTCCGTTTCCTGTTCGGTTGTGGGATTCAGTTGTGAAGTCTGTTGTCAGAGCTGTACCCCGCCCGCGGCGAGATCGAGCTTGAGCTGGGCGATCTCTTCCGCGGAGCACTCGACCATCGGCGGGCGCAGCGGTCCGGCGGGCAGGCCCTGGAGGGCGAGCGCGGCCTTGGTGGTCATGACGCCCTGGGTGCGGAAGACGCCGGTGAAGACGGGCAGGAGGCGGTGGTGGATCTCGGCCGCCTTCTGTACGTCGCCCGAGGTGTACGCGTCGACCAGCGCGCGGAGTTCGGGGGTGACGAGGTGGCCGACAACGGAGACGAAGCCGACCGCTCCTACAGAGAGTAGGGGCAGGTTGAGCATGTCGTCGCCGGAGTACCAGGCGAGACCGGAGCGCGCGATGGCCCAGCTCGCGGCGCCGAGGTCGCCCTTGGCGTCCTTGTTGGCGACGATCCGGGGGTGCTCGGCGAGGCGGACGAGGGTGTCCGTGCTGATGGGGACGCCGCTGCGGCCGGGGATGTCGTAGAGCATGACCGGCAGGCCGGTCGCGTCCGCCACGGTGGTGAAGTGGCGGTACAGGCCCTCCTGCGGGGGCTTGTTGTAGTACGGGGTGACGACGAGGAGGGCGTGGGCGCCGGTCTTCTCGGCGGCCTGGGCCAGTTCCGTGCTGTGGTGGGTGTCGTTGGTGCCGACGCCCGCGATGACGTGGGCCCGGTCTCCCACGGCCTCCAGGACGACTCGTACCAGGTCCGATTTCTCCGCGTCCGACGTCGTCGGGGACTCGCCGGTGGTGCCGTTGACGACCAGGCCGTCGTTGCCGGCGTCCACCAGGTGGGCGGCGAGTCGCTGAGCGCCGTCGAGGTCGATCGCGCCGTCAGCCGTGAACGGCGTGACCATGGCGGTGAGGACCCTCCCGAAGGGGGTCTGCGGAGTGGAGGTCGGAGCCATGGGTTACACGCTACTCGGTGTACATCGCGCGGTCTGCCCTTGGTCCGGGGAAAAGTCATGACAAAGGAGGAGCCCGGCACTGCCTGCTCGGGGGTTCAAGCAGTGCCGGGTCCGTTTGATCAGGCTAGATGAACTTCGCTAAATGCCGCAATACGGACACTTCGCTCGGCTGATCCGCACATCTGTGCCCGCGTGCGTGCGGAGTGACGCGCGCGGCCCCGATGGTGGTCGGCGGAGAGCGCTGCGGATAGCCTCACCGGCACAGCCCCCTGTGCACAGCGAGTGAGGACCAGTCGTGCCCCTGCCCTTCCTGACGGCCGAGCGCACCTTCGACTTCGACGCGGCCGAGGGGGCGCTGCCCTTCGTCGACCGGGAGCGGTGGCGGCGGCCCTACCGTCCCGGGCCCTGGCGGGTCGGGGTGGCGGCGGTGTGGCTGCTCGTCGCGTCGTTCGTGCTGTTCGCGGGGGTGCTCATCGCACTCACCGGGTCCGTGTCCGAGGCCCTCGCGGTGTTCGTCACCGCCGCCGCCGTCATCGCCTGTGCGCTGAGGTTGCTGCGGATGGGGGTGTGGGTGAGCGCGCGGGGGCTTCGGCACGTCGGGTTCCTCGTCACGCGGACTGTCGCGTGGAGTGACGTCAGCGGGGTGCGGACGGTACAGCAGCCGGTGCGGTGGCTGGGGGTGCCGCGGACCGTCCAGGGGCAGGCGCTGGTGTTGTCGCGGCGGGGAGCCGAAGGGGTGGCTGTGCTGCTGACCAGCCACAACGCGGACTTCCTGGCCCGCACTGAGGCGTTCGAGCGGGCCGCCGACACGGTGGAGGCGTGGGCTGCGGAGAACCGCTGACCTCACGCCCCGTCGTGCAGCGCTATCGCCCTCTGCATCGCCTTCCGCGCCCTCGGGGTGTCCCGCGCGTCGTGGTACGCCACCGCCAGGCGGAACCAGCTCCGCCAGTCGTCCGGCGCCGCCTCCGTCTCCGCCTTGCGCTTCTCGAAGACCTCGTCAGCCGAGTCGCGGTCGATTCGGCCGGACGGGGTGCGCTTGAGTTCGTCGACCGGGAGGCCGCCCTCCGCCTCCAGCTTCGCGGCCAGCGCGTTGGCCTTGCGGACGAACTGGGTGTTCTTCCACAGGAACCAGACGCCGATGACCGGGAGGATCAGGACGGCGACGCCGAAGGTGACCGTCAGGAGGGTGCCGGTCTGGATGAGCATGACGCCACGGCTGCCGGCCAGCGCGAAGTAGAAGAGCAGGACGGCGGCCGTGACGGCGTACGAGAGTTTGGCGCGCATGTCAGCCGAGGTCCAGGAAGTGCTCCAGGCCGAAGGTGAGGCCGGGGGCCGACACCACGCGGCGGGCGCCCAGGAGGATGCCCGGCATGAAGCTGCTGTGGTGGAGGGAGTCGTGGCGGATCGTCAGGGTCTCCCCCTCGCCGCCGAGAAGGACCTCCTGGTGCGCGAGCAGGCCGCGCAGCCGGACCGAGTGGACGGGTACGCCGTCGACGTCGGCGCCGCGCGCGCCGTCCAGGGCCGTGACCGTCGCGTCGGGCGCCGGGGCCGTGCCCGCCTTGGCGCGGGCCTCGGCGATGAGCTGGGCCGTGCGGGTGGCGGTGCCCGAGGGGGCGTCGACCTTGTTGGGGTGGTGGAGTTCGACGACCTCGACCGACTCGAAGTACGGCGCCGCGAGCTGGGCGAACTTCATGGTGAGGACCGCGCCGATGGAGAAGTTCGGGGCGATCAGGACACCGGTCTGCGGGGACTGGGCGAGCCAGGTCCCGAGCTGTGCGAGGCGGTCGTCGGTCCAGCCCGTCGTACCGACGACGGCGTGGATGCCGTGCCGTACGCAGAAGTCGAGGTTGCCCATCACCGAGGCGGGGGTGGTGAGTTCGACGGCGACCTGGGCGCCGGTCTCGGCCAGCGTCTCCAGTCGGTCGCCGCGGCCGAGGGCGGCCACCAGCTCCATGTCCTCGGCGGCCTCGACGGCCTTGACGGCTTCGGAGCCGATGCGGCCCCGGGAGCCGAGGACCGCCACGCGCAGCTTGCTCATGTTCGTGCTTCCTTCGAGCGGGGAGGGGTTAGGCGACGGCGTCGTGCAGGCGGGCCGCCTGCTTGTCCTTGAGCGGGCCGATGACCGACAGCGACGGGCGCTGTCCCAGGATCTCGCGGGCCACCGCGCGGACGTCGTCCGGGGTGACCGACGCGATGCGGCTGAGCATGTCGTCGACGGACATCTGGTCGCCCCAGCACAGCTCGCTCTTGCCGATGCGGTTCATCAGCGCGCCGGTGTCCTCCAGGCCGAGGACCGTGGAGCCGCGGAGCTGGCCGATGGCGCGGACGATCTCGTCGTCCGTGAGGCCGTCGCGGGCGACCTGGTCCAGTTCGTCGCGGCAGATCTTCAGGACGTCGTGGACCTGCGAGGGCCGGCAGCCGGCGTACACGCCGAACAGGCCGCAGTCGGCGAACCCGGAGGTGTACGAGTAGACGCTGTACGCCAGGCCGCGCTTCTCGCGGACCTCCTGGAAGAGGCGCGAGGACATGCCGCCGCCGAGGGCCGTGTTGAGGACGCCGAGCGCCCAGCGGCGGTCGTCGGTGCGGGCCAGGCCCGGCATGCCGAGGACGACGTGCGCCTGCTCGGTCTTGCGGCCGACCAGCTCGACGCGCCCGGCGGTGCGGATCGTGCGCTTCCCGTCGCGCGGGTCGATCGGGGTGGCGTCCGCGTTCTTGAGGGCGCCCGCCTGCTCGAAGGCGGCGCTGACCTGCCGTACGACCTGGTCGTGGTCGATGTTGCCGGCGGCGGCGACGACCAGGTGGGTGGGGTCGTAGTGCTTCTTGTAGAAGCGGCGGACGCGGTCGGCGGTGAGGGCGTTGACCGTGTCGACCGTGCCGAGGACGGGGCGGCCGAGGGGGGTGTCGCCGAACATCGTGTGCGCGAAGAGGTCGTGGACGCAGTCGCCGGGGTCGTCCTCGGTCATCGCGATCTCTTCGAGGATGGCGCCGCGTTCGACGTCGACGTCCTCCTCGCGGATCAGGGAGCCGGTCAGCATGTCGCAGACGACGTCGATGGCGAGGGGGAGGTCGGTGTCGAGGACGCGTGCGTAGTAGCACGTGTACTCCTTGGCGGTGAACGCGTTCATCTCGCCGCCGACCGCGTCCAGCGCGGCGGAGATGTCGAGCGCGCTGCGCCGGGCGGTGCCCTTGAAGAGGAGGTGCTCCAGGTAGTGCGTGGCGCCGTTCAGGGCCGGGGTCTCGTCGCGGGAGCCGACGTGCGCCCAGATGCCGAAGGTCGCGGAGCGGACGGAGGGAAGGGTCTCGGTGACGATGCGCAGGCCGCCCGGGAGGGTGGTCTTGCGGACCGTGCCGATGCCGTTCTGCCCGGTGATCAGGGTTTGGGTACGGGCGACGGCCCGCGCCTTGGAAGAGGCGCGGGCCGTCGTCGCTGAACTGCTCGACGTCACTTGTCGGTGTCGTCCTTCGTGTCGTCAGAAGCGTCTTCGCCCTCGACCACGGGGATGAGGGAGAGCTTGCCTCGGGAGTCGATCTCGGCGATCTCGACCTGGACCTTGGCGCCGACCGCGAGGACGTCCTCGACGTTCTCCACGCGCTTGCCGCCGGCCAGCTTGCGGATCTGCGAGATGTGCAGCAGGCCGTCCTTGCCGGGGAGCAGGGAGACGAACGCGCCGAAGGTGGTGGTCTTGACGACCGTACCCAGGTAGCGCTCGCCGACCTCCGGCATGGTCGGGTTGGCGATCGCGTTGATCGTGGTGCGGGCGGCCTCGGCCTGCGAGCCGACCTGGGCACCGATGTAGATGGTGCCGTCGTCCTCGATCGTGATCTCGGCGCCGGTGTCCTCCTGGATCTGGTTGATCATCTTGCCCTTCGGGCCGATGACCTCGCCGATCTTGTCCACGGGGATCTTGACGGTGATGATCCGCGGGGCGTTGGGGGACATCTCGTCCGGCGTGTCGATCGCTTCCATCATCACGTCGAGGATGTGGAGGCGGGCGTCACGGGCCTGCTTGAGGGCGGCGGCCAGGACGGAGGCGGGGATGCCGTCGAGCTTCGTGTCGAGCTGGAGGGCCGTCACGAACTCCTTGGTGCCGGCGACCTTGAAGTCCATGTCGCCGAAGGCGTCCTCCGCACCGAGGATGTCGGTGAGGGCGACGTAGTGCGTCTCGCCCTTGATCTCCTGGGAGATCAGGCCCATGGCGATACCGGCGACGGGGGCCTTCAGCGGCACACCGGCGTTCAGCAGCGACATGGTGGAGGCGCAGACGGAGCCCATGGACGTCGAGCCGTTGGAGCCGAGGGCCTCGGACACCTGACGGATCGCGTAGGGGAACTCCTCGCGCGTCGGCAGGACCGGCACGATGGCGCGCTCGGCGAGGGCGCCGTGGCCGATCTCGCGGCGCTTCGGGGAGCCGACGCGGCCGGTCTCGCCGACGGAGTACGGCGGGAAGTTGTAGTTGTGCATGTAGCGCTTGCGCGTCACCGGGGAAAGGGTGTCGAGCTGCTGCTCCATGCGGAGCATGTTGAGGGTGGTGACGCCCAGGATCTGGGTCTCGCCACGCTCGAACAGCGCCGAGCCGTGCACGCGCGGGATGGCCTCGACCTCGGCGGCGAGCGTACGGATGTCCGTGATGCCACGGCCGTCGATGCGGACCTTGTCCTTGATGACGCGCTCACGGACCAGGGCCTTGGTCAGCGAGCGGTAGGCCGCGCTGATCTCCTTCTCGCGGCCCTCGAACTGCGGGAGCAGCTTCTCGGCGGCGAGACCCTTGACGCGGTCCAGCTCGGCCTCGCGGTCCTGCTTGCCCGCGATGGTGAGCGCCTGGGACAGCTCGTCCTTGACGGCGGCGGTGAGCGCCTCGAAGACGTCGTCCTGGTAGTCGAGGAAGACCGGGAACTCGCCGGTGGGCTTGGCGGCCTTGGCGGCGAGGTCGGCCTGGGCCTTGCAGAGGACCTTGATGAAGGGCTTCGCGGCGTCCAGACCGGCGGCGACGACCTCCTCGGTCGGCGCCTCGGCGCCGCCCGCGACCAGCTGGATGGTCTTCTCGGTGGCCTCGGCCTCGACCATCATGATCGCGACGTCGCCGTCCTCCAGGGTGCGGCCCGCGACGACCATGTCGAAGACGGCGTCCTCGAGCTCGGTGTGCGTCGGGAACGCCACCCACTGGCCGCGGATCAGCGCGACGCGGACGCCGCCGATCGGGCCGGAGAAGGGCAGGCCGGCCAGCTGCGTCGACGCGGAGGCGGCGTTGATCGCCACGACGTCGTACAGGTGGTCGGGGTTGAGGGCCATGATCGTCGCGACGACCTGGATCTCGTTGCGCAGGCCCTTCTTGAAGGACGGGCGCAGCGGGCGGTCGATCAGGCGGCAGGTGAGGATCGCGTCCTCGGAGGGGCGGCCCTCGCGGCGGAAGAAGCTGCCGGGGATCTTGCCGGCGGCGTACATCCGCTCCTCGACGTCCACCGTGAGGGGGAAGAAGTCGAGCTGGTCCTTGGGGTTCTTGGAGGCGGTGGTGGCCGACAGCACCATGGTGTCGTCGTCCAGGTAGGCCACCGCGGAACCGGCGGCCTGCTTGGCGAGGCGGCCGGTCTCGAAGCGGATGGTGCGGGTGCCGAAGGTGCCGTTGTCGATGACGGCCTCGGCGTAGTGGGTCTCGTTCTCCACTAGCGTTTTCTCCATTACTCGTCTGTATGCGTCTTTTGTCCCGTCCTGCCCGTGTGACAGGGGGACGGTGTGGAGAAGCGCGCCGTGCGGTGCGGGCCGGTCTTCGATCGAAGCCTCCGGGCCGATTGCCCGGGGGCCACTACCGAGGACCGGCGGCGGCTGGGTGCGCCTCTCCTCATGCGTACTGCGTGGTACTGCGTTGTGCTACCACACTACAAAGGGGTGGTGACACTCCGCACGTTTCCGTCTCTACGTACAGCAAAAGGAGCGGCTCCCGATCTTCACGGGAACCGCTCCCTGCACGCTGTGCTACTTCGCGCCACCGGCCGCGCCACGGCGGATGCCGAGGCGGTCGACCAGCGTACGGAAGCGCTGGATGTCCTTCTTCGCCAGGTACTGGAGAAGGCGGCGGCGCTGACCGACCAGGATCAGCAGACCCCGGCGGGAGTGGTGGTCGTGCTTGTGGGTCTTGAGGTGCTCCGTCAGGTCGGAGATCCGACGGGAGAGCATCGCGACCTGGACCTCGGGGGAGCCAGTGTCGCCCTCCTTGGCACCGAACTCGGAGATGATCTGCTTCTTCACTGCGGCGTCGAGCGGCACGCTGAACTCCTCAATACTGTGTTGCCCGCGAGTGCCCCTGGTCTGAATCTCGGGGGAGCTTCGGTTACTCGCCTGGGCGGGTCCGCCGGGGGCACCGGTGAAGGTGTCCGCGCACAACGGCCGAGGGCAAGGCTACCAGGGTACGGAGCCTGCCTCGCCCGGATTATCCTGCCGTCCCCCTGCGGAGCGGAACCTCCGACCTGGGGCATTGACCGCAAGTAGGGTGTCCGTACCGCTCGTTGGCACTGAAGGAAAGGACCCGAGCCGCCATGGCCGAGACCGAAGAGGAACGCAAGGCCCGCAAGGACCGGGAGCGGGACGAGTTGTACGCCCTCGACATCTCCGGCGTCGAGTGGCACAGCGCGCCGGGCACCGAGGAGCACGAGGAGCGCGTGGAGATCGCGTACCTGCCGGACGGGGCCGTCGCGATGCGGTCGTCCCTGGACCACGACACGGTGCTGCGGTACACGGAGGCCGAGTGGACGGCGTTCGTGCTGGGGGCCCGGGACGGGGAGTTCGACCTGGAGCCGACCGAGCAGAACGGCGGGCTGGCGGCGCAGGAGGGCTGAAGCCCCCGCGTTCGCGCAAGGACGGAAGAGGGGCCGGTACGTGGTCGTACCGGCCCCTCTTTTTCATGCCTTCTTCACTGTGCGAGGGCTCAGCTCGTCAGGGCGCGGACCGTCGCGTACACGTCGAACACCGCGAGCGCCAGCGGCACCAGGGTCAGCAGGACGAAGCCCTCGGCGATCTCCAGGAAGCGGCCCCAGAACGGGGTGGGGCCGCCGCGTGAGACGAGCAGGCCGATCGCGGTGACGAGGGCGATGGCCACGCCGACCGCCGCGACGAGCCAGATCGTGCGCAGCTCGAAGCCGGAGAGGTCGCCGTTCGCGGCGGAGCGCTGGACGGACTCCGGCGGGTTGAGGGCGAGGCCGAGGCCGAGCAGGACGAGGGAGGCGAGGCCGGCGGCGACGACCGGGGCGACCTGGGCGGTGTAGCGGAAGAGGTGGGCGCGCGTCAGGAGGGCGACGCCGGTAGCGAGGGCGAGGAGCTGGGCCCAGATGTCCGAGGAGAAGCCGAGGACGGCGGCGGCGCCGACGGCGACGACCGCGCAGCCGCCGACGAGGCCGACGAGGAGTTCGTGGCCGCGCCGGGCCTGGGCGGCGACACGTTCGGCGTCGACCGGTTCCGGCGTCGGCGCCTCGGTGTCGTAGCGGCTGCGGGCGGCGCCGCTCGGGGCGTCGAAGCCGATCGGCAGGCGGGCGAAGCGCATCGAGAGGCCGGGCAGGAAGGCGAGGCCCACCACGGCGACCGGGGCGCACAGGGCGCCGATCTCGGCGGGCGTCCAGTCCTTGGCCAGGAGAGCCGCGAAGACGGCGAGGAGACCGATGGCGGAGGCGAGGACGAAGGCGACGAAGGGGCCGTCGCCGCTGGGCGAGCAGAGGGTGAGGACGACGGCGGCGAGCAGGACGGCCGCGCAGGCCAGCAGGAACTGGAGTTTGCCGATGCCCTCGCCGTCGGTGAGCGGGAGGAGGCCCGAGCCCGCGACGCCGACGTTGGGCAGGGCGCCGAGGCCCAGCGCGATCGCGGAGGCGCGGTCGTCGTAGACGCGGGCGCGGACGCAGCCGAGGACGAGCAGGAGGAGTCCGGCGACGCCGGCGAGGATGCCGGGCAGGCCGTGCATGTCGTGGCGGGGGTCGCCGGTCCAGGCGACGAAGGCGAGCAGCGCGGACAGGACGCCTGCGCCGGCCAGGCCGGCGGCGCGGGTGAGGTCGCCGTCCCACAGGGTGCGTTCGCTGGTGACGGCGGAGGCGACGGCCTCGGAGACGTCGTCGAACACGGCCGGGGGGAGCGAGTCGGAGAAGGGGCGCAGGGTGAGGAGTTCGCCGTCGAGGAGGCGCTGGGCGGCGAAGGAGCGGGAGCTGTCGAGGACGGTGCCGTCGCGGCGTACGAGGTGGTAGCCGACGGGGGCGCCCTCGGCGGGGCTCTGCTGGGAGAGCCTGAGGACCTCGGGGTAGAGGTCGGCGACGGGGACGTCGTCGGGGAGGGCCACGTCGATGCGGCTGTCGGGGGCGACGATCGTGACGCGGCAGTAGCCGAGTCCCGTTCCCGTGCCGGCTCCTGTCGCGCCGGGTGCCGTGATGCTCACCTGCTGGTCCCCCTCGGTGATGGTTGCGCGCCTGTGGTGTGAAGGTTCCGCGCCCTGTTTCGCGCGGTGGCGCCGGATGCGGTCGCACCTGTGCGTTCGCGCGGTCCACCGCGCCGAATGCCGCCCGGATTGCCGGGAACACCCGGTTCGTCCGGCGCCGCGCGTGTGTGCTCACGCGAACATCCGGCACCCTACCGCCCTCCCGTCACGGGCGAGGTCAGTAGGATCACGCGGCGGCCCGAGGCAGGCCGGCCAGTGAATCTTGGGGGAGCAGTGAGCCACATCGTCGTACGGCGCCCGCCCCGGGTGCTGCCGTCCGAGGTGCCCACGCAGGAGGTCGTCCTTCAGCCGCCGCCGGAGCTGCCGCGCGGGCATCAGGAGAGCGTGCTGATGCAGTTGCTGCCGACGCTCGGCATGGGCGGCTCGGTGGTCTTCTTCTTCACGAGCGGGCAGCCGTTCATGCGGATCATGGGCATGGTCATGATCGCCTCGACGATCGCCATGTCGGTCGCGATGGTGGTGCGCTTCAGACGCGGCTCCCAGGGACAGCTCGCGGACCTGCGCCGCGACTACCTGAGCTACCTCTCGCAGACCCGGCGCGCGGCGCAGGGCACGGCGAAGGCGCAGCGCGACGCCCAGTACTTCCTGAACCCCTCCCCCGAGCAGCTGTGGGCGCTGGTCGCCGAGGGCAGCCGGGTGTGGGAGCGGCGCCCCGGTGACGAGGACTTCGCGCAGGTGCGGGTCGGGCTCGGCGCGCAGGGGCTGTCGACCGCGCTGGTCGCGCCTCAGACCGCGCCCGTCGAGCAGCTGGAGCCGCTGACCGCGGGCGCCCTCCAGCGGTTCCTGGCCGTGCACAGCACGCTGGAGGACCTGCCGATGGCGGTGTCCCTGCGCGCCTTCTACCACGTCACCGTCAGCGGCGACCCGCGGTGCGTACGGTCCTCCGCGCGCGCGATGGCCGGTTCGCTGGCCGCGCTGCACTCCCCCGAGGACCTGGTCCTCGTCGTCGCGACGGGCCGCGAGGAGCTGGCGCACTGGGAGTGGGCCAAGTGGCTCCCCCACACGCAGGCGCCCGGCGCGGTCGACGGCGCGGGCAGCCGCCGGCTCATCGGCACGGACGTGACCGAGCTGGAGGACCTGCTCGCCACCCGCCTGACGGGCCGCCCGCGCTTCCACCCGAACGCGGCCCCGCTGCCCGACCTCCCGCACCTGGTCGTCGTCCTCGACGGCGTCTCCCTGCCCCCCGACTCCGTGCTCGCGGGCCCCGAGGGGCTCCAGGGCGTGACGGTCGTCGAGGTCGTCGCCGGGGAGCTGACCGGGACCGGCGGCGAGCTCGACATCGTCGTACGGCCGGACTCGCTGCGGCTGGAGTCCGGGCCCGGCGGGCTGGTGTACGAGGGGACGCCCGACGCTCTGTCGCAGGAGTCCGCCGAGGCGCTCGCCCGGCAGCTCGCGCCGCTGCGGATGGCGTCCGGCGGGGACGACGACGAGCCGCTGCTCGCGAACCTGGAGTTCACCGACCTGCTGAACCTGGGCGACGCGGCGTCCGTCGACACCAAGCGGACCTGGCGTGCGCGCTCGCTCGCCGAGCGGCTGCGGGTGCCGATCGGGGTCGGTGAGGACGGGCGGCCGGTCATGCTGGACCTCAAGGAGGCCGCGCAGGAGGGCATGGGCCCGCACGGGCTGTGCGTCGGCGCCACCGGGTCCGGGAAGTCGGAGCTGCTGCGGACGCTGGTCCTCGGGCTCGCCGTCACGCACTCCTCGGAGACCCTGAACTTCGTCCTCGCCGACTTCAAGGGCGGTGCGACGTTCGCCGGGATGGCGCAGATGCCGCACGTCGCGGCCGTCATCACCAACCTCGCGGACGATCTGACGCTGGTCGACCGGATGCGGGACTCCATCAGCGGGGAGCTGAACCGGCGCCAGGAGATGCTGCGGGACGCGGGCAACTACTCGAACATCCACGACTACGAGAAGGCGCGGTCGGCGGGGGCGGCGCTCCAGCCGATCCCGACGCTGGTGCTGGTGATCGACGAGTTCAGCGAACTGCTCTCCGCGAAGCCGGACTTCATCGAGATGTTCGTGCAGATCGGGCGTATCGGCCGCTCGCTCGGCGTGCATCTGCTGCTGGCCTCGCAGCGTCTGGAGGAAGGGCGGCTGCGCGGGCTCGACACGTATCTGTCGTACCGGATCGGGCTGCGGACGTTCTCCGCCGCCGAGTCGCGGGCCGCGCTCGGGGTGCCCGACGCGTACGAGCTGCCGAACGTGCCCGGCTCCGGGTTCCTGAAGTTCGGTACGGACGAAATGCTGCGCTTCAAGGCCGCGTACGTCTCCGGGGTGTACCGGTCCGGGCCGCAGCGGGCGGACGCCGGCGGCGGGCCGCTGCTCGTGGACCGGCGGCCCGTGCTGTTCACCGCCGCCGAGGTGCCGGTCAGCTATGTGCAGGTGGCGCAGCGGCGGGCGGCGGCCGAGCCCGAGGTGGACGACGCGCTCGCCGACACCGTGCTCGACGTGATCGTGCGGCGGCTCGAAGCGCAGGGGCCGGCCGCGCACCAGGTGTGGCTGCCGCCGCTGGACAGTCCGCCGTCGCTGGACTCGCTGCTGCCGGGGCTCACGGCCGTGCAGGGCAGGGGGCTGACCCAGCCGGGGTACGAGGGGGCCGGGCGGCTGGTCGTACCCGTCGGGATCGTCGACAAACCCTTCGAGCAGCGGCGTGATCCGCTGTGGCTGGACTTCTCCGGGGCGGCCGGGCACATGCAGATCGTCGGCGGGCCGCAGTCCGGGAAGTCGACGCTGCTGCGCGCGGTCATCTCGTCGTTCGCGCTCACCCACACGCCGCACGAGGTGCAGTTCTACGGCCTCGACTTCGGTGGCGGTGGCATGTCGGCCGTGGAGGGCCTGCCGCACGTCGGCGGGGTCGCCTCCCGGCTCGATCCCGAGCGGGTCCGGCGTACGGTCGCCGAGGTGTACGGCGTGCTGACGCGGCGCGAGGAGTACTTCCGCTCCGCCGGGATCCCGTCCATCGCGGACTTCCGTACGCGGCGTGCGCGCGGGGACATCTCCGTCGCCGACCAGCCGTGGGGGGACGTGTTCCTCGTCATCGACGGGTGGGGGAGCTTCCGTACGGAGTACGAGGCGCTCGATCCCGTCGTGCTCGACATGGCGGCGCGTGGCCTCGGGTACGGCATCCACGTGATCCTCACGGCGTCGCGGTCCATGGAGGTGCGGTCGTCGCTGAAGGACCACCTCATGAACCGGCTGGAGCTGCGGCTCGGCGACACCATGGACTCCGAGCTGGACCGGAAGGTCGCCGCGAACGTGCCCACCGGGGTGCCGGGGCGGGGGCAGACGCCGGGCAAGTTGCACTTCATGGGGGCGGTGCCGCGTATCGACGGGCTCACCTCCGGTACGGAGCTGTCCGACGCGACGCAGGCGCTGGCCACGGAGGTCACCCGGCACTGGGCTGCCTCGCCCGCGCCCGAGGTGCGGTTGCTGCCGCGCGAGTTCCCCGCGAAGGAGCTGCCCGGCGGGGACCGGTTCCCGCAGCGCGGGGTCGCCTTCGCGCTCGACGAGGACAATCTGGAGCCGGTGTTCGTCGACTTCGAGCAGGACCCCTTCTTCCTCGTCTTCGGGGAGAGCGAGTCCGGGAAGTCCAACCTGCTGCGGCTGCTCATCAAGCAGATCACCCAGCGGTACGCCGGGGACGAGTGCAAGCTGTTCGTCGTCGACAACCGGCGCTCCCTGCTGGACGTCACGCCCGCCTCGCACCTCGCCGAGTACATCCCGATGTCCAACAACATGGACCATCACATGGCCGCGCTCGCCGACCTGATGACCCGGCGTACGCCGACCGCGGACGTGACGGCCCAGCAGCTCCGGGACCGCAGCTGGTGGCGGGGGCCGACGGTGTACGTCGTCATCGACGACTACGACCTGGTCTCCACGTCCAGCGGGAATCCGCTCGCCGGGTTGACGGAGTTGCTGCCGTTCGCCCGGGACGTGGGGGTGCGGTTCATCATCGCGCGGTCCACGGCCGGTGCGGGGCGCGCCGCCTACGAGCCGTTCATGCAGCGGATGAAGGAACTCGGGGCGCAGGGGATGGTGCTGGCGGGTGACCCGACCGAGGGCGACCTGCTCGCGGGGGTGCGGCCTCGGCCGATGCCGGCGGGGCGGGGCGTGTTCGTGTCGCGGCGGCGGGGGAAGCCGTTGGCGCAGGTGGGGTGGTTGCCGGAGGGGGCGTACTGAGCCTGGAGGGCGGCCCCGGTGTCGGACTCAGTTCGGCGCCGGGGTCGCTTTGTCGTCGTCCTTGATGTCGAAGTCGATCCGGTCGCCGTCCGCCGAGGTGACCTTGACCGATACGCCCAGGGTGCTGCCGTCGGAGGCGGTGAGCGTGCAGCGGGTGGTGGTGCCGGTCTTCGCCTTGAGGTCCTCGGAGCAGGTGACGTGCGGCTTCGGTCGGCCCGTCGTCTCGGCGAGCTTCTCGGCGATCTCGTCGGCGAGTTTTAGGGGGCGGTGGGCGGGGGTTCGTTCGGGCGTGGGACGTGCTCGGGTGCCGGGACGCGCCAAGGGTGGGCACCTCCCGTGTGTGCCCACCCTTGTGTGCCGGTTCCGGTTTTTGGCCGGGGCGCCGCTTAGAAGTAGCTCGCCGCCTTCAGGTCGCTGCCGCGGTAGTCGCCGCTCGCGTCCGAGACCTTGTGGCCGATGCTCACCAGGGCGGCGTGGATGTTGGCCGCGTTGGTGTCCCACTCCTTCATCTTCTGGCCGAAGGCGTTCGCGGCCTCGCCCTCCCAGCCGGCGGCTGCGCGCATGACGGCGGACTTGAGGGCGGTGAGGTCCTCCTCCAGCTTGGCCGCCTGGGCGCCCAGCTCGGTGGTGATCGCGTCGAGGCCGCCGTACTTGACCGCCATCTCGCCGTCGTGGACGTTAACCATGCCGGTTCCTCATCTCTCTTTCGGAGGGGGTCTGCTCAGTAGCTGCTGAGGGCGGACTTCGACGCGCCGTACTGGACGTCGATGCTCTGCACGGAGGCGTGCACCGCGTCGTCGGTCTTGCTGGAGAGCTTGCGCGTCTCGTTGATGTTCTCCAGGAACCAGGTGAGCAGGCCGCCGATGTTCTTGACGCCCTCGTTGATCTCGATCTGCTTCTTGTTGAAGGCGTTGGCGCCGATGCCGCGCCAGTTGGCCTCCATGGTGTCCAGGGTGCCCTGGAGACGGCTCAGCTGGCCGCGGATCGACTCGTACCGGTCGACCATTTCCTTCTCGAGCGCGATGACTTGCTGGTCATTGAGCTTCTGCCCAGCCACCATTGGCGGATTTCCCTTCGTGAACTGCCCTGAGGGCCTGGTGTATGACGGGGGCGCACGGCGACCTCTCGGCAGGCATGGTGGCCTTCCCTCCCCGTTCCCCGTTCGCGGTCGCACCGGGCGCCGAACGGCATGTGGCCTGTGCGGCACACTCGACGCCCACTGTAGTCTTTGCGGTTTTCCCGGCCAACCGAACTTCGTGTTGCCTCAGTTACGAAGTTGTCGAGATGTGGCGTACGGCTTCGGGGGGCCGCTGCGCTTCCACCCAGCGGCGGGCGCCGATCTCGCTCGGGTACTCCCGGACCGTGAGCCACGCCGCGATCCAGCCGTCGTAGTACGCGAAGAACGCCGGTGCGATCGGAGCCGCGAGGATGATGAAGCCGCCTCGGCCCGAGAGGGCGATGCGAGGGGCGCGGCGGTTGTGCTCGCGTTTGGCGGTCCAGGTTTCTTGCGGGGTGGGCGGGGTGAGGAGGGCCTTGCGGTGGTCGCGGCGTTGGTTGGTCCAGCCCCAGCCGAAGGCCACGCAGGCGGCGGCGATCTGGACGCAGTCGCAGACCAGGCGCACGGTCGCCGGCAGCTCGCTGGTGAAACCCAGGTAGAGCGCGACGCCGAAGAAGGAGACCGCTCCCATGGTCAGGAGCTGGCCGAGGGTCGTGCGGGCGCGGGACAGCCAGTAGCGGACACCGCGGTCGTACCAGGTGGTCCCCAGTCTGGGGAGTGCGGGAATCCCGGCGCGGACCTTAAAAGATGCTGGTGACGCCATGCCACACGTCCTTTCCTAGCCTGACGACGTCGTCACCCGTCTCGCTCAGGACATGGCCCGTCCCGGCCAGGCTGCCTTCGACGACCCCGTGGTCGTGGATGTCCTCGCTCCAGTGTTCGTGGAAGGCGTGGTCCAGGACGCTCGTCGAGAGGACCGTGGCTCCCACGCCGATCGCGGCGACCGCGGCGGCGCCTTCGACGGGGGCCGCGAGGACCGCGACCGCGCCGACGGCCAGCCCTCCGAGCGCCACGCCCCCGTCGACGACCGCGGAGTGTTCCCAGGACCAGCCCTTGTCGTGGTCCTCCTTCGCCTCGATGGCGCCGGTGGCGGCTGCGGCTGCTACGTCCAGGACCGGGAGTTCGCGGAGGAACTCGGGGAGTTCGGCGATGCCCCGGCCGAGGCGGAGGGCGTCGGCCGCGTCGCCGAGTTTGAGGTTGAGGACGCGGTCGTAGGGGAGTGCGGTGCTGCCGTGGTCGGCTCGGACCAGGGCTTCTTCCAAGGAATCGACCTTCATTACCGCGTCGCTGTAGGCGGACTTCGCGGGGAAGTCGGCGGGGAGGGAGCGGCCTGCTTTTTGGAATGCCTTGCGTTCTGCGCGGAGGTCTTTTTTCGCCGCGTCCGCGTCCGCCTTGGCCTGGTCGATCTCCTTGGCGGCGTCGCGGCCCCTGGCGCGGGCGTCCTCCGCGTCGTAGGCGTACAGGCCGCGCAGGGAGTCGGCGATGGTGAGCTTGTCGGCGGCGCTCACCGGTTTCATGACCTCGGCGCAGAGCGCGGTGAGCTGGTCCGTAGCCACCAGGCGGGCGTGCTGGGCCGTGTGTTCGATCTCCGCCCGGGCCGTGTCGTACTCCGACAGCGCGGAGAGGGCCTTCTGGTCGGCGGGGGACGGCGGGTTGGACGTCGCCATCTGCAAGGGGGTGCCCTTGGGGTCTGTGGCCACGCCCTGTTTCGTCGCCGTGTGCTGTGCGTTCTGGAGGGCCGTTTCGCAGGACGAGAGCTGCTCGGCGAGGGTTTCGAGGATGCCGCCGACCGCTTCGACGAGGCCGCCGAACGCGCCCGCTGTCAGGGCGTCCTCGGACCAGGCCGCGCGGAATTTCTCCGCCGCCTCGCCCTTCCAGCCGGTGTCCTTGACCAGGGCTTCCACCTGGTCCGTCACCGGGGTGATCGCCGCTTCGAGGGACGGCTTCGCCGATTTGTACGAGGTACCCATCGCCCGCAGGCCGCCGATGTCGCCGCCGATCCAGCTGTCGGACATCAGCCCTCGCCCTTCATGAGGTCCTCGAAGAGGCCGTGTACGTCGATGTCGTGGCGGTGGAAGGAGTCGCGGGCGTACGCGACCTTGTCGCCGTGGTCGTCCATGCGGTCGGCGAAGAGGGTGTGGAGCGCGGAGATGAGGTGGGCGGCCTCGGAGACGGCATGGTCGAGGGCGGGGTCGCCGCCGCTGACGACGGCGGGGGTGACCTGGCCGTGCAGGGCGCGGTAGTTGGTGGCCTCGGTGTGGAGGGTGGAGGCCATGGAGGTGAGGTCGCCGAGGACGACGTCGAAGTCCATCAGCGCACCGCCTGCGCGTACGCCGCGAGGCCGGCCGGGGTCCAGTTGCCGGCGCCGGGCGCGACCGACGGGTCCAGCCGGACCGTCACTCCGTGTTCCCGCATCCCGGTGGCTAGGACGCCGAGGGACGTGGCGACCCAGGGCTGGGCCTCGCCGAGCGCGGCGGCCAGTTTCCGCGGGGTGGTGAACGCCAGGGCCAGCGCGCCGTCGCCGTCCGGGCGGCCGAACAGCTCGTACACGATGTGGGGCACCTCGTCGACGTACCGGGGATGCGCGGGGACGAAGACGGCGGTGTGGTACGGCGGGAGGGGTGGCCGGGGGAGGTCGTAGTCCTGGAAGCACGACCTGCGGGGAGCCGCCGAGGGCTCAGGGGCGTCCGGGGCGTCCGGGGCGTCCAGGTAGTCGAGAAGACGTGACGTGTTCGCTGTCCCCACCACCGTCTCCTTCTGCGTGTGCGGCTGTTACGGCGCACTCACAGTAGCCAGCGAGGGATGGGGCGAATGCGGACATGTCAGGTTCGCAGAGGTGAACACATACCCAGCTCATACGGCGGTTTGGGGACACGCCGGTCAGCGCTTGACCACTCCATGACCGGCCCCCTCACGCCGTCCCCCGCACCCGCTCCCGCCGTCGGCGCGCGTCTCGCAGCGCCACCGCTCCCCCGCTGATCCCGGCGACGAGCACCGCCGCCCCCACGGCGACGTACGTCGCGAGGCGGGCGTCGCGCTCGGGCGGGGTCTCGCCGAGGTGGAACTTCGCCGGGGTCGGCGCCTCGGCCTGCGCGAGCCCCTGGTCGGGGTTGGGGGACTCGATGGGGCGGTCGTCCTCGGTGAGCGCGCGGACCGGGTCGACGACGCCCCAGCCGACGAGGCGGTCGTGGCCGGCGATGGTGCGTTCCGCCGTCTGCTCGATCTGGGCGACGACCTGGCGGGCCGTCCAGTCGGGGTGCTTGGCCTTGACGAGCGCGGCGACGCCCGCGACGTACGGCGCCGAGAAGCTGGTGCCGTTGTCGGAGCAGTGGCCGCCCGCCGGGACCGTGGAGATCATGTCGACGCCGGGGGCGGCGACGCCCACGAAGTCGCCGGACTGGGAGAAGGCGGCGCGTTCGTTGTTGCGGTCGGAGGCGGCGACGGCGAGGACGCCGTCGTAGGAGGCGGGGTACGTCTTCTTGACGTTGCCGCCGGTGCCGTCGTTGCCGGCGGAGGCTACGACCACGACACGCGCGGCCAGAGCGGCCTCGACCGCGCGCCGGAGGTTGTCCGACGGCTTCTTCGCGCCGGTCGTGTCCTGGGAGATGTTGATGACGTCGGCGCCCTTGTCGACGGCGTAGGTGATCGCGGCGGCGAGTGTGTCCGGCGTCCCGTGTCCCTCCGCGTCGTTCTGCTTGAGCGGGATGATCGTCGCCTCGGGGGCGAGGCCGACGAAGCCGGTGCCGTCGACGGGGCGGGCCGCGATGATGCCGGCGACCTTCGTGCCGTGGCCGACGGTGTCGGTGGTGCCGTTGCCGGCGCCCCAGTCGAGGGGTTTGCCGTCGTCGCCCTTCGCGGCGGGCAGGAACGTGTGGCCGTCCTTGGCGTCCACGGCCCCCTTGAGCTGCGGGTTCCTGGTGTCCACGCCGGTGTCGATGACGGCGACCTTGACGCCCTTGCCCTTGGACTGGGACCACAGCTCGTCGAGCATGACGCGCTGGAGGGACCAGGGGCGGCCGGGGTACTTGCCGTTGGGGAAGGAGCACTGCTCGGAGTAGGGGCGGTCGGCGGCGGAGGCGGTGGGGGCGGCGAGGGACATGAGCGCGAGGCCCGCGAGGAGCGCGGCCGGCAACGGCGTACGCATCGGCCTCACGACCCCTGCGGCTGGCGTGCCGCGGCCGTCGAGAGGCGGGGGCCCGTCGGCAGGAACTCCGACCACGCGGCCGGGATCGGCGTCGGGTCGACGCCTGCGTACCCCAGCAGGGTCTGCGCCTGCTTGGCCTCCTGCGCCTGCTGCTTCAGCTTCTCCGGCGTCGTGCCGATCCCGGCGTCGTCGGTGGCGCTGTCGGAGTTGGACTGGAGGACGTAGCGCAGGCCGGTGTCGGTGACGAGGAAGACGGGGCCCGCCTTGGTCTCGGTGCCCTGGAACTGGCGGTAGAGCTGGCCGGAACCCGGGGTGACGTACGCGCTGGAGGAGCCGGTGGCGAGGCTCTCGGGGAAGCCGGTGCCCGCCCAGGTGCTGAGGGTGGTCGCGCCGGTGCCGGCGTCCACGGACCGCAGGACGTTGCACACGGTGCTGCGCGAACCGGCGTCGCCGGAGGGGTCGTTGACGGGCTGGGGCCGCTCGGTGGGCCAGGTGTTCTCGGTACCGAAGGGCTTGCCGGGGACGATGTCGCCGGGGCTCATCGGCTTGGCCTCGCCGGTCTGCCCGAGATCCTTCAACTCCTTGCTGAACAACAGGAGTTGGGCGACGAAAGGCGAGATCGGCGCGACCCTGCCGGGCAGCACGACGTAGTACTGGTCCTTGTCGAGGTCGGCCGCCTTGAGGACCATCCCGACCTTGTTCGTCGCCGCGTCGAGGCCCCCGGGGGCGCCCGCCGGCTCACCGGCTCCGCTGATCGTCGGGAAGGCGATCCCGGTTCCCGTGTGGAGCGTCGCCATCCACTCCTTGGACACCTTCTGCGCCTGCCGCCCGGAGCCGACGACCGCGCGCAGCAGGAGTTCGTCGGACGTGCCGATCGAGTACGCGCGTCCGCTCGCGTCGACGACGTACCGCTGTCCCTCGGGGTCCTGGACGTACAGAAGCTGCCCGCCGGTGAGCCTGCCCGCGCCCTCGGTGGCCTTCATGTCGCGGGACGCGAGGACGAGCGCCGCGCGCTGGATGGACTCGCCGCCCGCGCTGGGCCGTTCGCAGACCGCCCAGCGCTTGGCCTTCTTCGCCTCGTCGCCGCTGGGGAGGCGGTCGGGGGCGTACGGGATGCCGATGGTGACGCCGTGCTTGATCTTGCCGCTGTCGAGGACGGTCTCGGAGACGGTGACGAAGTCCTTCTGTCCGGCGTCGAGGAGCAGCTTCGCCGAGGCCATGTTGAGCACCGGGTGCAGCTGCTTCTGGCCGTCGGTCGTGAGGACGACGTACCGGGTGGTCGACTTGTCGGCCACGATCACCTGCGCGCCGGGGGTGTCCCACCCCTTCGGCGCGGTCGGTTTGAACATGCCCCACGCGCCGAACACGGCCATGACGACGACTCCGGCGATCACCCCGGGAAGCACCCCGCGCAGCGGTTTCGGAGCGCCCTCCTCCGAGCCGGGCGACGACTGCACGAAGGCCGCGAGCATGCGGCGCTTCGCAAAGGTGTAGGCATTGAGCTCGTCACGCCGGGATGCCATCGGTGCCTGTCTCCCCCTAGATCGCACGGAACGCTCCGCCGGGTTCGGCGGCCGTCGACGGACGGCCGGACCGCGATGTCAGAGCGGCCCCCTACTATGCCTGGTATCCGCGGGGACGTGGGGCGCGGGTAGGTTGTCCGGGCAGCGCGGGGCCGCCACAGAGCCCGTGCGGTGCGGGAGAACCGGCGAGTTGTGAGGAGAACGGGGGGATGGAGTGAGGGCTTCCAGGACGCGGGGCCGGGCGCCCGCGGAGGCGAGCGCGCTGCGCCTCAAGTCGCGTTCGGGACACGCAGGGGCATTCCGGTTGCAACGACTGGTCCTGCTGGAGCTGGCCGCCGCCGCGCTGGTCGTCGGCTGGGCGATCGGCCCGGTGGCACTGGCCGCCGCGGGCGTCCTCGCCGTCTGCCTGGTCCTGGTCGCGTTCGTCCGGCGCCGGGGGCGCACGCTGCCCGAGTGGGTGGCCACCGCCTGGGCGCTGCGTACGCGCCAGCGCCGGGCCGCGAGCACGCCGATCCCGGCGGGTACGGAACCGGGTCTCGCCCCGGCCGTCGAGTGCGACCCGACGCTGCGGACGTACACGTACGCGGGCCGCGACCGCCGTCCCGTCGGCATCGTCGGCGACGGCACGTTCGTCACCGCCGTCCTCCAGGTCGAGGCCGACTCCACGGCCCTGCGCGTGGAGCGCGACCGCCACCCCCTGCCGCTGCGCCTGGTGTACGACGCCCTGGAGGTCGACGGCATCCGGCTGGAGTCCGCGCAGGTGGTCCTGCACACGCAGCCCGCGCCCGCGCTGCACCTGCCCCAGCAGTCGGTGGCCATCGCCAACTACGCGCCGCTCCAGGAGCAGACCGGCGCCCCGGCCGTCCGGATCACCTGGATCGCGCTCAAGCTGGACCCCGAGCTGTGCCCCGAGGCGGTCGCCGCGCGCGGGGGCGGGCTGACCGGCGCGCAGAAGTGCGTGGTCCGCGCCGCCGACCAGCTCGCGAGCCGCCTCACCGGCGCCGGGTTCCGTGCGTCCCTCCTCGACGAGGAGGAGCTGACCTCCGCGATCGCCACGTCCGCGCACGCGAACCCGCTGGTGACGGCGGAGGCGGGCCGTACGGAGACGCGCGAGCGGCGTACCGAGGAGTCCGGGCGGGGCTGGCGCTGCGACAACCGCCGCCACACGACGTACTGGGTACGGCGGTGGCCCGTGCTCGGCGGGAGCCGGGCGCCGTCGCTGCCGCAGCTCATCGCCCTCGTGACGGCCGTTCCCGCGCTCGCGACGACCTTCAGCATCGGGCTCACGCGCGGGGAGCGGCAGAGTGTGTCGCTCGCCGGGTACCTGCGGGTCACCGGGCGCAGTGACGCGGAACTCGTCGCCGCGCGGCGGGCGTTGCAGGGGGCCGCACGGCACACCGGGATGGGGCTCGTCCGGCTCGACCGGGAGCAGGTGCCGGGGATGCTCGCCACTATGCCGCTCGGAGGGGTCCGTTGAGCGCGACCGCTGTTTCCGCCGCCCGGGAGTTGCTGCGTACGGGGCTGGGGCTGATCGGGCCCCGGCACGCTCGGCACTCCGTCTCCGTCGAGCAGCTCGACGCGCTGTCGCTGCCGATCGGGGACGACGGGGTCGTCATCGGGGTCGATCCCGAGGGGCGGCCGTCCGTCCTCGGGCTGAATCGGCCCACGCCGTACGACGTGACGCTCATCGGGGGGCTGTGGACCGCCCAGGTCATCGCCCTGCGGGCCGCAGCGACCGGGGCTCGGGTCGCTGTCGAGACGGGGCGGCCCCAGGCGTGGATGCAGATGGTCCACGCGATGGGGGGTGGGCAGAACGGGCTCGCCGTGCACGATGTGGGGCGGGTGCCGCCGCAGGGGACGTCCCCCGGGACGCCGGTGCTTGTCGTGCGGGACTGCGGGATGCAGCCGCCTCGGGGGCGGGTGGCTTCCGGGCCCTGGCAGTCCGTACTGACGCTGCTGCCGTATCTCAGCCCTGTCGCGCCTCGGCTGATCCGGCAGGCCCGGCTTGTGGGGGTGCAGCGGATCTCGCCGGACGAGGCGGGGGAGCTGAGCCGGGCCATGCCGTTGCCGGAGGTCGATCGGGAGGCTCTGCCTACGTTGCCCGATGGGGTGACGTTGTGGTGTGGGGACCGGGATCGGCAGTACGTGATGACGCAGCCTACGGAGGCGGAGATCGGGTTGTTGGGGATGCCTCGGCGGATGGACTGAGGGTGGGGGTGCGGCTCGGGGGCGTGCGGTTCGGGGGTGGTCTCGGTTTCGCACGACCTTCACGCCGGGGACCTCCGGGGAGCATCTCCCGGTATGGGGCGTTTTGTTCGGGGTGGGAGTGTGCCTGCGTGCCGGTTTCGCGTGGTGTGTGACGTGTCCGGTAGATGCTGAGGGGTGGGCGGGCCTGCCGGGGTGGGGCTTGTGGTGATTAGGCTGGTACCGGGCGCGGCGCCGGGACTGTGGACCGGGGGGCGGCGTTCCAGGCCTTGTCGTCACATTCCCGTCGTCCGCCCGGAGGGCGGGCCGGGAGGCGTCTGACGCGTGCAGCTGCAAGGCGGAGGAGGGCGTCGACGCGGAGCGTCGGCAACCGACGACAACGCCGCAGATGCGCGTGGCAGGCGTCTCCCGACAGGCGGGAATGTGACGACAAGGCCTAGGGGGGAACCGGCGGACAGGGGCGGGGCACTGTCCTCGTCCTCGGGCGACCCTTTGCTGATTCCGATCGGATCCCGGCGTCCCGTCGAACCCGGTCGGCTTTCGGCTACTTCGGACGACCAGAGACAACACGAAACGGTCGCCCCTGGTGCGGTAATCAGGGCGTTCGGCCATCTCAGGAGGAACTGTGAGCAGCGATCGGGACGGGACGCGCGGGGGCTGGGCCACGCCCGGCGATGACCAGCCCGACGCGGATTCCGGGGTCGATGTGACGGGCGAGTTCACGATCGACTATGCGCCGCCGGCTTGGTATACGCAGAACGCGGGTGGGGGGAGCGGGGGGTCTGGGGCGGGGGTTCCTGGTGTGCCGGTACCTCCGGTGGGGGGTGCGGTTCCTGGTGTGCCGGGTGAGGGTGCGTACGGGGTTCCGGGAGTGCCGCCTGGTGTTCAGGGAGCTGTGGGGGGTGTTGGTGTGAATCCCGGGCCCGTTGCTCCTCGGTTGCCTGAGGGGGGTGGGTTCGAGCTTCAGCCTCCGGTGGGGGGTGGGAGTGGGGACTTGGACAGTCCGGCGACCATGCGGATTTCTTCGGCCGCGTTGAAGAGGGAGATCGCTGAGCGGGGTGAGGCGGTCGAGGGTGAGGGTGTTGCGCAGGCTGGGTACGCCGTGGGGGTGAACGAGGTTGGTGTGCCGGTGGGTGATGGTCAGGGTGCCGGTGTCGGAGGAGGCGATTTCGAGTCCTCCGCCGGTCGTGAGGGGGCTTCCGGTGTTGGGGGGCAGAGCGTTCAGGGCCACAGCGGGGGGGGCGACACCGAGGCTGGGGGCGTTGGTTCCGAGGTCGCGGCAGTTGGTGAGGGCCGAGGTGCGGGGCCCGGTGTTGACGCCGGGGTTTCCGGTGTCGTGCCCGGTGTTGAGGGTGGGGCCGGGGACGGTGTTGCCGGGGGCGGGGACTCGGGGTTCGGCGGTGCTGAGGCTGGGGCTCCGGGTGTCGTGACTGAGGCCGGTGTTTCAGGTGCCGATGCGGGGGTCTCTGGTGCCGTATCCGGGGCCGGGGCTGACGTCTTGGGTGCCGGGGGTAGTGCGCCCGGTGCCGAGGACGGTGCCGCCGGGGCCGAGGGCGGTATCTCCGGAGCCGGAGCCAATACCCATGTCTCCGGGGCCGAAGCCGGTACCCATGTCTCCGGTGCTGCACCCGGCATCGGTGCGCCAAGCGCCGCACCCAGCGCAGACGTCCCCGGTGCCACACCCGGCGACGGTGCGCCGAGCGCCGCACCCGACGCCAGCGTCCCCGGTACCGCGCCCAGCGCCGGTGACCCGAGTGCCGTACCTGGCACCGACTCCCCCGCTGCCCAGACCGGCGCCCAAGCCGGCGCCCCGAATGCTCAGTCTTCCGGCAACGAACCTCAGTCTCAGGACCCCGGCTCCGCTCCCGACCCGGAGACCCCCTCGCAGGGTGCCGACTCCACCGACCCCCGCGCCAACACCCCCGCGACCGACGC
Source organism: Streptomyces saintjeani (assembly GCF_055409605.1). NCBI lineage: Bacteria > Bacillati > Actinomycetota > Actinomycetes > Kitasatosporales > Streptomycetaceae > Streptomyces > Streptomyces saintjeani. The sequence goes on along the minus strand of NZ_CP189624.1, from coordinate 6,915,580 downwards.
CGCCGACCCCGGTGACGCCGCTGCGAGCACCCGCGCGGAAGACCCCGGTGCCGTCGACACGGACGTACCCGGGACCGCCCCGGAGCCCACCGGTTCCGGCACCCCGGCTCCCGAGGGCGCTCCGGAACCCCCGGACGGTTCCTGGCCGCTTCCGGCTCCCCAGCAGCCGCCCGTACCTCCCCTCCCCCCGCTCCCGCCGTCGTACGAGCCCGCCGCCCCGGCCCCGGCCGCCCAGTGGCCCGCCCAGCCGCAGCCTCCCGCCGACGCGCAGGCTACGCAGGGCACACCCCCGGGCTGGCCCCCGTCCCAACCGGGCTACGGCTTCCCGCAGCCCTCCGCGAACCAGGCCACCCCTCCGGCGGGCCACGGCATCCCCCAGCCCCCGAACACGGCCCCGACCCCCAACACCCAGCCCGGCTACGGCTTCCCGCAGCCCCCTACCGCCCCGGCGACCTCCGCGAACCCGGCGAACCCGGCGAACCCGCAGCAGCCGACACCTCCCGCCCCGCCCGCCGGTCACGGCTTCCCGCAGCCCAACCCCGCCCAGCAGGGCACACCCCCCACCCCGCCTGCGGGATACGGCGTCCCGCAACCGGGCACTCCCGCGAGCGCGGCCCCGACACCCCCGGCCCCGCCCGCCGGCCATGGCTTCCCGCAGCCCGACCCCACCCACCAGGGCACACACCCCACCCCGCCTGCGGGATACGGCTTCCCACAACCCGGCACCCCCGGAAACGCAGCCCCGACGCCCTCGCCCGCCGGCTACGGGTTCCCCCAGCCGAACACGGCCCCGACACTTCCCACCCCGCCCACCGGTCATGGCTTCCCGCAACCGGGCGCCCCCACGAGCGCGGCCCCCACACCCCCGCCCGCCGGTTACGGCTTCCCGCACCCCGGCACCCCCACAAGCGCAACCCCGACACCCCCGACCCCGCCCGCCGGTTACGGGTTCCCCCCGCCGAACACCCCCGCAAGCGCGGCCCCGACACCCCCCACCCCGCCCACCGGTCACGGCTCCCCGCACCCCGCCCAGCAGGACACACCTCCCGCGCCTCCCACCCCGCCCGCCGGCTACGGCTTCCCCCACCCCGGCACCCCCGCCGCTCCCCCACAGCCCCTCCCCCCAGCGCACCCGAACAGCCCCACCCCGCCCCCCGGTTACGGCTTCCCGCAGGCGGACCCCGGTCACCAACCTCCGGTGGGCCCCGCGAACCCGCAGATGCCCCCCGTCGACCCCCGTACCGGCATGGCCTGGCCCCAGCCCGTGCAGCACGATCATCGGGCGCCGGTGAATCCCGGTGCCGCGCCGCTCGGGTACACCGCCGCCGTCGAGCTGTCCTCCGACCGGCTGCTCAACAACAAGAAGCAGAAGGCCAAGAGCAGCAGGCCGGGTGCGGGTGGGTCCCGGTTCAAGCTGGGCGGGAAGAAGGAGGAGGCCGAGCGGCAGCGGAAGCTGGAGCTGATCCGTACGCCCGTGCTGTCGTGTTACCGGATCGCGGTGATCAGCCTCAAGGGCGGCGTCGGCAAGACGACCACGACGACCGCGCTGGGCGCGACCCTCGCCACCGAGCGGCAGGACAAGATCCTCGCGATCGACGCGAACCCGGACGCCGGCACCCTGGGCCGCAGGGTCCGGCGGGAGACCGGGGCGACGATCCGGGACCTCGTGCAGGCGATCCCGTACCTCAACTCGTACATGGACATCCGCCGCTTCACCTCCCAGGCCCCCTCCGGCCTGGAGATCATCGCGAACGACGTCGACCCGGCCGTCTCGACGACGTTCAACGACGAGGACTACCGCCGGGCCATCGACGTACTGGGCAACCAGTACCCGATCATCCTCACGGACTCCGGCACGGGCCTGCTGTACAGCGCCATGCGCGGCGTCCTGGACCTCGCCGATCAGCTGATCATCATCTCGACGCCGTCGGTGGACGGCGCGTCCAGCGCGAGCACCACGCTGGACTGGCTCTCCGCGCACGGGTACGCCGACCTCGTCTCCCGCTCCCTCACGGTCATCTCCGGCGTCCGCGAGACCGGCAAGATGATCAAGGTGGAGGACATCGTCAGCCACTTCGAGACGCGGTGCCGGGGCGTCGTGGTGGTCCCGTTCGACGAGCACCTCTCGGCCGGCGCGGAGGTCGACCTCGACATGATGCGCCCGAAGGTCCGCGAGGCGTACTTCCACCTGGCGTCCCTGGTCGCGGAGGACTTCGTACGCCACCAGCAGTCGCACGGCCTGTGGACGAGCGACGGCAACCCCCCGCCGGTGGTGGCACCCCCGATGCCGGGCCAGCAGATGCCGGGACAAGGAATGCCGGGCCAGTACCCGGGCCAGCCGTACCCCGGCCAGCCTTATCCCCCGCAGCAGGGTTACCCCTACCCGCCCCAGCAGTAGAAGAAGGGCGGCCGGTGTCGAAAGACACCGGCCGCCCCCACCTTCGTACGGCTACTTCTCCTCCGCCGCGGCGATCAGCTCCCGGCACCTCTTCACATCCAGCGCCATCTGCTCCAGCAGCGCCTCCAGCGAGTCGAACTTCGCCTGCCCCCGCACGTACGCGAGGAAGTCGACGGCGACATGCAACCCGTACAGATCCAGCCCCACCCGGTCGATCGCGTACGCCTCGACCGTCCGCGTCGTGCCGTCGAACTGCGGGTTGGTGCCCACGGAGATCGCCGCCGGCATGGCCTCACCGTCGACGTGCAACCACCCCGCGTACACCCCGTCCGCCGGAACGGCCGTGTGCGGCAGCGTCTCCACGTTGGCCGTCGGGAACCCCAACTCCCGTCCCCGCTGGGCCCCGTGGACCACGATGCCCTCGACCCGATGGGGCCGCCCCAGAATCTCGCCCGCCCCCTCGATGTCCCCCTCGGCGACCAGCCGCCGCGTCAGCGTGGACGAGAACGGCTGACCGCCCCCCGCCTCCCCGGCGACGTACAGATCGACGATCTCGACCTCGAAGTCGTACACGGCACCCTGCTCGACGAGGAACTCCACGTTCCCCGCGGCCTTGTGCCCGAACCGGAAGTTGGGGCCCTCGACGACGGCGCGGGCGTGCAGCTTGTCGACGAGGACCTTGACGACGAACTCGGCCGGCGAGAGCTTCGAGAACTCGGTGGTGAACGGCAGCACCAGCACCGCGTCGACCCCGAGCGCGGCCATCAGGTCGGCGCGCCGGTGGTGGGGCGCGAGCAGCGGCGGATGACTCCCCGGCCGCACGACCTCACTGGGATGCGGATCGAACGTGACGACCACGGCCGGCACGCCCAGCTCCCGCGCCCGCTCCACCGCGTGCCGGACGATCAGCTGGTGGCCGCGGTGGACTCCGTCGTAGGAACCGATGGTGACGACGCTTCGCCCCCAGTCCTGGGGGATGTCCTCCAAGCCACGCCAGCGCTGCACTGTGACCGCTCCTCGAACCCGTGTCTGTACCAACTCATAGAATTACGCAACCCTAAGAGTGCCATGTCCGGCCCCGCCCGCTCTCATCGGCATCAGCGCTGTGACGGGGCGCACGTGGTCACGCGGGGACACCGGCCCCCGCGAGGTTCTCGATCATGCGGCGCGCGCCGGGTCCGACGACGGTCGCCCACTCCTGCGGCTCCTCGCCGATCCACGCGGCGACCCGGGCCGCGAAGCCGGGCACGTGCCGGCCGAGGTCGACGAGCCCCCGGTCGAAACGGGTCGCGCCGTCGGGGGTGCGGACGAGGAGGCGGCCCGCGCGGTGGACGAGGTCGCGGGAGCGGTGGTGGGCGGCGGCGTGCAGGAAGGACGTGAGGACGGCCGGGTCCTGCTCGTGGGTGAGGAGGAACTCGCGGAGTTCCGTCCGCAGGGGTGCGTCGTCCGGCGCCGCGAGGACGCCGGCGAGCGCGGACCTCACCTCCTGCGGGGACGCCGTCAGCAGCGCGGTGACCAGGGGGTGGAGTACGGGTCTGGCGGGCGGGCCCTGTTTCAGGCGGTCGTCCACGTACGCGGCGACCGCCCGCGCCGTCTCCGGTCTGCGCTCCACCGTCTCCCGCACCATGATCGCGATGCGTCGGGCGAGGGGCTGCGTGGTGACCTCGGCCAGCGCGCGCAACGTGGTCGTCGGGTCCGTGTCGGGGCGGCCCAGGCGGGTGCGGAAGGCTTTCAGGACCGGTTCCGTGTGGGTCTTGAGCGCCGGGAGCAAGGCGGTGGGCGGGAGTTGGGGGTCGGCCGCCGTGAAGTGGGCCAGGGTCTGCGGGAGATGGGCCGTACGGATTCTCGGGTCCTGGACGAGGAGGCCCAACGCGCCGCCCTGGAGCGGGACTTCGGTCAGGAGTTCCTCCGCCGCGTACCTCAGGAGGTCGCGGTCCGCGTCCGTCGTCACGTGCGGGGCCGCTCGCAGGCCGTACGACACCGCCGCGACCCTGCGTGCCGGGCGGGTGTCCCTCGCCCATCTGTCGACCGCCCTGCACACGGCCGAGGGTTCGTCCTCCGCGAGTGCGCCGAGCAGTTCGTCCGCCCTGCGGTGGCCGCAGCCGACGAGGACCTCGGTGAGGTCGTCCAGTGCTCTGTGGCGGTACGCGTACAGCAGGGCCTGTGCCGCCGCCGCGACGGTCGCCTGCGGGGCGCCCGGGAGGGGGCGGTCGTCCTCGAACCACAGGGTGAGGTGGGGCTGTACGGTCCCCGCGTCCGCCGCCAGCAGGCTCGCAACCGCGTCCAGGTAGCGGGGAGTTGAGGTCGCCCCCGGGGGCGGGTCCGCTCGCAGGAGGTGGCGCAGGAGGGTGAACAGCGGGGCCGGGGGGAGGTTCAGGGCCGTCCAGAACTCCGGGAGGAACGTCCTGGGGGCGTCCTGTACGGCCGTCCGTGCGACCACGTGGTCCGCCAGCGCGTGCAGGACGTCCAGGTACGGGGTCGCGTCCGGGACCCTGCGGAGGGTCTCCGTGAGGAGGCGGGCGGGCCACCAGGCGTCCGGGGTCTCGTCCAGGGCCTGCGTCAACTTCCGTAGGTGTGCCGCCAGTTCGGCCGGGCCCTGTTGCCTCGCCACGAGCAGCAGGGACTGGACGACCGGGCCGATACGGTGGTGAGGGACCGGGACCATCTGCGTGTCGCGCGGGCGGTGGGCCAGTGATCTCAGCGCCTCCTCCAGGTCCAGGTGCATGCCCTGGATCCAGTCCGCGAGTTCCTCGTGTGCGAAGCGGTAGCCCGTGCCGGCCGGGACGATCAGGCCCTCCGCCAGCACGGCCGAGGCCCAGCCTGTCACTCCACTCAGCCTTTCCGGCGCGTGTCCCCAGGGGAACACGTCCTCGAACGCCGTCCTGTCCAGCTCGCCCTGGCCCGGGCCGAGGCTTCTCCTCGCGGCTTCGTGGACCTGGCCGGAGACCCTTGCGGCCAGCCGCTTCACGGGGGTTCCTCTGAGGTTGTTGGCCGCGGCCAGGCGTACGGCTGTCCGCAGGCACATGAGGTCCAGGTACGCGGCGAAGATGTCCTCCCTCTCCGCGTTGGCCGGGGGCGGGACGTCCGGAAGGGCGGTGCGGATCTCTGAGAGGAGGCGGATGCTGAGGGGGTGGTGTACGGCGTCGGGGGCCAGGGCGAAGGCGGGAACTCCGTAGCGGGCGCGGGCGATTTCGGCCTCCCCCGGCGTGAACTCCCCCAACTCGATGCAGTCCGGCAGGATTTCCTCGCCCCCGCCGCCCCTACCCTCCGCCAAGCTCTTCGAGCAGGGAGGTGCCCCCACATCCCTGGGGGCTGCGCCCTCAGTCCCCCGCTCCGGCCCTGAAGGGGCCTTGTCCTCAAACGCCGGACAGGCTGGGAGGTACCGGCTGGGGGGTGGGGTGGCGGGAACCGGGGAGTCGAGCGCGGTTGGGGCTGTGAACGTGGTCGACGGGCCGGGGGGTACCGGGGTGGGTTGGCGTGTGGGGGTGGCGGCGCGGTCGTCAGGTGCCGGGTGGGGTGCGGGGGCGGCGGTCTCGGATGCCGGGTACGGTCGCTTCGGCTCGACCGGGGTCGGTTGAACAGCTCGGGCCGAGTGGGGGGAACCTGCCGTCAGGTCCCCCGGGTTCACCGCGTCGGCCCCGTGCCCCTTCCGCCTTGTCGAGCCGGTCGGCGGGTGGGGGTTCGGCGTTTCCCTGGTTCTCCCCGTGCCGTGCAGCATCTCCTTCGGGAAGCCGGTGCCCGCCGCCTCCCAGTACTCCGCCCGGCAGGCCACCACCAGGCGGGCGCCGGTCTCGCGGAGCCAGGTCACCGTGCCCTCGGTCCAGGCCGCCAGGCGGTGTGCCAGGACGGGGGGCATTTCCTCGGGGCCGTCCAGGAGGAGGAAGAGCGGGCGGCCGGCGGTGAGGGCTGTGCGGGAGAGGTCCGCCGGGGTGACCGTCTCCGGGTCGGGGGGTGACGTCGGGGCCTGCGAGGTGGTGACGATCCGCGCGGCCCTGCGCAGCGCACGCCCCGCCGCGTCCGCGAGGGACTCGTCCTCGTCCCTCAGGTCCGCTCCCCGCAGCCACAGGGTCGGCGCCGGTTCGGCCGCCCGGTACCGCCGCGCCGCCAACGCCGCGAGTTCCGTCGTACGCCCGCTCCCGGGCGGCCCGACCAACGCGAGCACGGAAGCGGACCCGGCACTGAACGCGGCGAACTCCCGCACGATGAGCCCGCGTTCGACAGGCACCACAACACCGCTCCCCGCACCCTCTCGCCCGCCACCCCGAGCACCCCCATCACTCCCGAACCAACTCCCCGCAGCGTCCCCACCAACAGACCGACGCCGAGCGGCCGTTGCCGAACCACCCTCACCAACGGCCCAGGCAGGCCCAGACACCTCGCCCCCACCAACCCCCCTTGCCCAAGCGGGCCCAGCCACCTCGCCCTCGCCAACACCCGCAGCCCACGCGGCCCCAAGCACCTCACCCTCACCAACACACCCGCGCCGAGCAGCCCTTGCCGAATCACCCTCACCAACACCCATGCCCCCGGCAGACCCAGGAACCTCGTCCCCGCCCGCCTCCGTGGCCCAAGCGGGCCCAGCCACCTCGCCCCCGCCAAACCCGGCCCCTTCAGCCTCACCCCCGTCAACCTCCGCCCCCCGCAAAGGTCCCCCGTCCTCCCCCGGCCACCCCCCGACGTACCCCGCCAGCGCCCCCGGCGGACCATCCGAGCCCACCGACGTCGCCGTCAGTTCCAGCACCCCCGCCAAGTTGAGGTCCACCCCGTACGCCGGGACAGTCGCCGCGTTCCGTAGCAGGAGTTCCGTCAGGGCAGCGCTCTTCGTCGCCGCCCCTCGAAGGGGGACCGCGAAGCCCACGTCCCGGTGGTCGGACTGGAGGGCCGTGCCGAGGATCGCGACGACCGTTCCCGTGGCAGCGTCCAGGACCGGGCCGCCCGCCGCGCCGCCGCCGAGGCGCAGCGCGTCGCGGCCCGTGGTGCCGATCGCGAGTTCCAGGGTGTGGGGCAGGAGGTGGAAGCGGTCGGTGGCCGTGTACGTCGCGGGGGTGGTGGAGAGGACGCGGGCCTCTCGCCAGCAGCCCGCCGCGAGGCGGACGTACGTACCCGCCGGCACCTCACCGCGAGCCGTGACCGGCAAGGGGTCCGTCGCCAGGCCCTCCGTGTGGACCAGGGCCAGGTCCAGCTCCGGGAGTGCGGTCACCGCGTCGGACGTGACGACGCAGGTGCGGTCGCCGGCGCCGTACAGGACGATCCGGGGGAGCCCGTCGACGGCCTCGTGGGCGGTGATCAGCGTGCCCTGGTGGTCCGCGAGGAAGCCGATCCCTCGGGGGCGTCCGGCGAGGTCCCGGATGCGGACGACGACGTCCGGGAGGGTGAGATCCGTACCGTCCCCGGAGGGAACCCCCATCCGCCTGACCTCCCCGCCGCGCGCCTGCCCTTCCTCGACGGTAGGGCGGCGTTGATCGGCGGGACAGATCGCGAGGCGAACGCGCCCCCTCACACTCCCCCGGTTCACTCCGAGCGCCCGCCCGGACGGGTGAACGGACACGCCGGGATGGACAACCCTAGGAGACGGGGGAACCGAGGGGGCTCGTGGAGCGGCGCAGGCACACCCCGTGCGCGCCGCTCCACGGGAAACAGCGAGGAGGCTCCCTCAGCCGAAGACCGCCAGGCTCTTCGCCTTCCCCTTCTCCGACTCCACCAGCGCGAGGAACTGCCCCTCGGGGTCGAACACCGCCACCGCCCCGGCGCCCGCGTACTCGTCGGGCATGTCCAGCCGGACCCCGTTCAGCAGGAGCCGCGCACGCTTCGCGTCGACGTCCCAGCGGCGGAACGCGGCGACGGCGGCGTCCGCGACCGGCATGACCGTCAGCTCCTCCTGGAGCTGGTCGAGGGTGCGGGCGGAGTCCAGCTTGTACGGGCCGACCCGGGTCCGGCGCAGCGCCGTGAGGTGGCCGCCGACACCGAGGTCGGTGCCGAGGTCACGGGCGAGGGCGCGGATGTACGTACCGGAGGAGCAGACGACGGAGACGACGAGGTCGAGGACGGGCGTGCCGTCCTCGGCGACGGCCGCGCGGACGTCGTACACCTGGAAGGAGGAGATCTTCACCGGCCGGGCGGGGATCTCGAAGTCCTCGCCGTCGCGGGCCCGCTTGTAGGAGCGGACGCCGTCGATCTTGATGGCGCTGACCTTGGAGGGGACCTGCATGATGTCGCCGGTGAGCTTGGCGACACCCGCGTCGACCTGTTCGCGCGTCACCGCGGACGCGTCGACGGACGCGGTGATCTCGCCCTCCGCGTCGTCCGTGACCGTGGTCTGGCCGAGCCGGACCGTGCCGAGGTACTCCTTCTCGGTCAGCGCGAGGTGCCCGAGGAGCTTCGTGGCGCGCTCGACGCCGAGGACGAGGACACCCGTGGCCATCGGATCGAGCGTGCCGGCGTGGCCGACGCGGCGGGTGCGGGCGATGCCGCGCATCTTGGCGACCACGTCGTGGGACGTGAAGCCCGACGGCTTGTCGACGATGACGAGGCCGTCGGGCGGGATGGGCTTGCTGGTCATTCGGCGCTGTCGTCCGTCTCGTCGCCGGGCTTCTTGTACGGGTCGGCGCCGCCCGCGTAGTCCGCGCCGGCGGATGCCTCGCGGACCTTCTCGTCGGACTGGCGCGCCTTGTCGAGGAGGTCCTCGATGGTGCGGGCGTTGTCGGGGAGGGCGTCCGCGACGAAGGTCAGGGTCGGCGTGAACTTCACGCCGGCCGCGCGGCCCACCTCGGAGCGCAGGATGCCCTTGGCGCTCTCCAGGCCGGCCGCGGCCTCGGCCCGCTCCTCGTCACCGCCGTACACCGTGTAGAAGACGGTCGCCTCCCGCAGATCGCCGGTGACCCGGGCGTCCGTGATGGTGACGTGCGTACCGAGCCTGGGGTCCTTGACCCCTCTCTGGAGCTTCTTGGCCACCACTTCTCGGATGAGGTCCGCCAGCCTCTTGGCGCGCGCGTTGTCGGCCACTGGTCCGTCTCCTTCGTCACTACTAACTTGCGGCTTGCTTTTCAGACCGGTCTCAGTCTTCGTCGCCGTGGAGCCTGCGTCGAACCGAGAGCAGCTCCACCTCCGGCCGCGCGGCGACGAGGCGCTCGCAGCGGTCGAGTACATCGGTCAGGTGTTCCGTGTCGCCCGAGACCACCGCGAGCCCGATCTCGGCCCTGCGGTGGAGGTCCTGGTTGCCCGTCTCGGCCACGCTCACCGCGTACTTGCGCTGGAGCTCGGCCACGATCGGACGGACGACGGAACGCTTCTCCTTCAGCGAATGGACATCGCCGAGGAGGAGGTCGAAGGACAGAGTCCCCACGTACATGTGTGTTCCGGATGTCCCGCCGGCACGGGGTACGGGCGCCACGCTTCGGCACCGATACGGGAACCGTACACGCAAGGACCGAGGCCGCTCGACGGATATTCCAGTACCCCAAAAACGCCGGACGAGCATTTTCAGCCCGTCCGGCGATTGAGGACAAGGCCCGTTCAGGGCCCGGTGACGGGGCACCGGCCGGGGGCACATCGCACCCCCGGCCGACGCGAACCGTCGGTCAAGAACTACGCGCGCGGCTTCTCGCGCATCTCGTACGTCGCGATGACGTCGTCGATCTTGATGTCGTTGAAGTTGCCGAGGTTGATACCGCCCTCGAACCCTTCGCGGATCTCGGTGACGTCGTCCTTGAAGCGCCGCAGACCCTCGATGTTGAGGTTCTCCGCGATGACCTTGCCGTCTCGCAGGAGGCGGGCCTTCGTGTTGCGCTTGACCTCGCCCGAGCGGACGAGGACACCGGCGAGGTTGCCCAGCTTGGACGAGCGGAAGACCTCGCGGATCTCCGCCGTACCGAGCTCGACCTCTTCGTACTCCGGCTTCAGCATGCCCTTCAGGGCCGCCTCGATCTCCTCGATCGCCTGGTAGATGACCGAGTAGTACCGGACGTCGACACCCTCGCGCTCGGCCATCTGCGCCGCGCGGCCGGCCGCACGGACGTTGAAGCCGATGACGATGGCGTCCGAGCCCATGGCCAGGTCGATGTCGGACTCCGTGACCGCACCGACGCCGCGGTGCAGGACCCGGATGTCGACCTCTTCGCCGACGTCGAGCTGGAGCAGGGAGGACTCCAGGGCCTCGACGGAACCAGAAGCGTCACCCTTGATGATGAGGTTGAGCTGCTGGATCTCGCCGGCCTTGAGCACCTTGTCCAGGTCTTCGAGGGAGACCCGGCGGACACGCTTGGCGAACGCCGCGTTGCGCTCACGGGCCGCGCGCTTCTCGGCGATCTGGCGGGCGGTGCGGTCCTCGTCGACGACGAGGAAGTTGTCGCCCGCGCCCGGGACGTTGGTCAGGCCGAGGACCTGGACCGGCGTCGACGGACCCGCTTCGGTGACGTTGTTGCCGTTGTCGTCGAGCATCGCCCGGACCCGGCCGTACGCGTCGCCGACGACCATCGTGTCGCCGACCCGCAGCGTGCCTCGCTGGACGAGGACCGTGGAGACGGCACCGCGACCGCGGTCGAGGCGGGACTCGATGGAAATACCCTGCGCGTCCTGGTTCGGGTTGGCCCGCAGGTCGAGCGAGGCGTCGGCGGTGAGGACGACGGCCTCCAGCAGGGAGTCGATGTGCAGACCCTGCTTGGCGGAGATGTCGACGAACATGGTGTCGCCGCCGTACTCCTCGGCCACCAGACCGTACTCGGTGAGCTGACCGCGCACCTTGGTCGGGTCGGCGCCCTCGACGTCGATCTTGTTGACCGCGACGACGATCGGGACGTCGGCCGCCTTGGCGTGGTTGAGCGCCTCGACCGTCTGCGGCATGACGCCGTCGTTGGCCGCGACGACCAGGATCGCGATGTCCGTCGACCGGGCACCACGGGCACGCATGGCGGTGAACGCCTCGTGACCCGGGGTGTCGATGAAGGTGATCGCGCGGTCCTCGCCGTTGACCTCGGTCGCGACCTGGTAGGCACCGATGTGCTGGGTGATGCCGCCGGCCTCGCCCGCGATGACGTTCGTCTTGCGGATCGCGTCGAGAAGACGCGTCTTGCCGTGGTCGACGTGACCCATGACGGTGACGACCGGCGGGCGGACGACCAGGTCGTCCTCGTCGCCCTCGTCCTCGCCGAACTCGATGTCGAAGGAACCGAGAAGCTCGCGGTCCTCCTCCTCCGGGCTGACGACCTGGACGCGGTAGTTCATCTCGCCGGCCAGCAGCTCCAGCGTCTCGTCGGAGACGGACTGGGTGGCCGTGACCATCTCGCCGAGGTTCATCATGACCGCGACGAGGGACGCCGGGTTGGCGTTGATCTTCTCCGCGAAGTCGGTGAGCGACGCGCCGCGGGAGAGACGGATCGTCTCGCCGTTGCCGCGCGGCAGCATCACGCCGCCGACGCTCGGGGCCTGCATGGCCTCGTACTCCTGGCGCCTCTGCCGCTTCGACTTGCGACCGCGACGCGCGGGACCGCCGGGACGGCCGAAGGCGCCCTGCGTGCCACCACGGCCACCGGGACCGCCGGGACGGCCACCGAAGCCGGGACGGCCACCGCCGCCACCGGGACCACCGGGGCCACCGCCGAAGCCGCCGCCACCGGGACGCGCGCCGAAGCCGCCGCCACCACCGGGACGACCGGCACCGCCGCCGCCACCGCCGGGACGGGCGAAGCCGCCACCGCCGCCGGGACGACCGGCACCGCCGCCGCCACCGGGACGGCCGGGACCGCCACCGGGACCACGGCCACCGGGGCCGCCGCCGGGACGCGGGCCCGCAGCCGGACGCTGCGGCATCATGCCGGGGTTGGGACGCGGACCGCCGGGACGCGGGCCACCGGCACCGGGACCCTGCGGACGCGGCATGCCGCCGGGCGACGGACGGGGACCGCCGGGACCCGCGCCCTGCGGACGGGGGCCGCCCTGCTGGCCGCCGGGGCCCTGCGGACGGGGACCGGCGCCGGGAGCTCCGCCGGGACCGGGACGCGGACCGGCGCCCTGCGGGCGCTGGCCCTGCGGACGGGGGGCGCCCATGCCGGCGTTGCCACCGGACGTGAACGGGTTGTTGCCCGGACGGGGACCGGCCGGACGGCCACCGGGACGCTGACCGGGAGCGCCACCGGGGCGCGGACCGCGGTCACCGGCGGGACGCTGGCCGCGGTCGCCGCGGTCGCCGCGGTCGCCGCCGCGCTCGCCCTGGCCCTGCGGGGCCGGACGGGAAGCGGGCTTGGGAGCCGGACCCGGACGCGGGCCGGCGGAACGGGGTGCCTGCGCGGCAGGCGTCTGCGGGGCCGGAGCCGACGGCGGAGCCGTGAACTCCGGTACGGCGGGGGCCGGACGCGGCGCGGGCTTGGGACCCGGACGCGGACCGGCGGAGGGCGCCTGGGCCGCGGGGGCCGGCGCCGAGGGTGCCTGTGCGGCGGGTGCCTGCGCGGCGGGCGCGGGGGTCACCGGCGCGGCCGGTGCCTCGGGTGCCTGCGCCACGACGGGCTTGGGGGCCGCCGGCTTCGGCGGACCCGGGCGTGCCGACGCCGCCGGAGAGGGCGCGCCGGGCTTGGGGGCCGCCTTGCGCGGGGCGGGCTTGCCGCCGCCCTGCAAGGCGTCCGTCAGCTTGCGGACAACGGGCGCTTCGATGGTCGAAGACGCCGAACGGACGAATTCACCGAGTTCCTGGAGCTTGGCCATGACGACCTTGCTCTCCACCCCGAACTCCTTGGCGAGTTCGTATACCCGGACCTTAGCCACTTCGCTCCTTTGAGGTCCGGGTTCAGTCCGGACCGTCGCTACTTCATGGGCGTACTCATCGCGTGCTCATCGAGTGCTCATCGCAATCTCGACCTACTTCCAACTCGCGGTGTACCTGGCCACGCGGACGGTCCGCGCGCCACTTCCTTACGGTGTCGCCTCATCGACGACGATCGCCTGCTCGACGTACTGGCGCAACGCCTTTGTGTCGAGCGCTCCCGGGGCTCGCAAGGCCCGTGTGAACGCCCGTCGGCGTACCGCCTGGTCGAGACAGACGGGGACGGGGTGCAGATACGCGCCCCGGCCGGGCAGCGTACCGCGAGGGTCGGGGACGCATTCGCCCCCGTCCGCCACGATGCGCAGCAGGTGTGTCTTGGCCGATCGCTCCCGGCACCCCACACAGGTGCGTTCAGGGCATGATCGGGCGTGCGTCCGGCCAGACACTGTTAAGTCTACCTCCCCGCGGCGGCCTCACCCCTTTGGGTCAGGGGTCGAACACGTGCCGCGATATAACTGACGTGATCCAGCCGTTGACCGGCGTGATCTATTCCCCGCTACTCCCCGGCCCCGGGCTCCTGCTGCTCGGTGTCCGGCCGGATGTCGATGCGCCAGCCGGTCAGCCGGGCGGCGAGGCGGGCGTTCTGGCCCTCCTTGCCGATCGCGAGCGACAACTGGTAGTCCGGCACGGTCACCCGCGCGGAGCGGGCGCCGAGGTCGACGACCTCCACCTTCGACACCCGTGCGGGTGACAGGGCGTTGGCGACCATCTCGGCCGGGTCGTCCGACCAGTCGACGATGTCGATCTTCTCGCCGTTCAGCTCACCCATGACGTTGCGCACCCGGCCGCCCATCGGGCCGATGCAGGCGCCCTTGGCGTTCAGGCCGCTGCGGGTGGAGCGTACGGCGATCTTGGTGCGGTGGCCGGCCTCGCGGGCGATCGCGGCGATCTCGACCGAGCCGTCGGCGATCTCCGGGACCTCCAGGGCGAACAGCTTCTTCACCAGGTTGGGGTGCGTACGGGAGAGGGTGACCGAGGGGCCGCGTACGCCCTTGGCGACCCGGACGACGTACGAGCGCAGGCGCAGGCCGTGCGCGTACACCTCGCCGGGGACCTGCTCCTGCACCGGGAGCATGGCCTCCATCTTGCCGATGTCCACCAGCACGTTCTTCGGGTCGCGGCCCTGCTGGACGACACCGGTGACGATGTCGCCCTCGCGGCCGGCGTACTCGCCGAGCGTCGCGTCGTCCTCCGCGTCCCGCAGGCGCTGGAGGATCACCTGCTTCGCGGTGGAGGCGGCGATCCGGCCGAAGTCCGACGGGGTGTCGTCGAACTCGCGCGGCTCCTGCCCCTCCTCCAGATCGTCCGGGTCCTCCTTCGCCCACACGGTCACATGCCCGGTCTCCCGGTCGAGCTTCACGCGCGCGCGGCGGCGGCTTCCCTCGGTGCGGTGGTAGGCGATGAGGAGGGCCGACTCGATCGCCTCGACCAGCAGGTCGAAGGAGATCTCCTTCTCCCGTACCAGACCCCGCAGGGCACTCATGTCGATGTCCACGGCTACGCCTCCTCTTCCTTCACGTCGTCTTCTACGTCGTCTACGTCTACGGCTTTGTCTTTACGGTTGAACTCGACCTGGACGCGGGCCTTGTCGATCTCGGTGAAGGCGAGCCTGCGGGCGGTGGCCTTGCGGCCCTTCACGCCGGGCACCTCCAGATCGAGGCCCTCCTCGTCCACGGCGAGGATGCGGGCGGTGACCTCGCCGCCCTCGGTGAGCTGGAAGCGGACCAGGCGCTCCAGCGCGCGCACGTAGTGCCGGTGCTCCTTCAGCAGCCGCTCCGCGCCGGGGGTGCCGACCTCCAGGTCGTACGCCGCGTCGCCCATCGCGTTGGTCTCGTCGAGCTTCGCCGAGAGCGCGCGGCTGATGTCGGCGACGGCGTCCAGATCGGCGCCGGAGTCCGAGTCCACGACCACCCTCAGCACTCTCTTGCGGCCCACGGTCTCCACCGCGATCTCTTCGAGGTCGAGCCCCTGCGCGGCGACGAGCGGCTCCAGGAGCTCTCGCAGCCCCTCGCTCTGGGTGGTGCTCATCCGGGTGACTCCTCGGCCGCGTGTGCTGTTGTGGGATGGTCGCGTGTCTGGTCAAAGGGTATCCGGTCGCGGAGGGTGTTGCCGTCCACGCGTGCCCGCGGCAGTGGGGCCGGACGCCTGAGCGCGGGTACCGTGATCACCTGCTGTCTTCTCTCCCTTTCCCTGCCGTACGAGTCTGCCGAGGACGTCTGACGTGTCGTACTCCCCGTCGCGCCGAAGAACCCTACTTGCCACCGCGGCCGTGTTCGGTGCCGCCGGCTGCTCCTCCTCCGGGCCCTCCGCCGAGGAGACCGCCTCCGGGGCGCCCTCCGTGTCCCAGCGGGTGCGGGCCCGGGCCGTCCAGGACAGTCAGGGGCTCGTGAGGCAGTACGACGCGGTGCTCGCGGTGCGGCCGGGGCTCACGGGGTTGCTCGCGCCGTTGCGGGGGGAGGTCGTGCGGCATGCGGGGGCGTTCGGGGGGACCGCGTCGGCGTCTCCTTCCGCGTCGGCGTCCGGGACTCCATCCGGGGCTCCCTCTGAGGGTGTCTCCGGGAGTGCTTCTGGGGGTGCCTCTGGGGGTGTCTCGCCCGCGCCTCCCGTCGACGACAAGTCCGCCCTCACCCAACTCGCCGCCGCCGAGCGGGCGTTGGCCGATCGGCGGGCGGCCGAGCTACTGACCGTGCCCGGGGAGCTGGCGCGGCTGCTCGCGTCCGTGGCGGCTGCCGGGGCCGTGCACGCGTACGTACTGGCGGAGGGAGCCCGATGAGCGCCGAACTGGACGCCCTCCAGGCCGCGTTGGCCGCCGAGCATGCGGCTGTGTACGGGTACGGGGTTGTCGGGGGCCAGATCGGAGAGGCGCGGCGGGGTGAGGCTCGCGTCGCGTGGGACGCCCACCGGGCCCGGCGTGACGCGCTCGCGCGGGCCGTACGGGACCTCGGTGCCGAGCCGGTCGCCGCGAACGCCGGGTACGCGTTGCCGTTCCCCGTCGACGGGTCCGCCGCCGCCGTACGGCTCGCCGCGCAGTTGGAGGAGCGGATCGCCGGGGTGTACTCCGACCTCGTGCGGGCCACCTCCGGGGCGCGGCGGGGGGACGCGGCCGGGGCGCTGCGGGAGGCGTCGGTGCGGGCGGTGCGGTGGGGCGGGGGGAGCGTAGCCTTCCCTGGGCTCGCGGAGCGGGGTGGGGCGGGGGCGGGGGCTTCTGCGGATTCCGGCGCTTCGGCGGAACCTGGTACTTCGGCGGATTCCGGTGCTTCTGCGGGGGTGACGCCCTCGGGGTGAGCCCGGGTCTCGGTCCATCGGGAATGTCAGCAGCCAGAAGGGAACACCTCACGCATGCCGCACATCGAGCCGCCTCAGCGGTTGGTCCGGGCGCTCTCCGAGAGCGTGCCGGGTGCTGCCGCCTGGCTGGAGGGGTTGCCCTCCCTCGTCGAGCGGGCCGTTTCCGCGTGCGGGGTGGGTGTCGAGCGGGTGCAGGTGCCCGGGGGGCGGAGCAGCCTCGTCGTCCTCGTGCGGCTCGCCGACGGTGGTCCCGCTGTGCTGAAGGTCGCTCCCGAACGGTTCCGGCCCGCCGCGGAGCTGGCCGCGCTGGAGCACTGGGGCGGGCTCGGGGCCGTACAGGTGCTGGGCGGTGGGGACGGGGTGCTGCTGCTGGAGCGGTTGCGGACCGACGTCTCCGTGCGGACCCTGCCGGAGGCGAAGGCGACGCTCGAAGCGGCGGGGGCTCTTCGGCGGTTGTGGGTCGAGCCGCCGGAGGGGTTCGCCTTCGAGACCGTCGCCGAGCGGACGGGGCGACAGGTCGAGGCGATGCGGTTCGCCGGGCGGGGGGACGCGCTCGTGGGGTCCCTGGTGGATGCGGCGCTCGGGGTGCGGGAGGAGTTGGTGGGGTCGGAGTCCGAGGTGCGGTTGCTGCACGGGACGTTCCGGCAGAGCAAGGTGCTCGCGGGTGAGCGGTCGCCCTGGCTGGCCGTGGGGCCCGATCCGGTGGTGGGTGAGTGCGCGTTCGATCTGGCGCGGCTGGTCCGGGACCGCGTGGAGGATCTGGTGGGGTCGCCTTCGGGGGCCTCGGTTGCCCGGCGGCGGGTGAAGAAGCTGGCCGAGGCGCTGGAGGTGGATCAGGAGAGGTTGCGGGGGTGGGTGCTGTTCCGGGCGGTGGAGTCCGGGGTCCGGGCCATGCGGGTGGGACGGACGGCGGATGCGGAGTTGCTGCTGGAATTCGCCGGGTGGCTCTGACCGTTCCCCTCCGTGGTGACGTTCTGTCACACACCACGGCCGGGGAACGGTCCGAGAGAACCCGGTGAGGTTCCCGGGGCGTTTCCTCAGACGGTCAGGCGGGCGATCGCCTCGTCCACCGTCAGCTCCTCGCGCTCACCCGTCCTGCGGTCCTTCAGCTCCAGGACGCCCTCGGCGGCGCGGCGGCCCGCGACCAGGATCTTCGGCACCCCCATCAGCTCGGAGTCGGTGAACTTGACGCCCGGCGAGACGCCCGCGCGGTCGTCGACGAGGACGCGGAGACCGGCGTCACGGAGCTTCTCGGAGACTTCCAGGGCCAGTTCGGTCTGGAGGGCCTTGCCCGCGGCGACCACGTGGACGTCGGCCGGGGCGACCTCGGCGGGCCAGCACAGGCCCTTGTCGTCGGCGGTCTGCTCCGCGAGCGCGGCGACGGCGCGGGAGACGCCGATGCCGTACGAGCCCATCGTGACGCGGACCGGCTTGCCGTGCTGGCCGAGGACGTCGAGCTTGAGGGCGTCGGCGTACTTGCGGCCGAGCTGGAAGATGTGGCCGATCTCGATGGCGCGGTCCAGCTTGAGGCCGGTGCCGCAGGCGGGGCAGGGGTCGCCCTCCTGGACGACCACGACGTCGACGTACGCGTCGACCTCGAAGTCACGGCCCGCGACGACGTTCTTCGCGTGCGTCTGGTCCTTGTTGGCGCCGGTGATCCAGGCGGTGCCGGGGGCGATGCGCGGGTCCGCGATGTAGGTGAGCTTCTCCTGGCGGCCCTGCGGACCGACGTACCCGCGCACGAGGTCGGGGCGGCCGGTGAAGTCCTCGGCGGTGACCAGTTCGACCGTGGCGGGCGCGAAGTGGGCCTCGACCTTGCCGAGGTCGACCTCGCGGTCACCGGGGACGCCGACGGCGACGATCTCGCCGTCCACCTTGACCAGCAGGTTCTTCAGCGTCGCGGAGGCGGGGACGCCGAGGGCGGCGGCCAGGGTCTCGATCGTCGGGGTGTCGGGGGTGGGGATCTCCTCCAGCGCGGGGGCGGTGGCCTCCTGCGGGACGAGGGCGAAGTTCACCGCCTCCGTGTTCGCCGCGAAGTCGCAGTTCGGGCAGTCCGCGAAGGTGTCCTCGCCGGCCTCGGCGGGGGCCAGGAACTCCTCCGACTTCGAGCCGCCCATCGCGCCGGCGGTCGCCGCGCAGATGCGGTAGTCGAGGCCGAGCCGCGCGAACACCTTCTGGTAGGCGGCGCGGTGCAGGGCGTACGAGTGCGCCAGGCCCTCGTCCTCCGTGTCGAACGAGTACGAGTCCTTCATCAGGAACTCGCGCCCGCGCAGGATGCCGGCCCGGGGGCGGGCCTCGTCACGGTACTTGTGCTGGATCTGGTAGAGGATGACGGGCAGGTCCTTGTACGACGACGCCTGGTCCTTCACCAGCAGGGTGAAGATCTCCTCGTGGGTCGGGCCGAGGAGGTAGTCGCCGCCCTTGCGGTCCTGGAGGCGGAACAGCTCCGCCCCGTACTCCTCCCAACGGCCCGTCGCCTCGTAGGGTTCCCGGGGCAGCAGCGCCGGCAGCAGGACTTCCTGGGCGCCGATCGCGTCCATCTCCTCGCGGACGATGCGCTCGACGTTCGCCAGGACCTTCTTGCCGAGCGGCAGCCAGGACCAGATGCCGGCGGCCGTACGGCGTACGTAGCCCGCGCGGACCAGGAGCTTGTGGCTGAGGACCTCGGCGTCGGCCGGGTCGTCGCGCAGTGTTTTCGCCATCAGCTGGGACATGCGCTGGACCGGTGCGTTCGCCATGGTGTCTCGTACTCCTGCCGGATAAAGGTGATGGCTAGGAGATTAGCCGTCGGCCCTGGCTGGTCGGAAATCCGTCCGCCGCAGGAGGGGCAGGGGGGCGCCCATCACCGCGTACGGGCGCGGGGCGCTCGGGAAGAGGACCCTGCGGGCCAGGTCCTGGTAGCCGAGCGAGCGGTACAGGGCCCTCGCGGGGCTGTCCGTGTCGATCGCCGAGAGGATCGAGCGGGGGTGCGGCACACCGTCGGTGATCGCCGTGATCAGGGCCCGGCCCGCGCCCCGGTTCTGGTACGCCGGGTGCACGTGCAGTTCCGTGATCACGAACGAGTCGTCCAGCCAGTGCGTGTTGCCGAGCGCCCTCAGGTACGGCTCGACGACCGTGGACCACCAGTGCGCGCGGTCGTTCGGCATCCCGTACACGAACCCCGCGAGGCGGCCTTCGGACGTGGTGACGCCGAGGGCGCGGGCGCCCGGGTTCGTCATGTGGCGCAGGACGATCTGCCGTCTGACCGCCACTTCGTCGGGGGCCAGGCCGAATGCGATCGCCTGGACCGACAGTGCCTCGTCCACGCGGGCGGAGAGGTCCAGGGGGCCGATCACCAGGTCCATGCGGGGAGCCTACAGGGGGGTTCCTGGTGGGGGTGGGGTGCGGGTTCTCCGTACGGGGTTGTCTCGCGGGGTTTCAGAACAGCACGCTCATGAACGCGCCGACCTCCTGGAAGCCGACCCTTCGGTACGTCCTTCTCGCGGGCGTGTTGAAGTCGTTGACGTACAGGCTCACCACCGGGGCCACGTCCGCGAGGGCGTAGCGCAGGACCGCGGCCATGCCGGGGGCGGCGATGCCGAGGCCCCGGTACTCGGGGGCCACCCAGACGCCCTGGATCTGGCACGCCTCCCTCGTCGCGGCGCCGATCTCCGCCTTGAACATGACCCGGCCCCGGTCGTCGAGCCGCGCGAAGGAGCGGCCCGTGCCGACGAGTTCGGCGACCCTCGCCTGGTAGAGGAGGCCGCCGTCGCCCGCCAGCGGGGAGACGCCGACCTCCTCCGTGAACATCGCCACGCAGGCCGGCAGGATCGTTTCCATCTCGTCCTTGCGGATGCGGCGGACGTACGGGTCGGGGGTGATGTCCGTCGGCATGCGGTCCGTGACCATCAGGGGTTGCTGGGGTCTGACGTCCCTCGCCGGGCCCCAGTGGGGTTCGAGCAGGCGCCACAGGTCCGCGGTGGGCTCCGCCGGTCCGACGATCGACGAGCAGCGCCGGCCGCTCCTTCTCGCCCGGTCCGCGAAGGCCCGTACGGCTCGGGGGGTGGCGCAGATCGGTACGAGGTTCGCGCCCGCGTAGCACAGGGACGTCAGCATCCCCGCCTCGTACCAGCCCCACATCTCGCCGCCCAGCCGCCATGGGTCCAGTCCGGCGACCTGCACCCGCGACGTCACGAACGCGTTCGCGACCGGCTCCTTGCCGAGGATGGCGAGAGCCGCGTTCAGGTCGCTCGGTTCGAGGACCCGGGAGGTGGTGTGGGTCAGCACGGGGTGGGGCCTCACGGTGGGGTTCTTGATTTCCCGCACTGTACCTGCGGAAGCTTGCCCGCGCCTCTCCCTGCCGGGGGCTGGGCCGGTCCCTGTTGTCGCCGGGCTCGCGAATGCCGCCCGGACCGACCGCCCCCGCTTTGTCCTCGAACGCCGGACGGGCTTGGGGGTGGTGCGGATTCGAGGGCGGGGCGCGGAAGGGGGTGCCGCTGTGGGTCGGTCGGCGGGTGCGGGTCGTGGGGGGCTGGGCGCGCCCACGCGGCGGAGCCGCATATTGATACAGCCCCGCGCCCCTAAAGGGGTTGCGGCGGGGCGGCGTGATGCGTGGACCTGTGCCGATGTGAGCCACGACGAGGTTCTCCACGGCCGTGAAACTCAGCTCCCGGAAGGCTCTCTGGTATGCGGCTACCGCCACACGGGCAGAACCACCCACTTCTTTCGGGGGCGCGGGGAACTGCGCGACCAGCCACATCGGACCCGCACCCGCCCACCCACCCCATCGGGGTCCAAGAGGCGGAGCCCCTTGAGGATGGGACGGGTAGGGGCGGCGGGGGCGAAAGAAATTAGCCTGCTACCGAGACCGACGGTTCGCCGGAGGCGATGCCTTCCTCCTGCATCTGCTCCGCCAGCTTCATCGCCTCTTCGATCAGCGTCTCCACGATCTTCGACTCCGGGACCGTCTTGATGACCTCGCCCTTGACGAAGATCTGCCCCTTGCCGTTGCCGGACGCAACACCCAGGTCAGCTTCACGCGCCTCGCCGGGGCCGTTCACCACGCAGCCCATGACCGCCACCCGGAGGGGGACATCCATACCGGTGAGACCCGCGGTGACTTCCTCGGCCAGCTTGTAGACGTCCACCTGCGCGCGCCCACAGGACGGACAGGACACGATCTCCAGGCCACGCTGCTTGAGGTTGAGGGACTCCAGGATCTGGTTCCCGACCTTGACCTCCTCGACGGGAGGCGCGGAGAGGGAGACGCGGATGGTGTCCCCGATGCCCTGGGACAGAAGCGCGCCGAAGGCGACGGCGGACTTGATCGTGCCCTGGAAGGCGGGCCCCGCCTCGGTGACCCCGAGGTGCAACGGGTACTCGCACTGCGCGGCAAGCTGCCGGTACGCCTCGATCATCACGACGGGATCGTTGTGCTTGACGGAGATCTTGATGTCCCGGAAGTCGTGCTCCTCGAACAGCGACGCCTCCCACAGAGCGGACTCGACGAGCGCCTCGGGCGTGGCCTTGCCGTACTTCTGGAGCAGCCGCCGGTCGAGGGACCCGGCGTTGACGCCGATCCGGATGGGCGTCCCGTGATCGTTCGCGGCCTTGGCGATCTCCCGCACCTTGTCGTCGAACTGCTTGATGTTGCCGGGGTTGACGCGCACGGCGGCGCACCCCGCCTCGATCGCCGCGAAGACGTACTTGGGCTGGAAGTGGATGTCGGCGATGACGGGAATCTGCGATTTCCGCGCGATGGTGGCGAGCGCGTCCGCGTCGTCCTGCGTAGGACAGGCGACCCGCACGATCTGGCACCCGGACGCGGTGAGCTCGGCGATCTGCTGAAGCGTGGCCCCGATGTCGGACGTACGCGTCGTGGTCATCGACTGCACGGACACCGGTGCGTCCCCGCCCACCGCGACCGACCCGACCTGGATCTGCCTGCTCTTGCGCCGCTCGGCGACCTTGGTCGGAACGGACGGCATGCCGAGAGAAATCGCAGTCATCTGCTGTGCAACCCCATGTCGTGGATCAAGACCGGTCCCGTGAGCGCGCGGGCCACCGGGGTCCGAGGTTACGACACGAGACCCCCACCGGGCACATTTTCCTTGTCAAACCCGCTGGACGGACGACGGCCGGACACCTAGGGTGCCCGGCCGTCGTGAACGCTGGATGGCTACGAGATTTTCACCGGGTTCACCACGTCCGCGATGAGGACGAGGATCGTGAAGCAGATGAACACCCCGGCGACGACGTAGGCGAGCGGCATGAGCTTCGCCACGTCGAACGGGCCGGGGTCGGGCCTGCGCAGGACGCGCGCGAGGTTCCTGCGCAGCGACTCCCACAGCGCGCCCGCGATGTGCCCGCCGTCGAGCGGCAGCAGCGGGAGCATGTTGAAGAGGAACAGGGAGAGGTTGAACCCTGCGACCAGCATGAGCGCCATGGCGAGCTGCTGGGACGGCGGGATGTCGAGGGTGAAGATCTCGCCGCCGACCCGAGCCGCGCCGACGACGCCCATCGGGGAGTCGGCCTCACGCTTGCCCCCGTCGAACGCGGCGTCCCACAGCGCGGGGATCTTGCCGGGCAGGGCGACGATGGAGTCGGCGGCCTCGCCGACGCGGTCGGTCATCCAGGTGACGGAGTCGCCGAAGTCCTGCTGGACGATGCCGGTGGCGGCGCTGAAGCCGAGGAACCCGGCCTTGACGTACTGCCCCTGGACGATCTGCCCGCTGGAGTCCTTCTTGGCGACCTGGTTCTCGGCGATCTTCGCCCGGAGGGTGACGTCCTTGCCGTCGCGCTGGACGACGATCGGGACGGTCTTGTCGGCGCTGGCGCGGATGAGGTCGGAGAGGGAGTCCCACTTCTCGGTCCGCACGCCGTCGAAGGAGACGATCTTGTCACCGGCCTTGAGCCCCGCGGCGGCGGCCGGGGACGCGGGGTCGCCGGTCCTGCACGTGTCGCGGTTCTCGTTCTGGTTGATGACGCACTGGGAGACCGAGCTGACCGTGGTGGTCTGCTGGGAGATCCCGAAGCCCATGAGGACGGTGAGGAAGAGGATCGCCGCGAGGATCAGGTTCTGTACGGGTCCGGCGGCCATGATGATGACGCGCTTCCAGGGCTTGCGCGTGTACATCATCCGCGTCTCGTCGCCCGGCTGGATCTCCTCCATGGAGGCGGAGCGCGCGTCCTCGATCATCGTGCGCCACGGGGACGTGGACCGCGTGGAGATCCGGCCGTCCTCGCCCGGCGGGAACATCCCGATCATGCGGATGTAGCCGCCCATGGGGATGGCCTTGACGCCGTACTCGGTCTCGCCCTTCTTGCGGGAGAAGACGGTCGGCCCGAAGCCGACCATGAACTGCGGCACCCGGATGCCGAAGAGCTTGGCGAACGTGAAGTGCCCCAGCTCGTGCCACGCGATCGAGAACAGCAGCCCGAGCACGAAGACGACTATGCCGAGGATCATCATCAGAGCGGTCATGCGCGCGCCTCCGCGGTCGCCGTCAGTTCCCGGGCCCGGGCTCGTGCCCAGGCATCTGCTTCGAGGACGTCCGACACGCTGAGCGAAGTTCCCGACACGCTGTGTTCTTTCACCGCGTGCTCTTTCACCACGTGCTCTTCCACCACACGCGTGACGGTCTCCATGATCCCGTTGAACGGCAGCGCGCCCCGACGGAACGCCTCCACGCTCTCCTCGTTGGCGGCATTGAACACCGCCGGAGCCGTTCCCGCGAGCTCGCCGACGTGCCGGGCGAGGTTCACCGAGGGGAACGCCTCGTTGTCCAGGGGGAAGAACTCCCAGGTGGAAGCCTTGCTCCAGTCGAAAGTGGGCGCCGCGTCGGGGACGCGGTGCGGCCAGCCGAGCCCGATGGCGATCGGCCCGCGCATGTCGGGGGGCGTCGCCTGGGCCATCGTCGATCCGTCCGTGAACTCAACCATCGAGTGGACATACGACTGGGGATGCACGACCACCTCAATGCGGTCGAAGGGAATGTCGTAGAGGAGGTGCGCCTCGATGACTTCCAGCCCTTTGTTGACCAGGGTCGCCGAGTTGATCGTGATGACCGGGCCCATCGCCCAGGTGGGGTGCGCGAGCGCCTCCTCGACCGTGACGTCCGCGAGCTGGTCCTTCGTACGGCCCCGGAAGGGACCGCCGGACGCGGTGACGACGAGCTTGCGGACGTCCGCGCGGGTGCCGGAGGCGAGCGCCTGGAAGAGGGCCGCGTGCTCGGAGTCGACGGGGATGATCTGACCGGGTTGCGCCAGCGCCTTCACCAGGGGGCCGCCGACGATCAGCGACTCCTTGTTGGCGAGCGCGAGGGTGCGGCCCGCCTCCAGGGCGGCCAGCGTCGGGGCGAGGCCGATGGCGCCGGTGATGCCGTTCAGGACGGTGTGGCAGTCGGAGGCGGCGACCTGCGTGGCCGCGTCCGGCCCCGCGAGGATCTCCGGGAGCGGCTCGCCGGTGCCGTACTCGGCCGCGAGGGCCTCGCGCAGCGCCGGTACGGCGTCCTCGCGGGCGACCGCGACGGTCCGCACCCGCAGCCGGTGCGCCTGCTCGGCGAGCAGGGCGACGCGTGCGCCGTGCGCGGACAGGGCGGTGACCCTGAAGCGGTCCGGGTTGCGCAGGACGAGGTCGATGGCCTGCGTGCCGATCGAGCCGGTGGAGCCGAGGATCACCACGTCCTTGGGGGCGTCGCCCGCGACGGGGGCGAAGACCAGGTGGGGGTCGGCGAGAGGGGCTGGACTGTCGGTCATTCCCCCATTGTCGCCGCATGGGCTGTGGGGGTGGACAGGGTGTCGCCAAGGGGTGGGCCGGGGCCCGCGTGAGAGGTGGTTCATATAACCGTTTATGAGTTTCTGGTGAAGATCCCGTGATAGGACTGGTCCCGCATACGACATCCAGGGGGGATCTCTCACATGCGTGTCACCCGACTCTGTGCTGCCCTCGGCGGCACCGCCCTGCTCTTCGGCACGGCGCTCTCCACCCCGGCCCACTCCGCCACCGGCGGCGTCGAGCTGTACCACATCTGGTTCGACAGCCCGGGCAAGGACACCCGCAGCACCGCGAGCCTCAACGCGGAGTGGGTCCAGCTCAAGAACACCGGCAAGAAGCCGGTGAACCTCAAGGGCTGGATCCTGAAGGACGCCTCGAACCACAAGTACGTCTTCAAGAACGTCTCCATAGCCGCCGGCAAGACGATGAAGATCCACACCGGCACCGGCAAGGACACCACGGCCGACAAGTTCCAGAACCGCAGGGCATACGTCTGGAACAACGACGGCGACACGGCGACCTTGACCCGCGCGACGGGGGCGAAGGTGGACACGTGCACATGGACGAAGAAGACGAAGGACCACAAGTGGTGCTGAGGTCTTGAGGGGTAGGGCGAGTACGACGAGCCGCAGTCTTTATCGGCGCGGCAGCGCCGCCTTAGGGGCGCGGGGAACTGCGCGACCAGCCACGACGGACCCGCACTCGCCCTACCACCCGTCTTTTCACCGAATCGGCCGGTGCACGTTCTCCTTCGTAGATGCCCCCGGCGATGCGTCGGCGATCCAGGGCCCCTCCCCCGAGGGATCGACGATGCCGGTCTCCAGCCACTCGTACGCTCCCCCGAGCACCCCCTTGACCACCTTCCGGTCCACGTCGTCCGTGTTGGACCACAGGCGCCCGAACAACTCGTCCACCCGAACCCTGGCCTGTTGGCAGAACGCGTCGGCCAACTGGTAAGCCTCGCGCCCGTGTTGGCCCTGGGCACGGAGATGCTCCGCCCGGACGCACGCCGCACTCATCGCGAACAACTCCGCCCCGATGTCCACGACCCGGCCGAGAAACCCCTGCTTCGTCTCCAGCCGCCCCTGCCACCGGGACATCGCGTAGAACGTGGACCGCGCGAGCTTGCGGGAGTGGCGCTCGACGTACCGAAGATGCCCCGAGAGGTCCACGCCGTTCTTGAAGTCGTCGTAGGACGTGGGGAGTTGTCCGGCACCGACGACGAGCTTCGGGAGCCAGCGGGCGTAGAAGGAACCGGCCCCCACACCCGCGCGCGCCTTCTCCCCGAGGGACTTGTCGGGATCGATGAGGTCCCCGGCGACGGAGAGGTGCGCGTCGACCGCCTCGCGGGCGATGAGGAGGTGCATGATCTCGGTGGAGCCTTCGAAGATGCGGTTGATGCGCAGGTCGCGGACCAACTGCTCGGCGGGGACGGCCCGTTCACCCCGCGCCTTGAGCGACTCGGCGGTCTCGAACCCCCGCCCGCCCCGGATCTGCACCAGCTCGTCGGCGATGAGGCACCCCATCTCGGAGCCGTACAGCTTCGCGAGGGCCGCCTCGATGCGGATGTCGTTGCGGTCCTCGTCGGCCATCTGCGAGGAGAGATCGACAACGGCCTCCAGCGCGAAGGTCGTCGCGGCGATGAAGCTGATCTTCGCCCCGACCGCTTCGTGCGACGCGACGGGTTTTCCCCACTGCTCACGGACGCCGGACCACTCGCGGGCGATCTTCAGCGCCCACTTCCCGGCCCCGACACACATCGCGGGCAGCGACAGCCGCCCGGTGTTGAGGGTGGTGAGCGCGATCTTCAGCCCGGCCCCCTCGGGCCCGATGCGGTTGCCGGCGGGCACCCGCACCTGGTGGAACCGGGTGACCCCGTTCTCGATCCCGCGCAGCCCCATGAACACGTTGCGGTTCTCGACGGTGATCCCCTCGGAGTCGGCCTCGACGACGAACGCGGTGATCCCGCCCTTGTGCCCCTCGGACACCGGAACCCGGGCCATGACGACCAGCAGATCGGCGACGACCCCGTTGGTGGTCCACAGCTTGACGCCGTCGAGGACGTACGCGTCCCCGTCCGGCACGGCGGTCGTCGCGAGCCGCGCGGGATCGGACCCGACGTCCGGCTCGGTGAGCAGGAACGCGCTGATGGCCGTCGTGGCGCAGCGCGGCAGGAACGCGTCCTTCTGCTCCTGCGTACCGAAGATCTTCAGCGGCTGCGGCACCCCGATCGACTGGTGCGCGGACAGCAGCGCGCCGAGCGCCGGGTTCGCCGAACCGACCAGCGCCAGGGCCTTGTTGTAGTAGACCTGGGTGAGTCCGAGGCCGCCGTACTTCGTATCGATCTTCATGCCGAGCGCGCCGAGGTCCTTGAGCCCGTTGACCGTCTCGTCGGGGATGCGCGCCTCGCGCTCGATGCGGGCGGAGTCGACCTTGGTCTCGCAGAAGTCGCGCAGCGCGGCGAGGAACTCCTCGCCGCGGCGGACGTCGGCGTCGGGCGGGACGGGGTGCGGGTGGATCAGGTCGAGCCGGAAGCGGCCGAGGAACAGTTCCTTGGCGAAACTGGGTTTGCGCCAGTCCTGCTCGCGGGCCGCCTCGGCGACCTGCCGGGCCTCGCGCTCGGAGACGGAGGGGCCGGGGACGGACGGCTCGCCCTGCGCTCCGGACGGCTCTGCGTGTGGTGCGGACATGAGGATCACCTCGCCGCGGATCGGGTGTTCGGGACGTCTGGTTACCGATCGGTTCTACTGGATCGTTTACCCGATTACGGCGGCTTGGACCAGCCCTCGCGCACCCGTTCGCCCTGTTCCGGAGTGATTATCGAAGCGCTTCGACAACCTATGGACACCCATCCCTCACTGAAGCTACTGTCGAACCACCCACTCACCCACCCTGTTCGCAACGCGCACTGTCGAAGCGCTTCACAAAGCTTGGAGAGCTGGATGGTCACCCTCGCCGAGGTCGCCCAGCACGCCGGAGTCTCGGCGAGCACGGTGAGCTATGTCCTCAGTGGCAAGCGGTCCATCTCCACGACCACACGGCAGCGCGTCGAGCAGAGCATCCGGGAGTTGGGGTACCACCCGAACGCGGGTGCGCGCGCGCTCGCGAGCAGCCGCTCGAACATCATCGCGCTGATGATTCCGCTCCGCACCGACATGTACATGCCGGTGATGATGGAGATCTCCATCGCGGTGGCGACGGCCGCGCGCGGCTACGGCTACGACATCCTGCTGCTGACCGGCCAGGAGGGGCCGGACGCGGTACGCAGGGTGACGGGCAGCGGGCTGGCCGACGGGATGATCCTGATGGACGTCGAACTCGACGACGAGCGGCTGCCGTTGCTGCGCTCGACCGACCGCCCCTCGGTGCTGATCGGCCTCCCCGCCGACACCTCGGGACTGACCTGCGTCGACCTCGACTGGAGCGCGACGGGCGCGCTGTGCGTCGAGCACCTCGCGGACCTCGGCCACCGGGACGTCGCCGTGATCGGCGAGGCGCCGGGGGTGTACGAGCGGCACACCGGGTTCGCGGTCCGCACGCTGGACGGACTGCGGTCGCGGGCAAGGGAGTTGGGGGTGCGCGCGCTGCACCGGCCGTGCGAGGGCGGGTACGACGCGCTGGCCGCGACGCTGGCCCGGGTCTTCGACGAGCGCCCGGCGACCACGGGGTTCGTCGTGCAGAACGAGTCCGCGGTGGAACCGCTGCTCTCGCTGCTGCGCCAGCAGGGGCGGGCGGTGCCGGAGGACGTGTCGGTGGTCGCGATCTGCCCGGACCAGGTGGCGACGCAGGCGCCGGTCAGGCTGACGTCGGTGGCGATCCCGGCGGCCGAGATGGGGCGACGGGCGATGGAGCAGCTCGTCGCGAAGCTGGAGGGGCGGGGCGGTGCCGAAGTGGCGCTGATCTCCCCCGAGTTGACGGTCCGGGCGAGCACGGGCCCGGGCGGCATCTGACAGACGGTCACTTCTCTTCGTACGGCGCCCTGTTGGTGAAGGGCGTTGTCGGGGTGCCCTGAGGGTTCCGGGGTGCCTCGCGGCGCCCTTCGGGGTGTCTTCAGCGCCCTTCGGGGTGCCTTCAGGTCCGCACGCTTCCCCTCAGGAGCACGCCTCATGACTCTGTCCGCCGAAGAACTGTCTCAGCCCAAGGTCAGTCTGGCCCAGTCCTCCCCCACCGTCGGGACGTTCCGTGAGCGGGGCGGCGCGCTGGAGTGGAGCGGGCGCCAGGAGACCGTCCGTATCGAGCCGTGGGGGCCGGACGCGGTCCGGGTGCGGTCCCGGCTCGGCGGGCCGGTCCTGCCCGAGCTGCCGGGCGCGCTGCTCGACACTCCCCCGGCGACCGAGTCGGTCGTCAAACTCGCTGAGGGCGTGGGCCTGTTGACGGTCGGCGCGCTGACGGTCGAGGTGAGCGCCGAGGGCCTGGTCCGCTTCCTGTCGACGGACTCCGGGGAGGAGATCCTCGCCGAGGAGCGCGCGCACTTCTGGTGGCCGGGGTCGCGCCTCTACACGGCCGTGGGGAACGGCTACCACCGGCTGGAGCAGCGGTTCGCCGCCTACGAGGACGAGAAGCTGTACGGGCTCGGGCAGCACCAGCACGGGAAGTTCGACCAGAAGGGGCTGGTCCTCGATCTGGTGCAGCGCAACGCCGAGGTCAACATCCCGGTGCTGACGTCGAGTCGGGGCTACACGCTGCTGTGGAACAACCCGGCCGTCGGGCGCGTGGAGCTGGCGCACAACGGGACGCGGTGGGTCGCGGACTCGGCGCGGCAGATCGACTACTGGATCACCGCGGGCTCTCCGGCCGACGGCCAGCGCCGCTACAGCGCGGTGACCGGCCGTACGCCGATGCTGCCGCAGTGGGCGGCGGGGTTCTGGCAGTGCAAGCTGCGGTACCGCACGCAGGACGAACTCATGGCTGTGGCACGGGAGTACAAGCGCCGGGGGCTGCCGCTGGCGGCGATCGTGTGCGACTTCTTCCACTGGACGCACCTCGGCGAGTGGAAGTTCGACCCCGCCGAGTGGCCGGACCCGGCCGGGATGGTGCGTGAACTCGCCGAGATGGGAACCAAGTTGGTGGTGAGCGTGTGGCCGTCGGTGTCGCCGCTCTCCGAGAACCACCAGCTCATGGAGCAGCGCGGCTACTTCATCGGCACGCAGTACGGTCCGATGGCGCACGCGGACTGGCCGGACAAGGGCGTCGCCTCGACCGTACAGGTCGCCTTCTACGACGCGACGAACCCCGAGGCGCGGGACTTCGTGTGGTCGCGGATCCGCGACAACTACCTTGCCCCGTACGGGATCACGGCGTTCTGGCTGGACGCCTGCGAGCCGGAGCTGAAGCCGGGGTTCGCGGAGAACCTGCGCTACTGGGCGGGGCCGGGACTTGAGGTCGGCAACCTGTACCCGCTGGAGAACGCGCGGGCGTTCGCGGAGGGGCTCGGCGCGGAGGGCGAGGAGGTCCTCACCCTCAACCGCTCGGCGTGGGCGGGCAGTCAGCGGTACGGGGCCGCGCTGTGGTCCGGCGACATCGGCACCGACTTCCCGACCCTGCGCCGCCAGATCGCCGCCGGGCTCAACACCGCGCTCTCCGGCATTCCTTGGTGGAACACGGACATCGGCGGCTTCCACGGCGGCGACCCGGACGACCCGGCGTACCGCGAAGTCATGGTCCGCTGGTTCCAGTTCGGCGCCTTCTCGCCGCTGATGCGGCTGCACGGGTTCCGCGACCCGGGGATGCCGCTGGGCCCCGGCATGACCGGCGGGCCCAACGAGGTGTGGTCGTACGGGGATACGGCGGGCACGATCATGGCCGAGTACGTGCGGCTGCGCGAGCGGCTGCGGCCGTACGTCCTGGAGGTCATGCGCGAGGCCCACGAGGAGGGGCTCCCGCCGATGCGCCCGCTGTTCCTGGAGTTCCCCGGGGACCGGGCGAGCTGGGGCGTCGACGACGCGTACCTGTTCGGGCGGGACCTGCTGGTCGCGCCGGTGCTGACGGCGGGGGCGACGGTCCGTACGGCGTATCTGCCGGCGGGGGCGCGGTGGACGGACGCGTGGACGGGGGTGTCGTACGAGGGGGGTGCGGCGGTGACCGTCGAGGCGCCGCTGGAGCGGATTCCGCTGTTCCTGCGGGACGGGGCGGAGTTGCCGATCGCGCGGTGACGTAGCGGCGTGAGGCCGGTCCCTGGACTGCGGGGCCGGCCTCACGGTCGTCTCTGTCGGGCTCAGCTCTCGCAGACCGACGGCAGTGCGCGGAAGAGTGCCTCGGTGTGCAGGCGGTCCAGGTGGCGTTCGTGGCGGACCTGGGCGGCGCCGAGGTACAGCTCGGGGTAGCAGACGAACCCGGAGCGGTCGGTGGCGGTCGCGGCGAGGGCCTTGACCAGTTCCGTGTTGATGCGGTTGATCTCGACGCGGAGGACGCTGAGGTCGGGGCGCGTGGTGGGGGCCTCGTCGGGGTGGTCGGTCCAGCGCTGGAACAGGCCGCGCTGGACCAGCTTGTTCGCCTCGATCTGGTCGCGGAAGACCTTGCGGACCGCGTCCGGGTCGGCGCCGAGCTGTTCGGCCTGCGCGGCGACGCTGTCGAGGACCTGCTGTTCGCGGGCCGGGTCGTCGATGGGGCTGCTGGTGCCGAACTTGGCGGCGGCGACCAGGTCCGCGGTGGCGAGGCGCTGGGCGGCGAGGTCGGCGATGGAGTACAGGGTGTAGGTGTCGGCGGCGGTGGTCGCCGTCGTGACGGTCGCCTGCGCGGCGGGTGCCTGGGGTGCCGCGACCGCGGTTCCCGTCGCCCCGAGGGCGACGGCCGCGGCCACGGCGAGCGTGGTCAGGGCGCGGCGTGTGGGGGTGGTGTTGTGCATATCCCCATCAAACCCCGCCCTGGCCACGGTTTGGTCAACTGCTGCTGACGGTCAGGTTGTTTGTCGTAAAGTTCAGGCCGCCGGACGAGCTGGTGATCTCGTACCCGAACTGCACGTCACCGATGGTCTCGTTGCCGAACCAGCCCTTGGTGTCCTTGATCCACTTCAGGATCGGGAGGATCTGGACGGACCCGGAGGACGAGTTCGAGGTGCGGATGAACGAGAAGACCTCGTTCGAGCCGTTGCTGCCCTTGTAGACGGTCCAGGTGTGGCCGCCGAGCGTCGCGGTGCCCTGCGATGTGCCGAGCGGCCCGACAGCCCCGGTCTTGTTGACCCAGAGCATCACTTCGTACGCGTTGTTCTTGAGCCAGATGTCGTACGACGTGTTGTACGCGCCGGACGACGGGACCGAGACGTTGTAGCTGCTGTTGAGCGAACCGAGCGAGGTGATCGTCTTGTTGATCACCTTCTTCTGGTTCGGGTAGGACTTGATGCCGCCGGTGCCCGGGTGGTTGGCGTTGACGCCCCAGTTGGTGCCGGAGTTGGCCCAGATGCACTGGCTTCCGGCGCCCGAACCCCAGATGTTGTTGTACAGCGTGTAGCCGTTGAGGTTCGTGTTGCCCCACTGGTCGCAGGTGTTCCAGACGGCTGCCGAGGCGGGGGCGGAGGCGAGCGCGACGGTGGCGCCGAGCGCCAGTGCGGGGGCGAGCAGGACCTTGACGGCCCTGGTGAGCGTGCGGGTTGCCATGGTGTCCCTTCCATGGGTGGGGGGAAATGCCTTGTTTTTCAGGGGAGTTACCACGCCTCCAGGGTGAGGACGTGGTCTTCTCCGGCGACGAGGTCGAGCGGCCTCGCGCCGGTGGAAGTCCGCAACTCGACACGGAGCGTGCGAGCGGGGTGGACGACGGCCCTGGCGCCGTTCTTGTCCCAGTCGAGGTCGACCTCGGCGCCGAACCTCGTCCGGACGCCCCGGAGTCGGCCCTCTTCGAGTGCCGGGACCTTCGCCGGGAGGAGGACCAGTCGGTCGGGGGCCGACTGGATCAGCGCCTCGATCAGGACGGTGGGGAGGGTGTGCGCGGCGTCCGCGTTGTAGACGTGGCGGTGGGGGTAGTGGGCGCTCATCAGGGACGCGTGGAAGAAGTCGCCGTCCAGGACGGCGGCGAGAGCCTGTCCGACGCGGGCGCCGTCCCTCAGCCTCGCGGCGATCAGGGCGTGGTGGAGGTGGCCGTGCGCGGAGTCGTTCTCGGCGCCCCGGAGTTGGAGGGCACGGTGGGCGGCTCCGGCGAGGGCGGGGGTGTCGTAGGGGGTGATCTCGCCGAGGGGCCAGACGGCGTAGAGGTGGCTCAGGTGGCGGTGGTCGTAGGTGTCCTGGAGACCGGGCCAGGCCCATTCGGCCAGGGCGCCGTCGGGGTTGACGCGGTGAGGGGGGAGGCGGTGGGCGAGGGCGGTCCAGCGGGCGGCCCGGTCGGGGGCTTCGGGGTGGTACGCGGCTGCCGTGAGGAGGGCGTGGCGGGCCGCCGAGAGGTCCATCGCCGCGTTGAGCGCTCCCCAACCGGCGTTCGCCGGGCGGTTCTCGGGTGAGTACGAGGGGACGACGACGAGTTGGCCCTCCGGCACCTCCCCGGTCCCGGCCCGTGGGTCCGTCCGCGTCAGGAAGTCCTCGTAGAACTCCGCGAGTTCGGCGAGCAGCGCAGCCGTACGAGGGTCCCGGGTGCCCGCTGTGTCGTCGTGGTCGACGAGGGGCTTGAGGAGCCAGTCCGCGCCGGACGTCCAGAGGTGGAGGGGGTATTCACGGCTGAAGTGGAAGGAGTGGCCGCACTCGCCGTCGGTGTGGGCGGGGGTGACGATGCCCCGGGCGCCGAAGACGGACCGGGCGTTGGCGCGCCAGTCGTCGAGTTGGGCCTCGATCAACTGGCGCAGGGCCTGGGTGACTTCGGGGAGGGCGGCCGAAGCGGCCGAGGACGTCTGGAGGTTGAGGTTGGCGTCGAGGGTGAAGGCGCCGGACCAGGCGGTGTCCCAGTCGCCGGTCCACAGCCCGGTGAGGCGGGGCGGGAGGAGGCCGGCGGCGGAGAGGAGGTGGTAGCGGCCGGCGGCGAAGAGGCGCTCCAGGAGGGCGGGGCTGTCCGGGGTCTTCAGCAACTCCGAGCCGGGGAGGGCGCGTTGGACGGGGTCGGCGTGGAGGTCGAGGGTGACGCGGTGGTAGGCGTCGCGGTGGCGGGGGAGGTGGCGGGCGCGGAGGCCGGTGTAGTCGTCCGGGTGCGGGAGCGCGGGGTCGGTGGGGTGCCGTTGCTCTCGGGTGTCGTACCTGTGGACCCGGGTGAGGAGGAGGACGGACTCGGCGTTCTCGACCCGAACACCGGTCGTGGTGAGGGAGGTCGTGCCGCCGGTGACGGCGATCCGGGTGAGGCCGGTGTACGCCTTGGCGCTGTCGGGGTAGCGGGCGCGCAGGGCGAGGAGGGCGCCGTCGGGGGTGAGGGAGACGGTGTGGGAGACGGCCAAGTCGTCGGGGGCGCCCGGGAGTCGGTGGTCCAGGGAGATGTCCGCGGTGAGTGCGGGCGCCGTGACGTGCTGGACGATCACGTCGTCGGCGCGGGAGACGAACACGCGGCTCGTCCAGTGCGCGTCGGCCGCTGTCGTCTCACCGGTCGTGAAGTCGAGGGTGCGGCGGTAGCGGTGGGTCGGGGTGGCCGTGTCCCGTCGTATCCGGGTCTGGAAGGCGGGGTGGAAGGGCTGGACCCACTGGAGGGGGCGGTGGTCGGTGAAGTCCTCGGCTGCCGTGAGGTCTCCGGCGAGCAACCTGTCCTGGACACCGGCGAGTCGGGACGCGAGGTCGGGGGCTCGGGCGTCCTCGGAGCCGTTCGGGCGGACGAGGGTGTGGTGGGTGACGATCACCCGGTCGTCGCCGGGGTCGCCGTACACGAGGGCGCCGTGGTGGCCGTTGCCGCTGAGGTAGCCGTCCTCCCAGCGGTCGGCGGGGGCGGGTTCCCAGGTTCCGTGGGCGGGTCCGGTGCGGGTCATGGCTTGAGCACCGCCGCTCCATGCCGGGCGAGGGTGAGTTCGCCCGTGGTGGGGGTGCCGGTCAGCAGGTCGTGGTGGTCCGGCGGTACTGGGAGGGTGACACTGTCGCGGTTGTGGTTGAGGAGGAACAGCAGCTCGCCCCGGCGTACCGCCTCGACGCCGTCCGGGAGGCCGTCGAGGGCGGGGCGGACGCCCGCTTCGGTGGCGATGCGGGCGAGGAGGGCGCGCAGGGCGGGCGGTTCGGGGAGGGTGGAGACGTACCAGGCGCGGTCACGGTGCGCGATCGCCGGGAGGGTGTCCAACTCACCGCCCTTGTACGGGATGTGGTCGGTGCCGGGCTCGGGTTCCAGCTCCTCCGACCAGAGGGTTCCCTTGAAGCCCTCGCACTCGACGGTCTCGTCCGCGTCGAGGGGCCACCATTCGTGCAGGGTGCGGATGCCGAACAGTGCGCGCAGGCGCGCGTCCATTCCGCCGGGGCGGATGCGGTCGTCGTCGTCCGCGACTCCGGTGAAGAAGCCGCAGACGAGGGTTCCGCCGCCGCGAACGTACGCGAGGAGGTTGTCGATCGCGGTGTCCGTGAGGAGGTAGAGCTGGGGTGCCACCACCACCTTGTAGGCGGACAGGTCGTGTTCGGGGTGGGCGAAGTCGGTGGTCAGGTTCTCTTCCCACAGGGCGCGGTGCCAGGCGCGCAGGACGTCGGGGAGGTCGACGCGGGCGGAGGGGCGGGCGTCCTGGGCTCCGGCCCACCAGGAGTGCCAGTCGTGGAGGATGGCCACGTCGGATTTCCGAGGTGCCGTCAGGTGCGGTGCTACGGCCGGGAGTTCGGCGCCGATCTGCTTGACCTCGGCGAACGTACGGCCCTGCTCCCCCGCGTGGCTGACCATCCCGGAGTGGAACTTCTCGGCGCCCTGGCGGGACTGGCGCCACTGGAAGCAGCAGACCGCGTCGGCGCCTCGGGCCACCGACTGGAGGGACCAGAGGCGGTTCAGGCCGCGGGGCTTGGGGTGGTTCACGCCGCGCCAGTTGACCGGGCCCGCGGCCTGTTCCATCAGCATCCAGGGGCCCTTGGCCTGGGAGCGGGTCAAGTCCTGTACCAGGGCGGCGTGTTGTGCGCCGAGGGGGTCGCGCGGGTCCGGGTAGAGGTCGACCGAGACGACGTCCTCCTCCTGCGACCAGCGCCACGCGTCCTGGCCGATCCACAGGGGCATGAAGTTCGTCGTCACCGGGATGTGCGGGGTGTGCCGGGTGACGATGTCCCGTTCGGCGAGGTAGCACTCCAGGAGGGCGTCCGAGGTGAAGCGCCTGAAGTCCAGTACCTGGGTGGGGTTCTTGAGGTAGTGCGGGGTGCGTGGGGGGAGGATGCCGTCCCAGGTGTCGTAGCCCTGGCTCCAGAACGCCGTTCCCCAGGCGGAGTTGAGGGCGTCGAGTGTGCCGTACCGCTTGCGGAGCCAGCGCCGGAACGCGGCGGCTGCCTCGTCGCCGTGGTCGAAGGTGCAGTACTCGTTGTTGATGTGCCACATCGTCAGCGCCGGGTGCGTGGCGTAGCGGGCGGCCAGGGCCTCGGTGATCGTGGCCGCGTAGCGGCGGTAGGTGGCGCTGGAGTGGGAGAAGTGCTGGCGTCCGCCCCACCATTCGGTGCGGCCGTCCTCCGTGACGGGGAGGGTGTCGGGGTGGAGGCGGCCCAGCCAGGGCGGGGGTGCGGAGGTGGGGGTGGCGAGGACGACGCCGATGCCGTTGGTGTGCATCAGGTCCATCAGGGTGTCCAGCCAGGCGAAGTTCCGTTCGCCGGGCCGGGGTTCGAGGGTGGACCAGGAAAAGACGCCCAGGGTCACGGAGTTGACGCCGGCTTCCCGCATGAGGCGGACGTCCTCGTGCCAGGTCTCCTCGGGCCACTGTTCGGGGTTGTAGTCGCCGCCGAAGAGGATGCGGCCCTTGGTGGCGTCGCTCAGGCCCGGCATCAGACCGGCTCCCCGTACTGGATGCCCCGGCCGTTCGTCGCCAGGTAGACGCGGCCGTACACCCTCGGGTCGCCGGTGATCGTCTCGCCGGTCCAGCCCCACTGGTGGCGGTCGTCGTTGATCCGTACCCAGGTCTTCCCCTCGTCGTCCGAGCGGTGGACGGCGGGGCCGGTGCCGGCGGGGCCGACGGTGCCGACCAGGTAGATCGCCGGGTAGCGCGCGCCGGGCGCGGCCTTGCCGAAGCCGACCGTGTACGACGCCGCGCAGCTCGCGGCCTTCGTGAAGGTCGTGCCGCCGTCGGTGGAGCGGAAGAGGCCGTTCGTCTTCGTGCTCAGCCAGAGGTCGCCGGCCCGTCCCGGCGCCGCGACCAGCTCGAACTCGCTGTCGCCGGACGGGAGGCCCGTCGCGCGGTCCGTGAAGGAGAGGCCACTGTCAGTGGTGGCCCGTACTGTTCCCGTAACGGAGTCGAACGCGTAGAACAGCGTCGGATCGGCCGGGTCGGCGACCGGTGTGGCGCCCTTCGGGAAGGAGGGGATCTCGGACCAGGTGGTGCCGTTGTCCGTCGAGCGGTGAGCGGGGTACTTGGTGCCGTCCCAGTGGACGAACGTCCACAGCACCACGCTCCCGTCGGCGTTCGTGGCGATCGGCCCCGGGGCGTCCTTGGCGAGGGCGGGCTGAGCGGCGAAGGGCGTCCAGCTCCGGCCGCCGTCGACCGAGTACGCGCCGTTTCCGTGGTCGCCCGAGCCGCTGCGGACGACGTACGCCGGTCTGGCCGCGGCCTGGGCGAGCCCCGTCGCCGACCCGAACACGGGGTTCGTGGCCATCCCTCGCGCCGGGGACGTCGTCAGCCGGTCGTGGTACATGACGCCGATGTCCCGCGATCCGCTCAGCAGGTGCGCCTCCCCGGCCGGGGGTGACACCAGCTGGACCACCGACGCCTCCTCCAGGCCCCTGATCTGCGGGGACCAGTGCTTGAGGTCCCTCGTGCCGTAGAGGGTGGCGCCCGTGCCGTACACCACGTGCCGGGAGTCGTACGGGTCGATCGCCACCGTCTGGATCCACCAGCCGAACTTCGGTTCCTGTCCGCCCCAGTCGAGGTAGGGAGTCTCCGACACGTCGAACTCGGCGGTCTCCTTGAGGGACGTCCAGGTGGCGCCGCCGTCCGTCGTGCGGTACAGGGTGTCCACCGCCGACCAGCGGTTGTTCGTCGAGACGACCGCCGTTCCCGGGCGGCGGGCGTCCACCGCCACGCCTCCGTAGCCGAACGTGTCCGTGGTGCCGTTCGGCTTCGCCGGGGTGATCTCCGTCCACCGGTCCGTCGTCGTCGAGAGTCTGTGGACGCTGCCGTCCGACTGGCCGTTCGGGCCGGGGGCGTTCGCGTACGTCACGTACAGGGCTCGGGTGCGGTGGTCGTACGCGGCTCGGACCGGGACCTTCGCGGCGGTGCCGGTCGGCTGGGCGGGGGCCGGTTCCCACCGGGTGCCGTTCCTCGTGCGGTACAGGGTGGGGGTTGTGCCGTCTCCGTCTCCCCAGCCGGCGTACAGGGTGCGGCCCGCCGCCACGAGGAAGGTGATGCCCTGGCCGGTCGCACCGGGGGTGAGCGGGAACGTCGCCTTCGTCCAGCTCCCGCCCCGGTCCGTCGACTTGAGCAGGCCGTCGTGCCGGGTGCCCAGCCACAGGGTGTCGCTGTTCCTCGGGTCCACCAGGAGGCGTTCGCCCGCGCCTCTGCCGTCCTCGTTCGCGCCGAGTTTCACGGGGAGGTCCGTGCGGGTCCAGGTTCTGCCGCGGTCGTCCGAGCCGAGGATCGCGCCGTTGCCGGCCCAGGGCTGGGAGTACGTTCCCAGGGCCAGGTACACCCTGTTCCTGTGCGCCGGGTCGATCGCTATCGCCTCCACGCCGAGGAGGTTCCAGTCGTCCCAGCCGAGGTGGTCCGTCAAGGGGGTCCAGCGGGCCGCTCCGTCGTCCCAGCGGTAGGCGCCGCCGATGTCCGTCCTGGCGTAGGCGAGGCCCCGCACGGCGGGGTGGAAGAGGACGCCGGTGACGAATCCGGTGCCGCCCATGACCACGTTGCGCCAGCGGTAGGGGGTGGGGCGGGTGACTGCCTGGGCCTGAGGGAGGGGGAGGGCGGTGAGGGCTGCGGCGGCTGCGGTACCGGCGAGGAGGGTTCGGCGGGTGGGGTGCATGGGGGTGCCTCGGGGGGTCGGGGGCGGGTGGGGGGTGGCTGAGGTGGGGGCGTTGACGCTCACCCGCGCCGGCGGGGTGGGGTAAGTGGGGGTAACTGTGATTCGTCGCGTGCAGGTGAAGGGGAAGATGCCGCACTCCGCGATGACAGTCGTGCGCTCTCACACCAGCCACGATCTGTCCGCACCCGGCGGCGATACCCTTCTCACCCCTTCACCGCCCCCGTCAGCATCCCCTTCTTGAAGTGCTTCTGGACGAACGGCGACAGCACCGCCACCGGGAGCAACGCCATGACCATGACCGCCATCTGGACCGCCAGCCCCGACAACTCCCCCGTACGGATGGCCTGGCTCAGACCCACCGGGGCCTCTTGTTTCTGGACGAGCTGGATCATGACGTTCTGGAGCGGCATCATGTTCTGGTCGTTGAGGTACAGGGACGCGTTGAACCAGGCGCTCCAGTAACCCACCGCGTAGAACAGGGTGATGACGGCGAGCACCGCCCGGGACAGCGGCATGACGATCTGCCGCAGGATGCGGAAGTCCCCGGCGCCGTCGATGCGCGCGCTGTCGATCAGCTCCTGCGAGATCCCCATGAAGAACCCGCGCAGGACGAGGATGTTGAAGACGCTGATCGCGCTGGGCAGGATCAGCGCGAGGTACGTGTCGGTCAGCCCGAGGGACTGGACCAGGAGGTACGTGGGGATGAGCCCGGCGCTGAAGAACATGGTGGCCAGCAGCAGCATCAGCATCCACCGGTGCCCGAGGGACCCGGTACGCGAGAGCCCGTACGCGCACAGCACGGACACGGCCATCGAGAACAACGTACCGACGGCGGTGATGAGGACGCTGATGACGGCGGCCCGCGTCACCTGCCCGCCGCTGAGCAGCTCGCGGTACGCGACGAACGTGACCCCCTTGGGAACCATGACGAGCCCACCGGCTCTGTCGATGGTCTCCCGGGAGGAGAGGCTGGTCACGACGACGATCCACAGCGGGAAGAGGATCGAGAGGCAGGCGAGGGCGAGGACGACCCCCTTCCCCGCGATCCCCGCCTTCGTGGGCTCCTCCTCCCAGACGGGACGCGGCGGAGCGGCCAGGCGGCCGGGTTTCTGGACGGACTTGTCGAGTACGGCGCTCATTTCTTGTACACCCCCTGCTCGCCCATGAGATGGGCCACCTTGTTCGCGACGAGGACGAGACCGAGACTGACGACGCCCTTGATGAGCCCGGCGGCTGCCGCGTACCCGAAGTCCTGGTTGCGGACGCCGTTCCACCAGACGAACGTGTCGAGGACTTCGGAGGCACCTGGTCCGACGGCATCACGTTGCAGCAGGATCTGCTCGAACCCGACGGTGAGGGCGTCCCCGACGCGCAGGACCAGCAGCAGGGCGATGACGGGCCGCAGAGCGGGAAGCGTGACGTGCCACATGCGCCGCCACCGTCCGGCGCCGTCCATCGCGGCGGCCTCGTACAGATCGTGGTTCACGGAGGCGAGCGCGGCGAGGAAGACGATGATGCCCCAGCCGGCGTCCTTCCAGACGCTCTCGGCGGTGATGAGGAACTTGAAGGTACCGGGGTCGGACATGATGTCGATGCCGTCGTACCCGTGTTGCCGCAGGAGCTGCGACAACAGCCCGGCGCCACCGAAGAGTTGCTGGAAGACGGCGATGACCAGCACCCACGAGAAGAAGTGCGGCAGGTAGAGGATCGCCTGCGAGAAGGCCCGGATCCGGGGCCGTACGACGCTGTTGATGAGCAGCGCGAGGAGGATCGGGATCGGGAAGTACAGGACGAGCTGGAGGAAGAAGAGGACCAGCGTGTTGGTGACCGCGTCCCAGAACGCCGAGTCCTCGAACAGGCGTTGGAAGTTCTCCAGCCCGACCCAGGGGCTGTGCAGGATGGAGACGACGCCGTTGGAGCTGACGTAGGGGTCGTAGTCCTGGAAGGCGACCACGTTGCCGAGGATCGGTACGTAGTTGAAGAGCAGGACCAGCAGTACGGCCGGCAGCGTCATCAGGATGAGCACGCGGTCGCGCCGGAAGCGCAGCCGTACGCTCAGTTTCCCTGACTCCCTTTTCCTCTTCGGGCGTTTCTTCCTGGGGGAGTTGACGGCGGCGCCGGACGTCGCCGTACTCCGCTTCCCCGTCTCGTCGGCCTCGGTCCCGCTCCGAGGCACCGTGCTGTGGGACACGGCCGTCCTCCTCGCCTCGCCGGGTCAGCTCGCTGCCGTGCCGTTGTCGTCGAGCAGCTTCTGGTACCAGTCGCGCAGTCCGTCGCCGCCCTTCTTCCGCCAGTCGGTGACCCATGCCTGCATGTCGCTGATCTTCTTGCGCCCGCGCACGATGTCGTCCTCCAACTGCTCCATGGTGTTGGAGAGGTTGGTGAAGCGGGCGGGTTCGGTGATCTGGAGC
Organism: Streptomyces saintjeani; assembly: GCF_055409605.1. Classification (NCBI taxonomy): domain Bacteria; kingdom Bacillati; phylum Actinomycetota; class Actinomycetes; order Kitasatosporales; family Streptomycetaceae; genus Streptomyces; species Streptomyces saintjeani. The sequence goes on along the minus strand of NZ_CP189624.1, from coordinate 6,873,918 downwards.
CCGAAGAAGGTCGACTTCTTGGTGAGCGCTCCCATCCGCTGCTGCCATTCGACGGCGCCGCGGCCGATGTCGGGGAAGTCGGGGCGGGCGATGGTCGCGGCGGGGCTCGCGAGCGCGAGGTTGCTGGCGAGGTCGATGTTGCCCTGGTCGGTCTTGAGGGGGACGCCGTCCTTGATGTTGTAGTGGGTGCCTTCGACGCCGTACTGGGTGAGCATGTACTCCTTCGTCCCGTACGGCGCGGCGGTCACGTTGGCGACGGCGAGCGCGTCGCGGACGACCGCCTCGGAGGCGCTCTTGTTGACGAAGGCGAAGATGTTGGCGGGCTGGGTGGCCCAGAGCTTCGGGGGGCCGTCGCCGTTGCCGAAGATGTCCATGCCCCAGATCTTGAAGTCGGGGTTGTGGGCGGCCTGGATGGCCTGCTGACCCCACCAGCTGGAGAGGTCGTTGTTGTAGATGAGGAACTCGCCGGCCGCGAACTTGGTGCTGGGGTCGACGGCCTGGCTCTTGCCGAGCCGCGCGTCGGGGTGGACGACGCCGGCGGCGAACAGCTTCCTCGTCCACTCCAGGGCTTCGAGGTACTCCTCGGTCTCGACGCGGTAGACCAGCTTGCCGTCGACCTGGTTCCAGCCGAGCGCCTTCTCCCCGCCGGAGAGCACACCGAACGCGTTGAACGCGGTCCACTTCATGTCGCCGCAGGCCCACCGCTTGGCCCTGGCGTTGGTGATGTCCTTCGCGAGCGCGAGGAACTCGTCGGCGGAGGTGGGTACTTGGTACCCCTCCTTGTCGAAGATGTCCTTGCGGTAGAAGGGCACGATGTTCGCGACGTACGACGACGGCATCGGCAGTCCGCGCAACTTGCCGCCGAAGATGCAGCGTTGCCAGGCGTCGGTGGGGATCGCCGCGAGGTTCGGGAACTCCTTGACGGCGTCGCCGGACAAGTAGGGCCCGAGGTCGGCGAATTTGCCGATGATGGCGCTGGGGATCTTGCCGCCCATGTTCCAGCCGGGGACGACGACCACGTCCGGTACGTCGCTTGAGGCGAGGACCGCGCCGAGCTTCTGGTCGTAGGTGTTGCCGTCCTGGTTCTGCCAGGCGAGGTCGACGCCGATCAGGTCGCTCATGGCCTTGTAGTAGGCGTTGTCGCTCTTGGGCGGGGAGCCCCAGAGCGGCGCCATGACGGTGAGCTTGCCGCCCTTGCCGAGCTTCTTCGGCACCGACGTCTTGAGGGTCGCGGTGTCGACCTTGCTGATGAATCCGACCGCGGAGCCGTTCTTCGACGGGATGTCGGGCGTCACCACGTTGCTCGCGACGTAGGCCGGGAGGAGGCTCTTCGCGTTCTTGCCCGAGGTGGTGCCGTCGCGCGAGCCGCTGTCGGAGCCGCCGCAGGCGCTCAGCAGGGGCATCCCACCCGCGACCGCGGCGGTGGCGACCGCCGTGGAGGCGAGGAAGCTTCTCCGGCTGGGACCGGAGGAGGCGGAAGCGGCGTTCGGCGTCATTGCGTCAACCCTTCGTGGCGCACCAGGACACCCGGCGGTGGCTCGTCGGCTGCGGTGTCATCGGTGGAACTGGCTGAGCCGAAGCGGACGTCCGACCAATGCCCCGGGACTCCTGACGGACCCTTAGTCGAAGCGCTTCGATGTTGCTGTGAGGTTAAGTGAAGCCCTGAGGGCGCACAAGGGTCGCTTCCAATATTCCTCGGACCCGAGAGGCAGGAGGTTCCTGTATGCGCCACTTGAAATAACGGTGCGGTCCCTTGACACCCGCACCGCTGCCCGCCGAGCATCGAAGCGCTTCGAAAGAGCCGCTCCGGTCCACCGCAAAGGGAACTTCACGTGACCGCATCCACGCCCTCCACGCCGCCCTTCCGTGATCCGCGCCTGCCGTTCGCGAAGCGCATCGACGATCTGCTGTCCCGTCTGACGCTCCAGGAGAAGGCGGCGTTCCTGCACCAGTACGCCCCGGCCGTCGAGCGGCTCGGCGTCGCCGCGTTCCGCACCGGACAGGAGGGGCTGCACGGCGTCGCCTGGATGGGCCCGGCGACGGTCTTCCCGCAGGCGGTGGGGATCGGCGCGACCTGGAACCCGGAGCTGGCGCGCCGGATCGGCGAGGCGGTCGCCGAGGAGGCGCGGGCGATGAGCGCGCGCGACGACCGGGTGGGCCTCAACGTGTGGGCGCCGGTGGTGAATCTGCTGCGCCACCCGCTGTGGGGCCGAGGCGAGGAGGGCTATTCGGAGGACCCCCGGCTGACGTCGGCGATCGCGACCGCGTTCACGCACGGACTGCGCGGCGACCACCCCGTGTACTGGCGTACGGCGCCGGTCCTCAAGCACTGGCTGGCCCACAACAACGAGACGCGGCGCGACACTTCGTCGTCCTCGGTCCGCCCGCGCGTGCTCCACGAGTACGACCTGCCTGCCTTCCGCGCCACGGTCGAGGCGGGCGCGGTGGCCGGGGTGATGCCCGCGTACAACCTGGTCAACGGCCGCCCCAACCACGTCTCCCCGTACCTCAACGACCACCTGCGGACCTGGACGGACGCCGACCTGTTCGTCTGCTCGGACGCCTGCGCGCCCTCCAACCTGGTCGATCCGGAGCACTACTTCGACACGTACGAGGAGTCCACGGCGGCGGCGATCCTCGCGGGCGTGGACAGCTTCACCGACCACGGCACGGACGGCACGAAGACCGTCGAACGGGTCAACGGGGCTCTGGAGCAGGGCCTGTTGACGGAGAAGGACGTCGACACCGCGGTACGGCGCCAGCTCTCCGTCCGGTTCCGGCTCGGCGAGTTCGACCCGTCCTTGGACCCGTACGCGTCCGGCGCCGCCTTCGACACCCCGGAGCACCGCGCGCTCGCGCAGGAGGCCGCCGAGCAGGCGATCGTCCTGCTGCGCAACGACGGCATGCTGCCGCTGGCCCCCGACGCGCGGATCGCGGTCGTCGGGCTGCTCGCCGACGAGTGCAAACTCGACTGGTACAGCGGCACGTTGATCCACCGCTCGACTCCGCTGGAGGGGCTGTACGAGCGGTTCGGGGCGGACCGCGTGCAGTTCGTGGAGGGCGTGGACCGGGTCCTGCTGAAGACGTCGGCGGGGTCGTACCTGGCCGTCCCGGCGACCGAGTCGGACGACGAAGTGCGCGGCGCGGAGGGGGCGTTGGACCCGGCGCTGCTCAAGGGGCGTACGGACATCCCGCCGTTGACGGTGTCCGGCGTGGGGACCGAACTCGCCCTCGCCGACTGGGGGAACGGCGTCCTCACCTTGCGTGCGCCCGACGGGCGTTACCTGTCCGTCGCCGAGGACGGGTATCTGCGGGCGTCCGCCGATCAGCCCGGCGGGTGGGTCGTACAGGAGACGTTCCGCCTCGAACCCCACGGCAAGGGCCACGAGCAAGGTCACCTCCTCCGTCATCTCGGCACAGGTCTGCTTGTCCGAGTCGCCGCCGACGGGGTGAAGGTTGCCGCCGAAGATCCGGAGATCTTCGAGCTGGTGACGGTGGAGCGCGGCGAGGACGCGGTGGCCCGGGTCTGCGCCGACGCGGACGTCACGCTGGTGATCGCGGGCAACGACCCGCACATCAACGGCCGTGAGACGGAGGACCGTTCGACCCTGGACCTCCCTCCGCACCAGGCCGGCCTCCTCACCGCCGCGCGCACCGCCAACCCGCGTACGGTCCTGGTCCTCACCTCGTCCTACCCCTACGCCCTCGAACCCGGCCCGCTCCCCGCGGTGCTCTGGACGGCCCACGGCGGCCAGGCGGCCGGCACGGCCCTCGCCCGTGTCCTCGCCGGCGACGTCTCCCCCGCCGGCCGGCTCCCCCAGACCTGGTACGAGTCGGACGCGGACCTCCCCGACCTCCTCGACTACGACGTCATCGGCAGCCGCCAGACGTACCTGTACTTCGAGGGCAGGCCGCTGTACCCCTTCGGCCACGGTCTGTCCTACGCGTCCTTCTCCTACGGCGACCTGAAGGTCTCGGCGACGGACACGGCCGTCCAGGTGTCCTTCTCGGTCACCAACACCGGCGCCGTCACCGCCGACGAGGTCCCCCAGCTGTACACCCGGGCCGTGGACCCGTCGGTCACGCGCCCCCGGCGGGAGCTGCTGGCCCACACGCGCATCACCCTGCCGCCGGGGGCCCGCCACGAGACGTCGTTCGAAGTCCCCCTGTCCGCCTTCGAGTTCTGGGACGTCGCCCGGGGCTCCTGGCGCCTGGACCCCGGCGAGTACGACATCCTCGTCGGCACGTCCAGCGAGGACATCCGCCTCCGTACGACCCTGATGCTCACCGGCGAGCCCGCCACCCCGCGCGCCGTCCTCCGACTCGGCCTCCCCGCCGCCGACTTCGACGAACAGGGCGGCGCGGAGATCGTGGACCGGACGAAGCGGGCGGGGGACGCGGTGATGCCGGGGGCCTCGGGGGTGGCCCAACTGGTGTACCGGGCCTGCGACTTCGGCTCGGGGGCGACGCGGGTCACGGCGGAGGTGGCGGGCGAGGGGGAGCTGACCCTGGAGGCGGGCGGCGTCCAGGCCGTCCTGCGCCTCTCCTCCCCCACCGATTCCCCCTACACCTACACCCTGTTGAACGCCCCCCTCGCCCTGACCGGCGTCCACGACGTCCACGTCAGGCTGCGCGGGCCGCTACGGCTGGCGCATGTGGGGTTCTCCTGCTGAGTACCCTCCGGCCGAGTACCCGATGTACTCGGCGAGGTCGTCGAGCCGGATGTCGTCGGCGCGCTCCCGGACGTCGTTCAGGAGCCAGTCGAGGAGTTCCGGGGTCGCGTGGTACTCGTCGTGGAAGCCCATGTGCAGGTCGGTGACCTCGTACTCGAAGAGGACGTCGTGGACGAAGTCGGCGAGGTGGGTGTCGGCGGCCGGGGTGCGGGTGGCGGTCCAGGCGTCCAGCCAGGGCCGCAGTCCGCCGGTGGCGACCGTGACGAGCGCGAGGACCTTCCTGGGCCTGGCGGCACTGGGGTGGGTCGCCAGGGTGGCCCGCCACCAGGCCGTCCACACCTCCCGCAACGCCGCCACCAGCGGCGGGTCCCACGCGGTCCACGACGCCTCCAGCAGCCGGGTCGCGATCAGTTCCTCGTCGGTGTGCAGCCGCCCGGTGACAACTCCCCTGAGAATCCTCGGAGTCAGCCGCCTGTAGAGCCGGGGAAAGTCGTCCCAGTGCTCCGGCACCTCCGACGCCACCGCCCGCACCAGATCCTCCGGTATCAGCTCCACCGCCCCCGAGAGCTCCACGAAATCCCGCTCGGCATAACAGTACGTACACCCCTCGACCCTGAACGCCTCTTCACCCGCGAACGCCCGCTCCAACGCGTCCAGCGCCGACCTGAGTTCCTGCTGGGGGGACATGGCAACCCCTGAGTGACTCCGTCCGGGTGACCGGCGAAGATTGCAGGCTATCAACGGACCTCGCTCCGCCGCCCGTCGAATTCACGCCCCTTCACGGACCATGCAGTCGTACAGCGGCGAGCCCTCGAACGGGCGGGACACCCCAGCCTTCCGGTACCCCCACGCCTCGTACGCGGACCTCGCGGGAGCGGCCTCGGGTTCCGGGCGGACCGTGAGGGTGACCCTCTCGACGTCCAGTCCTCGCAGCAGGCGGTGGTGCAACTCGGTGGCGATGCCGTGGCACGGAATGCCCGTTCCCGTCCCCCTCCAGCAGGTACGTGACGAACCCGCCCGGCGACCGGGCCGGATCAGCGCCGGTGTCGGCCGTACGCGGTACGGACCCGCAGGTGCGGTGGTATCGGCGCTGCGTCTGCTCCTCGGCGTGAAGGACGGAACTCTCCGCCCCTCACGCCGACCACCGCTTCAGAATCCCGTTGCGCTGCGCCCAAGGCATACCCGTACCGTGCCCGCCTCCCCTGGACCCCTCCGAAACCCGGCAGTTGGAAGCCGTCCGGTCCAAACTCCGCGCCGCCTACAGCACGTTGTCCACCCTGAAGAAGGACCTCACCGTGACCACTCACTTCGTACGCCTCCAGGCCGCCGACGCGGCAGTCACCGTCGCCTGTGTCGAACGGGCCGTCACCGACTGGGCCGTTCGCTACTTCGACCCCTGGTGGGAGGCGGCGGAAACAGCCGCCGAAGCGCACCCCCTCGTCATCGCCCGAGTGAACCGCGACGCCTACGCGGAAGCCGCCCTCGCCGTGACCCTGGCCCCGCACACCAGCACCACGTACGCGAAGGCCCTGACCCTGGTCGCGCGGGACGACAAAGCGGCGGTCGTCCGAGCCGTCTCCCCCGGCGAGGGGCTCGCCTACCTCTCCGAACCGGAGTCCGGCCGCCTGACCATCACCGGCCGCGCATCCGAACCCGTCGCCCTCGCCACCGCCCGCCTGGCCCGTGAGGTGATGCGCGGTGTCCTGCTGCGCACGGGCTGGTCGGTGCTGCACGCCTCGGCTGTGGCGGATCAACTCGGGCGGACGGTGCTGGCGTTCGGGCACAAGGGTGCGGGCAAGACGACCACCGCACTGGCCCTGGCGAGCCGAAGCGGCTTCCAACTCCTCGCCAACGACCGCGTGTTCGTCCGCCCCGACGGCAACGGCGGTGTGGACGTCCTGCCTTGGCCCTCGGCCGCGGCGATCGGACTCGGACTGCTCGACGCGTTGGGATGGTTCGACACCGCACGGGATCGGCTCCGGGACGGCGAGGCCCTGCACCCGACGCAGGACGCACGCGTCACGGCCGCCCTGCTCGCCGACCGTCGTGAACCCTTGCGGGAGGACGGCAAGGAACTCAAGGCCCAGGTCTTCCCCGACCAGTTCGCGAGGTGGTTCGGCCTCTCGCTCGCGACCGGCGGCAAGGCCGCGGCCCTCGTCTTCCCTCGCGTCGTTCCCGGCGCCGCCCCAGCGCGCGACTCCGTCGAACGGCACCTGACCGACGCGGACTTCATGAGCGGCGCGACCGAAGACCGCTACCCCGACATCTTCGCCCTCGCCCGCGTGGACGGCGGCGGCAGCGAGGAGGCCCGCCGCGAGGTCGCGGACCTGCTGGCGCGGCTCCCCCACCACCCCGTAGCCCTCGGCCACGGCCTCACGGAGAACGCCGGGTTTCTGGCCGGGCTCGCCTGAACCCGGATACAGAAGAGGCCCGGCACCGGAAGGCATCGGTGCCGGACCTCTTCATGGGACGGCGGGTCAGCGCCTGGAAAGAGCTTAGGTGAAAATGGTTCCCATTAGCAAGACCCCTGCCGCACCCCGGTTCCTCAGAGCGCCAGCCCCGTCAGGACCAGCACCCGCTCGTACGTGTAGTCCTCCATCGCGAACTTCACGCCCTCCCGGCCGACTCCGGACAGCTTCGCGCCGCCGTACGGCATCTGGTCCGCCCGGTACGACGGGACGTCGCCGACGATCACGCCGCCGACTTCCAGCGCCCGGTGCGCACGGAACGCCGCCTGCACGTCGTGCGTGAACACCCCCGCCTGGAGCCCGTACTTGGAGGAGTTGACGGCGGCGAACGCGGCCTCCTCGCCGTCGACCTTCTGGATCGACAGGACCGGGCCGAAGACCTCTTCGCGGGCCAGCGTGACGCCGTCGGGGACGTCCGTCAGGACCGTCGGCGCGTACGACGCGGCGTCCCGCTTGCCGCCCGTCAGGAGCGAGGCGCCCGCCGAGACCGCCTCGTCGACCCACGACTCGACCCGCCGCGCGGCGTCCTCGCTGACCAGCGGGCCGACGTCGGTGGACGCGTCGGACGGGTCGCCCGTGACCTGGGCCTCCACCGCCGCGACGACGCGCGGGAGGAGCCGGTCGTACACGGCCGCGTCGACGATCACCCGCTGGACGGAGATGCAGGACTGGCCGCCCTGGTAGTTGGAGAAGGTCGCGATGCGGGTCGCGGCCCAGTCGAGGTCCGCGTCGGAGGACCAGTCCGCGAGGACGACCGCCGCGCCGTTGCCACCCAGCTCCAGCGTGCAGTGCTTGCGCGGCACCGAGTCCATGATCGCGTAACCGACCTTCTCGGAGCCGGTGAAGGAGATGACGGGCAGCCGCTCGTCCTGGACGAGGGCGGGCATACGGTCGTTGGCCACCGGCAGGATCGACCAGGAACCGGCGGGAAGGTCGGTCTCGGCGAGGAGGTCTCCGATGATCAGACCGGAGAGCGGGGTCGCGGGCGCGGGCTTCAGGATGATCGGCGCCCCCGCCGCGATCGCCGGCGCGACCTTGTGCGCGCACAGGTTCAGCGGGAAGTTGAACGGCGCGATCCCGAGCACGACCCCCTTCGGGAACCGCCGGGTCAGCGCGAGCCGCCCCTGACCACCCGCGTCCGTGTCGAGCCGCTGCGCCTCGCCGCCGTTGAACCGGCGCGCCTCCTCGGCGGCGAACCGGAACACGGACACCGCGCGCCCGACCTCGCCGCGCGCCCACTTGACCGGCTTGCCGTTCTCGGCGGAGATCAGCTGGGCGATCTCCTCGGCGCGCTCGGCGAGCCGCTTGCTGACGTGGTCGAGCGCGGCGGCCCGTACGTGCGCCGGGGTCGCGGCGAACTCGCCCTGGACGGCGTGCGCGGCGGCCACCGCCTCTTCGACCTGCGCGTCGGTCGGCACGCTCACCTTCCCGACGAGCCGCCCGTCCCAGGGCGACGTCACGTCGAAGGTGTCCTCGCCGGTGGCCTCGCGGCCGGCCAGCCAGAAGGCGTGGGTGGAAGTCATCGTCGGGAGCCCTTCCGCAAAGTCGACAGTCGCTGTCCACCGTAGGGCCGGGCGCCCGATCGGGCGTTTGTCCTACGCGTCCGAGTGCACGGCGCCCGCACTCCGCTTCGGCGCACCGATCCGTACGACGACCAGCCGCAACGCCCCGAGCAGCACCGCCCCGAGGCACCAGCTGGCGATCACGTCGAGCGGCCAGTGGTACCCGCGCCGGACCAGCCCGTACGACACGGCCGCCACCAGCACGACCGCCACGCCGACCGCCGTACGCCGCGCCCGCCCCGCCGCCAGCCACGGCAGCAGCACGAGCACCGCGCCGCCGTACGCGATCATCGCCGTCGCCGTGTGCCCCGAGGGGAAGTACCCGGTCGCCGGGGGTACGGCCGGGGTCCCCGGACGCTCGGTCCAGATCTTCAGCGGTACGACGACGAGCGGCACCAGCGCCATCGCCGCGAGAGCTGCCGCGGCGGGTCCCCACCACCGCGGTTCACCCGCCCGGCGCCCCAGCCAGGCCACGTATCCCGCCACTACCAGCAGAACGGGCAGCGCCACCTGGACGTTCCCGAGATCCGAAAGAAGTTCGGCGAACCGGTCGGGGTGCCGCAGCGCCGCACTCAGCCGCTCGTCCCACCGCAGCAGCGGCCCGCCGTCCGCCACCTGCCAGGTGAACAGTGCCAGCAGGGCGGCGGGTACGGCGAGGAGGCGGGCGCTGATCGGCATGGGCCCAGCCTCTCAGGAAGCGGCACCCCTCAAGGCCGGCCCTCTCGAAGCCGGCCCTCCGGAAGCCGCCCCCTCGACGCCAGAAGCCCGCCGCCCTTCTCAGGCACCCGCGTGCTCCAGAATCGCCCCCGCCAACACCCCCCACACCTCCGGCGGAAGCGCATGCCCCATCCCCGGCACCTCCACCAGCCGCGCACCCCCGATCACCTGCACGAGATGCCGGGCATGCGGCGGCGGGAACACCGGCTCGGCCGGCGCCTCGACCACCAGCGTCGGCACAGCGTTCCGCGCGAGCGCCCCCGTACGGAGCATCCCGTCGGTGTCCGCGCGCCCGTGCGCGGTGTTCACCCGGTGATGCCCGGTGTGCTCGATGATCGCCCCCTCCAGCGCGCGGTAATACGCGGCGTCGAACGGCAGCGACTTCCCGTGCAGCGCGTGCCAGTGCTCGACGCGCCGGTCCAGCTCCTGGTCCAACGTCAGATCGTCCGGCACCGGAGTGGACCACAGCGCGAGTACCTCGGCCTCGATGCCGGGCAGCTCCCCGCCCGCGTACGGCGTCTCGCTGAGCGCGCTCGTCCCCATCAGCGTCGCGCTGAGCAGCCGGTCCGGGTGGTCGGCGAGAAGGAGCTGTGTCAGCATCCCGCCGAGCGACAGTCCCACCACGTGCGCGCGCGAGACCCCGAACGCGTCCAGCACCGCGACGGCGTCCCGCGCGAGCGCGGTGATCGGGTACGGCCGCTCGTCGAACCCCCAGGTGGAGCGGCCGGTGTCGCGGTGGTCGTAGCGGATGACGCGGTGCCGGGTGGCGAGGAGGTCCACGAGGGGCTCGGGCCAGCCGAGGCCGGACGCCTGGGCGCCCATGACGAGCAGGAGCGGGGGCGTGTGCGGGTCGCCGCGCTCCTCGGCCCAGAGGCGGGTTCCGGGGGCGATGTCGACGAAGCGTTCCACGAGATCTCCTAAGGGCCAGGACAGTTGACGAGACGAGACGTACCGTATCGCCAATCCCTCAAAAAGAAGACCCCGATTTGGAGAATCGGGGCCCTGCGAGTGGTTCGCACCTCTGGAAGGAGGTCGGCCGTCCCGGAACAGGGGGGGTGGTTCCGGGACGGCCGTCCAGACCGGGGTGCCGCCGCCCCGGGGGGTTTGGGGCGGGCGACGGTCCGATCGGTGAGGAGATCACCGGAACCAGTGGCTCCGGATGTGTGCGCGAGGCACGACCAGGACGAAGCTGGGGAGGCCCCGGCCCGGCACCGTCCACGGTCTCCCGTGAGCGGGTGTATCTCTCATCACGAACGAAACTACGGCAGCTCCCGTCCCGGCAACAGGCCGAACCCGGAGCCGCCATCCTCCCCGCACACGTTCTTCACACGCCCGTCAGATGGCCGCGAACGCGCCTTCGATGATGTCGAGGCCCTCGCCCAGCAGGTCGTCGCCGATGACCAGCGGCGGCAGGAACCTGAGGACGTTCCCGTACGTTCCACAGGTCAGGACCAGCAGCCCCTCTTGGTGACACGCCTTGGCGAGAGCCGCCGTGGCCTCCGGAGCCGGCTCCTTGGTGGCCCGGTCCTTGACCAGCTCGACGGCGATCATCGCGCCCCGCCCGCGCACGTCGCCGATGACGTCGAACTTGTCGGCCATGGCGAGCAGCCGGGCCTTCATCGTCGCCTCGATCGCCTTCGCGCGGGCGTTGAGGTCGAGGGCCTTCATGGTCTCGATGGAGCCCAGCGCGCCCGCGCAGGCGACGGGGTTGCCGCCGTAGGTGCCGCCGAGCCCGCCCGCGTGCGCGGCGTCCATGATCTCGGCGCGCCCGGTGACGGCGGCGAGCGGCAGCCCGCCAGCGATGCCCTTCGCGGTGGTGATCAGGTCGGGGACGATCCCCTCGTCCTCGCAGGCGAACCACTGGCCGGTGCGGCAGAACCCGGACTGGATCTCGTCGGCGACGAAGACGATCCCGTTGTCGGCGGCGAACTTGCTCAGCGCCGGCAGGAAGCCCTTCGCGGGCTCGATGAACCCGCCCTCGCCGAGCACCGGTTCGATGATGATCGCGGCCACGTTGTCCGCGCCGACCTGCTTGGAGATCTGGTCGATGGCCTGCGCGGCGGCCTCGGGGCCCGCGTTCTCGGGGCCGGTGGGCCAGCGGTAGCCGTACGCGACGGGCACCCGGTACACCTCGGGCGCGAAGGGCCCGAAACCGTGCTTGTACGGCATGTTCTTGGCCGTCAGAGCCATCGTGAGGTTGGTCCGGCCGTGGTAGCCGTGGTCGAAGACGACGACCGCCTGACGCTTCGTGTAAGCCCGCGCGATCTTGACGGCGTTCTCGACGGCCTCGGCGCCGGAGTTGAACAGCGCGCTCTTCTTCGCGTGGTCCCCGGGCGTCAGCTCCGCGAGCGCCTCGGCGACCTCGACGTACCCCTCGTACGGCGTGACCATGAAGCACGTGTGGGTGAAGTCGGCGAGCTGCGCGCTCGCGCGCCGGACGACGGCCTCGGCGGACGCGCCGACGCTGGTGACCGCGATCCCGGAGCCGAAGTCGATCAGCCGGTTGCCGTCGACGTCCTCGACAATCCCGCCTCCCGCGCGCGCGGTGAACACCGGCAGCACCGAACCGACGCCCCGCGCGACGGCGGCGAGGCGACGGGCCTGAAGCTCCTGCGACTTGGGGCCGGGGATCGCGGTGACGATCCGGCGCTCCTGCGGAAGGTCGGTCATGGGGGCTCCTAGGGGGTGCGAACCGGGTGATGCGTACGGGACGGGGTCCACCGGGGTGCGTGTACCCAGCGCGTCCGCCTCCGTTTTCTCGCAGGTTAGGACGGGGTGGACAAGCTGGGCATGCTCCATGTGGGCGCCTTCCGGGCGGCGCGTTGTCCGCCGTGGACAGTGCCGGCGGACGGCTGTGTCGGCGCGGTCTGGCGCGGGAGCGGTGAACTCCCTTTGCGGGCGCGTTAGATTGACGGCTGACGGTGGACTGAGCGGCTGGTCAGGGGGCAGGGCGATGAACAGCGACGGGACGCAGGACGCGCGCGGTACGCATGCGAGCCCTGTGCCGCGCCCTGCGGGGTCCCCGGAGGGTGGTGCGGGGGTGCCACCGAGGCCGGCCCACGCGCCCGGTTCGTACGACAAGGCACCCCCCGTGAGCGCCGTGTCCGCGTGGCTCGACACCCCCCGCCCCGAAGCCCGCCCCGGTATCTGGCGGTTCGGTTTCCGGCCGCCCAAGGACGCCTCGCAGGACAGTGAGCGCCTCTCCCCCGTCACCGTCGTCGGCCTGCTGATCCCGCTGGTCGTCGCGCTCGTCCTGTGGTCGCTGTGGCGGCGCGGTTCGTTCCCCTACCAGTTCACCCTGCTGCGGCTGTTCACGCCGGGCGACTGGTGGTGGGGCGGGACGATGGCCTCCGCGAAGACCACGGAGGGCGCGGAGGCGCGGGTCGTGTACGACGGGCTGTTCTTCGCCGTCCTCATGTACACGATGGGCCGCCTCGGGAGCTGGCCGGACGCCGTGCGGCACTTCATCGGGCGCCGTCCGCAGCCCGCGCGCGCGGTGTACGCGTTCGTCGCGGCCCTGGTGACGCTCAGCTTCGTGTTCCCGGACGCGTTCCCGCTGGTCGGCTGGGACTCGCTGCCCGTCGTGGACCCGCTGTTCTCGCTGGTCGTGCTGATCTCCGGGAGCTACGAGCTGTTCACGTCGGCCCTGTTCACGGACTCGCTGTACGCGGTGATCACCGCGCTGGTGGTGTGGCCGTTCGCGAAGGCCGGGGGCTGGTGGCCGTACGCGAAGGAGCTGCTGGCCGTGCGCAGGGGCGAGGCGCCGGCGCAGGTCGTCGTCGAGCGCCCGCGCGCGCAGTGGCCCGCTCTGCGGGACGCCGGGCAGACGGAGGCGGCCGACCTGCTGAGCGGTGAGGTCGCGGCGGGGCGGATGAACGACGTCGACTGCGCGCGCGTGGAGCACGCGTTCGGCCTCGCGCGCGCGGGCGCCTCGCTCGGGGCGTTCCGGGAGGCGGTGCTGCGGCAGGGGGGCGCGGCCTGGACGCATCCCTCGGGCGCGCGCGATCTGCCGCGCCGTACCGCGCTGCACGACCTGCTCGCCGGGCAGGTGCGGATCGGGCGGTGGGTGTCCGCCGAGCGGGCGCCGGTGCCCTACCGGGACGCGGGGGCCGCGCTCGGGGCGGACGTGCTGGGGACCTCGCTGCTGGCGGTCGGTCCGTCGGGTTCCGGGAAGACGCGCACGCTGATCGAGCCGGTGACCGAATCGCTGGCCCTGCGCGCGCTCACGGGCGCGTGCGCGGTCGTCGCGGTGTCCTCCGCGGGCGCGCCGCTGGGCTCCGACGACTCCTTCGACGTCGTCGTCCGCATCGGCGACCCGTCCTCCGTCCACGACCTCGACCCGTACGCGGGTTCCGACGACCCCGACGAGGCCGCCGCGATCCTCTCCGAGGCCCTCGTGGGCGATCTGGCCACTCCTCAGGCGGCGACGGCCCTCGCCCAGCTCCTGGGCCCCTACCGGGCCGTGCACGGCCGTTTCCCGACCCTCCCGGCCCTGCGCGAGCTGCTGGAGAGCCCCGAGGCGCTGGCGTCCCTGCGCGACGCCCTCGCCGGGGACGAGGTCATGCGCCGCGAACTGGACGCGCGCATCCGCCAGACCGGGGCCCCCGGAGACGCGGGGCGCGCGCTGGCGGACCGGTTGGCGCTGCTGAGCAGGCCGGTGTTCGCGGAGTTCCTGGGGGGCAGCGGGGACACCCACGGAGCGCGCGGCGACCAGCCCCCGTACACCGCCCCCCACCGCGCCTTCTCCCTCCGCGCGCTCGCCGACCACCCCCTCCGTGTCCGCATCGACCTCCCCGCGCGCGGGCACGAGGAAGCCGGGCGGGTCCTCACGCGTCTGGTGCTCACGCAGTTCAACGCGGTCGTCCGGGAGGACCGGCGCGCGCACTTCGCGTGCCTCGTGCTGGACGACGCGACCGGGACGGTCACCGCGGAGTCCGTGCGGCACATCCAGCGCCTGCGTTCGCGCGACGCGGGCGTGGTGCTGGCGCTGCGGAGTGTCGGGGACGTCCCGGAGGCCCTGCACGGGCCGCTGTACGGCGCCGTGGGGTGCCGGATGGCGTACGCGGGTGTCACGACGTGGGACGGCAACCGGTTCGCCCAGACGTGGGGCACGGAGTGGGTCGAGACGACCGAGGTCGCCAAGCACACGGTCTTCGCCGACCAGCCGATGACCCGCGCGATCCACGCCCTGCGCAAACTCGTCACCGGCAAGGCGGTCACCACGGACGCGGTGACCGTCCGCCAGGTCGAGCGCGAGCGCTGGTCGGCGTCCCAACTGGCCCACGAGGTCCCGCCGGGCCACGCGGTGCTGTCCCTCACGAGCGTGCGGGGCGAATACGCGCCGCCGATGCTGGTGGACCTGCGGCGGAGTCACGTCGACGGCTGATCGTCGACACGCGATTACCGGCCGCCATCGGCATGTGGGACCCGGCCCTGCGCGAAAAGCCGGCCCACCGAGGGGCGCGGCGCTGAGGCACAATCGGCACTGCTCCCGACCTCCTCGCGTCTGAAGGCACCATGCCCCCCACCCTCGCCTCCCTCGTCCACCACTCCGCGCTGAAGCTCGTCGTCCGCGCGGGCGAGGACAAGCTCGGTGTGGCGGTGCGGTGGACGCATGTGAGCGAGCTGCCGGACCCGGCGGAGTACATGGAGGGCGGGGAGCTGCTGCTGATCACGGCGTTGAAGCTGGACGCCGAGGACCCGGAGGCGATGCGCCGGTACGTACGGCGGCTGGTGGAGGCGGGGGTGGTGGGGCTGGGGTTCGCGGTGGGCGTCAACTACGAGGACGTCCCCGGGGCGCTGGTGGAGGCGGCCCGCGCGGAGGGGCTGCCGCTCCTCGAAGTGCCGCGCAGGACCCCGTTCATCGCGATCGGCAAGGCCGTCTCCGCGGCGATCGCGGCGGACCAGTACCGCGCGGTGACGGACGGCTTCGCCGCTCAGCGCGAGCTGACGCGCCAGACCCTCGCCGCGGGCCCCGAGGGCCTGCTGGCGGCGCTGGCGGCCCACGTGGACGGCTGGGCGGCGCTGTACGACCCGTCGGGCGCGGTCGTCACGGCGGCCCCGGAGTGGGCGTGGCGCAGGGCGGCCCGCCTCACGGCGGACGTCGCGCGCCTGCGCGAGCGCCCCGCCCCGGCCTCCTCGGTGATCGACGGCGAGGACCGGGTGGAGCTGCACTCCCTGGGTACCGGCCGCCGCCCGCGCGCGGCGCTCGCCGTCGGCACGGCCACCGCCCCGGGCACGACCGAGCGGTACGCCGTCCACTCGGCGATCGCCCTCCTCACCCTGACGACGGAACGCTCCCGTTCCCTGCGCGCGGCCGAGCAGCGCATCGGCGCGGCGGTCCTGCGGATGCTCCTCGCGGGCGAACCGGATCACGCGCGCGCGGTGGCGGGCGATCTGTACGCCGGTCTGCTGGACGCCCCGTTCCGGGTGATCGTCGCGGAACCGGGCCCCGGCGCGCGCGTGCCGGACGGCGAGGACCCGCTGGAGGAGTTCGCCGAGGCCCTGGAGTCCGCGGCGGCCCGCGTGGCCGAACCCGTCCTGGTCGTCCCGGAGGGCGAGCGGCTGGTGGTCGTCGCGGTGGACGACGGCGGGGTGCTGGCGGAGACGGTGGAGTACGCGGCGGAGGTGGAGGCGGACCGGTCGACGGAGGGCCACGACCTGGTGATCGGCCTGTCGGGCCCGGCGGGCCCCAGTACGGCCGCGGTCGGCCACAAGCAGGCCGAGCAGTCCCTGTCGGTCGCCAGGCGCCGGGGCAGGGCGTTCGTGGAGCACGACCAGCTGGCGTCGGGCTCGGTCCTGCCGCTCCTCGCGGACGACGCGGTGCGGGCGTTCTCGGACGGTCTCCTGCGGGCACTGCACGAGCACGACGCGACGGGCCGGGGGGACCTGGTCGCCTCGCTGCGCGCGTGGCTCTCCCGGCACGGCCAGTGGGACGCAGCCGCCGCCGATCTGGGAGTGCACCGGCACACGCTGCGCTACCGGATGCGCCGCGTGGAGGAGATCCTGGGCCGCTCCTTGGACGACCCGGACGTGCGGATGGAACTGTGGCTGGCGCTCAAGGCGACGGCCGACTCGTAGGCGTACGACCGCGTCGGCCGCACGGGCGGCCGACGTTGCGTGTTCACGCGCGGGCACCCTCCCCGGAATGGGGGACGCGGAGGTGTGCTCGCGGACCGGTCAGCCCGTGATCACCCGTCCTCCCCCGCCGCGAGCCCGGCGGCGGCCTCGTGCATGGCGAGTTCGAGGAGCGCGGGGTCGTTCAGCGTGCCGGTGCCGTCCGGGGGGACCAGCCAGCGGACGGCGCCGGTGGAGCGGCCCGGGTACGGGACGACGATCCAGGTGCCGTTCCCGGCGCTGCGGATCCCGGTGCCGAGCCAGCGCGCGGCCGTGCCCGGCGGCACGAAGAACCCCATGCGGTTGTCGCCGAAGTCGACCAGGACCGGGCCGGTCCGGTCGAGGATGCGGGTGAGGATGTCGAGGGTCGGACGGCCGAGTTCACCCGGCAGGATCAGCACGTCCCAGGCGCGCCCGGCGGGCAGCAGCGCGACCCCGAGGGGGTTGCGCTCCCATTCCCACCGGCAGGCGTCGGGGTCGGGCGCTACGGATGCCAGCCATTCGACCGCAGTCTTGGCCCCAGTCATCGAGAAGACCTCCCTTTCTGTCGTCTTCCGTCGTCGACGCGGTGGCGTCACGAGGAAGAGAGGGAGGTTTCCCGGTGAGCATTACGCGAGTTCGGGGGCCTATCCGGAGTGAAGCGGATCACATACCGGTCTCCGCTCCCGCGTGCGCCGGTGAGCACGGCACCGGCCTGTTCGGCACGCTCCCTGGCGGAACGGCCGGGTGCGGACCCGTCGGGTCCGGCGCCGTACGCCACGCGCGCGGGGTGAGCCGTACCGAAGTCGGCGCAGAAGCGGCGACGGGTGTTCCCGGACCGCGTGGACGTCAAACCCTGTGCCTGCTACGGCGTCTGCCGACGGCCATGGAGACCAGCACGAGGAGGACGGCGACGAGGAACATCGCCGTGCCGATGACGTTGATCTGCACGGGAGTACCGCGCTGCGCGGAACCCCAGACGAACATCGGGAACGTGACGGTCGAACCGGCGTTGAAATTGGTGATGATGAAATCGTCGAAGGAGAGCGCGAAGGCGAGCAGCGCGCCGGCGGCGATTCCGGGGGCGGCAATAGGGAGGGTCACCCTCAGGAATGTCTGGACCGGTCCGGCATAAAGGTCGCGGGCGGCTTCTTCGAGGCGCGGGTCCATCGACATGACGCGCGCTTTGACGGCCGTCACGACGAAACTCAGGCAGAACATGATGTGGGCGATGAGAATCGTCCAGAAGCCGAGCTGGGCGCCCATGTTGAGGAACAGGGTGAGCAGCGAGGCCGCCATCACGACCTCGGGCATCGCCATGGGCAGGAAGATCAGCGAGCTGACGGCGCCCCGTGCGCGGAAGCGGTAGCGGACCAGCGCGAAGGCGATCATCGTGCCGAGCGCGGTCGCCCCGAGGGTCGCCCAGAACGCGATCTGGAGGCTGGTCGAGAGCGATCCGCACATTCCGGCGACACCGCACGGGTCTTTCCACGCGTCGAGGGAGAAGTTCTGCCACTCGTAATTGAAACGGCCTTTGGGTCTGTTGAAGGAGAAAACCGTGACGACGACGTTCGGCAGCAGCAGATAGGCCAGGGTGCACAATCCGGCGATGACGACGAGATGACGCTTGAGCCAGGACATCTAGACGAGGTCCTCCGTCCCGGAACGGCGGATGTAGAACGTGACCATGAAAAGGATCGCGGCCATGAGGAGGAAACTCAGCGCGGCGGCCGTCGGATAGTCCAGGACGCGCAGGAACTGGGTCTGGATGACGTTCCCGATCATGCGGGTGTCGGTCGAGCCGAGGAGTTCGGCGTTGACGTAGTCGCCGGACGCCGGGATGAACGTCAGCAGCGTCCCGGAGACGACCCCCGGCATCGACAAGGGGAAGGTGACCTTCCGGAACGTCGTCCACGGGCGCGCGTACAGATCACCGGCGGCCTCGTGGAGGCGGCCGTCGATGCGTTCCAGGGACGTGTAGAGCGGCAGGATCATGAACGGCAGGAAGTTGTACGTCAGCCCGCACACGACCGCGAGGGGCGTCGCGAGGACGCGGTCGCCGGCCGTCCAGCCGAGCCAGCCGGTGACGTCCAGGACGTGCAGGGTGTCGAGGGCGCCGACGACCGGGCCGCCGTCCGCGAGGATCGTCTTCCAGGCGAGCGTGCGGATGAGGAAGCTGGTGAAGAACGGGGCGATCACCAGGATCATGATCAGGTTGCGCCAGCGCCCCGCGCGGAACGCGATCAGGTAGGCCAGCGGGTAGCCGAGGACCAGGCACAGGACGGTCGCGGCGGCGGCGTACAGGACCGAGCGCAGGAACTGCGGCCAGTACTCCTGGAGGGCGTCCCAGTAGGTCGCGAAATGCCAGGTGACCTTGTAGCCCTCCTCCAGGGAGCCCGTCTGCACGGAGGTCGACGCCTGGTAGATCATCGGCAGCGCGAAGAACACGAGCAGCCAGAGGATGCCGGGGAGCAGCAGCCAGTACGGCGTCCAGCGGCCTCTCTTGCGCACGCGCGCGGGAGCCTCGGTCGTGGGCTCGGTCAGGGTGGCCGCCATCAGACGACCGCCTCTTCCTCGGTGCCCGCGTCAATGTCCTGGGACGCGTCGAGGCCGAAAGTGTGCGCCGGCGCCCAGTGCAGGACGACTTCGGCGCCGGGTATCAGGCGCGCGTCCCGGTCGACGTTCTGGGCGTACACCGCGAACTCGGGGCAGACGGCCGTACGGATCACGTACTGCGTCGACACGCCGATGAAGCTGGCGTCGGCGATCGTCCCGCGCAGCCGGTTGCGGCCTTCCGGGACGGCGGACGCCTCGTGCGCGTGCGTGAGGGCGACCTTCTCGGGGCGGACGCCGACGAGGAGTCTGCCGCCGGGCGTCGCCGGGGCGGGGCAGCGGGACGCGGGCAGGACGAGCCGCCCGCCCTCGGCCTTGAGGACGATGTCGTCGCCGTTCTTGGTGTCGACCTCGGCCTCGATGAGGTTGGAGGTGCCGAGGAAGTTCGCGACGAACGTCGTGCGCGGGTTCTCGTACAGGTCGGCGGGGGCGCCGAGCTGCTCGACGCGGCCCGCGTTCATCACGGCGACCGTGTCGGCCATCGTCATGGCCTCCTCCTGGTCGTGCGTGACGTGCACGAAGGTGATGCCGACCTCGGTCTGGATGCGCTTGAGCTCCAGCTGCATCTGGCGGCGCAGCTTCAGGTCGAGGGCGCCGAGGGGTTCGTCGAGGAGGAGCACCTTGGGGTGGTTGATGAGGGCGCGGGCGACGGCGACGCGCTGCTGCTGGCCGCCGGAGAGCTGGTGGGGCCGTTTACGGGCCTGCTCGCCCAGCTGGACGAGTTCCAGCATGTCGTCGACCATTTTCTTCACGCTCTTGATCCCGCGCCGCCTGAGGCCGAATGCGACGTTCTCGTAGATGTCGAGGTGCGGGAAGAGGGCGTACGACTGGAAGACGGTGTTCACGGGCCGCTTGTGGGGCGGCAGGCGGGTGACGTCCTGGTCGCCGAGGTGGACGGTCCCGCCGGTCGGCTCCTCCAGGCCCGCGATCATCCTCAGGGTCGTCGTCTTGCCGCAGCCGGACGCCCCGAGGAGCGCGAAGAACGAACCCTGCGGGACGGTCAGGTCGAGGGGGTGCACGGCGGTGAACGCGCCGTACGTCTTGCCTATGCCGGTCAGGCGGACGTCGCCGCTGTTGTCTGTCATCGTCGTCACGCCCCAGTGAGCTTCGCGAACTTCGCTTCGAATGCGGTCTCCTCGCTCGCGCTCAGCGAGCGGAAGGAGTGCGACTTGGCCTGCATCGCCTTGTCCGGGATGATCAGCGGATTGTCCGCCGCGTCCGGGTCGATCTTCGCCAGGGCGTCCTTGACGCCGTCCACCGGACAGACGTAGTTGATGTACGCGGCGAGCTGCGCCGCCGGTCCGGGCTCGTAGTAGTAGTCCATGAGCCGTTCGGCGTTCGTCTTGTGGCGCGCCTTGTTGGGGATCAGCAGGTTGTCGCTGGACGTCATGTAGCCGCTGTCGGGGATGACGAAATCGACGTCCGGGCTGTCCGCCTTCAGCTGGACGACGTCCCCCGCCCACGCGATGCACGCGGCGAGGTCGCCCTTGGTGAGGTCGGCGGTGTAGTCGTTGCCGGTGAAGCGGCGGATCTGGCCGTTGTCGACGCCCTTCTGGAGGCGCGCGATCGCCGCGTCGTAGTCGTCCGCCGTGAACGTCGCCGGGTCCTTGCCCAGGTCCAGGAGGGTCATGCCGACGCTGTCGCGCATCTCCGTGAGGAAGCCGACCTTGCCCTTCAGCTTCCGGTTGTCGAGGAGGTCGGAGACCGACTTCACCTCGACGCCGTCGAGCGCCTTCTTGTTGAACGCGATGACCGTCGAGATGCCCTGCCAGGGGTACGAGTACGCCCGTCCCGGGTCCCAGTCGGGGGTGCGGAACTGTGCGGACAGGTTGGCGAAGGCGTGCGGCAGGTTGGACGCGTCCAGTTTCTGGACCCACCCCAGGCGGATCAGGCGCGCGGCGAGCCAGTCGGTGAGGACGATCAGGTCGCGGCCGGTGTCCTGGCCGGCGGCGAGCTGCGGCTTGATCTTGCCGAAGAACTCGCCGTTGTCGTTGATGTCCTCGGTGTACCGGACGGATATCCCGGTGCGTTTGGTGAACGCGTCGAGCGAGGGATGGCGTTTCCCGCTGCCGTCGACGTCCATGTACTCGGTCCAGTTGGAGAAGGTGACGGTCTTCTCCTTCGCCGAGCGGTCGTCGGCGGACGTGCCGCCCGCGCTCTTCCCCGCGGCCGGGATGCCGCAGGCGCTCAGCGTCCCGAGGCCGGCCAGGGCCAGCGCGCCGCCTGTCGAGGCGCGCAGCAGCGAGCGCCGGGTCAGCGCGGCCCGGCCGGTGCGCAGGCTGCGCCTCATGGCCGCGAGCTGGGCCGGTGACAGGCGGTCGTCGGGCTCGTACTGCTCCATGCGCGTGCTGCCCCTTCCGGACGGACGACGGTCGACTCGGCGGCTTTCCGGCCGCCCGCTCAGCTGCCTTCTCGGCTCCCCGTGAACACCGTGCGGTGCCAGGGTTTGCGGGCCGCCGCCGTGTTGTCGAACATGACGTGCTTGATCTGGGTGTACTCCTCGAACGAGTACGGTGACATGTCCTTGCCGTAACCCGACTGCCGGTGTCCCCCGTGCGGCATCTCACTGACGATCGGGATGTGGTCGTTGACCCACACGCACCCCGCGCGCAGCTCCCTGGTGGCCCTGTTCGCGCGGAACACGTCCCGGGTCCACACGGACGCCGCGAGGCCGTACGGGGTGTCGTTCGCGAGCCGGATGCCCTCGTCGTCGCTGTCGAAGGGGAGGACCACCAGGACGGGGCCGAAGATCTCGGACCGGACGATCTCGCTGTCCTGCGGGGCGTCCGCGATCAGGGTGGGGAGATAGTACGCGCCGTCCCTGTCCTTCGGGCAGGCCCCTCCGGTGACCACCCGCGCGTACGCACGCGCGCGGTCGACGAAACCCGCGACCCGGTCGCGGTGCGCGCGCGTGATCAGCGGGCCGAGGTCCGTGCCGTCCGCGAAGGGGTCGCCGAGGCGGACGCTCTCCATCAGGGCGGCCGTCCGCTCCACGAACGCGTCGTACAGCGGCCTCTGTACGTACGCGCGCGTGGCGGCCGTGCAGTCCTGGCCGGCGTTGATCAGCGCGCCCGCGACGGCGCCGTTCGCGGCGGCCTCCAGGTCGGCGTCGTCGTGCACCACGAACGGGGCCTTTCCGCCGAGTTCCAGGTGCACGCGCTTGACCGTCTCCGACGCGACCCGCGCGATGTGCTTGCCCACGGCCGTCGAGCCCGTGAACGACGTCATCGCCACATCCGGGTGCGCGACGAGGTGTTCGCCCGCCTCGGCCCCTGTGCCGCTGACGACGTTCACGACGCCGTCCGGGATGCCCGCGTCCGTCGCCGCCTGCGCGAACATCAGCGCGGTCAGGGGCGTCAGTTCCGAGGGCTTCAGCACGATCGTGTTGCCCGCCGCTATCGCCGGGAGGATCTTCCACGCGGCCATCTGGAGGGGGTAGTTCCAGGGGGCGATCGAGCCGACCACGCCGATCGGCTCCCTGCGCACGTACGACGTGTGGTCCGCCGAGTACTCCCCCGCCGACTGGCCCTGCAAGTGGCGTGCCGCGCCGGCGAAGTACGCCGTGTTGTCGATCGTGCCGGGGACGTCGAACTCGCGCGTCAGCCGCAGGGGTTTGCCGCACTGGAGGGACTCCGCCCGCGCGAGGTGCTCCGCACGGTCGGCGAGGGTGTCCGCGAGGCGGTGCAGGGCGTCCGAGCGGTCTGCGGGGGTGGCGGTGGACCAGGCGGGGAAGGCGGCGTGCGCTGCGGCGACGGCCTCGTCCACGTCCTTCGTGGAGGCCAGGGCGTAGGTGAGGACGGGGGTGTTCGTCGCCGGGTCGGTGATCGTGTGGGGGGTGGGGGAGGTGCCTGGGGTGAGGCGGCCCGCGATGTACTGGGCACCCTGAGCGAAACGTTCCAGCTCGGGCGAGTTGTCTCGCATGCCGCGCACCTCCGTCTTCGCCCCTGTCTCGGTGTTCGACATGAGGGCGTGGCTCTGATCGGATTTGAGTGCCGATCCTGACAGAGGTGCGGTGCTCCAACAAGTGATTCCGTTGTTGCCATTTGGTTACGCGACGGAATCTGTCGAGAGGGTGGGTGGAGGTGAGGGGAAATGGGGGTGGGGTTGTCAGTGGTGGCTGCGATGCTTTGGGTACGGAGAGCGAGGGGGCGAGGAGGGGGTTGGTGTGGAGAAGATCGATTCGCGGGAGGCGCTCGTGCGGGTCGTCCGGGCGGGGGGCAAGGTCAAGTACCTGCACTTCTGGGGGCATCGGCCGAGTGCCGACGGGCGGATCGGGGCCGGGTGCCTCAGCCAGTGGTGGGAGTCGCCGTTCACCGTGGACGGGGTGGACTACGCGACCGCCGAGCACTGGATGATGGCCGAGAAGGCCCGCCTCTTCGGAGACACGGAGGCGGAGAGCGCCGTCCTCGCCGCCGGGCACCCGTCCGTCGCGAAGAACGCCGGGCGGGTCGTGCGGGGGTTCGACGAGGACGTGTGGGCGCGGGAGCGGTTCCGGATCGTCGTCGAGGGGAGCGTGCACAAGTTCCGGAGCGACCCTGCCTTGCGGGATTTCCTGGTCGGCACGGGGGAGCGGGTGCTGGTGGAGGCGAGTCCCTTGGACCGGGTCTGGGGGATCGGGCTCGCTGCTCGGGATGCGGGGGCGGAGAATCCTGAGCGGTGGCGGGGGCTGAATCTGCTGGGGTTCGCGTTGATGGAGGCTCGGGGGAGGGTTCGGGTGGGGTGAGGGGGGGGTGGGGGCTGCTGAAGTGGGGATGTCGTACGTCTTGGTGGTGTGGGGCGAGATCTTCTTCCCGGTCGCACGCGTACGCGCCTCCCGGCTACGGCAGCGCACCTCGACACCCAGGACTCACGCAGCCGCTAGGACGCCCGGCCACCAGCTCGGCGGGCGGGTTTACGTGCGGCGTTCAGCGGTGCCCGTCCCGGGAGTGTTCGTCTCTGGGGCGTGCGCGGGGCTGCCCCCCGGTCTCGTCAGGTCGCGATGACCACCACTGCCAAGCCCAGCGACAGCAACGTCCCCGCGACTCCGCAGATGATGCCCGCCAGCGCCTGGCCGCCGTTCGTCGCCTCGCCTCTGGCCGCTTTGCGGCGGCCGAGGATGCCGAGTACGACACCCAGAATGCCGAGCACGAACGCCACCGGCCACAGGCAGAAGCCCAGGGCCGCGAGGATGCCGGTGATCATGGCGGAAGTACCCAGGCCGTTGCTGGGGGGTGTGCCGGGCCAGCCGTAATAGGGCGGGGTGGTGGGGAAGCCGCCAGGATGAGGGACGCCGGGAGTGTGCATTCCTGGGCCGGGCATTCCTGGGCCTGCCATTCCGACGCCCGGCATTCCGGGGACCTGCGGACCGGGGAACGGTGCACCCTGCGCCGGCGGAGTGCCGTAGGGCACGGGGTAGGCGTAGGCGGCCGGGTAGCCGTAGGGGGTCGGGCCTGGACCGTCCGGAGCGATGGGAGGTGGAGGGACGTGACCGGTGGAGGACTGAGGTGTGGGTGGGGCGAAGGAGTTGAGGGGTGAGTAGGGGCCGGGGGGCTGGGCGAAGGGCGGGGTGTAGGCGGGCGGAACGTTGGCGGGTGGGACGTTGGCAGGCGGGGCCGCGAAGGGGTCGGGCCACGGCTGAGGGGTCGGGGCGGAAGTGACCGTCCGGTGGTCGTGCGAGGAGGGGGCCGGGGGCTGGTCGTCGGGCGGGGGCGCCGTGTCGTGGGCGGGGGTTGCGGCAGCGTCGTACGCGGGGGTCCCGGGGCCGTCGTACACCGTGGGCGTCGGCAAAGGCTTCGTCTCCGGCGTCGTAGCGCCCCGCTCCTCCACCACCGGCGGTGGGCCGAGGGGGACGCCCGAGCCGAACGTGCCCTCGGCGGGCGGCGCCCAGGGGACGGACGGGGGTGTCGCGCCGTCCGGTATCGCGGCACCCGGCGGGGGTGTCGCCACGTCCGGCGCACCGGCGTCGGCCGGAGGTGTCACGGCCTCCGCCGGAGGCGCCCACGGGCCGGGCCCCGGAACCCTGTCCTGAACCCCGCCGTCCTCGGGACCGGCGTCGTCGCGCGGCCCGCCGGAATGCGCCTCTTCGGGCACAGGCCAAGCCACCGCAGGCACCGCCTCCCCGGACCGACCGCCCGCAGTCACCGAACCTCCGGACGCCGAGCCCGCGCCCTCGGCCACCGCACCTCCAGGCACCCCATCCGCAGGCACCCCGTTCCCAGGCCGACCTCCCGCAGTCACCGCATCACCCGCCTCTCCCCCGGCCACGGCGTCCCCAGGCGCCGCACCCTCCACAAGCGCATTCCCTCCAGGCACCGCCCCACCGCTCGCAAGATCCCCGGTCACCCCCTGCTCAGGCACCCCCGTACCCCTTGGAGGCACCTCGTCCCCCCGCCCGTCCCGCGCGCTCTCCGTCATGTCCCCGGCCCCCTCTTTCCCGTCCCGCCCATGCTAAATCGCCCCTCCATCCTCACACTCCCCGCCTAGGATGATCCGGAGCCGATCAGCCGATCACCCGCGCCCGGGGGCTCCCCGGAGGCGCTGTCCCGGAGGGACCCATGAGCAACGCCGTACCCGCCGCCCCCGACCTGCGCGCGTTCATCGCCGGTCTGCCCAAGGCCGAACTCCATGTGCACCACGTGGGCTCCGCGTCGCCGCGGATCGTCGCGGAGCTGGCGGGCCGGTACCCGGACGCGAAGGTACCGACGGACCCGGAGGCACTCGCCGACTACTTCAGCTTCACGGACTTCGCGCACTTCGTGGAGGTGTACCTGTCGGTCGTGGACGTCATCCGCACCCCGGAGGACGTCCGCCTGCTGACCTACGAGGTCGCGCGGGAGCTGGCCCGCCAGCAGGTGCGGTACGCCGAGCTGACGATCACCCCCTTCTCCTCGACCCGGCGCGGCATCGACGCGAAGGCGTTCATGGACGCGATCGAGGACGCGCGCAAGGCCGCGGAGAAGGAGCTCGGCACCGTCCTGCGCTGGTGCTTCGACATTCCGGGCGAGGCGGGGCTCGAATCGGCGGAGGAGACCGTCCGGCTCGCGACGGACGACCGGCTGCGCCCCGAGGGCCTCGTGTCGTTCGGCCTCGGGGGGCCGGAGATCGGGGTGCCCCGGCCGCAGTTCAAGCCGTACTTCGACCGCGCGATCGCCGCGGGCCTGCGCTCGGTGCCGCACGCGGGGGAGACGACGGGACCGGGCACGGTCTGGGACGCCCTGACCTACCTACGTGCTGAACGCATCGGCCACGGCACGAGTTCCGCCCAGGACGAGAAACTTCTCGCCCACCTCGCCGCCGAGCGGATCCCGCTGGAGGTCTGCCCGACCTCGAACATCGCCACGCGCGCGGTCGCCAGCCTCGACGAGCACCCGATCAAGGAGTTCGTGCGCGCGGGCGTGCTGGTCACGATCAACTCGGACGACCCGCCGATGTTCAGCACC
Source organism: Streptomyces saintjeani (assembly GCF_055409605.1). Classification (NCBI taxonomy): domain Bacteria; kingdom Bacillati; phylum Actinomycetota; class Actinomycetes; order Kitasatosporales; family Streptomycetaceae; genus Streptomyces; species Streptomyces saintjeani. The sequence goes on along the minus strand of NZ_CP189624.1, from coordinate 6,847,372 downwards.
GACCTCAACAACGAGTACGCCGTCGCCGCCCGCCTCCTCGACCTCGACGCACGCGGCGTCGCCGACCTCGCGAAGAACGCGGTCGAGGTGTCGTTCCTGGACGAGGCCGGGAAGACGCGGATCAAGGACGAGATCGACACGTATACGGCGGGGTGGCTGGCGCCGTGAGGTGCCGGGGAGCGTGAGCGCTCATGTGATCGGTGCCGGGAGCGGTCTCGTGAACGGTCCCGTGAGCGCTGGTCCCGAGCGGGGGCACGTGAACCATGCCGTGAACGATCCCGTGAGCGTTGCCGTGAACGGTCCCGTGACGCTCACGGGACCCGCCGCCCCCGCCCGTCCGAAAGCCCCCGCCCGCCCCTGCGAGCCCCGCGTGCCCCGAGCCTTCCTCTCCCGTGACAATGGCCGTATGCAGACCCTGACGGCCGTGGCCCACCGCGGCGACCCCTACCGGTTCCGGGAGAACACCCTCGACTCGCTGCGTTCCGCGCTGTCGCGTGGCGCGGACGCGGTCGAGATCGACGTACGGCTGACCAGGGACGGCGTTCCGGTCCTGCTGCACGACGAGACGCTGAGCCGGCTCTGGGGGGTCGACCGGCCGCTGGGGTCGCTGTCGGTGGCGGAGGTGCGGGGCATGACGGAGGGCGGCGTGCCGACGCTGGTGGAGGCGCTCGCCGCGACGGAGGGCGCCCGGGTGATGGTCGACCTGCCGGGGACCCGGGACGTGCGGGTCGCGCGGCGGGTCGTGGACGCGGTCCGCGAGGCCGGTGCCGCCGACCGTGTCTACTACTGCGCCGACGCCCGGGCGATGCTCGCGGTGCGCGGCGCCGACGCGTCCGCCGAGATCGCCCTCACGCACACCTCGCTCGCGCCGGTCCGCCCGACCCTGCTCGCCGCGATCGGCCCCCGCTGGCTCAACTACCGCTTCTCACTGGTCGATCGCCCCCTCGCCGAACGTGTCCACCGGGGCGGCCACCTCCTCTCGGTCTGGACCCCCGACACGGCCCGCTCCCTGCGCCGCCTGATCGACCTGGGGGTCGACTCGATCACGACCAACAGGATCGACCTGCTGCACGGGTTGAGGGGCGGGGAGCAGCAAGTCGCGGGAGGGGACGGCGACTTGGCCTGAGTCCCCCCACGCGTACGGCACCGGCGGCGCGATCGCCTGCGCGTCCGCCCCCTCCCCCACCCAGAGCCGGATCAGCAGTGCGCTACGGCCAACTGCGTGTCCGCATCGGGGGGATCCGCGCGAAGGTCCTCACGGAGGCGTTGCGCAGGCTGGAGTTCAATGGGCTCGCCGTTCGGAACGGCGTCGGCGCGTACGAACTGACGCCGCTGGGGCGGACGTTGCTGCCCGTGCTCGGTGTCCTCGGGGTGTGGGCGGTGGATCACGGGGACGCCGTGCTGGAGGCGCAGGACGTTTACAGGGCGGACCGCTGAGGGACCGTCGCCGGGTCGACTGGGGTGGTTCGGGTGGCGTATTGGGGAACGGGGGTGTCGTCGGACCCGGTGTCGCGGACCATGCCGTAGCGGATGGCGCCCTGCGGCGGGCCGTACCGGATGTCCTTCTCGATCTCCTCGCGGCTGGAGGGGAAGACGGTGATGCCGTAGTCGGCGCCGCGTTCGTTGACGGTGAGGGTGACGGAGCCGTCGAGGTAGAAGTACTCGTTCTGCCACATCTGTTGGGTGCCGTCGGGGAGGACGGTGTAGCCGATGGCGGGGCCGCCCATGCCGGTCGCGTAGCCGTCGGGGGCGCCCGCCATCGGATCGTCCATGCGGCGTCCGCCGGCCGAGGCGACGTGGAACAGCTTGCCTTCGAGGCCGGTCCAACTGGGCATGACCAGCGCGCCCGGTCGGGACTTGGGCGAGATCTGCCAGCGCACGAGGACGTACCCCTGACCGGTCAAGTCCACATGGTCGCCCCGGTGTTGCATGACGGCCTTGGCGCCACCGCTGCTCGTGACGCCGGGCGCGGGACGTCGAGGGAGGCTCCCCGGTGGGGTGTTGGGGTCGGGGGCGCGGTCGACGGCGTCCACGACGCTGCCGTACACCGCCGTCTTCTTCGTGGGGGTGGCGCTCGGACTCGGGGACGGGGAAGGGGAGTTGAGAGGAGTCGGGGTCGTCTCGGCGGTAGGGATCACCGCGGCGTGCTTCGGGGGGTCGTCGGGGGTCTGGACGACGACGTACGCGCCGCCCGCCACCAGCGTCGCGCCCGCGGCCATCGCGACGGCCGGTTTCGTGAGCGCTCCCACGACCTTCGCGGACCACCCGACTCCGGTCGCGGCAACGGCCGTTTTGCCGCCGAGGGCGAGGGAGAGGGTGAAGCCGACCGGGACGGGGACGAGGGCGATGCCGACGAGGAGGCGTTCGGCGGGGACGACGGGTTCGCGGGTGTCGCCGCAGTAGGCGCAGCCCCGGATGTGCCGGGCGAGGCGTTTGCGCCAGACGGAGTCGGGGCGGCCGTGCCAACGGGCGGTCAGGCCACGGAGGTTGGGGCAGGCACCGGCCAGGGCGCGGACGATTCCCCGGGAGATCTCCAGGCGTTCCTTCACGCGCTGGACGCGTACGGCCGCGTGCTGGCGGCTGATGCCCACGGCGGCGGCGAGTTCGCGCCGGGTGAGGTCGCCGGAGACCTCCAGCCACCACAGGGACAGGAGTTGGCGGTCCTCCGCGTCCAACCAGGGGACGGCCTCGGCGACTTCCTTGCGCTGCCCCTCCAACTGGAGTCTGAGGACCGTGAGTTCGGCGAAGTCCGCGCTGTCGTGCGGGTCGTTCTCGTCGAGGCGCTGGGGCGGGGTGCGGCGGCGGGCCCGGTCGCGGATCTGGCGCATGGCGATCGCGACGAGCCACGAGCGGAAGCTGTCCGGGTCGCGCAGGGCGCCGAGGTTGCCGACGGCCCTCAGCATCGTCTCCTGCACGACGTCGTCGACGTCCGCGTGCCCGTTCAGCGCCCTGCCGACGATGTTGTAGACGAGCGGCAGCCAGCCCTGGACCAGCTCGTCCAGCGCCCGCCGGTCACCGGCCTGCGCGGCGGCGATCACGCCGGACCAGTCACCGCCGGCGCACCCTACCGCACCGCCGCGCCGGGCTCGACCGTCCGCTTCCATTCTCATACCAGCACCTTTTCAGCCGGGGGCGGGCTGTTGGCAATGTCGGGGATCACAGGCGGGGACGGGGCGAGGGAGGCGGGGATAACACTTTTCGGGTGAGGGCCGGGGTGCCGTAGCCGGTCTGTCGTCCTTCTGACCTAGCTCGTTCGGGTGCGCGATGACCTGTCCGGTCGGCCCCCAGGGGCGAACCCCTAGGAAATCGTGGGGTGTTGGTGCGGCCGGGGTCCGGGTTTCCTGCGGGGCAGGACTGGCCGTTCGGCCGATACGGAGGAGTGCCTCCGAGTCGGACGATGGTCGCGTCACCTTCGTCGCCTCACCCCGGGAGTGTTCATGCGCCTTCGTCGCCGTACGACCGTCCTCGCGGCCTCGCTCGCCCTCGCACTGGCCGCCGGTCCGCTCGCGGCACCGGTCTTCGCGGCAGAGCGGCCGAGTGACGGATCAGCTGCGGGGACGGCTGGCGGGTCGGCCAGCGGGTCCGCCAAGGGGTCGGTCGGCGTCCAGCTCCCAGCCTCTCCCCCGGACGCCGCAGCCCTGAGCGCCGCAATAGCCGGGCTGCCCAACGGCGACGCGACCTCCGCGCTGGTCCGGGTCGGCGGGACGGCCGGAGTATGGCGGGGCAGTTCGGGGGTGCACGACATGGAGAGCGGAACGCCGGCCGATCCGGGGGCACGGTTCCGGGCCGGGTCCGTGACGAAGGTCGTGACGGCGGCGACGGTGCTGCGGCTCGCGGCGGAGGGGAAGGTGGACCTCGGGACGCCGGTCCAGCGGTATCTGCCGGGGCTGCTGAGCCGGGAGTTCCGGCCGATCACCGTACGGCAGTTGCTCGATCACACGTCCGGGATCCAGCCGGGGGACGAGCTGGGGGGCACGTTCGAGGAGCAGTACGCCCACCGCTACGACACGCTGCCCCCCCGGCAGGTCGTGGCCTCGGCGGTGGCGAAGGGGCCCGAGTTCCGTCCCGGTGAGGGCCAGCACTACTCCAACATCGGCTACACGATCCTGGGCCTGCTGATAGAGAAGGTCACCGGCCGCTCGTACGCCGCCGAGGCAACCCGCCTGGTCCTGGCCCCCGCCGGGATGCGCGACACGTACTTCCCGGGCACCGACCCGCGCATCTCGGGCCCGCACAACCACGGCTACCAAGCGGTGAAGAAAGCCGACGGCACGACGGAACTCGTCGACGTCACGGAGTGGAACCAGGCGGACCGCGCGGCGGCCGGCGACATGATCTCCACGACCGCCGACCTGGAGCGGCTGATCACGTCCCTGTTCCGGGGCCGGATAGTCCCGCAGCCCCAACTGGAGGAGATGTTCACGGTCCCGGCGGGCATCGAGGGCGCCACCTACACCGCCGGCCTCCAGCGCGGCGAGCTGAACGGCAAGGTCTTCTGGCTCAAGACCGGTTCCCGCCCCGGCTACAGCGCGGTAGCCGGAGCCACCCGCGACCTCTCGCGCACACTCGTCTACTCGATCACCGCGACCGACGCGAAGGGGAAGGACATGAACGCGGTGGCTCAGCGGATCGTCATGGCGGCAGTGCGGTGACCGCGAGGCCCCGCCCGGTGGAGCACCCGGCTTTCCCTATACCCCGCCGGGGTATAGAGTCGAAGTCCCGTACCCCCCTGGGGTATACCACCGGAGAGGCAGAACAGGGAGCCCGCCATGAACCCCCTCCAGAAGATCGGCGCATTCGGTGCCGCGCTCGCCGTGTCGTTCGGGGCCGCGTACGGGGTGGGTGCGCTGGTCGGCCCGTTCGACACCGGCACGGACACGGAGAACGCCGCCCACCGGAGCGAGTCCCACGAGGGCGGCGCACACGAGGACGGCTCGCACGAGGAGTCCGGCGGCCGGAGCACCGCCCCCGTCCCCGCCGGGCTCCAGGTCAGCGAGGGCGGGTACACGCTGGACCTGGAGAGCAAGGCGCTGGTGGCGGACAGGGCCGGCGTGATCAGGTTCGCCGTACGGGGGACGGACGGCAGGCCGGTCACGTCGTACCGGGTCGAGCACGAGAAGGAGCTGCACCTCATCGTGGCCTCGCGGGACCTCACCGAGTACCGGCACCTGCACCCGAGCCGGGCGGCGGACGGGACGTGGAGCACGCCGGTGACGTTGTCGGAGCCGGGGAGCTACCGGGTGTTCGCGGACTTCACGCCGGGCGAGGGGAAGGAGAACCTCACGCTGGGGTCGGATCTGACGGTCGCCGGGGAGTACGCGGCGGAAAAGGTTCCGGCGCAGGCAGAAGTGGTGACCGTCGACGGGTACACCGTCGCGCTGGACGGCGGGCTCGCGGCCGGCGAGGGGAGCGAGTTGAGGTTCACGGTCAGCAAGGAAGGGCGGCCGGTGCGACTGGAGCCGTACCTCGGGGCGAACGGGCATCTCGTCGCGCTGCGGGCCGGGGACCTCGCGTACCTGCATGTGCATCCGCACGACGACAAGAGCGGGGCGACGGAGGTGCGGTTCACTGCGGACGTGCCGAGCACGGGAACGTACCGGCTGTTCCTGGACTTCAAGGCCGACGGGAAGGTGCGCACGGCGGCGTTCACCGCGGGTACGGACCAGCACTCCCACGGATGACCGCGGCATGGCCGTCTTGACCGGTGCTTGAGGGGGCGACGAGTCGTCCATGGGGAGCCGTTGAACCCTTCCTGACCTGCGGCGACAGTAGATTGACAGGGGATTCGGCGGACTTGTAGGACGTGGGGGTCAGGCTCTTCCGCAGGTCTTTCCTAAGGACGTTCGTGTCCCTTCCTCCCCGTGTCCGCGTGCTGCGCGCGACACGTCTCATAGGCGTTCCGGTCGCTGCGGCGGCCCTCTGTCTGGCCGTCGCGGGCAGCGCGTCGGCGTGCGACATCCGTGACTTCTCGGCCTCGGCCGAGTGCGGCGCGGACGGCCACGGCTTCATCCGCGTCACCGACGTGGACCCGACCGGCACCCCGGCCACCGTCTCGGTGCAGGTCAAGCTCTCGATGCCGGACGACCAGTACCGCGACATCGGCAGCAGGACGATCGAGCACTCCTCGGCGCAGGGCACCAGCGTCGACATCCCGGTCGACTGGACGCCGGACTGGACGTACCGGGTCCACGTCAAGGCGGGCGGGTACGTCGACCAGGACATCACGCCGGCGCTGGTGACCCCGTCGAAGGCGTGCCCCGCGTGGTATCCGTCGCCGAGCCCGACCCCGTCGGCCTCGGACTCGCCCTCGCCGTCCCCCTCGCCCTCTTCCTCAACGGCGACCTCAGCGTCCCCGGCACCGACCCCCTCCGCCTCCACCCCGGCCGCCCCCGCGGGCAACGCCCCCACCCCTGCGGGCGGTTCCACCCACCTCGCCGAGACCGGTGCGAGCGACTACACCGTCCCGGCCGCCGGGATCGCCGTCGGCATGATCGCCGTCGGCGCGGGCACGGTCTTCGCGCTGCGCCGCCGCAAGGCCGCCGGCAACTGAGCGTCCCCGTACATGGAAGGCCCGCAGCTCTCTGCGGGCCTTCCGTTCGTTTCCGGTCGGTTTTTGACCAGCGGCAGTCCGAAGTGAACCGGGACGTTCCCTTTCCGCCCCCGTACGTTGGAGCGGAACCCCGGCCCCGGGGACGGCACGCGGTACGGAGACGAGGAAACGGCGGCGATGGTTCGAGGCACCCTCCGAGACACCTTCCGTCGCTGGCTCGACGAGGCCGACGCGGTGCTCGTCGGGGCGGGCGCCGGGCTGAGCGCGGCGGCCGGGTACGACTACGGCGACGCCGACCGCTTCCGCGAGCTGCTGCCCGCGCTGCACCGGCTCGGGCTGCGCTCCCGCTATCTGCTGGGCGTGCCGTTGCCGCCGGACATGATGTGGGGGTACTGGGCCGTCCACATCACCGACATCCGGTACGGCACCGGCGCGAACCCCCTCTACCAGCGGCTCCGCGAACTCGTCGGCGACCGCGACCACTGGGTGACGACCTCCAACGTCGACGGCCTCTTCGCCCGCAACGGCTTCGCCCCCGACCGGATCTTCACCCCGCAGGGCGACTACGGGTTCCTCCAGTGCACGACGCCCTGCACACGCGAGACCTGGCCGAGCGCACCGTTCCTCGAACGGATCCTCGCCGCGTACGACCGCGAGACCGGCCGGGTCCGGGACCCCGGGGCGCTGCCGGTCTGCCCGAACTGCGGCGGCGAGGTCTTCCCCAACGTACGGGTGGGGTCATGGTTCGTGGACGACGCGTTCATGCCCACCGGCGAGCGACTGGCAAAATGGCTGAGCCAATTCCGATTGGCTGAGTGGCTGAGCCACTCAGCCACCGCCCCAACACCCACCCCTCCCCCCACTCTCCTAGCCCTAGAACTCGGCGCCGGCTTCAACACCCCCGGCGTCATCCGCCACCCCCTGGAGAACCTCGTGCGACACACCCCCGGCGCCCGCCTGGTCCGTATCAACCCGGACCACCCCGAGGTCCCCGCCGACCTCGGCGGAAGAGCCCTGTCCGTCCCGGTGCGGGCGGACGATTTCCTGGTGCCCTGAGATGCCGGACTTCCCCCTGACCCCGCCGACGTTCCTCACCCCGCACAGGAAACCGCGAGTCCTCTCCCTCGCCGAGTACCGGACGGACGTCGACCTGGACACCCCGTTCCACCCCACCGCACCCCCCGCCCCGGCGGACCGGCTCGACACGCACGTCCGCAACGCGCTGCGCCTCATGAACGGCGACCCGGCGACAGCACGCCTCGGCCTGGCCCCCGGCTCGCTCCCGGAGTTGCAAGACCCCGCCACCGCACGCCAGGTCCTGCGCGCCCTGCTGACGGTGCGCGACCCCGGCCCCCTCCCCGAGGGCACGAACCACGAACTGGACGCGCTGCTGGGTGGCGAACGCGGGCTGCGGACAACGACGTCCCCCACGGAACTCCCCACCCCCGACGGCCGTACCTCCCTGTGGCGCGGCGACATCACCACCCTCGCCACGGACGCGATCGTGAACGCCGCGAACAGCGGCCTCCTCGGCTGCTTCCGCCCCCTGCACCCCTGCATCGACAACGCGATCCACTCCGCGGCGGGCCCGCGCCTGCGGGACGACTGCAAGGCGGTGTACGACGCGCAGGGCGCCCCCGAACCGACCGGCGTCGCGAAGGTGACGCGGGGCTACCACCTGCCCGCACGGTACGTACTGCACACGGTCGGACCAGTGGTCCAGGGCCGCCCGGCACAGAGCGACGAGGAGGCCCTGGCCTCGTCGTACCGCGCGTGCCTGGACCTCGCGGCCGAGCTGGACGACGTCCGCACGGTCGGCCTGTGCGCGATCAGCACCGGCGTCTTCGGCTACCCGAAGGAGGCGGCGGCCCCGGTGGCGGTCCGCACGGTCACAAAGTGGCTGGACCACCACCCCGGCCGGTTCGACCGGGTCGTGTTCACGGTGTTCGGCGAGGACGACGAGAACGCGTACCGCCGGGTGCTCGGACAGCGCTGACGCGGCAGCTCCTCGGCGGAAGGGGCGGTACGCAGGACGGCCGGGCTCGACATCGTCGTACGGATATCTCCTTGTACGACCACACCGAGCCCGACCCGCGCCGCCGCCGAACCCGCCCCGCACCCCCGTCCTACACCCCCACCGGCTCCTGAACCGGCGTCTCGTCCGCGGCCTTCACCAGCGCCTCCCCCTCGATGTCCACGTTCGGCAGCACCCGGTCGAGCCACTTCGGCAGCCACCACGCCCGGTCCCCCAGCAGCGCGAGGACCGCCGGCACGATCGCCATGCGGACGACGAACGCGTCGAACAGCACCGCCGTGGCAAGCCCGAAGCCGATCATCTTGATCATGGACTCGCTCTCGCCGATGAACCCGGCGAACACGGCGATCATGATGAGCGCGGCGGCGACGACCACGCGGGCGCTGTGCCGGAAGCCGGAGACGACGGCTTCGTGGGCGGAGTCGCCGTGGACGTAGCCCTCGCGCATGCGGGAGACGAGGAACACCTCGTAGTCCATCGCGAGTCCGAAGACGATCCCGACCATGAAGATCGGCATCAGGCTCATGATCGGACCGGTCTGGTCGACGCCGAACAGGCTCGCCGCGTGGCCGTCCTGGAAGACGATGACGACCGCGCCGAGCGCCGCGAGGACGGACAGGAGGAAGCCGAGCGCCGCCTTGAGCGGGACCAGGATCGAGCGGAAGACGACCAGCAGGAGCAGGATCGCGAGGCCGACGACGGTGACGAGGTACGGGATCAGCGCGCCCTGCACCTTGTCGGAGACGTCGATGTTGAGGGCGGTGGTGCCGGTGACCTCGAACTGCGCGCCGGCCACCGACTCGACGCCGGGCCGCTCCGAGCGGATCGTCTTGACCAGCGCCTTCGTCTTCTCGTCGGTCGGCGCGGTGGCGGGCGTCGCGCTGAACACGGCGGTGTCGCCGGCCTTGTCGAAGCGGGCCGGGGACACCGAGACGATGCCCTCGGTGCCGGCGATCTTCTCGCTGATCGTCGACGCGGCGGCCTTGGCGTCGCCGGTGCCCTTGGCGTCGACGACGATCGTGAGGGGGCCGTTGAACCCCGGTCCGAAGCCGTCGGCGAGCGCGTCGTAGGCCCGCCGCTCGGTGGTGGACGTCGGCTTCGCCTCGTCGCCCGGCATGCCGAGCTGGAGACCGGTCACGGGCAGCGCGAGGGCGCCGAGGCCGATCACGCCGAGGATCATGACGGGAAGGGGGCGACGGAGGACGAAGCGGGCCCAGCGGGTGCCCATGTTGTCGGCAGCGGCAGCGGCAGAAGCGGACGCGGAGACCGGAGTAGCGGTGCGACGACCCGACTTCCCCCGCCCCTTCCACGCCCTAAGCCCCTTACGACCCTTCCGGCCCACCGGCTCGACCTGCCCAGCCTGCCCCGCCTGCCCAGCCAGCCCCGCCGACTCCACGTGCCCCGCCTGCCCAGCTAGCCCCGCCGACTCCACGTGCCCAGCCTGCCCAACCTGCCCCGCCGACTCCACGTGCCCAGCCCGCTCCGCCCGCTTCAACACCGCGTTCGGCCAGAACCCCAGCAACGCCGGCACGACGGTCAACGCGACCAGCACAGCGACAACCACCGCCCCCGCCGCCGCGAGCCCCATCTTCGTCAGCATCGGAATCCCGACGACCGCGAGCCCCGCCAGCGCGATGACCACGGTCAGCCCGGCGAACACCACAGCCGACCCGGCGGTCCCGACGGCCAGCCCCGCCGCCTCGTGCGCGTCCCGCCCCCGGGCCCGCTCCTCCCGGAACCGCGACACGACGAACAGCGCGTAGTCGATCCCGACAGCCAGCCCCAGCATCATCGCCAGCGTCCCGGTACTGCTGGACAGCCCGAAGGCATCCCCGAGCAGCGTGATCGACAGCATCGTGATCGCGACACCGATGAGCGCGGTCAGCAGCGGCAGCCCGGCCGCGGCGAGCGACCCGAACGTGATGAGCAGGACGAGGGCGGCGACGGCGATGCCGATGACCTCGGCGATGCCGCCGGGCCCGCCGCCCGCGTCCATCGCGGAGCCACCCGCCTCGACGGTGAGCCCGGCGTCACGGGCATGGTCGATGGCCTTGTCGAGAGCGGTGTGACTGGCGGCGGAGACATCGTTCGCGGTCACCTTGTAGGTGACGACGGCGTACGCGGTGGACCCGTCCTCGCTGACCGCCTTCGCGGTGAACGGGTCGGCGACACCGGCGACTTGGGAGCCGTCCTTGAGGGAGGCGACGGCCTCCTCGATGGCGTTCCTGTTCTCGGTGGCGGTGACCTTCTGCCCGTCGGGGGCGACGAACACGACCCGTGCGGTGGCGCCGTCGGCCGCCGCGCCCGGGAAGCGCTGCTCCATGAGGTCGAACGCCTTCTGGGACTCGATGCCGGGCATCGAGAACTCTTCGTCGGTGGTGCCGGGGGCCTTCATGGCGCCGAGGCCCACGAAGGCGACGACGGCGGCCCAGATCAGGACGACGTACCAGCGTCGTCGGAAGGCCAGGCGGCCCAGTCGGTGCAGGAAGGTGGCCAAGGCGGTACTCCAGAATCTCGGGTGTCGCCTAAAGCCTCGCTGGGAAGGAGCCCCTTGCGCGTCGTACCGTCGTTCCCACTTCGACCTGCTGAAACCGTGGAAGGTCCTACCGAAACCGTGGTACTTCCGGAATCGGCGCCTCCTACCCGAGTACTACACCGAGGACCGCCGCGGCCATCCCCGCCTCCCCCTTCTCGTTGGGGTGCACCGGCGCGGCGGGCGCCGCCGGCATCAGCGGTTCGATCCAGCGAACTCCCTTGCCCGCACAGGCCCCCAGCCCTTCGGACGGCTTGTACGTGTCGACGTACGACGCCCCCGCCCCCGAAGCCGCCTTCTTCAGCGCGGAGTTGAGCCGCCGCTCCTGTTCCCGCAGGAACGTGACGTCCCCCGGCGCCAGCCCCAACCGCCCGCAGGAGTCCCCCTGTTCGGGGAAGACCGCCGGGTACCCGACGACGTACACCTTCGCCTCGGGAGACCGCCGCCCGACCTCCGCCAGCGCTCCCGCGAGCTTCCCGCCGAGCGCGTCGGTCTTCCGTCCGACCTCGGCGTCGTACTTCTCCCGGCAGGGCGCGCTGTCCCCCTTGGAGCTGAACACGCTCTCCATCTGGTAGCGGACGCCCAGCTTCACGCACTCGGTGATCGTCGTGGCGAATCCGATGTCGTTGCCGCCGATGCCGAGGGTGACCAGCCGGGTCTCCTTCGTCAGGGCGCTGAACTGGGCGGGGTTGCTGCCGTCCTCGGTGTGCTGGGCCGCGGTCAGGTCGTCGATGGTCGCGCCGGTGCAACTGACGTCCGTGAGCGGGACCTTGAGGTGCCGTGCGACGACCGCCGGATAGTTCCGGTCGGACCGCTGGCACCCGGCGGGTACGCCGGCCTGTCCCGGGATCTTCGGCCCGGCGGTGTACGAGTCGCCGAGCGCGACGTACGGCCCCACGACCTCCTCGCCACCACCCCCGCCGCCACCGCGTCCGATCCCCACGACCGTCACCAGCACCGCGCAGGAGAAGGCTCCCGCCAACCCCAGCCGTGTCCGTGTCCTCATATCCGGGTGTCCTGTCTCTCGCCGCCGCCAGTCACCCCCAGGCTCTTCGACAGCCGTGCCCGCGTCGTCGTACCACCGCTGTCACCTGTGTACTACCAGCGCTGTACGTCAGAACCCCTGCGGAGAGGGACGCACGAGCCCGGTCTGGTACGCGATGACGACGAGCTGGGCCCGGTCCCGGGCGCCCAGCTTCGTCATGGCCCGATGGATGTGCGTCCGCACGGTCAGCACGCTCAGCGTCAGCTCCCGCGCGATCTCGTCGTTGGACTTCCCCTCGGCCGCGAACACGGTCACCTCCCGTTCCCGGGGCGTCAGTTCGGCCAGTTTCTCCGGGGCGGCGAGGAGGTTGCCGGGCGCGGCGGGCGAGGTGAGGAACCGGGTGATCAGCGCCCGGGTGGCCCCCGGCGACAGCAGCGCCTCCCCCGAGGCGACCACCCTGATGCCGTTGAGCAGCACGTCGGTCGTGACGTACTTCCCGAGGAACCCGCTGGCCCCCACCTTGAGCGCCTGCGCGACGTACTCCTCGGTCTCGAACATGGTCAGCACCAGCACCCGCGTACCGCACAGCTCGTGATCGGCGCAGATCTCCGCCGTGGCGGCGAGCCCGTCGGCGCCCGGCATACGGATGTCCATCAGCACCACGTCGGGCCGCTGCTCCCGCGCCAGCCGCACGGCCTCGCGCCCGTTCACGGCCTCCCCGACGACCTTCATGTCGTCGCAGGAGTCGATGAGCAGCCGGAAGGTGCCGCGCAGGAGGGCCTGGTCGTCGGCGAGCAGGACACGGATCGTCACAAGGGTGCCTTGTCTTCGGGGTTTTCGGGGTTTCCGGGGTTTCCGGGGTTTTCGCGGTTTTCGGGGTGGGTCCGGTGGTGCAGGGGCAGCGCCGTCGTCACCTGGAACCCGCCCTCGGGGCGGGGCCCGGCGTGGAGGTCGCCGCCGACGGAGTGGGCGCGTTCACGCATGCCCATGAGGCCGAAGCCGCCAGGGCTGGGAGGTGCGAGAGCGGTGCCCTCGTTGGTGACGGTGATGAGGAGACGGGCACCCTGGTAGGCGAGGCGGATCTCGGCGCCGTGGCCGTGGCCGTGCTTGGTGACGTTGGTCAGGGCCTCCTGGATGATCCGGTACGCCGTGAGGTCGACGCCGGGCAGGAGGGGCTGGGGGTCGCCCTCGACGAGGACCGTGACGCCCAGGCCCGCCGAGCGGCAGCCCGCGATCAGGTCGGGGAGGCGGTCGAGGCCGGGGGTGGGTTCGAGGGGGTCGGGGTCGTCGGAGCTGCGCAGGATGCCGACCGTGGCGCGCAGTTCGAGGAGCGCCGAGGACGTCGTCCCGGCCAGCTCGGCGAGGATCTTCTGGGCCTGCTCGGGGTGGGTGCGGGCGAGGTGGGCGGCGGTGCCCGCCTGCGCGTTGGCGACGGCCATGTGGTGGGCGACCACGTCGTGCAGCTCACGGGCGATGCGCATCCGCTCCTCCGTGACCCGCAGCCGGGCCTCCTCCTCGCGGGTGCGTTCCGCGTGCGCGGCCCTGGCCTGCACGGATTCGAGGTAGGCGCGCCGCAGCCGGGAGCGGGAGCCGATGGCGACGGGGAACATCAGCCACAGCCCGGTGCCGACCGTCTTGAGGAGGAACAGGTTCCAGGTCGGGTCGACGGCGACGCCGGTGACGGCGAGGGCGCCCGTCGTCGTCCAGGCGTACGTCCGGCTGGTCCGGTGGTCGGTCAGGGCCGCGATCCAGTACAGGGCCGTCATCACCGGGGTCAGCAGCATCGGACTCGGCAGGTATCCCAGCCCGATCAGCGTCATCGCGCCCGCCGCGGTGACCAGCAGTACCCCGCGCGGCCACCGGCGGCACCCCGCCACGGCGAGGCTCAGCACCACCGCCAGGACGGTCACGAACAGCTTGGGCGCGTTGTCGTCCGGCGCCGGGTTCCCGTCCGTGCTGATCGACACGCCGAACTGGACGCAGGCGTACAGGGCGACCGCCGTCAGCGCGTCCACGGTCCGTGGATGCAGGTCGGCGTACCGCTCCAGGCTGTTGGCCATCGGTCCTCTCCGGCTCGGTGCTGCGTCGTCCATGGTGAACGATGCCTGTTCGCACCGGCCGGGGCATCCTGCCTGAGCTGGCGATACGTATACCGAAGGCGGAGGACGGCGTACTACGTCCGCGGTACGCCGCCCTCCCCGGCGCCCCTACGCGTCCAGCGACGTCATGACGTGCTTGATCCGCGTGTAGTCCTCGAACCCGTACCCGGACAGGTCCTTGCCGTAGCCGGACTTCTTGAACCCGCCGTGCGGCATCTCGGCGACCAGCGGGATGTGCGTGTTGATCCACACGCACCCGAAGTCGAGCCGCTTGGACATGCGCATGGCGCGCCCGTGGTCCTTGGTCCACACGGAGGAGGCCAGCGCGTAGTCGACGCCGTTGGCCCACTCGACGGCCTGGTCCTCGTCGGTGAAGGACTGCACGGTGATGACCGGGCCGAAGACCTCGTTCTGGATGATCTCGTCGTCCTGCTTGAGCCCGGAGACGACGGTCGGCGCGTAGAAGTACCCGGTCTCGCCGACCCGGTGCCCGCCCGCCTCGACCTTGGCGTGCGCGGGCAGCCGCTCGATGAACCCGGAGACCTGCTTGAGCTGGTTCGGGTTGTTGAGCGGCCCGAACAGCACGTCCTCGTCGTCCGGGTGCCCGGTCTTCGTGTCGGCGGCGGCCTTGGCGAGCGCGGCCACGAACTCGTCGTGGATGGAGGCCTGTACGAGGACGCGGGTGGCCGCCGTGCAGTCCTGGCCGGCGTTGAAGAACCCGGCGACGGAGATGTCCTCGACGGCCTTGGCGAGGTCGGTGTCCTCGAAGACCACGACGGGAGCCTTGCCGCCCAGCTCCAGGTGGACCCGCTTGAGGTCCTTGGACGCGGACTCGGCGACGGACATGCCCGCCCGCACGGACCCGGTGATGGAGGCCATGGCCGGGGTGGGGTGCTCGACCATGCTGCGCCCGGTGTCGCGGTCGCCGCAGACGACGTTGAAGACGCCGGTCGGCAGGATCGACCCCATGATCTCGGCCATGAGGACGGTGGACGCCGGGGTCGTGTCGGAGGGCTTCAGCACGACCGTGTTGCCCGCGGCGAGGGCCGGCGCGAACTTCCAGACGGCCATCATCATCGGGTAGTTCCAGGGCGCGACCTGCGCGCAGACCCCGACCGGCTCACGCCGGACGATGGAGGTCATGCCGTCCATGTACTCCCCGGCGGAGCGCCCTTCCAGCATCCGCGCGGCGCCCGCGAAGAACCGGATCTGGTCGACCATGGGCGGGATCTCTTCGGTCCGGGTGAGCCCGACCGGCTTCCCGGTGTTCTCGACCTCGGTGGCGATCAGATCCTCGGCGCGCTCCTCGAACGCGTCGGCGATCTTCAGCAGCGCCCGCTGCCGCTCGGCGGGGGTGGTGTCGCGCCAGCCGGGGAACGCGGCTGCGGCGGCGGCCATGGCGGCGTCGACGTCGGCGTCGCCGGACAGGGGGGCGGTCGCGTACGCCTCGCCCGTGACGGGGTTGACGACCTCGGTGGTCCGCCCGTCGGCGGCGTCACGGAACTCGCCGCCTATGTAGTTGCGCAGCCGACGCAATTCGGTGCTCACGGCCGGTTCCTCCCGGTATCGCAGGTGTCCACTGACTGAGACACCACCCTAGTCCGCCGAATCGGTTTTCCAACACCCCCACCCCCACCTCTCTTGCGAAATCCGCAGATCTGAGCCACCGTGACAACGGATTTCATCGAAACGGCCTTGCGGGACGAACGAGACGTCATGCAGAGTGACCCTCGTGGCCAACCGAAGCACCGACAAGCCCCCCGGCAAGCACCTCGACTCCGTGAGCCTCGCGATCATCGAGCAGCTCCAGGAGGACGGCCGCCGCCCCTACGCGGCGATCGGCAAGGCCGTCGGCCTCTCCGAGGCGGCGGTGCGCCAGCGCGTCCAGAAACTCCTCGACCAGGGCGTCATGCAGATCGTCGCGGTCACGGACCCGCTGACCGTCGGCTTCCGGCGGCAGGCGATGGTCGGGGTCCACGTCGAGGGCGACGTCGAGGCGGTGGCGGACGCGCTCACGGCCATGGACGAGTGCGAGTACGTGGTGATGACGGCGGGCTCCTTCGACCTGATGGTGGAGATCGTCTGCGAGGACGACGACCACCTCCTGGAGGTCATCAACCACCGCATCCGGGCCGTCCCCGGTGTGCGCTCCACCGAGAGCTTCGTCTACCTGAAGCTCAAGAAGCAGACCTACATGTGGGGAACCCGATGAAGGACCTGAGCAAGTCCGCGTACGACCACCTGTGGATGCACTTCACCCGCATGTCGTCGTACGAGAACTCCCCCGTCCCGACGATCGTGCGCGGCGAGGGCACCTACATCTACGACGACAAGGGCCGCCGCTACCTCGACGGCCTGGCGGGCCTCTTCGTCGTCCAGGCCGGGCACGGCCGCACCGAGCTCGCCGAGACGGCGTTCAAGCAGGCGCAGGAGCTGGCGTTCTTCCCGGTGTGGTCGTACGCGCACCCGAAGGCGATCGAGCTGGCGGAGCGCCTCGCGTCGGAGGCCCCGGGCGATCTGAACAAGGTGTTCTTCACGACCGGCGGCGGCGAGGCCGTCGAGACGGCGTGGAAGCTGGCGAAGCAGTACTTCAAGCTGACCGGCAAGCCCACGAAGCACAAGGTCATATCCCGGACGGTCGCCTACCACGGCACCACCCACGGCGCCCTCTCCATCACCGGCCTCCCCGGGCTGCGTGCCCCCTTCGAGCCCCTCGTCCCCGGCGCGCACAAGGTCGCGAACACCAACATCTACCGCGCCCCGATCCACGGCGACGACCCGGTCGCGTTCGGCCGCTGGGCCGCCGACCAGATCGAGCAGCAGATCCTCTTCGAGGGCCCGGACACGGTCGCGGCGGTCTTCCTGGAGCCCGTCCAGAACGCGGGCGGCTGCTTCCCGCCGCCGCCGGGCTACTTCCAGCGGGTGCGCGAGATCTGCGACCAGTACGACGTGCTGCTCGTCTCGGACGAGGTGATCTGCGCGTTCGGACGGCTCGGTACGACGTTCGCGTGCGACAAGTTCGGCTACGTACCGGACATGATCACCTGCGCGAAGGGCATGACCTCGGGCTACTCCCCGATCGGCGCCTGCGTCATCTCGGACCGCCTCGCCGAGCCCTTCTACCGGGACGACAACGCCTTCCTGCACGGCTACACCTTCGGCGGCCACCCCGTCTCGGCGGCCGTCGCCCTCGCCAACCTCGACCTCTTCGAGCGCGAGAACCTCAACCAGCACGTCCTCGACAACGAGTCCGCGTTCCGCGCGACCCTGGAGAAGCTCCACGACCTCCCGATCGTCGGCGACGTCCGCGGCAACGGCTTCTTCTACGGCATCGAACTCGTCAAGGACAAGGCGACGAAGCAGTCCTTCGACGCGGACGAGACCGAGCGCATCATCTACGGCTACCTCTCCAAGGCCCTCTTCGAGAACGGCCTGTACTGCCGCGCCGACGACCGGGGCGACCCGGTCGTGCAGCTCGCGCCGCCGCTGATCGCGAACCAGGAGACGTTCGACGAGATCGAGCAGATCCTGCGGACGACGCTGACGGAGGCGTGGTCAAAGCTCTGATCGTCTGATGTACGGCCCCGCGCGCGCCCGTTCGAGTGAGAAACGGCGTCGCGGGGCCGTGTGCTGTCCGGCATCCACAAACCCCCTGCCTAGCGTGCAGTGACCGATCCCCCCTGCCTTTCGTTCACCCGCACGGGGGATCGGACACGGGAACTACGGATCTGAACGAAGGTGTACGCCCATGGAGGCCCCGCCGGACAACGACGTGCTCTGGGCACGCTCCCTGCACTTCACGCACCGCGACGGCTCCCCCGGCCTCGGCGGCGTCTCGGTGGGCATCCGCGAGGGCGAGATCCTCGCCGTCACCGGGCCACGCGGGAGCGGCAAGACGACGCTGCTGCGCTGTCTCTCCGGCCTGACCCCCGCCCAGCGCGGCGAGGTCTGGTTCAACAGCGTCCCCGTCCACACGATGGGCCCGGTCGCCCGCGAACGGCTCCGCCGCGACCGCTTCGGCTGGATCGACCCGGCGCCGACGCTGGTCCCCGAGCTGAACGTGTGGGAGAACGCGGCGCTGCCCCTCATGCTGCGCGGTACGAGCCGCCGCCGTGCCAAGGCCGCCGCGCTGGAGTGGCTGGAGCGGCTCGACGTCGGGGACAAGGCGCGTGCGCGGCCGGGGGAGTTGACGCAGGCGGAGCGGCAACGGGTGTGCATCACCAGGGCGTTGGCACCGGCGCCGTCGGTCCTCTTCGCCGACGAGCCGACGGCGCCCCTCCACCGGGCGGACCGGGCCCACGTGTTGAGGACGCTCACGACAGCGGCCCGCTCGCACGGCATCACGGTGGTCCTGGCGACCGGTGACCCGGACACGGCGGCGCTGGCCGACCGCACGATGCCGCTCCTGGACGGCCGCCGCGTCACCACCGTCCACCTCCCCCCGCCCACCGACCCGGAAGGCCGCCCCGCGTGCTCGCTCTCCGCCTGACCCGAGCCGCCCACCCGGCAGTCCACGCACGCCGCCTGGCGGTCTCGGCGGCGGCGACAGGAACGGGCTTCCTGCTCCTCTCCACGCTGGGCCACGCCCTGACGCACCCCGAGGCGACGGCCTCCTCGGCCCTGCGCCTGGCCTGGTGCGCGATCCCGCTGACGGCAACGGTCTACTTCGCGATGGCGGTGGCCCGCACGGACCCGGCGACCCGCCCACGCCCGGGCCTGGCCGCGATCGGCCTGGGCCCGGCGCGCCTGATGGCGGTCTCGGCGACGACAACGGCGCTGTCGACGCTGTTCGGCTCGACGCTGGCGCTCCTGATCTTCCTGCACCTCCGCGGCGACCTGACGGGCCTCCCCTTCGACGGAGCGGCCTCGGACTTCCTGGCAGCCAACCACCCCCTCCCCCTGCCGGCCTCCCTGACCCTCCTCGCGCTGATCCCCCTGACTTCCTCAGCGGCGGTGGCCCTGATGCTCCGCCCAAGAGACACCCAGGTAGCGGCCCGAGCAACACGCCGAGCCTTCGGAGGCTTCGGCAAGGGAAGCGCAAGAGAGACGTTCGGCTCGTACGGAAGGTTCGGGGCACGCGGGGGTGACAAACGCAAGGCCGAACCGGCTGAGGAGGAATCTCCCATCGCCGTAGCTACGGACAGCCACGCCACCCCCACCGCCCCGCACCCACTCCACTCGCCCCGCGTAGCTGCGGGCAGTCGTGCCGCTAGGGGCGGCACGGGTGGGCGCAGCAGCACCCCGCAAGCGCGGGCAAGCGCCAACGCCCCCACCCCAGCCCCCACCGGACCCGCACCCGACCACCACCCCCGCCCCACCGCACCCGCCCCACCGCACGCCCCCGCCCCCACAGCCCTCCCCTGGGGCGCAGCCACCCTCGCCGCCGGCCTGGCCGTAGAGGCGTACGCGGCCCGAACCACCTCCACCCCCCTCACCCTCCCCGCCGGCCTCCCCACAGGCCCCGCCGCAGTCCTCCTCGGCTGGACCCTCACCGCCCTGGGCCTCGCCCTCGCGGGCCCCGGCCTCACCCACCTCTGCGGCCGGCTGCTCCAGACCTTCCGCCCAGGAGCCCTACGCCTCCTCGCAGGCAGGGGCCTCATGGAGGAGTCGGCAAGAATCGGCCGCCCCCTGGGCATCCTGTGCGCGGTACTCTCCGGCGCCTACACGATGGCCACCCTGAACGGCGACAGACCGACAGGCCCCCTCTCCACCCTGGGCGCCCTCCTGGTCACCGGCTGCGCACTCGGCACACTCCTCACCGCGGCGGTGGAGTCCCGCCAGTCGAGAGCGGACACGACAGCGGCCCTCCTGAGACTGGGCGCCCCGGCGAAAACGCTCCGCACGGCGGCAGCCCTCCGCACAACGGCCCTCCTCCTGGTCTTCACCCCCCTCACGCTCGCGGTGTCCCAGCTGGCCACCCTCCCGCTGACGACGTGAAAACACGTACGAAAAAAATCTCCGACCACCGATGAGTAATGCCGACCCCCGAGGTCTACCCACCGAACACAACGAACCGATACCCACGGAGACCCCGAGATGACCACCCCCGCGTACCAGCAGATGATCTTCATCAACCTCCCCGTAGCGGACCTCGCCGCGTCGAAGAAGTTCTTCACGGACCTGGGCTACGCCCTCAACCCCCAGTTCAGCGACGACAACGCGGCCTCGGTGGTGATCAGCGACACGATCGTGGCGATGCTCCTGGTGAAGCCGTTCTACGCGACGTTCACGAAGAAGGAGATCGCGGACGCGACGAAGACCAGCGAGGTCATGATCGCGCTGAGCGCGGAGAGCCGCGCCGCCGTGGACACCTTGGTGGACCGGGCCCTGGAACTGGGCGCGACGGAGCCGAGGGACCCCCAGGACATGGAGGGCTTCATGTACGGCAGGGCCTTCGACGACCTGGACGGCCACACGTGGGAGGTCATCTGGATGAACCCGTCGGCGATCCAGGGCTGACGGGACCTGCCTAGCATGGGCGGGTGGACCAGACACCCGCCCATCGGCACGACAGCGCCCAGCCGTACGACGGCGTACCCGACCGCGAGATCGAATCCCTGCCGGAGTTCGACGAGGTGATCGCGACGGTCGGCACCCTGGCGAGATACCGCGTCCAGGCGGTGGACCTGACAACGCGTACGCCGGCGCTCCTGACAGCCGACACGACAGGCGCCGTCTTCCTGGGCTGCCCGATGACCCCGGAGGCGGACGCGCACGTGAGATCGGCGGGCGCCCTGGTGTTCCCCCCGATCCCGGGCCTCCCGTTCGACCCGTACCGGGGCCTGCTGTACACCCCGGACGAGTTGTTCGAGAGCTTGGCGGAGGGCTACGAGCACACCCCCGACGCCCAGACGTACCAGTGGTTCCAGCAGACGAAGGCCGACGGCGACATCTTCGCGTCGATGCTCCGCTCGGTGCACGACGACGCGGTCTCGGACGCGCTGGACGAAGTCCTGGTCGACACAAGGGTCGTCGGCGTGATGGGCGGCCACGCGATGGCGCGCGGCACGGACGAGTACGCCGGCGCCGCGCGCCTGGGCCGCACGCTGGCCCGAGCCGGCCTGACCGTCGCGACGGGCGGCGGCCCGGGCGCGATGGAGGCGGCGAACCTGGGCGCGTACGCGGCCCCGTTCGAGGACGCCATGCTGGAGGAGGCGCTCCAACTCCTGGCGAAGGCCCCGACGTTCACCCCGTCGGTGACCGAGTGGGCGTCGGCGGCGTTCGAGGTGCGCGCCCAATACCCCGCCGGCGGGCCATCGGTGGGGATCCCGACCTGGTTCTACGGCCACGAGCCGCCGAACGCGTTCGCCGCGCACACGGCGAAGTACTTCTCCAACGCCACCCGCGAGGACGGCCTGTTGGCGCGCTGTACGGCGGGTGTGGTGTTCCTGCCGGGCGCCGCCGGGACCGTACAGGAGATCTTCGACAACTCGACGCCGAACTACTACGAGTCGCGGGGCGAGCCGAGGCCGATGGTGCTGGTGGACGAGGCGCACTGGACCAGGCGCCTGCCCGCCTGGCCGCTGTTGGAGGCGCTGGCGAAGGACAGGGCGATGGCGTCGATGATCACGCTCGTGGACCGGATCGAGGACGCGCCGGAAGCTTTGAAACGCGCGGGTAATTAATAAGCAAGCAAAGCCGGGGGTCAAATGGGATGCGCGCGTTGACACTTCTTATGGCGCGCTTATACACCTGTGAGCCTCAAGGGGATGTTGATGCGTCCCGGATGGGGCCGGCTCCCCTTCAACCCCCCGCACTTGCGCCTCCCCGCAAAGGACAAACATGTCCATATCCCGCCGCACCGCCGCTCGTTCGGCTCGTATGCTCGGCGTAGCCGCCGCTTCCACGGCCGTCGTCCTCTCCGCGTCCACGAGCGCGTTCGCCTGCGACATCCGGGACTTCTCCGCCAGCGCCTCGTGCGACGGTGACAAAGGTGTCATCACCGTCACCGACAAGGACGCCACCGGAGTGACCGCCACGGTCGCCGTCTACCTGGAGAACAACGGCAGCGACCTCCGCAAGGTCGGAGAGCAGGAGGTGAAGGGCAGCCTCACCGGCACGACCATCACCTTCGCCGAGGACTGGCAGCCGAACGCGGAGTACCGCGTCCACGTCACGGCCGGCAAGCTCGTGAACGACGATCTCAGCGAGAACCTCACCACCCCCTCGAAGGCGTGCAAGACGGAGGAGTCCCCCTCCCCGTCGCCGTCCCCCTCGGAGTCGGAGTCCTCCCCGAGCCCGTCCCCCTCCGCGACCCCGTCCACCCCGCAGCCGTCGCCCACCCCCGGCGACAGCAGCACCCCGCTCACCCCCGTGAACAACGCCCCCACGCCCGCGGTCGGTGACTCCCACCTCGCGGAGACCGGCGCGAACTCCAACACCGGCCTGATCGCCGGCATCGCCGCGGTCCTGGTCGCCATCGGCGGCGGCGCGATCTTCTTCGGCATGCGCAGGAAGGGCAGCAGCAACCGCTGACGCCGGACACGCGGTTGTGGGCCCACCTCCCCCAAGGGGCGGGCCCACTCCGCGAGTTGACGGGCCGCGCCTCAGAAGGCGTACCCTCGCGGGCCGGCGCCCCCGACCGGCGCCCCCGCCTCACCCCATGCTCGCCCGCTCCAGCCAGTACTCCAACACCCGCCGCTCCCCCACCACTTCCACCGCGTCCAACGGCAACCGCCGATAGAACGCGAGCAGCACATCCGTGAGCGGCCCCCGCATCACCACGTCCGCCTTCTCGTGCCCCCGCCGCCACGCCACCCCGTCGGCCCCCCACTCCACGACCCACTCGGCCCCCGGCACATCGGTCGCGTGCAGATGCAGGCTCCCCCGCGAGGCCACCTCCCGCAGTTCCTCGGCGGCGACGTGCGGCATGTTCCGCTGCACCCACACGACGATCTCCAGCCACTCGTCGAGCGTGTCGACGGCCACCTCGGGCGCGACGCTGTACGGCACCCCCGCCGCGAACGCCGCGTCGGCCCCGTGCACGGTCAGCTCGTGCGTCATCCGCCGCGCCCAGAACCCGGCGTCCCACCGATCCGTCCAGGCCCACACCCGCGCCCCGGCCCCGGCGTCCCGCAGCGCCCCCACGACCCCGCGCCCGGTCTCCGCCAGCCACTCCCCGAGCGCCCCGGCATCCCCGGCGAACTCCGGCGCCACCACCTCCGGCATCCGTTCCTCGGACCGCGCCCGCACCATCCGCTCGACCCACCCGAGCGCACCCCCCACATGGCGCATCAGATCCTCGACGGACCACTCCGGGCAGGTCGGCACGGCGGCCCCGAGGTCGGCCCCGGACCCGACCATGTCCCTCAACTCCCCGACCCTCAGGGCAATCTCGTCGCAGTAACGGTCGTGAGAAAGAAGCGTCATACCCCGACGCTAGACGGATTCACCCCCGCCGAGAACGACCACTTCGGCCGCGTCGAACCCCACCCCGACGACGTCCCCGACCGCCGGCGCCGCCCGCAGAGCCACCGCTGCCTCCAGCCGGGGCGCACCCCCCTCGGGCGCCAGTTGCACGGCGACATGCGTCCCCCTGAAGGTCCGCCCGACGACGGTGCAGCGCGCCCCTTCCCCGATCCGCACCCCGGCGGCCCGCACCAGCAGATCCCGCTCCCCCTGCGCCGACCCGGCGGGCACCGGCACCTTCCCCCACGGCGTGAGCGCGAACTCCCCTTCGACACAGGCGGATACGACGTTCTCGAACCCGAGGAACCGCGCGACGAACGCGTCGGCGGGCCGCTGCCACACGTCGAGCGGCGTACCGGACTGGGCGATCCGCCCGTCCCGCATGACGACCACCCGGTCGGCGAGGGCGAACGCCTCCCCCTGATCGTGCGTGACGGCCAGCACCGTCGTCCCCAACGCCCCGAACAGCTCCCGCAGTTCGACGACGAGCCGCTCCCGCAGCGACCGGTCCAGTTGCCCCAACGGCTCGTCCAGCATGAGCAGTCGGGGCCGGGGAGCCAGCGCCCGAGCCAGCGCGACCCGCTGCTGCTCACCCCCGGACAACGCCCCGACGGCCCGCCTCCCGGCCCCGGGCAGCCCGACGAGTTCGAGCAACTCCTCGACCCGCGCCGCCTGTTCCCCCCGAGACGCACCATGCATCCGCAGCCCGAAAGCGACGTTCCCGGCGACATCCCGCTGCGGAAACAGCTGATGGTCCTGGAACATCAGCCCCACTTCCCGCCGGTGCACAGGCACCCCGCCCTGCTCCTTCCCCCCGAGCGACACCCGCCCGGCGTCGAGGGACTGGAGCCCGGCGACGACCCGCAGCAACGTCGACTTCCCGCTCCCGCTGGGCCCGAGCACACACACCACCTCGTGCTCCCCCACCTCCAGATCGACGGCGTCCAGCACGGCCCGCCCCCCGAACCGCACGGTCGCGCCCTCAAGCCTCAGCATCTACAGCTCCCCGCTCCGCTCGGTCCGCAGCCGCTCCAGCACCAGCAGGGCCACCGCGCACACCAGCATCAGGATCGTCGAAAGGGCCATCGCCTGCCCGTAGTTGAGCTCCCCGGCCCGCCCCAGCAGCCGCGCCACGGCGACGGGCAGCGTCGGGTTGTCGGGCCGCGCGATGAACACGGTCGCCCCGAACTCCCCGAGCGACACGGCGAAGGCGAACCCGGCGGCGACGAGCAACGCCCGCCGCACGAGCGGGAGATCGACCTCCCGCCACACCCGCCACGGTGACGCCCCGAGCACGGCGGCGGCTTCCCGCAGCCGCTGGTCCACCGCCCGCAGCACCGGCAGCATCGTCCGCACGACGAACGGCACCCCCACGAGCGCCTGCGCGAGCGGCACGAGAATCCACGAACTCCGCAGATCCAGCGGCGGTTCGTCGAGCGAGATCAGGAACCCGAACCCGACGGTCACCGCCGACACCCCGAGCGGCAGCATCAGCAGCGCGTCGAACCCCCGCACCAGCCGCCCCGCGTCACGCCGGGCCAGCGCGGCGGCGGCGAGTCCGCCGATCAGCACCGCGATCCCGGTCGCGACGACCGCGTACTCCAGCGAGTTGCCGATCGCCTCGATCGGCGGCACCAGGAACACGTTGCCGTCGTCGGAGGTCAGCGCCCGGTAGTACGCGAAGTCCGTGCCGCCAAGAGAGCGTTGGACCAGAACAGCGAGCGGCAGGACAAGCAGGACGGCGACGGAGAGCAACACGCAGGCGAGCAGCACCCACTGCCCCCCACGCGGCCTGCGCGCGGTCAGCGACGCGTCCACCAGCCGCAGCGCCGTCTCCCGCCGCCGTACCGTCCACGCGTGCACGGCGAGGATCGCCCCCACCGCCGCGAACTGAACGACCGTGAGGACAGCGGCCGTTGCCAGGTCGAAGATCTCGGACGTCTGCCGGTAGATCTCGACCTCCAGCGTCGAGAACGTCGGCCCGCCGAGGATCTGCACGACCCCGAACGACGTGAACGTGAACAGGAACACCATCAGCGCGGCAGCCGCGACGGCCGGTCCGAGCGCGGGGAGGGAGACGCTGAGGAACGCCCGCAGCCGCGAGGCTCCCAGCACCCGCGCCGCCTCCTCCTGACGCGGGTCGAGCTGGGCCCAGAGCCCGCCGACGGTCCGGACGACGACCGCGTAGTTGAAGAAGACGTGCGCCAGCAGGATCGCCCACACGGTCGTGTCGAGCCGTACGCCCCACAGCTCGTCGGTCAGGCCGCCGCGCCCGACGAACGCCAGGAACGCCGTACCGACGACGACCGTCGGCAGCACGAACGGGACGGTGACGACCGCGCGCAGCACCTGGCGGCCGGGGAAGTCGAGGCGGGCGAAGACGTACGCGCCCGGCAGCGCGATCAGCAGGGTCAGCGCGGTGGAGGCGAGGGCCTGCCAGGTCGTGAACCACAGGACGTGCCGGATGTCGGACTGGCCGAGGACGTCCCCCAGCCGGCCGAGCTGCCAGGTGCCGTCCGTGTGCAGGCCGCGCAGCAGGATCGCGACGACCGGGTAGGCGAAGAAGATCCCGAAGAACGCGAGCGGCAGGGCCATCAGGCCCAGCCGGACTACTTGAGGACGAGAGAGGCCCACGTCTTGACCCAGTCGTCACGGTCGGCGGCGATCTTCGCCGGGGCCATCGTCTCGGGGGACTTCGCGGCGGGGCCGAACTTCGTGAACTCGGCCGGGACAGCGGCCCCTTGGAGCACCGGGTACACGAACATGTTCAGCGGCATGTCCTGCTGGAACTCCCGGCCGATCAGGAAGTCGATCAGCGCCTTGCCGCCGGCCGTGTTCTTCGCGTTGCCGAGCAGCCCGGCGAACTCGATCTGCCGGAAGCAGGTCCCGTCGACGACACCGGTCGGCGCGGTAGCCGGCTTCGGGTCGGCGTAGATCACCTCGGCGGGCGGGGAGGAGGCGTACGACACGACGAGCGGCCGGTCCCCCTTCGCCTTCTTGCCGCCGGCCGACCCCGAGAACGCCTCGTTGTACGCCTGGTCCCAGCCGTCGACGACCTCGACGCCGTTCGCCTTCAGCTTCTTCCAGTAGTCCTGCCAGCCGTCGTCGCCGTACTTCGCGGCCGTCCCGAGCAGGAAGCCGAGCCCGGGGGAGGAGGTGGAGACGTTCTCGGTGACCAGCAGGTTCTTGTACTCGGGCTTGACCAGATCGTCGTACGACGCCGGAGGGGTCAGCTGGTGGTCGGCGAAGTACTTCTTGTCGTAGTTGACGCAGATGTCGCCGTAGTCGATGGGCGTGACCCGGTGCTTGCCGGCGTCGAGCTGGTACTCCTTGCCGACCTGCGCCAGCCCCTTCGCCTCGTACGGCTGGAAGAGGCCGTTGTCGAGGGCGCGGGACAGGAGGGTGTTGTCGACGCCGAAGAAGACGTCGCCCTGGGGGTTGTCCTTCGTCAGGATCGCCTTGTTGACGGCCTGACCGGCGTCGCCGTCGGTCAGAACCTTGACCTTGTAGCCGGAGGTCTTCTCGAAGGCGGCGAGGACGGGCTTGGAGACGGCCCAGGAGCTGTGGCTGACGAGGGTGACGGTCTTGGACGAGGTCTGGCTATCAGACTTGTCGGACGATCCGCACGCGGACAGCGCGACCATGCCGAGACCCACGGCGACGACGACGAACTTCTTCACGGTGATGACCGAACTTCCTACCCAGAATGACCTGGGCGAGGTTCAGAGGGTCTGCGGCCTGCTCACCGCACTCTCAGCGCTGTCGCGCTCCCCTGTCGGATATATGACTGCTATATGACTGTACGACTACGAGCTTACCGTTCGGTAGCGGCGAGCTGTCCACACGCCCCGTCGATCTCCTGCCCCCGGGTGTCCCGGACGGTGACCGGCACGCCGTGCGCCGCGATCGCCTCCACGAACGCCTTCTCGTCCTCGGGCCGCGACGCGGTCCACTTCGAGCCGGGCGTCGGATTGAGCGGGATCAGGTTGACGTGCACGGGCTTCCCCCGCAGCAGCCGCCCGAGCCGGTCCCCGCGCCACGCCTGGTCGTTGATGTCCCGGATCAGCGCGTACTCGATCGACAGCCGCCGCCCCGACTTCTCGACGTACTCGAACCCGGCGTCCAGCACCTCGCGGACCTTCCAGCGGGTGTTGACGGGGACGAGGGTGTCGCGCAGCTCGTCGTCCGGGGCGTGCAGGGAGATCGCGAGCCGGCACTTGAAGCCCTCGTCCGCGAACCGGTGGATCGCGGGGACGAGTCCGACGGTCGACACGGTGATCCCCCGCTGGGAGAGACCGAGGCCGTCGGGGTTCGGGTCGGTCAGCGCACGGATGGCACCGACGACGCGCTTGTAGTTGGCGAGGGGCTCGCCCATCCCCATGAACACGATGTTGGAGAGCCGGGCCGGCCCACCGGGCACGTCCCCGTCCCGAAGCGCCCGCATCCCGTCGACGATCTGATGCACGATCTCGGCGGTGGACAGGTTCCGGTCCAGCCCCGCCTGCCCCGTGGCGCAGAACGGACAGTTCATCCCGCACCCGGCCTGCGAGCTGATGCACATGGTCACCCGGTCCGGGTACCGCATCAGCACGGACTCGACGAGCGTCCCGTCGAACATCCGCCACAGCGTCTTACGGGTGGTGCCCTCATCGGTCGACAGATGCCGCACGACAGTCATCAGCTCGGGAAACAGGGCTTCCTGAAGCTTGCCGCGCGACCCGGCCGGAATGTCCGTCCACTCCGCCGGATCATGCGCGTACCGCGCGAAGTAGTGCTGCGAAAGCTGCTTCGCGCGAAACGGCTTCTCCCCGACCTCGGCAACGACCTCTTTCCGCTCGGCGGGCGAGAGGTCGGCAAGATGCCGCGGCGGCTTCTTGGCTTCGCGGGGGGCGACGAAAGTAAGTTCTCCGGGCTTAGGCATAACACCCACCAGTGTCGCAGATCCCCGCGAGTACGCCGACCGGTCGCCCTACGCGAAGAGCCCCCGCCCGGAAAGGGCGAGGGCTCAGCGCTTCGAGAACGTCAGCCGGAGCCGACGAACAGCACCAGCAGCGACCACACCACCGGCGCCGTGGGGAGCAGGGAGTCCAGGCGGTCCATGATTCCGCCGTGGCCCGGCAGCAGGGTTCCCATGTCCTTGATGCCCAGGTCACGCTTGATCATCGACTCGCCGAGGTCCCCCAGCGTGGCGCTCGCGGCGACCGCGAGGCCGAGGAGGAGGCCCTGCCACCAGGTGCCGTCCTCGATGACGTACTGCATGAGGAGCGCACCGGCGACCATGGCGAACGCGATCGCGCCGAACAGGCCCTCGCGGGTCTTGCCCGGGCTGATGCGGGGCGCGAGCTTGTGCTTGCCGAAGCGCCAGCCGACGGCGTACGCCCCCGTGTCGCTGACGACCGTCAGGACCAGGAAGACGAGGACCCGGCGGTGCCCGTCCCCGGCGGTGAGCATCAGCGCGACGAACGTGGCCAGGAAGGGCACGTAGAACGCGGCGAAGACCCCGGCGGTGACGTCCTTGAGGTACCCCTCGGGAGGTTCCGTCATCCGCCAGACGAGCACCGCGAGAGCCGTGAGCGCCATGGCGACCCAGGCCCCCTCGGGCCCCCGTACGTACCCGGCGACGACCATCGCCGCACCGCCGACGGCGAGCGGCACCAGCGGCGCCTTGATCTCCTTGCGCTCCTGGAGCCGGCTCGTCAGCTCCCACAGCCCGACGACGACGGCGACCGCTATCACCCCGACGAACACGGCCTTGACGATGAACAGCGAGGCGACGATCACCGCCCCGAGCCCGACCCCGACCCCTATGGCCGCACCCAGATCACGCCCGGCGCTCTTCTTCTGCGGCGCGGGCTGCCGCTCGTCGGCCATGGGCTCCGGTTTCTGCGGCACCGCCGCCGGGGGCTGCGCCGACGGGTTCTCGTCGTGGGGACCACCGCCCGCTGCGGCGGCCCACCGGTCGTCATCCTGGCCTGAGCCATGAGCGGGTACGTCGGGCACGATGGGCATGGGGCGAGTCTGCTGCGCCTGCGGCGCATCGTACGCGGGACCCGCCGGAGCGCCCCCCCAATACCCGGCCTGCCCGGACTGTGGCGGCGCCCCCCAGGAAGAGTCGTTCATCAGACTTCGAGCAGCTCCGCTTCTTTGTGCTTGAGCAGCTCGTCCACCTGAGCGACGTACTTCGCGGTCAGGTCGTCGAGTTCCTTCTCCGCGCGGCGGACCTCGTCCTCGCCGGACTCCTTGTCCTTGACGAGCTTGTCGAGGGTGTCCTTGGCCTTGCGGCGCACCGCGCGGATGGAGACCCGGGAGTCCTCGGCCTTGCCGCGCGCGACCTTGATGTAGTCGCGGCGCCGCTCCTCGGTCAACTCGGGGAAGTTGACGCGGATGATGTTGCCGTCGTTGCTGGGGTTCACCCCGAGGTCGGAGTCCCGGATCGCCTGCTCGATGTTGCGCAGCGCCGTCTTGTCGAACGGGGTGACGACGGCCATGCGCGGCTCCGGCACGGAGAACGAGGCCAGCTGGTTGATCGGCGTCGGCGCACCGTAGTACTCGGCGACGATCTTGTTGAACATCGCCGGGTGCGCACGGCCGGTGCGGATCGCGGCGAAGTCCTCCTTGGCGACCACGACGGCCTTCTCCATCTTCTCCTCGGCTTCGAGGAGGGTCTCTTCGATCACCACTTGCTCCTGCGTGTCTTGAGTAGGCCCGGCTGCGGTTACCTGTCGGCGGCGGCCGGCTGCGTCGCGTCTTCTTCCTGCACGGTTCCCGACCGGCAGGACATTGTCCATCCCCCGGTCAGGCCCGGGTGTCCTGGTCACCCACCAGAGTGCCGATCTTCTCACCCTTGACGGCGCGCGCGATATTGCCCTCGGCCAGCAGCTCGAAGACGAGAATGGGGAGCTTGTTGTCGCGGCACAGCGTGATGGCGGTGGCGTCGGCGACCTTGAGGTCGCGGGTGATGACGTCGCCGTAGCCGAGCGCGTCGAACTTGACCGCGTCCGGGTTGGTCTTCGGGTCGGAGTCGTAGACCCCGTCGACGCCGTTCTTGCCCATGAGGAGCGCCTCGGCGTCGATCTCCAGGGCGCGCTGGGCGGCGGTGGTGTCGGTGGAGAAGTACGGCATGCCCATGCCCGCGCCGAAGATGACGACGCGGCCCTTCTCCAGGTGGCGTACGGCGCGCAGCGGGATGTACGGCTCGGCGACCTGGCCCATCGTGATGGCGGTCTGTACGCGGCTGTCGATGCCCTCCTTCTCCAGGAAGTCCTGGAGGGCGAGGCAGTTCATGACGGTGCCGAGCATGCCCATGTAGTCCGAGCGGGCCCGGTCCATGCCGCGGACCTGGAGTTCGGCGCCCCGGAAGAAGTTGCCGCCGCCGATCACGATGGCGATCTGCGCGCCGTCGCGGACGACGGCGGCGATCTCACGGGCGATCTTGTGCACCACGTCGGGGTCCACACCCAGGCCGCCGCCTCCGGCGAACGCCTCGCCGGACAGCTTCAGCATGAACCGGCCGCGTACCTTGCCGTCGTCGCTCTTCTGGGTCATGGGTGATCCCGTCTCTTTCACGTGGTGCACATACGAAGAAGGCCACTGCCGGTGGGATGTGTTCGCAACCCGTGCGCGGCAATGGCCTCCTTGTCAGATCTGCGGTCGTCCGTCACGCGCACCCGACCTTATCGGGATCGGGTGCTCGTCGCGGTACGGACTCAGATGCCGACCTTGATGCGCGTGAAGCGCTTCAGGGTGACACCGGCCTCGTCCAGGACCTTCTGGACGGACTTCTTGTTGTCCAGCGCGTAGGGCTGGCCAAGCAGCGTGGCGTCCTTGAAGAAGCCGTTCACGCGACCCTCGACGATCTTGGCGATCGCGGCCTCGGGCTTGCCCTCGGCGCGGGTGGTCTCCTCGGCGATACGGCGCTCCGACTCGACGATCTCGGCCGGGACCTCGTCCTTGGTGAGGTACTTCGGCGCGAAGGCGGCGATGTGCTGGGCGACGCCCTTGGCGACCGCAGCGATGTCATCGGTCTGCTTGTCCAGCTCGACGAGGACACCGATCTGCGGCGGCAGGTCGGGCATCGTGCGGTGCATGTACGCGAAGACGAAGCCGTCACCGTACTGCGCGAAGCGGTCGAGGACGATCTTCTCGCCGAGGTTGGCGTTGGCCTCGTCGACGAATGCCTGGACGGTCTTGCCGGCCTCGATCTCGGAGCCGAGGAGGGTGGCGAGGTCGGCCGGGGAGGTCGCGACGACGTGCTCGGCGATCTGCTGGGCGACGGCCTGGAACTTCTCGCCCTTGGCGACGAAGTCGGTCTCGCACTTCAGCTCGACGAGGACGCCGGTGGAGTTGTCGTCCGCGATGATCGAGACCACGGCGCCGTTCTCGGCGGAGCGGCCCTCGCGCTTGGCGACGCCCTTCTGGCCCTTGATGCGCAGCGCCTCGACGGCCTTCTCGACGTTGCCGTCGGCCTCGTCCAGGGCCTTCTTGCAGTCCATCATGCCGGCACCGGTCAGCTCGCGGAGCTTCTTGACGTCGGCGGCGGTGTAGTTCGCCATGAGTCTGTAAGTCTTTCTCGAAGTCTGGAAGATCTACCCGGTCCCGGCCCACGTGTAGCGGTGGCGCGGAACCTGCTGGTGAACGGCGGGGGCGACCCGGATGTCGGCGCCCCCGCCGTCAACGCTGACGGTGGCGGATCAGGCCTGCTCGGCCTCGGCGACCGGAGCCTCGACCTCGGCGGCGGCCTCGGCGACCGGAGCCTCCTCAGCGGCCGGAGCCTCGGCGACCGGAGCCTCCTCGGCGGGGGCCTCGGTCTCAGCGGCGGGGGCCTCGGCGGCGGGCGCCTCGTCGGCCTTCTTCTCGCCCTCAAGGAGGTCGCGCTCCCAGGCGGCGAGCGGCTCGGCGGCGGCCTTGTCACCCTTGTCGCCGGTGTTGACGCCGGAACGGGAGATGAGGCCCTCGGCGACGGCGTCGGCGATGACGCGGGTGAGCAGGGTGACGGAGCGGATCGCGTCGTCGTTGCCCGGGATCTTGTAGTCGACCTCGTCGGGGTCGCAGTTGGTGTCGAGGATCGCGACGACCGGGATGTTCAGCTTGCGCGCCTCACCGACCGCGATGTGCTCCTTCTTGGTGTCCACGATCCAGACGGCGCTGGGGACCTTGGACATCTCGCGGATACCGCCGAGGGTCTTCTCCAGCTTGGCCTTCTCGCGCGAGAGCACGAGGAGTTCCTTCTTGGTCAGACCGGACGCGGCGACGTCCTCGAAGTCGATGAGCTCAAGCTCCTTCAGACGCTGGAGGCGCTTGTAGACGGTCGAGAAGTTGGTGAGCATGCCGCCCAGCCACCGCTGATTGACGTACGGCATGCCGACGCGGGTCGCCTGCTCGGCGATCGCTTCCTGCGCCTGCTTCTTCGTACCGACGAACATGACCGTGCCGCCGTGGGCGACGGTCTCCTTGACGAACTCGTAGGCGCGGTCGATGTACGACAGCGACTGGAGCAGGTCGATGATGTAGATGCCGTTGCGCTCGGTGAAGATGAAGCGCTTCATCTTCGGGTTCCAGCGACGGGTCTGGTGACCGAAGTGGACGCCGCTTTCCAGCAGCTCCCGCATCGTGACGACGGCCATGGCCGCACTCCTAGTTTTCTCGGTTGTGCCGCGGGAACCGGACGGCTCCCACGCCTGACGCCCGCGATGCGCCGAGCCACGAGGACCGAGAGGCGCAGAGTACGGGCCGTTTCCGGCCCCGTACCGGGGCGTGCGAAGTCGACCCGGTGACCCGGATCGCCGCTAAAAGTGTACGGGACGCGTACACCCTCGGATGACGCCGCTGTCCACAACCCCGGAGTACTCCACAGGCGTGAACGCGCGAGGCCGGGGAGAGCCACGCTCGGCACATGTACAAAGCCCTCTACGCCCTGCTGCTCCTCCTCCCCCCGACCACGACCTGGCCGGTGACCCCCCACCCCCCGGTCCTCCGCCCCTACACCCCACCCCCGACCCCCTACGCGGCGGGCCACCGGGGCGTGGACCTCTCGACGCCCCCGGGCACCCCGGTACGAGCGGTGGCCCATGCCCGCGTGACGTTCGCCGGCCGAGTGGCGGGCAGGGGAGTCATCACCCTGGAACTGACGGCGACAGGACTCCACACGACCTACGAACCGGTCCACCCCACGGTCTCCAAGGGCGACGAGGTCCAGGAGGGCGAGGTCATCGGCGAGGTGGAGCCCACAGGAACCCACTGCCCGACCTCATGCCTCCACTGGGGCCTGAAACGCGCGGAGACCTACCTGGACCCACTGACGCTGCTCCCCAGAACCCCGCCCCGGCTGCTCCCCTACCTGGACACCCCTCGCAGCACCATCCCCACCGCGGCCTCGGCGACCACCCCGGGTTCCTCGACACCCAGCTCGATCCGCCGCACGGCGGAGTCCACCACCCCCTGAACCAGCATCGCCGCCAACCGGGGCTCGGCATGCCCGAGCTCCGCCAGCGCCTCGACGATCATCGCCACCAACGCCCCGTGTGCGGCCCGGATCTTCTCCCGGGCCCCCGCGTCCAACTCGCTCGCGGAGATGGCGACAACAGCCCGGTGCCGCTGATCCCCGACCAGCTCCAACTGCTTGCGGACGTACGCCTCGACCTTCCCCGCACCCTCCCGGGCCGCCCCCATGGCCACCTCGACCTCAGCGGCCCACACCGGGAAATCGACCTCGCACAGCTCCTCGACGACAGCCGCACGGGACCGGAAGTACTCGTACACGGACGACCGCGCGAGCCCGGTCCGCTCGGCGAGCGCCGGAAACGTCAGCGCCTCCGTCCCCCCTTCGGACAGCAGGGACCGGGCCGCGTCCAACAGGGCAGCTCGCTGCATCGACCGGTGCTCGGCCACGGAGGCCGCTCGAATCCTTGGCACGGCATCCACTGTACGGACGCACCGCGCCGCACGGGAGTCTCACCTCCCGAACCCGGCCAGCTTCGCCCGCAACTGCAACACCGACTTCGTGTGGATCTGGCTGACCCGGCTCTCGGTCACCCCGAGCACGTTCCCGATCTCCGCGAGCGTGAGCCCCTCGTAGTAGTAGAGGGTCACGACGGTCTTCTCCCGGTCGGGCAGCGTGTTGATGGCGCGGGCCAGGAACCTCCGCAACTCCCGGTCCTCGGCGACCTCGACGGGATTGTCGGCGGCGTGATCCTCCAGCGTGTCCACGAAGCTGAGCCCGTCCCCGCTCTCGCTCCCGACATGCAGCAGTTCGTCGAGCGCGACGACGTTGGCCAGCGACAGCTGGCTGAACACGGCGTGCAGATCCTCGACGGCGATCCCCAGCTCCGCCGCCACCTCCTGCTCGCTCGGCGTCCGCCGCAGCCGCGCCTCCAGCGTCGCGTACGCCCGCTCCACGTTCCGCGCCTTCTGCCGCACCGACCGCGGAATCCAGTCCAGCGCCCGCAGTTCGTCGATCATCGCCCCCCGGATGCGGGTGATCGCGTACGTCTCGAACTTGATCTCCCGGTCGACGTCGAACTTCTCGATCGCGTCGATCAGCCCGAAGATCCCGGACGACACGAAGTCCGCCTGCTCCACATTGGGCGGCAGCCCCACGCTGACCCGCCCCGCCACGTATTTCACGAGGGGCGAGTAGTGCAGGATGAGCTGCTCCCGCAGCCGTTCGTCCCCCGTCTCCTTGTACGACCGCCACAGCTCGTCGAGCGTCGAGGGAGCGGGCCGCACGCTGCCACCGTCCCGGGCGGCTGGGGGGACAGCCGTCCGGTCGGACCCGGAGGTGTGCTGGGGCATTCGTCGCCTTGTGCCGTTCTGCCGTGAGTACGTGGGGTAGGAGTGCCTACGGCCGGTCTGTACCGGAATCCTCGTGAGCGTAGCGTGACAAAGGTGTCGCGGTGTGCGAAGAACGGGCCCCGGACGGTGCGCAGATACGTTCACTCTCCCGTCCCCCAGGGCTCCACCCGGTACTCGTGTGATCTGTCGCGTCCGTCAACTGCCGGAATTCCCAAGGGGTTACGCGTTCCCTCGGACGGCCGAACCGCGAACCTCACCGGTGGCCCCGAGGGCCCCGAACGGACATCACCGCCTGGCGTGTCAACTTCCAGCTCTCGCCGTGTCGTTCGACATACCCGAGCGCCCGCAGTTCGTACAGCCGGGCGACCGCCTCGTCCCGGGAGGTCAACGCGGCGCGCGCGATCTCCACGACACCGGCGGCCCGGTTGCCCGGCAGCGCGTCCAACACCTGTGCGGTGGCCGCCCCGAGCAGGTCCCGGGGCAGCACGGGCCCTCTCCGCTCGGGCCCCAGCTCCCCCATCTCCCCCACCAGCTCCACGACATCGGCGGCGTCCGTCACCACCTGCCCCTCGCCGCGCAGCAGTTCATGCACCCCCGCCGACAGCGCGCTCGTCACCGGCCCCGGCACCCCCATCGTGTACCGCCCCAGCCGCAGCGCGGCCCGAGCGGTCACCAACGACCCGCTGCGCACGGCCGCTTCGACGACGACGGTCCCCCGCGTCAACGCGGCGATCACCCGGTTCCTGAGCACGAACCGGCTCGGCGTCGGATGCGCCCCCGGCGGCAACTCCCCCACCACCAGCCCCTGCTCGGCGATCCGCTCGATCAACTCCGCATGCCCGCGCGGATATGCCTGATCCACCCCACAGGCCAGGACGGCGACGGTCGCGCCACCCACCCCGAGCGCCCCTCGATGCGCGGCCCCGTCGATCCCGTAGGCGCCCCCGGAAACAACAACCCACCCCCGCTCGGCCAGACCCGCCCCCATGGAGGCCCCCACATGCGCCCCGTACTCCGTGCAGGCCCGAGCCCCCACCACGGCCACCGACCGCAGGGCCCAGACCCGCAGACTGGCCCGCCCCCGCACCCACAGCCCCAACGGCCGCGCATCCCCCAACTCATCGAGCGTGGACGGCCATTCCCCCTCCCCCGGGCAGACGAACCGGGCCCCCTTCCCCCGAGCCACCTCAAGATCCCGCTCCCCGTCAGCCTCCAGGGCCCGCCCCCGCATCCCACTCCACCGCCGCTCACCGACCCCCTCCGGCACACCCCCACCCCACCGAACCCACCGAGCCGCCTCCACAGCCCCCACTCCCCGAACCCACCGCCCCCCGACCTCGTCCCCAGGCTCGACCACCCGCCCGAGAAACACCCGCGCCACCCGCTCTTCCTCGTCCACCCACAGCTCCTTCCGGGAGGGGCCGCGCACCGGATGCCGGTGCACGGCCCGACCGCCTGGTTCAGATCAGCGCGCCGATCGCCATCGGCACCCCGCGTGGCACCCCGGTCCGCAGTTGCAGCGCCAGGGCGACATCGGTCGCGTCGGGGCGGTCGTGGCCGACGAGGTCGGCGACCGTCCAGGCGACCCGCAGGACGCGGTCGACACCCCGGGCGGTGAGCACACCGCGTTCGAGGCCCCGCTCGGCCTCATCCATCGCTCCGGGCACCGCGTGCCAGCGGCTGCGCAGCTCCCGGCCGGGGACCTCGCTGTTGGTCCGCCAGGGCGTGCCGACCAGCCGGGCCGCCGCGCGTTCCCGGGCGGCCCTCACCCGGGCGGCGACCGTCGCTGTGGACTCCCCGCCGGGTCCCCGGTGCGCCAGTTCGGCGCGGCTGACGGGGTCCACCTCGACCCTCAGGTCGACCCGGTCGAGGAGCGGCCCGGAGAGCCGGGCCTGGTAGCGGCGGATCACGGAGGGCGGGCACTCGCACAGCGTGTCCCGCTGCGAGAACCTCCCGCAGGGGCACGGGTTCGCCGCCAGCACCATGAGGAAGCGCGCCGGGAACCGCACCACGCCCGCACTGCGGGCGATCACCACATGCCCCGCCTCCAGGGGCTGGCGGAGGGCGTCGAGCGCGGTGCTGTTGAACTCCGGGGCCTCGTCGAGAAAGAGCACCCCGCGATGAGCCAGGGACACCGCACCGGGCCGGGCGATGCCGGGGCCGCCTCCGACGAGCGCCTGCATCGTGGCCGAATGGTGCGGGGCGCAGTACGGGGCCACGTCGACAAGCGGCTTGCCCGGCGGCAGCAGACCGGCCACCGAGTGGACGGCCGTGACCTCCAGGGAATCCTCCCGCCCGAGCGGGGGCAGTACGGCCGGCAGCCGCTCCGCCAGCATGGTCTTGCCGGCACCTGGCGGCCCCTCCAGGAACAGGTGGTGGCCACCGGCCGCCGAGACCTCCACCGCCGTACGGGCCGAGCGCTGGCCCACGACGTCGGCGAGGTCGTGTCCCTGGTCGTACTGGGCCGCGCCCATGCTGTGCATGCCGGTGGCCGCGCCCGTCCCGGGCACCCGCAGGCCCGCCAGCAGCGGATCGGGCCGCCCCGCCTCGTCCGGCGCCTCCTCGGGCACCGGCTCGTCCGCGAGGATGGCGACGAGCTGCCGCAGGCTGCGCACCCCGAGCACGGACACCCCGGGGACCAGCGACGCCTCCGCCGCCGCGCACTCCGGGACGACGACCTGCTGGTACCCCGCCTCGGCGGCGGCCAGCACGGCGGGCAGGACGCCCCGCACGGGACGCACCCGTCCGTCCAGCCCCAACTCGCCGATCATCACGATGTCGGCCAGCACCCTCGGGTCGATCCGCTCCGCCGCGCCGAGCACCGCGCAGG
Source organism: Streptomyces saintjeani (assembly GCF_055409605.1). Taxonomy (NCBI): domain Bacteria; kingdom Bacillati; phylum Actinomycetota; class Actinomycetes; order Kitasatosporales; family Streptomycetaceae; genus Streptomyces; species Streptomyces saintjeani. Next base: position 6,809,142 of record NZ_CP189624.1, on the reverse strand, counting down.
CGACGGCGAGGTCGAAGCCGGAGCCCGCCTTGGGCACCGACGCCGGGCTGAGCCCGACCGTGAGCTTCTTCTGCGGCCACTCGTCACCCGAGTTGACGACCGCCGCCCGTACCCGGTCCCGGCTCTCCGTCAGGCTCTTGTCCGGCAGCCCCACCAGCGTGAACGCCGCCACCCCCGGCTCCAGGTCCGCCTGGACCTCGACGACGACCCCCTCGACCCCCACCAGGGCCACGGAACACGTGCGTGCGAACCCCATCTCAGGCCACCCCCCGCACGTGCTCGACGACGGCGGCCCCGCGTCGGGGCAGGAGCACGGCGACGACGTCGATGCGGACGCCCCCGGGCGGGGCGCCGCCGTGCGTGTGGAGCCAGTGTTCGGCGAGGCCGCGCAGACGGTCCGCCTTCCGGGGTGTGACACCGGCGAGGGGGTGCTGGAAGGGCCCGTCCCGCCGTGTCTTCACCTCGCAGACGACCAGGACGTCCCCGTCCCGCGCCACGATGTCGATCTCACCGGCCCGGCCGGAGCGCCAGTTGCGCTCCAGGACCGTCATCCCGGCGTCGGCCAGCCGCCGCGCGGCCAGCTCCTCGCCGTACTCCCCGATTGCCTTGCGTGCCAGATCCGTGTTCATGTCGGCACCACCTCCGGCACCGACGATCACGCACCCGGCGAACCCAGAAGGATCTTGGTGGACAGACCGGGACCTGTGGAAAACCCCGTCACCCGTACAGGTGACGCACTCAGTTCCCCGGCAACTCCAGATCGCTCTTGTTCAGCTCCTCGATGTTCACGTCCTTGAACGTCAGCACCCGGACCTGCTTCACGAACCGGGCCGGCCGGTACATGTCCCACACCCAGGCGTCCGCCATGGACACCTCGAAGAACACCTCACCCTGGACCGAGTGCACCTGCATCTCGTAGTCGTTGGTGAGATAGAACCGCCGCTCCGTCTCGATCACATACTTGAACAACCCGACGACATCGCGGTACTCCCGATAGAGCTTCAGCTCCATCTCGGTCTCGTACTTTTCGAGGTCCTCGGCGCTCATGGCATGTTCCCCTTCAGCCGTGCGGTCCCACCATTGTGCGCCAGTCCCGCGCGCCCCTAGACGATTTCCGTGTCAAGGGTCACGGGCCTGGGCGGCGGCCCTTCGTCGAGCAGCCGGCGCAGCAGCTCGGCAAGTCTGGTCGGATACACCGTCTCATGCGACCGGCCCAGTTCCCGACAGGTCCACCACCGCGCACCGGCGACGCTGCGCCGCTCCAGCTCGGTGAGGGCCGTGGGGCGGGTCACGGTCGTCGTCGTACGCGCGAGGTAGTACCACTCGTCCTGGTCCCACCGCCGCCCCGCGAAGGGGAACGAGCACACGCGCCGCCACAGTACGGGCCCGAGCCGTACGTCCCTGATCCCGGTCTCCTCGACGAGTTCGCGCAGTGCGGCGTCCTCCCGCGTCTCCCCGTCCTCGACACCCCCGCCGGGCGTGAACCACCAGTCGTTCCCGGGATCGTCGGGCTCGTGCCCGTGCAGGAGCAGAACCCGGTCCTCGGGGTCGAGCAGCACAACGCGAGCGACTTTCCGCAGCGACCCCGAAGCCAAGGCAAGGGCCTCGGCCGCACCGGCCACCCCACCGGCACCCTCGGCCGCACCGGCCACCCCGCCAGCCCCCTCGGCCCTGCCGGACACCCCGTCGGCCACCCCACCCACCCCACCCACCCCAGCCCCCTCAAACCGCACCGGCCGCCGCCCGAGCCGCCCCCCGCCGCCGCAGCCGTCCGACGAACCCCGCGACAGGCCCGTACGCACCCCCGCCCAGCACCAGCACCCCGCCCACGACGATCAGCCCGACGATCGTCCGAACCGGCCCCGGCTGGGACAACGCCCCCAGCACCTCGAACCCGGCCGGTTTCTTCAGCATCCCGTTCATCGGCCACACCACGGCATCCACCCGCGCCTTCACGGCGCTGCGAGCCACCGTCCCCTGCGCCGCATCCGTGAGGTGCGCGGTCGAGTCCAGCGACCCCTGCCGCTCGTCGCCGAGGAGGAACAGCCGCCCCTCCGGGACGGTGATCGTCGGGAACCCGGTGACCTCCGCGACCCCGTCGGCCAGATACGGCTCGGTGATCTTCTTGCCGTTGACCGTCAGCTTCCCGTCGGTGCAGCAGGCGACCGTGTCCCCGCCGACCGCGACGACCCGCTTGACGACGGCCGCGTTCTCGACCCACGCCTTGTCGTTGAAGACGACGACGTCGCCCCGCCGCACCTCGTCCCCGCCGATCTGCTCGGCGAGCACCCGGTCACCGGCCTGGATCGTGGGCGACATGGAGTTCGTCGGCACGGTGTACGGCCGGTAGACGAGGGCCGCCCAGGCGAACCCTCCCAGGAACATGACGATCCCGAGGGCGACCGCCACCCCGGACAGCCTGTTCCCGAGCCGCCCGCCCGCAGGAACCCCCGCCGAAGAAGCCTGCCCGCCACCCTGCCCGCCGCGCGGAGCCGTACGCGTCACACTCTCACCACCCATGACGCGGCACCCTACCGGGCGGTACCGAACAAGGTCAGCCCTTCCCCGAGGCCAACCGCACAACCTCGGGAAAAGGCTCCCCCGCAGAACAACGCCCCCTTCACGCCACAGGGCCCGCCAGAACGCACCCAGTGCGTCCCGACGGGCCCCGGAAAAGCCCGGAAGAAGCCTCAGCCCCGTTCCGCGGCAGCCCCCGCGTACTTCCGCCGCCGCCACAGCACCACCGGCACCATCCCCACCAGCGCGACCCCCTGCGGAGCCACGCTCAGCGCGGCCGACGACTGGTTGTTCAGCCCGGACTGGTCGAACGTGTCGGGAACCGGCAGCGTGCCCCAGCGGTTGATGGGCCACGCCTTGACGATCGCGCGCCCCACGACCTCGTCGACCGGAACCATCCCGTGGTTCTTGTCGGACTGGTTGTAGCGGGAGTCCCGGGAGTTCTGCCGGTGGTCGCCCATGACCCAGATCATGCCCTTGGGCACCTTGACGGTGAACTGCCCGCCCTGGTCGTCCATGGAGCAGGGCGTGTTCCCGGGGTACACGTACGGCTCGTTGAGCGCCTTGCCGTTGACCTTGAGCGGCCCGGTCCCCTTGCACTGGATCGTGTCGCCGCCGACCCCGACGACCCGCTTGATCAGGTCCTTCTCCTGCGCGGACGGCATGAGGCCGATCCAGCTCAGGAACGTCTGGATCGCGTTCGGGTCGGCGGTCGGCTCGCCGGCGAGCCAGTTGGCCGGGTCGTGGAAGACGACGACCTCACCGCGCTCGGGCTCGGACCCGAACCACGGCGTGAGCTTGTCGACGAGCACCCGGTCACCCTGCTGGAGGGTGTTCTGCATCGAGTCTGAGGGGATCGAGAACGCCTGCACCAGGAACGTCTTGATCAGCAGCGCGAGGACGAGCGCGATCCCGATGAGGATCGGCAGCTCTTTCCAGAAGGAGCGCGGCTTCTTCGCCCTGGGCGCCGAACCGTCCCCGGACGCGCCCGTGTCCTCGGGTGGCTGCCCGTCTCCGGGGCCGTCCGCCACCGGCTCACTCCCGGAGGTCACGGCGTCGTCCGTCCCCGGGACGGCGTCTTCCACGGAACGTCCGCGGTGATCCTCGCCGTCCTGTCCGGACCGTGCGCCAACCGCCACATCCCCCACGCCTGCTCCTCACTCTGTGCCGCTGCCTGCCCCACCTACGGCGCAGGCCCACCACTCCCATAACGAGCGGGAGTTCCGCAGGGCTCGGGAGTCGGACGGTTCCGTTCGGATCGTCCTGGGCAACCCTATGCGACGGCGAGGAGGCGGCGGACTTCTGTGACGCGGACTTCGCCACAGAAGCAAAGGTTTGCGGATCCTTGAAGCTCGTCCAGTGACCGACCGGCCAGGCGATGACCATGGCCCGGCCGACGACCTCGTCCTCGGCGACCGTCCCGCCGTACGACGTGTTCTGGTGCGAGCGGGAGTCCGCGGAGTTCGCGCGGTGGTCCCCCATCACCCACAGCCGCCCCTGGGGGACGGTGACCTCGAAGGGGGTCTGGGAGGGCTCGTTCCCCGGATACAGGTACGACACCTCTTCGAGAGGCGTGCCGTTGACAGTGACCTTCCCGTTCGCGTCGCAGCACTTGACGACGTCGCCGCCGACCCCGACGACCCGCTTGATCAGATCCTTCTCGTTGTCGGACGGCAGCAGCCCGATGAAGGTCAGCGCCTCCTTGAACTGCTTGACGACGATCGGGTCGCTCTTCTTGGCCGCCGACTGCTCGTCCGCGAGCCATCCGCCGGGGTCCTTGAAGACGACGACGTCCCCGCGCTCGGGCTTCGATCCGAACCAGGGCGTGAACTTGTCCACGAGGACCCGGTCCCCGATCTGGATGGTCTGCTCCATGGACCCGGACGGGATGACGAACGCCTGCACCAGGAACGTCTTCAGCACCAGCGCGATCAGGACGGCGACCCCGACCAGCAGCGGTATCTCCCGCATCGCCGAGCGCCGCCGCTTGCGCTTGACCTTGCGCTGGAGCTTGCGCCGCTCCGCGCGGGACCGCCCGCCCCCGCCGGACGTCGCAGCGGACGTGCGCCGCGACCCGGTGGGCAGGAGTTCCTCGGCCGCGCTCTCCGGCACCCCGCGCGGTCTGCCGCGGTTACCCATGCGCACCCTCCGGCACGCGCGCGTAGGCGCCCTCCTCGCCCCGCACCCGCCCGATCCGGCTCCAGGGCCAGACGACGTACTGGGCGCGCCCGACGACGGCGCCGACGGGGATCATGCCGCCGCCCGGCGAGCCGAGGTGGTCGCGTGAGTCGCTGGAGCGGCTGCGGTGGTCACCGAGGACGAAGAGCGTGCCCTGGGGCACGACCACGACGAAAGGCACCGAGGACGCGCTGTCGCCCGGGAAGAGGAACGCCGACTCGTCGACGGACCGGCCGTTCACCTGGATCCTCCCCTCCTTGTCGCAGCAGACCACACGGTCACCGCCTACCCCCACTACGCGCTTGACGTAGTCGGAGTTCCCGAAGTACCCGGTGCCGTCGAACACGATGACGTCGCCGCGACGCGGCTCGGCACCGAAACGGTACGCCAACCTATTTACGAGAACCCGGTCCCCGATCCTCAATCCGTTCTCCATGGATCCGCTGGGGATCTGGAAGGGCTTGGCCACGAACGCGTTGAGGAGGAGGGAGAAGACCAGGCAGAGGAGGAGGGAGAGGCTGATCCGGCCGCCCGGCAGCCATGCGAAACGCGACCGGCCCTCCGGGTCGTCCGCCTGATCGGCGGGACCTGGTGAGCGGTCGCGTTCGGTTGATCGTACTTCGGTGTCCATCGGGGCCAGATGTTATCCGGCCCCGCTGTGAACACCTCAGTTGTCGCGCTTCTCCTTGATCTTCGCGGCCTTGCCGCGGAGCTCGCGCAGGTAGTACAGCTTCGCGCGACGCACGTCACCGCGGGTGACCAGCTCGATCTTCTCGACGATCGGGGTGTGCACCGGGAAGGTGCGCTCGACGCCGACGGAGAAGGAGACCTTGCGGACCGTGAAGGTCTCGCGGACACCGGCGCCCTGGCGGCGGATGACGACACCCTTGAACTGCTGCACACGGGAGCGGTTGCCCTCGATGACGCGGACGTGGACGTTCACGGTGTCACCCGGGCGGAAGGCCGGGACGTCGCTGCGCAGCGACGCGGAGTCGACGGTGTCGAGCAGGTGGGACATGTTGTCTGCTTTCTTCACCCATGCCACAGGTCATAGGCGGAAACTAGAAGTTCTGAAGAGGTCTGCCGTTCCCGTCGGAGCGGACGTCGTGTCCCCCTGTGGCAGGGGCGAACGCCGGACGGCGAGGCAGCAGCGGCCTATTCTTCCACGTCAACCGCACGACGCCAAAATCGGCCGTACGGCGCACCCGCCGGGTCGGGCGCCCAGCCCAGGATCGAGAGCATCTCCCGGTCCTTCTTGTCGAAGCCCTCGGGGTCGGCCCGCTCGATCAGGTCGGGCCGGTTGGCAGTGGTCCGCGTGAGCGCCTCGTCGCGCCGCCAGCGGGCGATCTTCCCGTGGTGGCCGCTGAGCAGCGTCTCGGGGATCTCCCGGCCGCGCCAGGCGGGCGGCTTGGTGTAGACGGGCCCTTCGAGGAGGTTCGCCATCGCGCCGGGCGCGAAGGAGTCGTCCCGGTGCGACTCGGCGTTCCCGAGCACGCCGGGGAGCAGCCGGGCCACGGCTTCGGTGATGACGAGGACGGCCGCCTCGCCGCCGGCGAGGACGTAGTCGCCGATGGACACCTCGTACACCGGCATCCGGGTCGCGTACTCGTCGATGACCCGGCGGTCGATGCCCTCGTACCGGGCCGGGGTGAACACCAGCCAGGGCCGCTCGGAGAGTTCGACGGCGAGTTCCTGCGTGAAGGGGCGTCCGCTGGGGGTGGGGACGATCAGCGCGGGTGCGCGGGCGCCGGTGTCGTACCCGTCGGCGAGGATCTCGTCCAGGGCGTCGCCCCAGGGCTCGGTCTTCATGACCATGCCGGGGCCGCCGCCGTAGGGGGTGTCGTCGACCGTGTTGTGGCGGTCGTGGGTCCAGTCGCGGAGGTGGTGGACGCGGACGTCGAGCTGTCCGCGCGCGCGGGCCTTGCCGACGAGGGAGACGTTCAGGGGGTCGAGGTACTCGGGGAAGATCGTGACGACGTCGAGCCGCATTTACGCCTCGTCCCGGGACGACACGATCTCCGCCTGGTCGTCGATCAGGCCCGGCGGCGGGTCGATGACCGCGCGCTGTTCCTCCAGGTCGATCTCCGTGACGATCTCGGAGACGAACGGGATCATCACCTCGCTGCCGTCGGGGCGCTCGACGATGAAGAGGTCCTGGGAGGGCAGGTGGGAGATCTCGGTGATGCGGCCGACCTCGGTGCCGTCGACGGTCACGACGTCCAGGTCCATGAGCTGGTGGTCGTAGTACTCGTCCTCCTCCTCGGGCAGCTCCTCCGGGTCGACGTCGGCGATCAGGAGGGTGTTGCGCAGGGCCTCGGCGGCGGTGCGGTCGGCGACGCCCTCGAAGCGCAGGAGGAGCCGGCCGCTGTGGACGCGGCCGGTGGCGATGGTCAGGGGTCCGGTGGCGGCCGGGTCGGTGGCCAGGACGGCGCCGGGAGCGAGCCTCAGCTCCGGCTCGTCGGTGCGGACCTCCACGGTGACCTCGCCCTTGATGCCGTGGGCACGGCCGACGCGAGCGACTACCAGCTGCACTTGCTTGATCTCCTGTCGGAACTGACCGATACGACGGGCCCGTGGACGGGCCGATACGACGGGCCCGTGGACGGGCCGATACGACGGGCCCGTGGACGGGCCGATACGACTGCGGGCCGGGGAGGGCCCCGAAAAGGCCCTCCCCGGCCCGAGCCGGTGTTGCGTGCGGTAAGTCAGCGCACGTGGTCCACGTCGACGAGGTCGACCCGGACTCCACGACCGCCGATGGCGCCCACGACGGTCCGCAGAGCGCGCGCGGTGCGGCCGTTGCGGCCGATCACCTTGCCGAGGTCGTCGGGGTGGACCCGGACCTCCAGCACGCGCCCGCGGCGCAGGTTGCGCGAGGCGACCTGCACGTCGTCGGGGTTGTCGACGATGCCCTTCACGAGGTGCTCAAGCGCCTCTTCGAGCATGCTGCTCAGGCCTCGGCCGACTCGGACTCGGCGGCAGCCTCGTCCTTCTTCTCGGCCTTCTTCTTCTGGGTGATCGCCTCACCCTTGCCCTCGTCGTCGCCGCCCAGGGCCTCGAACGTGGGACGCGCCTTCTTCGGCTCGGCGACGAGCAGCGGAGCCGGGGCGGGCTCGCCCTTGAACTTCTGCCAGTCGCCGGTCTTCTTCAGGATCGCGAGGACGGGCTCGGTCGGCTGCGCGCCGACACCCAGCCAGTACGCGGCACGTTCCGCGTCCACCTCGATGACCGACGGGTGGTAGGTCGGGTGGTACTTGCCGATCTCCTCGATCGCACGGCCGTCACGGCGGGTGCGGGAGTCGGCGACGACGATGCGGTAGTGAGGCGAACGGATCTTGCCCAGACGCTTCAGCTTGATCTTGACTGCCACGGAAGTGGACTCTCCTGATTTTGACGTGGTTGGGCACGACGAGCGAGCCGCGTGGGGTTGCGGTACCCGAGGGCCCGATGGACGCGTCAGCCGGAGGAGAGAGGGGTCCTGTGCGACTGTCGAGTACAGCTAGCCATTGTGCCACAGGGTGGGGGGAGCTTCCGTCGCGGGTGGATGCCATGCGCACAGGGTGCGCATGGCATCACTACGGCCGAACCGGCAGCCACGAGATGCCGGTGCATACGCTGGCCGCTACGCCGCCCCGACGATCTCGGAGATCTCAGGGATGCGGAACGGCTTCCCGCACCCCCCGCAGACGATCGGCGCCTGCGCGAGGACCGACGGGACGACCCGGACGTTGCGCCCGCAGTCGCACACGGCCTTGACCCGCACACCGCCCCCGGAGGAACCGTGCCGGGCGGCGGGACCGCGGAACGCGCGCGTCGTCTCCGCGGTCGTCGCCGCCGTGTGGGCCTTGAGCGCCCGCTGGAGGCGCTCGATGGTGGGCCGGTAGCGCCGCTTCGCCTCGGGGCTGAGCGTCACCAGCGAGAACCCGCTGCTGGGATGCGGCTCCTCGGGATGGTCGAGGCCCAGCTCCTCGGCGATCGCGAGGAATCTGCGGTTGTGGTACCGCCCCGCGCGGGACGTGTCACGCACGCCGCGCGCGGCGGCGATGCCATGGACTGCCTCGTGAAGCAGTCGCTCGAAGGAGAGTTCGTGACCGCACGCGGACGACGACTCCCCGATCAGGGACTCTGGCGCGGCAAGGTCGGGCAGTTCGGGGTGGTACCGCTGGATATCGGCCCACGCCTCTGCCAACTCTGCGGCGAGAACAGGTGGTGTCTGTGTCGTGCTCACGTAATGACAACGAGCGGGAGTGCCGCTGTGTTCCTATTCCGGGCCATCCCAAATAATTTGCACGTACCCGTCAGTTGGCACTGATGCGCAAAGACGAGGGCGGGTGCGCTGATCTGCGGAGAAGCCTCGCAGCTCACCGCAAGGTGGTGCGTAGTCACAGATACGCACCGGCGCGTACGCCGTCTCCACGCGCCGGGGGAGCTGCGATCCCCCGGGGCGCAAGAGACCTTTCGGCCGCCCTCACGCCCCCGGGGGCACCGCCCTCAGTACGCGCGCGCGACGACGGCGACGTTACCGGGTGCGTCCCCGTCACTCGGCACCGACCCGTCCTGAGCGAGCAGACACCGCACGGTCAACCCCCGTTCCCCCAGCCTGACTTCACCTTCCTCGCCGAGCACCGACCACGGCACGCGAGCCCAACTCCCCGCACTCGCCGCCTCGATCGCCTCCTCCACGCTCGCGCAGTCCGCCGTACGGGACTCGCGGTGCGCACGGGACTGGCGGAGCAGGAGCGCCTGGTCGTCCTCCAGGTACCCGGGCAACAGCGCGGCGAGGCCGTCGAGCGCGACCGGCTCCTTGGTGCCGGGGATGCGCCGCACGAGGGTCGCGGTGCCGTTCGCCAGGTCACGCGGGCCGACCTCCACACGCGCGGGGACGCCCTTCAGCTCCCAGTCGACCGCGCGGCGCCCGAAGGGGGTGTCGGTCCGGTCGTCCACGCGCACACGCAGGCCCGCCGCGCGCAGCCGCTCGGCGACCTCGCGGACCTTGGCCAGAACCGCCTCGTCGTCCTTCACGGCCACCACGACCACCTGGACGTGCGCGAGCCGGGGCGGGACGCGCAGACCGTCGTCGTCGCCGTGCGTCATCACCAGCGCGCCGAGCAGGCGGGTCGTCGAGCCCCAGGACGTCTGCCAGACGTGCTCCTGGACGCCCTCCCTGGACAGGTAGCGCGTGTCGAAGGCCCTCGCGAAGTTCTGGCCCAACTCATGGCTGGTGACCATCTGGAGGGCCTTGCCGTCGCCCATCATGCTCTCCAGCGTGAGCGTGTTGATCGCCCCCGCGAAACGCTCCCTCGGCGTCTTGCGGCCCGACACGAAGTCGATCGCGAGGACGTTCTCCAGGAAGTCGCCGTACACCTCCCGCTGGATGCGCGCCGCGAAGTCCCGCGCCTCCTCGTACGTCGCGTGCGCCGTGTGGCCCTCCTGCCACAGGAACTCCGTCGTCCGCAGGAAGAGCCGGGGCCGCAGCTCCCAACGGACCACGTTCGCCCACTGGTTGATCAACAGCGGCAGGTCCCGGTAGCTCTGGACCCACTTCGAGAAGTACTCGTTGACGATCGTCTCGGACGTCGGGCGGACGACCGCCGGCTCCTCCAGCTCCTTGCCGCCGCCGTGCGTGACGACCGCCAGCTCCGGGGCGAACCCCTCGACATGGTCGGCCTCGCGGGTGAGGTACGACTCGGGGATCAGCAGCGGGAAGTACGCGTTCTCCGCGCCGACCGCCTTGATGCGGGCGTCCAGCTCCGCCTGCGTCCGCTCCCACAGCCCGTACCCGTACGGTCGGATCACCATGGTGCCGCGCACCGGGCCGTTGTCGGCCAGCTCGGCCTTGGTGATCAGATCCTGGTACCAGCGCGGGAAGTCGGTGGCCCGCGCCGTGAGAACGGGTGCTTTCGCCATGGCGCGATGCTACGGGCCCACGTTGCCGGGACGTGAATTCTTTTCCCGCGCGCCGACAGCCCCGTAAACCGGGCCCTTCGACCCCTGGACGGCACCTCCGTACGGGAGTTACCTGGCAACTGCGGGGAAAGTGCCGCAGCACTGCACGGGGGCCACGCGGATCGACACGGCGACACACTTCGAGAACTCTCGGCGGATTGGGGCGCTTTTCGATGACATCTACGCTCGTGCGCCGGACCCCCTCCCACGCGGGCACCGCCCCGCCGCCGGAACCGGGGGCCCGCGCGCGTGACTGGTCCGAGATCCAGGAGCGGATGCTCGTCCCGCTCTACGAGGCCGCGTACGACCACCTCGACGTCGGCCCCGGCACCCGGCTCCTCGGCCTCTCCTGCGGATCGGGGCTGGCCCTCCTGATGGCCAGCTCCCGAGGAGCCGCCGTCAGCGGGATCGAACCCCGCTCACCCCAGCGCCTCGCCCTCGCGCGCGAGCGCCTCACGCCGGACCACTGGTCACCCCGCGCGCGCGGGAACACCTACCTCGGCAGCGCGCTGCCCCCGGCCCGCGAGCCGTACACCCTGATCACCGCCTTCGACGGCACCGCACTCCTCGACACCGACGCCGTCCGCCTCGCCGAACGCGGCGCGCCCGTCGTCCTCGCCGGGTGGGGGCCGCCCGAGCGCTGCGCCACCTCGGCCGTCCTGCGCCTCGCCGACCCCCTGAACGGCGGCTGGCGCCCCGCCCACCGCGACGACCTGGAGGAGATCGCCCACCGGGCGGGCCTCAAACCCGACGGCTCCGGACGGGTCGCGTGCCCCTTCGGATACGCCGATGCCGACAGCGCCGTACGGGGGCTGCTGTCGACGGGGCTGTTCGACGCCGCCGTCGAGGCGAGCGGCCAGGACCAGGTGGACAAGGAGATCCGGGAAGCGCTGCACCCGTACGTACAGCCGGGCGGCACGGTCTGGATGCCGAACGTGTTCCGGTACCTGATCGCCCGCGTGCCCTAATCGGCGTCCTTCATCAACCGCGTGATCCCCGCGACCCGGTACGCGTCCGCCTCCTCCAGCGTCTCGCTCTCCAGCAACGCCTCGGCCAGCGCGTCGAGCCGGCCCCGGTGCTCGACCAGCTTGCGGCACGCCTCGTCGTAGCACTCGTCGACGATGCGCCGCATCTCGCCGTCGATGACGTCGAGGGTCTGGGGCGCGGCGGCCAGACCGTACGCGGACTGGGCGTCGTTCGGGAGAGCCGAGAGGCGGCCGACGCGCTCGCTCATGCCCCAGCGGGCGACCATCCCGCGCGCGATGTTGGTGACCTGCTCAAGATCGCTCTCCGCGCCGGTCGTGATCACCCCGTACACGACCTGCTCGGCCGCCATCCCGCCGAGCGCGCCGATGATCCGGCCCCGGAGGTATTCCTCGGTGTACGCGTACTTGTCGGCGTCCGGCGTGGACAGCGTGACACCCAGCGCGCGCCCGCGCGGGACGATGGTGATCTTGCGGACGGGGTCGGCGCCCGGCTGGAGCATGCCCAGGAGAGCGTGACCGCCCTCGTGGTACGCCGTACGCCGACGCTCCTCCTCCGGCATCACCAGCGGCCGTTCCGCGCCCAGCTGGACCTTCTCCAGGGCCTCCGAGAGGTCGGTCCGGGTCACCTGGTCCTGCTTGCGTTTCACGGCCAGGAGAGCCGCCTCGTTCGCGAGGTTGGCGAGTTCCGCGCCGGTCATCCCCGGGGTCGTACGGGCGACCTGCGCGAGGTCCACGTCCGGGGCCAGCGGGATCTGACGGGTGTGGATCTCCAGGATCGCCTTGCGGCCACCCCGGTCCGGCGGGGAGACCTGGACGACCCGGTCGAAGCGCCCCGGACGCGTCAGCGCCGGGTCCAGGACGTCCGCACGGTTCGTGGCCGCGATGACGATCACGCCCTCCGAACCCGAGAAGCCGTCCATCTCCGTGAGGATCTGGTTCAGCGTCTGCTCACGCTCGTCATGACCGCCCATGCCCGAACCGCCGCCCCGCGCGCGGCCGATCGTGTCGATCTCGTCGATGAAGATGATCGACGGCGCCACCTTCCGCGCCTCCGCGAACAGCTCGCGCACCCGGGACGCCCCGACGCCGACGATCATCTCGATGAACTCCGACGCGGACGCCGAGAAGAACGGCACCCCCGCCTCCCCGGCCACCGCACGCGCCAGCAGCGTCTTGCCCGTGCCGGGCGGGCCCGCGAGCAGCACACCGCGCGGCATCTTCGCGCCCATCTTCCGGTACGCGTCCGGGTTCTTCAGGAAGTCGACGACGTCGTTCAGCTCACCCTCGACCTCGTCGATCCCGGCGACGTCCTCGAACGTCGTCCGCTTCTCGCCCGCCTCCAGCTCCACCGGCTTCGGCGCCGACCTGCGGCCCAGCATGCCGCCCGCGCCGCCCATCCCCGCACTCATCCGGCGCGCGATGAAGATCCACAGCACCACCAGGAGCAGCATCGGCGCCAGCGAGATCAGCAGGTTCACCAGGAAACTGCGGTGCTGGACGACCGGCTCCGCGGTCACGGTGACGTTGTTCTTCGCCAGCCCCTCCCACAGCTTGTCGTCCGCGAAGGTCGGACGCTCGGTGTTGAACTTCGTGTACTCCTCGCCGCCGTCCGGGTTCTTCCGCTCCTTCTTGAGCTGACCCTGGATCGCGTCGCCCTTGGCGTAGATCTTGCTGACGTTGCCCGCGTCGACCTGCTTGCTGAACTCCGTGTACGAGATCGTCGGCTCGTTCTCGTCGCCGAAGTACGACAGGACGATGTTCGCCAGCAGGTACACGACCAGCGCCGTGAAGATCAGCCGCCACCAGCCGCCCCGCAGCCGCCGCCCGCCCGGCGGCTTCGGCGGCTCCTCGGGGGTCCCCTCGGTACGCCAGGGCTGGTCCGGCGACTTGCGCGGCGGGGCAGGGTTCGTCATACCCGGACGGTACGACAGCCTCCGGCAGGGAGCACATGAAGGGCACCCTTCCGAAGAGGGGTGCCCTTTATGCCACACAAGACTTTTACAGCACGGGCATATCAGCCCATGAACTTCTTGAACTCGTCCGGCAGCTCGAAGTCCTGCGCGCCCTGCGGCGGCACCCCGAACGCGTTCCCCTGCGCCGCCGCCTCCCGGCGCTGCGCCTCCTCCAGCTCCTGCTGCTTGCGCTTCATCGGGTTGCCGGAGCGCTGCTTGCCCTTCGCCTGCTTCGGCTGCTTCTTCGCACGGCCGGGGCCGCCGCCCATCCCCGGGATACCGGGCATGCCGGGCATCCCGCCGCCCTGCGCCATCCTCGACATCATCTTCCGCGCCTCGAAGAACCGCTCCACCAGGCCCTTCACCGCGCTGACCTCGACGCCGGAACCCTTCGCGATACGCGCCCGGCGCGAGCCGTTGATGATCGTCGGGTCCGTGCGCTCCGCCGGGGTCATCGACTTGATGATCGCGGCGGTGCGGTCGACGTCCCGCTCGTCCAGGTTGTTGATCTGGTCCTTGATCTGGCCCATGCCGGGGAGCATGCCGAGCAGCTTCGAGATCGACCCCATCTTCCTGACCTGCTCCATCTGGGACAGGAAGTCGTCCAGGGTGAAGTCCTGGCCCTTCTTCGACGCCAGCTTCGAGGCCATCTTCTGGGCCTCTTCCTGACTGAACGTCTTCTCCGCCTGCTCGATCAGGGTGAGCAGGTCACCCATGTCGAGGATGCGGGAGGCCATCCGGTCCGGGTGGAACGCGTCGAAGTCCTCCAGCTTCTCGCCGTTCGACGCGAACATGATCGGCTTGCCGGTGATCTGCCGGATCGACAGCGCGGCCCCGCCTCGGGCGTCGCCGTCGAGCTTGGACAGCACGACACCGTCGAAGCCGACGCCGTCGCGGAAGGACTCCGCCGTGTTGACGGCGTCCTGGCCGATCATGGCGTCGACGACGAAAAGGATCTCATCGGGCTGGACCGCGTCCCGAATGTCCGCGGCCTGCTGCATCAGCTCCGCGTCGATACCCAGCCGACCGGCGGTGTCCACGATCACGATGTCGTGGACCTTCGACTTCGCGAACTCGATGGAGTCCTTGGCGACCGCCACGGGGTCACCGACGCCGTTGCCCGGCTGGGGGGCGTACACCGCGACACCGGCGCGCTCGGCGACAACGCTGAGCTGGTTGACGGCGTTGGGGCGCTGGAGGTCGCAGGCGACGAGGAGGGGCGAGTGCCCCTGGTCCTTCAGCCACTTGCCGAGCTTGCCGGCGAGGGTGGTCTTACCGGCGCCCTGGAGGCCGGCGAGCATGATGACGGTGGGAGCGGTCTTGGCGAAGCGGAGGCGGCGGGTCTCGCCGCCCAAGATCGTGACGAGTTCGTCGTTAACGATCTTGAGGACCTGCTGGCCGGGATTGAGCGCCTTGGAGACCTCGGCCCCGAGGGAACGCTCCTTGACGTTCTTGATGAACGAACGGACGACCGGCAGAGCGACGTCCGCTTCGAGGAGCGCGATCCGGATCTCACGGGCCGTGGCGTCGATGTCCGCTTCGCTGAGCCGACCCTTACCCCGGAGGGTCTTGAAAGTGGCTTGCAAGCGGTCGGAGAGAGTATCGAACACGGCGGCGTCGGTCCTCGGAGTCGGGAGCAGGGTGAGCGTCTTCCAGGGTATCCGGCCAGGCGAGCAAATCGTCCCCGCCCATCGCATTCGACAGGCGGGGACCCCAGTTCACGCCCGAAGCATCTCCTCCAGCTTCCGAGCCACCGCCCCCGCCTCGTCCCCCGGCAGCGGCGCCCCCGAAGCCGACGTCACGTAGAACGCGTCCACCGCGTTGGCCCCCAGCGTGCTGACGTGCATGCTCCGTACCCGTACCCCGGCGTCCTCCAGCGCCGCCCCGATCCGGAACAGCAGTCCAGGCGCGTCCTGAGCCCGCACCTCGATCACCGTCGCGTGCCGGGAGGCCGCCGAGGCGACGGTCACCCGGGGCGGCGGAGCCACCGAGCCCCGGCGGCGGGGGTAGGCCGCGTCCCGTTCCGCGAGGCGTCCGGCGATGTCCAGGGAGCCGTCCAGCGCGCGCACCAGGTCCGCGCGAAGGCGTGCAGCCTGCGGCAGGGAGCCGTACTCCGCAGCCACCCGCCAGTCCAGGAGCAGTACGGACCCCTGGTCGACCCCGTCGGGGAGTTCCAGTTCCCGCAGCTCCGCCGTGCGGACCGTCAGCCGGTGCATGGCGAGGACGCCCGCCACCGCGGGCAGTACCCCCGGCTGGTCCGGCACCGCGATGAGCAGCTCGACGCCCAGTGGCTCACCGGGGTCCATCTCCTCCTCGTGGGTCTGTGCGCGCAGCGCCAGCACGGGCCCCCCGGTGCGGTGCGCCTCGATGGAGAGGCGTTCCTGTTCGGCGGTGGGGGCGGAGGCGGACGGCGCGGACGGCTCCTCGCCCGCCAGCACCGCGCCGACCCGTTTCACGAGGTCCGCGACCAGCGACCCCCGCCAGGAGGACCAGGCGGCCGGCCCGGTGGCCAGCGCGTCGGCCTCGGTCAGGGCGTGCAGCAGCTCCAGCGTGCTCTGCGTGCCGACCGCCTCCGCGACGGAGCGGACCGTCGCGGGGTCGTCGAGGTCACGCCGGGTCGCCGTGTCGACGAGCAGCAGGTGGTGCCGTACCAGCGCTGCCAGCACCGCGACGTCCGTCCGGTCGTACCCGATCCGCGCGGCGACGTCCTTGACGATGATCTCGCCGGACACGGAGTGGTCGCCGGGCCATCCCTTCCCGATGTCGTGGAACAGCGCGGCCACGAGCAGCAGGTCGGGCCGGCTCACCCGGCGGGTGAACTCGGAGGCGCGGACGGCCGTTTCGATGAGGTGCCGGTCGACGGTCCAGATGTGTACGGCGTTGCGCTGCGGCCGGCACCGGACGCGTTCCCAGTCGGGGAGCAGGCGGGTGATCAGCCCTTCGGCCTCCAGTGCTTCCCATACGTCGATGGTGGGCTGTCCGGAGCCGAGCAGGGTGACGAGTTGTTCGCGGGCCTCGGCGGGCCAGGGTGTCGGCAGGGGCCGTACGGTCGCGGCGAGGCGTCGTACGGCGTGCAGGGAGAGCGGGAGTCCGGCCTGGGCGGCGGCTGCGGCGGCGCGCAGTGGCAGGACGGGGTCGCGTTCGGGGCGGGCGGCGCGGGCGAGGACGACTTCGCCGTCCTGCTCGACGACTCCTTCCGCGAGGGGGGAGCGTTCGACGACCTGTTTGCCGCCGCCGAGCATGGCGCGCAGCCGGGGCCGTACCGCGCGGGAGCGCAGGACGCGGCCGACTTCGCGCCAGGTGACGTCGCTGGCGTAGGAGATGATCCGCGCGGATTCGTAGACCTGCCGCAGCAGGGTGTCGGCGTCGAGGAGTCCCAGTTCGGCGGCGACCTGGTCCTGTTCCTGGAGGGCGAGGCGGTCGGTGGCGCGGCCGGTCGTCAGGTGGAGGGCGTCGCGGACGTCGAGGAGTCGTCTGCGGGCGTCGTCGAGTCCTTCGCGGGGTGCGTCGGCGAGCCAGGACGCGGCGACGGCGCGCAGTGCGGTGGCGTCGCGCAGGCCGCCGCGGGCTTCTTTGAGGTCGGGTTCGAGGAGGTACTGCAACTCGCCCTGCCGGTCGGCGCGTTCGGCGCACAGTTCGCGGAGTTCGGGGAGGCGTTTGGGGGCCTGGTTGCGCCAGTCGGCGAGGATCGCCGTGCGCAGTCCGGAGGTGAGGCCGAGGTCGCCCGCGAGGTGGCGGGCGTCGAGGAGGCCGAGCTGGACCTTGAGGTCCTCGGCGGCGGTCTTGCGGGCCTCGGCTGGGGTGCGGACGGAGTGGTCGAGGTCGAGGCCGAGGTCCCAGACGGGGTACCAGAGGCGGTCGGCGACGGTGGCGACGGCCTTGGTGTCGCTGCCGTCGTGCAGGAGGAGGAGGTCGAGGTCGCTGCGGGGGGAGAGTTCGCCGCGTCCGTAGCCGCCGACGGCGACGAGGGAGATGCCTCTCAGGTCGCCGGTGGCCGAGGTGAAGAGGCCGGCCAGCCAGTCGTCCGTCAGTTCGGACAGGGCCGTACGGCGCGGCGGCCCGGCCGTACCTCCCTCGGTGAGGAGGTGCAGCCGGGCCGCCGCGTAGCCGCTGGGTCCCGAGTCCTCTGCTTCGCTTCGCTCGTCCGTGCTCGTCACCCAGCGACTCCTGTTCTGTTCTTCGGTCAGAGCGCGTCCGGGCCGCGCTCGCCGGTGCGGACCCTGACGGCCGTGTCGACCGGGAGGGACCAGACCTTGCCGTCACCGATCTTGCCGGTGCGGGCGGCCTTGACGATGACGTCGATGACCTGTTCGGCGTCGTCGTCCTCGGCCAGCACTTCGATGCGGATCTTGGGGACGAGGTCGACGGTGTACTCGGCACCGCGGTAGACCTCGGTGTGTCCCCGCTGTCGACCGTAGCCGCTCGCCTCGGTGACCGTCAGTCCGTGGACGCCGAAGGCCTGGAGGGCTTCCTTGATCTCGTCGAGCCGGTGGGGCTTGACGACGGCGGTGATGAGCTTCATGCGTCCACCTTCTTGGACTCGGCCCCGGCTCCGGCGGGTACGGCGGACGACTTGACGATGCCGCCGCCGGCGCCGCTGAAGTCGTAGGCGGTCTCGGCGTGTTCGGCCTGGTCGACGCCGGAGATCTCCTCGTCCTCGTCGACGCGCATGCCGAGGGTCTTGTCGATGAGGAAGGCGAGGACCGCGGAGGCGATGAGGGAGTAGGCGAGGACGGCGAACACGCCCGCGCACTGCTTCCAGAACTGGTCGAGGCCGCCGCCGTAGAAGAGGCCCTTGACGTCGGACTGGCCCTTGCCGCTGGCGAAGAAGCCGATGAGCAGCGAGCCGAGGATACCGCCGACCATGTGGACGCCGACGACGTCGAGGGAGTCGTCGTAGCCGAACTTGTACTTGAGGCCGACGGCCATGGCGCAGACGACGCCGGTGATGACGCCGATGGCGATCGCGCCGATCGGGGTGATCGCGCCGCCGGAGGGCGTGATGGCGACGAGGCCCGCGACCGCGCCGGAGGCCGCGCCGAGGGTGGTGAAGGCGCCGTGGCGGATCTTCTCGTAGGCGAGCCAGCCGAGCATGGCGGCGGCGGTGGCGATCTGGGTGTTGACGAACATGAGCGCGCCGACGCCGTCGTCGTTGCCGAGCCAGGAACCGGCGTTGAAGCCGAACCAGCCGAACCACAGGAGGCCCGCGCCCAGCATCACGAGGGGGAGGCTGTGGGGGCGCATCGGGTCTTTCTTGAAGCCGACGCGCTTGCCGATGACGAGGATCACGCCGAGGGCCGCGGCGCCCGCGTTGATGTGGACGGCCGTACCGCCGGCGAAGTCGATGACGCCGAGTTCGAAGGCCCAGCCGCCGGTGCCCCACACCCAGTGCGCGACGGGGAAGTAGACGACCGTGGCCCACAGGGCGACGAAGAGCGCCCAGGCGGAGAACTTGACGCGGTCGGCGACGGCGCCGCTTATCAGCGCGGGGGTGATGATCGCGAACATCATCTGGAAGACGGCGAAGACGAACACCGGGATGGTGTAGCCGGACCAGATGTCCATCTTGTCGATGCCGGACCAGCCGACGAAGTCGGACTCCCAGCCGATGAGGGAGCCGTGGTCCGTGCCGAACGCCATGGAGAAGCCGTAGAGCACCCACAGGATGGTGACGATCCCCATGCTGATGAAGCTCATCATCAGCATGTTCAGCGTGCTCTTGACGCGGACCATGCCGCCGTAGAAGAAGGCCAGGCCGGGAGTCATGATCAGCACGAGCGCTGAACAGATGAGCATGAAGCCTGTGTTGGCGGCAGACAGTTTGTCTGCGGCGAGCGTGATGGCTGGAGCCATCGGCGTCTCCTCGTCGTCGTACGGCCCCGTGCGGGCGAAGCCTCGGCTGCGGAGTGGGGGCGGGCCGGTTATGGGCCTTGAGACTGGCGCAGCGCGGTTTCGGCCCGGGCCCCTCGCTGTTTCGCGGCGGTGACGAAGGGGTCGCCTGTGTTACGCGTCGGTGAATTGCCTGATGTTCGCCCCGGGGATCGTTATCGTGGCGCAACCTTCCTCTTCCGGACACGGGCCGGCCGCGGTCGGCCTTCCGAAATGACCTGGCATGGGGGAGCCGAGTCGGGCAGTTCGGGAGGGCCGGCCGCGGCCGGGGTTCGTGGGATCAGACCGCTTCGGCGGTCTCGGGGAGTTCGGCGGCGAGGCGGTCGGTGAGGTCGACGACGTCGGTGAGGTCGCCGAATTCGCGGGCGGCGTTGTCGACGGTCTTTCGGATACGAGTGTTGACGCGTTCGGAACGGACCCGCTTGGCGGCGGCCATGGCTTCGGTGGCGTATTTCGCGCTCTGTTCGGGCTCCCGCTTGAGGAGATGGACGGTGGCGACGCCGATCAGGTTGAGGGCGTAGGAGCGCTGGTATTCGTCGGATTCCTTCGCGAAGAGGTCGACGGCGCGCAGCATCAGGGGTTCGGCGAGGGAGGCGTACGTCGGGCTGCGGCCGGCCACGTAGGCGAGGTCGCGGTAGGAGTGGCTGTTCTCGCCGTACAGCTCGGCCTCGGTGAAGAAGCCGATCCAGTCGGGGTCGGGCTCGTCCCATTCGGCGGCGTCGGCGAAGGTGTCCTCGGCCATCCGCACGGCTCGTTTGCAGCGGCCCGGCTGGCCCATGTTGGCGTAGGCGCGGGCCTCCATCGCATACAGCATCGACTGGGTGCGCGGGCTCGCGCAGTCGCGGCTGCCGTACTGCGCGAGGTGGATCAGTTCGAGCGCGTCCTCGGGCCGTCCGAGGTGGATCATCTGGCGGCTCATGTTGGACAGGACGTACGAGCCGAGGGGGCGGTCCCCGGCTTCCTTCGCGGCGTGCAGGGCGAGGACGAAGTACTTCTGCGCGGTGGGCTGGAGCCCTACGTCGTACGACATCCAGCCGGCGAGTTCGGCGAGTTCGGCGGCGACCTTGAAGAGGCGTCTGGCGGTGTCCTCGGGGTGGGGTTCCTGGAGGAGGTCGGTCACCTCGTGGAGCTGTCCCACGACGGCTTTGCGGCGCAGTCCGCCTCCGCACTGGGCGTCCCACTTGCGGAACATCGTGGTGGTCGCCTCCAGCAGCTCCAGCTCGGGCCTGGAGAGGCGTCCGCGGGCGCGGCTGGTGGGGAGGGGGCCGGAGTTGCGGGGGGCGCTCGGCGGGGAGGGGACCAGCCAGCGCTGCATGGGTTCGATGAGGGTGGGGCCGGCGGACAGGGCGAGGGAGGTGCCGAGGAAGCCGCGGCGGGCCAGCATCAGGTCGCTGCGGGAGAACTCGCTGAGCAGGGAGATCGTCTGGGGGCCGGTCCAGGGGAGGTCGACGCCGCTGGTGGACGGGGACTGGCGGGCGGCGCGCAGGCCGAGGTCCTCGACGGAGACGACGCAGCCGAACCGCTCGGAGAACAGCTCGGAGAGGATGCGCGGGATGGGTTCGCGGGGGTTCTCGCCGTCCAGCCAGCGGCGTACGCGCGAGGTGTCGGTGGAGATGTGGCCCGCGCCCAGCTGGCGGGCGCGGCGGTTGACCTGCCGGGCGAGTTCGCCCTTGGACCAGCCGCTGCGGACGAACCAGGAGGAGAGCAGTTCGTTCGGACGCTTGTCCGTACTCGCCCCGCCGCTTTCGTTGCCGCTCACTGGAACGCCCCCATCCCTGAGACCACTTGCAGTGCGGACCGCGTGGTCCGACTGCGCCAAGCCCTATCAGAATGCCGGTAAATAGCCCTGCCGTCCGGCGTTTGTCACCCTTCGAACGGAAGGACGACTTGCCTCCGGCATACCCACCGGTGCGTGTACCCCCAGGCCCCGCACACTCAAAGTAATCCTACGATCACCCGTCCGGCCATGGCGTTCCGGGAATCGCCACCATTCGCCACCCCTTCGGATGAACTCAGAGTGGCACACGCGCGATTGACTTGACACGGGACGGCCCGAGCGAACGGAAAGGTGCACTCGGGGGCGCGCACGGGTGAATTCACCACCCCCGCGCTTCAGTGCGCCGCCCCGGTCCGAGGGCATTCCGGAGATCCTGAGTACGGAGAGTCACGCCACCCGCCCTTTGCGTGACCACCGGCGCGTCGGACCCGTTGGAGGGGGCATGGGCTTCACGATCGGCGGCATTCGCGAGATCCGTTCCGGCGCGCGCAGACGCGGTCGCTCCCCCGAGTGCACGGCCATCGCCGAGTTAACGGGCCTGTGGGGCTGGGACGTCGTCCCCGGCGCGCACACGGTCTCCGGCGCGTGCTCCTGCGGCCACCCCTGCCGCACCCCCGGCGCCCACCCCCTCGACTTCGCCCCCCACCTCCCGGCGGGCGCCACCCTCGACGAGGCCACGACGGTGTGGTCCGACGTCCCCGACGCGACGGTGATGCTGCCGGTGGGCCACACGTTCGACGTGATCGAGGTGGCGGAGGCGGCGGGCCGCAGAGCGCTGAGCCGCCTGGAGCGCATGGGCCTGCCCCTGGGCCCGGTGACGGCTACCCCGGACGGCCGCGCCCACTTCTTCGTGGCCCCGGGCGCGGCGGCCTCGCTCCCCGACCTCCTGTACCGCATGGGCTGGGACGACCCGACGGCGCTGGACCTGAGGGGCCTGGGCAAGGGCGCGTACATCACGGCCCCACCGTCGGACAGGGGAGGCCTGGGCCCGGTGACCTGGCTACGCCCCCCGGACCTGGACTCGGCGACGAAGCCCCCGGCGGCGAGACTGCTGCTGGGGACACTGGCGTACGTGGCGCACAGGTCAAGGGCATAAAAAGTGCCCGCTTCTCTGCAAGAAGCGGGCACTTGATGGTTTTTTAGGGGCGCGGGGCTGTGTTCTCTGTGCGGCTTCCGCCGCGTGGGCGCGACAAGCCACAACGCACCCGCAGCCGCCGACGGACAGAACCCGGCACCCCAGTAGGCACCCCTAGTCCCCGATAAGCGCATCGACGAACGCCTCAGGCTCGAACGGCGCCAGATCATCAGCGCCCTCCCCCAGCCCGATCAACTTCACCGGCACCCCCAACTCCCGCTGCACCGCCACGACAATCCCGCCCTTGGCGGTCCCGTCCAGCTTGGTGAGCACGATGCCCGTGATGTCGACGACCTCCGCGAACACCCGAGCCTGAACAAGCCCGTTCTGCCCAGTCGTCGCGTCCAGCACGAGCAGCACCTCGTCCAGCGGCGCCTGCTTCTCGACGACCCGCTTGACCTTCCCCAGCTCGTCCATGAGCCCGGTCTTGGTGTGCAGCCGCCCGGCGGTGTCGATGAGCACCACGTCGACGCCCATCTCCTTGCCCTCCTTCACCGCGTCGAAGGCGATGGAGGCAGGGTCACCCCCCTCGGGCCCGCGCACGGTGTACGCCCCGACCCGCTCCCCCCACGTCTGCAACTGATCGGCGGCGGCGGCGCGAAACGTATCGGCAGCGCCGAGGACGACGGTCCGCCCGTCGGCGACGAGGACACGCGCCAGCTTGCCGGTCGTGGTCGTCTTCCCGGTCCCGTTGACCCCGACGACCATGACGACGCCCGGCTTACGCCCCTCGGGCTCGGTCCGGACGGCGCGGTCCACGTCCGTACCGACCAGCTTGAGCAGCTCTTCCCGGAGCAGCCCCCGCAGCTCGTCCGGCGTCCGCGTGCCGAGCACCTTCACGCGCTCGCGGAGCCCGTCGACGAGTTCCTGCGTCGGCATGACCCCGACGTCGGCGGTGAGGAGGATCTCCTCGATCTCCTCCCACGTGTCGTCGTCGAGGTGCTCGCGCGACAGCAGCGTGAGCAGTCCCTTGCCGAGCGCGTTCTGGGAGCGGGAGAGCCGCGCGCGGAGGCGGACGAGCCGCCCGGCCGTGGGCTCGGGGACCTCGATCGCGGGAGCCTCGGGCTCCGCCGCGACCGGGAGGTCGACTTCCTCTATGGTTCGCCGCTCTTCGTCGCGCGGCGTCTCGGCCTCGTCACCGACGTGCGGTTCGGCCGGTGGCGCGGTCAGGTCGGGCGTGGTGGACGGCGGCGGCGCGGGCAGCGGCTTCTTGCGCCGCGTCCCGACCACGAGTCCACCGATCGCCCCGAGAAGGACCACGGCGATGATGACTACAAGGATGACGGTTTCCATAACGGCACCAGTATGCGTGACCTCTCGATCGGGGGGCCGTCGGCCGCACGGGGTCCGACCGGCCCGGCGAACCCCTGGCGATCTGACGTGCCGTCAGTTACGGTCCCTCCCCACCGACGAAGGGGCCCGCCATGCCCGTCTCCGTGCTCCGCTTCAACCTCGCCGCCCCGGACGCCACCCCCGCCGAGCTCGCCGCCCGCTATCAGGCGGCCCTCCGCATGGCCGCGTACGCGGACGACCACGGCGTCACGACCGTCCAGACGGAGGAGCACCACGGCGCCGAGAACAACTGGCTGCCGTCGCCGTTCACGTTCGCGGGCGCGGTGCTGGGCGCGACGAAGCGCCTCGCGGTGACCGTCTCCGCGGCGATCGGCCCACTGCACGACCCCCTGCGGCTGGCGGAGGACATCGCCGTACTGGACCTCCTGAGCGCGGGCCGCCTGATGACGGTGACCGGCATCGGCTACCGCCGCGAGGAGTACGACCGGGCGGGCGTCCCCTGGGAGCGCCGGGGCCGTCTCCAGGACGAACTCCTGGAAACGCTCCTCCAGGCGTGGACCGGCGAGCCCTTCACGTACCGGGGCCGCACGGTACGGGTCACCCCGCGCCCGGCGACGTCCCCGCACCCCCTCCTCCTGGTGGGCGGCTCCTCCCAGGCCTCCGCCCGCCGAGCGGCCCGCCTGGGCCTCCCCTTCTTCCCCAGCGCCCACCTCCCGGCGCTGGAGACCTACTACAAGGCCCGCCTGAAGGAGTACGGCACGGAAGGCTGGGTCCTGATGCCGCCCGCGGAAACCCCCCTCCTCCACATCTCGGAAACCCCCGACAAGACCTGGCAGACCCACGGCCACCACTTCCTCCACGAGGCCCGGACGTACGCCGCCTGGCAGTCGACGGACATCCACTCGGTGGTCCGCTCGACGGCGACCACGATCGACGAGCTCCGGGAGGAGGGCGTATACAGAATCCTCACCCCGGCCGAATGCCTGACCCAGAACCTCGACAACCTCGTACTCCACCCCTTGGCCGGCGGCATGCCGATCGAGGAGGGCTGGCAGAGCCTGCGCCTGTTCGCGGAACGGGTGCTGCCGGAGGCGGGGGCCTGAGAAAGCTCGCCGATCGGTCCGCATACGAAATCCGCCGCCCCCGGAAACCCGGGGACGGCGGACGTGTTCGGGGAGAAGGACAGCGGGGACTTGGTCCTTCTCCCCGGGCTCGGGGAGGGCCTCAGCCCATTTCCTCCAGGGACTTGCCCTTCGTCTCCTTGACGAACCTGAGGACGAAGGGGATGGAGAGGGCCGCGAAGACCGTGTAGATGATGTACGTCGCGGAGAGGTTCCAGTCGGCCAGGGACGGGAAGCTCGCCGTGATCGCCCAGTTGGCGATCCATTGCGCGGAGGCGGCGACGCCGAGGGCGGCTGCGCGGATGCGGTTCGGGAACATCTCGCCGAGGAAGACCCAGACGACGACGCCCCAGGACAGCGCGAAGAAGAGGACGAAGATGTGGGCGGCGACGAGGGCCGTCCAGCCCTGCGCCGTGGGGAGCTTGCCGTCGACGAGGTCGTACGAGAAGGCCCACGCCTCCAGCGCGAGGCCGATCACCATGCCGACCGAGCCGATGAGCGCGAGCGGCCTGCGGCCCACCCGGTCGACGAAGATCATCGCGATGACCGTACCGACGATGTTGATGATCGACGTCGTGAAGGAGTAGAAGAACGAGTCCGTCGGGTCGACGCCCACCGACTGCCACAGCGTGGACGAGTAGTAGAACGCGACGTTGATGCCCACGAACTGCTGGAAGACGGAGAGCCCGATGCCGATCCAGACGATCGGCTTGAAGAAGAAGCCACCGCCGAGCAGGTCCTTGAACGTCGACTTGTGCTCGCTCTTCATCGCGTGCTCGATCTCGGCGACCCGCGCGTCGAGGTCGGCGCTCTCGCCCTCGACCTCGACGAGGATCTCCCGCGCCCGCTCCCGCTTCCCGACGGACAGCAGGAACCGCGGCGACTCGGGAATCGCGAAGGACAGCAGCCCGTACAGCACGGCCGGTACGACCATCACACCCAGCATGACCTGCCAGGCTTCGATCCCCATCAGCTTCCCGCGCTGATCCCCGCCGGCGGCGTTCAGCAGCCCCCAGTTGACGAGCTGCGAGATGGCGATCCCGATGACGATCGCGGCCTGCTGGAAGGACCCGAGCCGCCCCCGGTACGCGGGCGGCGCGACCTCGGCGATGTACGCGGGACCGATGACGGACGCCATCCCGATCGCGAACCCGCCGACGACCCGCCACAGCGCGAGGTCCCACAGCGCGAACGGCAGCGCGGAGCCGACCGCGCTGACCGTGAACATCACGGCGGAGATCTGCATGCACCGGATCCGCCCGATCCGGTCGGCGATCCGCCCCGCCGTCGCCGCCCCGATCGCACAGCCGATCAGCGCGATCGCGATGACCTGCGCGAGCGCGGCGGACCCGATGTCGTACCGGTCCCGGATCGCCTCGACCGCGCCGTTGATGACGGAACTGTCGTACCCGAACAGGAACCCGCCCATCGCCGCGGCGGCGGCGATGAAGATGACGTGCCCGAGATGGTCGGGATGAGCCTGGGCTCCTGACTTGGACGCCTGCGCTGTGCTGGTCACGATCAACTCCTCGGGCCACCGGCAACGCTGCCGGCCACGGTCAGCCCCTCCAGTGGCGCACAGCACGCCGCCGCCCACCACCTGAAGGGAAAAGCAACGCCCCAGAGCCTATGCCTTCAAGTTGTGAAGTCCAATGGGGAGTGATGTGAGATGACAGTCACTCCTGGACGGGGATGCGTTCAAGTCTTGAACTCATCGCAGTCGCTGCGAAATCACCTTCGAGACCCCGTCCCCCTGCATCGACACCCCGTACAGCGCGTCCGCGACCTCCATCGTCCGCTTCTGGTGCGTGATGACGATCAGCTGCGACGACTCCTGCAACTCCTGCATGATCCGGATCAGCCGCTGGAGGTTCGTGTCGTCGAGCGCCGCCTCCACCTCGTCCATCACGTAGAACGGGCTCGGCCGCGCCTTGAAGATCGACACCAGCAGGGCTACGGCCGTCAGGGACCGTTCCCCGCCCGACAGCAGCGACAGCCGCTTGACCTTCTTGCCGGGCGGGCGGGCCTCGACGTCCACGCCCGTCGTCAGCATGTTGTCCGGATCCGTCAGGATCAGGCGGCCCTCACCGCCGGGGAACAGCCGCCCGAAGACCCCCTCGAACTCCCTCGCCGTGTCCCGGAACGCCTCGCTGAACACCTGCTCGACGCGCTCGTCCACCTCCTTCACGACCTGGAGGAGGTCCGTGCGCGTCTTCTTCAGGTCTTCGAGCTGCTCGCTGAGGAACTGGTGGCGTTCCTCCAGCGCCGCGAACTCCTCCAGCGCGAGGGGGTTCACCTTGCCGAGTTGCTGGTACGCCCGTTCGGCCGACCTCAGGCGCTTCTCCTGCTCCGCGCGGACGAAGGGGACCGGCTGGGGGTCCTCCTCCGGTTCCTCCCCCTCCGCCGGGGGCGACGGCGGTACGAGCTGATGCGGGCCGTACTCCGTGACCAGGCCCTCCGGCTCGACCCCCAGCTCCTCCAGCGCCTTCGTCTCGACCTGCTCGATCCGCATCCGCTTCTCGGCGCCGAGCACCTCTCCCCTGTGCACCGAGTCGGTCAGCTTGTCCAGTTCGGCCTTCAGGTCCCGGCCGACGGTGCGCTCCGCCGCCAGCTCCTGTTCCCGCGCGGCCTTCTCCGCCTCGGCCTCGGCCCGTTCGGCTTCCGCCTGGCGCAGGGAGGCTTCGACGTGGGTCAGCAGGTGCCGGGCGCCGTCCGCCACGGCCGTTGCCACGGAGGCTTCGTACGCCAGCCTGCGCTGCCGTTGTTCCGCCCTCGACCTCGCCTCGCGCTCCGCCCTCGCCGCGCGGTCCAGTGAATCCGCCCTGCCCGCAAGGGCCTTGACCCGTTCCTCGTGCGTACGGGCCTGGAGGCGGGCCTCCATCTCCGTCTGGCGGGCGTTCGCGCCGTCCGCTGCGAGGCGGTCGCGTACGGCGGGGTCGGGCTCCTCCTCCACGGGCAACTCCCCGGCGACCGCGAGGCGTTCGGCGAGGATCTCGACTTCTTCCAGGGCCTTGTCCAGGGCGTCCCGGGCTCGGGCCGCCGCTGCCGTCGCTCTCTCCGCTTCGCCGGTCGCGCCTCTCGACTGGCCTGCGAGGCGGCCGAGTTGCTGGGCCACCGCGGACTTCTCCCGGTCCGCGGTGCGGCGTTGGTCGGCCAGTTCTTCCACTCGGGACGCGGATTCCTCGCGGTGCTCTTTCGCGGTGTCCTGTCGTGCCGCCAACTCCTCGCAGCGGACGGCGAGTTCTTCCAGTTCCGCCGCTGCTTCGTCCACCGACGCCTGCACTTCGAGGAGGCTGGGGGCGCCTGCGGAGCCGCCGTGGGCGAAGTGGGGGGAGAGGAGGTCGCCTTCTGTGGTGACTGCGGTGAGGTGGGGGTGCTGGCGGATCAACTGCTCGGCGTCTTCGAGGGTGTCGACCACGGCGATGTTGTGGAGGAGGTGGTGGATCGCGGGGAGGAGGTCGGAGGGGGCGCGGACCAGCTCGGTTGCGAAAGGAGGTGTGGCGGGTGCGGGTTCGTTGTGGCTTGTCGCGCAGTTCCCCGCGCCCCTGAAAGATGTGGTTGCGCCACGCTCATCGAGCAGGGAGGTACCCCCAGCGCGGCGGTAGCCGCACATCGGGCACAGCCCCGCGCCCCTGAAAGACGGGCTATCGCCCGCCACCAACAGCGTCGCCCTCCCCCCGTCCTGCTTCCGCAGCAGCCTGATCGCCTCCGCCGCCGAGCCCACCCCCGTCACCGCCACCGCGTCCGCCGCCGCCCCGAACGCCGCCGCGAGCGCGATCTCGTAACCCGGCGTGATCGTCAACAGCTCTGCCGCCGGGCCCAGTACCCCCGTGAGCCCGTCCTTCGCCGCCAGCACTGTCCCCGTGCCGTCCTTGCGGCGCAGGCCCAGGGACAGGGCCTCGTGTCTCGCCTTCGTCGCCGCCCGTCGGCGTTCCGCCTCGACCGCCGCTTCTCTCGCCGCGCTCAGCGTTGTCTCCGCCTCCGACAGCGCGCGTTTCGCCGCTTCGTGGGCCTGCGTCAAGGTTTCGTCGTCCGCGTCCAGGCCCTCCACCTCGGCCCGCAGGGTCTCGTACTCCTCCTGTGCGGCGACGGCCCGTTCCTGCGCGGCGTCGCGGGCCAGCGCCAACCGGTCGATCTCGGACTGTGCCGAGGCCGCCCGGGAGCGGGCCGCGTTGACCTGGCCGCCCAGACGCGCCAGGCCCTCGCGGCGGTCGGCGATGGCGCGGGCGGCGTCCCTGAGACGGCGTTCCTCGGCGGCGAGCTCGCGTTCGAGGTCGGCGCGGTGGGCGACCGTGTCCTCCAGGGCGCGTTCGGCGGCTTCGAGGGCGGCCTCCAGTTCCGCTTCCTGCTCGCGGACGCGGGCCGCCTCGCGTTCGAGGTCCTCGGGGTCGCGGCCCCGGCGTTCCTCGGGGGGTGCGGAGGCCGCGCTCTTCACGCGGGCGTCGGCGAGGGAGATGGTGCCCCGGACGCGTTCGGCGAGCTGGGACAGCTCGTACCAGGTCTGCTGGGTGCGCTGGAGGCGGGGCGTCAGACGGCGGACCTCGTCTTCGAGGTGGGCCTCGCGCTGGAGCGCCTTCCTGAGGTCCTGCTCGGCCGTCTCCTTGCGCTGCTTGAGCGCGGCTTCGTCGGCGATCTCGGTCTGGAGGGCGGCGCGGAGGCGGACCAGGTCGTCGGCGAGCAGCCTGAGGCGGGCGTCCCGGAGGTCGGCCTGGATGACAGCCGCACGCCGGGCCACCGCGGCCTGCCGGCCCAGCGGCTTGAGCTGGCGGCGGAGTTCGTCGGTGAGGTCCTGGACGCGGGAGAGGTTGACCTGCATCGCGTCGAGCTTGCGGAGCGCCTTCTCCTTGCGCTTGCGGTGCTTGAGGACTCCGGCCGCCTCTTCGATGAACGCGCGGCGGCCCATGGGATCGGCGTGCAGGACGGAGTCGAGCTGGCCCTGGCCGACGATGACGTGCATCTCGCGGCCGATGCCGGAGTCGGAGAGGAGGTCCTGGATGTCGAGGAGCCGGCAGGTGTCGCCGTTGATCTGGTACTCGCTGGAGCCGCCCCGGAACATGATCCGGGTGATCGTGACCTCGGCGTACTCGATGGGCAGCGCGCCGTCGGAGTTGTCGATCGTGAGGGAGACCTCGGCCCGGCCGAGCGGGGGGCGGCCGGTCGTACCGGCGAAGATGACGTCCTCCATCTTGCCGCCGCGCAGCGACTTCGCGCTGTGCTCGCCCATGACCCAGGTGAGCGCGTCGACGACGTTGGACTTGCCCGACCCGTTGGGCCCCACGACACAGGTGATCCCCGGTTCGAACCGGAGCGTGGTCGCGGAGGCGAACGACTTGAACCCACGCAGGGTCAGGGCCTTGAGGTGCACGCCGCCGGACTCTACCAACGCCGGGCGGCCCAGCGGTTTCATGGCTGAACGCGCCGGGCACACCACACGTTAAAGAGAGTGAGCGGGGCCCGGTAAAAGATGTCGGGGAAAGAGAAGTCGGGAAAGAAAAGAAGGGACGCCGAAGCGTCCCTTGCAAATCTTGACAACTCAAACGGTGCCGTGGAGCGGTGCAGCTAGCGATCAGGTGAACGCAGGCTCCGGCTGGTGTGCGTCGATGCTCTCCATGAGCCTGTCGTGAGAAGCGGCAGCCGTCAGCGCGTCGTTCTCGGCCTGGATCCGTCCGAGCTCGGATTCCAGATCCTGGACGCGCTGCTGGAGCCGTCGCATCTCGGCGAGGAGTCGCGGGTCGGAACCGCCGACGTAACCGAGAAGCGCCTTTGCCATGATGGATGGTCCTCCACACTGAGTGACCGACCGAAGCGGTGTGGGTCGTGAGGGATTCGCACCCGGCCTCTGGGCAGGATCTGTTGTTGCTGCCGTTCATCCATGCCGAACAGCTAGGTGCGCGGGGTTCCCTCAGCGTCTCACCAAAAAGTTTGACGGTCAACACGATCACGCCCCGTACGGAGCGGCCCGAGCGGCGAGCACGGCGCCCGTCGGCGGTGCTGCGAGCCTCGCGGAGCCCGGGGGCGCGGCGGTCACACTTGGACGGCGAGCCTGCCAGAGCGCGCGCTTCTTGGCAACCACCTGCTTCTTTTCCTCAGCGGCCCTGCCCGGCGGGCCTCCCGCGCACCGTCCGGCCCCTCAGGACTCAGCGGATCGCGAACCCGTCGTAACCGCCGCGCGGTGTGTCCCAAATCTCGGTGACACCGTCCACACGGCCGGGCGTGTCGTCTCCCGTCAGCCAGTCCAGCAGTCCTTCACAGTCGCCCCGGGTCCCCTCGGCGACCACTTGTACGCGCCCGTCGGCCAAATTGAGAGCAAAACCACTCAGCCCTCCGATCTCCAGCGCCTTGGCCCGGGTGAACCAGCGGAATCCCACGCCCTGTACGTGTCCACGGACCCAGGCGACCAGTCGTGCGTCCTCGCTCATAAGAGCCACCCAACCAGACCGATGTCGCTCAGGACACTTCCTCCCCGGACGTCATGGGGTACCGTCCCCACCCAAAAGAAACTCACCCGATCGAGTGATTCGGGGCGACCGCGAGGAGTCGGCGACCACAGGGCTCGGGGACCGTGTCGCTCGGGGGTGCTCAGGAACGCCGCAGTACGAGGAAGGCCAGGAGGCCAGCAGATGGGACGCCACCGACGCGCAGCCGCCGGACGCGCCGAGACGGGCCACACGCACGGCAGCACTGACGCGTACGAGCAGGACCACACCCCCGGCATGGGCATGCCCCCCTCCGTGGACCCCGAGGCGTACGCGGACGCCAACGCGCTCAGCTCCGACTACCTGTACGCGACGGACAGCGCCGCCGAGGCGGCCACCGCCGGTCCGCACCGGCGCCGCAGGAAGCACCCCGTCCGCATCGGCCTCCTCGGTGTCTCCGCCGCCGTCGCGCTCGGCGCGGTCGCCGTGACGTCGGGGATCGTCCCCGGCCTGGAGAGCTACAAGCTCGGCGGCGACAGCGCCTCGGACGCCTCCGGCGACCACGTCCGCGCCTCCGGCTCCCCCACCAACGCGGCCTCCGAACAGGGCGGCGCCGCGGGTGCGGCGGAGAGCGGGGCCGGTACGGGGGCGTCCACCCCGTCGGCGTCCCCTTCTCTCGCGCCGAAGCCCGCTCCGAAGGCCGCACCGGAGAAGGAGAAGAAGGCGCCCGCGAAGAAGGCCGCCGAGGCGAAACCCTCCGCCGGCCCCTCCGAGGCGGCCGGGACTCCGGTGGAGGAGAAGGAGACGCAGGCGCCCGCCGCGCAGGCACCGGTGAAGGCCGCGAACGCCGTGTCGGCGGAACTCCAGGCCGCCGCCCAGGTCCTCGTGCTCGTCAACGAGGAGCGCGCGAAGGTCGGTTGCAGCGCCCTGTCCGCGAACAGCGCCCTCGCGGATCTCGCCCAGAAGTTCAGCGAGGACATGGCCGCGCGGGGCTTCTTCGACCACACCGACCCCGACGGCAAGTCCCCCTGGGACCGCGCTGCCGCCGCCGGGATCACCGACCTCGCCGGGGAGAACATAGCCCGGGGCCAGGGCGACGCCGCGTCCGTGATGGACGCGTGGATGAACAGCCCCGGCCACAAGGCGAACATCCTGAACTGCGACTTCAAGACGCTGGGGGTCGGGGTGCACTTCGGTTCGGGTGGGCCGTGGTGGACGCAGGACTTCGGCTACTGACCGATTAGCGCTTACCGCTGGTTAGTGCAACCTGTCGGTAAGCGCTCGTTTCGCCTACCCTTACCCCATGACCAGCACCCAGGAGACCCCGGTCGAGGACCTGCCGTACAGCGTGTTCGCGAAAGCCTGCGTCTCGCGGGGAGCGCTGGAACACGTGACCGGCAGGTGGGGCGGTCTGACGCTCGGGGCCCTGCACGAAGGCTCCCTGCGCTTCAACGAACTGCGCCGCCGGGTCGACGGCGTGAGCGAGAAGATGCTCTCCCAGACGCTGCACGCCCTGGAGCGCGACGGCTTCGTCCACCGCGAGGCCCAGCCGACCAACCCCCCGCGCGTGGACTACGAGTTGACCCCCCTGGGCCGCGAGGTCGCCGAACGCCTGCTGGCACTGATCCAGTTCATGGAGGGCCACATGGACGACGTCCTCGTGGCCCGCACCCGCTACGACGAGACGCGCGGCGGGCGCTGACACTTCGGGCAGAAGTAGCTGGACCGGTTCATCCACGGCCGGCGGCGCATCGCCGTGCCGCAGCGGTTGCAGGGTTCGCCCTCGCGGCCGTACGCGTCCAGGGAGCGGTCGAAGTAGCCCGACTCGCCGTTGACGTTGACGTACAGGCTGTCGAAGCTGGTGCCGCCCACGGCGAGGGCCGCGTTCATGACGTCCCGGACGTGGCCGAGGAGTTCGGTCGTGCGGGGGCGGGTGAAGCCCGTGACCGGGCGGTCGTAGTGCAGGCGGCTGCGCCACAGCGCCTCGTCCGCGTAGATGTTGCCGACCCCGCTGATCAGCGACTGGTCCAGCAGCGCGCGTTTGACCGTCGTGCGCTTGCGGCGCAGGGACTCGTGGAACGCCTCGTCGTCGAAGAGGGGGTCCAGGGGGTCGCGCGCGATGTGTCCGATGACGTCCGGGAGGCCGTCGTCCGTCGTGTCGTGCAGGGAGAGCCCGCCGAAGGTGCGCTGGTCGACGAAGCGGAGCTGCGTCTGTACGTCGTCGGCGAACCGGACCCGGATACGCAGGTGCTTCTCGTCGGCGGCATCGGGCGGCTGGACCAGGAGCTGACCGCTCATCCCGAGGTGGGCGAGGATCGCCTGACCGCCGTCGTCGAGGGGCAGCCAGAGGTACTTGCCGCGCCGGGACGGCGTACCGATGCGGTGGCCCTTCAGGCGGTGGGCGAAGTCGTCGGCGCCGGCGAGGTGACGGCGTACGGCTCTGGGGTGCAGGACCTCCGCGTCGGCGACCGTGCGGCCGGCCACCCACCGCTCCAGACCCCGTCGGACGACCTCGACCTCGGGCAACTCGGGCATGACACTCCCCGGATGTGAGCCGAGCGCCCGCCCCCTGGGCGGAGGCGGGCGCTCGGTCGGATGTTCTTTACGCGGAGGCGGATTCGGCGTCGGTGGCGGCTTCGGCAGCCGCCGCCTCTTCCTGCTTGATCCGTTCGTCCGCCGCGGCGCGGATCGCGCGCCACGCGGACTCGGCGGCTTGCTGCTCCGCCTCCTTCTTGCTGCGGCCGGTGCCGGTGCCGTACGAGACGCCTCCGACGCGGGCGGCAGCAGTGAAGGTCTTCTCGTGATCGGGGCCGGTCTCCGTGACCAGGTACTCGGGGACACCGAGCCCTTCGGTCGCGGTGAGCTCCTGGAGACTGGTCTTCCAGTCCAGGCCGGCACCGAGGTTCGAGGACTTCTCGATCAGCGGGTCGAACAGGCGGTGCACCAGTTCGGAGGCCGCGTCGAGGCCCTGGTCGAGATAGACCGCGCCGATCACCGCTTCAAGGGTGTCGGCGAGGATGGACGCCTTGTCCCGGCCGCCCGTGCCCTCTTCACCCCGGCCGAGCCGGATGAAGGAGCCCAGGTCGAGGCCACGGCCGACCTCCGCCAGCGCGCGCGAGTTCACCACCGCCGCACGGAGCTTGGCCAGCTGGCCCTCCGGCAGGTCGGGATGCGTGGTGTACAGCGTGTCGGTGACGACGAGACCGAGCACGGAGTCCCCGAGGAACTCCAGCCGCTCGTTCGTCGGCAGACCGCCGTTCTCGTACGCGTAGGAACGGTGCGTCAGCGCACGCACCAGAAGGGCGGACTCCAGCCGGTAGCCGAGCCGCCCTTCCAGAAGCGTGTGGGACGAGGCCGTGTTGTCCGCAGAGTTTTTCTTCGGCGTGGACACAGTGCCTCTCACCAGCCTCAGACTTCGAGGACCTGGCGCTTGTTGTAGGTGCCGCAAGACGGGCACGCGATGTGCTGCAGCTTGGGCTCGTGGCAGCGCTCGCACGCAACCAGGGTGGGGACCGCAGCCTTCCACTGCGACCGGCGGTGGCGCGTGTTGCTGCGCGACATCTTCCGCTTCGGAACAGCCACGGCTACTTCTCCTGCTTCTCGTCGACGCCTGCTTCAGCGCCGGTGATCTTGTCCTTCTCGTCGGATTCGAGCGAACCCGAGAGTCCCTGCAATGCCGCCCAACGGATGTCGACGGCGTCGTGACGGTGGTCCGGGTCGTCCGCGAGCCTGGCTCCACACTCGGAGCACAGTCCCGGGCAGTCGTCCTGGCACACCGGCTGCATCGGCAGTGCGAGCACCACCGCGTCACGCAGCACGGATTCGAGGTCGAACAGGCCGTCCTCGATGAAGAGCGTGTCCTCGTCGTCCTCAACGTCGTCGACCGGTTCCGCCTTCGGGCGGCCACGGTCGTCGGCGTCAGGGTACGAGAACATCTCCTGGAAATCCGCGTCGACCTCAAGGCCGACCGGCTCCAGACACCTTACGCACTCCCCCTCGGCCTGTGCACGGGCGGTGCCTGTGACGAGCACTCCGTCCATGACCGACTCCAGCCGGAGTTCCAGTTCGACCGGGGCGCCTTCCGGCACTCCGACGACGCCCTGGATCCCGAGATCCTTGGGGGCGTCGATCTCACGGGTCAGGCGCTGGAGCGCGCCAGGCCGCCGACCCAGCTCGTGCGTGTCGAACACGAGGGGGTTGCGGTGGTCGAGGCGGGCGTTCGCGGCCATTCCTGTTTTCGATCTCTTCCGAGCTGGAGGGCGCCGCCCAGCGGTGCTTCGGGGCAGCGTTGATCGCGGACGTACACGCGACCGAAGAGCCAGGATACTGGACCATTCGCGCACAGCCCAATCCGGGTCCCGGTGACGGGCTCGGCTACAGACCCCGCCCCTGCTCGTACGCCCTGAGCTGCTCCGGCGTGATCATGCCGGTGTCGAAGAGGCTCGTCTCGTCGAGCGCGTACGACTGCTGGGCGTGCTGCTGTTGCTGGGGCTGCTGCGGCTGCTGCTCGTACGCCTGCTGCTGGTCGTACCCCTGGTAGGCCGTCGCCGCGTACGGGTCGGCCTGCTGGTAGGCGTACGGGTCCGGCTGCGCGTACGGCTGCTCGTAGCCGCCGTAGCCGTCCTGGTAGCCGTACGCGGGCTGCTGCTCGTAGCCGTGGACGACGGGCTGCTCGGCCGGGGCCGCGGGCTGGGCCGGGATCGGGGTCGAGCCCGTGCGGGAGGACTCCTCGCGGTCGGAGAGGGCCGCGAGGTCGGCGAGGAAGTCGGCGTCGGAGGAGTGCTGGAAGGTCGTGGCGTCGTCGGCGAGGGCGCCGAGGTCGTCCGAGGCGATCCGGCCGTGCAGCTTGTCGCGGCCCCGGCCGACCGCCTCCAGCGTCTTGGCGAGCACCGCCTCGAAGGCGCCGAGCTTGACGTCGACGTACGCGTCCGCGTCCTTGCGGAGGGTCTCCGGGTCGTGGCTGCGCTCGGGGGCGTCCTCGTCCGCGTAGCCGTTCTCATCGAGGCCCGGGCCCGTGCCGAGGAGTTTCTCGCGGCCCCGGCCGACCGAGCCCAGCGTCTTGGTGAGGACGACCTCGAAGTTGGCGAGCTTGGAGTCGACGTACTCGTCCGCCTCGGCGCGGACCTCCTCCGCCTCCCGGCGGGCCTCCGCGAGGATGCGGTCGGCCTCGGCCTGGGAGCGGCGGGCCACCTCGGTGCCGGAGATCAGCGAGCCGCGCTCGGCGTGCGCGGTGGTGATGATCCGCTCGGCCTCCTGGCGGGCCTGGTCGACCATCTGGTCACGGCCGCCGATCAGCTCCTCGGCCTGCGCGAGGGAGTCCGGCAGCGCGGCACGCACCTCCTCCAGCAGGGCGAGCAGGTCGGCGCGGTTCACCACGCACGAGGCCGACATGGGCATCGACCTCGCGCCGGAGACCGCGGCGACGATCTCGTCGAGCTTCTTCTGTACGTCCACCTAGGCTCGCCACTCTCTACCGCTGTGTTGGAGACGGACAGGGCGACTGTAGTCCCCGGTGTCCCATCAGTCCTTGCGCAGGCGCTTGTTGAGCGCTTCGAGCACGATCGGCGGCACCAGGTGCGCGATGTCGCCGCCCCACGTCGCGACCTCCTTGACGAGCGAGGACGACAGGAAGCTGTACGCCGGGTTCGTCGGCACGAACAGCGTCTCCACCCCGGACAGGCCGATGTTCATCTGCGCCATCTGGAGCTCGTAGTCGAAGTCGCTGACCGCTCTGAGGCCCTTGACGATCGCCGGGATCTCCCGCTGCTTGCAGAAGTCCACCAGCAGGCCGTGGAAGGACTCCACGCGTACGTTGCCGTACTCGGCCGTGACCTGGCGGATCAGGTCGATCCGCTCGTCGACCTCGAAGAGGCCCTGCTTCGATTTGTTGATCATCACCGCGACGTACACCTCGTCGTAGAGGCGGGAGGCGCGGGAGATGATGTCGAGGTGTCCGTTGGTGATCGGGTCGAACGACCCGGGACAGACGGCGCGGCGCACTGGTGATCCCTCGCTCTCCGGTCCGGTCATCGTGCGTCTTCGCACGTGGGGGCGTTGTCGCCCGTGGCGGCGCGACCGTACCAAAACGTTCCCTCGCCGTAGCGACGGGCCTTGACCGGTGCGAACCCCGCCGGCCAGCGGAATTCTCCGCCTCTGGTGCTGCGCTCCACGGTGACGATCGCGTCCGGTGTGAGCCAGCCTTCGGTGCGGAGTGTGAGGAGGATCTCGCCAAGATCGTGATCCGTGACCGCGTAGGGGGGGTCCAGGAAGGCGATGCCGTACGGGGTGGTGGGGGGTGCCTGGATGATCTGCTCGGCCTTGCCCTGCCGTACTTCGGCGCCGGGGAGGGCGAGGGATCTCACGTTCTCGCGGATCGTGCGGACGGCTTTGGGGTCGGCTTCCACGAGGAGGGTGTGGGCCGCGCCCCGGGAGAGGGCTTCGAGGCCGACCGCGCCCGAGCCCGCGTAGAGGTCGAGGACCCGTTCGCCGGTGAGGGAGCCTCGGAGGAGGGATTCCCAGGTGGACATGAGGGCTTCGCGTGCGCGGTCGGAGGTGGGGCGGGTGCCGGTTCCCGGGGGGACGGCGAGTCGACGTCCGCCGGCTTCTCCGGCGATCACGCGGGTCATCTTCAGGTCCTTGGTACGGGGTCGAGTACGGGTCCAGTGTGGCTCACCCCTTCTCCAGGTACTGCTCCCTCTCCTCGTCCAACAGCGCGTCCAGCGCTGTTTTCAGACCCGGCAGCCCCTCCAGGTCCGGGTTCTCCCGCACCAGTGTCGTCGCCTCCTGTCTCGCCTCCGCGATGACCTCCTCGTCCTCGATGACCTCCAGGACCCGCAGGGAGGAGCGCGCTCCCGACTGTGCCTGGCCCAGCACGTCGCCCTCTCGGCGCTGCTCCAGGTCGATCCGCGACAGTTCGAAGCCGTCCAGCGTCGAGGCGACCGCGTTGAGGCGCTGGCGGGCCGCGCTCGCTTCCGGCATGTCCGTGACGAGGAGGCAGAGGCCCGCCGCCGAACCCCGGCCCACCCGGCCCCGGAGCTGGTGGAGCTGGGACACGCCGAAGCGGTCCGCGTCCATGATCACCATGGCGGTGGCGTTGGGGACGTTGACGCCGACCTCGATGACCGTCGTCGCGACCAGGACGTCCGTCTCCCCCGCGGTGAACCTCCGCATCACCGCGTCCTTGTCGTCGGGGTGCATACGGCCGTGCAGGACCTCGACCCTGAGGCCCTGGAGCGGGCCCTTGGACAGCTGGTCGGCGACGTCCAGAACCGCCAGAGGCGGGCGCTTGTCCCCCTCGGGCGCTTCCTTCTTCGCCTTCTTGTCGTCCTCCTCGTCCCCGATCCGGGGACAGACGACGTACGCCTGATGCCCCTTGCCCACCTCTTCGCGCACCCGCTCCCACGCGCGCGTGAGGAAGTGGGGCTTGTCGGCGGCGGGCACGACATGCGTGGCGATCGGGGAGCGCCCGGCCGGCAACTGGTCGAGTACGGACGTCTCCAGGTCCCCGAACACGGTCATCGCCACGGTCCGGGGAATCGGCGTGGCGGTCATCACGAGCAGATGCGGCGGCTGCTTCCCCTTCCCCCGCAGCGCGTCCCGCTGCTCCACCCCGAACCGGTGCTGCTCGTCGACGACGACCAGCCCCAGGTCGTGGAACTGCACCTTGTCCTCGATCAGCGCGTGCGTCCCGATGACGATCCCGGCCTCGCCGGTCACGAGATCGAGCAACGCCTGCCTGCGGCCGGCGGCCCCCATCGACCCGGTGAGCACGACCACCTTGGTCGCCTTGTCCGACCCGCCCAGCATCCCGCCCTCGGCGAGATCCCCCATCATCTCGACGACGGACCGGTGATGCTGCTGGGCCAGCACCTCGGTGGGAGCCAGCATCGCGGCCTGGCCGCCCGCGTCGACGACGGCGAGCATGGCGCGCAGGGCGACCATCGTGTTGTGGGTGACGGTGAAGTTGTCGGTGATGTAGGCGTGGCTGGAGTGATCGACGCTGATGCACTGGACCGGTTTGACGCCTACGTACTCGACCGCTCGGACACCGCGCCGGAAGGTGTCGTCCTTCGGCCGGGGACGGACACGGGCGGCTTTGCGGGCTAGACGGAACGGCGCGTACTCGTCCGGAAGCGCCACCGATACGGTGAAAGCGGCCTTCTCGGGCAGAACGCGGGCGCGACCGCCCAGGGAGCGTACGAGCCAGGCGACATCGTCCGCGAGCCCGCGCGAGGCGGAACAGAACGAGATGCTCATGCCGTCGGCGTCGGCTGTGCCGTCCGTGTCCAGCAGTCCTTGCAGCAGGGCGAGCCGGTTCTTGACCGACGTGTTCTTGAAGTCCTCGGGGACGGACGGGCCGTCGGCGAGGAGGAGGCCGAGACGGTAGGGGTCCAGCGGCAGCGCGGCGTCACCTCCGAGGTCGACGGGGGCCGCTGCCGGGATGTACCACTTCGGGGCTCCGTCCGCCTCGGACGTGTCCCGGCGGATCTCCCGGGCCGTCATCACCCGGGGAGGCAGCCCCCCGTGCGTCCCGACGATCCACAGGTGCTCGTCGTCGCACTCCACGGAGCTTCCGTCGGAGAGGACCAGACGCCAGACAGGCCGCTCCCCTTGGGGGAAGACACCGTCGACACGTGCGATCTCGCCCTCCGGCACGATGACCTCGTCACCCACGGCCAGATCCCCCATCCGCCGGTATCCGGTGGGTGTGAGCACCAGCGCGTCGAGCGGTTGGGCTTTCCCGGAACCGACCTCCCCCTGAAGCAGCCGGTGCATCGGGTGGCTCGTCGCGAGGTCGTCGAAGATCTCCCGGGAGACCTTCTGCTGGCCGTCCGTGAGGGTGAAGGGGAGGCGGTCGTCGAAGGCGGTGAGGAGGCCGTCGGGGGACGGGGCGCGGGGGACGGCCGGGAGTTGGGTGTCGGAGTGGCGGCGGCGGGCGAGGGCCACCTGGAGGACGAACGCCTCGTCCCACTTCAGGCGGGCACGGGCTTCGGCGACGTCGGACTTGGTGTGGGGTCGGTGGATCTTGAGGAGGGCCTCGGGGAGGGAGACCAGGCCCCGGCCTTCGCGGAGGGAGGGCGGGAGGGGGTCCAGGGCCTCCTGGGCGGTGGGCAGGACCGTCTGGATCGCCTTCGCGAGTTTCCAGGACTCCAGTTTGGCGGTGGCGGGGTAGAGCGGGATCAGGGCGCCGGCCCAGGTCTCGACCGACTCGCCCGCCTCGGTGTCGTCGCCCTTGAGGAGCTGGTACGCGGGGTGCGCGAGCTGGAGGCGGCGGTTGAAGACGGACACCTTGCCGGAGAACATCGCGCGGGTGCCGGGGAGGAGGTCGCTGTGGGGTTTGTGCACGCCGTTGCCGAAGAAGACGAGCTGGAGACGGCCGCTGCCGTCGGTGATGGTGACTTCCAGTCGTTGTCCCTTGCCGCGGGGCGCTTTGGAGGAAGCGAACGTGTGCAGCCGGGCGTCGGCGACCATCGCGACCACCGTCACGTGCTCGTCCATGGGCAGGTCGGCGAGGTGGGTGAGCTGTCCGCGCTCCTCGTATCTGCGCGGATAGTGGTGCAGGAGGTCGCCGACCGTGTGCAGGCCGAGGTGCTCGGCCATCACCTTCGCGGTGGCGGGGCCGAGCACTTTTTTGAGCGGTTCTTCCAGTGCGGGCACGAGATCCATTGCACACCACGCCACTGACAATCCCCTAGACATGTCCTGAAACCCCTGGTCAGCCGCGTCGCTTGGGCCCTAGTATGTCGCGCCTCACGCCATCCCTTCCGCGGTCACCGCCCCAGTCCGGGACCGCCCGACCCCGCGCCGACGCTCACCCCCCAACGGCGCTGCGACGATGGACTCCCAGACCTCGAAGTCATCCCAGGCATCCCAGTCACCTCACACGTTCCAGGTCGACCTGCGTGGTCTGGTGGACCTGCTCTCCCATCACCTCTACTCCAGTCCGAAGGTCTACCTGCGCGAACTGCTCCAGAACGCGGTGGACGCGATCACCGCGCGCCGTGCGGAGGACCCCGGCGCTCCCGCGCGGGTGCGCCTGTTCACGGACGGCTCCGGCCTGCGCGTGGAGGACTCCGGCATCGGCCTGACCGAGTCCGACGTGCACAGTCTGCTGGCGACGATCGGGCGCAGCTCGAAGCGTTCCGACGGTCTCCAGGAGGCGCGTTCGGACTTCCTCGGCCAGTTCGGGATCGGCCTGCTGGCCTGTTTCGTGGTCGCCGAGAGGATCCGCGTGGTCTCCCGGAGCGCGCGCACGCCGGGGGCGCGTCCGGTGGAGTGGACGGCGCGCGACGACGGCTCGTACTCCGTGCGCACGCTCCCGGACGAGGCGCGCCCGGAGCCGGGCACGACGGTGTACCTCCAGGCGC
This sequence comes from Streptomyces saintjeani, assembly GCF_055409605.1. Taxonomy (NCBI): domain Bacteria; kingdom Bacillati; phylum Actinomycetota; class Actinomycetes; order Kitasatosporales; family Streptomycetaceae; genus Streptomyces; species Streptomyces saintjeani. The sequence continues at coordinate 6,767,565 of NZ_CP189624.1, read as the reverse complement.
GCGCGGGCGCGGCCGAGTGGCTGTCCGAGGCGCGCGTGCTGGCGCTGGCGAAGGACTTCGGCTCGCTGCTGCCGTACGACGTGCGGGTGGGCGAGGAGGCGGTCACGGACCTGCCGGCGCCCTGGGACCGCGCGTACCCGTCCCCCGCGAACCGGCGGGTGGCGCTGGCGCGGCACTGCCACGGACTGTTCGGGTTCACGCCGCTGGACTCGATCGAGCTGTCGGTGCCGCTGGCGGGGATCCGGGGGGTGGCGTACGTGCTGCCGTCGGCGGTGTCCCCGGCGCAGCGGGCGACGCACCGGGTGCACCTGAAGGGGATGCTGCTGACGGAGCGGGCCGAACAGCTCCTGCCGGACTGGGCGTTCTTCGTGCGCTGCGTCCTGGACACGGACTCGCTGCGGCCCACGGCGTCGCGCGAGGCGCTGTACGAGGACGAGACGCTGGCGGCCGTCCGGGAGGCGCTCGGGGAGCGGATCAGGGCGTGGCTGACGGGTCTCGCGGCGGGCGATCCGGAGCGCCTGGCGGCGTTCCTGGCGGTGCATCACCTGGGTGTGAAGTCGCTGGCGCGGCACGATCCGGAGATGCTGCGGACGATGCTGCCGTGGCTGCCGTTCGAGACGACGGACGGCCGCCTGTCGCTGGAGGAGTTCGCGCAGCGTCACCCGGTGGTGCACTTCACGCGCACGGTGGAGGAGTACCGCCAGGTCGCGCCGATCGCCTCGGCGCAGGGCATCGGGGTGGTCAACGGCGGTTACACGTACGACAGTGAGCTGGTCGAGGCGTTGCCGTCGGTGCGTCCGGGCACGTCGGTGGCGGAGCTGGACGCGGACACGGTGACGGCTCATCTGGACGCCGTGGACACGGCGGAGGAGCTGGCGCTGGCGGGGTTCCTGGCGGCGGCGCGGGCGACGCTGGACCCGCTGGGGTGTGACGTGGTGCTGCGGGCGTTCCATCCGCTGTCGGTGCCGGCGCTGCATCTGGACGACCGGCAGGCGCGGCACGAGCAGGCGCGCGCGGAGGCCGAGGAGCAGGCGGACGACCTGTGGGCGGGCATCCTGGGGTCGCTGCGGGGCGGTGCTCCGCGCGCGCGGCTGGTGCTCAACCATCACAACGCGCTGATCCGGCGGATCAGTTCCCTGAAGGACCCGGAACTGATCGGGACGGCGACGGAGTCGTTGTACGGGCAGGCGCTGCTGATGGCGCAGCGTCCTTTGCGGCCGGCGGACTCGGCGCTGCTGAACCGGGCGTTCATCGGTCTGCTGGAGTGGGCCACTCATGGTGAGGGCGGCAGGAATGAGTGAGATCGAGAACATCGAGAATTTCGACGCGCTGCGCCACGCGATGGCTCAGAACGGCGAGGAGCCGGAGGGCCCGGCGCGCAACGCGCGTGCGGAGCACCTGCTCGGCGAGGCGGAGAAGCTGGGGATCCCGCTGGCGGTGGTGGAGGCGCTCGGGCATCAGCTGAAGGTCTACAACTACAGCTCCGAGAAGGCGAAGATGTTCGTCCCGTTCGCGCGGCTGCTGCGCATGTGGGACGAGCGTCCGGAGGACTTCGACGAGTACGAGGCGCACTCGCTGCACTGGGTGTTCAAGTGGATGTCGGCGGGGATGCTGGACCAGCCGCACATCCCGCTGGCGTCGGTCGAGAAGTGGCTCGGCGAGATGGAGCACCGCTACCGGCTGGCGGGTCATTCGGAGCGGGCGGTGCGCAGCGCGGAGTTCAGTGTCGCCGCGCACATCGGTGATCTCGCGCGCGCGGAGCGGGCGTTCACGGCGTGGCTGGCGGCGGACCGCGACCAGATGGCGGACTGTCACGCGTGCGAGCTGCACGGGCAGGGCTGGTGGCATGCGGAGTGCGGCCGGGACGAGGAGGCGCTGCGGCTGTGGGCGCCGGTCCTGGACGGCGCGTACGCGTGCGCGCACGAGCCGCACACGGTGCTGGCGTCGTCCCTGGTGCCGCTGCTGCGGCTGGGCCGTGCGGACGAGGCGCGGGCGAACCATCTGCGGGGTTTCCGGCTGGTGCGGTCGATGGAGTCGATGCGGGGCGCGTACGCGGACCACGTCGAGTTCTGCGCGCTGACCGGCAACGAGGCGCGCGCGCTGGAGCTGCTGGCGGAGCGTCCCGCGTACTTCACGGACGACGGTCATCCGCGCAGCAAGCTGGACTTCCTGAGCGTGGTCACCCTCCTGACGGACCGGCTGACGGGCCTTGGCCTGGGCGGCCGGCAGGTGCCGGGTCCGGCGGGCCGGGAGTGGACGGCGGCGGAGCTGGCGTCCCACGCGCGCGCGGAGGCGCTGCGGCTGGCCGGCGAGTTCGACGCCCGCAACGGCAGTACGCACGTGTCGGACCGTGCCCGCGCGCGGATGGCGCAGGAGCCGCTGACGGACCGGCTGCCGCTGGGGGTGCGCGGCGCGCGCCCGCCGGTGTCGGCGCCGGTCCCCGCGCCGCGCGCGGTGCGGGAGCCGTCCTCGGAGGGGGAGCCCGATCTCGCGGCGCTGCTCGCGGAGGCGCGCCGCCAGTCGGACACGCTCCAGCCGCACGCCGTGGAGGCGTGGGTGGCGGTCGGCGAGGCCGCCGGGGACACCGCCCTGGCGCCCCGCGACCGCGCGGAGCTGGCGGAGCACGAGGGCATGGCGCGCGGCACGGAGGGCCTGGCGTCCTTCGATGAGGCGGCCCGCTGGTACGCGGAGGCGGACGACCCGGGCGAGTCCCTGGCGGCCCGCGCGCGCGGGGCGTACGTCCGGGCGCTCGCCGGTGACGTCGAGGAGGCGCTCGCGGCCGTCGAGGAGCCGTACGACCGGGTGCTGGCCCTGTACGCCGAGGACGGCACCGGGGTGCGGCAGGCGGCCGGGGTGCTGATGAGCAGGGCGCGGATCCTGATGCGGCGCGCGCACGAGGAGGACGCCGGACAGGACGTGTTCCCGGTCGCCGAGGCCGCCGTACGGGAGGTGCTCGCGCTGGTCGGCGGGCGTGCGGGGGACGACGTGCGGCTGCACGCGCGTGTGGCGGAGGCCCACGCGATGCTCGCGGAGCTGGCGGCCCTCGGCGGGGACCCGGAGGGGGCGGCGCAGCTGTTCGCGCGCGCGTCGGCCGAGTTCGTGGCGGCGGGGCTGCCGTGGTTCGCGGTGGAGTACGAGGCGCGGCTCGCGTCCCTCGCGCACCATCTCGGTGACATGACGCAGGCGGAGCGGGCGCTCAGGGCGGCCCTGGAGCACGGTGGGCCGGTCCTGGAGCCCGTGGGGCGGGCTCAGCTGCATCTTCAGCTCGCGGAGGTCGTCGGGGGCCGGGGAGAGGCCGAGGAGGCCGCTGAGCACGCCCTGGAGGCGGCGCACTGGGCCGACGAGGCCGGCGAGGGCCCGACGTTCGGCGCGTGGGCCCGGCACCAGCTGGGCGGTCACCTGGTCCGGCAGGGCCGGTGGGCGGAGGCCGCCGAGGTCCTGGAGTCGGCGCTGGCCGACCTGACCGTCGAGACGCACGGCGACGGGACGGTCGTCCAGACGAAGTGGTGGCTCGGTGACTGCCTGAGCGAGCTCGGCGAGCACCGGGCGGCGGCCGAGCGCCGGCTCCAGGCGGCCGAGATCGCGCGGCACTGGCCGGAGCAGCACGACCACGCGACGCTGGCGCACCTGGCGGCGGAGTCGCTGAGCCAGGCGGAGCTGCTCCCGGAGGCCGATCAGGCGTACACGCGCGCGGGTGAGCTGTGGCGCTCCCTCGGGAACGTGCACGGCCTGGTGCGGGCCCTGCGCGCCCGCGCGTGGCTGGCGCTGCGTACGGACGACGGCGTCGGCAGCGCGCGCGAGCTGATGGCGGCGGCGGTCACGGAGTGCGCGGACGCGCTGGACGCCCTCGACCCGGCGGACGACGAGGACGAGGAGTCCCGCCGCCGGCTGGTCGTGGAACTGGGCCACACGCACCGCCAGTTCGGCGATCTGCTGGCCCGCTCGGCCGCCGAGGACGCGGACGACGACTCGATCCGCGCGGCCCTGGAGGAGGCCCTCGCGCAGATCTCCGACGCGGTCGCCGTGTTCGCCGTCCTCACGGACGACGCCCTGCACGCGCGCACGTCCGCCGAGCTGGCCGCCGGCTGGCTGGAGGCGGACCTGGGCCGCCCGCAGGACGCCGCCGCCCGCGCGCGGGGGGTGCTGGCCGCGTACGGGCCGGGGGCGGACGACGATACGGCGGCGTCCCGTCGTACGGAGGCGGAGCAGTTGCTCCAGGGGGTGCGCGAAGGCGGCTGAGCTACTCGACGCCGATCAGCAGCAGGGAGCCCTGGCGGCCACCCCGGTAGACGACCGTGTCGACCGCCAGGTACGCCTCCCGTACGCGGGTCTCCAGCTGGTCGGCGATCGTGTCGGGGGCGTCGTCGCCGAGGACGAGGGTGACGAGTTCGCCGCCCGCCGAGAGCATCCGGTCGAGGACCTCGCGGGCCGTGTCGGTGACGTCCGTGCCGATGACGGCGACGTCCCCCTCGACGAGGCCGAGGACGTCGCCGGCCTGGCAGATCCCGGCCATGGTCCAGGACTGGCGTTCGGCGACGGTGACCTCGGCGTAGCGGGTCGCGCCGGCGGCGGAGGTCATGGAGACGACGTCCTCGTCGAAGCGCCGGTCGGGTTCGTGGACGGCGAGGGCGGCGATGCCCTGGACCGCCGAGCGGGTCGGGATCAGGGCGACCCGGATGCCCTCCGTACGGGACTGCTCGGCAGCGGCGGCGGCCGTGTGGCGCAGGTCGGCGTCGTTGGGCAGGAGCACGACCTCGCGCGCGTGCGCACGCCGGACGGCCTCGACCAGCTCGCCACTGGCGGGCGGCTCCCCCGGCCTGGCCAGCACGGTCGTCGCCCCCGCCTGCGCGTACAGCCCCGCGAGCCCCTCCCCCGGCACGACGGCCACCACGGCGCGCTGGACGCGTTCGCGCGGCGCCCGTTCCCCGCGCGCGGTGTGCGCGTCCCCGGCGCCGAAGTGGGTGATCCGGATCCGGTACGGCCGTCCCGCCTCGACCCCGGCCTCGACGGCGGCCCCGGCGTCGTCCACGTGCACGTGCACGTTCCACAGCCCGTCCCCGCCGACGACGACCAGGGAGTCCCCCAGCGCGTCCAGTCGCGTCCTGAGGCGGGCGACGGCCGCGTCCCCGGCCTCCAGGAGGTAGATGACCTCGAAGGCGGGCCCGTCCCCCTCGGCGCAGCTCTCGTCTTCGTCCCGCACACGCGCGGGGACCCCGATCCCGGCACTCGTCACACCCACCGCTCCCCCGCGCGCGGGCGCCTCCCCCGTGAACGTCTCCACCAGCGCCCCCAGCACCGCCACCAGCCCCCGCCCGCCCGCGTCCACGACCCCCGCGTCCTGGAGGACGGCGAGCTGCCCCGGCGTGGCCGCCAGGGCCGTGCACGCCCCCCGGTAGGCCGCGCGGGCGACGGAGCCGCAGTCGCCGGTGTCCTGGCAGGCGGCGTCGGCGGCGGCCGTGGCGACGGTCAGGACGGTGCCCTCGACGGGGTGGGCGACGGCCTGGCGGGCGAGGGCGGCGGCGCTGCGCAGGGCGAGGCCGAGGCCGGGGCCGTCGGTGTGAGAGGCGTCACCGTCGGCGGCGAGGACCTGGGACATGCCGCGCAGGAGCTGGGCGAGGATCGTGCCGGAGTTCCCGCGCGCGCCTATGAGTGCGCCGTGCGCCATCGCGTGCGCGGCGTCGGCGAGGGAGGGCGCCCCGGGCTCGTGGGCCGTGAACACGGCCTCCACGGCGGTCGCCGCGGATTCGAGCGTCAGGTACAGGTTGGTGCCGGTGTCGCCGTCCGCGACGGGGTAGACGTTGATCGCGTCGATCTCCTCGCGGGCCCCGCCGAGGGCGGCCAGCGCGAGGCCGCACCAGGTGCGCACCGCGAGAGCATCGAGGAATGTCTGCGGCACCTGCGCCACCTGCGCCTCCCTGAGCTGCTGGATTGGACGCAGCGTAGACCGATCGTGGTAGTTTCGTTCAACGGGAGCGGTCGTTGTATGCTGCTCCGGTTGCCCGATCTCATCGGGCCTTTTCCCCCGGCACCGCCACTTCCAGATCCTCGATCTCGATCCCGGCATGCCGGGATCATCCGTAAGTGCATCTGAAGTCTTTGGAGTGACCGGTGGCTGCCAACTGCGACGTCTGCGGCAAGGGTCCGGGCTTCGGCAACAACATCTCGCACTCGCACCGCCGTACGTCCCGTCGCTGGAACCCGAACATCCAGCGCGTTCGTACTGTGGTCAGCGGGACGCCGAAGCGCGTGAACGCCTGCACCTCGTGCATCAAGGCCGGCAAGGTTTCGCGCTGACGCTTCGCCGCTGAGCGCGTGGCCACTGCTGGTTCGCCGCATGGAGCCGATCCACCTTCGGGTGGATCGGCTTTCTGCACATCTACCGCTTGAGCGCCCAGCCGTGATCCACCGGCCCGATCCCCCCGCCGAGCGCGAACCCGCCCCGGATCGCCCCGGTGACGTACCTCTTGGCCGCCGCCACCGCCTCCGGCACGGCCGCCCCCTTCGCCAGCCCCGACGCGATCGCCGACGCCAGCGTGCAGCCCGTTCCGTGGGTGTGGCGGTTGTCGTACCGGGGTGACCTGAGCCAGTGCTCCTCGCGGCCGTCCGTGAGGAGGTCGACGGCGTCCCCGGGCAGGTGCCCGCCCTTGATCAGCGCCCAGCGCGGCCCGTACACCAGGACCGCCGCCGCCGCGTCCCGCATCCCCGCCTCCGTCTCGACGCGTACGCCGGTGATCTGGAGCACCTCGTCGAGGTTGGGGGTGGCGACCGTGGCCGCCGGGAGGAGCCGGTGGCGTACGGCGTCGAGGGCCGAGGCGGCGAGGAGGGCGTCACCGTGCTTGGAGACGCCGACCGGGTCGACGACGACGGGCGCTTCGGTCGTGGCGAGCAGCTCGGCGACCGTCTCGACGAGTTCCGCCGAGGCCAGCATGCCGGTCTTCACCGCCTGGACGCCGATGTCGTCGACGACGCTGCGGTACTGGGCGCGGACGGCTTCGGCGGGGAGCTCCCAGGCACCTTGTACGCCCAGGGAGTTCTGGGCTGTGACGGCCGTCACGACACTCATGCCGTGCACGCCGAGCGCGAGCATCGTCTTCAGGTCGGCCTGGATGCCGGCGCCGCCGCCGGAGTCGGAGCCGGCGACGGTCAGGACGCGGGGGATCACTCGACGGCCCCGAAGTGGTCCCAGCCGCCCTGCCGCGTCCAGGGCGCGCCGTCGACGGTCACCTGGGGCAGCGCGGAGGGGCCGAGGACCTCGCCGATGACCTTCCAGCGGGCGGGGAGCTTCACGTCCGGCGGGAACGTCGCGACGATCGCGTGGTCCTCTCCCCCGGTCAGCACCCACTGGATGGGGTCGACGCCGACCGCGTGGCCGATGTCGTTCATCTGCGTGGGGATGTCGATGGACTCGGAGCGGATGTCGATCCGTACCTTGCTGGCCTCGGCGATGTGCCCGAGGTCGGCGATCAGGCCGTCGCTCACGTCGCACATCGCGGTCGCCCCGAGCCGGGCCGCCGCCGGGCCCGCGTGGTACGGCGGTTCCGGGCGACGGTGCGCCTCCACGAAGGCGCGCGGCGAGCGGAAACCCCGCGCGAGGACCGCGTACCCGGCCGCCGACCAGCCCAGCCAGCCGGTCACCGCGACCAGGTCGCCGGGCTGCGCGCCGCCCCGGATGATCGGCTCCTGGCCGCGCAGATCACCGAGCGCGGTGATCGACACCATGATCGTGTCGCCGCGTACGACGTCCCCGCCGACCACGGAGGCGCCCGCGACCTGGCACTCGTCCCGGATGCCGTCCATCAGCTCCGTCGGCCAGGTCACCGGCAGCTCCGCCGGGACGACGAGGCCGAGCAGCAGCGCGGTCGGTACGGCGCCCATCGCGGCGATGTCGGCGAGGTTCTGGGCGGCGGCCTTGCGGCCCACGTCGTACGCGGTCGACCAGTCCCGGCGGAAGTGCCGGCCCTCCAGCAGGATGTCCGTGCTGGCCACGACCCTGCGGTCGGGCGCGGCGACCACCGCGGCGTCGTCCCCCGGGCCGACGCGGACCGCCGGGGTGGTGGTGAGCCGGGAGGTGAGCTCACGGATGAGCCCGAACTCGCCCAGCTCACCGACAGTGCCCTTCATCGCCCTTGAGCCCCTTCTCTGCCTGTCCGCGCCCGGTCGCGCGGGACCAGTGTCCTCGATACGGTCGAGGGAGCCGTCACCTTCTGTCCCGCCGGTCTCGTCCCGCCCGCACCCCCGCGCGGGGGTCGAGGGTCTCCCCTCGGCGCGCGGCGACGCGATACCGTGGCGTTCCTTTTCCCCACATGATCCTCGTGGCCGCCCTGGAGGTTCCGTGGTACAGGCGTACATCCTGATCCAGACGGAGGTCGGCAAGGCGTCGACCGTCGCCGAGACGATCGGAGCGATCCCTGGCGTCGTCCAGGCCGAGGACGTGACGGGGCCGTACGACGTGATCGTGCGGGCCCAGGCGGACACGGTCGACGACCTCGGGCGGATGGTGGTCGCCAAGGTGCAGCAGGTGGAGGGGATCACCCGGACCCTGACCTGCCCCGTCGTCCATCTCTAGCCCCCGTCTACCCTTGGCCGGTGAACTTCTTCCGTCACCGGCTCAGTGGTCTGTCCGCCCTCGCCCTGCTGTGCGCCGCCGGCTGCTCATCGGCAGACGACAGCACGCCGGCCCCGGTTCCCAGTCCGTCCGCGAAAGCCGCGGAGATATGCCGGAAGCTGGACGCCGCGCTGCCGGCGAAGGTGGACGGTCTGCCGCGCCGGGACCCCGAGCCCGCGTCGCCGCTGACCGCGGGCTGGGGAGACCCGGCGATCATACTGCGGTGCGGTGTGGTGAAGCCGCCGAAGATGGACGACGACGGCGCGGACGCGGGCGAGGCCGACGGGGTCGGCTGGCTGGTCGAGAAACCGGACAACGGCACGGTGCGCTTCACGAGCGCGCTACGGGTGGTGTACGTCGAGGTGACGTTGCCCAAGTCCCGTGCGGCGGAGGGGATGTCGCCGCTGATCGACCTGGCGCCTGCCATGAAGAAAGCGGTACCGGAGGGAATTGCCGACTAAGCGCCGCAGGGGTGGTGCTTGTGTGTCGAGTGCGGCGCCGTCGTGGTTGTTCGCGCCCACACGGCGGGAGCCGCACAGAGAACACAGCCCCGCGCCCCTAAATGCCTCTACCGAAGGCCCGTTGAGCGGCGCAGGGCCGCCTGGATCAGGCGGTCCACCAGTTCGCCGTACTCCACCCCCGTCTCCTCCCACATCTTCGGGTACATCGAGATCGGCGTGAAGCCGGGCATCGTGTTGATCTCGTTGATGACGAAGTCGCCGGAGTCCGTGAGGAAGAAGTCGGCCCGGACCAGGCCCTCGCAGGACGCCGCGTCGAATGCCTGGACGGCCAAGTCGCGGACCTCGGCGGTCTGTTCGGGGGTCAGGGGGGCCGGGACGATGCCGGGGACGGAGTCGATGTACTTGGACTCGAAGTCGTAGTAGGCGTGCGCGGACGGGATCTCCGCGGGGACCGAGGCGCGGGGGCCGTCCTCGAACTCCAGGACGCCGCACTCGATCTCGCGGCCCTTGACGGCGGCCTCGATCAGGATCTTGGGGTCGTGGCGCTGCGCCTCGGCGATGGCCTCGTCGAGCCCGGAGGCGTCGTCGACCTTCGTGATGCCGATGGAGGACCCGGCGCGGGCGGGCTTCACGAACAGCGGCCAGCCGTGGTCCGCCGCGAACCCGGCGATCCGCTTGCGGGCCCCGGACTCGTCCTGCGCCCACTCGCGGGGCCGGATCACCAGGTACGGGCCGACCGCGAGGCCGAAGGAGGTGAAGACGCGCTTCATGTACTCCTTGTCCTGGCCGACGGCGGACGCGAGCACCCCGGAGCCGACGTACGGGACGCCGGACAGCTCCAGCATCCCCTGGAGCGTGCCGTCCTCGCCGTACGGGCCGTGCAGCACCGGGAAGACGACGTCGACCTCACCGAGCGCCTTCGGCACGGATCCCGGTTCGCTGTAGACGACTTCGCGATTCGCGGGGTCCAGCGGGAGCACCACGCCGCCGCCGTCGCCCTCCGCGAGGTCGGCGACCTCGGGGGTGCGGCGCTCCTCGATCGCCATCCGCTCCGGCGCGTCCGCCGTGAGCATCCAGCGGCCCTCCCGCGTGATGCCGATCGGCAGCACGTCGTACTTGTCCCGGTCGAGAGCCCGCAGCACGGCGCCCGCGGTCACCACGGAGATGCCGTGCTCGGAACTGCGCCCGCCGAACACGACGGCCACACGCGGCTTGCGCGCGGGCTGCGCCTGGGGGCTCTGGGGAAGGTTCTCGGTGCTCATATCGCGACGAGAGTACCCGTTGGTAGCCCCCGAGTCAGCGTCCACCACCCCGCTGTCGCTGAGCGTCGCGGGGCGTTCGCGGTACGTCGCGACGCGGTACGGGAGCAGGGGTGCGGGGCCGGGTGGGACCGCATCCGCCGTACCCCCGAACTTCCGCTCCGCCTACCGCCGTTCCGGCTTCGCGCTGCGGGACATCAGTTCCTTCAGCGCCACCACCGGCGGCTTCGCCTCGTGGACGATGTCGACGACCGTCTCCGTGATGGGCATGTCGACGCCGTGGTGCCGGGCCAGATCCAGCACGGACCGGCAGGACTTGACGCCCTCGGCGGTCTGCCTGGTGACCGCGATCGTCTCCTGGAGGGTCATGCCCTTGCCGAGGTTGGTGCCGAAGGTGTGGTTGCGGGAGAGCGGCGAGGAGCACGTGGCGACGAGGTCGCCGAGGCCCGCGAGCCCGGCGAAGGTCAGCGGGTCGGCGCCCATCGCGAGGCCGAGCCGCGTCGTCTCCGCGAGACCGCGCGTGATGAGCGAGCCCTTCGCGTTGTCGCCGAGTCCCATGCCGTCGGCGATGCCGACCGCGAGGCCGATGACGTTCTTGACGGCGCCGCCGAGTTCGCAGCCGACCACGTCCGTGTTGGTGTAGGGCCGGAAGTACGGCGTGTGGCAGGCGAGTTGGAGGCGCTGGGCGACCGCCTCGTCGGTGGCGGCGACGACGGCGGCGGCCGGCATCCGGGACGCGATCTCACGCGCGAGGTTGGGTCCGGTGACGACGGCGATGCGTTCGGCGGCGACCTTGGTGACGTCCTGGATGACCTCGCTCATGCGCATGGTCGTGCCGAGTTCGACGCCCTTCATGAGGGAGACGAGGACCGTGTCGGGCGCCAACAGGGGTGTCCAGTCGGCCAAGTTGGCGCGCAGCGTCTGCGAGGGCACCGACAGGACGGTGAAGTCGGCGCCGGCCATGGCCTCGGCGGGGTCCGTGGTCGCCCGTACCCGCGTGGGGAGTTCGAGCCCGGGGAAGTAATCGGGGTTCTGCCGCGCCGAGTTGATGGCTTCGGCGACCTCGGGGCGCCGCGCCCACAACGTCACCTCGCAGCCCGCGTCCGCGAGGACCACGGCGAACGCCGTCCCCCATGAACCTGCGCTGAGGACTGCCGCCTTGACGGGCTCGCTCACTTGCCGATCTCTCCTTCGTGGCCGTGCTGCGCCTCGGTACGGCGCCGCTGCTCGATCCGCTCCCGGCGCGGATCGTACGGCGTCTCGGGCGCCTTCTCGCCGCGGATCTCCTCCAACTGGCGTGTGACGGCGGCCATGATGACCTCGGTGACCTCCTTGAGGAGGTCGGGGGTCATCTCCTTGCCGTAGTACGCCGAGAGGTCCACCGGCGGCCCGGCGAGCACGTGATGGGTCTTGCGCGGGAACAGCTCGGGCTTCTTCGCGTACGGCGGCAGCACCTCGTTGACGCCCCACTGCGCGATCGGCACGACGGGGCACTTCGTCTCCAGCGCCACGCGCGCGGCGCCGGTCTTGCCGGTCATCGGCCAGCCGTCGGGGTCGCGGGTGAGCGTGCCCTCGGGGTAGAACACCACGCACTCGCCGCGTTCCACCGCGGCCACCGCGCCCCGGAAGGCGCTGAGCGCGTCGGTGGACTCCCGATAGACGGGGACCTGGCCCGTGTTCCGCATCCAGGCGCCGACGAATCCCGTCCGGAAAAGGGCGCTCTTCGCCAGGAAACGCGGCATACGTCCGGTGTTGTACTGGAAGTGCGCGTACGCGAAGGGATCGATGTGGGAATTGTGGTTCACCGCGGTGATAAATCCGCCCTCGGCCGGAATGTGTTCCATTCCGCGCCAGTCCCGCTTGAGGAGAGGCACCAGCAGTGGTTTGCAGATCACCGCGGCGAAGCGGTACCAGAAGCCGATTCTGCGGCGGGGCACGCGGACACCTACCTCTTCCTCCAGGAGCCAGGACTTCCCCGGGCCTGTTCACGTCGTTCCGGCGGCCGGGAGCCGCACAAGTGTGGCCCCGGCAGGCCGGCCTGTCGAGAACACCGTACGCCCCGAAGGAAGAACCGCCAGATGGGCAAGGTTGCAGCCGGGTGACAATGACCGCGACGAGCAAGGGACGGTAAGCCGGTGCAGTGGACGTTGGTCATCCCCCTGAAACCCCTCGCGCGCGCCAAGAGCAGGCTGTCGGACACGGCGGGCGACGAGGTGCGGCCGGCGCTCGCGCTGGCCTTCGCCCAGGACACGGTGGCCGCGGCGCTGGCCTCGGCGGCCGTACGGGATGTGGCGGTCGTCACGGACGACCCGCTGGCCGGGCGCGAACTCGGGGCGCTGGGCGCCCGGATCGTCCCCGACACCCCGCGCGCGGGCCTGAACGCGGCTCTGGCGCACGGGGAGAGCGCCGTACGCGCTGTGCGCCCGAAAACGCCTCTCGCGGCCCTGAACGCCGATCTCCCGGCTTTGCGCCCCGGTGAATTGACGCGGGTCCTGGACGCCGCCGCCGAATTCCCCCGCGCATTCCTGCCGGATGCCGCGGGGATCGGCACGACTTTGCTGGCCGCGACTCCGGGCCACCTTCTGCTCCCCGCATTCGGCCCGGATTCCCGCCTCCTGCACCGCACCTCGGGAGCGGCCGAACTCCTCCTGCCCGCCGTCGACTCGGTCCGCCAGGACGTCGACACCGGCGAGGACCTGCGGGCGGCGCTGACCCTGGGCGTCGGCCCCCGCACCACCACCGCGACCGCCCGCCTCCTGACCCCCGGCCAATAAACCGGGCCAATAAACCCGGCCAGTGAACCCGGCCAGTAGGCTGCCCCCATGCAGGCGACGGCTTACACCTACGACCCCGCGACCCGTACGGGCCAGGTCCTCCTGGACGACGGCACCCCGCTCCCCTTCGGGGCGGAGGCGTTCGACGCGGGCGGCCTGCGGCTGCTGCGGGTGGGCCAGCGGGTGCGCATCGAGACGCAGGGGCCGAGCGAGGCCCCGCACATCACCCTGGTGACGCTCCAGACGTTCTGAGAACGCTTCCGAACACACCGCGGGCCGGACTCCACGAGATGTGGGAGTCCGGCCCGACGCGTGAGTACCGCCGTCAGTCCCGCGCCTAGCTGGCCGCCGTCTTCTTCGCGGTGGTCTTGCGAGCGGCCGACTTCTTGGCCGGGGCCTTCTTCGCCGGGGCCTTCTTGGCGACGGCCTTCTTCGCGGTGGCCTTCTTGGCCGTCGTCTTCTTGGCCGCGGCGGTCTTGCCGGTGGCCGCCTTCTTCGCGGGCGCGGCCTTCTTCGCGGCGGCGCTCTTGGTGGTGGCCTTCTTCGCCGCGGCCTTCTTGACCGTCGCCGAAGCGGTGCCGCTCAGGCTGCCCTTGGGCGCCTTCTTGACCGCGACCTCGTTCTTCGGGAGCTTCTTCGAGCCGCTCACCAGGTCCTTGAAACCCTGGCCCGCACGGAAGCGCGGGACGGAGGTCTTCTTGACCCGGACCCGCTCGCCCGTCTGGGGGTTGCGGGCGTACCGCGCCGGGCGGTCGACCTTCTCGAACGAACCGAAGCCGGTGACCGAGACCCGGTCCCCCGCGACGACCGCGCGGACGATGGCGTCCAGAACCGCGTCGACCGCCTCGGCGGCGTTCTGACGGCCGCCGACCTTGTCGGCAATCGCTTCTACGAGCTGCGCCTTGTTCACGTCTTCCCCTTCGGAGACATTGCTGGAACGAAAGTGTCCAGGCTTTTTCGCACGTTAGGCAGATGTATACCGCAAATCAAACACGAAACGGGCTTATCACCCTTGTGCCGCAACGGACTCGACCGCATTGGGCTGTTCAGCGTTCCTCGCCGGGGATTCGCCCCTCGTCGAGATCCGTCATGAACAGCTCCAGCCGCCTTGCCGCATCGGCGAGATCGTGCTTGGCCGCGGCCGTAATGACCAGCAGCTTCCGGGTCAGCGCCATCCGTACGCCCTCCGGGACTTGCAGTGCGCGCACCCTTCTGTGCGCTTCCTTGAGCTGGTCCGCGACGGCCTGGTAGAGCGTGAGTTGGCCGTCGTGTTCCATGCACAGATTGTGCCATCTGGGGCGAGTTGTCGCCCGCCAGGGGTGCAACTGCCGCCTCAAACAGTCGTCCGAGCACTGTTGGACGTCGTGTCCACAGCGGTCGCGTACCCAGTCAACCACCCCTTTAACGTGGGAAGTTGGGAAGATTTGGAGGAGATGTGCGGGGCCGAACGGGTGCAGAAAACGCCGTACCCCCGATCGGACGGATCGGGGGTACGGCGTGGCTCTCGGTGGCCGAAACTCGCTCTGGCGCTCAGACCTGGAGCGTGCGCGGCTTGTACGAGGGGCGCTTCGCCTCGTACGCCGCGATGTCGGCCTCGTTCTGGAGGGTGATGGAGATGTCGTCCAGCCCGTTCAGCAGCCGCCAGCGGGCGTTCTCGTCCAGCTCGAAGGAGGCGGTGATGCCCTCCGCGCGCACTTCGAGCGCCTCCAGGTCGACGGTGATCTCGGCCTGCGGGTCGCTCTCCACGAGCGCCCACAGCGTGTCCACGGTCTTCTGGTCGAGGATGACCGTCAGCAGGCCGTTCTTCAGGGAGTTGCCGCGGAAGATGTCGGCGAAGCGGGACGAGACGACCGTCTTGAAGCCGTAGTTCTGCAACGCCCACACCGCGTGCTCACGCGAGGAGCCGGTGCCGAAGTCGGGGCCGGCCACCAGGACGGTCGCACCCTCGTGCTCGGGCCGGTTGAGGACGAACTCCGGGTCCTTGCGCCACGCCTCGAAGAGCCCGTCCTCGAAGCCGTCCCGCGTCACCTTCTTGAGCCAGTGGGCGGGGATGATCTGGTCGGTGTCGACGTTGGAGCGGCGCAGCGGGACGGCCCGGCCGGTGTGCTTGGTGAATGCTTCCATGGCTTATCGGACTCCAGCGGCGACAGGGGCGTCGGACAGGTCGGCGGGCGAGGCCAGGTGGCCCAGTACGGCGGTCGCGGCGGCGACCTGCGGCGAGACCAGGTGCGTACGGCCGCCCTTGCCCTGCCTGCCCTCGAAGTTGCGGTTGGAGGTGGACGCGGAGCGCTCACCGGGGGCCAGTTGGTCGGGGTTCATGCCCAGACACATCGAGCAGCCCGCGTGCCGCCACTCGGCGCCGGCCTCCTTGAACACGACGTCCAGACCCTCGGAGACGGCCTGGAGCCCCACGCGCGCGGAGCCCGGGACGACCAGCATCCGTACGCCGTCGGCGACTTTGCGGCCCTTGACGAGCTCGGCGGCGGCGCGCAGGTCCTCGATGCGGCCGTTGGTGCACGAACCTACGAAGACGGTGTCCACCGTGATGGACCGCAGCGGCTGCCCTGCCTCCAACCCCATGTATTCCAGGGCCTTTTCGGCGGCGAGGCGCTCCGATGCGTCTTCGTACGAAGCCGGGTCGGGGACGTCCGCCGAAAGGGGCGCGCCCTGGCCGGGGTTGGTGCCCCAGGTGACGAACGGGGAGAGTTCCCCGGCCTTGATGACGACCTCGGCGTCGAACTCCGCGTCCTCGTCGGTCTTCAGGGTCTTCCAGTACGCGACCGCGGCGTCCCAGTCGTCGCCCTCGGGGGCGTGCGCGCGGTCCTTGAGGTAGGCGAACGTCGTCTCGTCGGGGGCGATCATGCCCGCGCGGGCGCCGGCCTCGATGGACATGTTGCAGATGGTCATCCGGGCCTCCATCGAGAGCTTCTCGATGGCGGAGCCGCGGTACTCCAGGACGTAGCCCTGACCGCCGCCGGTGCCGATCCTCGCGATGATCGCGAGGATCAGGTCCTTGGCGGTGACGCCGTCGGGCAGGTCGCCGTCGACCGTGATGGCCATGGTCTTCGGGCGGACCAGCGGCAGCGTCTGGGTGGCCAGCACGTGCTCCACCTGGGAGGTGCCGATCCCGAACGCGAGCGCGCCGAAGGCGCCGTGCGTGGAGGTGTGGGAGTCGCCGCAGACGACCGTCATACCGGGCTGGGTGAGACCGAGCTGGGGGCCGACGACGTGGACGACGCCCTGCTCGATGTCGCCCAGGGGGTGCAGGCGGACACCGAACTCGGCGCAGTTCTTGCGCAGGGTCTCCAACTGGACCCGGGAGACCGGGTCGGCGATGGGCTTGTCGATGTCGAGGGTCGGGGTGTTGTGGTCCTCGGTGGCGATGGTCAGGTCGAGGCGGCGGACCTGGCGGCCGTTCTGACGCAGCCCGTCGAACGCCTGGGGACTGGTCACCTCGTGCAGCAGGTGCAGATCGATGAAGAGAAGGTCGGGCTCGCCCTCGGCTCGCCGGACGACGTGGTCGTCCCAGACCTTCTCCGCGAGTGTCCTACCCATCGCTTTCCCTCCGGCCGGACAGGTGGTGTCCCGGCGCAACTAGAGATCTCGGAAGCGGCGCCCGCCCCTGTTCCGGGCACCCGCCACCGCGCCCGTTCGGTCAGCGGGCGCTGTACGTCCCAGGGTTGCGCGTCTCACGGGAAAATGAACTTGCGTTTCACAGAGTGAGACGGGAGTATCGTTGCATGGACAACAGTAGCGGCGTCGGCGTCCTGGACAAGGCAGCCCTTGTCCTGAGCGCCCTGGAGTCCGGACCCGCGACCCTCGCAGGACTGGTCGCGGCCACCGGACTGGCTCGACCCACGGCCCACCGGCTGGCCGTGGCCCTGGAACACCACCGCATGGTCGCGCGCGACATGCAGGGCCGGTTCATTCTCGGCCCGCGCCTCGCGGAGCTGGCGGCGGCGGCCGGCGAGGACCGCCTCCTGGCGACGGCCGGCCCCGTCCTCACGCACCTGCGGGACATCACCGGCGAGAGCGCCCAGCTCTACCGGCGCCAGGGTGACATGCGGATCTGTGTGGCCGCCGCCGAGCGGCTGTCCGGACTGCGGGACACCGTACCGGTGGGCTCCACGCTGACGATGAAGGCCGGTTCCTCCGCGCAGATCCTCATGGCCTGGGAGGAGCCCGAGCGCCTGCACCGCGGCCTCCAGG
Source organism: Streptomyces saintjeani (assembly GCF_055409605.1). Lineage (NCBI taxonomy): Bacteria > Bacillati > Actinomycetota > Actinomycetes > Kitasatosporales > Streptomycetaceae > Streptomyces > Streptomyces saintjeani. The sequence goes on along the minus strand of NZ_CP189624.1, from coordinate 6,750,257 downwards.
GCGCCCGCTTCACGGCCACGGCCCTCTCGGGCGTACGGCGCCGGGGCTGGGCCCAGTCCATCGGCGAGCGCGAGCCGGGCGTCGCCTCGGTCTCGGCGCCGGTGCGCGGCCCCTCGAACCGCGTCGTGGCCGCCGTCTCCGTCTCGGGCCCGATCGAGCGCCTGACCCGGCACCCGGGCCGTATGCACGCGCAAGCCGTGATCGACGCGGCGGCCCGCCTCTCCGAGGCGCTGCGCAGGACGGGCTGACGTCACAGCGGGAGCAGCGGAGCGGGACAAGGGCCGGCCTCAACGCCGCGGCAGGCCCTTCCTCCCCCCGCCGACCTGCGGGAACACGAAAAAGCCACCCGCCTCTACTGAGGTGAGTGGCTTCTCTCTGTACCCCCGACCGGATTCGAACCGGCGCTACTGCCGTGAGAGGGCAGCGTGCTAGGCCGCTACACAACGGGGGCGGAGCTGGTCTACCTGGACTCGAACCAAGACTAACTGAACCAGAATCAGTCGTGCTGCCAATTACACCATAGACCAATGATGGTTTAGACCAGTCAGTACCCCCGACCGGATTCGAACCGGCGCTACTGCCGTGAGAGGGCAGCGTGCTAGGCCGCTACACAACGGGGGCCCTAGCAGTCCCGACGCAAGATCGGAACCAGTACCCCCGACCGGATTCGAACCGGCGCTACTGCCGTGAGAGGGCAGCGTGCTAGGCCGCTACACAACGGGGGCGATGCAGATTTTGAGCTTCTGCAAGCTGGCCTACCTGGACTCGAACCAAGACTAACTGAACCAGAATCAGTCGTGCTGCCAATTACACCATAGGCCACTGGAACGCAAATCCTGAAGGGGATCTTGTTCTAGTAGTGCTCCCCCGGGTCTCTCGGCCTTTCGGCCCGCTCCCCGGCGGCGCAGAAAGAACATTACCCGAAGGTGGACGGGGCTCCAAAACGGGTATCCGCGCCGAGGAGCGCGGGGAGTTCGGCGAGGCTCGCGATCCGGTGCCGGCCGGGCAGTACGACGGCGTCCGCGCCGCCGCCGTACCGGTCGATCCAGACGGAGAGCAGGCCCGCCTCGGCCGCGCCCCGGCCGTCGATGTCGGGGTGGTCGCCGACGTAGGCGACCTGCTCGGGCGGCAGGGCGAGGGCCTCGCAGGCGGCGAGGAAGGCACCGGGTTCGGGCTTGGAGACGCCGAGTTCGGCGGCGCAGATGATCGACTCGAAGCGGTCGTGGACGCCGAGCGTGCGCAGCTTGTGGTCCTGGACGTGGATGCTGGAGTTCGAGAGGACGGAGTGCCGGTGGCTGGCCGCGAGGGCGTCGAGGGCCGGCAGGACGTCCGGGAAGAGGGTCCAGGCGTTCTCGTAGTGGCCCAGGTAGCGGCCGAACCAGGCGTCGGCCTCGGCGTCGGTCAGCTCCTCGCCCACGAACACCCGGACGCGGTCGCGGCGTTGGCCCTCGAAGGTGGTCTCGCCCGCGGCGAAGCGGGCCCACTGGAGGTCGGTGACCTCGCGCCAACGGGCAACGGCCTGCTCGGCGTCGTCGTACCCGTCGAGCAGGCCCTCGACGGCCAGATGGTCCCGCATGCCGAGGCGGTCGGCGGTCGTGTAGTCGAAGAGGGTGTCGTCCACGTCCCAGACCACGGCGCGAATGTCCATGATCCGACGGTACCGGGAACGGGCGAGGGCGGCACCCTCGTTGGGTGCCGCCCCGGTGAACTGCCCCTTTACGCCGCGAGCTTGGCGAGGGCCGCGTCGATGCGGGCCAACGACGCCTCCTTGCCGAGGACTTCGAGGGACTCGAAGAGGGGGAGGCCGACCGTGCGGCCGGTGATCGCGACGCGGACGGGGGCCTGCGCCTTGCCGAGCTTGAGGCCGTGGGCCTCGCCCGCCGCGAGGACGGCTTCCTTGAGGGACTCGGGGGACGTCCAGTCGGCCGCCTCCAGCTTCTCGCGGGCCGTGGCGAGGAGCGCGTCGCTGCCGTCCTTCATCGCCTTCGTCCAGGACGCCTCGTCCTCGACGGGCTGCGGGAGGAACAGGAAGTCGACGTTGTCGGTGATCTCCGAGAGGACCTTCAGCCGGGTCTGCGCGTGCGGGGCGATGGCCTGCCACTTCGCCTCGTCGAAGTCCTCGGGGGACCACGGCGCGAAGGGGGCCTTGAGCCAGGGGGCGCAGCGCTCGGTGAAGTCCTTCACGTCCAGCATCCGGATGTGGTCGCCGTTGATCGCCTCGCACTTCTTCAGGTCGAAGCGCGCCGGGTTGGGGTTGACGTCCTTGATGTCGAACGCCGCGATCAGCTGGTCCGTCGTGAAGATGTCCTCGTCGGCGGAGAGCGACCAGCCCAGCAGGGAGAGGTAGTTGAGCAGGCCCTCGGGGAGGAAGCCCTTCTCGCGGTAGAGGTTGAGGGACGCCTGGGGGTCGCGCTTGGAGAGCTTCTTGTTGCCCTCGCCCATGACGTACGGGAGGTGCCCGAACTCGGGGGTGGTCTTGGCGACGCCGAGTTCGATGAGCGCCTTGTACAGGGCGATCTGGCGCGGGGTGGAGGACAGGAGGTCCTCGCCGCGCAGGACGTGCGTGATCTCCATCAGCGCGTCGTCGACCGGGTTGACCAGCGTGTACAGGGGGGCGCCGTTGGCGCGGACGATGCCGTAGTCCGGCACGTTCTCCGGGGTGAACGTCAGCTCGCCGCGGACCAGGTCGGTGAACGTGATGGTCTCGTCCGGCATCCGGAAGCGGACGATCGGCTCGCGGCCCTCGGCCTCGTACGCGGCCTTCTGCTCGTCGGTGAGGTCGCGGCAGTGGCCGTCGTAGCCGGAGGGCTTGCCGGCGGCGCGGGCGGCGTCGCGGCGGGCGTCCAGCTCCTCGGTGGAGCAGTAGCAGCGGTAGGCGTGGCCGGCGTCCTGGAGCTTGCGGGCGACGTCCTTGTAGAGGTCCATGCGCTGGGACTGGCGGTAGGGCGCGTGCGGGCCGCCGATCTCCGGGCCCTCGTCCCAGTCGAAGCCGAGCCAGCGCATCGCGTCCAGGAGCTGGCCGTACGACTCCTCGCTGTCGCGGGCCGCGTCCGTGTCCTCGATGCGGAAGACGAGCGTGCCCTGGTGGTGGCGGGCGAAAGCCCAGTTGAACAGGGCCGTGCGGACGAGGCCGACGTGGGGGTTCCCTGTCGGGGAGGGGCAGAAACGTACACGGACGGGGGCGCTAGTCACGCTTGACAACCTTGTTGGTGAGTGTGCCGATACCTTCGATGGTGACGGCGACCTCGTCGCCGGTCTCCAGGGGGCCGACGCCGGCCGGGGTGCCCGTGAGGATGACGTCTCCGGGGAGCAGGGTCATGGCCTCGGTGATGTTGACGATCAGGTCCTCGATCGGGGTGATCATCTCGCTGGTGCGGCCGAGCTGGCGCTGCTGGCCGTTGACCGTGAGCTGGATGGTGAGGTCGCTCGGGTCGAGGTCCGTCTCGATCCAGGGGCCGAGGGGGCAGGAGGTGTCGAAGCCCTTGGCGCGGGCCCACTGCTTCTCGCGCTTCTGGACGTCGCGGGCGGTGACGTCGTTCGCGCAGGTGTAGCCGAGGATGACGTCCTTGACGCGCTCGCGGGGGACCTCGCGGCACATCCGGCCGATGACGACGGCGAGTTCGGCCTCGTGGTGGACCTCGGAGGAGAAGCCGGGGTACTGGATGGCGTCGCCGTGGCCGATCACCGAGGTGGAGGGCTTGAAGAAGGCGAAGGGAGCGTCGGGTACCTCGTTGCCCAGCTCGCGGGCGTGCTCGGCGTAGTTGCGGCCGAAGGCGACGACCTTGTTGGGGAGCACGGGCGGCAGGAGCCGGACCTTGCTCAGCGGGACCTTGGTCCCGGAGAGTTCGAACTCGGCGAACGGGATGCCCTTGATGATGTCGAGGACGAGTTCGTCGTCCTTGTCACCCTCGACCGCGCCGAACGCGACGTTGCCGTCGATGGAGAACCTGGCGATGCGCACGGGATCCTCGCGCCCCTTTACCTTCTGCTGGCTGGAGTCTGACGCCCCAGGCTAACGCGCGAGACGGCCCCCACCTCGTCCCTTGCGGAGCGGCGGGGGCCGTCTGAGCTTTCGGCGATCTTCGTGCGTACTACTGCGCGGAGACGCTGTCCGGCAGCTCCATGAGGATCGTGCGCCGCGGGTTCGCGGTCTGGGCGGGGAGGTCGACAGAGTGTTCCTGGACCGGGGTCTCCAGCTCGCCGGCGTCCTTCAGGTGGACCAGGGTGGTGCGGCGGGGGTTGGCGGTCTTGCGGGACATGGGCGAGGGCTCCACTGGCTCGTGTCGGATATGCCGAATCTGTAAAGCGTCAGGCTAAACATGGCATTCCCGGGGAAGTCGCGGGGGGCCTGCCCGAGGGCGTGTGAGTTTGCTCACGGAACAGCTGTCAAACCGGTCAATTCAGGCCCGCAAGTGAACGTAACGAAGCGGACATTGTCTGACTGAAGCTGTCATTCCGCTCCTGATCATGGCGACTGGGACACCTTGATCACTTGGAGGGTTTGCCGGGGTTCGCACACTTTAGGGCGGATAGAAATCGACGACGGGTGATCCCCTCCGTACGCACTGTCACGGATGTCACAGCCCGGCCACCAAACCTTGTTGGAGATCCGGCACTGTGCTGGAATCTCACGGACCGCCGCGGGATCGAGCCGGCGCGCAGGGGGCGCACAGAAGCGCCGAGTGGCGGCGAGATAGGGGGAACCAGCGCCGGGTCACTCAACGACCATCCCGGGGGGCGCAGTCAGGGCGCCTCTCAAGACGCCGACACCGCCTTGTCCGTTCATTCGGGAAGGCGCCTGGTCCAGAGGTTGCGACGCTAGTGCAGGGACGATTCAAGAGGGACGGCAGCGCCCCGGCAGGGCCGGAGCCGCGCGGCGGGACTGGAGCGAAGACAGTCAGCTCCTCCCCCCAGCACGCCCAGAACCCGGGTCCCGCCCAGGCAGGCGACGGCAAGAGCCGCCCCGGCGCTCCCACCACCCCGGTGACCCCCACCTCCATACCCCCGATACCCCCGGCCAAGGCCGTCAAGGGCGACTCCGGCAACCGCGTCGCGCTGCGCAACTGGCGTATCTCCACGCGCCTGGTGGCCCTGCTGACCCTCCCCGTGGTCGCCGCCACCACGCTCGGCGCGCTGCGCATCAACCAGTCCATGGAGGACATCCAGCAGCTCGACAACATGCGGCTGCTGACCGACATGACGAAGCAGGCGACCGAGCTGTCGATCGCCCTCCAGAACGAGCGCGACCGCTCGGCCGGCCCCCTCGCGCACGGCGGCAGGGCGGACGACGCCACCGTCAAGGGCCTGCGCACGACGACGGACCGCTCGCTCGACGCGTTCGTCAACGCGTCCGAGGAGATCGACGCCACCAGCAAGAACGGCAACCTCCAGGGCGTCCGCGACAACCTCGTCGGCCTGGTCGGCGACCTCGGCAACCTGGCCAAGCTGCGCTCCACGGCGTACGCCGCGCAGGGCAACGCGATGCAGACGGTGGAGGGCTACCACCGGCTGATCACCCGGCTCGTCGACCTCTCCCAGGACATGGCCGAGGCCACCTCCAACCCGGAGATGATCCAGCGCACCCGCGCGCTCGCCGCGTTCTCCTCCGCCAAGGAGTACTCGTCGATCCAGCGCGCCGTGCTGACGGCCGCGCTCCCGGCGAACAACAAGACCTTCGGCGATCTCAGCGACAACGACCGCAACTACGGCGAGACCGCGGTCGAGGGCGAGGACTCCGAGCTCGCGATCTTCCGCTCGATCTACGGCGACGAGGGCGCCGAGGAGCTGCTGAAGCCGATCGAGTCCGGCAACGCCACGATCGAGGAGGCCGACCAGTACGCGAACCGCGCCTACGCCTCCAACTCCGGTCTGGAGTCGCAGGACAAGCGGTCGTACCAGGACTGGCTGGACGCCTCGGGCACCAAGCTCCAGCAGATGAAGAACATCGAGTCGCAGCTCCTGGACGACATGGAGCAGAAGGCTCGTGAGCTGCGCAACGAGACCGAGCGCGACGCGATCATCTCGGGTGTGCTGATCCTGATGGTGCTCGGCGTCTCGCTGGTCGGCGCGTTCGTCGTCGCCCGGTCGATGATCCGCTCGCTGCGCCGCCTCCAGGAGACGGCCACGAAGGTCGCCCAGGAACGGCTGCCCGAGCTGGTCAAGCAGCTCTCCGAGTCGGACCCGCAGGACGTCGACACCTCCGTCGAGTCGGTCGGTGTGCACTCCCGGGACGAGATCGGCCAGGTCGCCGCGGCCTTCGACGACGTGCACCGCGAAGCCGTACGGCTCGCCGCCGAGCAGGCGTTGCTGCGAGGGAACGTCAACGCGATGTTCACCAACCTCTCGCGCCGCTCGCAGGGCCTCATCCAGCGGCAGCTCTCGCTCATCTCCGAGCTGGAGTCCCGCGAGGCCGACCCGGACCAGCTGTCCTCGCTGTTCAAGCTGGACCACCTCGCGACCCGTATGCGCCGTAACGGCGAGAACCTCCTCGTCCTCGCCGGTGAGGAGCCGGGCCGGCGCTGGACGCGGCCCGTCCCGCTGGTCGACGTGTTGCGTGCCGCCGCCTCCGAGGTGGAGCAGTACGAGCGCATCGAGCTGTCGTCCGTGCCGACGACCGAGGTCGCCGGGCGGGTCGTCAACGACCTCGTGCACCTCCTCGCCGAGCTGCTGGAGAACGCGACGTCATTCTCCTCCCCGCAGACCAAGGTCAAGGTCACCGGTCACGCGCTGCCCGACGGGCGCGTCCTGATCGAGATCCACGACACCGGTATCGGCCTCTCCCCCGAGGACCTGGCCGCCATCAACGAGCGGCTCGCCTCGCCGCCGACCGTGGACGTGTCGGTGTCCCGGCGCATGGGCCTCTTCGTGGTCGGCCGGCTCTCCCAGCGGCACGGCATCCGTATCCAGCTGCGGCCCTCCGACTCGGGTGGGACGACCGCGCTGGTCATGCTGCCGGTCGACGTCGCGCAGGGCGGCAAGAAGCCGCAGCCGAAGCCCGGTCAGGGCGGTGCGCAGGCCGGTGGCCCGGCGGCGGCCCAGGCCGCCGCGGGTGCGGCTGCCGCGCGGCGCCAGGGCGGACCCGGACAGGGTGCTCCCGGCGCGTTCGGCGGCGGTCCGGCCGGCGCGGGTGCGCCGGGCGGCGGCAAGGGGGCCGGCTTCGGTTCCGGGCCCGCCGGTCCGGGGTCCGGCGCGGGTGCCTTCGGCGGGGGCGGCGCGTTCGGCGCGGGTTCCGGTGCCGGTCCGGGTGCCGGGTTCGGTGCGGGTCCGGGTGGCGGTGCGCTCGGGGGCGGTCCGCGGACCGCGCTGCCCGGGCGGGACGGCGCTCCGGCGCGTGGCCAGCAGCAGGGCGGGCGTCCTTCGGCGCCGGCGCCGGCGGGGACCGGTTCCTTCAACGGGCTCCAGGCCGCGCCGCCGCAGGGACAGCCGGGCCGGCAGCAGGGCCAGGACATGTTCGGCGGCGGTTCGCGGACCCCGCGCGGCAAGGACTCCCGCGGTGGCCAGGACTCCCGTGGCGGCCAGGGCGAGCAGGGCCGTGGCCGGCAGCCGCAGCTCCCGCCGCGCGGTGGCGCCCGGGCCGAGCTGCCGGGCGGCAACCCCCAGCCCCGTACGCCGAGTTGGGGCGACGAGAACGCGCGCACCCCGGCGCTGGACGCGCCGCGCGGGCACGACGAGCCCGATGTGGCGCGCACCTCGCAGCTGCCGCGCATCGAAGGGCCCGGGTCGACCGCCGAAATACCCCGCGTCGAGGGCGACTTCGGGCGGGCCGACGTCAACGGCGCACAGCACACGGGCCAGTTCCCGGCGCTGGGTGCTCCGCAGGGCGACCGGCGGGGTACGCAGGACGACTTCCAGGCGACGAGCCAGTTCCCGGCCATCGGCGGGGGGCAACCGGGCGACGCCGGGGGCCAGTTCGGGCGTACCGGGCAGGAGCCCGCCAATAACGCCAACAATGCCGACAACAGTGGGCAGTTCGTGCGGACGGACGTCTTCGGGACGAACCCCGTGCCGAACACCCCGCAGGACACCGGGCAGTTCCCGGCGCGGCAGCAGGGGTACGACGCGTCGGCCGGTCAGCACGCGCTGCCCGGACGGGCCAACGGGTACGCCGCCGCGCCTCAGCGTCCCGCCGTCCGGCCCGAGCCGGAGGCACTGCCGCCGGCAGGTCCGGGGGACGGTCGTACTCCGCTGTACGACACGCTGGAGACGAACTGGTTCCACCAGCAGGGCGGTCAGGCGCAGGGGGTGCCGCAGCAGCCGCAGGCTCAGGCACCCGCTCCGGCGCCGGCTCCCACCCCCGCGCCCGCCCCGGCTGCTCCGCAGCGGCCTGCCGCCGCTCCGGCGACGGCGGCTTCGTCATCCTGGCGGGCCACTCCGAACGACGATCTGGTCCGGCAGGCCGAGCGGGTGCGTCAGCCCGCCTCGGGCGGGATCACCACTTCCGGCCTGCCGCGCCGGGTGCCCCGGGCGAACCTCGTGCCGGGCACGGCGCAGCAGCAACAGCACCAGGCGGGTCCGCAGGTCTCGCGCGCGCCGGACGACGTGCGCGGCCGGCTGACCAACCTCCGTCGGGGCATCGCTCAGGGCCGTCAGGCCGGGAGCGGGCAGACAGACAGCTTCCCGAGCCCCACCCACCAGCAGGAGCGATAGTTGAGTCAGATGAGCCAGGCGGCACAGAATCTGAACTGGTTGATCACCAACTTCGTGGACAACACCCCGGGTGTCTCGCACACCGTGGTGGTCTCCGCGGACGGTCTCCTGCTGGCGATGTCCGAGGGCTTCCCCCGGGACCGCGCCGATCAGCTGGCGGCGGTCGCCTCCGGGCTGACCTCGCTGACGGCGGGCGCCTCCCGGATCTTCGAGGGTGGCAGCGTCGCGCAGACGGTCGTGGAGATGGAGCGGGGATTCCTCTTCCTCATGTCCGTCTCCGACGGCTCGTCGCTCGCCGTCCTCGCCCACCCCGAGTGCGACATCGGCCTCGTCGGCTACGAGATGGCGCTGCTCGTCGATCGCGCGGGCGCTGTGCTCACGCCGGATCTGCGGGCCGAACTGCAAGGCAGTCTGCTCCACTAGACCGCCCCGGCACCACCCACCTCACCAAATCACCGTCCGGTCGGCACATACTCCCCACCCGGCCACCAGGGACGGCACGAGACCGAGACTTGCCGACTTGCCTGTCCCGCCCGGAGGATCCATGACCCCGCCCACCGCCCATCATGATCCGTACGCGGACCCGTACGCGGACGAGGGTGACCAGCCGCTGGTGCGTCCGTACGCGATGACCGGTGGCCGGACCCGGCCGCGCTACCAGCTCGCCATCGAGGCGCTGATCAGCACGACGGCCGATCCGGCGGCGCTCATGGGGCTGCTCCCGGAGCACCAGCGCATCTGCCATCTGTGCCGTGAGGTCAAGTCGGTGGCCGAGGTCTCCGCGCTGCTGGCGATGCCGCTCGGGGTGGCCCGGATTCTGGTCGCGGACCTCGCCGAGGCCGGTCTGGTGGCGATCCACCAGCCGGGCGGCGACGAGAACAACGGTGGCGCTCCGGACGTGACGCTGCTCGAAAGGGTGCTCAGTGGACTTCGCAAGCTCTGACGGGGGTCGGGCCACCACCTCCGCCAAGATCGTGGTGGCGGGTGGCTTCGGCGTGGGCAAGACCACGTTCGTGGGCGCCGTCTCCGAGATCAACCCGCTGCGCACCGAGGCCGTGATGACGTCCGCCTCGGCGGGCATCGACGACCTGACCCACACCGGGGACAAGACCACCACGACGGTGGCGATGGACTTCGGGCGCATCACCCTGGACCAGGACCTGATCCTGTACCTGTTCGGTACGCCCGGCCAGGACCGGTTCTGGTTCATGTGGGACGACCTGGTGCGCGGCGCGATCGGCGCGATCGTCCTCGTCGACACCCGGCGCCTCGCCGACTGCTTCCCGGCCGTCGACTACTTCGAGAACAGCGGGCTGCCGTTCGTCATCGCGCTGAACGGCTTCGACGGAAGCCAGCCGTACTCGCCGGACGAGGTCCGCGAGGCGCTCCAGATCGGCCCGGACACCCCGATCATCACGACCGACGCACGGCACCGGGCCGACGCCAAGTCGGCACTGATCACGCTGGTCGAGCACGCGCTGATGGCCCGCCTGCGCTGATGATCAAGTGGAGGCTGCCGTAGGGCAGTTGTCGTAGACTCACCCGGAGCCGACTGTGGCCTTTGACACGGTCGGCTTCGGTGTTCATAACGTTTCGGCAGAGGAATCGGGTGGTACCGCCACGCGTCGCGGTCGTGCGGTACCGCTGTGCGCATGGCGGCCCCGTCTTTTGACGGGGCTCGCTCTGTATGACCGTTTTATGAGCGCTTTACATCACACGTAATCGGCTCTTCTCACTGTTTGGAAGAGCACTGTTCGCCATGCTGGAATGCCTGAACTGCCCAATAGTCAATGACGTAACTAGCTGAGAACGCAGTCGATGGCTGGCTGGGCGTTGAGACACTGCCGCCGAGAGGTTGTTGGTCGAGTGAGGCGAAGCAAGAAAAGTCCCGAGCCTGAGGCCCGGGGCAACTTCACCCCGCCGCCGCGCGGAGCGGCGACCGCCCCCGTCCCGGGCTCGGAGCCCCAGACCGCGCCGGCCAAGAGCGGCGGCCGGCTCTCCCCCCGCAACTGGCGGGTGCCCACCAGGCTGAACGCGATCCTGCTCATACCCGTGGTGGTCGGCCTCGTGATGGGCGGCTTCCAGGTGAAGGGCTCGATCGACACCTGGCAGGAGGCGCAGGACGCGGAGAACACCGCGAAGCTGGTGCGCTCGGCGCTCACCTACAGCAACGCCCTCCTCGTCGAGCGCGACGTCACCGCCGCCCCCCTGCTCCAGGGCAAGGGCGAGAACGACCCGACCGTGGTCGCCGCCCGCAAGGCCACCGACAAGGCGTCCGACGAGTTCGACGCCGCCGCGCAGAGCATGCCGAAGCGCGCCAACCTCGTACGCCGCCTCGAAGGCTTCCGCAAGGTCGAGCCGCAGCTCCAGACGATCCGCGCGGTCGCGTACACCTCCAAGCTGACCGGCGTGAAGACGGAGGAGGGGTACGTCGAGGTCGAGCACAAGCTCCTGGAGTTCTCCAACGAACTCGGGCTCGGCACCGGCAACATCACCTCCTACGGCCGTACGGTCTACGCGCTCGCACTCGGGCAGGGCGCGCTCTCCCTCCAGCGCTCCATCGGCATGCACCTGCTGATCAAGCCGGGCACCAGCCAGACGAGCCTCTCCCAGCAGCGGGTCGCCCTCACCTCGTACGCCTACCTGGAGAACATCGCGACCCAGGAGTACCAGAGCGGTGGCACCGAGCAGGACATCGCGAAGCTGACGGCGGCCCAGAAGCAGATCCAGGCCGACGCGGCGACGATGATCCAGGAGCAGAAGGCCAAGAACCCGGACTACGTCGCGCCGCCGACCGACCCGGTGCAGTTCCTGACCGCGATCGCCTCGATCCAGTCGACGGACGCCAGTGAGCGCGCCGCCCTCGCCGAGCAGGGGGTGACCGCCGAGAACTGGTGGGCCATGACGACCCTCAAGTTCGACGCGTACCGCAAGATCGAGTCGGGCCTGTCGGACACCGCGGTGAACGAGGCGTCGGACATCGCGTCCAACGCCCAGCGGGACGCGTACATCACGGGTGCCGCGGTGGTCGTCGCGCTGCTGCTGGCGTTCATCCTCGCCTCGGCCGTGGCCCGGCAGATGTCCCGCTCGATGCGCCAGCTGCGCAACGCGGCCTTCGGGATCGCCGAGCAGCGGCTGCCGATGCTGGTCGACCAGCTCTCCCGTACCGACCCGGGCCGGGTGGACACGCGGGTCGCGCCGATCCCCATCAACACGACGGACGAGATCGGCGAGGTCGCCCGCGCCTTCGACCAGGTCCACCGCGAGGCCGTGCGGCTCGCCGCCGAGCAGGCGCTGCTGCGGGGCAACATCAACGCGATCTTCACCAACCTGTCGCGCCGCAACCAGTCGCTGATCGAGGGCCAGCTGACCCTGATCACCGACCTGGAGAACAACGAGGCCGACCCGGACCAGCTGGAGAACCTCTTCCGTCTTGACCACCTCGCGACCCGTATGCGCCGCAACGGCGAGAACCTCCTGGTCCTCGCCGGCGAGGAGCCGGGCCGCCGCTGGGACCAGCCGGTCCCACTGGTCGACGTGTTGCGCGCCGCCTCCTCCGAGGTGGAGCAGTACGAGCGCATCGAGCTGTCGGGCGTCCCGGAGGCCGAGATCCACGGCCGCGCGGTCACCGACCTCGTGCACCTGCTCGCCGAGCTGCTGGAGAACGCCACCACGTTCTCCTCCCCGCAGACCAAGGTCCGGGTCACCGCGACGCGGCTGCCCGACGGCCGCGTGATGATCGAGATCCACGACAAGGGCATCGGCCTCACCGCCGAGGACTTCGCGGACATCAACCACAAGCTGGCCAACCCGCCGACCGTGGACGCCGCGATCTCGCAGCGCATGGGCCTGTTCGTGGTCGGGCGGCTGTCCGACCGGCACGGCATCCGCGTCCAGCTGCGCCCCTCGGGCGAGCAGGCGGGGACGACGTCGCTGGTCATGCTGCCGGACGCGATCACGCACGGCGGCGGTGGCGAACACCAGCCGGACCAGGACCAGTTCACGGTCTCGCAGATCATCCCCGAGCAGCAGTTCGACAAGCCCGGCGGCGAGAGCTTCGGCCAGCTGCCGCAGCAGCAGCCGATGCGTACGGCGGCCGAACTCGGCTTCGACGACACGCGGTACGAGGTCCCGGACGACATCCGTGACCTGGACCCGGTGGGCCGTTCGCTGATGCGCGAGGAGCGGCGGGCGGCGCTGGACGCGCCCCAGCCCGAGGCGCCCTTCGGCGGTCAGCAGAACACGCACCCGCAGAACACCCAGCCGCAGACCACGCAGGAGACGCCGCTGTACGGCGACTCCTTCACGGATTCTCCGCATCTCCCCCAGCGGACTCCCCAACTGCCCTACGAATCCCCGCAGAACGGCTTCGACGGGGCCGCCACGGGCTTCGTGGAGCAGCCCCAGGCTCCCCAGTCCCCCTATGGGACGCAGTCGCCGTACGAGGGCGCACAGCAGCCGACGTACGACGAGCCGTACTTCACGCCGCAGGCTTCTCCGAACGGGGGCGGGGGTTACCCGGAGCCGGGCGCGCAGGACAACGGGGCCGGCGCGTCGAACGGGTACCCGTCCTTCGAGCAGCCCTCCTACCAGGACGACTGGCCGCAGCAGGGCGACTACCGCAACGGCTACCCGGACCAGTACGCTCCCGAAGCGGAATCCGCGCAGGTCGCTGACGCGGCCGAGGCGGAGCCCGTAGGCTTCGGGCGTCCGGGTCCGGCCCCCTCCGCCGCCGCCCCCTCGCTGACCGACGCCGGGCTTCCGCGCCGCGGCGCGGCGGCGAACGGCGGCGGGCTGCCGGGGGGTGTCGGCGGTGGCGGTGCCGACGGCGGTGCGCAGCAGGAGGCGCCGGTCCCGGCGACGGCGTCCGACAACGGCGACGACGGCTCCTGGCGTTCCGCGAACGACGAACGCTGGCAGCAGGCTTCGCAGTTGCGCAAGCCGAAGGCCGGCGGGGTCACCTCCTCCGGTCTGCCTCGGCGGGTCCCCAAGGCCAACCTGGTCGAGGGTGCCGCGGAGAGCACCCAACAGGGGGGTCCCCAGATCTCCCGCGCCCCGGAGGACATCCGAGGCAGGTTGAGCAACCTGCGTCGAGGGGTCCAGCGCGGGCGCACCGCAGGCAGTGAAACGAACGGTCAGGGCTTCGGTTCTGACAGCACCTACAACCAGGAGCGTTAGTGTGAGCCCGATGAGCCAGGCGGCACAGAACCTGAACTGGTTGATCACCAACTTCGTGGACAACACCCCGGGGGTGTCCCACACCGTGGTGGTCTCCGCCGACGGACTCCTTCTGGCGATGTCCGAAGGCTTCCCCCGCGACCGCGCCGACCAGCTCGCGGCCGTCGCCTCCGGTCTGACGTCCCTGACGGCAGGCGCCTCCCGGATCTTCGAGGGAGGTGCCGTGAATCAGACGGTTGTGGAGATGGAGCGGGGATTCCTCTTCATCATGTCCGTATCCGACGGCTCCTCCCTCGCCGTTCTCGCCCACCCGGAGGCGGACATCGGCCTCATCGGGTACGAGATGGCACTTCTGGTGGACCGTGCCGGTTCGGTCCTGACGCCCGATCTTCGTGCGGAGCTCCAGGGGAGCCTGCTCAACTAGCAGACGGACGGTGCGTTTTGGCGTCCCGAGGCCGTAGGGTTTCGGGACGCGGCACAGTCGGAGGAGGAGAGAAAGTGGCAACACCACCAGGCGGTTCCCATCCGGGCGATTGGTCGTACGGCCCTGGCCACGGCGAGAACGCACCGAACCCGAACCGCTACAACTTCCCCTCCGCACCGAGCCAGCCACGGCAGCCGTACGCCCCGCAGGGACCCGGCCCGTCCCCGTACGACCAGCAGCCGCCGGCCGCGCCGCGCATCCAGCCGGTGCAGCCGCCGCAGCGCCGCACGCCCGAGCCGTCGCCCGCCGGCTCCACGCACAACCCCCTGGTGCGTCCGTACGCCATGACCGGCGGCCGGACGCGCCCGCGCTACCAGCTCGCCATCGAGGCGCTGGTGCACACCACCGCACAGCCGCACCAGATGCAGGGGCAACTGCCCGAGCATCAGCGGATCTGCAACCTGTGCCGTGAGATCAAGTCGGTGGCCGAGATCTCGGCGCTGCTGACCATCCCTCTCGGCGTGGCCAGGATTCTCGTCGCCGACTTGGCGGAGGCGGGCCTGGTCGCCATTCATCAGCCCGGCGGCGACGAGAACGCCGGAGGCCAGCCAGACGTGACTTTGCTCGAAAGGGTGCTCAGTGGACTTCGCAAGCTCTAGCGGAGGGCCTTCCCGCTCCACCACGTCCGCGAAGATCGTGGTGGCGGGCGGCTTCGGCGTGGGCAAGACCACGTTCGTTGGTGCTGTCTCGGAGATCAATCCGCTGCGTACCGAGGCCGTGATGACGTCCGCTTCCGCGGGCATCGACGACCTCACCCACACGGGGGACAAGACGACGACGACCGTCGCCATGGACTTCGGTCGTATCACGCTGGACCAGGACCTGATCCTGTACCTGTTCGGTACGCCGGGCCAGGACCGGTTCTGGTTCATGTGGGACGACCTGGTGCGCGGCGCGATCGGCGCGATCGTCCTCGTCGACACCCGGCGCCTCGCCGACTGCTTCCCGGCCGTCGACTACTTCGAGAACAGCGGGCTGCCGTTCGTCATCGCGCTGAACGGCTTCGACGGAAGCCAGCCGTACTCGCCGGACGAGGTCCGCGAGGCGCTCCAGATCGGCCCGGACACCCCGATCATCACGACCGACGCGCGGCACCGGGCCGACGCCAAGTCGGCACTGATCACGCTGGTCGAGCACGCGCTGATGGCCCGCCTGCGGTAGCAGACTTCCCGAGGGGCCCTTTCCGTTCTGTTCTGCCGGAAAGGGCCCCTTCGGCATGCTCCCCTGCCACACTCGGGCCCAGGGGGTAGGGCATGAGCGTGGAGCTGGCCGCCGTGCGGCTCGGGCAGACCGTCGCGACGAGCGCGGTACGGCTGTGGCTCGGCGGGCGCCGCTCCGAGCAGGAACGCCGGGCCGGGATGGGCGAGTTGATCCGGCTCCGGGTGCCCGGGCTGCGGGCCCGGCGGAGTGTGGAGCGGCAGTTCGAGGAGATCGCGGACGCGGTCGCGGCCCGTGTGGAGCCGTTGCTGGCCCACGAGTTCGCGGGGCTCGCGGAGAACGAGCGCCTCGCGGCGGTGCGGGCCGTGACGGACGCCTTCACCCGGGCCGACCTCTCCGACGCGTCGGTGTTCGAGTCCGACGCGGACCCCGTGGAGCTGGAACGGCGGATCCGGCGGGAGGTGCCGCGCCCGGCCGGACTGGGCGAGGCCGCCGAACGCTACTACGACACGCTGTTCGCCGAGGCTTGCGACTGCTACGTACGGATCCTGCGGCGGCTGCCGGTCTTCACCGAGCGCGCGGTGGGCGAACTCCTGACCCGTACGACGTCGCTCGGGGCCGAACTGGCGCGCGTGCTGGAGCGGTTGCCGGTGCGGTCGCTGTACGCGCCGGAGGGGTCGGACGCGGACGCGGGGTTCCTGCGGGAGTACCTGGGGCTGGTGAGCCGGTCGCTGGACGAGGTGGAGCTGTTCCAGGTGACCTCGCGGCAGCCGCCGCGTACGAAGCTGTCGGTGGCGTACGTCAGCCTGCGCGCCTCCGGGGACGACGGCGCGCGCCCCCGTCCGCTCCCCCGGTACGGGCTGCGGGACTGGCAGGAGTCCGAGAGCACCGGGATGCGGGTGGAGAACGCCCTCGCCGGCTCCTCCCGGGTGCTGCTGCGCGGCGAGGCGGGGTCCAGGAAGACGACCCTGATGCAGTGGCTGGCGGTCATGGCGGCGAGGGGCGGCTTCACCGGCGCCCTCGACGGCTGGAACGGGCTGGTCCCCGTCCTGGTCAAGCTGCGCCGCTATGCGGGCCGGCCGCTCCCCGCGCCCGAAGCATTGCTGGACGGCGTCGCCGGTCCCCTCACCGGGCACATCCCCAAGGGCTGGGTGGACCGTGCGCTGCGGGACGGCCGGGTGCTGCTCCTCGTCGACGGGGTGGACGAACTCCTCGCCGACGAACGCCGGTCCGTGCGCGAGTGGCTGCGCGGGCTGCTCCTCGCCTATCCCGACGTCCGGGCCATCGTCACGTCACGGCCCTCCGCCGCCCGCACGGACTGGCTGCGCGCGGAGGGGTTCGTCTCCCTCCAGCTCGACCGGATGGCGCCGGCCGACCTCACGGCGTTCGTGCGGCAGTGGCATCGGGCTGTGCGGGAGCAGGGGGACGAGTTGCCGTGTCCGGTGGAGGAACTGCCGTCGTACGAACGGGCGTTGCTGGCGAGCCTGCGGGACCGGCCGCATCTGCGCTCCCTCGCCGCGAACCCGCTGCTCGCCGCGCTGATCTGTGCGCTGCACCTGGTGAAGGGGGACCAGCTTCCCCGTGACCGGATGGAGTTGTACGCCATCGCCCTGGAGACGCTCGTCCAGCGGCGGGACGCGGACCGGCGGGTGCCCAGTGCTCTCGCCTCGCCGCTCGGGTTGCCGGACAAGCTGTGTGTGCTGCGGAATCTCGCCTGGCGGCTGTCCGACAACAACCGTACGGAGATCGGGGTGGAGCAGGCGGTTCGGTACGTGGCCTCGCGGCTGTCCTCGATGCGGCATCTGGACGGGGAGTCGGGGGGTGCCGTGCTCGATCAACTGGTCGCGCGGTCCGGGGTGTTGCGGTCTCCCGTCGAGGGGCGGGTGGACTTCCTGCACCGGACGTTCCAGGAGTACCTCGCGGCTCAGGACGCGGCCGACGAGGACAACATGGGGAACCTGGTCGGGCGTGCGCATCTCGACCTGTGGCGGGAGACGATCGTGATGGCGGCCGGGCACGGGAACCTGGCTCAGCGGCGGGAGTTGATCGGCGGCGTCCTCGACCGCGCGGACCAGGAGCCCCGGCATCGGCGGCGACTCCGGCTGCTCGCGGCGTCCTGCCTGGAGACGATGAGTACGGTGCCGGAGGAGGTGGCGGGGAGGCTGGACGCTGCGGTGGGGGCGCTGTTGCCGCCTCGGCGGGAGTCGGAGGCGGTGTCGTTGGCGGGGGTGGGGCCAGCGTTGGTGGCTCATCTGCCGGAGACGTTGGAGGGGTTGACGCGGAAGGCTGCTCGGCAGACGGTTCGGGCTGCGGCGTTGGTGGGGGGTGCGGGGGCGTTGGAGAAGCTGGCGGGGTACGTCGAGAGCGGCGTCCACGAGGATTTGGTCGACGTCTGGGAGTACTTCGACCCGGAGGAGTACGCGGATCGCGTACTCACGCGGCTACGGCTGGACAGAGACCCGCTGAAACTTCAGCACCCGGCGCAGTGGCCAGTGTTGGCTCGGCTTCCGCAAGCCCGACGCATCTGGATCCAGTACGCCTTCACGGAGGGTTTGCAAGTCACCTTGGACCTCCCCGCCGCGCTCGAAACACTCTGGATCACGTCCCTGAGGGGGGACAACGACCTTTCTCCCCTGCGGGACCGCACGGAACTCACTCACCTGGGTCTCTGGTGCTACGACAGACCACTGGTCGACGTGGAACCACTGCGCGGACTGACCGGCCTGACCACCCTTCAGCTGGAGGAATGGCACTCACTCCCTGCTCTGGAGGACATTCCGCTGCCCGAGGGGCTGACTCGTCTGGGGCTTGGCAAAATCGATCGGGACTCCGACCTCGGTCTCCTGACCGAGCGGAGCCGGTTGGAACGTCTCCTGCTCGAAGGAGTGGGTGCCCCACACGGGTTGGACAGCCTCGCGGACTTGTCCAGGCTGACACATCTGCACCTACAACGCTTCGACCTCGAACATTGGCTGCCCGCCCTCGCCACGAGCCCGACACTCACGGAACTCGAACTCTTCCGCTGCCGACTGCCCGTCGATCTCTCGCCCATCGGTGGGCTACCTCAACTGCGCCAGCTCTTCTTGACCGCCTACCGGACACACGACGACACACCCCTCGCCTTGCATACCCTGGCCCGAAGTCCCGGACAGCCTCGCCTGGTTGTCACCGTCAGCCGAGGCACACCGCGTCCCACCGACATCCCCGGCGTCCAGGTCAGATACCTCTGACAGCCCCGCCCTCCCCATAGGAAGACGAGGCTGTCGAAGCTCAACTCACCGCCAGCTGTGCGGTGCCCGGAAGCCGTTCTCGCGCTCCAAGCGGCGCCAGCCGGCCTTCACCCGGCCTCGGTGGGACGGGGTCTCGGCGGGGCGGGAGGCCGCTCTCGCCAGGAGGATCGCCGTGATCGCCGCGACTTCCTCCGGCTCGGCGTTGCCCTTTTCGACGCGGATGTCTGGGGGGTTCATAAGAATGAGTCTCCGTGAGAGAGGTTTCCGCAGGGTTACTGCGGGGGGTTGCCGTGTTTGCGGGACGGCAGGTCGGCGTGCTTGGAGTGGAGCATCTGGAGGGACTTGATCAGGACCTCGCGGGTCTCCGCGGGGTCGATCACGTCGTCCACCAGGCCCCGCTCCGCCGCGTAGTACGGGTGCATCAGCTCGGCCTTGTACTCCTTGACCATGCGCGCGCGCATCGCCTCGGGGTCCTCGGCGCCGGCGATCTGGCGGCGGAAGATGACGTTGGCCGCGCCCTCCGCGCCCATCACGGCGATCTCGTTCGTGGGCCAGGCGTACGTGAGGTCCGCACCGATGGACTGGCTGTCCATGACGATGTAGGCGCCGCCGTATGCCTTGCGCAGGATGAGGGAGATCCGGGGGACCGTGGCGTTGCAGTACGCGTACAGCAGCTTCGCGCCGTGGCGGATGATGCCGCCGTGTTCCTGGTCGACGCCGGGGAGGAACCCGGGGACGTCCAGGAAGGTGACGATCGGGATATTGAAAGCGTCACACATCTGCACGAACCGCGCAGCTTTTTCGGACGCCTCGATGTCGAGGACACCGGCGAGGGTCTGCGGCTGGTTGGCGACGATGCCGACGACCTGGCCGCCGAGGCGGGCGAGGGCACAGATGATGTTGCGGGCCCACCGCTCGTGGACCTCGACGTAGTCGCCGTCGTCGACGATCTCCTCGATGACCTTGGTCATGTCGTACGGCCGGTTGCCGTCGGCGGGGACGAGGTCGAGGAGGACGTCGCTGCGGCGGTCGGCCGGGTCCGTGGACTCGGTGTGCGGCGGGTTCTCGCGGTTGTTCTGCGGGAGCAGCGACAGGAGGTAGCGGACCTCCGCGATGCAGGTCTCCTCGTCGTCGTACGCGAAGTGGCAGACGCCGGAGGTCTCCGCGTGGACGTCGGCGCCGCCGAGGCCGTTCTGGGTGATCTCCTCGCCGGTGACCGCCTTGACGACGTCGGGTCCGGTGATGAACATCTGCGAGGTCTCGCGGACCATGAAGACGAAGTCGGTGAGCGCCGGGGAGTAGGCCGCGCCGCCCGCGCAGGGGCCGAGCATGACGGAGATCTGCGGGATGACGCCGGACGCCTTGGTGTTGCGCTGGAAGATGCCGCCGTACCCGGCGAGGGCGGAGACGCCCTCCTGGATGCGGGCGCCGGCGCCGTCGTTCAGGGAGACGAGGGGCGCGCCGGCCGCGATGGCCATGTCCATGATCTTGTGGATCTTCGTGGCGTGGGCCTCGCCGAGGGCGCCGCCGAAGATGCGGAAGTCGTGGGCGTACACGAAGACCGTACGGCCCTCGACGGTGCCCCAGCCGGTGATGACGCCGTCGGTGTAGGGCTTCTTGGCCTCCAGGCCGAAGCCGACCGCGCGGTGGCGGCGGAGCTGCTCGACCTCCTGGAAGGAACCGGGGTCGAGGAGCAGCTCGATGCGCTCGCGGGCGGTCAGCTTGCCCTTGGCGTGCTGCGCCTCGGTCGCCTTCTCGCTCGGACCGGCGATCGCGCTCGAACGGATCTCGTGCAGCTCGGCCACGCGGCCTCGCGCGTCGGCGGGGCCGTCCGTCGCTTCTTCCAAAACGGTCATGTAGCGACCTTACGAAGCGGGCCGAGGATTGCGAGACGTCGACTCCGTACAGTCTCCGGCCCGTTTTCCTGGTACCCCTGAACAGAAGCCGAGGCGGGTGCACGTCTTCCGACTGCTCAGGGGGGTCGCGCATTGTGGGGGCCCTACAAGGAACGGCGCGAGACTCACATCACACGCAAGGGGGACACGGTGAACCCTACAGCCCCTCTGGAGGCGATCTTCGGCGACGGAGAGTAGCTTTCTCAACACGGTAAGGAAGTTGAATGGAGGACATGATGGGGATCTTCGGCCGCAAGAGCGACGACGGCTCCGAGGCACCGGTGGCGAGCGCCGACCTCGCCGCCCTCACCGGCGACTACACCGTCGACCCGGCCCACTCGACGCTCGGCTTCACCGCGCGGCACGCGATGGTGACGAACGTGAAGGGCAAGTTCGACGAGTTCAGCGGCGAGCTGCACCTGGACGGCTCGGACCCGTCCGCGTCCACGGCGTCCCTCGACATCGTGATGGCCAGCATCGACACGGGCTCCGCGGACCGCGACGGGCACCTGAAGAGCGCGGACTTCTTCAAGACGGACGAGTTCCCGACGATGACGTTCCGCTCGACCAAGGCGGAGTCGCTCGGCGGGGACGACTACCGCATCACCGGCGATCTCACGATCCTCGGCACGACGAAGCCGATCGACATCGACCTGGAGTTCAACGGCGCCGCGAAGGACCCGTTCGGCAACGAGCGCGTCGGGTTCGAGGGCAGGGCGGAGCTCCTGCGCTCGGAGTGGGGCATCACCTGGAACGCGGCGCTGGAGACCGGCGGCGTCCTGGTGTCCGACAAGATCAAGCTCACCTTCGACATCTCGGCGATCAGGAAGAGCTGAGAGCCGGTCACTTCGACGGCCCGCCGGGGCAGTTTCTGTCGATTACCGACAATCTACGCAAATAAGGACTCTTGGGACGCTTTCCGGGTATCACCCAGGCTCGGACACACGTCCCGGGAGGCACTTTGAGCACGATGTCAGGTCCGCAGAACTACCCCGGCGCGGACCGCGGTCACTGGTACCAGACGAAGTACGGCGGCGACCGGATGGAGGTCAACGTCGTCGTGCTCCATACGACGGAGGGCCGCAACCTCCCCGACTACCAGGGGGGCGCCGTCGCCCCCAACCTCACCGCGCTCCCCGACCTCGCCGCGCAGAAGCTCCGCTGGTACCAGCACTTCCAGATCGACGTCTCCTCCCGCGCCCTGGTCAACGCCCCCGGCGGGGTCCGGACGAACACGCTGAACGTGTGTCAGGTGGAGCTGATCGGCACCTGCGATCCCGATATCCACGGCAAGTGGAAGGCGAACAACACCCCGCACGTCTACTGGCCGCAGGCCCCGGAGTGGGCGTTGCGCGAGGTCGCCCGCTTCCTCACCTGGATGCACGACCATCACGGCGTCCCCCTCAAGGGCCCCTCGCTGTGGCCCTCGTACCCCGCCTCCGCCGGCAACAGGTCGGGCCAGCGCATGAGTTACGACCGCTGGAACGGCTTCCGGGGGGTCTGCGGCCACATGCACGTACCCGAGAACTGCGTCCACCCCGACACCCCGGTCCTGCGCGCCGACCTCACGTGGCAGCGCGCCGGCGACCTCCGGGTGGGCGACGGGATCGTGTCGTTCGACGAGGACGGGGCCGAGCGCCGCTACCGGACCGGCACGGTCACCCGCAACGAGCCCGGCATGAAGGGGAGTTGCCGGATCACCACGGCCGACGGCGAGATCACCGCTACGTACGACCACCCCTGGCTGGTCCGCGAGAACGGCGCCCTCTCCTGGGTCCCCAGCAAGGAACTCGACCCGTTCCGCCACCGCATCCTCCGGGTCCGCCCCGAGGCCGGCTGGGAGGGGAGCATCGTGGGCGGCGACGGCACGGCCGTACTCGCCGTCGAGTACGTCGGCGAGCAGCCCATCGCGTCGCTGTCGACCAGTACGCGGACGTACGTCGCCGACGGGCTGCTCTGTCACAACACCCATGGCGATCCCGGGTCGATCGACTTCGAGAAGCTGATCGAGTTCGCCAAGGGGGGCTAGAACAAAGGGGGTCAGAACCAGTGCAGGCAGTGCGGGGGGCGTTCGGCGCGGAACAGGGCGTCGGCCCGTGACGCCGCGTCCGGGTGGTGGGCGCGGATGCGGCCGGCTCGGATGAGGGTCGTCGGCGTGGTTCCGCCCAGGTAGATCGAGCCCAAGTCGCTGACATCCAGGGAGAGATCGGGCTCCCGGTCGGTCCGTACGCACTCCGCCTCGCCGTCGGTGACGGTCAGCAGGTAGCGGTCGTGCTCCCCTTCGCCGAGGAACCGGTCCTCGACGTCGAGGACCAGCTCGCCGTCCGTGAACCAGCTCCGGGCGGCCAGGGCGCGCGGGATGTCCAGCAGGCGGACCCACAACCAGTCCATGTGGCCGCCGAGTTCGGGGCCCCGGAGGTCCACGAACTGCCAGCGCAGGGGGTGTTCCGGCGGGAACTGCTTGAACACGGTCTGCTCGGTGAGGTCGTGTTCGAGTACGTACCTGGCGAGCGCCGTGAACACCGCGTCGTCCCCGGCGATCGTCTCGTCGACGGTCAGCGTGGAGCCGTCCTTCGAGTAGCTCGCGTACCCGTCCGGGACGCCGTTCGCGTCGCGGTGTACGGCGATGTAGCGGTGGGCCGGGGCGATCGGGGGCTGGCCCGCGCGCTTCGCCCACCAGCGGTGGGGGCGGGAGAGGGCGCCGGGCTGGGTGCGGCGGTAGGCGTCGTACACCTGTTCCATGATCTCCACGGCGGCCTCGCGGTGCAGGACCTCGACCGTGCCGGGGGTCTCCGGCGTCTCGATGAGGGCCGCCCTGTGGCTCGGAACCGTGAGGCGTTGGGTGTACGTCGCCGGGCCGTAGCCGAACCGGCGGTAGATCAGCGCCTCCGAGGCGAGGAGGACGGCCAGGGACTCGCCTTGTGCGCGGAGGTCGTTGAGCTGGTGGCGCATCATCGCCGTGAGGGCGCCCCGGCGGCGGTGCGTGGGCAGGACGCCGACCGCCGTGACGCCGGGGGCGGAGATCAACCGCTCGCCGGGGAGGGTGAGTTCGAAGGTGTACGAGCCTGCCGTGCCGACCGGCGTGCCGTCCTCGGTCTCCGCGAACAGGTTGCGGTCCATCTCCGCCGCCGCCCACCAGACTCCCCCGCCGTCCTCCGCCGGGGTGTCGGGGGCGAGGCCGAACGCGGTGAACAGGGTGGTGACGAAGACGTCGCGGTCCTCGTCGGTGGTGGGGCGGATGTGCATGGGGCTTCGCCGTTCCGGAGGGGGTGTGGTGTCGCGCCACTGTGCCGTGTTCCGGGGCAGTGGGGTCAAGTGAATTAGCGGCACCATGGGGGCATGAACGGGGATCACATCGATTTTCGCGGCGGGACTTTCTACGGGCCGGTGTACGGGAAGGTCGAGAGGGGTGGCGGTGCGGCGGGGGCGGTGTCGATGCTGCCGGGCGCGCCTGCGGGGTTCACCGGGCGGGAGGACGAAGTCGCCGCTGCGCTGGAGGCGTTGGCGGCGGATCGGGTCGTCTGCGTGTCCGGGTTGGCGGGGGTGGGGAAGACCGCGCTGGCCGTCGCCGTGGCGCATGAGGCCCGGGAGCGGGGGATGTTTCCGGGGGGTGTGCTGTTCGTCGATCTGCGGGGGTACGACGAGGTTCCGGTGAGTGCGGAGCAGGCTGTGTCGTCGTTGTTGTGGGCGCTGGGGGTGCGGGAAGGGGAGGTCGCCCGGTACCGGAGCGAACTGGCTTCCCGGGAGGCGATGTTGGTGGTTCTCGACAATGCGGGCGGGGGTGAGCAGGTGGTGCCGTTGCTGCCCGGGGAGGGGGCCGGGCATCGGGTGCTGGTGACGTCCCGGGATGCGCTGGGGTCGTTTCCTGTGCGGTCCGTCGAGGTGGAGGCGTTGTCGGGGGACGCGGGGCGGGAGTTGATCGAACGGGCGTTGCCTGGTGATCCTCGACTCGGGGACGGGGTGCGGGAGTTGGTGGAGGTGTGTGGGGGGTTGCCGTTGGCGTTGGTGATTGTCGCGGCGTTGTTGCGGAAGCGGCGAGGGTTGGGGGTGCGGGAGTTGGTGGCGGAGTTGGAGGGGGATCGGGTGGGGGGGTTGGCTGCGGATGGGGTGGATCAGTACGGGAAGTCGCTGGTGTTGCGGCCGGTTCTTGATGCGATGTACCGGAGGCTGGGGGAGGAAACGGCTCGGGTTTTCCGGGGGTTGGGGGTGGCGCCGGGGAAGTACTTCGATTCCGTTTCGGGGCAGATGATGGGTGGGGTGGCGGCTGAGGGGTGGAGGGTGGCTGCGGATGAGTTGGTGGCTGCGTCACTGATCAGTGCGTTGCCGGGTGGTGGGTGGCAGATGCATGACCTTGTGCAGGCGTATGCGGGGGCTCTGGTTACGGAGGAGGAGGCCAGCCAGGCTCGGATGCAGCTCCAGGTCATGTACTACGCCCGGCTGACGGTGGCCTACGAGGTGATCACTAAGGGCGTCCGCCGGTAGGTGCTGGCAGCAGGGCAGGCACGGTTCACCCGATCATGGAGTTCTCTACGCTTCATGATCACCGGGGGATCCGTGCCTGCCGTCCCATCATGCATTCTCGACCCGATCCGTGACCAGTTCCTCGCGCTCCTGCCCGTGCGCGAGGACCGGCACCCGCTGGGCTGTCACAATCCTCGGATCAGCGACGCCGTCGTCTTCGACCGGCTGGTGCAGGTCCTGGTCTTCGGCTGCGGATACGAACGAGCCGCCGACGAGCACTGCTCGGCCACCACCTTGCGCCGACGCCGCGACGAGTGGATCTCCGACGGCGTGATGGAGAGCCTGCGGCTGCTCGCGCTCGCCGCCTACGACCGCATGATCGGCCTCGAACTCGACCGCCTGAGCGCCGACGGCTGCATCACCAAGGCGCCCTCCGGCGGTGAATGCGCCGGGAAGAGCCCGGTCGACCGTGCCAAACTCGGGCTGAAACGCTCGCAGTTGACCGACGGCACCGGCATACCCCTGGTCACCGGGCCGGCACCGGCCAACACCGGCGACCACACCCTGCTGCCCGCCACCCTCGACCGCTTCACCGCCCTCGGACAGGCCCTCGGACCGCTGCCGGGGCATCCACGTCTCGCCTTGGACGCCGGCTACGACTACCGGATCGTCCACGACGACCTGGCCGACCGGAGGATCGACGCCCGCATCGCCCCACGCGGCGCGAAGACCCCGATCCAGACCGGCGGCCGGTGGGTCGTCGAGCGCACGAACTCCTGGATGAACAACTTCGGCAAGCTCCGGCGCTGCACCGAACGCCGGAGAGCGGCCGTCGAGTTCTTCCTCGCCCTGGCCGCCACCGTCATCACGGTCCGCTGCCTGGTCCGACGCGCCTGGACCCTTTACCGCTGGAGCACCCGCCCTCGAAGCCCACGGATCCGATGACCTACTGGCGGACGCCCTAAGCCGGATCAGCCGCAGGAGCTGTTCCCGGGCGGGCCCGAGGAGGCGCTGAGCTGGTTCGAGACCGAGCGGCTCGGGATGCTGAACGCGGTCCGGTGGTGCGGGAGCGAGGATCGGCAGACGGCCGTCCTCGCGCTGAAGACGGCTCTCGCACTCGTTCATCACCTGCGCAACCGGCACGCCTTCGACGACATGCTCGACGTGGCGACGATCTCCCGCGACACCGCTCGCCGGCTCGGCGCCGGCTACGACGAGACGGTCGCGCTCGGCGCCCTCAGCACCGCGCTGATCCATCTGCGCAGGTTCGGGGAGGGGCTCGACGCCTGTCGGGAGGAGCTGGAGCTGTGTGACCGCGTCGGCAACCTGGAAGGCCGGTACTACGCGCGGAGCGGCATCGCGGTGGCGCTGCTGCGGCTCGGGCGGCTCGACGAAGCGCTCGACGCGCGCGAGCGGGCACTGGCGGACACCCTCGCGCTGGACGACCCGTCGTACGCCGCCCTCGCGCGGGCCCAGCTCGCCGCGACCCTCGGTGACTGCGGGCGGCCCGAAGAGGCGTACGAGACACTCTCCTTGGCCGTCGCCGAATTCGAAGAGCTGGGTATGCGGCACCAGTTGGCGGAACCGCTCTACAACATGGCGCAGACCCTGCGGAGTCTGGGGCGGCCCGACGAGGCGTTGCCCCATGCCATGCGTTCCCTGCGGATCAGCACCGAACTCAACGACTGGCGTGGCAAAGCGGGCTCGTGGGGGCTCATCGGGCTGATCCTCCGGGAGTCGGGGCGACGCGTCGAGGCGGTCCAGGCGTTCACCCGTTCCCTTGAGTGGAGCGAGTTGCTCGGCGACGAACACCAGGCGGGCGTCGCCTGGTTGGGGCTCAGCGCTGCCCTGACCAACCTGAAGCGGTACCACGAGGCCATCGACGCCGCCCGTTCCGCGATCGAGTTCGGCACGAAGTTCGAGGAGTGGAGCGTCGTCGGTGACGCCGGCTTCAACCTCGGCATCTCCCTGCGCAAAGTGCGGCGCAAGGGTGAGGCCCGGGTCGCGTTCGGGGCCGCCGCCGACGCCTACGAGCGGGGCGGGATGTCCGAACAGGCCGCCGAAGTACGGAAGTTGGCGGGCGGTTCGTGATCCTCACCGGCACCCCTGGCCGGAATCACTCCCCTGCCCGGCCTGAATACACCCCTTGCACAACCCTTTACCGCTTTCTCATAATCCTCCGAAGATCCTGACTCGCCCATGACGACCCGTTGAACTCCCCATGGCATCTCAATTTGGCATGGGCACGTCAGGATCGGTACCCGTTGCAGGTCCGTCTAGCTCCATACCCCCCTCACGGAAGGCAACAACAACGGTGAAGAAGCTCCTCACGCTCGCGAAGAGATGTATGGCCGCCGCAGCCGTCACCCTCGCGGTCGTCAGCCTCCAGCCCCTCTCCACGGCCACCGCCGCCCCCGCGCCGGTCGTCGGTGGAACCCGTGCCGCGCAGGGCGAGTTCCCGTTCATGGTCCGCCTCTCCATGGGCTGCGGCGGCGCCCTGTACACGTCCCAGATCGTGCTGACCGCCGCGCACTGCGTGAACGGCACCGGCGCGAACACGAGCATCACGGCGACCGCGGGTGTCGTGGACCTCCAGTCCACCACCGGCCGCCAGCAGGTCCGTTCGACGTACGTCTACCGCGCGCCCGGCTACAACGGCACCGGCAAGGACTGGGCACTGATCAAGCTCGCGTCCCCGATCACCGGCCTCGCGACGCTGCCGATCGCCACCAACACGACGTTCAACACGGGCACGTTCACCGTCGCCGGGTGGGGTGCGGCCGTCGAGGGCGGTGCGCAGCAGCGCTACATGCTGAAGGCCACCGTGCCGTTCATCTCCGACGCGACCTGCCGCGCGTACGGCGGTCTCTACAGCGGCCTCGTCCCCAGCGAGGAGATCTGCGCCGGGTACGCCTCGGGCGGTGTCGACACCTGCCAGGGCGACTCCGGTGGCCCCATGTTCCGCCGCGACGCCAACAACGCCTGGATCCAGGTCGGCATCGTCAGCTGGGGCGACGGCTGCGCCCAGCCGAACGCGCCCGGCGTCTACAGCGAGGTCTCGACCTTCGCCTCCGCGATCGCGGCAGCGGCCCGGACCCTCTGACGTCCGCCCCGCCGTCGTCGTACGGACCCGGTGCCGCAACTCGGCGCCGGGTCCGTCCCGTTGAGCCTCAGAAGTCGCCGCCGAAGTCCCCTCCCCCGCCGCCGTCCCCGAACCCGCCCCCGAAGTCACCGGGGTTGAAGTCCGCGCCGGACAAGTCACCGCCTTCATAACCCTGTTGGCCCGAGCCACCGAAGTCCGAAGCGTACGACGGGGTCGTCATCAGGCTGCCCAGCATCGTGCCGACCAGCAGACCCGGAAGCAGGCCGCCGCCGAAGTAGCCGCCCGCCCAGGGGCCGTACGCCGGGCCCGCCTCCCAGTACGGGCGACGGCCGTAGTCGCTGTCCACCTCGCGGATCACCGGGTCGCGGCCGTCCGCCAGACGGGTTCGGTCCGCCGCGCAGACCGGGACCTCACGGGGGCTGCCGCCCCGTGGGGTCCAGGTGGCGTCAGCGACGGACGGGCCGTGGCGGGGGTCGAAGAAGCACGGCGGGCGGCGTTCCGGGAGGGGGCGGCCCTCCCGGCGGGCGGCCAGCTGCGCCAGCGAGAAGCGGCCGTCCTCCAGGGCCTGGGTGACGCCCCGGACGTCGTCCGGTCGCGTCGCCGCCGCCATCGCCGACTTCGCCGTGTCGTACGCGTCCAGCGCGCGCTCGTAGTCGGCGCGCATCGCGTCGTCCGCGCCCCGCTCCGCCGGGTGGAAGTCGAGGCGGTCGAGTTCCTCGCCGAAGGCCGTGATGTCCTCGTCCACGACGACGCGCAGGCGGTCCAGGGCGGCTCGCTGTTCCGCCGCCTTGCGGCGCCTGGTGCGGCGTACGAGGACGTACGCGCCCGCGCCGGCCGCCGCGAGGACGCCGCCCGCCGTGACCAGCGCGGTCGTCGAGACGCCGGTGCCGTCCGGGGAACCCCAGGTCGTAGGGGCCTTGCCCCTCATGTTCGTGAGGGCGCGGGTCGTGAAGTCGGTGAGCTGGGTGCCGGTCGTGGTCGTCGCGCGCACGCTCTGTACGAGGTTGGCGACCGCCGTTTTCGGCAGGACCCGGGAGTCCGCCCTGGCGTCGAACCTCGTGCCCAGGCGGATCGCGTACAGACCCGTGATCCCGGTGGCCGTGCGGAGGTTCTGGAACAGGGACGCGGTCGGATAGCCGGCCGGGAGCACCACGACGAACAGGGGCTTGTCCGCGTCCTCGATCCGGTCCGCCAGGGCGCGTTCGTCCTGGTCGGAGAGCTGGTCGCGGGCCGCCGGGTCCACGTACACCGGGCTCTGCCTGAGGGCCGCCGCGATCGTCGTCAGGCTCGTGGCCGTCGTCGCCGTGCGGGCGGGCGGGGCGGTCGCCGGGAGGATGACCAGAACCGCCAGGGCCAGCCCCAGCAGGATGGCGCCTTTGACCTTCATACGACCGACGCTACGGCGTGTTCCCTGGGGCGGCATTTCGGTTGTCGACGGGGCGGGAGCGGTGTCGTCCGCTCCGGGATTCCGGCGGCCCGGCGGGGGTGTGCCGGGTGCGTCCACGGGGTGGCGGGGGTGGTGCCGTGGTCGTAGGTCGTGGGGGTTACGCCGGGTGGTGAGGGTGGAGCTGTAGCTCCTGGGAGTTACGCCGGAAAGCGCGGGGTGTGCCGTAGTCCCTGGGAGTTACGCCGGATGGCGAAGGGTGTGCCGTGGCTCCTGGGAGTTACTCCGCCGGGGGGACCGCCGCGCGCAGGAGGCCGTATGTGTACGCGTCCTCCAGGGCCTGCCAGGACGCGGCGATGACGTTCTCCGCCACGCCTACCGTCTGCCATTCGCCGGAGCCGTCCGTCGTGGAGATGAGGACGCGGGTCGTCGACTGGGTGCCGTGGACGCCCTCCAGGATGCGGACCTTGTAGTCGACCAGGTCCAGCTTGGCGAGCTGGGGGTAGATCTTCTCCAGGGCTACCCGCAGGGCTCGGTCCAGGGCGTTGACCGGGCCGTTTCCCTCCGCCGTGGCGACGATGCGCTCACCCTTGGCCCAGAGCTTGACCGTCGCCTCGTTCGCGTGGCTGCCGTCGGGGCGGTCCTCGACGATCGCGCGCCAGGACTCGACCTCGAAGTAGCGCAGGGGGCTGCCCTTGACCTCGGCGCGCAGGAGGAGTTCGAAGCTGGCGTCGGCCGCTTCGTACGTGTAGCCCTGAAGTTCGCGTTCCTTGACGCGGGCCACCACCCGGCCGACCACCTCGCGGTCGCCGCCGAGGTCGACGCCGAGTTCCTTGCCCTTCAGCTCCACCGAGGCGCGGCCCGCCATGTCCGAGACCAGCATGCGCATGCTGTTGCCGACCAGCGCCGGGTCCGTGTGCTGGTACAGGTCCGGGTCGACCTTGATCGCGGAGGCGTGCAGGCCCGCCTTGTGCGCGAACGCGGAGACGCCGACGTACGGCTGGTGCGTGGAGGGGGTGAGGTTGACGACCTCGGCGATCGCGTGGGAGATGCGGGTCATCTCGCGGAGCTTGCCCTCGGGGAGGACCTGCTTGCCGTACTTCAGTTCCAGGGCCGCTACGACCGGGAACAGGTTCGCGTTGCCCACGCGCTCGCCGTAGCCGTTCGCCGTGCACTGGACGTGGGTCGCTCCCGCGTCCACCGCCGCGAGGGTGTTGGCGACCGCGCAGCCCGTGTCGTCCTGGGCGTGGATGCCGAGGCGGGCGCCGGTGTCCGCGAGGACCGTCGTGACGACGGCCTGGATCTGGGCGGGGAGCATGCCGCCGTTGGTGTCGCAGAGGATGACGACGTCGGCGCCGGCGTCGCTCGCGGCGCGGACCACCGACTTCGCGTACTCCGGGTTCGCGCGGTAGCCGTCGAAGAAGTGTTCGCAGTCCACGAAGACGCGGCGGCCCTGGGCCTTGAGGTGGGACACCGTGTCCCTCACCATCTCCAGGTTCTCGTCCAGGGTCGTGCGCAGGGCGAGTTCCACGTGGCGGTCGTGGGACTTCGCGACCAGGGTGATCACCGGGGCGCCGGAGTCCAGGAGGGCCTTCACCTGGGGGTCCTCCGCCGCCTTCGCGTTCGCTCGGCGGGTTGCGCCGAAGGCGACGAGCTGCGCGTGCTGGAACGTGATCTCCTGCTGCGCCCTCGCGAAGAACTCCGTGTCCCTCGGGTTCGCGCCCGGCCAGCCGCCCTCGATGAAGCCGACGCCGAAGTCGTCCAGGTGGCGGGCGATGGCCAGCTTGTCCGCGACGGTGAGGTTGATGCCCTCGCGCTGGGCGCCGTCTCGGAGGGTGGTGTCGAAGACGTGGAACGAGTCGTCGGTGTCGGTCATGGTCAGGGGGCTCCTCGAATGCGGGTCGCATACTGCCGGGAAAACGAAAAGACCCCTCGCGGGTGCGAGAGGTCTGCGCGGGTCGCTGTTCGGCTTGTTCAGCCGGGACCGTCGCGCTTGATGCTAATAATCGTGGGGAGTGAGGGCACAGGGCAGTTTTACACGGGTTCGGGGCGGGGTCAGGGGGTGTCTCAGTATGCGAGCGGGGTTTTGAACGCGGGTTCGTCTGCCTGGTTGGGGTCTGTGGGCGGGTGCGGGTTCGTTGTGGCTGGTCGCGCAGTTCCCCGCGCCCCTAAAAACAAAACCGGTACCCGCCCACTTACGACGTCAGTCTGCGATCTTGTGCATCCACGCGTGCTTGTCCTGCGTCGTTCCCCTCTGGATGTTCAGCAGGGCCTCCCTCAGCTTCAGCGTCACCTCGCCCGGTTCGCCGCCGGACT
Source organism: Streptomyces saintjeani (assembly GCF_055409605.1). Lineage (NCBI taxonomy): Bacteria > Bacillati > Actinomycetota > Actinomycetes > Kitasatosporales > Streptomycetaceae > Streptomyces > Streptomyces saintjeani. Next base: position 6,718,402 of record NZ_CP189624.1, on the reverse strand, counting down.
GCTGCCACTCCTTGCCCTGCCTCTTCACCGTGCCGACCGGCGTGATGACCGCCGCCGTGCCGCAGGCGAAGACCTCTGTGAGGGTGCCGTTCTCCGTGTCCTGCTGCCACTGGTCGATGGAGATGCGGGACTCCTCGGAGTCGTAGCCGAGGTCCTGGGCGACCTGGAGGAGGGAGTCCCGGGTGACGCCCTCCAGGATCGAGCCCGTGAGGGTGGGGGTGACGATCTTGTCGCCGTAGACGAAGTACAGGTTCATGCCGCCCAGTTCCTCGACCCACTTGTGCTCGACCGCGTCGAGGTAGCAGACCTGGTCGCAGCCCTTGGCCGCGGCCTCGGCCTGGGCGAGGAGGGACGCCGCGTAGTTGCCGCCGGTCTTCGCGTCGCCCATGCCGCCGGGGACGGCGCGGACGCGGTCCTCGGAGAGCCAGATGGAGACGGGCTTGACGCCGCCGGGGAAGTACGCGCCGGCCGGGGAGGCGATGACGAGGAAGAGGTACTCGTTGGCCGGCTTGACACCGAGGCCGACCTCCGTGGCGATCATGAAGGGGCGCAGGTAGAGGGATTCCTCGCCGCCGTGCGCCGGGACCCAGCCCTCGTCCTGGCGGACCAGCGCGTCGCACGCCTCGATGAACGTCTCGACCGGCAGCTCGGGCATGCCGAGGCGGTGCGCGGACGCCTGGAACCGCTTCGCGTTCTTCTCCGGCCGGAAGATCGCGACGGAGCCGTCGGGCTGGCGGTACGCCTTGAGGCCCTCGAAGATCTCCTGCGCGTAGTGCAGGACCGTCGTCGCCGGGTCCATGGAGAGCGGGCCGTAGGGGACCAACTGGCCGTCGTGCCAGCCGCGCCCCTCGGTCCAGCGGATCGTCACCATGTGGTCGGTGAAGTGGCGGCCGAAGCCGGGGTTCTTCAGGATGGCCTCGCGGTCGGCGGTGGCCAGCGGGCCGGCGGACGGCTTGAGCTCGATCGTGGGCGTCGTCATGAGTGGTTGTCCTTCACCGGTTGTAGTGACGGCCGCGCACACCGTCGTACAGCACTCCCGTATTCCGCGGCTCCGTGTCCGATTATCGCGCGGACGCCGACGGCACGGGAGGAAGGGGGTGTTCGCGGCCTGGGGTAATGGTTTCACCCGGCGGAGGAATGGCGAAAGCCGCCGGGCGCGAGGTGTGCGACCCGACGGCTTCGGAAGCGCGGGCCTATCCGGCTACGCGTACGACGAGGGCGTCACCGATCTCGGTGGTGGACCGGGACGGCAGCGAGGCGCGCTCCGTGAGGTCGGCGCTCACCGCCTCCTCGACGCGGGCCGCCTCCGCCTCGTAGCCGAGGTGGCGCAGCAGGAGGGCGACGGAGAGGACCGTGGCGGTGGGGTCGGCCTTGCCCTGGCCGGCGATGTCGGGGGCCGAGCCGTGGACGGGCTCGAACATCGACGGGAAGTCGCCCGAGGGGTTGATGTTCCCGGAGGCGGCGACCCCGATGCCGCCGGAGACGGCTGCCGCGAGGTCGGTGATGATGTCGCCGAAGAGGTTGTCGGTGACGATGACGTCGAAGCGGGCGGGGTCGGTGACGAGGTAGATCGTCGCCGCGTCGACGTGGATGTAGTCGGTGGTGACCTCGGGGAACTCGGTGGCCACCTGGTTGAAGACGTTCGTCCACAGGTGCCCGGCGAAGGTCAGCACGTTGTTCTTGTGGACCAGCGTGAGCTTCTTGCGGGGCCGGGCCTGCGCGCGGGCGAACGCGTCACGGACGACGCGCTCGACGCCGTACGCCGTGTTGACGGAGACCTCGGTGGCGACCTCGTGGGGCGTGCCCTTGCGGATCGTGCCGCCGTTGCCCGTGTACGGGCCTTCCGTGCCCTCGCGGACGACGACGAAGTCGATCTCCGGCTGGCCGGCGAGCGGGGTGGCGACGCCGGGGAGCAGCTTCGAGGGGCGCAGGTTGACGTGGTGGTCGAAGGCGAAGCGGAGCTTCAGGAGGAAGCCGCGCTCCAGGACGCCGGAGGGGACACCGGGGTCGCCGATCGCGCCCAGCAGGATGGCGTCGTGGTTCTTGAGGGAGTCGAGGTCGGCGTCGGTGAGGGTCTCACCGGTCGCGTGGTAGCGCTTCGCGCCGAAGTCGTACTCCGTCGTCTCCAGCTTCACGTCCTCGGGGAGGACGGCGGAGAGGACCTTGAGGCCTTCGGCCACGACTTCCTGGCCGATGCCGTCACCGGGGATCACTGCGAGATCGATGCTGCGAGACATGGCGGCAGCCTAGCCCCGGGTCCCAGGGGGTGACACGGGGCGTCCGCGATACGGACACCCCGTGTCGACCAGGATGCGGCTCCCGGTGACTCAGTGGCCGGTCTCTCCGCCGTTGTCCCGGCGGTCGAGGGCGCGCTGGAGCGCGGCTGCGGCGTTCTTGCGGTCGTTCTCGCTGGTACGCGACACGTGGCGGACTCGGCGGCGGACGGTCGTCTCGGCCATGGGTGATCGGCTCCTTCTTCACCAGGGGAAGTGTTGACGAGACGCCGGTCGGGCGGGGAGCGTCGAGCCGCAGGGGTGGCTGCGTAGGGCCCGGCTCGCATCCGCCTTCGCTTGGTCGAGCGAGACGTTCGGCTCCTACAAAGCTACGGGTCCGGAGCGCCGTTGTCTGCACAGTTACTCGGACTTCCTACTATCTGAGACGGCACGTCCCTGACCTGCGATTACGCGGTTCCCCTGATGGTGTCCAGCAGGTCCGGGGAGATCACGCCGGACGAGGCCGAGAACGAGTACGTCAGGGTGCGGAACCCGGCGGACCCGGCGCGGGCGACGTTGCGTGGGCGGTCCTCGACGACCAGGGTTGTCGCCGGGTCGACGTGGGCCGCCGCCCGCTCGAACAGGCCCTCTCCCGGCGTGCTTTTGGAGACTCCCTCGCGGCAGGACAGGAACACGAGGCCGGGGTCGATCCACTTGTCCAGGCGCAGGCGGCCGGACTGTTTCGCGTACCAGAACGTCGTGTTGTTGGAGACGATGCCGACGCGGTGGCCCGGTGCCGCGGCGGACAGCATCGTCTCGGCCGACGGGTTCGCGGTGAGGAGTTCCTCTTCCAACTCCCTTATCAGGAACGGGGAGACGGGCTGGCCCAGGCGGCGGGAGAGGGCCTTCCAGTAGTCCTGCTCGGAGGTCTCGCTCAGGCTGAAGCGGTGCCACAGCTTGCTGCCCGTCTCGGCGACTCGCGTGCGGTCGAGGCCCAAGCGGTCCGCGAGGCCGGTGCGTTCGGTGAGCAGGAGCGTCTCCCACGGGTCGCGGAAGAGGACGTCACCGAGGTCGAAGAGGACTGTGGACACCGGCTCCGGGCTCATCTCGTGTGCCTTCCCGCAGAGTTGGTCCACCACGCGTGCCGTCGGGGTCCGGGGTGCGTGACGGTAGCACGCACCCCGGGTCGATTTTCATCCCATGTGCGGATACGTGTAGTCCGTCGGCGCGACCAGCGTCTCCTTGATGGCCCTGGTCAGCGTCCAGCGCGTGAGGTTCTGCGGGGCGCCGGCCTTGTCGTTGGTACCGGAGGCCCGCCCGCCGCCGAAGGGCTGCTGGCCGACGACCGCGCCGGTGGACTTGTCGTTGATGTAGAAGTTCCCGGCGGCGTACCGGAGTTTGGCCATGGTGTGGGCCGCCGCAGCGCGGTCACCGGCGATGACGGAGCCGGTGAGCGCGTAGTCGGAGACCGACTCCATCTGGTCCAGCATCGCGTCGTACGCGTCGTCCTCGTACACGTGCACCGCGAGGAACGGGCCGAAGTACTCCGTGCGGAACACCTCGTTGTCCGGGTCGGTGCACTCGACGACCGTCGGGCGGACGAACCAGCCCACCGAGTCGTCGTACGTGCCGCCCGCGACGATCGTGCACGCCGGGTCCGTCTTCGCGCGGTCGATCGCGGCCTTGTTCTTGGCGAAGGCCCGCTCGTCGATGACCGCGCCGATGAAGTGGGACAGGTCGGTGACGTCGCCCATGGTGATGCCGTCGACCTCGGCGGCGAACTCCTCGCGGAAACCGTCGTTCCAGATGGACGCCGGGATGTACGCGCGGGACGTCGCGCTGCACTTCTGGCCCTGGTACTCGAACGCGCCGCGCGTCAGCGCCGTCCTGAGGACCGCGCGGTCGGCGCTGGGGTGGGCGACGACGAAGTCCTTGCCGCCGGTCTCGCCGACGAGGCGCGGGTAGGCGCGGTACTTCTCGATGTTGGCGCCGACCGTCTTCCACAGGTGCTGGAAGGTCCTGGTCGAGCCGGTGAAGTGGATGCCCGCCAAGTCGCGGTGTTCCAGGGCGACTTCGGAGACGGCGATGCCGTCGCCGGTGACGAGGTTGATGACGCCCTTGGGGAGACCGGCCTCCTCCAGCAACCGCATCAGCAGGACGGCCGCGTGGGTCTGCGTCGGGGACGGCTTCCACACGACGACGTTGCCCATCAGGGCGGGCGCGGTCGGCAAGTTCCCTGCGATCGCGGTGAAGTTGAAGGGGGTGATCGCGTAGACGAACCCTTCGAGGGGGCGGTGGTCGAGGCGGTTCCACACGCCCGGGGAGTTCGCCGGGGGCTGCTCGGCGAGGATCTGGCGGGCGTAGTGGACGTTGAAGCGCCAGAAGTCGACCAGTTCGCAGGGCGTGTCGATCTCGGCCTGCTGCACGGTCTTCGACTGGCCGAGCATCGTCGACGCGGCGATCGTCTCCCGCCAGGGCCCGGCGAGGAGTTCGGCGGCACGCAGGATGATCGCGGCACGGTCGTCGAAGGCCATCGCCCGCCAGGCGGGGGCGGCGGCGAGGGCCGCGTCGATGGCGTCGCGGGCGTCCTGCTGGGTGGCGTTTCGGTAAGTGCCCAGGACAGCACGGTGGTTGTGGGGCTGGACGACGTCGAAGGCGTCCCCGCCGCCGAGCCGCTTCTCGCCGCCGATCGTGCACGGCAGGTCGACCGGGTTCTCGGCCAGCTCCTTCAACTTGGCTTCCAGCCGGGCCCGTTCGGGAGAGCCGGGGGCGTAGCCGCGCACCGGCTCGTTGACGGGGGTGGGCACCTGGGTCACAGCGTCCATGGACAACTCCCTTGTGGGTATCGGCATTTGTCGAACGACGAACAACGTCAGTGCTTGGTCAACGTCATCGCTTGGTCAACGTCGAGCGTGCGAAGAAGCGCAGGTTCGCCGGCTTCTCGGCCAACCGCCGCATGAAGTAGCCGTACCAGTCCGTCCCGTACGCCGTGTACACCCGCATCCGGTGCCCCTCCGCCGCCAGCCGGAGGTGTTCGTCGCCGCGGATGCCGTACAGCATCTGGAACTCGTACTCGTCCGGCTTGCGGTGGGCGCGGTGGGCGAGTTCCTGGGCGATGGAGATCAGGCGGGGGTCGTGGGAGCCGACCATGGGGTAGCAGTCGCCGTCCATCAGGGTGCGCAGGATGCGGACGTACGCCTTGTCGATCTCGTGTTTCTGCTGGTACGCGACCTCGGCGGGCTCCTTGTACGCGCCCTTCACCAGGCGGACCCGGCTGCCGCTCGCGGCGAGGCGGTGGGCGTCGGTCTCGGTGCGGAAGAGGTACGCCTGGATGACGCAGCCGGTCTTGGGGAAGTCGCGGCGCAGGTCCGTGTGGATCGCGAACATCGAGTCCAGGGTGGTGTGGTCCTCGGCGTCCAGCGTCACCGTCGTACCGATCGCGTCGGCGGCCTCGACGACCCGCCGAACGTTTCTGTAAGCGGTTTCATGGCCGTTGCCGAGCGCCTGGCCGAACATCGAGAGCTTGACGGAGACCTCCGCCTTCTCGCCGAGGCCGAGGTCGCCGAGGCCGAGGTCGCCGAGGCCGAGGTCGCCGAGGCGCTCCAGGAGCTGGAGGTAGGCGTCGCGCGCGGCCGTCGCCTGCTCGGGCGTCGTGATGTCCTCGCCGACGACGTCGAGGGTGAGTTCGAGGCCCTTCGCGGTGAGGTCGGTGACGATCGGTACGACGTCGTCGACCGTCTCGCCGGGGATGAAGCGGTCGACGACCTGCCTGGTCACCGGGGCCGCCGAGATCAGGCGGCGCATCCGGTCGCTGCGCGAGGCGGCGAGAATCACGGGACCCAGCACGGGCACCTCCACAGACATAAAGCACCAAGTCACCGTGAACCTAGGGATCTCTCCGATCGTGGGCCATCGACAGGTGTCACGCATCCGTGGCGGGGATCTCAGACAGGTGTATGAACGACGGCTTCCCGTGGCGCAGAATGGCCGGGTGACCCCGACCTATCAGGACCTCGTGGACGAGATCTCCGGCCTCCTCGGCGTCCCCGCGACCCTGGAGAGCCGGGACTTCGAGCTGATCGCGTTCGGCGTGTACGACAGCGACGCCGAGCTGGACGCGTCCGCGCTCGACCCGGTCCGCGCGCGCTCGATCCTCACGCGGCGCTCGACGGCCACCGTGCGGGAGTGGTTCGAGGGGTTCGGCATCACCCGCGCGACCGGTCCCGTCCGTATCCCGCCGACCCCCGAGGCAGGGGTCTACCGGGGCCGGATCTGCCTCCCCGTACGCCATCGCGGCGTCGTCCTCGGCTACGTCTGGCTCCTCGACTCCGGCACCCTCGACGACGCCCGGCTGGCGGCGGCCATGGAGGTGACGGCGCGGATCGGGGTGCTGCTCGGCGACGAGGCGCAGCACGGGGCGGATCTGAGCCGGGAGCTGCGGGGGGTGCTGGAGGCGGACGCCGGGTGGCAGCGGGAGATGGCGGTGGCGGAGCTGCGGACCGGGTTGGGGGCGCGGGCGGAGGGGGCTCATGTGGTGGTGTGCGTGGCGCCGTGGGGGGTACGGGAGGTGCCGTCGGTGCGGATGGTGCCGGGGGCGGTGGCGTTGTGCGGGGTGAAGTGGGGTGGCGGCGGGGTCAGGCGGGGCGGCGGGGCGGGGTCGAGTGGCGGGGCGGGGCGGGGCGGTGAGGCGACGGGCACCTCGGCGGGGGCGGGTCAGCACGGGACGGGTTCGGCGCCGTACGGGACGGGGTCGGCTCAACGCGGGACGGGTTCAGCGCCGTACGGGGCGGGCTCGGCCCAGCACGCGGCGGCGCCGTACGGAGATGCGCTCGCCGTCCTGCTGCGGCCCGTCCCCGGCGTCGATGTCGGTGCGCGGTTGCTGGAGCGGGCCGGGGCCGGGGCCGCCGCCGGGGTCTCCGGCTCGCGCGAGGGGCTGGAGGAGCTGGCGGTCTCGTGGGCGGAGGCGTCGGCCGCCGCGCGCGCCGCGCTCGCCGAGCCCCGGCTGGGGCCGGTCGCGCGGTGGGGCGGGATCGGCGCGTACCGGCTGCTGACGTCGCTGGGTTCCGTCGCCGACCCCGCCGTCGCCCCCCTCCTCTCCCCCGCCCACCGCGAGCTGGCGCGGACCGCCGAGGTGTACCTGGACTGCGCGGGGCAGGCGGGCCGTACGGCGGCGGCCCTCGGCATCCACCGGCAGACGCTGTACTACCGGTTGTCGCGGGTGGAGCAGCTGACGGGGCTGGATCTGGACGACGGGGAGGACCGGTTGTTGCTGCACATGGCGTTGAAGGGGGCGCGGCTGTAGGGCGCCGGCCCGTCGGCTGGAGGGTGCCCGGCCGCAGCGTCTCGCGCGTCCTCCGCCAACCCCTCCAGCCCGCTCGCGCACCCCGCCGCGAGGACCGCCGTGAACCGGGGGCACGTCCACGACTCCAGGGTCCGGGTGTGCTCGGTGGCCGGGAACTCCTCGGGGGCGTACACCTGCGGCAGGCCGTGCCGGATGTCGTCGTACCGGGTGGTGGGGTGGCCGTCGGCGCGCAGGCACTCGGCGTCGAGATGACCGAGGGGCCGCTCGCGGCTCTCCCGGACGGTCGCCACGAGCCGTACGGGGCACAGGAGTTCGCCGATCGGGGGCTCGCCCCGGTCCGCGTGGCCGCGCCCGTAGCACTCGCGTCCGGCGGCGCAGGTCAGCCGGAGCCCGGTCTCGGCGTAGCCCGGCACGACGAGGTCGAGGGCGATGCGCGCGAACCCGGCGATGTTGCGCGGGCAGGCCCACTCGCCACGGTCATGCCGACGTGCGGGGCGGGCGGCCAGTTCCCGTCCGGAAGAAGAGGGGGCTGTTGAAAACGATTGTCATCGTGTTAGCGTCTGGCGACCCTGCCTTGACCGCCCCTTTACTCGGAGTGCTCCGTGCGCCTGCCCGCTCGCCGTCTGATACCCGCCACCGCCCTCACGGCGGCCTCGGCACTGCTCGTGTCGGGGTGCTTCACGGGGTCGTCCGGTGCGAGCGGGGACGGCGGGAAGCGCGTCCGCGTCGCGATGATGCAGCCGCCCCGGTCGGGGCTGTCGCCGCTGTCGGACGACGCGTTCAAACTGTCGCGCTGGGCCACGGCGGAGACGCTGGTGAAGCTGAACGCGAACGGGGACGCCCAGCCCGCGCTGGCGACCAAGTGGACGCGGTCCGGGAGGAGTTGGACGTTCGCCCTGCGGGACGGGGTCACGTTCCACGACGGTACGCGGCTGGACGCCGACGCCGTCGTGAGGTCCCTGGCAAGAGCCGCCACCGCCTCCCCCAAGCCCCGCATCCTGGACGGCGTCGAGCTGACGGTGAAGGCGTCCGGTGACAACGTGGTCGTCACGACGGCCGACGAGGACCCCCTCCTCCCCCAGCGCCTCAGCTCCCCCCAGCTGTCGATCCTCGCGGCGAAGGCGTACACCGGGAGGACGGTGAACCCGGTCGGCGCGGGCACCGGCCCCTTCACGCTGGTTTCCGTGAACGGCACGTCGTCCGCGACCCTCGACCGGTACGACGGCTACTGGGGCCCCAAGGCCAAGTCCCCCGGCATCGACGTGAGGTTCGTGCCCGACGGCACCGCCCGGGCCGCCGCCCTGCGCAGCGGCGAGGCGGACATCGTCGAGGCGGTACCGGTGTCGCAGGCGGCGCTGCTCGACCAGAAGCTGATCACCGAAGTCCCGATGCCCCGCACCAACACCCTTTACCTGAACACCTCTTCGGGCCCCTTCAAGGACGCCTCGCTGCGGGCCGCCGCCCGGCAGGCCATCGACGCCGAGTCGATCGTGAAGGGCGTGTACGAGGGCCGCGCGGACGTCGCGAAGGGGCTGCTCGGCCCCGCGCTCCCGTGGGCCGCCGGGCTGCGCGAGCCGGTGACGCGGGCCGCCGCCGGTCAGCCGAAGGGCACGAGCGTCACCATCGGCACGTTCACCGACCGCGCCGAGCTGCCCGAGGTGGCCGCCGCGCTCCAACAGCAGCTCCAGAAGGCCGGGTTCACGGTGCGGCTGGAGGTGCGCGAGTACTCGGCGATCGAAGCGGACGCGCTGGCCGGGAAGTTCGACGCGTTCATCCTCTCGCGGGCGACCGTCCTCGACTCCGGGGACCCGGCGGCGTACCTGTACAGCGACTTCGCGTCGGACGGCTCGTTCAACATCGCCCAGCTCAAGAACCCTTCCGTGGACGCCGCGTTGAAGAAGGCGGGCGTCCAGCCTACCGGTGCGGCGCGGCGGGCCGCGATCATCGCCGGGGAGGCGGCCGTGCTGGCGACCGACGCGGCGGTGCCGATGCTGCACGAGCGGGTGATCCAGGGGGACGCGGCCAAGGTGGTGGACGCGGCGCACGATCCCCGGGAGCGGGAGCTGGTCACGGCTTCGACGTACGTGGGTTCATGAGGTCGTTCCTGAGGCCGAGTTCAGCCGGGATGACCCGAACCCTCGGTCTCCTCACGGTCGTTGCCGCCGTCGGGCTGCTCCCCTGGCTCTCCGGGAACGACCCCGCGCTGACCGTCCTGCGGGCGCGCTCGGCGGAGCAGGAGCCGACGAAGGAGGCGCTGGACTCGATCCGGCAGGACCTCGGCCTGGACGCCGGTCCTCTTTCCCTGCTGGGGAGTTGGGCCGGTGACCTGCTGCGCGGCGACCTCGGCACGTCCTGGGTCTCCGGCACGGACGTCCTCCCGTCGGTCACCGCCGGGCTCCAGGTCTCGCTGGCCCTGATGGGCGCGGCCCTCGGTGTCGCGGTCCTGCTGGCCGCGATCGTCGTCGCGCCGGTGCTGGTGCGCGGTCGGGGTTCGGCGGGGGCCGGGGCCGCGATGCTGGCGGCCGTACCGGAGTTCCTGCTCGCGACGGTCGGGCTGCTGGTGTTCGGCGTGTGGCTCGGCCGGCTCCCGACGTCCGGCTGGGAGGGCCCAACGCACATGATCCTGCCCGCGGTCGCGCTCGGCGTCCCCGCCGGTGGGCTGCTGGGGCGGCTCGTCGCGGACGCGCTGCCGTCCGTGCTCGACGAGCGGTGGGTCGAGCTGTGGCGGGGCGCCGGGGTGAGCCGTGCGCGGGTCGCCGGGGCGGCGCTGCGGCGCGTACTGCCGCCGCTCGTACCGCAGTTCGGGATGGTCGCCGTCGGTCTGACGGGCGGCGCGGTCGCCGTGGAGACCGTCTTCGCGGTGCCCGGCATCGGGCGTACGGCGCTCGGCGCGGCCAAGTCGCAGGACCTGCCGCTGCTCCAGGGCTCGGTGCTGGCCCTGCTGCTGCTCGGGCTCGTCATCGGGGCGCTGTCGGCGCTGGTGCGGCGCCGGTTGCTGGGGCCCGCGCTGCGGGACGCGTCGCTGACGCTGCCGCCGCCTCGGCCGGTGCGGGTGCCGGTGGCCGTGCCGGTGGTGTTGTTCGCGGTGCTCGCGGGGGCCGTCGGGTGGGGGGTGCTGCGCGATCCGTACTCCGTGAACACCGACGAGCGGCTTTTCGCGCCGAGTTGGGGGCATCCCCTCGGGACGGACGGGCTGGGGCGGGATGTGCTCGCGCGGCTCGGGCACGGGGCCGCCACGACGGTCGGGACCGCCGCCGCCGTATGCCTGCTGGGGCTGGCCGTCGGGCTCGCGCTCGGGTTCCTGCCCGGCGTCGCGGCCGGTGCCGCTGACATCGCGAACGCGTTGCCGCCGGTCATCGTGGGGATTCTGGTCGTCGCGGCGACCGGGCCGGGAACGGGCGGTGCCGCCTTGGCAGTTGCGCTGGTGTCGTGGCCCGCTCTTGCCGCGCATACGGCCGCGCTGGTGCAGGAGGTGCGGGCTTCGGCGTTCCTGACGGCTCAACGGGCCATCGGGGCGACGCCGTTGTGGATTCTCACCCGGCATGTGCTGCCCACGGTGGCGGGGCCGGTCGCCCGGCATGCCCTGCTGCGGCTGCCGGGGATCGCGCTGGCGCTGGCGTCGCTCGGGTTCCTGGGGCTCGGGGCTCAACCTCCGGCGCCCGAGTGGGGGTTGCTGCTCGACGAGTCGCGGGCTTATGTGGAGCGGGCTCCCTGGGCCGCGCTGGCGCCTGCGGTGGCGCTGGCCGTGCTGGCGGGGCTCGCGGTGTCGGGAGCGGCGTTCGTGGAGGGGCGGGAGCGGCGGAAGGCGAAGGAAGAGGTGTCTCTTGCGGCGTGATGAAGTGGTAGGAGCCGAAGGGGAGTTGGCGCCCGAGAGCGTGAGGCCGGCCGACGGCTCCGCGCCGGGGAGTTCCCCCCTGCTGTCCGTCCGCGACCTCCGCGTCTCCTTCTCCGGCGTCGAAGCCGTCCGGGGCGTCTCCTTCGACGTCCGGGCCGGTGAAGTCCTCGCGATCGTGGGCGAGTCGGGGGCCGGGAAGTCGCTCACCGCCCGCGCGCTGCTCGGGATGCTGCCGAGGGAGGCGGTACGAGGCGGCGTCGTGGAACCGGACTTGTCGGGTCGGCGGGGGCGGCGTATCGCGCTGGTCCCTCAGGACGCGCTGTCCGCGCTCTCCCCCGTGCACCCCGTCGGCGATCAACTCGCCGCCGCCGTACGGTCGGTGCGGCGCGTGTCACGGGGTGAGGCGCGGGCGCTGGCCGTCGCCGCGCTGGCGCGGGTCGGGATTCCGGACGCCGCGCGGAAGGCGCGGGCGTATCCGCACGAGTACTCCGGCGGGATGCGGCAGCGGGCGGTCGTCGCGATGGCGACCGTCAACGAGCCGGAGATCCTGGTCGCGGACGAGCCGACGACCGCGCTGGACGAGGAGCGGCGCGAGCAGGTGCTGGCGCTGCTGCGGGCCCAGGCGTCCGCGCTGGTGCTGGTGACGCACGACGTGGAGTCGGTACGACGGCACGCGGACCGGGTGCTGGTGATGTACGCGGGGCGGGTGGTCGAACTCGGGCCCGCCGAGCGGGTACTCGGGGCGCCGCGTGCGCCGTACACGGCCGGGCTGCTGGCCTCGCTGCCGCGTCCGGGCGGGCCGAAGCGGCTGCCCGTGCTCGCCGGCAACCCCCCGTTGCCGGGGGCGATTTCGGCGGGGTGCGCGTTCGCGCCGCGCTGTTCGTTCGTGACCGAGGTGTGCCGGGTGGCGGAGCCCGAGCCCCGGGAGGCCGACGGGCGGACGGTCGCCTGCCATCACTGGGAGCGCGTGTGAGCGAGTACCTTCTCGACGTCCGTGACCTCGTCGTCCGGTACGGTTCCGCGACCGCCGTGGACCGGGTGTCCTTCTCGCTGAGCGCCGGCGAGACCCTCGCGCTGGACGGGCCGAGCGGGTGCGGGAAGTCGTCGACCGCGCTGGCCGTGCTGCGGCTGCGCCGCCCGGACTCGGGGGAAGTCTGGTTCGAGGGGCGGGAGTTGACCGGTCTGCCGGAGCGCGAGCTGCGGGCCGTACGGCCTCGTATGCAGCCCGTCTTCCAGGACCCCTACGGTTCGCTGAGTCCCCGGCACCGGGTCCGGGACGCCGTCGCCGAGCCGCTGAAGGTGCAGGGGCGGTGGGACCCGGTGGCCGGTCCGGCGAAGGTCGCCGAGCTGCTCGACCGGGTCGGTCTCGACCTGTCGTACGCGGACCGGCGTCCGCACGAGCTGTCCGGCGGGCAGTGCCAACGCGTCGGCATCGCGCGGGCGTTGGCGTCCGAACCTCGGCTGCTGGTCCTCGACGAACCCGTGTCGGCGCTCGATCCGTCCGTGCGGGCCGGGGTGCTGAACCTGCTCGCCGACCTGCGCGACGAGCTGGGGCTCGGGTACCTGTTCATCTGTCACGACCGTGCTGTCGTACGGCACTTCGCGGACCGGGTCGTCGAGATGCGGGACGGGCGGGTCACTTCGGGTCGGCCGCGGCGATGAGGCGGCGCAGGCCCTCCGTCAACTCCTTGCCGTCCGGGGCGGACTTGGGGTCGAACCTCCACTGCGCGATCAGGCCCAGCATCAGGGTCGTGTAGAACGCGCCGAGGGTGTCGGCCGTCTCGTCCGGGACGTCCGCCTCCGGGACGCCGGTGAGCAGGGCGACGAAGCCGCGTGACCCCTCGCGCTGGGCTTTCGCCAACTCGTCCCTCACCTGGGGGAGTTGGTCGCCCATGACCACGATCTCCATGCTGAGGCTCCACAGCGAGGCGGGCTCCTTCATCGTCGCGACGACGTTCGTCCACACCTCCTCGAAACGCTCCAACGAGCCCGGGGGGCCGGTGAGTTCGGGGCCCTCGAAGGCGTCCGACATGCCCTCGACCAGGCCGACGTACGCCTGTGCGAGGAGCGCGTCCTTCGAGCCGTAGTGGTAGCCGATCGACGCGAGGTTCGTTCCCGACTCCTTGACGATGTCGCGGGCTGTCGTCCTGACGAAGCCCTTCGCCAGGAGGCAGCGCTTGGCTCCTTCGAGCAGATCTTCACGGTGACCCATGGGGGGCAGTCTAGCGCGGGTTCATACGGACGTCCCAGACGCATGTCTTATACAAGCGTTCTATACAAGCGTTTAATACGGTTGTATGTTTCCCGGCATGACGCACTCGACAACGCACGTGACCCGTGCCGGACGGCGTGAGTGGACCGCTCTCGCCGTGCTGATGCTTCCGCTGCTGCTGGTCTCCATGGATGTGTCCGTCCTCTACTTCGCCGTCCCCGCGATCAGCGCGGACCTCGAACCCAGCGGGACCCAGCAGCTGTGGATCTTCGACATCTACGCGTTCGTGCTCGCCGGGCTGCTGATGACCATGGGGTCGCTCGGGGACCGGATCGGGCGGCGGAAGCTGCTGCTCATCGGGGCCCTCGCCTTCGGGGTGGCCTCGCTGCTCGCCGCGTACGCGCACACCGCCGAGACGCTCATCGCCGCGCGGGCCCTGCTCGGTGTCGGCGGGGCCACGCTCATGCCGTCCACCATGGCCCTCGTGCGGACCATGTTCACGGACCCCGCCCAGCGGGCCAAGGCCATCGGGCTCTGGGCCACCGTCATGACCGCCGGGGTCGCCCTCGGGTCCGTCATGAGCGGCGTCCTCGTCCAGTACTTCTGGTGGGGGTCCGTCTTCCTCGTCAACCTGCCCGCCATGGCCCTGCTGCTGGTCCTCGGGCCGGTGCTGCTGCCCGAGTCCCGCGATCCCTCGCCGGGGGCCTTCGACTGGGTGAGCGTCCCCCTGTCCATGGGGGCCGTGCTGCCCGTCGTCTACGGGCTCAAGGAGATTCCCTCCGAGGGGATACGGGGCGAGTACCTGCTCTCCATCACGGTCGGCCTCGTCTTCGCCGTGCTGTTCGTCCGGCGTCAGCGGCTTGCACAACACCCCATGATCTCGCCGTCCTTGTTCAAGGGGCAGGGGTTCGGGGTGGCCCTCGGGCTCAACCTCGTCGCCACGTTCGGGATGATGGGGTCCGCGTTCTTCACCACGCAGTACCTTCAATCGGTCCTCGGCAAGAGCGCGTTGGAGGCATCGCTGTGGGCCCTGCTCCCGGCGGTACCGATCGGGGTCACGGCGCCCCTGGCAACGTCCCTCGTCCACAAGGGCGTCGACCGGGCGTACGTGGTGACCGCCGGGTTCCTGGTCGCGGCGTGCGGTTACGCGATGCTCGCACTCGCCGGCACGGATTCCCTGTGGCTCGTCCTCGCCGCGTGCGGTGTCCTGTCGTCCGGGATCGTCGCCGTGATGGCTCCCATGACCGACCTCGCGGTGGGGGCCGCGCCGGCTGAACGGGCCGGGTCCGCGGCCTCGTTGCTGGAGACGGGGAGTGAGTTCGGAGGGGCGATGGGGATGGCGGTGCTGGGGTCGATCGGTACGGGCATCTACCGGCACGAGATGCCGGGGACGGCTCCGGACGCGGCTCGGGAGACGCTGGGAGGCGCGCTGGCGGTGGCGGACCGGGTGCCGGGACTCGCGGAGGCGGCGCGGGAGGCGTTCACGTCGGGAATGCAGGGCGCTGCGCTGGCTGGGGCCGTGGTGTTGGTGGGGGCTTCGGCGGGTGGGCTGCTGCTGCGCCGCCGTGGCTGATCGCACCCGCAGAACCAAACGCAACGGGGCGGACCGGTTCAACTCGGTCCGCCCCGAGGGCTTTTCCGCGTCCACCCTTCAACTCACCGTAAACGGGCGGTGGGTGGGCATAGGCCGGGGGTCTGGGGGCGGAGCCCCCAGCGACCTCGGCCTCAGACCAGGTTCACCGCACGCGCCGACGTCGCACCGATCTCCGCGGCCACCTCCGTCAGAACGCCCGCCGCGACCGCCTCGTCCACCGTCAGAACGGCCAGCGCCTCACCGCCGGCGGCGGAACGCGCGACCTGCATACCCGCGATGTTGATCCCCGCCTCACCGAAGATGCGGCCCACCGTACCGACGACGCCGGGACGGTCCTCGTACCGCAGGACGACCAGGTGGTCGGCGACGGCGAGGTCCACGTCGTACTCGCCCACCGCGACGATCTTCTGCACGTTCTTCGTACCGGCCAGCGTGCCGGAGACCGACACCTCCTCGCCGTCGGAGAGCGTGCCGCGGACGGTCACGACGTTGCGGTGGTCCGCGGACTCGGAGGAGGTCGTGAGGCGGACCTCGACACCGCGCTCCTGGGCGAACAGGGGGGCGTTGACGTAGGAGACCGTCTCGTCGACGACGTCCTCGAAGACACCCTTCAGAGCCGAGAGCTCCAGCACCTTCACATCGTGCTGCGTGATCTCGCCGTACACCTCGACGTCGAGGCGGACCGCGACCTCACCGGCGAGGGCGGTGAAGATCCGCCCGAGCCGCTCGGCGAGCGGCAGCCCCGGCTTCACGTCCTCCGCGATGACGCCGCCCTGGACGTTGACCGCGTCGGGGACCAGTTCACCCGCCAACGCCAACCGCACGGACTTCGCGACGGCGATGCCCGCCTTCTCCTGGGCCTCGTCGGTGGAGGCGCCGAGGTGGGGCGTGGAGATGACCTGGTCGAACTCGAACAGCGGGGAGTCGGTGCACGGCTCCTTGGCGTAGACGTCGAGGCCGGCCCCGGCGACGCGGCCTTCCTTGAGCGCCGAGTACAGCGCCTCCTCGTCCACGATCCCGCCGCGCGCCGCGTTGACGATGCGCACCGTCGGCTTGACCTTGCGGAGCGCCTCGTCGCCGATGAGGCCGACGGTCTCGGGGGTCTTGGGCAGGTGGACGGTGATGAAGTCGGAGACTTCGAGCAGCTCGTCCAGCGAGAGGACCTTGACGCCCATCTGCGCGGCGCGGGCGGGCTGGATGTACGGGTCGTAGGCGACGACCTTCATGCCGAACGCGGACATCCGCTGGGCGACGAGCGCGCCGATCCGGCCCAGGCCCACGACGCCCAGCGTCTTCTCGGCCAGCTCGACGCCGGTGTACTTGCTCCGCTTCCACTCGCCGTTCTTGAGCGCGGCGTTGGCCTGCGGAATGTGCCGCGCGGTGGCGAGCAGCAGCCCGCAGGCCAGCTCGGCGGCGGTGACGATGTTGGAGGTCGGCGCGTTGACGACCATCACGCCGGCCTTGGTCGCGGCGGACACGTCGACGTTGTCGAGGCCGACGCCGGCTCGCGCGACGACCTTCAGCTTGCTCGCCGCGGCGACGGCCTCGGCGTCCACCTTGGTGGCGGAGCGGATCAGGATCGCGTCGACATCGGCGATGGCGGGGAGCAGTTCGGCTCGGTCCGCTCCGTTGCAGTGCCGGATCTCGAAGTCAGGGCCAAGCGCGTCCACGGTCGCGGGCGACAGCTCTTCAGCGATGAGTACGACAGGTTTCGAGCTCACGTGAGTCCTCACAGGTCCAATGCGCGGACGGCCGTCCCGACGGCCGCGGCGGAGGAGGGGCTACCGCGGAAGACGCACGACGCTGTGGGCCTGACGCGTGTTGTGCAGCAGTGTAATGGCGCGGGGAGGTGTCGTAGACGTCTCGCGCGAATTACGGATGCTCGGCACGGACGGCTCTGCGTACGTCTCCCGGTACGGGTGTGCGGACGGGGCCGGAACGCGTCGTACCGGCCCCGTCCGCGACGGCTCACGCCTCTTCGTCGACCCAGCTCATCAGCTTGCGGAGCTGCTTGCCGGTGGTCTCCAGGAGGTGCTCGGAGTCGGCGGTCTTGTACTCGTCGTACTTCTTGAGGCCGCCGTGGTACTCGTCCATCCAGTTCTGGGCGAAGGTGCCGTCCTGGATCTCGGCGAGGACCTGCTTCATCTCGGCCTTGGTGGCGTCGGTGATGATGCGGGGGCCGGTGACGTAGTCGCCCCACTCGGCGGTCTCGGAGACGGACCAGCGCATCTTCTCCAGGCCGCCCTCGTACATCAGGTCGACGATGAGCTTCAGCTCGTGCAGGCACTCGAAGTAGGCGATCTCGGGCTGGTAGCCGGCCTCGACCAGCGTCTCGAAACCGGCCTTGACCAGGGCGGACGTACCACCGCAGAGGACGGCCTGCTCGCCGAACAGGTCGGTCTCGGTCTCCTCGGTGAAGGTGGTCTTGATGACGCCGGCGCGGGTGCCGCCGATGGCCTTCGCGTACGACAGGGCGAGCGGGAAGGCGTTGCCGGTGGCGTCCTGCTCGACGGCGGCGATCGCGGGGACGCCGCGGCCCTCCTCGTACTGGCGGCGGACGAGGTGGCCGGGGCCCTTGGGGGCGACGAGCGCGACGTCGACACCGGCGGGGGCCTTGATGAAGCCGAAGCGGATGTTGAAGCCGTGCGCGAAGAACAGCGCGTCGCCGTCCTTCAGGTTCGGGGCGATGGACTCCTCGTAGACCTTGGCCTGGATCGGGTCCGGGATCAGGATCATGATGAGGTCGGCCTCGGCGGCGGCCTCGGCCGGGGTCACCACGCGCAGGCCCTGCTCCTCGGCCTTGGCCTTGGACTTGGAGCCCTCGTGCAGACCGACGCGGACGTCCACGCCCGAGTCGCGCAGGGACAGCGCGTGGGCGTGGCCCTGGCTGCCGTAGCCGATGACCGCGACCTTGCGGCCCTGGATGATGGACAGGTCGGCGTCGGCGTCGTAGAACAGCTCGGCCACTGTGGGTTCTCTCCTTGAGTGCAGGTGTTGCGTCCCGTCCCACCGTATGACGACGGGGTGGGGGGAGGATTCGGGGTCTCGGTATACGGATTACGCGCTGCGGTCGAGGGCGCGCAGGGAGCGGTCCGTGATGGAGCGGGAGCCGCGGCCGATGGCGATCGTGCCGGACTGGACGAGTTCCTTGATGCCGAAGGGCTCCAGCATCTTCAGCATGGCGGTGAGCTTGTCGGTGCCGCCGGTGGCCTCGATGGTGACGGCCTCCGGGGAGACGTCGACGGTCTTGGCGCGGAAGAGCTGGACGATCTCGACGATCTGGGAGCGGGTCTCGTTGTCCGCGCGGACCTTCACCAGAACGAGTTCGCGGTGGACGGCCTGTGCGGGTTCCAGTTCGACGATCTTGAGGACCTCGACGAGCTTGTTGAGCTGCTTGGTGACCTGTTCCAGGGGCAGCGCGTCGACGCTCACGACGATGGTGATGCGGGAGATGTCGGCGTGTTCGGTGACCCCGACGGCGAGGGAGTCGATGTTGAAGCCGCGGCGGGAGAACAGGGCGGCGATCCGGGCGAGGATGCCGGGCTTGTTCTCGACCAGGACGGAGAGCGTGTGCTTGGACATGTTCTGCTGAAGCTTTCTCTCAGTCGTCTTCGTTGTCGCCGAAGTCGGGGCGGACGTTCAGGGCGGCCATGATCTCGTCGTTGGAGGTGCCGGCGGCGACCATCGGCCACACCATGGCGTCCTCGTGGACGATGAAGTCGATGACGACCGGCCGGTCGTTGATCGCGTTGGCCTCTTCGATGACCTTGTCGAGGTCGTCCGGGGACTCGCAGCGGATCGCGTGGCAGCCCATGGCCTCGGACAGCTTCACGAAGTCGGGGATGCGGGTGCCGCGCGCCTCGGGGTTGACGTCCTCGGGCCCGGAGTGCAGGACGGTGTTGGAGTAGCGCTGGTTGTAGAACAGGGTCTGCCACTGGCGGACCATCCCGAGGGCGCCGTTGTTGATGATGGCGACCTTGATCGGGATGTTGTTCAGGGCGCAGGTGGTGAGTTCCTGGTTGGTCATCTGGAAGCAGCCGTCGCCGTCGATCGCCCAGACGGTGCGGTCGGGCTGCCCCGCCTTGGCGCCCATGGCGGCGGGGACGGCGTACCCCATGGTCCCGGCGCCGCCGGAGTTGAGCCAGGTGGCCGGCTTCTCGTACTGGATGTAGTGGGCGGCCCACATCTGGTGCTGGCCGACGCCGGCGGTGAAGATCGTGCCCTCGGGGGCGAGTTGGCCGATGCGCTCGATGACCTGCTGCGGGGAGAGCGTGCCGTCCTCGGGGAGGGTGTAGCCGACCGGGTAGGTGTCGCGCCAGCGGTTGAGGTCCTTCCACCAGGCGGCGTAGTCGCCCTGGTGGCCCTCGCTGTACTCCTTCTGCACGGCCTGGATCAGGTCGGCGACGACCTCGCGGGCGTCCCCGACGATCGGGACGTCGGCGGCGCGGTTCTTGCCGATCTCCGCCGGGTCGATGTCGGCGTGCACGATCTTCGCGTACGGCGCGAAGCTGTCGAGCTTGCCGGTGACGCGGTCGTCGAAGCGGGCGCCGAGCGCGACGAGCAGGTCGGCCTTCTGGAGGGCGGTGACGGCGGCGACGGAGCCGTGCATGCCGGGCATGCCGAGGTGCTGGGGGTGGCTGTCGGGGAAGGAGCCGAGCGCCATCAGCGTCGTGACGACGGGGGCACCGGTCAGCTCGGCGAGGACCTTCAGCTCGGCCGTCGCCTGGGCCTTGATGACGCCGCCGCCGACGTACAGGACGGGGCGCTTGGCGGCGGTGATCAGCTTGGCGGCCTCGCGGATCTGCTTGGCGTGCGGCTTGGTCACCGGGCGGTAGCCGGGCAGGTCCATGACCGGGGGCCAGGAGAAGGTGGTCTTCGCCTGGAGGATGTCCTTGGGGATGTCGACCAGGACCGGGCCGGGGCGGCCGGTGGAGGCGATGTGGAACGCCTGCGCGATCGTGCGGGGGATGTCCTCGGCCTTGGTGACCAGGAAGCTGTGCTTGGTGATCGGCATCGTGATGCCGACGATGTCCGCCTCCTGGAAGGCGTCGGTGCCGATCGCGGCGGAGACGACCTGCCCGGTGATCGCCACGAGCGGCACCGAGTCCATGTTCGCGTCCGCGATGGGGGTCACCAGGTTGGTCGCGCCGGGGCCGCTGGTCGCCATGCAGACGCCGACCTTGCCGGTGGCCTGCGCGTATCCGGTGGCCGCGTGGCCCGCGCCCTGCTCGTGGCGGACCAGGACGTGGCGCACCCGCTTGGAGTCCATCATCGGGTCGTACGCCGGCAGGATCGTGCCGCCCGGAATGCCGAAGACGGTGTCGGCGCCGACCTCCTCGAGCGAGCGGACGAGGGACTGCGCACCCGTCACCTGCTCGACGGGGGTGGAGTGTCCTCCGGATCGGGGCCGCGGCTGCGGATGCGGGGCCCCGGTGGCCTGCTCGGTCATCGGCATTCTCTTCTCGATGCTGAGGGTTTTTTGCGGGTTTCGTGCGAAGTGCGGCTGCTGCCCGGAGGGCGTCCGTGCAACAAAAAACCCCTCGTGCCGTAAGGCAAGCGAGGGGAGCGCGTCGGGTGCGTGCGCTGGGAGGTCCGGGTCGTCCCGGGCGTCCACAGCTTCAGCCGACGCGCTGTCCAAGTACGAGAATTCGGGTGCGCATGGCAATGACCCTCCCCCCGACGCGCATCCACTGTCAAGCGGGTGGGACGGGGGTCTCAGTATGTGGGCCACGGTGTCAACCGTGCGCCGGCCCCCCGCCCGCCAGCACCGGCTCGCCCGGCCCGTACGGAACCGGATAGCGCCCGGACGCCAGCGCCCGCCGCAGCCGGTACTCGTCGAGCGGCCCGGAGAACGCGGTGCCCTGCCCGTAGGTGCACCCCATCTCCCGCAGGGCGACGACCTGTTCGGGCAGGTCGACCCCTTCGGCGACGGTGTCGAGCCCCAGGTCGGCGGCGATCCGCAGGACCCCGGCGGTGATCTTGTGCAGCCGCGCGGACTCGACGACGCCCTCGACGAGCCCCCGGTCCAGCTTGAGGACGTCGACCGGCAGCCTGCGCAGGGCCGTGAGCCCCGTACGGCCCGCGCCGAGGCCGTCGAGCACGATCCGTACGCCGAGGCGGCGCAGGGCGCTCAGGCGCCGCTCCAGGTCCTCCAGCGGCACCGCGGGGTCGGCGTCGGCCAGCTCGACCGTGAGCGCCCCGGAGGGCAGCCCGTGCCGGGTCAGCAGCGCCTCGACGGAGGCGAGCGGCGAGGACCGGTCGACGAGCCGCCGCGCGTCCGTGCGGACGGTCACCGGCACGGACAGCCCCGTGGCCGCGCGCTCGGCGGCCCGCTCGACGGCCTCGGCCAGCACCCACTGCGCCAGCTCGGCCGTCCGGTCGCCGTCCTCGGCGACGCGCAGGAACTCGGCCGGCGTGAACAGCACGCCCTGCGAGGACCGCCAGCGCGCGAGCGCCGCGACGGACGAGATCCGGCCGTCCGCGAGCCGTACGACGGGCTGGTGCACGAGCGTGAACTCACCGTCGTTGAGCGCCGCGCGCAGCCGCGTCGCCAGCTCCGCCTTGCGCACCACGTCCTGCTGCATCTGCGGCTGGTACAGCTCGACGCGGCCCTTGCCGCCGGACTTCGCGCGGTACATCGCGAGGTCGGCGTTGCGCAGCAACTCCCCCGCGCTCAGGCCGGGTTCGGCGAAGGCGACGCCGATGGAGGCGGCGACCCGTACGTCGTTGCCGTCGATGGCGTACGGCTGCGAGAGGGCGATCCTGAGGCGGTCGGCGAGCTCCAGGATGTGCCGTTCGCGGGCGCCGCGGTCGCGGGAGTTGTCGCCCATGATGAGCGCCGCGAACTCGTCGCCGCCGAGCCGGGAGGCGGTGTCGCCCTGGCGTACGGCGTCCTGGAGGCGGCGCGCGGCCTGGATCAGGAGGTCGTCGCCGGCGGCGTGGCCGATGGTGTCGTTGACGGCCTTGAAGCCGTCGAGGTCGATGAAGAGCACGGCCGTGTTGCGCAGGGCGTGGCCCCGGTCGGAGCTGCGGCGGCCGGACAGGGCCTGCTGGACGCGCTGGGTGAACAGGGCGCGGTTGGGCAGGTCGGTGAGCGGGTCGTGCTCGGCGCTGTGCTGGAGCTGGGCCTGGAGCCGGACGCGTTCGGTGACGTCGCGGCTGTTGAAGATCAGGCCGCCGTGGTGGCGGTTGACGGTGGACTCCACGTTCAGCCAGCCGCCGTCGCCGGAGCGGAAGCGGCACTCGATGCGGGTGGTGGGCTCGTCGTGCGGGCTGGTGGCCAGGAAGCGGCGTACCTCGTGGACGACGCCGCCGAGGTCGTCGGGGTGGATGAAGTGCGCCAGTTCGCGGCCGTGCATCTCCTCGGCGGGGCGGCCGTACACGCCCGCGGCGGCCGGGGAGACGTACTTCAGGGCGCCGCTCGGAGCGGCGATCATGATGACGTCGCTGGAGCCCTGGACCAGGGAGCGGAAGTAGTTCTCCTTCTGCGCCAGCTCCTGGGTGAGCTTGACGTTGTCGAGGAGCATGATGCCCTGGCGGACGACGAGGGCGAGGACGACGGCGCCTCCGGTGAGCAGCACGACGCGGTCGACGCTGCGGCCGTTGAGGACGTTGTAGAGGATGCCCAGGGTGCAGACGGCCGCCGCGAGGTACGGCGTGAGGGCGGCCAGCGAGCCCGTGATGGGGCGGGTGGTGGCCGGGGAGCGGTCGGGGGGCGGCGTGCTGGGCCGGGGGCGCGGGCGGTCGAGGGTCGGCGGCGCCGGGTGGCGGTGGTCGCGGCCCGGGATGTGCTCGTGGACGATGCGCGGGTCGCCGCCCCACAGGCTCACGGGAGCCTCGGTGCGGGAGCCGGTCGCGGCCCAGGGCGCGTACGCCAGCAGGAGGGAGCCGGCGAACCAGCCCGCGTCCAGGAGCTGGCCGGAGTGGTAGCCGTTGTGCAGCAGGGGCGAGGTGAACAGGGCGTCGCACATCACCGTGAGCGCGAGGGCGCCGACGGCGGTGTTGACGGCCGTACGGTTCACCGAGGACCTGCGGAAGTGCAGGACGAGGACCATGCTGACCAGCGCGATGTCCAGGAGCGGGTACGCCAGGGACAGCGCCGTGT
The DNA here is from genome assembly GCF_055409605.1 of Streptomyces saintjeani. NCBI lineage: Bacteria > Bacillati > Actinomycetota > Actinomycetes > Kitasatosporales > Streptomycetaceae > Streptomyces > Streptomyces saintjeani. The sequence continues at coordinate 6,695,142 of NZ_CP189624.1, read as the reverse complement.
GCGCGACGCCGGTGCCCTCGAACTTGGCGGCCTGCGCGAGGGCGAGACTCCAGGAGAGCGTGAGCAGCGAGCCGGCGATCAGCCAGGCGTCCAGCGCGAGGCAGACCCAGCCGGCCTTCGAGACGGGCCTGGTCGCCAGCACGAGGAGGCCGACGAGGGCGGGCGGGGCGAAGCACAGGAAGAACAGGTCGGCGTAGCTGGGGCTCGGCACCGGGACGCCGAGGACGACCTCGTACCAGCCCCAGACCAGGTTGCCGAGCGAGGCCATCGCGGAGGAGAGGGCGAACAGCAGCCAGGCCGGCCGAAAGCGGACGTGGCGGCTGCGCGCGTACAGGAAGCAGGACACGGCCGCGGTGCCGGCCGCCGCGCTGAGCCCGAAGTCGCCCATGATCAGGGCGAGTTGCCGATCGCCCCAGCCGAGCGCGGAGCCGATGGCGTAACCCGCGCAGACCAGGGCGATGAGGAGTTGGTGGACCAGGGTCCGGGTGGCCCGCTCGGGGGCCGGGGGCCTGGCGGGCGGCGTCCCCGGTTCGGGGTGGGGGCGCAGCATCTCGTCGAGCGTCGTCGTCATGGCGGAGGGCGGCGCGTTCACCAGGGCCTCCCGGTCTGCTTCGGCCCCGGGCGGTGGTGGTCGCCGCTGTGGGGCGGGTGGTCGGTGCCGACGTGGGACGCGCTGTTCCGGTTGCCGTGTGCGGTGGTGTGACCGCCTTGCGAGCCGTTTCTGCGTGGCGCGGTGCTCCAGGGTCGCCGTCGGCGGCCCCGCCGCGTCGGATCGTTCGCCCGTAGGCCGTGCATCGCCCGTCGCCCCCCTCACAAATCCGTGAACGTCCATCCCCGGCGCCGAATCGTGCGTGGCGCAGCCCCTGTCCGGGACGATACACCAGTCTCGTCACTCAGGGACATAGTCTCTCTACGCTCCGTGACGACCAGGGACTATGCCGGTACACCCCGCGTCCGGAGGACTGCGGAGGGTACCTGAACCGGATCACAAACCTGCCGCGCCCGTCGTAAGGATCACGTTCCGCAGGGGCTCCCGGTTCACATATCGCACCAACTGGTCCACCAGCAGTCGCTTGGCCCTCGGCAGGAAAGCGCTGCTCGGACCGCCGACGTGCGGACTGATCAAGACTCCCGGCGCGCTCCACAGCGGATGCCCGGCGGGCAGCGGCTCGGGATCGGTGACGTCCAGCGCGGCCGTCAGGCGGCCCGACTCCAGCTCCGCGAGCAGCGCCGTGGTGTCCACCACCGCCCCACGCGCCACGTTGACCAACAGCGCGCCGTCCTTCATGCGGGCCAGAAACGGCTTGTTGACGAGCATACGAGTGCTCTCCGTGAGCGGCGTCACCACTATCACGACGTCCGCGACCGGAAGCAGTTCCGGCAGCTCCTCGATGGAATGCACCGGTCCGCGCTCCGTCGTGCGCCCGGCGCGCGCGACCCGTACCACCCGCGCGACCTCGAACGCCGTGAGCCGGTCCTCGATCGCCGTGCCGATCGCGCCGTAGCCGAGGATCAGGACCGTGCGGTCCGCGAGGGCGGGGTGGAAGCCGCCCTGCCACTCCTGGCGGTCCTGCGCGCGCACGAAGCCCGGGATGCCGCGCAGGGAGGCGAGCGTGAGGGTGAGCGCGAGTTCGGCGGTGCTCGTCTCGTGCACCCCGCGCGCGTTGCACAGCTTCACGCCGGGTGGGAGCTGAGCCAGGTGGGGGCTGACGTCGTCCACTCCGGCGGTCAGGGTCTGGATCAGGCGGACATCGGTCATCTCCGTGAGCGGACCGACCCTGACGGCTTGCGCCTTCATGTACGGGACGACGTAGACGCCGCAGTGGGCCGGGTCGCCGGGGTAGGGCTGGGTGCCGTCGGGGCCGCCGTCCCAGAAAAGGTAGTTCGGCCCCTGCGGGAGGCCCTCGATCTCCTCCGGCGGAATGGGGAGCCAGACGTCTTGAACGCTGTGACGTGCGGTGTCGTCAGTCATGGGCAGGAGGTTATGTCAGGCACGCGCGCGTGCAGAGGTTAGGTTTGTGGAGTTCAGGAGAGGGAGGGTCAGGGGCAGGTGGAGCGCAGGACGATCGGCGCCGGCGCGCTCTCGGCGGGGGCCGTCGGACTCGGGTGCATGCCGATGAGCTGGGGGTACAGCGGATCGCGGCGCCGGGGCGACGAGTCCGCGCGCGCGGTGCACCGGGCGCTGGACGTGGGGTCGTCCTTATTGGACACCGCCGACATGTACGGGCCCTTCACCAACGAGCTGCTCGTGGGGCGGGCACTTCGGGGCCGGCGCGCCGAGGCGTTCGTCGCCACGAAGGTGGGGCTGCTGGCCGGCGATCAGCACATCGTCGCCAACGGCCGTCCCGGGTACGTCCGTCGCGCCTGCGACGCGTCCCTGCGGCGGCTCCAGACCGACGTCATCGACCTCTACCAGCTCCACCGCGCCGACCCCGAGGTGCCCGTCGAGGAGACCTGGGGCGCCATGGCCGACCTCGTGCGCGCGGGCAAGGTGCGGGCGCTCGGGCTGTGCGCGCTGGGGGCGCGCGGGCACCGGCGCTCCGGCGCACACCTCCACGAGCCGACGCTCCATCAGTTGACGCGCGTCCAGCAGGTGTTCCCCGTCGCCGCCGTCCAGGCGGAACTGTCCGTCTGGTCCCCCGAGGCGCTCGCCTCCCTCCTCCCCTGGTGCGCCTCCCGCAACATCACCTTCCTCGCCGCGATGCCCCTCGGGAACGGGTACCTCACCGGCACCCTCACGCCGGGGCAGGGCTTCGAGCCCGACGACATGCGGGCCCGCCACCCTCGCTTCACCGCCGAGATGATGGCCGCGAACCAGCCGATCGTCGCCGGGCTGCGCCGCGTCGCCGCGCGCCACGGGGCGACCGTCGCGCAGGTCGCGCTCGCCTGGGTGCTGGCTCAGGGGCGGCATGTGATCGCTCTGCCGGGGGCCAAGCAGGAACGTTGGGTCACCGAGAACGCGGGGGCGGCGGAGGTGCGGTTGACGGCGGAGGATCTGGCCGAAGTGGCCGCGTTGCCCCGGGCGTTGGGGTCGTGGGACTGAGGCTCGTGGGATCTGTCGCGGTGGAGCGGGAACTCGTGGGGCGTCCGGCTCGTATGACAGGCAGAGGTCGGCGGGTGGAAGGGGTCGGGGTCGTGGGACGTCGCGGTGTGGTGGCCGGGGTGGCTGTGGGGGTGCTGTTGCTGGGGGCCGGGTGTTCTTCCGGGGGCTCGGATGCGCGGGAGCCCGAGGGTGGGGCTGGGGCGTCCTCTGGGGCGTCCGCGTCCGGTGGGAGTCCGGCTCCTCAAGGGAAGGCGGTGCCGCCGCCCGCGAAGGGGTCCGTGCGGGTGGTGCGGACCGTCGCCGAGGGGCTGAAGTCGCCCTGGGGCGTCGCCGCGATTCCCGGCGGGGGGCTGCTGGTCGGGTCCCGGGACGAGGGGACGATCACGCTGGTCGGGGCCGGGGCGACGGCCGAGGTGGGTGAGGTGCCCGGGGTCTCGCCCGACGGCGAAGGGGGGCTGCTGGGGCTCGCGCTGTCACCCCGGTTCGCCTCCGACCGGATGGTGTACGCGTACTTCACCTCCGAGTCCGACAACCGCATCGTCCGGATGCGATACGACGAGCGCAGGCCGGCGGGACAGCGGCTGGGGGCTCCCGACACGGTGTTCAAGGGCATCCCCAAGGGGCGTATCCACAACGGCGGGCGGATCGCGTTCGGTCCCGACGGGATGCTGTACGCGGGCACGGGGGAATCCGGCGAGACGGGGCTCTCCCAGAACCTCGGCTCCCTCGGCGGCAAGATCCTCCGCCTCACTCCCGAGGGCGACCCCGCCCCCGGCAACCCCTTCCCCGGCTCCCCCGTCTACTCCTACGGCCACCGCAACGTCCAGGGCCTCGCCTGGGACTCCCGGCAGCGCCTCTTCGCCGCCGAGTTCGGGCAGAACACGTGGGACGAACTCAACGCGATCGCCCCCGGCGGCAACTACGGCTGGCCCGAGGCGGAGGGCAGGTCCACGGACGCCGAGTACCGCAGCCCTCTCGCCCAGTGGCCCACAGCCGACGCCTCCCCCAGCGGGATCGCGTACGCCGAGGGGTCCATCTGGATGGCCGGGCTCCGGGGACAGCGGCTGTGGCGCATCCCGCTGAACGGCACCGAGGCTTCCGCCGAACCGCAGGCGTTCCTGGCGAAGGAGTACGGGCGGTTGCGGACCGTGGTCTCCGCCGAGGGGAACAAGCTGTGGGTGACGACGAGCAACACGGACGGGCGAGGTGTGGCGCGGAACGGGGACGACCGGATCCTGGAGCTGGAGGTGAGCTGAGGGGGCGGGGCCGTCAGCCCGTCTCCGTGTCGTCGTCGCCCTCGCCCTCGTCCTCGGACGACGCGTCCGGCTCCTCCGCGCGAGGCGCACGCACCGTGACCTTCCCCGACGACAGGTCTATCGGCCCCCGCCCGGGGTCCCCGTCACCGACATCCTCACGCGTGAGTTCCAGCCGGTTCTGCTCGTCCTGCGTGTGCTTACGGCCCGGGGAGAAGAGTTCCTCGAAGGCGTTGAACATCGTGGTTCCTCCAGGGCTCATCGGCGTTCCCATTGTCCCGCACCCGCCCCCACTCCGTCTCGCCCGGGGCGGGGCGGTCAGGCGGCGCCCACCGGGAACAGGCCCAGCCGGTGGGCCAGCGCCGCCGCCTCTCCCCTGCTCGACACCGACAGTTTCGCCAGGATGTTGGAGACGTGGACGCTCGCCGTCTTGGGCGAGATGAAGAGGTGCTCGGCGATCTGGCGGTTCGTGTGGCCGGCCGAGACCAGGCGCAGGACGTCGTGTTCGCGGGTGGTGAGGCCGAGGGAGTCGGTGGGGGTGGGAAGCGGGGTCAGGCGGGCCCGGCGGGTGAGGTGGGCCGTGGATTCGAGGAGGGGGCGGGCCTTCAGGTGGTCGGCGACGGCCCGGACCAGGCCGAGGAGGTCCGCCGCGCGGGCGCGGTCGTCGTCCCCGCCGGACACGACCAGCTTCTCCGCGAGGCGGTAGCGCACGCGCGCCAGGTCGTACGGCCGCTCCAGGCACTCGAACGCGGTGACCACGTCGGACCACTCGTCCACGGTGTCCCGCCCCTGCGCCCGGTGGAGTTCCGCGCGCACCCACAGGTCGTACGCGCACCACATCGGCGCGGGCGTGGCGAGTTTCCGCGCCGTCTCCAGGATGCGCAGCACGTGCGGCGCCGACGCCTCGCGGGCGTCCGCCTCGGCGCTCGCGGCGGCGAGGAGGAGCGGCCAGGCGTCGCGGTGGGCCTGCGGGGCGAGCCCCTCGTCGAGGACGCGTGCCAGTTCCGTACGGGCGTCCTCGATGCGGCCCTCGGCGGCGGCGAGGGCGAGGCTCGACGAGGCGAAGGGCAGGACGTACTGGGGCATCCGGTCGTGGGGGCCGAAGGAGGCGCGCCCCTCGGCGAGGTACTGGGCCGCGTCGGTGAGACGCCCGCGCGCGAGGGCGAGGTGGGCGAGGAAGTGGAAGCCCGCGCCGCGCGGTTTGGTCGCCTCGGCGGCGTACCGCGCGGTGAAGGCCGCCTCGGTGGCCTCGTCCCACCGCCCCAGGGAGATCAGGGACTCCGCGAGGTTGGCCCAGATCCAGGGCTCGTTGTTGCGCAGCCCCCACTTCTTGACGATCCGCAGCCCCTCCCGCAGCAGCGCCGCGGCCTCGGCGGAACGGCCGACGCTCTCCAGCGCGGACGGCAGGTTCACGTGGGCGCGGCCGATCCCGGAGAAGATCCGGCGGGCCACGAACCGCTCCGTGACCTCCCGCATCTCCGCGAGCCCGGCCTCGATGTCCCCGGCGCCGACCATCAGCCCGCCGAGGTCCAGGCGGGCCTGGTACTCGATCTCCTCGGCGCCGACCATGCGCGCGTACTCCACGGCCCGCTGAGCGGCGCCGATCGCCTCGGGCCCCGGGTGGTGGAGCATGTACCAGCCCGAGACGGAGGACAGCACCTCGGCGTGCACGGGGGACGGCGGCAGCCCGCGGACCAGGTCCTGCGCGGTGGACAGCTCCTGCCAGCCGTCGCCGCGCCCGAGCGCGGGGAGCAGCTTGGAGCGCTGGACCCAGAACCAGGCGGCGCGCAGCGGGTCGGGGTCCTCCTCCAGCAGCCGCAGGGCCCGCCGGGTGATCTTCAGCGCCCGTTCCCGCGCGCCGGACAGCCGGCCCGCGACGGCCGCCTCGGCCATGAGGTCCAGGTACTTGAGGGGCGTCGTCTCCGGGTCGCAGCCGCACGGGGGGTACGCCTCGGCGTAGTCGACGGGCCGCAGCCGCGCGAGAACCTCCCCCGGCGCCGCGTCCCACAGCTCCATCGCCCGCTCCAGCAGCCGCAGTTGCTCGCTGTACGCGTGCCGCGACCGGGCCTCCGCCGCCGCGTCGAGCACGGCGGGCAGCGCCTTCGCCGGGTCGTGCGCGTGGTACCAGTAGCTCGCCAGCCGCGTCGCCCGCTGATCGGCGGGCACCAGCCCCGGCTCCGCCTCCAGCGCCTGCGCGTACCGCCGGTTGAGCCGTGACCGCTCGCCCGGCAGCAGGTCGTCCCCGACGGCCTCGCGCACGAGCGCGTGCCGGAACCGGTAGCCGTCGCCCCCGGGCGCGGCGATCAGGATGTTCGCGCCGACGGCCGCCCGCAGCGCCTCGATGAGGTCGTCCTCGCAGAGCCCGGCGACGGCCGCGAGCAGCGCGTGCTCGACCGTCGATCCCCCTTCGGCGGTGATCCGCGCGACGCGCTGCGCGTGGTCGGGCAGCGCCTCCACGCGGACGAGGAGCAGGTCCCGCAGGGAGTCCGTGAGCCCGGCGCAGCAGTCGCCGGAGCAGGCGACGGCGAGTTCCTCGACGAAGAACGCGTTCCCGTCGGACCGTTCGAAGATCTCGTCGACCTGCGCGGGGTCGGGTTCGGCGGCGAGGATGCCGGCGATCTGCCGGCCCACCTCCTCGCGCGTGAAGCGGGCGAGTTCGATGCGGCGGACGGTCCGCAGGCGGTCGAGTTCGGCGAGGAGGGGGCGCAGGGGGTGTCGGCGGTGGATGTCGTCGCTGCGGTAGGTCGCGAGGACGAGCAGCCTGCCCGTGCGCAGCGTGCGGAACAGGTACGCCAGGAGGTGGCGGGTCGAGGTGTCCGCCCAGTGCAGGTCCTCGATGACGACGACGACCGTACGCCCGTCGGCGACCCGCTCCAGGAGCCGCGCGGTCAGTTCGAAGAGGCGGGCGGTGCCCTCCTCGTCGTGCCGCCCGCGCGCGGTCTCGCCGAGTTCGGGCAGCAGCCGGGCCAGTTCCTCCTCCTGTCCGGCGGCAGCGGCGGCCAGTTCCTCGGGCAGGGCCCGGCGCAGGGCGCGCAGGGCGGTGGAGAACGGCGCGAACGGCAGCCCGTCGGCGCCGATCTCGACGCAGCCGCCGACCGCGACGACGGCACCCTGCCGCTCGGCGACCGCCCCGAACTCCTCGACGAGCCGCGTCTTGCCGACCCCCGCCTCGCCCCCGACGACCAGCGCCTGCGGCTCCCCCGCCGCCGCACGCGCGAGCGCGTCGTTCAGCGCGCCGAGCTCATCCGCTCGACCCACGAACACGGGACTGACCGACCTCATCTCCACGCTGCCGAGCATCGCACACGGGTCTGACAACACCCCAGCGGTTATCGCGAGTACGGGCACGCCGAAGGGGCGGCCGACCCCCGTCCGACCGCCCCTCGCCTCCGCGCCCGCAACGTCCGGCGGCACTCACGCCGCCCTGGTGAACCAGTGCCGTTGGGGCTGCTTCGTATCGGACGCCTCGGCGGCGTCCTTGCGTGCGCGTGCGGCCTCGTTGACCAGCCGCTCGTGGTTCGCGCGCCGGATCAGTTCGGCGGAGCGGAGCTGGTGGGACTCGAACTGGAACATCTGAACTCCCGTGTCTCGGTGGTGGTTCCACCTTCGTTCCCGAGGGGGGTCGGGCACATCGGGAGAGTTCCGCATCTTCGGCTGGGCGGGGGGCCTTAGAAACGCGAGAAGGGTCCTTAGGGACCGCCGTAGGTGCTTACGGCGGCCCTCTGAGGACCCTGGGTCAGCTCGCGGACGGGAGGCTCAGGAGGGCGTCGCTGTACTTGAGCACGGCGAGCAGGAGGCCGATGACGCCGAGGGAGACGCCGCCCCAGGCGACGGACTTGATCCACGCGGGCTGCGGCTTGTCGGGGTTGCCGAAGGCGGGGCGGACCAGGACGACGACGGCGGTCACGAGGGCGACCAGGGCGAAGAGGCCGGCCCATATCGCGCTGGTCTTCCACGCGTCGCCGTACACCTCCTTGACCTGCGTGGCGACACTCGCCGTCGACGAGGTCTGGAGCTGGCCTACCAGCGTCTCGCGCGCGGACGCGACCGTACCGATCCAGCTGCCGCTCAGCGACACGAACCCGAGCGCGGCGGAGACGACGGCCGCGGCGCCCTGGCCGACGTACGAGGTCTCCTTCGGCTCCGGTTCCCCGCCCTCCGCGAGGAGTTCGTCGTCCGTGAGGGGCTCCTCCTCGGTGACGTCCTCCTCGGCGCCCTTGGTCAGCTCCACCTCGGAGATCTCACCGGTGCTGTCTTCTGTCTTCGTTGCCATGCCCCGCACCGTACGGACGCCGTCTGAGAGGTTCCTTAACGCTCCCTGTGCGCGGGACGCCACTCCGGCGCGAGGAGCGACCAGATCTCGATGTCGTGCCGCTCGCCCTTGTGGAGGTGGCTGCCGCGCAGGACGCCGTCCCGCTTCATGCCGAGCCGCCGGGCGACATTGAGGCTGGCGGTGTTGCCGGAGGCGGCGTGCCATTCGACGCGGTGCATGCCGCGTACGTCGACGGCCCAGTCGATCAGGACGTGCATCGCGCGCGTGACGAGGCCCTTGCCGACCCCGGCGGGCTCCAGCCAGCAGCCGACCTCGCAGACGCCGGTGGCGGCGTCGAACGTACGGAACAGGACGCCGCCGACGAGCGTCCCGTCGTGCCAGATGCCGTGCAGGGAGCCGGAGTCCTCGGTGCGTTTGTCGGCGTACCGCCTGAGCAGCGCGCGCGTGGAGTCGGCGTCCGTCTCGCGGGAACCGAAGCCGATGAACCGACCGATGTGGTCGCGTCCCCGGTCGAAGTGCGCGAGGAGTTCCTCGGCGTGCCACGTCTCAAGGGGCCGCAACTCGGCCCCGTCGTCCCCCAGGGACACCCCGTACATACCGCTGCCTCTCGCGTAGGTCCGCTGTCGGGACGACCTTTTCACGGCTCCCTGATCCGGCGGCGAGCCACCCCTCGTCGCATCACAGGGGCGTAACAACTCCCGTCCCGGCAACAACTATTGGGGCGCCCGCGACTCCTACACCCGTAGGAACCGCACAGCCCGTCGACAGGAGGAACGTTGTCCATCCGCCAGGTGAACAGTCCCGGCCGGCCGCCACGGCTCGCACTCGTCGACGGGCTGCGCCTCGCGGCGGCGCTCGCGGTCGCCTGTTTCCACTACTTCGGCCAGAACTTCCCGAGCATATGGGGCGAGGCCCCCAGGGACTTCGCGTACACCGTGCACCGCGCCTCGATGTACGGCTGGCTCGGGGTCGAGATGTTCTTCCTGATCAGCGGGTTCGTGATCTGTATGAGCGCGTGGGGGCGCACGCCGGGCGAGTTCGCGGTGTCCCGGCTCTCGCGGCTCTTCCCCGCGTACTGGGCGGTGATCGTGCTGCTCGTCACCCGTCTCGCGGTGTTCCCCCAGAAGTCCGACAACCTTCCGGAGGACCTGCACCCGCGGACCGTGCTCGCCAATCTGACGATGTTCCCGGGCCCGTTGGACGTCGATCTGCTCGCCGGGGTCGCCTGGACGCTCGATCTGGAGGCGCGTTTCTATCTGCTGATGGCGATCGTGCTGAAGTTCGGCGCGACCTACGAGCGGCTGCTCGGCTTCTGCACGGTCTGGCTGGTCGCCGCGTACGTCACGCACTCCACCCAGAACAAGCTGCTCGACCAGTTCGTCCTGAGCGGCTACGCGGGACTGTTCGTCGCCGGGATCGCGCTCTACCTGATGTTCCGCTTCGGGCGGAACCTGATGCTCTGGACCCTGCTCGGGATGGCGTGGGCGTACCAGCTCAGCGTGCTCCAGATACGCGTCGACTGGCACATGGCCGCGCCCGGAAGCACCCGCACCGTCTCCTGGAGCCTGTGCGCGCTGCTCCTGACGGCGTTCCTCGGCGTTCTCATGCTGGCCACCATCGGCCCGCTGCGGGACGTGAAGTGGCGCTGGCTGGTGACGGCTGGGGCGCTGACCTACCCGTTCTACCTGGTCCACATGAGCCTCGGCTACCCGCTCGCCAAGGGCCTCACCCGGCACGTGCCCGCCCTCGGCCACTGGGGGAACATGGCCGTCGTGACGACCTCGATGCTGCTCCTGTCGTACGGCATCCACCGGTGGGTGGAGCGCCCGATGGGGCTGTGGATGCGCAGGGGGCTCACCCGGGGGCTCGCGGCGGCGCGGGGGCCGAAGGAGCCGGTGGCCGGGGAGCCGGTGGCCAAGGAAACGGCGGCCGGGGGGCCAGTGGCCGAGGAGACGGTTCGGGTGCCCGTCAGTGTGCCTGGTCCCCGAACGCCATCACCATGACGCCGAGGACCAGCAGCCACAGAGCGCGCCGGGTGTGACCGCGCGAACCCAGGTATGCCGCGAACGCGCAGATCGCGGCGCCCGTCGCGAACGCGGCCGGGACCAGGGCCGGGGTGCGTCCGCCGAGGCGCAGGAGGGCGGCGGCCGTGCCGGCGAGGGCGAGCAGGACGCCGGTGCCGGTCGCCGCCCAGCGGGCCCGGCGGGCCTCTTCGACCGGGTCCATGTCGTCGTCCTCGGCGTCCCCGGCGGTGGCGCCGGCGCCGTGCAGGGGGTGGGTCGTGGTCACGTCGTCGGTCTCGTCCCGGGTGTCGGTCCTCATGGCGCGGGAGCGTAGCGCGCCGGCCTGAGAGGCTTTTCGTGAACGTTCTCGTGAGCGGTCACGGTGAGCAGTACGGTCCTGATCCCCCGTATCACTCAACGCCGCCCCCCTCTGCGGCCCCTGGGGAAGGGAAAGGGGGCTGACGCGTCGCCGCGTCAACCCCCTTCAGGACGTCGGGATCAGCCCTCCGTCACACCCAACTGCTCCAGGATCAGCTCCTTGACGCGCGCCGCGTCCGCCTGCCCCCGCGTCGCCTTCATGACCGCGCCCACCAGCGCGCCCGCCGCGGCGACCTTGCCGCCGCGGATCTTGTCGGCGATGCCGGGGTTGCCCGCGATCGCGTCCTCGACGGCCTTGTTGAGCGCGCCGTCGTCGGAGACGACCTTGAGGCCCCGCTTGTCGACGACCTCGTCCGGGGTGCCTTCGCCCGCGAGGACGCCCTCGATGACCTGGCGCGCCAACTTGTCGTTCAGGTCACCCTTGGCGACAAGTTCGGAGACCCGGGCGACCTGCACCGGCGTGATCGCCAGCTCGTCCAGGGAGACCTGGGACTCGTTGGCGCTGCGGGCCAGCTCGCCCATCCACCACTTGCGGGAGGAGGCCGCGTCGGCGCCGGCGTCGATCGTCGCGACGATCAGGTCGAGCGCGCCGGCGTTGGTGATCGCCTGCATCTCGGTGCCGGTGATGCCCCACTCGGCGAGCAGCCGGTTGCGTCGGGCGAGCGGCAACTCCGGGAGCCCCGTACGGATTTCCTCGACCCACGCGCGTGACGGCGCGACGGGGACGAGGTCGGGCTCCGGGAAGTACCGGTAGTCCTCGGCCTCTTCCTTCACGCGGCCCGAGGTCGTGGACCCCGTGTCCTCGTGGAAGTGCCGGGTCTCCTGGACGATCGTGCCGCCCGCGTTCAGGACCGCCGCGTGCCGCATGATCTCGAAGCGGGCCGCGCGCTCGACGGACCGCAGCGAGTTGACGTTCTTCGTCTCGCTGCGGGTGCCGAACTTCTCCCGGCCGTGGGGCCGCAGCGACAGGTTGACGTCGCAGCGCATCTGGCCCATCTCCATGCGGGCCTCGGAGACGCCGAGCGCCTTGATCAGCTCGCGCAGCTCACGGACGTACGCGCGCGCGACCTCGGGGGCACGCTCGCCGGCGCCCTCGATCGGCTTGGTGACGATCTCGATGAGGGGGATGCCGGCGCGGTTGTAGTCGAGCAGGGAGTGGGACGCGCCGTGGATACGGCCGGTGGCGCCGCCGACGTGCGTCGACTTGCCGGTGTCCTCCTCCATGTGCGCGCGCTCGATCTGCACGCGGAAGGTCTCGCCGTCCTCCAGCTGGACGTCCAGGTAGCCGTTGAAGGCGATCGGCTCGTCGTACTGGGAGGTCTGGAAGTTCTTCGGCATGTCCGGATAGAAGTAGTTCTTCCGGGCGAAGCGGCACCACTCGGCGATCTCGCAGTTCAGCGCGAGGCCGATCTTGATCGCGGACTCGACGCCGGTCGCGTTGACGACCGGGAGCGCGCCGGGCAGGCCGAGGCAGACCGGGCAGGTCTGGGTGTTCGCGTCCTGCCCGAGGGCGGTCGAACAGCCGCAGAACATCTTGGTCTTGGTGCCGAGTTCGACATGGACCTCAAGGCCCATGACGGGGTCGTACGACGCGAGTGCGTCCTCGTACGACACCAGGTCGGTCGTGGTGGTCACGGTGAAAACTTCCCTCTCAGCCCAGCAGGACGTCGTCGTCGCCCAGCCGCTTCAGCTCGCGGTACAGGATGGCGAGGCCGGTGACGATCGCGACCGCGGAGACGGTGGCGTCGATCAGGCGCAGGGTGTCCTGCTCGGCGCGGGCCTTCTTGATCTGCTTGGCGACACCGAACGCGCCGAACGCGGTGGTGGCGATGGACACGTACGTACCGGACTTGGACTTCTTGAAGCCCTTGGCCTTCGACAGTGCGTTGCTCACAGCGACGGAGCCTCCTCAAGGAGCGGGTGGCCCCACTTTTCCACGAAGGCGGCCTCTACGGCGGCCCCGACCTTGTAAAGCCGGTCGTCCTTCAGCGCGGGCGCGATGATCTGGAGGCCGACGGGGAGGCCGTCCTCCGGCGCGAGGCCGCACGGCAGGGACATCGCCGCGTTGCCCGCGAGGTTGGTCGGGATCGTGCACAGGTCGGCCAGGTACATCGCCATCGGGTCGTCGGCGCGCTCGCCGATCGGGAAGGCGGTGGTCGGCGTCGTCGGGGACACGATGACGTCGACCTGCTCGAACGCCTTCTCGAAGTCCCGCGTGATCAGCGTGCGGACCTTCTGCGCGGAGCCGTAGTACGCGTCGTAGTAGCCGCTGCTCAGCGCGTACGTGCCGAGGATGATGCGGCGCTTGACCTCCGGACCGAAGCCGTCGGCGCGGGTGATCGAGGTGACCTCCTCCGCCGAGTGCGTGCCGTCGTCGCCGGTGCGCCTGCCGTAGCGCAGGCCGTCGAAGCGGGCCAGGTTGGAGGAGCACTCGGACGGCGCGATCAGGTAGTACGCCGACAGCGCGAGGTCGAAACTCGGGCAGTCCAGCTCCACGATCTCGGCGCCGAGCTCCTTGAGCATCGTCACCGACTCGTCGAAGCGCTGGAGCACGCCCGCCTGGTAGCCCTCGCCGCGGAACTGCTTGACCACACCGACGCGCATCCCGGCGACGCTGCCGTTGCGGGCCGCCTCCACCACCGGCGGGACCGGGGCGTCGATCGACGTCGAGTCCAGCGGGTCGTGGCCGGCGATCACCTCGTGCAGGAGCGCCGCGTCGAGCACCGTACGCGCGCACGGGCCGCCCTGGTCGAGGCTGCTGCTGAACGCGACCATGCCGTAGCGGGAGACCGCTCCGTACGTCGGCTTCACGCCGACCGTGCCGGTGACGGCGGCGGGCTGGCGGATCGAGCCGCCGGTGTCCGTGCCGATCGCGAGCGGGGCCATGTGGGCGGCGAGCGCCGCGCTGGAGCCGCCGCCCGAGCCGCCGGGGATCTTCGTCAGGTCCCAGGGGTTGCCCGTCGGGCCGTACGCGCTGTTCTCCGTGCTCGACCCCATGGCGAACTCGTCCATGTTGGTCTTGCCGAGGATGACGACGTCGGCGGCCTTGAGGCGCTTGGTGAGCGTCGCGTCGTACGGCGGGATCCAGCCTTCGAGGATCTTCGAGCCGACCGTCGTGGGGATTCCCTCGGTCGTGAAGATGTCCTTCAGCGCGAGGGGGACGCCCGCGAGGGGGCCGAGCTTCTCGCCGTTCTCCCGCTTCGCGTCGACGGCGCGCGCCTGCTTGAGCGCGCCCTCGCGGTCGACGTGGAGGAAGGCGTGCACCTTCTCGTCGACCGCCTCGATCCGCGCGAGGTGCGCTTCGGTGACCTGTACGGCGGTGAGTTCGCCGGACGCGATCTTCTCGGCCGTCTCAGCGGCCGTGAGCTTGATGATGTCCGTCACTGTGGTTAGTCCTCCCCCAGGATCTGCGGCACCTTGAAACGCTGCTGCTCCTGGGCCGGGGCGCCCGAGAGCGCCTGCACGGGGGTGAGCGAGGGACGGACCTCGTCCGCACGCATGACGTTCGTCAGCGGCAGCGGGTGCGAGGTCGGGGGTACGTCTTGATCAGCGACCTCACTGACGCGTGCGACGGCGCCGATGATGTCGTCCAGCTGTCCCGCGAAGTGATCCAACTCTTCGCTCTCCAGCTCCAGACGCGCCAGCCGGGCGAGGTGGGCGACCTCCTCGCGCGTAATGCCAGGCATGCAGCGTTCCTCTGGGGTGAGTGGATGTGGTTTGGGGCCAATCCTAGGGGGCGGGGGTGGGTGGACGGTAAACGGTTCGGGGTGGGGGGTCCAGGGGTGAGGTCGGCGGTCGCCCCTGCTCTCGTTCATATAGAGTAGGTATTGCTTCTGAATAGAGGAGTTGAATATGTCGGTGACGACGATCGACCTGGACGACGACGCACTGGAGAAGGCCATGCGCGTCGCGGGCGGCGGCACGAAGAAGGACGTGGTGAACGCCGCGCTGCGCGAGTACGCCGAACGCCATGAGCGGGTCGCACTCGTGGCCAAGCACTACCAGGCCGCCCAGCACTGGGACCACGAGGGCTGGCAGCGTCACCGCGCCGAGGACAAGCAGGGCGGCGAGTGATCCAGTATCTGCTCGACTCCTCCGGCCTGTGGCGCCTCCTGCGGGAGGAAGAGCTGAAAAACGCGTGGCTGGAGACGACCGTTCTGCGGGCGATCGGCTCGTGTGCCGCTCAGCGAGCCGAGTTCCGGCGCTCGGCGCGGAACGCCTCCGAGTACGAGGCCATGGGTGAGATGTTCACCGACCTCTACCCTGATGTCCCGTTGCCGAAGAGGTTGTGGGAGTGGGTCGAGTCGGCCCAGTACACCCTCGCGTCGAAGGGAGCCCTCGGTGCTGCCGGCCCCCTTGATCTGATGGTCTGCGCGACCGCCGCGCACCATGGACTGACTGTCCTGCACGACGACGCCGATTTCGTCACCGTGGCCCGCCTCCTGCCCGACGTGAGCGAGAGGAACGTACGCAGCGTCCCAGGCTTGTAGTCATTCGGCGGCCGGCAGTGCCGCCTTCGGCCGTTGCCAGCCGCGTGCGCCCCTCGCCCGCAGCCACGCCGTTGTTTCCTCCGGCGGCATCGCCGCGGCCACCAGCCAACCCTGGACCGCGTCGCAGCCGAGGTCCCGGAGCCGTTCCCAGGTCTCGTCGTCCTCCACTCCCTCGGCGACCACCAGGAGGCCCAGGGAGTGGGCCAGGTCGACGGTGCAGCGGACGATCTCCGCGTCCTGCGTGTCGACCGCCAGCCGGGCCACGAAGGAGCGGTCGATCTTCAGCTCGCTGACAGGGAGGCGGCGCAGGTGGACCAACGACGAGTACCCCGTGCCGAAATCGTCGAGGGACATCTTCACGCCATGGCCGGTGAGCCCGTTGAGGGTGTCGGCGGCGCGCTGGGGGTCCTCCAGCAACACGTGCTCGGTGATTTCGAGTTGGAGCGCTCCCGCCGGGACACCGTGCCGGGCGAGGCGAGCCGCGACGGACCCGGCGAAGCCGGGGGTGTGGACGTCGCGGGGCGAGACGTTCACGGCGACCGGCACGCGCAAGCCCTGCGCACGCCACCGGGCGACCTGCTCAAGTGCCGTCTCCAGCACGTACTCCGTGAGATGGGGCATCAGCCCGGACGACTCGGCGATCGCGATGAACTCGTCCGGCGGCACCTTGCCCCGCTCGGGGTGGACCCAGCGCACCAGCGCCTCAAGTCCGGCCACCTGCCCGTCGAACCGCACCTTGGGCTGATAGTGCAACTGCACCTCGTGCGCGTCGAGAGCCCGCCGAAGATCCCCCAACAGCCCCAGCCGGTCAGGCGTGTTGGAGTCCCGCTTGGACTCGTACACCTCGACTCCCGTACGGTCCCGCTTCGCCTGGTACATCGCGACGTCGGCCCGCCGCAGCAGCCCCTCGGCATCGACGGCGTGATCGGGGAACACGGCGACCCCGGCACTGGCCTCCAGCACCAGGGTCAGCCCGTCGAGGTCGAGCGGCGAACTCAGCGTCGTGACAAGGGATCGCGCCACCCGCGTCGCGGACGTGGTGGAGTCGGCGACCGGCAGCAGCACCGCGAACTCGTCCCCACCGAGCCGCGCGACCTCGGCCCCGCGAGGCAGCGCCTCCTTGAGCCGGTCGGCTATCTGCAACAGCAGCCGGTCCCCGGCGAGATGCCCGAGCGTGTCGTTGACGGACCGGAACCGGTCGAGGTCGATCAGCATCAACGCGGCCCGAGCGCCGATGCGTTCGGCATCGTCCAGCGCGGTCCAGATCCGCTCCAGCAGCCACTGCCGGTTGGGCAACCCCGTGAGGGGGTCGCGGAGTTGCTCCTCGGCGCGCATACGGGCGATCCACAGCGTGGAGTCGAGCGCGATGAGCGGGATGGAGAACAGCGGCAGCAGCACGGGTTCCGCGTCCGCGACGACACAGACGAGCGGCGCGATCCCGAGAAGCGCGACGGCGACGATCGACTGCCGTACGAGGGCGGTACGGGCGACCGTGGGCAGCCCGCCGTGGGAGGGCCCTTGGAGGAACCAGAGCAGTACGCGGGTGACGGCGAGGTACGCGACGGCGACGAGGACGACCTGAGGGGCCGTGTAGACGGTCCACGTGCCGGGGTCCCACGGCGCTTCGACGGACGGCACCCGCCCGCACACCGCGAGCACCAGCGCGCCCGCCCCGATGCCGAGGATGTCGACGGCGCCGTGCAGAATCCCCTGCCGCCACCGGTGCCGGCGCGCGACGCCGACGAGGACGACGACGGTGAGGCTGACGAGCCCGGCGGGGACCCAGCCGTACAGCAGCAGCACGGCGAGGGTGAGCGCGGCCCCGGACCCCGTACCGCCCCACCAGCGGGCGCGTCCGAGCATGACGAGGTGGCAGACGATGACCCCGGTGAGGAGCGCGAGGGACCACCCGAGGGTGCCGGAGGGGAACAGGGCGTGCCCGCCGGTGAATGCCTGGTAGAACCCGGCCCCGAGCGCGAGCGCGGCAGCCGCGACGACCGTGGCGGGCAGCGCGGGCGGACTCTGCCGCTCCGTGTCACCGTCCGCCGGGAGGCCACCCGGCAGCGACCGCACGCCCTCGGCGACCGGCAGCGCCAGCACGGCCTCGTCGGCCGTGCGACCGGCCCACAGACCGCGCCAGTCGATCCCGCCCGGCCGGCGCAGCCGGGAGTCCGGGGCGGCGCTCTCGGTCGGTTCCATTCCCGTCCCTCTCACAGCCGGCGGTGCCCACGCCGTGCGGCGCACGCCTGGACTCGATCCGGGCTGCGCCGCGTGGGAAAACCCTGGTCCCCGGTTCTGACAAGCCGGGAATGCCCCGAACCGCAACTGGGCACGGCAGGCGCACAACTCAACAGTAGGCCGCTCAGGACGTGTACGGGCAGCGGTCGGTGACGGTTGCCCGAATGCGCACCGGCCACCCGTATCGCTCCGAAATGCGTCGAACGGGTGGCCTTTCACGGCTACTCCTCGACCGGAAGCGCCGCGTCCGCAGCCGCCTCGGGGCCCTGCTCCAGGAGCACGGCGAACCCTTCCTCGTTCAGAACAGGCACCTTGAGCTGCATCGCCTTGTCGTACTTGGACCCGGGATTGTCACCCACGACGACGAAAGACGTCTTCTTCGAAACCGACCCGGTGACCTTCGCTCCTCTCGTCTGGAGCGCCTCTTTCGCGCCGTCCCGCGTGTGGTGCTCCAGGGTGCCGGTGACGACGACGGTCATGCCCTCCAGCGGACGCGGGCCCTCGTCCTCGCCGGAGTGTTCGTCCTCCATGCGGACGCCGGCCGCGCGCCACTTGCGGAGGATCTCCTGGTGCCAGTCCTCGGCGAACCACTCCTTGAGCGAGGCGGCGATGATCCCGCCGACCCCCTCGGTCGAGGCGAGTTCCTCCTCCGTGGCCTGCTCGATGCGCTCGATGGACCGGAACTCGCGCGCGAGCGCCTCGGCGGCGACCGGTCCGACGTGCCGGATCGACAACCCCGTCAGCACGCGCGCGAGAGGCCGTTCCTTCGCCGCCGCGATGTTCTCCAGCATCGCGACCGCGTTCTTCTTCGCCTCCCCCTGCTGGTTGGCGAAGACGGTGGCGATCTTCTCCTCGCCGGTCTTCGGGTCGCGCTTGGGGAGGCCGCTGTCCTGGTCGAGGACGTACGCCTTGATGGGGAGGAGCTGCTCGATGGTGAGGTCGAAGAGGTCGCCCTCGTCGAGCAGGGGCGGGGTGTCGGGCTCCAGCGGCTTGGTGAGGGCGGCTGCGGCGACGTACCCGAAGTGCTCGATGTCGAGGGACTTGCGGCCCGCGAGGTAGAACAGCCGCTCGCGCAACTGGGCCGGGCAGCTACGGGAGTTGGGGCACCGGAGGTCGACGTCCGCCTCCTTCATGGGCCGCAGCGGCGTCCCGCACTCGGGGCACTCGGCGGGCATGACGAACGGCTTCTCCGTCCCGTCCCGCAGGTCCACCACCGGCCCGAGGATCTCCGGGATGACGTCCCCGGCCTTGCGCAGCACGACCGTGTCCCCGATGAGGACGCCCTTCGCCTTGACGACGTCCTGGTTGTGCAGGGTGGCGAACTCGACCTCGGAGCCCGCGACCGTCACCGGCTCGACCTGCGCGTACGGCGTGACGCGACCCGTACGGCCCACGCCCACACGGATGTTGATGAGCTTGGTGTTGACCTCCTCCGGCGCGTACTTGTACGCGATGGCCCAGCGCGGCGCGCGCGAGGTGGAGCCGAGACGGCCCTGGAGGGGGATCTCGTCGAGCTTGACGACGACGCCGTCGATCTCGTGCTCGACGGAGTGCCGGTTGTCGCCGTAGTGCTTGATGAACTGCCGTACGCCGTCGAGGTCGCCGACGACTCTGTTGTGCGCGGAGGTCGGCAGGCCCCAGGTACGCAGCAGGGCGTACGCCTCGGACAGGCGCGTGAGGCCGTCGTAGCCCTCCAGGGCTCCGATGCCGTGGACGACCATGTGCAGGGGGCGGCTC
Source organism: Streptomyces saintjeani (assembly GCF_055409605.1). NCBI lineage: Bacteria > Bacillati > Actinomycetota > Actinomycetes > Kitasatosporales > Streptomycetaceae > Streptomyces > Streptomyces saintjeani. Next base: position 6,675,727 of record NZ_CP189624.1, on the reverse strand, counting down.
GCGGTCTTGCGCGGGTCCTTCTGGCGGAGTGAACCGGCCGCCGCGTTGCGGGGGTTGGCGAAGGGCTTGTCGCCGATCGCGACCAGGTGGGCGTTCAGCTCGGCGAACTTCTCCATCGGGAAGTAGACCTCGCCCCGGATCTCGACGAGGTCGGGGACGCGGTCGCCGGTGAGACGGTCGGGGATCTCGGCGATCGTGCGGACGTTGGGCGTGATGTCCTCGCCCGTGCGGCCGTCGCCGCGCGTCGCCGCGCGCGTGAGGCGGCCGTGCTCGTACGTCAGGTTGACGGCGAGGCCGTCGACCTTCAGCTCGCACAGGAAGTGGTGGACGGATGTGCCGACGTCCTTGTGGACGCGCTCGGCCCAGGCGGCGAGTTCGAGGTCGTCGAAGGCGTTGTCGAGGGAGAGCATCCGCTGGCGGTGCTCGACGGACGTGAACTCCGTCTCGTACGCGCCCGCGACCTTCTGGGTCGGCGAGTCCGGCGTCCGCAGCTCGGGGAACTCCTCCTCCAGGGCCTCCAGCGCGCGCAGGAGCTTGTCGAACTCCGCGTCGCTGACGACCGGGGCGTCCTTCACGTAGTACCGGAAGCGGTGTTCCTCGATCTGCTCCGCGAGCTGCGCGTGCCGCTCGCGGGCCTCCGTCTGCTTGTCGCCGGCCACCTTTGTCCTCCGTTACTCAGGGTTGTCCGCGAGGGATCTCGCCGCCCGGACGCAGTGGGCGAGCGCGGTGCGGGCGTACGCGGGGGAAGCGCCCGCCAGCCCGCACGCCGGGGTCACCGTCACGGCCTCGGCGAGAAGCGCCGGTGACAGCCCCAGCCTGCGCCACAGCGTCCTGACACCCATGACGCTACCGGCAGGGTCTGACAATGCCGTGTCCGTGCCGGGCACGACACCGACGAAGAGCTTCGTGCCGGCTTCGACGGCCTCGCCGATCACGTCGTCGTCACGCTCGGTGAGGAGCGAGAAGTCGAAGGAGACGGCGGCGGCTCCGGCCCGGCGCAGCAGGGCGAAGGGGACGTCCGGGGCGCAGCTGTGGACGATCCCGTGAGCGCTCACGCCGAGGACGTCCCGGAGGGTCGCCTCCACGATCTGGCGGTCCACGGCGCGGTGGGTGCGGTAGCCGCTGGCGGTCTTGACGTGTCCGCGCAGTACGGAGGTGAGGGACGGTTCGTCGAGCTGGAGGACGAGCCGGGCGCCGGGCACGCGCCGCTGGACCTCCGCGAGGTGCTCGCGCAGGCCCTCCGCGAGGGAGCCGGCGAGGTCGCGGCAGGCGCCCAGGTCGGACAGCGCGGACTCGCCGTTGTGGAGTTCCAGGGACGCCGCGAGCGTCCACGGGCCGACGGCCTGGACCTTGAGGAGGCCGTCGTACTCCTGCGTGAACTCCTCCAGCGCGTCCAGGTCCTCGCCCAGCCACGAGCGGGCCCGCTTCGTGTCGCGGCCCGGCCGGTCGCCGAGGCGCCAGCCGCTGGGCTCCACGCGCGCGTACAGCTCGACGAGCATCCCCGCCGTACGGCCGATCATGTCGGCGCCCGGCCCGCGCGCGGGGAGTTCCGCGAGGTGGGGGAAGTCCTCGAACGAGCCGGTGACCGTCTTGGCGGCCTCCCTGGCGTCGCCGCCGGGCAGGGAGCCGACGCCGGTGGCGGGGGCGAAACGAATGTCTGGGTTCACGTGCGAAGCCTACGTACGCGCGCGGGGGAACCTCGTCCGATGATCTTCGCTCTTCCTGTCCGGCCGTCGACAGCCGTTCCGGGGGGAGCCTTTTCATGCCGTGCCGTCTGCCTGTGGTGTGGGCCGTGCCGGTTCTGTGGACCTGGGCGTTCGGTCTGTGGGGGATCACCCGGCAGGACAGCGTCTGGCGCGACGAGGCGGCCACCTGGCAGGCCGCCTCGCGGTCCACCGGCGAGATCTGGCGGATGCTCGGCAACATCGACGTCGTCCACGGGCTCTACTACCTGCTGATGCACGTCCTGTTCGAGTGGTTCGGCGCGAGCGTCTTCACGCTGCGGCTGCCGTCCGTCGCGGGGATCTCCGTCGCGGCCGGGTGCGTCGCCGTCGTCGGGTGCCGGCTCGCCGACCGGTGGGTGGGGCTGGCCGCCGGCCTCGCGTTCGGGCTGCTGCCCGCCGTGCAGTTCCAGCTCCAGGAAGGGCGGTCGTACGCGCTCGTCGCGGCGGGCGCCGCCGTGGCGACGCTGCTGCTCGTCAACGGGGTGCGGGGGCGCGGGCGTTGGGTGCTGTACGGGGGTGTCGTGCTGGTCATCGGGCTGCTGAACTGGCTGTCCCTGATGATCCTCGCCGCGCATCTGGTGACGTTGCTGTGGTGCGGTGCCGGGCGGCGGGTGTGGGTGCGGTGGGGTGTCGCCGGGGCTCTCGGCGCGGTGGGCGTTCTGCCGCTGGTGCTGTTCAGCCGGTCCCAGGCCGAGCAGGTGGCGTGGATACCGCCGTTGACGTGGGGGATGTTGGTCGGGCCTGTCGTCCTGGTGGGGATCGGGTGCGTGGGGGCGTTGGCCGATCGCCCGCGCGCGGGGCGGTTGTCCGTGACGGCTGTGGGGTTGCCGTTGTTGGTCGTTCCTCAGGCCGGGTTGATCGGGTTGTCGTTGATTCGGCCGCTGTACATGGACCGGTACGTCCTGTTCAGCATGCTCGGGCTTGCGTTGTTGATCGGATCGTCCCTAGGGGCGGCGATACGGACATTTTCGAAAGCGCGGGGGGTTGTTCTCGCGGGGGTGGTCGCGGTGGCGGCGGTGGCTCTGTTGCCGTACTCCCTCGCGAAGCGGGCGCCGTCGAGTCGTATCGACGACGTCCTTGCCGTCGCCTCCGACGTACGGCGGCTGAAGGGGCCCGGGGATGCCGTGGTGTTCTTGCCGTCGGATCGGCGGGATACGCGGTCCGTGTCGCCCGACGCCTTCGCGGGGTTGCGGGACATAGCGCTGGTGCGAGGGCCTGAGGAGTCGGGGACGCTCAAGGGGGTCGAGGCGGATGCCTCGCGGATACGGGACGCCCTGTCGGTCGAGCGGCGGGTGCTGCTCGTGACCGATGCCGAAGGGGTCGCGCGGCCCGCGCGAGGGGCGCGGGACCGGGCGAAGACGGCTGTGCTGGAGCGGTACTTCCGGGTGGTCGCCGATGAGCAGGTCCGGGGGCGGCGGGTGATCGTTTTTGAACGCCTCTGACTTGATCAGCGGCCCGGGCGGACCGTCAGGTCGTTGATCTCCGCGTCCCTGGGGAGGTCGATCGCGGTCAGGATCGCCGTCGCCACGGACTCCGGGTCGATCCATTTCCTCGGGTCGTACTCCTTGCCCTCCTGCTGGTGCACCTTCGCCTGCATCGGGCTCGCGGTGCGGCCCGGGTAGACCGAGGTGACCCGTACGCCGTTGCCGTGCTCCTCGTGGCGGAGGGAGTCGGCGAGGGCCTTGAGGCCGTGCTTCGAGGCGGCGTACGCGGACCACTCCGCGTGGGCGTTCAGCCCCGCGCCGGAGTTGACGAACAGGACGTGGCCCTTCGTCGTGCGGAGTTGGGGGAGGAAGTGGCGGGTCAACTCCGCCGGGGCGATCAGGTTGACGTTCAACTGGTGACGCCAGGTCTTGGGGGTGAGGTCGCCCACGGGGCCGAGGTCCACGACGCCGGCGATGTGCAGGAGGGTGTCCACGCGGTCGGGGAGGGTCTGGTGGGAGAAGGCCCAGCTGAGCTTGTCGGGGTCGGCGAGGTCGCCCACGAGGGTCTGTGCGCCGGGGAATTGAGCGGCGAGGTCCTTCGCCCTGCCTGCGTCCCGGGCGTGGAGTACGAGGTCGTCGCCGCGTTCGTGGAGACGGCGGGCGACAGCGGCGCCGATGCCGGAACCGGCGCCGGTGATCACGTGTGTTGGCATGCGGGTCATTGTGCATGGGGGGCGGCGGGGCTGGTCCGACGAGTGCGGGCTTCGTCGTGGCTGGTCCCGCAGTTCCCCGCGCCCCTGAAAGATGTGGCTGCGGCTGTGGTCGAGTGCTGGCGACTGGTCACGTCTGCGTAGCGCCGCGCTTCTGAAAGGCGCGCGTTTCGTCCTGTGTTCAGCTCTTCAGCAAGTACGCCAGTGCCTCCGCCGGTTCCTTGGCGAAGTGCATCAGGTTCGACAGGGGGACCGGGAGGAAGCCCTCGGATTCCATGCGGCGGAATTGTTGTTCCAAGCCGTCGTAGAAGCCTGCGGTGTTGAGGAGGACCACCGGCTTTGTCGTGTGGCCGTGCTTCTTCATCTCCAGGATCTCCGTGGCCTCGTCCAGGGTGCCTGTGCCGCCGACCATGATGACCACCGCGTCGGCCTTCTCGATCAGGAGTTTCTTGCGTTCGGCCAGGTCATTCGCCACGATCATCTCGTCTACGCCGGGGCGGACCTTCGAGGCCAGGAACTCCACCGAGACTCCGCAGAGTTGGCCGCCGGACTCCTCTACACCGTCCGCCACCACCTTCATCAGACCGGCGTTGGAGCCGCCCCACACCAGGGTGTGGCCGCCCTTGCCCAGGAGCGTCGCGAACTCCCTTGCCGGGAGCGTGTAGCGGTCGTCGAGGTCTGCTGCGGAGAGGAAGACACAGATGCGCATGAGGGACACCGTACGGGGGAACAAGCGGAGGCCCGCCGGTGTTCTGTCGTGCATGGCTGAAGGACATCGCATCACCATCGAACCGTCCTCCGCGCACGTGCGTGTGGTGCACGGTGAGCTGCTACTGGCCGAGACCGAGCGGGCGTTGGTCCTGGAGGAGACGGGGTGTCCGCCCCGGTACTACATCCCCGCCGAGGACGTACGCCTCGATCTGCTGACCCCCTCCGACACCCGCACCGTCTGCCCCTTCAAGGGCACGGCCTCCTACTGGTCCCTCCCCGACGCGCCTGATCTCGCGTGGGCCTATCCCGATGCCTACGACGCCGTCGCACAGATCAAGGGACACCTCTGCTTCTACGAACCCGACGTGTCCTGACGGAGTCCTCGGTGGCACCATCGCCGGATGCGACAGCAAGGCCCCCGCCCGGAGCTTCCCCCTCACCCGCGCCGCCTTCACCGCCCTCGTGAAGTCCCTGTGACTGAAGAGGCCGAGCAGGTCCGCCGGTTCTGGCGACACCTCGGCCTCCCCGGCCTCATCGACGTGCACACCCACTTCATGCCCGACCGCGTCCTCCGCAAAGTCTGGGACTACTTCGACTCCGTCGGCCCCCGCACCGGCATGGACTGGCCCATCACCTACCGCGTCGAAGAAGCCGAACGCACCGCCCTCCTACGGGACTTCGGCGTCCGCGCCTTCACCGCGATGCTCTACCCGCACAAGCCCGGCATGGCCCGCTGGCTGAACGGGTGGGCCGCCGACTTCGCCGGGCGCACTCCCGACTGCCTGCACACCGCGACCCTTTTCCCCGAGCCCGACGTCGAGTTGTACGTCCGGGAGGCCGTCGAGGCGGGCGCGCGGGTGTTCAAGGCGCATGTGCAAGTGGGGGGTTACGACCCCGCCGACGAACTCCTCGACCCCGTATGGGGGTTGCTCGCCGAGGCCGGTGTCCCGGTCGTCATCCACTGCGGGTCGGGGCCCACACCGGGCAAGCACACCGGGCCCGAGCCGATCGAGCGGGTCCTCGCGCGACACCCCCAACTCCGGCTGATCATCGCGCACATGGGGATGCCGGAGTACGGGGAGTTCCTGGACCTGGCCGAGCGGTATCCCGAAGTGCGGCTGGACACGACGATCACGTTCACCGACTTCGCCGAGTCCTTCATGCCGTTCCCGCCGGACGCCGTCCCCCGGCTGGCCGACCTCGGCGACCGCGTCCTCCTCGGCACGGACTTCCCGAACATCCCGTACCCGTACCTGCACCAGCTCCAGTCACTGGAGGGACTGGAGCTGGGCCGGGAGTGGCTGCGGGGCGTGTGTCACGACAACGCGGCGGCGCTGTTCGGTCTCTGACCCGTCAGACCCCGGCGGTCTCACGCCGCGTCGTCGTCGCGATCGTCGCCGACCCCACGACCCGCGTCCCGTCGTACAGCACGATCGCCTGGCCCGGAGCCACACCCCGTACCGGCTCCGTGAACTCGACCTGGAGTTCCCCGGCGACCAGTTCCGCCGTGACCTCCGTCTCGCCCCCGTGCGCGCGCAGCTGGGCCGTGTAGACCGCTGCCCCCGTGGGAACCGTCCCGCACCAGCGCGGCTTGATGGCGGTGAGGGACGTCACGTCGAGGGCCTCCACCGGGCCGACCGTCACCGTGTTGTCGACCGGCGAGATGTCGAGGACGTAGCGCGGCTTGCCGTCGGCGGCCGGCGTGCCGATGCGCAGCCCCTTGCGCTGGCCGATCGTGAAGCCGTACGCGCCCTCGTGGGTGCCGAGCTTCGTGCCGGACTCGTCGACGATGTCGCCCTCGGCCTTGCCGAGACGGTTCGCGAGGAAGCCCTGTGTGTCGCCGTCGGCGATGAAGCAGATGTCGTGGGAGTCGGGCTTCTTGGCGACCGCGAGGCCACGGCGTTCGGCCTCCGCGCGGATCTCGTCCTTCGTGGTCACCGTGTCCCCCAGCGGGAACAGCGCGTGCGCGAGCTGCTTCTCGTCGAGGACGCCGAGGACGTACGACTGGTCCTTCGCCATGTCGCTCGCGCGGTGCAGCTCGCGCGTGCCGTCCTCGCCGGTCAGGACCTTCGCGTAGTGGCCCGTGCACACCGCGTCGAAGCCGAGGGCGAGGGCCTTGTCGAGCAGCGCGGCGAACTTGATCTTCTCGTTGCAGCGCAGGCAGGGGTTGGGGGTGCGGCCGGCCTCGTACTCGGCGACGAAGTCCTCGACCACGTCCTCACGGAAGCGGTCCGCGAGGTCCCAGACGTAGAACGGGATGCCGATCACGTCGGCCGCGCGGCGCGCGTCGCGGGAGTCCTCGATCGTGCAACACCCTCGCGCGCCCGTGCGGAACGATTGCGGGTTCGCGGAGAGGGCGAGGTGGACGCCGGTCACGTCGTGGCCGGCTTCGGCTGCTCGGGCAGCGGCAACAGCGGAGTCGACCCCGCCGGACATGGCGGCGAGGACTCGGAGGGGGCGCGCGGTCTCAGTCATAGCCCCTCCAGGGTACGGGGCCTCGGGAACCAGGGCTCACGGATAAGCGTTGGGGATCATGTGAGGGCAGTGCGAGAAGGGGTTCCATGGGGTCCAGGCAGCGGGAAGGCGAGCGGCGCATCGGGCGGCGGGCGCTGATCTTCGGGGGTGTGGCGGCGGCCGTGGGCGGTACGGCCGTGATCGCGCGGGACGACCTGTCGCGGCTGTGGTGGAAGCTGCCCGGGAACCAGCGGCCCCGGGTCGAGGGCGCCGTCGACTTCGCGGGCGCGCGGTGGGTGGAGGCGTCCGACGCGAACTTCCGGTGGGCCGACCGGCCCGACGACTACGACGTCGACATGATCGTCGTCCATGTCACGCAGGGCGATTTCGCCAGCGCCGTGAAGGCGTTCCAGGACCCCGGGCACCTGGCCGCCGCGCACTACATCGTCGGGCAGGACGGCCGGATCGCCCAGATGATCCGCGAGCTGGACGTCGCGTACCACGCGGGGAACCGGTCGTACAACGAGCGGAGCGTGGGCATCGAGCACGAGGGCTTCGTGGACCGGCCGGAGGACTTCACGGACGCGATGTACGCGGCTTCGGCGCGGCTCGCGGCGGGGGTGTGCGTGCGGTACGGGATTCCGGTGGACCGGAAGCACATCATCGGGCACGTGGAGGTGCCGGGGACGGACCACACGGACCCCGGGGAGCACTGGGACTGGGACCGGTACCTGCGGCTGGTCGGGGAGGCCAAGGAGGCGTTGTCGAAGGCGGAGGCGTGAGAGCGGGGCACACGTAGGCAACTCCTAACCTCACCCCAGGGCGCGCACAGACCGCTGCTCCAGGCTCCCCGCCATGACGCACTCCACGGAGCACACGGACAGTGACAAGAGTGAGCACGCGAAGGCCGGCCGGCGCTCGAAGGGCCTGCACCGGCGGAAGTTCCTCGGTGGGATGGCGGGGATCGGGTTCGGGGCGGTCGCCGGGGCCGGTACGGCGGTCGGGCTGCTCGGCGGGACCGGCGGGAACAGGGCGAGCGCCGCGACGAACACGGCGACACTGACCGTGCCGGACCTGCTGGAGGGGACGACCTCGGGGACGACGACCACGTTCACGCTGGAGGCGCGGACCGGTACGCACGACGTGCTGAGCGGCGTCTCCAGCACCAGCGCGGGCTACAACGGGAGTTACCTCGGCCCGACCATGAAGTGGACCAACGGCTCGACCGTCCTGCTGGACATCACCAACAGCCTCGGTGCCGACACCACCGTCCACTTCCACGGCGCGCACATCCCCGCCGAGATGGACGGCGGTCCGCAGAACGCGTTCGCCGACGGCACGACCTGGTCGCCGACCTTCGAGGTCAAGGACGAGGCGAAGACGCTCTGGTACCACCCGCACGCGCTCGGCACGACCGCCGAGCAGGTCGTCCGGGGGCTCGCCGGGATGATCATCGTCGAGGACGACTCGGCGGCGTCCGCCGCGCTGCCCGGCGACTACGGCGTGGACGACATCCCGATCATCCTCCAGTCGCTGGCCGCCGACAGCGGCGGTGACGTCAAGTACAACCTCACCGGGTACCTCGGCGGCAGCCTCGTCTATCCGCTGCTGTGCAACGGGGTCAACGTCGACGACACGACGCTCACGTTCACCGCGACGAAGACGCGGACCCGGTTCCGGGTGCTCAACGCCTCCCCCGCCGACATCCTCACCATCCAGCGCGGCGACGGCGGCACGCTGACTCAGATAGCCACGGATCAGGGGTACTTGGCGTCCGCCGCCGAGGTCACCTCCATCCGGCTCGTCGCCGGTGCGCGCGCCGAGTTCGTCATGGACCTCAGCGACGCCGTGACGCTCCAGACCGTCGTCACGACCGGGTGGGTGCGGGGCGGCAGCGGGACGTACGACTTCCTGACCGTCACGCCGAGCGCCTCCGACACGCCCGCCGATCTGCCGTCGGCCCTCAACTCCATCACCCGGTACGACACTTCGTCGTTCACCGCCCGCACGATCACGCTCGGGCAGAGCGGGCTGAACATGACGATCAACGGGTCCGTCGGGACGACCATGTCCGGGATGGCGATGATCAGCACGACCCTCGATGCCGAGGAGATCTGGACCGTCACCAACGCGACGCAGTTGGAGCACTCCTTCCATCTCCACGACGTGCCCTTCCAGTTGATCGAGATCAACGGGGAGAAGCCGACGGGGGTGGACCTGGGGTGGTTCGACACGTTCGAGGTGGTCGGCGGCGGGTCCATCAAGATCGCCATGAAGTTCACGGACTTCACGGACGACACGTACATGTACATGCTGCACTGCCATCTCCTCCAGCACGAGGACGAGGGGATGATGGCGGCGCTGATGGTGACGGAGAGTTAGAAAGCCGTGGGCGGTGGGGTCATGACAGTCCCGCCGCCCGCGCGCGTTCCACCGCCGGGCCGATCGCCTTGGCGACCGCGTCGATGTCGGCCTCCGTCGAGGTGTGGCCGAGGGAGAAGCGGAGGGTTCCTCGCGCCAGGTCCGGGTCCGTGCCCACCGCCAGCAGGACGTGGCTCGGCTGGGCCACACCCGCCGTACAGGCGGAGCCCGTCGAGCATTCGATGCCCTGGGCGTCCAGGAGCAGGAGCAGGGAGTCGCCCTCGCAGCCCGGGAACGTGAAGTGCGCGTTCGCGGGGAGGCGGCCGTCCGGGGACGGGTCGCCGCCGAGGATCGCGTCCGGGACCGCCGTACGGACCGACTCGACGAGGGCGTCCCTCAGTGCACCGATCTCCCTCGCGAACAACTCCCGGTGTTCCGCCGCGTGTTGACCGGCCACCGCGAACGACGCGATCGCCGGGGTGTCCAACGTGCCCGATCTGACGTGGCGTTCCTGGCCGCCGCCGTGCAGGACCGGTACGGGGGTGTACTCGCGGCCCAGCAGGAGCGCGCCGATGCCGTACGGGCCGCCGATCTTGTGGCCCGAGACCGTCATCGCGGCGAGGCCCGACTCCGCGAAGTCCAGGGGGAGCTGGCCGTACGCCTGGACCGCGTCGGCGTGCATCGGGATGCCGTACTCCGTTGCCACGGCGGCCAGTTCGCGGATCGGCATGACCGTGCCGATCTCGTTGTTCGCCCACATGATCGTGGTGAGGGCCACGTCGTCGGGGTTCCTCGCGATCGCCTCGCGGAGGGCGTCGGGGTGGACTCTTCCGTACGGGTCCACCGGGAGGTACTCGACCGTCGCGCCCTCGTGGTCCGCGAGCCAGTCGATCGCGTCCAGCACCGCGTGGTGTTCCACGGGGCTGGCCAGTACGCGGGTCCTCCGGGGGTCCGCGTCCCGCCTCGACCAGTAGAGGCCCTTCACCGCGAGGTTGTCCGCCTCGGTGCCGCCCGACGTGAAGACGACCTCGCTGGGGCGGGCGCCGAGGGACTCCGCGAGGGTTTCCCTCGCCTCCTCGACCGTACGGCGGGCTCTGCGCCCCGCCGCGTGCAGGGCGGAGGCGTTGCCGGTGACTCCCAGGTGCGCGGTCAGTGCCTCTGCCGCCTGGGGGAGCATCGGGGTGGTTGCGGCGTGGTCGAGGTAGGCCATGGTTCAGCGATTGTACGGGCCGGGGGGTGGGGGGCGGGGTGTCGGGGCTCGGGGGTGGGACTCGGGGGGCGGGTGGAGGGCGGCGCCGCTAGAAGCTCCACGAGATCGACGCGTCCGCCTGCATGAAGGCGAACAGGACCACCAGGTCCGCCATCCCCAGCGTCAGGCCCAGGAAGGCCCGGCCTCGGCGGGTTGTGCCCCGGAGCAGGGACACCGTCGCCAGGACTATCGCGATCGGGCCCAGGAACAGGTTCAGGACCAGGAGGCCCACCAGTCCCAGGATGAACGACGCCACCGCCATGCCGTCCGGGTCCCGGGGGGCGGCCGTGGCTTGAGGGGTGGGGGCTGCTGTCAGGCGGAGCATCTTCAGGCTTCCCTTCGGGGGCCGGTGGTACGGCGGCGGGTGGCTCGTTCTCGTACGGCGAAGATCGCCAGCCACGTCGCTATGACCGTCGCCGCGATCAGCGTGACGCTCAGCGGGGCGTGCGCCACCGTGCCCATGGCTACGCCGAGCAGGAGCAGCGCGGCTACCAGGAACAACATCGGGGGATCCCTTCGCGAGACTCGTTACAGATGAGTGAACAGTTGTTGTTACAGTTGTTCACTGACTTGGGAGTCTAGTCCCTGTGGCCGGCTTTGCGATTACGGAGAACAGTTGTTAACTGGAGAGATGAGTCACACCGTGGGCGTCCGCCAGGCGCAGAAGCAGAAGACGCGGCAGGCGTTTCTGGACGCCGCGTTGGAGTTGCTGGAGGAGCAGAGTCTCAGCAGCCTTGGGCTTCGCGAGGTGACCCGGGCGGTGGGGGTGGCGCCGACCGCCTTCTACCGGCACTTCCGGTCCATCCCCGACCTTGGGGTCGCCCTCGTCGAGCAGGCGCTCGGGAGTCTGCATCCGATGATCCGTACGACCGTCATCGCTACGGACGATCCTGAGCAACGGATCGCCCGGGCGCTGGAGCTGATCGACGGGCATGTGTCCGCGCACCCCGCGCATGTGCGGTTCATCGCGCGTGAGCGGCACGGTGGGGTTCAGCCGGTCCGCGAGGCCATTCGTGCCCAACTCGCCCGGTTCGCCGAGGAGGTTCGGGATGAGCTGGCGAAGGATTCCGGGGCCGAGGGGTGGAGCGCGGGGGATCTGCTGATGCTGGCCCAGTTGTATGTGGATCAGATGTTGATCGTCGCCTCGTTGTTCCTGGAGACGTTGGATGCGGCTGCCGGGGAGCGGGCGGTGGTGGTGGATCGGGTTGCTCGGCAGATGCGGTTGATCAGCATCGGGCGGTCGCACTGGAATGCGTAGTGGGGGCTGCTCGCGCCCACGCGGCGGTAGCCGCACATCGATACAGCCCCGCACCCCTAACGGCGTTGGTGCGCCCGGGGTTTACCTGCTCAGCCCTGCTGCTGTGCCTGCTGGCCCTGGGCCGCACCGCCCGGCCCGCCGCCACAACCGCCGCCCTGGCCGCCTCCGCCGGGACCGCCCTGCCCGCCGCCCGCCGCCGCGCCCGCCGTCGGCATCCCTGACGGCATCCCTGACGGCATCGCCGTCGGGCTGCCTGTCGGCCCGCCCGTCGGGGCTCCGCTCGGGCGGGCCGTTCCCGTGGGCATGCCCGTCGGTGCCTGGCACTGCCGCTGTGTGGAGTCGCCGGTGTTCGTCGACGACGAGTCGCTTGAGCCGCAGGCCGCCAGGGCCAGCGGCGACAGCGCCAGGAGGGCCACTGCGGGGACTAGACGCGCGCGCTTCATGAGAGACAACTCCAGGGGGGATGAGTGAGTTCTGAGGTTCTGGACTCAATCAACGGCGTCTGGGGCTTTGTTGGGCGTCGTCTGTGGGGCGGCTGTCCAGCGGGTCAAGCGTCTCTCAAGTTGCCCCGCTGACCTGCCCGTTCACCCCAGCTCCCCTTCCGAGCGCTGGTACAGGGCCGTGACAGAGGCGAGCGCCGCGCGTAGTTCCGCGCGGACCTCCGGCGGGGAGACGACCTCCACGAGGTCGGAGAACATGAGGAGTTGGCGGGTCGCGGGGAGTTGTTCGTAGGCGAGGCGGACGTGGACCCAGGCCGCCGATTGGTCCAACTCCTCCTGGGGGTGCGCCAGTTGCGATGCCGCGATACGGAGGAAGCGGTCCAGTCCGTCGCGGCGCACCCGGACCGTCACCTCGATGGCGGCCGGGCGTTCCTCGACCTGGCGTCTCAACACGTCCCAGACCTCGGCGAGTTCGACGCCGGGGCGGCGTTTGACCGGGACCGCGAGGTGCTTCGCCGACTGGATGCGGTCCGCGCGGAAGAGCTGGGGCCTGCTGCGGCGGTCGGCGACCAGGTACCAGACCCCGGCCTTGGACACGAGGCCGTACGGGTCGACGGTGTACGTGCGGGGGTCGGTCGTACCGCTGTGCCGGTAGCGCAGGCGCAGGCGGCGGTCCGTGAAGACCGCGTCCTGGAGGATGCCCAGGTCCACGGGTTTCACCTCGCCGTTCATCCACCAGCGCGTCGCGTCGACGAGGATGCGGCGGCTGGTGACCTCGGCGGCGGGGCGGTGCGGGGCGGGGAGCGCGGCCATCACCTTGCGCAGGGCGGAGCCCAACGCGGAGTCCAGGCCGAGGGCTTCGTGCGCGCCCTGGGCGGCGAGGACGAAGAGGGCGCGGGACTCGTCGGCGGTCAGGCCGGTGACGTCCGTACGGAAGCCTTCGAGCAGGCGGATGCCGCCGTGCCGGCCGCGCTCGGCGTACACGGGCACGCCTGCGGCCGACAGGGACTCGACGTCGCGGTAGATGGTCCGCTCGGACACCTCCAGGCGGGCGGCCAGCTCGTGCGCGGGGACCAGGCCCCGGGTCTGGAGCAGCAGGAGGATCGAGAGGAGGCGATCGGATTTCACCGGACCAGCATCGCGCAAAAGCTGACGGGAGGTGTCAGGTTTCGGTGACAGCCTCCTCGTACACAGCAGCCGTTACGGAAAGGTACGTCCATGACTGTCGACCCTCGTTCCCTGTACGCCCGAGCCACCGCGCAGATCGGGGAGTTGATCGACGCCGTGCGGGTCGAGCAGCTCGGGGCGGGGACGCCGTGTCCGGAGTTCGACGTGCGGGGGTTGCTGTCGCACGTCGTCGGGGTGATGGTGCGGGTCGCCGTGACCGGGGAGAGTGGGGACGGGCTTGCCGTGAAGGCGTTCGTGGAAGGGGTGGGGGACGACGAGTGGGGGGTGGTGTTCGAGGAGGCGCGCGTTCGAGGGGTGAAGGCGTGGGAGGACGACGCGTCGCTCACGAAGACCGTCCGGGTGCCGTGGGGGGAGGTGCCGGGGGCCGCCGCTCTGTCGGGGTATGTCATGGAACTGGCCACGCACACCTGGGACTTGAGCGAGGCCCTCGGGTGGCCCGTCGAACTCTCCGACGAGGTCGGGGAGTTCGCTCTGGACGCCGCCCTGCGGAACCTGCCCGGCCCTCAGCGGCCCGCCGGGATTCCGTTCGGGTCCGCCGTCGAGGCTCCCGAAGGGGCCGGCTTCTACGGGAAGTTGGCCGCCTGGACCGGGCGGGAGCCTCTTACGGCAGTGTGACGCGCGCGAGTTGGCGGGACTGGGCCACCAGGCGGTCCTCGCTGTCCCAGATCTCCGCGTCCTCCTCCAGGAAGCCGCCCGCGAGGTTACGGGTGGTGATGGCGACGCGGACCGGGCCCGGGGCGGGCAACGCCCTGATGTGGGCGGTGAGTTCGATCGTCGGGACCCAGCCCTTGAGGCCCAGGTCGAAGGCGGTCGGGGGGAGGGCGTCCACCGCGAGGAGGAGGGAGAGGGGGTCGGCGTCCCGGCCGTCCGCGAGGCCGAACCAGGCCCGGGACTCGCCCTTGCCGGAGGGCCGGCCCAGGGCCCAGCCGACCGTCGCGGGGTCGAGTTTGAGCATCACCCGTTCCGCTATGGGCTGCTGGTCCGCCGAGCCGGGGGCGTCGTCCGGGCCCACACAGTGGGTCAGGGGCGGGAACGCCGGGGGTTTCGCCGACGTGCGGACGTCGTCGGGGAGGCTCGCGAGGTCGCCGTAGGAGGCGAGGACGCGGATGCGTTCGACCTCGGCGCCCGTCTCGTCGTACTGGAACAGGGACGCCTGGCCCGTCGAGAGCGTGCGGCCCGTGCGGACCGTTTCCGTGCGGACCGTCGCCGGGCCGGGGCGGGAGGCGCTCAGGTAGTGGGCCGAGATCGTGAAGGGGTGGGGGTGCGGGAGCGTGTCGCCGAGGGCCCGGCCGAGGACGGCCAGGAGGTAGCCGCCGTTGAGGGCGCCGAAGATGGTCCAGCCCGCCGGGAGATCTATGTCATACGCACCGGGGGCGCGGGGAGTGAGCGTCGTCGCGCGGTCGAACTCGCTGTCTCCGACGGTGGCGGGGGCGGCTGTCTCTGACATGGGTGAACAGTACAACAGGAGATTACTAAGCAGTAGCTTTACCGGCCGGTACCCACCTGCCCCCGCAAGATCCACGGCGTACTTCGGTGAGCCTCCGGCAATTTCTCGGTAAGTGTCCGCACACGTCCGTAAACCCGGGGCCCGTGTTTTCCCTCTGTAGGGACATGAGCCTTACCGGGACCCCGTTCCTCTACACGCTGATCGCGCTGGCGGTCGTCGCCATCGTGCTCCCGCTGTTCCTGTGGACGCGGCTGGGCGGGCCGCGCGTCCTGCGGGCCGGGGTGCGCTTCCTGATGCTGCTGTTCGCGCAGGGGACCGCCGTCGCGCTGGTCTTCACCCTGGTGAACAACTCCAACAACCTGTACGACAACTGGGCCGACCTGCTCGGTACCGGGTCGCACGTCAACCAGGCCCGCGACCTCGGCGCGAGCGGCACCGGCGGGATAGCGGTGAAGAAGCTCCCGAAGGTCAAGCAGAAGTTCACCGACGCCGAGGGGCCGGGGATGCGCGCGGCCGGCGGGGTCATGCAGACCGAGCTGAAGGGGCAGGTCTCGGGCGTCACCGCCGAGGTCTACGTCTGGCTGCCGCCGCAGTACAACGACCCGTCCCTCAAGAACATCCACTTCCCCGTCGTCGAGCTGCTGCCCGGCTACCCCGGCTCCGCGAAGGCATGGTTCGGCTCCCTGCACGCCCACGAGCAGCTCGCCTCGCTCATGCGGCAGGGCAAGATCGCGCCGTTCATCCTGGTCGCGCCGCGTACGACGCTCCTCGCGGGCGTCGACACCGGGTGCGCGAACGTGCCGGGCACCGTCAACGCGGACACCTGGCTCAGCGTCGACGTACCGAAGATGGTGACCGACAACTTCCGCGCCCTGCCCGCGCCCAAGGGCTGGGCCGTCGCCGGGTACTCGGCGGGCGCCCACTGCGCGACCAAGCTGGCCATCGCCCACCCCGACCGCTACCGCGCCGCCGTCAGCCTCTCGGGGTACAACGACCCGATGGGCGAGCGCTCCTCCCTCACCGCCCAGGACCCGACCCTGCGGCACGACACCAACCCCTTCTTCATGCTCCAGAAGGCGGCCACTCCCCCGGCGGTCTCCCTCTACCAGTCCGGCCAGCCCGGCGACGGCTACGAGGCGGGCCTCGCCCTCAAGAAGGAGGCCAAGGCACCGACGGTCGTCCACGTCGTCTACATCCCGAAGAAGGTCGGCGGCCACAACATGAAGCTGTGGAAACCGCAGGTAGTACCGGCGTTCCAGTGGCTGACCACGCAGATGGGGCTGACGAACGTATCGGGCGGGGACGGCGGAGGTAGTACGGGTACTGCGGGCGGCGGGGCCGGTACTACGGGTAGCACGGAGGCCGAGGGCGGTACGGGTACGGGGTCCGGCTCCGGGACCGGGGCCGCCGGTACCAGGGGTACTACTCCTCTCGCGCAGTAGCTCTGCGGTTCCATGCCCGGGGGGCCCGCCAGTGGTAGTGGATCGCCAGGAGGCGCAGGACGAAGGCGGTGGTGGCGGCGATGCCGCTGGTCAGGGGGTTGAGGACCTCGTAGTGGATGCAGATCACCACCATCGTGGCCCCTACCATCGCCGGGACCGCGTAGAGGTCGCGGTCCCAGCGCAGGAGGGACGGGATCTCGTTCGCCAGGACGTCCCGGAGGACTCCGCCGCCCACCCCTGTGGCCAGGCCCAGGGTCGCCGACGCCGTCAGGCCCAGGCCGTGGTCGTACGCCTTCGTCGTGCCCGCCACGCAGAAGAGGCCGAGGCCCGCCGCGTCGAAGACGTTCACCGCGTTCTGGATGCGCTCCACCTCCGGGTGGAGGAAGACGACGATCAGGGCGGCGATCAACGGGGTGATGAAGTAGCCCAGGTCCGTGAACGCCGCCGGGGGGACCGCGCCGATCACCAGGTCGCGGAACAGGCCCCCGCCCAGCGCGGTCACCTCGGCGAGGACGGCGATACCGAAGACGTCGAAGTTCTTGCGGACCGCCAGCAGAGCGCCCGAGAGCGCGAAGACGAAGATGCCGGCCAGGTCCAGGGTGTGCTGGACGGAGGGGCTGAAGATTTGCTGGAGCACCCGCACATTCTTGCTTATCGCCGGATGTCTTCCTTGTTATGCAAGGGGTGGAGGGGCTAGAGGGTCGGTTTCCCTGTCGTGAAGAGCCACGTCTGGAAGAGGTCGTCCAGCTGCTGGCCCGAGATCTTCTCCGCGAGGCCGATGAACTCGGCCGTGTTCGCGTTGCCGTAGCGGTGCCGCTTCGTCCAGGCCGGCAGGAGCTTGAAGAAGGCCGCGTCGCCTATGCGTTCGCGCAGGACCTGGAGGGTCATCGCGCCGCGCTGGTAGACGGCCGAGGCGAACATCGTGTCCCGCTGCGGGTCGCCTACGGTGACCTGCCAGAACGCACTGGTTCCCGGGCGGGAGTTGTAGCCCGCCAGGAACGCGTCGTGCGCCGTGCGGGTGCCCTTGTGCTCGTCCCACAGCCACTGGCTGTACGTCGCGAAGCCCTCGTTCAGCCAGATGTCCTTCCAGTGCGCGACGCTCACGGAGTCGCCGAACCACTGGTGCGCCAGTTCGTGGACGATCGTCGATTCGCTGCGGACCGCCGAGTAGACCGGCTTGCTCTGGACCTCCAGGGAGAAGCCCGCCTGCGGCATGTCGTCGACTATCGCGCCGGTCTCCTCGAAGGGGTACGGGCCGAAGACCTGGGACCAGTAGTCGGTGGCCTCGGCGGTCACTCCGTACACGTCGACGTTGTTGCTGTTCGCCAGCACCGGGTCTATCGCCACGTAGATGGGGGTGCCGGCGGGGGTGGTGCCCGTCCGTACGTCGAACTTGCCTATCGTCGCCGTCGCCAGGTACGTCGCCATCGGCTTCGACTCGCGCCAGTGCGTGTACGTGGAGTCGCCCTTGTCGAACGTCGAGACGAGGCGGCCGTTCGACACCGCCGTCAGGCCCTTGGGAGTCCGTATGCGGATGTCGTACGTCGCCTTGTCCGAAGGGTGGTCGCTGGACGGGAACCAGGTCGACGCGGCGTTCGGTTCGCAGGCCACGAAGACGCCGTCCGCGGTCTTCATCCAGCCGTAGTCCGAGCCGAAGACTATGGGGCCGCCCAAGGGTTCCGGTACGCCGCCGTACGTCACGCTCACCTTGAACGTCCGTCCCTTCTTCAGGAACTGACGGGGCGTGATCTTTATCTCGTCGCCCTCCCTGGTGAACTCCGCCTTCTTTCCGTTCACTTCGACCCTGGTGACCTCCAACTTCTGGAGGTCCAGGTCGAATGCGGAGAGGTTCTGGGTCGCTCTCGCGGTGAGGGTGGTGGTGCCGTCCAGGCGGTCCGTGTCCGGGTTGTAGGCGACGCCGAGGTCGTAGTGGAGGGCGTCGTAGCCGCCGTTGCCCAGTTGGGGGAAGTAGGTGTCGCCCATGCCGTCCGCGCCGGGGGTGGGGGCGGGGGAGGCTGCGACGACGAAGAGGGTGGCTGCCGCGGCTACGGCTGTGCCTGCCCAGGCCGAGCGGGAGAGGGCCATGGTCGTCCCTTTCGTACGGTGTACCGATGTGTCGGACGGGGACGACTTTGCAGGGCGCGGTGTGGGCATGTGCATGACTTTGCCAAGTTGTCATGCGGGGTGGTGATACGCGCAGGGGCGCGGGGTGCTGCGCGGCGAACCACGGGGGGGGGCAGTCGGCTCGTTGTCGAGTGCGGGTCCGTCGTGGTTGATCGCGCAGTTCCCCGCGCCCCTGAAAAACTTGGTTCCGTCCGGCGTTAGTCAGCTTCCGGCTTGTCCCCCGGCGTCTCTACCTCCGCCGCCACCGCCGCCGATGTCTCCGCCGATTCCGCCAGGACCTCGTCCGCCACCAGTTCCGCCGCCTGCTTGGCCACTGTCAGGAGGACCGTTTCCTGGGGGGCCTGGTCCGCGAAGTTCTCCGGGTGGTGGCAGGCCACCTGCTGGCCGGGGATCAGTTCCAGGAGGGGGGGTTCCGTCGTCTGGCAGATCTGCGTCGCCTTCCAGCAGCGCGTGTGGAAGCGGCAGCCGCTGGGCGGGGAGATGGGGGACGGGACGTCGCCCTTCAGGAAGATGCGTTCGCTCTTCGCCGCGCGGCGCTTCGGGTCCGGGATCGGGACCGCCGAGAGCAGGGCCTTCGTGTACGGGTGCATCGGGGACTTGTACAGCTTGTCCCGGTCCGCCAGTTCCACGATCTTGCCCAGGTACATCACCGCGATACGGTCCGAGACGTGGCGGACCACCGAGAGGTCGTGGGCGATGATGACGTACGTCAGGCCCAGTTCCGACTGGAGGTCGTCCAGGAGGTTGACCACCTGGGCCTGGATCGAGACGTCCAGGGCCGAGACCGGTTCGTCCGCCACGACCAGCTTCGGGTTCAGGGCCAACGCGCGGGCGATGCCGATGCGCTGGCGCTGGCCGCCCGAGAATTCGTGCGGGTAGCGGTTGTAGTGCTCGGGGTTGAGGCCGACCACCGACAGCAGACGCTGGACCTCCGCCTTGACGCCGCCCTCCGGGGTCACCCCCTGGAGCTTGAACGGCGCGCTGACGATCGTACCGATCGTGTGGCGGGGGTTCAGCGACGAGTAAGGGTCCTGGAAGATCATCTGGACGTCGCGGCGCATCGGGCGCATCCCCGCGGCGCTGAGGTGCGTGATGTCCTTGCCCTCGAACTCGACGCTGCCGCCGGTGGGTTCGAGGAGCCGCGTGATGAGGCGGCCCATCGTGGACTTGCCGCACCCGGACTCGCCGACGACACCGAGCGTCTCGCCCTTGCGGACCTCGAAGTCGATGCCGTCGACGGCGCGGACGGCACCGGACTGGCGCTGGAGGAGGCCCTTGCGGATCGGGAAGTGCTTCTGGAGGCCGGAGACCTTCAGCAGGATCTCGGCCTCAGCGGCCTTCGCCTCGGTTGTGCTCACATTCGCCTCGCTGGGTCCATGCCGGTCCTCCAGGCTGGCCTGTTTTTCTGCCGGGGGTCCGGGGGTCGTCCCCCGGGAAGGCACAGCATCGCTCACAGCTTCGGCGCAATCTCTTCGTTCCAGATCCGCTCCCGCTGTTCCTGCCCGAGATGGCAGGCGGCCCAGTGGCCGGTGCCGACCTCGGTGAGGTCGGGGCGGACCGTGCGGGTGACGTTGTCCTTGGGGAGGTCCGCGTACGGGCAGCGCGGGTTGAAGGCGCAGCCGGACGGGATGTTGATGAGCGAGGGCGGGGCGCCCTTGATCGGGATGAGCCGGTCCGTGTCGTCGCGGTCGAGGCGCGGCATCGAGCCCAGCAGGCCCCAGGTGTACGGGTGCCGGGGTTCCGCGAACACGTCCTCGGCCGACCCGCGTTCGACGCAGCGACCGCCGTACATGACGAGCAGGTCGTCGGCCATCTCCGCGACGACGCCCAGGTCGTGCGTGATCATGATGACCGCGGAGCCGAACTCCTTCTGGAGGTCGCGGATCAGGTCGAGGATCTGCGCCTGGACGGTCACGTCGAGCGCGGTGGTCGGCTCGTCGGCGATGAGCAGCTCGGGGTTGTTGACGAGCGCCATGGCGATCATCGCGCGCTGGCGCATACCGCCGGAGAACTCGTGGGGATAGCCGTCCACGCGCTGGTCCGGCTCGGGGATGCCGACCCGGTCGAGCATCTCGACGGCGCGCTTGCGGGCTTCCTTCTTGGTGACCTCGTTGTGGACCCGGTACGCCTCCACGATCTGCTGCCCGATCGTGTAGTACGGGTGCATCGCGGACAGCGGGTCCTGGAAGATCATCGCCATCTTCCGGCCGCGCAGCCGGCGTACCTCGTCGTTGTGGGCGCCGATCAGCTCCTGCCCGTCCAGCCACACTTCACCGCTGACGCGGGCGTTGCGGGCGGAGCGGTGCAGGCCCATGAGACCCAGCGAGGTGACGGACTTGCCGGAGCCGGACTCGCCGACGATGCCGAGGGTGCGTCCGCGCCGTACGTCGAAGCTGACACCGTCGACGGACTTGACGAGGCCGTCGTCCGTGTTGAAGTGGATCTTCAGATCGCGGACGGAGAGGAACGTGTCGTCGGGGGCGTCGGCGACCGGCTCGCCCGGGGCCGCTTTGTCGAGCTTGCTCACGAGTACCTCACCCGGGGGTCGATGGCTGCGTACACCAGGTCGACGACGAGGTTGCAGAAGACGATGAAGAACGCGGCGACCAGGGTGACGCCCATGACGATGGGCAGGTCGTTGTCCCGGATCGACTGGACCGAGTAGGCGCCGATGCCCTGGAGGGAGAAGACGGTCTCGGTGAGGACGGCCGTACCGACCAGCGTGCCGAAGTCCATGCCGAAGATGGTGACGATCGGGGTGAGCGCGGCGCGCAGGCCGTGCCGGGTGACGACCGTCGTCTCCTTCAGGCCCTTGGCGCGGGCCGTGCGGATGTAGTCCTCGCCCATGGTCTCCAGCATCCCCGCCCGGGTGAGGCGGGCATAGAGCGCGGAGAACAGGAACGCGAGGCTGATCCAGGGCAGCAGGAGGTGCCAGGCCCATTCCGCCGGGTTCTGCGTGAACGGGATGTAGTCGATGGAGTCCCAGATGGGGATCTCGTACACGAACAGGGCGCTGAGGACCTGGCCGGTGAAGAAGATCGGGAGGGAGACGCCGGCGAGCGCGATGAACATGGAGACGCGGTCGACGGGGCTGCCCTTGCGCAGCGCGGAGATGACGCCGGTGGTGACACCGAAGATCAGCCAGATCACGGCCGCGCCGACGGCGAGCGAGAAGGAGACCGGGATGCGCTCGGTGAGCTGCGGCCAGACCTCGACGTGGCTCTTGAAGGAGTAGCCGAAGCAGGGCGCGTCGCAGTGGGTGGCGTCCGGGCCGAACTTGTAGTCGGCGCCGACGAACAGCGCCTTGATGAAGTGCCAGTACTGGGTGTAGATGGGCTGGTCGAAGCCCAGGTTCTTCTTGATCGCGAGCACGGAGTCGGGGTTGGCGTCCTTGCCGACGTACTGCGTGGCGAGCTGGTCGGCGGTCTGGCCGCCGAGCCGAGGTACCAGGAAGAAGATCGCGAAGGTGACTGCGCTGACCACCAGCAGCAGTACCAGGGCGCCGAATACGCGCCGGATGATGTACGCAGCCACAGCTGTCCGGCTCCGGGCGGCGGGGTCGGAGCGTGTCCGTCCCCGCCACCCGGAACCTTCACCTGCCTTTCGAGAAGATTCCGGCCTGCTCTGGGGCTTCTACTTGGAGGAGCTCATCAGCAGGTAGTCGTACATGCCCAGGTACGCCTGAGTGACCGTGACGTTGGTCGCGGACGCAGGCCGGAAGAGCAAGTTCTTGCGGTAGAGGGTCGGGACGACCGTGGCGGTGTCCATGACCATCTTGTCGATGTCGCCCCAGCCCTTGGTGCGGGCGGTGGCGTCGGTGTTGGCGATCGTGGCGGCGAGGGCCGCGTTGATCTTCGGGTCGTTCAGCTCCATCAGGTTGTTGCCGCCCGAGGGCTTGATGGCGGAGCCGTTGACGATCTGGTCCAGGAAGCCGAAGCCGGTCGGCCAGTCGGCACCCCACGCCATGGACAGCATGCCGAGCTTCTGCTGGTGCACGTAGGACGGGACACCGGCGAAGTTCGAGAAGTACTTGCCGGCCGGGAACTGCCGGATCTCGACGTTGATGCCGTACTTCTTCAGCGACGCCTGGACGGCCGTGGCCTGCGCGATCTCGGCGGGACGGTCGGAGCGGGCGGTCAGGATCGTGCTGAAGCCGTTCGGCTTGCCGCACGCGGTCAGGAATTCCTTGACCTTGGCCGCGTCGCCCTTGTTGCCGGCCGACGGGTAGGTGTCGAACTTGGTGTAGCCGTTGACCGACGGCGGCAGCAGCGTGGTGGCGATGTCACCCTTCGGCGAACCGCCGGCCGCGTCCAGGATGGACTGCTTGTCGACGCCGTACTGCACGGCCTTGCGGCAGTTGATGTTGTTGAACGGCTCGACGTTCTGGTTCAGCGCGATGTACTGCGTGGCACCGGCGTACGAGCTGTCCGTCTGGTTGGCCTTCTTGCCGGTCAGCACCTTCGGCTGGGTCGCGGCCTGGACACCGGCACCGGCGGCGTCGACGGTGACCCGGTCGGAGATCAGGTCGTTGTCGATCGTGACCGGGTTGACCTTGAACTTGATCGTGATCTTGTCCGGCAGGGCCTTGCGGATCGGGTCCGTCTTGGCGTCCCACTGCGGGTTCCGCACGAGGGTGGCGCTGCGGCCCTCCTCGTAGGACTGGAACTGGTAGGGGCCCGAGGAGACCATGTGCTGGACGTACTTGGCGCCGTCGTCCTTCGCGGCCGGCACGGGGGCCGTCTGCGAGAAGGTCGCCAGGTAGTCGAAGTCCGCGAACGGCTGCTTCAGCTTGAACACGATGGTCTGCGCGTCCGGCGTCTCGATGGACGCGAGGCCGTTCGGGTTCTTGTCCTTGTAGGGACCCGTGTACTTGTCGCCGCCGAGCAGGTACGACTTGAAGTACGTCGGACCGTTGGACAGCACCTCGGGCGCGAAGTTGGAGCGCTCGATGGCGTACTTGACGTCCTTGGACGTGACCGGGGTCCCGTCCTGGAACTTGACGCCGGTGCGCAGCTTGTACGTCCACGTCTTGGCGTCGGCGCTGGGCGTGCCCAGCGACTCGGCGAGGTCGGGGACGACGGTCAGGCCGTCCTTGCCGGCGGCCGGCTTGAACGTGGTGAGCGTACGGCCGTACAGGCGCGAGAAGTTCTGCACCCAGCCGTAGTAGGTGTTGCCCGGGTCCAGGGAGTCCGCCACGTCCGAGTGCTCGAAGCTGAGGGTGCCCCCCTTCTTGTTCGAGACGTTGACGACCGACGTCAGAGCCTCGTCCTTCTTCCCCTTGGCGGAGCCGCCACCGCTGTCGCTGTCTCCGCCACAGGCGGAAGCGCCCAGCGAGATCGCCAGGACCGACGCGATCGCGGCGGTCACTCTTCTGGTCTTCACCGAGGAAAGCCCCCTCTGTCGATGTAAATCACTGTGGGATCACTTGCTGCGAGGGTCGAGTGCGTCGCGCAGCCCGTCACCCAGCAGGTTGAACGCCAGGACGGTGATGAAGATCGCCAGTCCGGGCACGAACATGTACTGCGGATCAGCTGTGTAGAGATCCACGGCGTTGCTGAGCATTCCGCCCCAGGACGCCTGCGGCGGGGCGATACCGACCCCGAGGAAGCTCAGGCTGGCCTCGAAGAGGATGTTCGTCGGGATGATCAGCGTCGAGTAGACGAGGATCGGCGCGACGAGGTTCGGGAGGAGTTCGCGGAACAGGACGTACGGTCCGCGTGCGCCGAGGCTGTGCGCGGCTTCGACGAACTCCCGTTTGCGCAGGGTCATCGTCTGGGCGCGCACGATACGGCCGATGTACGGCCAGCTGAAGAAGCCGATCACGAAGATCAGTACGCAGATCCGCAGCGGGAGCCCGTTCAGGCCGAAGAAGCCGTCCTGGACGGAGGCCGAGATGGCGATGGCGAAGAGCAGCAGCGGGAAGGCGAGGAAGGTGTCCATCAGCCGGCTGATGATCGAGTCGACCCAGCCGCCGTAGTAGCCGGCGACGACCCCGAGGACCGTGCCGATGACCACCGACAGCAGGGTGGCGCCGCCCGCGACGAGCAGGGAGACCCAGGACCCGTCGATGATGCGGGCGAGCATGTCGCGGCCGTACTGCGGGTCGACGCCGAGCGGGTGGTCCCAGCTCATGCCGCCCCAGCCGCCGATGGGCGCCTGCATCGCCGGGTCGATGAGGTCCTGGTGGAACTCGTTCGGGTCGAGGCCGAAGACGGACTCGATGGGCTTGGCGAGGATCGCCATGAGGACGAGCAGGACGACGACGATGCCGCCGGCCACAGCCAGCTTGTCGCGCTTGAACCGGGTCCAGGCGATCTGGGTGAGTGAACGCCCTTCGATCTGGCTCTGGCTGGCCCCGGCGAGCACGGCCTCCGGCTGTGCTCCTGCCTCCGACCCGGTGGTCTCGATCGGTGCGGTCACAGTGCACTGACCCTTCCCGCCGGTGGTGACCGGCCTTACTCGCGTCTTATGGGAGGCGAGTCTTCAACGCGCTCGTGATCACGCGCCAGATGCGGCGCCGAAAGTATGCACAACCGTGATGCCGACCGTTGGCTTCCGTTATCCGAACAGTGGGTAACGGCCCTCGGACGAGGGCAAGTCGGTAATTCAGGGCACAGTAGCGTGTACCGGTTCGCTCTACGCGCGGAGATGAACACGGGTCGGTGTAACGAGCGGGTTTCCTGAGATGACGGAGCGTCAGGACGTACTCGTGGGTAGGAAGTGGCGCGTGGGGCGGATCAGTACGCGCCGGGGGTCGCCGGGTAGCCGTAACCGGCCGCCGGGGACTGCTGCGCCGGGGCGTGCGCCTCGCGGTCGTAGAACGGGCGGGCGTTGGCCCGCATCCACATGACGACCGGGTCGTACTCGTCGGTCATCGCGACCGTCGACACGGACAGGCCGTCGGGGACGGCGCCGATCGACTGCTGCATCATCGCGCGCACCGCGTCGACGGACTGCGGGGACGCGTCGTACACGTCCAGGCCGATCGACAGGTACGGCTGGCCCAGGGCCGGCTGGACCCAGGCGCGGCGCAGCGCCCTGATCGCGGGGGTGCGGTGGGCGTTCTGGCCGAGGAGGGCGTAGAAGTGCGGGATCTCCACCGCCGGGTCCGACAGGCGCAGCGGGCCGGGGGGCTGGCGGTCCAGGCCCGTCGCGATGCGGCGCAGGTCCGGCCAGGGGACGCCGACGCCGCCGCCCGGCGCGTGCGGGTTCAGCCACAGGCCGTGGCGGTCCGGGTACAGGGTGCGGGCCGCGTCGAGGCCGTCCACCACCTCGTACGAACGGTTCCAGCCGCTCGCGGACAGCTCCTGGGCGGACGTCACGCAGGGCGCGTACCCGTGGCCGTCCACCTCCATCGAGCCGTACTGGGCGTCCGGGGAGCCGGACTGGCCGTGCCACAGCAGCATCCAGACCTGGCCGGTGGTGGGGGTCGAGAGCGCGCGCAGGAGTGCCTCGTAGGCGTCGTAGCGGCCAGGCGTGACCTGGCGCAGCATGTGCTCGACCTGGCCGGCCGCAGCGGTGCCGCTCACGCTCACGTCTTTACCGACCCTTCGTAAAAATTGCCCCGTGTATGCCTGTTGCCCTGCGTCGGGGTCAAGCTTAAGCGCCCACGGGGGGTTCGCCGGTTGGGTGGACGACGGGTAGCGGACGGGTTTCTACCCGGTGCGGGAGTAGAACGGCCGGACGTTCGTCCTCAGCCACTCCCCCACCGGGTCCTGTGCCGCGTCCAGGAGGATCAGGTTGACTCCCCACGGGACCGGGACCCGGCCCAGCGCCCTGCCGAGCGCGTCCAGCGGGCGTTCGCCGAACTCGCCTTCCCAGTGGGTGAGTTCGACTCCTACGAACATCACCGGTTCCGAGGTCTCTATCGCCGCGAGGCAGCGGCGGGCCGTGAGGACCACTCCCGTCGCCTCGAACTCCCTGGACGCCTCCGTGAGGAAGTCCATCGGGTCGTCCTGCCAGTCCGGCTCGAAGAGGCGGACGCGGGCGCCGGAGGCCGTGCCGTGCAGGGGGGGGCGGTCCGCTCGGCAGAGGTCCGCCACCGCCTGCGGGGGGAGGGGGACGCCTACGACGCCGTCGGGGTTGAGGGCGATGCCGACCTGCGGGGGGAGGCCCTTCGCGAACTCGACCGCCGGGGCGATCGTGTACGCCATGTGGGAGCCGGTGACCTGGCGGAACTGTTCCTCGGAGGTGAAGACGGGGACGTACACCTGGCCTGCGACGTCGATCGTGGGGAGGTCGAGGGGGCCGCTGCGGGGGCCGCCGCCGTTGGGGAGCGGGATCCAGACGAAGCTGCGCGCGAGGACCTCGATTATTCGGCCGCCCGCTGACGGCACGCCCAGGGAGGCGGAGAGCACCTCCTCCAGCTCGTTCCCCGGCCAGCCGCCGTGGGAGTGGGGGTGTGCGGGGGCCGGGAAGTCGGTCGGGAAGTCCATCGCTGTATACCGCCTGCTGAAAACCGCTGTCGAAGAGGCAAAGCTTAAGGGGGCGCCGGGCAGGGCGGGTTCAGCCCCGGGTGAACGCGATCCTGCGCAGGACGTCGGCGGCCGGTCGGTCCAGGAGTATCGCCGCCTCGCAGCCGTCCGGCAGGTTCCCCTTCTCCACCGACCTGATCAGGCGGGACGCGGCGTGCCGGTGGCGCAGGAACGCGTACCGGGAGACGCCCCGGCCCCGCTCGCGCTGGCCCTCCAGGGCCGTGTCCGGGGTGACGTCCAGGAGGAGGAGGTGCAGGGTGCCGCCCCGGCGGCGGGACGCGCGGGCGAGCCAGTTCCGTACCCAGGACTGGGTGCCGCAGTCGTGGACGACGACGCCCTTGCCGGAGCGCAGGGCGCGCCACAGGCCCGCGTAGTGCGCGAGGCGGACGAGGGGGCGGTAGACGGCGTACGGCAGCCAGGCGGGCGTCCGCGCGTCCCAGCGGTCTCTCGTGTCCTGGGAGTCGATGCCGGTGCCGTGGACCGTGCGGCGCATCAGCGTGGACTTGCCGCTGCCGGGCAGGCCGGTGACGACGACGAGGTCGCGGGGGCCGAAGAGGAGGGCGTGCGGGCTGTGTCCTTCGCGGTCGCGCAGGTCGCGGACGACCGGCGCGGGGTGCCCGGCGCGGCTCTCCCTCGCGGGCGCCGCGGGCTGTGCGGGCAGCGCCGTCGCGTACGCCGTTGTCCTGTTCACCGTAGATCGTCCTCCCCTTGGAGCAGTCCCGTCAGTTACGGGTCTCCCCATAGACAGTAAAGAGAAGGTAATGGAATCTGTCTCGTGATTTGGTGCGCTTCCTGACACAGCCCCGTTACAGATCCGGCCTGCCGCGCGGCGGGGCCGGCGTGCGATGATGGCCGCGCCAACTGCATACCGGCCGTTCGAATCCGCGCGGGAGAGTCCCCGGCTTTTGTGTCGCCGGGGCGCCGAAGGAGCAAGTCCCTCCCTTGAATCTCTCAGGCACCGTTACCGCGTGGGCGAGGCACATCTGAAAAGCGGGCCGCCCCGGTGGTCCCACCCAAGGTGCAAGCCGTGTTCCCGCGAGGGTCACGGCGAACCTCTCAGGTTCCGATGACAGATGGGGAGGACCTTCCCGTATCCGTACGGGAAGCCCTTGCCCACCCCGTCACACCTGGGAGACGAACGCCCGATGACCAGCAGTTCCGCCGTACCCCGGCGTACCGCGCTCGATGCCCTGCACCGCTCGCTCGGCGCGACCATGACCGACTTCGCGGGCTGGGACATGCCGCTGCGCTACGGCTCGGAGCGCGAGGAGCACACCGCCGTCCGTACCCGCGCGGGGCTCTTCGACCTCTCGCACATGGGCGAGATCACCGTCACCGGGCCCGAGGCCGCGGCGCTGCTGAACTACGCGCTGGTCGGCGACCTCGCGGCGGTCAAGGTGGGCCGGGCCCGCTACACGATGATCTGCCGGGCCGACGGCGGCATCCTGGACGACCTGATCGTCTACCGGCTCGCCGAGACCGAGTTCATGGTCGTCGCGAACGCGTCGAACGCGCAGGTCGTGCTGGACGCGCTGACCGAGCGGGCCGCCGGGTTCGACGCGCTCGTGCGCGACGACCGGGACGCGTATGCGCTGATCGCCGTGCAGGGGCCGGAGGCTTCCGCGGTTCTGGGCGCACTCACCGACGCCGATCTCGCCGGGCTGAAGTACTACGCCGGGCTGCCGGGGACGGTCGCCGGGGTGCCGGCGCTGATCGCGCGGACCGGGTACACCGGTGAGGACGGGTTCGAGCTGTTCGTGGCGCCCTCCGACGCGGTGGCGCTGTGGGAGGCGCTGGCCGCCCGGGGTCCCGTCCCCTGCGGCCTCTCCTGCCGGGACACGCTGCGGCTCGAAGCGGGCATGCCGCTGTACGGGCATGAGCTGTCGACGGCCCTGACGCCCTTCGACGCCGGGCTCGGGCGGGTCGTGAAGTTCGGCAAGGACGGGGACTTCGTGGGGCGCGAGGCCCTCACCGAAGCCGCCGCGCTCGCCGAGCGCAAGCCGCCCCGGGTGCTGGTCGGGCTGGTCGCCGCCGGGCGGCGCGTGCCGCGTGCCGGGTACGACGTCGTCGCGGGCGGCGCCGTCATCGGCGAGGTGACCTCCGGCGCCCCCTCCCCCACGCTGGGCAGGCCGATCGCGATGGCGTACGTCGACGCGGCGCACGCGGCGCCGGGGACGGACGGGGTCGGCGTCGACATCCGGGGGAGCCACGAGGCGTACGAGGTCGTGGCTCTGCCGTTCTACCAGCGCCAGAAGTAGCTCTTCCGCAGTCCCCCATTCACCAGCACTCCCCCGCGTACAGGAGAATTCAGGCCATGAGCAACCCCCAGAACCTGCGCTACAGCAAGGAACAC
Source organism: Streptomyces saintjeani (assembly GCF_055409605.1). Taxonomy (NCBI): domain Bacteria; kingdom Bacillati; phylum Actinomycetota; class Actinomycetes; order Kitasatosporales; family Streptomycetaceae; genus Streptomyces; species Streptomyces saintjeani. Next base: position 6,646,368 of record NZ_CP189624.1, on the reverse strand, counting down.
GAGTGGATCTCGCCCGCCGAGGACGGCGTGGCGACGGTCGGGATCACCGAGCACGCGGCGAACGCCCTCGGTGACGTCGTCTTCGTCGAGCTGCCGGCGGTCGGCGCCGCCGTGACCGCGGGCGAGTCCTGCGGCGAGCTGGAGTCGACCAAGTCGGTGAGCGAGCTGTACGCGCCGGTGGACGGTGAGATCACCGAGGTCAACCCGAACGTCTCGGAGGACCCGTCGCTGGTCAACTCCGAGCCGTTCACGGGGGGTTGGCTCTTCAAGGTGCGCGTCGCCGGTGAGCCGGACGACCTGCTGTCCGCCGACGAGTACACCGCCTACACCGCCGGCTGAGGAGTCGTACCCATGTCTGTCCTGAACACGTCCCTGCACGAGCTGGACCCGGAGATCGCCGCCGCCGTCGACGCGGAGCTCGGCCGGCAGCAGTCGACGCTGGAGATGATCGCCTCGGAGAACTTCGCTCCGCTGGCCGTCATGGAGGCGCAGGGGTCCGTCCTGACCAACAAGTACGCCGAGGGGTATCCGGGGCGGCGCTACTACGGCGGGTGCGAGCACGTCGACGTCGCCGAGCAGATCGCCATCGACCGGGTGAAGGAGCTGTTCGGGGCTCAGTGCGCGAACGTCCAGCCGCACTCGGGGGCTTCCGCGAACCAGGCGGCGCTCTTCGCGCTGGCCCAGCCCGGGGACACGATCCTCGGGCTCGACCTCGCGCACGGTGGCCATCTCACGCACGGGATGCGGCTCAACTTCTCCGGCAAGCAGTTCAATGTCGTCGCCTATCACGTGTCTCCCGAGACCGGGCTCGTCGACATGGAGGAGCTGGAGCGGCTCGCGCGCGAGCACCGGCCGAAGGTGATCATCGCCGGGTGGTCCGCCTATCCGCGTGAGCTGGACTTCGCGGAGTTCCGGCGGATCGCCGACGAGGTCGGGGCGTACCTGTGGGTCGACATGGCGCACTTCGCCGGGCTCGTGGCGGCGGGGCTGCACGCCAACCCGGTGCCGTACGCGGATGTGGTGACGTCCACGACGCACAAGACGCTGGGCGGGCCGCGCGGGGGGATCATCCTCGCGAAGTCGTCCTTCGCGAAGAAGCTCAACTCCTCGGTGTTTCCCGGGTTCCAGGGGGGTCCGCTGGAGCACGTCATCGCCGCGAAGGCCGTGTCGTTCAAGGTCGCCGGCTCCGAGGAGTTCAAGGAGCGGCAGCGGCGTACGGTGGAGGGGGCGCGGATTCTCGCCGCGCGGCTCACCGCCGATGACGCTCGCGCGGCCGGGGTAAACGTCCTGTCCGGTGGGACCGACGTCCACCTGATCCTCGTCGACCTGCGGGAGTCCGCGCTCGACGGGCAGCAGGCCGAGGACCGGCTCCACGAGGTCGGCATCACCGTCAACCGCAACGCCGTCCCGGACGACCCGCGTCCGCCGATGGTGACGTCCGGGCTGCGCATCGGGACGCCCGCGCTCGCCACGCGCGGCTTCACGGCCGAGGACTTCACCGAGGTCGCGGACGTCATCGCTCAGGCGCTGAAGCCGTCGTACGACGTGGAGGCGCTGCGGATCCGGGTGAAGGCGCTCGCGGACAAGCACCCGCTGTACCCGGCGCTGGGCAAGTAGGTCGGCAGGCCGGTCGGTCGGGGAGCGGGTCTTCGGGTCCGCTTCCGTCCGGGCGGGGGGGGCCTCGGGGCCGCTCCCGCCGGGGTGGGGGTGGGTCTTCGGGCCTCCTCCGCCGGAGTGGAGGCGGGTCTTCGGGCCTCCACCGCCGGGGTGGGGGCCTTCTGGTCCGCCCCGCCCGCATTCGTAGTCCCCGGCGTGGCACCCGACGTCGTGTGTTCTCGTCCTTTCTGGTTGGAGTCTCCGTGGCCATCTCCGTGTTCGACCTCTTCTCGGTCGGTATCGGTCCTTCGAGTTCGCACACGGTCGGTCCGATGCGGGCGGCGCGGATGTTCGCGCGGCGGCTGCGGAGCGAGGGGGTGCTCGGGTCGGTCGCGTCCGTGCGGACGGAGCTGTACGGGTCGCTGGGGGCGACCGGTCACGGCCACGGGACGCCGAAGGCCGTACTCCTCGGCCTGGAGGGCAACTCGCCGCGCACGGTCGACGTCGAGGGCGCGGACGAGCGGGTGGAGGCCATCAAGTCCACCGGTTCGCTGCGGCTGTTGGGCGAGCGGGAGATCGCGTTCTCCTTCGACGACGACCTGATCCTCCACCGGCGCAAGGCACTTCCGTACCACGCGAACGGGATGACCCTCTGGGCGTACGACGCTTCCGGCGCCGAAGTCCTCACGCGGACCTACTACTCCGTGGGCGGCGGGTTCGTGGTCGACGAGGAGGCGGTCGGCGCGGATCGCATCAAGCTGGACGACACGGCGCTCAAGTACCCGTTCCGTACGGGGGACGAACTCCTGCGCCTGACACAGGAGACGGGGCTCTCCATCTCGTCCCTGATGCTGGAGAACGAGCGGGCCTGGCGGACCGAGGACGAGATCCGCGCCGGGCTGCTGGACATCTGGCGGGTGATGCAGGCGTGCGTGTCGCGGGGCATGTCCCGGGAGGGAATCCTCCCCGGGGGCCTGCGAGTTCGACGCCGGGCCGCCATGACGGCTCGTCAACTCCGCGCCGAGGGCGATCCGTTGGCCCGCTCGATGGAGTGGATCACGTTGTACGCCATGGCCGTGAACGAGGAGAACGCGGCGGGCGGGCGGGTCGTGACCGCGCCCACGAACGGCGCCGCCGGGATCATCCCCGCCGTCCTGCACTACTACATCAACTTCGTGCCCGGCGCGGACGAGGACGGCGTGGTGCGCTTCCTTCTCGCGGCCGGGGCGATCGGGATGCTGTTCAAGGAGAACGCGTCCATCTCCGGTGCGGAGGTCGGCTGTCAGGGGGAGGTCGGCTCGGCGTGCTCGATGGCCGCCGGCGCCCTCGCCGAGGTCCTCGGGGGGTCGCCGGAACAGGTCGAGAACGCCGCCGAGATCGGGATGGAGCACAATCTCGGGCTCACCTGCGATCCCGTGGGGGGGCTGGTCCAGATTCCGTGCATCGAGCGGAACGGGATGGCCGCGGTGAAGGCGGTGACCGCGGCGAAGATGGCGATGCGGGGGGACGGGTCGCACAAGGTGTCTCTCGACAAGGTCATCAAGACGATGAAGGAGACGGGGGCGGATATGAGCGTGAAGTACAAGGAGACGGCCCGGGGTGGGCTGGCGGTGAACATCATCGAGTGTTGAGGGGGCGGGCCCTGAGCAGCGGCTTCTCCGATCCGTGTGCTTTGGAACGTCGTAACGAGTGGACACGGAGGTTGTGAACTGGTGCGATCGGAAGAACGGGCTCGCCTCTGCCGGAGCGGCGGCTCCGCCGGTGGACAGACGCCTTTGGAGCGGCACGCTCGTACGCGTCAATGACGAGGACGAATAGGAGACGTTGACACCGACGGGCGCCCTCGACGGCAGCCATGGCCCGCTCGTGGTCGGTGACGGGTACCTCTGTCAGGCCCCGTGCGGCAGCCCGTGCGACGACCGCCGAGATCAGGGCGTCCAGGTCGTGGTCACCGGTGTGTGGCCAGCCCCCACCGGATGAGCGCGAACGCCGGGCAGACCTCGGCAACTGCGCCCGAGCCGTCGCGCGGGGGGGGGGCGGCCATCGGCGTACGCCGCGTGGTTGGCGAGCGGGGGCGGCTCGGCGTCGGTCCGGTGCGCAGTGAGCAGGGCTGTGAAGGCGGCCGGCCGGCCCAGGGGAGAGTCCAGCCCCGTCCTCTCCAGGGACCGCATCGCTGTCAACCGGTCGTCGTGCCTCGCGGGAAGCAGTTCAGCCGCAGGCCGCCGCCCCCACGTCACGCGGCACACACCCGTGGTTCCGGTGCGCCCGGCCGGATCAATGGCGCCGCCCTGCGCCGATCAGGAATCCCCGGAATCAGCCGGTGCCGCTCGGCGCCTCGTCCACTTCGCCGCGCGACCGAGCAGGGATCACCCGAGCGTCGTGGGCGCCGCCTTCCGGGGCAGCCGCCGGTCATCACATCGCACCCGCAGGATGGCCTGGACCACGCTGTTCCCGGTCCTCTGCCACCGACGTCGGAGAATTTCGTCACGAGTGCAACCAATCCACGTGGCCGACGGGAACGGATTACGCCCGGACATGTCCCGACGGTGGAGGCCCTCGGTGGAAGAAGCGGTACATATCATCAGAAACCCCTCTGCGGGGCCCGACCTACAGGAACTCGTGGGGCAGGTGGCTCTGGGGAACGAGGACGCGTTCGCCCGCGTGTACGACATCGTCGCGGGCCCGGTCCTGGGCGTCGTGCGTGCCGTCCTGCGGGATCACGCGCAGTCGGAGGAGGTGGCGCAGGAGGTCCTGGTGGAGGTCTGGCGGACAGCTCCCCGCTACCGGCCCGATCGCGGAACGGCGGTCAACTGGATCCTCACCCTGGCGCACCGCCGGGCGGTGGACCGGGTCCGTTCGGTGGACGCCGCGACGGCCCGGGACCACAAGGCCGCGCTGCTCGACAAGGTGCCGGAGTACGACGAGGTGGCCGAGCATGTCGAGGCACGGCTGGAGCGGGAACAGGTGCGGCGCTGCCTGCGCACGCTGACCGAGCTCCAGCACCAGTCCGTCACGCTCGCCTACTACCGGGGCCTGACCTACCGCGAGGTCGCCGAGGCACTGGAGATCCCGCTCGGGACCGTGAAGACCCGACTGCGCGACGGACTGATCCGGCTGCGCGACTGCCTGGGGGTGACCGCGTGACGACCATCGATCTGCACCGGCTGACAGGCGCGTACGCCCTGCACGCCCTGTCCGACGAGGAGAACGCCTCGTTCGAACGCCACCTCGCAGGCTGCGAGCCCTGCGCGCAGGAGACGGCCGAGCTCAGCGCGACCGCCGCCCGTCTGGGCCTGGCCGTCACCACGCGTCCGGCCCCGGCACTGCGCGAGCAGGTGCTGCGCCGGATCACCACCGTCCGCCAGGAGGGGCCCGGCGCGTCCGTCCGGGTCCCTCCGGTGCGTGCCGGGCTGAAGTCCCCGCTGGTGTCCCGGTGGGCGCTCGCCGCTTGCCTCGCGGCGGCCACGGCGCTCGGCGGGACGGCCGTGTGGCAGCACCAGCAGGCCGCGGACGCCCGCGCCGAGGCACGCCAGTCGTCCCGGAGCGCCGACGAGATCGCCGCTGTCCTGTCCGCGCCGGACGCCCGGACCCGGGCGTCCGGGCTGGCCGGCGGCGCCACCGGCACGGTCGTCGTCTCCCGCAGCCGGGACAGGGCCGTGTTCGCCGTCTCGGGAATGGCCCGTCCGCCCGGCGGCAAGGTCTATCAACTCTGGTTCGACGACGGTGGGACCATGCGGTCCGCCGGGCTGATGGACCCGGGCCGCGGCGACCAGGCCGTCCTGATGCAAGGCGGCGTCGACCAGGCGTCGGGCATGGGCATCACCGTCGAGCCCGACGGCGGCTCGAAGCAGCCCACCACCGCGCCGATCGCCTTGATGGCCTTCCCCGGCTGACCTCGGCTCACTACGGCGCACGGGTGAATCACAGGGCATAGAGTCACATCATGTGCTGACTGGTTGTCATACGGTCATGACGATCGATGTTCTGCCCCAGCAGCCCATGCCGTCCCACCCCCGCCGGCGTGACGGAAGAGTCCCGTTGCCGGCCCCCGAGGAGCGCGTACGGCTGCGCCGGGCGTGGCGGCTCACCGAGGAGCAGGTGGCCGTCTCGTTCGGCGTGACCGTGTCGACGGTCCGCTCCTGGGAGGCGGGGCGCACCGCACCGACCGGTCTGCGCCGGGCCTCCTACGCGGCGTTCCTCGGCGGCCTGGCGTACGGACTGGTACCGGGCCCGGCCGCCGGCGCTCCTTCCGCGACCGGCGCCCGGCCGATCCGGCGGGCCGAGCGCTCGCGTCGGGCCGTACCACCTCCAGCGGCCCGGCCGCTGGAGGGTCGCCGGGACGAAGACCCGCTGCCGGACGGCGCCGCGCCCGTCCTGCCCGGACGGGCTCCGGCGCCGACTCCGGGGCGGCCGGTCGGCGCCGGAGCCGACCCGGTCTGCGCCCTGCGCCTGCGAAGGTTCCGGATGACGGCGACCGCGGTCGGGGTGTGGATCGTCGTGGCACAGCTGATGGCGACCGCGCCTCCGCCCCCCTGGTGACCGGCCTCAGAGGAGCCCCGTGACCGTCACGGTGACCCGGGGCGGAGGTTCGGCGGGGGCCAGGGCGTCCAGGCGGCGTCCTACCTCGTCGCGGACACCGCGCGCCACGTCCACGGTCCGCACCTGCCGGAGCGCCACGACGTGGATCTCGACGTGCCAGGGCCCCTCGCCGTCCGGCCGGGTCATCCGGACCCCTGCCGGGTGCGGCGCCTGTCGCGGCAGCGCGGTGCGCAGCCGGTCGGCCAGGCCGGGCCGGAGGAAAGCCACCCCCGGAACACCGGTCACGGCGGTGGCGAGTTCCTCGGCGAGCGTGCTGTGCGGGGTCCTCGCGGTGTGCTCGGTCATGGCGTACGGCCTTCCCGGTCGTCGTCGGCCGTCGGGGGGAGGAGATCGGTGACCCGGATGTGCACGGCCGCTATGCCCATGCCCAGGGCACGGTCGGCGGCCCGTCCGACCTGGTCCCGCACCTGTGCGGTGAGGTCGGGCAGGGGAACGCCGGTCGGAGCGTGGATGTCGAGGCGGACCTCGACCGTTCCGTCCTCAGGGACGTCGAGGAGGCGGCAGGAGCCGGCGCGGACGCCGGGAACCGTCTCCGCCGCGGCCCGCAGGGCGCGGGCCGCGACCGCCTCCATGATCCACAGGTCCTCGGAGGGTTCGCCCAGCGGCAGGGGACGGCCCGGACGCAGTTCGAGGCGGACGACGTCCATGATCCGCCGGGTCAGCGGCTCGGCGTCGTAGGAGCCCGCGTCCGCCGTCTCCGTGCGCAGCCCGCGTACGGCGGACTCCAGTTCGTCGAGCCCGCGTACCGCCTGCCGGCAGTGCGGGCAGGTCCGCGCGTGGGTGCCGTCGGTCCGGGTCTCCCAGTCGGCCCACGCTCGGGACAGCAGCCGTCCGCAGGGCAGGAGTTCGTCATCGCCGTCATGCGTGGACGTGCCGTACGGCGGGTCGGTCCGGTCGGTCATCGCCAGGCCCCCAGTGCTTGTGTCAGACAACGGCGTGCGCGGAAGACACGGGCGCGGACGGCCTCCTCGCTGATGCCCACCGCTTCCGCGACGAACTCGTAGGACCGCCCGTCCAGTTCCCGCAGCACCCAGCAGGCCCGCTGTTCGGCCGTCAGCAGGTCGAGGGCCTCGCGCAGTTCCCGTACCGCGGTCCGGGCCTCGGTGATCCGTGCCGGGGACGTGCTGTACTCGGCCGCGGCCACCTCTCCGGCCGCCTCCAGCGGGGCTGTGGGCCTGCGGGAACGCAGTACGTTCAGGCAGCGGTTGGTGACGATCCGGTATATCCAGGTGCCGAAGGAGGAACGTCCCTGGAACTCGGGCAGCCTCCGCCAGGCGCTGAGGAAGGCGTCCTGGACCGCGTCCTCCGCCTCGGTCGTGGTGCCGAGCAGCCGGGTGGCGAGCCGGGTCAGCGACGGCGCGTGCCGTTGCACGAGCACGGCGAACGCGTCCTCGTCCCCCTCGGCGGCACGGACCGCCAGCAGGTCGTCGTCCGTGTCGGGCCGGGTGTCCGGTGGTGCGCTGCCGGATGGTGCTCTCGGTGTGCGGGCCCCCGCCACTGGGCGGCTCCTCTCGTCCGGTCTTCCGAAAGCCGGTCTTCCCATGGTTGGACACCTCGGTGCGGTCCCCGTTACGCGGTACTTCGGGCCGCGAGGACCCGGTGGATGCGGACGGCCGCCGCCATCTCCGGCGACCGGCGAAAGGAAAAACGTCCGAGACGTAATCCGTAGCCGAAGCGGGTGCGGATGGGCGGCGAAAAAGAATTCATCCGATCGTGGGCGCGACCAATCCGGCGGGGCTTCAGAACCGGATTCCCCACGTGACCGAGAACAAGAAGGACCCCCGCCGCCGGCCCGGTCCGGCGCGGCTGCTGCTGGGCGCGCTCAGCGGTGCGCTGGCCGGGTGCGCGGCGCTCGCGGTCGCCGAGGCCGTGGCGGGTGCGGTCCGCCCGCAGGCCGGTCCGGTCGTCGCCGTGGGCGGCGCCGCGATCGACCGCACGCCCGCCGCGGTCAAGGACTGGGCGATCCGGAATTTCGGCACCGACGACAAGCTGGTTCTCCAGCTGGGAATTCTCGCGGTCCTCGCGCTTTTCGCGGTGTTCCTGGGAATTGCCGGACTGTGGTTCCGCCGTACGGCTGCGGCGGGCGTGCTGTTGTTCGGGGTGGTGGGAGCGCTCGCGGCGACCGGACGGCCCGACTCGGCCGGCGTCACGGACGCGCTGCCCTCGGTGGCCGGGGCCGTCGCCGCAGCCGTACTCCTGTACGTGCTCACGGGCCGCCTCGCACCCCGCACGGAGTCCCCCGCACCGCCGACGGTCGCGTCCGGCGGGGACTGGGACCGCCGCGGCTTCGTGATCGCGGCGAGCGCGGCGGCCGTGGCCTCGGCGGGAGCCGGTCTGCTGGGCCGGTCCCTGACCGGGGCCGCGGGACAGGGCGCGGTCGCCTCCCGGCGGAACGTGGTGCTGCCCGCGCCCGCGTCCCGCGCCCCCGCCGTGCCGAAGGGCGCGGCACCGAGGATCTCCGGCCTCAGCCCGTTCGTCACGCCCAACGCGGACTTCTACCGCGTCGACACCGCCCTCGTGGTGCCCAAGGTGGACGCGACGTCCTGGCGGCTGCGGATCCACGGCACGGGCGTCACCCGCCCGGTCACACTCTCCTACGACGATCTCCTGCGCCGTGACCTGGTCGAGCGGGACATCACGCTGACCTGTGTCTCCAACGAGGTCGGCGGCCCCTACGTCGGGAACGCCCGCTGGACCGGCGTACGCCTGGCCGACCTGCTGGCCGAGTGCGGGGTGAAGCCGCCCTCGAAGGGCGGCCCCGCCGATCAGCTGGTGGCCCGTTCCGTGGACGGCATGACGATCGGCAGCCCGGTCGAGGACGTGATGGACGGCCGCGACGCCCTCCTCGCCCTCGGCATGAACGGCGAACCCCTGCCTTTCGCGCACGGCTTCCCGGTCCGCATGGTGGTGCCCGGCCTGTACGGGTTCGTCTCCGCCTGCAAGTGGATCAAGGACATCGAGCTCACCACGTTCGACTCCTACGACCCCTACTGGGTCAGGCGCGGCTGGGCACGCAGGGCGCCGATCAAGACGGCGTCGCGCATCGACACACCGAAGCCGTTCGCCCGCCCCACAGCGGGCACGGTGATGGTCGCCGGCGTCGCCTGGGCCCAGCACCGCGGCATCGACAGGGTCGAGATCCGCGTCGACGACGGCCCCTGGCAGGAGGCCCGGCTCGCCGTCGAGGACACCGCCGACACCTGGCGCCAGTGGTCCTTCCCCTGGCAGGCCACCAAGGGCGGCCACACCCTCACCGTCCGGGCCACCGACCGCACCGGCGCGGTGCAGACCGAGAAACGTACCCGCACGATCCCCGACGGCGCGAGCGGATGGCACTCCGTGGTCGTGACCGTCGACTGATCCCCCGAGCCACTTTTCCCCTTCCCCATTTCCCCATGTCAACGCAGCTCAGGCTGCTCCGAGCAACAGGAGAAACACCATGAACACCCGTATCCGCCGTACCGCCGTGACCCTGGCCGCCGCGGCCGTCCTGCCCCTCGCCCTGAGCGCCTGCTCCGACAGCGGCTCCGACTCCGCCAAGTCGGACTCCTCGCCGACGGCGTCGGCGCCGGCCTCCGCCTCGGACGACGGCATGACCGGGTCCGGCAGCGGCACCGCCACGGACAAGCCGTTCGGTTCGGCCTGTTCCGCCGTGCCCGCGAGCGGTGCCGGCTCCTTCGACGGCATGGCCCAGGACCCGGTCGCCACCGCCGCCTCCAACAACCCCGCCCTGTCCACCCTGGTGGCCGCGGTGAAGAAGGCCGGCCTGGTCGACACCCTCAACAACGCCCAGAACATCACCGTGTTCGCGCCGACCAACGACGCCTTCGCGAAGATCCCGAAGGCCACCCTCGACAAGGTCCTGGCCGACAAGGCCCAGCTGACGAAGATCCTCACCTACCACGTCGTCGGCCAGAAGCTCACGCCGAAGGACCTGGAGAAGGGCTCCTTCGAGACTCTGGAGAAGTCGAAGCTGACGACCTCCGGTTCCGGCGAGTCCTACAAGGTCAACGACTCCGCCGGTGTCGTCTGCGGCAACGTCCAGACCGCCAACGCCACCGTCTACATCATCGACAGCGTCCTGATGCCCACCAGCTGACGCGGCGTCGTCCGAGGGGTGCCACATCCGTGGCACCCCTCGGATTCGTTTCCGGTCCCGCGTCACAGACGCGCCCGGATCGGGTCTGACGAAGTGAGAGCCCATCGAGGACGAAGCCGAGAGGAACCCGTGATGACCACGCAGACCGCATCCGCCACCAAGGACCTGTCCGCCCCGCAGACCGGCAGGCCGCCCCACACCACGGCCGTGTCCGGCGGCACGGCCGGGGCCGACCAGCCCGCGCCCGACCGGGGCCGTACCTCGATCGCCGACGTCGTCGTCGTGAAGGTGGCCGGCATCGCGGCCCGCGAGATCCCTGGTGTGTACGACATGGGCGGCGGCCTCTCCCGCACCATCGGCGCCGTCCGTGACCGCGTCCCCGGGGGCCGGCCGAACGTCGGACGCGGTGTCAAGGTCGAGGTGGGCGAACGGCAGACGGCGGTCGATCTGGACCTGGTCGTCGAGTACGGCGTCTCCGTCATGGACGTGGCCCGGGACGTCCGGGAGAACGTGGTCGACGCGGTGGAGCGGATCACCGGCCTGGAGGTCGTCGAGGTCAACATCACCGTCAACGACGTCCACCTGCCCGACGAGGACGAGTCCGAGAGCAGCGCCGGTTCCCGCGTGGAGTGACGGCGCCGGGCACGAGGCACACGGTGGGTCGTACGAGGTGAGAGGCACAGGGACATGAGCACACCAGTGGTGGGAATGACCGCGGGCATGGCGCTGGCGTTCGCCGGCTTCTTCGGCGGGTTCGGCGCCTTCCTGCTCGTGGCCGCGCTCGGCGGCCTGGGCTGGGCGCTGGGCCGGTGGATCGAGGGCGGCGGCAGCGTCCAGGACGTACGCGACGCGTTCGAGCGGAACCGCCGATGACGGCCCCGGCCGAGCGGGGCACCACCACCGTCTCGGAACGAGCCGTGCGCCGGATCGCCGAGCAGGCGGCCACCGAGACGCTCCCGCGACGGGACGCCTCCCGGGCGACCCGGGCCACGGCGTCCGTGCACGGCGGGCGGGCGGAGCTCTCCCTGGGGATGACGCTGCCCTACCCGGCTCCCCTCGCCGACACCGTGCGGGACGTCCAGCGCCATGTCACCGCGCGCACCGGGCAGTTGACGGGGCTGGACGTGACCTCCACGCGGGTCACGGTCACCTCGCTGGCCGCGCTGCGCGGACCGGCGTCCCCCGCTCCTCCGAGCGACGAGGGCCGTACGCCCCGCCGTTGGTGGTCCCAGCGCCGGGTCCCCGTCGCCGTGCTCACGGCGACGGCCGCCGCGGCCTGTGGTGCGCTCGCCTTCGACATGGTCCAGGTGCACACCGCTCATCGGGCGGTCGCGCCCTGGCGGGTCCGGGCCGTGGACTGGCTGTCGGAGCACGGGCCGGGCGATCCGGCCGTGGTCGCCGTCGGCGCGCTGACCGCCCTGCTCGGCGCCTGGCTGATCCTGCTCGCGGTGACCCCGGGCCGGCGCCGCCAGTCCACGGTCCGGACGTCCGCAGCCCGTGTGGACGCGGCGGTGGACCGTTCCGCAGTGCTGTCGCTGGTCCATGACGCGGTCGCGGACGTGGCGGGGACCGGAGCGGTACGCGTACGGGTGCGCAGGCGCCGCGTCACCGTCCGGGCCGGTCTCCGCTTCGGCGACCGGGCGGACACGCGGGACGCCGTCACATCCGCCGCCCGGGCCGCCCTGACCGCCTGCGGCCTGCGTCGCGTCCCCCGGCTGCGGGTCACCGTCGTCCCGGAGCCGGTCTGGTGCCCGCCTCTCCACCCGGTGCGGGAGGCGCCCCGCGATCACCTGCCCGACCGGCCCGTGCCGGTGTCCGCCCGCACCCCGGAAGGCGGCATGTCATGAGGCGCGCCCGTACGAGCGTCAACCGGACCGTCCTCGCCGTCGCCGGGCTCACCATGCTCCTGGTGGGCGCATGGCTCACCCTGACCGGCGGCCCCCTCCGGGAGCGGCTGCCCTCGTGGTGGCCGGCCGCCGGCGCGGGCACCGTCCTGCTGGACCGCCCCCGCCTGGCACAGCTCCGTGCCGAAGGCTGGTGGGCCCCCACTGTCCTGGCCGCGACGATCGCCCTGACCGTGCTCCTCGCGTACTGGTCCCTCGCACAGCTCGGCTCGGGCCCGACCCGGCGCCTGGCCCTGCCCGCTCCCGGCTCCTCGGTCCGCGCCCAGGCCCTCGCGGAGGCCCTGACCACACGCGCCGCGACCGTCCCCGGGGTCGCCCGCGCCCGTGCCCGCGTACTGCCCCGCCGCCGGCAACGCCTGGACGTCGGTCTACGGGTCTGGCTGCACCCGGGGACGCCTCCGCACGCCGTCCTGCCCCCGCTGCACGCCGTGATCGCGGAGGCCGAGCGGGCTTCCGCGCCGTACACCTCGTCCACCCGCATCCGGCTGAGCACGCCGGCGCGCCGGAGGTCCCGTGTCCGCTGAAGCGTGGGCGGGGTGCCTGTGGCGGACCGGACGGCTGCCGCGCCCGCCCTCGTCCGGTGGCCCGCGCGGCGGCCCTCAGCGGTCTGACGGGCGTGACCCACGTGACGGGCTACGCGCCGCACGATGTCCTGAGCAGGGTGCTGGGCACCGACCGGACGGCGTGGCCCCTGCTCGCGGAGTGGCCGAGCAGCACGGCGGGGACGGGGCCGCGCGGGTGCCGTCCCAGCCAGCGCGGACGGCAGCGCGGCGGTCACGGACCAGGCACCGGGTTCGTCCGCAGGGCCGCGGGCTGCGGAAGGGGACTCGGTGTCACCATCGCCGCCGGCCTGTCCCCCGCTTCGGCGGCCGGGGGAAGAAACCGCTGGTGCGGGCCCGGTACTCGGCGTAGCCGGGCCGGTCCGCCAGGTGCCGTTCCAGCAGCCGCTTTCCGCTGCCCCTGGTCAGCAGCAGGCTCATCACCAGCGGCGACACGGCGGACACGGCAGCCGCCACCGGGGAGTCGCAGACGAGCAGGAACAGACCCCACCAGACGCAGAAGTCGCCGAAGTAGTTGGGGTGCCGGGTCCACGCCCACAGCCCCCGGTCCATGATGCGTCCGCGATGGGCGGGATCGGCCTTGAACCGGGCCAGCTGAGCATCGCCGACCGCCTCGAAACCCACCCCGACCGCCCACAGGGCGACTCCGGCCCAGACCAGGAACGACGGCCGGCCGGGCAGGTAGGGGGCCGCCTGCACGGGCAGGGACACCAGCCACACCAGGGCGCCCTGGAGCAGGTAGACCATACGCAGGGCGTACGCGTTGCGGCTGCCGGGCGCCTTCGCGAGCATCGCCTCGTAGCGCGGGTCCTCCCCCTGGCCCCGGCCCCGGCGGGCGATGTGCACCGCCAGGCGCAGCCCCCAGACCGCCGTCAGCACGGTCACCAGCAGCCGCCGTACGGGATCGCCGTGTCCGGCGGATGCCGCGAAGGTCACGGCCGCCACCGCCGTGAAGCCGATCCCCCAGGCGACGTCCACGATCCGGTGCAGGCCCGCGCGGACCGCGACGGCGAAGGTGACGAGCATGACCGTCAGGGCCGCGGCGGCGGCCCAGGCCAGGTTGAGCGCGAACGCACTCCACGGGAAGGTGTTCACAGGTCTCCGTACCAAGTGCTTGAGGTGGCCGGCATACCGGCGGCGCCGTCGGGTCCCGGGCGTACGGCGAGGATCTGGTCCACGCCCATCCGCCCCTCCTCGAAGGCCAGTGCCGCGCCCGCCAGGTAGAGCCGCCAGACCCGTGCGGTCTCCTCACCGGCCAGCCGTGCGAACGCGTCCCAGCGCTCCTCCAGGGTGTGGTGCCAGGCGGCGACCGTACGGGCGTAGTGCTCGCGCAGCGACTCCGTGTGCCGGACCTCCAGACCGGCCTCCTCCAGCAGGACCACGGTCTCGCCGAGGGGCCGCATGTGCATGTCGGGGGCGATGTACGCCTCGATGAACGCTCCGCCGCCCGGGGAGCCCCGGCCCCGCGACATCTGCTGCACCAGCACCCGCCCGCACGGCCGGACGAGCCGGTGCAGGGCGGCGGCGAACGCCGGGTACTCGGCATCGCCGACGTGCTCGCCCATCTCGACCGTGGAGACGGCGTCGTATCCGCCGCCCTGGATGTCCCGGTAGTCCTGGCAGACCACCTCCACCCGCTCGGTGAGCCCGCGTTCGCGCACCTGTCCGCGCACGTACGCCGCCTGCTCCCGGGCCAGGGTGACGGCGGTGACCTGGGCGCCGTGCCGTTCGGCCGCGTGCAGGGTGAGCGAGCCCCAGCCGCAGCCGATGTCCAGCAGCCGGGCACGGGGCTCCAGGGCCAGCTTGCGGCAGATCAGCTCCAGTTTGGCCCGCTGGGCGTCGGCGGCGGTGAAGCCGGGCTCGTCGCTCGCCCAGTAGCCGCAGGAATAGGCCATGGTCTCGTCGAGGAGGAGGCCGTAGAAGTCGTTGGACAGGTCGTAGTGGTGGCTGATGGCGGCCCGGTCACGGGCCCGGCTGTGCAGGCCGCCACGCAGCCGGGCCTGGGAGGCGGGCGCGGGCGGCGGGGGCCCCACGGCACCGAGGCGTACGGCGGTGACGAGCGCGCGGGCCCGGTCGGTGGACGTCCGTCGGGGCGGGCGCGGGCCCCGCTCCCGCTGCGCCGCCCACATGGTCCGCAGCCACTCCGCGAGGTCGCCCTCGACATCGAGTTCGCCCGTGACGTACGCCTGCGCGAGGCCCAGCTCGCCGGGCTGCCACAGCAGTCGCCGCAGCGCGCGTCGGGAGCGCACCGCCACGACGGGTGCGTCGGCCGGGCCGGTCTCGCTGCCGTCCCAGGCGCGCAGGCGGAGCGGCAGGGGAGCGCCGAGCGCGTCCTCGACGAGGGTGGTGAGCAGGTGGGCGGCACCGGGCCGGGCGGTGGTGTTCATCGGGCGGGATTCCCCTTGCTCCCCCTGCTCCCCCTGCTCCCCTTGTTCTCTTTATTCTCTTCGTTCTCTTTGTTCTCTTTGTGACTCTTGGTGAACAAGTACTGCTGGACATCGAGGTAGCCGGAGCGGAATCCGGCCTCGGAGTAGGCCAGGTAGAAGGTCCACAGGCGGCGGAAGGTCTCGTCGAAGCCGAGGGCCCCGACCTCGTCGGCGCGTTCGGTGAACCGCTCCCGCCACAGGCGCAGGGTCTCGGCGTAGTGGGCGCCGAAGGCGTCACGGCGGGACAGGCGCAGCCGGGTGTGGTCGCGGGCGGTGTCCTCGATCGCCTCGGTGGAGGGGATGAGGCCGCCGGGGAAGACGTACTTGTGGATCCAGGTGAAGGTGTCCCGGGAGGCGAGCATCCGCTCGTGGGGCATGGTGATCGCCTGGAGCGCCACCCGGCCGCCCGGGGCGAGCCGTGCGTCGAGGGTGCGGAAGTAGTCCGGCCAGAACTCCGCGCCGACCGCCTCGATCATCTCCACGCTGACGACGGCGTCGTACTCCCCGCCTGCCTCCCGGTAGTCGCACAGCTCGATCGAGACGCGGTCCTCGACGCCCGCCGCACGCACGCGTTCCCGGGCCAGGGCCCGCTGCTCGGCGGAGAGGGTGAGCGAGGTGACGCGGGCGCCTCGGGAGGCGGCGCGCAGGGCCAGTTCGCCCCAGCCGGTGCCGATCTCCAGCAGGCGGGTGCCCTCGCCGACGCCGGCGAGGTCGAGCAGCCGGTCGATCTTGCGGTGCTGGGCGGCGGCCAGCTGGTCCCAGCCGGCCGGGAAGCCGCGGAAGACGGCCGAGGAGTAGCTGAGGGTGTCGTCGAGGAAGAGGGCGAACAGGTCGTTGGAGAGGTCGTAGTGACGGCTGATGTTGGCGCGGGAGCCGTCGGGGGTGTTGCGCTCCTCGTGCGGGTGCCTCGGCGCCCACAGTCCGCGCAGGCGTTGCAGCGGGGCCGGGATCAGCTCGGCCGCGTGTCCGGCGAGCACGGTGAGGGCGGCGACCAGGTCGGGGGCGTCCCACTCGCCGGCCATGTAGGACTCGCCGAACCCGACCAGGCCGCCGGTACCGATCCGGGCGTGGAAGGCCGCCGGGTCGTACACCTCCATGAGCGGGCCGCCCGCTCCGATGTCCTCGCGGCCGGCGAACCGGGCCCGCAGCGGCAGCCCCTCCAGGGCCCGGCGGACCAGTGCGGTGGTCACGGCCGTACGCGGCCACGACGAGGCGGGTACGGCCGCCACGGCCGGCCACCGGGCGGCGTGGGCACGTACGTCGGTGTGCGCGTCGGCCGGGGTTTCGGCGGCGTGTCGGGGCTCGGCAGTTCTCATGTCACGTTCTCCGGGGCGCGGTGGTCGTCGGTCCGGGGCTGGACGGGGAGGCCCCGCAGGTAGAGGCGGATGCCGTGGAAGCGGATCGCGGCCGACACGGCGAGGGTGGACCACGGGTGGCGCAGGGCCAGCCGCAGCAGGTTCGGGACGTTCGCCGCGCGGCGGATGCCGTGGACGGTGGCCGTCAGGGCGCGGCCGTCCTCGCGGTCCAGGTGCAGAGTCAGGTCGAGCCCGGGTCCCGGGCGCGGCAGCCGCATGCGGTAGCGGCCGTCGACGGGGAAGAACGGCGAGACGTAGAACTCCTTGCCGGCGCGGGCCGTCCCGGTCCCGTCCGGGTGCAGGAGGTAGCCGTGGCGGCCTCCGTAGGTGTTGTGGACCTCGGCGACCACGCAGCGCGGTTCGCCGTCGGGGCCGTGGCACCAGTAGAGGGTGATCGGGTTGAACACGTACCCGAACACCCGGGCGTGGGTGAGCATCACCACCGGACCGCCCTCCAGATCGACCCCGTGCCCGGCGAGGAAGGCGTCGAGGCCCGCGCGGAGGGACGGCTGGTCGCCGGTGAAGTGGTCCCGCGGGTCGAACCGGGCCAACGGCCGCAGCGGGAGCGGCAGTCGGGGCGGACGGTCGGGGTCGATGAGCCACATGTACGTGCGGTGGCGCAGCGTGTACCGGCGAGGGGCGGTCCGTACGTGGCGGATCGTGCAGGCGTACAGGGCCTCGTTCACCAGCGCGCCCCCAGCGCCGCGGCGGCCTCGACGCCGGAGCGGCAGCCGTCCTCGTGGAACCCCCAGCCGTGGTAGGCGCCCGCGAACACGCAGACGTCACCGGCCAGTTCGGGCAGCCGTTGCTGCGCGGCCACCGACTCCGGGGTGTAGACGGGGTGTTCGTACACCATGCGGGCCAGCACCCGGCCGGGGTCGACACGGTCCTCGCCGCCGAGGGTGACGACGAACGTCTCGGCGGCGTCGAGGCGTTGCAGCCGGTTCATGTCGTAGCTGACCCGCACACGGTCGGCGCTCGCCGTGCAGGACGGCATGAGGTAGTTCCAGGAAGCGCGGGCGCCTCGGGCGCGGGGCAGCAGCCGGGTGTCGGTGTGCAGGAGCGTGGTGTTGTGCGAGTAGCGGAACGCTCCCAGCACCTCCCGCTCCCGGTCGGTCGGATCGGCCAGCAGCCGCAGCGCCTGGTCCGGGTGGACCGCGATCACCACGGCGTCGTACGACTCGGTGGTGCCGTCGGCGGCGGTCACCTCGGCGCCGTCGAGGTGGCGGCGCACCGCCCGGACGGGGGTGCCGGTGCGGATCTCGCCGATGTGCTTGGCGACCCGGTCGACGTACTGGCTGGAACCGCCGGTGACCGTACGCCACACCGGTGACCCTCCGACCGACAGCAGCCCGTGGTGCTCCAGGAAGCGGAACAGGTAGGCGGCCGGGTAGCGCTGGGCGGTGACGGCGTCGCAGGACCACACGGCCGACACCACCGGCGTCATGAAGTGGGCGCGGAAGTAGCCCGAGAAGCCCTCCCGGTCCAGGAACTCGCCCAGGGTGAGGTCCTGTTGCCCCTCGTGGGCGAGCAGCTTCCGGGCCGCCCGGTGAAACGCGGGCACCTCTGCGAGGAGCCGCAGGTACGAGGCCCGCAGGACGCTGCGGGGCCGGGCGAGCAGTCCGGCCGGGCCACGGGCGCCGGCGTACTCCAGGCCGCAGCCCTCGCACCGCACCGACATGCTCATCTCCGACTCCTGCGTGGCGACACCGAGTTCGTCGAAGAGACGCAGCAGATGCGGATAGGTGCGGCGGTTGTGCACGATGAACCCGGAGTCCACGTGGTGCACCCGCCCGTCGTGCGACGAGACCAGCTCATGGGTGTGCGCATGTCCGCCGAGCCGGTCGTCCGCTTCGTAGAGGGTGACGTGGCAGGTCCGGCCCAGAATGTACGCGGCGGTCAGCCCCGCCACGCCGGAGCCCACCACCGCTGTCCGCCTCATCCTCTTTCCTCCCAGGCTCGCGATCAGGTCCACGCGTAATCCGGAGCAGGTCGCGCCGCGGATTGGCGAGGAGCCGAATCAGATTCCGGGGGGCCTCGCGGGCGCCGTCGACGAGCCGCGGGGCCAAGGGGCAGGGGCGTATCAGCGGCGGCCGGCCCGGAGAAGGCCAGCCCGTTGATCCGGTGGGCGTTCGAGGCGGCCTGACGCACACGGGCCGCGCCCCAGCCCCAGAAGGAGTTCTCTCACAGCGATGCGGAACCGTCGCCCGATCACGTTGTGGGGAGGACCGTCCCCTGGGGTGGCACGCCTACGCCTCCCGAAGGCGGGTTCATCACAGCCCTGAGGCGGGCAATCGACGCGGAAATGGCCCTCCCGCCCCGGCGGCCGGTGGATTTCATAGCCCGGATGCCTCCTACACGGTCACATGGGCGTAGACCACGGGCGCGGTCGCCTCACTCTCGTCGACGGTCACCCGCGCCGTGCCGGCCGAGTCGCCCTGTTCGGGGATGTCCGCGTCGAGGCCGGCGAGATGTGCTTCGGCTCCGAGCTTCCAGCGCAGTCCGACCGAGTCGATGTCGTCCTGCTCCAGGACGGCCTGATGGCTTCGGGCTCCCCCATGAGTACGAGGAGACGGCTCGGGGTGGGCCGGCGGTCGACATCATCGAGTGCTGAACGGGCCGTTGTGCGCGGTGGTCCGGCGGGTTCCGTGGCCGCCGGGTTTCGCGGTGAGGGGCGGTCTCAACTCCCCTGTGCGAGCGTGTCGATGGCGTGGTGGAGGAAGCCTGCCGCCGATGCGCCGTCGCAGGTCCGGTGGTCGAACGTGAGGGAGAGGGGGAGGATCGTCCGGATCGTGACCTCGCCGTTCACCGCCCAGGGGCGGTCCGTGAGGCGGCCGGCGCCGAGCATCGCCGTCTGGGGGTGGTTGAGGAGGGGGGTCGCGCCGTCGACGCCCAGGGGGCCGTAGTTGTTGAGGGTGAAGGTGCCGCCCGTGAGGTGGTCGGGGGGCAGGGTGTCCGTGCGGGCCAGGGCTGTCAGGCGGGCGAGTTCCTCGGACAGGTCCCGCAGGGGGAGCGTGTTCGCGTTCCTCGCCACCGGGACCGTCAGGCCCTTCGGGGTCTGGGCCGCGAACGCCAGGTTGATGTGCGGGAGTTGGATCAGTTCGCCTCGGTCGGGGTCGATCCGTGAGTTGAACTCGGGGTACTTCTCCAGGGCCTTGACGGCTGCCTCGGCCAAGAGGGCGAGGAGGCCGACTCCTTCGGACTTCTTGCGGGCCAGGAGGTCGGTCGCGTCGGTGTCGGCCCAGATGGTGACGGCGGGGGTGTCGCGCTGGGTGCGGAGGAACTTGTCGGCGGTGGCGCGGGTGAGGGGGGTGCGGGAGGGGGTTCGGGGGGTGGGGGTTCCGGGGGCCGGGGCGGGGGCGTCCGGGGTGCGGCTGGGGGTTGCGGGAGCCGGGGCGGAGGCGTCCGGGGTGCGGCTGGGGGTTCCGGGGGCCGGCACGAAGGCGTCCGGGGTGAAGCCCAGGGTTCCGGGAGCCAGCGGGGAAGCGTCCGGGGTGAGGCTCGCGCTCCCCGAGGCCGGTGCGGGGCTCTTCGAGGCGTCGGTGGAGCCCTTCTGGGTGCGGCCCGTGCCGTAGCCCGTGAGGACCGCGCCTGAACCGGCGTCCGTGGTGGGCCTGTTGGACTCCAGCAGTGCTTCCGTGGTGCTGTCGGGCCGTGGGCGCTCCCGCGTGAGCGGGACCTCGGCGACCGACACCAGCGCCGCGCCCACCTCGACCGCCACCCCGGCGTCACAGTGCAGCGCGGTCACCACCCCGGCGTACGGACTCGGCAGCGACACAAGGGACTTGGCGGTCTCGACCTCCACGAGAGGCTGGTCGTGGGTGACCTGATCCCCGACGCGCACCAGCCACTCGACGACCTCGGCCTCGGTGAGCCCCTCCCCCAGGTCGGGAAGGTGGAAGGTGCGTTCGGAGCGGCGCACCGGCTCGGGGTGCACGCGCCGGAGCGCCGCCAACACCCGCGCGGCGTCGGGCAGATGGGCATGCTCCAAGAGCGGCGGCGGATACGGCACGTCCAGCCCGGTGACCCGCAGGACGGGCGCCCGCAACGCGTCGAAGCACCTCTCCTGAACCCGGGCGACGATCTCGGCCCCGACCCCGGCGAACCCCTGCGCCTCATGGACGACGACACAACGCCCGGTACGCCGTACCGAGTTGACGAGCCCGGCATCGTCGAGGGGAACGAGCGTCCGCAGGTCGAGAACCTCGGCGTCCAGCCCCTCCGCGGCGGCCTCCTCCGCGGCGGCGAGGGCGACGGCGACAGCGGGCCCGTACGCGACGAGCGTGACGTCGCTCCCGGCGCGACGGACGGCGGCGGTCCCGAACGGCTCGGCGCGCAGGGGGAGTTCGACGTTCTCCTTGGTCCAGTAGTGCCGTTTGGGTTCGAGGAAGACGACGGGATCGGGGTCGTCGATGGCCTCGCGCAGAAGGGCGTACGCGTCGCCGACGGTGGCCGGGGTGACGACTTTCAGCCCGGCGGTGTGGGCGTAGTACGCCTCGCTGGAGTCGCTGTGGTGCTCGACCCCGCCGATGCCGCCCCCGTACGGAACGCGCAGGACGATCGGCAGGGTGAGCGCGCCGCGCGTACGGTTGCGGAGTTTGGCGACGTGGGACGCGATCTGCTCGAACGCCGGATAGGCGAACGCGTCGAACTGCATCTCCACGACCGGCCGGAACCCGGCCATGGCGAGTCCGACGGCGAGCCCGACGATCCCGGACTCGGCAACTGGCGTGTCGAAGCAGCGGTGTTCACCGAAGTCGGCGGTGAGCCCGTCGGTGACGCGGAAGACGCCGCCGAGCCGTCCGACGTCCTCGCCGAAGACGAGGACGCGCTCGTCGGCGAGGAGGGCGTCCCGCAGGGCGGTGTTGAGGGCCTTGGCCATGGTCGTGGGGGTCATCTCAGCAGCCCTCCAACGCGGCGCGCTGTTCGGTGAGTTGGGGCGTGGGCGCGCTGAAGACGTGGTCGACGAGGCCACGGGGGTCGACCGCCGGGTCCTCGGCGAGCCGTACGCGCACCCCGGTCGCGTACGCCTCCGCCTCGGCGGCGATCTCCACCACCTCGGCGGACGTGAGGAGTTGACGCTCCATCAACCACGACTCCAGCCGCTCGACGGGATCCCGGTCCCGCCATGCCTCGGCCTCCTCGGCGGACCGGTAGCGGGAGGGGTCGTCGGCGCTGGTGTGCGCCGCCATGCGGTAGGTGTGCGCCTCGATCAGCCAGGGCCCGTCTCCGGCACGCGCGCTCTCAACGGCCTTGTTCAGTACGGCGATCAGGGCGACCGCGTCGTTCCCGTCGACCTGTTCGGAGCGGACGCCGTAGCCAACTCCCTTGTACGCGAGTGCCGGTGCGGCGCTCTGCGCGGCGAACGGCACGGAGATGGCGTACCCGTTGTTCTGCACGAGGAAGACCACCGGTGCCTTCAACACCCCTGCCAGGCCCAGCGCTTCGTGGAAGTCGCCCTCGCTGGTGGCGCCGTCGCCGAGGAGGGCGAGGGCGACGGTGTCGGTGCCCTTGAGGCGCTCGCCGTGGGCGAGGCCGGTGGCGTGCGCGGTGTGGGTGGCGAGCGGGGTGCACTGGGGGGCGGTGCGGTGGGCGACGGGGTCGTACCCGCAGTGGGCGTCGCCGCGCAGCAGTGTGAGCGCCTCGACGGGGTCGATGCCCCGGCTGATCAGGGCGACGCAGTCGCGGTAGGTGGGGAAGAGCCAGTCGGTGGGGCGCAGCGCGAGGGCGGCGCCGATCTGGCATGCCTCCTGGCCGAGGCTGGAGGGGTGGACCGCGAGGCGGCCCTGCCGGGCGAGGGCGGTGGCCTGCGCGTCGAAGCGGCGGCCGACGACCATTTTTCGGTACGCGGTGCGCAGCAACTCCGGGGCGGGCAACGAGTATTCCCGGTTCTCATTCCCCGAAAACCATTCGCCCGAGGCCGCTTCTCCGATGCGCGGGAGAAAACGAACCGGATCCTCGGATGGCAGCCACGGCACCCGCGCTCGCGTCGGCCTGTCGCCCATTCCCCTGCCGTCCTCTCGTCAAGGAACCCTGTCCGGCCAGAGCTAACACACCCTCGACTCCCCGCCTGAGAAGGGAAAATGAAGCGGAACTGAACAATCAGCCGGTCTATACCACTTCTTGACGAAGCACCGAATGTCTACCTACCGTTGGGCCAACCGAAATTCCCGGTCCTCCCGCTCTTTGCATAGTCCCGGCTGCAATGGAAAGGCGAAGCACGACCTGCGGAAGGCAATGGAATGTCCCGAGTACGCCCCTCAGTACACGCGGGAAATCGGCATTACTCGCTCGTCTGCTCCTCCTGCGGGGCACGGCACGCGGACGACGGGCTGATCCTCGACTGCACCGGCACGCACGAACCGGCGTTCCTGCGTGCGGAGTACGAGACCCCTTTCGGTGCGGCATCTTTCGGTGCGGCGTCTTTCGGTGCGGCTCCTTTCGAGGCGCCGCGTACCGGTCTGTTCCGGTTCGCGTCGCTGCTGCCGGTCGCGCGCACCTTCCCCGACGTACCCGGGCCTGTCGTCCTGCGCGCCGAGAAGCTCGGGCGCAAGCTCGGGCTCGATCGGCTGTGGACCGCCTTCAACGGGCACTGGCCGGAGCGCGGCGCACATCTGCCGACCTGCACGTTCAAGGACCTTGAGGCGTACACCGTGCTCGGCCGGCTGCCCGCCGACCCGCCTGTTCTGGTGATCCCCTCGGCGGGCAACACGGCCGCCGCGTTCGCCTGGGCGGCGACTCTCCATCAAGTCCCCTGCCTCATCGTCGTCCCCGCGCCGGCCCTCGACGGCATGCGGTTCCCCGGGCCGCTCGACCCGCGCGTACGGATCGTCGTCCTCGACGGGCCCGCGACGTACAGCGACGCCATCGCCTGCGCCGATCTGCTCTCCTCGCTTCCGGGGCATCGGGCGGAGGGGGGTTCGCGCAATGTGGGGCGGCGGGACGGGCTCGGGACCGTGCTGCTGGCGGCAGTTGAGGCCATCGGGGGGCTGCCTGAGGTGTACGTGCAGGCGGTCGGCAGCGGTACGGGGGCGCTCGGGGTGCATGAGGCGGCCGGGCGGGTGCGGGCTCGCGAGGAACGCCTGCCGCGCCTGATGATGTGTCAAAATGCGCCGTTCGCGCCGTTGTTCGAGGCTTGGCACGGGCGCGGTGGTGCTCCTGCCGACCGCGAGCGCGAGCCTCTCGCACGTGAACTCACGAATCGGCGCCCGCCGTTCGCCGTTCGGGGTGGGGTGCGGGAAGCGCTCGTCGAGAGCGGGGGTGATGTGTTGTGCGTCGACAACTCCGGTGCGCTGGCCGGTATGGCTCTGTTCGAGGAGACCGAGGGGATCGACATCGAGCCGGGGGCGGGGGTCGCGGTGGCCGCGCTGGCGGAGGCGGTTCGGGCGGGGAAGGTTCGGCGCGATGAGGTCGTGCTGCTGAACATCACGGGTGGGGGGCGGGCTCGGCAGGGGCGGGATGTCCAACTGGTGGCCGCTGAGCCGTGGTTGCGGGTGCCTTGGCCTGGGGGTGGGGTGGATGGAGCAGACGGGGCGCGGGTGGTGGCCGAGTTGGTGGGCAACGCGTCGGTGGGGGTGGGTAGTTCGGGGGCGGCTCATTCGGGGGCCGCTCACTCGGGGACGGCTCACTCGGGGGCGGCTCACTCGGGGGCGGCTCACTCGGGGGCGGCTCGTTGATCTTCCCGGCCCCCTACGACCCCCACGCTCAGGAGAGTTCACCGATGACCGTACGTCTCGTCCCGTCCGCCGCTCAGCGGTCCATGTGGTTCGGAACGCGGCTCGACGGGGGTGACGCGGCGTACAACGTCGGCGAGTTCACCGAGATCCACGGCGCCGTCGACCCCGGCCTGCTCCTGGCCGCCGTGGGCCAGGTCGTCGCGGCCACCGAGACGTTGCGCTCACGCTTCGTCGAAGACGGCGAGGGCGTGGGGCTGTTGGTCGAGCCGGAGCTTTCGTGGTCCATGCCGGTCGTGGAGGTCGACGGGGTCGAGGCCGCTCGGGAGTGGATGCAACGGGACTTCGCCGTACCGTTCGATCTGGAGCAAGGGCCCCTGTTCCGGTACGCGTTGCTGCGGGCGGGGGACGGTCACTGGGTCTGGTACCAGGCGTATCACCACATCGCTGTGGACGGGTTCAGCTGTTCGCTGATCGCGGGGCGGGTGGCTGCGGCGTACACGGCTCTGGTGGCGGGCGTTGACACAACGGGCCTTGCGGCAAGGGGCGTTGAGGCGAGGGGTATTGGGGGTGGGGGCGTTGGAGGTGGCGGCGTTGGAGGTGGGGGCGTTGGAGGTGGGGGCGTTGGAGGTGGGGGCGTTGGAGGTTTGGGCGCTGAGGCCGTCGGCGTTCCGGACGCGCCGCTCGGGCCGTTGCTCGCCGCCGATGACGCGTACGACGCCGAGGCGGACCGCGCGTACTGGAACCGGACCCTCGCCGACCGGCCCGACCCGGTGAGCCTCTCGTCCCGGCCGCCCCGTGTCTCCGGACGCTTCCTGCGCCGCACGCGTCACGTCACCGGTGAACTCGTCCACTCCGCCGCCGACTTGACCGGCACCCGCTGGTCCCGGGTCGTCCTCGCGGCGACCGCCGCGTACCTGCACGCGATGACCGGCGCCGAGGAGATCGTCCTCGGTCTCGCCGTCACCGCCCGCACGTCCCCGACCGAACTCACCACACCGGGCATGGCGTCCAACGTCCTCCCGCTGCGCATCCCCGTACGCCCCGACGCCCTCGCCGTCGACCTCGTACGCGAAACCGCCGTCACCACCCGGGAGTTGCTCGCCCACCAGCGGTACCGGGGCGAGGAGCTGCGCCGGGAGCTGGACTGGCCGGAGGGCGGGCGGCGGTTCTTCGGGCCGGTCGTCAACATCATGGCGTTCGGGCCGGAGTTGAGGTTCGGGACCTTCCCGACGACTCGTCACAACCTGTCCACGGGACCGGTCGAGGATCTCGCCGTCAACGTCTACGACCGCGCCGACGGCAACGGCGTCCGCGTCGACTTCGACGCCGGCACCGAGCAGTACTCGGAACCCGAACTCACCACCCACCACAGAAGGTTCGTCCACTTCCTGGAACGCTTCGCGGAGGCCGTGCGCACACCGGGCGCCCTCGTCGGACGCGTCGTCCCGACCCTGCCCGGCGAGGAGTCGACCCTCGCCGGTGCCCCCGCGACGGGCGGCGGGGCCGGCATCCCCGACCTGTTCGCGGCCCAGGTCGCCGCGACGCCGGACGCCGAGGCCGTCGTACAGGGCGAACACTCCCTCTCCTATGCCGAGTTGGACCGCCGGTCCAACCAGATCGCCCACCGGCTCCTGCGCCTGGGCGTCCAGCGCGAGGAACGGGTCGCCGTCCTCGTGCCCCGCTCCTCCGGTCTCCTCGTGGCCCTGCTCGCCGTACTGAAGGCGGGTGGTGCGTACGTCGGACTCGACGCGTCCGCGCCGCACGCCCGCACTCTTCAGATCCTCGAAGAGACCGGCGCACGGCTGCTGTTGACCGACGGGGACGTGGCGCCGTACGACGGGCTGAGCGTCGTGGAGACGGGTGACCCTTCGCTGCTGGACGAGTCGGACAGCCGACCCGGCGTACACGTGACGGGCCGTCAACTCAGCTATGTCAGCTACACATCGGGCTCGACCGGCACGCCGAAAGGGGTCGCCGTCACCCATCACGACGTCGTCTCCCTGGCCCGGGACTCGGCGTTCACGGGCGGCGCCCACTCGCGCGTCCTCGTGCACTCGCCGACCGCCTTCGACGCCTCCACGTACGAGATGTGGGTGCCGCTCCTCGGGGGCGGGACCGCTGTCGTCGCCGAAAACGGTGTGCCCGTCGACGCCTTCGCCGTACGGCAGTTGACGGAACGTCATGCCCTGACCGGCGTCTGGCTGACCGCCGGGCTGTTCCGGCTCGCCGCCGAGGAGGATCCCGGGTGTTTCACGGGGTTGCGGGAGGTGTGGGCCGGGGGTGAAGCGGTGCCCTCGGGGGCCGTACGGCGGGTGCTGGAGGCGTGTCCGGGGGTGACCGTCACCAACGGGTACGGGCCCACCGAGACGACCACTTTCGCCACCAACCGGCCTTGTTCTCACGGCACTTCGGTACCGGACTCGCTGCCGATCGGACGGCCGCTGGACGGCATGCGCGCGTATGTCCTCGATCCGGCGCTCCGGCCCGTACCCCGGGGAATCGTCGGGGAGTTGCACCTCTCCGGGAACGGGGTCGCCCGCGGCTACCTCGGCCGACCCGGGGCGACCGCCGAACGCTTCGTCGCCGACCCCCACGGCCCCGCCGGCGCCCGCATGTACCGCACCGGCGACCGGGTCCGCGTGACCGACGCCGACGAGCTGGAGTTCCACGGCCGCACCGACTCCCAGCTCAAACTCCGCGGCTTCCGCATCGAACCGGCCGAGATCGAGGCGGCCCTCGCGGGGCATCCCGGGGTGACGCAGGCGGTGGTGATCGTCCGGGGCGAACGGCTGATCGGATACGCCGTGTCAGAGGCGGACCCGGAGGAGCTGCGCGCCCACCTCGCCGCCCGCCTCCCCGAGTACGCGGTCCCCGCCGCCGTCGTACCCCTCGAACACCTGCCCCTCACCTCCAACGGCAAGCTCGACCTCCGCGCCCTCCCCATGCCGTCGGCCTCCGCCGACACGGGCCGCGTGCCCCGCTCGCCCCTGGAGGAAACCCTCTGCGGCCTCTTCGCGGACGTCCTCAACGTCCCGACGGCAGGCCCCGACGCCAACTTCTTCACCCTCGGTGGCCATTCCCTCCTCGCGTTGCGCCTGGTGGGACGGGTGCGGAGCGCCCTGGGCGTCTCCCTGGCCCTGCGCGACGTATTCACCACCCCCACTCCAGCGGGGCTCGCCGAACGGGTGAACGGCACTGCCGCACAGACGGTCCCGCGTCCCCTCCGCCGGCGTGGCGCGGGGGAGATTCCGCTGTCCTCCGCCCAGCGACGGTTGTGGTTCCTCGATCGGCTGGAGGGGGCGGGGGCGGCGTATCACGTGCCGCTGGCTGTGCGGTTGGTGGGGGGCGGGGTTGATGTGGGGGTGCTGGAGGAGGCGTTGGGGGATGTGGTGGGGCGGCATGAGGTGTTGCGGACGGTTTATCCGGCGGGGGGTGGGGTGCCTTGTCAGCGGGTGGTGGGGGTGGGGAGGGTTCGGGTGGGGGTTGAGATGTTGGGGGGAGTGGCTGAGCCACTTGGCCAGTGGGCCACCTCGGCCAAGGCCGGTGCAGTGGCTGAGCCACTCGACCACCAGGCCACCCGACTGGACCCCGGCGCAGTGGATCAGCCACTCGACCACCAGGCCACCCGACTGGACCCCGGCGCAGTGGATCAGCCACTCGACCAGTGGGCCGCCTTGGCCGACGCGGAGGCCGGGCAAGTGGCTCAGCCACTCAGCCTCTCCGCCACTCTCTCCGCCCGCCTCTCCGCGCTTGCCGCTCAAGAGTTCCGGCTGGACGAGGACTTGCCGATCCGGGCTCATCTGATCGTGGTCGGGCCGGAGGAGCACGTTCTGTTGCTCGTGCTGCATCACATCGCGGCAGATGGGCAGTCGCTGGAGCCGCTGGCGCGGGATCTTGCGACCGCGTACGAGGCCAGGTCGGCGGGGCGGGTGCCGGAGTGGGCACCGTTGGCTGTGCAGTACGGGGACTTCGCGGTGTGGCAGGAGGAGCTGCTGGGGGACCGGGAGGTCGTGGGGCCGCAGGTCGAGTTCTGGACGCGGGCGTTGGCGGGGGTGCCTGACGAGTTGGCGCTGCCGGCTGATCGGCCCAGGCCGGCTCGGGCGACGCATCGGGGTGGGGATGTGGCCGTGCGGTTCGGGCCTGAACTGCACGGGCGGATAAGGACGTTGGCCGGGGAGACGGGGACGACTCCGTTCATGGTCGTGCAGGCCGCGCTCGCCGCGTTGCTGACCCGGCTCGGTGCGGGGACGGACATCCCGATCGGGACGCCGGTCGCGGGGCGGACGGACGAGGTGCTCGATGACCTGGTCGGGTGCTTCCTCAACACGCTGGTGCTGCGCACCGACACGTCGGGCGACCCCGGTTTCCGGGAGTTGCTCGGACGCGTCCGGGAGACCGACCTCGCGGCGCACGCGAACCAGGATCTCCCGTTCGAGCAGGTGGTCGAGGCGCTCGCGCCGCCTCGTTCGCTGGCCCGGCATCCGCTGTTCCAGGTGATGCTGGCATTCCGGCCGAGCGAACCGGAGTTGCGGCTGCCGGGTCTCAAGGCGACGCCGATTCCGGTGGAGACGGGTGCCACGAAGGTCGATCTCACGTTCAACCTGGGCGAGTTGAGGGCGCCGGACGGTTCCCCGGCCGGTATCGAGGGGTTCCTCCAGTACAGCGCCGACCTGTTCGACCGATGCACGGCCGAGGATCTCGTCGTGCGGCTGGAACGGTTGCTGCGAGCGGCGGTCGACACCCCGGACCACCCCATCGGCGCGCTGGAGATCCTGGGGACGGACGAACTCCGGCGTATCGTCGAGGAGTTCAACGACACCGAGCGGGACGTCCCGGAGACGACGTTCCCGCGCATGTTCGAGGAGCAGGCCACTCGACGCCCTGACGCGGTAGCCGTGACGGACGCCCATCGAGAACTGACGTACCGCCAGCTAGCCGCGTCGTCCGACGAGTTGGCGCGCGCGCTGATCGCTTCCGGTGCCGGACCAGGGCGGATCGTCGCCTTCTCCCTCCCCCGTTCCGTCGACATCGCCGTAGCCGTCCTGGCCGTACTCAAGTCGGGTGCCGCCTACTTGCCGCTCGACCCGGACCACCCGGCCGACCGGACGGCGTACTTGCTGGCGGACGCGGACCCGGTGTGTGTCGTCTCGCGGGACCGGATGGACGTCGGCTGCCCGGTCGTGAGCCCCGAAGCCGCAGGCGGGGAAGGCGACTTGGCCGATCCCCGTCCGGCTGACACCGCCTATCTGATCTACACCTCCGGAACTACGGGGCGCCCCAAGGGTGTTGTCGTGGAGCACCGCAACCTCACGAACTACGTGGCCCGTTGCGTCGAGGAGTACCCGAGCCTCAGGGGAACGTCGCTCCTGCACGCGACGATGTCGTTCGACGCGACGGTGACGACGCTGCACGGCGCGCTCGCGGCGGGCGGCAAGGTGCACATCGCGGCCGTACACGACGCGGACGAACGGCAGTTGACGTTCCTCAAGGCCACCCCGAGTCATCTCGTCCTCCTCCCCTCGCTGCCGCACGACATCTCGCCGGCCGAGGAGTTCATGCTGGGCGGCGAGGCCCTGGTGGGTGAGGCGCTGCGGGCATGGCGCCGGGAACATCCCGGGGTGCGGCTGATCAACCACTACGGGCCGACGGAACTCACGGTGGGCTGTACGGACCACCGGATCGAGCCGGGCGACGAACTCCCGTCAGGGCCGGTGCCGGTGGGACGGCCGATGTGGAACACGCGGGCGTACGTGCTGGATCGGCGGCTGAACCCCGTACCGGCCGGCGTGGAAGGCGAGTTGTACGTGGGCGGCGCCCAGGTGGCGCGGGGTTACCACAACCGGCCCGCTCTCACCGGCGAGCGTTTCGTGGCCGATCCTTACGGTCCGCCGGGCAGCCGGATGTACCGCACCGGCGATCTGGCGGTCCAACGGGCCGACGGGACACTGGAGTTGCGCGGCCGTTCGGACGGTCAGCTCAAGATCCGGGGGCTCAGGATCGAGCCCGGGGAGATCGAGGGCGCACTCACGTCGTACGACGGGGTCGAGCAGGCGGCAGTAGTGGTGCGCGAAGACCGGCCGGGCGTAAGGCGGTTGGTGGGGTACCTCGTGGGCGCGGCCGGGGTGGATGCGGCGGATGTGCGGGCGCACGCGGCTCGGCGGCTGCCCGAGCACATGGTGCCCGAGGCGTTCGTGGTGCTGGACGCCCTGCCGATGACGGCGAACGGGAAGCTGGACCGGGACGCGCTTCCCGTGCCGGTGGTCGAGAGCGGTGGTGACCGTGCGCCGCGCACTGCGGCGGAGAGGGTGCTGCGCGACCTGTTCGCCGAGGTGCTGGGCCGCGAAGTCGGCCTGGACGACGGCTTCTTCGACCTCGGCGGGGACAGCATCGCGTCCATCAGCCTCGTCAGCAAGGCGCTCGCGGCGGGGCTGCGGCTGAGCCCGCGTGACGTGTTCGAGCACCGCACGGTCGCGGCCCTCGCGGCGATCGCCGCCTCCCGTCCGGCCGCCTCGCGCGGGCCTGTTCAGGAGTCGGCGACGGGAGCCGTTCCGCTCACTCCCGCGATGCACCGGCTACGTGAACGTGGCGGCCCCACCGGCAAGTTCAGCCAGTCGATGGTGCTCGTCACGCCGGTCGGGGCCGACGAGCAGAGTCTCACCTCCGCGCTCCGGACCGTCGTCGACCACCATGACGTGCTGCGGATGCGGGTCGGGGCCGACTGGTCGGCCGACATACCGGCGCCGGGCAGTATCCAGGTCGCGGTGAGACGGGTCACCAGTCCAAGGGATCTCACGGTCGACCGACTTGACCCTGAGCGCGGAGAGTTGGTGCGGGCGGTCTGGTACGACGCCGGGCCCGGACGGCAAGGGCGGCTCCTCCTCACGGTTCACCACCTCGCCGTGGACGGGGTCTCCTGGGGCATCCTCCGCGCCGACCTCGCCGGAGCCTGGCGCGGTGAGCAACTCCCCTCCAAGGGGACGCCGTTCCGGCAGTGGGCGCGCCTGTTGGCGGGCGAGGCGCAGAAGCGGCGCCCCGAACTGGAGGTCTGGCAGCGGCTGTTGGACCACCCCTCGCCGGACGACCGCTCCCCCGATCCGGCGCGGGACGTCGTAGGCACCGTCCGCCACCTCACCCGCACCCTTCCGCCCGAGTCGGCCACCGACCTCCTCACCACGGTCCCGGCCGCCTTCCACGCCGGTCCGGACGACGTTCTGCTCACCGCTCTCGCCCTCGCGTTCACGCGGTGGGACCAGCGTCCGGCGCTGCTGGTGGACGTCGAACGGCACGGTCGCGAGGACCTGTTCGAGGACGTGGACCTGTCGCGCACGGTCGGCTGGTTCACCAGCGTCGTCCCGGCCCGACTCGACCTCGCCGGGATCGGGCCGGCCGACCCCGCAGCGGCGTTGCGGGCGGTCAAGGAGCAGATGCGGGCCGTACCGGACCACGGCATCGGGTACGGCGTACTGCGCCACCTCGCCCCGGAGGAGGGCGCCGAACTCGCCGAACTCCCGGTGCCTCAGGTCGGGTTCAACTACCTGGGCCGTACGGCGCGCGAACTCCCCACGGACGACTGGGCGTCGGTCCCCGACGAACTCCCCGGCGATCTGGCGCTCGGTGCCGCGCACGATCCCCGACTCCCCGTGGCGCACGGCCTGGAGATCACCGTCGTCGCCGACGACGACGGGCTGCGGGCCATGTGGTCCTGGGCGCCCGGCCTCTGGTCCGAGGCGGAGGTCGAGGCGCTCGCCGACCTGTGGTGCGTGGCGCTCGACGAGTTGAGCCGCACCGGACCGGCGGGCGGCCACACGCCGTCCGACCTGCCCCTGGTGTCCCTGTCCCAAGCAGAGATCGACGAACTCGAAGCCGAGTTCGGCAGCGAGTGGAGGTAACCCACGGTGACCCGGTCCGGAATCGCGGATGTCCTGCCCCTGTCGCCGTTGCAGGAAGGGCTGCTCTTCCACGCCCTGTACGACGACGAGGGCAGCCCTGACGTCTACGCGGCCCAGCAGATAATGGAGTTGACCGGCAAGGTCGACCCCGCCGCCGTACGCGCCGCCGGTCAGGCGCTCCTCGACCGGCACCCCAACCTGCGCGCCTGCTTCCGGCGCCGGGAGGCGGGGGCGCCGGTACAGATCGTTCCCACGGACGTCGAACTCCCTTGGGCCGAGGCCGACTTGTCCTCGTGCGGCGACTCCGAGCGGGACGCCGCCTGGCAGCGTCTCCTCGACGAGGAACGCGCCCGGCGCTTCGACCTCGCCAGGCCGCCGCTGCTGCGGTACCTGCTCGTCCGGATCGGACCGGAGCTGTACCGACTGATCATCACCAACCACCATATTCTGCTGGACGGTTGGTCCAAACAGCTCCTCACCCGCGAGTTCGCCGCCCTGTACGCGGGCCAGCACCCGACCGCGCTCGCACCCGTGCCGCCGTACCGGGACTACGTGGCGTGGCTGGCCCGCCAGGACCGCCCGGCCTCCGAACAGGCTTGGCACGACGAGCTGTTCGGCCTCGACGAGCCGGTCCTTCTCGCTCCCGGCGCCCCCACAGCCCCTGTGCTGCCGCACGAGTTGATCGTCGAGTTGCCCGAGGATCTCACCAACCAGGCCGAGCGCACGGCGCGTTCACTCGGTGTCACCCTCAACACCCTGGTGCAGGGTGCCTGGGGCGTACTCCTCGGGCGGCTCACCGGGCGGTCCGAGGCGGTGTTCGGGCAGACGGTGTCGGTGCGTCCGCCGGAGCTGCGCAACGTCGCCTCGATGGTCGGGTTCTGCATCAACACCGTGCCGTTGCGGGTGCGTTGGGACGATCAGGAGACCGTCGCCGACCTTCTCGGCGGGCTCCAGTCGCGGCAGGCGGGACTGCTGCCGCACCAGTATCTCGGGCTCGCCGACATCCGCCGGGCCGCCGACGTCGCTGACCTCTTCGACACGCTGCTCGCCTTCGAGAACCATCCCGGCGCCCAAGGGGACTCCCCCGTACGCCAGTTGACGGGACGCGACGCCACCCACTACCCCCTCACCCTCGCCGTCCTCCCGGCCCGCCGCCTCACCCTGCGCCTCTCCTACCGCCCTGACACCTACGACGGGCCCGGCGCCCGCCGCCTCCTCGACCGCTTCGCCGTGGTCCTCGCGGCGCTGGCCGGTGATGTGACGCGGCGGGTCGGCGAGATCGACGTCCTCCTGCCCGGCGAACGGGAACGGCTGCTCACGCCCGCACCGGCCGCCGTCGAACCGCCCGGCGCCACGCTCCCCGAACTCTTCACCCAGCAGGCGGCCCGCACCCCCGACGCGACCGCCGTCGTCTACGACGGCACCCGCCTCACGTACGCGGCCCTCGACGAACACTCCTCCCACCTGGCCGCCCTCCTCACCGCTCACGGCGCCGGCCCCGAACGCCTGGTGGCCCTCGCGCTGCCGCGCTCCGCCGAGCTGGTGGTCGCGGTACTGGCGGTGCTGAGGACGGGTGCCGGGTACGTGCCGATGGACCCGGCGTATCCGGCGGACCGGCTGGAGTTCATGCTGTCCGACTCGCGGCCGGTGCTGGTGGTCGCGGGGGACGGGGTGGAGGTGCCGGCCGGGTGCGAGGTGCCGGTGGTGCGGATCGGGGCGGTGGCCGAGTGGCCTGTGGATGAGTGGCTGAGCCAGTCGTCCACCTCCGCGCCGCCCGTGGACCAGTGGCTCAGCCACTCGGCCACTCCCCCGCCGGCCTCCACACCTCCGGTGGCCCAGTGGCTCAGCCACCCGTCCACCACCGCCTACGTCATCTACACCTCCGGCTCCACCGGCCGCCCCAAGGGTGTCGCGATCCCCCACAGCAACGTCGTCCGGCTGCTCTCCGCCACCCGCCGCTGGTTCGACTTCGGGCCGGGGGACGTGTGGACGCTCTTCCACTCGTACGCGTTCGACTTCTCGGTGTGGGAGTTGTGGGGGGCGTTGCTGCACGGCGGGACGTTGGTGGTGGTGCCGTTCGAGGTGAGCCGGGACGCGGGGGAATTTCTGCGGTTGCTCGCGCGGGAACGGGTGACGGTGGTGAATCAGACGCCGTCGGCGTTCGGGGAGTTGTTGCGGGCGGATGCGGCGGCTCCGGAGCTGCGGGAGCGGTTGGCGTTGCGGTACGTCGTGTTCGGTGGGGAGGCGTTGGACCCGGGTGCGGTGGTCGAGTGGTTCGGCCGGTATCCGCAGGACGCGCCGGTGCTCGTGAACATGTACGGGATCACCGAGACGACCGTCCATGTGACCGGGCTGCCGCTCACCGGGGAGGTGGTCGGGGACGGCAGGGGGCGGATCGGGGAGGTGATTCCCGATCTGCGGGCGTATGTGCTGGACGCCGGGTTGCGGGTGGTGCCGCCGGAGGTGACCGGGGAGTTGTATGTCGCCGGGGCCGGGCTCGCGCGGGGCTATGTGGGTCGGGCCGGGCTGACGGCAGGGCGGTTCGTGGCCGATCCGTTCGGCGGGGCGGGTGAACGGATGTACCGGACAGGGGACTTGGCACGCTGGTCGGTGAACAGCGAGCTGGAGTACGTGGGCCGGGCGGACGACCAGGTCAAGGTGCGCGGGTTCCGGATCGAACTCGGCGAGGTGGAAGCCGCGTTCGCCCGGCAAAAGGGCGTCGAGAAGGCTGTCGTGGCCGTGCGGGACGGTCGGCTCATCGCGTACGTCGTCGGACAGGCCCTGGACGCCGAGGAATTGCGTCGGCACGCGGCTCGTACGTTGCCCGAGCACATGGTCCCGATGGCCGTAGTCCCCCTGGAGCGGCTGCCGTTGACCGCGAACGGCAAGTTGGACCGGGCCGCGCTGCCGCAGCCCGTGACGGCAGGCGGTCACACAGGCCGGGCGCCGCGTACGCCGCAGGAGGAGATCCTGTGCGGGGTGTTCGCGGAGTTGCTCGGTGTCGCGGTGCATCAAGTCGGTGTGGACGACGGGTTCTTCGACCTCGGCGGTGACTCCCTGCTGGCGATGCGGCTCACGGACCGGGTCCGGGGCGCGTTGGGTACGGCGTTGCCGGTGCGGGCGGTGTTCGAGGCGCCGACACCGGCGGCCCTCGCCGAGAGGCTGCGGGTGGAGGAGGCACGCACTGAAGACCGCCCTCGACTCGCCGCGTACGAGAGGGGTTACGCGCCGATTCCGTTGTCGTACGCCCAGCAGCGGCTGTGGTTCCTGAGCCGGCTGGACGCGGGCAACGGGACGTACACCGTGCCGTGGGCGCTGCGGTTGTCGGGCCCGTTGGACCGGGAGGCGCTGCGGGCGGCTCTCGGGGACCTGGTGGCGCGGCATGAGTCGTTGCGGACGCTGTACCCCGACTTCCAGGGGACTCCGTACCAACGGATCGTCGATGCACGGGACTTGGACCTCACGGTCATCTCGACGACCGCCGGGGAACTCGCCGCGCGCCTCACCGGGGCCGCCCGGCAGCGCTTCGATCTCGCGGCCGAACTGCCGATCCGGGCAACCTTGTTCGAGCTGGATGCCGAGACACATGTGCTGTCGCTCGTGGCGCATCACATCGCCGTCGACGGCTGGTCGATGACACCGCTGATGCGGGACCTGGAGACGGCGTACGCGGCTCGGATCGCCGGCGAAGAGCCGGGCTTCCAGCAACTGCCGTTCCAGTACGCCGACTTCGCGCAGTGGCAGCGGGAGACGTTGGGGGAGGCGTCGGACGCCGGAAGTCCGCTGGGGCGTGACGTGGCGTTCTGGCGTGGCGCATTGGCCGGTGCCCCCGCCGAGTTGCCGTTGCCCCTCGACCGCCCTCGCCCCGCTGAGCCCACCGGGAACGGTGACCGGGCCGGGTTCACGATCGACGCGGACCTTCACGCGGGCCTCGCCCGGCTGGCCGCCGCGTCGAAGGCGACCCTGTTCATGGTGGTGCAGGCGGGGCTTGCCGCACTGCTCACGCGGTTCGGTTCGGGGACGGACGTCACGATCGGGACGCCCGTGGCCGGGCGGCCGGACAGCAGGCTGGATGAACTGGTCGGGTTCTTCGTCAACAGCCTCGCGCTGCGGACCGATACGTCGGGTGACCCCACGTTCCGTGAACTGGTCGGCCGGACGCGGGAGTTCGATCTCGCGGCGTACGCGCGTCAGGACGTGCCGTTCGATGTGCTGGTGGATGCGCTCGGCACGAAGCGGACGCTGTCCCATCACCCCTTGTTCCAGGTGGTGTTGGCGTTCACCGGGCACGGCGAGCAGACGACGCTGCGGCTGCCCGGGATCGAGGCGAGCCGCGAGATCGTCGAGACCGGTGCCGCCCGCTTCGATCTGTCGCTCTATCTGAGCGAGCGCCGCGAGGAGGACGGCACCCCGGCGGGGATCGACGGAATCGCCGAGTACAGCACGGACTTGTTCGACACGGAGACGGGCGAACGGCTGGCGCGGGCGTTCGTGCGGCTGCTCGCTGCGGTCGTGGTGGACCCCGGGGTGCGGATCGGGGCCGTGGATCTGCACGGGGACGACGTGCGGCCCGTGCGCCAGGCTCCGGCGCCGGTCGCGCCCGAGGAAGGGGTCACGCCTTCCCGGAACGGCACCCCGGCCGAACGTGTACTGGCCGGTCTCTACGGCGAGTTGCTCAAGCTGGACGAAGTCCCCGTGGACGAGGACTTCTTCGCGCTCGGTGGTGACAGCATCGCGGCGATCCGGCTGGTGAGCAGGGCCGCCGAGGCGGGTGTGGTGATCACCGCGCGGGAGGTCTTCAAGCACCAGACGGTACGGGAGTTGGCGGCGGTGGCCCGGGGTCCGGTGACCGTGCGGGCGGACGACGGGACCGGCCTGGTTCCTCTGACGCCGATCATGCGGTGGCTTCTCGAACGAGGCGGCCCCATAGGGAGGTTCAGCCAGTCCGTGTTGCTGACGGTGCCACCGGAGGCCCAACTCACGGACGTCACCGGGGCACTTCAGGCTCTGCTCGACCATCACGACATGCTGCGGGCCGAGTTCGGAGCCGACGGGCTGGTCGTGCCGCAGGCGGGTTCGGTGAACGCCGCCGACCGGATCGTCCGGCGGGACGTCTCCGGCACC
This sequence comes from Streptomyces saintjeani, assembly GCF_055409605.1. NCBI lineage: Bacteria > Bacillati > Actinomycetota > Actinomycetes > Kitasatosporales > Streptomycetaceae > Streptomyces > Streptomyces saintjeani. The sequence continues at coordinate 6,609,140 of NZ_CP189624.1, read as the reverse complement.
GACGACTTCCACTCCGCCGTCACCGAGGAGTCCGAGCGGGCCGTCGCCCTGCTCGACCCGGCAAGCGGGACGATGCTCCGTGCCGTGTGGTTCGACGCCGGTCCCGGGCGGGACGGGCGCCTGCTGATCGTCGTGCACCATCTCGTCGTCGACGGTGTGTCGTGGCGGGTGATCCTGCCGGACCTCAAGTCGGCGTGGGAGGCGGTCAGGGCCGGGCGGAAACCTCAACTGCCGATCGTCGGAACGTCGTTCAAGCGCTGGGCCGAGGTTCTCCAGACTCAGGCGGCGGCGAGGAGCGACGAGGTCGAACTGTGGCGTGGGACGGCGGGGACGCCCTTGGGGGCGCGGCCGGTCGATCCCGATCAGGACAACGCCGCCACAACTCGGGCCATGCGCGTGGTACTTGGGGCCGAGGCGACCAGTCGGCTCATCAGCGGTGCCGGGGTCCAGGACGTTCTGCTCGCCGGGCTCGCGTCGGCTGTCGGTGCGCGGTACGGGTGCTCGGAGGTCGTGGTCGACGTCGAGGGGCACGGGCGGGAGGAAGTGGTTCCCGGTGTCGAACTCTCGCGCACCGTCGGCTGGTTCACCTCGCTCTACCCGGTGCGGATCGGCACAGCGGGTGAGCGGGCGCGTGAACTGCCGGACAACGGGCTCGGATACGGGCTGCTGCGTTACCTCAACCCCGACACGGCCGACGAGTTGGCGAAGGTTCCGGCGCCCGCGATCGGGTTCAACTACCTGGGCCGGTTCACCACTCCCGGCACCGAGTCGTGGACGTTCGCCCCGGAGTCGCCGTCCCTCGCCAAGGGCACCGATCCCGAACTCGCCGTCGCGCACGCCCTGGAGATCAACGCGGTTGTACGGGACTCGGACGAAGGGCCGGTCCTGGTGGCGGACTGGTCGTGGCCCGAAGGGGTGCTGACCGAGACCGAGGTGCGGGCGCTGGCGGAGGCATGGCGTACGGAGGTCACCTCACGCGCCGCCCGAACCGACACCGCACAGCACCGACCCGATACCGAGAAGCGTCACCCCGATACCCCGGCCCTCACCTCGCCGAAGCGACCTCCGATCTCTTCCGATGTCCCGAACTCCCCCGCTGCACCACGCGACTTCGACAGCCCTGACGGCTCCAACGGCCCCGCCGACCAAGACGATCTCGACGACCTGGCCCTCTCCGACGACGAACTCGCCGAGCTGGCCGACGGATTGGACGACTGACCGGTGACTCCCCCCACCACCCCCAAGCCGGCACCGGCCGACGTCCTCCCCCTCACCCCGCTCCAGGAGGGCCTTCTCTTCCACGCCCTGTACGAGCACGAGCGGGGTGAACAGGACGTCTACGTCGTCCAGTTGGTGTTCGACCTGGAAGGCCCGATGGACGCGGACCGCCTGCACGCCTCCGCGCGGGCCCTGCTGGACCGCCACCCCAACCTCCGCGCGGCGTTCAGGCGCCGCCGGGGCGGCCAGCCCGTACAGGTCGTCCCCCACCGCGCGGCCCTCCCCTGGACGGAAACCGACCTCACCACCGTCGACGACCAGGAAGCGGCCTGGGCCGAACTCCTCGACAAGGACCGTGAAACCGGCTTCGATCCCACCCGGCCTCCCCTTCTGCGCTGCACGTTGGCCCGCCTCTCCGACCAGCGCCACCGCCTGCTGATCACCCACCACCACATCCTCCTGGACGGCTGGTCGGTCGCGGTCCTGGTCCGGGAACTCCTCGCCCTCCACAAGGGCATCGAGCTGCCGCCCGTCCCGCCGTACCGCACCTTCCTCCAGTGGCTGAACCGCCAAAGCCGCACGGCCGCCGAGGAAGCCTGGCGCGACGCGCTCGACGGAGTCACCGAACCGACCCGCCTGGCGCCCCAGGCACCTCCGGGAGCGGGCCAACTCGCCCAGGCGAGAGTTGAGTTGTCCCCGGAGACGGGCGCCGCCCTCACCACGGCCGCGCGACGCCTCGGCGTCACCCTCAACACCCTTGTCCAGTCGGCCTGGGGGCTCCTCCTCGGCCGGCTGACCGGCCGCGACGACGTCGTGTTCGGTACGACGGTGTCGGGACGTCCGCCCGAACTCCCGGGCGTGGAAAGCATGGTGGGCCTGTTCATCAACACGGTCCCGACGAGGGTACGGCTGCGTCCGGCGGACTCCCCGGCCCGCCTCCTGCGCGAGGTGCGCGACACCTACGCGACGCTCCTCGACCACCACCACCTCGGCCTCGCGGACATCCAGCGGGCGGCGGGGGTGCCCGAACTCTTCGACACCCTCCTCGTGTTCGAGAACTACCCGGCGGACCTGGCGACTTCGGGCGAGGGCCTCCGGCTCGCCGGTTCGAGCGGCCGTGACGCCACCCACTACCCGGTGACGCTCGTCGCGCTCCCCGGCCCTCGCCCGCGCTTCCGGCTCGCCTACCGCCCGGACCTGTTCACGCCCGAGTGGGCGGAGGCCACGCTGGCCCGGCTGGTGCGGATCCTCACGGCGATGGCGGCGGAACCGGAGCAGCCCCAGGGGCTCATCGCGCTCGAAGACCGGCCGTGCCAGGCCCAGTTGCCGCCGGCCGCGTCCCGGACGCTCATCGATCTCTGGTCGGCGCAGGTGGCGGCAACTCCCGATGCCGTCGCCGTACTCGATCGCGGAACCTCTCTGTCGTACCGCGAACTCGACGAGAGGGCCCGGCAGTTGGCTGGGCGGCTCGTCGAACTCGGCGCGGGGCCCGAGCGGGTGGTGGGGATCGCGCTGCCGCGTACGGCGGAGTTGGTCGTCGCGGTGCTGGCGGTGCTCACATCGGGTGCCGCGTATCTGCCACTGGACCCGGCGTATCCGGCGGAGCGGCTGGCGTACATCGTCGGGGACGCGCAGCCGGTCGTGGTCCTGGCAACAGCAGAAGGCACGGCCCGCGCGTTGCCCGACGGAACACCGGTACTCGATCCGACCCGTACAGCCGGACAGCAGACTCGGGTAACCGCTTCCACAACTCCCGCCACCCCCGACAACCTGGCCTACATCACCTACACCTCCGGCTCCACCGGCCGCCCCAAGGGCGTCCTCGCCACGCACCGCAACGCGGTCGAGTTCGTGGAGTGGACGCACACGGCGTTCGGCCCGGAGCGGCTGGCGGAGGTCCTGTTCTCCACCTCGCTCAATTTCGACGTGTCGGTGTTCGAGATCTTCTCGCCGCTGACCTGCGGCGGCCGGATCGAGATCGTCGAGAACCTGCTCGCCCTGACCGACGGCACACCCCGCGAGGCGGGCCTGATCAGCGGCGTTCCGACGGTCATGGCGAGCGTCCTGGCCGAACGGCCCCCCGTCTCGGCCCACACGGTCGCCCTCGGCGGCGAGCCGATCCCGGCCCGGCTGCGGAAAGACGTAGAGAACGCTTTCCCCGGCGTACTGCTCGTCAACTTCTACGGCCCGACGGAGGCGACGGTCTACGCGACGGCGTGGCGGTCGGCCGACGACACCCCCGAGGCGCCCACGACCCACGGCACCAGCACCGGCACCTCACCGCGCGACCAAGAACCGCCCATCGGCCGCCCGTTGGCCCGCAACCAGATCCATCTCCTGGACCACGCCCTCCAGTTGGTCCCCGACGGCGCGGTGGGTGAGGTGTACGTCGCGGGCGGCGGCCCCGCACGCGGCTACCTCGGCCGCCCGGCGCTGACGGCCGAGCGCTTCGTCGCCGATCCGTTCGGGAGACCCGGTCAACGCCTTTACCGCACCGGCGACTTGGCGGTACGCGAGCCCGACGGCCAGCTGCGTTTCCTGGGCCGCGCCGATCAGCAGGTCAAAGTCCGGGGTTTCCGCATCGAGTTGGGCGAGGTGGAGGCCGCGCTCGCAACACATCCGGCGGTCGAAGAGGCGGCGGCGGCCGTGCGGGAGGACGCGCCGGGCGAGAAACGGCTGGTCGCGTACGTCGTCCCCGGCGGGCCGGTCTCCCCCGACGCCCTGCGCGAGCACCTCGCCCGCACTCTCCCCGCCCACATGGTGCCGACCGCGTACGTCACCGTCCCCGCCGTCCCCCGTACGGCGAGCGGCAAGTTGGACCGCCGCTCGCTCCCGGCCCCGGACGCGCTCCTCGCGGCGAGGACCGCTCCGCGCACCCTGCGGGAGGAGCGGATCCGGGACATCTTCGCCGAGGTGCTGAGTCTGGACGCGGCCCAAGTCGGCGTCCATGACAGCTTTTTCGACCTCGGCGGGCACTCGCTGCTGGCCCCGCGCCTCACCTCCCGCATCCGGGCGGAACTCGGTGTCGAACCCTCGCTGCGGTCTCTCTTCGACGCGCCGACGGTCGCCGCGCTGGCCCGGGGGCCGGTGGAAGCGGGCGCCGCGCCGCTCGGCCCGCTGCTGCCGCTGCGGGTACGGGGCGAGCGCGAGCCGCTGTTCTGTCTGCCGCCCGCGTCCGGACTGGCCTGGGGGTTCGCCGGGCTCGCCCGTCATCTCGCCCCGGGGCGACCGCTGTTCGGGCTCCAGTCGCGCGGGCTCGTCCCCGGCGAGGCTCCGGCCGCGACGCTGGCCGAGGCGGTCGCCGAGCACACCGCGCGCATCCGGGAGCGGCAGCCCGAGGGGCCGTACCACCTGCTCGGCTACTCGATGGGCGGGCTCGTCGCGTACGAGGTGGCCGTCGCGCTCCAGGCGGCCGGGGAGAAGGTCGCGCTGCTCGCGGTCCTCGACGCCTTCCCCGGTACCTGGATCCGGCAGGCGCCGCCGGCCGACCGGCCCACGCTGCTGCGGAGCATCCTCACCGTCCTCGGCCGTCCGACTCCCCACGTCCCGGTCACCGACGACCAGTTCGTGGAGGTCATCCGGAGCGTGCCCGACATGGCCGGTGGCCTCACGGATGACGAACTCGCCGCGCTGGTCGAGGTGACGGCCCGAAACGGGCGCCTGCTCCAGGAGTTCGCGCCCACCCTGTACGACGGTGACCTGCTGGTGTTCACCGCCGCCGACGACCCGGGCGCCGTGCCCGGCCGGTACGGCGACTGGCGTCCGTACGTCACCGGTCGCGTCGTCGACCACGAAATCCCTTGCACCCACGGGGAGATGACCCGCCCCGGGGCACTGGACCGGATCGGCCCGTCGCTGGCCGAGCAACTCGCCTAGGAGAAAGCCGACATGACCACCAACCCCTTCGACGACGACTCGATCGAGCACTTCGTGCTGGTGAACGACGAGAACCAGCACTCCCTCTGGCCCGCCTTCGCCGAGGTACCGGCCGGGTGGACGGTCGTGCACGGCCGGGCGAGCCGGACCGCGTGCCTGGAGTACATCGAGGAGCACTGGACCGACATGCGTCCGCAGAGCCTCATCGACGCGATGGGACAGTGACCGTGACCAAGCTGATCTGTCTGCCCTACGCCGGTGCCGGCGCCTCCTTCTACCGGCCCTGGTCCGGTGGCGAGTTGGAGATCGTCGCACCTCAGCTCCCGGGCCGTGAGCGGTTGATCGACGACGAACCGTACCGGGACGTGCACGAGGCCGTGGCCGGGCTGCTGAGCCAACTCGACCTCGACGGCGGCCGGTTCGCGCTCTTCGGGCACAGCCTCGGAGCCGTCCTCGCCTACGAACTCGCCCACCGGCTCGTCGCGGTGCCCGGCGTCGAGGTCGCGCACCTCTTCGTGAGCGGCTCCCCCGAGCCCGATCTCGGGCGTGAGCGACGGGCCACCGGGCTGTCCGACGACGAATTCCTCGACCGGGTCGGGGAGTTCGCCGGGTACCGGCATCCCGCGCTGGAGGACCCGGAGATGCGGGAACTGCTGCTGCCGACGCTGCGGGCGGACGTCGAGATGCACGAGACCTACGTCCGCAGCACGAGCCTTCCGCTGGACGTACCGATCACCGTTTTCCGGGGCGTGGACGACGAGTTGGTGAGCCGTGACGAGGCGGCCTCCTGGTCCAAGGCGACCAGCCGTGACTTCGACCATGTCGAGGTGCCCGGCGGTCACATGTATCTCACCGAGTCGGGGCCGGAGTTGGCGCGCACGATCGCCGACCGGCTCAAGTCCGTTTCGTAGTCAGGGAGTTCCGTATGCGTCTCGACGGCAAGTCGGTGCTGGTGACCGGCGCGGCTCGGGGGTTGGGGCGGGCGATCGCGGTGGCCTGTGCCCGTGAGGGAGCCGATCTGGCTCTGCTGGACATCTGCGGTGATCTGCCCGGGGTGCCGTATCCGCTGGGCACGCGGGGGCAGTTGGAGCATACGGCCGACCTGTGCAGGCAGGCGGGCGCTGCCGTGGTGACGGTCGAGGCCGATATCCGGGACCTGCCGGCCGTACGGGAAGCGGTGACGGTCGCCTGTGACCGGTTCGGGCGGATCGACGTTGCCGTCAACAACGCGGGGATCGCGGCGCCTTCGGGGAAGCCGGTGCATGAGATCGACGAGGACGAGTGGGCGTTGATGATCGATGTCGACCTGTCGGGCGCGTGGCGGGTGATCCGCGAGGTGGGCAAGGCGATGAGTGCCCGGCGGTCGGGGAGCATCGTCAACGTCGCTTCCACGGCCGGGCTGGTGGGGTATCGGCACTTCGCCGGGTACGTCGCCGCCAAGCATGCGGTGATCGGGCTCACCAAGGCCGCCGCGCTGGACTACGCGCCGACGAAGGTGCGGGTGAATGCCGTGTGCCCGGGGTCCGTTCGGGACGAACCGCAGGCCGAGGGGCGGATGCTGGCCGAGATCGCGCGGGCGCTGGAGGTGCCGGTCCATGAGCACGAGCGGACGTTCGTGGAGGCGCAGCCGATGAACACGCTGATCGAGCCGGAGGACGTGGCCGGGGCGGTCGTGTTCCTCGCGTCCGACGAGTCCCGGCAGATCACCGGGTCCGTACTGACCGTGGACGGCGGGTTCAGCGCCCGCTGAACTGCCTGAGAACATCGAGGAGTTACCCCCGTGTCGTCGTCTCTTGCCGCGCGCTGCTGTGCCCTGCGGACCCCGTCGGCCTCTGTCGAACCAGGGTCTCGGGTTTGGATCGAGGAGCTGCCCGTACCCGCCGATCATCCGATCGCCGTGCGGCGTCGGGAAGTTGAGATGGCGCGGGCCGCGGAGGGGGTGCGGCGGGTGGTGTTGCGGTACGCGGACGGCGGCAGCGATCTGATCGCTGTCGGGCCGCGTGGGGGTCACGTCGGGCCGGTGGACGGGCCGGAGAGCGCGCCCCCGCCTCCCTGGGGTCTCCCCGACGGCATGCCGGGTGCCCCGTACATTCTGCCGATCAGCGAACTCGGCGATGAGACGAGCTGGTTGACCGCCCTCGGTGTGACGCTGGCACGGTACGGCTCCGAGGACGCGCTCCTCGGTACCGATCACGGCGCCTACGTCCTGCGCGACGCGAAGCCCGTTCCCGCGAGCGGTCCCGTCCTCGCCGGGCTCCTCTTCGACGACGTCGAGTGGGGCGGGGAGTATGTGCCGTGTCTCGCGCCGCCGTTTCCGTTGACCGTGTCGGTCGTGCGGGACGTCGAAGGGGTTCGGCTGCGGTGCGACCATCTCGGGAGCCACTTCTCGGGAGGGATCGCCGCCCAGTTCGTGCGGCATCTCGTGCATGTTCATCGGCAGGTTCTCGACGAAGTGCCTCCGAGCGAAGTGGAGTTGCTCGACGCCGGGGAGCGTGAGCGGGTCGTGGCGCTCGGGCGGGCCGGGCGGGTCGCCACGCCGGGGTCGGGTGCCGTCAGTGTTGTGGAAGCGTTTGCACAGATCGCCGGGCGGGCGCCGGAGCGCATCGCCGTGACGGACGGCGCGAAGCAGCTGACGTACGGAGAACTCGACGTGCGGGCCGGGGAGTTGGCGTGGGGGCTCGTCCAGCGAGGGGTGGTGCCCGGGGATCGGGTGGGGGTGTGTCTCGACCGTACCGCCGAGCTTGTCGTCGTGCTGCTCGCCGTGCTGAAGGCCGGGGGGACGTATGTGCCGGTGGACCCCGCGTATCCGGCGGAGCGGATCGCGTACACGGCTCGGGACGCCGGGTTGCGGGTGATGGTGACGCGGTTGGCGGGGTTCGCCGATGCGGTCTCGCCGGATGAACTCGTCGGCGGAGAAGGGGAGTTGCCTACGCCGGGGGACGGGCCCGCGTACGTCGTCTACACGTCCGGATCGACGGGGCGGCCCAAGGGAGTCGTCGTCCCGCATCGGAACGTCATCGCCCTCGTCGATGCGACGCGGGAGGAGTACGGGCTGGGTTCGCAGGACGTGTGGACGTGGTTCCACTCCGCCGCCTTCGACTTCTCCGTCTGGGAGATCTGGGGGTGCCTGCTCACCGGGGGGCGGCTGGTCGTCGTACCGTACTTCGTCTCGCGTGAGCCGGACGCCTTCCGGGATCTGCTGGTGTCCGAGCGGGTCAGCGTGGTCAGCCAAACGCCGTCCGCGTTCGGGCAGTTGATGAGTGTCGAACACGGGGCCGTGGGTGTGCGGTTGGTCGTCTTCGGGGGTGAACCCCTCGATGCACGTGGGGTGTTGCCGTGGTTCGACCTGCATCCCGCGTGCCGGCTGGTCAACATGTACGGGATCACCGAGACCACCGTCCATGTCACCGAGCAGACCCTCACCCGGGCCTTGGCTCTCGCCGGGACCCGTTCCGTGGGGCGGGCGTTGCCGGGGTGGAACCTGTATGTCACCAGCCCCGAGGGTGAGTTGCTCCCTCCCGGTGTCGCGGGTGAGATCTGCGTCGGTGGTGCCGGGGTCGCGCTCGGGTACCTCGGGCAGGAGGAGTTGACCGCCGAACGGTTCGTGCCGGACCCGTACGGCGACGGTCGGCTCTATCGCAGCGGTGACCTCGGCCGGCTGCGTCCCGACGGGCGGCTCGACCACCTCGGCCGTATCGACAGTCAGGTCAAAGTCCGGGGATTCCGGATCGAGTTGGACGAGATTCGCAACGTCCTGCTGGAGGATGCCGATGTGCGGACGGCGGCCGTCGTCGTCCACCGCGAGGGGGACGCGGCCGGGGCGCGGATCGATGCGTACGTCGTACTGAACGGCGGCAGCACCAGCACCGTACGCGAACGCGCCGCCGGCCTCCTCCCCGAGTACATGGTGCCGGCGACGGTCACCGCACTGGACGCCTTGCCGTTGACGGCGAACGGGAAGCTGGACGTGTCGCGGCTCGTCGCGGCTCCGGCGCCCGCGCGGCAACAAGAGCAACCGTTTACTGACGATCTCACCGCCTGTCTCACCAGGATCTGGAGCGACGTCCTCGGCACGGACGTCGGTCCCGACGACGACTTCTTCGAACTCGGCGGGAACTCCCTCTTCGCCGTACGCATCACCGCCGCGCTGCGGGAACAGGGGCTTCCGGCCGTACGGCTGCGGGAGCTGTACCGGAATCCGACGATCAGGGGGACCGTTGCGGGGTTGGAGCGGGGCGGAGACTAGGATTCCGGCGATCTCAAGATCCGTGTCGTGAGTCGGCGGACTCAGCGGCCGGCCGATGCACAGAAACCCTGACAGACCTCCGACACCCCCCATAGAAACCGCGCAGTAACCCGTTACAGAAACGAGGGAGCCCCATGTCCGACGAGCGCTTCGAGGTGACCCGCGAGATAGCCGCGCCCCCGGCCCGCGTCTTCGCCCTCCTCACCGACCCGCGCGGCCACGTCTCCATCGACAGCTCCGGCATGCTCCAGTCCGCCGACGGCGAGCGCGTGGCCGAGGCCGGTGACTCCTTCGTCGTACACATGGACCGCGAGGCGCTCAACGACCGCCCGATGGGCCGGTACGACGTGACGGTCGTCATCACCGCGTACGACGAGGACGCGCTGATCGAATGGACGCCCGTGTCCCCCGACCTCAAGCCGGACATCGACCACCGGTACGGCTACGTCCTGCGGCCCACCCCCACCGGCACGCACGTCACCTCGTACTACGACTGGAGCCGGATCCACGAGCGTTACCGCGCGGCCGGCATCTTCCCCATCCTCCAGGAATCCGCCCTCCGTGCGACGTTGGGCATCCTGGCGCGCACGGTCGAGAATCCGGCCTGACCGTATGCCGGACGCGGTCGTCGATCCCTCGCCGGATAGCATCGGATGATCTCCCGCTGAACAGCGGGCGGCGTACGAGTGGCGAGGGGGCGGGGCGGGCTGTGGGCGGTGCGGTGGGGTGGTTGCGCGTGCCCGTGGGGGAGGATTCCGGGCGGTGGGTGACGCGGAGTGGGTGCCGGCGGGTGTTGTTCGTCGTGCACAACGTCACTTCGGCCACACGGTTGTTGGATGTGCTGCCGTTGTTCCACAGCGATGTGCGGGTGCAGTTGTTCGCCACGTGCACGGGGTCGTCGCCGTTTCTCGCGGGGGTGCCGGAGTTGTTGGCGGGGGTGGGGGTGCCGGTGGTGCCTTGGGAGCAGGCGAAGGAGACCGAGTTCGACCTGGCCGTCTCGGCCAGCTATGGGGGTGAACTCGGGGAAATTCAGGGGAATTTGGCCGTATTGTCACACGGGGTCGGATATAATAAGAGGCTGGCAACGCCTCAACGCCTCAACGCCTCAACGCCTCAACGCCTCAACGCCTCAACCACCCGCCCCAGCCCCCGTGTTCGGCCTCTCGTCCGACTGGCTGCTTCGCCCTGACGGCCGACCTCTCGCCGCCGCGACCGTCCTGTCCCACCCCGAACAGCTCGACAGGCTCAGGGAGTCGGTGCCGGCAGCGGCGGAGACCGCGGCTCTCGCGGGGGACCCCTGTTACGACCGTATCCTCGCGGCACTTCCTCAACGTGAGCGATTCCGCCGGGCGTTGGGTGTTGCGCGCGGGCAGAAGCTGGTCGTCGTCAGTTCCACCTGGGCGCCGAGGTCCCTGTTCGGCGGCGATGCGTGGGACGAGGACGATCTCCTCCCCTGGCTCCTCTCCCGGCTCCCGGTAGAACTCCCCGCCGACGAGTACCGCACGACAGCGGTCCTCCACCCCAACATCTGGCACGGTCACGGCCCCGGCCAGGTACGAGCCTGGCTGGACGGCGCGCAGCGGGCCGGACTGGACACCGTCGACCCCCTCGACGGCTGGCGGCAGGCCCTGATCGCGGCGGACTGCGTACTGGGCGACCACTCCAGCGTCACGTACTACGCCGCGTCCATCGGCGTCCCCGTACTCCTCGGTGCCTTCCCCCAGCAGGACTTGGCCCCGGACTCCCCGGTGGCCGCCCTCGGCCGCACGGCCCCTCAGCTGGTCCGGCGGGGCAGCCTCCGCGCCCAGATAGACCGGGCGATCAGCACACACGACCCGGCCCGCTACAAGGACCTCGCGGAGCAGACGAGTTCGTCGCCGGGCGAGTCCGCAGCGCTTCTACGGCGCCTTTTCTACGACCTGTTGGGAATCCCCGAACCGGAAACACACCCGCCCCTCCTCGACCCCCTCCCACTCCCCCCGTACACCCCGGCCCAACTCACCGCCCCGGTACGCGTGTTCACGCGTCGCCGCGACAACGCGATCGAGGTGACCCGTCACCCCGTGACCGGCGACGCCCCCGACCCGCGCACCGACTCCGACGCCGCCCACACGGTCGTCGACGAGGAGACCCGCGAGACGGGCCGCCTGACGCTCGCCGACATCGTCGTACGCCGCGCCCACGAGAACGACCCCCGCCTGGGCCCGCCCGCGTCATGGACGGCGGAGACGCTCGCTAGGTACCCGTACTGCGGCCTGGCGGTGTACGTGGACGGACCGGACCGGTGTGTCGTGGGGACGCGGGACGGAAGGGTCGTACGGCTGACGGCGGCACCGGAGCCGGACGGCCGCGCGGACCTGTGCGACCCGGCGGCGTACGCGTCGGCGCTGTACGCATGGCTGACCGACGAGGAGCAACCGGCGGAGATGCCAGGCGAGTTGACGGTGTGGACGGGGGCGGAGGCGCACCGGGTCGGCGTCACGAGCTACCCCTGAGCATCACCGGCCCCTGAAAGGAACCTGCCCCGGATCTGCTGAGGCGCATCCCCCAACCCAGCTTCTCACAGCGCCAGTTCGGCGAGCCGCTCCCGAACTCGCCCCGCTCCGGCCGCATCCCCGTTCCCCTCGTACCACTCCCCCGCAACCCGCAGATCCGCCGCCTCCTCAGTCTCCCGCCCGGCCCGCCGATGCACGTCGGCCCGCAGCTCGACCGCGTCGGCGTGCTGCGGCCAAGCCCCTTCGGACGCCATGATCCGGACGGCCTTGTCGAGGCAGACGAGGGCCTGTTCGAGGTCTCCGGCGTTGCGGTGGAGTTCCCCGAGGCACGTGTAGACGCGTCCTTCGTTGTGGACATCGCCGAGTGAACGGAAGCCCACGAGCGCGCCGTTGAGCCGGGCGAGGGCGGCGGGGAAGTCACCCGCACCGGTCTCGGCCCGCCCGGTGTGCAGGTCGAGGAGGGCGATGGCACGCTCCTTGTCCTGGAACCCGTCGTCCCCGTCGGCGACACGCGCCCAGACGGTCCGCGCTTCCTGGAACCGCTGGGCGGCCTCGCGCCAGTTCCACAGCCGGAGTCGGAGCAGTCCGGCGGTCTCGACCGCGCTGGCCTCGCCGCGATGATGCCCGCATGCCTGATCGGCGGCGACGGCGTCGGCAAGCGCCTCGGCAGCGTCGGCGGCCCGCCCGACTCCCATGTAGGCGAAGGCGAGTTGGACCTGCATCCGCCCCACCGCACGCGGATCGCCGAACTCCTCGGCCTGCCGCCGCGCGGCCTCGACACCGAGCAGGTGGGTGTCGATCCACTGCGCATGGAACCCGAGCCGCAGGTGCAGACTCCATGTCGCCTCGCACAACTGCCAGACGAGGTCGTCGAATCCGTGGTGCGCGGCGGCCCGGATCACGGCGGCGATGTTCTCCCGCTCACGGCTCAGCTCAGCCAACGCCCGCTTGCCGTCGGGCGATTGGGCACGGAGTCCGCGATAGGCGGGTCCGAGCCTCCACCGCAGCGGCATCACCCGATGATCCGCGTTCGCGGTCGATTTCAGCAGCGCGACGGCAACGCGCCGTACGGCGGCGGCTGTTCGCCCGAGACCGTCCTCGGCGTGGGCCAACTCCCGCGCGTGGGCCCGGGCGGCGTCATGGAAGCGGTACCGCTCCTCCTCGATCTCCTCCAACAGGTGTACGCGGGCGAGGTGTTCGAGCTGTTCGCGTGCCGTGCTCTCGGTGACCCCGGCGGCAGCGGCGGCGATCTGGAGGGTGATCGTCGGCCAGGACCAAGCGCCGAGCGCGCGGTAGAACGCGGCGGTGTCGGGTGGGAGTTGGCCGTAGGAGACGTCGTAGGCGAGGCGTACGGGGTTGTCGGTCATCGGTTCGCCTTCCTCCCGTCGTAGGTCTCGGGCCACCCGTTCCCAACTCAGGTGTTCGCGCTGCGCGAGCCCCGCGCCGGTCGTGCACACCGCGAGCGGGTACCCGCCGGTGCCCTCGGCGACGGCCCGAACTGCCGCCTCCGGGGCTGCTCTTCCCACCGTACGCGCCAGCAGGAGCATGGCGTCATCGGTCGAGAGGGGGCCGACGGTGCGGGGGCGGGCGCCGTAGTGGGCGGTCAGGCGGGCGAGCCGGTGCCGGCTCGTGACGAGGGTCAACGAGGTGGGGGACGCCGGGATCAGGGGCATGACCTGGGCGTCGTCGTGCGCGTTGTCGAGGACGACGAGGAGGCGGCGGTCGGCGGTGAGGGTGCGGTAGAGGTCGCGTTGGCGGGCCTCGTCGCCGGGGACCCGGTCGGGCGCCACGCCGAGGGCTTCGAGGAAGCGGGCGAGGACGTCGGAGGGGGTGAGGGCGGTGGCGGCGGAGTCGCCGGCGAGGTCGACGAACAGGTCGCCGTCGGGGAAGCGTTCGCGCAGGCGGCTGCCGCCCCGGACGGCCACGGCCGTCTTGCCGATGCCGCCGGGGCCGGTGAGCACCCCCACGAACGGGCCGTCACCTTCGCCGGGCAGCGCCTCGATCCACTCCACGACGTCCTCGCGGTCCGTGAACACGGCGGTCGACGGCGGCAGCATCCGTGGGCGGGCAACGGCAGTTGGCGTCGCGCGCTCCGCGAACCGGGTCGCCTCACGCAGCCATGCGCTCACCTCTTCGGCCAACTCCCCAGATCTACGGGAGAGTTCGTCCAAGTCCCGGGCGGCGTCGGCGCATTCGGCCTCGGTGACCGGCAAGGTGGCGGTCTCCCCGGGGCGGGCGCGGCTCAGCAGGCCGTAGAGCCGTTCGGAGATCCGGCGCCCGGCCTCGCCGCCCGCTCCGGACAAGGCACCCGACGCGACCGTGGTGACGGCCGAGGTCGCCATCCCTATCAACAGTGACACGCAGGTCTCCCCAACTCGCCGTTGCGGAAATCGTATCCACAAGTTTCTGACCTGCGACCGGGAGGCAGAAGATGGCACTTACCTCACCGAATGCCACGATTCACACACACTCCGCTACCGTTCTCTCGTGACAGGCTTGCAAGCCGCGCTCTGGGGACTGCTGGGAAGCGGTGTCGCCGAAGCGCTGAATCTCTCCGCGTCCATGCGACCGGTCGGCCCGCGCCGGAAGTGGCGGTGGCCGTGGCACAGCAGGGCCGACCGGCCGGTGATGCTGGTGGCGGTCGCGCTGCGGCTGTTCGCCGGGCTGGGGCTCGCGGCGGCGCTCGGGGCGGCGGGGTATCTCACCGACGAGACGGCCGCGTTGATGGCGGGCGTCGCGACCCCGCTGGTGGTCGCCCGCCTGTTCCAGGCGATCCCGCTGTACGACGCACCCCCGGCCGCCGACCCCGCCGTACCCGCCGCCCGCGAGAGCGCCGAGAGCGGGAGGTCAAGTGCCGCGCTATGACAGCGAGTTGGGGAGGTGGGTGCGGGCGCTGGCGGCGGACATGTACGGCGGGGTGCGCGCCGAGCGTCAACTCGCCGCGTACGAAGGGGTGGACTCCGGTCGTCAACTCACCCCGGACGACGGGGTGCACGCCGCCCCGTACGACGGCCGACGGCCACCCGTGTACGGTTCACCCCGCACCGCCGGTCGCCAACCCGCCCCGTACCCCCGCGACTTCGCGACCCGTCTCGCCCTCGCGCTCGCCCTGCGGCCGATGCCCCCGCGTCTCCCCTCGGTCCCCCGGCCGGGCCCTCACTGGTTCCCCGGTCTCCTCACCACGTTCGCGCTCGTCCTCACCTGTCTGACCACGGCCGCCGCGCAGGGCGTGCTGCCGACACCGTGGCGGGAACCGGCGCCGCCCGGCGGGGCGGTGCCGGACGTGCGGTGGCGGGCGGCCGGGGGAATGCGCCCCCAAGTCGGCGCGGGCGCCATGGTGTTCTCGCCGGCGGACAGGAACCGCCTGATGGTGGTCGGAGCGGGCGGGGTCGAGGCGTGGGACGTGGCGGACACCGTGCGGCCGAGGGAGGTGTACCTCTCGCGGATGCCGGACGCCCGACCGGTGTCCGCGCTGGGGATCGACTCGGACCGCCGGACGGTGCTGGCGGCCTCCGACGAGCAGTTGATCACCTGGGACACCGGGGTGGGCGTACTGCCCTGGCTCGAATTCACCCCCGACGTACGCGGCGTGAAGGCCCTGCGCAAGCGGACCGGGAGCCTCGACATCGTCGTACGCCGCTCGCGGAACCTGACCGTCCTGCGGGAGGCCGCGACGAACGGATCCGCCCGTGAGGGTTTCCAGACAACGGCGAGTTTCTCGCAGGCCGCGCACGCCGCGCAGTTCTCCCCGGACGGCAACACCCTCGCCATCGCCGACGACTTGGGGAACGTCCAACTGTGGGACCTGGCCCGCAACTACGAACCCACCCCGAGAGGACGCCAGTTGAACACCGGCGCCCGCCTCCCGCGCGCCCTCGCGTTCAGCGCCGACGCCGCCCTGCTCGCGGTGATCGGCAAGGACGACGTCGTACGTCTGTGGGACATCACCCACCCGGACCGTCCCCGGCATCTGGGCAACCCGGTCCAACTCCCGGCCAGGTCCGTCGCGTTCGGCTCGGATCCCCACCTCGTCGCGACGGCGGGCCCGGACGGGACCGTGTCGCTGTGGCGGCGCTGACCGTCTCAATGCAGGCCCACCGCCCGCCTGTTCACGCGCAGGGCGGGTCGTACGGCAGGTCCGCCGAGATGTGTTCGTGCCACGTCTCCTTCGTCAGCGCGGTGTGCGTCGCCGCACAGATCTGTGCGCGGGCGCGCGCCACGCCGGTCTGCCAGAGGCGTACGGTCCCGTCGTTGCCGGTGCTGACCAGCGCGCCGCCGGGGAGGAAGCGCAGGCCGGACACGGAGCCGATGTGGCCGGGGACGGGGGCGCCGTAGAGGGCGGGGTGGGCGGGGTCGGCGGTGTTCCAGAGGCGGATCTCGCCGCCCGCGTCGCCGCTGGCGAGGAGGCGGCCGTCGGGTGAGAAGTCGGCGGAGTTGAGGATCGCCCCGGCCGTGAGGGGGCCGCCGGTCTGGCGCGGGGCGCCGGTGCCGGAGACGTCCCAGAGGTGAAGTCGGCTGTCTCCGCCCGCTGTGGCGAGGAGCCGGCCGTCGCGGCTGAGGGTGATCGCGTAGACGATCTGCGCGTTGAGGGCGTACCCGGTCATCACCGGGGCCTTGCCCGGCCCGGTCCGCCAGGACCGCAGCAGGCCGATCATGTCCCCTGAGTACATCTTGTCGTTGGCCGGGTCGGCCGCCAACGCCCGGACGGGCAGGGTGATTCCGCCGATGTTGCCGCCAAGTGCGGTGGGTTGCGCGGGGTTTGTGGTGTTCCAGGCGCGCAAGCCGCCCGCGTACCGGTTGCGGACCTCCAGGTAGCCGGCGGTGAGGGTGGTGCCGTCGGCGGCGAAGGCGAGTGCCGACACCGGGTCGCCGACGCCGGTCAGGGCGGGGCCGAGCGGGGTGGGGCGGGTGGGCGAGGTGACGTCCCACAGCCGGACGGCTCCGGTGAACTCGCCGGTGGCGAGGACCTGTTGGCGGCCGGGGCGGAACGCGAGCGCGTTCACCGAGCCGGTCAGCGCCGGGAGTTCACCGAGGCGGACGAACCGGTCGGGCGCGGAGACGTCCCACAGGGTGACGCGGTTGCCCGTGGCGACGGCGATGCGGCGTCCGTCGGGCGTCGCGGCGAGCGCCAGCACCTCGTCGCCGATCACCAGCGCGGGCGGCAGGCGCCAGAGGCGTACGAGTCCGTCGGCGCCGCCGCTGACGACCGTACGGCTGTCGGGGCCGAAGGCTAGGGTGCCGGCCATGCCCGAATGGCCGCGCAGGGTGGGGGTGATGACGCGGGCGCGGGCCGGGGCTCGGACGTTCCAGAGGTTGACGCCGCCCGATGTGTCGCCGGTGGCGAGGAGTTGGCCGTCGGGGCTGAACGCCACCGAGTTGACCACCGAGTTGAGCATGAGCTGGTTGACGGTGGTGAGGCGGCGGGGGTCGGTGAGGTTCCAGAGCAGGACGCGGTAGTCGCTGGAGGCGGTGGCGAGGGTGTGGCCGTCGGGGCTGATCGCGACCTGGTTGATGACGAAGGCGTGGCCGCCCTTCGGGTCGGGCAGCGGTTTGGGGCGGGTGGGGTCGGAGACGTCCCAGAGCTTCAACAGGGCGGCGCCCTGGCCTCCTTGGGCGGTGCCGCCGCCCGCCACGAGGACCTTGCCGTCGGGGGTGAGGGCGACGCTGCCGATGCCCTGGCCGCTCGTGTTCAGGGCGCGGCTCAGCCGGTGCGGGGCGCGCGGGTCGGCGAGGCTCCACAGTTCGACCTCGCCGGTCATCGAGGCGGGGACGCCGGGGGTCGCGGTGCCCGTGGTGGTGACGGCGACGGCGAGGGTGCGGCCGTCGGCGCTGAGCGCGAGGCTGCCGACCGTGCCGTGCCGGGAGACCCGTACGGGTGCGGACAGCGGCTGCGGGCGGGCCGGGTCGGAGAGGTCGAGGACGCGGATCAGTCCGTCCGAACTGCCCCACACCATCAGGTTGTTGCGCTTGTCGTAGACGAGGGGCTGGATGCCGCCGGTCGCGGTGCCGGCGCGGATGTCGCCGGTGAGCGGGGTGGGGACGGTGGTGCGGGGGACGTTCCACAGGCGCAGCCGGCCGAGGGTGTCGGTGGGTGCGGAGGTGGCTGTCATGAGGTGTCCGCCGGGGCCGAAGGCGACCGTGTGGACGAGGCCGTACCGGCCGGGCAGGGTCTGCGGGAGGATCGCGCCGGACTCGGCGAGCAGGTGGGAGCGGAGAGTCTCGGTGGGCCTCATGTCGTAGGCGGCGAGGTCGAGTTGGGCGGCGAGCGCACTGTCCGTGCCGCGCAGCCGGTCGGCCTCGGCGGTGACCCGGTTGAAGATCGCCTCGTCGCGCTGTTCGACGGCCTCGCGGCGGCGGTCGAGGGCGTAGACGGCGAGCGCGGAGGCGATGAGGGCGAGCGCGGAGACGGCGGCGACGGCGCCCCGGCGCAGTCTGCGGGTACGGCGCTCCTGGGCGCCGGAGGCGTGCAGGAACTCGGCGGCGAGCGGGGTGACGTCGGCGGGGTCGGCGACAGCAGCCCAGGACCGGGCGTGGTTGAGCCGTGCGCCCCTGAACAGGGCGTCTCTGTCGCGGTGTTCGCCGTCGGACCAGCGGACGGCGGCCTCCCAGACCTCCTGGCGGACCAGGCTGGTCTCGTTGCCGGGGGCGATCCAGTTGTCGAGCAGTTCCCAGCCCCGCAGCAGCGCCTCGTGGGTGATCTCGACGGTCCCGTCACCGCGTCGGCCGCCGCTCTGGGTGAGGAGGCGGGCCTCGGTGAACGCGTCGACGACCGGGGGGACTTGGGCCGGGTCGCGGGCCTCCTGGAGGAGTTCGCGGCGGGTGCGGCGGCGGAAGGTGGTCGCGCCGCGTTCGTCGACCCGGACGAGTCCGGTGAACAGGCCGCGCGTCACGTCCTTCTGATTGTCTGTCAGATTCTTGTACACGCGCTCGGCCGCCGCGTTGACGGCGTCGTCGATGCCGCCCGCCGCCCGGTACGCGGCGACGGTCAGGCGGTCGCCGGTGCGCTGCTGCCAGGTGGAGTGCAGGGCCTGGGAGAGGAACGGGAGGCGGCCGGGCGGGTAGGCGTCGCGCTGGGGCGCGCCCGCGCGCAGGTCGCGGACGATGACGTCGGCGAGCTGCGGGTCGATGGAGAGGCCCGGCACGCGGCTCACGGGGCCTTCGATGGCCGCGCGGACCTCGTCGTCGGTCATCGCGCCGACAATCACGTCGTTGCGCAGGGCGGCCCGCAGGTGCGGGTAGGGGGCGCAGTCGCCGTAGCGGTCGGCGCGCAGGCCGTAGACGACCAGGGCGAGGGGGGTGAGGGCGGCGAGGGCGTCGGCGAAGTGGGTGCGGGCGGATTCGTCGCGGCAGTGGGTGAAGAGCTCCTCCAGCTGGTCGACGACGATGACGGCCCGTGCGCCGGGCGGGAGTTGGAGGCTGGTGCGGAGCAACTCGCGGTACGTGGCGGGGCCGTTGTCCAACGCGGCGCGCACGTGGGCGGGTTCGGCGCCGGTCAGGCGGGCGGAGGCTTCCGCGAGCTGTCCGAGGGGGTCCTCCGTCGGCTTCAGCAGGAGTTGGGGCCAGCGCTGGGAGCCCGGCAGCATCCGGCCTTTCGTCAGCTCGGGGAGGAGACCGGCCCGCAGGAGGGAGGACTTGCCCGCGCCCGAGGGGGCGACGACCGCCGCCGGCGTCCCCTCGTCCAGGCACCGCTTGAGGGTCTCCCCCAACTCCGCGACCAGTTTGCTCCGTCCGAAGAACCAGCGCGCCGACTCGCGGTCGAACGCCTTCAGTCCGGGGTAGGGGCACTCGGTCACGGCGGACGGGGTGTCGTCGTAGGCGGTCGTGCCGTCGCCGTAGTGGTGGACGACGATGTCGCCGGCGGCCTGGAGGACCCTGCTGTCGCCGGTCGCCCATGCGGTGAGCGTGAGGGCGACCGATTCCTGACGGTCCGTCATGATGTGGGTGCCTGGCCGATGTTCATGTCGCCGGCGGACTGGTAGATGCGGGAGCGGCCGTGGGACTCGGCGTTGAAGACGGGACCCGTCCGCGGGGCTCCGTGCGGGGCGAGTTCGGCGACCAGGTCGAGGAGGGCGCGGGCGGCGTCCGGGTCGTCCTCGACGATTCTCCTGAACCTCAGCCGCCAGGCCGCCGTGAGGTCGGAGCG
Organism: Streptomyces saintjeani; assembly: GCF_055409605.1. Taxonomy (NCBI): domain Bacteria; kingdom Bacillati; phylum Actinomycetota; class Actinomycetes; order Kitasatosporales; family Streptomycetaceae; genus Streptomyces; species Streptomyces saintjeani. Next base: position 6,589,162 of record NZ_CP189624.1, on the reverse strand, counting down.
GTTCGCCTCGTCCGCCGGGTCGGCGAGCAACAGGGCGCGGTCTCGGGCGAGTTCGAGGGGCAGGCGCTCGGTGTCGGGCGTGCGGCGCAGGCGGGCGAGGAGGAGGCGGGCGCGCTCCCAGGTCTCCGTGGTGAGGGCGCCCACGAGCGCGTTCGCGGCGCTCGCCGCGAGAGTGGCCAGTTCGGTGTCCATGGGTGCGCCCCCGTAAACGCGATGCCGATGGGTCCTGTGTGGGGACTGTTCTCGCACCGGTCCGTGCCGTCCGCGCGCGGTTGAACGTATCTGGTGCGCTTCGGACTTGGTGTGACCGTTCGGTGTGCGCGGGCCGACCGGACGGAGTCCCCCTGATGCCGTTCTCACGGCTCCGCCGGCCGGCCCTGGGCGCCGCTCACGCCCGTTTCCCCCCTGTGCGCGGCCCGCATCCGGCTCCCCGGGTCCGCGTCCACAACGTACGGCGGGGTGTTCGCGGTGTCCTCAGGGGTCGCCCCCTGGTTCTGCGTCCGGACCTCCCGAGAACCGGAATGCCTGCGGGTCGTCCAGGTGGGCCTCCAGGGCGGAGACCAGCGAGACGACGCCGTGGAAGGGGTGGCCCCGGTCCTCGGGGCCGGTCTTCACCGTCCCCTCCAGGTGGCCCTCCGGCGACCTGCGCAGTTCGATGAGGATCAGCACGTCGGACTCCTTCGCCGTGGGCCGACTCGCCACGGTAGGACGGGAGTTCGGGGAGCGCGTCGGGAGCGACCCCCGAGAAACCGTCCGGCCGTCCCCGGTACGGCTCGTCAGTCTTCCAGCTTCAGCGCCCTGAGTTGGTCCCGGCTCAGGTGCAACTTGTCGTAGGCGTGCTGGAGATGGGTCTCCACGGTCTTCTGCGCGACGCCGAGGCGGCGGGCGATGCCCTGGTTGGAGAGGCCGGTGCGCATGAGGCGTACGGCTTCGCGCTCGCGCGGGGTGAGGGCGGCGAGGGCGGAGACCGGGCCGGTGAGGCTCAGGCCCAGGTCGGCTGCCAGGCGCCGGGTTTGGGCCTCGTAGGCGTGGGCGCCGGAGTCGGTGAAGGTGTGCAGGGCTTCGCGTAACGCCGCCTCCGCCGCCAGCCCTCTGCCCAGGGCCGATAATTGACGCGCCGTCACCAATCTTACGCGGGCGCCCTCCAGGGGCAGGCCCGCTTCCTTCGCCAGGGTGAGGGCCTCCTCGCAGGACGCGAGGGCGGTGGCCGGTTCGCCCCGGGCCTCGCTGATCTGGGCGCGGACCCTGGCCACGGCGAGGTGGGCGGAGACGCGGTCCGCCTCGCGGGTTCGGGCCGCGAACTGGGCCAGTTCGTGGGCGGCTTCGGCCGTGCGGCCCAGTCGGGAGAGGGCGTCCGCGCGGACCGGGCCGAAGAGGTGTGCGCCGGGTTCTCTGGACGAGTAGTGCGTCTCGATCGCCTCGGCCGCGTCCAGGAAACCCTCGTGGTCCTCGGCGGCCTGGGCGATGGCCGCGCGGGCGCCCGCCGCGAACGCGAAGCTCATGGGGCTGGCGAGGAGCTGGGACCAGTCGGTGGCCTCCCTCGCGTGCCGCGCCGCCTCCTCCCAACTTCCTTGCGCGGCAAGGGGGTAGCAGGCCAGGGCGTACAGCAGGGGGTAGTCCCAGACGCGGCCGTTCTCCGCCGCGTCCCCGATCGCCGACGCCGTCAGCCGGACCGCCTCCGCGAGGTTCCCCCTGCGGTACTCCGCCTCCCCGAGGAACCCGAGGCCCTGTCCGATCCGCAGCGCCTCGCCGCGAGTTGCCCGCTCGACCGCGCTGCCGAGGTCCGTGTGGGCGCCGTCCAGGTCGTCCGTCCAGAGGCGGATCATGCCGCGCGCGACCAGGCCGTCCAGACCGGCGGGGGCGCCCGGGAGGTGCACCGCGCCCAACTCCTTCAGCGCCTTTCCGGCGTCCCCTGCGAGGGCGGTGCCCACCGTCTTGGCGAACCAGGCGAACGCCCTCACCCAGGGTTCCTCCGTGGGGGCGGCTACTGCGGCTTCGCCGTAGAACACCATGTCCTGGTAGTCGAGTTGGACTACGCCGATGATGGCGAGCTGGGTGGCGATGCGGGCTTCCAGGTCGGCGGGGGTGATTGAGGGGGGCGCGGGAGTCTCGTGGTTCTGAAGGCGGTCCTGAAGTGGGCTCCCCTTCACGGGAGTTGCGCTCTCCGGCGCCCGCACCGCCTCCAATGCCCGTAAGAACAGCCCCCGCGCCTCCGTGATCCGTCCGCCCAGCAGCACCAGGTATCCGTGCACGTAGTCCACCCACGGCCCCGGTGCCAGCGACGTCAACTCCCCTTCGTACCGCCGTGCGGTGGACGCGTCGCCGCTCACCAGGAGTGTCTCCACGGCCGTGAGGAGGCGGGCGCGGACATGCGGGCCCGGTGGGGTCAGTTCGAGGGCGTGTCCGGCGTACACCGCGGCCAACCTGAGGTTCCCGAGGGAGAGTTGGCGGCGCGCCTCCCGCTCGGCGGCGAGCGCGACGTCCTCGTTCTGGCCCTGGTCCGCGGCGATCCGGTGCCACAGCGCGTCCGGTCCGCCGAACTCGGCGGCGGCACGGTGCAGTCGGCGGCGGCGCCCCGGGCTCATGTCGCTGTACACATAATCGCCGATCACCCCGTTGGGAAACGCGAGCGTACGCCCTCCGGTGCCGGGCACCTCCACCAACAGCCCCGCACGCACGGCTTCGTCGAGCGCCTCACCCACATCACCGCCCCCGCCTCGCGCCACGCCCCCGCCCATACCGGGCACACCTGCGCCACCGACCGCTCCGGCCGACCCGACGCCGCCGACCGCTCCGGCCGACTCCACCCTGCCGGGCAACCCGCCCGGCCTCACGCCGCCGGGCAACCCCTCCGACTCCGCGCCGCCGACCGCTTCGACCGACCCCACATCTCCGGGCACCCCCACCGACCCCACGTCGCCGACCGCCCCAGCCTGTCCCGCACCACCGACCGCCCTCGCCGACCCCGCCCCGCCGAGCACCCCGCCCGCCCCCACATCGCGGACCACCCCACCGGTCACCTCACCCCCGTACCCGTCCCCCGCCCGCAACCCCGCCAACTCCCTTGCCTGCGCCAGCAGAAACCGTCGCCCCAACACCGCCCCGGCCGCCACAAGGTCCCGTGTCCCCGGCGCGCAGGACCCCAGCCGGGAGATGAGTGTCAGCGGCATCGACCGGTGCGCGGGGAGCGGGCCCTGTCCGTACGCGAGCGCGTGCGGAGTGACCTGTTGGAGCAACTGCCGTGCGTGCAACGGGTTTCCGCCGGTCAGCTCGTGCAAGTGCGCTGCCCCGGACGGGGAGAGCCGGGGCTGTCCCCAGGACGGCGCGAGCCGCAGCAGCGCGTCCGCCGAGAGCCCCTCCAGCCGTACGACGTCCCCCTCGCCGGACTCGATCAGCCGCCGCCACCCCTCGTGGAGCCCCTCGTGCGCGCGCCCCCACGAACGCCCCTGCGTCACCGCCGCGTCGACCGGCACGTGCGCCAGCACGAGCAGCACGGGTTCGTTGCGCAGCGACCGCGCGGCGAGCCGCAGGGCCGTCATCGACGCGCGGTCACCCCAGTGCGCGTCGTCGACCACGACGACCACCGGCCCGACCCGCCCCAGATCCTCCGCGAGCGCACGGGCGACCAGCGCGGGATCGGCCTCCTCGGTCAACTCCCCGCCCCGCGCGCCGGGCAGCTCCTGCACGACCTGCCGCAGCACCTCCCAGGGCCGCCGCTCCCACGCCTCGTCCCCGTAGGACCGGGCGACGAGCGGCGGCGCGGCCTCCTTCAGGAACGCGCCGACCAGCGCCGATTTCCCGATCCCCGGCGCGCCTTCGACGACCACGACGGTGGGCCGCAGCCGCAGCGTCCGCCGCCAGGCGTCCCGCAGCACACCGAGCTCGGCGCCGCGCCCGGCGAGCGGAGAGGGATTCGGTACGAAAAGGTCACCACTGGCCGCCACGGAGCCACCCCTTCCCCGCTGGAGGACGCCCAGTATGACCGGATTGGAACGCCCGGAACAGACTCACGACGGAGGGGAGGCGGAGGGGGGCGAATTCGGGGGGCAGATCGGCCCTGCGGGGTACACGGGTAGCTCGCAGGGGGTACGGGCCCGTCCCGGCGAGGCGGGCGGATCAGCCCTGGGAGGTACCCGGGTAATCCACGCGGGGCACAGACCCGAGCCCGCGAAAACGAGGGTCGCCCCTGGGGCGTACCCGGGTAGCACCCCGGGCGTCGGGCTGTCTCCTGCGAGGGCGGTGGGTAGCTCGGGAGTATTACCGGGGTACCCCGCAGGGCCAACCCGCGCACCTTGCGGAGGTGCCGCGAGCCTCGGAGGTACTACCCGGGTACACCCGAAGGCCGACCCGCCCGCCTCACGGCAGCGGCGCAAGCCCCGGGAGTACTACCCAGGTACACCGAAAGGCGACCCTCACCCCTCGCGGAGCCAGCTCGGGCTTCGCGGGTACTCCCCGGTTACACCCCACCCCACCCCCAGCGGCCCGCCCCCGAACCCACCACCCCCGCCCTACCCCCGAAACTCCTCCGTCCGCTCCACCGAAGCCTCCCCCAACGCCTTCCGCACCGCGTCCGCATCCCCCCGCAGCCCATACACCGGCGTAGCCGGCTGCTGGCGCCACGACTCGTCGATCGTCCCCGCATCAACCGTGTCGAACCCCAGCTCCTCGACCAACGCCCGCACCTTCGCCTTGGCGACCGGATCGTCCCCGGCGACAGGTACGGCGATCCGCTCGGGGTCACCCGCAGGCCGATGCCGGTCCAGGATGTCCTGCGCGTACGTACCGTTGAACACCTTCACCACATCGCGCCCGAGGTGATTGGCCACCCACCGGCTCTCCGTGATCCCGCTGTCCTCGATCTCCCCGATCCGCCCGTCCCGCTCACGCGGGTAGTAGTTGTTCGTGTCGACGACGACAGCATCCTCGGCCGCCCCGGCAAGAACATCGTCCGGCAGCCCGGGAATCGCCTTGAGCGGAATGGTCACGACAACGACCTCGGCCCCCTTGGCAGCGTCCTCCACGGCAACGGCAGTCGCCCCGGTCTCGGCAGCAAGTTCACCCAAGGTCTGCGGCCCCCGAGAGTTGGCGACGGACACGTCATGCCCCACCGCGGCAAGCCGCCGCGTCAGGTTCCCACCGATGTTGCCCGCCCCGATGATCCCGATCTTCATGACTGACCCTCCAATGGATGCATACGCATGTACCCCCAACCAAATTCTCCCACCCCCTATTCCGCCCCCGCCACACACACTCCAAGCAACCGTTCCTAGTCAGTGATCAGGAGTGGGTCTTGGACCCATGTCCTGGCACTGCGCGCATCCCGAACGGTTTTGGGTGCGCTGGTCGCCCGCGTTCTGTGTGCTGTCTCCGTTCGGGCACCTGCATCGTGTGCACGCTCCGTGACGGAGTGGCGGGTTTCCTCACGTCCTCGGGCTTCCGGTCGGGCCTGGACGGTCCGATGCCCCGCACGATCACTCTGGTCGTGCGGGGGCGGTGCCGTCCTCCCCCAGCACCTGAAGGGCCCGGGAGGTGCCCCCATCCGGATCGGATGCCCGAGGGGGCGCGTCGTCCGATCGCGATACCGGCGGCATCGTGACGGGACATCTTTCGTCGTGGGGTGGCCAGCGGCTTCTGCCAGTGCCGGCCACCCCACTGGGAGGTACAGGCCGGGTCGACGGCCACGATCGACAGGCCGGCTTCGGCGGCCATGGAGACGAGGCGGGCCTTGGGTTTCCCGGTCGGGATGCCGGAGCTGAGCTGACGGAACCGCTTCTCGCGGCCGTGCATCTCCCGGGTCTTCTCCGCGGTGAAGTCGAGGTCTTCAACGGCGATGGCGGCCACGCCGCACCGCTTGGCCCGGTGCAGGATCCGGGTGATGGCGTGCCGGATCTGCGCGTCCCGGTGATCGGCTGTGCCGGACAGGTCGTAGAAGAAGCGGTGCGGCTCACCCACCGGGTTGCCGTGGACGTCGAGGCGGTAGGCGGCGGTGGGGGTCCCCCCGCGCGAGCGAAGCCGAGCGTGGGGGAGGTCGGCGTTGGTGTCCACTCCGGCCATACCCGCCGCTCGGGCCGTCTCCAGCGGAACCGTCTGGACGACGGGCCGTTGCCACGAGGCGGTGCGGTACCAGCGCCCGCGCCCCGCGTCCAGGTGGATGCGGTAGGCCACGGCCCGGTTCGCTTCCACACGGTCGGCCCACGCCTCGCCCCGGTGCTTGAATGCCACGGTGGAAGTCAGGACGTACCGGCCATGCCTGGCGTTCGCGTGGTGGGCGAGCGTGGCAGGCAGCTTGATGGACACTTCGCCATCGGGGGTGACGCGGATCGTCTCGTTCCCGAACCGTTTCCCCGACTCTCCGTCGGCGGCCGGGAACCAGCGTTCGGCCTCCCACCACCGCCGCCACTCGGTCTCGGCGAGCCGGGCCTTCGCGAGATGGTTCCGGGTGTTCGCGAGGCGCTTGCCGCCGCGCACGACACGCACCCGCCCCGCCTGCCAGTCCCGGACGGCAGCATCATGCCGAGCCTCCAAAGCGGCCGGACGGCGGGACTTGGCGTGCCACTCGCTCTTCGACGGGTAGCCCCCCGCCACCCACTTCCCGGCGCGGAGTTATCAGCGTCCCCACACGCCCGACGCCCTCGTCCCGCACGCAGCGGACACCCACGTCGCACGAGACGGCCGAACGATCCTCCAGGAGGTCACCCTCAAGGTCCGCACAGGGGAACACTGGGCGCTCCTGGGCGCCAACGGGGCAGGAAAGTCAACACTGCTGGGCCTGCTGGGCGCGAGGGTGCACCCGACGAGCGGAACGGTGGACGTACGGGGAAAACACCTGGGCCGGGTAGCCGTACGAGACTTGAGGACGCGCGTCGGACACGTGGACCCCCGCCACCCCCGCACGTCCCACTGACCACCCGCGAGGTCGTACTGACCTGCATCACCAACTCGGTGCCCCCGCTCCCGCGTTGGCGGCCGACCCCCGAACAGCGGGACAGGGCGGAGGAGTTGATGAACACGCTGGGCCTGAGCACCCTCAAGAAGGCCCGCAGTCCCTGATGCCGGCGCCCCGCCTCCTGCTGCTGGACGAACCGGCGACGGGCCTGAACCTCCCCGGCAGAGAACAACTGATCGGCGCGCTGGGAAAACTCGCGGAGAACCACCCCGACCTGGCCACGGTCCTGGCCACCCACCACCTGGAAGAACTCCCATCGCCCAGAGCCCAACACCGGAAACCCTCACCCCGGACCTGGTCGGCAAGTGCTTCGACCTCCCCCCTGCCCCTACCCCTCCCCCTGGACCAGCACGCCGACGGCCGCCGGAGCATACGCATCCAGCGGCCGAGGGGCTGAGCCGACCCTCTTCGAGAAGACCGCCTACTTGCTCAAGTGCGCCCAGAACTCGTCGAACGACAGCTTCTTGTCCCCGTCGAGGTCCCGGCTCTTGATGATGGACTCGGCGACGGCCTCGGTGACGTTCCAGTCGCCACCCTGCGCGAGGGCGGTCTTGAACTCGGCCGCGGTGATCTCGCCGTCACCGTCCGTGTCGATCCGGTCGAATTCCTTGCGCGCTTCTTCGATGTTCGCCACCGATCCGCCCCTTATCCACTGCTTGCTGTCCGACTGACGCAGGTCAGACTAGCCGCCCGCAGAGACACGCAGCGCGGTGACCACCCACGCGAAGTCCTCCGCGTGCGGCGGCGCGGGCTGCCGGTTCACGATGGAGAGCAGCTCCCGGTACCGTGCGACGCGCTCGTTGAACCCGGCGGTCATCCGCTCCAGGACGTCCCCCCGGTCGGCGTCCCCGAAGAGATCCCGAAGCACCGCCGAAGCCTCGACGGAGTCCGGCGCTACCCCCCGCTCCCGCAGCGGAGCGACCCGCTCGACGAGCCGCTTGGCGAACCACACCGCTTCCCCGGAGGGCGAACTCCCGGTCCGGTCGGCCGCGTTGAACTCGACGGCCCGCCGCATCTGCGCCCGGAACTCCGGATCCTCCAGCATCCCCGCCAACTCGACCCAGGCGTCGACCTGTTCGGGCGTAGGGTCGTCGGACAGCTCGACGGCCATCCGCCGCATCCGCTCCCGGACGTCCGGGTCGACCTCCGGCAGCCCGTGCAGCGTCTCCGCCACGAACTCCTCCATGATCCGCTGCCGTTCGGCCGCGGACAGCTTCGCCAGCCTGTGCATGAGAGTCATCTCCTCCGTCGTGGAACCCCGTCGTGCGACGCTCGACAGCACGGCCCGGATCACCTTCAAGGACCTGATCCGTACGTCGATGGCGGCGACGTGCGTCGCGGCCACCTCGGCGACGGTCCGCTCCCCGGCCAGCACCTCACGCACGGCGTCGAGCCCGAGCCCGAGTTCGCGCAGGGTGCGGATCAGCTCCAGCCGCGCGGCGCCCTCGGCGTCGTACAGCCGGTAACCGCCCGCCGAGCGGCCGACGGGGTCGAGAACGCCCTCGTCGGACCAGTAGCGGACGGTGCGGACGGACAGTCCGCTGGAGCGGGCCAGCTCGCCGATGGTGAACAGCCCCGTACCGTGGTCGATCATGTGTCGGAGTCTGGGCCTTCCAGTGGGTGGAGACTCAAGAGGGGATATGCGGTGGAGACCTTGCGGGACATTCTCGACGGCGCGGCGCACGGCGTCTTCCCCCCGCCGGACGGCCGCACGACGGTCGTCCCCCAGATGTCGCGACGCGACGCGGGCGTCCTGAACTTCACCGCGCACGCGGTGGTCTTCCTGGACGAGGACCCCGACTGGGTGTACGCCCAACTCCGCCGAGTCGACTGCGACCTGTACTCGGCCCCGACCCACCCCGCCTTCCTCAACGCCCTGTTGGAACACACGGGCCGTACGGCGGAGACGGTGGACGCGATGCTGGTGGCCCAGCCGCAAGAAGGTGAACTCCCTTTGCCACTGCGGGAGATCACCGACACCGGCCACCCTCGGGCGACGTACGCGCTCGAACGCCGCGACGACGTGCAGGTCTGGCAGGCGGACGGCGGCGTCCTGATCCTCGGACGCGGGATCGGCGGACGCCTGGAGGTGTCCGTGGAGGTCGACGACGCCGTACGCGGCCGGGGCATCGGACGCCAACTCGTAGCCGCCGCCCGGCACTTGGCCGGGGAGTCGGTGTGGGCGCAGGTCGCGCCGGGGAACGCCCGGAGTCTGCGGGCGTTCCAGGCGGCGGGCTATGTGCCGGTGGGGTCAGAGCTGTTGATGCTCAAAGGCCCCTGAAAGCACCGTACTCAGTGCCAGGGCTCGAAGTAGGGGTTGCTCTGGCAGTCGTCCATGATCTCGATCTTCTTGACCTTGTCGACCGGGCACACGCCGAGGATGTACTCGCGGGCGATCCCGCCGGGGAACGCCACCTCGACCTGGTCGGCCCACTTGTGCGTGTCGCCGATGGTCTTGTTGACGTCGATGCCGCCGGGTGCGTCGATGTAGTAGTTCCAGCCGGACTTGTACCAGGTCTTGTACAGGTCGTGGTCGTAGCTCGTGGAGACGTACGGGGAGGGCTGGTTGACCAGGACGTACTTCTCGATGTCGTACTGGCCGTTCTCGACGTCCTTGGGGAAGAACCCGAAGGGGAAGATCTTGTCGGGGGTGCGGCTGTCGCTGCGGTAGAGGGTGCCGCAGGTGGCGCGCCAGACCGGATCGGGGGTGATCCGGTCGAGGTGGACGTTCTTGTCGGCCGCAGACTTCAACTTGTCCGCGAACTGGGGGCACTTGGGGGCCGCCGCGAGGCTCGGGGCGGGGGCCGCGGCCGAGGTGGCGAAGACGGCGGTCAGGCACAGGACGACGGCCGCGGTGCGCCGCCGTACGGAAATGGTGATCATGCGGGGCAGCCTGCCGGGTGCGGGGCTGCCGGGCGGGGATCTTCACCCGTACGGCGGCGAGTCAACTGACCTCAAGTCAGCCCGCGTTCACGCAGGGCCGTGTTCAAGTCGGCCCGCGTTCAGCGGAAGATGCCCGTGTGGCCCAGCGAGTAGCGCCCGGGCTGCGGGTAGACCGCGAGTCCGTGCGGGCCCGAGCCGACCTTGATGCGGGCGAGCTGCTTGCCGGTGCTGGTGTCGATCGCGTACACCTCCGCGTCGTAACGCCCCGACAGCCAGAGGACTTTGCCGTCCGCCGAGACGCCGCCCATGTCGGGGCTGCCGCCCTGCGGGAGGTGCCACTTCTTCGTCAGCTTGTTCCGCGTGAAGTCGAAGATGGAGATGGTGCCCTCGCCCCGGTTGGAGATGTACATCTCGCGGGAGTCGCGGCTGACGTAGAGGCCGTGGCAGCCCTTGCCGGTGGGGAGGAACTCCGGTTTGCCGAAGGTCTTTCCGTCGACGATCCACATGCCGTCGGCCATCATGTCGGCGATGTAGAAGCGCTTCCCGTCGGGCGAGATCTTCACGTCCTGCGGCATCGCGCCGTCGAACGGGAGCTTCTGCTGGCCGACGACCTCCATCTTCTCCGTGTCGACCTTCAGGAGTTCGCCGCTGAACTCGCAACTGACGATGAAGTAGCGGCCGTCGAGCGAGAAGTCGGCGTGGTTGACGCCGTAGCAGGTGACCGGCACGGTCTTGATCCGCGCCATCGTGTGCGGGTCCCGGAACGCCAGTTCCCGGTCCATGGAGGCCATCACGACCGCGTACTTGCCGTTCGGCGTGAAGTACAGGTTGTACGGGTCGTGCACCTCGACGGGCTTGCCCGCCTTGCCGGTTCGCGGGTCGATCGGCGTGAGGGTGTGGCCCCGGTTGTTGTTGACCCACAGGGTCTTCAAGTCCCAGGAGGGGACGACGTGTTGGGGCTGGCGGCCGACGTGCAGGGTGTCGACGATCTTGTACGTCTTCGGGTCGATGACGCTCACCGTGTCCGACTCGGTGTTCGGGACGTACACGCGGGACGGGAAGTCCTTGACGACCGGTGAGAGCCGGTTCGGCCGGTCGGCGGCGTACACGTCCTTCGGGTCGAGCACCGGCGGCATGCCGGGCAGCCCCTGGGGAACCGTTCTCTTCACCGGCGCCGGGATGGCGGCCTTCGTGGCCTCGGTCTTCCGGTCCCCGCTCTGGGTGCCGCAGGCGGCGAGCGCCGTGGCGAGGAGGAGGGCGACGAACGCAGGACGACTCTTCAACTGAGCAGCTCCGTGGTGGTGACCGCGCGCAGCCCGCGGCGGCCGAGTTCTTCGAGGACGACGGGGAGGGCGGCGACCGTGTCGCGGTAACCGAAGTGCAGGCTCACGACGGAGCCCGCGCGGGCGTCGCCGAGGACCGCGCGGGCGATCTGGTCCGCGCCGGGGGAGGTGAAGTCGAGCGGGTCGACGTCGTACGACAGGACGTGCGGGTACCCGGCCTCCCGCGCGAGCCGCACCACCAGCGGGGAGGCGCGCGCGGCCCGCGACGGCCGGAACCAGTTCCCGATCCCGCCGGTCAGCCGCTTGAGCCGCTCGGCACACGCACCGATCTCCGCACGCGCCTCGGCCTCGGGCATGTCGTTGATCCCGAGGTGCCGCTGCGTGTGATTCCCCAGGTCGTGCCCCCCGTCGAGCACCCGTCGGGCCATCTCGGGATGCTCGTCGAGCCAGGCCCCGACGGCGAGCACGGTCACCCGGGCCCCGGCCCGCTCTACCTCCCCGAGCACCGACTTGGCGATGCCCGGATCACCGGCGCCATGAAAGGTCAGCGCGACCTGGGAGTGGGTACGCGGCCCGGTCGCGATCTGCGCCGGCTCGCGGGGAAAGGCGCGGGGGGTCGGTACGGCGGTGAGGGTGCGGGCCGGCGCGCGCGACGGGGTGGTGCCGGGCGCGGCACGGGACGGCTCGGCACGGCCCGGATCACCACGCCCGGAACACGAGGCGACGAACACGCCCCCGGCAACAAGCCCAGCACCCGCCCGCAGCGCGGCACGACGGTCGGTCGTAGTCACCTGGCCCATTTAAGGGGGTTACCACCCGAAAACAGGTGATTCACCCGCCCGGAGGCGCAGAAGGATGAGGATCTCACTGGACGCCGCGCCGACCGTGCCCGACGATGCGACGAACACATGATCTCTTCGACGAACGGCTGCTCCCGCGTGCATCCCCCGGGCCCTTATCGCCTCAGTCGCCGCCAGGTCAGACTCCCGCTGGCAGCCGTCTACGTACCTGCCATGACGCTCCTGTCGGTGATGACGGCCTGCGGAGCCCTGGCCTTCAGCGCCAGGGACCTGCTGATCCTGGCGCTCGGCCCCACGGCGGCCGTCCTGCTCGTCCCGTTCTTCAGCGATGACCGGGTGCGGCTCACCGAGTTCGACGTGCGCTTCCGCGGCGGCTTCCGCAGCCACAAGGTCCGCTGGTCCGACATCGCCCGCCTGGAGGTCCGATCCCTCTTCGGCGTCCGTCAGCTCGTCCTCCACACCACCGGTGGCAAGCGCCGCACCCTCCCCGCCCCGCAGTCCTTCGCGGACCCGGGGTTCGACGACAAGGCTCGCGAGATCACCGACTGGTGGCTCCGGCACCGCGCCTAGCTGTACGGCAACAGCGTCGCCGCCGTCCTCTCCCACGCCGCCTTCAGGTCCGCCAGCAACTCCGGTTCGTCCGGCGCCAGATCGGCCTGTTCTCGGGAGTCTGCCGCGAGGTTGTAGAGGTGGTCGGCCTTGTCCTTGTCCTGGTAGTACTTCCAATCGCCGCGCCTCAGAGCCTTGTTGGCCCGGACCCGCCAGAACAGGTCGCGCTCCGGAAGCACTTCGCCGCGCAACAAGTAACCCGCGAGGCTCGTGCCGTCGAGGGGGTAGGCGGGGTCGGGTCGTGCGCCGCCCAGTTCCAGGAGTGTCGCCGTCCAGTCCGGGGAGAAGTTCGGTTCGTGGCTGACCTGGTGGGGGTCTATCCGGGACGGCCAGCGGAGGATCGTGGGGACGCGGATGCCGCCCTCCAGGAGCTGGAACTTCTGGCCGCTCAACGGCCAGTTGTAGGAGTAGCGTTCGCCGCCGTTGTCGCTGGCGAAGAGGACGACCGTGTTGTCCTCCTGACCCGAGCGGCGCAGCGCGGACAGGACCTCGCCGACCGCCGCGTCCAGACTCTCCACCATCTCCGTGTACTTGGCGACCGAGCCCCCGTCGTAGTGGTTGAGGGCGACGACGACGTCGGCCTGGCTCTTCGCCGCCCGGATCTTCGCGGCGATCCCGGCACCGGTCTCCGCGTCCCCCTCGGCGAGCCAAGGCCAGTGCGGGGTGGTGAAGTTGAGGTTCAGCAGCCACGGCCCGCCGTGCTCCCGGGACACGTACTCGACGGCCCGCTCGGTGAGGACGGTCGTGTAGTACCGCAGGTCCTTGTACTCGGCGTCCCCCTCGAAGAGGTCGTACTCGCCGAGCTGCCCCAGCTTGGAGAAGTACTCAAGGACCCCACCGTGGTTGCCGAAGAACTCGTCCCAACCCGACTTCGTGGGGCTGTAGTCGGGCAGCCACCCGCAGTGCCACTTCCCGATGAGCGCCGCCGCGTACCCCGCCCCCTTCAACAGGGAGGCCAGCGTGGGGTGTTCGGGGTCGAGCCCCTGCGTCCGGTTCCCGACGGGCTCCGCGAGCCCGCCCGGCGTACGCCCCGGATACCGCCCGGTGTAGAGGCTGAAGCGGGTCGGCGAGCAGGTCGCGGACCCGGAGTACGCGTCGGTGAACCGCACCCCCTCCCGCGCGAGCCGGTCCAGGTGGGGCGTCTTGATGTGCGGCGCGCCGTACGAGGAGAGGTCGGCCCAGCCGAGGTCGTCCCCGAGGATGACGAGGAAGTTGGGGCGCGCGCCGCGGCCACTGCTTCGGCGTGCGGCCCTGAACGGCCGTTCCGCAGGCGCCGCTTGAGCCTCACCGGCCGTCCCGGCGACAGTCGTGACCGCGCCACCGCCCACCAGACCGCCGAACGCGCGACGGGACATCTCGGACATACGGCAACCTCGGCACGGGATTCACGAAGGGGAACATCCCGAGGATGCGGAGCGTCGAAGTTCCGGATCAAGACCGAGTCGGCTGGTTTCATCCGGTGTTCACGAACGCACCCTCAGCAACAGCACGGTTCGCCCCGGGATCACCACCTCCGTCCCGGCGTCGTGCACGACCCCCTCCGACTCCTGCGCGGTGTCCACCACCACCTCGTACCGCTCGGCCCACGGCACCCCCGGCAGTGTGCACCGCACCGCCGCCTCCCCCGCGTGCAGCACCGCGAAGAAGCTGTCGTCGACGATCGGTTCCCCCCGCTCGTCCCGCCCGGGAATGTCCCGTCCGGACAGGTACATGCCGAGCGTGGTGGCCGGCGCGTACCAGTCGCCGTCGGTCATCTCCTTGCCCCGCGCCGTGAACCACGCCAAGTCCCGTATCCCGTCGGCGGAATGAGCCCGCCCGGAGAAGAACGCCCGCCGCCGCAGCACCGGGTGACGATGTCTCAGCCCGATCAGCCGCGAACTCAGCTCGAACAGCGACCGCCACCCCGGCTCCTCCAGCAGCCCCCAGTCGACCCAACTCGTGGCGTCGTCCTGGCAGTACGCGTTGTTGTTGCCCCCCTGGGTCCGCCCCATCTCGTCCCCGGCGACGAGCATCGGCACCCCGGTGGACAGCAGCAGTGTCGTCATGAGGTTCCTCAACTGCCGCTGACGCAGTGCGAGTACACCGGTGTCGTCGGTCTCCCCCTCGACCCCGCAGTTCCAGGAGCGGTTGTCGTCGCTCCCGTCCCGGTTCCCTTCCCCGTTGGCCTCGTTGTGCTTGCGCTCGTACGACACGAGGTCGCGCAGCGTGTAACCGTCGTGCGCGGTGATGAAGTTGACAGATGCGTAGGGCCGCCGCCCGCCCCAGGCGTAGAGATCGCTGGACCCGGAGAGCCGGTACCCCATCTCCCGTACGTCGGGCAGCGCGCCGCGCCAGAAGTCCCGTACGGTGCCCCGGTACCGGTCGTTCCACTCGGTCCACAGCGGCGGGAACGCGCCGACCTGGTAGCCGCCCGACCCGACGTCCCAGGGCTCGGCGATGAGCTTCACCCGTCGCAGCACAGGGTCTTGTGCGATGACCGCGAGGAACGGGGACAGCATGTCGACGTCGTGCATCGAGCGGGCCAGCGCCGCCGCGAGGTCGAACCGGAAGCCGTCGACGCCCATTTCGGTGACCCAGTAGCGCAGGGAGTCGGTGATCAGGCGCAGGACGTGCGGCTGGACGACGTGCAGGGTGTTGCCGCAGCCGGTGTAGTCGGCGTACCGGCGGGCGTCGTCCTGGAGGCGGTAGTAGCCGCGGTTGTCGATGCCCTTGAGGGAGAGCGTCGGCCCCAACTCCCCCGCTTCGGCGGTGTGGTTGTAGACAACGTCGAGGATCACCTCGATGCCCGCCGCGTGCAGCGCGCGGACCATGCGCTTGAACTCTCCGACCTGCTGTCCCGTCGTACCGGAGGAGGCGTAGGCGGCGTGCGGGGCGAAGTAGCCGATGGAGTTGTAGCCCCAGTAGTTGCGCAGCCCCTTCCGCAACAGGTGGTCCTCGTGGGCGAATTGGTGGACGGGGAGGAGTTCGACGGCCGTGACGCCGAGCTTCACGAGGTGCTCGACGGCCGCCGGGTGCGCCAACCCGGCGTAGGTGCCCCGGAGTTCGGGCGGGATGCCGGGGTGCAGCCTGGTGAAGCCGCGGACGTGCAGCTCGTAGATCACCGAGTCCGCCCAGGGCGTCTTGGGGCGCTGGTCGTCGGCCCAGTCGTCCTCGTCCTGGACGACGACTCCCTTGGGAACGTGGGGCGCTGAGTCGCGGTCGTCGCGGACGGTGTCGGCGATGTGCTGCTGGGGCCAGTCGCGGACGTGGCCGTACACCTCGGGCGGCAGCCCGAACTCGCCGTCCACGGCACGGGCGTACGGGTCGAGGAGCAGCTTCGCCGGGTTCCAGCGGGCGCCGGTCCAGGGGTCCCAGCGGCCGTGCACGCGGTAGCCGTAGCGGCGGCCGGGGCGCACGCCGGGGACGAAGCCGTGCCAGATCTCGTGGGTGAGTTCGGTGAGCCGTACGCGGGTCTCGGCGCCGTCGTCGTCGAAAAGGCACAGGTCGACGGCCTCCGCGCCGCCCGCCCACAGCGCGAAGTTGGTGCCGCTCACCCCGCCGGGGCCGGTGCGGACGCGCGCGCCGAGGGGGACGGGGGCGCCGGGCCAGACGGATGGCGCCATGGCGTCCGGACCGCCCGCACCGGAATGCGGTTCCACACCGGAATGCGGGTCCGCGCCGGATTCCGGCGTCGCTGACTCCTGTTCGGCTGTGCTGGACACCGGTCGGCCCCTCTTCGTCCTGTCCGCCACCGGGACACCCCGCCGGATGGATACGGCGTGGCGGCGGCTCCCCGGCGTACGGTCGTCGTCCTCCCCCTGTTCTGCCCAGAGGTCGCCGCGTGCAGACCGGGGGTCGTACTCATGTTTCCTTTTCACGTTTCCCCGGAGTGCATCTGCTCGTTGTAGGGCCGTGACGCATGGACAAAGACGCGCGGGTGCCGCGCTGGTCGTCGTGGTGGCAGGGCTCGTCGCCGGGTGTACGTCCGGGGACGGGCGCAGCGGGATGGAGCGGCTGCTCGGGAAACCGGCGGCTGCCCAGGACGTGATCCGGGTGACGCCGGACGACGGGGTGAAGGGGGTGGCGGCGGACGGGAAGCTGCGGGTGCGGGTGCCGTTCGGGAAGCTGGAGTCCGTACGGGTCGCGCGCGTGCAGGACGCGCAGGAGACCCTCGTACCCGGCAGGATCGTCGACGGCGGCGGGAGTTGGCGGCCGGACGACGACCGGCTCGCGCTCGCCGCGCGGTACACGGTGGACGTCGTCGCGCGCGACGAGTCGGGCAACCGGCTGGCGCGGCACAGTACGTTCACGACGTTCGTGCCGGACGAGCGGTTCATCGGGTACGTCGCTCCGGAGAACCGGTCGGTCGTCGGCACCGGCATGATCGTGTCGCTGGAGTTCAACCGGGAGATCGTCGGCCGCGCGGACGTCGAGCGGGCCGTCGAGGTCACCGCGGACCCCCCGGTGGAGGTGCGCCCGCACTGGTTCGGCGGCGAGCGGCTGGACTTCCGGCCGCGCGAGTACTGGAAGCCGGGCACCGAGGTCACCGTGACGCTGCGGCTGCGGGACGTCGAGGGGGCGCCGGGGGTGTACGGGCTCCAGTCCAAGACGTTCTCGTTCACCGTCGGGCGCAGCCAGGTGTCGCTGGTGGACGCCGCCGACCACACGATGGAGGTGCGGCGCGACGGGCGGCTCCTGGCGACCGTGCCGATCACCGCGGGTTCGCCGAAGACACCGACGTACAACGGGAAGATGGTCGTCACCGAGATGCTCGACGTGACGCGGATGAACAGCCGGACCGTCGGGTTCGGCGGGGAGTACGACATCCCGGACGTGCCGCACGCGATGCGGCTGACCGACTCGGGGACGTTCCTGCACGGGAACTACTGGGCGCCGTACGCCGTTGGACGGGTGAACGTGAGTCACGGGTGTGTGGGGCTGAGGGATGTGAAGGGGGGGTCGTCCCAGACGCCGGCGGGGTGGTTCTTCGACCGGAGCCTGATCGGGGACGTGGTGGAGGTGGTCAACAGCCGGGACAGGACGGTGGCGGCGGACAACGGGCTGGGCGGCTGGAACATGGGCTGGAAGGAGTGGGTCGCGGGGGGTGCGGTCGGGTAGGAGAGGGCGTGTGGGTCCTTTGCGACGAAACGGTGACGTTCAGCTGACCAGATGGTCAAATACGCCCGGTTAGGATGCGCCAGTGATCGCGCGGCGAGCGCGGGGGTGGGGGCTCTGACCAGGGGCCTCGCGAGGGGAGAACGACTTGAACGTGCGGCCGATATCGGGGGCGTCGGTGCGAGGACGCAAGAGAGGACTGGCGCTGATGTCCGGCGTCCTTCTGCTCGCCGTCACCGCGTGCGGCGGGAGCGGGGACTCGGGTTCCGGCGACTCCGGCAAGAACGACACCAAGGGCAAGCCCGCCGACAGCGCGCAGAGCGCCCAGTCCGAGGCGGTCGTCAGCATCCTTCCGGCGAACGGCGCGACCGCCGTGAACACGAGCGGCACGCTGAAGGTGACCGCGGCGAAGGGCAAACTCACCGAGGTCGTCGTCAAGGACCCGAAGGGTGCGGCGGTCAAGGGCGCGATCTCCGCTGACGGCGCGGGCTGGACGCCCGCCACGCACCTCGCCGCCTCCACGAAGTACCAGGTGCACGCGGTCGCCAAGGACGCCGGGGGGCATCAGGCCGCCGAGGACTCGACGTTCACGACCCTCAGCCCGAAGAACACGTTCACGGGCAACTTCACGCCCGAGGACGGCTCCACCGTCGGCGTCGGGATGCCGTTCTCGATCCGCTTCACGCGCGGGATCACCGCGCCGGACGCCGTCGAGAAGGCCATCGAGATCAAGACGGTCCCGGCGGTCGACGTCCAGGGCCACTGGTTCGGCAACGACCGCCTCGACTTCCGGCCCGAGCAGTACTGGAAGGCCGGTACGAAGGTCACCGTCGAGCTCAATCTCAACGGCGTCGAGGGCCGCAAGGGCGTCTACGGCGAGCAGACCAAGACCGTCTCCTTCACCATCGGGCGCAACCAGGTGTCGGTCGTCGACGCCAAGAAGCACACGATGGCCGTCCAGCAGAACGGCAAGACCATCAAGACGATCCCCGTGACGACCGGCAAGCCCGGGTACGCCACCTGGAACGGGCAGATGGTCATGAGCGAGAAGTACAAGGTCACCCGGATGAACGGGGACACCGTCGGCTACGACGGCGAGTACGACATCAAGGACGTCCCGCACGCGATCCGCCTCACCGACTCGGGCACGTTCGTGCACGGCAACTACTGGGGTGGGGACGCGTTCGGGAACTACAACGCGAGCCACGGGTGCATCGGGCTGCGCGACGTGCGGGGCGGGTACGACAGCGACATCGCCGCCGCGTGGTTCTACGACCACTCGATGGTCGGGGACGTCGTGGTCGTGAAGAACTCCACGGACCCGGTGGTGAATCCGGGGAACGGGCTCAACGGCTGGAACATGTCGTGGGCGGAGTGGACGAAGTAATTCGTTTCCGTAGGTAGGAGGGTGGCTCCGGTGCTGTGACTCACGGCACCGGAGCCACTGTCGTTAATGGCCGTTAACCTGCTCTCATGACCGTGAATCTCGAAGTCGCCGAAGGCGTCGGTACGCTGCGGCTCGACCGCCCGCCCATGAACGCGCTGGACACCGCCACGCAGGACCGGCTGAAGGAGCTCGCCGAGGAGGCCGCGCGGCGGGACGACGTACGCGCGGTGGTCGTGTACGGCGGGGAGAAGGTGTTCGCGGCCGGCGCGGACATCAAGGAGATGCGGGCGATGGACCACGCGGCGATGGTGCTGCGCTCCCGCGCGCTCCAGGACGCGTTCACGGCCGTCGCGCGGATCCCGAAGCCGGTCGTCGCGGCGATCACCGGGTACGCGCTGGGCGGGGGCTGCGAGTTGGCGCTCTGCGCGGACTACCGGATCGCCGGGGAGAACGCGAAGCTGGGCCAGCCGGAGATCCTCCTCGGCGTGATCCCGGGCGCGGGCGGCACGCAGCGCCTCGCCCGGCTGATCGGACCGTCCAAGGCGAAGGACCTCATCTTCACCGGCCGGATGGTGAAGGCGGACGAGGCGCTGTCCCTCGGCCTCGTGGACCGCGTCGTCCCGGCCGACGAGGTGTACGCGCAGGCGCACGCGTGGGCCGCGAAGCTCGCGCAGGGTCCGGCGATCGCGCTGCGCGCCGCGAAGGAGTCGATCGACACGGGTCTGGAGACCGACCTGGAGACGGGTCTCGCCGTGGAACGCACCTGGTTCGCGGGGCTGTTCGCGACGGAGGACCGGGAGCGGGGGATGCGGAGCTTCGTGGAGGAGGGTCCGGGGAAGGCGAAGTTCCTCTGAGAGGACAGCTGTTGCGCCGTAAACCTGATCGGCCTGTGAGGTATCCCCTTACCGAATTCCCGTACGGGGTCTTGCAATTGACGTGATGTCTCATCCGGGTCCCTCGATGGGGCGGTTTGTGGGAGCCTTGGGGTGACCACAAGTCAGCCGTGCCGAGGGAGCCGTCGATTGCCGTCGAGTGAGCCGTCTCCGCAGCTCAGCAGGGGTCTGCCGGGTCCTGTGGTGCCGGGGTCATATGCCAGGGGCGTGACGGGCACCGGAAGCTTGCGGGGGGCGTATTCCCCCGGAACGGCCACGGACGGCGCTCCGGGCGGCCATGATGGGGGCATGGCGGGGCTGGAGGGTTTCGAACAGCCGCGAGGACACGGGCGTGTGGACGCGGCGCGCTGGTCGCCCGCGGTCGAGGACGAGCGGGCGCTGAAGGCCGTGGAGTTGTTCGGCGATCCCACGGAGGCCGAGGTTCCGCTTCCGTCCCGCCCGGAGTCCGCGGCGGCGGCCCGCCGCCTCACGCACTTCGTGGTCCTGCGCCAATGGGGTCTCACCCCCAAGCTCGCCGAGGACTCCGTCCTCCTCGTCTCCGAACTCGTCGGCAACGCCGTACGCCACACCGGCGCCCGCGTCTTCGGCCTCCGCATGCGGCGCCGCCGGGGCTGGATCCGCATCGAGGTCCGCGATCCCTCCCGGGGGTTGCCCTGCCTGATGCCGGTCCACGAACTCGACGTCAGCGGGCGGGGGTTGTTCCTCGTGGACAAACTGTCCGACCGCTGGGGGGTCGACTTACTCCCGCGCGGGAAGACGACGTGGTTCGAGATGAGGGTGGGGGACAGGTAGTTTCACCGAGCGGTGAGCAGGGACGGCGGGACGACGAGCCGTGCACGCTCGTGGAGTGCTCGTGCTGAGGGGTTGTTGAGGTAGGGGCGGATCAACTTGACCATGTTCCGCACGCGTTGGTCGGCGCGGCCGGACTGGACGTACGGGTACGCCGGTAGAAACTCGGCCGGAGTTGATCGGCCTGCCGCAGCGCCTCTTGTCCGTGTCCCAGGTCTACGGCCTGAACACTCATCCCCCGCAGCGTTGTGCAGTAAGCCGCCGACATCATCGCCTTGCGCACGTGGTCCGGGGCATCGGCCCGAAGATGTCGTCGAGTTCGGAGATTCGCTCGGTCATGGCGAGGGCGACGGAGAACAGGCCGACACTCAGTACACCCCGACGGGACGGGTCCATGTCGTTCGTCCCGAGATCGACGAGGCTTTCCACCGTGCCCGGCCGGGAGTTCGGCTGATTCCGGGATACGGGAAATCCCGCTTGCGCGGCGTTCCGCGCTCTGTGCCGATGCGGTTCACCGCCTGGGCGAACTGGCGCAGCGTCCATCCGGTCCCGCGGTACAGCCGTTCGAGTTCAGTGTTCGGTTCCGGTGTGCTCACTGGTCCTCAACCCCTCGCACTGGCGCGGCACTTAAAGCTCTTAAGTCCTCCTGCCGTTTCCACCGTACCTGTGCGTGCAGTGCGGCGGTTGCCTAGAGCGAACGAAGACCCCGGCGAGGTTGTGGCGCTTGTCAGGGTGACATGGGTACCGAGGGCAAGGCCGGTTCCGGCTATGAAACCGTGCGCGTGCGACGCCCGTCCCGGCGGACGTGGTGTTGTGCTTCGAAGGTGCTCGTGTGCTGGAAACCGAGGCGGGCTGCGAGCTTGAGCGAACGCTCGTTGGCTGTCTGGGTCACTGTCAGGACTGGCTGGTCAGGTAGCTCGTCAGCGGCAGCACGCAACGCGGCCGTGGCAGCCTCGAATGCCAGCCCCGCGCCCCAAGCCTCGCGCCGTAGCAGGTAGGTCAGTTCCAGTTCTCCACCCTCCTCTGTGACGGATCGTGTCCCTCGTCGTGGTGTAGCCGATCAACGTGGGGGCGTACGCCTCGGGGCGTGTGTCGATAGGTGTTCTTACAGCACAGCGGAAGCATTGCGCCAAGTCACCCACAGCGATGACCCGCACCGCTCCAGGTGCCCCCGAGGGGTGCGGGCCGTCGCGCGGCGGTAGCGCGTCGCCGCGGAGCGAGGCGATGTCGATGACGAAGCGGTAGCGCACATCGCTGGCGACGACGCGGTCGTGGGCATCGTTGATCTGGTCGCCGTCCATGGCCTCGATCTCGGCGCCCAAGCCGTGCCCCGCTCAGAGATCGAGCATTTCCTGGGTCTCCCGGATACCGCCGATCAGCGGGCCGGTCGAGCGCGGCGGCGGCGTGGGCAAGCCCGTGATCGCACGTGATCGCGGTGTCCGACCTGACCTGGCCTTTTACCTGGCCTGGCCTGGGCGATACAACTCAGCTCAGCTCAGCGACCCCAGCGCAGCCGCGTCGTACGCCTTCAGCTCGCCCGTCCTGCCTTCGAGTACCTTCGCCGCCCACTCCGGGTCCTGGAGCAGCGCGCGGCCGATCGCGACGAGGTCGAACTCCTCGTTCTCCAGGCGGTCCAGGAGGTCGTCGATGCTCTTGAGCGGCGCCCCCTCACCCTTTTCGAAGCCCCGCATGAAGTCGCCGTCGAGACCGACCGAGCCGACGGTGACCGTCGGCTTGCCGGTGAGCTTCTTCGTCCAGCCGGCCAGGTTGAGGTCCGAGCCGTCGAACTCGGGGAGCCAGTAGCGGCGCGTGGAGGGGTGGAAGGCGTCGACGCCGGCCTCCGCGAGGGGGGTCAGGATCGACTCCAGTTCCTCGGGGGTCTCGGCGATGCGGGCGCCGTAGGCGCCCATCTTCCACTGTGAGTACCTGAAGATGATCGGGAAGGACGCGGACACGGCCTGCCGTAGGGCGGCCACGATCTCCGTCGCGAACTTCGTACGGGCGACCGGGTCACCCCCGTACGCGTCCGTACGGCGGTTGGTGCCCGCCCACAGGAACTGGTCGATCAGGTGGCCGTGGGCGCCGTGCAGCTCGACTCCGTCGAAGCCGATGCGCTCGGCGGCCACCGCGGCCTCGACGAACGCGTCGATGACGTCGTCCAGGTCCTGCTGCGCCATCTCCTTGCCACCACCGGCGGTGCCGTCCAGCCGCAGGCCGGACGGGCCGACCGGCGGGGCGTCGGCGTACGGGGGCTGCCCGGCCTCCCTGGTCATGCCCATGTGCCACAGCTGCGGCACGATCTTCCCGCCGGCCGCGTGCACGGCCCCGGCGACCTTCGCCCACCCCGCGAGCTGCTCCTCGCCGTGGAACCGGGGGACGCCGGCGCGGTCACCGGCGGAGTCATGTCCGACGTACGTGCCCTCGGTGACGATCAGACCGACCCCGGCGCCCGCGCGGCGCGAGTAGTACGAGGCCACGTTCTCGCCGGGGATGCCATCGGGCGAGAACTCGCGCGTCATCGGCGCCATCACGATCCGGTTCGGCACGGTCAGGCCGTTCACTGTCAGGGGGCGAGAGAGGATCTGAGCCGCGCGGGAGGTCTGGGCGGGGGTTGTCACGTGAGGGCTCCTCGGGAGGGGGCGGTGGATGAGCGGAGATGTGATTACTTGCGTATGCATCAACTACGCCGGCTGCCGTTCAGGCCCGCAGGGGCGTCTGGTGAGATCCCGGCCGCCGCGCGGCGCGACACCGTGGCAGATCCCCGCGTAGGCGATCTCGATCAGTACGTCGTGCTCGCGCAGATCGCGGCGCTCGATGGTGGTGCGTTCCAGGGGCGCCTTGGCGGCGGGGGAGGCGATGGCGGTGACCCGGGTCATGCGGGTGGTTCTCCCCGAGATGCAGGGGGCAGTACGCGGTCAGGCACCGGGGGCTGGGCGCCGTTCGGGCTCGTGATGGTGCCGTTCGTGTCGGTCGCGCTGGTCCAGTTGGCCAGCAGCTGCAGGGCCGCCTCGGAGGGCGGGTCCGCTTCGGCGGTGTAGACGCACAGGCTCTGGTTGTCCCCGCCGGGGACGGCGAAGATCTCGTAGGACATGATCATCTGGCCGACCAGGGGATGGTGGAACCGCTTCACACCGTGCGTCTTCTCCCACACGGTGTGACCGGCCCACCAGGCCCGGAACTCCGGGCTCTTGATGACCAGCTCGCCGACCAGTTCGGTCAGCAGCCGGTCGTCGGGGTGCCGGCCCGCCCGCAGGCGCAGCGTGGAGACCATCTCGGCCGCGCACCGCTCCCAGTCCACGTAGAGCTCGCGAGCGGCCTCGTTCAGGAACATGAACCGGGCCAGGTTGCGCTCCCGGTGCGGCAGCGTTTCGAAGTCCGTGATCAGTGCCCGGGCCAGCTGGTTCGACGCGAGTACGTCCGCCCGGAGGCCCAGGACGAACGCCGGTGACCGGCCCTCCAGCATCCGCAGCATGCTGTACACCCCGGGACGCACCCGCTGCGGCCGAGCGGGCCGCGCCCGGCCCGCTCGGTGCGGCCTGGGCCGGGCCAGCTCGAACAGGTACACGCGCTCGACGGTGTCCAGCCGCAGCGCCCTTGCCACGGCGTCCAGGACGGACTCCGACACGTTGAGCTGCCGGCCCTGCTCCAGCCGGGTGTAGTAGTCCGTGCTCACCCCGGCCAGCCGTGCCAGCTCCTCCCGCCGAAGCCCCGGCACCCGGCGGGTGCGGCCTTCGTCGGTCGGAATCCCGGTCTCCTCCGGGCTCAGCCGTGCCCGACGCGACCGCAGGAATTCTCTGAGCTCGGCGCTTTGGTCCATGACTCAAGTATGGGAGGGCCGTTTGGGCCGTTGGGGGGCCAAAAGTAGGTCTGCCAGACCCACGCAGATCGCGCGGCGGGGGCGGTGCGACCCGCCGGGGCCCACCGGGGGCCTACGGCTCGGTCAGCCGGCTCAGCCGTTCCTGGAACAGGTCGAGGCGGGACTGCGGCAGTGCCGCCTCCGCCGCGAGTTACGGAAGCATCTGCTCGGGACGCACGACGAGTGGATCGCCTTCCCCGGCTGCTACCTACCCGAAGGCGGCATGGACCAGATCTAGATCGCCTGCACCACGTCAAGGGACACGACCGCTCGATGCGGTTCGCCGGAACCGGCCTCCTCCTCGACATCCCGACGTCACCCTGACGAGCCGAAGCCAGTAATCCCCGAAGTTGTGCAAGTCCGCTGATGTGTAGGGCTGTTGACGCGCCGGGTCAGCCGAGGATCTTCCGCTCGTACGCCACCGCGACCGCCGCCGCCCGGTCGTTGACGCCCAACTTGGCGTAGAGGTGGGCGAGATGGGTCTTCACGGTGGCCTCGCTGATGAACAGCTCGCGTGCGATCTCCCGGTTCGACGTGCCCTTCGCGACGAGGGCGAGCACTTCGCGTTCCCGTGCGGAGAGGGGCTCGCTCGCGGGGGTGCGTACAGCGCTGACGAGCCGCGTCGCGACCGCCGGGGACAGGACCGTACGGCCGTCCGCCGCCGCCCTGACCGCCGTGAACAGCTCGTCGCGCGGGGCGTCCTTGAGGAGGTAGCCGGTCGCGCCCGCCTCGATCGCGGGGAGCGTGTCGGAGTCGGTGTCGTACGTCGTGAGGACGAGCACCTTCGCGCGGGCTCCCGTACGGGTGAGGCGCGCGATCGCCTCGACCCCGCCGCCGCCCGGCATCCGCAGGTCCATCAGGATCACGTCGGGGTCGAGCGCGGCGGCCTTCTCGACGGCCTCGACACCGTTCGCGGCCTCGCCGAGGACACGGAAGCCGGAGGCCGAGGCGAACATGCCGCGCAGGCCGTCGCGTACGACGGGGTGGTCGTCGACGATGAGGAGGGAGATCTGCCGGGCGTCCGGCGTGCGGTCATCGGTCATGGCGGACCAACGGTACGCGAGCCGACAGTGCCGTGCCCTGGCCCGGTTCCGACTCGACCGTGAAGGAGCCCGCGATGCGCTCGGCGCGGGCGCGCATGCCGTCGAGGCCGAAGCCGCCGGTGCGGGTGCGCTCGGGGAGGGCGAGGGGGTCGAAGCCGCGGCCGTCGTCGCGGATGTCGAGGATCACCTCGTCGGTGAGGAAGCTGAGGGTGACGCCGAGGCGGCTCGCGCGCGCGTGCCGGGCCGCGTTCGAGAGGGCCTCCTGGGTGATGCGCAGGAGCGTCGCGGAGACCTCGTCGTGGAGTTGCTCCACCACCCCGGTGACGGTGAACTCGGCCCGTACGCCCGTGCGTTCACCCCACTCCGTGACCGTGCCCTTCAGCGCCTCGGGCAGTCCCGCGTCGGCCAGCGCGACCGGCGCGAGGTTGTGCACCGAACGCCGGGCCTCGCCGAGGCTGTGCCGGGCGAGGTCCATCGCGCGGACGGTGTGCTCGCGCGCCGCCTGCGCGTCCGGCGTGTTCGTCACCACCTGGAGCTGGGCGATGATGCCGGTCAGGCCCTGCGCGATGGTGTCGTGGATCTCGGCGGCGAGGCGCCTGCGCTCGTCGGCGACTCCGGCCTCCCGCGCCTGGACGAGGAGTTGGGCGTGGAGGGCGGCGTTCTCGTCGAGGGCCTGCTGGAGGGCGGCGTTGGTGCGTTCGAGTTCGGAGATGGTGGCGGAGCGTTCGACGGCGCGGCGCGCGTCCTGCTCGGTGAGGTGGGCGATCACCGCCTGGAGCGCGAACTGGAAGAGCAGCAGCGCCATGAACACGGCCCACTGGCCGATGTTCTTCGGCGGCAGCCCGCCGGCCTGCGCGCCCGCCACCGGGACCGCGCTGGCGAACAGGCCGGCCCTGCGCCATCTGCCGGGGAGCAGTTCGTCGGAGTCCATGTAGCCGGTGGCCGCGTAGAACGCGAAGAACGGGTTGAGCAGCGTGAGCGCGAAGG
Source organism: Streptomyces saintjeani (assembly GCF_055409605.1). Lineage (NCBI taxonomy): Bacteria > Bacillati > Actinomycetota > Actinomycetes > Kitasatosporales > Streptomycetaceae > Streptomyces > Streptomyces saintjeani. Next base: position 6,562,592 of record NZ_CP189624.1, on the reverse strand, counting down.
CGAGCGCCCAGCGCAGGACGTAGTACGCCGTCCCGGCCGGGGTGGGGGTCCGGCCCCGGTTCGGACGGTGGTGGCGTGTGGTGTGCCACCACAGTTGGAGCAGGAGCGCGACGACGACCAGGCCCGCCGCGGCGTACCGCGCGGCGGGGCCCGCCATCAGCTCGGCGGCGATCACCGAGAGGACGACGCTGATGCCGAGCATCCCGTACGGGCCCCAGACGTGGAGTTGCTCCCATCGCCTGTCGATCTGCGTGTCCTGCGTGCTCATGGGCCCAGTTTCCTATTCCCAGCGGAACCAGCGCGCGGCGGCCCCGGTCAGCAGCACGATCCACGCGACCAGCACACCGAGGTGGCCCCAGCCGGGCCAGTCCCCGGCCGCCGCCTGGTTCAGGGCCTCGGCCGCCGCACCGAACGGGGTGTAGCCGACGGCCGTCGCGAGGCCGTGCGGCATCGTCTGGACCGGCATCCACACACCCGCGCAGAACATCGACGGGAAGAACACGGCGGAGCCTATGGCCCCCGCGATCTTCGTCGTCCTGGACAGCGCGGAGATCACGGCGCCGAGGCCGAGCGCGGCGAACAGGGTCAGCAGGAGGGCGAGCGCGTAGCCGAACGGCTGCCTCGGCAGGGTGACGTCGAACGCGAGGCGGCCGACCGTGAGCGCCAGCACGGACGAGGCGAGCGCGGCGGTGCCGTACATCACCATCTGCGCGGCGAGCAGCGCGGACGGCCGTACGGGGGTCGTCGACATCCGGCGCAGGATGCCGCGCTCGCGGTAGCCGGTGAGGGTCTGCGGCATCGACTGGAGGCCGCCGACGATCAGCCCGAGCAGGACGGCCACCGGCACGTACGCGTCCACGGGCCGCAGGCCGCCGAAGGCGTCGTCCGGCTGCCGGAACGAGGGGATCGAGCCGAGGATCACGAGGAGGAGCGTGGGGAAGAGGAGGATCCAGAAGTGGGCGCCGGGTTCGCGGCGGAAGAGGCGGAGTTCGGACTTGACGACGGCGGCGTTGAAGGTGGGGGCGAGGGAGGTGGCGGAGAGCATGGGAGCCGGCTTCCGGGAGGCGGGGTGCTGCGACGGCGCGGGGTTCGAGAGTCCGGTGCTCATGCCGGCACCCCCTTCGTGAGGTCGAGGAACGCGTCGTCCAGCGTCGCGTCGGTGACGCGGAGCTGGTGCGCTGTGATGTGGCGGCGGGCGAGGAGGGTGATCACGGCGTTGACGGTCTCGTCGGTGCCGGAGAGGGTGAGGCGGCCGTCCTTGTGCTCGACGGAGGCGAGCGCGGGGAGCGCGGCGAGGTCGGCCTCGTCGAGGGGCACGGAGGGGGTGAAGCTGATGACCGTCGCGCCCGCCGAGCGGCGGATCAGACCGGCCGGGGTGTCGAGGGCGGCGACCCTGCCCTTGTCGATCACGGCGATACGGTCGCAGAGGCGCTGGGCCTCCTCCATGAAGTGCGTGACGAGCAGGACGGTCACGCCGTTCGCCCGGATGTCCTCGATCAGCTCCCACGTGTCGCGGCGGGCGCGGGGGTCCAGGCCGGTGGTGAGTTCGTCGAGGACGACGACCTGGGGGTTCCCGATCAGCGCCAGCGCGATGAACAGGCGCTGCTTCTGTCCCCCGGACAGCTTCCCGAACCGGGTCGTCAGCTTGCCGGTCAGCCCGAGCCGTTCGGCGAGGGGGCGCCAGTCCGCCGGGCGCGTGTAGAAGGACGCGTACAGCTCCAGCGCCTCCCGTACGGTCAGCTTCGCCTGCAACTCGCTCTCCTGGAGCTGCGCGCCGAGCACCTGTGCCACCTTCTCGTGCTCGGCGACCGGATCGAGCCCGGCGACCCGGACCCTCCCGGCGTCCGGCACGCGCAGTCCCTCCACACACTCCACCGTGGTCGTCTTCCCGGCCCCGTTCGGACCGAGCACTCCGAAGATCTCCCCCTCCTCGACGGCGAAGGAGACTCCGTCCACCGCCCTGTGGGCGCCGTACGTCTTACGCAGATCCGTGACTTCGATGACGGGCATGCGTCCAGCGTCCCGGACCACCCCCACCAGCCACATCGGCCGAAAAGCCAGACCCCGTCTCATCCGTTCGCTCGTTCGGCATCAACCGATCGGCTGATGCCGGACGAGCGAACCGGCGGACCCTACGGTCGTAGGACCCGGGCCACGAACGCGAGGACGACGACCGCCCACACGGTCATGAGGGCCGCCGTGAAGGTGACCGATTCGAGGCGCTTACGGCGTTTTTTGGACAAGCCGAAGGAAGTGGCGCGCTATGACGCCGCTTTCACCAGCATCTGGAACACGGCGCTCGATGACCGGGCGGCGGCGGTCGCGGTGGCGTACGAGCGGAAGATCCTCGGCCGACCCGCGTGCGGGGTCCTCAGTCCACTCCCGCCCGCTCCCCGTGCCACGTCCCCCACAGGTCCGCGTACGCTCCCCCGGCGTTCACCAGTTCCTCGTGCGTCCCCAACTCCGTCAGCCGGCCGCCTTCCATGACCGCCACCCGGTCCGCGTCGTGGGCCGTGTGCAGGCGGTGGGCGATGGCGATGACCGTGCGGTTCTGGAGGACGGCGGCGAGGGCGCGTTCGGTGTGGCGGGCCGTCGTGGGGTCCAGCAGAGCTGTCGCCTCGTCGAGGATCAGCGTGTGCGGGTCGGCCAGCACCACCCGGGCCAGCGCGAGCTGTTGGGCCTGGGAGCCGTCCAGCGTGCGGGCGCCCGTGCCCAGTTCGGCGTCCAGGGCGCCCGGGAGGCCGTGTACCCAGTCCCCCGCGCCCACCGCGTGCAGCGCCGCCCACAACTCCTCGTCGCTCGCGCCGGGTTCGGCGATGCGGAGGTTGTCGCGGACCGTGCCGAGGAAGACGTGGTGTTCCTGCGTGACGAGGACGACCTGGCGGCGGAGCTGTTCGGGGCCGAGGGCGGCGACGGGCACGCCGCCGACGGTGACCGTTCCCGCAGTGGGCGCGTCCACGCCCGCGAGCAGGCGGCTGAGCGTCGTCTTGCCCGCGCCGGACGGGCCGACCACGGCGAGGCGTTCACCGGGGCGGACCGTGAGGTCGACGCCGCGCAGGACCTCGCCGCCCCGCTCGTACGCGAACCGCACGCCGGTCACGTCGATACGGTCGTCCACCGGCGTCGGCTCGTCCCCCTTCGGCGCCCCCGGCGCCTGCGCGATCCCCTCGACGCGGGCGAACGAGGCTCCGCTGGACTGGAGTTGCTCGACCTTGATGATGATCTGGTCGATGGGTTCGAAGAACTGGCGGGTGTAGAGGGTCGCGGTGACGACCGCGCCGACACTCATCGCCCCGTGCGCGTGCAGGACACCGCCGAGGACCAGGATCGCCGACAGGGGCAGGGCGTACGACACCTCGACGACCGGGAAGAAGACGGTGCGCAGGTAGAGGGTGTGGAAGCGGGTGCGCTTGGACTCGTGAAGTGCCGTACGGCTGGCCGCCGTTCGCCGTTCGCCGAGGCGGAACGCCTCGACCGTGCGGGCGCCGCCGGCGGTCTCGGCGAGGATCTCGGAGACCTCGGAGGTCGCCGCACCCTCGGCGAGGTAGGCGGTGCGGGCGCGCCGCAGGTACCAGCGCACGCCGGCCCAGATCGGCGCGAGCCCGAGCGCGGCGACGAGGCCGAGGAGCGGGTCGACGAAGAAGACGGCGGCCAGCAGGAACAGGGCCTGCGCGCCGCCGACCATGATCTCGGGCCAGGCGTCGCGCAGGGTCGTGCCGACGCTCGCCACGTCGGCGGTGCCGCGCGTGGTGAGGTCGCCGGTCCCGGCGCGCTCGACGACGGACGCGGGCAGCGCGAGCGCCCGGTCCACGAACTCCTCGCGCACGCGGGCGAGCGTCCGCTCCCCGAACCGGTGCGCGACGTACCGCCCCCAGCGCGCGAGCAGCAGTTGGGCGACGGCGGCGACAAGGATCCCGAACGCGAGCCGGTCGACCGCCTCGACCCCGGCCCCGCCGCGCACCTCGTCGACGATCCGCCCGAGCAGCCAGGGCCCGACGAGCCCCACGAGGGCGGCGAGCACATTGACGCCGACGACGATCCCGAGCGCACGGCGGTCGGCACGCACCAACCGCCCGACGGCGCGCCGGACTTCACGGGCCCCGGCGATGGGCAGCCGCCCGGAGTCTCCACCGCCGCTCACAGAACGCCCCTTTCCACCGAACCGACGTGAACCACCTCGTCCGCCCCCGCGTCCCGGGCCACCAACTCCCGGTACCCCGCCTCCCCTTCGAGCAGCTCCCGATGCGTCCCCACCGCGGCCACCCGCCCCTCCACCACGTACTGCACCCGGTCCACCCGGTCCAGCAGCAACGGCGACGTGGAGGTCACCACCGTCGTCCGCCCCGCCCTCCCCTCCCGCAGCCGCGCGGCGATCGCCGCCTCCGTGTGGGCGTCGAGTGCCGACGTCGGTTCGACGGCGAGCAGTACCTCGGGGTCGGCGAGCAACGCCCGTACCAGGCGCACGCGTTGGCGCTGGCCCCCGGAGAGGCTGCGCCCCCGCGCGGAGACGGCGGAGTCGAGCCCGTCCGGCAGCCCGCGCACGATGTCCTCGGACGCGGCACCCCACACGGCCCGCGTGATCTCCCCGGCATCACGCGCCTCCCGCCCCGACACCATCTCGCGCAGTGTCTCGGCGAAGAGGTCGGCCTCGTTGTCGGCGACGAGGATCCGCGCCCGCACGGACGCCAACGGCACCGAGTCCAGCCGGACTCCGCCCCACATGACGTCGGACGGCAGATACCGCCCGAGCCGGTCGACGATCACGGCACTGTCGGCGGGCCGCGCACAGACGACGGCGGTCAACTCGCCGGGACGGGCCCGCACTCCGGACACGGGGTCGTGCAACTCCGCGGCGCCGGAGGGCGCTTCGGCGGACGGCACGTCCGGATCGGGTTCCAGCTCCAGCAGCCGTACGACCCGCCGCGCCGCGACGACCCCCCGGCTCAGCTGGTACCCCAGCTCGACGAGGAAGGACACGGGCATGACGAGGACGGCCACGAACCCGTACACGGAGACGAGTTGGCCGACCGTGATCTCCCCCTGCGCGGCCAGGCGCGCCGCGAGCCAGGTCACCACGGACAGGAACAGGGTCGGCAGCCCGACCCCGAGCGCCTGGATCCAGCTCGTCACCGCGCCGACCCGGTACCCCTGTTCGCGCAGGTGCGCGGAGTCCCGCCGGAACCCGTCCGCGAACAGCCCTTTGCCGCCGAGGCCGTTGAGGACGCGCAGCCCGCCCGCGAGGTCCCCGATGCGCGCGGTGAGCAGCCGCTGGCGTTCGCGGTACTCGGTCTCCGCGCCCTGGAGCCGGGCCATCAACGGCCCGACGAGCAGGGCGAGTACGGGCATCCCGGTCAGGACGACGGCGGCGAGCAGCGGCGAGACGTCCAGCAGGAGGGCCGCGACGACGACGTACATGACGATCGCCCCGATCCCGGGCCCGATGGGGGTCAGGGAGAACGCGATCGTCTGGACGTCGCCCACCCCGATGGTGACGACCTCTCCCGCGACCGTCCGCCGGGGCAGCGCGGCGCCGAGCCGTACGGCCTGGCGCACCACGACCTTCACCGTGCGGTAGTTGGCGTCCATCCGCAGTCGCGTCATCGTGCGGTGCCGCATGATGCTGAGCCACGCGTTGAACGCGCCGACGACGAAGAGCGCGGTGCTCCACCAGGCGAGCGCGCCCATGTCGCCGGGTTCGAGCCCTTCGTCCACGGCCCGGGAGATCATCCAGGGAGTCGCGGCGAGCAGGACCATCCACAGGGACGACAGTGCCGCCCCGGCGAGGGCGCGTCCGAGCTGGCATCGGGTCAGCCACCACAGATACCCGGCGCCGCCCTTGCAGTCCGGCGTCCCCGGATCGGCGTACGCGTCGATCACGGCCCCTCCCCCGCGCCGGCCACCAGGCTGTCGCGCCAGGCGCGGTGCAGGCCCGCGAACCTGCCGGTACCGGCGATCAGTTCGGCCGGGGCGCCGTCCTCGACGATCCTTCCCCGCTCCATGACGAGCACCCGGTCGGCGATCTCGACGGTGGACAGCCGGTGCGCGATGACGACGGCGGTACGGCCGCGCAGGACCGTCGACATCGCGCGCTGGACGGCCTGTTCGCCGGGGATGTCGAGGGAGCTGGTGGCCTCGTCGAGGATGAGGACGGCCGGGTCGGCGAGCAACGCCCGCGCGAACGCGACGAGTTGGCGCTGACCGGCGGAGATCCGGCCGCCGCGCTTGCGGACGTCCGTGTCGTAGCCGTCGGGCAGGGCGCTGATGAACTCGTGGGCGCCGATGGCCTTCGCGGCGCGCTCGATCTCCTCGCGGCCGGCGTCGGGGTGGCCGATCGCGATGTTCTCGGCGACGGTGCCGGAGAACAGGAACGCCTCCTGGGTCACCATGACGACGCCGCGCCTCAGTTCGGGTACGGGGAGGTCGCGCAGGTCGACGCCGTCGAGGGTGACGCGGCCGGCGGACGGGTCGTAGAAGCGGGCGAGGAGTTTCGCGAGCGTCGACTTGCCCGCGCCGGTCGAGCCGACGACCGCGACGGTCTGGCCGGCCGGGAGGGTCAGGTCGAAGCGGGGCAGGATCTCGCCGCCGGTGCGGTAGCCGAAGGAGACGCCGTCGAACTCGACCGCGCGGCCCGGGATCTCGCCCTGCCGTACGGGCAGTTCGCGGGGCTGCGCCGGTTCCGGGACGGACGGGGTCTGGGCGAGGAGTCCGGCGATCTTCTCCAGGGACGCCGCGGCCGACTGGTACGAGTTGAGGAACATGCCGAGCCGGTCGATCGGGTCGTACAGGCGGCGCAGGTACAGGACCGCCGCCGCGAGCACGCCGAGTTCGAGGGAGCCGTCCGAGACGCGGTACGCGCCCCACAGGACGATCACCGCGACGGCCGTGTTGGCGATCAGGCGGGAGCCGGTGACGTACCGCGCCATCTCCAGCAGGGCGTCGCCGTTGGAGCGTTCGTGCGTACGGTTCAGGGCCGCGAACTCGGCGTCGTTCACGGCCTCCCTGCGGAACGCGCGGACCGGGCGGATGCCGTTCATCGTCTCGACGAACTTGACGATCACCGAGGCGATGGCCGTCGACCGCCTGCCGTACACGCGGCCCACCCGGCGGCGGTACATCCGGATCATCAGGTACAGCGGGCCGAACGAGGCGACGGCGACCGCGCCGAGGCCGAGGTCCAGCCAGAGCAGCATCGCCGAGATGTAGACGAACGAGAGGATGACGGTGACGAGTTCCTGGAGGCCCTCGCTGAGGAGTTCCCGCAGCGACTCGACGTCCGTCGTGGACCGGGAGATCAGGCGGCCCGACGTGTACCGCTCGTGGAAGTCGACGCTCAGCGCCTGCGCGTGGCGGAAGATCCTGCCGCGCAGGTCCAGCAGGACGTCCTGGTTGACGCGGGCGGAGGCGTTGATGAACGCGTACTGGAGGACGCCGGAGAGCAGGGCGCCGCCCAGGTACCCGGCCCCGGCCGCGATCAACGGCCCGTTGTCGCCGTCCCGGTACGCGGGTACGGCCGTGTCGATCGCGTACGCGACGAGCAGGGGGCCGATCTGCACGGCGGCCTGCTGGACGAGGAGGAGCAGCGCGGTGAGGGTCGCGCGGGCCTTCATGGGCGCGAGCAGCGACCGCAGCAGGACGCCGGTGGCACCGGGCGGGGTGGGGAGGTCGTCCTGGTCGAAGGGGTCGGGCGCGGGGGCCGGGGGCGCCGGGGTCGTCGTGGGGGCGGTCATCGGCGGACGTCCTCCTGGTCCAGGGGAGCGGTGGGGGGTTCGGCGGGGGTAGCGGGGCCGGCGGGCCGGCCGTCATCGGCGTACGGCTCGGCAGCGGCACCGGCATGCGGCTCAGCACTGCCTCCAGCCCCGGCATGCGGCCCGCCATTGGCACCGGCCCCGGCGTACGGCTCGGCACGGGCGTACGGCCCGCCATTGGCACCGGCTCCGGCATCGCCACCGGCTCCGGCTCCGGCTCCGGCTCCGGCTCCGGCTCCGGCTCCGGCTCCGGCTCCGGCGTACGAGTCGTCAGCGCCCGCAGCCGGTTCCGCCTCCGCCCCCGCCATCAAGTGCGCGTACTCCGCATTCGTCCGCAACAGCTCCTGATGCGTGCCCACCGCCTTGATCCGGCCCTCCGAGAGCAGCGCCACCCGGTCCGCGAGCAGGACCGTCGACGGGCGGTGGGCGACGATCAGTGCGGTCGTGTCCGCGAGGACGTGGCGGAGCGCCGCCTCCACCGCTGCCTCCGTGTGGACGTCCAGCGCGGACAGCGGGTCGTCGAGGACGAGGAACGGTGGCCGTCCGACGACCGCGCGCGCGAGCGCGAGGCGCTGCCGCTGGCCCCCGGAGAGGCTGAGCCCCTGCTCGCCGACCTGCGTGTCGACGCCGCCGGGAAGGTCGTGCACGAAGCCGGCCTGGGCGACGTCCAGCGCCCGCGCGAGGTCGCCGTCGGCGCCGCCCATCAGTACGTTCTCCCCGACGCTGGCCGAGAACAGCGTCGGCTCCTCGAAGGCGACGGCGACCCGGGACCGCAGCTCCTCCCGGGTCATCCCCTCGATGTCGTCCCCGTCGAGGGTGATCCGCCCACCGGTGGCGTCGTACATGCGCGGCACGAGCGCGGTGAGCGTCGTCTTCCCGCTCCCGGTCGCCCCGACGAGCGCGAGGGACTCACCGGGCCGGATGTGCAGGTCGATACGCGCGAGGACGGGCGGCGAGTCGGGGTCGGCGTCGGGATACCGAAAGGAGACCCCGTCGAACCGCAGCCCGCCGTCGACGACCGCCGCCTCCGCACGAACCGCCCTCCCGGAAGCACCCCCGTCCACCGCCGAAAGCCGCGCCGGAACTCCCCCCGGCTGCCGGACCCCACCGACAGAAGCCACCGGACCGCCACCAGCGGCTCCCCCACCCCCGCCGGAGGCACCCGCGCCCTCCGCCTCCTCGTCCATCACCTCGAAATACCGGGCCGTAGCGGTAGCCGCCTCCTGGCTCATCGCCAGCAGGAACCCGATCGACTCCACCGGCCACCGCAGAGCCAGCGCCGTGGACAGGAACGCCACCAGCGTCCCCGCCGACAGCCCCCCGTCGGCCACCTGCACCACCCCCACCACCAGCGCCACCCCGATGGCGACCTCCGGCAGCGTCACGATGACGCCCCAGATCGCCGCCAGCAGCCGCCCCTTGCGCAGTTCGGTGCCCCGCAGGGTCTCCGCCAGTTCACGGAACACCCGCGCCTGGCTGCGGTGCCGCCCGAACCCCTTGATGATCCGGACCCCGAGGACGCTCTCCTCGACGACGGTCGTCAGGTCGCCGACCTGGTCCTGGGCGAGGCGCGCCACGCGCGCGTACCGGGACTCGAAGACGACGCACACCAGGACGACGGGGATCGCGGGCCCGAGGATGACGAGCCCGAGGGTCCAGTCCTGGAGGAGCATGATGACGACGCCGACGAGGATGGTGACGGCGTTGACGAAGAGGAAGGTCAGGGGGAACGCGAGGAACATGCGCAGGAGCATGAGGTCGGTGGTCGCGCGGGAGAGGAGCTGCCCGGAGGCCCACCGGTCGTGGAAGGAGACGGGCAGCCGCTGGAGGTGCCGGTAGAGGCCGGCCCGCATCTCCGCCTCGACGTGGGACAGGGGCCGCGCGACGAGCCACCGCCGCAGCCCGAAGAGCAGCGCCTCGGCGAACCCGAGGAGGAGCAGCCAGAGCGCCCCGAGCCAGACCCCGCCGGTGTCGCGGGAGGCGATGGGCCCGTCGACCATCCACTTCAGGACGAGGGGGATGACGAGCCCGACGCAGGAGGCCAGCACGGCGACGAACGCGGCGCTGAAGAGCCGCGCCCGCGCGGGCCGTACGTACGGCCACAGCCGCAGCAGCGTTCGTACGGCCGGCTGTTCCGGGGGCCGTTCCTCTGAGGCAGGCTTCACTGACGTCACGCTCGCGAGCCTACGGACCGGCACTGACAACGCCCACTGAGTTTCGGCTGGTACCCGCTCGTCCGATAGTCCTACTACCTGCGGTTTCTCCCAGGCCCGAGCCGGAACCCCGGCCCCCCGCACCCCCGCGTACAGAGATCCCCAAGCGTCGGTCAACAAAGGGTTTCCGGCCAACTTGTTGATGTGCTCCTGACATAACCCCCGCTCTCCTGTCACCCTTCCCACAACCGCTGCACAGCAACCCCACAGCACCACCACACCAGTTGGCCGACAGGTCTCCCCGAAGGAGTTCAGTGGTGAGCAGCAGTACCACCCCTAGACGCACCTCCCCCTATCGCAAGACAGCCGCCGCGGCCCTGTTGGGCGTGGCGGCTCTTGTCGCGACGGCGATCCAGTCCGGCGCGGCGACGGCGGCCCCCGAGCGGTCGGCGACGAAGACCGAGTCGATCCGGCTGACCCCCTCGCAGCGCGCGGAGTTGCTGCGCGACGCGGACGCGGGCAAGGCGGCGACGGCGAAGAGCCTGGGCCTGGGCGCCCAGGAGGCCCTGGTCGCGCGGGACGTCGTGAAGGACGCCGACGGCACGACGCACACCCGCTACGAGCGGACGTACGCCGGTCTGCCGGTGCTCGGCGGCGACCTGGTCGTGAAGGAGAACGCGGCCGGTGTCACGCAGGGCGTCGTCAAGGCGACGAACGCGGCCGTGAAGGTCGCCTCCCTCACCCCGAAGATCGCGGCGGGCGCGGCCGAGAAGCAGGCCCTGTCGCGCGCGACGGCGGAAGGCGCCGAGAAGGCGGACACGAACCGGGCTCCCCGCAAGGTGGTCTGGGCGGCGAACGGCACCCCGGTACTCGCGTACGAGACGGTCGTCGGCGGCCTCCAGCACGACGGCACGCCGAACGAGCTGCACGTCGTCACGGACGCGAACACGGGCCAGAAGCTGTACGAGTACCAGGCCGTCGAGAACGGCGTCGGCAACACGATGTACAGCGGCCAGGTCACGCTCGGGACGACCCAGTCGGGTTCGTCGTACACGCTGACCGACGCCGCGCGCGGCGGCCACAAGACGTACAACCTGAACCGGGGTTCCTCGGGCACCGGCACGCTGTTCTCGAAGACGAGCGACACGTGGGGCAACGGGCTGCCGGCCAACGCGGAGACCGCGGGCGCCGACGCGCACTACGGGGCGGCGGTGACGTGGGACTACTACAAGAACGTCCACGGCCGCAACGGCATCAAGGGCGACGGGGTCGGGGCGTACTCGCGGGTGCACTACGGCAACGCGTACGTCAACGCGTTCTGGCAGGACTCCTGCTTCTGCATGACGTACGGCGACGGCGCGGGCAACAACAAGCCGCTGACGTCGCTGGACGTGGCCGGGCACGAGATGTCGCACGGCGTGACCGCCAACACCGCGCGCCTGGTGTACAGCGGGGAGTCGGGCGGCCTGAACGAGGCGACGTCCGACATCTTCGGGACGTCGGTGGAGTTCTACGCGAACAGCGCCTCGGACGTCGGTGACTACCTCATCGGCGAGAAGATCGACATCAACGGCAACGGCACGCCGCTGCGTTACATGGACAAGCCGAGCAAGGACGGTTCGTCCAGGGACAGTTGGTACTCCGGGCTCGGCGGTCTCGACGTGCACTACTCGTCGGGTCCCGCGAACCACTTCTTCTACCTGCTGAGCGAGGGCAGCGGCACCAAGACGATCAACGGTGTCACCTACAACTCGGCCACCTCGGACGGGCTTCCGGTGACCGGCATCGGCCGGGACAAGGCGGAGAAGATCTGGTTCCGGGCGCTGGCCACGAAGTTCACGTCGAACACCAACTACGCGGGCGCGCGCACGGGCACGCTGGCGGCGGCCGGTGAGCTGTACGGCACGACGTCGGCCGAGTACCGCGCCGTGCAGGACGCGTGGGCGGCGATCGCGGTCGGCGCGCGCTCGACGGGCGGCGGCGGTGGCGGGACCGGCACCTCGTACGAGAGCGGCACCGTCGTGGCGATCCCGGACAACGGGGCGGCGGTCTCCTCGTCGATCGCGGTGACCGGGCGGACCGGCAACGCGCCGTCCAACCTGTCGGTGTCGGTGGACATCACGCACACCTTCCGGGGCGACCTGGTGATCGACCTGGTGGGGCCGAGCGGGACGGCGTACCGGCTGAAGGCGTTCAGCTCGTCGGACTCGGCGGACAACGTCGTGGCGACGTACACGGTCAACGCGTCCACCGAAACGGCCAACGGGACCTGGCAGTTGCGCGTCCAGGACCAGGCGGCACGGGACACCGGGCAGATCAACAGCTGGAAGGTCACCTTCCCGTAAGCCGGTGCTGCTCTGAAAGCCGGGCGCCGTTCCCTCGGGGGCGGCGCCCGATCGTTTCCGGTCATCACTTCCGGGCCCGTGGGAACCGACCGCGCATCCCCCGCGTCCGAGCGCCACGCCACCGGCCGGAATCCGACGTTCCGGCATTCTGTGTACGTAAGGGCAGCGTAAGGGCCGTCCTAGAGCCCCTCATACAGGGCGGGCCAACTCCCCGGCCAGGCACCTTCTTTGCCAGTCCCTTACCGGTATCCAGTGGCTCCTTTGCCGAAGTTGATCCGGTTTACATTCCAGAAACGTTTACCGGACAGGCAGTTTTCGGCCAACATCGATTCAGGGTCCTGACATGTACGCGCCCTCGATGTCACTCTTCCCCCACCCGCCGCACAACTTCACGACAACTCCGGCCGGCACTCCCCATCGCCGGACCACCCGGACTCCCCCACGAAGGAGCTTGTGTGACCCCCGTCTACACGCGTCACAAGCGCACCACGCTGGCCATCGCGACCGCGGTCGCCGCCGGAGCGCTGCTGACCACCGGGCTGACCACGGCCAACGCGACCGACACCAAGGTCGACGCCAACAAGGCCGCCCGGACCCTCGCCGCCGCCCCGCTGTCCCTGTCCGCGCCCGACCGGGCCGCGCTGATCAAGGACCAGCAGGCCGACGCGAGCGAGACCGCGCAGCAGATAGGTCTCGGCACCAAGGAGGCGCTCGTCGTCCGCGACGTCGTCAAGGACGTCGACGGCACGACGCACACCCGCTACGAGCGGACCTACGCGGGCCTGCCGGTCCTCGGCGGCGACCTCGTCGTCCACCAGACCCCGTCGGGCGCCGAGAAGGGCGTCACCAAGGCCACCTCGGCCACCATCAAGGTCGCCTCGCTGACCCCGAAGGTCACGCCGACCACCGCCGAGAAGCAGGCCGTCGGCCTCGCGAAGGCGGCCGGTTCCGCCGAGACCGCCGCGGACAACGCGCCCCGCAAGGTGATCTGGGCCGGCAACGGCTCCGCCCCCACCCTCGCCTTCGAGACCGTCGTCGGCGGCCTCCAGGACGACGGCACCCCCAACGAGCTGCACGTCGTCACCGACGCGGCCACGGGCAAGAAGCTGTACGAGTGGCAGGGCATCGAGACCGGCACCGGCAAGAGCCTGTACTCCGGCACGGTCACGCTGGGCACCACCAAGTCGGGTACGACGTACAACCTGACCGACGGCACCCGCGGCGGCCACAAGACGTACAACAAGGCCCGTGCGACCAGCTCCTCGGCCGGCACGCTGTTCACCGACGCGGACGACACGTGGGGCACCGGCACCGCGTCCAGCTCCTCCACGGACCAGACGGCCGCCGTCGACGCCGCCTACGGCGCGCAGGTCACCTGGGACTTCTACAAGAACACGTTCGGCCGCAGCGGCATCAAGAACGACGGCGTCGCCGCGTACTCCCGCGTCCACTACGGCAACGCGTACGTCAACGCGTTCTGGGACGACTCCTGCTTCTGCATGACGTACGGCGACGGCTCGGGCAACACCGACCCGCTGACCTCGCTCGACGTCGCCGGGCACGAGATGACGCACGGTGTCACCTCCAACACCGCGGGCCTCAACTACTCCGGTGAGTCCGGCGGGCTGAACGAGGCGACCTCGGACATCTTCGGCACCGCCGTCGAGTTCTACGCCAACAACGCCTCGGACCCCGGTGACTACCTCATCGGCGAGAAGATCGACATCAACGGCGACGGCACCCCGCTGCGCTACCAGGACAAGCCCAGCAAGGACGGCTCGTCCAAGGACAGCTGGTCCTCGACCCTCGGCAACCTGGACGTGCACTACTCGTCCGGCCCGGCGAACCACTTCTTCTACCTGCTGTCCGAGGGCAGCGGCGCGAAGACCATCAACGGGGTCTCCTACAACTCCCCGACGTCCAACGGCTCCACGATCACCGGCATCGGCCGCGCCAAGGCCGTCCAGATCTGGTACAAGGCGCTGACCTCGTACATGACCTCGACGACCAACTACAAGGGCGCCCGCACCGCGACCCTGAGCGCGGCGTCGGCCCTGTACGGCGCCAGCTCCACCGAGTACGCGACGGTCGCCGCCGCGTGGTCGGCCGTGAACGTCAGCTAGTGGTCACGGACAGGTGAACAGGGCGGCACCCGGGACGAAGGCATCCCCGGGTGCCGCTCTACTCTTGCGCCCATGTCCGAACGGCCTTTCTCGTACGACCACGTGGGCGCGACCCGCGATCCCCACTTCTGCCCTCCCGGCTTCCACCACCTGCGGGAGCGCACGCGGCTCGGCGAGGGCGAGGCGGTGTTCCGGCGGGCCTCGGAGGCGGTGCTCACCTGGGAGATGCACCGCGCGATGGGCGTCGGCGTCAACGCCTCCGCCGAACGCGCCGCGCTCGACGTGGACGTCACCGTCTCCCTCGCCGGGGTCATCAAGGCGCCCTGCCGGATCGTGTGGACCGTCGAGGAGCCGCGCCGCGCCGGGTGGGCGTACGGCACGCTCACCGGCCATCCCGAGTGCGGCGAGGAGTCGTTCCTCGTGGACCGCACGGGGGACGGGACGGTGTGGCTGACGGTGACGGCGTTCAGCAGGGCGGCCAAGTGGTACGCCAAGGCGGGGGGTCCGGCGGTCCGGGGACTTCAGCTGGCGTACGCACGCAGGTGCGGGAAGGTGCTGAAGGGCTTGTGTTCGGGCTCCGAAGAACTGTAGGTGGTCACCGCATCAACACCCCGCCCCCTTCCACCAGTTCCTCCGACGGCACCGCCACCAGCCCCAACTCCGCGTCCGACGCCAGCAGTCGGTGCGACGGCAGGACACGGACCGTGTATCCGAACGGCCCCGTCCGGTCCAGCGCGAGCGGTCCCTCGTACGTCCAGCCCCCTTCGCCGTCCGGCCCGTTGACAGGCTTGAGGGCGACGGGGGTGGC
Organism: Streptomyces saintjeani; assembly: GCF_055409605.1. Lineage (NCBI taxonomy): Bacteria > Bacillati > Actinomycetota > Actinomycetes > Kitasatosporales > Streptomycetaceae > Streptomyces > Streptomyces saintjeani. Next base: position 6,547,418 of record NZ_CP189624.1, on the reverse strand, counting down.
GTCCGTGATGCGGTCGTCCGGGTCGACGCGGCCGGAGAGGGCCTGCACCTGGACGTCCTCGGGGCCGAGGTCGCCGAGCCGGACGCGGACGCGCAGCACGAGGGTGGAGCCGAGTTCGGGGGTGGAGGTCGTGGTGGACGTCTCGACGTGGCCGACGGCGACCCGGTGCCAGCCCGCGCGCAACCGGCCCTTCCAGTCGGCGAGTTCGCGGGAGCGGTCGGGGGTCATCGCGCGGTGGGCGAGCGCGGCCGGGGTGTAGAGGCGGTCGACGTACTCGCGGACCATCCGGTCGGCGAGCACCTTCGGGCCGAGCCGGGTCAGGGTCTGGCGGACCATCTCGGTCCAGCGGTCGGGGAGTCCGGCGGGTCCGCGCTCGTAGAAGCGGGGGGCGATGCGCTGCTCCAGGAGGTCGTACAGCGCGGCTGCCTCGATGTCGTCACGCCGGTCCGTGTCCATGGCGTCCCCGTCGGCCGTGGGGATCGACCAGCCGAAGTCGGGCTGGAACCATTCGTCCCACCAGCCGTCCAGCACCGACAGGTTGAGGCAGCCGTTGAGCGCGGCCTTCATCCCGCTGGTGCCGCACGCCTCCAGGGGCCGCAGCGGGTTGTTGAGCCAGATGTCGCAGCCGGGGTAGAGCTTGCGGGCCATCGCCATGCCGTAGTCCGGCAGGAACACGATCCGGTGGCGCACCCGGGGATCGTCGGCGAACCGCACCAGCTCCTGGACCAGCCGCTTGCCTCCGTCGTCGGCGGGGTGCGCCTTCCCGGCGACGACGATCTGTACGGGCCGCTCGGGGTGCAGCAGGAGTTCCATCAGCCGGTCGCGGTCGCGCAGCATCAGCGTGAGGCGCTTGTACGAGGGGACGCGCCGCGCGAACCCGATGGTCAGGACGTCGGGGTCAAGCACCCCGTCGATCCAGCCGAGTTCGGCGGTCCCGGCGCCGCGCTGCCGCCAGGACGCGCGCAGCCGCTCCCGTACCTCCGTCACCAACTGGCCGCGCAACTCCCGGCGCAGCGCCCACAGTTCACCGTCCGGCACCCCGGACACGTCCCCGATCCGCAGCACTTCGGGCGCCACCCACGTCGGCGCGTGAACTCCGTTGGTGACGGAGGTGATCGGCACCTCGTCCGCGTCGAATCCGGGCCACAGCCCCGAGAACATCTCGCGGCTCACACTGCCGTGCAGCAGCGAGACCCCGTTGGCGCGCCCGGCCAGCCTGAGCCCCATCACGGCCATGTTGAAGAGGTTGGGCTCCCCGCCCGGGTACGTCTCCATGCCGAGGCTCAGCACGTCCTGTACGTCGATGGCGGGGAGTTCGGCGTCGGTGCCGAAGTGGTGGGCGACCAGCTCCCGGTCGAACCGGTCGATGCCGGCGGGGACCGGGGTGTGGGTGGTGAACACGGTGCCCGCGCGGACGGCTTCGAGCCCCGCCGCGAAGTCCAGCCCCTCGGCGCGGAGTTCGGCGATCCGCTCCAGGCCGAGGAACCCGGCGTGGCCCTCGTTGGTGTGGAACACCTCGGGCGCCGGGTGCCCGGTGATCCGGCAGTAGGCGCGCACGGCACGCACGCCCCCGATGCCGAGCAACATCTCCTGGAGCAGCCGGTGTTCACTGCCGCCGCCGTACAGCCGGTCGGTGACGCCGCGCTCGCCGGGGTCGTTCTCCTCGACGTCCGAGTCGAGCAGCAGCAGCGGTACGCGGCCGACCTGCGCCACCCAGACGCGGGCGAGCAGGCGGCGTCCGCCGGGGAGGGCGAGGCTGACGTGGGCCGGGGTGCCGTCGGTCTCCTGGAGGGGGGCGAGGGGGAGTTCGTGCGGGTCGAGGACGGGGTAGTGCTCCTGCTGCCAGCCGTCCCGGGACAGGGTCTGCCTGAAGTAGCCGTGCCGGTACAGGAGTCCGACGCCGACGATCGGGACCCCGAGGTCGCTGGCGGTCTTGAGGTGGTCGCCGGCGAGGATGCCGAGCCCGCCGGAGTACTGCGGCAGGGCGGCGGTGATGCCGAACTCGGGCGAGAAGTAGGCGACGGCGGCCGGGAGTTCGCCCGCCTCGCGCTGTTCCTGGTACCAACGCCCGCTGCTCACATACTCGTCGAGGTCCCCGGCGGCGGAGTCGAGCCTCCTGAGGAAACTCCGGTCGTCGGCCAGTTCGGCGAGCCGCTCGGTGCCGACGCCGCCGAGGAGGCGGACGGGGTCGCCGGTCGCGGCCCAGCGTTCGGGGTCGACGGACCGGAACAGTTCACGGGTCTCCTCGTGCCACGACCACCTGAGGTTTCTGGCCAGCTCGGTCAAGGGGCGCAAGGGTTCGGGGAGTACGGGCCGGACGGTGAACCGACGTATCGCCTTCAATTTCCACCTCGTCGCGCGTGCAGAGGGGGGGACACACCGCGATGTGCGTCTCGTCGTCCCTTCGACGGTAATGGCTCCCCGCGGTCACGTCCGAAAAACACCGCAACCCTTTGCTCCTCCGGCTCCGGTCGATATGGCCGATTCCCTCCGTGCAGGCCACCTTGTGACTCCTCCCGGCGCACGAGAGGGTGCCGGGGAGGGGTGCGCCCGGGGCGGCGACCGGGCCGCCGGGCAGGGAGGGGAACCATGGGGTGGACACGGGTGGGGAGTTCGGGTCTGGTCGCGGTCGTCCTGGCCGTGCTGTTCTCGACGGCCGCGCACGCCGTACCCGAGGGGGTCGTCGTCGGAGCCGGTGAGTCCGGTGCGGTGGAGGGCAGTTATCTGGTCACGCTGAGAGCGGGGACGCCCCCGCGGGAGGGCCGCCGGGTGGCCGCCGCGTACGGCGCGAGGGTGACCCACACCTACGGCACCGTCCTCAACGGCTGTGCCGTGCACGCCGATCCGCGCTCGGCCCGGCGTCTGGCCGCCGACCCCCGGGTGGCGTCGGTCGTCCAGGACACGCGGGTGAACGTCGAGGCGGGTCCGGCGAGCTGGGGGCTCGACCGGGTCGACCAGCCGTCGCTGCCGCTGGACGGCGCGTATCGCGCGCCCGCTTCCCAGGGGGCGGGTGTCACGGTGTACGTCATCGACACCGGGGTCCGGATCACGCACAAGGAGCTGGCGGGGCGGGGCAGTTACGGCTGGGACTTCGTCGGCGGCGACCAGTACGCTGGGGACGGCAACGGGCACGGCACGCACGTCGCGGCGACGGTCGCCGGGTCGACGCTGGGCGTCGCGCGAAAGGCGCGGGTCGTGTCGGTGCGGGTCCTGGACGACTCCGGCGCCGGGACCATCGCTCGGACGGTCGCCGGGATCGACTGGGTCACCCGGCACGCGCGAAAGCCCGCGGTCGCCAACCTCAGCCTGGGCGGCCCCGCCAACGCGGCGCTCGACGCCGCCGTACGCACCTCGATCCGGGCCGGGGTGACGTACACGGTCGCGGCGGGGAACGAGGGGCGGCCGGCGGACGGGTACTCGCCGGGGCGGGTGCGGGAGGCGGTCACGGTCGGGGCGACCGACCGGCAGGACGCGCGGCTGAGCTACTCGAACTACGGTTCGTCCGTGGACCTGTTCGCGCCGGGCGGGTCGATCGTGTCCGCGTCGAATGCGAACGACACCGGGCGGGCGGTGTACTCGGGTACGTCGATGGCGGCGCCGCACGCGGCGGGGGCGGCGGCGCTGTTTCTGGCGGATCACCCGAAAGCCACGCCCGCCCAGGTCGCCGGAGAACTCGTCCGGGACGCCGTGAACGGGAAGGTTTCCGGTCGCGGGACCGGTTCGCCGGACAAGCTCCTCCAGATTCCGGCTCCATGACAAAGGAATAGCGCGACGGTCGCCGTTCACCCGAATGGCGGCATACCCGGGTACGGGACTACGCGCGAGTAGTTAGCTGCGCGCCGGGTTGCCCACCCGAATACTGTGGGAAGGCTCCTGCGGTACTACCCCGCTACATCTCAGGTATCCGACTCGCAGCACCCCCGCAGGCCCACCTCCCCACACCCTGCGCCCACCCCTCGTTGACGCGGACAGGAGCGGTCATGCCCGCCACACAACGCCCGTCGGCACCCCCGACACCCCGTCCCGCGCCGGAGCGACCCTCCGGTTCCCGAACAGGTCCGCAAGCGGCTCCGGTGACTCCATCGACCCCGGTGACCCCACCGGCCCCGGTGACCCCGGTGACCGGCCGGATACCCGTGCTGGACGTCCGCCCGGTCGTCCAGCGGGGCCTCAGGCCCGCCAAGGCGGTCACCGGCGAGACCTTCGAGGTCTCGGCCACCGTCTTCCGCGAGGGCCACGACGCCGTCGCCGCCAATGTCGTACTCAAGGACTACCGGGGTAACCCCGGCCCCTGGACCCCCATGCGTGAACTCGCCCCCGGCACCGACCGGTGGGGCGCGGACGTCACCCCGGACGCGCCCGGCCTGTGGACGTACGCCGTGGAGGCGTGGAGCGACCCCGTCTCGACCTGGCGCCACCACGCGCGGATCAAGATCCCGGCGGGGATCGACACCGAACTGGTCCTGGAGGAGGGGGCGCGGCTGTACGAGCGGGTCCCCGTCGCGTCCGGCGTCCTCGCAGCCGCCGTATCCGCACTCCGCGACGGTTCCCTGCCCCCCGCCGAACGCCTGCGCGCCGCCCTCACCCCCGAGGTCGACGCGGTGCTCGCCGCCCACCCGCTGCGTGAACTGGTCACCTCCTCCGAGGAGTTGCCGCTGCTGGTGGAGCGGGAACGCGCGCTGTTCGGTTCGTGGTACGAGTTCTTCCCGCGTTCGGAGGGGACGCCGGAAGTACCGCACGGCACGTTCCGCACGGCGGCCCGGCGGCTGCCGGAGATCGCCGCGATGGGCTTCGACGTCGTCTATCTGCCGCCGATCCACCCCATCGGGACGACGTTCCGCAAGGGCCGCAACAACTCCCTCACCCCCACGGCGGACGACGTCGGCGTGCCGTGGGCGATCGGTTCCCCGGCGGGCGGCCACGACGCGGTGCACCCGGCGCTGGGGACGCTCGACGACTTCGCGTGGTTCGTGAGTCGCGCCGGTGAGCTGGGACTTGAGGTCGCGCTGGACTTCGCGTTGCAGTGCTCGCCCGACCATCCGTGGGTGCACAAGCACCCGGAGTGGTTCCACCACCGGCCGGACGGGACGATCGCGTACGCGGAGAACCCGCCGAAGAAGTACCAGGACATCTATCCCATCGCGTTCGACGCCGACATGGAAGGGCTGGTCGCGGAGACGCTGCGGGTGCTGCGGCACTGGATGGCGGTCGGCGTCCGGATCTTCCGCGTCGACAACCCGCACACGAAACCGGTCGTGTTCTGGGAGCGGGTCCTCGGCGAGATCGGCCGCACCGATCCGGACGTCGTCTTCCTCGCGGAGGCGTTCACGCGTCCCGCGATGATGCGCACGCTCGGCGAGATCGGCTTCCAGCAGTCGTACACGTACTTCACCTGGCGCACCACGAAGGACGAACTCACCGAGTACCTCACGGAGTTGTCCAAGGAGACGGCCGCCTCGATGCGGCCGAACTTCTTCGCGAACACCCCGGACATCCTGCACGAGTACCTCCAGCACGGCGGCCGTCCGGCGTTCGAGGTACGCGCGGTGCTGGCCGCGACGCTGTCGCCGTCGTGGGGGATCTACAGCGGGTACGAACTGTGCGAGAACACGCCGCTGCGCGCGGGCAGCGAGGAGTACCACGACTCGGAGAAGTACCAGCTCCGGGCCAGGGACTGGGCGTCGGCGCCCGGTATCGCGCCGCTGATCACGCGCCTGAACGAGGTGCGCCGGTCCAGTCCGGCGCTGCGGCAGCTCAGGAACCTGCACTTCCATCACGCGGACAAGGACGCGGTGATCGCCTACTCGAAGACGTCCGGGTCGAACACGGTCGTGACGATCGTCAATCTCGACCCCCACCACACCCAGGAGGCCACGGTCTCGTTGGACATGCCGCAACTCGGCCTGGACTGGCACGAGTCGGTGCCGGTGCGCGACGAGCTGACCGGCGAGACCTATGACTGGGGCAGGGCCAACTACGTGCGGCTGGAACCGGGTTCGCGTCCCGCGCACGTGCTGACGGTCCTGCGACCGTCCCACCCGCAGATCGGAGGGTCAGCCACACGATGATGGTCAACGAGCCCGTACAGGACACCTTCGAGGACACCCCGGCCAAGGACCGCGACCCCGAGTGGTTCAAACGCGCCGTGTTCTACGAAGTGCTGGTGCGCTCCTTCCAGGACTCCAACGGCGACGGCGTCGGCGACCTGAAGGGTCTGACGGCCAGACTCGACTACCTCCAGTGGCTGGGGGTCGACTGCCTCTGGCTGCCGCCCTTCTTCAAGTCGCCGCTGAAGGACGGCGGTTACGACGTCGCCGACTACACGTCGGTGCTCCCGGAGTTCGGTGACCTCGCCGACTTCGTGGAGTTCGTGGACGCCGCCCACCAGCGCGGGATGCGCTGTGTCATCGACTTCGTCATGAACCACACGAGCGACCAGCACCCGTGGTTCCAGGAGTCCCGCAAGGACCCCGAAGGCCCGTACGGCGACTACTACATGTGGGCCGACGACGACAAGCAGTACGACGAGGCGCGGATCATCTTCGTCGACACCGAGGTCTCCAACTGGACCTTCGACCCCGTCCGCAAGCAGTACTTCTTCCACCGGTTCTTCTCCCACCAGCCGGACCTCAACTACGAGAACCCGGCCGTGCAGGACGAGATGATCTCGGCGCTGAAGTTCTGGCTGGACCTCGGCATCGACGGCTTCCGCCTCGACGCCGTGCCGTATCTGTACGCGGCCGAAGGAACGAACTGCGAAAACCTTCCTGCAACCCACGAGTTCCTCAAGCGGGTCCGCAAGGAGATCGACGCGCAGTACCCGGACACGGTCCTGCTCGCCGAGGCCAACCAGTGGCCGGAGGACGTCGTCGACTACTTCGGCGACTACTCCTCCGGCGGCGACGAGTGCCACATGGCGTTCCACTTCCCGGTCATGCCGCGCATCTTCATGGCCGTACGGCGCGAGTCGCGCTACCCCGTCTCCGAGATCCTCTCCAAGACACCGGCGATCCCGTCGAACTGCCAGTGGGGCATCTTCCTGCGCAACCACGACGAGTTGACGCTGGAGATGGTCACCGACGAGGAACGCGACTACATGTACGCGGAGTACGCGAAAGATCCGCGGATGCGCGCCAACATCGGTATCCGGCGCAGGCTTTCACCGCTGCTCGACAACGACCGCAACCAGATCGAGCTGTTCACCGCCCTGTTGCTGTCCCTGCCCGGCTCGCCGATCCTCTACTACGGCGACGAGATCGGCATGGGCGACAACATCTGGCTCGGCGACCGGGACGCGGTGCGGACGCCGATGCAGTGGACGCCGGACCGCAACGCCGGTTTCTCGTCCTGCGATCCGGGGCGGCTCTACCTCCCCACGATCATGGACCCGGTCTACGGCTACCAGGTCACCAACGTCGAGGCGTCGATGTCGTCGCCGTCGTCGCTGCTGCACTGGACGCGCCGGATGATCGAGATCCGCAAGCAGAACCCGGCGTTCGGACTGGGCTCGTTCACCGAACTCCCGTCCAGCAACGCGGCGGTGCTGGCCTTCCTGCGGGAGTACGAGGACGACCTCGTCCTGTGCGTCCACAACTTCTCCCGCTTCGCCCAGCCCACCGAGCTGGACCTCAGCCGCTTCAACGGACGCCATCCGGTGGAGCTGTTCGGCGGGGTCCGCTTCCCGGCGGTCGGTGAACTCCCGTACCTGCTCACCCTGGCGGGGCACGGCTTCTACTGGTTCCGGCTGCGGGCGAACCCGGCATAGAAGGTCCGGGCGGGGCGGTTTCCCCCGCCCCGCCCGGGGCACGCATCACTAAACCCCTACCCCTCACGGCCCGTTCAGGTCCCCGGGGAAAGGACGACGTCATGGCGGACACGGCTCTGCGTCCCGGCCCCGACCTGCTCACGTCGCTGGCCCCCCTGCTGCGCGAATGGCTGCCCCGGCAGCGGTGGTTCGCCGGGAAGGGGCTCCCGGTAACCGGTTTCACCCCGGTTGCCGTGACAGAGCTCCTGCCGCCCGGGGGACGGCTGTCCCTCCACCACGTCCTCACCCACGCCGAGCAGGGCGCGGACCCCGGCGACTGCTACCAGCTCCTCATCGCCGGACGCGAGACCCTCCCGCCCCACCTGGCGGGCGCCCGCATCGGCGAACTCGACGGCCGCACGTACTACGACGCCCTCCACGACCCCTGGCCCGCCGAGGTCCTCCTCGAAGCGATCCGTTCGGAGGCCCGGGTGGGCGCCCTGCGCTTCTCCCGCGCCCCCGGCACCGAGATCCAGCCCGACCTGGTCCCCCGCCTGATCACCGCCGAACAGTCCAACTCCTCGGTGACCTATGGAGATACGTTCATCCTGAAACTCCTGCGCCGGGTCCTCCCCGGCGTCAACCCCGACCTGGAACTCCCCCTCGCCCTCACCCGGGAGGGCTGCGACCGGGTGCCTGACCCTGTCGGATGGATCGGGGCCGAGGTGGGTGGAGAGGCGTGGCTGCTCGGAGTGGCTCAGAAGTATGTCGCCGGTGCGGTGGACGGGTGGGAGCTGGCGTTGCAGGGGGTGGGGAAGGAACCGGGGGAGTTCGAGGCAGGGGGGTATGACGGCGGGGGGTACGACGGGGGCGAGGCGGACGCCGGTTCGCTCGCCGACGTCGTACCCGTCCCCCACAGGTCCCGTCCCGTCCCCTTCGTCGAAGACGCCCGCGCCCTCGGGCGTGCCACCGCCGAGGTCCACCAGGCCCTCGCCCGCGCGCTGCCCACCGTCACCCTCGGGCACGCCCAACTGGAGCCGCTCGTCGCCGGGATGGTCACGCGGCTGGAGGCCGCCGTGCGGGCGGTGCCGTCGCTGCGGCCGTACGAGACGGGGTTGCGGACGGCGTTCGGGGCGCTCGCGGAGCTGGCCGCCGAGGGGCACACCTGGGTGGCCCAGCGGATACACGGTGACCTGCACCTGGGGCAGTGTCTGCGGACGCCCGCCGGGACATGGCTGCTCATCGACTTCGAGGGGGAGCCCTCTCGTCCCCTCGCCGAGCGGCGGATGCCGCAGCCGGCGGTCCGGGACGTCGCCGGGATGCTGCGGTCGTTCGACTATGCCGCGCACTCGGCGGAACCCCCCGTACCGCAGTGGGCGGCGGCCTGCCGGGCGGCGTACTGCTCGGGGTACGCGGAGGTAACGGGGGTGGACCCGCGTACCGACCCCGTACTACTGCGGGCGTACGAGACCGACAAGGCGATCTACGAGGTCGTGTACGAGGCCCGGCACCGGCCCGACTGGCTCCCCGTACCCCTCTCCGCGATCCGGCGGCTCGCCGCGCACGAACTCACCTGATCCACCTCGACTCCCCAGGAGGCCCCGCCCGTGACGTCCGGTGCGCCGAACCCGAAGAAGAAGGCGGCTGCCGCCGCGAAGAAGGCGGTTGCGAAAAAGCCGGCGCCGAAGAAGACGGCGTCCGGCCGTCCGGCACGCGGGAGCGCGGAGACTCCCCCGCAGCCGACCCCCGTACCCGCCCCCCTCTTCGATCCCGCCGTCCCCCGCCCCGACCAGGACCGTCTCCTCACCGGCACCCACCACGACCCCCACTCGGTCCTGGGCCCGCACCCCACCCCCACCGGCGAGACGGCCCTGCGCGCCTTCCGCCCGTACGCCCGCGCGGTCACCGCCGTGACGGCGGACGGCCTGCGCCACCCCCTGGAGGACGACGGCAGCGGCTTCTTCTCGGTGCTGCTGCCGAGCCCCGCGACCACCGCGTACCGCCTGCTGGTCGAGTACGACGGCACCACGCACGACACCCACGACGCGTACCGCTTCCTGCCCACCCTCGGCGACCTCGACCTGCACCTGATCGGCGAGGGCCGCCACGAGCAGCTCTGGACGGCGCTCGGCGCGCACCCCACGACGCACGACGGCGTGCTCGGCACCCGGTTCGCGGTGTGGGCCCCGAACGCGCGCGGCGTCCGCATCGCCGGAACCTTCAACTTCTGGGACGGCACCGGCTTCCCGATGCGCTCGCTGGGCTCCACCGGCGTCTGGGAGCTCTTCGTCCCCGGCATCGGCGAGGGCGAGCTGTACAAGTTCGAGGTCACCCGCCCCGACGGCTCGAAGACCCTGCGCGCCGACCCGATGGCCCGCCGTACGCAGACCCCGCCGGAGACGGCGTCGGTCGTCACGGCCTCGCACTACGCGTGGGGCGACACGGAGTGGATGGCCCAACGCGCCGAAACCCCGGTCCACGAGGCCCCGTTCTCGGTGTACGAGGTCCACCTCCCGTCCTGGCGGCCGGGCCTGACGTACCGTCAACTCGCTGACCAACTCCCCTCTTACATCAACGACTTGGGCTTCACCCATGTGGAGTTCCTGCCCGTCGCCGAGCACCCCTTCGGCGGCTCCTGGGGCTACCAGGTCACCGGCTTCTACGCCCCCACCGCCCGGCTGGGCACCCCGGACGACTTCCGGCACCTCGTGGACGCCCTGCACCGCGCCGGGATCGGCGTCCTGATGGACTGGGTCCCCGCCCATTTCCCGCGCGACGACTGGGCGTTGGCCGAGTTCGACGGACGCACCCTGTACGAGCACGAGGACCCGCAGCGCGCCGCGCATCCCGACTGGGGGACGCTGGAGTTCGACTACGGGCGCCGCGAGGTGCGCAACTTCCTGGTGGCGAACGCCGTCTACTGGTGCGAGGAGTTCCACATCGACGGGCTGCGCGTGGACGCGGTCGCCTCGATGCTGTACCTGGACTATTCGCGCGAGCCGGGCCAGTGGTCGCCGAACGCGTACGGCGGCCGGGAGAACCTGGACGCGGTGGCCTTCCTCCAGGAGATGAACGCGACGGTGTACCGGCGCTGTCCGGGTGTCGTGACGGTCGCCGAGGAGTCCACGGCCTGGGACGGCGTGACCCGGGCGACGGACTCCGGGGGCCTCGGCTTCGGCCTGAAGTGGAACATGGGCTGGATGCACGACTCGCTGGGCTACATGGCGCACGACCCGGTCCACCGCGCCTACCACCACGGCGAGATGACGTTCTCGATGGTCTACGCGTACAGCGAGAACTACGTGCTGCCGATCTCCCACGACGAAGTCGTGCACGGCAAGGGCTCGTTGGTGTCGAAGATGCCGGGCGACTGGTGGCAGCAGCGGGCGAACCTCCGTGCCTACCTCGCCTTCATGTGGTCCCACCCCGGCAAGCAACTCCTTTTCATGGGCCAGGAGTTCGCGCAGGGCGCGGAGTGGTCGGAGGCGCACGGCCCGGACTGGTGGCTGCTGGACCCCGCGTACGGCGCGGAGGCCGACCACCGGGGCGTCCGGGACCTGGTCCGCGACCTCAACTCGGCGTACCGTACCCACCCTTCGCTCTGGCAGCGCGACACGACGCCGGACGGCTTCGAGTGGCTGGCCGGCGACGCGGCGGACGACAACGTGTTCGCGTTCCTGCGCAGGTCGGCCGACGGCACCCCGCTGCTCGCGATCACCCACCTCTCCCCCACGGTCCGCCACGACTACCGCGTGGGCGTCCCCGGCGAGATCCCGGCCTGGCACGAACTCCTCAACACGGACGCGGTGTTGTACGGCGGCAGCGGGATCACGCATCCGGATGCCCTGAAGCCGGAGTCGACACCGTGGCACGGCCGCGAGGCGTCTCTCACGCTGACCCTGCCCCCGCTGGCGACGATCTGGCTGCGCCCGGCATAAAGGGCCGGTGCTGAAGGGCCGGTTCTGAAGGGCCGGCGCCCCCAACTCCCCTCCCCCTACCCCTACCCCTCCTTCTTCGCCCCGGACATCATCCGCCGCAACGCCCCCAGCAGCCCCTTCCCCTCGCCCCCGGCCTCCCGTACCGGCTCCACCCGCCGAGGCAGCGTCCCCGGCGCCAACTCGTACCGCACCGGCAGCACCCGCAGCCCCCGCACGACCGCGCCCGAGCGCCAGGGCAACTGGTCGTGCGGGAGGGCGAGTTCGACCGTGGCGAAGTGGTCGAAGAGCTTGCCGACGGCCGTGGTGACGATCAGCATCCCCAACTCCCGCGCGGCGGTGGGGCATTGGTGGGACCCGGCCCCCCACCCGAGGTGCGCCCGGGTGGAGACGGTCGACCCCACCATGTGCGAGGCCCCGATCTCCAGCAGATCCTGGTGCGCGGCGGCGGCCGAGGGACACACCACGTCCCCGGCCCTGATCAGGTAGCTCCCGAGTCCCATGTCCCGCGCCGCGAACCGGAAGCACATGTTGGCGACCGGCGGATTGGCGAGGGCCGCCCGGTTCACGGTCTCCCCCAACTGCCCGGCGGACAGGCTCCGTCGGACGGTCGCGTTGCCGCGCAGCACCTCAAGGAGCGTGTTGAGGACCATGTTCCCGGTGATGTCGTTCAGGTACACCGCGTGCATGAACAGCTCCCGCCCGAGCTGCTCGTCGCTCAACTCCGGGTCGGCGAGCAGGAGATAGGAGGTCAGATCGTCCCCCGGCCGGGCCCTGCGGTGCGCGGCGAGCCGGGTGAACGCGCCGAGTGCCCGCGCGGTGGCGACCCCGGCGTCGGGTCCGCCGTCGAGCATCCGCCAGAGGTCCATGACGAGTTCGTCGCCGAGGTCGACGGGGCAGCCGAACAGCTTGGTGGTGACCATGAGGAGCAGCGGCCGGGTGTACTGCGCCCCGAGGTCGACGTGCCCGGCGGGGCCGGACTCGGCGGCGAGGGTCGCGACGAGTTCGTCGGCGTACTTGGCGACCGCCGAGCGCAGTTCCCAGCCCTCGGGGCTGCGCGCGTTGTGGAAGGGGCCGAGGGCGGTGTGCAGGACACGGCGGGCCGTCTGATGCTCCTCGTCGTCCACGAACATGGTCTGCCGCACCTCGTACCCGGCCAACAGGGGCCAGTCCGGCGGGAGTTCACCGTGCGCGCGGGCGCGCCAGTAGCGGACGTCGCGCCGCCACTGGTTCTCGTTGCGCAGCACCTCCAGGACGTCCCGGTAGTCCAGGACGAGCCACACCGGCACCCCCATCAGTCCGACGGGCGCGACGGAGCCGTACGTGCCGCGCAGCCGGGTGTAGACGGCGCCGGGGTCGGCGTCGAACTCGGCGGTGAGCAGCGGCTCGACGGGCAGGGAGTCGAGGGTGGGGCGGTCGGCCGGTGGGGTGGGGTGCGCAGGGGTGTTCATAGTGCACACGCTTACCGCACCGGCCATGCACGCGCAGTGACGCTCGCAGGAACTGTTACGCCGGCGTGATCCTTCGCGGCGCGAGCGTCTGCGCGAGCGCCCCCGACAGCTCTTCGGTATGGACCACGCCGAGCCGTTGGGTGGCCCGGGTGAGGGCCACGTACAGGTCGCTCGTGCCGTACGCGCCGGGTTCGACGACGAGGACGGAGTCGAATTCGAGGCCCTTGGACTGCCGGGGGTCGAGCAGGACGACGGTCCGGGTGAGGCCGGGCTCCTCTCCGGCGCTCACCCCGTCGAGCCGTGCGGCGATCGCCGGGTGCAGGGCGCGCGGCGCGATCACCGCCAGCCTGCCTTCTTCCGGGGTGAGTTCGGCAACGGCCTTGTCCACCACCGCCGGCAGGTCGTCCGCGCGCCACGACCAGGGCCGAACTCCCGTCGCCCGTACGGACTTCGGCGGTTCGAAGCCGGGGCGTTCGGCGCGCACGACGGCTGCGGCGACGTCCATGATCTCGGCGGGCGTACGGTAGTTGACGCCGAGCCGGGCGTGTTCCCAGCGGTCCTCGACGTACGGTCCGAGGATGCCCTGCCAGGAGCCGACGCCGGCCGCCTCGGCGGTCTGCGCGGGGTCGCCGACCAGGGTCATCGACCGGGTCGGGCTGCGCCGCATGAGCAACCGCCAGGCCATCGGGGAGAGTTCCTGCGCCTCGTCGACGATGATGTGCCCGAACGCCCAGGTCCGGTCGGCCGCCGCGCGCTCGGCGGCGCTGCGGAAGTCCTCCTCCTCCTGCCGCTCGGCGAACCGCTCGGCGTCGATGATGTCGTGCGCCGACAGCACCTCGGAGTCCTCCTCGTCCTTGTCCTCGAACTCGTAGGTCCGGGACGCGTACGAGACGTCCAGCACGCCTTGTGCGTACGTGACTTGCTCCGCCCGCTCCTTCTCGGCCAGCTGCCGCGCCCGGCGTTCGTCCACGCCGAGGAGCTCGGCGAGTTCGTCGAGCAGGGGGACGTCCGCGACCGACCACGCCCGGGTGACGGGGCGGCGTACGGCGTCGGCCTCCTCGTCGGTGACGTACGCGTCGGGTTCGGCGAGGAAGTCGGCCAGGACCCGGCGCGGGGTGAGCAGGGGCCACAACCGCTCGATGGCGGACCAGACTTCGGGGTTCTCGGCGAGTTCGTCGCGGATCTGCGTGACGTCGCTGGCGTCGAGGAGGCTGCTCCCGTCGTACGGGTCGGTGCCGACGCGTTCGGCGTACATCTCGGTCAGCGTGTTGAGGATGTGGCCCTCGAAGTGCTCGCGGGCCATGTTGTGCGGCAGCCGTGCGGCGCGGGTGCGTTCGCGGGCGACCTTCACCAACCCGTCGTCCAGCATGAGGACTTCGCGGTCGTGGACGACGGCGATCACCGGGTCGGGGAGCGCCTGCCGGTCGCGGACGACGGCGGCGAGGACGTCGGCCATGGCCGCACTCCCCTTCACCGCAGCCGCTTCGGGGGTGTCCGTGGCCGTCGCCCTCACGCCGGGGTACAGCTCGCCGACCGTCGCGAGGAGTACGCCGGTCTCGCCGAGGGCGGGCAGGACCTCGCCGATGTAGCCGAGGAAGGCGGGGTTGGGGCCGACGATGAGGACGGCCCGCTTGGCGAGCAACTCCCGGTGCTCGTACAGGAGATAGGCCGCGCGGTGCAGGGCGACGGCGGTCTTGCCGGTGCCGGGGCCGCCCTCGACGACCAGGACGCCCTTGTGCGGGGCGCGGATGATCTCGTCCTGTTCGGCCTGGATGGTCTGCACGATGTCGTTCATGCGGCCGGTGCGGGCCGCGCCGAGCGCCGCGAGGAGGACGGCGTCGCCGGTCGGGTCCTCGTGGCCGGTGCGCTCGTGGTCGCCGAGGTCGAGGATCTCGTCGTGCAGCGCGGTCACCGTACGGCCGTCGGTGGTGATGTGCCGCCGTCGGCGCAGGCCCATCGGGGTGTGGCCGGTGGCGAGGTAGAAGGGGCGGGCGACGTCGGCGCGCCAGTCGACGAGGACGGGGGTGCGTTCGGCGTCGTCCAGGCGCAGCCCGATCCGGCCGATGTGGTGGACGTCGCCCCGGGAGAGGTCGATCCGGCCGAAGCACAGCGAGCCGTCGACCGCGTTCAGCGCGGCGAGCAGGCCCGAGCGCTCGGCGACCAGGATGTCCCGCTCCAGCCTCGCCTGCATCGGGGTGTTGCCCTGGGCGAGGGCCGCCGTGACGGAGGTCTCGGTGTCGCCGCGCAGGGCGTCGACCCGTACGTACATCTCGTCGATGAATTCCTGTTCCGCACGCATTTCACCGTCTTGAAAGTCGGTGTTTGACAATTCCACTCCCGGCCGGATATACTGTGCTCATCGAGCTTCTTCTGTGATTTCCGTGAAGGAAGTCACGAATCATTGAATATACGCAGCGGAAACCCCCGAGCGCAATCGCTCGGGGGTTTCCGCGTTCGGTCTTTATGCGTTCCTGAGCGGAAGGACCTCCGCCAGCTCCGCGAGCAGCTTCCTCTTGGCCCGTGCCCCGACCATCGCCTTCACCGGTTCACCGTCCCGGAAGACGATGAATGTGGGCATGGAGAGGACTCGGTACGCCTGCGTCGTCAGCGGGTTGGAATCCACGTCGAGCTGTACGACCTTGAGGCGCTCGCCCTCCTCCTCCGCCAGCGCCTTCAGTACCGGTTTCATCTGGTGGCACGGCGGACACCAGCCGGCCGTGAACTCCACCAGCACCGGCAGCTCGGACCGGATCACCTCGTCCTCGAAATTCCCGTCCGTCACGTCGGTCACCATGGTGTGCCTCCCAGTTCGCATTCTGGATCCCTTTCTCCGGCGGCCAGCGCGTTCTTCGCCTCCTCGGCGCGCGCGAGCTGTCCGGCGACCTTCTTCCGGACCGCCGTCAACTCCTCGATGAGCCCGTCGAGTTCGTCCAGCTTCCGCCGGTAGACGGCCAGCGACGCCGGACACGCGTCCCCCTCCGGGTGTCCCGCCCGCAGGCACTCGACGAACGGCCGCGTCTCCTCCAGCCCGAACCCGAAGTCCCGCAGCGTGCGGATCTGTTCGAGCAGGCGTACGTCGTTCTCGTCGTAGGCGCGGTGGCCGTGGGGGTCGCGGCGCGCAAAGAGCAGCCCGCGTGCCTCGTAGTAGCGGAGTGTCCGTGTCGTGGTGCCCGTGCGGGCGGCCAGCTCGCCGATGCGCATGTCCACGAACGTAGAGGTTGACGTGGGCGTCAAGGCAAGGGGGTTGAGGGGCGGGGGGCGAAGCGCTGGGAGAAGGGCGTTGAAGAGGGCCCGCCTAGGATCGTCCGTATGGCTCTGCGACCCGTTCACGTGACCGTCAAGGCCCTCGACGCCCCGGCGGTCGGGCGGTTCTGGGCGGAGGCGCTGGGGTGGAGTGCGTACAGCCCCGGTGTGACCACGTACGCCGGGCCCTCCGGCGGACTCCGGTGGCCGGACCCGGTCCTCGTCGGTATCGACGTCGTCCCCGTGCCGGACGCCAGGACGCCGGTGAAGAACCGGCTTCACCTCGACCTCGCCACCGACTCCCCCGGCCACCAGGCGGAGTCGGTGTCCCACCTCAAGCAACTCGGCGCGAAGCCCGTCGGCATCGACCAGGGCGACGACGTCCCGTGGGTCGTGCTGACCGACCCGGACGGCCACGAGTTCTGCGTCCTCGCCCCGCACGACTCCTGACAGCCGGGCCGCCTCACATCCGGGATCTCAGCACGTCGACCTCGCAGCCCGGCGCGAACGGGTCGAAGCCGTGCCCGGCCAGCCAGCGGACCACCAGCAGGCTCCGCAGCGACCACCACGCGCGGATCACGTCGAGGTCGACGTCGGCGCCGTAACCGGCGAGGACGTCGCCGAGGCGCTCCTCGTGCCCGAGGGTGAAGGTAGCGAGGTCGTACAGGGCATCGCCCCGGCCCGCCTCGGACCAGTCGATGATGCCCGTGACCTCGTCGCCGTCGAGGAAGACGTGCGCGATCTGGAGGTCGCCGTGCGTGAACGCCTCGGTCCACGGCCTCAGCGCGGCCTCGGCGACCTGGCGGTTGCGGGCGACCAGGTCCGCGGGCAGGACGCCGTCCGCCACGAGCCGCTCGCACTCGCCGTCGAGTTCCGCCGTCAGCGCGGGGATGCTCCGGCCGGCCTGGCCCGTCCGGGGCGGCAGCGGCGCGTCGTGCAGCTTGCGGATGGCTGCGCCCGCCGCGGCCCACGCCGCCGGCGAGCCGGTCGACGGCCCGCCGAGGCGCCCGAGCGTCGCCCCCGGAAGCGCCGCGAGCGCGAGCACGGACGGCTTGCGCCACAGGACCTCCGGGGTCGGGACCGGCGCCCGGGCCATCGCCTCGGCCTCGGCGTCGATGCGCGCCGGATCGGCGTCCACCTTCAGGAACACGTCGCCGACGCGCAGCGTCACGCGCTCGGAATGGGCGACGACGACTTCGACCTCATCCATCCTTTGATCTTCGCAGGGAATCCCGGCGTTTACGCCGGGAGGGAATGCGATCCCTGGCCCGGAGGCGCGGAGCGCCGGAGTTCTCTGCGTTTCTGTGGTGACGGTCAGTTGGGTCGCTTCTGGTTCTCGATGTAGTCCTTGACGATCTGGATCGGCGCGCCGCCGCAGGAACCGGCGAAGTACGAGGGGGCCCACAGGTGGCCGTGAGTGATCGCCTGGTTCATCGTGTCCGTGTACTCCTGCCGCAGGTAGCGGGAGCTGACGCCCTTCAAGCTGTTGACCAGCTTGGACAGGGCGACCTTCGGCGGGTAGTGCACCAGCAGGTGTACGTGGTCGGCCTCGCCGTTGAACTCCCGAAGCTCTGCCTCGAAGCCCGCGCATACGTCGCGCATGACCTCTTCGCAGCGGGTCAGCATGTCGTCGGTGAAGACACCGCGCCGGTATTTGGTGACGAAGACCAGATGCGCGTGGAGATGGTAGATGACGTGACGGCCCCGGCGGATATCGGGGTCTGATTCCCAGCGTGGTGACATAGACCAAGCGTAGTATGATCAAGCGAACTCGACCGGAAGGGGGTGGGCCGGATGATCCGTGCGTACAAGTTCCTCATGCGGCCCACAGTGGGCCAGGCCGCCGCGCTGACCGCGATGCTGGCCGATCACTGCTCGCTCTACAACGGGGCGTTACAGGAACGCCGCGACGCCTACCGGCACAGCTCGAAGACGAGCATCAAGTACGGGATGCAGTCCGCACAGCTCAAGGAGATCCGGGCGTTCGACCCGGAGCGTCAGGGCCGCTGGTCGTTCTCCTCCCAGCAGGCCACCTTGCGGCGTCTCGACAAGGCGTTCGCCGCGTTCTTCCGCCGGATCAAGGCCGGCGAGACGCCCGGCTATCCGCGCTTTCGCGGGGGGAGCTGGTTCGACACGGTGGAGTTCCCCAAGGACGGGGACGGCTGCCGGTGGGACTCCACCCCGCACGACCCCGTGACCCGCGTTCGTTTCCAGGGCGTTGGCCACGTGAAGGTCAACCAGCACCGCGCCATGGCCGGCAAAGTCAAGACCGTCAGCGTCAAACGTGAGGGACGTAAGTGGTTCGTCGTGCTGACCGCCGAGCGGGAACAGCCCGAGCCTCTGCCCACGACCGGCAGTGTGATTGGCATCGACATGGGCCTGGCGAACTTCCTCGCCGACTCGAACGGCGCCTTCGTGCCCAACCCGCGCCACGGGCGTAGAGCCGCCGCGAAACTCGAAGCAGCGCAGCAGGCACTGTCCCGGTTTCCCCGCCGCAAGCCGAAGGACCGCACTGCCAACCATCAGCGCGCCGTGGAGAAGGTCGCCCAGCTACACGGCAAAGTCCGCCGCCAGCGGCTCGACCACGCGCACAAGACCGCGCTCGGCCTGGTCCGCGCACACGACTTCATCGCGCACGAAGACCTCAAGATCCGCAACATGAGCCGGGCCCCCGCGCCGAAACCCGACCCCGACAAGCCGGGAAGCTTCCTGCCCAACGGGGCCGCCGCAAAAGCCGGGCTCAACAAGTCGATCAACGATGCCGGATGGGGGGTGTTCCTGACGATCCTGCACGCCAAGGCTGAAAGCGCCGGACGGGAAGTGATCGCCGTGGACCCCCGCAACACCTCACGGCAGTGCCCCGAATGCGGGCACACCGCCAAGGAGAACCGGCCCACACAGGAGAAGTTCCACTGCCAGGCGTGCGGCCACACCGCGCA
Organism: Streptomyces saintjeani; assembly: GCF_055409605.1. Classification (NCBI taxonomy): domain Bacteria; kingdom Bacillati; phylum Actinomycetota; class Actinomycetes; order Kitasatosporales; family Streptomycetaceae; genus Streptomyces; species Streptomyces saintjeani. The sequence continues at coordinate 6,528,106 of NZ_CP189624.1, read as the reverse complement.
CGCGGACACAGTGGGCGCCCTGAACGTTCTACGGGCCGGGCTGGTCCGTCGCAACGCCCAACCGGCATAGCGAGAAGCCACCCCGTTCACGGGGCGGAGGAGTCACGGGCGACCAGTATTCCGGGGATGATCGCCCGCGTCGCCGGGTTTGTCGCGCACGATCACACGACCCACGGCGCCGTACGCGGTCCCCTCCTACGCCACCACCCCCGCCGACTCCTCCACCTCCAGCAGCGACGCGCTCTGCCGCTCCTCCTCGAACGCCTTGCGCCCGCCGCGCAGCCCGAACAGCCTCTTCGCGACGGCGATGTACAGCACCGCCAGCAGGTTCAGCACCAGCGTCGCGATCTTCAACCCACTGACGCGCTCGGTGAGTTCATAGATCTCCAGCGGCAGGAACGCGGCCGTCGCCACCACCGTCAGGTACTCCGCCCACCGCTTCGCGTACCAGAGCCCGACCGCCTCGACGAGTTCGATCAGCGCGTAGACGAGCAGAAGAACGGCGACGAGGACGAGGGTGCCGTGCTTGTACCCGAACACCTTCTGGACGGAGCCGACGACCGGGGAGTGGTCGAGGTCGTAGTGGAAGTGCCGGAAGACGGGCCGGAAGACGTCGAGATACTCGTCGAACAGCCGCCGCACGGAGTCCTGGCTGTTGCTGAACTTCCACACGGCGACGGCGACCAGCACGATGAACACCCCCCGCACGGCCCGCTCCACGGCGAGAAACCGCAGAATGAACAGATCCCGCAGCACCTTCCCCCGCGCCACGAGCGGCGCCTCCACCGCCGGCCCCCGCCCCTGCGGCTCCCCCAACGCGAAGTCCCCGCACCGCAGACACCGCCACGCGTCCCCGAGCGCGGTCACCGCATGCAACCGCTCCGCGAACAGCCCCTCGCTAGGCGCATACGTCACATGCCCCTTCCGCGCACACGTCCGCCTGTCCCAGTCGACCTTCATCCCCCGTGCCTCCATACGCTCCGATTGATTACGGAGCGGCACGGTAGCGGTACGAGGTGAGAACTTGACGTGAGAACGAACGCGACGCGCGGGCGGCGGCCTGCGTGACCTCGCCCGCGTCGAGGTGCCCGTCGCTCTACGTCTTCCACTCGGGTGAACCCGGCAGAAGGCCGCACAGGCGCAGTAACGGGACAGCAACCGCATACAGAAACCCCGGACCTGAGTGGTCCGGGGTTTCTGTGTTCCAGCTACCGGGTGTCCGGCCCCGGTTCAGGCGGGGCCGGACACCCGGAGTTCTCGGAGGCGGGGTTCATGCCCCTGCCTCAGGAGCGGGCGTTCACGCCTTGGCGAGTTCCTTCTCGCCGGACGCCGGCTGCTCGTCCGTCTCGTCGTCGTCCGGGACGACCGAGGCGTGCTCGTCGAGGAGCGTCTTCTCGTCGAAGGGAAGCTCGCCCGCGAGGACCTGCTGGACGCGCTCCTTGTCGATCTCCTTGGTCCAGGTGCCGATCAGGACCGTGGCGACGGCGTTGCCCGCGAAGTTCGTGAGGGCGCGGGCCTCGCTCATGAAGCGGTCGATGCCGACGATCAGGCCCATGCCGTCGACCAGCGCCGGCTTGTGGGACTGGAGACCGCCCGCGAGGGTCGCGAGACCGGCGCCGGTGACACCCGCCGCGCCCTTGGAGGCGACGAACAGGAAGAGCAGCAGCGGGATCTGCTCGCTGACGGCCATCGGCGTACCCATGGCGTCGGCGATGAACAGGGACGCCATGGTCATGTAGATCATGGTGCCGTCGAGGTTGAAGGAGTAACCGGTCGGAACGGTGATGCCGACGACCGGCTTGCTGACACCCAGGTGCTCCATCTTCGCGATGAGCCGCGGCAGCGCCGACTCGGAGGAGGAGGTGGACAGGATCAGCAGGAACTCGCGGCCCAGGTACTTGAACAGGGTGAAGATGTTCAGGCCGGTGACGATCTTCAGGATCGTACCGAGGACCACGAAGACGAAGAGGAAGCAGGTGATGTAGAAGCCGACCATCAGGACGGCGAGGCTCTTCAGCGCGTCCACGCCGGCCGAACCGGTGACGGCGGCCATCGCGCCGAACGCGCCGACCGGGGCGGCCCACATGATCATCGCGAGGACGCGGAAGACGAGGCGCTGGATGTGCTCGACACCGCGCAGGACCGGCTGACCGGCCTTCCCCATCGCCTGGAGCGCGAAACCGCACAGAAGGGCGACGAACAGGGTCTGGAGGACCTCGCCCTCGGTGAACGCGGAGACGATCGTCTTGGGGATGATCCCGAGGAGGAACTCGGTGGTGTCCTTGGACTCCGCGGCCACCTGCGACTGACCGGACTCCCGGACCGCCTCGGTGATGTGCAGACCGCTGCCGGGCTCCAGGATGTTCCCGACGACCAGGCCGATGGCCAGCGCGGCGAACGACATGACCACGAAGTAGCCGAGCGCGATCCCGCCGACCGCGCCGACCTTGGCGGCCTTGCGGACGGACCCGATGCCGAGCACGATCGTGCAGAAGATGATCGGCGAGATCATCATCTTGATCAGGTTGACGAATCCGGTCCCGATCGGCTTCAGCTCGACGGCGAAGTCGGGGGCGATCAGACCGACGGCGATACCGAGGGCCACCGCCGCGATCACGGCGATGTAGAGATAGTGGGTGCGGTCCCGCTTCACAGCGGGAGCGGCAGGTGCCGTATCGGGGGTGCTGGCGGCCACGGCTGCCCTCCTTGACGTCTTCGTCGGCATCACACCGGCGTGCGGCTCACGGCCCGGGGAGATAAGGGAATGCGGTGACTATCTCCCGCCCTGTGAGGGCGGTCACCCTTCCGTTCATTTAGTTCACGCCACGGACGGAAGGCAGACTGGCCACATGCACCTCCGCGTCCCCCGCCCCCGCAGCCTCGCAGGCCAGCTCTTCGGTATGCAGGCGGTGCTGATAGCGGTGGTCGTGGCCGGGTACGCGCTGTTCAGCTACATCAGCGACGAGCGGCAGGCGGAGGACGCGGCGCGCCGGCAGGCGATGGCCGTCGCGCGGTCGGTGGCCGATTCACCGTCGGTGCGGGAGGCGATCACGGCGGGGGATCCCTCGGCCCGGCTCCAGCCGTACGCGCTCAAGGTCATGAAGGACACCGAGGTCGACTTCGTCACGATCATGAACCCGCGGGGGATCCGGTGGACGCACCCGGACCGGACGCAGATCGGGCAGAAGTTCCTGGGGCACATCGAGCGGGCGCTGAAGGGGCAGTCGTTCACGGAGAAGTACACGGGGACGCTGGGGGAGTCGGTCCGGGCGGTGACGCCGATCTGGGCCAGCGACTCCGCCGAGAGCTCGCGGTCCGACGATCAGATCATCGGCCTGGTGAGCGCCGGCATCAAGATCGAGGTCATCAGCAAGCGCGTACAGGAACAGGTCACCGCCCTCCTCGGCGTGGCCGGCGGCGCCCTCGCACTGGGCGGCATCGGTACGTACGTCATCAACGCGCGCCTGCGCCGCCACACCCACGGCATGAACGCCGGCGAGCTGAGCGCCATGCACGACTATCACCAGGCCGCCCTGCACGCCGTCCGCGAAGGGCTGCTCATGCTCGACGGCCAGTACCGCGTCGCCCTCATGAACGACGGCGCACGCGAACTGCTCGGCGTCGGCCCCACCGGCGTCGTGGGCGACTCCGTCGCCGAACTCGGCCTGCCCGCACCGCTGACCGGCGCCCTCCTCGCCTCCGAGCCGCGCGTCGACGAGGTCCACCTCACGGCCGAGCGGGTCCTCGTCGTCAACACGTCCCCGGTCTCCGGCGGCGAGCGGCGCGGTACGGTCGTGACGCTGCGCGACGTCACCGAACTCCAGTCCCTCATGGGCGAGTTGAACTCCGAGCGCGGCTTCACGCAGGCGCTGCGCTCACAGGCGCACGAGGCGGCGAACCGGCTCCATACGGTGGTGTCGCTGATCGAACTCGGCAGGGCCGACGAGGCCGTCGAATTCGCCACCGCCGAACTGGAGTTGGCGCAGGCGCTGACGGACCAGGTCGTCGCCGCCGTGAGCGAACCCGTCCTCGCCGCACTGCTGTTGGGCAAGACCGCCCAGGCCAACGAGCGGGGCGTCGAGTTGGAGGTCTCGCAGTCCAGCCGCCTCGACGACGGGGTCCTGCCCGCCTCCCTGTCCGCGCGCGACCTCGTCACGATCCTCGGCAACCTCATCGACAACGCGGTGGACGCGGCTCAGGGGAGTGTCGGTGCGCGCGTTTCCGTAACCGCTTACACAACGGACGCGGAACTGGTCCTGTCGGTCTCCGACACCGGCACCGGCGTCTCCCCCGGCGACACGGAGAAGGTCTTCGAACGCGGCTTCACCACGAAACCCTCCGGTCCCGGGGGGCGCGGACTCGGCCTCGCTCTGGTACGACAGGCCGTACACCGCCATGACGGGACGCTGACGGTGTCCGCCGCCGAGGGGGGTGGCGCGGAGTTCGTGGCGCGCCTGCCCTTGCGCGTGCCGGTTTCTGGAGGCGGAGCATGAGTACGGGAGCGGAGCCGATCCGTGTCCTCGTCGTCGAGGACGACCCTGTGGCGGCGGACGCGCATGTGCTGTACGTGGGGCGGGTGCCGGGGTTCGTCGCGGTGGGGAAGGCGCACACGGGGGCGGAGGCGCGGAGGCAGCTCGACCGTACGCCGGTGGATCTGCTGCTGCTGGACCTCCACCTGCCGGACGGCCACGGTTTGCAGCTCGCTCGGTCGTTGCGCGCGGCCGGGTACCACGCGGACGTGATCGCGGTGACGTCGGCCCGGGATCTGACGGTCGTGCGGGAGGGGGTGTCGCTGGGGGTCGTGCAATACGTACTGAAACCGTTTACCTTCGCGACGCTACGGGACCGTCTGGTGCGGTACGCGGAGTTCCGTGGCGCCGCCGGTGAGGCCAGCGGCCAGGACGAGGTGGACCGGGCGCTGGCCGCGCTGCGGGCGCCGAGTCCTGCGGCGTTGCCCAAGGGGTTGAGCGGGCCGACGCTGGAGCGGGTCACGGGGGCGGTGCGGGAGGCCGGGGAGGGGCTGACCGCGGCGGGGGTGGCCGAGGCGGTGGGGATCTCGCGGATCACCGCTCGGCGGTATCTGGAGCATCTGGTGGAGGCGGGGAGGGCGGAGCGGCAGCCGCTGTACGGGCAGGTGGGGCGGCCGGAGCTGGTCTACCGGTGGGTTCGGGGGGACCGGCGGTGAGGCCCCCTCGTCACCGCGCGTACGCCACGACCTGAGCCCCCAGCCCCAGCACGGTCAACGCCTCCACCCCCGACAGCACCACCAGCATCGGCTGCCCACCGGCCCCCACCCAGAACACCACCAGCGCGGCGAGCGGCACGACGCAGAACGCCAGCAGATCCACGGCCAGTTGGACCCGCTTACGGGACTTCCGCCGCGTGTCCCCCCGGTGCGCGACCTCCCACCCGAACGCGGTGAACCCCCCACCGGGCACCGCGAGTTCGGAGAGCCGGGGCGCCAACTCCTCCCGCACATACCGCCCGATCGCCGAGATCTTCTCGTCGTTGACGAGGTACGTCCACCCCAGCACCACGCACACCGGCGGCAGCGCGAGCAGCATCTCCCCCCGCTTGGCCTGAGCGGCGGCGGCGATGACCGCCGCGACGACGGTCAGGGTCACGTACAGCAGATTGTCCCGGAACCCGATCCGGGCCTTCTGCTCGTCCTTGATGTTCTCGTACTCCGCGAGCAGCAACTGCCCCGCGCTGACGTCTTGTTCCGGCATGTCCGTCCTGCCTCTTCCCCCGGCGACTTGGCAGTACCTTAAAGGTGTGCCGCACACAGCCGTGATCCTCACCGCCCTGCCCGCCGAGTACGACGCCGTGCACCCGTACCTCGGGGAGCCGACGGAAATCACGTTGCCCGATGGAACTCGCCTGGAACAAGGCCGACTTGAGGGCACCGACTGGACCCTCGCCGTCGCGGAACTCGGCGAGGGCGCCCTCACGACGGCGATCCTCGCGAAGCAGATCATCAACGAACTCCACCCCGAGGCGCTCCTGTTCGTGGGCGTGGCGGGCGGCCTGAAGGACGACCTGGAACTCGGCGACGTGGTCGTGGGGACGAAGGTGTACGCCGTCCAGGGCGGCAAACTCACCCCCGAGGGCCACCTGGAACGCCCGGAGAGCTGGCACGGCTCCCACGCCCTGATCCAGGCGGCCCGCTCGGCGCTGCGGGACCTGCGCCCGGACGTACGGGGCCACCGCAAGCCGATAGCCTGCGGCGACGTGGTCCTCGCGGACCAGCGCTCCGACTTCGCGGCCCGCATCCGCCGCTCCTACAGCGACGCCTACGCCATCGAGATGGAGGGCTCCGGCGCCTCCCACGCGGCCCACCTGAGCGGCCAGTTGGACGCCCTGGTGATCCGCGGCATCAGCGACTTCGCGAACCCGGACAAGCACGCGGCGGACGCCTCGGGCTCCCAGGAACGCGCGGCGGAACAGGCGGCGAAGGTGGCGATCGCGGTCCTGCGCAAACACCAGCCGCGTACGACCCAGGAGGGCCCCGAAAACACCGCCTACTCCGGCGACCACATCGACTTCAGCAACGGCACCTTCTACGGCCCGGTCACCGGAAAACAGACCGGCACCCCGTAGACACGGGCCCCACCCCGTACGGACCTCGACGAGGAGCCCGTACAGCCGCTCCCACGTCGCCTGCCTCCAAGCGCACGCCTACCCACCCGCCCCCACCCGACCCTCCGCCTCCTCCGCCCGCTCCTCATACCCCCGAGCCTCCTCCACCCATCCCAACTCCCCGCACCCTTCCGCCAGATACCGCAACGACCTCCCCAGGCAGAACCAGTCTCCCAACTCCTCATAGATCCCCACCGCCTGCCGGTGCCCTTCCACCGCTTCCCCCACACGCCCCGCATCCCGCAATGCCAGCCCGAGGTTGTCCCGGGACCGCGCCTCCCGGTGCCGGTCACCAAGTTCGACGAACACTTCAAGTGCCCCCAGATGCGCGGCAATGGCCTCCTCCAGCCGCCCGACTTCACGCAGGGCACGCCCAAGGCAGTCCCCGGCGTGCGCCGCCTGATGCGAGTCGCCGACCGCGCCGAACATGTCCCGCGCGACGGTGTGCGCCTCGACCGCCTCCTCCGCTCTCCCGGACTCCCGCAGGGCGAGTCCGAGCCAGTCCCACTCGTACGCCTCGCCAACCCGGTCACCGAGCAGAGAGCACAGCCCCCGCGCCTCGACATGCGCCGCGATCGCCTCGTCCATCCGGCCGAACTGTCGCAGCGCACCGCCGAGATGACTCCAGGCCAACGCCTCGCGCCTGCGGTCCCCCAGCCGCCGGACCGCCGCCAACTCGGCGCGTCCCACGGCGATCCCGTCCTCGAAACAACGACGCCAGGACAGATAGCCGGGGAGAGCGGCGGCAAGCCGAGCGACCGCGTCCTCATGGCGGACCCACGCCGTGGCGGCGACGAGCCCCTCCCGCTCGGCATCCAGCCAGGCCAACGCCTCGGCCTGACTCCCGAAGCCTCCAGGCTCAGGCCTCCCGGGCAGCCACCGCAACCACTCATCGGCCGCCTCGGCTCGCTCCCCGTAATACCCCAACATCCTTACCCGGGCGGCCTCTTCGCTCTCCCCCGCCATCCCCGCCCCGTACGCCCGCACGAGATCGTGCAACCGCCACCGCCCCCGCACCCTCGCCACAAGGTGCGCCCGAGCCAGCATCCCCAGATCCCGGACCGGCGGTTCCGTGGCCCCCGCCAGAACCGCGACCACCTCATCCCCGACCTCGGCCCCCGGAGCCACCGCGAGCAACCTCAGCAACTGCGCCTGCTCCGAGGACAGTTGACGGTACGACAGATCGAACGCGGCCCGAACGCTCCGTTCCCCGTCGTCGAACCGTTCGAGCCGGTCCCGAACCCCGCCGAACTCGACGACAAACTCCCCCACCGACAGCCCCCGTTCAACCGCCAGCAAGGCCGCCGCGATCTGCAGAGCCAACGGCAGGCGCCCGCACAACTCCGCGAGAATCGCGGCCTGTCGGGGTTCAGCCTCGACCCGCTCGTCCCCAGGGTCGGCGACCCGCAGCACCCGGTCCAGCAGCACGCGCGACTCCTCGGCACTCAGCTCCCCCAACACCACGAGCCGGGCACCGAGTTGAGGAATCACGGTGCGGGACGTGACGAGCAGCCGATGCCGGGCGTCCCCCGGCAGCAAGGGCCGTACCTGGTCCGGCGAGGAGGCATTGTCGGCCAGCACCAGCACGGCACCCCGTTCCCTGCCGCGCCTGACGAGCAACGAGCGGTAGAGGGAGGCGCGTTCCTCGGCGCGCGCAGGGATGCCCTCAGGCCGGATTCCCATCGCCCGGAGCAACGCGCCGAGGGCGAGGGCACCGGAGACGGATTCGTCGTCGTACCCGTGCAGGTCCAGGAACAGCGCTCCGCCAGGGAACCACCCCCGCGCGCAGGCCTCGTGGGCCGCCTCGACGGCGAGCGCCGTCTTCCCGGCTCCGCCGAGTCCCGACACGGCGGCGGCCGGAATCCGGGAGGACGGCTCCAACACGGCGAGGAGCGCGGCGAGTTCGGTTTCCCGTCCGGTGAATCCGGGTGTCCGCGCAGGGAGTGCGTCGAGAGCCTCGGGGAGTACGGCGTGCTGGTGGACCTCGCCCTTGGCGACGACGATCCCGTGGAACTCGGCGCCGCCGAAGTCGAGATGGTCCCCGCCGACGGTCACAGCACCCCCACCGAAAACGGCTCCACCCCCACCACATGCCGCACCCGCACCGGCTCGATCACCAGCACCACCCGCCGCTCCCCCTCCATCAGCCACGGATACCGCTCCACCCCCAGATACTTCTGAGTGAGCCGGTCCATCCCCCGCTCCGCCTCCTCCCCCTCCACGAACCGCACCACCCGCCCCCGGATCTCGACCCGGTCGTACGGATTCCGCGGATCGTGGTGGGACAGCGAAACCCACGGATTGCGGCGGAGGTTGCGCTCCTTCACCCGTCCGATGGACGTGTTGACGACCACATGGTCGTCCACCAAGTCCGCCCACATGGGCGAGACTTGGGGCGCGCCATCGGGTCCGACCGTGGCGAGATGCCAGAAGTTGGGGGCCAGAAGGCGCGCGCGGGCGTGTTCGTCGAGGGTGCCGCCGGCTTCGTACAGAGCGTCCATGACGGAAGCCTGCCCGAAAGCGGCGCCTAGAAGACCGACTCGGCCTCGTCCATCCGGTCGACGGGGACGCGCTTCAGCTCGGTGACGGCCTCGGCGAGCGGGACCATGACGACGTCGGTGCCGCGCAGAGCGGTCATGTGGCCGAACTCCCCCCGGTGGGCGGCCTCGACGGCGTGCCAGCCGAAGCGGGTGGCGAGGACGCGGTCGTACGCGGTGGGGGTGCCCCCGCGCTGGACGTGGCCGAGGATCACCGGCCGCGCCTCCTTGCCGAGCCGCCGCTCCAGCTCGCGCGCGAGCGCCGTACCGATGCCCTGGAAGCGCTCGTGGCCGAACTGGTCGATCGCGCCCTTGCCGTAGTCCATGGAGCCCTCGGCGGGGTGCGCGCCCTCGGCGACGCAGATGACGGCGAACTTCTTGCCGCGCGCGAAGCGTTCCTCGACCAGCTTGACGAGGTCGGCGGGGTCGAAGGGGCGCTCGGGCAGGCAGATGCCGTGCGCGCCGGCGGCCATGCCGGATTCGAGGGCGATCCACCCGGCGTGCCGGCCCATGACCTCGACGACCATGACGCGCTGGTGGGACTCGGCGGTGGTCTTGAGCCGGTCCATCGCCTCGGTGGCGACGCCGACGGCCGTGTCGAAGCCGAAGGTGCGGTCGGTGGCGGAGATGTCGTTGTCGATGGTTTTGGGTACGCCGACGACGGGCAGGCCGGCGTCGGAGAGCATGCGCGCGGCCGTGAGGGTGCCTTCGCCGCCGATCGGGATGAGCGCGTCGATGCCGAACTCGTGGATCATGTCGGAGGCGTTCTCGCACGCCTCGCGCAGGCGGTCGCGCTCCAGGCGGGACGAGCCGAGGATGGTGCCGCCGAGCGCGAGGATGCCGCTGACGGACTCCAGGTCGAGGGCGCGGTAGCGGCCGTCGAGGAGGCCCGAGTAGCCGTCCTCGAAACCGATGACCTCGTCGCCGTAGTTGTCGATCGCCCGGTGCACGACCGACCGGATCACTGCGTTCAGGCCGGGGCAGTCGCCGCCCGCTGTGAGAACTCCGATGCGCATCGTGCTGTGTCTCCTGCTCGCTGTCGGGGTGTGTGAGCCTTCTTCGATTCTTTCATGCCGCTGTGTCCCTCCTGGGACTGGCGGGCGCCTTATCCAGGCCCGAGGGTATTGTCAAGAGGGTTCTGCTCACCTGTGTGGGTGACTCTTCGTGAACCGATCGGGCCGCTCGGAACGATCCCCTCACAACAGCACGAATCAACAACACGAGATCGACAGGAAACGGAGACGACGGGTGACGCGCAGCGTGTACGTGACCGGGATCGACCGCGGCGACGGCCGCCAGGTCGTCGAGTTGGGGGTCATGGAGCTGCTGACCCGCCAGGTCGACCGCGTGGGCGTCTTCCGCCCGCTGGTCCACGACGGCCCGGACCGCCTCTTCGAGCTCCTGCGCGCCCGCTACCGCCTGGCGCAGGACGCGTCGTCGGTGTACGGCATGGACTACCACGAGGCGTCGACGCTCCAGGCCGAGCGGGGCGCGGACGAGCTGGTGTCGACGCTGGTCGACCGCTTCCACAAGGTCGCGCGGGAGTACGACGTCGTCCTGGTCCTCGGCACGGACTACGCGGACACCCAGTTCCCGGACGAGCTGTCGCTGAACGCCCGCCTGGCGAACGAGTTCGGGGCGTCGGTGATCCCGGTGGTCGGCGGCCGGCGGCAGACCGCGGAGTCGGTGCGCGCGGAGACCCACAACGCGTTCCGCGCGTACGACGGCCTGGGCTGCGACGTGCTGGCGATGGTCGTCAACCGGGTGGCCCGCGAGGACCGGGACGAGATAGCGGACCGCCTCGCGAACAGGCTCCCGGTGCCGTGTCACGTCCTGCCGGACGAGCCGGCCCTCTCTGCGCCGACGGTCTCCCAGGTGCAGCACGCGCTGGGCGCGCGGGTCCTCCTCGGCGACGACTCGGGGCTCGCGCGGGACGCGCTCGGTTTCGTCTTCGGCGGCGCGATGCTCCCGAACTTCCTGGCCGCCCTGACCCCGGGGTGCCTGGTGGTGACGCCGGGGGACCGCGCGGACCTGGTCGTCGGCGCGCTGGCCGCGCACAGCGCCGGGACCCCGCCGATCGCGGGGGTGGTGCTGACGCTGGACGAGGTGCCGGACGAGCACATCCTCACGCTGGCCGCGCGCCTCGCGCCGGGTACGCCGGTCCTGTCGGTGCGGGGCACCAGCTTCCCGACCGCCGAGCAGCTCTTCTCCCTGGAGGGCAAGCTGGGCGCGGCGACCCCGCGCAAGGCGGAGACGGCGCTGGGCCTGTTCGAGCGGTACGTCGACACCGCCGACCTGCTCAGCCGCGTATCGGCTCCGAGCAGCGACCGCGTCACGCCGATGATGTTCGAGCACAAGCTCCTGGAGCAGGCCCGCTCGGACCGCCGCCGTGTCGTCCTCCCGGAGGGCACGGAGGCGCGTGTCCTGCACGCGGCGGAGGTCCTGCTGCGCCGCTCGGTGTGCGACCTGACGCTCCTCGGCCCGGTCGACCAGATCCGCAAGAAGGCCGCCGACCTGGGCATCGACCTCGGCGACGCCCAGCTGATCGACCCGGCGTCGAGCGAGCTGCGCGACGCCTTCGCCGAGACGTACGCGTCCCTGCGCGCACACAAGGGCGTCACGGTCGAGCTGGCGTACGACGTCGTCTCGGACGTCAACTACTTCGGCACCCTGATGGTGAAGGAGGGCCTGGCCGACGGCATGGTCTCCGGCTCGGTCCACTCCACGGCGGCGACGATCCGCCCGTCCTTCGAGATCATCAAGACCAAGCCCGACGCGTCGATCGTGTCGTCGGTGTTCTTCATGTGCCTCGCCGACAAGGTCCTGGTGTACGGCGACTGCGCGGTCAACCCCGACCCGGACGCGGAGCAGCTCGCGGACATCGCGATCCAGGCGGCGGCGACGGCGGGCCAGTTCGGGGTGGAGCCGCGGATCGCGATGCTGTCGTACTCGACGGGTACGTCGGGTTCGGGCGCGGACGTCGACAAGGTCCGCGCGGCGACCGAGCTGGTGCGCTCGCGCCGGCCGGACCTGAAGATCGAGGGACCGATCCAGTACGACGCGGCGGTGGAGCCGTCGGTCGCGGCGACCAAGCTGCCCGGCTCGGAGGTGGCGGGGCAGGCGACGGTGCTGATCTTCCCGGACCTCAACACCGGGAACAACACGTACAAGGCGGTGCAGCGGTCGGCCGGCGCGATCGCGGTCGGGCCGGTCCTCCAGGGGCTGCGCAAGCCGGTCAACGACCTGTCCCGGGGCGCGCTGGTCCAGGACATCGTCAACACCGTCGCCATCACGGCCATCCAGGCCCAGACCCCGCTCGCAGAGAAGGCAGCCCAGTGACCGCGACCCGCGTCCTCGTCCTCAACTCCGGCTCCTCGTCGGTCAAGTACCAGCTCCTCGACATGGCCGACGGCAGCCGTCTCGCGACGGGCCTGGTCGAGCGGATCGGCGAGGAGACGTCCCGCCTGAAGCACACGGACCTGACGAGCGACGTCACGCGTGAGCGCACGGGCCCGATCCCCGACCACGGGGCGGCGCTGAAGTCCGTCGCCGAGGAGCTGGCGGCGGACGGTCTGGGCCTCGACTCCCCCGAGCTGGCGGCGATCGGCCACCGGGTGGTGCACGGCGGCCAGACGTTCACGGAGCCGACCGTCATCGACGACGCCGTCCTCGCGGAGATCGAGCGCCTCGTCCCGGTCGCCCCGCTGCACAACCCGGCGAACCTGACGGGCATCCGCACGGCCCAGGCGCTGCGCCCCGACCTCCCGCAGGTCGCCGTGTTCGACACGGCGTTCCACACGACGATGCCGGAGTCGGCGGCCCGGTACGCGATCGACGTGGCGACGGCGGACGAGTACCGCATCCGCCGGTACGGCTTCCACGGCACGTCGCACGCGTACGTGTCCCGGGCGACGGCGGAGCTGCTGGGGAAGGCGCCCGAGGAGGTGAACGTCATCGTGCTGCACCTGGGCAACGGGGCGTCGGCGTCCGCCGTGCGCGGCGGCCGGTGCGTGGACACCTCGATGGGGCTGACGCCTTTGGAGGGGCTCGTGATGGGTACGCGTTCCGGTGACCTGGACCCCGCCGTCATCTTCCATTTGGCGCGGGTTGGCGGAATGTCCACGGACGACATCGACACTCTCCTCAACAAGAGGAGCGGGCTCGTCGGGCTCTGCGGCGACAACGACATGCGGGAGATCCGGCGGCGGGTCGACGAGGGCGACAAGGCGGCGGAACTCGCCTTCGAGATCTACGTCCACCGGCTGAGGAAATACATCGGGGCGTATTACGCGGTGCTCGGAAAGGTCGACGCGGTCGCGTTCACGGCCGGGGTCGGAGAGAACGCGGCGGAGGTGCGGTCCGCCGCGCTGGCGGGCCTGGAGGGGCTCGGCCTCGCGGTGGACCCGGCGCGCAACGCCGTACGGAGCGGTGCGGCGCGGCTGATCTCGCCGGAGGGCGCGCGGGTGGCGGTGGCCGTCGTGCCGACGGACGAGGAACTGGAGATAGCGAGCCAGACGTACGCACTGGTCGGGGCCGGTTCGAGAAATCCGGCGTCTGACAACTGAGCGCGAACCCGCCCATTTGTACATTCCGCCAGACGGAATATTCCGTAGCGAAACAAACCGATAGGATCGACTCATGCGCCGTTCGAAAATCGTCTGTACTCTCGGCCCCGCGGTCGACTCCCACGACCAGCTGGTGTCGCTGATCGAGGCCGGCATGAACGTGGCCCGTTTCAACTTCAGCCACGGCTCCCACGCCGAGCACCAGGGCCGGTACGACCGGGTCCGCGCCGCCTCCAAGGAGGCCGGCCGGGCGATCGGCGTCCTCGCCGACCTCCAGGGCCCCAAGATCCGCCTGGAGACCTTCGCCGAGGGCCCCGTCGAGCTGGTGCGCGGTGACGAGTTCACCATCACCGCCGAGGACGTCCCGGGCGACAAGACGATCTGCGGTACGACGTACAAGGGCCTGCCGGGTGACGTGGCGCCGGGCGACCAGATCCTCATCAACGACGGCAACGTCGAGCTGAGGGTCCTCGCGGTGGACGGGCCCCGGGTCCGCACGACCGTCGTCGAGGGCGGCGTCATCTCCGACCACAAGGGCATCAACCTGCCGGGCGCCGCGGTGAACGTGCCCGCGCTGTCCGAGAAGGACATCGAGGACCTGCGGTTCGCGCTGCGCATGGGCTGCGACATGGTCGCGCTGTCCTTCGTCCGGGACGCGAAGGACGTCGCCGACGTCCACCGCGTGATGGACGAGGAGGGCCGCCGGGTCCCCGTCATCGCCAAGGTGGAGAAGCCGCAGGCGGTGGAGAACATGGAGGACGTCGTGATGGCGTTCGACGCCGTCATGGTGGCCCGCGGCGACCTGGCCGTCGAGTACCCGCTCGAAAAGGTCCCGATGGTGCAGAAGCGGCTCATCGAGCTGTGCCGCCGCAACGCCAAGCCGGTGATCGTGGCGACCCAGATGATGGAGTCGATGATCACCAACTCCCGTCCGACGCGCGCGGAGGCGTCCGACGTCGCCAACGCGATCCTCGACGGGGCGGACGCGGTCATGCTGTCCGCCGAGTCCTCCGTCGGCGCGTACCCGATCGAGACCGTCAAGACGATGTCGAAGATCGTCACGGCGGCCGAGCAGGAGTTGCTCTCCAAGGGTCTCCAGCCGCTCGTCCCCGGCAAGAAGCCGCGTACGCAGGGCGGTTCGATCGCCCGTGCGGCCTGCGAGATCGCCGACTTCCTCGGTGGCCGTGGCCTGGTCGCCTTCACGCAGTCCGGAGACACAGCGCGCCGCCTGTCCCGCTACCGCGCCCAGCAGCCGATCATCGCCTTCACCACGGACGAGAACACCCGCAACCAGCTCACGCTGAGCTGGGGCGTGGAGTCCCACGTGGTCCCCTTCGTCAACTCCACCGACGAGATGGTCGAGATGGTCGACCAGGAGATCGCCAAGATCAACCGCTTCACCCCCGGCGACACGGTCATCATCACGGCGGGCTCCCCTCCCGGCGTCCCCGGCACGACGAACATGCTCCGCGTCCACCACATCGCGGGCGGCTCGACGGAGTGAGTCCGGCCTGAACGACACTGAGGGCGCTCCCTGTTGGACAGGGGGCGCCCTCAGTCGTCGTCCAAAAGGTGAACAGCCCTCTACAAAATGATCATGAGCTTGACAAAGAGTGATGGCCCGGCTCCCCCGGCGAATTCGAGGAGAACCGGGCCATCACTCGTGTGCGGCTCCCGGAGGGGCTCAGGTGATCGACTGCGACATCCCGGGGATGGTCAAGGTCCCGCCGAACTGGCCGGCCTGGACGACCTTGACGTTGCTGAAGTAGATCCAGGGGATGTTCAGCGGGGGCGGGCTCTTGGGGCTGAAGGTGACCGGGAGCAGGCCGAAGAGGTTGCCGGAGATGCTCTCGGTGTACATGATCGTGTCGCCGCCGGTGATCGTGGATTCCTTACCCTTGGCGCTCCGGACGTGGTAGGTCTTGCCGGAGTTCTTGTCCTTCACGATCTGGTGCAGATCGACGATCTTGGTGCTCTTGGAGATGACGTACTTGAGCACCTTCTTCTTCGCACCGCTGGACGTGGTCACCTCGACGACGCCCTGGTAGTCGGCGCCGTCCAGCGTCAGCCCGCTGGCCTCAAGGATCCAGGGGTCCTCCGGCAGGAGGATCTTGTTGTCTCGGCCGTCGACGACGGCGTCCGTGGACGCCTTGCAGTCGCCGGCGTCCGTACTGGCGCTCGGCGACGGGCTCGGCGAGGCGGAGTCGTCGGCCTTCTCCGTGTCCTCGGCGGCCTTCTCGTCACCGGCCCCGGCGGACGGCTCGTCGGAGGAAGCCTTCGGAGAGTTCGACGCTTCGGGGGACTTCTTTCCGGCGGCGGAGTCCGAACCGGAACCGGTCTCGGAGGATCCACTCGTCGAAGCGGACGCGGACGGCGAAGGAGACGGCGAGGCGGGCACGTCGTCCGAACTCGCCCCTCCCGTGAAGAGGTCGCCGATGGTGTCCCCGATGGACTCCAGCAGCCCGCCCCCGTCGGCCTTCTCGCTGCCGGAGCTCGCGGAGGCGGACGGTGAAGGAGACGGCGAGGACTTACCGGAAGCGGCGTCCCCCGCAGAAGCGGAAGCGGAAGCGGACGGCGAGGGTCTCGGCTCGCCCTTGTCGTCGGAACCTGAACCCGACGACGCGGAGTCGCCCTTGCCCGCCGAGTCGTCCTTCGGCTCCTTGCCGGAGTCTTCGCCCGGCGAGGCCGAAGCGGAGGCGGACGGCGTGGGCGACGGCGAGGCGGACGCGTCGTCCCCCTCCAGGGCCGCGACGCACTCCTTGTACTCCTCGGCCTGCTGGCTGTTGGACGCGGCAGTGTGGTCCTCCGCACGCGCCAGCGTGGGCGTGAAGCCCATCCCCATGAGCACCGCCGTCGGCATGGCCGCGAGGGCTATCGCCTTGCCCGCGGGCACGTGGAGCCTGGTCAGCAAGGGCTTCCTGGGAGCCGCGTGCCGCGGCCCCGTCCCGGCTCTGAGGGCCGCAGGAATGTCGCTGCGGGCCTCGTCATCCGACATGGTGAACTCCCTTGGGATCCTCGGCCCGCGCGCCGTCCGCGGAGCCGGCCGCATCGTCGGCCGTGTCGTACGGCGGCTGCGGGGACACGGGGAAGTCCGAACCGGAATCGGGTGTGCTGCCGCCCCCGGTGGGTCCCGTGAAACGCGGCTCCGCGCTGTCCGAGACGGGCTCGGCGGGCTGACCCGGCATCCACGAGAGCGCGAGCGCGCCGCCGAGCAGCGCGAGCACGAAACCCATGATGAAGCCGCCGATGTTGGAGACGACCAGAGACACCAGCGCGAGCAGGATCGAGGCGACCCCGGCGAAGACGCGGGTGGCCTGCTGGAACCACATCGTGAGGCCGAGGGTGAACAGCAGGATCCCGATTATCAGCGAGCCGGCACCGGCTGTCGTCGACATGGCGATCGACATGGTGCCCAGCTTGAGCGTCGCGTACGGGAAGTAGGCGATCGGTACCCCGCCGAGCAGGGTGAACAGACCCGCCCAGAACGGCCGACTGCCCCGCCAGGCGCGGAATCGCAGACGCAGCCGGGTGAAGGTCCCGACGCGCTGGACCGAAGTCTCGGCACTCATGGAAAACAGCTCCCTGGGTCCGGTGGAGGTACGTACCGGCTCGGCCCTAGGGCGTGGTGAAGCCGGAACAAGTCTGTGGCGGAACCCAGCGCGCGGCCGGGAACCATAGGGCGGGGAAGCCTGGACTCCCCCGCCCTCAGGACGGCTCAGCCGCCCCGGAATGCTCCTAGAAGCACTCCATGTCGGGGTCGGTGCCGAGCTTCATCGACAGACCGCTGAGCTTGAACGTGCCGGCAGTGGTCGCCCACGCCGTCTGCTCGACGCCGGTCAGGTCGGCCTTCTCCGCCTGCTGGGAGAAGCCTCCCGGCAGCACACTGTCGCCTTGCCTGATGGCGGGACCGCGGGTCTTGTCCTTGACCGCCACACCGATGTCGATGTTCGTGAACGTCGCATCGGCGTTGAGCTGGGCGACGTCGATGTAGAGGTTGGTGGCCTCGACCTTGTGCTTGTCGTCAGGACCGGCATCCAGCCTCAGGTAGATCGTCTTGTTTATGAGGGGGATGACAGTCTTGACCGACTGACACATCTTCGTGATCTCGGCACGGTCGAACGACGAGATCGCGACAGGGCGGACAGTCTTGTCCTTGCCCTCTGTGTTGGTGTATCCGGAGTCGATCCCACCGTACTGAGCGAAGCCCCAGCCTTCCAGGTGGTCGGCCTTGACCTTGAACTCCTGGCCGGACACGCTGAACGACGCCGCGAGGGCACCCTGCGCCAGTCCGACACCCACACATGCCGCAGCGGCGACGCTGGGCACCATCACCACAGCGAACCGCTTCCATCTGGTCCCGCCACGCACCTGGGACTCCATCATTTCCTCCTTCTCGGACGTACATCCCGCTCCGGCGAGCCCCGTGGAACGGCGACTCGGCCAGGCAGGGATGGGAGAAGTGCTACGTCCTCGGGAAGGGGAGCGCCTGTGCTCGAAAGCGCGAACCGCGCCTGAGATCACCGGCGATCACCCCCGAGCGACTACCACTCGGTCGCGCCTGACACGCATCATGCGCAACCTTGCCGGACAGGCTCCACCCGCGGGCGAAGACCCCCCTGCCCTGAAGAACCGTCGACGTCGTCGTCGGCTCTGCCCGGTGGGGACCCATCAGGCCCGTGTCCCGACCGGCTGCCGGGGAACGGGGAATGGACCGAGCGTCGCCGATCGTGGTGCATTCTCGCCGCCCGCACAAGGGGGTTCGTTACTGGCTAGTAACGGCCGGATAACCGTCCGACGACCCACAGGTCTCGACCGGCGACCGAGCGCGACATCCCTGCCCAGGACAAATCACGCGACAGGGGGACAGAATCCGGCAGACCAACGGCCTCGACTTACTGGAAGTAACAGCGGCCACGTTTACCAAGATTTGGCAAAGCGTGGCCGCAAAAGCGTCCAGCCGACCGAACTTTCCCTCCGGTACCTCGGTACCGGCAGGTTTAGCGACTGGTCAGAACAGCGCGCGGGCCAGCGCACGCCGCGCCCCCGCGACCCGGGGGTCGTCGGGACCGATCACCTCGAAGAGTTCGAGCAGCCGGACCCGTACGGCGTCCCGGTCGTCACCGACCGTGCGCCGGACCGTCTCGATGAGCCGCCCGAACGCGTCCTCGACATGACCGCCCACCAGATCCAGGTCGGCGGCGGCGAGTTGGGCCGCCGCGTCGCCCGGCTTCTCGGCCGCGTCCCGGCGTACGGCCTGCGGGTCGAGGCCCTGGATACGCTGGAGCAACTCGGCCTGCGCGAGCCCGAGTTTCGCCTCCTCGTTGCCCGGGGAGTCGGCCAGCACGTTCTGGTACGCCCGCACCGCGCCGCCCAGGTCCCCGGCGTCCAGCGCCTCGACGGCGGCGGCGAGCAGCGCGTCGTACGGCCCCGCCGGGGCCTGGACCGGCGCCTCGGGGGCCGCGCCGGGCTCCGCGTCCGGGTCGACCGTCAGGCCCGTGATGCCGAAGCGCTCCTCGGCGACCTGGACCAGCTGGTCCAGGGTCTGGCGGATCTGGGTCTCGGGGGCGGCGCCCTGGAAGAGCGGGAGCGCCTGGCCGGCCACCACGGCGAAGACGGCCGGGATGCCCTGGATACCGAACTGCTGCATCAGCATCTGGTTGGCGTCGACGTCGATCTTGGCGAGCAGGATGCGGCCGTCGTACTCGACCGCGAGGCGCTCCAGGACCGGGCTGAGCTGCTTGCAGGGCTGGCACCACTCGGCCCAGAAGTCGATGACGACCGCGACCTCGGCGGACCGCTGGATGACCTGGCTCTCGAACCCGGCCTCGTCGACGTCGATCACGAGGTCGGCCGGGGAGATCGCCCCCGCGCCGCCCTGGCGGGCCGTTTCGGCGCGCGTCTGCTCCGCCTTCGCCTTGGCCTCCTGGGCCGCCTTCACCGCGGCGAGGTCGACGACTCCGCTCATGGACATGTTCCGTGGCTGCATACGCCTATCCTCCCCCGATCCGGCGCCTGTGCGAAAAGCGGTCCGTGAACCTCGTTACGCCGGGGCCGCGTTTGCCCCGACGGGTTCGCGGGCACGCGTCCACCGGCCTCGAAACCGCCGTACGTGTCCGAAAACCCGAGCGGCCCGCCGTACGACGCGGGGTCCCCACCCCGCGTGCCGTCCGGGCCTCCGGTCCCCGCACCGCTCGCGTACGTCTGTCGCGGGCTGTGCCGGGTCCCTGCCGAGCTTTCGCTACGACCCGTAGCGTAATGCGCGCCGTGTGCCTCGCGGGAGTCCTTCCCGGTGATCTCCCTCACGACTCCACCATCTTCACCGCACCCGTTCACAGGGCTCCACCGAATTAACGGCGCGCGGGGTCGGGTGCTCGGGCACGGCCGCTATGGTCGTCCGATGCAGAGCCGCAGCCCCGCCCCGCGTCCGGGCCGTCAGGGCCGTCCTCGAAGCGCCACCGCGGACGCCGCGATCCTGGCCGCGACGCGGGAGGCGTTGGTGGAACTGGGCTGGTCCAAACTCACGCTGGGGGACGTGGCCACCCGCGCGGGCGTCGCGAAGACGACCCTCTACCGCCGCTGGACCGGCAAGAACGAACTCGTCGTCGACGCGGTCGCCGAACTCTTCGACGAACTCCGCCTGCCGGACCGGGGCAGCCTCACGGCGGACATCGAAGGGGTGGTACTCCAGTTCGCGGCGATCCTGGCGCGGCCGGAGGCCAAGAGCGGGCTGATGGCCGTCGTCGCGGAATCCACCCGGGACGAGGCCCTGCGCGCCCGGATCCGCGGGTCCATCGTCGACCGCCAGAAACGCCTCGTCCTGGAGGGCCGCGCCCGCGCCCAGGATCGCGGCGAGATCCCCCGCGAACCGGACGGCGGGCAGGCCACGGACACGGCCGACCTCATCTTCGACGTCGTCGCCGGGGCGGTCGTCCACCGCACCCTCGTCAGCGCGGAACCGGTGGACGAGGCGTGGGTCCAGAGCTTCGCCCGCCTGCTGCTGGGCGGGCTGCCCGCGGCGGCGGGAGGGTAGCCGGCACGGTCACGCCTTCGCGGCGACCGGCGTCCCCTCGGTCAGCCTGGACTCCAGCTCGTGGCTGACCTTGCGTTCGACGAAGAAGGCCGCCGTGGGGATGGTGCCGGCGAGCAGGACCCACAGCTGCTTCTTGACCGGCCACTTCGCCTTGGAGCCGAGGTCGAAGGCGAAGACGAGGTAGACGATGTAGAGCCAGCCGTGCGCGATGCCGACGACCGACGTGAAACCGTCGGCGCCGTTCATGTCGAGCAGGTACTTGCCGATCACACCGAGGGTCAGCAGGACCAGCAGGACGCCGGTGACGTAGGCCATGACGCGGTAGCGGACCAGCACAGATTTTTTCATGCGAACGAGCCTAACCGGGCCACCAACCCCCGCAGCGGCGGGGACCAACGCAGGCCGTCACGCGGTAGCGGGTCGGCACGCGGAACACCCCCGCAGCAGCGGAGACGATGCCATCACCCGGTAGCGCGTCAGCACGCTCGGTACACCTCCGCGTCGGCAGAGAAGCGCGTGCTGACCCACAGGGCAACCTACTCCTCCTCGAAGTCCCCCGACGCCACCCGCAGCGGTCTCAGCATCGCGAAGATCTCCGCGCACTCCTCCGCGTCGTAGACGCCGAGGCCGAAGTCCATCGTCATGAGGTCGCGGGTGGCGGACTCCACCACCTCGCGGCCCTTGTCCGTGATGGACGCGAGGGTGCCGCGGCCGTCGTTGGGGTTGGGGCGTTTGGCGACCAGGCCGGACTTCACCAGGCGGTCGACCGTGTTGGTGACCGACGTCGGGTGGACCATCAGGCGTTCGCCGATCTTGGACATGGGGAGTTCGCCGGCTCTGGAGAAGTTCAGCAGGACGAGGGCCTCGTAGCGCGCGAACGTCAACCCGTACGGCTTCACCACCGCGTCGACCTCGGCCAGCAGGATCTGCTGGGCCCGCATGATCGACGTGATCGCGGCCATGGACGGCACGCTCCCCCACCGCTGCTTCCAGAGCTCGTCCGCGCGGGCGATGGGATCGAAGGGGAGACTGAGGGGCTTCGGCACGGCACCAGACCCTACCCGCCGGTCACATTCCGGTCAGCCGCGTCTCACGCACCGGTCCGGAAACGGCTTCCTGAGCGAAGTTCCCGGACCGGGCGGCGATGTGACTTGGTACGTCACTTTTTACGCGTTATGCAACGATGGTCCCCATCTTCGTTCGCAGGGAGCGGCATGTCCCGTCCAGCCCACGCACTCGTCGCCTTCGTCGTCCTGTCTCTCACCGCCGCCTGCTCCTCCTCCCCCGCGACCGAGGAGGCGTCGGTCGCGGCACCTGGGAAGAAGCGGGCCGCCACCCAGGCTTTCTGGGTGGACCCCGACAGCAACGCCGCCCGGCAGATCCAGCTGTGGAAGCGCGAGGGCCGCGACTCGGACGCGGAGCTGCTGCGCAGGATCGCCGACCAGCCCATGGCCCTGTGGCCGGCGGGCGAGATCGACCCCGGCCCGGCGGTGACCGCGGCGACGACGGCCGCGACCCGCGACAGCCGTACGGCGCTGTTCGTCGCGTACGACATCCCCCACCGCGACTGCGGCCAGCACTCGGCGGGCGGCGCGGCGGACGGCGACGCCTACCTCGCGTGGATCGGCAAGTTCGCGTCGGCGATCGGGGACGCGAAGGCGCTGGTGGTCCTGGAGCCGGACGCGGTCGCGCACATCGTGGACGGGTGTACGCCGGGTGAGTACCACGGCGAGCGCGAGCGGTTGCTGGCGGCGGCGATCACGCGGCTGAAGCAACAGCCCGGTACGACGGTGTACTTGGACGCCGGCAACCCCTCCTGGATCCGCGAACCCTGGAAACTGGTCGAGCCGCTGAAGCGGTCCGGCGTCGACGCGGCCGACGGCTTCGCGCTGAACGTCTCCAACTTCCAGCCGGACGACGCGGTCAAGCGCTACGGCCTCGACCTGTCGTCCCGACTGGGCGGAAAACACTTCGTCGTCGACACCAGCCGCAACGGCAACGGCCCGCTCCCGGGGGTGTGGTGCAACCCTCCGGGGCGGGCCCTGGGCACCCGGCCGACCACCGAAACCGGGGAACCCGCTCTGGATGCCTACCTGTGGATCAAACGGCCGGGCGAGTCGGACGGCACGTGCGAGGGCGGGCCGGACGCGGGCCAGTGGTGGCCGGCGTACGCACTGGAGCTGGCGCGCGACTCGAAGTGAACGGGGCGGCCGGAGCCGGGCAACTCCCGCCCGGCGCCGCCCACTTCACCCCACGCCAACTCCCGCTCGCCCCGGCTCACTTGACCTGGATCCACTTCGCCTCCGACGGTGTCCCCGCCGCGTCCGTCGCGAACAGCATGTACCAGCCGGGCGGCACCAGCGCCGGGTCGTCCGGCACGGTGAACGTGACGGCCCGCCCCTCCTTCGTCAACTCCAGCGCGATGGACCGCTGTTCGACGTCGGTGGTGTGGGTGACGGCGCTGGGCCGCATCAGCCGGGCGGAGACGATCCGCTCGGGGTGTGCGGTGCGGTAGGTGACCTTGCGGTCGTCGGGCAGGAGCCCGGGTCCGTCGTCGAGGACGGGCCGGTCCTTGCCGTTCCTGTGCAGCGCGGGCGGCGTGAAGACCTCCATGCGCTGCTCGAAGTGCCCGAGTTTCGTGTTCTGCTGGTCGTCGTAGAGGGGGTCGGAGCCGAAGGTGGCGACCCGCCCGTCGGGCAACAGCAGGGCCTCGGAGTGGTAGTTGCGGCCGACGACGGGTTCGGCGGCCTCCCGGAAGACGTTGCCCTTGGGGTCGTAGAACTGCGCCTTGAGGATGTTGCTGGCGCTGCGCCCCCGGTAGTCGGCGGAGCCGTTGGAGGTGAAGACGGTGTCGTCCGGCATGATGACGCTGTTCAAGTACCGGGTCCCCTGGGGCAGGTCGGGGCCCTCCTTGAACACCGGGTTGTCCTCCTTGAGGTCCACCACGGCCGTCCGGGGCGTCGCCTTCTTCGACTCCCCCACGCCCCCGCCACCGAGGATCATCACCCGCTGGTCCTGCGCGGGCGGCAGCAGCACGGACGCCGAAGTCTCCGTCGCGTCCGCGTCCTTGAGCCCGGGCACCTTCTGGAACGTGTTGGTCTTCAGGTCCCAGATCCCCGGCTCTCGCCCCTGATCGGCGGGCCCGTACCCGGCGTTGGAGGCGGGATAGAACAACTTCCCGCCCTTGGTGAGGAACAGCGCCGGATACGTCGGGAAGTACCGCTTGGGACCCGGCGTCCACTTCTTCGTGCGCGGGTCGTAGATCTCGTTGTCCCCGGGGTCGACCACGCCGACGTCGTCGAGCCCGGAGACCGCGAGGACGCGCCCGTCGTCGAGCCCGACGAGGGTCGGGTACCAGCGGGCCTTCTTCATCGGGTCGACGGGGATGTACCGCTCGGCGAGGGGGTCGAACTCGTAGGCGGCGCGGATGCCCTGGAAGTCCTGCTTGTCGAAGGTGATCTTCTCGCTGAGCCCGTACGTGTTGTCCGCGTCCTTGCCGGTGAGCCCGACGATCTCGTACTGGGCCCGTTTCTCGGTGACGGACATGGGCCCGCTCTCGGCGGCCTCGACGAAGACGCGGACCTCGCTGGCGGTGACCTGCGTCTGCCAGGGCTGCATGACGCCGCGCCGGTTGTACGTCACCTTGAAGCCGCGCTTGGCCTTGGGCACGGTGACGTCGAACTTGCTGACGTACTCGACCCCGGCCGGCGAGCGGAAGCGGGTGCCCTTCTTGAGGACGACGGGTTTGTCGGGGTTCTCGTTCTTGACGCGCATCCCGCCGGCGGCCCGGTCGATCTCCCCGTCGAGGAGTTCGTAGCGGGCCGTGCCGCCCGCCACCAGGAGCCGCCCGTCGGGGAGTTGGGCGTGTCCGGAGCAGAAGAAGTCCTCGGGGGTGGGGATCTTCTTGAAGGTGTCGGTCTTCGGGTCCCACAGCACCGTGTCGAAGGACCCGGCGTCGAACTTCTTCTGCTCGTTGCCGGACCCGGCGACGATGAGGACCTTCCCGGTGTGCAGCAGCGCCGCGTGGATCGCGTTGGTGCGGTACTGCTCGGGGATGTCGACCTGGGCCCAACTGCCGTACTTGGCCCGGTACTCGGGCTGGGCGATCTTGTACGCGTGGTACTGCTCGCCGACGAAGTCCAGCGCGGCGGGCGCGTTGAGGCTGGCGAGGATCGCGACGCCGCCGATGCCCAGGACGGTCTTCTTGGTCTTCTGCGGGAAGGCCATGGCTAGTTGCCTCCTGTCGGGGTGCCGGAGACGGGGGCGAGGGCGGGTTCGACGGCGGGCGCCTCTACCGCCCGAGAGCTACGGGTACGGGGCCGGGCGAGCCGCTCCCGCACCGCCGTGCCGATCCACACCGCGACCGGCGCCAGGGAGATCGCCGTCGCGAGGACCGCCCAGGTCCGCATGGCGACGTGGGTGTGGCCGAGGACGGCGGAGGCGGCGAGGGACGCGATGAGGACGGCCGCCCAGAAGAGGTGGATACGGAAGGTCATGAGCCGGTCGGCGCTGACGCCGGCGCCCTTCGGGGTGACGACGAACCGGCTGGGGCGGCGCAGCAGGGCCGCGCCGAAGGACTTGAGGTAGATCGGCGCGGAGAGGGCCGACATGCCCATCCCGGCGAGTCCGCCGGAGCCCTCGGGTTCGTGCGGGGAGACGTTGTGGCGGCGGTTCCAGAGGTACAGGCCGATCTGGAGGGCGGCGGCGTCGCTGTAGAGCATCAGCCACACGGACGCGGCGACCTGGGTGCCGGACGCGCCGAACCACAGGAACAGCACGCAACTCACCATGCCGAGCAGCCAGTTGACGGCGGTCATCGGGTAGTAGACGAGCATCATCGTGTACGAGAACAGCCTTCCGGGAGGCATCGTGAACGGCGCCTTCCAGTACTGCTTGAACAGCGTCTCGTACGTCCCGCGCGACCACCGCATCTGCTGCGTGAAGAAGTCCGTCCAGGACGCGGGCCCCTCGCCGACGGCCAGCACGTCCGGCGTGTACACCGACCGCCACCTGCGCCCGGTCACCGGGTTGCGCCGCCGGTGCAGTTCGAACCCGGTCGCCATGTCCTCGGTGATCGAGTCGTACAGCCCGCCGATCTGCTGCACGGCCGCGATCCGTACGACGTTGTTGGTGCCGACGAACATCGGCGCCCGGTAGCGGTTGCCCGCGCGCTGGATCAGCGCGTGGAAGAGGAACTGCTGGGACTCGGCGGCCTTCGTCACCGGATGGTGGTAGTTCCCGTACACCTGGGGTCCTACGACGAACGCGACGTCCGGGTCCCGGAAGTACCCCATCATCCGTTCGAGGTAGTCCGGGTGGGGTACGTGGTCGGTATCGACGGAGGCGAAGAACTCGTACTCGTCGCCGTGCGCGGCGATCCAGGCGTTGTAGTTGCCGTGCTTGGTCCGGGCCTTGTGCACCCCCTTCGGCCGGTTCCACTCCGGGACACCGTGCCGGGTGAAGTGCCGCACCCCCAGCTCCGCGCAGAGCGCCTTGACCTGCTCGTCGTCCCCCTCGTCGAGGAGCCACACGTCCAGCGGCCCTCGGTGGTGGATGCGTACGGCGCCTTCGAGAGTCGCCCGCACCATCGCGAGGGGCTCACGGCCGGGGACGTACGTCGTCAGGAACGCGACGCGGGTACCACTCTCGGGTATGACGGGTACGGGGTCCCTGGCGACCAGGGTCGCGTGCGCCACGGACGCGACGTTGACGACCATGAACAGCTCGATCAGCCCGATGGCTATGAGCATCGCGATGTCGAGGCCGACCATCCACGCGTCTCCGCCCTCGCGCTCCACCCAGTGGCTGGGCCACACCAGGTACACGAGCAGCAGCGCCGTCAGCACCGGCGCGAGGCTCATCAGCAGGATGGCGCGTATTCGGTGGGGCTCGCGGGAGAGCAGCGATATGTACTGCACCCGGTACGACGCGGCCGGCTCCGTGAGCGGCCCGGCCAGCCTGCTGTGGGTGTCGTAGTCGTAGCCCTCAGGCCGCACAACGCCCTCCAAGAAGTGGGAGTGGTCGAGGCCCGGGGTTCGCGCTGAGTGGTTTTTGTCAGGGCGAACCCGACGGGCCAATACCCACACAAAAATGGACATATCGGACACTGTCGAACGGGGTGGGGCCAGCCGGGTGGGACTTTCGTCCAACGGTGGGATTTTCATCGGACGGGGGGTTATATGTGCGCCGGGGGCGCGCTCTCAAGGGGCGCGGGCGTCGACGGACGGGTGACAAGCTCCCTGGGACCGTGGCTCTCGCGGTCTGACCCGAACACAGAAAAGCCCCGTCCGTGCGCCATGAAGAGACGTACGGACGGGGCCGTTGCCGGGGTGTGTCGATCAGGACGAGACGGTTTCCGAGTCGTCGTGGGCTCGTAGACCGGCCAGCCGCCTTTGATACAGCGGGCCGACCGCGTGCGCTCCCCGCGCTTCACTCGGCGTGGACTGCTCGATCAGATGGTGCGCCACGGCCTTGAGGTACGCCGACCACGCCAGTACGTGTTGTTGAGCGGGACGACCGCATTCCTGAGGCTCACCGGGAAGGCAGAGCGGAAGTGCCGGGCTCAGCTTGTTCGCCGCGTGCCGAACATAGCGAGCGATCATCGCCCATTCCTCTTCGGTCCGCTGTACGGCGGTGCTGTTGCTCTCCCAGCCCCACGGCCCGAAGTCGTCTCCGTGGTCGTCCATGTGCGCGCTCCTGATCATCGCGGCGAACTAAACCGGTGCGCCGAGCGTAGCCGGGTTGCCTGCCTCGCCGGGATCACAGTGACCCACGGACGGCGCGCACGGGCCGCAAGGGCCACACATGGGCAGGAACTGAGGGGGTGTGCAGGACTGTGCTCCGTCGCCCAGGACAGCCCGAATGTCCGCCAATACCTCTCCCATGCGAAGACCGCCCCAGACTTGGGACAGGGGTGATTCCCGTACGTTCCCGATGGTCAGGAAGCGCCCGAGAACACAGGGCCACACGTTGCCGTCCGGACCGATCGCGCACTTCTCGTGAGCGCAGTGACCGCAGGGATCAACGATGGTCGGCGCCGCTCCGTCGCTTCCCCGGCCAAAGGCGCGGATACGGTCTGCGCCGACCTGTTCGACTCCGATACTCAGCAAATCCTGTGTCGCTTCGAACGCGCGCTGTCCGGTCTGCACAGCGACGACTCCACCCCGGACCGGAACACCGAGACTCAGCGCCTTTTCGATGTTGGCCCGAGTGCGCTTGTGAGAGCCTCGGAGGTTGGTCACGGCGTCGTGCTTCTCGGCACTGTCGGAGTAGTACGAGGTGGCGATTTTCACCCCGCACTCGCGGATCACGTTCCACAGTTCAGCGCGAATGTGGGTCATGTTCGAGAAGATCTCGACGGACAGGCCGGACGCGTGCGCGTGCCGGATCAGCGTGGGAAGGTACGGATACAAGGTCGGCTCCCCGCCGATGAACTGGACGTCACGCACACCGATTTCGGAGAGTTCCGAGATGACGCGCACCCAGTCCTTCACGGTCATGGTTCCGTGCGTTCCCTTGGGCCCGCTGTCCGCGTAACAGTGGTCACAGAACTCGTTGCAGAGCCCTGTCACCTCTAACCACGCGAATTTGAGCGGGTTTTCGGCAACGTCCATCCATCCTCCTTACAGGTTGGGTCCGATCGGAGAAGACCCCGCCCGCTGGTCTCGGGGGAATGACGCAACGGGCGGGGTCGCTTGAGGGTGGATCAGGCGGCGAAACGGGCGACGGCCCACGCCACGACGAGGGTCCACACGGCCGCAGCGAGGACAACCACGACGGTGCACACGGCCCTCATGCGAGTTCCAGCACGGACGGCCGCGTGTTCCACTCGATGCCGCCGCGTTCGGGCCGTACCCATGCCATGAGAATCGGCTTCCGGTACGCGGGAAGCCGAGTCTCGTCCACGTCCTCACAGATGGCCATGAGGACGCCGGTACGCACGCCGTCCGTGACCGTCTCCCCGATGTGCTCAGCGGTCACCATGGGCCGTCTCCCGCTTGCAGTCGGGACAGTTCTCGTAGGGGCAGGGGGCGAAGGTCGGTGCGGGGAGTTCGATCTCACCGGTCTGGACGTTGCGGACACCGCCGTACTCGGTTCGCCAGTCGGGCTCTTCGGTGCCGTCCAGGAGCTGGACAAGCGCGGGGGGTCCCAGGGCGCTTACGCGGGCGTTGGGCAACTTCACGGGGTCGCCGTCTCGGTCTTGCCGTGGACCTCGGCCTTGTGCCGCTTCCACAGCACGGCCGCGTCACTGGCGGCCGACGGGTCGTAGTCCTTGCTGCGCTCCCCGTTCTGCGCGGTCTTGGCCATGCGCTTGATCCACTCGTCCACGTACGCCTTGCAGCCGTCACAGTCGCCGATGATCTCGGGCGTGATGAACGGCTCCCAGGGGTACGGCTGTTCGGGCTTTTCGCTTGTACCGTTGGGCACTGTCGTCAACCTCCATGTGGTTGGTGGCCACGCCCCCGGCCGGTCGCACGGTGCGGGGGTCTTTGCGTCGTCCCACGCTTCTCTTCAGCGACCTGCAACACCACAGCGTCTTCACCGCATTTGAACCGCACTTTGACCGCGCCGGGTACCCTGACCAGGGAGGATGTCAAGCCGGACGGAGAACGGGCATGGCAGGCAGGCGGACCCAGCTAGCCGCACGCCGCAAGGCACGCGGTTTCACTCAAGAAAGCTTCGCCGAGAAGCTGAGGGTGGCTACCAGCACGGTGCAGCGGTGGGAAAGCGGCGAAGGCGATCCGCAGCCACACCAACGACCCAAAATCGCGAAGCTTCTAGAGGTCACTTCAAAAGATCTCGAAGAACTCCTCACGCTCGATGCACGACCTATCGAATCTGTCGACTCATGTACTTCCAACGCTGAACCCCAAGATGACGAGATAGACGCTTGGGAATTGGCTCGCCGAGTCCAGGCAAGCGATGTAGGGCGGGAGACCCTAAGCCGACTTGAGCGTTCATTTGACGAGTTGGCCATGGCCTATCCGACGACGCCACCGCAAGTGCTACTAGATAAATCCAGGCGTCACATTTCTTACGTAGCACATCTACTTGACGGAAAAAAGACGCTCTCCGAACATCGGAGACTTCTACTTGTCGGCGGATGGTTCTCGCTTTTTGCAGCTACTCTGCATATCGATCTGAAGGACGACGTTGGAGCCGTGGCCCACCTTCAGACAGCGGTGACTCTTTCAAGAGAAGCCGAGTATCCGGAGATCGAAGCTTGGTGCTTCGAAACGGATGCTTGGCGCGTACTCACGGATGGTGATTACAACCGCGCAGTTGAGCTTTCTCGAATCGCGCAAGCAATTGCCCCTGCTGGAACTTCAGCCCTAATCCAAGCCACGGCCCAAGAGGGGCGAGCGCAGGCGCGTTTGCACAATGACACCGAGACCTACACGGCAATCAACCGGGTACAAGCCCTATCCGATTCGCTAGGCTCCCCACTTCACCCGAAGGAGCATCACTACCAGTACGACCCAGCGAAAGCCCTCTCGTACACGGCGACCACTCTTGCTTGGCTTGGCGATTCAGCGGCAGAGCCTTACGCGCGAGAAGTGATCACTCAACTGAGCCCGTCCGGAGATTTCCTGAAATGGCCCCGTAGGGTAGCCTCAGCGAACATCGATCTCGCGCTTGGCTTGTTGAACGAGAATCGCCTCGACGAAGCGTGCGACGCGGTCCAGAAAGCCATACTGAGTGGCCGTGTCGTCCCTTCAAACCACTGGCGCGCATTGGAAGTCGTTGCTGCTGTAGAACGCCGATCTCTACCAGAGGCGAAAGACCTTCGCGAAGCATACGAAGGCTTGAATCCCTGACTTTCCATCCCAGGGAAACAAAACCCCGTATCGGCGACCATCGCGCTCAGAGAAGCGAATGATTCAAGTGTCGTGACCAGCCTGTTCGAACGCGTCAAAGAAGGTCGGCTACCTGACCACATAACCACAACGCAGGGATTCCCGGAGATAGCGCGCTTGCGAGCACGCCGCCAAGCCGTCGCGCAAGCTTGCCCGCCCCACCAGCGCCGTAGTCCTGGTCAGCGACGAACAGCACCCGGCAACTCACCGCTCCTGCCTCGAAGTCCGCCGCAAATACTGCCGCACGGCCCGCTGGGAAATCGGCCCCAGCTCCTCCAGCGCCCCCACCAGCAGCCCCAGTTGCTCCAGCGCGTCCAGCGCCGAAGCAGCCCCCGCCGAGTCCACCCCCTCGTACAGCTCGATCCCCACGAACGAAGCGGCCACCGCCCGCGCCAGCCCCGCAGGGTCCGTGAACTCCCCGACCGGCGTCCCCCCGAGCACCCGCCGCAACACCTTCTCGATCTCGACGATCCACAGATCGAGCCCTGCGGCGGTGGCCGGCCCCAGCGCGGGATGCGTCTGCGCGCCCGCGAGCAACTGCCCCAGCCGGGCCACATGCCCGAACCCCTGCTCGGCGGCGTGGATCTCCCGCCCCAGCGCGAGGAGTTCGGACAGCGACCCCACCTCCTCGAACCGCCCCCGGTACCGCGAGACGGACTGCTCGGCCCCGTACCGGCACGCCGCCGCGAGCAGTTCGTCGACCGACCCGAAGTGGTAGAAGACCAACGCCTGATTGACACCGGCAGCCGCGGCGACGGACCGCGCCGAGGTCTTGGCGATCCCCTGCTCCGTGAGAGTCCTCAGCGCCCCCTCCAGCAACTTGCCCCGGGTCTCCTGCGAGGGACTCATACGCGTGCTTCCTCTCTCACCGGCCGCAGCCCGGCCCGTACCCCGCAGTCTCGTACGTCGCCGTACGCCGCCCGGAACCACCCCTCGTACCCGAAGAGCGGCCCGAACCACCGGTTGACGACGCGGACTTGGATCCGGAAGACCCCGGCGGCCTCGTCGTACGACTCACGGACCTCCGCGTCGGCGCCGATGAGTTGGGGCACCCGGACGTCCACGGGCCCCTCGCGGAACCGGTGTTGGCCGGAGCGGATGAGGAGGGAGCCGTCGGGCTCGGCGTGGAAGCTGAGGTCGGTGGCGAGGTGCTGGTGGGTGCCGAGGTAGTCGAGGATCGTGCCGCCGGAACCGAGGACCATCTGCGCGTCGAACCGGTGTTGACGGGAGGGAAAGCTGAACGTCCGTACGAACGTGACCGTTTCACGGCCGTAGGAGTCGAGATAGGGGACGTTCTCGATCACGAACGGGACATCGCGGCCCGCGCGGGGCACGAGGATGTTGCGGGTCGTGCCGAGCGCGAGGAACGGCTTCACGAACGCGGGCCCGTGCCAGATCCGGGACATGACGCCCCGCCCCGTGCATGCCTCACCGCTCGCGAGGCCCACGGAGAAGCGGCGGCGCAGCTCGGGGTGGAGGCGGGAGAACGCGGCGTCCCCCATGGCCGTACGGAAGATGGAGGTCATCGCGGGGTCTCCAGAGCGCGCATCAGCCGGGGCGCCCGCGCGCGGTCGGGTGCGCGGCGGACGCAGCGGCGGGCGGCCGGGACGCAGGACAGGGGCGCCTTGAAGACGGCCAGGCAGGCGGCGACCAGGAGGAGTTGGGGGATGAGGTAGAACAGCGGCGGGGCGTAGGGGGCGAGCGGGCCGAGGCCCAGGCCCGTCGCGGCGGTCACCAACACGGCCATCCTGACGGCGAGTTCGGCGATCCAGTTCCACAACGCCCGTTCCGGCGTGATCCCCTTCTCCAGCCACAGCCGGAGCCGGTCGAACGACCACGCCGTCGCCCACACCATCAGCGGGCGGAAGAGGAGACGGTCCGCGCACCGGCCCGCCCACCCCCAGCGCGGCCGGTAGTCGTACCCCGTGAGGAACCGCACGCCGTCCCGGTCCGGGACGTAACGCCAGTACCCGCTCCCCTCCTTGAGGAGCGACAGCGGATGCGGGGAGGCGAACCGCAGCGCCGACGTCCGTGTGCCGTCCGGGCGTTCGCGCTCTCCGGCGGCAACTCCCGTACCGGAGACGGTCACGAACGGCAGTACGCGGGTGGCGTACCGGAAGCGCTGCGGCTCGTCCTGTGCGCGCGGGAGGTAGTCGATTGTGGTGAACCGGAGGTCCCAGCGCTGATGCTGGGACGGGGTCTGTGTACGGGTCCACAGGTCGTCCATGTCGGCGCGGATGTGCGCCTCTATGTAGAGCCCCATCGGTAATCCCCCAGGTGGAGACGGACTTTGAGCACTCGCTCAAACTCTCTGCGCGTGACGGTACACCGGTTTGAGCGGTCGCTCAACGCCGGTTTCCGGGTGAACGGACCTGTGCGTGAACGCGGTTAGGCTCTGCCGCGTTCGTCACGAGGCCGGATCAGGGGAGGCGTCGCAGTGCTGGGGCTGCTGGGCAGGGTGGGGGCGGTAGTCGTGCTGCTGGGGTCGCTGGTGGCGAGCCGTCCGGCGGAGGGGACCGTGGTGTACGAGCGGGAGGCGACGGAGATCGCGGGGGTGCCGGAGCCCGGTGCCGTCGTCGCGCGGGCCGCCTGCGCGGACACGGCGTACTCGACCGCCGGGCACAAGGAGTACGGGACGTACCTCTGGCATGTAGGGGACGGGGCGATGCCCGGTGGGCTGTCCCGGGATGCCGCGCGCAAGGTGTTCGAGGAGGCGATCTCGACGATCACCGGGGAGCGCAACGACTGCGGGATCGGCGGTGGGGACGGGGCCCGGGCGCGGTTCCTCTCCGCGACCGGCCGGGAGGCCGGCATCGACCGGGAGGGGAGGTGTGCCTCGCGGGACGGGGTGAGCGTGTGGGACGCGGGGGAACTGCCCGAGGATGTCGTCGCCGTCACGTGTTCGTGGGCCGTGACGATGCCGGACGGCGGGCCGAACGATCTGATCGAGGCGGACGTCCGCTTCAACACGCGGCATCACCGGTTCACGGACGCGCCGGGGGTGCGGTGCGCCGACGCGTACGACGTGCGGGCGGTCGGTACGCATGAGGCGGGGCACGTGTTCGGGCTGGGGCATGTGGGGGCTGGGCACGAGAACCTGACGATGTACACGAATTCGTTCGCGTGTTCCTCGCGGGCGCGGAGTCTGGGCAGGGGAGATGTGCTGGGGCTGCGGGCGTTGTACCGGTGAGGTGCGCCTTGCGACCCCACGCCCCTGACGGCGTCAGCGTGCACCGGATTTGTAAGGTGCCCGCATGAGTCAGGACGTTCTCTCCGCCATTCCGGCCGATCCGCACTGGCAGCCCGGCAAGAAGGCGGCCGAGCGCGCCAACGCACTCGTCGCCTCGTGGTTCCCGGAAGGCTCGGCGACGTACGTCGAGGTGAAGTGGTACGCCACCGTCACGGCTGTCGGTTCCGGGCAGAACCTCGATCGCATCGGGTGTCCCGCGTGCGGCGAGGAGGTCGACCTCGACTGGTGGTTCGACCTGGAGGAGGCGCACAGCGAGAGCGGGTTCGCCAGTCTCGATGTCGCCGTGCCCTGCTGCGGGGCCGTACTGCCGCTGGACAGCCTCGACTTCGACCACCCCTGTGGGTTCGCGCGGTTCCGGATCGCCGTGTGGGATGCCGAGCGGTGGTTCGACGACGGCGAACTCGGCGCTCTCGCCGAGGCGCTCGGGCACCCCGTACGGCAGATCCGGGCGTACGTCTAGCCGCCGAGGTGGCGTTCGACCGTCTCCACCTTCGACGTCAGTCCGTCCGTGACCCCGGGACGGATGTCCGCCTTGAGGACCAGGGAGACGCGCGGCGCGCGCTCCTCCACGGCGGCCACCGCGCGCTTCACGACGGCCATGACCTCGTCCCACTCGCCCTCGATGGACGTGAACATGGCGTCGGTGCGGTTGGGGAGGCCGGACTCGCGGACGATGCGGACCGCGTCGGCGACGTACTCCCCGACGTCCTCGCCGACGCCCAGCGGCGTGACGGAGAAGGCGACGATCATGCGCTCACGGCACCTTCCTGGCGGGCGCGGGAGGCGACGACCGCATCCTCGGCCTCACGGCGGAGCCTGCGCTCGGCGAAGAAGCCGCCGAGGGGCAGGACGGAGAGGACGAAGTAGAGGAGGCCCGTCTTGAGGGGCCACCTCGTACGGTTCCACGCGTCGGCCCAGAAGAGCACGTACAGGATGAACAGCACGCCGTGGACCATGCCCATGACCGGCACCGCGTTGAAGTCGGTGGTCCGCTTGAGGACGGAGCACACGAGCAGGAGGAGGAAGGAGATGGCCTCGGGGGCGGAGACCAGGCGGAGGCGGCGGAGGGCGGAGGCTGTCTTCAGGTCCACGGGGTCACCTTAAAGAAGGGGGTCGTCACGGTGCTGAGCTGGCGGTTTGCGTCGCACACCTGCCGCGCGCCTTGTGAACGCACGCACAAGCGTTCGTCCATTGTGGCAAACCCCCCGCCCAGGGGTTCTTTCAGGGTGGGGATCCACCCGATATCCACCCGTGGGCCCTGGTCTCTCCACCCCCCGGCCGGATACCTTCGGCGTCGTGGCGATGTTCCGACTGCAAGGCAGCAAGGTGCTGGCCGTCGAGATGACCGGCGACGGCGTGAAGGCCAAGAACGGCTCGATGGTCGCGTACGACGGACAGATGGCGTTCAAGAAGCTCTCGGGCGGCGGTGAGGGTCTGCGCGGGATGGTGACCCGGCGGCTGACCGGCGAGCAGATGACGATGATGGAGGTGAAGGGACACGGCGTCTGCTGGTTCGCGGACCGCGCCTCGGAGATCAACCTCGTAGCTCTCCAGGGGGACAAGCTGTACGTCGAGTCGAGCAACCTGCTCGCGACGGACGCGGGCCTCAGGACGGGGACGACGTTCACGGGCCTGCGCGGCGCCTCGCAGGGCAACGGCCTGTTCACGACGACCGTCGAGGGCCACGGCCAGGCGGCGATCATGTCGGACGGCCCGGCGGTGGTCCTGCGGGTCACTCCCCAGTACCCCCTGACCGTCGACCCCGGGGCGTACGTCGCGCACCAGGGCAACCTCCGCCAGTCCTTCCAGGCGGGTGTGACGTTCCGCACGTTCATGGGCGAGGGCGGCGGCGAGGCATTCCAGATCCGCTTCGAGGGGGACGGCCTGGTGTACGTCCAGCCCAGCGAGCGGAACACGATCGCGGGGGACGTGTGAGATGACCTTCCGAGAGCTCAACTCCAAGATGGTCGAGGCGACGATCGCCCCCGGCCAGCGCCTGTTCAGCCAGCGCGGCGCGATGCTCGCGTACAAGGGCGAGGTGTCGTTCACGCCGAACATCCAGGGCGGCCAGGGCGGCGTCATGTCGATGATCGGCCGCAGGCTGGCGAACGAGGACACCCCGCTGATGACGGTCGAGGGCAGCGGCACGGTCCTGTTCGGGCACGGCGGCCACCACGTCCAGGTGATCAACCTCGCCGAGGACACCCTGTGCGTGGAGGCGGACCGCCTGCTCGCCTTCGAGGGCACGCTCCAGCAGGGGACGATGTTCCTGGGCTCCCAGGGCGGCGTCATGGGCATGGTCCGGGGCCAGGTCAGCGGCCAGGGCCTGTTCACGACCACGCTGAAGGGGCACGGCGCGGTGGCGGTGATGGCGCACGGCGGCGTCTTCGAGGTCCCGATCACCCCGCAGCGCCCGGTCCACGTGGACCCCCAGGCGTACGTCGCGCACCACGGCGACGTACGGAACAAACTCTCGACCGCCCTCGGCTGGCGCGACATGGTCGGGCGGGGTTCCGGCGAGGCATTCCAGCTCGAACTGAGCGGCAACGGCGCGGTGTACGTCCAGGCATCCGAGGAGAAACTGTGAACCACTACGCGGGCGCGGGCCCGGTGGTCTACGACCCGATGACGCTGCCGGTGGACGACAGCGTCAACGCGTACACCTTCTGCGTGGAGCTGAAGGGGAGCCAGTGGTTCCTCCAGAAGGGGAAGATGATCGCCTACTACGGGTCGATCGACTTCAACGGCATCGGGCACGGCCGCCTCGACCGCCTGGTGCGGACGTCGTTCCATTCGCCTCTGCACGCGAGCGACTGGGTGGTGGCGGAGGGCTCGGGCAAGATGCTCCTCGCGGACCGGGCGTTCGACGTCAACTCGTACGACCTCGAAGACGGCAACCTGACCATTCGCTCCGGCAACCTCCTCGCGTTTCAGCCAAGTTTGGCCCTCAAGCAGTCGATCGTGCCGGGGTTCCTGACGCTGATCGGGACGGGCAAGTTCGTCGCCGCGTCCAACGGTCCGGTGGTGTTCATGGAGCCGCCGATCCGGGTCGACCCGCAGGCGCTGGTCGGCTGGGCGGACTGCCCCTCGCCGTGCCACCACTACGACCACGGCTACATGACGGGCCTGCTGGGCGGTCTACGTGCGATGACGGGCCTGGGCGGCGCCTCGGGCGAGGAGCACCAGTTCGAGTTCGTGGGCGCCGGGACGGTCCTGCTCCAGTCCTCCGAAGCGCTCATGGCCGAGCAGGCGACGGGCGTCGTGCCGTCCGAGCCGGGTGTACCGGGCGGCGGGGCGCACCCCGGGCAGGGGTACGGCGGGCAGCAGGGGACACAGCGCCTTCCCGGACAGCTCGGCGATCTCCAGCGTCGCTTCGGGCTGTGAGCGGTAACCTGCGGAGTGTGACGTCGAACGGGTGCGCGGCGTCACACTCTTCTCATTAACATTTCAACTTTTTAGGTAGACTTCTTCTATGGAGACCGAGACGGCCACACGCTGGCTGACCGAGGCGGAGCAGTGCGCCTGGCGCACCCAGCTGGAGGTCAACAGGCTGTTGATGCACCAACTGGAGAAGGATCTCCAGCCGTTCGGGCTGACCATGAACGACTACGAGATCCTCGTCAACCTTTCCGAGTCCCCCGACGTCCGTATGCGGATGAGCGACCTCGCCGCCGCCACCCTCCAGTCCAAGAGCCGCCTCTCCCACCAGATCACCCGCATGGAGAACGCGAGCCTGGTCCGCCGGGAGAACTGCGAGTCCGACCGGCGGGGGCTGTACGCGGTCCTCACCGATCAGGGGCTCGACATGATGCGCCGGGTCGCGCCGCATCATGTCGCGTCCGTCCGCCGCCACTTCATCGACCTGCTCTCGCCCGAGGGGATGGCGCAGCTCTCCGCGGCGCTGGGGCCGGTCTCCGACCACCTCCGGGAGAACCGGGGCCGGCCCTAGTCCCTTACTGGCAGGCTCAAGTCCCTTGCGGGCAGGCGCAGTTCGAACTTCGCGCCGCCCGTCGGGGCCTCCCCCACCGTGAGGGTTCCGCCGTGGCGTACGGCGATGTCGCGGGCGATCGCGAGGCCCAGGCCCGCGCCGCCCTCGTCCCGGCTGCGGGCGTCGTCCAGGCGGACGAAGCGTTCGAAGACGCGGGCCCTGTGCTCCGGCGGGACTCCGGGGCCGTCGTCCGTGACCGTGAGGACGGCGTCCTCGCCTTCCGTGCGGACCGTCACTTCCACCTCCGTACGGGTGTGACGGGCCGCGTTGTCCAGGAGGTTGGCCAGGACTCGGGTCAACTGGCTGCGGGAGCCGGTGACTTCGACGCCGGGTTCGGTGTCGAGACGCGTTCCCTCGCGGGGTGCCGTCGTCTCCCTCGCCAGGGCTCCCAGGTCCACCGGAGTGCGGTGCGGGGTCTCGCCGGCGTCCAGGCGGGCCAGCAGCAGGAGGTCCGCCGCGAGGTGCTGGAGGCGGACCGTGTCCTCCACCGCGCCGTCCAGGTCCAGCAGGTCCGGGTGGGCTGCGGCCACTTCGAGTTGCGTGCGCAACGAGGCGATGGGGCTGCGGAGTTCGTGCGAGGCGTCGGCGACGAAGCGGCGCTGGCGGTCCACGGAGGCTTCCAGGGCGGCGAGGGTCTCGTTCGTCGTGCGGGCCAGCCTGGCGACTTCGTCGTCGGCCGGGGGTTCGGGGACCCTGCGGGTCAGGTCCTGGGACGCGGTGATCGCGGCGAGCTCTCGGCGGATGCCTTCGACGGGGCGCAGCGCACGCCGGGTGACCAGCCAGGTGACTCCCGCGACCAGGGCCAGCAGCAGGGGCAGGACGACCAGGAGGACCGTCAACGCCGTGCGGACGGCGGACTGTTCGGTGGCGAGCGGGGCGCCGGCGTGGACGGTGAGCGGGCCCTGGGCCGGGGTTCCGACGGTGAGGCTCGCGAAACGGTAGTCCGCCATGTCGCCGTCGAGGGACGCGGCGCCGCCGGAGTACGAGACGTCCCCGGTCTCACCGGGGTCGACGTCGTCGTCCGTGGTGCCGAACTTCGAGGTGACGTACCCGAGTTCCTCGCTGCGCGCGACCGTGCCGCCGTTCGCCGTCTCGACCAGGATCGGTACGTCGTCGTCCAGGTCGAGCTTGCCGTAGGGCGTACCGGCGGCGAGTTGAGCGGCGACCGTGCGGGCCGTGCGTTCCGCCGCGGTGTCGGCCTGGCCCCGGAGGTTCGTCCACAGCGACAGGACGACGACGGCGCCGGCCGCGATCAGGGCCAGCGCCACGACCGTCGTCGCCGCGAAAGTCGTGCGGGCCCGCACCGAACGGGGTCTCATCGCGTCGCCTCCAGGCGGTAACCCGCCCCCCGTACCGTCCTGATGAGCGCCGGGTCGAGCTTGCGGCGCAGTGAACTGACGTACACCTCCACGATGTTGGGGTCGCCGTCGTACGCGAAGTCCCAGACGTGGGCCAGGATGTCGGCCTTCGGGACGACCTCGCCGGGGCGCCGGGCCAGGTGTTCCAGGACCGCGAACTCCTTTGCCGTCAGGGTGACTTCGGTGTCGTGGAGGTGGACCCTGCGGGTGGCCGTGTCGATCTTCAGGGCGCCGAGGACGTGGACGGGGGAGGCTCCCCGCCCGGCCCTCCTGCGCAGCAGCGCCTTCACCCTGGCGACCAGGACCACGTACGAGAACGGTTTCGTCAGGTAGTCGTCCGCGCCCGTGTCCAGGCCCTCCGCCTCGTCGTACTCGCCGTCCTTCGCGGTCAGCATCAGGATCGGGACGTCGTGGCCCGCCGCGCGCAGGGTCGCGCAGACCCGGTAGCCGTTCATGCCGGGGAGCATGATGTCGAGGATCACCAGGTCGTACGGGATCTCCGTCGCCCTGTGCAGCCCCTCCCGGCCGTCGTGCACGACGTCCACGGCGTAGCCCTCGGCGGCGAGGCCCTTCGCGAGGGACAGGGCGAGGCGTTTTTCGTCCTCGACGATCAGCAGGCGCATGCGTCCAGGGTGACAAACCGAAGCTGAAGATCCCTTCAGGTGGCTTCAGGTTGCCTTCAGGGTCGGTCGGCGAGGGTGGCTCACGTCGCAACGAACTTACGGAGGAACCCATGAAGCGCAGCATCGCCATCGCCGCCGTCGCCGTGAGCGCGGTCCTCGCGGGAGGAACGGCGCTCGCCCTCACGAACGGTGAGCCCCGGGGCGGGGAGTCCCGCGAGGGGGCTGAGCATGTGCGGGTCGCGGTGCGGGCGGCCGACGCGGACCGGGCGGACGACGCGGATCGGGTGGACGACGCGGACGACACCGGCCGGGCCGACCGGCCGACGGTCACCACCTCGGACCTCACCGTCGCCCAGGCCATCGACGCCGCCCTCAAGTCCCGCCCCGGCACGGTCCTCTCGGCCGACCTCGACACCGACGACGATGACGCGGGCCGGGGCTGGGAGGTCGAGATCCTCGCCGGGGACAAGAAGACGTACGAAGTCCGCGTCGACCCGGCCACCGGCAAGGTCCTCACGACCCACCTCGACCCCGACACCCACCGAGCCCCCCAGGGCCTCACCGCCCGCCAGGCCGCCGAGGCCACCGCCCCCAAGGGCACGGTCGTCTCCGTCGACTCCGACGACGACCACAGCGGCATCTGGGAGGTCGAGACCCGCGACGCCCAGGGCAAGGAGCGGGACTGGAACGTGAACGCGAAGAACGGAACGGTCACGGCGGACCGGGAGGACTGAGGTCCGGGAGAGCTGAGGCGGGGGCCCCAGCCCCCCGTGCCCAGTTAGCTCGATGTGATTCCCGCCACCAGTTCGTCGGCGGCGCGGTACGGGTCCAGCTCCCCCGAAACG
This sequence comes from Streptomyces saintjeani, assembly GCF_055409605.1. NCBI lineage: Bacteria > Bacillati > Actinomycetota > Actinomycetes > Kitasatosporales > Streptomycetaceae > Streptomyces > Streptomyces saintjeani. The sequence goes on along the minus strand of NZ_CP189624.1, from coordinate 6,487,414 downwards.
ACACGCTCCGCGAGCAGGCCGACCCGCCGGTCCCCCCGTAGATCCCCGATCCGCTCCCGCAGCGCCGTCACCGCGATCATCTCGATCTCGTGGGCCGCGCGGGACCGGCGGCGGTCGGTCAGGGCTCCCCGTTCCTCCATCCACCCCCGGTGCTTCTCCAGTGCCGCGACCAGCTCGTCGATCCCCTCGCCCCGGGAGGCGACCGTCTTGACGATGGGTGGACGCCAGTCCCCCGGTGTCCGCGCCTCCCCCAGCCCCAGCATGTGGTTCAGCTCGCGCGCGGTCGCGTCGGCCCCGTCGCGGTCGGCCTTGTTGACGACGTAGACGTCCCCGATCTCCAGGATTCCGGCCTTGGCGGCCTGGATGCCGTCGCCCATGCCGGGGGCCAGCAGGACGACGGACGTGTCCGCCTGGGCGGCGATCTCGACCTCGGACTGCCCGACCCCGACGGTCTCGACGAGGACGACGTCGCACCCGGCGGCGTCCAGCACCCTGATCGCCTGCGGAGCGGCCCACGCGAGCCCCCCGAGGTGTCCCCGCGTCGCCATGGACCGGATGTACACGCCGGGGTCGGAGGCGTGGTCGGACATCCGCACCCGGTCCCCCAGCAGAGCCCCGCCCGAGAACGGCGAGGACGGGTCGACGGCGAGGACGCCGACCCGCTTGCCCTGCCGCCGGTAAGCGCTGACCAGCGCGGAGGTGGACGTGGACTTGCCGACGCCGGGAGACCCGGTGAGGCCGACGACGTACGCACCCCCCGTGAGCGGGGCCAGCGCCGCCATGACCTCGCGGAGCTGCGGGGACGCCCCTTCGACCAGGGAGATGAGGCGGGCCACGGCACGCGGCCGGCCGTCACGGGCCTGGGCGATCAGGGAAGGGACGTCCTGCATCAGCAGCTCCGTTCGGTGGGCCCGTTACCGGTCCGACAGTCGGATCATCCGACCGGCGACCTCGTCAACGTACAGAAACGTACTGGAACGTACAGAAACGTACCGGGCTCACGCCTTCGGCACCCGCACGATCAGCGCGTCCCCCTGCCCGCCACCCCCGCACAGCGCGGCGGCCCCGACCCCGCCGCCCCGCCGCTTCAGCTCCAGCGCCAGATGCAGCACCAGCCGCGCCCCGGACATCCCGATCGGGTGCCCGAGGGCGATCGCGCCCCCGTTGACGTTCACCTTTTCCGGCGACACCCCGAGGTCCTTCATGGACTGCACGGCGACGGCGGCGAACGCCTCGTTGATCTCGATGAGGTCGAGGTCCGCCACCGAGAGCCCCTCCTTGCCCAGCGCGTGCCGAATCGCGTTGGACGGCTGCGACTGGAGCGAGTTGTCGGGCCCGGCGACGTTCCCGTGCGCCCCGATCTCGGCGATCCAGTCGAGCCCCAGCTCCTGGGCCTTCGCCTTGCTCATGACGACGACGGCGGCGGCGCCGTCGGAGATCTGGGAGGAGGACCCGGCGGTGATGGTGCCGTCCTTGGCGAACGCGGGGCGCAGCTTGCCGAGGGACTCGGTGGTCGTCTCGGCGCGGATGCCCTCGTCCTGGCTGAACAGGATCGGGTCGCCCTTGCGCTGCGGGATCTCCACGGGCGTGATCTCCGCCTCGAAGAGCCCGTTCTTCTGCGCGGCGGCGGCCCGCTGGTGGGAGAGCGCGGCGACGGAGTCCTGGTCCTCGCGGTTCAGCCCCAGCCGGGTGTTGTGCTTCTCCGTGGACTCCCCCATCGCGACGCCCTCGAACGCGTCGGTGAGCCCGTCGTACGCCATCGCGTCGAGCATCTCGATGGCGCCGTACTTGTACCCCTCGCGGGACTTGGGCAGCAGGTGGGGCGCGTTGGTCATGGACTCCTGGCCGCCGGCGACGACGACGTCGAACTCGCCGGCGCGGATGAGCTGGTCGGCGAGGGCGATCGCGTCCAGCCCGGACAGGCAGACCTTGTTGATCGTGAGGGCCGGGACGCTCATCGGGATGCCGGCCTTGACGGCGGCCTGGCGGGCCGGGATCTGCCCGGCGCCGGCCTGGAGGACCTGGCCCATGATCACGTACTGGACCTGGTCGCCGGAGATCCCGGCCCGGTCGAGCGCGGCCTTGATCGCGAAGCCGCCGAGATCGGCCCCGGAGAACGACTTGAGGGAGCCGAGGAGGCGCCCCATGGGAGTGCGCGCACCTGCGACGATCACCGATGTGGTCATGAGCTGCGATCCCCTTACCGACCCTGCACGGGCCCGAGGAAGTGAACGAGGGTTTACTCACAAAGTACTGAGGAGTAGGTCATGGCGTCACCCGGCCGTCGATGTGATCGCCCGCACGTTGCGCAACCACCCTTTCAGCGCTCCACTGAACCCATGCTGACGCGAATCGACCACATCGGGATCGCCTGCCACGACCTCGACGCGACCGTCGAGTTCTACCGCGCGACCTACGGTTTCGAGGTCTTCCACACCGAGGTCAACGAGGAGCAGGGCGTACGCGAGGCCATGCTCAAGATCAACGATACGTCGGACGGCGGCGCCTCCTACCTCCAGCTCCTGGAGCCGATCCGCCCGGATTCCACGGTGGCGAAGTGGCTGGACAAGAACGGCGAGGGCGTCCACCACATCGCCTTCGGCACCGCGGACGTCGACAGCGACTCGGAGGCCGTCAGGGACAAGGGCGTACGGGTCCTCTACGAAGAGCCGCGGCGCGGTTCCATGGGGTCACGGATCACCTTTCTGCACCCCAAGGATTGCCACGGTGTCCTCACAGAACTGGTCACTTCGGCGCCTGTTGAGTCCGACGAGCACTGACCCACGTACATAAGGGCCGGTAGGGTTGGGGGCGGTTGCCCGCCGCAGGGTGGGGCAACCGCTATGCCGGGGTCCGGGTTTCGGGGGTGCGGGAGGCGGACGGGAGTCCGCGGTCCGCCGATGATCTGACACCATTCCCCGGGGGCCCCGTCCGGCGGATGGACGGGAGCTCATTGGAGAAGCTTGCGACCAGGGGACGGATGGGACCGCGCAGTGCGGGGCTACGAGAGCCAGGAGCGAGAGCCGGCGGCTGACGTCGACCACCTCACTCGGTTCGAAGCCGAGATGAAACGGCTGAAGACCGAGCGGGAAAAGGCGATCCAGCACGCCGAGGACCTCGGCTACCAGGTCGAGGTGCTGCGCGCCAAGCTGCACGAGGCGCGGCGCACCATCATGACCCGGCCCGCCTTCGACGGCGGCGACCTCAACTACCAGGCCGAGCAGCTGCTGCGGAACGCGCAGATGCAGGCCGACCAGGTGCGCCAGGACGCCGAGCGCGAGCTGAGCCAGGCGCGGGCGCAGACCCAGCGCATCCTCCAGGAGCACGCGGAGAACGCGGCCCGGCTCCAGGCGGAGCTGCACCAGGAGGCGGTCACCCGGCGCCAGCAGCTCGACCAGGAGCTGGCGGAGCGCCGCCAGACCGTCGAGTCGCACGTCAACGAGAACGTGGCGTGGGCCGAGCAGCTCCGCGCCCGCTCGGAGGCCCAGGCCCGCCGGCTGATGGACGAGTCGCGCGCCGAGGCCGAGCAGGCCCTCGCGACGGCCCGCGCCGAGGCGGAGCGCCTGACGAACGAGGCCCGCCAGCGCCTGACCAGCGACGCGGAGGCGGCGCGCACCGAGGCCGAGCAGATCCTGCTGCGGGCCCGCGCGGACGCGGAGCGCCTGCTGAACGCGGCGGGCGCGCAGGCCCAGGAGGCCACCGACCACGCGGAGCAGCTCCGTACGTCGACGGTGTCGGAGTCGGACGCGGCGCGCCGGCAGGCGAGCGAGCTGTCGCGGGCGGCCGAGCAGCGGATGACGGACGCCGAGGAGGCGCTGCGCAAGGCGCAGGCCGAGGCGGAGAAGGTCCTCTCCGAGGCGCAGACGGCCGCCGAGAAGGCCCTGTCCAGTGCCGAGTCGGCGAACGAGCAGCGCACGCGCACCGCGAAGGAGCAGGTGGCGCGGCTGGTCAACGAGGCGACGAAGGAGGCGGAAGCCACCAAGTCGGAGGCCGAGCAGGTCGTCGCGGACGCCCGCGCCGAGGCGGAGAAGATCGTCGCCGAGGCCGCCGAGAAGGCCCGGACGATCACCGCCGAGGAGTCGGCGACCCAGCTGTCGAAGGCCGCGAAGACGGCCGAGGACGTCCTCAACAAGGCGCAGGAAGAGGCGCGCGGGACGATCACGGCCGCCGCCGAGGAGGCCGAGCGGGTCCGGACCGAGGCCGAGGCGGAGGCGGACCGGCTGCGGGCCGAGGCGCACGACATCGCCGAGCAGCTGAAGGGGTCCGCGAAGGACGACACGAAGGAGTACCGCGCCAAGACCGTCGAGCTCCAGGAGGAGGCGCGGCGGCTGCGCGGCGAGGCCGAGCAGCTGCGGTCCGAGGCGGTCGCCGAGGGCGAGAAGATCCGCGCGGAGGCCCGCAAGGAGGCCGTCCAGCAGATCGAGGAGGCCGCCAAGAGCGCCGAGGAGCTGCTGTCCAAGGCGAAGGCGGACGCGGACGAGCTGCGCCAGAAGGCGACGGCGGACAGCGAGAAGGTCCGTACCGAGGCCATCGAGCGGGCGACGTCGCTGCGCCGGCAGGCCGAGGAGACGCTGGAGCGCACCCGCGCGGAGGCCGAGCGCCAGCGGGACGAGGCGGTGGGTCTCGCCGAGACGATCACCGCGAACGCGGAGGACGCGGCGCGCGAGATGCGCGAGGACGCCGAGCGCGCCATAGCGGCCCGGCAGACCGAGGCGGCCGAGGAGCTGACCCGGCTGCACACCGAGGCGGAGACCCGGCTCGCCTCCGCCGAGCAGGCCCTCACGGAGGCCCGCGAGGAGGCGGCGCGCATCCGCCGCGAGACCTCCGAGGAGAACGACCGGCTGCGCGCGGAGTCCGCCGAGCGGATCCGTACGTTGCAGCAGCAGGCCGCCGACGAGGCGGACCGGCTGCGGACCGAGGCCGCCGCCGACGCGTCCGCGTCCCGCGCCGAGGGCGAGTCCATCGCCGTACGGCTGCGCTCGGACGCCGCGGCCGAGGCGGAGCGGCTCAAGCAGGAGGCGCAGGACACCGCGAACCGGGTCCGCGCGGAGGCGCAGGCCGCCGCCGAGCGGCTCGCCGAGGAGGCGTCGGACGCGCTCGCCGCCGCGCAGGACGAGGCCGTACGGCGCCGTCGCGAGGCCGAGGAGACGCTGGGCACCGCGCGTGCGGAGGCCGACCAGGAGCGGGAGCGGGCCCGCGAGCAGAGCGAGGAGCTGCTCGCGTCGGCGCGCAAGCGGGTCGAGGAGGCGCAGGCCGAGGCGCTGCGGCTGGTCGAGGAGGCGGACCGGCGGGCCTCGGAGATGGTCGCCGCCGCCGAGCAGCACGCCCAGCAGGTGCGCGACTCGGTCGCGGGGCTCCACGAGCAGGCGCAGGAGGAGATCGCCGGTCTGCGGTCGGCCGCCGAGCACGTGGCGGACCGTACCCGCCGGGAGGCCGAGGAGGAGGCGGACCGGGTCCGCGCCGACGCGTACGCCGAGCGGGAGCGGGCCGCCGAGGACGCCTCGCGGGTACGGCAGCAGTCGCGCGACGAGTCGGAGGCCGCGCAGGCGCTCGCCGAGCGCACGGTCGGCGACGCCATCGCGGAGGCCGAGCGGCTGCGTACGGAGACCTCCGCGCACGCCCAGCGGGTACGCACCGAGGCGTCGGACACGATCGCGCAGGCCGACCAGGACGCGGCGCGCACCCGGGCGGAGGCCCGGGAGGACGCGAACCGGATGCGGTCGGACGCGGCGACGCAGGCCGACACCCTCATCACCGAGGCGCGCAACGAGGCCGAGCGGCTCCAGTCGGAGACCCTCGCGGAGGCGGAGCGGCTCCAGATGGAGACGGCCGCCGAGGTGGACCGGGTGCGCGGGGACGCGCACGCGGACGCGGAGCGGATGCGCGCGGAGGCGTCGGAGACGGTCGGTTCGGCCCAGCAGCACGCCGAGCGGATGCGCGCGGAGTCCGCGCGGCAGCGGGCGGAGGCGGAGGCGGAGGCCGAGCGGCTCCTCAGCTCGGCGCGCGAGGAGGCGGACCGGACGCTGGACGAGGTGCGCCGGGAGGCCAACAAGCGGCGTTCCGAGGCGGCCGAGCAGGTCGACACGCTCATCACGGAGACGACCGCCGAGGTCGACAAGCTGCTCGGCGAGGCGCAGGAGCAGGCGCTGAAGACGATGTCCGACGCGGAGGAGCGGGCCGACTCGATGGTCGGGGCCGCGCGCGCCGAGGCGGACCGGCTGGTCGGCGAGGCGACCGTGGAGGGCAACTCCCGGGTGGAGAAGGCCCGTACGGACGCGGACGAACTCCTCGTCGGGGCGCGCCGGGACGCGACCGCGATAAGGGAGCGCGCGGAGGAGCTGCGCGACCGCATCACATCCGAGATCGAAGAGTTGCACGACCGTGCCCGGCGCGAGTCCGCCGAGACGATGAAGTCGACCGGCGACCGCTGCGACGCGCTCATCACGGCCGCCGAGGAGCAGCTGAACAAGGCCCAGGCGAAGGCGAAGGAGCTGGTCTCCGAGGCCAACTCCGAGGCGGGCAAGGTGCGGATCGCCGCGGTCAAGAAGGCGGAGGGCCTGCTCAAGGAGGCCGAGCTGAAGAAGTCTCAGCTGGTGCGCGAGGCCGAGGAGTTGAAGGCCGAGGCGATCCGCGAGGCGATGCGCAGCGTCGAGGAGGGCAAGCGCGAGCTGGAGGTGCTGGTCCGGCGGCGCGAGGACATCCAGGCCGAGATCTCCCGTGTCCAGGACGTCCTTGAGGCGTTGGAGTCTTTCGAGGCACCGTCGTCCGCGAAGGACGGGGGCGTCAAGGCGGGAGCGGCGGTAGGGTCCCCTCGTTCGGGTGGCAAGCAGACCGATGGGTAGCGGAGTGTGCAGGTTCCGGGGAAATCTGGGGGCTTTGTTCTGAAGTCTTCGGGAATACGGGGACTTCGACCGGCACTCTGGCAAGCCTGCGGTCGATCAGCCACTCGAAAGGGGCGTCATTCTCCAGATCAAACACGCATCCGCTCGATGACACACCGCTTCGGCCCCTAGGATTCCACCTATCACCTCACCGGTCTCATTCGACAGGAACCCCATGAGCGACACTTCCCCCTACGGCTTCGAGCTTGTGCGGCGTGGGTACGACCGCGCTCAGGTGGACGAACGCATCTCGAAGCTCGTCTCCGACCGTGACAGCGCTCTGGCCCGGATCACCGCGCTCGAGAAGCGCATCGAGGAGCTCCACCTCGAAACGCAGAACGCGCAGGCGCAGGTCTCCGACGCCGAGCCTTCGTACGCCGGTCTCGGCGCGCGCGTCGAGAAGATCCTGCGCCTCGCCGAGGAGGAGGCGAAGGACCTGCGCGAGGAGGCGCGCCGCGCGGCCGAGCAGCACCGCGAGCTCGCCGAGTCGGCGGCCCAGCAGGTCCGCAACGACGCCGAGTCGTTCGCCGCGGAGCGCAAGGCCAAGTCCGAGGACGAGGGCGTCCGGATCGTCGAGAAGGCCAAGTCGGACGCTTCTCAGCTGCGTTCCGAGGCGCAGAAGGACGCGCAGTCCAAGCGTGAGGAGGCCGACGCGCTCTTCGAGGAGACCCGTGCGAAGGCCGCGCAGGCCGCCGCCGACTTCGAGACGAACCTCGCGAAGCGGCGTGAGCAGTCCGAGCGTGACCTCGCCGCGCGTCAGCAGAAGGCCGAGAAGCGGCTCGCCGAGATCGAGCACCGCGCGGAGCAGCTGCGTCTTGAGGCCGAGAAGCTGCGGACCGACGCGGAGCGCCGTGCGCGGCAGACCGTCGAGACGGCTCAGCGGCAGTCCGAGGACATCGTCGCGGACGCGAACGCGAAGGCGGACCGGATCCGTTCGGAGTCCGAGCGCGAGCTGGCGGCTCTCACGAACCGCCGCGACTCGATCAACGCTCAGCTGACGAACGTCCGCGAGATGCTGGCGACGCTGACGGGTGCGGCTGTCGCGGCGGCGAGTGCGCCGGTGACGGACGACGAGCCGATCTCCCGTGGGGTGCCGGCTCAGCAGTCCAGGTAGTTCGTTGGGTGTGTGCTGAGGGGCGGTGGGACTCGTGGTCCTGCCGTCCCTTCGGCATGAGAGGCGTGATTTTCTTCAGGTGTTCTTTGTCGCCGCCGGATACAACACGCTTATCGCGCACGCGAATACCGTGAATCCCGTCGCCCACGCGAACGCGTACGGGAAACCCTGCGTCAGAAGGCCCACCAGGACCGCCGTGCCGAATGAACCGCCGAGTTGCTGGACTATGCGGACGATCGTGCTGGCGTGCGGGACCCTCTCGCCGGGTACGTCCGCGTAGGCGCCGACCATGATCGCGATGTTCACGGCGCTCATGCCGAGTCCGCGCAGGACGAGGGCCGTGGCCAGCAACGGCGTCGAGGGGTTGTCCAGGGTGAACGGGATCGTCGTCACGGCGGTCAGCAGCAGCCCGGTGAACATCACCGGCCGGGGTCCGACGCGGTCGGCGAGCGGGCCGGCGACCCGCGCGAGGAGGCTCCCGACGCCCTGGGGCGCCAGCAGCAGCCCCGCTTCCAGCACGCTCGCGCCGCGCTGCTGCTGGTAGTACAGCGGCAGCAGGAACATCCCGCCGTACAGGGTGAGCCCGTTCAGGAACATCAGCGTCGCCGACACCGCGAGCGAACGGTTGCGGAGCAGCCGTAGGTCCACGAGGGGTTGGGTGCGCCGCAGGGCGTGTCGGGCGAAGACGCCGAGGAGTACGACGCCGACGGGTACGCCGACGGCTCGGGCGGCGCCGTCCTGCGAGAGGCCGTAGACCAGCGCGGCGAGCGCGGGCGCGATCAGGAGCAGGCCGGTGACGTCCAACGTGTGTGCGGGGGACGCCTCCTGACGAGGCACCGTACGCCAGGCGAGGGCCAGTGCGAGCAGGCAGACGGGCAGATTGACGTAGAAGATCCACCGCCAGCTGAAGTGGTCGACGATGAGCGCGCCCACGACGGGCCCCAGGATCGGCCCGATCAGCGCCGGCAGGCTGACGACGGCCATGAGCCGGCCCACGTTCTTCCCGCCGGACGCGCGCAGGATCACCGTCTGGAGCACCGGCATCAACAGCCCGCCGCCGACGCCCTGGACGACCCTGAACGCCACCAACGACCAGATGTCCCAGGCGAGTCCGCACAGCATGGACCCGGCGAGGAACAGCACGAGCGCGCCGAGCCAGACCTTCCGGGCGCCGATCCTTTCGATGGCCCAGCCGCTCACCGGTACGACGACGGCGAACGCGAGGAGGTAGGCGGTGCCGACCCACTGGACGGTGGAGGTGGAGACGTCGAGGTCGTGGCCGAGGGTGTCGACGGCCACGGCGACGATCGTGCTGTCGAGGAGGGGGGCGAGGGCGCCGAGGACGAGGACGGCGGCGAGTTTGAGGAGAGCGGGGTCGAGGCGGTCTTTTGTGCGGGGCTGGGTGGCGACCTCGGACATACGGCTCCCCCTTCGGGGCTTTTGCGGAGCCCTCGATTTTAGAGACGGCGCGTCTCTTGTCACGACGATAGGCTCACCTCTATAAGAGACGCAAGGTCTCTCAAGGAGCCCGCATGGAACCCACCCGCCGCCGGGGCGCCGCCCTGGAAGCCGACCTCCTCGACGCGGCCTGGGACGAACTCCGGTCCGTCGGTTACACGCACCTGACGATGGAGGGGGTGGCTCTGCGCGCCCGCACGGGCAAGCAGGTCCTGTACCGCCGCTGGAGCAATCGCGCGGAGCTGATCGTCGCGGCCCTCCGCCACCGGCGGGGTTCCCTGCTCGACCAGGTCCCCGACACGGGGACCCTCCGGGGGGACGTCCTGGCGTTGATGCGCTTCACTCTGGAACGCCAGCGGGAGATCGGGCAGGACGTGTTCCGGGGGTTGCTGGCGGAGGTCGCGGACATGGATCCGCACTTCTCGGAGACGATGCGGACGGTGCTCGCGACCCTGCTGGCCCGCGCTGCCGACCGGGGTGAGATCCCTACGGCCGACCTTCCCCGGCGGGTGGTCAGCTTGCCGGTGGATCTGTTGCGGTACGACATGCTGGTGAGCCTGGAGGGAGTGACGGAGGGGGACTTGGTGGCGATCGTGGACGAGGTGTTTCTGCCGTTGGTGGGGGCCTTCCGCCTCGACGGGCCGGTCAACCGGGACGGCTGACTCCGCCCCGCACCTTGCCGACCGTCGTCGACACCCGTTCGTGCAGCGCTCGTTTCGCCTGTTCCTCCGCCCTCCCCCGCAACGCCCTGCTGCCGGGCGGCAGTTGCAGGGGCGGGTGGAGTGTGCCGGAGAGCGGTGTCGTCAGGGGCCAGCCGAGGGCGAGGTCCGCCCAGACGACCTTGCCGCCCGCCCGGGAGAGTTCGGCGCCCCAGGTCTCGGCGACGGCGTCGATCAGGAGGAGGCCGCGTCCGCCTTCCGCGTCGGTCTCGGGGCGTCCGCGTACGGGGAGGGTGTCGGCCTTGGCGTCCCAGACCTCCACGTACAAGCTGCTTGCCACGGCACGGAGTTGGACGCCGATCACTCCGTGGGGGTCGTTCGTCGCCTTGACCGCGTTCGTGACCAGTTCGCTCATGACCAGGCCCGCTGTGTCCGTGTGGTCGTCGAGGTCCCAGACCTTGAGGGTGTGCCGGACGACCAGGCGGGAGACGGAGACGGCGAGGGGGGAGGCGACGAGGCCGGCCGAGGCGACCAGGAGGGGGACGGTCATGCGCCCTCGCCCTCCGTCGCGATCCAGACCCGTCCGCCGAGGCTCTGTGCGAGCAACTCCCGGGAGAGGGCGGCGAGGCCGGGGAGGCGGTTGAGGTGCGGTGCGCTCGGTACGACGACCTGGCGGATGCCGTGTCGGAGGCAGTACCGGGTCATCGTGCCGAGGGTCGACGTACGGCCGGGTTCCTTCTCGACGAAGACCATCGTCAGGACGAGGTGCTTGGCGTCGGCGAAGTTCCGCATCGCGAGGACGAGTTGGCGTACGGCGTCGTCGTCGAGGCCGTCGAGTCGGCGCAGGTAGCCGACGATCACGTCACCGTCCATCGGGCGGCTCCTCGGGGGTGACGGCGAGGTGGGCCCAGACGGTCTTGCCGATGACGTTGCGCTTGACGCCCCAGGTGTCGGAGAGGGCGGCGACGAGGTGAAGACCCCGGCCGGCGTCCTCGTCACCGAGGAGGGGCGGGGTGAGGGTCGGTACGCCGGTGGCGGCGTCGCGGACTTCTACGCGGAGGTGGGTGTTGTCGAGGTGGTAGGTCACCGCGACGTGGCTGCCGCGCATGGCTTGGCCGTGAATGATGGCGTTGGTCACCAGTTCGGTGACTACCCGTTCAAGAGGGTCGATCAACTGGGGTAAGCCCCACAGCTTAGCGAGGTCCCTCGACTCGGCGCGAGCTATTGACACGGACGGGCGAAACCTCCGGTACCACACCTGAAACTCCTTGGATTCAGCCATGCTTGGCCCCTCACGCAGATGAGTGTCGTGCCCACAGCACGGTAGCTCAGTGGCTCACCAAACTGTCAAGTCACCATTTTGAGTACCATCGAGCCGTGGTTGCCGCGACTTCAGGCGAGCGGCACACTTGACCTGCGAGAAGAGGCAGGAGGGCAGACCAACCTGTGACCACCAACAACCCGACGTTCCGTCAGAGGCGGCTCGCACGCACGCTCAAGGGGCTGCGAACCGCTGCGGGACTCACGCACGCCGACGTCTCGAAGGTGCTCGGATCGGCGGAATCCAAGATCGGGCGCATCGAGAACGCCCAGTCCGGCATCCGACTCCCGGACTTGCGCGCCCTGTTGGACGCGTACAACGTCACGGACCCGACCGAACGCGCCGCCCTGGAGAAACTGTCCCGCGAGGCCAAGCAAAAGGGCTGGTGGAATCAGCACACGGACGTGATCGAACCGGCTTACGCGACGTACGCCGCCGTCGAGTCCGACGCCTCGGAGATCTACAACGTACAGACCAGCATGGTGCCCGGCCTCCTCCAGACCCCGGACTACACCGAAGCTCTCATCAAGCTTCAGGCTCCTGAAGCCACCGAAGAAGAGACCAAGACGGGGATCGAGGTCCGGCGGGAGCGCAAGAACATCCTGACCAGGGACAACCCGCTGCGCCTCTGGGCAATCATCACCGAGAGCGTGCTGTACCACCAGGTCGGCAGTCCCGACGTGATGCGGGCGCAGTTGGAATCCCTGATCGAGGCCAGCAGGAAACAGAACATCGAGCTTCAGGTCCTGCCGCGCGAAGACCCCCTCAACGCCTGCCTGGTGGGGCCGTTCGTCATCATGAGCTTCCCCGGAGCAGCAGAGAGCGATCTTGCTTACACCGAGGCGGCAACCACCAGCCTCTTCCATGAAGAGGACAAGGACGTGCAGGCATACACCACTCTCTTCCGGCGCCTGAACGTGGCCGCCGCCAACGTCAGTAAGTCCCGGGCGCTCATCCAGGACGCCATCAACCAAGTGGAACAGGACCGATGAAGCCAGTTACTCAGCCCACGACCGCCGCCCTGAAGTGGGTCAAGTCCTCGTACTCCGGCCACAACGCAGACTGCGTAGAGGTAGCCGCCTTCCCCAACGGCACCCAGGCCCTCCGCGACAGCAAGACCCCCACCGGCCCGAACCTCACATTCCCCCGCACCACCTGGGCCGACTTCCTCCGCAGCATCTGACGATCCCGCGTCCGCAACCTGGGCGAGGCCCGAAGCCCTCGCCCAGGACGGCGCACCCGGCGGAGCCCACGCCGAATTCGTTCACCGCTACGACGTCCGACATGGCCGACGAACTGTCAACAGCCCCGTCGGCGGCCGGACGGTCACCACTCTATGGAGCCGAGCCGATCCGTGAAGGTCCCGCTCGGGCCGTCGGGGTCCAGCAGCGCGAGGCGGACGATCGAGTCTGTGCCCTCGGTCACGGTCAGCTGGCCCATGTTGTTGTTCATGTCCGTGGCCGCGAAGGTGTGGTTCACGACTTCTCCGGGGGTCGCGGCGTTGAACTTGATCGCGGGGAACGCCTGCGCATAGCGGACGGTCAGCATGTTCAGCGCCGCCTTGGAGGAGCTGTAGGCGAGTTCGTGCATCTTCGACACCGGCTGCTGTGGATCGGTCACCACCGAGAACGCCCCGACGGCGCTGGACACCATCACCACCCGGGGGTGGTCGGCGGCCTGGAGCAGCGGCAGGAAGGCGTGGGTGACGCGGATCGGGCCGTAGACGTTGGTGTCGTAGACGGCGTGGACCTCTGCGGCCGTCGCCTCGCCGGGGTGGACCGCGTGGCCCGGCGCGCCGGCGTTGTTGATCAGGACGTCCAGTCGGTCGGTGTGCGCGCGCACGAGTTCCTCGGCGGCGGTCACGGACTCCTCCGAGGTGACGTCCAGCGGGACCAGGACGACGTCGATGCCGTCGGCGGCCAGCTTCTCGGTGGCCGCGCGGCCACGAGCCTCGTCCCGGGAGCCGAGGAACACCTTCCATCCCAGCTCTCCGAGGCGACGGGCGGCCTCGTGGCCCAGGCCCTTGTTGGCGCCGGTGATCAGGACTGTGGACTGCTTCGTGTCGGTCATGCCCACAGGACACCGCTCCCGCCGCCCCCGTGACACGGTATGACCGGCATCACACCACCGGAGGTTCCTCCGCGACTCCCGGGAACCGCGTGGTGTCGGGGTCGGGGATCAGGGCGGGCGGCTGATCGGTCCAGCCCCAGCCAGGCAGCCGCCGACCGGCTCGGGGCGGTGCCGGATCCTGAGCGCGAAGCGGACGGCGACGACAAGTTCGTCCAGGCCGTCACGGTGGTCATTCGCGCTCCCTGGTGTCGCTTCTCAGAGGGCGGGACACCAGTGTCGTACCAGTCTCCCGTCAGGACTCGTCGTCGGTCAGCACCTCGGCCGCCTCGCGTGGGTCCATGAGGTTGGACCATGCCTGTTCGGCGGGCAGGAGATCGCGTTCCGGCAGGGCGTACTCGGGGTACCAGCCGTCCTTCTCGCAGCCCGGGACGTTGGCGAGGATCACGGCCGTGAGGTTCGCGGGGACGGAACCGGTGATGCGGATCGCGAGGTAGGTCTCGTGGCCGTCGTCCGCGCGGACCTGTAGGCCGAGCGTGAAGGTGTCGAAGTCCTGGACGTGCTCACGGCCGTCGCACAAAGTGGCCCGGGTCAGTTGCCGGAGGGCCGTACGCAAGCGCCGTACGAAGCGGACGGCCGCCTCGGCCCGGTAGCGAATGTGGTCCTCACGGATCGGCAAGAGGTGATCGGTGCAGGTCGCGGTCTTCAGTCCCTCCGCGTGAACCGCGTTGTACCGGGCCCGCGCCGCCTTGGCATCCGACTCCAGCGCCGCGTAGAAGTCGTCAGCCGAGCCGTCCTCTCGACGGCCGGCCGCGACCAGCCAGGGAAGGTCCTCCCCGACCCAGACCGCTCCGCGCCACCGCTGCACCTTCACCTTGAACAGGACCCGGTCATCGACCGCACGGATTCTCTCGTGCTTGATCTCGGCGTCGGCGAACTGCTCCGCCGCCTTCCGCAGGACCAGGTGCGCGACATCGTCCAGCGGGACCGTGACCGGGGGTAACGGCAGTTCCAGATCCTCGCGGAGGCAGCGCAGCGTGGGGCGGGCGGGTCGCATCTTCTCGTGTCTCTCGGCTCTCGCTATTCGTCGACCCCGCCGACCGCGTCGATCTCCTCCGCGGTCAGCCCGGTCAGCAGCATGACGTCCGACTTCAAGGAACCGTCCAGCACCTGGAGCGCCTCGACCATGCCGGCTCGCAGGTCCTCCCGCCGCTGCTCCAGATAGACCCGCACCGCCTCGGCGACAAGGTCCTTCTTCGTCAGACCCAGGAAGTGGGCACCCTGACTGATCAGCTGATCCGTCTCCGGGTCCACCTTCAGGGGAGCCTGCCGCGCGGTCTTCGCAGTTGTCGTCATGGTCATCACCTCGAGAACATGGTACCCAAGTACCTCAGGTCGCGAAACAGTGAATGACCGGGTGAGTGATGAGAAGCGGACAGTCTCCTCTTCGGCTCAGCCCCGCTTGAAGAATTCCACTTCCGCCAGTGCCAGTTGGCGGCCCTGGGTCAGGCCCGTGGGGGAGTTCAGGGTGAGGGTGATGGTTTTTACGTCGCTGACCGCCGTGTGGAAGGTCTGGTCGCCCGGTTTGTCGTTGAGGGTTATTTTTTTGGTTTTCTTCTCGCCGGAGGAGGTTGTTGTTTCCAGGGTTATTTCCAGGGCTCGGGCCTGGGCGTTGTATTCCTTGGGGGTTTTGCCTGCGCCGTTCGTGATGATCGTTTCCACCAGGCGGAAGGGGGCGCGGAAGGTGTAGGTGATCGTGGCTCCGGGGGTGGCTCCCCAGAAGTTGTTGCTGATTCCGTCCGAGGTATTTGTCGGGGGGTGGTTCGGGGTTTGGGTGGACGCCTTGATGTCCACCGGGGTGATGGGTGGCGCCGAGCTGAGTTTGTCCAGGGTGTCTTCGAAGAGGGCTCGGCCTGCGGGGAGGAAGAAGACGACCGCCGCGCAGAGGGCGAGGATCACAGCCAGGATGACGAGGAAGCGGGTCAGCCGGCCCGAGCTGGCTCGTACTCGGCGGGGGCGGAAGGGCCAGACCGTACGCCACCACGGGAGGGGGGCGGGGCGCTCGGTCGTGGTGAGCTGGGCCGCGCAGCGGCGGCAGAAGCGACGGCCCGGGGGGTTGGGGGTGCCGCAGACGGGGCAGGGGGGGCCGGTTATCTCGTCCTCGGCGGGGACGGGGCGGACGGTGGGGCGGGGGGTGGTGGCTTTGGCCGGGAGCACCGGTTGGATGGGGGCGGGGGGTTCGGGGGCGGTGGGGGTTCGGGGGCCTACCGGGTTGGGGCGGGGTGCGGTGGGGCGCAGGGGTGGTGGGGACTGCGGGAGTTGCGGGGTGGGAGCTTCGGCGGAGGGGGGTGCCGGAGGGGTGGGGGGCGTCGTCCGTCCCGTTGCTCCGGTTCGGGTGCGGGAGGTGAGGCGGGCTCGCAGGGAGGAGGTGCGGGGTGGGGTGTTCGAGGGCGGTACGGCAGGGTCCGGCGCGCTCGGGGTGGGGGTGGCCGACGTCTCCGAGGGGGAGGTGCTGGATGCCGACGGCCCTGAAGCGGACGTCTCCGAAGCCGGTGCGCCTGATGCCGACGGCCCTGAAGGCGCCGGGCTCGAAGGGGTCGCACCTGATGCCGACGGTCCCGGAGCCGACGTGCTCGAAGCGGGCGCACCTGACGCCGGCGACCCCGAAGCGGACGTGCCCGAAGCGGACGTACCCGACGCCGACGACGCCGTACCCGAAGGGGTCGTGGCCGAAGATGCCGGTGCTCCTTGAGCCTCCGCGCTCGAAGCCGACGTATCCGAACTCGGCGCGTCCGCAGCAGCCGTACCAGGACCGGACGTACCCGGAACCGACCTGTCAGGACCGGACGCACCGTCAGCCGACCCACCCGAACCGGACGCACCTTCAGCCGAACCGGACGTGGCCGCAGCCGAGCCGCTCACGCCGGACGTGCCGCCAGCCGACCCACTCGAACCGGACAGGCCAGCGCCCGACCCACCCAAACGAGACGCTCCACCAGCCGAGCCACCCGAACCGGACGCACCCGCGCCCGAACCGGACGCAGCCGCAGCCGACCCGCCCGTCCCGGACGTAGCCGAAGCCGAGCCGCCCGAACCAGACGCGCCGCTTCCCGACCCGCCCGAACCAGGCGCATCCGGTGCCGCCCCCGGCGTTGCCTCACTCCGCTCGGGCTCGTCCGGCGTCGGTGCGTCCAAGGTGGGGTCGATCGACCCCCCTCGCCCCGCCCTCCCCGTATCCGTACCTTCCGACCAGCCCAAGTACGTCCCACAGTTGCCGCAGAAATCATCCGTCGGCCCGTTGGACGCCCCGCACGCGGGACACGCACGCACGGCGTCACCTTCCTTCGTCGGTGGGTGCGCCGGGGAGGATCTCGACCCGGCAGAGGGTGTGGACCGGGCACATGGCCCGGACGATCTCGTGGACGCGGGCGGCGTCGACGGCCGGGGTCCGGTCGGGCCAGACGCGGAGGAGGGGGGAGTCGGCAGGGGGCGGGAGCTCGGCGCCGGGGGCCGACGACCAGACCGCACCGCCCGCTTCGGTCACCACCGCGTGCACGCCGAGGGCGAGCCGCAGCGCCTCGACCAGACCGCGCGCCGTCCCCCGCCACCGATGGAGTTCGACGGCGCGGGCAACCGCCTCCCGGCGGAGGGCGACCGGCCAGCGGGGATCGTCCTCGGCCCCGACCCAGGACGCGAGCCAGGCGACGAAGTCGGCGGGGGCGACGCGGGGATCGAGGTACGCGGGAAGGTTGTCGAGGGTAGCGAAGACGGGCGCGAGGACGGTGTCGAGCCCGGCGGTGAAGCGCTGCGCGAAGTCGTCCTCGGCGTAGAGGGCGGGGAGTTGCTCACCGATGGGGTACCGGCTGGGGAGTCCGGGTACGGCGGCACGGTTGCTCATGGCGAGACCTCCGGTACGGGGGTACGACTCACCCGGACTCCACCCGCTCATCCCCCGACCCCCAACTCCAACTCCGTGACAACCACCTGGTGTTGATACGAGAACACCAACGCCCCCGCCCCCACATCGATCCGATCCGTCGGTGTCCCCCGCCGCCCCGTGATCGGGTCCGCCGCGAACAGCCGTACATCCTCCACCAGCACGTTCCCCGTGGCCTGTTGGAGAACCCCGAAGATCTCGCCGTACTGGACGGGGCGCCCGAAGGGCCAACCCGTGCCGTCGGGGCCGCCGTTGAGGGGGTTGAGGTAGCGGAACAGCGCGTCGAGCGCGGCCTCGCGGACCCGGTCGATCTCCGACGCGGGCGCGGCGAACCGGGCCACGACCGTCACGCCCTGGTACACGGGCGGCTCGACCACCAACCGCGTACCGATCAGCCGCCGTTCGTCGAGAGTCCGCGTGATGGACGTCAACACCTGCTCGGACGGGATGAGTTGCTCGAAGCGGAGCCGGTCGTCGCCTTCGTCCGCGATGGCGTCGGGAACGACCAGCACCCGTACGGCGCCGACCTCTCCGGCGACGGGGAGGCACCGGACCCGGCGTACGGAGGGCGCGGCCTGCCGGGCGAGGATCTCGTAGTCCTCGGCGGTCACGGCCCGCTCCTGCATCCGCAGCACCCGAGGCGCACGGAGTTTCGCGTTGTCGAGGGTCTCCCCGGCGACGCCCCCGAGCGCGGCCTCACGGTTGATGACACGGGCGACGTACGGAACGGAACTGCGCAGGACGGAGATGGCGCCCCGGGCGACGTTCCCGGCGGGCCCCCCGCCCGTGCGATAGCGAACCACCCTGATCTGAGCGCCTTTCGACGGTACGGCCCCGCACTGCCGAAGCGTCCCGTCCGCTTCCCGCAGGACCGGCGGAAAGGTGAACTCCCCGCTGGTGGCGTCGACCCGGACATGCCGGTCGGAGGGCCCGGAACTCCCGAAGTGCTCGACGACGTCCCAGCGTTGCCACCCTTCGGCGGAGGACACCTCGACCTCGGGCAGCCACCGGTCGAGCAGAATGGGCGGCCGGTCGAGCCGGAAGGACTGCCCGGCGACGCCTTCGGAGGTACCGAGGGGTACGTCGAGAACGGTCTCGGCGTGCTCGACGGTCATGGTTCCGCCGACGGTGAAGACCGTGGCCTCGCGGACAGTTGGCGACTCGGAGTAGAAGGGCTGCCCGGGCTCGGCCTCGGTGACCCGGCACCGGAGCCACCCCGCCCGGGTCCCCCCGATGACGGAGGCGGTGTGCCCGGCGGGCACGTGGACGACGACCTCACCGGGCCGGTTGAGACCGCCGGTCGTGTCGGACCCGGTCTCGCACGCCTGCCAACGGGCCCCGTCCCATGCCTCCCAGACGAGCGGGGGCTGGCGGGGGTCGACGCCGATGCCTTCGACGCGGCTGTCGAGATTGACGGCGACGATGCAGCGGGGGACGGCAGTTGGGAGGCCGAACAGCAGCGCGTCACCGGGTTCGGGCGCGGCCTGGAAGGCGGGTACGTCGCCGCCCTCGGCGAGGGTCCGGGTCCGGTCGGTCTGCTCGCCGGTGCGCGGCGCGGTGACGAGCCGGATCAACTCGCTGGGGATGATGCGGAGTTCGTCGACGGTCGTGAAGACGACGGAGTCGTCACTGGTGGAGGTCTCGCCGAGCGCGGTGGTGACCTCGGTGCCGGCGGGAAGGGTGACCGTCTCGGGCTGGGGGGCGGAGAGCCAGAAGTCGACGTCGGCGGAGGCGGCCGTCGGCGGGAAGAGGCGGATGTCCAACAGGTCCAGGAACGCTGTGTAGTTCTTGTCCGGGACGCGGTTGAGGCGGTACAGGAGCTGGTCGACCAGGTAGGCGAACGTCTCGATGAGCGTGACGCCCGGGTCGGAGACGTTGTGGTCGGTCCACTCGGGCGCGCGCTGCTGGACGTACCGCTTCGCCTCGTCGACGAGTTGCTGGAAACGCCGGTCGTCCAGGTTCGGGGAGGGGAGGGCCATCAGTCGGCGACCATTTCCTCGGCCCCCTCCTCGGAGGGGATCGTGTAGAAGGGGAAGACCAGGTTGCGCCGGTCGTTGGTGGAGCGTATGGAGTAGTGCACGTCGATGTAGAGGGTGCCGGCCTCGACGGCGTCGTAGGCGACGACGACCTCGTCCACGGCGATGCGCGGCTCCCAGCGTTCCAGGGCCTCACGGACCTGCTGGGCGATGCGGCCGGCGGTGGCGCCGTCGCCGGGGGCGAAGACGTACTCGTGGATGCCGCAGCCGAATTCGGGACGCATGGGGCGTTCGCCGGGGGCGGTGCCGAGGACGAGGCGGATGGCCTCCTCGATCTCCTGGTCCTTCTCGACCAGGGCGATGCCGCCGGTGGGACCGACGCGGAGGGGGAAGGCCCAACCCCGGCCTATGAAACGCTCGTTCATCAACAGCCCCCAGCCATCAGCTTGTTCATCAACGGCCCCTGTTCAAAGGCTTGTTCATCACACGCCCCCGATCAGCACGTTCATCGCGCCCATCACGATCGTCGCCCCGCACGCCGTCTTGTCGCGGGCCTTCGCGGCGGGCAGCCCGCCGATGAGGACGACGCCCGAGGCCAGCCCGGCCGGGTTCGGGATGACCACGTTCGCCGGGCCCAGCGCCAGGTGCGGGGGCATCGCGCAGGTGTGCAGGCTGCCGACGACCGCTGCGGGACGGCCGCCGATGAGGACGGTCACCACGGACCGCGCGGCGGCGGGCGGCGGCGTGGCGATCACCCCGCCGTGGTCGGTGGGGTCACCGGTACGGGCTGCGGCCGGCATAGAACTCTCCTTCAGCACAGGTCAGTTGATCCGGATCAGCTTCGCCTTGAGGACGCCGAGCAGACCGCCGTCGATGGTGACGCCCGTGGTGCCGTTGACGCTCACGTTCCGTCCGTCGATCTTCACGCCGAGCCGGCCCTTGATGTCCACGTTCCGCCCGGACACGCTCACGTCGCCGCGCCCGGCGTCGAGGGTGATGCCCTTGTCGTCGAGGACGACGGACGTCAACTGCCGTTTCCCGCGCGCGTACACGGTCAGCTCGATCCGGTTGCGCCGGTCGTCGAGGAAGACTTCGAGCCGCTCGTCGGCGGTACGCAGCCGGAGTCCCGAGGGTCCGGGCGCCCGCGCGTCGAGGAGTTCGACCCGATGCCCCGAACGGGACACCACGGAACGCCGGTTGACCTTCCCGCTCGACTTGTCGACCAACGGGACGTCGTGCGGGGAGGGTTGGTCGACCCCGTTGTACAACCCCCCGATGACATAAGGGCTGTCGAGCAGCCCCTGTTCGAAGCCGACGAGCACCTCGTCGTTGACCTCGGGACTCACCACGCCGCCCCCGCCCTTGCCGCCCCACTGCACGGTGCGCACCCAGTCGGTGACGTAAGTGTCGTCCAGCCAGGGGAACTTGAGCCGGACGGCGCCCCGCTCGCCGCCCGCCGGATCGCGTACGTCGGTGACGACCCCGATCGCGAGCCCCGGCATGCGCGGCCCCCGCGAGGGCGCGTTGGCGCCGGTGACGAGGCCGGTGAGGGAGCGGTCGGGGCTGGTGCTGACCCAGACGGTCGTCCGGTAGCCGCCGTGCGGTTCGATGACGTGCTGGACCGCCGACGGCGTGTACTTGCCGGAGAACGCCTTGCCGACGTTGCCGAGCGCGACCGGCTTGCCCACCCGCAGCAGCGGATTGCCCTCGGCGACCACCTCCAGCTCCGCGAACCCGGCGCTGACGTGGTCGGCGACGGCGTCGGCAACTGCCTTGGTCTCGGCCAGCGTTCGGTACGGGGTGTCGGTGACCGTCAGCTTCGAGCTGCCGAACTTCGCGGCGGAGGACGGCGCCAGACCCGGGAGCACGGTGTCGCTGACGACCGACGGCTTCGGGGACACCAGGGGTTTCTTGTTGGTGACGTCCCACCCCCGCACCTCGACCTGGGAGGCGCCGTCGGCCGTCGACAGGGCGGCCCGCAGCGTGAACAGGTTGCGGGGGTACTCCAGGACCAGCGGGTTGTTGACGGCCGAGGTGGACGGCGCGGGTGCGCCGGACGCCTTCTTCGGCTTGGTGAACTGGAGCGACCCCTTGTCGTCCACGCGGACTTGGGCACCGCTCTCGGCCGCGAGGAACTGGAGGAAGTCCCAGTCGGAGACGTTGGCCTGGGAGAGCTGCTTGTAGGTGATCGGCGCGGCCTCGACCGTACCGACGGCCAGCCCGGCGCTCGCGGCGACCTTCCGGACGATCGCCGAGGCGGTCATGTTCCTGAACGCGACGACTTTACGGCCGCGTTGGAGCCGGTGCTCCTTGGAGTAGGCGCGCACGACGGTGAACGACCCGGTGCGGTCCCGGTCGATCTCCAGCGCGGTCACCTCGCCGTTGAAGAGCCGCTCGCGGGACTGCCCGGAGACGGTGACGACGGACACCTTCAGCGGCGTACCGATGGTGATGCCGGTCGCGGCGAGGAACTCGTGGTCGGGGTCGCGGAAGGTGATGACGGCGGCGTCGGGCAGGCCGACGTTCTCGTCGACGACACAACTCACCACCTGCGCGGCCCAGGTGGGCGGCAGTTCACCGGGGGCCTCGATGACGGGGTCGGCGGCGAAGGCCCGTCCGCCCCGCTCGCCCGGTCCTGGTCCGCTCACTGTTCCTCCTCCGCGCCCGTGTCCCGCAGTCCCGGCACCACGAGTTCGGTGCCGGGGACGAGGGCCATCGGGTCGTCGATCCCGTTCGCCTCGGCGATGGCCCGCCACGCCGTCGCGTCGCCGTACTCCCGCCAGGCCAGCATGGCGAGGCTGTCGCCCGCCACAACGGTGTGCGTGGAGCGGGCGGTTCGGGAGCCGGACGTCGGGTTCTGGCCCGCCGGGTCGACGGACGCCTCCTCGATCGTGAGGGAACAGGTCGCCCGCAGGGGCGTGCCGTCCACGTCGAAGAGGGTGTACGACACGGAGAGGCTCGACAGCACCCCGTCGAACGACGTCGTGCGCGCCGAGCCCCACTCGAACCGCACCCAGGGGCTCGCGGGCTTCTTGCGGCCGAGGCTCGTCGGCGTCGGCACGCACGCCTTCATCAGCTTCTCGACGGCCTGCTCGACGGACTTGTCGTGCTTGGCGGTCGCGTCGAGGAACACCTCAAGGCTCAACGTACGCGGGCCACTTCCGACGAACTCCGGCAGCGCGGACTGCCCGGCCATCCGGGACGGCGTACGGCGCCACTCGGTGGACTTGCTCAGTTGCAGCGTCGAGGGGTTGAACTGGAGGTCCAGGCGCGCGATGGTCCCGCCGGGCTTGGCACCGACGGCCGACGGTGGTTCCTTCAGCGTCAACTGGGCCCTGACGCGACTGGATCGGGCGGACGACATACCGAACCTCCTTTCTTTCTCGGGTGGTTGAGCGGATCAGGAGGGCCGGAGCCCCTGGTGGGCGATCTCCAGCGTCTCGACGGCGGCGGAGGAGTCGGCCGGGTCGAAGGACGGCCCCTGCCAGCGCACGGGCACGATCCCGAACACCTGCCAGCTGATGATCTTGCTCAAGTCGGGCCGCAGCGCGACGATTTCACCGTCCTTGGGCTCGACCCGCCGCAGCGTCTCGTCCAGCCACCGCGCGATCTTCGCGGTGTCGGCGGTCACCGGCCGGGTCAGCGTGATGTTCGTCCACGTGACCCGGCCGGGGAGCTGCCAGGTGAAGTCGTTGTTCCCGCCCTCGGCGTACGTCTCCATCTCGACCTCGGCACCCATGCCCGAACACGTGTGGAACGCGCCCAGATCATTGCCGCCGATCGCGAGCCGGAAGTACACACTCGTCGCGAAAATGCTGTCCGTCATCCGTCCGTCATCCGTTCCATGCCTCAGCGGCGACCGTCATAAGGGCGCCCCGTACGGTCCCGCCCGCGCCGCAACTCGGTACGCAGCAGCCGGGACACGGGATCGAGGAGCCGCCGGGCGAGATCGTCGAGATCGGGGTCACCGGGCCCGTCCTTGCCCCGCGCGGCACCGGCACCACCGGCCCCCTTCGCCGGGTTCCGCTGCGCGTCGGCCCGAGGCGCCGGCGCCTTCGCCGCACTCGCGTCCCGCTGCACGGCGGGCGCCTCGGCGGCGACGGTCCGCGCGACGACGGGAACGGGCGGCGGCACGGACGCGGGCGCGTCCACCTGCGGCGCGACGGCGGGAAGGGGCCGCGCGGGCACGATCCGGGGAGCGGGCTCCTGCCGGGGAGGGGCGGGCCGGACGAGGGGGACACGTTGAACCGGGGCGGGCCCGCTGAGGGTTGGGGCGGGTGACGTGAAGACGGGCGAGGCGGAAGCGGGGGAGGCAGGAGTGGGCGACGCGAAGGCGGACGACGCGGAAGCAGGCGGCGTGGAAGCAGGCGGCGTGGAAGCGGGCGAAGTGAAGACGGGCGAGGCAGGAGCAGGCGACGCGAAGGCGGACGAGGCGGAAGCGGGCGGCGCGGAAGCGGGGGCTCGTTGTACGTACGAGCCTGAAGCCCCCGACCCCGACCGCGCACCCGGCGCCGCCGCACCCTGGGCCCGCCGCACGGACGCCGGTTCACTCGGCGAGGCACCGTCGGCGTTGGCCCAACGCGCGGCGACGACGGGACGACGACTGGAAGCCGGAGCGGCGGAGGGCGCCATGCCTTGTGCGGTACGGGTGTTGAGGGCGAGGGGCCGGGAAGGAAGCAGGGGCAGAGCGCGGGGCGTGAGGTCGGCGGGCGCACGACTGACGACCAACGGTCCGACGGGGCCTCGGGATTGCCGGTGCCCGGAGTCCTTGATGACAGAGTTGTCGGTCACGGACCGGGCTACGACGACGGGAGTCGGGGCCCCCGGCGTCGGGGTACGGCGAGCCCCGGGCTTGGCAGCACCCCGGGCACCGGCCGAACCGTACGCATCCTGCGCCCCGGCACTACCCCCCACCCCGGGCCCGTCAGCGAGAGCCCGAGCGACAACCACCGGTCCAGGAGCACCGCCCCCACCGGAAGCGACAGGACTGGCGGCCGGAACGACGACGGGCCCCCGAGACGAGCTGGACCCGCTACCCGAACCCTCACCAGAGGTACGACCAGGCACAGTCGAGACCGACTCCCCCTGCGAACCACCACCGTCGGCCAAAGCCCGAGCAACAACAGGCCCCGGACCAACGTTCCCGGCGTCCCTCGGAGCAGCCGGAACAACGACCGCGCCCTGAGCGCGAGTTCCTCCGGAGACCGAGCCACTGTCGGCACCCGACGGCCCGCGCTCCCGACCGGAGCCCGCACCACGAACACCACTCCGCCCAGCCCCAGTTGACGCCTCGGCCCGCTGAACGACACCACCCCCGGCACCAGCCGAGCCATGCGCCCCACCACTGGAGTCACCCTCACTCGAAGACCGAGCAACGACAACCGGCCCAGGAGCACCAGAACCCCCCGACGCGTGGGCCCCGGCAGAACCGGACCCCGCCTCGGCCGGAGTCACAACGATCCCGGACTCCCCGCTCCCCTGCGGAAGTTGACGACCGGACTGGGCGCCACCGGCCGAAGCTTGCCGACCGGACGGCGCACCACTCCCCGAAGCCGGAGCCCGCTGCACGACACCCGGCCCGGCCCCATCACCCCCGGCCCGCGTAACCGACCCCGCCCCTCCACCGCTCCGAGAAGACGACGAACGCACCCCACCCTCATCCCCCACACCCCGACCACCAACAACGGACCCCGAACCCTCGACCGCCCGAGCGACAACAGGCGTACCCGACACGGCAGTACGAGACTCCCCCGCCACCCCAGGACGCCCCTCCCCCGGCACAGCAGCACTAGCCTCCACCCCCGCACCACGACCACCACTGTCCCCAGCCCCCCGCAACGGCACGACCAACGGCGCCGCATCCGCCACCGACCCCCCACCCGAAGCCTCCACACCCCCCGCAAGCCGACGCTGAACCCCACCTTCCCCGAGCAACGGCGCAGCCCCGGCCCCAACAGCTCCCCCACGCCCCGCACTCCGCTGAACCCCAGGCACCTCAGCACTAGCAGGCAACGCACGCATAGGAGCCCCCAACCCACCCCGAGCCCGAACCCCCGAATCCCCACGCACCACAGACGAGTTACCGGAACCCCCCTCGTGGGAGCCCTCACTCTCAACCTGCCGCTGCACAACAGGCATCCCCGCCCCGCTCCCACCCTCAACCCCGCCGCCCCTCAAAGGCGCATCCGGCGTCAGGGGCACGGCATCGGAGGGCAGCTCCCCCAACGGCGCCCCCAACGACGCCCCCAGCGAACCCAGTTCACGCGAGGCAGCACGCTGCACGGACCGCTCGGAGGAAGGCACCGAAGTCGCAGAACCCGACGCCACAGAACCCGAACCCACGCCCTCTCCCGAATCCGCACCCGCACCCGCACCCGCACCCGCACCCGCCCGCACAACAGCAGCCACCCGCCGCACAGGCCCCACAACCCGCCGAGCCACAGTCAACGAGGGCCCAGCAGACCGAACTTGAACAGGAGCCCCCCCAACATCCCCACCAACAGCCCGCCCCACTCCCACAGCCCCGGCCCCGGCCCGATCCCCCACCCCCGACCCCGGCACCACAGCAACCCGCCGCACCACCGGAACCGAACCCCCACCCGCCTCCCCGCGAACAGCCCCAGCCCCCACCCCCACCCGGCCCGAATGCACACCTTCTTGAACCCGCCGCACAACCGAAGAACCAGAGGCCCCCACAACGGAACCCCCCGCAGACCCAGCCTCCCCCTCGGCAGACTCGCCAGCACGCTGCACGGACCGCAACAACAACGGCCCACCCTCAACCGGCGCAGACCGAGGCCCAGCCACCCGCGCAACCCCCCGCACCAATCCCCCCGGCGCAGAAGGCAACACAGCATGCCCAAGCCCGGAATCAAAGGACGGATCCTGCCAGGAAGCCAGCCCGGAACGGAACGTCAGCCCATCGCTGACCCCCAGCGGCGCCCGGGAAACAGTGAGCGAAGGCGGCGAGGTACGCCGCCACCCCCCGTCCCAGTCACCGGGCAGCGTGGACCCATCCGCCCCAGCTTCGGCCCCCACGGCGGAGCCCCCCGCGTCAGACCCCTCGGCGCCGGAAGAACCCTGCGCAACGGCCCGGCGCCCCAGCCAGTCCCGCCACCCCATCTACTCAACCGCCTTCATTGACACGCGTGTTGATCCGAGCGATCTCGGCAACCCACTGCCGCCGCTCATCATGCGTCAGATCGAGAATCTCCTCGCGCTGCCAGTGGAAGTGATAGGCGACGTACGCGATCTCCTCCCGGAGCCGGGGAAGCGCGTACGTCACGATTCCCCCAGGCGCCCACCCGAGAGGTCGACCTCGAAGCCGCCCTCGCAGTGCGGACAGGTGACGGCCGCGCGGGTGTGCCCCTCGCTGTTGATGCGCCGGTAGAAGTCCTGGAGGAAGGCGACATCGGTGGCGTACATGCGCTCGACGACGCCCGCGTGGACGTCGCTGATGGTGCCGAGCCGGGTGATGACCTGGCTGAGCAGGACGACGCTGAGATACGCCGGGTTCTCCTTGACCCGCAGGTCGATCTGCGGACGCAGCTCGTCGCGGGCGGTGGCGAGCCGCATCACGCCGTACCGATGGACGGTGCCCGCCTCATCGACGTACCCGCGAGGCAGCTCGAACTCGAACTCGGTGCGCAGACCGGTGTCTTGAGCGGCAGACCGGACCGGCGCCGGAGCGGGCGCGGTGGCCTGCTCCGGCAACTGCGTCTGGCCTGCGGCGGGCGCGGTCGCCTGGAGGATCTCCTCCAGGTTCCCGGCCGTGACCGTACGTCGCCTCATTCGACGATGATCTCCTCGAACACGATCGTCACGGACTCGGTGGCCGCGGCCGACTCGCCCGCCTTGAGGGAGGGGCCCTCCCACTTGGAGGCCCAGCCCTGCATGAGCTGGATCCGGCGGACCGTGTTGCCCTCGGTGTCCTTGATCTCGATCGTCAGGTTCTGCCGGGCGGAGTTGACGGCCCCGTTGTTGAGCGTCTCCTTGATCCACGACGTGAACTCGCTGCTCTGGTCGAGCCCTCGGGTGATCGTGATCTCGCCGGCCTGCCGGGCACCCGGCTGCTTGCGGATGATCTGCTTGCCCTCGGCGCTGACCTGGCGGACCTCGACGACCTCTTCCTCGACGGTCAGCCCGCTGATCTCCTGGATGGACTCCACGAGATAGCCGCCGAGCTGTACGCCGAAGACGTGGGTGGAAAGAGCGTCACCTGTTGCCATGACTGTCTGTCAACCTTCCTGTTCAGCCCGCGAGTTACTCGTCGATGAGGCTGGTGCTGTCGGAGAACTGGGCCAGCCGGAAGATCACGAACTCGGCGGGCTTGACCGGCGATACGCCGATCTCGCAGACGACGCGCCCCTGATCGATGGACTCCTGGGGGTTGTTGTCGCGGTCGCACTTCACGTAGAAGGCTTCCTCGGCGGTACGGCCGAACAGCGCGCCCCGGCGCCACTCCTCGGTGAGGAACGCGGTGACGTTGCGCCGGATCGAGGACCAGAGGCGGTCGTCGTTGGGCTCGAAGACGACCCACTGGGTGCCCAACAGGATGGACTCTTCGAGGTAGTTGAAGAGCCGCCGCACGTTCAGGTAGCGCCAGGCCGGGTCGGACGACAGGGTGCGCGCACCCCAGATCCGGATGCCGCGGCCGGGGAAGGCGCGGACGCAGTTGACGCCGATCGGGTTCAGCAGGTCCTGTTCGCCCTTGCTGAGCCGCAGTTCGAGGTCGACGGCGCCGCGGATCACCTCGTTGGCGGGCGCCTTGTGCACACCGCGCTCGGCGTCGCTGCGCGCCCACACACCGGCGACGTGACCGCTCGGCGGGGCGGTGACGTTGCGCCCGACGGCCGGGTCGAAGACCCGCACCCACGGGTAGTACAGGGTGGCGTACCGCGAGTCGTAACCCGCCTCGTCGTTACGCCAGTTGCGCACCTGCTGCGCGTTCAGCCCGGGGGGCGTGTCGAGTACGGCGACCCGGTCGCCCATCTGCTCGCAGTGCGAGATGACGGCGAGCTGCACGGTCCGTACGCCCTCGTCGTCGATGTCGCCGCGCTGGTAGGCGCTCATCAGGTCGGGTACGGCGACCATCGTGATCTCGTCGATGGTCTCCAGCCCGCCGAACCCGGTGCGGGCGGCGGCGTCGCCGACGTACTCGGCGGGGTCGAGGCGTGCGACGGCCCCGTTCACGGACGGCGCGGCCGGGGCGTCCGGGACGGCGAGGGTCGCGCTCGCGGGCCGGGTCTGGGTGGCGCCGCGCTGCTCGGTGACGTCGATCAGCTTGGAGGCGCGGGCCTGGGTGACGAGGTAGCCCTTGACGTTCTTGCGCGAGGACGCGTCGTACGTCTCCGCGACGTCGCCGTTCTTGCGGACGAGCAGCTTGAAGCGGTCCTCGGGCGGGTTCTCCCCGTCCGCGTCCACGACCTCGACACTCACGCCGGTCACACCGGGCTTGGCGGCGACGAGGAAGCCGCCGACCTCGACCGGCTCAACGGCCTTCGGCTGGGCGGGAGTCGACCCGCCGCCGTCGCTCTCGGCGGCGCCGCCGATGCGCACGATGTACGCGGCGCCGCCCCCGTTGGAGAAGTACCCGTACACGGCGAGGGACAGGTACGTCCCCTCGACGAACCCGCCGAACAACTGGGTGTACTGGTCCCAGCTGGTCACCAGCGTCGGCGTATGGAAGGGCCCCTGCCCGGCGAACCCGACGAACGCGGCGACGGCCGTGCCGACCCCCTCGATCGGTCGGGCACCGGACTGCACCTCCTCCACGTACACGCCCGGGGTGAGGTACGTCGGCATGCTGGCTCCTTCGCGTTCCGTACGGGGTCTCTGCGGGACGTTCTTCGTGCGGGCACCTGTGCCCAGGCCGATTGTGCTGACGGGAGGGGTGGGGCGGCAGGGGCACGAGTCCACACCCGAGGGCAGTCCCGCTGCCTTTCCGGACCGTCCGCACGCCCCTCGCGGACTCCCCTGGAGACCTGGACGGCCCCGCGCGCGCGGTCCACCCTGAGCGCCTACCGTCCGATACACCTGTGGGAGACAGCGGATGCGTACGTCCAGGTCACGCGACGACCAGCCCGAGGCCTCACCGCGACCCGCCTCCGCCACCCGCCGGAAGACACCGTCCGCCGGGGCCGCCGTACCGCCGCCCCTCAGCGCCGACACGCTCCGGGCCGCCCAGCGCGGCGCCGGCAACGCGGCGGTGGCCGCGATGATCGCCCGCCGCGTCCGCCCGGCCGCCGATCAGGAGCAGCCGGAGCAGCAGGACCACGGGGTCCACAAGGTCCTGGCCTCGGCGGGCAGGCCCCTCTCGGGGCCGGTCCGCAAGGACATGGAGGCCCGTTTCGACACCGACTTCTCCGACGTACGGCTGCACACCGGCCCCGCAGCGGCCGGCTCGGCCGACGCCATCGGGGCCCGCGCCTACACCTCGGGCAGCCACGTCGTCCTCGGTGCGGGCGGTGGCAACCGGCACACTCTGGCGCACGAGCTGACCCACGTCGTCCAGCAGCGCAGCGGGCCCGTGGCGGGCACCGACCAGGGCAACGGGCTGCACATGTCCGACCCTTCGGACCGCTTCGAACGCGAGGCGGAGGCGAACGCGCACCGCGTCCTGGCGGGCCCCGCCCCCCAGCCGGACCCCGCCCCCGCCACGCCCGACCAGGAACCGGTCCAGCGGACGGCGGTACAGCGCGCCAAGCTGGAGGACGTACTGCCCCGCGAGGAGTGGTACCGCACCTACCTCGACCCCCTGCACCACAAAGAGGCGCGCGAGAAGTTCCCCGCAAACCCGGGCGAGTTGTACGACCACGACAAGTCGCCGGGGTTCCAGGGCGGCATGACCGCCGCCTACGAGACGTACCTCAACGACCCGGCGACCCTCGACAAGCG
Source organism: Streptomyces saintjeani (assembly GCF_055409605.1). Taxonomy (NCBI): domain Bacteria; kingdom Bacillati; phylum Actinomycetota; class Actinomycetes; order Kitasatosporales; family Streptomycetaceae; genus Streptomyces; species Streptomyces saintjeani. Next base: position 6,457,105 of record NZ_CP189624.1, on the reverse strand, counting down.
GGTCGACTTCGCCATGTACGAGGGGATGCACAACGCCGTCGGCTCCCAGCTGACCGAGAAGACGGACAAGTCGGGTACCGGAAACTTCGTCACCAGCTATCCGCTCCGCGCCGACTCCCCGACGCCCTCCGTGCTCGACGAGGAGGTCGGCGGCAAGAAACTCATGGTCAAGGCCGACGCGCTGCTGGCCTACGGCATCCGGCCGCCCAACGCGCTCACCTGGACCGGCCACTTCGAGCCCGGGGTGGACATGATGCTCAACCAGACCCTCTACAAGGGCGACGAGGTCCAGGAACTGGTCGACGAGGTCCTGAGCCGCTTCTACGGCAAGCTCGACGCGGCGAGCACCCTGCGCGACCGGCTGAAGGCCATCGGCTGGGTGGTGCGGACCATCCACATCATCCACCCGTACGACGACACCAACCGGCGCCTGAACGTCCATGTGCTGCTCCCCCGGCTGCTCCTGGCGTCCGGCCTGCGGCCGGTGATCTTCAAGGACATGGAGGAGCTGTTCCAGGGCGGCAGGTCGCTGGAACAGATCGCCGACGCCCTGGAGTCCGGCCAGGCCATGGACCTGCTGTCCGACGAGATCACCGCGACGGCCCCCAAGTACGAGGCCGACTGGTGGCGGAGGAACCAGCCGGCGCCCAGGCCGCAGACCACCGGCACCATCGAGATACCGGACTTCGGACCGATGGGGACGACGGACGACGCGCCCTCCCGGATGTTCGGTCAGCAGGCCAGGGAGCAGGACTTCTTCATCCCCGGCCTGGGCGGCCCCGGCCCCGAACTCGTCGAAGCCGACTACGACTTCGACGAGGAGCTGGGCGCCCCGGGCCCGGCCGTCATCACCGAGCCCAGCGGACGCGAGGAGCTGCGGGAGTACCTGACCGAGACCCTCCGGCAGGCGCGGGGGGACGCCGCGTAGCCCCGGGCTCAGGCGCCGATCGCCTCCGCGAGATACGGCCCGAACTCGCTCTCCAGCACCAACCGGCCCAGCTTGCGGTACTCCTGGGCGATCGCCGTCACCAACTGCCGCATGGTGAGCGGGCCTTCGGACTCCGCCGCGAGGTACGCCGCCGTCACCGCGCAGGCCCGGATGGAACCCCCGGCCAGCTCGAACCGGTCGGCGCAGAACGGGAGATCGAGGTCGTCGGCCCGGGGGAGGCGCTTGCCGAGGCAGCGGTCCCAGAGGTCGAGGCGGTGTACGGCGTCCGGGACGGGGAAGTCGGCGACGACGTCCAGGCGGCGGGTGAACGCCTCGTCCAGGTTGGCGCGGAGGTTGGTCGTCAGGATCGCGATGCCGTCGAACGACTCCATGCGCTGGAGGAGGTACGCGGACTCGATGTTGGCGTGCCGGTCGTGCGCGTCCTTCACCTCGGACCGCTTGCCGAAGATCGCGTCGGCCTCGTCGAAGAGGAGCACGGCGTTGACGGCGGACGCCTCGGTGAAGATGCGCTCCAGGTTCTTCTCGGTCTCGCCGATGTACTTGTCGACGACGGTGGACAGGTCGACGACGTACAGATCCATGCCGAGATCGGCGGCGACGACCTCGGCCGACATGGTCTTCCCGGTCCCCGACTCCCCGGCGAACAGGGCGATCACCCCGCGCCCCCGGCCCCCACCGGGCCGCATCCCCCACTGCCCGAGCACCTGATCCCGGTGCCGCGCCCGTACGGCGAGTTCATGCAGCCGACGGTACGTCCCGGGCGGCAGCACCAGGTCGTCCCACCCGACGCCGGGCTCCACCCGCCGCGCGAGCCGCTCCAGCCCGGCACCGTTCTGGGCGCGCACGGCGACACGGAGATCGTCGGGACCGACGGGGTGCCCGGCGAGCGCGGCGGACCGCACGGCGACGTCGGCGGCGCGTCGCATCTGCCCGGAGTCGAGCCGGTGAGCGGCGACGGCACGGGCGAGGGCGTCGAAGTCGGGGGTGTCGTGGGCGGGTTGGACGACGTCCGAAGCCGAGCCGATCCCCCCGACCGCACGCCCCACACCCACATCGGGCCCCCCGGCCTCCCCGACCGCACGCCCCACACTCACATCGGGCCCCCCGGCCCCACCTCCCACGCCCACCCCGAGAACCCCCCGCGCCGCCCCCTCCAACGCGTACCGCCACCTCTCCACCTGCCGCTCCACCGAAGCCGCCCCCACCGTCAACACCACCGGAGTCCGCGCAGCCCACCCCGGATCCCACCCACCCCGGCCATGCACGAAGAGCGGCACCCCTCGCAACGCCCCGCTCAACTCCCGCAGCACCCGCGCCCGTTCACCGGGTTCATCGGGCAGCGCCTCCAGCGGCCCCAGCACCACCCCCGCCCCGCTCAACCGGGCTTCCCGAGCGACGACCTTGGCAAGCACCGGCACATCGGCACCCCGCCGCCCGAACACCCCCGCGTCCAGCACCAGCGCCCCGACCCCCGCCGCCCGCAACGCCGCGACCGCCAGCCCCTCGACATCCCCGCCCCGGCTGCGCAGTTGAACGAACCCCGTCCCCACCGCCTCCGCGGCCACCCGCACTTCCCCGGCGTCGGCGGTCGGATCCTCCCGCCCCTCCCCCACCACCCCACCGAGCCGCACATCAACGGCCCCGCTCCCCAGCAGATACCCGGTGACCCGGTCCGGCACGACCAACACCCGTGACAGAGGCGGCCGTTCACCCTCGGCAACCTCGATCAACCCGCCCTCGACCAGCGGCGCCCCCGCCCCGAGCCGGAACCGCACAGCCGACGCCCCCGCGACCCCGCACAGCTCCAACGCCAGTCCCACAGTGGGCCGGCGTCGGGTGAGATCGTCGTTCAGGTACCCGTACAACCGCTCGAACCGCGCGTCGAGATCAGGCGCGACGGCCACCAGCAACAGATCCAGATCGAGCGGCGACAACCCGAACCGCCGTGCCAGCACCCCGAGTACGGACGAGGCACCCGGCTCCCATGCCTCGTACGGAGGCACATCGAGCCCACCCGCCCCGCCGAGGATCCGCTCCACGGCGTCCGGCGTGAGGTACTGCCCCCGATACGGATCGTCGGGATCGGGATCCCCGGCCCGCCGCGCCGCGACAGCGCCCCGCACCCGCTCCTCGACGAGCCGCAGCCGGTCCCACAACTCCGCGTCCTCGTACGTCAAGGCTGCCGATCCCCCCGCCGACGCCGAGCCGGCGCCGCCCCTCGTTCCCTGGGCCCGGAGAACCCGTCGGCCCCCGGATCACTGACTTCCCGGTACCGCAACCGGCGTCCGGGCTCCACCTCGCCGTCCCCGCTCAGCGCGGCGGACCGCACCACGAGCCCCTCGGTGACAGGCGGCGCGGAAGCCCGGGTCGCCCCGGCCAGCGGAGCCCGGACCCGCAGCCCCAGCGACGCCTTCAGCTCCCCGCCGAGCGCCGACCACACATCGGACGCGGCGGGCCCGTCGAGCCCGGTCCCGGCCGTGTCGAGCGCGACGGTGAACCCGAGTTCGGCGAGCGACCCGCTCAACATCCGCGCGGGCAGCACATCGTTGGCGACCAGCGTCGTCAACACCTGTGACAGCAGCCGGTGTTCGTCCTGAGGCCGATTGGCCCAGGCGGTCACGAGGTACGTGAGATCGAACCACCGGGGAGGCGACCGCCGGGCGACGAGGTGCCCCTCGTCGTCGTACACCTCCCCCGCCCCGCTCCCCCGCCGGGTCGCGTCCTCGCGGATGTCGTACAGGAACACGCAGACCGTGGGCGCACTGCGCCGGGCGGCCCAGTCCCGGGTGGGCGCGTCGAACACCACGTCCACCCCGGACGCTTCGAGCCCGGACTCCCCGAGCAGCCGCCGCAGCCCCTCGTCGACCTCGTGGATCACCGGCGGGTCACCTCGTCCGGCGGCTGAACGGTCCCGAGGACCACCAGGAAGTCGGTGGTCACCGGCGAGAACCCGGGCCCACTGGCGGTGATGATCCGAGGCCCGGTCTGGTCCTTGGCGAGGATGAGCAGTTGCCCGATGAACGTCCCATTGGCGAGCGGAATCGTCGGCGCGGCGGCGGCCGTGATCCCGGGCTTCCAGGTGAACTTCACCGGCACACCGGGCGGAAAGTCCTTCCCCCGCACGGAGGTCACGAACCCGGGCTTCCCGATCTCCGGCACGGCGACGATGCGAGGCTGCAAGATCCGCAACCGCTCCCGGGCCGTGTTGTCCCCGCGATCGGCGTCGGTCCCGGTGGTCGTCAACGTCCCGGTGAGCTGAGCGGTGAGCGCCTTGTCCGGGCTCAGCACCACTCGTACGACGGTGCTGGCGCCCTGCGCCAGGTCGGGCAGCGCACAACTCCAGTTGGCGTCGCACCCGGCGGGCGGCCCGTTGTTGGGGATGTTCGCGGGAAGCCCGATCCTCAACCGCAGCCCGGTGGCAAGGGCGTTGCGCCCGTTGCGCACGGTGTAGCTGACGACGACCCGCCCCCCGACGTACCCGGGGTTGGGCTGAGCGGTGAGACTCAGTCCGGGCCCGGCCTGGGGCTCAGGAGCCGGAGGCGTGGTGGGAGGCGGGGTGGGCCGGGGAGTCGGGGACGCGGGGGGCGTGGGGGACGGCGTAGGTGTGGGCGTCGGAGTAGGCGTCGGCGTGGGCGAAGAGGGCGGCTCCTCCCCCACCGGCACAACGGTCCGCCCCGTGTTGTCGGTCGGCTGCGGATCGAGCACGGTCCCGGTGACCGTCCAGTCGATGGGCGCGTCCCCGACGATGACCCCGGTGACGGTGACCGTCACCCGCACGGTCTCCCCGGGCGGCACCACCCCGACGTCGCACTGGAGCGACGCGGCGACACAACTGCCCCCGGGATAGGTCAGCCCGGTGATCTGCACCCCGGCGGGCGGCGCGACCGTCAACGTCGTACCCGGCGATGCGGCGGGCCCGTTGTTGACCAGGTCGACCCCGATCGTCGTGGACGTCCCGACGATGACCGTCGGCACGGTCCCGGGCGCCTCGACGGCGAGGTCCACGGACTGCTGGACGCTGGGCTCCTTCTGCCGCCCGTCCAACTGCGAGGTCAGCGAGGTCACTTCCCCGCTGGCGATGTCCACCGTGCGGAGTTTCTCGGGGCTGTTGCCGGCGACGGTCTCCCGCGAGGAGAACACGAGCGACTTCCCGTCGGCGGTCCACGCGGCGTCACGCGGCTGGAACGGCCCGGTGAGGGTCGTGTCCGGCAGCTGGGCGGTGCACCCCGGCGCCCCGGCGGGCAGCAGCACCCGGCACCCGGTGCCCGAAAGGGACGTCAGCAGCAGCCCGTTGCGCTCGTCGACGGCCCCGCCCCCGTTCTTCCGGTTGAACGCGATGCTGAGCCCGTCCGGCGAGAACGCCGGGCTGTCGTCGATGACTTGGCAGTTCCCGGGGCAGGCGGTCTCGCTCAGGTCCCGTTGCTGGGAAAGGCTGTTCACCGGCACGGTCCAGATGTGCTTGTTGCCGCCGCCCCCCTCGATGACCTCGCTGCGGGTGAACGCGAGGGTCTTCCCGTCGGAGGACCAGGTGGGCTGCGCGTCACGGCCGGTCTGCTCGCCCTCGGGCGGGGTGATCCGCCCGGTGATCGCGCCGGTCGTCGCGTCGGCGATGAGGATGCGGCTGGGCTGCCCGAGGCCACCGGGCGAAGTCCGGGTGAAGGCGAGGAACTTGCCGTCCGGGGAGAACGTCGGGTCGGTGTCCCAGTCGGTGGGTTCACGGTCGGCGAGTTCCATGGGCCGCTCGTTCGTGCCGTCCGCGTCGGCGATCCAGATGCGTTCGACGCGGTTCGGCGCGGTCCCCTCGAAGCGGGTGACGACGATGCGGCGCCCGTCGGGCGTGTAGTTCTGCCGTTCCGTCCACGGGTCGAAGTCCGGCCCCGGCTGGAACAGCGGGTCCTTGGTGGGGTCGGTGTTGGTGTCGGCGGCCGGATCCTCGTTCAGGATCACCAGGTTGAGGTCGCGCGGGTCGACGCCGTCGGAGCGGACGTCCTGGAGGGTCACGGTGTGCGGGGTGGCGGCCGTGGTGTGTTCGAGGATCGCGTGGCCGCCGTTCAGGGGCCCGGACCAGGTCGGGGTCCGCAGCTCGCGGTCCTCCTGGTTCAGCACGTCGGGAACCTTGTCGGAGTGGGCCTCCGAGGCGAACAGGTGGTCGCGGTTCCCCTCGCAGTCGCAGGTGATCTCGGGACTGAGGAAGACGATCCCGTCCCCGTCCGGCTTCCAGGCCACCGAATGTCCGCGCCACTGCGCCCGGTCACCCGCGAGGAGCGTCTCGTCGCCGCCGCCGTTCGCGTTGACGACCCGCAGCCGCCCCACGCCGTCGGTCGTCGCGGTGTACGCGATCCAGTCCCGGTTCGCGTCGTCGTCCACGGGGTTCCACGCGGGTTCGGACGCCGTGCCGTTCGCCGCGAAGGTGATCTGGTTCGCGTAACCGCCGTCCCGGGGACGGACGTAGATCTGCGTACCGCCCAACGCGGTATCACTGACGTACGCGATGCGGCTGCCGTCCGGGGAGACCGTCGGGTCCGTCTCGTTCGCGGGGGTGTCGGTCAGCCGCGTCAGCCCGCTGCCGTCCGTCCGCACGAGCCACAGGTCCCGCTGCGTCGTCCCGGCGTCGAACACCACCGACCGGCCGTCCGGCGTCAGCTGCGGATGGGCCGCGTCCATGCCGGTGGTGAGCTTGTGTACGGTGCCGTCCGCCGCGCGCAGGTAGACCTGCGGGGTCTTCTCGTCGCGCAGGCTCGTGAACACCAACTGGTCGCCCAGCGCGGAGGGTTGGGTGTCGTAGTGGACGGCACCCCCGCCGAACACCGGGGTGCTGGTGGTGGAGCCCGTCACATCGCCGAGGCTGCGGTGCCGGGTGCCCGCGTACGCGACCCGGGTGTCCCCGGCGGCGGTCACGCCCACGCCGGGTTCGGCGCTGCCCTGCCCCGAGGCGGCCGTCAGTGTGAGCAGCGGGATCAGCAGCAGCAACGCCGCGCCGATCCTCCCCGGGCGCCAGCGCCCTCCCGGGCCGGCGGTGCTCGTCAAGGTCCACCTCACAGTTCGGTACGACGCGGCTCTCCCGCCGCCAGCCTGCTCCCACCGCCCTCGGCCGCACCAGGTCCTGGCAGCCGTACCCGGGGGAAACTCCCCCTGCGCTTTCGGGCACCGCCCGCGTACCGGGCCGCCGGACCGGCCCGCCACGCGTGCGGTCAGATCAGCCCGTTGCGCAGCGCGTAGCCCACCGCGTGGGCCCGGTTGCGCAGTTGGAGCCGGGTGGTTATCTCGTGCAGGACGTTCTTGACGGTGCGTTCGGAGTACGACGTCTTGCGCGCGATCTCGGCGGTGTCGAGCCCCTCGGAGACCAGGCGCAGCATGTCCGCCTCCCGCGTGGTGAGCGTGGACAGCGAGACGCCCCGGGGGTCGAGCGCCGCCCGCTGCAAACTCCCCACGTGGGTGAGGAGTTCACCCAGCAGGTCGCCGGGGAGGACGCCCTCGCCGTTGGCCAGGGCCGTGACGAGGTGGACGAGCCGGTCCTGGTCGGCCTCGGTGCGGCGCAGGACCGCGGTCACCCCGCACTCGACGACGCGTTGCAGCGCGCCCGAGCCGAGGGTGCCGACGACCAGGCCGGTACGGGTGGCGGTGTTGTGGCGCAGCCGCTGGAGGAGGACGGCGACGTCGTCGTCGACGGAGTCGACGACCACCAGCGAGATGTGCGCCGTGTCGGCGTCCGCGTCGTCGACGAAGGCGACTTCGGGGCGCTGCCTCAGCTGCTGGACGACACCGACCCGCAGAACGGGGTCGGCGGCGTACACGGCGACGGTCACCGGCCGACGGGGGCCGCCGGTGCGCTGAGCCGGGTACTCATGGGCGGAAGTCATGGCAGGGCTGTTCTCCTCTGCGCGGAGCGTGTGGGAGGTGCGTGGTCACTGGTTCGTGGGGGGAAGGGTGACAAGGGCGACGCCGGCGCGAAAGGCTTACGCCTAAGTAAGGAGACGGCACAGGAGGCCCCTCGGCTGCGTCACCGCGCGGGCACCGCGACTGCCCGGACACTGCCCTCGCGCCCCTCGCGGCGCGCGTGTACGCGTCCCTAGCGTGGTCGGGTGACCCCTTCTCCAGCCTCTTCCGGTCCCGGTGCGCCCGGCCTCGACATCCCGGTGGTGACGGTCGCGCCCGGCTCCGTCGCCACGACCACCCTGACCGTCCGCAACGACAGCGACATCGTCGAGGCGTACAGCCTGGAGGTCGTCGGGGACTGCGCCGCGTGGGGCGTCGTCGAGCCCGCACGGGTCTCCTTGTACCCGGGGACCTCCGAGACGGTGACGATCACGCTGTCGCCGCCGCGCTCCCCGGAGATCCGGGCCGGTGAACGGCCGTTCGCGGTACGGGTGTTGCCCGCCGAGCACCCCGAGGCGGTGCGCGTCCCCGAGGGAACCGTCCGGATCGAGGAGTTCCACGAGCTGGAGACCGAGCTGGTGCCGAGGCGCCGGCGGGGCTGGCTGCGCGGGCGCTACCGGCTCGCCGTCCGCAACCAGGGCAACACGCCGGTGCAGGTGGAGTTCACGCCCGGCCAGCCCGGCGAGGATCTGGGCTTCGCCTTCACCCCCGAGCGCCCGAAGCTGGAGCCCGGCGAGTCGGCCGAGATCGGCCTGAAGGTCCGCACCGGCAAGCCCGTGTGGTTCGGTTCGCACGTCGTCTGGCCGTTCACCCTGACGACGACGGAGGTCGCCCCCGAGCCGGCCGACGCGAGCGAGCCGGGTACCCGGGAGCAGCCGCGTACGGAGGACGACACCGTCCCCCGCGCCCCCCTGGACGCCGAGTTCGTCCAGATCCCGGTCTTCCCCAGGTGGCTGCTGGCCCTGCTCGCGCTGCTCATCGCCCTGGTCCTGCTCTGGTTCACCCTCGTCCGCCCTGCCGTGCGCAGCGCGGCGAAGGACGCGGCCAAGGAGGCCGTCCAGCCCCGCCCCGCCCCCACCTCCGGCGCGACCGCGGGCCAGGGCACCGGCGGCGCCGGCGCCGCGCCGGGCGGCGGCCAGGTGACTCCCGGCCAGGGCAACGGGAACGGCCAGGGCGGCACGGGCACCGGACCGGGTACGAGTACGGGCACCGGCGGCGGAACCGGCGTCGGCGAACAGGTCTCCCAGACCATCGAGGTCAAGGCGAACGCCGGGCAGACCGTCCCCGGCGTCTACACGGTCCCCGCGAACACCGTCTTCCGCGTCACGGACGTGGTCCTCGCCAACTTCCAGGGCGACGAGGGGGTGTTGACCTTCTCGTTCGGCAACCGCAAGATCACCACCATCGCGCTGGAGACCTTCCGCAACCAGGACTACCACTGGGTCACCCCCATCGAGATCCCCGCGAACGACACCGTGACCGTAGAGGTGACCTGCGCCAAGCCAGGTACCCCGGCCACCGGCCGACGCGCGGCAGGCTGCAACGAAGTCCTCAACGTCAGCGGTGTGCTCACCCGTACAACGTCGTAACCGGAGCCACACCTCGGCTCATTCTCGATCGGTACAGACCAAACACAAAACCCCGCTCACCCTGTAAGTCCAAAAATCAACAACTCCGGTCCGAAAAGAGACTCCTGACGGTCACTGATACGGCTGTGGTGCCGACCAGACTCCCCACAGCCACCATCAGCACGCCGATCATGAACAGCCCACTGGCGTCATCGGACCAGTCGAGGCAGGCGGCCCCGGTCACCCCCGCGCTGACCCCCAGGGCGACTTCAGCGCGACACCCCCGAAGGGCCGCCCACACGACAACAGCGAGCAGACAGATCCCCAACCCCACGACCTGCCAGGCTTCATAGGGCCCCGTGCTGCTCCCATCGGGATGCACATCCCGCTCCTGATCCCACCCGAGCCACCCACCCCACAGCCCAGCGGCCACCACAGCCGGCACCGAGAACGACACAACCTGACGGCCGAAGCCCTGAAGACGCGTATCCATACGCCCAGCTTCGAAGCCCCCCGCCACGCCCACCACCGCTGAGCTACTCACCCGAGCCTGAGTACGCCCCCCAGGGCCCGACGTGATCAAGACGTTTCCCGGAGGCCCCGCCCCCGCAACAGCGGGGCGGCAGGCGCCGAGCAGCCCCCCGGCGCCCCAACTCCCTCAGAACAACCGCAACTTGTCGTCCTCGATCCCCCGCAGCGCGTCATAGTCCAGCACCTGACACCCGATCCCCCGATCGGTGGCCAGCACCCGGGCCTGGGGCTTGATCTCCTGCGCCGCGAAAACCCCCCGCACCGGCGCCAGGTGGGGGTCCCGGTTGAGCAGTTCGAGATACCGGGTCAACTGCTCGACCCCGTCGATCTCCCCCCGCCGCTTGATCTCGATCGCGACAGTCTGCCCCTCACCGTCCCGGCAGAGAATGTCGACGGGCCCGATGGCGGTCATGTACTCACGCCGGATCAGCGTGTACCCCTCCCCCAACGTCTCGATCCGATCCGCGAGAAGCTCCTGGAGGTGCGCTTCCACGCCGTCCTTGATCAGCCCGGGATCGACCCCGAGTTCGTGGGACGAGTCATGGAGGACCTCCTCCATCGTGATGATGAGCTTCTCGCCCGCTTTGTTGACGACGGTCCAGACACCGGACTCGTCCCCGGACCCCTCTTTCAACGTACAGGGCGGGGACATCCAGTTGAGCGGCTTGTACGCCCGGTCGTCCGCGTGGATGGACACGCTGCCGTCGGCCTTGACCAGGATCAGACGGGGCGCGGAGGGCAGGTGGGCGGTGAGGCGGCCCGCGTAGTCGACGGAGCAGCGGGCGATGACGAGACGCATGGGCAGCAACGCTACTCGACACAGGGGCGGCGGTGTGAATCGCCCGTCACAAGCCCGCCGGAACAGGAACACGTCCGATCACACACGGCCCCAGGAGAGATCGGACACCGCCGGTTCCTCCCGAATCCCACGGGATTCCGGTCATTCGCGCGCTGGCTGATTGTCTCCCTGTCCGTAGCCCCCTAAGTGGCCATTCTCCTGGTGCGGCCCCCACCGGTTGCCTACCGTAGTGACGGGGAGGTCGCCGTGCGTGCACTCAGAGTGTTGCGGGAGAACGAGCACGGCGGGCTCTCCCTTTTTCTGTCCGGCAACCCCTGTGGAAAACGGGGGTGCGAGAGGAGAACCCATGTCGCTCGACGTCTCACCGGCACTGTTGGAACAGGCCGAGCGAGGCGAGGTCGACGAAGCCGAATTCGTCGACTGCGTCCGGACCTCCCTGCCTTACGCGTGGGAGATGATCAGCTCGCTGGTGGCCCAGCTGAAGGTGGACGGCGGAGAGTTCGCCGACAACCAGACGCCTCCGCCGACCGAGCAGGCTCGCGGACAGCTGCTCCGCGCGCTCGCCAGTGACGCGATACGCGGCGCGCTGCAACGGCACTTCGGGGTACGGCTGGCCTTCCAGAACTGTCACCGGGTCGCGGTCTTCCCCCTCGACCCCTCGGCAGACGACCGCCTGGCCCGCTTCACCTCGATCCGCGGCCAGCTCCTGAACCAGTCCCCGGAACTCAGGGACTGCTGACGCACCACCCCGTTCGCCTGCCGCTCCGGGATGCGGGAGATCCAAACAACACCCCGGACCGGCAGGCGACCGGGCCCACCCGCAGCCGCCGCACCGCACCACAGCGAACCCGCCGCCCCCTCACCGCAACCCTCCCACCACCTCCACCCCCAGCCTCCGCACGTTCTCCTCGGTAGCCGCCAGATCCCCCGACCCCTCGACGAGCAACGCGAACCGCGTGATCCCGGTCCGCTCCGACGTCGCCGCCAGCCGGTCCGCGCACAGCCTCGGCGTCCCCACGGGATGCAGCCCGCAGAGCAGCTCCGTATACGCGACAGGGTCCCGCATCGCCCGCTCCCGCCCGTCGACGGTGACATGCGCCCCGAGCCCCTGCCTAAACCACCCCGGCATGGACTTGACGAGGATCTCCACCGCCTCGGTACGCCGATCGGCGATCTGGCACACCCCCGCGGACACGTGCCCGGCGGTCGCGATCTCCTCCCGGGGCCGCCCGGAATCCCGCGCATGCCGCCGCCACAACGCGACCATCTCCGCCTTCTCCTCGTCCCCGATATGCATCCCGAGGAGCATCGCGAGCCCCCGCTCGGCGGCGAGCCGCACACTCGCGGGAGAGGTACAGGCGACGACGACCTCAGGCCCGTCGGCGTCCGTGAGGGACTCGGAGGGACGCGGCACGACGGCGACGTCCCGAAACCGGTACCGCTCCCCCACCGCCCCCACCGAAGGTTCCCGCAGCCACCGCAGCAACAGGTCGAGGTCCTCCGGAAACCCGGACTCGTACGCCCCGAGCCCGCCCCCGAACACCTCAAGGTCCACCCACGGCCCACCCCGCCCGACCCCGAGGGAGAACCGCCCCCCACTGGTGAGGTGCAGCAGCGCCGCCTGCTCCCCGAGCGCGACGGGATGGACGTTCGGCAGCACACTCACCGCCGTACCGACCCGGATCCGCCGCGTACGCCCGAGCAGCAGCGCCGCGAGCGTGACGGCCGAGGGGCACGTGCCGTACGGCACGAAGTGATGCTCGGCCAGCCACACGGAGTCGAGGCCGGACTCCTCGGCGACCTCGGCGGACCGCACCGCCCGGTGCAGCGCCTCCCCCTGCCCCTGCCCGGGGAACTGGGCCGCCAACACGAAACTTCCAACGCGCATGGACTTTCCTGCTTCCTTGGCTCCGACACGGAGCTCCCCCACACCGGCATAACCGCCTGACACGTGCCGAGGACACGGCCTGGCGAAGAGATTTCCGGATTGTCTGGAGAACGGCTCCCGGGAGCCACTCAACCCCCTCCCCCCAGGGGGACTTGTGGGGATTGGCCGTTCTTCGCCTACCCCGCATCACGCCGCGTAGGCTGGAGCGGAACCACGCTCCCTGTAAAAGCCCGTGAGGTGTCCCGTGTCCCCGCGCCGCAACCGCCCCAAGGGCACCGACCTGTCAGGCAACAGCACCGAGGACGACCGCGTGGGCCGCTACGGCGGCTGGCAGTCCTCGACGGACTGGGCCGGCGAGGAGTGGAGCGTGCGGCATGTCGCGGGCGCGAGCAGCCAGGGCAAGTCGTACCGCTGCCCCGGCTGCGACCAGCTGATCCCCGACGGCGTCCCGCACGTCGTCGCGTGGCCGCAGCACGCGGGCGTCGACGACCGCCGCCACTGGCACAAGGCGTGCTGGAACGCACGGGACCGCCGCACCCCGGGGGTACGACGGTCCCGCAACGCACCGCGCTTCTGATCACACGTCCCGCTTCTCCAGCAACGCGAACCCGGCACCGAAGACGGCGCCGGTCACGACCAGGGCGATCAGCAGCGAGTCCCACGCGGACGGCCCCGACTCGGTGAGCGTCTCCGCGTAGAACGTGCTCAGCAGATTCGGGATCGAGTACTCGAAGAGGAAGTCCCGCAGCCCCGACAGCGACTCCGCGAACATGAACAGCGCCAGCACGAGCGGCGCCAGCACCAGCCCGATCATGATCGTGATGGCCCCCGCGGAGTGCCGTACGACCGACCCGACGGCCAGCGACAGCAGCCCGAGCAGCGCGATGAACAGGGATACCCCGAAGGTCCCCTTCACCCACTCCCCCGTGGACGGCGTCCGCGCCCCGTCCAGCAGCGCGACGTCCGCGAGCGCCACGACCAGCGTCGACACGAACGTGAACGCGAACGCGACGCCGAAGAACACGATCCCCTTGGCCGCGAGCACCCGCCCCCGCGAGGGGCACGCCACCATCGTCGTACGGATCATCCCGGTGCCGTACTCGGACGCGGTCGTCAGCACGCCCAGCGTGATCACGCACATGCTCCCGAGCAGCAGCCCGAACACGCCGTAGGACAAGGGGTTGTCGCCCTGGAGGTCCTCCGGAGCGGCGTTGGCGGCGATCAGCAAGGCCGTCAGCAGCCCGACGCCGACGACCATCACCACGAACACCCCGAGCGTCCACATCGTCGACCGCACGGACCGGATCTTGGTCCACTCCGAGGCGATCGCGTGCCCCAGATGCGTCCGCACCACGGGAATGGGCGACGTGTACCCGACACCGGCCTGCTGCCACACCTGCGGCGAAGGGATCTGCTGGCTCATCGTGCGTCCTCGGAATCGGTGGTCTTCTTCTCGCCGGCAGCGGCGACGCCCTCGGCCCCCTCGGGCACCCCGTCCGCCGCCTTCTCCACCGGAGCGGCCTCGGTCTTCACCTGCGCGATCACCAGCGTCCCGGGCTCCTTCACTGCAGCTGCCCCAGCGGGCTGAGCCGAAGGAACCACCGGAGCCGGCCCGAAGCCGCCCGGAGCGGGGGTCGACGCGGGGGCCGGAGCTGTGGCCGGCGCGGTGGCGGCCTGCGCCCCCGCCTCGCCCTGCCCCGCCGGAGCCCCCGCCTGGCCGCCCGGCGGCGGCCCGAAGCCGCCTCCCGGTACCGGCGGCTGTGCCTGCGGATACGGGTTCGGCGGCGCCCCTTGCGGCGGCGGCGGCGCGTACCACCCCGGCTGCCCCTGCCCCGCCACCGCCATCGGCGGCAACGCCCCCGGCGGCAGCGGCTGTTGGAGGCCCGACTTCTGGTCCGTGGTGGAGCGGTAGTCGACGGCCGACTGCGTCATCCGCATGTACGCCTCCTCCAGGGACGCCTGGTGCGGCGAGAGTTCCCAGAGGCGTACGTCCGTGTCGTGCGCGATGTCGCTGATCCGCGGCAGCGGCAGCCCCGTCACCCGCAGCGCCCCGTCGGACTCCGGGAGGACGTGCCCGCCCGCCTCCGTCAGCGCGGACGTCAGCTTCTCGCGCAGGTGCGGCTGCGTGTCCGGCGTACGGATGCGCGCGAACCCCGCGGAGTTCGCCTCGATGAAGTCGCGCACGCTCATGTCGGCGAGGAGTTGTCCGCGCCCGATGACGATGAGGTGGTCGGCGGTGAGGGCCATCTCGCTCATCAGGTGGGAGGAGACGAACACCGTACGGCCCTCGGCGGCCAGCGCCTTCATCAGGTTCCGCACCCACAGGATGCCCTCGGGGTCGAGCCCGTTCACCGGCTCGTCGAAGAGGAGGACCTGGGGGTCGCCGAGGAGCGCGGCGGCGATGCCGAGCCGCTGGCCCATGCCGAGCGAGAACCCCTTGGACCGCTTACGGGCGACCCCCTGGAGCCCGACGACCCCGAGCACCTCGTCCACGCGCCGCGCCGGAATCCCGGAGAGCTGCGCGAGGCACAGCAGATGGTTGCGCGCGTGCCGCCCCCCGTGCACGGCCTTCGCGTCGAGCAGCGCCCCCACGTGCCGCGCGGCGTTCGGCAGTTGCCGGTACGGATACCCGCTGATCGTGACGGACCCGGCGGTCGGGTTGTCCAGCCCCAGGATCATCCGCATCGTCGTGGACTTGCCCGACCCGTTCGGCCCGAGGAACCCGGTGACGGCACCCGGCCGCACCCGGAAGGACAGATTGTGCACAGCGGTCTTGTCGCCGTAGCGCTTGGTCAGGCCGACTGCCTCGATCATGCTCCGCACCCACCACCAGGTTCAGGACAGCGGGGCACACGCCCCCGTAAGAGTTAGGAGCTTATCGGGGAGCTGACGGTTCCGACCAAGAGGAGGCAAAGCCTCAGGCATCTCGCCGCTTGAGCAGGAGGTATCCGCCGAGCAGCGCGGCCACCACCCACGCGACCATGATCGCGAGCCCGCCCCAGGGTCCGTACGGGGTGTCGTTGTCGACCGGCGTCACCACCTGCATGATCTTGCTGCCCGCCTGGTCCGGCAGATAGCGCCCGACCTTCTTCGTCGCGGAGACGTTCCCCAGGATGTTGGAGACGAGGAAGAAGAACGGCATCAGGATGCCGAGGGACAGCATCGGCGAGCGCAACATCGTCGCGATGCCCATCGAGAACAGGGCGATCAGCATCATGTACAGCCCGCCCCCGATGACGGCCCGCAGCACCCCGGGGTCCCCGATGTGCGCGCGCAGCGAGCCGAGCATGGCCTGTCCGAGGAAGAAGGACGCGAAACTGGTGACCATCCCGACGGCCAGGGCGAGCCCGGCGGCGACGGCGATCTTGCTGAAGTAGAAGGCGCCGCGCTGGGGTACGGCCGCCAGCGACGTACGGATCATGCCGGTGCTGTACTCGTTCGAGACGACCAGCACCCCGAACACGATCATCGCGAGCTGCCCGAGGGTCATCCCGGCGAAGCTGATGAACGTCGGGTCGAAGGAAAGCTTGTCGTCGCGGCTCAGGTCGTCGAACTGGTTCTTGGACAGCGCCGAGAGCAGCATCCCGATCCCGACGCTGACGACCGCCGCGAGGGACAGCGTCCACACCGTCGACGCGACCGACCGGACCTTCGTCCACTCCGACCGCACGACCTGCGAAACCTGGGTGACGGCCATCTCAGTCCTTCCTCCAGCCGTCGCCCCACTCCTGCGGCGGGGCCTCGTCCGTGTGTGCGTGGTACTCGACCGACTCGGCGGTCAACTGCATGAACGCCTCTTCCAACGACGCCTGCTGCGGCGACAGTTCGTGCAGGACGAGGTGGTGCTGGGCCGCCAGCTCCCCGAGCTGCTCCGCCTTCTCGCCGTCCACCTCAAGGACCCCGCTGCCCGTCTCCACGACGGTCACCCCCGCCTGGTGCAGCACATCCAGCATCCGCTCGCGCTGCGGGGTGCGGATACGGACGTACGAGCGCGAGTTGTGCGCGATGAACTCCGCCATCGAGGTGTCCGCCAGCAGCCTCCCCTGGCCGATCACGACCAGGTGGTCCGCCGTCAGCGCCATCTCGCTCATCAGGTGCGACGACACGAACACCGTCCGCCCCTGCGCCGCGAGCGATTTCATCAGGTTGCGGATCCAGTGGATGCCCTCGGGGTCGAGCCCGTTCACCGGCTCGTCGAACATCAGGATCCGGGGATCACCGAGCAGCGCGGCGGCGATCCCGAGCCGCTGCCCCATCCCCAGCGAGAACCCCTTGGCCTTCTTCCGGGCCACGGCGGTCAGCCCGACGGTATCGAGCACCTCGTCGACCCGGCTCCGGGGAATCCCATTGCTCTGCGCGAGGCACAACAGATGGTTGAAGGCACTGCGCCCCCCATGCATCGCCTTCGCGTCCAGCAACGCCCCGATGTACTTCAACGGCTCCTTGAGCTCGTCGTAGTGCTGCCCGTCGATCCGCACATCGCCGGCAGTAGGCCGGTCCAGCCCCAACATCATCCGCATCGTGGTGGACTTCCCGGCCCCGTTGGGCCCCAGAAACCCGGTAACGATCCCCGGCCGCACGGCAAAACTGAGATTGTTCACCGCCACTTTCTCGCCGTACCGCTTGGTCAACCCCTCAAGCTCGATCATGCGGCCACGCTAGGACGTTGGGAAAGCCGATGCCACCGGAGAAGGAGAACGTTGGGGGAAGGGTTTGGCGCACGTTCCCGAAACACCGGACCGCCCGATGCCTCTCGGGGCACTGCGGTGCCGGGCCAGGCGCCCCCTCAGGCGCGCGTTGCGGCGCCGGCCCTCGGAGCGCGTTGCAGTGCCGGTGCATGCGACGCCCTCCGGGGGCGATGCCCGTCTGAGGCGGCGCCTCGAAGCGCCGGATCAGCTGTCATCTTTTAGGGGCGCGGGACTGTATCTGACTTGCGGCTACCGCCGCGCGGGCGCGACCAGCCACAACGGCGCCGCACCCGCCGGACAACCTGACCCGGCACTACAGAAGGCCCTCCCTCAGATCACCGCCGCCGAAGCGGAGCCAGCCGTGCTCGGCGACACCGCCGGACTGCTGGCCGCAGGCCCACTCGCCGAGGTGGATGTGGACGGCGTGCTCTCCGGCGCCGTCGGGCTACTCGAAGGCGCCGTGGGGCTCGGCGAAGCCGGCACGGTCGGGCTCGGCGAGTCCGAGGGCTTCGGCGTCGGACTGGGCGATGAATGCGTAGGGGGCGGCGTAGGCGTAGGCGACGTACTCCCACCCGTAGACCCCGTACTCCCCCCAGCAGTACCGCCCGTCCCCCCATCGGCGGACTCCGAAGGCGTCGGATCGTCCGGCGTCCCCATCTTCCCGTCCGGCCCCGGATCCGTAGGACTGGGCCGACTCGTGGGATCACCCACACCCCCCGTACCGCCCCCTGAACCCCCCGATCCACTGGACGACCCACCGGAACCCCCAGGCGGCGCCCCCACCCCCGACTCCCCACCATCAAGCCCCGTACTGGCGGAGGGCCCGACCTCCCGAGAGGGCCCGTCCGCCCCCTTGTCGGAGGTGGCCCCGAGCCCCACGACAGTCCCGAGCACAGCGACAAGCAGCGCCCCGGCCCCAGCGGCGACAAGGTTCCGCCGAGCGATCCCCCGCAGACTACGACGATGCTGCGCCCCCACCGCCCCGCCCGCCGCCACCCCAGGCGGCACGACAACCCGCTGCTTCTGAGTCACCACCACCTCGGGACGACGCGGCACACCCTCCCCCGCAGACACCACGGCCCCGGCAGAAGCAGAAGCGGAAGCCACCACCCCCGGCAACCCCGGAACCTCCCCCGACCGATCAGCGACGAGCGCCAACGCCCGCCGCCCCGCCAACGTCCCCCGCTTGTCAGCCAGCGCCCCCCGCAACCCGATGGACGTCTCCAGCTCCGACCGGGCCCGATCGAGCTGCCCGGCAAGAATCGCGTACACCCCCAGCTCATGATGGAAGTACGCCTGATCGGCGACTTCCCCGGACAGCCGAGCGGCCTCGGCCCCGCCCCGCAACGCCCGCTCCCACGCATCGAAGGCCAGCCCCGCGGCAAACGCGGGCACAGCGGTACGAGCCAACTGGACGGCGACCGACTGCTCCCCCTCACCGGGCGGCACGGTCAACGGCGAGGCAACACCCAGCGCGGCCAGAATCGCATCGCCCTCAGCACACACCCGCTCCGGCGTCACGGAAGGATGCCCGGCCCACCAGGCGTAATGCGCGGCGGCCTCCTGCGCGAGGGCCCCGGACCCACCCCCGTACCCCGCGGCCTCCAACTGCACCTCGATCCCCGCGGCGAGCCGGTACCGGGACCCGACCGGCGTCACCAACCCGCACGACACCAGCTCCCCGAGGGCCGCGTCCGCGTGCGTGTCCCCGACCAGCGCGGGCAGATGCGCCTGGTGCGGCACCTCTCCACCGAGCGCGATGGCGAACCGCAGAGTCGCCCGAGCCGAAGAGCTGAGCCGCGCGGCAAGCAGCGGCGCGGGCCCGGCCGCCTCCCCCAGCGAGGGCAGCGGTATCTCCTCCTCCGGCTCCCCGTCCTGGGACAGGACGGGCCGCGCGTCCTCGAAGACCCCGTACTCGTCGACCGCGTCGGCCGTCGCCCGCACCTGATCCCGCTGCTGGAGCAACGCCCCGGCCTGCACGAACCGCAGCGGCAGCCCCTCCGACTCGAACCAGAGGTCACCGGCCCAGTTGGCCTCCTCCTCCGTGAGGACCCGGCCGACCGCGCGCTCGATGAGGTCGATGCCGCCGGCCCGGTCGAGCCCGCCGAGACCGACCTCCTCGACGGCGGACCCGGCCGAGGGCAGCGGCGTCTCCCCGGTCGCGCCGAACACGAACGCGCACTCGGGGGTCGCCGCGAGCAGCCCGTCCAGCTCGGCGCCGCCGAACTCCAGGTCGTCCACGACGACGACCGCGCCGATCTCACGGACCAGGACGAGGAGTTCGCCGTGCAGCGGACGGTGCCGGGGTGCGTCGTACACGGCGTGGAACAGTTCGTGGAGCAGCTCCTCGGCGCCACGGCCGTACCCGCTGAGGCGGACGACGCCGTCGGGGGCGAGGTCCACGCAGTCCTCGGCGACGAGGTCGAGGAGCCGGGTGCGGCCGGACCCGGCGGGCCCGGTGAGCCGTACGGAGCGCCCGCGCGCGACGAGCCGGACGAGCTGTTCGCGCTCCTCCTGGCGGCCGAGCAGCGGCGGCGGAGCCGGTACGTGCCCGGCGGGGACCGGTGGCCGCGCCGCGCGCTCCGCCTCGGCGCGGGCCTCGGCGGTGCGGCGTACGGGGGTGTCGGGGCGCTCGGTCGGCGGGCACAGCTCGATCTCGCTGCCGTCGACCGGGTTGACGGTGAGGAGGTGCTCGCCGGCGACCACGTCGACCGTGCGGGCCGGGGCCGGCGCGTGCTGGCCCGGTGCGAGGGGGTCCCTGGAGGAACGCGGGCGCTGCGCGCGGCCGTCCTGGCCGCTCTCCTCGGGCTCCCGGGTGTTCGGGTCCATAGGTCAAGCCCCCCAAAAGCGTCGTGTGGTGGTGGCCCTTCCCGGCCGCGGTGCACACTGCGCTGTCGCTTCTGGTCCGGTGCCCGCCAGAGGGCTGAGGACGGCGGGCAGACGAACCGTAAACCTTCGCACAGTATCTCCGACAGCCCGGGGTACCGCGCCGCCCGAGACGTCACGGTCCGGTGAGGATTGCACGGGTGACCTGGCGAGACCGACCGGCAACTGGGGGGTGGGTGAAGGAGCGGGGCTGGGTGCGTGCAGCTGCAAGGCGGAGGAGGGAGTCATGGCGGAGCCATGGGGACCGACGACAACGCGGCTGGGGGTCCCCCCTGCTCGCAGAGCTCGGGGGCGCGCGTGCCCGGCCCCGCGACGCCGCCCCCCCCAATTGCCGGTCGGTCTGCGTCACACCCGGGGCAGGGATTCGGCCGCGAGGCCGCCCTCGATGGCGAGGATGCGGTGCAGGCGGGTGGCGACCAGCAGGCGTTGCAGCTGCGGGGGTACGCCGCGCAGGACGAGCCGTCGGCCCGCGCGGCCCGCCCTGCGGTGCACGCCCATGATCACGCCGAGTCCGGTCGCGTCCCAGAAGTCCAGCTCGGACAGGTCGAGCAGGAGGTCGCCGACCCCCGCGTCGACCGCCGTGTGCAGGACCGTACGGGCGTCCGCCGCGCTGTGCACGTCCAGCCGACCCCCGACGACCACCTCGGCGTGGTCGCCCCTGATGTGCATATGCGCTCCCCTGGCGTCGCGTGCCGTGCTCCGCGTGTGCTGTGTGTACTCGTCCGGTATCGCATCGTCTGACTGCCCCGGACGGCCCGAGGTTGCCGTCTGTGAGCGAACCGATACCGAATTCACTCGTAGGGGTGAGGCTCATGGGGTCTGTGCGGTTCGTGTGCGCCAGTGAGCCGCCCCGAGGCAGCACGCGACCGCGCCGGCGCACCGATATCCGCCCCGGTACGCCGCCCTTGGCCCGGACCTTAGCGGCCCGGAGCCGCTCTGTGACGCCTTAGTAACGCGAGTCACGTCCCCTCGGACGGACATCACACCCGGCCCCCACAACTACCCTGATGCCATGGTCAATCTGACGCGCATCTACACCCGCACCGGCGACCAGGGCACCACCAACCTCGGCGACCTGAGCCGCGTACCCAAGACGGACCTGCGGATCGCGGCGTACGCGGACACGAACGAGGCGAACGCGGCGCTGGGCACGGCGATCGCCCTCGGCGCGCTCCCGGAGGACGTGGTCAAGGTCCTGACCCGGGTCCAGAACGACCTGTTCGACGTGGGCGCGGACCTCTCGGCCCCGGTGGTGGAGAACCCGGAGTTCCCGCCGCTACGGGTCGAGCAGTTCTACATCGACCGCCTCGAACAGGACTGCGACCACTACAACGCCGCCCTGGAGAAACTCCGCTCCTTCATCCTCCCCGGCGGCACCCCGGGCGCGGCCCTCCTCCACCAGGCGTGCACGGTGGTCCGCCGTGCGGAACGCTCGACATGGGCGGCGCTGGAGGTCCACGGCGACACGATGAACCCGCTCACGGCGACGTACCTGAACCGCCTGTCGGACCTGCTGTTCATCCTGGCGAGGACGGCGAACAAGGAGACGGGGGACGTGCTGTGGGTACCGGGCGGGGAGAGGTGAGGGCGGGTCAGGGCCGGTAGTGCCGTCCCGCCTTCTCGTGCCGTTCCCCCGGAAGACCCGGCCCCCGCTTCGGGAACACCGTGTACGCCCCCGCGATGATCGCGTTGATGCCGATCACGAACAGCATCCGGGTCTGCCACTCCCGCAGTGAACCCGTCTCGCCGGAGTCGCCGACGTACCAGATCGCCGCCTGGAGGAGGCCCGCGGCGACGACCGCCGCGAGGATCCAGCGGGCGGCGGTCTTCCACTCGTGGACCACGCGGGCCATGCCGTACTTGGGGGGCTTCGGCGGCGGGGGGCCGTCGAAGAAGCGGTGGGAGACCTGGGCGTCGGCCCACTTGATCGTGGAGTGGCCGAGGCCGACCGTGAAGCCGATGTAGACCGCGGCGACGCCGTGGTGCCAGCTGGGCTCCGCGCCGTTCCGCAGGTCCATCGCCGTGATGACGAGGAGGACGACTTCGAGGAGGGGCTCGCACAGGAGGAGGGCGAGGCCGGTGCGCGGCATCTTCAGGGCATACCGGAACGTCAGCCCCAGCGCCAGCAGTACCCAGAACGCCACCTCACAGGCGACGATCAGTCCGACGATCACGCACATCACTCCTTCCGGGACGCAACACCTCCAGCCTCCCGGCACGGCGACCCCCCTCACCTCGTCGCCCGTGACGAGATCCCGGTACATCGAAAGATGCAGTCCAGGACCCGCCCAGGGCAGCAGGCGCCGGGCCCGCGACCCGTGTTGGATGGGAGCCATGGCCGGACGACCCCACCGCGACGACCTCCGCATCGCCGCCGCAGGCTTGGCCGGCGGCGTGCTCCTGTGGGCGCTAGGCCTGTTCGCCCGTCCGGGCGGCGACAACGGCATCGTGCTGTGGGACGGCGACCGGCCGCCCCTGCTCCCGCTCGCGGTGATGGCGGCCTGCGAGCTGCTCCGCAGAACGCACCCGAACACGGCCACCCTGATCGGCACGGCGACCCTGGTCCTGGACACGGTGACGCGCGGCAGCGTGGTCACCGTCCTGATGTACACGGACCTGATCTACGCGGCGGTCCTGTACGGCACCCCGGCGACGGCCCGCCAGCTCCCCAGGATCTCGGCGCTGCTGACGCTGCTCGGCGCGACCGTCCCGTTCGCGCTCTGGCGCACCCCGAACGCCCTGCTGATCGGCTTCGCGGTCGGCCTGGTCACCCTGACCCCGGCGATGACGGGCGTCCTGGTCCGCGACCACCGCTCGGCGGCGGAGGCGGCAGGTCTCAGGGCCGAACAGACCGCGCTCCTCGCCGAGTTGGACAGAACGCAGGCGGTGACGGCCGAACGCGCGCGGATGGCGCGGGAGTTGCACGACCTGGTCGCCAACCACCTCTCGGCGATCGCGATCCACTCGACGGCAGCCCTCTCGATCGACGACCCGGACACCTCGAAGAAGGCCCTCACGGTGATCCGGGAGAACAGCGTCGAGGGCCTCGCGGAGATGCGCCGCCTGATCGGCATCCTGAGACACCCCGACGACACGGTCGAACCGGCCCCCACCCTCGACGCCCTTCCCACCCTGATCGACGGCGCGCGGGCGAACGGCCTGGACGTCACCCTGACCACGCCCCCACCGGCCGACGCCCCGGCCCCTGTGGCCCTGGCGGCGTACCGCATCGTCCAGGAGTCCCTGACGAACGCCCTGAAACACGCGTCCCCGGGCCAGGTGACGGTCACCCTCCACAGCGACGACGCCCACCTGAAGGTCACGGTCACGAGCCCGTACGCCACCCCCGCGACCCCTCGCGCACCGGGCTCCGGCGCCGGCCTGATCGGTATGCGCGAACGGGCCACGCTGATCGGCGGAACGTTCGACGCGGGCCCGCGGAAAGGCCGTTGGACGGTCAGCGCCAGCCTCCCCCTCCCCGAAGGAGATCCCGCATGATCCGCGTCCTGGTCGCCGAGGACCAGTCGGCCGTCCGCTCGGGCCTGGTCCTGATCCTGGGCAGCGCCCCGGACATCGAGGTGATCGGCGAGGCGGCGGACGGCGAACAAGCGGTGTCCCTGGCCCGGGAGTTGAGGCCGGACCTGGTCCTGATGGACGTTCAGATGCCGCGCCTGGACGGCGTATCGGCAACGCGGCAGATCAGCGCCGAGTCCCTGGCGGACGTCCTGATCCTCACGACCTTCGACCTGGACGAGTACGTCTTCGGAGCCCTGCGAGCAGGCGCGTCGGGCTTCCTCCTGAAGAACGCCGAAGCCTCCCAACTCCTGGACGCGGTAAGGACGGTGGCGCGCGGCGAGGGCCTGATCGCCCCGGCCGTCACCCGCCGCCTGATCACCGAGTTCGCGACGGCCACCGCCCGCCACCCCACGACGGACCCCACGGTCCTGGACACCCTCACCCGGCGTGAACGCGAGGTCCTGGCCTGCCTCGGCGACGGCCTCTCCAACGCGGACATCGCGAAGCGCCTGGACATGGCCGAGGCCACGGTGAAGACCCACGTCAGCCGCCTCCTGGCGAAGCTGGAACTCCGCAGCAGGGTGCAAGCGGCAGTACTGGCACAGGAGTTGGGGATCTAGGCTGGCACCGGAGCGATCAAGTCCCTATTGGTACAGACCTATTGACGCGTGGTCCAGACCACTCCTACGCTCCGCCACGGCACGTCAACCACGATCCCCCACGACGAGGAGGCGTCCCCATGCGCTTCGCACTCGGCAGACACCCCTTCCGCAGGCTGGCAGCCGTACTCGCCGCAGCCACCCTGCTCCCCCTGGCCGCCCTCGCGGCCCCGGCCACCGCGAAGACCCCCGCCCCCGCCCCGCACCTGCGCGCCGAATCCCCGGTAAAACTCGGCTACTTCACCGAGTGGGGCATCTACGGCCGGGGCTACAACGTCAAGAACCTGGTCACCTCCGGCTCCGCCGCGAAGATCACCCACATCAACTACGCGTTCGGCAACGTCACGGACGGCAAGTGCGCGATCGGTGACGCCTGGGCCGACCACGACAAGGCGTTCACCGCCGACCAGTCCGTCAGCGGCGCCGCCGACACCTGGGACCAGCCCCTGCGCGGCAACTTCAACCAGCTCCGCCAGCTGAAGGCCAAGTACCCGCACATCAAGGTCCTCTGGTCGTTCGGCGGCTGGTCGTGGTCCGGCGGCTTCGGCGAGGCCGCGCGCAACCCGGCCGCGTTCGCCCAGTCCTGCTACGACCTCGTCGAGGACCCCCGCTGGGCGGACGTCTTCGACGGCGTCGACATCGACTGGGAGTACCCGAACGCCTGCGGCAACTCCTGCGACAGCTCGGGCCCGGCCGCGTTCAAGAACCTGATGGCGGCCCTGCGCGCCAAGTTCGGCGCGCACTACCTGGTCACCGCCGCGACGACGGCCGACGCCTCCAGCGGCGGCAAGATCGACGCGGCCGACTACGCGGGCGCCGCGCAGTACGTCGACTGGTACAACGTCATGACGTACGACTTCTTCGGCGCCTTCACCGCCCAGGGCCCCACGGCCCCCCACTCCCCCCTGTACGCCTACCCCGGCATCCCGCAACAGGGCTTCACCACGGCCGACGCGATCGCCAAGTACCGGGCGAAGGGCGTCCCCGCGAACAAGCTCCTGGTGGGCATCGGCTTCTACGGCCGGGGCTGGACCGGAGTCACCCGGTCCACACCGGGCGGCACCGCGACGGGCGCCGCGCCGGGGACGTACGAGGCGGGCGTCGAGGACTACAAGGTCCTGAAGACGACGTGCCCGGCAACCGGCCTGGTCGGCGGCACGGCGTACGCGTACTGCGGCACCAACTGGTGGTCGTACGACACCCCCCAGACGATCGCCGGAAAGATGGCGTGGGCCAGGTCCCAGGGCCTGAAGGGCGCGTTCTTCTGGGAGTTCAGCGGCGACACGGCCAACGGCGAACTGGTGACGGCCATCGACAACGGGCTCGCGTAGGGCAGAGCGGGCCGTTCGGCCCACCCCGGTGGACCGAACGGCCCGTGAGAAGCGGGGGACGCGGGGAAGAAAGTGGGTCTCTGCACAGCAAGCGGAACGAAAAGCTCAGGGGGACCCATGAAGCGCCGGCCCAGTGACAAGCACAGGCTCACACCCTCGGCGGCCCAGCTCGCCGCCCTCGGCTCGGCCACCTCGGCGGCCCTGCTGGCCGTACTCTCCCAGGTCAGCGTGACGGTGACCCTGTCCCAGGGGCAGCACCAGGCGGCCGTAGTGGAACAGCCGGTACGGCCGGTGTGCCCGCTGTAGGTCCGATGCTCAGGCCACGTTGACGCTCCCCCAGACTTCGTCCGGCGGCACCCCCATTCAACGGGCAAGGAATTTAAGCGACATTCACCCGTTGCCCGGGCGGAGCCGCCTCCAGCCAGGCGAGGAAACCGGTCAGCGCGTCCTCGCTCATCGCGAGTTCGAGCCGGGTTCCCCGGTGCGTGCAGGCGAGGACCACCGCGTCGGACAGGAGCGCCAACTCCTCCTCGCCCTCGGGGAGTCGGCGGCCCGCGACCTCGATCGCCGAGCGCTCCAGGGCCCGGCGCGGCCGGTAGGCGTAGGAGAAGACGCGGTACCACTCGACGCTGTCCCCGCTGTAGCGGGCGACACCGTACGACCAGCCCTTCCCGCTCGGGTCGGGTTTCTCGGGCACGTCCCAGCGCAGCGAACAGTCGAACGTGCCGCCCGAGCGCTGGATCAGTCTGCGGCGCAGGCCGAAGACGAACAGGCCCAGCACCACGAGGGCCACGACAACTCCGCACACAGTCAGAGCGAGGACCATCGACACCGACCTCCTCGTCTCCTACGTACCGAAATGTGGTTCGGCGATTGGTAACGGAACGGAAAAAACATCCAGATCTGCCACAGCCGCGACCGGCACCGGATCGCTCCGGGCCGGCCGCGGCTGAATGACTGGCATCACATGGGCGCTGCGATCAATGCGTGGCCGCCGCGCGCAGTCGGACCTCGGCGCGCCGCTCGGCGGCGGCGTCCCCCTCGGTCTTCGCGCGCTCCAGCTCCCGCTCGACGCGCTGGACGTCGATCTCGTCCGACAGCTCGGCGACCTCCGCCAGCAGCGACAGCTTGTTGTCGGCGAACGAGACGAATCCGCCGTGCACCGCGGCGACGACGGTCCCGCCGTCACTCGTACGGATGGTCACCGGGCCCGACTCCAGCACACCGAGCAGCGGCTGGTGACCGGGCATGACGCCGATGTCGCCGGACGTGGTGCGCGCGACGACGAGAGTGGCGTCGCCCGACCAGACCTCTCGGTCGGCCGCGACCAGCGCGACGTGCAGCTCAGCAGCCAAGGTTGGCTCCTCGGGTCACCACCCGGCGGTCCTGCCGGGTGTTGGTTACAAGTCTAAGGGGAGTGAGAAGAGGGGCGGGACGCACCCGCCCCTCTTCACGAGCTCTGACGCTCACCTACCGAGCGCCAAAAGCGTCAGGAGACGCCCAGCTCCTTGGCGTTGGCCTTCAGGTCCTCGATACCGCCGCAGAGGAAGAACGCCTGCTCCGGGAAGTGGTCGTAGTCGCCGTCGATGATCGCGTTGAACGCCGTGATCGACTCGTCCAGCGGTACGTCCGACCCGTCGACGCCGGTGAACTGCTTGGCGACGTGGGTGTTCTGGGACAGGAAGCGCTCCACGCGACGGGCGCGGTGGACGGTGAGCTTGTCCTCCTCGCCCAGCTCGTCGATGCCGAGGATCGCGATGATGTCCTGGAGGTCCTTGTACTTCTGGAGGACCGTCTTGACGCGCATCGCGGTGTTGTAGTGGTCCGCCGCGATGTAGCGGGGGTCCAGGATGCGGGACGTGGAGTCCAGCGGGTCCACGGCCGGGTAGATGCCCTTCTCGGAGATCGGACGGGAGAGAACCGTCGTCGCGTCGAGGTGGGCGAAGGTGGTGGCCGGGGCCGGGTCGGTCAGGTCGTCCGCGGGGACGTAGATCGCCTGCATCGAGGTGATCGAGTGACCGCGGGTCGAGGTGATGCGCTCCTGGAGGAGACCCATCTCGTCGGCCAGGTTCGGCTGGTAACCCACGGCGGACGGCATGCGGCCGAGCAGGGTCGAGACCTCGGAACCGGCCTGCGTGAAGCGGAAGATGTTGTCGATGAAGAACAGCACGTCCTGCTTCTGCACATCGCGGAAGTACTCCGCCATGGTCAGACCCGCGAGGGCCACGCGCAGACGGGTGCCCGGGGGCTCGTCCATCTGGCCGAAGACGAGGGCCGTCTTGTCGATGACGCCCGAGTCGGCCATCTCCTCGATGAGGTCGTTGCCCTCACGGGTGCGCTCGCCGACACCGGCGAACACGGAGACACCGTCGTGGTTGTTGGCGACGCGGTAGATCATCTCCTGGATGAGCACCGTCTTGCCGACGCCGGCACCGCCGAACAGGCCGATCTTGCCGCCCTTGACGTACGGGGTGAGCAGGTCGATGACCTTGACGCCGGTCTCGAACATCTCGGTCTTCGACTCGAGCTCGTCGAAGCGCGGGGCCTTGCGGTGGATGGACCAGCGCTCGCCCTCGTACGTCTCGTCGGTGTTCAGGACCTCGCCGAGGGTGTTGAACACCTTGCCCTTGGTGAAGTCACCGACGGGGACGGTGATGCCCGTGCCCGTGTCGGTCACCGGGGCCTGGCGGACCAGGCCGTCGGTGGGCTGCATGGAGATGGTGCGGACCAGGCCGTCACCCAGGTGCTGGGCGACCTCCAGGGTCAGCGTCTTCTGCGCGCCGTCCAGGGCCGGGTCGGCCACCTCGACGTGCAGCGCGTTGTAGATCTCCGGCATGGCGTCGACGGGGAACTCCACGTCGACGACCGGGCCGATGACCCGGGCGACGCGGCCCGTGGCCGTCGCGGTCTCAACAGTGGTGGTCATTAGCGGTCACTCCCCGCGGTCGCGTCGGCGAGGGCTGCGGTGCCACCGACGATCTCGCTGATTTCCTGGGTGATTTCGGCCTGGCGGGCCGCGTTGGCAAGGCGGGAGAGCGTCTCGATCAGCTCACCCGCGTTGTCGGTGGCCGACTTCATCGCACGCCGCGTCGCCGCGTGCTTCGAAGCCGCCGACTGGAGCAGCGCGTTGTAGACGCGGCTCTCCACATAGCGCGGCAGCAGGGCGTCGAGGACGTCCTCCGCCGAGGGCTCGAAGTCGTACAGGGGAAGGATCTCGCCCTGCTTGGACTCGGCCGAGCCGACCGTCTCGTCGAGGCTGAGCGGCAGCAGGCGGTCGTCGAGCGCCGACTGCGTCATCATCGAGACGAACTCGGTGAACACGATGTGGATCTCGTCCACCCCGCCGTCCGCCGTGTCCTTCTCGATCGCCTCGATCAGCGGCGCCGCGACGTTCTTGGCGTCCGCGTACGTCGGTTCGTCCGTGAAGCCCGACCACGAGTCCGCGATCGTGCGCTCACGGAAGTTGTAGTGCGCGACGCCACGGCGGCCGACGATGTACGTGTCGACCTCCTTGCCCTCGGCCTCGAGTCGGGCCGTGAGCTGCTCCGCCGCCTTGATGGCGTTGGAGTTGAAGGCGCCGGCCAGACCGCGGTCGCTGGTCAGCAGCAGGACCGCGGACCGTACGACGGTCTCGGCCTGCGTGGTCAGCGGGTGCTTCGTGTTCGAACCGGTCCCGACCGCCGTGACCGCGCGCGTCAGCTCGGTCGCGTACGGCGCGGAGGCCGCCACCTTGCGCTGCGCCTTGACGACGCGCGAGGCGGCGATCATCTCCATCGCCTTGGTGATCTTCTTGGTCGCGGTGACGGATCGGATGCGACGCTTGTAGACCCGGAGCTGGGCTCCCATGAGTCAGGTCCCTTCCTTACGTCACTTGGCGGCGGAGTCTTCGCCGAGCAGCTTGCCGTCCGCGGTCTCGAACTGCTTCTTGAACTCCGCGACGGCGTCGTCGATCGCCTGGATGGTGTCGTTCGACATCTTCGCGCCCTCCTTGATGGAGGTCATGAGGCCCTGCTCCTTGCGGTGCAGGTACTCCAGCAGCTCCTTCTCGAAGCGGCGGATGTCGACGACCGGAACCTCGTCCATCTTGCCGTTGGTACCGGCCCAGATGGAGACGACCTGGTCCTCGGTGGCCATCGGCTGGTACTGAGCCTGCTTGAGCAGCTCGACCAGTCGCGAACCACGCTCCAGCTGGGCCTTCGACGCGGCGTCCAGGTCGGAACCGAAGGCGGCGAACGCCTCCAGCTCGCGGTACTGGGCGAGGTCGAGGCGCAGTCGGCCGGAGACCTGGCGCATCGCCTTGTGCTGAGCGGAACCGCCGACTCGGGAGACGGAGATACCGACGTTCAGCGCGGGGCGCTGACCGGCGTTGAACAGGTCCGACTCCAGGAAGCACTGGCCGTCGGTGATGGAGATGACGTTGGTCGGGATGAACGCCGAGACGTCGTTCGCCTTGGTCTCGACGATCGGCAGACCGGTCATCGAGCCGGCGCCCAGGTCGTCGGAGAGCTTCGCGCAGCGCTCCAGGAGACGGGAGTGCAGGTAGAAGACGTCACCCGGGTACGCCTCGCGGCCCGGCGGGCGGCGCAGCAGGAGGGAGACGGCGCGGTAGGCGTCGGCCTGCTTCGACAGGTCGTCGAAGATGATGAGGACGTGCTTGCCCTCGTACATCCACTGCTGGCCGATGGCGGAACCGGTGTACGGCGCCAGGTACTTGAAGCCGGCCGGGTCGGACGCGGGGGCCGCGACGATGGTCGTGTACTCCAGCGCGCCGGCCTCTTCGAGGGCGCCACGCACGGAGGCGATGGTCGAGCCCTTCTGGCCGATGGCGACGTAGACGCAGCGGACCTGCTTCTTCGGGTCGCCGGAGCGCCAGTTGTCGCGCTGGTTGATGATCGTGTCGACGGCCAGGGCGGTCTTGCCGGTCTGGCGGTCGCCGATGATCAGCTGGCGCTGGCCGCGGCCGATCGGGGTCATGGCGTCGACGGCCTTGTAGCCGGTCTCCATCGGCTCGTGCACCGACTTACGGGCCATGACGCCGGGAGCCTGGAGCTCCAGGGCGCGGCGGCCGGACGTCTCGATCTCGCCGAGGCCGTCGATCGGGTTGCCGAGCGGGTCGACGACGCGGCCGAGGTAGCCCTCGCCGACCGCGACGGAGAGGACCTCTCCGGTGCGGTGCACCGACTGGCCCTCCTCGATGCCGCTGAACTCGCCGAGGACGATGGCGCCGATCTCGCGCTCTTCCAGGTTCAGCGCGAGGCCGAGGGTGCCGTCCTCGAACTTCAGCAGTTCGTTGGCCATGGCCGAGGGAAGGCCCTCGACCTTCGCGATGCCGTCGCCGGCAAGGGTGACCGTACCGACCTCCTCGCGCGAGGCCGCGTCCGGCTGGTACGACTGGACGAAGGTCTCCAGCGCGTCCCGGATCTCCTCCGGCCGGATCGTGAGCTCCGACATCTGGGTTCCCTGCTCTCCTTGTTGGGCCCGAAGTTTCACTTTGGGGGGATGTCTCGACTTCGGACTCCCCCCTGAACGAGGTGAATCCTCTTGCACGGCCCAACGCGGGCCGTATTACGTTCTGTTACTGCTTAGCTCGCCATACGGCGGGCGGCGTCCTCGATACGGTCCGCGACCGAGCCGTTGATGACCTCGTCACCGACCTGCACCCGGATCCCGCCGACGACCTCGGGGTCGACGTCGAGGTTGAGGTGCATCGAGCGGCCGTAGAGCTTGGCGAGGGCGGCGCCGAGGCGCTGCTTCTGGCCGTCGCTCAGCGGGACCGCCGAGGTGACCACGGCGACGATCCGGTCCCGGCGCTCGGCGGCGAGCTTGGAGAGGGCCTCCAGGCCCGATTCCAGGCTACGTCCACGCGGCGCGGTCACCAGGCGCGTCACCAGCCGTTCGGTGGCCGCGTCCGCACGGCGCGCCAGCAGGCTGCCGAGCAGCTCGCTCTTGGCCGCGGCGGTGGCCTTCCGATCGGTCAGCGCGGCGCGCAGCTCGGTGGAGGAGGAGACGATCCGTCCGAAGCGGAACAGTTCGTCCTCGACGCTGTCGAGCCTGCCCGTCCGCTGCGCGGAGGTCAGGTCGGCGATGTTCGCCAGTTCCTCCAGCGCGTCCACCAGGTCGCGGGACTGCGACCAGCGGGCGCGGACCAGTCCGGCCACCAGGTCGGCGGCGGGGCCGCTGATCCGGTCACCGAGCAGGCGCGCGGCGAGCGCGGCCTTGGCCTCGCCGGACTGCGCCGGGTCGGTGAGGACCCGACGCAAGCTGACCTCGCGGTCGAGCAGTGCGGTCACGGACGCCAGCTCACCGGCGAGCGCGCTCGCGTCGACCGACGTGGCGTCGGTCAGCGCGTCGAGGCGCTCCCGTGCGGCGGCCAGGGCCTCGCGGCTGGCTCCGTTCATCGCGTGGCCTCGGCCTTCTCCTCAAGGTCGTCGAGGAAGCGGTCGATCACACGGCTCTGCCGGGCGTGGTCCTCGAGGGACTCGCCGACGAGCTTGCCGGCCAGGTCGGTGGCGAGCTTGCCGACGTCCTGGCGCAGCGCGGAGGAGGCCGCCTTGCGGTCGGCCGCGATCTGCGCGTGGCCGGCGGCGACGATCTCCTCGCGCTGGCGCTGGCCTTCGGCGCGCATCTCGGCGATCAGCGTGGCGCCCTGCTCCTGCGCCTCCTGGCGCAGCCGGGCGGCCTCGTGACGGGCCTCGGCGAGCTGGGCCTTGTACTGCTCCAGGACGCTCTGGGCTTCCTGCTGCATGGCCTGCGCGTCTTCGATACCGCCCTCGATGGCCTCGCGACGCTCTTCCAGAACCTTGTTGATGTTCGGGAGGAGCTTCTTGGCGAGGAAGCCGAAGACGATGACGAAGGCGATGAGGCCGATGACGAGCTCGGGGATCGGCGGGATGAGGGGGTTTTCCGCCTCCTCAGCCGCCATGAGAACCAGAGGGCTCATATCAGTGCCTTTCGTCGAAAGGGGCGGTCCGACGGATCAGGTCAGGCGCTCGGGTAAACGAACGGCATGACCAGACCGATCAGCGCGAGCGCCTCACAGAAGGCGAAGCCGAGGATCTGGTTGGCGCGGATGAGGCCGGCAGCTTCGGGCTGGCGGGCGAGCGCCTGGGTGCCGTTACCGAAGATGATGCCGACGCCGACGCCCGGGCCGATGGCGGCGAGGCCGTAACCGATGGAGCCGAGGTTGCCCTTGATCTCGACGCCGGCGGCAAGGGTCTGGAGAGCGGACATGTCCGGTTCTTCCTTCTCTTTCAAGGTCCGGTGGGGGTTGGCCACCGGGTGCTTAGGGGGGTGCGAAGCGGGCTGTGCTCAGTGGTGCTCGGCGAGCGCGCCCTGGATGAAGGTGCAGGTCAGCAGTACGAAGACGTACGCCTGAACTGCCTGGATGAAGAGCTCGAAGGCCGTCATCACGATGACCATCACGAAGGACACGCCGGAGTAGGCGATACCGATGCCGTTGAGCATGTACCAGCTGGCGATGGTGAAGAGCAGCAGCAGGGTGTGGCCGGCGAACATGTTCGCGAAGAGCCGGACCGCGTGCGTGAAGGGGCGCACGATCAGGTTCGAGAGCAGTTCGAGGGTCATGACCATCGGCAGGACCGCGCCGAGGGACTTGTCGTAGCCGCTGAAGTTCTTGAAGGCGCCGACGAATCCGTGCCGCTTGAAGGTCAGGGACACCCACAGGATGTACACCAGACCCGCGAGGCCCGCCGGGTAGGCGATGATCGAGGTGACCGGGAACTGGGCGAGCGGAATGATCGACCAGAGGTTCATCACCCAGATGAAGAAGAAGAGGGAGACGATGAGAGGTACGTACTTCTCACCCTCCTTCTTTCCGATCGTCTCGTAGACGACGCCGCGGCGGATGAAGTCGTAGCCGGCTTCGGCGACCATCTGGAGCTTGCCCGGGACGACCTTCGGCCTGGCGAAGGCGGCCCAGAAGAAGCCGACGATGATGATCGAGCCGAGGAGCGCCAGCAGCATCGTCTTGTTGAAGTACAGGTTGCTGTCCGCGTCTCCGAAGAGCGGCTTGAACAGGAACGAGTGCAGGCCCGGAGCGACCGTGTCGAAGCCACACCCGTCGAACAGGTGACAACTCGTGTCGAAAGCGAGCGTCTGCGTCGGGTCAGCACTCACCGCGGGCTCCTTCGTCGTGGCGCATAGGTACGGCAACCTCGTTGTGTCGGCGCGGCACGGGGCCGCCGTTCGGCACGGGACTGGTGTTACGGATGTGGGGGCGGCTCAGGGGCATCTCGCCTCGCGAATGAACAGGCGTCAGCTCGAATGCCCGCGCCCGCGATGCCGCAGTTGGCACCGGACGATAGCAGGGTCTGTCGTGCGTCTTTATCCCACCCCTACCTCTCACGACGAGTGCCCCGATTTTTCGGGCTCGACGTAGAGGATCTTGGCTTTCATGTGAGCACGCGTCTGAGCCGCGATCCACGCGAGGGTGGCGACGACGAGCGTGATGGCGAAGGCCCGGGGGTTGAACAGGGTGGTGTTCTTGAACATGGCCATGAAGACGAAGAGCAGCAGGAGCTGCGCCGCGTAGAGCATCAGTCCCATGGACTGGAAGAGATGCGGAAGCGTTTTGGCCGTGCGCTGGAGCACGTACAGCCCGATCCCCATGAAGAGGACCACCACGACCGTCGCGACGACCGCCCCGATGGCACCCTTGCCGCCCGCGACCACGCCGCTCACCACGGCGGCGATCGCACCGGCGGCGGCTGTGGGCACAGCGGCCTGGGCCAAAATCCGGACGTCGTTGGACGGCATGGCGGCAACTCCGCGTTCAAAAAAGTGGGGAAGGGGTGTCGTCATGGACGAGCGTAGTCCCGGTTCGAGGGGGTGAGACCTCAGACCTTCGGACCGTCGCACTGCGGTCCTTCGGCTCTGTCCGGGGTTCTCGTGAACCGTATCACAAACTATTTGATGAGGTCTTTACCTCGAAGGGGTGCTGACTGTCACACATGAGAGTGAAAGCGCGCGCCTGAGCGAAAACCGGGGGAGCTTGTCTGGTATTGCCCCCTTCGCACCCTCTAGCTTCCCCCACGACTTGGCAATGCTCTAGTCAGATTCTTACTTTGAGCTGGACCCCGCTCAAAACGTTCTCACCTTCGGGGGAACCGGGTCCGACCCCCCACGGCGGTAGCCCCGTTGACGCCGCCCGCCGCTCCCGCGCCCACCGGAGTGCGCTCCTCGGCCTCCTCCGCCGCCACCGGGAGGGGCGCCGGCACGGCCCTGCGGCGCCGGTAGCGCGGCGGGAGGAACGTCTGGGCCCACCGCGGGGCGCGCGGCGTGAAGCGGGGCAGCAGCAACAGGACCAGGCCGAACGCGCTCAGCGCCGCGACGCCGAGGACGATCCACATCGACGCCGAGTTGACGGAGTAGGCCAGCGCCCCGAACGCGATCAGCGCCGACCAGAAGTACATGATCAGCACGGCCCGGCTGTGCGAGTGGCCGACCTCCAGGAGCCGGTGGTGCAGGTGACCCCGGTCCGCGGCGAACGGCGACTGTCCCTTCCAGGTCCGCCGCACGATCGCGAGGATCAGGTCGGCCGCGGGGATCGCGATGATGGTCAGCGGCATCAGCAGCGGGATGTACACCGGCACCATCTGGTGGACGGCGTCGCGCTCGGACCCGACGTACAGCTTCATCGCGTCCGGGTCCACCTGGCCGGTGATCGAGATCGCGCCCGCCGCCAGGATCAGCCCGATCAGCATCGACCCCGAGTCGCCCATGAAGATCCGCGCCGGATGCATGTTGTGCGGCAGGAAGCCGAGGCACATCCCCATCAGGATCGCCGAGAACAGCGTCGCCGGGGCGGCGGCCTCGATGCCGTACGAGTACCAGATCCGGTAGGCGTACATGAAGAACGCGGCGGCGGCGATGCACACCATGCCGGCCGCGAGGCCGTCGAGGCCGTCCACGAAGTTCACGGCGTTGATCGTGATGACGACCAGCGCGACTGTCAGCAGGGTCCCCTGCCACTGCGTCAACGCGACGGTCCCCACGAACGGGATCGGCAGCCACAGGATCGTCAGACCCTGGACGACCATGACACCGGCGGCGATCATCTGCGCACCGAGCTTGATCAGCGCGTCGATCTCGAACTTGTCGTCGAGCACCCCGATCAGCCAGATCAGCGCGGCCCCGGACAGCAGGGCCCGGGGCTCGCTCGACTTCTCGAACACCTCGTTGAGGTTGGTCAGATGATCCGCGACCAACAACCCCGCGCACAGCCCGAAGAACATCGCGATCCCACCGAGCCGCGGAGTCGGTTCCCGGTGCACGTCACGCGCCCGGATCTCCGGCATCGCCCCGGCCACGATCGCGAACTTCCGCACCGGCCCGGTCAGCAGATACGTCACCGCGGCCGTGACGCAGAGCGTCAGCAGGTATTCACGCACGGGCTTCCCCACAGGTCTCGCTGGCCATCTCAGCCCCACACCCTAGCGACGAGCGCATACGGGTAAGGACATCCGGGTAGCCACGATGGTTGCACGTCCGGCTGTGCGGTCCCTTGTACGTGTACCCCGGACCGTCCGTTCAGTCCGGATACGGCGGCCATTCCCGAACCAGCTCCTCCACTTCCTCACGCCCTCTCCGCGCGGTCACCTCACCTCGTACGACCCCTGCGAGCAGCGCGGCGACACGAGCCATCTCGGCCTCCCCCATCCCCTGGGTGGTCACGGCGGCGGTCCCCAACCGCAGCCCGCGCCCCCCACCCCCCGGCAGAACACAACAGTCCAGAACCACCCCAACGGCCGCCAGCCGCCCCCGGGCAACCTTCGCGTCGACCCCCAAAGGCGACGGATCGACGACGACAAGATGCGTATCCGTCCCCCCGGTGACGACCCGCATCCCCTCGGCGGCCAACCCGGCCGCCACCACCCGGGCATTGGCGACGACCTGCCGCGCGTACCGCGCGAACCCAGGAGCCGCGGCCTCTCCGAACGCCACGGCCTTGGCAGCCACCGCATGCATCTGGGCCCCACCCTGAGTGAACGGAAAAACGGCCCGGTCGACCCGTTCCGCCAGCTCCTCCCCGCACAGCACCATCCCGCCCCGAGGCCCCCGCAGCACCTTGTGGGTGGTCGCACACACCACATCGGCGTACGGCACAGGACTGGGCGCGACCCCTCCGGCGACCAACCCGATGGGATGAGCGGCGTCGGCGATCAGATAGGCCCCCACCTCATCGGCGACCTCCCGGAAGACCCCGTAGTCGAGATGGCGCGGATAGGCGATGGACCCGCAGACGATCGCCTTGGGCCGATGCACCCGAGCCAGCTCCCGCACGGCGTCGTGATCGACGAACCCGGTCTCCGCGTCCACCCCGTACGACACGAAAGAGAACCACCGCCCGGAAAAGTTGACGGGCGACCCATGAGTCAGATGCCCCCCGTCCCGCAGCCCCAGAGCGAGCACGGTGTCCCCGGGCCGCAACAAGGCGGCATACGCGGCAAGCACGGCCGAGGACCCCGAATGGGGCTGCACGTTCGCGTGCCCGGCCCCGAACAGCCCTTTGGCCCGCTCCACAGCGACCCGCTCGGCCACATCCACCATCTCGCACCCGCCATGATGCCGAGCCCCGGGATACCCCTCGGCGTACTTGTTGGCGAGCACGGACCCCAGCGCGGCCAGCACGGCGGGCGAACAGAAATTCTCGGCGGCGGCAAGTTGCAGCCCGGAAGCCTGCCGCCGCCGCTCCCCCACCAGAACCTCGGCGATCTCGGGGTCCTGCCGCAGCAGAACCCCGGCCTCCGGCCCAGACAGAGAAACGACCATGACAGGCTCCGAGCCTCGAAGCGGACGTACCCCCAATGTAGGCCGAACCACGACAACCCACACGGCGGGACTCCGCCCACGCACCTACATGCGCGCCGGCACCCCGGTAAGAGCGGTCACAACAGGATCCAGCGCCTGATGTATCTCGCCGCCGACGGACCGGAAGAACGGCAGCGGAGCCCCGTACGGATCATGCACCTCGTCCGCCTCGGCGGTAGGCGCGAGGAGCCACCCCCGGAGGGCGGCAGCGGCCCGCACCAGCGCACGGGCGCGCATGACGACGCCCTCGTCCAGGGAGGGCAGGGTAGCGGGGTCTATGGCCCGCACGAGCCGCGTGAACTCCTTCAGCGTGAAGGTGCGCAGCCCCGCGGAGTGCCCCATGGAGATGACCTGAGCCCGGTGATCCCGGGTAGCGGTCAGCACGAGGTCGGCCCGGATGACGTGCTCGTCGAGCAGCTCCCGCCCGGTGAACCCGGAGGAGTCCGCCCCGAACTCGGCGAGAACGGCCTCCGCGTTGGCCTCCATGGGGGCACCCTCGTGCCCCCACGTCCCGGCGCTCTCGATGATGAGCCCGCCCCCGAGGATCCCGAGCCGCTCGGCGACGAAGTGCCGGGTGAGCCGCTCGGTGATGGGCGACCGGCACACGTTCCCCGTACTGACGTGCAGAATCCGGAAACTGTCCCGGGGAAACCCGAACGTCGTCGTGATCTCGGCGGCCGACTCCCCACCGCCTATGCCCGGCATGGGGTGACCCCCCGCCCGGCCGGGAGGACGGCGCGCACGGGCCCCGTCAATTCGCCACCTCAAGATCGGGTACGACCTTCCGCAGCTCCTCGACGGTGATCGCACCCTCCCGCAGCAGGACGGGCACCTCACGGGTGACGTCGACGATGGAGGAGGGCACGTTCCCGGGCGTGGACCCGCCGTCGAGGTAGACGGAGACGGAGTCGCCGAGCATGCCCTGGGCCTCGTCGCAGTTCTCCGGCGCGGGATGCCCGGTGAGGTTGGCGGAGGACACGGCCATGGGCCCGACCTCGGTGAGCAGCTCGATGGCGACGGGGTGCAGCGGCATCCGCACGGCGACGGTCCCGCGCGTGTCCCCGAGGTCCCACTGGAGGGACGGCTGATGACGGGCGACGAGCGTGAGCGCACCGGGCCAGAACGCGTCGACGAGTTCCCAGGCGAGCTCGGAGAAGTCGGTGACGAGCCCGTGCAGGGTGTTGGGCGAGCCGATGAGAACGGGCGTGGGCATGTTGCGGCCCCGCCCCTTCGCGTCGAGGAGTTCCGCCACGGCCTCGGAGGAGAACGCGTCGGCGCCGATCCCGTACACCGTGTCGGTGGGCAGCACGACCAGCTCGCCCCGGCGGACGGCGGACGCGGCCTCGCGCAGACCGGTCGTACGGTCGGTCGCGTCGTTGGTGTCGTATCGCCGTGCCATGTCTAGCGGCCCTCCTGCTCGAATACGTAAGAAACAGCCGTCACGTAAGAAATAGCCATCACGGCGGAAACAGTCATCGCGGAAACAGTCATCACGGCATCGCCCTGCGAGCCGTCGCGAAGCGGGGCCGGTTGTTGAGGTCGGGGTGGTCGGCCGCGTCGGCCCAGCCCCGTTCCTCGGTGAAGATCCACGGCACCTGCCCGCCCTGCGTGTCCGCGTGCTCGACGACGACGACGCCGCCGGGCCGCAGCAGCCGGTGCGCGGTGCGCTCCAGGCCCCGGATCAGCGTGAGGCCGTCCTCGCCGGAGAAGAGGGCCAGCTCGGGGTCGTAGTCACGGGCCTCGGGGGCGACGTACTCCCACTCGGTGAGCGGGATGTACGGCGGGTTGGTGATGACGAGGTCGACGTGGCCGTCGAGGTCGGGAAAGGCGTCCAGCGCGTTGCCCTGCCGGAGGTCGACGCGGGAGCCGGCCATGTTCTTGCGGGTCCACACGAGCGCGTCCTCGGACAGCTCCACGGCGTGCACCTTGGAGCGCGGCACCTCCTGCGCGAGGGCGAGGGCGATCGCGCCGGAGCCGGTGCACAGGTCGACGATGGTCGGCTCGACGACGTCCATCGCGCGCACCGCGTCTATGGCCCAGCCGACGACGGACTCGGTCTCGGGCCGGGGCACGAACACCCCGGGCCCGACCTGGAGTTCCAGGTACCGGAAGTAGGCGCGCCCGGTGATGTGCTGGAGCGGCTCGCGCTGCTCGCGCCGGGCGATGGCCTCCCAGTAGCGCGCGTCGAAGTCGGAGTCCTTCACGGAGTGCAGTTCGCCGCGCTTCACCGCGTGCACGAACGCGGCCAGCTCCTCCGCGTCGGTGCGCGGCGAGGGCACACCGGCGTCGGCCAGCCGCTGAGTGGCCTGGGCCACCTCGGCGAGCAGCAGGTTCACGCGAGTCCTCCGGTTTCGTAAGTGGCTTACGCGGCTGCGAGCTTCGCCGCCGAGTCCGCGTCGACGCAGGCCTGGATGACCGCGTCGAGGTCGCCGTCCAGGACCTGGTCCAGGTTGTACGACTTGAAGCCGACGCGGTGGTCGGAGATGCGGTTCTCCGGGAAGTTGTACGTACGGATCTTCTCGGAGCGGTCGACGGTCCGCACCTGGCTGCGCCGGGCGTCCGCGGCCTCCCGCTCCGCCTCCTCCTGAGCGGCGGCGAGCAGCCTGGAGCGCAGGATACGCATCGCCTGCTCCTTGTTCTGCAACTGGCTCTTCTCGTTCTGACAGGAGGCTACGACGCCGGTGGGCAGGTGCGTGATGCGTACGGCGGAGTCGGTGGTGTTGACGGACTGGCCGCCGGGGCCCGACGAGCGGTAGACGTCGATGCGCAGGTCGTTCGGGTTGATCTCGACCTCGACCTCCTCGGCCTCGGGCGTCACGAGGACACCGGCGGCGGAGGTGTGGATCCGGCCCTGCGACTCGGTGGCCGGCACGCGCTGCACGCGGTGCACGCCGCCCTCGTACTTCAGCCGCGCCCAGACGCCCTGGCCGGGCTCGGTGGCGCCCTGGCCGCCCTTGGTCTTCACGGCGACCTGGACGTCCTTGTAGCCGCCCAGCTCCGACTCGGTGGCGTCGATGATCTCGGTCTTCCAGCCGACGCGCTCCGCGTACCGCAGGTACATGCGCAGCAGGTCGCCGGCGAACAGGGCCGACTCGTCGCCGCCCGCGCCCGCCTTGATCTCCAGGATGACGTCCTTGTCGTCCGACGGGTCCCTCGGGACGAGCAGCAGGCGCAGCTTCTCCGTCAGCTCCTCGCGCTGCTTCTCCAGCTCCTTGACCTCGGCCGCGAAGTCCGGGTCGTCGGCGGCGAACTCCTTCGCCGTCCCGATGTCGTCGCCGGTCTGCTTCCAGGAGCGGTACGTCGCGACGATCGGGGTCAGCTCGGCGTAGCGCTTGTTCAGCTTGCGCGCGTTCGCCTGGTCGGCGAAGACCGCCGGGTCGGCGAGCGTCGTCTCCAGCGCGGCGTGTTCCGTGACCAGTTCCTCGACGGCCTCGAACATCTTGGGCTCCTG
Organism: Streptomyces saintjeani; assembly: GCF_055409605.1. NCBI lineage: Bacteria > Bacillati > Actinomycetota > Actinomycetes > Kitasatosporales > Streptomycetaceae > Streptomyces > Streptomyces saintjeani. Next base: position 6,416,134 of record NZ_CP189624.1, on the reverse strand, counting down.
TGGTTCCTACGGCGGTGAAGTGGGCGGCGACCAAAAACGCCGGTCCCGGGAGCACCCCCTCGCGGGAGCGCTGCCGTGGACCGGCGAAGAGGGGCTCGCTACTTCTTGGAGCCTGCGGCGGCCTTGCCGAAGCGGGCCTCGAAGCGGGCCACGCGGCCACCGGTGTCGAGGATCTTCTGCTTGCCCGTGTAGAACGGGTGGCACTCGGAGCACACGTCGGCGCGGATGGCGCCGGACTCGATGGTGCTGCGGGTCGTGAACGACGCGCCGCAGGTGCAGCTGACCTGCGTCTCGACGTACGCGGGGTGGATGTCGCGCTTCAAGGGATTCTCCTAGATTTACGGGAGGGCACCGGGTCGCTTCCGCGGCGCGGGGCGTGAACCGGGGCCGACGTACCAGTCTGCCAGGACTGGAGCCATACGCCCAAACCGGGGGTGGGGGTGAACTATTCCCGGGGGGCGAGTGCGGGTGCGTCGTGGCTTGTCGCGCAGTTCCCCGCGCCCCTGAGAAAAGCCGGCTGGCGCCGACTTTTTCAGCGGCGCGATCAGCCACAACGAGTCCGCACCGGTCGTCTTTCAGGGGCGCGGGGCTGTATCTGATCTGCGGCTACCGCCGCGCGGGCGCGAACGGCCACGACGGCGCCGCACCCGCCCCCTAGGAGGAAGCCACCACCCCGTTCGCCTCCCCCGTCGCCGTCCCCTCCGTAGCCGCCTTCGGTATCGGCTGGTCCGCTTGCAGCGCCGTCCACACCTGCGCCGCCTTCGTCTCCGACACGATCACCCGGTTCGGGTTCGCCGGGTCGTACTGGACGGGCATCGTGACCATCGTCATGTTGGCGGAGCTGATGCTCTTGAGGCCGTTCGCGAAGGACATCAGGGAGTTCACCGAGCCCAGGTCGGAGTCTGTCGTGACCGCCTTCGTCGCCGTGTCGGCGAGGTCGTACAGCTTGGTGGGGCTGGTGAAGAGGCCGATCGACTTGACCTGGTTGACCAGCGCCTTGATGAACGCCTGCTGGAGCTGGATGCGGCCGAGGTCGGAGCCGTCGCCGACGCCGTGGCGCGTACGGACCAGCCCCAGCGCCTGCTGGCCGTTCAGCGTGTGCGTGCCCGCCGCCAGGTTCAGGTGGCTGTCCTTGTCGCTGATCGCCTTGGTGGTCGTGACCCGCACCCCGCCGAGGTCGTCGATCAGCTTCTGGAACCCGGAGAAGTCGACTTCGAGGTAGTGGTCCATCCGCAGATTCGTGATCGCCTCGACGGTCTTGACCGCGCAGGCCGCCCCACCGGTGGTGTACGCGGTGTTGAACATCACCCCGCTCACGGCGTCGTGCGTGACCCCGCCGGCGTCCGTACAGGCGGGCCGGTCGACGAGTGTGTCGCGGGGTACGGAGACGACACTGGCCTTCTTGTGCCCCTCGTAGACGTGGACGATCATCGCCGTGTCCGAGCGCGCGCTGCCGTCGTCGGTCCCCCCGCCGAGCTTCTTGTTGGCCCCGGACCGCGAGTCGGACCCGAGCACGAGGATGTTCTCGGAGCCGTTGTCGACCTTGGCGGGCCGGTCCGTACCGAGCGCCTGGTCGATGTCGACGCTCTTGATGTTGCCGTTGAGCTTGACGTAGAGGTACCCCGCCCCGGTCCCCCCGAGGACGAGGATCCCCCCGGCGACCCACGCCGCGACCACCAGCCCCCGGCGCCTCTTCGGCTTGCGGTGGCTGTTCCCGGGTATGTCAGGCGTGCTCTCGGCGGACATGTCTCCTCGGCTCTCTTCTGCCTCGTCTCATCATCACTCCGCCAGATCAGACGGGGAAACTCCGGACAGGGTTGCACAAGTCGCCAGAGCCGATCAAAAACACAGGAAAGAGACAGAAAAACGGTCACCCCCCGTGAACGAGGGGTGACCGCTTTCGGAGACCTGCCGTCAGTCGCTGCCGTTGCCCGGCGTCGTCTTCTGGATCTGCATCAGGAACTCGGCGTTCGACTTCGTCTGCTTCATCTTGTCGAGGAGCAGCTCGATCGCCTGCTGCTGGTCGAGCGCGTGCAGCACCCGGCGCAGCTTCCAGACGACCGCCAGCTCCTCGTTGCCGAGCAGGATCTCTTCCTTGCGGGTACCGGACGCGTCGACGTCGACGGCCGGGAAGATCCGCTTGTCGGCGAGCTTCCGGTCGAGCTTGAGCTCCATGTTGCCGGTGCCCTTGAACTCCTCGAAGATCACCTCGTCCATGCGGGACCCGGTGTCGACGAGCGCGGTCGCGAGGATGGTCAGCGAGCCGCCGTCCTCGATGTTGCGCGCGGCGCCGAAGAAGCGCTTCGGGGGGTAGAGGGCGGTCGAGTCGACACCACCGGACAGGATGCGCCCGGAGGCCGGCGCCGCGAGGTTGTAGGCGCGGCCCAGACGCGTGATGGAGTCGAGCAGGACGACGACGTCGTGGCCCAGCTCGACCAGCCGCTTGGCGCGCTCGATGGCGAGCTCGGCGACGGTCGTGTGGTCCTCGGCGGGCCGGTCGAAGGTCGAGGAGATGACCTCGCCCTTCACCGACCGCTGCATGTCGGTGACCTCTTCCGGACGCTCGTCGACGAGGACGACCATCAGGTGGCACTCGGGGTTGTTGTGCGTGATCGCGTTGGCGATGGCCTGCATGATCATGGTCTTGCCGGTCTTCGGCGGGGCCACGATCAGACCGCGCTGGCCCTTGCCGATCGGCGACACGAGGTCGATGATCCGCGTGGTCAGCACACCCGGGTCGGTCTCCAGGCGGAGCCGGTCCTGCGGGTACAGCGGCGTCAGCTTGTTGAACTCCGGGCGGCCACGGCCGTGTTCGGGCGCCATGCCGTTGGTGGAGTCGAGCCGGACGAGCGCGTTGAACTTCTCGCGCCGCTCGCCGTCCTTGGGCTGGCGGACCGCGCCGGTGACGTGGTCGCCCTTGCGCAGGCCGTTCTTGCGGACCTGGGCGAGCGAGACGTACACGTCGTTGGGGCCCGGCAGGTAGCCCGAGGTACGGATGAAGGCGTAGTTGTCGAGGATGTCGAGGATGCCCGCGACCGGGATCAGGACGTCGTCGTCGGCCAACTGCGGCTCGGGGGCGCCGAGTTCGTCGCGGCCACGGCGGCCACGGCGGTCCCGGTAACGGCCGCGGCGGCCACGGCGGCCGTCGCCGAACTCGTCGTCCTCGTCGAGGCGCGGACCGTTGTCGCGCTGCTGGCGGTCCTGGCGGCCACCCTGCTCCTGCCGGTCCTGGCGGTCCTGACGCGGCTGGCGCTCCTGACGGCCCTGGCCCTGCTGGTCGTCGCTCTTGCCGCGACGGTCGCCCCGGTCGCTGCGGTCGGCGCGGTCACCACGGTCGGCGCGCTCGGTACGGTCCCCGCGCTCGCCCCGCTCACCGCGGTCGCGACCGCGCTCGCGGCGGCCCTGGCGGCGGCCCTCGCCGTCACCCGCGTCGGCCTGCGGCTGCGCGGCGACGGGCGTCTCGGCCCTGGGCTCCGTCTTCGCCTCGACGACGACCGTCTCGACGGGCGCGGCGGCCACGGGGGCGCCGGCCTCGGAGGTGGCGCGGCGGCGGCCACGGCGCTCGACGGGCGCGTCACCGGCCGGCTGGCCGGGGATGTCGATCTGCTGCTGGGCCGCGGGCTGCTCGGCGGCGGGCGCCTCGGCCTGGGGTGTCTCGTCGGCCGTACGGGCGCGGGAGGTGGCGCGGCGCTTGGGCTTCTCGGCAGGCGCCTCGGCCTGCGGAGCGGTGGCGCCGCCCCCGCCCTGCGCCTCCTTGATGACGTCGATCAGCTGGCTCTTGCGCATCCGCGCGGTGCCCTTGATACCGAGGCCGGATGCGACCTGCTGAAGCTCTGCCAGCACCATGCCTTCGAGGCCGGTACCGCGGCGCCGCCGGGAGCCGGCACCGGTGGCAGGCGCGGAGGCGTCCGTGGCGGGCGCGGCAGCGGTCTCCTCGACACGTGCGCCCATCAGATCGGTGGTGTCGCTCACGAAGGGTCCTTCCCTGGAGCGGACGTCGGCCTGTCTGGCTCGGCGACCGGTTGTGCTGTCCGGTTCCTGTCCTTTTGGTGGGGACGGAACCGGGGCGGTAATCCGCCGGAGCGGCGGATGAGGTTTCTGGTGATGGCGCTCTCCCGACAGATCAGTCGATCCGTGGCACCCGGTGTCAGTGTCACGTGGCGGGGTCGCACCTGTTCCGGAGCGTGCCCTGTGGGCCACTCAGCGTCGATGTACAGCGCACTGCCCAGGTACGCGATACGGAACGCGGTGCGGCTTGGGGAGCTCCCGGAAGAATGTCTGTCCCGGACGGGGACGTGAAGCACCTCGCCATGGTGGGGTCGGGTGCAGACTTGAGGTTAACACTACCGGATCCAACAAACATTCCCCCTCTCGAAATCCGGCGACGATTCACGCGATGCCCTATGCCTGAAGGTCGCCGGGGGGTGCGAGCGGCAGGACGCTCGCTCCCCGAAGGTCCAGGTCCAGCCGGTTGGCGGCCCAGTCCGCGCCCGCCGACGCCTCGACCTTGTCGGCCGATTCCGCGTCGGCCAGCGCCATCACGGTGGGTCCCGCGCCGGAGATCACCGCGGGGATCCCGTCGGCGCGCAGCCGCTCCACGAGTGCGGCGCTCTCCGGCATCGCGGGGGCGCGGTACTCCTGGTGGAGGCGGTCCTCGGTGGCGGGCAGCAGCAGTTCGGGGCGCCGGGTGAGGGCCTCGACGAGCAGGGCGGCACGGCCCGCGTTGGCGGCGGCGTCGACGTGCGGGACGGTGCGCGGGAGCAGTCCGCGCGCGGTCTCGGTGAGGAGCGGTTTCCCGGGCACGAAAACCACCGGAACGATGGAACCGGCGGGCTCGGTGCGGATCGCGCGGGCGGCGCCGCCGTCCATCCAGGAGATGGTGAACCCGCCGAGCAGGCAGGCCGCGACGTTGTCGGGGTGGCCCTCGATCTCGGTGGCGAGTTCGAGGAGCGCGGCGCTGTCGAGCCGCGATTCGCCGCCTATGGTCACGGCGCGCGCGGCGACGATGCCGGCGCAGATCGCGGCGGACGAGGAGCCGAGGCCGCGGCCGTGCGGGATGCGGTTGGCGCAGACGATCTCCAGGCCGCGCGGCTGTCCGCCGAGGGCGTCGAAGGCGGTGCGCATGGCTCGTACGAGGAGGTGGCTCTCGTCGCGCGGGAGGGTTTCACCGCCCTCTCCGGCGATGTCGATGTGCAGCCCGGAGTCGGCCACCCGGACGACGACGTCGTCGTAGAGCCCCAGCGCGAGGCCGAAGGCGTCGAAGCCGGGCCCGAGGTTGGCGCTGGTGGCGGGGACGCGCACCCGGACGGCGGCGGCGCGGAAGGCTGGACCGGCCATCGCTCGATGAACTCCTTGAGCTGCGGAACTGTCGATTGTCATGCGGCGACGTCGACGTTCGGTGACTGACGTGCGGTGAGACCCGCCGGGGGCTGCGGCGACGGCGCGACAGCCCGGCATCCACGGTGCATATGCAGCGGGCGGGTTCGCTACAGCCTATCGAAGGAAGGTTCTGTGGCGACATAGGGCGCACAGGAGGCGCACGATGCGTGTCGTAAGCCCCCTGTGCACCCCTGGCGGGGGAACCCCTAGACGAGACCGAGGTTCTGCGCGGCTGCCGCCGCGTCGACGGGGACCGTGAGCGGCTGCGGGGCGCCCGCGACCGCCCAGTCGGGGTCCTTGAGGCCGTTGCCGGTGACCGTGCAGACGATGCGCTGGCCGGGGTCGACCTTGCCCTGCTCGGCGGCCTTGAGGAGGCCGGCGACCGAGGCGGCGGAGGCGGGCTCGACGAAGACGCCCTCCTGCGCGGCCAACAGGCGGTAGGCGCGCAGGATCTCGCGGTCCGTCACCTCGTCGATGAGCCCGCCGGACTCGTCGCGGGCGGCGATCGCGTACTCCCAGGAGGCCGGGTTGCCGATGCGGATCGCCGTCGCGATCGTCGAGGGGTCCTTGACGATCTCGCCGCGCACGATGGGCGCGGAGCCGGACGCCTGGAAGCCCCACATGCGGGGCGTCCGCGCGGCGATGCCGTCGGCGGCGTACTCCTGGTAGCCCTTCCAGTACGCGGTGATGTTGCCCGCGTTGCCAACCGGGAGGACATGGATGTCGGGGGCGTCGCCGAGCATGTCGACGATCTCGAAGGCGGCCGTCTTCTGGCCCTCGATGCGCACCGGGTTGACCGAATTGACCAGCGCGACAGGGTAGTTGTCGCTCAGGGCACGGGCGAGGGCGAGGCAGTCGTCGAAGTTGCCGTCGACCTGGAGGATCTTCGCGCCGTGCACGAGGGCCTGGCCCATCTTGCCGAGCGCGATCTTGCCGCGCGGCACGAGCACGGCGGAGACCATGCCCGCGCGGACGCCGTACGCGGCGGCGGAGGCCGACGTGTTGCCGGTGGAGGCGCAGATGACGGCCTGCGCGCCCTCCTCCTTGGCCTTGGAGATGGCCATGGTCATGCCGCGGTCCTTGAAGGACCCCGTCGGGTTCGCGCCCTCGACCTTGAGGTGGACCTCGCAGCCGGTGCGCTCGGAGAGCACCTGCGCGGGCACGAGCGGCGTACCGCCCTCGCGGAGCGTCACGACCGGCGTGCTGGCGGAGACGGGCAGCCGGTCCCGGTACTCCTCGATGATTCCGCGCCACTGGTGGGTCATTGCTGGTTACTCTCCTTCAACCCGCATGATGCTGGCGACACCGCGGACGGTGTCGAGCTTGCGCAGCGCCTCGACGGTCCCGCTGAGCGCGGCGTCGGATGCGCGGTGGGTGACGACGACGAGGGATGCCTCGCCGTCCTTTCCCTGCTGACGAACGGTATCGATCGACACCCCGTGCTCGGCGAACACGGTCGCGACCTGGGCGAGTACACCCGGTTTGTCCGCGACGTCGAGGCTGATGTGGTACCGCGTCACGACATCGCCCATGGGCGACACCGGCAGGGCCGCGTACGCCGACTCGCCGGGCCCCGTCGCCCCGCTGAGCCGGTTGCGGCACACGGCGACGAGGTCGCCGAGCACGGCCGAGGCGGTGGGCGCGCCGCCCGCGCCGGGGCCGTAGAACATGAGCTGGCCGGCCGCGTCGGACTCGACGAAGACGGCGTTGTAGGCGCCGCGCACGGAGGCGAGCGGGTGGGAGAGCGGGATCATCGCGGGGTGGACGCGCGCGGTGACCGAGCCGCCGTCGGCGGCGCGCTCGCAGATCGCCAGCAGCTTGATGGTGCAGTTCATGTTCCGCGCCGAGGCGAAGTCCGCGGCGGTCACCTCGGACATGCCCTCGCGGTAGACGTCGTCGAGGCGCACGCGGGTGTGGAAGGCGATCCCGGCGAGGATCGCGGCCTTGGCGGCGGCGTCGAAGCCCTCGACGTCGGCGGTCGGGTCGGCTTCCGCGTACCCGAGGGCGGTGGCCTCGTCGAGCGCTTCCTGGTAGCCGGCGCCGGTCGAGTCCATCTTGTCGAGGATGAAGTTCGTCGTGCCGTTGACGATGCCGAGGACGCGGTTGACCTTGTCGCCGGCCAGCGACTCGCGCAGCGGGCGGATCAGGGGGATCGCGCCGGCGACGGCCGCCTCGTAGTACAGGTCCCGGCCGTGCTCCTGCGCCGCCGCGTGCAGCGCCGCGCCGTCCTGCGCGAGGAGCGCCTTGTTCGCCGACACCACGGAGGCGCCGTGCTCGAAGGCGGTCGTGATGAGGGTGCGGGCCGGTTCGATGCCGCCGATGACCTCGACGACGACGTCGATGTCCCCGCGTTTGACCAGCGCGGTCGCGTCCGTCGTGACCAGGCCCGGGTCGATGCCGTCCCGGACTCTGGAGGGCCGGCGGACCGCCACTCCCGCCAGTTCGACCGGGGCGCCGATCCTCGCGGCGAGGTCGTCGGCGTGCGTCGTCATGATGCGGGCCACCTCTGAGCCGACGACTCCACAGCCCAGCAGCGCCACCTTCAGCGGACGCGTACGCATCATGCGACCTCGTTTCTCATACGGCCTACGGTTCGACCAGTCTCACCCACCGGACCGCGGTTTCTGCCCCGGGTCCGGATCGTGAGACGTCTATTTCATTTCCCTGAGCGGTTCCGACAGGAGATTCTCCCGTGCGGCTCAGCCGACGTCGAGCCTCAGCAGATCGTCCTCGGTCTCCCGCCGCACGATCACCCTCGCCTGTCCGTCCCCGACCGCCACCACCGGGGGCCTCGGTACGTGGTTGTAGTTGCTCGCCATCGACCGGCAGTACGCGCCCGTCGCCGGTACGGCGATGAGGTCACCCGGTGCCAGGTCGGCCGGCAGGAACGCGTCCTTGACGACGATGTCCCCGCTCTCGCAGTGCTTGCCGACGACGCGGGACAGCATGGGCTCGGCGTCGGACGTGCGCGAGACGAGGGCGACGCTGTACTCGGCGTCGTACAGCGCGGTGCGGATGTTGTCCGACATGCCGCCGTCGACGGAGACGTACGTCCGCAGGCCGTCCAGCGGCTTCAGCGTGCCGACCTCGTACAGCGTGAACGCCGTCGGGCCGACGATCGCGCGGCCCGGCTCGACGGAGATGCGGGGGGTGCTGAGCGCCGCCGCCTCGCACTCGCGGGTGACGATCTCGTGCAGCGCCTTCGCGATCTCGTGCGGCTCGCGGGGGTCGTCGTCGCTGGTGTACGCGATGCCGAGGCCGCCGCCGAGGTCGATCTCCGGGAGCTGTACGCCGTGTTCGTCGCGGATCTCCTTGAGGAGGCCGACGACCCGGCGCGCGGCGACCTCGAAGCCGGACATGTCGAAGATCTGCGAGCCGATGTGGCTGTGTACGCCGATCAGCTCCAGGCTGTCGAGCTGGAGCGCGCGGCGTACGGCTTCCGCGGCCTGGCCGCCGGCCAGCGGGATGCCGAACTTCTGGTCCTCGTGGGCGGTCGCGATGAACTCGTGCGTGTGCGCCTCGACGCCGACCGTGATCCTGATCTGGACCTTCTGGCGCCTGCCGAGGTCCCTCGCGATGTGCGCGACGCGGACGATCTCCTGGAAGGAGTCGAGCACGATCCGTCCTACGCCGGCCTCGATCGCCCGGCGGATCTCCTCGGTCGACTTGTTGTTGCCGTGCAGCGCGATGCGCTCCGCGGGCATCCCGGCGGACAGGGCCGTCGCCAGTTCGCCGCCCGAGCAGACGTCGAGGTTCAGGCCCTCCTCGTGCAGCCAGCGCACGATCGCCCTCGACAGGAACGCCTTGCCCGCGTAGAAGACGTCCGCGTCCGGGCCGAACGCCGTGCGCCAGGCCCTCGCCCTCGCGCGGAAGTCCGTCTCGTCCAGGACGTAGGCCGGGGTGCCGAACTCCTCGGCGATGCGCGTCGCGGGGATGCCGCCGACGGTGAGGACTCCGTCCTCGTCCCTCTCCACCGTCTGCGCCCACACCTTCTTGTCCAGCGTGTTCAGGTCGGCGGGCGGGGCGCTGTAGTGGCCCTCCGGCAGGACGTCTGCGTGACGGGGTCCGGCGGGGTGTGCGGAACGGCTCATCTTCGTTCTGGGCTTTCTTTCGGTCGTTCTACAAAAGCTGTCGTTCTACAAATGCTCTGGAGCGTCGATGCCGAGCAGGGACAGGCCACCGGCCAGCACCGCCCCGGCGGCTTCGGCGAGCGCGAGCCGGGTGCGGTGGGTGGCCTCGGGTTTCTCGTCGCCGATGGGGAGGACGTGCGGGAGGAGGGGGAGGAGCGTGTCCGCGATCGCTACGAGGTGGTGGGTCAGGCGGTGGGGGGTGTGGTGGGTGGCTGTGGTGGTGAGGATGCGGGGGTGGTCTGCCAGGAGGAGGTGGAGGGGGGTTGGGGGGGTGGGGGTGGGGTGGGCAGCTGTCTGGGGGGGAGCGGCGGGGGTGGTCGTGGCTGCCTGGTGGGCCGCGGTGGGGGTGGTCGCGGTGGGTTCTCCGTGGGCGGTGGGGCGCGCGGGGGGAGAGGCGGCGGTCGCGGGGGCGGCTGTTGGGGGGAGGGGAGTGTCGCCGGTGCCGGGGGTGGCCGACCTGGGGGTGTCGCCGGTGCCTGGGATCGCTGCGGCGTCGGTGGGTCCTGCCTGCACGCCGGGTTCCGGTGCGGGGGTCGGTGCCTTCGATGTGAAGCCCAGTGCCGCCGCGTTGCGGGTGAGGGCTCGGGTGCGGGCGTACGCGTAGCGGACTCGGAAGAGGGGGTTCGTTTCGCGTTGGGTCAGGTGGTCGCCGGTGAGGTGGGGGTGGTCGTGCGGTGCCGGGTGGAGGAGAGCCCAGCGGGTGGCGTCCCTGCCCAGGGGGAAGAAGGGCGGGGTGCCGGGGAGGGGGGCGGGGACCGGGCGGATGGTCAGCGCGTTCTCCGCCGGGGGGGCGTACGTGTCGATCTCGATGCCCAGGGTCGAGGTCAGTTCCGGGGTGGGGCGGGTGTCGCACGAGGTGTGGACGGGGGTGCCCTGGGAGCGGAGTACTCGGGCCAGGGTGTCCATGACGACCAGGGCCCGGGCCTCGTCGGGGGCGTGGAGGTGGGTGAGGGGGGCGGTGGGGGTCTCCGCGTGTCCGTACCTCGGGCCCCTCGCCAGGATCTCCTGGATCAGGGAGGTTTCCTGGAGGGTGATGTTCAGGAAGCCGGGGGGTGTGATGACGACTTCCCTGATGCCCGCTTCGTGCGCGAGGTGGGGGCGGAGGATCTCGGCGACCTTCAGCGGGGGGTGGCCGGCGGGGCGGGCCAGCTTCAGGGCGATCGGCGTCGCGTAGTCGCCGCAGCCGCCTGGGCCGGGGGGTGTCACGGGGGCCCGGGTGGGGACCTCGACCCGCAGCTCACCGGCGTCCACCGCGCGCCGGACGGCACGCAGGACGGTGTGGGAGAGCTCCAGGGGGGTCACGGGGCCAGCGTAGGCGAGGAGGGGGGTGGGGAGGCGAGTCGGTTCGGCGGGGTTTCGGGATGTGGACAGGGGGGTGGGGGGGGTCGGGGGTGGGGGGGTTCGGGGGCGGCTTCTGTGGTGGGCGGCGGGATTGTCGTCGTGGGGTTCGGCCGGGGGGGTGCCTCTATGTCCTTCGTCAAGGCACCCCTGTCGGGTTTGCGGTGATTAGGTCTTGCTGGGGTCATGCGGCGAGTTCGACGTCCGCGGGTGTGCGGGGTTCGTAGAAGGTGCCGTCTCGGAGCATGGCGAACAGGACGCTGATGCGTTGGCGGGCGAGGCGGAGGAGTGCCTGGGTGTGGGTCTTACCGCGGGCGCGTTGCTTGTCGTAGTAGGTGCGGGAGGCCGGGTCGGCGTTCATGCAGGCGAAGGCGGAGAGGAACATGGCGCGTTTGAGCTGGCGGTTTCCTCCGCGGGGCGCGTGTTCGCCGTGGATCGAGGTGCCCGACTGTTTCGTGGCCGGGGCGAGTCCGGCGTAGGAGGCGAGGTGGGCGGCGGTGGGGAAGCTGGTGCCGTCGCCGACGGTGACCAGCAGGACGGCGGCGGTCCTGACGCCGACGCCGGGCATCGACGTCAGGACCGGGGAAAGAGGGTGGGCCTCCAGCAGGGTGTTGATCTGGGCTTCCATCGCCCGGCGCTGTTCGTGGACAGCGGCGAGAGAGCGGGCCAGCGAGGGCACGACGATGTCGAGGGTGCCGGTCCCCGGGACGACGACGGTCTGCTCGTCCAGGGCGTCGAAGACGTCGTCGATCAGCCGCTGGGCCATGCGTGGGGCCTTGGGGCGGATGAGCTCGACGAGTCTGCGGCGGCCGGCCTTGCGCAGTGCGGCCGGGGAGCCGTAGCGCTCCAGCAGCCAGGTGACCGCCTGGTGGTCGAGGCGGGGGCCCAGGACGCGCTCCAGCGACGGGTGGAACTGGGTGAGCAGGCCGCGTATGCGGTTGGAGGTGCGGGTGGCCTCGGCCGCAAGGTCCTGGTCGAAGCCGACGAGGACCGTGAGTTCGGCGGTGATCTCGTCGGTGAGCTCCAGGGAGCGCAGGGTGTGCGGCATGGTCCGGGCCGCATCCGCGATGACCGCGGCGTCCTTGGCATCGGTCTTGGCCTCGCCCGGATACAGGTCGGCGATCCGCCGCATCGCGAGTCCGGGCAGGTAGGCGACCTTGCAGCCCGTGTCCCGGGCGACCGTGAGCGGGAGGGCGCCGATGGAGGCGGGCTGGTCCACGATCACCAGGACGGTGCCGAACTTCGCGGTCAGCTTGTCGAAGACGGCCCGCAGTCTCGGCTCGCTGTTGGGCAGCTGCTTGCCGAGGACCTTCTTCCCGGCCGGGGTCAGCCCATGGCCGTGGTGAGCACTCTTGCCGACGTCCAGGCCGAGGAACACGCCCACGTCTTCGGTGTCGAACATCGCGCCCTTCCAGGGGAGTCGAACGTGCCGGCCTTGGCAGTGGTGTCGTACGCGCGCATCCACGTTATGCAGACCTGCCGCCCGCGAGCTGTCCGGCATTGCGCCGGACCGGGCGGTGGCCGGACCTCTCATCAGCGTCTCCGACGGCACCTTCCGGGCCCGGTGACACCACCCCCCAGGTCATCCATTCGACAGGGGGACACAGTCATGCCGGGCCCGGAGGCCAGCGGCCCTCTTGCAGGACCGCGAAGAAGATAACGGTGGCTGCGGTGGACGGCGAGGGTTTCGTCGCCGGGTTCGGTCAAGGGTTGGGGGCGATGGCTGCGGTGGGCGGCGTGGATTCGTCGCCGGGTCCGCTCAGGGCGGCGGCTGCGGTGGGCGGCGTGGATTTCGTCGCCGGGTTCGGGAGGAGCGGGGGTCAGCTGCCGCTCTGGGCGGGGCGTTTTTCGTCGCCGTGGTGGGGGGTGGTCAGTTCGTGGGGATCGGCGGTGGCCGAGTCGCCGTGGGGGGCGAGGTCGCCGACGGTGTGGGGCGTGGCCAGGTCAACGGGGTCGCTGTGGGTCCCCAACTCGCCGGGGTTGTCGGGAGCGGCCGGTTCGCCGGCGTTGCTGAGAGCGGTCCGGCCGGAGCTGTTGTGGGCGCCCTGCTTGCCGGGGGCGTTGAGGGCGGTCGGTTCGCCGGGGGTGGCCGTGCCGCGGTCGTGGGTGTCGTCGGGTTCTCCGGAGTCCGCCGTACCGGTGGTCTGCCCGGACGCGTCCGGCCCGGCGGGAACGGGGGCCGCCTCGGGACCGTCGTACTCCCGGCCCTGCCCCTGCCGTACGAGCTTCCGTACGATGTCGACGAGGTCGGCCGGCTCGAACGGCTTCGGCAGGAACACGTCGACCCCGGCATCGAGCCCGGCATCGACCTCGTCCGGGGTGCACGCGCTGACGATGGCCAGCGGAAGATCACGGGTACGGGGATCCGCGCGGAGCTGCGCGGCCGTACGCAGCCCGTCCAGCCGGGGCATGACGACGTCGAGGGTGACCGCGTCCGGCCGTACCTCGTGCACGACTTCCAGACACTCGGCACCGTCGCACGCGGTCACGACCTCGAACCCCTCCAGTTCGAGATTGACCCTGATCAGCTGCCGGATGACCTTGTTGTCGTCCACAACAAGCACCCGCCCCGACGCGCCTGGCACCCCTTGAGAGTAGGTCCGCACCGGCCACCGCGTCCGGCTTTTCCCCACTTCCGCCCCCTACGCGCGACCCCTCCCCCAAACCCGTTCGGGATCACCCCACCCGGGCTGGTAGTGTTCTGTCCGTCGCCGCGAGCAACACTCCGCCGACAAAGCCCCCGTAGCTCAGGGGATAGAGCAACGGCCTCCGGAGCCGTGTGCGCAGGTTCGAATCCTGCCGGGGGCACTCGCCGGTCAGAGATCTGAAACAAGGGTCTGACCAGGCAGAGTGCTGGTAGATGAGGGCGGGAGTCAGTCTCACTGACTCCCGCCCTTTCTCACTGTCTATTGCTGGTTGTGCGTGAGGAGTGCGTGAGCCACGCGCGCCTCACGCGGCACCCTCGGACCCCCATCCCATGCCCTTCTCGATCTTCTCGTTGTCCTCGTCCTCACTGTTGTCGATGAGGCCCGCATAGTGGCGGTCGATGACCTCCGGGGAGGTTCCCGCGCGGCGCGCTACTTCGGCGATCGCGACCCCCGCCTTGAGCCACTGCGTGATGGCGAACGCGCGGCCGGCGTACGGCTTCTCCGCCAGCGGGCTGTGCACCTTGGACTCGGGGAAGGCGTAGGGCCGCGCCTCCATCCACACCCGGTAGTAGGACGTGGACCCCACCAAGCCGCCCCGCTCGTTGTGGAAGACGCGACCATCCTTGGCGGTGCCGAACTCCTTGAGGTGGGCCCGGAGCATCGCGACCAGTACAGGCGGGATCGGCACCGGCCGATCCGCTTCGGGGTCACGCATCTTCAGCCCCCGTCTGTCGTGCCGCTCCCCCGTGTCGGTCCACTTCTTGCCCGCGACAGGGCGCGTCTTCCGGAGGGTGAGCAATCCCCAACCCGTGTCCGGCAATTCGCAGTCCGACCGCCTCAGCGCGACGACTTCCGCCGGGCGCATCGCGGCGTACAGGATGCAGCCGAAGAACGCGACCAAACGCCTCCCACGATTCCGGTGGACCGATCCCACATACGACACGGCGGCGAGGAACTCCCGCGCCTGTACCGGGTTCATCAGAATGCGCGGGTCGATCGACCCTTGCTGAGCAGTCGCGTGCCTCACCAACTCGGCAACGGGATTTTTATCGATGTAACCGCGCTTGATCGCATACTCCATCGCCGCGTTGAAATTACGTCGACGCCGCTTGTACGTTTCCTTTGCCGCCAACTTGCCGTCAAGCCTGTAGGCAAGCCGATAGTGGACGTCCTCAGCGACCGTGGGTTCCTTCAATGCCGACAGAGGGAGGGAGTTCTCCGTCAACCACGTACAGACCTCTTCCAAGTCCGGCGGAGGTTCCTCCTTCTCGTGAGCCGGGACAACAGCCCACCTCACGGCCCTGCGGACCAAGCGGAGTTCCGGAGCATCAGGCTTGTCCGCCATCATCCCCAAGGCCACGGCAGCGAGGCTGTCGGCGAACCCCTCCCGCGTCTTTGCCGCCGCCGTACGCCAACGACGTTTCATGAACTCCCGCGAGAATTCCCACCACTTGGGATCGTTCTTCTTCTCGGCCTCAGCAGCCGCCGCCGCTTCCGCCTTCCGCACCTCCGACTCGGGGAGTCCCGATTCCACGTCGAACGCTTCGCCTCTACGCATTGCTTGACGCAGTTCTGAGCGGCGGTTCTCGGCAAGCGGGTAGGTTGCGAACGACGCGTAGCACTTGTTCCCCGCGACAATCCACCGGAGTTGATGCGGAGCGCTTTTACTCCTCACCTTGGAGATGCCCCATAGACGAACGTCGTTGGAGAAGACGTGTTCCTTGCCGCCCTCAGGGCGCTCACCTCCGTGAGCGCCCTGAGGTGTACCGGTCGTGCCGTTGGTCACGCAGCTTCCTCCCGCTCCGTGAGCCAACGCTCATATTCCGACCGGCGAATCCGAACGTCGCCGTTCGGGAGTTTGATCGAGCGGGGGCCCTTCCCGAGTTGGCGCCATCGGTAGAAGGTTGATGGGGGGACTCTCAGATCGGTGATGACTTCCTTGATGGTCAGCTTCTCGTCCACCACGCGGGCGCTCATGCCGCTTCCTCTCTTCTGTTATGAGGTAAAGCCAGTACGGGGAGGGGAGGTTCACCTCCCCTCCCTTCTCTGAGGGGCGCTACTTCCGCTACCGCCGCTACCGCGCAGGTCAGGGGCCTGTTGGAGGTAGCGGGAAGGGGTAGCGGTAGCGGATGGGTAGCGGGGCGGTAGCGGCAACCCGGGCGGGTTGCCGCTACCGCGTTGTCGCTGGTCAGGCCGTGTTCTCGGTGCCGGGTAGCGGAGGTAGCGGACTTTCCCGGGGAGGGGGGCAGTAGCGCTGCCACGCGTCCGCGAGGTCGGTGGCGTAGTAGCCCTTGAGGACGCTTCCGGCGGTCTTGATGTTGCGGGAGGCGACGGGTTCGTTGTCGCCGGTCATGTAGTCGGCGAGCATCTTCGACAGGCGCCGGTTGTCGAGCGGCTTCCCTTGGAGGTCGGCCCAGGGGGCGTCGTCGAGGGCGTTGAGGCGGTCGAGGATGGCGACGGTGGGGAGGCGGTCGATGCCGACCAGGACGTGGTCGCGCAGGTCGGTCAGCAGCCGGATGCCGAGACTGCCCTTGTCGTTGGCGCGGGACGCGGTCACGAGCGTCACGCACGCAGCGCGGGCCCGCTCGGGCCAGTTGCCACCGGCGACGTCGGCGATGGCGAGGAGGGATTCCCACACGTCCGCCGGGCGGTCGGTGACCCCGTCGGGCATCTCCGGCCACGCTCCCATGACGAACCCCCGCGCGTGTTCGGCCCACTGGGCGAGGCGGTCACGGAGCTTGTGGCCTTCGGCTTCGTGGATGCGGGCGCGGAAGGCTTCGACGCGTTCGTTGCGTGCCCGTCGCCGCATCCGGATCACGATGGAGCGGGTCATGATGGTGTCGGGGAGATTGCCGAGTCCTGCGACCGCGACGCCGCAGTACGAGGGGAACGCCTGAACGGTCTGGTTGCCGCCGTCGCCGATGCACCGGTAGGTGACCCCGGTACGGCGGTGGCCCGCGTTCAGGAACCCGCGCAGTTCCTCGTTGTCCCCAGCCTTGGGGCCGAAAACGGTGTCGATCTCGTCGAAGAGGATCGTGGGCCGTCCGTTGGGGTTGGCGACGGAGCGGAACAGGGCGGCGGCGGACGCGTTGACCGCCGTCATCGGCGCGGGAACCAGGGTCTCGACGACTTCCAGCGCGCGGGACTTGCCCGATCCGGGTTCCGGGGAGAGGAACGCGAGGCGGGGGGTGGAGTCGAAGCAGTCCAGCAGGTGCGCGTGGGCGTCCCACAGTGCGACGGCGACGTAGGCGGCTTCGGTGGGGAAGACATTGAAGCGGCGGTGGAATGCCTCCACTTCGTCCAGCAGGGCCGCGCCGTCGACGGCGGGCGCGGTCGGGGTGGTGGGGTCGCTCATGCTGCGGCCCTGCCTTCCTGGGGGTTGCGGAGGGGGCAGACCTCGCGGTGGGCGGCGTGATCGGCGATCAGGGCGTGGACTTTGCCGTGGCCGACGGCGCTGCGGTCGCGTCCGCACTCGCATGTAGAGGTGGCGGTGGGGAACGCGCCGCGCGACGCGGTGATGGTCAGCCACGCGACGGAGTAACGGCCGTCCGGCTTGTGCGGGTCAGGGCGAAGAGCAGTAGGGGCGCCCTTGCGGGCGGCGTCCTCCGGCGCGCTACGGCCGGTGGAGGGTGCGGCCGGTTCGGCGGGGCGGGGCTGGTTGGGGGTGGGTGTGGTGCTTTTACCTGCGGGGCGGCGTCCGGGGGTGGTCATGCTGTCCTCCGGGGCCAGGCGGTGTGGATGGAGTAGTCCAGGGCCTTGCGGATAGTGGCGCGGCACTCGGCCGGCGGCAGTCCCGCCGACTCGCCCCCGCAGGTAAAAGCCGCTTCTACGGTGGCGCGGTCGAGGTCTCCCCAGGCGACGAACCGGCCCACGGCCCGTACGGCGCGCAGGAGTTCGGCCTGCCGTCCGCCCTCGGCGGTGGTGGCCACGGCCGCGACCTCGCGTCGTAGGACCTCTGAGGCGTACCGGTCGGTGTCGCGTGCGAGCGTGGGCAGGATCGGGGCCGTGACGGGCCTGGGAGGGGCCGTCAGAGCCTTTTGCAGCCATTTAGGCAGGTTTGCAACGGGTTGGTTGTCCAGGACCGTGTACGGGCCCTGTGGCGTGACGCTGCCGGGGGCGACGACCTGACCGCCCCACGCCCGTGTGTCGACCTTGGGCGTGAGCGTGCCAGTGGTGTTGGTGAACCGGACACCGCTCGGAGCGGTGAAGTACAGGTGCTCTCCGCCGCTGGGGGTCCGGATGCGGCGGGTGACGGGGACGGCCTGTCCGGCGCGCTCGCAGAGCGCCAGGAAGTTCGCCGCGCCGTCAGGCGTGCCCTCTTTGTCTGTCGGTTTGAGCGTGTCGAGGTCGACGACCAGCAGATGGGCGGGGCCGGTGGCGATACCGACGTTGAACGGGCCCGAAGCCCAGCACCGCTCGATCCGGGCGGGGTCGGTGGTGGCACGTTGCTCGAAGGTGCGGTGTCCGTCCGTGCAGTCGCCGGTACGGGGGCAGCGGCGTTCGCCGTGCAGTGCGGGGACCTTGCTGCGCGGACGCAGCGGGATTACAGGCCAGCCGTGTTCGGCGGTGTCCAGTGCCGCGCGCAGCAGCGCGCGACGGGGGGCATGGGTCATGCTGGGGTCTCCAGTTCCCTGGTTGGTGCTGGCAGGCAGGGGCGGTCCCGGTTCTTTGGCGAGATGCGGGGGCCGCCCCTGGCGTAGCTAGAGGCTGGTGTCGGGGTGCTGGTAGCAGGGGCCGTCGCCGTGGGCGGCGCAGACGCAGGCGGCGTGCTGGGTGTAGAGGTGGCGGACGTAGCCGCGCGGGTCGTTCTCCGCCCGTTCGGCGAGGTGCGGGACGAGGTGGGGCCGGTCGGTGTCGACCAGCATCAGCGCCACCGCCAGGGCGGTTTCGGTGGCCTCGCTGAACAGATCATGAGGTTCGTCGACCAGCGCGATGCGGTCGTACAGGGCGGCCTTGCGCAGGTGGTAGTCCCGGCCCGCTTCCTCCCCGCCCTCGGGGTCGGCGACGCAGCCGGTGACCCACGCGTTCTCGCGGTCGAGGTCCGGGGCGTTCGCGTACGCCGTTTCCGGGGCCGGGAAGAGCGTGGTACCGGTACCGGTACCGGTGCCGGGGTGGGCGTTGAGGCGGTCGGCGGCGCGGTTGACGACGCTGGTGAGGGCGGTGTGGGGGTCGTCGGTGAAGCGGTGCAGGGCGACCATGGCCGTGAGGATGACGTCGCAGAGTTCGGCGGCGACGTCGGCCTCGGTGTGGGTGATGCCCTTGCGGGGGTTCTGGCCGCGCAGGCCGATGTACGCCTGCGCGACTTCTCCGGCTTCCTCGGTCAGCTTCAGCAGCCGCATCGCGGTCTCGTGGTCGCTGTCGCCGTTGCGGTCGTCGAGCCGGTCGACGATGGCGCGGACGTGGTCCCAGGGCAGACACACGGCCGGTCCGGTGGGGCGGGCGGCTCGACGGATCAGGCTCATCACGGTGGCCGTGGTGGGGTAGTCCCATCCGCCGAGCCAGTCCACGATCCGGCGGTCGTAGGCGCCGAGTTCCACGTCCGCGTTGGCGAGTTCGGCGAGCAGCATCATGCGCTGCACGTCGTGCGGGAGGTGCCCGGACGGCGCGGTGTCCAGCGGTCCGTCATCGAGGGGCGCGGTGGTGTTCGGGTGGACGTGCACAGTTGCCTCCGGTCAGGGTCAGAAGGGGGGTTCGTCGCTGTAGCCGCCGGGTCCCCAGGGGTCGCGGCCGGTGGTGCGGCGGCGCAGCCATCGGGGGCGGCGCGGGAGTGGCAGCAGGACCGTGCACCGGTTGTTGTCCCAGCACGGGCAGTGCACCCATTCGGTGCCGGCGTACTCGCCGTTGTGGTCGCCGTAGTCGTAGTGGTGACCGCCCTCGCCCTGGCAGTCCGGGCAGCCGGGGCGAGGGGTGTCGGTCAGGGCCAGAGAGCGGCGCGTGGCGCAGACGACCTTGATACGGATGCGCATCATGAGGGGTTCCTCTTGGTAGGGCGTTTGGGGTGTTGGGTGCGGCGGGTCACGCGGTTTTCCTTCCAGTGGTGTCCCCGGCCTTGTTGGCGACGTGCAGGAGCACGTCGGCGTGGCAGGGGGTGCCGGGCGGGCACCAGCACATGAGGTCCCGTCCGGCGAGATGGGTGCGGACGTCGGCTTGCAGGGCGGGGTCGGTGTCGAGCCGGGCGCGGAAGAGGCGTACCGCTTCTTGCGCGCCGTGGTCGGCGACGCTGTGGGGGTTTCCCCAGCGGGAGGGGCGTCCGACGTAGACGGCCCCCAGGGGCGCGCGCCACCCGGCGGTGCGGCGGCGCTGGATACGGCGGGGCGAGGTGGTCATGGTGTGCGCCTTCACCGTCGGTTGTCGTTGTGGGTGCGGGCGAATACGGCCCGGGTGTGGGTGGTCGTCGACTCCTGCCGGACCGGGCCCTCGTAGTGGTGGTGGTGCGTGTCCGGGGCGGCCTCGCCGACGCGTGCGAAGAGGCGGGCGAGGGCGAGGACGGGCACGGCGACGGCGGCGGGGGCGGCGCAGATCATGCCGATGACGGTGGGGTCGGCCTGCCGGGAGGCGATCAGAACGCCGATCGCGATCAGGCCGGGCGGGACGGTGGCGAGGCCGGTGGTGAGGATGAGCCGGGACGCGTCCACCGCGCGCTGCGACATCGGCGGGATGCCGGGCTGGGGGACGGGCGGGGTGTCGCCGTGGGTGGGGAGGGGGGTGGTGTCGCGGTAGGAGGTGGGCAGGGTGGGGGCGGGGCGGTAGGCGTCGGCGATGATCCGCGCGGCTTCGGCTTCGGCGGCGGCCTCGCTCAACCGGCTGTTGGCCGGGGTGGTGTCGGGCGGCATGACGGGAACCTCGTTCCTGGGGTCATGGGCCCCTGCCGGGCCTCTGTGTGCGGGGCCCGGCGGGGGGAGGGGTGGTGGCTGGTCAGGGGGTGGGGATGGCGTGGACGACGGCGGTGGTGAGGTCGTTGATGGGTCCGGCGGCGCCGGTGGCGGCGAGGAAGAACCCGAACATCACGGCGGTGAACGCGGCGCCGGGGGTGAGGCTGTGGCCTCGCAGGAGGAAGAACAGGACGAGTCCGAAGAGGAGGACGAGGGAGAGGGTCACGGCCATGTGGGGAACTCCGGGTCGGTGTCGCGGTGGCGGGGGTGGTGGGGGCGGGTGCCGGCGTGGTGGACGGTGCGGCCGGTGTTGAGGAGGCGGCGGCCGGTGCGCAGGCGGTAACGGTGTCCGTGGCAGCGCCGGCAGAGTTTGACCTTGCGGCGGGCCTGCCGGATGCCGGTGCCGGAGCACTTCCGGCACGGGGCGAACGGCTGCACGAAACACAACGCTGCGTAACCGGCGGCGGTCAGGAAGACAGCGAGGCTAGCGAGAGCCAGCATGGCTCAGATCCCCTCTGAGGGCGGTTTCGGGGTGTTTCCGCAGGTGGGCCGCTAGACGCTAGTGAGCTGATCAGCGGCCCTGCGGGGCGCTAGTAGGGGCGCTAGACCTAGCGGTGGCGGCTGCTAGGTCTAGCAGCCTTGCTCGGGCTAGGCGGCGGCCCGGTCGGCGTTACGCCGTGTAATCGCGGTGGTGATGTCGGCGCGCTTGATGCCGCGCCGGTTGGCGCCCTCGCCGTCGTCGGTGGTGCCCCACACCTGCCCGGGTTTGATGCCCCAGGGCTTGAGGGCGGCGGTGACGTTCTCGCCCTGCCACCCGGCGTAGGTGCCGGGGTCGGCGGCGGTGAGGCGGGCGGCGATGCGCTCGCACCACACGGCCTTCTCGTCGTCCGCGATGACGTCCAGGACGTCGGCGAGGATGTCGGAGCCGGTCGTGGTGTTCTCGGGGCCCTTGCCGACGGCGTAGCCGGTGACGTTGCCGTACGCCTCCCGGGCGGTGCGGGCGCGGGCGACGATGCGTTCGGCGGCGACCGCGTCGACGAACGCGGACGCGACGATGCGGGGGTCGTCGCCCTCGCCGGCCATCCAGCAGATGCCCCGGTCGGAGCGGGAGAACATCGTGGCCCGGTATCCGGACTTGTACATCGAGGTACCGAGGACCATGTCGTTGGCGGGCTGGCCCATGACCTTCAGGCAGAACCTGAGGACGGCGTTCGCGCTGATGCCGGTGGGGAGGGACTTCGCGTCGGGGCGCTGGGTGCCGAACATGGCCACGATGCCCAGCGCGGGGCCGCGTTTGACCAGGTCGGTGCAGATGGCCTCGATCTCCTTGCCGTGCTCCTCGTGCTCGAAGGGCACCTGGCATTCGTCGGCGCCGACCACGATGGGGTGCAGTCCCAGGCTCTTGTCACTGGCCAGTTCGGGGGTGACCTTGGACTCGGGGCAGCGTGAGCGGGGCAGGGACTTGATGACCTTGGCCCGGCGGCGCAGTTCCTCTTTCAGCTCCCGCAGCGACTGGACGACGTATTCGATGTCGTCGTCCTCCTCGCCGGCGCGGTAGCGGTGGCAGACGGGTTCCAGGGCGCCGAAGTCGCCGGTGCCCTTGAAGTCGAACGCGTAGAGGGCGGCGCGCGGATCGAGGGCGGCGATCAGCAGGAGCAGCCGCATCAGGAACGTCTTGCCCATGCGGGGGATCGAGCCGACGACGACGGACGCGAACATGAGGGTGACCGACACGTCGCGCATGCGCTGGTCGTTGCCGAACACCACCGGCCTGAACAGGTCGACCGTGCCCGACTTGGCGAGGGGCCAGGCGGGTTTGGTGGTCTCGTTCATCGGCTTGTCCCCCACCCACAGCACGAGGCGTCCCTCGTGCTGCTCGGGGTCGGGGGCGGGCCACACGCAGCCGGTCTTGCGCCGCAGGCCGGACGCGAGGGGCTTGCGGGCCTCCATGATGTCCTCGGGCGTGACGCCGTAGGGGAGATCGAGGTCGGCGCGGTAGCCGGGCCCGTCCCGGACGATCTCCGAGACGAACCGCAGCCCGTTCATGTCACCGCCCTTCTTGATCGCGGCGGTGACCTTCGCGTTCCCGATCGAGTCCAGACCGCGCAGGACGATCGAGCCGGTGAGTTTCTGCACCTCGGTCTTCAGGACCGCCGGGCCGACCACGGGGGCGTCGGGCTGCTGTCCGCCCATGCCGAGCAGCAGCACCCCTCCGGCCGCGAACGCGTACAGGTACTCGGGGGCCAGGACGTACAGGTAGAGCGCGAAGCCGACGCCGAACACGGCCGCGACCAGCGTGACCAGGCTGCGCAGCCGGATGCGTCCGGACCGCAGCCGCGCCAGCCGCATGTACTCCTCGACGTCCTCGGTGCGGACCGCGAAGTCCCGCAGCGGCGCGGCCTCGCGGTCCCACACCCACCGGTTGGTGGACGCGACGAACCGGCACGCACCCCTCGGTGACATCAGGGCGAGGCGTCCGGCATACACCGGGATACGCACCCCGTGGTACAGGGCGGCGTATCCGACGTTCGCGCCCGTGTGGCGGGCGGTGGCGAGGAAGTCACGCCGGTTGGTGAGCCATCCGGCCAGCACCGGCTTGCGCTTCTCGGTACGCACCTTCGGCTCGGGGAGCGCCGGGTTGTCCACCGGCACGGGCGCCGTGGGGGCGTCGTCGTCGGGCTGGGTGTCGGGGACGGGGCGCAGGTGCGGTTCCGTCGTGCTGTCCGTCATGCTGGGTACTCCCTGCTGCTCACGGAAACGGGGTGGTGGATGGGGCCCGGGGGCGGCCTTGTTTCCTTGGCCGGGACGACCGCCCCCGGGGCGTTGCTACTTCTTGCCCTTGCGGCGTCGGCGGGCGGCGGCGTCCTCGATGCGCTCCACGCGGCGTTGCAGGTCGGAGAGGTCGACGCGGTCACCGGCGAGGCCCCGCTTGGCCATCCGGGCCGTGAGGGCGGCGATGCGCAGCTTCTCGCCGGTCGTGAAGTCGGAGAAGTTGAGGTCGTCGTTCATGGTCAGCAGTCCTCACAGTCGTCGTGCTCGGGAAGGTGGGATTTCGGGGTGGTGGTGGGGGCCCGTCAGGTCATGCACCAGCCGGAGTCACATCCGGAGTCCCATTCGTCGAACGGGAGGGTGTCCACGCCGTCCGGGATCGCCTTGCGCAGGGGCCGGTTGAAGCGGGTCAGCCAGACGTGGTCCTTGCCGAGTTCGTCACGGCGGCGGTTGAGGAGTTCTTCGAGCTGGCACGCGCGCTCGAACAGCTCGGGCTCATTGCGGCGCATGTCGTGCCAGGTCTCGGGCCGGTGGAAGGGGCAGAACCAGCACGAACTCTTGGGAGGCACCGGCAACCCGGCTTCGCGGATGATGCGGGCGCAGTCGATGCGGCGGATACCGCGTTCCAGCAGCGGGTACTCGATCCGCTCGTGCGGTTCGCAGCGCCGGTTGTTGGCCCGGCCTATCTCGTCCAGGCTGATGCCGATCCCGACCGTGGCCGGGCTGTCCTTCGTGGCGCCCCGGCGCTTGAGCTCGTCGCCGATGACCTTGATTTTGAACTGGGCGGTGCAGGCGCGGGTGCCGGGGGCCCCGTTCGACATGCGTACCGGGATCTTCAGCGACCGCGAACCCTCACGCGTCAGGTCCTCGTACAGGGTCCGCTTTTCCCCCGACCGCTTCATGACCCGGTCCAGCACGACCAGTTCGAGGTCGTGCTCTTGGGCGTAGGGGATGGCGTACTCGCGTAGGTAGCGCAGGGTGCCGGGGTGCTCGGAGTCGTCCCCGACGTTCGCCATCAGGAATGTGCGGTAGTCCAACTCCCCCTTGGCCGCGAGGACCAGGGCGGCGGTGGACTGCACGCCCCCGCCGAAGCTGAACGACTTCACCGCGTCCGTGGTGGGTGTGGTCATGCCGTCACCCCCGTCGCGTCGGCGGTGCGCTCAGAGAGGATCGTGTCCCGCAGCAGCCGCGCGTTCGCCGGTGATGTGTGGAGTTCGCGGCGGATGCCCTCAGCGGTCACCTTCGCGGCCGGCCACTCGGCCGTGACCTTCCGTGCTTCGGCGAGCAACTGGGCCGGTGTCCGCTTCGGACGCGGCGACCGCGCCACCTCCGGAACCCGGCCGGTCGCCCGACGGGCCGGAACCGATTCGGCAGCAACCGCCCGCCGCACGGTCGACTCGACCGGCGCCGGATCGGCGGTGACCAGACCGGCCGCCGGGGCGATCGCCCGTACGGGCTTGAGCGGGGGAATCGACTTGCCCAAGTCGACCGCGACCGGATCGGGCACCGAGAACCGGGCCAGCACGACCGACGGCGGCGGGGTCGATCCCCGCAGGTCAGCCATAGACCGTTTCCTCACGGAGTCAGTGGATTCCTCCGCATTCGCAGCCGGTGCGGGATCGGGTGCGGGATCGGGGACGACGCCCCCGAACATCGCGGCGAGGGACGCGTCCGCACCGGCGGTGATCCGGGCGCGCTGGACATCGAGCAGCCTCGATCCGAGTTCCGCGTCCCCGATCCCGACCTTCCGCGCGAGGCGCCACGACGTCCGGTCCGACCGCTTGCGCACCCGATCGCTGGGGTGGTGGGCGGCGCGGGCGCGGTGGTAGGCGAGGGCCTGCACGATGTCGGCGGTGCGACGCTCGTTCTCCGCGTCCCGGCCGTCGGTGTGCACGACGATCCGCCGGGCCAGGAACGCCATGCCCTCCGCCGACACGGACATCCCCATCGGGGTCAGCGCGTAGACGACCGTGCGGCCTGCGTCGGGCGCGGCCATCGCCCCCATCACAGCGGCGGCGGTCGGCAGCGCCCACAGCCCGATACGGACGACGCGCGGCGAGGACTGGCCCAGCATCGTCAGCCCGAGCAGGACCAGGGCGAGGACGGCGGTGGCGCCCTCACCGGCACCGAGGGCACCGAGCGCGGTACCGCGCCCGTAGGCGTGGCCGATGTTGCTGTAGGTGCCGATCCCGCCGACCACACCGGTGGCGAGCATCGGCACGAACGCCGCCGACAGCACCCCGATCTGAACACGCGTCAAGGGCTTGGCGGCGGTCATCGGACCCCCTCCCTGCCGGTGGTGCCGGACCGGCCGAAGCGCCGGCCGTTCACGGTCGGCAGCACCGGAACCGTGGCGTCGTCGGGGGCGATGCTCGCGCCCCCGCCCTCACGCTTGATCCCGTACATCCGCTCATCGGCCGCACGGAGCAGCGCGGACAGGTCCCCGCCACGGCCCGCGTGCCGGGCGACGCCGACCGACACGGACACGTCGACCATGCGGCCCTGGGACAGGACCGGCCGCTCGATGCTGCCGACCAGGTCCAGCACCCGGCCGCCCAGACCCTCGCCCGCGTCGACGACGGCGGCGAACTCGTCCCCGCCCAGCCGTCCCGCCACACCGCCGCATCCGGCGGCCCACGCCCCCAGCCGCATCCCGGTCGCGCGGATCACCGCGTCACCGGCCGCGTGCCCGAACGTGTCGTTGATCTCCTTGAACCCGTCCAGGTCCAGAAGGAGAACTGCCCGGCCCTCGGCCTTGGCCAGGAGCTTGCGGGCCCGGTCCTCGAACGCGTCGCGCGTCCACAGCCCGGTCAGCGGGTCACGCCGCGCCGCCTCGATCCGGCGGGACAGCCGCAGGGCGTGCACCGACCAGCCGGCCGCCAGCGCGCCCGACACCGCGGACAACAGCTCGCTCATGACGCACCCCCATCGGTGCCGTGGTGGGTGTAGGTGACCGGCGGCTTCGACGCGAGCTGCTTGCGCAGGTAGGCGGTGTGCCAGCCGAGCCCCCAGTCGGCCTCTGGCGGCTCCCCCAAGGCGCCGGTCAGGGCGACGACCGCGTCCAGCACACGGTCTTCCAACAGGAGCCGGAACGCTTCGCGGTCACCGATGGTGGCCGGTGCGGGAAGGTCGATCGCCTCCAGCACAGCGGCCAGCAACGCACGGGTGTCGTCACTCACAGCGCACCCCCGATCCCGGCGAGGACGCCCGCCACGATCAGCAGCGCGCACCCGACGCCCATGACGTCGATCGCGCGACGCAGGCACGTGAACTTCACGACCGCCAGCCGCGACAGCCCCGCGACGTCCGCAGCGAGGTCCCGCGCGGCGAGGTGGGCGGTGATCTCCTCGCCGGTCAGGGTCGCCCACAACGGGAACCCGTGACGGCCGCGCAGGTTCGGCCGCGTCGACCGCAGCAACAGCCCCGCCGCCGCAACCAGCGCCGTGACCCCGAACCCGCCGACGATCCAGGCGGGGAGGGTGAGGGGGACGTCCTTGGCGACCGTCCACACACCCGCGAGGACCGCGCCGACGAACGCCAGCAACAGCCCGGTCTTGGTGTCCGTCCGCGTGATCTCCGCCTTCACCTCGGCGTGCGCGGCCTCAACCGCCTTCACGGCCGCACCCGACTCCGGGGCACTCATGCCGCACCGCCCGACACCGTCGCGCCGGCGGTGCGGTTGACCAGCGCGACCCGCGCGGCCAGCGCCCGACGGCGGGCCCGGCGGATACGCCGCACGTCCACCTCGGACGGCGTGCGGTCCAGGGTCATGATCTGCGCGTCCAACAGGTCGACGTCCGCCAGGATCACGGGCATCTCGATCTCGACCGCGTCCAGTTCGGCCGCCGTCGGCTCGATCCAGTCCGCGAACGCCGTGACAGCGTTCGCAACAGTCACAATGGGGTTCATCGGGTCGTGGTTCCTTCCAGGGTTGAACGGCTCGAACAGCACCCCCCGGAGTTGGCCCTCCGGGGGGTGCGCGCCGTTGTGTGTGGGGTGGGTCAGATCTTGAACTTGAACGGGTTGGCCTTGGCTTTGGCCCTGGCCCGCTCCGTGGCCATGGCCACGTGCTTCCTGCCCATCCGGTCGGCCTCCCCGGTACTCGGGGTCGTCCAGCCACGGGCGCCGCAGGAACAGACGTACTGAACCCTCGTACCGCGCTGAGCAGGCACGATGCGGAAGCTGTGACGCTTCGCAAACAGCTCGTCGAACATCCGGTGTCCTCCCAGGACAAATACAGGGACGGTCATGCCATGCGGTCTGACAGCGACCGCAGCGCCCCGGGCCCGATCCGATCGGACGCCCTCGCGGCAGGATGCCGGGGCCGTGGTGCGGGAAGCGGTCAGCGGCGGAAGCTCTGGACGATGCCGCCGGTGTTGTCGCCGTCGACGACGGTCGTGTTCGACCCGGTGATGGTCACCGGGTTGTCGGACGTGGTGTTGATCTGCTGCCCGCCACCGAGGTTGAGCGGGCCCTCGGCGGACTCGATGACGTTCGCGGCCATGTTCCTGATGTCCTCGTTGCTGAGCGCCACGGAAGATCTCCTGTCGGGTCAAGGACCGGCCGGTGGTGGCCGGAGTGCCCCCGCCGGGAGTCGAACCCGGCGCCTTGGACCATCGGGGCTGTGAGCGGGTCAGGCGTAGACGTAGCGGGCACCGGCCTCACGCAGCGCGGTGTGGGCCTTGCGGGCCCGCAGCCCCGCCGCCTCCAACGCGTCCTCCGACGCGTCGCCGACCGCCATCGCGGCGTTCACCGCGTCCTGCGCCAGCGTCAGAAGCTCCGCGTCCCGGGTGACCATGTGCAGCGTGTCCATCGCCGACGTCACCGCAGAACGGGCCGCGTACCGCGACTGCCGCGCCTCCGGGGTGTCCTCCCGGCCCTCACGCCGGGCCGCAATCTTCAAGTACTGCTGCTCACGGTGACCGACCAGCGCCGACAGCAGCGCCGGAACCGCACTCGCCAGCGCCTCACGACGCCGTTCCGCTAACGCCGCACGCGCCGTACGAGCGGCCGTCAGATGCTGCATGAGACCCGCGACGACCGCTCCCGCGAGCGTCCCGAACACAGCAATCAGCGTTGCGACCATGTCTGAACTCCAAAGGAAGGAAGGGACATTCCGGCTCCCCCCGCCCACCCGTACAACCAGCACGCCGAAGGCGTGAGCGGCACGGGCAGGAGAGGCAACCGGCGCAGCGATAGCCGCCGCGAGAGCGGTTGAAGAGGTGGACCGGATCGGCCGTGAGCGCGCGTTCCGCTCACGGACTCAGGTGAAGCACGGGCGCCGCCGGCCGGTCCAACACGGCGGCGCCCAAGTCCTTCGTTCGTCGTGCATCGAGCCCCCTACGTGGCAGCGACGTGAACAGGTCTCCTTCGGGAACACGAGCTCCCGTTTCAGGCGTATGGAGACGTGACCTTTCGGTCTAAGCCCTCCGGTTGACCAGGGGTCCGGGTCCCTCGGCCCGCTCTGTCCCGGGCCCCTTACGCACCATGAGCGGGATGCGATCCCACTTTCTGGTGCGCACCAGAAGATTGGCATCTGGTGCGCACCAGAGTCAAGGTGGTTCGCCGAATCAATCGGCAACCGCCTGTCTTAGCGCACCTTCAGGAGACAGCCCGAGACTGGTGTTTCGGCAGCTCACAGGGCTTAACCCCGGCCTGTTAACCCCCTGTTGGGCCGTGCCAATGTGAGGCACGATGGGGGAGGTGGCGACGGAACCAACGCCGGGTGGTGTCTTGTGAGTTCAGGACTCAAGAACGCGCGCACGGCGCGCGGCTGGTCTCAGGAGCGGTTGATCCGCGAGATCGAGCAGTGGGCCCGACACCACCTCGTCGACGTCGCGTCGACGGCGAGTCTGCGGGTGTACGTGTCCGAGTGGGAGAACGGCAAGCGCGCCCTCTCCGACCGGTACGCGGAGATCCTGCGCAACATCCTCGGAGTCACCGACGTCGAACTCAGGGGCGTCACGGCGACCACGGCAATACCCGTGGCAGACGGCTACGACGACTTGCTCAGCAGGATCGATGCGGCGGGCAGCGTGGGTGACTCCATGGTTGGCGCGCTTGAGGCTCAGACGGAGCTACTGCGCACGATGGATCGCCAGATGGGTGCGGCGGGTCTTGTCGACCAGATGACGGGGCACCTCTCCGCCCTTGAGGACGCGCTGAACTTCGCGGTGCTGCCGAGTGCGCGCCGGCCGGTCGCGCTCGCACTCGCGGGGGCGTCCACCCTCGCCGCGTGGCAAGCCGTCGACTCCGGGGCGGTGGAGCGAGCGTGGCGCCACTACGAACTCGCGAAGCGGGCGGCGCGGGACGCTGAGGCCCCGATGTATCTCTCGCACGCGATGGGGGAACAAGCATTCGTGCTCTGCGAAGCGGGCCGACCGGCCCTCGCGGTCGAATTGGTTCGTGAGGCTCAACGAACCCTGGGGCGGGACGGCTCACCCCGACTTTGGGCATGGCTCTATGCCACGGAAGCGGAGTTGTGCGCGCACGCCGAAATGGCTGACGACAGTCGGCGTGCGCTGGAAGCGGCGACGGAACGAATTCCCGATGGGATAGACGCCCGAGACCCGGACATGCTGAGCATCTTCCTCAACGGCTCACACCTCACCCGATGGCGTGGCAACATCCTCGCTTTCCTCGGAGACGTCGACGCGTTGGCCAGTCTCTATGAAGCTGCAAAGGACATGGACCCCACCTTTGTGAGAGCGCGGGCCGGAGTGCACACAGACTTGGCCCAAGCACACGTGGCGCGCGCCGAATATGACGACGCGCGGAAGCATCTACAGCAAGCCAGGATGCTGGCAAGCCGCACCGGTTCGGTGCGGCAGCGCCGTCGCGTCGACTTGCTCAGTGAGAGGCTGTAGCGGTTGGCTTGTTACGGTTCGCAAGGATATGCAGCAAGCCCACAAGGGTTCCGGAACCGAGTAGTTCGCCACGCGCCATGAGCCCCGGAATATCGGCGAGAGGAACCCACTCGATATGCCCGGCCTCTTCGAGGTCTGTCGGAGACCCCACCTTTTCGGCGCCATGGGCGACAAAGATTTCATGGAGCGAATCCACCATGCCGACCATGGGCTGATAGACGGCGATACGCTCAACGGAATTCGGTCGCCACCCCGTCTCTTCGACGACTTCCCGAAGTGCGGTCTCTGCGGAGTCTTCCCCTTCGTCGACAATCCCGCCGGGCAGTTCCCAACCGAATTGCTGAGGGACGAACCGATACCGCCACAGCATGAGTACGCGGTCCTGGTCGTCGACAACGGCCGTGATCGCCACATGGTTGAGCTTCACCACGTGATGCTCGAACCGTTCCATGCCGGGCGGTTCGACGTCCCAGAGCTGGAGCTTGACCCACCGGTTGTCATAGAGGTCGCGCTCACCGTGGATGCGCCACGGCTCAAGCCCCTCAGGCGCCTTCACGGTTACCGCACCCGGAACCCGGTACGAACTACGACCGTGAACCTCCAAAGCGCCCTCGGACACCAGCCGGGCGAGCACCTGCCGAAGCGCCGTCCGGCCGATGCCGAGATCTTTGGTCAAGGTGCGTTCAGACGGGAACTTGTCGCCAGCGTCGTACTCGCCTGAGGCGAGCCGTTCGCGAAGCGTCTCATAGACCTTGGTCGTCTTCGGTCCCATGCGCGGAGCACTCCCCGTTCTGCCGTGGTGCGTACCAGGGTAGCGGGACAGAGCCAAGCTTCCTCCAGTGATGCACTGCCATCGGGAGGGCGCCCGGCGCGCTCGCGCGGCGCAGTTTCGGGCGGCGGTGTGTGAGCAGTGCGTGGATCATCGAAACAAGTGATCATGAAACGGCTGGATCGCAGGTCAGAGCCACAATGGGGCACGTAGGGTTCGCGGCCTCCGGAGCCGTGTGCGCAGGTTCGAATCCTGCCGGGGGCACTCGCTGATTGCAGCGGATGCCGATACGAAGAGGGCGGGAGTCAGTCTTACTGGCTCCCGCCCTCTTGCTTTGTCCATTGCTGGTTGTGCGTCCCCTCTCGGTCCACTCGTACGTACGGGGCGGTACCGGACCGGGAACGGATCGGAATCCGGGGTTCTTAGGGTGCGGGGGAATCGTTCGGGCTGAGAGGGAGGGTGAAGTGACCGAGATTGTGCTTATGTCCGGGAGTGTTCGGGGTGGGTCGTACAACTCGGCTGTCGTGGCGACGGTGCGGCGGATCGTGGCGGAGCGGTTCGGTGGGGTGCGGGCCGTGGTGGTGCGGCCGGGGGAACTGCCGTTCTACGACGAGGACTTGGACGCGGTGGACGGGTCCGAGGCTGTGGTGCGGATGCGGGAGCAAGTGGCCGGTGCTGATGTGGTGTTGATGAGTACGCCGTCCTACAACGGAGCCTCTTCCGGGGTGTTGAAGAACGCCGTGGACTGGTTGTCGCGGCCCTACGGGGAGAGCTGCCTCGACGGGCGGGTCGTGGCTGTCGTCAGCGCTTCGCCCGGGCCCCGGGGAGCCGTCGACGCCCAGGCCGGGCTGGTCGAGGTGCTCGGACATGCGGGGGCCCTGGTCGTGGAGCATCCGCCGGTGGCTGTCGCCCATGCGGAGGAACTGGTCACCATCGAGGGGGAGTTCGAGGACCCTGGGGTGCTGGCCGAACTGGAGAGCCTCGTGCGGACCGCGTTGGAGGCGGCCGGGCGAGGTGCCGCCTCGATCGCTGTCTGACCTCTGTCATCGCTCGATCCCCTCACCGGTCCATGGCCGGGCACGGACGGCAAGTCGGCGTCCGGGCCCGGCTTTTGCCGTCGTTGCACGTGCCTTCCTCTCCTTACTCTTCGCGAAAGTCGTCGTCATGAGTGAACCGTCCCGGCAGTCCCGGATCCTGCTGGTCAGACCGTCCGTGGAGGTCGTGCGGGCGGCCGGCGCGGCGGGGTTCCGGGTGTGGTCGTTGTGCGATGCGGGGCGATGTCCCTCAGGGGGTCGACTCGCGGATCTTTCCGAGCGGTTGATGGTCGTCGACTTTCGGGACGAGGCCGCGTTGGAGGAGGCGGTCGGGGTGGCGGAGAAGGCGGGGCTGTGTGTCAATCCGGCCGGTGCGGTGCGGTTGTTGGGGGACGTGGAGGCGGTGCGGCGGGCGGGGGGTGTCAACGGGCTTGCGGGGGTGGGGGGTTCGGGGGGTGGGGAGCTGTTCCGGGTCGACACGTTGAGCGTGCACGGGATGCATCGCGTCGTCGGGATCAGCGTCGAGACGCCGTACGGGGTGTTGTTTCCCGCGCCGGTCGGTGGGGGTGTCGCGGCGACGTTGCGGTCCGCCGTGGGGTCGTTGCTCGATCTCGCCGGGTATCAGTACGGGCCCGCGCACACGTTCGTCGTGCTGACGCCGCGGGGGCCCGTCACCACCGGGTGCCGGACCGTCGTCGCGGAGGAGGTGGTGGCGGGGTTGGTGCGGGTGGCCGCGGGGCGGGATCCGGTGCGGGACGCGTTCGAGGTGCTCGCCGGGCGGGATGTGGCGCCGGTACGGGCGGGGCGGTACGCGGTGGCGGTCGCGGTGTCCGGGGGGTGGGGGCAGGTGGTACTGGGGGCGGAGTCGGCGGAGGGGGCGCTGGAACTCGCGGGGCGGGTAGGGGAGTTGGCGGGCTGATCGGGGCGGGGTGAGGGGCGGGGTGGCTCTGTGGGGTGACGGTGGCCGCAGCGTCGTCGTACCGAGGTCTGTCGTACCCGGGGCGTAACTCTCAAGTCCTCCTCCCCGCCCCCTCCCCCGGCGGGGAACGCATCGGGACCCGTTCGGTAAGGGCGCGCGGCACCTTTGGGGTGTCGCCGGGAGACGGCGGCGAGAACCAGTCGTGGGAGGAGGTACCGCCATGATCCGTAAGCCCGTTCGCCGGGGCGTCAGCTCCCGCAAGTCCGCGCTCTGAGGAGCGTCTTCCGTTTCTTCTAGGGCAGGGAAGGAGGAACAGCCATGATCCGCAAGCCGGTTCGCCGTGGTGTCAGCGCCCGTAAGGCCGTGTCTGCCTGAGGTCGCACTCCCCCGTCCCTACGGAACGCGTGAAGGAGGTACTGCCATGATCCGCAAGCCGGTTCGCCGGGGCGTCAGCTCCCGCAAGTCCGCCGCGTAAGGCGACGCCTCTTCTCCGTGGCGGGCACGGCGCTTCGCGCGGTGCCCGCCACGGCCGTACCTGGCACCACGGCCGCCCCCGAGATCCCGAACACCCCTTGAAGGAGCCTGAGATGGAGTTGACCGACCGCGTCGTACGGATCGTGCACGTACCGGGAGCCGGGCTGCTGGCCGCCGATGTCACCGGCCGTATCCACCTGTTGGACGATGACCTGCGCATTCTGCGTTCCTCGCCCGCGCCGACCGGCACCGTCGCCGCCGGGCACGCGCCCGTGTACACGATCACCGCGGCCGACGGCTGGGTGGTGGGCCGCGACAAGCGGGGAACCCTGCTGCGGTGGCGACTTGACACGTTGGAGCTCGTCGACGTGCTCGATGCCGACCGGACCGCCAATCGTGGGGAGTTGCTGGACGGCGAGGAGCCGTCGCCGGTGATGAGCCGGGGCATCACGGTGCACAAGGGCAAGGTCTACATGAACAACGGGTACCGCCAGATGGCGGTGCTGGACCTGGAGACGTTCGCGGTCGAGCGCATCGAGCCGAACTTCGCGGGCCACGTACCGCTGGAGTGGTTCTGCCAGGACCACCCGAGCATCGACGCCGCGTCCGACAAGGCCGGGCGCGTGTTCCTCGGCGACCTGGAGACCCTGGACTTCCCCACCGTCGTGCAGGCGGACGGCGGGAACATCCACCGCATCCTGTACGACCCGCTGCACGACCGCTTCTGGGCGACGCAGGACGACGGCGTCGACGAGAACAACAACATCGCGAACGGCGTGCTGACGCTGGACGCGCAGGGCAACGTCACCGGTCAACTCCTGCTGGCCCGCGACGATGTGGAGTTCCTGGCGTTCTCGCCGGACCACCGGACCGTGTACGTCGGCGGCTTCGACGGCGTACTGCACCTGCTGGACAACAGCGCGCCGGAGCTGAAGGTCGGCTCGACGGTCACCGGATTCGCGCACCAGCTCACGGACTTCGCCGTGCACGACGACGGCTCGATCTACACGCTGACCCAGGACGGCGACCTGCGCCGCCTCACCGCGGACGGCACCACGACGCTGGCCCGCGCCCCGTTCCGGCGGCAGTGCGTGTGGGACATCCAACCGGCCCTGGAGTCGGACGAGTTGTACGTCGCGACGGACGACGGTGTCGCCGTGCTGGCCGTCCTCGCCGACAACCTGGGCGAGCCGTACCTCGCGACCCGCGCGCACCACGTGCACGGCATGGGCTTCACGCGCCGCGTCGTCCCGCTCCCCGGCGGGTACGCCGGCGTCACCCGCGACCAGTGGGTGTTCCGCACCGGCCGTGACGGCACGCAGCTGTGGCGCCACCGGCTCGCCGCGCTCGCGCACACCGTGTCGGGGTCGGCGGACCACTCCCGGCTGCTGGCCTGCCACAACGACGGGGTGGACGAACTCGACGCGAACACCGGTGAGTTGATCGCCCGCATCGACATCGGCCGGGCCTCCGCGTGGGCGGGCTGCTACCTGCCGTCCGGCGAGCGGGTGATCGCCTCCAGCACCGGCCTCGTGAGCGTGTACCCGGCCGAAGGGGACGCGGTGCTGCGGGAGTTCAACACCGAGGAGTACCCGAAGCGGATGTGGGCGGAGGACGCCGACCACCTGATCATCACCGGCGAGAACGGCGTGAAGCGCCTCTCGCTGCTGACGGGTGAAGTGACGCACCGCTGGACGGAGTTGCTGGACAACACCGTCGAGAACGGCGCGTTCCTCGGCGACACGGTGTACGCGGTGTCGTACGGCGCCCAACTCTCCGTGTACGAGCGGGAGTCGACGGAGATCACGGCCCTGGTGGAGGACCTGCCGGACTTCGCGAAGGCACTCGCGGCGGTGCCGTTCGGGGACGAGGGACAGCAGGTGCTGCTGGCCGGCGGCCGGGGCGGCTGGATCCGGGTCTTCCTGACGGCCACCGAGGACCGCAAGGCCCCGCTGACGCGCGTACGCGACCTGATCGTGCCCCGGCAGAAGACGATGCCGTGAGCGAACCGCACCCACAGGAGGCGAGGCCGTGAGCAAGAGCGATGCGGAAAGGGGCGAGGGCGTGAGCAGGACCGATGGACCCGTGAACGCCCCCGGCCCGGCGGACGGACCCGAACTCACCGCCGCATCCGGCCCGTTGTCGGCTCCCGACCTCGACGAGGCGAAGCCCTCCCCCTGGCGGGACCGGCGGTTCCAGATCTTCGCGACCGGCAATGTCGTCAACAACATCGGGGAGGCCGTCTACACCGTCGCCCTCCCCCTGTTCGTGTACGAACGCACCGGGTCCCTCGCGATCATGTCGCTGCTGGCGGTGCTGACCCCGGCGACGCTGCTGCTGGCGCCGGTGCTCGGCGCGGTCGTGGACCGTTACGGGGCACGGGTGTTGGTCGTCCCGGGCCTGCTCGTGCAGGCCGCCGCGGCAATTGCCCTGAATCTGACGGGACTTGCCGAAGACGCCCCCGTCTGGCCGCTGTTCGTGTTCGGGGCGCTGGTGCAGATCGGCGGCGCCGGGTACCGGATGGGCTGGATGACCGGCGTCGCGCACATGTTCCCGGAGAATCCGGTGCGTTCACGGGCGAGCCTCGGCAGCCTGTACACGGTGACGAACGTGGTCGGCCCGCTGCTGGTCAGCGCCGCGCTGCTGGTCGTCGGGTACAAGGGGCTGCTCTGGTTCAACGTCCTGACGTTCTTCGCGCCGATCGTGGTGTGGCTGGTCGGCGTGCACCCGCCGCGCGTGGAGCCCGGCGGCCCGGCCCAAGTCGGCCTGGTCAAGGGCCTGTTGGAGAGCGTTCAGGTGATGCGGCGGGCGCCCGTCCTGCTGCACGCGATCCTCGTCTTCGTACCGATGCTGGTGGTCGGCACCACCGGCACCATGACGCTGTCGCTGTTCCGCCTCCAGCACGACTGGGACCTGTCGCCGCGCGCGGTGGGCCTGGTGCTGGTCGGGGTGCGGATCGCCGGGGTGCTCGGGACGATCCTCGTCTCCGAGCGCAAGACGTTCCCGTTCCGGGCGATCACTCTGGTCGGGACGGTCGGCATGGGCGCGGCGCTGCTGCTGATGGCGTCGGGGTCGGTGCATGTGTTCGTCGCGGCGATGGTCGTGATGTTCGGTTTCCAGGCGGCGCTCAGCGTGGCGAGCGACCTGATGGTGTTCAAGTTCGTGCCGGCGGACGCGCTGGGCCGGGTCGGCGGGATCGTCGACCTGGTGCTGGGGCTGCCGATCCTCGCCGGTCCCCTCGTGGTGCC
Organism: Streptomyces saintjeani; assembly: GCF_055409605.1. NCBI lineage: Bacteria > Bacillati > Actinomycetota > Actinomycetes > Kitasatosporales > Streptomycetaceae > Streptomyces > Streptomyces saintjeani. Next base: position 6,379,688 of record NZ_CP189624.1, on the reverse strand, counting down.
CGCGCTGGCCGAACTCCTGGGCTCCTCCGCCGTGTTCCTCGCCTTCGGCGCCGTACAGCTCGCCGGTCTGCTCTGGCTGTGGCGGACCTGGCGGCAGTGGGCGCCTTCCCCGCACACCTCGTCCCGAGAGGAGGCCGTCCCGGCATGAGCGACGGCAACAACAAGGGGTTGAGCAGCGATGCCACCCGCGACACCTCGCCGGGCATCCGCGCCCGGGTCCAGGTCACCCTCAACAGGGCCGGCACCGCTGCCGAGTTGGTGACCTTCACCGAACTCGCCGACCACCAGGAGCACGTGGCCGTGGTGGTCCCGGTGCCGCGTGGCACGGTTCCCCTGGTCCGGCTGCACAGCGAGTGCCTGACCGGTGACGTCTTCGGCTCGGCGCGCTGCGACTGCGGCCCGCAGCTGGAGGAGGCGCTCCAACTCGTCGCCGGGGAAGGGGGAGCGGTGCTGTACCTGCGCCAGGAGGGGCGCGGGATCGGCCTGTACAACAAGCTCGACGCGTACGTCCTCCAGGACCGCGGCAGCGACACCTTCGAGGCGAACCGGCTGCTCGGCCGGGGCGAGGACGAGCGCGACTACACGGCGGCGGCCGAGATGCTGCGCGCGCTGGGCCTGACCCGTATCCGGCTGCTCTCCAACAACCCCGACAAGGCCGAGCAGTTGACGGAGCTGGGCATCGAGGTCGTCGAACGGGTGCCCACCGGCGTGTACTTGACCGGGGAGAACGGCCGCTATCTCGACGCGAAGGCCCGGCACGCGGGCCACACCCTGCCCGTACCGAACCCCAACTCCCTGGAGGTGTCTGCCCTGTGATCCGCCACAACGGTCCGATCAGCGGAATCGCGGCCCACGACGGCAGGTTCGTGGCGACCGCCGGTTACGACAACCAGCTCGTCCTGTGGGACGTGGCGACGCGGCGGGCGCTGGCCCGCGCGGTCCACGACCACCTCGCCAACCAGGTGTCGTTCAGCCCCGACGGCAGGCACCTGGTGTCCTCCTCCAGCGACTACACGGCCCGGCTGTGGTCGGTGCCGGACCTGAAGCTGCTCGCGGTCCTCTCCGACCAGGAGGACGACGTCGAGATGTCGGCGTTCCACCCGGTCAAGCCGCTGATCGCGACGGCGTCGCGGGACCACCGGGTGCGGGTGTACGACTTCTCGGGCGTCCTCCTGCACACGTTCACCGGGCACACGGCCGACGTCATCTCGGTCGAATGGGCGTACGGCAGCGACGAGTTGGTGTCGTCCAGTGACGACGGCACGATCAAGCGCTGGTCGATCGGGACCGGCGGGCTGGTCTCCGACACGGACCTCGGTGACGTCGAGACGGACACGCTCGCGGTGACGCCGGACGGCACGGTGTTCGCGGGCAACGACGAGGGTGAGATCGTCGAGCTGCGCGGCGAGGGCACGGCGACGCACCACGCGCACGAGGCCGGCATCAAGCGGCTCGTCCTGGACGCCGCGCACGGGCGGATGGTGAGCCTGAGCTACGACCGCACGATGCGGGTGTGGGACGTGACGGACGGGCTGCGGCCGGTCGCCGCGTCGACCTTCCCGGCCGACGTGTGGCCCCGCTCCTGCGCCTTCCTCGACGAAGACACCCTGGTCTTCGCGACGTTCGGCTCTTCGTACGCCATCCACCGTATCGGCAGCGGGAGTTGGGACCTCGACCACGTCGAGCCGACGCACGGCGTGAACGCGGTCGCCGTGCACGAGGGGGCCCGGCTCACCATCGGGGACGCGGGAATCCTCCGCCGGGACGGCGTCCCGGTCGCCGAGACGGGCAGCCTGTGCAACTTCCTCACGCCGGTCGCCGGGCGGGTGTTCAGCGGCGGCCAAATGGGCACGGTCTTCGACGCGTTGACGGGTGAGGTCCTCCACCAGCACCGCTCGCCGCTCAACTGCGGCGCCGCCTTCGAGCGGGACGGCGTGCCGCACGTCGTCCTCGGGGCGTACACGGGTGAAGGGCTGGTGTTCTCGGTCGGGCCGGACGGCGCCGTCAAGCACGAGGCGACGCTTCCGCTGCACGCGGGTGCGGTCAAGGGAGTCGCCGTCTCCGACGGGCAGATCTTCTCGGTGTGCGCCGACGCCGCCGCGTCCTGGTTCTCCACGGCCGACTTCTCCGAACTCGCGCGGGCCGACGCGGCGCACGACCGGATCGCCAACGGCTGCGCGGGGTTGCCGGGCGGCCGATTCGCCAGCGTGAGCCGGGACTTGGTGCTGCGCCTGTGGGACGGTGCCTCGGCGACCTCGCACTCCACGCCCCACGACCACTCCATCAAGTGCGTGACGGCCTCGCCGGACGGGCGGTACGTGGCGACGGGGTCGTACAACGGTCTGGTGGCGGTCTTCGACACCGGCTCGCGCGCGTGGTCGGCCGTCCGCCGCCCCACGACGTCGGGGATCTCGTCGCTGACGTACGACACCGACGCGGGTGTGTTCCTTGCCGGTTCGTACGACGGGCAGGTGTACGAGGTTCCGGGGACCGAGGCGTGAACCCGAACGAACTCGCCGACCGCGCCGCGATGGGGCTCCCGGAGTCCTTCGTACGGCGCGGTCCCGAGCCGGAGTTCGACGGCGAGCTGCTGGCGGCGTCGCCGCAGACGCTCGCCGTCGTCGCGGGGTCCGCGCACGAGCCGTACGAGCGGAGGTATGCGGCCGGGACGCTGCTCGCCCTGCTCGGTGATCCCCGCCTGCGTGTGTTCGAGCCGGAGTTGGTGGAGGTGCCGGCCGCGAAGGTGACCATCGGGCTGGCGGAGGAGCGGGTCGCCGGGGTGGCCCGGCGGTGGTCCCATGTGGGGGTGCTGGAGGAGTGGATCGCCAAGGAGGCCCCTCAACACGACGTCGACATCGCGGAGTTCAGGATCGGCCGGTATCCGGTGACGAACGGCGAGTACCGGGTGTTCCTGGAGGAGACGCAGGCGCGGTGGCTGCCGGGGTCCTGGCAATTCGGCGTGTTCCCACGGGAGTTGGCCAACCATCCCGTGTGGGGGGTGCCCGCCGAGGCCGGGGACGCGTACGCGGCGTGGCTGTCGCGGCGTACCGGGCGGCGGCTGCGGCTGCCGTCGGAGGCCGAGTGGGAGTACGCGGCGTCCGGCGGGGACGGGCGGGAGTACCCGTGGGGCGAGGGGTTCCGGGCGGAGTGCGCCAACACCGTGGAGGCGGGGCCGCTCAGGACGACGCCGGTGGGGATCTATCCGGCGGGGCGCAGTCCGTTCGGGCTCGACGATGTCGCCGGGAACGTCGAGGAGTTCGTCGCGGACGACTACGCGGGGTATCCCGGGGGCGTGGCGGAGCCGGACGACCTGCTGCTGACGCGGGGGTCGTACCGGGTCGCGCGGGGCGGGAGTTTCACTCGGTACGGGGATCTCACGCGGTGCACCCGGCGGCACGGGTGGTACGACAAGCCCATCTACGCGATCGGGTTCCGGCTGGCCGAGACGCCGTGACGGAGCCGGCACCCGGGCCGTGGGACGGTCGGCCCGGGAGTGCCGGTTCGGGCCCGAACCTCCCAAAGTATCCACCCAGTTGAACCGCACCAGCCTCTCCCTGCCCGACAATCGCACGGAACACCGGCACGGGACTAAGATGAATCCGTTCTTCTCCGCTCGGAAGCGGAGCGGAACACGGGGGCTGGGAGAGGGTACGTGGCGTATGGGAAACCAGAAGACGTCCGCTTCAACATCCTTGGTTCGCTTGAGGGTTGGCACGGCGACCGGCGGCTGAAACTCGGCAGCCCCACCCAGGAGCGGGTGCTCGTCACCCTGCTGCTCGAACCGGACCGGATGGTCCCGGTCTCCCGGCTGGTGGCCGCCGCCTGGGACGACGAACCGCCGCAGACCGCATCTCACCAGGTCCGCAAGGCGGTTGCGGCGCTGCGCACCCGGATTCCGGGCGGCGCGGACCTGATCGTCACCGACGGCACCGGCTACCGGGCCGTCCTCGCCGACGACCAGTTGGACCTGCACGAGTTCAACCACCGTACGCGCCGGGCCCGCGAGGCCTCGGCGGCCGGGCAACTCACCGAGGCGATCGAGGAGTTGCGGGCCGCCGTCGACCTGTGGCGGGGTCCGGTCCTCGCGGGTGCGGGCGGGGCGCTGCTGGCCGCCGCCTCCGCCGCCCTGGAGGAACGGCACATGGCCGTCGCCGAGCAGTACCACGAGCTGCGGCTCGAACTCGGCGAGGCGGGTGAACTCGTCGGTTCTCTACGCGAGTTGATCGCCTCGCATCCTCTGCGGGAGGCGCTGCGAGGCCAGTTGATGCTGGCGCTGTACCGGTCGGGGCGGCAGGCGGAGGCGCTGGAGGAGTTCGCGCGGGTGCGGGAGCTGCTCGTCGAGGAGCTGGGCATCGATCCGGGGGCGGAACTGACGCGGCTGTACGAGGCGATCCTGCGCGACAGTCCGGAGGTGGCACCGCGTTCGCCGACGGTCCGCAGGGCGTTGAACGGTACGGCGGCGGCTGGTTCGACGGCATCCGGCGCGGCGCCCGGGTCGTCGCCGGCCGGTGCGGTGGCCGTCGGTCCGGCTCCGGACTCCAAACCGGCCGACGCGCCAAGGACGTTGCCGTACGACCTCCCCGACTTCACGGGCAGGCAGGCCGAGTTGGAGCGGATCGTCACCGCCGGACGGACCCCGGGCCGGGGAGCGGCCCGGCTCGTCGGGGTGGACGGCATGGGCGGCAGCGGCAAGACCGCGCTCGCCGTGCACACCGCGCACCGGCTCGCCGAGGAGTACCCGGACGGCCAACTCTTCGTCGATCTGCGGGGGTTCAGTCCCGGCGAGAAGCCGCAGGAGGCCGGTCCGGTCGTCGACTCGCTGCTGCGCAGCCTGGGCGTACCGGACGACCGGATGCCCGAGGGCATCGAGCGCAGGCTCGCTCTCTGGCAGCAACTCTCCGCGAAGCGGCGCCTGTTGCTGGTCCTCGACAACGCGGTGGACGCCGCGCAGATCCGCCCGCTGCTGCCCGCGTCCGAGGGGTGTCTGGTCCTGCTCACGAGCCGGATGCGGATGCTCGACCTGGACGGCGCCGAGTGGCTCTCCCTCGAACTCCTCTCCCCCGCCGACAGCACCGCCCTCCTGGAGCGCACGCTCGGCGCGGACCGCGTCGCCGCCGAGGCCGAGGCCGCCGAGCAGCTCGTGAAGCTGTGCGGGGGGCTGCCGCTGGCGCTGCGGATCACCGCCGCCCGGCTGCGCAACCGGCCCCGCTGGACCCTCCAGTACCTCGTCGACCGGCTCGCCGACGAGACGCGCCGGCTGAACGAACTCAGCACCGGCGAGCGGAGCGTGGAGGCCACGCTCCGGCTGTCGTACCAGGCGATGGAGGAGCCCCGGCGGGCCGCGTTCCGGCTGCTCGCCGAGCATCCCGGGTCCACGCTCGACGTGCACTCCGTCGCCGCGCTGCTCGACGGCTGTGTCCGTACGGCCGAGGACGTCCTGGAGCACCTCCTCGACATCCACCTCCTGGACCAGCCGGAGATGGGGCTCTACAGCTTCCACGACCTCGTGCGCACCTACGCGTTGGGGTTGCGCGGCGACGAGGACGACAGCGCCGGGGCGCTGCGGCGGCTCGTGTCGTACTACGTGGCCGCGACCGAGGCGGCCTGCGACGCGCTGTTCCCGGGGCGGACGCGGTACGAGGCGGACGCCGATCAACCGGCCTGGCGGGTACCGGAGTTCGTGACGGCCGAGCAGGCGCTCGGGTGGTTCCGGCGGGAGCACGACGCGTTGCGGGCGGTGGTGGAGCGGGCGGGGGTCGCGGGGCTGCACCGGGACACCGTCGTGCTGAGCCGGAATCTCATGTTCTGTCTCAACCTCCTTGGCCGGCATGAGGAGTTCGGGGCTGCCGCGCGGGGTGCGGTGGCGTCGGCGCGGGTGCTCGGGGATCCGTTGCTGCTGCGGGTGAGCCTCGGGAATCTGGGCATCGCGCACTGGTGGCTGGGGGCGTTCCAGGACGGGATCGAGGCTGCCGGGGAGGCGCTCGGGCTGGAGGGGGGAGACCGGGCGACCGAGGCGTTCTGTCTCGATGTGCTCGGGCTGCTGCACAGCGCGCTCGGGAACTTCGAGCGGGCCCGCGCCTATCTGGAGCAAGGGATCGCGCTGCACCGGGAGTCGGGGTCGGCGCGGATGGAGGCGGAGGCGCTGGCCAACCTGAGTTCCGTGCTGACCTGGAGCGGGCGGTACGCGGAGGCCGCCGTACTCGCCGCGCGGGCCACGGAGTTGAACCGGCGGCTCGGTGAACGGGGCAACGAGATCACTTCGTTGACCTGGCTGGCGCTGGCCCATCTCGGGCTCGGGGAGTCCGAGCGGGGGCGGGTGTGTCTCGCGCAGGCGCTCGAACTGTGCGACGAGAGTCTCCAGCCGGGGAACGTCGCGCTGGTGCACGCGCACTGGGCGTTGCTGTGCCAGCGGCGGGGGCAGGAGCGGGAGGCACGCGAATTCGCCGAGCAGGCCCTGGAGTTGGTGTCCTCGCGGGGAACGTCCCTGCGGCGGGCGGCTGTTGCCAACGTGGTGGGGGTGGTGCGGCGGCTCCAGGGGGAGCCCGAGCGGGCGTTGGAGCTGCACCGACGGGCGCATCAGCTCGCGTCGACGCTGGGGTACCGGATCGAGACGGCTCGGGCCGCGGCGGGGATGGGAGAGGTGATGGCGGCGCTCGGGGATCTGGAGGCGGCGGCGGAACACCGGGCTGCGGCTGGGGAGTTGTTCGACGCGATGGGGGTTTGGGAGGTGGGGCGGGGGATGTGAGGGGCGTACGGACGACGAAGGCGGGCCGTCCCTCTCGGACAGCCCGCCCCCTCTTTGCTACCGGCAACTCGCGGTCCTGTAGCGACCGTTCGTGTCAGTACCGCACGCTGCCGGGGCCCCGGTCGTCGGCGAGGACGACCGGGCCGGTGAAGCCCGGCCCCCGGTCGTCCGCGCGGACGGTGTGGGCGGGGTGCGTGACGGCGAGCGCTCCGATGGCGAGGGCCGCCAGGCCGGTCACGGCCGTCATGGCCGCCTTGTTCCGCGGAGTGCTCGTGCGCATCGCTGTCCCCCAGTGTCGTCGGCGTTCGTCCCGCTGCCGGGATGTCACCGATGGTGCCGCAGGACGTTCCCCGTGGCTTCCCGAGTCGTTCCCGGTGCGGGAGTTCAGAGAGTGGTCCAGGTGAACGCCACCGCGTCCCCGGCGTTCAGCTTGAACTGGCAGCCGCCGACGGGGGTCGAGGTGCCGTTGACGGAGATGTTCCAGTAGGCGGTGGCGTCGCTCTTGACGTTCTTGATGCTCTCCACGAAGTAGTCGTCGAACGAGGCGTACCAAGTGCCGTCCCAGGTGAAGCCGTTGGCGCGGGCCGCGTCGTCCAGGGCCGCCGTCGGGGTGGGCACCGGGGAGGGGTGGGCGCCCGCGTTCGTGCCGTCGCACCGGTGGGTGCCGCCCGTGGCGGGGGTGACGTCGTGGCCCTTCGTCCTGACCTTGCCCTTGAAGAGGAGGCCGTCGGGGCCCTGCACGGTCAGGGTGACCTTGACCGGCGCGTTCGTGCCGGCGTGCTGGGGCTGGGCCTGTGCGGTAGCGGTCGCCGGGGCGGCGAGGAGGGTGAGGGCGAGGACGGTCGTGCTGATCGCGGTGCGGCGCATGTCGGTGCCTTCCGGTGCGGAGTACGGATCAACGGCCGTAAGGAGTCTAGGGGTTGTTCGGTGCCTACGCGGGTCGTACCCGGTTAACCCTGAAGGACTACTCAGCGTGACCCTGGTGCCCTCTCCTCAGCGTCGGTACGGGGCCGTGCTCTCGCGGACGATCAGGTCCACCGGTACTACGGACGGGGGTACCTCAGGGGTAGGGCCCGCCTCGATGCGGTGGAGGAGGGCGTGCAGGGAGCGGGTGCCGATCTCCTGGAAGTCCGTACGGATCGTGGTGAGCGGCGGGAGGTAGTGCGCGGCCTCGGGGACGTCGTCGTACCCGACGATGCTGACGTCCTCGGGGACGCGGCGGCCCGCCTCGTGCAGGGCGCGCAGGATACCGAGCGCCATCTGGTCGTTGGACGCGAAGACGGCGGTGACCTCGGGGTTCTTGGCGAGCTGCCGGCCGAGGTCGTACCCGGAGTCCGCGCTCCAGTCGCCGACGAGCGGCTCGGGGACGGGGGCGCCGGCCGCCTTGAGGGCGGCCTCCCAGCTCTCCGCGCGGCGGCTCGCGGAGGTCCAGCCGGTGGGGCCGGCGACGTGGTGGACGGTGGGGTGGCCGAGGGAGAGGAGGTACTCGGTGGCCTTGCGGGCGCCGGTGTGCGCGTCGGCGGTGATCATGGGGGTGCCGTCGCCGAGGTCGTTGTCCATGATGACGAGCGGCATGTCGAGGCGCGCCTGTGCGAGGGCGGCGGCCATCCACAGCTGGGGGGCGATCGCGATCATGCCGTCCGCGCCCTCCGCCGAGAGCCGCTCGACCGCCTCGACGACCGTGTCGGGGTCGGCGGTGTCGAGCGCGATGGAGCTGACGAGGTAACCGGCTTCCTGCGCAGCGGTGTTGACGGCGGTGAGGGTGGAGGCGGGGCCGTAGCGGGCGGCGTCGAAGGAGATCACGCCGAGCATGCGGGTACGGCCGCTGGCGAGCGAGCGGGCGCTGCGGCTGGGCCGGTAGCCGAGGGTCCGCATCGCCGCGCGCACCGCCTCGCGGGTCTCCGCCCTGACCGCCGGGTTCTCGTTCAGCACCCGCGACACGGTCTGCTTGCTGACCCCGGCGAGCCGCGCGACGTCCTCCATCACCGGCCGGTTCCCCGCGAAGTTCCGCCGGCTGCGCCCGCCTCCCTTCGTCCCCGGGTTCCCGGCAGCGCCTCTCGTCATGGTGGGTGCTTCTTCCCTCGGCCGTCCCCCGGCCCGCTCGATTCCGGGGCCTGGGGTCGCCGGCGCTGGGGTGGCCGACGGATTCACAGGATAGGACGGGGGTGGGTGGAGGGGTGGCTCTGGAGTACTACGGGTTGCAGGGGCTGTACGGCCCGTAGCTCTCAGGTACTACGGGCCGTACGGGTCTGCCGGAAGTAGCTCTGAAGTAGTACGCGGGTACGCCTCGGGTCTCCCGGAGACGGCGCCGGCCTCTCAGCCCACCGTCCAGACCCTCGCCGTGACGATCTCAGCGCCCCGGATCCCGGCGCCCTCCTCCCGCTCCACCGGCAGGTACACCCGCGCGGACGGGTCGGACGCCAGTACCCGTACCGTCAGCTCCTCACCCTCAGGTATCAGCTCCAGTCCGATGTCCCAGGGCCTGCCGGAGGAGAACTGGTCGGCGACGAGCCGCTCCCCCACGTACGCCCGGGCCACGTCGCCGTGCCAGTGGAGCCGTAGGACGCCGTGCCGGTCGTGCGCGGGGACGCGTACGCGGTACTCGGCGGCGGACCGGTCGTACCACTCGTCGCCGGGGGCACTGGCCCGCTGGAGTACGCCGGTCGTGGGTGGGGGCGGGTCATCCGCAGGGCGTACGAGGTCGACGGCCGGTACGGGGGCCGGGTCACCGGCATCGGCATCGGCATCGGCATCGGCATCGGACAGGGTGTACCGCGTTAGTACCCCGTCCCGCGTCTCGCTCAGCGCCTCCGCCTTCGGGAGCCGGTCCGGTGCAGGGAGGACGGCGAAGGAGACGGTGTCCGCGCTGTGCGGGGTACGGCCGTGCAGCCGGACCTCGGCGCGGTACTGGTCGAGGACGACGCCCTCGGCGGAGAGGATCAGCCGCTCGGCGCCCCAGGCGAAGCCCTTGTAGGCGGTGCGGGCGGTGGCGGCGTCGAGGACGAGGAAGGCGATCAGCTCCTCGTCGAGGTTCTCCGCCTCGATCCACGCGCCGGTGCCGGGCCGGATGCCGGTGATCAGTACGCCGCTCCCGTCGTCGAACGCCGGTCCGACTGCGGCTCCTTCCGGCATGGCGTTCACCGCGACGCCCCCGCCGAGCGCGACTTCGACCGGCACCCCCTCGGTCGCGGCCAGCACTAGGACCGTACGGGCGCCGTCCTGGACCGTGCACACGGGCTGAGCCGTGGCCCACTCGACGCGCAGCCCGCCGAACTCCATCCTGAACGGCCAGCAGAAATAGGCACCTTGGGGAACCGTGAAGGGCTCATTCGGGAAGGTCAGCCCGCCGACGGTGAACGTCGTGCCGGGATGCTCCGCCAACTCCCCGTGCGGCTGGTGGTTGTTGACGAAGAGGAACCCGGACTCCCCGTCGGTCCGTACGGCCCACCGCAGCGTCTCCATGTCGTGCTGCCCCGTCGGCGCCTCCAGCGGAAGCACCGACTCCATCGGCGCGATGCGCTCCCCGAACTCCGCCAACAGCAGGTGCTGGAGCCGGAGTTCGTCGTACGAGTCGCGGTACTGGCCGTACTCCCCCAGCGGTGCCTGGAAGTCGTAGGTCAGGGTGGGGAAGTCGTTGGGGTACCCGGTGGCGTGGGACTCCTGGAGGCCGGGGCCCGGGTTGGTCCCGCCGTGGAACATGTAGTAGCCCTGCCAGACGGAACCGCAGCCGATCTTCGTGAGGCCGAGGGACCCGATGTCGGCGGCGTCGACGCGCGGGCGGCGGTGATACGCGACGGCCATTCCTCCGCCCAACTCGCAGGTGGCCCACGGGAATCGCTCGGCGTACACGGACGAGTCGACGCCCCGCACAGTCGTCGGGCGCAGGTCCGCGCCGATGTCCTCGTCGTCCCGCTGGTGCGTGAAGAAGAAGTGCTTGCGGCAGGTGTCGGGCCAGCCGCCGTCGGCCTCGGTCCAGAAGGTCTCGGGGTAGCCGCCGTAGAGCGGCATCAGTTCGTCCCCGGGGAGCTGGACTCCGCCCCAGGCGGTGGACGTCCACAACGGAGCGTCCATGCCCGCCTGTTGGGCCATCCGTTTGAGGGTGAGCAGGTGGCCCGGCTGGTCGTACAGCTCGTTCTCGATCTGGATCGCGACGATCGGGCCGCCCGACGCCCTTTGCAAGCCGTCGAGTTGGGCCGCTATCGCCTCGAACCAGGGCTGTACGGCGGCGAGATACGCCGGGTCGTCCGTGCGGGTGGCGTCCGTGCGGGCCAGGACCCAGTCGGGGAGGCCGCCGCCTCGTACCTCCGCGTGGGACCAAGGGCCGACGCGGGGGATGAAGTCGAGGCCGTGGCGGGCGCAGAGTTCGGCGAAGCGGCGGAGGTCGAGGTCGCCGTCGAAGCGAGGGGCGGCTTCGGTCGGCTGGTGGTGGATCCAGATGACGTACGAGGCGACGGCGGTGACTCCCGCCGCCTTCATCTTGAGGAGTTCCTCCTCCCAACCGGCGTTCGGGTAGCGGGAGTAGTGGAACTCGCCCGAGACCGGGAACCAGGGTTCGCCGCCCCGGGTGAGCCAGCGGCTGGTGACCTCGATGGGGTCGGGGACGCCGGGGGCGTCGGAGAAGGGGAGGTGGCCGGTGCGGGGTGGGGTGGGCGGGGGCGGGAGGTGCAGGTGGTGGGTCACTGGCCTCACTGCCCCTTCGGGCCCAGGTCGGGCACGTCTACGAGGTGCGCGCGGTTCGTCGTGTTCGCCTGGAGTTCCAGCACGATCAGCGTGTTGGCGCCGGGGCGCAGGACAGGGCCCGGGACGTAGAGGGTCTGCTGAGGGCCCCGGTTCCAGTACCGGCCGAGCGAGAAGCCGTTGATCCACGCCTGGCCCTTCGTCCACCCCGGCAGCGAGAGGAACGTGTCGGCGGGGTCGGTGACCTCGAACGTCCCCCGGTGGAAGGCGGGTTCGGCGCACGCCTCGGTCTCCGCGTCGGCGTACAGCGCGGCGCCGAGGGGGGCGTCCATCGGGAGCGGGCGGCACTCCCAGCCCGTGACCGGCATGCCGTCGAACGTGACCGGGCCGAGCAGGCCCTTGGGGGCGCCGATCTTGGGGCCGTAGTTGACGCGGCCCATGTTCTCCACGAGCACCTCCAACACGGCGCCCCTGCGGTGCACTTGGACCGGGAGGCTGGTCTCGCGGCGCTCGTTCTCCAGCACGCCGACCGGCGCGCCGTCGACGTACACCTGTGCCCTGTCCCCCACGCCGCCCTCGAAGCGCAGCACGCCGAGGCCGTTCTTCGGCAGGCTGCTGCGGTACAGGACGTATCCGGCCCGCATCCCCAACTCATCGGCGGTGATGGGGGTTTCGGTGCGGACGGTCCGGCCCGACAGTTCGGACAGGTACGGCAGCAGCGGGGCTCGTTCGGTCAACTCGACCTCGGTGACGGGCAGTTTGGCCGAGGGGGCGGGCAACTCCTCCGGTACCGGTGCGTACTTGGCGATGACCTCGCGGAACGCGTGGTACTTCGGGCCCGGGTCGCCGTTCTCGGTGAGGGGTGCGTCGTAGTCGTACGACGTGACCGTGGGGGCGTACGTGTGGTGGTGGTTGGCGCCGTTCGTGAGGCCGAAGTTGGTGCCGCCGTGGAACATGTAGATGTTCACGGAGGCGCCGGCCGCGAGGAGTTTGTCCAGGTCGGCGGCGACGTCCGCGGTGTCCCGGGTGTGGTGCGGGCCGCCCCAGTGGTCGAACCAGCCGATCCAGAACTCGGCGCACATCAGGGGGCCTTCGGGCTGGTGCGCCCTCAGTGTCGCCAGCGCGGTGTCGATCTTTCCGCCGAAGGTCCCGGTGGACAGGACGCCGGGGATACTGCCGGCCTGCTGGTGTTCGGGGTTCACCTGGTCGCAGGTGAACAGGAGTTCCTCGATGCCGCGTGAACGGAACGCCTCCACAAGGTACTTGAGGTACTCGGCGTCACTGCCGTACGCGCCGTACTCGTTCTCCACCTGCACCGCGATCACCGGGCCGCCGGACGCGGCCATGTGCGGGAGCAGCGGGGGCAGGAGGAGGTCGAGGTAGCGGTCGATGATCGCCGTGAACTTCGGGTCGCTGCTGCGGAGTTGGACGCCCGACTCCGACATGAGCCAGTGCGGGAGGCCGCCGCCGTCCCACTCCGCGCAGATGTAGGGGCCGGGCCGCAGCAGGACCTTCAGCCCTTCGGCCTGCGCGAGCCGCAGGAACCGTGGCAGGTCCAGCAGGCCGTCCAGCACCAGCGTCCCCGGTTCCGGCTGGTGCAGGTTCCAAGGCACGTACGTCTCAACGGTGTTGAGCCCCATCAGCCTCGCCTTGCGCAGGCGGTCCGCCCACTGGTCCGGGTGCACCCGGAAGTAGTGCAGCGCCCCGGAGATGATCCGGAAGGGCTCGCCGTTGAGCTCGAAAGACGTAGGGGTGGTGGTCAGGGCGGACATGGGGGTCCTTCCGGAGAGGGGGGTACGGGACGGAGAGCAGGCAGAACCCTGAGGACGCGGATCGGGCACGCAGCCTCCCGGGGACGGCCCACATCATCGTGAGCGGCTCTCAAAACCTCCGACGGCCGATGATGTTACCGGTAACATAGACGTCGTCAACAGGGTTTGTACGAGGGTTTGCGAAAGGGCTGGACAGAGGGGGTGCGCAGGGCGCCGCGTGGCTCAGGAATCGCTCGGGGTGTCGCGGTCAGGCGCGCGGCCTGGTCCCGTACATCGCGAGGGCGGCCGGGGCGGGCAGGGGTACTTCCTCGCCGTATTTGCCCTGGTGCGCGCTGTCGTACTGGCCCTCCCCCGGTCTGCCGAACAGGGACAACGTGCCCGTCCGGGGGGCGATCCGCAACAGCAGGGGAACGCCCGCCGCCGCATACCACTGGTGAGGTCGGGGGTCACGTAGCCGTCGAGGGCGCCGGGCATGGGGACGGAGTGGTGTGCCGGCCGGGCTCGGCGCGCGCCGCGCGAGCGGGTCACGCCTCGCCGCTCTCCCGGTTGTCGGCGAACCGCTTCAAGTCGACGGTCTCGAACGAGTGAAGTCTGCGGACCATCTGTGACGCGAGATACCAGCGCAGGCAGGCGTGGCCGTACGGAAGGAAGCCGATGTCGGCCGGGGCGGGGCGGACGTGATGGCCGGTGTGTTCGTAGAGGGCGCCGACCACGCCGTGGAGGCGGGGCGCGGGGACGAGGAGGACCGTCGGGTCGTCGCGGAGGTAGGGGCATAGGGCGGCGGCGGTGCGGACGTGCCTGCGGCAGACCGGGGGTTGGGTGGTGAGGAGGGTGGTTTCGTGCGGGCGTAGTTCGCCGGGAGCGACCAGGAAGGTGAACCCCCTTTTCGTGCGGGCGGGTTGGGCGCAGACCTGGCACAACAGGCGTTGCATGCACTCGCGTTGGCGGGTCGGGTGGACGTCTCGCCATCGGGGTTCGCCGGTGGGGAGGCCGTCGGGTCCGCGTTTCTGCGGGCAGCGGGCCCACAGGACGTCGTGCAGGTCTCTGTCGCCGGGGAGTTCGGTGCGGTAGGCGAGCCGGGGGCGGCCGTCCGGGCCCCAACTTCCGCACAGCGCCTTGCGCTTGACGGGGTCCTCGCCTGCGCGGCAGGTGATGTACGGGACGATCACGACGTCGCCCTCCTCCCGGCGCCCAGCCCGCAGCACACATCCTTGCCCGTCGGCGTCAACTCCGCCCGCAACCAGTCCGTCAGCGCCGCGACGAGTAGCATCCCCCGCCCCGACTGCGCCTCCCAGTCCGGCTCCCTCACAACGGGGAGCGCGCGGGAGCGGTTGCTGACGGTGACGCGCAACTCGTGGGCGGTGACGTGCAGTACGAGGAGGGCGAGGCCGCCGGCGTATCGGTGGACGTTGGTCAGCAGCTCGGTGACGACTTCGAGCGTGTCGTCCACGACGGCGTCAAGTCCCCATGCTCGAACGTGAGTTCCGACCACCCTGCGTACCCAGCGCAGCTCCTCCGGTTCGACGAACAGGGGCAACCGGAACTCGTGGTGCACCTGTTGGGCGTGTTGTGCCATGCCGCCTCCAGTTGGGGGGTTCGGCAGCCAAGGTCGGCCCAGGTCCAGTAGCTTGATGCTGACGGGCAAGACTTGACTGACTGGGCACCAGAGTGAGCTAGCCACTTGCCTGCTCGCAACATACTTAGAGGAATAAATCCGAACGAGCTAAACACTCACGGGACTCTGGCATATGCCGCAACAGGCGTGACCTTCTCCCCGAGTTGCGTCGTACGACAGACTTGGTCCCGCTCAAGGAGGAGATGTGACCAGCAGGCAAGGCCCGACGCTCAGGCAGCGCAAGCTCGGAGCCGACATGAAGCGGCTGCGCGAGGCCGCGGGCATCGGCCAGAAAGAGGCCGCCGCCGAGATCGACGGCCAGCAGAGCAAGATCTCCAAGATGGAGACGGGTAAGCTCCGACTCCGCCGTCTGGAGCTCCAGGCCCTGCTCGACCTGTACGGCGTGAAGGACGAGAGGGTCCGCATGGACCTGCTCACGCTGCTCCGGGAGAGCGGTCAGCGGCAGTACTTCCCGGAGTACAACCTCGGCGTGAACCTGCGCGAGATCGTGGCTCTGGAGTCGGAGTGCACGCGCATCGAGGAGTTCGCGGCCATGTACACGCCGGGCCTACTCCAGACACCTGAGTACGCCTACGCCATGATCCAGGGGCTTGAACCGTGGCGTAGCCCTGAGGAGGTAGAGCACTACGTCGGACTCCGGATGGCGCGGCAGGGAGTCTTCGAGCAAGAGGAGCCACCGCAGGCGGTGTTCATCCTTGACGAGGGGGTCGTACGCAGGCCGGTCGGCGGCCCCGAAGCCATGGTGAAGCAGCTAAGTCACCTGCTTGAGTTGACGCGGAAACCTCACGTGACCATCCAGGTCGTACCACTCGATCAGGCGGTCTACGCTGGGCTCGAAGGGTCCTTCAGAATCCTCATCAACGAGGACGCCACCACCTTGGACGTCGTGGAGATCGACACCCCTACCAAGGCCCTCTTCATGCAAGACGCTGCTGACGTCACGGGGCATCGCAAGTTCTTTGACGAGATTCGCGCAGCCGCCCTATCGTCACGGCAGACCACTGACTTGATCAGGCTCGCGATGCGGGACTTCGAGAGAAGCTAGAGGAAGACGATGATCCGCAAGAACCTCCCGGCAGGCGGCTGGACGAAGAGCAGCTACAGCAACGGAGGCGGCGCCGACTGCGTCGAGTACCTCCCCCTCCCCGCCGGCGAGGTCGCGGTCCGCGATTCGAAGGCCCCCTCCCACGGAGCCTTCGTCTTCCCCACCCACTCCTGGCTGACCTTCGTGAACGCCGTCAAGTCGGAGCATGTCCGGTAACTCACCCGCACCGACGAACCCGGTGTCGTCGAGTGAAGACGTCCGTATGCTGGCCGTATACCGCCTGTCGGGGTCACACCCAGGACTCCCGGTCGGACGAGGAGGTGAAAGGGAATGGGCGTTGCCATCGACCACACCGGACCCTGGACCGTCGCCGACGTCCTGGCTCTGCCCGAAGATCGCACCGTCCGTTACGAGCTGCTGGGGGAATCCCTCGTAACGTCCCCCGCGCCCGGCATCCGCCACCAGCGGGCCTCGTTCCGTCTCCACGTCGTTCTCGACACAGCCGCCAGAGCCGTCGGCGCGCCGGTAGAGACCCTGGCAGGTGTCAACGTCGTCCTGCCGTCCGGGTTGGTCGTACCCGACCTGGTCCTAGCCGACGCGGGCGCGACCGCCGACGACCCCGTCACCGTCGACGTCGACGCGGTCCAGCTCGTCGTCGAACTCGTCTCCCCCGGCAATCGCACCATGGACCGCAAGATCAAACCCCTGCTGTACGCGGAGGCCGCGATCCCGCACTTCTGGCGTCTGGAGTTCGACCCGGCCCCGATGCTCGCGGTCTACGAACTGGAAGGCGGCCGGTACGTGGAACGGACAACAGCCCTGGCCGGCGCGACAACCCACCTGAACACACCGTTCCCCATCGAGATCGACCCGGCCACGCTCTCCCGGCAGTAAAGCCGAGGCCGTCGCAACCTCTGGTACGAGCAAGCGGTACCGAGTTGCGATAGCACGGCAGCCTGTTTGGCACAGCAAGGTTCCGGCAGTTCAACTCACTGTCACGCACTGCGTGTTCGGCATTCATGCGCTGGCTGGAGCAGTCTGGGGGCGACATGTACGCGTACGAGGAGTGGCTGACGGTGTCCCAGCTGCCGCCGTACGCTTCTGACCTCAACCCGCAGGACGGCATCTGATCATTGGTCAAGCGCGACCTGGCCGACTTCGCCGCCGCCAGCCTCGAAATACACACAGCCAATACAGCGTCGCCTGCTCGCCCTTGACAGCAGACACCCCCAGAGGCCCCACCAGAAATAAATCTGGTGGGGCCTCTGGGGGTGTGGCCTGATGACGCTTAATCGATCAGCGTCGTAACAATCCAGACCTCATATTCCTCAGTTGTCACTCCGCATGAAACGCGACCATCGAGGGACATTGCAACAAACTCCGGCTCTCCTTCAATGGAACCAAGGAGCTGAGCCAATCTCATCGAACAGGTGCGCCGGACGCGAGCCCATGGGGCATTCACGGCCCCCGCACCAGCCACACTGATGAGAAAGTCACCTTGCCCCCCAAAGAGTCCAATTTCGTCGGAAATCCTCACCCATTGGTCCTGCACCTCGGAAAGATGAAAATTCGCCTCTAGTACGCGAATCCGAGCTGCGGGCTCAGCCCCACCGCTGACAATTGGACGCCACGCCTTCATGGGTTCCGGGACTTCTCCCGACCATGCACTGTCTAGGACGGCAAGACCCGCCGACTCCAGCAAGGACCTGCGCGCTTCGAGATCCAAAATACTCACCCGATCGATTCGTAGTACATGTGATGCGAACCTCCCACCGGGGAATATCGCTCAAATTCAGAGGTCATATCCCAGCCAAAATTCACACCTTCACGAGTCGAGTCAATCTTCGGCTGTCCTGCATGGAAGTGAGAGAACGGCGCATTCGGATCATTAGTGTGCTCGGCGATCAGGCGGGAACCATCCTCTGATTCGAACTGCTCATAGACTCCATGCGCACCCGGATTTGAATCAAATCTATAGCCAGGCATTCCGCGCTGGGTCACATCGTCGCCAACTGTCCATACCGCATCCGGAACTGCATCAGATGAAATTCCCGCCCGACTGTACGCCGCCGCCTTCGCTTCAGACCGTGTCGCAAACGTTTGATTATCCGGACCGCACCCGCTGGAATTGTGGACCAGAATCGGCGTGCCGCCTGCCAGCACATAATACGTGTGAGCATCGCCGACGGTCAGATTGTGGACCGTCGCGCCCGTGCTGGTCCACCGTTCCACCGCAGCGATCTGGACGAGCGTGCCCGCCCCAGTTCGCAGCCATTGTCCGGCCTTCAGGTCGGTGGCGTCGACCCACTCCCGCAGTTCAGGAACCCAGAACGGATGCCCGTCGGTCGCGGTCACGGAGGCCGTCTTGGTGCCCTTCTCCCCGTCGACGTCGATCGTCACCTTGACCAGGTGCTTGAGCCCCTCCCCCTTGATCTCGGCGGTGACCGTCTCGACGCGGGTCTCACCCGACTTCGGGTCGGTGGCGATGACCTTGTCACCCGCCTTGACCTTCTCGATCGGTTTGGTCGAACCGTCGGCCATCAGGACCTTGGTGCCGGGGACGAAACTGTTGCTGATCGAGCAGGAACCGCCGCTCTCGGCCTTGCCGGAACCCCCACCCCCACTCGACCCGCCACCGGAGCGCGAGGATCCTCCAGCGTTGCCGCCGGGCTTGGAACCGCCAGGCTTGGAGCCCCCACCGGCATTCTTCGCCGTGGAAACCTTCGGCGCAGCCTTCGCCTGGGCCTGCTTCTGGACCGGATTCCCGGTCTTCTTCTTCTGCGCCGCAGCCGCGTCAGCCGTACGTTTCGCCTGTTCCGCAGCCTTCTTCTTCGCCCGCTGCGCAGCCTCCCGTTTCGCCTTCTCGATCGCCGCCTTCTTGGCATTCAACGCGGCCGTCTCGGCAGCCTTCGCCGCCTTCAACACCAACTCGGCAGCCTTCTTCGCCGCCTTGAACGACTCGATCGCCTTGATCGTCCGATTGACGGCCTTGAGGACCCCCGGGATCTTGCCGGCCTTGAACCACGGGATGGCTCCGATGACCATGCCCGCGCACGACCACATGTCCCCGCCGAAGCACGCCATCGCGTCATTGATCCCGATGAAGTCCTTCAGCGTCTCCCACGCCACCGACAGAATCACCGACGTCAGCGACTTCCCCATCATCGCCTGCGCCTGTGCGACTTGGGCCAGCGACAACCCCGCCCCCGCCAGCGCAGCCGCCCGCTCCGACGCCGTCAAGCTGATCGACAACCCCGTCGGATCCGACATCGTCACCGGGTTGTTGTGCGCGTACGAGTACCCGTTGGACTGCAACACATCGTTCAGGTCAAGGACCGGGTCCGCCGAGAGGAACCGCCCCACCACCGGGTCGTACAACCGCGCACCCAGCGGCTGGAACCCCGACGCATCATCCCGATCCGCCCCCAGGAACCCCTTGTTCGACTGGAAGTCGACCCCCACCGTCCCGGTGCCCCGCTGGTTGCCGAACGGGTCCTGCTTGCGCACCCGCACCGGCATCGACCCGTCGAGACCCACCTCGACATACGTACTGCCCTGATGATCCCCGGCCAGCGCGACAAGGAACTCCGTGCTCGCCCCCTGCGCGTACCGCATCACCGCGCCACCCGGCGCCGAATACGTCCGCTGCGAGTTGACCAGCGCCCCACCCGCCGCGACGGTCACCTCGGTGTCACCCAGGAACAGCGTCGCCTGCTTCCCCTTGACGGCAAGAAGCTGCGAGCCGTCGGGACCGTAGACGTACCGCGTATCGTCCTGCGCCGCCCACTGCTGCTCCGCACGAGACGCGTCACACGCGGCCAGCACGATCAACGCCGAGTTCGCCGACGAAGCGTCCTTCACCGCGAAGCACAACCCCGAAGCCACGTGCACGAGTTGACCGGCAGTCGTCCGCCGCACCTCCTGCGAAACAGCAGAAGCTCCCGTCACGCACTTCTGGAGCTGGACCGCCGCCCCCGCCGCACTACCCGCAGGCTGAGCACACCAGTCGTCGTAGATCCTGAACGTCCCCCGATTCGGATCCGCCTGCCCAGCGGCCACCGCGAAGCTCCAGCGCTGCGCCGGCGTGCCGTTGCAGGAGTACAGCTGGATCGGCTGACCGGCGGTCGTGACGCTGCCCTTGAGGTCCACGCACTTGTCCGCGAGCCCCACATAAGGCGTGCGACCCCGCGTCCCCGCACCCGTGATCCGCTCGACCTTGCCGTCGTACGTCCAGGCCAGCTCCTGCTTGTCACCGTTCTGGACGGACGTGATCGACTTGGTCTCGCCGGTGAGTTCGTACAGGCGCTCCGCCTCGGCCGTGACCTCCGGCCCACCAGCAGCGGCGCGGTACTTCTTCGCGACCTTCGTGAGCGTGTGCGGCTGGCTGCCGTCCGTCTTGCCGTACGTGTACGACGTGACCGCGTCCAGCTCCGCCGAACCCGCGAGGTTCTTCTCCGTCAGCTTCGTGCGGTTGCCGACGAGGTCGTACTCGTACTCCTGCCAGTAACCCGAACTGTCCGCACCCGCCGCCACGTTCAAAGAACCGTCGGACTTCTTCGGGCCCACGCAGGACAACAAATCACCTGAAGTCCACGCCGTCTTGAGCTGGCCCAGCGGGTCGTACGTGAAGCACTGGCGCTCGGCGGCCTTGCCCTCGGCGTTCTCGCGGATCGAAGTAACGTTGCCCGAGGGGTCGTAGGCGTAGGTCCGCCTCGACACCAGGTTTCCGGCGACGATCGCCTTGTCGTCCGACTTCTCGCGGTGGACCGACTGTTCGGTCAACTCCCCGCTCGACTCGTCGTACAGCGCGCTCGTCCACACCCGGTACGGCTGCGCGCCCAGCGTCGAGCGCAGGACCTGGCCGTGGACGTCGTAGACGGTCTCCGCGCCGTACCAGTCCTTGCCGCTGATGGAGAGCGGCTTGCCGTTCTCGTTGTAGCGGACGACCAGGTTCTCGGCGTCGAAGCGGCCCGCCTTGGGGAGGGTCGCCTCCTGGAGGCTGCCGGTGTCGGTGTAGGCGTAGCCGTACTTGTATGTGGTGTCGAGGCCCCATGCGTCCTTGAGGGACTGCGGGAGGGTCAGCGTCGTGGACGTCGGCTGGTAGTCCTTCGTGTAGCCGTCGACCTTCTGCGTGTACGCCTCGCCAGCCGTATAGCGGGTCGCGCTGTACGGCATCCCCTTGCCGCCGGGGGCCTTGTCGTAGTCGAGGGACGCGAGCAGGGTGCCCTTGTCATCCCCAAGGCGCTGCTCGGTCGGGCGGGAGAGGACGTCGTAGCCGTTCCAGACAGTGGCGCGCTGGGTGCTGGTCTTCAGCGTGCGGTCGCGGTGGTCGTACTCGGTGCGCGTCGTGCCCGTATCGGGGTCCGTCGCCGTGACCTGGCGGCCCCGGTTGTCGTACGTCCAGCTCCACGGGCTGTTCGGCTGGGCCGAGTTGACCGCCTTGGTCAGGCGGCCGTGGCGGTCGTACGTGTAGCGCGTGGACGTGAAGCCGTTCGGGGCCTGCGGGTTGAAGGTGTCGAGGCGCGAAGTGCGGCCCAGCGCATCGGTGAAGACGCGGTAGGACGAGGTGCCGACCGGGTTGATGACCTTCGACCAGTCCTGGCCGTACTCGTAGCGGGTGGCGCGCTCCTCGACCGGCTGTGAGGTGGCCTCGCCGGACTGCGCGTCCTTGACCTTCAGGACCGGGGTCTCGGCGAGGACGCGGCCGAGGCCGTCGTACGTGTAGCGGGTGATGTTGGGGACGGCGGTGTCGGCGAGCGGGGAGAAGAGTTCGCCGGACTTCGCGTCGAGGGTGAAGTAGGCGTTGTTGGTCTGCCAGATCTCGCCGGAGGTGTTGTAGAGGGTGTCGGTGATCAACTGGCCGCCGCCGTCGGCCTCTTCCTGCGTCTGGCGCTCACGGCCGAGGCCGTCGTAGAGCGTTACGGAGGTCTCGACGCGGTTCTCGTGGCCGCGCGCGTACGTCGTGACGTACGGCGGTCTGCGGTTCTCGCGGTTCGCGTCGTACTCGGGGATCGTGTAGACGGCCTTGAAGTCCGGTACGGCCGAGGCGGACGGGGTGCGGCCCGCGCCCCAGGCCTCGACGAGGCGGCCGAGCGCGTCGTACTTCGCCTCGCTGGTACGGCCGTTGGCGTCGGTGGTCTTCAACGACGTTCCCCGGCCCGGCTCCAGTTCCTGGATCTGGGTGTGGCCGGCCGCGTTGGTCTCGGTGACCTTGAAGACCTGGCCGGTGGGCGGGTCGTAGGCGATCGTGCCCGAATTGCCGTCGGGGTCCGTCTGCTTGACGACCCGGCCGGTCGCGTCGAACTCGGAGCGGCCGTTCGGCTGGAAGCCGGAGCCGTCGCCCTTGAGGGACCAGGTCTGCGACGCCTCACCGAGGGTGCCGGCCAGGAGGGCGACGCCGTATGACTGACCGTCATATGCCGTGCGGGTGGCGCCACTCAGGGTGGACAGGTCGCTGAAGTCGGCCGCCGCACAGGTGGTCGGGGAGACCAGGACCTGCTTGGTCAGGCCGATCAGGTTCTTCGCCGTCTGGTGGACGTACTCCAGCTTGGTGCAGGACTCGTCGCCCGGCTTGCCGGTGTCACCCAGCGACTCGACCTGAGCGGGCAGGCCGTGCGTCGGCTCGTACGTCGTCGTGGACTTGACGATCCGCTCGGTGCGGGTGTCGTCACCCGTACCGGAGGAGCGGGTGTACGCGATCTCCTCGGGCTCGGTGACGCGCCAGGCCCGCAGCGGGGACAGGCCGTCGTCGCGGGTGCGGGTCGCGAGGACGGTCGCCTCGGGGACGGTGACGCTGCGCGAGAGCCAGTCCGTGTCGGCGTCGCCCGCGTTCGTGTACGTCAGCTCCTCGGCGATCCGCCCCGCGAACGGCTCGCGGTCCTTGGCTATTTCGGCGCCGGTGATGTCCTTGACGGGGACGTCGTCGCCCATGCCCCGGAAGAAGCGGGTGACCGCCTTGGAGCGCTTGCTGCCGATGGACGGCTCGTCGCTGCCGGTGATGACGGTGGTCTGCTCGAACCCCGCGAACTGGGAGTACGTGCGGGTGGCCTTCTTCGTGAACTCGGCCTCGGCGAGCCGCCATCCGGCGTTCTTGTACTGGTAGGCGGTCTGCGTGGAGAACGCGCCGTCGACGTTGGGGAGTTCCTCGATGGTGTCCACGACGTACTTGTGGAACCAGTCGATGTCCTCGACCTCGGGGTCGGGGTGCCAGTAAGTCGGGTAGCACAGGCGGGTGTTGGCCTTCAGCTCGGCGGTGTCCTTCTTGCCGGGCAGGCCGGTGCCGGTCTTGCAGTCGCCTTCGGGGGTCTTGTAGGTGACGACGGTCTCGCCGCCGTACTCGTTGATGACGCGGGCGATGCGCAGGCGGGAGAAGCCGGGGCGCGCGTCGTCCTTGACGCGGTTCGGCATGTCCTCGGCGTTGGACTCGAAGCGGACCGCGTTGAGGGTGGTGCTCGCGCCTGCGCGGTCGTAGCCGGTGCGCTGGACCGACTCCAGCCACAGGGCCGTGTTCGGGCCCGTCCTCAGGACCGGGAAGTCGTGGGTGAGGGTGTACTTGTCGACCGGCTGGCGGGCCGTGGAGCCGGCGACGCGCTGGGTCTCGGTGGTGACGGCCGTCAGGCGCTTGCGGGTCCAGAAGGACGGGCCCGCGTTCCAGCACTTCTTTCCGGAGGCGGCGCAGCGCAGGTCGGCCGGGGTGTCGTACCAGATGCGGTACTTGCCGGGGTCCTTGTCGGTGAAGTTCGCCTCGGAGCAGACGCCGTCCTTCGGCAGGCAGCGTTCCGCGACGGAGAAGGTCACGCGGGAGGTCGCCGGGGTGTCGAGGACGCTGCCGTCGGCGTCCTTGCGCTGGCCGTAGTCGATGTGGTCGAGCCAGGCGCCCCGGTCGTACTCGACGGGGGCCTTGAAGTTGAAGTTGCGGGCGTAGAAGTTCTGTTCCTTCTTCCACCACAGGGACATGGCGTTGCCGTGGACGTCCTCGACGTAGTCCAGGTTCCAGCGCCAGCCCTGCGTGCAGGCGGAGTTCTTCCACTCGGACTGGTAGCAGTCCTCGCCGCTGTGGTTGCCGTACACCGGGACCGTCAACACCGAGTCGGTGACCGGCTTTCCGCTCGACCAGCCGGGCAACTTGTGCTTGCCGAAGTGGTACTTGGTGCCGTCGCGGGTGGTGACGATCCAGTACTCGCCCTTGTAGGCGCCGTTGCCGGTGGAGTCGTCGCGGATCTGCTGGACGACGGCTCCGTCACCGTTGGCGGTGGTCCACTTGCCGTCCGCCCACACCAGTTCGGTCGTGGTGCCGCCGAGGGAGAGGGTGGCGTTGTCCGAGCCCCAGCACAGGTCCGAGGTGCGGTGGGTCTTGTTGTTCGAGCCCGCCTTCTTGGAGTCCTCACGGCAGGTGGCGTAACTGCGGGTGATGGAGCCGGGGTTGTAGTCCCAGCCGTCGCCGATCCAGGACGCCTGGTTGTTGGTGGCGGAGGTGCGGCCGTCGACCGTCTGGGAGGAGTAGCCGAAGCTGACCTTCGGTGTGAGGCCGCCCGCCGACTCCGGGACCTGGAGCTGGTAGCCGTAGGTGAAGGCACCCGAGGAGGAGCCCGCCGACCAGGAACCGGAGGAGAGGAGGGGGGTGGCGGAGAAGTCGCCGGAGGTGGAGGAGCCGGTGTCGAGGGCGCCGACGACGCGGGGGCCTGCGGCGTCTACGGCGGGGAGGACGGTGGTGGCGGGGGCCGTGGTGGAGGTGGTTCGGGGCGTGGTGGCCGGGGTGGCCTTCCCTGCGGCCTGGGTGGCTTTCCCGGCTGACGGGGTCGCTTTCCCGGCCGTGCGGGACGCGGTGGCGGATGTGTCCCGCGCAGCCGCGCCAGCGGTGTCGGCCGGAGCGGCGGAGCTGTACGTGACAGCCGCGCCGGCGGTGCCGGCCAGAGCGCGGGAGCTGTACGCGGCAGTCGCACCGGCGCTGTCGGACGGCGCTCCGGAGCCAGACCCGGAGCCAGACCCGGAGCCAGACCCGGAGCCAGACCCGGAGCCAGACCCGGAGCCAGACCCGGAGCCAGACCCGGAGCCAGACCCGGAGCCAGACCCGGAGCCAGACCCGGAGCCAGACCCGGAGCCAGACCCGGAGCCAGACCCGGAGCCAGACCCGGAGCCAGACCCGGAGCCAGACCCGGAGCCAGACCCGGAGCCAGACCCGGAGCCAGACCCGGACGCCGTGCCGGCGGTCCGGATAGACGCGCCGGTCGTGGTCGAGGTCTCCGCGCCCGCCAGCAGCTCGGCGACCGGCACCGACCCCGTCAGGATCGTGCGGGTGGTCTCCTTCTTCGCGGCGGTGATCCTCGCCGGGGCGTCGCCCGCCGGGACCTCCTCGACCGCGCTGGACAGCAGCTCGGGCCGCGCCTCGGCCGTGCCCGACATGGTCGTGACGCCGTCCTCGGGGGCGCAGTCGCCGGTGCCGGGGGCGTCCAGGACGCAGTCCGGGAGCAGGGTGAGGCCGAAGCGCTCGGCGGCCTGGGGGCCGTACAGGTCGGCGAAGGCGGTGGTGTCGACGGCGAGGGCGACCTCGGCGGCCGGGTCGGCGGTGGCGGGCGGGGTGACCCGCATGATCAGGCCCGAGACGCCGGCGTCCTGGGAGGTGGCCGGTGAGGCGAGGTCGACCTTCCAGGCACCGGCGAGCGTCGCCGGGTCACCGCCCTCGGGGACGCCGACCGCGATCGGGAGGTCCTCGACGGGGACGGTGGTGCCGGGGGCGGTGTCCGCCGCGATCGTCGCGGTGCCGCTGTCCTCGGTCCACGGGGTGACGGCGGTCGGCACGTACGGCTCGACGGGGACCTCGGGCGCGGTCGTGAGGTTCTTCTCCGCCTCCTCGTCGCCGTCGAGGGGCTGGGTCTCCGGCAGCTTCGGCAGCTCGATCGCCCTGGTCATGCCGGGCGCCGGCACCGACCACGCCTCGGAGTTGAGGCTCGTCACGGTCAGGACCGAGGACAGCAGCAGGACCGTCGCCACGCGGACGCGGCGCCGTCTTGGACCTTGAGAACGCAATCGCACACGCATACGCGTCGACCCCACCCAGGCGATGCAGACAACAGAGCTGATCAGGACCTTCTGGCATGAGCACCGCAGAGTTCAAGGGCTTTGAAGTGGAGCAGAACCGTACGTTTGAGACTTGCACCACAGGCCAATCCGTCACCGAGCGTGCCGAACCGGACACAAAATCCCCGGTAAAGCGCTCACCAAGCCTCCATCACGGATTCATAAAATTTTCATCCGTGGACGAACGGTGAGAACCGTGTGATCGTGTCGGCGCACATGTCTCCATCCGTCCTGGTTCACACGGGAGTGGTCCGTGCGTACACGCACCCGGCTGACCCTCGCCATCGGCCTGGTTCTGGCCGCCCTGACTGTCGCCCTGCTGCCCTGGTGGCATCCCGACGATCCGCCGACTCCCGCTGCCCGAGGGCCCGTTGACGCTCGCAAGGCCGAGGTCGGCCCACGGGACGAGGCCGCGGCCGTGGCCGAGTCGCGGCGTACCGGCAAGGCGGTGGCCGTCGACACCGCGACCACCGCCACCGCGCTGACGTGGGCCCTGCCCGACGGCCGGATGCGGACGGAGATCGCGGCGCTCCCCCGGCGCGCCAAGAACGCCGAGGGCCGCTGGGCGCCGGTCGACAACCGGCTCCGGCGCACCGACGACGGCATACGCCCGGCCAACCCGGTGGTGCCGCTGCTGTTCTCGGCCGGGACGCGGCAGGACAGGGCGGACCGGTCGTACGCACGCCGCACCCTGACGGCCGGTCAGGACACCGTGCTGGCGCAGACCGTCATCGGCGGGCACGCCATCTCCTACACCTGGCCGGGCGAGTTGCCGGAGCCGGTGCTGAGCGGTCAGCGCGCCCTCTACTCCGAGGTGCTGCCCGGCGTCGACCTCCTGATGGTCGCCCGCGCGGAGGGCGGTTTCGCCCAGCTCCTCATCGTCAAGACCCGTGAGGCGGCGGCGAATCCGGCGCTGGCGTCGCTGTCGTACGGGCTGAAGTCGTCCACGGCCGTCTTCCGGTCCGATACGTCGGCGCAGCGCGTGCTGATCACGGACGCCTCCGGCGCGGAGGTCGGGTCCGTGCCGACGCCGTTCGCGTGGGACTCCGGCGGACGCAACCCGGAGCTGCCGGAGGACCCGGACGCGCCGGGCGACTCCGTCGCGACGCCGGAGGAAGTGCTGGCCCTGTCCGGGCTGAACGGCATCGAGCCGGGCTCACGGCAGGCACCGGCGCCGATGGCGCTGACCGGGGAGGGTACGGGGACGGCGCGGCTTGAGGTGAAGGCCGGTGCGACCGGGCTGCTCAGTGATCCTGAGGCCCGCTTCCCGGTGTTCGTCGACCCGGCGATCCAGCCGCGCACGTCGGGTTGGACCGTGGCCTACCAGCCCCACCCCAACTCCAGCTTCTGGAACGGCGTCAACTACAACGACGGCACGCCCGAGGCTCGGGTGGGCCACGAGAACGACACCGGCGGCACCGCCCGTTCGTTCTGGCGGATGAACTACAGCAGCTCGCTGAAGGGCGCGACGATCAGCAAGGCGTCCTTCAAGGTTCTGAACAACCACTCCTGGTCGTGCGAGAAGCGGGAGTTCCAGCTCTGGATGACGGGAGCGATCTCGTCGGGCACCACGTGGAAGAAGCAGCCGGCCTGGACGACCGAACTCGACCGGAAGTCGTTCGCACACGGCTGGAAGTCCAGCAACTGCCCTGACGAATTCGAGGAGTTCGACATCAAGGCCGCCGCGCAGAAAGGCGCGGACGCCGGCTGGTCGAGCCTCACCCTCGGGATGCGCGCGACCAGCGAGCGCGACACCCAGACCTGGCGCAAGTTCCAGGCGGCCACGGCGCAGCTGACGGTCGAGTACAACCGCCCCCCGGCCACCCCCAGCGGCGTGACCAGCGCCCCTGGCGGCACCTGCAACACCGCCACGGCCGGTGCGACGATCGGCAAGACCAACGTGGTCCTGTCCGCCAAGTCCACCGACCCGGACGGCAACCTCAAGGGCCTGCGCTTCCGGATGTGGAAGTCCGGCGCCGCCGTCCCGGCGGGGACCCTCGTCACCAGCCTGTCCAGCGGCAAGGCGTCGATCACCATCGCGGCGGCCAACCTGGCGGACAAGGGGGTCTACTTCTGGGACGTCCGCGCGGAGGACTCCGGCGGGCGGTTCTCCGATTACTTCCCGACCAGCGGCAACCGGTGCGCGGTGACCATCGACGCGTCGGCCCCGCCGCCGCCGACGGTCGACAGCGAGGTGTTCCCCGAGCTGACCAGCGACGGGCAGACCTGGGCGAAGGTCACGTTCGGCAATACCGGAGCCGTCACCTTCACCTCCCCGGGCGCGGCCAAGTTCCGGTACGGCATCGAGGGGTTGTGGTGGAAGACCGTGGACGCGGTCGGCGGCACCTTCACCGACCCGGCGCTCAAACCCCAGCACACCGGCCCCAACTGGCTGAACGTGTACGCCTTCGACGCGGCCGGCAATCAGAGCGCGGTCACCAACCACGGCTTCTACGTCCCGCCCCGTGACACGGGCGACGAGCCCGGCGACGTCAGCGGCGACAAGCTGCCCGACATCCTCCACGTGAACGGCAACGGCCAGCTCTTCACCTGCGTCGGCCTGCCGGCCGGTGAACTCCAGGGCTGCATGCCCGCCTCGTACACCACCGGCGGCGCGCTGCACCCCGCCGGGCACTGGTACGACGCGGCGACGAACAAGGCCGCGCTGATCACCCACTTCTCCGACGCGTACCCCGGGGACGGCATCACCGACCTCTTCGCCGTCTCCCCCGACGGGACCTTCTGGCTCTACCCCGGGGACGGGTACGGGAGTTTCGACGTCGACCAGCGCATCCGGATCATCCTGCCGTCCGACGTACCCGCGCCCTCGACCTGGACGCAGATCAGGGCCGTCGGCGACATCACCGGCGACCGGCTCCCCGATCTCTTCCTGCGCTCCGGCGGCTCCTTCTGGGTCCTCTCCGGCTACACCGGCGGGAAGTTCCAGACGGCCACGATGATGAACCCCGACGCCTGGGCCCGCCGCGACATCGTCAACGTCGCGGACATCAACGGCGACAAGACGCCCGACCTGCTCTTCCGCAACCTCGACAACGGCACCATGTCCGTCCGCCCCGGCAAACCCGGCCCCGTCACCGGCAGCGTCGACCTCGAATCCCTCAAGCTCGGCTCCAGCTCCCTCGGCGGCACGGACGTCGCGTACGGCACCGGCTGGGCCGAGTCCGCCGTCTCCACCGCCATCGGCATCCCCGACGTCAGCGGCGACGGCATCCCCGACATCTGGGCGCGGTCCGCGACGGACGGCCAGATCCGGCTGTACAACCCGAGCCGCACGAACACGAACGCGGCGGTGAAGGTGGTGCTGTCGGCGGACTGGAGATCGGTGCGGGCGATCGGCTGACACCCGTACGAGAAGGGGCCGCCCTCCGGGGTGGCCCCTTCCGTCTTTCAAACCGGCGTCCGTCTTTCAAACCGGCGTCAGATCTCCTCCGACCGCAGATCCCACGGCAGCCGCTCCCCCGCCGCCGCCTGCGCCGCCCGGAGCCGGTCCAGGTCGCCCGGGCGGGTTCGGACAGCGCCCCGCCGAGGGCGGCGTACGCAACCGGCACGAACGCCGCCGACACCGGCAGAAGACCGTCCGCTGGGGTCATGACGTGGTCGTGGAGGGAGGTGGTGAACGCCTCTCCGTGTTCCCCGTCGAGCCCGACCAGCTCCGTGATCCGCCCCGGAAGATGCGCCACGCTCTCTTCGATCTCGAAGAGGCTCGTCATCGTCGGTCTCCCCACACCCGACTAGGACACCGGGTACGTCACTCTTTGGGCCACGGTGTCCGCCCCGGTGCCGACCACGCGCACACCAGCGGACGCCCCGGCCGCACCGCGAACTCCAGTGCCGCGAGCGGGGATTCCCCTAGTTCCCACACCAGGCCGTCCAAGTGGGCCCGCACCCTGCCGCTCGCCCCCATGAAGACGTGACTGCTGCTCAGCCACCACCCCACCGGATCGTGCTCCTCCCCGAACAGGTCGGAGAGGAAGCGCGCCTCGTCGCGGTACCGGACCCCCCGGTTCGGGGTGATCCAGTACGGCTCGTCGTTCGCGAAGTTGGGGCCGGCGGACAGCGCGGGCTGGATCTCCAGGCCCCGGAACTCGGTGATGAAGGAGCGGAAGGGCCCGCTGACCTCGTATCCGGCGTCGGTAAGGCGTTCCACCGTGTCCGAGATGTCCACCCGCCGGCCTGGTTGCCAGTCGGCGGCCAGCAGGGAGTCACGGACGGGGCCGCTCAGCCCACGCTCGTCGACCGTCGGATCAGGGCCCAATGAAGAGTCCCTTCTTGAGGCGGGAGCAGCGTCCGCAGGGTCGGGCGGTGTCGCCGTGCTCCCACTGCCCGTCATCGTCGTCGCCCACGTGGACGACGTCCATGTGACCGCCGCGTATCGCGTCCGGGCCCTCGGCATTGTAGGCCTTGATCAGGCACTTGGTCTCGGCGCAGCCGCCGTGGTGGTCGAACTCGTCGAACACGTCCTCCATGCCCGGCGGCACGGCGAGCTGCTCCTTGTTGTGCGCCCGATAGGTCTCGCCGGAGGGCGAGGTGTACTCGGCGGCGTACTCCGCGCCGTACGCCTCCGCCACGTCGGCCGTGTCGAGCAGCGCCTGCGACGGGGGGCAGTTGTGGACGAGGACCGTCGCCGGCCCGGCGAGCACGTAGTACGTGTGGACGTCGCTGACCGTCAGGTTGTGGACGGCCGCCGTCCGCTGCGTCCACCGCTGGACCGCGGTGATCCGGACGAGCGTCCCGGCGCTGGTGCGCAGCCACTCCCCGGCCCGCAGGTCGGTGGCGCCGATCCACTCCCGGAGTTCCGGGACCCAGAAGGGGTGCCCGGCGGTCGCGGTGACCGAAGCGGTCCTGACACCGTCGATGTCGACCGTCACCTTGACGAGGTGCTTCAGCCCCCGCCCCTTGATCTCGGCCGTGACCGTCCTGGCCCGGGTCTCACCGGACCGCTCGTCGGTGGCGACGACCTTGTCACCGGCCCTGACCTGCTCGATCGGCTTGGCGGAACCGTCGGCCATCAGCACCTTGGTGCCGGGAACGAAGCTGTTGCAGGTCGGCCCGCTCTCGCCCGCCTTCCCGGAGCCACCGCTGCCGCTGGAACCGCCGTTGCCCCGCGACGACCCTCCGGAGCTGCCCCCGGGCTTGGCACCGCCACCCTTCCCCGAACCCGAGCCGGAGCCCGCGCTCTTCGCCGTGGAGACCTTGGGCGCCGCCTTCGCCTGGGCCTGTTTCTGGGCCGCGTTGCCCGTCTTCTTCGCCCGTGCCGCAGCCGCGTCGGCCGTGCGTTTCGCCTGTTCCGCCGCCTTCTTCTTGGCTCTCTGGGCCGCTTCCTTCTTGGCCCGTTCGATCGCCGCCTTCTTGGCGCGCAGGGCGGCTGACTCCGCCGCCTTGGCGGCCTTCAGGACCAGTTCGGCGGCCTTCTTCGCCGCGCGGAAGGATTCGATCGCCTTGATCGTGCGGTTGACCGCCTTCAGGACCGACGGGATCTTGCCGAGCTTGGTCCAGGGGATCGCCCCGATGATCAGGCTGCCGCACGACCACATGTCCCCGCCGAAGCAGGCCATCGCGTCGTTGATGCCGATGAAGTCCTTCAGCGTCTCCCAGGCGACCGCGAGGATCACCGAGGTCAGCGACTTGCCCATCATCGACTGGGCCTGCGCGACCTGCGCCGCCGAGAGGCCCGCCCCCACCAGTGCCGCCGCCCGTTCCGACGCCGTGAGGCTGATCGCCAGGCCCGTCGGGTCGGACATGGTCACCGGGTTGTTGTGGGCGTAGGAGTACCCGTTGGACTGGAGTACGTCGTTCAGGTCGAGCACCGGGTCGGCGGACAGGAACCGCCCCACCACCGGGTCGTAGAGCCGCGCACCGAGCGGCTGGTACCCCGACGCGTCGTCGCGTGTCGCGCCCAGGAACCCGGTGTGCGTCTGGACGTTGACACCGACCGTGCTCGCCGCGCGCTGGTTCCCGAACGGGTCCTGCTTGCGCAGCCGCACCGTGTTCGTGCTGTTCAGCGCGACCTCGACGTACGTACTCCCCTGGTGGTCCCCGGCGAGCGCGACGAGGTTCTCGGTGCCGAGGCCGTACGCGTACCGCATGACCGCGCCGCCCGGCGCCGAGTACGTGCGCTGGGAGTTGATCAGCGCGCCGCCCGCCATGACGGTGACCTCGGTGTCACCGAGGGAGAGGGTGGCCTGCTTCCCCTTGATGGACAGCAGACGGTTGCCGTCGGGCCCGTACACGTACCGGGTGTCGTTCTGCGCCGCCCACTTCTGCTCCGCGCGGGACGCGTCGCAGGTCGCGAGGACGACCGGGGTGGAGTTCGCCGACGAGGCGTCCTTGACCGCCGCGCACAGCGTGCCGTACAGGAGCTGGCCCGCGGTGTTGCGCTTGAACTCCTGGGCCGGGGTGCCGTCGCACTTCCGGATGCCGAACGCCGAACCGGCCGTGCCGGCGGCGGGCTGGAGGCACCAGTCGTCGTAGACGCTGAGGGTCCCCTTGTCCGCGTCCGTGCCGGGCGCCTGCGAGAAGCGCCAGCTCTGGCCGGGGGTGCCGTTGCACGAGTAGAGGTGGACCGGCTGGTCGGTGACCGTGAGGCCACCCTTCAGGTCGAGGCACTTGTCGGCGAGACCGACGTACGGGGTCTTGCCTCCCGTCCCCGCGCCCGTGATCCGCTCGATCTTGCCGTCGTACGTCCAGGCCAGCTCCTGCTTGTCGCCGTTCTGGAGGGAGGTGACGGTCTTGGTCTCGCCGGTGAGTTCGTACAGCCGCTCCGCCTCGGCCTTGACCTCGGCGCCCTGCGGTGTCCTGAAGGTCTTCGACACCTTGGTGAGCGTGTGCGGCTGGCTGCCGTCGGCCTTGCCGTACGCGTACGACGTGACGGCGTCCTTGGTCGCGTCGCCGGTGAGGTTCTTCTCGGTGAGCGTCTTGCGGTTGCCGGCCAGGTCGTACTCGTACTCCTGCCAGTAGCCGGAGTTGTCCGCGCCCGCCGTCACGTTCAGCGTGCCGTCGGACTTCTTCGGGCCGACGCAGGAGGACTGGTCCGACGCGGTCCACGCCGACTTGAGCTGGCCGAGCGGGTCGTACGTGAAGCACTGGCGCTCGGTGGCCTTGCCGGCGGCGTTCTCGTTGATCGAGGTGACGTTGCCGGAGGGGTCGTAGGCGTAGGTGCGGCGGGAGACGAGGTTTCCGGAGACGACGTTCTTGTCGCCGGTCTGCTCGCGGTAGACGGCCTGTTCGGCGAGTTCGCCGCTGGACTCGTCGTACGTCGCCTGGGTCCACACCCGGTACGGCTGCGCGCCCAGCGTCGAGCGCAGGACCTGGCCGTAGGCGTCGTACTCGGTCTCGGAGCCGTACCAGTCCTTGCCGGAGACGGAGAGCGGTTTGCCGTCCTCGTTGTAGCGGACGACCAGGGTCTCCTTGTCGAAGCGGCCCGCCTTGGGGAGGGTCGCCTCCTGGAGCATTCCGGTGTCGGTGTAGGAGAACTCGGAGCGGTACTCCAGGTCCAGGCCCCAGGCGTCCTTGACGGACTGCGGGAGGGTCAGGGTGGTCGAGGTCGGCTGGTAGTCCTTGGTGTAGCCGTCGACCTTCTGCGTGTACGCCTCGCCGCCGGTGTAGCGGGTCGCCGCGTACGGCATCCCCTTGCCGCCGGGGGCCTTGTCGTACTCGAAGGACGCCAGCAGCTTGCCATCGGAGGCGCCCTCCCGTTGTTCCGTCGGCCGGGACAGCAGGTCGTAGCCGTTCCAGACCGTGCCGCGCGCGTTGGTCGTGCTCAGGACCCGGCCGCGCGCGTCGTACTTGGTGCTCGTCGTGCCGGTGTCCGGGTCGGTCGCGGTGAGCTGGCGGCCCCGGTGGTCGTAGGTCCACGACCACGGGTGCGCGGTGTCCGAGGAGGCGGTCGCCGTCTGCGGCTGGCCGTCGCGGTTGTACGCGTACCGCATCGACGTGAAGCCGTTCGGGGCCTGCGGGTTGAAGGTGTCGACGCGGGAGGTGCGGCCCAGCGCGTCGGTGAAGACGCGGTACGACGAGGTGCCGGCCGGGTTGATCACCTTCGACCAGTCCTGGCCGTACTCGTAGCGGGTGGCCTTCTCGGCGACCGGCTCGGAGGACGACTCGCCGGTCAGCGGGTCGGTGACGCGCAGGACCGGGGTCTCGGTGAGGACGCGGCCGAGGCTGTCGTACGTGTAGCGGGTGATGTTGCGGACCGCGAGGTCGCTCTCCGGCTGGAACAGCTCGCCGGGCTTCGCGTCGCGGGTGAGGTAGGCGTTGTTGGTCTGCCAGACCTCGCCGGAGCTGTTGTAGAGGGTGTCGGTGATCAGGTGGCCGCCGCCGTCGGCCTCTTCCTGCGTCTGGCGTTCGCGGCCGAGGCCGTCGTACAGGGTGACGGAGGTCTCGATCTTGTTGTCGTGGCCGCGCGCGTAGGTGGTGATGTACGGCGGCTTGCGGTCCGGGTTGTCCTCGTCGTACTTCGGGATCGTGTAGACGGCCCGGAAGTCCGGGACCGCCGAGGAGGACGGGGTGCGGCCCGCCGCCCACGCCTCGGTCATCCGGCCCAGCGCGTCGTACTTCGCCTCGCTGACCAGGTTGTTCGCGTCGGTCGTCTTCAGCGAGGTGCCGCGGCCCGGCTCCAGGGTCTGGATCTGGGAGTGGCCGGCCGCGTTGGTCTCGGTGACCGTGAAGACCTGGCCGGTGGGCGGGTCGAAGGTGATCGAGGAGGGGTTGTTGTCCGGGTCGAACCGCTTGACGACGCGGCCGTAGTCGTCGAACTCGGTACGGCCGTCGGTCTGGAAGTCCGTGCCGTCGCCGTTCAGCGACCAGGTCTGCGACGCCTCGCCCAGCGTCCCGGCGAGCAGCGCGGCGCCGTAGCCCTGGCCGTCGTAGGCGGTGCGGACGCCGCCGCTGAGGGTGGAGAGCTTGGTGAAGTCGGCGGCGGCGCAGGTGGTCGGGGAGACCAGGACCTGCTTGGAGAGGCCGATCAGGTTCTTCGCCGTCTGGTGGACGTACTCCAGCTTGGTGCAGGACTCGTCGCCGGTCTTGCCGGTGTCGCCGAGCGACTCGACCTGGGTGGGCAGGCCGTACGTCGGCTCGTACGTCGTGGAGGTGCGGACCGTCCGCAGGGTGCGGGTGTCGTCGCCGGTGCCGGAGGAGCGGGTGTACGCCATCTCCTCGGGCTCCGTGACGCGCCACGCCTTCAGGGGGGTGAGGCCGTCGTCGCGGGTGCGGCTGGCGAGTTCGGTGGCGGCGGGGACGGTGACGGAGCGGGAGAGCCAGTCGGTGTCGGCGTCGTCCGCGTTGGTGTACGTCAGCTCCTCGGCGATCCGGCCCGCGAACGGCTCGCGGTCCTTGGCGATCTCCGCGCCGGTGATGTCCTTGACGGGGACGTCGTCGCCCATACCCCGGAAGAACCGGGTCACGGACTTGGACTTCTTGCTGCCGATCTTGTCGTCGTCGGCGCCCGTGATGACCGAGGTCTGCTCGAAGCCCGCGAACTGCGAGTACGTCCGCGTCGACTTCTTCGTGAACTCGGCCTCGGCGAGCTTCCAGCCGGGGTTCTTGTACTGGTACTCGGTACGGGTGGCCAACGCGCCGTCGACGTTGGGGAGTTCCTCGACCGTGTCCACGACGTACTTGTGGAACCAGTCGATGTCCTCGACCTCGGGGTCCGGGTTCCAGTACGACGGGTAGCACAGCCGCGTGTTGGCCTTCAGCTCCGCCTTGTCGTCCTTGCCGGGGAGGCCCGTGCCGGTCTTGCAGTCGCCCTCGGGGGTCTTGTACGAGACGACGGTCTCGCCGCCGTACTCGTTGATGACGCGGCCGACGCGCAGGCGGGAGAAGCCGGGGCGCGCGTCGTCCTTGACGCGGTTCGGCATGTCCTCGGCGTTGGACTCGAAGCGGACCGCGTTCAGGGACGTGCTCGCGCCCGCCGGGTCGTAGCCGGTGCGCTGGACGGACTCCAGCCACAGGGCCGTGTTCGGGCCCGTCCTCAGGACCGGGAAGTTCTGGGTCAGCGTGTACTTGTCGACCGGCTGCCGTGCCGTCGAGCC
Organism: Streptomyces saintjeani; assembly: GCF_055409605.1. Classification (NCBI taxonomy): domain Bacteria; kingdom Bacillati; phylum Actinomycetota; class Actinomycetes; order Kitasatosporales; family Streptomycetaceae; genus Streptomyces; species Streptomyces saintjeani. The sequence goes on along the minus strand of NZ_CP189624.1, from coordinate 6,343,684 downwards.
CGCGGCGCGCTGGGTCTCGGTGGAGATCGACGTCAGGCGCTTGCGGGTCCAGAACGACGGGCCCGCGTTCCAGCACATCTTCTTCGACTGGCAGCGCAGGTCGGCCGGGGTGTCGTACCAGATGCGGTACTTGCCCGGGTCCTTGTCGGCGAAGTTGGTGTCCGTGCACTTCAGGGTGGCCGTGTCGATGCAGCGCTCGGCTACCGCGAAGCTGATCCGGGAGGTCGCCGGGGTGGTGAAGATGCTGTTCAGCGTGTTGCGCTGGCCGTAGTCGATGTGGTCGAGCCAGCCGCCCCGGTCGTACTTGACCGGGTCCTTGAAGTTGAAGTTGCGGGCATAGTAGTTGTCCTCCTTCTTCCACCACAGGGACATGGCGTTGCCGTGGAGGTCCTCGACGTAGTCCAGGTTCCAGCGCCAGCCCTGGGTGCAGGCGGAGTTCTTCCACTCGGACTGGTAGCAGTCCTCGCCGCTGTGGTTGCCGTACACCGGGACCGTCAGGACGGAGTCGGTGACCGTGCCGCTCGGGGCGCCCGGGAGCTTGTGCTTGCCGAAGTGGTACTTGGTGCCGTCGCGGGTGGTGACGATCCAGTACTCGCCCTTGTAGGCGCCGTTGCCGGTGGAGTCGTCGCGGATCTGCTGGACGATCGCGCCGTCGCCGTTGGCCGTCGTCCACTTGCCGTTCGCCCACACCAGTTCGGTCGTGGTGCCGCCGAGGGAGAGGGTCGCGTTGTCCGAGCCCCAGCAGAGGTCGGCCGTGCGGTGGGTCTTGTTGTTCGAGCCGTCCTTCTTGGAGTCCTCGCGGCAGGTGGCGTAGGTGCGGGTGATCGAGCCGGGGGCGTAGTCCCAGCCGTCGCCTATCCAGGACGCCTGGTTGTTCGACGCGGAGGTGCGGCCGTCGACGGTCTGGGAGCTGTAGCTCAGCGCGACTTTCGGGGTGAGACCGCCGGCCGACTCCGGGACCTGGACCTGGTAGCCGTAGGTGAAGGCGCCGGAGGAGGAACCGGAGGACCAGGAGCCGGAGGAGAGGAGGGGGGCGGCGGTGTAGTCGCCGGAGGCGGAGGAGCCGGTGTCGAGGGCGCCGATCACTTGGGGGGCGGAGGCGTCTACGGCAGGGAGGGCGGTGGTGGTCTGAAGCGCCGCTGTCCGTACGGCCGTGCCCGTCGTCCCTGTCGTTCCCGTCGTCCCCGTGCTGTCGCCCGGCAGGAGTTCCGCGACCGGGACCGAGCCCGAGAGGATCTTCCTGGTCGTCGCCTTCTTCGCCGCCGTCGTGCGGGTGGGTGCCTTCGACGCCGGGACCGTCTCTACCGTGCTGGAGAGGCGTTCGGCCTTGTCCTCCCGCTTGCCGGACATCGTCGCCGTGCCCTCGGGGGCGCAGTCGCCGGTGCCGGGGGCGTCCAGGACGCAGTTCGGCAGCAGCATCAGGCCGAAGCGGTCGGCGGCCTGAGGGCCGTACAGGTCGGCGAACGCCGTGGTGTCGACGGCCAGCGCGACCTGGGCTGCGGGGTCGGCGGTGGCCGGTGGGGTGACCCGCATGACCAGGCCCGAGACGCCCGCGTCCTGCGAGGTGGCCGGCGGGGCCAGCTCGACCTTCCAGGTGCCGGCCAGCGCCGCCGGGTCACCGCCCTCGGGGACGCCGACCGCGATCGGCAGGTCCTCGACGGGGAGCGTGGTGCCGGGCGCGGTGCCCGTCGTGATCGTCGCGGTGCCGCTGTCCTCGGTCCACGGGGTGACGGCGGTCGGCGCGTACGGGTCGACCGGGACCTCGGGCGCGGTCGTGATCGTCTTGACGGCCTCCTCGTCACCGGCCAGCGCGGTGCTCTCGGGGAGGTCGGGCAGGTCGACGCTGCGGGTCGCGTCCGGGGCCGGCGGTACCGCCCACGCCTCGGCGGACAGGGTCGTCACCGTCAACGTCGAGGACAGCAGGAGGACGGTCGCCACGCGGCCGAGCCGCCGACGCCGTCGTGGACCTTGAGCACGCATACGCGTCGACTCCACCCAGGTGATGCAACAACAGATGTGCTCGGCACCTTCTGACATGAACCGCACAGGGATCAAGCCGGTCGAAGTGGACGGATGGGGTCCCCTTGAGATGTCCGTCACAGGAGATTTCCAGCCAGATCGGCGCACGGCTGGCACGTAAGAGCGCGGTAAGGGTCCTTTCAAGCCTTCATCACAGCTTTATAAAATCTTCATATGTGGACGATCCATGAGAACCGTGTGATCGTGTGCGCGCCCATGTCCGCCTGGATCACACGGGAGTAGACCGCTGTGTCCGCGCCGCCCCGCTTTCTCAGCCCCTTCGTGCGCACGCGCACCCGGCTCACCCTCACCCTCGGCCTGGTGCTGGCCGCGCTGACCGCCGCACTGCTGCCCTGGTGGCAGGGGTCGGAGCCGTCGACTCCCGCTGCCCGTACGCCTGTTGACGCACGTCCCGTCGGCACCGGGCCGCGCGACGAGAACGCCGCCGCGGCCGAGGCCCGGCGGACCGGGAAGGAGGTCGTCGTCGATACGGCGACCACTGCCACGGAGATGACGTGGGCTCAGCCGGGTGGGGGGTTGCGGACGCGGATCAACGCGTTGCCTGTGCGGGCGCGGAATGCGCAGGGGAAGTGGGCTGCTGTCGACAACCGGCTGCGGGTGGTCGGGGACGGGGTACGGCCGGTCAATCCGGTGGTGCCGGTGCGGTTCTCTGCGGGCTCTGCGGGCTCTGCGGGCTCTGCGGCGGGGAGTTCGCGGGCTGACCGGTCGTACGCACGTCAGCCGCTGACCGGCGTCGATTCCTTCCTCGCCGAGACCGTCCTCGGCGGGCATACCGTCACCTACACCTGGCCGGGCGCGCTGCCCGAGCCCGTGCTCGACGGGCCGCGTGCGCTGTACTCCGAAGTCCTGCCCGGCGTCGACCTGTTGCTGGTCGCCCGCGAGGAGGGCGGCCTCGCGCAGCTCCTGATCGTGAAGGACCGTACGTCGGCCGCGTCGCTCGCGACCGTGTCGTACGGCTTGAAGTCGCCCACCGCTTCGTTCCGTTACGACGCCGGCGCGGGCCGAGTCCTCGTGCTGGACCCCTCGCGCCGCGAAGTCGGGTCGATCCCGACGCCGTTCGCGTGGGACTCCGGCGGGCGTGACCCCGAATTGCCGGCCGGCGAGGTCGCTCGTACGTCCGTGGCGTCCCCCGCCGATGTCCTGAAACTGTCGGGGCTGAGCGGGATCGAGCCGGGGGCCCGGCAGGCTCCGACGCCGGTGCGGCTGGCCGGGGACGGGACGCGGGACGCCCGGCTCGAACTCCGCGTTCTTGAAACCGGGTTGCTCGACGACCCCGCCGTACGCTTCCCGCTCTTCGTCGACCCGCCGCTCAACTCGGGGTGGCTGGCCTGGACGGTGGCGTACAAGCCGTACCCGAACTCCAGCTTCTGGAACGGCACCAACTTCAGCTCGGGGACCTCGGACGCGCGGGTCGGGCGGGAGAACGACACGAACGGGACGGCGCGTTCGTTCTGGCGGATGAACTACAGCACCTCGCTGAAGGGCGCGTCGGTCAGCAAGGCGACGTTCACGGTGCTGAACAACCACTCCTGGTCGTGCACGAAGCGGGAGTTCCAGTTCTGGCTGACGGGGTCGATCTCGTCGGGGACGACGTGGAACAAGCAGCCGAGCTGGTCGGACGAGATCCAGCGGAAGTCGTTCGCGCACGGCTGGTCGTCGGCGGACTGCCCTGACGACTATGAGGAGTTCAACGTCCGGTCGGCCGCGCAGACGGGTGCCGACAAGGGCTGGTCCAACATCACCTTCGGGATGCGGGCGACCAGCGAGAGCGACACACAGACGTGGCGGAAGTTCAAGGCGACGTCCGCGGAGATGAACGTCACCTACAACCGTGACCCGGCCGTCCCGTCGAGCGTGTCCAGCGCGCCCGGCGGCACGTGCAGCACCGCTGCGGCGGGCCGGACGATCGGCAAGACGAACGTCGTCCTGTCCGCCAAGTCCACCGACCCCGACGGCAACCTGGCGGGGCTGCGGTTCCGGTTCTGGAAGAAGGACGCGGCGGTGCCGGCGGGCACGCTCGTGACGAGCCTGTCGGCCGGCAAGGCGACGCTGACGATCCCGTCCAGCTCGCTCGTCGACAAGGGCGTCTACTACTGGAACGTCCGCGCGGAGGACTCCGGCGACGGGCGCTCCGCGTACTACCCGGCCAGTGGCAACTGCACCCTCACCGTGGACGGTTCGGCTCCGCCGCCGCCAGACGTGGACAGCGAGGTGTTCCTCGCGGCCACCGACGACGGGGCGACCTGGGCGACGGTGAAGTTCGGCAAGCCGGGCGCGGTGACGTTCACGTCGTCCGGCGCGGCGAAGTTCCGTTACGCGGTGGACGGCCTGAACTGGAAGGACGCGCCGGCTCCCACGGCGGGCGTGTCGACGGTTCCCGACCTGACGCCGAAGCACGCGGGGCCCAACACCCTCAACGTCATCGCGTACGACTCCGTCGGCAACCCCAGCAAGACGACGAACTACACCTTCTACCTCCCGCCCCGCGACATCGGCGACGCTCCCGGCGACACCACCGGCGACACCCTTCCCGACCTGCTCGTCGTGGACGCGGACGGGAAGCTGATCAACTGCGTGGGCGACGAGGGGGGCGAGCTGAACGAGTGCCTGGACGCGGCGTACACGTCGGACGGGACGCTGAACCCCGCCGGGCACTGGTACAACGCGTCGACCGGGAAGGCGGCGCTGATCAGCCACTACGCGGACGCGTACCCCGGCGACGGCGTCACCGACCTCTTCGCGGTCACCCCCGACGGGGGCTTCTGGCTCTACCCCGGGGACGGCTACGGCAGCTTCGACGTGGGCAAGCGCCTCAAGGTCTTCCTGCCCTCCAACGCCCCCGCCCCCTCCACCTGGATCCAGCTCAAGGCCGTCGGCGACATCACGGGTGACGGGCTGCCGGATCTCACTCTGCGCTCCGGTCTCACGTACTGGGTCCTCTCCGGCTACACCGGCGGCAAGTTCCAGACGGCGACCCTGATGAACGCCGACGCCTGGGCCCGCCGCGACATCGTCAACATCGCGGACATCAACGCGGACGACGTCCCCGACCTGCTCTGGCGCAACCTCGACAACGGCAACATGTACGTCCGCCACGGCAAACCGGGGTCGGTGGCGGGAAGTGTCGCGCTGGACTCCCTGAAAACAGCGGCGGCTTCCCTGAACGGCGACGTGGCGTACGGGACGAGCTGGACCGAGGCCAACGTCTCGACGGCCCTGGGCATCCCCGACGTCAACAAGGACGGGGTGCCGGATATCTGGGCTCGGTTCGGGGCGGACGGGCAGGTGAAGGTGTACTACCCGTCGCAGACGAACACGAACGCGCCGGTGAAGGTGGTGCAGCCGCTGGACTGGCGGACGGTGAAGGCGCTGGGGTGACGCCGGGCCCGGCCGTCCTTCGGGGCGGCCGGGGTCAACTCTTCGGCCGCGTCCCGTACAAGCTGAGGCCGATCGTGGACAGGTCGCCACCGAGTGCGGCGGGCAGCGGCACTTCCTCCCCGTACTTTCCGTGAACCACGCTCCGGTACTGGCCCTCCCCGGGCCGGCCGAAGAGCGACCACGTCCCCGTCCGGGGGTCGATCTGGAGCAGCAGGGGAACGCCCGCCGCCGCGTACCACGCGGTCTTCTCGTTGATCCCCTTCAGCCGTTCGTTCGGAGAGATGACTTCTACGGCGAGTTCGACCGCGTCGGCGTCCAGGAGCCAGCCGTCGTCGTCCCGGAAGGCGCGTGGCCCGATGGTCAGGTCGGGGGTCGCGTAGTCGTCCGGATCGCCGGGCATCGGCACGGACACGTTCTCGAACGCTTCGTACGAGGCCGGGAGCCCGGGGCGAATGGCGTCACGCAGGTCGATGATGATCCCGGCGTGTTTACCGCTCGGGCTCGGGGACATCAAGAGTGTTCCTCCGATGATCTCAACTCTCATGCCCGTGGCTTGCTCGATACTCTCCGCGGCCTCGCGCAGGTGTCCACGGCGCACGGGAATGGGGTGATGAGCTGGGGTACTCACAGTGCACCTCTCGTTGCCTGGCTGGACTCCGTGAAGAGCGTCGCAACGCTCACGCGACGTGGTTTTCACTGTACGGGAGCGGCCGGGGCGGAGAGTTTCCAGAGATCACCTGGGTGGCCCCGGGAAGCACTCTGGCCGTCGGCGTCTGTCAGCACTCCCGCCGCTTGTCCTCCCCCTCCCGTGCGGAAGGCACGCCACCGTCCCGGACCATGAACGGCTCGCCCGCGCGCACGCGCAGTGCCGGGCCGTCGTCCAGTCCCAGTACGACGGCGAGTCCGCCGGTGGCGAACGGTTCCGTACGCACGGTACGGACGGTGTGCCACGTCCCCCACACCCGTACGTACTGACCGGCCCGCACCGTGACCGCCGCGACCTCCCTCCCCTCGGGCTCGGCCACAAGGTCCGGGGCCTTCAGCTCGGCCCAGACGGTCTTGCCGATACCGCCTTCCCGCTCGGCGACTCCCCACCTGTGGGCCAACGCCTCCACGAGCAACAGCCCGCGCCCGCAGGTCTCTTCGTCACCGGGCTGCCGAACCTCGGGCCGTCCCGAGCCGGCGTCACTGACCTCCAGCCGCAGTAGCCCGTCCCCCGACATCCGCACGATCCGCACGCCGACCTGCCGGTCCCAGGGAACCTTCACGCGCAGTGCGTTGGTGACCAGCTCGGAGAGCACCAACTCGGCTGTTTCCAGGACGTCTTGACTGATGCGCCAGTCGCTGAGCACGGCGTGGAGGGCGGCTCGGGATCTCGGGACGGTGCGGAGGGTGCGGGACATGCGGAAGCTGACGTCGTTCGGGTCCGAGGTTTCTGCCATGACGCCCCCTGAGGGTCGGTAGCCGATGGTTCGTCATGGCGCAGCATATAAACTGGCGCAACGTTGCATAGAGCCTTTCGATTTCGTTTCACTCTTCCGAGTAAACGGCGCACCCGACAGCCCTGACCTCTGGTAGGAGTCGCACATGCCCACTGTGAAACCGTCCACCGTGCTCGGGCGTCAGCTCGGCGACGAACTCCGCAAGTGCCGCGAGGCCGCAGGCGTATCCATGGCGGGAGCTGCGGAGTTGCTCGACTGCACCAAGGGGAAGATCAGCCGGATGGAGAACGGACACGTCCCCGTCCGTACGCCTGACCTGACCGCCCTCATGCACGCGTACCGAATCGAGGACCCGGAGGTTCGCGACCGCCTCACCGCCCTGGCCCAGCGAGCCAACCGGCGTCGACGCGAGGGCTGGTGGCACCAGTACAGCTCCGTCCTGGGCGACTCGTACCGCGATCAGATCGAGTTGGAGGCCATCTGCGACAGCATCCGGTCGTACGAGGCGCAACTGATCCCGGGCCTCCTCCAGACCGCCGAGTACGGCCGAGCGGTAACGGTGGCCTCAAGGGCCTGGAAGACAGCCGACGAAGTCGATCAGTTCGTCCAGGTGCGGCTCGCCCGGCAGCGACGGCTGACCGACGAGAACCCCATGGCGCTCTGGGTCGTGTTGGCGGAAGGGGTCCTCCGCCAGCACGTAGGCGGCCCCACGGTGATGCACGCCCAGCTGGAACACCTCGCCGCCATGGCGGAGCGGCCCAACATCACCGTCCAGGTGCTGCCGTTCTCGCGTGGCGCGCACTCAGGTATGTTCGGCCCGTACCTGCTGCTGAGCTTTCCCCAAGTCGCGTCATTGGACCTCGTGTTGACGGAAACCCCGACCGGCAACATCTGGATGGAGCAAGAACCGGAAGTCGCGTACTACCGCGCCCTCTTCGACGATGCCCGGACCACAGCACTGCCGCCGACGGAATCGCTCACCCTGATCCGCCGCATCGCCAAGGAGTACAGAGCATGACCCAGGACCACCCGATACGTCCCGCCCTCGCGGATGCCGTATGGCGTGCCAGCAGTTACAGCGGCGGGCAAGGGAACTGCGTCGAGGTCGCCAACCACCTCCCCACCCTCGTCCCGGTCCGCGACAGCAAGCACTCCACCGGCCCTGTGGTCGTCTTCACCTCCGGCGCCTGGCGCAGCTTCATCACTCACCTGAGCTGACCCCACCCTGGACACCTAGCTGCCCGGCGAAGCCAGCCCTCGGTCCCCTTCGTGGCCGCGACAGCGCGACGGGCGGGGTGGCCGGCCCCTGCGGGGCGGTGAACTCCCGCCCGGGGGCGTGCGGTTCGTGGTCCGCGCTCGCTCGGTGCGGTGACTTCGCGGCCGTTCCTGTAACCGCTTTCGATCTGTGCCGGTTGTCCCGGACAGCCGCTCGGTAAATGCGAGCGGAATATTCGACGGGAGGGTGTCGTGGTCGGGGAACGTGTCGTACGGGTTGTCGCAGGGCTTGCCGCAGGGGGTGTACTCGCCTTGGGCCTGCCAGGGTCGGCCCATGCCACAGCCGTGGGGACGACGCCTGTGCGGACCTTCGAGTACAGCGTGGGCGGGATGACCGTGAAGGTGCCGACGGGGTGCATGTTCACGCATGCGATCAAGGGGAGCGGGCGGAAGATCACGTATCAGAACGCCGGGGTGGACTGTGCGTTCGTCGGGGCGCTCAGCAGTGGGTTCTGTAACTGGCGGATCGACTTCACGTACTCCGACACGAACAACAAGGTTTATCGGACATCACGGGGCGTGACGCACAGTGAGTGCAAAATTGACCCGATGCGGAACAACTCCCCTCAGACGCTGCCGCGTTACGGCAGGGCGTGCGCGCATCTGTATGTCGGTGGGGTGCGGCGGGTGAGTCAGTGTCATCACGTCACGAAATGAGGGGTGTTGTGAGCGAGCGGCAGGATGTCTGGTTGCGGCGGGTCGGAGTGGGCGGGTTCGTTGCGGGAGTTGTGGTCGGGCTGGCTTTCTTCGCGTTCTTTCCGGGGCTGCCGCACGTCATCGACTGGGGTGCCGTGATCGTCTCGCTGGGAGTGGGAGTCCTGGTCCGGTGGGGGTGCCTCGGGTGGGGGCGTAAGAAAGTTTCCGGTGCGGAGGGCGGTCGTCCGTGATGTGATCACGCCGTCCGTTTCCGGGCGGTCGTCTTCTTCGCGGGTGTTCTCTTCTTCGGCGCCGCCTTCTTCGCCACCGCCTTCTTGCGGGCCGGGAGTTGCTTGACCTCCGCGTCCGCCTCCGCGCCCTCCCCCCGCGACGCCTTCGCCGCGTTCACGCTCTTCTCCAGCGCCGCCATGAGGTCAAGGACCTTGGCGGAAGCGGGAGTTGCAGGGGTCTCGGTCGGGGGCTCACCGGAGGACTTGACGGCGATCAACTGCTCCAGCGCCTCGCGGTACTCGTCGTGGAGGTCATCGAGGTCGACCTCCCCCAGCGTGTCCATCAGAACGTCCGCGAGGTCCAACTCCTCTTTGCGGATGGTGACTTCCGTCTCGGGCGCGACACCTTCGGGCACGCGGACCTCGTCCGGCCACAGCAGCCCGTGCATGGCGATGGCGTCCCCGACGACCCGGAGCATGCCGAGACGTTCGCGCCCCCGGAGCGCGTACTTGGCGACGGCGACCTTGTTGCTGCGCTTGAGCGCCTCCCGCAGCAACGTGTACGGCTTCGCGGCGGGCACGCCGGACGCGGCGAGGTAGTACGCCGTGTCCATCTGAAGGGGATCGATCCGGTCGGCCGGGACGAAGGCGACGATCTCGATCGTGCGGGCGGTGGGAAGCGGCAGGTGGGCGAGGTCGTCGTCGGTGATGGGGACGATCGTGCCGTCGGCCTCCTCGTACCCCTTCCCGATCTCGGCGGTGGCGACCTCGCGGTCCTCCAGCTCGCAGACCTTGCGGTACCGGATCCGGCCCCCGTCCTCGGCGTGGATCTGCCGGAAGGAGACGGAGTGGCTCTCGGTGGCGTTGACGAGCTTGATGGGGATGCTGACCAGGCCGAAGGAGATGGCGCCGTTCCATATGGATCGCACGGTTGGCATCCTTTCCGTCCCACTAAGCACCGTTATGCGTGATTCTTATCGTATGACGCCTATCACCTCCGTGGCCGGGCGGCGGCTCGCGATCGGCAATCTGGAGAAGGTGCTGTACCCGGCGGACGGGTTCACGAAGGGCGAGGTGCTGCACTACTACGCGACGATCGCGGACGTCCTGCTGCCGCACCTGCGGGACCGCGCCGTCTCGTTCCTGCGCTACCCGGACGGCGCGGCGGGCCAGGTCTTCTTCACCAAGAACGTCCCGCCGGGCACCCCCGAGTGGGTCACGAAAGCGCAGGTCGCACGGTCGGACGGAACCGCGCGGATGGTCGTCGTCCAGGATCTGCCGAGCCTGATCTGGGCGGCGAACCTGGTCGCCGAGTTCCATACGCACCAGTGGACGACCGGCAGCCCCGACCGCGCCGACCGCCTCGTCCTCGACCTCGACCCGGGCGCGCCGGCGGGCGTCGCCGAGTGCTGCCGGGTCGCCCTGTGGCTACGGGAACGGCTCGCGGCGGACGGCATCGAGGCGTACGCGAAGACGTCCGGCGCGAAGGGCCTGCACCTCCTCGCGCCGGTCCGCGACGCGTCCCCCGATCAGGTGAGTACGTACGCCCGGCAGCTCGCCGTCGAGGCCGAGGCCGCCCTCCCCGGCCTCGCCGTCTACCGCATGACCCGCGCCCTGCGCCCCGGCAAGGTCTTCGTCGACTGGAGCCAGAACGCGGCCCGCAAGACGACGGCCGCCCCCTACACCCTCCGCGCCCGCCCGGAGGCGACGGCCTCCACGCCGGTGAGCTGGGAGGAGGTGGCTCAGTGCCGGGACGATCTCGCGTTCCGCGCGGGGGACGTCGTACGGAGGGTGGCGGAGTACGGGGACCTGCTGGCACCGCTGTTCGAGGCGGGGCGGGCGGGGGTCGTACCTCAGGGGTAGCTCCGGAGAGGTACCTCCCGAGTACCCCCTACCGGAGAGGTACCTCCCAGGTATCCCCTACCCAAGCCGTACCCCTCAGGTCCCTCATACCCTCCCCCACGTCCCCCGGTCCCGGGCCATCGCGTGCAGCGCCTCCACATCCGCCGGCTTCAGCACCCCGCCCTGCCGCCCCAGCTCGGGCAACGCGTCGTCCCGTAGTACCCGTACCTCCCGCAGGGGAGCCGTGACCCGGATCTCGGTCGCGCCGACGAGGGCGAGTACGGGGCGTACCTCCGCGGTCAGGGCGTACGACGCCCGCGCGGCGTCCGCGCGGACCCGGCGCAGGAGGGGCTGGGCGTCGCGGCGGCCCAGGGTGACGTGCGGGTCGGCGACGAGGACGCGCTGCTTGCGGGCGTACAGGGAGTGCACGGCGTACAGCCCGCCGGGGCCGATCGCGAGGTGGTGGAGGCGGTCGCCGCCGGGCAGGGGGACCGAGTGGAGGGTGTGCCAGCCGGCGCCGTCGAGGGCGTCGAGCGCTTCGCCGACCGCCTGCTCGGCGGCGAGGGCCCGGCGGCGGGGGTCGGGACGCAGGCGTGACCCGGCCGACGGGGTCCGGTCGAGGGCGATCAGCAGGGCCTCGCCGGGACGGTTGGGGGCGAGGTCGTCGTCGGGGTGGAGGGCGAGGAGGGCCAGTTCGGCGGGGGTGGGGACAGGGGGCGGGCCGACCGTCACCGGGCCGGTGAGGAAGGGGGCCAGCGCATCCAGTACCTCAGTTCTACGGTCGTCACTCAGCAGGTTGACCCTGGCGGCCTCACGGTCGTACCAGGCGATGTTCCTTCCGTCGGCCAGACAGACGTAGAGCCGCTCCTGGCCGTGACGCCAGGCCGGTACGACGCGCAGTGCGGTCATGCGCCATCACCCCAGGGACCATGGGAACAGGACCGGTACGCCAGGGGCAAGAAGGCGGTTACCTTTGGCGTGAGTTGGGCAGGCCAGTGGCAGATCCCTATGCACACGTCCCGCGAGACCGACCGCACTCCATGTGCCGGTCGGCCTCATACCTCCGAGGTACTCCAAGCGAGCGCGCGTTGGGGAGGCGTTGTTGCGGACCCGCAGGAAGCAGCCCGATGTACCCGCCCCCGACAGTCCGTGGAACGAGATCGTGCCCGGGCTGTGGATGGGCGGACACGAGTTCCGGGGCCGTTCCGGGCATGTGGAACGGGCCGTCGTACGCGATCAGTTCGACCTGGTGCAGACGCTGCTGCGATTACCGGGTTACGGCCCCGACACGGGCGTCGAACACCACATCTGGGACATCCCCGACGGCCCTCTGGACGGCACCCAGCTGGCCGGTGTCATCCGCCTGGCCCGAGCGGCGAGCGAGGCCCTGGACGAGGGGCGCCGGGTACTGGTGCGGTGCTACCACGGCTACAACCGCTCCGGCCTGGTCGTCGCCCACGCGCTGGAACGCCGGGGCTACGGCGCGGAGGAGGCGATCCGCCTGATCCGCACCCACCGCTCGCCGTGGGCCCTGCACAACGAACTGTTCGTCGAGTACCTGCAAGCGGGCTTGTCGACCGCCCGATTACTGGAGGAACTGACCGAGTGAAGAACTGAGCAATCGTTTCGGCATGAGCTTTCCGCCGAGGGTCGACCCCCTCGGAAATTACCGGGCGTCCTCCCGCCGCCCCTCCTATCGTGAGCCGAACGGTTTCGGTCATCGGAAGGCGGGGGTTTGACAGACGTGTACGAGGTGTTCCAGGACGCCGAGTCGAGGAAGGCGTACGACGTGTGGTCGGGGTACCTCGCGGCCTCGACCGGAGACGATCCGCACGTCCGCGAGGTCCTCGACTCCCTGCTGGAGTCCGCCCTGGAGGACACCGAGGACGGCGAATTCACCTGGGCCCGAAGACAGTTCGCGGAGATGCACGACAGGGCCCGCGAGGGCGGCCTGACATGGGCCCCCACTCCCCCTCGCGCCGACGAGGAGGACCGGCAAGTCCGCGACTACGCGAAGGACTTGCTCCCGGAGATCCTCCCCCTCCCCCTGCGGGACCGACTCGACCACGTCGGACTCCCGCTGCGGGTGCTGGGACGCCGGTTCCGTGACACCCCCGGTCTCGACACGGCGATCCGCGACGACGTCATCCACATCACCGCACGGGCGGAGATGGCCCTCGACCTCGCCCATGTCAACGCGGCGAAACGGGAGTTGGAACGCCTCAAGGCCCTCGCCCGGCGCTGCGGAGTGAAGGACTGAGCACGCTCCACCACGTTCCCCACAGCCACGTCGGGCCCGGACGGCGACCTCGGCATCGGCGCCTCTCGCCCCGGCCACCCCCTCCCGTCGCGTCGCATCGGGCCCCCTCGCTCCGAACCCGCCGAGGTTGTCGTGCTCCGCTCGACGGGCGACGGTCGTGGCCTCACAGGTTGACGAGCCGAGCCGAGCCGGGCAGGCCGCCGCGCCCCTCGGCCGTCCGGGCGACGCCCCGCGACGCAGTCGCATGCTCGCCGGCCTCTTCGCGTATGCCCCGTCCCACCGTGCCCCCATCCCCTCTTGCCCAACCCTTGGTCCAGTCCAGTACGCAAAAAGGACTTCCGCACGAATAAGGTGAACGGGATCAGTGTTCAGTGCGGCATGCAGGAGTCCCTTGAGTCTCGCCCGGCGTCTTCGTCTCGTGCTCGTCGTCGCCCTGGTGGGGGCGGCGGCGGTGGGGTGCGGTGATGCCGGTGGGCTGCGTGGGGCGGGGCCGACCGCGACGGCGAACAGTCCGGAGCGGCTGTGGCCGCAGATCAAGCCCGCGTCGAGCCCGGCATGGGACCTGGACGAGGCGGAGACCCACGTGGTCCAGGGGGTCACCGTGCCGGGGGACGACATCCGCCGGGTGAACCCGGTCACGGTCGTACGGGCGGAGATCGCGTCCGACCCGAGCGACTACGCGGGAGCGAAGGCCCCCTACCGTGATACCAACCGGCTGATGAGCGCGTGCGGGACGGCCGGCAAGGGCGAGTGCCCCGTACTACAGCCCTACTACCGGGACCTCACCGGCGACGGGAAGCCCGACCTCACGCTCGGGTTCCGGCTGAGCCCCGGTGACCTCACCGCCGTACGCGTCTACACCGTCGAGTCGCACCGCCTCGTGCAGGTGATGGCCTGGGAGGACGCGGTCAGTGCGGTGGAGCTGGCCGGGCGGTCGGTGATCATCCGTTCCCCCTCGGACCTCGCGGACTACGAGTACCGCCTCCAGTGGACCTGGGACGCGGAGCAGAAGGCGATGCTCCTGACCCACGACGAGATGCTCCGCACGGACGGCAGACGCGAGCCGAGCGGAAAGCGGCACGGCATGCCCTCCGCGACCCCACAGCCACTGCCGTCGGCGACGGGGGCGGACTCGGGGGTCTCGTACGTAGTACCCGGGGCGTACGACGAGGACGTGTACGAGGCTCCCCTCCCGACCTTGTCGCCGGCCCCGTACTACCCGTACCCCCCGAGCCCCGCATGAGCCCCCCGCGCCTCATCCGCAACCCCCGCTGGACCCGCACCCTCGCCTTCAAGGCCGCGGCGTTCATCACGGTGATGTGCTGCGCGCTGGCGACGATGCTCGGCATCCTCGTGCACGTCCAGGTGACGAACCAGACGGTCGGCCAGTCGAGGGACGTCGCGCTGTCGAAGCTCGCGGACGCGACGGACGCGTACGAGGCGGGCGACGCGCTGGCGCCGAACGCGAGCGTGGACCCCGAGGGGCTGCCCACGGAGCTGAAGGCGCTGGCGGCGGCGGGCGAGCGCGGCACGATGGTCGCGGACTACCGGGGCCGCCCGCTGATGTGGGCGGCGGGCCCGGCGGCCGGCGGCAAGGCGCTGGCGGTGGCCGTCGAGTACGGCCAACAGGCGCGCACGATCGAGGCGTTGGACAACGCGATCCTGTGGTCGTCGGGCCTGGCGATCGGCGTGACGCTGCTGGTCGGCGCGGTGGCGGTGGCGAGGGTGACCCGGCGCCTCCAGGCGACCGCGCAGGTCGCGCGCCGGATCAGCGCGGGCGACCTGGACGCCCGGGTCGACGACCCGCTCGCGAAGGAGTCGCGGCAGGACGAGGTCGCCGCGGTGGCCGCCGCGCTGGACCGGATGGCGGCCTCGCTCCAGGGCAAGCTGCTGAGCGAGCAGCGCTTCACGGCGGACGTCGCGCACGAGCTGCGCACCCCGCTGACGGGCCTGCACGCGGCGGCGGAACTGCTGCCGCCGGGCCGCCCGACGGAACTGGTCCGCGACCGGGTCGCCGCGCTGCGGACGCTCACCGAGGACCTCCTGGAGATCTCCCGCCTGGACACCGGCAGGGAGCAACTGGACGTCGGTGCGGTCGAGTTGGGGGCACTGGCGCGCCGGGTCACGGCGGCGTCGGGCGGGTCGGCACAGGTCGTCGTCGTCGAGGACCGGGTCGTGGAGACGGACCGGCGGCGGCTGGAGCGGGTGCTCGGCAACCTCGTGTCGAACGCGCACCAGCACGGTTCGGAGCCGGTGGTGGTGACGGTGGACGGGCCGGTGGTGACGGTCCGGGACCACGGCGGGGGCTACCCGGAGTACCTGGTGCTGCACGGGCCCCAGCGGTTCCGTACGGAGGGCGGGGCGCGCGGGCACGGGCTGGGGCTGACGATCGCGGTGGGGCAGGCGGGGGCGCTGGGCGCGCGGCTCGCGTTCGGGAACGCGCCGGCCGGCGGGGCCGTCGCGACGCTGACGCTGCCGTCGGGGCCGTCCCCGACCGGCGCAACCTGAAAGGCAGTCCACCCCTTTTCACCCCTACCGTGGCGTTAGTCCGCTAATACCCGGCCTGGGCCGGACCCGCCCCTCTCCCGGAGGAACCGCCATGCGCTCCACCCTCACCCGCCTCGGCATAGCCGGTGCCACCGCCGCCCTCGCGCTCGCCGCCGCCGTCGTACCGGCCGCCGCGAACGACGACTGGGACGGCGGCGGCCCCCGGGACACCTGGGGGCAAGGTGGTCACCACCACCACGACAACCCGCGCCTGTACCAGGGCGTCGTGACGGCGAACGGCGGACTCGTGCTGCGCAGCGCGCCGAACCGAGGCAGCGCGGTCATCCGCGTAGCTCCCCAGGGTGAGGTGGTGACGATCTTCTGCAAGACCTCGGGCCAGTCCATCCAGGGCAACCCCCTGTGGTACCTGCTCACCGACGGCACCTGGGCCTGGGGTGCCGCGCGCTACATCGACAACATTGGCCCGGCGCCGCGCTGGTGCTAAGACCGGGCCCACGAGGAGCAGGAGCACCATTTGGGTAGGTTCCGGACATGACGAGTGCCGGTATCGGGATCGCCGCAGCCGACGCGGCCCAGCGGCTCCCCCGGCGCCGTGGCGTCGAACTCTCCCTGCTCGTCGTCGCCGTCCTGCTCTGCGTGTCGGGCTACTGCGCCGTGGGACTGGCGCGGACCGGCGCGATCCCGCCCGGCGCCGCCGCTTACGGCGCCGGGCTCGGCGCGCTCGCCCTGTGCGCGCACCTCGCGGTACGGCTGCGCGCCCCGTACGCGGACCCGCTGCTGCTGCCGATCGGCGTCCTGCTCAACGGCATCGGCCTGGTCCTCATCCACCGCCTCGACCTGGAGACCCCGACAGAACACGCGGCCCCGGCCCAACTCGCCTGGTCCGCCTCGGGAGTTGTCCTCTTCACCTTCGTGGTCCTGGCGCTGCGCGACCACCGGGTCCTGAAGCGGTACGCGTACGTCGGTGTCGCCGCCGCCCTCGCGCTGCTGACGCTGCCGGTGCTGTTCCCGGCCGTCAACGGCGCCCGGATCTGGATCAGGATCGCCGGATTCTCCATCCAGCCCGGGGAGTTCGCGAAGGTGCTGCTCGCGGTGTTCTTCGCGGCGTACCTCGCGGACAACCGCACGGCGCTCGCGTACGCGGGCCGCCGGATCTGGTTCGTGCAGCTCCCAACGGGCCGTGTCCTGGGGCCGATTGTCGCGATCTGGCTCATCAGTGTCGGCGTCCTGATCCTCGAACGCGACCTGGGCACCTCGCTGTTGTTCTTCGGCCTGTTCGTGGTGATGCTGTACGTCGCGACCGGCCGCACCGGCTGGATCGCCGTCGGCCTGCTGCTCGCGGCGTTCGGGGCGGTCGCCGTGAGCGCGCTCGAACCCCATGTGCACAGCCGCGTCGAGGACTGGCTGCACCCGTTCGCGTCGATCGACGCGGGCCTCGGGCCCGGCCAACTCGCCCAGTCCCTCTTCGCGTTCTCGGCGGGCGGTGTCCTCGGCACCGGCCTCGGGCTCGGCCACTCCGTCCTGATCGGCTTCGCCGCGAAGTCCGACTTCATCCTCGCGACGGCCGGCGAGGAGCTGGGGCTCGCGGGCCTGTCGGCGCTGTTCGTCCTCTACGGCCTGCTGGTGGAGCGGGGTTACCGCGCGGGCCTCGCGCTGCGCGACCCGTTCGGCCGTCTGCTGGCCGTCGGGCTCGCCTCGATCGTCGCGCTCCAGGTGTTCGTCATCGCGGGCGGCGTGACCGGGCTGATTCCGCTGACGGGGATGGCGATGCCGTTCCTCGCGCAGGGCGGCTCCTCGGTGGTCACCAACTGGGCGATCGTGGCGCTGCTGATCCGGCTGAGCCACGCGGCGAGAAAAGGGGACCGGTGAAGAACCACCTCCGCATGACCCGCCACATCCGCCACGCCGCCGTCTTCTCCTGCCTGCTCCTGCTCGCCCTCCTCGTCAACGCGGCCCGCGTCCAGGTCGTCCAGTCCCCGGCGTACGACGACAACCCGGCCAACCGCCGTGCGGACATCGCCCGTTACGCGAAACCGCGCGGCGACATCCTCGTCGACGGCTCCCCCGTCACCGGCTCGCGGGACACCAGGGAGCAGCTCCGCTACGAACGCACGTACCGGGACGGCCCGTTGTACGCGCCGGTGACGGGGTTCTCCTCGCAGCGGTACGGGACGACGCTCCTGGAGCACAGCGCGGACCCCGTACTCTCCGGCGCCGACCCGGCGTTGTCCTCGTTCCCCCTCATCGACGGCGTCACCCGGGCCCGCCCGGCCGGGGGCCAGGTCGTCACGACCCTCAACCGCCGTGCGCAGCGGGCGGCTTACGAGGGTCTCGGCGACCGGAAGGGCGCGGTCGCGGCCGTCGAGCCGTCCACGGGGCGGGTGTTGGCGCTGGTGTCGACCCCGTCGTACGACCCCGCCGCGCTCTCCGGGAACGGGGCCGCCGTGCGCCGGGCCTGGGCGCGGCTGAACGCCGATCCCGACCAGCCGATGCTCAACAGGGCGGTACGGCAGACGTATCCGCCGGGGTCGACCTTCAAAGTGGTGACTGCGGCTGCCGCGTTGGACGCCGGAATCGTCAAGGACCTTGACGCGGCGACCGATTCCCCCGCGCCCTACACTCTGCCGGGGACGACGACGAGTCTCACCAACGAGGGGTCGGGGTGCGAGGACGCGCCGCTGCGGGCCGCCTTCGAGTGGTCCTGCAACACCGTGTTCGCGAAGCTCGGGGTGCGGGTGGGGGTGCGGGACATGGTGGCGACGGCGGAGGCGTTCGGGTTCAACGACCCCGGTGTGCGCATCCCGTTCGCGGTCGCGCCGTCCACCTTCGACCGGACCGTGGACCAGGCGCAGTTGGCGCTGTCGTCCATCGGGCAGTACAACACGCGGGCCACGCCGCTCCAGATGGCGACGGTCGCGGCGGCCGTCGCGAACGGGGGTCAGGTGCGGACGCCGTACCTGGTCGAGCGGACGACGCGGAAGGGCGGGGCGACGGTGTCGGCTTCCGGTTCCCGTCCGGCTCGTCAGGCCATGGACCCCTCAACGGCCTTGCAGCTGCGGGAACTTATGCAGGACGTCGTGCGCGAGGGGACCGGGACCAACGCGGCGATCCCCGGGGCGGTCGTCGGCGGCAAGACCGGGACCGCCCAGCACGGCGTCGGCAACTCCGGTACGCCGTACGCCTGGTTCGTGTCGTGGGCGCGGGGTGAGCGGGACATCGAGCCCCGGGTGGCGGTCGCCGTGGTCGTCGAGGACGGGTCGGCCGACCGGGGCGACATCAGCGGCGGGGACGTCGCGGCGCCGATCGCGCGGGCCGTGATGGAGGCCGTGCTCACGTCGTGAGACGGGGGGTGTTCCCCGGCGCGGCTCCCGACCTACCGTTCGGTCATGACCTCCTACGAACTCGCCCAGGTGAACATCTCCCGTCTCAAGTTCCCGCTGGACTCACCGGAGTTGAAGGACTTCGTCGACGGGCTGGAACCCGTCAACGCGGACGCCGACGCGGCGCGGGGGTTCGTCTGGCGGCTCCAGTCGGAGGGCGGGGACGCGACCGAGATCCGGGTCTTCGGGGACGCGTGGCTGATCGTCAACATGTCGGTGTGGCGGGACACGGACGCGCTGACCGCGTTCATGTACCAAGGGCAGCACCGGGAGTTGCTCCAGCGCAGGCGGGAGTGGTTCGAGAAGGTGGCGGAGGCGATGACCGCGCTGTGGTGGGTGCCGGCCGGGCACCGGCCCACCGTCGCCGAGGCGGAGGCGCGGCTGCTGCACCTGCGGGCCAACGGGCCCACGCCGTACGCGTTCACGCTGCGGACGTCGTTCCCGGCGGGGTCTCAGGAGGCGGTGGCGGGGGAGGTGCCGGAGGGGTTGGGGTGCGGGGTGTGAGGCGCCGGTACTAGTACCGGCGTAGGGGGATGCGCAGGCTCGTACCACCCCGCCCACGGCCTCAGAGCGGCTGGCGGATCTCCTCGCGGACCTTGAGCGTCGTCTTCGCCGCCGCCTCCAGGTCGACGTCCTCCGCCTTCTGGTGGACCGTCCCCGCCGATACCTCCGCGACGGTCGCGCCCGTGTTGCCGTCGACCCACGCGCAGGCGGGGTACATCAGCTTCGTCCCGAGCTGCTCCTGGGCGACGACCTCGCACGTGATCGTCGTGTCGGCGCCGGGGAGGTCGAAGTCCTCGGGCGGGACGGCGATGGTCGCGTTGTCGGCCTGGCCGACGCCCTTCATCATGCTGGCGCGGGAGGCGGCGGTGTCCTTGAAGCGTCCGTACATGCCGGAGATGACCAGGCTGCCCTTGGTCTGGTCGCCGCCGACGTCGTACTGGCCGACCTTCGCCTTCACGTCGCGCGCGTTCCAGGCGCCGCTCTCGCGCTCGATCTGCCGACCCAGCGTGCCGGACATGTCCTGGGCGAACGCGTACTTCCCGTCGAGCAGCGTCTTCGGCAGCGTCAGCTGGTACTTGGCCTCGGGGAACCCCTTGTCGGAGCTGCCGACGACGACCAGGGAGACCACGGCCACCACGAGCAGGACGAGGACGGAGCCGACGATGCCGAGGATGAGACCGGTGCGGCGCCTGCGCGGGGGCGGCGGCATCGCGGGGGCACCCCAGGGCTGCTGGCCGTAGGGGGGCATGCCGGGCTGCTGTCCGTACGGAGTACCGGGGTAGGGGGTACCTGAGTAGGGGGTCTGCTGCGGCTGCCCGTAAGGACTCCCGTACGCGGGCTGGCCGTACGGATTGGGCTGCTGCTGTGGGCCGTACGGGCCTTGGGGCGGCGGAGGCGTGGACACGCCAGAACCGTACTCCACCTGGGGGACGGCCCGGACCGGAGGTGTACGCGTACCTCCCGGGGCGTAGACGGGTAGCCGACAAGTACCGCACGGGGGATTGACGGCCTTGCTGACAAGCAGTCTCATAAGTGCCATGACGACCCTCACAGAGACCGACGCCGACGTCGTCGACGGGCTGCGGGACGCCCTCGGACTGCTCAAGGACCGCGAGCAGGTGGCCGAACGTCTCCTCGCCTCCTCCGCGAAGCACTCGTTCGACCCGGACGAGGAACTCGACTGGGACGCGCCCTTCGAGGACGGCAAGTGGTTCTGGCCGCCGGAGCTGGTGTCCCTGTACGACACCCCGATGTGGCGGCGGATGAGCGAGGAGCAGCGCATCCTGCTCTCCCGGCACGAGGCCGCCGCGCTCGCCTCGCTCGGCATCTGGTTCGAGCTGATCCTCATGCAGCTGCTGGTGCGGCACATCTACGACAAGGCGGCGACGAGCGCGCACGTGCGGTACGCGCTCACCGAGATCGAGGACGAGTGCCGGCACTCCAAGATGTTCGCGCGCCTCGTCACCCGGGGTGACACCCCCTGGTACCCCGTGAGCCGCGCGCACCACAACCTCGGGCGGGTCTTCAAGACCATCTCCACGACGCCGGGTTCGTTCACCGCGACGCTGCTCGGGGAGGAGGTGCTCGACTGGATGCAGCGCCTCACGTTCCCCGACGAGCGCGTGCAGCCGCTGGTCCGGGGGGTGACGCGGATCCACGTCGTCGAGGAGGCGCGCCATGTGCGGTACGCCCGCGAGGAGTTGCGGCGGCAGATGCTCACCGCTCCGCGCTGGTCGCGGGAGTTCACGCGTGTGACGTCCGGAGAGTTCGCGCGGGTGTTCTCCGTCGCCTTCGTCAACCCCGAGGTGTACACCAACGTCGGGCTCGACCGGCGGGAGGCTGTCGAGCAGGTGCGGGTCAGCGGGCACCGGCGGGAGGTCATGCAGAAGGGCGCCGGGCGGCTGACCGAGTTCCTCGACGACATCGGCGTACTGCGGGGTGTCGGGCGGCGGCTGTGGCGGTCCTCGGGGCTGCTGGCCTGAGGGTTCGCCGTCGTACCTGAGGGTTCACCGTCTCATACCTCAGAGGGACGAACAGTTACGCTGCACGTCATGCCGCCCCCCGCCGTACCCGCCTACCGTCGTCTCAGTGTCGAGGAGCGGCGCAGTCAGCTCCTCGACTCCGCGCTCACGCTCTTCGCGCACCGGGCTCCCGAGGAGGTGTCCCTCGACGACGTCGCCGAGGCGGCGGGGGTGTCACGGCCGCTCGTCTACCGGTACTTCCCCGGTGGGAAGCAGCAACTGTACGAAGCGGCTCTGCGGTCCGCCGCGGAGGAGCTTCAGCAGTGCTTCGACGAGCCCCGGGAGGGGCCGGTTCTCGCCCGGCTCGGGCGGGCGCTCGACCGGTATCTCGGGTTCGTCGACGGGCATGACACCGGGTTCAGCGCGTTGTTGCAGGGCGGGAGTGTGGTGGAGACGTCGCGGACGACGGCGACGGTCGACGAGGTGCGGCGGGCCGCCGCCGAGCACATCTACCGCCATCTGGACGTCATCGACCCCGGGCCTCGGCTGCGGATGACGGTGCGGATGTGGATCACGGCGGTGGAGGCGGCGTCGCTGATCTGGCTGGACGAGGGGAAGCAGCCGCCTCTGGCGGAGTTGCGGGACTGGCTGGTGGAGCAGTTCGTGGCGGTGCTGACGGTGACGGCGGGGCGGGACGCGGAGACGGCGGGGGTACTGGAGGGGGTTGCGGAGAGGGGGTGAGGTGGGGCGAGTGGGCTTCGCCGGGTGCATGCCAGGGCGGCGCGTGCCCCTGGGCCGTGTGTGCTTGAGACTGGTGCCGTGAAGAGTCAGAACACTCCCTTCGAGGGTGGGCCCATGGACGGTCGTTCCCTTCCCGTCCTCCTCGGGCCCACCGGGCATCCGCCCAAGACCTACCGCATCCCCGTGCCCGACAGTGCGGGCGGGCCTCCGACCGTGCTCGTCTATCGGCGGGTGCCCCGGGGGCACAGCAAGCGGCTGGGGGTGCCCACCGGGTGGAAGTACGCGTACGACCCCGACGGCAAGGGTGGGTCCTCGAAGCCCCGGTGGCCCTGGTCCAAGCCGGAGAAGAGGGCCGAGGGAGGGCCTGACGGGGTGGCGGGGTGAGCGGTGGAAAACCGTTCCCGGTGCAGCTCACGGCCTTGCTAAGGTGCGGCCGATGCCTACGATCAGACAAATCCAGGTCACTTTCGACTGCCACGAGCCCGAGCGGGTCGCCCGCTTCTGGTGCGAGGTACTGGGGTATGTCGTACCGCCCCCGCCTGAGGGTTACGCCACCTGGGCCGACTACGAACTCACCCTCCCGCCCGAACGCCGGGGCGCGAGCTTCGTCGCCATGGACCCCACGGGCGCCGGGCCCCGCCTGTACTTCCAGCGCGTCCCGGAGGGCAAGGTCGTCAAGAACCGCGTACACCTCGACGTCCGCGCGGGCACGGGCCTGGTGGGCGCGGAACGCCTCGCGGCGCTGGAAGCGGAACGCGACCGCCTGATCGCCCTCGGCGCGGTCTGCGAACGCGTCCTGCTCGCCGACGAGTTCAACGAGTCGTGCATCGTCATGCAGGACATCGAGGGCAACGAGTTCTGCCTGGACTGAGGTACCGCGGCCCCTTGCCGGGGGCTGCGCGGGTACGACGCCGAGGACACCTGTGCAGTCGGACCGGGGACGGGGCGGCTACCGCGCCGCGCCGCCCCCCCCATGACGCCCACGGGTGACGCCATTGCGCCGAACCGCTCACCCTCAGCGCGCGCCGACAGGCCCTGGCGTCGATGCTCGCCCTGCGGGGCGGAGACGCCGGCCCGGTGGAGGTGACGGTATGTCAGGACGGTTGCTGCGGTTGGTGTGCACGGCGGGACTCGTGGCACAGGTCGTGCTGGTGCCGACTGTCGCCGTGGGTGCGCCCGAACCCCCCGAGCGCACGGTCACCGAACTGCTGACGGAGCTTCAGCGGGTGTACCGGGAGGTCGAGTCGGCGACCGAGGTGTACAACGCGACCGAGGAACGGCTCAAGAAGAAGAAGGCGGAGGTCGCGAAGCTGGACGCGGACCTCGTCCGCGCCCGCCTCGCCCTCGACGGCAGCCGGGACCTCGCGGGCCGACTGGCCAGGCAGCAGTACCAGTCCCACAGCGACATCTCGCCCTACGTACGGCTGTTGCTCGCCAAGGACCCCCAACACGCCCTGGACGAGGGCCACATCATCGGCCAGCTGGCCCGCGACCGCGCGTCCGCGACAACCCGGCTGGCCCAGGACGAGCACCGCCGCAGCGCCGTGACCCGCACCGCCCGCACCGCCCTGGACACCCAACTCGCCCTCACCGCGGGCAAGAAGAAGGCCAGGGACGACGTCCGCACCCGCCTGGACGCCGTACAGAAACTCCTCGCGACCCTCACCCCGGACCAGCTCGCCCGCCTCGCCCTCCTCGAACGCGCCCAAGTGGACGACCGGCAACGGAAGTTCCTGGCAACCAACGACCTCACCGGAACCGACTCCCCCACCTCACCGGAGGGCGAACAGGCGGTGCGCTACGCGATGGACCAGGTGGGCAAGCCGTACGAGACGGGGTCAGCGGGACCGGCGGCGTACGACAACTCGGGCCTGGCCGCGGGCTCTTGGGGACACGCGGGCGCACGGATCCCCCGTACGGCGAAGGAGCAGTGGGCGAGGCTGCCGAGGATCCCGCTGAAGCAACTCCGCCCGGGGGACCTGGTGTTGTACTACCCGGAGGCGACGCACGTGGCGGTGTACGTGGGGAAGGGCAAGGTCGTCCAGGCACCGGGCCCGGGCGGAGAAGTGAAGGTCACCCCCATCGCCACCGACCCGGTGCTGGGAGCGGTGAGACCCACATGACGGGGCCCCTCACTCCCCGGCAGCCGCCTCGATCGCCTCGTCCAACACCTCACGGGACAAAGCCAGTTCAGCGATCAACCGATCGATCCGAGCCCGCCCGGCCACCAACTCCTCCACCAGCTTCCCGTCCGCCACCGCACTCGGCCCCCCGTCCGCGTCCCGCATACACGGCAGCAACCGACCGATGGTCGTACTGTTCAGCCCGACCGCGTACGCCGACGGCGGACAGCGCGCGGCGGAGCAACTCCTCGCGGTCGGCGCCGACTTGGTGGCTCTGGGCCGGGCGTTCCTCGCGAACCCCGACCTCGTCGCCCGGATCCGGCGGGGCGCCCCGCTCAACGAGGTGCGGGACGCCCTGATGATGTACACGGGTGGCGAGACGGGATACCTCGACTACCCGGCCCTCGACCGACCGAGCCTCGACCGACCGGCGCCGGATCAGGCCAGCGACGACAGGTACGCGGCGGTCCGCTCCGGCTCGTAGAAGAAGCCCTCGAAGTCCGCCGGGTCGTTGAACGCGTTGGCGAACCGGTCGGCTGCGGGCTGCAACTGACCTGCCGCGCCAAGGAGGTTGACGACGTGCTCCGGCGGCGGCGCGAGCATCGCGTTGGTCCACTTCGTGACGTGCCGCGCGGTGTCCCAGTGCAGCTCGAAGGTGGACCGCATCCATTCCTCGTCGAACTCCTTCTCCCCGTGGTCGAGGATGGAGGAGAGGTACGAAGCGGCGCATTTCGAGGCGGAGTTGGAGCCCTGGCCGGTGATCGGGTCGTTCGCGACGACGACGTCGGCGACACCGAGGACGAGTCCGCCGCCGGGGAGCCGCCCGACGGGGTTGCGGACGGTCGGGGCGTAACGGCCCGCCAACGTCGCGCCCGCGTCGGTGAGTTCGACGCCCTTGGCCCGGTCGTACTCCCAGGGCAGGAACGTCTTCATCAACTCAAGGGTGAGAGCCAGGTGTTCGGCGGGGTCCTTGACACCGTCGAAGGCGTCGACGGGGCCGCCGGGCACGCCTTCCCAGAAGAGGATGTCCGCGCGGCCCGAGGTGGTGAACGTCGGCATGACGAACAACTCCCCCACGCCGGGTACCAGGTTGCAGCGGACGGCCTCCGTGTCGGGGTGCTCGGGGCGCGGGCCCAGGCCGTGGACGTACGCGACCGCGAGGGCACGTTGCGGGGCGTCGTACGGGGAGCGTTCGGGGTCGCGGGCGAACATCGACACCAGTTCGCCCTTGCCGGCGGCGACCAGGACGAGGTCGTACGTACGGGAGAAGTAGTCGAGGTCGCCAACTGCCGCGCCGTGGATGACCAGTTGGCCGCCGCGCTGGGCGAACGTCTCCATCCAGCCCGCCATCTTCACGCGCTGGTCCACCGATTGGGCGTAGCCGTCGAGGCGGCCGAGCCAGTCGATCGCGCGCTGGGAAGGGCCGGGGTCGAAGGAGCCGGGGGCGGCGAGGGAGACGCCGAGGCCCTCGATCCGGGGTGCCTGGCTCGCCCAGAAGTCGATCCCGAGGTCGCGTTCGTGCTGGAGGGCCGTGTGGAACATGCACTGCGTGGACATCACGCGGCCCGAACGGATCTCGTCCGCCGTCCGGTTGGACATCAAGGTGACCTCGTAGCCGTGCCGCTGGAGGCCGAGGGCGAGCTGGAGGCCGGACTGGCCGGCCCCCACGACGAGTATCTTCCGCATGCGGGGAGTCGCTCCTATTCGGGTGTTTCGTCGAGCGCGTGCGTCACCAGGGAGAGCAGGGTGTCGATGACGGCGATCCGGCGGCGGGCGTCCATGACGACGACCGGCACTTTCTGAGGGATCGTCAGGGCCTCGCGCACGTCGTCCGGTTCGAAGCGTTCGGTGCCGTCGAAGTGGTTGACGGCGACGACGTACGGCAGTCCGCAGCTCTCGAAGTAGTCCAGCGCCGGGAAGCAGTCCTTCAGGCGGCGGGTGTCGGCGAGGACCACCGCGCCGAGCGCGCCGCGCACCAGGTCGTCCCACATGAACCAGAAGCGCTGCTGGCCCGGGGTACCGAAGAGGTACAGGACCAGGTCCTCGTCCAGGGTGAGGCGGCCGAAGTCCATCGCGACGGTCGTCGTGAGCTTCTGCGGGGTGGCGCTCAGGTCGTCCGTCGCGGCGGACGCCTGCGTCATCAGGGCCTCCGTCTGGAGCGGGGTGATCTCCGAGACGGCCGTGACCAGCGTCGTCTTGCCGACGCCGAAGCCGCCGGCGACGACGATCTTCGTGGCGACGGGGGCGCGGCTGCGGTCCGTCTGCCAGGATTTCAGGTTCTCGTCCTCGTCAACTCCCCATACGGGGACGCGGTCAGAGACGACGGAGTCCACTCAGCACCCTTTCCAGCAGAGCGCGGTCGGGACGGCCCGTACCGTGGGCGGTACCGGTGCCGTACACCCGGATCTTTCCCTGGTCCGCGAGGTCGCTCAGCAGGACCCGGACCACGCCGAGCGGCATGCGCAGCAGCGCCGCGATCTCGGCCACGGTCCGCATCCGGCGGCACAGTTCGACGATCGCGGCCAGCTCGGGGAGGCCCCTGAAGTCGTCCCGACGGCTCGTCAACTCCTTGTGCCCCTCGGGCGCTTCGAGCGCCGCGACGAAGGTCTCGACGAGGAGGACGTGGCCGAAGCGGGTGCGTCCGCCGGTCAGGGAGTACGGCCGTACGCGTGCCGGAAGGGGGTACCGCCCTGTTCGAGCGGAGCCGAGAACTTGGGGGAGGCCCGCGCCGCGTACCGGGAGTTGGTTCCTGGTCATCGCGTGCTCCCTTCCGCCTCCAGCGACTTCCGTAGTTCCGTGCGGAGTTCGGGGGTCAGGACGTGTCCGACGCGGCCGACGAACAGGGCCATGTGGTACGCCACGGTGCTCATGTCGCAGTCCGTGTCGCCGTGCACGCCGAGCAAGGAGCCGTCGCTGATCGACATCACGCACAGGCTGCCGTCGTCCATCGCGACCATCGTGTTCTTCACGCCGCCGAAGTCCATCAGACGGGCGGCGCCGAGGGTCAGGCTGCCGATGCCGGAGACGATCGTGGCGAGGTCGGCGGACGAGCCTCTCGGTCCGGCCGGTTTGCTCGAACTCTCCTCCTTGGCCTGGGCGTTGGCGCCCGGGTCGGAGGACAGGAGCAACAGGCCGTCGGAGGAGACCACGGCCACCGACTGGATGCCGGGGACCTCCTCGACGAGGTTGTTCAACAGCCAGTGCAGGTTACGGGCTTCACTGCTCAGGCCGAAGGTACCGGGCGCGGTCAACTGCTTGCCTCCTCGACGGTGCCCCCCGTGGTGTCCCCCGCATGTCCATACGTCCCACGCTCGACTACCCCCTCATTCGAGGGCGGTTCCCCTACGGCCGTCTCCTCGGCGATCTCCGACTCTGCGTCCCGGTACCCGGCGACGGCCCCCCGCCGGAATCCGCCGAGCTTCTTCCTGAGCGCCTCGGCATCGACGCCGCCCGCCACCCTGGGCCGGACGACCTGCTCGGGCGCGGTCACCTTGGGCGTCCGCTTGGGGAGCCCCTTCTCGGTGACCTGCTCGGCGGGTTCGGCACGGGAGTGCTCCACCGGCTCGGGGTGCGAGGCGTTTTCCGGGTGCGTGGCGGTGCTCGGGTCGACGCCGGGGTACGGGCCGGAGTCGATGCGCGGGTCGTCGGCGGTTCGCGGCGGCGAGGGGAGGAAGAGGGCCATGGTCGTCTCGGACGAGACGGGGGGTTCGCCGGATTCCGAAGATTCGCCGGGTTCCGAAAGTTCGCCAAGTTCCAAAACTTCACCGAGTTCCGAAACTTCACCGAGTTCCGAAACTTCACTGAGTTTCAAAGATTCGCCGAGTTCCGAAACTTCACCAGGTTCCGAAACTTCACCGGGTTCGGCGGCAGCAGCGTGCTCGACGTGGTCACCGGAGTCGGCAGGCGCGGCGGCGAGTTCCTCCGGCGAAACGGCGTCCTCCGGAGAAGCAGCCGTAACCGCCTCCCCCTGCGTCTCCCCCCGGTCATCCCCATCCCCGGCGTCGCTCCCGAGAACTCCCCCACCCTCGGCACCCCCGCCCTCCGCACCACCCCCCTCGCTGGGAACCCCGCCCCCCGCCGCCCGTATCGCCCTCTCCGCCAACTCCACCGCAAGGTCCTTGCCCCGCGAACGTCCCCCGATGACATGCGAGTTGACCTCGGCATCAGCCCCCGGCAGCGTCACCCCGCCCGAGACCGCACCCGGCGTGGAGGACGGCACGGCACCGGCCGGTGCCGGCGCCAGTACGGCCGTAGGGACGACGACGACCGCAGCGGTCCCCGGCGTCTTCTTCTGCCCCCTCAACCGCACCCGCACAGCGTGCCGCCCCGCGAGCCGCGAGACGACGTACAGGCCGAGCCCCTCCTCGTCCTCCCCCTCGAACGGCACCTCGGGGTCGGACTCGGCGAGGCGGGTGTTCAGGGCGTCGCGGCGGGCCGGTTCGATGCCGAGGCCCTCGTCCTGGACGGAGAGAATGACGTCGCCGTTCTCCAGGAGCCAGCCGGAGACCTCGACGGGCAGGTCGGGCGGCGAGAAGGAGGTCGCGTTCTCCATCAACTCGGCGAGCAGATGGGAGAGGTCGTCGGCGGCGAACCCGGCGATGTGGGCGTGCGCGGGAAGGGCGGAGATCCGGACCCGGTCGTACCGCTCGATCTCGGAGACTGCGGCGCGCACGACGTCGACGAGCGGTACGGGACCGGGGTGTTGCTGCACATGCTCGGTCCCCGCGAGGACGAGCAGGTTCTCGCTGTGCCGCCGCATGACGGTGGCGAAGTGGTCCAGCTTGAACAGCGTCGCGAGCCGCTCGGGGTCCTGCTCGCGCTCCTCCAGCCCCTCGATGACGGCGAGTTGACGCTCGATGAGCCCGAGGGTCCGCAGCGAGAGGGTGCCGAACGTGGACCCGATGGACGCCCGCAGCCGCTCCAACTGCCCGGTGACCGAGGCGAGTTCGGTACGGAGTTCCTCGCGCGCGTCGGCCATCTTCTGCCGCTGCCCGACGAGGTGCTTGCGGTCGGCCTCCAGCGTGCCGATCCGCTCGTGCAGCCCGGCGGCGTGCGCGTGCAGCGCGTTGATCGACCGCACGACCTGCGCGAACTCGTCATTGCGGCCGGTGAACTTGACCGGTTCCTCGGCGCCGGGCTCCGCCGCCTCGGCGAGCCGCCCGGCCCCCCGGCGGACAGCGGACAGCGGCCGGGTGAGGCTGCGCGCCATCCCGGTGGCGACGCCGACGGCGACCAGCATGAGCGCCCCGAGCAGCGCGACGCGCAGTTCGAGCCCGGTGACGTCGTCGTCGCGGAGGGTCTCGAGTTCCTTGGTACGGCGGTCGAACAGGGACGCCTCGACGCCGCGCATCAGCTCGATGCGGGCGGACAGAGCCGCGTCCACCGCGGCCGGCGCGGCCTTCACGTCGTCGTCGCCGAGGACGGGTTGGTCGGTGAGCCGGGTCAAGTACCGCTCGGCGGCGTCGTTCTCGCCGCCGGTGACCGTCGAGTCGTACGCGTCGACCATCCGCCGCGGAGCCGTCTCGCGGAAGTCCGCGAGCGCCGAGTCCGAGCGCAGGCGGGCCTGTTGGGCGGCGGCGCTGAGGGCGTCGCGCACCTCGGCGGCGCCGGACGTGTCGTAGCCGTCGTCGACCGGCACGTCGAGCGCGGCGACCAGCAACCCCCGGGCGGCGGCGGCCTGTTGGACGGCGGAGTCGAGCTCGGCGAGGGCGTACGCACCCGCGCCCGCGCGCGGCGGGGTCTGCTGGGCGAGTTGTTCGGCGAGGCGGTGCAGCTCGGTGATGGTCTTCGAGTACGCCTCGTGCGCCTGGAGCGGCGTGCTCTTCCCGTCGAGCGCGTTCTTCCGGATCGCGGCGATGCCGGAGACGGCGGCGGGGAGGTTCCCGGCGGCGCGCAGGTCGGTGAGCTGCCGGTCGACACGGGCGGTGACCTGCGTGTCGGGCGCGCTCTCCTTGTCGCGGCCGGTCGCGACGTACGCCGTGACCTGGTCGCGCTCGTCGGCGAGGGAGTGCGCGAGGACCAGCGCCTCCTGGGTGCGCTCGGCGAGCGTCACCAGCTCCTGGGAGTCCTTGAGTTCGGCGGAGAGCGCGAGCACGGACGGCGTACCGGCCGCGCCGATCGCGGCGGCCACCACGGCCACGGCGATGATCAGCCGGTTGCGCACATGGGTCGGCCGGCCCTTGCCGACGGGCGCACCCGAAGAAGCCGCACCGGCGGGCGAACCTGCCCCGGAAGCCGACTGTTCTGTGCGCCCAGGCCGCGTCTTCTGCACCGGTGCTCGCATTCCTGTAACTCGTGTACCCATGGGACCGGATGACGCTCGGTCAACAACAGCGCACAACCGGTACGGTCCCCGACCCTCCCAGTGCCGGTGGGCGGGAAGCGCTCATCACCTGACCCGCCACCCGAAGGAGTGAACATCGGAGGGGAGTTGGCGGGCAAGTTCCGCCGACGCGCACCGGTCGGCCCTGCGGCCCGTCGGTTGGACGCGGGCGCCGGGCTTTGGCAGTATTCGCCGCCACGTATTCCCCAAGGGCTCGATTACCGCCCAAATCACCCGCCTGACCTGCGAGGAAACCTCAACGGGGCGATCATCGCGAGCCGTTCGGGCGCCGTACACCCGGGTATGTGCAGACTGGCCCCATGCGTACGGAACTTGTGTCCGAGCCGGGCGATCCGGCCCGCCCCAACGAGGACTTCGCGGCGCTCTGCGTTCCCGCAGCCGGGCAGGGGGGCGTGCTCGTCGTGCTGGACGGGGTGACGCCGCCGCGCGGTCCGACGGGGTGCGTCCACACGGTGCCCTGGTACACCGCGCGGCTCGGCGGGGCGCTGACCGAACTGACCGTTTCCCTCCTGGATGTTCCGCTGGTGGAGGCGTTGTCCCGGGCGATCCACCGAACCGCGACCTCCCATTCACAAACCTGTGACCTTTCTCACCCGCGTACGCCGCAGGCGACGGTCGCGCTCGCGCGGTGGGGTGCCGAGGCCGTGGAGTACCTGGTCCTGTCCGACGCGGCGCTCCTCCTGGAGTCCCCCGACGGCACGGTCACCCCGGTCCTCGACGACCGCCTCGCCCGCCTCCCCCGCGAGCTCCTCGTCTCCGACGAGGTCACCGACGCCCGTGCCCGCAACAAGGAGGGCGGCTTCTTCACGGCCGCCGCGGACCCGTCGGTGGCGGCGCGCGCGGTGACGGGCCGCGTCCCGCGCTCCGACGTCCGCACCCTCCTCGGCCTCACGGACGGCGCGACCCGCTGGACCGAGAAGTTCCACGAGGGCGGCTGGGCCGACCTGCTGCCGTACGTCCGCAAGGCGGGGGCACACGGACTCGTCTCCCGCGTACGGGAGTTGGAGACGGCGGACGCGCAGGCGCGGGTGTTCCTGCGGCGGAGCAAGACGCACGACGACGCGAGCGCGGTGTACGTGGAGCTGTAGCGCGGGGCGTCGACAAGGGCGCTGTCAGCTCTGCTTCTCCATCACCTGGTTCAACTCCCCCAGCAGCCGCGCCAGTTCCGAGACCTCCCGGCGGTCCCAGTGCGCGAGCTGCGCCACGTAGATCGCGCGCCGCGCCTCGCGGACCCGGCTCACCCGGCTGCGGCCCTCCTCCGTCAGCTCGACGAGCCAGGCCCTGCCGTCCGCCGGGTCGGGCTCGCGGGCGATGAGGCCCAGCTCCTCCAGCGCGCGCAGCTGCCGGGACATCGTCGCCTTGCCGACGCCGATGTACGCGGCCAGTTCGGTGGCCCGGCGCCGCCCGGTCTCCTCCAGCCGTACGAGCAGCCCGTACGCGGCGGGCTCCAGGTCGGGGTGCACCTCGCGGGCCATCTCGCCCTGGTTGGCGCGAGCCCGCCGCAGCAACACGGTCAGCTCCCGTTCCAGCGAGAGGAACTCCCGGTCGGCCCCTCCCACGACGCCGCCGTTCCCGTCGTCACTCACTTCGGTGCTCCCTGTCGTCCGCTCGGCTCATCGCCGCAGTTCGGACAGTATTTCGCAGGTCGGCGTAGGGGGCTTGTCAGGGGACGGGTCCAGTTCGGTCCGCGAAGGCTCGGGCCCCCGCGAGGGGAACCCGAGCCTTCACTTCATCCGGCGACGCCCGTCACGCCGCCACCGGAACCTCATTCCTCGCGGGCGTCAGCGCCAGCTCCAGCACCTGCCGCACATCCGTCACCGCGTGGACGTCGAGCTTGTCCAGCACCTCCGCCGGGACGTCGTCCAGGTCGGCCTCGTTGCGCTTGGGGATGATGACGGTCTTCACCCCGGCCCGGTGCGCGGCCAGCAGCTTCTGCTTGACGCCGCCGATCGGCAGCACGCGCCCGGTCAGCGACACCTCGCCGGTCATCGCCACGTCCGTGCGGACCAGCCGTCCGGAGAGCAGCGAGGCCAGCGCGGTCGTCATCGTGATGCCGGCGCTCGGGCCGTCCTTGGGGACCGCGCCCGCCGGGAAGTGGATGTGCACGCCCCGGTCCTTGAGGTCGCCGACCGGCAGTTCCAGCTCGGCGCCGCGCGAGCGCAGGAAGCTCAGCGCGATCTGCGCGGACTCCTTCATCACGTCCCCGAGCTGCCCGGTCAGGGTGAGGCCCGCCGCGCCCGTCTCCGGGTCCGCGAGGGACGCCTCGACGAACAGGACGTCGCCGCCCGCGCCGGTCACCGCGAGCCCGGTCGCGACACCCGGGACGGCCGTACGGCGCTCGGCGGGGTCCTGCGCGGACTCCGGCACGTGGTGCGGGCGCCCGATGAGCGCGCGCAGGTCCTCGTCCCGGATCGTGAACGGCAGCTCCCGCTCGCCCAGTTCGTGCTGCGCGGCGACCTTGCGGAGCAGGCGTGCGATGGACCGCTCCAGGGTGCGGACCCCGGCCTCGCGGGTGTACTCCCCGGCGAGCTTGCGCAGCGCGCTCTCGTCGAGGGTGACCTCGTCGGTGTTCAGGCCCGCGCGCTCCAGCTGGCGCGGGAGCAGGTGGTCGCGGGCGATGACGACCTTCTCGTCCTCCGTGTACCCGTCGAGCCGGACCAGTTCCATCCGGTCGAGCAGGGCCTCCGGGATGGCCTCCAGGACGTTGGCCGTGGCGAGGAACACCACGTCCGACAGGTCGAGTTCGACCTCCAGGTAGTGGTCGCGGAAGGTGTGGTTCTGCGCGGGGTCGAGGACTTCGAGGAGGGCGGCGGCCGGGTCGCCCCGGAAGTCGGAGCCGACCTTGTCGATCTCGTCGAGCAGGACGACGGGGTTCATCGACCCGGCCTCCTTGATCGCGCGCACGATCCGCCCGGGCAGCGCGCCGACGTACGTACGCCGGTGGCCCCGGATCTCGGCCTCGTCCCGGACGCCGCCGAGGGCGACGCGGACGAACTTGCGGCCCATCGCGTGCGCGACGGACTCACCGAGACTCGTCTTGCCGACGCCGGGCGGCCCCACGAGGGCCAGTACGGCGCCCCCGCGCCGGCCGCCGATGACGCCCAGGCCCCGGTCCCCACGCCGCTTGCGGACGGCCAGGTACTCGGTGATGCGCTCCTTCACGTCCTCCAGGCCCGC
The DNA here is from genome assembly GCF_055409605.1 of Streptomyces saintjeani. Classification (NCBI taxonomy): domain Bacteria; kingdom Bacillati; phylum Actinomycetota; class Actinomycetes; order Kitasatosporales; family Streptomycetaceae; genus Streptomyces; species Streptomyces saintjeani. Next base: position 6,309,844 of record NZ_CP189624.1, on the reverse strand, counting down.
GTGCTCGGCGTCCAGGACCGACTTGGCGCCCTGGATGTCGTACGCGTCCTGCGTGCGCTCGTTCCACGGGAGTTCGAGGACCGTGTCCAGCCAGGTGCGGATCCAGGAGCCCTCCGGGGACTGGTCGCTGGACCGCTCCAGCTTGTCGACCTCCTTGAGGGCGGCCTCGCGGACCTTCTCCGGCAGGTCGGCGGCCTCCACGCGGGCGCGGTAGTCGTCCGACTCCTCCCCCTCGGTCTCGCCGTTCAGCTCACGCAGCTCCTTGCGGACGGCGTCGAGCTGGCGGCGGAGCAGGAACTCGCGCTGCTGCTTGTCGACGCCCTCCTGGACGTCCTTCGCGATCGTCTCGGCGACGTCCTGCTCGGCGAGGTGGTCGCGCAGTTGCTGGGCCGCCAGCTTCAGGCGGGCGACCGGGTCGGCCGTCTCCAGCAGCTCGACCTTCTGGTCCACGGTCAGGAACGGGGAGTATCCGGAGTTGTCGGCCAGCGCGGACACGTCGTCGATGGCCTGTACCCGGTCGACGACCTGCCAGGCGCCGCGCTTGCGCAGCCACGCGGTGGCCAGCGCCTTGTACTCCTTGACCAGCTCGGTGACGCTCCCCGGCAGCGGGTCGGGCAGCGTCTCGTCGAGCCGGCTCCCCTCCACCCACAGCGCGGCGCCCGGTCCGGTGGTCCCGGCGCCGATCTTCACCCGCGCCCGGCCACGGATCAGCGCACCGGGATCACCGTCGGCGAGCCTCCCGACCTGCTCCACGGTCCCGAGCACACCGGTCCCCGCGTAATTCCCGTCCACCCGGGGCACCATCAGCACCCTCGGCTTCCCGGACTCGGTCCGCGCGGCGGCCTGCGCCGCCTCCACCGCGGCCCTCACATCAGCGTCATTCAGATCCAACGGAACCACCATGCCCGGCAGAACGACCTCGCCGTCGAGCGGCAGCACGGGCAGAGTGAGCGTTGAGGACGACGAAGCCATGATCTCCCCTTCGGCAGTCAAGTTGAGCTATGCCGACTCAATGCATGTGAGCCGCCGAATGTTCCCGGCTCCGTGTTCGCCGTGAGCGATCACAAGGATTTCGCAGGTCAGGGCGGTTGTCAGTGCCGGGTGCGACGCTGGGGACCACCGAGACGGACGGGGAGGCAACACATGGGCACCTGGGGAACCGCCCTTTCGACAACACCGTCCGGACCGGATTCGGTACCGGGCCGGCGGAGCGCTCAGCGGCGCAGGGCCTCCACCGGTTCCACCCTCGCCGCCCGGCTCGCGGGGTAGAGGCCCGCGAGGAGGCCGGTCACGAGGCCGATCAGGGGGGCCGAGGCGACCACCAGGGGGTGGACGACCGGGGACCAGGTCCGGGCGAGGGAGACCGTGATCACCACCAGGACGCCGACGCTGGTGCCGACCAGACCGCCGAGGGCGCCGAGGGCTCCCGACTCGGTGAGGAACTGGAGGGTGACGTGGTGGCGGCGGGCGCCCAGGGCGCGGCGCAGGCCGATCTCGGCGGTGCGTTCCAGGACGGCGACGAGGGTGGTGTTCGCGATGCCGACCGCGCCGATGACCAGGCAGATCCCGGCGAGGGCGAGGAAGAGCTGCGCGAGGTCGTCACCGACCGAGGAGCGCAGGGTCCGCGGATCGGGCGGCGCGACGGCGCGGACGTACTCGGGGTGGTCCGCGCGTACGGCGACCGGCGCCTCGCGGGCCACCTGCCCGGCGGCGCCCAGCCGAGTCGCGACGAGCATCGTGGCCGACCCCTCGGCCGGCGGCCCCCACAGGGCCTCGGCGGTCGTGCGCGGCACCATCACGGACAGCAGGAGTTCCGGCCGCCGCTCGGCGTCGGAGGCGATGCCCGTCACCGTGAACGACCGGTCGCCGATGAACACCGCGGGGTCGGTGTCCAGGCTGGTGATGCCCAGCCGCCGGGCCACCGTCTCACTGACGACCACGACCGGCTCGCGGCGCTCGCTGAGCCGCCGGTCGTACAGGCGCCCCTGCGTGAGCGTGAGGTGCGCGGCGTCCAGTGCCTCGGGGGACGCGGCGTAGACGGTGGTGTCGGCGTGCACGCCGCTCACCAGCGGGGAGCCGGTGACCTGCTGGCCGGCGGGCAGCTTGACGGGCCACAGCACACCCCCCGCGCGCACCCCGTTGACCCGCGTGATCAGCTGCTCGGCGTCCGGCCCGAACGCCGTCCCGCCCCCGGGGTCCCGCTCGGCCGCCGCGTCCTGCAACGTCACCTCGGTCGCCGTCAGCGCGTTGAACCGGTCGTCGATCTGCGCCGACGCGGTCGCCGTCAGCCCCAGCACCGCCACGAACGCCCCCACCCCGAGCACCGTCCCGAGCGAGGTCAGCGCGGACCGCGCGGGCCGCTGCAACACCCCGGACAGCGCCTCGGCGAACAGGTCCCGCCAGTCCAGCCGGGAGGCCGGCACCGCGTCCCTCCCGGCACCGGCGGACGCACCGGCGGACACCTCGCCGGGAGCATCCGTACGGCGCCACCTCACGCGCTCCTCCCCCGCTCGGCCCGGCTCGCCACGGCCTCGCTGCCCACGGCCTCGCTCCCCACCGGCTCCGCCCCGCCGCTCTCGACCTCGACCCCCTCGACCGCGCCGCCCTCCGCCCCGGCACCCCCGATCCCGCCGCCCTCGGCGTCGTCGCCCTCGATCCCGCCGCCCTCCCCCAGAACCCCGTCCCGCACAGCGATCGTCCGTACCCCCCGGACAGCCACCTCGGGGTCGTGCGTGATGACCAGCACCGTCATCCCGTCCTCGTGCAGCCCCGCCAGCAGATCCAGCACCCGCCGGGAGTTCACGGAGTCCAGGTTGCCCGTGGGTTCGTCGCACAGGAGGAGGGAGGGACCGTGAGCCAGCGCGCGGGCGATCGCGACGCGCTGGCGTTCACCGCCGGACATGCGGGTGGGGTGGGAGTGCAGGCGGTGGCCGAGGCCGACGCGCAGGAGCGCCTCGCGGGCGCGGGCGCGGCGGTCGGTCCGGGGGACGGCCGTGTTGTAGACCATGCCGAGCGCGACGTTCTCCAGCGCCGTGCGGTGGGAGAGGAGGTGGAACGCCTGGAAGACGAACCCGATGCGGTGCCCGCGCAGAGCGGTCCGCGCCGCGTCGCCGAGTCCGCCGGTGTCCCGGCCGTCGAGGAAGTAGCTGCCGGTGGTCGGCCGGTCGAGGAGCCCGATCACGTTGAGGAGGGTCGACTTGCCGGACCCGGAAGGGCCGACGACCGTGACGAACTCCCCCCGGCGGACGGTGAGATCGCTGGGCCGCAGCGCGACGACCGGGGTCCGGCCCGGGTACGTCAGCCCGGCCTGCCGCAGGTCGATGACGGGGGCGGCGGTCATGACAGGCTCGCCTCCCCGTCGCCCAGCTCCTGTCCGTCGTCCGGGCTCTGCCGGTCCCCCGGCGTGGGCTCCCCCGCGTTCACCCCCGTGACGACCTGGTCCCCCGCCGTCAGCTCCCCGGTGCCGACCGGCGCGACGGCGACGTACCCGTCACCGGTCGTCAGCTCCCGTACCTCCACCCGGCGTTGCTCGTCCCCCGCCGACACGACCGTGACGTGCAGCGTGCCCTGCCGCCCGGCGGTCACCGCGGTCACCGGGACGACCAGTTCCTCCGTGCCCGTGGAAGCGGCCTGGACGGTGACGCGGACGTCCTGCCCGGACAGGCTCGCGTCGAGCGCGGTCCGGGGACGCAGCACGACGAGATACCCCTCCCCGCCGGCCACGGAGGCCCCCTGGGACCCCGCGTCCGAACCAGAACCCGACCCGGAGCCCGAGCCCGACCCGGAGCCCGAGCCGCCCCCACCTCCGTCCCCGCCTCCGCTCCCGCCCCCCGCCGCACTCGGCGACGCGGCCACCGACACCAGCCGCGCCCCCGCCCGCTTCCGGTCCAGCTCGGCGTAGATCTCGGCGGGCTGCCCGCCCTTGAGCAGCTTCACCTGGAGCGCGTCGACATAGGCGTGGACGACGAGTTCCCCGGCGGACACGGTCATCACCGACTCCCCGACCGGCCCCCCGACCCGCCCGGCGACCGTGTCGACCCGCGCCGGGAACCCGCTCAGGAAGACGACCTCGGCGGCGGGCACCTTCGGCCCGTCCGAGGCCCGCGCGGCGGCCAGTTCGCCCCGCGCGGTCCGCCGGTCCTCGACCGCCCGCTCCAGCACGCGCCGCGCGTCCCGCACGGCGTTGTCCGCCGCCGTGCGGTCCGCCGCGGCCGGCACCCGGCCCCGCGCGGACCGGGCGTCGTCCAGAGCGGTCCGCGCGTCCTCGACGGCCCGGTCCGCCGCGCGGTCCGCGGTCTGGGCCGCCTTCACCGCCGCGCCCGCGTCGTCGGTCGCGGGCAGCGGCTCGTACCCGACGGAGCCGTAGAACTCCCGCACCGCGCCCTTCGTCCCGGCGCCGAACACCCCCCGCTCGTCCGCCCCCGAGGAGAAGCCGAGCTTCGCCAGCGCGTCCTGGAGCTGGCGGACGTCCTGCCCGTGGGACCCGGGCTTCAGGTCGCGGTAGGCGGGCACCTTGCCCTCCAGCGCGATCACCGGCCGCCCGGACACCTCGGCCAGCACCTCGCCGGTCCTGATCCGGTCGCCGGCCTTCTTGGGGAGCCGGCTGACGACCGGGGCCCCGCCCTCGGCGCCCGGCTGCGGCGCGACGTTCACGGTCTGCCCGGCCACGACCCGGCCCCGGGTGACGACGTCGCTGGTGAGGACCCGCCGCTCCACGGGCCGGGTGAGCACGGAGCGCGCGGGCGGCCCCGCCTCGGCGGCCCGCTGGGCGGGCGACTTGATCCACATGCCCGCGCCGACGCCGGCCGCGGAGAAGAGCGCGGCGGTGGCCACGACCCCCATGAGGACGCGCCGGCCCCGGTAGGGGAAGCCGCCGGGCCGGTCCGGCGGCTCGTCGTCGAAGGCGCTCGCGCCGAGCGGGCCCTCGTCCGGGTCGGGGTGCTCCGCGCTCACCGACCCGCCTTCTGCTCCGCCGAGGTGAGACAGGCGATCTCGTCCCCCTTGTCGATCGCGGAGTCCTCCGGCATCGCGTACGTCCCCGTCCGGGGGTCGGGGTCGCCGTACCCGGCGTGCCCCTTGCCGCGCATACAGGTCACGAAGTCGGTGAGCAGGGCCACCTCCCAGCGCGTGACCGGGACCCGTACGCCGTCGGGTGCGGACGCGCGGCAGGCGCGGGCGGCCCGGCCGAGCGTCGCGTCGGCCACGCCGTCGGCGCGCGCCTCGCCGTCGACGACCCGTACGCCGTGGCCGGCCATGCAGGCCGTGTACGCCGCGACGCTGCGGTCACCGGCCACGGCGGCGCCGGTCGCGTCCCCCGCGGCGCCGGTCCCGCTGCCGCCCGTCCCGCCGGCCGTCGCCGTGGCGCCGCCTCCGTCGGACCCGCCCCCGTCGGAGCAGGCCGTCAGCGCCGTACCGGTGGCGAGGAGGACGACCGCCAGGAGCCGGAGCCCCGGGGGCCTCATCACGCCCCCCTCATGACCCGGGCGGAGTTCTCGACCAGCGCCTTCTTGTTGGCGAGGATCTCGGAGAAATGCTCGGCCTTGTTGTCGATATAGGCTTTTTGATAGGCGTCCATGACCGCGTACCAGATCCCTACGGTGTTGTCGCGCTGTTTGCAGGCGACATCGGCGACGGCCGTGGCGATCGCGGTACGGGTCCCGGCGCCGGTCTCCCATTCCGGGTCGTTGGCGGCGTCGTGCGGGTTCTGATAACTGAACCCCTTTTCCTTCATGCACGCGGACCACTTCGCGAACGCACCGGAAACCCGGCTGTCCTGCTGGACCTTCGCATAAAGGCCGTAGAACTCGTTCCCGACGGCCAGGGCGTTGACGCCCCGCACGCCGCCCTTCTCCATCTCCGCGTCGACCTCCGCCGAACAGCCGCCCTTCCGCAGGGGCCTGCCGGTGGTGTCGGTGACGCCCTTCGCGGTGCCGTTGTAGACGGCCCGTTCCGCGGCGGAGGGCTCGTACCCCGCCCTGTCCTTCTCCTTCGCGCTGCCGCCGGCGGGGTCCCCGTACCCGTGCAGGCGGGCCGCCTCGGCGTCGATGATCGTGAAGTAGCGGGTGGGGTCCGCGCCGAGGGAGGGCAGGTCGGAGGTCACCTGGGCGTCGCTGAGCCACGACATCCCGAACCGCTGCATGCAGCGCCGGGAGAGCACCGCCTGTGCCTGGCTGTAGGCGCGCATCTCCTTGTCGGTGAGCACGTACCTGTTCATCGGCAGGGACGGTACGTCCGCCGGGCTCATCACCTTCGGGACCGTGCCGAGGGCGGGTTCGCCACCGCCGCCGCCCCCTCCGGAGCAGCCGGCGAGCGCGAGGGCCCCCAGCGCCGTGGCGGTCACCGCTGTCGTACGAAGCGTTCTCACCGCACCCCCTCGGGTGTCGTTCCCGTCTCTCACACGGGGTGAGGCCGGAAGCGGTTCCGGCCTCACCTCTGTCACGGCCCGGTTCCGGCCACGGCCGCCGGGCCGCTCACTCAGGAGTATCTGGCGGAGCTGACCTGGTCGTTGAGAACGCCGTACGCCGAGAGGTTGACGTAGTAGGGCAGTGACGCCCCGCTCTGTCCGGCGTTCTCGTACACCTTGATGGCGCAGTTGGCGAAGCCCTTGTGCGAGGACGCCTGGTCGTTCCAGGCAGCGCTGAAGCCCGACGTGAAGTCGGAGTCGCTGGTGGTCGTGGTGCACGAGACGGTGCCGGACGCGGTGACCGTGTACGTCACGCCGCCGTAGTTGATGTCCAGGTAGAAGATGCCGACGACGGTGTCGGCCTGCGCCGGCCCGGCGGTGGCCACGGCCCCGCCGACGAGGGCGGCCGTAGCCAACGCCGCGGCGGCGATCCTGCGCTTGAGCATGGATTCGTTCCTTCCGTTGAGGTACCCGCGTGAGGAACACGCGGGGCTGTACAGGAAGGGGAGATAACTGTCCGAAACTCGACTGGAGCCCCCGCTCCGTCGAAAGCAACGGGGATCTTGTCGTACTCGTCCCCGCCGGACAGGTAGCACCTAACCAAAACCGGCTGCCGCTGTCGACAAGTCCGATGAATATCGTCCGGAACGAGGCCATCTATTTTCCCGGAGCCCCTCGGGCATTTCCGGGAATTTGCTTTCCACTGCGAGCGGCAATCAATAAGCGTCAGTTCCGCCGGAACAGGCAGATCAGGGACGTCCGTTCACCCGTGAGCGTCTTGCCCTCCGCTGCCGCCATGTCGGACAGGGTCCAGCCCTGCGCCTCGATCGCCTCGATCTGTTCGCCGACGCCCGGCATGAGGCCGGTGGTGCGGGAGGAGGAGCCCGCCTCGATGATTTTGAAGGTGAGGACGCGGCGGCCCTCGGTGTACGCGAGGGCGGCGATGCGGGACGCCTCGTTGGCCTTGGCGTTGTTGATGAAGCCCATGGGTCCCCCTGGGGTGGGTCGCGGTGATCGGGGGATCATCATCGGGCTCCGGCCAGGACCGGGGGTAGCGCTGTGACGGGACTGTGACGCCGTGGTGCCCGTGGGACCCGCGCAGGCGCCGCACGGCACCCGCACCCGTTCCGGCCAGGTCGAACAAAGGCCCCCACTTTCCCGGTTCCCCCCGCCGCGCACCCCCGCCGCGACCACAATGCGCACATGAACGATGACTGGAAGCGACACATCGACGAGCTGCACGCGGAGCTGGTCCGGCGGGACGACCCGGTCGCGTGGGTGATGGAGGCGGACGCGGTGGAGGCGTCGCGGCGGTATCCCCTGATGGCGCTGAGGGGCCCGGTGTTCGGGGTGGCCGTACGGGAGGGCGAGGGGAGGTGGCGGGTGAAGACGGCACTGGTGGACGGCATGCCGCAGATGGCCCGCGACGAACTCCACTCCCACCTCTGGTTCGCCGCGAAGGACGACACCGACGACCCCGCCGAACGCCGCGCGCTGATCGCCGCCGTGTCGGTCCTGGAGAAGGAGCCGGCGAACGAGGTCGAGGCGCTCGGCGTCCGCTACCGGATCGTGCGGGGCGACGAGTTCGCGTGGAGCGGCGAGTACGGCCTGGAGCCGCCGAGGCCGACCGACCCCGAGCCCGCCGACCTCGACTGGGACGCGCTGGACGGCCCCTCCCCGGACGTCGGCTTCGTCCTGGACCCGGCCCGCGACGAGAGCCCGATGGCGGGCGCCCTGCGCCTGGGCCTCAGGGAGTTCAGCTACGTCGGGACCCGCTTCCCCCCGGACGCACAGGACGACTCGCGGCGCGCGGTGACCACCCACCCCGACCTGGTCCGCCTCCCCGTCGGCTTCGCGATCGTCGAGCGCGACGAGAAGGGGTGGACGGCGTGCAGCTCCCCGAAGGCGACCCCGCACGAGGCGCGGCGCTGGCTGTACCAGGCGATGACCCGGTACTGGCCGCTGATGCACCGCGACGACGACGCGCGCAGGGCCGAGTACGCCGAGGGGGCGTGGGAGTTCCGCTCGGCGGGCCGGGCCGACGAGGCGACCGTCGCGGGCCGCCACTTCCGCGTGTGCCGCGTCGAGCGGGTCGTCCGGATGGGCCCGGACGGCCCCGAGACACCCCGCCCCTCGGACGTCGACCAGTACGGCCCGTCGAAGATGCACCCGACGCTGCTGGAGGACGGAACGGTGATCCACGAGGACTGAGCCCCTCGAAAACCGCGCCCCTCAAGACCGCCCCCTCAGGAACCGCGCCTCTCGGGAACACTCAAGCGGCGAGCGCCGTACGCCGCACTCCCCCCGCGCTCCACCTCCGCACCCACCGCCACGTCCCGACCCCCACACCCAGCGCGATCAGATGCCCCCAGTTGCTCACCGGATCCGTCAGATTCACCAGATCCTGGAGCAGCATCCCCCCGAACAGCACCAGCACCGGCCACCGCAGCCACGGCCGCAGCAGCCCCGCCACCGCGCCCACGCTCGCCGCGACCCCGAAGCTGATCCCGTAGTCGAACCGGTGCAGCGAACTGTCCGGCAGCCGGCCCGCGAGGACCGCGAGCCCGACCGGCAGCTCGGTCGCGAGCGTCGCGACGACGTGCCCGGCGAGGAAGACGAGGGCGGTCCGCAGCCCCCCGATACGCCGCTCAAGGGCCGTCAGCACCAGGAGGAAGACGGCGACGAAGGGCGAACCGAGCCCTCCGGCCACCCACAGCGCGCTCGCGACCAGCACCAGCACCGGCGCCTGCACGAGATGCGTGACATCCGTACTGGACGCCTGGAGCACACCGTCCACCCAGCCGGGATCGGCGTTGTCGGCGACGTACGAGGTGACGGCGAGCAGCACGGCGTACCAGAAGGTGAACGGCGTACCGGTGGGCGTGGGCAGCAGCCGCCACACGCGGGGGAAGGGCCGGACGGAGACGTCCTTGACGGCAGGCGCCGCGGCGACGGCATCGGACACCGGCGCCGCGGCGACCGGGTCGGCCGCCTCGGCGACGCGCGGCCGTTGTCTCGGCACCCCGTCCAGCAGCGCCCCGGGAACCGACAACTCCCCCGCTCCAGCCGTCTCGGTACGTTCCACCGTGAGGCGCTCCTTCCGTTTCAGCTACACCTTTCGCGCCCCACACCCCCGCTGTCTGTGACTCAGACCACGTAAGAGCGGATTCTCAGCAAGCTCTCAAACAAGCACTCACCCCGAACGCGGCCCCGGCCGGTGAAATTCCGTCGGCCCCGGGTGCCCCGAGTGCCAGGATGGGCCGATGCCGCAACCGATGCCACCGCAGCCGTCACCCTCCGTGCACACCCCCTTGTACGACGCCCCGGAGGTCCTGGACCGCCGGGAGGGCCCCTACGGCGAAGTGGTGCTCCGCAGACACGGCGCCCTCCTCCAGATCATCGCCAACGGCTGCTTCCTGATGGATACGTCGGACGGCCGCTCGGAACGCCTGCTCATCGACGCCGCATGGCAAACACTCGACAAAGACCGCACCACCCGCACCACCCGCCCCACGCTCCTCATCGGCGGACTCGGCGTCGGATTCTCGCTCGCACACGCCGCAGCGAACCCGGACTGGGCGAGGATCACGGTCGTGGAACGCGAGCGCGCGGTCGTCGACTGGCACACGGACGGCCCGCTGGGCGCCGTGTCGGGGGCCGCGCTGGACGACCCGCGCACGGACGTCGTCGTCACCGACCTCCTGGATTTCCTCGGTGAGACATCGGACACGTTCGACGCGCTGTGCCTGGACATCGACAACGGCCCGGACTGGACCGTCACCGAGGGCAACGACAGCCTGTACGGCCCGGCCGGACTCGCGGGCTGCGCCCGGGTGTTGAGACCGGGCGGGGTACTCGCCGTATGGTCCGCGCAGCCCTCGCCCGACTTCGAGGGAACCCTCTGGAATGCCGGGTTCCGGGCGGTGCGTACCGAAGAGGTAGCCGTTGCCCGAGGCGTTCCGGACGTCGTCCACCTCGCCGTCCGGCCTGGATAGCAAAGCGATGGTGACTCCCCGTACTCTGCTCACCTGACGCCGATCATTCATGCGTCGATCGCAGTCATGCGCAGACATGGGATCACCCCACGGATTCCGGAAAGCACCTCAGGGGCGGGCGATGGAGCAGACACACACCTCGCAGAACGGCACGACGACGGCTACCCCGGGCGCACAGCGCCGCGTCCTGGTCGTCGAGGACGACCAGACGATCGTCGACGCCATCGCGGCCCGACTGCGCGCCGAGGGATTCCTCGTGCAAACGGCCGGAGACGGTCCGGCGGCGGTCGACACGGCCGAGGCATGGCAGCCGGACCTGCTGATTCTCGACATCATGCTGCCGGGTTTCGACGGCCTGGAGGTCTGCCGCCGCGTGCAGGCCCAGCGGCCCGTCCCGGTGCTGATGCTGACGGCCCGGGACGACGAGACCGACATGCTGGTCGGGCTCGGCGTCGGTGCCGACGACTACATGACCAAGCCGTTCTCGATGCGGGAACTGGCCGCGCGCGTGCACGTGCTGCTGCGGCGGGTCGAGCGGGCCGCCATCGCCGCCGCGACCCCGCGCTCGGGCATCCTGCGCCTGGGCGAACTGGAGATCGACCACGCGCAGCGCCGGGTCCGGGTCCGCTCGGAGGACGTGCACCTGACGCCCACCGAGTTCGACCTCCTGGTCTGCCTGGCGAACACCCCGCGCGCGGTGCTCTCCCGCGAGCAGCTCCTCGCCGAGGTCTGGGACTGGGCGGACGCCTCCGGCACCCGTACGGTCGACAGCCACATCAAGGCGCTGCGCCGGAAGATCGGCGCCGAACGCATCCGGACCGTCCACGGGGTCGGGTACGCGCTGGAGACCCCGACGCCATGAGCGCCGGGCCGGACGGCGGGCCGAGAGGGGAGCCCTGGGCGGGTATGCGGCCGTTCTCGATCAAGACCAAGCTCGGGGCGCTGGTCGTCATCTCGGTGCTGATCACGACCGGGCTGTCGATGATCGCCGTGCACACGAAGACCGAGCTGCGTTTCATCATGGTCTTCTCGATGATCGCGACGCTGCTGATCACCCAGTTCGTGGCGCACTCGCTGACCGCGCCGCTGGACGAGATGAACCTCGTCGCGCGGTCCATCGCGCAGGGCGACTACACGCGCCGGGTCCGCGAGAACAGACGCGACGAGCTGGGCGACCTGGCCGAGACGATCAACGTCATGGCCGACGAGCTGGAGGCGCAGTACCAGCAGCGGAAAGAGCTGGTCGCGAACGTCTCGCACGAGCTGCGCACCCCGATCGCGGGCCTGCGCGCCGTCCTGGAGAACGTGGTCGACGGCATCGCCGAGGCCGATCCGGAGACGATGCGCACGGCCCTGAAGCAGACGGAGCGCCTCGGCCGCCTGGTGGAGACGCTGCTCGACCTGTCCCGCCTGGACAACGGCGTCGTCCCGCTGCGCAAGCGGCGTTTCGAGGTGTGGCCGTATCTCTCCGGTGTGCTGAAGGAGGCCAACATGGTCGCCTCGGCGCGCGCGGGGATGGCCTCGGGCTCGGGCAACCACACCCGCTCGGACGTCCACCTCCACCTCGACGTCTCGCCGCCCGAGCTGACCGCGCACGCGGACCCCGAGCGCATCCACCAGGTCGTCGCGAACCTCATCGACAACGCCGTGAAGCACAGCCCGCCGCACGGCCGCGTCACGCTGAAGGCACGCCGGGGCGCGCTGCCGGACTCGCTGGAGCTGGAGGTCCTGGACGAGGGTCCGGGCATCCCGCGCTCCGAGTGGCACCGCGTCTTCGAGCGCTTCAACCGGGGCTCGGTACGCCGTCCGCACGGGCCGGGGAGCGACGGGGGTACGGGGCTCGGGCTCGCGATCGCGCGCTGGGCCGTCGATCTGCACGGGGGCCGGATCGGGGTGGCCGAATCGGAGCGGGGATGCCGGATTCTCGTCACCCTTCCGGGGGAGTCCCGTGTCGGCGGTTGACGTACAGTTCGATCATCGTCGGGCAGTAAAGGTGCCGGACCAGCGTCGTTGTGGACGAAGAGAAGCCGTTTCGGGCGGAACCCCGCTTGTTTCCCGCCATTTCCGGCGATGAAACACGGCGTTCGATGTGACTTACACGACGATGCGGCGGCCCGGCCTCTCCTTCTCGGTCTTGGAGGCGTAGCCTTTATTCCCGCTGTCCATCACCTTGTGAAGCGGAAGAGGGCGGTTGCCGCCGTGTCGTCACAGTCCCCCAGTAACGGATCGAGCACCTCGACCGAAGCGGACCGAACGGGTACGAATCCCGCCGCCGCCTTCGGACCGAACGAGTGGCTTGTCGACGAGATCTATCAGCAGTACCTCCAGGACCCGAACTCGGTAGACCGGGCCTGGTGGGACTTCTTCGCCGACTACAAGCCGGGGGCTGCCGAGACCGCCGCCCCGGCTGCGGCGGACACTGTGGCCGCGGGGGCCGCAGCGACCACCACGCCCACGGCACCTGTCACCCCTGCTCCCGTTCCCGCGGCACCCGCGGCCCCGGCGCCGGCCCCGAAGCCCGTCGCCGCCGCGCCTGTGCCCGCACCCGCTCCGAAGCCGAAGGCCGCTCCCGTGACGACCCCCGCCGCGCCCGCGAAGGAAGCCCCCGAGGGCCCCGAACTCGTGACCCTTCGCGGCCCCGCCGCCGCCGTCGCGAAGAACATGAACGCCTCCCTGGAGGTGCCCACGGCGACGTCCGTGCGCGCGGTCCCGGTGAAGCTGCTCTTCGACAACCGCATCGTCATCAACAACCACCTCAAGCGCGCCCGGGGCGGGAAGATCTCCTTCACGCACCTCATCGGGTACGCGATGGTGCAGGCCATCAAGGCGATGCCGGCCATGAACCACTCCTTCGCGGAGAAGGACGGCAAGCCGACCCTGGTCAAGCCGGAGCACATCAACTTCGGCCTCGCGATCGACCTGGTGAAGGCCAACGGCGACCGTCAGCTCGTCGTCGCCGGCATCAAGAAGGCCGAGACGCTCGGCTTCTTCGAGTTCTGGCAGGCGTACGAGGACATCGTCCGCCGCGCCCGCGACGGCAAGCTCACGATGGACGACTTCACCGGCGTCACGGTCTCCCTGACCAACCCCGGCGGCCTCGGCACCGTCCACTCCGTGCCGCGTCTGATGCCCGGTCAGTCCGTCATCATGGGCGTCGGCTCGATGGACTACCCGGCGGAGTTCCAGGGCACCTCCCAGGACACCCTGAACAAGCTCGGCATCTCGAAGGTCATGACGCTCACGTCGACCTACGACCACCGGGTCATCCAGGGCGCCGCCTCCGGCGAGTTCCTGCGCATCGTCGCGAACCTGCTGCTCGGTGAGAGCGGCTTCTACGACGACGTCTTCAAGTCGCTGCGCATCCCCTACGAGCCGATCCGCTGGCTCAAGGACATCGACGCCTCGCACGACAATGACGTCACGAAGGCCGCCCGCGTCTTCGAGCTGATCCACTCCTACCGGGTGCGCGGCCACGTCATGGCCGACACCGACCCGCTGGAGTACCAGCAGCGCAAGCACCCCGACCTGGACATCACCGAGCACGGCCTCACCCTGTGGGACCTGGAGCGGGAGTTCGCGGTCGGCGGCTTCGCCGGCAAGTCCCTGATGAAGCTGCGCGACATCCTCGGCGTGCTGCGCGACTCGTACTGCCGCACCACCGGCGTCGAGTTCATGCACATCCAGGACCCGAAGCAGCGCAAGTGGATCCAGGACCGCATCGAGCGCTCGCACTCCAAGCCGGAGCGCGAGGAGCAGCTGCGCATCCTGCGCCGCCTGAACGCGGCGGAAGCCTTCGAGACGTTCCTCCAGACCAAGTACGTCGGCCAGAAGCGGTTCTCCCTGGAGGGCGGCGAGTCCGTCATCCCGCTGCTCGACGCGGTCATCGACAGCGCGGCCGAGTCCCGCCTGGACGAGGTCGTCATCGGCATGGCCCACCGCGGCCGGCTCAACGTGCTGGCGAACATCGTCGGCAAGTCGTACGCGCAGATCTTCCGCGAGTTCGAGGGCAACCTCGACCCGAAGTCGATGCACGGCTCCGGCGACGTGAAGTACCACTTGGGCGCGCAGGGCACGTTCACCGGTCTGGACGGCGAGGAGATCACCGTCAGCCTGGTCGCGAACCCCTCGCACCTGGAGGCGGTCGACCCGATCGTCGAGGGTGTCTCGCGCGCCAAGCAGGACATCATCAACAAGGGCGGCACCGACTTCACGGTCCTGCCGGTCGCGATCCACGGCGACGCGGCCTTCGCGGGCCAGGGCGTGGTGGCCGAGACCCTGAACATGTCGCAGCTGCGCGGCTACCGCACCGGCGGCACGGTCCACATCGTCATCAACAACCAGGTCGGCTTCACGGCGGCCCCCGAGTCGTCGCGCTCCTCCATGTACGCCACCGACGTGGCCCGCATGATCGAGGCGCCGATCTTCCACGTGAACGGCGACGACCCCGAGGCCGTCGTCCGCGTCGCGCGGCTCGCGTTCGAGTTCCGCCAGGCGTTCAACAAGGACGTCGTCATCGACCTCCTGTGCTACCGCCGCCGCGGCCACAACGAGTCGGACAACCCGGCGTTCACGCAGCCGCTGATGTACGACCTGATCGACAAGAAGCGCTCGGTGCGCAAGCTGTACACCGAGTCCCTGATCGGCCGTGGCGACATCACCCTGGAAGAGGCCGAGCAGGCCCTCCAGGACTACCAGGGCCAGCTGGAGAAGGTCTTCACGGAGGTCCGCGAGGCCACCGCGCAGACGCCCGCCACCGGTGCCCCGGACGCGCAGGACGGGTTCCCGGTCGCCACGCCGACCGCGATCTCCACCGAGGCCGTCAAGCGGATCGCGGAGTCCCAGGTCAACATCCCGGACCACATCACGGCCCACCCGCGCCTGCTGCCGCAGCTCCAGCGCCGGGCGGCCATGGTCGAGGACGGCACGATCGACTGGGGCATGGGCGAGACCCTCGCGATCGGCTCGCTGCTCCTGGAGGGCGTGCCGGTCCGGCTCGCCGGTCAGGACTCGCAGCGCGGTACGTTCGGCCAGCGCCACGCGGTCATCATCGACCGCGAGACCGCCGAGGAGTTCACGCCGCTGAACTACCTCTCGGAGGACCAGGCCCGCCTGAACGTCTACAACTCGCTGCTCTCCGAGTACGCGGCCATGGGCTTCGAGTACGGCTACTCGCTGGCCCGCCCGGACGCGCTCGTCATGTGGGAGGCGCAGTTCGGCGACTTCGTCAACGGCGCGCAGACCGTCATCGACGAGTTCATCTCCTCCGCCGAGCAGAAGTGGGGCCAGACCTCCGGCGTCACGCTGCTGCTGCCGCACGGCTACGAGGGCCAGGGCCCGGACCACTCGTCCGCCCGCCCGGAGCGGTTCCTCCAGATGTGCGCGCAGAACAACATGACGGTCGCCATGCCGACGCTGCCGTCGAACTACTTCCACCTGCTGCGCTGGCAGGTCCACAACCCGCACCACAAGCCGCTGATCGTCTTCACCCCGAAGTCGATGCTGCGTCTGAAGGCGGCGGCGTCGAAGGCGGAGGAGTTCACGAACGGGCAGTTCCGCCCGGTCATCGGCGACACCTCGGTCGACCCGAACGCGGTCCGCAAGGTCGTCTTCACGGCGGGCAAGGTCTACTACGACCTCGACGCCGAGCGGCAGAAGCGCGGGATCACGGACACGGCGATCATCCGGATCGAGCGCCTGTACCCGCTGGCGGGTGCGGAGCTCCAGGCCGAGATCGCCAAGTACCCGAACGCCGAGAAGTACTTGTGGGCGCAGGAGGAGCCGGCGAACCAGGGTGCCTGGCCGTTCATCGCGCTCAACCTGATCGACCACCTGGACCTGGCGGTCGGCGCGGACGTCCCGCACGGTGAGCGGCTGCGCCGTATCTCGCGTCCGCACAGCTCGTCCCCGGCCGTGGGTTCCTCGAAGCGGCATCAGGCGGAGCAGGAGCAGCTGGTGCGTGAGGTGTTCGAGGCGTGAGTGCTGTGACGTGACAGTTTGAAAGGGTCCGGCCCCGGAGGAGAACCTCCGGGGCCGGACCCTTTCGCGGTGCCTCTCGGTTGTGCGGTGCCGCTCAGTTCAGCAGCGGCTCGAAGTCCCAGTAGGGCCGGATCCGGGAGCGGGCCGAGATCGTGTGGGGGTGCTGGCGGCCGAAGGTGGCCTCGAAGTCGGCGAGGGCCTCCTGCTCGACCTTCTCGGCCTGCCGGCGTTCGCGGAGGTTGCGCAGGTCGGCGGAGTGCGCGACGCGGGCGGAGAGGGTGAGGGGGTGGGTGCGGCCGAGGGATTCGGTGGCGTTCGTGATCGTGGTGCGGCTGAGGCTCTCCGCCGACTCCGTGTCACCGACGAGGTTGCGCAGGGCGGCGGCGTTGAGGGCCGTGCCGAGGGTCCAGGGGTGGGTGGCGCCGAGGTTCGCGGTCATGTCGGTCAGCGCCTGTTCCAGCATCGCGTGGGCGTGGTCGCGTTCACCGACGTTGCGCAGGACGAGCGCCTGGTTGGCGCGGGCGCCGACGAGGAAGGGGTGGGTGTCGGCGAGGGTGAGCTCGTAGCGGGCGACGATGGACTCGCTGAGCTCGCGGGCCTGGTCGATGTCGCCGTGCTCGCGGACGAAGCAGCTCTGGGCGATGGCGGAGATGAGGGTGGTCGGGGAGTTCTCGCCGAGGACGCGCTCGCCGCGTTCGAGGATGCTCGCGAAGAGGGGTCCCGCGGCGTCGCGGTTGCCGGTGCGGTAGAGGCACATGGCGTGGTTGTGCTCGGCGTACAGGGTCATCGGGTTGTCGTCGCCCATGACGATCCGGTGCTCGTCGACGTTGCGCGCCTGCACCGACTCGGCCTCGGCGTACCGGCCGAGCAGGCGCAGGTCGACCGCGTACTGCAACTCGGACTGGAGGGTCCAGGGGTGCCGGGCGCGCAGCAGGTTGCGGCGGGCCTCCCAGGCCCTGCGGTCGGTGTCGAGAGCCTCCTCGTACCGGCCGAGCAGCCGCAGCGACACGGCGAGGTTGTTGATCGCGTTGAGGGTGCGGGAGTCCTGGTCGCCGAGCAGGTCGCGGTAGGCGGCGAGGACCCACTGGGACTGCTCCAGGGACTCCTCGTACCGGGCGAGACCCCGCAGGTCCCCGCCGAGTCCGCTCGCGGCCCGCAGGTGTTCGAGGTCCTGCGGCCCGCGCTCCTCGCGCAGGTGCTCGGCGGCGGTCCGGTTGAGCTCCGCGCTGGCCGCGTAGTCGCCGGTCGACCTCAGCAGGTTGCAGTAGTGGTACGACAGGTCCCAGATCCGCGGGTGGGTCTCGCCGAGGAGTTCGCGCCATGCCTTCATGGCGCGCTGCCCGAGTTTCATGCCGGCCCGGTACTCGCCGGAGAAGTACATGTAGCGCAGGCAGTTGAGGACGAGCTGCTGCACGTCGGGGTTCTTGGTGCGCAGCACGTCCGCGTACTTGAGGTGCGGCACGATCTCCGCGTACGACGGCCACATCCGGGTGTCGGTGGGCCGGCGCGGGTCGGCGAGGGCGAGGGCCCTGCGGACGACGTCGATGAACTCCCCGCGCTCCGGTTCGGGCATGTCCTTGTGGACGATCTGATGGACCATGCGGTGCAGGTAGAGGGAGTCGCCGGTGGTGACGGGCTCGTCGAGGGAGACCTCGTGGGACTCCAGGCGGACGACGGAGTACTGGCGGAGCTGGTTGATCGCTTTGTTCCACAGCAGCGGGTCGTTGACCAACCCGGCGATCTGCTCGGGGAGTTCGTCCCCAGGGAGGTCGCGCAGGAGGCGTACGGGGATGAAGCCGGGCGCGAAGAACGTGCACAGCCGCAGCAGGTCGACGGACTCGGGGACGGTGTCGCGGAGTTTGTTCAGCAGTATCGACCACGCGGTCTGGAAGGCGACGGGGAAGTCCGCGGAGACCTTGACGACGTCGGAGTCGATGCCGCCCTCCAGGAGGGCGATGTAGTCGCGCACGGACAGGTCGGAGTCGTTGAGCCAGCCGGCCGTCTGGTCGAGGAGCAGCGGCAGGTCCTCCAGGGCGTCGGCGAGCTGGTCGGCCTCGGTCTCGGAGAGCCGGGGGGCGCGGCGGCGGACGAACGCGACGGACTCGTCCCGGGAGTAGACCGGGATCTCCACCAACTGGCTGTTGTGCTCGGACCATTCGGGGTTGCGGGAGGTGATCAGGACGTGTCCGGGGCCGGTCGGCAGGAGGTCCCAGATCTGTTCGGGTTCGTCGGCGCCGTCGAGGACGAGCAGCCAACGGGAGTACGGCTCGCCCCGGCGCAGCGCATCGCGGACGGCGCGCAGCCGCTCGCCGTACTCCTGGCCGGTCTGGAGGTCGAGCTTGGGGGCGAGTTCGGCGAGGAAGCGCCGGTAGGTGACGCGTTTGTCGGCGTTGACCCACCAGACGACGTCGTACTCGGAGCCGAAGCGGTAGACGTACTCGGTGGAGAGCTGGGTCTTGCCGACGCCGGACATGCCGTGCAGGGTGACGACGCCCGCGCCGGGTTCGGCGCTCTGAAGGATGTGGTGGATGTCGTTGAGGAAGGGTTCGCGGCCGGTGAAGCGGGTGTTGCGGCGCGGCACTCCGCCCCAGACGTCGGGCATGGCGGCGGGGAAGCGGGGTCCGTGCCGGCCGTCGACGCCGTTCGCGTGCGGGTCGTAGGGCAGGTCGAGGCGGTCGAAGAGGCGGCGTTCGGCCTCGTCGGAGCCGAGGTTGGTGAGGTTCTCCGCGGCGAGGACCGTCACGGCCTGCGGGAGGGAGGCGTTGGTGAGGGAGACGGCGACGAAGCGGGACGGGTCGGGGGCGACGACCTCGCGCAGCGCCGCGTTCCACTCCTCGTGGCTGCGCGGGCCGAGCTGGAAGTACCACTCGCTGACCAGGACGAGGATGCGGCCCTCGGAGAGCATCAGGTCACGCAGCAGGTCCGGCAGCGGCACCTCCGGCGGGGCGTCCCAGCGGACCAGCACGACCCGGACGCCGTTGCGCTCCAGGCGGTCGGCGATCCAGGCGGCCCAGGCCCGGTTGAAACCCGCGTAGCTGATCGTGACGGTCGGCCGCGGGGTCCCCCTCTCGGTGGACCTGACCGGTGTGCGGGCTCCAGACAAGGCGGCCTCCAGCGCGTCGTTCCAAGAAAAATCGTAGGGCCTCGGCACGTCCCTCGTAAGGTCTCGGAAGACGGCGGGCGGACGTCCGGGCAGGGAGATCTTCGCGCAGGAGCCCGTACGCGCGCGGGCGTTTGGCCACTCGTCCTCCGTCCCCTCACTCGTTCGGGCGTCCTTGGGCGGAAGCGTGCCGTTGTGTCCACAGCGTGCGTGCGGCGTGCACGTACGCCTGGGCGCGCGCCTGCTGGCCCCGGGGTGCCGGGTGGTCGCGCATGCGTTCGTGGGCGTCGGCCATCGCGTCGACGAACAGCCGTCCCCGGACGGTGAGATCGGGTGATCCGACGAGCGCGGGCAGGGCCGCGCCGACCATGGCGTGGCAGCGGGCGTGCTCGGTCCAGGCCCGCTCGCGGTGCGCGGGGTCGGTGAGGGCGAGGTGCTGTTGGTAGTCGGCGATCGCGAGGTGGGAGTAGGTCCCCTGGAGGAGGCCGTCGAAGGGGCGGGGGTCCTGTCGCCAGGGTGCGAAGTACCGTTCCTCGTCGCTTGCCTGATGGAGTGTCACGAGTTCGGAGAGCGCGGAGAGTTTGGCGTGGTGCAGTTCGTGGACGAGGGTCGAGGCGAACGACACCGGTCCGGGCGGGATGCTGCTGAGCAGCGCTCCGAACGCCTCCCGCCGGGTCGCACTGCTCGTCCCGTGCACGGCGGAGACGTCGGGGGGCGGGGTGAGCGGCACCAGGCAGCGCAGCAGCGTCAGCGCCTCCCGCACCCGGTGTTCCCCGCCGGTTCGCAGCGCCTCCCCCACGCCGGACCACACCTGCGCCCAGCGCTTGCGTCCGGCGTCGTCCAGCACCGCCGCCTCCCCCAGCCCGGCCTGGCCGCGAGGTGATCGGGCGGTGCGGTACGGGTCGAGGTCCTCCAGCAGCACCAGCGGCGCGCCGCTCACCAGGCCGGGCAGTGCGTGCGCGGGCAGCCAGGCGCCCGAGGCGGACCAGGCGCCGACGCCGGGTTCCGGGTGCACAGTGACGTCCAGCTCACCAAACTGACGGATCGTCACCATCCTGTTCCGGTAGGTGACTTCGGCCTCTCCCTCGGTGCGCAGCGCTCCGAGGGACGGCAGGACGAGCATCCCGTCGTACGCCGTGGTCCGGAGCGTGAAGTCGAGTCCGGCCCGCACCGCGCAGGCGGCGGCGATCATCCCCAGGTGAGCGAGGGCTTGCGGCCGTCCGGGGTTACGGAGCGTGTGCCAGGCCCAGGAGCCGGTGAGAGGGTGCAGGAGGAGAGCACGGACGGGGCTGTCGGCGCGATCCGGTCCGGACGCCGCCCGGTCGGCCTGCGTCAACAAGTCCCAGGCGTCCAGCAGTTGCTCTCCGGTCGCGTCCAGCACGGCGCGCACGACGAGCAGTTGGCGGCGGTGCTGGTCGCGGACGAGGAGGTCGAGGGTCTTGGGGTCGGCGCCGGTACGGCCGAGGGCGGCGACGGCGGCGTCGGAGAGGGTCATGGCGTCCCCTTCCCGATGGCGGCGGCGAGCCGGTGGGCCACATGCCGGATGAAGTGCTGGAGGTCGGCGCAGTACACGGACGGGTTGCGGAAGCCGTGACCGGCACGGTAGCGGTGGGCGTAGTGGCCGCCTCCGCAGACCCGCAGCAGGGGGCAGGTCCGGCACTGTTCGGCCAGCGCCGCCGCGCCCGCCTGCCGGTCGGCGACCGCCGGGTGGCGCAGGGCGTCGTCGAAGGGGTGGCGGAAGACGTCGAGGCCGGTGCGGGCGGCGCCGTCGTAGGCGGACTTCAGCGAGTCGACCTGCTCGATCGTCCCGTCGGTCTCGACGACGACGGAGTCGAAGGGGGCGAGGCCGAGCGCCTCGATGCTGGTGTCCCGGCCCAGCAGCAGGGTGAGACACGCCTCGAAGAGCCGGACACGGGTCTCCCGCCGACCGGCGTCCCACCAGCGGTCGAAGACGGCGCTGAGCCATCCGCCGTACCAGCCCAAGTGGTCGGGGGGAGCCGACCAGTTGCCGTGCGGGAGCAGCAGGTCGAGGGCGGGCGGCCGGAGTCCGACGAGCGAGTCGTACGTCCGGACCGGGTCGAGTGTCGGGTCGACGACGGTCAGGATGCCGCCGTACACGTCGGGGAACTGCTCGGCGAGGAGCCGGGTGCCGCGTGCGGCGGCCGGCCAGGAAGGGCGTCCGGCGTGGTCGACGCGGCGGGTGTTGTGCGCGGCGGTGCCGCCGTCGAGGCTGACGCCGACCCGGATGCCGGTGGCGGCGAGGACGGCGAGGCGCGGCGCGGTGAGGAGTGTGGCGTTGGTCTGGACGACCGGCCGGACCGCGCAGCCGGCCGGTACGCGCGCGCGGACCCGGTCGGTGAAGCGGGCGAGCGTGCCGGCACCGGCGAGGAGGGGTTCGCCGCCGTGCAACACCAGGGAGAGCTCGGCGAGTTCATGGGTGCGGGCGTGTTCGGCGATGCGGTCGGCCGTCCGGTCGAGGACGTCCTCGGAGGCCCGTCGGGGGCGCGTGCGCCACGTGCTGTCGGGGCCCTCGTAAAGGTAGCAGTAGGTACAGGCGAGGTTGCAGCGGCCGTGCACTTTGACGATGAACTGCTGAAAAGGGAAGGCGAGTTGCACGGGTGCGGCCACGTGTCCAGTCACTCTGCACCCCCCATGCGTGCGCGCCTGTACACCACTCGTGTTCCCGCGATCCGGCCACCAACACACCCCGCCGTACAGAATTTGACCGGTTCACGCGGGTAGACCGACCGAAAGGTTCAGGTCACAGCGCGCTGTTGTATCTCCACAGCATCTCGGTGGGCCGGCCCGCCCGGACCGTGAGGTCGTCGACGAGTTCGCGCAGCACCGGGTGGTCGGTGGTCCTCAGCTCCTCCAGGTCCAGGGTGAGCAGATCCGGCAGGTCCTCGTGGTTCACGGTGTCCCCTCGGTCATTCCAGCGCCGCCAGGCGCTCGGTGGTCTCCTGCGGTGTCGGTCTGTCCGGGACGACGCTGTCCTCGGGCAGCCGCGCCCACTCGGCCCGCGCCGCGCGGTACGCCTCGCGGGCCGCGCGGGGCCGGGTGGCCGCTTCATAGGACATACCCCGCCAGTGGTGCGCCTGCGCGCGAGCGCGGACACATTCCTGGCGGCGCCGCTCGGTACCGGCCGACTCCTCCGCCTCGCGGGCCGACTGAGCCGCGTCGCGGAACGCGTCGACGGCGAGGTCGAGGCGGGTGGGCCGGCGCAGGCTGCGGTACGCCTCGTACTGGACCTGCCCGAGGTCCAGGAGGCAGTGCGCGGCGAGCAGCGGGTCGTCGGCCTCGTCGGCGGCGAGCCCGAAGAGGTGTTCGGCCTCGCGCAGGTCGACGCGGTCGCCCCGGGAGCGGTAGCGCAGCATCAGGGCGCGGCCCAGCAGCAGGAGCCGGTGGGCGAGGCGGGTGCTGCCGGCCGAGGTCTCCATGCGGCAGTCGCGCAGGACGCGGATGGCCCGCGAGAGCACGTACCGGTCGCCGGCCGCGGCGAGCCTCAGCAGCGCCTCGCCCCATTCGGCGAGGACGTCGGCGTGCGCGGGCGAGTCGCGGGGCACGCGTTGGGCGGCCCGGTCGAAGTGCCCGGCGGCGCGTTCCAGGTCGGCGGCGAGCCCCGACTCGCCGTACCGGGCGACCGCGACCCGCCCGGAGCGTACGGCGAGCGCGGCGCGCTGCGCCTGTTCGCGGACGACGGTCAGGGCCTCGTCGACGCGGCCCTGTACGTCGTCCAGCGGGCCGCCCGCGCCGAGCAGCGCGTCGATGAGGTCCAGGAGGATGCGTACGCGGGCGCGGATCTCGTCCGGGGTGTCGGGCTCGGGGGTGGTCTCCAGGGCGGCGGTCAGGGAGCGGGCGGACTGTTCGGCGTAGCGGCGGGCCTGGTCGGGGTCGGCGGTGGCGCCGGACAGCAGGAGGAGGACGCGGCCGTGCACGAGGGGGAGTTCGGGCGGGCGGGTGCGCCGGTCGGGCCAGACGTCGGCGAACGCCTCCAGCATGCCGACGGAGACCTGGAGGAGGGCGCTGTCCCCGCCGAGCCGCCACTGCTCCTCCAGGGCGCGCACGCGCTCCAGGGTGAGCTTGAGGGCCTCCTTCTCGCCGAGTCCTGGCGCGGCGCAGGCGACGGCGTACTCGCGGTCGGCGCGCGAGAGCAGGTCGAGGGCGCCGGCCAGGTCGCCGCGCCGTCTGCGGTCCCCGGCACAGGCGTGCAACACCCGGGCCAGGACGGCGCGTTCGTGCAGGGCGCGGGGGTGCGCGACGGCGCGTTCGGCGGCGGCCTCGGCCCGGCGCAGGAGGTCGTCACCGCCCTGCACCTCCCACAGGCGCAGCGTGCAGTGCGCGTACTCGGCCCACAACTCGGGGTCGGCGGCGGCCTGTTCGTCGCGCTCGGTGGCGCCGCGCAGCAACTGCACGGCGTCGATGGCGTCCTGGATCATGCCCTCGCGGTCGAAGCGTCCGATGAGCGTGCGGGCGCGCACCACGACCGGGTGCGTACGGCGCTCGACCACCGCCCCGATTCCGGGTTGTTCGTAGTGCGGGGGCAGCGGCATGAACCGCCTGAGCACTCGCGCGGCGACCTCGGCGAACGGCTGCGGCACGGGCGGGGCGGCGCTGTCGTCGTCGCCGGGCGCGTACGGCCGTCCCGCGCCGCCGTCGCCCAACTGGGCCAGCGCGAGGGCCGGGAAGTTGGGGCCGCCCTTGCCGAAGCGCTGCTCGATGTACTCCGAGGTGTGTTTGAGGACGAGCATCGCCTCGTCGCGCCCCAGCCTCGACAGGAGGGCGTCGCGGACGTCCGGCTCGATCTCGTACCACTGGGCGCCGTCCCCGTCGAGATCCTCGCCGGCCCTGCCGACCAGGCCGCCCACCAGGACCTCGGCGAGTTCGGCGGGTCCTGAGCCGGGGAGCATCGTGCGCTGCACGAGCTGCATCACCGGCAGGCACAGGGGCGCCGCCGCGAGGTACACCGCGAGGCGTCCGGCGGTCGGCGAGGCGCTGGCGCTGAACCGGCTGACCCGCTCCAGCGCCGTACGCCGCCGGTCCGCGCGGGCGGGCGGGGCGGGCTGCTGGTCGGCGCGGACCCAGCCGACCGCGCCGGGTACGGGGCCCGAGCCGGCGCCCGACAGGAGGCGCGCCCAGGCGCCGAGCGCGACCGGCTCGGGCGGCAGCACCGGCACGGGCAGCGCGCCCGGCTTGCGGACCTCGCCGGCCGTCCGTACGCGCAGGGCGCCGCCGAAGGTCTCCGCGCGGCTCAACTCGCCGAAGGTGACCGGGAGTCGGGTGCGGGCCCACATGCGCTGCGGGAGGGGTTGCAGGACGGCCACCGGGCCCTGTCCCGAGAGGTGGTGGAGCAGGCGGTGGGCCCGGCCGCTGTGCCACAGGGGGCCCGCGCAGTCGCTCACCAGGATCACGATCCTGCGGCCCGTCGGGTCGCTCAGCCGCTCCGCCGAGTTCAGCGGCGCGGCCTGCGCCTCGGGGCTGCGGCTCACCGTCGGCTCGCCGTCGGGGCCCTGGTGCAGGAAGCTCACCTGGATGTCCGAGAACGCGCCCAACTGGCCGAAGACCTGCTCCAGTTCGTCGAACATGCGGTGCCAGACGCGCATCGAGGAGGACGCGTCCAGGACCAGTTGCAGCCGCGCGTCCCTGCGGGTCACCGCCCGGTACACGGGGAGGATCAACCCGCCCGCCTGCGCGCTGAGTTCGGCGGTCGCGGCCTCGTCGAGGGAGGTCTTCAGCGGCGGCGCCGGGCTCCGGTATCCCTGCAATCTCCGCAGGGCGCGCTGGAGTTCGAGGGGGGCGGGGAGGACGGGGGCGGCGGGAACGCCGATGTCGAGCGCACCGGCACGGGCCTTCGCCGCGTTGCGGGGCATGGGGTAGAGGCTGACCTGGCCGTCCAGCACGGGGCGTTTGGGGGGTCGCTGGACCTCGGCGGCGGGGGCGGGCGGGTCGGTGGGGGCGAGCCCGGCCGCCAACTCCCCCAGCGGACCGGGCCCTTCGGGCACGGCTCCCCCGGGGACGTCCTGCGCGGCGGGGCGCCGCGTGAAGCGGGCCAGCCAGAGGGCGTCGCTCAACTGCCGCTGGTCGGGGTCGAGTCCGGCGGCGCGGAGACGGGTGATGAGCTCGACCAGGGGGTCGAAGGCGGGGGTGTGGGCGGGGGTGTGGGCGGGGGTGTGGGCGGGGCTGTGGGCGGGGGTGCGGGCCGGGGCGCCGTGGGCGGAGTCGTCGTGCACGGGGGTGTTGTCAGGGGTGGGGTCGTCGTCCGGGCCGTGGCGGGGGGTCGCTTCGGGCATCGGGGGTCACCTCGGGCGGTCGAGGCGTTGGATGAGGAGGTCGGCGAGGCGGTCGCGGCTCGGTGGGGCCGCGGCGTCCGTGAGGTAGATCGCGTTCAACAGCTGGTCGGCGGCGAGGAGTTCGCTGCGGGAGCGCTCCAGGAAGTGGGTGATCAGGTCGTCGCCCGAGCGCGCGGCCTCGTCGCCGAGGTGGGCGCGGACGAAGTTCGCGAGCCGGTTGTGGTCGGGGCGGCCCAGCTCCAGGTGGATGCAGCGGCGCATCAGGGGGGCCGGGAAGTCGCGTTCACCGTTGCTGGTGAGGACGACGAAGGGGAACGCCCGGCACCGTACCCGCCCGTCCTTGACGCGGACCTTCTCCCCGTCCGCCGTGAGCACCTCCGCCTCCCCGTCCGGCAGCCGGTCGGCGATCCGCTCCAGCTCCGGTATCGCGAACTCCCCTTCCTCCAGGACGTTCAGGAGGTCGTTCGGCAGGTCGATGTCGCTCTTGTCCAGCTCGTCGATGAGCAGCACGCGCGGCGTGGCGGACGGCAGCAGCGCCGTACCGAGCGGCCCGAGCCGGATGTAGCTCCCGATCCCCTCGACGGCCCCCGGCGACCCCACCGCCTTGCCTCCCCCAAGTTCTCGGCTTCGCTCGAACAGGGAGGTGCCCCCATCCCCCTGCGCGGCGATCTGGACGTCCTGGAGGCGCGCGATGGCGTCGTAGTGGTACAGCCCGTCCTGGAGGGCGGAGCGGCTGACGATGGACCAGCGCAGGACGTTGCCGAGGCCCAGTTCGTACGCGACCGAGTGCGCGAGCGTGCTCTTGCCCGCGCCGGGGCTGCCGGTGACCAGCAGCGGGCGGCGCAGGTACAGCGCCGCGTTGATCATCTCCAGCTCCTCCGCGCCGGGCCGGTGCAGCTCGGCGAGGTGCCGGTGCGCCCCGAGCCGCCGGTCCTCCGACCCCTCGCCCGGCGTGTCCCGCCCCGCGAAGTCCCGCCAGGGCGGCGGCGCGGGCAGCCGCTCGACGCCGTCGTGCGGTTCCCCCGCGCCCCGGTAGATGAGCCACTCACTGGATTCCGTCATGATCCGGTCCTCGTCACTCGTCCACTCCCCGG
Source organism: Streptomyces saintjeani (assembly GCF_055409605.1). Taxonomy (NCBI): domain Bacteria; kingdom Bacillati; phylum Actinomycetota; class Actinomycetes; order Kitasatosporales; family Streptomycetaceae; genus Streptomyces; species Streptomyces saintjeani. The sequence continues at coordinate 6,282,989 of NZ_CP189624.1, read as the reverse complement.
GCGGCCGTGCTCACGGTATCGATGCGGGCGGAGAGCTGGTAGGGGTCGCGTCACGGCGCCTCCAGCAACTCGCCCGTCCCCGGCAGGGGTTGGGCCGGGTCGTCGTACAGCAGGGCCACGCCGGACGCCCAGAACGTCTCGCCGCGGCCCTGGTTCAGCCGCACCCTGAGGTCGTGGACGGCCTCGGGCAGGCGCGCCGCGCTCGGCGGGCGGGCGATCTCGTCGACGCTGCCCCGGTGGAACTCCCCGCACACCGTGTCCGGGCGGGCCCTCCCGCGCCGCCACAGGGCGACGCCGTACCCGCCGTGCACGATCCGCGCGAGCGCCGCCGCGTCGTCCTCGTACCGGTGGTCGCCGTACCGGCACAGTACGGGGACCGTGCCGTACGCGAGCGAGCGCAGCTTCTCCACCGTCGGGACGGGTACCCGCAACCCGTCGTCGCAGTCCAGGAGTTCGGCCTGCGCGCGGTGCGCGTGCAGCCAGCGCCAGCGCGCGCCGCGCTCCTCCTGCGCGTCGAACCACTCCCCTTCCATCGCCTCCATGTCGTCGACGAGCTGCTCCCGGTCGGCGACCCGCACCACCACGGGCCGCGCCACCCCGAGCGGCTCCTCCCCCGGCACCGGCCGCCACGCGTCCACGTCCAGCCCCAACAGCACATGCGGCACGGCCACTTGCAGCACCGCCGGCCGCCCGGGCTCGTCACACCGCCGGAACGCCTCCGCGAGGGTGCCCGCGATCCGCCCCGGCAACTCCACGATCCGCGCCCGCTCCTCCCCCGGCAGCGGATCGGCCCCACCGTCCGCGTGCAGCACCGAGACCGTCCAGTCACAGCGGTCGGGCTCCCAGGGGCGAGGGAGGATTTCGAGCAGGACGGCGGGGCGGGGGCGAGTCCGCTGCGCGCGGGAGGCATGGACGGGGACGCCGGGGACAGGGCCCGGGGTGGCGAGGGGGGTGCCGTTGGGGTGCGGGGGGACGGGGGTGGTCAGGGGGGCGACGGTTCCGTACGCGGTGTCGGTGCCGGCCGATGGAACGGTCCCGGTCCCGACGCCGGGCGCGACGGCTTCGTACGCGGTGTCCGCACCGGACGCTTCGTACGCGGTCCCGGTGTCGGCCGGGGTGTCCGTTCCGGGGCCCGGGCCGGTACCCGGTCCGATCGCGGTCACGAACCCCCCTCCCGCGCCCGTCCGCGTGTCCGTGCCGGGCCTCGGCGTACCCCCCTGCCCGCTCTCGCGCACGCGGCGTTCGCGGTGGCGCAGGCGGTCGATGTGCTGTTCCGCCAGGCCCGCGCGGTAGCGGCCGGGAAGGCGGCCCGCCGACTGCCAGATCCAGGACCAGAGGGATTCCTCGGCGTCGGGGGTGGTCGCGGAGGCGAAGGGGCGGTCGGCGGCCAGGACGCGCATCGCGTAGTCGAGGACGAGTTCGAGGGCGCCGTCGTCGCGCGCGCTCTCGTACAGCGTGCCCAGCCCGTCGCGCCAGCCGCGCGGCGCGGGCAGGGGCGGCGGGCCCTGGAGGTCCGGCAGGGAGTCCAGGATGTCGAGCAGCGCGCGCGTGCTCGCGGGCGGCGGGAGGTCGGCGAGCCGGCCCAGCAACTGCACGCGCTCGTCGGGGCTGAGCGTACGGCCCGGCCGCGCGCCGAGGCCGCCCTGGACGTCCGTCCAGGTCTGCGCGCGCGCCGAGGGATGCCGCTGACGGTCCCGGTGGTAGCGGTCGTGCGCGTGGAACACCGCCTGGTACAGGTCGTCGTGCTCGGCGGTGATCTCCCCGGCCTGTACCCGCAGCGTGCGCAGTTGCTCGATGCCGGTGGAGGTGCCGCCCGGACGGTGGTCCGAGCGCGCCTTGAGCACGCCGATGACCTCCCCGCGCGCGAGGTCGATCACCGGCCCGCCCGACACCCCGTACGGCAGGTCGTTGTCGCCGAGCCGCATCTGTACGTCGGAGTTCCAGCCGCCGATCGTGCCCTGGACGGAGAGCGTGCCGTCGAGGACCTGGAGGCGTCCCTCGCTGACGGTCCAGCCCGCGTACAGCACCCGGCCCTCGCCGAAGTAGGCGGCGGGGCGTTCGGAGACGTACACGCACTCGTGGTCGTCGACCGGTTCGGCGAGCTGTACGAGCGCGAGGTCGGGGGCGGGCCAGTTCCCGGACGCGGGCATCCGCGCGGGGCGCTCGGGCACGGTCGCGGCGACCCGCCCGCGTACGGCGCGAGCCTCCGTGCCGGGCGCGCTCTGGCAGACCACCACGACCTCGCCCCCCTCCCCGGCGCCGACGACATGTGCGCAGGTCAGCACCCAGTTGGGTGCGACGAAGAACCCGCTTCCCAGAAAACTGTCGACCTCATCGATCTCATACCCGCCCCCAGCGCGGTGAATGCGCACGGTAGCCGCGACAACGAGTCCACGCAGTGCACGCCGGGCGGCATCCCCACCGTCCGACGCGCCCCCGACGCGCCCCCCGTTCACAGCCACCCCCGACCACGCCGACCCCCACCGCCCCCGTGCCCCGACGCGCCGCCCGATGCGACGCCCTCCGGGGGTGAGAGGGGGCGAACGGGGGCATCGTGCGGGCGGGGGGACCGGGCTGCGGCTCGCGGGGAGGGGGGTGCGGCGGGTGCGGGAAGGGACGCCGGAGGGGCGGGGGAGGGAGCCGGGGAAAGCGGCTCGGGAGGGACACCGACGACATGTCTTGCGGCGCCGGAAAGCACGGGAGTGCGGGTGACGTCCGCCGCAGAGCGACCGGACAGCGCGGGCACAGCCCTCGCAGTGGCACACAGCTCGGGCGGGAGCCCTGGAGCGACACGTCCACCACGCACCACCTCCAACACGGCGGCACCCCTCACGCGCCCGGCGGGGCGCTCACCGAGGACGGACGCGGAAGCGACACCACCGGTCACCGGTACGGAAGACGCACCGAGCGGCCACTCCGAGGCCACGTCCCGCACCGATGCGCACGGCACACCGCCTGCCGGCACGTACTCCTCGGGCACGGCCGACCTGCTGCTCACCGGCTCCGCAAGAGCGCCGCGCACCGGAGCGAAAGCTCTGACGCCCGCCCGATCCCGAGGCACGCTCCCTGTCTGCGTCTGCTCGCCGGACTGCCCCCTTGGCGCCCCCACAGCAGCAGCACCACCCACCGAGGCACCGGACCCACCGACCACCTGCCCCCGGCGCATGTCCCCCGCCTGCTCCCCAGGCTCCCCGCTCGCCGCCCCCGCAGCGGCGCCGCCCGCCCGCGCACGCGGTGTGCCGTCCGGGCTGCCGTTCGCCGGTGGGGAGGGGGTGTCGCCCAGGTCGGGGCGGGGAGTGCCCGGTGGTGTGGGTGGCGTGTCGTCCCCGGACGGCGTTCCCCCGTCAGGGGAGTTCCCGGGAGGCGTTCCCGGAGGGGCGGTGGGAGTCGTCCCGTCCGGAGGGCCGCCCGCGCCCCATGTCAGGGTCACCGTGATCGCCGCCTTCGCCTCGCCGTCCGCCAGCAGTCCGACCACCTTGCCCGCCTTGGCCGTGAGTTCGATGCCGAACTCGACGCTGGCCTCGTCGGGGCGGACCGCGCGGAGCGGGCCCGCGAGGGAGTGGGCGACGCCGGTGATGAGGGAGTGGAGGCTCTCGACGCCGGCTTCGACGCGTTCGGTGAAGCCCGTGTCGCTGTACGACAGTTGGCCCGGTGGCGCGGAGGGTGCGCGCAGTTCCCCCGGACCGGAGATCCGCGCCCACACGGGCGTGCCGTCCGGCAGCGCCACGCGTGCGACGCGCGTCACATCCTGTCCCGCCCGCTCGGTCTCCTGGCTCATGGCGCTCCCCCCGCTGCCGTGTTCCCCCTGCCGCCGCCCGCCCGACGCCCCGACCGGCGGCCTATCCTTGCCCTGTGCCCCCACGGCCCCCTCGCGGGCCGCACGTGGGAAACAAGCTCATTCCCCCGGTGGCACTTCCCAACCCCGACGACCCACCCACGGAGCACGATCCATGTACTTCACCGACCGCGGCATCGAGGAACTGGAGAAGCGGCGCGGTGAGGAGGAGGTCACCTTCGAGTGGCTGGCCGAACAGCTCCGCACCTTCGTCGACCTCAACCCGGACTTCGAGGTACCGGTGGAACGTCTCGCGACCTGGCTGGCCCGCCTGGACGACGAGGACGACGAGTAGACGAACCCGCCCGGTTCCTCTCGTAACGACCGGCATCGCCCGCCGGTTCCCGTCAGGTCCGGGATCGCCCCATGTCGTGCGCCAGCCCCAGCGCCCCGTGCCCGAGGAGCAGTGCCCCGGCGGCGGTCCAGCCCGCGCTGCGACGCCGTACGCCCCAGAGGGTGAGCGGCAGGCCGAGGCCGACCTGGGCGACGGCGAGCGCCCGCGCGCGGGGGCTGCCGGTCCAGGGCAGCCAGGGTCCGAGGGGGCTGCGCTCGACGGCGTCGATCTCCGCGCGCACGGTCTCCCGCCATCCGCCCCACTCGACGCGCTGGACGTCGCCTCGTTCGAGGGCGGCGCGGCGCAGCCGGTCGGCGCTCTCGCCGGGGACGATCCCGGCGGGCAGCGCGACGCCCGCGCGCGTGAGGACGGCGAGCAGTCCGCGCAGGCGCCCGCGCGCGTCGGCGGCGGGGTCGGCCCGGGTCAGCTCTTCGAGGGACTGCATGTCGAAGACGGGGTCGAGCCCGAGCCGCGAGGCGAACGTCCGCATCGCCTCGTCCTCCCCGGCGGGCGTGCCGTCCGCGAGCCAGTCGTAGCCGACGGGCCGCCGGAACCCGGAGGCGAGCGCGCAGCCGGAGCGTTCGGCGTCCCACCACAGCGCGAGGACGGGCCAGGGCGCGCCGACGGCGAGGGCGGCGGCCCAGCCGGTGAGGACCCGGTCGACGGGTTCGCCGCCGTCCTGCCAGGGCGTGCCCTCGGGCACGAGCACGCTCCACTCGGCCCCGGCCCGGATCAGCAGCATGCGTTCGCGCAGCAGGTGCGCTGCGGGGGCGACGGCGTCGGGTTCGGCCCGGCAGAGCAGCAGCGCGCCGGGCTGTTCGGTCGGCGACATGCTCACACCGTAGGACAATTCGTCACCTTTGGGCGGGGGGAGTCACCGGAAAGAGTGTCTCGATATGTCTTGACTCCACGGGAGCGCGATATATCGTGAAGGACAGAAGACGCGATATGGCGTGTCGTCGAGGAGGAGGGTCAGCGTCATGCCCGAGTGGTCCGTGTCCGAACTGAAGAAGTTCTCCTTCGACGAACCGGTGCGGGAGTTGAACGTCCGGCTGGTCTCCGGAGCGGTGAACGTCGTGGGCACCGACGAAGGTTCCCCCCGCCTGGAGGTCTCCGCGATCGAGGGCCCGCCCCTGATCGTGACGCACCGGGACGGCGTCCTGACGGTGACGTACGAGGATCTGCCCTGGAAGGGCTTTCTCAAGTGGCTCGACCGCAAGGGCTGGCGGCGGCACGCGGTGGTGACCCTGGCGGTGCCGACGGACACGCGGGTCGCGGTGGGCGTGGTGAGCGCGGCGGCGGTGGTCTCCGGCATCGACGGCCGCGCGAGCGTCCAGGGCGTCACCGGGGACATCACGCTGGTGGGCCTCTCGGGGCCGGTCCGCGCGGAGACGGTCTCCGGCGGCGTGGAGGCCCAGGCGCTCACCGGCGACCTGCGCTTCAACTCGGTCTCCGGGGATCTGACGGTCGTGGAGGCGGGCTCCTCCGTCAAGGCGGACTCGGTGAGCGGCTCGATGATCGTCGACCTGGACCCGACGGCGGGCCCCACGGACGTCTCCCTCACGAACGTCTCGGGCGAGATCGCCATCCGCCTCCCCCACCCGGCCGACGCGACGGTCGAGGCCAACACCACCAGCGGCAAGGTCTCCAACGCCTTCGAGGACCTCCGTGTCAGCGGCCAGTGGGGCGCCAAACGCATCACCGGCCGCCTGGGCAACGGCAACGGCCGCCTCAAGGCGACAACGGTCTCCGGCTCGATCGCCCTCCTGCGCAGGCCGCCCACGGAGGACGGCGCATGGCCGCAGAACCCTGCGGAGACGAACGGAACGAACAACACCGGCACAGGAAAGCCCCAGGACCCCCAGAACACCCCGACGTCCCCCGACCCCCGGGACCCGAGGGACGCCACCGACCTCCAGGACACACCGGACCCCCGAGAAGCCGGTGCCCCGTCGAACCCCGTGGATCCGGCGGACCCACGAGACGCCCAGGCCCCTTCCGCCCCCATAGACCCGGCGGACCTGGCGGCCCCGCGAGCCACCCCGGCCACCCCGGCCACCCCGGCCACCCCGGCCACCGCCAACTCCCCTTCGACCTCCCAGAGTTCCCCGGCCACCCCCACCGACCCCGCCCCCTCCCCCACCGGCGACACCCCCGGCGGCCCGACCGACAAGAAGGTGCTCTGACATGCCCCCCGTCTTCGCCCACGGCCGTCTGCGCCTCTACCTGCTCAAGCTGCTGGACGAGGCCCCGCGCCACGGCTACGAGGTGATCCGCCTCCTGGAGGAACGCTTCCAGGGCCTGTACGCCCCCTCCGCCGGCACGGTCTACCCCCGCCTCGCCAAGCTGGAGGCCGAGGGACTGGTCACCCACACCACCGAGGGCGGTCGCAAGGTGTACGCCATCACGGACGCCGGCCGCGCCGAACTCGCCGACCGCAGCGGCGAACTCGCCGACCTGGAGCTGGAGATCCGCGAGTCGGTCGCCGAGCTGGCGGCGGAGATCCGGGCGGACGTTCGGGGCGCGGCCGGCGACCTGCGCCGGGAGATGCGCGCGGCGGCGACACAGGCTCGCGAGGGTACCGACGGCGACGGCTTCCACACCAAGGGCGGCGAGGACGACGAGTCCTGGCAGGCGGCGAAGGAGGAGATGCGCCGCGTCAAGCAGGGCTGGAAGGACCAGGCCCGCCGCGCGAAGGACGAGAGCCGCCGCGCCCGCGAGGAGGCCCAGCGCGCCCGCCGCCTGGCCAAGGAGGCGCAGGACCACGCCCGCGCGCAGGCCCAGGAGGAGGTGCAGCGCATCGCCCGCCGCGTTCAGGAGCAGGTCCAGGACCACTTCTCCCGGGGCGACTGGCCGACCGGCGTCCGCGAGGGCCTGACCGAGCTGGCCAAGGAGTTCGGCGATTTCGGCAAGGACTTCGGGAAGGGCTTCGGCAAGGACCTGGGCTTCACGTTCGGCGCGGGCACGCCCTCCCGGGAGGGCGCGGCCACCTCGGACCACCACTCCACCGCCGAGGACGTCCCGTTCGCGTACGAGCCCTCCTGGACCCACGAACCCCCCACCGACAACCCCGCCCGCGACCTCGACCGCCTCCTCGACCGCTTCCGCGACGACATCCGCGACGCGGCCCGCGACCACGGCGTCACGTCGGACCAACTCCGGGAGACCCGCCACCACTTGTCCACGGCGGCGGCCCACATCGAGGCAGTCCTGAGGCAGCCGAAGGCATGAGAGAAGGGGCCCACGAACGCGGCGGGCCCCATTTCCAGGGGCTCAGCACACAGGAGGCCCTCAGCACGGAGGCCCGGCGCGCAGGAACCCGGCGTACAGGGACCCGGCGCGCACAAGCCCGGCCGGTGGGGCCCCCGCGTACAGGCCGGCCCCTCACCCCGCCCGCAGCTCACCCCCGCCGTACAACACCCGGGTCACCGCCTCATAGGTAACCCCCCGATCCGCAAGCACCTCACCCGCCACCCCCGGCAGGACGGTCACCGCCAACAGGATGTGCTCGTCCCCGATATGCCGGTCCCGATGAGCGAGAGCGATACGCAGCGACCGTTCCAGCACACCCTTCGCCTCCCGCCCGAAGGAACGCCGCCACCCTTTGCCCCGCACGCCCCCGGACCCGGACAGCGCCCCCACCCCGTGCGCCTCCTCCACCCGGGCCACGATCTCGGTGACGTCGATCCCGAGTCCGGCGAGCGCGTCGGACTCGGCGCGGGAGAGGCCGGCCCGGCGGCGGGCGTCGGCGAGCTCCTCCTGTACGGAGTCGCGCCAGCGTTCGGCGCCGAGCGAGGCGAGGGCGAAGGACGCGCGGCTGCCCTCCCGTTCCAGGAGCGCGAGGAGCAGGTGCTCGACGGCGACGGTCCGCGCGCCGGACTCCTCGCACCGGTCGACGGCGCCGCGCACCACGTCACGGGCGTCCTGGGTGAAGCGTTCGAACATCACTGCCTCCCGTATTTCTTGTGCACGGCCTGTCTGCTGACGCCGAGTTCCGTGGCGATCTCCTGCCACGACCACCCCTGCACCCGCGCGCTGCGCACCTGCACGGCTTCCAGTTGCTCCAGCAGCCTGCGCAGGGCGACGACGGCGCGCAGTCCGACCCTGGGGTCACGATCCCCGGCCCGCGCCGCGAGATCCGTAGCTTCGGTCATGCATGTCAACGTACATTGACACCACGTCACCGTCAACCAAAGTTGACATCACCGGCATGAAAAAGGGCGGGCCCACCCGGACCCGCCCGTCAGCGACCCGTCACCCCCGAGTCAGCACGATCTTCCCGAACTGCCCCCCCGACTCCAGCCGCTCGAACCCCTCCCGCGCCCGGTCGAGTGGCAACTCCTCGTCGATCACCGGCCGTACGCCCGTGGCGGCGCAGAAGGAGAGCAGGTCCTCCAGCTCGTCCTTGGTCCCCATCGTCGACCCCACGACCTTCAGCTCCAGGAAGAAGATCCGGGTCAGTTCGGCGTGCGAGGGCCGGTCCCCGCTGGTGGCTCCCGAGATGACGAGCGTGCCGCCGGGCCGCAGCGACTTGACGGAGTGCGACCAGGTCGCGGCCCCCACGGTCTCGATCACGGCGTCGACCCGCTGCGGCAGCCGAGCACCGGGCTCGACGGCCTCCACGGCCCCCAGCTCGACAGCCCGCTTGCGCTTGGCCTCGTCCCGGCTGGTGGCGAACACCCGCAGCCCGGCCGCCTTCCCGAGCACGATCGCCGCGGTCGCGACCCCGCCCCCGGCCCCCTGCACGAGCACCGAATCCCCGGGCCGCACACCGGCGTTGGTGAACAGCATCCGATAGGCGGTGAGCCAGGCGGTGGGCAGACAAGCGGCCTCGGCGAAGGACAGCTCCTTCGGCTTGGGCAGCAAGTTCCAGGTAGGCACGGCGACCTGCTCGGCGAACGTCCCCTGATACCGCTCGGTGAGAATCGACCGGGGCTCCCGGGGCCCGACCCCATGCCCGGTCTGCCCGATGACGGAGTGCAGAACGACTTCGTTCCCGTCCGCGTCGACCCCAGCGGCATCACACCCAAGAATCATCGGCAACTTGTCCTCGGCAAGCCCGACGCCGCGCAGGGACCAGAGATCGTGATGATTCAGCGAGGCGGCCCGCACATCGACAACACTCCACCCCGGCGGGGCCACAGGGGCCGGCCGCTCCCCCAACTCCAGCCCGTTGAGCGGCTGATCACGGTCGATGCGGGCGGCGTAGGCAGCGAACATGGGTCAGACGATAGAGAGAAAGGGAGGGAAACGACACAGGGCAGGGCTGTGACACACGCCCACGAGGAAACGTGACGCATCCAACGGCCGTAAGTAGCTGTTGTCGTTCCGGTCTTGAGGGATGCTGGTCGTACAGGTGACCTGGTCACGTGATTCGGCAGCTACCGGTGAGAGCAGCGTCAGGCAGGCTCGGCGGCGACCTGGTCGTCGTCCGCTGCTAGCGAGTCGCCGATGACGGCGATACATCGAGGCGTCCTCGAATACGGTCCGTGGCTTCGGGCGCGGGTGGGCAGGACCGGAGAGCGGCCCGGCACGGGTCGGCCGCTGACGTCCGTCGCGGACGACGACATCGGCGAGGCCCTGGAGCCAAGTCGTGTTCGACGTCTTGGCTACCTCGTCGAGGGGGCCCATGCGTCGTACGGCCCGCTGTCGAGTGCGTCGAGCAAGAGGTCGGCGTCGAACGGGACGGGCAGCGGGCCGGGGGCGCGCACGGTCAGTACGGTGCGCAGCAGTAGCCGGGCGCGGGTGGTGCGAGCGGCCGGGGCGGGCTGTTCAGGGCGATCGCGGCCCGGTAGGCGTCCAGGCGCAGGGCGTTCGGGGTCATGGCGGGTATCAGCCGATGCGGACGGAGAGCATGGAGATCGCTCCGCCGCCGTCGTACCCGTCAACGGGGAAGGTGACCGGCTCCTGGATGCCTTCGTCGTGGCGGCACTGAGCGATGACGTACAGGAACGGCAGGTAGTGCTCGGGGGTCGGTACGGACAGCAAGGCGTCCTGGCCGCACTGCTCGTAGTCGACGAGTTCGTCGATGCGGCCGGCGGGGACGGCTTCACGGATCCGTTGGTTGAAGCGGACGCCCCAGTCGAAGAGCTCGTCGCGGGTCAGGCCCCAGGCGTAGGTGTGCAGGTTGTGCACGACGTTGCCGGAGCCGAGGATCAGGACGCCTTCCTCGCGCAGCGGGCGAAGTCGTTCGGCCAGTTCGTAGTGTTCGCGCGGGGTGAGGTTCTCGTCCACGGAGAGCTGCACGACGGGGATGTCGGCCTCGGGGTACATGTGGACCAGGAGCGACCAGGTGCCGTGGTCCAGGCCCCACCGCTGGTCGGCGGCCACCGGTTGCGGGCCGAGCAGCTCGGCCACCCGGCGGCACAGCTCCGCCGAGCCCGGCGCGGGGTACCGCACCTGGTGCAGGGCGGGCGGGAAGCCGCCGAAGTCGTGGATGGTGCGGGGCTGCTCGGCTGCGGTGACGCGGACACCGGGCACGTACCAGTGGGCGGAGACGGACAGGATGGCACGCGGGCGGGGCATGGACCGGGCGAGCTCCGCCCATCCTGAAGTCCACTCGTTGGGCTCCAGGGCGTTCATGGGGCTGCCGTGGCCGACGAAGACGGCGGGCATGGTGCCGGGCTCGGTGGTCACCGGTACTCCTCAGCAGTCGGATCGCAGACGTGGGAAGCCCGATCGCGGACATCGGCCGCGGGATGCCTCGGAGGCGGTGGAGGCAAAAGGGGATTCGGGTGCCAAGCGGCGAGCGGCCGGACCGCGGGGGCGGTCCGGCCGCTCGCCGTCGGTTGTCCTCAGAGCTCTTCGAGGGTGCCGGTGTGCAGTTCGCCCACCCGGCCGTCGGGAGTCTCGTAGGTCCAGAAGGCGTGGACCGTGTTGGTGTTCATGTTCATGGCGTGGGTGACGCTCATGCCGGACTTCTCCGTCCAGCCGACCAGGAACACCCCGGGGGCGACCTCCGCGGCGTGCAGGCCGACATCTTCGACCGTGCCTGTGCCGGGGCCGGCGACGGTCTCGTAGCGCAGTTCGGTGCCGTCGGGCGCGTAGGTGTTGTGGAACACCGTGCCGTTGTCCACGGTGAACCGGAACTTCTTCCCGGCGTAGGTCAGAGTGCTCACGACGTCCTCCGGCCGCTCAGAACAGGCCATTGGTGTGCGGCAGCTCGGCCGGGACCGGCGCGATGACGTCCCAGTGCTCGACGATCTTGCCGTCGGCCACACGGAACAGGTCCCAGTACGCCACCGGCACGCCGAACTCGCCCTCGGACTGCACCAGCACCAGGTCGCCTTCGGCGACGACCTTGTGCACCGTCTTGTAGACCAGGTTCTTTCCCTGCTCGCCCCACTTCGCGGCGGCGGCGCCGAAGCCGTCCAGGCCGTCGGCGGCCTCAGGGTTGTGCTGGAGGTAGGTCTCGGTGGAGATGAAGTCGGTCAGCACCGAGTAGTCGGCGCCCTTGAGGACCCTCTCCGCGAACTCCAGGACCAGGGCACGGTTGGCCTCGGTCCTGTCCAGGTCACGCGGCTCGCTCTGCCCGTCGGTCTGCGAGCGGCCGGAAGCGGTCTCCGCCACGACCGGGGTCAGGGCGTCCCAGTGCTCGGTCAGCTTGCCGTCCGCGTCGACGCGGAACAGGTCGAAGGCCACCAGCGGGTCCGGTCCGAAGCCGTAGTAAGTGCCGTGCAAGGCGACCAGGTCACCGTCCGCGATCACCCGGGCGCCCTCGTAGCGGAAACCTTCGGGCAGACCGGCCACCAGGTCGCGCAGTGCCAGGGGACCGTCGGCGGCCAGACTGCTGTGCTGGCGGTAGTCGGACGCGACCCAGCGGTCCACTGCGGAGGGGTCCTTCTTGCCGAACAGCTCATCGGCGGCCTGCAGAACCAGTCCCTTGTTGCCCATGACACGTTCCTTCCCGTATGGAGGCGGAGCCGTCTCCACCAGTCGCACCTCCACCTTCGGCCAGGTGCGCCACGCGCGCGAGGTAGGATCCGAAAGCATCATGGTCAGAATCGAGCATCCGGACGAAGGTACGCGCGTCGCCGAGTACGGCTTCCGCAACCCCGACCGCGCCCCTCTGGGTATCGAAGTGACCAGCATTACGCGTCTGGCCAGCAGAATTTCCCCGCAGACGCTTGCCGGCGTACACCGCACCGATTTCCATCAGATCATCCTGGTCACCGCGGGCGAAGCCGTCACCATGGTCGATTTCCAAGATCACCCCTCATCCCCGGGCACTCTGCTGCACGTGGCCCCCGGCCGGGTACTGCGCCTGCCCCGACCCGTCCGCCCGGCAGACCTGGTCCAGGCGGCCATAGTGCTGTTCACCCCCGCTTTCCTGCCGCCCCTGGGGGCCGCCCGCACCCTGCTCGCGCCCTTCAGTCCCCCCGTCCGGCACCTCGCACCACACGAGAACACCCTGCTCACCGCCGCCCTGGGCGAACTGGCCGCCGAATACCGAAGCGCCGTGCGAGACCCAGGCAGCGCGGCCACCACGGAACTCCTGCGCCACCTGCTCGCCGCACTCGTCGTGCGCATCGCCAGACTCCCCACCCCGCACGGCAGCCTGCCCAGACCCGCCACCACCGGAGGCGACACCTTCCTGCGCTTCCAGCACGAACTCGAACGCTCCTTCGCCACCACCCGCAACGCCGCCGCCTACGCCGCCCGGGTCGGCTACTCCCTGCCCACCCTCAACCGCGTCTGCCAAGCCGCCGCCGGACGCAACGCCAAAACCCTCATCGACGGCCGCGTCGCCCTGGAAGCCAGTCGCCTCCTGGCCCACACCGACCTGCCCGTTGCCGCCATCGGCCGCCGACTCGGCTTCACCGAACCCACCAACTTCGGCAAGTTCTTCGCCCGGGAGACCGGCCTGCCCCCCGGCACCTTCCGCGCACAACAACGCTCCTGACCATCGGCGTACCGATTGGTCGCGGCATCCTCGCCCAGCCCGACTCGTCCACCCCGCTCACCCGGCCGATCATTTCGGCGAACCGCCCCGCCCCCTCGACGTGCAGGTCACGGGCGTGTCAGCGATCTTGTGCAGGCTGTCGTTGAAGGCCAGATCGCCTTCTCGATGGGGTGATCGTGGTCGGCGCCGGGCATAGGAAATGGGGCCGCGCGGCAGCTCGGAGAGTGCCGACGCCGACAAGCCGTCCCGGAGGACCTTCTGCCGCTTCTGTACGGCATCACCGGGGTGGAGTCCGCTTTGGCTGCAACGCGGTCAGCCAGCCCCGCTTGGCCAACCGCTTCGCCTTCGAGCGCACTCCCTCGGTCTTCGCCGGTACCGCCGCAAGGCCGAGGCGCCCGGCCGGCTCCTTGGCCGAGACGCCCTCGCCGTCGTCCGGACGGGCCTCCACCAGCTCGACGATCTGCCGGTGATCCGCCGTGAGCGCCAGCACTGTCGCTCCCGCATGCCAGCGCGGCACGACCGAGCCCGCGACCGACGTCTCCGCCACGTCCACCGCCACTGCGGCCACCGCCTCGCGCACCGGGACGGGCTGTTCCTTCAGCATCGCGTCCCGGCCGGCCAGGGTCTCGGCGAGTTCGGCCGTGGCGATCACCCGCCGCTCCAACAACGTTTCTGCCTCCGCGAGTTCGGCAAGAACCCGCTCCGCTTCGGCGCGAAGCTCCTCCGCCCGCACCCGGGCAGCCGCTTCCCGCTCCTCCACCAACGCCATCACCGACGTCACGCTCAACTCCGCATCACCGAGACCGAACCAGACGCCCGAACTCTCCCGCAAGGGTCTACACCATGCCTGATCAGCGGAAACTCAACGATCACAGCCAGAAAGACAACGACTTCCAAGGGCAACGCCCTAAAGGGGCGCGGGGCTGTATCTGATCTGCGGCTACCGCCGCGCGGGCACGACCAGCCACAACGAACCCGCACCCGACATCGAACAAAACCACCCACAGCGAGCCCCGCAAAAATCCCACCCCTCAACAAACCCGCACGGGTGGGCGGGTGGGAAAGAAATGGCCCCGCCAGACAGACGGGGCCATCTCAACTCACCTGCGAGCAACACCCTCCGCCCGAGCCGCAGCCGCAACAGCCGCGGTCACCGCAGGCGCCACCCGCTCGTCGAACGGCGACGGAATCACATAGTCAGCGGCGAGATCGTCCCCCACCACCCCGGCCAACGCCTCAGCCGCAGCGATCTTCATCCCCTCGGTGATCCGAGACGCCCGCACCTGAAGCGCCCCGGCGAAGATCCCCGGAAACGCCAGCACGTTGTTGATCTGGTTGGGAAAGTCGGACCGCCCGGTGGCCACGACAGCCGCGTACTTGTGCGCGACCTCGGGATGAACCTCGGGATTGGGATTGGCCATGGCGAAGACGAACGCCCCGGGCGCCATGGAAGCAACGGCAGACTCGGCCACCGTCCCCCCGGACACCCCAATGAACACGTCGGCCCCGGCAAGCGCGTCCTCAAGGGACCCACTCAGCCCAGCCTTGTTGGTGAACCCGGCAAGCTCCCGCTTGACGTCCGTGAGGTCGTCGCGGTCGGCGGAGACGACCCCCTTCCGGTCGGCGACGGCAACGTCCCCGATCCCGGCCTCGACGAGCATCTTCGCGATGGCGACGCCCGCGGCCCCGGCGCCGGAGATGACCGCACGGAGTTCCCCGACGGCCCGCCCACTCAGCCGAGCGGCGTTCCGCAGCGCGGCCAGCGTGACGACAGCGGTCCCGTGCTGGTCGTCGTGGAAGACGGGGATGTCGAGCGCGTCCTGCAACCGCCGCTCGATCTCGAAGCACCGGGGCGCCGAGATGTCTTCGAGGTTGACGCCCCCGAAGGAGGGTGCGAGCCGCACGACGGTCTCGACGATCTCGTCGACGCCCGTGCAGGCCAGCGCGATCGGCACCGCGTCGACGCCGCCGAACTGCTTGAAGAGGATGGCCTTGCCCTCCATCACGGGGAGGGACGCCTCGGGCCCGATGTCGCCGAGCCCCAGGACGGCCGTACCGTCGGTGACGACGGCGACGACGGACGACTTCCACGTGTAGTCGTCGACGAGTTCCGGATTCTCGGCGATGGCGGTGCACACCCGGGCGACGCCGGGCGTGTAGGCCAGGGACAGGTCGTCCTTGTCACGGATCGGAACGGTGGCCTGAACGGCCATTTTCCCGCCCCGGTGCAGCGCGAAAGCCGGATCGAACGCGTCGTCCGTGCTGTCGCTGCGAGGATTGACGATCTCCGCTGCCACTGTGTCGTACCCCTTACTCGTTCATGGTTGAGGGTGGCCGCCCCTGATTGAGGAGCGGGCGGGACCGCGTACGACCCACGGCGGTGACGCCAGACCAGACCAGTACGCGACGAGCACGCCGCACACGCGCCCTTGAGCCCCGGATGAGGGGTGTAGAACAACCTTTGTACTCGACGGACCACACCCGGCACGAGTCGGATCCGTGCAAGGTCACATGCCTCGATCTGTCGACGCTCTACAGCCCGCTCCGGAGGTCATATCCCAGTGACATGACTCATGCAGTGATATACGGACAAGCTCAAGAACAACTCTTGACAACCTCGAAAACCCAGCCGGTCCGGTTCCGCATCCTGAGATACGCAGAAGATCTTCCGGGCGGAACGGACCATTCCAGCAGATGATCCGGCCAGGACCGGCCACGGCGGCGCGGACCGACGCTTCTTCCGGACCGCCCGTTATCCGATTTTGACATCGGTTCCCGCGTGCACGGCATGGTCCGAATGGCAAGATGCCGTAATCACACGAGGTCGCGACACTCGAAGGTGTGTGTAGACGCGACCAGGCGCCACCGAACCCATCGGCAGCGCTCACCGTCCTGGAGTACGGCCGACTCCGTCGACCGTGCCCGCACGATCGGCAACTCCATCCATCCGCCGGAGGAACCCACGATGACCGCAAGC
Organism: Streptomyces saintjeani; assembly: GCF_055409605.1. NCBI lineage: Bacteria > Bacillati > Actinomycetota > Actinomycetes > Kitasatosporales > Streptomycetaceae > Streptomyces > Streptomyces saintjeani. The sequence goes on along the minus strand of NZ_CP189624.1, from coordinate 6,266,941 downwards.
ACCACCCGCCGTACGACCACCGCGCGCACCCGTCTGGCCGCGGTCGGCTCCCTCGCGGTCGCGGGCGCGCTGATCCTCACCGGGTGCGGTGACCAGACGAAGGACAAGGACAAGGGGTCGTCCTCGGCCGACACCTCCAGCGCCTCGGCCCCGCTCGCCGCGAAGCTCCCCGCGGACATCCGCTCCAAGGGCGTCATCAAGGTCGGCTCGGACATCTCGTACGCGCCGGTCGAGTTCAAGGACGGTTCCGGCAAGGTGGTCGGCATCGACCCCGACCTCGCCGACGCGATGGGCAAGCAGCTCGGCGTGAAGTTCGAGTTCGAGAACGGCACGTTCACGTCCCTCGTCACCGGTCTGCGCGCCAAGCGGTACGACCTGGTCATGTCCGCGATGACCGACACCAAGAACCGCCAGAACGGCGTCGACGAGGACACCGGCAAGAAGGTCGGCGAGGGCGTCGACTTCGTCGACTACTTCACGGCCGGCGTCTCGATCTACACCCCCAAGGGCAAGGACCAGGGCATCAAGACCTGGGCCGACCTCTGCGGCAAGAAGATCGTCGTGCAGCGCGGCACGGTCTCCGAGGACCTCGCGAAGTCCGAGTCGAAGAAGTGTCCGGCCGGCAAGACGATCGCCATGGAGTCCTTCGACAGCGACCAGGACGCCCAGACCCGCCTGCGCGCGGGCGGCGCGGACGCGGGCTCGTCCGACTTCCCCGTCGCGGCGTACGCGGTGAAGACGTCCGGCGGCGGCAAGGACTTCCAGCTCGTCGGCGAGCAGGTCGAGGCGGCGCCGTACGGCATCGCGTTCAGCAAGACCGGCACCCAGCTGCGGGACGCGGTCCAGGCCGCGATGGACGCGATCATCAAGAACGGCGAGTACGCCAAGGTCCTCGCCAAGTGGGGCGTCCCCTCCGGTGCCGTCACCCAGGCCACCGTCAATGCCGGCAAGTGACCCGGAGAGACGGGCACTGAGAGGCAACACCCGTGACTGCTGACATCGACAAGACGGACGGCGGCCCGGCGGACACCCCGCCGGCCGGCCCCGAGGCCATCAAGGCCATCCCGGTCCGTCACTACGGCCGCTACGTGGCGGCCGTGGTCGCCCTGGTGCTGCTGGGCAGCATCGTCTACGCCTTCTCCCAGGGCAAGATCAACTGGGGGGCGATCCCGGACTACTTCTTCGACGACCGGGTCGTCGAAGGCGTCGGCAAGACCCTGCTCCTGACGGTCCTCTCGATGGCGATCGGCATCGTCGGCGGCATCCTGCTGGCCGTCATGCGGCTCTCCAAGAACCCGGTGACCTCGTCCATCGCGTGGTTCTACATCTGGTTCTTCCGGGGTACGCCGGTCCTGGTGCAGCTCGTCGTCTGGTTCAACCTGGGCCTGGTCTTCGAGTACATCAACCTGGGGCCGATCTACAAGGACTACTGGTCCAGCTTCATGACGCCGCTGCTGACGGCGCTGCTCGGGCTCGGTCTCAACGAGGCCGCGTACATGGCCGAGATCTGCCGCGCGGGCCTCCTCGCGGTGGACGAGGGCCAGACCGAGGCGTCCCATGCGCTCGGCATGAGCCAGGCCAGGACGCTCCGCCGGATCGTGATCCCGCAGGCCATGCGGGTCATCGTGCCGCCGACGGGCAACGAGGTCATCAACATGCTGAAGACGACGTCCCTGGTGTCCGTCGTCCAGTACAGCGAACTGTTCCGGGTCGCCCAGGACATCGGGCAGACCTCCGGCGCACCCGCCGAGATGCTGTTCCTCGCCGCGGCCTGGTACCTGCTGCTGACCTCGGTGTTCAGCGTCGGCCAGTACTACATCGAGCGGTACTACGCGCGCGGCTCCTCGCGCCAGCTCCCGCCGACGCCGCTCCAGAAGATCAAGGTCAACGTACTGGGCCTCGGCCGCCCCAAGGGAGGTGCCGCGTGACCGCCATGGTCAAGTCCGAGGGCGTCCACAAGTCCTACGGCCCCGTCGAGGTCCTCAAGGGCATCGACCTGGAGGTGAAGTCCGGCGAGGTCTTCTGCCTGATCGGCCCCTCCGGCTCCGGCAAGTCCACCTTCCTGCGCTGCATCAACCACCTGGAGAAGATCAACGCCGGCCGCCTGTACGTGGACGGCGAACTCGTCGGCTACCGCCAGAAGGGCGACAAGCTGTACGAGCTGAAGGACAGCGAGGTCGCCCTCAAGCGGCGCGACATCGGCATGGTCTTCCAGCGCTTCAACCTCTTCCCGCACATGACGGCGGTGGAGAACATCATGGAAGCCCCGGTCCAGGTCAGAGGCACCGCGAAGTCCCAGGCCAAGGACCGGGCGATGCAGCTCCTGGACCGAGTGGGCCTGGCGGACAAGGCGGCCAACTACCCCTCGCAGCTCTCCGGCGGTCAGCAGCAGCGCGTGGCCATCGCCCGAGCCCTGGCCATGGACCCGAAGCTGATGCTCTTCGACGAGCCCACCTCGGCCCTGGACCCGGAGCTGGTGGGCGACGTCCTGGACGTCATGCGGGACCTCGCGGAATCGGGCATGACGATGGTCGTCGTCACGCACGAGATGGGCTTCGCGAGGGAGGTAGGCGACAGCCTCGTCTTCATGGACGGCGGCGTAGTGGTCGAGTCGGGCAACCCGAGGGACGTCCTCACGGACCCCCAGCACGAACGAACGAAGTCGTTCTTGTCGAAGGTGCTGTAACCCACGAGGGGCCGTACACAAGTACGGCCCCTCACCGACCATTCCAGCCCGTCCGGCGTTTGAGGACGAGGCCCTTTCGGGGCCGAACGGGGTCCAGGGGCGGAGCCCTTGGCGGGGTCGAAGGGGCGGAGCCCCTTCAGGATGGGACGGGTAGGGGCGGCGGGGGCGAACCCCTCACCGCAGCGCCAACAGCAACGTGTCCGAAGGCGAGCACCACACCCCCCGCACCTCCCCGAACCCCACCCCCCGAAGGACCTCGGCATGCCACTGCGCGGACGGCGTGTCCCCCTCCGCATGCTCCCCGTAGATCTCGAACCGCCGAGCGGTGGGCCCGGCGAGGACAGGGTCGGCGGCGGCGAGCTGCCACCACTCGGCCCAGTCGACGGCGCCGGAGTCCTTCGCGGCACCCTGCCGGGCAACCCGCAGCGCACGTTCCGCCGCGTTGATCCGAGGAGTCGACTCATCGGTCATGTGATCGGCGTTGAGGAACACCCCGCCCTCGGGAAGCAGCCCGGCGAGCTGCCCGTACAGCGTCTCCAGGGGTCCCCGCCGGAGCCAGTGCAACGCGGTCGCGGTGAGGACGGCGTCGTACGAGTCGTAGGGCAGCCGGGAGACCCACGAGGGATCGTGGAGGTCCGCCTCGACGAGCGTCACCCGCGTGTCCCCGTCGAAGGTCCCGTGCGCGATGGCGAGGAGCGCGGGATCGAGGTCGACGCCGGTGGAAACGGCGTCGGGAAACCGTTCGAGGAGCCGGGCGGTGATGGTCCCGGTCCCGCACGCGAGGTCGAGCACACGCGGCGCCGTACCGGCGAACGCCTCCACCATGTCGAGCATGACCCGGAACCGCTCCTCACGGTCCGGCAGGTACCACTCCTGCTGCCGGTCCCAGCTCCGCTGCCACCCGGCCCAGTCGGTGATGTCGACGGTACTCATGAAGCCTCCCCGCGCACGTAATACCCTGTAAGGGCAACCGGCCATTACCGACCGAGCCCACGACGACGATAGAACGCCTCCGTAAGGACTACAAGTGGAACTGGCCTATTACTCGGACTACGCCGTACGTCTGGTGAACACCGAGGAACCGGCGCGCAACAAGGACGCGTTGACCTCGGTCGACGCGGTGAGGGACCTGTTCGGCGGCAGCCAGGAGGCGGCCAGGAGGGTCACGGACGCGGACGTGACCCGCTTCAGGTCCGTACGGGCCCGCCTGCGGGCCGTGTTCGACGCGGCGGACGCCAAGGACGAGCCCCTCGCCGTGAACCTGCTGAACTCCCTGCTCCTGGAGTTCCCGGTGAGCCCTCAGATCTCGGGCCACGACTTCCGGGACGACGAGGGCAACCCGCTGTGGCACATGCACCTCGCGGACCACCCGTCGAACGCCACGGCGGGCTACGCGGCGATCGCGGCGATGGGCCTGGCCTTCCACCTCACGGAGCACGGCGTGGACCGCCTGGGCCTGTGCGAGGCGGCGCCGTGCCGCAACGCGTACCTGGACACGTCGACGAACCGCTCCCGGCGCTACTGCTCGGACCGCTGCGCGACCCGCGCGAACGTGGCGGCCTACCGCGCCCGCAAGCGCCTGGAGGCCGACCGGTCGGACAGCACGGGCCGTACGGCGGTGAGCGCCCAGCGCGCGAGCGCGAGCGGCGAGCGCTGACCGGATTCGACCGCCCGGTACCGGAAGAGGACCTTCCCGAGCACGAGGTCGTCGGGAACGGTCCCGTAGTCCGTGGAGTCGCCGCCGGCGTACGCGTTGTCCCCGAGGACCCACCACCCCCCGTCCCGGCGCTCCACGGCCCGTTTCACGACGAGCAGGTCCTGCTGGAAGGGGTGGCGCAGGACGACGACGTCCCCGGCCCGCACCTTCGCGCCGTACCGCACGACCAGCTGGTCGCCGTGGCGCAGCGTGGGCACCATGGACGGCCCCGTGACCTCGGCGAGTCCGAACGGCGTGGCCGCCCTTCCGCGTTCCACTCCTGCCTCCCGCGACAGCTCCGGCATCGCCGGCACCTCCCCTGGATATGTCCTCCGCGGGTCCAGTGTCACCCCGGACTTTGGTCCTAAGCCCCCGGGGGCGCCCGCGAAAAGCCGTCCCTCAGGGAGTAATCTCCCACTTGAGAAGACGATCACGAGGAAGGAACGCTCCATGCTTTCCCGCCTGTTTGCCCCCAAGGTCAAGGTCAGCGCCCACTGCGACCTGCCCTGCGGCGTGTACGACCCGGCCCAGGCCCGCATCGAGGCGGAGTCGGTGAAGGCCGTGCAGGAGAAGATGGCCGCCAACGACGACCCGCACTTCCAGGCCCGCGCCGTGGTCATCAAGGAGCAGCGCGCCGAGCTCGCGAAGCACCACGTGTCCGTGCTCTGGAGCGACTACTTCAAGCCCCCGCACTTCGAGAAGTACCCGGAGCTGCACGTCCTGGTCAACGACACCCTCAAGGCCCTCTCGGCCGCGAAGGCGTCCACGGACCCGAAGACCGGCGAGAAGGCGCTCGAACTCATCGCCGAGATCGACCGCATCTTCTGGGAGACCAAGAAGGCCTGACCATCGGCCTTCCGCTTTCTCCCCGACCGCACCCGGCCGCCTCTCATGGGCGCCGGGTGCGGTCGTTCTCAGGCGGATGCGGCGAGCGTCTCCAGCGGCGTACCGCTCAGCCGGCAGATCCGCCACTCGTCCAGGAACTCCGCGCCGAGGGACTTGTACACGGCGATGGCGGGCTCGTTCCAGTCCAGGACCCACCACTCGAAGCGCTCGTAGCCCCGGCTCACGCAGATCGCGGCGAGCGCGGCGAGCAGGGCCTTGCCGTGGCCGCCGCCGCGTGCGGAGGGGCGGATGTAGAGGTCCTCCAGGTGCAGGCCCCGGGTCCCGGTCCAGGTGGAGAAGCGGGGGAACCACAGGGCGTATCCGACGGTCGCGCCGGTCCCGTCGTCCTCGGCGACCAACGCGTACGCCGCCGGCTCCGCCCCGAACAGCGCCTCCCTCAGCTGCTCCTCGGTGGCCGTCGCCTGCTCCACCGCCCGCTCGTACTCGGCGAGTTCACGGATCATGGCGCGGATGTCCGCGACGTCGTCCACGGTGGCGTCTCTGATCATGCGCCCGATCATGTGCGGAAGGCGGCCCTCTGTCCATCCGGTTCCCCGCCGGGGACACTGCCGCTGTGCTGACCTCTCTCGCCGCGTTCGCGGGCGCGGCCCTCCTCGTCTCGATGGTCCCCGGCCCGAGCACGATCGTCATCCTGCGCCGCGCGGCCACGGACGGCCGCCGCTACGGCATGGCCACGGTCCTCGGCAACGAGTGCGGCGTCCTGCTCTGGGGCCTCGCCACCGCCTTCGGCCTCTCGGCGCTGCTGCTGGCCTCGCGGCTGGCGTACGACGCGATCCGGCTCACCGGCGCGGTGGTGCTGGTCTGGATGGGCGCCCGGGCCCTGTGGCAGGCCCGCCGCCTCCACGCCGCCCCCGCACAGGCCCCGCCCGCCTCCGCCCCCTCCCTGCACCGCGCCTTCGCCCAGGGCCTGGTCACGAACCTCGCGAACCCCAAGGCCGGGGTCTTCGCGATCGCCTTCCTCCCCCAGTTCGTCCCCTCCTCGGCTCCCGCGCTCCCCCTGCTCATCGTGCTGGCGGTGATCTGGGCCATCACGGACCTCATCTGGTACACCCCCCTGGTCTGGCTCGCCGGCCGCGCGGGGGGCTTCCTCCAACGCCCCCCGATCCGCCGCCGCATGGAACGCCTCTGCGGAACTCTCCTGATCGGCCTGGGAGTTCGCCTGGCGGCGCAGCCCTGAGCAGCCCCGTACGACGGCGGCGGCCCGAGCCGAAGCCCGAGCCGCCGCCGTACGCCAGGACCGCTCAGTGGAACTGCGGCACGATCAGATAGATCCCGTACGCCACCACCGCCGCGCACGCGAGGAAGCACAGGCCCGCCTGGACGCGGCCGGCCACCGACGCCGTACCGTCCGTCGCCGTGCCCTCTTCCGGGCCCCGGGCGAGGCCGAGGACGCCGAGGCTGAAGACGACGACCACCGCGACGGTGACGCCGAGGCTGACCACGGCGACCTGGCCGAGGGCGCTCCAGTTGAGATGCATCAGGTGTCTCCTAAAAGCTCGGTCGGCTCAAAGCTCGGTCAGCTCAAAAGCTCGGTCGGCCGGTGAAAGGCTCAGGCGGCCGTGCCGACGTGCGCCGGCGCCTCACTGCGCAGGGTGACCTCGTGCGCGTCATTGACGTTGCTCGCGTGAACGGGATTGCGCCGGGACGCGAGGAAGATCCCCCCGGCGACGGCGACGCCGATCAGCGCGACGACCGTCGTACCGAAGTTCCCGCCGTGCTTGACGGCGTACGCGGCGACGGCTCCGACGAGCGCGGCGGCCGGCAGCGTGACCAGCCAGGCGACGACCATCTTGCCGGCGACGCTCCAGCGGACCTCCGCGAGCCGGCGGCCGAGCCCGGCGCCGAGGATGGACCCGGAGGCGACCTGGGTCGTGGAGAGCGCGAACCCGAGGTGTGCGGAGGTGAGGATGACGGTCGTGGACGCGGTCTCGGCCGCGAACCCCTGCGGCGACTGGATCTCGGTCAGCCCCTTGCCCATCGTCCGGATGATCCGCCAGCCGCCGAGGTACGTGCCGAGGCCGATCGCGAGGCCCGCGGAGGCGATGACCCAGACCGGCGGTCCGGCGTCGTGCCCGAGCGCGCCGGCGGAGATCAGCGTGAGGGTGATGACGCCCATGGTCTTCTGCGCGTCGTTCGTGCCGTGCGCGAGGGAGACGAGGGAGGCGGAGGCGATCTGCCCGTACCGGAACCCCTTTTCGACCGGCTTCTTCTTGGCCCGCTCGGTGATCCGGTACGCGAGATACGTCGCCCCGAGCGCCGCGACCCCGGCGACGACCGGGGAGGCGACCGCCGGGATGAGCACCTTCTCGGCGACCTTGTCGAAGTGCACGCCGTGCTCGCCCGCGCCGACCCACACCGCGCCGATCAGCCCGCCGAACAACGCGTGCGAGGAGCTGGACGGCAGCCCGACCAGCCAGGTCATGAGGTTCCAGAGGATGGCCCCGACCAACCCGGCGAAGATCATCCCCGGCGTGACGAGCGTGTCGTCCACGATCCCGCCGGAGATCGTCTTCGCGACCTCCGTCGACAGGAACGCCCCGACGACGTTCAGGACGCCGCTGATGAGTACGGCCGTACGCGGTCCGAGCGCGCCCGTCGCGATGGACGTCGCCATCGCGTTGGCCGTGTCGTGAAAACCGTTGGTGAAGTCGAAGGCCAGCGCCGTGACGATGACCACCGCCACCAGGAACGTGATGTGATCCATTCCCCCATGCAAACAAGCTCAGGCCAATCCCGGGCGAACCCGAGGCAAAGCCTCGGCCAGGAGAGTGAACGCGCCGCGTGCCATGCTGGCGGGCATGGTGAGCGTCGAGGATCTCGTGCGACTGCGGCAGGCCCGGGACCGGATGGACCGGGAGTACACCGAGCCGCTGGACATCGCCGTGCTCGCCGCGACCGCGCTGATGTCGCCGGGGCACTTCCAGCGCAGCTTCCGCGCCGAGTACGGGGAGACGCCGTACGCGTATCTCATGACCCGGCGGGTCGAGCGGGCCAAGGCGCTGCTGCGGCGCGGGGACCTGTCGGTGACCGAGGTGTGCATGGCCGTGGGGTGTACGTCGCTGGGGTCGTTCAGCTCGCGGTTCACCGAGTTGGTGGGGGAGACGCCGAGCGCGTACCGGGCGCGGTCGCACGAGGAGAGCGCGGTGATCCCGCCGTGCGTGGCCCGCACGTACACCAGGCCGAAACGCCGCGCCCTAGGCTGACCGGCATGGACCTGAAACTCCACCAGTGCTTCATCGCCGTGGACGACCACGACAAGGCCCTGCACTTCTACGTCGGCGTGCTGGGGCTGGAGATCCGTAACGACGTCTCGTACGAAGGCATGCGCTGGGTGACCGTCGGCTCGCCGCTCCAGCCGGACGTCTCCGTCGTCCTCGAACCTCCGGACGCGAACCCCGACGCCTCCGCCGCCGACCGCGAGTCCCTGAACCGCCTGCTGGCCAAGGGCCTCCTACGCGGGGCGATCTTCGCGACCCCGGACTGCGACGCGCTCGCGGCCCGCGTCCGCGAGGCGGGCTACGACCTCCTCCAGGACCCCACGGACCAGCCGTACGGCGTCCGCGACTGCGCGCTGCGCGACCCGGCGGGCAACCTGCTGCGCTTCATGGAGCGACCGGTATGAGCGACGTCCGCTGGACCTACGCCTTCATAGACCGCCCCTCTCCGGCGTCCGCCGGCTTCTGGACGACGGTGACGGGTACGCGCCTGTCCGAACCCCGGGGAGACGAGGCCGAGTTCGCGACGCTCCTCCCGCCCGAGGGATACGACCCGTGTCTCAAGTTCCAGACGGTCGCCGAGGGCCCCGGCGGCGCGCACCCGGACTTCGCGGTGACGGACGTACGCGGATTCGCGGCGCGTGCGGTGGACCTGGGAGCGCGGAAGGTCGCCGACCACGCCACGTGGGCCGTGCTCCGCTCCCCCGCGGGCCAGCTCTTCTGCGCGGTCCCCTGGCAGGGCGAGTCCACCCGCCCCCCTGTCCACGCCGCGAGCCGTCTGGACCAGGTGAGCATCGACATCCCCCCTTCCGCCTACGCCTCCGAAACAACCTTCTTCACCGCATTGCTCCCCACATGGACCTCAACGCCCGGCTCCCTCCCGGAGTTCCACGTCCTCACCCCACCCCCCGGCCTCCCCCTCCGCATCCTCCTCCAACGCACGGCCCGGGAACAGCCCCTGACCGCACACCTGGACCTCGCGGCGTCCCCGAACATCCCGGAAGTCCGGGCCCGGCACGAGAAGCTGGGAGCACGGACGGTGGCGGAGTTCCCGCACTGGACGGTGATGAGGGACCCCGACGACGGCCTGTACTGCCTGACAGGCAGGGACGCGGAAACGGGCGGCCTGCCGAGGGGTTAGGGGGACGGCGTGGACCTCGCGTCGTACCACCGCCTCACGCCCACGCCTCGACATCCACGACCGCCCCCACGGGAACGGCCCCGTAGACATGCGGAAACCCACCCTCGTACTTCACCGGCACCCCCAGCCGAGCCGGATCGATCACGAGCACGACGAGGTCGACGTCGTCATCGCCGTACACGAGCGCGGCGGTACCGGCGAGCTGCTCCCGGGTCGAGCAGTGCACGAACCCTTCTTGCTGAAGGGTCCGCCCCCGGGTGGACCACTCATAGAGCTCCCGCTCCTGAGCCTCCTCCCACAGAGCACGCTCGGTCAGATGCAGGACATAGGACGAGGTCTCAGACATGCCGCCACGATAAAACAGGCCCCGCACACCGTGGGGATGTGCGGGACCTGGCCCAGATAGGGCGCTGCAAGCGCCCTTTAGGGGCGCGGGGGCTGTATCCGACGTGCGGCTACCACCCCCGTGATGCGGCCCCGCAGGGGCCCGCATCTTTCAGGGGCGCGGGGAACTGCGCGACCAGCCACAACGCACCCGCACCCGACCGACACCCCCTCGTCAACTACTCCGCCGAGTAACGAACTCGGCCAACGTCAACAACCCTCCCGCCCGCTCCGGATCCGGCACCGCCCGAGCCAACTCCCCCAACGCCACCCCCATCCGATCCGCAGCCTCGATCTGAGCCCAGTCCCGCCCCCCGGCCCGCTCCACAGCGAGGACGACCCTCTCCAACTCCCCCTCCGAGTACGGCAAGGAGTACAGCGCGGCCAGTTCCTCCCCCGCCAAACCACCGGAGGTCAACGCCGCGACAACCGGCAACGACTTCTTCCGAGCCGCCAGATCCGCCCCCGCGGGCTTCCCCGTATGCAACGGATCCCCCCATATCCCGATGACATCGTCGATGAGCTGAAACGCGAGCCCGGCCTGCCGCCCGAACGCATCGAGCGACTCGACCACCTCCAGGGACCCCCCGCCGTACAACCCCCCGATCGCACAGGCACACCCGAGCAGCGCCCCGGTCTTCGCCTCGGCCATCCGCAGCACCTCGGACAGCCCGACCTCACGGGGATCCCGGCGTTCGAGGGCCGTATCGACCTGCTGCCCCTCGCACAGCTCGACGACACAGGCGGCGAGCCGCCCGACGGCGGCAAGGGCGACGGGATGGGAATCCCCGGCGAGGAGCTGGAAGGCGAGAGCCTGGAGCGCGTCCCCGGAGAGGATCGCGTCGGGATCGCCGAAGACGTTCCACGCGGTGGCCCGATGCCGCCGGGTGGGATCACGGTCCATGACGTCGTCGTGGAGCAGCGTGAAGTTGTGGACGAGTTCGACAGCGGCGGCGGCCCGAACGGCGGCCGTACGCCCGGCGGTTCCCCCGACCGCCTCGGCCGCCGCCAGCACCAGTGCGGGCCGTATCGCCTTGCCCGCGTTCCCGTCGACCGCCCGCCCCTCCGCGTCCTGCCACCCGAAGTGGTACCGGGCGACCCGCCGCATCTCGGGTGGCAACGAGTCGACGGCGAAGCGGAGTTGAGGATCGACGTCGGCGCGGGCGCGCTCCAGGATGAGCGCGGCCTCGTGGGCCACTTCCCCGGTCTGAAGGGTCACGTGCGCACCCGCCCCGAAGGGCGGGTACACGCGGCGGGACGGAGGGTCACCAACGACCGACCTCGACGTTCTCCAGGACACCGAGGGCGTCCGGGACGAGGACGGCGGCGGAGTAGTACGCGGTGACGAGGTACTTGATGATGGCCTGCTCGTTGATGCCCATGAACCGCACGGACAGGCTGGGCTCGATCTCGTCGGGCAGCCCGGACTGCCGCAGCCCGATGACGCCCTGGTCCTTCTCGCCGAGACGCATGGCGATGATGGAGCTGGTGCGGGCCTCGGTGACGGGGATCTTGTTGCAGGGGTAGATCGGCACGCCGCGCCAGGTGGGGATGCGGTTGCCCTCGATGTCGATGGTCTCGGGCACGAGCCCGCGCTTGTTCAGCTCGCGCCCGAACGCGGCGATGGCACGCGGGTGCGCGAGGAACAGCTTGGTCCCGCGCCGGCGGCTGAGCAGCTCGTCCATGTCGTCGGGCCCGGGCACGCCGTCGTGGGGCTGGATGCGCTGGTCGTACTCGCAGTTGGTGAGGAGCCCGAACTCCCGGTTGTTGACCAGCTCGTGCTCCTGGCGCTCCTTCAGCGCCTCGACGGTGAGCCTGAGTTGCTGCTCCGTCTGGTTCATCGGCTGGTTGTAGAGGTCGGCGACGCGCGAGTGGATGCGCAACACGGTCTGGGCGATGCTGAGTTCGTACTCGCGGGGCGAGGCGTCGTAGTCGACGAACGTGTGCGGGATGTCCGCTTCGCCGGAGTGGCCGGCCGCGAGGTCGACGGCCTTCTCGCCGTACTTGTTGGTGTTCTGCTCGGGGATGGAGCGCAGTTCCCCCAGGTGCGCGCGGAGCGAGTCGCCGCGCTCGGCGACCTGCTGGAAGTCCTGCCGGGACAGGGTGAGGACGGTGCAGGCGGTGACCGCGCGGGCGGTGAACTCCCAGATCGCGTCGTCGTCGAGGAGTGCCTCGTCGCCGAAGTAGGCGCCGTCGGCGAGGACGCCGAGGACCTGGTCGTCGCCGTAGGGGCCGGTGCCGACCTTCTCGACGCGGCCGTGCGCCAGCATGAACACCTCGTCGTTCGAGCTGCCGAAGGAGGCGATGACCTCCCCGGCGCCGATCTCGCGCTGGCGGGAGCGCGAGGCGAGTTCGGTGAGGACCGCCTCGTCCTCGTAGCCGCGCAGGGCGGGCAGTTCGCCCAGTTCGGCGGGGATCACCTCGACGCGGTCGCCGGTCTTGACGAAGGTGATGCGGCCGTCGCCGACGGAGTACGTGAGCCTCCGGTTCACCCGGTACGTGCCGCCCTGGACGTCGACCCACGGCAGCGTGCGCAGCAGCCAGCGGGAACTGATCTCCTGCATCTGCGGAACGGACTTGGTGGTGGTGGCCAGGTTCCGCGCCGCGGCCGTCCCGAGGCTCTGCTGCGGCGCGCCCTCTTCGGTGCGGATCTCTTCGCCTACCGACATGTGGATTGCCCTCCCCGCTACATGCACCGGCACGTGGTGTGCCGGGCACTCATCTCGCGGGCAAGCTTTCCGCAGCCGAGCCGCCAGTGGTATTACACGAAAGAGCGGGAATGGATCATCGCAAGAGTGGGAAGAGGCACGTTTCACCGAACGGTGTTCGACAATGACCGGGTGCCCCTGCCCTCCCCGCTCCAGGAAACCCGGGACGAACGTTTCACCAGCCACGACGTCCGTCTCCTGCTGAAACGCGACGACCTCCTGCACCCCACCCTGATCGGGAACAAGTACCGCAAACTGACCCCAAACCTCGAAGCGGCGTCCGGCCGCGCGCTCCTCACGTTCGGCGGCGCCTACTCCAACCACCTCCGTGCGACGGCCACCGCCGGAGCGGCCCGGGGCATCCCCACGATCGGCGTCGTCCGGGGCGACGAACTCGCCGCCCGCCCCCTGAACCCGTCCCTGGCCCACTGCGCCGCGCACGGCATGCGCCTCCACTTCACCGACCGCGCGACGTACCGCCACAAGTCCGACCCGGCGACCCTCGCGAGAATCCTCCGCGAGGCCGGCGCCGAGGACGCGTACGTCGTCCCCGAGGGCGGCAGCAACGCGGCAGCCGTACGCGGTTGCCGGGCCCTGGGCGAGGAACTCGCCGGTGTCGACGTGGCGGCGGTCGCCTGCGGCACGGGCGGGACCCTGGCGGGTATGGCGGCCGGCCTCACCCCGGCCCAACACGCACTGGGCATTCCGGTGTTGAAGGGCGGCTTCCTCGCCGCCGAGATCCGCGCCCTCCAACGCGAGGCGTTCGGCCAGGAGTTCGCCAACTGGCGCCTGGACGAACGCTTCCACTTCGGCGGCTACGCCCGCACCACCCCCGAACTGGAGGATTTCGCCCGGGACTTCGAGGACCGCCACGGCCTGCCGGTCGAGCGTCTCTATGTCGCCAAGTTGCTGTACGGACTTGTCACCCTGACCCGCGAGGGCGCCTTCCCGCGCGGGACGACGCTCGCGGCGGTGATCACGGGAACCCCGTTCCCCGGCTGATCCGCCGGCCGTACAGTGAGCCAGTTGACCGGCGAGCAGGGGGAACCCGTGGCGGACGAGATCGGTGTGGGCGAGGCGGTCCAGGCGCTGCGCGACGAGCTGCTCGGCGCGGCGACGGCGGGTACGGGCAGCGGCCTCTCCTTCGAAGTGGGGCCCATCGAGCTGGAGTTCGCGTTCACGCTGACCAAAGAGGCCACCGCCAAGGTCGGGGTGAGCCGGATCTTCAGCGCGGTCGTGTCGGCGGACGTCAGCGGCAAGGCGGCCAGACAGGACACGCACCGCGTGAAGTTCGTCCTCACCCCCAAGGACGCCTCCGGCAACCCGCTGCTGATCAGCAACGACAATCCGCCCGAAGTCGGCGGCCTGGACTCGGCGTTCGGCCGCTGACCCGTGCCGGACCGGCTCCGGGCCGCCCTGGTCGAGGCGGCGGGCCAGGGCTCGGGCCTCGTCCTCGCCCCGCGCCTGGTCCTCACGGCTGCCCACGTCCTGCGCGAGCGCACGCACGCGACGGTCCGCACGCCCCGCACCCCCGCCGTACGCTGCGAGGTCGTCTGGTCCCGCTTCGACCGGCACTACGACGCGGCGCTGCTCCTCGCGGAGGAGGACGTCCTCCCGGACGTCGAACCGGTGCGCTGGGGGACGCTGGTCACGTCGGAGCCGGCCGGTGTCACCCTCCTCGGCTTCGCCGCGGGGCCCGGCGACCAGGTCGGCTCCCGTCCCTTCCGGGGCGAACTCGACCCCCTGGACGCCGTGGAGCGCGACCGGTACGTCCTGAACCTCACCGGCACCCCGCCGGAAGGCGCCTCCCCCTGGGCGGGCCTGTCCGGCGGCGCCGTCTGGTGCCGGGACCTCCTGCTCGGCGTGGCCGTCGCGGACCTCCCCGGCTGGCAGCACAGCCGCCTGGAGGCGATCCCGGCGTACGTCCTCCTGGCCGACCCCGGCTTCCGCGACCTGCTGCGCCGGCACACCGGCCAGGACGCCCAGTTGGAGCCCGCCGAGTTCGCGGACCACGCCCAGCCCTCGGCGCCCCTCGTCCCCGCCTCCGTCGCCCTCCTGCTGCACCCGCGCGCGGAGACGGTCCGCTTCACGGGCCGCGCCGAACTGCTGGACGGGCTGACGGCCTGGTGCACGGACGGCGACGGCGTCTCCCTCGCCCTCCTCACCGGCGCGGGCGGCGCCGGAAAGTCCCGGGTGGCACGGGAGCTGGGCCACCGCCTCGCCGCGTCCCGGCACGCCGTCGTCCACCTGGCGCGCCGTGCCGTACCGGACGCCCTGTTCGCCTCGACGACGGCGCCCGTCCTGCTCGTCGTCGACTACGCCGAGAGCCGCGTCGAACAACTCGCCGCGCTCCTGGAGACCGTCGCGCGCGGGAACTCCCTGCGCATCCTGCTCATCGCCCGCGCGCAGGGCCGCTGGTGGGACGAACTCCGCGCGGCCGGCCCCGAGGCCGCCGACCTCGCGGAGAACGCCCGCCGCTGGTCCATCACCGGCACGGAGTCCCTCGGCGCGGACGCGCGCGAGGTGTTCCGTACGGCCGTGACGGACCTGGCGCGCGGTGTGGCGGCCCTGGGGCTGCCGGTGGCGCCCGCACCCGGGGAGGAGCCCGCCAGGCCCCCCAGGACCGTCCTGGAGATCCACATGGCGGCCCTGGCGAGCCTCCTGGCCCCCTCGGCGGGGACGGCGGCCCAGGACACGCTGCTGCGGCACGAGGCGGCGTACTGGCGGAGCGCGTCCCGGGACACCGCGCTGAACCTCCTCGGCGAGGCGGCCCTCCGCAACGCCGTCGTCACGGCCACCCTCGTCGGCCCCGTCCCGCGCGAGCGCGCCCACACCGTCCTCGCGCGCGTGCCGCGTGTCGGGGATCAGGCGGAGGCGGTACGGAGGGGTGTCGCGGACTGGCTGCGGGATCTGTATCCGAGGCCGGAGGGGGGTGCGGCGCATTGGGGTGTGCTGGAGCCCGATCCGCTGGGTGAGTACCTCGTGGGCACGCGCGTGGTGGAGGAGCCGGAGATCTTCCTGCGGTTGATCGACACCCTGGACAACGAGGAGATGGTCAACGCCCTGCTGGTGCTGAGCCGCGCGTCCGCGCGCGTGGAGGGTGTGGCGGAGGTCGTGTACGACGCGGTGCGCGCGGCGCCGGGGATGCTGGCGCCCCGGCTGCTGGGGGCGGTGCGGCGCAGTGCGGAACCGGCGGTGCTGGTGGGGGCGTTGGAGGTGATCCTGGACGAAGGGCTGCTGCCGGACGAGCAGGTGGTGGAGCTGGCCGACCGGATGCCGTTGCTGAGCCAGGCACTGGTGTCGTGGAGTGTGCGGCTCCAGCAGCTGTCGGTGGACCTGGGGGAGGAACGCTCACCGCTCGCGCGCGCGGGATCGCTGCACAACCTCGCCGGACGCCTCGTGGCCGCCGGGCAGCACGAGAAGGCGCTGGAGACCACGGTGTCGGCGCTGGCCCTCCTGGACGGCGTCCCGGATGCCCCGGCCTGGCTGCGGGGGCTGCTGCTGGGCCAGCGGTCCCGTGAGCTCAACTCGCTCGGGCGGCCGGAGGAGTCCGTCACCGAGGGCGAGGAAGCGCTCCGGGAGCTGTCCAGGGTGCCGGACACGGAGGAGCCCGACGTCTGGACGGAGGCCGTCGCCGCGACGCTGAACAACCTCTCCTACGGCCTCGCCGACTGCGGCCGGCTCGGTGAGGCGCTGGAGCGGGCGCGGGACTCCGTCGTCCTGCGGCGGGAACTGTCGGACCGTCACCCGCGGTTGCTCCCCAGCCTCGCCCGTTCGCTCAGCACACTGTCCCGGCACCAGTACCGCGCGGGCGATCCACAGAAGGCGCTCAGGACGGCCGAGGAGTCGCTGAGGGTGCGCAGGTCGGCCGCCGAGGAGGAGCCGGACGCCTACCTCGCGGAACTGGCCTCCACGCTGGACCACATGGTGCAGATCCTGGCGGACCTCGACGACGTGCCCGCCCTGGTCGAGGCCGCCCGGGAGAACCTGTCCGTCCGGCGCCCACTGGCCCGCGTCCGCCCGGAGGCCCACCTGTCGGACTACGTGGAGATCCTCCTCGTCGTGGCACAGGCCACCGAGGGGGCGGAGAGCCTGGAAGCGGCCGACGAAGCCGTCACGGCGGCCCGCAGGCTCGTCCGTGACCAGGGCCGCGAGCACCTGATCCTGCTCGGCGAAGCATTCCGCCTCCAGGCCCGGTCACTGATCCCCGTCAGCCATCCGCTGGTCGCGTTCCGCGTGTACGTCAAAGCCGCGCAGATCCTGCGCAGAGTGTTCCGCGAGACCGGCGAGGGCGCGGACGAACTGCTGCGGGCCCTGGACGCCCAGGCGCGCTTCTACCTGCTGTTCACCGACCGCTTCGAGGCCGCCGAACACCTCTCGGCCGAAGCCCTCGCCGTCCTCGCGGCCCTCCTCGAGGACGCCTTCCCGGAGGAGCGCGCCGCCGCCCTCGCCACCCACGCGCGCGTACGGGACGCCCTCACTCCGCCTCCCGATAGGCCGCCGCCTCCTCCAGATCCAGCCTTCTGAGCAACGTCCGCAACATCTCGTCGTCGATGTACCGGCCGTCCCGCAGCCGCACGAACATCTCCCGCTCCGCGCTGATCATCTCCCGCGACAGCCGCCGGTACGTCTCGTCGACGCTCTCCCCGGTCACCGGGTTCGCCTGCCCCAGCCGCTCCCACACGGCGTTGCGCCGCCGCTCCAGGACCGACCGCAGCCGGTCGGCGAGCGGCGGTGGCAGGGCGTTGCGTTCGTCGGAGAGCAGCTCGTCGAGCCGCTGCTCGGCGACGCGGGACGCCTGCGCCTGCGCGTTGGCCTCCGCGAGGGTCGCCGCGCGCGTGTCCGCCTCGGGGAACTTCAGGAGCCGGATCAGCGGGGGCAGCGTCAGCCCCTGGAGGACCAGCGTCCCGATGACGGTCGTGAACGTCAGGAACAGCACCAGGTCCCGTTCGGGAAACGGTTCTTCGCTGTGGTGGAGCGTCAACGGCACGGAGAACGCGATGGCCAGCGAGACGACCCCGCGCATCCCGGCCCACCCGACGACCACGGGCGCGCGCCAGGTCGGATCGTCCTCGCGCTCCCTGATGCGCCGCGACAGCAGGCGCGGCAGGAAGGTCGCCGGGAACACCCACAGGAACCGTGCGGCGACGACCACGAGGAACACGGCGACGGCGTACCAGGCGGCGTCGGCACCGTCGTACTCGTCGAGCCCCTTGAGGACGACCGGGAGCTGGAGGCCGATGAGGGCGAAGACGGCGGACTCCAGGACGAAGGCGACCATCTTCCAGACGGCGTGCTCCTGGAGCCGGGTGGCGAAATCGACCTCCCACGCGCGGTGGCCGAGATACAGCGCGACCACGACGACGGCGATCACCCCGGACGCGTGGAACTGCTCGGCGGTGGAGTACGCGACGAAGGGGATCAGCAGGGAGAGCGTGTTCTGGAGGAGGGGTTCCTTGAGGCGGGTGCGCAGCCAGTGCAGGGGCGCCATCAGGACGAGCCCCACGACGGTCCCGCCGACGGCGGCCACCAGGAACTCCTCGATCCCGCCCGCCCAGGACGCGCCCTCCCCGACGGCTGCGGCGACGGCGACCTTGTACGCGGTGATCGCGGTCGCGTCGTTGAGGAGGGACTCGCCCTGGAGGATCGTCGTGATCCGCGACGGCAGCCCCACGCGCCGGGCGACGGCGGTGGCGGCGACGGCGTCCGGGGGCGCGACGACGGCTCCCAGGACGAGCGCGGCGGTGAGCGGCATCCCCGGGACCAGCTCGTACACGGCCCACCCGACGGCGAGCGTCGCGAACAGCACGTACCCGACCGACAGCAGCGCCACGGGCCGTACCTGCGCGCGCAGGTCGAGGTACGAGCTGTCGGCGGCGGACGTGTACAGCAGGGGCGGCAGGAGCAGCGGGAGGACGACGTCCGGGTCGAGGGTGTAGTCGGGGACCCCGGGGACGTACGACACCACCAGGCCGACCGCGACCAGCAGCAGGGGCGCGGGTACGGGCGTACGGCGGGCCGCCGCCGCGAACGCGGCGCTGCCCGCCACCAGCAGGAGCAGCGGCATCACATCCATGTCGGGCCCACCCTCGTTCCTCGGTTTTTCCGCGCGGTCGTCCGTACGGCCGTCGTAACCTGGCAATCATGAAACAGTGCACGCACGCGGACACGCTGCCGCACCCGGATCCCACGCCGCTGAACGAGACGTGTCCGGAGTGCCTGCGCGACGGTACCCACCCGGTGCAGTTGCGGCTGTGCCTGACGTGCGGGCACGTCGGCTGCTGCGACACCTCACCCGGCCGGCACGCCACGCGCCACCACGACGAGACGGGCCATCCGGTGATGCGGACGTTCGAGCCCGGCGAGGACTGGCGGTGGTGCTTCGTGGATCACGTCCTGGTGTGATCGGGAGCGGGTACGGTTCGAGAGTCTGATGCCGGGGTACGTCAACCCGGCGCGCGCTCTTCCGATTTGGGCCCGCAGACCCCCTAGACACGGAGCGTATTCAGAGTTTTACTGTGAGTGACGCCATGGGGTCGGGGTCCCGGGACAGGACGCTGGTGAGCGCGATAGCGTCACCGCTGCACCACACTTCGCGTTACTCCGGGGGGCGACGACCCTCGGCCCGAACAGCTTGTACCACCTTGGAGGTGAGGGTGTCCCAGATCGCAGGCGAGCCCGCGACCCAGGACTTCGTGGAAGTCCGGCTGCCGGCCGCGGGTGCCTACCTGTCGGTGCTGCGGACGGCCACGGCCGGCCTCGCGGCCCGTTTGGACTTCACCCTGGACGAGATCGAGGACCTGCGCATCGCGGTGGACGAGGCGTGCGCGATCCTGCTCCAGCAGGCCGTGCCCGGTTCGGTGCTCGGCTGCGTGTTCCGCCTCGTCGACGACTCGCTGGAGGTGACCGTCTCCGCGCCGACGACGGACGGCCACGCGCCCGCGCGGGACACGTTCGCGTGGACCGTGCTGTCCGCGCTCGCGGGCAAGGTGTCCTCCGCCGTCGACGACGACAAGACCGTCTCGATCAGCCTCTACAAACAGCGCGGCGCGGGCCCCGGGCCGGCGTGAGGGACGGGGACGGGCCGGTGCGAGGCGAGGAGCGGGGCGCGCGCCTGCCGACCGAGGAGGGCTTCCCGCGGCGGACGGCGGACGGCGTCGACGGCATTCCCGAACAGGCCCGGCCGCATCCGGAGGACGACACTCCGGGCGGCGAAGGGCGGGAGCGGGACGGTGCGCAGGGCACCCCTGGCCGGGCCGGGAGAACGGCTCGACAAAGGGCGACGGGCGGGACGATGAGCGAGCACGAGCGAGACGATCAGCAGGGCGGCGTGGCCGCCGTGCCACACCACGGTCATCAGGACCGCAGCGAGGCGCGGGCACTCTTCGTCGAGCTGCGCGGCCTCGCGGACGGCAGCCCCGAGTACGCGGAGCTGCGCAACCGGCTGGTGCGGATGCACCTCCCGCTCGTCGAGCACCTCGCGCGGAGGTTCCGCAACCGGGGCGAGCCGCTGGACGACCTGACCCAGGTCGCCACGATCGGGCTCATCAAGTCCGTGGACCGCTTCGACCCCGACCGCGGCGTCGAGTTCTCCACGTACGCGACCCCGACGGTCGTCGGCGAGATCAAGCGGCACTTCCGCGACAAGGGCTGGGCCGTCCGCGTCCCGCGCCGCCTCCAGGAACTGCGCCTCTCCCTGACCACCGCGACCGCCGAACTCTCCCAGCTCCACGGCCGCTCCCCCACGGTCCACGAACTCGCCGAGAAACTGGCGATCTCGGAGGAGGAGGTCCTGGAGGGCCTGGAGTCCGCCAACGCGTACTCGACCCTCTCCCTGGACGTCCCCGACACGGACGACGAGTCCCCGGCGGTGGCGGACACCCTCGGCGCGGAGGACGAGGCCCTGGAGGGCGTCGAGTACCGCGAGTCCCTCAAGCCCCTGCTGGAGGACCTCCCGCCCCGGGAGAAGCGGATCCTCCTGCTGCGCTTCTTCGGCAACATGACCCAGTCGCAGATCGCCCAGGAGGTCGGCATCTCCCAGATGCACGTCTCCCGCCTGCTGGCCCGGACCCTGGCCCAGCTGCGGGAGAAGCTGCTGGTGGAGGAGTGAGGATTACTCCTGGGCGCCGCCCGGGCCTCGGATTCCCAGGGCCCGGGTCGTCTCGGGGTTGATCAGCAGGACCAGGGCCACGATCGCCACGACGCCCAGGGCGATCCCCGCCGGGATGGCGACGCTGTCGGCCCGGAGCAGGTTGTAGGCCACCGGCAGGGCCATGACCTGGGTGACCACGGCGGGACCCCGGCTCCAGCTGCGGCGGTTCAGCAGCCCCCTCGCGGCGAGCAGCGGCAGCAGGGCGAGGACGGCGAGGGTGATCCCTCCGGTCACCGCGCCCTGACGGTCGTCCGCGTCCCCACTGACGCCCACGACCAGCATCCACACACCGCCCGCCAGCAACGCCACGCCCTCAAGACCGGCCAGCACAGCGGCGTACGTCAGCCTGCGGGGCCGGGGCCCGTCGGGGGCCGTGGGGGCCGTCCCCTCCGCCGCGTCGGGGTTCCGGGAGGGCTTGGGCGCCTTTTCACTGCTCACGCCTGAAGCGTAACGGGCCGCCCCCGAGGCACGGCTCCCCGCGTCGGAACCCCGGCCTCCCGAAGCACCCGCCCACCCGCACGCCCCCCGTCCACCCCCACACGCCCCCGCCCCGTGTCGAGACTCACTCCCTGATCTCTTACCCCTTCCCTACCTCGACCTGTGCCCGGTACCACCCAG
Source organism: Streptomyces saintjeani (assembly GCF_055409605.1). Lineage (NCBI taxonomy): Bacteria > Bacillati > Actinomycetota > Actinomycetes > Kitasatosporales > Streptomycetaceae > Streptomyces > Streptomyces saintjeani. Next base: position 6,245,435 of record NZ_CP189624.1, on the reverse strand, counting down.
TAGGTACGCTGCGATCCATGCGTGCACTTCTTGTGGTCAATCCGGCGGCGACGACTACGAGTGCGCGTACGCGCGATGTCCTGATCCACGCGCTGGCGAGCGAGATGAAGCTGGAAGCGGTGACCACGGAGTACCGCGGACACGCGAGGGACCTCGGCCGGCAGGCGGCGACGAGTTCGGACATCGATCTGGTCGTCGCACTGGGGGGCGACGGCACGATCAACGAGGTCGTGAACGGCCTCCTCACCGGCGGGCCCGACCCCGAGCGGCTGCCGGGCCTCGCGGTCGTCCCCGGCGGATCGACGAACGTGTTCGCGAGAGCCCTGGGCCTCCCGAACGACCCCGTGGAGGCGACCGGCGCCCTGCTGGACGCGCTGCGGCTGGGCAGCGAGCGGACCGTGGGCCTGGGCCTGGCGACGGGCACCCCGGGGACGGAGGACGAGGCCGTCCCCGCACGGTGGTTCACCTTCAACGCCGGCCTGGGATTCGACGCGAAAGTCATCGGCCGGGTGGAGCAACAACGCGAACGTGGAAGGAAATCCACACACGCTCTTTACCTTCAGCAGGCACTCCGTCAGTTTTTCGGAGAACCGCACCGGCGCCGCGGAACGATCACTCTGGAACGGGCCGGAGAAGAACCCGTGACCGATTTGGTGATGTCCATAGTCTGCAACACGGCTCCGTGGACCTATCTGGGCAATCGCCCGGTGTACGCGTCACCTAAGGCTTCGTTCGATACCGCCCTCGACGTACTGGGTCTCAGCCGCCTGTCCGGCCCCGCACTTGCCCGGTATGCGACCCAATTGCTCCTTTCGTCCCCCGAGAAGGGCCCCCAGGGCAAGCACGCGGTCTCCCTCCACGACGTGGACCAGTTCACCTTGCATTCGAAGGTGCCACTCCCGCTCCAGATGGACGGAGACCACCTCGGACTGCGAACCAGCGTGACGTTCACAGGCGTACGACGGGCACTGCGTGTGATTGTGTGAGCAGAAAGGGCGGAAGTCCTTTCACTCGAACGTTTAGGCCAGGGTCCACCCCTTGGAAGTACGGCTGTGACCCAGTCGACACCGAGGAATCAAAAAAAACTTTCCAGAAGGGGTTGTATCCGCCGCTGAGGTTTGCGAGTCTCTACGTGGCGATCGGGACAGCCCGCAACACCGGCATCCACTGATCACCGGAACCCCTCTTCACGACACCAGGACCGCGCCAGGCGTATCTGGCTGGTGGCCCTTCCCTTGTTGAGGGATTCGTGAAAGCGTTCACATTCACAAGCAACCTGCACGTAACACCCAAGGAGAGGTAGCAGCCATGGACTGGCGTCACAACGCCGTTTGCCGCGAGGAAGACCCCGAGCTCTTCTTCCCCATCGGCAACACCGGTCCTGCGCTGCTGCAGATCGAGGAAGCCAAGGCCGTCTGCCGGCGCTGTCCCGTCATGGACCAGTGTCTGCAGTGGGCGCTCGAGTCCGGTCAGGACTCCGGCGTCTGGGGTGGTCTCAGCGAGGACGAGCGTCGTGCGATGAAGCGCCGCGCCGCCCGCAACCGGGCCCGTCAGGCCACCGCCTGACCCGTCCGCCCCGCGGAAAACAGCCTGAGGTTGGCGGCGCGTACGGCACGTACGCAGCTCCCGCCCCCGAACCGCAGCGCGCAGTACCCCCAAGCGCTCAGTACGACTTGCACCACATGCACGAGTACCGCAGCAGGGAGCACTAGCCCCGGCCCACATGGTCCGGGGCTCTTTGCTGCCCGGCGGCCGTCACTTCTGCGCCCGCACCGGCACGTCCAGGATCACCCGCGTACCCCCCTCGGGCCCCGGCACCATGTCGAAGCTGCCCCCCAACTCCCCCTCCACCAGGGTCCGCACGATCTGGAGCCCCAGATTGCCGGAGACCTGCGGGTCGAACCCCTCGGGCAGCCCCACCCCGTCGTCCTGGACGGTGACGAGCAGCCGCGCGTCCTTCGTCGTGCCGCCGCGCACGGCCGTCACCTCGACGGTCCCGGTCTCCCCCTCGCGGAAGCCGTGCTCCAGCGCGTTCTGGAGGATCTCGGTGAGGACCATCGACAGCGGGGTGGCCACCTCGGCGTCGAGAATCCCGAACCGCCCGGTGCGCCGCCCGGTCACCTTGCCCGGCGAGATCTCGGCGACCATCGCGAGCACCCGGTCGGCGATCTCGTCGAACTCCACGCGCTCGTCCAGGTTCTGAGACAGCGTCTCGTGGACGATGGCGATCGACCCGACCCGCCGCACCGCCTCCTCCAGCGCCTCGCGCCCCCGCTCGGACTCGATCCGGCGGGCCTGGAGCCTGAGCAGGGCGGCGACCGTCTGGAGGTTGTTCTTCACCCGGTGGTGGATCTCCCGGATGGTCGCGTCCTTCGTGATCAACTCCCGCTCGCGGCGGCGCAGTTCGGTGACGTCCCGGAGCAGGACCAGTGAACCGATGCGCGTGCCCTTGGGTTTGAGGGGGATCGCGCGGAACTGGATCACCCCGTCGTTCGCCTCGACCTCGAACTCGCGGGGCGCCCACCCGCTCGCGACCTTGGCGAGCGCCTCGTCCACCGGGCCGCGCGTGGGCGCGAGTTCGGCCGTCGTCAGCCCGAGGTTGTGGCCCACGAGGTCGGAGGCGAGGCCCATGCGGTGGTACGCGGAGAGGGCGTTCGGCGAGGCGTACTGGACGATGCCGTCCGCGTCGAGGCGGATCAGGCCGTCGCCGGCGCGGGGCGCGGCGTCCATGTCCATCTGCTGGCCGGCGAACGGGAACGCGCCCGCCGCGATCATCTGCGCGAGGTCGGAGGCGCTCTGGAGGTAGGTCAGCTCCAGGCGGCTCGGGGTGCGGACGGTCAGCAGGTTCGTGTTGCGCGCGATGACACCGAGGACGCGGCCCTCACGCCGTACGGGGATCGACTCGACCCGTACGGGGACCTCCTCGCGCCACTCCGGGTCGCCCTCGCGGACGATACGGCCCTCGTCGAGGGCGACGTCGAGCAGCGGGCGCCGGCCGCGGGGAACCAGGTGGCCGACCATGTCGTCCTGATAGGAGGTGGGGCCCGTGTTGGGGCGCATCTGCGCCACCGAGACGTACCGCGTGCCGTCGCTCGTCGGGACCCACAGCACCAGGTCGGCGAAGGAGAGGTCGGAGAGCAGCTGCCACTCCGAGACCAGCAGGTGCAGCCACTCCAGGTCGGAGTCGTCCAGGGCTGTGTGCTGGCGTACGAGTTCGTTCATGGAGGGCACATGGGCGAGCGTACCCGCCGGTTTGTCGCTGGCCGAAATATGACGTTCGTACGATGTGCTGAATCCCATCGTCACGGCATACCCGGGGAGCGCCCCGGAGTATGCCCCCGGAAACACCCGCGGGCCGCGGCGCCTGGAGGGACCCTCAACCCTCGCGGCACCGCAGCCCGGAGCAATCCCGGCCACGGGGTGTGCGGTCCCGATCGGCCGAAAGGTGAGGAACCGGAGCAGTCAGGGCAGAGAGCACCGGGTCCTCGGTCCGCCCTCCTGTGCGGGGAGAGCGGAAGCCGTACTGCGTCGAACGCTCTGCACGTTCCAACGCAGCCTAGCCTGTGCGGGTTCCCGTGGGGGGACTGATCGGCGGGGCAATTTCGGCGGTCCCGGAGCGGATTCCGGCGGATGTTCAGCGGACGGACAGGCGGACGACACCCCCGGGGCCGGACCGGGTCGACTAGATTAGAGTGGTCTAAACCACATGTCCTTTTCGGATCGTCCTCAGAACGGCAGGCCAGCGTGGAAGTTGTGATCGTCCCGGACGCCGCCGCCGGCGGGGAGCTCGTCGCCGAGGCCATTGCGCGGCTGGTGGGCCGTAAGCCCGACGCCCTGCTCGGGGTGGCCACGGGGTCCACTCCGCTGCCGGTCTACCAGGCGCTCGCGGCGCGGGTCCGCGCGGGCGGGACGGACGTCTCCGCCGTACGGATAGCGCAGCTCGACGAGTACGTGGGGCTGCCCGCCGAGCACCCCGAGTCCTACCGCTCGGTCCTGCGCCGCGAGGTCCTCACGCCGCTCGGCATCCCGATGTCCGCCTTCCTCGGCCCCGACGGCGCCGCTGACGACATCCAGGCGGCCTGCGCGACGTACGACCGCGCGCTCGCGGAGGCCGGCGGTGTGGACCTCCAGCTCCTCGGCATCGGCACGGACGGCCACATCGGCTTCAACGAGCCCTGCTCCTCCCTCTCCTCCCGCACCCGCATCAAGACCCTCACGCAGCAGACCCGCGTCGACAACGCCCGCTTCTTCGACGACGACATCGCCCAGGTACCCCACCACGTCATCACCCAGGGCATCGGCACGATCCTGGAGGCCCGCCACCTGGTCCTCCTGGCCACGGGCGAGGGCAAGGCGGACGCGGTGGCGGCGACGGTGGAGGGCCCGGTGGCAGCGATCTGCCCCGCCTCGGCGCTCCAGCTCCACCCCCACGCGACGATCGTCGCGGACGAGGCGGCGGCGTCGAAGCTGAAGCTGGCGGACTACTTCCGGCACACGTACGACAACAAGCCGGAGTGGCAGGGGATCTGAGGGGATCTGAGGGGACCGGCGAGAGCCCGGAACAGGCGGGAGCCGGCCGGGGCAGGAAGCCGAGGCCGGGTTCACCACGCATCAGCCCTCCCCGGGGCCGGCGGGTACGCCCTCGGCCTTCAGCCACCCCGCCGCCCTCTCAAACCCCCCGCACCCCCGCGATCACCTCCGCCGCGGCCCAGCCGCACACCCTCGCCGCGCCGTGGGTCGCGATGTGGGCCGCGCCTCGGGGGGCGGCGTGGGGGACGCCCATTTCCACGATGATCGTGTCGGGGCGGGCGTCGAGGAGGGTGGTGAGGGCCGTGGACATCCAGGGGTGGCGGTGTTCGTCGCGGACGACGGCGACGATCCGGCGGCCGACCGCTGCCGACAGGGCCTCGCGGCCCGCCTCAGGGCCCGTGAACGTGCCGGTGCCGGTGCCGGGGAGGAGCTCGGCCAGGGCAGGCGCCAGGCCCCACGGGGTCTCGTCGCCCACCGCCATGTTCGCCAGCGGGGTGAAGGCGGCGACGTAAGGGGGCGCCGTCAGGGGGAGGTTCTCCGGGGACGTCACCCGGAGCGCTCTTCGAGCCGCCTCCAGACCGATACCCGGGCTCGCGGCAGGACCGGCGCTCAGGCTCGCGCCCGGACCTGCACCCAGACCCGCACCCGAGCCCGCACCCACACCCAGACCCGCGCCCAGACCAGCCCCCGAGTTCGCAGCGACGCCAGTCCCCAAGCTCGCCGCCCGCGTAGCCGTCGTCGTCCACTGCGCCAGCGCCCGTACCCGCCCCGCCGCCTCCGCGAGGCGTTCCTCCGCGAGGTCGCCCGTGCGGACCGCGGTCACCAGGGCGTCCCGCAGGCGGATCACCGTCTCGCCGTCCGACAGGCCCCCGCCCACGCAGATCGCGTCCGCGCCCGCGTCGATCGCGAGGACGGCGCCCCGTTCGACGCCGTACGTGTCGGCCACCGCCCGCATCTCCATGCCGTCGGTGATGATCAGCCCGTCGTAGCCGAGGTCGTGGCGCAGGAGGTCGAGGGTGCGGCGGGAGAGGGTCGCGGGGCGGGTGGGGTCGAGGGCGGGTGTGAGGATGTGGGCGGTCATGATCGCGCGGACCCCGGCGGAGACGGCCGCGCGGAAGGGCGGCAGGTCGCGGGCGGCCAGCGTCCCGTACGGCACGTCGATGCGCGGCAGCGACTCGTGGGAGTCGACGGACGTGTCCCCGTGCCCCGGGAAGTGCTTGGCGCAGGCGGCGACCCCGGCGGACTGGAGCCCGGCGACGTACGCGGCGGTGTGCCGCGCGACCAGCGCCGGGTCGGCGCCGAAGGAGCGTACGCCGATGACGGGGTTGCCGGGGTCGGTGTTGACGTCCGCGGAGGGCGCCCAGTCGAGGGTGACCCCGCACTCGGCGAGCCGGCGCCCCAGCTCGGCGGCGACGGAGTGCGTGAGGCCGGTGTCGTCGACGACGCCGAGCGCGAGGCTGCCGGGGAAGGAGGACCCCCGGCGCGCTTCGAGGCGGGTGACGTCACCCCCCTCCTCGTCGAGGGCGATCACCACATCGGGCCGGACCTTGCGCAACTCGGCCGTGAGGTCGGCGAGTTGCCGGGGACCGGCGATGTTGCGGGCGAAGAGGCCGACGGCGGCGAGGCCCTCGTCGAGGCGGCGCAGCAGCCAGTCGGGGGCGGTCGTCCCGGTGAAGCCGGGCTGGAGGACGGCGAGGGCGTCCCGGGTCACAGTCGTCTCCGCCAAGGCCACCCTCCGAATGGTGTAGACCAGCATCGCGAGCTTGGACCGGACCAAGGGTCGTGTCAAGGGCCGGGACGCCGTACGCAGGGAGTTCTTACCGGCCGCGACCGGAACCGACCTGGCCGTACGGGCACCCGTACACACGATCCCGTGCCACGATGTGAGCCGCGGCCGACGGGAGGTCGGCCCGTGCGAGCCGGGAAGGCAGGCCATGAGCACCGACGTCAGCAGTGCGGAGAACGAGGGTGGAGCGACCGTCCGTACCGCGCGTGTGCCCAAGTACTACCGTCTGAAGAAGCATCTGCTGGACATCACCCAGACGCAGGCACCCGGTACGGCCGTCCCGCCGGAACGCACGCTCGCGGCCGAGTTCGACACGTCCCGGACGACCGTCCGCCAGGCCCTCCAGGAACTCGTCGTCGAGGGCCGGCTCGAACGCATCCAGGGCAAGGGCACGTTCGTCGCGAAGCCGAAGGTGTCCCAGGCGCTCCAACTGACCTCGTACACCGAGGACATGCATGCGCAGGGGCTGGAGCCGACCTCGCAGCTCATCGACATCGGGTACGTCACCGCCGACGACCGGCTCGCCGAGCTGCTCGACATCACGTCCGGGGGCCGGGTCCTGCGCATCGAGCGGCTGCGGATGGCCAACGGGGAGCCGATGGCCATAGAGACGGCGCACCTCAGCGCCAAGCGCTTCCCGGCCCTGCGCCGGTCCCTCGTCAAGTACACGTCCCTGTACACCGCCCTCGCCGAGGTGTACGACGTCCGGCTCGCCGAGGCCGAGGAGACCATCGAGACGGCGCTCGCGACGCCGCGCGAGGCGGGGCTCCTCGGGACGGACGTGGGGCTGCCGATGCTCATGCTGTCCCGGCACTCCCTGGACCTGCGGGGGGAGCCCGTGGAGTGGGTGCGGTCGGTGTGGCGGGGGGACCGGTACAAGTTCGTGGCACGGCTCAAGCGGCCTGTCGACTAGCGACGGAGCAACACAGCTTCAGGACGATCCGTCAGCAGGGCTTCCGCTGCGCTTATCCGTCACTTAGATTGCCTGCGCATTGCAGTGGTGATCACTGGTGATCCCAGCGAGGGGACGGAGCCGCCGATGTCAGAGACCCCACCGAGGGCAGAGGAAGCGGTGGTGACGCCGGTGCGCGTCGTCATCGCCCTCTGTCTGTTCGCGCCCTTCGTGGCGCTGCTGTGGGTCGGGTCGTATGCCGATGTGAACCCGCGGTTCATCGGCATCCCGTTCTTCTACTGGTACCAGATGCTGTGGGTCCTCATCTCGACCGCGCTGACCATGACCGCGTACAAGCTGTGGCAGCGTGACCAGCGCGCCCGCAAGGGGGGTGCGTCGAAGTGAACGACGGCGTGAACGGCGTCGCGCTCGGCGTCTTCATCTTCTTCTTCCTCGCGGTCACCGTCATGGGGTTCCTCGCGGCGCGCTGGCGCCGGGCCGAGACCGACTCCCTCGACGAATGGGGGCTCGGCGGGCGGTCGTTCGGGACCTGGGTGACGTGGTTCCTGCTCGGCGGGGACCTGTACACGGCGTACACGTTCGTCGCGGTTCCGGCAGCCGTGTACGCGGCCGGCGCGGCCGGGTTCTTCGCCGTGCCGTACACGGTCCTCATCTACCCCCTGATCTTCACGTTCCTGCCCCGGCTGTGGTCCGTCTCGCACAAGCACGGGTACGTCACCACGTCCGACTTCGTGCGCGGGCGGTTCGGGTCCAAGGGGCTGTCCCTCGCGGTCGCGGTGACCGGCATCCTCGCGACGATGCCGTACATCGCGCTCCAGCTCGTCGGCATCCAGGCGGTGCTGGACGTGATGGGCGTCGGGGGCGGCGAGGACACGAACTGGTTCGTCAAGGACCTGCCGCTGCTGATCGCCTTCGGCGTGCTGGCCGCGTACACGTACTCCTCGGGGCTGCGGGCGCCGGCGCTGATCGCGTTCGTCAAGGACACGCTGATCTACATCGTGATCACGGTGGCGATCATCTACATCCCGATCAAGCTCGGCGGGTTCGACGACATCTTCGCCTCGGCGAGCGAGAAGTACACCGCCGCGAAACAGGGGGGCCTCGTCCCGGCCGAGGCGGGGCAATGGACGTACGCCACCCTCGCGCTGGGCTCCGCGCTGGCGCTGTTCATGTACCCCCACTCGATCACGGCGACGCTGTCGTCCCGGAGTCGCAACGTCATCCGCCGCAACACGACGATCCTGCCGCTGTATTCCCTCATGCTCGGCCTGCTCGCCCTCCTCGGCTTCATGGCCATCGCGGCGAACGTCGACACCCACGGCAACAGTCAGCTGGCCATCCCCCAGCTCTTCGAGGACATGTTCCCCGACTGGTTCGCGGGCGTGGCGTTCGCGGCGATCGGCATCGGCGCGCTGGTACCGGCGGCGATCATGTCCATCGCGGCGGCCAACCTCTTCACGCGGAACATCTACAAGGACTTCCTCAAGCCGGACGCCACGCCGGAGCAGGAGACGAAGATCTCCAAGCTGGTCTCGCTCCTGGTGAAGGTCGGCGCCCTGATCTTCGTCCTGACGATGGACAAGACCACCGCGATCAACTTCCAGCTCCTTGGCGGCATCTGGATCCTCCAGACCTTCCCGGCCCTGGTCGGCGGCCTCTTCACCCGCTGGTTCCACCGCTGGGCCCTGCTGGGCGGCTGGGCCGTGGGCATGATCTACGGCACGATCGCCGCGTACGGCGTCGCCTCCCCCACGCAGAAGCACTTCGGCGGCAGCTCGAAGGAGATCCCGGGCATCGGTGAGATCGGCTACATCGGCCTCACGGCGTTCGTCCTGAACGTGGCGGTGACGGTGGTCCTGACGTTCGTCCTGCGCGCGGCGAAGGCGCCGGACGGGGTGGACGAGACGAGTCCGTCGGACTACACGGCGGACGCGGGCGACCCGGGGGTCCAGACGGAACTTCCCCCGGCGACGTCGGGAGCGGCCCACTAGCTCGGCGCTCCCTGCCGTCGGGCGGCTGCGGCACCGTCGTGGTCGCTCGCGCAGTTCCCCGCGCCCCTGAAAGACGCGCTGCCGCGCGCTTTCAGGGGCGCGCTGCTGTCTCTGTACGCGGCTGCCGCCGCGCCGACGAAAAGTGCGCGCGGCGCATCTTTTCCAGGGGCGCGGGGAACTGCGCGACCAGCCACGGCGGACCCGCAGCCGCCCCCGGACAGCAAGCCCCACGGCGGCTCGCGGCCTTTCGTCCCGACACTCCCGAGTTCACACTTCCCACCCAACAGTTGACGCTCCGAAGCCGACGCGACACAACATCTGGGGGTGACCTGACAGGCCGGCACTAGATGTATGCTCATGCTCGCTGTCGCCGCAGGGGAATCCGGTGGGAATCCGGAACTGTCCCGCAACGGTGTACTTGTGCGCATACGCGCCCAGGAGTCAGTCCGAGGACCTGTCGGCAGCAAGCGCCAGCCGTGCTCAGGGACGGCCCGGCGTGCCCTGACGTCCGGGCCTCGCGGAGTGGGCCGGGTACGCGTACGTGTCGTGCGTCCGTGCTGCCCCATGCCCTCCCGCGAAGGCCCCTTGCCGAGCGAGGGAGAGCCTCACGTGACCATCGCGCCAGCCGAACCCGTTTCAGAGGTCCAGGCGGTCGAGACCGGAACCGACGGTCCCGGTACCGCGCTGCTGCGGACCCTGACGGAGCTGACCGCCGACCTCCCCGACGCGGACCCCGGCCGGGTCGCCGCCGCGGCGCTGCGGGGCCGTTCCGCGCGGGCGGACGAGGCCGAGCTGCGGGAGCTGGCGACGGAGGCCGCCGCGGGCCTGATCTCGGAGGACCCGGCGTACTCGCGTCTCGCCGCGCGCCTGCTGACGATCAGCATCCGCGCGGAGGCCGCCTCGCAGAGTGTGACGACGTTCACGGAGTCGGTCTCCGTGGGCCACCGCGAGGGCCTGATCGCGGACCGCACGGCGGAGTTCGCGCGGCTGCACGCCACCTACCTGGACGGCCTGATCGACCCGGTGGCCGACGACCGCTTCGGCTACTTCGGCCTGCGCACCCTGCACAGCCGGTACCTGCTGCGGCACCCGATCACCCGCAAGGTGATCGAGACGCCCCAGCACTTCCTGCTGCGCGTGGCCTCCGGGCTCGCCGAGGACGACACCGTACGAGCCCTGGACGAGGTCGCCGCCCTGTACGGCCTGATGAGCCGCCTGGACTACCTCCCGTCCTCCCCCACGCTGTTCAACTCCGGCACCCGGCACCCGCAGATGTCGTCCTGCTACCTCCTGGACTCCCCCAAGGACGAGCTGGACTCCATCTACGACCGCTACCACCAGGTCGCCCGCCTGTCGAAGCACGCCGGCGGCATCGGCCTGTCGTACTCCCGTATCCGCAGCCGGGGTTCGCTGATCCGGGGCACGAACGGGCACTCCAACGGCATCGTGCCGTTCCTGAAGACGCTGGACGCGAGTGTCGCGGCCGTGAACCAGGGCGGGCGGCGCAAGGGCGCGGCGGCGGTGTACCTGGAGACCTGGCACTCCGACATCGAGGAGTTCCTGGAGCTGCGGGACAACACGGGCGAGGACGCCCGCCGTACGCACAACCTGAACCTCGCGCACTGGATCCCGGACGAGTTCATGCGCCGCGTGAACGCCGACCAGGAGTGGTCGCTGTTCTCGCCCTCGGACGTGCCGGAACTGGTCGACCTGTGGGGCGACGAGTTCGACGCGGCGTACCGGAAGGCCGAAGCCGAGGGGCTCGCCAAGAAGACGATCCCCGCGCGGGACCTGTACGGCCGGATGATGCGCACGCTCGCGCAGACCGGCAACGGCTGGATGACGTTCAAGGACGCCGCGAACCGTACGGCGAACCAGACCGCCGAGCCGGGCCACGTGGTCCACTCCTCCAACCTCTGCACGGAGATCCTGGAGGTCACGGACGACGGGGAGACGGCCGTCTGCAACCTGGGTTCGGTGAACCTGGGCGCGTTCGTCACCGGCGGCGACATCGACTGGGAGCGGCTGGACGAGACCGTCCGTACGGCCGTGACGTTCCTCGACCGGGTCGTGGACATCAACTTCTACCCGACCGAGCAGGCGGGCCGCTCCAACTCCCGGTGGCGGCCGGTGGGCCTGGGCGCGATGGGCCTCCAGGACGTCTTCTTCAAGCTGCGCATCCCGTTCGACTCGCCCGAGGCGAAGGAGCTGTCGACGCGGATCGCCGAGCGCATCATGCTCGCCGCGTACGAGGCGTCCGCGACCCTCGCCGAGCGGTCCGGTCCGCTCCCCGCCTGGGAGAAGACCCGTACGGCCCGTGGCGTGCTGCACCCCGACCACTTCGGCGTCGAGTTCACCTGGCCGGAGCGCTGGGCGGCGCTGCGCGAGCGGATCGCGTCGACCGGCCTGCGCAACTCACTGCTGCTGGCGATCGCGCCGACCGCGACCATCGCGTCCATCGCCGGTGTGTACGAGTGCATCGAGCCGCAGGTGTCCAACCTGTTCAAGCGCGAGACGCTGTCCGGGGAGTTCCTCCAGGTCAACTCGTACCTGGTGCAGGACCTGAAGGACCTCGGCGTGTGGGACGCCCGTACCCGTGAGGCGCTGCGCGAGGCCAACGGCTCGGTGCAGGACTTCGGCTGGATCCCGGCGGACGTCCGCGCGCTGTACCGCACGGCGTGGGAGATCCCGCAGCGCGGTCTGATCGACATGGCTGCGGCCCGTACGCCGTACCTGGACCAGGCGCAGTCCCTGAACCTGTTCCTGGAGACGCCGACGATCGGCAAGCTCTCCTCGATGTACGCGTACGCCTGGAAGTCCGGGCTGAAGACGACGTACTACCTGCGCTCGCGCCCGGCGACGCGGATCGCGCGCGCGGCCCAGGCAGCTGTCCCGGTGCAGGCCACCCCCGACCCCGACGCGGTCGCCTGCTCCCTCGAAAACCCCGAGTCCTGCGAGGCCTGCCAGTAATGACCACCGAAGCCACCAAGAACCTGCTCGACCCGGGCTTCGAGCTGACGCTTCGCCCGATGCGCTACCCGGACTTCTACGAGCGCTACCGGGACGCGATCAAGAACACCTGGACCGTCGAGGAGGTCGACCTCCACTCGGACGTCTCGGACCTCGCGAAGCTGTCCCCCGAGGAGCAGCACCTCATCGGGCGGCTCGTGGCGTTCTTCGCGACGGGTGACTCGATCGTCGCGAACAACCTCGTGCTGACGCTGTACAAGCACATCAACTCCCCGGAGGCGCGGCTGTACCTGAGCCGCCAGCTCTTCGAGGAGGCCGTGCACGTCCAGTTCTACCTGACGCTGCTCGACACCTACCTGCCCGATCCGGAGGACCGCAACGCGGCCTTCGCGGCCGTCGAGAACATCCCCTCGATCCGCGAGAAGGCCGAGTTCTGCTTCAAGTGGATCAACGAGGTCGAGAAGCTGGACAGCCTCCAGACCCAGGCCGACCGCCGCCGCTTCCTGCTGAACCTGATCTGCTTCGCCGCGTGCATCGAGGGCCTGTTCTTCTACGGCGCCTTCGCGTACGTCTACTGGTTCCGCAGCCGGGGTCTCCTGCACGGCCTGGCGACCGGCACCAACTGGGTGTTCCGCGACGAGACGATGCACATGTCGTTCGCGTTCGAGGTCGTCGACACCGTCCGCAAGGAGGAGCCGGAGCTCTTCGACGACGCGCTCCAGCAGCAGGTCACCGACATGCTGAAGGAGGCCGTCGAGGCGGAGCTCCAGTTCGCCCGCGACCTGTGCGGTGACGGTCTGCCCGGCATGAACACCGAGTCGATGCGCCAGTACCTGGAGTGCGTCGCGGACCAGCGCCTGGCCCGTCTCGGCTTCGCCCCGGTCTACGGCTCCGAGAACCCCTTCTCCTTCATGGAGCTCCAGGGCGTCCAGGAGCTGACGAACTTCTTCGAGCGCCGCCCGTCGGCGTATCAGGTCGCCGTGGAAGGCACGGTCGACCTGGACGAGGACTTCTGACCCGGCGCGTCCCGTCACCCACGGCCCGGCACTCCCCCGAGTGCCGGGCCGTCGTGTTCAGCGGGCGATCGGCCGCAGCCGCAGGTCCCTCGGGCGCAGGGTGATGCCGATCCGGTGCCGGGAGTCCGAGCCCGGGGTCTCCTCGAAGCGGAACGCCGTGGCCATCGCGGCGGTGAGGAGGGTCATCTCCGCCATGGAGAAGTGGTCGCTGGGGCACTTGCGGTTGCCGACGCTGAAGGGGCTCATCGCGTGTTTGGGGACTTCCTCCGAGCCACCGGGGAGCCAGCGGTCGGGGGAGAAGAGTTCGGCGCGGTGGTAGGAGCGGGGGTCGCGCTGGACCGCGTAGGGGCTGTAGACGATGTCGGCGCCGGCGGGAATGTCGTATCCGCCCAGAGTGGTGGCGGCCACCGCCCGGCGGGTCAGAATCCATACCGCCGGATAGAGGCGCAGGGTCTCGACGACGACATTCCCGGTGTACGGCAGACTGCGGACGTCGTCGAATCCCACGGGCCGGTCGCCCGCCACGTTTTTCACCTCGGCCCGGATCTTGTCGGCGTGTTCGGGGTACTCGGTGAGCACCAGGAGCAGCGACATGATCATGGACCCGACGGTTTCGCTCCCCGGGGTGAGTATCGCGATGACCTGGTCGTGGATCTCCTGTTCCGAGATGGGTTCGCCATTCTCGTCGACCGCCTCCAGCAAAGCCGTCAGCAAATCGTCGGGCTTTTGCCCCGAGGCCCGTCGGTCGGCGACGATCTCGTCGACGAGGAGGTGCAAATCGGCCAGCGCCCGGTTGAATTCGCGGTTGGCCGGAAGCGGCACGCGATAAAGCGGTCCGAGGGGGACCACCATCCGCTGGTACATACCGCGGAAGAGGCTCGCGAGGTCCGCGCAGATACGGTCGGCCCGCTCGTCCATGTAGCTCCCGCGCATGAGGCAGCGCGCGGCGATCCTCGTCGCGACCCGGAACGACTCGGCGGTGACGTCGAGGCTGTCCGCGCCGCGCCACCGCTCGACGAGGGCCCGCGCCTCCTCCTCCATGACGGGCCCGTACCCGGGTATCGCGTCGAGCCGGAACGCGGGCTGTATGGTGCGCCGCTGGCGCCGGTGCAGGGGCCCGTTGGCGGTGGCGACCCCCTGCTTGCCCAGGAGGCTCTCCAGCGACTCCCACAGGGGCCCGGCGATGATGTAGTCGGGGCTGAGGGCGACCTCGCCGATCAGCTCGGGCGAGGTGACCGCGTACACCGTCTTCGGCCCGAGCTTCAGCCGGACGACGTCCCCGTGGTCGCGCAGCTGGGAGAAGAACGCGAGAGGTGAGCTGGCCAGTTTCCAGCCGTGGCCGAGGAGGGGGAGCCCGCCACCCGCGAGGGGTGCCTCCACGGGGGCCGGCCGTACCGATTCGAGGGTCATCTATTTCTCTCCCGACGGCGCGTTGTCGACATAAGGGGGTGTGGACCGGTCGTCCCAGCTGTCGACCATGTAGCGGCCGGACTCGTGGTGGAACCAGTAGACGGAACCGAACCAGTTCCGCATGTTCGCGAGGCAGGCGAGCACGGCGTCGCGGATTTCCTTGTCGCCGATACCGTCCGCGTACCGGCGCGTCTCCCGTTCGGCGGCGAGGAAATCGGCGATGCATTCCAGAATCCGCCGCCTGAGTTCCTCGACGGATTCCTCCAGGGTCAGCCTTTCGTGGACGATGAGGCTGATGCCGAGATTGTGGACCTCGTCGCCCGCTATTTCCTTCGGCAGCGAGCAGAGGTCGTTGTACCAGGCGGCGAACTCCTGGCTGAGAAGTGCGGCCCGCCGGAATGCCGGGTGTTTCCGTACGGCGTCCGGGAGTTGTGTTCCGGCGGCGGGTTCCAGGAGATCCGTCCATATCCAGTGGGCGAAGGTGAGGCGCCTGAGGGCGAGATATTCCTCGACCGGCGGGACGCGCGCCTCGACGCGGTTGCGGAACTCCCGGTCGTAGGCGTCGATCACCTGGTGGAAGTGCCGGGCGAAGCGCGCGTTCCAGCTCTCGGGGAGGAAGCCGTAGAGCCTCAGGACGCTGTCGGCGAGGCCCGCGACCAGCGGGTCCTGGTGGTGCAGGTGCGCCCCCGGGGCGTCGAGGGCCTGATGGAGCAGGGACTTGAGGCGGCGCCAGGACGCGGTGCGGCCGTGCACGATGTCACGGTCGTGGCGGTCGTCCCAGACGAAGAACCAGGCGCTGTAGTCGGCGACGGCCTGGAGGACCGCGTCGGGGGCGCCGAGGTAGTAGCACGCCATCAGATCCGTGTAGCACAGGCCATCGGCATATTCCGCGACCTTGTCCGGCGGCATGAGCCGCTTTTCCAGCAGCCAGCGCCGGGTGTTCCGCTGGAGCCGCGGCCAATACGGATGCCTCAGCCGGGGAAACTCCGCCTCGACGACCGGCAGACTGAGCGACGGCGGAACCGCGGGCGCCGGGCCGGTACCCGGCTCGCGGTTTGCGGCACCCTGTGCGGCACCGGTCCTGCTGTATGTGGTGCTGTGTGGGAAAGCTGGCACGAACAACCCCTCTCGGCCGCCTGTCGCACACACCCCTCCCGCTGTGCCGGGCGTGCGCCGTTGCGTATCCCCGCTCTTCCCATTCAGCACCACAACTGACCGTTCTGGGAACGGATTTGCTTCTTTCACCACCCCGGAATGATGAGATTCCACCCCTGGCTGACTGGTTATGGATCAAAAGGTGCGCTTACGCGATCGGACGTGCGAGGGACATACGAGCGGCGCCCGGCCGGAGGGGTTCCGGGCCGGGCGTCGTCCGCGTGTACGCGCGGGGTGTCAGTCGTTGGCGACCACGGGGTAGCGGGGCTCGTTCTCGGCCATCTGCCTGAGCGCCTCCTTGCGGTCCCGCTTGGAGAGGCGGTCGATGTAGAGGTAGCCGTACAGGTGGTCGGTCTCGTGCTGCAAACACCGTGCGAAGAAGCCGGTGCCGCGCACCTTGATCGGGTTGCCGCGCTCGTCCTGGCCGGTGACCTCGGCATAGTCGGGGCGGGCGAGTTCCGCGTACGCGGTCGGCACGGACAGGCAGCCCTCGTTGCCGTCGTCCAGGCGCCGCTTGTCGGCGGGGAGTTCGACGAGCTTCGGGTTGCAGACGACGCCGGTGTGGCGGACCCCGTCGTCGTCCGGGCAGTCGTAGACGAACACCTTCAGGTCGACCCCGACCTGGTTCGCGGCCAGACCCACACCCTCGGCGGTGCGCTGCGAGGCGAACATGTCGTCGACCAGCTTCAGCAGGGACTCGTCGAACTCGGTGACGTCCTCGCACTCCTTGTGGAGCACCGGGTTGCCGACGACGGTGATGGGCAGCGAGGTCCCGCGCTCGCGGTAGGCCGCCTCACGCGCCTCGTTGTCCTCGGTGTCGATGACGAAGCCCTCGTCGTCCACGGGGAGCACGCCCGCGTGCTGCTGATCGGTGTCCTGCTGCGCCATGACGACGTAAGCCTTCCTGCAACCTGAAGAAAAATCTGCGGGTACAGCCTAAAGGGACGCACCCCGGAGATCCGGCGCCGTAACGGTTCAGCAGACCTCTTCGACGTCCCGATAGTCCCGTGTGTCCGGGCTGTCCGCGACCCATCCCTCCAGCAGCCCCGCCACCAGCGAAGCCGGCGCGGCCACCCCGCACTCGCGCTCCGGCACCCACAGCTGGCCGTCGGTGCGGTGGCCGAGCGGCCCCGGCTGGCCCGGTTCGCTGTGGTCGTGGGGGTCGAGGTGCTCCCCGTCGCCCTCGTCGGACGGCATCCGCGACTCGGAGCACGTCCGGCACAGCAGCCGCACGGACGACGACCAGTCCTCGGCGGCGAACCCGGCGTCGGCGGCGAGCTGTTCGAGGGCGTCCCGGTCGGCCTCGGTCGCCGCCTCCAGGAGCACCACCCAGGTCGGCACCGGTGACGGCGCCCACAGCTCGATCTCGTCGAAGACCGGGTAGGAGTGCCCGGCGGAGGTGGTGCGCTCGCCGTGCGGCACCCCGTCGTGCAGGACGACCTCGCCCCAGCGCCGCCCGGAGGAGGGCAGCGGGATCGAGAGCACCTCGACGCGCGCGGGGTCGAGCCGCCGTCCCCACACCACCTCGGCCTCGCCCTCGGGGGAGAGCCGTACGGCGGCGCTGCCGAGGTCCATGCCGACGGGCTCGGCCAGGGAGCCGGAGCCGCCGGGCACGTCCAGTCCGTACGCCTCCCAGGCGCGGCGGGCCAGCGGCCAGTCCTGGAGGGCGGTCGCGGCGATGCCGACGTTCCACCAGTCGGGGGCGCCCGCGTCCCGGTCGAGGAGGGCGACGGCGCGCAGGCCCGCGGCCCGCGCCTGCTCCCAGTCGTGCCGGAACTTGTGCAGGAGGGCCAGGTTGAACCAGGACTCCGACAGCCACGGTTCCAGATCGGCCGCGCGGGTCAGGAGCGCTCCCGCGTCCTCGTACCGCCCGTCGCCGATCAGTGTGAACGCGCGATCGGTGGCCTGCCGCCAGGAGGCGGAGGGCCGGTGCCGTCCCTTGCCGAAGATCCTCACATCACCACCCGCCAGTTCCCCTGACACCCTCTGCTCATCGCATCAAACCACGTACGACCGGAAGGGCGCTCCCTACCCATGGGTTACCCAGGGGCGGCCGGGGTATGACAGCCCGCCCCGATCGCCGGACAGCACCCGCGCGAGCGCCGCGACGACCTCGGGCGCGTACCGGTCGCCCGTCCCGAGCCGCAGCTCCTCCAGCGCGCTGAGCGGCCCCGAGGCGCGCGCCTTCTCCTCGTACGCGTTGACCACCCGCACGATCCGCGCGGCCCGGGGCTGGTCGGTGCCCGGGTCGGCCTGCCGCTCCACGACGGCGGCGACCTGCGCGCCCGCGCCGGTCTGCCGTACGACGGCCCCGCCGAGCAGCGCGATCCGGCGCTGTTCCTCGGGCGGCAGGCCGCTGGTCGCGCCCTCGGGGACGGGGTCGACGAGGCTGAGCTGGCCGATGTCGTGCATCAGCGCGGCGTACTCCAGGACGGTCGACTCGGCCTCCGTGAGCCCCAGTTCCCGGCCGACGGCCTGGCAGAGCGCGGCGACGCGGTGCGCGTGCCCCGTGGGCGTGTACCCGGCGATCTCGGTGGCCCGCGCGAGGGACGCGATGGTCTGCCGGTAGGTGGCCCGTACGGCCGCGTACCGGCGCAGCGCGACCTGCGCCAGCAGCGGCGGCACACAGAACAGGGGCAGCGCCCACAGTCCGACGACGGCCACCGCGAGCGCGGTCACCGCGCCGGTCGCGCACACGGCCGACCCGATGCCGGGCACCGCGCGCAGCTCGTCGCGCAGCAGGGGCCCGTACGGCCATCCCGTGCGCGCGTGCGCGAGGGCCGCCGCGACGACCGCGTCGCACAGGGCCGTCAGCACGAGCAGCGCCAGCAGGAGGACGGCGTACCCGGGACCGTCCGCGAGGACACCCCGGTTGAACAGGGGCTGGAAGCACAGCGCCGCGAACCCCACGGACAGGAGGCGGCGTACGAGGTGGTCGGCGACGCTGCCGCGCCCGCGCGCGATGTGCGGCACGTTCCCGATGAGCGAGGCGACGGCGACCACGGCGACGACCTGCGCCGCGCCGTGCCCGGTGGGGGCGCCGGCGTCGTCCCCGAGGAGCGCGTACGCGAGAGCGGCGGCGGCGCCGAGGGGGGCCATGTCCCTGACGCCGGGCCCGCTCCAGCGGAGGGCTTCACCGAGGGCGATCAGGGCGGCGAAGGCGAGGACCGTGGGGGCGTCCTTGAGGCCCTCGGCGCAGGTGAGGGCGAGGGAGGCGGCCACGGCGAGGGCGGCGAAGGCGTGCAGGAGGGGCCGGGGCCTCACGGTCGGACCGCTTTGTGTGCGACGTCCGTGGCCGGGGACGCCGTGCACACCGGTTCCTCCGCCGTCACCACCGGATGCCACCCCCACCGCTCCAGCGCCCTCCCCAGCGCCTCCACCATCCGCGGGTCGAACTGCGCCCCCGCGCACCGCCGCAGCTCCTCCAGCGCGACCGGCACCGGGCGTGCCCTGCTGTACGACCGGGTCGAGGTCATCGCGTCGAAGGCGTCCGCGACGGCGACGATGCGGGCGGGTTCGGGGATGCCGTACCCGGCGAGGCCGTACGGGTAGCCGCCCCCGTCGAACCGCTCGTGGTGGTGGAGGATCGCGGAGCGTGCCTCGCCGAGGAACGCGATCCCCCGGGTGATCTCGTGCCCGTACTCGGGGTGCAGCTCGATGACGCGCCGCTCCTCGGGGGTGAGGGGCCCGTCCTTGCGGAGCAGCCGGGTGGGGACGCCGAGTTTGCCCACGTCGTGCAGGATTCCGGCGAACCGGATCAGCTCGACGCGCTCCTCGTCCATGCCCAGCTCCCGGGCGATCATCACGGACGCCTGCCCGACGCGTTCGCTGTGCCCGCGCGTGTACTCGTCCTTGATGTCGACGGCCTGCACCAGCGCGCGGATGGTCGCGCTGTGGGCGGCGCGTTCCCGGTGCACCTGGGCGAACACCCACCAGGCCACGCACATCGGCAGCAGCACGAGCAGCGCGGCGACCGGCCCGTAGGGGCTGCGCCACAGCACGGCCATCATCAGCCCGGCGAGCCCGTGCACGGCGAGAGGGGCCAGGGCCCGGCAGATCGCGGGCCGCCGCACGGGCTCCCCGGCGAGAACGCGCACTGCGCTGTCGAGGACGGTCAGTACGAGGCAGTAGACGAGCACAGCGGCGGCGGCAGGCACCAGGGCGTACGGGAACTCCGGCGCGACCACGGCGTCCCGCCCCCCGAGCCGCCAGTGCACCCACCCCGCGGCCCAGACAGTGACGGCCCCGGAGGCTCCCCGCCAGACGCGGCGCACCCAGCCGGCGGACGCGCACAGGGCGCCGGGCAGGGGCACGAGGGCGGCGGCGGGAGGGGGCAGCAGGAACACGGCGGCCAGGAGCACGGGGTGGAAAGCCCCTTTGACGACCCGCTCCCCGATTCCGTGCACCACCGCGAGCAACCCGACGGCGATCCAGGGCGTCCTACTGGGCGAGGGCACACACACCGCGCCGGCTACCAGAACGACCGCCCCGACAAACACCCGCGCCCGCCCCGCAATAGCCTCCACGGACGGGAAGCCTAGGGACGGGCGGACGAGGCGGAAGGGGTAACCAGAGGTAGTACCCCATTCGAGTGAATGGTGTCCTCTCAGGTCTCCCGAGTGTTTTCTCAGGTCTCCTGAGGTGCGGCCGTGACGTCATGGTCGGGCACGACCTGCCCCGACCGGATCAGGTCGATCCGGCCCATGACCTTCGCCCGGAGGTCGGCCGGCACGTCGTCCTGGCCGCAGCAGCGCTTGACCAGCTTCTTCACGGCCTGTTCGAGCCCGTACTTCTCCAGACACGGCGAGCACTCGTCGAAGTGGACCTGGAACTTGTCCCGGTCCCCGAGAGGCATCTCGCTGTCGAGGTACTCGTAGAGATGATCGAGAACCTCGGAGCAGTCCGTCTCGTGGGCGTCTCCGCAGCTCATGAACCCGAGCCTTTCGCTTCGTTCGACTCCCCCGCGCCGGCCGGGACGAGTCCGCGCTCACGCGCGTAGTCCTCCAGCATGCCGCGCAGTTGACGCCGGCCCCGGTGCAGCCGGGACATCACCGTACCGATGGGTGTCCCCATGATGTCGGCGATCTCCTTGTAGGCAAAGCCCTCGACGTCCGCGAGATACACGGCGATCCGGAACTCCTCGGGAATCGCCTGGAGCGCTTCCTTCACGTCCGAGTCGGGCAGGTGGTCGAGGGCCTGCGACTCGGCGGAGCGCAGCCCGGTCGACATGTGCGACTCGGCGCGCGCGAGCTGCCAGTCCTCGATCTCCTCGGCCGCGGAGCGCTGGGGTTCGCGCTGCTTCTTGCGGTACGAGTTGATGAACGTGTTCGTGAGGATCCGGTACAGCCACGCCTTCAGGTTCGTGCCCTCGCGGAACTGGTGGAAGGACGCGTACGCCTTGGCGTACATCTCCTGCACGAGGTCTTCCGCGTCCGCCGGGTTGCGGGTCATCCGCAGCGCGGCGGAGTACATCTGGTCGAGGAATTCGAGCGCGTCCCGCTCGAAGCGCGCGCTGCGCTCCGCGGTCGACTCGTTCACGCCCCGGCCCTCGGGCTGCTCCGCCTGGCCGTGTTCGGTCCCTGCGTCGGTACCGGTGACCGGACCCACCTCCTCAAGATTCCAGGCAGCACCGAGACCGGTGCCACCAGAATCGGAGGATAGACGACGACCCGCTCCTCCCGCCCCCGGAATCTGGGCGGTCCTCGCCGCATGCAGCACCGTCCAGTCCAGGTCGGCACGGCTGGAGCGGTTCGGGCAGATGGTCGAACCCATGCGGCGGACTCCCTCTCTTACGGCCTTCTCAACGTCCTGTGTCTGCCTCAACAGTCGTACGGGACTCACCATTCCCGAGCGCCCCGATCCACCGGACGACGCCGTCCGTGATGACCGTCACGGTCTCCTCCGGCGTGACCCCGCTCCGCTTCGGCACGGCGAACCCGTGATCCCCGTACGGAACCTCCACCATCCCGAACGCCCCCGCCGGGAACTCCGCCGGCTTCCCGAAGGGGTCGTTCCCGCCCTGGACGACGAGCGTCGGCACGCCCGCGCCGAGCAGCTCCCCGGCGCGGGACCTCTCCGGCCTGCCGGGCGGGTGGAGGGGGAAGCTGAGCGCGAGGACGGCCACGGCGCCCAGGTCCTTCGCCGTACGGCAGGCGACGCGGGCGCCGGCGGAGCGGCCACCGGCGATCACGGGGAGGTTCCCGGCGGCCACGGCACCCCAGACGCCGGACCACCCGGCGTCCAGCGTCTTCGGCGCGGGGGCGACCTTCTTGCCGGCGACCCGCCAGGGCTGCTCGACGAGGGCGACGGTCACACCGTGGGCGGGGAGTACGGCGGCCAGTGCCTGGAGGTCGCGGGCCTCGATGCCGCCGCCGGCGCCGTGGCTCACGGCGAGGACGAGGCGGGGGTGCTGCGCCGGGTGCCAGGTGATACGGGCGTCGCCCGCGTCGGTGGGGACGAGCTGGGTGGTCATGTCAGAAGAGTGTGCCCTCCTCGGGCCCCTCCAGCTCCGTCAGCAGCTCCGGGCCGTTGTTGCGGACGTTGCTGACCGCCGTCGACACCGGGTACGCCCGCATCAGGCCGGCCGGCGGGGGCGACAGCATCGGTACGAGGTCGTCGAGGCCGGTCGTCGTGGGGTCCAGCCACGCGTCCCACCGGTCCGGCGTCAGCATCAGCGGCATCCGGGGGTGGATCTCGGCCAGGCTGCCGGGGCCGTCGGCCGGGGCGAGTGCGAGGGGCGTGGTCTCGGCCTCGGTCGTGATCACCGAGCACGTCACCCACCAGGCCAGCGGGTGCTCGTCGGGCAGCGTCCGGTCACGCCAGAACTCGTACAGCCCCGCCATCGCGAACACGGACCCGTCGGCCGGCGACACGAAGTACGGCTGCTTGCGGGGCCGCTTCCTCTTCCCCTCGACCTCCAGCTCCCGCTCCTCCCTGGCGGTGACCCACTCGTAGTACCCGTCCGCCGGGACGATGCAGCGCCGCGTGGCGAACGCGCGCCGGAACGAGGGCTTCTCGTGCACGGTCTCCGCCCGCGCGTTGATCATCCGCGCGGCGCCCTCGGGCGACTTCGCCCACGCCGGCACGAGCCCCCACTTCACCGTACGGAGCTGCCGAACCGGCCGCCGGTCCTCCGCGTCTTTCAACGGACGGTCCAGGACGACGTACACCTCTTTCGTGGGCGCCACGTTGAAATCCGGCGCCCACGCCTCTTCCGGCTCGATCTTCTCGATCTCAAAGATTCCTGCGAGATCCTCGGGTCCACGACTGGCCGCATACCGTCCGCACATACGTGCCACACTGCCAGACCCCTTACGACAGTTGGGAGCCCCCGCCTCTTATGGACACCTTGTGGGACCGAGTCACCGGACTCCAGCCCGACCCCGACCTCTGGGTGGTCCTGGCCACAGCCGCAGCCGCCCTGGCGATAGTGATCCCCCACAACCTGTGGCGCATCTCCCGCAACGCGATCACGATCGCGCACGAAGGGGGCCACGGCCTGATCGCCCTCCTCACGGGCCGCACCCTGACAGGCATACGCCTGCACTCGGACACCAGCGGCCTGACCCTGAGCCGAGGCAAGCCGCACGGCATGGGCATGATCCTCACGGCGGCGGCAGGCTACACAGCCCCCTCACTCCTGGGCCTGGGCGGCGCCTCCCTGCTGGGCGCGGGCCGCATCACCCTGCTCCTGTGGGTGGCGACGGCGCTCCTGGTAGCGATGCTGGTGATGATCCGCAACGCGTACGGAGTCCTGACCGTGGTCCTCTCGGGCGGCGCCTTCCTCCTGGTCTCCTGGCTGGCAGGCCCCCAGGTCCAGGCGGCGTTCGCGTACGCGGTGGTGTGGTTCCTGCTGCTGGGAGGGGTGAGGCCGCCGTTCGAGCTCCAGGCGAAGAGGAGAAGGGGAGGAGCGGGGGAGTCGGACGCGGACCAGCTGTCGCGCTTGACGCACGTACCGGCGGGGTTGTGGCTGTTCCTGTTCCATACGGTGTCGTTGTGTGCGTTGCTGGGT
Organism: Streptomyces saintjeani; assembly: GCF_055409605.1. NCBI lineage: Bacteria > Bacillati > Actinomycetota > Actinomycetes > Kitasatosporales > Streptomycetaceae > Streptomyces > Streptomyces saintjeani. The sequence goes on along the minus strand of NZ_CP189624.1, from coordinate 6,221,653 downwards.
GGGGGGAGATGGCTGCTGGGGTTGTGATGCGGCCCTGAAGGGGCTCGCATCTTTTAGGGGCGCGGGGCTGTGCCAATGTGCGGCTACCGCCGCGCGGGCGCGACCAGCCACGACACCTCCGCCCTCACCCCGCCCGTGATGCGGCCCCGCAGGGGCCCGCATCTTTAGGGGCGCGGGGAACTGCGCGACCAGCCACGACGGCGCCGCACCCAACCACCACGGCGGACCCGATTCGCAACGGCCGACTAAAGTGAACGCATGCCGCAGAACCCCGTCCACACCGCCCACTGGCCCGCCCCCACCGCGAGCGGAGCCGTCGACGCGACGGTCCACGTGCCGGGGTCCAAGTCCGTCACCAACCGAGCCCTGGTGCTAGCCGCGCTGGCGAGCGAGCCGGGATGGCTGCGCCGCCCCCTGCGGTCGAGGGACACCCTCCTCATGGCGGGCGCGCTGAGGGCGATGGGCGTGGGGATCGAGGAGGGGGTCGGCCCTGACGGCACCGGCGAGGCATGGCGCGTCCTCCCCACCGATCTCAGGGGCCCGGCGACCGTGGACGTCGGCAACGCCGGCACGGTCATGCGCTTCCTCCCTCCCGTCGCCACCCTGGCCAACGGCCCGATCAGGTTCGACGGCGACCTGAGGTCGTACGAACGCCCCCTGCACGGAGTGATCGACGCCCTGCGCACCCTGGGCGCGAGGATCGACGACGACGAACGGGGCGCGCTCCCCCTCACGGTCCACGGCGGAGGCGCCCTGGACGGCGGCCCGGTGGAGATCGACGCCTCCTCCTCGTCCCAGTTCGTCAGCGCGCTCCTCCTCTCGGGCCCCCGCTTCAACCAGGGCGTGGAGGTGCGGCACACCGGCACGACCCTCCCCTCCCTCCCCCACATCCGCATGACCGTGGACATGCTCCGCGCGGCCGGCGTCCAGGTGGACACCCCGGAGGCGGGCGGCGAACGCAACGTCTGGCGGGTGACCCCGGGCGCCCTCCTGGGCAGGGACCTGACCATCGAACCGGACCTCTCGAACGCCCAGCCCTTCCTCGCGGCGGCGCTGGTGACCGGCGGCAGGGTCACCGTCCCGGACTGGCCGAGGCGCACGACGCAGCCCGGCGACGCCCTGCGGGAGATCTTCACGGCGATGGGCGGCTCCTGCGACCTCACGGACGAGGGCCTGACCTTCACCGGCACGGGCAAGGTCCACGGCATCGACGTGGACCTGGGCGACGTGGGCGAGTTGACCCCCGGCATCGCGGCGGTGGCCGCCCTCGCGGACTCCCCGTCGACCCTGCGCGGCGTGGCCCACCTCCGCCTCCACGAGACGGACCGCCTCGCGGCCCTCACCAAGGAGATCAACGAACTCGGCGGCGACGTCACGGAGACGGCGGACGGCCTGCACATCCGCCCGAGGCCCCTGCACGGCGGCACGTTCCACACGTACGACGACCACCGCATGGCGACGGCCGGCGCGATCATCGGCCTGGCGGTGAAGGGCGTCAAGATCGAGAACGTGGCGACGACCGCGAAGACCCTCCCGGACTTCCCGGAGATGTGGACCGGGATGCTCGGGAACTGACGATCATGCGTCGCTACGGCAAGCACACCGACGAGGACGACATCCCCTCGCGCCCCAACCGCAAGGGCAACCGTCCCCGTACGAACATCCGCCCCAAGCACGAGGACGCGGCCGAGGGCATGGTCCTCACGGTCGACCGGGGCCGCCTGACCTGCCTGGTGGGAGACCGCACGGTCCTCGCGATGAAGGCCCGTGAACTGGGCCGCAAGGCGGCGATCGTCGGCGACCGGGTCGCCCTGGTCGGCGACCTCTCAGGCGCGAAGGACACCCTGGCCCGCATCGTCCGCATCGAGAAGCGCACCTCGGTCCTGCGCCGCACGGCGGACGACGACGACCCGTACGAACGCGTGGTGGTCGCCAACGCCGACCAGCTGGCGATCGTCACCGCGCTCGCGGACCCGGAACCCCGCCCCCGCCTGATCGACCGCTGCCTGGTGGCGGCGTACGACGGCGGCCTCGACCCGCTGCTGGTGCTGACCAAGTCGGACCTGGCCCCCCCGGACGAGCTCCTGGAGCTGTACGGCGCCCTGGACATCCCGTACGTGGTCACGAACCGCGACGAGCTGGAGAACGGCGACGCGGCGGACCGCGTACGGGAGTTCCTGACCGGCCGGACGACCGCGTTCGTCGGCCACTCCGGCGTGGGCAAGACGACCCTGGTCAACGCGCTGGTGCCGGCCGACCGCCGGCGCCTGACGGGCCACGTCAACTCGGTGACCGGCCGGGGACGCCACACGACGACGTCGGCCCTCGCGCTCCCGCTGCACGGCGCTGACGACTGGGTGATCGACACCCCCGGCATCCGCTCCTTCGGCCTCGCGCACATCGACCCCTCGCGCGTCATCCACGCCTTCCCGGACCTGGAGGAGGGGACGGCGAACTGCCCGCGCGCGTGCAGCCACGACGAACCGGACTGCGCGCTGGACGCGTGGGTCGCCGAGGGCCACGCGGACCAGGCACGCCTGTACTCGCTGCGCCGGCTGCTGTCGACGCGCGAGCGCACGGAAGGCGACTGACGGTCCCTCAGGACACGTCCCTGACCTGGGTGTTGTTTGTGTGCACCTGAGTCCGGTAAGTGCACAATCGCACCGACCCCGACGGAACATGACCGAACGTGACACCAAAACGGGAGGACAGCACATGGCATGGCTGCTGGTCGTCGTGGCCGGACTGCTCGAAACAGGTTTCGCGGTGTGCCTCAAGCTGTCCCACGGCTTCACGCGTCTGTGGCCGACGATCGCGTTCGCGGCGTTCGCGCTGGGCAGCTTCGGGCTGCTGACGCTGGCGCTGAGAAAGCTGGACGTGGGTCCGGCGTACGCGGTGTGGACGGGGATCGGGGCGGCCGGCACCGCGATCTACGGGATGGTCTTCCTGGGGGACCTGGTCTCGGTGCTGAAGCTCGTGTCGATCAGCTTCGTGATCATCGGGGTGATCGGGTTGCAGCTGTCGGGGTCGGCGCACTGAGGGAGCCGGTCAGGGGGTGAGGCGCCGCTGAAGGGCCCCGTGCTTCAGCGCCCCGGCCACCAGTTCCCTGACGCCCCCCTCCCCCGCCGGCGCCGCGACGCACGACAGCGCCAGCCGCACCGCCAGTTCCGCGCCGCGCACCACCTCGTCGGCGTCCCCCTTCCCGGTCCCGGCCGGGGCCAGCACGGCCAGCGACCGCTCCCGTACGTGGGCGACGAAGTCCCCCGGCGCGGGCAGCGCCCCGTCCGCCCGCCGCTGCGCGGGCACCGCCGTCGCCGACAGCACCGCCCTGAGCGGCGGCGAGGGCAGCCGCTCGCTCCAGCAGCCGGTGAGCATGGCCCGGACGAGGGGGTTCTCCCGCGCGTGCGCGACGGTCCACTCGGCGAGCAGGGCGAGCCGCTCGCCCACGTCGCCCTCCTCCGCGAACGCCCGCTCGACGCCCGCGAGATAGCCGTCCGCCTCCCGGCGCACCAGGGCCCGCGCGAGCCCGTCCTTGCTGCCGAACTCGTTGTAGAGCGTCTGCCGCGACACCCCGGCCGCCGCGGCCACGTCCACCATCCGCACCGTCGACCACGACCGCCGCGCCAGCGCCGCGAAAGCGGCGTCCAGCAGAGACTCCCGCGCTGAGGGCATCGTCGCCTCCCTGGGCCGAGCAACTCTGCCGCACACATTTGACGCGGCCGGGACCACTGTCAATAGCCCGCGTCCCGATACGGCGGGAACGCGTCACCGGAAAACCGACACCAACCCGCAACCACCTCGTTCCCCCGCGCGTAGCCCCGTTCCCACCTCGGCGGATACGGTTCCCCCATGCCGGACTACCTCGATGACCTCCGCCTCGCCCATGTCCTCGCCGACGCGGCCGACGCCGCCACCATGGCCCGTTTCAAGGCGCTCGACCTGAAGGTGGAGACGAAGCCGGACATGACCCCGGTGAGCGAGGCCGACAAGGCGGCCGAGGAACTGGTCCGGGGCCACCTCCAGCGCGCGCGGCCGAGGGACGCGATCCTCGGCGAGGAGTACGGCGTGGAGGGGACGGGCCCCCGGCGCTGGGTGATCGACCCGATCGACGGTACGAAGAACTACGTACGCGGCGTCCCCGTCTGGGCGACCCTGATCGCGCTGACGGAGGCGTCCGAGGGTGGCTACCAGCCGGTCGTCGGCCTGGTCTCCGCCCCCGCGCTGGGCCGCCGCTGGTGGGCGGCGAAGGGCCACGGCGCCTTCACCGGCCGCTCCCTCTCCTCCGCGTCCCGTATGCACGTCTCCCGGGTCGCCGACCTCTCCGACGCGTCGTTCGCGTACTCCTCGCTCTCCGGGTGGGAGGACCGCGGCACCCTGAACGGCTTCCTGGACCTGACCCGCGAGGTGTGGCGCACGCGCGCGTACGGCGATTTCTGGTCGTACATGATGGTCGCCGAGGGCGCGGTGGACCTGTGCGCGGAGCCGGAGCTGTCGCTGTGGGACATGGCGGCGACGGCGATCGTCGTGCAGGAGGCCGGCGGCATGTTCACCGGTCTGGACGGCCGTCCGGGGCCCCACAGCGGAAACGCGGCGGCGTCGAACGGGCTGCTGCACGAGGAACTCCTGGGGTACCTGAACCAGCGCTAGGCCGTCGGCACATCTGAGCGCGCACGCCCTCAACAGGCGTCGCGCGCCCCCTTGTTGACCCCCGCTTTACCTGCGACGCTGAGGGCGCCCCCACTTGTGCACTTGTGAATCCCCGCACTTTCGGGGATCACAGGAGGAGGTCACCTCTCGATGCTCGTCCACCAAGCCATGACCCCGACGGTCCTCACCATCGGCCCCGCCCACACCCTCCGCCAGGCCGCCGCCCTGATGTCCGCCCGCCGGGTCGGCGCGGCCGTCGTCCTCGACCCGGACGCCGGCAACATCGGCATCCTCACGGAACGCGACATCCTCAACTCCGTGGGCCTCGGCCAGAACCCCGACCACGAGCCCGCCCACGCGCACACCACGACCGACGTCGTCTTCGCGACGCCCTCGATGTCCCTGGAGGAGGCGGCCCTCGCGATGACCCGCGGCGGCTTCCGGCACCTCGTCGTCCTGGACGGCGGCGAGCCCGCCGGCATCGTCTCGGTCCGCGACATCGTGCGCTGCTGGGTGCCCGAGGAGGTGCGCGTACCGGCATGACAGATGGGCCGCCCCCCGCAGGGACCGGCCCATCGGCCTCGGCGGGCGGTCCAGTGCTGGAGCGACCGTGCAGGGCCTGGACCACGGCCTCCAGCCGCCCGCCGAACTCATTCCGGATCCTACATTGGACTCATTCCAAGTCAAGCCAGCTTCCAAAGTCACACCTGTTCGGAAAACGGCATCCGGCTGTTAATCTGGACAACATGAGTGACCTTCTGGAGCGGCTGCGCGGACGCGGATGGCGCATGACCGCACAGCGGCGTGTCGTGGCCGAAGTCCTCGACGGCGAACACGTCCACCTCACGGCCGACGAAGTCCACTCCCGGGCGGTGGTGAAACTCCCCGAGATCTCCCGAGCGACGGTCTACAACACGCTGGGCGAACTGGTGACGCTGGGCGAGGTCCTGGAGGTGACGACGGACAAACGGGCCAAGCGCTACGACCCCAACGCCCACCGCCCCCACCACCACCTCGTCTGCGCCCACTGCGGCACCATCCGCGACGTCCACCCCACGGGCAACCCCCTCACGGACCTCCCCACGACGGAACGCTTCGGCTTCACGATCGAGGCGGTCGAGGTCACGTACAAGGGCGTCTGCCCGAACTGCGCGAAGCCCTGAAGGCGAGTACGCCGAAGGCCCGGATCCTGTTCCCAGGATCCGGGCCTTCGTCATGAGTAGCGGGGACAGGATTTGAACCTGCGACCTCTGGGTTATGAGCCCAGCGAGCTACCGAGCTGCTCCACCCCGCGTCGTGAACACAACGTTACGCGAGGGGCGGGGGCAGTGGCAAATCGATTCCCCCGAAGCTCAGCCACCCCCAGCCCGTCCGGCGCTTGAGGACGAGGCCCTTCGGGCCGAAGCGGGGGCCTGGGGCGCAGCCCCCAGAGATGGGAAGGGTAGGGGCGGCGGGGGCGACATCACGCACTCAGCTCCTCCCGCAGCGCGTCCCGCAGCCGAGCCGCCCGCTCCCCCACCTCCCCCGGCCCCAGCTCCACCGCCCGGGAAGCCCACCGCTGCCCCTCGACCAGCTCCCCCCTGCGCGCACACACCAGCGCGAGCCGGAGAGCAGCCCGCCCGTGCCCGGCGGCAGCCGCCCGCTGCCACCACACGACCGCCTCGGGCTCACTCCCCTCCCGGACGAGCAGCAGCCCGAGGTTGAAGGCCCCGTTGCGCGACCCCGCCTCGGCGGCAGCGCGGTACCACCGGGCCGCCTCGACGACGTCCCCCCGCCCGGCGGCCAGCATCCCCACCCGCACCTGAGCCCGCCGATGCCCTTGGGACGCGGCCCGCTCGTACCACTCCTCGCACTCGGTCTTCTCCCGGACAGGCTCGCCCAGCTCGTGCGCGGACACGGCGGGCCGCCGCGCGTCGAGCAGCGCGGCCAGCCGATAGGCCCCCTCCGCGCTCCCCCCGCCGGCGGCGCACCGGAGATGCCGCTCGGCGGCCTGCTCGTCCCCCTCCCGGAGCCGCGCCATCCCCACCTGGAGCGCGGCCTCGGTGTGCCCGGCGGCGGCGGCACGCTCGTACCACCGCAGCGCGGCGTCCTCCTCCCCGCGCCCGGCGTGCAGGATCCCGAGGTTGAAGGCGGCGTCGACGCTCCCGGCCTCGGCGGCCTTGGAGAACCACGGCTCGGCCCCGCTCGCGTCCCCGTTCCTCAGCAGCAGGATGGCGAGCGCGTTGGCGGCCTCCCGGTGCCCGACGTACGCGGCCCGCCGGTACCACTGCTCGGCCTGGGCGACCCGCCCCTGCTCGGCGCAGAGCAGCCCGAGGTTGTAGGCCCCGTTGATGTCCCCGGCGTCCATGGCGGCCCGGTACCACCGCTCGGCGGTCTGGTTCTGCCCCCGCTCGGCATGCAGCGCGCCGAGCGCGTTCGCGGCGTTCCCGTCCCCGTCCTGGGCCCCCCGCAGCCACCAGATGGCGGCATTCTCGACGTCCCCGGCGTCGCGCAGCAGGAACCCGAGCGCGCAGGCGGCCCGGGCGTCCCCGTCCTTGGCGGCCATGAGGTACCAGCGCCCGGCCTCTTTGGCCTCCCCGCGCCGCTCCAGGATCCCGCCGAGGTGGAGCGCGGCCCGCAGATGCCCGCGCGCTGCGGCCTGCCGGTACCACTGCTCGGCCTCGGCGCTGGATTCGCTCCGCTCCCCGAGGAGCCCCCCGCTGCCGGGCCGGTCGAGCGCGCGGGCGAGCCGGTAGGCGGCCTCGCGGTGCCCGCGCTCGGCGGCGACGCGCAGCCATCTGCCGGCCCCGGCGTCCCCCCGGTGCTCAAGGAGATCGGCGAGGGCGTAGGCCCCGAGCGTGTGCCCCTGCTCGGCGGACTGCCTCAGCCAGTACTCCGCGGCGGGCTCGTCCCCCCGCTCGCGGTGGTGGCGCCCGAGCGCGTGCGCGGCGGCGGAGGACCCGGCGACGGCGGCGATCCGCCACCATCCAGCGGCCTCGTCGGCGTACCCGCGCTGATGGAGGAGGACTCCGAGATTGTTGGCGGCGGCCCGGTCCCCGGCGGCCGTGGCCGCACGCAGCCGAGGCTCCGCACCGTCCAGGTCACCGCGCCGCAGCAGCCGCGCACCGAGGACACTGGCCGCCTCGGTGTCGCCGCCTTCCGCCGCGAGCCACAGGCGCGCCTCCTCGGCGGCTTCCCCCGTCTCGTCCGGGGCCGCTTCCTCGGCCTCGCTCGAAGCCTCACCCGAAGGCCGCGCAATTCGCCCTGTCTCGTACAGAGTTCCCTTGTCCCCCATAACGTCCATCGTCGCACCACCTGCAACCGAGTTACATCTGGTATACCGCAGCCAGTGAGGTCACTTCAGCGTTTTGTCGACATGCCCACAGAGAGACACATCAAACCCATTTTCTTTCCAAGACGCGCCGAAGGCCCGGATCCTAGTAGGATCCGGGCCTTCGCCTTCAGTAGCGGGGACAGGATTTGAACCTGCGACCTCTGGGTTATGAGCCCAGCGAGCTACCGAGCTGCTCCACCCCGCGCCGTGTTGTGACAACCGTACCACGGCGCGGAGGGAGCCTTTGACCTGCTCAAGCCCCTAGGAGGAGCTGGGACTCGGCTTGGGGGTCGGACTGGCCGCCGGGGTCGGCTTGGCGGTGTTCTTCCCGGCCGCCGCCTGCGCGTCCTCGGCCCGCTTGAGCGCGGACTCCAGATCCTTCTGGGCCTGCCCGTACGCCTCCCAGTCGCCCTTCTTGAGGGCTTCCTGGCCGGCGGTGAACGCCTTCTGCGCGTCCTGGAGGGCCTGCTGGACCGTCGGGTTGGACGGAGTCGTCGGCGGGGGCGTCGTCCCGCCGCCCCCGTCGTCCTCACCGGGTGGTGTGGTCGGCGGCGGGCTCTGCGTGTCGAAGACCTTGTCGAGCGCCGCCTCCAGGGTGTCCTCGAACGCGGTGTTGCCGTTGTAGGTCACCAGCACCTTGCGCAGCAGCGGGTACTTGAGTCCACCGCCGCGTACGTAGACCGGCTCCACGTAGAGCAGTCCGCCGTCGAGCGGCACCGTCAGCAGGTTGCCGTACTCGACCTCGGAGTCGCCGCCTCTCAGGAGGCGGATCGACTCGGCGATGTCCTGTTCGGAGTTGAACTGGCTCTGGACCTGTTTGGGTCCGTCGACGGTCGTACTGGTCGGCAGTTTCAGGATTCTGATCTTGCCGTAGTCCGCCGTGCCGGCCTCCGCGTCGACCGCCATGAACGCGCTCAGGTTGTCCCGGCCGTTGGGCGTGAGCGTCGTCGTCAGCGAGAACGCCTGCGCCTTCTGGTCGGGCATCTTGAGGCTCAGGTAGTACGGCGGGACCGCGTCGCCCGACTTGTTGGTCGGGTCGTCCGGGACCTGCCAGACCTCGCTGCCGCTGAGGAACGTCGTCGCGTCCTTCACGTGGTAGCGGGTGAGCAGCTCGCGCTGGACCTTGAAGAGGTCCTGCGGGTAGCGCAGGTGGTCCATCAGGTCCTTGGAGATCGCGCCGCGCGGCTCGACCGTGTCCGGGAACGCCTTCATCCAGGTCTTGAGGACCGGGTCCTGGGTGTCCCACTGGTAGAGCTTGACCTGGCCGGTGTACGCGTCGACGGTCGCCTTCACCGAGTTGCGGATGTAGTTGACCTGGTTCTGCTGGGCCACCACCGCGCGCGAGTTGTTGGCCGCCGTCAGCGAGTCGGCCGTCGTGTCACCGAGCGTCGTACGGGAGGCGTACGGGTAGCCGTTGGTGGTGGTGTACGCGTCGACGATCCACTGGATCTTGCCGCCGACGACCGCCGGGTAGGCGTCGCCGTCGATCGTCAGCCAGGGGGCGACGGCCTCGACGCGCTCCTTGGGCGTGCGGTTGTACAGAATCCGCGAGCCCTCGCCGATCGCGCCGGAGTACAGGATCTGCGGCTCCCCGAAGGCCACCGCGTACGCCGCCCGGTTGACCGGGTTGGAGAGGTTGACGCCGCTGTTGCCGGTGTAGCTGGTGGTCTTCTCGCCGCTGTCGTCGGAGTAGTCGATCTCCTTCTGCGGGCCGCCGACGATCGAGTACGTCGTCGTGCGCTCGCCGTAGTAGATCCGCTGCTGGTACTCGCCGAGCTGGCCCGTGGACGGCAGGTCGGACTCGGTGAACACCGGCCGGCCCTCGGAGTCGACCGAGGTGCCCTGCGCCGCGACCACGCCGTAGCCGTGGGTGTAGCGGAAGTGGTTGTTGATCCAGTTCTTCTTCGGGATCCCGGCGAGGTTGATCTCGCGCAGGCCGATGACCGTGTCCTGGTCCTTGCCGTCCTTGGTGTAGCGGTCGACGTCCAGGTTGGTCGGGAAGGCGTAGTAGTTCCGGATCTGCTGGAGCTGCTGGAACGTCGGCGAGATGATGTTCGGGTCCATGATCCGGACGCTGGCCGCCGCCGCGGCGTCCGTCCGCAGCTTGGTCTTGTCCGTCGCCGCCGGCTTGCCCGAGTACTCGGTGACCTGCGCGTCGTCGATGCCGTACGCCTCGCGCGTCGCCTTCAGGTTCTTCTCGACGTACGGGGCTTCCTTGGCCTGCTCGTTCGGCTGGACCTGGAACTTCTGCACGATCGCCGGGTACAGGCCGCCGATCAGGATCGCCGAGAGGACCATCAGGCCGAAGCCGATGACCGGGAGCTGCCAGGTGCGCCGCCACAGGGTGGCGAAGAAGAGCAGGGCGCAGATGACGGCGATGCAGAACAGGATCGTCTTCGCCGGGAGGTAGGCGTTGGCGTCGACGTACCTGAGGCCCGTCCAGCTGTCGGTGGCCTTGAAGTCGCTGGACTTGACGGCCAGTCCGTACCGGTCGAGCCAGTACGCGACCGCCTTCAGGGCGACGAAGATGCCGAGCAGCACCGACAGATGGCCGGTCGCCGCCGCCGTCGCGCGCGCGCCGGGGCTGGTGACGCGCAGTCCGCCGTACAGGTAGTGGGTGAGCGCCGCCGCGATCAGGGAGATGATCGTCGCGGCGAAGCCGAAGCCGAGCAGGAAGCGGTACCAGGGCAGGTCGAACGCGAAGAACGACACGTCCAGGTGGAACTGGGGGTCCTTCTTGCCGAAGGACACGCCGTTGACCCACATCAGCCACGTACGCCACTGGCCGGAGGCCGACGCGCCCGCGATCAGGCCCACCAGGGCCGTGATCCCGAGCAGCAGCCACTTCTTGTACGGCGCGATGCCCATCCGGTAGCGGTCCAGGCTCTGCTGCTCGGCCGACATGGCGGCCAGCGGCGGGCGCAGACGGTGCGCGAGCCAGATGTTGAAGCCGACCGCCAGGGCCATCAGCAGGCCGAAGACGAAGAAGAGCCCGACCTTGGTCCACAGGGTGGTGGTGAACACGGACGAGTAATGCACCGACCGGTACCAGAGCCAGTCGGTCCAGAACCCGGCGAACATGGTGAACGCCATGCCGAGCACGGCCAGCACGCCCAGTGTCAGGAGCAGGGTCCTGGCTCGCCTGGACGGGCGGCCCACTCTGATCCGTGGCCCCGTCGGGCCTCCGCCGCGGTCCGGCATCTGGAAAGCCAAGGTGGCACCTCGAAGTTCGCTGTCGATCCCTCAGGCCCGCGTTTTCGCCGACCCCTCGTGACCCCCGATGATCGCGGGCCCACACCTATGCAACTTACTCACCGTTTACTCGGTTCCCGATTCAGGTCACGAACGAGAGAGGATTGTGACCATGTCCAACACTCCCATGGCGGCGAACCCGCTCACCCGGGCCGTACTGGAGATCGACGAGTACGTCTCCGGTCTCGGCTGGGACCAGCCCGCCCGCCTCTTCGCCCTCGTCGACACCGCGCGCCTGCGCCGCGAGGAACCCCGTATCGCGGCCCAGCTCGGCCTCGACGACGCGCCCGAGACCGCCGGTCTCACCCCGATCGAGCAGGACGAGGTGCCCGCCTCCCAGCCGCTCGACGAGTTCCTCGCCACGATCGCCTGGCCGGCCGCGGTCACCGGCTGCGCGCTGACCGTCGAACGCCTGATGCTCCCGCCGTCCGCCGAGGCCCAGGTCCCGTCCAACCTGAACGAGAAGAAGCTCGCGCAGTGGGTCGCCGCCCACCCCGACCGCCAGGAGGTCCGCATGACCGTCGCGGTCCTGCGCGACGGCACCCGCGACTCGGCGCTGCGCCTGCGCGAGAAGGACGCCGCGACGGAGGTCCTCACGGGGGGTGCCCTGGTCCCGGGCCTCGCGGAGGCCCTGTCGGCGACGTTCGAGGACTGACTTCTCTATCTCTACGACGGTGAGGGTGCCCTTCTTGGCAGAGGGCACCCTCCGTCAGTTATTGGCCGTCAGCCCTTGGTCGTGCACTTGGGCAGGGCGTCGGTCTTGCCCTCCCTGATGTCGGCCAGCGCGCCGAGCGCGTCCTTGATGGTCGCGACCTTGACGAGGGTGAGGCCGCTCGGCGTGTCCTTCGCCGCCGCCGCGCAGTTGTCGGCCGGGGTGAGGAAGTACTGAGCACCCTTGTCGCGCGCGCCGACCGTCTTCAGCTCGATGCCGCCGATCGGACCGACCTTGCCGTCGTCGTCGATCGTCCCCGTCCCCGCGACGAACTTGCCGCCGGTGAGGTTCCCCGGGGTGAGCTTGTCGTAGATCCCGAGGGAGAACATCAGACCGGCGCTGGGGCCGCCGACGTCCGCGAGCTTGATGTCGATACTGAAGGGGAACGTGTGGTCCGTCCCCGCCGAGATGCCGACGATGGCCCGCTTCTGGCCGGTGTCGTCCGAGGCCGCCGTCCTGATGGTGACCTTCTGGGTGGCCGTCGCGGTCTTGCCGGACTTCTGCGCGGTCTCCTGCGCCTTCGCCGGGGTGATCGTGAACACGACGTCCTCGCCCGGCTTGTGCTTCGTCACCAGCTTCGCGACGTCACCGGGTTCCTTCACGGCCGTCCCGTCCACGTCCTTGATGACGTCCCCGGCGTGCAGCTTGCCCTCCGCCGGGGAACCCTTGACGACCGTCGAGACGATCACCCACGACTGCACGGGGATGTTCAGCGCCTTCAGCGCGGCGACCTTCGCGCTCTCCTGGGACTGGCTGAACTCCTCCGCGTTCTCCTGCGTGGACTGCTCCTCCGTCTTGCCGTCCGGGTACAGCGTGTCGTGCGGGACGACCTTGTTGTCGTGCGCGAGCCAGCCGTACACGGCCTCGACGAGGTTCATCCGGTAGTCGGCGCCGGTCACGCGGACGGTGGTCATGTTGAGGTGCCCGGACGTCGGATACGTCTTGTGCCCCGAGATCTGGAGCACCGGCTCCCCGTCGTGGTCCCCCAGCGTGTTCACCGTCGGACCCGGTGACATCTCGGCGTACGGCACCTTGACGAACACCCCCACGCACAGGAGGGCGATCAGCATCAGGGTCGAGGCGAGCATCGTCGCTGTGCGGCGTGGCATGGGTCGACAGTACGGGACGGGGCTGTCAGTGCATCGTCAGGGAGGGCCCGTCAGGTGTGGGCCCTTTTGGGGGCCGTGGCTCCGAGGGCGAGCGGGGGTTCGTCGAAGGGGCCGTGGTCGAGGGGTGTGTCCTGGGCGGCGACGTTCCGGTGTGCGTCCTCGAACCCGGCGTACCGGAACTCGCCGTCGCGCACGATCGGCCGCTCCATCGCCGCGCGGAAACGGGCGTACCCGTCCAGTTCGGGGCCGTCGCTGCGGGCCTTGCGCGTGCGGTTGACCCAGCTGCCCCACAGTCCCGCGCCGACCGCCGCGAGCAGCGGGATCACCAACCAGGCGAGCGCCCCCATGTACGACCTCCCGACCCCGGACGAGCCACCGCGAACTGACTGATCAGCAGATCGACGATCCGCACTGACAACGCTCACGCGGGGCAGCCGGTTACGCAACCCGAGCCTCAGCAGGCCCCCACCCACTCCTCGGTCCCGTCGGAGAACTTCTGCTGCTTCCAGATGGGCACCTCGTGCTTGAGATCGTCGATGAGCTTGCGGCAGGCGGCGAACGCCTCGGCCCGATGGGCACAGGCCACAGCGACGATCACGGCGACATCCCCCACCTTCAACTCCCCCACCCGGTGCACAGCGGCCAGCGCCCGCACCGGGAACTCCGCGACGACCTTCTCGGCGACCCGCCGCATCTCGTCTTCGGCGCTGGGATGACAGGAGTACCCCAACGCCTCGACACCGGCCCCCTCATCGTGATTCCGCACGGTCCCCACGAACAACGAGATCCCCCCGGCGGCATCGTCCCCCACAGCCCGAAACACCTCATCGAGAGACAACGCCTCCCCCCGAACAGCAACCAGCTTGACGGGCTCAGCAGCCCCGACTTCCCCGGGATGATCAAAAGAAACATCAGCCATGGACCAATGGTCCCTCATCGGGGCAGGACAGAGAAAAGAGCGCTCAGCATTTTTCAGCCCGTCCGGCGTTTGAGGACGGGCCCCTTCAGGGCCGATCCCCACCCACCCCGGGGTCCAAGGGGCGGAGCCCCTTGAGGACGGGACGGGTAGGGGCGGCGGGGGCGAGAAACTTCGGCCCGCACCCGCCGTACTAGACCCGCCGCCGAGCCTTCCGAGCCCGCCGCACCACAGCAGCCGCGCCCAGCAGCGCAACCGTCGCCCCCGCGGCCCCCGCCGCAGTCGCGTCCTTACGCCCCAGCCGCCGCCCGACGACGGTGTGCCGCCCGGCAACCTCCTCAAGCAGCTCAGCCAGGACCTCCTCGTTGGTCCACTGAGGCCGCCAGCCGGCCGCGTGCAGACGACTGCCACTGACCACCCAGGGATACATGGTGTAGGCGAGGTCTCCCGCAGGCGACGGAGTCAGGCCGATCCGATGCAGCCGAGCAGCGGCACCAAGAGCGACCGCGGACGGCAGCTCCATCCGCCGAATCCCGCTCAGCTCCTCGACCTCCTCCTGTTCGAGCCACCCGTCACACCCGACGGCGAGCTCCCCCTCGACCTTCTCCAGAACGGCGTACTCCAGAGCCGTACAGAGATCGTCGACATGGCAGAACTGCCAGGCGGGCCGGGACCCGGCGACGACGAGGAGCCGGGGGGACTCGAAGTACCGGGTGAGGGCGGTGTCGGTGCCACCGACGAGCGTGGCGGGCCGCACGACGGTGACGTTGAGCCCGGGATGCGCACGGGGCGCCCGCCGCGCGAGCCGCTCGATCTCCAGCAGATCCCCGACCCCGGTCGCCTCGGCGGTGGCCCGCAGCTCCGCGTCCTCGGCGAGCGGCAGCTCGTTGTCGGGCAGAGCGCCGTACACCATCGCGGAGGTGCACAGCACGACCCGGTGGACCCCGGCGGCGGCAGCAGCGGTGAGCACGGTCTGCGTACCCCGCACGTTGTACGCCGTACGGGCGGCGGCGTCGGACCCGAGATCGAGATCCAGCGCGAGGTGGACGACGACATCGGCCCCCCGCAGCTTCTCCGCGATCGCCGGATCACGCACGTCGAGGACGTGCCACGTCGCGTCGTCGCACTCCCCCCGCCGCTCGTCGATGGCGACGACCTGCTTGATCTCGTCGGACGCGGCGAGCCGCTCGGTCAGCAGCGCGCCCACCCCGTGCGCCGCGCCGGTGACGGCGACGACGGGCCCGCGCGCGGCGGCACCGGTTGAGTGGTTTCGCGCTGCGCGAACCTGCGGATCTGGGGAACTCACCAGGTGTCTCCAGCGGTTGTCATGGCATACGGCGCGGATGACGCGTACGTACCAGGTGGCTCCATCCTGCCGCAGGCCGCGAGTCGGCGGAGCACCGAGGCCCGATCGGGCCCGGGTGTCTACGCTGGGTGGTGTTGCAGGGCAGCCGCGCCGCCGGTCGGGAGACCGGTGGCCTTACCAGCCGAGGAACCCCGTGAGTGACACCCCATTCGGATTCGGCCTTCCGCCGGAGGAGCCGGAGGACGGCGACGGCAAGAAGAAGGACCCCCAGAGCGGTGGTGGTCAGGGACCGGCCAACCCGTTCGGGTTCGGCCTCGGAGCCGGCGGCTTCGGCGGTCCGGGCGGGGACAACCCGTTCGCCGCGATGTTCGGCTCCATGAACCCCGGTGACCTGGGGGCCGCGTTCCAGCAGCTCGGGCAGATGCTGTCGTACGAGGGCGGCCCGGTGAACTGGGACATGGCGAAGCAGATCGCCCGCCAGACGGTCGCGCAGGGCACGCAGGACGGCGTGAAGGACGCGAGCGTGGGCGCGGCGGAGCGTACGGCGGTCGAGGAGGCGGTGCGCCTGGCGGACCTCTGGCTCGACGACGCGACGTCCCTGCCGTCCGGCGCGGGTACGGCGGTGGCGTGGTCGCGCGCGGAGTGGGTCGAGGCGACGCTGCCCGCGTGGAAGGAACTGGTGGACCCGGTCGCCGAGCGCGTCGGCGCGGCGATGGGTGACGTCCTGCCGGAGGAGATGCAGGCCATGGCGGGCCCGCTGATCGGCATGATGCGCTCGATGGGCGGCGCCATGTTCGGCACGCAGATCGGGCAGGCCGTGGGCGTGCTCGCGGGCGAGGTCGTCGGCTCGACGGACATCGGTCTGCCGCTGGGTCCGGCCGGGAAGGCGGCGCTGCTGCCGGTGAACATCGAGACGTTCGGCAAGGACCTGGGCGTCGCGAAGGACGAGGTCCGGCTGTATCTGGCGCTGCGCGAGGCGGCCCACCAGCGGCTGTTCGCGCACGTGCCGTGGCTGCGGTCGCATCTGTTCGGCGCGGTCGACGGCTACGCGCGCGGGATCAAGGTCGACACGGCCAAGCTGGAGGACGTGGTCGGCCAGTTCGACCCGCAGAACCCCGAGCAGCTCCAGGACGCGCTCCAGCAGGGCATGTTCCAGCCGGAGGACACGCCGGAGCAGAAGGCGGCGCTGGCCCGCCTGGAGACGGCGCTCGCACTGGTCGAGGGCTGGGTCGACGCGGTGGTGCACGCGGCGGCGAAACCCCGGCTGACCTCGGCGGACGCGCTGCGCGAGACCCTGCGCCGGCGTCGCGCCTCGGGCGGCCCCGCCGAGCAGACGTTCGCCACGCTGATCGGCCTGGAGCTGCGCCCCCGGCGCCTGCGCGACGCGTCCCGCCTGTGGGCGTCCCTCACGGACGCGCGCGGTGTCGACGGCCGTGACGCCCTGTGGGCCCACCCGGACATGCTCCCCACCGCCACCGACCTCGACGACCCGGACGGCTTCGTCCACCGCGAGCAGCTCGACTTCTCCGAGCTGGACAAGCTGCTCGGCGAGGCCGCGGAAGGCGGACCCGACCTGAAGAAGAAGCCCTCCACCGACAAGGACGACGACACCGAGTGAGCCTGCACGACGACGCGGCCTCGGTCCTCAAGGAGTACGAGGCCCAGCCGGACCTGCGCGACACCTACCTCGCCCACCTCGCGTCCCACCCGGACGGCATGTGGAAGGCGTGCGCGGACGGCCACATCACGGCGAGCGCGCTGGTCATCGACCCGGTGCGCGAGCGGGTCCTGCTGACCCTGCACAAAAAGCTGCGCATGTGGCTCCAGATGGGGGGCCACTGCGAGCCGGACGACACGAGCCTGGCGGCGTCGGCGCTCCGCGAAGGCGTCGAGGAGTCCGGCATCGAGGCCCTGACCCTCCTGCCGGGCGGCCCGGTCCGCCTGGACCGCCACTTGACGCCGTGCGCGTGGCACTTGGACGTGCAGTACGCGGCGGTGGCTCCACCGGACGCGGTGGAGTCGATCAGCGACGAGTCACTGGACCTGCGGTGGTTCGCGTACGACGAGGTGGCGGGGGTGGCGGACGACTCGGTGGTACGCCTGCTGGAGGGAACGAGGAGAAGGCTGGCGGTGTAAGGCGGTAAGGGGCGCCCACCCGGCGGGCCGCCCCTTACACACGCGGGGTGGGCATCGGGGGTTTCCCCCTAGGTGCTAGTTCCGGCTACCCCCCAACGAGTTCCCGCTCAGCCCCCCGCTCCCCACCCCGAACTGCCCCAGCACCCCGGACGTCCGCACATGCTGCGGCGGCAACAACTCACTCGGCTGCACCAGCACATGCCCGCTCCCGGAGAACTGCATCTCCCACCCCTCCCCGGAAGACCCCCGCCGCCGCCAGACAGCGGAAGTCGACGTCGGCGCCTGCAACTGCGTACGCAGCGAGGTGGACCAGGCGATCACCGCATCGGAGTCGCAGCAGACGTTCTTCCCCGGCTCGACCTCCAGCACCAACGGCTCCCCGGACGTCATCACGACGACCTGCCCGTCCCCGGCGAGTTCCAGGTTGTACGCCCCGGCGGAAGCCACCTCGACAGCACTGTCGATCGCGACGATCCCGACGTTGAGGGACCCGTCGAACGCGAGCACGGACGACGAGTCGACGGTGATCCCCCGCCCGACCTCCATGATGTGCAGGTGCTGGGCGAAGTTCGCGAGATACACGACCCCGCTCCCCTTGCACCGCATGAGTTCGAGCCGCTCCCCCGTCATCCGCTCGACGTTGCGCCACCCCCGGTCCCGGTACTGGCTGTCGAACTGGACGTCGCCCTCGAAGGCGACCATGGCCCCCTGCCGCGCGAGGATCGCCCCGCGCCCGCGCGTGACGTCCGTCTTGAGGAGCTGCGGGTTCTGGAGGGTGTAGCGCTCGGTGGACTCCACCGGAATGTGCGCGAAGAGTGTGCTGTGCATGTCTGTCGTGGCTCCCCTCAGCCCCGGATCTTGAATCGGTCGCCGGTGTCCTCGCTGGGCTGGACGACGACGAACCCCTGTCCCTTGAAGCCGACCTGGAAGGCTTCCCCGCTGCCCCGCCCGATCAGCGCGCCCGCCTTGATCGTGCGCTTGGCCTTCATGTCGAGCCCGTCGGTCCAGGCGATGAGCGCGTCGGGGTCGACGTAGGTCTCGCGCTCCGCGCAGTCGAGGGAGATCGGCACCCCCCGGCTGACGAGCGCGACCCACCCGGTCCCCCGCACGACGAGGTTCGTGAGCCCGGACCCGGAGAGCTTGGCGAGCCCCTTGACGGGCTCGATCCTGAGATCGAGGGAGGCATCGCAGGCGAGCAGCGTGGGCCCGTTGACGGAGATCGCCTCGTTGTTCAGATGCAGGACGAGTACGTCGCCGCCGTAGTCGGCGAGGTACAGCTCGCCGTCGCCGCGGCACAGCATCAGCCGCCCGCCCTCGCCGGTGACCATCTCCTCGGCGTTGCGCCGCAGGGTCGCGGGGGCGCCGTCGAACTGGACGTACCCGTCGTACGCGATCATCGAGCCGGCCTTCGCGTACAGGTCCTGGCCGGTGACCATGGTGACCTTGAGCGTCTTGGAGCTGTGCACGCTCATCCGGACGCCGGCCGTCGCGGGCTGCTGCGCGTTGAGTGTCTGGAGGTCCACGGTCTGCCTCACACCTCGAAGGGCTGGACGACGACGAAGTTGCCGGGGGCGCCCCGGAACTGGAGGTTGACGGCCTCCGCGCTCTGCCGGGCGTACCCGGAGCGGCGCAGGCGCAGCGAGGTCGTGGTGACCGCCTGCGCGCCCGCGGACCAGGCGATGACGGCGTTGCCGTCGACGTACGTGGCGGGGCCGACCGGGAGGACGACGGGGACGCCGCGGGTCTTGACGACGACCGCGCCCGTGCCGGAGAACAGCATGCTGAACAGGCCGCCGCCGGGCAGGCCCACGCCCTCGATGCGGCGGACCTCGGTGTCGAGGGCCTCGTCGAAGGCGAGCACCCCGCGCGCGGACGTGTAGAGCTGCTCGCCCTGGAGGCGGATCACGAAGAGGCGGCTCGCCTCGTCCGCGAGGAACACCTCGCCGTCGCCGGAGCAGCGCATGAGGCTCATGCCCTGGCCGGTGAGCTGTCCCGTCAGCTTGCCGAGGAGTCCTGAACCCTTGTGGGCGAAGTCGATGTCGCCCTGGTAGGCGACCATGCTGCCCTGTTTGGCGAGGATGTTGGCGCCCTTGGTGAGGGTCGCCCGCACGAGCTCCGGGTTCTGCTCGGTCCAGCGGTCGCCCACGGGGGCCTCGGCGTACTTGGTGAGGACTGCGCGGAGGCCGGCTTCGGGGGGTACCGGGGCGAGAGAGGTGATGGCGCCGAAGGGGGCGCCGGGGGGTGGGGTGGTGCCGAAGGGGACGCCGGGGGGTGTTGTGCCGGGGGTGCCGAAGGGGGCACCGGGAGGCGTCGTACCGGGCTGGCCGAAAGGCGCTCCCGGGGGTGTCGTACCCGGGGTGCCGAAAGGAGCGCCGGGAGGCGTCGTCCCCGGAGGGGTGAACGGGCCGCCCTGGGGTGCGGGGGCCGTGGGGGTGGGTGGCGGCGGGACCGTGCTGGCGGGTGGTGTGTGGAGGCCGGCGGCGATGGTGGGGGCGGCGTGGGGGGCGAAGGCGGGGGCGGGGGCCGGTGGGGGTGTGGTGAGGGCCGGGGCGCCGAACGAGGGCTGGGCCGCGGGCGCCGGGGCGGGGGCCTGTGGCGGTACGGCGGCCGTCGTCGGGGCCGTCGGTGCTGCGGGGGCCGCCGGGGGTGCGAAGGCCGGTGGGGCGAAGGCGGGGGCCGGGGCTGAGGTCTCGGCCGGGGGCTCGGGCGCCGGGTGCGGTTCCTCCTCCGCGACCTCGCCGCCGAAGTTCTTCAGCAGCGCGTCGAGGCCGCCGTCGAAGCCCTGGCCGACCGCCGCGAACCGCCAGACGTCCTTGAGGTAGAAGTCGCCGAGCATCACCGCGCGTTCGGTGGAGAACTCCGAGCCGTCGAAGGCGTACCGCGCGACCTCCTCGCCGCCGGCGACGATCCTCAGGTAGCCGGGGGCGATCTGCGACATCCGGCCGTCGCCGTCGATCGTCGCGGTGAAGGACAGCTTCTGGATCTGCGGCGGGACACGGTCCAGGGTCACCCGGAAGGATTCCGTGTCCCCGGCCTGCGCACCGAGGAGCTGGATGGACTCCTCGGGGGACTTCGGCTGGTTGAAGAAGACGAAGTACCGGTCGTCCGAGAGCCGTTCGTCGGCGTCCAGTCCGAAGCAGCTGATGTCGAAGGCCAGGCCCGGCGCCGAGATCTGTACCCCCACGTACAGATCCGTGCCCGCCGTCAGATCGCCGACCTTGGCCTTGTGGCCGCGTTGGAATTCCCTGGGCATGTGCAACGACCGTCCCCCACTCCCGAATGCGAGTTCGTTCGCGCCAGGCTAACCGCTGGCTCTGACATCGCAGGAAGTCGGTACAGACCCGGTACACGGCACGCGCCCCGCGTCACTCCCCGCGCGCGCCCGGCAGATGCGGGAGCCGGTCGGCGGAGACGACGCCCTCCAGGTACCCGCGCGCGCGTTCGGTGCGCGGGTACGCCTCCAGCAGCCGCCAGAAGTCGGGCCCGTGGCCGGGTACGAGGAGATGCGCCAGCTCGTGCAGGAGGACGTAGTCGATGACGTACTCCGGCATCCCCTTCAGCCGGTGCGAGAGCCGGATGCTGCCCTCCGCGGGCGTGCACGAGCCCCAGCGGGTGTTCTGGTTGGTCACCCACCGCACCGAGCTGGGCCGCGCGCGCCCGTCGAAGTACTGCGCGGACAGCCGCTGCGCGCGCTCGGAGAGCTCGGTGTCACCGAGGACCCGTTTGCTCTCCTGGGCGGCCAGCTTGGCGAGCATGACAGTCACCCAGCGCTGCTCCTCGGCCTCGGACATCCGGGCAGGGATGAGCACGACGGTGCGGTCGCCCTCGCGGTACGCGGAGACCGTCCGGCGGCGCCGGGCGCTCCTGCGGACCTCGATCGCACTCGCCTTCGAGCCGCTCTGCGGCGGATTCGTCGTGCTGCGCTGTGATGTTCCGGCGTGCAATGGGTCGGCGGACACGCCCTGACGTTACCCGCTGCACACGGAAGAAGTCTTGACTCCGGGACGGTTCGGTGTCGTTCCCGTGGCATCCGGGTGCCCCGAGCGGCCGACTTGTACGACTGATGCCGGTACCTGTGGATAACTTTCGGCGGGTTTTCGTGGGGGTGGGCATGCTGAGGGTGACGGCCGGGGCGAGGGCTCCGGCGAGGAGCCGGGACCTGTGCGCGCCGGGCTCCGGGGCCGTGGTTCCGAGGGTTCGGGGCGTGGGGCCCGGGGTGGTCCGCCGGGGCGCGCGCTCCGGGGTTCTCCGGGTCGTGCGGCCCGGGTTCGAGGCCGTGGGGCCATGACGACGACGGGGGTGGTGGCTGTGCATCCGAGGGTGAAGCCGGCGTTGCGGCGCGGGTGGCGGGATCTGAGCACCGTGCAGTTCGGGATGACTCCGGCGCACGCGCTGACGCTGGGGCCGCTGGACAGCGCCACGCAAGGGTTCCTCGATCTGCTGGACGGCACGCGGGGGCTGCCGCTGCTGCGGGAGGAGGCGCGGAGGCGGGACCTGCCGGAAGGGCATGTGGACGGGCTGGTGCGGGGGCTGGCCGGGGCGGGGCTGCTGGACGACGCGCGCGGGGGCGGGCCGGAGGCGGACGCGCTGCGGCGCCGGGGCGAGGCCCTGGAGCGGCTGGGCCCGGACCTGGCCGCGCTGTCGCTGCTCACCCCGGAGCCCGGCGAGGCGATGCGGCTGCTGGCGGCCCGGCGCCGTGCGCGGGTGCGGGTGCGGGGCGCGGGCAGGGTCGGCGCGGTGCTGGCCGCGCTGCTGTCGGGGGCGGGCGTCGGCACGGTCGAGGTGTCCGACGAGGGCCGGGTGGAGCCGGGTGACGTGGCGCCGGGCGGCCTGCCCGCAGGCGCGATCGGCGAGCCCCGCCGCGACGCGGCCCGGCGTGCGGTGCGTGCGGCGTCCCCCGACCGTCCGCCGTCCCGCGAACCCGGCCTCGAGCCGGGCTTCGGCCTGGTGATCCTGGCCCCGCGCGACGACGTCGGCGTGTACGCGCCGGACCCGGCCGCCGCCGAACCCCTGATCGCCTCGGGCACCCCGCACCTGTACGCCGGGGTGGTGGAGGCGACGGGCATGGTCGGCCCTCTCGTCCTCCCCGGCGAGACGGCCTGCGCGGGCTGCCTCCAGCAGTCCCGGTGCGACGCCGACCCGGCGTGGCTGCGCCTCCTCGCCCAGTGGCGCTCGGGCCATCGCCGCCCCACCCTCCCCTGCGACCTCGCCCTGGCCACCACGGTCGCGGGCCTCGCCGCCGGCCACGCCCTGGCGTTCCTCGACGGCCAGACCGCACCGGCCCACAGCACCCGCTGGGAGATCTCGACCCCGGCGCTCCAGTGGCGGGCGAGGACGATCGAGGCGCACCCGGAGTGCGCGTGCGGAGCGGCCGTCACCGGGAACCCCGAAGGGCCCTCCCGGGTCCTTCTTGCCGAAGCTTCTCCCTCTGTTGAGGAACACCCCGTGGAGGACGCGGGGGCGCACGAGACAATGGCTGGGCAACGGCATTCGAAAGAGTCACTCCGTCCGGCGAACGCGGCGCGGCCGGTGGGTACTTGGAGGGCGCATGTCTGATCTTCCCCGCAAGGCGGTCACCCGCACCGCCAAGCTCGCCGCGCTCCCGCTCGGCATCGCCGGCCGGGCCACCTGGGGCCTGGGCAAGAGGATCGTGGGCGAGTCGGCGGAGATCGTCGGCCGCGAGCTGCAACAGCGCACGGCCGACCAGCTCTTCAAGGTCCTCGGCGAGCTGAAGGGCGGCGCGATGAAGTTCGGCCAGGCCCTGTCGGTCTTCGAGGCGGCGCTCCCCGAGGACGTCGCGGGCCCCTACCGCGCGGCCCTGACGAAGCTCCAGGAGGCGGCCCCGCCGATGCCGGTCCGCACGGTGCACGCGGTGCTGGCGGAACACCTGGGCGCGAACTGGCAGGACCTGTTCCTGGAGTTCGACGACAAGCCGGCGGCTGCCGCGTCGATCGGCCAGGTACACCGCGCGGTGTGGCGGGACGGCCGTGACGTCGCGGTCAAGGTCCAGTACCCGGGCGCGGGCGAGGCCCTGCTCTCCGACCTGAACCAGCTCAGCCGCTTCGCCCGTCTCCTCGGCCCCCTGGTGCCGGGCATGGACGTCAAGCCGCTGATCACCGAGTTGCGCGACCGCGTCTCCGAGGAACTGGACTACGCCCTGGAGGCGACCGCCCAGCGCGCGCACGCGCAGGAGTTCACCGACGACCCCGACATCGTCGTACCCACTGTGGTCCACCAGTCCGACCAGGTCCTGATCACCGAGTGGATCGAGGGCGTGCCGCTGTCCGAGGTGATCTCGGGGGGTACGGCGGAGCAGCGCGACCGGGCCGGTCAGCTTCTCGCCCGGTTCTTCTTCTCGGGCCCCGCGCGCACGGGCCTGCTGCACGCCGACCCGCACCCCGGCAACTTCCGCCTGGTCCCGGACGGCGACGGCTGGCGCCTGGGCGTCCTGGACTTCGGCACCGTCGACCGGCTGCCCGGGGGGCTGCCCCGGCCGATAGGCGAGGCGCTGCGCATGACCCTGGCGGGTGACGCGGGCGCGGTCTACGAGCACCTGCGTACGGAGGGCTTCGTCAAGGACTCCATCGACCTGGACCCCGACGCGATCCTCGACTACCTGCTCCCCATCATCGAGCCGGTCCAGGCCGAGGAGTTCACGTTCACCCGCTCCTGGATCCGCACCCAGGCGGCCCGCATCGCCGATCCCCGCTCACCGGCACACCAACTCGGCAAGCAGCTGAACCTCCCCCCGTCGTACCTCCTGATCCACCGCGTCACCCTCAGCACGATCGGCATCCTGTGCCAGCTGAACGCGACGGTCCGCCTGCGCGAGGAACTGGAGGAGTGGCTCCCCGGCTTCACCACCGAGCCGAATCCAACCGCCCTTCAATAGCCCGCAGATTCTGGCACCCCCTCATCCACACACCACAAGGGGCCGGCCCGAAACCGGACCGGCCCCACGAACAACCTCAGTCGTACGGTGCGTACGCCTTACTGCATGACGGCCATGGCGAGCGCCCGCCGAGCGCGCCGCGAGGCCCGCTCCGCACGACGCTGCATCCGGCGCGCGGCGACCACACGAACGGCCAGCCGCTCCCGCTCGGCCTCCTGCATGCGCTCATGCATATGCGCACGAGCCAAGGCTTCTGGGATGAGTTGCATCTCTCGGTTCCTGTTCTGGCGCGAGTCGTTCGCGCCGCTGGTAATGACGTCTGTGTTCGCGGAGCCCACGGGCTCACTGGCGGACGGCTTCATCGGGGCCTGCTTCTGGGGGTCGTGCGTGAGGGGGCGGTCGATGGTTCCGGTGATGTTCATGCTGAGACCGGGTTCTTGCGCGGACGGCCACGAGGCCGCTTGCGGGCGACCACGACACCCTGCACGAACAGCTCGCCACCCCAGACACCCCAGGGCTCACGCCGCTCCTTCGCCCCGGCGAGGCACGCCTCCATCAGGGGGCAGGTACGGCAGAGGGACTTCGCGTACTCCACGTCCGCGGGAGACTCGGCGAAGAAGACCTCCGGGTCGTAGGAGCGGCAGGGAACGGGTACGCCGAGGTTCTCGATGGCGTCGTCGAGCGCGGTGAGCGCGGTGAGCGCGGTGAGCGCGGTGAGGGGAGTCAAGGCGGGGTCCTCCTGGAGACCGGGCGGGGGGATCGTTTCGGAAGGCGGTACGGACGTTTCGTGCGCTTCGAGTTGCACGGTTTCGTCTTCCTCGTCTGTCGGACCGGCCCTGTTGGGCCGGTGTCGGCTTGTCGTCCCGAGGCTCCTTCGGCTGCCCGTCCCCGGTGTGGGGACAAACAGAAGGGCCGCGGATCCCGGATGGGGTTCCGCGGCCCTGAAGGCGCCGGCCTGATCGTCGATCAGGCTGGATCACTCCAGGGATCTGGCCCGCGGAAGGCCCACATCTGGTGGTGCTGCGTCGTCTGCTTCGGGTTTCCGGCACCGGCTGCCGCAAAGGCATAGGACAGGGCCTTTGCCTCTACTGCTTCCAGTGCCTTCATCGGTCGCTCGTCGCGGGTGGGAACACTCGCGGGGGCGACGGAGAGCGACTCGGACCGGCCGGCGCGGAGGCCGGACAGACCGGTGCCCGGGTTCGAGGCGCCGAGGATGCACACGGAGACGACCGAGGGATCGGTCAGTTTGACGGTGCTGGTGAAGCGGGTCTTGTTGATGATCACTGGAATCGCCTCCTCTCGGCGTCTCAAGGACCGGGGATGAAACCGGTCCGGCGGATACGCAAGTACAACACGGATCAGGGGCCTTCGAGAAGGCCGCCGTCCCCGGTGTCTAAGAACCTATGGGGATTGCCGGGGCATGCGCAAACTATTTTTTCGACGACTTCGCATCAGCCCTCCCCTTCCTCTCCCACGCAGTCCTGACCTGCGCAGATGGCCAGCACATCGGTGCCGTACCGGTTGAGCTTGCGCTGGCCGACGCCGGGGATGCGCGCGAGATCGCCCGGCTCCTCGGGGGCGGCCTCCGCGATGGCGACCAGCGTCTTGTCGGTGAAGACGCAGAAAGCGGGCTGTCCGGTGTGCTTGGCCTGGACCTCTCGCCAGGCGCGCAGCCGCTCGTAGAGGCCCTCGTCCATGTCGGAGGGGCAGTCGTCGCACCGCAGGAGCTTCAGCTCGCCGCCGTCGGTCAATGTGCGCCCGCAGATCCGGCAGCGCGCCGGCGTGCGCTGGCGGCGGGGAGACGGGCCGAGGGCGCCCGCCCGGCCCGCCGCGGCCTTCAGGGTGCCGCGCTCGACGCCCCCGGAGGCGCCCGAGGCGGCCGTACGGCCCGCCGCGCTGCCGGAGCCGGGGCGCAGGCCGTCGAGGAAGCGGGAGGGGCGGCGGCTGGCGCGGCCTCCGGGCGAGCGGGCGAGCGCCCAGGAGACGTGGAGCCGTTCGCGCGCGCGGGTCACGCCGACGTAGAGCAGCCGCCGTTCCTCCTCGACCTGCTCGTCGGTGCGGGCGTAGGTGATCGGCATCATGCCCTCGGCGACGCCGACCAGGAAGACGACGTCCCACTCCAGGCCCTTGGCGGAGTGCAGGGAGGCGAGGGTGACGCCCTGGACGGTCGGGGCGTGCTGGGCGTTCATGCGCTCGTCGAGTTCGGCGACCAGGTCGGCGAGCGTGGCGTCCTGCTTGGCGGCGGTGAAGTCGCGGGCGAGGTGGACCAGGGCGGCGAGGGACTCCCAGCGCTCTCTGACGGCCCCGGAGCCCGCCGGGGGCGTTGTCGTCCACCCTTCGCCGGAGAGGACGGCACGCACCTGCGAGGGCAGGTCCACGACGTCGTCCAGCGCGGAGTCGTTGCCCCCGAAGCGGGCGGCGGCGCGCAGGGAGGCGGTCGCCTTGCGGACCTCGGGCCGGTCGAAGAACCGCTCGGCGCCGCGCAGCTGGTAGGGGATGCCGGCGTCGGCGAGGGCCTGTTCGTACGTCTCGGACTGGGAGTTGGTGCGGAACAGGATCGCGATCTCGGCGGCGGGGACACCGGCCGTGAGCAGCTCGCGGATGCGGCGGGCGGCGCCCTCGGCCTCGTCGGGTTCGTCCGCGTACTCGGTGTAGGCCGGTTCGGGTCCGGGGGCGCGCTGGGAGACGAGTTCGAGCCGGTGGTCGGCGGCCCGGCCGCTGGCCTGGGCGAGGAGGCCGTTGGCGAGGTGGACGACCTGGGGGGTGGAGCGGTAGTCGCGGACCAGTTTGACGACGGTCGCGCCGGGGTGGCGGGTGCGGAAGTCGAGGAGGTGGTCGGGGGTGGCGCCGGTGAAGGAGTAGATGGTCTGGCTGGCGTCGCCGACCACGCACAGGTCGTCGCGGTCACCGAGCCACAGCTCCAGGAGGCGCTGTTGCAGGGGGCTGACGTCCTGGTACTCGTCGACCACGAAGTGCTGGTACTGGGCGCGGACCTGGTCGGCGATGTCCCGGCGGTCCTGGAGGACGGCGACGGTCAGCAGCAGGACGTCCTCGAAGTCGATGACGCCGCGCTCGCGCTTGAGGTTCTCGTAGGCGGCGTACACCTGGGCGAGTTCGGCGGGGTCGCGGGGGGCGTCGCGGCCCGCCTTGGCGACGGCCGGCGCGTAGTCGGCGGGGACGGTCTGGGTGACCTTGGACCACTCGATCTCGGCCGTGGCGTCCCGCAGTTCGCCCCGGTCGAGGCGCAGTCCGCAGGAGAGGGCGGCGTCGGCGACGAGCTGGAACTTGCGGTCGACGAGGCGAGGCAGGGCGCCGCCGATCGCTTTCGGCCAGAAGTACTGGAGCTGGCGCAGGGCGGCGGAGTGGAACGTCCGCGCCTGGACGCCCTGGGCGCCGAGCTGGCGCAGCCGGCCGCGCATCTCGCCCGCCGCGCGGTTGGTGAACGTGACGGCGAGGACGCTGGAGGGCTGGAGGATGCCCGCGCGGACCCCGTAGGCGATGCGGTGGGTGATCGCCCTGGTCTTGCCCGTGCCGGCGCCGGCCAGCACGCACACCGGGCCGCGCAGGGTGGTCGCCACCTCGCGCTGCTCGGGGTCGAGCCCTTCGAGCACCGCGTCGGCAGAGTCCGGTGCCTGCGGGAAGAGAGGGGAGTGCGTTGCTGCTGTCACACCGCCATGCTGCCAGGTCTCCGGAGACGGGCGAGAAAGTTATCCACAGGCGGGGCCCGATTGTCGTACAAGTGCGTCGGGTGTCACGTCCGGGTGACCTCGGGGACGGGAATGGTCAGGGATTCACGTACGTTCCCCCTCTGCGAGCAGACTTCCCCGACCCGCCGAAGGAGCGCGAGAGACATGCCGGGCACTGTGACGATGTACAGCACCACGTGGTGCGGCTACTGCCAGCGGTTGAAGAAGCAGATGGACCGCGAGGGCATCGCGTACACGGAGATCAACATCGAGCACGACCCGGATTCCGCGGCCTTCGTCGAGAAGGCGAACGGCGGGAACCAGACGGTGCCGACCGTGCTGTTCCCGGACGGTTCGACGCTGACGAACCCGTCGTTGGCGCAGGTCAAGCAGAAGGTCGGCGCGTAGGCGCGGACGCGCGAGAGGGGCGGTCCCGGTTCGTCGGGGCCGCCCCTCTTTTGTGTTCTTCTCCGTGTCTTCGCGCGCTCAGATGAAGTTGCGGGTCGGCAGGGGCTTGCCGTACCAGAGTTCGATCAGGCGGGCGGCGATGGAGATGCCGTAGGGCGGCAGGACCTCGCCGGACTCGAAGGCGGCGCACAGCTCGTCGCGGGAGAACCAGCGGGCCTCGTGGATCTCGTCGCCGTCGACGTCGATGTCGGTGGACGTGGCGCGCGCGAGGAAGCCGAGCATCAGGCTGGACGGGAAGGGCCAGGGCTGGCTGGCGACGTACTCGACGCGGCCGACGGTGACGCCGACCTCCTCGAAGACCTCGCGGCGCACGGAGGTCTCGATGGACTCGCCGGGCTCGACGAACCCGGCGAGCGTCGAGAAGCGCCCTTCGGGCCAGTGGACCTGGCGGCCGAGCAGGAGGCGGTCCTCGTCGTCCGTGACGGCCATGATCACGGCCGGGTCGGTGCGCGGGTAGTGCTCCGCGCCGCAGGCCGGGCAGCGGCGGATGTGACCCGCGGCGGCGATGACGGTGCGTTCGCCGCAGCGGGAGCAGAAACGGTGGGTGCGCTGCCAGTTCTCCAGGCCGACCGCGTGGACCATCAGGCCGACGTCGCGTGCGGACAGCAGCAGGCCGGCCTCGCGCAGGCCCGCGGGGCGCGCGGACTGGTCGATGCGGCCGGGCAGGGCGTCCTTCTGGAGGGCGAAGTAGCTGACGCCGTCCTCGTCGGCGCCCAGGAAGTAGCGGTGCGCCTCGGTGAGCGGTGCCTCGAAGGAGGGCGTCATGACGAGTTCGGTCCGGCCGTCGGGCGTCTCGTCGATGAGGACCTGTCCGTCGGAGACCACGAAACAGCGGGTGGTGGGGTGGCTCCACGCCGCGGCGAGCCACGCCTCGTCGAGCCGGTGGTGGGCGGCGCGGTCGATGCCGCTGGGTGCGGTGAGCGACACGGGCCGGTCGGCGTTCGGGTCGGTCCAGGTGGTCACGGGTACTTCCAACTCCCCCGGTGCAGCGGTTGGTTCGGCGGGACGTACGGCAGGGGCGGGTGCGGTCGGGTGTCAGGGCGCATGGCGCCAGGTGCGCGCGAGGTCGTCCCAGAGGTGGGCGGTGGTCTCGGCGCCCTTGAGGAGCAGGTCGAGTTCGACCTTCTCGTTCGGCGCGTGCCAGCCGTCGGAGGGGACGGAGATGCCCAGGAACAGCACCGGGGCGCCGAGGACCTCCTGGAGGTCGGCGGCGGGCCCGGAGCCGCCCTCGCGCGTGAAGCGGACGGGTTGCTCGAAGGCGCGTCCCATGGCGCGGACGACGGACTGGAGCGCGGGGTGACCGAGCGGGGTCAGGCACGGGCGCGTGGCGGGGCTGAAGTCGATCTCGCAGCGGATCCCGGCGGGCACCTGACCGGCGACCCACGCGCGGACGGCCTTCTCGACGGTGTCGGGGTCCTGTCCCGCGACGAGCCGGAACGACAGCTTCACGAACGCGGAGGCGGGGACGATCGTCTTGCTGCCGGCGCCCTGGTAGCCGCCGCCGATGCCGTTGACCTCGGCGGTGGGCCGCGCCCAGACGCGCTCCAGGGTGCTGTAGCCGGCCTCGCCCTGAGCGGCGTACGAGTGCGCGGTGTGCAGCCAGCGCTCCTCGTCGAAGGGCAGCTCGGCGAAGAGGGCACGCTCCTCGTCGGTGAGGTCGACGACGCCGTCGTAGAAGCCGGGGATCGCCACGCGCGCGTGCTCGTCGTGCAGGGCGGCGACGAGGCGGGCGATCTCGGTGGCCGGGTTGGGGACGGCGCCGCCGAAGGAGCCGGAGTGGATGTCCTGGTCGGGGCCGTGCAGGCGGATCTCGCAGTCGGTGAGGCCGCGCATGCCGGTGCAGACCGTGGGGGTGTCCTCGGCCCACATGCCGGTGTCGGAGACGATCACCGCGTCGGCGGCGAGCCGGCCGGCGTTGGCCTCGACGAGGGCGCGGAAGTTCGGGGAGCTGGACTCCTCCTCGCCCTCGATCAGCAGCTTCAGGTGGACGGCCGGGGCCGTGCGGCCGGTGGCGGCGAGGTGGGCGCGCACGCCCAGGGTGTGGAAGAACACCTGTCCCTTGTCGTCGGCCGCCCCGCGCGCGTAGAGGCGGTTCTCGCGGACGACGGGGTCGAAGGGGTCGGTGTCCCAGCCGTCCTCGCGGGCGGCGGGCTGCACGTCGTGGTGGCCGTAGACGAGGACGGTGGGGGCCTGGGGGTCGCCCGCGGGCCACTCCGCGTAGACGGCGGGGGCGCCGGGGGTGGGCCAGACCTCGACGACCGGGAAGCCGGTCGTGGTGAGCTGCGCGGCGAGCCAGTCGGCGCTGCGGCGGACGTCGGGGGCGTGCTCCGGCTGGGCGGAGACCGAGGGGAT
The DNA here is from genome assembly GCF_055409605.1 of Streptomyces saintjeani. Taxonomy (NCBI): domain Bacteria; kingdom Bacillati; phylum Actinomycetota; class Actinomycetes; order Kitasatosporales; family Streptomycetaceae; genus Streptomyces; species Streptomyces saintjeani. Next base: position 6,190,864 of record NZ_CP189624.1, on the reverse strand, counting down.
GCGCAGCCACTCGGCGAGGTCGCCGAGGAAGGCGGCCCGGTGCTCCTCGATGTACGCGCGGACGGCGCTGACATCACTGACGGCGCTGTCAATGGGCTGGCTCATGTCCACGAGCCTATCCGGCCGCACCGACATCGTCGCCGGGCGCCCGGACCTCCGCCAGGGGCTCCCCGGTGGCCTTCGCACCCCGCAGAATCCGCTCCAGAGCGGCCCTTCCGGGCAGCTCGGGGGGCCGGACGACGTCTCCGGTCCTCACATAGAGGAACGCCGCTGTGACGGATTCCACGGGCACGCCCTCCTGCTCGGCCCACGCGAGCCGGTACAGCGCGAGCTGGAGGGGGTCGGCGGTCCGCTCCCGGTGGGTCTTCCAGTCGACGATCTCGTACGACGCCGTCGCGCCGTCGCCCTCCTTGTAGACGGCGTCGATACGGCCCCGTACGACGCGGCCCGCGAGGGAGAGCTGGAAGGGGGCCTCCACGCGGTGGGGCGTGCGGTGTGCGTACGCGGTGCGCTCGAACGCCTCCTTCAGCTCCTCCAGGTCTCGTTCGTCGTCGATCTCCGCGTCCTCGGTGCCGGGCAGGTCCTCGGGCTCCAGCAGGGGCAGGGTGAGCGCCTCCCAGCGGGCCTCCACCCAGGCGTGGAAGCGCGTTCCCCTGCGCGCGGCCGGTTTCGGCGGCTGCGGCATGGGGCGGGCCAGTTCCTGCGCGAGGCCGTCGGGGTCCTCGGCGAGGCGCATGACCTGGGAGGCGGTGAGGACGGCCGGGAGGGGGACGTCGGTGACGGCCCTGCGCGCGCGCAGGAGTTCGCCGGTGAGGGCGTCGAGGTCGCGGTCCCAGGAGGCGATCGTGCGGGCGTCCTCCGGGGTGAGGGGGGTGGTCTGGTGGGGGACGGTGGGGGCGGGGTGGGGGGTGTGGGGGGCGTCGTACGGGGCCGTTTCGTCGTACGCGGCCGTTTCGTCGTACGGGTCCGGATCGTCGTACCGGGGGTCGTAGGGGTCGTCGTCGTCCGGCGGCGGGGGCCAGTCGGGGTCCTCGTGGGCGTGGGGGTCGTGGAGGGCGGTGGGGTTGTCCAGGTGGGTGAGGACCGTGTCGGCGGCGGCGCGGCGGCGGCGCAGGGCCGTGTCGTCGAGGGGGAGCGGCCAGGCGTGGTCGGCGGTGGTGTCCTGGAGGGTGGGGTTCTCCTCGCCGTCCTCGGGGGCGTCGGCCCACGCCTCGATCTCGCCGTGTCCGGCGGCGCAGTGGTCGTACAGGGCGGTCAGGAAGCCGGAGGGGCCGCGGGGTTTCTTCTGGGTGGGGCCCCACCAGTGGCCGGAGCCCAGCAGGAGGCTGCGCGGGCGCGTGAAGGTGACGTAGCCGAGGCGGAGTTCCTCGGTGTGCTGGTGGTCCTTCATGTCCTCGTGGAACGCCTTCATGCCCTTGGCGTCCCAGCCGGTGACGTCCGGGAGGGTGTCGGCGTCCCCGCGCAGGGCGTGCGGCAGGACCTTGGCCTGGGCGGTCCACTTCTCGCGGCCCTTGGCGCTGGGGAAGGTGCCGTCGACGAGCCCGGGGACGACGACGACGTCCCACTCCAGGCCCTTGGACTTGTGCGCGGTGAGGACCTTGACGGTGTTCTCGCCGCCGGGGAGGGCGTTGTCGAGGCCCTTCTCGTACTGGGCGGCGGTGCGCAGGAAGGCGAGGAAGGCGAGGAGGGTGGCCTGGCCGTCGTGGGCGGTGAAGGAGGCGGCGACGTCGAGGAAGTTCGACAGGGTCTCGCGGCGGCGTGCGGCGAGCGCGTGCGGGGACGCCGACAGTTCGACCTCCAGGCCGGTGACGGCGAGGACGCGGTGCAGGACGTCCATCAGCGGGTCGGACAGGGAGCGGCGCAGGTCGCGCAGTTCGGTGGCGAGGTAGGCGAAGCGCACGCGCGCGTCCGGCGAGAACGGCAGGCCGTCGTCGTCCCCGGTGCCGTCCAGGAACGTGTCCAGGGCGTCCGCGAGCGATATCACCTCGGCCGGGTCGGTGCCCTCGACGGCGGCGGCGAGGCGCCGGTCGGGGTCGCCGTCGTCGTCCACGCGCGCGTGGGTGACAAGGCGCCGGGCGCGGCGGCCCAGAAGAGCGAGGTCGCGGGCGCCGACGCGCCAGCGGGGGCCGGTGAGGAGGCGGACCAGGGAGGCGTTGGCGCCGGGGTCCTGGAGGACCTCGCAGACGGCGACGAGGTCGGCGACCTCGGGGAGGTGCAGCAGTCCGGAGAGGCCGACGACCTCGACGGGGACGTCCCGCGCGACGAGGGCGCCCTGGATCTCGGCGAAGTCGGTCGCCGTACGGCACAGGACGGCGATCTCACCGGGGGCCTTGCCGGTGTTCACGAGGTGGGCGATGGAGTCGGCGATCCAGTCGGTCTCCTCGGCGTGGGTGCGCAGGAGGGCGCAGCGGACCGTGCCGTCACGTTCGGCGCCGGGGGCCGGGCGCAGGGCCTCCACGCCCGCGTGCATGGCGCGCAGGGGCTCGGCGAGGCCGTTGGCGAGGTCGAGGAGGCGTCCGCCGCTGCGGCGGTTCTCGCTGAGCGCCTGGCGGGTGGCGGGGCGGCCGTCCGCGTGCGCGAAGTGTTCGGGGAAGTCGTCGAGGTTGGCGACGGAGGCGCCGCGCCAGCCGTAGATGGCCTGGCAGGGGTCGCCGACGGCGGTGACGGGGTGGCCGGTGCCGCCGCCGAAGAGGCCCGCGAGGAGGATGCGCTGGGCGACGGAGGTGTCCTGGTACTCGTCCAGGAGGACCACCTTGAACTCCTCGCGCAGGATCCGGCCGACCTCGGGGACGCCGGCGAGGCGCGCGGAGAGGGCGATCTGGTCGCCGAAGTCGAGGAGGTCGCGGTCGCGTTTGGCGGTGCGGTAGCGGCGGACCAGTCCGGCGAGGTCGCGGCGGGCGGCGGCCGTCTCGGGGACCTTGCGCAGGTCGGCGTTGCTGAGCTTCACGCCGTCCAGGGCCGTCAGCAGGTCGGCGTCCCACGCGCGCAGGTCGTCCGGGTCCACCAGGTGTTCGGCGAGTTCGGCGTCCAGCGTGAGGAGGTCGGCGGTCAGGTCGGCGAAGGAGCGGGTGAGCGCCGGGTAGGGGCCCGGGGCCTCGCGCAGGACGCGCGCGGCGAGCTGGAAGCGGGTCGCGTCGGCGAGCAGGCGGGACGTCGGCTCCAGGCCGAGGCGCAGGCCGTGGTCGGTGAGCAGGCGGCCCGCGAAGGAGTGGTACGTCGAGATGACCGGCTCGCCCGGGGGGTTGTCGGGGTCGACCGGGTCGGGGTCGGTGACGCCCGCCTTGACCAGTGCCTTGCGGACGCGTTCGGCGAGTTCCCCGGCCGCCTTGTTGGTGAACGTCAGGCCGAGGACCTGCTCCGGGGCGACCTGTCCGGTGCCGACCAGCCACACCACGCGCGCGGCCATCACGGTCGTCTTGCCCGACCCCGCCCCGGCCACGATCACCTGCGGGGCGGGCGGCGCCGTGATGCAGGCCGTCTGCTCCGGGGTGAAGGGGATGCCGAGGAGCTCTTTGAGCTGCTCGGGGTCGGTGATGCGGGAGGACATGCGGGGAAGGCTAGTGGGCGGCACTGACAACGGAGGACAAATCGACGGGTGGGGCGGGAGATGAGCAGGTGGGAGGGGTGGTGGGGTCGGTCACATGGGGTGCGCTCACCTGAGGTGCGCTCACTCCACCACGTGCCGCCCCTCCGGCCGCGCGCTGCACGACGCCCGGAACGCGCAGTGGGTGCAGTGCTGGCCGGCGTCGGGGGTGAAGCGTTCGTCGAGGACCTTGCCCGCGGCCGTGGCGAGCAGGTCGCCGACCCACTCGCCGGACAGCGGCTCCTGCGCCTGCACCTTGGGCAGCGTGTCGCCGCCGTCGCGCCGGGCGGCGCCCTGGCGGAGCTGGACGAGTTCCGCGCCGCCCGCCTCGGGCCGTACACCGTCGAAGACCTCGTCGACGGCGCCCTCGCGCACGGCGAGCTGGTAGACGGCGAGCTGGGGGTGGCGGGCGACCTCGGCGGAGGTGGGCGCCTGCTTGCCGGTCTTGAAGTCGACGACGTACGCGCGGCCGTCGGTGTCGGTCTCGACGCGGTCCATCTGGCCGCGGATGCGCACCTCGTACTCGCCCGCTTCGAGGGTGACGTCGAAGTCGTGCTCGCTCGCCACGGGCGTGCGTCCCGCGCGGTCGAGCACGTGCCACTTCAGGAAGCGTTCGAGCGCCACGCGCGCGTTGTGCTTCTCCTGGTCGGACTTCCAGGGCGCGTCGAAGGCGAGCGCGTTCCATACGGAGTCGAGGCGCTCCATGAGGACGTCGAGGTCGGCGGGGGTCCGTCCGGAGGCGACCTCGTCGGCGAGGACGTGGACGACGTTGCCGAAGCCCTGGGCGGCGGTCGCGGGTGCGTCGGCCTTGACCTCGCGGCCGAGGAACCACTGGAGGGCGCAGGTGTTGGCGAGCTGGTCGAGGGCGCTGCCGGACAGGACGACGGGCTGGTCGCGGTCGCGCAGCGGGACCTTGCTCTCGGTGCGGTCCCACATGCCCCACCAGCGGTACGGGTGGGCGGCGGGGACCAGCGGGCGGCCGTCCTCGTCGGCGAGCGCGGCCAGGCGGGCGAGGCGGCGCGCGGCGGCCTCCCTGAGAGCGTCGGAGGCGCGCGGGTCGACCGTCGTCGCGCGCAGTTCGGCGACGAGCGCGGGGACCGACAGGGGGCGGCGGGGGCGGCCGGTGACGTCCTGGGGTTCGACGCCGAGTTCGGTGAGGAAGCGGGAGGGCTGGTCGCCGTCGTCGGCGGGCGTCTTCACGGCGGTGACGACGAGGCGCTCGCTTGCGCGGGTGGCGGCGACGTAGAACAGGCGGCGCTCCTCGGCGAGCAGCGCGCCCGGGGTGAGTGGTTCGGCGAGTCCGTCGCGGCCGATGCGGTCGGCCTCCAGCAGGGAGCCTCGTCGGCGCAGGTCGGGCCACAGCCCCTCCTGGACGCCGGCGACGACGACCAGGCGCCACTGGAGGCCCTTGGCGCGGTGCGCGGTCATCAGGCGCACCGCGTCCGGCCGTACGACGCGTCGCGTGAGGGTGTCGGCCGCGATGTCCTCGGCCTCCAGCTCCTCCAGGAAGTTCAGGGCGCCCCGGCCGCCGGTGCGGGCCTCCGCGCGGGCGGCCGTCGCGAACAGCGCGCACACGGCGTCGAGGTCACGGTCGGCGTTGCGGCCCGCCGCGCCGCCGCGCAGGGCGGCTTTGGCGAGCCGGCCGGGCCAGGATGTGCGCGCCCACAGCTCCCACAGCGCCTCCTCGGCGGTGCCGCCGTCCGCGAGGCGCGCGCGTGCCTTGGCGAGCAGTTTCCCGAGGTCCTGTGCGCCGCGCGCGTATGCCCGGTCGTGCGCGACCAGTCGTTCGGGTTCGGCGACCGCGCGCGCGAGCAGGTCGTCGGAGGGCGGCGGCAGCGGGTTGCCGCCGGCCCGTTCCTCGTCGCGCAGCGCGCGCCCGAGGCGGCGGACGTCGGCGGCGTCCATGGCGGCGAGGGGCGAGGCGAGGAGGGTGAGGGCGGTCTCGGTGTCGAGCCAGACGGCCGGTTCAGCGGGCTCGGCGGGCTCGGTGTCCGGGTCGGCCGTGGTGTCCGTACGGCTCGTCGCCTCCGCCGTCGCGACCGCGCGCAGGGCCGTCAGCAGGGGGGCGACCGCCGGTTCGTGGCGCAGCGGGACGTCGGCGCCGTCGGTGTGCAGGGGGACGCCGGCGGTGCTGAGGGCGCGGCGCAGGGCGGGTACGGAGCGGGTGCCCGCGCGCACGAGGACGGCCATGTCGCGCCAGGGGACGCCGTCCTCCAGGTGGGCGCGACGCAGGATGTCGGCGATGTTGTCGAGTTCGGTGCCGGTCGTCGGGTACGTGTACACCTCGACGCCACCCCCGTCGCGCGTGGGGGCGAGGGCGCGGTGGGCGCGGGCCTTGTCCGCGGGGAGGCGGGTGAGGGGCATGCGCTGGGCGAGCAGGCGGGTGGCGGTCAGCAAGTGGGCGGCGGAGCGGCGCGAGGTGCGCAGGACCTCGACGGGGGCGGGGGTGCCGTCCGCGCGCGGGAAGGTGTGCGGGAAGTCGAGGATGCCGTTCACGTCGGCGCCCCGGAAGGCGTAGATCGACTGGTCCGGGTCGCCGAGGGCGACGAGGGTGCGGCCGTCCCCCGCGAGCGCGCGCAGAAGCCGTACCTGCGCGGGGTCGGTGTCCTGGTACTCGTCGACGTAGACGGCGTCGTAGCGCGCGGCGAGGTGGGCGGCGGCCTCGGGGCGTTGGGCGAGGAGGACGGCGCGGTGGACGAGTTCGGCGTAGTCGAGGACCCCTTGGAGGTCGAGGACGTCGAGGTACTCGGCGAGGAAGACGGCGGCTGCGCGCCAGTCGGGGCGGCCGATGCGGTCGGCGAAGGCGGTCAGGGCCTCGGGGCCGAGGCCGAGTTCGCGGCTGCGGGCGAGGACCGCGCGGACCTCGTCGGCGAACCCGCGCGTGGTGAGGCAGGCGCGCAGTTCGTCGGGCCAGCTCACGTGCGCGAGGCCGAGGCGCTGGAGGTCGAGCTGGCCGGCGAGCAGTTCCCGGACGGTGACGTCCTGCTCGGGGCCGGAGAGCAGCCGCAGGGGCTCCACGAACAGTTCGCTGTCCTGGTGGGCGCGCACGAGGGCATAGCAGAACGAGTGGAAGGTGGTCGCCTGGGGGGCGCGCGAGGCGCCCATGCGCAGGGCCATGCGGTCGCGCAGTTCGACGGCGGCCTTGCGGCTGAACGTCAGGACGAGGATCCGCGCGGGGTCGCCGCCGCGCGCGACGCGGGCGGCGACGGACTCGACGAGGGTGGTGGTCTTGCCGGTGCCGGGACCCGCGAGAACCAGCAGGGGGCCGGTGGTGTGGTCAACCACGGCGCGCTGCGCGGCGTCCAGACGAGGGGGAGCCTCGCGGGCCGGAGGGGTGCGCACCAGTCGGTAGGCGCCACGGGTCCCCTGCCGTACCTGGGGGTGCGGCAGGCGCCCGGTGGAGGGAGAGGTGCTCACGTGGTTCGCCGGTCCTGGTGGGTGTGCTGGTTCGCCGCCGTCCGTCCGTGCCGGGCGGTGGTCTCGGGATGAGGGGGACGTGTGCGGCCGACGCTACGCCGGGAGCCGGCCCCGGTGAGGGCCTTCCGGTCGGTCCCGTGCGCCTCGTACGGCTCGCACGCCCCTTGCCCCTCGAACGTACGTCATGCTCCGGGCGTGCCCCGGTTCACCCGAACGGCGCACAGGTCCTTCGAGGGTTCCCGCGATGGCGGAAGCTGTCAGGTGTGACCGTCCGTGCCGCCGCCGTCCCAGCGCGCCCGCTTCATGTCGATACGCGGCAGATGCCCCTGGGCCGCGGCGCCCGCCGCTTTGAGCGGTGTGCCCTCCGCTCGGTAGTGGTCCAGGGCCCGCAGTTCGTGTCCGGGCAGCAGGGCGCCGTCCGCGCGCACGACGCGCCACCACGGCACGGCGCTTCCGTAGAGGGCCATGACACGCCCGACCTGCCGGGGGCCGCCCTCCTGGAGCCACTCGGCGACGTCCCCGTACGTCATGACCCGGCCCGGCGGGATCAGCTCGGCGACGTCGAGGACCCGCTCGGCGTACTCGGGCAGCGCGTCCGTGTACTCCGCGCGGGCGTCGTCGGGAAGGCTCTGCTCGCTCATCCGCCCCATCTTGCCGCACCGCACCGACAATGCGACGGGTCCGTGACGCTCGGTGGACCTCGCCCCGAAAGGACGCTTCGGGCAGACTGTGCGCCCCGCGTTCGCACCCTGACATCACCGGATGTCGGTCGGGCATGCCACCATCGTGCGGGCGGTGACCGGTGATACGAGATCAAGAAGAGACGATGAAGCAGCAGGGTGTGCATTCCGACGACGCGGAGGGCACCTCTGATGGCGCATCGCGCCCGGACACAGGCGAACCGCCCGCGCGCGGGGGCTCGAAGAAGTACGCGGACGTGGCGCACGTGGACGAGGTGGAGGGCGACGAACCGCTGCTCCCCGCGCGCGTGCACCGTCCCTCGGACCTCATGCGGCTCCTGGCGGGCGTCCTCGCGATCGTGGTGCTCCTGGCGATCGCCGCGTTCGCGCACGGCACGACCTCCGGCCTGGAGCAGGACATCAACAAGGGCACCGGCCAGGCGCCCGACCTGCTGATCAAGATCGCGGGGCTGGCGTCCAGCATCGCGATCCTCCTGGTGCCGGTCGCGTTCGCGATCGAACGGCTGATCAAGCGCGACGGGCTGCGCATCGCCGACGGCGTCCTGGCGGCCGTCCTCGCGCACGGGGTGACGCTCGCCATGGACCTGTGGGTCGCCAAGGGCGCCCCGAGCTCCATCCGGGACGCGCTCACCCAGCCCTCCCCCGGTGACATCCACGCCCTCACGGACCCGGTGCACGGCTATCTCGCGCCGGTCATCGCCTATATGTCGGCCGTGGGCATGTCACGCCGACCACGCTGGCGCGCGGTGCTGTGGATCGTGCTGCTGCTCGACGCGCTGTCGATGCTCGTCACCGGCTACACGACCCCCTTCTCGATCATCCTCACGGTGCTGATCGGCTGGAGCGTCGCCTACGGCACGCTGTACGCGGTCGGCTCGCCGAACGTCCGGCCCACCGGGCGCACGCTGATGGCGGGCCTCAGGACGGTCGGCTTCCGGCCGGTGAGCGCCGCGCGCGTGGAGGCGTCGGAGTCAGGGGACAGCGACCGCGGGCGGCGCTACTTCGTCACCCTGGAGGACGGCGCGCCGCTGGACGTGACGGTCGTCGACCGGGAGCAGCAGGCGCAGGGGTTCTTCTACCGCGCGTGGCGCAATCTGGCGCTGCGCGGCTTCGCGACCCGCTCCAGCCTCCAGTCGTTGCGGCAGGCGCTGGAGCAGGAGGCGCTGCTGGCGTACGCGGCGATCGCGGCGGGCGCCAACGCGCCCAAGCTGATCGCGATGTCCGAGCTGGGCCCGGACGCCGTGATGCTGGTCTACGAGCACACCGGCGGGCGCACGCTGGACTCGCTGGCGGACGCGGAGATCACCGACGAGGTGCTGCACAACGCGTGGCACCAGGTGCGCGCGCTCCAGTCGCGGCGTATCGCGCACCGCAGGCTCGCGGGGGACGCGATCCTGGTGGATCGTTCCGGCACGGTGATCCTCACCGATCTGCGCGGCGGCGAGATCGCGGCGAGTTCGCTGCTGCTGCTCATGGACATCGCCCAACTGGTGACGACCCTCGGCCTGCGCGTGGGCGCGGAGCGGGCGGTGGCCTCGGCGGTGAGCGTGCTCGGTCCGGACGCGGTCGCCGACTGCCTGCCGATGCTCCAGCCGATCGCGCTGACCCGCTCCACGCGCTCCACGCTGCGCCGGCTGGGCCGGGAGCAGGCGCAGCGCGAGCGGGACGCCGTCCTGGAGGCGTCCAGACAGGCCAAGCAGGCCCGTCCGGAGGCCGCTGGGGAACCAGAGGCGGTCTCCTCCGGAAAGGCCGCCAAAAAGACGCTGAAGGCCGAGGCGCGGGCCGAGAAGCGGGCCATGGACGAAGCGGTGGAGGAGGCGCGCGAGGACGACCTCCTCACCCAGATCCGGCACGAGGTGCTGCTCATCCGCCCGCAGGCGCCGGTCGAACCGGCCCGCCTGGAGCGGGTGCGCCCGCGCACGCTGCTGAGCTTCATGGCGGGCGCCCTGGGCGCGTACTTCCTGCTGACGCAACTCACCCACATCGAGTTCGGGCCGCTGATCTCCAACGCCGAGTGGGGCTGGGTGGCCGCCGCGGTGGCGTTCTCCGCGCTCAGCTACGTCGCCGCGGCGATGAGCCTGCTGGGGTTCGTGCCGGAGCGGGTGCCGTTCCCGCGGACCGTCGCCGCGCAGGTCGCCGGGTCCTTCGTGAAGATCGTCGCACCGGCGGCGGTCGGCGGGGTCGCCCTCAACACGCGGTTCCTCCAGCGGCAGGGGGTGCGGCCGGGGCTCGCGGTGGCCAGCGTGGGCGCCTCGCAGCTCTTCGGGCTGGGCTGCCACATCGTCATGCTGCTGTCCTTCGGCTACCTGACGGGCATCGAGAAGACGCCGTCGCTGACGCCGTCCCGTACGGTCATCGCCGGGCTGCTGACGGTCGCCGTGCTCGTCCTCGTGGTGACGTCGGTGCCGTTCCTGCGGAAGTTCGTCGCCACGCGCGTGCGGTCGCTGTTCGCGGGCGTCGTCCCGCGCATGCTGGACATCCTCCAGCGGCCCCAGAAGCTCGTCACCGGCATCGGCGGCATGCTCCTGCTGACCGCCTGCTTCGTGATGTGCCTCGACGCCTCGATCCGCGCGTTCGGCAACGAGTCGACGTCGATCAGCCTCGCCAGCGTCGCGGTCGTCTTCCTCGCCGGCAACGCCCTCGGCTCCGCCGCGCCCACGCCGGGCGGCGTGGGCGCGGTCGAGGCCACCCTCACGGTCGGCCTGATCGCCGTGGGCCTCCCCAAGGAGGTGGCCGCCCCCGCGGTCCTCCTCTTCCGCCTCCTCACCCTCTGGCTCCCGGTCCTCCCCGGCTGGATCGTCTTCAACCACCTGTCCCGCAAGGGCGCGCTGTAGGGAGCCGGTGACACCAAAGCCCCCGACGCGCGCACGTGCCGGATGACCGGCGAGCAGTCCCGGTCGCTCCCCCTCAGCGGTCCCCCGGTCCCTCGTACGGCTCGCGCCACGCGCGCGGGGGAGGGCCCGGCAGCAGGATGGGGATCATGGCGAAACGTTCCGTCGTGTTGCTCTCCGGCGTTGTGCTGCTGTCGTCCCTGGTGGCGGCCTGTGGGGGTGGGGCCGGGGAGGGAGGGCCGGCGGGGCAGAGGCTGGGGTGGAAGGACTGTCCGGCGCCTTCGCAGGCGGAGGGCGGGGGCAACGCGCCGTCTCCGCTGCCGGACGGCGGGACGTGGCAGTGCGCGACGATGCGGGCGCCGCGGGACTGGTCGAAGCCTCATGGGGACACGATCGGCATCGCGCTGATCCGCGCGCGGGCGAGTGGTGACGCGGGCGGGCGGATCGGCTCGCTGGTGTTCAACTTCGGCGGCCCGGGCGGCTCGGGCGTGACCACCCTGCCGTCGTTCGGCGCGGACTACGACAAGCTCCGCACCCGGTACGACCTGGTGAGCTTCGACCCGCGCGGGGTCGGCCGCAGCGCCGGCGTGAAGTGCGAGAACGACCGGCAGCTGGACGCCTACTTCCAGCAGGACATGACCCCCGACGACGCCACCGAACGCGCCGGACTCCTCGCCGCCACCAAGGAGTTCAACGCGGCCTGTGAGAAGAACTCCCAGAAGATGCTCCCGTACGTACGGACCACCGACGCGGCCCGGGACATGGACCTCATGCGGCAGGTCCTGGGCGACGACAAGCTGTACTACTTCGGTATCTCGTACGGCACCGAGCTGGGCGGCGTCTACGCGCACCTGTTCCCGAAGAGCGTCGGCCGCGCGGTCCTGGACGCGGTCGTCGACCCCACACAGACCTCCGAACAGGGTTCCCTGGGACAGGCGAAGGGCTTCCAGCTCGCCCTGGACAACTACGCCGAGAACTGCGTCTCCCAGACGGAGGAGTGCCCCGTCGGCGACACCGCGCAGGACGTGAAGGACCGGATCGCCAAGCTGCTCAAGAGCCTCGACGCGAAGCCGCTGCCGGGGAACTTCCCGCGCGTGCTGACCCAGACCGCCGCCACGAACGGCATCGCCCAGGCCCTGTACTCGAAGGACTTCTGGGAGTACCTGACCGAGGGTCTGGAGCAGGCGTACGAGGGTGACGGCAAGGTCCTGATGCTGCTGTCGGACCTGATGAACGGCCGCAGCCCGAACGGCGAGTACAGCAACATGACCGCCGCCAACATCGCCATCAACTGCGCCGACGACAAGCCCCGTTACACCCCGGCGGACGTCGAGCGCGGACTCCCCGGGTTCCGCGCCGCCTCCCCCGTCTTCGGCGACTTCCTCGCCTGGGGCATGGTCAGCTGCACCGGCTGGGCCGTCCCCGGCGCCGCCGGCCACCCCGACGTGAGCGCGCCCGGCGCGGCTCCGATCCTCGTCGTCGGCAACACCGGCGACCCGGCGACGCCGTACGAGGGTGCCCGCAGGATGGTGGAGGCGCTGGGCAAAGGGGTCGGGGTCGAGCTGACGTACAAGGGCCAGGGACACGGCGCCTACGACAGCAAGGACACATGTGTCCAGGCGGCGGTGAACGGCTACCTGCTGGACGGGAAGGTCCCGGCGGCGGGAACCGTCTGCCCTCACTGAAACCGCAGGTCACAGAGTTATCCACAGGCTCGCACGGCGTCCGCTTGCTCCACCTACGATGGCTGCACAGCCGTTCGACGCACGGATCGGGCGGCGCGAAAGCGGGGGTGCGCGATGGCGCGAATCGTACGGTGGGCCGCGTTGGGAGCGATCGCGGCGCTGGTGGTGGCCGGGTGTGGTGGCGGGTCGAAGGGGAAGGCGGACGACAGCGGGAAGGCGCCGGCGGCGGACGCTCCCCCGGCGTCCGGGCTCCCCGTCCCCCTGACCGGACAGAAGCTCGACTGGCGGCGCTGCACGGGGAGTTCGGCGCCGGGCGGCGCATGGCAGTGCGCGACGATGAAGGCGCCGCTCGACTGGTCGAGGCCGGAGGGGCGGACGATCGACGTCGCGCTGGTGCGGACGAAGTCGAGCGGATCGACGGACGAGCGGATCGGTTCGCTGCTGTTCAACTTCGGCGGTCCCGGCGGCTCGGGCGTCGATTCCCTGCCGTCGTTCGCCCCGGACTACACCGCGCTGCGCGAGCGCTACGACCTGGTGAGCTTCGACCCGCGCGGGGTGGGCCGCAGCGAGGGCGTGCGCTGCCGCGACGACAAGGAGATCGCCGCCGCCGAGACCGTGGACGCCACGCCGGACACGCCCGCCGAGGAGCGGGCGTTCTTCCAGGACGCCGACAGCTTCGGGCAGGGCTGCGAGAAGGCGGCCGGTGAGCTGATGGCCCACGTGTCGACGACCGACACGGCCCGCGACATGGACCTGATGCGCCAGGTCCTGGGCGACGCGAAGACGTACTACTTCGGCGTCTCGTACGGCACCGAACTCGGCGGTGTCTACGCGCACCTGTTCCCGAAGAACGTGGGCCGGCTGGTCCTGGACGCGGTGGTCGACCCGGCCGCCGACGCGGTGGGCCACGCCCGCAACCAGGCCCAGGGCTTCCAGCTGGCGCTCGACAACTACCTGAAGTCGACCGGGCAGGACCCGAAGGAGGGCACCCGGAAGATCGCGGACCTGCTGGAGAGACTGGACGCGGACCCGCTGCCGGCGTCCTCCGGCCGCAGGCTCACCCAGACGCTCGCGGTCACCGGCATCGTCACCCCGCTGTACTCCGAGTCCGCCTGGCCGAGCCTCACCCGCGCGCTGGAGGAGGCCGAGGACGGCGACGGCTCGGGCCTGCTGATGCTCGCCGACGCCTACAACGAGCGCGACTCCTCGGGGCGTTACGGGACGTCGAGCCACTCCCAGCGGGTCATCTCGTGCCTGGACGACAAGCAGCGTCCGACGGCGGACGAGACACGGAAGGTCCTCCCGGAGTTCGAGAGGATCTCCCCGGTCTTCGGCCCGTACCTCGCCTGGGACAGCGCGGGCTGGTGCCACGACTGGCCGGTGGCCGGCCAGTACGAGACCCCGGAGGTGAGCGCGCCGGGCGCGGCCCCGATCCTGCTGGTCGGCAACACGGGCGACCCGGCGACCCCGTACGAGGGCGCGCGCAAGATGGCCGACGAACTGGGCGAGAAGGTCGGGGTGCTGCTCACCTGGAAGGGCGAGGGACACGGCGCGTACGGCAGCGGCAGCGACTGCGTCGACTCGACGGTGGACGCCTACCTGCTGGACGGCACGGTGCCACGGGACGGAAAGGTCTGCTCATGACGGCGGCGGGGGCCTCCCCCACGCGTGGTGGGCGAGGCCCCCGCCGTCGGGGAGCGGGAGCGGTCTCAGTAGACCGGCTTGTGCGGTTCGATCTGGTTGACCCAGCCGATGACACCGCCGCCGACGTGGACGGCGTCGGAGAAGCCGGCCGACTTCAGGACGGCGAGGACTTCCGCACTGCGGACACCCGTCTTGCAGTGCAAGACGATCTTCTTGTCCTGGGGCAGCGACTCCAGGGCGGTGCCGAGGAGGAACTCGTTCTTCGGGATCAGCTTCGCGCCCGGGATGGAGACGATCTCGTACTCGTTCTGCTCGCGGACGTCGATGATCTCGATGTTCTCGCCCTCGTCGATCCACTCCTTGAGCTGCTTCGCGGTGATCGTCGAGCCGAGAGCGGCCTCCTGGGCCTCCTCGGAGACGACGCCGCAGAACGCCTCGTAGTCGATGAGTTCGGTGACCGTCGGGTTCTCGCCGCACACCGCGCAGTCCGGGTCCTTGCGGACCTTGACCTGGCGGTACTGCATCTCCAGGGCGTCGTAGATCATCAGGCGGCCGACGAGGGGCTCACCGGTGCCGGTGAGGACCTTGATGGCCTCGGTGACCTGGATGGAGCCGATGGACGCGCACAGCACGCCCAGGACGCCGCCCTCGGCGCAGGAGGGGACCATGCCCGGCGGCGGGGGCTCCGGGTAGAGGCAGCGGTAGCAGGGGCCGTACTCGGACCAGAAGACCGACGCCTGGCCGTCGAAACGGTAGATGGAGCCCCACACGTACGGCTTGTTGAGCAGCACGCACGCGTCGTTGACCAGGTAGCGGGTCGCGAAGTTGTCCGTGCCGTCGACGATCAGGTCGTACTGACCGAAGATGTCCATCACGTTCTCGGCTTCGAGCCGTTCCTCGTGGAGGATCACGTTCACGTACGGGTTGATGCCGAGGACGGAGTCCCGCGCGGACTGCGCCTTGGAGCGGCCGATGTCAGCCTGGCTGTGGATGATCTGCCGCTGGAGGTTGGACTCGTCGACCTCGTCGAACTCGACGATGCCCAGCGTGCCGACACCGGCCGCGGCCAGGTACATCAGCGCCGGCGAGCCCAGGCCGCCGGCGCCGACACAGAGCACCTTCGCGTTCTTCAGCCGCTTCTGCCCGGCCATCCCCACGTCGGGGATGATCAGGTGGCGGGAGTACCTGCGGACCTCGTCTACGGTGAGCTCGGCGGCCGGCTCGACCAGGGGTGGCAGCGACACGGGGACTCCGTTGGTCGGTCAATCACTACAGTTGTTCTCCCCGTAACACTGCCACGCACTTCTTCATTCCGAGACACCTGTTCCGATCCGCGAGACGATCTCGTCCCAGTAGCCGGGCAGGGTCTCCCAGGGGTCGTCCCGGCCGCCCCGCTCGGAACGGTCGGTGAACCAGATGGTCGCCGCACCCTGCCAGCGCGCGACCCGCAGAGCCTCGTCGAGATGCCCGCGGGGCACCCCGTGCACGAAGTGGCAGAAGCGCTCCGGCGGATACTCGGCCGTCCACTCCGCCACCTGCGACCAGCGGTAGTCGCTCCAGGCCCCGGAGAAGGTCACCAGCTGGTCGCCGTGCTCGGCGTACCCGGGGTGCGGGTGGGTGCCGTGGCCGAGGACCAGGTGGGCGTCGTCGGCGAACTCCCGCAGCGCGACGGCCAGCAGGCCCGTGCCCGCGAGTCCGGCGCGCTCGGCGGGACAGCGGTCCAGGAGGAAGCCGTCGACCCGGTACCAGCTCGCGTAGCGGCCCGCGTCGTCGAGGAGGTCACCCCGCGCGCGGGTGCCGTGTACGGCGTCGAGGCGGCCCAGGACGCGCACGCCCGCGTTGCGCAGCCGGCCGGCGGCCTCCAGGCAGTGCGGGTCGGGGCGCGTCCCGGGGCCGTCGGCGACGTCCAGGACGGCCCAGTGCAACGGCGTGCCCGGGCGGGCGAGTTCGCCCCACTCGCCCGGCGCCAGCAGGGGATGCGCGAACCCGGGGACGCCGAAGCCGGTGCGCACCCCGGTGCTCGCCCCGGTCACATGCGGCACGCGGCCTCCATCCAGATGTCCGCGAGGGACTCCTCCAGGTTGATCCGGGGCCGCCAGCCGAGCCGGTCGCGCGCGGTGCGCACGTCCGCCTGCTGCCAGCTCCCGCAGCCGTCCGGGTACGGGTACGCGACCGGCGCGGCGGGGTCGTGCTCGTGCCGGGGGTGGCCGATGGCCGCCCGCATCGGGCCCGGGGGGACGTCGAGTTCGTGCAGCGCGCCCCCGTACCCGGCCACCCGCGCGAGGGTCGCGGCGGCGTCCCGCAGGCGTACGGCGCGGCCGGAGCCGATGTTGATGACGCCCTGCGCGGCGGACAGCGCGGCGGCGTGCACCGCGCGGGCGACGTCCCGGACGTCGATGAAGTCGCGCTGCGCGGCGAGGCCCGCGAGCTTCAGCTCGCCGTCGCCGGACTGCATCGCGCGGCGCATCGCCTCCGCGAGGCGGCCCAGCGGGCTCCCCGCGGGCGTGCCGGGGCCGGCCGGGGAGAACACCCGCAGCACGACCGCGTCGAGGCCGGAGCCGAGAACGAGTTCCGTCGCGGCGAGCTTGCTCACGCCGTACGGACCGCCGGGGCGCGGGACGGCGTCCTCCGCCGTCGACGAGCCGGGCTGGCTCGGGCCGTACTCGGCGCCGCAGCCGATCTGTACCAGGCGCGCGCCGCAGCCGCTGCGCCGCAGCGCCTCGCAGACGGTGGCGACGGCGACCGTGTTGTGCCGGATCAGCTCCTTCGCGCCGCCGCGTGTGGCGCCCGCGCAGTTGATGACGACCTGGGGGTGGACCGCGTCCAGGAAGCGCGTCAGCGCCCCCGGGCTGCCGGACGCGAGGTCGAACCGCACGTCGGCGTCGTCCCCGCGCCCGAGCGCGGTGAGCTGCGCCGCCGGGTCGGCGAGCAGCCGGTCCGCGACGAACCGGCCGAGGTATCCGTTGGCTCCGATCAGCAGAACCCTCATCGCGCCGCCCCCAGGAAGTGCAGGGAGCGGGTCGCTCCGGGTCGAGGCGTGGTCATCTGGTCTCTCCTTCGAGGGTGGTGCGGTTGCCCGCGGCGGGGTGGTGGGGCGCGCTCGCCACGCGCGTGGGGGGCGGCCGACGAGGGCCGTGCACGGGGGCGAGGCACCGTCCGGCCGCCATGACACGGCCGACACCGGCGCGGCCGTACGGCGGACAGGGGAACGACGCGTCCGAAGCACGCCGGGGGCGGCCTCGGGGGGAGCCGGGGAGCAGGGCGTGCGGAACGCTGGAGCTCGGTGCGGGTGCCGGGTTCGCCGGGTGGGCGCTCAGCACGGCCGGTCCGTCCGCGCGTGGGCCGACGCCTTCGTGAGGGTGCGGGCCGTGTGGATCAGGAGGGTCGCGGCGGCGGCCGTGGCGGTGAGGGCGGGGAGCGCGGCGGGGCCCCAGGCGGTGACCAGGGTGTCGACCGGGACGGACAGGGCGTCGCAGCCGGGGAGGCGGCCCGCGAGGACGGTGGCCGGCGCGAGGGCCAGGGCGGCGGCAGCGGCGGACAGGACGACCGCGGGGGCGTGCGTGAAGCCGTGGATCGTGAGGAGGCGGGCGAGGAACAGCAGCAGGCCGAGGGGGACCACGCGCGCGTACTCGGCGGGTTCGCCCAGGAGCGCGCCGCACAGCGCAGTGAGACCTGTGAGGGCGGCCGTGTACAGGGCGGCCGTGCCGAGCAGCAGCGGTCGTACGGCTCTGGCGAACTCCTCCAGGCCGCGGCTGCCGCACAGTCTGCGGCCCGCGCGGACGGCGAGGAGGTGGGCGCAGCACGCGGCGGGCGCGCAGGCCAGGGCGAGGGTCAGCAGGGGCGCGGCGGTCAGCGGCCAGGGGGCGTCCGGGGTGAGCCCTGGCGGGCTGTCGGGGCCCCCGGTGACGGTCGCGGCGAGGAAGCCGTCGCCGACAGCGGCGTACAGCAGGAGCCAGCAGGCCGCCGAGGTGGTCCGGTGCGGCACCGGGCGGGGGCGCCGGCGCGGGCTCAGCGGGCCGTGGCGCAGTACGGCGCGCAGCGCGAGGGCGACGGCGAGGACGCCCATGCCGAGGACGGCCTGCCGTTCGGTGCCGGAGGTGCGGTGCAGCCCGGCGACCGTCGCGGCGCACAGGGCGCCCGGGAGGAGGCTGAGCAGCGCCCACGCGGGGCGGGCGGGTGAGGGGAGGCGCTGGGAAGGCGCCCGCTCTGTCGCGTTCTCCCTCGGCACGCGCGCGTACATCTCCTCGGCGAGCGAGAAGACATCCCGGTGGCGCAGTCGCGCGGCGTCCCGGTCGGTGAATCCCTGCGCCTCCAGTCCTGCGGCGATCTCCAGGGGGTCCACCGCGCGCTCGCACAGCTCCCGGTGGCGGTGCAGCAGGGCCTTGACGGGGTCGACGCCGGTACGCCGAGGCCCTGTGGCGACGACGGTTTCGCGCGACGCCGGAGACTCGCCCAGCGCCGTACGCCCCGGCTCCCCCGGAGCGTGCCCGGTCCACTCCAGCGACCGCTCGTCCCACGCCCCCGCACTCCCCGGCGTCCCGGGCCGGTCGAGCCCCTCCAGCCCGCTCACAGGACCCCCTCCACCACCGAAACCGCCGTACACGCGGGCCCCGAACCCACCCCCACGGGCACGGCGTACACCCCACAGCTCCCGTCACCCCGAGAGGCGCCCTCGGCCCGCGCCGCAGCCGTCCCCTGAACGGCCGCACGCGCCCCGGACCTCGCGCCCCCGCAGCCCCCGGCCCCGCCTACGGCTTCGGCCCCCTCGAAGACCGCGTCCTCGAAGGCCCCGTCTTCAACAACCGCGCCCTCACCGGCAACCCCAGCCGCCTCGCCCCCCGCAACCGCCCACCCCGGCACCCGGCGCCCCGTCCACCGCCCCGCCAGATGCGCCTCCGCGGGCACGCCGAACGGCATCGGCTCCCCGTCCTCGCCGACCACGACACGCCGGACGGGGCACCGGGACACGACGTCCAGATAGATCGCGTCGAACGTCGCGACGTTCTGCTCGACGGTGAACAGCTCCAGCGCGCGTGCCCGCGCCGCCGCACCCAGGCGCGCACGGCGCTCGGGGTCGCGCAGGAGTGCCACGCACGCCTCCGCGAGCGCCCGCGGATTGCGCGGAGGGACGACGAGCCCGGTGCCGCCTATCGCCTCGACGACGGCGCCGACGTCGGTGGAGACGGTGGCGCGCCCGCAGAGCATGGCCTCGACGAGCCCGTCGGGGAACCCTTCGACGACGCTGGAGAGGACGACGACGGCGCCCGCCGCGTACGCCTCGGCGGCGCCGGGGAGTTCGGGGCCGCCGGGTTCCTCGAAGGAGACGGGGTTGTCGCCGACGGCGTAGGAGCCGGGGGCCTCGTCGGGGAAGAGCTGGGCGGCCAGCGCGCGGCAGTGGCCGAGGTAGGCGGCGCCCTCGGCGTCGGCGGGCGTGCCGACGACGCGCAGCCGGGTGCCGGGCTCCTGCCTGCGGACCTCGGCGAAGGCGTGCAGGAGGGAGACCAGGTCCTTGGCGGGCTCGATCCGGCCGACCCACACGAGGGTGCGCGGGTCGGCGGTGTCGGGCGCCTCGCCGACCTCGGCGAAGGGGCGGGCGTCGAGCCCGGGGTGGACGGTGCGCAGCTTGGCGGGGTCGGCGCCGCAGCGCTCCTGCCAGCGGCGCGCATGCGCGTTGCCGGGCGTGATCCGCGCCGCCCCGCGGTACACCTCGGCGGCGAGCCGTCCGTGGAAGGCGGCGAGCAGGGCGCGTACGGGGGCACCCGCACGGTGAGCACCGTCTCTCTCGCGCGCGCCTCCCCCGCTCCCCTCCCCCTCCGCGCTCCCCGCGCTCTCCAGGTACTGCGCCCGCAACCGCACCCCGTACTCCGTCACAACGAGCGGCACCCCGAAGAAGTGCCCGGCGAGGAGCCCCGGGAGGGCCACGACGCCGCCTGAGGCCGCGTGGCAGAGGTCGACGGCCCCGAGGGCGTCCGCGTCGTACCAGGGCAGCGACAGGGGCCTCAGGGCCCGTTCCAGGCGGTCCGCGACGGCGAGCAGGTCGGGGACGCGGGCCTCGTGGGCGGCGGGTCGGGCGCCCGGCGCGCGGCAGGCACGTTCCAGGGTGCGTACGGCCCGTTCGGAGCGGAGTGCGCCGGGCAGGCCGCCTTCGTCGCGGGCGAGTTCGGCGAGTGTGTACAGCGCGTTGCTGAAACGGTCCGCCTCGGCGGTGGAGGGGGACGCGGAGCAGATGGCAGCGGCCAGTTCGCCGTACGCGGCCAGGAAGCGCCCGCGTGCACGGCGGCCGTGGACGATGCCGTCGTCGCAGGGGTCGTCGGGGTGGAGCGTGTAGACGGCGAACTCGTGCTGTCCGAGCCCGCGCACGAGCCGGTCGCACCAGAGTCCGGCGTCACCGCCCAGATGCGGTCGGCCACCCTCCGTCAGCAGTCCGATGCGCACGAGCGCACCCCCGATCTCCCGTTCAGGGAGCCGTCGTTGACCCGACGGCTCACAGCGGGAAGAACGTATGCGGACAAGGCGGTGGTGCGGTGGACGGTTGTCCGTCGCACCACCAAAAGGGGTGAACGGTCGTAACTTTCCCGTGCGGGTCGCGTTCTGTCGCGCTAAGGGATCACACGGTCACCGACCGACGGGCCGAAAATCATACGAAAGCGCCCCAGGGTGACACCCTGGGGCGCTCGGTCGGCTCAGGCCGCCGCCAGCTCCCGCCGTTCGGCGCGTCTGCGCGCGGCGACGCCCGGATCGAGCGCCGGTACGGCCGCCAGGAGCTGTTTCGTGTAGTCCTCGCGCGGCGCGTCGTACACCTCGTCGGCGGGCCCCTCCTCGACGATCCGGCCCTGCCGCATGACGGCCACCCGGTCGCTGACCTGGCGGACGACGGCGAGGTCGTGGGCGACGAAGACGAGCGCGAGGCCGAGTTCGCGCTGGAGCTCGGCCAGGAGGGCGACGACCTGCGCCTGCGTGGTGACGTCGAGCGCCGACACGGGTTCGTCGCAGACGATCACGCGCGGGTCGGCGGCCAGCGCGCGGGCGATGCCGACGCGCTGGCGCTGTCCGCCGCTGAACTCGTGCGGATAGCGGTCGTAGTGGTCCGCTTCGAGGCCGACGCGCTCCAGAAGCTCCGTCACCCGCGCGCGGATGGCCTTCTCGTCCCTCTCGCCTCGCGCGCGCAGGGGGTCGGCGATCGACTCGCCCACGGTGCGGCGGGGGTTGAGGGAGGAGACGGGGTCCTGGAAGACCATCTGGACGGAGGGGTCCACGCGCGTGTGCGCGTGTCCGTCGTAGCGGATCTCGCCGGCCGTGGGCTTCAGAAGGCCCACCAGCATGCGTCCCAGGGTGGTCTTGCCGCTGCCGCTCTCGCCGACGACCCCGAGGGTCTCGCCCCGGCGGACGGTCAGGGAGACGCCGTCGACGGCCGTGAACGCCTTCTTGCCGCGCCCGAACTCGCGCCGCAGGCCGGTGGCTTCGAGGACGACGTCGTCGGTCGCCCCGGAGACCGTGCGGCGTACGTCCACGCGCGGGACGGCGCCGAGCAGCTCGCGCGTGTACGCGTCCTTCGGAGCGCCGAGGACGTCCCCGACCGTGCCGCGCTCGACGAGCCTGCCGTGGCGCATGACGAGGACGTCGTCGACGCTCTCGGCGGCCACGCCGACGTCGTGGGTGACCAGCAGGAGGCCCATGCCGGTCTCCTCGCGCAGCGTGTGCAGCAGGTCGAGGATCTGGGCCTGGACGGTGACGTCGAGGGCCGTGGTGGGCTCGTCGGCGATCAGCAGGTCCGGTTCGCAGGCGAGGGCCATCGCGATGAGCGCGCGCTGGCGCATGCCGCCGCTGAACTCGTGCGGTCTCGACCGCGACCGGCGGGCCGCGTCCGGGATGCCGACGCGTTCCAGGACCTCGACCGCACGCGCGCGTGCGGCACGCTTCGTGGCACGCGTGTGCACGCGGTACACCTCGGCGATCTGGTCGCCGATCGCGTAGTACGGGTCCAGGGACGACAGCGGGTCCTGGAAGACCATCGCCGCCTTCCCGCCGCGCAGCCGCCGCAGCTCGTCGTCCGAGGCGTCCTGGACGGCCGTCCCGGCGACGGTCACGGAGCCGCCCACACGCGCCCCAGTGCCCCTGTGCAGGCCCAGGAGCGCCGAGGCGACCGTGGACTTGCCGGAGCCCGATTCACCGACCAGAGCGAGCGCAGCGCCCGCCTGGAGGGTGAAGGAGAGGCCGTCGACGGCCTTCAGGGCGCCGAACTCGACCGTGAGGTCACTGACTTCCACGAGGCTCACGCGAGCACCACCCTCCGGTCGGCCACCGCGTACAGGACGTCCGCGACGGCGTTGGCGAGAACCACGAAGAACCCGATGACCAGGACCATGCCGACGACGACCGGGAGGTCGACGACGCTGACCGCGTGGACCAGCTCCTGGCCGATGCCGGGCAGCCCGAACAGCGTCTCGATGAGGACCGCGCCGCCCATCGCGCTGCCGAAGTCGTTGGCGTTGAGGGCGATGACCGGCGCGAGCGCGCCGCGCAGGGCGTGCCGTCCGATGATCGCCCGCTCACCGACGCCGTACGCGCGGAAGGTGCGGATGTGGTCCTCGGCGAGCGTCTCCAGCATCGACGTACGCGTCAGGCGCGCGAAGTAGGCGGCCTCCGCGAGCGCGAGGGTGAGCCATGGCAGGAGGAGGTTCCACGCCCACTGTTCGGGGTCGTCGGAGAAGTTGACGTACTGCGGGAACGGCAGCAGTTCGAGCTGTCCGCAGACGACGATCATCAGCAGGAGGCCGATGACGAAGACCGGCATGGCGATCCCGGCGAGGGTGACGCCGGTCAGCGCGCGCTCGGTGAACCGGCCGCGCCGCCACACCGACAGCACGCCCGTGCCGACGCCCAGGATCAGCCACAGCACCATCGCGCCGAACACCAGCGACAGGCTGACCGGGAGCTTGCCGAGGATCGTCTCGGTGACCTGTTGGCCGGTCTGGTACGACATGCCGAGGCAGGGCGCCGAGCAGTGTTCGACAGAGGTGCCGGTCGAGTAGTCGTGGCCGACGACGATGCCCTGGAGGAAGTCCCAGTAGCGCAGGTAGAGCGGGTCGTCGAGGTGGAGCTGTTCGGAGACCTGGCGGACCTGTTCCGGCGAGCAGCGCGGGCCGCAGGTGATCTGGGCGACGTTGCCCGGGGTGACGTAGAAGACCACGTAGATGACCGCCGAGAGGGCGATCAGCGTGAGGACGACGCCGACCGCGCGGCGCAGGAGGAATCCGATGAGGCCGTTCACTGCGCGGCCCCCTTGGCGGTCTCGGCCTTCGCCTCCTGCTTGCGGCCCGTCCCGACGCGCAGGCGCGATGCCGCGCGCGGGTCGAGGGCGGTGCGGACGCCGTCGGCGAGGACCATGAGGGCCAGCACCGTGACGAACAGGGCGCCCGCGGGCAGCAGCAGGTACTGCGGGGCGGTCTGGTACCAGACGTTGGCGGAGGTGAGCATCTGTCCCCAGGAGGGGGTGGGCGGTTTGACGCCGACGCCGAGGAACGACAGGGCGGCCTCGATGGCGATGTTGGCGGGCGCCATCAGCGCGGCGTACGTGATGACCGGCGCGGCGAGCCCGGGGAGCAGCTCCCGGTGGGCGATCCGCCAGGTGCTCCAGCCGCTGAGCCGGGCGGCGGCCACGTAGTCGCGCTCCTTGAGGCTGAGCGTCTGCGCGCGGGCGATCTTCCCGATCGTGCCCCAGGCGACGAACCCGATGACGAGCGAGACGAGCACCGGGCGCGGGAAGCTGGCCGGTACGACGGCCAGCAGGGCCAGCGCCATGATGATCAGCGGCATCGCGACGATGATGTCCGTGATCCGGCTCAACAGTTGATCAACCCATCGGTTGCCGAGCGCGGCCGTGACGCCGACGACGACGCCGAGGACGACCTGCACGACGGTCGCCGCGAGCGCGACGCCGAGGGAGACGCGGGCGCCGTAGACGAGGCGGGCGAACAGGTCGCGGCCGGTCTGCGGTTCGACGCCGAGCCAGTGGTCGGCGCTGACGCCGCCGAAGGAGCCGAGGGGCACGCCGCCGCGCGCCGAATCGACCAGGTCGGGATGGTAGGTGGTGGGGTCCTGGCCCTCCAGGGCGGTGAGGAGGGGCGCGGCGAGCGCGACCAGGACCAGCAGGGCGACGACAGCCGCCGCGACCATGGCGGCCCGCTGCGCGCGCAGCCGCCGCCAGAACTGACGGGCACCCGAAGCCCCCGGGACGGCGGTGTCCGTCCCGGGGGCCTGGGGGGCGTGGAGTGCCTGACTCATGTTGATTGCTTGATCGTCGTTGATTGTGTGTATCGACTACTTGACCGCGACCTGCGAGATGTCCAGGACACCCGTCCAGTCACTGATCACGACGTTCTTGATGTCCTTGCCCACAAGCCGCTTGTAGACGGGGTGGAACAGCGGGACGGTCAGCGCCTGCTCGCCGATCTTCTTGTCGAGGGCGCCCCAGCGCTTGGCGGCGGCGTCGAGGTCGGTGAGCTTGTTGATCGCGTCGATCTCGTCGTTGACGGACTTGTCGTTCAGCTGGGCGGAGTTGAAGTTCGCGCCGTCCGTGACGATCTGGCGGCCGTCGAAGATCGGGGCGAGGAAGGGGCCGCCGGAGGGCCAGTCGGCGCCCCAGTGGGCGAGGAAGAGGCCCGGCTCGGTCTTCACGCTCTGGATCGTGTCGGAGTAGTCGTTGTCCTCAAGACCCTGGAGCTTGACGGTGATGCCGGCCTTCTTGAGCGCGTCCTGGATCGCGGTCGCGATCTCGGGGCCGGTCTCGGGGTTCTTGTCGTTGGAATGCGTCAGCGTGACGGTCAGCCCGTTCGGGTGGCCCGCCTCCTTCAGCAGTTCCTTGGCCTTGGCGGCGTTGCCCGTCGCACCGGCCGGGAAGAGGTCGTACGGCGTGTAGCCGAAGGACTTCTGGTTCGGCAGGTAGGTGGTGGCGGGCTCGGCGAGCGCGGAGCCGCCGGCCGCGTTGATCACGGAGGAGCGGTCGACGGCGTAGGAGATCGCCTGGCGCACCTTCGGGTTGTCGAACGGCTTCACCTTCGGGTTGAAGGCGATGTAGTTCGTGTAGCCGAAGTGACCGGTGCCCACGCGCGAGGCGAGGCTCTTGTCGCCGGTCACCTTCGCGAGTTCGGCCGGGCCGAGGTTGGTGTCCGTGGTGACCGCGGCGGCGTCCGCCCCTTGGGACGCGGACAGCCGCTGGTTGATCACCGCGGAGTCGAGGCCGGAGCGTACGTCGATCTTGTCCGGGTACGCCTTGCGCTCGGCGTCCGTCGCGGCCGACCAGTTGGGGTTGCGGTCCAGGACGACGTGCTCGCCGTTGTTCTCGTTCGTGACGACCTTGTAGGGGCCGGACGAGACGGGGTGCTCGACGTACTTGGTGCCGGTGTCCTTGGCCTTCGGGACCGGCGCGAACTGCGTCTGCGTCGCCAGGAAGGGGAACTCGCCCTCGGGCTTGTTCAGGTGGAAGACGATGGTCCGCGCGTCCGGCGTCTCGATCGCGGCCAGGCCCTTGGGGTCCTTGTAGGGGCCCTGGTAGCCGGCGGCGCCGACCAGCCAGTCCCGCAGGTAGGGGGCGCCGCCGGACAGCTCGGGCGCGAAGGAGCGCTCGATGCCGTACTTGATGTCGGCGGTCGTGATCGCGGTGCCGTCCTCGTACTTGAGGCCCTCCTTGAGGGTGTACGTCCACACGGTCGCGTCCTTGTTGGGACGGCCGGTGTCGGTGGCGAGGTCGGGGACGACCTTCGCGCCCTCGGCGCCGTTCTCGCGGTTGCGGGTGGTGAGCGTGCGGAAGAGCAGGGACGGCACGTTGCCGCCGCCGGAGGTGTAGAGGCGGGCTGGGTCCAGGTTCTTCTGGGGGTTGGCGTTGAGTACCGAGAGGGTGCCGCCCTTGTGGGGCGTTGCGTCGGCGCCGGAGGAGCCCTTGGCGTCGTTGTCCTCCGGCCCGCAGGCGGCGACACCCGCTGCCACGACCAGGCTGACGGACGCCGCGGCCACGCGGCGGGCTATGACGGACGGTTGACGCATCGGTGGGGGCCTCTCGATCGACCGGACCGGTCGGGTTGACCGGGCGGAGTGTGGTGACGGCGGGGTTGATTCACTTGACCAACTTGATCCGGTCATCCTGTATTCCGACAGCCGTCCCGACATGCGAGACAGATTGACGAGGAATGAGACGACCGGGAACAGACGTATGCCCCGGCGGCGGAGAGCCGAAAAAACGTGACCCTGGTCACGACATAAGGCGGGTGATCCGACGCGCGCACGCATGAGGGCGGGGCGTCAGCAACAGTGGATGTCGGCTACACAGAGCGCGGTCACGCCGATGAGCGCGAGCTCGATGGCTGCGCTGGCGACAGCATGACTAGACCACATGGACAGAAATATGAACGAAAATCGGTGCGCATGTCAACGTGACTTATGAGTCGTTTGTCAACTGCCCGGGTACGCCCAGGGGTTGGGTCGGCAGTGGATTCCCTTGAAGACCAGGAACTTCGTCTGCTGCTGCATGACGGGGGCCAGGTCGCCCTCCTTGTCGCACGTCTCGTGCCCGTACCCGAGCCGGTGCCCCACCTCGTGGTTGATCAGCATCTGCCGGTACAGGTACATCTGGTCGCCGTACGTCTGCGAACCCTGCGCCCAGCGGTACGCGTTGATCATCACGCGCTCGGTGGCGGTGGAGTTGCAGGACACGTTGTCCTGCGTGGTGTCCAGGCCTGACTTTTCGCACCAGAACGCGGTGGTGCCGGGACTCGCGAGCGTGATGACGAAATCCGGCCGTCCGCTGTAGATCCGCTCGAAGGTACGGGCCCCGTTGTGCGCCCAGCTCCGGTTGTCGTTCAGGGTCTTCTGCACGGCCTGCGCGAACAGCCCGCCGTCCAGCCCCATCCCCTGCTCGACGTCGACCCGGTACGTGTATTTCCGGCCCTTCCCGGGCGCCTTGTCGACACCCGGCACCGCGTCGAACTTCCCCGACCCCTTGAGGTCAGCGGCCAGCGGGTACTTCGCGGCCATCCTCTCGTCGTACGACAGCGGCTTCACGTCCGCCGGCACGGACGGGCTCGGGACGACGCCGACCGCGCCGCCCGTCTGTGTGGACCGTTCGCTCTGCGACTCGGTGCGGGCCGTGTCGTCGCTGCCGTCGTCGGTGACCTGTCCGGCGACGACCACGGCGAGGACGGTGGTGACGGCCGCCGCGGCGATGCCGGTGAAGGCGCGGCCCTTGCCGCTCTTCGTCGGGGCCGGGGCCTCGGCGTCACTGTCGGGGTTGATCGGGTCGACCGGGTTGAGCGGTGCCGATGGGTGGTCGACACCTCGATCAACATCGTCAAGTCGGCCACGTCGATCAAGTTGGTCAATGAGATCGACGTCCATATGGACGGCCGTGTCCATACGGCCGGACCTGTTGACCATATTGACGGCATTGACGGCATGACCGCCGCCGTCCACCTGCCCCGCCCCGTCCCCGAACGCGTCCAGATACTCCCGCCGCGGTCCACCCCCCACCCGCGGCCTCGGCACGACAGACGGCCGCCCCGCACCGTCCTCCCCCAGCGCACCCCAGCCGCCCCCGGCCTCCCGCTGCTCGGGATGCCCCCCGCGCACGGAGGGGAACCCGCGCGCGGGCGTCCCGTCGAGCGGGGGAAACCCATAGGGAGGCGTCCCCTGAGGAACACCCCCCTGGGGCGCGCCGTTCCCGCGATAGGGCCCGGCGGAGGGCGCCCCGCTCTCGTGCCAGGACGCCTCGGAGTTGCGCGTGGGCAGCGGAGGCCGCTCCCCGGAACCCTCCGGCGAGGGAGACGCACCTCGCGGGGAAGCCGCGCCTTCGGCGGGAACCCCGCCCTGCGCGGCCCCCGCCCCCTTCTTCGCCGGTTTCGGCGCGGGCCCCCGTCGACTGTGCCGTCCCACGCGCCTCAGCTCCCGGTGTCGGCGTCGGCGCTCTGGGCAAGGAGGTCCCGGAAGGCGGCGGCGACGGCCTCCGGATACTCCATCATCGCGACGTGCCCGGCGTCGGGCAGGGACAGCAGCCGGGAGTCGCGGAAGGTGCGCTCGGCCTTGCGGGCCATGCGGTAACCGACGAGCTGGTCGCGGGCGCCGTAGACCAGCAGCGTGGGGGCGAGGACGCGGGCGGCCTGGCGCCACATGTTGTGCTGGCCGCCGAGGGTGTAGGAGTTGACGAGCCCGCGCGCGGAGCGCGTCATCGCGTCCCAGAAGTACGGCAGCCGCAGCCGCCGCTCCATCTCCTCGACGGCGGCCTGGAAGCCCTCCGGCGTCACGCGCGCGGGATCGCCGTAACAGAGCGCCGTGACGCCCCGGACGCGGTCCTCCGGCGTCCAGTCGCGGCTGAGGCGGGTGAACAGGGCGGTCACTCCGGGCACGGCGAGCAGTCCCGTCGGGACGGCGGTGCGCTGGACGCGGATCTCGGGGAGGGCCGGCGAGACCAGGGTGAGCGTGCGGACCAGGTCGGGCCGGACGGCCGCGACGCGCGTGGAGACCGCGCCGCCCAGGGAGTTGCCGAACAGGTGGACCGGGCCGCGCCCCGAGGAGTCGAGGAGGTGGATGACCGCGCGCGCGTGCGAGGAGACCGAGTAGTTGCCGTCGTCCGGCGGCGGGGAGTCGCCGAAGCCCGGCAGATCGACGGCCTCGCTGTCGACGTCGCCCTCCAGGCTCCGCATCAGCTCCGACCAGTTCTGCGAGGAACCGCCCAGGCCGTGGACGTACAGCGCCGGAGGCAGCCCCGCTCGCGCGGGTGGCCGGGAACGGACCGTGAGCGTCGCCCCCGGCAGCCGCACCGACCTCAGGCGCTCGCCTTCCGCGACCCGGACGGGCAACACCTGGGGAAAGGCGTTGACGGGCGGCGGAGTTGGCACCTCGGTCGAAGACATGCGGCAATGTTACGAGACGATCACACACCCTTACACGCGATCGCCGTCACAGAAGGCGTGACGGAACGCACAAAGGGGGAACAGAATCGATCACTCAGGAACGCGACCGGTCGGCGGACGTCACGCGCGCCCGCGCCGGCTGCGCGGCATGGCACCCGCGCGGGACGTCTCCTAGGCTCGGAAGCGACTCGGCATCACCCTGACCCATCGGCCTCATCCGGACCCCGGTGGACGCGAACCCCAGCGGAAGGGAGACCCGTCATGACCACCGACCCCGTCGACCCCACGGATCCCGACACCTTCGAGCACGACGGACAGCGCGACGAGCAGACCGACGTCGAGGCCCCCGAGGACGACGCCGCCGAACAGCGCGCGGAGTTGACCCCGCGCCAGGACGACTCCCTGGAGGACGCGGACCCGACCCGCGCCGCCGAGGGGGACCTGCTGGAGCAGTCCCGGGTGGTCGCGCAGGACGAGGACGACTACCGCTGAGCCGACCGGCCACCTCCGGAACGGCCGCCGAGAGCGCCTCGTATGCCCGGAACGTGCCGGGCCGAAACCCCTCGTGTCACTTCTGCGCGGCTTTTCCCACCGCCCCGGTCCGTGAAATTCTGCGCTCGCACCGCGCACACCACGGTTACCGAAAAGTACGATGGCGACGCGGCCAAGCACAGCACACCGCATGTGGACAACTTTGGGAGGCGGCGTGACAGCCATCGAGCAGACTGAGGCTACGCGCCCGCGAGGCACGCGCCTGCCGCGCCGTGCCCGGCGGAACCAGTTGCTGGGCGCCGCCCAGGAAGTGTTCGTGGCACAGGGCTACCACTCGGCCGCCATGGACGACATCGCCGAACGCGCGGGCGTCAGCAAGCCGGTGCTCTACCAGCACTTTCCGGGCAAGCTCGACCTGTACCTCGCGCTCCTCGACCAGCACTGCGAGGCCCTGATCCAGGCGGTGCGCACGGCGCTGGCGTCGACGACCGACAACAAGCAGCGCGTGCGCGCGACGATGGACGCGTACTTCGCGTACGTGGAGGACGAGGGCGGCGCTTTCCGGCTGGTCTTCGAGTCGGACCTGACGAACGAGCCGGCCGTGCGCGAGCGCGTCGACAAGGTGGCGAACGAGTGCGCGGAGGCGATCTGCGACGTCATCGCCGAGGACACGGGCCTCTCGCGCGCAGAGTCGATGCTGCTGGCCTCCGGGCTCGGCGGGCTCGCCCAGGTCGTCGCCCGCTCGTGGCTGCACAGCGACCGCAGCGTCCCGCGCGACCAGGCCGTCCAGCTGCTGGCCTCGCTCGCCTGGCGCGGCATCGCCGGCTTCCCGCTGCACGGAGCGGAACAGCACGGAGCTGAACAGCACGGCACGGAGACCCACTGACGTCACGGCTCGCGTTTTTGTTCCCGGACGGTGTTCGCTCCTGGCATGGGTGGCCCGCGCCGTGTCCGTCGCCCCGCCGGGCTAATGTGTGCAGCGTACGGCGCGGACGCCCGCGCACTCACTGACCGTCGGAGGGACATAGCCGTGGAGGTCAAGATCGGCGTGCAGCACGCACCCCGCGAGATCGTTCTGGAGAGCGGTCAGAGTGCCGAGGAGGTCGAGCGGGCGGTGGCCGAGGCACTGGCGGGCCAGTCGTCGCTGCTCAGCCTCGTGGACGACCACGGGCGCAAGGTCCTGGTCCCCGCGGACCGTCTGGCCTACGTGGAGCTCGGCGAGCCGGCCCCGCGCAAGGTGGGCTTCGGCGCGTAAGGCACATGCACGGCGAGGGCCCGGCGACTGTCACCAGTCGCCGGGCCCTCGATCGTTTCTTCACGGACGGAGCACATCTCCCGCACAGGGGAGGATTGCATTCCGCAGGTCACGGGTATGACGGCTACGACCTTGGTGCACGGGACGGCCGTACGGGAGGGACCCACATGATCTTCGAAGCGCTCGCCTCCGCGATGCTCGGTCTGGCACTCGCGTGGGCAGCGGTCCGCCGCCTCCCGCACCGTCTCCCGGCCGCCTCCCTGGTCCTGACGACCGGCACGGCCGGAGCCCTGTTCGGCGACTTCGTCACACACACGGCGTTCGCCTCGGGCCTGCTGCCGAGCCTGCTGGGAGCGGTGGTCGTGGCGACGGCGTCCCTGTCGCTGCTGCTGCGCCCGTCGACGGGGCGCCTGCGGGAGCGATCGATCCCGGCGTGACGCCGGGACACCCACAGCCGGGACACCCACGGCCGGGACACCCACGCGGGCGCGGATGACTCCCCGCGCCCCCGGGACACCCCTCAGGCGGCCAGCCCCAGCGCCGCCATCCGCTTCGTGTGCGCCTCGGTGATCCGCGAGAACATCCGCCCCACCTCCGCGAGGTCGAACCCGTCGGCCACCCCGCCGACCAGCATGGTCGACAGCGCGTCCCGCTCGGCCACCACCCGCTGGGACTGCGACAGCGCCTCCCCCATCAGCCGCCGCGCCCACAGCGCGAGCCGCCCGCCCACGCGCGGTTCGGCGTCGATGGCCGCGCGCACGCGCTCGACGGCGAACCCCGCATGACCGGTGTCGTCCAGTACGGCGAGCACCAGCGCGCGCGTGTCGGAGTCGAGCCGCGCGGCGACCTCCCGGTAGAAGTCGCTGGCGATGGAGTCACCGACGTACGCCTTCACGAGCCCCTCCAGCCAGTCGGAGGGCGCCGTCTGCCGGTGGAAGCCGTCGAGGGCCGCGACGAACGGGTCCATGGCGTCCGTGGGCTCCGCGCCGATCTCGGTGATCCGGTCGCGCAGCCGCTCGAAGTGGTGGAACTCGGCGGACGCCATCTTCGCCAGCTCGGCCTTGTCCGCGAGGGTGGGCGCGAGCTTCGCGTCCTCCGCGAGCCGTTCGAACGCCGCGAGCTCGCCGTAGGCCAGCGCTCCGAGGAGGTCCACGACGGCGGCCCGGTACTGCGGCTCGGTGGCGGCCTGGTCCCAGTTCTGGGCGGCGATGCCGGTGTGCTCGGGGGTTTCGGCGGACTCGTTGGCGTGGTCAGACGTCGTCATGAAACGCACAATAGTCCGCCGACGAGAAGCCGTGAGCCCCGCCGCCGGGCGGGCTTGCGGCCGTACGGCTGCGGGGGCCGAACCCTGGCCGAATCCGGTGAGAACCAGGACGTGACCCGATCGGCCATCACATGTGCACGATTCCGGGGTATGGTGGTAATGCGCCTGCTGGTACCTCGTGTACCTCGCAGGCCCATGTATGAGGATGCCCGGTCGCTGGCCCGATCGGCTCCGACCCGACAGCCCTCCTGTTCCGTACGGCACATCGCGTACGGCGTTCGGAGGGACCCTCAGCGGTACGAGCGCTAGAGCGTCGGCAGAGGTCCCGTGCCCTACGGCTGGTCCGTAAGGCCGCCGACGTCCCCCGGCACGGTCTGCCAAAGACCCCCGCGCTCGCCTCGCACCGCGTACACAGAAGAGGCAGCACCCTGACTACGACGTTCAGAGATCTCGGAATCCTTTCCGAGACCGCCGAGGCCCTCGAAGCCGTCGGCATCATCAATCCCTTCCCCATCCAGGAGATGACCCTCCCCGTCGCCCTCAGCGGCACGGACATCATCGGCCAGGCCAAGACGGGCACCGGTAAGACGCTCGGCTTCGGTCTGCCGCTTCTGGAGCGCGTCACCGTCCCCGCCGACGTCGAGGCCGGCCGCGCCGCCCCAGAGGCGCTCACAGACGCTCCGCAGGCCCTCGTGGTCGTCCCCACGCGCGAGCTGTGCACGCAGGTGACGAACGACCTGCTGACGGCCGGCAAGGTCCGCAACGTGCGCGTGACGGCGATCTACGGCGGTCGCGCGTACGAGCCGCAGGTCGAGGCCCTCAGGAAGGGCGTCGACGTCGTCGTCGGCACCCCCGGGCGCCTGCTCGACCTCGCGGGCCAGAAGAAGCTCGACCTCAAGCACGTCCGGTGCCTGGTCCTCGACGAGGCCGACGAGATGCTCGACCTGGGCTTCCTGCCCGACGTCGAGAAGATCATGGCCATGCTGCCGGCGCGGCGTCAGACGATGCTGTTCTCGGCCACCATGCCGGGCGCCGTCATCGGCCTCGCGCGCCGGTACATGTCGCAGCCGACGCACATCCGCGCGACGTCGCCGGACGACGAGGGCGCGACCGTCGCGAACACCGCGCAGTATGTCTACCGCGCGCACTCGATGGACAAGCCCGAGATGGTCTCCCGCATCCTCCAGGCCGAGGGCCGCGCGCTCGCGATGGTCTTCTGCCGCACCAAGCGCACGGCCGCCGACATCGCCGAGCAGCTGGAGCGCCGCGGGTTCGCCTCCGGCGCGGTCCACGGCGACCTCGGCCAGGGCGCGCGCGAGCAGGCGCTGCGCGCGTTCCGCAACGGCAAGGTCGACGTGCTGGTCTGCACCGACGTCGCCGCGCGCGGGATCGACGTCGAGAACGTCACCCACGTCATCAACTACCAGTCCCCCGAGGACGAGAAGACGTACCTGCACCGCATCGGCCGCACCGGTCGCGCGGGCGCGTCGGGTACGGCGATCACGCTCGTCGACTGGGACGACATCCCGCGCTGGCAGCTCATCAACAAGGCGCTGGACCTCGGTTTCAACGATCCGCCGGAGACGTACTCCACGTCCCCGCACCTCTTCGAGGACCTGAAGATCCCGGCGGGCACGAAGGGTGTCCTGCCGCGTTCCGAGCGCATGCGCGCGGGTCTCGACGCGGAGGAGCTGGAGGATCTGGGCGAGCCGGGTGGCCGCAGTCGTGGCCGTGGCGGCCGGGGTGACCGTGACCGCCGTGGCGGCTCCGGCGACCGTGACCGTGACCGCCGTGGTGGCCGTGGCGAGTCCGCGCCCGTCGAGGCCGAGTCCGAGCGCCCGTCCCGCACGCCGCGCCGCCGTCGCCGTACGCGCAACGGCTCGCCGCTGGAGCAGGGCGCCGCGCCCGTCGTGCAGCAGCAGCCGGCCGCCGTCGAGGAGACGGCTCCGGTCGGCCGTACGCCGCGCCGTCGCCGCCGTACGCGCAGTGGGGCGCAGGAGTCGGCCGTCACGACGCCGGTGACGCCGTCCGTCGAGCAGGCGCCGGCCGCCGAGGTCGCGGTCGAGACCGCCGAGGGCCAGCCGCGTCGCCGTACGCGCACGCGTAGGAGTGACGAGCAGCCCGTCGCGTCCGTGGTGGAGACCGAGTCGGCCGCCGGTACGACGCCGGTCGCTGCCGAGGTCGCCGTGGAGACGGCCGAGGGGGCGCCGCGTCGCCGTACGCGCACGCGTAAGGAGTCGACGCCGGCCGCCGCGCCCGAGGTGACGGCTGCCGCTGTCGTGGAGACCGTCGAGGCGAAGCCGCGCCGTACGCGGAAGGCTGCCGCCGAGGCTGTGGTGGAGGCCGTCGCGGCCGAGGTCGTCGAGACCAAGCCGCGCCGGACCCGGAAGGCCGCTGCCGCTCCGGTGGAGGCTGCCGAAGCGGTGGTCGACGTGGTCGAGGCCAAGCCTCGGCGTACGCGGAAGACCGCCGAGGCCGCGCCTGTCGCCGAGGCTCCCGCCGAGGTCGCTGAGGCCGCGCCGCGCCGGACGCGCAAGACGGCTGCCGCGAAGGCTGCTGAGGCCGCCGTCGACACGGCCGAAGCCGTCGAGACCAAGCCCCGGCGCACCCGCAAGACCGCCGTCGCTGCGGAGGCGCCCGAGGCCGAGGCCGTCGAGGCGAAGCCGCGTCGGACCCGGAAGACCGCCGCCACCAAGGCCGCCGAGGCCGTTGTGGAGGCCGCTGAGGCTGTCGTCGACGCCGTCGTCGAGGCGAAGCCGCGTCGGACGCGTAAGACGGCTGCTGCCGAGGTCGCGCCTGTCGCCGAGGCTCCCGCCGAGGCCGCGCCGCGCCGCACGCGTAAGACGGCTGCCGCGAAGGCCGCCGAGGCCGCCGTCGACACGGCCGAAGCCGTCGAGACCAAGCCCCGGCGCACCCGCAAGACCGCCGCCACCAAGGCCGCCGAGGCCGCGGTGGAGACGGCCGAAGCCGTCGAAGCCAAGCCGCGCCGCACCCGCAAGACGGCCGCCACCAAGGCCGCCGAGGCCGCCGTCGACACGGCCGAGGCCGTCGAAGCCAAGCCGCGCCGTACCCGCAAGACCGCCGCCCCCTCCGAGGCCCCGGCCGCGCCGGTCGAGGCCGCCGAGGAGGCCAAGCCCCGCCGTCGTACGACCCGGAAGGCGGCCACCGCCGCCGAGATCCCGGCGCAGGCGACGGAGGAGCCGGCCGTGAAGCCGCGCCGCACGCGGAAGGCCGCCGCCGTGGAGCCCACGGACGGCTGAGCAGCGACGAACGCCGACGGCCCGGCCCCTCTTCACGGGGCCGGGCCGTCGGCGTTCCCGAGGTGCCTCCCGCATCCCGGTCTCCCCCGCCCCCCGGATACCCTCCCCAGGTGACCTTCCCCCTGCCCCCCGCAGCCCGCCCCCTCACCCTCCGCACCCCCCGCGGCGACTTCGCGGCGATCGACACGCCCGCCGTCGCGACCGTGCCCTACCGGGGTGTCGCCCTGCTGCTCCCCGGGTTCACCGGCAGCAAGGAGGACTTCCACTTCCTCCAGGGGCCGTTGGCGGCGTGGGGGTATCGGACGGTCGCTGTGGATGGCCGGGGGCAGTACCAGTCGTACGGGCCCGAGGTGGACGAAACTCCGTACGCGCAGGGCGAGTTGGCGAGGGACGTCCTCGCGCAGGCGCGATTCCTCGGTGGGCCGGTGCACTTGCTGGGGCACTCGATGGGCGGGCAGGTCGCGCGCGCGGCGGCGCTACTCGACCAAGTCCCCTTCCGTAGCCTGACGTTGATGTCGTCGGGCCCGGCGGAGATCTCCGACTCGCAGAAGCAGCGCGTCACGATGCTGCACGAGGCGCTGGCCGTGATGAGCATGGCGGAGGTGTGGGAGGTGATAGTGGCGATGGGGCCGCCGGAGGACGTCGGCGGACCGGCGAAGGGCTTCGGCACACCGGAGTTGATGCGGAACCGCTGGACCGGGCACAGGCCCGCCCAACTCCGCGCCACGGGACGCCAGTTGTGCACGGAACCGGACCGTGTGGATGAACTCGCCGCGCTGGCCCTGCCGTTCCACGTCCTGTCGGGTTCGACCGACGACACCTGGCCGGTGCCCCTGCTGGACGAGATGGCGGTACGGCTCTCCGCGCGCCGCACGGTGATCGAGGGCGCGGACCACTCGCCGAACCAGGATCAGCCGGCCTCGACCGCGAAGGCGCTGGCGGACTTCTGGGACACACACCAGGGCACACACCCGGACACGCGTCAGGCGGACAACCCGGTGCACCACCAGGCGGACAACCCGGTGCACCACCAGGCGGACGACCTCGCGTGCGAGCCCAACTAGCCCTGCCCGCCCGGGAATCAGTACTGCGTCTGGACGTGCTCCCAGAACCCGTCCCGCAGCGCCCGCCGCAGATCCGCCTGCCCCCGCAGCGAGTACTGCAAGATGCCCTCCGCCTCGACCAGCAGATCCTGGTCGACGGAACCCGGCAGGTACGGGTGCCCCGGCAGGAGTTCGGCGAGGCTCTCGCGCCCCCGCTCCACCAGCCACTTCGCCGCGATCTGCGCCCCCACGAACCGGACGTCCTCGCGCGTGGGCCGGTTCGCGGCGGGCCCGTCGTACGAGACGCCGGCGCGGCGCGACACGTACGGCTTGAAGAACTCGAGGTCCAGCGTGCGCTGGCTGTCGACCTCCCACAGCAGCGGCTCCGCCTGGTTACGGCCCTCCGGCGCCTCGATCCCCCACAGGTGCACGCGCGCGCCGTAGCCCTGCGCGGCCTCGACCGCCGAGACGAGGTCCTCGTCGCCGCCGAGGAGCGCCGCGTCGCTGATCGCGCGGTGCCGGGCGAGGGATTCGAGATCTGTACGGATCAATGAATCAACGCCCTTCTGTTGATTGTTCGCGTTGAGGTTGCCCAAACGAACCTTGACGTCGGGAAGCTCCGCGATCGACTGCTGTTCGGCGGTGTGGATGCGGCGTCTCGCGCCGTCGTACCAGTAGACCCTGAGGAGCCGGCTGTCCGCGAAGACCTGGCGCGCGCGGTCGATGAGCGCCTCCAGGAGGCCCTCCGCGTCGAGGTCGAAGGACCTGCGGTCTTCCGTGCCGGCGACCAGACGGCCCGCCGCGGCGTAGAGATACCCCGCGTCGACGAAGATCGCATGTGTCGAAGGGGTCTTCGCCACCTCGGCGAGCACCCGTCTGAGCAGGTCGTTCGTACGGTCGATGCGGTCCACGAGGGGCCCGAGGTCGTCACTCATCCTCCCCATTGTCCCGCCGGTCACGCAGCGAACACAACCGATCCCGTTCAGTCTTCCCTACCGCTTGGTAGTTAGCTGTTCGAAAAATTTCCTTAGCGTAGGGAATGTTTGTAACACGAGTCCCGTTGACTACCCATGTAACAGCGATTCTCCTCAGGAGGACACCCGACGAAGGGAGAGGCCCATGCGCTTCGAAATCCTGCGACTCGACGACGTCGACGGCACGCCCGTGGACTGCACTGTCGTGGACGCCGCCTCCGTCAACCGGATCGTGCAGGACGCTGCCGCCATCGGGCAGCGACTCTGGATCCGCCCGGCAGACCGCTCGGCGTCGTAACGCGCGAGCACACCACACTTCAGAGCCCCCGTACGGTGCCAACACCGTACGGGGGCTCTGTGTATGCACCATGTTCACGATGCATTGATCACCTGTACCACTCCATTGATGATCTGCTGCACCGCGATCGCCGACAGCATCATCCCGGCGAGGCGCGTCACCAGCACGACGCCTCCGTCCTTGATCAACCTGATGATCAGCAGCGAGTACCTCATCACCAGCCACAGCACGGCGTGGATCGCGAGGATCGCGCACCAGACGGACACCTGCGTCGCGACGCTGTCCGCCTTCTGCACGGCGAGGATGACCGACACGATCGCCCCCGGGCCGGCCAGCAGCGGCATCCCCAGCGGGACGAGGGCCACATTGACGTCCTTGGTCTGCTTCGGTTCGTCGCTCTTCCCCGTCAACAGATCCAGCGCGATCAACAGAAGCAACAGACCGCCCGCGATCATCAATGCGGGCACCGAGACATGCAGATAGTCAAGTATCTGGTGGCCCAGCAGACCGAACACGGTGATCACCCCACCGGCGACACACACGGCCTGGAACGCCATCCGCTTCTGCACCTTCGCGGCCCGGCCGGAGGTGAGCGCGAGGAAGATCGGCGTGATCCCGGGGGGATCCATGATGACAAAAAGGGTGAGGAAGAGAGAGCCGAAGACAGCGACGTCGAACATGGGTGGAGCAGCCTTGAGAGAGTTGGGAGAAAGAGGAGAGGGAGGGTGGGGCGTCAACAGACCGGGGTGGTGAGGCTCATGGCCGAGAGACGGGCGACGACGACCCGCCACCAGGCGCACCGGCGCCGCACAGGCCCCGGCACGACGCGTACCGACGTACCCCCCAAAGGCTTCGACGACAACGCCCCAGCGAAGAGCCCCCGCCCCGACGAAACCGAACCACGCCCGGCCTCAGGCTCCCCCGGCCCCCGGCACCGGAAATGCCCCCCACGCCCGCCGCGTGATCTCCCCGTACACCTCGGGGTCGGTCGTGTACTCCCCCAGCACGCACGTCTTCCGGCTGCCGTGGTAGTCGCTGGAGCCGGTCACCAGCAGCCCCAGTTCGCGGGCCAGCCCCCGCAGCCGGACGCGGGTCTCGGCGTCGTGGTCCATGTGGTCGACCTCGATCCCGTCGAGCCCCGCGGAGGCCATCTCGGCGATCGCGGCGTCCGGGACGGTCAGCCCCCGCTTGCTGGCGCCGGGATGGGCGAAGACGGTCACCCCGCCGGCCGCCTTGACGAGCCGGATCGCCTCGAAGGGGTCGGTCTCGTGCTTGGCGACATGCGCGCGGCCCCCGTCGGAGAGCCACCGCTCGGTGAAGGCGGCGTCGACGGAGGCCACGACGCCGGACTCGACGAGGGCGGCAGCCACATGGGGACGCCCGACGGACCCGTCCCCGGCGATGCGGGCGACCTGCTCCCAGGTGACGTCGACGCCGAGTTCCCGCAGCCGCGCGACCATGGCCTTCGCGCGGGGCACCCGGTCGTCGCGGACCAGTTCGCGCTCGGCGAGGAGTGCGGGCTCCTCGGGGTCGAAGAGGTAGGCGAGCAGGTGCATGGAGATGCCGTCGATACGGCAGGACAGCTCGGCGCCGGTGACGAGGGTCAGCCCCTCGGGCAGCGCGGCGATGGCCTCGGCGTACCCGCGGGTCGTGTCGTGATCGGTGAGGGCGACGACGTCGAGCCCGGCGGCAGCGGCGTTGCGGACCAGTTCGGCGGGGGTGTCCGTACCGTCGGAGGCGGTGGAGTGGCAGTGCAGGTCGATGCGCACGGACGACTCCAGACGGGTGACTGACGGGACGAGGGTGACCTAAGAATAACCGTCCCGAAGAGTGCGATTGTCACACCTCAAATCCGGGGGCACCCCTTACTGACCCGCACGCGCCCCTCGCCGACCCACGGCCACCCCGTACACACACCCCTCACGGCCCCAGCAACCGCGGCGACAGCGCCCCACAGGGCACCATCTCCACCTCCGCCCCCGCATCCCGCAGATCCGTCAGCACCAGCTCGTCGTACATCAGCATCCCCGCCCGCTCGGGCCACACCACGGCCCACAGCCACACCCCCAGCGCCTCCCCCGCGAAGACCGCCCGATCGTCCGGCGCCTCGGCGACATGCCACAACGGCGTGGGCCGCCCGGCGGCCAGCACCTTCACCTGCGGCGGCTTCTCGACGTCCAGATGCGGACCGGGGTCGGGCCCGTCGATGCCCGCGTACCGCGCCCCCAGCCCCACCCCCAGCTCCTCCGCGACGAGGATCAGCTCGCCGAGTCCGCCGAGCGGCCCGGGCCCCGTGCAGGCGACGGCCGTGGCGCGCCCCCCGCTGCGGTCGTCACCGGCGCACGCGACCCCCGTGAACAGCCACCCCACGGGCAGCGGCCACGGCATCCACACGGGCACCTGGGTGCGGTGCACCACCACGCCGAGCGCCTCGACGCTGGGCGGGATCACGGGCTGGACCGGATGCACCGTGCCATGGTCAGCGCACTGCCAGGAATCGGCGAAGAGACCGGGCGCCCTGACCCGGCCACCACACTTCGGGCAACTGGGTTCGCCCCTCATAGGGCCCAACGGTCCTACCCTCCCCGGCCCGCGTCAAGCGGCGATCACCCATCCGGGAAGCCGGGCCCGCGCAAGTAGATGTAGCTTGCATTAATTAGCCGACCTAACTTAGTATGTGTAAACACCAACCATCTGCACCGGGAGGGACACAGGAGATGAAGGACGACAGCGCAGACCCGTTCGACGCGGGCGCGGGCGGCCTCCTGAAGCAGCCGAAGGCCGTGTGGGCGACGGCCGGCGCCTCGGTCGTCGCGTTCATGGGCATCGGGCTGGTCGACCCGATCCTCCCGTCGATCGCCAAGGGACTGGAGGCGACGCCGAGTCAGGTCTCCCTCCTGTTCACGTCGTACTTCCTGATCACGGCGTTCGCGATGCTGATCACGGGCTACGTCTCCAGCCGGATCGGCGGCAAGAGGACCCTGCTGCTCGGCCTCGCCCTGGTCGTCCTGTTCGCGGCGCTGGCCGGCACCTCGGGCTCGGTCGCCGAACTCGTCGGCTTCCGCGCGGGCTGGGGCCTCGGCAACGCCCTCTTCGTCTCGACGGCCCTCGCGGTCATCGTCGGCGCGGCGGCGGGCGGCAGCGCGGCGGCGATCCTGCTGTACGAGTCGGCGCTCGGCCTCGGCATGGCCTGCGGCCCGCTGCTCGGCGCGCTCCTGGGCGACGCGAGCTGGCGCTACCCGTTCTTCGGTACGGCGTTCCTGATGGCCGTCGGCTTCCTGTGCGTCACCGTGTTCCTGAAGGAGCAGCCGAAGCCGGCGACGAAGACGTCGGTCCTCGACCCCCTGAAGGCCCTCGGCCACGGCGGCCTCGCCTCGGCGGCGGTCTCGGCGTTCTTCTACAACTACACGTTCTTCACGGTGCTGGCCTTCACGCCGTTCGTCCTCGACATGACGCCGTACAAATCGGGTGCCGTGTTCTTCGCCTGGGGCCTGCTGCTCGCCCTGTTCTCGGTCGTCGTCGCCCCGCGCCTCCAGGCCCGGTACGGCTCGCTGAAGGTGCTCGGCGGTTCGCTGGTGCTGCTCGCGGCGGACGTCCTGCTCCTCGGCTACGGCGACCACGTCACCGCGATCGTCTGCACGGTCCTGTCCGGCGCGTTCATCGGCGTCAACAACACCGTCTACACGGAGCTGGCCCTCGGCGTCTCGGACGCCCCGCGCCCGGTGGCGAGCGCGGGCTACAACTTCGTCCGCTGGTTCGCGGCGGCTGCGGCGCCGTACTTCGCGCCGAAGATCGAGGAGTGGTCCGACATCCACATGCCGTTCGTGGTGGCGGCGGTGACTGCCGTGATCGGAGCGGGAGTCGTGGTCGTACGGCGCAAGGCGCTGACGCACGACGCGGAGGACCACCGGACCGCGCACGCGACGCAGGATTCCGTCACGGTCTTCGCGAACTGACGGTGAGTTGAATCACGTACAAAGTCAGTCCAGCGGGACGGACCTACGGGACGGGTCCCTGAGGTCCGTCCCGTTCGTCAGCCACCGTTCCTGGAGCGCCTGCGCGCCGTGCACGCGTTTCCACGCGGCCTCGTTGGGGGTCATCGGCAGGAGGGGGAGGAAGTGCACGGCGTCGAGCGGGGCGTCGAGTTCGAGGTCCTCGACGAGGCCGCCGGGTTCGGCGACGAGTACGGAGGTGAAGGGGGCGTCCGGCCACAGGGGCTCGCCGACGTCCAGCGAGGCGCCGGGGGCGACGACGACGCCCTCGACCTGCGGGGACGCGGCGAGGACGGCGAGCGGGCGGAGCACCTTGTCGGTGTCGGCGAGCCCCCCTCGTACCGAGAGGACCAGCTCCGCGCGGGGGCCCTTGAGGGGGTCGGCGAGCATGCCCGTGGGGTCGGTCATGGGGTGCGCGGACATGCCGAGCGTGGCGTAGCGGACGATGCCGTCCCCCTGCTGGAAGCGGAGGACCTCGACGCGGTCGGTGCCGAGGAAGGTGACCGCCGCGCGCGCGTCCGGCTCGCCCAGCGCGGTGCGCAACCGGGCCTCGACCAGAGGGAGAACATCAACCATGTCGCGAGCATAGAACTCGCCAGTACGGGGCAAAGCAGCACCTTGACACTTCTGTCTGCTGATACTCTGGCCGAGTCGTTCCGGGCAGCTTGCAGAAGCACGCGTATCAAGTCCGGACGACCT
This sequence comes from Streptomyces saintjeani, assembly GCF_055409605.1. Classification (NCBI taxonomy): domain Bacteria; kingdom Bacillati; phylum Actinomycetota; class Actinomycetes; order Kitasatosporales; family Streptomycetaceae; genus Streptomyces; species Streptomyces saintjeani. The sequence goes on along the minus strand of NZ_CP189624.1, from coordinate 6,148,826 downwards.
GGATCTCCCTTACGAGGGACCGGCCGGAGGAGGTGGGGCTGTCATGGATCGAAGTCACCCGTGCAGTACCACTCGCTCTTCCCGCCGCTGACGCGATCGAACCCGGCTGTCGTTCGAAGACGGCCGATCCCGCTTCCCAGCGTCCTTCACGCGGAAGAGCACTTCGTTTCATCTCCTTGAAGTAAGCCGCCGCGACGGTGCGGTGCTCCCCGCTTTGTGGACGTGCGAAACATCTCAGCGCTCAGGACGTCCTCATTCCGGGCAGTTCCACCCGTCGGCGTGGCCTTTTGGCCAACGATGCGAAGGAGCCCTGCCATGTCCATGATCCGTGATCTGCGTGCCGCCGTGGTCCGCCCGTCCCGTGTCACGTCCCTGCGCAAGGTCCGCAAGGACGCGATCCTGACCGGCCCGTACGACACGACGCGCGACCCCGCGACGCCGTCCGCCGTCGTCGACTGCGCGGTCTACCGCAACGGCGCTCGCGTCCACTACGACAAGTCCCTCACCCCGCACGAGGCGATGCGTCAGGTGCGGCGCGACGGCGGGTTCGTGTGGATCGGGCTGCACGAGCCGACCGAGGCCGAATTCTCGGGTATCGCCGGGGAGTTCGGGCTCCACCCGCTCGCCGTCGAGGACGCGGTGCAGGCGCATCAGCGGCCGAAGCTGGAGCGGTACGACGACTCCCTGTTCACCGTCTTCAAGACCATCCACTACGTCGAGCACGCACAGCTCGACGCGAACAGCGAGGTCGTGGAGACCGGCGAGGTCATGTGCTTCACCGGCAAGGACTTCGTCATCACCGTCCGGCACGGGGGGCAGGGTTCGCTGCGCGCGCTGCGTCACCGGCTCCAGGACGACCCCGAGTTGCTCGCGAAGGGGCCCTCGGCCGTCCTGCACGCCATCGCCGACCATGTCGTGGACGGGTACATCGCCGTCGCCGACGCCGTCCAGGACGACATCGACGAGGTCGAGACGGAGGTCTTCTCGCCGGGCCGCAACGGCTCGCCGCGTGGCACCGACCCGAGCCGGATCTACCAACTCAAGCGCGAGGTACTGGAGTTCAAGCGGGCGGTGTCTCCGCTGCTGCGTCCGATGCAGCTCCTGAGCGAGCGCCCGATGCGGTTGGTCGACCCCGACATCCAGAAGTACTTCCGCGACGTGGCCGACCACTTGGCCCGCGTCCAGGAACAAGTCCTGGGCTTCGACGAGCTGTTGAACTCCATCCTCCAGGCCAACCTCGCGCAGGCGTCCGTCGCCCAGAACGAGGACATGCGCAAGATCACCTCCTGGGCCGCGATCATCGCCGTCCCCACCATGGTCTGCGGCGTCTACGGCATGAACTTCGACCACATGCCGGAACTGCGCTGGAAGTACGGCTACCCCATGGTCATGGCCGTCATCGTGACCATGTGCTTCGGTATCCACCGCACCCTCAAGCGCAACGGCTGGCTCTAAGGTGACGTCATGACGTCACCCTTGGACAGGGCCCTCGTCGAAGAGGCCACGAAGAAGTCGGGTCTCATCTGGGTCAAGGGCCCCGGCGCTCCCGCCCGTCCCCTGTGGCACGCCTGGCACGAGGGCGCGGCCCATCTCCTGGGCGACGGCCCCGGTGAACAGCCCCTGCCGGGGCTGGCGGACGGGGGTACGGCGGAGGTGACGGTCCGCAGCAAGGACAAGGGCGGTTGGCTGGTCACCTGGACGGCGAGAGTCGTCCACCTGGAACCGGGCACGGATGAATACACGGCAGCGGCAACGGAGTTGAAGGCCAAACGCCTCAACGCTCCGGACGGCGAGGCGATGGTGGAGCGCTGGGCGCGGGAGTGCAGGCTGCTCCGCCTGGAACCGACGGGGGAGACACTCCCGACGCCGGAGGGCGACCTGGCGGCGAGCCCGCTCCCGACCCCGGCGACGACGAGACAGCCGATCCCGGCGGCCGTACCGAAGCTGCTGTTCAGAAAGCGGAAGAACCCCCGCTAGGAAGCCGGCAGCTGCTTCCCGTAGTCCACTGTCTCGTCCTTGGACGGCTCGGCGAGCGTGAAGTCCTGCCCCCACGCCGAGAACGCCAACGAACCCGCGCTGCCCGCCCGTTGGAGCAGGAGGGGATACGGCTCGCCCTTCAGGGAGACGTCCAGCGTGCCGCCGGAGCCCTTGTCGCCGGTGATTCTGATCGTGCGGGTACCCGCCTGCTCGTGATGGCCGTCTTTGGAGAGGGACCCGTGCAGGGTCAACAAGCCGTCGAGGAGGAGGTCCTTGTCCGTGAAGCCGCTGAATTTCGTGTACGAGGGGTCCCCGGCTGGGATCTTGACGTACTTGCCGTCCAGCTTGCCGGCCGCGTCCGTCGCGTCGCCGTCCTGTTTCCAGAACCCGGCGTCGGCCTTCAGGAACAGCGCCTCGCCCACGCGCAGGAGCTGGAAGGTCGTCCCCTGCGAGGAGACCGACCCCGTGCCCCCGTCCTTCTTCAGCCGCATGTCGAGACGGTACGTCCGCCCACTGGTCACGACGGTCCCGGCGAGCCGCACCGCGTCGACCCCGGCCGCCGCCGTCTTCGCCCGGTCCTGGATCTTGTCCGCGCCGAGCTTGCCCACCCCGTTCGTCCCCGCGTCGGGATCCTCGCCACCGCACCCGCTCACCCCGAGGGCGAGCGCGCACACCGCCCCGAGCAGCGCGGTGCGGGTGCGGGCCGGAGAGGATGCGGTCACGAAAGACGCTCGCTTTCGACGTGAACGTGAGGGACGGCGTACGGCAGCGTACCGGGGTCGCGAAGACCCGGCGGACGCAGTCCTTCCGTACCCCTCACCAGCGCGTATCCGATCGGGACGGGCTAGCCTTAAGCCCTCCCGAGCCGACATTCCGGACCATAGCGAAGGAACCCCAGTCATGGCAGCCGGCGCCCCCCGGATCTTCGTCTCGCACCTCTCCGGTGTCGCCGTCTTCGACCCGAACGGCGACCAGGTCGGCCGCGTCCGCGACCTGGTCGTCATGCTGCGCACGAACCGCAGAGCGCCGAGGCTGCTGGGCCTGGTCGTCGAGCTGTCGACGCGCCGCCGTGTCTTCCTGCCGATGACGCGGGTGACCGGCGTGCAGTCGGGCCAGGTCCTGACGACCGGCGTCCTGAACGTCCGCCGCTTCGAGCAGCGCCCGACCGAGCGCCTCGTCTTCGGTGAGCTCCTCGACCTCCGGGTCACGCTCGCGGAGACCGGCGAGGAGGCGACCGTACTCGACCTGTCGGTGCACCAGTTGCCGTCCCGCCGCGAGTGGGAGGTGAGCCGCGTCTTCCTGCGCAAGGGGAAGCCGGCGAGCGCGTTCCGCAGGGCGAAGGGCGAGGCGGTGACCGTCGAGTGGGCGGCCATCGACGGCATCGCGCTGGAGGAGGGCCAGGGCGCCGAGAACCTCCTCGCGACGTTCGAGCAGCTGCGCCCGGCGGACCTGGCGAACGTCCTGCACCACCTCTCCGCCAAGCGGCGCGGCGAGGTCGCGGCGGCGCTCGACGACGACCGCCTCGCGGACGTACTCGAAGAGCTGCCGGAGGACGACCAGATCGAGATCCTCGGCAAGCTGAAGGAGGAGCGCGCGGCGGACGTCCTGGAGGCGATGGACCCGGACGACGCGGCCGACCTCCTCGCGGAGCTGCCGGAGGCGGACCAGGAGCGGCTGCTGTCGCTGATGGAGCCGGACGACGCGGCGGACATGCGGCGCCTGCTGACGTACGAGGAGCACACGGCGGGCGGCCTGATGACGACCGAGCCGATCGTCCTGCGGCCGGACGCGACCGTCGCCGACGCGCTCGCCCGCATCCGCGAACCCGACCTCTCCCCCGCGCTCGCCGCGCAGGTGTACGTCTGCCGCCCGCCCGACGAGACGCCGACCGGCAAGTACCTCGGCGCGGTCCACTTCCAGCGCCTGCTGCGCGACCCCCCGTACACGCTCGTCGGCTCGATCATCGACGACGACCTGCGGCCCCTGGACCCGGACGCCGCGCTGCCGGTCGTCGCCGGGTTCTTCGCGACGTACGACATGGTCGCGGCGCCCGTCGTCGACGAGTCGGGGTCGCTGCTCGGCGCGGTGACCGTGGACGACGTGCTGGACCACATGCTGCCTCAGGACTGGCGGGAGACGGAGTTCGACTCCGGGGAGGGGGCGGTCAGCGATGGCGCCTGAGAAGACCACCACCGGCGCGCGTCCGCGCGTACGGCTCGACCAGCCCCGTCCGCAGCGGCGGCGGTTCCTGCCGGAGTGGGACCCGGAGGCGTTCGGGCGGCTGTCGGAGCGGATCGCGCGGTTCCTGGGGACCGGCCGGTTCATCGTATGGATGACCGTCGTCATCATCCTGTGGGTGCTGTGGAACATCTTCGCGCCGAAGGATCTGCGGTTCGACAACTATCCGTTCATCTTCCTGACGCTGATGCTGTCGTTGCAGGCGTCGTACGCCGCTCCGCTGATCCTGCTCGCGCAGAACCGGCAGGACGACCGCGCGCGGGTCGACCTCGAACTCGACCGCAAGCAGAACGAGCGGTCGATCGCGGACACCGAGTACCTGACCCGGGAGATCGCCGCGCTGCGGATCGGGCTCGGGGAGGTCGCGACGCGGGACTGGATCAGGTCGGAGCTCCAGGACCTCGTCAAGGAGCTGGACGGGCAGGGCGTATTCCCGGCGGAACGGTCACCCGCGCGTGACGTAGACGACCGCTGAGGGGTTGTCGGGGTACCCCGACAACCGCCGTACCATCGTCGTATGGCTAGCGAAGACGCGGTGCGCGAGGCACTGGCGACGGTGAACGACCCCGAGATCAACCGGCCCATCACCGAGCTGGGGATGGTCAAATCGGTGGAGATCGGTTCGGACGGCGCGGTCGCGGTGACCGTGTTCCTGACCGTCTCCGGCTGCCCGATGCGGGACACGATCACGCAGCGCGTGACGGACGCGGTCGCCGCGCTCGACGGCGTCACGCGGGTCGACGTCACGCTCGACGTGATGAGCGACGAGCAGCGCAAGGAACTGGCGACGGCGTTGCGCGGCGGGCAGACCGAGCGGGAGGTGCCGTTCGCGAAACCGGGCTCCCTCACGCGCGTGTACGCGGTCGCCTCCGGCAAGGGCGGTGTCGGCAAGTCGTCGGTGACGGTGAACCTCGCCGCCGCGATGGCCGCCGACGGGCTGAAGGTCGGTGTCGTCGACGCCGACATCTACGGCCACTCGGTGCCCCGGATGCTCGGTGCGGACGGGCGTCCGACCCAGGTCGAGAACATGATCATGCCGCCGTCGGCGCACGGCGTGAAGGTCATCTCCATCGGCATGTTCACGCCGGGCAACGCGCCCGTCGTGTGGCGGGGGCCGATGCTCCACCGGGCGCTCCAGCAGTTCCTGGCGGACGTGTACTGGGGTGATCTGGACGTCCTGCTCCTGGACCTGCCCCCGGGCACCGGCGACATCGCGATCTCGGTGGCCCAACTGGTCCCGAACGCGGAGATCCTGGTCGTGACGACGCCTCAGCAGGCGGCGGCCGAGGTCGCCGAACGCGCGGGCTCCATCGCCGTACAGACTCATCAGAAGATCGTCGGCGTCGTCGAGAACATGTCCGGCCTCCCCTGTCCGCACTGCGGCGAGATGGTCGACGTCTTCGGCACGGGCGGCGGCGCGACGGTCGCGGACGGCCTGACGCGCACGACGGGTGCGACGGTCCCGGTGCTGGGTTCCATCCCGATCGACGTCCGCCTGCGCGAGGGCGGCGACGAGGGCAAGCCGGTCGTCCTGACCGACCCGGACAGCCCGGCGGGCGCCGCGCTGCGGGGGATCGCGGAGAAGCTCGGGGGACGGCAGCGGGGTCTTTCGGGGCTGTCGCTGGGGATCACACCGCGGAACAAGTTCTAGGCCCCGAGTACGGCACGGACCGCGCGTGGGGTCCGTGCCGTGGCCGTTACGCGTACTCCTCGATGTCCTTCACCGTCGAGAAGCCCAGGCCGTACGCGCTCATCCCGCGTCCGTACGCCCCGAGGTGCACCCCCTGCCGCGTGGACCCGGCGAGGACCCAGCCGAACTCCGACTCCCGGTAGTGGAACGGGGTGGGTACCCCGTCCACGGGGAGGGTCAGGGTGGACCAGTCGTCGCCGGAGAGGTCGTCCGCGAGGACCCACGCCGTTTCCGTCTGCTGTTCGAGCCAGTCGTCGCGGAGGCTGTGGTCCATCTGGCCGGGCCAGGTGAAGGACAGCAGGCCCACGCCGGCCAGCCAGGCGGCGGAGGAGACCGAGGTGGCCTCCAGGAGCCCTGTGCCGTCGGCGCTGCGCCGGGACGGGTTCGCGGCGACCGTGACGACGACCGCGAACTTCCCCCGGTCCTCACCGGCGGTCTCGTGGCGGACGGACGGCTCGTCGCCGTGTCCGATGGAACCGTGCTCGACCGCGCCGTCGGCGGCCGTACCGACCTGCATCAGCCACCGGCGCCCCGTGTACGCCTCGTCGAGGCCGTACCAGGGGAAGGACGCCTCCAGGAAGCCGTCCACGGTGCGCCGGACGGCGGGGGCGGGTTGTCCGCCCTCCGCGACCGGCGCCTGCGCGACCGCTCGACTCGTCGTCTCCATGTGACCGGACGCCTCCTCGCTCTCGGCGGACCCGTACGGCCCGCCCCCCTTCGGGCGCACACGTCAGGTCCGCACAACAACTCGGCAGCATATCCACCCGGCTGAGCGGCCGGGCGGACGGCTCAGGTGGCGTCGTAGTCGAAGGGGGGCCGCTCGTCGGTGTCGGGCTTCTTCGTGAGGTCCGCCTTCTTCGCGAGATCGGGCTTCGTCATGTCGACGGTCCCGGTGGGCGCGGGCGACAACGGCGTGGCCTCGGCCGTGCTGTGCACCGCGTCGGCGACCTCCGCCATCTCCGACTTCAGGTCGAACCCGTTGCGGATCTCCTTCAGCCCCAGTTCATCGCTGTCCAGCTGCTTGCGGATGAACGTCTTGGGGTTGAGGTCCTCGAACTCGAAGTCCTTGAACTCGGGGCCCAGCTCCGTACGGATGTCCTGCTTGGCGCTCTCCGAGAACTCGCGGATCTTGCGGATCGTCCGCGTCACGTCCTGGATGACCTTGGGGAGCTTGTCCGGACCGAAGATGAGCACGGCCAGGACGGCGAGGGTCACCAGCTCAAGCGGTCCTATGTCATTGAACACCTGAAGCTCCTTGCGATGTCCGCGGTCCTCGGCCCTCCGCGGTGCCGGCGGGTTCTTCCGTGGTCCGGGCCGCGTCCACGGTACCTGTCACACCTGGCGAACCGGTACCGCCGGGAGCATTCCTCACCGCCCCGGCCGGGACGTTTTCCGGGATGTTTGCCCAGGGGGAAGGGCGCGCGCGGGTCACCTGTGAGGTTTCTGTCAGTTCCCACCCGCACCCTTTTCTCACCCTCCGGCACTCCCGAGCACCAGCGAGAGGCTCATCGTCTTACCGCCGCGTACGACGGTAAGACGCAGTTCGTCGCCGGGCCGGTGCGCCCTGACCCTGACGATCAGCTCGTCGCTGGAGTTCACGGGCTTGCCGTCGACCTCCGTGATGACGTCACCGGGTTGGATCCCGGCGAGGTCCCCGGGGCCGCCGACGGTCACCGGCGGACCGGCCTCCCCGCTGTCCGTCCGTACGCGCGCGCCGTCGCCGGTGTACGCGAGGTCGAGGGTGATGCCGATGATCGGGTGCGTCGCGCGGCCGTTCCTGATGAGTTCCTCGGCGATCCGCTTTCCCTGGTTGACGGGGATGGCGAAACCGAGCCCCACGGAACCCGACTGTCCCGTTCCGGTGTCCGACCCGCTCGCCGAGCGAATCGCCGAGTTGATCCCGATGACCCGCCCTCGCGCGTCCAGCAGGGGCCCTCCGGAGTTCCCGGGGTTTATCGGCGCGTCCGTCTGCAACGCGTCCACGTACGACACGTCGCTCCCGTCCCCACCCGCGGTGATCGGCCGTTCCGTCGCGCTGATGATGCCGGAGGTGACGGTGCCGGAGAGGTCGAAGGGGGCGCCGATGGCGACGACGGGGTCACCGACCTGGACTCCGTCGGAATTGCCGAGCGGGAGGGGGGTCAGGTTCCGTACGCCTTTGACTCTCACGACGGCGAGGTCGTATCCGGCGTCCCGTCCGACGATCTCCCCCTTGACGGCCTGTCCCCCGTTGAAGACGACGGTTATGTCTCCCCCGCTCCCGGCGGGCTGCACCACGTGGTTGTTGGTGAGGATGTGCCCGAGGTCGTCGAGCACGAACCCGGTCCCCGTCCCGGACTCCGAACCCCCCTTCACACGCAACGTCACCACACTCGGCAGCGCCCGCGCGGCGATCCCGGCGACACTGTCGGCGTCCCGCCCAGGGGGCTCGGGCGGGGCCTGCGGCAGCTCGATCCCCCCGATCCCGTGCCGCTCCAGCCGCACCCCGACGACACCTCCGACCCCGCCGGACACGAGCGCCAGCAACAGGGCCCCGGCGACGATCCCCTTCCGCCACTCCCGCTTCCGCTGGCGCTCACCGGGAACACTCTCGCCGGTCTGCTGAAGGGGAGAGGCGGCCCAGGGGTCGTACCGGGCCCAGGGGTCGCCTTGCGCGACGCCGGGATGCTGAACGGGAGGCGCGGGGGCCCAGGGGCCCGGCTGGCCGTAGGGGGGTGTGCTGTAGGCGTCGGGGGTGTGGAGGGGGGTGTCGTGGACGCCCGGCGCGGCATCGAGGGGCGGTTCGGGTACGGGGGTGACAGGCGCGTCCGGCGTGGCTTCCGAGGGGGGCTCCGGGGCGGCGGTCGGAGGGGCGTCCGGCGCTGCCGCGAGGGGCGGTTCGGGTGCGGAGGCTGCGCGGGCATCCGGTGCGGCGCCGGGGGACGGCTGGGGTACGACGGCCCTGTAGGCGTCCGGCGCCGGCCCTGAGGGCGTCTCCGTGACACGGCCCGCGCCATCGCGCGGCGCGCTCTTGACGTACGCGTCCTCCACGACGGGACCCGCCGCGGCGCCGGCATCCCCCTTCATCAACGACACCACCGGCCGTTCCACCCGCTCCGGCTCCCTCAACTCGTCGTCCCCACGCCCCTCTTCGGGCCGAGCGAGCTCGAAGTCACCCCCACTCCCGCCGACGGACAGCACCCCGGAATCACCGCCGAGAGCAACCTCACCCTCAAACTCCCCGGCGTCTCCGGAACCCCCCGCACTTCCCAAAGCCGCCGCTCCCTCGACAGGTTCCCCAGCCCGGCGTTCACTCGGCTTCCTGTCCATGCTCTCCCCACCAGCCGACCGGAGCCGGACGCGTCGGGCGGCTGGTCGGACGTTGTCTGTGCGTCCGGCCGGGATGGCATGGACACGGGTTCCCGCTGGGATTCAACCAGGTCGCCCCGGACCCTGCTGTCACGTTCCGGCCGGCCGCACCGACTCACACGGGACCACTCCGATCGCCCGCGGAAAGAACTAAGGCGTGGACGTGGCGTCGGGAGACAGCAGCCCCGGAGTGGTGGGCCAGCTCACCGACAGCGGGCGTATCAGCGGCGACATGGCAGCCGCCCCCGCGACGACCGGCGCGGTCAACGCCCGCAGCGTCTCCTCGTGCCGCGCGGACACCGGCGTAGGAATGCCCGGCAGCAGCGGCGCGGCCACCTCCGTGGGGGCGGCGGGAGTGTTCCGCAGAACGCCCTGGCCCCCCTGGGAGAGAAGCGGCCCGGCCGACCGGCGCCGAGAGGAACCGTCGGGAACCGCCGCCCCCGCAGCCCTGGACGGCGTCACATTGCTCCCCGCACCGCCCCGCGCCTCGGTCGTCTGGTCGATCGGCGCCGAACCGGTCACCCCGCCCAGCGCGATCGCCGCGAGCGACACGGCCCCGGCGGCGACGAACGCGAACCGCAGACTCCGCGACCGCTCCTCGTGCCGCCCGACGGGATGAACCCGGAACCCCTTCTCGGCGACGGAGGCGGAGAACGCGGCGGCGGTGTCACCGAGAGAAACGGCACCACGGGAACCCCGCACGGAGGCGGCGGCATCCCCGGAGATCCGCACCGCCGCAGCGGCGTCACCGGCAGCCCGTACAGAGGCGGCGGCATCCCCGGCCCGCCCGTCGGCACCGGCGCCCTCACTCCACCCCGCAGACCCGTCGTCCGGCAGATACCCGAACTCGAACGGCTCCCCGGCCCGCGCCCCGAAGACGGAACCCCCGCCGCCGAGAACCCCCGAAGACCCGCCGAACCCCCTGCCGTCACCGAGCGCACCGGAGCCCCCGCCGAGCCCCGCGAACCCTCTGGACCCGAATCTGGCCCCCCGCTCACCTCCGAGGAGCCCGCCGCCCCCGAGGGGACTCCCGCTCGCGGGGTCATCACCCCCGGGCAGCCCCTGAAGGCGCGCGAGGAAGCTCTCGGACGGGGTCGGAGGAGCCACCTCGGAGAAGACACCCTTGAGACGGCGCTGTGCGTCGACCTCCGTCTTGCACTGCGCGCAGGTAGCGACATGCGCGAGGACACGCTCGCGCGCGTCATGGCCCAGCTCTCCGTCCACCAGGGCGGAGAGCCGGTCGCCGAGATGCTGTTCCGCGTGGTTCACGGAAGGTTTGGGCCTGGAGCCACCGAGTCCACTCACGCGGTCGCGCCCCCTCCCCCCAGGACGGGGACACGGGCCATGAACGTCCGCCGCCGCTCGGCCTCGCGGGCCTGCGGGGAGCGGTGCGCGAGGGCCTTGCGGAGCTGGGAGCGGCCCCGGTGGATCCGGGAGCGGACGGTCCCGAGCTTGACGCCGAGGGTCGCCGCGATCTCCTCGTACGACAGCCCCTCGATGTCGCACAGCACGACGGCCGCGCGGAACTCGGGCGCGAGGGTGTCCAGCGCCTGCTGGACGTCCGCGTCGAAGTGGGCGTCGTTGAAGAGCTGCTGCGGGGTCGGCTCCTTGCTGGCGAGCCTTTCCGCCGCGTCGTCCCCGAGGGAGTCGAAGCGGATGCGCTGCTTGCGGCGGACCATGTCGAGGAAGAGGTTGGTGGTGATGCGGTGCAGCCAGCCCTCGAAGGTGCCCGGCGTGTAGGTGGACAGGGAGCGGAAGACGCGGACGAAGACCTCCTGCGTGAGATCTTCGGCGTCGTGCTGGTTGCCCGTCAGGCGGTAGGCGAGGCGGTAGACACGTCCGCTGTGCGTGCTGACGATCTCCTCCCACGTGGGCGGAGTCCACGCCTGCCCGTCCGCGTCGGTGGAGAAGGTCGCGGTCTGGGCGTAGTCGCCGGCGTGGTTGCGGTCAGCGGTGTCATTCACGGATTTCGGCCTGCCCGCCGATCCGAGAAAGCGCCGGAGCACTCCTCCCCGATCCACAGACTGGGCCGCACCTCCCCTGTCGGCTCTGGTGGTGTCCAGTGGAGCCCCTACCATAGCCACCTCGCCCGTTAGCTCCGGATAAGCGGTTTTACCTGAATTTGATCTGGGCTGATACGGCTCATACAGCTGCGTCCGTCCGAACTCGCCGCGCCACCCGCCGCCGTGATCCAACTGTGTCCCCCCATCACCGTTCCCACCCCTTCAAACGCGCGGTCCCATCTGCGGGTTCCCGCCCGCAACGGATACAGTCACGCCGAGGCACATCATGGGGAACAGGAGAGGGTCATTACCGGCAACCGGCAGGCAAGCTGGGCGTTCGCCGACGCCTACGCCGCCGAGGACGACGCGCTGCACTGGGCCCGCGACCGGGCCCGTGAGGCAGGGCTGCGCTCGGTGTCGCCCAGCACGGGCGCCGCGCTGCGGTTGCTGGCCGCCACGGTCGACGCGAAGGCGGTCGCCGAGATCGGCACCGGCACCGGCGTCTCCGGTCTCCATCTCCTGCACGGCATGCGTCCCGACGGCGTCCTGACGACCGTCGACCCCGAGCCGGAGCACCAGCAGTTCGCCCGGCAGGCCTTCCGCGCGTGCGGGTTCGCCAGCAACCGGGCGCGGTTCATCCCCGGGCGCGCGCTGGACGTCCTGCCGCGTCTCGCCGACTCCGGCTACGACCTCGTCTTCTGCGACGGCGACCGGCTGGAACTGCTGGACTACCTAGCTGAATCGTTGCGCCTGCTGCGGCCGGGCGGGCTGGTCGTCTTCGAGGGCGTGTTCGCCAACGGCCGTACCGTCGACTCCGGTCCCCAGCCGACGGAGGTCGTGCGCGTGCGCGAGCTGCTGCGCACGGTGCGCGAGAGCACCGAGCTGGTGGTGTCGCTGCTGCCGGTGGGCGACGGGCTGCTGTGCGCGGTCAAGCGCTGAGCGACGGCGTACCTGTTCGGTGAAAACGACAGCCCCGGCGCCGCACGCGATGCCGGGACTGTCGTAAGGGGCTGCTTGTGCGATCAGCTGACGACCTTGTTGAGGGCCTCGCCGAGCGCCGTGGCCTCGTCTGGGGTCAGCTCGACGACGAGCCGCCCGCCGCCTTCGAGGGGAACGCGCATGACGATGCCCCGCCCCTCTTTGGTCACCTCAAGCGGGCCGTCGCCCGTCCGCGGCTTCATGGCCGCCATGCTCGTTCCCCTTCCTGAAACCAGCTCAACCGTCAAAGCCGACGGCCCCTGGGAGGGCACGCGCGGTCCTGCGTGGGACACGCGACACCGGCATCGAACACATTGCTTCCAAGCCATTATCCCGCATCTCAGGACCCGATGACCAACTTCGGACGGCATCGCTTGGGCAACGCGCCTGAGCAAAACCACCCAATTCGGCGGTGTGGCTGCGATACTGCGCCGCCTCGCCGCGTTAGGCCGTCCGAGAACGGGGCCGTATTCTTTGACGCAGGTCACACGCTCCGTCCGGTCCCCGGACGGCGGACTCCGCCATGCTGTGTCCCTGACGACGTCATTTTTCGATGCGGAGGGGACGACTCCATGGCCGACAGCGTGCTGTACGAGGTGACCGACGGGCTCGCGATCATCACCGTGAACCGTCCGGAGGCGATGAACGCGCTGAACGTCGCGACGAAGGTCGCGCTGCGGGACGCCGCCGAGTCCGCGGCGGGCGATCCCGCCGTACGCGCGATCCTGCTGACCGCCGCCGGGGAGCGCGCGTTCTGTGTGGGCCAGGACCTCAAGGAGCACATCGGGCTGCTCGCCGAGGGGTCGGACGTCGTGATGAGCACGGTCGGCGAGCACTACAACCCCATCACGCGCGCGCTGACGGGCGCCGCGAAGCCGGTGGTCGCCGCCGTCAACGGGGTCGCCGCCGGTGCCGGGTTCGGGTTCGCGCTGGCCGCCGACTACCGGATCGTCGCGGACACGGCGTCGTTCAACACGTCGTTCGCGGGGGTCGCGCTCACCGCCGACTCCGGGATCTCGTGGACGCTCCCGCGCGTGGTGGGGCCGTCCCGGGCGATGGACCTGCTGCTGTTCCCGCGCAACATCAGCGCGCAGGACGCGCTGGACCTCGGGATCGCCAACCGGGTCGTCCCCGCGGCTTCCCTGCGGGAGGAGGCGCTGAAGGTGGCCCGCGCGCTCGCGGAGGGGCCGACCGTCGCGTACGCCGCGCTCAAGGAGTCGGTCGCGTTCGGGCTGACGCACTCGTTGACGGAGACGCTCGACAAGGAGGACGCGTTGCAGTCCCGCGCGGGCGCGGCGCAGGACCACCGGATCGCGGTGACGGCGTTCGTCAACAAGGAGAAGCCGAAGTACGTGGGGCGCTAACCCCGCGCGCCGCAGTCCTTGAGGTGGTCGTTGACCAGCCCGCACGCCTGCATCAGCGCGTACGCCGTCGTCGGTCCCACGAACCTGAGGCCCCGCTTCTTCAGCTCCTTCGCCAGCGCCTTCGACTCGTCCGTCACGGCGGGTACGTCGGACAGGGTCCTCGGCGGCTTGCGGGGCTTCTTCGGGGCGTGGGACCAGATCAGCTCGTCCAGGTCGCCGGGCGTCCAGTCGGCCAGCACGCGCGCGTTGGCCATCGTCGCGTCGACCTTCGCGCGGTTGCGGATGATCCCGGGGTCGCCCAGCAGGCGCGTACGGTCCTCGTCCGTGAACGCGGCCACCTCGGCGATCCGGAAGCCGCTGAACGCCGTACGGAAGGTGGGGCGGCGGCGCAGGATCGTGATCCAGGAGAGGCCCGACTGGAACGCCTCCAGGCTGAGGCGCTCGAAGAGGGCGTCGTCGCCGTGGACGGGGCGGCCCCACTCCTCGTCGTGGTACGTGACGTAGTCCGGCGTGGAGAGCGCCCAGGGGCAGCGCGGGACGCCGTCCGGACCGGCGAGGGCGTCGGTCACTGGGTGTCCTCCGGGGCGGCCTTCTCGACGGACACGTGCGGGGGCGTCAGCGCGGCCTCCAGGTCGGCGATCCGGGCGTCCCGCTCCGCGAGTTCCGCGGCGAGTCTGCCCAGCGCGTCGTCCACGTCCGACATGCGGTAGCCGCGCGCGGCGAGCGGGAAGCGGAGGCTGTCGACGTCCGCGCGCGTGACCGGGCGGTCCCACGGCAGCGGGTCGTGCAGCCGCTGCGGCGACTCCTCCGGCAGCGGGCCCGTACCCTCGCCGCCGCCCACCACGGCGAGCGTCACCGCGGCGACCACCACGGCGAGCGCGATGACCAGGAACAAGAACATAACCATCGGCGGGCCCCGCTCGAACGTCGGACGTGTCTTGTCCCTGATCGTGCCATGCGGGTCGGACAGTTAGGGTCTCAGGCGGCGGATGTCCCGCATGTACTAGGAGAGGTCACAGGGGATGCTCAGGCTGGGCAGGCGTGAATTCGGTCCGCACGAACCGGTGATCATGGCGATCGTCAACCGGACGCCCGACTCCTTCTACGACCAGGGCGCCACCTTCGCCGACGAGCCCGCGCTCGCGCGCGTGGCGCAGGCCGTTTCCGAGGGTGCCGCGATCGTCGACATCGGCGGCGTCAAGGCGGGTCCCGGCGAGGAGGTCACCGCGCAGGAGGAGGCCCGCCGGACGGTCGGTTTCGTCGCGGAGGTCCGGCGCCGGTTCCCCGAGGTGGTCATCAGCGTCGACACGTGGCGCGCGTCCGTCGGCGAGGCGGTCTGCGAGGCCGGCGCGGATCTCCTGAACGACGCGTGGGGAGGCGTGGACCCGGGTCTGGCGGAGGTTGCGGCGCGGTACGGGGCTGGGTTGGTCTGCACGCACGCCGGACGCTCTGAGCCGCGTACACGCCCCCACCGGGTCGCGTACGACGACGTCATGGCCGACATCCTCGACGTGACCGTCGGCCTGGCGGAGCGCGCCGCCGCCCTCGGCGTCCCCCGCGAGTCGATCCTCATCGACCCCGGCCACGACTTCGGCAAGAACACGCGGCACAGCCTGGAGGCGACGCGGCGCCTCGGCGAAATGGCCGCCACCGGCTGGCCGGTCCTGGTCTCCCTGTCCAACAAGGACTTCGTCGGCGAGACGCTGGACCGCCCGGTGAAAGAACGCCTGATCGGGACGCTGGCCACGACGGCAATCTCCGCCTGGCTGGGCGCCCAGGTCTACCGCGTCCACGAGGTCGCGGAGACGCGGCAGGTCCTCGACATGGTCGCGTCGATCGCCGGCCACCGTGAACCTGCGGTGGCGCGGCGGGGGTTGGCGTAGGGGGCTCTTCACTCAAGCGTGCGGCCGACGTGCTCGATGTGCAGCGTCCGAGCCTCCTCGTCAACGCGATACAAGATCCGCCACGGGCCGCAGCGGAAACGACGATGCTGGACACCCCATGCGCGGGACCCCTCGGGCCTCGGGTCCTCGGAAAGCCTGTCGGTCGCCTGAAGGAGGGTGTCCGCTCCTCGGGGATCGTCCTTCAGGAAACCTGTGGCCTCGTCGAGCGCCGTCGGCTCCCACTGGACCTCCCACGTCACTCCGCGTTCCTCCCAGCGGCCTCAAGCAGTATCTGCCGCGCCTGGGCGTGCGGGACGGGTGTTTCGGTACGTCCGAGCGCCCTGTCACGCTCCAGGCGCGCCAAGGCCAGCGCGTCCTCCAGGTCCTCCAGCTCCGCGGGAGAGATGAGAACCGCGGTCGCGATGCCACGGTCGGTCAGGGTGATGTGCTCGTGCTGGGCAGCCCTGCGGGCGAGTTCACCGAGCTTGCCCCTCGCTTCGGCGATGGGATAAGTAGCGGACATGAACATAGTGTACACCTGGATGACACTTCGACTCATGGTGAACCGCCCTGACGCGGGTCAGACGCCGGGGACGAGGCCGGGTTGGCCTGCTTGGACGCCTTGCGTGTAGGCCGCGTACTCGGACTCCGTGAGCGGGATCATCAGGTGGGTGAGGATGGAGTGGCGGAGGACCCAGCCGCCGAGTTCGGGGACGTGGGTGGCTTCGAGGCAGTCGCCTGAACCGGTGCCGGAGAACTCGGACTTCGTCCACTCCGCATCCGAGAGGTCGCGCTCCAGGAGCGCGTTCAGAACGGCCAGCTTCTTGCTCTCAGTCACGCAACAGCTCTTTCTTCATCGCCTTGATCTGCTCCAGCGTGTCCGCCGGGGAGAACGAGAGTTCCCGCAGGGACTCGACAAGCACCTTGAGTCCCCGGATCTCCTTGATGTCCTTCCGGTAGGACATCCCGCTCATCGCGTCGAACGCTACGACAGGCCGCTCGTGGGCTCCGCCGAACTCGATGACGTGGAACATGTAGGCGATCGCGATGTTGGAGTCGAACGGGACCATCCGCAGGGTGACTTGATGCTGCTCGACGTCCGTGATGAGCGAGTCGAACTGTGCCAGCATGACGTCCCGCCCGCCGATCATCTGCCGGAGTGCGGCCTCGCCGAGGATCATCTCGACCGTCGGGGGATTCTGCTTCTCCAGGAGTTGCCGCCGCGCACGCCGCAACTCGATCGCCCGGTCGACGAGAAGTCCGCCCTTCCGGGTTTTCGTGACGGCCGAGGTGAGCGTGCGACCGTACTCGGCGGTCTGCAAGAGACCAGGAATCACATTTCCCGCGCAGGTGACGATCTGAGTGGCGCTGTCCTCGTAGGCGACAAACTCGATCAGACTCTCCGGGAATTCCTCCTGGAACTCCGTCCACCAAGCCCCCGTGATCGCCCGCCCTTCCGCAAGCATCGTCTCCAGCCGGACCCGCGTTTCCGTATCCGCCTTGAACACCCGCAGAAGCGTCTTCAGCTCTTTCAACTCCGGCCAAGTCGCCCCGCGCTCAAGGCGGGAGACGCGATCCACGGTCCGGCGTCCCAACGCGTGGGCCACTTCGATCTGCTTGACCGGGCCGCCGGGGGCATTGAGGCGTGCCTCCTTCAGCGCGGCGCCGAAGCGCTGCCGGGCGACGATGCCTGCGGTGCTGACCGCCACAACTACCCCTCCTCAAGGCGACCTTGCGGACACGGCGCAGCGTAGCGCGAAGGTGCGGCGCGTAGCACTTGTGAGGGAGATTCCGGCGTTTGGGTTGCGATCGCAGAGCCACTCCGCTCACACTCGACCTCACGCGCCGAACACACCCTGCAACGGCCCGTATTCACCCTGAGGAGGCCCCTCATGCCCGCCTACGAACCCCTCATGGAACGCGCCCTCTTCCCCCGCACCCCCGCATCCGTCCCCGCCGCCAGGAAATGGGCCGTACGCGCGTACGAAAGGGCCGGCGGCAAAAACCCCGGCCTCTGTGCCCTCCTCGTCAGCGAACTCGCCACCAACGCCGTCGAACACGCCGAAGGCGACCGCTTCGAGGTCACCGTCTGGGCCTCACTCGTGATCGACGTGAAGGACGCCTCCCCCAAAATCCCGGAACCCCGCCCCCCGTACCCCCACCCCCACGAAGAACACGGCCGAGGACTCCTCCTCGTATCCGAACTCTCGTCGGAATTCCGCGTGTTCCCCGTACCGGACGGAAAGATCAGTACTTTCCGCATCGACGAAGAGTGACCGCCGCAACGGCGTCCGCCCTGGCCGTCATGCTCTTCGTCACGATCTGGATCGGCGCCCTCTCCATGCTGTACGCGACAGCGCGACGCCCCGGCGAGGGCGGCCTGGAACACCCGTGCGCACACTGCCGGTTCCGCCACCCGAGCCTCGGGGCGCCGGACGGTGTGGCGGATGACGCGGCCGGGCCGGGCCCCGTGCTGTGGGACGAGGGTCCGGCCCCAGGTCAACGGCTCAGCGCGCCGCTTCCTTCGACACCAGCGCCACCGCCTCGTCCACGTCGTCCGTGACGTGGAACAACAACAGGTCCTTCTCCGACGCCTTGCCCTCCGCGACCAGCGTGTTCCTGATCCAGTCGATCAGGCCGCCCCAGTACTCCGTGCCGAACAGCACGATCGGGAAGCGGGTCACCTTCTGGGTCTGGACCAGGGTCAGGGCCTCGAAGAGTTCGTCGAGGGTGCCGAGGCCGCCCGGGAGGACCACGAAGCCCTGCGCGTACTTCACGAACATCATCTTGCGGACGAAGAAGTAGCGGAAGTTGAGGCCGATGTCGACGTAGGGGTTGAGGCCCTGCTCGAAGGGCAGCTCGATGCCGAGGCCGACCGAGATGCCGCCCGCCTCGCAGGCGCCCTTGTTCGCGGCCTCCATCGCGCCGGGCCCGCCGCCCGTGATGACCGCCCAGCCCGCGTCGACGAGGGCGTGGCCGAGGCGGACGCCCGCCTCGTACTCGGGGGAGTCCGGCTTCGTCCGGGCGGAGCCGAACACGCTGATCGCGGGCGGGAGTTCGGCGAGCGTGCCGAAGCCCTCGATGAACTCGGACTGGATGCGCAGGACGCGCCAGGGGTCGGTGTGGACCCAGTCCGAGGGGCCTCCGGCGTCCAACAACCGCTGGTCCGTCGTACTCGCCGTGACTTGGGAGCGCCTGCGCAGAACCGGCCCCAGACGCTGCTCTTCCGGCTTGGGGGTTCCCTCGACCGTCATGTGCGCTCCCTTCACTTGCACTTGCTGGTGGTTCCGTACCTCAGCCTAGATCCGCGGGGGTTACGGACGGGGGACGTCAGCGTGTCAGCCAGTTCCGCAGGCGTTCCTCGGCGTGCAGGATCGCGGCCGTGTCGACGCGCTCGTCCCGCTTGTGGGCCAACAGGGGGTTGCCGGGGCCGTAGTTGACGGCGGGGACGCCGAGCGAGGAGAAGCGACTCACGTCCGTCCAGCCGAACTTGGGGCTGGGGGTGCCGCCGACCGCCTCGACGAAGGCCGCGGCGGCGGGGTGGGAGAGGCCGGGGAGCGCGCCGGGGCTGTGGTCGGTGACCGTCAACTCCTCGTAGCAGTCCGCGAACACCTCACGGACGTGCGTGATCGCCTCGTCCTCGCTGCGGTCCGGCGCGTACCGGAAGTTGACGGTCACGACGCACTCGTCGGGGATGACGTTCCCCGCCACTCCCCCGCTGATCCCCACCGCGTTGAGCCCCTCGCGGTACTCCAGCCCGTCGATGACGGGACGACGGGGTTCGTACGCCGCGAGGCGGGCCAGGATCGGGGCGGCGGCGTGGATCGCGTTGGCGCCCATCCAGGAGCGGGCGGAGTGCGCGCGCTCGCCCTTCGTGCGGAGCTGGACGCGCAAGGTGCCCTGGCAGCCGCCCTCCACCTGGCCGTCGGACGGCTCCAGGAGGACCGCGAAGTCCCCGGCCAGCCACTCGGGGTGCGCGCGGGCGACGTGGCCGAGGCCGTTGCGGGTGGCCTCGACCTCCTCGTTGTCGTAGAAGATGAAGGTCAGGTCGCGGTTGGGGGCGACGACCGTTGCGGCGATGCGGAGTTGGACCGCCACCCCGGACTTCATGTCGCAGGTGCCGCAGCCCCACAGGACGCCGTCGGGGTCGAGGCGGGAGGGGACGTTGTCGGCGATCGGGACCGTGTCGATGTGGCCGGCGAGGATGACGCGCTCCGGCAGACCCAGCCCCGTACGGGCGATGACGTTGTTGCCGTGGCGGTCGACCGTCAGGTGGGGCAGCGCGCGCAGGGCGGCCTCGATCGCGTCGGCGAGAGGCTCCTCCGTACCGCTCTCCGAAGGGAAGTCGACGAGACGCGCGGTGAGCGCGGCGGCATCCAGAGTGAGGTCAAGCGGAGTGTCGGCCATGGTGTCGACCCTAACGCGCCAAGCGATCGGACCAGTGTTCCCACCTGGCCCATGCTCAACCGTACTCTCCAGTACCTTGTACGCGTGTCAGCCCCGTCCCCCTCCTCCAAGCATCCTGGCCGCCTGCTGCGCTCCTTGGCCGCGGTCGTCGTCCTGCTCGCCGTCGCGGGCTATGTGGTGGTGCAGTACATCACCGGCGGGACCGGTGACCCGGGGTGCAGAGTCGCCGCCGCCCAGAAGGGCGGGAAGAGTTACGAGTTCACGCCGGAGCAGGCCGTCAACGCGGCGACGATCACGGCCGTCGGCACGAACCTCGGGATGCCCGAGCGGGCGGTGACGATCGCGCTGGCGACCGCGCTCCAGGAGTCCGGGCTGCGCAACCTCGCGCAC
This sequence comes from Streptomyces saintjeani, assembly GCF_055409605.1. Lineage (NCBI taxonomy): Bacteria > Bacillati > Actinomycetota > Actinomycetes > Kitasatosporales > Streptomycetaceae > Streptomyces > Streptomyces saintjeani. The sequence goes on along the minus strand of NZ_CP189624.1, from coordinate 6,128,548 downwards.
GGCGACCGGGATTCGCTCGGCCTCTTCCAGCAGCGGCCCTCGCAGGGCTGGGGCACCGAGGAGGAGGTGCAGGACCCGGCGTATTCGGCGGGCGAGTTCTACAAGCACCTCAAGAAGGTCCGCGACTACGAGGACCTCCCCCTCACGGTCGCCGCGCAGCGCGTCCAGCGCAGCGGCTACCCGGACGCGTACGCCAAGCACGAACCCGACGCGACCGTCCTGGCCGCCGCCCTCACCGGGCGGTCCGCCGCGACCCTGACGTGTACGGGACGGCCCGACGCGACCGTCACCGCGACCGGCGAGAGCGCCGTACGGGCCGCCCTCGTACGGGACTTCGGGCGCGACGCGGTCCAGGGGACGGCGGCGACGTCCACGGCGAGTACGCAGTCCGAGGGGCCGACGGCGATAAGCGGCGGCGAGACCGTCGCGCTCCCCGTCGTCAGCGACACCGCCTCCGCCGGGCGGTCCGTACCGGAACGCGGGTGGCAGCTCGCGCACTGGGCCGTCGCCAACTCCTCCGCGCTGCACATCCAGCGCGTCACCTACGCCGGGCGGACCTGGGTCGCCGGGAACAGCGACAGCCAGTGGCAGCCGGTCAGCGGGACGCGCGCCGACCGCGAGAAGTCCGTGCGGATCACCACCGGTCAGTAGTACGAGGGGTACGCCACCCGGGGTGTTCACAGCCGATAATGCGACGCATTGCCAAGTCTTTACGTTGCTGATCCGCAACCTTCCTGGGGCCTGCGGGTGTTCTCACGGCGTCAGAGTCCGAACCAGATCGTAGGAGCGACATGTCCTCCCTTCCCCTGACCCGTCGGATCGCCCGTGCCGCGCTGCTCGTCGCCGCGGGGGCTGCTGCCGGGGTTGGTGTGGCCGGCTCCGCCAGTGCCGCGCCGGCTGCTCCGGTGCCTGGCCTTGGTGGGTTGACCTCTCTCGACACGGCCAGTGTGTCCAACACGCTCGACGCGGTGAGCGAGGGGGCGACCAGCACCGCCGGGGAGAACGGGGCGAAGGTTGCCGAGCAGGCGGTTCCTGGTGTCGGCAAGAGTGGGGGGCAGGCCGTCAAGAAGGTGACTCCTCCGGCGTCCAAGGCTGCCGGTGCGACTGCGGGGGCTTCTGGTGATCTCGTGGGTGAGACCGCGAAGTCGGCGACGAAGGGTGGGCTGCCGACCGACTCGCTGACCAAGGGGGCGCAGACGCTGCCGCTGAAGGGGCTTCCCTTGGGGGGCTGAGACTTCTTGAACTGCGGGGCCCGGAGGGTGTTTACCTCTGGGCCCCGTTGTCGTCTGCGGGTGCGATGTGGTTGTCGCGCCCACGCGGCGGCAGCCGCAAATTGATACAGCCCCGCGCCCCTAAAGGAGTCGGTTTACCGCCGCTGTTACGCGCTCGTCCGTAGCGGTGAGGGCTACTCGTACGTAGTCGGCCCCCGCTTCGCCGTAGAAGTCACCCGGCGCCACCAAGATGCCCAACTCCGCCAAGTACGCCACCGTCTCCCAGCACGACTCGTCCCTCGTCGCCCACAGGTAGAGGCTCGCCTCGCTGTGTTCGATGCGGAAGCCGTGTGCGAGCAGCGCGTCCCGTAGCGCCGTACGCCGCGCCGCGTAGCGTTCCCGCTGTTCCTGTACGTGCTTGTCGTCGCCCAGCGCCGCGATCACCGCCGCCTGTGTCGGGGCCGACGTCATCATGCCGCCGTGCTTGCGGATCTCCAGCAGGGGGGCCAGGATCGCCGGGTCGCCCGCGAGGAACGCCGCCCTGTACCCGGCCAAGTTGGAGCGCTTGGAGAGGGAGTGGACCGAGACGATGCCCTCGTACGAACCGCCGTTGACGTCCGGGTGGAGGACCGAGATCGGGTCCGCCTCCCAGCCGAGTTCGAGGTAGCACTCGTCCGAGAAGATCAGGACGCCGTGCTCGCGGGCCCACGCGACCGTGCGGGTCAGCTCTTCCTTCGTGAGGACCTTGCCGGTCGGGTTCGACGGGGAGTTGAGCCAGAGGAGTTTGAGGTTCGTGGGGTCGAGGGCCGTGGGGTCGTCGTAGACCTCGTAGTCCGCGCGAGCCAGGCGCGCGCCTACCTCGTAGGTGGGGTACGCGAGGCGCGGGTAGGCGACCTTGTCGCCGGGGCCCAGGCCGAGTTGGGTCGGGAGCCAGGCCACCAGCTCCTTGGAGCCGACGATCGGCAGGACGTGGTGGTGGGTGACGTCGCGTGCGCCGAGACGGGTTCCGAGCCAGGCGGTGATCGCGTCGCGCAGGGCGGGCGTGCCCCAGACCGTGGGGTAGCCCGGGGAGTCGGCGGCGGCGATCAGGGCCTGCTGGACCAGGTCCGGGACGGGGTCGACCGGCGTGCCCACGGAGAGGTCGACGATGCCGTCGGGGTGCGCGGCGGCCGTCTGCTTGTAGGGGGCCAACTTGTCCCAGGGGAACGCGGGAAGAAGGTCGGCGAGAGACACGGGACGCTCACTTTCTGGTACGGCAAACGCCTCGGCCCCTGGAGGGGACCGAGGCGACGGTGCTTGGGGCCCGTGGGGTCAGGCCTGCGGCGGCAGCGCGGCCACGAACGGGTGGTCCCGCTCGATCAGGCCCAGCTTGCTGGCGCCACCCGGGGAGCCCAGCTCGTCGAAGAACTCGACGTTCGCCTTGTAGTAGTCCTTCCACTCCTCCGGAGTGTCGTCCTCGTAGAAGATCGCCTCGACCGGGCAGACCGGCTCACAGGCACCGCAGTCGACGCATTCGTCCGGGTGGATGTACAAGGACCGGGAGCCCTCGTAGATGCAGTCGACCGGGCATTCCTCGATGCACGCCTTGTCCTTCACGTCGACACAAGGCTGCGCGATGACGTAGGTCACGCTGTCGTTCCTCCTCGATAGGGCGCTGGCGGGCCTGCCTCAGGCTCCGCCGCCTGGCGCGCGGGAGCGCGGCGTCGTCGATGCCCGCCACCTAGTATCTCCGTTCTTGGGCATGATCCGAACAGGAGGGGTGGACGGACTCGTGGAAATCCGAGGCGCAGGTCGGCTCAAAGTTCGCATTACGGCCGCCGATGTGGGCAAACGCGTCTCCGTGCGGCGAGTTTCCGACCCCGCCGTGACGGAGGGGAAATTCACCGACACGGTGGGTGTTCTCACATCATGGGACGGCGATGTGGTCGTGATCACTCGCCGGGACGGGATCGCGGTGCGGATTCCCGCAGCGTCCCTCGTCGCGGGCAAGGTCGTCCCTCCGACTCCCGCCCGGCGCCGGGTGCCTGCGGCTTCGTACGAGGAACTCTCGCGGGTCGCCGCGCGTTCCTGGCTGCCGGTGGAGAGTGCGCCGCTCGGGGGGTGGGAGCTGCGGGCCGCCGCCGGGTTCACCCGCCGGGCCAACTCCGTGCTGCCGCTGGGGGATCCGGGGGTGCCGCTGGACGAGGCGTTGCGGGTGGTGCGGGAGTGGTACGGGGTGCGGGGGCTGCCTGCGTACGTCCAGGTCGGGGACGGGGACGCGTTGTGCGGGGAGTTGGAGGCTCGGGGGTGGGTGCGGGAGGTGACCGCTCGGGTGATGGTCGGGGGGTTGGCGGCGCTGGCGGATCGGGGGGTGCGGGCGGAGGTCGCGCTGTCGCGTGAGGCGGGGGCGGGGTGGCTGGGGCGGTATCAGCGCAAGGGGGTGGGCGAGGTGGCGTTGCGGGTGCTGGGGAGTGGGCCTTCGGTGTGGTTCGCGGCTGTGGGAGGGGGCGTTGGGGGTGCCGGGCAGGGGGCCGTGGAAGGTGCCGGGCGAGGTGGTGTGGAGAGCCTCGTCGCCATCGGGCGGTGTGTCGTCGACGGGCGGTGGGCCGGGTTCTCCGCCGTCGAGGTTGATCCGGCGCGGCGGCGCGAGGGGCTTGGGACCGATGTCATGGCCGTGCTTGCCGGGCGGGCGCTGAAGGAGGGGGCCTCGGCTGCCTGGCTTCAGGTCGAGGCCGACAACTCCGGTGCGCTCGCGCTGTACGAGGGGCTCGGGTTCGCCGTCCATCACTCCTACCACCACTACCGGGAGCCGGCGTGAGCTATCCGCCCGGCGAGGTACGGCGGCTCTTCGCCGAGGAGGCCCGCGCCGAGCGGCCCGACCTCGCGACCCTGTGTTTCCTGATCGGCGCGGAGGCGGACCCGTCGCTCGGCCCCTCCGACCTGGACGCCCTCCAGGTCGAACTCGACCGCCTCGCCGGAGAGTTGCCGTACCGTCCCGGCGGCGCCCGCGCATGGGCCGAGGCCGTACGGGTGTTGCTGGGCGAGCGGTACGGGTTCCGGGGCGACGCGTCCGACTATCAGCGCCTCGACTCCTCCCTCCTCCCCCAAGTCCTGGAACGCCGACGGGGGTTGCCGATCCTGCTGTCGGTCGTCTGGATCGAGGTCGCCCGGCGGGCGGGGGCTCCGGTGTACGGGATCGCCGCACCCGGTCACTTCGTCGTGGGGTTCGGGAGCCGCGCCGAGCGGGTCGTCGCGGACCCCTTCGACGGGGGGCGTGTCATGGAGGGCGGGCCCCGGTCGGCCTCGCGGGAGGTGGGCGCCGCCGATCCGCTGGCCGTGGTGGCGCGGATCCTCAACAACGTACGGGCCTGGGCGGGCGGCCAGTTGGAGCGGAGCGGGGACGCGTTGTGGGCGGTGGAGCTGGGGTTGCTGCTGCCTTCGCATCCGGCGCAACTGCGGTACGAGCGGGGGAAGTTGCTGGTGCAGCGAGGGGATTATCTGGGCGGGGCGGTGGAGTTGGAGGGGTACGCGGAGGTTGTGGGCGCGGTTGACGAGGGGGCGGCGGAGAAGGTTCGGGGGGAGGCGTTGGGGGCGCGGGCGTTGTTGAACTGAGCGGATTAGTCAGGGTGTTGACGAACTCGGCAAATTCATCGGGGTGTTGGCGAACTAGGCGGTTCCTCTTAGGGCGTTGGCGAACTGGGGCGTTTTTCAGGGGCGTTGGCTCATCCAGCGCGTCCCGTGAGCCGGTCGAGATCTGTGGCCCGCAGCAACTCCCTTAGCTCCAGGGCCGCCTGGAGCGGTCTCGCCGGCAGAGCCACATGGACCGTGCGCCGCAGTGTGCGGTCCGTCAGGGGGCGCAGAGCGAGTTCCGCGGGGACCGCCCAGGCCGCCAGCGACGGGACCAGCGCGACGCCGAGTCCTGCCGCGACGTACCCGAACTTGCCTGTCCACTCCGCGATGCGGATCACCTTCCGGGGGCTGAACCCCGCCCGCGCGCACGCGTCCGCGAGCATCGTGGGGCGGTCGCCGTACGCGTTCTGGACCCAGGGTTCGTCACGGAGTTCCCGCAGATCGACGGTGTCCTCGGCGGCCAGGGGGTGGGTGCTCGGGAGGGCGACGAGGAGGTCGTCGGCGCACAGGGGGGTCGTCGTGACGCCGTCGGCCGAGGGGAGGCCGTACGGGTAGTCGCTGACGACCGCGAGGTCGAGCGTGCCGTCCGCGAGGCGGTGCATCAGGGTGTCCGTCGGGCCCTCTACGGCGATGATCTCGACGTCCGGGCGGGTCTCCTGGAGGGCGCGGAGGGCCGCGGGGACCAGGGAGACGTTGGCGGTGGCGAAGGCACCCACGTGCAGGAGGCCGCCGCTTCCCGCGTGCAGGACGGCCAACTCTCGTTCCGCGCGGGTGAGTCGGGCGATTACCTCGACGGCGTGGCGGTGCAGGGAGCGGCCGGCGGGGTTGAGCCGTACGCCTCTCGGGAGGCGGTCGAAGAGAGGGCCTCCGGCCTGGCGTTCCAGGGTCGCGATCCTGCGGGACACCGCGGACTGCGTGTAGTCGAGGCGGGCGGCGGCGCCGGTGAAGGAGCCCGTCTCGGCCACGGCCACGAGCAGTTTGAGCGCGTCGATCTCGAACACCGGTCCTCCTGGGTATTCCTGAGGCTCATCGATCCCATGCAATCTAGTCGCTGGTGGAATGCCTCGCCCGGCCCTAGCGTCGGTCGTACGCCAACTCCCAGGGGGAACCGTGCTGTTGACGGCGATGCTCGACGATCTGCGGGAACTCGTGCTGTGCGAGTCCTTCTCCGGTGACCATGCGGCGGTGCGGCGCAGCGCGGAGGTGGTCGGGGCGGTGGGTGCGCGGCTGCTGGGCGCCCCGCCGGAGACGGTCGTGATCGGTGGGGTGAGCCATCTGCGGTGGCGGTTCGGCGAGTTGACGGCGACTCCGCGCGTGCTGGTGCTGGGGCATCACGACACGGTGTGGCCCGTCGGGTCGCTGCGTCGGCTGCCCTGGTCCGTGGCCGACGGGGTCGCCCGGGGGCCCGGCGTCCTCGACATGAAGGCCGGGCTCGTGCAGATGTTCCACGCGCTGGCGTCGCTGCCGTCCCTCGACGGGGTGTGCGTGCTGGTCAACGGTGACGAGGAGGTCGGGTCGAGCACGTCACGGGAACTGATCGAGGAGGAGGCACGACGGTCCGACGCCGCGTTCGTGCTGGAGGCGGCGGGGGACGGGGGCGCGCTGAAGCTGGCACGGAAGGGAGCGGCCCGGTACGAGGTCGTGGTGCGGGGGCGGGCGGCTCATGCCGGGGTGGAGCCGGGGCGGGGGGTGAACGCGGCGGTGGAGGCGGCGCATGTGGTGTTGGCCGTTGCGGGGATGGGGGGTGGGGAGGGGGGCGTCGGCGCGGAGGCCGGGGGCGGGACCGGGGCCGTCGGCACGGAGGCCCAAGCCGAGGTCGGGGGCGTCGGTGCGAGGGGTGGGGGCGGTGGTGTTCTTGCGGGTACGACCGTGACGCCCACTCTTCTGTCGTCCGGTACGTCCCGTAACACCGTGCCCGACCTGGCCCGGATCTCCGTGGACGTGCGTGTTCCCGACGTCGCCGAGTACCGCCGTGTCGACGCGCTCATGCGGGGGCTCACCGCGCGGACGCCGGGCGCGCGGGTCGAAGTGCTGGGCCTCGGGGGGCGTCCGCCCATGGAAGCCTCCGCCGAACTGTTCGCCCTCGCCGCCCTGGTCGCCGCGGGGCTCGGTCAGGAGCCTCCCCGGGGTGTCGCCGTCGGCGGGGTCTCGGACGGCAACTGCACGGCGGCCATGGGCTGTCCGACGCTGGACGGGCTCGGTGCGGTCGGCGGGGGTGCGCATGCGGACGGGGAGCATGTCGAGGTGGGGTGGATGGTGCCGCGTGCACGGTTGCTCGCGGGGTTGGTGGCGGCGGTGCTGCGTACGCCGTGCGGGGAGCCCGGGGCCGGGAACTCCCGGGTTCCTCCTCCTCGTGCCTCTTCCCCTCGTACCCCTCGTACTCCCCGTGAAAGGTGACGTGACCATGCGCCAGCCCATCGATCTCGGCCTCGGCCGGCACTGCGGGAACCATCCCGTCACCGGGCCGATCGGCGCGGTCCTCCAGATGTTCCGCCGGCTGGGCCTGGCCCTCGCCGCGCTGATCGTCGTCCTACTGGTCGTCAACAGACCGTCGAACGCCCTGCTCAAGACCGCTGTCACGGTAGCCGTCGTCCTCGTCGTGTACGGCCTCCGGCTGGCCTGGCGTCGCCTGTCGGCCCGGTTCGGTCTCAGCCGGTGCTACCTCTACACCGGCGGCCTGGTCGTCACGAACCTCCTCGGCGGCGTACGCGACGCGGTCGCCTGGAGCGACGTGACCACGCTGAACAGATCCGCCGGTCTCGCGGCCGGCGCGACGTTCAACCGCTTCGTGATCTCCCGCAACGGCTCGCCCCCGGTGACGTTCTTGGCGCTGGGCCTGACCCCGGCACTGGCGAAGGAACTGCCGGACAGGGCGGCACGGAACGGCATCGTGTAGGGGTGCACGCCGGGAGCCGGGACGGGAGAGCCGGGGCCGGGGAGCCACCCCCCGCCCCCGACTCCCGACCGCGTCCTGACGCCGTACCGTGCCGCGCCCCTGGCACAGCACCGGGCCGCATCCCCAACTCCACACCCTGGCCGTCCCCCTGGCGCTGGACACGAACTGGCCCCACACCCGAACACCCGCCCCTAGCTCCCCACGTCTGGTCACGCACACCGACCCCGACCCTCACCCCAGCCGCACCCAGCACCCACCCCACGTCCCACCACGCGCGCCAGAGGCCCCGCCCCCTCACCTCAGTCGCCGCCCGACACCCACCCCATCCGCCCGCACCCGCCAGGGAACCCACCTCTCCCCTACAACCACCCCTTCTCCCGCGCTATCCGCACCGCCTCCACCCGATTCCTCGCCGCCAGTTTCTGGATCGCCATCGAGAGGTAATTGCGGACAGTCCCCTGCGACAGCCCCAGCTCCGTGGCGAGTTCCGCGTTCGTCCTGCCGTCGGCCGCCGTGCGGAGCACCTCGCGTTCGCGGTCGGTGAGGGGGTTCGCGCCGTCGGCCAACGCCGCCGCCGCCAGCGTGGGATCGATGACCCGCTCGCCCGCGAGCACCTTACGGATCGCCTGCGCAAGCTGCGCCGCAGGAGCGTCCTTGACCAGGAACGCGTCCGCGCCCGCCTCCATCGCGCTGCGCAGATAGCCGGGGCGGCCGAAGGTCGTGAGGATGACCAGCTTCATCCCCGGGAACTCGCCGCGCAGTCGGGCCGCCGCCTCGATCCCCGTCGCGCCCGGCATCTCGATGTCGAGGAGGGCGACGTCGAGGCCGGGGTGCGCGCGGGCGGCCGGCAGGACCTCGTCGCCGCGCGCCGCCTGGGCGATCACCTCGATGTCGTCCTCCAGGCCGAGCAGCGCGGCGAGGGCCTCACGGACCATCGACTGGTCCTCGGCGAGGAGAACCTTGATCGTGCGGGTCATGGGGCGGATCCTACGGGGACGCGGGCGACGAGCCGGAAGCCGTGTTTCGTGCCGGTCGTCTCCAGCGTGCCGCCCGCTTTCTCCAGGCGTTCGGTGAGCCCCGTCAGCCCGTTGCCGGGCATGCCCGGCGAGCCGCCGGAGCCGTTGTCCTCGACGACGAGTTCGAGGAGGGGCCCGTCGAGGGTCTGGCGCCGGACGAGGTCGACGCCGCACCGGCTCGCCCCGCTGTGCCGGACGACGTTGGTGATCGCCTCGCGCAGCGCCCACGCGAGCGCGGACTCGCTGTCCTCGGACACCCCGTCGAGCGGGACATCGACCGGGAGCCGCACCTCGACCCCGGCGGCCGTCAACGCGACCTGCGTGCCCGCGAGTTCGGCGGCGAGCCGGGGCCTGCGGTAGCCGGTGACGGCCTCCCGGACGTCGACGAGGGCCTGCCGGCTGACCTGCTCGATGTCGGCGACCTGCGCGGCGGCCTTGTCGGGGTGGCCGGGGAGCATCCGCCCGGCCAGCTCACTCTTGAGGGTGATCAGGGAGAGGGAGTGGCCGAGCAGGTCGTGCAGGTCCCTCGCGAGGCGCAGGCGTTCCTCGTTGGCGGCGAGGTGGGCGACCGTCGCGCGGGCCCGGCGCAGTTCGATGGTGGTCCGCACGAGCTGGCTCACGCCGGTCATCGCGAACCCGATGAGCAGGACCAGGATCAGCAGGTCCCCGGCGTCGGCGAACCCCGCGCGCAGGCCGGCCAGCATCATCAGCGCGCCCGTGCCGGGCACCGCCCAGTACGCGGCGCGCAGCGGGAGGGCGATGCCGCAGGACACGGAGACGTAGCAGTACAGGCCGAGCCAGGCGGAGCCGAGGGTGAGGGAGAGGACGGTCGCGAGGACGGCGAGGAAGCCGATCAGGGAGGCGACCCGGACCGTCGGCCAGGGGGCCTCGCCCATGTTGCGGAACAGGAGGGAGAGGTAGACGGCGACGAACGCGCCGAGTCCGAGCCAGCCGCTGGCCGTACCGGCGGTGGTGTGGTCGCCGGTCAGCAGGTCGTGGACCGGGGAGCTGAGGAAGACCAGCCAGATGCCGATCCACAGCACCTTGCGCCGCCACAGGTCGCGCCTGCCCGCCATCGGCTGGCCGAGCGGGATCAGCTGGGTCCGCTCGGTGCCGTCGTTCGTCGCGCTCACGGTGTTCAAGCCTTCAGCGTGTCCTTCCGGTACAGCCACGCCGCGCCGCCCGTGAAGAGGACGAAGAACACGGCGAGGATGGCGACGTCCGTCGCGCGCGGCAGCTCGCTCTGCTCGATGGCCCGGCCGAGCGCGGCGTACGCGTGGGTGGGAACCCACTTCGAGACGTCCTGGAGCCAGCCGGGGAACGTCGTCGTCGGCATCCACAGGCCGCCCAGGATGGACAGGCCGAAGTAGGTGATCATCGTGATCGGGCGGACCGCGTCACCGGTCGCCACATAGCCGAGGGCGACGCCGAGCGCGGCGAAGACGAGGCTGCCCGCCCAGATCGCGGCGGTGAGGACGATCCACTGCCAGGCGTCCAGCCGTACGTCCTTCACGAGGGCGGCGACGGCGAACACGACGACGATCGACGGGAGGCTCACCACGGCCGCGCTGGCGGTCTTCGCGAGGACGTAGCCCCGGCCGGGGAGCGTGGTCAGCCTCAGCTGCCGTGTCCAGCCGTTCTCGCGCTCCTTGGCGATGCGCTCGCTGTTGCCGGTGAGGGCGGCGGTGAGGGCACCGAAGGAGGCCATGGAGACCATCATGTAGGTCGGGAGGGTGAGGCCCGTGCCGTCGACCTTGTCCTTGGTGTTCGCGCTGCCCGCGATCAGGAGGAACAGGGCGGCGGGGTAGATCACCGAGAAGAACAGGAACTTGCGGTTGCGCAGGGCGCGGGAGAGTTCGAGCCGGATCAGACTGTTCATCGGGTGCGTGCCTCCTCGGCTTCGGTGATCGCCACGAACGCCTGCTCCAGGCCGAGGCCGGTGACTTCGAGGTTCCTGGGGTAGAGGCCGGTGCCGTACAGGGCGTGGACGGTCGCGTCGGCGTCGGTGGACTGGATGCGGACCGTGCGGCCCGAACCCGCGGCGGAGCCGCTGTTGGACACCGTGAGCGCGGTGAGGAAGGGCAGGTCGCGCAGGGTCTGCGGGATCTCGCCCGCAAGGTCGAAGGAGATGCGGCGGGCGCCCGCCTTGGCCTTGATCTCGGCGGCCGTGCCGTCGGCGAGGAGGCGGCCCCGGTGCAGGACCAGGACGCGGTCGGCGATCGCGTCCGCCTCCTCCAGGTAGTGCGTGGCGAACAGGACCGTACGGCCCTGGTCGGCCTGTTCGCGCATGGTCGCCCAGAAGCCCTGGCGGGTCGTGACGTCCATCCCGGTCGTCGGTTCGTCCAGGACGATCAGGTCGCTGTCGCCGGCCGTGGCGAAGGCGAAGCGGACGCGCTGGGCCTGGCCGCCGGAGAGCTTGTTCACCTTGCGGTCGGCGATGGCGGTGATGCCCGCGCGGGCCATCACGTCGGCCGGGCGGTAGGGCCGGGGGTGCAGGTCGCAGGCGAGGCGGACGAGTTCGGCGACCGTCACCTCGTCCATCAGGCCGCCGCTCTGGAGCATCGCGCCGACCTTGCCGGCGACGATCGCCTCACGCGGCGTCGTACCGAACAGGCGGACGCTGCCGCTGTCCGGGGTCTTCAGGCCGAGCAGGAGGTCGAGTGCGGTGGACTTCCCCGCGCCGTTGGGCCCGAGCAGCGCCACGGTCTCCCCCGGGCGCAGGTCCAGAGTCAGTCCGTCGACGGCGCGGACCTCGCCGTACGCCTTGCCGACCTGGTCGAACGCGACCACCGAAGCTGTCGTTGTCATGCGTCCATGGTCGCTTCGCGGACCTCGTCACGCACAGTGTCGGACGTACGGAATGCCGCATGACAGAAGTCATGCGGCACCCCGGTACGAATGTCCTCGGTACGAATGTCCTCGCAGGTCAGCTCGGGTCGGTCTCGATGGCCACGGTGCGCTCCGCGGTCGTCTTGCCGACCAGGGCCTTGCGCAGGGCGTTGACCACGTCCTGCGGCAGGACGTCACGCTTGCCGGTGGCCGTCGTGACCTTGACCCCGGCGAAGGTCGACCCGTAGATCTCCTTGAGCGCTTCGAGGTTGTACGTGTCCACCAGCTTGCCGTCGACGGCCTTGAAACCGATGATCTTCGGCAGGGACTTGGCGCCGAACTTGATGCTCTGCGCGCCGCCCGGCGTCTGGATGATGACGACCTCGGACATCGCCGGCTCGGCGAACTCCTTCATCATCCGGTCGACCTCGGCGTTGGAGACCGTCGGCTGCTTGGTCGTCGTGGGGACGGCTACCGGGGCCGCGGCGCCGGTCTCGACCTGCTTGCGGTACGCCTCCTCGACGGCGGGGAGGGCCTTGGCGGTGTCGACGCCCTTGCCGGGCTTGCCGTAGACGGCGACGGCCTTGCCGTCCTCGAACGTGATCGTGCCGTCGGAGGACGAGGCCGAGCCACCGGCCGCGCTCTCCAGGGCCGCCTGGAGCTTCTCCTCGTCGACCGGCATCTCGGGCTCGACGACGCGCTGCTGTCCGAAGAGGGCGCCGACCACGGTGACGGGGTTGTAGTCGCTCTTGGCGACCGAGTCGACGGTGGACGGGATGTCGAACTGGAGGCCCGCCTGGTCTGGTTGGAGCGTGACCTGCTTGCCGCCGACGTCCAGCTTGAGCTTGGTGTTCAGCGCGCGCGTGCCGAAGGCGTCGTCGAGCTTCTTGACAGCCTGGTCGCGCGTGGAGCCGCCGATGTCGACGCCGAGGACGGTGGTGCCCTTGGGGACGTCGGAGTGGTTCAGGAGCAGGCCCGCGCCGTACACGCCCGCGCCCGCGACGACGACCAGGCCGGCGAGCAGGGGCAGCTTGCTGCGGCCCTTCTTCTGCTTCTTGCCCTTCGCGGGCGCCGTCTGCTTCGGCGGGGCGCTCTGGCCGGCCGGGGGGACGACCGGGATGCCGCTGGTCAGCGTCTGCCCGGAGGGTCCCTCAGGGCCGGGGCCGCCGGGGCGGAAGCCGTTCGGGCCCGGGTTCGGGACGAGCTTCTGCGGCGTCAGGATCGCCGTGTCGTCGCTCAGTCCGCCGCCGGGGAGCCGCCCGGTGCCGGGAGCGCCGGGGGTGGCCAGGCCGTTCATCAGACCGGGGCCGCCGGGCCCTGGAGCCGTGCCGGGGGCGCCGGGTCCCGCCTTGGGGACGGCCACACCGCCGGTCACCGGGCCCGCGGTGGGGCCCATGGGCGCGCCCGGGTCCGGGTAACCGCCGTTCGGGGCGGAGAAGTTGTGCTGGTCGGAGAAGTCGTGCTGGGCCGTCGTGCTGCTCTCGGGCTCCGCGAAGTACGGCAGGTCGTCGCGGGTGGGCTCCGGCGCGCTCGCGCGCGGGGTGGTCGCCGCGAGGACCTCGGTCACGTCGAAGGAGCCGGTGCCGCCGCCGTGGCCGGGCGCGACGGGGCCGCCGGTGGCGCCGCCGGGCAGGCCCGAACCGTTGGTGCCTCCGGGGCGCTTGCCGGGGGCGGACATCGAACCGACCACGCCGCCGGGGCGTGCGCCGCCTATGGCGCCTCCCGCCGGTCGTGCGCCCGCCGTACCCGGGGCCGTACCTGGGGCGGACGGCTGTCCGCCGTTCGTACCGGACGAAGCGCCGGGCATCCCCGCGCCGTTGGTCTTCGGGCCCGAGGATCGGCGCGGCGCGAACCAGTCGTTCTTCTCGGCGGCGGGCTCGGGCGCGGGCGCCTCGGTGGCCTGCGCGGGGACGGACGGCTGCGGCTCGGCGGCCGTCTCGTCGCCCTCTCCCTCGCCGACGGGCTTGCGCACGACGACCGGCGGAATGGGCCGGGATCCGGGGATGTTGATGCGGATCCGGGTCGTCACCGTGGTCTCGGTCTTGCGTTCCTCCGGCTGGGCGGCCGAACGGCCCGCGTCCGCACCGCCGTCGGACACCATCGGCGTCCCGTACGGCGGTGTACCCGACGGGTACGCGGCTCCCCCGCGCCCGTTGGTGGGCCCGGAGGACGGAGTGTCAGTTTCACGACTCAAGGCAGGCTTCTCCAGGTTGGCTCCGCCGCCCGCCACGACCTCACGGGCAGCTCGGCGGCGCGCACCACCATACTGGCCACTTCCGCCACCGATCCCACGAGCGCCGGGGAAACCCACACGGGATACGCACGCTCATGCCACGGCGAAGTGGTACGTCACTTCCCAAGTCGGGCGTCGGGGCCGATCGGTTGCCTCCCGGCACCAAGGGTGGCGCAGATCACAGCTGTTGCCATGCCGCCGAGCAGGAAGAGGTACGAGCCGCCGCCCGCCGCGAACAGGAAGTCGCCCTCGGGACGCCCGGCCGTCAACAGCACGACGGCGATCATCCACCCGGCGGCGGGAGCGACGGCCCCCGCGCGCATGCCGGTCGCCCGCGCGCCGCCGAGGAACAGTCCCGCGGCTCCGGCGAGCGCGAGCAGGAGCCCGCCGGGGAACCAGCCCGCCTGGACGAGGGAACCGGCGGCACCGGTCGCCGCGCCGAGCAGGAGGAGGCCGAGGTAGGCCACGATCCGGGCCGCGGACGGGGGTTTGAGGGGCTGGGCGAGGTCGATCGACATCAGACCTCCAGCCCGGCGAAGAGGTCGGTCTCGCGGCCCCGAGCGTCCATGCCATCCGTGTCGTCCGTGCCGTCCACGCCGCGCGCCCCGCTCTCTCCGCGCGCGAGTTGGTAGTACTCCGTCGTGAACAACGGCTGCGCGAGGTAGTTCGACAGGATGAAGTACCGCCCCCCTGGCTCCACTTCGAGCTGTGTCGCGTGCGCGCGCATGGCGGTCACCTTTGCGTCCGCGTACGGTCCGCCGTCGATCGCCGTGGTGATCAGTCCGTCGTCGACGACTCCGGGGACGTCGGCGATCTCGCCCGCCTTGTCGAACGGCAGCGCCGGGAGGTCTTCTTCCAGCCTCGCGAACGCGCCCTCGGCGACCGCGCGCGGGACGCGGTTCCAGTAGACCTTCGCGACGGGTACACCCTCGGCGTCGGCGAGCTCGGCCGCGCGCATGGCGACGCGGTGCGCCTGGATGTGGTCAGGGTGGCCGTAGCCGCCGTTCTCGTCGTACGTGACGAGCACCTGGGGCCGCACCTCGCGGATGACGTCGAGAAGCTGCCCCGCGGCCGTCTCGACGTCCGCCTGCCAGAAGCACGCGGGGTCGTCGTTGTCGGCGGTCCCCATCATCCCGGAGTCGCCGTAGCGCCCGGCTCCGCCGAGCAGGCGTACGTCGTCGACGCCGAGCGCGCGCATCGCGTCGGCCAGCTCCTGGCGGCGGTGCGCGCCGAGGGCCGCGCCGGACAGGTGGGCCAGTCCGGGCGGGATGACCTCGCCGCGCTCCCCCAGCGTGCAGGTGACCAGCGTCACCCGCGCGCCGTCGGCCGCGTACCGGGCCATGGTCGCGCCGTTGTTGATCGACTCGTCGTCCGGGTGCGCGTGCACCAGGAGGAGCCTGCGGGAGGGGAGATCCGTCATGGGGTCAGCCTACGAGGGACCGGAACGTGATCCCTCAGAGGCTCTCGAAACGGACAGGACTGATCAGCGCCGATCCGGGCAGGCGGACATCAGAACTTGAGGTCTCCGATCATGCTCGCCACGCTCGTCGTCAGATCGCTGATCGTCGGAGCGATCGTGGAAGACGCCAGATAGAAACCGAGCAGGATGCACACGACGGCGTGACCGCCCTTCAAGCCCGACTTCTTGACCAGCAAGAAGACGACGATCGCCAGCAGCACCACCGCCGATATCGAGAGTGCCACGGCGGCTCACCTCCAAGAACCCGGGTACCAGGGGAACAGAGCGGGAGAACGTGTAAATCCATACAACAGCCAGCAGGTTCATACCCACGCAGCGGTAGTGATCATAGCTACGGATATGCGCGCATCCTTCGGCGCACGGACGCGCAAGGGGGCGCGCGGCCAACATGCCTCGTAGGGTCGGGACATGACCATCGAGAGCGGTTCTCCCGCCGACTCCTTCCCCCGGCGGCACGCCCGTACCCAGCGGTTCACCCTCGGCGCGCCGCGTTCGTTCAGCGCCGCGCCGGGCGGAGAACGTGTCACGTTCCTGCGCTCGCCCTCCGGTACGGACCGTGCGAACGCCCTGTGGGTCCTCGATCCGGCGGACGGCTCCGAGCGCCTCGCGGCCGATCCCGTCGCCCTTCTCGGGGGCGCCGGCGAGGACCTTCCGCCCGAGGAGCGCGCCCGCCGCGAACGTACCCGCGAGGGTGGCGCCGGCATCGTCGGATACGCCACCGACGCGGCCGTCGAGCTGGCCTCTTTCGCCTTGTCAGGGCGGCTTTTCACGGCCGATCTGCGGGCCTGCACGGCACGCGGGCTCCCCGTCGCCGGACCGGTGATCGACCCCCGTCCGGCACCCGACGGGAGGCACGTCGCGTACGTCGCGGGCGGCGCCCTGCGGGTCGTCGGCGCGGAGGGGGACGGCGACCGCGCGCTCGCCGAACCCGAATCGGCGTCCGTCACCTATGGATTGGCCGAATTCATCGCCGCCGAGGAGATGGACCGGCACCGGGGGTTCTGGTGGTCGCCGGAGTCGGACCGGCTGCTCGTGGCGCGCGTGGACGACACGCCGGTGAAGCGGTGGTGGATCTCCGACCCGGCCCATCCGGAACGTGAGCCACGGCACATTCCGTACGCGCAGGCGGGCACCGAGAACGCGATCGTACGCCTGTTCGCGCTGGGCCTCGACGGGTCCCGCACGGAGGTCGTCTGGGACCGTGCGCAATTCCCGTACCTGGCGCGTGTGCACTGGTCAGCGGCGGGTGCGCCGCTGCTGCTCGTGCAAGCGCGCGACCAGCACAGCCAGCTGTACCTGGCCGTCGACACCGACTCCGGGGCGACCCGGATGGTGCACGCGGACGAAGATCGGATTTGGCTGGATCTTTTCCCCGGCGTGCCCTGCTGGAGCCCTTCCGGACAGCTCGTCCGCATCGCCGACGAGGGCGGCGCGCGCGTGCTGGCCGTCGGGGAACGTCCGCTGACGACGGCGCAGTTGCATGTGCGAGCGGTCCTGGACGTCTCCGGCGACGACGTGCTCGTGTCGGCCTCCGCCGGGGAGGAGGCCGACCCCGAGACCGGCGAGGTGCACGTCTACCGCGTCAACGAGCTGGGCGTGGAGCGCCTTTCGCAGGAGCCCGGCGTCCACTCGGCGGTGCGCTCAGGGGACGTCATGGTCCTCGTGTCGGCGACCCTGGAGCGCCCCGGGTCCGTCGCGCGCGTCCTGCGGGACGGCAAGCCCGTCACGACCGTCGCCTCGTACGCCGAAGATCCCGGTCTGTCCCCGCGCGTTCAGCTCACCCAGGGGGGCGCACGCCGGATTCCGTGCGCCGTGCTCATGCCCCGGGACCATGACGGTGTCACTCCTCTGCCGGTGCTCCTCGACCCGTACGGCGGTCCGCACGGCCAGCGCGTCGTCTCCGCGCACAACCCCCACCTCACCTCGCAGTGGTTCGCCGACCAGGGGTTCGCGGTCGTCGTCGCCGACGGGCGCGGTACGCCGGGGCGGTCGCCGGCCTGGGAGAAGGCCGTCCGCGACGAGCTCGCCGCTGTCGTCCTGGAGGACCAGGTCGACGCCCTCCACGCGCTCGCCGGGGAGTTCCCGCTCGACCTGGGCCGGGTCGCGATCCGGGGCTGGTCCTTCGGCGGCTACCTGGCCGCGCTCGCCGTCCTGCGCCGTCCCGACGTCTTCCACGCGGCCGTCGTCGGCGCGCCCGTCACCGATCTGCGCCTGTACGACACCCACTACCAGGAGCGCTACCTCGGCCACCCCGCCGAGCAGCCCGACGTCTACCGGCGCAACTCCCTCGTGGACGACGCCGGACTGGTCGACGCGGCTCCCGTCCACCGGCCGATGATGATCATCCACGGCCTCGCGGACGACAACGTGGTCGTCGCACACTCCCTGCGCCTGTCATCGGCCCTCCTGGCCGACGGACGCCCGCACGAGGTGCTGCCACTGTCGGGGGTCACACACATGACACCCCAGGAGGAGGTGGCGGAGAACCTGCTGAGGCTCCAACTGGACTTCCTGAGGCGGTCGCTGGGGTTGCCCCAGGGCTGAGGCGGGTACGGCAACGGGCCGGGAGACATGGCGCTCCCGGCCCGTTTACGGCACCCGCACGGCCGTACGCTGTTCAGCTTGGAGCGTCCGTATATCGGAACCGGGTCGGGAAAGTTGCCTGCGCGTTAACGCGGTTACTGTGCGTTTGGGTTGATTTCAGGGTGCATTTCCTTGATCGTCTTCCGGCGGGACGACCCCCGGCGCGGAGCGCCTGATGGATAGCGCCTCCTCCGCGAAGTGACATGCCGAGTCGTGTGCCGCCGGGCCGCTGACGTCTCTGAACTCCGCCGGGACCGCCAGCAGCGGGACCTCCAGTTCGCATCTCTCCCGCGCCTTCCAGCAGCGCGTGCGGAAACGGCATCCCGACGGGACGTTCGTGGGGGACGGCACGTCGCCGGAGAGGATGATCCGCTCCCTGTGCTCCCTCGCCGCCGGGTCCGGGACCGGGACCGCCGACAGCAGCGCCTGCGTGTACGGGTGCGTGGGGTGGTCGTAGATCTCCGCGTCCCTGCCGATCTCCACGATCCTGCCGAGGTACATCACGCCGACCCGGTCCGAGATGTGCCGGACGATCGACAGGTCGTGCGCGATGAACACGTACGACAGGTCGAACTCGCTCTGGAGGCGCTCCAGCAGGTTGATCACCTGCGCCTGTACGGAGACGTCCAGCGCCGAGACCGGTTCGTCCGCGACGATCACCTCCGGGCGCAGCGCCAGGCCCCTCGCGATGCCGATGCGCTGACGCTGTCCGCCGGAGAACTGGTGCGGGTAGCGGTTGATGTACTCCGGGTTCAGGCCGACCACGTCCAGGAGGTCCTGGACCCGTCTGCGCCGGTCGCCCTTCGGGGCCACCTCGGGGTGGATCTCGTACGGTTCGCCGATGATGTCGCCGACGGTCATGCGGGGGTTGAGCGACGTGTACGGGTCCTGGAACACCATCTGGATGTTCCGGCGCACCGACTTGAGCGCCTTGCCGGAGAGCTTGGTGATGTCCTCGCCCTTGTACTTGATCGCCCCTTCGGTGGGGCGCTCAAGATTGACCAGCATCTTGGCGACAGTTGATTTGCCGCAGCCCGATTCCCCTACGATCCCGAGGGTCTCTCCACTGTTGACGGCGAAATCAACACCGTCAACCGCTTTGACCGCACCGACCTGTTTCCTGAACAGGATGCCTTGAGTCAACGGGTAATGCTTGACCAGTCCAGTGACTTCGAGGATCGGCTCAACTGTTGAATCAACCATTGAGGCACTCCCTCCAGAAGTGGCAGGCGCTGGTGCGGTGTTCGCCGGCGTCGTGCAGGGGCGGTACATCCGTCCGGCAGATGTCTTGAGCCATCGGACAGCGAGGGTTGAACGCGCAACCCGTAGGGATGTTCATCAAGTTGGGCGGCAATCCCTTGATCGCGTACAGCTCCTGCCCCTTCTGGTCAAGACGGGGGATGGAATCAAGCAGTCCGCGTGTATAGGGATGAGCCGGTGCTTTGTAGATGTCGTGCACCGGTGCCTGCTCGACGATCCGGCCCGCGTACATGACGGCGATCCGGTCGGCGACGTCCGCGACGACCCCCAGGTCGTGGGTGATCAGGATCAGGCCCATGTTGAACTCGCGCTGCAACTCCGCGAGCAGGTCCATGACCTGGGCCTGGACGGTCACGTCGAGGGCCGTGGTGGGTTCGTCGGCGATGATCAGCGCGGGTTCGAGGGCCATCGCCATGGCGATCATGATGCGTTGACGCATACCGCCGGAGAACTGGTGGGGGTACTGCCGTACACGTTCCTTGGCACCGGGAATCCGTACCCGGTCCATGAGTTCGACGGCCTTGGCGCGGGCGTCTTTCCGGGACATCCCCCGGTGCACCTCGAACATCTCACCCAGCTGATCCCCCACGGTCAGCACGGGATTCAGCGAAGACAGCGCGTCCTGGAAAATCATCGCCATCCGCGCGCCCCGGATCTTCCGCCGCTCCTCCTCCTTGAGCTTCAGCAGATCCTGCCCCTGGAACAGGATCTCGCCCCCACCGATCCGTCCCGGCGGCACATCGAGAATCCCCATGATCGCCTGAGCGGTCACGGACTTCCCCGACCCCGACTCCCCCAACACGGCCAGCGTCTCCCCGGCCTCCACTCCGTAGGACACCCCGTTGACCGCCTTGGCGACCCCGTCCCGCGTACGGAACTCCACATGCAGATCACGCACTTCGAGCAACATGACGTCGCTTCACCTCACTCCGGACGGGAACGGACGGGAACGGACGGGAACGGACGGGAACGAACAAGCGGGGACGGGGAGATGGAACCGAGGAGGGAAGAAACAGCGAGCGACCCGGCCGGACGCGCGACGCGCCCCGACACGGGGAACACGGCCCCGGACGGGAAGACCGCGCAGGACCGCGAGACGCACCGCAGCCGGACATAGGTCGCGCCGCCCTGATACGCATCGCCCAACCCGGACCCCGTCCCCCATCCGCCCCCGGAACGGACCGCCGACTCCCGGCCCTGCCGGACACAGCCCGCGCCGGCGCCGTACGCGGCGCCCGCCCACTCCCGCCTCACCGCCCTCACCTCAGCTTCGGATCAAGGGCGTCCCGTACCGCGTCGCCCAGCATGATGAACGCCAGGACCGTGATCGCGAGGGCGCCGGAGGGCCACAGGAGGGCGTGGGGGGCGTTGCGGACGTAGGGGGAAGCGGCGGAGATGTCGATGCCCCACGACACGCTCGGGGGTTTCAGG
Organism: Streptomyces saintjeani; assembly: GCF_055409605.1. Lineage (NCBI taxonomy): Bacteria > Bacillati > Actinomycetota > Actinomycetes > Kitasatosporales > Streptomycetaceae > Streptomyces > Streptomyces saintjeani. The sequence continues at coordinate 6,108,000 of NZ_CP189624.1, read as the reverse complement.
CCGACGCCGAGGTACGAGAGCGTCGCCTCCAGCGCGATGTACGTGCCCAGCGCGATCGTCGCCACCACGATCACCGGGGCGATCGCGTTGGGGGCGATGTGGCGCAGCAGCATGCGGGAGTTGGAGGCGCCGAGCGCCCGCGCGGCCTGGACGTAGTCGTTCTGTTTCGCCGTGATCACCGAACCCCGGGCGATGCGGGAGATCTGCGGCCAGCCGAGCAGCACCATGAAGCCGATGACCGGCCAGATCGTGTTGCTGGTGACGACGGACAGCAGGACCAGCCCGCCGAGGACCACCGGGATCGCGAAGAAGATGTCGGTGATCCGGGAGAGGACGGAGTCCCAGATGCCGCCGAAGAACCCGGCGAGGCCGCCGAGGACGCTGCCGAAGACGGCGACGCCGAGGGTGGCGAGGACGCCGACGGCGACGGACGTGCGCGCGCCGTACACCGTACGCGTGTAGACGTCGCACCCCTGCCCGTCGTACCCGAAGGGATGCCCGCCGGAGGAGCCCTGCTGGGCCTTGCCGAGGTCGCACTTGAGCGGGCTCCCCGACGCGATGGCCGACGGCCACAGGGAGACGAAGACCAGGAAGAGGATGACGAGCGCGGAGAGGATGAAGACGGGGTTGCGGCGCAGGTCGCGCCACGCGTCGGACCACAGGGAGCGGGGTTTCTCGGAGGGCCCCTGAGGGCCGCCGCCCCCCTCCAGGCTGGCTCCCTCGCTCACCGCGAGGTCCATCGCCGCGCCCATCCCGGTCCCGGCGATCACCCCCTCGGGTTCCTGGGGTTCAGGCATAGCGGATCCTCGGGTCGAGTACGGCGTACAGGAGGTCGACGAGCAGGTTCGCCACCAGGAAGACGAGCACCAGCACGGTCACGAAACCGACGACCGTCTGCGTGTTCTGGCGAAGGATCCCCTGGTAGAGCTGGTATCCGACGCCATGGATGTTGAAGATCCGCTCGGTGACGATCGCCCCTCCCATGAGCGCCCCGACGTCCGTGCCGATGAACGTGACGACGGGGATGAGGGAGTTGCGCAGCAGGTGCCGGACGACGACACGCCGCCGCGGCAGCCCCTTGGCGATGGCCGTACGGACGTAGTCGGCGCGCCGGTTCTCGGCGATGGACGTCCGGGTGAGCCGGGTGACGTACGCGAGGGACACGGACGCCAGCACAAGACCGGGGACGAAGAGTTCGCCGAACCGCGCGTCCGTGGAGACGGACGGTTTGATCCACCCCCACTCGACGCCGAGCAGCAGCTGGAGCAGCAGACCGGTGACGAAGGTGGGGACGGAGATGACGACGAGGGTGACGAGGAGTACGGCCGTGTCGATCGGCTTGCCGCGCCGCAGCCCCGTGACGACGCCGAGTGCGATGCCGGCGACGATCTCGATGAGGATGGCGACGATCGTGAGGCGGATCGTGACGGGGAACGCCGTCGACATCAGCTCGGTGACCTTCTGGCCGTTGAACGCCGTACCGAAGTCTCCGGTGAAGACGTTCCCCATGTAGGTCAGGTACTGCTGCCAGACCGGCTTGTCGAGGCCGAACTCCTTCTTGAGCTGGGCCGCGGTCGCGGGGTCGCACTGCCGGTCGCCGCACAGGCCGGCGATGGGGTCGCCCATCACGTTGACCATGAGGAAGATCAGCAGCGTGGCGCCGACGAAGACGGGCACCATCTGGAGCAGGCGCCGGACGACGTAGCGTCCCATGACGGGTCAGCCGACCTTGATCTCGTTGTAGACCGGTACGGAGAACGGGTTGAGCTTGACGTTCGAGAGGCGGTCCGAGTAGCCGGCGCTGCCGTTCTGGTACCAGAGGGGGATGGCGCCCATGTTGTCGCGCAGGACCTCTTCCGCCTTCTGGAAGTCGCCGACGGCCTTGCCGGTGTCGGTCTCCGCGTTCGCCTGGTCGACGAGCTTGTCGAAGTCCTTGTTGGACCACTGGCCGTCGTTGGAGGAGGCGTCGGTGTAGTACAGCGGCTGGAGGAAGTTCTGGATGAGCGGGTAGTCCATCTGCCAGCCGGCGCGGAAGGGGCCGCTCATCTTGTGCTGGGTGATCTGGTTGCGGAAGTCGGCGAAGGTGCCGATGGGGTTGCCGACGCACGCCTTGTCGTTGCCGAGGGCGTTGTTGATGGAGTTGCAGACGGCGTCGACCCACTGCTTGTGGGAGCCGGTGTCCGCGTTGTAGCTGATCTTGACCTGGCCGCCGGGCAGCCCGCCGGCCTCCTGGATCAGCTTCTTCGCCCCGGCGGGGTCGTACTTGCAGGCGTCGCCGCACAGGCCCGCCTTGTAGCCGCCGGTCTCGCCGAGCACCGGGGAGGTCCAGTCGGTGGCGGGCGTACGGGTCTTCTGGAAGATCGTGTCCGTGATCTGTTCACGGTTGATCGCCATCGACAGGCCCTGCCGGAGTTTCTCACCTCCCGCCTTGTTCCAGTTCTTGTCGTAGAACGGGAACGCGAGGGTCTGGATGATCCCGGCGGGTGTGTTCAGGTAGCGGTCGCCGAGGTCGCTCTTGACGTTCTTCAGCTGCGCGGCGGGCACGTCGTCGACGAGGTCGAGGTTGCCGGCCATCAGGTCCGTGTACGCCGTGTTGTTGTCGGTGTAGACCTTGAGGGTGACGCCGCTGTTCTGGGCCTTGTCGGTGCCGGGGTAGGCGTCCCACTTCTTCAGGGCCATCTGGGAGCCCTTGGTGTACGAGTCGATCTGGTACGGCCCGTTGCCGACCGGCTTCTTCAGCCAGCCCGCGTGGTCGGTGAAGAACGCCTGCGGCAGCGGGACGAAGGCGTTGTAGCCGAGCGTGTCCGGGAACGTCGAGAACTTCTGCGAGAGCTTGATGGTGAAGGTCAGCGGGCCGGTGACCTTCAGTCCGGAGAGCGTGTCGGCGGTCTGCGCGCTGCCGTCCTCGGGGTGCGCCTTGGCGAAGCCGTCGATGTACGAGAAGAAGTACGCGTTCTTCTGGTTGTTCTTGAGGCTCGCCGCGTAGTTCCAGGCGTCCACGAAGGACTTCGCGGTCACCTTCTCGCCGTTGCTGAACGTCCACCCGTCCTTGACGGTGACCGTGAAGTTCTGCGAGTCCGTCGTCTCGATCTTGTCGGCCAGCATGTCGTTGGCCTTGCCGGTCTCGGGGTCGTACCGCTTGAGTCCCCGGAAGGTCATGTCGAGGACCTTCCCGCCCTGCACCTCGTTGGTGTTGGCGGGTTCCAGCGGGTTCTGCGGGTCGCCCCAGGACGCGGTCAGCACCCCGCCGCCGCCCCCGCTCCCGCCCCCGCCGCCGTTGTCGTCCCCGCCACATCCCGTCGCCACCAGGGCGACCGCCGCCGCCCCTACGACCCACTTGGCGTGCGTGGCTCCACGCATGGATGCCTCCCTCTGTGCACTGCGTCTGTCCGCGCCTTGTCGGGGGCGGCGGGCACTGTCCGTTACCGGCCACTATCACCAGAGGTTGGACATACAGCACATTTAGGGCGTCCGTTCGCGGGACGGGGGGGTGCGCCACGGGTCGTACGCCGGGTGCGCCGGCGCCGTACGGAACATCCGCCCCGTACGGCGCCGGCGCGGCGGTCAGCGCACTCCGGCCAGGCGTCTCGCCGGCAGGGCGCGGCGCGCCTGGGTGCCCGGCACCCGGAACGCCACCTGGACCGTTCCCGTCGGGGAGAGCGCGATGAGGAGGTTGGCGGACATGGCGGAGGCGAGGCGCTCGAGGAGCGGGAGCGTGGGGACGGCCCTGCCTCGTTCGAGGCGGGAGAGGGCGCCCTGGCTCATGCCGGCCTGGGCGGCGAGGCGCTCCTGGGTGAGGCCGAGTTCTACGCGGCGGGCCTTGACCGCGGCGCCGAGGGGGGTGCCGAGGCAGTCCCAGCCGGAGCCGGCGCGGGTGGCGTGCTGGATACGTGGTTCTTCGGTCTGGACGACCATGTTTCTTCATCTCCCCGTGGTGACGGCGCCGAAGCAGTGAGCGCCGATGCCCAGGGGACACCCGCGACACGGGGGGTGGTTCCTCGTTTGGGCAACTTTTGAGGTTCACCGGAGGGAACCATTCCGGAGGGTGTTTATACCGAGGAAGGCATACGCCCCCAAGATGTGAACCAGGTCACATTATTCGGCTCAGACATAGGGGCGAATCACCCCCAGTGCCGCCAACTCCACCACCCCCGTCGACACTATGGGCGTTTTGCCGCGCGCCCCCGTCTCCGTGTCAACCCCTCCCCCAACTCCCCTGCCGCACAACCCGGTTGTCACCCCGCCCGCCCCACGGCCAACCTTCACCTCGCCACGGCGCCGGGACCTGCGACCCGGACCACCGCCGCCGGTGAACCGCTCATCGAAGGGAACCGATTCCGTGCGGAAAATCGCCAGCTCCGTCGTCGCGTCCGCCATCCTCGCCGGCGGTGTCGTGGCCGTCTCGGCGGGCCCCGCCTCCGCCGCCTGCCCGCCCGACGCGGGCACCCGCTACACGATCACCAACAAGTCGACGGTCCGTCAGTCCTCGAACCTGCACAGCGACTGGATGTACGACGACCTCGGCGGCACCCTCACGTACAACAAGACGACGACGGCGGCCGTCAACGCGAGCGGCACCGCGACCCTCGGCACCGAGGCCGGTGTCATCTTCGCCAAGGCCAGCACCTCGTTCAGCGTCACGGTCGGCAAGACCTGGACCAAGTCGAGCAGCTGGTCGTACACGATCCCGGCGAAGAACAAGGCGGGCAAGACCAAGGTCCGCATGACGATGTTCCACGAGTCGAAGAAGTTCCTCGCGACGAAGTACGCGTACCACTACGACGCGCACTGCAAGTACATCGAGAAGAAGGTCTGGGCGAAGTGGATCACCGCTCCGGTGAAGAAGGACAGCAACGTCTGGGGCCTGGAGTGGAAGTAGTCCTGACGGGACAGTGAGATGAGACGGCTCGCCGGTGAGGTCACCGGCGAGCCGTCAACGTTTCACCAGCCACGCTTCACCGGTCTCGACCATTGCCGTCCGACAATCCGATCAACGCCGCGTTTCCGCAGGCCACACGGGGTGCACGCATCGTTGACGACGGCTTCCGCGCCCTGGTACACCGTCCGACAACCGGTCCCTGTGCGAGTCGTGTGAAGCGAGGTCATGTGCGATGAACCGACCCGGGCGCCTCCTGACGGCCGCCACCCTCACCGCGTCACTCCTCCCCGTGTTCGCCGGAGCACCTCAGGCGTACGCGAAGGACGATACGAAAGTACTCACCATCGCCGTCGCCCAGAGCGTCGACTCCCTGAGCCCCTTCCTCGCCACCCGCCTCGTCAGCACCAGCCTCCTGCGCCTCACGTACCAGTACCTGACGGACTACGACCCCGGCGACGCGCACGCGGTCCCGGGCCTCGCGACCAAGTGGTCCGCCTCCCCCGACAAGCTGACGTGGACGTACACGATCCGCTCGGACGCCAAGTGGTCGGACGGCGAGCGGGTCACCGCCGAGGACGCGGCGTGGACGTTCACGAAGATGATGACGGACCCCAAGGCGGCCACCGCGAACGGGAGTTACGTCACGAACTTCGCGCGGGTGACGGCCCCGACGCCGACCGAACTGGTCGTCAGACTGAAGAGCCCGCAGGCGACGATGACCGCCCTGGACATGCCGATCGTCCCCAAGCACGTGTGGGAGAAGGTCGGCGACTTCTCGAAGTTCAACAACGACAAGTCGTTCCCGATCGTCGGCGACGGCCCGTTCGTCATCACGGACTACAAGCCCGACAGCTACGTCCGCCTCAAGGCCAACAAGGACTTCTGGCGGGGCGCCCCGAAGTTCGACGAGCTCCTCCTCAAGTACTACAAGGACGGTGACGCGGCGGTCGCGGCGCTCCAGAAGGGCGAGGTCTCCTTCGTCAACAACCTCACCCCGGCGCAGGCGAAGTCGCTCTCCACCCAGCAGAACATCAAGGTCAACGACGCTCCCGGCCGCCGCTTCTACGCCCTCGCCGTCAACCCCGGCGCCCGCGCGAAGGACGGCACCCGCTTCGGGGACGGCCACCCCTCCCTCCTCGACCAGCGCGTCCGCCAGGCCCTCTTCCGCGCGGTGGACCGCACGACACTGATCGACAAGGTCTTCCAGGGCCATGCCGTGGAGGGAGAGGGCTACATCCCGCCCCGCTTCATCGAGTACTACTGGAAACCCTCCCCCGCCCAGAAACTCTTCTACGCCCCGGAGCGCGCCGCCCAACTCCTCGACCAGGCGGGCTACAAGAAGAACGCGGACGGCCGCCGCCTCGGCAAGGACGGCAAGCCGATCACGTACCGCATCCTCTGCCACGCGACGGACCCCAACGACAAGGCGGTCGGCCAGTACCTCAAGGAGTGGTGGGACAAGCTCGGCATCGGCGTCCGTCTCGACTGCCTCGACAACGTCACCGACCCCTGGCTCGCCGGCACCTACGACCTCGCCTTCGACGGCTGGTCGGTCAACCCGGACCCGGACTACGTCCTCTCCATCCACACCTGCGCGGCCCTGCCCGCGACCCCCAAGGACACCGGCGCGACCGACAACTTCATCTGCGACAAGCAGTACGACGCCCTGTACGCACGGCAGTTGGCCGAGTACGACCCGGCGAAACGCGCCGACCTGGTGAAGCGGATGGAGTCGCGGCTGTACGACCTGGCGTACATGAACGTCATGGCGTACCAGAACTCCGTCGAGGCGTACCGCACCGACCAGATCGCCTCCATCGAGACGATGCCGAAGGCCGCCGGGAACATCTACGGACAGGACGGGTACTGGAGTTGGTGGTCGGCGGTGCCGGCCGCGTCGTCCGGCACGTCCTCGTCGGGGATGTCCGGCGGGGCGATCGCCGGGATCGTCGCCGGGGCCGTGCTCCTGGCCGGGGCCGGGGTGTTCCTCGGGCTGCGGCGGCGCGCGGGGGCGGAGGACCGGGAGTGAGCGACACGGTCGCCGTCGTCGTCGGGGAGGCGCGCAGGCCGAGGGCGTCGAGCGGCTATCTCCGGTACGGCGCGGGCAAGGTGGGCGGGGCGGTCGTCTCGCTGCTCGCCGTACTGGTCACCGGGTTCTTCCTGTTCCGGCTGATCCCGGGCGACCCGGTGAAGACGATGACCGGGGGCCGGCCGGTGTCGGCGGAGCAACTCACGCAGTACCGCAGGGAGTTCGGGCTCGACCTGCCGGTGTGGCGGCAGTTCACGGACTACTGCGGCAAGGCGCTGACCGGTGACCTCGGGACGTCGTACCAGTTCCGGACGCCGGTCGTCGACAAGATCGGCGAGGCCCTGCCGAACACGCTGCTGCTGACCGGGACGGCGTTCGTCCTCTACACGGTCCTCGGCATCGCCCTCGGCACGCGCTCCGCCTGGCGGCACGGCGGACTCGGTGACCGCTTCAACACCGGTCTGGCGCTGGTCCTTTACTCGGTGCCGTCGTTCTGGCTGGGGCTGCTGCTGATCATCGTCTTCGCGGTCGGGGCGGGTCCGGTCCCGGGCCTGTTCCCGACCGGCGGGATGGAGACGGGCGGTGAGGAGGGGTTCGCGTATGTCCTGGACGTGGCCCACCACTTGGTGCTGCCCGTCGTCACGCTCGTCGCCGTCGAGTACGGGCAGACGCTGCTCGTGACGCGGTCCGCGCTGCTCGACGAGATGGGCAGCGACTACCTGACGACCGCGCGCGCCAAGGGACTTCGGGACGCGGTCGTCCGGCGCCGCCATGCCGTGCCGAACGCGCTGCTGCCGACGGTGACCCTCGTCTTCGTCAACCTCGGCCGGACCGTCGCCGGGGTGATCCTGGTCGAGACGGTGTTCTCCTGGCCGGGCCTCGGCGGGCTCTTCTACCAGGCGCTCAGCGTCCCCGATCTCCCCCTGGTCCAGGGCCTGTTCCTCTTCTTCGCCTCGGCGGTGATCGTCATGAACACCGTCGCCGACCTCGTCTATCCGCTGCTCGACCCGAGGGTGGCCGCCCGATGACGACCATGGCCTGGCAGCGGCGACGCCTCGGCGCCGTACGCTTCTGGAACACCTACCGCACGCACCGCGCGGGCCTGTTGGGGCTCGCCGCCCTCACCGCGTTCGCGCTCGTCGCCCTCACCGCTCCCCTGACCGTCGGCGCGGACGTCACCGGCGTGACCGACGCCCCCGGGCAGCCCCTGGAGAGCCCGAGCGGCGAGTTCTGGCTCGGCACCGACCGCTACGGCCGCGACCTGCTCGGCCTCGTGCTCTGGGGCTCGCGGGTGTCGCTGCTCGTCGGGCTGCTCGCGGCGGTCCTCTCGGTGACCATCGGCACGCTGATCGGGGTGACCGCCGGGCACTTCAAGGGCGCGTACGCGACCGTCGCGATGCGGGTCACCGACTGGTTCCTCGTCATGCCCGCGCTGGTCCTCGCGATCGCCCTCGCGACCGTCCTGTCCCGGTCCCTCGGGACGGTGATCCTCGCGATCGGCGTGACCTCCTGGCCGACGACAGCCCGTCTCGTGCGCGCGCAGACGCTGGCCGTCGAGTCCCGGCCGTACATCGAGCGCGCCACCGCGCTCGGCGGCGGGCACCGGCACATCATGGTCCGGCACGTCCTGCCCAACGTCATGCCGCTGGTGCTCGCGCAGACGACGCTCATGGTGTCGTCCTCGATCCTCGCGGAGGCGACCCTCGCGTTCCTCGGACTGGGAGATCCGACTGTCGTGTCCTGGGGCGGACTTCTCCAGGAGGCCCGGGAGGCCGGCGCCGTGAGCGCGGGCGACTGGTGGTACCTCGTGCCGCCCGGCATCGCCATCGCCGTCGTCGCGCTGGCGTTCACACTGTGCGGGCGCACGGTCGAGTCCGTGCTCAACCCCCGGCTGGGGGTGGGGCGTTGAGCGTCCTTGAGGTACGGGATCTGCGGGTGACGTACGCGGGCGGGTTCGCGGCGGTGCGGGGCGTCGACCTCGATCTGACGTCTGGTCAGAAGCTGGGTGTGGCCGGGGAGTCGGGGTGCGGGAAGTCGACCCTCGCCCTTGCGCTGCTGCGGTTGCTGCCTGCCGGGACACGGGTCGAGGGGCGGATCCTGCTGGACGGCGAGGACGTCCTCGCGATGCGCTGGGGGCGGCTGCGGGCCGTCCGCTGGGCCGGGGCGTCCATCGTCTTCCAGGGCGCGATGCACTCCCTCAACCCCGTCCACCGCGTGTCCGACCAGATCGCCGAGCCGATCGTCCTGCACAGCGGGGTGACGGCAACTGCCGCCCGCCGCAAGGCCGGTGAGCTGCTGGAGCAGGTCGGGCTGCCGACGGCGCGCGGACGCTCGTACCCCCACGAACTCTCCGGGGGGCAGCGCCAGCGCGTGATGATCGCGATGGCCCTCGCGTGCGCGCCGGACCTGATCGTCGCCGACGAGCCGACCACGGCGCTGGATGTCATGGTCCAGGCCCAGATCCTGCGGCTCATCGAGGGGTTGGTGGCCGAGGAGGACCTGAGCCTCATCATGATCAGCCACGATCTGGCGGTCCTCGCGGAGACGTGCGACCGGCTCGCCGTGATGTACGCGGGGCGGGTGGTGGAGGAGGGTCCGGCGCGGGAGGTCTTCGAGGGGGCCCGGCATCCGTACGCCCGCGCTCTCGCGTCGGCGTTCCCCCGGGTCGGGGACCCGGCGGCTCGGTTCGCGCCACGGGGGTTGCCCGGGGATCCGCCGGATCCGTCCGACCTGCCGGGCGGGTGTGCGTTTCATCCTCGGTGCGGGGTGGCGTTGGAGGTCTGCGGGCGGGAGGACCAGGTGTTGCGGGGGGCGGGGGTGGGGCGGGTGGCTGCTTGTGTGCGGGTGGGGGAGGCGCTGTGAGGGGTGGGGCCGGCCGTTGCTCGCACGGGGTGCCGACCCCGGCCATCAACGGCCCGCCGTTGCTCACGCGGGGTGCCGGGTGGCGGCTGTTCACGAGTGGGGGGCGGGGAATGGCGGGTGCCTGTCCGGGGCCCTGTGGTGACCGGCCCCGTGGTGACCGGCGCCGAGGGGCGTGCTCCGCGGGCTGTGAGCCGTGCGCGAGGCAGCCATCCGGCGCGAGCGCCCATGAGGCGACCACCGCCTGCGCCCCGCCCCCTCAGCCCTTCTCCCGCCCCCACGCAAGGAGCCCCCGGTGCCCCTCCTGACCGCCGATTCCCTCCACGTCACCTTCCCCGGGCGCCGGGGCGGCCCACCCGTACGGGCCGTGGACGGCGTCGAGTTGGCCGTCCGCGCCGGTGAAGTCGTCGCTCTCGTGGGCGAGTCGGGGTGCGGGAAGACGACCCTCGCGCGAGCCCTGCTCGGACTGGTCCGGCCCAGCGCCGGCCAGGTCACCTTCGCCGGGGCGCCGCTGGCGTACAACTCCCGTGCGCTGAAGGCGTACCGGCGCAAGGCACAGCTCGTGCTCCAGGACCCGAGCGGGTCGTTGAACCCCCGGCACACCGTCTACGACGCGGTCGCCGAGGGCTTGCGCATCCACGGGTACGGCGGTGACGAACGCGCCGCCGTGTCGGGGGCCTTGTCGCGGGCCGGGTTGCGGCCTCCCGAGCGGTTCTTCCTGCGCTATCCGCACGAACTGTCCGGCGGCCAGCGTCAACGGGTCGTCATCGCCGGGGCGTTGGTCCTGGAACCGGAACTCCTGGTGGCCGACGAGCCGGTGGCTTCCCTCGACGCCTCCGTACGCGGCGAGATCCTCGCCCTTCTCCTGCGCCTGCGCGAGGAGTTGGGCCTCGCGGCCCTCGTCGTCACCCATGACCTCGGCCTCGCCTGGAACATCGCCGACCGGGTCGCGGTGATGTACCTCGGCCGGATCGTGGAGACGGGGACGGTGGAGGAGGTCCTGACGGCGCCCCGGCACCCGTACACCCAGGCCCTGCTGTCGGTCCTCCCCGACGCCCCTGGCACCCCCGTCGTCCTCACCGGCGAGCCCCCGGACCCGTCCCGCATCCCGGGCGGCTGCCGCTTCCGGGTGCGGTGCCCGGTGCTGGCGAGCGGGGAGGCGGAGCGGGCGGGGGTGGCGGGGAGGTGCCGGACGGAGGATCCGGGGGTGTTGGGCGGGGGCGGGGAGGCACGGGTGGCGTGCCACTGGGCGGGCTGAGCTTCACCTTCTTTGCACCCGCACCTCGAAAATATGTTTGATTTCAGGCCGCTCCCTTGCAAGGATCAGCACGTCTCCATCAGACCAGGAGACGCCGAAACACGGGGAGTAGTTTCATGCGCAAAACCTCTAAGAGCCTCTTCGTCGCCGCTGTGTCCGCCGCGGCGACTCTGGGTGTCTTCGTCAGTCAGGCGTCGGCGACGACCCTGCTGGGCACCACGACCACCGCGAAGCGGACGACCGCGGCGGCGGCGTACAAGACGCAGACGCTGAGCATCGACGCCGCCGGGCAGGCGACCTGCAAGAAGGGGAACCAGCTCACGGCGCAGGCCACCTGGTACCTCGGGAAGGTGACCAAGGACAGCGCGTACGTCGACCGGATCTCGGTGACCTACAAGGCGATCATCGCCGGCAAGGACGTCAGCGTGGGCCGCGTCAACCTGGTGAACGGCAAGAACTCGGCCGTCTACAGCCCCGGCGCCAGGTACACCGCCTTGATCAAGGGCGGCAAGTCCCTGACGCAGACGTACCCGATCAAGAAGACCGTCACGTTCAACAAGAGCGCCATCACTCTCAGCCGTTACTTCGATGTGGGCATGGTCGGCAGCGAGGCCATGTGGTGCGGCGGTAAGCAGCAGTTCTTCTTCAAGCTGAAGCCGGCCGCCTGATCCCGGCGACCAGCTCGACCTCGAACCCGTCGGAGTTCACGAAGTAGCCGGCGTAATGGTCGGGACCGCCCGCATGCGGGTACCGGTCGGCGAAGAGGGGCTGCCAGCCGTGTGCGGGCGCGTCCGCCGTCAGCGTGTCCACGTCGGCCGGTGAACCGGCGTGGAAGGCGAGGTGGTTGAGGCCCGGGCGGAGCCGGTCGTGGTGGGGAGCGGTCAGCGCCGGAGACTCCTCGACGACGAGGTACGTCGGTCCGTCGCGCCAGCTCCTGCCGCGGTCCCACTCCTGGTAGGGCCGCCAGCCGAGGCGCCCCAGCAGCCAGCCCCACTCCGCTGCCGCGCGCGGCAGGTCGGGGACCCACAGTTCGACGTGGTGCAGCATCGCCGTCACAACTCCGTTCTGCGAAAACACCGGTTCCCGGCACCTCGGAAGGTGCCGGGAACCGTGTCGTTCACCGTGTCACGCCGCGTGGACGACGTCCTTCTCCTCGGCGAAGTGGCACGCCGACTCATGAGCCGCCGGAGTGTCCTGCCCCTTGAAGCGCTCGGGGATCGCCAGCAGCGGGATCTCCTCGGCGCACTTGTCCTGGGCCTTCCAGCAGCGGGTGCGGAAACGGCACCCGGAGGGCGGGTTGGCCGGGGACGGGACGTCGCCGGTGAGGATGATGCGGTCGCGGTTGGCACGGGCGTCCGGGTCCGGGACCGGGACCGCCGACAGCAGCGCCTGGGTGTAGGGGTGCGTCGGGTGGTCGTAGATCTGCTCGTCGGTGCCGATCTCGGCGAGCTTGCCGAGGTACATGACGCCGACGCGGTCCGAGATGTGCCGGACGATCGACAGGTCGTGCGCGATGAAGATGTAGGAGAGGTTGAACTCGTCCTGCAAGCGCTCCATCAGGTTGATGACCTGGGCCTGGACGGAGACGTCCAGGGCCGACACCGGCTCGTCGCAGATGATGATCTCGGGGTTGAGGGCCAGGCCGCGGGCGATGCCGATGCGCTGGCGCTGACCGCCCGAGAACTGGTGCGGGTAGCGGTTGATGTACTCCGGGTTCAGGCCGACCACGTCCAGCAGTTCCTGGACCCGCTTGCGCCTGTCGCCCTTCGGAGCCACCTCGGGGTGGATCTCGTACGGCTCGCCGATGATGTCACCGACCGTCATACGGGGGTTGAGCGAGGTGTACGGGTCCTGGAACACCATCTGGATGTTCCGCCGGACCGCCTTCAGGGCCCGCCCGGACAGCTTGGTGATGTCCTGGCCCTTGTAGAAGACCTCGCCCGCCGTCGCCGTCTCCAGGCTCATCAGGAGCTTGGCGACCGTCGACTTGCCGCAGCCGGACTCGCCCACGATGCCCAGGGTCTCGCCCTGGTACAGGTCGAAGGAGACGCCGTCGACGGCTTTGACCGCGCCGACCTGCTTCTTGAACAGGATGCCCTGGGTGAGCGGGAAGTGCTTCTGGAGACCCCGGACCTGGAGGATCGGCTCCCCGCGCTCGACCGGCGCCTCGATGGCGCTGACCGCCTCCTCCTCGGAGGCCGCGTCGACGACCTCCACCTCGGAGACGTTCGGCGTGGCGTCCTGCTGCTCGTCTTTCTTGCTGAGCTCAGCCATGGATCGTCTCCTTCCAGAAGTGGCACGCCGAGGCGCGGCCGACGAGTTCGGTGCCGTCCTGCTCGGTGACCGGAGCGAGCGCCGGCACCTTCTCCCGGCAGACGTCCTCGGCCTTGGGGCAGCGTGGGTTGAAGGCGCAACCGGTGGGGATGCGCAGCAGGTTGGGCGGCAGGCCCTTGATCGCGTACAGCTCCTGGCCCTTCTGGTCCAGGCGCGGGATCGAGTCCAGCAGCCCCCGGGTGTAGGGGTGTGCCGGGCGCTTGTACAGCTCGTGGACCGGGGCCCGCTCCACGATCCGGCCCGCGTACATCACCGCGATCTTGTCGGCGACGTCCGCGACGACGCCGAGGTCGTGGGTGATGAGGATCAGGCCCATGTTGAACTCGCGCTGCAACTCCGCGAGCAGGTCCATGACCTGGGCCTGGACGGTCACGTCGAGAGCCGTGGTGGGCTCGTCGGCGATGATCAGGTCCGGCTCCAGGGCCAGCGCCATGGCGATCATGATGCGCTGGCGCATACCGCCGGAGAACTGGTGCGGGTAGTCGTCGACGCGGGCTGCGGCGGCCGGGATCTTCACCCGGTCCATCAGCTCGATCGCCTTGGCCTTGGCCTCCTTCTTGGAGAGGCCCTGGTGGACACGGAACATCTCGCCGAGCTGGTAGCCGACGGAGAGCACCGGGTTCAGCGAGCTGAGGGCGTCCTGGAAGATCATGGCGATCTTGCTGCCGCGGATCTTGCGCCGCTCCTCGCCGGACATCTTCAGCATGTCCTGGCCGCGGAAGAGGATCTCGCCCTGCGGGATGCGCGCCGGGGGCATGTCGAGGATGCCCATGATGGCCTGCGCGGTCACGGACTTGCCGGAGCCGGACTCGCCGAGCACGGCGAGGGTCTCGCCGGGCTTGACGCTGTAGTTGACGCCGTTGACCGCTCGGACCACACCCTCGCGGGTGTGGAACTCGACGTGCAGATCGCGCACTTCGAGCAGCGGGGCGTCCTCGCCGTCACGGGGGGACGGCACAGTGGATTCTTCGATGATGGTCACGTCGTACGCCTCCCTCAGCGCGACTTGGGGTCGAGGGCGTTGCGGACGGCCTCACCGAGCATGATGAACGCCAGCACCGTGACGATGAGCATGATCGACGGGTAGATCATGATCCACTGGGCGATGCGGATCTGGTCGCCGCCGTCGGAGATGTCGTTGCCCCAGGAGACGCCGTTGAGGCCGAGACCCAGGAAGGACAGGGTGGCCTCGGCGCCGATGTAGACACCGAGCGAGATGGTGGCGACGACGATCACGGGCGCGAGGGTGTTCGGCAGGATGTGCCGGAACAGGATGCGGGTGGTGCTCGCACCCAGCGCCTTGGCCGCCTGGACGTAGTCCGCCTGCTTGGTGGTGATCACCGCGCCGCGCATGACACGGGCGACCTGCGTCCAGCCGAAGACGCTCAGCGCGCCGATGACGACCCAGGTCGTGCGGTCCACGAAGGTGTTGAGGACGACCATGGTGCCGAGCAGGAACGGGATCCCGAAGAACACGTCGGCGACACGGGACAGGATCGAGTCGATGATGCCGCCGAAGTACCCGGCGATCATGCCGACCAGACCACCGACGACGGTGACCACCACGGTGGTGCCGAAGCCGACGGCTATGGAGACCCGGGCGCCGTAGACGAGCCGCGCGTAGACGCTGCGGCCCTGCTGGTCGTAGCCCAGCCACTCGGCGGAGAAGACCTTGCCGTACTTCGGCTTCTGGAGGTAGTGATGGGCCAGGTCGCCGTAGGTGGGACTGGCGCTGGTGAACCAGCCGGGGAAGAACGTGATGGCCAGCAGCAGCACGATCAGCACCGCGGACACGATGAAGATCCAGTTGCGCCGCAGGTCCTGCCAGGCGTCGCCCCAGAGGCTGCGCGCCTGCTCGGGCTTGGGCGCCTGGGGGGCGTTCTCGGGAGCCTCGGCGACCTCGGGGGCGGCCTCGACGACGGATTTGGTGATGTCAGGCATAGCGAATCCTCGGGTCAAGGACCGCGTACAGCAGGTCGACGAGGAGGTTGGCGATGAGGTAGACGAGGACCAGGATGGTCACCAGGCCGACGAGGGTGGTGCCCTCACGACGGATGATCGCCTGGTAGATCGTGCCCCCGACGCCCTGGATGTTGAACAGGCCCTCGGTGATGACCGCGCCGCCCATGAGGGCGCCGATGTCGGTGCCCAGGTAGGTGACGACGGGGATGAGCGAGTTGCGCATGACGTGGACGCCGACCACCCGGCTCTGGGGCAGGCCCTTGGCGATGGCGGTACGGACGTAGTCGGCGCGCTTGTTCTCGGCGACCGAGGTACGGGTCAGCCGGGTCACGTAGGCGAGCGACGCGGTCGCCAGCACGATGGCCGGCATCAGCAGCTCGTTGAAGTTCGTGGAGTCGTTGACGTTCGGCGGCAGCCAGTTCAGCTCGAACGCGAAGACGACCTTGAGGATGAAGCCCAGGACGAAGACCGGCACCGAGATCAGCAGCAGCGTGAGCAGCAGGATGCCGGTGTCGGCGGCGCGGCCCGCGCGCAGGCCGGCGAAGACGCCGAGCGCGATACCGACGACGACCTCGATGGCGAAGGCGAGTCCGCCCAGGCGCAGGGTCACCGGGAAGGCGTCACCGAGCACGGCGGTGACCGGGCGGCCACTGGCGATCTGCGTACCGAAGTCCGCGTGAAGGAGGATCCCCTTCATGTAGTTGAAGTACTGCTCCCAGATCGGCTGGTCCAAGCCGTACTGGTGTCTCAGCGCGGCGATCACCTGCGGGCTGCCCGCCTTGTCGCCGAACAGACCCGCCACGGGGTCACCGGGCAGTGCGTAGACCATGAGAAAGATGAGCAAGGTTGTCCCGAAGAACACCGGGATCATCTGGAGCAGTCGTCGTGCGACGTAGCGCCCCATCGTGCCTCCATAAAAAGTCACAGCAGCGCCAACAGGCCCTTCCCTTGCGCACCCCTGAATGGTGCGCACGGAAAGGGCCCCCCGGCCACTGCCGTTGCCCGGGGCGCGGGCAGTCGCGCCCCGGGGTACGGGCTGGTGGTTACTTCTTCTTGACCTCGACGCCGGTCAGGATCGGGTCACCCTGCTGGTTGAAGGCGACGCCCTGGACCCGCTCCGAGTAGCCCGCGTTGACCTTGTAGTACCAGAGCGGAATGCTCGGCATGTAGTTCGGGAGCTGCTTCTCGACCTCCTGGTACGCCTTCACCGAGGCGTCCAGGTTCGCCGCCGAGTCGGCCGCGGCGATCTCCTTGTCGAGGGTCGCGTTGGAGAAGCCGCTCTGGTTGCCGTCCGACCGCGTACCGAAGAGGTCACGGACGAAGTTGGCGTTCATCGGGAAGTCCAGCACCCAGCCCGAGCGGTAGAAGGACTTGACCTGCTTGGCCTTGCGGGCCTGGAGGTCGGCCTGGAAGTCCGGCTTGGCCTCGCCCGTGCACTTCACGCCGGTGGCGTTGGTGATCGAGTTGCAGACCGCCTCGACCCATTCCTTGTGGCCGCCGTCGGAGTTGAACTGGATGGAGATGGCGTTGCCCGGAACGCCGCCACCCTCCTTGATCAACTGCTTGGCCTTGGTGGGGTTGTACGTCGTGACGTCGCCGGCCGCGTTCGGCTGGTAGCCGAGGACGCCCTTGGCGACCCAGCCGGTGGCGGGCTCACGGGTGTTCTGGAGCACCGTCTTGGTGATGGTGTCGCGGTCGATCGCCATCGAAAGGCCCTGGAGGACCTTCGGGTTGGCGTTCTTCCACTGCGCGCCGTAGAAGGCGGGGGCGATGGACTGGATCGCGGAGTACGGCTGGTCGATCGCGCGCTTGCCGAGGTCCGTCTTGTAGACGGGGAGGTCCTTGGTCGCGATCTGGGTCGTGACGTCGAGGTTGCCGGACTTCAGGTCCTCGTAGGCCGTCTCGGGGGTGGAGTAGTTCTTGAAGATCACCCCGCCGTTCTTGGCCGGGTTGGCACCCTTGTAGCCGGCGAACTTGGCGACCTGGATCGACTTCTTGTGCTCCCAGCTCACGAACTTGTAGGGGCCGTTGCCGACCGGCTTCTGGCCCGCCGCCGCCGGGTCCTTGAAGAAGGAGTCGGGCAGCGGGTCGAAGCCGCGGTAGCCGAGCTTGTAGATGAAGTACGGCATCGGCTTGCTGAGCGTGATCGTGAAGGTGGTGGGGTCGACGACCTTCAGACCGGACAGCTCCTTGGCGGTGGGCTTGCCCTCCGCCGGGGCGACCTTGTCGTAGCCCTCGATGTCCGAGTACCAGAAGCTGTTGGTCTGCTTGTTGTCCGGGTTCGCGGCCCAGTTCCACGCCTTGACGAAGGACGAGGCGGTGACCGGGGTGCCGTCGTGGAAGGTCCAGCCGGCCTTCAGCTTGACGGTGAACGTCTTGTTGTCCGTGGTGTCGACGGACTGCGCGTTCTCCATGACGATCTTGCCGCTGGCGTCATAGGTCACCAGAGGGGTGAACAGCGAGTCGATGACGATGGAGCCGTAGGACTCCATCGTGTTCGCCGGCTGAAGCGGGTTCTCCGGCTCGCCGGACTCGACGGTGAACGTGCCGTTCGGGTCGACGGCGGCCTTGTCGCTGCCGCTGTCGTTGTCGCTGTCACTACCACCACAGGCGGTCGCGGCCAGCGCCACAACCGCGGCTATCGCGACCCACTTGGCGCTTCTCGCACCGCGCATGGGTTCCTCCTCCAGAGAGTCCTATTGGTTCATCGACGGCAAGCACACAGCACAAGATCACCGTCATTGGTGACTGAGTGGTCTGTGCCCCCACAGCGCTCGCGAGCCGAGCGGCGCCACCTGAAGACGCCGAGCACCCGTTGATCCGAGCTCTACGCGCCTAACTATCTGCCATCGGCACTGGCCGAACCACACCGATAAGGTCTCGGTTCGATCACACCTGACGTGTACTTCTTCCAAAATCCGGACAAACGGTTTGCAGAAAGATCCCTGCGAAACGGACTTGTTACACATCTATCGGGGGTGGGTGTCCGCATTCCGGACACGCATGGGAGAAAAATCGATTGCGACTGAAGCGACCCTCTGCAAGGGGGCATCACCATGCCCGCACCCGCATGCCGGAGTCGTATACGGCGGTGGCGCGGCGAAGTCGCGCAGAACACCCCCACCCCCAGCAGATTAATAGGGAAAAGGCCCCGAGTGCGGCCTCCGGAGCAGGATGAAGGGTTTTCCCTACGTCCCCCTTACGGCCACCCTCTTCACCCCTGCCCCACGGAACGCACACGAGTCGGGCCTCCCGCTCCTGCGGGAGGCCCGACTCGCTCAGCGGGAAGGTCAGTTGTGCTTCGCGCGGCTCGCCGTGCGGGCGCGGTCGCGCTGGTCCAGGACCACCTTGCGGATGCGGACCGCCTCCGGGGTCACCTCGACGCACTCGTCGTCGCGGCAGAACTCCAGGGACTGCTCCAGGGACAGCTTGCGCGGCGGGACGATCGCCTCGAAGGAGTCGGCGGAGGAGGAGCGCATGTTGGTGAGCTTCTTCTCCTTGGTGATGTTCACGTCCATGTCGTCGGAGCGCGAGTTCTCGCCGACGATCATGCCCTCGTACACCTCGGTGCCGGGGTCGGTGAACAGGACGCCGCGCTCCTGGAGGTTGGTCATCGCGAACGCGGTGACGGCGCCCGCGCGGTCGGCGACCAGCGAGCCGTTGTTACGGGTCGTCAGCGTGCCGAACCACGGCTCGTGGCCCTCGTGGATGGAGTGCGCGATACCCGTACCGCGCGTCCCGGTCAGGAACTCCGTACGGAAGCCGATCAGGCCGCGCGAGGGGACGACGAACTCCATGCGGACCCAGCCGGAGCCGTGGTTGGACATGTTGTCCATCCGGCCCTTGCGGACGCCCATGAGCTGCGTGACCGCGCCCATGTGCTCCTCGGGGACGTCGATCGTCATGCGCTCGACGGGCTCGTACGTCTTGCCGTCGACCTCCTTCGTGACGACCTGCGGCTTGCCGATGGTCAGCTCGAAGCCCTCGCGGCGCATCTGCTCGACCAGGATGGCCAGCGCCAGCTCACCGCGGCCCTGCACCTCCCAGGCGTCCGGGCGCTCGGTGTCCAGGACGCGCAGCGAGACGTTGCCGACCAGCTCGCGGTCGAGGCGGTCCTTGACCTGGCGGGCGGTGACCTTGCGGTCCTTGACGGCCGCCTTGTTGTCGGCGCCCTTGCCGGTGCCGCCCCGGCCGACCAGCGGCGAGGTGTTGGTGCCGATGGTCATCGAGATCGCGGGCTCGTCGACCGTGATGAGCGGCAGCGGGATCGGGTTCTCGGGGTCAGCGAGGGTCTCGCCGATCATGATGTCCCCGATACCGGCGACCGCGCAGATGTCACCCGGACCGGCCTTCTCGGCCGGCTTGCGGGTGAGCGCCTCGGTCATCAGCAGCTCGGTGATGCGCACGTTGGTCATCGAGCCGTCGCGCTTGATCCAGGTGACGGTCTGGCCCTTGCGCAGCTCGCCCTGCTCGACGCGCAGCAGCGCGATACGGCCGAGGAAGTTGTCGGCGTCGAGGTTCGTGACGTGCGCCTGGAGCGGCGCCTCCTCGTCGTACTCCGGAGCCGGGACGTGCGACAGGATCGTGGAGAAGAACGGCTCCAGGTTGTCGCTGTCCTGCGGGACCGTGCCGTTCTCCGGCTTGGTCAGGGAGGCGACGCCGTCCCGCGCGCACGCGTAGACGATCGGGAACTCGATCTGGTCCTCGTCGGCGTCGAGGTCGAGGAAGAGGTCGTACGCCTCGTTGACGACCTCGTCGATACGGGAGTCCGGGCGGTCCGTCTTGTTGATGCACAGGATGACCGGGAGCTTGGCCTGGAGGGCCTTGCGCAGGACGAAGCGGGTCTGCGGGAGCGGGCCCTCGGAGGCGTCGACCAGCAGGACGACCGCGTCGACCATCGACAGGCCGCGCTCCACCTCGCCGCCGAAGTCGGCGTGGCCGGGGGTGTCGATGATGTTGATGGTCACGACCTCCGCCCCGTCCTTGGGGTGGTACTTCACCGCCGTGTTCTTGGCGAGGATCGTGATGCCCTTCTCACGCTCCAGGTCGTTCGAGTCCATCATGCGGTCGTCGAGCGACTCGGCGGCGTGCGCGGCGAAGGCACCGGCCTGCTTGAGCATGGCGTCGACCAGGGTCGTCTTGCCGTGGTCGACGTGAGCGACGATGGCGACATTGCGGATGTCGTGGCGCGTGGCCATAGTGCGGCGTTCTCCTGAGAGATCTGAGGAAGGCCTCTGCCTACGACACAGACCCTGCCGGGCTTGACATGCCACGGCCTTACCCTATTTTACGGCCACCGGAGGGCAGTGGCTCGCGGGAGGGTCAGGAGGACCTCAGCGCGGCGGAACCGGGTTCGCAGGCGCTCCGGGCGGCGGCAGCGGAGACGACCCCGCCATCGAGGGGTTTCTCGCAGTTGAGGATCCCGCTGACACCGCCGGACCAGCTGCGGGCATGTCCTTGGACGGACGTTCCGTCGGCGCAGGTGTAACGGAAATCTCCTTGGACGTCGGTGACCCCGTCGTACCGGACGAACACCCCGGCGCCGCTGATCGGGACGGGAGAGGTTTCCAGGGTCAGGACCCGGCCGCTGACCTGCGTGAACACATACTCCATGCCGAAGTCCTCGGCCAGTGTGCGAGCGGTGGAGTCGATCTCCCCGGCCTGCTTGCCCAGCGAGAACAGGATCTCCGCGGAAGGCAGTGCCGGCCCCTGGGCGTCGACCGAGACCTGGGGAGTGAAGACGCGTCGCATCGGCAGCTCCAGCTCGACACCGCTGCGAGCCACCTCTCCCGTGACCTCCCGGGCCTGGGAGATGCCCGCCAACTGCTCCGTCCTGCGGATCGCCGACCAGGTGAACGTCCCGTCGCCGCACGCCTGCTTCGTCGTCACCGGAGTCGGGGTGGCCGCCTCGCCGTCGCCGTCGCCGTCGCCGGAGTCCGTGGTGCACGCCGCGAGACCTACAGCCAGCACTGCCGCCGCCCACATCAGACCGCGCATCCGTTCCCCCCGTGTACGACCGCCGTCAGGCTCACACGATCGTCGTGTGAGCCTGATGATGCTGGTCCCGGGGCCGACGCGGCAAACGCCTTTCCCGTCAGGGAGTCGGCGACGGCGAGACCTTCGCCCCCTTCCTCAAGAACCCCATGTCCTCGAAGACCGGGGTCTGGAAGCCGAAGGCTCCCGCGTTCGCCAGGTTCTTGCGGGCCGCGGTGAGCTGGGGGCGCTGGTAGAGGGGGATGGAGCCGGCGGCGGCCCAGATGCGGGAGTCCGCCTTGCGGATGAGGGAGCGGGACTCGTCGGCGTCGAGGGTGGAGATCGCCTGGTCGAAGAGCTGGTCGACCTGGTCCGTGCCGACCCGGGTGTAGTTCTGCTCGACGTTCAGGGAGCCGTCGGCCGCCGGGACCGGCTTGGAGTAGATGGGGCGGGCGTCCGTCGCGGGGAACGCCGAGGCCGGCCAGGTGTAGAGGGCGAGGTCGTACTGGCCCGAGGCGACGTGGTCCTTGAAGTAGCTCTCGTCGGGGACCTTGCTGACGTCGGTGCGGATGCCGACCTTGACGAGCATCCGGGAGATCCGCTCGGCGACGACCCTGAGGGACTCGGAGCCGGGGCCCGAGGGGACGACGAAGCGCAGGGTGAGCGCCTTGCCGTCCTTGGCGAGGGGACCTGCGGCGCCGCCGGGGGCGGGAGTGCCCTTCGGGGCGTACGCACCGGGGGCGCCGTTCTGTCTGGCGTACTGCTTGCCGTCCTGGGCTCGGGCCGAGGCGTCGGAGGAGGGTGCCTTGTCGTCCTCCCCCACGATGTACGTCCCGTCGCCGCCCCCGTCCGCATCCGCCGGCTTCTGCGGCCCCGCCCCCTTCTCCCCGGGCTTCTTCTCGGTCACCGGACCCCCGGCCACCCACCCCGCGTCCGTCAGCAGGGCCTGTGCCTCGGCCGTGTCCTGGCCGCCGAGCGCGCCGCTGCCGTCGGCGTACGCGTCCTGGCCGGCGAGGGCGAGGTGGGAGCCGACGGGGGCGGCGGGGAGGCCGAGGGGGTTCAGGACGGCGGAGGCCAGTTCCGTGCGGTCGAGGGCGCGGGCGACCGCGCGCCGTACGCGTTCGTCGGCGAGGGGGCCGTTCTCGCCGTTCATGGCGAGCTGCGTGTACGCGGGCTCCAGGGACTTGCGGACCTCGAAGCCCTGGAGGGTCTGCTGCTGCTTCTCCCAGGCCACGATGGCCCTGCGCAGCTTGGTGGCGGCGCGGACCTTGCGGTCGGTGCCCTCCTCCTCGTACTCGTCGCTCTCGGCCTTCGCGGCGGCCGACGCCTGGGCCATCGCCGTGCGCAGCGCTTTCGCGGCGGTACGGCCGCTGCCCGCGCCGGTCAGGGGGCCGCCGGTGCCCTTCGCGGCCTCGCCGATGCGGGTCGCGTCGGCGGGGTCGATGTCGGCGAGGTCGACGGTGCCCGCAGCGAGGGCGGCGGAGCGCTTCGCGCGGGGTACGGCGGTGAGGCGGATCTCGGACAACTTCGCGGGCCGTCCCCACCAGCGGGCGTTGCGGGTGAGGCGGATCACGTCCTTCTTGCGGTCGACGTCGGTGAGCGCGAACACCCCCGCGGTGACCTTGAGCCTGCGGCGCGCCCCGTCGTTGAAGGCGTCCGGGGTGCCCATGACGTCCTTGGGGTACAGCGGCGAGAACAGGGACTGCCAGTCGGCGTACGGGCGGCTGAAGGTGACGCGGACCTCCAGGTCGTTGGCGCCGCGCTCGACCTTCTCGATGCGGTCGTACCCGGCGTTGCGGGCGGTCCAGTACGCGCTGTCCTTGCCGGACAGGGCGCGCCACTGGGCGGCGAAGTCGGCGGCGCCGATCTCGCGGCCGTCGCTCCACACGGCCTGCTGGTTGAGGCGGTACAGGACGACCTGCTGGGGCTCGGTCTCGACGACCTTCGCGGACTCCAGGTAGTCGGCGTCGCGCTGCGGGCGGCCGTTCGCGTCGAGGCGGTACATGGCCGGCAGGACGGCCTGGGCGACGCGGGTGGTGGTGGCGTCGGCGTCGGACTGGAAGGTGTTGAAGGTGTCGGGCACGTCGTCGACGGCCCAGCGCAGGGTGCCGCCGTCGGCGACGAGGGCCCGGCCGGCGGCGGCGATCTGCTGGCCGGCGAGGGGTTCGGTGGCCTCGTCGTCGCCGGCGCAGCCGCTCAGCAGGGGGACCGCGAGCGCACCCGCGGTGAGGAAGGCGACCGAGCGCATGACCGCGCGGGTGCTGACGCCGTCGTATGACATCGCTGTTACCTCCGGCTCCGCGGGAGGGGCGCTCGCGGATCGACGTAAAGTCCGATCAACCCTTGATCGGATGTACGGGCGGGCGTACGCCGCCACTGAAGAGGACGGGGTGCGCGGAGGTCTCCCGACACGACGGGGGCGGGGCACAAGGCCACTCGCACGGCGCAACGCGGGGGATGTGTACGGCGCGTCCGGGGCCGCGCGCTCTCCTCGCCGTCACGCGCTCCGGCGTACGTCCGGCAGCGCGCGCCCCTGCCGCGCGGCGCCTCCCGTCCTGTACCCCGGCGCAAATCTGCCCCCGTGCGCCCCGTCGGTCACCGAATCCGTGCACGGCGCTTCACACCGGGTGGCGTGACGCGCGACACTCGCAGGCGCATGAAACGTCATGTCCGCCCACGGAAGTGAGGTCGCGTCATGTCCGTTCACGACGAACTCACGTCGGTCCAGCGCTGCCTCGACGACCTGGTGCGTGCCCTCGGCCGGCTGGAGAAGCAGTGCGACCCCGGCTCGCTGGAGCTGCGCCGGGTCCACTCCGACACGAACCATCTGCGCGAGAGCCTGGCGCTGCTGCGCGAGGCGACCCCGGGCCCGGCGGCCCGCCGTCCCGACCTGGTCCCCATCCCCGACACCCCGTACGACAGCTCCTTGTGGACGGACTCGGACGACGAGGGAGTGGGCAACCGCCACCGACCCTGACCACCGAACGGGAGTCATCCTTGGCAACCGACACGGAACCCGGTACAGACCCTCGTCCTCGCCGGGGCGGCGTCCGCGCCCCGACCCGCGCCGCGATCTCCGCACCCCATCTGCGCACCGACCGCTGGTGGTTGGCGCCGGCCGTCACCGCCGCCGGGCTGCTCGCGTTCGTCGCGTACTCGACGTGGCGGGCGTTCGCGAACGCCGACTACTACGCGGCGCCGTACGTCTCGCCGTTCTACTCGCCGTGCCTCGCGGAGAACTGCGACCCGATGCGTTCGGGGCCCAACGCCGGGCTTTTCGGGGGCTGGTGGGGGATCTCCCCGGCGATCCTGATCCTGGTCTTCCCGCTGGGCTTCCGGCTGACCTGCTACTACTACCGCAAGGCGTACTACCGGGGTTTCTGGGCCTCTCCCCCGGCCTGCGCGGTGGCCGAGCCGCACGCCAAGTACACCGGCGAGACGCGGTTCCCGCTGATCCTCCAGAACGTCCACCGGTACTTCTTCTACGCGGCTCTGGTCGTCGCGGGGATCCTCACCTACGACACCGTGCTGTCGTTCCGCGACGAGCACTACAACTGGGGCCATATGGGCCTGGGTTCGGTGGTGTTCCTCGTCAACATCGGCCTGATCTGGGCCTATACGCTCTCCTGCCACTCCTGTCGGCACATCGTCGGCGGCAAGCTCAAGCACTTCTCCAGGCATCCGGTGCGGTACCGGGCGTGGCGGTTCGTGGGGAAGCTGAATGACCGTCACATGCTGCTGGCCTGGGCGTCGTTGATCAGCGTGGCCGCCGCGGACTTCTACGTGTACCTCGTCGCATCCGGTGCTTTCGACGATCCGCGATTCTTCTAATGAGTGGGGCCTTCTGATGTCCGTGGTCGACCGCCAGGAGTGGGACGTCGTCGTGATCGGTGCCGGCGGCGCCGGGCTGCGCGCCGCGATCGAGGCGCGCGAGCGCGGCGCCCGTACGGCCGTGATCTGCAAGTCGCTGTTCGGCAAGGCGCACACGGTGATGGCCGAGGGCGGCATCGCGGCGGCGATGGGCAACGTCAACTCCGGTGACGACTGGCAGGTCCACTTCCGCGACACGATGCGCGGCGGCAAGTTCCTCAACCAGTGGCGGATGGCCGAGCTGCACGCCCGCGAAGCCCCGGACCGGGTCTGGGAGCTGGAGACCTGGGGCGCCCTCTTCGACCGCACGAAGGACGGCCGGATCTCGCAGCGCAACTTCGGCGGCCACGAGTACCCGCGCCTCGCGCACGTCGGCGACCGCACCGGCCTGGAGCTGATCCGTACGCTGCAACAGCGGGTCGTCGGCCTCCAGCAGGAGGACCACAAGGAGACCGGCGACTACGAGTCGCACCTGAAGGTCTTTCAGGAACACACCGTCACACGGCTGTTGAAGTCCCCGGACGGCCGGGTCTGCGGGGTCTTCGCGTACGACCGTGAGACGGGCCGCTTCCTCGTGCTGGAGGCCCCGGCCGTCGTGATCGCGACCGGCGGCATCGGCAAGTCGTTCAAGGTGACGTCCAACTCCTGGGAGTACACCGGCGACGGCCACGCCCTCGCGCTGCTCGCCGGGGCGCCGCTGCTCAACATGGAGTTCGTGCAGTTCCACCCGACCGGCATGGTCTGGCCGCCGTCCGTGAAGGGCATCCTCGTCACCGAGTCGGTGCGCGGGGACGGCGGGGTGCTGCGCAACTCCGAGGGCGAGCGGTTCATGTTCGACTACGTCCCGGACGTCTTCAAGGAGAAGTACGCCGAGTCCGAGGCGGAGGGCGACCGTTGGTACGAGGACCCCGACAACAACCGCCGCCCGCCTGAGCTGTTGCCGCGCGACGAGGTGGCCCGCGCGATCAACTCCGAGGTCAAGGCGGGCCGGGGCTCCCCGCACGGCGGGGTCTTCCTGGACGTGTCGACGCGGATGCCGGCCGAGGTGATCCGGCGCCGGCTGCCGTCCATGTACCACCAGTTCAAGGAACTGGCGGACGTCGACATCACGGCCGAGGCGATGGAGGTGGGGCCGACGTGTCACTACGTGATGGGCGGCATCGCCGTCGACTCCGACACGGCGGCTGCGCGCGGGGTGCCGGGGCTGTTCGCGGCGGGGGAGGTCGCGGGCGGGATGCACGGGTCGAACCGGCTCGGCGGCAACTCCCTGTCGGATCTGCTGGTGTTCGGGCGCAGGGCGGGGTGGCACGCGGCGAACTATGTGGACGACCTGGAGGTACGGCCGGTGGTGGAGGAGGGGGCGGTCGACGCGGCGGCGGCTGAGGCGCTCAGGCCGTTCTCGGCGGAGGAGGAGGTGGCGGCTGGGACCGGGTGGACGGACGCGGGGGCGTCAGGAGCCTCGGGGGCGGGGGCGACACCGGGGGCTTCGGGGGACACGCAGGCAGGGGCCGGGGCCGCAGCAGCGGGAGACGGAGCCGAGCCACCGGGCGTGGACGCCGGGGCCGTGTGGGCGAACGCGGGGGCGACACCGGGGGCTTCGGGGGACGCGCAGGCAGGGGCCGGGGCCACAGCAGCGGGAGGCGGGGCCGGGTCGGCGGGCGTGGGCGCCGGGGCCGGGGCGGAGAGCCCGTCGGCCGTCGCTCGGCCTGTGCCGGAGGCTCACCGGCCCTCGCCGAGGGCGCCCGAGAACCCGTACACCCTCCACCAGGAGCTCCAGCAGGCCATGAACGACCTCGTCGGCATCATCCGGCGCGAGGGCGAGATGGCCCAAGCCCTCGAAAAACTCGCCGAGTTGAGGGTCCGCGCCCGCCGCGCCGGGGTCGAGGGGCACCGGCAGTTCAACCCCGGCTGGCACCTCGCCCTGGACCTGCGGAACATGCTGCTGGTCAGCGAGTGCGTGGCGCGGGCGGCGCTGGAGCGTACGGAGTCGCGGGGCGGCCACACCCGCGAGGACCACCCGACGATGGAGCGGTCCTGGCGCAACGTCAATCTCCTGTGCCAACTCACCTACCCCAAGGGCGAGTTGACCGAGCGCGACCAGATCACCCTGACCCGTGAGACGACCACCCCCATCCGCCCCGACCTGCTCGCCCTCTTCGACAAGGAGGAGCTGGTCAAGTACCTCGCCGAAGAGGAGCTGTACGAGTGAGTGGATACGAGGCCCGCTTCAAGGTGTGGCGGGGTGACGTCGGGGGCGGCGGCCTGGAGGACTTCACCGTCGAAGTCAACGAGGGCGAGGTCGTACTGGACATCGTCCACCGCCTCCAGGCGACCCAGGCACCGGACCTGGCCGTGCGCTGGAACTGCAAGGCGGGCAAGTGCGGTTCGTGCTCGGCGGAGATCAACGGCCGCCCGAGACTGATGTGCATGACCCGCATGTCGGTGTTCGAGCGGACGGAGACCATCACGGTCACCCCGCTGCGGACCTTCCCGGTCGTCCGCGATCTGGTGACGGACGTCGGCTTCAACTACCAGAAGGCCAGGGAGGTTCCGGCGTTCGTGCCGCCCGCCGGGGTGGGTCCCGGCGAGTACCGGATGATGCAGGAGGACGTGGACCGCTCGCAGGAGTTCCGCAAGTGCATCGAGTGCTTCCTCTGCCAGGACACGTGCCATGTCGTGCGCGACCACGAGGAGAACAAGACGGCGTTCGCGGGACCCCGGTTCCTCATGCGGGTCGCCGAGTTGGACATGCACCCGCTGGACGCGGCCCAGGAGTCCGGCCTGGACCGCAAGACGGCGGCCCAGGACGAACACGGCCTCGGCTACTGCAACATCACCAAGTGCTGTACGGAGGTCTGCCCCGAGGGCATCCACATCACCGACAACGCGCTGATCCCGTTGAAGGAGCGGGCCGTCGACCGCAAGTACGACCCGCTGGTGTGGCTCGGCAACAAGATCCGGCGTAGGACTTCTTAGCCCTTCTTCGCCCGCAGGTACCCCGAGTGCGCCACGGAACCGAGGAATTCGAGCCTGGTCTCCCCGGCCATGTGCTTGTCGAACGCCTCTTTGATCCCGGGCCACTTGGGGTGACCGAAGTCGTCGAGGACGACGATGCCGCCCGGCGCGATGATCTCCTCGACCCACTCCAGGTCCTGCGCGACCCCGTTCGCGGAGTGGTCGCCGTCGACGATGATCGCGCCGTACTTCCGGTCGGAGACCAGCGCGCGGACCTCGGGGTCCTCGGAGAAGCCCTGCTGGATGCGGGCGGAGGCGCCCGCCGCACCGGCCAGCGAGAGGTTGGTGCGGACGGCCGCGCCGCGCACCGGCGTGCCCGTCGCGTCGTCGCCCATCGTCGTGCCCGGCTGGAGCTGCGTGCCCGCGAGCGGGTCGACGATCGTGAGCTGCGGGTCGCGGCCCGCGCGCTCCATCATGCGGATCAGGGCCGCGCTGAACATGCCGTACAGGGTGCCGATCTCCAGGATCTCGTCGTTCGGCGGGTCCAGGAGGGGGACGGCGGAGAGCTTGCCGACGATGTTCATCGTGCCGCCCGCGATCCGGCCGACGCCGAGCGCCTCCACGGCGATCAGCAGCCGGAACGCCTGCGCGACGGCCCGCTCGGAGCCCTCGCGGTCGCCGGTCACCACCGTCAGCTCGCTGATCGCCTTTTCGAGGTGCTCGCCGCCCGGCATCCGGGAGACGCCGCGTCCCGTGCCGTCGAAGAACAGTTCCATGGGGCGCTGGCGATCGCGCAGCTGCTTCAGCTCACGCTGGATGTCCGCCGACGCGGGTGCGGGAGCCGCGCTCTTCACGGCCTTGCGGACCTGCCGTTCGATGCGCTGGTCGATGAGTTCCGCCGCCGGGCGCAGCGCACGGCGGACGGCCTTGCTGGTGAGTAGCGATCGCATCAGGGAGGATCCCTCACAGAGTTCGGAGATGTGGACGCTAGGGCGTGCACATCTGCCGCACAACCAACACGTGGATCCCTGACGGCGAAGCGGGTATGAACTTCCGGTGAAGCTTGCGGCCGGCGGTTTCAGCGGGCGTCCGCCAGGAGACGCAGCACCTCTCCCAGATTGTGCTCCGCGATGCCTTTCATGAACCGGGGGTCGGGGAAATCTCCCCCGATCAATGTCAACGGGCCGCTGACCAGGCCGAGATGCATGCACAGCCGGTAGAACCGGAGTCTGTCGCCGTCCAGTTCGGGGTGCGGCAGGCGTTCGTACCAGTCCCCGAAGCGCAGCTCCAGGAAAACGTGCTCCTGCTCCAGGTCGAAGTACATCAGCCCCTCGACGTCGATCAGCACCGGCTCGCCGTCTTCCGTCAACAGGACGTGATCGGCGCCGAGTTCGCCGTGAATCAAGGCGTGCCGCCGGCGCGGCCGGACGGCCCCGTAAAGGCTCTCGATCCGCTCGGCGAGGGGTTCGCGTACGGCGGCGAGTCGCGGCTCCAGCGCCACGCCCTTGTCGAGTTCCCTCAACGCCCCTTCGTAGACGACCTGTTCGCACGAGGTCCCATGGGAGACGCCGCCGGAATCGACGAGGGCGACCTTCCCGTACCGCGCATTCTCATGAGCGTGCATGACCCGCAGGGCTTCCGCGAGGCGGTCCAACGCCGGGTGCCGGGGGTCGCGTTGGAGTACGTCCTCCAGGGTGCCGCCGGTGACGTCCTCGGCTACGACCGTGTCCGCTCCGACGTACAGGATGCGCGGGGTGCGGACGCCTACGGCGGTCAGGCGGTCGTGGGCGGCCACGAGGAGGTCGAGTCCGGTCGCCGGGGAGAACGGGTGGCGGGGGTCGGGGGGTTGGGTGTGGTCCCAGTAGTTTTCGTCGGGGGACCAGACGTAGGCGATGGCGGTGCGGGCGTCGTCCAGGTGGAGCCGGTAGACGCCCTTCTTGGAGCCGCCACGGAGACGTTCGGAGCGGAGAAGCTGACGGCGCTTCCCGAAGGCTTCGCGGGTGAGGGGGGCGAGGTCGGGGGTGGTGAGGTGGGTTCGGGGTGAGGTCACTGCGGGAGTCTTCCGGAGCAGGCCAGTCGGCCCCAAGGGGTTTTGCATGGGGCGGGGCGGCTGCACGTCTTCCAGGGGCGCGGGGCCATGTCGATTTGCGGCCACCGCCGCGTGGGCGCGACCAGCCACGACGGACCCGCAGCCGCCCCACAGTCCGATCCCGCCCCCTAGAACAGGCTCAACAACGCCTCCGCAGGATCGACCGGCGTCGAGTCCCCGTCCGGCAGCGGGAGTTCGAACCAGACCGTCTTCCCCCGGGGGGTCCGCCGGGAGCCCCACGCCGCGGACAGCAACCCCACGAGTTGCAGCCCCCGACCCCCCTCGTCCGTATCCCGTGCCCGCCTCCGCCGAGGCTGGACCAACCCCGAGTCCCACACCTCGCACACCAACGTCCGATCGAGCAGGAGCCGAAGCCGGATCTCCCCCTCGCCGTACCGCAACGCGTTCGTGACGAGCTCGCTCACCAGCAACTCGGTCGTGTCGACAAGGGGTTCGAGGTCCCAGTTCACCAACTGCGCCCGCGCGTACTCCCGAGCCCGCCCCACACTCTTGGGCTCACGGGGCAACGTCCAGTCCCCGACGGACTCCGCGGGCAACCCCTGCACCCGGGCCATCAACAACGCGATGTCGTCCTCACCATGATGGGAGTCGAGCGTGTTGAGAACGTGATCGCAGACGTCCTCCAGCGGCTGGGAGGGATCGGTCAACGCCCCCACGAACGCCTGGAGCCCTTCATCGAGGGGATGGTCACGGGACTCGACCAGCCCGTCCGTGTACAGCGCGAGCAACGCCCCCTCGGGCAGCTCGACTTCGACCTCCTCGAACGGCTCCCCGCCCACCCCGAGCGGCATCCCCGGCGGCACGTCCAGCATGAGCGCGGGCTCGCCGGGTTCCACCAGCACCGGCGGCAGATGCCCCGCGTTGGCGAACGTGCACCGGCGGGTGACGGAGTCGTACACCGCGTACACGCACGTCGCGAGGTACACCTCGGAGAGGTCCGCCTCCCGGGGCCGCCGGGCCGCACGGGTCGCCTGCTGGACACCCCCCGGCGTACCGAGCCCGCGCGCGATCTCGTCCAACGCGGTGAGGACTTCGGCGGGTTCGGTGTCGAGCAGCGCCAACGTCCGTACGGCCGTGCGGAGTTCCCCCATCGCGACGGCGGCCCGCAGCCCCCGCCCCATGACGTCCCCGACGACCAGCGCCGTACGGTGGCCCGGCAGTTCGATGACGTCGAACCAGTCGCCGCCGACCTCGCTGGGGCGCCCCGTGGCGGCGTTGCCCGGCAGATAGCGGCAGGCGATGTCGAGCCCGGAGGCGATCGGGTCGCCCGGCGGCAGCAGCGAGCGTTGCAGTATCAACGCGCGTTCGCGTTCGCGCCGGTACAGCCGCGCGTTGTCGATGCTGACGGCGGCCCGCGCCGCCAGCTCGACCGCCAGGTCACGGTCCCGGTCGCCGAACGGCTCGCTCCCCTTCGTACGGGAGAACTGCGCGAGCCCGACGACGGTGTCGTGCGCGACCATCGGCACGGCCAGCGTGGACTGCACGAGGCCGCCCTCCTCGCCGGAGATGTGCTGGGGGCGTGCGGTGCGCAGCGCGTCCGCGCGGGAGGACGTGAACGGGAAGT
Source organism: Streptomyces saintjeani (assembly GCF_055409605.1). Lineage (NCBI taxonomy): Bacteria > Bacillati > Actinomycetota > Actinomycetes > Kitasatosporales > Streptomycetaceae > Streptomyces > Streptomyces saintjeani. The sequence goes on along the minus strand of NZ_CP189624.1, from coordinate 6,076,207 downwards.
GGTGGACGGCGCCGACGGGGATCGGCGTGCCGCCGGTCGCGGTGAACGGGACGTCCGAGACGGCCGACGCGAAGGCGACGCGGCGGAGTTCCGCGCTGCCGTCCGCGAGGCCGGGCGGGGTCTCGTCGCCGGCCAGCAGGCCCTGGTAGAGGTCGACGGTCGCGAGGTCGCAGAAGCCGGGGACGACCACGTCGAGGAGTTCGCGGGCCGTCGTCTCCAGGTCGAGGGAGTTGCCGATGCGGGCGCCGGCCTCGTTCAGGAGGGCGAGGTTGCGGCGGGCCGCAGCCGCTTCCCTGGCCGCCGCTCTGCGTGCCGTGATGTCGATGCCGAGCCAGGCGATGCCGATCGGGCGTCCGCTGCCGCTGTGCACGCGGTACAGGTTGATCGACCAGTGCCTGCGCTCGTCCGAGCCCGGGGTGAAGCCCGTGACGTGCATGTCGGTGATCGGATCGCCGGTCTGGAGCACCCGCTTCAGGATCGCGGTGACCCGCTCGGCCTCCGACCGCTGCAAATAATCAGTGACGCCGCGCCCCCGGTGGTCGTCCGGCGTCCCCCCGAACAACGACGCGAACCGTTCGTTGGCCCGCCGCACTCTCAGGTCCGGGTCGATCAGCAGGAACCCGAACGGGGATTGGCCGAAAATCGACTGCGAGGCGGCGAGGTCGGTCTCGATGCTCCGCAAGGTCCTCACATCGACGACGATGCACACGGCGGCCCTGTCGCCGTCCGGCGTCGTCGTCGGCATCACATAGACCTCGGCGAGCCCCCGCTCCCCGCTCCCCGGCACCTTGAACGGCACCACACCGGTCCACTCCCGCCCGTCCAGGATCTCCGCCATCTTCCGCTGCCCCCGCGCGCGCAGGTCGGGGTCGATGAACGCCTGGATCGGATCCAGCCCCACAGCCCGCTCGGCGGCGATCCCGAAGATCTGCTCGGCCCTGAGGCTCCACTGATCGACGAGCCCGTCGGGGCCGATGGAGAAGGAGGCGACGCGGATGTAGTCGTAGATGGACCCCGGGGGGCTGCTCTGCCAGACGGCGTCGGCGGGGGGGATGTCGGAGAGGGCGGAGGGGGGTACGGAGCTGGCACGCGGACCGGCGGCGGCCTCGCCGTGCGCGGCGCCTGCGGGGTTCGGCCCCGAGCCCGTGGGGTCGCCACCGCGTGCGCCTGTCCGGCGTGGGGTGGGGGCGTCCGTGGAGGTGTCACGGGAGCGGGCCGGGGTGTCCCCGTGCGAGGCGCTGGAGCGGGCCGGAGCGCTGCCGCGCGAGACCTCGTGGGACTGGCCGTGCGCTGCGCCGGGGTTGTCCCGCGTCTCGTTCCGCGCGTCGTCGGGAGTCGCCCGGCGTGGTTCGGACGCGTCGGTGCGGCCCGGGGCGCCCGGTCGCCCGGTGTCCCTCGGCCCCGCCCCTCCGGCCGAGGCGCCATCGCCGAAGGCGCCTGCGGCGTCCGACGGGTCGGGCGACTCCGTGGCCTTCGCTGGTATCTCGCTCACGCGAACCGTCCCCTCCAGCTCACCGCGCCCGGTACCGGTCACCAGGGGCGGCTGCCCGCAGTATCCAGCACTACGGGGCCGCACGGCACGGTGTTCACGATCACAGCACGGCCCAGGCGTTTTTTGGACCGTTCCGTTCCAACACTTCCACTCTTCTAACCAGCGGGCACACCCTCGAACCACTCGGATCGACACGAGCCCCTGGCCGAAAACCGACGTACGCCGCCGACGAGGCGCCCGCGCCGGCGTTTTCGCAGGTCACTCGGACACCGCCAGTTCGAACCAGACCGTCTTGCCGGACGCGTCCGGACGCGTACCCCACCGGTTCGCCGCGGACGCGAGCAGCTGGAGCCCCCTGCCGCCCTCGTCCTCCGGCCGGGCCGCGCGCTCCCGGGGCGGGTCGGGCAGCGGATCGGAGACCTCGACGACGAGTACGCCACCGAGCCCGGCGGGACGGACGAGCCGCAGCCGGATCGGCCCGGCCGCATGCCGCAGGGCATTGGTCACCAGCTCGCTGACGAGCAGCACCGCGACATCGCTCACCCCCTCCAGCCGCCACCCCCGCAACTGCCCCCGAACAACCGCACGAGCCCCGCGCACCGCTCCCGGATCCGCCGGGAACGTCCACTCGGCGCAGTCGCCTTCGGTGTCGATCACGCCGATCACTTCCCAGCACAGCGATGCACACCATGTCCGATTTCAGATATTCGATAACCACATACCCGATATCGCACGCCCGGTACCACCCGACTTGGCGCACACCACCCCACCCGGCGCACACCCGCCCCCGCACTCCGGCACACACCACCCACGACCCCTCGCGCGGTCGCCCACCCCCGCCTCACTCCACCCCCGTACCCATCCTCCCCACCACTTCCCGCACCGCCTCCACATCCTGTTCCAGCCACTCGACGCCCCACACCTCGTCCCGCCCCAGCCACCGCAGGTCGTCGTGGTCCTCCAGCGGCGCAGGCCGGGGTGAACCGGGCCGCAGCCGGGCGACGTAGACCTGAAGGGTGTACGGCGACCGGAGCGGCCACTCCCCCGGCACCCGCTCCCCGACCTCCGCGTCCACCCCCAACTCCTCCCGGAGTTCCCGCACCAGCGCGTCCTCGGCCTTCTCCCCGCGCTCCACCTTCCCCCCGGGCAGCTCCCAGCGCCCGGCCAACTCGGGCGGCGCACTGCGCCGAGCAGCGAGCAGCCGCCCCCCGTCGAGAAGCGCCGCCCCGACCACCACGATCCGCTCAGTCATGCGCGGGAGCCTACGGGAGCCGGGGAAGGGGCCGGAGTCCTGCACCGTGGCGCCGCCCCGCCACCCACCACAGGGACACCCCGACCTCCCGCCCCCACCGGTCAGTTGCGGCTCGGATCCCCGTGCTGGCCCGCCCGCTCGACCCAATACATCTGCCGATGCCCGGCACCGTCCAGACTGTCCGCGATCTTCTGCGCCTCGTCCTGGGTCGCGTAACGCCCCACCCGGTACCGGTTCCCGTTGTCGTCCTGACGTATGACCAGCCAGGGCAGGGAGATGGTGTTGTTGTCGGTCATCGCGCCCCGCCCCTCCCGCACGCCCCACCCGCTGAGGAAACCGCACTCCGCATATGCCCGAGCCTACGCCCAACCTTCACGCACCGAACACGGCTTTTCACCAACAGACATGCAACAAGCCAGCCAGGAGGGGGCGTACACCCCCCGACCGACCTCGCGGAGCGGGAGATCCGCCCGCTCCCGCCCGCCCGGCCCGGAAATCCACCGGCCTACGGGACCGACGAGAAACGACCGGATTCAGCGGGAAAGCCCACCAGAACCCCGCAGAGCCCCCGCCCGGTCCCCGAAGGGCCCCTCAGCGGACCGGCAAGTGATAAGCCACCCGGTACCGGTCGGCCGGGATCACGACGTCCGCGGTCTCCACCGCCCTCCCCGACGCGAAGTACGTCCGCTGCACCACGATCACCACATGCCCGGGCACACCCCCCAGCGCGGCCAGCTCGTCCGCGAGCCCCGGCCGGGCCCCCACCTCCTCGGCGACGTTGTCGACGATGACGTCGATGGCCCGCATCCGCTCGACGACCCCCATCCCCCCGAGGGGCCCCTCCTCGGGCAGCATGACGGGCGTGCGCCCCGTGAGGGCCAGCGGCTCCCAGGAGGTGGACAGCATCATCGTCCGCCCGCCCTCACGGAAGACGTACCGCGTCCGCATGACCCGCCCCCCCTTCTCGATCCCGAGCCGGGAGGCGACAGCCGCGTCCGCGGCGGCCTGCTCGCTGCTGGACTCCCAGGTTCCGCGCACATCCCCCTCGGCCTGCTCCTGCCGGAACGGCGTGGCGCCCCCGACCGGCCGGAACCCGGAGCGGGCGATCCGGCGCGGGACCGGCCGCTCACGGACGTACGTCCCCGACCCGGAGCGGCCCTCGACCAGCCCCTCGGCCATCAGCACCTTGCGCGCCTCCAGCGCGACCGTGTCGGAGACCCCGTACTCCTCGCGGATGCGCGCCTGGGACGGCAGCCGCGTGTGCGGCGGGAGCGAACCGTCGGCGATCTTCCTGCGCAGATCCCCCGCGACCCTCAGATACGCCGGTTGCTCACCGATACTCACAAGGCCGCTCCCATCAGGCTTTACAGACAGCTACAGCCTGGCAACCGTGGGTTCCTCCATGCAAGCAAAGGCCAGAGAATCACTCGATGTGATGACAAAATCCGGGGTGGAGCTTTACGCCGGAACTTTCTCCCGGTATAGCCGCGTTCACACCTCAGACGTCGAGCCTGCCGCTGTCGTCGGCTGACGAGGGCACGGTGACCGCGAGCCCCAGCGCACTGCGCGCCCCGATCGTCGTGGCACCGTCGACGAACGCGTACCCGGCGTCGTACGCGTCGTAGTACGCGTCCGCGTCGTCGGCCACGGCGGCTTTGCGCCACGACTCGCGCGCTTCGCGCAGGTCCCGGACGAGAAGGTCGATCGAGGTCCGCGCGTCGGACCAGGGGCGCGCCTGAAGTGCCGTCGCCTGCTGTCCGAGCGCGTCACGGACCTCGGCGGCCCACGCCGTGTTGGCCGGCAGGTCCTCCTCCGGGTAGTCGTCGGGCTCGGCGTACAGGGCGTCGTCGATCGCGGACATGGCCGTCAGGAAGGCGATCTGGTCGTCGTCGAGGTTGGTCTCGTCGCGGCGCAGCGAGCCGAGCATGGGGCTGCCGAGGTCGGAGCGCGCGTACACGCAGGTGATCGCGCGGTCGCCGGACTCCCAGCCGTCGCGCTCGGGGAGCAGCGTGTACCAGTCGGTGCCGTCCGGCACGGCCCACGGGTCCATCGTGTAGCGGAGCTTGAGGTCGTAGCACTTCTCGTTGCCGACCTCCCGCAGCTTCGCCCGCCCGGGGAAGTCGTCGCCGCCGACGGGTACGACGCCGAAGATCTCGGCGTCGTGCGGGTCCGCGCAGTCGGCCTCGTCGACGTCGTACACGTCGGAGCCGATCGTGTCGCCCGGCGGCAGGTCGAAGCAGTCACCCGTGTCGAGCGCGGAGACGGTGGTGATCTCGGCGGCATCCTCGATGGCGTGGACGGTGTCGCGGGCGACGTTCGTGGTGAGCGCGACGAGCCACAGGGCGAGGCCGAGGGACGACAGGACGATCCCGATGACCGCCATCGCCTTCCCGCGCTCGCCGCGCCGCTTGATCTGGACGAGCGCGACGATCCCGAGGACGATCCCGACGGCGGGCAGGAAGCACAGCGCGCCGAGCACGAGCGCGGAGATCGCCACGCCGTTGACCTGCCGCACCGGCCGGAACGGCCCCGGCGCCCAGCCCTGTCCCCAGCCCTGCGGCACCGGCGCGGCGACCGGCACCTGTCCCGGCTCCGGGGCGCGGAACGGGTTGTCCTGAGGCTCGGGCGGGAGTGTCGACACGGGTGGCGTGCTCCTGGTTCGGACGGTCCGGTTTTCACACAGATGTGCGAGCGCATCGTAAGCGAGCGGTAACCGGGGGCGGAAACGCGTATGCGTACGGCCGTGCAGGCGGCGAACGCGCTCACCTCGCGGTGGGCCGGAGCCGTGGACGTCTCGCACGGTACGGCCTTCTCGGCGGCCGGGGTGTGGCCGCCGCTGGCGTTCCTCGCGGACGGAGCGGACGGGGCGGCCCGCGAAGAGCTGTCGGCGGCGGCGGGGGTACCGGCCTCACAGGCGGCGCCCCTGGCACGGGAGTTGCTCGCCGGGCTCGCGGACGTCGCCGGGGTGGACAGCGCGGTCGGGGTGTGGGCGCGGCGGACTCTGGAGCTGCGGGGGTCGTGGGGCGAGGGCCTGTCACGAGTTTCCGGGGCGGGGCCGAGGGGGGCGGCCGTCACTGTCCCCATCCCACCGGGAGAGCGTCCTCCGAAGGTGGGCCCATACGGTTTCCGCAGGTCAGACGCACCAGCCCGGCCCTCCTCCCCCGCATCCCCGGCGAACCATCCCCACGTGACCGGCCTCGCGCCCCCGAGGTCCACACCCCCCGTCCGGTGGGCCCGCGTCCGCTTGCTGCCCCATCCGGGGGCGGGACGGGCGGCTGACCCCGGGCGGGGGCGGGCGGTGTGGTCCGGGAACACTTACACCGCTCGTTGCAGACGCGGTGCAAGCCGTTTGTTGACGGCGTTGTCATCACGGCTTCGCACATGGGGCCGGGACAACCACCGGGCGCCCCAAAGTCGATAGCGGGCCCACCTGGTTACAGGGCGGTGACCAAAGAGACGGTTGGGACAGCGACCGACAGTAGCTGTCCCCCCACACACCGCTGAGGAGACCGTCGTGCCTGTGTCCACCTGCGCCGGGTCCGCACCCGCCGGGTCCGTGACCACACGCCACCAGTCCGCGGGCCGGCCCCCCGCCCCGGCCGTAGACGCCGTGGCCGCCGACCTGAGCCGGGTCCTGTTCGCGCCGTTCCGCAGAAGGGACCAACGGCGCAAGGCCGAGATGTACTTCCAGGGCCTGCTCACCACGAGCGGCCGCAAGTCCGTACGGAACATCGCCGCGCACCTGGGCGACCCCGGCGCGGAACAGGGCCTGCACCACTTCATCTCCTGTTCCACATGGGACTGGCGCCCCATGCGGGCCGCGCTCGCGGCCTACACGGAGCGGCTCGCGCCCGCCCAGGCGTGGGTCGTCCGCTCCATGCACATCCCCAAGGCCGGCGAGCACTCCGTCGGCGTGGACCGGCTGTTCGCACCCCAACTGGGCCAGCTCTTCTCCGGACAGCAGGCGATCGGCGTCTGGTACGCGTCCGAACGGCTCAGCGCGCCCGTCCACTGGCGCCTCCTCCTCACCGACCCCTGGGTCAGCGACCGGCGTCGCCGCGACCGGGCGGAGGTCCCGGAGAAAGCGCCCGCCGAGAGCCTCGAACAGTGCACGGCGGAAGCCGTCCTGGAGGTCGTCCAGCGGGGCGGCGGCGTCGCGCGCAGGCCCGTCGTCCTCGACGTCCGGGGCGGTACGACGGCGGCGACGCTGACGCGGCTCACGGACGCCGGGGTCCCGGTGCTGGCCCGGGTGACGGCGGCGACGCGGCTGGCTGTCGCCGACCGCGCGCTTCCCGGTTTCCGCGCCGGGCTCCTGTGCGCGTCGCAGATCCTGGAGGCGACGAAGGGGCTGCGCCGCCCGGTGACGTGGCCCGACCCGGCCAACGCCGGCGCGGTGCGCTCCGCGCTGGCGTCCGTGGTCCGCGTGACGGTCCCCGACGCGCAGGGGCGCCGCCACCCGATGCTCCTCCTGGGCGAGTGGTCCGACCCCAACCAGCCGCCGTCCGCGGCGTGGTTGACGAACCTGAGCCAGTCGCCGGTGGGCCGCCTGGTCCGCCTCACCCGACTGCCCCGCCGGGTGGAGACGGACTTCACGGAGATAGGCGAACCGTGCGGCCTGCGGGACTTCATGGGCCGCTCCTTCCCCGGCTGGCACCGCCACGTGACCCTCGCGTCGGCCGCCCACACGGCGATGTCGCTGGCACGGGCGGACCACGCCCTGACGATGCCGCCCCACCTGTAACCCTCGTACCGAGCCCCCGCCGACAGGGTTCGGTACGACTCAGCGGCGCAGGACGTCCCGGACCCGGTGGAGACGCAAGGCCAGTTGGATCTCCAGCAGGGGCCCGGGGTTCTGCCAGTCGGGACCCAGGAGGGCGGTGATGCGTTCCAGGCGGCGGGAGACCGTGTTGGGGTGGACGTGAAGCGCGCCGGCGGCACCTGTGGGGCTGGACTTCGCCGCGAAGTACGCCTCCAGCGTGACCGCGAACTCCGTGAAGTGCTCCTCGTCGTGGCGGAGGATCGGCCCGATCGTGGAGTCGACGAAGCCACGGACGTCACGGTCGTCGGAGAGCAGCACGCCCAGGAAGCCGAGGTCTTGGGGCGCGGCGGTGGCACCGGGCGCGTCCAGGGCCGTCACCGCGTCCAGGCACCGCACCGCCTCCTGGAAGATCCGCCGCACCTCAAGGACCCCCCGCCCCGGCCCGGCCGCCCCGCAGGACACCGGCCGCCCGAGCAGCGGCGACAGCTCCCCGGCGACGGCCCGCGCGGCGGCGGACGCGTCGGTGCCGGGCAGGAGGAGGACCATGCAGCCGTCGTGCTCGGTCTTGAGGCCGGTCATGCGGTGGACGTAGGAGAGGGACCAGACGGTGGCCCGCCCGTGGTCACCACCCTCGGGCCGCATGACGACGAGGACGTACGGCTCGTCGAGGTCGACGCCGAGCTGACGCGCGCGCTGGGCGATCCGGCGGGGCGCGCGGGGCGGCGCGGAGACGAGTTCGTCGAGGAGCTCGTCGCGCTGGGGGCCCTCGGTGAGGCCGGCGCTGCCCTGGATGAGGAGCTGAACGGCGCACACCTGCGCGGCGAGCTGGAGGAGCCGCTCGTCGGCGCCGACGAGCGGGGTCTCGGGGTCGAGGACGAGGTACCCGAGGTTCTCGGCCCCGGCGATGACGGGCGCGACCCAGACCCCGCCGGGGGTACGGACGGTGGTCCGCCGGGCGTGGGCGTCGAGGATGGCCTCGGCGACGGTACCGCGAGCACCCGCGACCGCGGCCCCGCCGAAGCCGTCCGCGCCCTCGTCCTCGCCCTCGCTGCTCGCCAGCAGCCTCCCGGCGGGGTCGAAGAGCCGGGCCCGCCCGTCCAGCGCGGCCCCCGTCGCCGAGACGATCGTCGCGAGGTTCGCCCCCACCAGTGGCAGGCTCATGATCCGCCCGTACGCGTCGGTGAGTTCCTGGAGCCGGACGAGCCCGGCGCGCACCCGGTAGTTGTCCTGCTCCAGCTCGGTGGACTGGTGCCGGGCGTGCTGGAGGAGGCGCGCGTTGTCGACGGCGAGAGCCGCGAGGTCGGCGAACTGGATCATCGCGCCGACCTCGTCGGGCGTGAAGTGCCGTACGGCGCGCTGGGCGCCGTAGAGGACGCCGACGGCGGAGTCACCGACGCGTAAAGGGACGGCGAGGAGGGCGCGCAGCCCTTCCGCCTGGGTGGCCTCGTCGAGCCCCTTGGACGTGATGAAGGAGTGGTCGAGGAGGCAGTCGGCGGTCCACGCGGGCGACTTGGTGCGCAGGACGCGCGCCCCGACGCTGCCCTCGGAGACGAGGTCGACGTTGGTGCTGAGGTCGGTGACGGACCCCTCGGCCGCGTGCCCGCGGATCTCGCCGTCGAGGTCGGTGAGGACGACGAAGGCGATGTCGAGGCTGAGGAGCCGGCGGGCGCGCCGCGCGACGGTCCGCAGCAGCGCGTCGACGTCGGGCGCGTCCATCAGGTCGCGGGCGGTGTCGACGAGCGCGGTGAGGTCGTCCTCCCACTGCCGGCGTCTGCCGGGCCGTTCGGGCAGGGCACGGGCGAGCTGTACGGCCCGGCTCAGGCGCCCGAGTTCCGCGTCGGGCAGGCCCTCACGGCGGGCCCGTACGAGCAGCGAGTCGAAGCGGCTCGGCGGGCTGTCCTCCGCGAGGAGTTCCAGCACGGCGAGTATGTGACTGTCCGAGTTCGGCGGCTCCATCACCCAACCCATCCCCCGTAGTTCGAAATGCGATCTTCCCGGAAGGTAGAGGTCTGCCCGGCCATCGGTCAACGCTCTGCGACACTTCAGCAGCGGACAGTCAGATCGGTGATCGAAGTGGCCGACAGGACAGGGTACTTGATGAAGATTCAGCCCTGCGGAAAACAGATTCAGCCCTGCGGAAAAACGGGGCGCGGCCGGCTAAAGGGTTTCCAGATATCCGCGAATGTTCCTCCGGACCTCCACAACGCTGTCACCTCCGAACTTCTCCCCGACCGCGTCCGCGAGGACGAGCGCGAGCATCGCCTCGGCGACGATCCCGGCGGCCGGCACCGCGCAGACGTCGGAGCGCTGGTGGTGGGCGACGGCGGGTTCGCCGGTCGCCATGTCGACGGTCCGCAGCGCGTGCGGGACCGTCGCGATCGGCTTCATCGCGGCGCGCACGCGCAGGAGTTCACCGGTGGACAGCCCGCCCTCGGTCCCGCCCGCGCGCCCACTGGCCCGCCGTACGCCGTCCGGCCCGCGCACGATCTCGTCGTGGGCCTGTGAACCCGGGACGCCCGCGAGCGCGAAGCCGTCGCCCACCTCCACGCCCTTGATCGCCTGAATTCCCATGAGCGCGGCGGCGATCCGGGCATCGAGCCGCCGGTCCCAGTGCACGTGCGACCCGAGCCCGACCGGTACGCCGTACGCCAGCACCTCGACGACCCCGCCGAGCGTGTCCCCGTCCTTGTGGGCCCGGTCGATCTCGGCGACCATCGCCTTCGAGGCGTCGGCGTCGAGACAGCGCACCGGGTCCGCGTCGAGTCCGCGTACGTCGGACGGGGTGGGGAGAACTCCGTACGGCGCCCGCGCGCCCGCCAGTTGGACGACGTGGCTGACGATCCGCACGCCGGCCGTCTCCTGGAGATACGCCCGCGCGACCGCGCCCAGCGCCACACGGGCCGCCGTCTCCCGCGCCGACGCGCGCTCCAGCACCGGCCGTGCCTCGGTGAATCCGTACTTCTGCATCCCGGCGAGGTCGGCGTGGCCCGGACGCGGGCGGGTCAACGGGGCGCCCCGCTGTACGCCGTCGAGTTCGGCGGGGTCCACCGGGTCGGCGGCCATCACCTTCTCCCACTTGGGCCACTCGGTGTTGCCGATCATGACGGCCACCGGGGAACCGAGGGTGAGACCGTGCCGGACGCCGCCGAGGAAGGTGACCTCGTCCCGCTCGAACTTCATCCGGGCACCCCGGCCGTACCCGAGCCGCCGCCGGGCAAGGTGGTCGGCGACCTCGGCGGTGGTGATGGGGACTCCGGCGGGGAGACCTTCCAGGGTGGCGACCAGGGCGGGGCCGTGGGATTCACCGGCGGTGAGCCAGCGGAGTCTGGTCAAGGGGGGCTCCTTGAAGGGGGGTTGTGGGGGGCGGCAGGGCAGCGGTCTTCAACTCCAGCGCGTCCAGGGCCGCTTCGGTCACCTCGTCCGGTGTACGCCGGTCCGTGGCGACGATCGCCGTGGCGACCTCCTCGTACAGATGACGGCGTGCGGCCATCAACTCCCGCCACCGGTCGAGGGGGTCGGCGGCGAGCAGGGGGCGCCCGGCGCCGAGGTCCAGCCGCCGGGCCGCCTCGGCGGCACCCATCGTCAGGTACAGCACCCGGCGTCCGGCGAGCAGCGCGCGCGTACCGGGGTCGAGGACGGCCCCGCCGCCGAGGGCGAGGACACCGCCGTGCCCGTTCAGCGCCCGGAGGACCGCCCGCTTCTCGGCGGTACGGAAGGCGGGTTCGCCGTCGGCCGCGAAGATCTCGGCGATGGTGCGGCCCTCGGCGGTGACGATGTCGCCGTCGGTGTCCCGGAAGCCGGTGCCGAGCCGGGCGGCGAGGAGCCGGCCGACGGTGGACTTGCCGACGCCCATGGGGCCGACGAGGACCGCGACGGGGCCGGTGAGGTGCGGGGCGGGGGCGGTGAGGTGCGGGCCGGGGCCGGTGAGGTGCGGGCCGGGGGCGGTGAGGCGCGGGCCGGTCAGGTGCGGGACGGGGCCGGGGGCGCCGGTGGTCCGCGCCCCGGTCTCGCCGGTGGGGCAACTCGCCTGCCCGGCCCGGGAGTCGGCCCCGCCCCTCACGACGCGAGCGCCGGCAGCCCCGCCACCAGCGCGTCGAGCAGCCCCGCCGTGATCCGGGGCCCGTCCACCGTCAGCAGCGACTCCGCGTGGAACTGCATCGAAGCGAACCGCCCCGACCGCAGCGCGTGCACCTCCCCGGTCGCCGGATCGCGGCTGACCTCGACCTCCGTGCCGTCGGGGAGGGTCAGCCGGTCCCGGTCCGCCCGCGCCGAGAACGTGTTGTAGAAGCCGACGCGCTCGGACACCCCGAACAGGTCGATCTCCTTCTGCACCCCCTGGTTCGGTACGTCACGCCGGACCAGGTCCAACCCCAGCCGCCGGGCGAGGACTTGGTGGCTCAGGCAGACCGCGAGGAACGGTCTCCGCTCCCGCAGCAGGCAGCTCACCGCCGCGTCGAGGTGGGCGATCTTCACGTGCCCGGTGTCCTGGGGGTCGCCGGGCCCCGGGCCCATGACGACGAGGTCGAACTCGTCGAAGACGTACGGCTCGTCGAACCGACGGACCGTCACCTCCAGCTCCAGCGCCTTGAGTTGCTTCTCGATCATCGACGTGAACGTGTCCTCCGCGTCGACGACGAGCACCCGCTGTCCGGCGAGCCGGGGCCGGGAGCCGACCTGCGCTGCGCCGTCCGCCAGCCAGAAGTCGGCGACGGAGAGGTTCCGTCGCTCCAGCGCCGCCCGCACCTCGGGATGCGAGGTGAACCGGGTCGGCCCGCCCGCCTCCAGCGCCGCGACCAGCCCGGCCGCCTTGGCCCGGGTCTCGGCGACCTCGGCGAGGGGGTCGGAGTGCCGTACGAGGGTCGCGCCGACGCCGATGCGCACCCGGCCACCGGCGTCGATGTCCGCCGTACGGATGAGGATTGCGGAGTCCATCGTGCGGACTCCCCGCTCGTCGCGCCCGATCAGCGCGGCGACCCCGCTGTAGTACCCCCGCCCGCGCGGCTCGTGACGGGCGATCACCCGGCACGCGCTCTCCAGCGGGCTGCCCGTGACGGTCGGCGCGAAGAGCGTCTCGCGCAGGATCTCGCGCGGATCGCGGTCGCAGCGCCCCTCGATGAAGTACTCGGTGTGCGCGAGCCGCGCCATCTCCTTGAGGTACGGCCCGACAACTCGCCCGCCGTCCACGCAGATCCGGGCCATCATCTTGAGTTCCTCGTCGACGACCATGTACAGCTCGTCGGCCTCCTTGCGGTCGGCGAGGAAGTCGAGGACGCCGGGCAGGGTCGGCCCGGACTCGGGGTAGCGGTACGTCCCGCTGATCGGGTTCATGACGGCGGTGCCGTCGTGCAGGCTGACGTGCCGCTCGGGCGTCGCGCCGACGAACGTACGCTCCCCGGTGTGCACGACGAACGTCCAGTACGCCCCGGTCTCCCGCTCGACGAGGCGGCGGAAGAACGTCAGCGCGGAGTGGACGCCGTACCCGGTGATGTCGGCCGTGAACGACCGTTTGATCACGAAGTTGGCGCCCTCACCGGTGCCGATCTCGTCCGCGACGACGCGCCGCACGATCTCGGCGTACTCCTCGTCCCCGACGTCGAAGTGACCCCCCGTCAGCTCGATCCCGGCGTCCGGGATGCGTGCCAGCGCCTCGGCGAGCGGCAGGGTCTCCTGTTCGGTGACGCTCATCGCGATGAGCGGCGCGCCGTCGTCGTGGCTCTCGAACCCCCGCTCGGCGACCTGCCGGTAGGGGATGAGGACGAGCACTTCGGCGCCGGGCCCGCGGTCGTCGGACAGCGGTATCTCCCCGAGCGTGGAGGGGAGTCGGACCTCCCCGAGCAGCACGTCCAGCGAACGGGGCCCCGCCGTCTCCGGCCGGAACAACACGGCGAACGGCCCGGCGGACCCCTCAAGCACCCTCTGTAGAGCGTCCGTTGTCATCCCAGGACCTCCTTCGTCGGCAGGACGACCGCGCAGCAGCGGGCCGCGTACTCCAGAGCCATCCGGTGGTCGCTCTCCCCGAAGTCCGCGACGGCGTCGGCGACCAGGAACGTCTCGATGTCGTGCGTGTACGACTCCACGCAGGTCGCCAGCACGCCGACGTGCGCGTAGATCCCGCACACGACCAGCTGATCCCGCCCGGCGTCCCGCATCCGCCGCAGCAGATCGGTGTTGAAGAACGCGCTGTACCGCCACTTGGTGAGCAGCCAGTCCCCGTCTCGGGGAGCGACGGGTTCGACGACTTCCCGGTCAGCGGGGTCGACGCGCATCCCGGGCCCCCAGAAGTCCTTGAGGAGCCCGCGCTGTTGGGGAGTCATGCCACCGGGTTGGGCGGTGTAGGCGACGGGCACGGAGGCGTCCCGGGCCCAGGAGGTCAACTCGGCCGCGTTGCCGATGAGTTCGGTACGCAGAGCGTCGGGAAGGGGCCGGAGGAAGTAGCGCTGAAGGTCGTGAAGGAGAAGAACAGCTCGCGAGGGATCGACGGTCCACCCGGGGATGCGGGCCGGAAGGGACTCGGCGGTGGGCATCGGGTAGGGGTCGATGGACGGCAGCCCGGCCATGGGTTTCCTTTCAAGTGGGGTTCAGGACATGCCCCTCAGGGGCGCGGGGAACTGCGCGACCAGCCACAACGGCGCAGCAGTCGGCAACGGCCTAAGCCCCCAACGTCGCCCCTCCGTCGACCGTCAGGTCATGCAGCGTGATGTGCGAAGCCTCGTCCGACAGCAGGAAGCACACCGCAGCCGCCACATCCTCAGGCCGAGCGATCTTCCCCAGCGGAATCCCCAGCTTGAACGCCTCCGGCGACCCGTCGATCGTCTTCTGCCGCCCACTCTCATCGGCCCACATAGAACTGAGCATCGGCGTATCGGTGGACCCCGGCGCCACGACATTGCACCGGATCCCGTACCGAGCCACCTCCACCCCGAGCGACTTGGTGAACTGCGCGGCGGCGGCCTTGGACGCGGCATACGCGGCCATCTCACCGCGCGGCGTACGCGCGGCGTTGGACGCGACGGTGACGATCGCCCCGCTCCGCCGGGGAATCATCCGGTCGACGACGGCCCGGGTCATGTGGAACACCCCGGTCGCGTTGACGGCGAAGGTGTCGGCCCAGTCCTGCGTACGGAACCCCCGAACAGTGCCGAGCCGCAGTATCCCGGCCGCGTTGACGAGGAAGTCGATGCCGCCGAGCCGCTGTTCGGTCTCGTCGACGACACGCCGTACCGCGTCCTCGTCGGTGATGTCGGCGGGCAGCGGCGCGATGTCGAGCCCTCCGGTGGAGAGCTTGGTGGTGACCTCAAGCAGTTCCCGCACGTCCCGGTCGACCGCGGCGACCCGCGCCCCGGCGGACGCGAGCGCGTGGACGATCGCCGTACCGATACCGCCCGCCGCACCCGTCACGAGCGCGGTCCTGTTCGCCATGCCGTCCATGGAGTTCCTCACTTCGCAGGGTGCCACGCGGAGGCGACCGCCACCGCTTGGCCGGGGTTGAGCCGGGGGTCGCAGTGGGAGGTGTAACGCCCGGTCGCGCAACCGGAGTCGGTGACGCACTCGACGACGTCGTCCGGGGTGGTCTCCAGGTGGAGCCCGCCCGCGACGCCCCCGGCGGAGCGCACGGCCTCCTGGAACGCGACGATCTCCCGCTGGACGGTCTCGGTGTGCCGCGTCTTGACGCCGTCGGCGGTGGTGACGGTGTTGCCGTGCATGGGGTCGGTGAGCCAGCTCACGGGATGCCCGGCGGAGCGTACGGCGGCGACCAGCTCGGGCAGCCTGCCCGCGACCGCGTCGGCGCCCATGCGGGCGATCAGCGTGAGCCGTCCGGGTTCGCGCTCGGGGTCCAGCTTCTCGCAGAGCGCGAGGAGTTCGTCGCCCGTCGTCCTGGGTCCGACCTTGCAGCCGACGGGGTTGACGACCTCGGCGAGCAGCGCGACGTGCGCGCCGTCGACCTGCCGGGTGCGTTCGCCGATCCACGGCATGTGGGTGGAGGCGAGCAGCAGCCGTCCTTCGCGGTCGCGGCGCAGCATGGGGATCTCGTAGTCGAGGAGGAGCGCCTCGTGGCTGGTCCACACGGGCGGTTCGATGCCGCCGCGCCGCCCGAGGTGCTCCATGATCTCGGCGGCGGCCATGTACCCGGTGAGCAGCCGCAGCGGATCGGGCCGCCGGCCGTCCTTGTCGAACTCGGGCGAGTTGACCATGTGCCCCCGGAACACGGGGAGTTCGACGCCGTCCACGGTCTCGGTGTCGTTGGAGCGGGGCTTGGCGAACTGCCCGGCGATGCGCCCGATGCGGACGACGGGACGGTGCGCGATCATCTTGACGGCGCCCGCGAGGAGGTCGAGGACGGCGGCCTTGCGGGCGACGTGGGAGACCGTGCACTCGTCGGGGTCCTCGGCGCAGTCGCCGGCCTGGACGACCAGGGCGTTCCCGGCGGCGACCTCGGCGAGGGCGGCGCGCAGGGCCCGTACGTCCGCTCCCGCGACCAGTGCGGGACGCCGGACCAACTCGTCGCGTACGCGCTCCAGTTGCTCCAGGTCGTCCCATGCCGGCTGCTGCCGCGCGGGTTTCAGCCGGATGTCGAGCAGGGTGTTGTCCACTGGGGTCTCCGTAGAGCTGAGGGGTCACGGCCTGCGGTGCGGGGCGAGCCGTGGCGCGCTCGGAGGAAACCGGCGGCGCGGGGCGCGGCGCGGGATGCGGGTGACGGCTCGCCAGGATTCTTGGGCCGCTGCCGAGCCCCGGCCAACGGGCCTGTGAGCAGTACGTCAGGTGCGGCGGAGTCCATCAGGTCGAGGACTTGACATTGTTCCCGCGCGTTTCTTGCCGGGGGGTGCGGCGTCCGTAGAGTGAGGCGCGGCCGGTGGCGCGGCGGGGTGGACGAGGGACGGAATCCCCGTGGCGTGAAAGCGGCTCTCCGGGCGGCGGCTCGGCCGAAATCCGTGGCGGCCCACCGCTGCCCGGTCTATTTGTGTGCCGCATTTCTTTATCCGGACATGCCGGTCTTTCTTCGTCGCGTCTTTCTTCGTCACGCCCCCGCGGCCGTCGAGGCCGGGTGTTCGCGGCGGAGTTGCCAGTACGCGGTGAGAGCGGTCTGGGAGGTGTTGCCCGGGTGGAGCTTCTCCAGGAGGCGTTCGTAGAGCGGCTCGCGCAGCCTCAACCGGGCGATGACGGCGACGAGTTCGGTGATGAGCTGGCGGTCGCGGCCCGCGCGCAGCTCGGCCTCGATCCACTGGTCGACGGCGCGCCTGCGGGAGCGTTCCAGGTCGTCGATCCTCAACCGGAGCCGTGGGCCCGCCTCCACGCCGCTGAACGCCTCGCCGGACCACAGGGCGAGGGCCTGGCGCAGTCTGCGGGCCGCGCTCTCCGCGTCGCCCGCCTCCATCGCGCGGTAGCCGGCGCCCGCGTACCGGTCGAAGTCCCAGGTGTCGAGGGTGCCCGCGCCGGTCTCCAGCCGGTATCCGCCCGGGAGTTCGGAGAGCAGGTCCTCGCCGCGCCGGCCGCCGCGCAGCGCCTCCGCGAACCGCTCGCGCAGCTCCCGTACGGCTGTCTGGACGACCAACCTGCCGGTGCCGGGCGGCTCTTGGGGGGCGACCTCCTCGGCGAGCACCGCGGTGGGCACGAGTTGGCCGGGGTAGGCGGCGAGGAGCGCCAGCGTCTGGCGGGTCAGCCGGGCGGCCGGGAGGACGGGCATGCCGTCCACTTTGACCGAGAACGTTCCGAGTACCTTGATGTCCACGCTGCCCCCAAGCGATTCGCCACAAGTCTCGGCCGGATTCCAGATCTCGACCGCACGAAAGAATAATGGCTTTTTTGTTTTCGGGACAGCTCCCCGAACCTGACACCGCGTCGGAACAGCTGCCTAAGGTTAGTGAGGTTTTTGTTTTACTGGCTGTTTGTCCTGTTGGCGGTGCGTGTTCAGGGAGGGGCGGCATGAGGCAGCAGAGGGCCGTTCGGACGCGGCGGACTCTGGTGGCCGCGGCGGCCGAGGTCTTCGACCGGGACGGCTACGAGGGCGCCTCCCTCACCCGGGTCGCGCAGGCCGCGGACGCCTCGCTCGGTGCGCTCACCTTCCACTTCGCGTCCAAGGAGGACCTGGCGAGGACGGTCGGCGAGCTGGGGGTCAGCACGACGCGGGCCGCCCTCACGGGGCTGCCCGCGCACCCGGCGTCGTCCATGGACTGGCTCGCGTCCTTCACTCTCGCGCTCACCGGGCTGCTGGACCGCGACCCCACGGTACGGGCCGCCGCCCGCCTCACCCGCGAGCTGCTGTGGACGCCGCCGAACTGGTACTCCGCCTGGCAGCCGGCCCTGCGCGACCGCCTCGCCTCGGTCTGCGCCGCCGAACTCCCGCCGGGCGCCGACCCGTCGACGCTCGCGGCCCTCGCCGCACACCTGATCGCCGGCTCGGAGACCTGCGCACGGCAGCGCGCGTACCATCCCGAGGCGGACGAGCAGGGGTGCGGGGGTTCCACGGAGGACGTGTCGCGGATCCTGCGCCTGGTGCTGGACAGCGGGCCGTCGGCGGCGGGGGCGCAGCTCACGGGGGTGTCGGTCCGGAAGGGGTGACATCGGCGCGCGGGGCGAGTCACCCGCGTCGGCGGGGGGGTGGCCTCGGCCACGGCGCTGCGCCGGGCGTAGGCGTCGAACAACCGGGCCTTGTGCGCGAGGAGTTGAAGCAGGCATTCGTCAACTCCCCCGGTGGCGAGCAGCCGGTGCACCCGGACCGGCCTGACCTGGCCCATGCGGTGCGCACGGGCCACCGCCTGGCGTTCGAGGGCCGGCGCGGTCCGGGGTTCGCACAGGACGACGACGGACGCGGCCTCCTCGGTGAGCGCCCGTATCCCGGCGACCGCCTCCCGCGCGCGGGCCTTCCTCTCCCGCCCGGCCACCCCCTCCGTCGCTACGGTCCGCCCAACCGCTGGTCCACGCACGGCCGGGAACCGGAAAACGGGCCCGACCGAAGCGCGGGCCGGGCCGAAGCGTTGAAGCACTCTCGTCGAAAGGCAGTCAACCAGCCCCGGAATGAGCATAATCGGGACTGTCAGCAGTTCTGCGCACATAAGGGGGAATGCGCGGTGACGCGTGTGGTGGGGATCGACCTCGGGACCACGTACTGCGCCATGGCGGTCGCCGACCGGTCGGGAAGGCCGTCCATCGTCCGCAACCGGGAGGGCGAGAACATCACCCCGTCCGTGGTGATGTTCCAGGGCGACACCGTCATCGTCGGCTCCCAGGCGAAGCGGTCCGCGGCCACGGCTCCCGACCACGTGGTGCAGTTCGTCAAGCGCTACATGGGAGAGGCCAACCCCGTCTACCACTCGGATTCCGGTACGCCGTACCGCCCTGAGGAAATCTCCGCTCTGCTGCTCAAGCGCCTCAAGGAGGACGCCGAGATGACGCTCGGCGAGCCGGTCGAGCAGGCGGTCATCACCGTACCCGCGTACTTCGACGACGTCCGGCGCAAGGCGACGCAGGACGCCGGACGGCTCGCCGGGTTCGAGGTGTTGCGTATCGTCAACGAGCCCACAGCGGCTGCGCTCGCCTACGGCCTCGACCAGTCCTCCCTGGACGGCCAGGACGACGGCGAGGGTCCCGCGGCGATCGGCACCGTGCTCGTCTACGACCTGGGCGGCGGCACCTTCGACGTCACCGTCATGCGGGTCGAGGACGGCGACTACACGGTGATCGGCACCGACGGAAACCGCGACCTCGGCGGCTTCAACTGGGACAGCGTGCTGATGAACCACCTCAACGACGCGTTCATGGCCTCGGGCGGTCCGGACCTCGACGACGACAGCTCTCTACAGGCCGAACTGCGCGACAAGGCGGAGATCGCCAAGCGGACCCTCTCCACCGCACCCCAGGCCGTCGTGGTGCTCTCCGCCGGTGGCCGCCACGAGCAGATCCGGGTGACCCGCGAGAAGTTCGAGGAGATCACCGCCGAACTCCTCGACCGCACCCGCGTCATCACCGAAGGTGTGCTGTCGGAGGCGAGGCTCGGCTGGGCCGACATCGACCGGCTGCTGCTGGTCGGCGGCTCCACCCGGATGCCCATGGTGCCGGAGCTGATGCGGCGGCTCTCCGGCAGAGACCCGGAGCGCGGCATCGCCCAGGACGAGGTGGTCGCGCTCGGCGCCGCGCTGGTCGCGCTGGACGTCGCGGTGCGTGCCGAGGAGGCGCAGGAGAAGCGGAAGTACGTCGGCAGCGGGGCGAGCGTCGACTCCGCTCCCGGCGACGGCCTGGCCCGCCTCACCAAGGGGAAGGTGAAGTCCATCAGGGACGTCACCTCGCAGTCTCTCGGCATGATCACGACCCGCGAGAACGACCACTCCCTTGAGTACAACGAGGAGATCATCCTGCACAACACACCCGTGCCGACCAAGCGAAGCAAAACCTTCTGCACCCTCATCGACCAGCAGAGCCGGCTCAGGGTCCGGGTGACGGAGGGGGAGGGGGAGGATCTGGAGTACGTGAAAACGGTCGGGGAGGGCACCATCGACATCCCGCGCTACCCGAAGGGTGCGCCGTTCGAGGTGTTCTACTCCTACGACGTCGACGGCGTCATCCACGTCGAGGTGAAGGACGCCACGACAGGCACCTGGCTCGGCGAGTTCGAGCTCGAACGTCCCGACAACCTGGACCCGGCCGAGCTGGCCGAGCTGGGTGACCGCGTCGCTCGCATCCCGACTCTCTAGGTCCCGACGGCAGCGATGACGACCGACGACGTTCCCGACTACTACGCGGAGTTCGGCATCGACCGGTCCGCGACCGCGGACAGGGTCTCCGAGCTGCTCGACGAGGCCGGCCGCACCTGGTTGCGCCGAGCGAGCCGGACCCCCGACGCCAGGAAGCGGCGAGAGGCCGAGGTCAAGGTGGAGCTGATCTCCCAGGCGCGGGAGGAACTGCTCGACCGCACCCGGCGCAACGCCTACCACCGCAGACTGGACCAGGCGCGGGCACCGAAGCCGACACCCACACCACCGCCACCGCCACCGCCACAACCCACCCTGGGCGGCCGGGACTGGGTGGCACACGCCCGCAGCCTGATCAGCCAGGGCAACAACGAGGGCGCGCTGTACGAGCTGCGGGAAGCCGTGCACCACGACGACGGCAACGGCGACGCCTGGCGACTGCTCGGTGCCGTCCATGCCGGCCAAGGTCTGCTGAAAGACGCGTTGCAGGAGTTCCAGCGGGCCCTGGCGCTGTACCCCCGCGACGCACTCACCCACACCCTGATCGCCCAGGTGCACGAACAGCTCGGCAACCTCTCCGCCGCCGCCGACTGGCATCTGGCGGCGGCCCGGCTCGCGCCCGGCGACGTCGGATCACGGGTCACCGCCGCCAACTGCCTCTACCAGGCCGGGCGTTACGACGAGGCGCTGAGCAGCTACGAGCAGGCCCTGACGAGACAGCCCGGTGACGTGGCCGTCCGCGACCAGATCGGCCGGATCTGGTCGCTGCGCGCCGAGGGCGCCATGGTCTGGCACCCGGTGAGGAGGCGGTACGTCATCGCCTCGGAGACCAGCGCCTCGACGGTCACGCACTGCGTGGACCAGGCGCTGGCCGTCAGCATCTCGGACGCCGGGCTCTTCATCCGCCTGAACGCCTACCGGGCGGACGCGGGCAAGGCACTCGCCAAGACCTGGGGCTGGCACAAGAGCATGGCCGCGGTCATGGCCGTCTGCCTCGTGCTCATGATCGTGCTCCTGCCGTCGGCGTTCGGCCTGCTGCCCCTTGCCGGATTCTTCGGGCTGCCGGCCGCGATGGGCATCAAGCCGCGTTGGCGGCACGCCTACAACGACCTGCCCCCGCACCTGAGGCCACGGACCAGGAGAGTTCCATGACCACCCCACCGCACGTGCCCCGGCCGGAGGAGCCGCCCGTCCCCCGGCTCGTGGAACCGACCGAGCCGCCGCCCGGCCCGGCGGCCGAGTCCGACCCGTTCGCCGTCGTGGCCGATGCCGTCGACGGTATGCGGGAGGAACTGGCCGCACTCGGTGACCAGTTCCGCCGTCGGCTGCTCAACGACCGGGAGGTCCACCGGAGCCTCGACGGGCTGCTGACAGAGCTCGACCACGCGCACAGGGCCGCCGAAGGCCGAGTCGTACAGCCGCTGCTCTACGACCTCGTCCTCCTCGTCGACCGGATCGAGCGGCAGGCCGCGCAGGACGACGCCCTCGCCGGCTCCGTCGCCGCGGAGTTGCTGGCCCTCCTGGAGAAGTACGGCATGACCCGCGTCCCCGTCACCCGCAGCCCGTTCGATCCCGAGAAGCAGGAGGCCGTGGGGACGCTCGCCCCGCTCTCCCCGGAGCAGAGCGGGGAGGTCGCCGAAGTCGTGCGGCACGGCTACCGGATGGACGAGCGCATCGTGCGTCCGCAACAGGTCCGCGTCTACACCGAGCGATGAGCACTGTCCACGCCGACGCCGCTGTCAGGCCGACACGGTGACTGAGGAGTACGCGGTTCTCAGGGCGAGGGCGCTGCTGCGCATTCCCCGGTGGACGCGGCAGGACTGCGCCGACGCGGTACAGACGCACGACGAGTTGGAGGAACCCGGCGAGGAGACGTCGAGGGTCGAGGCGCACGAACTGCGTCAGCGGTTGCGGACACTGCCGGAGTCGATGCTCGGGACCGGCGTCATCGACGACGCGAGACGGGTGATGTTCGCAGGCGGACACCTGGACCGGCCGTCCGGACCGGCCCGTCGGATGTACAGCCTGGTCTACCTGGCCACGGTCCGCTTCAGCCAGGCCCACATGGGCGACCGGCAGTGCCTCGACGCGGCGATCTCCTCATGGCGTACCTGCCTGGAGGTATGGGAAGCGGCCGACGAAACCGAACGGTCGGCGTTCGCCGCCGAGATCCACTTGGCCGACTGCGGCCTGGCCGGGGCGCTGGGAGCTCGCTACCACCTGAACCGTGAATTCCTGGTGCACCCCGATCCTCCGGTGCGTCCGGACCGGGTCAGGGCCGACCTGGAGGAGGCATTCCGCGCCGTCGAGCGAGGAGTCGCCCGGTTGCCGTCTCGCCGGGGCGGCTCGGATCCGCGACTCCACGTGGCGGGACAGCAGCTTCAGGCCGTCAAGGCATGGCTCGTGTCCTTGAAGTACGCCGACCTTCCGGCCGGCCCGGACTCAGGCTCCGACATGCGTGCCGCTGTCGCCGAGTTGGACCTGATCCCCTACGCCCCACCGGGTGACACGACGGGAGCGCGCTTGACGTGGCTCGGTACCCGGATCTTCCTCGCCCAAGCCCTCAGCGGACCCGGAGCACCGGTCAGTGATCTGCGCCGGGCGGAAGAGGTGCTGCTGGAGCTTCTCCGTGCGCCGGATCTCACCGAGGAGTCGGTGATCGCGGCAGCGCAGTTGAGTCTGGCCACGACACGGATGCTCCTCGCGGACAGCACCGGGGACGAACGGTACAGGCCACTCGCCCGGGACGCGTTCGAGCAGTCCTATCTGACCGGCGCGCGCGGCAATCTGCGTACGGCCTGGGACGCGGCGACCCAGCAGGCCGGGTGGGCGCTACGGGACGGCCGCCGGCAGGAGGCTGCCCGGGCCTATGCCGCCGCGTTCCGTGTGCTCCCCGCGCTCACGCACACCCAGATCACCCGTGCGGACAAGGAGTCGGCCCTGGCGCTGGCCGCCGACGCTCTCCCGATGTGCGCGAGGGAACTGGCGAATTCGTCCGCCGCCGAGGACAGGATCGAGGCCGTGCTCGCTCTGGAGGGAGCCCGTGGTGTTCTGCTGGCCGAGGGACTCGGCCAGCGCGCGGGTCCCGCTCCGGCCGTCGGGGACGACGCCAGGACGGCACGGGCCGTCGAGAACCTCACGCGTGAGCTGGACGAGCTTCGGCGGCAGGAACTCGCGGCCGGTACGGAGTGGAAGGGAGCCGCGAGAATGGCCGCATGCCGGCGGCAGCTGGCCCTGGTGCGAGCGCGCGGCCAGGACAGGTCCGGCGACGTGGCTTCTCCCGACTGGCAGGAGATCGTCACACTCGCCGCGGACGCTCCCCTGGTGTATCTCACCGTGACCGGGGACGGCGGCGCGGCTCTCGTGGTGACCGGCGAGGAGTGCCGAAGGACCGGTCCCGTACCGGTGGATCTGCCGGCGCTCACCGTGGGCGTCGTACAGAGACTGCGCGACAGGCTGCGGGAAGCCGAAGTCCTCCAGGACCTACAGAAGTCCCCGAAGTACGGCAGGACGCGCGGGCAGTTGACCAGAGACGTGGTCAACGACCTCTGGGAGAAGGTGATGCGGCCGGTCGCCGAGGTGCTCGGTGCCTGTGAACGGGCCGTCCTTCTGCCGGGAGGGCTGCTGGGGATGCTGCCGCTCCACGCGGCCGGCACCTGTGCCTCGAAACAGGTCGACGAGTGGTGGTTCCTCCTGGAGAGGACCGCGCTCTCCTACGCCCCCCACGCCGCGGCCCTGCGCAGCGCCGCGCGCGGCCGGCCGGCGATCACCCGGCTCACCCTGGTGCACCCGGCGCCGGCTCATGACGGGAGCGACCCTCCCCTGGACGTGGTGGCGGAGTTGAGCGGCGTGAGGTCCGCTCGTCCCACCGGTGTCACGCTGACGGAGATCGAACCCGAGCAGGTCTCCAGGGCGTGTCTGCTCGATGCGCTGCGAACCACCGACGTCCTGCACTTCACCGGACATGGCGACGTGGACGGCGGCAATCCGCTCGGCAGTGGCCTCCATCTCGGTGGTGACGCCCGACTGGAGGTACGCGACCTCTTGGCCGCACGTGGGGTGCGTGCCGCGTTCGCGGTGCTCTCCGCCTGCGGCACCGCCGTGACCGGCGACGCCCTGCCCGACGAGGTGGTGGGACTGCCGGCCGCGCTCGTCCAGGCCGGTCTGCGCGGGATCGTCGCCACGCAGTGGATGTGCTTCGACGACTTCACGGCGCCGCTCATGACGGAGTTCTACCAGTGCTGGCTCGGCGGCGCCCATCCCTCGGTGGCACTCGCCCGTGCGCAGGCCGGCGTCCTGCGGCGGGGTCTGCTGGTCAATCCGTTCGCCTGGGCCACCTTCGCGTACACCGGTGCCTGACGTGAAGCGCCGGCAACCGGTAACCGTCAGTCATCGGTGCCAGGGTCCGTCGTGGTACCCCCCTCTCCGGGCGGGACCGGCGCCGGAGGTCCCTCCATGGCCTCTTGTGGAGGCGGACGCATCTGGTCCGGGGTGAGCATCGAGCGCCCGTGCGAGCGGCCGGCGCCGCCTCCCAGCGTCTCGGTCGGATCGACATCGTCGTCCGGCGTTGTCGTCTGTTCCGGTTCGGCCAGCGCCTTGTCCGGTTGTTCGTGCGCTTCGGGCTGATCCGTGGTCATCCCCACATCACCTCGATATAGGTGATCTCCTCCCAGGAGATCAGAAGGCCGATGTTGCGCAGTACCGGTCGCCCGTCGGCTCCACGCCGGAAGCTACCGTCCGGCAGGGCCGCCGCGGTGTCGCAGAGGTAGAGGTCACGCGGCTGCGGATACGCCGAGGCGCGGGAGTCGAGCCGGCCGCGCGCATCACGGGCGAAGACCCCCAGGATCCAGCCGTTGGTGCCGCCGTCGGTGTCCCGCAGCCTGATGCGGAGCCACAGCGCGGAGTCATGGCCGAACAGGGCGTCCCAGGCCAGCGGCTCGGGTGTGTGCCCGTTGATGGTCCGCGCCCAGCGGCGCCCCCTGCGGAACGCACTGCCGACGGCGGCCCCCGCCAACAGCGGCACGACGACGTACGGGAGCGGCAGCCACCACCAGGCCCACGGCACCGGAGGCCGCGTCAGCCGCCCCGACTCCCAGACACGCGGATACGCCCACGCGGTGAGCGGAGCGAACGCCACATGGAACAGGGCCGCGATCGCCGCCACCCGCATCGCGCGGTCCGCCAGCCCGGCCCGGACGACGGCCGTCTCACGTTCCACCGCGAAGAGGTAGAGAGCACCCGGCAGCACGGCGATCACGGTCACCGCGGCAACCTCGAACGTGTTCACTCACACCCCCCGGTGGACGTCGCTACCGCTTCGTCCGCTCGCCGGAAATGCTGCCCCCTCCGCCTGTCGCTAACCGCCCGGCGAAGGGGGTCCGTCCGACCGCCGCTGAAGTGCTGAGTCAGGCCCTACACGTTGAAGCGGAACTCCACCACGTCCCCGTCCTGCATCACGTACTCCTTGCCCTCCATCCGCGCCTTCCCCTTCGCGCGCGCCTCCGCCACCGACCCCGTCTCCACCAGGTCCGCGAAGGAGATGACCTCCGCCTTGATGAAGCCCTTCTGGAAGTCGGTGTGGATGACGCCGGCCGCCTCGGGGGCGGTGGCGCCCTTCTTGATGGTCCAGGCTCGGGATTCCTTGGGGCCTGCGGTGAGGTAGGTCTGGAGGCCCAGGGTGTCGAAACCGACGCGGGCCAGGGTCGCCATGCCGGGCTCCTCGACGCCGACCGACTCCAGGAGCTCCATCGCCTCCTCCTCGTCGAGCTCGGCGAGGTCCGCCTCCAGCTTGGCGTTGAGGAAGATCGCCTCGGCGGGGGCGACCAGGGCGCGCTGCTCGTTCTTGAAGTCCTCGTCGGTCAGCTCGTCCTCGTCGACGTTGAAGACGTAGAGGAAGGGCTTGGTGGTGAGGAGGTGCAGGTCGTGGAGGAGTTCCTCGTTGCCGGAGCCCTGGACGATGCCCGCGGAGAACAGGGTGTCGCCCTTCTCCAGGATCTCCTTCGCCGCCTCGACCGCCGCGACCTTCGGCCCGATGTCCTTCTTGATGCGCGACTCCCGCTGGAGGCGCGGCAGGACCTTCTCGATCGTCTGGAGGTCGGCGAGGATCAGCTCGGTGTTGATCGTCTCGATGTCGTCCTTCGGCGAGACCTTGCCGTCGACGTGTACGACGTTCTCGTCCTGGAAGGCGCGGATGACCTGGCAGATCGCGTCGGACTCGCGGATGTTCGCGAGGAACTTGTTGCCCAGCCCCTCACCCTCCGAGGCGCCCTTCACGATGCCCGCGATGTCGACGAAGTCGACGGTCGCCGGGAGGATCTTCTGGGAGCCGAAGATCTCCGCGAGCTTGCCGAGGCGCGGGTCCGGGACGCCCACGACGCCGACGTTCGGCTCGATCGTGGCGAACGGGTAGTTGGCCGCCAGCACGTCGTTCTTGGTCAGGGCGTTGAACATGGTCGACTTGCCGACATTCGGCAGACCGACGATTCCGATCGTGAGCGACACGTTGCGACTTCCCGTGAGTGGAGGGCCAGGAGCCGGGGCGGTGGGGACTCGGCCGGTGACCCCGGCGCGGCCCGGAAACCCGGCCGATCCCCCAGTCTAAGCGGTACGCGTCCCCGCCCCGCCGTCCGTCTCGAACGCATGCACAGGCCCGGTCCGACGGCGTGTCCCGCACCGGATTCTCCACATAAACCGACCTAACGTGGACGAGTGCACCGACCCATCCGTGGGTGACGGCGGCTCCCCGGCAGGGGGAGGGCCGCGCGTACGACAAGCCCGGTGCGAGACCGCGTGGAGGTGCCCGGCATGGCAGGCAACGGCAGGTCCCGCCCGAACGGCACCGGCGCGAACGAGTTCACCGAGGCGACCGTCGACGCGCTGAGCCTCCTCGGCCCCCGGGGAGACGTCCCCCGCCCAGCGAAGCGGGAACGGCCACCCGGCACGAAGGGCACCGCAGGGGGCGTACGCACCGACGGGAACGCCGCCTCGACTCCCCGTGCCTCAACTCCCGTACGGCCCAACCGCAACGGCGACCCCGGCCCCGTACGCAGCAGCCCCCCACTCGCCGCCCCCCGCCGCACATCCCCCGCCCAGAGCCGCAGCACCCCCCGCCGCAACCGCTCCCTCCAAGCCGGCCGGACCGCCGCGCCACGCCCCCCGCGCGCCACCCCCCGCCTCACCGGCCTCGGCAGCGGCCTCTTCAGTGCCACCCTGATGACCGCCCTCGGCCTCCTCGTCAGCCTCCTGGTCGGCGACTCCACGACCGTGTACGCCGTGCTCTACCTGCCGGTCTGCCTGCTGACGGCCCTCTGGACCCGCCGCGGCGACCTGATCTCCGCCCCGGTCGTGCTGCCGATCGCCTTCGCCGTCGGCATCGTCTTCGTCACGGACGACGGCGACGGCGTGGGCGCCACCCTGATGGGCCTGGTGACGGCGCTGGCGACGCAGGCGGGCTGGCTGTACGGGGGGACGCTGGCCGCGCTGGTGGTGGTCGCCGTACGCCGGTTCCGGCCCCGCCCGGCGGACCGGCACCCCGCGCCCCCCGGACGCTGACCCGCTACCCCGCCGCGCGCATCGCCGCCCCCACGATCCCCGCGTTGTTCTGCAACTGCGCCGGCACGATCTCCGCCGCGATCCCCTGGACGTGCGGCAGGAACTTCTCGGCCTTGCGGCTCACCCCGCCGCCGATGATGAACAGCTCCGGCGAGAAGAGCATCTCCACGTGCGCCAGGTACTTGGTCACCCGGTGGGCCCAGTGCTCCCACGTCAGCTCGCCGTCCTCCCTGGCCTTGCTGGAGGCGCGGGTCTCCGCGTCGTGACCGTGCAGTTCGAGGTGGCCCAGCTCCGTGTTGGGCACGAGCGCGCCGTCGACGAAGAGGGCGCTGCCTATGCCGGTGCCGAAGGTGAGGAGGATGACCGTCCCCTTGCGCCCTTGCCCGGCGCCGAAGTTGACCTCGGCGACGCCCGCCGCGTCCGCGTCGTTCACGACCGTCACCGGCAGCCCCCCGAGCCGCTCGGAGAACAGCGCCCGCGCGTCCAGGTCTATCCAGCTCTTGTCGACGTTGGCCGCCGTACGCACCGTGGATCCGCCGGTCACCACGCCCGGGAAGGTGAGCCCCACGGGCCCCGTCCAGCCGAAGTGGTCGACGACCTCCTTGACGCCGTCGGCCACCGCGTCCGGCGTCGCCGGGTGCGGGGTGAGCACTTTGTGGCGCTCCTGCGCGAGGTCGCCCCTGTCCAGGTCCACAGGAGCGCCCTTGATCCCGGAACCGCCGATGTCCACACCGAAGATCTGCATGGCTCCACGTTACGACGGCCCACTGACAGTCACCCAGCCGAGGCCGTCAAGACGGCTTCAGGCCGCTTCCGGCCCGCTCCCGCCGCGCTCCGCCACCAGTGCCGCCGCCTCGTCCCGCAGATCCCGGCGCAGCTCCTTCGGCAGCGAGAACGTGATCGACTCCTCGGCGGCCTTGACCAGCTCCACATCGCCGTACCCGCGCACGGAGAGCCACTCCAGGACCTCCTCGACGAGGACCTCGGGCACGGACGCGCCGGAGGTGACCCCGACCGTCGTCACGCCCTGGAGCCACGCCTCGTCGATCTCGCTCGCGAAGTCCACGAGGTACGCCTCGCGCGCGCCCGCGAGCTTGGCGACCTCGACCAGCCGTACGGAGTTGGACGAGTTGCGGGAGCCGACGACGATCACCAGCTCCGCCTCCGCGCCCATCTGCTTGACCGCGAGCTGGCGGTTCTGCGTGGCGTAGCAGATGTCGTCGCTCGGCGGGGAGATGAGCTGCGGGAACTTCTCCTTGAGGGCGTCGACGGTCTCCATCGTCTCGTCGACGGACAGCGTCGTCTGGGAGAGCCAGACGATCTTCGACTCGTCGCGGACGGTGATCTTCTCGACGTCCCCCGGGCCGTCCACGAGCTGGATGTGCTCCGGGGCCTCGCCGGAGGTCCCGATGACCTCCTCGTGGCCCTCGTGGCCGATCAGCAGGATGTCGTAGTCGTCGTTCGCGAACCGGACGGCTTCCTTGTGGACCTTCGTGACGAGCGGGCAGGTCGCGTCGATCGTGGCCAGGCGCCCGCGCGCGGCCTCCTCGTGGACGACGGGGGCGACGCCGTGCGCCGAGAACATCACGATGTTCCCCGCCGGCACCTCCTCCGTACGCTCGACGAAGATCGCGCCCTTCTTCTCCAGGGTCTGGACGACGTACTTGTTGTGGACGATCTCGTGCCGGACGTAGATCGGGGCCCCGTACTGCTCCAGGGCCTTCTCGACGGCGATCACGGCGCGGTCCACACCCGCGCAGTAGCCACGGGGGGCGGCGAGCAGGACACGGCGGCGCGGCGAAGCGGTCATGCGTCCCATCGTAAGGGTGCGCCCGAGGGGCCGGAGATCCTCTCCTCGGGGAGACTGACGGCACGCTACGCGCGCGGGAGCGGAGGTTCTCGATGACCGGCACCCCCAAGGACGTCGATACGGCGCCGTTGCGGCGCACCCTCGGCTTCCGTGACCTCGTCGTCTACGGGCTGCTGTTCATCGCGCCCATGGCGCCGGTGGGTGTGTACGGCACGCTCGACGCGAAGTCCCACGGCGCCGTCGCCCTCGTGTACGCCGTCGCCACCGTCGCCATGGCGTTCACCGCGTTCAGTTACGCCCAGATGGTGCGCGTCGCCCCTCAGGCCGGGTCCGTCTACGCGTACGCGCGCGTGGGGCTCGGTGACGGGCCCGGGTTCGTCGCCGGGTGGATGGCCTCGCTGGACTACGTCCTGATCCCCGCCGTCGCCTACCTCTTCTCCGGTATCGCGATGAACTCCCTGGTCCCCGAGGTGTCCCGGTGGGTGTGGACCGCCCTCGCCGTCGTCGTCACGACCCTGTTGAACCTGTGGGGCGTACGCGCCGCCGCGCGCGTGGGGTTCCTCGTCCTCGCGATGGAGATCGCCGTCCTGCTGGTGTTCGTCGTGTCGGCGGTCGTCGTCCTCGCGCGAGACGGCGCCGAGCGGGGGTGGCTGTCGCCGTTCACCGGGGACGGCACGCAGGGCGGGTTCGCGTGGTCCGCCGTCCTCGGGGCGGTCTCCGTGGCGGTCCTGTCGTACCTGGGGTTCGACGCGGTCGCCTCTTTCGCGGAGGAGGTCACGGGCGGCTCCGCGCGCGTGGCCCGCGCCCTGCTCTTCTGCCTCGCCCTCGCGGGCGTCCTGTTCATCGCCCAGACGTACCTTGTGGCCCTCCTGGAGCCCCTCTCGTCCGCCCGGCTGTCCGCCGACCCCTCCCGGCAGGGTTCGGCCTTCTACGACGCCGTGGAGGCGTCCGTCGGCACCTGGCTGCACGACCTCGTCGCCGTCGGCAAGGCGATCGGCGCGGCGTTCGCGGCGCTGGCGGGGCAGGCCGCCGCCGGGCGCCTCCTCTTCGCGATGTCCCGCGACGGCCGACTCCCCCGGGCCCTGTCCCGGACCACCTCGGGCGTCCCCCGCCCCGCGCTGCTGACCTCGGCGCTGATCACCCTCGTCGCCGCGGTCTGGGCCGCCCGCCGCGACGACGGCATGGACCATCTGGTCTCGGTCGTCGACGTCGGCGCGCTGACCGCGTTCACGCTGCTCCACGCGAGCGTGGTCGGCTGGTTCGCGGTACGCCGCGCGGGCGGGCCGGTGAGCTGGTGGCGGCACGTCGCGGTTCCCGCGCTGGGTGCGGCGATCACGGTCGCGGTGATCGTGGAGGCGTCGGGTACGGCGTTGGTGGTGGGGGTGGTGTGGCTGGCGGTGGGGGTGGCGGTGCTGATGGCTCAGCGCGTGCGCGCGGGCTGAAGGGGGCCGGAGGTGGGGTGAGTGGGCGGGTGCGGGTTCGTCGTGGCTTGTCGCGCCCGCGCGGCGGAGCCGCACATCGATACAGCCCCGCGCCCCTGAGGTGGGTGGGGGTGACTGTGGTTCGTCGGGTGCGAGTGCCCGGCGTTGCGGCTCGTGGTGGCTCCAGCCGTAACTCGCCGGTGCGACGTCCGAACCGGCCCCCTACGGATGCGTGTCCGTGACCGCGATGACCTCGTCCAGGCGCTCCAGCGTGGCCAGCAGGTCGTCCGCCTTGGCCCGGATGCGGTCGCGTTCGGCGCGCAGCATCGCTCGCTGGTCCGCGTCGGTGTGGCCCGCGTCCCAGCACGGGAGGAGTTCCGTGATCCTGCGGCTGGTCAGGCCGGCGGCGTACATCTGCTGGAAGAAGCGGACCCGGGCGACGGCGTCCGGCCGGTAGAGGCGCTGGCCCGACGCGCTGCGCCGCGCGACGAGCAACCCCTGCTGCTCGTAGTAGCGCACGGCGCGTACGGAGACTCCGGCGCCCCGTGCCACTTCGCCGATGCGGATCAGCCGCTCGGCTCCGGGCTCTGTGACGGTCATGGCGATCCTCTCCCCCAGCACTGCTTGCCTCTGACGTCAGCGTCAGGTTCTAGCGTACCGGGCATGGACATCGAGAACTCAGTCGCTCTGGTCACCGGAGCCAACCGCGGCCTGGGCCGCGCCTTCACGCAGCGCCTGCTCGAACGCGGGGCCCGCAAGGTCTACGCGACGGCCCGCCGGCCGGAGACCGTGGACCTGCCCGGCGTCGAGGTGCTGCGCCTCGACATCGCCGACCCCGCGTCCGTGCGGGCCGCCGCCGAGGCCGCCCCGGACGTCTCGCTGCTCGTCAACAACGCGGGCGTACAGACGGGTACCGACCTGGTGACCGGCTCGCTGGACGCGGTGCGGCACGAGCTGGAGACCAACGTGTTCGGCCACCTGGGGATGATCCGGGAGTTCGCGCCGGCGCTCGCCGGGAACGGCGGGGGCGCGATCGTCAACGTCCTCTCCGCGATGTCGTGGTTCGGGGGCAGTGGCGCCAACGCCTACCACCTCGCCAAGGCCGCCGCCTGGGCCATGACCAACGGCGTCCGCCTGGAGCTCGCCGGGCAGGGCACGCTCGTGACGGCCGTGCACCTCGGCCTGGCCGACACCGACATGGCCGCGGGCTGGCCGGTGGCCAAGCTCGCGCCGTCCGACCTGGCCGACGCGGCGCTCGACGGCGTCGAGGCGGGCTCCGCCGAGGTCCTCGCCGACCAGTGGAGCCGGGACGTCAAGTCCCGGCTGCCGCTGGCGCCGGAAGAGTTCAACGCGGCGATGGACCGCGCGCTGGCGGCGCTGACAGCGGCCTGAAAGGCCCACGGCCCCGCACCCGGCCACAACAGCCCCTCAGCCGAACGGCCCACCCCCGTTGTCAGTCCCGGCCGATACTCTCGGGCACATGGCTGTCAACACGTCCGCTGAAGCTCCCTTGCCGGTCGGGGAGGTGTCGCGGCTCATCGGGAGTTGGATCGACCGGCTGGGGGCGGTGTGGGTCGAGGGGCAGATCACGCAGCTGTCGAGGAGGCCCGGCGCCGGGGTCGTCTTCCTGACGCTCAGGGACGCTTCCCATGACATCTCGGTCGGGGTGACCTGTTTCCGGCAGGTGTTCGACGCCGTCGCCGATGTCGTGGGCGAGGGCGCCAGGGTCGTCGTCCTGGCCAAACCGGAGTGGTACGCGCCCCGGGGCCAGCTGTCGCTGCGGGCCGCCGAGATCCGGCCCGTCGGCGTGGGGGAACTGCTCGTGCGGCTGGAGCAGTTGAAGAAGGCGCTGGCGAGTGAGGGGCTGTTCGCGGCGGAGCGCAAGAAGCGGCTGCCGTTCCTGCCGCAGTTGATCGGGCTGGTGTGCGGGAGGGCGTCGGCGGCGGAGCGGGACGTGCTGGAGAACGCCCGGCACCGATGGCCCGCCGTGAGGTTCGAGGTGCGCAACGTCGCCGTACAGGGCGTGCACGCGGTCACCCAGGTCGTCCAGGCGGTGAAGGAGCTGGACGCGATGGACGCCGTGGACGTCATCGTCGTGGCCCGGGGCGGCGGCAGCGTCGAGGACCTGTTGCCGTTCTCGGACGAGCAGCTCGTACGGACGGTCGCGGCGTGCCGTACGCCGGTCGTCTCGGCGATCGGGCACGAACCGGACAACCCCCTGCTGGACCACGTCGCGGACCTGCGCGCCTCGACCCCCACGGACGCGGCGAAGAAGGTCGTACCGGACGTCGGGGAGGAGCTGGAGCGCGTACGGATGCTGCGCGGCAGGGCCCGGCGGTGTGTGGAGGGGTTCGTGGACCGGGAGGAGCGGGGGCTGGCGCACGCGCTCGCGAGGCCGGCGATACAGGATCCGCACCGGATGGTGGCCGAGCGGGAGGACCACGTGGCATCGCTGCTGGAGCGCTCGCGCCGGACGCTGGGCCACGTCCTGGACCGCGCGGACTCGGAGCTGTCGCACACGCACGCGCGCGTGGTGGCCCTCTCCCCCGCGGCGACGCTGAAGCGGGGGTACGCGGTCCTCCAGCGGCAGGACGGCCACGTGGTCCGCGACCCGGACGAGGTGGCGGCGGACGAGACACTGCGCGCGCGGGTCGCCGAGGGCGAGTTCGCGGTACGGGTGACACAGGAGCAGCGGGGAGCACAGGGATGACCGACACCCAGCAGGAGACCCTCGGCTACGAGCAGGCGAGGGACGAGCTGATCGACGTGGTGCGCAGGCTGGAGGCGGGCGGTACGAGCCTGGAGGAGTCCCTCGCGCTGTGGGAGCGCGGCGAGGAGCTCGCGAAGGTGTGCCGCCGCTGGCTGGAGGGCGCGCGGGCGCGGCTGGACGCGGCGCTGGCGGAGGGGGACGAGGAGGAGGCGGAGTGAGCTGCGCGGCATTTGGTTGAACCTTGAACTTCTGTGGCGTACGGTCGTACCCGTCAACCGGTACGGCGTCCCGTACCCGGACGCGCACCTAAGGAAAGCCACGCATGTCTCTCGTTCTCGACCCCACCGCCCAGGACCTGCTGTTCCGTGAGGCCCACACCGCGAACGCCTTCACGGACGAGCCGGTGACCGACGAGCAGGTCCAGGCGATCTACGACCTGGTCAAGTTCGGACCCACGGCGTTCAACCAGACGCCGCTGCGCATCACCCTGGTCCGCTCGGCGGAGGCCCGCGAGCGCCTGGTGAAGCACATGGCCGAGGGCAACCAGGCCAAGACGCAGGCCGCGCCGCTGGTCGCGATCCTCTCCGCGGACAACGAGTTCCACGAGGAGCTGCCGACCCTGTTCCCGGCGTTCCCGCAGGCCAAGGACCTCTTCTTCGCCGAGCGCCCGGCCCGTGAGGGCTCCGCGAAGGTGAACGCCGCCCTCCAGGCCGCGTACTTCATCATCGGCGTGCGCGCGGCGGGCCTCGCGGCCGGCCCGATGACCGGCGTCGACTTCGAGGGCGTCCGGGGCGAGTTCCTCGACGACGACCACACCCCGCTGATGGTGGTCAACATCGGTCACGCCGCCGAGGGCGCCTCGTACCCGCGCTCGCCGCGCCTGGCGTACGAGGACGTCGTCACGACGGTCTGATCAGCGCCGTACGGCAGGACGGAACCCCCCGGGAGCACCGGGGGGTTTCTGCGTGCCAGGCCGTGTCTCAGGCCGTTTTGAGCGCCCGCGCCATCTCCGCGAGGCGGTCGAAGGAGGCCGTGCCGGCGACGACCGTGGTGGAGCCGTCGGCGCCGGTCAGGACGAGCGCGTCGTACCGGCCGCCGGTCCAGCGGGTCCACTTCGCGCCGGCGATCTCGTCGGTGACGTCCGTCGCCGTCGCGCCCTGGCTCGCGTCGTCCACGAACCGGTCGCGCTTCGCCGAGGCGGACTGCTCGACCTGGACGTACTGCCCGTCGGGCGCGCGGAAGCCGAGGTGCCAGGCGTCGGAGTCCGCGCCGTCGAACCGTACGGACGTCGCCTTCCAGGTCTCCGGCAGCCCCACGGGCGCGGAGATCGGGTACGACGCCGCGCGGCGGGCCGTCGCCAGCTCCACCGTGTAGTCGACCCGCTTGAGGTCGGGCTCCCCGTCGTCGTGCGGGATGAAGAGGTAGATGACCAGTGCCGCCGCCACGATGAGCCCCAGGGAGAGGATCATGTCCCGGGCCGACTTCTGCTTGCCGTTCGAACCTGCCACGCCCCCTATCGTCGCAGGTGCCCCGCGCGCTCATCCGTGGGGTCCCCTGCTCATTTTTTCGTACTGGAGTTAGAGTCAGGAGTCAGAACCTCGCCCCGGCCGTCGTCGTATCGGTCAGAAAGGTGCGCTTCGTGTCCGAGCACCATCACTTGCCGTCCGAGCTGGACGTCCCCTCCGAGGCCCCCGACCGCAACCTCGCCCTCGAACTCGTCCGGGTGACCGAGGCCGCCGCGATGGCCGCGGGCCGGTGGGTCGGGCGCGGCGACAAGAACGGCGCCGACGGGGCCGCCGTACGCGCGATGCGCACGCTCGTCTCGACCGTCTCGATGAACGGCGTCGTCGTCATCGGGGAGGGCGAGAAGGACGAGGCGCCGATGCTGTTCAACGGCGAGCGGGTCGGGGACGGGACCGGGCCCGAGGTCGACATCGCCGTCGACCCCATCGACGGGACGACCCTCACGGCCAAGGGGATGCCGAACGCGATCGCCGTCCTCGCGGCGACCGAGCGGGGCGCGATGTTCGACCCGTCGGCCGTCTTCTACATGGACAAGCTCGTCACCGGGCCCGAGGCCGCCGAGTTCGTCGACATCAACGCGCCTGTCGAGGTCAACATCCGGCGGGTCGCCAAGGCGAAGCGGGCCAAGCCCGAGGACGTCACCGTCGTCATCCTCGACCGCCCCCGGCACGCCGGCATCATCGACGAGGTCCGGCGCGCGGGCGCCCGCATCAAGCTGATCTCCGACGGCGACGTGGCCGGTTCCATCCTCGCCCTGCGCGAGGGCACCGGCATCGACCTCCTGCTCGGCATCGGCGGCACCCCTGAGGGCATCATCTCCGCCTGCGCCGTGAAGTGCCTCGGCGGCGTCATCCAGGGCAAGCTCTGGCCCAAGGACGCGGAGGAGCGCGAGCGGGCCCTCGACGCCGGCCACGACCTCGACCGCGTCCTCACGACCGAGGATCTCGTCACGGGCGAGAACGTCTTCTTCGTCGCCACCGGCATCACGGACGGGGAGCTGCTGCGCGGCGTCCGCTACCGCTCGGAGACGGCCACCACCGACTCCATCGTCATGCGCTCGAAGTCGGGGACCGTGCGGCGGATCGACTCCGAGCACCGGCTGCGGAAGCTGCGGGCCTACAGCGCGGTGGATTTCGACCGGGCGAAGTAGAAACGGCGGGAGCGGCGGGAGCAAGAACGAGGGCGTTCCCCAGGGAACGCCCTCTCCTGCTCCTGCGAGCGGGTTTCCTCAACCCGCCTGCGCGACCCTGGTGCTGTCGGCCGCTCGCGTCGCCTTCTTCAGCTCCAGCTCCCTGCGGCGCCTGCGCGCGAGGACGACGCGGCGCTCGGCCGCCGTCAGCCCGCCCCAGACGCCGTACGGCTCCGGCTGGAGCAGCGCGTGTTCGCGGCACTGGACCATGACCGGACAGCGGGCGCAGACGCGCTTGGCGGCCTCCTCGCGGGAGAGGCGGGCCGCGGTGGGTTCCTTGGAGGGGGCGAAGAACAGTCCGGCCTCGTCGCGACGGCACACCGCCTCCGTATGCCATGGGGCGTCTTGGTCCCGCACGGGCACCCGCTGGGCCGGAACGGCAGCTACCAGGGACGAATGCGGCGGTTGCGGCACGGTCTACTCCTGACGACGGCTTCGCGAGCGAGAGACGATTGCGAGAGGCGATGCAGCAAGCCCTACCCGCTGTACGCGCACCTATGCACTGAGTTCCGAACCGCGGGTTTCGCATCCCTTCACGAGCGTCAACGGTCCAGATGCTTGCGCAAACCGCGATCCACCTTGCGCTGAACCCGATCGAGAATGTCCGCGACGAGGCGCCCGCGCCGGGGCTTGCCCTCCACGCTGCCGAGCACCGCCCAGCCGTCCAGATGCACCACCGGCGCGTCCGGATCGCCCGAGTCCATCGTGTCGACCTCGAAGCTGCCGAGGATGCCGCCGCCGTTCCCGCGCAGCGAGACGTTCTCCGGGACGCGGACCTCGACGCTGCCGAACACCGCGTACGCCTTGACGACGACCTGCTGGTACTCGAACAGGGCCTCGCTGAGGTCGATCTCCACGCTGCCGAAGACCGCGTACGCGTGGATACGGCGCCCCGCGCGCCAGCGCCCGCGCCGGGTGGCGCTGCTGAAGACGGCGACGATGTTGTCGTCCGGGTCGGCGGGCAGCGGGGGGCCCGCCGGGCGGGGCGGGGGCGCCGTACGGCTCTGGCCGGGGGCCGGGAGGTCCTGGACGAACACCTCCAGCTCGCCGACCGTCTTCGCGGCGAGTACGCCCTCGACGCGCTCGGCGTGCTCGTCGGCTGTGAGGCGGCCCTCGGCCAGGGCGTCACGGAGGATGTCGGCGACGCGGTCACGGTCGGCGTCCGAGGCGCGCAGGTCGGTGGGGGCCGGGGCGGGCTGTGGCGGCGTGTGCTTCTGAAGGTCCACGACAGCAGCGTAGCGAAACACGATAGATCGCGACACCCCCACGGGATTTTCATTATCATCGAACTAAGCCTTGCCTCACCGGGGCGTTGTCGGTGGCAGGTTCTACGCTGGACAGCGCTCGCCAACGGAGGCCGGCCCCCGCGCCGACCGCCGACCGCCACCCCGTCGAATGAGGAATGGGCGTCGATGCCTGAGTTCGCGTACACCGATCTGCTGCCCCTGGGAGAGGACACCACGCCCTACCGGCTGGTGACCTCCGAAGGCGTCTCCACCGTCGAGGGGCCGGACGGTCGCACGTTCCTCCAGGTCGAGCCCGAGGCGCTGCGCAAGCTCGCCGAGGAGGCCATCCACGACATCCAGCACTACCTGCGCCCCGCGCACCTCGCGCAGCTGCGCCGGATCGTCGACGACCCCGAGGCGTCCTCCAACGACAAGTTCGTCGCCCTCGACCTCCTCAAGAACGCGAACATCGCGGCGGCGGGCGTCCTGCCCATGTGCCAGGACACCGGCACGGCGATCGTCATGGGCAAGCGCGGCCAGAACGTCCTCACGCGCGGGGGCGACGAGGAGGCCCTCAGCCGCGGCATCTACGACGCGTACCTGAACCTCAACCTGCGCTACTCCCAGATGGCCCCGATCACCATGTGGGAGGAGAAGAACACCGGCTCCAACCTGCCCGCGCAGATCGAGCTGTACGCCACCGACGGCGGCGCCTACAAGTTCCTCTTCATGGCCAAGGGCGGCGGCTCCGCCAACAAGTCCTTCCTCTACCAGGAGACCAAGGCGGTCCTGAACGAGGCCTCCATGATGAAGTTCCTGGAGGAGAAGATCCGTTCGCTCGGTACGGCCGCCTGCCCGCCGTACCACCTCGCGATCGTCGTCGGCGGCACGTCGGCGGAGTACGCCCTCAAGACCGCGAAGTACGCCTCCGCGCACTACCTCGACGAGGCCCCCACCGAGGGCTCCGCGCTCGGGCACGGCTTCCGGGACAAGGAGCTGGAGGAGAAGGTCTTCGAGCTGACCCAGAAGATCGGCATCGGCGCGCAGTTCGGCGGCAAGTACTTCTGCCACGACGTCCGCGTCGTCCGCCTCCCGCGCCACGGCGCCTCCTGCCCCGTCGCCATCGCCGTCTCCTGCTCCGCCGACCGGCAGGCCGTCGCGAAGATCACCGCCGAGGGCGTGTTCCTGGAGCAGCTGGAGACCGACCCCGCGCGGTTCCTGCCGGAGACGACGGACGAGCACCTCTCCGCCGACGAGGAGGGCGTCGTCCGCATCGACCTCAACCAGCCGATGGACACGATCCTCGCCGAGCTGACCAAGTACCCCGTCAAGACCCGCCTCTCGCTCTCCGGCCCGCTGGTCGTCGCCCGCGACATCGCCCACGCGAAGATCAAGGAACGGCTCGACGCGGGCGAGGAGATGCCCCAGTACCTGAAGGACCACCCGGTCTACTACGCGGGCCCGGCGAAGACCCCCGAGGGCTACGCGTCCGGCTCCTTCGGCCCCACGACAGCCGGCCGCATGGACTCGTACGTCGCCCAGTTCCAGGCCGCCGGCGGCTCCAAGGTCATGCTCGCCAAGGGCAACCGCTCCCAGCAGGTCACCGCCGCCTGCGACACCCACGGCGGCTTCTACCTCGGCTCCATCGGCGGCCCCGCCGCCCGCCTCGCCCAGGACTGCATCAAGAAGGTCGAGGTCGTCGAGTACGAGGAGCTCGGCATGGAGGCGGTGTGGAAGATCGAGGTGGAGGACTTCCCCGCGTTCATCGTCGTGGACGACAAGGGCAACGACTTCTTCCAGGACCCGGCGCCTGCGCCTACGTTCACGACGATTCCGGTACGGGGGCCCGGGCTGGTCTGAGCCGCCTCCCGACAGACTCACAGAGCCCTCGGCACCCTGCCGGGGGCTCTGCTGCTGCCCGTGGGGCCTCGATTTACCCGACTACGCGAATATTGACGTTGCCTCATGGACGAGGATTCCGGCCCCTCGTACCGTCATGACCACAGGCCCCGACAAGGGCCAGCCACAAGGGGGTTTCGGCATGGCACGCGTGGAACTGACCCGGCTCACCGGCGACGGAGACGGCAACTGCGGCAAGGACGACTGCCCGAACGTCTACCGCACCGCCAACGGCTCGTTCGTGGTCCAGGGCGACCTTTCCCAGGCGTTCACGCCGTCCGAGGGTGAAGGGCTTGTGGAGATCCCCGAGAGCGTACTGAGGGAGGCGGTTCGTGTTCTTGGCTGGTGAGGAGTGGGCGGCACGCTTCGAAGGGTTTCAGCGGGAAGCGTGGAGACTTGAGACCCTGCCCCAGTACCTCATGCCGCAGGAAGCAGCCGAGTTCGAGGCGTTCAAAGCGGGGGCCCGAATAGACCCCCAAGCCGTGTCGAACGAGTACACCGACCGGCTGCGCCGACAAGCCGCAGAAGGGCGCATCCAAGGGCGCGTGCACATCGTTACGCGACCACTGACGGACTATCTGCAATTCGAGTTCGCTCAGTATTACGCGCCGCACTCGCTGGCGGGTGAGCGGATCCGCATTCTCGACGTGACCGACCGGGACAACCCGCTGGCCGGCGTTCAGGACTTCTGGATGTTCGACCACGCCGAAGTGGTGCTGATGAATTACCGCCCGGACGGGCAGCAGATAAACCGCGAAGTCTACGAAGGGGATGTGGCCAGGTTCATCGAATACCAGCTCATCGCGGTAGCCGAGTCGATGCCCCTTGAGGAGTACGTGAAGGGCATTGACGTTTGAGCCCGAAAGCCTAGGTCAATCCAGGTCTGACCTAGCGGAAGCCCTGAGAGGCCAGCGCAGACGAGCCGGGAAAACACAATCCTGGCTCGCTCGCCGCTGCAACATGTCTCAAACCAAGGTGAGTAACATCGAGAGCGGCAAGCTCACTCCCTCTCTTGTCGACGTTGAATTGATCCTGGAAGCCCTCGGAGCCGACACTCCCATTGCGGCCGAGATTCTTTCACTGGCCAGGACGGCCAATACCGAATGGCAAGACCACTGGTCGTCTCGCCGCAAAGGATTGGACAAGAAACAGAACGAGCTAGCTAGACTCGAAGCAGTCTCGACAGAGTTCCGATTCTTCCTGCTCTCCATGATTACCGGGCTCCTCGCCACACCCGAATACGTGCGCGCGAGCATTGCCGATGTTCCTGGCGACCAGTCGAAGACCATCGCGAAGAAGCTGGAACGGCAACAGGTTCTCTACGACAACTCGAAGTCGTTCACCTTCATTCTGACCGAACAAGCGGTCAGGTGGCCACTCCTGCCCCCCATGGCCATGGCCATGCAACTCGACCGGCTCGCATCAGTCTCCCGCTTTCCGAACGTTCACATAGGAGTGATCCCGCTGGGCGGACATATTCCAGAACGACCACTCAACACATTCACGCTCTATGACCGCCGCCTCGCCACCGTGGAAACTGGCACAGGCGCTCTGATATTGCGTGACCACAGAGACGTGACTGCCTACTTAAGCGACTTCGAGGCATACAAGCGATACGCAGTGTTTGGCGACAAGTTCCGGACCCTTCTGGCCGAGTGGTCCATGATTTTCACCCGACAACGCCAATAACAATGGATGTGCTCCCGTCTCGTCACTACCGTGGGTCAGGACAGCAACAAGGCGGACAAGGGGGTCGAATGGCCGACGTCACTCAGGAGGAAGCCCCGGCTTCAGATGTCATGCGGTGGAGCTGGAAGAGGAATCCGAAATGCGTTCGGCTGGCGAGGGCGCAGCTGCGGAAGTACCTGGCGAATCAAGGCGGGGTCGAGCTGGAGGATGTTGCCGTTCTCCTGCTTTCCGAGCTGATGACCAACTCGGTGAATCATGCACACGTTCCGCCGGGCCGGGAGATCGAGACCGTATTCATGCTCAGCCCTGAAACCCTACGGATCGAGGTCTCGGACGCTTCCAACGAATTCCCGACCCTCCGGCATGCCGACGTGGACGCCGACGCAGGGCGGGGTCTCCAGCTGGTGGCGGCTTTGGCCGACCGTTGGCATGTCGACGCGCGCATGGTCAACGACCACTACGCGGTCGGAAAGACCATCTGGTTCGAGATCGACCGCACATCCTGAGAAGCCCACGAGAAACCACCGCACATCTGGAGGTGCTCGACATGCTTGACATGACTGGCGGCGGAGACGGCCTGCCCGGCGAGCCCTGGCCCGGACCGCCCGCCCCGCCCACCCCGGACGGTGGCCCCGGCGTCCCCAACCCGCCCAAGAAGCGGGTCAGTTGAGTCCCGGCTGGGAAGAGTTGGGGCGTGTTCTCGCGGCCGGGGGTGCCCTCTCTTCCGACTGGGCGCCCTCCTTCGCCGCGGTCCCCCGTGCCCCGTTCCTCCCCGACCTCGTCTGGCCGTTCGACATGGAGACGGGGAGGTGCGTGCCCGTGTCGAGGCCGGCCGAGCCGGAACTCTGGTGGCGGTATGCGGAGTCGGACGTCCCCCTGGTCACGCAGTGGGACGACGAAGAGCATGTGGGCCCGGAGCCCGGGGGCGTCGCGACGTCGTCCGCGTCCATGCCGTCCGTCGTGCTCAGGATGCTCCGGGATCTCGGCGTACGGCCAGGGCACCGCGTACTGGAGATCGGCACCGGCACCGGCTGGAACGCGGCTCTGCTGGCACACCGGCTGGGCGCCGGGAACGTCACCACGGTCGAGGTCGACCCCGGAGTCGCGGCTCAGGCGCGAGGCGTACTCCCGGTGCGGGTCGTGCTGGGCGACGGGCTCAAGGGGGTTTGGGAGGGAGCCCCGTACGACAGGGTCATCGCGACGTGCGGGATCCGTTCCGTGCCCTTCGCGTGGGTGCGCCAGTGCCGGCCGGGCGGCGTCATCGTCGCCCCTTGGGGAACGCACTACGGCCATGACGACGCCGTTGTCCGATTGGCGGTCGCCGGGGACGGCGAAAGTGCCACGGGCCCCTTCACCGGCCCCGTCGAGTTCATGAAGGCACGGACTCAACGACTCCCGTCCATCGTCCACTCCGACTACGTCGACGGCTCTCCCGACCGCGAGAGGTCGTCCACCACGATCACGGAAGGCGACTTCCTCGGGGAACGCTTCGATCCACGGCGGTTCGCCGTCGGGGCGAGTCTCCGCGAGTGCGTTCACGTCGCCGCTGAGAAGCGGGACGGGAAACGCCCTGTGTGGTTCTACGGACTCACCGACCGCTCGTGGGCGTGCGCGGTGTTCCACGACGGCTCTCCCGCACGCGTATGGCAGGCGGGGCCGCGCCGCCTCTGGGACGAGGCCGCATCGGCGTACAGGTGGTGGCACGAGCAGGGGAAACCCGGCTTCGGACGGTTCGGCCTGACCGTCACCGCCGACGCGGAGACCGTCTGGCTCGACGATCCGGAGAATCCGGTTCCGGCGGCTCCCGGATGAGCAACGCGTACGACTGAAGGGGCGGGGCGGCCGGATTCGAACCGGCGTCCTCCGAGATGATGTCGCGGCGCACTACCTCTGTGCTACGACCCCGCCTTGCGAGGAAGGTTACGGGGGTCGGCGGGGGCGGCGCACGGGAATAACGGGTCGGCGGGCGGCAGCCGTGGGAGGCAT
The DNA here is from genome assembly GCF_055409605.1 of Streptomyces saintjeani. NCBI lineage: Bacteria > Bacillati > Actinomycetota > Actinomycetes > Kitasatosporales > Streptomycetaceae > Streptomyces > Streptomyces saintjeani. The sequence goes on along the minus strand of NZ_CP189624.1, from coordinate 6,033,016 downwards.
ATGCGCCTGTTGCCGATGGCCGTGTGCTTTCGATACCGAGGGCTCGTCTCCTTCACCGCGCTCGGGCCCGCCGTCGCCGCCGCAGGTACCGCCTCCGGCTGTGCGGCCGACCTCACCGGATCGGGTGAACATCCGCCCCGCCAGGAACAAGTGAGCGACCCCGTTCGCTGTACGGGACATGAGCGACTACCGCATCGAGCACGACTCCATGGGCGAGGTCAGAGTCCCGGCGCACGCGAAGTGGCGGGCCCAGACGCAGCGGGCCGTGGAGAACTTCCCGGTCTCCGGCCAGCGCATCGAGCGCGCGCACATCGAGGCGCTGGCCCGCATCAAGGGCGCGGCGGCGAAGGTCAACGCCGAGCTCAAGGTGCTGGACGCGGACATCGCGCGGGCGATCCAGGAGGCCGCGGCGGAGGTCGCCGAGGGGAAGTGGGACGAGCACTTCCCGGTGGACGTGTTCCAGACGGGCTCGGGAACGTCGTCCAACATGAACGCGAACGAGGTGATCGCGACCCTGGCGACGGAGCGCCTCGGCAAGGACGTGCACCCCAACGACCATGTGAACGCCTCCCAGTCGTCGAACGACGTCTTCCCCTCGTCGATCCACATCGCGGCGACGGCGGCGGTCACGCACGACCTGATCCCGGCCCTGGAGCACCTCGCGGCGTCCCTGACCCGCAAGTCGCGGGAGTTCGCGGACGTCGTCAAGTCGGGGCGCACGCACCTGATGGACGCGACCCCGGTCACGCTGGGACAGGAGTTCGGTGGGTACGCCGCGCAGGTGACGTACGGCGTCGAGCGCCTGCGCGCCTCGCTCCCCCGCCTCGCCGAACTCCCCCTCGGCGGCACGGCGGTGGGCACCGGCATCAACACTCCGCCCGGCTTCTCGGCGGCGGTGATCGCGGAGGTGGCCCGCGCGACCGGCCTGCCGCTCACGGAGGCCCGCGACCACTTCGAGGCGCAGGGCGCGCGGGACGGCATCGTCGAGACCAGCGGACAGCTCAGGACGATCGCGGTCGGCCTCACGAAGATCGCCAACGACCTGCGCTGGATGTCGTCGGGGCCCCGCACGGGCCTCGCCGAGATCTCGCTCCCCGACCTCCAGCCGGGCTCCTCGATCATGCCGGGCAAGGTCAACCCGGTGATCCCGGAAGCGGTGTTGATGGTCGCGGCGCAGGTCACGGGCAATGACGCGACGGTCGCGACGGCGGGCGCGGCCGGCAACTTCGAGCTGAACGTGATGCTCCCGGTGATCGCGAAGAACGTCCTGGAGTCGGTCCGCCTGCTGGCGAACGTCTCGCGCCTGCTCGCGGACCGCACGGTCGACGGCATCGTGGCGCACCGCGAACGCGCGCGCGAGTACGCCGAGTCGTCGCCGTCGGTGGTGACGCCGCTCAACAAGTACATCGGGTACGAGGAGGCCGCGAAGGTCGCCAAGAAGGCGCTCGCGGAGAGGAAGACGATCCGGCAGGTGGTCGTCGAGGGCGGGTACGTGGAGAGGGGGGATCTGACGGTCGAGCAGCTCGACGAGGCGCTGGATGTCCTGCGGATGACACATCCGTAACCAGCGGTGACGCAGCTTTAAGATCGCGAGAACCATGACCGAAGCCACAGCGCTGATTGGCCTGGGCACCTAATATCTGGTCATGGCAGACGAGGGAGCGGTGAGCGGCGTGAACGGTTCGGTGACGGGTGGCTCCCCGCCGGTCCGCTGGGCGCCGGGCACCCCCGTCCTGTGGCGCTACCGGGCCAACGGCTCGGAGGGCTTCCACATCGCCCGCCCCGTCACCGTCGTACGGGACGACGCCGACCTCCTCGCGGTCTGGCTCGCGCCCGGCACGGACTGCGTGAAGCCGGGCCTCGCGGACGGCACCCCGGTGCACCAGGAGCCGCTGGAGACGCGGTACACGAAGCCCCGTACCCTCCGGCGGGGCCGCTGGTTCGGGACCGGCGTCCTGAAGCTCGCGCGGCCCGGCGAGCCGTGGTCGGTGTGGCTGTTCTGGGAACCGGGCTGGCAGTTCAAGAACTGGTACGTCAATCTGGAGGAGCCGCTGGCCCGTTGGGCGGGCGGCGTGGACTCCGAGGACCACTTCCTCGACATCTGCGTACATCCGGACCGGAGTTGGGAATGGCTCGACGAGGACGAGTTCGCGCAGGCGCAGCGGGTCGGGCTGATGGACACCGAGGCGGCGGCGCGGGTGCGCGCGGCGGGGCTCGCCGCGGTGGAGGTGATCCGCGCCTGGGGGGCGCCGTACCGGGACGGCTGGGAGAGCTGGCGCCCGGATCCGTCCTGGAACGTCCCCGTTCTGCCGCAGGACTGGGACCGTACCCCCATGCATGCTTCACCATGAGACCCTTGATGCGCCCCGGGACGGCAACCGTAGGATCGTCGTCCGGAAGGGCAGTGCGGCAGTAACTCCCGGAGCAGACACCAGGTCTGACCGAACGTCACCGAGGGGCGGCAGGACGTGAGCGAGGGGTACGAGGGCAACACCGGGCCGGACGGCGGCAAGCCGTCACCGGCCGGCACGGAAACAGCCTGCGCTCACGCCGGTTTCCCGTTCCGGGGACACGTATTCCGGGTATCGGATTTTCTGCGGGACCGACTGCGCGTACGGCGCGCAGCCCCGGACGGACGGATTCGACACGCGTGACGGAGCACCCGACCTCCTTCGAACGCCCTCAGGGCGCCGACCCCGCGGATCCCCGCGGGGCGCTCCTGCGTTCCCCGGCGCACACGCCGGGCACCGCGGCACTGGAGACACCGCCGTACGAGCCGGGCGGTGACAACCCGAGCAACCCCAGCGGCACAAGCGGCACAAGCAACGCGAGCGACATGGGCAAGGACCCCGAGCACTCGCAGCCGGTGGCCGCGGAGCCCGACGCGCACCGCCCCCGGCCCTCACCGGAGTCCATCCCCGCGCAGCCGGGCGGCGCAGTGCCGCAGGAGCGGCGCAAGGGCGAGGGCCTGCCGCCGGGCCAGCCGACGCCGATGCGGCGCGACGGGGACCGGCTCAGGTTCGTCGGCGCGGCCACCCGGCGCATCGCGCGCGGCATCGACCTCGACGAGATCGTGATGGGCCTGTGCCGGGCGACCGTGCCGACCTTCTCCGACGCGATCCTCGTCTACCTGCGCGACCCGCTGCCGGTCGGCGACGAACGGCCCACCGGACCCCTGGTGCTGCGCCTGCGCCGTACCGACCGCATCCCCGAGGAGCAGGACTCGGAGGCCGGGTTCATCATCCCGGCGCCGCTGCCCGAGCCGTCCGAGATCTCCGAACTGTCGTCCGCGATCGCCGAGTTGTGCGAGGTACGGCAGGGCGGGGCGCTCGCGGAGGTGCTGCGCGGGGTACGGCCGGTGTTCGCTGACGCGCCCGCCGCACGCGCCGCGCTGCCGGAACTCCTCGGTGAGGACAGCCAGTTGGTCGTCCCCGGCGGGCAGCGCGCGATTCTCGCGCCGTTGCGCGGTCGGCGCCGGGTGATCGGCGCGACGGTCTTCATCCGCCGCGCGGACCGCTTCCCCTTCGAGCCGGACGACCTGCTGGTGGCCGCCCAACTGGCCACGCACAGCGCGCTGGGCATCGACAAGGCGGTCCTGTACGGCCGTGAGGCGTACATCGCGGACGAGTTGCAGCGCACGATGCTGCCCGACCACCTCCCCCGCCCCACCGGCGTCCGCCTCGCCTCCCGCTACCTCCCCGCCGCCGAGACGGCCCGCGTCGGCGGCGACTGGTACGACGCGATCCCGCTGCCCGGCAGCCGCGTCGCCCTCGTCGTCGGCGACGTCATGGGCCACTCGATGACGTCCGCCGCGATCATGGGCCAGCTCCGTACGACCGCCCAGACCTTGGCCGGGCTCGACCTGCCGCCCCAGGAGGTCCTGCACCACCTCGACGAGCAGGCCCAGCGGCTCGGCCAGGACCGCATGGCCACCTGCCTCTACGCGGTGTACGACCCGGTGTCGCACCGCATCACCGTCGCCAACGCCGGTCATCCGCCGCCCGTCCTGCTGCACCTCGGCGGCCGGGCCGAGGTCCTCAAGGTGCCGCCGAACGCGCCCATCGGAGTCGGGGGAGTCGACTTCGAGGCCGTCGAACTGGACGCGCCGGCCGGCGGGACGCTGCTCCTGTACACCGACGGGCTCGTGGAGTCCCGGCTGCGGGACGTCTGGACCGGGATAGAGGCCCTGCGCGAGAAGCTCGCCGCGACCGCGCAGCTGACCGGGCCCGATCATCCGCCGCCGCTCGAAGCGCTGTGCGACGAGGTGCTCGACATGCTCGGTCCCGGTGACCGGGACGACGACATCGCGCTGCTCGCCGCGCGCTTCGACGGGATCGCGCCCAGTGACGTCGCGTACTGGTTCCTGGAGCCGGAGGACGCGGCGCCCGGCCGTGCGCGGCGGCTCGCGCGAAGGGCGCTGGCTCGCTGGGGACTTGAGGAACTCAGCGATTCCGTCGAGCTGTTGGTGAGCGAGGTCGTCACCAACGCGGTGCGGTACGCCTCCCGGCCGGTGACGCTGAGGCTGCTGCGGACCGACGTCCTGCGCTGCGAAGTCGGGGACGACGTACCGCAGTTGCCCCGGCTGCGGAACGCTCGCGCGACGGACGAGGGCGGGCGGGGGCTGTACCTCGTCAACAAGCTGGCCCGGCGGTGGGGGGCTACGCGGCTCTCCACCGGCAAGGTTGTCTGGTTCGAGCTGAACAGGAACTGACAGCAGGCAAGAAAGAGGCGCCCCGTACTTCCAAGTACTGGGCGCCTCTTTCTTGTTACTGGCCTTCTCTCGGCTCGAACGGGTTCCCCCCGCTCGTTCCCAGCGTGTCCCCGCCCGTCGGTGTCGGGGTCGGGGAGTTGCTCGGGGTCGGACTCGACGACGGCGACGGGGAGTTCGTCGGGGTCGGGGTCGGGGACGGGCTGGGCGACTTGCTCGGGGACGGGGACGGCGAAGGGGAGTTGCTCGGCTTCGGCGAGGGGCTCGGGGACGGGGTGGCCGTGACCGTCGGCTGGACCGCCGCGCCCTGCGTGGTCTCCAGGTCGAACTTGGAGACCTTCGAGGAGACGCCGAACGTGTAGTCGGCCCAGATCTGCGCCGGGTAACCACCGCCGTTGATACGGCCCTTGCCGGGGATCAGCCCGGTCGCGCCGGTCAGCGTGACCTGCGGGTGCGGCGGCTTCGCGGACTCGCCGAAGAGGCCGACCGACGTCACCAGGTCCGGCGTATAGGCCGTGAACCAGGCCGACTTGTTGTCGTCCGAGGTACCCGTCTTGCCCGCGACCTTCTGCCCGTTGCGGTTCGGGTTGTCCCGCACGGACGTCTTGGCCGTACCGTCGTCGACCACGCCGGTCAGGACGGACGTGACCGTGTCGGCGGCCTCGCGGGTGATGACCTGTTCGCCGATCGGGTTCGGCTTGATGGTGATCGTGGAGGACTCGGCCTCCTCGATGAGCGCCGGGGTGACCTTCTTGCCGTGGTTGTCGAGAGTGGCGTACACCCCCGCCATCTGGAGCGGGCTCGCCCCCATGGTGCCGAGGGTCTGCGCGGGGACGGCCTTCAGGTCGGCGGTGTCCATGCCCAGCGCCTTGGCGGTGTCCATCACCTTGTCCATCCCGACGTCCACACCGAGCTGGGCGAACACCGAGTTGATGGACTTGTTCATCGCCGTCTGGACGGTGACCTGGCCGTAGTCCTGGTCGTCCTCGTTCTCCGGCGCGAACCCGATCGGACTGCCGACGACCGGGCGTTTGCTGGTGCCGTCGTACATCGAGTTCACGTTGATCGTGTCGCCGTCCTGTGTCTTCGCGTCGTGCGCGAGGGCGGCGGCGAGGATGACGGGCTTGAACGTGGACGCCGGCTGGTAGTCGGTGCGGGTCGCGTTGTTGAGGTAGTGCTCCAGGTAGTCCGTACCGCCGTACATCGCGAGGACCTTCCCGGTCTTCGGGTCGACGGATGCGGCCCCGGCCTGGACGTCGCCGTCCACGGAGCGTTTCTTCTTGTCCAGCTTGCTGGTGAGCTGCTCCTTGACGGACGTTTCGAGCGCCGCCTGCTTCTTCTTGTCGATGTTGAGGGTGATGGTCCAGCCGCCCCGGGTGACCAGGGCATCGGCCTCGGACCTGCTGGCGGCGCGGCCGGTGGCGACGAGTTGCCGGGAGAGTTCCTTCTTCGCCGCGTCGACGAGGTAGCCGACCTGGCCCTTGTTGCCGGCGGCGGGCTTGGGGTCGAGCGGGATCGGGAACGTCATCGCGTCCCGCTTGGTCTTGTCCAGCCACTTCTGGCCGACCATGTTGTCCAGGACGTAGTTCCAGCGGGCCTGGACGAGCTTCTTGCCGGTCGGGGTGGCCGCCGCCCAGTCGTACTGGCTGGGGGCCTGGAGGAGGGCGGCGAGGTAGGCGCCCTGTTCGACGCTGAGGCGGTCCGCGTCGACGCGGTAGTACGCCTGGGCCGCCGCCTGGATGCCGTACGCGCCACGGCCGTAGTAGCTCGTGTTGATGTACCCGGCGAGGATGTAGTCCTTGGACTTCTGGCGGTCCAGCTTCAGGGAGATGACGATCTCCTGGAGCTTGCGGGTGACCGTCTGTTCCTGGGTGAGGTAGTAGTTCTTGACGTACTGCTGGGTGATGGTCGAACCGCCCTGCGCGCCGCGCCCGGCGATGGTGTTGAGGATGCCTCGGGCGGTGCCCTTGAGGTCGATGCCGGAGTCGCTGTAGAAGGTCTTGTTCTCGGCGGCGACGAAGGTGCGCTGGACGTCCTTCGGGATCTTGGAGAGGGCGACGTTCTCGCGGTTGAGGTCGCCGTCGCGGGCGAGGACCGTGCCGTCGCTGTAGCGGATGACGTTGCTCTGCTTGAGCGCGTCGGCGTTCCCGGCCGGGATGTCGATCATCATGTACGCGGCGATGAAGGTGCCGATGCCGAGGAGGCACACGCCGAGGAACGTCCCCAGGATCTTCTTCCAGGTGAACATCCTGCGCAGGAAGCTACGGCCGTCCTTGCCCTTGGGGCCGGTCGCGTCCTTACCCTTTTTCTTACCGTTCTTTTGTGCCGCGCGGCGCGCTGCCGCCCGGCCGCCGGGTATCGGCTCCGAGGCGCCGGGAGGGCCGCCGGGAGCGGCGCCGGGAGCCTCGTACGAAGGACCCGCGGGCGGCTCCGTGGCCACCTGCTCCGAGCGTTCCCTGGGCGCGGCGCGGCGGCCACCGCGCTGTCGCGCACGTCTGTCGTCCGCTCGTCCCATGAGTCCGCTCGCTCCGCTTCCTTCTCGGCAGTCACTCCAGTGCCCGTGAGGCAGATCAGCCCCGGTGGGCAGGTCAGCTCAGAAAACTAACATCGCTCTCTATGACAAAGGTCCGCCGATGCGGACTCTTACGGGCGTGAGAATGAGCACCCGGGCACAACGGGCCCCAGGGGCACACCCGTTCCTCCCCAACGTTTTCGACGCTTCCGAACGCCCAAGGGTTGCCGTGAGCCGAAAAAGTGATATCACTTAGCTAGACCAACGCTAGTGACCTCGGGGGGACATCCCATGACCGAACAGAACATGACGGACAATCCGGTACGAGAGTTCCCGGCGCACAGCGTCGGCGGCGGGCTCGCCCTGTCGCTCGGGCTCCTCGGGCTGTTCGGCGGCATCGGCGCGGCGATCTCGGCCGCCGCCGTCACGGCCGTCGCCGCCAAGGCCGTCCTCATCACCGGCGGCATCGTCGTCGCCGTCGTCGCGCTCTTCGTCCTCACCGGGCTCAACATGATCGCGCCGGGTGAGGCGCGGGTCGTGCAGCTCTTCGGGCGGTACCGGGGGACGCTGCGGGACGACGGGCTGCGGTGGGTGAACCCGTTCTCGTCCCGCGCGAAGATCTCGACGCGGGTGCGCAATCACGAGACGCCCGTGCTGAAGGTCAACGACGCGTACGGCAACCCCATCGAGCTGGCCGCCGTCGTCGTGTGGCGGGTCGAGGACACCGCTCAGGCGAGCTTCGAGGTCGACAACTACCTGGAGTTCGTCTCCACGCAGACCGAGGCGGCCGTCCGGCACATCGCCATCGAGTACCCCTACGACGCCCACGACGAGGGCGGTCTCTCCCTGCGCGGCAACGCCGAGGAGATCACCGAGAAGCTGGCCGTCGAACTGCGCGAGCGCGTCGACACCGCCGGTGTCCAGATCATCGAGTCGCGCTTCACGCATCTCGCGTACGCTCCTGAGATCGCCTCCGCGATGCTTCAGCGGCAGCAGGCGGGCGCGGTCGTCGCGGCCCGGCGCGAGATCGTCGACGGCGCGGTGGGCATGGTCGAGGCGGCGCTCGCCCGCATCACCGAGCAGGACATCGTGGAACTCGACAACGAGCGCAAGGCGGCGATGGTGTCCAACCTGATGGTGGTCCTCTGCGGGGACCGCGCGCCCCAGCCCGTCCTCAACACCGGGACCCTCTACCAGTGACCTCCTCCCCCTCTCCCGGCGAGCGTCGGCCGCAGCGCAAGCAGGTCCTGCTGCGGCTGGACCCGTCCGTCTACGACGCGCTGGCCCGGTGGGCCGGTGACGAACTGCGGTCCGCCAACGCGCAGATCGAGTTCCTGTTGCGGAAGGCGTTGCAGGAGGCGGGGAGGTTGCCGGGGGGTGCGGGGCCGCTGCCGCGCAGGGGGAGGCCGCCGGGGGGGTCCGGTTCAGGGTCGGGATCGGGGTTCCGGGACGGGGCGTAACCCTCCTGGCGGTGAGGGGAGCTGGGCCGTCGGCGCCAACGCACTACGGCGGCCCCGCTCAGCGGGGCCGCCGTACGCGTATGTCAGTCCCCGAGAATCTCCTCCGCCTCCAGCGTGACCCCGACCGCCTGGATCACCGAGGCGATCTTGAACGCCTCCTGGATCACCTCGCGGTCGACTCCCGCCTTCCGCAACACCTGTTCGTGCGAGTCCAGACACGCCCCGCACGCGTTGATCGCCGACACCGCGAACGACCACAGCTCGAAGTCGACCTTCTCGACGCCGGGGTTGCCGATGATGTTCATGCGCAGGCCCGCGCGGAGGTTGCCGTACTCGTGGTCCGAGAGCAGGTGCCGGGTGCGGTAGAAGACGTTGTTCATCGCCATGACCGCGGCGGCCGACTTCGCGGCCCGGTACGCCTCCGGCGACAGCATCTCCCGCGCGTCCGGGGCGAGTTCACGCAGGACGACGGGTGAGCGGGAGGCGATGGCCGTCGCCAGGACCGTGCCCCACAGCTGCTGCGGCGGGAGTTCGGAGTTGGCGATGACCGAACTCAGGTTGAGGCGGAGGTCCTTGGCGTAGTCGGGTATCCGGGACTTGAGGGCGTCGAGACTCAACGTCACTCACCCGCCAGGAGTTTGGTGGGGTCGAGGGTCGCCTCGCCCTTGGTCCAGTTGCAGGGGCACAGCTCGTCGGTCTGGAGGGCGTCCAGCACGCGCAGCACCTCCTTGGGGTTCCGGCCGACGGACCCGGCGGTGACCATCGTGAACTGGATCTCCTTGTTGGGGTCCACGATGAAGACGGCGCGCTGGGCGAAGCCGTCCTCGCCCTCGATGCCGAGGTCGCGCATCAGCTCGTGCCGGGAGTCCGCCAGCATCGGGAACGGCAGGTCGCGCAGGTCGTCGTGGTCCTTGCGCCAGGCGTGGTGGACGAACTCGGAGTCGCCGGAGAAGCCGAGGATCTGGGCGTCACGGTCGGCGAAGTCGTCGTTCAGCCTGCCGAACGCGGCGATCTCGGTGGGGCACACGAAGGTGAAGTCCTTGGGCCACGCGAAGACGACCAGCCACTTTCCCTCGTACGACTTGTGGTGGACCGTCTCGAACTCCTTCCCCTTCTCCAGCGAGACACAGGCGGTCAGTTCGAACTCGGGGAACTTGTCACCGACAGTGAGCATGAGCGCTCCTTGTAGCGAGAGGGTCGAGGGGGTCGGACGACGCAGATGCTTGCACAAGGTGCATTAATTACGGAAATAGCTACACTCGGGAGTGTTGATCGGAGGTGGTTATCAGTGACCGTGGGTAATGCCGGGGCCAGAAGGCGCCAGCCCAGTCTCGCTCAGCTGAGGGCGTTCGCCGCAGTCGCCGAGCACCTGCACTTCCGGGACGCGGCGGCGGCGATCGGCATGAGCCAGCCCGCGCTGTCGGGGGCGGTGGCCGCGCTGGAGGAGGCTCTGGAGGTGACGCTCCTGGAGCGGACGACGCGCAAGGTGCTGCTCTCCCCGGCGGGCGAGCGCATCGCGGTGCGGGCGCGGGCGGTGCTCGCGGAGGTCGGGTCGCTGCTGGAGGAGGCGGAGGCGGTGCGCGCGCCGTTCACGGGGGCGCTGCGCCTCGGGGTGATCCCGACCGTCGCGCCGTACCTGCTGCCCACGGTCATCGACCTGGTGCACGGCCGCTACCCGGCGCTGGACCTCCAGGTCCACGAGGAGCAGACGACGAGTCTCCTGGACGGCCTCACGACGGGCCGCCTGGACCTGCTGCTGCTCGCGATCCCGCTGGGCGTGTCGGGCGTCGTCGAACTCCCGCTGTTCGACGAGGACTTCGTCCTGGTGACTCCGCTGGACCATCCCCTCGGCGGCCAACGGGACGTCCCCCGGGAGAAGTTGAGGGAGCTGAACCTCCTTCTTCTCGACGAGGGGCACTGCTTGAGGGATCAGGCCCTCGACATCTGCCGCGAAGCCGGCCGGGGCGACACCCCGGTCACGACGACGGCCGCCGGCCTCTCCACCCTCGTCCAGCTCGTCGCGGGCGGCCTCGGCTGCACGCTGCTGCCGAGTACGGCGGTGACGGTGGAGACGGCGCGCAGCCCGCATCTGCTGGTGTCGGCGTTCGCGGCTCCGGCGCCCTCGCGGCGGATCGCCCTCGTAACGCGGACGGGGGCGGCGCGGGCGGGCGAGTACCGCGAACTGGCGGCGGCGTTGCGGGAGTCGCTGCGGGCGTTGCCGGTGCGGACGGTCGGGGCTTCGCAGACCGGGCCGTGAAAAGCCGTGCCGTGGAAGGGAGTCGGGCGAGCAGGCCCCCACGGCCCGCTCGCCCGAGGGCGGCCCTGTTTCCCCACGCCGCCCGGTACCGGTCCCCCTCACCCAAGGCGCCGACGGGGAACCGGAGTCGCTACTCCGTGCGCAGTCCGTCCGGCCGCAGCAGCTTCAGCAGCGGCGGCAGGCTCAGCAGGGTCACCAGCAGGACGACCCCCGCCGCGATACCGGTCATCGTGAGAGCTCCGGCCCAGTCGACGTGGATGCTCTCGCTCGTCATGCGGAGCAGGATCGCGCCGAGTGCGATGCCGATGACGGCGGCGAGGATCAGGCCGAGGGCGATCGGGACCATCGTCTGCCACAGCACGGACAGGGAGAGGGTCCGGCGCCGGGTGCCGAAGGCGACCAGCGCGGAGAGCAACTTCCGCCGCTCACGCAGCTGTTCGAGCTGCGAGACCAGCAGGCTCGCGCCGATCAGGCCGAGGACGCAGGCCGCGCCGACCAGCAGACCCGTACGGATCTTGTCGTACTCCTCGGACACCTTGGTGTCGTGCCACATCATCGGGTCGGACGCCGGGTCGAGGCGGGCCGCCGTGTTGCGGACGAAGTCGGCCGCGTCGGGGACGGAGTCGTCGAGGCTGAGGTAGACGCTGCCCCACGCGGCTTTCGCCATCCCCTTCGGCGTGGCCTTCGGGGTGATCAGCACCCCGTAGCGCCGGTCCCCCGTGGGGTCGTCGATGGTCCGCGCGGGCTTCACGCCGCTCGGCACGGTCCACGGCGCCGTCTCGTCGCTGTTGTCGTCCACGTTGTAGTAGAGCGTGCTGCCCGCCTTGAGGAGGCCCTGGTCCTTGCCGCCCACGTCGTAGTCGGAGCTCTCGTAGGTCCCGTCCTCCCTGCCGATCCGGAAGACGTCCCCGTCCTTACAGGTCGGCAGTTGGGCGACCTCCTTCAGGCTCTCGCAGCTCCCGATCGTCGCCCGGAGGTAACGGCCGCTTTGGTTCTCGGGCTTGAAGTACGCCCGGTTACCGACGTAGACCGTGGCGAGCGCGGAGGCCCGCCGCACACCCTCGGTCTTGCCGAACGCGGTCTCGTAGTCGACGAGTTGGTCGAACTGCGCCGACACCTGCATCCCCGCGCGGGTCGTGTCCTTTCCCGTCGACTCGGTGTACTGACCGCTCACTCCGGCGAACAGCATCTGGAGCGCGATCGCGCCGGCCACCGCGACGGCCACCCCGTTGACCATCCGGGCCGCCGTACCGCTGCTCAACTGGAGCCGTCGTACGGCCAGTTGCCAGGACACCCCGCCCGAACCGAGCCGGGCGACGACCGTCTCGACCAGCCACGGCAGCAGCGCGGTGACGCCGACCAGCAGCAGGAGGACGCCGCCGACGACGAGGTACTCGTTGAAGGTGCCTCCGTCGCGGCCCTGGCCCATCATCGGGTAGAGCAGTCCGGCTCCGGCGATCGGCAGCAGCAGCCGCCACCACAGCCGGCGCCGCGAGGGACGCGCCGTACGCACCACGCCGAGCGGTTCGATGACGACGCCGCGCAGCGTGAACAGGGTGACGCCGACGGCCGCGGCGGGCACCGCGACGACCACCAGCAGCGTCAGCAGCGGCGAGGGGACCAGGTCGCGCGCCTGCACGCTGACGTCCATCATCTCCATCTCGCCCGCCAGTTGACGGCCCATCAGGAAGAACGCGGCGCCGAGCACGAGTCCGAGGAGCGCTCCCGCGAGCGCCTCGCCGGCCGCGATCCGCCGCGTCATCAACCCGTCCGACCCCACGAGCCGCAGCGCCGCGAGCCGTTTGTCACGCCGCTCGCCGCCGATGCGGACGGCCGCCGAGATGAACACGCCGACCGGCATGAGCAGCACGACGATCACGATGACGGTGAGCAGGACGAGGATCGGATCGGGCGCCTGGGACGGCGGCTTGCCGGTCCGTCCCCACTTGTCCAACCGCATGACCTGGGTATCGGGGGCCTTTTCCGCGAGGTTCGGCACGGCCGCGTAGAACGACAACTCCTGGGAACCGACGATGCCTTGGTCGCCGATCGTCCCCACGATGTCGTACGGCAGCCGCTCGCGCAGCAGCTTGCCCGAACCGGAGTCGAGGAGTTCCCTCAGCTTCGGCGAGACGACCATCGCGCCGGTCTTCGGGTACTCCTTCACGCCGGGCGGCAGCGGAGCGCGCGGACCCTCCGGCTCGACCAGGCGTCCGCGCACCGCCTTGTCGCGGAACGTCGTGTCGGCGCGGATCACCAGGACGGTGTCGTCACCCTTCTTCGGCTCGGTCCCGGAGTCGTACGACCAGTCCGAGCGCGCGGCGTCCCGCGCGTCCCGCGCGCTCAACGCACCCGGGACGGCCGCCGCGAGCAGCAGCAGCGCGACGCCGAGGCCCACGCCCATGGCCGTCAGCAGCGCCCTCGACCAGCCCTCGCGGCCCCCGGCGAACGCGAACCGCATCCCCATGCCGAGGTCCCGGGACCACGATCTCGTGCTCCTCATACGACGCGCTCCATGTCCCTCGACTTGCCGTCCCGGACGACGATCTCGCGGTCCGAGTAGGCGGCGACGCGGGCCTCGTGGGTGACCAGGACGACGGCCGCGCCCGTCGTGCGGGCCGCCTCCGTCAGCAGCTCCATCACGCGCTCGCCGTTCAGGGAGTCGAGCGCGCCGGTCGGCTCGTCGGCGAACAGGACACGCGGGCTCGTCACCAACGACCGTGCCACCGCGACGCGTTGGCCCTGGCCGCCGGAGATCTCGCCGGGGCGCTTGCGGGACAGGTCGTCCACCTCAAGGCGCTCCATCCAGCCCAGCGCCGTCTTCTCGGCGGCCTTGCGGGACGTGCCGTTCAGCCGCAGCGGCAGGGCGACGTTCTCGACGCAGGTCAACTCCGGTACGAGCTGGCCGAACTGGAACACGAACCCGAACTCCGAGCGGCGCAGGGCGCTGCGGCGGGCGTCGTTCATCGTCGCCATCTCCTGGCCGTCGTACATGATCGACCCCGAGTCGGGCGTCACGATCCCGGCGAGGCAGTGCAGCAGCGTCGACTTCCCCGACCCCGAGGGGCCCATGACGGCGACGACCTCGCCGGGGTGGATGGAGAACTCGGCGCCGTCGAGCGCGAGGGTGGGGCCGTACGCCTTGCGGAGGTCCTCGGCGGTGAGGAGGGAGCCGGCGGGAGCGGTCACGGGGCCACCGTCCTTGGTATCGGGGTCGGTCGGGTGGTCGGGGTCATCGGGTCACTGCCTCGCGGAGCTTCTCCAGCCTCGCGGCGGTGAGTTCGAGCCAGCGCAGGTCCGCTTCCAGGTGGAACAGGGCGTGGTCGCAGATGAGTTGGTCCGCGAGGTCGCCCTTGCGCTTGCGGTCGGTGAGGATGCGCATGCCGCGCAGGTGCTCCGAGCGCTGCGTGTCGAGGATGTCGCCCGCGTCGCGGTGCGTCAGCAGTGCGAGGACGACCTTCGTGTAGAGCGTCGACTGGAGGTACGGCTCCGGCTTCTCCGGCGTCGCCAGCCAGCGCTCGACGTCCGTGACGCCGGCGCCGGTGATCGCGTACCGCTTCCGCTCGGGGCCGTCGCCGGCCTCGATGCCGTCGACCTCCACGAGGCCGTTCTTCAGCAGCCGCGACATCGTCGAGTAGACCTGGCCGTAGTGCAGCGGCCGGTCGTGACCGAACTTCTCGTCGAACGCCCGCTTCAGGTCGTAACCGTGACGGGGTCCGGACTCCAGGAGTCCCAGGAGGGTGTGACCGATGGACATGGGGAGGACTGTACATGCGGTGTATACGTGGTGTGTATACGCGGAGTGTGTAGGCCCTGAGCTGGGGGTTGTTCCCGCAGGTCAGGGAGGGTTGTCACAGGTCCGCAACAGGGTTCTCACAGCCGCGGCGAGGCGGGCCAGGCGGTCGGCGGAAGGGATTCCGGGAGGGCGAAATCTGGTTGCCGCCGCCCTCCCCGGGGCGGGACCATCGCCGATGAGCCTCTGGCGCAACCCCGACTTCCGCGGTCTCTGGCTCGGCCAGACCTCCTCCCAGCTCGCCGAGCACGCGACCCTCGTGATCCTGCCCCTGCTCGCCGTCCTCGCGCTGGACGCCGGCGCCGGACAGTTGGGCGCCCTGCGAGCCGCCGGCCAGGTCCCGGTCCTCCTGTTCGCGCTCCTCGCCGGCGCGTGGGTGGACCGGTGGCGAACCCGTACGACGATGGCGCTCACCGACGCGGGCCGCGCGCTGGCGCTGGGGGCCGCCGCGCTCGCCGGTCTCTTCGGGTGGCTCGGGATGCCCGGTCTGTTCGTGCTCGCCTTCGTCGTCGGAACGCTGTCCGTGTTCTTCGACGTGGCGTATCAGGCGTCGCTCGTACGGCTGGTGGAACGCGGCCGACTCGTGCGGGGCAACAGCGCGCTCGAAGGCAGTCGGTCCGCGGCGCAGATCGGGGGCCCGGCGCTGGGAAGTTCGGCGGTCTCGCTGCTGACGGCTCCGGTCGCCTTAGCCCTCAGCTCGGTGTTCTTCGCGCTGTCGTTCCTGTCGATCCGGCGGATACGCCGGGCCGAGCCGATCCCCGGCCGGCCCGGCGGGGTCCGTGCGGGTCTGCGGTTCGTCGTCCACGACACCATCCTGCGAACGGTCTGCCTCGCCTCGGCCGCGTTCCAGTTCTCCTTCGCCGCGGCGACGACCGTCCACCTCCTGTTCCTGCCGAGAGAACTCCACCTCTCGGGGACGGTGATCGGGCTGGTCCTCGCCGCGCCGGGGCCGGGCGCGCTGCTGGGTTCCCTGCTCGCCGCCCGCCTCCCGCCCCGGTTCGGTCACGGCCCCGTACTCGTGTGCGCGGCGGCCCTCGGCGACGGCGCCTTCCTGTGCGTACCCGCGCTGCACGGCTCCTCCGCCGCGACGGTCCCCGTACTCGTCGCGGCCGGTTTCGTCCTCGGCCTCGGCGGACAGCTCGTGAACGTCACCGTCATGGCCGTACGCCAGTCCGTCACCCCGGACGCGATGCAGGGCCGGGTCGCCGCGACGATCACGTTCGTCGGGATGGGGCTCGCCCCGCTCGGCTCGCTCACCGGAGGGTTCCTCGCGGAGGCGTGGGGGCTGCGGACCGGTCTGCTGGTGACGGCTGCGGCGATGCTGCTCTCACCGGTGGTGATGGCGCTGTCGCCGCTGGCGAGGCTGGGGCGGGAGTTGCCGGGGGCTGCGCCGTACGACGACCCCGCTCAGCCCTGTTGAGCGGGCCCCTCCTCCAACTCCGCCTCGAACTCCGCCTCCAGCTCCGCCTGTTCGCTCGCGTACCGCCGCAGGTAGCCGACGACCGTGTTCGTCACCGCCACCAGCGGCACCGCGACCACCGCTCCCCCGATGCCCGCGACCATGCCGCCCGCCGCGACGGAGAGGACGACCGCGAGGGGGTGGACGCTGACCGCGCGGCCGAGGATGAAGGGCTGGAGGATGTGGCCCTCGATCTGCTGGACGGCGAGGACCACGGCGAGGGTCATGACGGCCGTGAAGGGGCCCTGCGTGACCAGGGCGACCAGGACCGCGAGGGCGCCGGAGGCCACCGCGCCGACCAGCGGGATGAAGGAGAACAGGAAGATGAACACGGCCAGCGGGACGGCCATGGGGACGTCGAGGAAGTAGATGCCGAGGCCGATGAAGATGGCGTCGATGAGGGCGACCACGACCGTGCCCCGGACGTACGCCGTGAGGGTCGCCCACGCGCGGGGACCGGCGCCGGCGACGCCCTCGCGGGCCGCCGCGGGGACGAGCTTGAGGGTCCACTCCCAGATGCGGCGGCCGTCGTAGAGCAGGAACAGGGTGGAGAAGGCGGCGAGGAGGATGCCGGTCAGCAGCTCGACGATGACCGTCACGCCTTCGAGGCCCGCCGACGTGATCTCGTCCGCGTTGTCGCCGACCGCGTCACGGAGGTTCTTGGCGATCGCGTTGATCTGTTTGTCGGTGACGTGGAAGGGGCTGTCGAGGAGCCAGCGCCGCAGGTCGTCGATGCCGGACTGGATCTGGTTGGACAGGTCGTCGATGTTCTCCATCACCTGCCAGGTGACGAACCACCCGAGCAGCCCGATGACGACGAAGCCGAGGACGGCGGTGAGGGAGGTCGCGAGCCCGCGCGGCACCCCCCGCCGCTTGAGCGCGGCGACGGCGGGCTCCAGCAGCGCGGTGAGCAACAGGCCGATGACGAAGGCGAAGACGACGAGCTGCACCGCGCTGATGACCCGCATGAGGATCCACACGGTCCCGGCGAGCACGAGCAGCCGCCAGCCGGCCTCGGCGGCGACCCGCACCCCCCAGGGGACGGCATGCGCGGGGTCGGTACGGGGGACGGGCGGCCGGGTACGACGGCGCACGGGGCGCGGAGCGGCGTACGGCTCCGGGTCGTCCGGCGCGGTGTCCGGTGCCGTCGGCTTCGCGCGGGGCTCCGGCTTCGGCTCGTCCAGCACTCCCCCGTCCCGCTCGACCTCCGCGCGCCGCTCGTCGAGCCGCTCGCCGATCTCGGTGAGACCGGCGCCGAGCCGGCCGAGCCACCCTGGCACTCGCGACATGATCCGTGTCCGTCCCTTTGCCCCGGTTTCCCGGGTTTCCCGGGTCCTCCCGGTTCCAGCCACCACTCCTCCCCGGGAGTCGCGTCGAAGGAGACCGTACAGGGCGACAGCCCCTCCCCTGAGGACGGGGAGGGGCTGAAGAAGGTTGAGAGACCGGTGGGTCTAGTACCAGTTGTTGGCCTGCCAGAACGACCACGCGTCGCAGGGACTGCCGTAGCGCTCGTTCATGTAGTTCAGGCCCCACTTGATCTGCGTCGCGGGGTTCGTCTGCCAGTCGGAGCCGACCGAGGACATCTTGGAGCCGGGGAGCGCCTGGAACAGGCCGTACGCGCCCGAGGAGGCGTTGACCGCGCGGTAGTTCCAGCTCGACTCGTGGTCGACGATGTTCGAGAAGCACTGCCACTGGCCGCCGGCGACCATCTGGCGGGCCATCGACTGGATGTCCGAGATGGAGTAGGAGCTGAGGACCGGGAAGTCGCCCTTGGCGGCCTTCGCCTTGGCCTCGGCTTCAGCCTTGGCCTTCGCCGCCTCTTCGGCGGCCTCCTTCTTGGCGATGGCGACCTCGGCGGCGGCCTTGCGGGCTGCCTCCTCGGCGCCCTTCTTCGCGCTCTCGTCCGCGGCCATGGCCTGGTAGGCGGCCTGCTGCGTCAGGGAGGCGGTCTGGATCTCCGCCTGCTGCCCCACGGGGATGTCCGCGAGGAGAATGGCGTCGTCCGCCGTCGTCTGCGCATCGTTGCTCTGCGGCGCGGCGACGCTGCCCGAGGCAACGCCCACGACACTTCCGACGGCGGTGACCGCGGTGGCCGAAGCCACTGCGAACCCACGGACCGAGACCCGGCTCACACGGTTTCCTTCCAGCATCGCCCGCTTCGGTGACCCTGGCGGACGCGATCGTGCCCCTTGGCACTGGCCTCCGAATAAGGGTCACGGGAAGCGCTGGCCCACCGGCGCTCCCGTGAAAGGGGGCGCCTTCTGGTAATCGGGCGGCGTACGACGTCGTATGTGAAGTTTGGGGCGCTGAACCGCTGGGGGTACAGCTGTGTCGTACGCGGGGCCTGACAGAACCGAGACTCTGCCGTAACAAGCCGCCGATGACAATTCCGAGTTGGGTGTGAAAGCTCACATCGCCTGTGGGGCAAGGGATTTCGGCGAACGCTCACACACGGCGGCGCCGTCCCGCTAGGCTCTCGGCCTTTGCGGAACGGCGCCGGACTGCTGTCGAAAGCGGGTCAGATCTGGCCGTCCTCCAGCATTTCGGTCACGAGTGCGGCGATCTGGGAGCGCTCGGAGCGGGTGAGGGTGACGTGCGCGAAGAGCGGATGTCCCTTCAGCTTCTCGACGACGGCCACGACCCCGTCGTACCGCCCCACCCGGAGGTTGTCGCGCTGGGCGACGTCGTGGGTGAGGACGACGCGGGAGTTGGCGCCGATCCGGGAGAGGACCGTCAGCAGGACGTTCCGCTCCAGGGACTGGGCCTCGTCGACGATGACGAACGCGTCGTGCAGGGAGCGGCCCCGGATGTGGGTCAGGGGGAGCACTTCGAGCATCCCGCGCGCGGTCACCTCCTCGATGACCTCGCGGCTCGTGACGGCCGACAGCGTGTCGAAGACGGCCTGCGCCCACGGGCTCATCTTCTCGGCCTCGGAGCCGGGGAGATAGCCGAGCTCCTGCCCGCCGACCGCGTACAGCGGGCGGAAGACCATCACCTTCTTGTGCTGGCGGCGCTCCAGGACCGCCTCCAGGCCCGCACACAGGGCGAGCGCGGACTTGCCGGTGCCGGCCCGGCCGCCCATCGACACGATCCCGACGTCCGGGTCGAGCAGCAGGTCCAGCGCGATGCGCTGCTCGGCGCTGCGGCCCTTGATGCCGAACGCCTCCCGGTCGCCGCGTACGAGGCGGATGTTGCCCTCGGGGGTGACCCGGCCGAGGGCCTTGCCGCGCTCGGACTGGAGGGTGAGGCCGGTGTGCACGGGGAGGTTCGCGGCCTCCGGGACGTACACATGGCCCTCCTCGAAGAGGACGTCCACCTGGTCGCCCGGCAGCGTCAGTTCGGACATGCCGGTCCAGCCGGAGGAGTCCGTGATGGCGAGCTCGGCGCGGTACTCCTCGGCGATGAGGCCGACCGAGGACGCCTTGATGCGCAGCGGCAGGTCCTTCGAGACGACGGTGACGTCGTACCCCTCGGCCTGGAGGTTGCGCGCGACCGCCAGGATGCGGGTGTCGTTGTCCCCCAGCCGGTACCCGCTGGGCAGGATGCTGGGGTCCGAGTGGTTGAGCTCGACACGGATCGAGCCGCCCAGTTCCCCGATCGGGATGGGCGCGTCCAGGCGGCCGAACTTCACCCGGTAGTCGTCCAGCTGGCGCAGGGCCTGCCGGGCGAAGTAACCGAGTTCGGGATGGTGCCGCTTGGCCTCCAGTTCGGTCACCACCACGATCGGGAGCACGACTTCGTGCTCCTCGAATCGGGCCATCGCGGACGGGTCGGCCAGCAGGACGCTGGTGTCGAGAACATAGGTGCGCCGGTCGGACTTGTGGCGCTTTGTGCTGGTCACCACGGAAGGACGTACCCCCTCGGAAGAGGTCGGGGAGCGACGGAGTGGAGCTGGACCGGTCCGAGACCCGTTTGCACGGGCCGAGAACCGGCCCTCCACTGCTGCGTCCGTGCCGTGACCGCACGGTCGTGCTGGTGCAAAGGGCCTCCCGGGCGGACGGCCCCGTGCCGTCCGCTGAGATCCGACACCCGTGGGTCGGGTGTCGACCTGCTTGGCTTATGCCCTCTAATTTGCGCCGTCATGCCATGGCGAAGCACGGCGTCCTGGTGAACAGCTTGTTACGTGTGTGGTGGGAGGCTTCGAAACCGGTTGCCGGTCGGCCTTGGTCAGCCGCCGAAGCGGCGGTGGCGGGCCGCGTAGTCGCGCAGGGCGCGCAGGAAGTCGACCTTGCGGAAGGCGGGCCAGAACACGTCGCAGAAGTAGTACTCGGAGTGCGCGGTCTGCCACAGCATGAACCCGGACAGCCGCTGTTCGCCGCTGGTACGGATGACGAGGTCGGGGTCCGGCTGGTCGCTCGTGTAGAGGTGGCGGCCGATCATGTCGATGTCCACGGACTCGGCGAGGTCGTCCATCGAGACGCCCCTGTCCTGCGCGTCCTGGAGCATCGAGCGGACGGCGTCGGCGATCTCCTGCCGGCCGCCGTAGCCGATCGCGACGTTCACCAGTATTCCGTCGACGTCCTCGGTCGCCTGCTCCGCCTCTTTCAGCGTGAGCTGCATCTGGTCCGGCAGCAGGTCCTTCGTGCCGACGTGGTGGACCCGCCAGCGGCCGTCCGAGGCGAGCGTCCGGACGACGTCCTCGATGATGCCGAGGAGCGGGACCAGTTCGTCCTTCGGGCGGTCGAAGTTGTCCGTCGACAGGAGCCAGAACGTGACGACCTTCACATCCGTCTCGGCGCACCAGCCGAGGAACTCGGACATGTTGTCGGCGCCGGCGCGGTGGCCGTGGACGGTGCTCGAACCCGCCGCCTTCGCCCAGCGGCGGTTGCCGTCCATGATGACGCCGATGTGCTTGGGCACCTGGGTGTGGTCGAGGTGGCCTTCCACCCGGCGCGCGTAGAGCCTGACCAGCAGGCCGCGCAGTTTGTCGCGCAGGATCACGTGATGTTCAGCCCCTCCTCGACGGCGGTCCCCGCAGGCGGGGAGCTTACCCCTACTGGGAGTTGGGCCGGGGATTGGGCGCCTAATCTAAGGGGTAGGGGTGCTTAGTTGTGCGTCTGCGGGTGCGTCGTGGTTGCTCGCGCAGTTCCCCGCGCCCCTAAAAGACTTCGGATCGGCCGCCCCTCGATCCAGCACGCCCCCCGATCCTGCTCAATAAAACGGGCCGGTCCGTGGGGGGGATACGGACCGGCCCGAGGGGGGGTTTCCACCATAACCCTTCGTGAGGGATGTTGCGCACATCGACGCGAAATTATTACTCTCCGGAGTTGGGTGGCGACGCCGATCCGGGGGTGGAAGCCCTGTTCACGGGGGTTTCGTGGCCGGAAAACGCGGGTGTACGGGGGTCCCTCGCACGGGGGAACGCGGCGTGCGGCGTCTTCTTGACGGAGGCGTCACCGCGCGGTCCCCTCCACTGCGCGATGACGCCCACGCAGCTTTGCTCGCGCGAATTGCCGTGGCCGAATCTACGTGATGCCGGGGGGTCGGGGCACCTGTTCGCGATAACGATGTGGAAACCCTGTGGAGATCGGGGAGGCGCGGCGACGGTTCCCGGCCATTTATCCGGCGACCGGCCTGCGCGCCTCGATCAGGTGCCGCGCGCTGTACGCCACGAAGGGGCCCTCGGCGGTGATACGGCCGTGCAGCGCCCTCAGTTCCGTCTCGTACCGGGCGGACGTGAAGCCGGGGACCATCCAGACGACCTTGCGCAGGAAGTGGACGACCGCGCCGATGTCGTGGAACTCCATCCGCAGGCGCTCCATCCTGAGGTCGGTGATCTCCAGCCCCGCTCTGCGCGCCGCCTCCGTCTCGACGTCCGGGTGCCGGTCGCGGCTGACCTCGTCCGGGAGCGGGCCGAGGAACTCCTCCACCAGCTCGAACACGCTGCGGTGGCCCACGTGTTGGGCGAAGTACGTGCCGCCCGGGGTGAGCACGCGGGCGATCTCCGCCCAGTGCGGGCGTACCGGGTGACGGCTGGAGACGAGGTCGAACGCGGCGTCGGGGAAGGGGAGTTCGCCGTCCTCGCCGGGGCGTACGACCACGACGCCGCGGGGGCGCAGGAGTTGGGTCGCCCTGGCCGCGTTCGGGGGCCATGCCTCGGTCGCCGCGAGGACGCGGGGCGGGGTCGTCGTACGGGACAGGGCGAACTCCATGACCTCCCCTCCCCCGGTGTCCAGGTCCAGCGCGGCATCGGCGGCGTCGAGGCGGGCGGCGAGGGAGAGGGCGTAGCCCCAGGAGGGCCGCGCCTCGGTGGCGCGGCCCTCGAACCAGGAGAAGTCCCAGCCGTCGGTGGGGGCGGAGTCGGCTTCGGCGACGAGGGATGCGTAGGTGGCTTCGTCGGTCATACGGGGATGGTGGCAAGGGGGTGGGTGGGGGTGCCGCTGATTTTCTTGTGCGCTCGGACCGGTCGGTCTTATGCCACGAGGGGGCGTACCTCCCGCGCCGCGAACCTCAGGAACCCCTCCGGGTCCGGCTCGTCCGGTGTCGGGAGGAGTACGACGCTGTCGGCGCCCGCCTCGGCGTACCGGCGTACCTCCGCCGCCACCGTCTCCGCGTCCCCGGCGACGCCCACTCCCGTCAGGCCGAGGTGTTCCAGCTCGCGGGCGAGGCGCGGGGCCGCGTCGGGGCCGGTCGCGGCGAAGACGTACACGACGATGCGGTGCGGGGTCTTCGCGGCGGCGCGGATCTCGCGTACGCGGTCCGGGGTGGCCGACTCGTTCAGTACGGTGCCGTCGGCGATCCGGCCCGCGAGGCGCAGGGTGCGGGGGCCGACGCCGCCGACCAGGATCTCGGCGGGGGTCTGCGGGGGCCAGCCGAGGGTCACGTCGTCCAGGGTGACGTACACGCCCTTGCGGGTGACGCGTTCGCCGTCCAGGAGGGCGCGCAGGGCGCCGGTGTACTCGGTCAGGAGCGTCAGCGGGGAGTCGGGGCGGGCGCCCACCTGGGCCATCCAGTCCTGGACGCCGTGGCCGATCGCCAGCGACAGGCGGCCCGGGAACATGCGGTGCAGGGCCGCCGTCTCCATCGCCGTCAGCGCGACGTTCCTGAGCGGGACCGGGAGGAGGCCCACGCCGATGCGGACGCGGTCCGTCCAGGCGAGTGCCGCCGCCGCCGCGGTGAGGCCGCCCTGGAGGAAGCAGTCCTCCCACAGCCAGAGTTCGTCCAGTCCCGCCTCGTCGGCCAGGCGTACGGCCTGCTTGAGGCGTTCCGGGGGGAGTTGGGGGCGGAGGATGGCACCGAGGCTGATCGTCATGGGGACTTACTATCCAGAGGGCCGGGTGGCTACAACTCCTTATCGGGAGGCGTGTGATGGGACGCTGGCGGGACGGGCGCGGGGTGCTGGTCGTGCACGGGGTGTCTTCGACGTCGGTGCCGTTGGAGGTCGCCTCGTCGTACCGGGCCCGTACGAAGGGGTTGCTCGGGCGGTCGTCCGTCGAAGGGG
Source organism: Streptomyces saintjeani (assembly GCF_055409605.1). Taxonomy (NCBI): domain Bacteria; kingdom Bacillati; phylum Actinomycetota; class Actinomycetes; order Kitasatosporales; family Streptomycetaceae; genus Streptomyces; species Streptomyces saintjeani. Next base: position 6,009,386 of record NZ_CP189624.1, on the reverse strand, counting down.
CGTTGCTGTTGTCCCCCGCTTCCGGGATTCATACGTTCCGGATGCGGATGGCCATCGATGTGGCTTATCTGTCCGGGGACTTGAGGGTGCTGGCCGTGCGGACGATGGTTCCGGGGCGGCTGGGGCTGCCTCGGGTGCGGGCCCGGCATGTGCTGGAGGCGGAGGCGGGGGTGATGGCCGGGTGGGGGGTCGTGGCGGGGGTCCGGGTGGAGGTGGTGGGTGTGGCCTGAGGGACGGCGGCCTTCGGGCCCTGTGCCCGTCCCTCAGCCCTCCCTCGGGAACGTGATCTCCACGCGGCGGTTCTTCTTGCGGCCCTGTTCCGTCGCGTTGTCCGCGATGGGGTACTGCTCGCCGTAGCCCCGGACGTCGAACGTGAGGTTCGGGTCGTTCAACTCGTCGTCGAGGACCGCCTGTACGGCGTTCGCGCGCTGGCGGGAGAGGACGTCGCCGTGCGCCGAGGAGCCCAGGTCGTCGGTGAAGCCGAAGACTCTGATGCGGGTCGCGTTCTGCTTCTTGATCTCCCCGGCGATCGCCGCGATGCGGGATCTCGACGTGGGGGTGATCTTCGAGCTGTCCCTGCCGAAGAGGACCTCCGCCTGGAGCGCGAACTTGACGTCCGCGTTCGTGTCCTCCCGGCGTTCGTCGCCGGTCTGGTCCTCGACGACCTGCTTGATGTCGAGCACCTTGGGGGTGGCGAGGGTCCCCCCCTGCGGGAGCTTGAGGTCGGGGTCGTTGGGGTCGACCTGGACGGGGGCGGAGGCGGAGGGTTCGGTGCCGGGGGGGACGCTGGGGTCGTCGGTGGCGTGGGCGGGGGTGGTGAGGGTGAGGAGGAGGGTGGCGGTGAGGGTGAGCGTCGTGCGTGCGCGGGTCATGGGCGGGCTCAGCCGGTGATCTGGAGGGGGGCGGAGGCGAAGGTGGGGAGCTGGAAGGTGACTTCCTTGGTGGCCTCGGGAGGGGCGGGGAACTGCATGAAGACGGCCAATGCCTCGCCGGCTTTGAGGGAGGTGAAGCCGGTGGTGGTGAGGGGGCGGCCGTCGGTGTCGCGGAGGACGTAGTAACGCTTCTTGGCCTGGCTGTCGACGAGGGTGGCACCGCCCAGGGACATGCCGTGGCGCAGGACCTCCGTCTCGTCCCCGCGGACTGCCGCCGGTACCGTGATGCGTTCGCCGCCGTCGTTCTTGAGGGTGCCGTTCACCGTGACGAAGCCGCCGGAGTCCCGGCTCGCGGCGGTGATCTGGAGCATCAGCCCGCTCGTCCCCTTCAGCTCCGCGATGGGCGGGTCGTCCGTACCCTGCTGGGGGTTCGGCTCGGACCCGTTCTTGCCGCTGGAGGCGGGCGCCGACGCCTCGGGCTTCTTGTCGTCGCCGCCACCGCCGCATCCGGTCGCCCCGAGAGCGAGACCGGCGGCGACGGTCAGTGCGACCACGCTCCTGCGGGCCTTCGTGGTGAACCGCATGCTCATGCCCCTTGCTTCCTTGAAGTCGTGGCGTCTCAGTCGACCAGATGGACGTCGAAGAGGTCCTGGGGTTCCGGCAGATGGAGGTTCTGCGGGTCCAAGGGCCACTCGACACCGCCACAGTCGAGCTGTGGCAGTTGGACCGGCGGGGGCTCCTCGCCGCCGGGGTCTCCCGTGGGAGTGGGGGTCGGTGTCGGAGTGGGGGTCGGGGTGGGATCGGGGAGCGGGTCGAAGGAGCACAGCGCCTTGATCACGGCCTGGGCGTGGGCCTCGGCGTGGGTGTTCTCCGTGCCGGGTACGACCGAGTCGCCGACGGTGCCGTCCGTCTGCACGTAGACCGTGTAGCCCATGTCCTGGGTGACGCACCCGTATCCGTCCAGGTGTGCCCCGTTCGACTCGGCGAGTTGCGCCGCGCGTCCGCACCCGTCGTACCAGGGGGAACCGTTGAAGATGTCGTTCCACTTCGCCGGGTCGAGGACGTTGTCCACCCAGGCGCCGGCGAGCCGGTCCCTGGTCTCCTGGGCCGCCGCCAGAGCCGCCGCGTCCGCTGCGGCCTGGGCGTCACCCCGTTTCGCTCCGGCCTGTCCGACCGCGAGGTAGGCGAACGCGAGCAGGAGCAGGCCGCCCACCACCGTGATGTAGATGGGGAAGGCCTGCCCCGCGTCGCCGGACCGGCGTGTCCGGTTCAGCCGCCCACGACGTTGGCGATCTGATCCGTGATCGCGGTGTAGATCGTGTTCCCGATGTCCGTCCCTGTGATCGCCAGCACGATCGCCACCACCACGGCGATGATGCCCAGGTACTCCACCGCGGTCTGGCCTTTGTCGTCCCGCAGATTCCTCATCGCCCTGTCCTCCGGTCGCAGCGCCGCGCTCCCCGCGTTCGGCGGCAGCGTAAGCCGTGCGGCAAGCGGATCGCGAGGGTCCGGGGGCCCAAATGTGGGCCCAAGAAGGGGAACGCATCGCTCAGCTCACCCCCCGCACCGGCGGCGGCGCCGTGCCGAGCCACTTCGCCGTGGCCTCCGCGCGACTCGTGCTGTGCAGCTTCGCGAAGATCCGGTTGATGTGGTTCTTGACGGTCTTCTCGCTGATGAAACAGGACACGGCGATCTGCTGGTTCGACATGCCGGACGCGATGAGGTCCATGATCTCCGCCTCCCTCGCACTGAGCCGGAACCTCCCCCTGCTTGAGGGAGACTGTCCCACAAGCGGTTGCACTTGTGAAAGTCCTTTGCTGAAAGTGCCTGAATAATGGGCAGTTGAGGAGAGGTCACCGTGTGCAGTCGCACTCTCACCCGAGGGGTCCCACAGCCCCTCCAGCACCGCGGTGGCGGCGGTAGGCGTCAAGTGCGCACGCCCCCGCACCACATCCCGCACGGCCTGCACCAACTGCTCGACCCCGAACTCCCCGTGCACGAGATACCCCCGCGCCCCGAGCCGCAGAGCACCCCGCACGGTCTCGGACTCCCCGCTGTACGTCAGCATGAGGACCGCCGAGACCCGCACGAGCCGGGGCAGCGCGGCGAGCCCGTCGACCTCGGGCATCCGGACGTCGAGGAGGACGACGTCGGGCCGGTGCAGCTCGGCGAGTTCGCACGCCTCCCGCCCGTTCACCGCCTGCGCGACGACGTCCATGCCACCGGCCCCGCCGAGCAGCGCGGCGAGCCCCGCGCGGACCACGGGATTGTCGTCGGCCACGAGAACCTTCATCCGCCGTTCCCCTTCCGTCACGCCGCCCCCTTCTCGAACTGTCCCACCTGGAGCGGGAGTCGAAGCTCGACACTCACTTCGGTCCCCGGCCCGCCCCGCCCGATCCGCAGCCGCGCCCCGAGGGCCACGGCACGCTCACTCATCCCGAGCAGCCCGAAGTGCCCGGCCCGCCGCAGCGCGTCGAGGCTGGTGCCGGGCGGCAGCCCCTTGCCGTCGTCGTGGACGGTGACGCGCAGGACGCCCCCGTGCACCCCCGCGCTCACCTCGACCCGGCTCGCGTCGGCATGCCGGTGCGCGTTGTCCAGCGCCTCGGCGGCGATGGTGAGCAACTCCCGCGCCACGAAGGGGGGTACGGGTACGGCGCTGCGCTCACCGGTCGCGCGATAGGTGGCCGGCAGCCCGGTACGGGACGCGAAGTCGGTTGTGCGGGAGGCCAGTTCGTCGAGTACGTCCAGCTCCTCGCCCGCCCCGCCCCGCAGGTCGGTCAGCAGCTCCCGTGACTCCCCGGCCGCGCGCCGGGCGGCGCCCGCGATCAACTCGGCCTGCTCGCGCACGGGTTGCTCGGCACCGGCGGCGAGCGCCTCGGCGGCGAGGGCGACGCCGTACAGGGACTTGGCGAGGGAGTCGTGCATCTCCCGTGCCAGCCGGTCGCGTTCGGCGGCGACGGCCTCGGCGGCGGCGAGGCGGGCGCGGGTGCGGGCGAGCGCCTCGGTGGCCTCGCCGAACCTCAGCATCAGTCCCCGCAGGGCGGATCCGAGCGCGCCGGTGATCACGCAGAACCCGGGGAGCAGCAGCCGTTCGGCGACCCCGGCGCCGGATCGGGCCGCCAGGGTCGTATGGACGAGGAGCAGGATCACGCCTTGCAGGGAGGCGAAGCAGGCGGCGCCGCGCCAGCCGTAGAGGATTCCGGCGAGGAGGGGGGTGCAGACGCTGACGTAGGCGAGGGTCGTGTCGGGTCCGGCGGAGACGAGCAGCAGTGAGCCGAGCAGGGTGTCGACCGCCAGCAGGCCGGGGTGTCTCAGGAGCAGCGGGCCGAAGCGTTCCCAGTCGCGCAGGAGGGCGTACGACACCATGAAGGTGACGACGACGGCCGTGCCGACGAGGCGGACGCCCACGCCCGGTGAGGCGTTGAGGAGGGCGGAGGGGGCGGCGAGGGCGATCATCGCGAGGCGGAAGCCGAAGACCTGGCGGGACAGGGCCTGGAGGGCGTTGACCTGGAGGGCGAGGGGAGCCGGTGAGCGGAGTATCCCCTTTCGTCTCAACACCCCCATGGCGGCGCCTACTTCCCCGTGATCGTGCCGAAGTCGGTGCCCGACCCCAGCAGCAGGCCGGCGCCGAGGAGGAGCATCGTCGCCGGGACCATGAACGTGGTGATCATCAGGGTGGCCCGGGGGACCGCGCGGGCGGCCTTGCGGCGGGCGTTCTGGGCGTCGGTGCGGCGCATGTCCTTGGCGATGGAGACCAGGGTGTCGACGATGGGCGCGCCGAGTTCCTCGCCCTGCTGCAACGCCGAGACGAACATGGCGACCTGCTCGGAGTCGTTGCGGCGCCGGAGTTCCGCGAAGGCTTCGCGGCGGCTCATGCCGAGGTCCATCTGGCGCAGGGTGATGCGGATCTCGTCCGCCCAGGGGCCCTCGTAGCGGGTCGAGACGCGGTCGAGGGCCTGCCGGAAGCCGAGGCCCGCGCTGACGACGACCGCGAGGACGTCGAGGAAGTCGGGGAGGGTGCGTTCGATGACGTCCTTGCGGACGCGGATCGCGGACCAGATGCCGACCTCGGTCCACACGGCGCCGAAGGCGAGCATCAGCAGCGCGATGAGGGGGTTGCCCCGGAGGAAGAAGATCAGGGCCCCTACGGCTCCCAGCGTGCCGTAGACGGCGCGGCGGGCGGCGTAGCGGTCGATGGTGAGGCCGCCGGGGTTGCCCGCGAGGTCGATGCGGCGGCGGTACTTGGCGACCAGGCGGGGGCCCATCAGGCGCAGGACGGCGGGGGCGTACCGCATGCCCATGCGGTCGACCACCGAGTCCACCGCGCCTGTCCGGGTCGCGCCGACCTCCAGGGCGAGCGCGAGGTCGGGGGGCAGTTTGACGTCCGCGCGGTACATGCGGATGCCGGTGAAGGCGCCCCACACGGAGGCCGCCATCAGGAGCGCGAGCAGCAGAGCCATGTCCAACTCCCCCCGCTCAGACGTCGATCCGGGACATGCGCCGGATGAGGACGAAGCCGACGGCGTACAGGCCGAAGGCGATGAGGACGGCGCCCTGGCCGAGCGGCGAGCCGGTCATGCGTTCCAGGGCCCCCTCCTTGACGCCGTCCATGAGGAACAACGACCCGACGCCCAGGAGGGGTACGGCGTACGCGGTGAGGTTCACCTGGGAGAGCTGGGTGCGGATCTCGCGCCGTGTCTCCTTGCGCTCCTCCAGCGTCTCGGTCAAGTTCCGCAGGGCGCCCACGACTTGGCCACCGGCCTTGTTGGAGAGGACCAAGGTGGTGACGAGGACGACGAGTTCGCGGGAGGGGAGCCGGTGGGCGAGTTCGCCGAGGGCGTCGTCCAGGGACTGCCCGACCGCCAACTGGTTGGCGACCTTGGCGAGTTCCTCCCCGGCGGGGGCCTCCAGCTCCTCGGCGGCCATCCCTATCGCGGTGCGCAGGGCGAGGCCCGCCTGGGTGGCGTTGGCCAGGATGCGGGCCAGTTCGGGGAGTTGGTTGATGAACCGCTCGATGCGCTTCTGCCGCTGCCAGTTGAGGAACTGGACGGCCGAACCGACCGCGAGGAGACCGGCGATGGGGCCGAAGAAGGGGGCGAGGACGGCCTGGGTGACCAGCCAGAGTCCGGCGACCGCGCCGAGCAGGTAGGCGGTGAACTCGCCCGGGGTGACGTCGAGTCCGGTCGTCGCGAGGCGGCGTTCCAGCGAACGGCCCGGACCGGTGCGGCGGATGCGGCGGTCGAGGTCGCGGAAGCGGCGGCGGCGTCCCGGCGGCGGCAACTGGCCGGTGTAGGAGAGCCGGTCGACGAGGGCGGCGCGCTGGGCGCGGCCGGTGGCGTACGCGTGCAGGCCCGCGACGGCCAGGGTGAGGCACAGGACGGTCAGGCCCGTCGTGAGCGTGGTGAGCTGGTCGAGGTCCATGGTCGTCCTGCCTAGCGTGCTTCTCGGATCGCGAGTTCGGCCGGGGTCTGCGCCACGCCGAACGCCTGCGGGATGGGCTGGCTCGCCATGTACAGGCGGTCGGCGGTGCGGCGCGGGAGGGGGAAGTAGCGGAAGCTGCCGTGGATGCGGCCGTCGGAGGACATCGGCAGGGCGTCGAAGCGGGCGGCGGTGGCCAGCCGGTACGGTTCGCCGCCGTGGCTGTCGAGGATCGCGATCTCGGTGATCCGGCGGGCGCCGTCGGCGAACCGGGTGAGCTGGATGATCACGTCGACGGCGCTGTTGATCTGGTCGTGCAGGGCGACGAAGGGGACTTCGACGTCGGACATCGAGGCGAGCGTCTGGAGGCGGGTGAGGGCGTCCTCGGCGCTGTTGGCGTGGACGGTGGCGAGCGAGCCGTCGTGGCCCGTGGACATCGCCTGGAGCATGTCCAGGGACTCGCCGCCGCGGACCTCGCCGACGACGATCCGGTCGGGGCGCATGCGCAGGGAGTTGCGGACCAGGTCGCGGATCGTGATGTGGCCCTTGCCCTCGACGTTCGGCGGCCTCGACTCCAGCCGTACGACGTGCTGTTGCTGGAGCTGGAGTTCCGCCGAGTCCTCGATGGTGATGATCCGCTCGCCCTCGGGGATCAGTCCGGACAGGGCGTTGAGGAGGGTCGTCTTGCCGGTGCCGGTCGCGCCCGAGACGATCACGTTGAACTTGGCCTGCACGAGGCCCGCGAGCAGGAACAGCATGTGCTCGTCGAGGGAGGTGAAGCCGACGAGTTCGTGGAGGGTGAAGGAGCGGGGGAAGCGGCGGATCGTGAGGATCGGGCCGGTGAGGGAGAGCGGCGGGATGATGACGTTGACGCGCTCGCCGGAGGGGAGGCGGGCGTCGACCATCGGATTCGACTCGTCCACGCGGCGGTTGACCGTGGAGACGATGCGTTCGATGGTCTGCATCAGCTGGTCGGCGGAGGCGAACCGCAGCGGCAACTGCTCGACCCGGCCGCCGCGTTCGACGAATATCGCGTCCGGGCCGTTGACCATGATCTCGGTGATCGAGGCGTCTTCGAGGAGCGGTTCCAGGATGCCGAGGCCCAGGGCCTCGTCCACGACTCGCCTGATCAGCCTGGCGCGTTCGGACGTCGACAGGACCGGGCCCTCGCGGCTGATGATGTGGCCGAGGACGCGTTCGAGCCGTGCGCGGCGTTCGGCCGCCGCGAGCGACGTCATCTCCGCGAGGTCGATCTCCTCCAGGAGCTTCGCGCGGTACGTCGCGACCAGGTGGCCGTCCTCGCCCCGACTGCCGTTCTCCTCGGGCGTGTTGATCCGTGCCCTGAGGCTCATGGGGACTCCGTTCGCTGGTCGTTCGGCATGGTCGCGGTCCGCTGCGCGGGGCCGAAGTCGCCCCACCCGAAGAACACGGACGGGATGTCGACGGAGGAGGTGACCCGGACGTCGGTCCCGAGGTTCGTGGCGACGCAGCTGGTCCCGTCCGCGAGCCAGCTACTGACGGCGTCCCCGCACGCCTGCCCCGCCGTCCCGGCCTCCCGCGCCTCGCTCCGCGCCCCGGCCCGCGCCGCCGTACCGGCCTGCTGTCCCGCGTACGCGATGATCCCCAGCTGGACGACGGCCATCCCGACGAGCAGCAGGATCGGCAGGAACCCCAGGTACTCGATGGCGACTTGCCCCCGGTCTCCACGGTGCTTCCTCATGTCAGGGCCCGTGCCATTCCTCGACGGCCCCCGCGCGCCCGGTGACTTCGAAGGGCAGGGACAGAACTCCCGGGAAGAGCACGGGCACTTGAAGCTTGACGGTCGCGGTGACGAACCCGGACCCCCCGCAGTCCACCTGCGCTCCCCCTTGCCACGCCCCCGGCAGATCCTCGGTCCCCGCCTCCTGGCACGCCCCCACCCGCGCCCCCGGACCCACGACCGTCCCCGCCCGCACGGCCGCATCGGCGGCGTTCCCGGCGAGCGTGTACGTGTAACCCACCAGCACGCACTGCCAGATGGCTATGAGCGTGACGAGGATGACGGGAAGCATGCCGGTGAACTCGACGGCGACCTGGCCCCGGTCGCCGGTGAGGCGGCGTGGCGGAGGGGCGGCGACCGGGTGACGCGAGGAGGCGGCGGACCGGTGCTGCTGCGGGCGCGTGGGGCGGCGTCCCGCCACGCCGGTCAGCACACGGCCCGGCGCACCGGTGAACCTGTAGGGGCGGTGCCTCAAGACGCTCGCCGCACCGACAGACCCACGCCCCGCCGCGCTGGTGAGCCAGCGCCTGATCCGCCCGGCGAGCCCGCGTCCGCCCGCCCCGCCGGATCCGCGCCACGCCGCGCCGGGAAACCCGCGCCCGGCCCCGCCGGCAGACGCGCGCCCCGTCACGCCGACGAGCCCGCGCCAGCCCTCGGCGAAGGGTCCGCGCTCCGCCCCGCCGATCACCCGGTGTCTCATCGCGCTCACTCCTTCCGCCGCCGCAGTCCCGCCGACCCCCGGTCCCCGCCGCGCGCCCGGCGTCCCTGCGGGGCCTCCGAGGCTTTGGCGAGGCCGAGTTCGCCCGCGAGGGCCCAAAGGGCCTGGCGTACCGAGCCCTTGGGGTCCAGGGCGTGCAGACGGCCCGAGTCGACGGCCGCCTGTAGCTCCTTGAAATGCGCCGGAACTGCCGTTGCCGCCAAGGCCGTTCCGGTGATTTTTTGGATCAGGGCCGGTTGGATCTCCGTCGCGCGGGAGTGGCGGTTGACCACCACCGTCGTCTCCTCCGCCTTGCGGATCTGGAGGCGGTCCCACATGCGGACGGTGCGTTTGGCGCCTCGGACGGCCACGACGTCGGGGGTCGTGACCAGCAGGGCCGTGTCCGCCGTTTCCACCGCCGCCGCGCTCGCGCCGCTCAGCTGTGCGCCGCAGTCGACCACCACCACCTCGTAGCGGGCGCGCAGCGCACCGACGATGTGCCGGGCCGCCCGGTCCGTGACCTCCTCGCCCCGCTCCCCGTCGCCGGGGGCCAGCAGGAGGTCCACGCCCGTGTCGTGGCGGAAGACGGCCTCCGCGAGGATGCGGGGGGAGATGTCGGTGATGGCCGCGAGGTCGACCACCGAGCGGCGGAACTGGACGTCCAGGTAGGAGGCGACGTCGCCGGTCTGGAGGTCCAGGTCGCACAGGGCGGTCGTACGGCCCGACGCCTGGGCCGCGAGGGCGAGTTGGATCGCCGTGAGGGTCGTGCCGACGCCCCCCTTCGCGCCACTGACCGTGACGACCGTGCCGCCGGGGCCGGTGAACACGTCGGTGGAGCCGCCGAGATGGCGCCGCACGCCGGTCGACCACTGGGCGACGGCCTGGACGCGGGTCGCGAGGTCGTCGTAGGCGAGGGGGAAGGTGATGAGGCCGCGCGCGCCGGAGTCCATCGCGGCGGAGAAGAGGCCGGGACTCGCGTCGGTGGTGACGAGGATGACGCCGACCGCCGGGAAGCGCAGGGCGACTTCGCGGACGAGTTCCAGCGCCGGTACGGGGCCGATGCGTTCGTGGACGACGACGACCTCGGGCAGCTCGTCGACGGACTCGGCGGCCAACCGGGCGAGCGTGTCGACGAGTTGGGTGGAGTCGGTGACCGGCGGGACCGGTTCCGCGTCGGGCAGCTGGCTCAGCAGGGAGACGAGGGAGCGGACCGCGTCCGCGTCGCCGACGGCCGGGAGGATCCTCGTGGGCATGGTCGGCCTCTCACTTGTCCGTGGCGAGCTGGTAGGTGCGGTCCTTCTCCGGGACGGCCGTGCCGGTGCCGGGCGCGACCAGCGCGAGCCGGACCCGCTTCGCGAACGACTCGGCGTACGTGATGCGCTGGGCGTCCAGCGTGGAGAGGGCGAAGGTGATCGGCACCGCCTGGGTGGGGCCGGTGGCGCGCTCGTCGCGGTCGGGTTCGAGGGCCGTGAGCTTGCCGACGTCCAGGACGCGCGCGTTGGTGACGATGATCTTCGAGACGTCCGGGTCGGCGTCGCGGGCGCCCTCGAAGGTGGCGTACACGTTGACGGACGCGCCCGCCGTGATCTTCCCGGCGACGCCGGTCGCCGCGTCGATCATGATGGCGACCTCCTGCTCGCCGGGCCGCAGCGCGGGCTGGTCGACGACCATGTCGCTCTGGAGGAGGGAGCCGGCCTTGAGGGTCGTGACGGCGATCTTGCCGCGGATCGCGGCGAGGTCGGTGACGGCGTTGTCCGACAGCCACCGCTTCGGCATCGAGATCTTCTCGAACTGCCCGGCGGACAGGGCGGTGTAGGGCGCCACGTCACTCTTGACCTGGTACGCGGCGACCTCGGGCCCGACCTTCGACTTGACGTCGTCGACGACGGACAGCACGCCGGCGAACGCGCCGAGGGCGCACAGGACCGACAGGAGCAGAAGGATCACGCCGCGGCGCTGACGGGAGTTCATGAGCCGTGCAACCTCGTTGGGGGATCGGGTCCAGCGGACGGGCGGGCTAGCCGGCCGGGAGCGCGTGGCGGGGGCCGCCCGTGGTGAGCGCGCGGACCGGTTCGGCGGGGACGGGGGGCGGGGTGGCGGAGCAGAACACGCAGCGGTCGCCGATGACGTCGACACCGCACCAGTGGCACACCGACTGCCGTACGGAGGTGACGAGTTGGTACAGCACCGACAGATCCGGCAGATAAGCGCAGAACTCGACGAGCTTGCCGGTCCCCCACCACACGGCGGACTCGGCGGGCAGCGGGGTCTCGCGCAGGCCCTGCGCGCGCCAGGCCGGGGCGAGGGTCTCGGTCACCCACTCCGACGGGAGCTGCCCCTTGGCGAGCAGCAGCCACGTACCGAACTCGGGCCCGGGGACGGTGACTCCGGGCCCGGCCTTCACCAACTGCGGCTGGGGGTGGGCGAGGACGGCGAACTGGCTGCCGGGGACCCAGGAGCGGGCGTGCGAGGTGAGGGTGACCGGTACGTGGTCCAGGCGGGCGACGGAGCCGAGCAGGGCGCCGGCGTGGATGTAGTGGGTGAGGAGCCGCCCTGCGGAGGCCAGGACGCCGGGGCTCAGGTCGCAGGAGGCGAGCTGCCTCAACTGGCGGGCCAGCACGGCGAGACCGAGGGGCGGGAGGTCGGGCTGGAGGATGGCGATGCGGTCGCTCTCCAGCAACGAGCGGACCGTGTACAGCCGTTGGACGACGGCGGCGGGGGCGGCCTTGGAACAGACGACGACGAGATGGCCGTAACTCTCCACGGCGCTCTGCACCGTGGCCACGGCCTGTTCCAGCGGCTGGCGTTCGATGCCCTCCAGCACGACGGCGGGCACCGTCCGCTCGTCCTGCGCCGGCAGCGCGAGGCCCGCACCGGTCACCGCAATGGCAGTTGGCACGCGCAGCTCCCCGATTCCCGCGATCCGGCACACCGGCGTTACTCCGGTGCACCGGGATGACTTCATTGCGTGACTACCTCAGCACTGTATCCACGCCTCACCACGGGGAGAACAGCTTTCGTGAGCCGGTAACGAACTCTTCTCCGGAGCGCCACCGGCCAACTGCCCCCAAACCGCCGCAACTCACCTCCACGTACCCTCCACAAGCGGAGTGCGCGCCTTCCTTGAAACATTTCCCGGGGGCCACCGCGTCGACAGGGGCAGAGGGCGCCGGTACAGCGGGGGGATACGGATGAGACAGTCGCGGGCGGACGAGTACGCGGAGTTCGCCGCGGCGCGCGCCGGGCAGCTGTACCGGTCGGCGTGTCTGATGACGGCCGGGGACACGTACCTGGCCGAGGACCTCGTGCAGGAGGCGCTGGGGAAGATCTACGTCCGCTGGGGGCGCGTCTCGAAGGCCGAGAACCCGGCGGCGTACGCACAGACCGTCCTCACCCGCGTCTTCCTCACGCACCGGCGCCGCCGCAGCAGCGGTGAGCGCGCGACGGACGCGTTCCCCGACCTGCCGGCCGCCGAGGAGGCGGACGCGCCGCTGCGGCTGACGCTGCTGCAAGCGCTGGCCCGGCTCTCCCCCAAGGACCGCGCGGTCGTCGTCCTGCGCTACTGGGAGGACCGCTCGATCGAGGAGACCGCGCACGCGCTGCACACGACGTCGTCCGCCGTCCGCAGCCGCAGCACGCGTGCGCTGCGGCGGCTGCGGGAGCTGCTCGGCGAGGGGATCGGCGAGTACGCGCGGCCCTGAAGTGCCGAAGTTCTGACATTCAACTCCATTGACCGACAAGGCGGTTCACCATGCCCGAGTACGACCCCTTCGAGCGGCACCTCGCCGAGACCCTCCGCGAGACCGGCGACACGTTCACCACCGACCGCACGGAACTCGTCGAGGGCGGCGTCCGCCGGGGCCGTACCCGGCGTCTGCGGCAGCGGTTCGCGGTGATCGGCGGCAGCGTGGCCGGGGTGGCGGCGCTGGGCGTCGGCGGCGCCCTCCTGACCTCACCGGGCGACACCCCCCGGGACGTCGGCACGGGTACGCCGGCGGCATCGGCACCGGCGTCGAACCCCACCTCCCCGGACATCACGGAGATCCTCAAGAAGCTGCTGCCGAAAGGCACGTTCACCGTCGGCCAGGACAGCGGCTCCAGCGTCTCCGGCGTCTTCGACGACGGCAAGGGCGCCGCCGCGCTCTCCCTCTCCGTCGGCCCCTCCTCCTCGCGTGGCACCGACGGCTGCCCGGACCCGGTCCTGGTCCCCGCCGACACGTGCACGACGCGGCGCCTCGCGGACGGCTCCAAGGTCACCGTCTTCCAGGGGTACGAGTACCCGAACCGCCTCAAGGAGACGCGGCTCTGGTACGCGGACCTCGCCACCCCGGACGGCAAGTACGTGACCCTGATGGAGTGGAACGCCCCGGCGGAGAAGGGCGAGAACGTCACCCGGGCCTATCCCCCGCTCTCCCCCGCCCAGTTGACGAAGCTCGTGTCCTCGGCGGAACTGCGCGCGCTCACAGCGGGCAGCACCCCCGAGGCACCCGCCCCCTCAACTCCCCCCGCCCGGACCGGAACCGTCGGCAAGACCCTCGCCTCGCTGCTCCCCAAGCACCTCAAGGTCGTCACCAAGAGCCCCGACGGCGACCCCGAGTTCGCGTACGTCGTCGTCGACGACGGCAAGGGACAGAGCTACGTCCAGATCAACGTCCAGCCCGACATGGCCGACGTGAAGGACGACTTGTTCGGCTCCGGCGCCGAGACCCTCCCCGACGGCACCCTCGTGGCCACCCACGAGGGCCCCGGCGAGAAGGGCGGTCCGGGCGTCGTGATGTGGACGGTCGACACCCTGCGCACGGACGGCTTCCGCGTCGTGATCAGCGCCTTCAACGCGGCCACCCAGCAGACCCCGGCGACCCGCACCACCCCGGCGCTGTCCACCAAGGAGCTGCGGTCGATCGCGCTCAGCCCGAAGTGGCTTCAGCAGGGCGGGAGTTGATCACACCCCTCAGAAGAACTCCGATCAGAAGAACTCCGACCACGGCTGGTCCCACACCTGCTTCGCGCACAGCACCACGAACAGCACCCCGGCCACCACCAGCATCCCGTTGCTGAGCCACCCGTTGCGCCACTCGGCGGGCGTACGGCGGGAGTTGAGCAGCCAGATCAGGGTCAGCGCGAGGAACGGCAGGAACGCGGCGCCCAGCACCCCGTACAGGATGATCAGCCGGAACGGCTGGCCCTGGAACAGCAGGACGATCGGGGGGAACGTCAGCCAGAGCAGGTACGCGCGGAACGGCCACGACCGCTCGCGGGCGCCGGACGCGATGTCCTCGGCGGTCGAGTCGCCGACACCCCTGACCCGGGAGACGAAGTCCGCGAACATCAGGCTCACCCCGTGCCAGACGCCGATCAGCGAGGTGAACGACGTCGCGAAGAACCCGATGAGGAAGAACGTGGCGGTGGCGGAGCCGTACTCGGCCTCCAGGATGTCGCTCAGCTGGACAAGTCCCTTGTCACCGCTGGCGATGGCGATGTTCGCGGAGTGCAGCAGCTCCGCCCCGACGAACAGCATCGCGACGACGAAGATGCCGGTCGTGGCGTACGCGACCCGGTTGTCCAGCCGCATGACCTTCATCCACCCGGAGTCGGTCCACCCCTTCGCGTTGACCCAATACCCGTACGCCGCAAGGGTGATGGTCCCGCCGACCCCGCCGATCAGGCCGAGCGTGTTGAGGACCGAGTCCTTCTCGTCGGGCAGGACCGGGAGCAACCCGGCGACGGCGTCGGGGATGTTGGGGGTCACCCGGATCGCCAGGTAGACGGTGACGACGAACATCACGCCGACCAGCACCGTCATGACCTTCTCGAACACCGCGTACTTGTTGAACCAGACGAAGACGAGCCCGGAGAGACCGCAGGCGACGGCCCACCACTTGAGGTCCATCACGTCCGGGAACAGCGCCTGGAGCGGCAGCGCGCTGGACGACATCGCCGCCGCGCCGTACACGAACCCCCAGATCACGGCGTACACGCCGAAGAACCAGAGGGTCCAGCGGCCGAGACTCGCCCAGCCGTCGAAGAGGGTGCGGCCGGTGGAGAGGTGCCAGCGTCCGGCGGCCTCGGCGAGGGAGATCTTCACCAGGCAGCCGATCACCGCCGCCCAGAGGAGCGTGTAGCCGAAGTTGCTGCCCGCGATGAGGGTCGCGACCAGGTCACCGGCGCCGACACCGGTCGCCGCGACGACGACGCCGGGTCCGATGTGGCGCCAACTGGCCTTGCGGGGAACGGGGGTGGAGGGGGCGAGGGTCGTGGGGTTTCCCGTGGTGTCCGCCATGAACGTCAAGGATGCGCAAAGTCTCGTATACGGCAAGGGGGCGCGCGCAAAGCCCTTCCATGAGGCGCTCTTGACCTGCTCATGCCACACCCCCGACCATGAGCGACACGCCGCACAGTCCGTACACAGCAAAGCTCCCCTGCTCCACCCCCACCCCTCCGGACAATCCGGACGGACTGGAGACACAAGGAGACCTCATGCGCCTTCGCATCCGCGGCTCGAACCCCCGATCAGGCAGACGCACCGCCGCCCTCGCCACACTCCTCGCCCTGACGCTCGCCGCCCCCGTCTCGGCGTCGGTGACCAGCGCCTCGGCGGACAGCGCCGCCAAGGCCGCCCCCGCCTCGGACGACATCCGGCAGTACGAGATCCACGTCCACAACAACACCGCGCCCGTACGCACCGCGATCATGCGGGCCGGGGTCAGCATCGACGAGGTGGACTCCGAGGCCGTCGTCGTATCGGGCCACAGCGACCAGATCAAGCAGCTCAAGGCCGCCGGGTACGAGGTGACCCCGCTCGGCGCCGCGCCGGACCGGCTCGCCGAGGACGAGATGCGGCTGTTCGACTTCCCCTCGGCGGACTCGCGGTACCACAACTACGCCGAGATGAACGCGGAGATCGACCAGCGGCTCGCGGCCTACCCGGGCATCATGAGCAAGCGCGTCATCGGCACGTCGTACCAGGGCCGGGACATCTACGCGATCAAGATCAGCGACAACGTCGCCACCGACGAGGCCGAGCCCGAGGTGCTGTTCACGCACCACCAGCACGCGCGCGAGCACCTCACCGTCGAGATGGCGCTCTACCTGATCCGCGAACTCGGCGCCGGGTACGGCACCGACTCACGGATCACCAACATGGTCAACGGGCGCGAGATCTGGATCGTCCCCGACCTCAACCCGGACGGCGGCGAGTACGACATCGCCACCGGCTCGTACCGCTCGTGGCGCAAGAACCGGCAGCCCAACTCCGGTTCCAGCGCGGTCGGTACGGACCTCAACCGGAACTGGAACTACCGCTGGGGCTGCTGCGGCGGCTCCTCGGGGTCGACGTCCTCCGAGACGTATCGGGGCACGGCCGCCGAGTCCGCGCCCGAGGTGAAGGTCGTCGCCGACTTCGTCCGCAGCCGGGTCGTCGGCGGGGTGCAGCAGATCAAGACGAACATCGACTTCCACACGTACAGCCAGCTCGTGCTGTGGCCGTTCGGGTACACGACCTCCGACACCGCGACCGGCATGACCGCCGACGACAACGCGGCGTTCAAGGCCGTCGGGCAGAAGATGGCCGCGAGCAACGGGTACACCCCGGAGCAGTCGAGCGACCTGTACATCACCGACGGGTCGATCGACGACTACCTCTGGGGGACGCACAAGATCTTCTCGTTCACCTTCGAGATGTACCCGTCGTCCTCGTCCGGCGGCGGCTTCTACCCGCCCGACGAGGTGATCGAGCGGGAGACGTCGCGCAACCGGGACGCGGTGCTGCAACTGCTGGAGAACTCCGACTGCATGTACCGGTCGATCGGCAAGCAGGCGCAGTACTGCTAGTCGTCGGTCTCCGCCGCTGACTCCTCCGGCTCTTCCTTCGGCTCTTCCTTCTGCTGGGCGTCGTCCTCGAAGTACGCGTCGAGGACGGCGTCCAGTTCGCGCTCCCAACCGGGGAACACGGAACGGGACTTGGCCTCGATCTCGATCGGGTACCAGCGGCGGTCGGGCGTGTGGACGGTGATCGTGAACCGCTTGCCGAAACGGGTCGTCTCCGTCTCGACCGCGCCGATCTCGTCCCACCGGAACTCGCAGTTCTGGTCGTCGAGGGCGAGGCGGACACCCTTGTGGTCGGCGACGAAGGAGGCGCGGCGGTCGGCCGCCTCGAAGACGGGGCCGTCGGCGGGCGCCTCCTCCTCTTCGCCGGAAGACTCCTCACCGGGGGCCTCCTCGGCGTCGGCCTCCTCCAGGGCGGCCCCCTTCACGGCGGCCTCCCCCGAAGGCTTCGCGGCCTCCTCCGAAGCCGCTTCCGGCGAGGGCTTCGCGTCCTCGGGTTCCTCTGCCGTCTCCCCGGAGGGCTTCGCCGCCACGGGCGAGGTGAGCCCGGGGATGAAGGCCGGGTCGAACCCGGCGCCTTCCAGGGGCTTGCTGCTCGGTCCTATGCGCTGCTCCACAGCGGGCAGTATGGTCGAAGATCCTGTGCCGCACACAGTCGGCCCCGACTTCGTTATACGACAGAGCCGCGACCTGGAGTGACCTTGTCCCGTACGTCCGGCGCCCCGGAGGCCCTCGCCGGCCTCGCGGCCGAGCGCCTCGACCACCGCTTCAAGGGCCTACCGCCGGACGCCGACGGCCGTACGGTCGCCGAGCTGACCGCCGAACGCCGCAACCTCTTCACGGACAGCTTCCCCACCCCGGTCCTCACCCTCTCCGCCGAGCGCCTGGCCCACAACCTCGCGCTCCTGGAGTCGTACACGGCCCGCCACCACCTCGCCTTCGCCCCGCACGGCAAGACGACGATGGCCCCGGCCCTCTTCCACCGCCAACTCGCCCACGGCGCCTGGGGCATCGCCCTCGCGATGCCCCACCAGGTCCGCGTGGCAAGGGAGTTCGGCGTCTCCCGCATCTTCCTGGCCAACGAACTGGTGGACCCGGCGTCCCTCCGCTGGCTCGCCGCCGAACAGGACGCCGACCCCGCTTTCCGCCACATCTGCTACGTCGACTCCGTACGCGGCGTCGAGCTGATGGACGCGGCGCTCCAAGAGGCGGGCGCGGTACGCCCGTTGGAGGTCGTCGTCGAACTCGCGGCGGGCCCCGAGGGGCGCACGGGGGTACGCACGGCGCCGGAGGCTTCCGTCGTCGCCGACGCGGTCTCCAAGACGCGCACGCTCCAACTCGTCGGCGTGGCGGGGTACGAGGCTCAGGTGCCGGACGCCTCGGCGGACGCCGTCCGCGACTGGACCCGCCAACTCGTCGCGCTGGCCGTCGACTTCGACCGCGAGGGGCGGTTCGCTGGGCCGGAGATCGTCGTCAGCGCGGGCGGCAGCGAGTGGTTCGACGCGGTGACGGACGTCCTCGCGGAGATGCCCGAACTCTCGGCGCCCGTACTGAAGTTGCTGCGCTCGGGGGCGTACGTCACGCACGACCACCTGCACTACCGCGACCACACGCCCTTCAACCGCGTCCCCGAAGAGGGGTCCCTGGAACCGGCGTTCAGGCTGTGGGCGCAGGTGGTGTCGAGGCCCACCGCGCACCAGGCGTTCATCAACGCGGGCAAACGGGACGTGGCGTACGACCTCGGGCTGCCGGTCGTCGAGGTGGTCCGGCGCGGGGGCGACGAGCGTACGGCGGACGGCGTTTCGGTGACCGCGCTCTCCGATCAGCACGCCTGGCTGGAAACCGGACCCGGCGTGGATCTGGAGGTCGGTGACTGGGTCGGGCTCGGGCTGTCGCATCCGTGCACGACGTTCGAGAAGTGGCCGCTGATCCCGGTGGTGGAGGCGGACGGCGCGGTGGCCGAATACGTACGGACGTTTTTCTGAACCTGTGTCGCGGGGCGGCCCGTCACAGTCCCGTGGGACGGGCCCCCGCACACGAACTCCGTTACGGCTTCGGCAGGATGCAGCCGCTCGCGTTCAGGTTGAGCTGGTTGCCGGTCGTGAAGCAGGCCGGTATCTGGTACGTCTCCTGCGCGTAGTTGATGCCCTTGCGGACCGTCACCGTGCCGGACTCGGTGACCTCGCACGGGTTGTTGACGGTGCACTGCGCGCCGTCCTCGTTGCCCGTGTTGTTGACGGCGACGACGTTGCCGGTGGCCTGGTCGACGACCGGGGAGCCGGAGGTGCCGCCGATGGTCTGGCAGGCGGAGGTGTAGCGGAGCGAGTCCTTCCAGGTCCAGTCGCCCTCCTTCAGCCGGTACACGAAGCCGTCGACGTTGCAGCTGTAGAGCCGCTTCCAGTACCCGGAGGCCACCGTGATCGCCGTACCGACGGTCGGGTGCGTGTTCTGGACGGTGAGCGGCGCGATCCCGTAGTTGTTGCGGATCGTCGCGTACGTGCTGGTCAGCTGGTAGATCGACACGTCCGTGTCGGTCATCGTCGCGTACGCGATCTTGCTGGCGCGCAGCGTCGCGACCTGCGTGCCCGCCGAGTTGAGCAGGCCGAAGGTCCGGCTGGACGCCTGGTTGACGACGACCTCGCCCGGGTCGAGGAACCCGGCGGTGAGGCAGTGGCCGTTGGACATGACCAGCGCCGGGTCCGTGTCGAGCGAGTTCGGGAAGCGGATCACCGAACCGGAACAGTTGCTGAGCGCGACGGTCCCGGCGAGGGTGACGGCCTTCAGCGCGGGAGCCGCTTCGGCCTGGGTGGCGGCCGGCGCCGTGGCGATCTTCCCTACGGTCGCGGCCGACGCGTCCGGCGCGGCGACGGCGGGTGCCGCGCCCACCCCGGCCAGGGCCAGGGCGAAGAACGCGGCGACGAGAGGCTTTCTCATGTGGGGGTCCCCTCTGTGACTGGATGCTGCTGGCTAGATGTTTGTCATGCACATAATCAACATCCATACCGCTGGGAACAAGCACTTGTTTTCGGCCGGGCCTCTTTGACCCCCACGTGGCGCAAAACACGTCCCTACCCCGGTGACCGGGCCGTAAGCTCCCTGGCATGCAGGTGATCCAGTCCACAAAGCTCGCCAATGTCTGTTACGAGATCCGGGGCCCGGTCCTCGAAGAGGCAATGCGGCTGGAGGCGGCAGGTCACCGCATCCTCAAGCTCAACACCGGCAACCCGGCCGCGTTCGGCTTCGAGTGCCCGCCGGAGATCCTGGAGGACATCCTCCGCAACGTCTCCACGGCCCACGGCTACGGCGACGCGAAGGGGCTGCTGGCCGCCCGGCGCGCGGTCGTCATGCACAACCAGACCCTCGGCATCGAGACCGACGTCGAGCACGTCTTCGTCGGCAACGGCGTCTCCGAGCTGATCGTCATGGCGATGCAGGGCCTTCTCGACGACGGCGACGAGGTCCTCGTACCCGCCCCGGACTACCCCCTCTGGACGGCCGCCGTCTCCCTGTCCGGCGGCACCGCCGTCCACTACCGCTGCGACGAGCAGTCCGACTGGATGCCCGACCTCGCCGACATCGAGCGCAAGGTCACCGACCGCACCAAGGCGCTCGTCATCATCAACCCGAACAACCCGACGGGCGCGGTGTACGACGAGGAGATGCTCCGGGGCCTCACCGACATCGCCCGCCGCCACAACCTCCTCGTCTGCTCCGACGAGATCTACGACAAGATCCTGTACGACGACGCCACGCACACGGCGACCGCCGCCGTCGCGCCCGATCTCCTCACGCTCACGTTCAACGGCATGTCCAAGGCGTACCGCGTCGCCGGGTACCGGGTCGGGTGGATGTCCATCTCCGGGCCCCGCGCGCACGCGGACTCCTACATCGAGGGCCTCACGATCCTCGCGAACATGCGGCTGTGCGCGAACATGCCGGGGCAGCACGGTGTCGTCGCCGCGCTCAGCGGACGGCAGTCCATCAACGACCTCGTCCTCCCCGGCGGGCGCCTCAAGGAACAGATGGACACGGCGTATGAGCTGTTGACGCAGATCCCCGGCGTCACCTGCGTCCGCCCCAAGGGGGCGCTCTACCTCTTCCCCCGCCTCGATCCGCAGGTCTACAGGATCAAGGACGACCGGCGGATGGTCCTCGACCTGCTGCGCCAGGAGAAGATCATGGTCGTCCAGGGCAGCGGCTTCAACTGGCCCGAGCCGGACCACTTCCGCGTGGTGACGCTCCCGACGGCCGCCGACCTGAAGGACGCGGTCACCCGGATCGGGCGTTTCCTCGACGGGTACGCCCAGCACTGACCGTCGGTGACGAGGGGCGTCAATTCTGTAGTGCCGCCAACTTTAGACAGAATCCAAGCTAGGATGGTTTCCTGTCAGAGCACAGGAGGCCATCCTCATGTACGAGCCGATCCGTACGAAGTCGGTCCACAGCACGCCTGTGCACGCCTCCGACGTCCCGTACCGCACGCGTGAGGAAGAGCTGGACATCCAGCTCGCGGGCCACCTCTCCGCGCTGCTCGCCGTGACCGACGAACTCCGGGCCCAGTCCTCGACGCCGGACCTGGAGAAGGCGGCGCACAGCCTGGCCCACCAGGTCACGCGGCTGCGTGGCGGCCGGGTCCCGCTGCGTTCGTACGCGGACGCCGCGAGCCACTCGACTGTGTCGCTGCACCGACGGGCCCACGCCCTCGCCGGGCGCGCCCTGCTGGTGGCCGCGTCCCGCGCGGACACGACGTCCGCGATCCTGGCGGCGCAGCGGATGGACGCCCACACGGCGGCCCTCGCCGTCCACTAGTTCCCCCCACGGGGTCCACCCCCGATCGGCCCCGGTCCGCGCGCACCCGCAGCGACGCGCGGACCGGGTGCCACTTTTTTGTACGCCGGGGGGTTGTGTGTCGGGTGTGGGTGGGATGCGGCTGGTCGCCCCGCGCAGGGGAGCCGCACATCGACACAGCCCCACGCCCCACGCCCCTGCAAGACGACCCCGACGACTTTCCGACTCTGCCAGAGCTGTCCGTGCTTGACGGCCGCCAGGAACAAGGTCCAGCCGTCCTGTGGCCCGCTGTACGAGGACTTGCGCCAACCGCTCAAGGTGGACGCGTCCGCTATGCACTGCTCAGCCGCGTTGCCTGAATCCCTCCGTCGCCGCCTTCAGCATGGCCACGGACTCCCGCAGCGGTCTGGCTTCGCTCAGGACAACGTCGTAGGCACCCCGGACCTCCTCGACTGCGTCAGGGGAGTAACGCACCTTGCCGGTACGCAGGCCCTCCGTGTACGCGACGGGTGGCTGACCCTCGAACCACATCAGCTTTGCCCAGCCGGGAAGCCGTGACCATATGGCCCCCGATGGGAGCACTACCTCTTTTCTCTCACGTCGTATACTCCAGGTCCGAAAGAGCGGCTTCACGCATCACGGAAGCCATTCCTTCCGGGCTGACGCCTTCCAAGTAGCTGATCAGCGCCCTTCGCGTTTCGTCGACCTCGCACGCGAGTCCGGTTCCGTGGATTTCTCTCGGGAGAATAACCCTACGGAAATATTCAGACTCGATCACCCGCCCCAAGAGCTGTTCCGCAAGCCAATATGGGGTTCGCTCTCGGATGGCGAAGGTCAAGTGGATACTGTCCTCGGTCGCATCCTTGGAATGAGGGTTGTGAACCCATCCTCGGGGAAGCAAGAGGCTTTGCCCAGGCTGCAACTCATACACCAGGTCCGGTCCCCTGGCCTCCCACTCCGCCCTCCAGCTCTCCTGCCAAACGCGTGGCGATTCCAGATGGAGCCTCATGGGACTCTTGCACTTGGGCAGCCATAGTTCCCAGGTCTTCGTCCCTGAAATCTGCACGATGACGGCCATCTGCTGGTCCCAGTGATGGCTTAGCCCCTGGCCACCGGGAGGCGTCAGAAATGCGTGGAGGTAGTTCGAGTACCCAGTCTCTTGCTGGATTTTCCGGGAGATGCTGTTAAGGGCAGGAACGACCCTCTGAAGATTGCCCAGGCGGATCGTGAATCCCCGCTCGTGGTACGCCCTCAGCTTGCTGCCGTCCGTCCGCCCGCCAGTCATGAACCCCAGAGGGTTGATGACTGACATAGGGGGGTTGGCCCCGTGGTTCATAACGGCTACCTCAACCGCCGGCACACACCCATTGAACGCCCAGGTTTCGAAGAAGTCTTCGTCAACGTACTGATCCAGCTCGGTCGTCCCGCGCTCGTACAAACGGGGCTCGTCAGGCCACGACTCCAGAAGTTCGATAACTCCGCCTTCAGGAAGCAGATGACGCAAGGACATACCGATCTCCTCAGTCGGGAAGGTGCGGAGGGAAAGGGCAAGCCACATCGGGAAAAATCCGGTGCGGACAGCACACGACGTGAAGTGACTGAATATTCTGAGACGGGGTGTAGTACACCCAAGCGATGTCCGTTCCTCTGGACAGGGCGTCGGAGGCATGCACGATTTTCTCTTCCGGCGAAAGATAGGCTCGCTTTCCGTCTTCTCTCACAAACGGCGGATTGTCTAGATAATTCCGCTTCAGCCAGCCCAGAACGTCATCTACATCAGTCCAAGTACGGTCGGCCGCCGCTTGCCCTCGCTTCATCAACCAATGGCCCAGAATCAGAGGCGGAAGGTTGGAGTTCGCGAACTCCAAGGCGGCCTCACGGTAACTCTCGTGGTGCGGAACTCCGAATTCGGGTGCGTCAGGGTGCGGAGGCCGCCGGTGGCCTTCTCGAAAGTACCGAGCCGGGCTTCCCGACCAGGCGAACCCATGCCAGTGTCCGGGCTGTCCACCAGGCCAACTCATGTTCGATCTCCGCAGGGGCTGGGGACCGCCCCCAAGGTTTCGGGGGCGGTCGTGGTGCTGTCTGAGGGGACGGCCAGGTCAGACGGTCAGGCCGCGCTCCCGCACCCACTTGATGGCCCACGTGTCCATCTCGGAGCCGGTGAACCGCAGGTCAACGTTGGTGGCGCCGGGCTTGTTGTCGCGGATGACGAACGCCTCGGTCACGCCGGGGATGGTGGCGACCGTCACGCACGTCTCGTTGTCACCGCCCAGGTTTCCGCCGCAGTAAGCCGTGAACTCAGCCTCCTTGATGGACAGCCTGTAGAGGTCCGGGGTGTTCAGGGGCATACTTCCTCCAAGTGCGTTGATACGCGGAGGGCGAACTCCGCTTTGTTGTGCGCTTACTGACCCTCCC
The DNA here is from genome assembly GCF_055409605.1 of Streptomyces saintjeani. Taxonomy (NCBI): domain Bacteria; kingdom Bacillati; phylum Actinomycetota; class Actinomycetes; order Kitasatosporales; family Streptomycetaceae; genus Streptomyces; species Streptomyces saintjeani. The sequence goes on along the minus strand of NZ_CP189624.1, from coordinate 5,985,613 downwards.
GGTCGCCGGAAGAAGCTTCTCTTCGGATATGTCGGGCAGGGGCAGAGATTCTGTTAGCGAAGTGACCCCGGAACAGAACCGATCACAAACCCGCCTCCTCAGACTCCAGGCACGTCGGCGGTGGGGTTGCTCGACGGTCCCGATTGAGCTGCGCCATACGAGCACGGATCAGGTTGTCCCTCTCCCCGACCTCACCTGTGAACGCCCGCTTCAGGGCTCGGTTGATCCTCAAGACGTCTACGACGCTGAGAGCACCGACGACGACAGGTGCCTCCCGTCCTTCGGTGGCCCAGTCCACACGCATTCCGGAAGGGAACACCTCGATCCGCCGAAGCAGTTCCCGAAGCTCCTCGTAGGCGTCCTGGGAGCGGTTGCTCGACGGTCCACCAGGACGTTCTACGACCTGGGGCGTGGGCTCCGACATCTCATCACCTCGTGCCGTGCGCTGACTGGGAGGAGTACTCAGTCAACGGCAGCAACGGCCACCGGAACAGGTGAAACACAAGGGCACGCCCTCACGTGGCACCGGTGAATTTTGCCTTCGCCCGTGGCTCTGTAGTCGCTCGGAACTATCGTGAACGTATGCCAGAGGTGAACTTGAAGCTCGAAGCCCGGATGGCGGAACTTGGCTTTAAGCAAGCCGAGTTGGCGCGTCAGGTCAACATCGAGATCGAACTTCTGACCGGGAGGCCAGGAAACGTCACCGATGCCGATGTGCGGCGGTGGCGACGCGGTGCCACGAAATGGCCGCAGGAACGCATCAGGCGATCTCTGGAACAGGTTCTCTCTGCCACCGCCGAGGACCTGGGGTTCACGGCCCGCAAGAAGAGCAGTGCTGTTGCGGCCTCGGGCTCCACCAACCGTGGGCAACTCGGCGTCAACGATGTCCGCCGCCTGCATCAGGACTACGTGGCCATTCTTCGGCACGATGACGCGGGGCGAGGCCCGCGTCAGGTGGAGAGCCTTGCCACGGAGTTGGCCTCCCGAATCCAGTCCTCCCTGGTCCTGGCCACCGCCTCAACCCGTGTACGGGACATGCTTCATCAGCTCGCCGCAGAAGTACTCAGCACTGCGGCCTTCGCCTCGATCGACGGCCGTGCACCGCAGCGGGCACGCGCGCATGTGGACAAGGCCCTGACCTTCGCCGGCCTGTCTCGGAACAGCGAGGTGATGTACCACGTCTGGAACCACCTCTTCCTCACCTCCAGCCAGAGTGAGAATCACGCCGAAGCCGTGGCCGGCGCCGAGGTCATGAAGCGGTCGTCGATCTCTCGGCGAGACCCTCTATACGCCTCGCTCGGACACATCCGAAATGCCAACGGACTGGCCCGCACACACCGGCCATCAGAAGCCATGCGTGCGCTCGGAGATGCCGAGCGGGCCTTTGAACGCGCTACTGACCAGCAGCGTCCCGAGTGGATCAGGTTCTACGACCGCAGCGAGTTCGACGCACTGTCAGCTTTTACATGGACCGCATTGAAAGATCACAGAAAGGCCGAGTATCACTTACATCGCACACTTTCTTCCCTTTCGGTCGAAATGGTGAGGAATCGCGCGCTGTACACCGCTCACTTGTCAGCCGCGCAGGTCAACCAAGGGGAGCTTGAGCTTGCTTGCGCGACGAGCCGTCAAGCGTGCGCGCTGCTGCCTTTGCCCGGCGGTTCGCAACGCACAGCCAGGACTCTGGCCATGACACGAAAGCGCCTCATAGCGTCTGGTTCGATGGCTCCCGAGGTCACCGACTGGATCGAGGAGTCCGCCCAATGGATCTGAAGCGCTACAGGCACCGCGACGCTCAGGACATGCGCACACTGTTGCTGGACATCCATGACGAGGTGTATGCGGACGACCCCAACCCGTTTCACTCACGGGAGCGCTTCACCTACTTCCTTGATCGCTGGTCGTCCAAAGAGGACTGGCGATGCATCATGGGCTGGGAGGACGATGAACCGGTCGGCTACGCATATGGCGCGATGTTCAAGCCGACCAGTTGGTGGTTGGGACACAAACGCCCTTCCGACCTCAGGGGCTCTGTGTTCGCCCTGTCCGAACTGATGGTGACCCCCAAATGGCGCGGCACAGGCCGAGCGCAGAAAATCCACGACACGCTGCTCAACGGGGTGACTGCCGACCTGGCCTCGCTCCAGGTCGAAGCGGAACACCCCCGAGTGCAGGCCATGTACGAGCGTTGGGGCTACACCAAAGTGGGCGAGTCGAAGTCGCATGACGACTCACCGCTGTACGCGATCATGGTTCGGAAGCTCAGGCCGACTGCCCAGGTGCGGCATCTCCCCGGTTGGTTGAACTAGCCCGGACAGCCGGAAGACCCCCGCACTGAACTTGCGGAGGTCTTCTGCTGCCACGGTCTTGGGTGCTTGTCAGAGCTGCCCGCGCTTGACGGCCGCCAGGAACGAGGTCCAGCCGCCCGCCGGGACGATCAGGGCCGGGCCGGTGAGGTTCTTGCTGTCCCGGACGGGTACGGCAGCCGTGTAGCCGTCCAGGACCTCGACGCAGCTCCCCCCTTGCGCTCCGCTGTACGAAGACTTACGCCAACCGCTCAGGGTGGACGTGTCCGTTATGCGCTGCTCAGCCATGTTGCCGGTATTCCTTCTCTGCTGCCCTCAACAGGGCTAGTGACTGCTGGAGCGGTTGGGCTTCACTCAAGGCAAGATCGTAGGCTCCCTGGATCTCCTCAACCATAGAGGGGGAGTCATGCACCGTTCCCGTACGCATGCCCTCGGTGTACGCGATGGGTGGCTGATCCACGAACCACATCAGCGTTGTCAGTCCGTCCAGCAACGGGTGCGAACTGGCAGTGAACGGCAGCACGTTGACCCTGATCCTCTCGCACTCGACAAGCGCCACGACGTGGGCCAGCTGATCTGCCATGACCTTGGGTCCGCCAAAGGGACGCCTGATGACCGCCTCATCCAGCAGCGCCCATACTTCCGGAGTCGTCGGGTCCTTCAGCAACTTGGCCCGCTCAAGCCGTGTCACAACGGCCTTGTGACGCTTCTCTTCGCTCTTCCGGGGGTACCCCGTGCCGATGACGGCCGTGGCATATGCCTCGGTCTGCAAGAAGCCAGGGACGTACGACAGCCCGAATTCCCGAATGGTCGTCGCCTGTTGCTCCAACTCGCGCGCACGCTCGAACCAGTCGGGGACGTCACCTTTCTTTCCCGGCCGGAAAGTAGCCAGCACATTCCCCGTACCCAGCGCCAGGTCAAGCCTCTTGGCATCCTCTTCGCTGGGATGGCGAGTCCCGTTCTCGATCGCAGCAATGTGCGAACGGGACATGATCGCCGCATCCGCCAACTCCTGCTGAGTCCACCCCTTGGCGGTCCGCGCTTCCTTCAACCACTCGCCGTAAGTCGTGGCCATGGCCTAACTCCCCCTTGTCCCAGTGTGGTTGTAACGAGGATGCCAGTAGCGCAGGCCCCGGAACGGGTCGTTCCCTGAAGAGGAGGAAACCCCGACCACCAGGAGATCAACGGCGATGAACAACAGTACGCCGTACCCCCAGGAATTCATCAAGCCCGAAATCATCGACGAGTGCGACGACTGCAAGGTGTTCGTCGACAAGTGGTTCCGGCACATGGCCACGAAGACGAAGGACGGCGCCCCGAACGAGAACCACGACCCCTCCGCCGCGAGCGACGCCGCCGTCCTCTGGAAGATGCACGTCACGAACACGCACCCCGGGGAGCCGAAGTGAGGCCCCTGAACGCCCGCGTGACCGCCCTGGGCGAACCCCGACTCGTCCAACTCCTCGACGGCACCGAAGAGTCCGACTGGCGGACCGAGTACGGCGGCACCCTCGACCCCGCGACGGGGAAGGTCGAACTTCCCACTCCGGCCTACACCCCCTGCCCCTACGAGAACTGCCCCGACTGCGCGCGGGAGGCGACCCGTGGTCACCACTGAGCACATCGGGAAGACCGTCACCGACGGCCGACGCACCGGCACCCTCATGGCCTTGATCAAGCAAGAGAACCCCGACCAGCCTCCCGCCTACCGCCGTTCACAGCTCATGGCGTACGTCCGCCCCGAGGGCGGCGGCGTCGAATGGGATGCCCCGCCGTCCGAGCTGAGGCTCGCATGAGGGCCGTGTGCACCGTCGTGGTCGTCCTCGCGGCACTCATGTGGGTCGTCACCGTCGCGTGGATCGTCGCCGGAGTGACGACCTGAACCGGCGCCCGGACATGACGAAGGCCCACCACCCACATCCGTCGGGGCTGACGGAAGGGATGGTGGGCCCGGCCCCGTACGCCGTTGTACAGGGCCTCGCCGGTAAGTACCGCGGCCGGTTCGTGACGACGCGTCTGGTCAGGGACTGATCGGTGAACCGGCCGCGGAGTACAGGGGGTTACGAGAGGCGGGACACCAACGCCTCGTACTCGTCCCAGAGTTCCTTCGGCGTGTGGTCGCCGAAGGTGTTGAGGTGGGCCGGGACCAGCGACGCCTCCTCGCGCCAGATCTCCTTGTCCACCGTGAGGAGGAACTCCAGGTCGGAGTCGGCGAGTTCGAGGCCCTTCGTGTCCAGGGACGCCTTCGTCGGGAGGATGCCGATCGGGGTCTTCACCCCCTCCGCCTTGCCGTCCAGGCGCTCCACGATCCACTTCAGGACACGGGAGTTCTCACCGAAGCCGGGCCAGACGAACCGTCCCGCGTCGTCCTTGCGGAACCAGTTGACGTAGTAGATCTTGGGGAGCTTGTCCGCGTCCTTGTCCTTGGCGACGTCGATCCAGTGGGCCATGTAGTCGCCCATGTTGTAGCCGCAGAACGGCAGCATCGCGAAGGGGTCGCGGCGCAGCTCACCGACCTTGCCCTCGGCGGCGGCGGTCTTCTCGGAGGCGACGTTCGCGCCGAGGAAGACACCGTGGTTCCAGTCGAAGGACTCGGTCACCAGCGGTACGGCGGAGGCGCGCCGCCCGCCGAAGAGGATCGCGGAGATCGGGACGCCGCGCGGGTCCTCCCACTCGGGCGCGATGATCGGGCACTGCGAGGCGGGGACGGTGAACCGGGCGTTGGGGTGGGCGGCCGGCGCGTCGGAGGACGGCGTCCAGTCGTTGCCCTTCCAGTCGGTGAGGTGACCGGGGGTCTCCTCGGTCATCCCCTCCCACCAGATGTCACCGTCGTCCGTCAGCGCCACGTTCGTGAAGACGGAGTTGCCCCACAGCGTCTTCATCGCGTTCGCGTTGGTGTGCTCACCCGTGCCGGGCGCGACACCGAAGAACCCGGCCTCGGGGTTGATGGCGTACAGCCGCCCGTCCTCCCCGAACCGCATCCACGCGATGTCGTCGCCGATGGTCTCGACGGTCCACCCGGAGACGGTGGGCTCCAGCATCGCCAGGTTCGTCTTCCCGCAGGCGGACGGGAACGCGGCGGCGACGTACTTGGCCTCGCCCTGCGGCGGGGTCAGTTTCAGGATGAGCATGTGCTCGGCGAGCCAGCCCTCGTCGCGGGCCATGACGGAGGCGATGCGCAGGGCGTAGCACTTCTTGCCGAGCAGCGCGTTGCCGCCGTACCCGGAGCCGTACGACCAGATCTCGCGGGTCTCGGGGAAGTGGGAGATGTACTTGGTGGAGTTGCAGGGCCAGGGGACGTCGGCCTGGCCGGCTGCGAGGGGAGCGCCGAGCGTGTGCACGGCACGCACGAACTTCCCGTCGGTCCCCAGCTCGTCCAGAACCGCCTGCCCCATGCGCGTCATCGTCCGCATCGACACGGCGACGTACGCGGAGTCCGTGATCTCGACGCCGATCGCGGAGAGCTTGGAGCCCAGCGGTCCCATGCAGAACGGGACGACGTACATGGTCCGGCCGCGCATGGAGCCCCGGAAGACACCCTGCTCACCCGTGAAGATCTCCCGCATCTCGGCGGGGGCCTTCCAGTGGTTGGTGGGACCGGCGTCCTCCTCCTTCTCGGAGCAGATGAACGTCCGGTCCTCGACCCGCGCGACATCGGTCGGGTCGGAGGCGGCGTAGTAGGAGTTCGGCCGCTTGATCGGGTCGAGCCGCTTGAACGTGCCCTTGTCGACCAACTCCGCACAAAGTCGGTCGTACTCGGCTTCGGATCCGTCACACCAGACGACGCTGTCCGGCTGGGTCAGTTCGGCGATCTCGTTCACCCAGGAGGCCAGCTCCTGGTGAGGGGTGGGGGGAGCCGCGATGTCGCGCGCCACGATTGCTCCTACTGGGACGAGGGTTTTTGTTTGTTGCCCCGTGGGGGCCACGACCCGGACGCTTCACTGAAGGGCGCTCATCCGGTGCCGTCCGCACTCATTTGATCATCCGCCGGGTCGGCGCATCTGTCCAGAGGGCGTCACATATGAGCGGAGTGAGGCTCGCCACGTGTTCGCGCGACCGCAGAGGGGAACAGGGGGTGGCGCGGGTGGGGCGAACGGCGGAACTTTGCCGACTTCTACGGGTCGACAGGCGCCCTTCCGTGGGCCGCAACGCCCGTGAGAGGATGGCCACTCCGCGCTGGTCGTCTTGTCGTACTGATACGTAACTTACGGCTCCGTAGGTACGATTTCGCGTATGACTGCGCCCTCCCTGCCACACCAGCTCAAGCAGCAGGCCCAGCACCTCGCCGAGCCGATCAAACCGAAGCTGCGCGGCTGGCTGCATCTGGGCATGTTCCCGACCGTCCTGATCGCGGGCCTGTTCCTGACCGCCCTCGCGGACTCGCCGAAGGCCCGGATCGCCTGCGCGATCTACATCCTGACCGCCTGCCTGCTGTTCGGCGTGAGCGCGGTGTACCACCGGGGGAACTGGAGCCCCCGCATGGACGGCATCCTGCGACGGCTGGATCACGCCAACATCTTCCTGATCATCGCGGGCACCTACACCCCGCTGACGATGCTGCTGCTGCCGAGTTCGAAGGGCACGTGGCTGCTGTGGAGCATCTGGGGCGCGGCGGCGGCCGGCATCCTCTTCCGGGTCTTCTGGGTCGGCGCACCCCGCTGGCTCTACACCCCCTGCTACATCGCGATGGGCTGGGCGGCCGTCTTCTTCCTCCCCGACTTCATGCGCGCGGGCGGCATCGCGGTCCTGGTCCTGGTCATCGTCGGCGGTGTCCTCTACAGCGCGGGCGGCGTGATCTACGGCATGAAGAAGCCGAACCCCTCCCCGCGCTGGTTCGGCTTCCACGAGGTGTTCCACTCGCTGACGCTGGCGGCGTTCGTGGTGCATTACGTGGGGATCTCGCTGGTGGCTTATCAGCACGGGTAGACCCCGCACGACTTTCAAGGCCACGGTTCGATGCCGTGGCCTTTTCCATGCCCTCTCGCGGTGCTGGTTCACGTCGTCTCTATGCAACTACGTGACTGGACGGCTGGCCGTCCTTGTGACGGGGGTAGGACGGTCCGTAGCTTGCTCACCACAGAGAACCGGAGGGGTTCAGTGGACGAACTGCGGATCGTCGCCGGCGGGCCGTGCGGCAGCGGCGGCGACGACAAGTGCGGGAACGGCGACTGCCCGACCGTGTACACGACGCCGGAACCCGGGATGCTGGCAGTCCAGGGCTACGACGTGGCTCACCCGACGCCGGACGGTGAGTCGGTCGTACTCATCCCGGAAGACATCCTGAAGGAGGCCGCTCGTGCCCGAGGGTGGCTCTAGGTCGTTTCTGATGGCTCTTGATGGGCGGGGTGGATCTCGTTGTCGCGTGGGCAGGCCGCTCGTATGGTGCGGCGACACGAGCTCTCGGACGCGCAGTGGCACAAGATCGAGCCTTTTCTGCCCGGGAACGGCAGGCCGGGCGGGCAGTGGGCTGATCACCGGAAGGTCGTCAACGGGGTGCTGTTCCGGGCCCGGACCGGGGTTCCCTGGCCTGATCTGCCGGAACGGTACGGGCCCTGGCAGACCGTCTACGAGCGTCATCGCCGCTGGTCGGCCGACGGAACCTGGCAGACCATCCTGGAAGAGCTGCAGATCGAAGCGGATGCCGGCGACCCGGACCGGGCCCACGCCCGCGAAACCTCCCGGCAGGAGTGGGCGGTCAACATCGACTCGACCTCCTGCCGGGCGCATCAGCATGCGGCCGGAGCGCCCCGCAAGCCTCCGGCCGACCACCCGCAAAAGGGGGCGGAACGCGCGAGGAGGCAGATGGACGCGAGGCACTGGGGCGCTCGCGGGGCGGGCTGACCAGCAAGGTCCATCTGCTGTCCGACGACCGGGCCCGCCCGCTGACCTGGCTGACCTCGCCGGGCCAGCGTGGTGACAGCCCGATGTTCGCGCCGGTGCTGGACGGCTTGCGCATCCGGCGCCGTGGACCGGGCCGCCCGCGCAGCCGGCCGGACCGGGTCCGTGGCGACAAGGCGTACTCCAGCCGCGACAACCGGGCCTACCTACGGCGGCGCGGTATCAAGGCCACCATCGCGCAGCCCGACGACCAGCGGGCCCACCGCAAGAACCGCGGACGGGCCGGGGGCCGGCCCCCGGCCTTCGACAAAACCCAGTACCGCCGCCGCAACGCCGTTGAGCGGTGTGTGAACAAGTGGAAGCAGTTCCGCGCTGTCGCAACGAGGTATGACAAGCGCGACTACATCTTCAACGGAACCCTGACCGTCACAGCGATCGTCATCTGGCTCCGCGACACCGTCCAAGAGCCATCAGAAACGACCTAGCCCTGTGCTGCTGGACGGCGAGGAGTGGCAGGCGTACTTCCGCGACTTCGAGCGCTCCGCGTTCCGGCTCGAAGTGCACCAGACGTACACCATGCCCGCAGAGGCGGAAACGGTCCGGGCCTTCCAGGCCGGGGAGCCGAGGCCGGAGGACTTCAACGCGCCGTGGTACGAGACCGTCCGGGGGCACGCGGCGGCGGGGCGGACCATGACCCGCGCCAAGATCGTGCGTCGGCCGCTCACGTCCTACAGCCGCTATCTCTTCGAATGGTGCATCCCCGGAAATGTCGAGGCGGGGGAGGACTACCGCATCATCGATCTGACCGATCGGCCGAACCCCGGACTGCCCGCGCAGGATTTCTGGCTCTTCGACGAAAAGACCGTCGTCCATCTCAATTACCGCACCGATGGCACCCAGATCAGCCGGGAGCTGATCCAGGAACCGGATATCGGCAGGTATCTCGCGTGGCGGGATCTCGCACTAGAAAGTTCCGTTCCGTTCCGTGTCTATCGCTGCAACATGAGCTAGACGAAGATCAGCTGCGCTTGACGAGGTTGCCGAGGGAGCCGGCGGCCCGACTCGGGGAACGGCTGGCGGAGTACACGCCCCGGGCCCGCCACCCCTCCCGTCCACCTCGACGGGATGCGGGTGGTGGGCCTTCGTCATGTCCGGCGGGGTTTCGGAAGCACCCCCAAGCAAAGAGACAGTCAAGTCCGATTGACTGTTGCCACCTTTTGAGAGTTACTCTCATTTCATGGACACTGTCACTCCCGACCCCCGCCGCTGGTGGGCCCTCGGCGCGCTCGTCGCCAGCATGCTCACCCTCGGTTTCGACCTCACGATCCTCAACGTCGCCCTGCCCACGATGGCCGGAGATCTCGGCGCGTCGATCGGGCAGCAGCAGTGGATGGCGGACGCGTACGTCGTCGTGTTCGCCGCGCTGATGCTCCCCGCAGGGCTCCTCGGTGACCGGTTCGGGCGGCGGCGGATGCTGGTCGTCGGACTGGTGCTTTTCCTCGCCGGCTCCCTCCTGGGCGCGCTCGCCGGCGACGTGAACTGGGTCATCGCGGCCCGCGCGTTCATGGGCATCGGCGGCGCGCTGGTCACCCCGCTCGCGCTGTCCGTCCTGCCGTCCCTGTTCGGCGCGGACGAGCGTACGAAGGCGGTCGGCATCATCTCCGCCGCGAGTTCGCTGGGCCTGCCGCTCGGCCCGATCATCGGCGGCTGGCTGCTGAACCACTTCTGGTGGGGCTCGGTCTTCCTGGTCAACGTACCGATGGCCGCGATCGGCATCGCCGCCTGTGTCTTCCTGCTCCCGGAGACGAACGACCCCTCCTCCCCCAAGGTCGACACGGTGTCCGCCGCGCTCACCGCGTCCGGCCTCGGCGCGCTGATCTTCGCGATCATCGAGGCGCCGACGCGCGGCTGGGGCGACCCGCTGATCGTCGCGATGTTCGCGCTGTCCGCCGTACTCCTCACGGGCCTCGTCCTGCGCGAGCGCGGTATGGCGCGGCCCATGCTGGACATGTCCCTGCTCTCCCAGCGCGGCTTCCTCTTCAACACGCTCGCCGCGACGCTGGTGATGTTCGTGCTGTCCGGCCTGCTGTTCGTCCTCCCCCTGTACCTCCAGACCGTCCTGGGCAACGACGCGCTCGGCACGGGCGTACGGCTGCTGCCGATGATGGGCGGCCTGCTCGTCGCCGCGCGCGCCGCGCAACCCGTCGTGGAGCGGTTCGGCGCGCGGGCGGTGGTGAGCGCCGGGCTCGCGGTGCTGGCGTTCTCCGCGCTCCTCGGGAGCCGTACGACGGTGGACTCCGGGTACGGGTTCACCGCGCTGTGGCTCTCCATCACCGGCCTCGGCTTCGGGTTCTCCGTCGTCCCCGCCATGGACGGCGCGCTCGGCGCCCTGCCGCGTGACCGCGCGGGCAGCGGGGCGGGGCTGCTGATGACGCTCCGCCAGGTCGGCGCGGCCATCGGCATCGCGCTGCTCGGCAGCCTCATCGCGAGCGACTTCCGCGACCGGCTCGACGTGACGGGACTGCCGTCCGGCCTCGCGCACACGGCCGGGGAGTCCGTCGTAGCGGCGCATCTGGTGGCGGAGAAGGCCGGGGTTCCCGGTCTCGGTGCTTCCGCGAACAGTGCGTACGTCCATGGCATGAACCTCGCGCTGCTGGTGTGCGGCGTCTGCGCGCTGATCGCGGCGCTGCTGGCGGCGGCGTTCCTGCCGAGGGCCGAGGACGGGGCGCCCGAGGCTGTGGACGTGGTCCCTGACCAGGCCGATGCACGACAATGAGGTACATGGCACCCCCCAGTCACCTCTCCCTCGACGCCGGTTCCCCCCTCGGTCTGCGTGAACGGAAGAAGATCAAGACCCGGACGGCGATCCGCACCGCGACGTACGCCCTCGTCGGGGAGCAGGGGTACGAGGCGACCACGATCGAGCAGATCGCCGAACGCGCCGAGGTGTCGCCGTCCACGGTCTTCCGGTACTTCCCGACGAAGGAGGACATCGTCCTCACGGACGAGTTCGACTCGCTGCTCCTCCATGAACTGGCGAAACGCCCCGCCGACGAGCCGTGGATGGTGTCCCTTCGGCACATCATGCGACTCGCGGTGCGGGCGGGCCTCTCCGCTGAAGAGGAGAAGAACACCCGGCTCCGTTCCCACCTCCTCGCCCATGTCCCCGCCGTACGCTCCCGGATGATGGAGAGCATGTCGGTGACCGGGAAGCTGCTCGCCGAGGCGGTCGCCTCCCGGACCGGCCGGGAGAAGGACGGCCTGGAGGCGCGGGTCTACACGATGTCGCTGGTCGGGGGGCTGTCGGAGATCGTGCTGTACTGGGCGGAGAACGACTTCCAGGACGACCTGCTGGACCTGCTCGACCGCGCCCTCGACGTACTGGAGAAGGGTCCGCCGGGGCTGCGGCAGCAAACCTCTTGAGCGGACCGGCGAGCGCCTCCATGCTGGCCGGGTGACGACCGCACCGCAGATCCACTTCCGAGTCGCCCCCGCCCTCTCCCTCTTCGTCCGCCGCGCCACCACGACCCTGAGGATCGACGGCGTCTCGACGCTGGGCCACGTCGTGGAGTCCGCCGGAGTGCCCCTCACGGAGGTGGGGGCGCTGGTGGTGGACGGCCGCGAGGTGCCGGCCTCGTACGTCCCCTCCCCCGGCGAGTCGGTGGAGGTGCGGGCGCATGTCCTGCCCCAGCGGGTCCCGGGCGCGCCCCTGCGTTTCCTCCTCGACGTCCACCTCGGCACCCTGGCGCGGCGCCTGCGCCTGCTGGGCGTGGACACGGCGTACGAGTCGACGGACATCGGCGATCCCGCGCTGGCGTCCCGCTCGGCGGCCGAGAAACGCGTCCTCCTGAGCCGGGACCGGGGCCTGCTGCGCCGCCGCGAGCTCTGGGCGGGCGCGTACGTCTACGACACGTCCCCCGGCACCCAGCTCCGCGAGACCCTCACCCGCTTCGCCCCCACCCTCTCCCCCTGGACCCGCTGCACCTCCTGCAACGGCCTGCTCCGCCCGGCGACGAAGGCGGAGGTCGCGGACCGCCTGCGCGAGGGGACGCAGGCGTCGTACGACGTGTTCGCGCAGTGCGGGGAGTGCGGGAAGGCGTACTGGAAGGGGGCGCACCACGAGCAGCTGGAGGCGATCGTGGCGGAGGCGGTGAGTTTCCGGGGGGAGCCGGGCTGAGCGTGGCTCTGAGTTTCCCAGGGCCGTCGGCGCCCCCGTACGGTGGCTTCGGCGTCCGCGTAGGCCGTTCGGCACTGTCGGTGGCGGCGGCTAGCATTTTGGGCAGGGCACGGGAGGAAGACACAGGATGACGCAGGCCGAGGTGGGCGGGGTGGACGAGCGGGTGCCGGGGCGCCGGTGGACGGTGCGGCTGGACCCCGTCGGCCGGGGCGGGGTGGTGCGGGTGTCGTGCAGTCGTCCCGCCTGTGCCGAGCAGCGCTTTCCGACCGCGGCCGAGGGGCGGGCGGCTGCGGTCGCTCACCTCAAGGCGCATCTGCGTGCCGCGCCGGCTCCCCGGGACGGGGTGTACTGCGCGTGCAGGGCCGACGGCTGCCGTACGCACATGCCCGCCGTCGGGCGGACCCCTCGGGCCGAGCCCTGGCGGTGCGGTGGGCCGGTCGTGCTGGCCGTGGTCACCGACCGGGAGGGGCGGTGGTGGCAGGCCATGGAGTGCTGCTCGCGGTGTGTCGCGGCCACGCCCGGGGCCAGGACGGTGGGCACCGCGCAGGGAGCCGGGGGGCAGGCGGCCGAACGGTCGGCTGTTGCGGGTACGAGCGCAGGCGCGAGTGGGGGCGCAGGCGCAGCCGGGGGCGTACACAACCCCGCGCACGCCGCCGCAGCCACGGCCCCCGGCACCGGTACGCCCCCCGGCCGCCCCGCCGTCCCGCAGTTCTCCGATCACCAGCCCATCACCCCCCAGTTCTCCGACCACCAGCCCGCCACCCCCCTCCCGGCCCCCCGCCCCGCGCCCAAGACGGCCCCCGCCCGCCGCCGCCCGCAGATCGCGAAGATCGCCCAGCGCGTCATCCCCCACGACCTGCGCCCGGTCGAACTGCGGGACGAGCTCATCGAGTTGGGGAACCTCTTCCGCGCCTACCAGAAGCGCGACAAGCCCGACCTCTCGGTCCTGGCCGACCTCCAGGAGCGCAAGGCGCGCGCCTTCGTCGCGTGGGCGGACGCCACCTTGGAGGGTGTCCTGCGGTTCGAGGCGCAGCGTGCCGAGCAGGCCGCCGCCACGATCCGTATGCAGCACGAGCAGCGCACCGGCACGGGCACCGGCATCGCCTACAGCGGCCCGGTCGACGGTGTCGTCGACGGCGACGGCCCGGCCGTGACCCGGCTGCTGACCGGCCTGACCCAGTGGGAGCACGCGCGCGCGGTCCTGGCGTACGTCGCCGAGCACGCGCCCCTGCCCGGCCCGGAGGCCCGGCTGGCGGTGCTGATGCTGACGCTGCGCACGGCGCACACGGGCACCGGCAACCTTGTCGGCCAGGACCTCGCGGGCCTGGGCCTGACCGATCCGCAGGCCCTCGTCGAGGAGCTGACCGGCAGCGGCTGGCTGGAGATCCCGTGCACGGCCGAGGAGTTGCTCGCCTCCCGGCCGGAGAACCCCACCCCGATCACGGTCCCCTCGCTGGTGCCGGCCGAGGACGAGGCGGGCCCGTTCACGTTCGGCAAGAAGATGCGGCCCAAGCTCTCCGGCTGGGCCCAGCGGGTCGTCTCGGACAAGAAGCTCCGCAAGAAGAAGGCACCGGCCACCACCCGGCTGCTCACCCTGGCCCTGGCGGCCCAGACCGACGCGTCGGGCCGCCTCGGCCCCGGCGGGAACGGCATCGCGCTGGACAGGCTCACCGCGTGGGTCCCGGTCGACACCGACGAACTCAAGGACCTGGTCGAGCAGTTGACGGCGGCGGACTGGCTGGCCGAGGCGGACCTCACGGACACGCACCTCGCGGGGCAGCTGTCCGAGCGGGTCCTGCCCGTGAGCTGCCCGCTGCGCAAGGCGGAATGAGCGGAGCCCCGTACCCGGTCGAGTGCCGGGTACGGGGCTCCTGTTGCCCACCTCGAAAGGTCAGCCGCGCTTCAGATCCTTCGCGTCGCACGCCACCTTGTTGCGGTTCGGGTCCAGCCCTAGCGGATCGTCACCGCCGTTGACGGTCAGACGGCCGTACTCGTTCTTGGCGAGCCACGCGCAGCGCGCGGCCGTCGTCTTCTTCACGTCGGCCGGGAACGTCGTCGGTACGCAGACGTTGACCGAGCCGTAGTGGCGGTCGCAGCCGGAGATGGTCGGACTGACCTTCTGGGACTGCTTCTTGGCGCCGGGGCCGGTGACCTTGCCGGTCAACTTGGCGGCGAAATCGTGGACATGGGGTGCGGCCTCGGTCTTGGCGAGCGCGAGCGCCTTCGGGCCGGTCAGGTGGACCCATTTCGCCACCGAGGGAACGCCGTTGGCGTCGACCGCGAACAGCATGTACCAGCCGGGCGGCGCCAGGTTGGGGTTGCTCGTGACGTTCAGGTCGACGTTGTTGCCGTCCACCGACAGCGGCAGGTCCACGAACCGCTGGTTGGGGTCGGAGGAGTGCGTGACCGCCGCCGGACGGATCAGCTCGGCCTTGGCGATGGGCCGGTCGACGGTGATGCGCTGGGTGTCGCCGTACTGCCACTCGGTGTCGATGAGTGAAGTGATCGCCGGACGCGGGCCCTTGAAGAGATAGGGCGGCGAGTAGACGGACACGTTGTGGTTCCAGGTGCCGTTGCCGGGGTTGTCGCCGGTGGTCAGCACCCGGCCGTCCGGGAGGAGCACGGCCGAGGAGTGGTAGCCGCGCGCCTCGGGATCGGCGGCCACCTGGTCGAACGTGTTGGTCGCCGGGTCGTACAGCGAGGACTCGTACACGGGGTTGGCGCGGTTGTGCAGGGCGCCGCCGGTCTCCAGGACCTTGCCGTCGGGCAGGAGGACCGCGGAGACGTACATCTTCCCCTGGTTTCCGGTCTGTTGGACCGGGCCGTTGCCGAGGTCGACGGTGCCCTGCGGGATCGGCGGGCCGGCGACGTACGCGGGGTTGGGCTGCTTGAGGTCGATGAGGTCGGTGAGGCGGTTGCCCTCGGGGTTGGAGTCGATGTTGCCGCCGCCGAGGGTGAGGACCTTCTGGTCCTGCGCCGGGGGCAGCAGCACGCTGGCGGACTGGTCGCGCTGGTCCTTGTTCTGGAGGCCGGGGATCTGGGTGACGGTGTTCGCGTCGTAGTCGTAGACGGCCGAACCCGTCCCCGGGATGTTGTTCCCGAAGACATGGCTGCCGGTGTAGAAGAGCCGGCCGTCCTGCATGAGGACCATCGCCGGGTACAGCCCCCAGTACGACCAGGTCTGGTTGACCCGCCACAGCGGCAGCCACTGCTGCTCGGCGTCGGACCAGCGCTCGGCGGTCACGGACCCGGAGGAGTCCTCGCGCAGCCCGCCGAAGGAGAGCACGTCACCGTCGCCGAGGACGGTCGCGGACGGGTACCAGTGGCCGTCGTTCAGGTCGTTGGTCTTGCTGTACGTCTCGGTGACGGGGTCGAAGACGTACGAGTCCTTGTACCCCTCGTAGCCGTGGCCGCCGGCGACCGGGTACGCCTTGTTGCCGCTCATCACCAGCACGCGCCCGTCCTGGAGCTGGACGTGCCCGGAGCAGAACATGTCCTTCGGCGTGGGGACGACCTTGTACGTGCCGTTCGCCGGGTCGTACACGGCGGAGGTGAACGTACCGGCCGCGAACTGCTCCTCGCTGTTCCCGGAGCCGGCGATCATCAGCACCTTGCCGTTGTTGAGGACGACGGAGTGCATCGAGCGGACCGGGTTCTGCGTCGGGAGGACGTTCCAACTGCCGTCTGCGCACTGGGCGTTGGTACCCGTGCAGGTCGGCGGCGGGGTGACGTCCGGGACCTGCTCCATCGTGTAGTCGTCGGTCGTCGCCGAGCCGGTGCCGTACACGGAGACGCCCCAGGTGATCCGGTCGGTGCCGGCGGGGACCTCGGGGGTGCGGACGCTCGCCTGGGCCCAAGTCGCCGCCAGGTCGAGGGTCTTGAGGTCGGTCCAGTACTGCCAGCCGGCGGTGGCGTCGTGCCGGAAGAGGGTGAGGGAGGTGTCGGGGGTCGTCGACTTGTACCAGAGGGACAGGTCGTACTGCTTGCCCGGTACGACCGTCGGTGCGCAGGCCGCGGACTCGGTGATCAGGGCCTTGCGGTCGCCGTTCACGCGCCGGGTCAGCTCGACCTTCATCGCCTTCGACCCGGAGTGCGCGTCCGAGGTCGTGGTGAACGTGAAGTCGTTGTCGCCCCAGCCGGACTTCTCCCAGCAGTACGGCATGTCGCCCGAACCGGCCGTCTCGAAGCCGGGGTTGAGGACGAGGTTCGCGGCGGAGGCGGGCTGCGGGGAGGTGAGGAGCAGGCCGCCGGTGAGGCCGGCGACGGCCAACAGGGCGGTCTTTCTGCGGTGGTTGAGGGGCAGTTTCATGCGGCTCCCTTCGGGGATGGGGCAACCGGCCGACGCCGGGCGGCTCTTGACCGGCGTCGGGCGGCTTTCGGTGAGGCGTCGCGCGGCTTCGGGTGAGGCGTCGCGCGGCTTCCGGCGACCGGCCTCGACAGGCTGCTCACGAACAGGTCACGCGGTCGTGCGCTTCTTCTTCCTCGGCAGGTACACCAGCGCCTCGGTGCCCACGAACCGCAGCACGAACGTCGTCACCAGCGCGAGCGCGGTCGCGGAGAGCGCGCCCATCCCGAACCGGTGCACGAACAGCGCGATCAGCGGGATGCGCAGGACCAGGTCCGCGTTGGCGA
Source organism: Streptomyces saintjeani (assembly GCF_055409605.1). Taxonomy (NCBI): domain Bacteria; kingdom Bacillati; phylum Actinomycetota; class Actinomycetes; order Kitasatosporales; family Streptomycetaceae; genus Streptomyces; species Streptomyces saintjeani. The sequence goes on along the minus strand of NZ_CP189624.1, from coordinate 5,968,660 downwards.
GCAGCGCGAACCTGCCGACCCGGTCCCACCAGCGGCGGTGTGCACGCCGGTCGCGGAAGAGCAGGTGCTCGATGAGGACGAAGTTCCAGGCCACGCCGAACTGGTTGGCGAGGATCTCGGCGGGCAGGTAGTGCAGCCCGGCACGGGTCAGCGCCCACAGCGCGACCAGGTTGGGCAGGAACCCGCTCAGCCCGATCAGGCCGAAGCCGATCATGCGGGCGAGGGGCGAGGCGGTGCGCAGCCCGAGGAGGTGGCGCAGGAACCGCATCCCCTCCTTCGCCGTGGACTTGGACTCCCCGGCGAACCGCTCCTGGAACACGAACGGCACCTCGGCGACCCGCTCCGGCCTGCTGCGGACGGCGAGTTCGAGGAGGATCTTGTAGCCGAGGGGCTTGAGGACGTCGGCGCTGACGACGCTGCGCCGGATCGCGAAGAACCCGCTCATCGGGTCGCTGATCCCGCGCAGCCTGCGCGGGAAGAGGGACTTGGTGAGCCAGGTCGCGCCCTTCGAGACGGCGACCCGGTAGCCGCCGGCGAGCCCGGCGCGGCTGCCGCCCTTGAGGTACCGGGAGGCGACGACGAGTACGGCGCCGGAGCGCTCGCCGGTCGCCACCAGCTCCGGCACCAGGGACGGGGGATGCTGGCAGTCGCCGTCCATCACGACGACCCAGTCCGACCCGGCCGCCCGGATCCCCTCGACGACGGCGCCGCCGAGGCCGCCCACCGGTTCCTCACGGTGCAGGACGGTCACCGGGAACGGGCAGTCCTCGGCCGCGTCCCGGATCACCTCGGGGGTGTCGTCGGTGGAGTCGTCCACGAAGACGACCTCGCAGGGGAGGCTGCGGGGGACGGACTCCCGGATCTGGCGCAGGAGTCGGCGGATGTTCGCGGACTCGTTGAAGGTGGGGACGACGATGGTGACGGCGCCGGGTTCGGGGATGTCGTCCTCGCGGACGTCGGGGACCGGTGCGGTGTACTCCTGGCTCACAGCGCGCCTCCGACCTTGCGGATCTCGATGCGGTCCTCGCCGATGCCGAAGACGGCGACGGGCGTCGAGTGCGTCAGCGCCGCCTTCACGGTCGGCAGGTCGCGCGCGTCGCGCCGTACCGTCGGGGAGGCCACCACGTAGTCGACGTCCTTCCAGCCGTTCGGGAGGGTCTTGGTGACCGCCGGGTCGAGGTCGGCCTTGTAGAACCAGATGGCGCCCAGGCCGGGTCGGTACCCGGCGTGCACGAGGTCGAGCCAGAGGGCGTCGTCGACGAGGACGCGGGTGGCGGCGGGGTCGGCGACCCGGTGGTCCAGCCACTTCGCCGCCGACCGGTAGGGACCGTTCGCGTCGGCGGTCACGGCGGTGCGGTCGCCGTCGTACCAGCGGGGTACGACGTACAGCGCGGCGGCGACGGCGAGCGTCGCCGCGACCGCGTACCGCCCGTACCTGACCCAGTGGTGCTCGGCGGAGCCGCGCCGCTTGTGCAGGATCGTGTGCGCGAGCGAGGCGACCGCGCCGGCGAGGACCAGGGCGAGGAACGGCAGCGCCTGGATGATGTACATCGCGGGGAGGTAGCCGCCGGGGCGCAGCGCGACGGCCGCCAGGATCGCGACGGCGAGCGAGGGCCCGGCGAGCGCGCGGGCGGTGACCGACCAGCGCCAGGTGACCAGGAGCAGCAGCGCGCCCGCGAGGCCGCCGACGATCAGGACGGTGTCGTAGTAGAGCCAGGACTGCAACACCCCGTGCCCGCCCGAGCCGTTGTCGAGGATGAAGCCCGAACCCGGCCTGGTCATCTGGTACTTGATGCCGTCCCACAGCGAGACGTGCCCGCCTCCCGGGAACAACTCGCCCTTCAGCAGGGCGAAGAGGGGGTACGAGACGCCGATCAGGACGCACGCGGTGATCGCGCCGGTGAGGGCGAACTTGCGGGTGTCGCGGTGGCTGTGGCGCCACATCGTGAGCAGCACGGCGGGCAGGACGAAGAGCATCGTCTCCTTCGTCAGGACGGCCGTCGCGGCGGCGATCCCGGCGCCGAAGTGGTGCCACAGATGGCGGCTCGGGGAGGCGGCCAGCGTGAACGCGAGGAGCGTCCACATCACCGCGAGGTTGTCGAGGAAGATCTCCCGCTGGAGGACGACGGAGAGCGGGGAGAGCCCGAAGAGGGCCATGCCGAGTCCGGCGGCCCAGCGCGGGAGGGAGAGGCGGCGGCCGAGGACGTACAGCAGGGTGGCGCTGCACGCCGTGACGACGAGCATCACCGCGCGCATCGAGCCGACGGTCATCGCGGCGGGGTCGAGGGCCTTGGGGATCCAGGTCAGCAGGGCCAACTGGAGCCAGCCGAGCGGGGGATGGTCGTACCAGTAGGTGTAGTGGGCGAGGCCCTTGCCCTCCTGGACGGCCCACGCCTGGGCGAGGTAGGTGCCCTCGTCGTCGCTGAGGGTGGGGTAGGCGGCTATGTTCCAGCCCTGGACGACGAGGATGGCGAGCAACAGGGCGCCGCACAGCAGGAGATCGGGTTTTTTCGAGAGGCGCGCTCGGGGCGCCGGGGTGGTCAGGGGCGCGACGGTGCGCTGCGTGGGGATCTTCGGGGTGGTCACCGTCGGGAGCGTGGAGGTCACGCGGCAACGTCCTCTCGGGTGGTCAGGTGCGCACCGGTGTGCTCGGTCAACTCCCATTCGTTGCGCCCGCGTTGCTCGCGCCAGACGGCGCGGATCGCGGCACCCGCGAGGAGGACCTGGTAGAAGGGGCCGCCGACGACGAGCTTGACGTAGTGGACGAAGCGCACGCGCAGGCCGTACTGCTTGCCGAAGTCGTGGAGGCCCACGAGTTCGAAGACGAACGTCACGAGCGCGGTGACGGCCGGCAGGAAGGTGACGAAGGCGATGCCGACGGGGACGTCGAGGAAGAGCGCGATCGCCGCGTTCAGCGGGATGACGACGCCGGAGAACGCCTGGAGGAACGGGGTCATGAGGGTGTAGCGGGCCAGCAACCGCTGTCCGAAGCCCGGGAGTTGCTTCCAGTCCTTCTTCCGGTAGACCTGAAGGAAGCCCTGGTTCCAGCGAGTTCGCTGCTTGAGCAGGGACATGAGCGAGCCCGGGGTCTCCTCGCGGGTCACCATGTCGGAGTCGTAGGCGACGACGACCTTCTTGCCGACGGACGACAGCCGGACGCCCAAGTCGCAGTCCTCGGCGAGGCAGTTGGAGTCCCAGCCGCCCGCTTCCCGCAGGACGTCGGTCCGTACGAAGACCGTGTTGCCGCCGAGCGGGATGAACCCCTTCTGCGCGTGCAGGTGGAGCCGGGAGCGGAACCAGAAGAAGTACTCCAGGCAGTTGCGCAGGCTGTACCAGCTGGAGTGGAAGTTGATGAGCTGGACGCCGCCCTGGACGACGTCGGCGCCGGTGGCGCGGAAGGCGTGGTCGACGTGCGCGAGGAGCTCGGGGTGGACCTGGTCCTCGGCGTCGAAGACCCCGACGACGCCGCCCCGGCAGTGCGGGAGCGCCGTGTTCATCGCCTTCGGCTTGTTCTTCGTCTCGTGGGTGTCGATGACGACGCGCACCCGGGGGTCGCGGGCGGCGGCGCGTTCGGCGACCTCGGTGGTCTCGGGGTCGTCGTGGCCGACGATCACGATGATCTCGAAGTCGGTGTGGGTCGACTCCAGGAGCCGGCGGATGGTGTGGTCGAGGACGGCCTGCTCGTGTCTCGCCGGCAGCAGCAGGGAGAACGAGGTGTGCTGACCCCCGTCCGGCTGGCCGAAACTCGTCGAGGCGAGCACCTCCGGCGTACGCCAGGCGTGCATCTGCCACCACAGGGTGAAGGCGGCCATCCCGAAAAGGGCCAGCGAGACGGCGGATATGAAGATGGACGTGAACAAGAAAAGATCCCCCCAGATCTCAGTGCCCCCTGTCGCGACGGCGCGTCACATGCGTCGCGTCATGTGCTGACACTAAGTGGAAACTGTGAACGGGGGGAGGTCTTCCGATAAATAGCTTGTTTCAGAGCCGAGTTGTTCTTAGCTGCGTATATCCGGACACGTGGTCTCTTTTTTGGCCGGTAATGATCAAGTGGTCTGACCGTTCGGGCCGGTCAGCGCGGTGCGCAGGCGATCGGGGTCGGTCGTCGGGAGATCACACGTGAAGTTACGGCAGACGTACGCCGTTGCTTCACTTCCCGAAAGTGGCCGATCGGCGATCAAGGGGAATTCGTCACTGTCCGTCACACCATAGGCCACAACAGCCCCGGGGGCCGTGGCCAGAAGTGCCTGTCGGTGTAGGTTCTTTCCGGCCGGATCGCTCAACTCCCTTGCCACGACGGCGACTTCGCGCGGTCCGTCGAGGAGGGCCTCCGCCGCGGCCAGGCCCCAGCCGATGAAGCGGGGAACCCGGGGGCCGAGCGCTTTGACGACGCCGAGTGATTTTTCGGCCGCGGTGCGGTGGGGTTCGGCTCCCGTGTGGGCCGCGTACGACAGGAGTGCCGACGCCGCCGCCGTCCAGCCGGAGGGGGTCGCGTTGTCCATCGGGTCCTGGGGGCGGCGGATCAACTGCTCGGCGTCCGAGGCCGTGTCGTACAGGGCGCCCGACTCGGGGTCCGTGAAGCGGGCCAGGACGTGGTCCAGGAGCAGGCCCGCGAAGTCCAGCCAGACGCCCTCGGCCGTGACGGCGGCCAGGGCGAGGAAGCCCTCCGCGACGTCGCCGTAGTCCTCCAACACGCCCGCGTTGGCGCCGGGTTGGCCGTCCTTGCTGGTGCGGGAGAGGTGGGCGTGGTCGTCGAGGTGGACGCGGACGAGGAGATCGGCCGCCGTGACCGCCGCCTCGATCAGGTCGGGGCGGTCGAAGTAGGCGCCGGTCTCCGCGAGGGCCGCGACCGCGAGGCCGTTCCAGGCCGCCACGACCTTGTCGTCCCGGCCCGGGGCGGGGCGTTCGGCGCGTTTCGCGAGGAGGCGGGCGCGGATCGAGGCGATCCTGTCCGCGTCGAACACGCCCTCCGTCTGCGGGAGTTGCAGGACCGAGGCGCCTTCCTCGAAGGTGCCCTCCTCAGTGACGCCGAAGTAGAGGGCGGCGAGACCGGCGTCCTCGCCGAGGGTGTCGCGGAGTTCGTCCATGGTCCACACGTAGTACGCGCCTTCTACGTGGTTCCCGGTGCCGTCGTCGCTGTCGGCGTCCAGCGCGGACGCGAACCCGCCCTCGGGCGTGCGGAGTTCGCGGACCATGAAGTCCGCCGTCTCCAGGGCGATCCGGCGGGCCGGCTCGGAACCCGTCGAGCGCCACAGGTGGGCGTACACGCGGCACAGCAGGGCGTTGTCGTACAGCATCTTCTCGAAATGCGGCACGATCCAGTCGCGGTCGACCGAGTACCGGGCGAAGCCGCCGCCCAACTGGTCGTAGATGCCGCCCCGCGCCATCCGCTCGCAGGTGTCCGCCGCCATCTGCAACGCACCCTCCGAGCCCGTCCTCGCGTGGTGCCTCAGCAGGAACTCGATCGCCATGGACGGCGGGAACTTCGGCGCGCCCCCGAAACCACCGCGCTGCGGGTCGTACTCCCGCGTCAGCCCCAGCAGCGCGGCGGCCAACTCCTCCTCGCCGGGCGGCTGCGCGTCCCCGAACGACAGCTCGCGCTCCCCCAGGTCCCGCACGATCTTCCCGGCGACCTCGGCGACCTCGTCCCGGCGGCCGGTCCATGCCTGCCGCACACCCTCCAGCACCTGCCGGAAGGAGGGCGAGCCGTGCCGCGGCTCGGGCGGGAAGTACGTACCGAAGTAGAACGGCTCGGCGTCGGGCGTGAGAAACACGGTCATGGGCCAGCCGCCCTGCCCGGTCGCCGCCTGCACGGCCTCCATATAGACGGCGTCCACATCGGGCCGCTCCTCGCGGTCCACCTTGACGCTGACGAAGTGTTCGTTGAGGTAGTCGGCGGTCTGCTGGTCCTCGAAGGATTCGTGGGCCATCACGTGGCACCAGTGGCACGAGCTGTACCCGACGCTCAGGAGCACCGGCCGCTCGCTCCGCCGGGCCTCCTCGAACGCCTCGGCCGACCAGGGCCACCAGTCGACGGGGTTGTCGGCGTGCTGGAGGAGGTAGGGGGACGTCTCGTTCGCGAGGCGGTTCGTCATGGGGTCATCCTCGCGTACCAGGGGCTACGGGGTGCTCGCGGCGCGGGGTGCGGGGGTGCTCGCGGCGCAGCGGTGCGCCCCCGCGCCCTTCCCTGCCGGTCCCCGGCAGCGAGTTGTGACAGGACGGTGCCAGTTCTGCCCTTCGCATCCGGGCGCCCCCCGCCGCACACTTGACCAAGGACAGCTGTTGCCGCCGGAGGGGGACGGGACATGCGCGACAGTCATCGGGTCGAGGCCGAGCGGTTGGTGGTTCGGGCTGTTGAGGAGGAGGTGCGGAGGTCCGGGGGGCGGACGGACGGGAAGGTGCTGCTCGGGCGGGCGCGCGGGGCGCTGGACGCCATGGCGGAGACCGCCGGCGCCGAGTACGAGGCGTACACACGGGCGTTGAGCGAGACCGAGGCGGCGAACGTGAGCTTCGGGAAGCGGTACGCCGAGGAGGGCGGCCGAACTCCCCTGCTGGTCGCGGGAGTCGCGGCGGTGACGACGACGCTGGCCGACCTGGTGCTGGGGACGGACACGGGTACGGCGTTCGGCGCGGGCCTCGCGGTCGGGGTCGTCGGCGCCGCCGCGACGGTCGTGAAGGTAGCCGGCACGCACCTGCCGGCCGCGAGCCGCCGCGCCGGCGCCGCCGGACAGCCGGGCGGGGCCGAACAGCTCCGGCTCCAGTGGCTGACAGCTCTGGAGGTGCGGGGCATCCGCCCGTTCCTCGACCAGCAGCGGGTGCTGAGCGCGTCGACGGGCCCGAAGGCGACGGGCCCGCAGCTGAAGGGCGCCGACAAGAGCGCAGCCGCGCGCGGCCGTACGCTGCTTGAGCAGTCGTACGCCCAACTCCCCGAGTCGTCGGGGGTGTTCGCGGGGCGGCGGCAGGAGCTGGCGAGGATCAGGCAGTGGGTGCAGGCGGGCCGGGCGTCCACGCGGACGCGGCCGACGGTGGTGGTGCTGCACGGCGACCCCGGCAGCGGGCGTACGGCACTCGCGGTGCGCGCGGCGCACGATCTGCGCGACCAGTTCCGGGGCGCGTGTGTCGTGGACCTGCGCGGCAGTTCGGACGAGGGCCCGCTGTCGACGCGGGACGCGCTGCTGCACCTGCTGAACCGGCTGGGCGCGCCGCGCGAGCAACTCCTGTTCCGGGAGCGGTCGTCGGCGGACCAGCAGGTGAAGCGGCTGAGCGAGCTGTACTACCAGCACCTGACGAAACTCCCGGTCACGGTCGTCCTGGACGACGCCTCGGACCCGGCGCAGGTCCGCACCCTGATCCCGGAGCGCTCGGACAGCCTGGTCCTGGTGACGTCCCGCACGCCGCTCCCGCTGCCCGCCGAACTCGGCGCGTGGGTCCACGAGTTGCCGGTACGCCCGCTGGAGGCGGCCGGCGCGGAGGAGCTGCTGGCCGCCGCCGCGCAGGACAGCACGGGCCCGTACGACGCGGAGTCCACCGACCGGGTCCTGGACCTGTGCGGCGGCCTCCCGCTGGCGCTGCGCATCGCCGGTTCCGCGCTGGGCCCGCGTTCGCCGCGTCAACTCGCCACGGAACTGGGCGCGTACGGCCCCGTACAGCCCACCGACCGTGCGTTGTGGCTGCGTTACACCGACCAGCCCGAGCAGACCCGGCGGCTGCTGCGCCGGCTCGCGCTCGCCGGGCGGGCCTCGCTGGGGGCCGCCGCCGCTGCCGCGCTCCTCGCCACGGACCGGACCGAAGCGGCCCGGCTGCTGGGCGAGTTGGCGCGCGCCGGGCTGATCGACCGGGTGCGCGGGGACCGGTTCCGGCTGCACGACGTGGTGCGTACGTTCGCCGCCGCACGGTTGCAGGACGAGGAGGAGACGAGCGAACTCGTCGCCGCGCAGGAGCGGTTGATCGTCAGCTACTCCGAACTCGCCGACTCCGTGCTCCGGTTGGTCGACGGCAACATGTCGACGCGGTCCGACCGGTTCAGCCCGCACGGATTCACGTCCCTGGACGAGGCGTTGCGCTGGCTCGACGACGAGTCCAGCTTCATCACCTCGACGCTGCGGCACGCCGAGGGCGTCGACCAGGCCGCCGTGCTCTCGCTGCTGGGCGCGCTGTGCGACTACTGCCTGCTGCGCGGTGACCTCTACCGGCTCGGTGAGATCAGCGAGTTGGCGCAGTCCATCGACCGGGGGCTGCTGGTGCGGTCCGTGCAGTGGCGTACCGGGATCGCCGCGCGGCAGCTCGGTGAGCTGGACAAGGCGCGCACGACGCTGACGTCCGTCGTCGACCTGTACCTTCAGTCGCATCACGACGCCGGGGCCGCGCGGGCGCTGTGCTCGCTCGGGATCACGCTGCATCACCAGGGGAACCTGGTCGAGGCCGCCGTGAAGCTGCGCGAGGCCATCGACCTGCAACAGACACCGGAGTTGGCGACCGACCGGGCGTGGAGCATGCACGCGCTGGCCGCCGTCGAGCGGGACCGGGCGCGGTTGTCCGAGGCGCTGGAGCTGCTCACCGAGTCGCTCGTCCTGCACCGACGGGGCGGGTCCGTGCACGGGGAGGCGTGGGCGCACTACCAGTTGGGGCAGTTGAATCTGCGGCGCGGTGAACTCGACGGTGCCTTCGGGGAGTTGAACCGGGCGCTCGAACTGTACGGGCGTACCCGTGACTCCCGTGGTGAGGCGTGGGCGTTGACGCAGCTCGCGCGGGCCCGGCTGATGGCCGGGGACGCGGTGCTCGCGGCCGAGGATCTGCGGGCCGCCGCCGCGCGGCACCGGGAGAACGAGGACGCGCGGGGAGAGGCGTGGACCGTCTACTACCTGGGGCTCGCCCTGGAGGAGATGGGTCAACTCGATCGCTCCGTCCGCGAGTTGGAGCGCTCCCGGACCATGTTCTCGCGCATGCGCGACGTGTACGGCCTGGCCTGCGCCCGCCATCACTCCGCCCGCGTCACCCGCGATCAGCGTGCCGCGCAGACCGGGTCCCTGCGCAACTCCGGGTTCGCCCGGCAGTTGCTGGTGGACGCGCGCGCCGACTTCCAGCGGATCGGGGTCGCGCACGGGGAGGCGTGGACGTGCCTCGAACTCGCCGTCGTCGACGCGGGCAACGCGCGTACGGCGCAGGCGCTTTCGCTGTGCGACGAGGCGATGGCCCTCTTCGCGTCGTACGGGGACCGGCGGGGGGAGGACTGGGCACGCTTCCTGCGCTGCACGCTGCTGCCGTACGCCTCCCCCGGCGGGGTCGAGATCGGGACCGCTGTCGCACAGGAGGAGTTGCTCCAACTCGGGCGGGAGGTGCATGACTTGCGGGACGAGAAGCTTGGTGACTTCGTCGACGCGTATGGGCTGGTGCTGGAGCGGGGGGTGAATCTGGAGGCGGGGTGGCAGGCTTGGCGGCTGCGGATGGTGCCGGGGAGGCATGCGCGGGAAGTCATGGGGGTGGCGGTGTCGGCGGGGGCGGCTTGAGGGGGCTGAGTCATGGATGTGTACGAGGAGTTGGTCCGGTATCGGATGATGGTGCTGGAGGGGGAGGTGCGGCTTCCTGCTGGAGTGCCGGTGATCCGGGTCGAGGACATTGGGGTGTCCGAGCCGCCTGAGGTGACGTTGCTGCGGGTGCTGGCGGAGCCGGGGGTGCGGGAGCGGGTGGGGGACTCGGACGTCGAGGAACTGGTCGGCTCGCCTCGGGAGTTCGCGGAGTCCGTCGTCCGGCTGTGCCGCCGGGTGCTGTCGGGGGTCGAGGGCTTGGTCCTGCAACTCGACGGCCCTGGCCGGTCGTTGCTCGACACCGTGGCGCCGCTGGCGATGGACGGAACGGTCATGGTGCTGGCCGTCACCGCATCGCCCGAGGTGCCGCCAGTCCTCCCGGAGGCATTGGGGCCCGAAGCAAGGCGGCTGTACGAGAACCTGGCCGCGCTGACCACGACCGGCCCTCTTCGCGTGCCGCTCGCTTTCCTGGTGGACCTGCCACCCGAATCTGCTCGCCAGTTGACCAGAGCGGGTCTGGCCGACATGAACAGCGCGGGGATACGGCTCCACAGCACGGCCGCCACCGAGATCACCCGGCACTGGTCCCCCGACGAGACCCGCTCCCGTGCCGTAACAGCACTGCACTGGCTGCTGCTGGATACCCACCGGCCCGAAGCGGTCGACCGGCTCGGCTGGACGTACGTCCTGCTCGCCGGACGCCTCCTGGACCTGTCCCCGGACGACCGGGCGGGCAAGGATGCCGCGCGGTCGCTGACGCAGGAACTGGAGCGCTCCCAGCAGACGTTGGCGCTGGCCGCGCTCTGGCGGTTCGTGGGTTCACCGGTTGTCGTCCCTCCTCAACTCCGACCTGCCGTGGGCGCGTGGGAGCGAGGGAACCTCCGCGACGCCACCCGACTGCTCGCCGAGATCCCCGAACGCCGCCCCGCCGACGGCTGGCTCCTGCACACCCGCGCCTCCATCGCCTGCGACCGGGGCGACCTGCGCGGCATAGGCCCCTTACTGCGCCGCGCAATTGAGGCGCACCAGGTCTCCGGGGACCGGCGCGGCGAGGCGTGGGCGATGCTCCACTACGGTCACTGGCGGCTGCTGAGCGGCGACTTCGACGAGGCGGAGAAAGTGATCGACGCCGCTCGGGTGGCGTTCCATGACGTCCAGGACACTGCGGGCGTGGAGCAGGTGGGCGTCGAACAGCAGCGGCTCACCCTGCTATTGGGCGTCAGCGGTTTCGTGAACGACGCTTCTCTCGAACCCACGTCCACGAGACCACGTCAGGAGTCCGGGCGGGTCCGCGACTGGGCCGACTTGTTCTTCGCGCTACCGAAGACCCCCCGCCTGAGCCGCTGGAAACCGCTCGTGTCCTCGGACCAACTCTGCGCGACCTGGTCACGGCACTTCAGATGCATACGAACCCGGCACCCCCTGTACTCCGACACGGTCCTGATCCACGAACTCACCCGGAACGTCGAGGCGTTCGCTGGCCTCGGTTCCCCCCACGGCGAAGCCTGGGCCTCCCTCGAACTAGCCATCCGCACCCCCCACCTCCCCTCCAGCCCCCACGCCTTCGCCAAAGCCCGAGCCCGCTTCCAATCCATCGGCGACGAAGCCGGCCTCGCCTGGGTAACCCTCGCCCAAGCCCTCGCCAACAACGAAGACCCACCCCCCGAAGCCCTCCACGAACTCGCCCGCCGCTACCCACCCGCCCTCCTGGCCACCACCGAATGGCCCTGGGAACACGGCCGTTTCCGCATCCCCTTCGCCGCCCGCCTCCTCATCCCGGAGCCTCGTTACGAAGGCACCCAACTCCGCCTCCCCACAACAGAATCCCGCGTCCGCCTCACCCTCCACGACGACAACCGCCTCACCCTCCAGGTCATCCCCGGCCCCCACCACCCCTGGTCCACGACCCCCGCCCTCCCCTGGCTCACCGCGAGGGCCACCCCCCTCACCCCGGCGGACATCGAACCGGACCACGCCGTCACGATCCGCCCCGGCCCCCCGGACAACACCGACGCCGGCGCCGAGTTCCACTTCACCCCCCACCGCCCAGGCCGCCACCGCATCCGCTTCACCGTGGAACACCACCTCACCGGCACAGTCCTCCAGGAGCTGGAGACGGAGTTCGACGTAACGGACACCCCCGGAGCCGACCTGACCGGCACCACCCCCACCTCCCTCGGGAGGACCTGACCGGTGCCGAAAGAACTACCCCTCCGCATCACCCAGGACCCCAGCCACGGCTTCACCCGCCACCCCGCGTCGACGATCCGCCACCCGGACCTGGTCCTGACCCTGGACACGTACGCGGAGGACCGCATCAGGGCCCGCGCGTACGGCACGGCACTCCCCCCGTCCCCGCACGAGTACACGGCCCGCCTGGACGTCTCCCCGGCGACGATCCGAACCAGCGCGGCAAGGCTACGGGCGTTGTGGAAAAGGGAGTTGGTGGCATACGAACCGGCCGACCCGGCAACCGGCATACCGGTGAGCGAGCCCTACGCGACCCGCATGGACCTCACGGACGAACCCGAACTCACGGAGATCCTGGACGAGTTGGCCGAGCAGGGCGCCTACCTCCTGTGGCACGAACTCCTCGGCGCGGACGGCCGGGGAGCCGACCGGTTGCGGAGGGTCGTGCAGGAAGCGCTGACCAGCGAGAAGCCGCTCAGAATCAGGGTGGACTCGCCCCTGTTCCTGCCCTGGCCCATGCTCGCGCTCCCGACAGGAGTTGAGGAGAACCCCCTGCACCGCTTCCTGGGCTACCGCCACCAGATGGAGCAGACGGGCGGCAGGTACGCGGACTTCCCGGACGAGGCCGACCTCCAACTCCCCCCGCCCGTCCCGGTCGTGAGCCTGAACCACGACAAGAACATCGACCCGCACGGCCGCACGAGGGCGGCGGACGTGGCGACGGCGCTCACGGAGGGCACCGTATGCGTGGAACGCTCCCGCCGTGACGAGCTGCTGGCGGCGCTCAAGTCGGGCCGTATGGACGACCAGTTGATGTACTTCTGGTGCCACGGCAGGTTCGAGGCCGCGCAGGACGCGAGCGCACCCCTGCTGGTCGTACGCCTGACGGACAGTCAGGACATCGACGCGCACACGGTGTTGGCGAGGCGGACGGCGGGCCTGCTGCCGTACCGTCCGCTGGTGCTGTTCAACGCGTGTTACGCGGGTCTGCCGGGCGGCGCGGACCTCACGTACCTCGGCGGCGCGCTGATCACGGCGGGCGCGGGCGGCGTGCTGGGCCCGCAGATCGAGATGCCGCAGGTGTTCGCGGCGGAGTACGCGTACGCGTTCGTCACCCGCTATCTGGGCGCCGCCGACACGGCGGGTGAGATCGCCCACACGCTGGCCCGGCACTTCGCGGACACGTTCCGCAACCCGCTGGGGTTCGCGTACGCGCTGCACTGCGGGATGGACCGGCGGCTGGAGCGGGCCGCACCAGTGCTGTGACGGCAGTCACATGACACTGTGCGGCCCGGTCGTCACGACGTACCCGTAGTACGACCGAGCCACCGGCCGGTCAGCCCTTGGCCGGCTTCTCAGCTGCGGGAGCCGACGCCGGGGCCTCTTGTGCGGAGGGACCCCCGGGTTCCTTGAAGTCGACCCGGTTCATGTGCTTGCTCATCGACTTCATCAGCCCCCACACCGCCAAGGCCATGGCGGCGAAGACGATGAAGCCGAGGACGCCGGGGGTGACCTTGTTCTCGTCGACCTCCTTCGCGAGGGGGACGAGATGCGTCATTGCCAGGCTCACGCTTGCGCTCATGTCAGGCATTGTCGCGGATGCCCGCAAAGAGGTCGTCCTCGGGGATGGACGTATAGACGAGGGACTTCGCGAGCTCGTACTCCTCGGTGGGCCAGACCTCCTTCTGGAGCTCCATCGGGACACGGAACCAGCCGCCGTCGGGGTCGATCTGGGTGGCGTGCGCGATGAGCGCCTTGTCGCGGATCTCGTAGTAGTCGGCGCACGGGACGTGCGTGGTCAGGACGCGTTCGACGCGCTCGAACTCGTCCCAGCGCTTGAGCCACTCCTCGTAGGGGGACTCCATGCCGCGGGCGATCATCGCGTCGTGCAGGGCCTGGGTGCGCTGCCGGTTGAAGCCCTGGTTGTAGTAGAGCTTCTGCGGCTGGTACGCCGGGCCGTACTCGGACTCGGGGTACTTCTCGGTGTCCGCCGCCGCATCGAAGGCGATCATCGAGATCGTGTGGGTCATGATGTGGTCGGGGTGGGGGTAGCCGCCGTTCTCGTCGTAGGTGGTGATCACCTGTGGACGGAACGAACGGATCTTGCGGACGAGTTCCCCGGCGGCCTTGTCCTCGTCCTCCAGGGCGAAGCAGCCCTCGGGGAGCGGGGGCAGCGGGTCGCCCTCGGGCAGGCCGGAGTCGACGAAGCCGAGCCACTCCTGCTTGACCCCGAGGATCTCGCGGGCCTCGTCCATCTCCTTCTTGCGCACCTCGTGGATGTGCGCCTCGATGTACGCGTCACCCTGGAGCTTCGGGTTCAGGATGGAGCCGCGCTCCCCGCCCGTGCAGGTGACCACCAGGACGTCCACCCCCTCGGCCACATACTTCGCCATGGTGGCCGCGCCCTTGCTCGACTCGTCGTCGGGGTGGGCGTGGACGGCCATCAGTCGCAGCTGATCAGTCAAGACTCATCCTCAGTCAGTCGGCACCCGGTCGTCCGGTGTGCAATCACGTCGGTCCGCCCCGTAGGGAGGTCGCCGAGGGGCGGTGGTCGCCCGCGCGCGGGGGGGCTTCTATAGTGACCGAATCGGGGGACGAATTGTTCCGGGGCCCGGAGGACCATCATGAGTACGGCACATGCGAGCGCGCCCGAGGGGCGCTACGGCCGTACGTCCGACGTCCGGGCCGACCACCGGCTGAAGGTCCTCGGCGGGGTCCTGGGCGTCCTGTTCCTCGGCGTCATCGGCTGGTTCGGCTGGCACTACGTCGGCCAGAACGAGATCAGCGGTGAGCTGATCGCCTTCCAGGTCTCCGACTCCTCCGTCTCGGTCCACCTCGAAGTGCGCAAGGACTCCGGGACCAGCGGCTACTGCACGGTCCGCTCCCAGGCCGAGAACGGCGCCGAGGTCGGCCGCGCGGACTTCCGCTTCACCGGCTCGGACACCCGGATCGACAAGGTCGTCACGCTCCGTACGACGGCCCGGGGGACGACCGCCGAGCTGCTCGGGTGCCATCCGGGCTGAGGCCCACGCTCACCCGTTCGACGTATCCCGCCTGCGGGGCTGCTGTGACCTGCGGTGACGGTTTTCCGGTGACTTATGTCCTCCCCCTTCCGCCGTCGAATTGTTAGGCTCGTGGTTTCGCCCGTCCCTGAAGGAACATGCTTCGGGGTAGGGCGATGCTTTGTATTCCCAGTACCGACGAGGAGCACCTGTGACCCAGACCAGCGAGAACGTCACCTGGCTGACCCAGGAGGCGTACAACAAGCTCAAGGACGAGCTTGCGCACCTTACTGGTCCCGCGCGCTCGGAGATCACCGCGAAGATCGCGGCGGCGCGCGAGGAAGGTGACCTGCGCGAGAACGGCGGGTACCACGCGGCCAAGGAGGAGCAGGGCAAGCAGGAGCTTCGCGTTCGCCAGCTCACGCAGCTGCTGGAGAGCGCCAAGGTCGGCGAGACCCCGCAGTCCACGGACGGCACGGTCGCTCCCGGCATGGTCGTCACCATCGCCTTCGACGGCGACGAGGACGACACCCTGGTGTTCCTCCTGGCCTCCCGCGAATACGCGAGCACGGAGATCGAGACGTACTCGCCCCAGTCGCCCCTGGGCTCCGGCGTCATCGGCCACAAGGTCGGCGAGGACGCGGAGTACGAACTCCCCAACGGCAAGAAGGCGATGGTCCGCATCCTGAAGGCGGTCCCGTACAACGGCTGACCCGCCCCACGCCCTCGACAGACCCCCGCCGCCTCGGTGCCGGGGGTTTCGTCGTGTACGGGGGTACGGGGGCCGATCATGCCGTCGCCGAGCGGTACTTGCGGACCGCCAGCGTGCGGAAGACGACGATGATCAGCAGGGAGTAGAGGACCGAGGCCCAGACGGGGTGCTGCATGGGCCAGGCGTCGGAACGGGACAGGCCGGGGTCGCCGAAGAGCTGGCGGCAGGCCTGGACGGTCGCGCTGAAGGGGTTCCATTCGGCGATGTGCCGCAGCCAGGGGGTCATCTGGCCGGAGTCGACGAACGCGTTGGAGATGAAGGTGACCGGGAAGAGCCAGATGAGGCCGCCGGAGGTGGCCGCCTCGGGCGTGCGGACCGAGAGGCCGATCAGCGCGCCGATCCACGTGAAGGCGTAGCCGAGGAGGAGCAGCAGGCCGAAGCCGCCGAGGATCTTGCCGAAGTTGGTGGGCTGCGCGGTGCCGAGCCGCCAGCCGACGAGGAGGGCGACGACGGCGAGGACGACGAGGGTAAGCGCGGTCTGGACGAGGTCGGCGACCGTACGGCCGGTGAGGACGGCGCCGCGCGCCATGGGCAGGGAGCGGAACCGGTCGATGAGGCCCTTGTGCATGTCGTCGGCGATACCGGCGCCCGCTCCGGCGGTCGCGAAGGTCACGGTCTGCGCGAAGATCCCGGCCATCAGGAAGTTCTTGTAGACGCCGGGATCGGTACTGTTCCCGATCTTCATGGACCCGCCGAAGACGTAGGCGAACAGCACGACGAACATGACCGGCTGGATGACCCCGAACAGCACCATTTCGGGGATGCGGGACATGCGGATCAGGTTCCGCTTGGCGACGACCATGGAGTCCCGGAAGGACTGCACGGCGGGGTGCGGCGGGGCGGGGACGACGCGGGGCTCGGTGGTGGTCATGTCGCGGCCCTGCCCTTCTTCTCGGTGCCGTTGCCGTTGTCGGTCTTCTCCTCGGCGACGTGCCCGGTGAGGGAGAGGAAGACGTCGTCGAGGGTGGGCCTGCGCAGCCCGATGTCGTCGATCTCGATGCCGCGCAGGTCGAGTTCGCGGATGATCTCGACGAGGAGCTTGGCGCCGCCGGTGACGGGGACGGTGAGCCGGCGGGTGTGCTCCTCGACGGTGACGGAACCCTTGCCGGAGGCGGTGAGGAGGTCGGCGGCGACGGGGATGTGCGCCCGGTCGTGGACGACGACCTCGACG
The DNA here is from genome assembly GCF_055409605.1 of Streptomyces saintjeani. Classification (NCBI taxonomy): domain Bacteria; kingdom Bacillati; phylum Actinomycetota; class Actinomycetes; order Kitasatosporales; family Streptomycetaceae; genus Streptomyces; species Streptomyces saintjeani. The sequence goes on along the minus strand of NZ_CP189624.1, from coordinate 5,952,001 downwards.
CGCTCGCCGCCGGTGCGCGCCTTGAGCTGGTCGGACGTACCGCGCGCGATGACCCGGCCGTGGTCGACGACGGCGATGTCGTGCGCGAGCTGGTCGGCCTCCTCCAGGTACTGCGTGGTGAGCAGCAGCGTCGTGCCGCCGGCGACGAGGTTCTTGATGACGTCCCACAGGAGCAGGCGGTTGCGGGGGTCGAGGCCGGTCGTCGGTTCGTCCATGAACATGACCGGCGGGGAGACGACGAGCGCGGCGGCGAGGTCGAGGCGCCGGCGCATGCCGCCGGAGTACGTCTTGGCGGTGCGGTCGGCGGCGTCCATGAGGTCGAAGCGGTCGAGGAGTTCGGCGGCGCGGGTCTTCGCCTGCCGGGGTGCCATCTGGTAGAGGCGGCCGACCATGACGAGGTTCTCCCGGCCGGTCAGGTACTCGTCGACCGCGGCGAACTGGCCGGACAGGCCGATGGACCGGCGTACTTCGTTGGGCTGCTTGAGGACGTCGAGCCCGGCGACGACCGCCCGGCCGCTGTCGGGGCGCAGCAGGGTCGTCAGGCAGCGTACGGCGGTGGTCTTGCCCGCGCCGTTGGGGCCGAGCAGGCCCAGGACCGTGCCCTCGGGGACGTCGAGGTCGACGCCGTCGAGGGCTTTGACGTCACCGAAGGTCTTGACGAGTCCTTCGGCGTAGATGGCACCCGGCATTGGGCTCTCCACGTCATCGGGGTGTTCGGGGATTCTTCGGTTCGGGTGAAACGGGTCGTGCGAGAAGCGTAGGTTCGCGGCTTCCGGATCGCCCGACAGAACGTTCGAGCGACATACGACACACCATAACGCGATGTATCGCGTTGCTCAATACACTTCACCCGTCCGGGCTAGCGGCACTCTCGTGACCTGCGGTTTCCTAGTCGATGACGGTGTAGCCGGCGGCCCGCAGAGCCTGTCCGACCTCGGTGCAGTGGGCCGGGCCCTTGGTCTCCAGGTGGAGTTCGACCTCGGCCTCGGCCAGCCCGAGCCGCGGGTCGGTGCGGACATGGCTGATGTCGAGGACGTTCGCGTCGGTCCCCGACAGCACCCCCAGCAGCGTCGCGAGGGCACCGGGCCGGTCCGTGAGCCGCAGCCGTACGGCGAGGTAGCGGCCCTGCGCGGCCATTCCGTGCCGCAGGACGCGTTGCATCAGCACCGGGTCGACGTTCCCGCCCGACAGCACCGCCACGACCGGCCCCTCGAACGCGCCGGGCTCGCTCAGCAGCGCGGCGACGGGGCTCGCGCCCGCCGGTTCGACGACCAGCTTGGCCCGCTCCAGGCACAGCAGCAGCGCGGCCGACAGGGCGTCCTCCGAGACCGTACGCACCTCGTCGACCAGGTCGCGGACGATCGCGAACGGCACGTCACCGGGGCGCCCGACCCTGATGCCGTCGGCCATCGTCAGCGGGCCGCGCACCGACACGGGCCGCCCGGCCGCGAGCGAGGGCGGGTACGCGGCGGCGCCGGACGCCTGGACGCCGACGATCCGTACGTCGGGGCGCAGCGCCTTCACGGCGACCGCGATGCCCGCCGCGAGCCCGCCCCCGCCGATGCCGACGACGATCGTGCGGACCTCCGGGCACTGCTCCAGGATCTCCAGGCCCACCGTGCCCTGGCCCGCGATGACGTCCGGGTGGTCGAAGGGGTGGATGAACACCGCGCCCGTCCGAGCGGCGTACTCCTGCGCCGCCGTGAGCGTCTCGTCGACCACCTGGCCGTGCAGGCGGACCTCCGCGCCGTACTCCCGGGTCGCGCTGATCTTCGGGAGGGGCGCGCCCTGCGGCATGAAGACCGTCGCGTGCACGCCGAGCAGCGCCGAGGCGAGCGCGACACCCTGCGCGTGGTTGCCCGCGCTCGCGGCGACGACACCGGCCGCGCGCTCCTCGGGGAGCAGACCGGCGATCCGTACGTACGCGCCGCGCAGCTTGAACGAACCCGTGCGCTGGAGGTTCTCGCACTTGAAGTGCACCGGGGAGCCGACGAGCTGGGTGAGGTGCCGGCTGCCTTCCATGGCCGTCATGCGGGCCACCCCCGAAAGCATCTTCTGTGCGCCCCGGACGTCGTCGAGAGTGACGGGCCGCAAGGAGTCAGCCGTGCTGTAGCTCATGCCTCCAGCATCGCAGTTCACAGGCGGGAACGAGTGCGCCGACCAAGGCGCGGGACGGGTTTGCGCAGCGCCGGTACGACTGCCCGTCCGGCCGCGTACCCTGTCCCCCAACCCAGCACCCCCATGATGGAGCGAGCCCCCGGCCATGCCCACAACACCTGAAATGTCGATGGACATGACGACCGTCGGTGACACCGGTCTTCTCGACGACCTCCAGCACGAGGTCGCCCTCTTCGCCCGCCGCGCCGAACAGACCCGGCTCGGGGGCGTGGGCCAGGTCCGCAACTCCATGGACCGCGCCGCGTACCTGCTGCTGAACCGCCTCGACAAAGAGGGCCCGATGGGCGTGAAGGCGCTCGCCGCGAGCATGGGCATCGACTCCTCGACGGTCACCCGGCAGGTCGCGCCCCTCGTCGACACCGGCCTCGTCAAGCGCACCTCGCACCCCGAGGACGGCCGCGCCGTCGTCCTCCAGCTGTCACCGCGCGGCACGTCCCGCCTGGAGGAGGTGCGGTCCTCCCGGCGCCAGCTGATGGCCGAGCTGACGCAGGACTGGCAGCCCGAGGAGCGCGAGGTGTTCTGCTCCCTGCTCACCCGCTTCAACACCGCCCTCTCCGCGCGCATGTCCTCCCAGGGCCTGCCGGGGGCGGAGCCCGCACAGGAGTCCTGAGGGTCTTCACGTCGTCAGACGCTTCACCGGGCACGGGGGTTGACCGGTCGGGGGTCGCCGGTCTCAGATGAGGACGGTCAGGACGGCGGGGGAGGTGCCGGGTGCGGGAGTTCGAGGCGTTCGTCGCGGGGGCCGGGGGGCGGCTGCTGTGGACGGCCACGCTCATCACCGGCGAGGTCGCGGACGACAACCCGCGCGCGCGACGCCTGCTGGCGCTCACCCTCGCGCGCACGTACGCGTCCTGGGACCGCGTCCAGGACAGCGACCCTTACGACCACGCGCGCGGGGAGCTGGCCACCCGCTTCGCCCACTCCGCGTGGCGCCACCACACCACCCACCCCGGCTCCCCGCTGGCCCGCCTCACCCCCCAGGAGCGCCTGATCCTGGTCCTGCGCCACCACGAGGGCATCGCGGAGGAACAGATCGCCGCCCTCCTCGGCCTCTCCCCCGAACGCGCCCGCGCGATCTGTCACCGCGCCACCACGAACCTCCTGCATCCGCCCCGGGGTCCCGCGCCGGTGGTGGGCGGGGCGAAGGCGGTGCCGTCGTGAGCGGCCGGTCGAACCGTGAGGTCGTCGTGCGGCGGATGATGGAGGGGCCGGTGCTGGTGGTACCGGCCGAGGTGGTCGCCGAGGCCGTGCGGCGCGGTGGGCGGCTGCTGTGGTGGCGGCGGCTGGCGCGGCGGGTGATGTGGACGGTGCTGGTCGCGGGGGTCGTCGCGTTCGCCGTGTGGGCCGCCGTGGCACAGCCGTGGGTGGAGCCGCCGTCCGAGACGACCCCACCCATGGTCGGCTGGTAGGTCAGCCGAGCGCCTGCTTGAGGTCCTCCAGGAGGTCCTCGACGTTCTCGATGCCCACGGAGAGGCGGACCAGGTCGGCCGGGACCTCCAGGGCGGAACCGGCGACCGACGCGTGCGTCATCCGGCCCGGGTGCTCGATCAGGGACTCGACGCCGCCGAGGGACTCGCCCAGCGTGAACACCTTCGCGCGGTTGCACACCTCGACGGCCGCCTCCTCGCCGCCGGTCACCCGGAAGGAGATCATCCCGCCGAAGGACCGCATCTGCTTGGCCGCGACCTCGTGCCCGGGGTGGTCCGGCAGACCGGGGTAGAGGACGTTCGTCACGCGCGCGTGCCGGGTCAGCATGTCGGCGACCTTCACGGCGTTCTCGCTGTGCCGGTCCATGCGCACGGACAGCGTCTTCGCGCCGCGCAGCACCAGCCAGGAGTCGAAGGGCCCGGCGACCGCGCCCATCGCGTTCTGGTGGTACGCCAGTTCCTCGCCGAGCGCCTCGTCCGCGGTGACCAGGGCGCCGCCGACGACGTCGGAGTGGCCGCCCATGTACTTCGTCAGCGAGTGCACGACGACGTCCGCGCCGAGCGCGAGGGGCTGCTGGAGGTAGGGCGTCGCGAACGTGTTGTCGACGACGAGCCGCGCGCCCGCGTCGTGCGCGACCTGCGCGACGGCGGCGATGTCGGTGATGCCGAGCAGCGGGTTGGAGGGGGTCTCGACCCACACGGCCTTCGTCTTCGGCGTGATCGCCGCGCGCACGGCCGCGAGGTCGCTGGTGTCGGCGACCGACCACTCCACGCCCCAGCGGGCGACGACCTTCGCGAACAGCCGGAACGTGCCGCCGTACGCGTCGTTGGGGATGACCACGTGGTCGCCCGGGCTCAGCAGGGTGCGCAGCAGGCAGTCCTCGGCCGCCAGCCCCGACGCGAACGCGAGCCCTCGACGGCCGCCCTCCAGCGCCGCGAGGTTCTCCTCCAGCGCCGTGCGCGTCGGGTTGGCGCTGCGGCTGTACTCGTAGCCGCCGCGCAGGCCGCCGACGCCGTCCTGCTTGTAGGTCGAGACCTGGTAGATCGGCGGTACGACCGCCCCGGTCAGGGGGTCCGCCGTGTTGCCCGCGTGGATGGCGAGCGTCTCGAAGTGCTGACTGATGTGCCTGTCGCTCATGGGTTCCGAGGGTAGTGCGCTCGGAGCGGTGGTGCTGTACGGGTTCGGACGGAGACGGTTCGGGACGGCGGTTCGGGTCGGGGGGCGCGAAGTTATCCACAGGCAGTGGGAGGGGGTTCGCCAATTGTCGGTCGGGTCTGGTTCGCTTTGGACATGGAGATTCTCTTGGTCCTGATCGCGGCGCTGCTTCTGAGCTTCGTGCTGCTGCCGTTCCTGCGGCGCAGGCGAGGCGGGATCGAGCTGGTCTCGCCGGGGCACCCGGACGCGGCGGACCCGGCGAACTACGGCTTCACACGCGAGGAGGAGCTGGACGTCCGGCTGCCGGGTCCCGACCGGGACCTGGTCGATGTGCTGGACGTGGTGCAGCGGTCGCAGGACTACCGCGCGGCGCAGCAGTTGCTGGCGGGCACCGCGAAGGACGGCGAGGTGCGGTGGCAGCGGGTGCAGGCGTTCGCGGGGGCGGCCTCGCTGGAGTTGCAGCAGCGGCCGGGCGGGGTGAGCGACAGCCCGGGCGGGCAGTGGCTGCGGGTGTGGCGTGCCGAGCAGCCGAAGGACGCGGGCGGTGCGGCGGTGCACGCCGAGTTCCTGGTGCAGCAGGCGTGGCGGACGTCCGCGCCGGGGACCGACGACTTCCGGATCATCATGGAGGAGGCGAAGGAGGCGTGCGGGCAGGCGGCGCTGCTCGCCCCCGGTGACCCGGTCCCGTACATCGTCGAGCTGTCCATCGCGCGCGGGCTGAACTACTCCCGCGAGGAGTTCGAGCAGCTCTGGCTGAAGATCCTGGACCGTGCCCCGAACCACATGGGCGCGCATCTCTCGGCCCTGCACTACTGGTGCGAGAAGTGGCACGGTTCGCGGGAGATCGCCCAGTCCTTCGCGGAGGCCGCCGCAGCCCGCGCGCCCCAGGGTTCGCTGCTCGCGGCGATGCCGTTGTTCGCTGTCTTCGAGCACCTTCCCGAGGTCAACCTCGTGCGCGGCTTCTACCAGAGCGAGGTCGTCACCAAGGCGATGCACGGCGCGCTGCACGCGGTGCACTCCGCGCGCCGCGACGACCCGATGCTCGCGCACGTCCGGCATCTGCTGGTGTTCTTCCTGGTCCGCAGCGAGCGGTGGGCCGAGGCGATGAACCAGCTCGTCCATGTCGACGGCCACGTGGGCGCGCTGCCGTGGACGCTGTCGGAGGACCCGGCGGGCGAGTTCGCGGTGTACCGGGCGCTGGCGGTGGCGGGGTACGAGGCGAACGGGGGGAGTCCGGCGACGTTGCGGGCGTGAGGGGGGGCGGCGTGACGGCGCTGGGTGAGGCCGCCGCCGGAGTTCGAGGGGGCCGAGTATTACCCGGGTAGTACCAGGGGCCGTGCGGCGTTCACGGCGGGGTACGAGGGCGGCTCCGGGGACGTACCCGGGTAGTACCGGCGGGGTACGGCGGCGTACGGGTCCAGCGCCGGAGCCGTACCCCCGCGCCCTGCGGCGTATCCGTCCCTCCCCCGGGCATACGTGTCGCAGCGGACCTCCGGCCGGCGCCCCACCCCTGCCTCCCCGCCTCCATCCCGCCCCGCGGAATGCTCGCGGCGTCCCGGACGTTGTACCGGGCGCCGCCGCCCGCGACGGCGGACCCGCCCCAGATCCACAGGGAGACGCGATGCTCTTCGGCCGTACGCCCCAACTGCCCACCCCGGAGCAGGCGCTCCCCGGCCGGGCGGCGCCCGTGTACCAGGTTCCGGAGCGGCACAGCGTGCTGGACACGCCCCTTCAGGGCCCCTACCCCGAGGAGTACGAGGTCGCCGACTTCGCGATGGGCTGCTTCTGGGGTGCCGAGCGGAAGTTCTGGCAGCTCCCGGCGGGCGTGTGGACGACCCTCGTCGGCTACCAGGGCGGTCACACCGAGAACCCGACCTACGAAGAGGTCTGCTCGGGGATGACCGGGCACACGGAGGTGGTCCGTGTGGTCTTCGACCCCGCCGTCGTCTCGTACGACACCCTCCTGCGCACCTTCTGGGAGTCCCACAACCCGACGCAGGGCTTCCGCCAGGGCAACGACGTGGGCACCCAGTACCGCTCGGCGATCTACACCCACTCCCCCGCCCAGGCCACCGAGGCGGAGTCCTCCCGCACGTCGTACCAGAAGGTCCTCGCGGACGCCGGCCACCCCGAGATCACCACGGAGATCCTCCCCGCCGACACCCGCCCCTTCTACCCCGCCGAGTCCTACCACCAGCAGTACCTCGACAAGAACCCGGCAGGCTACTGCGGCATCGGCGGCACGGGAGTCTCGTGCCCGATCGGCGTCGCGAAGGCGGGCGACTGAGCCGCGTCCCGCAACGAGACCGACCCGACCTCCACGGCCAGGTAGCGGAACTCCCCTCCCTGGCCGCCGAGTTCGGAGTACGGCTTCCAGGTGAGGTCGTAAGTTCCCAGCAGGGTGCAGGTGTTGCGCTTGTACGTTCCCCCGGCCCACAGCAACGTACCGGTGAGCGTGCGTCCTTGATGGATGCGGAAGTCCTCGTCGCGGGTCTGCTTGCGGCCGGGGGCGGGGGGAGTCCACAGGGACGCTTCGTTGGTCACCATGACGGCGAGGCCGTTCTGCTTCCGTTCCGCACGGAACCGCTCCAGCCGGGCTATGTCGCGTACGAAGTGCAGGCGGGCCAGGTCCGTCGCGGCGTGGTCCTTCAAGGCGTAGTCCTCAGGGGGTACCCCTGAGGTACCCGTCCATCCCCGGGTGAAGTACTTGAACTCGATCGCGGTACGGGTCCGGCCGATGCACAGCAGATCCAGGTACCTCCGCCGTCCCGGCTCCCCGCGCTGCGGTACCTCCAGCCTGGATTCCACGTCCGGCGCCAGTTCCCACAACACCCGGGCGAATCCGTGTTGCAGGTCGGCCTCGGAGTGGAAGACGGGTCTGTGGCGGCCCAGTTGGGCCATGACCGCGTCCAGTGGAACGGTGTCGGCCAGCATTGCGGAAGCGGGCGTCCGCGCCGTCGTCATCCCGCCATTGAAGGGGCGTACCGGAGGATGTTCAACCTGCCGGATGAGGCAACCCGCGTCCGGCAACGGCCGAAAGGCGTTCTCCCCCGGCCGGGTGGGCCCTGTGCGGGGAACAAGGTGCGTCGGACAATGGGGAGTTCATGTCCGTGCGGGTCGGGAGGGGCTGTCGTGGTGTTCGGTCGGAGGCGGGAGTTGCGGATGCCTACGCGGGAGGAAGCGCCGGTAGGCCGGGGGGAGTTGGCGTACGCGGTGCCGGAGCGGCATGCGGTGCTCGGGACTGCGTTGCAGGGGCCTTATCCCGAGGGGTGCCGGGTGGCCGAGTTCGCGTTGGGGTGTTTTTGGGGTGGGGAGCGGCGGTATTGGCAGTTGCCTGCGGGGGTTTGGACCACCGCTGTCGGGTTTCAGGGCGGGTTTACGCCGTTTCCCGTCGATGACGAGGTGCGGACCGGGTTGACCGGGCATGCGGAGACCGTGCGGGTCGTGTATGACCCCGAACTGGTTTCGTACGACGGGTTGTTGCGGGTTTTCTGGGAAGGGCACGATCCCACGCAGGGGTTTCGGCAGGGGAATGACGTCGGGACGCATGTCCGGTCGCTGATCTTCACTCGCACGTCCGCCGAGGTGGAGGCCGCCGAGTCGTCGCGGGATGCCTATCAGAAGTGCCTTGCGGAGGCTGGGTACGGGGAGATCACCACGGAGATTCTGGCGGCGGAGGAGTATCCGTTCTATCCGGCCAGTTCGCTGCATCAGCAGTACCTGGCCCATAACCCGGGCGGGTACTGCGGGTTGGGGGGCACGGGGGTGACTTACCGGACATGAGTTTCACCGTTCATGCCCGCCGGGTTCGCGACGAGAGCCTGCCGTTCGTGCGCAGGCGCGGGGAGTTGAGGTGTGCCGTCGGGCGGTACTGTCCGCTCGGGTTCAACGCGACGTGGGCCTATCTCGCGGCGCTCGCACCGGACTTGCGTACGGAACCTGCGGCGCTGCCGTGTGCGCCGGCTGTCCTGGAGGAGAGCAGGGACGTATTCCTGTTCCAGGAAAGGGAGTTCGCGGGGCGGCGGCGGGTCGAGAAGGCGGCGGGGCGGCGGACTCCGGGCGTGCGGGATCCGGCCGTGTTCCGGGGGCCGCGTTGGCCGGGTACGGTGCCTCCGTCGCGGCTCGGGTTGATCGCGGCGGTTGCGAACAGACATGCGGCGTTTCGGAGTTGGCCTTGGCCGGCCTCGGCCGGGGAGACCCCTCTTGCCGAGTCGCACGCACGACTGGACGCCTGTGCCGTCGCGTACTTGGCGGATCTCGGTCGGCAAGGTCCCGACGCCGCGAAGGAGTTGGCCGACACGCTCGACGGGATCGAAGCGCTCACCCGGCCCGGATACGCGCCGCTGGACCACCTGCGGTTCGGTCGGCTCCTCGCGTACGCCATGCGCGTGACGAACGTACCCGGTTGACCAGCCGGAACCACCAACTCCCGTTCCCGCCAAGGTAATTCGGTTGCCATCCGCCCGCCCCGCCCCCGCTAATGCACTGCATGGCCGACATTCAGGGCACCTACGACGACCTCTTCCTCGGCGTCCCCAACCTCCTCGCCCGGCTGCTGGACGAGGGTGACGCGGGAGGCTCGGTCGCCGTGTTCGTGGGCGGTGAGCCCGTCGTGGACGTATGGGGCGGGTACGCGGACGCCGCGCGCGGCGTCCCCTGGCAGCGGGACACGATCACGAACGTGTGGTCGGTGACGAAGACGATGACCGCGCTGACGGCATTGACGCTGATCGAGCGGGGCTCGCTGGACCCGGACGCCGAAGTCGCCCGGTACTGGCCGGAGTTCGGGGCGAAGGACGTTCTCGTACGGCATGTCCTCTCGCACACCGCCGGACTCCCCGACTGGCCGGGCACGGTGGAGGAGCTGTACGACTGGGACGCCGCGACCGCGCGGCTCGCGGGCCTCACTCCGCAGTGGGAGCCGGGTACGGAGGCGGGGTATCACTCGCTGACCCAGGGGTACCTGGTGGGCGAGTTGGTCCGGAGGATTACCGGGGTACCTCTCGGGGACTACTTCGCGACGGAGATCGCGGGGCCCCTCGGGGCGGACTTCCACATCGGGCTGGCCGCCGAGCACGACCACCGGGTCGCCGCGAGCGTCCCTCCCGAGGGGGAGACGGAGGAGTACGCCGCCAGCGCACCGGGAGGCGGCTCCTCGGACACGCCGGGGCACACGGACTCGGCGACCCCGACGACGTCGACAACCCCGCCCACCCCCGTACGCGTCCGCCACGGCAACTCCCCCTCCTGGCGCCGCTCCCAGATCCCCGCCGCGAGCGGCTACGGCAACGCCCGCTCGGTCGCCCTCGTCCAGTCCCGCCGCCTCACCGGCCCCGTCCTCGACCTCGCGCGCCGCACCCAGTTCACCGGCGAGGACAGGCTCCTCGGCATGTCCGTCCAGTACGGCCTGGGGTACGGCCTCTTCGGCAACACCCTCGGCTGGGGCGGCTGGGGAGGTTCCCTGGTCCTCGTGGATCCGGACGCCGGTATGACGGTCGCGTACGTGACGAACCAGATGCGCCGCCCCGGCGAGGACAACCGGGGGTTGGAGATGGTGACGACGGCGTACGAGGGGCTGGGCCGCTGAGCTACGGTCTCCTCCATGTCGCCCTCGACCAGTGCCCTCATCGTCGCCGTCGTCGGTGTCGCCGGCACCCTCCTGTCCGGCGTCCTCGCCCACCGAGGCGCGCTGCGCTCCACGTCTATGGAGCTGGAGCACGCGAGGTTGGAGAGGGAGGCGGAGCGGGACGCGGTGGAGCAGCGGGAGAACGTGGAGGCGCGCAGGGCGTCGTACGTGCAACTGAACCGGGCGATAAGGGAGTTGCACCTGTTGCTGTGGCAGCACCGGGAGGCGCTGGCAGCGACCCCGGCGCGTGACCTGGCCGCCCAGACCGCCGAACGCGCCGACGCCCAGCGCGAGTTGAGGGAGGCGTACGCGACGGCCCAACTGGTCGTCACGGACGAGGTATTGCAGGCGGCAGGCCGTCTCGTGCACCAACTCCAGCGCATCCACACCCAGTTGGCGAGGCACGAGCAGAACTCCCCCGGCAGCCAGGACCCGGAGTCTCTGGACGAACTCCTCGACCGGTTGAAGAAAGCGTCCGAGAGCCTCTACGAGGTACGCCAGCACATGCGCAGGGACCTCGGCATCACGAACCTCCCCATCGAGCGCCCCGAGGACCACGGAGCCGCCTGACCAGGCCCCCGCAAAGGCCCGTCACAAAAAGAGAGGTTAAGGTAAGCCTTGCCTTAGCGAGACCCCCCTTGCCTGGGCAAACCCCTTATGCCCCCGGAGTCCCCCCGTGCGCACGTCCAAGCCGACAGCAGTCCTGACCGCCGCCCTGATCGCAGGCACCGTCCTGACCGGCTGCTCGACCGACTCGGACGGCACCACCACCGACGCCAGGACCCCCGGCGGCGTCAACAAGGTCGCCGGCGCCTCCGAGGGCCCCGCCGCCGCGCCCGGCGCGCTCGCCGCCGGTATGGGCTCGGACGTCGCCAAGGACGGCGGCTTCCCGAGGACGGTCAAGCACTACGAGGGGAGTACGACGATCAAGGCGGCGCCCACGAAGATCGCCGTACTGAGCACCGGCCAGCTCGACGACCTCCTCACCCTCGGTGTCGTACCGACCGCCTCGACGCGCGCTACGAACGCGGGACTAGTACCTGACTACCTGAGCGCTACGTTCCCGCAGTACAAGCCGGAGCTGGCCAAGATGTCGGACGCCGGCACCCGCCAGGCCCCCAACCTGGAGTCCCTCGCGACGGCGAAGCCGGACCTGATCCTGGTCAACAAGTCCCTCGCCGACCTGTACCCGAAGCTGTCGAAGATCGCGCCGACGGTCGTCACCGCAGGTCAGGGCATCAACTGGAAGCGCGATCTCATACTCGTGGGGGACGCGGTCGGCAAGGGCCAGGCCGCGCGGACCCTGCTGAACGGCATCGTCGCGGACGCGAAGTCCAAGGGGACCGCGGTGAAGGGGTCGCCCACCGTCTCCATGATCCGCTTCACCCCTGAACGCACCCGCATGTTCGGGGTCTCCTCCTTCACGGGCTCGCTCGCTGTGGACATGGGTCTCACCCGTCCCGCGTCGCAGCGGTTCAAGGCCATCTCGCAGGACATCAGCAGCGAGAAGATCGATACAGCGGACGGCGACTGGATCTTCTACTCGGTGCAGGGCGACGCGTCGAAGACGGACGCGGCGAGCACGGTCGCGGGCCCGCTGTGGAAGGGCATGAAGGGGGTCGAGGCGGGTCACGCCGTGCAGGTCGACGACGACCCCTGGTACCTGAACGCCGGTCCCACCGCCGCGCGCCTGGTCGTCGGGGAGCTCGCGGAGCACCTGACCAAGTGACCCGGCGCCTGATCGTCTGGCCGGCGGCTGCCCTCGTGGTGGCCGCCGCCGTCGTGCTCAGCCTCGCCGTGGGTACTAGAGCCGTACCCCCGGCGGCGGTCCTGGACGCGCTGCTCCATCAGGGTGAGTCCCCTGATGCCCTGGTAGTACGGTCCCTGCGGCTGCCCCGCACCGAGATCGGGCTCACGGCCGGTGCGGCGCTGGGGCTCGCGGGGGCCGCGCTACAGGCTGTCACCAGGAATCCGCTGGCCGACCCCGGCATCCTCGGTCTCAGCCAGGGTGCGGCGGCCGGTGTCGTCACAGCGATCGCGTTCGGCTGGGCGAACGGTTTCAGCGGGTACGTGTGGTTCGCGTTCGCGGGTGCGGTCGTCGCCGCGTGTCTCGTGTACGCGGTCGCCTCGCGCGGCCGGGGTGGTGCCTCGCCGGTCAAACTCGCCCTCGCGGGCACGGCGTTGGCGGCGATGACGGCGGGCGGGACGACCGTCGTCCTCACCTCGTCGTCCGCGACGCTCGACCAGTTCCGGTTCTGGCAGGTCGGTGCGCTCAGCGGGCGGGACGCTGGGAGCGTCGTACGGATGCTGCCGTTCCTGCTGGTGGGGGCGGTGCTGGTGATGGTGTGCGCGCCGGGTCTTGATGCGCTGGCCCTCGGGGACGAGACGGCTCGGGGGCTGGGGCATCGGGTGCGACTCGTGCGCGGGGCCGCGGCGTTGGGGGCGACGCTGCTGACGGCGTCCGCTGTGGCCGCCGCCGGGCCGATCGTGTTCGTGGGGCTGGTGGTGCCACATGTCGCGCGTCGGCTGGTACGCAGGGGAGGGCATCGTTCGCTGTTGCCGCTGTCGGCGCTGTCGGGTGCGGCGCTGCTGGTCCTCGCGGATGTGGCCGGGCGGGTGGTGCGGGCGCCGGCCGAGGTGCCGGCCGGGGTGATGACGGCGTTGGTGGGGGTGCCGGTGCTGGTGGTGCTGGTGCGGCGGAAGAAGGCGGTCGTATGAGGCTCTCCGGCGCACCTTCGGTCGGCTCTTCCGGCGACCCGGAGCCCGGCGGTCCGCTGCCCGGCGGCCTGAACCCCGGCGACCCGAACCCCGGCCGCCCGAACTCCGGCGGTCCCACCAGCGGCGTACACCCTGGCTCCCTGGTACTACGCCCCACCCCCCGCCTCTCCCTCCTCGTCCACCGGCGTTCCCTCGCCGTCGCCGCCGCCCTCCTCGTCCTCCTCGGCGCCGCGATGCTCGCCTCCGCCTGTCTGGGGCAGACCCTGGTACCCCCGGGTGACGTGTGGGCCGCCCTCAGGGGGACGCCGGGGCCGTACGACCTGGTGGTGACGGAGCTACGGGTCCCCCGCATCGTCGTCGGCGCCCTCGTGGGGCTCGCGCTCGGGGTCTCCGGTGCCCTGATCCAGACCGTGACCCGGAACCCGCTCGCCAGTCCCGACGTGATCGGCGTCGGGCACGGGGCGGCTGCGGCGACCGTCGGCGCACTGGCGACCGGCGCCGTCTCGTCGCCGTCCGCGATGCCCGTCGTAGCCGTGCTGGGCGGCCTCGCCGCCGCGGCCCTCGTGTACGCCCTGGCCTGGCGGAACGGGCTTCAGCCGAACCGGTTCGTGCTGACCGGCGTGGGCATCGGGGTGGCCCTCTCCGCCGTGGTCCAGCTGTACCTCGCCGACAGCGAACTGGACGCCGCCGAGCAGCTCAAGCTGTGGCTGACAGGGAGCCTCAACGGGCGCGGGTGGGAGCAGGCGCGGCCCCTGGCCGCCGTACTCCTGCTGGCGCTTCCGGCGCTGGTGTGGGCGAGCCGTGCGGTGCGGCCCCTGGGGCTCGACGCGGATACCGCTGCGGGGCTAGGGGTACGGGTGAACCGGATGCGGCTGGGGTTGACGGTCCTGGGTGTAGTACTCGCCGCCGCGGCGACCGGTGCCGCCGGGCCGATCAGCTTCGTAGCGCTCACGTCTCCGCAGCTGGCGCGCAGGCTCACTCGTACACCGCAGCTGCCGCTCGTCGCGTCGGGGCTGACCGGGGCGGTCGTCCTCGTGACGGCGGATCTGGTGGCGCGGGTACTAGTACCTCCGGTGGAGATACCCGTGGGGGCGCTCACCGCGCTGGTCGGGGGGCCGTACCTGTTGTGGCTGCTGGGGAGACGGGCATGAGGCTGGTCCTCCGGTAGGGGATACCGGAGGACCAGCCTCAGCGTCGTACGACCGTCAGGGTCAGATCGTCGCCGCGTCGATCACGAACCGGTACCGGACATCGCTGTTCACGACCCGCTCGTACGCGTCGTTGATCTCCTCCGCCGAGATCAGCTCGATCTCGGAGCCCAGGTTGTGCTCGGCGCAGAAGTCGAGCATCTCCTGGGTCTCGGCGATGCCGCCGATCATCGAACCGGCGAGGGTCTTGTTGCCGCCGATGAGGGAGAAGAGGTTGAGGGAGATGGGCTCCTCGGGGGCGCCGACGTTGACGAGCGCGCCGCCGGTCTTGAGGAGGGAGAGGTAGGCGCCGAAGTTCAGCGGCGCCGAGACCGTCGAGATGATCAGGTCGAAAGTGCCGTCGAGCTGCTTGAACGTGTCGGCGTCGCTGGTCGCGTAGTAGTGCGTGGCGCCGAGCTTGAGGCCGTCGTCCTTCTTGCTGAGGGTCTGCGAGAGGACCGTGACCTCGGCGCCGAGCGCGGCACCGATCTTGACGGCCATGTGGCCGAGCCCGCCGAGACCGATGACGGCGACCTTCTTGCCGGGGCCCGCGCCCCAGTGCTTCAGCGGGGAGTACGTGGTGATGCCGGCGCACAGCAGCGGCGCGGCGACGTCGAGCGCGAGGCCGTCGGGGATGCGGACGACGAAGCCCTCCGTGACGACGACCTGCTGCGAGTAGCCGCCGTACGTGGGCTCGCCGTCCTTGCCGATGGCGTTGTACGTGCCGACGTTGCCCTGCGTGCAGAACTGCTCGACGCCGGCCTGGCAGTTCTCGCACTCGCCGCACGAGTCGACCATGCAGCCGACGCCGACCCGGTCGCCGACCTGGTACTTCGTGACGCCGGGGCCGACCTCGGAGACGACGCCGGCGATCTCGTGGCCCGGGACCATCGGGAAGATGGCGGTGCCCCAGCCTTCGCGGGCCTGGTGGATGTCGGAGTGACAGATTCCGGCGAACTTGATGTCGATCTGGACGTCGAACTCGCCGACCGGGCGGCGCTCGATGGTGGTGCGGGCGAGCGGGGCCTTGGCGGCGGGTGCGGCGTACGCGGCGACGGTGGTCATGCCGAGGTTCTCCTAGCGGGGGGGGTGCGTCCCGGCCTGCCTTCGGGCCGGGCACGTCCTCCACCTTGCCACGGTGTCGAGCATTCACCCAGGTCACAGCTCTGCCTACGTCCACTGGTCGTACTACTGGCGGGGACAGGATCAGGAACGTACGACGGTGCGGTGTGACCGATACTGGGTGTATGGACGAGGAGCTGCCGACAGGGCTGGACCGGCGGGCCGAGCTGAGTGAGTTTCTGCGGACCCGGCGAGCCCGGCTGAAGCCGGAGGACGTGGGGCTGTCGGGGTTCGGGCGGCACCGGCGGGTGCCGGGGCTGCGGCGGGAGGAGCTGGCGCAGCTCGCCGGGGTGTCCGTCGCGTACTACACGCGTCTTGAGCAGGGCAACGGGCGCAACGTCTCGGCGGAGATCCTCGACTCGATCGCGCGGACGCTGCGGCTCACCGAGGCCGAGCACGCGCACCTCATGCACCTCGCGAAGCCGAAGCAGCACAAGAAGAAGGCGGGGGGTGGCCGGCCTCAGCAGGTCCGTGTCTCCCTGCACCATCTCCTCACCGCCATGGACGGTGTCCCCGCGTACATCATCGGGCGGCGTTCCGAGATCCTCGCGTGGAACCGGCTCGCCGCGGCCCTCTTCGGCGACTGGTCCGAACTGCCCGCCGCCGAGCGGAACTGGGCCCGCCTGACCTTCCTGCGCCCCGACTACCGGGACCTGTTCACGCCGTGGGAGGAGAAGGCGAGCGACATCGTCGCCACCCTTCGCTGGGAGGCCGGCTGCTATCCCGACGACCCCCGCCTCTCCGCCCTCGTCGGCGAACTCTCCGTCAAGAGCGAGGAGTTCCGCCGGCTGTGGGCCGCGCATGACGTCAAGCAGAAGAAGAACGGCGTGAAACGCCTGAACCATCCGCTGGTCGGCGAACTCACCCTGTCCTTCGAGGGGTTCAGCCTGGGGGCGGACCCTGAGCAGACCTTGGTGACGTACCACGCGGAGCCGGACTCCTCCAGCGCGGAGGCGCTACGGCTGCTGGCGAGCTGGGGGGCGGACGCAACTCGGGTGGAACGGGCCTGAGCTGGGGGGCCGGGGTGGCGTGGATCCGCGTGTCGCGGCTGTACGCAAGTCACGCCGGAAGCTTGCCGACGCGGTAGTCCTCGGCCGCCCGTTCGATCATCTTCAGGGACGTTCTGGGGTCGTACGCAGCAGACCTGAGGCGGACGTATGCCTTCGAGTAGTGCTGTACGAGTTGGGGATCGTCGATCAACTGGCCGCTGTACATGCCCTCCGTGTACAGCGCCGGAGGGGCGTCGGGGAAGGTCATGAACTTCGTCGAGCCCATCGCGAAGGGGACGACGCCCGCGTTCCTCGGCATCACTTGGGGCTGGACCCGGCGTTTGCTCAACACCTCGACGACGTGGGCGAGTTGGTCCGCCATCTCGCTCGGCGGCAGAAGGGGTTCGCACAGGATCGACTCGTGCAGGACGACCCAGCTCTCGGGCGAGCTCCTGCCCTCGTACAGCCAGGCCCGCTCGCGCCGGTCGGCGACCTTCGCGGCGAGGGACTCCTCACTCTCGTTGGGGTGAGCCGCCAGCACCACCGCCCTGATGTACGGCTCCAGTTGAAGCGGCCCCGGAATCAGCATCGGCTCCCAGGCCGCCGTCTCCCGTGCCCGTTTCTCCATCGCCAGTACGTCGGTGAAGTACGCGGCATGCCCGGACTTCCGCGCCTTCCGCACATCCTCACAGTTCCGCCCGAAGTACCCATCCGTACCAAGCCGTTGGTCCACGTGCCGTGCCAACTCGATCGGCATGGTCCGCTCCCCTCGCTCGATGTCGCTGAGGTACTCCGCCAGGCCCTCGCCCTCCACAACCTCCAGTTCCCCTCCCTCGGCCTGGACATCGTCAGTTACGCCAGCCGCTACAACCCGCCCCTCAACCTCCTCTCCCTCGGCAACTGCCCCACCACCACCGCCCTGGCCCTCGCGGCCATCCTCCGCGAGGCCGCGCCCAAGTGAGCTTCGAGCACAGCCTGTTGGCAACGCCGGAGGCGGTCCCGGATCTCCGGCACCGCCTCCGCGAGCACTCGTACGACGTCCGCCTGTGCGCGACGGAACTGATCACGAACGTGATCGACCATGTCGGCGACGGCACCCCCGTGACGATCCGCGTCCTCCCAACACCCCACGGCCACACCCGAGTCGAGGTCACGGACCCCGCCCCCAACACCCTGCCGATACTCCAACAGGCCACCACGGACGACGAGTCGGGCCGGGGCCTCGCCCTCCTCACCGCCCTCGCCCGGCGTTGGGGCGTGGAATGGGCGGCCGGCCGCAAGACCGTGTGGTGCGAGGTCAGCGACGTGTGACGACGACGTCGAGGGAGGCGGCGTCAGGACGTCGCCTTCTCCGTCACCGTGATCCGCCCCTTCCTGATCGTCACCAGACGAGGCGCCTTCTTCGCGATCGACGAGTCATGCGTGACCATGATGAAGGTCAGGCCGTGCTCCTTCCACAGCGTCACCAGCACGTCCATGATCTCGTCGCGCATGCTTTCGTCGAGGTTGCCGGTGGGCTCGTCGGCCAGCAACACCTTCGGCTTCTTCACCAACGCCCTTGCTATCGCCACGCGTTGCTGCTGGCCGCCGGACATCTCCGAGGGAAGGTGGGCCAGTCGCTCCCCCAGCCCCACCGACTCCAGCGCCTCGGCGGCCCGTTGGCGGCGTTCCTTGACCTTCAGGCCCAGCGGTACCAACGCCGTTTCCACGTTCTCCTGAGCCGTCAGCGTCGGGATGAGGTTGAACGACTGGAACACGAAGCCGATGTTCTCGCTGCGGACCTTCGTCAGCCTGGACTCGGAGAGCTTCGCCAGGTCCGTGCCGTCCAGGACGACTTCACCGGAGGTGGGACGGTCGAGGCCGCCGATCATCTGGAGCAGCGTGGACTTGCCGCCGCCGGTGGGCCCCTGGATGACCAGGCGGTCGCCGTCCGGGATCGTCAAGTCGACGTTGTCCAGGGCGAGTACGGCGTCCTTGCCCCGCGTGTAGCGCTTGGTGACGTTTCTGAGTTCGTACATGGGGTGAGCAACTCCTCGGTGAGATACGGGGGTCAGGGCCAACTACTCGACACGGCGCAGCGCGTCGGCGGGACGCAGACGGGACGCCCGCCAGCCCCCGAACGCCCCGGCGACGAGCCCACCGGCCACCGCGAGCCCCACGGCCAACGCGACCGTCGAGACGCTGACCGGCGCCGTCAGGGCGACGTCGAGGGTGCGCGCAGCGGCCGTACGTCCGGGACCGCCGCCCCCGAAGCCACCACCGCCCCCGCCGCCACCGAAACCGCCGCCGCCCCCGCTGCCCCCGCCCAACTGGGCTTGCAACGTAGGGCTGATGGCCGTCACGGCGTACGCCCCCGCAAGCCCCAGCGCGATACCGAGCGCACCCCCGAGCAGCCCGTTCACCATCGCCTCGCCGATCACCTGCCGCGTCACCCGCCCCGACTTCCAGCCGAGCGCCTTGAGCGTGCCGAACTCCCGCACCCGGCGAGAGACAGCGGAGGAGGTCAGCAACCCGGCGACCAGGAACGCCGCGACGAGCACCGCGATCGACAGCCACTTGCCGACGTTCGTCGCGAGGGAGGACGCCGTCGACAGCGACCCCGACACCGTGTCCGCGAGATCCGCCGACGTCGTCACCGTCGTCCCAGAAATGTTCTTCTGGATCGTCGACTTGACGCCGTCGATCTGCTGGGAGTCGGTGGCCTTGACATAGATCGTGGTGACCTTGTCCTTCGCGTCGGCGAGGGTCTGCGCCTGGGCGAGGGGGACGTACAGGTTGGCCGCGGAGTCACCGCTGTCGGCGGTCGCGATGCCGATGACGGAGAACTTGGCGGTCTTGATGGTGACGGTCGAACCGACCTTGAGGGACTTCTCCTTGGCGTACGACGCGTCGACGACGGCGACCTTCGCGTCGGTCTCGGAGGTCTTGAACGTCCGCCCGCTGGTGATCTTCGAGGAGGTCAGCGGCCCCAACTCGGGCTTGGCGACGTCGGTTCCGTACACGGAGTAGTTGTTGACGTCGAAGTTGGCGCCCCCGCCCTGGACTTCACCCTGCGGCTGGCCACCAGAACCGCCGCGACCGCCCCCCGTACCGCCCCCGCCCCCGTTCTGCTGGAACTGCCCCCGCGTGAACTGCCCGTCCACCTTGATGACTTGGAGGCTGAGCCCACCCACCGCGTCGGCGACACCGCCCTGCTTCCCGACCTGCGTCACGGTCGAGGTCGCCAGCGTCTGGAACCCCCGCACCATCACGACATCGCTGCTCTGCTGCGTATCGCTGTCACCGTTCTGCGCGTCGAACTGGAAGCGGGGCCGCCCGGCGCCGGTGCCGCCGGCAGCCGCCGCCTTGGTGACGGTCATGTCCGTGCCGAGGCCGTACAGCGACTGGAGGACCTTGTCCTGGGCCTTCCCCATGCCGGAGGACACGGAGTTGACCACGATGACCAGCGCGATACCCAGCGCGAGCCCGGAGGCGACGACGAGGGCCGCTTTTCTGCGGCGGCGCAGCTCGCGCCTCAGGTAGGTGAAGAACATGCGCCGCAAGGTATGGACGGCATGTGATGACTCGATAAGCCGCGCATAAGAGCGGCATGAGAAGGCGCTGTGAGCCCAAGTCCCGGTAAAACACCGATGCCGCCCCCGGTGAGGGAGGCGGCATCGATCAAGCCGTATGACAGATCGTCAGGCGGCGGACCCGGCCTTCCAGTCCGCCCAGCTCATGTTCCAGCCGTTCAGCCCGTTGTCCGGCGCGACGGTCTTGTCACCCGTGTTCTGCACCACCACGACGTCACCGACGATCGAGTTCGTGTAGAACCAGTACCCCGCCGTCCCCGTGTCGTTGGCACCCTTCGTGTCCGAAAGACCCACACACCCGTGACTGGTGTTGGTGCTGCCGAAGATGGACTTCGCACCCCAGTAGTTGCCGTGGATGAACGTCCCGGAGTTGGTCAGCCGGATGGCGTGCGGCACGTCCTTGATGTCGTACTCGCCCTTGCCGTCGTCGTCGGTGAAGCCCACGGTCGCGCCGTTCATGCGCGTCTCCTTGAACTTCTCCGACATCACCATCGTGCCCTCGTACGTCTTGTTGTCGGGCGAACCGGCGGAGATCGGGATGGTCTTGATGGTCTTGCCGTCCTGCGTGACCTTCATCTGCTTGGTCTTCGCGTCGACGTAACTGACCTGGTTGCGGCCGATCTTGAAGGTGACGGTCTTCTGCTGGACGCCCACGACGCCCGGCGCGCCCTCGACCCCGTCGAGCGCGAGCTTCAGCGTGACGGTGGAGTTCTCCGTCCAGTACTGCTCGGGGCGGAAGTCGAGGCGGTTGGCGCCGAACCAGTGGCCGACGATCTCCTGACCGCTGCTGGAGGTGACCGTGATGCCCTTCTGGACGGCGGCCTTGTTCGCGATCGACTTGTTGAAGTTGATCGAGACGGGCATGCCGACGCCGACCGTGGAGCCGTCGTCCGGCGTGAAGTTGCCGATGAAGCTGTTGGCCGGGGAGACGGTCGTGAACGACCCGTTCTCGTGGGCGACGCGGCCCTCGGAGTCCTTGGCCTCGGCAGCGACCTTGTACGTCGTCGAGCGCTCCAGCTGGATGCTCGGCTTCCAGGTCAGCTTGTCGGCGGAGAGCGCGCCCTTGACGGCCGTACCGTCGGACGCGGTCATCGTGACCGCCGTGAGCGTGCCCTTGCTGACCGTGACGGCCGCGGAGTTGTTGATGGAGGCGTTGGCGGAGCCGTCCGCGGGCGTGATCTTGATGTCCGCCACGGACGCCTTCTGGGCCGCCGCCTCGTCGGCCTTGGCCTGCGAGGACTCGCCGCTCCCGCTGCCGGAGGCGTCGTCGTCGCCACCGGAACACGCGGAGAGCACCAGGACCCCCCCGAGCAGTACGGACGCGGCCCGTAGACCCTTGCGCCGCTTACTGTTCGCTATCACTCGCTTCTCCATACGTTGCCGATTACCCGGAACCCGGACGTCCCCGTTTCCCCGAGGATTCCCCAATCCCCGGGGCCCTCTTGCCTATTCAACGCGCTGACTGCCGCTCCACGTTCCACATGTTCCCGTCATGTGGGCATCGCCACGTCGTCATGCGGGCGACACGGCGCCGGGGCGGCGGTGGCCCGCGTACTGCCTGAGACGACGAAACCCCGGACGCGGTTTCCGTCCGGGGCCGCGGGTTTCACTGGTTCCCCAGGACGCTCAACCGTTACGGTCCATGGCGTCGTCCTCCTCGTCATCATCCTCGTCGAGGTCCCATTCAGGCGAATCGGGGTCGTACTCGATGCGCTCGGTGGACCAGGATGCCTGTACGAGCTCCGCTCCCGGCACCCCGCTGACCAGGCCGAACGGGTCGACGAGATAAGCGAGCGCCTCAGCGGTGTCTTCCGTCACAGCGCTCTCGGCGTGCGCGCGCTCGGCTTCCGGAAGCTCCGGATCCGCCGCGAGCCGCTCCAGCGCGGCGCTCGTCACGGCGCCTTCGTCATCGAGTTCCAGCACGATATCCACGCGAAGGCGGACAAAGCGCGAGGTTTCTTCAGTGCTCATGCCGGGAGCGTACGATCTCTCTCCTCCGTGACTTTCCCGTGACCCTCGCCTTTCACTAAGCTCGCCCCCACGGCCACATTCTCCAGCGCACAAGGAGATCGATATTCCGTGTCCTCCGCCCGCCGCCCCCTGCTGACCGCCACCGCCGCGGGGACCCTCCTGTGCGCCCTGTGGTTCGTCCCGTCCGCCAAGGCCGATACGGCCACCACCCCACAGCCGCCGACGACGCACAGCGCCTCCCAGCAGGCGCGCGCCGTACCCGCCGCCGATTCCTCCGGCGCACAGCTCGCCGACACGGGGAGTTTCGATACGACGCCGTACATCGTCGGTGGGAGTGCTTTCCTCACCTTGGGTGCGGGATTCGTGCTTTATTCGGTTCGCCGGGAACGCCTGGATTTTTGAGCCGAATTTGACTGTTACTTGGCTTTAACTTCATAGTTCGCGTCATGAACCGTTCCTGGGGGGTGCGGCTGTCCATGACGGCCGCCGCGAGCGCGCTCTCGCTCGCATTCATCACGGGCTGCTCGTCGGATTCGGACGAGGGCAAGAAGGACACAGCGGCGGACGCCAAGGCGACGCCGACGGCCGCTGCGGCGCCTGCGGCGAAGGCGTCCACGGCCGAGGAGCTGAAGAAGCTGCTGCTGGCGGCGGGGGACGCCACCGGCTACACGGTCGAGGCGACCGAGGGTCTCGTGCCGAAGGCCAAGACCGAGGCGAAGCTCGACAAGGCGGCGTGCGGACCGCTGGTCTGGTCCTCGCTGGCCCTGCCTCCGGGTGACACCACCGTCGGCGTCAGCAACTCCCTCAAGGAGGACAAGAAGCCGCCGACCTCCGGCAGCCTCGACGCCGCCGCGCTGCTCGACGCCACCCGCACGCTCGTGGGCCTGTCCTCGTACGACGGTGACGGCGCCCAGAAGGCCATGAAGTCGGTCTCCGACAGCATCACGGCCTGCGCGACCGGCTACACCTCGACCACCGACGGCGAGGCCAGCAAGATCACCAAGGTCGCCGCGGAGAAGGGCACCGGCGGCGGTGACGAGGCCCTGGCCTTCGTCGAGACCGTGGACGTGGACGGCGAGACCGCCACCGTCCACGGCGAGGTGATCCGCAAGGGCAACACGGTCGCCACCTTCTACACGATCAACTTCTCCGCCTTCGCGGGCGACGGCAAGATGCCGATGAACCCCCCGGCCGTCGTCACGGCCCAGCTCGCCAAGCTGAAGTAACCGGGTAGTACCCGGGTATTACGGGCCCCTGTCCCTCATACGTACGAGGGACAGGGGCCCCAACCCTTTGCGCAACCCCCTACCGCAGCGCCCCCGTCACCTTCTCCACCGCCTCCACGAGCCCCCCGCTCCGCACGAACGCGTCCGCCGCAGCGAGATCCGGCGCGAGGAACCGGTCCGGTCCCGGACCCTGGACACCCGCCGCACGGACGGCGCTGACGACGGCCCGCGTCGCGGGTGCCGGCGCGAGACCCTCACGCAGCTCCACCGCCCGCGTCGCCGCGTACAGCTCCACCGCCAGCACCCGCGTCAGATTGTCGACGGCCGTCCGCAGCTTGCGCGCCGCCGACCACCCCATCGACACGTGGTCCTCCTGCATCGCCGAGGACGGGATGGAGTCGGCGGACGCCGGCACGGCGAGCCGCTTCAGCTCGCTGACCAGCGCCGCCTGCGTGTACTGGGCGATCATCAGCCCGGAGTCGACGCCGGCGTCGTCCGCGAGGAACGGCGGCAGCCCGTGGCTGCGGTTCTTGTCGAGCAGCCGGTCGGTGCGCCGCTCGGCGATGGACGCGAGGTCGGCGGCGGCGATGGCGAGGAAGTCGAGCACGTAGGCGACCGGCGCCCCGTGGAAGTTGCCGTTGGACTCGACCCTGCCGTCCGGGAGGACCACGGGGTTGTCGACGGCGGACGCCAACTCCCGTTCCGCCACGAGCCGCGCGTGCGCGATCGTGTCCCGCCCGGCCCCGGCGACCTGCGGAGCACAGCGCACGGAGTACGCGTCCTGGACGCGCGGCGCGTCGTCCTGGTGGTGCCCGGTCAGCTCCGAACCGTCCAGTACGGCAAGCATGTTGGCGGCCGAGTCGCCCTGGCCGGGGTGCGGGCGGATCGCGTGCAGCTCGGGCGCGAGGACCTTCGCGGAGCCGAGGAGCGCCTCCAGGGAGAGGGCCGCGGTGATGTCGGCGGCCTTGTAGAGGGCGTCGAGGTCGGCGAGCGCCATCAGCAGCATGCCGAGCATGCCGTCGGTGCCGTTGAGAAGCGCGAGGCCCTCCTTCTCGCGTAGCTCCACAGGCGTAATACCGTGCGCCGCGAGCAGCTCGGCGGCCGGGCGTACGGTGCCGTCGGGGCCCTCCGCGTCGCCCTCGCCCATGAGGGTCAGGGCGCAGTGCGAGAGGGGGGCGAGGTCGCCGGAGCAGCCGAGGGAGCCGTACTCGTGGACTACCGGGGTAATACCCGCGTTCAGGATGTCGGCCATGGTCTGCGCGACCTCGGGTCGTACTCCGGTATGACCCGAGCAGACCGTCTTCAGCCGCAGGAACATCAGCGCCCGGACGACCTCCCGCTCCACGTGCGGGCCCATCCCGGCGGCGTGCGAGCGGACGATGTTGCGCTGGAGCTGGGTGCGCAGCTCCTGCCCGATGTGCCGGGAGGCCAGCGCGCCGAACCCGGTGGACACCCCGTAGACCGGCTCCGGCTTGGCCGCCAGCGCGTCCACGATCTCCCGCGCCGCCGCGAGCGCCGCGACCGCCTCGGCCGACAGCTCGATCCGGGCTCCGCCCCGGGCCACGGCGAGAACGTCGGACGCGGTGACCCCGGAGGTCCCCACCACCACAGTGTGCATATCCATATTCAGGAGCGTACGCATTGAAGAGGACGCTGTCACCATCGGAGCCCCGTTTCACCCCTTACCGGTGCGGTCGCCCCGGAAGCGGCGGCGTTCGGCGCCGGTAGGGGGTGGGGTGTCCGCCAGAAGTACTACGGGGTCCTCGGGGCCCTTGCGGCCCGCGACCACCGGATATCCCGCGCGTTCCGCCTTCGCCCGGTACTGGGCCGCGTCCGCGAGCCGGAAGAGGCGCCGGGCCGTACGGATCGGGCCGATCGGGTCCGCCGTGGACGCGACGCCGCAGGCCACGCCCTCGCCGAGGTCCAACTCGCCCGCCCTGCGGCACAGTTCGGCCGCCGCCGACACGACCTCGTCCGCCGTCGGGCCCACCGCGAGGAGGCAGAACTCGTCACCGCCGAGGCGTGCCGCCAGCGCGCCCGGGAGCATGGCTCCGCAGAGGGACAGGATCGAGCCGAACCGCTCCAGCAGGCGGTCACCCGCCGCGTGGCCCTGTGTGTCGTTCACCTTCTTCAGGCCGTTCAGGTCGCAGACGACGAGGCTGACCGTCGTGCCCCCCTCGCGGTGCTCCTCGATCGCCTCGTCCAGGCGGACGTCCACGGCTCTGCGGTTCGCGAGGCCCGTCAGCGCGTCCGTGAACGCGAGGCGGCGGGCCTCCTCCAGGCGTTCCGTCTGCGCCAGGCCCGCCGCCACGACCGACGCCAGCACCGTCGCGAAGTCCGCGTCCGCGCGCTCGAAGGGGGGTACCTGTGTCGGTCTCGCGACGTACAGCTCACCCCACGCTCTGCCGTTCAGGACGATCGGGGCGACCACGCAGGAGCCCCGGCCTCTACGCCGTAGCGCCGCGACGCGTTGGTGTACGTAGCCCGGGGTGCCGCCTGTCGGGCCCTCCGCCGTTTCCACCCACGCGTTCGGCTCGCCGCCGGTCGCCCAGCGTTCGTGCAGGAACTCCGCGATCTCCGGGAACTGGTGGACCGGGTATGACTCCGACTCCGGGTACTGCTCCTCGCCCGGGGCTCTGTCTCCTACGTTCACCAGTACCCGTAGTCGGCCCAGCTCCCGTTCCCAGACGGAGAGGGCTGCGAAGGTGCCATCGAGGGCGTGGCATGCACCTGTGGCCGCGGCGGTCCAGGTGTCCCTGGGGGTGCGTGCGGCTGCGAGCCCCTGCGCGAGCTTCACCACTGCCGCGAGGTGTCTTTCGTCGCCCATTAGTTCAGGCTAGGGACATTTGGGGCGAAAGGGGGGTTCGGGGCGGTCCGAGTGGGGGGTTCTGAGGGATTCGGGGTGCGGGCGCATCGTGGCTGGTCGCGCAGTTCCCCGCGCCCCTAAAGAAAGAGATCCGCCCCGGCATCCAAGAGGCACCCCCTGAGGGTGTCCCTCACTCACCCGGCCATACCGGCTTCCGCTTCTCGTTGAACGCCCTCACCCCCTCCGCCCTGTCCCCCGAGAACGCCACCGTCCTCCACGCCGCGTCCTCCACCTCCAGCCCCGCCCTGACGTCCAGGCCCTGCCCCAGCCGCAGCGCCTTCTTCGCCGCCCTCAGGCCCACCGGCGAGTTCGCGGCCATCCTCGTCGCCAACGCCAGCGCCTCCTCCCTCGCCCCGCCCTCCTCCACCAGCACATCCACCAACCCCAACTCCCTTGCCTCCGCAGCCTCCACGCGCCGCGCCGAGAAGATCAGCTCGGCCGCCCGCGCCGCTCCCACCCTGCGTGGCAGCAACTGCGTACCCCCGCCCCCCGGGATCACCCCCACCGACACCTCCGGCAACCCCACCACCGCCGTACTGTCCGCCACGATCACATCGCAGGACAGGGCCAGTTCGAAGCCGCCCCCCAACGCGAACCCGTTGACCGCCGCGATCGCCGGGACGGGGAGGTCGAGGACCGACGTGTACGCGGCCCGGGTCGTCGGGCGCTGGAGGCGCAGATCAGCGTCCGTGAACGAGTTGCGCTCCTTCAGGTCGGCGCCTACGCAGAACGCACGGTCGTTGGACGACGTGAGGACCACGACCCGTACCTCGGGGTCTACCCCCAGAGAGCTACACGCGGCGGTGATGGCACGGGCCAGGTCCGTCGACACCGCGTTCATCGCCTTCGGCCGGTCCAGGACCAGCTCCGCCACATGTCCATCGGCGTCGCGGCGGACCAGGACATGCTCGCCGAACCGTTCCTCGCTGCTCATGGCATCCTCCGGGGTCACGTCGTTAACGGTGGTTAACACTTCGTCCGGGGCGATCATCGCAGTACATCCCCCGCCCGGGGAAGGGTGGCGGGTTCGGGGTCCGACTACCCGTTCGAGTGACATACCTCCGGACTACGGCCCTGTCCCCCACCCCGCCGCATACCGTCGCTGCGGCCCATCGGGAGGGGACATGTACGAGGGAGACGATCCGGCGACGGCACGCTCAGGGGCGTTCCGTCCCCGGGGGCGGCATCGGCGTCCCCGGCCCCGCAAGGTGGTCCTCGCGGCGGGCGGGCTGGCGTTCGCGGCGGGGGTGCTGGGGCTGCTGCGGGTGGTGCCGGACGGGGGCGGCGGAGGGCCGGTCGCGGGGGCTGCGGTGGGGGACGACGGAGGTACTGGTACTGGAGTGGGGGAGGGTGAGGTCGGTCGTGAGGGGTACGCCGGTGGCGTCACCGATCTCGCGACGAACGCGGCGCCGGTCCCCTCGGGTGCGACCGGTGACCCCCGTACCGGTGACCCCCGTACCGGTGATACCCGTAGCACTCCAGGGGGAGCCGTCTCCAGGGTCCCGGACCCTCGTAGTACCCCCGGTACCTCCGGCGTACCCCGCCCTTCGGCTCCCTCTCAGGAGCTACCGGTATCCCCTACCCCGACCCCTGATACCCCCACCCGCACCGCGCGCCCCACACCAGCCCCTACCCCCACGGTCGTACCCCCTGAGAGCCACCCCCCGAGTACTACCCCCACCCCCGACGACCCCCACGACATCTGCATACCGGCCATCGGCCTCTGCGTGGACACACCGTTCATCGAGCCGAACCCCTGAGAGCCGCACCCAGACCCCGCCGAACCCCGTCGAACCCCGTCGAACCCCGTCAGCGCTCCTCGTCCTCCCCGCCCCGCCTGCTCAGCAGCCACGGTTCCACCACGCCCAGGCCCCGCACCGGCCGCTGCCACATCGGTTGCAGCGCGAACCGGTACTCCGGGGGCTCCTCCCCCTCCTTCTCCGCCGTCGCCGCCTCCTCCGCCGCCTGCGCCTCCGAGGCGGGCGCGTCGCCGCTGCGGATCAGGTCCTCCGCGAACGCCGAGTCCACCAGGACCGCGTCCCGGGGGGCTATGGAGGTGAGGCGGGAGGCGAGGTTGACGGTCGTACCGAAGACGTCGCCCATCCGGGTGGTGACCGTGCCGAAGGCCATGCCGACGCGGAGTTCCGGCATCGTCTCGTCGTTCGCCATCGTCTCGATGAGGCGCAGGCCGATCTCGGCGGCCGTACCGGCGTCGTCCGCCGCGTACAGGACCTCGTCGCCCAGCGTCTTGATCAGCCGGCCACCGTGCGCGGCTACCAGGTCGGCCGCCGTCGTCTCGAACGCCTCGACCAGTTCGCCGAGTTCCTCCTCCTCCATGCGGCGGGTCAGCCGCGTGAACCCGACGAGGTCGGCGAAGCCGACGGCGAGACGCCGGTCCACCATCTCCTCGTCGTCCGCCGTCTGCACGACCCGGCCCGCCGACGCGGCGAGCTGGCGGCGCCAGACGTACACGAGGAACTCCTCCAGCTCGGGGAGGAGCAGCTCGACGATCGGGTACGTGACCTCCGTGCGGGTCATGCCCGGTTCCGGGGGCTCCGTGAGGCCCTCCAGGAACGAGTCGATCTGCCACTCCGCCAGGCGGGCGGTCGTCTGGCCCGTCGAGCGGGCCACCTGTACGGCCATCGCCTCGCTCAGCAGGCCCGCCTCCACGAGGCCCGCGAGGCGGCGCAGGGCCAGGACGTCCGCCTCCGTCAGCGCCTTCGCCTGGCCGATGTCCGCGAAGCCCATCGCGCGCCAGAACCTCGACGCCAGTTCCATCGACACGCCCGCGCTGCGGGCCGCCTGGAACGGGGTGTAACGGCGCTCCGCACCCAGGATCAGGCCCTCCAGGCGCAGCGCGAGGGGGTCCTCGCCGGGGTCGGCGGCGTCCTCGCCCACATCGGAGCCGGTGTCGTCGACGGTCACGCCTGCTGCCTTTCCGGTCTGCCACGGTCAGGTATCGACCGGGGTCAACTTTACGGCAGATGTGCGGTAGCTCACGCTGGGAAGGGGAACCGGGGGATCTGGTGAACGCCGGTTTGCTGGTGGCCGGTGCTGGTGTGGGCGTCTGCATAGGGGGCGCTGCCCCCTAGACCCCCGCCGGGATGGGTCCGCTGTCGGCCGCAGGTCCGCTGGGGCTGGTCGCGCAGTTCCCCGCGCCCCTAAAAGACATGCGCCCACGCCGCCCCAGAAAGTTCCCCTACCTCTACGCCGGCCTCAAATGCACGATGTCCCCCGCCCCCACCGGCTCCCTCACCCCGTCCTCCGTCGCCAGTACCAGCCTGCCGTCCCCATCCACCGCCACCGCCTCCCCCACTACCGACCTGTCCCCCGGCAGCTCCGCCCGCACCGTCCGGCCCAGCGTCGCGCAGCCCGCCGCGTACGTTTCCTGGAGGCCGCTCGTCAGCGGGTCGCCCTCCGCGTCGCGCCACTTTCCGTACCACTCCTCCAGGGAGCGGAGTACGGCCCTCAGCAGGGGGTCCCTGTCCGTGCTCACCGAGCCGGCCAGGGCCAGGGAGCCCGCCTGGGGTACGGGGAGTTCCGCGGACTTGAGGGTGACGTTGATGCCTACGCCGATGACCACCGCGTCCCTGCCCGCGCGCTCCGCGAGGATGCCTCCCGCCTTGCGTTCCTCGCCCTCGACCTTTACCAGGAGGTCGTTCGGCCATTTCAGGGACGTGTCCACTCCAGCCGACCTCGCCAGCCCCGTCGCCACGGCCACGCCGGTCAGCAGGGGGAGCCAGCCCCAGCGGTGGACCGGTACCTGAGAGGGACGCAGGAGGACCGAGAAGAAGAGGCCCGAGCGCGGTGGTGCCGTCCAGCGGCGGTCCAGGCGACCCCTCGCCGCGGTCTGTTCCTCGGCGACGAGGACCGTGCCCTCAGCGGTCGTGTCGGCCACGGACGCCAGGTCCGTGTTCGTGGAGCCCGTCCGCCGGACCACACGGACCTCGCGCCACAGCCCGCCCTCGTGGATCAGTCCCCGGCGGAGCGCTGTCGCGTTCAGCGGGGGGCGTTCGAGGTCGGACCAGGGGCTCGGGTCTGCGGCGTCGCGGGGTGTCATACCACCCACCCTAGGTGTGGCCAACGCCGCACTGCTGACCTGTAGGCGCACCACTACTCTACGAACGAGTAACCGTCCCCTCTCTTGAGCAGGCAGGGAGCCGCATCCCGATGTCCGAGCCGGAAACGCGCCACGAGATCGACATCCACACGACCGCGGGGAAGCTCGCGGATCTCCAGCGCCGCGTAGAGGAGGCGACGCACGCCGGGTCGGGGCGGGCTGTCGAGAAACAGCACGCGAAGGGCAAGCTGACGGCCCGTGAGCGGATCGAACTCCTGCTGGACGAGGGCTCGTTCGTCGAACTGGACGAGTTCGCCCGGCACCGCTCCACCAACTTCGGCCTGGAGCACAACCGGCCGTACGGCGACGGGGTCGTCACCGGGTACGGCACGGTCGACGGCCGTCCGGTCGCCGTGTTCTCGCAGGACTTCACCGTGTTCGGCGGCGCGCTCGGCGAGACGTACGGCCAGAAGATCGTGAAGGTCATGGACTTCGCGCTGAAGACGGGCTGCCCGGTGATCGGGATCAACGACTCGGGCGGCGCGCGTATTCAGGAGGGGGTCGCCTCGCTGGGGGCGTACGGCGAGATCTTCCGGCGTAATACCCATGCCTCCGGAGTCATCCCCCAGATCAGCCTGGTCGTCGGCCCGTGCGCGGGTGGAGCGGTCTACTCGCCCGCGATCACCGACTTCACGGTGATGGTCGACCAGACCTCGCACATGTTCATCACGGGCCCGGACGTCATCAAGACGGTGACCGGCGAGGACGTCGGCTTCGAGGAGCTGGGCGGCGCGCGCACGCACAACTCCGTGTCCGGCGTGGCGCATCACATGGCCGGGGACGAGAAGGACGCGGTCGAGTACGTCAAGCAGCTGCTGTCGTACCTGCCGTCCAACAACCTCTCCGAGGCGCCGGTCTTCCCCGAGGAGGCCGATCTCGCCGTCACCGACGAGGACCTGGAGCTGGACACCCTCGTCCCGGACTCCGCGAACCAGCCGTACGACATGCACACCGTCGTCGAACACGTCCTGGACGACGCGGAGTTCTTCGAGACGCAGCCGCTGTACGCGCCGAACATCCTCACCGGGTTCGGGCGGGTGGAGGGCCGGCCGGTCGGGATCGTCGCCAACCAGCCGATGCAGTACGCCGGTTGCCTGGACATCAAGGCGAGCGAGAAGGCGGCCCGGTTCGTGCGGACCTGCGACGCGTTCAACGTCCCGGTGCTCACGTTCGTCGACGTCCCCGGCTTCCTGCCCGGCGTCGACCAGGAGCACGACGGCATCATCCGCCGGGGCGCGAAGCTGATCTACGCCTACGCGGAGGCGACGGTCCCCCTCATCACCGTCATCACCCGCAAGGCGTACGGCGGCGCGTACGACGTGATGGGGTCCAAGCACCTCGGCGCCGACCTCAACCTCGCCTGGCCGACCGCGCAGATCGCCGTCATGGGCGCGCAGGGCGCCGTCAACATCCTGCACCGGCGCACGATCGCCGAAGCGGAGGCGAACGGCGAGGATGTCGAGGCGGTGCGGGCGCGCCTCATCCAGGAGTACGAGGACACCCTCCTCAACCCGTACATCGCCGCCGAGCGCGGGTACGTGGACGCGGTGGTCAGGCCGTCGGACACGCGCCGGCACGTCGTACGGGGGCTGCGGCAGCTGCGGACGAAGCGGGAGTCGCTCCCCCCGAAGAAGCACGGCAACATCCCTCTGTAGAGTCGGCAGACCAGGAGCCGCGATGAACATCAAGGTCGTCCGGGGGAACCCGACCCCGGAGGAGTTGGCCGCCGCACTCGCGGTGGTGAGAGCGAGGGCGTCGGTAGCTCCTGAGACCGACGTCCCGAAGACGAAGGACGCGTGGTCGGATCCGGCGCGGATCGCCGAGCGGGGTGTACCCCGGGCGGGTGCCACGGCATGGGCGCGGACCTACTGGCCGAGGTGACCAGACGGGTATGACCCGGTAAGCGGAAGACTTGAGTACTAGTACTCAGGTCTTCGCCACCTTTCCGTCGCACCCTGGACACCATGCTGTGGTCCGACCCTGAGAACGAACCTCCCAAGGAACTCCGCGACATGCAGGTGATGTTGCGGAGACTGGGCGTTCTCATGGCGGCGGCCATGGTGCTGGCGATGTTCGTCATCGGCCTGCGCTGAGGCGCCGAACCGGCGCGGATACGCTGAACGCCATGACCACCGCACCTCGCCGCCTCATCCTCGCCTCCCAGTCCCCGGCCCGCCTCAAGCTGCTGCGGGACGCCGGCTTCGCGCCCGAGAAGATCGTGAGCGGCGTCGACGAGGACGCGATCACCGCCCCCACCCCGGCCGAGCTGGCGCGGGCCCTCGCGGAGGCCAAGGCGTCCGTGGTCGCCGCCCGCCCGGAGGCCACCGGCGCGGTCGTGATCGGCTGCGACTCGGTCCTCGACCTCGACGGCCAGGCACTCGGCAAGCCCGCCGACGCCGAGGAGGCCACCGCCCGCTGGAAGTCGATGCGGGGCCGCGCGGGCACCCTCCAGACCGGCCACTGCGTGTACGCCGACGGCCGCTGGACGTCCGCCGTCGCCTCCACGGTCGTCCGCTTCGGCGAACCGACGGACGACGAGATCGCGGCGTACGTCGCGACGGGCGAACCCCTTTACGTCGCAGGCGCGTTCACGCTCGACGGGCGCTCGGCGCCGTTCATCGACGGCATCGACGGCGACCACGGCAACGTGATCGGCCTCAGCCTGCCGCTCGTTCGCCGGTTGCTCGGCGAACTCGGCATCGGCATCACGGAGTTGTGGGCACCGACGGAGGCGTGAGCGGCCCCGGCCCGCTGCCGCGCGGGCTCCCTTCCGGCTTCGGCGCGACATCCTCGTACCCGTCGTGCGTCATCAGCAGCAGCACGATCAGGGCCATGACCAGGGCCAGCGCGGCGAAGGCCGTGGCGCCGGCCAGGCCCCAGGCGACGGCGGCCAGCAGGCCGTGGACGACGGCCGCGCTGATCAGCAGGACGCGGCCGAGGCCCGCCGGTCGGTGGCCGCGCAGCGCGACCAGGAGGGCGACGAGCGCGCAGAAGGCGAAGTAGGCGGCGAAGACGAAGCCGGAGATCTTCGAGGAGTTCGCCATCACGTCCGGGTCGAGGCCCGCGAGGGACATGTGCTGGCGGCCGACGAGCGTCCCGAGGATCCAGTTCAGGAGCGCGACGCCGAACGCCTCCACGAGGAGGACGACCGCGACCACCCATGCCACCGGCCTGCGGACCATCGTCACCACCTGCTTTCGACCCGTGCTGGAGCGATTCTGCTGTGGTCCGGCGTACGTTCGGACCACCAAGAACGCTACTGACTGGTAAAGCTCAGGACAATGGTTCGGGCCGGCGCAAAGATCCGGAGCGTCGTTCGTAGGGACCCGACAAAGAAACGGAGTGGGCCGCAGCACCCCTTCACAGAGACCTTGACCACATCGGAGGGCTAGGGTTTTCCGAGGAGTCCTGCGTACGGCCGTACGACAAGGGATTTCGCGGGTCGAGCGAGCCTGGTGTCACGCTCTGTGTGGGCAAGCTCACCTTTGGGGACGGGTCGATGCGCCGTGTCGGCAGTCCCTAAACTCGGCTTGTTTCCAGGAAGGAGCCTCAATCGTGCGCAAGGTGCTCATCGCCAACCGTGGCGAAATCGCAGTCCGCGTGGCTCGCGCGTGCCGGGATGCCGGTATCGCCAGTGTGGCCGTCTATGCCGACCCGGACCGGGACGCGCTGCATGTCCGCGCCGCAGATGAGGCGTTCGCCCTGGGCGGTGACACCCCGGCGAGCAGCTATCTCGACATCGAGAAGGTCCTGAACGCGGCCCGGGAGTCCGGCGCGGACGCCATCCACCCCGGGTACGGATTCCTGTCCGAGAACGCCGACTTCGCCCAGGCGGTCCTGGACGCGGGCCTGGTCTGGATCGGCCCGCCGCCGCAGGCCATCCGCGACCTCGGCGACAAGGTCGCCGCCCGGCACATCGCCCAGCGCGCGGGCGCGCCGCTCGTCGCCGGTACGCCCGACCCCGTGTCCGGCGCCGACGAGGTCGTCGCGTTCGCCGAGGAACACGGGCTGCCGATCGCGATCAAGGCCGCGTTCGGCGGTGGCGGGCGCGGGCTGAAGGTCGCCCGCACGCTCGAAGAGGTGCCGGAGCTGTACGAGTCCGCCGTGCGCGAGGCCGTCGCCGCGTTCGGGCGCGGTGAGTGCTTCGTCGAGCGGTACCTCGACAAGCCCCGGCACGTCGAGACGCAGTGCCTCGCGGACTCGCACGGCAACGTCGTCGTCGTGTCGACGCGTGACTGCTCGCTCCAGCGGCGCCACCAGAAGCTCGTCGAGGAGGCGCCCGCACCGTTCCTGACGGATGCTCAGGTCGCCGAGCTGTACTCGTCGTCCAAGGCGATCCTCCGCGAGGCCGGCTATGTCGGCGCCGGTACCGTCGAGTTCCTCGTCGGGGTCGACGGCACGATCTCCTTCCTGGAGGTCAACACCCGCCTCCAGGTGGAGCATCCGGTCACCGAGGAGGTCGCCGGCATCGACCTCGTCCGCGAGATGTTCCGCATCGCCGACGGCGAGGCGCTCGGGTACGGCGACCCCGAACTCCGGGGCCACTCCTTCGAGTTCCGCATCAACGGGGAGGACCCCGGCCGGGGCTTCCTGCCCGCGCCGGGTACGGTGACGGCGTTCGCGCCGCCGTCCGGTCCCGGGGTGCGTCTCGACGCGGGCGTCGAGTCCGGGTCGGTCATCGGTCCCGCGTGGGACTCCCTGCTGGCCAAGCTCATCGTCACGGGTGCCACGCGCGAACAGGCGTTGCAGCG
This sequence comes from Streptomyces saintjeani, assembly GCF_055409605.1. Taxonomy (NCBI): domain Bacteria; kingdom Bacillati; phylum Actinomycetota; class Actinomycetes; order Kitasatosporales; family Streptomycetaceae; genus Streptomyces; species Streptomyces saintjeani. The sequence continues at coordinate 5,917,092 of NZ_CP189624.1, read as the reverse complement.
GGCCGCCCGGGCGCTGGAGGAGTTCCAGGTCGAGGGGATGGCGACCGCGATCCCCTTCCACCGCGCGGTGGTCCGCGATCCGGCGTTCGCCCCCGAACTCACCGGCTCCACCGAGCCGTTCACCGTCCACACGCGGTGGATCGAGACCGAGTTCGTCAACGAGATCCCCGCGTTCTCGGCGGCGGCCGATGCGGAGGCCGAGGACGACGCCGACCGCGAGACGATCGTCGTCGAGGTGGGCGGCAAGCGGCTCGAGGTCTCCCTCCCCGTCTCCCTCGGCATGTCCCTGGCGCGTACCGGCCTGGCGGCCGGAGCCAAGCCGAAGCGCCGGGCGGCGAAGAAGTCGGGCCCCGTGGCCTCGGGCGACACCCTCGCGTCCCCGATGCAGGGCACCATCGTCAAGGTCGCCGTCGAGGAGGGCCAGGAGGTCAAGGAAGGTGACCTCGTGGTCGTCCTGGAGGCGATGAAGATGGAACAGCCGCTGAATGCCCACAAGGCGGGCGTGATCAAGGGTCTGTCGGCGGAGGTGGGCGCGTCGTTGACGTCGGGCGCGGCGATCTGCGAGATCAAGGACTGATTGCTCGACAGCGGTGGGTGAGCTCGAATCCGTACGAGTCGCACCCACCGCTGTGGCTGGTCGCGCCCACGCGGCGGTAGCCGCAAATCGATACAGCCCCGCGCCCCTAAGGGCATTGGGCTGGCCCGGCGTTGGAAAGCCACGACGTTCTGGGTGGAGGCTGCGCCAGCAGACTCCACCCAGAACCCGCGGCCAAACTACAGCCGCAACCACGTCTTTTAGGGGCGCGGGGAACTGCGCGACCAGCCACGACGGACGGTCAGCCGCGCACCCCCAGAACCCGCCCCCTACCTACTGCGCCGCAGATCCGCAACCCGCGCCCTCTCACTCTGCGGCTGCTCCCCCATCACCGCCGCCGCCCTCAACCCCCCGGCAGCGCCGGGCAGTTGCCCCCTCCGAGGCGTGGGCAGCGGAACATCCCGGCGCTGCGGAGGATGCTGCCGCGCAGGACCCGCCTCACCGCCGGCGGCACCCGCACCGGCCCCCGCGACAGCGATCTGCACGCCCTGATCCGCCAGCGCCTGCAACTCGGTTGCCGCACGGTCGTCGTGGGCCGGAGGGTCATCGGTGACGAGCCGCGTGATGACATCGGTCGGCACCGTCTGGAACATCGTGTCGGTCCCCAACTTCGTGTGATCCGCGAGGACTACGACTTCCGCGGCAGCCTGCACGAGCGCACGGTCGACGGACGCGGACAGCATGTTGGACGTGGACAGCCCCCGTTCGGCGGTCAGCCCGCTCCCGGACAGGAACGCCCGGGAGACACGCAGCCCTTGGAGGGACTGCTCGGCACCACTCCCGACGAGCGCGTAGTTGGACCCCCGCAGGGTCCCACCGGTCATGACGACCTCCACCCGATTCGCATGGGCCAACGCCTGGGCGACGAGAAGGGAGTTGGTGACCACGGTCAGCCCGGGGACCCGCGCGAGCCGGCGGGCCAGCTCCTGCGTGGTCGTACCGGCCCCGACGACGATGGCCTCGCCCTCCTGGACGAATCCCGCCGCGAGATCGGCGATGGCCGTCTTCTCGGCGGTCGCGAGATGGGACTTTTGCGGAAAGCCGGATTCTCGCGTGAATCCACCCGGCAGTACCGCACCGCCATGCCGGCGGTCGAGGAGTCCTTCTGCCTCCAGCGCGCGCACGTCCCGCCGTACGGTCACTTCGGAGGTCTGGACGACGCGGGCGAGCTCACGGAGCGACACGGCCCCGTTCGCTCGCACCATTTCGAGGATCAATTGGCGACGTTCAGCAGCGAACACGAAACTGACAGTAACGCGGGCGACCGTCTGTTTTCAGGTGTTTGCGTCGAATAAACGAAGTTGTTCGCACAGGAGTGGGTGAAGTGGTATAGGGGCTCGGCTACCCGCCCCACGCCGTCACCAACCCTGGCAACTCCCCGTGACCGACGGGGAGTTGGTTTCGGCCGTCAGCTCTCGCCCGCCGCCTTCCTCGTGTGCAACTGCCGTGCCACCTCGGCGATCGAGCCCGACAGGGACGGGTACACGGTGAACGCGTTCGCGATCTGTTCGACCGTCAGATTGTTGTCGACGGCGATCGAGATGGGGTGGATCAGTTCCGAAGCGCGCGGCGCGACGACCACGCCACCGACGACGATCCCCGTACCGGGACGGCAGAAGATCTTGACGAAGCCGTCGCGGATGCCCTGCATCTTCGCGCGGGGGTTGCGCAGCAGGGGCAGCTTGACGACGCGCGCGTCGATCTTGCCGCCGTCCACGTCGGCCTGGCTGTAGCCGACGGTCGCGATCTCGGGGTCGGTGAAGACGTTGGAGGAGACCGTCTTGAGGTTGAGGGGGGCCACCGCGTCGCCGAGGAAGTGGTACATGGCGATACGTCCCTGCATCGCGGCGACCGAGGCGAGCGCGAAGATACCGGTGACGTCGCCGGCGGCGTATACCCCCGGAGCTGTGGTGCGGGACACCTTGTCGGTCCAGATGTGCCCGGACTCGCGGACCTTGACGCCGGCCTCCTCCAGGCCGAGCCCGGCGCTGTTGGGGATCGCGCCGACGGCCATCAGGCAGTGGCTGCCGGTGATGACACGGCCGTCCGCGAGGGTCACCTCGACCCGGTCGCCGACCCGCTTCGCGGACTCGGCGCGGGAGCGGGCCATGACGTTCATGCCGCGGCGCCGGAAGACCTCTTCCAGTACGGCGGCGGCGTCCGGGTCCTCCCCGGGTAGTACCCGGTCGCGGGACGAGACGAGGGTGACCTTCGAGCCGAGCGCCTGGTACGCCCCGGCGAACTCCGCGCCGGTGACGCCGGAGCCGACGACGATCAACTCGTCGGGCAGCTCGGTCAGGTCGTAGACCTGCGTCCAGTTGAGGATCCGCTCACCGTCGGGCTGCGCATCGGGCAGCTCCCGGGGGTGAGCACCCGTCGCGATGAGTACGGCGTCGGCGGTGAGCGTCTGCTCGTTGCCGTCCGGGGTCGCGACGACGACCTTGCGGGAGCCGTCGAGCGCCTGCATGCCCTCCAGGCGGGCCCGGCCGCGCATCACCTTGGCGCCGGCGCGCGTCACCGACGCGGTGATGTCGTGCGACTGGGCGAGCGCGAGGCGCTTCACCCGCCGGTTGACCTTGCCGAGGTCCACGCCGACGACCCTGGCCGCCTGCTCCAGGGGTGGCGTGTCGTCGGCGACGATGATCCCCAGCTCCTCGTACGAGGAGTCGAAGGTCGTCATCACCTCCGCCGTGGCGATGAGCGTCTTGGACGGCACGCAGTCGGTGAGCACCGACGCACCGCCCAGACCGTCGCAGTCCACGACGGTCACCTCCGCCCCGAGCTGGGCGGCCACCAACGCCGCCTCATACCCGCCGGGCCCACCACCGATGATCACGATCCGAGTCACGTACGCAATTCTCCCGCACAGCGCGGACCACCGCCCAGCCGGGGTACTACGGCTTCGCATCAGACCCCCGGCGTCACTGCCGTACCCTCTCCCCCATGTCGCTCTACGCCGCGTACGCCGGCAACCTCGACGCGCGGCTGATGACCCGCCGCGCTCCCCACTCCCCGCTGCGTGCGACCGGCTGGCTGAACGGCTGGCGGCTCACCTTCGGCGGCGAGCAGATGGGCTGGGAGGGCGCGCTGGCGACGATCGTCGAGGAGCCTGGCTCTCAGGTATTCGTCGGCCTGTACGACATCGCCCCCATGGACGAGGAGTCCCTCGACCGCTGGGAGGGCACCGGCCTCGGGATCTACCGCCGTACACGTATGCGCGTCCACACCCTGGAGGGCGAAGAGGGCGCGTGGACATACGTTCTCAACGGGTACGAAGGGGGTCTCCCCTCCGCCCGCTACCTCGGGGAGATCGCGGACGCGGCGGAGTCGGCGGGGGCGCCGCACGACTACGTGATGGAGCTGCGGAAGCGGCCCTGTTGAGATCTCCTTGATCGCGGCCGACCGGAATTGGTCGGAAACGACAAGACAACGATCGTCGAGCCGTAAGGTCTGTCATCTACGCGCGTAGGCATGGACCGGCTACGCTCATCCGCGTGAACGCATCTCTTCTGCCGGACGACATCCCGGACGACATTCAGGGCAACCCCTACACCGCCGCCGACAGCGCCGCCGCGCGGCTGCGTGAGCTGACGGGTGCCGAGACGCATGACGTCGCCCTCGTGATGGGCTCCGGCTGGGCACCGGCCGTCGACGCGCTCGGCGCGCCCGACGCGGAGTTCCCGGTCACGGCACTCCCCGGCTTCCCGCCGCCCGCCGTCGAGGGCCACGGCGGCAAGATCCGCTCGTACAAGATCGGAGAGAAGCGCGCGCTGGTCTTCCTGGGCCGTACGCACTACTACGAGGGCCGGGGGGTCGCCTCCGTCGCGCACGGAGTCCGCACCGCGGTCGCCGCCGGCTGCAAGACGATCGTCCTGACGAACGGCTGCGGCGGCCTGCGCGAGGGCATGCGCCCCGGCCAGCCGGTCCTCATCAGCGACCACATCAACCTGACGGCGGCGTCCCCGATCGTCGGCGCGAACTTCGTCGACCTCACGGACCTCTACTCCCCCCGCCTGCGCGCCCTCTGCAAGGAGATCGACGCGTCGCTGGAGGAGGGCGTCTACGCCCAGTTCACGGGCCCCCACTACGAAACCCCCGCGGAGATCCGCATGGCCCGCGTCATCGGCGCGGACCTGGTGGGCATGTCGACGGCCCTCGAAGCCATCGCGGCCCGCGAGGCCGGCGCGGAGGTCCTGGGCATCTCCCTGGTCACGAACCTGGCAGCGGGCATGACGGGCGAGCCGCTGAACCACGAGGAGGTCCTCCAGGCGGGCCGGGACAGCGCGGCCCGGATGGGCGAACTGCTGACACGGGTGCTGGACCGGCTGTAGTACCGGACGGGGGCTGGGGTGCCGGACGCGGGACAGCGGGTCCGGCACTTGGGTCCGAGGCGGCGGTAGCGGGGCCCCGGACGGGCAACGGGCCAGGCACCCTCGGCCCGCCGGACACCCGAGGCCGAAGCCCCGCCGCCCACCCCGCCCGGCACTTGAGGACGAGGCACTTCCGGAGCCGCCCCTCCAGCCCTGTCCGGCACCTGAGGACGGAGCCCAACTTGCCCACCCTGCCCCGCACCTGAGGACAGGTCCCGCCCCTCACCCACGGACCCCCACCCCAGCCCACCTCATCTCAGCCCGTCCGGGGACACCTCCCTGCTCGAAGAGCTTGGGGGAGCTTGAGGACAAGACCCCTTCAGAGCCGCTCCCCACCCACCGAAACCCTCCCCACCCATCCCAGCCCACCTCTTTCCAGCCCGTCCGGCGCTTGAGGACGAGGCCCCTTCAGGGCCGACCCCCACCCACCCACAGAATGCTGCCCCCCACCTCCCCCACCCACCCGGGGCCCAGGGGCGGAGCCTCCTGAAGCGGGGTCGAAGGGGCGGCAGCCCCTTCAGGATGGGACGGGTAGGGGCGGCGGGGGCGAGAAAACTCCGAGCCGTACCACCCACGACGTACAACGAGAGGCTGACCCGCAGTGCACGACGACCTCATGACCCGGGCCAGAACCTGGCTCGCGGAGGACCCCGACCCCGAGACCCGAGACGAACTGGCGAAACTGATCGAGGCCGGCGACGTCACAGAACTCGCCGACCGTTTCACCGGCACCCTCCAGTTCGGCACAGCCGGCCTGAGAGGCGAACTCGGCGCAGGCCCGATGCGCATGAACCGCACGGTCGTCATCAGAGCGGCAGCAGGCCTGGCGTCATACCTGAGGACCAAGGGCGAGACGAACGCCCTGGTGGTCATCGGCTACGACGCCCGCCACAAGTCGGAGGACTTCGCGAGGGACACGGCCGCGGTGATGACGGGCGCGGGCCTACGCGCGGCACTCCTCCCCCGCCCCCTCCCGACCCCCGTACTGGCGTACGCCATAAGGCACTTGGGCGCAGCGGCAGGCGTAGAGGTGACGGCGAGCCACAACCCCCCGAGGGACAACGGCTACAAGGTGTACCTGGGTGACGGCTCCCAGATCGTCCCCCCGTCGGACAGCGAGATCGCGGCCCGGATCGAAGCGATCGAGTCCCTGAACGACGTCCCCCGCCCGGAGACCGGCTGGGAAATCCTGGACGAAGCAGTACTGGAGGCGTACCTCGCACGTACGGACAAGGTGCTGTCCCCCACGTCCGCGAGAACGGCCCGCACGGTGTACACCCCGCTGCACGGCGTAGGCAGGGACGTCCTCCTCGCAGCCTTCGAACGAGCGGGCTTCCCCACCCCCGTCCTGGTCCCCGAACAGGCGGACCCGGACCCGGACTTCCCGACGGTGGCCTTCCCGAACCCGGAGGAACCGGGCGCGATGGACCTGGCGTTCGCGAAGGCGAGGGAGACGACCCCGGACCTGATCATCGCGAACGACCCGGACGCGGACCGCTGCGCGGCGGCGGTCCGGGACGGCGAGGACTGGCGCATGCTGAGGGGCGACGAGGTGGGCGCACTCCTGGCATCCCACCTGGTCAAGAGGGGCGCGAGGGGAACGTTCGCGGAGTCGATCGTGTCCTCCTCCTTGCTGGGCCGCATCGCGGAGAAGGCGAACCTCCCGTACGAGGAGACCCTGACAGGCTTCAAGTGGATCGCGCGGGTGGAGGGCCTGCGGTACGGGTACGAGGAGGCCCTCGGCTACTGCGTGGACCCGGAGGGCGTCCGCGACAAGGACGGCATCACGGCGGCCCTCCTGATCACGGAACTGGCGTCGGAGCTGAAGGAGCGGGGCCGCACGCTCCTGGACCTCCTGGACGACCTCGCGGTGGAGCACGGCCTGCACGCGACGGACCAACTCTCGGTCCGTGTCGAGGACTTGAGCCTGATCGCGGACGCGATGACCCGCCTGCGGGAACACCCCCCGACGAGCCTGGCGGGCCTGCCGATCACGAAGGCGGAGGACCTCACGCAGGGCACGGACAAGCTCCCGCCCACGGACGGCCTGCGCTACACCCTGGACGGCGCCCGGGTCATCGTCCGCCCGAGCGGCACGGAACCGAAGCTCAAGTGCTACCTGGAGGTCGTGATCCCGGTCGAGGACCACGCGGCGCTCCCGGCGGCCCGTGAGAAGGCGGCGCAGCTCCTCACGGAGATCAAGCGGGACTTCTCGACGGCGGCGGGCATCTAATACCTGAGATGTACACGGGGACTACGGGGTTCAGACCCGCACCGGACGGCTGAACTCCGTACCCCGCCCCTCGCACAACCATCTGCTCCCATAGGGTGATTTCCCGGCGACAGCCCCCGCGCGCCCCGCCCCGCACGCCTCCTCGGGTGAACGGTGGACCGGTAGTACCGGACCCCACCCGACTTGGAGCCCGCCGCCGTGACCACCCTGACCACCCCCACCCCACCCCCTCCGACGGCGCCGACTCCCCCGCCGAGCCCCCGCACCGCCGCCTTGCGCCACGCGGCCCCCGCTCTCGCCGCGTACCTCGCGGTCCGCATCGTCTCCCTTGCCGTCCTGACGACTTGGGCCCACCGCCGCCACCACGGCGTCCGCCCGATCCTGGCTCTGGAGTGGGACGCGAAGTGGTACTGGGGTATCGCCACCCACGGCTACACGCACACCCTCGGCACGGCGTACGACGCGAACAACCTGGCGTTCTTCCCCCTGTACCCCTACTTGGTGAAAACCCTCTCGGCGATCACACCCCTCTCCCTCCCCAGTACGGGTCTGGCCGTAGCTCTCACGTCCTCCCTCCTCGCGGCCTGGGGCATCTTCGCGATCGGCGACCACCTCCACGACCGCCGCACCGGCATCCTCCTGACGGTCCTGTGGGCGGCCTGGCCGGTCGCCCTGGTCCAGTGGATGGCGTACACGGAATCCCTCTTCACGGCCCTGGCTGCCTGGTCCCTGTACGCGGTCCTCACCCAACGCTGGCTCCCCGCAGCGGGTTTGGCGACCCTGGCCGGCCTGACCCGCCCCACGGGCATCGCCGTGGCGGCGGCGGTCTCGGTGGCAGCGCTGCTGTCGCTACGACACCACCGCTCGCACAAAGCCGCCCTCGCGGTTGCCACCGCCCCTCTCGGCTGGTGCGCCTACGTCACCTGGGTCGGCCTCCGCCTCCACCGCTGGGACGGCTACTTCGCGGTCCAACGCCTCTGGCACAACGAATGGAACGGCGGCCAGGAAACCCTCCGCCGCTTCCGCGAACTCCTGGGCCAGGACTCACGACCGGAACTGTTCCTGATCGGCGTAACACTGACACTGATCGCGGCAGCAGCCCTCTACGCACTGTCCATCTGGGACCGCCAACCGGTCCCGCTCCTGATCTTCACCGGCGTAATACTGGCCATCGTCCTGGGCAGCGGCGGCGTCTACTTCCCCCGAGCCCGCTTCCTCCTCCCAGCGTTCCCCCTACTCCTCCCGCTCGCCGCCCACCTGACGAGGGCATCACGGAGGTTCCGGTGGCTGACGCTGGGTACGGCGGTGACGGCTTCGGCGTACTTCGGGGCGTACATGGCACTCGTGTGGCCGAGCGCGCCGTAGCCCTGTAGTACTAGGGATGTTGTCGGGCGATATCGAATTGGACGGCGTCAGCCGGAGTCGGTCTCGCGCGGGTGCTGGCGCACTGCCGGGGGGACCCAGGGGCGACACACGAACGCCCCCTCACCCTGGCTCGACCAACTGACCGACCAAGGCCGTACGGTGCGACGCATGCGGTACGACGCGGAGCGCGCGAGCCGCGTGAGTTACCCCACCGCCAGCAGAATCACCAGGACCACAGCCCCGGCGACGACGGGTCCCAGTACCTCCCACGCCCAGCGGACGCTCACCTCGGTCGGGGCGTCGGCGGACTCGGTCCCCGGGCGGTACCCCTCGTGCAGGGACCGCAGGTCCGCCATGGAGCGGTCGCCGGAGGCGAGGTCGTCCCCCGTGTCGACATCCGTCGTACGCATCCCGGCGCCGAACAGCGGCATCCCCCCGCCGGCGCTCCCCCGAGCGGCGCGGCGTGTCGCCTTCTTGCGGCCCCGGAGGGAGACCGGGATGGCCCAGAGCTGGAACGTGTCGCCCGCGTTGCTGACCGCCTCGTTCGTGTAGTTCGAGCGGACCACCGCGACCTGGGACCAGGGCAGGACGATCACCCGGAAGGGGTTGCGGATGCGGAGGCGTTCCTCGTTGGCGTACACCGCCGGGCGGATCGTGAAGGCCGCCACCAGGGGTACGGCGAGCAGGAGCGCCGCGAGCGCCAGCCACGGCGTACGGCCGTGCCCGACGACGACCGCGTCGATGCCGAGCCAGCCGCCGATGCCGAGCAGCAGGACTCCGCCGACGATGCCGGCGGGTGAGCGGTAGACGCGGTCCGGGTACGCGGGACCGGAGGGCTGCGGCTCGTGTGCGGGGGTCGTCATGCGCCCGATTCTGCCCGAAGGGTCTCCCTGGGCCATCTCAGACCCCGGTAGGAGGTACCTGAGAGCCAGACGCGGGCCTCATACCTGGGAGCTGCCTTGCGCGTGATACCCGTAGCTCCCAGGTAGCCGCCTCCCAGGCAGCTGCGGTAAGGCCCACCGGCCCTATACATCCGCTACGCGCGTAGATATGCTCATCTGGTGACCATGCCCACCACTGCACCCCCTGCTGCCCGCTCGGCGCTCGCCGACGTCGCCGCGTCCGACAGCACGCTGCGGCGCTTCCTGCACGGCCTCCCCGGTGTCGACGCGGTCGGCCTGGAGGCGCGTGCCGCCTCGCTCGGGACCCGTTCGATCAAGACCACCGCGAAGGCGTACGCCATCGACCTGGCCATTTCCATGGTCGACCTGACGACGCTGGAAGGCGCGGACACCGCCGGCAAGGTCCGGGCGCTCGGCGCGAAGGCCGTCCACCCCGACCCGACCGACCGTACGACGCCCGCGACGGCGGCCGTCTGCGTGTACCCGGACATGGTCGCGACCGCGAAGGCGGCCGTCGCCGGTTCCGGCGTGAAGGTCGCGTCGGTGGCGACCGCGTTCCCCGCCGGCCGCGCCGCGCTCGACGTCAAGCTGGCCGACGTCCGTGACGCCGTGGCCGCCGGTGCCGACGAGATCGACATGGTCATCGACCGGGGCGCGTTCCTCGCCGGGAACTACCTCAAGGTGTACGACGAGATCGTGGCCGTGAAGGAGGCGTCCGGCGCCGCCCGGCTCAAGGTCATCTTCGAGACCGGCGAGCTGTCGACGTACGACAACATCCGGCGCGCGAGCTGGCTGGGCATGATCGCGGGCGCGGACTTCATCAAGACGTCCACCGGCAAGGTCGCCGTCAACGCGACTCCCGCGAACACCCTGTTGATGCTGGAGGCGGTGCGCGACTTCCGCGCGCAGACCGGCGTACAGGTCGGGGTGAAGCCCGCGGGCGGCATCCGTACGACGAAGGACGCGGTCAAGTTCCTCGTGCTGGTGAACGAGACGGCCGGTGCGGACTGGCTGGACAACCACTGGTTCCGTTTCGGCGCCTCCTCCCTCCTCAACGATCTGCTGATGCAGCGTCAGAAGCTGGCCACCGGCCGCTACTCCGGTCCCGACTACGTGACGGTGGACTGATTCCCCATGGCTTTCGAGTACGCACCCGCACCCGAGTCCCGCTCGGTCGTCGACATCGCGCCGTCCTACGGCCTGTTCATCGACGGCGAGTTCACCGACGCGGCGGACGGCAAGGTTTTCAAGTCCATCTCCCCTTCCACGGAAGAGGTGTTGGCGGAGGTCGCACAGGCCGGTGAGGCCGACGTCGACCGCGCGGTCAGGGCCGCCCGCAAGGCGTTCGAGAAGTGGTCCGCGCTGCCCGGCTCCGAGCGCGCGAAGTACCTCTTCCGCATCGCCCGCATCATCCAGGAGCGCAGCCGCGAACTGGCCGTCCTGGAAACGCTGGACAACGGCAAGCCGATCAAGGAGACGCGGGACGCCGACCTCCCGCTCGTCGCCGCGCACTTCTTCTACTACGCGGGCTGGGCCGACAAGTTGGACCACGCTGGGTACGGCGCGAACCCGCAGCCGCTCGGTGTCGCGGGCCAGGTCATCCCGTGGAACTTCCCGTTGCTGATGCTGGCGTGGAAGATCGCCCCCGCTCTCGCGACCGGCAACACGGTCGTCCTGAAGCCGGCGGAGACCACTCCCCTGTCGGCTCTCTTCTTCGCCGACATCTGCCGTCAGGCGGGCCTCCCCAAGGGTGTCGTCAACATCCTTACGGGGTACGGGGATTCAGGCGCCGCGCTCGTCGCGCACCCGGACGTCAACAAGGTCGCCTTCACCGGCTCGACCGCCGTCGGCAAGGAGATCGCCCGCAGCGTCGCCGGTACCCGCAAGAAGCTGACGCTCGAACTCGGCGGCAAGGGCGCGAACATCGTCTTCGACGACGCCCCGATCGACCAGGCCGTCGAGGGGATCGTCGACGGGATCTTCTTCAACCAGGGCCAAGTCTGCTGCGCCGGAAGCCGGTTGCTGGTCCAGGAGTCCATCCAGGACGAGCTGCTGAACGCGTTGAAGCGCCGCCTGTCCACGCTGCGCCTCGGTGACCCGCTCGACAAGAACACGGACATCGGCGCGATCAACTCCGCCGAACAGCTCGCGCGCATCACGGCGTTGACGGAGCAGGGTGAGGCGGAGGGCGCCGAGCGGTGGTCGCCCGCCTGTGAACTCCCGTCCTCCGGTTACTGGTTCGCGCCGACGCTCTTCACGAACGTCACGCAGGCGCACACCATCGCGCGTGACGAGATCTTCGGTCCCGTCCTGTCCGTGCTGACCTTCCGCACGCCGGACGAGGCCGTCGCCAAGGCCAACAACACCCAGTACGGCCTCTCCGCCGGTATCTGGACCGACAAGGGCTCCCGCATCCTCGCCGTCGCGAGCAAGCTGCGTGCGGGTGTCATCTGGTCCAACACGTTCAACAAGTTCGATCCGACCTCGCCGTTCGGCGGTTACAAGGAGTCGGGTTACGGCCGCGAGGGCGGTCGCCATGGCCTGGAGGCGTACCTCGATGTCTGACCGACTCAGTGTGTTCAAGACCTACAAGCTGTACGTCGGCGGGAAGTTCCCGCGTTCCGAGAGCGGCCGGGTGTACGAGGTGACCGACTCCAAGGGCAACTGGCTGGCCAACGCGCCCCAGTCGAGCCGCAAGGACGCCCGTGACGCGGTCGTCGCCGCGCGCAAGGCGTTCGGCGGGTGGTCGGGCGCGACCGCGTACAACCGGGGTCAGATCCTGTACCGCATCGCCGAGATGCTGGAGGGGCGCCGCGAGCAGTTCACGCGTGAAGTGGCCGAGGCGGAGGGGCTGTCGAAGTCCAAGGCCGCGGCTCAGGTGGACGCGGCGATCGACCGGTGGGTCTGGTACGCGGGGTGGACCGACAAGATCGCGCAGATCGTGGGCGGCGCGAACCCGGTGGCGGGGCCGTACTTCAACCTCTCCACGCCCGAACCGACCGGCGTGGTAGCGGTGTTGGCGCCCCAGGACTCGTCCTTCCTGGGCCTGATCTCGGTGCTGGCCCCGGTCATCGCGACCGGCAACACGGCCGTGGTCATCGCCTCCGAGAAGTCCCCGCTCCCCGCGCTCTCCCTCGGCGAGGTGCTGGCAACGTCCGACGTCCCGGGCGGAGTTGTGAACATCCTCTCCGGCCGCACGGCCGAGATCACCCCGTCCCTCGCCTCCCACCAGGACGTCAACGCGATCGATCTGGCGGGCGCGGACGAGGAGTTGGCGAAGGAGCTGGAGATCGCGGCGGCGGACAACCTAAAGCGCGTCCTGCGTCCACAGCCTGTGGACTGGAACGACCCGCAGGGCACGGACCGCCTCACGGCGTTCCTGGAGACGAAGACGGTCTGGCACACGACGGGGTCGCTGGGGGCGTCGGGTTCGGCGTACTGAGCCGAAAGCCTCACCAAAAATCCTCCCAGGTTCAACAAAGGGCAAGCTAGAGTAAAGTCTGAGCCAAATGGCCTTGCGGCGGCGGTAGTTGCTGCAAGGCCACACGCTTGTCCGAAACTGACCCAGGGGGAAAACTTTGTCAGTCGAAAACATCAAGCGGACCCGACGCCGGCTCCACGCCGTCGCCGCGATCTCGGCGCTGGCCGGGTCGCTCGTCCTCGTCCCGCAGGCCGTGGCCGTGGAATCCGGCGCTCCGGTGGAGCGGTCCGTGTTCCTCAACTCCGAGGGCGGTACGGGCGTCGACCGTCCCGTGCTCGACAGCATCAAGCAGACCTCGAAGGTTCAGGGGATCTCCCTCTCGGAAGCGCTGGACTCCTATGTCGCGCAAGCCGCTTCGGCCGCCCGGCCCACGGCGGAGAGCCAGCCCGACGGGCCGGTGGACACCCCTGACGTGATGGTGGACGACCTGACCGCGGGGCAGTTGGAAGACATCCGGACCATGGCGTCGGACGAGGGAATCCCGCTCGCGGACGCCATCGAACAGTACGGGTGGCAGGACAAGTTCTCCGACATCGCGGAAGAGCTGGAGACCTCCTTCCCGGACGAATTCGCCGGTGCGGTGAAGTCAGCGCACAGCGCGTGGTTCGCGTTCAAGGGAGCGGTTCCCGCCGAAGCCGTCGAACTCGCGGAATCCCTCCCCGTACCGGTCGAGTTGGTGACCAACCGAGGTTTCTCCGAGGTCGACCTCGCGGACGCCCAGCAAGTGGCCCACGCGAACGCGCTCGCCCAGAACGACGTCGCCGACGCAATCAGCTTCTACGACGTCGAGGAGGGGGAGGTCAAGGTCCAGATCGAGCTGAACAGCCCGGCGGCCAAGGCCACTTCGCGCCTGAAGGGCGTCCAGGAAGCGGTGCGGCGGGACGCCTCCGACCACGCTGGTGTCCGCGTCTCGGTGGAAGTGGTGAAGAACGCCTCCCTCGACCAGCAGGACGAGTACATACGCGGTGGCGGTTACCTGTCCGTCGGCTGCACGGCCGGCTTCAACCTGAAGGAGATATCCGGCGACACCAAGCGCCTGGGTACAGCCGGTCACTGCACCACGGGCGGTGGCTCGCAGACCTACTCCAACCACAGCACCCACGGGGGCTCCACCAGCGTCAGCAACGTCTGGACCCACCAGGGCTCCTCGGGCGACCTCGGCTACACGAGCCGGGGCAACAAGACCAGCACGCGCACCTTCTACCAGAGCACCAACAGCACCCGGTACGCGGACGACCGGGGAACCATGCCCGCCGTCGGAACGTCCATCTGCAAGTTCGGCAGAACGTCCGGCAAGACCTGTAGCACCGTCAGCATCCGTAACGCGACAGTGGGTTCCCTCCAGCACATGGTCGTCATGAGGGGCGGCGGCTGCCGTCCCGGTGACAGCGGCGGCCCTTGGTACAACGGTGGAACCGCCTACGGCATCCACTCCGGGGTCCTCAACGACGGGACGGGACGATGCGTCTTCACCCCGGCGTACCTCTTCCAGAACCGCGGTTACGACGTGTGGACGCGGTAGTCAGCCACCAACTCAGAAAGTTGTCCCGGTGAAGCCGATCAAGCTCGTACTCGTCGCCTCCCTGAGCGTGCTGGCGCTCGCCGCCTGCGGAAGTTCCGGCGAGGGGAGCGCCGAACCTCGGGAGTCCTCCTCTCCGAGCACGGAAGAGGTGGTGGTCTCGGGCACCGACAAGATCTCCCTCACCGGTACGGACCCGCAGATCGTCGTGCACGATCTGGCCTTGGCGGCCGACATGTCCGTGGGCGGGCGCCTGGCGTACGTCGAGGCGGGCAAGTGCCTTGTCGTGCACGGCAAGAGGGCGGAGCAGGAGTTCACGATGACTCCGGTCTGGCCCAAAGGGACCGAGGCCGTGCTGAGCGGTGGCAAGCGGGGCGTGAAGGTGCCGGGCTTCGGCCCCGTCCTGGAGGGTGACGCCATCACCGCCGGCGGGAGTTATCTGAAGGCCGACGACAAGCGGGCGGTCGCTTCCGGGATCGACCCGTCGTGCCGGGCGAAGGACGGCTTCATCGTCTTCAACTCGGGCACGTTCGCA
Source organism: Streptomyces saintjeani (assembly GCF_055409605.1). Classification (NCBI taxonomy): domain Bacteria; kingdom Bacillati; phylum Actinomycetota; class Actinomycetes; order Kitasatosporales; family Streptomycetaceae; genus Streptomyces; species Streptomyces saintjeani. Next base: position 5,902,092 of record NZ_CP189624.1, on the reverse strand, counting down.
TAAGAAACAGGTGGAGGGTCACGGCGGAGCCGTGGCCCTCCGTCGCCGTTCACCCCTTCAGCAACCCCGCCACCTGCCCCACCACCGGCAACGACCCGATCGACTGCGCCTGAGCCACCGGCCCGGTCAGTGCCTGGGTCGCGATCGGCTGGAAGTCGGCGAGTTGGGTGCCCGCCCCGTTGTCGAGGGGGTCGACGCCGGTGCCGGCGAGGGGGTTCGGCTTGAGGGCGGTCACCGCGCCGGTCGCGTACGGGAGGGAGCCGAGCGCCCCCTGGAGCCCCGCCTGGGGGTCGATCTGGCCGACGGCGGAGGGGTTCGTGCGGACGGCGTCGACGACCGGCGCGTCGGCCGCGGCAGCCACCCCGGCGCCGGCCCCGAGGGCGACCCCGGCGGTCGCGAGGGCGGCCAGCGCGCGGCGGCCGGTTGAAGAGGAGGGGACGTTCTCGTGCTGAGGCATCTCGCTGCCACCTTTTCGATGCGGGGAGTAATCGAGTCGACGCAGAGGGTAGTTGAAGGGCGCCGTACGCATCAAAGGCGACCCGCGATGATGTGACGCGCGCTTCAAAGGCGCCCCGCGGACTCGTGCCGAGCAGGGCACATGCCGCACACTGGTGTCCCGTGAGTTCCCTTTCCACCCCCACGCGGGTCGTACTGCTGTGCGGCCCCTCCGGCTCCGGCAAGTCCCTCGTCGCGGCCCACTCCGGCCTCCCGGTGCTGCGGCTCGACGACTTCTACAAGGAGGGCGACGACCCGACGCTGCCGCAGGTCGAGGGAAGCTCCGACATCGACTGGGACCACCCGGCGTCGTGGGACACGGAGACGGCCGTCACGGCGATCACGGAGCTGTGCCGCAGTGGCTCCACGGATGTACCCGTGTACGACATCTCGCTCAGCGCGCGCACCGGCAGCGAGACGGTCGACTTCGGTGGTACTCCGGTATTCATCGCGGAGGGCATCTTCGCCGCCGAGATCGTCGAGCGGTGCCGCGAGGAGGGGGTACTCGCGGACGCGCTGTGCCTGAGCCGGGGCCCGGTGAAGACGTTCCGCAGGCGTTTCCTGCGGGACCTCAAGGAGGGCCGCAAGTCGGTCCCCTTCCTGCTGCGCCGGGGCTGGCGCCTGATGCGCGCCGAGCGGGCCATCGTCGCCCGCCAGACCGCACTCGGCGCACACGCCTGCGACCGTGACGAGGCACTGACCCGCCTGGCGGACGCCACCGGCCGCACCCAGACGACGGCACCGACGGCGCCGTAACCCCCAACACCCGGACCACGCCGGGGAGTCGGGCACGAAGGAACACAAAGAAACGGGACTGGACAGACCCCCCGGCCCTCCAGCCCCGCTCCCTGTTCCCCCGTGTTTCCCCCGTGCTCCCCCCTGCGGTACCGCTCCCCGCGACGCTCCCCCGAACGCCGTCCCCCGAAGGTCCCCCCGGTACCGCTCCCCCGCATTCCCCCGATACCCCCGCCACCGCTCCCCCCAGAGCGGAGCCGGGGCCGACCTTCAGGCGACAAGCTCCCCGAAGGCGCTCTCCTCGTCACGGCCGAAGCTGAGGACCTCGTCCTCGCGCAGCCGGCGGAGCGACCGCCAGATGCTGGACTTCACCGTGCCGACACTGATGTCGAGGATCTCCGCGATCTCCGGGTCGGTACGGCCCTCGTAATACCTGAGGACCAGCATCGTCCGCTGGAGTTCCGGCAGCCGGGACAGCGCCTGCCACAGGACCGCGCGCAGCTCCGTGCCGCGCATCGCGTCCGTGTCGCCGGGCGTCTCCGGCAGTTCCTCGGTCGGGTACTCGTTCAGCTTGCGGCGGCGCCACGCGCTGATGTGCAGGTTCGTCATGGTGCGGCGCAGGTAACCGCCTACTGCCGCTTTGTCACTGATCCGGTCCCAGGCCCGGTACGTCGAGAACAGCGCGCTCTGGAGCAGGTCCTCGGCCTCGAACCGGTCGCCGGTCAGGTGGTACGCGGTGGCGTACAGGGAGGCGCGGCGCTCCTGGACGTAGGCGGTGAACTCCGCCTCGCTGATGGAGCGACGCTCCCCCGTGTCCTCCCTGTACGCGGCTCCCCCCGGAACCGCATCCCCCGTTTTCGCGTCAACCACCGTGATGTACGTGGTGTGTTGACGCCCGGCGTTGCGAGCGCACCCCCGCCCGCTCACAACACCGGACTTCTCCGAGCCCCACCGGACGTCGTGGAGACGCGTGACCACTGCGCTGGTGTTCATGCTGTGCAGCGACATGTCGCGCCTCCCGTCGTGGACCTCTGGTGCTCTTGCGCCAGGCCGTCTTGCCCTGTGCCGAGAAGCTTGCCGGGGGACCTTCATGGCCGTGTCCGCCGACTGTCACAGAGCTGTCACAGGGGCCCCTCACGGCGACACCACAGCGGCTGCAAAGGCGTCGGCGGTAGACCGGTGCGTTTGGCCTCCTCACCACCCCCATGGGACCCTTGCGGACATGGGTTACGGCATGGTCCTGGGCGACCCGCTCCCCCGCGCTTCGGCGCGGCGGTGACAGCGGGCCTTCTGCCGTTCCCCCTGCTCCTCGCCCCGTCGAAGTGCCTCCGTTCCCACGGCACTTACGACTTCCAGGAGCATCCCCATGCCCTCCCGCGAGCCCCGGAACGAGACCGCGCCCCGCACCGGGTACGTCCCCGTCGACGACACCCTCCGCGCCTCCACCGCACACCGCCTGACCTCCACCGGCACGGCGCTCCTGTGGCGGGGCGACTACATCAACGCCCGCCAGATGCTTACGGCGTTGAGCCGCCGCATCCCGAACTCGCCGTACGACGAGGCCGGTTCACCGGCGGAGATCTTCCGCCTCCAGCGCCGTGACCGAGCCCGCCGGGCCGAGACGCTGAACCGTCTCCTCGTGGAACTCGACGCGGACCACGCCCTCTCCCTGCGCCGCGCCCCCGACGTCCGCGAAGCCTGCCGCGCCGCGTACGGCCCGCCCGCCGGCCCCTCCGTCGTACCTCTGCGGGAACTCCTGGGAGTGATCGGCGCCCACCAGTGGCAGCTGAGGGGCGTGGAGGTGCCCGCTCTCAGTAACCGCATTCACCCCCGTTACAGCGTCTTCTCCCCCGTACGAGGGGAGTACGTCGACCTCGTCGCCTCCGCCCCCCTCCCCCGCCCCTGCCGTACCGCCTTCGACCTCGGCACCGGAACCGGCGTCCTGGCGGCCGTGCTGGCCCGCAGAGGGGTCGAGCGGATCATCGCGACCGACGTCAACCCGCGCGCCCTCGCCTGCGCCGAGGAGAACGCGCGCCGCCTCGGACACGGCGCGCGGATCGCCGTACAGGGCCCGGCGCTGTACCCGTCACAGGGCCGCGCCGACCTCGTCGTCTGCAACCCCCCGTGGCTGCCGGGCACGCCGAGCGGCGGGCTGGAGCTGGGGGTGTACGACCAGGACAGCGGGATGCTCCAAGCGTTCCTCGCCGGGTTGTGCAACCGGTTGCTACCGCATGGCGAGGGCTGGCTGATCATGTCGGATCTCGCCGAGCTGCTGGGCCTGCGGACCCGGGAGGAGTTGCTGCGACTTTTTCGCGCCAGCGGCCTCACCGTCGTAGGAAGGCACGACGTACGCCCCCGGCACCGACGCGCGAAGGACCGGAGTGACCCGTTGTATACGGTCCGCAGCGCGGAGGTGACCTCGCTGTGGCGGTTGGGGATCAGGGTGTAACCGGGTAGTACCTGTGGGGGCTCGTAAAGGCGTTATAAGCCCCCACCTGTCGAACCTCACCCCCTGTATGGGCCAGAATGAGGCCGTGCCTTCCCTGTTGCTGATCGAGGACGACGACGCCATCCGTACGGCCCTGGAGCTCTCACTGACGCGCCAGGGGCACCGCGTGGCGACCGCTGCCAGTGGAGAGGACGGTCTGAAACTGCTGCGTGAGCAGCGACCGGATCTGATCGTGCTGGATGTGATGCTGCCCGGCATCGACGGGTTCGAGGTGTGCCGGCGCATCCGGCGCACGGACCAGTTGCCGATCATCCTGCTGACCGCGCGCAACGACGACATCGACGTCGTGGTGGGCCTGGAGTCCGGCGCGGACGACTACGTCGTGAAGCCGGTCCAGGGCCGGGTGCTGGACGCCCGGATCCGGGCCGTGCTGCGGCGCGGTGAGCGGGAGTCGAGCGACTCGGCGACGTTCGGCAGCCTCGTCATCGACCGTTCGGCGATGACGGTGACGAAGAACGGCCAGGACCTCCAACTCACGCCCACCGAGCTGCGGTTGCTGCTCGAACTGAGCCGGCGGCCCGGACAGGCCCTGTCGCGGCAGCAGTTGCTGCGGCTCGTGTGGGAGCACGACTACCTCGGTGACTCGCGGCTGGTGGACGCGTGTGTCCAGCGGCTGCGCGCCAAGATCGAGGACGTGCCGTCGTCGCCCACGCTGATCCGTACCGTCCGGGGTGTCGGCTACCGCCTGGACGCGCCTCAGTGACCCAGGCCGCACCAGGTTTCCGCGGCTGGTCCGCGTTTCGCAAAGTGGTCCTGTCCCGGCTGCGCTTCACGAGCCTGCGCCTGCGGCTGGTCGTCGTGTTCGGCGCGGTCGCGCTCGCCACGGCCGTCTCGGCGTCCGGCATCGCCTACTGGCTCAACCGCGAGGCCGTGCTGACGCGCGCGCAGGACGCGGTGCTGAAGGACTTCCGTACGGAGATGCAGAACCGCGCGGGCGCGCTCCCCGAGCGTCCCTCGCAGACCGAACTCCAGCGCACCGCCGCGCAGATGGCCAACTCCAGTCAGCGTTTCAGTGTGTTGCTGGTCGCGGCCGACGACGTTGGGCGGACGGTGTACGGCAACTCCGGTGGTCTGAGCGGGTTCTCGCTGGACGATGTGCCGGAGTCGCTGCGGCGCGCGGTGAACAAGCAGCAGTCGGTGTCGGGGGCCAACAGGGCGCCGTACCACCTGTTCTGGCAGCGGGTCGTCGATCACGGCACGCCGTATCTGGTCGCCGGGACGAAGGTCGACGGGGGTGGTCCGACCGGGTACATGCGCAAGTCGCTGGAGCCCGAGGCGAAGGACCTCAACTCCCTTGCCTGGTCGCTGGGGATCGCCACCGGGCTCGCGCTGATCGGGGCGGCGCTGATCGCGCAGGCCGCGTCCACGACCGTGCTGAAACCCGTGCACCGGCTGGGAGTTGCCGCGCGGCATCTCGGCGAGGGGCGGCTCGACACGCGGCTCCAGGTGTCCGGTACGGATGAACTCGCCGATCTGTCACGGACGTTCAACCGTGCCGCCGAGGCGCTGGAGAAGCGGGTCGCGGACATGGCGGCGCGGGACGAGGCGTCGCGGCGGTTCGTCGCCGACATGAGCCACGAGCTGCGGACGCCGCTGACCGCGATCACGGCCGTGACCGAGGTCCTGGAAGAGGAACTCGAGGCCGAGACCGGCAGCATGGACCCGATGATCGAGCCCGCCGTACGGCTCGTGGTGAGCGAGACGCGGCGGCTCAACGACCTCGTCGAGAACCTGATGGAGGTCACCCGCTTCGACGCGGGGACGGCCCGGCTGGTGCTCGACGTCGTCGACGTGGCCGACCAGATCACCGCCTGCATCGACGCGCGCGCCTGGCTGGACGCGGTCGAACTCGACGCCGAGCGCGGGATTCACGCGCAGCTCGATCCGCGTCGGCTCGACGTCATCCTCGCGAACCTCATCGGCAACGCCCTCAAGCACGGGGGGTCGCCGGTGCGGGTGTCCGTGCGGGAGAGCGCCGACGAGATGGTCATCGCCGTGCGCGACCACGGGCCCGGTATCCCCGAGGAAGTGCTGCCGCATGTCTTCGACCGGTTCTACAAGGCCAGTGCGTCCAGGCCGCGTTCGGAAGGCAGCGGCCTCGGGCTCTCCATCGCGCTGGAGAACGCGCACATCCACGGCGGCGAGATCAGCGCCGCCAACTCCCCTGAAGGCGGTGCGGTGTTCACGCTGAGACTGCCCCGGGGGAGCTGGGAAGTGGTGGAGCGGGAGGACGAGGACGGGGAGACGGCGTCGTGAGGCTGACGGAAGGTGTAACGGACGGGGCGGGCTCAACTGCCGTGACGGCAAAGGGCGTCCCGTCCCGGGTGGCCTCAACTGCCTTGACGGCAAAGGGTCGTACGCGGCTGCTGCTCGTCGCCGCGCTCGGACTCGTCCTCTCCGGGTGCGGCATCCGGGCGACCGAGGTGCCGACCGACTTCGGTGCGGCGCCCTCCCGCGTCCGGTGCTCCGCCGCCGGGTCGGGTACGACCGCCGCGCAGCTGTCGGGCCGGGTGCCGGTGCAGGTGTTCCTGCTGTGCGGGGCGTCGCTCGTCGCCGTCGACCGGGCGGTTCCGGTACCGGACGGGGCAGTCGGGGCCAAGCGCCGGGTGCTGGTCGCCCAGGGGCTGCTGAACGAGCTGGAGGCCAGCCCGTCGTCCCAGGAGAAGGAGTCGGGGTACACGACCGACGTGCGCGAGGGCGTGACCGTCCTCCCGCCGCTGACCGGCACCGACCCCGACGACGCGCTCCGCCTCACCGTCGCGCCGGAGACGCTCTCGCCGTACGCCCTCGCGCAGGTCGTCTGCACCCTCTCCGACTCGGCCGCCTCCGACGGCGACGGCTCCGTGGTCCTGGGCGGCCCGGCGGGCCGGGAGTTGACGCGCTACGAGTGCACGGACGAGGTGAAACAGCGGCCGGGGACCAAGGTGCCGCCGTCGTCGCAGGTGGCGAAGTAAGAGGACCGGTACGTGAGTTGCGGCGGTCGCCGTGACTCACCGTGATCAAGTCCCCGTGTGTGCGGGTGTGGTGAAGGACTCACCCCCCTCCCTGCGGCCCCTGCGGAACCATTCGCCGTGAGCGGTGCGTCTTGGGGGTCGTGCAGCGTCAAGGCCCCATCGGCGGCAGCGCCGTGATCCGTGTCCGCGCGGCGGGAGGTGTTCTCCTCGCCGCTCATCTCGCGTTCGTCGTCTGGTACTCGCTGCGACCGCTGGACGTCCCCTGGGTGATGCCGGCCAACCTGCACCCGCTCGACGGCATCCGCACCGACCTCGGTCTGGGGTGGCACGAGGCGGTCCGCCGGATCGGGCGGGGTCTCCTGCTGCTGGCTCCCCTCGGAGTACTCCTCCCCCTGGTGCACGGCAGGCTGCGGGTCTCCCCGTTCGGCTCGCTGGTGCGTACGTCCGCCGCCGGGGCGATGCTCTCGGTGACGGTGGAGCTGCTCCAGACCGGCGTACCGGGCCAGGTCGTGGACGTCGACTCGATCCTGCTGAACACCCTCGGTGTCGCCCTGGCTCATACCCTGGTGGTACCCGCCGGGAGGTACCTGCTGCGTAGGCGTACGACGCGGCGACGACGGACCGCCGTCCGTCAGGAGGAGCCGTCTCAGGGTCGTACCCCGACGATTCCCAGGGTCGGGATAGCTCCGTAGAGTGACGCTTTACCCGCTTCGTCCTCGTAGCTTTGGGTCATGGAGAGGCGGCCGACAGGGGCCGCGCCTCGACCGAAGCTCACGCAGTGAAGGAGCCCCAGATGTCCCGCCTCGCCCGTCCCACCCACGGCCGCATGATCGGCGGCGTGTGCGCAGCCCTGGCCAACCGCTTCGGCACGTCGGCCACGACGATGCGCGTGATATTCGTCCTGTCCTGCCTCCTGCCGGGGCCTCAGTTCCTGCTCTACATCGCGCTGTGGATCCTCTTCCCGTCGGAGGAGAAGGCGCGGACCACGGGGAGCGCCGCCTGGTAGCCGCCGTCGGGTCACAGGGGTGGCCGAAACCCTCATAGAGTCATCCGGGTGACTTTCGACGAAGCACCAGAGACGACCCCCGACGCCGAACTCCCCCTGCTGACGGCGGCGCAGGCCGATCACCTGCGCTCGCTGGCCGCTCCGCACCTTCGAGGCGGCCACCGGTACTCCCTGCACGACCTGGCCGTCCGCTGCGCCCGGTCCGCTGTGGAGGAGTGGCCCGCGCTGGTGGACGCCCACTTCGGTCACCTGCGGCAGGCGAGCGGGGGCGGCGAGAGCGCCGAGGAGCTGCTGAGGGACGCGCACGTCCGGCTGCTGCCCGCCGAGTCGATCGGCCCGGAGATCGCAGCCGACCTGACGTACGCGCGCGTGGTGGCCGACGGCTTGGTCTTCGCGTACGCCCTGGACGGCCCGACGAGCGTACGCATCCTCACCGACGGGGACGTGGAGCGCGCGGGCCTCGAAGCGCTCGGCAAGGCGGGGTACGACAACCTGGCGCGCGTCCCGGTCGAGCACGACGTGGTCCAGGTCGGCGAGCACACGACGCTGCACAGCCTCTACGGCGACTCCCCGTTCGTCGCGAGCAAGGCCCTGTACCTGGGGGAGGTGGCCCGCCGCGTCACCGGCGAGCCGCTGCCGGAGCACGGCGCGCTGTTCGTCGTACCGACCCGCGACAACCTCGTCTACCACCCGATCGCGGACGGCACGGTCGTGGACGCGCTGAACGCGCTCGCGCAGTTCGCGCTGGGGGCGCACCAGAGCGGCGAGGGGCGCCTGTCGCCGCGCGTGTACTGGTGGTACCGGGGGAAGCTGACGTCCCTGACGGTCATCGACGAGGAGAACCGCAGCTTCTCGATCCAGCCGCCGCCGGAGCTGCTCGCGGCGATGAAGGGCCTGGTCAGGCTGGACGGCGCGGGCCGGCTGCGGACGGCGCTGACCGGGCGGGCGCCGGACGCCGAGGCGCTGGCGCGGGACACGGCGGGGCTGCTGGAGCGGCTGGCCCAGGACCCGTCGGTGCTCGCGGACGCCTTCGCCTCGACGGTGACGCTGGCGCACGCGCGGTGTGCCGTCGACCCGGTCGCGTCCGAACTCGCCACGTGGGACGCCTGGTCGGCGGCGGTCCAGCTCGGGACGCTGCTGTTCACGGGCGGTGAGGCGCGGGAGTTCCTCTTCGACGACCTGGAGGTGCGCCTCCCCGCGTTCCCGGCGGAGCCGCCGGCCGACGCGCGGGCCTGGCTGGACGCGTTGTACCTCGCGCTGGTGTGCCGGGAGTGGGGGCGGGTGTCCCGGCTGGTGGAGGTACCGCTGGAGCGGCTGCGGGAGGACGAGTCGGTCGACGAGTACGTGCTGCACTGGATCGACACGCTGCGGACGTACCTGTCGCGCGGGCCGATGGACGACATCGTGCAGAAGCTGCTGGCGACGATGCAGGCGGGGCACCCGGAGGCCGTCGCGTACACGCCGACCGGGTTCTCCGACCAGGTCGACTACCAGCCGGCCGCGCTGTTCCACCGGATGATCGCGAACGACGACGAGCAGTTCGCGAAGACGCTGGCGGACGCGCTGGAGAAGCACGCGCTGTACTGGGGCGACTCCCCGGCGCCCCGCGCTCAGGTGTCGCTGGGGCTGCTGGCGCTGGCGAGCCTCGCCGGGTCGCAGGAGTTCCCGGTGCCGCAGAAGGAGCGGCTGTTGCCGCTGTACCTGCTGAACGGGGAGCGGGTCGAGGTCATCCCGGCGCCGTGAGAGGCCCGGGGAGAGCAGAACGGGGTGCGCCTGAGGTACTACCCGGGTAGTACCTCAGGCGCACCCCGCAGGGGGTACGTCAGCCGAGCGGGATGCCGTTGATCGGCAGACCGTGGGTGGGCAGGCCCTTGCCGATCGGGAGGCCGCCGAGGAGACCGGCGACGGGAGCGGTGGGGCCGTCGGCCAGCGCGCGCTGGGCGATCGGGGCGACGGCGGCGGCGCTCGTCGCGACGGCGGGCTGGGCCTGGCCGACGACCTCGCCGGCGCCCGGCAGCGCGCTGGTGACACCGCCGAGGGCCTGCGTGGCGTCCGGCAGGGCGGGGGCGGCGGAGGCGGCACCCGCGCCGACGGCGGCGATGGCGGCACCGAGGGCGGCGACACCGAGGGTCTTGGCAGCAGACTGCTTCATGGGAATTGCGTCCTCGAACTCGAAGGGGGCAATGGGGAATGTACGGGAATACGAGCGGTCCCCGACCGTAAACATGCGGAGGCACCCACCGCAAACATCGAAATGCGGACGAGTGGTGAACACCCGTCCGCATCCCGGAGCCCCGAAGCCTCTGCTACCGACCCTGCCCGGTGGAAGAACCGCTGGTGGAGGCCGTCTGCTGGAACAGCCATTCGGATTTCAGCTCGGCGTACCCCGGCTTGATCACGTCATTGATCATGGCGAGTCGTTCATCGAAAGGAATGAACGCCGATTTCATAGCATTGACTGAGAACCACTGCATGTCATCGAGCGTATAACCGAACGCGTCGACCAGGTGCTCGAATTCCCGGCTCATGCTCGTCCCGGACATCAGGCGGTTGTCCGTGTTGACGGTGGCCCGGAAATGCAGTCGCCGCAGCAGTCCGATGGGGTGCTCGGCGTAGGAGGCGGCGGCGCCGGTCTGGAGGTTGGAGCTGGGGCACAGCTCCAACGGGATCCGCTTGTCGCGGACGTACGCGGCGAGCCGGCCGAGCCTCACGCTCCCGTCGTCCGCGACCTCGATGTCGTCGATGATCCGTACGCCGTGGCCGAGCCGGTCGGCGCCGCACCACTGGAGGGCCTGCCAGATCGACGGCAGCCCGAAGGCTTCGCCGGCGTGGATCGTGAAGTGGTTGTTCGCGCGCTTCAGGTACTCGAAGGCGTCGAGGTGCCGGGTCGGCGGGTGACCGGCCTCGGCGCCCGCGATGTCGAAGCCGACGACGCCCGAGTCGCGGTACGTGTTGGCGAGTTCGGCGATCTCCAGGGCGCGGGCGGCGTGCCGCATCGCTGTGAGGAGGGCGCCGACGCGGATGCGGTGGCCGTTCTCGCGGGCCCGGCGCTCGCCCTCGCGGAAGCCCTCGGTGACCGCCTCGACGACCTCTTCGAGGCTCAGCCCGCCGTCGAGGTGCTGCTCGGGGGCGTACCGCACCTCCGCGTAGACCACGCCGTCCTCGGCGAGGTCCTCCGCGCACTCGGCGGCGACCCTGACCAGCGCGTCGCGCGTCTGCATGACGCCGACGGTGTGCCAGAAGGTCTCCAGGTACCGCTCCAGCGAACCGGAGTCGGCGGCCTCGCGGAACCAGACGCCGAGCTTGTCGGCGTCACTCTCAGGTAGCCCCGAGTACCCGTACTCGCGGGCTAGGTCGACGATCGTGCCGGGACGCAGCCCGCCGTCGAGGTGGTCGTGCAACAGAACCTTGGGCGCCCGACGGATCTGGTCCGGTGTCGGGGTGACGCCCCTGGGGATGCTCTGGCTCGTCATCCCGGCACAGTAACTCCTACGCGCGTAGACGGCTCGGCTCAGCGCACCGCCGATACGCAAAGGTGACCCCACGGACGGGTGGAGTACACCGGCGCTTCTGACACTGTTCTGCCATGGCACAGCATGTGACGCCGCTCCGAACCCCCCACCTGGGCAAGGCGATCGGCCCCGAGCCGACCTCCGTCAGCGGAGCGGTTCTGCTCCTCCCCGGCGGCGAGGAGCTCTCCGAGCGCAAGCCGTCCCCCATGTGGGCGACGTCCTCCGTACGCGCCCTCGGCCGCCGCCTCGCCCGCGCGGGGCGCGCCGAGGGGCTCGCCGTCCACGCCGTCCACTACCGCTATCGCGGGTGGAACGGGACGGAGGCGCATCTCGCCGCCGACGCGCTCTGGGGGGCCGACGAGGTCGTACGCCGGTACGGTGACGTCCCCGTCTGCCTCGCCGGGGTCGGGATGGGGGCGCGGGCCGCACTGCGGGCCGCCGGGCATGATGCCGTCAACTCCGTTCTCGCGCTGGCTCCTTGGCTGCCGGAGGAGGATGTGGCGGCGTCTCCCGAGCCGGTCAAGCAGCTTGTGGGGCGGCGGGTGTTGATCGTGCACGGCACCAATGACGAGCGTACGGACCCGGAGTTGTCGTTTCGGCTCGCGGCTCGGGCGAAGAAGGCGAACCGGGATGTGTGCCGGTTCGAAGTGCACTCCGATGGGCACGGGTTGCATCAGTACCGGGGTGAAGTGCAGGCGTTGGCCGAGGACTTCGTGATGGGGACGTTGTACGGGCGAGGGTTCGCGAGGCCGTTGGAGGATGCGTTGGCTGCGCCGCCGCCGCTGGGGTTGAGGATGCCGTTGGCTGTGGGGTTCGGGGCGTCGTTGCGGAGGTAGTTGGCCGTCGGTCGGGTGCGGGTTCGTTGTGGTTGCTCGCGCCCGCGCGGCGGAGCCGCAAATTGACACAGCCCCGCGCCCCTAGGGCAAGAGAGTTCCCCTTCTCGACAAGAGAAACTTCTTGAAGGCAGCCACCGGGGGCGTGTCCGGATGGCCGTCCAGCCATGCCACCCCGATCTCCCGTACCGCCCTCGGCGACGTCACCGTCAGTTCTGCCACCCCTGGTCTCGGTACCGCCGGCGGCGGCAGGAGTGCTACCCCTAGTCCTGCCGCCACCAGTCCTCTAAGCGTCTCCGCCTCCTCCCCCTCGAAGGCGATGCGTGGCCGGAAGCCTGCCTGCTGGCACAGATCGTCGGTGATCCGGCGTAGCCCGTACCCGGGTTCCAGGGTCACGAACGTCTCCTCGGCGGCCTCGGACAGACGGACCCGGCGGCGGGCGGCGAGCCGGTGGTCGGCGGGGACAACCAGCCGGAGTTTCTGTTCGTCCAGGCGACGCGCCACCAGGTCCGGCGCGTCCGGCACCGGGGAGGTCAGGCAGAGGTCCAACTCCCCTGTCCGCAAACGCTCGATCATCGCCTCGCCGTAGTTCTGCACGAGGCTGAACCGCACCCGGGGATGGTCCGCGCGGAAGGCGTGGATGAGCGCCGGCACGGTCTCCGCGCCCATCGTGTGCAGAAATCCGAACGCCACCTTGCCCGTTGCCGCGTCCGCGTCGGCCCGTACCGCGTCGGCGGCTTTCTGGATCTCCCCCAACGCCCGTTCCACAGAGGCGAGAAAGGTCCGTCCGGCGGGCGTCAGCGAGACCGTACGGCCCCGGCGCGCGAACAGGTCCACCCCGAGGTCCCGCTCCAGCCGGACCATAGCCCGCGACAGCGTCGACTGCGGGACCTGTAGCTCCTGAGCGGCCCTGGTCACATGCTCCGTACGGGCCACCCCGGCGAAGTACGCGAGCCTCGGAGCGAGCAGCGTCGTCATGTCTTCCGTGTCACCGGACGGTGACAGATGACCCTGTGACCTCGGTTGATGCACCATGGGAACGATTATGACGAGTCCGTGCATTGGACGCATCAACGCAGGTCGTCCTACCGTCGGCGTATGCCTTCCGCCAGTACCGAGGCGCCCGTCACCACGGGCGCCCGCGCAGCCGTCCCCTCCGCCGACACCCGTATGCACCCCGGTGACCGCGACTACCGCCGGATGAGCTTCGCGCTGTTCCTCGCGGGCGTCGCGACCTTCGCGCTGCTGTACTCCACGCAGGCTCTACTCCCCCTGATCTCGGGCGAGTTCGGCGTCGCCGCGAGCGATGCGAGCTGGACCGTGGCCGCCGCGACCGGCGGACTCGCGCTGTTCGTCCTGCCGATGAGCGCGCTGTCCGAGCGCTACGGGCGCCGTACGGTCATGACCGCGTCGCTCGCGGTCGCGGTGACCGTCGGGCTGCTGGTGCCGTTCGCACCGTCGCTCGGTGCGCTCGTCGTGCTGCGGGGTGTGCAGGGTGCCGCGCTGGCCGGGCTGCCGGCGTCCGCGACCGCGTACCTCGCGGAGGAGGTCCGGCCGAAGGCGCTGGTCACGGCCATCGGGCTGTTCGTCGCGGGCAACAGCGTCGGCGGGATGAGCGGGCGCGTCATCACCGGGTGGGTCGCGCAGGAGTGGGGCTGGCGGGTCGCCGTAGGGGTGATCGGGGGGCTCGCGGTGGTGTGCGCGGTCGCGTTCCGCGCGCTGCTGCCCGCTCCGCGCCACTTCACGCCGGGGTCGCTGCGGCCTCGCGTGCTGCTGGGCACCGTACGGGGTCATCTGGGTAACCCCCTCCTCCGGAGGCTGTACGCCATCGGCGCGCTCTTCATGACCGTCTTCGGGGGCGTGTACACGGTCATCGGCTACCGGCTCACCGAGGGGCCGTTCTCACTGCCGCAGGGCATCGTGGGGTCGGTATTCCTCGTCTACCTCGTGGGTACGGTGTCGGCCTCCACCGCCGGGCGGCTGGTCGGGCGCGTCGGGCGGCGGGGCGCGCTGTACCTCTCCGGGGGTACGACGGCTACGGGGCTGCTGCTGTCCCTCGCCGGGTCGCTGGCGCTCGTCCTGCTCGGGCTGGTCCTCATCACCGCCGGGTTCTTCGCGGGGCACGCGGTGGCGTCGTCGGCGGTGAGCAAGACGGCGACGAGCGGGCGGGCGCAGGCTTCGGCGCTGTACCAGTCGGCGTACTACATCGGGTCCAGCGTCGGGTCGACCGTCGGGGCGATCGCCTTCCACGCCGGTGGGTGGGGTGGGACCGTCGCGGTGGGGTTGCTGGCGGTGGCGGGGGTTGTGGCGATCACGGTGGCGGGGACTCGGGCGGCTCGGGCTGCTCGGCGGGAGGTTGGGGCGGCGGTTTGATGCCGACGCCGTCCGTGGGGCCCGTGAGACTCCCGGGGCAGGGGTTGTCAGGAGCCTACTCTCACCCCTCTGACCAGCGGATTTGTCAAGTCCAGGGGTGATTGTCAGTGGGGTGCGGTAGCTTCCGAGGAGGTGGACGCGAAGGCGCGTGACACGAAGGCCACAGGGGTGGGTGGACGAGGAATGAGTGACGGTACGACAGCGGTGGCGGACCTCGATGTGCGGCTGGAGAAGCACCGGGTCGAGCTGACCGGGTACTGCTACCGCATGCTGGGCTCGACCTTCGAGGCGGAGGACGCGGTCCAGGACACGCTGGTGCGGGCCTGGCGGAACTACGAGAAGTTCGAGGGCCGGTCCAGCCTGCGCTCGTGGCTGTACCGGATCGCGACGAACGTGTGCCTGGACATGCTGAACGCGGGCAACAAGCGCGCCCGGCCGATCGACCTCAGCGAGTCGACACCCCTCGCACAGGCGGCGCTCTCCCCGCGCCCCGAGAACACCTGGCTCGAACCGATCCCGGACGCGCGAGCGCTCCCCACCGTCGAGGACCCGGCGGAGGCGGCCGTGGCCAAGGAATCCATCCGGCTGGCGTTCATGGCGGCGCTCCAGCAGCTCCCGCCCAAGCAGCGGGCCGTCCTCATCCTCCGCGAGGTCCTCGCGTGGAAGGCCAGCGAGGTCGCGGAGCTGCTCGACACCTCGGTGGCCTCGGTGAACAGCGCCCTCCAGCGCGCCCGCGCGACCCTCGCCGAGCAGCCCGAGGACAAGGGCGCCGCCGCCGACGTCTTCAACTCCCTCGACGACGAACAGAAGAAACTCCTGGAGCGGTACGTCGCCGCCTTCGAGGGGTACGACATGACCGCCCTCACCGCGCTCCTCCACGAGGACGCGATCATGACGATGCCGCCGTTCGACCTGTGGCTCACCGGCCACGCGGACATCACCGGCTTCATGACCACCCTCGGCAAGGGCTGCGAGAACTCCCGCCTCTTCCCCGTCCAGGTCAACGGGCTGCCCGGCTTCGCGCACTACAAGCCGGACCCGGAGAAGGGCGGCTGGTCGCCCTGGTCCATCCAGGTCCTGGAGATCTCGGACGGCCGCCTAACCGGTTTCCACTTCTACCTCGACACCCCCCGCTGGTTCCCCCTCTTCGGCTTCCCCCTCCACCTCAAGGACGAGACCGACCAGCCCTAGCAGCGCGGTGAGCGCCGGGGCGGGGTTCCGCAGCCGTATCCGCCCCCCGGCCCGCTTGGCCACGAGCTGCAACCGGGCCACGAGGTCGACCTGCGCCAACCCCGGCGGCCCGAGCCCGCCCACATCGACAACGACCACCTTCTCAACAGCCACGGCCAACAACCTCCGCACCTCGTCGGAGAGCCCCTCCACCGCATCAGGGGTGAAGGGGCTGCGCGGGATGACTACGGGGAGTCCTTCGGGGTCCACGTGGGGTAGACCCCGGCCGGCCGCTCAACTCATCGGTGAGCCCGAACAACACCGTCAGTCACAAACAGGTGGACTTCCGTTTTTCCGAGGTGCTCGGTAGAACAGCCGGGTGAACGAATCGGTAGCGGAACTGGCCGGGCTCCAGGAACTCATCGACGAAAGCGTCCGCCGTGCCTCTCCGTCCCTGCGCGCCTCGTTCGGACTGCCCGAACAGTCGCTGTCCGCAGCGCAGTTGGTACGGCGGTGCACAGGTGTGTTCCAGGTGATCCTGGCCACCGTCACCGCTTCGGGAGCCCCCAGGTGCGCGCCGGTGGGGGCGTTGTTCGTCGGGGGGAAGCTGTACGTCCCGACCGGCGCCCGATCTCATCGGGCCCGCAACCTCACGGAGCGTCCCGCCCTGAGCCTCAGCCTGTCGGCCGAGGACGGGTTCGCGTTGATCGTGCACGGCACCGGACGGATCATGGACGCCTCCGATCCCGGGTTCGCGGCGGTCGAGGAAGCGCAGTTCCAGGCACGTGGAACGCGGGTGTCGGACTGGGGGAACGGGGTCTTCATCGCCGTCGAGGCGGAGTCGCTGTTCACGTACGCGCGCGATCCGGCATAGGCGCGGCGGTTCGCGAGGGGCATCGAGTTTCGGGATCTCGACTGTCCCGGCCTCGCCGGTGGCGTACCGTCACGATTGGTGACGCACCGACGCCGGCCGGCTTTGTACGCGTGGGTGTCAGCCCCTGTACGAGCCGTGCGGCGTGACCGCGTTCCCCTGCGGGGCGTTGGTCCGGAGAGGTGGTGATCCTATGAAGGAGCGTACGAATACGGCGACCGGGGAGTTCGAGGCCGAGGGCGCGTTGTTGGCCTTCGGTGACAACTGGGACGACGAGGACGCCGGTCCAGAGCCTGCGGACGAGGCCAGCAAGGGGCTCGTCATCGCGTTCGGCCAGACCCTGAAGAAAGTGCGGGAACGAGAGGGAGTTGACCGTCCGACCCTCGGCAAGGCGATTGGGTACTCGCCTGCGACGGTCGCCTCGTACGAACAGGGTCGGCGGATTCCGAGCGGCCCGACCATCGACAAGGCGGACAACTTCCTCCACGCGAACGGGTTGTTGAGCGTGTGGAAGGAGCAGATGGAGCGCGCGCAGTACCCGGCGTTCTTCCAGGGGATGGCGTCGCTGGAGAAGAAAGCCGTCGAGTTGCTCACGTACGACATGTACGTCTTCACCGGTCTGCTTCAGACCGAGGAGTACATGAGGGCGCTGCTGGTAATGCGACGTCCGCTCCTCGACCACGACATCGTCGAGCAGCGGGTGTCGGCGCGGTTGGCGCGGCAGGCCATCTTCGACCGCCAACCCGTGCCAATGCTGAGCTTCGTGATCGACGAGTCGGTTCTCAGGCGTCCGTACGGCGGAAAGGACGTCCTGCGCGGACAGTTGGAGCACCTGCTGGTACTCGGTCAGAAGCCGAACGTCGACATCCAGATCATGCCGCACGACCGGGAGGAAAACGCAGGCGTGGACGGGCCGTTCACGATCGTCATCCGCAAGGACGGCAAACGGTTCGCGTACACGGAGGCTCAGGGAAGCAGCACCTTGCAGACCGACGCGGAGCGAACGACTCTCGCCGCGACCCGTTATGGGATCATCCGATCGCAGGCTCTCCCTCCACGGGAGTCGATGAAACAGATCGAAGGAGTGCTGGGATCGCTATGAACAACGCCGAGTCCTCGACCACCGTTTCCGGTCTCGCCTGGCGCAAGAGCAGCTACAGCGGCGCCGAAGGCGGCGAATGCGTCGAGGTCGCCTGGCGCAAGAGCAGCTACAGCGGCGCTGAGGGCGGCCAGTGCGTCGAGGTCTCGGCCCGCACCACAGCCGTACACGTCCGCGACTCCAAAGACACCAGCCTCCCCCACCTCTCCGTCTCCCGCGACGCATGGAGTGGTTTCGTCGAGCTGGCCTCCACCGAGCCGCGCGTCTGACGGTCGTACCCACCGCGACAGCCCCGCCCGTGTACCCGACGGGCGGGGCTGTCGGCTGCCGGTCAGCTCACCGGTGTGGGAAATCCGACGTGTCGAGCGTGAGGTCGAAGGGCCCGGGCAGGTCGATCGGATCGCCGAACTTGCCCGCCTTCAGAACACGGTAGACATCGTTGCTCGGCTCGCCGTACAGCGTGACGGTGGGACCGCCGTCCGCCCAGCGGTCGACGAGCAGATACAGCGGGATGCCTGCGGCGGCGTAGGCGGCCGGTTTGCTCACCCGGTCATGGCGGGCGTTGGACTTGGACGTCACCTCGACGACGAGTTCGGCGAGCGCGGCCGGGACGTACGCGTCCGCTTCGGTGTGCTCCTGCACCGGCATGACGACGAGGTCGGGGATCAGCATCCCCAGGCGCGACGGCACGGCGATGGCCAGCGTTTGGAAAATCTCCCAGTCCTCCGGAATCACGGAGTAGAGGCGACGTTGGATACGGGCCGCGATCACATTGTGGCGGTATGCGGGAGCGGGTGACACGGTGACGATCCCCTCGATGATCTCCACCTTGCTGCCCTCAGGCCCTTCCATCTCCTCCCAGAACCGGACGAGGTCGTCCCAGCTCTGCTCGGGATCGTGGCCCACGGTGAGTGCGCTCATGGCGGTCTCCTATCAGTGCGTCACCGATCCCAGCATGCCGAACGGGACCGGCGGCGGTCCACCGATCCCGTTCACCCGAAAGGGGAAAGCCCCGGTCAGGCGATGCGCTCCAGCACCACCGGCGACGCCTTGAAGTCCGTCCCCGGCGCAGCCACGTCGTACGAACCCTCGATCGCCTCCAGCGCGTACGCGAAGCGGTCCGGCGTGTCCGTGTGCAGCGTCAGCAGCGGCTGGCCGGCGGTCACCGTGTCGCCCGGCTTCGCGTGCAGCTCCACCCCCGCACCCGCCTGCACCGGGTCCTCCTTGCGCGCGCGCCCCGCGCCGAGGCGCCAGGCGGCCAGGCCGATGTCGTACG
Organism: Streptomyces saintjeani; assembly: GCF_055409605.1. Classification (NCBI taxonomy): domain Bacteria; kingdom Bacillati; phylum Actinomycetota; class Actinomycetes; order Kitasatosporales; family Streptomycetaceae; genus Streptomyces; species Streptomyces saintjeani. The sequence goes on along the minus strand of NZ_CP189624.1, from coordinate 5,883,259 downwards.
CGTCCAGGCGGGTCAGGACGCCCGACGCCGACGCCGTCACCACGTGCTGCTCGCGCGCCACCGGCAGCACCGCGTCCGGGTCGCCGCCCTGCGCGGAGATCATCCGGCGCCAGACGTCCATCGCCGAGCCGTCGGCGAGGGCCTTGGCCGGGTCGGTGCCGTGGACCCCTGCCGCGTCCAGCATTTCGCGGGCCAGCGCGATCGTCAGCTCGACCACGTCCGCCGGGCCCCCGCCCGCCAGGACCTCCACCGACTCGCGCACTTCGAGGGCGTTGCCCGCCGTGAGGCCCAGCGGCGTCGACATGTCCGTCAGGAGCGCGACCGTCTTGACGCCGTGGTCCGTCCCCAGGCCCACCATCGTCGACGCCAACTCCCGCGCGTCCTCAATGGTCTTCATGAAGGCACCCGTGCCCACCTTCACGTCCAGGACCAGCGAGCCGGTGCCCTCCGCGATCTTCTTCGACATGATCGAGGACGCGATCAGCGGGATCGCCTCGACCGTGCCGGTGACATCCCGGAGGGCGTACAGCTTCTTGTCGGCGGGAGCCAGGCCGTCGCCCGCCGCGCAGATCACCGCGCCCGTGCTGTCCAGCACAGACAGCATCTCCTCGTTGGAGAGCAGCGCGCGCCAGCCCGGGATCGACTCCAGCTTGTCCAGCGTGCCGCCCGTGTGGCCGAGACCCCGGCCGGAGAGCTGCGGGACGGCCGCGCCGCAGGCGGCGACCAGCGGGGCCAGCGGGAGCGTGATCTTGTCGCCCACGCCGCCCGTCGAGTGCTTGTCCGCCGTCGGGCGGGACAGCGACGAGAACTCCATCCGCTCGCCGGACGCGATCATCGCCGCCGTCCAGCGCGCGATCTCGCGGCGGTTCATGCCGTTGAGGAGGATGGCCATGGCGAGCGAGGACATCTGCTCGTCGGCGACCTCGCCACGGGTGTACGCGTCGATGACCCAGTCGATCTGCTCGTCGGTGAGTTCGGCGCGGTCCCGCTTGGTGCGGATGACGGAGATGGCGTCCATGGCCATGGGGTGGGTGCCTTTCAGACAGCGACCCCTCCCGATCCAAATGGGAGGGGCCGCAAGGGAGTTACTTGGTGAGGTGCCCCGGCCCGAAGGCCTGGGGGAGCATCTCGGAGAGGGGGAGGATCCCCTCGGGGGTTTCCAGCAGGAGATCCGGCCCGCCGTGCTCGTACAGGAGCTGGCGGCAGCGACCGCAGGGGACCAGCACGTCGCCGTTGCCGTCGACGCACGTGAAGTGGGTCAGCCGCCCGCCCCCGGTGCGGTGCAGCTCGGACACCAGCCCGCACTCCGCGCACAGGCCGATGCCGTACGACGCGTTCTCGACGTTGCAGCCGGAGACGGTACGTCCGTCGTCGACCAGCGCCGCGACCCCCACGGGGTAGCCGGAGTAAGGGGCGTAGGCGCGGGTCATCGCCTCGTGGGCGACCGCGCGCAGCGAGGACCAGTCCACCGTCACTTGCCCTGCCCCTTCCGGTACGGCAGCCCGTCCGCCTTCGGCATCCGCAGGCGCTGCGCGGAGAAGGAGAGGACGAGGAGGGTGACGAGGTACGGCGCGGCGGTGACGAGCTGGCGCGGGACCTCGTCCGTGTTGGCGTACCAGATGAACATGACAGCGGCGATCACGACGCTGATCGCCGCCGAGACGTACTTCTTCTTCCAGATCTGGTACCCGGCGGCCACCACCAGCACCAGCGCGAGCAGCAGGAGCAGCGCGTGCACGTTGGTCGTACCGCCTCGGAGGTTGAGGCTGTCGGTGTAGCCGAAGAGACCGGCGCCCAGCGCGAGCCCGCCCGGCATCCAGTTGCCGAAGATCATGGCCGCGAGGCCGATGTACCCGCGCCCGGCGGTCTGGCCGTCCAGGTACACATTCGACGCGACGATCGACAGGAACGCCCCGCCAAGACCCGCGAAACCACCCGAAATAATGACCGCGAGGTACTTGTACTTGTAGACGTTGACGCCGAGGGACTCGGCGGCGACCGGGTTCTCACCGCAGGACCGCAGGCGCAGACCGAACGCCGTACGCCACAGCACCCACCACGTCAGCGGGACGAGCGCGACGGCGACGACGGTCAGCGGGGACAGGTTCGTCACCAGCCCGCCGACCAGGCCCGCGATGTCGGAGACCAGGAACCAGTGCTTGTCGTTCAGGGTCTCCAGCCAGCTGGAGAGCCCTGGGATGTCGAAGTTGCCGAGCGAGTCGATCGGCGGGGACTGCTTGGAGGAGCCCTGCGGCGCGTCCTCGAAGGTGAACTTCGAGAGGTATCGGGTCAGGCCGAGCGCGAGGATGTTGAGCGCCACACCGGAGACGATGTGGTTGACGTTGAAGGTGACGGTGGCGATCGCGTGCAGGACGGCGCCGAGCGCGCCGCCGAGGATGCCGAAGACGACACCCACCCAGGGGCCCCACTGGTAGCCGGCCCACGCGCCGAACCAGGTGCCGAGGATCATCATGCCTTCGAGGCCGATGTTGACGACGCCCGCGCGCTCGGCCCACAGCCCGCCGAGCCCGGCGAGCCCGATCGGTACGGCGAGGCGCAGCGCCGTGGACATCTGGCCGGTGGAGGTGATGCCGTCGGCGCCGGAGATCAGGCGCACGATCGAGGTCAGGACCAGCACACCCGCGATGATCAGCAGGAGTACGGGCAGGGAGAGCTTGCGGCTGCCCTTGCCGGGCTGCTGCGCCCGGGGCTTGGCGACGGTCGCGGTGGCCATCAGACCGCCACCTCCTTCTTGACGTTCTGAGCGGCTTCGGCGGCGAGCTGCGCGCCGACCTGCTTCTGCTGGCGGCGCAGACCCCACTGCCGTACGGCCTCGTAACTGATGACGACGGCGAAGACGATCAGGCCCTGCATGATCGTGGCGATCTCCTTCTCGTACGCCACCGGCATGGCGTAGTCGAGCGCGGGGGACGCCTTGTCGAGGAAGGCCCACAGCAGCGCGGCGAGCGCGATGCCGCCGGGGTTGTTGCGGCCGAGGAGGGCGATGCCGATGGCGGTGAAGCCGAGGCCCGCCGGGAAGCTCAGGCTGTAGGTGTGCGCGTCGCCGAGCAGCAGCGGGAGACCGGAGATACCGGCGACCGCGCCGGAGACCAGCATCGCGGTGACGACCATCCGCTTCGCGTCGACGCCGGACGCGGCGGCGGCCGTCTCGGACTCGCCGGTGGCGCGCAGGTCGAAGCCGAAGCGGGTGCGGTTGAGGACGACCCAGTACGCGATGCCGAGGGCGACGGCGAGGAAGACCAGGCCGTAGATCTCGCCGACGTCCGCGCCGAGGTTGATGCCGGGCATCCAGCCGGAGTCCTTCATGATCCCGGTCGTGACGTTGTCACCGACCAGGACGCCGAAGTTGTCGCGCAGGGTGAGGTAGCCGATGAGGCTGGTCGCGATCGAGTTCAGCATGATCGTCGCGACGACCTCGGAGACGCCCCGGGTGACCTTGAGGACGCCCGCGATACCGGCCCACATCGCGCCGGTCAGCGCGCCGACGATCAGCAGCAGGGGGATCTGGAGGAACGACGGCAGCGCCACGTGCGCGCCGACGATCGCGGTGACCAGCGCGCCGAGGCGGTACTGGCCGTCGACGCCGATGTTGAACAGGTTCATGCGGAAGCCGAGGGCGACCGCGAGGGCGGCGATGTAGTACATCGACGCCTGGTTGATGATCAGGACCTGGATGTCGGAGTAGGGGATCTGCTCCAGCATCAGCCGGTACGGCTCGATCGGGTTCTTGCCGGAGGCGAGCAGCACGACCGAGGTCAGCAGGATCGCCGCGACGAGCGCGATGACCGGGCCGGCCACCGCGAGGAGCACGCGCTCCTTGTCGAACTTCTTCATCGGGCGTCGCGCTCCCCTTCGGTGCCGGTGCCTTCGGCAGATTCGGCGGTTTCGGCTTCGGTGGCTTCAGCGACTTCGGCTTCGGCTTCGGCGGGCTGATTATCGGCTTGTACGCCGATGAGGGCCCCATCGGCGTCCGCGTGCTCCAGGTGCCCGCTCGCCGCCCCCGTCATCGCCGACCCCAGCTCCTCCGGCGTGATCGTCGCCGGGTCCGCGTCCGCGACCAGCTTGCCGTCGTAGATGACGCGGAGCGTGTCGGAGAGGCCGATCAGCTCGTCGAGGTCGGCGGAGATCAGCAGGACGGCGAGGCCCTCGCGGCGCGCCTCGCGGATGCGGTCCCAGATCTGGGCCTGCGCGCCGACGTCCACGCCACGCGTCGGGTGCGCGGCGATCAGGAACTTCGGGTCGTGGCTCATCTCACGGCCGACGATCAGCTTCTGCTGGTTGCCGCCGGACAGGGACGCCGCCGTGACGTCGATGCCGGGCGTGCGGACGTCGTACTCCTCGACGATCCGCCGCGTGTCGGCCTGCGCGCCCTTGGGGTCGAGCCAGAAGCCCTTCGCGTTGGGCTTCTCGGTGACGTGGCCGAGGATGCGGTTCTCCCAGAGCGGGGACTCCAGGAGGAGCCCCTGGCGGTGCCGGTCCTCGGGGATGTAGCCGACGCCGGACTCGCGGCGCTTGCGGGTCGGCCAGGGCGTGATGTCCTCGCCGAGGAAGGCGATCGTCCCGGAGTCGGCGTTCTTGGTGCCGATCAGGGCGTCGATCAGCTCGGTCTGGCCGTTGCCCTCGACGCCGGCGATGCCCATGACCTCGCCCGCGTGGATGGTGAAGGAGACGCCGTCCAGGACCTTCTTGACCTCGCCCGCGGGCTGGCCCTCGACCCCGGCCACGGCGCCGAGGGAGGCCCCGCCGGCCGCGTACACCGTCAGGTCCTCGACCGTCACGACCGCGCGGTCGGTGACCGTCGACTCCGAGGTCTCCGGCGTCGGGAGTTCGCTGCCGACCATCAGCTCCGCGAGCTGGCGGGGGGTCGTCTCGGAGGGGATCGCCGTCCCCACCGTCGTACCGCGCCGGATGACGGTGATCTCGTCCGCGACGGAGAGGACCTCGCCGAGCTTGTGGCTGATGAAGATGACCGAGAGGCCCTCGGACTTCAGCTCGCGGAGGTTGCCGAAGAGAGCGGCGACCTCCTGCGGGACGAGGACGGCCGTCGGCTCGTCCAGGATCAGGGTGCGCGCGCCCCGGAAGAGGACCTTGAGGATCTCGACGCGCTGGCGTTCGGCGACGCCGAGGTCCTCGACGAGGGCGTCGGGGCGGACGCCGAGGCCGTACCGGTCGGAGATCTCGCGGATCTTCTTGCGGGCGCCGGCGCCGATCCCGTACAGCTTCTCGCTGCCGAGGACTACGTTCTCCAGGACGGTGAGGTTGTCGGCCAGCATGAAGTGCTGGTGGACCATGCCGATGCCGCGTGCGATCGCGTCGCCGGGGCTCGCGAAGGCGACCTGCTCGCCGTCGACCGTGATCGTGCCCTCGTCCGGCTTCTGCATGCCGTAGAGGATCTTCATCAGCGTCGACTTGCCGGCGCCGTTCTCGCCGACCAGCGCGTGGACGGTGCCGGTGCGGACGGTCAGGTGGATGTCGTGGTTGGCGACGACACCGGGGAAGCGTTTGGTGATGCCCGCCAGCTCCACCGCGATCGTCGGCTCTGCGGTGAGCGGAGGGCTGCTGGACGCGTCGATGGCGCACTCTCCTTGAGAAAGGGGCCATCTACGCGCGTAGCGCCCCTACTTTAAATAGAGCCCGAAGGTGATCGAACATTTTCGGTCACGATCCGTTCCGAGCATTGTGCCGCGCGAACGGGGTGCAGGAAGGCGATCCTCCAGGCACCCCGTTCGAGAGCGGTAACGGTGTCATTACGACAGCCGACCCGATCGGTCAGACCGTCGTCTTGACCTTGATCGTGCCCGCCTTGATGCCCTCTTCCGCCTTCTTCACCGCGTCCTGGATCGCCGTGTCGGAGGCGAACTTCGGGTTGGAGTTCGCGAGGGAGACGCCGCCGTTGGCCAGGGAGCCGCGGATCTCGCCGGACTGCGGCTTGCCGTCGTGGACGGACTTGGCGAGGTCGTAGACGGCGCCCTCGACGTTCTTCATGGCCGACGTGAGGATGTACGCCTTGTACGCGGCCAGCGCGGTCTGGTTGTACTGGTCGGAGTCGACGCCGATGGCCCAGATCTTCTTCGCGGCGGCGGCCTTGATGACGCCCTGGCCGGAGAGGCCGGCGGCGGCGTAGATGACGTCCGCACCGGCGTCGATCTGGCCGTCGGCGGCGGACTCGCCCTTGTCGGGGCTGGAGAAGCCACCCTCGGCGGCGGTCTCGGTCAGGTACTGCGACTTGACCTTGACGCTCTTGTCGGTGTCCGTGACGCCCTGCCGGAAGCCCGCCTCGAACTTCTGGATCAGCGGTACGTTGACGCCGCCGACGAAGCCGACGGTCTTGGTCTTGGTGGCCTTCGCGGCGGCGACGCCCGCGAGGTAGGACGCCTGCTCCTCGTGGAAGACGAGGTCGGCGACGTTCGCGGCCTTGATCGTGTTGTCGTCGACGATGCCGAAGGTGACCTTCGGGTACTTCGCGGCGACGTCCTTGACGGCGGGCGCGTACGCGTAGCCGACGCCGATCACCGGGTTGTAGCCCTGCTTGGCAAGGCTCTCCAGGCGCTGCACCTTGTCCGCGTCGGACTCGCCGTCCTGCGGCTCGACCGCGTTGGACTTGTAGCCGAACTCCTTGTCGGCCTTCTCCAGACCGGCGGTCGCCGCGTCGTTGAAGGACTGGTCGCCCTTGCCGCCGACGTCGTAGGCGAGCGCGAGGCCCAGGTTCTTCTTCTCACCGGCCGACGACGAGGTCGACGTGGAAGAGGATCCGCAGGCGGAAACGGTCACGGCGAGAGCCGCGGTACAGACACCCGCGAGGGTGAGACGGGAAACCCGGCGCATGGTGCGAGACTCCTTTGTGCAAGCGCCCTATACCAGGCGCTGGTTCCGCGGCAGCGTAACGCGCGTAGACCAGCAGGAAAAACCCTTCTGTCCGCTCCGTTACCGACCTGTGGCCACATTCGGGTTTCAGATTACGGACAGCAATACGCCCCTCGCTTCATGCGAGGGGCGTACGGGTGAAAGGCCAGGATCACTTGGTGATCTTGATCGTCACCTTGCCGTCGATGATGTCCTTCTTCGCCTTGTCCACGGCCGCGACGACGTCCGTCATCGCCTTGTACTTCGGGTTGGTGTCGGAGAACCCGACGCCGTCGTTGGACAGCGACCCGCGCACCACGCCGGTCAGCGGCTTGCCGTCCACGACCGACTTGACCAGGTCGTACACCGCGCCGCCGACGTTCTTCGTGGCCGAGCCGAGGATGTAGTCCTTGTACGCCGCCAGCGCGGACTGGCTGTACTGGTCGGAGTCGACGCCGATCGCCCACACCTTCTTGGCGGCGGCCTCGCTGATGATGCCCTGGCCGGAGAGGCCCGCCGCGCCGTAGATGACGTCCGCACCGGCGTCGATCTGGCCGCTGGCACCCGCCTTGCCCTTGTCGGGGCTGGAGAAGCCGCCCTCGGCGGGGGTCTCCGTCAGGTACTGGGACTCGATCTTGACGCTCTTGTCGGTGTCCGTGACGCCCTGCCGGAAGCCCGCCTCGAACTTCTGGATCAGCGGGATGTTCACGCCGCCGATGAAGCCGACGTGCTTCTTCTTCGTGGCCTTGGCCGCGGCGACGCCCGCGAGGTAGGAGCCCTGCTCCTCGTGGAAGACCATGTCGGCGACGTTCGGGGCCTTGATCGTCTCGTCGTCGATGATCCCGAAGCTGGTGTTCGGGAACTTCGCGGCGACCGCCTTGACGGCGGGCGCGTACACGAAGCCGACGCCGATCACCGGGTTGTAGCCGGCCTGCGCGAGCTGCGTGAGGCGCTGGACCTTGTCCGCGTCCGACTCGCCGTCCTGCGGCTCGACGTCCCGGCCCGGGATCTTGAACTCGGACATGGCCTTCTCCATACCGGCGTACGCGGCGTCGTTGAAGGACTGGTCGCCCTTGCCGCCGATGTCGTACGCGAGGCCGATCCCCTTGCCGGAGTAGCCGCCGGAGCTGCTGGAACCCGACGGCTTCGTGCTCGAAGAACTGCTGGACTCACCGCAGCCGGCCGCGGCGAGCGCGACGACCGCGATCGCGGCGGCGACTCTCGCACTCCTGGACAACTGACGCATGGCAAGCACCCCTTACTTCACGGCACCGCGTGCGGCCCGTTTTCCCCATGGCGGAGCCCTCCGTGAAGGCTCCCCCAACAAGCCGTTCTCGGTGGCGATTTCGGGCACCGTAACGCGCGTAGACGGGCAGGGGAACAGGGTTTCTCCCTGCCGTTACCGATTCGTGCCGGTGCCGCGTTACGACCACGCACACGGGGTTACACGGGAGTGACGCAATACGGCGAAGGGGCGCATTCCGTACATTCCGGAGCACCCCTTCTCCCGTGCGCGGCAGGCCGGTTACGACGTCCTCGTCGCCGCGTCCAGCAGCGCGGCGGCGGTGAACAGCTCCACACCCACGGTGATCGCGTGCTCGTCCGCGTCGAAGTCGCCCTGGTGCAGGTCGCGCACGGTCCGCTCACCCGGCGTCCGCACGCCCAACCTGGCCATCGCGCCCGGGACTTGCTCCAGGTACCAGGAGAAGTCCTCGCCGCCCAGGCTCTGTTCGGTGCCCTCCACGGACTCCGCGCCGCGCCGCGCGGTCATCGCCTCCCTCAACAGGCCGGTGACCTCGGGGTCGTTGACGACCGGGGGGACGCCCCTGACGTAGGTGATCTCCGACTTCGCGTGGTGCATGTTCGCGACCTCGTCGATCGCCGCGACGACGATGTCCGGGGCCTGGCGCCATGCCTCGATGTCCAGGCAGCGGACCGTTCCCGACAGTTCCGCGTGCTGCGGGATCACGTTCGGGGCGTGGCCGCACTCGATCCGGCCCCAGGTGACGGCGAGCCCCGCGCGGGTGTCGACACGCCGTCCGACCAGGGCGGGTACGTCGACGACGACGCGGGCCGCCGCTGTGACCAGGTCCGTGGTGAGGTGGGGGCGGGCGGTGTGGCCGCCGGGGCCGTCCAGGGCGATTTCCAGGCGGTCGCAGGCGGAGGTGATCGCGCCTTCCCTGAGGCCGATCTTGCCGGCGTCGACCCGGGGGTCGCAGTGGACGGCGATGATCCGTCCGACGCCGTCCAGCACGCCATCCTCGATCGCGTCCGACGCGCCGCCGGGGAGGATCTCCTCCGCCGGCTGGAAGATCAGGCGTACCGGGCGGGGGAGCTTGCCCTGCCGGTGCAGGTCCGCGAGGACCAGGCCGGCGCCGAGGACGACGGTTGTGTGGACGTCGTGGCCGCAGGCGTGGGCTCGGCCGGGGACGGTGGAGCGGTAGGGGGAGGTGGTTTTGGTGTCGGGGATGGGGAGGGCGTCGATGTCTGCGCGGAGGGCGAAGATGCCGGGGGGGTTTACGCCGGGGATCGTCGGAGCGGCGTCCAGGGGTGCCTTCACGCCGGGGGCGGGGGAAGTGGCGGGGGGCTTCGTGCCGGGGGCGTTGAGGGCGGTGGCTGTGGTGCCGGGTGCCCTCTCCGTGCTCGCGGCCCCCGCCCCAGCTCTGGCGCCCGGTGCGTCCTCCTCCACGCCGATGTCGCATACGAGTCCGGTGCCCCCTGCCAGGACGCGCGGCTTCAGGCCCGCCTTCTCCAGGCGGGCCTTGATCGCGGCCGTCGTGCGGAACTCCTGGTTGCCGAGTTCGGGGTGCATGTGGACGTCGCGGCGGAAGGCCACGAGTTCGGCGAACAGGGCCTCCGGAAGGACGCCGGGGAGCTGGGTTCCGCCGACGGGGTCGGCCTCGGACTCTCGGGACATCAGTTGCTTCACCCTCTGAAGGGTAGGACGCCGAGGTGGTCAACTGACCCGCGATCCACAAAACTTCAGCCCGTCAGGCGAAGAAAAATGGCCGCGCGGCGCATGGCTGGCAGGGCTGATGGGTAAACTCGCCCGCTCGTGCGAGGGGTACCGCTAAGGGGCGTTCCGCAAACCCGTCCGGGGTTACCCGGGCCCCACCCTTATCACGAGAGATCGACGGCGCGCGGTTCCTGTCCATTTGGTGAAACCGGTTGCCCGGCGGTGACTTTGCGTAGCGGTCGGGCCCAGAGCAGGGTCACGGCGAGAACGGCACCGAGGGGGAACAGCCAGGGCAGGACCCCGTCCGTGGCGAACGGCCCGATGACCAACCCCGTTGTTCCGGCCGCGAGTTGAAGCGCGAGGGACTGGACGGAGAGCGCGGTGGCTCGCCGGTCGTCGGGGACGCGGTGATGAAGCAGCTCGTTGAGGTTGGGGTTGACGACACCGAGAGTGACGTAGAACACGACGTACCCGGCAACGGCGAGAAGGTCCCCACCGACCGCAAGCAACCCGAGCGCCGCCGCGACGACCCCGGTCCCCACGACGACGGCCCGCCGCCCACCCCCCGACAACGGCGCGACCTGACTCCCCCCGGCGGAACACAGAAACCCGAGGGTCGCGAGCCCGGCGTACCCGACGGCACCGGACTCGGCACCCCCGGTGATCGCGGCGACCCGCCCCGGCATGAGCAACTCGACGACGGCAAGCGCACTGCCCGCTGCGGCGGCACTGAACATCACACGCCGGACGACGGCATCCCGCACGGCGAGCCGAAGACCGTCGAGGACGGTGCCGGGGACTGCACGGAGGACGCCCACGAGGGTGGAACGGGGCCGGGGAGACTCACGCCGGGTTCCCTGGGGACGGGGCGGCTCGCCCGGGACGCTGCTCCCGGAGCCTGCCCCGGGAAGCTCACGCCGGGCAGCCCCGAGGCGCGCCTGGGCACGGGGCGGCTCACCTGGGGCGCTCCCGAAGTCCACGCCGGGAGACTCGGGCCGGGTACCCCCGAGGCCCGCCGGAGGCAGCTCGCGCCGGGCAGCCCCGAGGTGTGTCCGGGGCCGGGGAAGCTCGCCCGGGGCGCTCCCGGAACCCGTCTCGGGAAGCTCGTGCCGGGTGCCCCCGTGAGTCTCCCGGGGACGGGGCGGCTCGTGCAGGGCGATGAGGGAGTGGGCCGTGAGGGCCAGGGCGAACAGTGACGCGAGCAGCATCGGGGTCGACAGGGGGACGACCGTTCCCCCTGTCACCCTGCGCAGTTCGTCGCCGTATCCGCCCAGTGCCCACGGCAGCGCTCCCCCGGTGACCGTCCCGACCGCGAGGGCCACGGACGACGCGGTGGCGCCCCGCGCGAGGCCCGTGCGCAGGTCGGCGGTCGGGCCCTCGGAGGCGCGGACGGAGTCGACGTACCAAGCTTCCGCAGGCCCGCTGGAGAGGGCCCGCGCCGCGCCGAGCAGGCCCGTGCCGACGCCGAGCAGCACGGCCGTACCGCCGAGGCCGATCAGCAGGAACGCGGCGCACATGAGGATGCCGGCGGCGGCCAGGACACCCCGGCGCCCGAGGACGTCGGAGAGTCCGCCGGTCGGCAGTTCCAGCGCGGCGGCGGTGAAGGAGTGCACGGAGATCAGGGCGGCGACGGTGGCGGGCGAGAGGCCGCGCCCGGCGAGGAGGAGGACGAGGGGGGCGACACCGAGGCCGACGGGGAACCAGTAGAGGGCGGTGTTCGTGACGTAACGGCGGCGGACGAGCGCGCTCACGCGTCGTCCCGCGTGTCGTCCGCGTCGTCCCGCGTGTCGTCCGCATCGCCACGCGGCAACCCCGCGAAGATCACCGCGACTTGGCGGGCCCGAGGGTTCTCCGCGTCGCGGTGGCCGAGTTCTTCGAGCTTCGTTTCGAGCAACTCCGTGAGTTCCGCGAGGGATTCGGGGGTCAGGCGGGGCAGTGCGTCGGCGATGCCCGCGACCGCGGTCCACTCCTCCCCCAGGAGCCCCACGGCGACGTCGCTCTCGTACCGCCGTGCCGAGGCCGCGAGGTGGTCCGCCTGGAGGCGGCGGGCGATGCCCACGAACTCCTGACCGACGGGGTCCTTCTCCATCGCCGCGTTGTCCCAGGACGTCACCCGGTGGACGGCCTTCCAGCGGCGCTCACGGCTGTCACGGTGCTCGGCCTCCGTGATGAACGCGTACTTGGCCAGCACCCGCAGGTGATAGCTGGCCGACGCCGAGGACTCCCCCGTCCGCGCGGCCAGTTCACTCGCCGTCGCCGGACCGAACTGCCGGAGCAGGCCGAGGAGTTGGATACGCAAGGGATGCGTGAGGGCCTTGAGCGCGGCGGCGTCCCGGGTGGGGTCGAGGACGCGTCCCTGGCTGTCGTCACTGTCCATGAGAAGGGACGGTAACCGCTTGCGGCACGTTTCCCAAAGAGTTTTTGCAAAACTTCTTCGGCAGAACGGGCCCGTAAGGTCCGGCGGATACAGTCCCCCTCGTGACGGACGCGGACTTCATACACAACACCCGGGACTCGTACGACAAGATCGCCGAGGACTACACGGAGCAGTTCCCCAGCGGACTCGGCGACCGGCCCGTGGACCGTGGACTGGTGCGCGCCTTCGCGGAGTTGGTACGGGCGAGAGGCACCGAACCGGTCGCCGACCTCGGCAGCGGGCCGGGCCACGTGACGGCCCACCTCCGCGACCTCGGCCTCCAGGTCTTCGGCGTCGACCTCTCCCCCCGGATGGTGGCGCTGGCCCGCCGGACCCACCCCGGCCTCCGCTTCCACGTGGGTTCGATGACCGCGCTGGACCTGCCGGACCAGACCCTGGGCGGCATCTTCTCCCTCTTCTCGGTCATCCACGTCCCGGACTCCGAACTCCCGGCCCTGTGCAAGGAGTTCAGCCGCGTCCTGGTCCCCGGCGGCTACGCCCTCCTCTGCTTCCAGATCGACAGCACCACCACCCGCCTGCGCATCACGGAACGCTTCGGCCACGACATCACCCTCGACTACCACTGGCACGACCCGACCCGCTTCGCCCAACTCCTCACGGAAGCGGGCCTCTTGGTCGAGGCCCACTGCATCCTGGAACCCCCGGAGGGGGCGAACAGACCGAGGGCGATCCTGCTGGCGAGAAAGGGGTAGGGGGCGCGAGGCCGTGCGGCGGCTCAGCGAAGCGGCCAGCTCTGCGGCACCCGGCGCACGCCTCCCGCACCCACGCCGCTCACGTACTCACCACCCGCACCCACCCCCTCGCCGCTCACGTACTCACCCCCTCGCCGCCCCGACTCACCACCCCACTCCCTCACTCCGCCCCCTCCCTGAACTCCTCCGCCGCCCCCGGAATCACGATCGACCTGTCCCCCGCCGTCTCCAGCAGCACCCGCAGCCCCTCCACCAACCCCGCCCGCACCCCCGGCGGTACCCCCTCGACGAGTTTCTCCACCTCGCGGCGGCGGTGGTCCAGGACCCGCTGTACGAGATCCTCGCCGCGCCCGGTGAGGCGCAGGACGACCTCCCGGCGGCTGACCTCGCTGGCCCGGCGATCGACCAGCCCGACCTGTTCCAGCCGCATCACGGACCGCAGCGCGGTGGAGGAGTTCACGCCCAACACCTCGGCCAGCACAGCCAACTTGACCGGCCCGCACCCCTCCAGCGCGACCAGCGTCCGCAACTGGGCCAGCGACAAGGACTCGTCGACCTCGGCGAGCGCCCGCGCCGAGATCCCCATGACCAGCCGGGACGCGGCCATCACGACGGACACGACGTCGCCGGACTTCACGAAGGGGTCACCCACGGTTCCGCACCGGCCACCGCAGCGCACCCCGGACCCGCCACCACAGCGCGCGCCACCGGGCCACACCGGTGCCGTAGGCCCGTCCCACCGGCACCTCTCCGGTGTCCCGCCCCAGCGGAACCCCCTCCCGCGGATACTTCTCCGGCGCGTTCTCGTCCATGCGCTCTCCTGCCCCGATCCTCCGACGGAACGTCCCTCGCGGCAGCATCCACATCAGGGCCGCGGATACACAAGCCCGTGGGCCGAGGGATGGCATGTGTGTACGCCGGAAGAGCGACGGCGCAGGCCAGGGCCTCACCCGCCGATCGGGCCACACGCACGGAGCACGCCGGGGCCACATGCCCCACACAGGGGCAACTCCCGTTCAGAACACCTGTACTGACGCTCCGTCAGGCAGTGTTCACCGACGCCAGCCGGTGCACGTCCCGCGCCGTGCCGGTCACGCCCGACAGGAAACCCTGCGCCCGGGGCGACGCGTTGGTCGTCAGCCACTTCGGGTCGATGTCGCAGACGGTGACCCGGACGCCCGTACCGACCAGGGCAATCGGCAGGGTGTGCACGACAGTTGAGGGGAAGCTCAGGATCGTACGGCCGATGGGCCCCCGGCGGGCGATGAGTTCGAGGGGGAGTTCGGGGCGGACGATCTCCAGGCCGGACTCGGTCTGGAGCCGGTGGAGCTTCTCCGTGGACTCACGGCGGTGCGCGAAGTAGCGGGTCACACCGTGGGTCTTCGCCAGGTTCTGTACGGCCTCCAGATACCGGTCCTCGTCGACAACTCCCGTCTCCACGAGGGACGTTCCGACCATGTCGGCGCCCTTGGTGACGGTCGGCGGCCCGAAGCGGCCCCGCGTCCACGCGAACGCGTTCTCCGTGATCCGCACCCCCTCGGGCACGTCCTCGATGGGCATCGCCGAGAACACTTCGACGCGCCGCCGCGCGGAGGGCGTGAGCCGGCGCCGGGCGGAGGAGGACACCGGCGCAAAGACGAGGTCACGCGGCCCGGGCCGGCCTCCCTTGCGGTGCCACCGCACGAGCCGTTCCCCACGGGCGAGTTGCCCGACGAACTCCATGGTGGCGGTCCCGTCGTCGACGACGACGAGTTCGGTGGCCTTGGTGATGGTCAGCAACAACTGCACGTACCGGGAGAAGGGATCGCCCATGACGACCCGATGAGCCCTGCGCAGCAGCCGGGACAGCCCCCCGACTGTCTTGAACGGGGCGGAGGTTCCCCCACGCGCCTCCTCCCACCGCACCACATGCCCTTCCTCCCGGGCGAGTTCGGCCATACGCCTCAACTGCCCCCGGGTCATGGGGTCGTTGGGAGCGAGCACAACCAGCACAAGCCCATCCTCGCCCCCCGCCCCCGACACCCCATCGGTGCCGGAAGCGTGGGCCGAGTCACCCCGCCCCGCCCCCAACTCACGGGCGTGCGCCCACTCCAGGACATTGAGCAGCTGCACCGGACTCTCGACGAACGCGAGAGTCGTGGGCGTGTCGGCGCGCGGGGTCATCCTCGTACGGCCAATCCGTCGTAAGGCGTAGCGGGGCACAGGGGTCAGACGGTGAGGGGCTCGCCCGCGGCGTCCGCGATCTCGGCCTCGGCGATGACGCCGGTGACGCGGCGGAGCTTCTTCATGGGGCCGAGCTCGGAGTCGTAGACCTTCTTGACGCCGTCGCCGAGGGACTCCTCGATGGTGCGGATGTCGCGGACGAGGCGCGTGAGGCCACCGGGCTCGACGGACGCGGCCTGGTCGGAGCCCCACATCGCGCGGTCGAGGGTGATGTGGCGCTCGACGAAGGTCGCGCCGAGGGCGACGGCGGCCAGCGTGGTCTGGAGGCCCGTCTCGTGGCCGGAGTAGCCGATCGGGACGTTGGGGTACTCGGCCTGGAGGGTGTTGATGACGCGCAGGTTCAGTTCCTCCGCCTTCGCCGGGTAGGTCGAAGTGGCGTGGCAGAGAAGGATGTTGTCGGAGCCGAGGACCTCGACGGCGTGCCGGATCTGCTTCGGCGTGGACATCCCGGTGGAGAGGATGACCGTACGGCCGGTGGAGCGCAGCGCGCGCAGCAGCTCGTCGTCGGTGAGGGACGCGGAGGCGACCTTGTGCGCGGGGACGTCGAACTTCTCCAGGAACGCGACGGCCTCGGTGTCCCACGGGGACGCGAACCAGGCGATCCCCTTCGCCTGGCAGTACTCGTCGATCTTGCGGTACTCGTCCTCGCCGAACTCGACGCGGTGGCGGTAGTCGATGTACGTCATCCGGCCCCAGGGGGTGTCCCGCTCGATGTCCCACTGGTCGCGCGGCGTGCAGATCTCGGGGGTGCGCTTCTGGAACTTGACGGCGTCGCAGCCGGCTTCGGCGGCGGCGTCGATCAGCTTGAACGCGTTGTCGAGGTCGCCGTTGTGGTTGATGCCGATCTCGCCGCAGATGTAGACGGGGCGGCCGGGGCCGGCCTCGCGCGAACCGAAGCTGCGGATACGGGAGTTGGTGCTCATGGCGGGGTGTTTCCTTACTGGGTGAGGGTGTCGAGCGAGGGTCCGAGGAGCCAGCCGGCGATCTCGCGGATCGCTCCGTCGCCGCCGGCTGTGGCGGTGACCGCGCGGGCGGCGCCCCGGACGACGTCGTGGGCGCTGGCCACAGCCACCGGCCAGCCGACGAGGGCGAAGCAGGGAAGGTCGTTGACGTCGTTGCCGGCGTAGAGGACGCGCTCGGGCGAGATGCCCTGTTCCTCGCACCACTGCTTGAGCGCGAGGTCCTTGCGGTCGATGCCGTGCAGGACGGGGATCTTGAGCTTGCGGGCGCGGGCGGCGACCACCGGGTTCTGCTCGGTGGAGAGGATGAGCAGCTTCTTGCCGCTGCGGCGCAGGGCGGCGATGCCGAGTCCGTCGCCCCGGTGCACGGAGACGAACTCCCGGCCGTCCTGGTCGATCATGACCCGGTCGTCGGTCTGCGTCCCGTCGAAGTCGATGACGACGGCGTCGACTTCGGCGCCGGTCGGCAGGCCGCCCGCGCGCTCGGAGTCGAAGAGGGGCGCCAACGCCCGTGCGCGCGCGAGGTCGTGGGGGTCGTCGATCTCCAACACCCGTGCGGGGTCGGTGCGGACGAGTTCGGTCCGGCCGAAGAAGCGGTGGTTGTGGGTGCGGAACCCGGCCGCGTCCATCGCGTACGCGGCGCCGGTCTCCAGGAAGTCCTGCGGCCGGTCCTGGCGGCGGGGCCGGTACGCCTTGTCGTGGTTGACGCCCTGCCCGCCCTCGGTCTCCTCGCGCCACACGAACCCGTGGAACGCGGCGACCGTCACGGCGGTGTCGGCGCCCTTCTCGACGACGGCGGCGGCGACGCCCTCGACGTCCTCGCGGATGACGAACGGGCTGGTGCACTGCACGAGCAGCACGACGTCCACGGGCGCACCGTGCGCCGCCTCGTGCGCGTCCATCGCGTGCAGGACGGCGGCCTCGGAGGTCGCGGTGTCCCCGGCGATGACGGCGGGCCGCAGCACGACTTCGGCCCCGGCCTCGCGCGCGGCGGCGGCGATGCCGTGATCGTCGGTGGACACGACGACATCGGTGACGAGCCGCGCGGCCAGACACTCCCGCACGGCTCTCGCCACCAGCGGCACGCCCCCGACCGGCGCGAGGTTCTTCGCGGGCACACCCTTGGAGCCGCCCCGCGCGGGGATCACGACGAGCACCCGGCGAGATGAACCGCCTTGCTCAGCCTGCGAGTTGGACATGGGTTGAACTCCTTGTGCGGATTCGGAGGGCGCCGCGAGTTCGGCAGGCGCCGCGGATTCGGCGGACGCCACAGACCCGGCAGGCACCACCGACCCGGCAGGCACCACCGACCCGGCAGGCACCACGAGTTCGGCAGGCACCACGGATTCGGCAGGCACCACGGATTCGGCGGGCGCCACCGACCCGGCAGGCACCACGGATTCGGCAGACGCCGCGAGTTCGCAAGACGCCACCGACCCGGCAGGCACCGCAAGACGGCCGCTCGCGGCAGGCGCGCTCGTCAGCCGGCCCGCGCCCGGGGCGAGCCGGTGCTCGGCAGCGCCCTCGCCCCGCGCAGCGCGCCCGTTCGCCGAAGGCACCCCGCTCACAGCTCGCCCATCCGCCGGATCACCGGCGCCACCCGCTGCACCCCGTGCCGGTAGGCACCCCGCGCCGCGCGCCGCACGATCTGCCGTACGGGCCCCGGCGTCTTGTCGGCGGCCGGCGCCCCCGGCAGCGGCGTGCCGTCGGGGCCCAAGTGGTGGCGGGCGAGGATGCCGGGGAGGTAACCCGGCGCGGTGGCCTGCGTGTAGTACGGCTGGAGCGGCGGAAGCCCCGACCGGTCGAGCAGCTTCGTGATCCGCTCGCGGGCCGCGTCGAAGGCGTTCTCGTAGGAACCGTCGGCGCAGACGCCCTGCCGCGACACCCACTCCTCGTCCGCCACCGGCCGGTGCCCGGCGTCGAGTTGCTCCCAGGACGCGAGGCACCCGGAGCCGACGAAGTGGTGGTTGCCGAGCGACTCCCGGATGCCGAGGTCGGTGAGGACGACGGTCGGGATACGGCGGTGGAGCGATTCGAGCGCGGCCGTGGAGCTGATGGTCACCAGCAGGTCGGTGCGGTCGAGAACCTCGCCCATGTTCCCGTACACCAGCCGGAAGTTGGCCGGCAGGTCCTTGCTCTGGGCGAGCTTCTGGTAGGGCAACTCCTCGATGTGGGTGGTGTGTTCACCCGGCTTGGAGCGCAGCTTGAGCAGCACCTCGCGGTTCGGGTGCAAGCGGGCGTGCTGGACGAGCCGGTCCAGCAGGTACGTACGGTCCTTGCGGCTCTCCGGCACGGAGGGCTGCGCGGCGAACACCACGGTGTACGGCTCGTGTTCACCCGTGTAGGGCGCACCCCCCAGGAACGGCAGGGCGACTTCGGTCACCGCCGAGGAGTCGGCGCCGACACCGTCGTACACGGCCTTGAAACGGTCCGCGTCCTGGCGGGAGTTGGCGAGGACGAGGTCCGCGCCGTGCCGCAGGAGGAGGCCGTCGGCGAGCTTCTCATAGACGACACCGACGTACCCGGTGACGACGACGGGCCGGGGCTTGTCCTCCCAGACGCGCTTCAGGCCGTGGAGCATGGCCTGTACACCGCCGCCGACGAGCGACAGGACGAGGACGTCGTAGGACTCGGCGCCCATCGCGCGCAGGAACTCGACGGCCGTGACCTCGCGCAGCGAGTCCGCGGCGATCCCCACCTCGGCGAGCTGCCGAGGTGTGGGGGTCGCGCGTCCGCGCAGCAGATAACCGTCCAGAATGGGGTCCCGGCCGCTGTCGGGAGCTATGCGCCGGGCGGTGCGGGCTCCCCATTTCCAGCGAGTGTCGGAGTCCGCGAGGACAGCGATCTTGAGGGGTGTCGAAGTACGTGGTGGCACAGCACGAGAGACTAGTAAGGCAAAATCCGGCATCGCGAAAACCAAGACTCAACAAAAAGTGAACAGCACCCTACCGAGCGGCCAACTGGGCCGTGGAATCATGGAAAGCAGCCAGGATGCACATTCCCGACGCATCGAGTTCACCGCCCGTACAGCTTCCGGACGCTTCTCCCGCCGCGCCGCCTCCTAGGCTCACTCAGGTGCCCAAGCTCTCCGTGATCGTGCCCTGTTACAACGTGCAGCACCTCGTACTGGACACCCTCAGAAGCCTCCAGGCGAACGCGCGCGAGGATTTCGAGTTCGTCCTTGTCGACGACAAGTCGAAGGACGACACCGCGGCTGTTCTGGAACGCGCGGCCGAGATCCTTTCGAAGGTCTCCCAGGTGCAGGTCGTCCGCCCCGAGAAGAACGGCGGACTGGCCACCGCCCGTAATAACGGACTGAATGTGGCGCGCGGTGAATATCTGACGTTCCTGGACGGCGACGACTGGTACGCACGCGGTTTTCTGGCCGAATTGGTCGATTCGATCGAGAAACTCGGCTGTGATTTCGTCCGCGTCGATCATGTGCAGACGACGGCCCGCGCCCGCGCGATCTTCCGCCATCCCGAGGGCCGCCGCAACGTCGTCCTGGACCCTCGCGACTCGATCCTCCCGGCCGACCGCTCGACCTCGGTCGACTACCCGTACGCGTGGGCCGGCGTCTACCACCGCCGCCTCGTCGACAAGGGTCTGCTGCACTTCACGGACGGGCTGCGCACCGCCGAGGACCGGCCCTGGATCTGGAAGCTGCACCGCGAGGCGGAGTCGTTCGCGGTGGCCGACCTGCACGGCATCTTCTACCGGCGCGGCGTCGCCAACTCCCTGACGCAGATCGGGGATGTGCGCCAGCTGGACTTCATCCGCGCCTTCGACCAGGTGGTCGCGGAGACCTCGAAGGACCCGGACGCCGACCGGCTGCTGCCGAAGGCGGTCCGTACGTACCTCGCGATCATCGCCCACCACCTGTCGGAGATCGAGAAGTTCGAGCCGGCGGTGGCCAAACTGCTGCGGGTGCGCAGCGCCGCCGCCATCCAGCGGCTGCCGCAGGAACTCCTCACGGACGTGCTCGACACCATGGACATCGAGCGCTCCGCCAAGCTGCGGCGGCTGCGCCGCAAGGTCACGACAGCGAAGGCGGCTGCCTGATGCCCCGCACGACCCAGATCTACGTCGCCTCCACGCTGTACGGCGTCGCGACCATCGCCGCCGCGATGGACTCGGACGTCTTCCCGGCGGCGGACCGCAGGCTGCTGCTGGTGTGCAACAACGCGGGCGCGCCTGAGACGGTGGACACGTTGGAGGCGATGCCGGGGTTCGCGCCGCTGCGCCGCCGGTTCGACGGGGTGCTGTCCTGGAACGACGCGATCAGCCCGTTCCACCCGAGCACCTGGTCGCCGCGCGCCGACGACACCGTGCTCTTCGAGCGGTACCTGAGGATGCTGTGGGACCTCGGGGACGACCGGATCGAGATCGTCCTGGAGTCGATCCAGGTCAACCCCGCCCAGGCGATCGCCGCGTGCTTCTTCGGCGCCCCGGTCGACGTGTACGCGGACGGCCTGATGACGTACGGCCCGACCCGCAACAAGGTCGACCCGCTGATCGGCACCCGGGTCCGCCGGGTGCTGCACCTGGACCTGGTCCCCGGCGAAGTCCCGCTGGTGCTCACGGAGTTCGGGGTCCCCGCCGAGATCGTGCCGACGGACGCGTTCCTCAAGGTGCTCGGCGAAATCACGGACACCGCAGAGGAGTTGCCGCGCCTCCCGGCCAACTCGGCGCTCCTGCTGGGCCAGTACCTCGCCGCCCTCGACATCCTCACCGTCGAGGAGGAAGAGGAGCTGCACGTACGGATGTTGCGCGGCGCGGTCGCCAAGGGGCACACCTCGATCGCGTTCAAGCCGCACCCCTCCGCACCGGCCGGGTACAGCAAGGCACTTGAGGCCGCCGCGCGGGAACTCGGCGCGGATCTCCTGGTGCTGGACACGCCGGTCCTCGCGGAGGTGCTGTTCGCCACCGCCGAACCGGCCCTGGTCGTGGGCTGCTTCTCCACCGCCCTGTTCACGGCGAAGGAGTTCTACGGCATCCCCGTCGCGCGCGTCGGCACACCGCTGATGCTGGAGCGGCTCGTCCCCTTCCAGAACAGCAACCGGGTGCCGGTGATCCTCGCGGACGCGCTGCTGCCCGACCTGGAGGGCAAGGACCAACCCGTCGCCATGGACGACCTGTTGGAGACGATGGGCTTCGTCATGCAGGCCCAGATCTACCCGCACCTGCGGCCCGTGGCGGAGAAGTACCTCGCCTCCCGGCTCACCCCGCGCACCCAGCGTTACTTCCGCCGCCGCCGCCTCACCGCGCTCGGCCTGCCCGGCGGCATCCCGGCCCGCCTCGCGTTCCTGCCCCGCAACGCCACCGCGCGCAGGGTCGTACGGCGGGCCCGCGCGCTGAAGAAGTCCGTGCAGAAGTAACCGAGCGGGGCGCCGGGATGAACATTCGGCGACGAGTGGACGCACGGTCCGTTCCTCGCACAGACGTGCCCACCCGGCGCCCTACGATCCCCCATGACCACCTCTCCCGTACGAGGGATACCAGCGTGACCGAGACGGCCGTACGAACCACGGAGTCCCCGGCGGAGCCGACAGCCGCACCCAAGCCTCCCCGGGAGAACCGGCTGCGCGCCCTCGACGGGCTGCGGCTCGTGGCCGCGCTCATGGTCGCCATGTACCACTACGCGGGGCGCGGCGCGCAGGTCTCCACGTCGTGGGGTGCCTCGCCGAAGACCGAGTTCCCGACGCTGCACCAGTTCGCGACGTACGGCTGTCTCGGTGTCCAGGTCTTCTTCGTCATCAGCGGGTTCGTGATCTGCATGAGCGGCTGGGGCCGGTCCCTCCAGTCGTTCTTCGCGTCCCGTGTCTCGCGGCTGATGCCGGCGTACTGGTTCGCGGTCGCCCTGCTCATCGTCGTCATGGCGCTGCCGGCCGTCCCCTTCAAGGGGGTCTCGCCGAGCGACGCGCTGATCAACTTCACGCTCCTGCAACAGCCGATCGGCGCGGAGCGGGTCCTCGGCGTGTGCTGGACGCTGTGGGTCGAGATCCGGTTCTACGCCCTCTTCGCGCTCCTCGTCGTCATCCCCGGCGCCAACCGCCGCCGCGTCCTGAAGTTCTCGATCGGCTGGCTCTTCGCCATCCCGATCGCCCAGGCGTCGCACCTGCCGTTCCTCGACCTGGTCGTCATGCCCGAGTACGCCCCGTACTTCATCGGCGGCATGGGCCTCTACCTCGTCCACCGCGACCGCCGCGACATCTACGCCTGGGGCCTCGCCGCCGCCGGCTTCCTCATCGGCCAGCACTACGCGGTCAAGGACCTCTGGAACGCCGCCGACCCCAACGCGTTCGCCCACCGCACGACGTTCGGCATCGTGGCGATCGTCGCGTTCGGCTTCATCGCAGTGGCGGCGATCGCCCTGGGCTGGCTGAACTGGGCGAACTGGAAGTGGCTGACGATCGCGGGGGCACTGACGTACCCGTTCTACCTGCTGCACGAACACCTGGGCTGGGTGGTGATCTGGGCTCTGCACAGGAAGCTGGACATCCCGGCGATCCCGACGTTCTTCCTGACGATCGGGGGGATGCTGGGGTTGGCGTACCTGATCTACCGGTTCATCGAGAAGCCGTTCACACCGAAACTGCGTACGGCGCTGCTGAAGGCGCGCTAACTCTTTCCGTACCGCGCTGCCACCCCGTCGATGACGATCTCCAGCCCTTCCGCGAAGTGCCGGTCGTAGTCGGCGAAGATCTCCGCCCCCGCAGCCGCCGCCAGCGGAAACTCCGCCATCCGCCGCGCCCGCTCCTCCACGTCGTACCCCTCCCGCCGCTCCCCGGGGAGGGGTACGACGCCTTGTTCCTCGATCACGAACCCGACGGTGTAACTCGTAGCGGTGGTGTACGCCCGCACCCCGTCGGCCAGCGAGAACCCGGCGTCGAGGAAGAACCGCAGGTTCTCCTCCATCCGCCCCGCGTGCTGCGTCCCGGTGAACCGTGACCCGCTGAACACCTTCGCCCCGTCGCGGTACGACAACAACGCGGCCCGCAGGGCGACGCACGCCCCCCGGATCCGGTCCCGCCAGGAATCCCCCGCGTCGAGGACGATCCCCGCCTCCATCCGCCGGAACATCACGGTCGCCATCTCGTCGAGCAACGCCTGCTTGTCCTTGAAGTGCCAGTACAGCGCGGGCGCCTTGACGTCCAACTCCTTGGCGATGGCCCGCAGGGTGAGCCCGTCGAGCCCCACGTCGTTCAACAGACTCAGCGCGGTCTCGGCGACCCGGGTGCGGTCGAGGGGGGCACGTCGTTCGGTCGTCACGGGAAACAGCTTGACACCTTAACGTCGTTAAGGGCACTCTCGTAGACGTAAGCACTTAACAACGTTAAGGAGACGATCATGCAGCACACCGACGTCCTGATCGTCGGCGCGGGCCCCACCGGCCTGACGCTCGGCATCGACCTGGCCCGGCGCGGCGTAGACGCCCTGGTGACCGAGAAAGGCCCGGCCCTCTCCCCCGGCTCCCGGGGCAAGGGCCTCCAGCCCCGCACCCTGGAGGTCTTCGAGGACCTCGGCGTCGCGGACGAGATCCTCGCGGCGGGCGGCCCCTACCCCACGACGATGACCTGGCAGGACGGCGAACAGCTCGGCGAGCGCCCGATGTTCGACCCCGTCGAGGAGAACGAGGGCTCCCGCTTCACCACGCCGTGGATGCTCCCCCAGTGGCGCACCCAGGAGATCCTGTACGACCGCCTGCGCGCCCTCGGCGGCCGACTCGCCTTCGATCACGAGGCGTTGACCCTCACGCAGGACGCGGACGGCGTGACCGTCACCTTCACCGGCGGTACGGAGATCCGCGCGCGGTACGTCGTCGCGGCGGACGGCGGACGCTCGGCTCTGCGCCGGGCGCTCGGCATCGGTCTGGCCGGCGGCGAGACCCTCTCCCTCGACCCGATCGTCGTCGCGGACGTCCGCATCCCCGGCCTCAGCCGCGCGCACTGGCACATGTTCCCGCCGTCCCAGGAGGGCACCGGCTTCCTCGCGATCTGCCCTCTCGCGGGCACGGACCACTTCCAGCTCGTCGCCCAACTCACGGGCGGCCAGGGCCTCGACACGGACGCGAGGGCCGCGCTGGAGACCGTGAACGCCATCCTGCGCGCCCGCACCCACCTGTCCGGTGCGACCGACCTCACCTGGTCCTCGGCCTTCGTCCCCCGCACCGCCCTCGCCGACCGTTTCCGCGCCGGCCGGGTCTTCCTCGCGGGCGACGCCGCGCACATCCACACCCCGGCGGGCGGCCAGGGCCTCAACACCAGTGTCCAGGACGCCTACAACCTCGGCTGGAAACTCGGCGCGGTGCTGCGCGGCGCCCCGTCGGACCTCCTCGACACGTACGAGGAGGAGCGCAGGGCGATCGCCGCCGACATGCTGGGCCTCTCGACGGCCATCGCCCGCTCCGAGGCGCGGCGCGGCCGGTCCACCCGCCAACTCGACCTGAACTACCGGGAGTCGAGCCTGTCACAGGGGACGACACGGGTGCTGCGCGCCGGTGACCGCGTCCCGAACACCCTCGACGGCACCGACCTCCACGCCCTCGTCCAGGGCCCCGACTGGACCGAACTCACCCTCCCCGAGGGCGTGTTCCTCGTCCGCCCGGACGGGTACGTCGGCTGGTCGGGGCCGACGCGCGAGGGCCTGGCGGAGTACGCGGCACAGGTCGGCATACGGGGGTGAGGTGCCCGGCGCTTCCAAGGGCCCGGCGCCGGTTCAGAACGCGTCCGTCGGGACGTACGTCCCCCACACCTCCCGCAGCGCGTCGCACACCTCCCCCACCGTCGCCCGCGCCCGCAGCGCCTCCCGCATCGGGTACAGCACGTTGTCCTCCCCCGACGCCGCCTTCCGCAGCGCGTCCAGCGCGGTGTCCACCGCCCCCTGGTCCCGGCCCGCCCTCAACTCCGCGAGCCTGCGCGCCTGTTGCGCCTCGATCGCCGGGTCGACGCGCAACGGCTCGTACGGCTCCTCCGCGTCGAGGCGGAACCGGTTGACGCCGACGACGACCCGCTCCCCGGCGTCCTGCTCCTGCGCGATCCGGTACGCGCTGCGCTCGATCTCGCCCTTCTGGAACCCGTGCTCGATCGCAGCGACAGCCCCGCCCAACTCCTCGACCTTGCCCATGAGTTCGAGCGCGGCGTCCGCCACGTCGTCCGTCATCCGCTCGACGACGTACGACCCGGCGAAGGGGTCGACGGTGGCGGTCACGTCGGTCTCGTACGCCAGCACCTGCTGCGTACGGAGCGCGAGCCGCGCGCTCTTGTCGGTCGGCAGGGCGATCGCCTCGTCGAAGGAGTTCGTGTGCAGGGACTGCGTACCGCCGAACACCGCGCCGAGGGCCTGGACGGCGACCCGGACGAGGTTCACCTCGGGCTGCTGCGCGGTGAGTTGGACCCCGGCGGTCTGCGTGTGGAACCTCAGCATCAGGGACTTGGGGTTCCGCGCGCCGAACTCGTCCCGCATCACGCGGGCCCAGATCCTGCGCGCCGCACGGAACTTGGCGACCTCCTCCAGGATCGTCGTCCGCGCGACGAAGAAGAACGAGAGGCGGGGCGCGAAGTCGTCGACGTCCATGCCGGCGGCGACCGCCGTACGGACGTACTCGATCCCGTCGGCCAGCGTGAACGCGATCTCCTGCGCGGGGCTCGCGCCCGCCTCCGCCATGTGGTACCCGGAGATCGAGATCGTGTTCCACCTCGGGATCTCGGCCTTGCAGTACTTGAAGATGTCGGCGGTCAGCCTCAGGGAGGGCTTGGGCGGGAAGATGTACGTCCCCCTCGCGATGTACTCCTTGAGTACGTCGTTCTGGATCGTCCCCGTCAACTCGCCCGCGCCGACGCCCTGTTCCTCCGCGACGAGCTGGTACATCAGCAGCAGCAGCGCGGCGGGGGCGTTGATCGTCATCGACGTCGACACCTGGTCCAGGGGGATGCCGTCGAACAGCACCTTCATGTCGTCCACGGAGTCGATCGCGACGCCCACCTTGCCGACCTCGCCGGAGGCGATCGGGGCGTCCGAGTCGTGGCCCATCTGCGTGGGGAGGTCGAAGGCGACGGACAGGCCCGTCGTGCCGTTCGCGATGAGGTGGCGGTAGCGGGCGTTGGACTCCACGGCCGTGCCGAAACCGGCGTACTGGCGCATCGTCCAGGGGCGGCCGGTGTACATCGACGGGTACACGCCCCGGGTGTACGGGTACTCCCCGGGTACCCCCAGCTTCTCGGCCGGGTCCCAGCCCTCGAGTGACTCCGGCCCGTAGACCGGTTCGATGGGGAGTCCGGACTCCGACTCGCGCGTCATGGTGCCGCCGCCTCTCGCTGAACTGTGGGCCTCGGCACCATCTTGGCTCAGCGGCGTGCGGTCGTCCCGTGGAAGTAAGAGCGCGGACGGGACCGGGGGAACGTGTCCCGCCCGCGCCAGGTGCACGGAGCCGTAGGTACGGGGGGAACCCCGGCTCTGTGCGAGGGCCGATGACCAGTCGGCTCACTTGGTACTGCGCCGGGGGGCGGGAAAGTGTCACACCCTCAGGGAGGTTTTTTTCTGAACGCCGGAAAAGAGCAGGTCAGGGCTAGGCGAGGAGCTGTGCGCCGCCGTGCGGACGGACGCCGCCCGCGCCGCCGTGGCCGCCACCGCCGTGACCACCGCCGTACCCACCGCCCTGTCCCCCTCCGGAGTTACCCCCTCCGCCCCCTCCACCCCAGGCACCCTTGGTACTCCCGGCAGACCCCCCGAACGCGAACCCCGCGCCCCATCCCCCCTGAGAGCTACCCCCGGAGCCGGACCCCCCGCCGGATCTGGACCCGCCGTTCGACCCCGTACCCGTACTCCCCCCGTTGCCCCCTCCGGAGCCCCCCTGGTTCCCACTGCTCCCGTTCCCGCCGTTCCCGCCGGACGCGCCGCCGCCGGAACCCCCCTTGCCCCACCCGCCCTTGTCACCCTTGTCCCCCTGAAGTACCCCCGCGCAGTACGCGGGCACCTTGGCCGCACCCCCGGCGGCTCCCTCCAGGGACCTACGCCGTGCCCTATCCACGGAACGCCCCAGCGCGAGGTCCCGGCACGTGGTGTCGAGGGCCTCGTTCTCCTGGGCGCCCGTCCCGCCGTCTCCCCCTGAAGTAGTCCCCCCGGATGCCCCGGACCCCCCGGACACGGCGGATCCACCGGCCCCGCCGGACGGGCCTCCCCCCGTAGTACCCCCGGCCCCCCCACCGTCAGGTACTACGCCCTCGGCGCTGACCCCCGGCGCAGGCACCGGCGTACCCCCCTGGGACTCCTCGGGCGTAGGCGTGGCAGCGGCGGACACGGTCGCCCCCGGCTCGGGCGTACCCGACCCCCCGGACCCGACCCCGGCCACCACGGCCGCACCCCCCGCGACACCCAGCGCCAGCACAGCGGCGAGCCCGAACCGGGCCGCCCGCTGCCGCCGCGACACCCCGGCGGACACGACAGGCACCCCGAGCTGGACAACGTCCCCCACCTCACCGGCGTCCCCCACCGGCGCCCCGGCGAAGCCCCCCTCGGTCACCCGCTCCGCGCGCACCTTGCGGAACGCGGCCAGCGCTGCGGCCTCGCCCGGCAGCTCCGCACCGTCCTGCGGTGCGGCCGGCGTCAGCGAGCCGAGCGTGTGCGCGAGACGCGCCGCCCGCTCCCGGTCCGCGGGCTCGACGACGTCGGGCGACTGTCCGCTCAGCAGCCGTTCCGCCGTGTCGGAGTCCAGCCACCTGTACTGCTCGTCGGCCATCACATGTCCTTCTGCGTCCGCGCGCACGCATGCGTCACACCCGGCCCCGACTGCTGCGGCAGCGCGTCGAGCACGCCCGAGGCGCCGGGATCCTCCCCGATCAGCTCGGCGAGCTTCTTCAGTCCGCGATGCGCGGCGGTCCGTACGGCGCCGGGGCGCTTGCCCAGCGTCTCGGCGGCGGTCTTCGCGTCGAGCCCCATCACGACCCGCAGCACGACGGCCTCGGCCTGGTCCTGCGGAAGCCGCGCGATCAGGGAGAGCGTACGGCCGGTGGCGAGCGCCTCGATGGCCTCCCCCGCGGTGTCCGACTCGGCGGCGTGCCCGGTCAGCTCGGTCTCGTCGCCGCCGATGGCGGGCCTGCGCCCCCGCATCCGGATGTGATCGAGAGCACGGTTACGGGCAATCCGCGCGGCCCACCCCCGGAACCGGTCGGCGTCGCCGCTGAACCGCTCCAGGTCCCGGGCGATCTGCAACCATGCCTCGGACGTCACGTCCTCCGCGTCCGCCTCCCCCACCAGGGTCCGCACATACCCGAGCAGCCGAGGGTGCACGGCGCGGTACACGGCCCGGAACGCGTCCTCGTCCCCGCCCTGCGCACCGAGCACCGCGGCAGTCAGCTCCGCGTCGTCCCCCAGCACCCCGGCACCCTGGTCTCTAGTCCGTCTGATTCGCGCCACCGAAGATCCCTGGACGAGACGGTCGGTCACCCACCCCGCTCCCTGGCGCGAAAGGCACGTTACGACCTCCATCCGCGCCCCGTCCACGCCGGTGTGACAGAAACCGCTCTCCCGACGCTGTACAGAACACGGGCCGCCGCGCGACCCGTACAACGACGGCCGGGGTCTCTCCTGTGGGGGGTGGCGACCCCGGTCGTCGCCTGTTTCGGCCGCCTCGACCGGGTCCGGTGCGGACTTCGTCGTGGGAGCGGCGACGGTCGAACTTACGCAACCTGGCTGCACCCGCGTTGACCGGTCAGGTCACTTCGCGCGCCAGTCGTCTGAGCGCAACGATCTGACTGCCCGCGAAAGCAGCGACATCAATCGCAATCGCCGCAAGGGTGAGCAGGACAAGCACACTTGCTGCGGCCACAGACACCGCAGCAAGTACACACGCCGCAAGTGCATTCGCTACAAGTACGAGACGCAAGCTCCCCGCCAGGGGACGAAGGCTGAGCCACCACACGACGCCGGCCCACAGCACGGTAGCCACACCGATGCTGACGACGACGAGTGCCGGCAACTGGACGGTATCCGCCGTCAGATGCGCAGTCGAAGCGATCACCAGCCCGACGAGCAGACAGTAGAGCGCATCAATACGGAGGCTCAACAGACCGAACCGGCTCCCAGACATACGCAGAGGCTAGCTCTCCGGCTGGGGCCTTTCCCTCCGCATCGTCGGTGATCACCACATCACCGTCACCTTTCGGTTCAAGTCGCCGTCCATGTCGTCGCCTGTTTCAGCCACCGTAGAGAGCGGGCAGATCGACAAGAAGTACGTCACCACGCCGACCGGCCGCCTCGACCAGGTCCAGATAGAACCCGTGCAGCGAGTACAGCGCCAGAACGGCGGCGCCGATGTCGTACCCCAGCTCCGCGAGCAGCGTACGGATCCGCTCCAGCCGCTCCAGATCCCCGGTCCGCCGGCGAGCCGCGGTCGCCTTGGCCTCGCCGAGGAGGGCGATCCTCGCGCGGGGAGCCTGGGGCCGCTCGCCGACGGCGAGGGCGATGACGTCGACCTCGTGTTTCGTGCGGGCGGCCGGGTCGGCGACCTCGGTGGTGCCGACCGGTCCGGGAAGGCCTCCGGGCAGCAGGGAGTGGGCGTATCGGCGGGTGAACTCGCGGGCCAGGTCCTCGAAGTGAGGGCCGAGGATCTTGGAGTTGAAGGTCGGGGCGGCCTGCGGGAGGGTGATGAGCTGGTTGAAGCGGATGACGGGGTCGGCGAGGGTGATGACGGGGTACCGGGCACGCAGGACGTCCTGCTCACGGCGGATGCAGCCGGTGGACTCCAGCACGCCCAGCGGGTGCGCGACGGCGTTGCGCGGACGCTCCAGGGCGGCGCCGACCTTGCTGGGGGTGGTGGCGCCGTTCGCGATCGCGGTGAGGATGTCGTAGTACAGCGTGTGCCGGGTGATCCTCGGGTCCTCGCGCAGCAGGTACTCGGTCTCGGTCCGCGAGTACACCGCCCGGCCCGGGTCGAGGAGGGTGCGGCCGAGCCAGGTGCCGAAGCCGCCGTCCGGATGCGGGCGGCCCGCCACCGGACGGTAGCCGGGGGCGCCGCCGAGGACCGCGTGCACCTTCAGCGCGGTGAGCGGGTCCGTGATCCCCCAGAAGTTCCGGCTGTCCCGGTAGCCGAACGGGCCGAGCCGCAGGTCGACCACCGCGCGGCCCCGGAGCAGCTCGGTCCCGGACAGCAGTTCGCGCATGACGCTCATCGCGGAGCGACAGAGGATCAGCCGCGGCCCCGGCCAGCCGACCACCCCCCGCTGGCGCTCGTCGTAGAGCTGCTGAACCGGGATCTCGGGCGAGTGCTGGAGCAGGTACGGCAACTCGTCGATCACCAGCAGCGAACGCTCCGAACGGGCGGTCACGTCAAGGGCGTTGGACAGGACGTCCCGCCAGTCGGTCAGCCGGAGGCTCCCCGCCCGCAGCCCCGCGTGCGCGGCGACAGCGTCGCTGAACCGCCGGATCGCGGGCAGCCGCCCCTCTTCCCGGACTGCGGTCACGTACAGCCCGCCGACCCGACACGATCCCGAGCCGCATCGCCGGGTCCGGATCGACGAGGAACTCCGCGAGCAGCCCCCACTCCCGCTCCCGGCCGACCACGTCGTCGGGCTTGACCGGCAGGTTCCTCGGCATCCGGACTCCGTACATCTCGACTACGACGTATTCCGTCTAAGTCCACTTCGACAGAGCCCGCCATGCCGGAATCACCGCCGGTCGGCCCTTGCCTCCGCCTTCGAGTCCGTGCGGAAGCGAACCACCCCGCACGCGGAGTCACCCGGTCTACGACACCCCGTCGTCCTCCCGCCGCCGGTCGTCGCACCGCCGGGTAGGCGCACACAACGCCCCCGAATCCCGCGCCACCCGAAACGCGGCCAGCGCCTCGGTCTCCGCGTCGATGTCGGGGTCGGGAAGGGTCAGCGCGTCGGCGAGGAGGCGCGGGAGGTCGGTCATTCGATGCCCAACTCCTTTGCCAGGCGGCGGAGTCCGCGGTGTGCGGCGGTGCGTACGGCGCCGGGGCGCTTGCCTAGGACGCGGGCGGCGGCGGGACCGTCGAGGCCGACGACGACGCGCAGGAGTAAGGCTTCGGCCTGGTCGGGCGGCAGCATCCGGACGAGGGTGAGGGCGCGCTCCGTGGAGAGGGCCTCGGCGACTTCGTCGTACGTGTCGTGCGGGGCGACGGGGTCGACGTCCTCCAGCGAACCGCCGCGTACGGGACGTACCTTCATGCGGCGCAGATGATCGAGCGCCCGATGCCGCGCGATGGTCGCGGACCACCCCCGGAACCCGGCCCCGTCCCCCCGGAACCGCCCCAGATCGCGGGCGATCTCCAGCCATGCCTCGGAGGCGACGTCCTCGGCCTCGTCGCCGACGATCCCCTTCAGATACCCGAGCAACCCGGGCTGCACGATCCGATAGACAACCCCGAACGCCACCTCATCGCCCTCCTGGGCACGGGCGACGGCCACCCCGAGCTCCCCGTCGAACGCCGCCTGAGGGCGCCGGGGTTCCCCACCCTGCCCCACAACAAGTCCCCGTTGATGCCGAAGTCCGAGGGCGACGCCCGCGCGGCCCACCCCCGTGGGACCGCCCCGGCCGCCGGTCCGCGACGCGGCCCTCACTGTGTCCAGCGACGAACGACCGGAAAGCATCACGGGGTTGGGGTGTGGAACGGGTCACATGACGGGAATCCGACACCGCACCCGAGCCGGGAAACCCCCTCCTGGAAACAGATCCCGTTGCAGACCCGCACCACCGAAGCCGGACATGGCCGCCGCAGCCCCCGCATCACCCCCCGCGCTCTCGGCCCGAGCCGCGTCCTCCGCATCCTTCACCACCGTGTACGCCCGATCGAGCTGGCGCCAGATCTTGAACGCTTCCACCCCGACCTTGATGGCCTTGAACACCTTGCCCCAAGGGACTGCGGTGAAGGCTGTGCTGAAGCAGCCCATGACGTCGCCCTCTGGAGGCTGAGCGTTCCTGGGAGCGGGAGCGGCAGGCACGGTGGCGGTTCGCGCTGGTTCTGACGGCTGGCTTCGGGGTCGATCTGGACCGCCGTGTGATCGGTACTGAGGGGGTGGCCTGATGGGTGCGCGGAGTGAGCGTGGCGGGTCGGTCCCGGAAGCGTCCGGGGACGGTGCGGCGGCGGTGGTCGTGCGGTTGGGGGACACCGTCGAGGACACGGGGAGCGGGAAGGTCGGGCGGGTGACGGGGTTCGTCGGCCCGTACGTGCAGGTGCGTCCGGTCGGGGGCGGTGTCGAGTGGGACGCGCGCCGGGAGTTGCTGCGGCCGGTGTCCGGTGGGGAGGCGCTGCGTGCGGGTGTGTCCGTGGCCAACGCGCGGTCGAGGGGGGAGTGGCTGTGAGCGGGTACGAGTCGCTTCCGGTGGATGGGGAGACGATGCGCGCGACGACGGCGCGGGGCCTCGCGGAGGATGCCGGGGTGCCGACGGTCGATGAACTGGAGACCCTGGTCCTGATGTACCGGGGCACCTCATGGTGCTGATCCCGGAGGTCGGGCGGGTGACGCTGGAGTGCCCGCAGGACGATGCGGCCGTGGTGACGGCGTGGGCGGGCATCGGGAAGGCACGGCGGCGGCTCGACGCAGTGGGGGACGGCGCGTTTCCCCGCGAGTTCGCGCACGCGCGGCGTCTGGCGCGGTCGGTGGTCTGTCTGCTCGGGCATCTGGAGCACCTGGAGAGTGGGGGTGGTCGTCGTGAGCGGTGGCTGACGGTCGTGTACCTGACGGTGCTGGCCGTGTCGGGCCGGTGTCTGGTATGGAGCATCGCGCACGGCGGCGGGTGATCCCCGCCCCATGAAACGGCCGCCCGCCTTGTCTGCCTTCCCCCGTGGCAGCAAGGCGGACGGTCCCCCCGGCGGCCCCCTGGAGCGGTTCGATCCAGGGGCCACCGTCTGTTCCCGGCTCTGCTTTGCTTTCCGGGGGTCAGAGTGCGGGGGCGATGAGGCCGGTTCCGCCGATGACGCCGATGGCTTCGGGCTGGCGTCTGGCGGCGAACGCCGAGTAGCCGTAGGCCAGTAGCCGGACCTGGAGCGCGCCGGATCCCACGTCGTCGAACCGCAGTTACGCGGGCGCGGCCGATTCGTCCTCCGTGAGGATTAGGTCACGGAAGTCGGCGGCACGGCCGTGCCCACCGGGAACTTGAAGCCACCCTTGCTCTCACTCCATCTGAGCAAAAAACCTAATGTCACCCAAGGCGTCCTCGGCAATCCCTCCCAGCATCGAATCGCCTAGAAGCCCCTCCAGGCAATCAACTATTTGACTTCCGACAATCCCGCGCATCCTTCCAATATGCCCCATGCACGTTACCGCCAGTGAACGCAACTGAGGATCAGTATCCTCCCGTAGCTGCTCAAGCAGAAGACTTTCCAGCCATTTTCGATCCGGATCCTCGTAGGTGAGATACAGGAGAGCACGAGTCGCCCGCCCTGTGTCGCCACTCTTAAGGTCCGTCAATTTTTTGATGCGAGTCTCATTCGGATCATTTACACCTCTGGCCGTCATGGCTCCTGGATATCTCCTGCCTTCAACCCTCGACGCAAGGCATTACGCGCCTGCTGCATCCCGGGGTCAGAATTTATGTCCGTCCTCACATGCCCGTGGAAAACATCATTCGTCCCTCCTTCCACTGTGCATCCACACTGAACCTCACCAGTACGGTCGAGGATCACACGGTCGCCATTACTGGGGTCGATCCCAACACGACGCGGGGAAGTCGCCTTGATCTGCACCGAATTATCAAGCGCACCCTGCCCATCCGCAGGTTCCGCACTGTTCTCACCACGTGAACTTCCGCGAGCTTCTCGCCCATGCTTCCCTCCGGCCTCATATACCTGCTCACCGCAGTTATGAACAAGGACGGAAGTACCGCCTGCCAGCACATAGTACGTATGCAGCTTCCCGACGGTCAGGTCATAGGTGACCCCGCCCCGGTGGAAGTTCCGCACCCCCGCCACCACCACAACCGACCCGTCGGGCTGGCGGAGCTTCGTCCCCGGCGTCAGATCGTGGGCGTCGACCCACCGCTGCCGCCCCGCATCCCAGAAGGGGTGATGCCAAGTCGTCGTCAGCGTCTGGGACTTGCCGGAGTTGTCGCCGGACGAGGGCGGCCCCCGGACCGGTGCCACAGCCAGCGTCAGGATCGTGAAGTCGTGGTCGTTGCGGGTGACGATGACCTTCTGGACCGGTTCCGGTGAGGTGACGCCGGTCTGGGGGTCCGTGGCAAGGACCTTGTCGCCCGTCTTCACCTTGCTGATCGGTTTCGCCGACCCGTCAGCGAGGCGGACCGGGGTGGTGGGTGTGAAGCTGTGGACCTCGCAGCTCGCGGCGGCCTCCGCGTCACCCCCGGCGCTCTCGGCCCGCCCGGCGTCGGCCATCGCCCGCTCGCTGCGGGCCACGTCCTCCGCGACCCGCGCCGCCTCCTCCGCGTCCTTGACGGCCGTGAACGCCCGGTCCAGCTGCCGCCAGATCTTGAAGGCCTCGACGCCGACCTTGATGGCCTTGAACGCCTTGCCCCAGGGGACAGCGGTGAGAGCCGTGTTCAGGCAGCCCATCACGTCGCCCTTGGTGAAGCAGTTGTAGGCGTCCGTGACACCGAGGACATCGGCGACGAGGTTCAAAAGCTGGTGCTTGAGCCCGGTGACCTGCTTCTTCGCAGCGGCAGCCGCAGCGTTCGCCGTGGACTTCGCACGGGCGACCGCACGCGCCTCGGCCTGCGGGTCGTACGTCTTCTTGCTGATGTTCCCGCCGCTGGCCCCGTAGGCGTGCCCGTCGGAGCAGCGTCCGTGATGGCAGGTGGCGTGGTTGGGGCCACCCGGGTCGACGGGACCGTCGGTGATGTAGCGGACGGGGTTGTTCGGGCCGGTCCCCGTACCCCCGATGGGGTACCCGATGCCGCACAGGTCGGCGGGGCACAGCCCGGACGGGTCGGACAGAGTCACCGGGGAGTCGGCGGCGTAGTCGTACGCGTTCCACGTCTGCGGCGCCCCACTGTCCAGCACCGGGTCAGGACTCAGGAACCGCCCGATCGACGGGTCGTACTCCCGCGCCCCCAGATGCGTCAGCCCCGTGTTGTCGTCCTGCGCACCCCCGACGAACCCGCGCTGCCCGACCCACGCCCCGCTCTGGTCCCTGGCCTCCCCGAAGGGCTTGAACTGGCGCCGGGTGACCGCCTGGGTCTGGGAGTCGACGGCGAGGGTGCCGGTGCCCTGGTGGTC
Source organism: Streptomyces saintjeani (assembly GCF_055409605.1). Lineage (NCBI taxonomy): Bacteria > Bacillati > Actinomycetota > Actinomycetes > Kitasatosporales > Streptomycetaceae > Streptomyces > Streptomyces saintjeani. Next base: position 5,847,939 of record NZ_CP189624.1, on the reverse strand, counting down.
GGGGATCAGGTATGTGAGGTGGCCGTCGGAGGAGTGAGTGGCGACGGTCTCACCGGCGATGGAGATGTACCGGAGCCCGTCGGCGCTGGTGGCGCCCTTCTTGAGGGTGAGTTCCTCGTCGCCGGCGTAGAGGGTGGTGGTGTCCGGGCCGTGGCGCAGCAGGAGGGTGCCGTCGGCGTCGTACAGGTAGGTCGTGTCGGCTGCCGTCCCGGTCGAGGACAGGTCGGTGAGGTTGTCCTCGTCGTCGTACGTGAGGGTGTCGGTGCCGGCGCGGGTCGTGCGGGTGGTGACGTTGCCGTTCGCGTCGTACCCGTAGGTGTTCGTGGTGTTGGACGTGGCGTCCGCCGGGACGGTCTTCGCCACCTGGGACACCGCGTGGGCGGGACCCTGGCCGGCGGTGACGGGGGTGTACGTCGCGGTGGTGTCGTGGGGGGAGTCACCGGTGACGTCGTGATCGACCTGGCTCCTGCGCGCGCCGGTCGCGTCGTACGTCCAGCTCTGCCAGTACGGCGAGGGGCCGCCCACCGTGGCCGCGCCGGGCGCCCCCGCGCAGTCGTCCTTCGCCGTCCAGGCCGCGCTGAGGCGCTGCGCCCAGTCGTACGAGTAGCACTGCGTGTCGGTGGTGCCGGTCTCCAGCTTGTCGGTGATCTTCGTGATGTTGCCGGAGGGCTGGTAGGCGTACTTCGTCTGGTCGGAGATGGCCGCGCCGGACTTGGTGGTGACGGTCGAGCCGGTCAGGCGGTGGGTCTGGTCGTCGTACGCCAGGGTCTGCTGGGCGAAGTTGCCGTCGACCCCGTAGGTGAACTGGGAGGGTTCGTCGAACTCGGTGTACTTCAGGTCCCGGACGTACTCCCAGCCGTTGATGTCACCCGCGACGGCGATGGGGCGCGCGTACTTGTCGTAGGTGTAGCTGACGGTCTCCCCTGGAAGGGTGACCGTCGTGGGCAGACCTTCGGAGTACTCCGAAAGGGTGCCGGTGAGCTTGTAGTGGTTGGACCTCGTGTAGTTCCCGGCGAGCGCGCCCTCGGTGGAGGGGATCACGAGCTGGGTGCCCTGGACCCAGCCGTGGCTGTCGTAGCCGAGGACCTTCTGGGTGTACGCCGCGCCGGAGGTGCCGCCCACGTAGCGGGTGGAGGAGGTGGGCCGGTCCTTCTTGAGGGTGTCGTACGTCCAGGAGGCGAGCTCGTTCGTGGTGGACGCGTCGACGCCTCCCGTGAGGTCGAACTCGGCCTTCTTGCGGCCCAGTTCGTCGTACTGGTAGCCGATCGTCTTGTGCCGGGCGTCCGTGGTGGACAGGAGCTGGCCCGCGTTGTCGTACGCCGACGTCGAGGTGCCCGTGTCGGGGTCGGTCTGGGTGGTGCGGCGGCCGAGGAGGTCGTAGCCGCTGCTCCAGACGTGGCCCTGGCCGTCGTCCTGGCCGGTCTGGTTGCCCGCCGCGTCATACGTGTAGGTGACGGTGTCGGCTACCCCTGTGGGGGTAGTCCCGTGGTACCGCAGGAGCTTGGACAGACGGCCGCGCGCGTCCGTGTAGGTCGTCGTCGGGGTAGTACCTGCGGGGGGTGTGACGTCCACCCGGTCCGAGCCGGGGTAGGCCGTCGTGGTGCGCCAGGTCTCGGTGGCGAAGTGGTAGGCGATGGAGGCGGTGGGCCGGCCCGCGCCGTCGTAGACCGTGCCGGTCTGGGACGGCGTCTGGTTGTCGGCGGCGTCCACCAGCGTCCCGGAGGGCGCGCCGGTGTTGTAGTACGGGGCCGACGCGCTGACCGCCCACCCGTGGGAGTCGTACACCGTGTCGGTGATGACCCGGCCGCCGTCCACCGTCGCCGTCTGCGTCTCGCGCGGACGCAGCAGCGCGTCGTAGAGGGAGATGGACGTCCGGTAGGTGTTGTCGTCCTGGAGGCTCTGGGTGGTGACCGTCGAGGGAGCGCTCGGGTTCAGGTCGTAGGCGTACTTGGTGTTGGGGTTCGCGGTGGTGGCGAACCCCGGGTTCCATACGGCGGTGAGGCGGCCCAGCGGGTCGTAGGTGCTGTTGGTCGCGTAGCCCGCCGCGTCCGTGGTCTTCAGGTCGGTGCCGCGTGCCGGGTCGAGTGTGGAGGTGGTGGTGAAGGCCGCCGTCTGGCCGGTGACCTGGGGGCGGGTGACCTTGACGGAGGTGGGTGAGGCACCGGTCGCGGGGGTGAAGTCGGTGGTGGTGGTACGGCCGTCCGCGTCGGTCTCGGTGTGTTCGCGGCCGTAGGAGTCGTAGCCGGTCTTCAGCGCGGTGATGTAGTGGGCCGTGCCGTCGGCGGCGACCGAGTCGGCCTTCTGGACCATCGTCACGTCGCCCTTGGTGGGCGGCGCGGTGTTGTCCGTGGAGCCGTCGAAGAAGGTGAGGTCGTCGCTGACCAGGTTCTTCGGGTAGGTGGGGGTGGTCGCGCAGGAGACGGAGACCTCCTGGACCCGGCGGGGCGCGGGCAGGGTCGCGCCGGAGGCGTCCTTGGCGTACCAGGTGCGGGTGCAGGTGTCGTCGGCTGTGGTGGAGGTGTCGCCCTGGTCGTCGACGGCGGTGGGCAGGCCGGTCGCGGGGTCGAGGGTGTAGTCGATCTCGGTGGTCTGCTTGGTGCCGTCGGCCTTGGTGGTGACGCTGCGGGCGCGCTGCATGTTGGTGCGGCGCGCGACGAGCGGGTCCAGACCGGTCTTCGTACGGGTCTGGGTGGCCGTCGCCGCCGAGGTCCAGGGGTCGGTGACGCCGTCGGACAGGAGCGCGCCGCCGTCGCCGTTGTAGGACTGGGCCTCGAAGACCTGGCCGGTCAGCCAGTCGGAGTCCTTCTGGGAGTCGGCGCCGATCGCGGCGTCGAGAGTGACGGAGCGGGTGCCGGTGGACGTCTTGTCGCCGTCCATGCCCCGGAAGTAGGTCTGCCGGGAGAGGGTGAGCGTGCCGGGTGAGGTGCCGGTGCGGGACTCGACCCGGCCGTAGCCGCGCCACTGGTTCCAGGTGCGGTACTTGGCCTGGGTGAGCGGGTCGTCGTTGTAGTGCCAGGCGGGGTCGCCGAGGTAGCTGTAGGTGGTCTGGACGGGGAGTCCGCCGCCTGTCGCGTCCTGCTCGGTGACGGAGGTGACGACGAACTTGTTGAACCAGTCGAGCTGCGGGGAGGTCTGGCCCGGCGGCGTCCAGTACTGGGGGTAGCAGCGCAGGGTGTTGGTGTCGGCGGCCGAGGGGAGGACGGGGGTGCCGGTGCGGTGGCACTGGGGACCCGTGTAGTTGACGGTGGTCGTGCCGCCGGACTCGGTGGTGACCTTGGTGATCCGGTAGCGGGTGATCGGCTGGTAGCCGTCGAGTCCGTCGACCCGGTTGGCGAGGGCCTGTCCGGTGAACGTGATGGGGGGCAGGGCGAGGCTGCCGCCGTCCTTGCCGGTGCGGGTGATGGACGACAGCCACAGGGCCGGGGTCGTGGTGTCCCCGGTGGCCGGGAAGGTGTGGGCGAGCGTCCAGGCGTCGACGTCCGTGTAGGCGCCCGCGACGAGCGTCTGGGTGCGGATGCCGGTGAGGCGGCGGCTGCTGAAGAACGCGGGGCCGTGGTTGTCGCAGGTGCCGGTGGACGGGCAGACCTGGTCGACGGGGACGTCCGGCCAGTGGGTGGCGTTGGCGGACGTCATCTTGGCGGGCGCGCAGTCGAAGTTCGCGTCGGGCAGGCAGCGCTCGGCGGTGTCGAAGAGGACCTGGGCGGCGGCCGGTGACGCCGTGTCGTAGACCTTTCCGGCGAGCTGGCCGTACTGGATCTTCGCGAGGGAGCCGGAGCGCGTGTAGGGCGTGGGGGTGGTCGCGTTGTCGCGGCCGTAGTAGCCGGTCTCCGGCGTGTACCAGTAGCTGATGGCGTTGCCGTGCGGGTCGACCGTGTAGTCGAGGTTCCAGCGGTAGCCCTGCTGGCACCAGGAGGCGGCGAAGGTCGCGGCGTGGCAGGGTTCGCCGGTGTCGTTGCCGTAGACGGGGGCGGTGAACACCGAGTTGGTGGTGGCGGCGCCGGTGGTCCAGCCGGGGAGGCGGTTGAGGCCGAAGTAGTACTGGGTGCCGTCGGCGGTGGTGACGACGAAGTACTCGTTGTCGTTGTCGCCGTTGACGGTGTCCGTCCTGACCTGGATCTTCTCGCCGTTGTCGTCCTGCGGGTGCCAGGTGCCGGTGGCGTCGTCGTGGACGAGGGTGTTGGAGGAGCCGTTGAGGGACAGGGTGAGCGAGTCGGCGTCGTCCGACCAGCACTCGTCGGAGGTCTTGGGGCTGCCGTTCGCGGTGTCGTCGGCGCAGGAGGCGTAGCCGCGCTCGACGAAGCCGGGCGCGTAGTCCCAGCCGTCGCCGATCCAGGAGGACTGGGCGTTGGTGGAGGAGGTCCGTCCGTCCACGGCCTGGGAGCTGTAGTCGAGGGAGACGCTCGGGGCGAGGCTGCCGGGGACGTCCGGGACGGGGACGGGGTACGAGTAGCTGAACGCGCCGCTGGAGCCGCCGGCCGACCACTGTCCCGAGGGGGCGAGGGAGGTGGCCGCGTAGCTTCCGCCGCCGCCCGTCGCCGCGGCGACGGCCGCGAGCACCAGGGGGGACGCGGTCGTGCGGGGTACCTGGACGGTCGCGGTGACCTGCTCGTGGCGCGCGTCGTTGGCCGAGGGCAGCGGAGTGCGGGTGCGGCAGTGGGGGGCGGCCGGGGTGGTCAGGGCGCAGGCGGGGAGCTGGACGAGGCGCAGGCGGGTGGCCCAGTCACCGCCGTACGCGTCCTTGAACGCCGAGTAGTCCAGAGCGACTTGGGCGCTGCCGCCGGGGGTGGCGCTCCTGGGCCGGACGGTGAGCAGGACGCCGGGCAGGCCCAGCTTCTGGGCCGCCTGCCGGCCGGGCAGGGAGATGTGGAGCTTCGTCGTGGCGGGGGCGTGGTGCGGGCCCGTGGGGGTGACGGTGACGGGGAGGCGGCCGGCGCGGGTCTTGGCCGCGAGAGTGGTGTCGGCGGCTCCGGCCGCCGGCCAGGCGGTCTTCGGGTTCCAGGACGGCATGCGGGTCGCGGGGACGGCGTGTCCGTGGACGGGGGTGACCGGGACCGAGCGGTCCTTCTGGGGCTTCACCAGGTGACCGGGGGCGGGGGTGGCCGCCGCGAGCGCGGTCTGGGTGGCGGAAAGGGAGAGGAGCAGGGCGAGTGTCGTCGTGAGAATCAGCCAGATCCGGGCCGTGGATCTACGTCTGCCAATTCTTCCGAAATTTCGAACCAATCGCGTGCCGCGAGTCACCTGATATCCCCATCCCCTAGTGAAGGCCCCGTGAAGCTAACCGACGCCACAGATGGGGAGGTTAAGGAACGAATAAAGAGACTGCGTGCATATGCCAAAGAACTCAAAGCACACTCAAAGGATCAGCAATGCGACAGTTGTCCGCCCCTTATCGTCCGAAATGCGAAAAGGCTTCTCCCTAGGGTGTGCGCATCAGACGCACTCGCCCGGCCGGGGGGAATTCCGCATGTCCGACATACGAAGAGCCGTGACCCTGGTGCTTCTCGCACCGCTGGTCGCGGTGGGCCTGACGGCCGCCCCCGCCACGGCCGACAGCACCGCCCCCTCGCCCGGCGTCCCGGCCCCGCCGCTCACCGCCACCCGCCCCGACGGCCCGGCGGGCACCCAACTCCCGTCCGACGACTCGGGGTTGACGTCGGCCCAGGAATCCGCGCTGGCCGCCGCCCAGGCGAAGGCGTCCGCGAGCGGCAGCCCGGTCACCGTCGACGCGCTCACCACCGAGACCTCCACCGCGCAGGCCAACCCGTCGGGCACGGTCACCTGGACCGGCAGCCTGCTGCCGGCCCGCGTCCGGCAGAACGGCGCCTGGGTCCCGGTCGACGCCACCCTCCGCGCCGGCACCGGCGGCTACAGCCCCGCCGCCTCCGCCGAGCCGCTCACCTTCTCCGGCGGCGGCACCGGCCCGCTCGTCACCATGACCAGCGGTACCGCCCAACTCGCCTTCTCCTGGCCGACGTCACTCCCCGCGCCCACGGTCTCGGGCCCGACGATCACCTACCCGGACGTCCTCCAGGACGTCGACCTGAGACTCACGGCGGACACGACCGGCGGCTTCTCGGAGCTGATCGTCGTCAAGACGGCGACCGCCGCCGCGAACCCCGCCCTGGCGAAGCTCCAACTCGCCACGCACACCACCGGACTGACGGTCACCGACGACGGCCACGACAACCTCCAGGCGGCCACGCCGAACGGCCAGGTGATGTTCAGCGCGCCGCAACCCCTGATGTGGGACTCGACGACGAGCACAGCCACGAACTCGGTGAAACCCCAACTCCTCGCGGAGACGAGCGACTCGGGCACGACCACCACGGCCGCCACTGCCACCACGACCACCGGCCCCGCCCCCGGCGCCCGCACCGCCCACGTCACCGACGACGTCACCGGCTCCACCCTCTCCCTCACCCCCGACCGGACCCTCCTCACCAGTTCCTCCACCCACTACCCGGTCTACATCGACCCCACCTGGAACCCGCACTACGCCTCCGGCGCCAAGCAGCACTACATCGAGACCCAGCAGGGCTGCCCCTCCGCGAAGAACTACGACTCCACCCAGTACGGCGACCCCGGCGTCGGCTACAACAGCTGGTCGGGCTGCATCGGCGTCGAGCGCTCGTACTTCCAGCTCGCGATCCCCTCCGCCGTCTGGGGCACCCACATCGTCGCGGCGACGGTCGACGCCAAGGAGAACTACTCGGCCAGTTGCAGTCTCTCCGCCGACGTGAAGCTGTACCTCACGGGCGCGATCGGCTCCGGCACGACCTGGTCCAACAGACCTGCCCTGTCCACCTACTTGGGGTCCAAGAGCTTCGGCCCGGCCTGCTCAAGCGAACCCTCCGGCGGCTTCTCCGTCACCTCGACGATCGCCAGGCTGGCCGCCTCTAAGGCGTCGAGCTGGACCTTCGCGCTGGTGAACAGCCAGGAGGGCAGCGGCGACGGCAACTACTTCAAGCGGTTCGCGAACAACCCCTCGATGTCCGTCGAGTACAACCACGTCCCGGCCAAGCCGAGCGCCCTGGCCGCCAAGTTCGGTACGCACTCGGCGGGTTGCGGCACGACAGCGCCGTACCCGGTGATCGGCAAGACCCTCGCGACGACCCCGCCGACCCTCAACTCCGTGGTGAGCGACGGCGACAAGGACGCCCTCGCGGCGACGTACAAGTACTGGGTCGGCAGCGGCAGCGCGACCACGACGGCCAGCGCGACGGTCGCGAGCGGCACGAACGCGCCGAAGCAGTTGTCGTCCACGTTCATGAGCGGCCTCAGGAGCGGGGACGTCGTCAGCTGGAACGTCACCGCGAGCGACGGCAAGGACACCAGCGGCGCCTCCTCCACCTGCCACTTCACGGTCGACCTCAGCGCCCCGGCCGCCCCGACCGTCACCAGCGCCGACAGCCTCTACCCCGAGGACGCGGCAGGCACGACGGCAGCGGGTACGGCGGGCCGCTTCACCCTCGTCACCGACAGCGCGGCCAAGTTCCTCTACCGCCTCGACGTCAGCCCGCCGACCTCGAACACCCCGGCGGCCCAGACCGTCACCGCCTCCGGCAACAAGGCGACCGTCACCGTCACCCCGCCCGCCCCCGGCACGCACACCCTGTACGTGTACGCGGTCGACGCGGCCGGGAACGTATCGGCGCAGCAGCAGTACCAGTTCACCGCACTCGGCCACACCGGTACGACGTACCCGAGCCTCCAGGCGGCCTTCGACAACACCGCCGTCACCGACGACGCCCACCGAGCGGCCGGCGACGCGGACGGCAACGGCGCGACCTTCTCCCTCCAGGATCTCAAGGCGGCCGGCTGGCAGCCCGGCGGCAAGATCACCGTGGACGGCGCCACGTTCACGCTCCCCTCCTTCGGCGCGGCGAGCGGCGACAACGTCCTCGCGGCCAACCAGACCGTCCAACTGAGCGGCAGCGGCCGGGCGTTGGTGTTCCTCGCCACCTCGACGTACGGATTCGTCGGCGCGCAGCGGGCCGACGACGACGTCACCAGCCCCGCCGTGCCCGACGGCACCTCCGTCGGCGGCACCGAGTGCACACTCGGCAACGGGCAGTACGAGGACTGCCTGACGGGCGGCCCGATCGGCACCGTCACCTACGCCGACGGCACCGCCGCCCAGCGGTACCACCTGACGGTCCCCGACTGGGTGTACGGCTCCCCGTCCCTGGCAGCGCTCACCCTGCCCCACCGCAACCACGCCGACGGCACCCAGGAGACCCGCTCCACGAACGTCTACGCCTTCGCCGTCCCCCTCAAGGCGGGCGCCGCGCTCAGCTCGGTCACCCTGCCCGACCTCGCCGACACGGCCCGCGTCGACGTGCCGGGGCTGCACATCTTCGGCATGGCGGTCCGCGACACGACGGCCGCGCCGGGCGGCGCGCACTGGACGGGGGCCTGGAGCGCGCCGAACGAAGGCGCGTTCAACTACGAGACCACCGACTACAGGGACCAGACGTTCCGCGTCACCGCCGCGCCGGGCATCGCCGGGTCGAGCATCCGCGTCCGCCTGTCCAACGCGCTCGGCCGCACCCCGCTGACCATCGACCACACCACCCTCGCCACCCAGTCCTCCGGCGCGGCCCCCACCGCGACGCCGGCCGACCTCACCTTCGGCGGCGGCAAGGCGGTGACGATCCCGGTCGGCGGCGAGGTCTACAGCGACCCGGTGAGCTACGCGGCCACGCCCGGCAAGCGGGTCATGGTCAGCCTGCACCTGGTGAACGACACCCCGTTCCTCGTCCAGCACAGCTGGGCCGCCGGGACCACCATGTACGTCAGCGCCGTCGGCTCCGGCGACCACACCGCCGACACGGCGACGACCGCGTTCAGCGGGACCGGGACCACCTGGGGCTCGTTCACGGACATCCTCACCGGCATCGACGTCGTCACCGACGGGAACCGGCCGACCGTGGCGGTCCTCGGCGACAACCTCGTCAGCCCCTTCGACACCGCCACCAAGGCCGTCCTCGGCGCACCCCGCCTCGCCGACGCCCTCACCAGTCCTTCGTACGGTGTCGTCGGCACCGGCATCGAGGCCAACCGGCTCGCGACCGACCTCACCGGGCAGGGCGGCCCGTCCGTCCTCACCCGCCTCGACCGGGACGTCCTCGACCTGCCCGGCCTCTCCACGGTCGTCGTCGACGAGGGTCTCCAGGACATCGTCTCCGGCACCGACGAGGCCGGCCTCGAAGCCGCGTACGACGTGCTGCGCACGCAGCTCAGAGGCTGGGGCGTCAAGGTCGTCTTCACCACCCTCACCCCCTGCACCGGCTACGCCCCCTGCACGGCACCGGCCGACGCGAACCGGGTCGGCACCAACACCTGGATCACGGACCAGTTCGACGCGAACACGCCCACGGTGAGCTACGCCGACACGGAGGCGGCGGTAGGAGTACCGGACACGACGAGCAAGGCCGACCCTCCTCCACTGGACCTGAGCCCCGAGGCCGACGCCGGGGACCACGTCAACCTCACGGCGGCGGGGTACGGGGCGTTGGCGGGGGCGATCGACGCGGGGGCACTGGGGCCGGACGTGTAGGGGACGGAGTGAGGGGCGGTGGGGGTCGCCCACCGCCCCTCACAACGCCTCCACCACCCGCCCCCGCCGAGAAACCACCGCCCGCACCACCCGCCGCCCCTCCGTGGACACATCCACCGCCCGCCGCAACCCCGCACCCCCATGCCCCGCGACCACCTCCAACACCGTCACCTGGCGCCGGAGTTCCGCGACGACCAGCGGCGGCAGGCCCTCGGTGCGGCCGTCGCGGGGGATGTCGGTGTCGGTGCCGGCGGGGTCGAGGAGGAGGTGGATGCGCAGGGCCGCGAGGGAGCAGGTGTCGGCCCAGTCGCGGAGCGCCTGCCCCGTGCGTTCGGCGGGTGTGCCGTCGAGCATCGCGCGGGTGAGGAGTACGGCGTCGTCCTCGGACTCGGCGGAGCCGTCCAGCTTCGACTGGATCTGCTGGAGCAGGGCCGGCCAGGCGGCGGGGTCGCCGCCGGGTGCGAGGTTTCCCCACAGGGGTCTCAGGACCTCGTCGTCGCCTCCCAGCAGAGACACGCACCGATCCAAACAAGCCAACCCGCTCGCGGCGAGCGTCAGTTCGTCGGCCCCCGCCAACAGTTCGACCAGGTTCATCGACTTCTCCCTCCCCTGGGCCCCACCCCCGTACGAAGCCCCTGTTTCCCTGTGGCGCCCCAGTCTCACAGGGCCACCACCCGATACGCCAGGGCAAACGGAACGGAGATTTCCGGCCAGAAGTGGCCGAGAGAGGGGAGAAACCCGCCGGGAAGCGGAAAGAGGCGGGGTGAGGCATATGCCTGGTCGATGCCCACAGCTGACGCCCACAGTTGACGACCGCCGTTGACGACTGCTTCACAGACCCCCGAGCGACACCGGCGTCACCCCACCGGCAACGCGGCCCCCTGAGCCCCCGCCATCGCCTTCTCGTTCTGCATCCGGGTGACCCGCAGCACGACCAGGATCGCCAGCACCGCCGCCACCGCCTCCACCGCGTCCGTGGCCATGGTCATCCCGGTGAACTGCCGGTATTCGACGGCGGTTTCCACGTACCGGTACTTCGCGCTCATCACCCGACCGGCGAGAATCCACAGCACCCACGCCGCCCACCAGGCATTGACGAGCCCATGGGACACCGTCCGCCCGAGTGGCGCGCTCGCCTTCCAGACGTCGACCATCACGCGCCGGGGGAACCAGAAGTTGACGACCGGCACGAACCAGCCGCCGATGGCCCACCCCCGCCCCTTCGCGTGCCCGCCCGGCTCGAAGACCTCCCCGTTCACCCGCACCCGCCAGAACCAGCAGAGGTAGACGACGACGGTGGCCATCAACACGGGCGTCTGGACCACCGCCGACAGGTTCGACAACCGGTCCGCGTCCCGAGCCCGTTCGACGACGTCGACCCCGGCCGCGAGGTCGTCGTAGACGCCGTACTCCACGCTCCCCACCCACACCGCGAACAACTGCCCGACGACGACAGCCCCCAACAGCACGGCCGTAGCTCTCGCCAGCCCCACCGGCGAACGCAACCACGCAACAGACATGAAATCCCCCCGAGTCATGAGAATTCCGGGCCTCCCCAGACCCGGAACGCGCATTCTCGCACAGGATTCCCTCAGCTCACCCGCCCCGCCAACTCCCGGAACCCCGCCCACGACAAGGAAGGCGTACGGGAGTCCCACAGTTTCTGCGAGACCGCCCGCAACGGCATCCGAATCCCCGCCGCGACCTGAGCCTGCGTCTGCGACTGGGACAGATCGCACCACACGGCGAAAACCCCGCCGAGAATCTGCGCGTCGTAGGACGAGGGAACCGCGACGGCCCCCCGCAGCACCCGGGGATTCCACTGCTCGTAGATCCGCTGCCCCGTCGGATAGACGAAGGTGTTCGGCTCCCCGAGCACGTAGTAGAGGAACTCGTCGTTGTAATTGACGACCTTCCGCCCGGCGGAGAGGTACTCGACCGGTTTCCGCGCCCCCAGCTCCTTCCCGGTCCAGTACGCGACCTGGATCCCGTCGGCGGCCTCGACGGACGTCCCCCGGTAGAACCCGTCGTTCCAGGCCCGCACGGTCCGCCCGGCGACCGCCTTCGCACGGTCGTTGAGCCACGCGGTGGCGAGATCGGCGACGCCCGCGCCGGCGCCGTACTCGTTCCGCGCGGCGGCGGCGAGCTGAGGATAGAGGGCGCCGGGGTTGGGCACGGTCAGCGCCTGGTACTCGTCGCCGCCGAGATGCCAGGCGGAGCCGGGGAACAACTCCGCGTATTCGCGGAGGAGTTCGTCGACGATCTGGGCGGAGGCGCCTTTGGAGATGTCGACGGCGCCTTTCGTCGGCACGCCGTTCACATTGCGGAGCTGCAATTCCGGGTGCGCCGAGATGACCGCCCCGAGGTGCCCCGGCGAATCGATCTCCGGCACGATCTCGATATGCCGGGACGCCGCGAGGGAGACGATCGACTTCACCTCGGATTTGCTGAGATGAACCTTCGACACGACCTCCGGGTGCGAATCGGAGGCGATCCGGAACCCCTGGTCGTCGGAGAAGTGCAGCCCGAGCTGATTGAACTTCAGGTCGCCCAACTCCCGTACCCGGTCCTCGATCCAGGACGCCGAGAAGTTCTTGCGCGCGATGTCGAGCATGAACCCCCGTACGGGCTTGGCGGGCCGGTCCCGCACGACCCCTTCGGGCGCCGCCCCGCTCCCGCGCACCTCCTGCTTCAGCGTCCGCGTCCCGTAGAACACGCCCGCCTCGGACGCCCCGCTGACGGTGACCTTCCCCCCGCTCACGGTCATGCTGTACGACTCCGGGGGCCCGTCCTCGCCGAGTTCGAGCCGTACGTCGCCGTCCCGGCCGTCGGCCGCCTCACCCCCGTACGACATCCCCAACTCCCCGGCGATCAGCCGCCCTTCGTCCGCGAGCCGGGAGTCGTCGACGACGACCCGGAAGCCTGGCTCGGGCCGCCACCCGGGGCCGCGCGCCGGGGTGTGGGAGGCGACGGCGGGGATCGTGCTGGGGCCGGCGGAGAGAGGGTACGAGGAGGGGGGCCGGGTACTGGGGGAGGTACTGGGCGTGGCGCGGGAGGCCCGTGCGGACGCCTCGGCGCCGCCCTTCGGGGACGACCCGGACGAGGCCCACACCCCGACCCCCACCCCGAGCCCGACCGTCACCACGAACACCCCGGCGACGAGGGCTCCCCGCCGCCCGCCACCCTGCCGCGTGCCCCGCCTGTGCCTGCTCACGCCGTCAACCTACGGCTCACGACCGACCACCCATCGTCCACCACACGTTCCGAAACTCTCCCGATCGAGTGAAATTCGGGCAACTGTCGGACACACCACGACCACTCTCGATACGGTGACGCCACACCAGCCCCCTGTGACACGAGGACCACCGCTGCCCGCCCACCGCGTGGCCATACCGGCCCTTCCCGAACAACCATCACCTACGCACACCCGCCTCCCGGCGTTCAACAAGGCGCCCCTCACGGAGGCCCACACCACCCTCCTGTCCTGCCTCCACAGCGAAACCTGGGCAACAAGGGTGGCAACCCACCGCCCGTACCCCACGGTCGAAGCACTCCTGGCAGCGGCGGACGAGGCGGCGTACGACTTGACGAGGGGGGACTTGGCAGAGGCACTGGCGGCGGAGAAAACGCCGCGACTCCCTGACGAAACGTACGCAGCGGCCAGCATGGCCCTCAGCGCCGCACATGCCGCGTACGAGGCGAAATTCGGTCATGCCTTCGTCGTCTGCGAAGACTCGCTGGACTTGGTCCTGGAAGCCATCCGATCACGATTGCTCAACGATCGGGAGGACGAACGGGTAGTGGCAGCGGAGGAACTCCGCAAGCTGGCAAAGCAACGTCTGCTGCACGCCCTCTAGGGGCGCGGGGAACTGCGCGACCAGCCACAACGATCCCGCAGTCGGCAGATAACCGCACACCCCACCCCAGATGCCGCGTAGTTCACCCATCCGCGTGCCAGTTTGATCACACCGGTAGGCCCGCCGTAAACCCGCCCTCACTGCGTAGCTAACATGCTGGGGGCCGGTGGACCGTACCCGGCCGGGCCGACCGACAGCACAAGCCGGCAGGCCCCGAACCCCGCTCCCGGAGGGACTTCCGTGCCGGCTGGAACGCTGTACCGCGGCCGGGAAGGAATGTGGTCCTGGGTGGCTCACCGAGTCACCGGCGTCCTCATCTTCTTCTTCCTGTTTGTCCACGTACTCGACACCGCTCTCGTGCGTGTCTCCCCCGAGGACTACGACAAGGTCGTAGCCACGTACAAGACGCCGATCGTCGCGTGCCTTGAGTACGGCCTCGTCGCCGCCATCCTCTTCCACGCGCTCAACGGCCTCCGCGTCATCGCCGTCGACTTCTGGTCGAAGGGCCCGCGCTACCAGAAGCAGATGCTCTGGACGGTCGTCGGCCTGTGGGTCGTGCTGATGATCGGCGCGATCTACCCCGTCCTCGGCCACGCGGCCCGCGAACTCTTCGGGAGCTGACACCGATGGCCACCACCGAAACCACCGCGTCCGGCATCGGCCCCGTAGAGGGCGGTTCGCTGTACGACGTCGACAACCCGGCCCCGTACATCGAGGCCCCGCGCAAGCGCACGAAGAAGACCCCGAAGTCGACGCGGGGCAACTTCGAGCTGGTCGCGTGGCTGTTCATGCGCCTGTCCGGCATCGTCCTGGTCGTGCTGGTCATCGGCCACCTGCTGATCCAGCTCGTGCTGGACGGCGGCGTCTCCAAGATCGGCTTCGCGTTCGTCGCGGGCCGCTGGGCGTCCCCGTTCTGGCAGGTCTGGGACCTGCTGATGCTGTGGCTGGCGATGCTGCACGGCGCGAACGGCCTGCGTACGGTCATCAACGACTACGCGGAGCGCGCGAACACCCGGCTGTGGCTCAAGGGCCTGCTCTACACCGCCACGGTGTTCACCATCCTGCTGGGCACGCTGGTGATCTTCACCTTCGACCCGAACATCCGCTAGGCACGGGGCTGCGACCAACATGAAGATCCACAAGTACGACACCGTCATCGTCGGCGCGGGCGGCGCCGGTATGCGCGCGGCCATCGAGTCGACGAAGCGCAGCCGCACCGCCGTGCTGACGAAGCTCTACCCGACCCGCTCCCACACGGGCGCGGCGCAGGGCGGCATGGCCGCCGCGCTGGCGAACGTGGAGGAGGACAACTGGGAGTGGCACACCTTCGACACGGTCAAGGGCGGTGACTACCTGGTCGACCAGGACGCCGCCGAGATCCTGGCGAAGGAGGCCATCGACGCCGTCCTCGACCTGGAGAAGATGGGCCTGCCGTTCAACCGGACGCCCGACGGGACGATCGACCAGCGCCGCTTCGGCGGGCACAGCCGCAACCACGGCGAGGCGCCGGTGCGCCGCTCCTGCTACGCGGCCGACCGCACCGGTCACATGATCCTCCAGACGCTGTACCAGAACTGCGTGAAGGAGGGCGTGGAGTTCTTCAACGAGTTCTACGTCCTCGACCAGCTGCTCACCGAGGTCGACGGCGTCAAGAAGTCGGCCGGCGTGGTGGCGTACGAGCTGGCGACCGGCGAGATCCACGTCTTCCAGGCGAAGGCCGTGATCTACGCGTCCGGCGGCACCGGCAAGTTCTTCAAGGTGACGTCCAACGCGCACACCCTGACCGGTGACGGGCAGGCCGCCTGCTACCGCCGGGGGCTGCCGCTGGAGGACATGGAGTTCTTCCAGTTCCACCCGACCGGCATCTGGCGCATGGGCATCCTGCTGACGGAGGGCGCCCGCGGTGAGGGCGGCATCCTGCGCAACAAGGACGGCGAGCGCTTCATGGAGAAGTACGCGCCGGTCATGAAGGACCTCGCGTCCCGTGACGTCGTCTCGCGCTCCATCTACACGGAGATCCGTGAGGGCCGCGGCTGCGGTCCCGAGGGCGACCACGTCTACCTCGACCTCACGCACCTCCCGCCGGAGCAGCTCGACGCGAAGCTCCCGGACATCACGGAGTTCGCGCGCACCTACCTCGGTATCGAGCCGTACACGGACCCGATCCCGATCCAGCCCACCGCGCACTACGCGATGGGCGGCATCCCGACGAACGTCCAGGGTGAGGTCCTCTCCGACAACACCACGGTCGTTCCGGGTCTGTACGCCGCCGGCGAGGTCGCCTGCGTCTCCGTGCACGGCGCGAACCGCCTCGGCACCAACTCGCTGCTGGACATCAACGTGTTCGGCAAGCGGGCCGGCATCGCGGCGGCCGAGTACTCCCAGGGCGCCGACTTCGTCGAGCTCCCGGAGGACCCGGCGCAGTCGGTCGTCGACCAGGTGGAGAGCCTGCGCGCGTCGACCGGCACCGAGCGGGTCGCCGTGCTGCGCAAGGAGCTCCAGGAGACCATGGACGCGAACGTCATGGTGTTCCGGACCGAGCAGACGATCAAGACGGCCGTCGAGAAGATCGCCGAGCTGCGCGAGCGGTACAAGAACGTCTCGGTGCAGGACAAGGGCCGCCGGTTCAACACGGACCTCCTGGAGGCCATCGAGCTGGGCAACCTGCTCGACCTGGCCGAGGTGATGGCCGTGTCCGCGCTGGCCCGCAAGGAGTCGCGCGGCGGTCACTACCGCGAGGACTACCCCAACCGCGACGACGTCAACTTCATGCGCCACACCATGGCGTACCGCGAGGTCGGCGACGACGGCACGGACTCGATTCGTCTCGACTACAAGCCGGTCGTGCAGACCCGCTACCAGCCGATGGAGCGTAAGTACTGATGGCAACTCCCGTTCTGGACAAGGTGGAGGCGGAGGCCGCGGCCTCGGACCACCTCATCACCGTCACGTTCCGCGTCCGCCGGTTCAACCCGGAGGTCTCGGCGGAGGCGACCTGGGAAGACTTCCTGCTGGAGATCGACCCCAAGGAGCGCGTCCTCGACGGCCTCCACAAGATCAAGTGGGACCTGGACGGCTCGCTGACGTTCCGCCGCTCCTGCGCGCACGGCATCTGCGGTTCGGACGCCATGCGGATCAACGGCAAGAACCGTCTTGCCTGCAAGACCCTGATCAAGGACATCAACCCGGCCAAGCCGATCACGATCGAGCCCATCAAGGGCCTCACGGTCCTGAAGGACCTGGTCGTGGACATGGAGCCGTTCTTCCAGGCGTACCGCGACGTCATGCCCTTCCTCATCACGAAGGACACGAACGAACCGACCCGCGAGCGCCTCCAGAGCGCCGAGGACCGCGAGCGCTTCGACGACACGACGAAGTGCATCCTCTGCGCGGCCTGCACGTCCTCGTGCCCGGTCTTCTGGAACGACGGCCAGTACTTCGGCCCGGCGGCGATCGTCAACGCGCACCGCTTCATCTTCGACTCGCGCGACGAGGCCGGCGAGCAGCGCCTCGAAATCCTCAACGACCGTGACGGCGTGTGGCGTTGCCGCACAACCTTCAACTGCACGGACGCCTGCCCGCGCGGCATCGAGGTCACAAAGGCGATCCAGGAGGTGAAGCGAGCGCTGATCACGCGCCGCTTCTAGGTTCTGGGTACGTCGTACTGGGCCCCGTTCTTCCGGTCTGCACCGGGGAGCGGGGCCCTGCGCGTTGGCCTGACGCTTTGGCTTGATGCCTCAACCCGCCTTGATCTGCTTGAGAGTTCAAGTCAGACTCTGGCGCATGGCAATCCTGAGAAAAGCGGCGACGGCCTCACTGGCCCTCGCGGCCGTGCTCTTCGCGATACCCCCCACTGCCTCGGCCTCCCCCGCGTGGACGACGGAGACGTCCGCCGGCAGCACGATCACGGTGGTGCCCAGTACAAGTGGGCGTCCCGGCAAGGAACTTCTCTTCCACACCGAGGGCAACGGCAAGGCGTTCGTCGTCCTGCCGCTCAAGTCCCTTCCGGGGAACAGTCTCTGGGCCCGCGCGCGGGTGAAGCTGGGGGCCGTTCCGCTCTCGCCCGACTGGGCGCACTGGACGCTCGCGGAGGCGTCCGGGAGCGATTCGCCCACGCTGGTACGGCCGTTGGGCGGGCAGTACGCGCCCACCGACAAGGGCAACTTCTACGGCGTAGGCTCGGACCTGGGCGTGACCGGCGACTGGACGAACTGGCGGACCTCGGCGCCGGCCGCCGCGGGCGTCTGGCAGTGCCTGGAGTTCCATCTGGACGCATCCGACAACAAGGTCACGGTGTACTTCGACGGGGTCGAGAACCCCGACCTGACCGTGTCGACGAAGAACCACGGCGGGACCGCCGACGACTTCGTGTTCCCGACGTTCGACAAGCTGAAGCTCGGGTGGCAGCTGTACCAGGCGAACCCGAACCCCTCGTCGTACGACGTGCGGATGGCCGACATCGCGGTGGGTCCCCGGCGCGCCGGCTGCTGAGTCCGTAGACCCCGTGGAGGGGTCCGCCCCTGGGAGAAGATCAGGGGCGGACCCGGGACCCCGCGGGGGGGGGTCAGCCTCGCAGGACGCGGCCCTGCTTGTCCGTGCGGTCGTTGCTGACGAGGAAGATGATCCCGTCGATCAGCGCCCAGAGGCCGAAGCCGCCGCAGGTCAGGAGCTGGGCGAGGCCGATGCCGACGTTGCCGACGTAGAAGCGGCCGATGCCGAGGGTGCCCAGGAAGATCTGGAGGAGGCCGGCGACGAGCTTCGACTTGTCGGAGTACGGGCGGCCCTGCGGGTCGTAGCCGTAGGGGGCTTCGGCGTTGGGGACGGGGACGGTCATAGGAACTGCTCTCCTGACGGGACTGCTCGGGATGCGAGAACCGGGGAGCGCGCACGTCAGCCCATGCCTCGGCCGTCCCCCCGTGTGAGCGCTGAGCGTAGGCAGGGGCGAGCGCCGTACGGCAGCTCCGTCGAACTATCGTTCCCTTACCGTGACAAAGCTCGCGCCAACTTACGGCTGGTTCCGGCCACTTCAGACGTCTCGCTCAACCCGTACACACCACCGTGCGTCGCGTCAGTGAAGGTTCCGGACAACGGCCCAGACAACGGCAACCCCAAGAATCAACACCTGCGCACGCCCGCCCACTTGAGGTCTCCACCGGCGCCCCCGCCCGACCCCCTCCCACATCCAGCGCCCCAGCAACGCGAGCGCGAACGGGGAGGCGAGCAGAAGCACCCGATTATCGAGCCACGCCGCGTCGAGACGGCCGTGCATCAGGTCGTACACCATGCGGGTGCCACCACAGGCGGGACAGAGCAGCCCGGTGACGAACCGGAAGGGGCACTGGGGGAGAAGGTGGCCCGGTTGGTGGGGATCGGTCCCGTACAGATAAGCCGCCCCGGCGCCCCCGGCGACGAGCACCGCGAGGGGGGCTGCCGCCGGGTGCCGGAGGAGGGGGGCGGGCTTGACGGTGTGCGCCGGTCCGGGGGTGACGGGCTTGGACGTGGACGCCGGTCCGCAGGAGGCGGGCGTCGATGTGTACGCCGGTCCCGGCGCCGAGGGTTTCAGCGTGGACGCCGGTCCCGACGACTCGGACCCTTTCCCGGGCGGCCCGGACGCAGCCCCGGTCCGTGTGGGCGGCGGCCCCGGCAGTGCGGGTGTCTCCTCAGCCGGCCCGGGTCCCTCCCCCGGTCGTTCGGACGACGCGCGTGCCTTCCCGGTCGGCGTGGGTGCCTCCCCGGTCGGCGCGGGCGGCGTTTCAGCCACGGAGGACCCGGCCCTGCCCGTCCGTCGTGCTGTCGCTGGTCAGCAGGATGATGCCGTCGATCAGGGCCCAGATGCCGAAGCCGCCGCAGGTGAAGAGCTGGGCGAGGCCGAGGCCGACGTGTCCGATGTAGAACCGGCCGACGCCGAGGGTGCCCAGGAAGAGCTGGAGGATCCCCGCGACGATCTTCGACTTGTCGGAGTAGGGGCGACCGTAGGCGTCGTAGCCGTAAGGGGCGTACGGGTCACCGGTGTAGGTGCCGGGCGGCTGGTAACCGGCGCCGGGCGGCATCTGGCCCCCGGGGTACCCGTAGCCCTGCGGGGGCGGGGGGTAACCCGGTCCCGGCTGCCCCTGCGGAGGGGGATAGCCCTGCCCCGGCTGCCCCTGAGGGGGCGGCGGGTAACCCTGGCCCTGCGGCGGCTGCTGGTACCCGTACCCCGGCTGCTGCGGCGGCTGGCTGTAGGGGTTGTTGTTCGGGTACCCGTACCCCGGCGGCTCGTAGGGCTGCTTCGGCTGTTCCGTCACGGTGGTACTCCCCCAAGGTCTGACAATCGGATGCCGCCATCTTGCCCGACTTCTCTGTGCCGGAGCACATGGATGTGTGACGGCGGTACGGGGAGACCGCCCCCTCACCCCCGGCTCCACAACGCACCCGCACTCAACCACTCAGCAGCACCCCGTCCTTCAGGGGCGCGGGGAACTGCGCGACCAGCCACAACCCACCCGCACCCCGCCACACCACAGCCCCACCCCTCCCGAACCCGGCACTTACCCCAGCACCGACGCCGCCCCACACGCCCCGATGCGTCACCGCCCCCTCCACCGCGCCGACGGCGGCACGGTGGGCGATGCGGTCCGAGTGCGAGCGAGGTGTGCGCATACGTTCGACCCTACGAGCCACCACTGACAATCACCCGATCCAGCCAGCAATACACCTATTGTGACGTTATGTCTGATGACGAGTCGTACGAGCTGCTCGGGTTCGACAACGTGCTGCTGCCGGTCGGGAACCTCGCCGAGGCGGTGGGGTTCTACGAGCGCGCCGGGTTCGCGGTGGGATTCCGCTTCGACGAGGGCGGGATCGCGTCACTGAAGGTGGGCCGGGAGACGCCGGGCATCCTGCTGCGGGAGGAGGAGGCGCTGGCCCACCGCCCCCCGCCGTGGGGCTGCGCGCGCGTATGGATGGAGGTCCCGGACGCGCGGGCGGTGGCGCGCAGGCTGACGGCGGCGGGAGTCGCCGCGATCGACAAACCGGCGTCCGTCGCGACGGGCTGGACGGTGGAGATCGCCGACCCCTGGGGCAACGTCGTCGGCTTCACGGACTACACGAAGCGCCCGGAGCTGGCGAGGCGCTGAAACCCCGAGTCACCGAGATCCCGAGCCACTGAGATCCCGAGTCACCCCCCATGTTGAACACGTTCAAAAACAGGTCTACAGTCATCCGTGACAGCATTTTGAACGTGTTCAAGAAAGTGGTGGGGACATGGACCGCACGGTCATCGCCTACGTCGTCTACCTGGCCGTCAGCATCGCGCTGACCGTCTGGGTCGCCCGGACCCTCAGCCGCAACGGCCGCATCTTCCTCGCGGACGTCCTGCGCGGCGACGAGAAGCTCGCCGACGCGGTGAACCACCTCCTGGTGGTCGGCTTCTACCTGGTGAACCTGGGCTTCGTCGCCCTCTACCTGAGCGGCGACGAGTCCCTGTCGAACACCCGCGAGATCTTCGAGGCCCTGTCGACGAAGCTCGGCGTGGTCCTGCTGGTCCTCGGCGCGATGCACCTGGGCAACGTGTACGTCCTGAGCCGCATACGGCGCCGGAGCATGCTGGAGCGCGAGGACGTGCCGCCGGTCGCCCCGCGCGCGTGGGTCGCGCCGACGAAGCCGGCCCAGGCGTGACCGGCGAGCCCGACGTGACCGCAGCCGGTCACGAGACCGCCGCCGACCGGGACGCCGCGCGCGTCCCGGTCCGCCGGCTGACCGTCCTGTACGACGCGGGGTGCGGCCTGTGCCGCGCGCTCAGCGGCTGGCTGGCCCGCCAGCCCAAACTCGTCCCGCTGGACCTCGTACCGGCCGCCTCCGACGCCGCCCGCGCCCTCTTCCCCGGCCTCGACCACGGGCTCACGCTCACCGAGATCACCGTCGTCGGCGACAGCGGCCAGCTCTACCGGGGCGCCGATGCCTGGGTCGTCGTCCTGTGGGCGCTGCGGGGGCACCGGCCGCTCGCGCACCGGCTGAGCACGCCGTCAGGGCGGCGGCTGGCCCGCAAGGCAGTGCTGGTCGCCGCGCGGCTGCGGGAGCGGGGGTGGAGGGACCCGGCGTACGAGCGGGGCGAGGAATGGGGCGAGGAATGGGGCGGCGGAGCGTACGACGGTGTCGACGGGTGGGTGTACCGCCCCACCCTGGGCTGGATGTATGTCTGTGACGGCGACTCCTGCGGCACTGGTTAGGCTCGCGACCGTGTCCGCGAACAACGACAGTCCCGCCGCAGCTCCCAGCAAGTCCGAGCAGACCCGTGCGCTCATCCTGGAGACCGCCATGCGGCTCTTCCAGGAGCGCGGGTACGACAAGACGACCATGCGGGCCATCGCCCAGGAGGCGGGGGTCTCCGTCGGCAACGCGTACTACTACTTCGCCGGCAAGGAACATCTCATCCAGGGGTTCTACGACCGCCTCGCCGCCGAGCACCGCGCCGCCGTCCGCCCCCTCCTCGCCCGCGAGACCGACTTCGAGGCCCGCCTCGCCGGGGTCCTGCGCCTGTGGCTCGACCTGGCGACGCCGTACCACGAGTTCGCGGTCCAGTTCTTCAAGAACGCGGCGGATCCCGACAGCCCCTTGAGCCCTTTCTCCCCGGAGTCGGAGCACGCGCGCGAGGAGGCGATCTCGGTCCACCGGGAAATCCTGCGGGGCGCCACAAAAACCAAGGTCGCGGACGACCTGAAGGACGTCCTCCCCGAGCTGATGTGGCTCTCCCAGATGGGCCTGGTCCTCTACTGGATCTTCGACCGCACCCCGGGCAGAGAACGCAGCTACCGCCTGGCGGAAAGAGGCGCCCGCCTCACCGCACGCGGAGTGGCCCTGTCCCGCTTCCGCGTCCTGCGCCCGCTGGTGCGCGAGGTGCACGAACTGTTCACGGACTTCCTACCGGGGATGACGAGGATGCTGCCGGACCCGGGAACGAAGAAGAGGGAAAAATGATCACTTTTGATCAAGCGACTCATTCGGACATCAGGGGCGTCGCCTGTCTACGATGATGCCCTCGACACCAGCCCATGGGAGGCACGTGATGTCCGCAGCATCCGTCGAGCAGCCTTTCGACGACGAGCCGTTCTCCCTCGCGGTCATTGCCGACGAGATCATGGAAAGTCATCCGGGCTATCGCGTCGAGATCGTTGGAGGCCATCTCCTCGTGACCCCTTCACCGGACTCTGGTCACTCACGCACGCTGACCAAGCTGATGCGTCCGTTCATCGCGGCCGGACTGGACGACGGTGACTCGGAGGTTCACCAGGGCATGGGTCTGTGGCTGCCCAGCGCCGCCGAGGACTACGTCATCCCGGATCTGGTGATCGTGGACGCCGACATCGACGACCACCTCATCGAGAAGAACGCGTACGACCCGGTCTGCTTCCGCCTCGTCCTGGAGGTCACCTCCGGAAACTGGAGGGACGACCTCAAGACCAAGGTCCGCGTCTACGCCGAGGCCAAGGTGCCCGTGTACGTCGTCGTCGACCGCAAGCACCAGCGGCTTCACGTCCTGACCGAGCCCTCCGGGGACGAGTACGGCAGCCATCGCGTACACGCCCCCGGCGAGACGGTCACGCTGCCCGACTCGATCGGCGCCGAAGTGACTCTCGACGTGGCCCAGATCATCAAGTACGGGCAGCCCAAGGGCTAACTGACCGCGTCCACCTCCCCCTCCCGCAGCTCCACGTCCTGCACCACCGGCCCCTCCCCCACGTTCACGTGCCGTGCGGACGAGCCGTACGCGGGTGCGGTGACCGCCAGGAGGTACGTGCCCGGTGCCGGGACCGACAGGATGTAGGAGCCGTCCGCGAGGGTGACCACGTGGTCGAGCTGGCGGCCTCCTCCTGAGGAGAGGAGGGTGACCGCGGCGTCGGCGACGGGGGCTCCCTCCGGGTCGCGGACGAAGCCGTGGACGGCGGAGGCGGGGCCGTCGGAAGCGACGGGCGGCGCCTCTTCCTGGGGCTCCACCGCCAGGTGCGGCAGCCGCTTCTCCAGCCACGCCGGAAGCCACCAGTTCGACGTACCCAAGAGGTGCATCGCCGCAGGGACAAGTGCCGTGCGCAGGATGAACGCGTCCAGGGCGACCGCGACCGCGAGCCCGACGCCCGCCATCGCCGCCCCGGAGTCCCCGCTCAGGACGAACGCGAGGAACACGCACACCATGATGAGCGCGGCGGAGTTGATGACGCGGGACGTCTCCGCGAGGCCGACGCGTACCGCGCGCGCGTTGTCGCGGGTGTGGACCCACTCCTCGTGCATACGGCTGACGAGGAAGACCTGGTAGTCCATGGAGAGCCCGAAGAGCAGGGACAGCATGATGACCGGCAGGAAGGCGTTGATGGGCCCCTCCTTGCCGAGGCCGAGCAGTTCGAGGCCCCAGCCCCACTGGAAGACCGCCACCAGGACGCCGAACGAGGCCGCCGCGGCGATGAGGTTCATGACGGCCGCCGTCAGCGGCACGACGAGCGATCTGAACGCCACCAGGAGCAGCAGGAACCCGAGCCCGATGATCGTCGCGACGAACAGCGGCAGCCGGTCGCCGGTGACGGTCGCGAAGTCCTTGGAGACGGCCGTGACACCCCCGACGTGCGCCTGCGCGCCCGCCTGCGGGATGACGCGATCGCGCAGGGTGTCGATGAGGTCGTCGGTCTCCCGGGACTGCGGAGAGGTGGTGGGCACGACCTGGACGACGGTGACACCGGCGGCCGGCGGCAGCGCGGCGACCCGCGCGACGCCCTCGGTCGCCTCGATGCCCCGCACGAGCGCGGCCGTGTCCCCGCCGTCGGCGACGACCTGGAGAGGCCCGTTGAAGCCGGGCCCGAAGCCCTCCGCGAGGAGGTCGTACGCCTGGCGGGTCGTCGTGGTCGTGTCGTCGTTGCCCTGGTCGGTCGCGCCGAGCCGCAGCGACAGCACCGGCAGCGCGAGGACGACCATGACGGCGAGGGCGAGGGCCGCGATGGACCGGGGCCGCCGCTGGACCTGCGTGGACCAGCGCACGGCGGGCCCGCTCGTCGCCTCCGGCTCGGGCCCGGAGGCGGCGAGCCGGCGCCGCTGCTTACGGCTCAGCACCCGCTGCCCGAGGAACCCGAGGAGCGCGGGCAGCAGGGTCGTCGCGGCGAGGACGCTGAGGACGACCGTCAGGGACGTACCGATGACGACGCCGTCGAGGAAGCGCAGGTTGGTGACGAGCATCCCGGCGAGGGCGATGCAGACGGTGCCGCCCGCGAACAGGACGGCGCGCCCGGAGGTGTTGAGGGCGGTGACCGCCGACTCCTCGGGGTCGAGGCCGCGCAGGACGCCCTTGCGGTGCCGGGTGACGATGAACAGGGCGTAGTCGATGCCGACGCCGAGGCCGATCAGGGAGGCCAGCAGGGGCGCCAGGTCGGGGATGTCGGTGGTGTGGCTGAGGAGCTGCGTGCCGAACAGGCCCATGCCGACGCCGAAGACGGCGATGGCGATCGGCAGGAGCATCGCGAAGAACGAGCCGAACGCGAGGAACAGGACGATCGCCGCGGCGGCGAGCCCGACCATCTCGGCGAGGCCCGTGGGCGGCTCCTGGACGCGCTGGATCGCCTGGCCCCCCAGCTCGACCCTCAGGCCGCCCTGTTCGGCCTTCTGGGCGGCGTCCACGACCTTCTCGATGAGTTCCTTGGGCACCTCGTTGGCCTGCTTGGTGAACGTCACCTGCGCGTAGGCGATCTTCCCGTCGCGGCTGATCTGCGCCGCCCCGCCCGCGCCCGCGTACGGCCCGGCGACGTCCCCGACGCCGTCCAGCCCCGCGATCTCCTTCAGCGCGGGTTCGATCCGCTGCCGTACGGCGTCGTCGCGGACGCTGCCGCTGTCGGTCTTCCACACGATGGTGTCGGTGTCGCCCGCGCGTGCGGGGAACGCCTTCTCCATCAGGTCGTACGCCTTCTTGGAGTCCGTGTCCGGTAGCGAGAAGACGTTCGCGTAGTTGGTTCCGGCGGCCGACGCCGCGAACCCCATGCCGAACAGTGCCCCCACCCACAGCAACAGGACCACCAGCCGGTGCCGGTAGCACCAGCGTGCCAATGCCGCCACGCTTCAACTCCTCTTCGTATCCGGTCAGTTCGGTTGGTCCCCCAGGTCCTGGAGGACAGCATCGGCAGGAGCGGACGCGGCTGGACATCCACGGGCCATGACTCTCAAGGAACTCCAAAGACAAACCCCGCACGCGCGGCCGGGGCGGCGCCGATACTGAGGGCATGACGACGGCCCCTGGCACCGTGCTGGTCGTGGAGGACGAGCCGAGCATCGCGGACGTCCTCGCCATCGCGCTGCGCTTCCACGGTTTCGAGGTGATGGTCGCGGGTACGGTGCGCGAGGCGCTCGCGCTCGTCGGGCGCACCCGTCCCGACGTGGCGCTCCTCGACGTGATCCTCCCGGACGGCGACGGCCGCGCCCTCGGCCGCGAACTGCGCACCCGGCGCGCCGACCTGGCGATCGTGTTCCTGACCGCGCGGGACTCGCCCGCCGAGATCGTGGGCGCACTCGGCTTCGGCGACGACTACATCACCAAGCCGTTCGACATCGACGTCGTCGTCGCGCGCATCGGCGCGGTGCTCCGGCGCACGCGCGCGGCCGACGTCCTGCCGCAGCGCCCGCCCCTGCGCTACGGCGACCTGGAGCTGGATGAGACGACGTACAGCGTGCACCGCGCGGGGCTCACGGTGGAGCTGACGCCGACGGAGTACGCGCTGCTGCGGTTCCTGGTGCGCAACGGCGGCCGGGTCGTCCCCAAGGAACAACTCCTGCGCCACGTCTGGCAGTACGAGCACACGCCGCCCGAATCGACGGTCGTCGAGACGTACATCAGCTATCTGCGGCGCAAACTGGCCGCCCTGGGCCCGCCGGTGATCACCACGCGGCGCGGCGTCGGCTACGGGCTGGCGTGATGGGCATCCCGCGCGCGTGGGCGATGCGTTCCCTGCGGGTGAAGCTGACGCTGGCGAACGTCGCCCTGCTCGCGCTCGGCATCACGGCGGCGACCGCCGTCAGCCTGATGGCGATGCGGCACTACCTGATCGGCCAGATCGACTCCGGGCTGACCAAGACCCGCTCCTCGCTGGAGAGTTCGCGGCTCACCCTGCGGGACGTCGACTCGCTGACCGTGCTGGCGTTCATCAGCGACCAGGTGCTCCCCGAGGCGGAGCGCGAACAGGCCACGCCGGACTCGGTGTTCGCCGCCGTCGACGCCAGGGGGACGGCGCTGCCGCTGTTCGGCATCCAGCCGACCGAGGCGCAGAAGGGCATCGCGAAGGCGGTCGGTTCGCCCGCCGGTCTCGTACGGCACAGCTCCCCGCAGGACGTCGACCTGCACGGCGCCCCCTACCGGGCGACGGCGACGCGCCTGAGGGACGGTACGTACGTCCTGATGGCGACCTCCACCGACGGCCTCCACAAGGGGATGGCGAAGGCGCTGCGGGCCGATGTCACCGTCGGGACGCTGCTGCTGGCGCTGCTGGCGTGTCTGACGCTGTTCAACGTGCGGCGGCGGATGCGGCCCCTTGAGGACATGGTGGAGACGTCGTCGGCGATCGCGGAGGGCGATCTGACGCGCCGGGTGCCGTCCAACTGCGAGGCCACGCAGGAGGTCGAGCAACTGCGGCTCGCGCTGAACTCGATGCTGCACCAGGTGGAGACCGCGTACCGCACGCGCGAGCGCAGCGCCGCCCAGCTCCGGTCGTTCGTCGCGGACGCCTCGCACGAGCTGCGCACCCCGCTGGCGGCGATCCGGGGCTACCTCCAGCTGTACGACAAGGGGATGCTGCGCGAGGAGGAGGAGCGGCGGCGCGCCTGGGACCGGATGAACGCCGAGGTCGACCGGATGGGGCGGCTGGTGGACGAACTCCTCACGCTGGCCCGCCTCGACCAGCACCCGGAGCTGCGGCTGCGGCCCGTCGACGTCACGCGCCTGGTGCGGGACGCGGCGCAGGACCTGCGCGCCCAGCAGCCGGCCCGCCCGGTCACCGTGGACGCCTCGGGCACCCTGCTCCTCCAGGCCGACGAGTCGGGGCTGCGGCAGATCCTCGGCAACCTCGTCGCCAACGTCCGCACCCACACGCCCGCCGACGTGCCCGTGCACCTCTCGGCGCGGCGCGCGGGCGAGCGGATCACCCTGACCGTCGCCGACAAGGGGCCGGGGCTGAGCGCCGAGAACGCCTCCCGCGTCTTCGACCGCTTCTTCCGCACCGGCAGCGCGGCGGGCAGCGGCCTCGGGCTCGCGATCGTCCAGCGGGCGGTGGAGTCCCACAACGGCACGATCAGCGTCCGTACGGCGCCCGGGGAGGGGCTGACGGCGACGGTGGAGCTGCCCGAGCGCCCTGGCTGCTCCTGAAACGGGCGACGGCACCCCGGGAGTTCCCGGAGTGCCGTACGAGATCCAGCCGTACTCGATCCGGACCTAGATCCAGTTGAGGCTCCACAGCCGGAACACGCCGTTGCCGTCCGCGAGGTACTGGCTGCCGCCGACGTCCTCCGTGGCGACGACGTACTCCTTGCGCTGCCACAGCGGGATGACGGGCGCGTCCTCGGCGACGTCCTCCTGGAGGCGGCGGAAGTCGTCGGAGACGCGGCTGCGGTCGGCGTACTGCTGGCTGTCGAGGATGAGCTTGTCGACGGCCTTG
Organism: Streptomyces saintjeani; assembly: GCF_055409605.1. Taxonomy (NCBI): domain Bacteria; kingdom Bacillati; phylum Actinomycetota; class Actinomycetes; order Kitasatosporales; family Streptomycetaceae; genus Streptomyces; species Streptomyces saintjeani. The sequence continues at coordinate 5,819,872 of NZ_CP189624.1, read as the reverse complement.
CTGCTGTAGCCGGTGTTCATCGTGGAGTCGCTGCCGACGAGGGGCGCGGCGAAGGTGTCGGCGTCCGGGTAGTCGGCGACCCAGCCGACGGGGTACGCGTCGAGCTTGCCGGTGGCCCACTCCTTCTGGAAGTCGGACCACTCGTACGCCTTGACGTCCACCTTGAACAGGCCGCCCGCTTCGAGCTGGGCCTTCACCGCGGCGGTCTCCTGCTCGGCGACGCCCCGCTTGCCGTAGCCGTAGGTGATCGTGACGGGCAGGGAGACGCCGGCGGCCTTCAGGAGGTCCTTGGCCTTGTCGACGTCCGGCTTGGGGTAGGCGTCGAAGAACGACGTGGCGTGGCCGGTGATGCCGGTCGGGATCAGCGAGTACAGCGGGTCGACGGTGCCGTCGTACACGGTCGTCGCGAGCTGCTCGCGGTTGATCAGCCAGGCGGCGGCCCTGCGCACGCGCGCGTCGTGCAGCGGGGAACCGGCGCGGGTGTTGAAGTACAGGTTGCGCGTCTCGGAGCTCTCCGCCTCGGTGACCCGCTGATTCGGGTCGCTGGCGTTGAGGGAGGCGAGCATCTTCGGCGGGAGCTGCCGGGTGGCGACGGAGACGTCCTTCGCCTTCCAGGCGCTCTCCAGCTGCGCGGAGTCCTTGTAGTACTTCAGCTCGACGGGCTCGCCGGGCTTGAAGGCGCCCTTGTAGGCGGCGTTGGGCTTGAGGTCGACCCGCTCGTCCTTGGTGTACCCGGTGATCGTGTACGGGCCGGTGCCGTCGACGCCGTCGTCCGTACGGAGCTTGTTCTCGGGGTACTTGGTGCTGTCGACGATCGAGCCGACGCCGGTCGCCAGCTTGAACGGGAACGTCGCGTCGGCGGACGCCAGGTGGAAGGTGACGGTGTCGCCCTCCGTGTCGACCGACTTGAGGGTGGACAGCAGCGGCTGGGGGCCGACCGGAGAGTTGATCTTCTTGATGCGGTCGATCGAGTACTTGACGTCCTTCGGCGTGACCTTGCGCCCGCTCGGGAACTTCAGGTCGTCGCGCAGCTCGCACTGGTACGTCGTCAGCCCGCCGCCCTGGAAGGCGCAGCTCTTGGCCGCGTCCGGGACGGGCTGTACGCCGCCCGGCGCGAACGTCAGCAGCGACTGGTAGACGTTGCTGTACAGCGCCCAGGAGCCCGAGTCGTACGAGCCCGCCGGGTCGAGGGACGTGACCGTGTCGGTGGTGCCGACCACGATGGCCTTGCCGTCGCCGCTGTCCGACGGCAGCAACTGCCAGCCGCCCACGCCGACAGCGGCCAGTACGGCGAGCGCCGCGATGATCCGCATGCGAACAGATCGCATGGTGGTGCCCTGCCTCCCCAGGCCCGGTGAACGGGCCCAGTCCTACGAAAAAGAGGCCACTCCCCTGAATGGCCGGCTCACCTAATCACACACGGTTTCGCCCAGGGAAGGTTAATCGGACGAGATGAGAGAGAACTTACCCGAACAGTTGTTTCGGTCCGGTTTCACAGGCCCTCCACAGCTGTGGGGGGGTTCACGCTCTCAGGGACGCCAGCTCGATCACCGTGACGTCGGACGGCGCGCCCACGCGCGTGGGCGGCCCCCACGCGCCCGCGCCGTTGGAGACGTACAGCTGCGTGTCGTCGTACCGCTCCAGGCCCGAGACCGTCGGGTTCGCCGCCTCGGCGAAGTACCTGCCCGGCCAGAGCTGGCCGCCGTGCGTGTGGCCCGAGAGCTGGAGGTCGACGCCGTGCTGCACCGCGTCGTGGATCTGTACGGGCTGGTGCGCGAGGAGTACGGCCGTGCGCGCGGTGTCGCGGTCGCCGAGGGCCTTCGCGAAGTCCGGGCCCTGGCCCTCGCTCTCGCCCGCGATGTCGTTGACCCCGGCGAGGTCGAACCAGGGGAGTTCGGTGCGCTCGTTCTGGAGGGGGCGGATGCCGAGGCGGCGGACCTCCTCGATCCACTGCTCGGCGCCGGAGAAGTACTCGTGGTTGCCCGTGACGAAGAACTGCCCGTGCCTGGCCTTCAGTCGAGCGAGGGGGGCCGCCGCCGGGCCGAGGTCCTTGACGCTGCCGTCCACCAGGTCGCCGACCACCGCGATCAGGTCGGGCTGGGTGCCGTTGATCGTGTCGACGACCTTCTGCGCGAAGCCCCGGCCCAGGATCGGGCTGAGGTGGATGTCGCTCACGACCGCGATGCGGTAGCCGTGGGCCGCGCGCGGGAGCTTCGCGAGGGGGACCGTGACGCGTTTCACCTTCGGGCCCCGCAGGACGCCGTAGGTGCCGTAGCCGACGGTGCCGACGGCGGCGGTGGCTGCGGCGCCGGCGACGACCCGGGAGACGAAGAGGCGGCGGGTGGGGTCCGCGAGGGCGGGGGCTGGGGCTGGGGTGCCGCGGGTCTCCTCGGGTGCCGAAGTCGCCTGTGTGGCCTCAGGGGCCTTTGCGGCGTCCGGTGACGCCGGGACCTCGGAGAGGGTGCGTACGGGCTCCTGGGGGGCCTTCAGGGGCTCGGGAGCGGCATCCGCGAGCCGCCTCGCCGCCCGCCGGTCCAGGAACAGCCGCAGCAACGGGCGTACGGCCTCCCCCGCCAGGACCGCCAGCAGCAGGTACATCGCCACCGCCAGCCACAGGAAGCCCGGCCAGGCCAGGACCCGTTGCAGCCAGAACGGCGCGCCCGTGCGCTCGGCGACCAGAGCCGTGACCGCGAGGACCCAGCCGGCCCCGATCAGCACCGCACCCGCGCGGCGCACCCACCCCGGCCCCCGGGTCGTGTCGCGGACCAGCCGCCGCCACAGGTACCAGTTGCCGGTCACCAGGACGGCCAGCGCGAGCGCGCCGAAGACGATCACCATGACTGAAGTAAACCCCTTGTCCCCATGGCTGGTTGGCCTGCGGGGCGGATGAGCAACCCGGAACGCGTCGAAGTAGCTCCACACGGCTCATAGCAGCAGTCAGCCCCGTTGCCTCTCCCTCAGAGGCAACGGAGCTGGCAGATGCTAGGCGTCGGCGCCGCGAGCGAAGTCGACGAAGGTTGCGAACGCGCGGGCACTGAACGTGAGGTGTCGACCGTCCGGGGCCTTGCTGTCACGAACAGGGACGACACCCGAGACCTGTGCCGCAGAAGGGGACCACTCAAGGCAGTTACCCCCTCCGTTGCCGCTGTAGCTCGATGCGACCCATTGTGCTGTGGAAAGGTCAGGAGTGGTGCTCATCAGAAAGTTCCTCCATGACGGACCGAATGAGGTCCGCTGACTGGCTGGGGGACAGCGCCGAGGCGCTCAGCAGATCATAGGACCGCCACTTGGCCGTCACCTCTTCCGCCTCCTCCAGCAACGTTCCAGTCGTGATGGCCTCCTCGTAGGCCGCGAGAGCACCATTGCTGAGAGCCCAAAGCGACAGCGAGCCTCCGGCAAGAGCGTGGCCACCGTGGGTAAAAGGCAGGACCTGAAGGCAGGTCGAGGGCGTCAGGCAGAGGTCCGCAAGCTTGGCCAGTTGTTCCCTCATGACGACTGAACCGCCGTATCCCCGACGCAGTACACCTTCGTCCAGGATCGCCGAGTAATCGGGTTGAGGGTCTCCCAGCAGGGTCGCTACCCGAGACATACGACCGATGACGAGATCCTCTATCTCCTGAGCCGAGGCTTTGGGGTTGTGCGTACGAAACTGCGCACGGGCGTAGTCCTCGGTCTGGAGCATTCCAGGAACGATCTGGGGTGTGTACTCCTTGATGACGACGGCCCGAGCTTCCAGTTCCATCCGCCGCTGGAACCTGTCCGGGTGGACCTCCTTGCGGGCCAGTAAATACAGGTCCGTGAAGGTGTCGGTGTTGAACTCCCGGTTCAGCAACGGTGGTAGCCCCGCCGGGATGGGGGACTCCGCGTGCTCGATGCGCGACAGGTGCGCCTTGGAGATGTTCACGATCACTGACAGAGCGTCAAGGCTCATGCCGACCTGTTCCCTGCGTTCGCGCATCTTGGCGCCGAACAGGTGTCTTGCCGACCTGTCCGGTGTCAGCGGCTTGGGCTTGGCAGGCATATGCCCTCCATGTTCCAACCTGCGTTACGAGACATGCACTTGTAGCGATGGTAGGCCGCTGCCTGCAAATCTGAGGTCACGCAGAGCAAATCGCTTTGCGGTCTTGACGGCCGTCACGGATCAGCAGAGGGGCACGGCTGCGAACCATGAACAGATTCACGACTCCGGCCCTGACAGCTGCTGTGGCTGAGCTTGAAGCGCTCGTCGATTCGCGGGTGTTCTGGCGGCTGGGACAGGACAGCCACCGTGGCGTTGAAGGGGCTGGAATGGCTCTCCCGTCTGATCTCGAACCCGTCCCGGTTGAGGGCTGCGCCGTCTGTGAAGCCGCTGACCGGTACCGCAGCAGAGAGCGCACCTTGGATGGCGCGTTGGGCGTCGGGTTCGCCAACCGGACGATCACTGAGCATCCGCACGTCACACGCGTGGAGGCGGAGTCATGAGCTCTCCTCAAGGGCCGACGACGCCCCCGCCGATGGGCGACGAACCGAAAGGAGACAGCGGAATGAACGCTCCCGAGCACTCCCGGCCCGTGCCGGAAGTGGGGGTGCTCCTGATGGATGTGACGCGGGATCAGGTCGGGGAGTTCAGGGGTGAGTGGGCGGGGCGGTGGGCGCTGCGGCCGGTGAAGGGTGGGGTCGAGTGGGACGTGGAGCCCGGGGACGTACGGCCGGTGACAGCGAAACAGAGATTGTGGGCCGAGGTGGGGAAAGCGAACGCACGGAGTCGGGGTGAGATCGCGTGAGGCATCAACTCCCCTCGACTGTCGGCTATGTGTGCGTGGTGCGCGCTGAGGGTCATGTGCGCCAGACGAACGACACGGCGCCCTTCGTCTTCGACACTTCCCAAACGATCTCTCCAGTCCTCGCGATGCGTTGGCCGCGTCGTCAGGCCCTTCGCCTTGCCGACCGCGTGGACCCCGACCCGTCGTCGGTTGGCTGGGCTCCTCCTGGGGCGTTCCGCCCGTACCTGTCCAGCTGTGCCCTTGCCGGTGAACTCCGTTTGTGGGCTGCTTACTTCACGCCGCACGGTGAAGCGCAAGAGCTTCTCAAAGCGGGGACTCCGCTCACGGCGGTGGTGGAAGACGCCGATGCGCGGTGCCGGTACGTGCTGTTCGCACAATCGCTCCATGCACCGGCAGGAAGCCTGCCCCCTGAGCCCCCGCCCTGGTCTCAAGAGTCGTTCCGACGGCGGTACGACTCTTCCCCTTCCGATCAGGGCGGGCCGAACCGTCGTGGGAAGCATCGCCGCGCTCGGTTGTTCGTCTGATGCTCAACCGCCACGAGCACTCGCCTGCCGCGCCTTTTGGCCGGCGAGTGCGACCGGCACTCGATAACGGCGGGAACCATGAGCGGCCTTGGCAGTCAGCCGTTCTGAAGACTCCGCCCCCTGCCCCATGAACTCGCGTTCTGGGGCAGGGGCGGGACCAACCCCGGTCGGCTTTCTGCATGGCGGCTGACGGCCGACCGGGGCCACACCTCAAGTACACAAGGAGCACGAGCCCATGGGCAAGACGATCACGCTGGAAGCCGCCGAGGGCCGGTACTTCCCCCCGGACGTCCCGGACGAGGGTGATGGTTCGGCCCTCACCGGTCACGAGTGACGGCGGGAGTCAACGGCATGGCTCACTCGGACGTCAGCATGTCCACCCCGCCCCGCCGCAGGATCGGCGCCGTCACCCTGGTCCTGGACCAGGAGGGCCGCGTACTGCTGGTGCAGCCCACCTACACGTCGGGCAAGTGGCAACTCCCCGGCGGCAGCGCCCAGGCGGGAGAGGCGCCGACAGATGCGGCGGCACGTGAACTCGCCGAGGAAACCGGCCTGGTCCGCGAAATCACCCACGCCCTCGTCATCGACTACATGCCCGCGAGCAGCGAAACCGCCGAGGGGTACAACATCGTCGCGGACGGCGGAACGGTCACCCCCGAGGAAGCGGACGCCGTGGCCGTACCCGCCAGCGCGGCCGACGAGTTGGCGGCGCTCAAGTGGGTTCCCCTGGACGACCTCGACGTACACGTTCAGACCTACCAGGAACGCCGCATCCGGGAAGCCGTGACCGCTCTCAAGAACGGCCACCGCATCCCGATCCTGACGCGCGGCGAACCCGCCACCTGACGCACCCACCTGAACTCCCGTCCGGCTGCCACGCATCCCGTGAAGCGAGGCAGCCGGACGGGTCGCACCTCCAGAACAGCAGCAGAAGCAGCGGAGCAAGTCCCGGCTCAGAGAAAGGAAGACCTCGTGCATCTCATTGCCTCGCTTCCCCTTCAGGGAGAAGTCCCGGTGGCTGTCGCACCGACGGGCCGCAGGCCGTACGCAACCAAGGGCGCACGGTTGCATCCCCTGTCCGACGGCGCGGTTCTCCCGGCGCCTGTCTACGACCCGCAGACCCAGACCGCCCGCCTCGCAGACGGGTCGCCGTTGACGTCCATGGCGACCTCGAAGAAGACCAATCCCGACGGCGACATCAAGAACCCGCCGCCGAACGACGAGGGTAGTGACCCCGGAGTGTTCGAGTGACGAAAACCGTTCTGGTCGTGGACAGCCCTTACGACGCGGGGACCGATCTCGTCGTGGAGCGGCTGTCCACGGCCGGTATTCCGGTGTTCCGCTTCGACACTCGGGAATTTCCGGGAGAACTCTCGCTCCGGGCAACCCTTGATGACGGGGAATGGGCAGGGTCTCTCGAAACGTCCTGTCGTCGCGTCGAACTGTCCGACGTCGGAGCCGTCTACTGGAATCGCCCCCGACTGTTCGAGTTTCCGGATCTCTCCGAAGCTGACGCACACTGGGCGCGAGGGGCTGCGCGGATCGGATTCGGCGGAGTTCTTACCAGCCTTCCCGTTCCCTACTTGAATCATCCGGCCAAGGCTTCCGCAGCAGAGTTCAAGCCCGTACAGCTCCACACAGCCCATGCGTCCGGGCTCAGCACCCCGCGCACGCTGATCACGTGTGACAGCGCGGCGGTCCGTGCATTCGCTGCGGAGATCGACACCCCGATGATTACCAAGCCTCTCGGCGGCCCGTACATCACGCACTCGGCAGGCACCGAGTCGATGTACACCCGAGAGGTCTCGTTGGAGACGCTCGACGGTGTGGGAACCACTGCGCATCTGTTCCAGGAGCGCGTACCCAAGGCGTACGAGGTGCGTCTGACGTACGTGGGGGGAATCTGTCGGGCTGTCAGGATCGATGCGGGGAGCGATATTTCCCGTGCCGACTGGCGGGCGGACTACGACTCGCTGAAATACAGCCCGATCGAAACGCCGACAGACGTCGCATTCGGAGTGACCGTCTACACCGCCCGTCTGGGACTTGAGTACGCGGCCTTCGATTTCGTGGTGCACCCTGACGGTGAATGGGTCTTCCTGGAGGCCAATCCGTCCGGACAATGGGCTTGGCTCGAAGCGCAAGACGCCCGGATCGCCGAATCCATCAGCAGAACTCTTGAGAGGTGGTGTCACCTATGATGGAGAATTTCCGGACCCAGAAACTTGCCGATCAACTCAGAGAAATGGGCGCCGTGCCTTCCGGCCACTGGCATAAGGCGTTCGCGGAAACACCCCGGCATGTGTTCGTCCCCGAGTATTTCCTTTCCCGGGGTGGCGTCCCGACCCGGTGGCAGAAGCTCACCGTCGAGCACGGTCACGCCTGGCTCTGGCCGATCTACGACAACAACACACTCGTCACGCGGCTCCAGCCGATCACGGAAGAAGGTGACAGGTTCTTCACCGGGGTACCCACGTCGTCCAGCACACAGCCGAGTCTCACGGCCCGGATGCTGGAGACCGCCGAACTCACCCCGACCGACGAGGTGTTGGACGCGGGTACAGGAACCGGCTACCAAGCCGCTCTCCTCCTGCACCGGCTCCACAGCAGCGCACAACTCGTCTCGGCGGACGTCGATCCCAGCCTGACGGGCCCCGCACGCCGGGCGCTCGCGTCGCTCGGACACACGCCCGAGATCGTGACGACGGACATCCGAACGCACGACTGGGGACGGAAGTTCACCAAAGTGATCGTCACCTGCGCGCTGCCCGAGGTGACCGAGACGCTGCGCTCGGCCGTCGCCTCCGGTGGACGACTGATCGCCAACCTGTTCCCGCCCATGAGCGGCGGACTCGCCGTTCTGGACGCCAAGGAGGACGGCAGCCTCGAAGGCCGCTTCCACGCGGACGGCGGCTCCTACATGGCCGCCCGAGGGAAGACACCCCAGGACGATCCCCTCGCGGCCGAGGTCTCCGCGGAAGGGCGCCCGACCGACGTACCGGTGGACGCGTTCGACGACTACCACTTCACGTTCCTTCTCGCCGCGCACCTTCCTGGCGCACAGCTCCAGTACGGCACGGACGACGACTCGCCCTCGACCGTCATGCGCCGGCTCGTGATGCCTGACGGCGGCTGGGCCGAGAGCGTGTACGTCCCCGGCGCCGAGCCGTACGCCCGGGAAGGCGGGGACACAGGCGCGTGGGACACCGTGGAGCGCTGGTGGTCCTGGTACCTCGCTCACGACCGCCCGGCATGGGACCGCTTCGGGCTCACGGTGACGTACGAGGGCCACACGCTCTGGCTCGACTGCCCAGAGAGCAAGCAGGCATGGAGGCTGCCCGTCTGACCCGCCGGACAGCCCCCACCGGGCGCCCTCGCCGACCTGAAGCGGCAACGCGGTACCCGTACCCCGCCTGTGTGCCCCGTGGCATGCGGGCGGGGTTTTCTTTCCTTCCGACACGGACGAACGAGGATCACGGCCGACCATGCCGCTCCAATGCACAGCCTTCACCGAGGTCCCGCAGGGTGAAGGCGCACGCGCCCTCTGGGCGATACCCGAGATAGAAGAGGACTGGCGGGACATAGTCCCCTCTGACACCCTGTGCGAACTGGGCGAGCACGACGAGTACACCGAGCACGCCGCAGTGCTCTGGTTCAGCCCCGACGTGGACAACACGCGTCTGTGGACGATCCGTTGGGCGGACGTCGGCCGATTCACCATCTGCCGGTTCGAGCTGGGGACGCAGTGCCTCGCGAAGACTCCCGGCATCGAAGAGTGCCTGTTCTTCACCCACCACCCCTCGGGCCACTCGTGGGAGGTGACAGACCCCGTGATGGTCGCACTGGAGGAGTTACCACCCGGCCTGCGGACACGGGTCCTCGGGCCCAGGGACGAGAGTTAGCCAACCTCGTCCGACTTCACGGGGCCGATGACGAACGTGCCTTTCCCCCACTCGGTGAAGACCAACCCACGTTCCCTGAGCACCCCCACGGCCCGCCGGGCAGTCATGCGCGCGACCCCGAAGCGCTCGGACAGCTCGGCGTCACTCGGGATGCGGTCGCCCGGCCCGTACGTCCCGTTCTGGATCTCCGCCGCGAGCGCGTCCAGCACCCGTAGGTACGGAGCACGGGGTGTGTACGGGTGCTGCGGTCGCTCGGGCATGGCGAAAGCGTAGACAACGAGTCACCCCATGGCGACTTAGACCAGTAGATTAGTTGTATGGGTAGATGACTTAGAGGAGTTGCTCTATCGTCATCGCAGAACAAACAAAAACGCCTCGGGCGGACCGGTCCTAAGCGGTCCACCCGAGGCTCGCCAAGACAGCTTTGAAGGAGCTGACTGACGTATGCGCGATGCTATAGCCCGCACCCTCGCCTGGGTGCTCGCCGTCCTCACCCCCCGCCGTCGCCCCGGACGCCACAGCGCCGCATTCCTCGCGGTGCAACCGCAGGCCACCGCGACCACCCCGGACGCCGTCCCCGCATCCCCCTGGTCCCGCCCGTGGACCAGTCGCACGAAAGCCGAAGCCGCCGCACTGTTCCAGCAGGACGCGGACACCCTCGAACTCCAGCGTCAGCGGGAACGCCTCCACGTCCTCACGCTCGCCACGATGGGCATCGACCACCCCTACATCTACCCCGGCGCCCCGTTCGGCCCCGACGCCTTCACCGCGACGGAGGTGAACACGTGAACCGCGACGCACTGACCAGCGAACCTCCCGCCCCCTTCGAAGCCGCCTGCTGCCGCTGCGACCGCTGGACCCTCGCCCCCGTCGCCTGCCGCCACATCGAGCGCATGAGCGGCCCCGGCATCACCCTCTACGCCTGCCCCGACTGCATCCTCACCGTCGGCGCGGGCCCCACGACGGACGACGTGATCACAAAGTGAGGCCCTCCGCCTGACTGCCCCGCCGCACTCAGAGATGAGTGCGGCGGGGTCTTCACTGCTGTGCGCTGCGCGCGGGGAACCGTGACGCGTTTCACCTTCGGGCCACGCAGGACGTCGCCCACGCCGCCCGCCCGGCTCGATCCGCTACGGCGTGGCGCGCAGCGCGCGCAGGGAACGCAACCCGATGAGCCCGATGGCCGTCCCCAATACGAAGGACACGACCGCGAGCGTCAGGTGCACCCAGAAGTAGGCCGTGGGATGTCCGTCGTCGAACGCCAGGCCGCTGCCGTCTTTGATCAGATTCTTTACGAAAGTGACCCAGATGACCCACGACCAGACCCCGAAGGCGAGCAGGAACCACGAGAGGGGGCGGGTGAGCTTCATGCGCCCAGTATCGCCGTCGGGTGTCCGGTTCCCGGAGGCGGGTGGGGAGCGCGGTGGGACTTCCGCCGGGGCTGCGGGTACGTTCGGCGTCGTGCCCGCACCCATGAAACGGGCCGTCAGGCGATCCCTGACGGTCACCGCCGCCACGCTCGCGACCGCCTCGCTCACCGCGCCGTTCGCCGTCGCCGCGCCCAGCCCGTCGCCGAGCCCCTCCGTGACGCCGCCCGCGCGCATGTCGACGGTCGGGGGTGCGCGGCTGGGACTGCCGGGGACGCAGGCCGACCTCGCGGGCGGCGCGCCCGTGCTGCCCAAGGACATCACCGCGCGGTCCTGGATCGTCGCCGACGCGGAGTCGGGGGACGTGCTCGCGGCGCACAACGCGCACTGGCGGCTGCCGCCGGCCAGCACGATGAAGATGCTGTTCGCGGACACGGTGCTGCCGCGCTTCCCGAGGACGACGCGGCACAAGGTGGCGCCGGCCGAGCTCTCCGGCATGGGGGCCGGTTCCAGCACCGTCGGGATAAAGGAGAACGAGACCTACTCCGTCCACGACCTGTGGCTCGGGGTCTTCCTGCGCTCCGGGAACGACGCGGTGCGCGTCCTGTCCGCCATGAACGGCGGCGTCCCCGCGACGGTGGCCGACATGAACGCGCACGCGGAGGAGCTCCAGGCGCTCGACACGAGCGTCGTCTCGCCGGACGGGTACGACGCCCCCGGGCAGGTCTCCTCCGCCTACGACCTCACCCTCATCGCGCGCTCCGGGCTCCAGAAGAAGGACTTCCGGGAGTACGCGTCGACGGTCAAGGCGAAGTTCCCGGGCGAGACGAAGAAGGACGCCAAGACGGGCAAGGTCACCCGGACCCCCTTCGAGATCCAGAACACCAACCGCCTGCTCAGCGGCGACTCCGACATCGCCCAGTACCCGGGCATCGCGGGCGTCAAGAACGGCAACACGACCAACGCGGGCGCGACCTTCACGGGCGTCGCCGAACGCGCGGGCCGCGTCCTGCTGGTCACGGTGATGAACCCCTCGAAGGAAGCCCACAACGAGGTCTACAAGGAGACCGCCGCCCTCCTGGACTGGGGTTTCCAGGCGGCCGGCAAGACCCGCCCCATCGGCGAACTGGTCCCCCCGAAGAACGCGACCGCCCAGCAGGGTTCCACCAGCACCTCGACCCCGTCCGAACCCACGGGCCAGGCCGGAGGCGCGGGCGACGCGTCGGGTTCCCCGGTCGCCGCGAAGACGGCCACCGGCGCTTCCGGCGGGATGGGTACGGCGATGGCCATCACGGGCGGAGTGCTGGTCCTGCTCGCCGGGGGTGTGTTTCTGGTCAACCGCAAGTGGCCTTCGGGGAGGGCCGCGCGGGCGGGTGAGACGGGGGCCGGAGAGCCGGAGGAGACGCCGAGGGCCTGAGGAGGGACGTCGGCTCGCACCCCGCACGCGCGTTCAGCGAATCCCCCTCACGACTCCACCTCCACCTCCACCTCCGCCTCCTCCACCTCCGCCTCCTCGCTCCGTGTCGCCGTCCACGCCGCGCAGTACAGCACCAGCTTCGCCGTCAGGTTGATCCACAGCAGGAGCGCGACGGGGACGCCGAAGGCGCCGTACATCGTCTTCGTGGCGACGCCCTGGAGGTAGCCGCTCAGGACGAGCTTGAGGAGTTCGAAGCCGAACGCGCCGATCAGCGCCGCCTGGAGGAGGCGGCGGCGTGGGGGGTCGGCGCCGGGGAGGAGGGTCAGGACGTACAGCAGGAGCAGGAAGTCGGCCAGGACCGCCACCGCGAACGCGGCTGCGCGCAGGAGTGCGGTGCCCCAGCCGTGTTCGGCCAGGCCCAGGGCGTCCGCGAGGGCGTCCACCGCCCACGTCGCGACCGTGGACGCCGCGAACGTCACCAGGACCGCGCCGCCGAAGCCCACGAGGACGCCCGCGTCCTTGGCCTTGATCAGGACGGGGTTGCCGTCGTCGTCGGGGAGTTCCCAGACCGCGCGCAGGCAGTCCCGTATCTGGGCGACCCAGCCGAGGCCCGTGAAGAGCAGGATCGCGCCGGCGATGAGGCCGACCGTGCCGGCGTTCTGCACGAGGGACGCGACGTCGAGCTGTCCCGAGATGCCGGGGACCTGGTCGGCGATGCGGTCTTGGAGGCGTTTCTGCTGGTCGCCGCTGAGGGTCGCGGCCGTGACGGCGGCGGCCAGCGTCAGCAGCGGGAACAGCGAGACGAAGCTGACGAACGTCATCGCGGCGGCGAGCCGCGTCCACTTGACCTTGTCGAGCCGCTCGTACGACCGCCACGCGTGCGTGGCCATCAGCCGCACCACGAACGGCCCGACGACGGGAAGCCTCTTCAGCCAGTCCATGATCGGAACTCTGCCTCACCTGTGTGCCGGAAAACCCCTGTCCGGGTTCCCCGGAAGTGCGGGACTGTAGCCGACCTTCACCAACGAGCCACCGCCAGGCCGTACATCGCGATCCACGCCACCCCGATCAGCGCGAGCGCGCGGTCCCCCAGCACGACCTCCTCGGGCTCCCCGGCGGTCCCCCGGTCGGCGAAGACGGCGTACCGCAGCACCGCGAGGATGAACGCGACCATCGACAGCTGACGCCACGGCACGGCGCTCGCGTGCGCGCCGCCCTCCAGCGCCCACAGGCAGTACCCGAGGACGGCGACCCCGGCGGCGAGCTGCCACACGAACCGCAGGTACCCGGTCGTGTACTCGGTGAGCAGCGCGCGCGTGGCCCCCGCCGTCCCGGCCATCTGCACGGCCTCGGAGTACCGCTTGGCGGCGACCATGAACAGCGCCCCGAACCCGGTGGTGATGAGGAACCACCGGGACAGCGGGATGCCGAGCGCGAGCCCCCCGGCGGTGGCCCGCATGAGGAACCCGGTCGAGACGACGACGAGGTCGACGACGAGGACGTGCTTGAGGCTGACGCAGTACGCGAGCTGCATGGCCACGTACGCCGCCAGGAGGGCCGCGACGCCGGGTGTGGACAGCCGCAGCGCCAGGAGGGGCCCGCAGGCCGCGAGAAGGCCGCCCACGGCGTACGCGAGGGGGACGGGGACCTGTCCGGCGGCGACGGGCCGGAGGCGTTTGGTGGGGTGGGCCCGGTCCGCGCCGGCGTCGCGCGCGTCGTTGACGAGGTAGACGGCCGCCGCGCAGGCGGTGAACAGGGCGAAGACGAGGGCGATCCGGGAGGCGGCGTGCCAGGACAGCAGCCGTCCGGCGGCGGCCGGCGCGGCGACGACGAGGACGTTCTTGACCCACTGCTTGGGCCGCGCGGTCAGCAGCAGACCGAGGAGCACCCCGCGCGAGGGCGCCGACACCGGCGGCCACCCCGCGCGCGTGCGCTGCTCGTGGAGTTCGGGCGCGGTCTGCGTCATCCGGGAACGCCCCGCATCCACCGTGCCCCCACGCGCGCGGTGACCACACCGAGCACCGCTCCCGCCACGACGTCCGACGGATAGTGCACGCCCGCCACCAGCCGGGACACCCCCATGGCGACGGCGGCAGGGGCGTACGCGTACGCGCCGAGCGCCCCGTACGCGTACGCCGCCGCGGCGGCCGACGTCGCGTGGGAGCTGGGGAAGGAGTGCCGCCCGGCGGTGCGGACCAGGGGACGTACGTGGGACGGCCGGGGCCGCCGTACGACGCGTTTCGCGCCGACGCTCACCGCGTGCGCGCCCGCGCAGAGTGCCGTCGCCCGCAGCCAGGCGCCGCGCCGGTCCCTGTCGAGGGCCGCTCCGGCGAGGCCGGCCGCGAGCCACACCGCGCCGTGTTCGCCGGCCCACGACAGGGCGCGCGCGGCGTTCGCGACCCGGGGGTCGGCGCCGCGCGCGTGGAGCGCGGTGAGGAGGCGCCGGTCGTAGTTCTCGTCCATATCAGCCCACTGTTCACGCCCAAACAGCCGCAGGACCGGCAATATTGGGCGAAATCCCATTTATCACCCATTTCGGGGAGGGGATTTGATGTTGACGAGGTTTCCGGACAAATAGGGGCGCTACGGTCACCGACATGCCTGCCGAGACCGCTTCCGTCACCGGATGGGGCCGCACCGCCCCCTCCACGGCCCGTCTGATCCGCCCAGGGACGTACGAGGAGGCCGTGGCGGCCGTCCGGGGTGTGGGAGCCCGGGGCGGCATCCCCCGGGGCCTGGGAAGGGCGTACGGCGACGCGGCGCAGAACGCCGGCGGCGCCGTCCTGGACATGACCGGCCTCGACCGGGTCCACGCGATCGACGCCTCCGAGGGGATCGTCCTGTGCGACGCGGGGATCTCCCTGCACCGCCTGATGGAGGTCCTCCTCCCGCTGGGCTGGTTCGTGCCGGTCACCCCGGGGACCCGGTACGTCACCGTCGGCGGCGCGATCGGCGCGGACATCCACGGCAAGAACCACCACGCGTCCGGCTCCTTCGCCCGCCACGTCCCGTCGTTCGAGCTGCTCACGGCGGACGGCACGATCCGTACGGTCCGCCAGGGCACGCCCCTGTTCGACGCGACCGCCGGGGGCATGGGCCTGACCGGCGTGATCCTCACCGCGCGCGTGCGCCTACAGCCCGTCGAGACGTCCCTGATGGCCGTCGACACGGAACGCGCCGCCGACCTCGACGACCTGATGGCCCGGCTGACCGAGGGCGACCGGCACCACCGGTACTCCGTCGCCTGGATCGACCTCCTCGCGCGCGGGGCGTCGACGGGACGCGCGGTCCTCACGCGCGGGGACCACGCACCCCTGGACGCGCTGCCCGCGCGCACACGCAGGGAGCCGCTCGCCTTCCGTACGTCCCGGCTCCCCGCCACCCCCTCCTTCGTCCCCGGCGGGCTGCTCACCCGCACGACCGTCGGCCTCTTCAACGAGCTCTGGTACCGGCGCGCCCCCCGCGCGCGTGCCGGTGAACTCCAGCGGATCCCGGCGTTCTTCCACCCCCTGGACGGCGTCCCCCACTGGAACCGGATCTACGGGCGGGGCGGCTTCGTGCAGTACCAGTTCGTCGTCGGACACGGCCAGGAAGAAGCCCTGCGCCGGATCGTCCACCGCATCTCCGAACGCCGCTGTCCGTCCTTCCTCGCCGTCCTCAAGCGGTTCGGCGAGGCCGACCCCGGCTGGCTCTCCTTCCCCCGCCCCGGCTGGACCCTCGCCCTGGACATCCCGGCCGCCCTGCCCGGCCTCGCGGCGTTCCTGGACGAGCTGGACGAGGAGGTCGCGGGGGCGGGGGGCCGGGTGTACCTCGCGAAGGACTCACGGCTGCGGCCCGACCTCCTCACGGCGATGTACCCGCGCGCGGACGCCTTCCGCGAGCTGCGCGCACAACTGGACCCGCGCGGGGTGTTCGTGTCGGACCTCGCGCGGCGGCTGAGCCTCTGAGGACCCGGCCACGGGAAGCCGCCGCGCACAAGCACCCGGCCGTGGACAACCGCCGCCGGTAACGCCGAGAGAGCCCCCAGAACCGTCCCCCCGCTAGGAGCCCCCGTGAAAGACGCCTTCGGCCTCCCCCAGTCCCTCCTGATCCTCGGCGGCACCTCCGAGATCGCCCTCGCCACCGCCCGCCGCCTGATCGCCCGCCGCGCGCGCACGGTGTGGCTCGCCGGGCGCCCCTCCCCCGCGCTGGAGGCCGCCGCCGAGAGCCTCCGTACGCTCGGCGCCGACGTCCGTACCGTCCCCTTCGACGCCCTCGACGCCGAGTCCCACGAGACGGACCTCGGCAAGGTCTTCGCGGAGGGGGACATCGACGTCGTGCTGCTCGCGTTCGGCGTGCTCGGGGACCAGGCCGGCGATGAGCGTGATCCCCTCGCCGCCGCGCGCGTGGCGCAGACGAACTACACCGGTGCCGTCTCCTCCGGCCTGGTCGCCGCCCGCGCGCTCCAGACGCAGGGCCACGGCTCGCTGGTCGTCCTCTCCTCCGTCGCCGGGGAACGCGCGCGGCGCGCGAACTTCATCTACGGCTCCAGCAAGGCGGGCCTCGACGCGTTCGCGCAGGGCCTCGGGGACGCGCTGCACGGGACGGGCGTCCACGTCATGGTCGTACGCCCCGGCTTCGTCCGGACGAGGATGACGGCGGACCTCCCCGAGGCGCCGCTCGCGACCACCCCCGAGGCGGTCGCGACGGCGATCGAGGCGGGGCTGAGGCGGCGCGCGGAGACGGTGTGGGTGCCGGGGGTGCTGCGGGTGGTGATGTCGGCGCTGCGGCACGTCCCGCGCGGGGTGTTCCGCCGGCTGCCTCTCTAGAAGGCTCTAGAGGCTGGGGACCGAGTCCGCCGGCGCCGACGCCTGCGGCGGGACCACCGGGCTGCCGAACGGGTACTCGCGCAGCTTGCGCCACACCCCGTCCGGTCCCTGCGCGTAGAACGCGAAGCCGGTGCAGGACCAGTCCGCCTCGTACCCGGCGAGTTCCTCGTACGCGCGGTCCATCGCGGCCTCGTCGATGCCGTGGGCGACCGTCACGTGCGGGTGGTAGGGGAACGGGAGCTCGCGCGCGAGCGGCCCCGACGCGTCCCTGACCCGCTGCTGGAGCCACGCGCACGCCTCGGCGCCCTCGACGACCCGCACGAAGACGACCGGCGACAGCGGCCGGAACGTCCCCGTCCCCGACAGCCGCATCGGAAACGGCCGCCCCGCGCGCGCGACGTCCGTCAGGTGCGTCTGTACGGCCGACAGCGCGTCGTCGTCGACCTCGGTCGGCGGCAGCAGCGTGACGTGCGTGGGGATGCCGTGCGCGGCGGCGTCGCCGAAGCCCGTGCGCAGCTCCTGGAGCAGGCTGCCGTGAGGCTCCGGGACCGCGATCGACACACCGATCGTTACGGTCCCCACGTCGTCTCCCTGTCGTCCGGGTCGTCTGGTCGCTGCCGTCCGTGGCAGCCGGCTATCGACTGTACGGCCACGGTCGGCGTGTGGGCAGGCGCAGCCGTAGTGATGTGCAGCGCTCTTCTCCGGCAGACGCCGTGTTCGTACGGTGCGTGCGTGCGCGCTCAGTGCTTCGCGGGCAGGAAACCGACGCGGTCGTACGTGTCCGCGAGGGTCTCGGCGGCCACGGAACGCGCCTTCTCCGCGCCCTTCGCGAGGATCGCGTCCAGCGTCTCCGGGTCGTCCAGGTACTGCTGGGTGCGCTCCCTGAACGGGGTCACGAAATCTACGACGACGTCCGCGAGGTCCGTCTTGAGGGCGCCGTACATCTTGCCCTCGTACTCCGCCTCCAGCTCGGCGATGCTCTTGCCGGTCAGCGTCGAGTAGATCGTCAGGAGGTTGCTGACGCCCGGCTTGTTCTGCGCGTCGTAGCGGACGACCGTGTCCGTGTCCGTGACCGCGCTCTTGACCTTCTTCGCGGTCGCCTTCGGGTCGTCCAGCAGGTTGATGAGGCCCTTCGGCGTCGACGCCGACTTGCTCATCTTGACCGCCGGGTCCTGGAGGTCGTAGATCTTCGCCGTCTCCTTGAGGATGTACGGCTTCGGGATCGTGAACGTCTCCCCGAAACGGCCGTTGAAACGCTCCGCGAGGTCCCGGGTCAGCTCGATGTGCTGGCGCTGGTCCTCGCCGACCGGCACCTCGTGCGCCTGGTACAGCAGGATGTCCGCGACCTGGAGGATCGGGTACGTGAACAGGCCGACGCTGGCGCTCTCCGCGCCCTGGCGCGCCGACTTGTCCTTGAACTGCGTCATCCGCGACGCCTCGCCGAAGCCGGTCAGGCAGTTCATCACCCACGCGAGCTGCGCGTGCTCCGGGACGTGGCTCTGGACGAACAGCGTGCAGCGCTCCGGGTCGAGGCCCGCCGCCAGCAGCTGCGCCGTCGCCAGCCGGGTGTTCGCCCGCAGCTCCGCCGGGTCCTGCGGAAGCGTGATCGCGTGCAGGTCCACGACCATGTAGAACGCGTCATGCGACTCCTGGAGCGCCACCCACTGGCGCACCGCGCCGAGGTAGTTGCCGAGGTGGAACGAGCCGGCGGTGGGCTGGATGCCGGAGAGCACACGGGGTCGAGCAGAGGCCATGGGTTCATTCTCTCAGGTTCCGGGGAGAGGTACGGAACGGGGCGGGGGTGTCTGTGAGACGGGTCGCGGTACTGGTACTGGCGTTGTCCGCGCTGCCCGTGACCGGGGCCGCCGCCGCGGATACGCCCGATGTGGCGATGCTCGTCGACGGCACGTCGGGACAGACCCTGGCTATACGCTCCCGCGAGGCCGGCTTCGACCGGCTCCGGGAGCTGCTCGATCCGACGTACACGGGGACGGTGCGGGTGCCTGTGGGGTGGGATGCGGGGCACTATCCGGCGGTCCGGTTCACCGTCGTGCGGGGCCGCAGCGGGGTCGGCGGTTGGCCCCAGGACAACCGGTCGCCGGGCGAGGACGCGGCGCCGGATGCCACCGGATGTCCGCGCGACATCTCTCCGTACCCACGGCGTCCCGTCGCCCGCCTCTGGAGGGGGGTGGCTGGTGCCGGGCGGCGTGGGGGTGGTGCTGGGGGCCGGCGGGGTGCTCCTCGTACGCCGCGTGGCGGGCCGGCGTGGAGCGGGGCCGCCACGGGAGGGGCCTCGGCAGGAGCTGATCGAGCTGTAAAGGTGTTTACAGCGAGGTACCCGTCCTCTTCGCGATCCTGGTCAACCGCTCGTTGCTCCGCTTGTGTTTCGACACCAGGACTCGGGTCGGCTCAAGAGACGTGGGGTGAACGGCCGAGGTTCATGTAGAGCGGCCCCACCCTGGTGGCGGGAAGGCTGAGTCCCGCCCGGATCAAGGCATCCGCCGTGTCCAACGCCTCGCGGTGCTGCTCCGTGGCGGAAGCCGTCGCGATGACATGTGTGGCCGCATTCTCGGGGCCGAAATGGATACCGTGCTCGACGATGTCCTCCGGAAATCCTCCGGCCACTTCCCAAGCCGCTTCGATGTGCCGGTTCGCCGTCTGCTTGTCCTTGAGCCGTCCGGTTGTCCTTGAGCCGTCCGGCCAGGGTCAGGCCGCGAAGACGCGGGATTCCAACGCGTACGCACGGTCCCGACCGGTGAGCATCGATTCCGTCCGGACGATCGCCGCGATCGGGTCGGCCCGCTCGGAAGCCATGCGCTGTTTCATGGTCGCCGGCTCGGCAAGGTGCATCCACCTCTGTGCGGCGTCCGTGTCTGACGCCTTCCCCACTTGGTGACGTTCTCCCCCTCCCCACCCCGGCCTACAGCGAACTGCCCCGACTGCGCGCGGGAGGCGCCCCATGGGCACCGCTGAGCACATCGGGAAGACCGTCACCGACGGCCGACGCACCGGCACCCTCATGGCCTTGATCAAGCAAGAGAACCCCGACCAGCCTCCCGCCTACCGCCGTTCACGGCTCACGGCGTACGTCCGCCCCGAGGGCGGCGGCATCGAGTGGGACCCCGTACCGCTGAGAACCGCCGGCCCCCGATCGGCCCCGCCCGACATGGTCGTTCCCCCGAGACGTGTCGGGCGGGGTCTTCACCGTTCAAGCCCGCCCTGCGAGGCGGGCACCCCCTCAGCCCAGGTCGATCTCCGGGTACAGCGGGAAGCCCTGGACCAGGTCCGTCGCGCGCTGGGCGATCTCCTCGGAGACCTTCGGGTCCAGGACGTGCGCCGCCTTCGACACCGCGCCCGACTTCGTCGTGCCCTGTTCCGTCGCCGTCAGGACGCGGTCGATGAGGCCCGCGACCTCGTCCATCTCGGCCGTACCGAGACCGCGCGTCGTCAGGGCGGGCGTGCCGATGCGGATGCCGGAGGTGTACCAGGCGCCGTTCGGGTCGGCCGGGATCGCGTTGCGGTTGGTGACGATGCCCGAGTCGAGCAGGGCCGCTTCCGCCTGGCGGCCGGTGAGGCCGTACGACGTGGCTACGTCGATGAGGTTGAGGTGGTTGTCCGTGCCCCCGGTCACCAGGGTCGCCCCGCGCCGCATCAGGCCCTCCGCGAGCGCGCGCGAGTTGTCGACGATGCGCTGGGCGTAGTCCTGGAAGGACGGCTGACGGGCCTCGGCGAGGGCGACCGCCTTCGCCGCCATGACGTGGGGAAGCGGGCCGCCGAGAACCATCGGGCAGCCCCGGTCGACCTGGTCCTTGAGGGAGTCGTCGCACAGGACCATGCCGCCGCGCGGGCCGCGCAGGGACTTGTGGGTCGTCGTCGTGACGATCTGCGCGTGCGGGACCGGGTCGAAGTCGCCGGTGAGGACCTTGCCCGCGACGAGACCGGCGAAGTGGGCCATGTCGACCATGAGCGTCGCGCCGACCTCGTCCGCGATCTCCCGCATGACACGGAAGTTCACCAGCCGGGGGTACGCGGAGTACCCGGCGACCAGGATCAGCGGCTTGAACTCACGCGCCTGGGCACGCAGCGCGTCGTAGTCGATGAGGCCGGTCGCGGGGTCCGTGCCGTACGAGCGCTGGTCGAACATCTTGCCGGAGATGTTGGGCCGGAAACCGTGCGTGAGGTGGCCGCCCGCGTCGAGGGACATGCCGAGCATCCGCTGGTTGCCGAAGGCCTGCCGCAGCTCGGCCCAGTCCGCCTCGGAGAGGTCGTTGATCTGGCGGACCCCGGTCTTCGCGAGGAACGGCACCTCGACGCGGTCGGCGAGTACGGCCCAGAAGGCGACGAGGTTGGCATCGATCCCGGAGTGCGGCTGGACGTACGCGTGCCGCGCCCCGAACAGCTCACGCGCGTGCTCGGCGGCCAGCGACTCGACGGTGTCGACGTTCCGGCACCCGGCGTAGAAGCGCCGGCCGACCGTGCCCTCCGCGTACTTGTCGCTGAACCAGTTCCCCATGGCCAGGAGGGTCGCTGGGGAGGCGTAGTTCTCGGACGCGATCAGCTTGAGCATCTCGCGCTGGTCGTGGACCTCCTGGCCGATCGCGTCGGCGACGCGCGGCTCGACCGCGCGGATGACGTCGAGGGCGGCGCGGAAAGCGGTGGACTGGGGCGAAAGGGGCTCGGACATGAGACCTCCGGACGTAGGGCTACGGCGTTCGGCGTTCAGGTTCGGCCCAGGCGCACGGCACTCGTCACTCCGGGCCGCTCCCCGATGGTCGGTCCCATCCCAGCGCGCCAGTCACGGCCCTCGGCCAGCCTACCCGGTGGCCTCGATCCGCCACCGGCCCACGTCCTGGTGCGCGGAGTCGTAGACGGCGCTCCCGTCGCCGGGTTTCAGCTCGTAGTGGTGGAGGTTGCCGCCCCAGTAACGGAGGATGCGGCCGAGTTCCTCGGCGGGACGTTCGGGGTCGACGGAGACTTCGAGCACGAATTTCGCGGTCGTCATGCCATTAATCATTTCATTGACGCACCCTGTGAGACTTTCCGGCGATCAGCCGAGGAAGGCCGTCGAAAAGTCTCAACAGGGTGTGCGGCTCACCGGATGACGTGCGGCAGGAACCTCGCGTACTCGTCCGTCACCAGCCCGGCCGACTCCCGGATACCGAGCCCCGCCGCCTTCCCCTCGACGGTCCACGCGCCGAGGACGACGTGGTTGCCGTCGAAGGCGGGGAGGGGTGCCAACTGCTGGTAGCAACAAGGCTCTTCGCGTACGACGGACTCGCCCCGATGGATGACCACCCCGGCGCCCTCCCGTCCCAGCAAGGGTTTCGAGACGTACTCGGCCAGCTCCCGGGGTCCGTCGAGGTACGCGGGGAGGAGGCTGGGGTGGCCGGGGTACAGCTCCCAGACCACTGCCAGCAGCGCCTTGTTGCTGAGGAGCATCTTCCAGGCCGGCTCGATCCACAGCGTGCTGCCGGTACCGCCCCCGTTGTCGAGGGTGTCCAGCACGTGACCGCCGAAGCGGTCCGTCGTGAGCCACTCCCAGGGGTACAGCTTGAAGCAACTCCGGATGAACCGGAGCTTGTTGTCGACGAACCGCCCCGAGAGCCGGTCGAAGCCGATGTCCTCGACGGGGATCCACTCCGTGTCGAGCCCCGCCTGTTCGGCCGTCTCCTTGAGGTAGGCGACGGTCATGAGGTCCTCGCCGAGCTCGTCGGCGGTGGAGTGCGCGAAGTAGAGGGGACTGCCGGGCGGCAGCAGGTCGCCCTGTCGCTTCCAGGCGGCGACCAGCCGCTCGTGCAAGGAGTTCCACTGGTCCGCGCCGGGGAAGCGGTCCTCCATCCAGAACCACTGGGGGGACGCCGCCTCCACGAGGGACGTGGGGGTGTCGGCGTTGTACTCCAGCATCTTCGCGGGCCCGGTGCCGTCGTAGCGCAGGTCGAACCGGCCGTACACGGACGGGAGTTCGGCCCGTCGGCGCCAGGACTCGGCGACGGCGTCGGCGACTTGGGGATCGGTGATGCCGAGATCGGCGAAACGGCCCTCGGCGACGATGAGTTCGGCGGCGGCGAGGCACATCCGGTGCAGTTCCTCGACCGTCTCCTCCAGCGCCTCGACCTCGTCGAGGGTGAAGGAGTAGTAGGCGCTCTCGTCCCAGTAGGGGTACAACTCCCCGTCCGCGTGCCGGGAGAGCGGATAGACGAGGCCCTGCGCCTCCACCGTCCGCTGCCAGTCGGGGCGGGGTTCGATGCGGTGGCGTATCACGGCGCGCTCAGCCGCCGGAGCTGCCGTGGCCGCCGTCGCTGCCGCCGAAGCCGCCCCGGTCGACGCCGCTTCCGCCGGAGCTGCTCCCGGAAGAACTCCCCGAGGACTTACGGGACTTGGTGAGCGAACCGCCGTCCACGTAGCCGTTGCTCCGGTTGCCGCCGTAGTACCAGACGGTGTGCGACGAACCGCTCGACGACTTGCAGTTCTTGTCGGAGACGACCTTGTAGCCCTTCACGGAGTCGTAGCTGTCGCGGTCGACGCACCGCTTGACCGGGTCGGAGGAGCACGCGGTGAGCGCCACCGCGAGGATCCCCACGCCGCCGAGGACGACCGCGTTCGAGCGAAGTCTCCTGGTCGTGTCCGCCATGTCCTGATCTCCCCGTGTAATGAGTGCGTGTGTGCGACGGTCAGCCTAGAGATCGGTGAGAGTTCCCGTTCGGGTACCCCCGCCGCCCGCCCCTCCCCTACAGTCCGTTTGTGATGTTTGGGATGGTGTGCGCACTCGCCGCTGCGGTCTGTTTCGGTACGGCCACGGTGTGGCAGGCGGTGGCGACCAGGGAAGCGGCGGCCGGGTCCGGCGACGGTTCCTCTCACGGTGACGCGGCGCTGCTGCTGCGTGCCGTACGGCAGTGGCGGTACGTCGCCGGGCTCGGGCTCGACGGGCTCGGGTTCGTCTTCCAGGTGCTGGCGCTGCGGTCCGTACCGATCTACGCGGTCGGCGCGGCGCTCGCGGCGAGCCTCGCGGTGACGGCGGTCGTGGCGGCGCGGATGCTGAAGACGCGGCTGAGCCGGACCGAGTGGGGCGCGGTCGCGGTGGTCTGCGCGGGGCTGGGGATGCTGGGCCTGGCGTCCGGCGAGGAGGGGTCCCGGCACGGGTCCGGCGTACTGAAGTGGGCGGTCCTCGGGGCCGCCGTCTGCATCCTGCTGCTGGGGACCGTCGGGGGGCGGCTGCCGGAGAAGGGGCGCGCGCTGACCCTCGGCCTCGGCGCCGGGTTCGGGTTCGGGGTGGTGGAGGTGGGGGTGCGGCTGATCGACTCCGTGGACCCCTTGTCGCTGCTGGCGAATCCGGCTTCGTACGCGCTGCTCATCGGCGGCGGGGCGGCCTTCCTGCTGCTCACCTCGGCGATCCAGCGGGGGTCGGTGACCGCCGCCACCGCCGGGATGGTGATCGGGGAGACGGTCGGGCCGGCCGCCGTCGGCGTGATCTGGCTGGGGGACCGGACGCGGGACGGGCTGGAGTGGCTGGCGGTGCTGGGGTTCGCGGTCGCCGTGGCGGGGGCGCTGGCGCTGGCGCGGTTCGGGGAGGCGCCGGAGGAGGCGCCAGTGGGGGAGACACCCGCGTCACGGGCGTCCCAGTAGACTCGGCCGACGTGGCGGACACCCAGTACGAAGACCTGTTGCGACACGTGCTCACCTCCGGTACGGCCAAGGCCGACCGGACCGGCACCGGTACCCGGAGTGTCTTCGGACACCAGCTGCGCTACGACCTCGCGCAGGGGTTCCCCCTGGTCACGACGAAGAAAGTGCACCTCAAGTCGATCGTGTACGAGCTGCTGTGGTTCCTGCGCGGCGACTCGAACGTCAAGTGGCTCCAGGACAACGGCGTCAGCATCTGGGACGAGTGGGCCGACTCCGATGGTGAACTCGGTCCCGTGTACGGCGTCCAGTGGCGCTCCTGGCCGACGCCGGACGGCGGTCACATCGACCAGCTCACCGAGGTCCTCGACACACTCCGCCGCGACCCCGACTCGCGCCGGATCATCGTCTCCGCGTGGAACGTCGCCCAGCTCTCCGAGATGGCCCTCGCGCCCTGCCACGCGTTCTTCCAGTTCTACGTCGCCGACGGCCGCCTCTCCTGCCAGCTCTACCAGCGCAGCGCCGACCTGTTCCTCGGCGTCCCCTTCAACATCGCGAGCTACGCGCTGCTGACGCACATGGTCGCGCAGCAGACGGGGCTTGAGCCGGGTGACTTCGTCTGGACCGGGGGCGACTGCCACATCTACGACAACCACGTCGAGCAGGTGACGGAACAGCTCTCCCGTACGCCGCTGGACTTCCCCCGGCTTCAGCTGCACCAGGCCGACGACCTCTTCTCGTACGCCTACGGCGACGTAGAGGTGGTCGACTACAAGCACCACCCCGCCATCAAGGCGCCGGTCGCGGTATGAGCGTCGGACTCATCTGGGCGCAGACCCTGGACGGCGTGATCGGCGCGGACTCCACGATTCCCTGGCGCCTGCCCGAGGACACGGCCCACTTCAAGGCGACGACGCTGGGGCACCCGGTGGTGATGGGCCGCCGTACGTGGGACTCCCTCCCGCCCCGGTTCCGGCCCCTCCCCGGGCGCCGCAACATCGTGCTGACCCGGGATGCCTCGTGGACGGCGGACGGCGCGGAGCGAGCGGCGTCGCTGTCCGGGGCTCTCGCCTCGGCGCCGGACGCGTGGGTGATCGGCGGGGGCGAGATCTACCGGGCGGCGATGGAGTTCGCGGCCCGGCTCTCGGTGACGGAGATCGACGTACAGGTGGCGGGCGACACGTACGCGCCCGCGCTGGACGGCGGTTGGCGGGTCGCCGAGGAGGGCGACTGGCTGACCTCGGTGTCGGGGCTGCGGTACCGGATCCTGGAGTACGTCCGCTCCGCGCAGGACCGGGACTGACCCACCCGGGGCCTGGCGTCACCGGGAACCCAGGAGGTCAGCTGTCCGTCAAGCCGATTCCCGAGGGCTGCACCACCGTGACGCCGAGGAACTCACCTGTCTCAAGGGCGAGGACGGCTCCGTCGTCCACGCGGAGGTCCGTATCGGCGACTCGGTGGTGATGATGTTCGACACCCGCCCGGAGTGGCCCCCGACCCCGGCTTTCCTCCGCCTGTACGTCGAGGACGCCGACGCGGTCCACCGCCGGGCCGTCGCGGCGGGCGGCACGTCGGTCGCGGACTTCTTCCCGGGCCGGGAACCCTCGGTTCCCTGGGCTCCCTGAGCCCGGCGCGGGCTCACGGCAGCACCCTGCACAGCGCCGCCAGCGCCGCCGGCCACGTGTGGTCCGACGGCGTTCCGTAGCCGACGACCAGGGCGTCGCGGGGCGTGTCGAGGGTCGCGTGGCGGAAGCGGGTCAGGCCGTAGAGGGCCAGGCCCTGCCACGCCGCCGCGTGGATGACCGAGTCCTCCGTGCCCGGCGGGAGGCTGAGGACCGCGTGGAGGCCGGCGGCTATGCCGGTGACGCGGACGTCGGGTGCGTGGGTGGTGACGGCGGTGACCAGGTCGTCGCGGCGGCGCCGGTAGCGGAGGCGGGAGGCGCGTACGTGGCGGTCGTACGCGCCGGATTCGATGAACTCGGCGAGGGTCAACTGCTCCAGGACACTGGTCGACTGGGCGCCGTTCAGGCGGGCCGCCTCGGCCGTGAGGGACGGCGGGAGGACCAGCCAGGCGATGCGCAGGCCGGGGGCGAGGGACTTGCTGGCGGTGCCGAGGTAGACGACGTGGTCGGGGGCGAGGTCCTGGAGCGCGCCGACCTGCTGCCGGTCGTAGCGGAACTCGCCGTCGTAGTCGTCCTCCAGGATCAGCCCGCCGCTGCGGCGTGCCCAGTCGACGATCTCCGCGCGGCGCTCGGGGCGCAGGGCGACGCCGAGGGGGAACTGGTGGGAGGGGGTGAGGAGGACGGCGCCCGCATCGACGGGCAGGTTCTCGACGCGGGTGCCGTGGGTGTCGAAGGGGAGGGGGGTCGTGGTGAGGCCGGTGCGTTCGAGGATCGCCCAGTGGGGCGGGAGGCCGTACGACTCGACGGCGAGGGTGCGGACGCCGCGCGCGTGCAGGAGTTCGCCGAGGAGGCGGAGGCTGTGGGAGAAGCCGGTGGAGATGAGGAGGTGCTCGGGGTCGGTGCGGACGCCGCGTACGCGGGCGAGGTAGCCGGCGAGCGCGGCGCGCAGTTCGGGCAGGCCGCGGGGGTCCCCGTACCCGAGGACGTCGTTCGGTGCGGCGGTGAAGGCCCGCCGGGCCGCCTTGAGCCACTCGGCGCGCGGGAACGCGGCGAGGTCGGGGCTGCCGGGCAGCAGGCTGTACCGCGGCCTCCCGGGAGCCCGCCGGTGCCCGCCGCCCCTGGCCGCCCGCTGTGGCACGGCCCGCTCGGCGACCCGGGTCCCGGACCCCTGCCGCGCGGTCAGCCACCCCTCGGCGACGAGGTCGGCGTACGCGTCGGCGACGGTGTTCCGGGCGATCCCCAGATCGACGGCGAGCGCCCGCGACGACGGCAGCCGCGTCCCCGGCCCGAGCCGGCCGCTCCGTACGGCCTCCCGCAGGGCGTCGGTGAGTCCGCGCCGGAGATGGGGGCCGGTGGGGACGAGGTGGAGGTCGATGCCGAGGCCGACGGGGGGTGGGGCGGGGGGCGCTTCGTGGGGCTCGTCGGGACCGGCGTTGTCGTACACGGGCACGGCCTCGGAGGTGGGGATACCGGCCAGGCCGGTCATGACGACGGGCTCGTCACCGTTCTCGTCCACTCTCGGCCCCTCCCGATTGGCCCACGTTTTCGGTCACGGAATGGACCATATCCGTGGGCTGCTTGGATCTTAGGGTCGGTCGCATGAGCGCAGCGGAGCGGGAGCGGGCGGCGCACTGTCCGCGGATGGTGCTGGCGGAGAGGGTGCCGGAGGTCTATCGCGCGTTGGTGAGACTGGACGCGGCGGCGCAGCAGGGCGTCGACGCGACGCTCAGGTACCTCGTCAAGGTGCGGGTCTCGCAGGTCAACGGGTGTGCGTTCTGCGTGGACATGCACAGCAAGGACGCGCTGGCGAACGGTGAGAGCGTCGAGCGGCTGATGCAGCTGACCGTGTGGGAGGAGTCCCGGCACTTCTACACCGAGCGCGAGGTCGCGGCGTTCGAGCTGGCCGAGGCGATGACGCGGCTGACGGAGGGCCCGGTGTCGGACGAGGTGTACGGCAACGCGGCGAAGCTGTTCGGGGAGACGGAGCTGGCGCGGCTCATCTCGGTGATCACGGTGATCAACGCGTGGAACAGGATCGGCGTGACGACGAGGATGGTCGCGGGGACGTACCGGCCGGAGGACGCCGGATGAGCGGGGCGGAGACCTTCGGCCCGGCCGGTGGACGCCGGATGAGCAAGGCGGAGATTTTCCGCGCGCTGCACTCGCGGCGCCGCCCGGACGACCCCCTCGTCCTGGCCGGCGCGTGGGACGCGGTGAGCGCGGGCGTGTTCGCGGACGCGGGGTTCCCGGCGCTGGCGACGCCGAGCGCCGGGGTGGCGGCGAGCCTCGGGTACGCGGACGGGAAGACCCCGGCCCCGGAGATGTTCGCCGCGGTGTCGCGGATCGCGCGCGCGGTGGACGTCCCGGTGTCGGCGGATGTCGAGGACGGGTACGGGCTGGCGCCGAGGGAGCTGGTGGCACGGCTCCTGGAGGCCGGTGTGGTGGGGTGCAACCTTGAGGACTCACGTGGGGAAGTCCTCAAGGACCCGCACGAGCACGCCGACTGGCTCGCGGAGGTGTGCGCGGTGGCGGACGGGAGTCTGTTCGTCAACGCGCGCATCGACACCTTCGTACGCGGTGTCGCCTCCCCGGAGGCGGTGATCGAGCGGGCCGCGCTGTACGTGGCGGCCGGCGCGGACTGCGTGTACCCGATCCTCGCGCCCCCGGTCGCGCTGCCGTTGCTGCGGGCGGGGATCAAGGGGCCGATCAACGTCTTCGGCGACCTTGAGGACGGCCCGACACCCGCGGACCTGGGCACGCTGGGGGCCACCCGGGTGACGTTCGGGCCGGGGATGCAGCGGTGTGCCACGGCGGCGCTGCGGGAGATCGCGGCGGGTCTCGCGCCACCGGCCTGACCTTGCCGGGCCGGCGGATCGGGTTCAGCCGCTCTCGTCTCCACCCCGATCCGGCGGGCCGGCTCTCCCGAGGGTGCCTTCCGGACGTACCTGAATCGTCCGGGGGGCACCCTCACCTGTTCGGGCGGTGCTCCACCATTCGGGCGGTGCGCCGCTATTCGGGCAGTGCGCCGCGCATCCACTCCCGCACCAGCCTCCGCAGCCACGCGTGCGCGGGATCGGCGTCGTAGCGCGGATGCCAGGCCATCCCGAGCTTCAACGGCGGGAGCGGCAGCGGTACTTCGAAGTGGACGAGCCCCAACGTCCGCGCCAGCGACAGCCCCCACCCCGTGTTGAGTCCGACGAGGTCGGTGTCGCGGAGGACGAAGAGCGACGCGGGCAGCGAGCCGACGCTCCCCACCACCCTGCGTTGCAGGCCGAGTTCGGCGAGCGCCGCGTCAACCGGCCCGTGCAGCTTGCCGCGTCGGGACACGGTCAGGTGGTCGGCCTCGACGGCGAACCGTTCGGGCGTCAACTCCCCGTCCAGCAACGGGTGTCCGGCCCGCACGACCCCGACCATCCGGTCCTCGACGAGGGGTTCGGTCCGCACCTCGGGCGATGTGCTGTCGACGACGCCCACTTCGAGGTCGGCGGTGCCCTCCCGGAGGAACGGCGCGTCGAGGTGGCTCTCGCTGAGGAACCGCAGCCGGATGCCGGGCGCCTCGGCGGCGGCACGCGCGAGAAGGGCGGGCCCGTGCGCCGCCGCTATGGCGTCGTGGCCGAGGATCGAGAAGGTCCGTACGACGGTACGGAGGTCGGTGTCGGCCGGGGTGAACAACGCGCGGGCCCGCTCGACGACCGTACTCACCTCGGCGCGGACGGCGAGCGCGCGCGGTGTGGGGACCATCCGCCGGCCGGCCCTGACCAGCACCGGATCGCCGAGTGCCGTGCGGATGCGGCCGAGGGTACGGCTCATCGCGGGTTCGGAGAGGTGCAGGCGCCGGGCGGCGCCCTGGACGCTGCGCTCCTCCAGCAGGACGTCCAGCGCGACGAGCAGGTTGAGGTCCACGGATTGCGTCACGCGCATTCATCCCTTGCGAAGGTTGCACTGGAAGGCAGGACAGGGTCGAGCCTACGGTGAAAGCACCCGGGAATCCCACACCGTCCAGCTCCCTGGAGGAGCCGTGTCCGCGCCCGCCCTGAAACGCTCGACCCTCCTCGCGCTGTGCGCCTGCGTGCTCGTCGCGCAGAGCATGGTCGCCGCGATCAACCTCCTCATCCCGCAGCTCGCGGCGTCGGATCTGCGGCCCTCGCACGCCGAGATCCTGTGGACCGTCGACGCGTACGTCATCGCGTTCGCCGGGTTGCTGATCCCGGCGGGGGCGCTGGGGGACCGGTACGGGCGCAAGGGCGCCCTTCTCGCCGGGCTCGCGCTGTTCGCGATCGGGGCCGGGGTCAGCGCGTCGGCCCCGACGCCCGCGCTGCTCATCGCCGGGCGGGGGATCTCCGGCGCCGGCGCCGCGCTCATCACGCCGGCGACGATGTCCCTCGTCGTCCACCTCGCGGGGCCCGCGCGCAGGGCGCAGGCGATGGCGTCGTGGACGCTGGCGATCGGGCTGGGCGGGATGGCGGGGAACCTCGGGGGCGGGCTGGTGGGGCAGTTCCTCACGTGGCGGGCGCTGTTCGGGGCGATGGTGCCGCTTGCCGGTTTGCTGGCGATCGCCGTTGCGGTGACGACCCCGCGCACGCCCCGCTCGCCGCGCAACTCCCTTGATCCGGTGGGGACGTTGCTGCTCACCGCCGGGTTGGTGGCGGTGCTGTTCGGGATCATCGAGAGCCCTGAGCACGGGTGGACGTCGGGGGTGATCCTGGCGGCGTTCGGGGTGGGTGCCGGGCTGATCGGGGGGTTCGCGGGGAGGTCGGTGAGGGCGGCACGCCGGGGCGAACTCATTGATCAGAAAACGAACTTGGCCGCGCACCCCTCGTACAGAGCCCCCCTCTTCGACCCCCGCCTCTTCCGTTCCCCCCAACTCCGCGCCACCGTCCTCGGGTTGGCCACCGGGTTCTTCGGCCTCTTCGCCCTCTTCTTCGTCAACTCGCAGTACCTGCAAGAGGTCAAGGGGTACGGGCCCGGTGTCACCGGCGTCGCGATCCTCCCCGTGATCGTCGGCATGGCACTGGTCCCGAAGTTCGCGGCACGCTGGTCCGCGCACCCGCGTCCGGTGGTCGGCACGGGCCTCGCACTGATCGGCCTCGGCCTGCTGGGGACGTCGACGGCGGACGCGGGAACGCCGTATCTCCTGTACGCCTGCTGGCTGTTGACGATCTCGGCGGGTACGGGGCTGGCGATGCCGGCGCTGACTCTGGGCGTCGCGACGTCCCTCCCGCCGCACCAGACCGGCCTCGGCTCCGGGCTCGGCACGTCCGCCCGGGAGATCGGCGCGGCGCTCGGCGTCGCCGTGTCCGGCACGCTGCTGGCCCACCACACCGACCTCGCGTCGGGGATGGGGTCGGCGCTGCGGGTCGTGGGGATCACCGTGCTGGTGTCGACGGCCTTGGTGGTGACGGAGTTCAGGGGGACGCGCCGGAAGGAGACGGGTGTGAAAGCGACGACAGCGGACGTCACTTGAGACCCTTCGCGCGTCCCCGGCGCACCTACTTGTCCAGGTCCCGCATCCCCCTCGCCTTCCGCCACGCCTTCTTGCGCGCGCGTTCCGCCTCCCACAAGGTGCGGTACTCCTCCATCTGCGCGCTGATCTCCGGGTCGGGCGGGGTGTCGTCCTCCTCGTCCTTCCACAGCCCCGCGTCCTTGAGGCGCTTGACCTGGACGTCGGAGGGTTCCTCGGGGTCGTAGTCGGAGGGGCGGGGCGGCTCGGGGCCGTCGGGGCCCATGCGGACGAGGCGTTCGACGCGGGTGACGCGATAGCGGACGCCGTCCACGACGAGGGCGTTGGCGCGGGTCTCGTCGAGCCGGTCGGCGTGGGCCGCCCACTCGGCCTTCGTCTCCTCGTCGAGGCCGAGTTCCCACGGGCCGTGCAGGCGGAGGTACGAGGCGAGGGCGTCGCGGGCGCCTTGCGCTGTCGCGTACGAGGAGGCGATGTTGAACGCGCCCCACTGGCCGTCGCGGCGCTCGGAGACCGTGAACACGGGGGGCATCAGGACGCCGCCGGGGTACTCGCGGCGGGCCTTGCGGGAGTCCTCGTACCCCTCCTCCGTCGTGTGGTCGCGGGCGTTCACGTAGTCGACGAGTTCCATCTTCAGGATGCCTTCGGAGAGGCCGGTCCAGGCGAAGACGTCGACGATGTGGCCCTTGTCCTTCGGGCCGGGGACGTCACCGCCGCCGACCTCGCCCGTGTCGCGGTCCGAAGGGCGGGGCGGTTCGGGGCCGTTGGGGCCCATCCGCAGGAATCGGCTGACCCGGACGATGCGGTAGCGGCGGCCCTGGACGGTCAGGTCGTTCACGACCTCGCGGTCCATGCGTTTCGCCGCCGCCATCCACTTGCGGCGGTTCTTCTCGTCGCCGGCGTCCTGCGCTTCCTTCGCGTGCATGCGGAAGTGACTGCCGAGGGAGTCGCGGGAGCCCTGGGGAGTGATGTTCCCGTACCCCAGCACCTCCCAACCCCCCTGCTCGCACTCCCCCATGTGGAAGAACTCCGGCAGCCCCAACCCCATCACCTGCGGGTACCGGTCCCGTGCCCGCCACGCTTCCTGGTCCGCGAACTGAGCGAGGGGGCTTTCCGGGACGGTCATCCGGAAGGTGAGGTAGGCCGGATGGTTGTCCTGGTAATCGGTCATGCACGTACCGTGCCCGGTTGAGGGGGTGGGCAGACATGCCAATTGCCCTGTCTTGAGGGTTCGGTTGCCCTACGGTGCCCGAACGACCAGTACAGCGGCCCCGGTTCGCCAAAAACACCGGCCCCCGGGCGACGGTACGGTCACCCAGGGGCCGGGAATCGGTCGTAACCGATCAGGCTCAGATCAGGCCGAGCGCGCGGACCGCCTCGCGCTCCTCCTCCAGCTCCTTCACGGACGCGTCGATGCGGGCGCGGGAGAACTCGTTGATCTCCAGACCCTGGACGATCTCGTACACGCCGTCCTTCGTGGTGACCGGGAAGGAGGAGATGAGGCCCTCGGGGACGCCGTACGAACCGTCCGACGGGATACCCATCGAGACCCAGTCGCCCTCGGCCGTGCCGTTGACCCACGTGTGGACGTGGTCGATCGCGGCGTTCGCGGCGGACGCGGCGGAGGACGCGCCACGGGCCTCGATGATCGCCGCGCCGCGCTTGGCGACGGTCGGGATGAAGTCGTCGGCGAGCCACTGCTCGTCGTTGACGACCTCGGCCGCGTTCTTGCCGGCGACCGTCGCGTGGAAGATGTCCGGGTACTGCGTCGCCGAGTGGTTGCCCCAGATGGTGAGGCGCTTGATGTCGGCGACCGTCGTGCCGGTCTTCTTCGCGAGCTGCGTCAGCGCGCGGTTGTGGTCCAGGCGCGTCATCGCCGTGAAGCGCTCGGCCGGTACGTCCGGGGCGGCGGCCTGCGCGATCAGCGCGTTCGTGTTCGCCGGGTTGCCGACGACCAGGACCTTGACGTCGTCCGCCGCGTGGTCGTTGATCGCCTTGCCCTGCGGCTTGAAGATGCCGCCGTTCGCGGAGAGGAGGTCACCGCGCTCCATGCCGGCCGTGCGGGGGCGGGCGCCGACGAGGAGGGCGA
Organism: Streptomyces saintjeani; assembly: GCF_055409605.1. Taxonomy (NCBI): domain Bacteria; kingdom Bacillati; phylum Actinomycetota; class Actinomycetes; order Kitasatosporales; family Streptomycetaceae; genus Streptomyces; species Streptomyces saintjeani. The sequence continues at coordinate 5,786,302 of NZ_CP189624.1, read as the reverse complement.
CGTTCGTGCCGTCGAAGGCGACGTTCGGGTCGTCCGTGATGTCGATGCCCTGGAGCAGGGGGAACGCGCAGTCGTCCAGCTCCATGGCGGTGCCCTCGGCGGCCTTCAGCGCCGGGGTGATCTCCAGGAGGCGGAGCTTGACCGGCACGTCCGCGCCGAGCAGCTGGCCGGAGGCGATGCGGAAGAGCAGGGCGTAACCGATCTGGCCGGCCGCGCCGGTGACGGTGACGTTCACGGGAGTGCGGGTCATGGCGTTCTCCGTATGACAGCTGGCGGTGGGGCGTCCCTGCCCCGGATGATCGATCTCTTGGCATCAAGAGAATCCAGCGGTCAGGCTATCGCGCATCCGGGATGGGGGGTGCGCGGGGTTGTGTGGCTCAGCCCACAGATCTTGGTACGCGAGGGGTGGGTACACGCGATGGCGGTCGCCGGTCCGGGAGAGGAGTGACCGACGACCGCCAGGACGGGTGCGGCGGCCGGGCGAGCCGGGCTCCCGTGGGGTTGTAGTGCGCGTGCCCCGGAGTCGGGGGGACAAACACGGGGGGCCGGAATTTTCGGGCTCGGGTTTGTGAGGGGGCGGGTTCCGAGGGGGTGGGGCTGTGCTTGGCGGAGTGCGGGTTCGTTGTGGCTGGTCGCGCAGTTCCCCGCGCCCCTAAAAGACTGGGTGCCGTCCGGTGATCGGGGGCGGATTCGTTGTGGCTCGTCACGTACACCCTCTCCTCCCCGACGCCAGTTCCGTGCACGCCCTCGCCTCCCCCGGCGTACGCACCGCGATCATCGGCGTGTACGCGATCGTGTCGCCCGGCGCCGTGATCTCGCCCCGCTGCCGGGTCCCGCCCACCTCGACCTGTACGACGTCCCCCGGCCTCGCCTGCACGATCCGCCCCCACGCCGCCCCGCACGTCTTGCTGTACCGCACCTCGACCCGTGTCCCGGCGACCCTCGTGCTCGCCGTTGTCGTCACGAGGTCGTCGGCGCAGCCCGTCGTCTCCGCGTCCTTGCCGGTGCAGGTGGGGCCGTTGCAGGTGACGCCGGGCGGGAGGGTGGGGCGGGGACTCGGGGAGGGGGAGTTGGCGGCGGCGGTGGGGGTGTCGTCGGGGCCGCTGTCCGTCAGGAGGAAGGCGGCACCGGCGAGGGCGACGACGCCGAGCGCCCCTGCGGCGAAGGTGAGCCAGCGGGGGACGGACTTGACGCCGGTTTCGGAACGGACGGCCGTAGCGACGGAACTCCCGTCCTCCACCGCCTCCTTGGCGCTCCCATCCACCGAACTCCCGGCCCTCACCTCCCCATTCCCCCCGCTCTCCCCCGAACCCCCCACCCTCGACGGCCCCTTGTACCCCGCCAGCCCCCAGGAGTTCCCCTCCGTCGGGCCGCCCACCTCCCTCGTCGGCAACGCCGTTGGAGGCACCCGGAGTTGAGTGGTCGCACGGTCGTGGGAGCCGGGGTTCCAGGACTGTTCCGCGAGTTCCCACAACGTCGTGAGGTGGACCGGCGAGATCCCCGTGGCCTCGGCGAAGGCGTCGACCGCCCGGCGGGGGGCCAGGAGGCGGCCGTCCAGGAAGCGTTCCCACGATGTGCGGCTGTAGCCCGTGTGCTCGGCCAGCGCCGTCGTACTCAGCCCGCCGCGGTCGACCGCACGCCGCATGTGGACGACGAACTCGACCATCCGCGGGTCGAGTTCGTCCGGCAGAGGCTTCCAGCGAGCCATCGTGTCCCCCCAGTGACAGTCCGTCCCGTTCAGAGACGTTAGTCCGGTTCAGCGCCGGAATCGACAGGCACCGGGAGGGAATCGTCGACGAGTCGACAGGGCCTCAGGTCTTGACCGTGAAGTGCAGGGTGTCCTTGAGGAAGGGGATCTGGAGCAGCGGGTTCGGCTGAGCCATCAGCGCGAGCAGCACGATCGCCAGCCCCAGCACCCCGTACGTCACGATGTCGGTGAACCGCGACCGCACGGCCAGCATCCCCACGCCCGGCAGCAGCCACCGCAGGACGGCCCCGCCCAGCAACGCCACCCCGATGAGGATCGTCCCCACCCGGAACTGGTCCAGCGCGGTGATCAGCAGCCCGAGCGCCACCGTCCCGAACACCGCCAGCATCGGCCACTGCCGCGCCGGCACGGACGACGCCCCGGCGACCGCCCGCCCACTCCCCTCGGGCCGCGCCGTGTCCCGCGTGATCCGCGGAAACCGCCTGCTGCCACGCCGGTTGACTGCCTCTTCGGCCACGGGCTCCTCGCCTCGATCGTTCGTATGCTGCTGTCCAGTGTCGCGCGGCCGGGACGCCGCACTTGCAGAGAGGCCGGCGGTGGGGGGTTCGGTTGCGGAAGGCTCGGCCGCGGAAGGTTCGGTTGCGGAAGGCTCGGCCGCGGAAGGTTCGGTTGCGGAAGGTTCTGCCGCCGGAGGTTCGGTCGCGGGCACACCCGCTCCGACCGTCCCCGCCCTGGCCCTGGCCGCCTTCTCCCCGGCCACCCCCTTCTCGGCCTCCCCCTTATCGCCCGGCACCGCGCTCCGCCGCCTCGACCACGTTGACCAGCAGATGCGCGCGGGTCATGGGGCCCACTCCCCCGGGGTTGGGCGAGATCCACGCGGCGACCTCACGCACGTCGGGATGGACATCCCCGACGATCTTCCCGTCGGCCCCCCGCGACACCCCCACGTCCAGAACAGCCGCCCCCGGCTTCACGTCCTGCGCGCGGACCAGGTGGGGAGACCCCGCCGCCGCGATGACGATGTCCGCCCGCCGCAGGTGCGCCGCCAGATCCCTCGTACCCGTATGGCACTGCGTCACCGTCGCGTTCTCGCTGCGCCGGGTCAGCAGCAGCGGCATCGGGCGGCCGATCGTGACGCCGCGTCCGACGACGACCACCTCCGCGCCGTCGATCCGGACGCCGTGGCGGCGCAGGAGCGTGAGGATGCCGTTCGGCGTGCAGGGCAGGGGGGCGGGTTCGCCGAGGACGAGGCGGCCGAGGTTGGTGGGGTGGAGGCCGTCCGCGTCCTTGGCCGGGTCCATGAGGCCGAGGATGCGGTTCTCGTCGATGCCCGCGGGGAGCGGGAGCTGGACGATGTAGCCGGTGCAGGACGCGTCCTCGTTCAGCTCGTGGACGGCCTTCTCGATCTCCTCCTGCGTGGCCGTCGCGGGGAGTTCACGCTGGATGGAGGCGATGCCGACCTCCGCGCAGTCCCGGTGCTTGCCGGCGACGTACTTGCGGCTGCCGGGGTCGTCACCGACGAGGACGGTGCCGAGGCCGGGCGTGACGCCCCGGTCTCTCAGCGCCGCCACGCGCGTGGTCAGCTCCGACTTGATCTCGGCCGCGGTGGCCCGGCCATCGAGAATCTGGGCGGTCATGCGGCCATCCTCGCGGATGACGGGTCCCCGCTTCCAATCCGGTCACTCCTGTCGCCGATGTTGCACTTGCACAACACCCGGCGAATCGGGCTGGACAAGAACTCGTCCGACCATCAACGATGAAAACCGCACATCAGCGGTCAGGTCGGGGGAAGAACCGCTCATGAATCGACATTCCTCCGCCTTGCCCGCGCCGTCCCCGCGTAGTCCAACGGAGGAATCCAGCCATGAGTTTCGGCGCGCCGCCGCCCGGCAACCCCTACGGCCAGCAGCCCCAGCAGCCGCAGCCCGGCGGCTACGGCCAGCCGCAGCAGCCCGGATACGGCCAGCCCCCGCAGGGCTACGGCTACCCCCAGGACCAGCAGCAGTACGGGCAGCAGCCGCCGCAGGGGTACCCGAGCTACCCGCAGAGCCCCGGCGGTTACCCGCCGCCCGGCTACAACACCGGCGCCCCGCAGGTCGCGTCGATGGGCCGCCGCCTCGGTGCGCGCCTCATCGACGGCGCCATCATCTTCGTCGTGTACCTGGCCTTCGCGATCGCCGGTCTCGCGGGGAGCGTCAGCTCCGTCAACGACTGTGACGCGAACGCCTCCTCGGCCGTCTACGAGGCGTGCGTGAACGACGCCGCGAGCGACATCGTGGGCAAGTTCACCGCGATAGCCCTCCTGCTGACCGTCGTCAGCTTCGTGTACGAGTGGCTGATGGTCGGCCTCAAGGGCGCCACCCTCGGCAAGCTCGCCGTGGGGCTGCGGGTCGTGAACGTCGAGACCGGCCAGAAGCCCGGCATGGGGTCCTCGTTCATCCGCTGGGTCATCCCGCTGGTCGGCGGCTTCGCCTGCGGCATCGGGCAGCTCCTCGTCTACCTGTCCCCGTTCTGGGACAAGTCGGGCCGCCAGCAGGGCTGGCACGACAAGGCGTCCAAGACCATGGTCATCCACAACCGGTAACGCGGCCGGCGGGTTCGACCCTCAGGCGTGCACCCCCGGACCGGCTCCGGGCGTGCACGCCTGAGTGCTGTTCGCCCCCGCGGATATCGCGTTGTCGGGCAAAGCGTGGCGGACACCACCAAGCTCTCCTTACTCTCAGGCCCACCGGATCGGGGGGCCGAGCCCCCTGGCTTGCCCGGAGAAAGGGGACGACTCCAGGCACAGCCTCATCGTCGTACCACCGTCGTGTGCGAGCGCGAACGGCCAGATCAGACTCGGTGCGGGGGACCGGCTGCCGTTCGGGAGGGCGGGCGACGGACTCGTCATCGCGCACGAGGGGGTGCCCCGGGTCGCCGACGAGATCGTTCCCGACCGTACGTTCTGGCTGCTCAGCAACCACAGCGAGGCCAGCCGTACGGGGTCGAGAACCCCGAGGGCGCCGGTGAGCACGTCAAGGTCGCACCGGGCCGGCTGGAGGCCCCGGCTGATCCGGGTGCACGACGTCGTGACGGTGGAGCACCCCGAGCGGCCGGAGCTGGACGGCGCCACCGTCCTCGTCCTCGAACGCGCCGAGGGTTCCCTGGACACCCTCCCGCTACGAACCCCTCAGGTCCTGGCCCAGATCTGCGAGGGCCTGCACCAGCCGCACCACGCGGGCTGGGTCCACGGCGACCTGAAACCGGCCAACGTCCTGCTGACGAAGGACGGTTCGGTACGGCTCGCGGACTTCCGCACGGCGGCGGAACTGGAGGGCACCCACGCCTACGCACCCCTCTTCACCACCCCCGACCACACCCCGCCGGAGCTCCTCTGGCCGGAGGTGAGCGAACGCGGCACCCTCATCCGCCCCGGCGCCGACACCTGGGCCTTCGGCATCCTCGCCCACGTACTCCTCACCGGCACCCACCCCCTCCCGGGCGCCCCCGGGCCCGCACGGACGCGGCCCTGCCTCACGCCCGCGGCACGCAGGAGCTGCGCCTCAGCGCCGAACTCCCCGCCGAGTGGCGGGAGATCGTGCGGGACTGCCTGACGCCGGACCACAGCTCACGCATCACCGCGAAGGAGCTGCTGCGCCGGGTGGAGTCGGCGGCGGGCACCACCCGCTCGGCCCGCCTCCCCCGCCTGCGCCCGCTGCGCCGGCGGCGACCCGTCCTCGCCGCCGCGCTCGCCGTGGCCCTGCTGGGGGCCGGTTCCGCGACGTACGCGGCCCTGCGCGACCAGGAGACGACCACCTCGGCCCCGCCGACCTGCGAGAGACCCGCGCTGCGCTCCGACCCGACGTACGGCAGCGGCTACACCGCCGACTGGAACGGCACCTGGGACTTCACCGTCAAACGCGGCGACCAGGTCCGTGAACTCCAGTGCCTGCTGCGGAACCTGCACGCAATCCCCGAAGCCGGCAAGGCGGACGGCGACTTCGGCCCGCTGACCCACGGCGCGGTCGTCACCTTCCAGAAGCGCGCGGGACTGGACGCGGACGGGGTGGTGGGTCGGCGCACGGGGTCGGCGCTGCGGAAGGGTCCCTCCTGATACGCCGGCTCTAGGCGTGGGCGTCGGCGAACCGGGCGAACGCGGCCCGGGTCAGCGGACCGACGTACCCGTCGATCGGGCCGGTGTAACCCGACGTCGACTGCAACTGGGTCTGCAGCGCCCTGATCGTGCCGTCGCCGACGATTCCGTCGATCGGGCCCGTGTAGCCCCAGTTCTGGAGGCAGCGCTGGTACGCCTTCCAGCTCTGGGCGCCGAGCAGGCCGTCGACGGCGTCGTCGTACCCCCAGAACTCGGCCAGCCAGCGCTGGACGTTCTTGGCCTGCGCACGGCTCAGGCCGAAGTTGACGACAGCGTGCGTGGAGGCCGACTCGGCCGCCACCGCCCGCTCCTGCGTGGCCGGCGCCGCGAAGCTCGGGGCCGCCGTCGCGAGCCCCCCGGCGGCGAGACCGACCACTGCTGCCGCGCTGACCAGCGCCTTCGACAGAACGAGGCGTCGCATTCCGTGTTCCTTCCCTCTGACTCGGTGTGACGCCTGTCAGTCTTCCGACTGAGGCGGGCCCTGGGTACCTGACAGGTATCAGGGCCCGTCCACAACCTCGCACCGGCGTTCCCGGGGAAGCTGCTCAGTGGAAGAAGTGCCGCGTCCCCGTGAAGTACATCGTCACGCCCGCCTTCTGCGCCGCCTCGACCACCAGTTCGTCACGGACCGAACCGCCGGGCTGGACGACCGCCTTGACGCCGGCCGCGGTGAGGATCTCCAGGCCGTCGGGGAAGGGGAAGAACGCGTCGGACGCGGCGTACGAACCCTGCGCGCGCTCGGCGCCCGCCCGCTCGACCGCGAGCTTCGCGGAGTCGACCCGGTTGACCTGCCCCATGCCGACGCCCACGGACGCCCCGTCCTTGGCCAGCAGGATCGCGTTGGACTTGACCGCCCGGCACGCCTTCCACGCGAACGCCAGCTCGGCCAGCTCCTCGGCGGAGAGGGCCTCCCCCGTCGCCAGCGTCCAGTTCGCCGGATCGTCGCCGTCGGCCTGGAGCCGGTCGGCGACCTGGAGCAGCGCCCCGCCCCCGATGGGCTTCAGCTCGACCGGCGCGGACGGCCCCTGCGGAGCCTTCAGCACCCGGATGTTCTTCTTCTTGGCGAGCGCTTCGAGCGCGCCCTCCTCGTAGTCCGGCGCCACGATGACCTCCGTGAAGATCTCCGCGACCTGCTCGGCCAGCTCCTTCGACACCGGCCGGTTCACGGCGATGACCCCGCCGAACGCCGACAGCGGGTCACACGCGTGCGCCTTCCGGTGCGCCTCCGCGACGTCCGAACCGACCGCGATCCCACAGGGGTTCGCGTGCTTGATGATCGCGACGGCCGGCTCGTCGTGGTCGTACGCGGCCCGGTGCGCGGCGTCCGTGTCCGTGTAGTTGTTGTACGACATCTCCTTGCCGTGCAACTGCTCGGCGACCGCGAGCCCGGTCCCGCTGCCGTCGACGTACAGCGCGGCCGGCTGGTGCGGGTTCTCCCCGTAGCGCAGCGTGTTCTCGCGGGCCCAGGTCGCGCCCAGGAAGTCGGGGAACTGCCCCGCGGCGGAGCCGCTATCGGATACAGCGTCCGCCGGCGCGTACCCGGACGCGAACCACGACGCCACCGCCACGTCGTACGCGGCCGTGTGCTGGAACGCCTCCGCCGCGAGCCGCTTGCGCGTGGCCAGGTCGAACCCGTCGCCCGAGACGGCCTTCAGGACGTCCGCGTACCGCGCCGGGCTCGTCACCACGGCCACCGACGGGTGGTTCTTCGCGGCGGCCCGCACCATCGACGGCCCGCCGATGTCGATCTGCTCCACGCACTCGTCCGCGCTCGCCCCGGACTCCACCGTCTCCCGGAACGGGTACAGGTTCACCACCACCAGGTCGAACGGCTCGACCCCCAGCTCGGCGAGCTGCTCACGGTGGCTCTCCAGCCGCAGGTCCGCGAGGATCCCGGCGTGCACCTTGGGGTGCAGGGTCTTGACCCGGCCGTCGAGGCACTCGGGGAACCCGGTCAGCTCCTCGACCTTCGTGACGGGGACACCGGCGCCGGCGATGCGCGCGGCGGTGGAGCCGGTGGAGACGAGCTGGACGCCGGCCGCGTGCAGGCCCTGGGCCAGCTCCTCCAGGCCGGTCTTGTCGTACACGCTGACGAGCGCGCGGCGGATCGGGCGCACGTTTTCAGAAATTACGGCCTCAGAAATTGCGGCCTCTGAAGTCACAGCCTCGGCGGTCACGGGATAACTACCTTTCGTCCCTCAATGCGGTGGCCGTTGCGGGCGATGCGCCCCACGACCTCGACGAGCAGCCTTCGCTCGACTTCCTTGATGCGCTCGTGCAGCGTGCTCTCGTCGTCCTCGTCCCGGATCTCGACCACGCCCTGCGCGATGATCGGACCGGTGTCGACGCCGTCGTCGACGAAGTGGACGGTGCAGCCGGTGACCTTCGCCCCGTACGCGAGCGCGTCCCGCACTCCGTGGGCTCCGGGGAAACTCGGCAGCAGCGCGGGGTGCGTGTTCACGAACCGGCCGCCGAACAGGGCCAGGAACTCCTTGCCGACGATCTTCATGAACCCCGCCGAGACGACCAGGTCCGGTTCGTACGCCGCGACCGCCCCGGCGAGCGCGGCGTCCCATCCGTCCCGTGTCCCGTGGTCCTTCACCCGGACGACGAACGTCGGGATCCCCGCGCGCTCGGCCCTGGCGAGGCCCTCGATCCCGGCGCGGTCCGCGCCGACCGCCACGACCTCGGCGCCGTACTCCCGCGCTCCGGCCTCGGCGATGTGGTCGAGCAGGGCCTGGAGGTTCGTACCGGAGCCGGAGACCAGGACGACCAGGCGTTTGGGGGCGGGGGCCGGGTCGGCCACGTTCGGGGACCTTTCTCACGGTCGGTCTTTGTGCGGTCGTACGAATGCTTCGCGCCCTCGGATACGGGGAAGTCTACGAAGCGGCCGACCGTCAGCAACGATACCGGCACACCCGGCGGCCCCCACGGGACGGGGGCGAGGCCGGGAGGTAGCGTCTGCGGGGAGCGGACTCGGGAACGCGGCGGTGGTGTGGCACGTTCCCGGAGTGACAGCTCATTTCAGACCGATCGGCACATGGGGGGTGGGTGCGCCATCCTCTCCTCGCCGGCCGGTCCGAACAGGGCGTCCACCGGACCGCCCTGCCCGTCCGACTGACCTCCGACTCACCTAGGGAAGACGCTCACTTGATGCCGGACCGCAGTCTGCGACCCTCCACCCACTCCCCCCTCCTGCGCGAGGGCCACCTCCCCTCCGACACGGACCGGGTCCCCCAGGGCACCGATGCTCAGGCACTCTCTGGAGTTGACAAGGATCAGAGTCCGGAGGACCGGGGTTCCTCCGGGGTCGACGGGGCTCGGGATTCAGAGGGGCGGGGTTCCTCCGAGGGTGACGAGACTCAGGGGAGTCGGGGCGCTCCGGAGGGGCGTGAAGGCCAGGGCGGTCGGGATGGGCAGGAGGCTCAGGGCGGTCGGGACGGGCGGGGTGGGAATCCCTTCGCCCCGCCGCCCGAGGGGGCTCCGGATCAGCCCTGGCGGCCTCGGGAACCCTCGCGGGGAGAAGGGGGCGACGGGGAGGGGGGTTCACCCTGGGGTCGGTGGAGCGACCGGCAGCCGGGGCGGTCGCAGGGCGGGTTCGGGGATCGGCCCGGTGCGGGGCCCGAGGGGCAGGGGGGCAACCAGGCACCCGGTCCTCGGTGGGACCCGACCGATCCGGCTCAGCGCCGTGCGCGGTACTCCTTGCTCGGCGGCATGTGGGCTTTCTTCTTCGTCCTCTTCGGCTGGGCCTATGTCTCCCTCCTTCTCGGTGCGCTCTCCCTCTACTGGGCGATCAGTGCTCTGCGAGCCCGTCCCCGCCAGAACGGCTCCGACGCCCCCGCCGCGAACGGCTCCGCCAACCCGTCCGCCCTCGGCAACTCCCCCGGCTCCTCCGGCGGCCGGCCCCAGAAGACCGCCGCGATCACCGGGCTCGTCACCGCGTCCCTGGCCCTCGCTCTCGTCGGCGCCGGCTTCACCTCGCAGCTCGTCTACCGGGACTACTACACCTGCCGGGCGGACGCCCTCACCAACGAGGCCCAGCAGTCCTGCGACGATCTCCTTCCTGAGCAGCTGAGGAAATTCCTGGGTACCGACAACTGAGGGTCGTGGGCCTCACCTCCTCCTTGTCCGGCCTTTCCGCCCTGCCCCTCTACCCCCTCATCGTTCCGACCCCGCCGCCCGGTTCACTTCCCCGCGAAAAAATTTCCGCCCCGCCGAAACCCACCCCTCACCCCTCACCCTTCTCCCCCTTCTTCTCCCCCGGCAACTCCGCCTCCGGCCCCGTCCCCGGCCTCGTCTCCGCCTCCTCCCACGGCCTCGAAGCCTCCTTCAACGCCGCCCAGCGAGCTTCGCGGGCCGTGTCGTCGTGCCAGGCCGGATCGGGGGACGTGGTGAGGAAGTCGTACGGCTCGAAAAGAGTCTCGGAGGCGACGGCGCCGTCGGAGGTGTCTTTGAGGAGAGACGCGTAGACGGGATCGTCAGTACGGGGAACAGCGGCCCCGGCAAGGTCGGGCGCCTTCTCCACCGTACGGAACAGCCCGGTCGGCGACGGGAACCACGTACGACGTCGCCGCGCCCCCTCCCCCTCGTACCCGTCCTCGAACGCTCCCGGCTCGCCCCCGCTTTCCCGCGCCTCGTGCTCCGGCCCACGCCCCCGCTGCCACCACCGCCGGCCGCTCCCCTCCCGGCCGGCTTCCGCCGCCTCCTTCTCCTGTCCGTCTCCCGGCACCCCCGCTTCCCAAGCCGCCCCGTCGACCAGCAGCTCCCACTCCCGCCCGCTCTCCGAACTCCCCGCGTCCCGCCCGCTCTCCCCGACACCCGACACCTTCCGAACCCGCCACCACCGCACGGTCCTCGCCCCCCGTTCCCGGCAGGACCACCCCCGTACCCCCAGGGCCACAGGCACTCCGACCCCCGCCCCCCAGACGAACGCCGCGCCCCCGACCTGCCACCACACCGGCCCGAACCGGGACAGCGCGCCCACCCCGAGCGAGCCCCCGGCGACCCCTGCCGCGACGGCCATGACCACCGCGAACACGACGGCCGCCGCGACGGCGCCCCCGGCGGTCCGCCCCCAGGACCACGCGGCGCCCGCGCGCGCGAGGAAGCACCCGGCGGCCAGCGCGCCCGCGAGGGCGACGCCGGCGGCGGCCCAGGTCGACGGTCCGCCGTTGCCGACGTCGGGTACGGCGGCGAGGAGCGGGAAGGGCGGCAGAAGGGCGGCGGGGTCGGAGACGAGGGGCGTGACGGGGTGCCCGGTGCCGAGGACGAAACCGGGGCCGAGGGCGTAGGAGGCACCCCAGACGGCCGCGTTGGGGACGAGGACGACGCAGAGCAGCAGGACGGCGAACCGCCCCGACCAGCCCTCCGTCAGGTGGAGGAACGACCCGCGCGCGGCGCCCCCGTGCAGGACGGTGGAGACGGCGACCAGCAGCGCACCGCCGCCGAGGAGGACTCCGGCACCGGCGAACCCGGCGCGGAGGGCGACGCCGCACCACTCCCGGACGTCCCACCCCTCGCCGTCGGCCTTCTGTGCGCCCGGCGCTGAGGCTTCCGGTCGCCCGCCGCCGAGCCTCCGCAGAAGCGCGGCGACACGGACGGATGCGGCGCCCTCCCCCCGTACGAGCCCTCCGAAACCGAACCCGGCGAAACCGCTCCAGGCGCCCGCCGCAGCAGCGGTGCCGACGACAACCGGCACGCACACGCCGGTCCACCCCCAGGAGGGCCGCAGCGCGCCCCCGGCGGCGTACCAGGCCGCCCCCGCCGCGACGAGGAGGTACCCGGCGACGACGCCGGCCCACCCGGCGCCGCCCCCGTCCGCGTCGCGCGCGGCGCGCCGTACGAGCCACACCGGCAGCAGGACGAGCAGCAGCGGCGTCACCCCCATGGGCGCGGGCACACCCGAAAGTGTGTCGACGCGGACGAGTTCCGCGCCGTGCGCGAGGAGCCACAGGGAGGCGGCGACGTGGAGCGCGCCGCCGGGCCCGCTGTCGGGGTACGGGGAGCTGATCCACAGGACCATGACGAGCACCGCGAACGACCCGAGCCCCAGACCTGCGGCGAGCGCGCCGCCGAGGAGGCCGGCGGCGAGTCCGGGCGAGCGTTCGCGCACGCGCGCGGGGAGGGACGACAGCGGCGGGCGGCGGGCGGTCATCGGGTTCACGCCCGTCATGCTCCCAACGACACGCGCTTTCCCGGCGTAACAGGCGAACGTTCGCCGTGTCACCCAAAATAGTTTTATGTACTTTTTCGTACGGAAGGGTGCCCGGTGACCCAGAGCCAAGCCGCTCCCCTCCCCCCTCCCAAGGAACGCCGACGCCTGCGCGAGGCCCATGCGCTGACGCAGGCTCAGGTCGCCTCGACGGTCGGCGTCACCCGAGAGACGGTGCGCGCCTGGGAGGCCGGCCGTACGACGCCGCGCGGCACCACACGGGAGGCGTACGCGAGGCTCCTGGCGTCACTGGAAAAAGAAGTGACGAAATTTCAGGAAGTGACGCAACCTCAACCGCCGGTGGTGGCGTCTCTCCAGGCAGAACAGCCCGCCGCCGGCGAGCCCGAGCGCTCACCCCTCACCCCGGCCCAGGCGTTCGACGCCCTGTACGCCTTCTGCGCCCCCGCCCTCGTCCGCCAGGCATACCTCCTCACCGGCCGCCGCGAGCTGGCCCGCGAATCGGTGGAGCGCGCCTTCCAGTCGGCGTGGCAGCGCTGGCCCGAGGTCGCGACGGACCGCGACCCGGCGGGCTGGATCCGCGCCACGGCGTACGAGTACGCGCTCTCCCCCTGGCACCGGCTGCGCCCCCGCTACCGGCACCCCGAACCCCCGCCCGCCTGCGCTCCCGACCGCGCCCTCCTCGACGTACTCCTGCGGCTCCCCCCGTCCTACCGCCGCACGCTCGTCCTGTACGACGGTGTCGGCCTCGACCTGCCGGAGACGGCGGCGGAGACGGAGTCGAGCACCCCGGCGGCGGCCAACCGCGTGCTGCACGCGCGCGAGGCCCTCGCCACCCGCCTGCCCGAACTCGCCGACCCGGCCACCCTCCACCGGCGCCTGGCGGAGGTCGCCTCTGCGGAGCGCCTGCGTACGCCGAAGCCCAGGACGGTACGGCTGTCGGGGGAGCGCCGGGCGAGTTTCTGGACGCGCGCGGCCATCGCGTTCACGGTCGCGATCATCGGCGCGACGGCCCTGACCCTGAACACGGCGCCCACGCACTACGAACCGCCGGTCCCGCCGGGGGCGACGGTCAGCGGGGTCCCGCCGAGGCAGGCGCCGGGCGCGCTGTCGGACGCGGAGCTGGCGCTGCGGGCGAAGCTGCGCAAGGAGACGAGCCACGGCCCGGAGAGGCTCGTACCGGACGTCAGATGACACCGTCCGGTGAGCCGACAACGCCGGTGAGTCGGTGACACCGGTGGGCCGAGTACGCCGATGGGCCCACCCCCCGTTCGGGGAGCGGGCCCATCGGAGGGAGCCGGTCGGCGTCAGCCGGCCAGGATCTCCCGGGCCAGCTCGGCCGTCTCGGTCGGCGTCTTGCCGACCTTGACGCCCGCGGCCTCAAGGGCCTCCTTCTTCGCCTGGGCGGTGCCGGACGAACCGGAGACGATGGCGCCGGCGTGGCCCATGGTCTTGCCCTCGGGCGCGGTGAAGCCCGCGACGTAGCCGACGACCGGCTTCGTCACGTTCTCCTTGATGAACGCGGCGGCCCGCTCCTCGGCGTCGCCACCGATCTCACCGATCATGACGATGAGGTCGGTGTCGGGGTCGGCCTGGAACGCGGCGAGCGCGTCGATGTGCGTGGTGCCGATGATCGGGTCGCCACCGATGCCGACGGCGGTCGAGAAGCCGAGGTCACGCAGCTCGTACATCATCTGGTACGTCAGCGTGCCGGACTTCGAGACCAGCCCGATGCGGCCCGGCTTGGTGATGTCGCCGGGGATGATGCCGACGTTCGACTGACCGGGCGTGATGATGCCGGGGCAGTTCGGGCCGATGATCCGGGTCTTGTTGCCCTTCTTGCCGGCGTACGCCCAGAACGACGCGGAGTCGTGCACGGCGATGCCCTCGGTGATCACGACGGCCAGCTCGATCTCGGCGTCGATGGCCTCGACGACGGCGTCCTTCGTGAACTTCTCCGGCACGAAGATGACGGACACGTTGGCGCCCGTCTTCTCGATCGCCTCGGCCACGGTCCCGAACACGGGTACCTCGGTGCCGTCGAAGTCGACGGTCGTACCGGCCTTGCGGGGGTTCACGCCGCCCACGACGTTGGTGCCGTCGGACAGCATCAGCTTGGTGTGCTTCTGCCCGGTGGCGCCGGTCATGCCCTGGACGATGACCTTGCTGTCCTTGTTGAGCCAGATAGCCATGGTGTGTCGGTGTCCTCGTCCTGAGTGCTTACTTGGCGGCGGCCAGCTCGGCGGCCTTGTCGGCCGCGCCGTCCATGGTGTCGACGCGCTGCACCAGCGGGTGCGCGGCGTCGGTGAGGATCTTGCGGCCCAGCTCGGCGTTGTTGCCGTCGAGGCGGACGACGAGCGGCTTGGAGACGTTCTCGCCGCGGTCCTCAAGGAGCTTCAGGGCCTGGACGATGCCGTTGGCGACCTCGTCACAGGCGGTGATGCCACCGAAGACGTTCACGAACACGGACTTGACGTCCGGGTCGCCCAGGATGATCTCCAGGCCGTTGGCCATGACCTGGGCGGAGGCGCCGCCGCCGATGTCCAGGAAGTTGGCGGGCTTGACGCCGCCATGGTTCTCGCCGGCGTAGGCGACGACGTCGAGGGTGCTCATGACGAGACCCGCGCCGTTGCCGATGATGCCGACCTCGCCCTCCAGCTTGACGTAGTTGAGGCCCTTCTCCTTCGCTGCGGCCTCAAGCGGGTTCGCCGCGGCCTTGTCGTGGAGCTCCTCGAAGTCGGGGTGGCGGAACTCGGCGTTGTCGTCCAGCGAGACCTTGCCGTCCAGCGCGATGACATCGCCGGAGGCGACCTTCGCCAGCGGGTTCACCTCGACCAGGAGGGCGTCCTCCTTGATGAAGGTGTCCCACAGCTTGACGAGGACGTCGGCGACCTTGTCCGCGACCTCGGCCGGGAACTTCGCGGCCTTGACGATCTCCTGCGCCTTCTCGGGGGTCACACCCTCGATGGCGTCGATCGGCGTCTTGGCGACGGCCTCGGGACGCTTCTCGGCGACCTCCTCGATCTCCATGCCGCCCTCGACGGACGCGATGGAGAGGAAGGTGCGGTTCGCGCGGTCCAGCAGGAAGGAGACGTAGTACTCCTCCACGATCTCCGGCGCGGTCTCGGCCATCATCACCTTGTGGACCGTGTGGCCCTTGATGTCCATGCCGAGGATGTTGGTCGCGTGCTCGACCGCCTCGTCGGGGGTGGCAGCCAGCTTCACGCCGCCGGCCTTGCCACGGCCTCCGACCTTCACCTGGGCCTTCACGACGGACTTGCCGCCGAGCCGCTCGGTGGCTGCGCGGGCCGCCTCAGGCGTGTCGATGACTTCACCGGCCAGCACCGGTACATCGTGCTTGGCGAAGAGGTCCCTCGCCTGGTACTCGAACAGGTCCACGCGCTTCCGTCCCTATCAGTGATCTCGCGGTTCGTTGGATGCGTGGGCGTGCCGCGAAGGGCAACGTGACGACCGCGTGTGTCACAAGCAGGGCGCACACGGTGTCCGAGCGCGCGGCATGTCCGTCTCGCAGGTTATCCCCGCCATGCGACCCCCTCTAAATCGCGGGTCACACCTGAGCGGTGATACCTGTCACATGATGCCGTCCGACGGACTCTTTCTGGCACCGCGTGCCGTCTGCGCTGGTCCCGGAGGCGGGGGTGGAGGAGTGAGGGGAGGGACGGGTACGAGGGGAGGCGGGACGAGGGGAGCCGGAACCCCCGTCCCGCCCGACGCCCCCTCTCCCCTCGCCCCGGCCTCTCAGCCCGCCTCCGGCACCGGCAGCGGTCTCCCCTCCAGCGCCGCGGCCATCACCTCGGGGAACAGCTCCGGGGTGCAGGCGAAGGCGGGTACGCCCAGGGCCGCCAGCGCGGCGGCGTGTTCCCGGTCGTAGGCCGGAGCCCCTTCGTCGGAGAGGGAGAGAAGGGCGACGAACTCGACACCCGCCGCCTTCATCGCGGCGACGCGCTTGAGCATCTCGCCCCGGATCCCTCCCTCGTAGAGATCACTGATCAGTACGACGACGGTGCCGGCGGGCCGCTCGATGCGCGCCTGGCAGTACGCGAGCGCGCGGTTGATGTCGGTCCCGCCGCCCAGGTGCGCCCCGAACAGGACGTCCACCGGGTCGTCGAGCTGGTCGGTCAGATCAACGACCGACGTGTCGAACACGACGAGTCGCGTGCTGATCGTCGTCAGAGACGCCAGCACCGACCCGAACACCGCCGCGTACACCAGCGACGACGCCATCGAACCCGATTGATCCACGCATAGCATTACCCCCTTGTCGAGTGACTGTGCCGCCCGCCCGTATCCGACGAGCCGCTCCGGTACGACCGTCCCGTGGTCCGGGAGGTAGTTCCTGAGGTTGGCGGCGATGGTGCGGTTCCAGTCGATGTCGCGCGGGCGTGGCCGCCCCGTCCGCGCGCTGCGGTCGAGTGCTCCGGCGAGCGCGGCCCGGGTCCGCCCGGCGAGCCGCTTCTCCAGGTCCCGGACGACCTTGCGGACGACGGCCCTGGCCGTCTCCCTGGTGGTCTCCGGGAGTGCCCGGTCCAGCGAGAGCAGGGTGCCGACGAGATGCACGTCGGCCTCGACGGCCTCCAGCATCTCCGGCTCCAGCAGCAGGGACGCGAGCCCGAGGCGCTCGACGGCGTCCCGCTGCATGACCTGGACGACCGGTGCGGGAAAGTACGTCCGTACGTCCCCCAGCCAGCGGGCGACCGACGGTGCGGACGCCCCGAGCCCCGCTCCCCTCCCCTGCCGCTCCCCCTCCTTTCCGTACAGGGCTCCCAGCGCCGCGTCCATCCCCGCGTCCTGCCCGTGCAGTTCGCATCCGGTCCCCTCCGCTTCCGCTCCCCCGAGCACCAGCCGCCATCGCCGCAACCGCTCCCGCGCCTCGCCGTCCCCCGCGAGTCCGCTCGTGTCCGTCACCGTCTTCACCTCCCCCTCGGTCGCCGCCACCGGGGCCTCCCGGCGGCGTTCCGGTTATCTGATGATTCGTCAATTCGTTTTATGAGTCGGGTAGTTGCCTGGTTTTCCGGCCCCTCACTCATCGATCGCTTCAGCCTCCCCCATCGGTTCACTCATCCGCTCACCAATTTCTCAATCCCTGAAAATCTCGGCGAACCACGGCCAATCGCCGCTAACCTTCGCCCTCACTCATCCCGAGCAGGAGCCGCACCACCGGTACGACCGCCTCGGCCCGGACCGCGTCGAGTTCCTCGGCGAATCCGGTGGTCCTCGTTGCCGCTCCGGCCGCGCTCCCCCGCCGCACGACCTCGCCCAGCGTCCGGCGCACGCCCGCGTCGAAGGACGCGAACGTCCGCCGCAGCAGCGGCAGTACGTCCACGAACGCCTCCTCGGACACGCCGGTGAGCCAGGTGTCGACGATCGCGAGGAGCCGTTCGTCGTGGACTAGCAGCAGTCCGCCGCCCGCCCCGCCGCCGACGAACCCCTCGACCCAGTCGGCGGCCTCCCTGGGCGCGGTCCCCCGGGACAGGGCGAGCCCCATCCACCGGGCGGCCTCCTCCGGTCCGGCGTCGCCGCCGTCCAGCAGGAGCCTCGCCGCGCGCCCGCGGATCACGGCGGCGACGGAGTCCCGTCCGGCGAGGGTGCGCAGGACGCCGCGCCAGCGCGCGCCCAGGTCTCCCCCGGTGGCCTCCTTGCCGGTGCCCTCCACGAGCAGCGCCACGGCCCCGTGGACGGCGTCCACGTGTCCCCGGATCTCGCCGGCCGCGTCGGTGTCGAGGCCGGTGCAGGCGGCGGGCAGGCCGACGCAGATCCGCAGGGCGAGCCCGGCGGCGACCTCGGCGAGCGCGCCGGTGTCGGTGCCCCGGACGTCGCCGTAGCGCAGGGCGCGGACGAGCGCGGGGAGGGCCTGGGCGAGGTGGCCGACGTCGGTGTCGAGGGCCGCGCGGTCGGCGAGGGCCCGCATCACCGCCGGGAGGGCGTCGGTGAGGCCCGCCAGGAGGCAGTGCTCGGCGAGGGCGGTGACCTCGGCGAGGGCGCGCGCGGCGACGGCGTCGGCCTGGGCCTTCGCGGTCGCGGCGGCCTGGACCGTCGTCCCCCAGCCGCCCGCCTCGGCGACCCGTACGGCCAGTTCGGGTTCCCAGCGCAGCCGCCAGGTCTCCCGGAACGTGCCCGTGGCGCCGCGCGCGGGGAGGGCGGTTCCCCAGTCGACGCCGAGCAGGCGCAGCCGGTGCAGCAGGCGGCTGCGCGCGGTGTCGGTGTCGCCCCGCAGGTCCAGGTCGACCTCCCGCTCGGCCGCTTCGGGGCGCAGCCGCAGCCGGCGCTGCTCGCGCTCCAGGTCGCGGCGCAGGGGCACGGCGGGCGCCTCGTCGGGGACCTCCCCCATGACGTCCCCGACGACGAGCCGGTCCCACACGAGTGCCAGCGGTACGTCCGACCCCTCGCACAGCACCGCGCGCACCGCGTCGGTCGCCTCCCCGAGCCCCGCCAGCGGCCTCCCCCGCAGCGCCGCGAGCGTCTCGGCGAGCCGTACGGCCTCGATGACGTGCGCCGGGGAGACGATCCGGTCCTCCTCCCGGAGCAGCCGTGCGACCTTCGTCATCCACCGCTCGACCGGCCGGTCCGGCGCGCCGAACAGGTGCCCGTACCAGCCCGGCGACTCGACGCCCGCGCCGTACCCGCCCGCCCGCGCGAGCCTGCGGTACGTCCACGGCACCCAGGTCAGCTCGGCCCTGACTTTCGGCAGTCCCTTCAGGAGCGCGCGGTCGGCGGCGACGGTTGTACGGCGGCGCAGCGCGGGCACGTGCCATGCGCCGCACACGACGGCCACGCCGTCCTCGCCGAACTCCTTCACCGCCGCGCGCGCGTGGAGCCGCATCCGGGCTTCCCGTACGGCGTCCCGCGCGTCCTCCTGGTCGTCGTACGCCTCGCGGACCGCGCCCATGGCCTCCTCTACGGCGGCGAACGGGTCGCCGGTCCCGCGGTGTTCGATGACGTCCTCCCACCAGCGCTCCGGGTCGTCGTGGCCGGCGGCCTCGGCGAGGGCGCGCAGGGGGTCGACGCGTACGGCGGTGGGGGCGGCGGCCGGGGGCGCGGCGAGGGTGTGGGCGGCCGGCAGGTCGATGAAGCGGGCCGGTACGCCGTGCGCCAGCGCCCAGGTGAGGGCCGCCCACTCCGGGGAGAACTCGGCGAACGGCCAGAACGCGGACCGTCCGGGCTCGTCGACGACGTGGGCCAGCAGGGCGACCGGCGCGCGCATGTGCGCGTGGGCGACGAGCGGCACCAGCGCGTCCGCGTCGGCGGGTCCCTCGATCAGCACGACCCGGGGCCGCGCCTCCTCCAGCGCCCTGGTCACGGCGCGGGCCGAACCCGGTCCGTGGTGCCGTACCCCCAGCAGCTTCATCGTCCTCACCTCCGTCCCGGCCACGTGCTGTCGTCTCTCACGCGCTCGCCTCCCGGCAGGCGCGGTAGAAGTCCGTCCATCCCTCGCGCTCGCGGACGACGGCTTCCAGGTACTCCTGCCAGACGCCCCGGTCGGACGCCGGGTCGCGGACGACCGCGCCGAGGATCCCGGCGGCGACGTCGGCCGGGCGCAGGACGCCGTCGCCGAAGTGGGCGGCGAGCGCGAGGCCGTTGGTGACGACGGAGATGGCCTCCGCCGGGGAGAGTGTGCCGCTGGGCGACTTGACCTTCGTGCGGCCGTCGGCGGTGATCCCGTCGCGCAGTTCGCGGAAGACCGTCACGACGCGCCGGATCTCGGTGATGCCGTCCGGGACGGCGGGCAGGTCCAGGGCGCGGCCGATCTGCTCGACGCGCCGGGCGACGATCTCGACCTCCGCCTCCGCGCTCGCGGGCAGCGGCAGCACGACCGTGTTGAACCGGCGGCGCAGCGCGCTGGACAGCTCGTTGACCCCCCGGTCGCGGTCGTTGGCCGTCGCGATGACGTTGAACCCCCGCACGGCCTGCACCTCCTGGCCCAGTTCCGGGACGGGGAGGGTCTTCTCGGAGAGGATCGTGATCAGCGAGTCCTGCACGTCGGCCGGGATGCGCGTCAGCTCCTCGACGCGGGCCGTCATCCCCTCCGCCATCGCCCGCAGCACCGGGCTCGGTACGAGGGCGGCGCGGCTCGGGCCGTGCGACAGGAGCTGCGCGTAGTTCCAGCCGTAGCGGATCGCTTCCTCCGGCGTCCCCGCCGTGCCCTGCACGAGGAGCGTCGAGTCGCCGCTGACCGCCGCCGCGAGGTGCTCCGACACCCACGTCTTGGCGGTGCCGGGGACGCCCAGCAGGAGCAGTGCGCGGTCCGTGGCGAGCGTGGAGACGGCGACCTCCACGATCCGGCGCGGGCCCACGTACTTCGGCGAGATCACCTGGCCGTCGGGCAGCGTGCCGCCCAGCAGGTATGTCGCCACCGCCCACGGCGACAGCTTCCAGTTCGGGGGGCGCGGACGGTCGTCCTGCGCGGCCAGCGCGGCCAGTTCGGACGCGAAGGCGGTCTCGGCGTGCGGTCGCAGGACGGCCTCGATCGCGGGTGTCTCGTTCGCGAGCGCGGCATGGTTCTGGGTCGGTTCGGCGGACGTCGGTCCAGCGGTGAAAGACATGGCTGAGGCCCCCTCCAGCTCGGCCGGTTTCTGATCTGGTTCCACCATGCACCACCCCACTGACAATCGCTCTGACCTGCATAAACGCGTTTTCGAGGGCGATTGTCAGTGGGGGGTTCTACCGTCGGTGTCATGACTCAGCAGGGGGTGCGCCGGACCGCGGACCAGGTGCTGGCACTGGCGCCTGACGACGCGTCGCGCGAAGCGGGGAGCGAACTGGCCGAGGCCGGGCGGTGGTCGGGTGCGGGCTGCTCCGGTGCGGGGGTGGTGTGGGGGGTGTACGAGGCGGGCGGGGCGTCGTACCGGGCGCTCGCCGACCTCTCGGGCGCCGAGGGGCTGGTGTCCGCGTGCGGCTGCCCGAGCCGGAAGTCGCCGTGCAAGCACGTGCTGGGGCTGCTGCTGCTCTGGGCGGCGGAGGATCCGGCCGTGCGGGAGGGGGTGGCGCCGGACTGGGTCCGGCAGGGCGGCCCGAAGGGGGCGTCGCCGGCGAAGGACGGCGGCCTGGCCGATCCCGGGGCCGCGCGGCGGCGTGCCGAGCGGCGGGCCGCGCGGATCACCGCGGGGGTCGTGGAGCTGGAGCAGCGGCTCGCCGATCTGGTCCGGTCGGGGCTCGCGGGGGCCGAGCGGGAGGGGTACGGGCTGTGGGAGGAGACGGCGGCCCGGATGGTCGACGCGCAGGCGCCGGGGCTCGCCGCGCGCGTGCGCGAGGTGGGCGCGATACCGGCCTCCGGTCCCGGCTGGCCGTCCCGGCTGTTGGAGGAGTGCGCCCTGCTGCACCTCCTGACCCGGGCGTGGCTCCACCGGGACGGCCTGCCCGAGGAGTTGGCGGCGGCGGTCCGCGCGCACGTCGGCCTGCCCTCGGCCCCGGCCGGCCCGCCGGTCCTCGACGACTGGCTCGTCCTGGCCCAGTACGACACGTCGGACGGCAGGCTGACGACCCGCCGCATCTGGCTGTACGGCGCGGCCACCGGACGCACGGCCCTGGTCCTCTCGTACGGGCCCGCAGGTCGGGCGCCCGAACTGGCCCTGCCCGTCGGCCTGTCCGTGCGCGCGGAGGCCACTCCCCATCCGGTCGGCCCCCGGGTCGCGCTGGGGGACCTCTCCGCCGTTCCGGTCCCGACGTCCCTGCGGCCTCCCGGTGTCACGCCGGGCGAAGCCGCCGCGCTCTACGGCACCGCGCTCCAGGCCGATCCGTGGCTGGACTCCGTCCCGGTGACTCTGGACGGCGTCGTACCCACTCCCGTGGGCGACACCTGGCAACTCACCGACGTGGAAGGGAAGACCGCCCTCCCCCTCACCCCGACCGCTCTGTCCCGTTCCGGGCTCTGGCGTCTCGTCGCTCTCTCCGGCGGCGCTCCCGTCACGGTCTTCGGCGAGTGCGGGCATCGGGGGTTCACGCCGCTGACGGCATGGTCACCCGATCGGGGAGAACCGATCGGGCTGTTCGTTCCGATCTCCTCGTGAAGGCACCGAAACCGCAGGAAAGGACAGGGTCATGAACGGCACATCGTCATCCGGTCTCTGGGACGAGTTGGTCACGACGGCACTGCTGGGCACGAACCGGCGGTCGGTCACGGGGATGTTGCCGGTGCCGGGCGGGGAATCGTCGCCGGGTTCCCCGCGAAGGCGAGCGCCGGACCCGCCCGACGGCCACGACCTGAGCAAGGACACCCCCGCCGTCCTCCTCGACCTCGCGGCCACGGAAACTCTCCGGCGCAGGGCCGGTCTTCTTCCCGGGCTCGCCGCGCCTCCTCTTCCTCTGTCCCCGGAGGATCTCCGCCGGCCCCTTCCGGCTCCGGCGGCCCGGCGGCTGGTGCTCCTGCTCGCCGACCGCGCCGCGCAGGCAGGTGGCCGGCGGGGGGCCGCCCCGGATCTCATGGAGCTGCTCCCGCAGTGGCTGGCGGCGGCCAACGCGCACAGGTACGCGCCGCCTCCGCAGGTACTCCCCGCGTTGCTGGACGCGGCCAGGGGGCGGACCGATCTGCGGCCCGCGGCGCTGGAGTTCGCGGGGCCGAGGGCGCTGTGGCTGGCGCGGCTCAACCCGGACTGGCGGTTCGCGTTGCGGGCGACGGCCGGGGACGGAGTGGCGCTGCCGGGGCCGGAGGAGACCGAGCGGGTCCGGCGGCTGTGGGAGGAGGGGCTGTTCGCGGAGCGGGTGACGCTGCTGATCGCGTTCCGTGGGCGGGACGCCGACGGGGCGCGGGAGTTGCTGGCGGGGACCTGGGCGACCGAACGTGCCGAGGACCGGCTGATGTTCCTGGACTCCCTGCGGGCGGGGCTCGGGCCGCGCGACGAGCCGTTCCTGGAGCAGGCCCTCTCCGACCGCAGCCGCAACGTCCGGTCGACGGCGGCGGAGCTGCTCTCCGCGCTCCCCGGTTCCGCGCTGGCCGCGCGGATGGCGGCCCGTGCCGGTACGTGCGTCGCCGTCGACCACATGGCCGAGGTCCCGACGATCGGGGTGGAGGCACCGCACGAGTGCGACGCGGGCATGGAGCGCGACGGGGTGATCAGGACGGCTCCGACGGGGCGCGGTGAACGGTCCTGGTGGCTGGGCCAGTTGGTGGAGGCGGCGCCGCTCGGTGCGTGGCCGGCGCGGCTGGGGGGCCGTACGCCGGAGGAGATCGTCGCGATGCCGGTGGCGGACGGGTGGGCCGGTGAGCTGCACGCGGCATGGTGCCGGGCCGCCGTGCGGCAGGGGGACGCGCAGTGGTCGCGGGCGCTGCTCGGGGCGCCCTCGGCGCCGGGTGCGGGCGGGCCCGGTGCCGTCTCGCTGGCCGAGCGCGCGCGGCTCCTCGGGACGCTGGCGGCGGCCGAACGTGCCGACTGGGTCGCCGGGTTCATCGCCGCGCACGGGCTGTCCGAGGCGTTCCAGCTCCTGGGGGTCTGCGCGGTCCCCTGGGCGCCGGCCCTCGGGCGCGCCGTCGTCGACGCCCTCGACATCGCCCGCGACGCCGGCAGCTACCCGTGGAGCTTCAGCGGCGTCATGGGCCTCGCCGAACGCTGCCTCGCCCCCGAGGAGGCCACCCGCCTCGACGCGCTCCTCTCAGTACCGGAGGAGTCCGAGAACACCGCGCCCGGCGCCGGGAGTTACTGGGCGGAGGCGTTCCAGAGACTCGCGGCGACGCTGAGGCTGCGGGGCGAGATGCGGTGGGAGTTGGAGGGGACGTGAGGCTGGAGGGGACGGGGCGCTCGGCGCACGGTGACCGCGTCATGAAGGCCGGAGGAGGCGGGGCGCCCGGGACACGGCGACCACCTCACGAAAGCCGGAAGAAGCGGGGCAGGGCGCCCGGCACACGCCTGCCGCTGCCAGGGAGCCGACACGAGTGCGGCCCTCTTGGCCGAAACCGACGGGGAGGCGTCATGAGGCCGGACGAGGTGAGGGCGCGCCGCGCAGGGCACGGGTGCGGCCGGCGTCGCTCCCCGGACCCTTCACCCCCCGGAGACCGCCGACTGCCGCACATTCCCCCGTACCCACTCCACGATCGACTGCGTCGTGGCCCCGGGCGTGAAGATCTCCGCGACGCCCTGCTCCTTGAGGGGCGGGATGTCGGCCTCCGGGATGATGCCGCCGCCGAAGACGAGGATGTCGTCGGCGGAGTGTTCGCGCAGGAGGGCGATGACCGCCGGGAAGAGCGTGTTGTGGGCGCCGGAGAGGATGGAGAGGCCGATCGCGTCGGCGTCCTCCTGGATCGCCGTGTCGACGATCTGTTCCGGGGTCTGGTGGAGGCCGGTGTAGATGACCTCCATCCCGGCATCGCGCAGCGCACGCGCGATGACCTTGGCCCCGCGGTCGTGGCCGTCGAGCCCAGGCTTGGCCACCACGACACGGATCCGGCCGGCTGCCACACTCATCACTGCCTCCCTGGAGGGATCGCCTCGTCGATGCCGCTGCGGCACGGACGCCCCAGGCCCACAGTGGCACGAGATGTGAACGAACGTTTCCTACAGCTTCCCGCAACCTGCCGTTTCACGGCGAAGGGCGAGGGGCACATCACACAGTGGGACACGTTCGCCGCGCACCGCTCCCCTCGCAACACGGGGGAACAAGCGCAACGGGAGCCGCAACGAGGTCGCCGTACCGCCGCGCCGTGGCCGCGCGCCGCGGCGGTACGGCGAGTCGGCGCAGGCAACTGGGGGCACCTCCCAGGCCATTGGCTCTGGGGGGGAGGACACGAGCAGAGCAGGTACGGCACGACAGCGGGGAAGCCTCGTCGCCACACCGGCAAGGAGCCTCGCCGCGTCACGGGCAGCAGTTCAGGCACGACTCACGCACCACGGACGACCAGTACGACGACCAGCACCACAACCAGCAGGACCGCAGGCGACGGGACAACGGCACCGCGGACACGCGACACCGCAGGCGACCAGCACCGCACACCCGGCACCAGCACACCGATCACCGCGCCGCCCGGCCACCCTCCGCATCGCCCCCACCGCCTCGCCGCCACCCTCCGCCCGGACTCCCACGAGGGCACACGGGGGAACAGCGCCGTTCCTCCCGCGCGCCGACAGGAGGAGGCCGGCCATGACACACGCCACACGGACCCCCACAGCCGAAGGCGAGGCACCCGACGCCGCGCCCGCAGCCGCCCCCCGACCTCCGACGACACCGGCCGCATTCCCCGCACCCGCCGCCCCTCAGGCCCCCGCCAAGGCCCCGGTGCCCGGCACGCAGCCTCAGGCCCCCGCCAAAGCCCCGGCACCCGGCGCCCAGCCTCCGGCCGACGCACCGATCCCGGCGCAGGCCACAGCCGAACCCCCCGCCAGGACCTCGGCACCCGCCACCCCCCGCACCGCACCCCCCACCCCCCTGAAACGCCTCATCCCCGCCTGCCTGACCACCCTCTCCGCAGCCCTGTGGAAAGCGACAGCCCTGGAGCTCGCGATCCTCGCCGGTCACCTCCTCCTCTACCCCACCGGCATCACGCAGGAGCGCGCGACCCCAGCCCCCACCACCCCCGACGACAAGGCGACCCGACTGCCCGCCGCACCCCGCCCCCCGGTCGTCCTCCTGCACGGCTTCATCGACAACCGCTCCGTCTTCGTCCTCCTCCGCCGAGCCCTCGCGGAGCACGGCACCCGCGCCCTGACCTCACTCAACTACTCCCCCCTGACCTGCGACATCCGCACGGCGGCGGAGCTGCTGGCCCGGCACATAGAGGACGTCTGCGAGCGCACGGGCAGCCGGCAGGTGGACGTGGTCGGGCACAGCCTCGGCGGTCTGATCGCCCGTTACTACGTGCAGCGCCTCGGCGGCGACACCCGGGTCCGCACGCTGGTCACGCTCGGCACCCCGCACGGGGGCACGCGCGCGGTCCCGCTGGCGAACGCGCACCCGATCGTGCGCCAGATGCGCCCCGGCTCACCGGTGATGGAGGAGCTGGAGCGTCCCGCGCCGGGCTGCCGGACGCGTTTCGTGAGTTTCTGGAGCGACATGGACCAGGTGATGGACCCGCCGGAGACGGCGCGCGTCGACCACCCCGACCTGCCGGCCGAGAACATACGGGTCACCGGCATCGGCCACCTCGCCCTGCCGGTGCACCCGGCCGTGGCGGCGGGCATACGCGAGGCCCTGGACGAGAACCTCCCGCACCCGGCGGCGTCCGACACCCGGCGAAACGGCTTGACCGTCGCCTGAGAAACCCGCCCGGGACACCCGCCCGGGACCGCCCGAAATCCCGCCCGCCTCGAACACCCGTCGAACACATCCCCAAACCCGCGCCCGCCCTCCCCCGAAACACGGCCGAATGCCCGTTTCCCGCAAGGGTGAAACCCGACGAAGATTGTCGTGCCCGCATACTGCCGGGTACAGTCACCGCACTGCTCTGGCAGCCCCTGTTGTCGAGGCGAAAGAGAAGTTGGTGAACGATCGTCACCCGTCGGGGGCCATGACCACCCCGACCCCGGCCTCCGAAGCCGGCCCGGCGCACTCGGCGTCGTACGGCACCCAGGAGGCCACGTACGACGACGTCACCTCCTCTTACACCGGCTACGACACCGGCACGTACGCGACGGGTGGTTACGACACCGGCGCGTGGCAGACGGCGACGGGCGGTCACCAGAACCTGAACTACGACCCGTACGCGGCCCAGCACCACGCCGCGTACGACACGGGCGCGTACGACACGACGGGCTGGCAGGCCGACTACCAGCACCTGTCCGCGATCCCCGCGCAGGCCCCGGCGCACGACGACGGCACGGGGCAGTGGGACGCGCGGACCTGGCTCCCCCCTGAACAGACGGGCGGGACCGCCGACCAGACCCAGCAGTGGGAGTGGGGGACGCAGAGTTTCGACACGGGCGCGTACGACGCGACGGAGTGGAACTCGGCGAGCACCCCGGACGTTCACGAGACAAGCGGCGACGGATACGACACCGCCGACACCTCCGACGCCGTGTACGACAGCCCCGACCTCCCCTTCGACCAGCAGCCGACCACCACGTTCGAGGCGACGCCCCACGCCGAGACCGAGACCGGTGAACTCCCCGTCCTCCTGGACGGCCAGGAGGAGACGGCCCCCTACGACGACGCCCTCCACTCCGGCGCCGACCACCGGAGCGCCGACCACCACAACATCGACCACCACAGCCCCACCCCCCGCCCCGGAGGCCGCGCAGCGACCCGCGCGGCCCGCCGCAAGCCCCCCGCGAAGCGCTCCGCCCTGCTGACCATCGCCGTCCCCTCGGCCTGCGTGATGAGCGTCGCCGGTATCGCCGCCGCCTCGGTCGGCACGTTCAGCGACGACGCCAAGGAGACGACCGCCTCGTCCGTGGAGACGAAGTCGGTCAAGCCGTCCGCCGCGAACAACAAGCTGGACACCCAGCTGGCGAGCCTGAGCGCGGAGGCCGACGCGTTCGCCGACCGCGCGAGCCGTACGCAGGAGCGCATCGACCTCAAGGCGCAGCAGGAGACCGAGCGGAAGAAGGCGGCGGCGGAGGCGGCGCGGCTGGAGCGGCTGCGTCCCAAGTACGCGCTGCCGGTGGCCCAGCACGGCCTGAGCGCGTACTACGGCCAGTCCGGCATCAACTGGATGTCGATGCACACCGGCATCGACTTCCCCGTGGCGTACGGCACGACGGTCATGGCCGCGACCGACGGCACGGTCCGCACCCAGTGGAACAGCGCCTACGGCAACATGCTGATCCTGACGGCGAAGGACGGCACGGAGACCTGGTACTGCCACCTCTCCAGCTACCGCGTCGCGTCGGGGACGACGGTCAAGGCGGGCGACCCGATCGCGTACTCCGGCAACTCCGGCAACTCCACGGGCCCGCACCTGCACTTCGAGGTCCGGCCGAACGGCGGCTCGTCGATCGACCCCCTGCCGTGGCTGCGCAGCCACGGACTGGACCCGACGTAAGTACCCGTCCCACACGCCGCGAGCCCCCACCGCTGTCCCTGGTGGGGGCTCGTTCGCGTGCGCCCGGGTACCCTCAGAGCTTCTCGACCGGCGCGTACCGCAGCAGCAGCCGCTTCGGCTTCCCCTCGCCGAAGTCGATCGTCGCCTCGGCCTTCGCCCCCGCACCCGCCACACCGACGACGGTCCCGAGGCCGAACTGGTCGTGTGTCACCCGGTCCCCGACGGCCAGCGCGATAGCGGGCTTCTCCTCGGCCCCCCGCCGCGTGGCGAACCCGGAAGCGCCCTTCGCGGAGGACCGGGACGACGACAGGGACGACGCGACGGCGGAAGGCGGCGCGGCAGGCGCCCCGGTCCGCTTCCAGTCGACGTACGTCCCCGGAATCTCCTCCAGGAACCGCGACGGCGGGTTGTACGAGGGCTGCCCCCACGCACTGCGCAGCGTGGACCGCGTCAGGTACAGCCGCTCACGCGCACGCGTGATCCCGACGTACGCGAGCCGCCGCTCCTCCTCCAGCTCCTTGACCTGCCCGAGCGCCCGCATGTGCGGGAAGACCCCGTCCTCCATGCCGGTGAGGAAGACGACGGGGAACTCCAGCCCCTTGGCGGTGTGCAGGGTCATCAGCGTGATGACGCCGGAGCCGTCCTCGTCGTCGTCGGGGATCTGGTCGGAGTCGGCGACGAGCGCGACGCGCTCCAGGAACGCGGCGAGCCCTGCCGGGGTCTCGTTCTCCCCCTCCCCGGTCTCCTGCTCGAACTCCAGGGCCACGGAGGCGAGTTCCTGGAGGTTCTCGATACGGGTCTCGTCCTGGGGGTCGGTGGAGTTCTGCAACTCGGCGAGATAGCCGGTGCGTTCGAGTATGGCCTCCAGGACGGTGGCGGGTCCGGCACCGGACTCGACGACCGTACGGAGGTCGTCCATCAGCTCGTTGAACCGCTTGACGGCGTTCGCGGAGCGCGCGGCCATGCCGTACGCCTCGTCGACGCGCTTGAGCGCCTGCGGGAAGCTGATCTTCTCGCGCTGGGAGAGCGCGTCGATCATCGCCTCGGCGCGCTCGCCGATGCCGCGCTTGGGGACGTTGAGGATCCGGCGCAGCGGGACGGAGTCCTCGGGGTTGGCGAGGACGCGGAGGTAGGCCAGGACGTCCCTGACCTCCTTGCGCTCGTAGAAGCGGACGCCGCCGACGACCTTGTAGGGCAGGCCGACGCGGATGAAGATCTCTTCGAAGACGCGGGACTGGGCGTTCGTACGATAGAAGACCGCGACGTCCCCGGCCTTGGCCGCGCCCTCGTCGGTGAGGCGGTCTATCTCCTCGGCGACGAACTGGGCCTCGTCGTGCTCGGTGTCGGCGACGTAGCCGGTGATGCGGGCGCCCGCGCCCGCGTTGGTCCACAGGTTCTTGGGCCGGCGGGACTCGTTGCGCTCGATGACCGCGTTGGCGGCGGTCAGGATCGTCTGCGTGGAGCGGTAGTTCTGCTCCAGCAGGATCGTCGTCGCGTTCGGGTAGTCCTCCTCGAACTGGAGGATGTTGCGGATCGTCGCGCCGCGGAAGGCGTAGATGGACTGGTCGGCGTCACCGACGACGCAGAGTTCGGCGGGCGGCACGTCCGAGGCTTCCCCCACGAGCGGCGTGATTCCCACGAGTTCCCGTACGAGCGCGTACTGCGCGTGGTTCGTGTCCTGGTACTCGTCGACCATCACGTGCCGGAAGCGCCGCCGGTAGTGCTCGGCGACGTCCGGGAACGCCCGCAGCAGGTTGACGGTCGTCATGATCAGGTCGTCGAAGTCGAGGGCGTTGGCCTCGCGCAGGCGCGACTGGTACAGCGCGTACGCCTGGGCGAGGGTCTTCTCGAAGCCGTCGTTCGCCTGCCCGGCGAAGTCCTCCTCGTCGATCAGCTCGTTCTTGAGGTTGCTGATCTTCGCGCTGAACGCCTTCGGCGGGAACCGCTTGGGGTCGAGGTCGAGGTCGCGGCAGACGAGGGCCATCAGCCGCTTGGAGTCGGCGGCGTCGTAGATAGAGAACGACGAGGTGAAGCCGAGCTTCTTGGACTCGCGGCGCAGGATCCGTACGCACGCGCTGTGGAACGTCATGACCCACATCGCGTTCGCGCGCGGGCCGACGAGCGCCTCGACGCGCTCCTTCATCTCACCGGCGGCCTTGTTGGTGAAGGTGATCGCGAGGATCTGGCCAGGGTGGACGCCGCGCTCGGCGAGGAGGTACGCGATGCGGTGGGTCAGTACGCGGGTCTTGCCTGACCCGGCGCCGGCGACGATGAGCAGGGACGAGCCGGCGTGGATCACCGCCGCGCGCTGGTTGTCGTTCAGCCCGTCGACGAGCGCCGCGGAGTCCAGCACCGGGCGGGGGGCGCCGCCCCGGTAATGGGCGTCACGGTCCGGCGGCAGGTCGAACTTCCCGCCGAACAGATCGTCCGGGACCGACTCCGGGCCCTGCTCGTCCTCGGGCGGCGGAGGGGGTTCCTCGGCGTGCCCGCGCGGGGCCTGGAGGTCCGCCAGGAAGCTGTCGTCAAAGAGGCTGCTCATCGCTCTCCGAGTCTAGAGGCCCCCACTGACAACCGGACCCGGTCCCCCTCGATCTCCACGCTCACCTTCCGGATCGCCCCTATCACAACCCGTGATGACCTGCGGGGACTTCGACACAGGTCACAAAAACGTATCGGGCAAATCGCCCGCCAACCTTCACAGAAGCCACACGAGTTGGCTACCGTGCCGGTCAGGGCCGCCTGTCCCCACCGGCGAACGTCGCCGGGCCGCGCGGCCTCCGCCGAGTCCGGCCCGCCCCCGTGCGCGAGGCAGCCGGAGCCGGGGACCCACGAGAACTTGGGGTGAATCGGCCGACCTCCACCGGGGAAGGCCGTAGGGCAACCTTCCGCAGCGACAACCCGCCCGAACCCTCCCCCAGGGCCTGAAGCCCGGGGGAACCCCCACCGCTAACCCGCTAGGCGGTACAAGGAAGGAGTCGCCTCCATTGGCGTCGCATCAACGCAGGCTCCGCTGGACGGGCATGCGCGCGTCAGGCATCAGCGCCCCCGCCCTCGCCACAGCCGCCATCACGTCCATGGCGATGTTCTCCCAGCCCGCCGAGGCCACCCCGGACCCGTCCGACGAGGGCAGACCTACCCTGGAGGACGTCGAGGCCAAACTCGACGCCTTCTACAGCAGCCAGTCGGGATCGAAGAAGGACACGGCCGCCAAGGAGAAGGAGACCAGGCGCGCCAAGACCTTCCTCGACACGGCGGCGCGCTACCGCACGCAGGAGGAGCCGGCGCTCCCGCCGCCCCCCGCGCTGCCGCCGCTCCCGTCGTTCCCGCCGTCGGTCTCCCCCGGCCACGACACCGGCCACGACACCGGCCATGACCGCGCCCGCGACCGCGCCCACGGCTACGACTTCACGGCCGAACCGGAGCACTTCCCGAGCGAGCCCGCAGGTCACGAGGGAGCGCCGAGAAGCACCGACCGGATTCCGGACTGGTACGACGAGATGCCGCCGGGCCACCCGTCGTTCCCGGAGATCCCCCTCCCGGCGGCGATCCTGGCCGACACCGACATGGCCGGCCCCGAAATATCCGGCCCCGGAACGGACGACCCGGAAAGCGATCTCAGCCACGCGAAATCCGTCGTCCAGGGAAAACTGAGCAAAGCGCAGGCCCTGCTGTCCTTCCACACCGCCGGACAGCAGAAAGCGACCCCCCGCCGGACGGAATCCACCCCGATCTCCGCAGAGGCGGAAAGGGCCCTCGCCTTCGCCCGCGAACAACTCGGCAAACCGGTCGTCCTCGGTGCGGCGGGCCCCGGCTCCTTCGACGGCCCCGGCCTCACCCAGACCGCCTGGAAATCCGCCGGAGTGAACCTCCCGCGCACCGTGTTCGGCCAGGTCACGGCAGGCAAACCGATCCGCCTCCCGGACGCCCGCCCCGGCGATCTGGTCTTCTTCCACGACGCCATCACGCACGTCGGCATCTACCTCGGCGAAGGCCGGATGATCCACGCCCCGCGCCCCGGCGCGTACGTGTGCGAGGAATCCATCCACTTCGCGGGAACGTCGGAGATCCACAGCGTGGTACGCCCGGCCTGAACACGTGTAACTGCCCGGAAGAACGCCGAAACTCAGGTCCAGAGCACAGCGATGAAGACATTGACGACGGTGACCAACGTGGTCGCGGCCCCTTATCAGCCACCCCCACCCCGGCGGGCCGGTTCCCCGCACTCGGTCAACCCCGCGCTCCGCCCCGCCCTCGAAGGCGGGATCGGTACGCAGATACGGTCACCCGACAACTCTCTGGAACCACTTCCGCACATCGCGTTACTCAAACGTCACAGTGCGGCCTAGCGTCCTGCCCCAGGTGCCCGGCTCCCCACCGCCGCCCCGGGCCAGGGGCGGCAGTCGGACACCACCGCCGAGAAAGTCCGGCGGCGTCGCGCTCCCCCTGTGCGGGGCGTCGCCGGACGCGGTCGTACGAAAGGACGTGACAGGTCCACCGTGGCAGCGCACCGCAAGCCCCGTCAGCGCGCGAACGTCGCGCACACCGCCCGCACCGCCGCGACCCTCGCCCTCGCCGGCGCGGCGACCGCGACGGCCTTCGACGGGACCGGCCACGCCGAGCCCGCGCCGACCGCGGCCCAGGTGAAGGCGAAGGTGGACAAGCTGTACCGGGAGGCCGAGGTGGCCACCGAGCAGTACAACGGCGCCCGGGAGAAGGCGGACACGGCCCAGCGGCGGCTCAACTCCCTTCAGGACGAGGCAGCGCGGCAGGAGGCGAGCCTCGACTCCGAGCGGGACAAGCTGGGTTCGCTCGCCGCCGCCCAGTACCGCGACGGCGCCCTCGACCCCGCCGTACAACTCGCGCTCTCCGGCGACCCGGACCGCTACCTCGACGGTGCCGCCTTCGCGGAACGCGCGGGTGACCGGCAGTCCGCCGCGGTCTCCCGGGTACGGCGCCGGCTCGCCGAGGTCGAGCGGCTGCGCGGCGCGGCCCGTGTCGAGCTGGCGTCGCTCACGGCCCGCCGGGCGGAGCTGCGCCGGCACAAGGAGACGGTGACGGGGAAGCTGGGGGCGGCGCGGAGTCTGCTGGGCCAACTCTCCGCGCGGGAAAGGGAACAGGTCACCGGCGGCAGCACCGGGACGACGTCACCGCGCGCCTCCCGGAGCGCGCGCACCGCCCTGCCGAGTGCGGCCCAGCCGGCCGCCCAGGCCCCCAACTCCCGTGCCGGCGCGGCCCTTTCGTACGCCTACGCCAAACTCGGCAGCCCCTACGTCTGGGGCGCCACCGGCCCCGACGCCTTCGACTGCTCCGGCCTGATCCAGGCCGCGTACCGCTCGGCGGGCCTCTCCCTGCCCCGCACCACCTACGCCCAGATCGGCGCGGGCCGACGCGTCTCCCGCTCCCAACTCCTCCCCGGCGACCTGGTGTTCTTCTACTCCGGCATCAGTCACGTGGGCCTCTACATCGGCAACGGCCGGATGATCCACGCCCCCAACCCCTCGGCCCCGGTCCGCATCGCCCCGATCGACGAGATGCCGTTCGCGGGGGCGACGCGGGTGGTGTGAAGCCACGTACAGATCTCACACCAGCCGGCGAGCGGTCGCCCACCGGGTCAGCTCATGCCGGTTCGACAGCTGCAACTTCCGCAGGACCGCCGAGACATGGGACTCGACCGTCTTCACGGAGATGAACAGCTGCTTGGCGATCTCCTTGTACGCGTACCCCCGCGCGATCAACCGCAGTACCTCGCGCTCGCGTTGGGTCAGCCGGTCGAGGTCCTCGTCGACCGGCGGCGCGTCCGTGGAGGCGAACGCGTCGAGGACGAAGCCCGCGAGGCGCGGGGAGAAGACCGCGTCGCCCTCCTGGACGCGGAACACCGAGGCGACCAGATCCGTACCGTTGATGTTCTTCGTGACGTACCCCCGCGCACCGCCCCGGATCACGCCGATGACGTCCTCCGCGGCGTCGGACACGGACAGCGCGAGGAACCGCACCGGCCGCTCCGGGTCGGACGCCAAGTCGGCGCAGCGGCGCAGGACTTCGACGCCGCCGCCCCCGGGCAGGTGGACGTCGAGGAGGACGACCTCCGGCCGGGTCGCCGTGATGACGGTGACGGCCTGGTCGACGTCCGCGGCCTCCCCCACGACCTCGACGCCGGTCTCGTCGGTGCGGCCGATCTCGGCCTGGACCCCCGTACGGAACATCCGGTGGTCGTCGACGAGGACGACCCTCACCCGGCGCTCAGGACCCGTCTCTTCGCTCGTCACGTCTTCTCCGCCCTCTCCATCTCCAGCTCGACTTCGGTGCCGCCGCCGGGCACGGCGCGCAGCCGTGCCGTACCGCCGTTGCGCTCCATGCGCCCGATGATCGACTCCCGTACGCCCATGCGGTCGGCGGGGATCGCGTCGGGGTCGAAGCCGGGGCCCCGGTCACGGACGGACACGAAGACCGTACGTCCCTCGACCTCGGCGTAGACCTGGACGGCCCCGCCCTCGCCACCGTACTTGGCGGCGTTGACCATCGCCTCACGCGCGGCCTGCATCTGTGCGGACGTCCGGTCGTCGAGGGCGCAGTCGCCGACCACGACGACCTCGATGGGGACGCCGTGCTTGTCCTCGACCTCGGCGGCGCCCTGGCGTATCGCGTCGGCGACGGTCGTGGGTTCGTCGGCCTCGTCCTTGCCGGTGCCCTCGGGGTTGTACAGCCAGGTGCGCAGGTCGCGTTCCTGCGCGCGGGCGAGGCGGCGGACCTCGGCGGCGTTCTCGGCGTTGCGCTGGATCAGGGTGAGGGTGTGCAGGACGGAGTCGTGGACGTGCGCGGCGACTTCGGCACGCTCCTGTGCGCGGATGCGCATCAGCCGTTCCTCGGAGAGGTCCTGCGTCATGCGGACGAGGTACGGGCCCGCGAGGAGGGTGATGCCGACGAGTACGGCGAGCGCCGCCTGGAGGACCGAGCCGAGGTGCGCGGCGGAGCCCTGGAGGACGAAGACGCCGGAGACGCCCGCGGCGACGAGGAGGACGCCGCCGAGGGTGCGCACCAGCGTCAGGGTGCGCCGGCGGCTGCCGACCTCGACCCAGCGGGCGCGGCGCGCGTTGTCGGCCTGCCGCCAGACCAGCGCGACACCCGCGCCGACCAGCACGATCGGCAGGAAGTACACGCGGGCGCCGCTGCCCACGTCGACGCTGCCGACGAACACCATCGCGAGGACGACCATGAGGAGCAGCGCGAGGATCTGGCCCCGGTCCGGCTTGCGGGCGACCAGTCTGCGGCGGCCGTCGGGCGCGGTCTCCGTCGTGACCAGGGAGGGCGGCGGCTTCCCGCCGACCCCGCCGACGCCGAGGGGGACGAAGAACCAGAACGCGGCGTACAGCAGCGCGCCCAGCCCCTCGGCCATGAACATGCCGACGAACGTCAGCCGGACCCAGATCACGGGCAGCCCGAGATGTCCGGCGAGCCCCCGCGCCACTCCGCCGAGCCAGCGGCCGTCGCCGCTGCGGTAGAGCTTGCGCAGAGGCCGCGGTTCGACGAGGGGTGCGGTCGCGGGGTCCGGCATACGGACGATGGTCACACGGAAAGCCGCCCCCCGACATCAGGGTCCGCCCCCGAGACTCCCCTGATCCCGCCGCCCCCGCCGCAGGGCGATATCAGGGTCCGACCAGGGTCGTCCCGACTCCCGCACCCCCCTCGGACCCGCCACCATGGACCCATGGCAGATCACGAACCCGCCGCGAACCCGGGGGGAGCCGCGGCCCCGCCCGGAACCACCGGCACCACCACCACCGAGAAACCCGCCCCCCTCGCCTTCCGCCGCGACCGTGATCACAAGCTCATCGCCGGTGTCTGCGCGGGCCTCGGGCGGCAGTGCGACATGGACCCGGTGATCTTCCGGATCACCCTCGCCGTGCTGTCGGCGACGGGCGGCGTCGGCCTCATCTTCTACGGCTTCGCCTGGCTCTTCGTCCCGTACGAGGACGACGACGAGAACGAGGTACGCCGGCTGCTGACCGGCCGTGTCGACGGGCAGGCGCTCGCCGCCGTCCTGTTCGCCCTCGTCGGCTGCGGCATCTTCCTGTCGATGCTGCGCAACGGGGACGTCCTGACGTTCGCGACGGTCCTGTCCCTGCTTCTCGCGGGCGCGGGCTACTGGTCGCGGCACCGCGACACCTCGGACACGGCCCCCCTGACCGCGCAGGCCGCCGCCGACGCCCCGCCGGAGCCGCAGGCCCCGCCGATCACGGCGACGCTGCCGTCCTGGTGGCGCGACCCGATCGTGAAGGACGGCACGCACAACGGGGGCACGGGCTATCTGTGGGGCCCCAGCGAGCCCGCCGACGCCACCCCGCCCGCCTTCTCGTGGCCCGGTCTCCACACGCTGCACCGCGGCTTCCCGCCCCGCCACCACGGGGGCGCCCCCCGGCACCACGCAGCGGCGGCCCGGCCGAGGCGCGGTCCCCGTCCGATCGGCGGCCGGTTCTTCTTCCTCGCGCTGGGCGCCGGCGCCCTGACCACCAGCCTGACCTGGGCCGATCGCCCGCTGGGCACGAGCCTCCAGGCGGGCCTGTCGGCGGCCCTGATCGTGCTGGGCCTCGGCATCGCCGTCAGCTCGTTCCTGGGCCGCACGGGCGCGGGCTCCTTCTTCCTCGCCCTGGTCACGGCGGGCCTGCTCGCCGCGACGACGGCCGTACCGAAGAACATCACGACACACTGGCGGGACCTGACCTGGAGCCCCCTCACCACCACGCAGCTCCAGAGCTCGTACGACCTCGGCACGGGCAAGGGCACCCTCGACCTGTCGGGCCTGGCCCTGCCGAAGGGCTCCACCACCGCCACCGGGATCACCGTGGGCCTGGGCAAGCTGCGCGTGATCGTCCCGAAGGACGCGACCGTACGGCTCAGCGCCGAGGTGGGCCTCGGGGACATCCAACTGCCGGGCGACAACCAGAAGGACGTGGACGTGCAGCCGAGACGCCACCAGGACCTCACCCTCGCACCCCCCGCCGGTACGACTCCGTCCGGCACCCTGGACCTCGACGTCCACGTGGGCCTCGGCCAGCTGGAGGTGTCCCGTGCCGCGTCATGAGTTCCGCCCCGGCCGCCTGTTGGCGGGCCTCTTCTTCGCCCTCGCGGGCGCGGTCTACGCGGGCGACGCGGGGGGTCTGTGGGAGACGCCGTGGTTCGCGGTGATCCCGCTGGTCCTGTTCGGCCTGGTGCTGGCGGGCGCGGCGGGAGCGACGGCCCGCGCCGTACGAAAGCGCCGGGCACACAGACCCGGCGCTCCCGTGGAACCGAACGTCTAAAGCCCCCTGGAGCCCCGCCGCCGTTCCTTGAGCAGCGCGTCGACCGACACCACCGACGCCCCGCCCAGCACGAACGGCAGCCAGGCCATCATGTACGGCAGGTCGTTGCCGTAGTAGTACGGGTCCGAGGCCCAGCTCACCGTCAGCCACAGGCTGAGCGAGATGAGCAGCCCCCCGAGGGCCGCGAGCCGCGTCAGCAGTCCCAGCAACGCGCCGATCCCGACGGCGAGTTCACCGAGCGCGATGGCGTACCCGAACCCGACGGGACTCTTCAGCGCCAGGTCGACGAGCGCGGGGATCGCCGAGGAGTCCCGTACGGCCCGCATGGTGTCGCCGAGGGACCCGGCGCCCGAGTCCTTCATGAACGCGCTGTCCGTGAGCTTGTCGAGCCCGGCGTAGACGAACGTCACGCCGAGAAAGATCCGCAGCGGTACGAGCGCGTACCGCGTCGCCACGTCGCGCCAGCCCTGCCCTCCGCCGCCACCGACCGAGGAAGAGTGGGTGTCCGTACGCATCCCGTGAGCCATTGCCGTCGCCGCCTCTCGTCCACCACACCGTGAACCCCTCACCAGACGATACGGACGCGGGGTGCCCCCGGCTCACCGTCCGCCGTGACTGACAGCAAAGCGACAGCGGGCGCTATTCGGCCACGTCGATCGCGTACCGCCCGGTCTCCACCCCGGCGGCGGTCACGACCTGCACCTCCACCCGCCCCGGCTCCACCTCGGCGGGCACCGGCACGGTCAGCACGGCGTCGGTCGGATTGCTGAACCCCCCGACGACCGGCACCAGCGGCACGTGCACATGCACGGCCCCGACGCGTACGACCATCCGGGCGAGCCGATCGGCGCTCTGCGCCCCGGGCGGTACGAACCCGGCGCCCCGGATCTCGATGTCGTCCCCGGCACGGATGGGCCCGTCGAGATCCCCGGCCTCCCGGGACCGCACGACGGACAGGATCACCGGCCGCCCGCCCTCGGCGTACTTCCCGGCGAGATAGGTCCCCGCCGACACGAGCACGACCAGCGCCAACCCCCAGGGCAGGTCGGGCAGTTGATCGGGCCGCCGGGCGAGCCGCACGCAGGTGAACACGAGGGCGACCCCGCTGATCACGACGTACTGGATATCGGCGAACGCCCCGCGCCCGGAGTCGTCGGTCAGCAGATCGGCGGCCCGCGGCCGGTGCGCCCGCACCTTCTGCACCCGCTGCGCCAGCACCCGCACGCCCACAACTCGCCTGACCAGTACGGCGATCGCGCACACGACGGCGAGGACGGTCACCACCCCCGCACCCCGCGCGAGATCGAGCCCGTCGATCAACGCGTCCCGCTCGGCGGACCCGGACGCGGCGGCCAGCTCTCCCACCAGCACGAGCACCGAGTACGCCACGACCAGCACCCAACTCCCGGCGACCACACGGGAGGTGGAGAGCCGGTTGTCCTCCCCGACGACCGGCGCGAGGGCCCCGCCGCGACCCCGGTGGAACCAGGCGGCGGCGCTCACCGCACCCCCCACGACGACCGCCGCGAGCAGACCGGCCGTCCGCGCGCTGCTCCACCCCGCCCCGATCGCCGTGAGCGCCTGCACGAGCAGCAGCACGAGCACGCCCGCCCACACGGAGACGACGGTCCACCGCCACAACCCGGCGAGCCACGCCTCCCCCTCGGCCCGCCCCCGCTCGGCGACGTCCCCGGCGGACTGGGTCAGCTCCTCGGACACCCACTGCCGGGAGGCGAACGCCGAGTGCGCGACGGCCGCCGGCACCCCCTTGCCGGCCGCGAAGGAGTCCCGCTGCACGAGGAACGCCGCGACGGCCCGCCGGTGCCCTTCCCGGGCCCCGTGCGGACACCCTCCGCACGTGCATCCGCCCGTGTGGACGCCCCCGGCGTCGACACCGGCCCCCTGCCCAGCTTGCCGCACCGCCACGTCCGACGACCGCCTTCCCGCGACCAGAAAGAAACCCCAGGCAAAGCGCCTGGACAGAGAACTCGGACAGAGGACGGGCGGGAGCTGTGACGCCCCCCGACAACTCCCGTGTGCCGAGAGCGAATTGTGCCCTATCGGGATCGTCGCGCGCTGATCCGACCAGGCACCGGACGGAACCGATCACCGAACATCCACGAAGCGCCCCGCCCGGTCCCAACCCGCCTTCCCCCACCCCCTGTTGACCTCCCTGGGACAATTCCCCTATGGCCGAGATCATCCAGCGCGACGGGACCTGGGCCTTCGACGGTACGACGGTCAGGATCACCCCCGGTCTGCACCGCAGCGTCCCCCTGTTCCGCCAGACGTACGGCGAGGTCGCGCTCCCCCTGGAAGCGGTCGCCGGTGTCTTCTACGAACCGGAGCGCAGACGCGGCCGGTTACGGGTCCGCCTGCGCGAGGGCGCCGACCCGCTCCTCCAGGCGACCGGCGGCCGGCTCCCCGAACCCGCCGACCCCTACCGCCTGTTGGTGGACCCGGACAGCGCCGGGACCGCCGAGTTCGTCGCCGAGGAGATCCGCAACGCGCTGCTCCTGGAGCAGATCCCGAAGGACCCGACAGCCGGCTACCTCCTCCCCGGCCCGCCGGTCCCGGTCTCGGTCCGCTCCTCGGACGGCACGGTCTCCTTCGACGGCACCCGTATCCGCATCGACTGGACGGACACCTCGGACCGGGTGAAGCGGGCGACGGGGCCGCGCGTGATCGGCGTCGGGGACGTCGTCCGGGTCGAGTGGATGCCCAACTCCGGTTACGACGACGGCTTTCTGCGGTTCGTCACCCGGGACACGGTGTTCTCGAAACTCCCGCCGGAGAAAGACCCGTACACGCTGGACCTGTGGGGCAACACCCGCCGCGACCTGCTCACCGCCCTGGTCGCGACGGCCGTCACGGCCCGCCTCCCGCACCCGTCGACCCACCCGGCGCGCGAGAACTTCCCGGCCCTGCCCCCGCCTTCGGCGGACCACCACGACGTACTCCTGCGCCGCCTGCGGGAGTTGGGGGAACTGCACCGCGCCGGGGTGCTCACGGACGAGGAGTTCACGCGGACGAAGGCCGTGGTGCTGAGGGGGTTCGGGAGTTAGCTCAGCAGGTCCGGTTCGCTGCGGCTGATGTCCTGCCACAGTGGCTGGTAGTTGATCCACGCGACCAGGTCTCCGCCCAACTGCTCGCGCGTGGTGACCGCTTGGCGCCGTTCGATCAGCACGGGACGCCCGGCGGCCTTCGCGGTCAGCTGTACCTGGCTCGACCGTTCCATGGACAGGAACCACCAGGCGGCGGCGTCCACGGAGTCCCCGACGGTCAACAGCCCGTGGTTGCGCAGGACAAGGGCCTTCCGTGACCCCAACGCCGAGGCGATGCGCCGCCCTTCGTCCGCGTCGACGGTCACCCCGGTGTACGTGTCGTACAGCGCGTGATCCTCGAAGAAGGCGCAGCTCTCCTGCGTGATCGGGTCGAGCAGCTCCCCGAGCGCCGCGAGCGCCCTCCCGTACACGGAGTGGCAGTGCGCGACGGCGACGACGTCCGGCCGCGCCGCGTGCACCTGCGCGTGCACGGTGAACGCGGCCTGGTTGACGTGGTAGCTCCCCTCCACGACCTGCCCCTCGGAGTTCGCCAGCACCAGATCGCTCACCGTCACGTGCCGGAACGGCATCCCGAACGGGTTCACCCAGAAACAGTCGCCGAACTCCGGGTCCCGCGCGGTGATGTGCCCCGACACCCCGTCCTCGAACCCGAGCCGCCCGAAGATCCGTACGGCCCCGGCGAGCCGTTCCTTGCGGTACCGCCGCTCGTCCTCGGGCGACTCGTGCGTCGGCGGCAGGGCGAACCGGAGCCGGTCGGTGGGCAGCGGGGAAGGCGGCGTGGGCCCGGGCATCGGTCCTCCAGCGATGGACTGCGCTACAGGCCCGGAAGTTACCGCCGGTCAGCGGAAAAAGGCAGGGCCGCGCGGGAAAGGCGACAGGGGTTGTCGGGATACGCCGGGACACTCACGACATGACCACGAACTGGACCGCTTTCCGCACCGCCGAACCCGCCCTCGCCGCGACCGTCGAGGCACGGTTCGCGCAGCACACGCACCATGTCCTCGCGACGCTCCGCAAGGACGGTTCGCCACGCACCAGCGGCATCGAAGTCCGCTTCCACGACGGCGAGTTGTGGCTCGGCATGATGACCGGCTCCCTCAAGGCACGTGATCTGCGGCGGGACCCGAGGTTCGCGCTCCAGGCGAACCCCGGGGAGGGGACGAGCCTCGGGGGCGGTGACGTACGGATCTCCGGGCGGGCGCTGGAAGTCGGGGACGGCGCGCTGAAGGCGTCGTACGTGAAAGAGGTGGAACCGCCGGAGCCGTTCCACCTCTTCCGCGTCGAACTCACCGACGTCACGAGGACGTCTGTGGAGGACGAGACCTACCTGGTCGTCGAACTCTGGGAGCCCGGCAAGCCCCTACGTACGATCAAACGCAGGTGACTACTCCCACTCGATCGTGCCCGGGGGCTTCGAAGTGACGTCCAGCACCACCCTGTTGACGTCCCGCACCTCGTTCGTGATCCGTGTCGAGATCCGCGCCAGCACCTCGTACGGCAGCCGCGACCAGTCCGCCGTCATCGCGTCCTCGGAGGAGACCGGGCGCAGCACGATCGGGTGGCCGTAGGTGCGGCCGTCGCCCTGGACGCCCACCGAGCGGACGTCCGCGAGGAGGACCACCGGGCACTGCCAGATCTCGCGGTCGAGGCCGGCCGCCGTCAGCTCCTCGCGGGCGATCGCGTCGGCCTCGCGCAGCAGGTCGAGGCGCTCCTTGGTGACCGCGCCGACGATGCGGATGCCGAGGCCGGGGCCGGGGAAGGGCTGGCGCTGGACGATCTCCTCGGGGAGGCCCAACTCCTGGCCGACCATGCGGACTTCGTCCTTGAACAGCTTGCGCAGCGGCTCGATGAGCTGGAACTCCAGGTCCTCGGGGAGGCCGCCGACGTTGTGGTGCGACTTGATGTTGGCGGTGCCGGTGCCGCCGCCGGACTCGACGACGTCCGGGTAGAGCGTGCCCTGTACGAGGAACTCGACCGCCGGACCCGCGTCCGCGATGATCTCGGCCTGCGCCTGCTCGAAGACGCGGATGAACTCGCGCCCGATGATCTTCCGCTTCTCCTCGGGGTCGGAGACCCCGGCGAGCGCGTTGAGGAACCGCTCCTGAGCGTCGACGACGACCAGCTTGACGCCGGTCGCGGCCACGAAGTCCTTCTCGACCTGCTCGGTCTCGCCCTTGCGCATCAGGCCGTGGTCGACGTACACGCAGGTCAGCTGGTCCCCGATGGCGCGGGCGACGAGCGCCGCGGCGACCGCCGAGTCGACGCCGCCGGAGAGCCCGCAGATGGCGCGCTTGTCGCCGACCTGCTCGCGGATCGCCGCGACCTGCTCCTCGATGACGTTGCCAGTGGTCCAGTCCGGCTTGAGCCCGGCGCCCCGGTACAGGAAGTGCTCCAGGACCTGCTGGCCGTGCGTGGAGTGCATGACCTCGGGGTGGTACTGGACGCCGTACAGCCGCTTCTCGTCGTCCTCGAAGGCGGCGACGGGGACGACGTCGGTGGACGCGGTCACCGCGAAGCCCTCGGGCGCCGCCGAGCAGGCGTCGCCGTGGGACATCCACACGGCCTGCTCGG
This sequence comes from Streptomyces saintjeani, assembly GCF_055409605.1. Classification (NCBI taxonomy): domain Bacteria; kingdom Bacillati; phylum Actinomycetota; class Actinomycetes; order Kitasatosporales; family Streptomycetaceae; genus Streptomyces; species Streptomyces saintjeani. The sequence goes on along the minus strand of NZ_CP189624.1, from coordinate 5,743,439 downwards.
CCGGGGTGCCCTCGAAGAGGGTGGACGACACCTTCGAGACGTGCAGGTCGGTACGGCCGTACTCGCGCGCGCCCGTGTTGTCGACCGTGCCGCCGAGGGCCTGCGCCATCAGCTGGAAGCCGTAGCACATGCCGAAGACGGGGACACCGGCCTCGAAGAGCGCCTTGTCGATGCGGGGGGCGCCCTCCTCGTACACGGACGAGGGGCCGCCGGAGAGGATGATCGCCGCCGGGTTCTTCGCGAGCATCTCCGCGGCCGGCATGGTGCTCGGCACGATCTCGCTGTAGACCCGCGCCTCGCGGACCCTACGGGCGATGAGCTGGGCGTACTGCGCGCCGAAGTCGACGACCAGGACGGTGTCGGGGGCGGCTGGGGTCGCTGATGACACGGGGGCCTTCCGGCGGAGGGGCGGGGTGTGTGGGGCCGATTCTACCGGGGCTGCCGGAGGGGGGCCGGTGGGGAGGGAGGCCGTGGCATACTGGCCGCATGCTCACGCCCACGACGTTCTTTACCTATGGCACCCGGCCCGCCGGCTGCCATGGTCGTGCTCGCGCGTAGAGCCGAGCGACTTCCCAGGCGCCCCGGGCCGACAAGGCCCGGGGCGCCTGTCGTTTCTCCTCCGGGACCTGTTCGATCCGGGGCTCACCGAATCCCAAGGAGCCCCGCATGACCTCCCTCGACCTCACCGGCGCGAAGACCCCCGGCGCCGCCGACGTCATCACCGGCGCCCGCGAGCGCATCGACGCCCTCGACGACCGCATCATCGGCCTCATCCAGGAGCGTGCCGCCGTCTCCGCCGTCATCCAGGACGCGCGCATCACCTCCGGCGGCCGGCGCGTGAACCTCTCCCGCGAGATGGAGGTCATCGGCCACTACAGCGAGGCGCTGGGCAAGCCGGGTACGACGCTGGCGATGACGTTGCTGGAGCTGTGCCGGGGTCGTATCTGAGCATCGGCCGTGTCTCGCAGATGAGTTCGGGCCCTCCCTCACTCGTACGGCGCGTGACCGCTCCCGGTGTCCGTCGTTGGTACCGGTGTCCGTGCCAGCCAGGCGCGGGCCCGGAAGAACCACGCGTGGCTCGTCGGAGCGATGAGACGTACGGATCGTGCCGTACGTCGTGGGACCTCGCTCCAGCGAGATGACCGGACGGCAGGGGACAGCGGCCCGGTCATCCCAGAGAAACGGCCGGCCCCGGGGACGCTCGGGGCCGACCGGCGGAAACTGCAAAAATCTATGAGGTCCGGGTCAAACGGTTGCGGCGACCGCGTTCATCCAGCACGATGCGTACAGCTTCACGTCCCCCCACGAAACCCCGCTCGCCGTGCACGGCAAGGCGGGAACGCCGGAACGTCTACTGCCAGAGGTCCAGACCATTGGCGTACGGCAGGTGACGGGCCGGCCCACGTACCACCCACAGCGGCGCACCCCCCGGCGCCGTTCCCGGGAGGCACCGGCGCTGCCCTGACGCCGGTGCTGACGAAAGAAGGGCCCCGCGGCTCCGTCCCGCGGGGCCCTTCGCTCTTGCCCGACGCTACGCGGTCAGATGCGCGAGACCGTTCCGCACGGCTCGTCCTCGGCCGGTGCCTGCGTCGACATCTCCTTGCTCCGGTCGTACGGGTCCGCCTCGGGACCCGAGGGCTCCGGCCCGGACGAGCGGTCGTCGCGGAACTCGGGGTGGAACCAGCCGTCGTACACGTCGCACGACGAGTTGCCGCTCTCCATCTGGTAGCGGGAGACGAAGACGGTCCCCGGGGTCACCTGGTAGCGCGCGGGGTCGGAGAGTTGGACCTCCAGGACGCGGCGGACGACGGTCCTCGTGGCCTCCGCGTCCTTGTCGTCGGCCGGCGTGCTCGCGCGGACGACGGGATAGACGAAGGTGTAGTCGGCGTGGACGACGACCGACCCGTCCTTGTCCCCGGCGAAGGTCATCCGCCCGCGCGTCTTCACGACGCTCCCGGCGATCCGCACCTCGGCCGGGTCGAACCGGCTGGCCATCAGCAGCGGATCGTCGTCGTCCTTGCCGGGCTTGCTCAGGGCCGCGCCGAAGAGTTTGTGTACGTCCTTCTGGAGCGGGTCGACGATCTTCGACGCGGCGTCCGGGCGCCCGCCTCGCAACGTCGCCGGGTCGAGGTTGGTGTCGATCAGGAGCGTGCGCGTCTTCGCCAGCACGTCCTTGACCTGCGCTTTCGTGAACCCCTTCACCGCAGTCGCGGGCGGCGCGACGATGCCGGCGGCGCCGTCGGCCCACTGGAGCGCCGGGGAGCCCGCGAAGGGGCGGGCCTGCGTGGGGGCGTCCGGGTCGACGGCTCCGGGGGCGCCGCTGGGGGCCGCCGTCTCGGGCGGGAGGGGGGTCGCGGCGACGTCGGTGCCGTTCGACCCCGTACCGAAGGGGTCGCCCGGGATGACCGACGGCTTCATCGCGACGAAGGCCAGCGCGGCGGCGACGGGGACGCCGACGAACGTCCACAGGCGGCGCCGTTTGCGTGCCCGCACCTCGGTGTCCTGCCAGGCCGGGCCGGTGCGCCAGCCCTCGGGGAGTTCGCCCCGCGCCTCCTGCTCGCGCAGGCGCGCGGTCACCATGCGGGCGCGCGCGGACGGCTCCTTCGGTGCGTCGTCCGGAGTCTTCTCCGTGTCCTCCACGGTCTCGCGCAGGAACTTGTCCCAGTCGTCGTCGGATATCTCGGGCACGGCGGCCATCCCCCTCGGTCCTCACGCAGGCTTCTGCGGCAGCAGAGCGTAGAACGTGATGCGCCCCACACCGAGAACACGTGATGTGGAACACATAAGAATGGCGTGAGAATCCGTACAACCTTTCCCACGGCTCGCGGATCAAACCTCGCGTAACACGGGCCACACCCGCGCCCCCAACGCGGAAGGTCTCCCGCCGACACGTCACGCCAACCGGGCGCGCCGTGCCTGACACCCAGAGGTCTTCTCATGAAGCTCCGCCGTGCCATAGCCGTGGCCGCCGCGACCGCCGCACTGTCCCCGCTGGCCCTGATGTCCGCGCCGTCCGCGTTCGCGGAGGAGGGCACGTCCCCGTCTCCGTCGGCCTCGGCTTCCGCGTCGGCCAGCGAGTCGGCGCCCGAGACCGAGTCGGCGTCCCCGTCGGCCGACGACACGACCGGCGGCGAGAAGGGTGACGCCGACAAGGGCTCCGCGTCGCCGAGCACCTCGTCGTCGAGCAGCGCGTCCAGCACGCCGACCGGTACGCCGTCCGCGAGCACCTCGGTCAGCTCCTCGCCGTCGGCCCCGGCGGACGTCGACTACTGCGAGACCCTCTCCGACGAGAGCGAGCTCCCGCTCAGCGAGAGCCTGAGCACCGGTCTGTCCAACCTGCCGGAGAAGATCGTCGCGGGCAGCGGCTGGCACAACTTCACCTTCGACCTCGCCAACGACGGCAAGGACACGATCAAGAACATCAAGCCGTTCATCCTGGTCGGCGCGGGGTCCGAGGACTTCGAAGAGGACTACTCCAGCAGCCTCACCCTCCAGGTCTTCCAGCCCTCCTCGGGCAAGTGGATCACGCTGGAGGACGGCTACGGCGACGCGACGATCTTCAGCACGCTCACGCTCGACGCGGGCAAGTCCACGTCGTACAAGCTGCGGCTCTCGGTCGCGGGCAAGACGCCCGACTCCATCGGCATCGCCATCGGTCTGGCGACCTACTCGGACGCCAAGAGCTGCTGGGTGGGCAACGACCCGAACGCCGAGAACTACATCTTCGAGATCCTCGCCGCCGGTTCGAAGCCCGGTAAGCCGGGCAACGCCAAGCCCCAGACGGGCGGCGCCAAGCCGGTCAACCTGAACGACGTCGAGGTCACCGGGAGCCTCGCGGAGACCGGTTCCTCCTCCGCGCTCCCGATGATCGGCCTCGTCGGCGGCGCGGCCGTCGTCGCCGGTGCGGGCGCGATCTTCATCGTCCGCCGCCGCAAGACGGACGGCAGCCACGCGTAGTACCTGAGGACGACGGAGGGACCTGCGCTCGGAGGGGGGCGCAGGTCCTTCCGTGCTTTCAGTCCCCCTTCGGGGGTACGACCGGCATCCCGAGGAACGGCAGCTTCAGTGCCCCGAACGCCTCTTCGGGCACCGCCGGTGACTTCGGCTCGACGGCGGCGAGACGCTCGTACGCCTCCCCCTGCGCGGGCCGCGTGTCGGGCTCGCCCTTGTTCGGCCAGTACGCCATGGCCCGTTCGGCCTGCGCGGTGATCGTCAGGGAGGGGTTCACGCCGAGGTTCGCGGAGACGGCGGCGCCGTCGACGACGGAGATCCCGGGGTGGCCGTACAGCCGGTGGTAGGGGTCGATGACGCCGCTCTCCCGGGAGTCCCCGATGGGGCACCCGCCGAGGAAGTGCGCGGTGAGCGGAGTCCCCATCAGCTCACCGACGTTGGACCCGGCGAACCCGTTGATGTCGGCGGCGAGCGCGGACGCCGCTTCCGAAGCGGCCTTGATCTGCTGGGGGTTGGGCGTGCCGTGTCCCTGACGGGCCGTCAGCAGCCCTTTGCCCGCACCGGACGGCTTCAGGTACGTCGTGAGCGAGTTGTCCAGCGACTGCATGACGAGCCCGATGATGGTCCGCTCGGACCACTTCCGGTTGGACAGGGACCGCAGCAGCAGCATCGGGTGCCGGGCGACGTGCGCGAGCCACCCGGCGACCCTCGACGACCCTTCGGCGTAAGGGACTTGGAGAATCGACAGGCCGCCCATCGCGTTGGACCCCTTGCCGTACCGCACGGGTTCGATGTGCGTGTTGGCGTCGGGGTGCACGGACGACGTGATGGCGACCCCGCGCGTGAAGTCGGGGCTGCGCCCAGTGGCCTTCCGATAGCGCCGTTCGTCGGCCTGCGCCCCCACGAGCGCCTCGGAGTTGGTGCGGGTCAGCTCTCCCAACCGCTCGGACAGGTAAGGGAGTTGACCGCCCGCCTTCATCCGGTGCAGCAGCGTCTGCGTGCCGTACGTGCCCGCCGCGAGGACGACCCGGCGGGCGGTGAAGATCCGCCCTTTGCCCTTGCGCCGGTTGTCGGTGGGCAGCGTCGCGACCGCGTACCCGCCGCGCGAGTCGTCGGTGACGGAGACGACGGTGGTCATCGCGTGCACCGTGGCCCCGGCCTTCTCGGCGAGGTACAGGTAGTTCTCGTTGAGGGTGTTCTTCGCGCCGTGCCGGCAGCCGGTCATGCACTCCCCGCACTCGGTGCAGGCACGCCGCTTGGGCCCGGCGCCGCCGAAGTACGGGTCGGCGACTTCCTCACCCGGCTGGGCCGTCGGCCCCTGCCCGTCCGCGTCCTCGCCGTCCCCGAAGTAGACGCCGACCGGCGCCATGTGGAAGGTGTCACCGACGCCCATGCGCTGCGCGGCGGCCTTGAGGTGGACGTCGGAGGGGGTGAGGGTCGGGTTCAGCCGCACGCCGAGCATCCGCCGGGCCTGGTCGTAGTAGGGCGTCAACTCCTCTTCCCAGTCGGTGATCTCCTTCCACTGGGGGTCCTCGAAGAACGCCTTGGGCGGTACGTAGAGGGTGTTGGCGTAGTTGAGGGACCCGCCGCCGACCCCGGCGCCGGCCAACACCATGACGTTGCCCAGGAGATGGATGCGCTGGATGCCGTAGAAGCCGAGCCGGGGTGCCCAGAGGTAGTTCCTCAGGTCCCAGGAGTTCTTGGGCAGCAGATCGCGGCCGAACCGGCGTCCGGCCTCCAACACGCCTACCCGGTAGCCCTTTTCGGTGAGGCGCAGCGCGGTCACCGACCCGCCGAAGCCGGAGCCGACGACCAGCACGTCGTAGTCGTGGGTGCCTTGGGATGTCTCTGACACGCTGTCCCCTCCTACCGGAACCGGAACGCTTTCATCGCCCGGAGGCTCCGGCTCATGAACCGCGCGTACTTCTCGTCGTCCATGCCGAGCGCGGGCGCCATCGGCAACAGCCGCTGGTGCGCGACCGTTTGGGCCTCGGTGTACTTGAGGATCCCCTCGGACCCGTGCCGCCTGCCGAGCCCGGAGTCCTTCATGCCGCCCATTGGCGACTGGACGCTGCCGTACGCGGACGCGTACCCCTCGTTGACGTTGACGGTCCCGGTCCGCAGCCGCGCGGCGACGGCCCGCCCACGCCGCCCGTCCTTGGTCCAGACGGACGAATTGAGGCCGTACGACGTGGAGTTGGCGAGCGCGACGGCCTGGTCCTCGTCCGTGAACCGGTAGATCGCGACGACCGGCCCGAACGTCTCCTCCCCGCACACGGCCATCGGCGCCTCGACGCCGTCGAGGATGGTCGGCTCGTAGAAGTAGGGCCCGATGTCGGGCCGGGGCACGCCGCCGGTGACGACGGTGGCCCCCTTGGCGACGGCCTCCTCCACGTGCCGGGTCACGGTGTCGAGCTGCCGCTGCCCGACGAGCGAGCCCATCTCGGCACCGTAGGCGAGGGAGTTGCCGAGCCGCATGGCGCGCGTGCGGGCGGCGAACCGGTCGAGGAAGACGTCGGCTATCGACTCGTGGACGTACAACCGCTCGATGGACACGCAGAGTTGACCGGCGGAGGAGAAACAGGCCCGGACGGCGCCGGCGGCGGCCTTCTCGATGTCCGCGTCCTGGAGCACCAGCATGGCGTTCTTGCCGCCGAGTTCGAGCGACACCCCGACCAGCCGGGCGGCGGCGCCCTGCGCGACCTCGCGGCCGACGCGGGTGGAGCCGGTGAAGGAGACGTAGTCGGCGTGCCGGACGATCTCCGGCCCGATGACCGGACCGTCGCCGAGCACGACCTGGAACACCTCGGCGGGCAGCCCCGCTTCGATCAGCAGGTCGCGTGCCCACAGGGCGGTGAGGCAGGTCCCGGTGTCGGGCTTCATGACGACGGCGTTGCCCGCGACGAACGCGGGGATCGCGTCGCCGACGGAGAGTTCGAGGGGGTAGTTCCAGGGGGCTATCTGCCCGACCACCCCTCGGGGATGACGCAGTTCGGTGACCTTGGTGAGGCTCGGGACGGCGCCCGTATGGCCCCTGGCCCTCAGGTACGACGGTCCCTTGCGGCCGTAGTGCCGGGCGGCGACCGCGACGGCCTGGACCTCCTCGTGCGCGTGCAGCCTGGCCTTGCCGGTCTCCAGCTGGACCAGGTCGAGGACCTCGGCCTGGCGCTCCAGGAGCAGGTCGTGGAAGCGCAGCAGCACCGCCGCCCGCTCCCTGACCGGCGTCCGAGCCCAGACGTCCTGCGCGGCGCGGGCCCGCTCGAAGGCGAGCGCCACGTCCTCGGGCGTCGACTCCGGCAGGTCGGCGAGCTTCTCCCCGGTGAACGGCGTGTGGTTGGCCGTGCGCCCCGAGCCCACGACGCCCTTCGTGAGCTGGGCGACCAGTTCGGGGGTGACCACGTCCGCCGCGGTGCGCACTCCGGCGGGGGCCGGGGCGACGGGGTTCGTGCCGTGCGGGGCGCTGCTTCGAGCCTGCGAGTCGGTCATGACGCGCAGGGTATGCCGCCGCCACGCCTTTGGGTACCCGCCGGTAACGCGGATTCACCGCACCCGCACACCGTGCCAGCGTTCACTGGCAAGGAAGGTGCTGATCAGGGGGTTGCCGCCGGGTCACCCGAAAAAGAGGCTGAGCGGGAAGGGGCGCCGCCGCGCCGGCTCCTGGACGCCGTACTCGCTCTGGTCCTCGGGTACGACGACTCGGGCAGCCTCACTCTCGGGTACGACTCGGGTACGGTCCTTCGGCGCGTCCCCCTCAGGTACGACACCCCGAGCGCGCCCCTCTCGCGCGTCCCCCTCAGGTACGACATCCCCTTGCGCGGAGCCCTCGGCACCGCTTCCGGAGACCGCCCTCAACACCTCCTCCACCTCACCGGCCCCCATCCGCTCCCCCGGCTCCTTCACGAGCAACCCCGAGAGCAGCACCCCCAGTTGACCGGCCCGCACCGGCTCGGGCACCTCCCCGGCGAGCACCGCCGCGAGCGTCTCCTCGGCCGTGCCCCGCCGGAACGGCGACACCCCTTCGACGGCGGCGTACAACAACACCCCGAGCGACCACAGGTCCGACTCGGCCCCCGCATGCCCCCCGGCGGCCCGCTCCGGCGCCGCGAACTCCAACTCCCGTACGGGGCCCCCGTCTTCGTACCCATGAGCGATCCCGAAGTCGGTCACCACGACCCGCCCGTCCACCCCCAGCAGCACATGTTCGGGCCGTACGTCCCGATGCACGATCCCCACGGCGTGCGCGGCCCGCAGGGCCCCCAGCACGACACCCCCCACCCGAGCGGCCTCGACAACCCCCAGAGGCCCCCGCTCCAAAGCCTCGGCGAGCGACTCCCCCTCGACCGACTCCATGACCACCCAGGGAAGTTGATCCTCCCCCTCCACCACAACGTCATGGATGACGACAGCCCCGGGATGCTCCACCCGAGCCGCCGCCCGAGCCTCCTGATAAAGCCGATGAGCGGCCCGCCGGAACTCCTCGCCCCCCGGCACCCCCGGCACCCGAGGCGCCTTGACGGCGACCTCCCGCCCAGCCTCCACATCCCAGGCCCGCCGGACAACTCCCGCCCCCGCACCCCCCGTTCCCCCGAGAAGGCGATACCGCCCACCCACTATCAGCCCGTCCCCATCATCCCCGGCACCCCGGTCGTCGCTCATGCCCCCATGACTACCGTGCGAAGCACCGGATTATCAACGCGAGCGGGATGCGAGGCCGGAGGGAAGGCAACAAACCGGCCGAAGCGCCCCGCGCCCCCGGCCCTCAGCTCCCCGACCGATCCGCTTCCCGCCAGCTCTTCAACACGGACGTGAACTGCTTGGCCGCGGTGGCCCAGTCCTCCACCGGCGACGACATGTAGATCGCGTACTCCGTCCCGTCATGCGCGACGTACGTCTCCTCGACCGCCCGCCGGGACCCCGGGAACTTCGTGTCCTTGGCGAGCGCCGTCCACGTGTACTCCCACTCGGACCCCTTGCGGTCCCGGTACAGGTTCTCCTCCAGCTTGACGCGCCGGTAGTCGACGAGCCGCTGGAGCTGCTTCTCCAGGTCGATCTGGTGGGCGTGGGGATCGGCGTAGTCGGGCGAGATGTCCATGGCGATGCGGACGAAGTGCTTGCCGTTGTCCGGCGTGTAGTCGATCTGCTTGAGGTCCCCGTCGTCCTGGAAGACCTGCCGGTTCCACCCCTTGGGCAGGGACAGCCCGAACCCGAGCGGATCGTTCACCTCGACCCAGGAGTCGGGCACGGTCCCCTCGACGGCGGACGGACTCGGCGAGGCCCCGGCGGAGGGCGAACCCCCGCTCTGCCGCCCCTCGTCCCACCGCTGGAAGGCGACGGCGGTCCCCCCACCGACGAGCGCGGCGAGCACGACGACGAGCGCGAGCGTCCGCAACCGCCGCCGCTTGGGCGGCGCCTGCCCGGCACCGCCCCCGGTGACGACCCCGGCGGAGCGCACCTCGGCGGAGCGCACCTCGGCGGAGTGCACCTCGGCCCCACCGCCGTACGACGGCACCCCGCCCCCGGCCTGCCCCCCGGACCCGAACCCGCCACTCCCGCCGACAGCCCCGAACCCGCTCCCGTTGCTGCCACCGACAGCCCCGAACCCGCTCCCGTTACTGCCCCCGGCGGCTCCGAACCCGGTCCCGTTGCTCCCCCCACCGACCGTCCCACCCGCAGCCCCACCGGCCCCACCGGTCCCGTAGACCCCGTTGGACCCGCTCCCGAACCCCGCACCCGACCCCGAGTCGAACCCCTGCCCGGACGCCCCGTACCCACCGCCCCCGTACTGCGTGGGCACATACGCCTGAGCCCCATGCGCCCGCCGCCCCTCGGCGACCTCCGCCAGCATCTGTTCGGCCTCGGCGATACCGGGCCGCGTCGCGGGGTCCTTGCGCAGCAGCGCGGTGATGACCGGCCCGAGCACCCCCGCGTGCTGCGGATCGGCGGCCTCTTCCTGGACGACGGCCTGCATCGTGCTCAGCGGGGACGTACGCCGGAAGGGCGAGCGCCCCTCGACGGCGGTGTACAGCGTCGCGCCGAGCGCCCACAGGTCGGAGGAGGGCCCGGGGTCGTTGCCGCGTACCCGCTCGGGCGCGAGGTAGTCGACGGACCCGACGACCTCACCCGTACGGGTGATCGTCGTGTCCCCCTCGATCTGCGCGATGCCGAAGTCCGTGAGGAGCACCCGCCCGTCCTCGGAGAGGAGAACGTTGCCAGGCTTCACGTCCCGGTGCAGCACGCCCGCGGAGTGCGCCGCGCGCAGCGCCCGCAGCACCCACATCCCGATCCGCGCGGCCTCGGCGGGCTCGACCCTGCCGTCCGCCTTGACGGCGTCGGCGAGGGAGCGGCCCTCGACGAGTTCCATCACGATCCAGGGCCGGCCGTCGTGTTCGAGGACGTCGTGGACGGTGACGACGGCGGAGTGGTTGATCCGCGCCGCCGCGCGCGCCTCGGCCCGGGTCCGGGCGAGCAGGACGGGCTGGTCGGCCTCGGCGACGTAAAGGGCGGCGGTCAGCTCCTTGATCGCGACGGCCCGGTGCAGCAGCTCGTCGTGCGCACGCCACACACGGCCCATGCCGCCGCTCCCGATGGAGTCGACGAGCCGGTAGCGGCCCGCGATGAGCAGGCCCTGCATCTGATTCACGTTGCCCCGCAATGCTCTTGACAGGCTCAGCGTAAAGACCGGCCGACGTCCGTGGAACCAAAGGGGGCCCATGGAGACAGCACTGTGACGGTTGTCGCTTCGGATGCGTTCCGGGAACCGGACCTCAGCCGGTGTACCGGTAGCTCTCGGCGGCCTGTTCGTACAGCCGCGTCACCTCGTCCCGCTCCGCCTCCGGCCCTCGCACCTGGACGACGTGGTACCGCCCCGCGATGAGAACTGCCCGGTTGCGCACGAACAACTCCTGCCCGCCGTCACTCGTCCAGGTGAACTGCCCCTCGGCCATCTTCTGCTGCCCGACCTGGATGTTCCTCAGCCCGGACGCGGTCGCCCAACTGGACTGCCGGTAGGGCTCCAGTTCGCTCTCCTTGTCCCGCTGATAGGCCATCGGATCACTCCCGTTGGCCGCGGCGGTGTCCCGCCCGGGTACGACGATCAGCTCGAAGTCCCCGTGCGAGTAGACGACCTGTCCGCGCCCGTTCTTCGGCGACCGGTCCCACCCGTCGGCCACGGCGATCTTGAACCCGGCGTCGTCCGCGCGCAGCGTGAACCCGTCGGCCACGTCGGACCCGGCCTGCGTGGACGTGCCCGCCGTCGTCTCGTCGCCCCCCGGCGTCGACTGGTCGGGCCTGGGTTCGCTGCTGGCGGGCGGCGGCGAGGCGGTCGCCCCGGCGGGCGCGGTGGCACCCGCCGAGGGACCGGGGCTGCTCGCGGCCCCCTCCTCGCCGGCCTTCGGCATGAAGAACACCGCGTACGCGATCGCCCCCGCCAGCAGGAGCAGGACGATCACCAGCAGTGTCCGCCCCAGACTGCGCGGCGAACGCTCCGGCTCGGCGCGCCCCCGCTTGTGCCGGGCGTGCGCGCCTCCCGCGGCGGCCCGCGCCTTGGCCTTGCGCCGGCGCACCAGCTCGCCCTTGCGGCGGATGATCGGCAGCCGTCGCGGGTCGGCGGGCGGCGCGGTGACGACGTACGCCCCGGCCTCCGCCTCGGGCGCCGACCGCACCAGCGACCGCAGCCAGCCGCGCAGCTCCTCGAAGTCCGGCCGCTCGGTCGGGTCCTGGCGCAGCAGCGACTCCACGACCGGCCTGAGCGGCCCGCACTCCTCGGCGAACGCCGGGGGCTCACCGCACACCATCTGGACGAGTTCGGCCGTCGACTCCTCCGGGTAGGGCGCGTGTCCCTGGACCGACCTGAAGAGCAGCGCGCCGAGCGCCCACAGGTCGGTGGCGGGGCCGATGGGCGCGGCCAGCTGCCAGTTCTCGTGGACCGGTCCGGCCTGCTCGGGGGCCCAGCGCTCGGTGACGGGTCCCACGACGGCCATCCGTGCCTGGCGGGCACGCTCGGCGGCGAGGGCGGTGGTCGGGGCGGATGTCGGGGTCGGCTGCTGCGGGACGGTGTGGCCAGGACGAGCGGTGTCTGCCTGGTCAACGGCCGAGGGCGGCAGCGGGGTTCCCGCCGCGAGGTCACTCCATCGGGTGGGAGTGACAGGTGCCTGCGTTGACTCGGGGCGAGGGGTCCGGGGGTCGCGTATGCCGTAGGGGCTGGCGACGTCCGGGGTCTCACGGGTGCCGTGCGGACCGGCGAAACCCTGCGCCCCACCGGCGCCGTAGGGACCGGCGAGCCCTTGCGCTTCGCGGGCACCGTACGGTCCGGCGAGCCCCTGCGCCTCGCTCCCACCGTACGAGCCGGCGCCGCCCTGCCCCTCGCGGGAGCCGTACGAACCGGTGCCGCCCTGCGCCTCGCGCACCCCGTACGGATCGGCGATCTGCCCGTGCGAGCCCTCCCCCCGCGCGCCCGGCAACGCGGTGCGCCCGCTCTCCAGCGCCTTCCCGTTCTGCTCGGCCTCCTGGACCCGGGCCGCCGCCCGCGCGCCCGCGCGGTACGCGGCGATGGCCCCGGCGCGCGCGGCGCGGATGTCCCCGCCGGTCTCCGAGGGCGCGGTGGGCGGGGCGAGTTCACCGGCCGGGGTCGCCGCCGTGCCGTTGCCGAACGTGCCGCCGTTGCCGGTCGCGCCGCCGGGGAGCCGGCCCGCGGCCCGTGCCTCTATCGCGGCCCGCCGCGCGGCCTCGGGGTCCGTCCCGCCGTCCCCGAGGGGCGGCACGGAGACGGTCCTGGGCAGCGGTCCGTCCTCGGTGGGCACCGGGTCGTTCCCGCACAGCGCCTCCTCGGCCGCGCCGACCGCGAGGCCGGTGAGGACGATCCGCCCGTCGTCGCACACGAGGACGGTCCGGGCGGTGATGTTGCGGTGCACCCAGCCGTGCGCGTGCAGCACCCGGAGCGCCATCAGCACGTCGGAGGCGACCTCGGCGGCCCGGTACGGCGTGAGCGGCTTGTCCGCGAGCAGTTCGGCGAGCGGGCGCGCGCCCACGAGTTCGCTCACTATCCACAGCGAGCCGCCCTCGGCGAACACGTCGAAGACCTGGTCGAGCCGGGGATGGTCGGGGATCCGCGCGGCGGCCTGCGCGGCTTCGAGGGCGCGCCGTACGACAGGGTCGGCAGGCCTGCGGGTGCTCACGCCGGCGCCGTACGCGCGCTCGCGCGCGGTGAAGCCCTCCGGCAGCCCCTCCGCGTCGAGGACCTCCGCCTCGACGACCTCGGGCAGCGGCACCTGCCGGACGAGAACCTCCTGACCGCTGTACGTGTCGAAGGCCCGGGTCTCGCTGAGTTCGTACGCCTCGGACGGCGGCAGCGGCAGCCGGTAGCGGTCGGCGAGCACCCGGCCCGCGTAGTCGTCCATCGTGCCTCCCCCGGCCGCCCGGTCTGTCAATTCCGTTCGCGTCGCGCTCCGTTGTGCACCTCGACCCGGATGCATACGGTCCGCGAGCACTCACGATACGTGCCGGAGGCAACCCGCAAAGAGCGGTTGCCATATATCCCGGTCCATCCCCCGTACGGACCGCCCGGAAGCGTCCGTCTCACTTCTTGGGCTGGAAACTCTCCGTGAGCGCCGTCCAGGTGGACTTCCGCAGCTCACCGTCCCAGTCGGCGGCCTTGGCCGTGTACATGAGCGCGTACCCCTGCGTGTCGCTGACGACGAAGCCTCTGTCGATGGTCCGGTACGAGGTACCGCTCTCCGTGTAGGTGAACTCCCAGTCGGCCGTGTTCCAGCCCCGGTAGTCCACCGCCTCTATTCGGATCTTGCGGTACTGCGCGCGCAACATGGACTTCTCCTGGGCCGTCCAGTCCGCGACGGGGTTGCCCTTGGGCGTACTGGTCCAGGCGACGAGCAGCTTCTGCCCGTCCGGCCCGGTGAACCGGTCACCCGCGGAGCTGGCCCTGCCGAACTTCCACCCGGCGGGCAGCCCGATCGTGTACCCCTGTCCGCCCTTGTGCGTCGACACCGCCGCGCCGTCCGCCGAGGGCGACACCTGCGTGCCGGTGCCGCCGGTGGGCGCGGTCCCGCCGGCCGGGGCGGAGGCGCCGGGCTCGGCGGACCGGCCGGCCGACCCGTCCGTGCGCGCGCCGCCCGACTGGTCCTCCTTGGTGCCGACGCCCTCGCTCGCGACGGTCTGCTTGCCGCCCTCCGCGCCCGCGTCGTCGGCGCCGCCGTCCCCGCCGAGGGTGACGGCGAGGACCGTGCCGATCACGGCGAGCACCACGACCACCGCGATGATCACCAGCGTCCGCTTCGGCACCACGTCCGTCAACGGCGCCCGCTGCACCGGCCGCGCGGGCAGGTCCGGCGGCTCCATGACGGGCCAGCCCGAACTGCGCCCGGCCACCGGGGCGTTCGCCGGTGCCGGGCCGCCGCCCACCGCCGGCTCGGTGCGCCCGGCGGCGGGGGCACCGGCCGTGACGGCGGCCTTCCGCGGCTTGTCCGCCTGCTCCGGCGGCGCCACCATCGGCACCGCCTGCGTCACGTCCAGCGGCGGCGGCTCCTCGGCCTCGGGCGCGTAGACGACCCGCTCCAGCAGCCTGCGCGCGCCCGCGTCGTCGAGGCGCCGCACGGGGTCCTTGGTGAGCAGCCCGTAGATGACGTCCCTGAGGGGGCCCGCGTTCTTCGGCTCCTCCAGCGGCTCGGTCATCACCGCCGTGAGCGTCGCGATCGCCGAGCCCTTGTCGTACGGCGGGGCGCCCTCGACCGCCGCGTACAGCAGGCCGCCCAGCGACCAGAGGTCGGCAGCGGGGCCGGGCTTGTGGCCCCGCGCGCGCTCGGGGGCGATGTACGAGGGGGCGCCGACGAGCATCCCGGTCGAGGTGATCGACGGGTCGCCCTCGACCTGCGCGATGCCGAAGTCGGTGAGCACGACCCGGCCGTCCTCGGCGATCAGCACGTTCGACGGCTTCACGTCCCGGTGCAGGATGCCCGCGCGGTGCGCCGCCCGCAGCACGTCGAGGATCGCGAGCCCGACCTCGGCCGCGCGCCGGGGCTTCAGCAGGCCGTCCTCACGGATGACCTCCGCGAGCGAGCGCCCCTCGACCAGCTCCATGACGATCCACGGCCGGTCGTCCTCGTCGACCACGTCGAAGACGGTCACCGCGCTGTTGTTGCGGATCTTCGCGATCGCCTTGGCCTCGCGCAGCGTGCGCGTGATGAGCCGGCGCTTCTCCTCGTCGTCGATGCTCGACGGGAACCTCAGCTCCTTGACGGCGACGGTCCGCCCGAGCGTCTCGTCCTCCGCGCGCCACACCGTCCCCATGCCGCCGCGGCCGAGTACGCCTCCCAGCCGGTACCGCCCGGCGAGGAGACGTGCGCTCTTGTCCTGACGGGATGTCCCCGCCCGCTCCGCCTCCGACATGCGTCCCCTCATGCAACCCGCCCTGACAGAGCCTCCATTGTCCCCTACCCGCCAAGTGCCCGACGCCCAGACCCCCCTCTCCTCGCACCCCTCCTCTTCGCATTCCGGCCAATAGGTGCACCGCCGTTCGGTCATCCTCACCTCCTTCCGCCGACCTCGTCCTCCGTCACCCCGCCACACCCGCCCGGACATTCACCGCACCGGCACCCGAAGTGACCGAACCACCCGCCGCCCGGGGCCAGTTGTCCCCGACCGTCACGTCAACCCCACGCCTCCCCCCTGCCTGTCACACCTCACCCCCATCCGCGGCCTGCATCATGACCCCCACCCACCCGAGGAGGACCGCGATGCCACCGCGCCGGAGCCTGCTGGTCGTGGCCGTCGCCCTGCTCCTGCTGGAACTCGCGGCGGCCGGCTCGCGAGCCACCGTGAACCCGTCCCCGGAGGTTCTGCTCCCCCTGCTGGTCTCCCGGGGGAAGGCCCCGGCCGCCGCCCTGCTGGCACGGACGCCGGACGGCAGCCGGTACGCCTCCGCCGGGACCGGGATCTCCCCGGACGACCACTTCCGGGCCGGCAGCGTCACCAAGACCTTCGTGGCCACCGTGGTGCTCCAACTGGCCGCGGAACACCGGCTGTCGCTGTCCGACCCTGTGGAGCGGCACCTGCCGGGACTGGTGCGGGGAGCCGGCAACGACGGCCGCGCGCTGACCCTGCGCTCCCTGCTCACCCACACCAGCGGCCTGTACGACTTCACCCGGACCACCCGGGGGACCGTCCCGCTCACCGCTCTCCAAGCCGTTCGTCTGGCCCTCACCCACCCTCCGGCCGACCGAGGCCGCTTCTCCTACTCCAACACCAACTACGTCCTGCTCGGCCTGGTCGTCGAACAGGTCACCGGCCGCTCCTACGCCGCCGAGGCCGAGCGCCGCGTCATCGTTCCCCTCCGTCTGGCGGGCACCTCCTTCCCTGGCTCCCGTACGTCCCTTCCCTCACCTCACGGCCGCGCCTTCGCGAGCGACGGTTCCGACGTCACCGATCTCGACCCCCGCGTCGCGGGCGCCGCCGGCGAGCTGGTGACCACGCTCGCCGACCTCGACCGCTTCTACGCGGCGCTGCTCTCCGGTGAACTCCTGCCCCCGCACTGGCTGCGCGAGATGCTGGACACCCGCGCCGCACACGGCTCGTACGGCATGGGCCTGTTCCCCGTGAGGCTGCCCTGCGGTGTCACGGTGTGGGGACACGACGGCCGCATCCCCGGCAGCTACGTCCGCACCGCCGCGACGCCTGACGGCCGGCACGTCCTCACGTTCCGCGTGAACACCACGACGCTGGCGACCCCCGACCTCGAACCGGCCTTGCTCGCTGCCGAGTTCTGCCCGCGTTACCAGTGAAACGGCCGGGTTCCCGGCAAAGATCCCGGCAGGCTGTAGCTCGATCGAGTGACGTTTCCAGGGCGATGCCGGGCAGGTCATCGCCGCCCTAAGGGGCGCGGGGAACTGCGCGATCAGCCACAACGCCGCTGCACCCGCCGACAACCCTCACCAGGCCCCCCATTAGGCGCCTAGAAGTGAACGCCCCTCACAAGGGAACGATGTCCGGCGCCCCCAACCGCGCCGCATCCGCCGTCAGATCATCCGGCTGCCGCTGAGACTCCCGCTCCGCCTCCACCCGCTTCTCGTAATGCTGGACCTCCCGCTCGACCTGCTCCTCGTCCCACCCCAGCACCGACGCCATCAACTCGGCGACCTCGCGGGCACACCGCGTCCCCCGGTCGAACGTCTCGATGGAGATCCGGGTCCGCCGGGTCAGCACGTCGTCCAGGTGCCGGGCCCCTTCATGCGAGGCGGCGTACACGACCTCGGCCCGCAGATAGTCGTCGGCCCCCTGGAGCGGCTCCCCGAGCGAGGGATCCCCGGCGATGAGGTCCAGCACTTCCTGCGCCAACGCGCCGAACCGATTCAGCAGATGCTCGACCCGCACGACATGCAGCCCGGCCCGCGCAGCGATCCGCGCACGCCCGTTCCACAGCGCCCGGTACCCCTCGGCACCGAGCAGCGGCACGTCCTCGGTGACGCACGCGGCGACCCGCTGGTCGAGCCCGTGGACGGCCTCGTCGACCGCGTCCTTGGCCATCACCCGGTACGTCGTGTACTTGCCGCCCGCGACGACGACGAGCCCCGGCACCGGATGCGCGACGGTGTGCTCGCGCGACAGCTTGCTGGTCGCGTCCGACTCGCCGGCCAGCAGGGGCCGCAGCCCGGCGTACACACCCTCGACGTCGTCGCGGGTGAGCGGCGTCGCGAGCACCGAGTTCACGTGCTCCAGCAGGTAGTCGATGTCGGCGCTGGACGCGGCCGGGTGCGCCTTGTCGAGGTCCCAGTCGGTGTCGGTCGTCCCGACGATCCAGTGCCGCCCCCAGGGGATGACGAACAGCACGGACTTCTCGGTGCGCAGGATCAGCCCGGTCGAGGAGTTGATGCGGTCGCGCGGCACGACGAGGTGGATGCCCTTGGAGGCCCGGACGTGGAACTGCCCGCGCGAGCCGACCATGGCCTGCGTGTCGTCGGTCCACACCCCGGTCGCGTTGACGATCTGCCGGGCCCGGATCTCGTACTCCCCGCCCGCCTCGACGTCCTGCACGCGCGCGCCGACGACCCGCTCCCCCTCCCGCAGGAACCCGGTCACCCGCGCACGGTTGGCGGCTTTCGCGCCGTACGAGGCCGCCGTGCGCACCAGCGTGGCGACGAAGCGGGCGTCGTCCATCTGGGCGTCGTAGTACTGGAGCGCGCCGACGAGGGCGTCCTTGCGCAGGGCGGGGGCGACGCGCAGGGCGTGACGGTGGCTCAGGTGGCGGTGCGTGGGCAGGCCCCGGCCGTGGCCCCGGGCCATCGACATCGCGTCGTAGAGGGCGACGCCCGAGCCCGCGTACAGCCGCTCCCAGCCCTTGCGCTTCAGCGGGTAGAGGAACGGGACCGGCTTGACCAGGTGCGGCGCGAGGCGTTCCAGGAGCAGGCCGCGTTCCTTCAGCGCCTCGCGGACGAGGGCGAAGTCGAGCATCTCCAGGTAGCGCAGTCCGCCGTGGATGAGCTTGCTGGAGCGGCTGGAGGTGCCCGACGCCCAGTCGCGCGCCTCGACCAGGCCGGTGGACAGGCCCCGGGTGACGGCGTCGAGGGCTGTCCCCGCGCCGACCACCCCGGCTCCGACGACCAGTACGTCGAGTTCGTGCTCGGCCATGTCCGCCAGTGACTCGGCCCGCTGCACCGGTCCCAGTGTCGCTGTCCTCACCGTCGTCTCCCGCCGTCGATCACCTTGCCCTCGCTCAGATTCTGACCGCCTTGTCCGCGTCAGGCCACACCTGTGGACAACACGCCCGGCCAATCCCACATAACGGTCATATTTACTCCTAGTCTGACATTGCGCTCGCTCGTTCAGTCCACAGGGCTTGCGCGCCCGCCCCGCTTCGGTTAACCCCACCGTTCTCGGTGACTGGGAAGGACGGCCCACTCCATGCCCGCAGATCTCGCCGTCATCGGACTCGGCCCGCTCGGCCTCCCCCTGGCCCAGGCAGCGGTCGCCGCAGGCATCCCCACCATCGGCTACCGCACCGGCCCGGAACCCGGCTCCCTCACCCCCGCCGAACTGCGCCGGATGCTCGCGGGGGGCTTCCGGATCGTCACGGACCCCGCCGAACTCGGCCGCGTCCGTACGGCGGTGATCTGCGCGCCCACCCCGCGCGACGCGGACGGCGGACTCGACCTCGGCCAGGTGGAGTCGGCCGCGCGCACCCTCGCCGGTCACCTGCGCCCGCACACCACCGTGATCCTCGAATCGCCGGTGCACCCCGGGACGACCGAGGACTTCCTGCGGCCCCTCCTGGAGGAGACCTCCGGCCTGCACGCGGGACGCGACTTCCACCTCGCGCACTCCCCCAGCCGCGTCGACCCCGGCAACCGCGCCTTCACCCCGGCCAACACGCCGAAGGTCATCGGCGGCCTCACGCCCGCGTGCACGGAGTCCGCCGCCGCGTTCTACGGCCGCCTCACCGACAAGGTCGTCCGCGCGCGCGGGCTGCGCGAGGCGGAGACTGTGCAGCTCCTGGAGACCAACTTCCGGCACGTCAACATCGCGCTCGTCAACGAGATGGCGATCCTCTGCCACCGTCTGGGTGTCGACCTCTGGGACGTCATCCGCTGCGCCGAGACCAAGCCGTTCGGCTTCCAGGCGTTCCGCCCGGGACCCGGCGTCGGCGGCCACTCCGTCCCCCTAGACCACCCCGGCGGCCCCCTGCGCATGGTCGAACTCGCCCAGCAGGTCAACACGCGCATGCCCCGGTACGTCGTCCAGCGCGCCGCGGCTCTCCTGAACGAATACGGCAAGTCGGCGCGCGGCGCCCGCGTCCTCCTCCTGGGCGTCACCTACAAGGCGGACCTGGCCGACCGCCAGAACACCCCCGCACACGAGATCGCGGTCCGCCTGATGGAGCTGGGCGCCTCCATCAGCTACCACGACCCCCACGTCCCCTCCTGGAACGTCCTCGACCGCCCCGTCCCCCGCGCCGACTCCCTCTACGAGGCCGCCGCCGACGCCGACCTGACGATCCTCCTCCAGCAGCACCGGACGTACGACCTTCAGGGGTTGTCGGTGAAGGCGCAGCTACTGCTGGACACGCGGGGGGCGACCCCTACGGGGGCGGCGCATCGGTTGTGAAAGGGGGCGCGAAAGAGGAGCGCACTTCTGGGGTTGGTGGCGCACGGCAGGCAGGGGCCAGTACCTTGGAAGCAGGCGGAGTCGGCCGCAGAGGGCACTGGGGCAGACTCGCGGATGGGCTACAGGGTGTCCGCCCCTGGTTCTCGCAGGGACGGCCATTCACCATCCCGCCTAAAGAGTGGGAGCCCACCACAGCAGGCACTGCGGCAGGCTCCCGGATGGTTCATGGGTGCTCCGCCCCTATGTTTCTTAGGGGCGGCCACTCACCATCCAAACAGCCGCAAGATCCACCTCCTCTTGAACTGGACCATCCGAAGACGGACCTTGTCCCAGCGGGTGGGCTTGCGATGGCGTCCCATGGGCGCCCCCTTCCACGACGCCGCCCGATAGCCCGGTAGAGCGGCTCGTCTGGAATCGGGCCGGGCCCCGAGGGGACGGGGTCCGGATCAAGTCCTTGGAAGGGGGCGCTACCAGAAAACCTGGGCGCCACGAGAAGGACGCTATCGCCCGATGATCAGCAGAAACCTTCCGTCAAACCTCTTTCACCACCGCACGCCCCCCACTTCACTTCTCGCGCCGCCACCAAAAGCCTCAAGAAAAACGAAAAGGAGCCGATCACCGCACCCACGGCAACCGGCCCCTCCAGGCGTCGTACGACCGACTACCGCCGATCCTGCGAATCCGCGACAGCCACCTCGACCCGCTGGAACTCCTTCAGCTCGCTGTACCCGGTCGTCGCCATGGCCCTGCGCAGCGCGCCGAAGAAGTTCATCGACCCGTCAGGCGTGTGGGACGGCCCGGTGAGGACCTCCTCGACCGTGCCGACGGTCCCGAGGTCGACCTTCTTGCCGCGCGGCAGCTCCTCGTTGACGGCCTCCATGCCCCAGTGGTGCCCCTTGCCGGGCGCATCGGTGGCACGGGCCAGCGGGGAGCCCATCATGACGGCGTCGGCGCCGCAGGCGATCGCCTTGGGCAGGTCGCCGGACGAGCCGACCCCGCCGTCGGCGATGACGTGGACGTACCGCCCGCCGGACTCGTCCATGTAGTCGCGGCGCGCGGCGGCGACGTCCGCGACGGCGGTGGCCATCGGGACGCGGATGCCGAGCACGTTGCGCGTGGTGTGCGCGGCGCCGCCGCCGAAGCCGACGAGGACGCCCGCCGCGCCCGTGCGCATGAGGTGCAGCGCGGCCGTGTACGTGGCGCAGCCGCCGACGATCACCGGGACGTCGAGTTCGTAGATGAACTGCTTGAGGTTGAGCGGTTCGTGCGACCCGGAGACGTGCTCGGCGGAGACCGTCGTCCCCCGGATGACGAAGATGTCCACGCCCGCGTCGACGACGGCCTTGGAGAACTGGGCCGTGCGCTGCGGGGAGAGCGCGGCGGCGGTGACCACGCCCGCGTCGCGCACCTCCTTGATGCGGCGGCCGATCAGCTCCTCCTTGATCGGCGCGGCGTAGATCTCCTGGAGGCGGCGGGTGGCCTGCTCGGAGGGCAGCTCGGTGATCTCGTCGAGCAGCGGCTGCGGGTCGTCGTAGCGCGTCCAGAGCCCTTCGAGGTTGAGGACGCCGAGGCCGCCCAGCTCGCCGATGCGGATCGCGGTGGCCGGGGAGACGACCGAGTCCATGGGGGCGGCCAGGAAGGGCAGTTCGAAGCGGTAGGCGTCGATCTGCCAGGCGATCGAGACCTCCTTCGGGTCCCGCGTACGACGGCTGGGGACGACGGCGATGTCGTCGAAGGCGTACGCCCGCCGGCCGCGCTTGCCGCGCCCGATCTCGATCTCAGTCACGTCTGTGGCCTTTCCCTGTTGCGTTGCAGCGTCTCCCAGTATCCCCGACGGGTATGACAAAGGCGGCCCCGGAGTTCCCGGGACCGCCTCGATCGGGCCTCACGCGCGTGTGAAGGTCACTTGCGGCTGTAGTTCGGCGCCTCGACGGTCATCTGGATGTCGTGCGGGTGCGACTCCTTCAGACCGGCCGAGGTGATCCGTACGAAGCGGCCCTTGCTTTCCATCTCGTCGATGGTGGCGGCGCCCACGTAGCCCATGGTCTGGCGCAGGCCGCCGACGAGCTGGTGCAGGACGCTGGAGAGCGGGCCCCGGTAGGGCACCTGGCCCTCGATGCCCTCGGGGACGAGCTTGTCGTCGGCGGAGACCTCGGCCTGGAAGTAGCGGTCCTTGGAGTACGACTTGCCCTGGCCGCGCGACTGCATGGCGCCGAGCGAGCCCATGCCCCGGTACGACTTGAACTGCTTGCCGTTGATGAACTGGAGCTCGCCCGGGGACTCCTCGCAGCCCGCGAGCAGCGAGCCCAGCATGACCGTGTCGGCGCCGGCGGCGAGGGCCTTGCCGATGTCGCCGGAGTACTGGAGGCCGCCGTCGCCGATGAGCGGGATGCCTGCCGCGCGGGCGGCGAGGGACGCCTCGTAGATGGCGGTGACCTGCGGGACGCCGATACCGGCGACCACGCGCGTGGTGCAGATCGAGCCGGGTCCGACGCCGACCTTGATGCCGTCGACACCGGCGTCGATGAGGGCCTGCGCGCCGTCGCGGGTGGCGACGTTGCCGCCGATGACGTCGACGTTCACGCTGGACTTGATCTTCGCCATCCAGCTGAGGGCGTTGCTGTTGTGGCCGTGGGAGGTGTCGACGACCAGGAAGTCCACGCCGGCCTCGGCGAGCGCCTGGGCGCGCTCCAGGGCCTCGGGGCTGGCGCCCACGGCGGCACCGACGATGAGGCGGCCGTCGGCGTCCTTGGCGGCGTTCGGGTACTTCTCCGCCTTGACGAAGTCCTTGACGGTGATGAGGCCCTTGAGGATGCCCGCGTCGTCGACGAGGGGCAGCTTCTCGATCTTGTGGCGGCGCAGGAGTTCCATCGCGTCGCTGCCGGAGATGCCGACGTGGCCGGTGACCAGCGGCATCGGGGTCATGACCTCGCGGACCTGGCGGGCACGGTCGTTCTCGAAGGCCATGTCGCGGTTGGTGACGATGCCCAGGAGCTTGCCGGCGGGGTCGGTGACCGGGACGCCGCTGATGCGGAACTTCGCGCACAGGGCGTCGGCCTCGGCGAGGGTCGCCTCCGGGTGGACCGTGATCGGGTCGGAGACCATGCCGGACTCGGAGCGCTTCACGAGGTCGACCTGGTTGACCTGGTCCTCGACGGACAGGTTGCGGTGCAGCACGCCGACGCCGCCGAGGCGGGCCATGGCGATCGCCATGCGGGACTCGGTGACCTTGTCCATGGCGGCCGACAGCAGGGGGATGTTCACCCGGACGTTGCGGGAGACGCGGGACGAGGTGTCGACCGCGTTCGGGAGGACCTCGGAGGCTCCCGGCAGCAGCAGCACGTCGTCGTAGGTCAACCCGAGAGTCGCGAACTTGCCGGGCACTCCGTCGACGTTGGCAGTCATGACACCTTCCCCAAATGGCCTTGATCGGTGCGGATGTCCATGCTAACGGGAAGCAGGGGCCGCAAATTCCACGGTACGAGGTGACCTCGGGCTTCGTATGTTCGTACGGAGCCGACGGGCGACCTGTTCAGCCGGGGCCCCGTCCGCGCGCGGGCGCCGCTCGGCACTCCGCTCGACAGGTAAGGGGCGTCTCCCTGGAGCCCGCCCCTTACCGTTGTCACTGCTCCGCCAGCGCCCGCAGCCTGCTCAGCGCGCGGTGCTGGGCCACCCGGACCGCGCCGGGCGACATGCCGAGCATCTGTCCGGTCTCCTCCGCCGTCAGCCCCACGGCGATCCGCAGCAGGAGCAGTTCGCGCTGGTTCTCGGGGAGGTTGGCGAGGAGTTTCTTGGCCCACGCGGCGTCGCTGCTGAGCAGGGCGCGCTCCTCGGGGCCGAGGGAGTCGTCGGGCCGCTCCGGCATCTCGTCCGAGGGGACGGCCGTGGAGCCGGGGTGGCGCATGGCGGCGCGCTGGAGGTCGGCGACCTTGTGGGCGGCGATGGCGAAGACGAACGCCTCGAAGGGGCGCCCGGTGTCCCGGTAGCGCGGCAGGGCGAGGAGGACGGCCACGCAGACCTCCTGCGCGAGGTCCTCCACGAAGTGCCGCGCGTCCCCGGGCAGACGCGACAGGCGCGTACGGCAGTAGCGCAGGGCCAGGGGGTGGACGTGGGCGAGCAGGTCATGGGTCGCCTGTTCATCGCCGTCCACCGCGCGATGGACGAGGGAGCCGATCGTTCCCTGGGCACGGACCGCCTCGTCATCACGCATCGGTCCATGGTGCACCGAGGCCGTCTCGTCCGTGGCTCCGTGTCCTTCGTTGTGCACCGAAGCGTTATGAGCAGGTGCGCCGGAACTCATACCCCGCGCCCTCCCCTCCCGCTCGGCCGACTCGTCCCCGAGGAACTCCACACCTCAAGCATGCGGCATCCCCGCCGAAACGAGCAGCGCCCCTCCGGGGAACCGGCCCGCACGACCCGCGCCCGCCGGCTCCCACCACCCCACCCACCAGCGGAGAGTGAGGAGACGACAGCCGCCGGAAGCACACTCGGAATGTGTCCAAGATGACTCCGGGAGCACGGCTTCCCCGCGAGCGTCCGGCACCGTCGGCGCGGGACTCAGCGGACGAGCCCCCACCGGAACCCGAGAGCCACCGCGTGCGCCCGGTCGGACGCGCCCAGTTTCTTGAACAGCCGTCGCGCGTGCGTCTTGACGGTGTCCTCGGACAGGAACAGTTCGCGCCCGATCTCCGCGTTGGACCGCCCGTGGCTCATCCCTTCGAGCACCTGGATCTCGCGCGCGGTGAGCGTCGGTGCGGCGCCCATCTCGGCGGACCGCAGCCGGCGCGGCGCGAGCCGCCAGGTCGGGTCGGCGAGGGCCTGCGTGACGGTCGCGCGCAGTTCCGCGCGGGACGCGTCCTTGTGCAGGTAGCCGCGGGCCCCGGCAGCGACCGCGAGGGCCACGCCGTCCAGGTCCTCGGCGACGGTGAGCATGATGATGCGCGCACCGGGGTCGGCGGACAGCAGCCGCCGTACGGTCTCGACGCCGCCCAGGCCGGGCATGCGTACGTCCATCAGGATCAGGTCCGAGCGGTCCGCACCCCAGCGGCGGAGGACTTCCTCGCCGTTGGCCGCGGTTGTCACGCGCTCGACGCCGGGCACGGTCGCGACCGCGCGGCGCAGCGCCTCTCGGGCAAGCGGGGAGTCGTCGCAGACGAGGACGGAAGTCATGGCCGCCCTCCGCAGCTGATGCGCGTCACCTTGTGCCTCCAGGCTGGTACGTATTCACCTGTGCGGTCGACCGGCTCGGACATCTGCCCGAGCTTTTGTGTTTTCAACCGCCTCCGCACTCTCAACGACGGTCACTCGAAAGAGTTACGGGGCTGCGTAGCCTCTTCGGCACTCTACGTGAGGGTGCTCGGACGGTGCAGACAGGCGCAACAGACCCTCGCCGTTTCATCACAACCGGTGCCCCATTTAGACCCATTTCTTCCCTTTAGGTGGTGTCTAGGGCTAGATTCGCGATGAGTCATATTTTCATCTCCTTAGATCGTAGTTGTACGGTCGTGGGCACCGTATCCGCTCAGCACGGCTACAAGGGGTCACGTAATGGCAGATTTCTCCCGCCTTCCCGGACCGAACGCGGACCTGTGGGACTGGCAGCTCCTCGCTGCCTGCCGCGGGGTCGACAGCTCGCTCTTCTTCCACCCTGAGGGCGAGCGCGGGGCAGCCAGGAGCGCTCGCGAGAACTCGGCCAAGGAGGTCTGCATGAGGTGTCCGGTCCGCGCGCAGTGCGCGGCGCACGCACTGGCGGTGCGTGAGCCGTACGGCGTGTGGGGCGGACTGACCGAGGACGAGCGCGAGGAACTGATGGGGCGGGCACGAAGCCGCCTCGTCACGGCGTCGGTCGAGACGGCCGCCGTTTCGAACACATGAAGGAACGTTTCTTCTAACGGAAGGGTCACACCACCGGAAGTCTGACCGTCCGAGGCCGGGGCACGCACACGCGCGCCCCGGTTTCTCACTGCCGTACGGCGGCCCGCTCCAGCTCCTCCAGCGTCGCCGCCACCGCGGGCACGCGCGCGAGGTCGGGCAGCGTGAGGGCGACGACCTCGCGCCGGACGGCCGGCTCCAGCGCCAGCGTGCGCACACCGCGCGGCCGGACGGACTCCAGGGCCAGCCGGGGCAGTACGGCGACCCCGAGCCCCGCCGCGACCAGGCCGACGACCGCCGGGTGGTCGTCGGTCGCGAAGTCGATCCGCGGGGTGAACCCGGCGCTCTCGCACACCTCGACCAGCTGACGCCGGCAGCGCGGACAGCCCGCGATCCAGGGCTCGCGCGCGAGATCGGCGATCCCGACGGCCGCCGCGCGCGCGAGGGGGTGCCGTTCGGGAACGAGGGCCACGAGCCGGTCGGTCAGCAGGGGCCGTACGACGAGGTCGGCCCACTCCTCGGTGTCGGCCGCCGTGCCTCGGGGGCTCTCGTACCGGAAGGCGAGCGCCACGTCGCAGTCGCCCTCGCGCAGGAGGGTGACCGAGCCTGGCGGTTCGGCCTCCTCCAGGAAGACGCGGGTGCCGGGGTGGGCGGCGCGCAGGGCGGCCAGGGCGGCGGGGACGAGGGTCGAGCTAGTGCTGGGGAAGGAGACCAGGCGGACCCGGCCGGCGCGCAGGCCCGCGATCGCGGCGATCTCCTCCTCCGCGGCCGTCAGCCCGGCGAGGATGCCGGACGCGTGCCGCACCAGGGCCTCGCCCGCCTCGGTGAGGCGCATCTCGCGTCCGCCGCGCACCAGCAGCGGGGTGCCGACGGAGGTCTCCAGCGCCTTCATCTGCTGGCTGACGGCCGGTTGGGTGCAGCCGAGTTCGCGGCCGGCGGCGGAGAAGGAGCCGGTGGTGGCGACGGCGCGCAGAACGCGCAGATGGCGGGCCTCTATCACCGGGCGAGCATAGCCCCGGCCATAAGTAGCTCTTGGGTATGACAGCCAAAAGTATGTCGACTCTTTGAGGTCCGCTCGATTACGGTGCGTACATGAAGATTCTGTCCGTGAACCTGGGGCGGCTGGCGGCCGTGCCGTACACCGATCAGCCGCAGGGCCTGACCGGGATCGACAAGCGTCCGGTGGCGGGGCCGGTGCGGGTGTCGGCGCCGGGGCCGAAGGGGACCGGCGGGAGCGGGCTCGCCGGGGACGAGATCGCCGACCTGCGCCACCACGGCGGGGACGACCAGGCGGTGTACGCGGTCGCGCGGGAGGATCTCGACGCCTGGGAGCGCGCGCTGGGCCGGCCGCTGGCCGCCGGGGCGTTCGGGGAGAACCTCACGACCGAGGGGGTGGACGTCTCGGGGGCGCTGATCGGGGAGCGGTGGCGGATCGGCGCGGAGGTGGTCCTGGAGGTGACGACCGGGCGGATCCCCTGTCTCACCTTCCAGGGCCACCTGGGCGAGAAGCAGTGGGTCAAGCGGTTCACCCGCGAGGCGGCGCCGGGGGCCTATCTGCGGGTGATCGAGCCGGGTGAGATCCGCGCGGGCGACCCGCTGGAGATCGTGCACCGGCCGGAGCACGACGTGACGGTGGCGGTCGCGTTCCGCGCGGTCACCACCGAGCGGGAGCTGCTGCCCCGGCTGCTGGCGGCGGGCGAGGCGCTGCATCCGGAGGAGAGGGCGCGGGCGCTGAAGTACGTGGAGAGACACGGCGGCTGAAACGACGTCAGGGATGCTTTGTCCAGGGCGGCGCAGGGAGTGTCACCAAGCCGTTGCCGAGGGGTTCTCAGCCCTCGGGAAAGCCCCTGGGGCATACGGACGCGCGCACGGTGGCCGCCTACGCTTCTGCCATGACAACGGCTCTGATTACGGGATCGACCGCGGGGATCGGTGCCGCGTTCGCGCGGCGGCTGGCGGCCGACGGGCACAACCTCGTGCTGGTGGCGCGCGACACGAAGCGGCTGCGCGAGCAGGCGACGGAGTTGCACGACCGGCACGGCATCGAGGCGGAGGTCCTCACCGCGGACCTCTCCGAGGACGCCGGCATCGAGGCGGTCGCCACCCGTCTCGGTGACCGCAAGAACCCCGTCGACCTGCTGGTCAACAACGCCGGTTTCGGCAACAAGGGCCGTTATCTCGACGTCTCCATGGCGGACGAGCTGACCATGCTCAAGGTGCACTGCGAGGCCGTCCTGCGGCTCACGTCCGCCGCCGCCGAGGCGATGCGGGAGCGCAGACGCGGGGGCGTGGTGAACGTCGCCTCGGTCGCCGCGTTCCTGCCGCGCGGCACGTACGGCGCGTCCAAGGCGTGGGTCGTCCAGTTCACCCAGGGCGCGGCGAAGGACCTCGCGGGCAGCGGCGTACGCCTGATGGCCCTGTGTCCCGGCTTCGTGCGTACGGAGTTCCACGAGCGCGCCGGTATGGGTACGGACAACATTCCCGGCTGGATGTGGCTCGACGCGGACAAATTGGTCACGGCCGCTCTCCAGGATCTCGCCCGCGGCAAGACGGTCTCCATCCCGGACCCCCGCTACAAGGCCCTCATGGGCGTCGTGAAGATGGCACCCCGGGGGCTGCTGGGCGGGGTCTCGTCGAAGGCGGGGCGCAAGTACGGGCCGCAGTGAGCGCTCCCCCCGGTTTCCCGTACGGCGCCGGGAACGGGGAAACCCGGCACCCCCCGAGAGGGTGCCGGGTTTCTGTGCACTCGGAGGTCAGTGCGAGTGGCCGTGGGAGTGGCCCGCCGCGGCCGGCTCCTCCTCTTCCTTCTTCTCGACGACCAGGGTCTCGGTCGTGAGGAGGAGGGAGGCGATGGAGGCGGCGTTCTCCAGGGCGGAGCGGGTGACCTTGACCGGGTCGATGACGCCGGCCTTGACCAGGTCGCCGTACTCGCCGGTCGCGGCGTTGAAGCCCTGGCCCTTGTCGAGCTCGGCGACCTTGGAGGTGATGACGTAGCCCTCCAGGCCGGCGTTCTCGGCGATCCAGCGCAGCGGCTCGACGACGGCCTTGCGGACGACGGCGACACCGGTCGCCTCGTCGCCGGTCTTGCCGAGGCCGCCCTCCAGGACCTTCGCGGCGTGGACGAGCGCGGAGCCACCGCCGGAGACGATGCCCTCCTCGACCGCGGCGCGGGTCGCGGAGATCGCGTCCTCAAGGCGGTGCTTCTTCTCCTTGAGCTCGACCTCGGTCGCGGCGCCGACCTTGATCACGCACACGCCGCCGGCGAGCTTCGCGAGGCGCTCCTGGAGCTTCTCGCGGTCCCAGTCGGAGTCCGTGTTCTCGATCTCGGCCTTGATCTGGGCGATGCGGCCCTGGACGGCGGAGGAGTCACCGGCGCCGTCGACGATCGTGGTGTCGTCCTTGGTGATGGTGACGCGGCGCGCGGAGCCGAGCACCTCGAGACCGACCTGGTCGAGCTTGAGGCCGACCTCCTCGGAGATGACCTCGGCGCCGGTCAGCGTCGCCATGTCCTGGAGCATCGCCTTGCGGCGGTCGCCGAAGCCGGGCGCCTTGACGGCGACGGCGTTGAACGTGCCGCGGATCTTGTTGACGACGAGCGTGGAAAGGGCCTCGCCCTCGACGTCCTCGGCGATGATCAGCAGCGGCTTGGAGGCGCCGGTCTGGATGACCTTCTCCAGCAGCGGCAGCAGCTCCTGGATGGAGGAGATCTTGCCCTGGTTGATGAGGATGTAGGGGTCCTCCAGGACCGCCTCCATGCGCTCCTGATCCGTCACGAAGTACGGCGACAGGTAGCCCTTGTCGAAGGCCATGCCCTCGGTGAAGTCCAGCTCCAGGCCGAAGGTGTTGGACTCCTCGACGGTGATGACACCGTCCTTGCCGACCTTGTCCATCGCCTCGGCGATCAGCTCGCCGACCTGCGTGTCCTGCGCGGACAGCGCGGCGACGGCGGCGATGTCCGCCTTGTCCTCGATCGGGCGGGCGGTCGCGAGGAGGTCCTCGGAGACGGCGGCGACGGCCGCGTCGATGCCCTTCTTCAGCAGCGCCGGGGAGGCACCCGCGGCGACGTTCTTCAGTCCCTCGCGGACCAGCGCCTGGGCGAGCACGGTGGCGGTGGTGGTGCCGTCACCCGCGATGTCGTTGGTCTTGGTCGCCACCTCCTTCACCAGCTGGGCGCCGAGGTTCTCGTACGGGTCGTCGAGCTCGACCTCACGGGCGATGGTGACGCCGTCGTTGGTGATGGTCGGCGCGCCGAACTTCTTGTCGATGACGACGTTGCGGCCCTTGGGGCCGATCGTCACCTTGACCGTGTCGGCCAGCTTGTTGACGCCGCGCTCAAGGGCGCGACGGGCGTCCTCGTCGAACTTCAGGATCTTCGCCATGACAGCGGGTGCCCTCTCGGAAAATCTATGGGTGGAAAAACGCCGCGCCCCCGGCACCCGGCTCCATCAAAGGATCGCGGTGCCGGGGGCGCGGCTGAAAAACTGAAGTGTCCTACTTCTCGATGATCGCGAGCACGTCGCGAGCCGAGAGGACGAGGTACTCGTCACCGTTGTACTTGACCTCGGTGCCGCCGTACTTGCTGTAGAGAACGATGTCGCCGACCTTCACGTCGAGCGGCAGGCGCTCGCCGTTCTCGAACCGGCCCGGACCCACGGCGAGGACAGCGCCCTCCTGGGGCTTCTCCTTCGCGGTGTCCGGGATGACCAGGCCGGAGGCCGTGGTCTGCTCGGCGTCGAGCGGCTGGACCACGATGCGGTCCTCAAGCGGCTTGATGGCAACCTTGGAGCTGGCGGTCGTCACGATCCGACCTCCCCCTTCGGAGATCTCACGGGGTTAACTGTCTGAGGTGGCGACCAGGTGGATCCGTCGTCGCGGGTGCCGGACCTGCCCGTCGCGTTGTTGGCACTCTCCAGTGGGGAGTGCCAGACCTGAGACTATGACCGCGATTAGCACTCGGTCAAGCGGACTGCTAATCCCGGCGCCGTGGTGACCGAGTTTTTCCCTATCGGCGGCCCTACCGGTAGTCCTCGAGTCGCCCCACGGTGAGCCCCCGCTCCTGGGCCTCCCGCAGCACCCGCACGGTCCGCTCCCTGAGGGTCGGGCCGCCGGCCTCGTCGGAGTCCATCGCGACGATGTCGCCGGGGAGGAGCCGGCGGGAGCCGTGCGTGTAGGCGAGCCCGCCGGGGGTCATGGCGGCGCGCCAGAGGACGACGGTGGAGATGCCGCAGTCGGCCGCCGCGCGCAGGGTCGTCGCGTCGTACGTGCCGTAGGGCGGGCGGAAGAAGCGGGGGCGCAGGCCGAAGCGGGACCGGAGCTTGTCCTGCTGGCCGCAGATCTCCGCGCGCTGTCCCGCGTAGGGGAGGCCGCGCAGGGCGGCGTGGTGGAGGGTGTGGTTCTGGAGGTTGGCGCCCACGGACTGGAGGCGGGCGAAGTGGCCGTAGCCGGGGCCCACGACGCTGTCCGTGAGGAACATGCTGACCGGGAGGCGGAGTTCGCGGACCATGTCGATGAAGCGTGGGTCGCGTTCGGCGCCGTCGTCGTAGGTGAGGAAGACGACGCGGTCGGGGGTGGGGATGCGGTCGAGGACCGAGGGGACAGGGGGTACGGGGGTGACGGTGCTACCCGTAGTACTTCCGGGGGACCCGGTACGTCCCGTAGTACCCGTCATACCCCCCGTACCCGTCATACCCCCCTTCACCGGCGCGGGAGCCAGCGGTTTCGTCAGCCCCCAGCGGAGGTACGCCGGTTGCCGCGCGCCGGGCGGGTGGGAGCCGTGGACGCGTTCCGCCGCCTTCTTGCCGAGGCGTTCGATCGGGTCGACGGACTGGGCGCAGCCGGTGACGAGTGTCAGGGCCACGAGCAGGACGGCCGCCACCGGCCCCCGCGTTCTCACAGGTAGTCCTCCAGGCGTCCCACGGCGTACCCCTTCTCGGTGACCATGTTCAGGAACCGGCGGACCATGTCGGGCATCGTGCCCTTCCAGTCGTCCCGGCCTCGGAAGTGGCTCAGGACGATGTCGCCGGGGTGGAGGTCGCGGTCCCACTCGCGGTACTCCCAGTGGTCGACGAAGACCTCCTCGTCCCAGAGTGGGGCGTACTTCACGCCGCACGCCTTCGCGGCGCGCAGGGTGTCGCGGTTGTAGTTGCCGAACGGGGGGCGGAAGAGGAGGGGGCGCTTGCCGTAATGCTTCTGGATGACGTCCTGCATGCCGCAGATCTCGTGCTTCTGCCGCTGGTACGACATACCTGGGAGGTACGGGTGGTGGAGGGTGTGGTTGTTCAGGACGACGCCCGCGTCCCGCATCTTCTTGAAGTACCCGTAGTCCTCCTTGACCAGGTAGTCGGAGAGGAACGCGGTGTACGGGACCTTCAGTTCGGTCATCATCCGCAGGAACGCGGGGTCCTTCTCGGCGCCGTCGTCGATCGTGAGGAAGAGGACCTTCTCCTCGGTGGGGACGGTCGTGAAGACCGGCGGGAGGCCGAGTTCCTCGTGGTCGTCGACCTCGAAGCCGTCCCGCGTCGTGATGACCGGTTTCTTCGCGGGCGGGGCCGGGGGTGTCAGCGGGACCCTCTTCAGCCCCCACCTCTTCGCCGCCGCGACGCGTGCCGCCTGCTCCGAGCGGAGCCTCTCGGCGGACGACATCGGCGGGCGGGCCCGGGCCGCGCCCGCCTCCTGACCGGCCGCCGGCCTGCTCTCCCCCGCCGGCCGCTCCCCCTGCGCGCAGCCGGACGCGATCGCGGCGACCGCGAGGACGGTCACGCCGCCTCGGATCCGGTTCACCCGCGACGTACGCTTTTTGTATTTTTGTCCCACTAGTTCCATGGTGGGGGATCTTTACAGGCGAGGGGGGTGGGGGTGGGGCGACACCGCCGGTGGGGTGCGGCGATCCTTCGGGTGGCGTACAGGGGGCGGCGCGGGCCGGGGACAATGACCCGGTGAACGACCTCGCTCCCCTCCTCACCCCCCAAGGCCGCGCTCTTCTGGAAGAAGTGCGCGGGACGTCGCCCGGTGACGAACTGGCGGTGGCGACCCGGCTCCGGCGGGAGCACCCGGCGGAACTGGTGTCCGCCGCGCTGGGGCAGGCCCGGCTGCGGGACCGCGCGGTGGTGAAGTTCGGGGCCGAGGACGCCGGGCGGATGTTCTTCACGCCCGACGGGGTCGAGCAGGCCACCCGGGCGAGCGTCGCCTCGTACCGCGCGCGGCGGTTCGCGGAGTTGGGGGTGACCTCGCTCGTCGACCTGTGCTGCGGGATCGGGGGCGACGCGATCGCGCTCGCGCGGG
This sequence comes from Streptomyces saintjeani, assembly GCF_055409605.1. Lineage (NCBI taxonomy): Bacteria > Bacillati > Actinomycetota > Actinomycetes > Kitasatosporales > Streptomycetaceae > Streptomyces > Streptomyces saintjeani. The sequence goes on along the minus strand of NZ_CP189624.1, from coordinate 5,710,232 downwards.
CCGGGATCAAGGTGCTGGCCGTCGACCGGGACCCGTACACCGTCGCCGTCGCCCGCGCCAACGCCGAGGCTCTGGGGCTCGCGGAGTTCATCGAGGTGCGGGAGGCGGATGTCGTCGACGTCGATACGGGGCCGTACGACGCCGTGTTCGTCGACCCGGCCCGGCGGGGCGGGCGGGGGCGGATCTTCGACCCCGAGGCGTACTCGCCGCCGCTGTCCTGGGCCATCGGGGCGGCCCGTACGGCGCGGGTCGCGGCCCTGAAGATCGCGCCCGGTGTTCCGCACGAGGCGCTTCCCGAGGACGCCGAGGCGGAGTGGATCTCGGACGGCGGGGACGTGAAGGAGGCGGTGGTGTGGTTCGGTACTGCCCCTGGAGCGGTACGGGCGACCCTGCTGCCCGAGGGGGACACCCTGCTGGGCGCCGGGCTGCCGAATCCGCCCGTACGGCCCGTGGGGCGTTATCTGTACGAGCCTGACGGCGCCGTCATCCGCGCGCACCTGGTCGCGGATGTCGCCGCCGGGCTCGACGGGGGCGGGCTGATCGACGAGACCATCGCGTACGTCACGTCGGACGAGCTGCGGCCGACCCCGTACGCGTCCGCCTACGAGATCACCGACCAACTGCCCTTCAACGTCAAGAAGTTGCGGGCGTTGCTGCGGGAGCGGGAGGTGGGGGTGCTGACCGTGAAGAAGCGGGGGTCTGCGGTGGAGCCGGAGGAGCTGCGGAAGAAGGTGAAGCTGCGGGGGGCGAACTCGGCGACGGTTTTCCTCACCCGGGTGGCGGGGGCGCCGGTGATGCTGGTGGGGCGGCCTGTGTGACGGGGACGGGCTGGATGGTGCGGTCGCGCAGGATGCGGACGCGGGCTCGGCGGGCGGCTTCGTAGGCGTGGTGGTGGGCCTCGGGGAAATGGGCGCCCGCCAGGTCGCCGCCGGGGAGGAAGCGGACGAGCCAGGCGACGGCGGTGGGGCCTTCGGCGGCGGTGGCGGTGCGGGTGAGGAGGAGCCGGTAGTAGCCGTGCTGGCTGGTGGCCGCGCTCGGGGTGTCCTGGAAGTAGCGGAAGACGGCCTCGGCCCGGGAGGAGGGAACGCGGGCGGGGACCGAACTGATCGCCTGGGGCCGCCCCCGGCGCAACCGGTCCAGGTAGTGGTCGACCTCGTCCTCCGGCGAGAGAACATACAGCCAGGCGCGGGCGACGTCCGGATCCTGTAGGAGGCTCACGGATTCCATGCGGGAGCGCAGATCGGCGACGATGCCGTCGAGGCCGTACGGCGTCAGCGCGGTGACGATCCGATCGGGGTCCCAGACGAAGCCGTCCCCCTGCTCACCGGGCCTGGCCCGGTTACTGAGGACCGCCGTCCGGATGATGTCGAGCCGCACCGGCGCACCCCACGCGGCGAGAGTCGCGGCGGTGGCCGCCCGCACCCGCATGTCGTAGTGGTCGAGGAGTGCGTCAAGTTCGCCGGGGTCGCCGGGGCAGTGGTCGAGTGCCTCCAGGGCCAGGATGCGGACCTGGACGTCCACGGCGTTGCGGTGGACGAGGTCGAGCAGCGCGTCCCGGTGGGCGTTCCCCTGTCCTCCGGCGACGTGGTCGCGTACGGCCCGCATGAGCTGGTCGCCGCCTCTCATGCCTGCCGCCAGAATCCGGTCGAGCAGCGCCCGTACCCCGTCGTCACCGGCCGAATCCAGGTAGGCGGAGGCGATGTCGTCGCCCCACTGACGCAGGTCGAGATGGTGCAGAAGCCGCTCGGGCAGTCCGAACTCCTCCCGCCCTTTGAGAAGTTCACGCACCACGGGCGCAACCGGGTTGGCGTACCCGCCCCTGCCCGCTTCGAGCGCACGCAGCAGGAGATCGGTCGGCGTGTGCTCCGGGCCGAGCGCGCGCAGGATCAGAGCGACGCGTACGGCGTGCTGCAAGCGGTTCAGCGGGAAGCGCTCGGCCGATTCCAGCGCCCCTTCCAGCTCCGCCCGCAGCACCCCCACCGCCCCCTCCACCCGCAGCGTCCCGAGCGCCGAGATCAACGCATCCCTCAACTCCCCCCGGCACAGGGCGAACGCACCCAACAACCGCTCCCCCACCCGCCGCCCGCCATGCGCCTCCAGCGCCCGCACCAACGCGATCCGCGCATCGTCCGCCCGCCGGACGTCGCAGATGTACGCGATCACATCGTCGAGTTGCTCGTCCGACCGCAGCACCCCCACCAGCGCCTCGGCGGCCCGCCGCTTCTCGTCCGGATGCGGGGAACGATCCAGCAACTCCCGCACGGCGGCCACTATTTGTCGCCGCAGCCCCACATCCGCCACCCGTGGACTCCCCGTCAGGCACCGCGCCGCCAGCAGCAGATCCGTGTGGAAGAAGTCGTCGTCGGGCAGGTCGAGCAGGTCGACGTCCCGGCGCTCCCCGAGCTGCAACACCCCGGCCAGCAACGGCGTCGCGTCCGGCAGCGCGCCCGCGAGCAGCAGGATCACCTCCTCCCACCACGGGTCGTACCGCGCGCCGACCGCCTGTTGGATGCCCTCAGAACCTCGCTCCAGCAGGGCCGCCGCCGTGAAGTGCTCCTGGAGCGTGAGGTGGAGGAAGCCGTACCAGCCGTGGGCCTGCGGCTTCAGCAGGCCGTACTGCGTGCTGATCTCGTCGAGGATCGTGCGGCTGTCGGCGGGGTCGAGGTCGATCGTGGGGAGGAAGCGGCCGATCCGGTCGAGGAGGTCGTCCTCGGGGAAGTAGCGCAGGCCGCGCTGGTGGTAGTGGCGGGCGAGTTCCTTGAGGAGGTCCTGTTTGCGGTCGGTGGTGAAGCGGCTGTAGCGGGTGATCTCGCGGTGCGCGTCCCATTCGCGCAGCAGGACCTCGACGCAGCGCTGGTACAACGCGGCCCGGCGTTCGGGGAGTTCGAGATCGCGTTCGTAGACGATCGCGATGAGGCTGAGCAACAGGGGGTTGGCGGCGAGGGTTTGGAGCCGGCCGTTCGCCGAGAGGGCGCGTACGAGGCCGGCGCGGCGGCGGTCCGTCGTACCGAACCAGTTCGCGACGAACGTCTCGATCTGCGGCCACTCGAAGTCGAGGGCCTCCAGGACCTGGAACTGGGGGAGGCCGCCGCGCCAGCCCTGGCGGCGGCAGGTCGTGGCAAGGAGGGCGCGGGGGAAGCGAGTTGAGAGGCGGGCGATCTCGGCGGTGACCCTGCGGTAGGCGTTCTCCGCGTCCTGGGCGTTCTCGCCGCCGAGGACTTCGTCGAGGCCGTCGAGGAGCAACACGGCGGTGCCGTCGGCGAGTTTGTCCGTGAGGTAGTCGCGGGCGTCGTCGAAGCCGTAGTGGTCGGACCAGGTCTCCGCCAAGTAGTCGAGCAGGGAGGTGTGCTGGCTCTCGACGAACCGGAACAGTTCTACGTACGCCGGAAGTTGGGGTGAGTCCGCGGCCAGGCGCAGGGCGAGGTGGCGGAGCATGGTGGTCTTGCCGGCGCCGGGGTCGCCGACGACGACGATGCGGCGGTAGCGGGTGAGGGCGTCGAGCGGGGCGTAGGTCTGAACCGCTGCGGCGCGTGCCGCGGCGGCGGCTCTGGCCTGAGCACGTTCGCGTTCCCGCTCCTGATCGTCCACGGAATCCCGGTGGCGCCGATTCCGGTACGGGTCATCCGGGTCGGCCTCCTCGCGGTACGGGCGGGTCGGGTCCGGGGTGAGACGGGGCTCGTCGCGGTCCAGTTCGTCCGCCGACAGGAACCTCAGCGGCTGCTGTTCCTGGACGCCGACCTGGACGTACAGCCGTTCCAGCCGCAGCGGGCGCGACATGTCGAGGATCTTCAGGGTGGAGAGTTCCTGGACCAGGCGTGCGCAGTACAGGGCCGCCGCGTCCTCCAGGGTCGAGCGGTGCTCGGCGACGCGGGCCGCCGCCTGTTCGACCTCGCGGGCCGCGTCGCGTTCGGCCCTTCTTCTCTCACGTTCCGTCAACTGGCGTTCGTGGTCCCACTCCTGCTCCTTCAGGCGGAGCTGGGAGGACAGTTCGAGCTGGATCTTCTCGCGCTCCAGGCTCTGGGCGCGCTGGACCTGCCACAGGGCGATTCCCGCCGCGATCAGCGCGGCCAGGAGTCCGCCCAGGGCGGTGACCACGGACGCGCTGTCCAGCGCGAGATACCCCCTCATTCCGCCGATTGTGACAGCGGGGGGCGTCGGTGAACCCCCCTTCGGGGTACGTCAGTTCGCGGCGCATTTTCTCAGGAGGGCCTGTTCTCTCGCGTTGGCCGTCAGGGTTGCCGCGCGTTCGAACTCCGTGCGGGCTTCCGCCTTGCGGCCCAGGAGGTCTCCTCGGACGCTGGGGAGCAATTGACATCCTCCCCCTCTTAAAAGAGGGGGATTCCAACCCATACGGGTTGAGGTTCACGGACGCTCGACCCCTTGCGGGGTGTCGTCCCTCCGGCACCGGCTGATCGCCGGGGGCGGGGAATCCCGCCCTGTCCTGCCACGACGTTGACTGCTGCGTTGGTGTCCGCGTTGCAGGTGAAGCCACAGGAGGAACACTCGAACTCGGCTTGGCTCTTGCGCGAGTTCTTGTCGATCCACCCGCAGGCACTGCACCGCAGACTCGTGTACGGGGCGGGTACGTCCTCGACCCGCCCAGGGGCTTTGTGCTCGGTGCGCCGCCGCAACAGCCCCCAGCCCTGGGCAAGGATCACCCGGTTCAATCCGGCCTTGGCCGCCCGGCCGTTCTTGAGGTACTGGCCGGGCCGGTCGGGGTCCGGCTTGGCCTTGGCCTTGGCAGTCATGTTCTTGATGTTCAACTTCTCGAACCGCACCAGGTCGTAGGTGCGGGCGAGCATGGTGCTGGTCTTCTCGCACCAGTCCTTGCGCCGGTCGGCTTCACGGGCCTTGAGTTTCGCGACCTTCGCGTACTCGGCGGTCTTGCGGTCGCTGCCCTTGGGGGCGCGTGCTGCCCGGCGCTGGTGCTTGCGGATCCGCGCCCGCTCGCGGGTGGTGAGCTGGGGGCAGTTGAGGGTTCGGCCGTCGGAGAGTGCGGCGGTGATCTTCACGCCCCGGTCGATGCCGATGGCCTCGCCCGTGCCAGGCGCGTCGATCGGATCGGGGACGACGGCGAACGCCGCGTGCCACTGGCCGTTCCGGAAGGTGACGCGGAACGTCTTCGCGGACGGAGGCCGGGCGCCCTTGCCTTTGGCACTGAGGCGGAAGCGGACCCAGCCGCAGCCCGGCACCTTGACCTGAGCCCACCGGCGGTTGAGCTTCCGCACCACGACCGAGCGGCCCATGACCTGCCTGCCGGTCTTCGCGTTGAGTTTCACCGCACCGTCGCCGTCGAACTCCGGAACGCGGTCGGTGCCGATGACACGGAAGCCTTCATGCCGATGCTTCCTGCGCCACGTCGGCTCGCCGAACCCGGACGCGAAGCGGGCATTCTTGGCCTGAGCGAAGTCCTTCAGCGCCTGCTGCTGCACATCCGCGTTCCCGGCGCCCAGCCACTCGTTCTCACGCCGGGCCTCGGTGAGCTGACGACACTGCTCGGCGAAACCGGGAGCGGACCCGCGCCAACGGCGCCAGTGCGAGTGCTGTTCGACGGCGAGGTTCCAGACGTACCGGGCGTGCGCACAGTGCAGGAACATCTGCTCCTCCTGCTCGCACGTCGGGTACATCCGAAACCTCGCCATGACCCCAGGCTAGGGCTATCGTGACCCCATGGCAATCTTCAACTTCCGCATCCCTGACGACCTGTACACCGACCTCAAGGACCTCGCGGCATCCGAGGAGCGCTCCGTGAACTCGGAGTTGCTGCACCTCGTGCGGCGTGCCGTCGAGGAGGGTGAACGCCGTTCCGCCCAGGGGGCGTAACGGCTCTCCCTGCCCTGCTCCGCAGGAACTCGCATTCACCCCCGGCCTGAAGCCGGGGCACCCCGCGAGGAAGCGCGGAGGTGGTAGTCCTTCAGGGCGGGTTCGGCTGCGAGGGTGTCCAGGAGGGTGAGGGCCGCTGCGGGGCCCTCGGTCATCGAGAGTGCCACCGCTCGGTTCAACTCCACCACCAGGGACGGGAATCGGGCCGCCAAGGCGTCCCCCCACCCCCTCAGCCCTCCGCGATCTCCCGTACCTCGCACGTCACCGTCCAGTGCTCCTCGTGGACCCGGAGGAAGCGCTCCGTCCAGTGCAGCGCCTCCGCCTTGTCCTTGCACTGCATGATCGCGTAGCCGCCCACGACCTCCTTGGCCTCGGTGAAGGGGCCGTCCGTGATGGAGATCTTGCCTGACTGCCAGTGGACGCGGGTGCCCTGGGCGCTCGGGAGGAGGCCCGCCGTGTCGAGCATGACGCCTGCCTTGGTGATCTCCTCGATCAGGTCGCCCATGCGTTGCATCAGGTCAGGGCTGGGGCCCTCCGCCGGGGCGGTGGCTTCGTCGATCTTCACGAGGGACAGGTAGCGGGGCATGGTGACTCCTCGGGTACGGGGCGGGGTCGTTCCCCGCCTTTCATAGGTACGTCGAACAGGACTCGCCCACATCGACAGGCTCACCGGAAAATCCCGAGGAAATTTTCCGGGGCCGCACCGACGCCGCAGAACCCCCGAACACGAACGCCGCCCACAGCACCCCCTACCTCAACGACTCCCACAACTCACTCGCCCCCGGCTCCTTCGCCACCACCCTGTTCGGATCCGACGGCGCGAGCACCACCGGCATCATCACGGTCGTCAGGTTCCGCACCGTCAGCCCCCTGACGCTCTGTCCCAGTTCCATGAGGTCGGACAGAGAGCTCAGCCCCGTGTCGGTGGTCAGACTCCCGGTCACCGCGTCGGCGACTCCGTACAGCTTCGTCGGGCTGCCCAGCAGGTCCAGGTGGGAGATCTGGGTCAACAGGGCTTTCACCAGCGTCTGTTGGAGACCTATCCGGCCCAAGTCGCTGCCGTCACCGATGCCGTGGCGCGTACGGGCGAACGCGAGGGCCGTCTTCCCGTCCAAGTGATGCGTACCGGCGTCGAGTCGAAGGTGGCTGTCGGAGTCGTGGATGTCCTCGGTGGTCGTGACGGTGACACCCCCGAGCGAGTCGACGAGTTTCGCGAACCCGGCAAAGTCGACCTCGATGTAGTGGTCCATACGGACGCCGGTCAGCCGCTCGACGGTCTTGACGGCGCAGACGGGCCCGCCGATCTCGTACGCGGTGTTGAACATGACGCCGTGGGCGACCTTGGTCGACCCGCCCGAGTCGCGGGGGCAGGACGGCCGGGTGACGAGGGTGTCGCGGGGGATGCTGACGACGGTCGCCGCCGTACGCCCCGCGTCGAGGTGGACGACCATCGCCGTGTCGGAGCGGGCACCCCCCTCGGGGCCGCCGCCGAGTTCCTTGTTCTCCTTGCCGGTTCGCGAATCGGAGCCGAGGACAAGGATGTTGAGGGAGCCGGTGGGCAGGGGCGACGCGGACGGCGACGGCGTGACCATCGCCCGCGCGGGCCGGTCGTCGCCGAGTGCCTGGTCGATGTCGACGCTCTTGATGTTGGAGTCGAGATGCCAGTAGGCCCATCCCCCGGCCGCCACACCGAGCACCAGCACGCCCGCCAGGGCGAGGCCGACGATCTTCGGAACCCTGGATCGCCGGCTCACCTGTCTGCCTTCGTCGCCTTGCCCCTCGTTTCGCGTCACACGACGAACATAAGTCCGGAATGTCAACGCACTGTAAGGGAAGGGGCGCTGGGACTGTTTTCTTCGGAAAATCTCACACCGCAGCCGCGCCCGGCGTCAGGACACGGTCACCGTCGGTAGCGGATTGCTCCCGCTCCACGCCCCGTTGAACCCGAACGACACCGAACCCCCGTCCGGCACCGTCCCGTTGTACGACGCGTTGGCGCACGACACGGCCGCCCCCGACTGCGTACACGTCGCGTTCCACGCCTGCGTCACCGTCTGCCCCGCACCGAAGCTCCACGTAGCCCGCCACGACGACAGAGCGGCCCCCGAGCAGGAGATCACCACGTTCCCCGTGAACCCGGTGTTCCACTGGCTGGTCACGCTGTACGTCGCCTTGCAGGCACCGGTCGGCGTGGTCCCCCCACCCCCGAGCGCCTCGGAGATCCCGTAATAGGCGGGCTTGGGCTGATAGTTGGCGTCGTACGGCGTGGCCGCCCCCTGCCCCGGGAACGTCGACTCGACCCACGAGTCGGAGTCGGTGAACCCCCACACCGTGAGGTTCACGCACCGCGCGACGGCCACGCAAGCGGCGGTCACCGCCTTGTAGTCGGCCTTCTGCTGAGCCAGCTTGCCCGCGTCGGACGGCAGGTTCATCCGGATGTCGAGTTCGGTGATCGCGACATCGAGCCCCAGATCCGCGAACCGCTGGATGTTCTGCTGGAACGTCGACGGAACCTGCCCGAGGATCAGGTGCGCCTGAAGCCCGACCCCGTCGATCGGCACGCCCCGCTGCTTGAGCGAACTGACCAGGTTGTACAGGGCGTTGGACTTCGCGTTGACGCCCTCGACGTTGTAGTCGTTGATGTAGAGCTTGGCGTCGGGGTCGGCGGCACGGGCCCAGGTCAGCGCGTTGGCGATGTAGTCGACGCCGAGCCCGTTGTACCAGAGGGTCGGGCGGTACGTACCGTCCTCGTTGAAGGGCTCGTTGACGACGTCCCACGCGGCGATCCGCCCCTTGTACCGCCCCACCTCGGTGTTGATGTGGTTCTGGAGCAGCGTGCTCAACTGGGCAGGCGTCCAGCTCCCGTTGGTGAGCCAGTTCGGGTTCTGGTTGTGCCAGACGAGGGTGTGGCCGCGCACCTTCTGCGCGTGCGCCTCGGCGAAGTCGACGATCTGGTCGGCCTCGGCCCAGTTGAAGACGCCCTGGTTGGGTTCGACGGACCCCCACTTCATGGCGTTGCCGGGGGTCAGCGAGGAGAACTGGGCTGCGGCCAGGTCGCCGTAGGTGCCGGTGAGTTTGGAGCCGGTCACGGCCGTACCGATGACTTTCCCCTTCGCCGTACCGAGGTCGCGCAGCGGTGTGTCGGCGGCCTGGGCGGGTGCGGCCGTGGCGGTGAGCAGGGCGGCGACGGTGACCGCACCGGCGAACAGGGCGGACAGGGCGGACAGGCGTGATCGAGAGGAGGGTCTCATTGCGGGTGCCTCCGAAAGTTTCGGTTGTGCAACCGATTGACTTCGGAGGAGTGTGGGGGCACCCGTCGGACCCGTCAATACATCAGCTTCCGGCCAGCGGCGGCACCCCCGTACTCGACCGCACCACCAGGCTCGTCGCCAGCTCCACCCGCGTGGCCGCCGGCCCCTCCGCGCTCCCGTTGTCCGACCGCCCCAGCTCCAGCACGAGCCGCGCCGCCGCCTCGGCCATCTCGGTCAGCGGCTGCCGTACGGTCGTCAGCGGCGGACCCACCCAGCGCGCGACCGGCAGATCGTCGAAGCCGACGACGCTGAGGTCCTCGGGGATGCGCAGCCCCAGCTCGCGCGCGGCCTCGTACAGGCCGAGGGCCTGGAGGTCGTTGCCGGCGAAGACGGCGGTGGGCCGGTCGGGCCGGGCGAGGAGTTCGCGGCCCACGCGGTAGCCGGTGTCGTGGTGGAAGTCCCCCGTACGGATGAGGTCGGGCTCGACCGGCAGCCCGGCGGTCTCCAGCGCGGCGCGGTAGCCGTCGATGCGCGCGCGGCTGCACATCATCTGCGGCGGCCCGGTGATCGCGCCGATCCGGCGGTGGCCGAGTTCGACCAGGTGGCGGGTGGCGGCGAGGCCGCCCTGCCAGTTGGTGGCGCCGATCGAGGGGACGTCCGCGCCGGGGTCGCCCGCCGGGTCCATGACGACGAACGGCACGGAACGGCTGGTCAGGAGCGCGCGCTGGGACTCGTCCAGGCCGGACAGGACGAGGATCACGCCGTGCGGACGGCGGGCCGCGACCTGGTCGGCCCAGGTCCGGCCGGGGGTGAGCCGGCCCGCGCTCTCGCTGAGGACGACGCTGAGGCCGGCGTCGCGCGCGACGTTCTCCACGCCCCGGATGACCTCCAGCGCCCAGGCGCTCTCCAGCTCGTGGAAGACCAGGTCGATGAGGGGGGAGCGGGTCGCCTCGGCCCGCCGGCGCCGGTAGCCGTGGGCGCGCAGCAGGTCCTCGACGCGGGTCCGGGTGCCGGGTGCGACGTCGGCTCTGCCGTTGAGGACCTTCGAAACAGTCGGCGCGGAGACGCCGGCCTCGCGGGCGATCTCCGCGAGCGTCGCGGTCTGTGGCCGCGTTTCAGCGGGGTCCGAGGGTGTCATGGCGGCGATCGTATCCCCGCACACCCTCTTGACGAACCCCGTGCGGCGCCATAGGTTCCCGGAACATTCGGAATTAATCTCGAAACATTCGCGCAGGGACTGCGCGAAATCGTCCGACTGGTGGCTCACCGACCTCTGACAGGAGCTTCATGACCACCGCCTCCGAGACCGGCTCGGTCCCCGAGCGCGCGCCCTGGCGCGACCCCTCCCTGCCCGCCGCCGCACGGGTCGACGACCTCATCTCCCGGATGACCCTCCAGGAGAAGACCGCCCAGCTGTACGGCGTCTGGGTGGGCGCCGACACCGAGGGCGGCGGAGTCGCACCCCATCAGTCCGACATGACCGCCGACTACGAGTGGGACGAACTCGTCTCGCACGGCCTCGGCCAGCTGACCCGCCCCTTCGGCACCGCCCCCGTCGACCCGACGGCCGGTGCCCGCGCCCTCGCCGAGGCGCAGCGCCGTCTGGTCGCCGCGAACCGCTTCGGCATCCCCGCGCTCGCCCACGAGGAGTGCCTCGCCGGCTTCACCGCCTGGCAGGCCACCGCCTACCCGGTCCCCCTCTCCTGGGGCGCCTCCTTCGACCCGGACCTCGTCGAGAGGATGGCCGCGCGCATCGGCCACGACCTGCGCTCGGTCGGCGTCCACCAGGGCCTCGCCCCCGTCCTGGACGTCGTGCGCGACGCGCGCTGGGGCCGCGTCGAGGAGACGATCGGCGAGGACCCGTACCTCGTCGGCACGGTCGGCACGGCCTATGTACGGGGCCTGGAGTCGGCCGGCGTGGTCGCCACGCTGAAGCACTTCGCCGGGTACGCGTCCTCTGCGGGCGCCCGCAACCTGGCTCCCGTGCGCGCGGGCACCCGCGAGTTCGCGGACGTCACCCTGCCGCCCTTCGAGATGGCGATCCGTGAGGGGGGCGCCCGCTCGGTCATGCCGTCCTACACCGAGCGCGACGGCGTCCCGGCCTCGGCCGACCCGGAACTGCTCACCCAACTCCTGCGCGAGACCTGGGGGTTCACCGGCACGGTCGTCTCCGACTACTTCGCGGTCGGCTTCCTGGAGAGCCTGCACCGCGTCGCCGGTACGCCCGCGCAGGCGGCCCACGTGGCGCTCGCCGCCGGCATCGACGTCGAGCTGCCGACGCTGAAGTGCTACGGCAAGCCGCTCCTGACGGCTGTTCAGGAAGGTTCTGTGCCCGAGGAGTTGGTGGACAACGCTGTCCGGCGGGTCCTGCTCCAGAAGTGCGAGCTGGGGCTCCTGGACGAGGACTGGGCGCCGGTCCACGCGGAGCCGGTCGAGCTGGACTCGGCGCAGAACCGGGCGGTCGCGCGTCAACTCGCCGAGGAATCGGTGGTGTTGCTCGACAACCCGGACGGCATCCTGCCGCTCGCGCCGGACACGCGGATCGCGGTCGTCGGTCCGCGCGCCGCCGACGCGCTCGCGATGCTCGGGTGCTACTCCTTCCCGTCCCACGTCCTGCCCCACCACCCCGGGGTCGTCAACGGCGTCGAGATTCCTACGGTGTTGGAGGCGCTGCGCGGTGAACTGCCGGACGCCAAGGTCACGTTCGCCGAAGGGTGCGGGGTCGACGAGCCCGACACGGGGGGCTTCGACGAGGCCGTGGCGCGTGCGTCCGAGGCGGACGTCTGTGTCGCCGTTCTCGGGGACCGGGCCGGGCTGTTCGGGCGGGGGACCTCCGGGGAGGGGTGTGACGCGGAGGATCTCCGACTGCCGGGTGTCCAGGCCGAGTTGCTGGACGCGCTGGTCGCGACCGGGGTTCCCGTGGTGCTGGTGATGCTCGCCGGGCGGCCGTACGCGCTGGGACGGTGGCACGGGCGGCTCGGGGCGGTCGTCGAGGCGTTCTTCCCCGGGGAGGAGGGAGGGCCCGCGGTCGCGGGGGTGCTGTCGGGGCGCGTCAATCCGTCCGGGCGGCTGCCGGTGAGCGTGCCGCGCGTGACCGGAGGGCAGCCGTGGACGTACCTCCAGCCGCCGCTGGGGCTCAAGGGCGAGGTGAGCAACCTCGACCCGACTCCCCTGTATCCGTTCGGACATGGGCGGTCGTACACGGAGTTCGTGTGGGAGGGCTTCGGGGAGGGGGCGGTGATCCCGACCGACGGTTCGTACGACGTCGGCGTGACCGTCCGCAACGCCGGGGACGTGGCCGGTACCGAGGTCGTCCAGCTCTATCTGCACGACCCGGTGGCATCGGTGACGCGGCCCGACGTACGCCTGATCGGGTACCGGCGGGTGGAGTTGGCGCCGGGTGAGTCCCGTCGGGTGACGTTCACGTTCCACGCGGACCTGTCGGCGTTCACGGACCGGAGCGGGCGGCGGATCGTCGAACCCGGGGCGCTGGAGCTGCGGTTGGGGGCGTCCAGCGCGGACACGCGCCATGCCGTTCAGCTCGAACTCGCGGGGGAGGTACGGGAGTTGGGGGTGGACCGGCGGCTCGTCTGCGAAGTCGCCGTCAGCGAGGGCTAATCGACCGTCTCGAACCGCCACCGATGCACCGCGCGGGTGACCAACTCCCCCTCCGGCTCCGGGAGTTCGGGCAGCGGTGCGTCGTACTCCGCGTCCCACCAGGTGATGACCAGCACCCGGTCCTGGGGGGCGCGGAACGTCTCCCGACGGAGGGGGGACGAGGGGAGGGGCTGGCGGCGGGCCCAGGCGAGGAGTTCTTCGCCACGGCCTGCCGCCGCCCTGGCCTCCCACATCAACGCGACTGTCATCCGTACAGGTTGCCCTTGCTGATCTCATGCACGTGATCGTGGTCGTGCGCGTGTGTGTGCCCCGGCACATGCGGGTCCGTCACCGGCAGCGACGAGTCCGCCGACAGGTCCCAGTCCGAGGCGGCCCGGCCCCGCGCGACCATCTCCGCGCCCAGCGCCGCGACCATCGCCCCGTTGTCCGTGCACAACTTCGGCCGGGGCACCCGGAGTTGGATCCCGGCGGCCTCGCACCGCTCCTGAGCCAGCGCCCGCAGCCGGGAGTTGGCGGCGACACCGCCCCCGATCATCAGGTGGTCGACGCCCTCGTCCCGGCAGGCCCGTACCGCCTTGCGCGTGAGCACGTCCACCACCGCCTCCTGGAAGGACGCCGCCACGTCGCGCACCGGCACCTCCTCCCCCGCCGCCCGCTTCGCCTCGATCCAGCGGGCCACGGACGTCTTCAGCCCGGAGAAGGAGAAGTCGTACGCGGGGTCGCGGGAACCGGTCAACCCCCGTGGGAAAGCGATGGAGTTGGGGTCACCCTCCTTGGCATACCGGTCGATGACCGGCCCGCCCGGGAAGCCCAGGTTCAGCACGCGCGCGATCTTGTCGAACGCCTCGCCCGCCGCGTCGTCGATCGTCGCGCCCAGCGGCCGGACGTCCGACGTGATGTCGCTGGAGAGCAGCAGCGAGGAGTGCCCGCCGGAGACCAGGAGCGCCATCGTCGGCTCGGGCAGCGGGCCGTGCTCCAACTGGTCGACGCAGATGTGCGAGGCCAGGTGGTTGACGCCGTACAGCGGCTTGCCGAGCGCGTACGCGTACGCCTTCGCGGCCGAGACGCCGACCAGCAGGGCGCCCGCGAGGCCCGGACCCGCCGTGACGGCGATGCCGTCGAGGTCCTTCGCGCTCACCCCGGCGTCCTTCAGGGCCCGTTCGATCGTCGGGACCATCGCCTCCAGGTGCGCCCGCGAGGCGACTTCGGGGACGACGCCGCCGAAGCGGGCGTGCTCGTCGACGGACGAGGCGACCGCGTCCGCGAGCAGGGTGGTCCCCCGGACGATCCCGACGCCGGTCTCGTCGCAGGAGGTCTCGATCCCCAGGACCAGGGGTGCGTCAGTCATCGTTCTCGGTTCCTCGTACGGGAGTCGCTGCGGGGTCGGGGCGGCGCATCACCAGCGCGTCCACGTTCCCCGGCTGGTAGTAGCCGCGCCGGAAGCCGATCGGCTCGAAGCCGTAGCGCTCGTACAGCTTCTGGGCGCGGAGGTTGTCGACGCGGCACTCCAGCATGACCTCGGGACACTCGAACTCCGTCGCGGCGCGGAGGAGTTCGGTGAGGAGCCGGCCGCCGAGGCCGGTGCCCCAGTGGTCGCGGGCCACGGCGATGGTCTGTACGTCGGCGAGGTCGCCGGCCGCCGCGAGTCCGGCGTACCCGATGATCCGGTGGTCGTCTTGAGTCGCCACCACGTACCGCCGGTTCGCCTCCGGGCCCCGCGCGTGCGCCAGCTCCGACCAGAACATCCCCCGCGACCACGCGTCCTCGGGGAACAGGCCACGCTCCAGCTCCAGCACGGGATCGATGTCCCACCAGCGCATCTCACGCAACACGGGCTCGGTCACTTCGGTGTGACCACCTTGTAGTTCTTGGGGACCTGGGCGTCGGGGCGGCGCAGGTACAGGGGGCGGGGTTCGTCCAGTTCGATCCCGGCTTCGAGCCGCTCGGCGGCCAGCGCGGCGAGGGACTCCGCCGAGACGTGTTCCGGGCCGGGTACGACCTGGAAGTGCTCCGAGTACAGCAGCGCGCCCGCGCCGAACGCCGGGACCTCCTGCCCGACCTCGGCGGGTCTGTCCACCGCCGGTCCGCTCACCCGCGTACGCCGGTCCTCGTACCGAGCCCAGTACACCTCCTTACGCCGCGCGTCCGTCGCGACCACGAAGGGGCCCTCGACCTCCGCCTCGTACGCCAGGCCGTCCAGCGTGCACACGCCGTACACCGGCACGCCCAGCGCCAGCCCGAACGTGTCCGCCGTCATCAGCCCGACCCTGAGCCCCGTGTACGGCCCCGGCCCGGTCCCTACGACGATCCCCGTCACGGCGTCCAGTCTCACCCCCGCCTGCGCCAGCACACGGTCCACGGTCGGCAACAACAGCTCACCGTGCCGGCGCGCGTCCACCTGACTCGACGCGGCGACTGTCTCGCCGCCGTCGTGCAGGGCGACGGTGACTGCGGGGGTGGCGGTATCCAGAGCGAGCAAGAGCACGCGAACAGCCTACGGCGCGCGGGAGTGGTGTACGTCCGCTGCTGCTAGCGTCCGACGCGAAAACGGACGTTTACGTACAGAGGTGGGCGCAGGTGACAAGCAGCAGCGCGGGATTCGTGGCCGGGCTCACGGCAGCGGCGATCACGACGGTGGGGGTGCTGGCGTGGCAGGCGTCGGCGAACTCGCCGGGCGACCTGAGCAAGCTCCTCCCGACGGCCGCGTCGAAGGCACCGCGCGACGTGAAGCACCCCGACGCGCTGCCGGTGAACTCGGGTACGGGCCAGCGGGTCGTCTACTCCGTCGACGACGACCGGGTCTGGCTCGTCGACGAGACCGGCAAGGTCACGCGAACGTTCCGCGTCTACCCCGGCGGCGTCGACCCCAAGCTCGGCCCGCACACCGTCTCCTCCCGCGCGAACGCGGTCACCGCGACGGACGGCACACACATCGAACACGTGGTCCGCTTCGCGGCGACCCCCGACGGCATGGCGATCGGCTTCAGCGCGGCGGTCAACGGCGCCCTGCCCTCTGGGGACACGATGGTCAAAACGGGCGGCATCCGAGAGACCCGACCGGACGGGGACGCGATGTGGGACTTCGCGACGGTGGGGCGCCGGGTGGTGGTGATCCGGTAGGACCGTCCCGACTTTCCTGGGGGTCAGGAAAGTCGGGCGAGGGCGAGGAGGCCGGTGAAGGCTTTGGGGGTGAGCAGGAGGGTTGGGCTGGTGGGGGTCTTGCTGTCGCGGATGGGGACGACGCCGTGGGCGTGCGCGTACGACGGGGACCACTCGACACACTGGCCACCCTCTGCGTCGCTGTACGTGGACCTGACCCAGACCATGGACTGCTCCTACACGTTAGAGACTGCGGACGAGGCTGGTGAAGCTCTGAGGCGTGAGCAGGAGGGTTGGGCCGGTGGGGGTCTTGCTGTCGCGGACCGGGACGACGCCGTGGACGTGCGCGTACGACGGGGACCACTCGACGCAGTTGCCGCCCTCGCCGTCGCTGTAGGTGGATTTGACCCACGTGAGGTCGAGAGTGTTGCTCATTGGGCGTGCTCCTTCATGATCGCGCGGATCAGGGTCAGCGATTGCTCCTCGGACTCCGCCGACGCGCGAAGCCGGTTGTAGGCGTCCGCCCACTTCTTCACGTCGGACACGGAGTCGCTGATGAACCCCTTGCCTGCGGCCTCCGAGTACAGGACCGCCGACCCATCCTCCTGGGTGAGCAGGATAAAGGGCTGCCCGGCGGCGGGAGTTCCCGCAGAGAAGGGGAACACCTGAAGCGTGACGTGGGGCTTCTCAGCGGTCGTCAGAAGGTGCTGTAGCTGGTCGACCATGACCTTCCGGCTCCCCACCACCATGCGCAGCACAGCCTCGTTGAGGATGACCCACAGCAACGGCGGGTTCTCCCTCTCCAGGGCGTCGCTGCGGCGCATCCGCAGTTCCACGCGCGCCTTGATCTGATCGTCGGTCTCCCGAGGACGTGCCGTCCGGTAGATGGCTTCGGCGTACTCCGGCGTCTGGAGCATCCCCATGATGAAACTGGGGCTGTACTCCTCGATGACGTCGGCGTTCTTCTCCAACTGCACGTACGGAACGAACCACCCGGGATGGCCCCGCTCACTCACCCGCACCAGCAACCGCCCGAACGACCCCGGCGTGTTGAAGAAACAGTCGCACTTGTCCGCGAAGTGCTGTGACGCCAGCGCCTTCCCGTTCACGACCTTGGACACGTACGGCTCCTTGTAGCCCGTGGCAATGGCCAAAGCCCTCTGCGTCGCCCCCTTGTGTGCCAGCGCCGCCGCGACCTCCCTCCCGAACCACTCCAGTCCGTCCACAGGCTCCGATTCGTCGTTCACCTGTTCAATTCACCTGCTTTCCAGGGCTATTGGAAACCTCAGAACCCTTCAACCGTACGCACCGATAGTCCATCGTGTGACCAGAACAACCCGGAAAGTCAAGGAGGTTGCATGATGCTCTGCTCCGCCACCCTCGTCGTCCCGGACGAACTGAAGGAAGCCGCGCTGAAATACCCGGACGGACGGACGAGGAGCCGATCCCGGACTACGTCACCTGTGAACTCGACAAGCACAAGTACGGCACGCACACCTGCCTCTTGAGGGACCTCTCGGCAAAAGCGACCGGCTCGGTGTGGATCACATGGTCGGACCCCCAGAACGTAAAAGTGGAACAGCTGCCGTACTGCGTTTCACGGGGCCCGGACAAGGGAGACGCGTGCTGGCTGACGGAGGGGCATCGGGGCGGGCACAGTTGGGAGCGGTACGAGTGACTTCACCGCGTGCCCTACACGGCTCGCGGCGTCAGGGGCGTTACGTCTGATCGCATGATGAGCAGACGTACCCCCATCGCCCTGATCCTGGCCGGCGTCGTGTTGCTGCCCGGCGCCAGAGCCAACGCCGCCCCCGTCCCGGAGGAAGACCTCGTGCCCGGCGTGAAGCAGACCGCGCTGGTCGACACGCCGGACCAGGTGCTGGCGCCCAGGACATACGCACCCGGCGTTGAAGAAGACGCCGTCGAACCCCGGGACGCCGCCCCCAACGCCTACGCCCTCGTCGAATACGTACCCCTCGGCGAAGCCGTCGCCCGTATCAGCTGCACCAAGAAAACCGGGCCCTATCAGCGGCAGATCGAGCGATGGCTGAAGCTGAAAGCGGACGGGAAACAGTCGGCGAAGGACTGCCAGGCGATCAAGGCGTTCCAGAAGAAGCAGAAGATCAGGCCCGCTATCGGATTCGCCGGGCCAGTGACCTGGAAACGGATGCAATTCCTCTCCGCCAAGAAGAAACCGAACGCGGCGAAGAAATGCCCCGTCCGGAATTACCGTATCGCGTGTGTGGATCTCACCCGGCAGATCACTTGGGTGCAGAAGGGCAATAAAGTCGTCTTCGGCCCCGTCTCCATGCGGAGCGGCCGAAAGGCACACCCGACCCGCACCGGCTGGTTCAGGATCTACTGGCGGCACAAGAACCACGTCTCCACGCTGTACAACACCCCGATGCCGTATTCCCAGTTCTTCAGCGGCGGCCAGGCATTCCACGCGGTGTACGGCAGCATTCACACGACCGTCGGCTCGATGGGCTGCGTCAATCTCACCGTCCCGGACGCCCGCAAGCTCTGGGGCGTGCTCAAGAAGGGTGACCGGGTGTACGTCTGGGGGATGAGGCGGCTCTGAGAGACTGGGGGCGATGAGAGAGACGGAACGGGCGCGCCCCAGGGCGGTGATCGACCTGGCGGCGCTGCGGGCGAACGTACGCGCGCTGAAGGCGAAGGCACCCGGCGCGGCCTTCATGGCGGTCGTGAAGGCCGACGGGTACGGCCACGGCGCGATCCCGTGCGCCCGCGCGGCGGTGGAGGCGGGCGCGACGTGGGTGGGGACGGCGACGCCGGAAGAGGCGCTGGCCCTCAAGGAGAACGCCGGCCTCCCCGATCACGTACGGATCATGTGCTGGCTGTGGACGCCGGGAGCCCCCTGGCGTGAGGCGATCGAGGCCGGCATCGACGTGTCGGTGAGCGCGCTGTGGGCACTCAGCGAAGTCACCGAGGCCGCGAAAGCCGCCCACGCAACAGCCCGCGTCCACCTCAAGGCCGACACCGGACTGGGCAGGGGCGGCAGCCAACCCGCCGACTGGTCCGACCTCGTACGCCACGCGCTGGACGCCGAGCGCGCGGGCGCCGTACGCGTCGTAGGTCTCTGGTCGCACCTCGCCTGCGCGGACGAACCCGGACACCCCTCCGTCCAGGCCCAGTTGGACCGTTTCCGCGAGATGACGGCGTACGCGGAAGCTCAAGGTGTCCGCCCCGAGGTCCGGCACATCGCGAACTCCCCCGCCACCCTCACCCTCCCCGAGGCGCACTACGACCTCGTCCGGCCGGGCATCGCGATGTACGGCCTCTCCCCGAGCCCCGCCCTCGGCGCCCCCGCCGATCTGGGCCTGCGCCCGGCGATGACGCTCACGGCGCCGGTCGCGCTGGTCAAGCACGTACCCGGCGGACACGGCGTGAGCTACGGCCACCACTACGTCACCCCCGGCGAGACGACCCTCGCGCTGGTCCCGCTCGGCTACGGCGACGGCGTACCCCGCCACGCGTCCGGCGCCGGGCCGGTGCTGATCGGCGGGAAGTGGCGGACGGCCGCCGGGCGGATCGCGATGGACCAGTTCGTCGTGGACCTCGGAGGTGACGAGGTCGAGGCCGGTGCGGAGGCGGTCCTGTTCGGTCCGGGTGATCGTGGGGAACCTACCGCCGAGGACTGGGCGCAGGCCGCGGGGACCATCGGGTACGAGATCGTGACCCGCATCTCCGCGCGTGTTCCCCGCGTCTACGTCAATGGGTAGTCATCCGGTGGAGAGGAGCGGTACGTGAGCGAGAGCGGTGTGGAGGCGATCGTCTCCGCCACGGGGGACGCCGCGGGCAACTGGCGCCGCGCGACCGGCATCGCGGGCGCCGCGATAGGGGTGATCGCGGCGGGCGCCGCCGCCGGGGTCGCCCTGGAGCGGATGACGGTCGGGCGCGGGATGCGCAAGAAGGCGCGCCTCGCGCTGGATTCGACCGGTCCGTACGGCGCGCTGCGCGGCACCCCCGGCAAGGCGTACGCCGATGACGGCACCGAGCTGTACTACGAGGTCGACGACGTCGAGCCCGAGGGCGGGCCCGCGCCCCGGCGGCGGCGCCTGTTCGGCCGTAAGGCGCCGGCTCCCGTGACCGTCGTGTTCAGTCACGGGTACTGCCTGACCCAGGACTCGTGGCACTTCCAGCGGGCGGCGCTGCGAGGTGTCGTGCGGACCGTGCACTGGGACCAGCGCAGTCACGGGCGGTCGGGGCACGGGGTCGCGCAGCTCCAGGACGGGGTGCCGGTCAGCATCGATCAGCTGGGGCGGGATCTGAAGGCCGTGATCGACGCGGCCGTGCCGGACGGGCCTGTCGTGCTCGTCGGGCACTCCATGGGCGGGATGACCGTCATGGCGCTCGCCGGTCAGTTCCCCGACTTCGTACGGGAGCGGGTCGTCGCGACCGCCTTCGTCGGGACGTCCTCCGGGCGGCTCGGGGAGGTCAACTACGGGCTTCCGGCCGCCGGGGTCAACGCCGTGCGGCGGGTGCTTCCGGGGGTCCTGAAGGTGCTCGGGCAGCAGGCCGCGCTCGTCGAGAAGGGGCGGCGGGCCACCGCCGAGATCTTCGCCGGGATCATCAAGCGGTACTCGTTCTCCTCGCGGGACGTCGATCCCGCCGTCGCGCGGTTCGCGGAGCGGATGATCGAGGGGACGACCATCGATGTCGTCGCCGAGTTCTATCCGGCGTTCACGGAGCACGACAAGACCGAGGCGCTGGCGTGGTTCCGGGAGATGCCGGTGCTGGTGCTCGCGGGGGTGGGGGATCTGGTGACGCCGAGCGAGCACAGCGAGGCGATCGGGGATCTGCTGCCGGACGCGGAGTTGGTGCTCGTCCCCGACGCCGGGCATCTGGTGATGCTGGAGCACCCGGAGGTGGTCACCGACCGGCTCGCCGACCTGCTCATGCGGGCCGGGGCGTTTCCGGCGGGAGCTACCGTGGGGGGCTATGGAAGCAGCACCGCACAGCCTGGTTGAGCTGACCGTCACCTCCCCCGAGCAGATGCGTGACCTCGGCCTGAGGCTCGCCTCGATCCTGCGTGCCGGGGATCTCGTCATGCTGGACGGGGAGTTGGGGGCCGGGAAGACGACGCTCACGCGGGGACTCGGGGAAGGGCTCGGCGTACGGGGGGCCGTGACCTCGCCGACGTTCGTCATCGCCCGCGTGCACCCGTCCCTGGGTGAGGGTCCGCCGCTCGTCCACGTCGACGCGTACCGCCTCGGTGGCGGGCTCGACGAGATGGAGGACCTCGATCTCGACGTCTCCCTCCCCGACTCCGTGATCGTCGTGGAGTGGGGGGAGGGCAAGGTCGAGGAGCTGACGGACGACCGGCTCGTGATCGGCATCCAGCGGGCCGTGGGGGACACGACGGACGAGGTCCGGCACGTGTCGCTGCGCGGGCTCGGTTCCCGGTGGAGCGGCGTCGACCTGGACGGTGTGCTGCGCGTGTGAACGTTCCGACGCGATGTCGGCAAAATATTGCGTCCCCGGCGCCGGGCGTGGTCATATGGTATCCAGCTCGTGGTTAGGTCTACCTAAGTAACCATCCACGCTCGCCCCCGACCCGCTGGAGGCGTCCATGTCCGTGCCGGTTGTTTCTATGCGTGAGCTCCTCGCGGCGGGCGCCGCGGCGGAGGCGGTGTCACTGCCTCCCCGGGCGCCTGCGCCTTCGGCGGACGAGCCGGAGAGCGTCGCCGGTGAGCCCTTGGACGTACGGGACGCCGCGTAGGGTCCGTCATCAGCGGCGTAGGCGTCTCGCCTGGTACAGCGCCACCGTCCCCGCCGCCATGGGCACCCACATGATCCACACCGTCACGATCACGTCCGCCGTGGACGTGCTGTCCGCTGTGATGATCACCGCCAGCAGCGCCCAGAACGCGGCGAGCAGGCCGACCGCCCACAGGCCCAGCGTCCACCCTGGGGTGGACTTCCCGGGTGCAGACGGAGCCGTCCGCCGGGGTTGGGGGATGTTCGCGGGGTCGCGTGGCGGGAGGTGGACCACCAGGTGGGACGGGATCGCCGCGTCGATCGCCGCGATGCGGTCCGGGGTCACGCCCTTGTAGAGGGTCGGTTCCACCGTCACCGAGAAGCCGTCGTGGCCCGTGAGGGAGCGGGAGCCGTCCGGGCGGGTGGTCATGGCGGCGCAGGTGGCGTAGTGGACGGTGACCGGGCCCCGGGGGGTGGTCAGCGAGACGCCGTCCGGGCCGATCGTCAGGGTCACGCCGTCCGGTGAGGGGTGCGTCGTACCGGTGACCGTCGTCGACGAGTACTGCGGGGCCAGGGTGAAGCCCGCCCAGTCGACGCCCCGCCCCGGCACCTGCATCAGCGCGTTGGACCAGGTCTCCTGGGCGACCTCGTGGACGTCCGCGAGGGTTACGGCACGCAGCTCCGCCCGGCGTTCCCCGACCGTCGTCACCGGACGCCCCAGCAGGATGCCGAGCGCGTTGCCGGGGAGGAGGCCCGCGCCGGGGTCGTCGTACTGCTTGGCGACACGCGCGCGGGACGAGTCCAGTTCCTGCTGGGTGAACGTGCCCGCGCGCAGGCGGGCCAGCGTGTCGACGAAGCCGCCGATCACGGCGTCCTGCTTCTTCGGGAGCGCGTCGGCGTACGCGGTGATCGTGGCGTGCGTCGCGTCCCGTACGGAGTAGTCCGCGTCCGCCTGGTACGAGTAACCCCCCTCCTGGCGCAGGTCGTGGAAGAGGGCGCGGCCGAAGAGGTCGGCGAAGACCATGGCGGCGGCGGAGCGGCGGACCACGGCGGACAGGACGACCGTGCCGTCGTCGCCGTGGACGTACGCCGGGGTGACGGGCAGGGCGTCGGAGGCGGGCGGCGCGGGGATGCGGGTGCCTGGCGGGAGGGTGAGGTCGAGGCCGGCGGGGACGTGGTCGCCGGTGAGCCAGAGGACCGCGTTGTCGCGGGTGAACCTGGTCTGCGCCCAGTAGCGGACGGCGTCCGGCGTGAGGCTCCAGGTGCCCAGCTCGGTGTAGCTGCTGAGGCCGTAGCCCTGCGCCCCGTACCGCCACAGCGGCAGCTGCGAGGACCCGCCGCGCCCCGCCGCCTCCGTACGCAGGATCTCCTTCTCCGTCTCCAGCCGCTCCAGCGGCAGTTCGCGCAGGGACGCGCAGACGCTGTTGAGGTACGTGACGACCTCGGCCTCGGTGCCGGTGACGTGGAAGAGGGTGTAGGTGTTCGCCGTCGCGCCGTTGTAGTGCAGGTCGGACAGGCCGAGGCGGTGCAGCGCGAGGTGTTCGACGAGGTGGGTGAGGCCGGCGGTGGCGAGGGTCTCGTCGGCCCGGCCGACGCGGAACATGAGGCCGGCGGTGATCTCGGACGACGTGCCGGGTGCGTAGAGGGTCGGGATGCCCTGCGTGACCGTGCTGTTCATCGGGCGACCGCCTCTCGCGCGGACTTGCGGTACCTGCGGAACGCGGCCTTCGGGTCGGACAGGTAGGACCAGGGGAACTCGGCGGCCCGGTCGCCGAGTTCGGCGAAGTGGGGGGCCGCGTCGGCGTGGTGGCCGCCGAGGGAGAAGGCCATCGCGAAGGTGCTGTGCGCGAAGACGCTGGAGAGGCCGGGGCGGTACGCCGGGTGCCGTACGGAGATGGCGGCGGCGTTGCGCAGGTCCTGGAGGACGGTCGTGCCGCGCAGGTACGGTGCGCCCTTCTCGTCCAGCGACAGCCAGTGCTCGATGTGCGCGTCGGCGACGAGGACGCCGGTCGGGGCGCCGTCGGGGGCCTCGCGGGTCGCTTCGGCGGCGAAGGCGTGCGCCTCCTCCCAGGTGCCGCCCCACTTCGGGCAGAGCTGCTGGAGGAGGGCGGCCTGGGCGCCGTACACGTGCGGGTGGTGTGCGCGCAGGCGGTCGTAGCGGCGGCGGGCCTCGGTGGCGCCGAGTTCCAGGCCGCGGGCGAGGGTGATGCGGATGTACCAGGCCGGGGCGTACGAAGGCTGTTCCGCGCAGACCTGGATGAGCAGTTGCTCCGCCCGCCGCAGCCAGGCGTGGAACTGCTCGAACTGGTCCCGGGACACGTCCTTCGCGAGCGCGGCGCTGCGGATGTCCCAGCCGATGATCACGTACCGCTTGGCGAGGATGGTCCTCGGCAGGGGGTCGGCGGGGAAGTCGGCGGCGGCGCGCTCCAGCCAGCGCTCGACGCCGGGTGTCTCGGCGACGGAGTTGAGCGCGGTGATCATGTCGTCGACGCTGCCCAGCCGCCCGAAGAACGCCCGCACGGCGGCCCAGTCCCCCGCGTACGCCGCGTCCCGCAAGGGGATCAACTCGGGCGTGTTGTCGTACGTGTCGAAACTCGGCTCTGCGCCGCCCACTCTGTCCCCACCCCTGGCCTGATTCGTACATCTGTTTCAAGACGCCGCAGAGTAACAGCCGGGGCGAACCCTAAAGTGCTCGGCATGAGCATCATCGGAGTCGGCATCGACGTGGCCGAGATCGAACGCTTCGCGGCGTCCCTACAGCGCACGCCGGGTCTCGCCGCGCGCCTCTTCCTGGACAGCGAACTCCTCCTCCCGAACGGCGAACGCCGGGGCCCGGCCTCCCTCGCGGCCCGCTTCGCGGCGAAGGAGGCGCTGGCGAAGGCGCTGGGAGCGCCCGGGGGGCTGCTGTGGACCGACGCGGAGGTGTACGTCGAGCCCAGCGGGCAGCCCCGGCTGCGGGTGAGGGGGAGCGTGGCGGCACGGGCCGAGGCGCTGGGGGTGACGGGGTGGCATGTGTCGCTGAGCCATGACGCGGGGGTGGCTTCGGCGGTGGTGATCGCGGAGGGGTAGGGGTGGGGCCGCTCACCCGATCTCCACCACCTTCGCCCACTCCGGCGGCCTGTCCGGGACGTACTCGGGGTCCGTCTCGCGCCAACTGCCCCGCCCCGTACGGGGGAAGAGGCCGACGACCGTGCGGCACGGGGGTTGGGGCGGCCACGGGGTCTGGCCGTCCGTCAGGGCCACCACCACGTCGGGGCGGGTGCGCAGGGCCGCCGTGAAGCCCGCGCAGAGGTCCGTGCCGCCGCCCCCGATCAGGGGGATGTCCTCCGCCCGGCAGAGGGGGTGGGCGACGTGGGCCGCCGCGTCGCAGGCCACGACCGTGACCAGGTCCCGGCGTCCGCCCACCGCCCGGGTGATCGCGGCGACTTCGAGGAGCGCGCTGCCGAGTTCCGCGTCGCTGACCGAGCCGGACGTGTCGATGACGACGGCGACGCGGGGCGGGTGGCGGCGGAGGCTGGGCAGGACGATGCCGGGGAGGGCGGACGCGCGGCGCGACGGACGGCCGTACGTGTAGTCCTGGCCCGCGCCCGCGCCGGAGACGGCGGAGCGCAACGCCGCGCCGAGGAGGCGCAGCCAGGGCTGGGGCGGGTGGAAGGCGTCTTCCGCCCAGCGTTTCCAGCCCTCCGGCGCGTCCCCGGGGCGGCCCTTGATCGCCTGGGCGACCCGGTACCGTACGGCGTCCCGCTGCTGCGCGGTGAGCCCGTCGGCACCGGCCGCGCCGAGGTCCCAGCCGCGCCGACGGCCGTCCGCGCCGCTGCCGCAGTCGAGCCAGGCGACATCGCTGTCGTACGTCTTGAGCTGGAACCGGCGCAGGTACTCCTCCATGAGGAGCCCCTCCGGCAGCTCCAGCCTGGCGGGCGTCACCGCGCCTTTCGGGCACTCCAGCCCGTCCCCGTAGATGTCGTCGTTGATCTCCATGTCCGCCGCGATGTTCATCCGCAGCCGCTCCCCCGGCCCGTCGAGCCCCCGCTCCTTCGCGAACCGGTCACCGCGCCCGTGATGGTCCCGCAGCAGATGCGACACCTCGTGCACCCACACCCCGGCCAGCTCCTCCACCGGCATCCGCTCCACGAACCCCGGCGACACGTAGCACCGCCAGTACCCGTCCACGGCCATCGTCGGCACGGTGTCCGACGCGACGACGTGCAGCGCGAAGAGCGCCGAGGCGAGGTAGGGCCGGGCACGGGCGGCTTGGAGGCGGGCGGTGTAGAGCTTGTCGGTGTCGAGGGGGCGGGGCGGTACGGGGGTGAGGACGCGAACTGGCGTTGCGGGCAGGGTGGTTGCCGGGGCCGGGGTGGGGGTGTGGTCCGGCGCCGGGGGCGGGCTCGTCGGGTGGCCCGGGGTACGGGGCTGGTCCGGCGTCGGGGTCGCCACCTGGTCCGGCGTACGGGCCTGGTCCGGCGTCGAGGTCACACCTGCCAGGTGGCCCGGCGTCGGGGGCACACCCGCCGGGTGACCCGGCGTACGAGTCCCGCTCGCCACCTGATCCTCCACCCGGCCCTGATCCGGCGCCGAAGCCACGCCCCCCATCTCCCCCCTCAACGCCCCACCCCCGCCGTCTCCTTGCCCTTCACCCGTGCCATCACCCGGTCCGCACCCCGCGACAGCTCCACCACCCCCGCCAGCCGCTCGATCTCCCCCGGCACCTCCCACTCCTCCTGCCGCAGCGAGGCCAGCGTCGTCGCCGGGACGACGATCAGGTCCGGTGCCCCCGTCTCCAGCGCACGCACCAGTACCGACCATGCCGAGTCCCACCGGGCCCGGGTCGGACGGTTGCGGACCGCCTCGACGACGCCGTCCAGGACGGCCTGGCGGAGGTCGCCCCGGCGGGGCAGCTCGGCGTTCATCGGGTCCGCGAGGACCGTTTCCGGGTCCGGCAGGTCCATGCGGTCGACGCAGGCGAGGAGTTCGAGGCCGGGCCCGTCGCCGACGGTTCCCCGGACGAGGAACGACAGCACCTCCCGGGAGGACCCCGCGGCCCGCGCGAACGCGATCAGCCGCAGCGCCATGTCCCAACTGCGCGGCGAGGGCCACGCACCGCCCCGCCGGGTCTCCGCGCTCGGCAACTGGTGCACCAGCTTGGGCCGCACCTCCAGCAACCCGCACACCGCGCGCCGCGCGTACTCGACCGCCTCGGCCAGCCGCCCGGCGTCGAGCACGGGAAGGCTCGCACGCGGCCACGTCCCGCCGAGCCCCCGCACGACGACCTCGTGATCGTGCGCCCACTGAAGGTGCACGAACCGGTTCGCGAGCGGAGCGCTCAGCTCCCACCCGTCCGCCGCCGAGGACCTCGGATTCGCGGCGGCCACGATCCGTACGCCGGCCGGCAGCCGCAAGGTACCGATCCGCCGCTCCAGCACGAGCCGCAGCAGCGCGGCCTGGACGGCGGGCGGCGCGGTGGAGAGCTCGTCCAGGAAGAGCAGCCCCTTCCCGGCACGCACCAGCCGGACCGCCCAGTCGGGCGGGGCCATGGGGACGCCCTGGACGGCGGGGTCGTCGCCGACGACGGGCAGCCCCGAGAAGTCGGAGGGTTCGTGGACGCTGGCGATGACGGTCGTGAGGGGGAGCCCGAGGGACTCGGCGAGCTGGTTGAGGGCGGCGGTCTTGCCGATACCGGGCTCGCCCCAGAGGAGGACGGGGAGGTCGGCGGCGACGGCGAGCGTCAACGCCTCCAGCTGCATGTCGGGGCGGGGTTCGGTACGAGTGTCGGAGAGGAGTGCCAACAGGTCGTCGGCGAGGGAGAGTTGGGAGTTTTCAGGCATGGGCGATCACCGTTTCGGGGAGAAGGGGTCCACTCGGACCGGAAAGGGAGGAGCTGAACAGCGGGGCGGGGCTTACTTCTCGGGCTTGCTTCTTGGGCTTACTTCTTGGGCTGAGGCCGCCGCGAGTACCGTCGAGGCCGGCGCCTCCGCCCGGTCCACCCCTCCCGCGTACGCTCGGGCGCGTCCTCGCTCAACCCCGCCCGGTACAGCCCGTACACGACCTGCCGCTCGGCCGCCTCCGCCAACGCGTCCTTGAGCGGGCCGTCCCTCAACACGGCGCCAGGACCGAGGAGTTCCTCCACGACGTCGAGCGCACCGGCGGTGTCCCCATGCTCCAGCCGCTCCCGGACGCCGGTCAGACAGTCGGGCCGACGGTGCGCCTCGTCGATAACACGCAGACAGGGCAAGGGAGTTCCGGTCAACGCCATCAACAGCTCCTCCCTGCGGAGCTGTTCGGGCGCGTGATCGAGCGGCGCGAGCACACCCCCGACGAAGCCGATACGGTGCCGCTCGCCCCGGCAGTCGACGAAGCGGTGCGATTGATCGGGCGGCGGGCCGGCGGGACGGGGGCACCCGGGAGCCAACGCGTCGGCGACGAGCGGATGCAGGTCACCGGCGTCGATGACACCCGCACGGAGGAGGACGAGGTCGGGGAGGGGGTGGGTGGAGGCGTCGGGGAGGAGGGGGAGGGGGAGGGTGCGCTGGGGAGGCGTGAACTCCCGTACGGAATGGGGCAGTTCGACGTACGAAGCGAACCCGCTCGGGCGGCCCGGCGATCCGGGGTACGACGCGAACTCGCTTGCGTGGCCCGGCGGTTCGACGCACGACGCGAACTCGCCCACACCGCCTGCCTGTTCGACGTGCGACGCGAACCCCCGCACCCCGCCGCCCGGTTCACCGTACCGCGCGAACTCCCCACCCCCCGGCGGCGGTTCCCGCGTATCCACCACCCTCCGCCGCCCACCCGCCCGCACTTCCACCGGCCCCGCCGGAAGCCCCTCGGCGTCCAGCAGGAGCGCGGCCTCGGCGAGCCAGCGGCGCGTCGCGTGCTGGTCGTCGGCGGACGAGCGTTCCGCCAGTTCACCGGCCCTGCGGGCGTCCCACAGATGCCGGTGCAGGTCGAGGCGGAAACGTCGGCTGGGGTGGGGGTGTGGATGGCGCCGGGCCATCGTGTCCCCGGCGAGATCGCCGTCCCACAGCGCGAGGCTCATACGCTGGCCCGCGTCCGCCCACGCGGGCGGCGTACGGACGACGAGCCACAGGGGCCGGCCGTCCGTGTCGTACCGGGCCAGCGGAATCGTCAGCGCGGGTCTCAGGAGGCCGTCCGGTGCGGTTCTCGGCATGTGCCAGCGCAGCAGATCGGGCGCGAAGTTCCTCAGATCCGCCCGGAGTCGAGCCACCGGTGCCGTGCCGTACGCCCGTTTCGCGGACCCGAGATCCAGGTCCACCTCCACGCGCGCCGCAGCGCAGGCGCCGGCCCAGTCCCCGGTCTCCCGGCGAGCGGTCGCGGTCTTGATCATGGCGGGCGGTACGGCGTAACGGCGTACTCGCGGCCAGAAGAGGGTGCCGTCCTTGAGGTGGTGTGCCATCAGCACTCACCTTGAGCGGACGGGGCCCCCAATCTCATGAGAGAAGAGGTAGTCATCGGAGGGATGGTAACCACGGGGCACGGCGGAGGCGCAAGGGGTTTTTCCCGGCGGCGAGGCAGACTTGGCCCATGCGTACTGCTTACCGCGTAGAGACCGTCCGCCAGGTCGAGGGCGAGTTGATGGCCCGCGTGCCCGAGGGGGCGTTGATGCAGCGGGCCGCCGCCGGACTCGCCGTCGCCTGTGGGGAGTTGATGGGGCGGGTGTACGGGCGGCGGGTCGTGCTGCTCGTCGGGAGCGGGGACAACGGGGGCGACGCGCTGTACGCGGGCGCACGGCTCGCGCGGCGGGGTGCGGGGGTGACGGCCGTGCTGTTGTCGCCGCTGAAGGTGCACGAGGGAGGGCTCAGCGCGTTGGTGCGGGCCGGCGGCCGGGTCGTCGGAACCGACGGCGCCGAACTCGCCGTCCGCAACGCCGACTTGGTCGTCGACGGGATCGTAGGCATCGGCGGCCGGGGCGGGTTGCGGGAGGACGCCGCGCAAGTCGTCCGCGCCGTCGAGGAGTTCCGTGTCCCCGTCGTCGCCGTCGACCTCCCCAGCGGCGTCGACGCGGACACCGGCGAGGTGCGCGGCGCGGCCGTCCGCGCCGACCTGACGGTGACGTTCGGTACGCACAAGCCGGGCCTGCTGATCGACCCCGCACGGGAGTACGCCGGGGTCGTCCGCCTCGTCGACATCGGCCTCGACCTGCCCGAGGAGCCCGCCGCCGAGGCCCTCCAGCACGCCGACGTCGCCCGTCTCCTCCCCCGGCCCGGCGCGTCGAGTGACAAGTACAGAAGGGGAGTTGTCGGCATCGCGGCGGGTTCGGGGCGCTACCCCGGCGCCGCCGTCCTCGCCGTCGCCGGGGCGCTGCGGGGCGGCGCGGGAGCGGTACGGTACGTCGGCCCCGCCGGGGACGCGGTCCTCGCGCGCTTCCCGGAGACCCTGGTCACGGACCGGGGCCCGAAGAACGCGGGCCGCGTCCAGGCGTGGGTGACGGGCCCGGGCGCCGGCGACGACGCGGGCCCGGTCGCGGAGATCCTCGCCCTGGACGACGTCCCCGTCCTGATCGACGCGGACGGCCTGCGCCTGGCGGACGCGGCGACGGTACGCCGCCGCACAGCACCGACCCTGCTCACCCCGCACGCGGGCGAGGCGGCAGCCCTCCTGGGCATCTCCCGGGACCAGGTGGAGGCCGAACGCCTGTCAGCGGCAAGGGAGTTGGCGTCCCGCTACCAGGCGACGGTCCTCCTCAAGGGAGCGACCACCCTGATCGCCAACGCAACAGGCACCGTACGAGTGAACCCGACAGGCACCCCCTGGCTGGCGACCGCCGGCAGCGGCGACGTCCTGTCCGGCCTGACGGGTTCCCTCCTGGCAGCGGGGCTGTCACCCCTGGACGCGGGAAGCGTGGGCGCGTACCTGCACGGCCTGGCGGGGAGGTACGCGGCCGAGGGCGCGCCGACGACGGCGTACGACGTGGCGGAGGCGTTGCCGGGAGCGTGGCGGGACGTGAGCGGACGCGGCGCGTAAGAGCCTGTACGCGGCCCTGGACGCTTCGCCAATCAAGCGTGGACGCTCCGCCAACGACAGCCGCCCTCCCCTCCCGGGATAGTCGTGCCCTTCACACCAACGGGAGGAAACCATGAAAGCCGTAAGAAACGCCTCACTCGTCGCCGGGCTCGCCCTGACCGCCACGATGGGCCTCTCCACCCAGGCGCAGGCGTCCGCCAACAGCGGCTGGGTCTACACCACCAACCGCAGCGGAGCCGCGTTCTTCGACGCCGACCTCAACGGCCAGCCCGGCATCGAGAAGCTCACCGTCTGCGACAACAAGTCGGACGGGCGCGGCATCAGGGCCCAGGTCTACGGCAACAACAACGGCACGAGCGTCTGGCTCATCCAGTCCGACCCGTCCAACGACGGCCACTGCGCGTCGATCGAGGGCAACTACTACATCGAGGAGACCCCCGTCACCGTCATCGTCTACGAGTACTGGGGCGACAACACCAACGACGAGGGCAAGGGGGTCGGTACGGGCATCGCCTGACCGCTCCGCGTCGCGCGCCGGACGGGTACGGCTCCGGCGCGCGACCCCGCCTCACCGCGCCGCCTTCACCACCAACCCCGCCAGCTCACGGCTCGCCGTCTCGTCCAACGGCGCGTGATCCAGCATCAGCCGGTACCACAGCACCCCGTACACCGTGTCGATCAGCAACTCCGGGTCCACGTCCGCCGCGATCTCCCCCCGGACCGCCGCCCGGTCCAGCAACTCCCGCAGGACCGCCCGGCGGCTGAACAGGAACCGCTCCCGGAAGGCCGCCGCGAAGACCGGGTCGAGCAGGGCCTGGGCCATCAACCCCACGAGAACGGGACGGTGATGGCTCTCCCGGAACGTCGCGGACAGGAACGCCCCGAGGTCCGCCGCCAACGACCCCTCGTCCGGGACGGGAATCCGCTCCTCCACGCGGTCGAGGAGCGCGTCGAGGACGACGTCCGCCTTCGACGGCCACCAGCGGTAGATCGTCTGCTTCCCCACCCCCGCCCGCGCGGCGATCCCCTCGATGGTCAGCGCGGCGAACCCGTGCTCCCACAGCCCCTCCATCGCCGCCGCGAGCACCGCCCCCCGCGACTCCGCACTGCGCGGCCTGCCCGGCCGTCGTTCACCCGTCATACCCACCACTTTACAAGACGCCACGTCTCGATATAAAAACGAGACGCCACGTCCCGAAAAGAAGGTGCACTGTCATGCGTGTTGTGATCATGGGCGGAACCTCCGGCATCGGCCTCGCCACGGCGAAGGCGCTCGCGGCGGACGGCGCGGAGGTGACCGTCACGGGCCGCGACGCCGCAAGGCTGGATGCCGCGCGCGACATCCCGGCGACGGCGGTACGGCTGGACGCCACCGACGAGACCGAGGTCGCGGAGTTCTTCACCCGGACCGGCCCGATCGACCACCTGGTCCTCGCGTTCAGCCCCGGCGCGGTGGGCCTCGGCCCCCTCGCGGACGTCGAACTCGCCGACGTCCGCGCCGCGTTCGAGGGCAAGCTGTTCCCGTACCTGTCCGCGATCCAGCGGGCCGAGGTCACGGGCTCGATCACCCTCCTCTCGGCGGCCACGGCCCGCTCGGCCCTGGCCGGCACGACCGCGCTGGCCGCGGTGAACGGCGCGATCGAACGCGCCGTCTCCCCCCTGGCCACCGAACTCGCCCCCGTCCGCGTCAACGCGGTCTCCCCCGGAGCCGTCGACACCCCGTGGTGGTCCTTCCTCCCGGACGACGCCAGGCAGGCCCAGTTCAAGGCGGCGGCGGACACGGTCCCGGCGGGCCGGGTCGGCGACCCGACGGACGTCGCGGCGGCGATCCGCTACCTGATCGGCGCGGAGTACGTCACGGGGTCGGTCCTGCCGGTGGACGGCGGAATGACGGTCGCCTGACACCCACGAGGACGGCCCGCCGGACTCCCCGGCGGGCCGAGACCCCCTACTCCACCGTCACCGACTTCGCCAGGTTCCGGGGCTGGTCCACCTCGTTCCCCCGCGCCGTGGCCAGCTCACACGCGAACACCTGCAACGGCACGGTGGCGACCAGCGGTTGAAGCAGCGTCGGCGTCGCGGGAATCCGTACGAGATGATCCGCGTACGGCACCACCGCCTCGTCCCCCTCCTCCGCGATGACGATCGTCCGGGCCCCCCGCGCCCGGATCTCCTGGATGTTGGACACGATCTTGTCGTGCAGCACGGACCGCCCCCGGGGCGAGGGCACGACCACGACGACGGGAAGGTCGTCCTCGATGAGGGCGATCGGCCCGTGCTTCAACTCCCCCGCAGCGAACCCCTCGGCGTGCATGTACGCCAACTCCTTGAGTTTCAGCGCCCCTTCCAGCGCGACGGGGTATCCCACGTGCCGCCCGAGGAACAGCACCGTCTTCTTGTCGGCCAGCGACCGCGCCAACTCCCGTACGGGCTCCATCGTTTCGAGCACCCGCTCGACCTCCCCGGAGATCCGCGCGAGGTCCCGTACGACGGCCCGGATCTCGTCCCCCCACTTCGTGCCGCGCACCTGCCCGAGGTACAGGGCGACGAGGTAGCAGGCGACGAGCTGCGTCAGGAACGCCTTGGTGGAGGCGACGGCGACCTCGGGCCCGGCGTGCGTGTAGAGCACGGCGTCGGACTCGCGGGGGATGGTCGACCCGTTGGTGTTGCAGATGGCGAGCACCTTGGACCCCTGCTCGCGGGCGTGCCGCAGCGCCATCAGCGTGTCCATGGTCTCCCCCGACTGGGAGATCGCGATGACCAGCGACCGCCCGTCGAGAATGGGGTCCCGGTACCGGAACTCGCTCGCCAGCTCCACCTCGCAGGGAATCCGCGTCCAGTGCTCGATCGCGTACTTCGCGATGAGCCCGGCGTGGAAGGCGGTCCCGCAGGCGACGATGACGACCTTGTCGACCTCCCTCAACTCGGAGGCGGAGATCCGGACTTCGTCGAGCACGAGCGACCCGGCGCCGTCGATCCGCCCGAGCAGCGTGTCGGCGACCGCCTTCGGCTGCTCGGCGATCTCCTTGAGCATGAAGTAGTCGTACCCGCCCTTCTCGGCGGCGGAGGCGTCCCAGTCGACGTGGTACGGGCGGACGGCGGCCGGCGCCCCGTCGAACCCGGTGACGGTCACCCGGTCGCGGCGCAGCTCGACGACCTGGTCCTGCCCCAGCTCGATCGCGGAGCGGGTGTGCGCGATGAACGCGGCGACGTCGGACGCGAGGAACGCCTCCCCCTCGCCGACCCCCACGACCAGCGGCGAGTTGCGCCGGGCGCCGACGACGACGTCCGGCTCGTCCGCGTGCACGGCGACCAGCGTGAACGCGCCCTCCAGACGCCGGCACACGAGCCGCATCGCCTCCGCGAGGTCCGCGCACCCCGAGAACTCCTCGGCGAGCAGGTGCGCGACGACCTCGGTGTCGGTCTCGGACGCCAACGCGTGCCCGCGCTCGGCGAGTTCGGCCCGCAGCACGGCGAAGTTCTCGATGATCCCGTTGTGGACGACGGCGACGCGGCCGGCGTTGTCGAGGTGCGGGTGGGCGTTGGCGTCGGTCGGCCCGCCGTGCGTCGCCCACCGCGTGTGCCCGATCCCCGTCCCCCCGGCCGGCAACGGCTGGCGCACCAGTTCCTTCTCCAGATTGACGAGCTTCCCGGCCCGCTTGGCGGCGGCGAGCCCCCCGTCCGCCGGCACGGCCACCCCGGCCGAGTCGTACCCGCGGTACTCCAGCCGCTTCAGTCCCCCCATCACGACATCGAGCGCCGACCGAGACCCCACGTATCCCACGATTCCGCACATGCGCGGCAGCCTAAGCCGGTTCGAGCGCCGAAACAGGGTCCAGCGTGCCCGATATCGGAAATTCCCGCCAGGTTTTCGCACCCCGGCGGGAACAGACCTCCCGAGACCGCGTTACGACGAACGCCGCCGCCGTACGACGAGTGCGCCGCCCGTCAGGACCAGCGCACCCGCACCCGCCGTGAGCCCGGCCACGGGGAACCCGGCGCCGGTCGCGGCGAGCTGGCCCCTGCCGCCCGCCGGGGACGGCATCGACGACGGCGAGGCGCTCGGTGTCGGGGTGGGCTTCGGGGTCGGTGTCGGTGTCGGTGTCGGCTTCGGGGTCCCCGGCTTCGCGATCCTGAACACCAGCTCGGAGCTGTCGTTCGCCCGGTTCGGGTCCAGCGGGCTGCTCGTGTAGAGGCCCGCCGGCACCCGGTACTCCTTGCCGGCGGCCTTCTTCGGGAACTTCCAGGTGAAGGCGAACTTCAGCGTCTCGCCGGGCGCGAGGTCCCGGAAGACGTCGCAGATCAGGACACCCGGGTCGGCCCAGCACGGCGGGTACCCGGGCGCCTTGGCGGGCCAGTAGTCGAAGCCCATCCAGAAACTGACCGCGTCGAGCGGCGCGGCCCCGGGGCCGTGGTTGGTGACGGTCACCTCGGTCAGCACCTCCTGGCCCACCTTCACCGGCCCCTTGGGCGCCGTCGTCCACTCGACCCCGAGGTCGGCGGGCACCCGGACGGTGACCTTCGCCGACGCGACGTTGTCCTCCGGCGTACTGTCGACCGCGTCCCCGATGTCGGCGGTCGTGGTGAACGCCAGCTCCGTACCGGGCGCCACCCCCACACCGACCTTGACCTGCACGTACACCGACAACAACTCCAGCCCCCCGGCCGGCACACAACTGACGCTCCGCCCGTCGGCGGACGGCTTGCAGACCCCGTTGCTCGCGTTGTCGAGGTCCTTCACGTACGTGACCCCGGCGGGCAGCTTCAAGGTGAGCCCGAGCTTCGTGACGCTCCCCTTCTCGACATCGGCGATGGCCCGGACACCCAGCAGCCTGCCGGGTGCGATGAAGGGGGAGTCGGGATAGAGCCGCGATACGACGTCGACGGGTGCGGACGCGGTACCCGACCCGGCCCCGGCACCGGGAGCGGGCACAGCATCCGGCGCAGGACTGGGCAGCCCATCGGCCGAGGGCGAGGCACCCGACTCGGGCGCAGACGAACCACCGGGCGCGGGCACGGGCGCACCACTCACCCCAGGCTCAGGCACACCACCAGGCACAGGCACGGGCTCAGCCCCTGCCTCAGGCGCGGACCCGGCGCCCGCCCCAGGCTCAGACACACCACCGGGCTCAGCCCCCGCCCCAGGTGCCGGCGCCCCACTCGACGCCTCCCCCGCCCGGACCTCGGCCCCGGCAGACTCGGCCCCCGCACCCCCCTGCCCCGCCCGCTCCGCCCCGGGCGCGGTACCCGCCCCAGGCACTGGCGCGCCACT
The DNA here is from genome assembly GCF_055409605.1 of Streptomyces saintjeani. Classification (NCBI taxonomy): domain Bacteria; kingdom Bacillati; phylum Actinomycetota; class Actinomycetes; order Kitasatosporales; family Streptomycetaceae; genus Streptomyces; species Streptomyces saintjeani. Next base: position 5,674,469 of record NZ_CP189624.1, on the reverse strand, counting down.
CGACGCCTCCCCCGACCCGAGCCCCAGCACCGACTCCGCCCCGGCCGACCCTCGACCGGCCCCGACCGACCTCGCCGACTCCACCCCGGACCCAGCAGACCCCGGCCCACCCCCGTCCGCCGCCCAGGCTCCCGCCCCCGTCCCCGCCAGTAACGCCAACGCCGCCGCGCCCGCCGCAACGGCCGCGCGTCCCCCTCGTACGGACATCTCGCTCCTCCCCAGTTCTCTACCGGTCGTCCAGAGCGCGTCGTCGCGCCCTGGTCCCTACGACGGCGAACAGCGCCCCGCCGAGGACGACGAGGCCCGCCGCACCCCACAGCACCGGCACCGCGCCCCCGCCTCCGGTGGACGCGAGACTCCCCCCGCCCCCGGCGGCCGAAGGCGCGGGCGCGGGTCGCGAGGAAGGCGTGGCGGACGCCGACGGTGTGGGCCCGGCCGAAGCCCCCGGCTTCACGATCCTGAACACCGCGTCCGCATGGTCGTTCGCGGCGACGGGATCGTGCCGGCTGGCCAGGTACAGCTCACCCCGCATCCGGTACGTCGTCCCCACCGCCTTCTTCGGGAACTTCCACGTGAACGTGTACGAGAAGGTCTCCCCCGGCGCCATGTCCCCCGCCCGGTCGCAGATGATCACCCCGGGATCGGTCCAGCAGGGCGGATACCCCGGCGCGCTGGTGGGCCAGTAGTCGAACCCCGGATAGAACTTCACGGTCCCGACCCGCGAGATCCCGGGCCCGTGGTTGGTCACGGTGAACACGGTCTTCACCTCCGTCCCGGCCGCGACGGGCCCCGACGGCGTCATGCTCCACTCGACCCCGACATCGGCCTTCTCCATGACGGTGACCGTCCAGTCGAGGCTGTTGTTCGCGGGGTTGGGATCGACCGTGTCCCCGATGTCCGCGACCGCCGTGAACTTCAGGCCGGTCATCGGCGGCAGACCGTCATCGGCCTTGACCTTGATCTTCGCCATGACCTGCTTGGTGTTCCCGTCATCGGCGAGACAGGTCAACGTCCGCGCCCCGGACGGCGTACAGGTCCCGTTCGTCTGCCCGGCCGTGTTCCCCTCGTACGTCACCCCCTCGGGCAACGTCAGCTTCAGCGCGAGCCGCGGCGTCGTGTCGAAGAGGTTCTCGGCGATGGCCCAGATCCCGAACGACTCCCCGGCCCAGATGGTCCCGAGGTCGGGCCACATCCGGGTGGTGGCGTCGATGTGAGGCTCGGCCCGCCCGACCGGCGCGGACGCGGACGGCGACGGCGACACGGACGGCGCCGGTCCAGCCGTACCCGTCCCGGACGGCGACGGCGTACCCGGCCCCTCGGGCGGCGAGGAAGACGACGACGGCGAGGGAGACGGCGACACCGCACCCCCCTCAGCCCGCGCCACCGGCCCCGCGACCAGCGACACCACCGCCACCCCGGCCGCCACGGCGCCCCACCCTCTCCGCCCGAGCATCACCGCACCCGCCTCCGCCTCTGCACGAGAACGAACAGCGCACCCCCGACGACGACCATCCCGACGGCCCCGCCCAGCACCTCGGGCCCGACCCCGGCACCGGTGGACGCGAGGTTGCCGCCACCGCCGAGCCCCGACGGCACAGGCGCGGGCGTGGGCGTGGAGGTCGGCGTGGGAGAAGCGGAGACGGAGGCGGAAGCGCTGGGTGTCGGCGTCGGCGTACCGGACACCTTGCCGATCTTGAAGACCAGCTCGTCGCTGTCGTTGGCGCGGACCGGGTCGTCGGCGTCGTCGAAGAGGGTCGAGCCCGACACCTTCAGCGTCTTCCCGGCGCTCTCCTCGGGGAACCGCCACTTGAAGACGAAGGTGCGGCTCTCCCCCGGGGTGAACCCCGCCTCCCACTCGCAGATCCAGTGGTTGGGGTCGGCCCAGCAGGGCAGCCCGGGTGACTCGTACGGCCAGATCAGCAGGCCGTAGGCCGACATCTCCACGCCCCCGGGCCCCCGCGAGGTCCGGTCGGAGTGGTTGGTGACGACCAGCTTCGTCGTGACCGACTCCCCCGGCTTCACGGACGTCTTCGGCGTGAACCACTTCACCCCGAAGTCGGCCCCCGTGCGCACCTGGAGAGTCGTCGAGGCCGTGTTGTCGGCCGGGTTCGTGTCCGGCTCGTCACCGGTGGAGGCCGTGGCGGTGATCGGCAGGTCGGTGCCGGGCTTCACATAGTCGCCGACCATCATCTGGAGCCGGTACGACAGCTCGTGCGCCGGGGTGTACTGCGACGTACAGGTCACGGTCCGCTTGTCGGCGGAGTTCGCACACTCCTCGGTCTCGTCGTGGTCCGACTGGTCGGAGAAGTACTCCAGCCCGGCCGGTATCCGGAAGACCGCCGTCAGCTCGGCCGGCGCCCCGCTGACGATCGCCGCCTTGGCCGTGAGGAAGACCCGGCTGCCGGGAGCGACGTCCCCCGGCGGGAAGCCGATCGACATCCGCACGTCCACGGGAGCGGCGGCGCCCCGCGCGGACGGCGATCCCGACGGCGACGGCGATGCCGAGACGGACGGCGATACGGACGGCGACGGCGATGCCGTCTCCGCCCCGGCCCCCGTCACCCCGACCGCCCCCAGCAACACCGCCACGGCCCCCACCGCGAGCCCTCTCCCCACGCCTGGCCCACCACGCATACCGCCGCCCCCTCATCTCCCATGCAGCCCGAAGTGCCCCGTTGGACAGCCGGCACACAGCAACGGTTGTACGCGACTTCGCCCCCGGCGTGACGGACCCCACCCCCCGCCCCGTTCAAACTCCGTTAACAATGGACTGTGATCTCTCCGGTCTCCCCGATCCCCCGGAGCGCCCACCGGCACAGGCCGGAGGCGACTCCCTACCTCGACCTCACCCGCTCCGAGTGGAGCGCGCTGCGGAACAAAACCCCCCTGTCCCTGACAGCGGAGGAGGTCGAGAAGCTGCGCGGCCTCGGCGACGTCATCGACCTGGACGAGGTGCGGGACATCTACCTCCCGCTCTCCCGCCTCCTCAACCTGTACGTCGGTGCCACGGACGGCCTGCGGGGCGCGCTCAACACGTTCCTGGGCGAACGGGGTTCCCAGTCGGGTACGCCGTTCGTGATAGGCGTCGCCGGTTCGGTCGCCGTAGGAAAATCCACCGTGGCCCGCCTCCTCCAGGCGCTCCTGTCCCGCTGGCCGGAACACCCCCGCGTGGAGCTGGTCACGACGGACGGCTTCCTCCTGCCCACCCGCGAACTGGAGGCCCGGGGCCTGATGTCCCGCAAGGGCTTCCCGGAGTCGTACGACCGCCGCGCCCTGACGCGCTTCGTCGCCGACATCAAGGCGGGCAAGGACGAGGTGACGGCCCCCGTCTACTCCCACCTCATCTACGACATCGTCCCGGGCGAGAAACTGACGGTCCGCCGCCCCGACATCCTCATCGTCGAGGGCCTCAACGTCCTCCAGCCGGCCCTGCCGGGCACGGACGGCCGTACGCGGGTCGGGCTCGCGGACTACTTCGACTTCAGTGTGTACGTCGACGCCGCCGCCGACGACATCGAGCGCTGGTACCTCAACCGGTTCCGCAAACTCCGGGCCACCGCCTTCCAGGACCCGGACTCGTACTTCCGCAAGTACACGCAGGTGTCCGAGCCCGAGGCCCTCGACTACGCCCGCACCCTCTGGCGCACCATCAACAAGCCCAACCTGCTGGAGAACATCGCCCCCACCCGTGGCCGTGCGACCCTGATCGTCCGCAAAGGCCCCGACCACAAGGTCCAGCGCCTGCACCTGCGCAAACTCTGAAAGCCGCCGATGCTGCACCTGCGCCTCATCACCCCGCCCGACACCACGGACGACGCGGTCCGCCTCATCGAGAAGACGGTGGGCGCCACCCACCTCGTCGTCCTCCCCGGCGCCGCCCGCAACCCCGCCGGTGACGTCGTCCTGTGCGACGTCGCCCGCGAGGCCGGCGACGGGCTCCTCACGGCCCTCCAGGACCTCGGCCTCGACCGCACGGGTTCCATCGCCGTCGAGAACATCGACCTCTCCCTGTCCCTCCGCGCGGACAAGGCGGAAGCGGAGGCGCCGGGCGAGGGGGCGGACGCGGTCCTCTGGGAACACCTCACCGACGCGACCCACGAGGAGTCGACCCTCTCCTGGACGTACGTCGCCTTCCTCACGCTGGCGACGATGATCGCGGCGTGCGGGGTCGTGCTGGACAACGCGATCCTCATCGTCGGCGCGATGGCGGTGGGCCCGGAGTTCGGCCCCCTCGCGGCGCTGTCGACCTCGATCGTCCGCAAGACCCCACGCCTGGCGCTCCGCGCCCTGACCGCCCTCCTGGTCGGCTTCGCCGTAGCCATGACCCTGACGGTGGCCTTCAGCTGGCTCATGAACGCGGCGAACCTCTTCCACGAGTCCGACCTGGAGGGCACCCGCCCCAACACGGCCTTCGTCTACGCCCCGGACGCGTTCAGCTTCGTGGTGGCCCTCCTCGCAGGAGCAGCAGGCACCCTCTCCCTGACATCAGCGAAATCGGGCGCCCTGGTAGGAGTGGCCATCTCGGTAACGACAGTCCCAGCAGCAGCAAACGCGGCAGTAGCCCTCACCTACAACGACCCCAGCCAAACCTGGGGCTCAACGCTCCAACTCCTCCTGAACCTCTTGGGCATCGTCCTGGCGGGGGTGGCAACGCTGCTGGTACAGAAGTGGCTGTGGAGGAGGCAAGGAGTGGGCGGGGGAAGGTAGCCAACTGCGGGCACGCCGTGGCTGATCGCGCAGTTCCCCGCGCCCCTGAAAGACTGGGTGCGGACCGGCGGTCAGCTGCGAGCAGCGAAACACATACATGTGCGGCTACCACCGCACACCCAACCATCGAACAGCACCGCGTTTTTAGGGGCGCGGGGCTGTACCCATGTGCGGCTACCACCGCGCGGGCACGAGCAACCACGACACCCCCGCACCCAACCACCGGCCCGCACCCCGTCTTTCAGGGGCGCGGGGCTGTACCCATGTGCGGCTACCACCGCGCGGGCACGAGCAACCACGACACCCCCGCACCCAACCACCGGCCCGCACCCCGTCTTTCAGGGGCGCGGGGCTGTACCCATGTGCGGCTACCACCGCGCGGGCACGAGCAACCACGACACCCCCGCACCCAACCACCGGCCCGCACCCCGTCTTTCAGGGGCGCGGGGAACTGCGCGACCAGCCACGACGGACCCGCACCCCGCCGCGCGCAGCCCCACCCCTCCCGAACCCGGCACCTACCCCAGCGCCGACTTCACCGCATCCGCCAACCGCGACGCCACCGACTGCGCCTGCCCTTGATCCGCCGCTTCCACCATGACCCGAACCAACGGCTCCGTACCGGAGGGCCGCAACAGAACCCTCCCCGTCGCCCCCAGCTCCCGCTCCGCCTCGGTGACAGCCGCCGCCAGCTCCGCCGACGTGGACACCCGGGACCGATCGACATCAGGAACGTTGATCAGAACCTGCGGCAGGCGCTGCATGACACCAGCGAGGTCGCGGAGAGACTTACCGCTGGAGACCACACGTGCCGCCAGCATCAGCCCCGTAAGCGTCCCGTCCCCCGTCGTCGCATGGTCAAGAATGATGACGTGCCCGGACTGCTCCCCCCCGAGCGCGTACCCATGCTCCTTCATGGACTCCAGCACATACCGATCCCCCACAGCGGTCTGCACGAGAGACAGCCCCTCCCGCTCAAGCGCGAGCTTGAACCCGAGGTTGGACATGACGGTAGCGACAACGGTGTCGGCCCGCAGAACCCCCCGCTCCCGCATATCGAGCGCGAGCACGGCAAGAATCTGATCCCCGTCGACCTCCTCCCCGGTGTGATCGACGGCAAGACACCGATCCGCGTCCCCGTCATGCGCGATCCCGAAATCAGCCCCGTGGGAAAGAACCGCGTCCCTGATCTTGGAGAGGTGGGTGGACCCGTACCCGTCGTTGATGTTGAGCCCATCAGGCTCGGCACCAATGGTGACAACCTCGGCGCCCGCGCGGGAGAACGCCTCCGGCGACACCCGAGCGGCAGCGCCATGCGCCTCGTCGAGGACGATCTTCAGCCCGTCGAGCCGATTGGGCAGCACCCCGATGAGATGGGCGACGTACCGATCGAACCCTTCGTCGTAGGAACGGACCCGCCCGACCCCGCTCCCCGTGGGCCGCGACCAGGGCTCGCCATGCCGATGGCCCTCGTACACGGCCTCGATCCGATCCTCAAGATCGTCCGCAAGCTTGTGCCCGCCACGGGCGAAGAACTTGACCCCGTTGTCGGGCATGGCGTTGTGGCTGGCGGAGAGCATCACACCGAGGTCGGCGCCAAGCACACCCGTGAGATACGCCACGGCAGGAGTGGGCAGCACCCCCACCTTCAGCACATCCACACCCGCACTGGCCAGCCCCGCGACAACGGCCGCTTCGAGAAACTCCCCGGACGCCCGAGGATCCCGCCCGACGACGGCGGTGGGCCGATGCCCCTCGAACGTACCCGCCTCGGCAAGCACATGAGCAGCCGCGACAGACAGACCGAGCGCCATCTCGGCCGTCAGATCCGCGTTGGCCACCCCACGCACGCCGTCGGTACCGAAGAGTCGTCCCACTTGTCCTCCTGAGGAAGCGTCACTTACGGAGATCATCCGATCACATGAGCCTATGAGCGTCTTGTGCCGTTATACGCCCAAGGCAGCAATAAACGAATGCCCCGACAGCACGGGCGTGCCGCCGGGGCATTCGGACAAGCGATAAAGGGCAGGCAGCAAAGCTGCCACCCGGGGATGGCGGCGAAGCCGCCACCTGAGGGGCGCGGGGCTGTGTTCGATCTGCGGCTTCCGCCGCGCGGGCGCGACCAGCCACAGCCGGACCGGCAGACAAACCCGGCGCCCCCGGCGGAGCCTAACGCTTGCTGTACTGCGGAGCCTTACGAGCCTTCTTCAGACCGGCCTTCTTGCGCTCGACCGCACGGTCGTCACGACGCAGGAAGCCCGCCTTCTTCAGCGCACCACGGTTGTTGTCGACGTCGGCCTCGTTCAGCGCACGGGCGACACCGAGACGCAGCGCACCGGCCTGACCGGAGACACCGCCCCCACCGATACGCGCGATGACGTCGTAACGGCCTTCGAGCTCAAGAACCTTGAAGGGCTCGTTGACTTCCTGCTGGTGCACCTTGTTGGGGAAGTAGTCCTCAAGGGTGCGACCGTTGATCTTCCACTTGCCGGTACCCGGAACGATCCGGACACGGGCGATGGCGTTCTTGCGGCGGCCCAGGCCGGCGGCCGGCTGGGGGTCACCGAAACGACCCGCGAGGGACTCGGAGGTGTAGTCACCCTCCAGGACGACCTCGGACTCGGTGGTGTAGCTCTCGATGTCGACGTTCTCGATGTCGACGTCGTTGTCGAGCGGCTGCTCGGCGGTGGTCTCAGCCACGGTGTTTCCTCAGCTTCTCTTGGCTAGTGAATGGTCTGCGTGGCCGGAATTACTGCGCGACCTGGGTGATCACGAACGGCTGCGGCTGCTGCGCGCCGTGCGGGTGCTGGTCACCCCTGTAGACCTTCAGCTTCGAGAGCATCTGACGGCCCAGCGTGTTCTTCGGGAGCATCCCCTTGACGGCCTTCTCGATGGCCTTCTCCGGGTTCTTGTCCAGCAGCTCGTCGTAGCGGACCGAGCGCAGACCGCCCGGGTAGCCGCTGTGGCGGTACGCCATCTTCTGGGTCCGCTTGTTGCCGGAGAGGTGCACCTTGTCGGCGTTGATGATGATGACGAAGTCACCGGTGTCGACGTGGGGCGCGTAGATCGCCTTGTGCTTGCCGCGCAGGATGGAGGCGGCGGTGCTGGCGAGGCGGCCCAGGACGATGTCCTGGGCGTCGATGACGTGCCACTGGCGAGTCACATCGCCGGGCTTGGGGCTGTACGTACGCACTTAGCAGCCTTCTTCTTCAGGGATGGGGTGCTGACACATGGCATCACTGAAGCGATCGTGCAGTTGGGGACGACAATGGCCGGGAACACTGCCCGTATGCCGCCCACTGGAAACTGCTCCAGGGAACCTAGGTAAGGCTCTCTCGCGTGAAAACGAGGAAGCCAATACACAACGACTAGCCAGCGTACCCGGGCTCCCACGGGCGGGTCAAAACGAGCTCTCCCGCCCCTGCCCGCCCCCTCCCTGGGAACTGCCTCACACCCAAACACGACATCTACGGGTGAGTGGGTTTCAAAGCTTCCCGAGGCCGCCCCACCGGTGTGTCGCCCCGTCTAGGATGCGGCGCATGAGCTATGGGCAGGGGGGACCTCCGTCCCAGTGGGATCCGTGGAAACCGAACTCCCAGCAGCCGTGGAACGGTGAGAGCACCGGCCCGAGCGGCCCCGACTGGGCCGCCCTCGCGGAGTCCTCGGAGAAGCGCAACAAGCGCAAGCGGATCTTCCTGATCGGCGGCGGCGCCGCGGCGACCGTCGCGATCGGTACGGCCGTGGCGATGGCCGTGGTCTCGGCGAACGGCGGCGCTACGGCGAACAAGCCGACGTCGTCCCTGCCCGCGGCCGGCGGCGACCTGCCGAGCGCCTCCTCGGCACCCTCCTTCGCGCCGACGACGGCCCCGCCGCCGCTGAACCCGAAGGAGTTCATCTCGGACAAGGCGAAGGACACGGCGCCCAACGGCCCGCACCTCCTCTTCCCGGGCACCCAGGTCACCCTCACGGGCGGCACGTTCCGCAAGGGCCCGTCCGCCGACAGCCCCGCCTGCGACACCGGCTCCCAGGGCTCGCTCCCGAAGGTCCTGAAGGACAACGGCTGCACCCGCCTGATGCGCGTCACCTACGTGAAGGACGGCATAGCGACGACGGTCGGCGTGGCCGTCTTCGACACCGAGGCACAGGCCCTGAAGGCGAAGAAGGACGCGGACGACAAGAGCTTCGTGAAGCCGCTGGCCGGCAACGGCATCGCCGCCTTCTGCAACGGCGCGATCTGCCGCTCGACCACCAACTCCTACGGCCGGTACGCCTACTTCACGGTCTCGGGCTTCACGAACGGCAAGAACGTCACGAAGACCGACACGGCCGTCTTCACAGCGGGCGACACCCTCGCGGAGTTCACGTTCCAGCAGATCAACCGCCGCGGCGAGACCCAGGCGTCAGCGGCGGCCACGTCGTGACCGCACACCGAGACGTCCGAGATCTTCATCACGTCCGGGAAGACCGACCGACGTGCACCACCCCCCGCACCCGACGGGCCTGCACCTGCCTCTCCGCAAGCAACTCGTCCGCCGGGTAAGCGACTTCCTCCAACGTCAGCCCGTTCGGCCGTACCACGTGTACGGCGCTGTCGCGCACCCCGGCGTCCAACACCCGCCGGGGCCACCCCGCGTCCCGGTGCCCGTCCCCCACGAACAGCAACGCCCCCACCATCGACCGCACTTGGTTGTGACAGAAGGCGTCGGCCCGCACCTCGACCTCGACCACCCCGTCATCCCGCCGCCGCACCCCGAAGTCGAAGATCTCCCGCACGGTGGAAGCACCCTCCCGCTTCTTCGCGTAAGCGGCGAAGTCGTGCTCCCCCACCAGTGACTTGGCGGCGGCATCCATCACGGCGACGTCCAACGGCCAGTCGTGCCACAGCACATGACTCCGAAGCAGCGGATCGACCCCACCGGCCTGATCCCCCACGCGATACACGTACCGCCGCCACAGAGCCGCGAACCGTGCGTTGAACCCCTCCGGAGCCTCAGCAACCCCCCACACCCGCACGTCCTTGCTCAACCGCCCGGCCAGCCGCTTGAGCAGCTTCTCCCGATGCTCCCCCCACACAGCATCCGGCAGATCGACATGAGCGACCTGCCCCCGAGCATGTACCCCGGCATCGGTACGCCCCGCAACCGTGAGGTCGTACCCGACCTCCCCGGACCGCGTCACAGTCCTGAGCGCATCCTCAACCTCCCCCTGAACAGTCCGCTTCCCCCCGGCCTGCTTGGCCCACCCATGAAACCCGGAACCGTCATAGGAAAGATCAAGCCGAACCCGCACGAACCCGGCCTGCACGTCATCACTCACGGCAAGTTCCTCTCACCCAAACAAAAGCGGGCCTGCTCCTATTAGGAACAGGCCCACCCGACTTACCTAGGGGCGCGGGGAACTGCGCGAACAACCACGACGAAGCCGCAGCCGCCCGACAACAGCCCCCGGCAGACGCTTACGCGTCCTTCGACTCCTCGGCCGACGCCTCAACAACCTCGGTCTCCTCGACCTTGGTCGCAGCAGCCTCGTCCGCCTCCTTGACCGCACGCTTCGTCGCGGCCTCGGCCTCACCCGTCGCCTGCTGCGCAACCGTCAGCGCCTCGACCAGCTCGATGACAGCCATGGGCGCGTTGTCGCCACGACGGTTACCGATCTTGGTGATACGGGTGTAACCACCGGGACGGTTCTCGTACCGCGGACCGATCTCGGTGAAGAGCGTGTGGACGACGCTCTTGTCCGTGATGACCTGAAGCACCTGGCGACGGTTGTGAAGGTCACCCTTCTTCGCCTTGGTCACCAGCCGCTCGGCGTACGGCCGCAGCCGCCGCGCCTTCGCCTCGGTCGTGGTGATGCGACCGTGCTCGAAGAGCGACTTGGCAAGGTTCGCCAGAAGCAGCTTCTCGTGAGAAGCGCTACCACCGAGACGGGCACCCTTGGTGGGCTTGGGCATTTCATTCTCCTGAGGTGTCTGCCCCGGCCGTACGAGGTACCGGGGTCAGTATCCGAGCGGACGGTCGCCCGTCGGAGATCCGAGCGAAGCTCGGAGTCAGGGGCGCGGGGAACTGCGCGATCAAGCACAGCGCACCCGCACCCAAGCACGAACCGGATGGCCCGAGCTCTTAGTACTGCTCGATCTCCACGTTGAGATCCTCTGGGGCGAACCCCAGCCACTCAGTACTGCTCGGTCTCCACGAAGCCCGCATCCGCGTCATCGTCGGCGCCGAAGGCGTCAGCCGCGGCGGTCGGGTCGAACCCGGGAGGCGAGTCCTTCAGCGCAAGCCCCATACCCGCGAGCTTGGCCTTGACCTCGTCGATGGACTTCGCACCGAAGTTACGAATGTCGAGAAGGTCGGCCTCGGAGCGCGCAACCAGCTCACCCACGGAGTGGATGCCCTCACGCTTGAGGCAGTTGTACGACCGAACCGTGAGCTCAAGCTCCTCGATCGGCAGCGCCAGATCAGCGGCGAGGGCGGCATCCGTGGGGGACGGCCCCATGTCGATGCCCTCGGCGTCGATGTTCAGCTCACGGGCGAGCCCGAACAGCTCGACCAGCGTCTTACCGGCGGAGGCCATGGCGTCACGGGGACGCATCGCCTGCTTGGTCTCGACGTCCACGATCAGCTTGTCGAAGTCGGTGCGCTGCTCGACACGAGTCGCCTCGACCTTGTACGTGACCTTGAGAACCGGCGAGTAGATCGAGTCGACCGGAATACGCCCGATCTCCTGACCGACCTGCTTGTTCTGCACGGCGGAGACGTAACCGCGGCCACGCTCGACCGTCAGCTCCATCTCCAGCTTGCCCTTGCCGTTGAGCGTGGCGAGGACGAGGTCGGGGTTGTGCACCTCGACACCGGCCGGCGGCGCGATGTCGGCGGCGGTGACCAGACCCGGGCCCTGCTTGCGCAGGTACATCACGACGGGCTCATCGTGCTCGGAGGAGACGACGAGCTGCTTGATGTTGAGGATCAGGTCGGTGACGTCCTCCTTGACACCCGGCACGGTGGTGAACTCGTGCAGGACGCCGTCGATACGGATGGACGTGACCGCCGCACCCGGGATCGAGGAGAGGAGCGTACGACGCAGGGAGTTGCCGAGGGTGTAGCCGAACCCCGGCTCCAGCGGCTCGATGACGAACCGGGAGCGGAACTCGTCGACGACCTCTTCGGTCAACGAGGGACGCTGAGCGATCAGCATGTGGTGAATCCTTCAGTTGTGGGCGCCCGCTATTTGACGCCCGACTCTGTACTACAAGGGTACGGGCGATACGACCCGAAGGAGTCGTACCGCCCGAAAACCTCAGACCAAGCAGCCGTATGTCAGATCAGACGCGACGGCGCGGTTCACCTCCGCGTGAGCGGAGAGGCCGTCGCGCCCCGGATCAGACGCGGCGACGCTTCGGCGGACGGCAGCCGTTGTGCGGCGTGGGCGTGACGTCCTGGATGGAGCCGACCTCAAGGCCAGTGGCCTGGAGGGAACGGATCGCGGTCTCACGACCGGCACCCGGGCCCTTGACGAACACGTCGACCTTGCGCATGCCGTGCTCCTGCGCGCGACGGGCGGCCGACTCGGCGGCCATCTGCGCGGCGAACGGCGTGGACTTGCGGGAGCCCTTGAAGCCGACGTGACCGGCGGAGGCCCACGAGATCACGTTTCCGGCCGGGTCCGTGATGGACACGATCGTGTTGTTGAACGTGCTCTTGATGTGCGCCTGGCCGTGCGCGACGTTCTTCTTTTCCTTGCGGCGCACCTTCTTGGCAGCGCCCTGACGACCCTTGGGGGGCATCTACAAACTCCTACGGGGAGGTGGTCGGTCCTACAGCGAAGACCGCTGATGAAGCGTTGTCCGCTGAGGACTACTTCTTGCCCGGCTTCTTCTTGCCGGCGATGGCGCGACGCGGGCCCTTGCGGGTACGGGCGTTCGTGCTGGTGCGCTGACCGCGGACGGGCAGGCCACGGCGGTGCCGCAGACCCTGGTAGCAGCCGATCTCGACCTTGCGGCGGATGTCGGCCTGGACCTCGCGACGGAGGTCACCCTCGGTCTTGATGTTGGCGTCCACGTACTCGCGGATCGCGACGAGCTGCTCTTCGCTCAGGTCGCGGACGCGGGTGTCGGGGTTGATGCCGGTCGCAGCCAGCGTCTCTTGCGAGAGGGTCCGGCCGATGCCGAACACGTAGGTGAGGGCGACTTCCACGCGCTTTTCGCGCGGGATGTCAACACCGGAAACGCGTGCCATTAAATGGCTCCTGGTGATCGTCGGAGGTCTTCCACAGGACCGCCTCCCAGCTCGCCGTACTAGGTACGAACCGGGTCCCCGGCCTCCGAACCGGGGGTGTCAGACGGCCTCGGCCGTCTGGGTCCTGCGTATGAACAATTCAGCTCGCGTCGCGCGAAGATTCTGCGGATGCAGAGGGTGTGGATCGGGTTGCGGTCAGCCCTGGCGCTGCTTGTGGCGCGGGTTCTCGCAAATGACCATGACCCGGCCGTGACGGCGGATCACCCTGCACTTGTCGCAGATCTTCTTGACGCTCGGCTTGACCTTCATGGGATTGAGGTTCTCCGGGTCAGTGCCACCACCCCGTGTGAGCGGGATGCGGGCAAGATCTACTTGTAGCGGTAGACGATCCGGCCACGGGTCAGGTCGTACGGAGAAAGCTCCACCACGACCCGGTCGTCAGGGAGGATACGGATGTAGTGCATCCGCATCTTGCCGCTGATGTGGGCCAGGACCTGGTGGCCGTTCTGGAGCTCTACCTTGAACATCGCGTTCGGAAGAGACTCGACGACAGTGCCCTCGATCTCGATGGCACCTTGCTTCTTGGCCACGCTTCGCCCTTCGAATCGACTACCTTGATCGACTTCCGCTGCCGCATTCCAGACACACGAATGCACGAAAGCCGACGCGTCAGTCTACGTCACCCCACCCAGAAAGACGAATCGAGAAGGATGCCCCCCAACGAAGATCCCCAACCCCCCTTTTCCCCCAAACAGCCCCACACGCCCCCGAAGGGCGGGAGCGGAGGAGGTCAGGCCAGGGGATCGGGGGCCGCCGTCACCCCGTACTCCGCCAGCTTCGCCTTGCCGCCGTCCGGAGCCGTCAGGACCAGGGGCCCGGCCTCCGTGAGGGCCACGCTGTGCTCCCAGTGGGACGACCACGTGCCGTCGGTCGTGATGACCGTCCAGTCGTCGGCGAGGACCTCGGTCTTCGGGGTGCCGAGAGACACCATGGGCTCGATCGCGAGGCAGAAGCCGGGGACCAGCTTGGGGCCCTTCCCGCGCTTGCGGTCGACGTAGTTCAGGAGATGCGGGTCCATGTGCATCTCCGTACCGATCCCGTGCCCGCCGTAGTCCTCGATGATCCCGTACCGACCGCCACCGGGCTTCGGCTGGCGCCGGATGTACGTCTCGATGGCGCGGGAGACGTCGACCAGCCGGCTGCCGGGCTTCATCGCCGCGATCCCGGCCCACATGGACTCCTCGGTCACCCGGGACAGCTCGACCAGTTCGGGAGCGTGCCCGGAGCCGACGAACGCGGTGTACGCGGCATCCCCGTGCCACCCGTCGACGATGGCCCCGCAGTCGATGGAGATGATGTCCCCGGACTTGAGGACGACCTCGTCGGAGGGGATGCCGTGGACGACGACGTCGTTCACGGACGTGCAGATCGTCGCGGGGAATCCGCCGTACCCGAGGAAGTTGGACTTGGCCCCGTGCTCCGCGAGCACCTTGCGGGCCACCTCGTCGAGGTCGCGGGTGGACGCCCCCGGCACAGCGGCTTCCCGAGTGGCAGCGTGGATCGCCGCCACGACGAGCCCCGCCACCCGCATCTTGGCAATCTGCTCGGGACTCTTGATCTGCACCATGCTGGGTTGCGCCTCCTGGGCCACGGTCGTTTTCGGCACCTCAGGATACGCCCACGCACAGACGTACGCCGAAGCCCCGGTCGGTGCACTCGACCGGGGCTTCGGAGGGAACCTAGGGGCTCAGCTCTCGCGGATCACCGGCGAGACGACACAGGCGCCGCCGCCGTTCCAGCAGAGCACCATGTCGTGCGGCGTGCGGCCGAGGAGGTCGGTCTCCTTCGTGTCGCAGCCGTTGTCGCCACCGTCGTCGATGGTCAGGATGGTGACGATGCGCCCGTCGGCACGGAGCTGCCGGACGTACCCGGTGACCCCGTGGTCGTCGACCTTGGTGTCACAGACGCGGAACTTGTCACCGTCGTCGATGAAGGTCATCGTCCCGCGCCCGCTCGGCAGGCTGATGCTGACGTTGCTCGCCATGGCCGGCGAGGACGCGAAGCCGATGGCGACGGCGGCGGAGGCGGCGACGATGCCCGCGCGCTTGATTGCGGTCTTCATAAGAGATTCTCCCCGTTGTGAGAGCCGAGAACGGCTCAACTGCACGGGGGCATACGGAAGTTGGCCCTGCCGACCACCGTTTCCCCCGTTGGTCGGGACGACCTTATCCACCGGGATCTTGCATGTCCACGACTATCTGATGTTTCAGCAAAGCGCACACAAAGAAGCCCCCGCCGTCCCTCAGGGACAGCGGGGGCTCCGATGCGAAGTCGCCGGGCCCTACTCGGCCTGGAGCGCCTCCATGGCACGCGCCGTGACCTCGTCGACCTTGCCCAGCGCGGAGATGGTGACGACCAGCCCCTGGGACTTGTAGTAGTCGATGATCGGCTCGGTCTGCGTGTGGTAGACCTCCAGCCGCGTACGGACGGTGTCCTCGGAGTCGTCGTCGCGCTGGTACAGCTCGCCGCCGCAGACGTCGCAGACACCGTCACGCTTCGGCGGGCTGTACGTCACGTGGAAGACGTGGCTGGAGTCCTCGCGGCAGATCCGCCGCCCGGCGATCCGCTTGACGACCTCCTCCTCGGGGACCTCCAGGTCCAGCACCGCGTCCAGCTTCATGGACTCGGTGCGGAGCATCTCGTCGAGCGCCTCGGCCTGCGAGACGTTGCGCGGGAAACCGTCGAGGAGGAAACCGCCCTCGGCGTCCGGCTCCTCCATGCGGTCCTTGGCCATCCCGATGGTGACCTCGTCCGGCACCAGGTTGCCCGCGTCCATGTAGGACTTCGCGAGTTTCCCGAGCTCGGTCTGCCGGCTGATGTTGGCGCGGAAGAGATCACCCGTGGAGATGTGCGGGATCGACAGATTCCGAGCGAGGAACGCGGCCTGCGTACCCTTCCCGGCACCCGGCGGCCCGACGAGGACGATTCGCATCAGCGGAGGAACCCTTCGTAATTGCGCTGCTGGAGCTGGCTCTCGATCTGCTTCACGGTCTCCAGACCGACACCCACGATGATCAGGATGCTGGTACCGCCGAACGGGAAGTTCTGGTTTGCCCCGAAACCAGCCAACGCCATCGTCGGGACGAGAGCGATCAGGCCCAAGTACAGCGAACCCGGCCAGGTGATCCGGTTGAGTACGTAGGAGAGGTACTCAGCGGTCGGTCGGCCAGCCCGGATGCCCGGGATGAATCCACCATACTTCTTCATGTTGTCGGCAACTTCCTCGGGGTTGAAGGAAATCGCGACGTAGAAGAAGGCGAAGAACACGATCAGCAGGAAGTACAGCGCGATGTGCACCGGCGCCGCCGTGTCGGCGAGATTGCGGGTGACCCAGGTCGCCCACTCGGCCTGCGAGTTGGAGAACTGGACGATCAGCGCCGGGATGTAGAGCAGCGACGAGGCGAAGATGACGGGGATGACGCCCGCCTGGTTCACCTTGAGGGGGATGTAGGTCGACGTACCGCCGTAGGACCGGCGGCCGATCATGCGCTTCGCGTACTGGACGGGAATGCGCCGCTGGGCCTGCTCGACGAAGACGACGAGGCCGACCATGACGAGGCCGACCGCGATGACGGTGCCGAACTCGATCCAGCCGCCGGCCAGGGTGCCCTGCTTCTTGATGCCCCACAGCGCGGAGGGGAAGGTCGCGGCGATCGAGATGAACATCAGGATGGACATGCCGTTGCCGATGCCGCGGTCGGTGATGAGCTCACCGAGCCACATGACGAGGGCCGTACCGGCGGTCATGCAGATGACCATCACGATGGTGCTGAAGATGTCGCGGTCCGGGACGATGTTGCTCGCGACGGAGCAGCCGGAGAAGAGGGAGCCGCTGCGGGCGGTGGCGACGAGACCGGTGCCCTGAAGGATGGCGAGTGCCACGGTCAGGTAGCGGGTGTACTGCGTGATCTTCGCGGTACCCGCCGACCCTTCCTTCTTGAGGGCTTCCAGGCGCGGGATCACGACGGTCAGCAGCTGGAGGATGATGCTCGCCGTGATGTACGGCATGATCCCCAGCGCGAAGATCGTGATCTGGAGCAGCGCGCCGCCGCTGAACATGTTGATCAGCCCGAAGAGGCTCTGGTTGCCGGACGCCTCGTCCACGCACTGCTGGACGGACTTGTAGTCGACGCCGGGGATCGGGACGTGGGTACCGACCCGGTAGGCCACGACGATACCGAGCGTGAAGAGCAGCTTCTTGCGCAGGTCGGGCGTCTTGAACGCCCGGGCGAACGCGGTGAGCACGGTGCCTCCTGCGACCCCCGCGCATCTGCGTCAAGGGTGACGGTCTGAGGTTCGACGGTTGGTTAACGACGGTGCTGAATAACAGACAGCGCAGGCCACCTTACCGGCGACACTGCCCCCTCTGGAACGACCGACCGGGGATACCCCTTTTGTGGGGTATCCCCGGTCGGGATCGCTCATGTCATCGAGGCGCCTGAGGTGATCAGACGAGCTCGGTGACCGTGCCGCCGGCGGCGGTGATCTTCTCCTTGGCGGACCCGGAGACGGCGTCGACCGTCACCTGGAGCGCCACGGAGATCTCACCCTGGCCGAGGACCTTGACGAGGCTGTTCTTGCGAACCGCGCCCTTGGCCACCAGACCCTCGACGGTGACCTCGCCACCCTCGGGGTAGAGGGCGGCCAGCTTGTCGAGGTTCACGACCTGGAACTCGGTCTTGAACGGGTTCTTGAAGCCCTTCAGCTTCGGAAGACGCATGTGGAGGGGCATCTGGCCACCCTCGAAGCGCTCCGGAACCTGGTAACGGGCCTTCGTACCCTTGGTACCACGGCCTGCCGTCTTACCCTTCGACGCCTCACCACGACCGACACGGGTCTTGGCGGTCTTGGCGCCGGGGGCCGGACGGAGGTTGTGGATCTTGAGCGGGCTGTTCTCCGCCATGATCAGTCGACCTCCTCGACCGTCACGAGGTGGCGGACGGTGTGCACCATGCCGCGGAACTCGGGACGATCCTCCTTGACGACGACGTCGTTCAGGCGCTTGAGCCCGAGCGAACGCAGCGTGTCACGGTGGTTCTGCTTGCTGCCGATGTAGGACTTCGTCTGCGTGATCTTGAGGCGGGCCATTACGCAGCACCAGCCCCGGCACGCGCCCGCAGCAGAGCCGCGGGGGCGACGTCCTCCAGGGGGAGGCCGCGGCGAGCCGCGATCTCCTCCGGACGCTGGAGACCCTTGAGGGCCTCCACCGTCGCGTGGACGATGTTGATCGCGTTGGACGAGCCGAGCGACTTCGACAGGATGTCGTGCACGCCCGCGCACTCCAGCACGGCACGCACCGGGCCACCGGCGATGACGCCGGTACCGGGGGAGGCAGGCTTGAGCAGGACGACGCCCGCGGCCTTCTCGCCCGTGATCGGGTGCGGGATGGTGCCCTGGATACGGGGGACCTTGAAGAAGTGCTTCTTGGCCTCCTCAACACCCTTGGCGATGGCGGCCGGCACCTCCTTGGCCTTGCCGTAACCGACACCTACGGTGCCGTCACCGTCGCCCACCACGACGAGCGCGGTGAAGCTGAAGCGACGGCCACCCTTGACAACCTTGGCGACACGGTTGATCGCGACGACACGCTCGACGTACGCGGTCTTCTCTGCGGCGGCAGCGCCACCGTCACGACCCTTACGGTCCCGCCGCTCGCCGCCACCGGCACCGCTTCCACGGCGCTGGGGTCCAGCCATTGGATTACCTCTCTCTTTCCGCTAGCTACGAGCGGCTCAGAACTTGAGCCCGGCTTCGCGGGCGGCGTCCGCCAGGGCGGCGATGCGCCCGGCGTACTGGTTGCCACCACGGTCGAACACCACGGCCTCGACACCGGCGGCCTTGGCACGCTCGGCGACCAGGGCGCCGACCTGCTTGGCCTGCGCGGACTTGTCGCCCTCGCCACCGCGGATCGAGGTGTCCAGGGTGGACGCCGACGCAAGGGTGTGCCCCTTGAGGTCGTCGATCACCTGGGCCACGATGTGGCGGTTGGAGCGGGTAACGACCAGACGAGGACGCTCTTCCGTACCGTTGATCCGCTTGCGGATGCGCAGGTGACGGCGCTTGATCGCGGCGCGCTTGTAGGCGTCGCCCTTCAGGATCTTCTGTCCGTATGCCATGGCTTACTTACCCGCCTTTCCGACCTTGCGGCGGATGACTTCGCCCTCGTACTTGACACCCTTGGCCTTGTACGGGTCAGGCTTGCGCAGCTTGCGGATGTTCGCCGCAACCTCGCCGACCTTCTGCTTGTCGATGCCCTCGACCTGGAAGCGGGTCGGGTTCTCCACCTTGAAAGAGATGCCCTCGGGCGCTTCGACGACGATCGGGTGGCTGTAACCGAGCGCGAACTCGAGGCTCGTGCCCTTCGCGGCCACGCGGTAACCGACACCGCTGATCTCGAGCTTCTTCACGTAACCCTGGGTCACGCCGGTGATCATGTTCGCCACCAGCGTGCGGGACAGGCCGTGCAGGGCCTTGCTCTGACGCTCGTCGTTGGGGCGGGTGACGCTCAGCACGCCGTCCTCACCCTTGGCGATGTCGATCGGAGCTGCGACGGTGTGGGTCAGCTCGCCCTTGGGGCCCTTGACCTTCACCGTGCGGCCGTCGATGGTGACGTCCACGCCGGCGGGAACCGCGATGGGGAGCTTGCCGATACGCGACATAGCTGTTTCCTCCGTTCCCTTCTGCTACCAGACGTAGGCGAGGACTTCCCCACCCACGCCCTTCTTGCCGGCCTGCTTTTCGGTGAGGAGCCCGTGCGACGTGGAGATGATCGCCACGCCGAGGCCGCCCAGCACCTTCGGCAGGGAGGTGGACTTCGCGTAAACCCGGAGACCGGGCTTGGAGATCCGCTTGATGCCCGCGATGGAGCGTTCACGGTTCGGGCCGAACTTGAGCTCGATGGTGAGGTTCTTGCCGACTTCGGCGTCCTCGACCTTCCAGCCCGTGATGAAGCCCTCCTGCTGGAGGATCTCCGCGATGTGGGACTTGATCTTCGAAGCCGGCATGGTCACGGAATCGTGGTACGCCGAGTTCGCGTTCCGCAGACGCGTCAGCATGTCTGCGATCGGGTCAGTCATGGTCATGAATTGGCCTTCGGCCTCTCTCGCCGGGGTTTCCTGTATGCGCCATCCCTCTCCCCACTCAGTGGCGGGACGGGTGCGGTGCGGGGACCTACGGCGTAGTAAGTCGTACGGGCGACCATCAGGCGCCCAACCCCCCAAGCCTACGGCATGGAGAGGGGGGCGCCTGACACGCCCAGTGCTTACCGAGAGCCTCTGGAATCCCGAAGTACGGGACTACCAGGAGCTCTTGGTCACGCCCGGCAGCTCGCCGCGGTGAGCCATCTCACGAAGGCACACACGGCACAGGCCGAACTTGCGGTACACGGAGTGCGGACGGCCGCAGCGCTGGCAGCGGGTGTACGCGCGCACACCGAACTTGGGCTTGCGAGCAGCCTTAGCGATCAGAGCCTTCTTCGCCATGCTCACGCCTCCTTGAACGGGAAGCCGAGGTGACGAAGGAGCGCGCGGCCCTCAGCGTCGTTGGTCGCCGTGGTCACCACGGTGATGTCCATACCCCGGACGCGGTCGATCTTGTCCTGGTCGATCTCGTGGAACATGACCTGCTCCGTGAGACCGAAGGTGTAGTTGCCACGGCCGTCGAACTGCTTGGGGGACAGGCCGCGGAAGTCGCGGATGCGCGGGAGCGCGAGCGACAGGGTGCGGTCCAGGAACTCCCACATGCGGTCACCGCGGAGCGTGACGTGGGCACCGATCGGCTGGCCCTCACGCAGCTTGAACTGCGCGATGGACTTGCGGGCCTTGGTGACCTGCGGCTTCTGGCCGGTGATCGTGGAGAGGTCGCGGATCGCGCCCTCGATCAGCTTCGAGTCACGGGCGGCGTCGCCGACACCCATGTTGACCACGATCTTCACGAGGCCGGGGATCTGCATGACGTTCTCGTAGGTGAACTCGTCCTGCAGCTTGCCCGCGATCTCCTCGCGGTACTTCGTCTTGAGACGCGGAGTGGTGGTGGTAGCCATCAGATGTCCTCACCCGTCCGCTTGGCAACGCGAACCTTGTTGCCCTCGTCGTCGAAGCGGTAACCGACACGCGTGACGACCTTCTTGCCGTCCTTCTCAACGACCAGCTGGACGTTGGAGACGTGGACCGGCGCCTCGGTCGTGACGATGCCGCCGGCCTGCGAACCGCCAGCGGTCGGACCGGCCTTGGTGTGCTTCTTGACCCGGTTGACACCCTCGACCAGGACGCGGTCCTCGCGGGGGAAGGCCGCGATGACCTTGCCCTGCTTGCCCTTGTCCTTACCGGTGATGACCTGGACCAGGTCGCCCTTCTTGATCTTCATGCTTACAGCACCTCCGGGGCCAGCGAGATGATCTTCATGAACTTCTTCTCGCGCAGCTCACGCCCGACGGGGCCGAAGATGCGGGTACCACGAGGGTCACCGTCGTTCTTCAGAATGACGGCGGCGTTCTCGTCGAAGCGGATGTACGAGCCGTCCGGACGACGGCGCTCCTTGACGGTGCGCACGATGACCGCCTTGACGACATCGCCCTTCTTCACGTTGCCGCCCGGGATCGCGTCCTTGACGGTGGCAACGATGACGTCACCGATGCCCGCGTAGCGGCGACCGGAGCCACCGAGCACACGGATGCAAAGGATTTCCTTCGCACCAGTGTTGTCGGCGACGCGCAGTCGCGACTCCTGCTGGATCACGTCTATCTCCTGTGTGTCTGCCGGTTCCCGGCAGGGGTCTCAGTACGAGACCCCTGCCGAGCCTGGCGGAACCGTCCTGCGAGGAATGCCCCGCAGGATGTCTTACTTGGCCTTTTCGAGGATCTCGACGATGCGCCACCGCTTCGTGGCGGACAGCGGCCGGGTCTCCATCAGGAGGACGCGGTCGCCGACGCCGGCGGCGTTCTGCTCGTCGTGAGCCTTGAGCTTGTTCGTACGGCGGATGACCTTGCCGTACAGAGCGTGCTTGACGCGGTCCTCGACGGCGACGACGACGGTCTTGTCCATCTTGTCGCTGACGACGAGACCCTCACGGGTCTTGCGGAAGCCGCGGGCCTCTGCGGTCTGCTCAGTCACGTTGTTCTCGCTCATCAGGCGCTCTCCACCGTCTCGATGCCCAGCTCGCGCTCACGCATCAGGGTGTAGATCCGCGCGATGTCCTTACGGACGGCCTTGAGCCGACCGTGGTTCTCGAGCTGGCCCGTCGCCGCCTGGAAGCGGAGGTTGAACAGCTCTTCCTTGGCTTCGCGGAGCTTCGCGAGAAGCTCCTCGTCACCCAGTTCGCGCAGCTCGGACGCCTTGGTACCGGCCGACATCACGCTTCACCTGCCTCGCGCTTGACGATCCGGCACTTCATCGGCAGCTTGTGGGCCGCACGAGTCAGCGCCTCACGGGCGATCTTCTCGTTGGGGTACGACAGCTCGAACATCACGCGTCCGGGCTTGACGTTGGCGATCCACCACTCCGGGGAACCCTTACCGGAACCCATGCGGGTCTCGGCGGGCTTCTTGGTGAGGGGACGGTCCGGGTAGATGTTGATCCAGACCTTGCCGCCACGCTTGATGTGACGCGTCATGGCGATACGAGCGGCCTCGATCTGACGGTTCGTCACGTAGGCCGGGGTGATGGCCTGAATGCCGTACTCGCCGAACGACACCTGCGTGCCGCCCTTGGCAGCGCCGTCCCGCTTGGGGTGGTGCTGCTTGCGGTGCTTGACCCTACGGGGGATCAGCATGTCGGTCAGGCCTCCGTTCCGGTGCTTTCGGCAGCCGGAGCGGCGGCCGGAGCCTCGGCCACGGGGGCCTCGGCTGCGGCAGCCTGCTGCGGCTTACGACCGCGACCGCCACGCTCGCCGCCACCGCCGCCACGGCCACCACGGGCCGGACGGTCGTTGGCACCGCCACGGGCCGGGCGGTTGCCGGCGCGGGCTGCGGCGTTCTCGGCGCGGACCTCGGCGATGTTCTTGACGTCGCCCTTGTAGATCCAGACCTTCACACCGATACGGCCGAAGGTCGTCTTGGCCTCGAAGAAGCCGTAGTCCACGTTCGCGCGGAGCGTGTGCAGGGGCACACGGCCCTCGCGGTAGAACTCCGAGCGGGACATCTCGGCGCCGCCGAGACGGCCACCGCACTGGATCTTGATGCCCTTGGCGCCGGCCTTCATCGCCGACTGCATGCTCTTGCGCATGGCACGGCGGAAGGAGACGCGGGAGGAGAGCTGCTCGGCGACGGCCTGGGCCACCAGCTGAGCGTCCGTCTCCGGGTTCTTGACCTCGAGGATGTTGAGCTGGACCTGCTTCTTGGTCAGCTTCTCCAGGTCACCGCGGATACGGTCGGCCTCGGCGCCGCGGCGGCCGATGACGATGCCCGGACGCGCGGTGTGGATGTCGACGCGGACGCGGTCACGGGTGCGCTCGATCTCGACCTTCGAGATACCGGCGCGCTCCATGCCGGACGTCATCATCCGACGGATGGCGACGTCCTCGCCGACGTACTCCTTGTACGACTTGTCGGCGTACCACCGGGACTTGAAGTCCGTGGTGATGCCGAGCCGGAACCCATGCGGGTTAACCTTCTGGCCCATTACCGGGTTCCTTCCTTGCTGCTGACGACCACGGTGATGTGGCTGGTCCGCTTGCGGATCCGGTAGGCACGGCCCTGGGCGCGCGGACGGAACCGCTTCAGGGTCGGGCCCTCGTCGACGTACGCCTCGCTGATGAACAGCGACGTGGCGTCGGGGTGGTCGTAGTTGTGAGCGGCGTTGGCGATGGCGCTGTCCAGCACCTTGCCGACGGGCTCGGAAGCGGCCTGCGGGGCGAATCGCAGGACCGCCTGAGCCTCCGTGGCGTCCATGCCACGGATAAGGTCCACCACGCGGCGGGCCTTCATGGGCGTAACGCGGATGTACCGCGCCTGGGCCCTGGCTTCCATGGTTGTCCCTCTCAGTTACTTACGTGTCTGATGCGATCCGCGCTTAGCGGCGCTTCGACTTCCGGTCGTCCTTGACGTGACCCCGGAAGGTGCGCGTCGGCGAGAACTCGCCGAGCTTGTGGCCGACCATCGACTCGGTGACGAACACCGGGATGTGGGTCTTGCCGTTGTGCACCGCGATCGTGTGCCCGAGCATCGCCGGGATGATCATGGAGCGACGGGACCAGGTCTTGATGACGTTCTTGGAACCGGCTTCGTTCTGGGCGTCCACCTTTTTGATCAGGTGGCCGTCGACGAAGGGTCCCTTCTTGAGACTGCGCGGCATCTAAACCCGCTCCTAGCGCTTCTTGTTCGTCTTGCGGCGGCGGACGATGTACTTGTTCGACGCCTTCTTGGGCGAACGAGTACGACCTTCCTTCTGACCCCACGGGGAGACCGGGTGGCGACCACCGGAGGTCTTGCCCTCACCACCACCGTGCGGGTGGTCGACCGGGTTCATCGCCACGCCACGCACGGTCGGGCGGACGCCCAACCAGCGCTTACGGCCGGCCTTGCCCCAGTTGATGTTGCTCTGCTCGGCGTTGCCGACCTCGCCGACCGTGGCGCGGCAGCGCTGGTCGACCAGGCGGATCTCGCCGGAGGGCATGCGGAGGTGGGCCATCGAGCCCTCCTTCGCGAGCAGCTGCACCGAGGCACCGGCGGAGCGGGCGAACTTGGCGCCGCCACCGGGACGGAGCTCGATCGCGTGGATCGTGGTACCGACCGGGATGTTGCGGAGCGCCAGGTTGTTGCCGGGCTTGATGTCGGCCCCGGGACCGTTCTCGACGCGGTCGCCCTGCGTGAGGCCGCGCGGCGCGATGATGTAGCGCTTCTCGCCGTCGGCGTAGTGCAGCAGCGCGATGCGCGCGGTGCGGTTGGGGTCGTACTCGATGTGCGCGACCTTCGCCGGCACGCCGTCCTTGTCGTGACGACGGAAGTCGATCACGCGGTAGGCGCGCTTGTGTCCGCCACCCTGGTGGCGAACGGTCACACGACCGGAGTTGTTACGACCGCCCTTGCTGTGCAGCGGGCGGACCAGCGACTTCTCCGGCGTGGACCGCGTGACCTCGACGAAGTCGGCGACGCTGGAGCCACGACGGCCCGGCGTAGTCGGCTTGTACTTGCGGATTCCCATTTCTCAGTCCTCGTCCGATATCGGACGATCCGACCCGCTTACGCGGTCGGACCGCCGAAGATGTCGATACGGTCGCCCTCGGCCAGGGTCACGATCGCGCGCTTGGTGTCCGCACGCTTACCGAAACCGGTCTTGGTGCGCTTGCGCTTGCCCTGGCGGTTGATCGTGTTGACGCCGGTGACCTTGACCGAGAAGACCGCCTGGACGGCCTGCTTGATCTGGGTCTTGTTGGCGCCGGGGGCCACGACGAACGTGTACTTGCCCTCGTCGAGGAGCGCGTAGCTCTTCTCCGACACGACCGGCTTCAGCAGCACGTCACGGGGGTCCGTGAAGGACTTGCTGAGCGGGGTGACGACGGTGTTCTTGCCCTCGGCCTCGTGGCGCTTCGCCTTGGCGACGCGCGCGGCCTTGGCGGCCTTCGCGGCCTTGGGGGCGATAGAGGGGTGACGGATAGCCATCTCAGACCTCAGTCCCTTCGATGTCGTTGGCCTTCGGGCCGGCGACGAAGGACTCGAGAGCGGCCTGGGTGAAGACCACGTCGTCCGAGACGATCACGTCGTACGTGTTCAGCTGGCCCGGCTCCAGGATGTGGACCTGGGGCAGGTTGCGGGCGGACAGCCACGCGGCCTCGTCGGCGCGGTCGACGACCAGGAGCAGGTTCTTGCGCTCCGAGATCTTGCCGAACAGCGTGCGAGCGGCCTTCGTGGACGGGGTCTCGCCCGCGATCACGCCGGTGACGACGTGGATGCGGTTGTGGCGGGCCCGGTCGGTGAGGGCGTGGCGCAGGGCCGCGGCCTTCATCTTCTTGGGCGTCCGCTGCGAGTAGTCGCGCGGCTGGGGGCCGTGCACGACGCCACCGCCGGCGAACTGCGGCGCGCGGGTCGAGCCCTGACGGGCGCGGCCGGTGCCCTTCTGGCGGTAAGGCTTCTTGCCACCACCACGGACTTCGCCACGGGTCTTGGTCTTGTGCGTGCCCTGGCGGGCAGCCGCGTTCTGCGCGACGACGACCTGGTGGATCAGCGGGATGCTGATCTTCTCCACGCCGAAGATCTCCGCGGGGAGTTCGACGCTTCCGGTCTTCTCGCCGGCAGGCGAAAGGATGTCAACAGTGCTCATCGGTACCTCAGGCCCCCTTGGCCGCGGTGCGGACCAGGACGAGGCCGCCGTTCGGACCGGGGACGGCGCCCTTGATGAGCAGCAGACCCTTCTCCGCGTCAACGGCGTGGACGGTCAGGTTCTGGGTGGTGACACGCTCGTTGCCCATGCGACCCGCCATGCGGAGGCCCTTGAACACGCGGCCCGGGGTGGCGCAGCCACCGATGGAGCCGGGCGAGCGGTGCTTGCGCTGGGTGCCGTGACCGGCGCCGAGGCCCTTGAAGTTGTGACGCTTCATGACACCGGCGAAGCCCTTGCCCTTGCTCTTGCCGGTGACGTCGACCTTCACGCCGGCCTCGAAGACCTCGGCGGAGATCTCCTGGCCCAGCGTGTACTCGGAGGCGTCCGCGGTGCGGATCTCGACGAGGTGACGACGGGGGGTGACGTCGGCCTTGGCGAAGTGGCCCTTGAGGGGCTTGTTCACCTTGCGCGGGTCGATCTCGCCGAAGGCGATCTGGACCGACTCGTAGCCGTCGACGTCGTTCGTACGGACCTGGGTGACGACGTTGGGGCCGGCCTTGACGACGGTGACCGGAACAACACGGTTGTTCTCGTCCCACACCTGCGTCATGCCGAGCTTCTCGCCCAGGATGCCCTTGATCTGCTTAGCCATTCTCAGATCACCGTCCCCTAGAGCTTGATCTCGATGTCGACACCGGCCGGGAGGTCGAGTCGCATCAGAGAGTCAACGGTCTTGGGCGTCGGGTCGAGGATGTCGATCAGGCGCTTGTGCGTGCGCATCTCGAAGTGCTCGCGCGAGTCCTTGTACTTGTGCGGCGACTTGATGACGCAGTACACGTTCTTCTCAGTGGGCAGCGGCACCGGGCCCGCGACCGACGCACCAGTGCGCGTCACCGTCTCGACGATCTTCTTCGCCGAGGAGTCGATGACCTCGTGGTCGTAGGCCTTGAGCCGGATGCGGATCTTCTGTCCCGCCATGGCTACTCAGTAGTCCTGTTCTTCTTCGCTCCGGAACCTGGTGGTTTCCGCTCTTCGCTCCGACCCACGCGGTCGGGCGTGTCGCACCCTCGCCAACAAAAGTTCCCAAGGGGAACCATCCGTCCACGAGGATTTCCACCAAGCCCCTGGCCGGTACCGCACCGCACTTCCCGAAAGATTCCCGTACGTCCGCCCCAGCGCTGCCCTTCTGGGCAGTTAAGGCGACGAGTACTGTGGGACTCGCTTCCGGTCCTCCCGGCGGGAGGCGCACAGCATCAACACTCGACCGAGCAACCCCGCTAGTCTGCCATACGGGGGGTCGGGTCCGCCAATCGGGTCGGGGAGCATACCCCGGGAGTGACGCAGCTCAAACGCGGGGAGCTTCCACGCCGTGCCGTACACGTTCGCCGTCACCCCGGACCTCAGCCCCGCGACGCCGGACCACATACCGCGCTCGACCCTGACCCGCGTCCCCGACGGCACCCCGCTGGCCCGGATCTCCTCCCCCCTCCCCGGACCACCCCTCTACACCCTGCACAGCACCCCCGGCGACACCCTCCTGTGCACCGTCGTCCGCGTCCAGGACGCCTACCGGGACGTGTACGACGTCCTGGCGCCCGACGCCACTCCCCTGGCCCGCGTCATGCACCGCCCCCGCCGCTTCCTCCCCTGGCCGCGCCGGGCCCGCTGGACGGTCCTGTTCCCCGCGTCCCCCACCCTCACCGGCCGCCGGGGAACCGCGTACGCCTGGTACCTCTACGTCCTCACGTTCCCCCTGATCCTCCTCTACGCCCTCGTCGTCCTCGCCCTGGCCTTCCTCTTCGACGACCTCCCGGATTTCGACCTGGACCTGAAGGCCCCCGAACGAACCCGCTGGCGAGCCCCCCACTCCCGCCCCGCCCTCGACTTCCGGGGCATCAAGGCGGTCTACCACCACCGCCCGGAACACCTGGACACGCGCGTGGCATACGCCTTGGCGGTACTCCACGACCGGCACCGGACCGGCTGAGACACCATCACGTCCTCAAGGCAGTTCGCGTTTCAGCGCCTCGTCCAGTGCCTTCGCCACCGACCCCGGGTCCGCTCCGCTCGTGAACAGTGGCGCGAGTTCCTCGGTGAACGTCTGGGTGACGGCCCCGTACAGCGGGGTGCGGGGGCGTTGGACGGCGGCGCGCAGGGCGGGCAGCAGGACGTCCCGGCCGAACCGCTCCCGCTCCGGGCTCCAGCCGCCGGGGTTCTCGCCGGGGCTCTGCGCGCCGGAGGTGTCGGCGTACGTGCAGGAAGTCGTCGCCCGGTAGGAGGACTCCCGGGTCGCCGCGAACCCGGCGTACAGCAGGCACCGTTCGCTGTCGGCGTCGGTGAGGAACCGGATCAGGTCGGCGGTCCTGGCGGCCTTCTCCCCGGACACGGACCGGGTCATCGCGAGGTTCTGGCCGCCGAGCACCGCCTTCCCCGGCAGTTGGGTCACGCCGAGAGCGTCGCCGAACGCCTTGGACAACGCGGGGTACGCGTAGGGCCAGTTGCGCAGGAACGTGGTCCTGCCCCGCGTGAAGTCGCTGAGCGAGTCGGACTCGTTCGAGGTGTACGCGCGCGGCAGGACGTCCGCCGTACGGTCGCGCAACTCCGCGACGCCCTTGGCCAGTTGCTCCTCGGTGGCGCGGTAGTGCCCGTCGTCGTCGGTGATCCGCAGCCCCTCGACGGCGGAGGCGAACGCCTCGATGGCGTTGACGGTCCGCCCTTCGTAGGGGGCGAGCTGGGTGGTCCAGCCGGCCTCCCAGCCGGCCGGGCTCCTGCCGCGCACGGCGTCGATGTAGCCGCGCAGGCCGGCCCATCCGACCACGGGCCCCAGTTCACCGCCGACCTGGTCGCGCCGGTAGTACAGCAGCCCGACGTCGCTGTTGAACGGCACGGCGTACCGCTTCCCGGCCCAGAACGACGTCGCGTCCACGGGTCCGACGAGGTCGGCGGGGTCGCGGACGGCGTCGTCCGGCAGCGGTCGCACGAGTTTCGCGGCGGCGAACTCCGGCACCCAGGTGACGTCCAGGTTGACGACGTCGTAGGAGCTGCTCCCGGACTGGAGCGCGCCGAGGAGCTGGCCGCGCTGCTGGTCGGCGGAGCCGGGGAGTTCGACGAGGGACGCCTTGTAGCCGCCGGGCGGCTGCCGGGCGTTCCACGCGTCGATGAGCCGCTGGCGGATGCCGTCGGTGACGTCCCGGCCGCTGGCGACGACGATCCGGTGCGGGTCCGCTCCGGCCACCGGCTGTTCGGGGGGTGTGCCGCCGGTGCAGGCGGTGGCCGTCAGCAGCAGGGCCGCGAGCCAGGCGCGCCGCGTCATCCCTCCCCCGTTCCGGTGCGCGCGACCTCGTCCCGCAGGGAGGCCGCCGGGTCGTCCCCGGGGTCCAGGCAGCGTCCTGCGGAGGCGGCGGAGACGACCGCGTCGGCCCGGCCCTCCTCGCAGCCTCCGGTGGCCAGCGACACCATGGTCACCGGTGTCCCCGCGGTGCGGGCCAGCTCCCGCAGGTCCTCCAGGTTCTGGCCGGTCAGCCGGTCGTTGTCCTCGTCGTCGGTGACGTACACGATCAGCCGGGGACGCTGGCTGTCGACGCCCCGCGACTTCATGAACTCCAGCGCGTCGCGCAGCGCCCGGTACGGGTCGGCCTGGTCCCCGCGCGCGCCCGCCTTCCGCGCGGCCTCCAGGGCGCGTACGGCGTCGGCGCGCGCGTGCGGTCCGAAGCGCAGCAGGTCGGTGTGGGTGCGGCCGGTCCGCCCGGCCACCGACCACACCCCGTACTGGTCCTTCCCGCCGAGTCCGCCGAGGGACTGCTGGATCAGTCCGGGTCCGCTGCTCAGCCCCCGCCACAGGCCGTCCATGGATCCGGAGCTGTCGAGCAGGAACAGCACCTGGCCGGGTCCGAGGGCGTTGCGGTACCGCTCCAGGGTGGCGTTCATGGCGGTCGCGTCGGTGTACTGCTCCTGGTCGGCGAGGTTGGCCTGGGCTCCCCTCGGTGCCATGCCGAGCAGCGCGTGACCGGGGTCGGCCGAGCGCAGCCCGTACCTGCCGAGTTCCGCCTTCCCCTTGTCGCCGGTCAGCCAGTCCCGGAACCCGCGCACCGCCTCGTCGCGCGCCTCGGTGTCCCGGCCGGCGGGGGTCCAGGTCACCCGGACGAACGTGGGGGTCAGGCCCGGTACGTCGTCCGGGTACAGCGCGGTACGCGGCTGGAGGCCGCCCCAGGGGCAGTCGGCGTCGTTGCGCAGCGTGAACTCGGGTACGAGGAGTGCGCTGCGCCGGTCCGGGGAGGCGGCGCACAGCAGGTCGGCGGCCGAGCGGGCCGGGGGTCCGGCGGAGGCGACGAGGCGCTCGCCGGCGCGTGCGTCGGCCGTTTCCCCGTACAGGCCCATCGTCGCGAGCAGCGCCGCGTCCGTGGACTCCGGGTCGGGCCGGCGTACGTCGGTCTCCAGGTCGGCGGCCATCGCGGCGAGCGACCGGCCGGTGCGCTGTCCGGGGACGGTGCCGGAGGCGGCGAGGACGACGGGGGAGTACGCGAACGGCCCGCCCTCCGCCCGCAGTTGCGCGGAGTTCTGGTCGTCCGGGTCCTGTGCGGCGCGTTCGAGGTCCGTGCGGGTCGCCGGGATCCATACGTCCGGCTGCGGGCCGATGTCCCGCTGCGGCTGCGGCTCGCCCTCCCGCCCGGTCGGCCGCCACCAGTGGTTCGTCCGCTCCCGCAGCCCCGTCACCGCGTCGGTGGCGCTCGCGGCGTACACCCCGATCCCGCTCCTCCTGCACCCGTCCCGGAGGTTGTCCTCCGACTCGGTGTACGTGTTCGCCGCCGCCGTCAGTACCGGTTCCAGGTCCGGGTCGGTCAGCACGCGCAGGTGCAGCGGCGGGGCGCAGCCCGGGTCGCCGCTCGCGACGAGTACGACGATCCCGGCGGCGCCGCCGACGGTCGCGGCGACCGTGAGCAGCAGGGTGAGGACGAACCGGCCGCCGGTGCGCAGGAGGGGACGCAGCGGGTTGGCGCGCCGGGGCCGGGGTGGACTCGGGGCCGGTGCGGTCGTCGCCGGGGGCGGAACATCGGGGGTGGGCGCGGGGGCCGGTTCGGGTGTGGGGTCGCCGCCCAGCAGGACGTCCTCCCCGGGTTCCCACACCCCCTGCGGCATCTGCACTCCGTCGTGGACGGTACGGACGGCTGCCGCGCGCATCCGCTCCTTCAGCCTCTCGTACACCCCGGAGAGCCACAACTCGCCTTGTCCGCCGAGGACTTGGATCAGCTCGTGGGTGAAGGGCGTCGCTCTGCGGTGGTCGCCGGGGTCGGTGAGCTGGTTGGCCTGCGCGCTCATCAGCAGCAGGATCTGACGGCGGCGCCGGTCGTCGCCGAGACGGCCGCTCGGCATGCCGGCCGCGTTGCCCGAGTAGCAGCAGTCCAGGATCACCACGACCCGCTCGGCCCGGCTCGCGGCCAGTTCGGCGAGGACGTGCCCGAAGTGGACGGCGTTGACGAACGCCTCCTTGACGCCGTGCACGATGCGGGCGTTGCGCATCTGGAGGTGCAGTTCGTCGCCCCGCGTGTTCACGATGCCGTGCCCGGCGAAGTAGAACAGCAGCAGGCCCTCGGCCTCCTGGGCGACCTGGTGCAGGGTGCCCTGGAACTCGTCGTGGTAGGGCGAGTGCTTCACGATCACCTCGCGGTGGCCGAACACCCCGCCGCGCTCCAGGACGTCGCGCAGCCCCTTGCAGTTGTGCAGGACGGCGCCCAGCTGTCCCGGTACGCCGCCCGGGTCCTCGGGCTGTGTGTAGTCGTACTCGGAGACGCCGACGACCAGCGCCCGGTTGGCCTTCCCGCGAGGGTCGAAGCCGCTCACCGGACTACTCCTGGCCGGGTTCCAGCTCTTCCACCGTCGGTTCCGGGGTCGGCTCCCCCGTCACCCGCTCCCGGTTGTCCCGCCAGGCCCGCGCCGAGGCGGCCAGGGAGGCGCCGATCGTCGTGAGATTGGCGACGGTCCCGATGACCACCAGCACCAGATCCGTCTGCGAGCCCATGTACTCCGGCCCGTCACCGCGCCGGGACTTCGCCACGATCCGCAGCTCCCCCGCACGCACCAGCCCGCTGAGCGACTCCTCCCGCTCCAGCCACGCCTTCAGCGCATCGACGTCGCCCCGACTCCCGTCGTACCGAACCCGCCAGCCCGATGTGGGCGCTTCCCCCTCAACCATGCCCTTCATCATGACACCGCTCCCACCGCGCGGGGACCCTTTGGACACAACCACGAAACCGTCAGGTCACACCCTCGGCAAAGCGTCCGATTCCGCCGGCACCGCACCGCGCCACCTGCGGGCTCCGGACCCGTCAATCCGGATCCGGAACAGAATGCAGCGTCCCGTCGTCGACGACGAACTCGTTGTACCCGAAGCATTCACCGAGTTCGTGGTAACGCAGGTATCGCGTTTCCGTGATCGCCACCGGGTACGCCTTCATGACCCGGAGAAACAACCGGAACCCGAGATCGGGATCGATCTCGGCAACCACCTGCTCCAACGCGGCCTGCACCTCGCTCCCTCGCGCGCCGACCTCGTCCCGCACAGCGGGCGCGACTGCACGGATCTCCGCCAGAACCGCCTCCCGCAACAAGGGGGAACCCACCGCCGGCTCCGGCGGCGCGGGTTCGAACGACGGGTCGTCACAGCGAATCCGCTCGGTACAGATCCGGATCATCGCGTCCAGCCGGGTACGCCCGTCCCTGCGGACGTCGTCCGGCTCGTACGGAAGCCCGATCGCCGCACGCATCAACAGGTCGATCGTCTGTGTCGGCATGGACGAGTTCCGCAGCCTCAGAGCGTCCTCCAGCAGGGTCGGCGCATAGCTCCCGTCCCCCCACCCCGCGACCTCGGCGACGATCTCGTCCTCCGTGGCTTCACCCCAAGGCACGGTGAACCACTTGGTGAGCCCGCTCAGCCCGAAGTCGACCCAGATGTCCTCTCGTCGCACTGTCACCTCGTGGGTCTCTTGCCGTTGGGGAACGCGGTGTACACCATGTAACCCGGTTTGTCCTCTGACCTCTTGAGGATCATGGACACGATGTTCTGCGCGGGCCAACTGCTGCCGTCGCGATGGTAGATCGTCCCCAGAGACGCCGTGTCGTCCAGTGTCACGTTGAACGAAAGGAGATGCAGCGGGCTTTCCGAGTCGCGCGGAGTCTGGGCCATCCACTTCTGGAGCCGCTTCTGATTGGCCTTGTTCTGAGTCGGGGATCCGCCCGTCAGCCACTTCCTCATCGCTTCGTCCACTGCGGCTTGGGCCGTGTCCAGGTCCTTCCAGACACCAGTCACACCAGGGTGTCCATCCGGGTTTCTCTGGTAGTCACGCTCGGCCTTGGCACGCGCCCGCCCAGGAGTGGTCTCGACATGGTCCCCGATCGTGTGGGCACCACGCTTGTTCTCGTGCAGCCGCAGATTCAAGCAGTTGTGGACCAGGACATCCCGCGCCGGAGCACCCTCCACGCCCTCGGCCCCCACGTAGAAGGTGTGCAGCCCATCGACCGTCAGGTCGTACACCTCTCGCGGGGCCAGATCCGCCCGGTCACGCAGTGCGCTGACGACACGGGACGTGCCGTCCGGTCCCCGCAGTCGATCGCCGGGCCGCAGGTCGGACACGAACGTCCAGTCCCGGCCGTCCACGAACACCCGATGCCCGGCCGTGCTGGTCAGTCCGTACCCGTCGGCGAAAGAGACGTTCACGAGCCGACGCGTGTCGTGCCGGAACGTGTCGGTGACCGTCCGGGGCGCGTTGACACCGGTCTCGGGATCCGCCGCGAGGACAAGGTCACCTTCGCGAACCGCGGCGATCGGCCGCCGTGTCCCGTCCGCCATCAGCACCGGCGTCCGAGCCGGGAAGCTGTTGACGCGGCAGCTCGTGAGGGCGTCCTCGACGATGTTGACCTCTTGCGCGATCTTGGCCAGCGTGGCGGGGTCCACGTCCAGTGCCTTGAGCGCCTTGAACGCGTCGGCGACGCCGATGCCGGTCTTGAGCGCGGCGTCGAGTGCGTTGAGTGCCTCGGCGATCTTCGCGAACGCCTTGCCGGGGATGAAGTTGGACGCGGCCCAGGCGCAGCCGCTCGCGCTGCCGTGCCAGCAGTCGAGGAAGTCCTGGACGAGGACGGCCTTGAGGATCTGGTAGACGACGGTCTGCTGGAGGATGTCGAGCTTGCTGAAGTACTGGGTGACGTCCTTCTTCATGCCGGTGAAGCGCTCGGTCTTGACCAGGATCGTGTCTTCGGACGGGCAACCGGAAGCGGTGGCGGGTACGGCAGGGTCGGTGCACAGGAAGAAGTCGACCGTGGCGTCGAAGGTGACCTCGAACGTGACGGTGCAGCCGCCGAAGCCGATGTCGATGACGCAGTCGTTCTTCTGCCGGGTGCCCGTGATCTCGACGCTGTCTTCGTCGACGACGTAGAACGTGCCGCCGGTCCCGGTCCCGGCACCGTTCCTGACCTGCTCGTTGGCCCCCTTCCGCTCAGCGGACTCCGCCGCTTCCTGGGCCTCCTGCGCGTACTTGTCCGCGTCCTTCGCCGCCTGCTCGGCCTCGGTCGCGGCCGTGTTCGCCCGGTCGGCGGCGGCGCGGGCGTCCTTGGCCGCCTGCTCGGCCTCAGCGGCGGCGGACCGAGCCGCAGCGGCGTCGAGCGCGGCCTGGTCGGCGGAGTCGCGGGCGGAAGCGGCGTACCCCTCGGCCCGCCCGGCGGCGGCATCGGCGGCGGACGCGTCAGCCGTAGCCTGCCGGTCGTACTCGACCGTCCGGGTCAGCGAAGCGGACGCAGCGGCAGCCGCCCTGGCCGCATCCGCCGAGTACCCGAGCGCCTCCTTCGCGTAGCCCCGCGCCGTCGAGGCATACCCAGCGGCACCAGCGGCATGGACGTACGCCTGCTTGGCGTCCCCCTTCGCCTGGTTCGCGAGGTTCTTCGCGGCGGAAGCCTCAGCGGCGGCGTTCCGCGCGTGCGCCTCGGCAACAGCCCGCTGCTGCTCGGCGATCGTCTTGGACGCCTGCCCGGTCAACACCACCAGCGAGGCCGCCGAATCGGTCTCGGCATACACGGACCCGATCTGGATCGCGTCATTGGCAGGGTCGGCGACGGCAGAGGCAGCCGCGCCGGCATCAGCGGCGGCCTGAGCCGTGACGTACGCGAACCCGGCGGCCTTCGCAGAGGCGGCCACCGCCTTCGCGGCCTCCTCACGCGCCCCGTTCGCCTCGGACTTCGCCGTACGGGCCAGCGCCTCCGCCTCCTCGGCCTGGGCGACAGCCGCGTCAGCCTCCCCGGCGGCGTGCCCGGCGGCCTCGATGGCGTCCGCGACAGCGGCGGTCGCCGTCTTCACCGCCGCGTCGGCCCGCAGCTTCGCCGCCTGAGCACCGTCCGCGTCCGCACGGGCCCGCCCGGCCGCAGCCTCGGCACGCGTCGCGGCGGCATCGGCGTCAGCCGCAGCACGCCCAGCCGCATCCGCAGCCGTACGAGCCCTCCCAGCCGCAGCCTCGGCATCCCCGGCGTGCCGGTCCGCCGCGTCGGCGGCTCCCCGAGCCGCGTCAGCCGCAGCCCCGGCGTCCAGCGACTGCGCGTACGCCTCCTTCGCGTCCGCCTTCGCCCGCAACGCGTCGGCCTTCTGCTCCGCCTCCCACGCGTCGTCCCGCTTCGCCTTCGCGTTGTCACGGGCCTTGACCGCGCCGTCGCGGCGGGCGGACGCGGTCGCCTCGGCGGCCTGAGCCTGCTGCCGGGCCGTCTGCGCGGTGGCCGCCTCCGCCTGCGCCGTCTCCTTGTACCGGTTCGCCTCACCCTGCTTCGCGACCGCGTTCTTCTGCTCCGCGAGGGCCGTCTTCTCCTCCGCCTCGGCGCCGAGCCGCCTGGCCCGCGCATCGGCAGCAGCAGCCTTCGCATCCCCCTCGGCCTTCAGCGCGACCGAGAGCTTCGCCTCCGCCGTCTCCTTGTCCTTCTTCGCGTTGTCCCGATGCATCAGCGCCGCGTCGGAAGCGGCCTTCGCCTGCGACTCGGCGGTCCGCGCGGCCTCCCGCCGGAACTCCGCCTTCGACTGCGCGCTCTGCGCCAGCGCCCGCTGCGCGACGGTCTCACTGTCGGCGGCAGCCGCCCGGGTCGCCGCCTCGGCGGTCTCCCCCGCCTTCACCAACGCCGTCAGCGCGGCCACCGACCCCTTGACGACCTGCGCCTTCTGCATACCCACCAGCAGCCCACGCCCACGCGGCGCACCGGCGGCGTCAGCGATGCCGTACGCGGTCTGAAGGGCCGTGTCCGACGCGGTGGCCGCCTTGCGCGCGCCGTCCAACTGCGCCTTCAGCAGCGGGAGTTGCTTCTTCGCCGTCGCCTGCGCATCGGCGACGACCTTCTTCGCCTTGTCGAACTCCGCCTTCTTCGGATACAGCGGGGAGCCCGAACCCTGGTGGCCGGACGGCTTGATGAGGAAGTTCTGGGCGGCCGGGACGGGGGTCTTGCAGTCCGCCAGCCGCGCGTCCGTCCCCTTGGTGAAGTTCGCCAGGTCCAGGCACTTGCCTGTGGTCGCGCTCTTCAGCGGCGCGGCGGCACGCGGATTGCCCTGCCAGGACTGCCCGTTGGTCTTGTAGCACTCGGTGACCTGGATCTTCGTACCGTTCGCGCCGATGTCCAGGCACCGCTGCGATACGACGCTGCGCAGATGCAGGTCTCCCCCGCCGCCCTCAAGCGTCCACTGCTGGGCCGCACTGCCGTTGCACGAATAGACCTGTACGGGTGTGCCGTCGGTCTTGCCGCTGCCCGCGATGTCCAGGCAACTGCCCTTCGCGCCGGGCACCTCGACCGTCACAGCACTGTCGCCGATCCACCCCACACCCCCGGCGGACCAGTAGTCCTGCCAGCGGGTCGCGTAGTCCGCGAGCCACGACTGCCCGAGCAACTGCCCCAGCGTGTACGTGCCTTCCTGCAACGCCTTCGTCGCGGACGCGGACGCCGCCAGAATCTGCTGGCGCGGCCCGGCCTGCGCGGCGATCTCCCGCTGCCACTCGGCGGACGCCTGCGCGACCTCCTTGCCGAGCACCCGGTTCGGATCGATCGGCGCGTGCCAACCGCACGACGCGAAACGGGACTTCAGGTCCTCGACAGCGATACGGAACTCCGGGGTGTCCGGAGTCGTACCGGCACGCGGGAAGCCCCCCGACGCCAGGAAGATCCGCGCGTCGTCCGCGAACACCCTCGGCACGAACAGCACGTTGGGCTTGATCTCCCCCGAGTTCTTCTGCCACAGCTTCCACGCCTCACGCTCGGCCGGCGTGCCCCCCGAGGTGTACTGCGGATCACCGACCGCGAGCGCGGCCGTCTTCGTCGCCCTGTCCGCGGTGGGAGACGGCTCGTAGAACGGCGAGAACAGATCGATCGACTTCGAGTACGACTGCCACAGCCACGGCACCAGCCCGGTCCGCTCGAAGATCCCCCACGCACCGTCCCGCTGCGAGTAGAAACTCAGCGAGGAGACCGCGCCGTTCCACGCGAGTTCCTGGTCCTGGACCTTCTTCGCCCACTGACCACTGCTCGCGGCGTCCGCGTCGTACGCCTGATGCAGCGGGGTGCCGGTGTCGAACAGGTCCCGGTCGAGCTTCTGATGCAGCTGACCGTCCGGCAGCGTCAGAGCGTTCTGCGCGAGCGCGAAGAGGTTCGCTCCCCCCTTGCGCAGAGCGTCGGAGGCCACGCACTGGTCCGCACGCACCTGCTCCGCGGCCTTGCTGTCGAAACCGTCGTACGAGTCACCGGCGGCGGTGACGCGCTGCTCGGCCGCTCGACTCGGCGGCACGGCGAGGCCGCCCAGGACGGCCAGAGCGGCGATGGATGTGATGGCAGACGTGAGCGATCTGGGTCGCAAAAAATATCCCCCCATAGGACATGTACATGCCACACGAGAGGGTGGTCGGCCCCCTCGAACAGACATGCGACGCACACCATAGCCACGGGGGGACGGGCCACGACAAGGGATTACTCGCCCTCACACCCGGAGACCACGGAGAATGTGGAGAAACCGAAAAGACTCCGCCACAACTTGGCCAGAACCGTCCGCGCAGCCCTCGGCGCTCACCCGTCCTTGCCGAGAGCCGCCCTCAGGTGAGGGATGAGCTCGGCGGCCATGACCTCCGTCCAGGCCGTGGCCGGGGGTCGCGCGACCGCGTAGTGCCCTTCGCGCCGCTCAAACACCAGGATCTGGCGGCTCAGCCAGTTCATCGGGTCCACCCGCAGGCGTACGGCGCCGTGCGTGATCGTAGGGAACATGTTCCGCAGCACCTCGTCCGCGTGGAGACGGCTCAGAAGGTCCCCTGGATCGGAGGCCAGAAGGCCGGCCCACTGAGCAGCGGTCGGTTCTCCCCTGTCGAGCGCTCCGGCGAATTCGTCCAGCTCCAGGAACGCGAACTTCTCGGCCAGCACGTCGAGCGGCACCCCGTCCCGCCACGCAGCGATCACGTCGGCGAGGAGTCCGAGGTCGTCCGTAGCCCCGATCTCCCAGGAGAAGCCGGGGATGTGGACGCGCACGCGGAAGAGACGCTCCTCGTCGGACAGATCGACCGACACGTACCCCCTCGTCGTCGCGACCGTGACGTAGTCAGTGGCCCAATCCGGCACCCCGACATCGCACCCCCGCCGCCGCGCGGCCTCCCGCACAGCCACCCCGAGCCCACCGGAAGCAACCACGTCCGGGTACAGGTCGCTCATGCCTTCCCCTCTGCCGCTTGACTCGACGGAACCAACAGTATGAGCGGCATGAGCGGTAGCAAGAAGTACTCGATCAGCCTCGCCGAGGTCCTGGAACAGCGGGTCGCCATGGACAAGCTCCGCGAGATCGTCGCCGACTTCGAGACCGACGACGACCCGCTCACCAGGGAGGAGATCGAGGCGGCCCGCGCCCAGTTGAGCCGTGAGCGTCGCGACGCGGGCGGGGCCCCCGCCTGATGACCATGCCGGAGGCGGACTACCCACGCGTCCACCAGGCCCGTGTCCGGTGGGTGCTGTCGCGCATCGACGTCCACGAGGTCACCCGGGCCGTCGGCGACCACGCCGTGCCCGGCCCGGTGGCGTGCTCTGCGGAGCGACCATGGAGATCCTCAAGGTCTGAGCGGGCAGTCAGCGGGAGGTGGTGTGGGTGGCCTGGGAGCAATCACCCAGGCACCCCCGCCCACGTCCCCATCGTCGCCTCCAACGTCCAGATCCGGACCTCCGCCCGCAACCGCGAGGCGTACAGGTCGCGTTCGGCGACGATGCTGAGGTCGCCGGTGCCGAGTTGCTGGCGGACGGCGTGTTCGGCGAGGTCCATGCCGGTGCAGCCGCCGTCGCAGAGGTCGGCGAAGAAGGCGGCGTTCCAGGTCCGTTCGTGGAGGACCCACGGCGCCGCACCGTCTGCGGTCAGGCGCAGGAGTCGCATGAAGCTGTGCGCACAACTCCGGCGCGCCGAACCATCCTTGACCTGGAAGACATGGTTGCCGGTCTCGATGACGGTCGCGGTGGGAAGGACGAAGCGGACGCCCGCCTGACGTCGTTTCTCCATCTCTACGACGATGTCGGCACGGTGCTCGTTCCTGCCGGGTACGTCGAGGATCTCGACGAAGACGGACGTGTCGAGGAAGTCGACGACGGGCAGCGCAAGTCCGGGACGAGTACTCACAGGCTCCTCAAGAAGTCCTCGATGCTGCCGCTTCCCGTGTCGCGTGGCCGCACCGCATCGGGCAACCGCCCCTTGGCGACGGCGTCTCCGAGGTCACCGGCGGCCAACAGGTCGACGTATCCGGGGAGTTCCGGCAACGGCGTCAGCAGGCTCTCGCCGGTCTCCGGGTCGCGGCTACACACGATGACACCTGAATGGTCGTCCGCCGTGAGGGAGTTGAGGAGCGCCGGGCTGTGCGTCGTGAAGAGGACGTCGATCCGGCGGCGTCGGGTCTCCTCCTTCATCAGGTCCAGGACCCGCGCGGCCTGCGTCGGATAGAGCCCGTTCTCGATCTCCTCGATGACCAGGTGCCGTCGGCTGCTGAGGAAGGCGGTGCCGAAGGCGAGGAAGCGGAGCATGCCGTCGCTGAGGAGGCGGGCGGGGACGTCGTGGTCGGCGCCGTGGTACCCGGACTCGCTGAGCAGGAGCTGTACGTCGCCGAGTCCCGTGACGACGAACCCGACCCCCTTCACGGGGTACTCCGGCATACCGGCGACGAGGTCGGTGAGCCGGTGAAAGGCATCCGACTCGGTCTCCGCGAGCCGCGCGACGACCGCGCTCAAGTTGTCTGCGCTACGCCGCAGTTCGGAGTCCCGTTCGTTGACATAGTTCCGCATGAGGTGGGGGACGGGATCGAGGAGGAAGACTTCACGGAGGGCGGTGAGGACGGTCTCCGCAGCCCGGTTGACCAACGCCGTCGCCCTGTTGGCCACGCCCGGATGCGACAGAGTCTGGCTGGTCATCAACCGGTCCGGGAAGGGAAGAGTTTTCGAACCACCGACCAGATACTGAACCGTCATCCCGTCGGCGCTGAGCAACGGCCGTTCCTTCAGCCGCCGGTTCCCGTACCTCATCCCATCGACGGCAACCAACTCTTCCCACACGATCCGCACCTCGGGCCGCACCTCGACCTCGACGTCCAGATCGAACACGGCGTCGCCCTGCCGAACCCGGCACCCGATCCGGAACGAGTCCTCCCCCAGCGGAGCGCACCCCTCGACCCCACCCCGGATCGACTCCGCACCCCGAGGCCCGTCCAGCGCATCCCGCACCGACTCCCCCGAAGCCAGCCGAGCCAACACCATCAACGCGTCCAGCGCGTTCGACTTCCCGCTCCCGTTCCGCCCGATCAGCACGGTGAGGTCCTGCAAAG
This sequence comes from Streptomyces saintjeani, assembly GCF_055409605.1. Taxonomy (NCBI): domain Bacteria; kingdom Bacillati; phylum Actinomycetota; class Actinomycetes; order Kitasatosporales; family Streptomycetaceae; genus Streptomyces; species Streptomyces saintjeani. The sequence continues at coordinate 5,633,378 of NZ_CP189624.1, read as the reverse complement.
GCAGCCGCTGACCGGTGAAGCTCTTGAACGAGGTCAGCCGCACCTCCTCCAGACGGGGCCCTTCCACCGCTCACCTCTTTCCACACGCCGACCAGGTCACCCCAGTCTGTCAGCTCAGGGCCGCCCGGACCCGCACGGCGACTCCGGGCGGGCGGTGTTCCCGACGCGGGGTCAGTGGGAGGTGGTGTGGGTGACGAAGGTGGACCAGGCGGTGGGGGTTACCTGGAAGGTGGGGCTGGTGTCCGTGAGCTTGGAGTCGCGGATGTGTACGCAGGTGGGGGTGGTCGCGATCTCGATGCAGTCGTCGCCGCTGGTGCCGTCACTGTAGGAGCTCTTGAACCAGTTCAGAGCGACCTCGACGCAGTTCTCGCCGTTGGGGCCGTCGCTGTAACTGCTCTTGAACCACGCCAGTTTGGGGAGGTCACCGGCGAGGGCCTTGCGGATCATGTTTCTCCCAGCAGTCGTTCAATGTGGGCCAGCGTCTCCCGGGGCGGGAGGGCCAGCGCTCGGATAGTGCCCAGTTGCAGCTCGATGTGGCGGAGCTGTTTCGGTTCATTGGCGGGACGGCCGTTGAAGAGACCGTCCGCGCGCCCAACCGCCGATCCGTCCGCGAACTTGAACAGTTCCATCTTGCCCTCCAGCCCCGGGTGCGGGTCGGAGTTGGTCAGCATGACCTGGAGGGTGACGAAGTCCAGACGCCCTACCTCCAGGAGGTGTTCGAGTTGCCGCTTCCAGGCCATTGTGCCCCCAACCTGGCGCTGAAGAATCACCTCCTCCAGCACAAAGTGCATCGAAGGCGCCAAGTCCCGCTTGAAGATCGACTGCCTGGCCATACGGGCCGCCAGCAGCCTCTCCAACTCCTTCTGCGCATAGGTCGGCTTCCACGACCGCAACAGCGCCTCCGCGTGCTCCTGCGTCTGCAACAACCCCGGCAGGCTGTTGCAGACGTACACCCCGATCTCGACCGCCTTGGCCTCGTTCGCCTTCAAGTCCCGCACCTTCTTCGGGTACTTGACCTTCTCCACGTCCTCCTTGAGGATCGCGATCGTCCCCTGCGCCTCCAGCACCTGATCCGCGAGGTCCAGGAAGCCCGGCCCAGGAATCCGCTCCCCGCGCTCGATCTTGTACACCATGTCTTCGGTGTAGTTGACGCGCCTGCCGAACTCCGCCGCCCGCATCCCCTTGTTCTCGCGCCGCTTCTTGATCTGCCGCCCGGCGGTCTCCAGCACCGCCTTTCCCCACTCGTCGTCCGGGTCCGGAGCCCAACCCGGCTCCTCCTCGGCCTCGTTGCCCTGCTGCTGCGCACTCTCCGACATGGCCCGCCCTTTCACTGCGTACCGTGACCTCCTCGCGACGCCAGGTACCCAACCAACGGCCTAGACGCCCTAGACACCACTGGACAGCGCCAAGACAGTTACCGTACGCAGTCGCCAAGTAGCCGATAACGCTAGCCACTTCCCGCCACCCTGGGTCACGTGAACAGCGAATCTCCCCAGACCCCAGCCCCCCTCCCCGCCCTCACCTTCTGCGTGCAACTCTCCCCCACGCGCCGGGGCGCACGCCTGGCCCGCCTCCTCGTCACGGAACAACTCCGTTGCTGGGGACTCCCCTTGTACCCGGCGCAGCAGGTGATCGCCGAGCTGGCGAACAACGCGGCGACGCACGGCCGAGTCCCCGGCAGGGACTTCCGCGTCGCGATGTACGTCCTCGGCGAGACCCTCCGCCTGGAGGTGACCGACACGCGCGACGACGCGGTGCCCCGCCACGAACCCCCTTTGGAGGAGGGCGAGTCGGGCCGAGGGCTCGCTCTCGTCGAGGCGCTGACGGCGAGGTGGGGCGTGTCGTTCGGGCCCACGCCCCGCAAGACCGTGTGGGCGGAGATCGGCCTCCGGCACGACCGGCTCGCGGGGAACGGCGTTCCGGTGGGCGGGAGTTCGAGGCGGCGCGGGGTCAACCACCAGTAAGTACCGGGGGTGGAAAGTACCCTTCCAAACCCCCTCCACCCCCCGCCCCGAAGCTCACCCCAAAGCTTGACACCGCAAAAGCGCCCTGCCCTATGCTCCCGCCAACACCAAAAAGTCGGCCCCCGCCGGGACTCGCAATCCCGAACGAGGGCCTGACCACCTAGAAGGAACGCCCTTCCCCAATGGCTAGTAAGGAACGCCCCTTCCCGATGGCTAAAGAAAACCCTAGCGCGCCCTCGTACGCGCACCTCCCCCTCCCCACCGACTTCGCCCCCCAAGGCGTCACGCACGTCACCGTCCGCCACCGCTCCCACTTCACGGTGATCGGCAACCACCTCGCCCAGCACACCGACCTCAGCCTCACGGCGATCGGCCTGGCGACCCACATCCAGTCCCTCCCCCCAGGCACCCGCGTCGACATCAAGACCCTCAACGAGAAGTTCGACGAGGGCGAGGTGCGCATCGCTCGCGCGCTGCGGGATCTGGAGGCGTACGGATACCTCCGCCGGGTACGGGTGCGGCTGGCGTCGGGGCACGTGGTGACGCGGACGGTGTCGTACAACAACCCGGGGGCGCACGGCCCCAAGGACCCCGGCGCCGACGACCCCGTACCACCGAGGCCGAAGCGACGAGCACCGGAACCGCCGGTGGAGCCACCACCCGTAAGCACGGAACCCCCCAAACCAAAACCCCCACTCCCCACCCCCACAACGCACAACCCCGAACACCACGAATCCGCGGAAGCCCTCCTCAAAACCCTCCACCTCACGGACGCCCGCCTACTCCTCCGCCGCAAGGACGTAGCGCAGCTGACCCCAGCGGTAGCGACCTGGCTGGAGCGCGGAATCCCCCTGGAAAAAATCCGCACGACCTTGACGACAACCCTCCCGTCCCCCCTCCACCACGCCCCCGCCCTCCTCTCCCACCGCCTCACAGAACACCTCCCCCCACCCCTCCCCCCATCACCCTCCCGCCCCCACCCGGTAACCACCTGCGAGGGCTGCGACAGAGCAATCCGAGCCCCCCAGGGCACCCGCTGCCGGGACTGCCGCCCCACAACCCACCAGAAAGCCGCATGACCTCCCACCGCTACCGAGCGATGCGCACCGCCATCGAATCCCTGGACGACAGCATCCCCGGCACCTTCGAAATCACCCGCGAAGGAATCGTCCACGACCTCAGGGACCCCTCCGGCCGCCACGAACTCACCCTCGTCCACGACTGGAGGATCTCCACGGACGGCCTCCCGAGGTACGACGAGTGATCCCGCGCCCCGAGCACACGCCGGAGGCCCTGCGTGCGGCGCTCGCCGTCATCGCTCCGGGGCGGCTGGAGGAGATGCGGGCCACCAAGGACGAAGCGTTCGCGAAGGCCGTCGAGTGGCGGTCCCTCAGCCCCGTACAGAGCTGGGTCCTCACCTGGGCCAGGGAGATCGAGATCGCCCGCCGCCCGGACCTGTCCGCTCGCCGAGCCAGCGCGGAAGCCGGCCTGGAACACCCGGACACGCTGATCGCCCGCGAGGCGCTGGAGGAGCTGAGCAGGGTCCTGGACGAGGCGATGAGGGCCGTACGCGCATGAGTTCGCCCCGGCATTGAGAAGAGCCCCAGCCCCCTCACCACCCCACCAACACCCCCCGCCAAACCCACCCCGCCCCCACCACAACCCCCGTCAACGCCCCCCGCATCTCCCCGGAGTCGAACCGCTCCCCCGCACTCCAGACGACCACCCTCCCCGGCCCCCGGCCGTACCGCCGATTGCCCAGCACCCCCGAACTCTCCCACCGCTCCTCCAGCACCCGCACCTCACCCCGCTCGGCGACGAACCGCATCCGTATCCGGAGACGGACCCGATGAGGGGCGGACCACTCGGCGACCAGGTCGGCCTTCTCGTCGAGGCGTGGCGCGCGGACCGTGAAGGGGACGTCGAGGGCGCGGAGCGAGGCGCGGAGGTCGGGGAGGGGGACCGGCGTAGATCCTTCGGCGGGGCGGATCGTGCCCGTGAACTTGTCGCGCAGTCGGCCCATGTCCTCGTACCCCTTCTCAGCAGAGGACCACCAACATACAAGCGGCCCAGTGGGACCCCCGTCCCCACCGGGCCGCTCGGAACAAGGGCTCAGTCAGTGATCGTCACGCACGGGAGACCGACGCTACGGCCGTCGTGCCAGCCCTCGACACAGATCCGCGTCCCCGGCGGGAAGTTCTGGTTGATGTTCTTGTAGTCCCGGTACCTCGTCCACGCCGGGACGTTCTCCACCTTGGTCCAGAGGTTGATCTGGCCGTTCGTGCTCCAGATGTGCGTCTTGATGTCCCGGTTGCTGATGTTGCTGGACCAGACGTTGACGTCGATCTTCCCGACGTACCGGCCGTTCGTGTTGATGGAGAAGCAGGTCTGGTTGTTGCACCACTCCCCGCTCGCGGAAGCGGGCGTGCTGGTCGCGAAGAGCAGCCCGGTCATGGCCGCGGCCGTGCCGAGCGCGGCGACGGCGTTCCTGAGGTTGCGCATGGTGGTCCTTCCCCCGATGGAGAAACAACTGAGTACGACCACCCTGATGCGCCCGGATTCCCGAGTCACGCATTTCGAAGTCCTTCGAAACGTCCCGCCCGAGGACTCACCCCTTCAGCCGAGCGAAGGACGAGTCCAGCCCCCGCTTGATGACCCCGGCGAGAGGCCGCTCGACCACCCGGTGCACCCCCCAGCTCAGCACCATGAACCCGGCGAGCACGACACAGATCAGCAGCCGCGCGTCGAGATCGTCACGGAGTCGGCTGATCAGCGTCGTACCGGCGGCGTAGTGCAGGAGATAGAGGGGATACGTGATCGCCCCGGCCGTGACGAGCCACTTCCCCCGCACCCGGTCCAGCTTGCCGAGCGCGATGGCGACCATGACGAGGAGGAACACGGTGAAGATGAGCACCGCCCCCCGCCACCCGGACACCCCCTCGACGTTGTCGATCCGGTGCCCGATCTCCTGCTGCCCCATCAGCCAGGCCATCCCGAGGATGCCCCACAACAACAGGTCCTGCCCGAACCGGTACATGAGATACAGCGCGAGCCCGGCGATGAAGTACCAGGCCCCGTCAGGATTGACGATCAGCGAGAACAAGGGCCACCCGGCGGAGGGCGCGAGCATCGCGGCGGCCCCCCAGAGGCAGCAGAACAGCACGACCCGCCGATAACTGAGCCCGACCGCGACGACCACCAGGAACAGGAGATAGAACCGGAGTTCGGCCCAGAGCGTCCAGTACACCCCGTCGACGTTGCCGACCCGCGACCCGGACTGAAGCATCGTGAGATTGACGAGCACATCACGCGGAGCGAGCCTCTCCCAGACCCCGGGAAACGCCGCCAGCACCCCGGTCGTGAAGAGAATCGCGAACCAGTACGCCGGGTACAGCCGGATCACCCGGGAGACGAAGAACTGCCGGGGAGTCCGCCCCCAGCAGGACATGCAGATCACGAACCCGCTGATGACGAAGAAGATCTCGACGCCGATCCAGCCGTACGAGGCGACCCGGAACACGTTCGGCATGATCTCGGAGACGGGCCGGCCCCAGATGGGATTGCCGGGCCGGTCGGCGCGAGCGGTCCCCGCGAAGTGGTGCAGCGCGACGAAGAGCGCGGCGAGCAGACGCAGCCCGTCGAGGACGTACAGCCGGGGCCGCCGCACCGGCACGGACACCGACGGCTGTGAACTCTGAGTGAAGGTCAGGCCAGTCATCGCCCGTCACCTTACGGAGCGCCCATAACTCAAGGTGAACGGAAAGAGAAAACCCGTACGACCGAAGTCGCACGGGTTTTCCCAGCGGTCCGAGGACCAGTGGCCCGAAGGCCGGTAAGAACTAGGCCTTGATCTTGGTGACCTGGCCGGCGCCCACCGTACGACCACCCTCACGGATGGCGAACTTGAGGCCCTCCTCCATGGCGATGGGCTGGATCAGCTCAACCGACATGTCGGTGTTGTCGCCGGGCATGACCATCTCGGTGCCCTCGGGGAGGGTCACGACGCCGGTCACGTCCGTCGTACGGAAGTAGAACTGCGGACGGTAGTTGTTGAAGAAGGGGGTGTGACGACCACCCTCGTCCTTCGACAGGATGTACGCCGTGGCCTCGAAGGAGGTGTGCGGCGTGACCGAACCCGGCTTGATGATGACCTGGCCGCGCTCGACGTCCTCGCGCTTGATGCCACGGAGGAGCAGACCGACGTTCTCACCGGCCTGGCCCTCGTCGAGCAGCTTGCGGAACATCTCGATACCGGTGACCGTGGTGGTGGTCTTCTCGGTCTTGATGCCGATGATGTCGACGGTCTCGTTGACCTTGAGGACACCACGCTCGATACGGCCGGTGACGACCGTGCCACGGCCGGTGATCGTGAAGACGTCCTCGATCGGCATGAGGAACGGCTTCTCGACGTCACGCGCCGGCTGCGGGATGTTCTCGTCGACGGCCTTCATCAGGTCGAGGACGGTACCGGCCCACTTCTCGTCGCCCTCAAGGGCCTTGAGCGCGGAGACCTGGACGACCGGCAGGTCGTCGCCCGGGAACTCGTACTCGGAGAGGAGCTCACGGACCTCGAGCTCGACGAGCTCCAGGATCTCCTCGTCGTCCACCATGTCGGCCTTGTTCAGCGCGACGACGATGTAGGGGACGCCGACCTGGCGGGCCAGGAGGACGTGCTCCTTCGTCTGCGGCATCGGGCCGTCGGTGGCGGCGACCACGAGGATCGCGCCGTCCATCTGCGCGGCACCCGTGATCATGTTCTTGATGTAGTCCGCGTGACCGGGGCAGTCGACGTGCGCGTAGTGGCGCGCCTCGGTCTGGTACTCGACGTGCGCGATGGAGATGGTGATACCGCGCTGGCGCTCTTCCGGCGCCTTGTCGATGTTGTCGAACGCGGTGGCCTCGTTCAGGTCCGGGTACGCGTCGTGCAGCACCTTGGTAATGGCGGCCGTGAGGGTCGTCTTACCGTGGTCGATGTGACCGATGGTGCCGATGTTGACGTGCGGCTTAGTCCGCTCGAACTTCGCCTTCGCCACTGGGGTCCTCCTGGAGTGGTTCTGTACGCCTTGGATTCATCGGCGCCAGGTGATCTTTGCTGTTGGGTCCCGGGCCCCGGGCCGTTCCGCCACGAATGCGGAGGAACAGCCCGTGAGACACCGGGGTCAAGCCTACGGCGTGCGAACGCGGTGCGTTACTCGCCCTTGGCCTTCGCGATGATCTCCTCGGCGACGTTCCGGGGAACCTCGGCGTAGGAGTCGAACTGCATGGAGTAGCTGGCCCGGCCGGACGTCTTGCTGCGCAGGTCGCCGACGTAACCGAACATCTCCGAGAGGGGCACGAGGCCCTTCACGACGCGGGCACCGGCCCGCTCCTCCATGGCCTGGATCTGGCCACGGCGGGAGTTGATGTCGCCGATGACCTCACCCATGTAGTCCTCGGGAGTGGTCACCTCCACGGACATCATCGGCTCCAGGAGCACGGGACCGGCCTTGCGGGCGGCCTCCTTGAACGCCTGGGAACCGGCGATCTTGAACGCCAGCTCGGAGGAGTCGACCTCGTGGTAGCCACCGTCGAGCAGCGTGACGCGGACACCCGTCATCTCGTAGCCCGCGAGGATGCCGAACTGCATGGCCTCCTGAGCACCGGCGTCCACCGAAGGGATGTACTCCTTCGGGATACGGCCACCGGTGACCTTGTTCACGAACTCGTACGACGTGTCGCCGCCCTCGATGGGCTCGATCGCGATCTGCACCTTGGCGAACTGACCGGTACCACCGGTCTGCTTCTTGTGGGTGTAGTCCACGCGCTCGACGACCTTACGGATCGTCTCACGGTAGGCGACCTGCGGCTTGCCGACGTTGGCCTCGACCTTGAACTCACGGCGCATACGGTCGACGAGCACCTCAAGGTGCAGCTCGCCCATACCGCCGATGATGGTCTGGCCGGTCTCCTCGTCCGAGTGGACCTGGAAGGAGGGGTCCTCCTCCGCGAGACGCTGGATCGCGATGCCCAGCTTCTCCTGGTCGCCCTTGGACTTGGGCTCGATCGCGACCTGGATGACCGGCGCCGGGAAGTCCATGGACTCCAGGATCACCGGGCTCTTGTCGTCGCACAGCGTCTCACCGGTGGTGGTCTGCTTCAGGCCCATGACGGCGACGATGTCGCCGGCGCCCACCGCGTCGATCTCCTCACGCTTGTTCGCGTGCATGCGGTAGATCTTGCCGATGCGCTCCTTCTTGCCCTTGACGGAGTTCAGCACGGCGGTGCCGGACTCCAGGCGGCCCGAGTAGACCCGGACGAAGGTGAGCTTGCCGAGGTGCGGGTCGCTCATGATCTTGAAGGCGAGCGCGGAGAGCGGCTCGTCCTCGGACGGCTTGCGCTTGACGACCTCGTCCGGGTTGTTGACGGCGTGGCCCTCGATGGCCTCGACGTCGAGCGGAGTCGGCAGGTAGCGCACGACCGCGTCGAGCAGGGGCTGGACGCCCTTGTTCTTGAACGCGGTGCCGCAGAACACGGGGGTGACCGTCACACCGTCGGACTTGCCGGAGGCGATGGTGACCTTGCGGATCGCGGCGTAGAGCTGCTCCTCGGAGGGCTCCTCGCCCTCCAGGAAGAGCTCCATGATCTCGTCGTCGTAGTCGGCGACGGCCTCGATCAGCTTGTTGCGGTACTCGTCCGCGGCCTCGGTGTGCGTGGCGGGGATGTCGACGACGTCGTACATCTCGCCCTTCGCCGCCTCGGCGGACCACACGAGCGCCTTCATGCGGACGAGGTCCACAACGCCCTGGAAGTCCATCTCGGCGCCGATCGGGAGCTGCATGACGAGCGGGACGGCGCCCAGGCGGTCCGAGATCATGTCCACGCAGCGGTGGAACTCGGCGCCCGTACGGTCCAGCTTGTTCACGAAGCAGATGCGCGGCACGCCGTAACGGTCGGCCTGACGCCACACCGTCTCGGACTGCGGCTCCACACCGGCGACACCGTCGAACACCGTGACAGCACCGTCGAGGACGCGGAGCGAACGCTCCACCTCGACCGTGAAGTCGACGTGCCCGGGGGTGTCGATGATGTTGATCGTGTAGTCGTTGTCCTCAAGCGGCCAGTGACAGGTGGTGGCAGCAGAGGTGATCGTGATACCACGCTCCTGCTCCTGCTCCATCCAGTCCATCGTGGCGGCGCCGTCGTGGACCTCACCGATCTTGTAGCTGACGCCGGTGTAGAAGAGGATCCGCTCGGTGGTGGTCGTCTTGCCCGCGTCGATGTGGGCCATGATCCCGATGTTGCGGACCTTGGCCAGGTCAAGTGAAGTGGTAGCCATGAGGGCTCGGTCTTCTCTCGGTCTCGATGGGGTCTGCGACTACCAGCGGTAGTGCGCGAAGGCCTTGTTGGACTCGGCCATCTTGTGCGTGTCCTCGCGCTTCTTGACGGCCGCACCGAGGCCGTTCGAAGCGTCGAGAAGCTCGTTGAGCAGGCGCTCGGTCATGGTCTTCTCGCGACGGGCGCGGGAGTAACCGACGAGCCAGCGCAGCGCGAGCGTGTTGGCGCGACCGGGCTTGACCTCGATCGGGACCTGGTACGTCGCACCACCGACACGGCGGGACTTGACTTCGAGCGTCGGCTTGATGTTCTCCAGCGCGCGCTTCAGCGTGATGATCGGGTCGTTGCCCGTCTTCTCACGCAGACCCTCCATGGCGCCGTAGACGATGCGCTCGGCGGTGGAGCGCTTGCCGTTCATCAGCACCTTGTTGATGAGGGAGGTCACCAGAGGAGAGGCGTAGACCGGGTCGATGATGACCGGGCGCTTCGGGGCGGGGCCCTTACGAGGCATTCTTACTTCTCCTTCTTGGCGCCGTAGCGGCTGCGGGCCTGCTTGCGGTTCTTGACACCCTGGGTGTCGAGGGAACCGCGGATGATCTTGTAGCGAACACCGGGCAGGTCCTTCACACGGCCACCACGCACGAGCACGATGGAGTGCTCCTGCAAGTTGTGTCCCTCACCCGGAATGTAAGCAGTGACCTCGATACCGCTGGTCAGACGCACACGCGCGACCTTACGCAGGGCCGAGTTCGGCTTCTTCGGGGTGGTCGTGAACACACGCGTGCAGACGCCACGGCGCTGGGGCGAACCCTCGAGCGCGGGCGTCTTGTTCTTCTCGACCTTGTCCTGCCGGCCCTTCCGGACCAGCTGCTGGATCGTAGGCACTACTTCTCCGGTTTCTGTGTGCCGATGGTGAAGCTAACCTGGAACGTCGCCGACCCACGCGGTCGGGTGTGTCGGACCCGGCACACCCCCGCCGTGAGGCGGGAAGAGGCGCGGATCGCGGTGGCCGTACACGGCTCGTGTGCGGTTCGAAGGCACGCACAGGAGCCAGGGCACACCCCAGGCACAAGGTCTGAGCGTACCCAGCACACCGACTTCGGTCAAAACGAATACGCAGGGCACGACACGCCGGTGATTTCAGGACTTCGTCCGGACCTCGGTCTCGGCGGGTGTATCGGCGTGTGTATCGGTGGCCACGAAGTACGTCGGTCTGTTCTGCACCGCCGTGTAGATCCGGCCCACGTACTCCCCCAGCAGCCCCACGCAGATCAGCTGAACAGCGCCGATGAACAGGACGCCGGTGAACAGGGACGTCCAGCCCGGGACCGTCTCCTCGTACGCGTGCGCCCACAGCGTGTAGCCGATGAGACCCAGGCACACCAGGAACGCGAACCCCCCGAGCCAGGTCGCGATCCTCAGCGGCGCCGCCGAGAATCCCGTCACACTGTCCACCGCCAGCCGGATCATCCGGCCCAGCGGGTACTTGCTGCGGCCCGCCGTCCGCGCCTCCCGCTCGTACGTCACCTCGCCGCTCGGGAAACCCAGCCAGGGCACCAGCAGCCGGTACACCCGCTGCTGGTCCGGGAGCGCCTTCAGGGCGTCCACGGCGGCGCGGCTGAGGAGACGGAAGTCACCGGCCTGCGCGGGCACGGAGGGGCCCGCCAGGCGGCGTACGAGGCGGTAGTAGAGGGACGCGGTCCAGCGTTTGAAGCCGGTGTCGGTGGCGCGGTCGGCGCGGATGCCGTACACGATGTCCAGGCCGCCCCCGCGCGCCAGGTCCAGCATCTCCGGGATCTTCTCCGGGGGGTCCTGGAGGTCGGCGTCGATACTGACGGTGTAGGCGCCGAGCGAGCGGTCGAGACCGGCGGTCAGCGCGGCCTGGTGACCGGAGTTCCTCCGCAGCGTGATGACCCTCAGCTCCGGCCACCCCAGCCGGAACGCGTCCAGCAGAACGGCGGTACGGTCCGAACTGCCGTCGTCCACGGCCACGACCTCGTACGGCACGAGCCCATCGAGGACCGGCCGGAGTCTGCTCACGAGCGCGGGCAGCGCCTCTTCCTCGTTGAACATCGGCACGACGACCGAAAGCACCACCGGCGCGCCCGGTATGCCATCGTCCTGCCTGTCGTCTCTTGGGTCCACGCGCCCCTCCCGAACCTGTGGAGCGGATGTGCGACTCTGGTGCGATCTTATGCCTAGGCTCTGTCGTCACCTTCCCGTCGTACGCCCGGAGGGCGTGCCGGGCGGGGTCTGGTGCGTGCAGCTGCAAGGCGGAGGAGGGCGGCGATGCGGAGCATCGGCAACCGACGACAACGCCGCAGATGCGCGTGCCAGACCCCGCCCGGCAGGCGGGAAGGTGACGACAGAGCCTATAAGGGGGGAAACCACCCATGAGTACGACCGCGACCGACTCCGTGGTGACGGCGCCTGAGCCACCGCGCCGCTTCGCGGTGCCCGCCGGGGTACGACCGTACCTTCCCCCGCTCGCGCTGTACGGCGTCTGCAAGCTGGTCGGTCTGGGCGTCTTCGCGTACCTCCTGGAGTGGACCGGGGACTACAGGACCAGGGACCCGCGCTTCGGCGGCGGCGCGCACTGGTGGGACGTCCTGTCCACCTGGGACGGCTGGTGGTACCTCCAGGTCGCCGAGAAGGGGTACGACCCCAAGCCCCTCCAGCACCTCGCGCCGGGCGGCATGTTCACCGTCCAGCAGGACTCGGTCGCCTTCTTCCCCCTCTTCCCGGCCCTGATCCGCGGCACCTCGGAGATCACCGGCCTCGGCCTCTACGGCTCCGCGATCCTGGTCTCGGTCGTCAGCTCCTTCATCGCCGCGGCGGGCATCTACGCGGTGATCTCCCTGCTGGCGGGCCCCCGCGCCGGCACGATCGCCGCGGGCCTGTGGGCCATCGTGCCCGGCGCCGGCGTCGAGTGGGCCGTCTACTCCGAGTCCCTCTTCGTCGCCATCGCGTCCTGGACCTGCTGGTACGTGATGAAACGCCGCTGGGTGGCGGCGGGGCTGCTCGCGTTCCTGGCGGGCCTGAACCGTCCCACGTCGGCCGCGCTCATCGGCGCGGTGGGGCTGGCGGCACTGGTCACCCTGGCCCGTCGCGAGACCCGCCGGGAACACGGCATCGCCGGACCGGTGTACGCGATGATCGCGGCGCCGATGGGCCTGCTCACGTACATCACCTGGGTCGGCCTCAGCATGGGCGACCTCACGGCGTACTTCACCCTCCAGCGCGAGGGCTGGGCGCACTACTTCGACTTCGGCGCCTACACGTTCGACGTCCTGCGCAACACGGCGGTCGGCAAGACGGACTACTTGTTCGCGTTCCCGACGCCGGACCTGATCGCGGTACTCCTGGTCCTGACGCTCCCGTTCCTGATCGCCCTGATGCTACGAGCAAAGCCTCCCCTGGTCCTGGTCGCCTACACGCTGGCATCGATCATCACGGTCCTGGGCACGCAACAGATGTTCGCGAACACCCCGAGGTACTTGCTCCCGGCGTTCCCCTTGCTCCTGGCCCCGGCGATGGCACTGGGCCGCCTGAAGTGGACGACGCTGGCAACGCTGTTCGGAACGTTCGCGGTGGCATCGGGTTGGTACGCGCACTACTTGATGTTCGAACTGGGCATCCCGTAGACCGGATAGCCGAGACCGAAGAGCAACCCTGTCTTTATAGGGGCGCGGGGCTCTGCCGCCGGCCGCGAGGGCGCGACACAGCAACCGCGTCTTTCCAGAGGCACGGGGCCGTATCCATTTGCCGCCACCGCCGCGCGAGCGCGACACAGCAACCGCGTCTTTCAGGGACACGGGGCCGTACCCATTCGCGACTACCGCCACGCGAACGCGCCACAGCAACCACGTCCTTTAGGGGCGCGGGGAACTGCGCGACAAGCCACAACGCACCCGCACCCGCCGACGCACCCAGCCCCCCTCCCCGGTCCGCCCCCTACGCCGCGATCAGCACCATCAACAAAATGAACGCGGCCCACCCGGCAATGGACAGCCACCCGAGGATGATCCCCGCCATGGCGAACCCGTCCCCGCCCTCCCCGGTCCGCTGGATCTCCGTCCGAGCCGTGTGCCCGAGAATCACCGCGGGAATCCCCGTCAACCCCATCGTCATGGTCGTCAGCACCCCACACACCAACGCCCCCACAGCCTTACCGTTCGTCGGCGGCGCGGGCATGGGCCGAAACGTCCGCGGCACATACCCCTGAGGCGGCCCGAACTGCTGCACAGGCGCAGGCCCCTGAGGCAGATCGGAGACGATCAGCGACAGCTCCCCCACGGTCCGGGCCTGATACGCCCGGGCAACCCGCTTCTCCAGCTCATCCGCCTGCAACCGCCCCTCACTGAACCCGGCCCGCAGCACATCGACAGCCCGCTCCCGGTCGGCCGTGGACGCCAGCATCCCCTGCTGCATCCCCGAAGGACCTTGCTGCCCACCCTGCCCTTGAGCCGGCTGCCACGGCTGCCACGGCGTCGGATACGACACGGGACCTCCCCCGGACGGCACTTCTCTTACCCCTATCATCCCCCAACGCCCGACACGCGCCCACGGTTCCACCCGACGACTCCACCTCCGAAAGAATCACGGCCACCCCGCACGCCCCACCCCTGGCACATATCCGGAAACGTTGGCCGATTCGCGCTCTTCCCACCCCGACGACCTTGCGCTTTCAGTACGTTGACCGGTCCGCTGCGAGGAAATCGGGGGCAAGAGTGACAAGTACGGCGGTGTACTCACCGGACGACGGAGGGCTGGACGACCGGGTGCCCTTCCTGGCCCGGCTGGAGACGAAGGACCGCTCGGCGATGCTGAGCCTCGGCCGCCGGCTGGACTTCACGGCCCGCATGGTCCTCATCCACCAGCACGAACCGTCCTCCCACGTCCTGTTCCTGGTGCGTGGCTGGACGAAGGTGACGGCATCGGCGGCGAACGGCTACGAGGCCCTCCTCGCCCTGCGCGGCCCGGGAGACATCGTCGGGGAGTCGGCGGCACTCACCGGCCGCCCCCGCTCGGCGACGGTGACGGCGCTGGAACCGGTGGAGGCGGTCGCCGTGGAGCACGAGCGTTTCAAGGAGTTCCTGGGCCGCTTCCCCGCCGTGTCCTTCGCGCTCCTCGGCCTGACGGCGGACCGCACGCGCGCGGCGGACCGGCGCCGCCTGGAGTTCGCCTCGATGAGCGTGCGCCAGCGCTTCGCCGTCCTGCTGCTGGACCTGGCCCGCACGCACGGCCGCCGCGCCGAGGGAGGTGTCGAGCTCGCCGTACCGCTGAGCAAGCAGGAGCTGGCGGGGTCGGTGGGCGCGTCCCGCGAGATGGTGCAGCGGCTGCTGCGGGAGCTGCGCGACAAGGAGGCGGTGCTCACGGGCCGCCGGACGCTGCTGATCCGCCGGCCGGACGTGCTGCGCCGGATCGCGGCGATGGAACTCCCGGGAATCCCCTCACCGCAGGGTCCTCGCGAGGAGTGACCACACGGTTCCCAGCAGTCGTTCTGTGCACACGGTCACAGAACGAGTGAGTCATCCGCCCTCACCGCTCGGGCCGCGCGAACGCCACGCTGTTGCCTCGCACCGGCCCCTTCGGAGAGGCGACCATGACCGACCCCGTGCACCGCACCATCCTGCTGCTGGACATCGAGGCGTACAGCGACCGTGACGACGTGGAGCAGGCGTACCTGCGCCGCATGCTCTACGACATCGCCGACCGCGCACTCGAAAGCGCCGGCATCGACGAGACGCTGCGGCTGCGCGCGGACCGCGGGGACTCCGTGATGGAGCTCGTCGAGTCGAGCGCCCCGGTCACGGCGCTGCTGCGCAGCCTGCTCACCGGGGTGCCGGCGCAGCTGCGCTCGGTCAACCGGATGGCGTCGCGTTCGGCGCAGATCCGGCTGCGCGGTGTCGTCGCCACCGGCTGGGTCGCGGTGGACGAGCACGACGGCTGGGTCGGCTCCGACCTGAACCACGCCTGCCGGCTGCTCGACGCGGACGTCCTGCGGGAGGCGCTGAGGAAGCGCGCCGACGACTTCGCGCTGTGCGTCTCGCAGGCCGTGTACGCCGGAGTCGTCCGGCACGACCACACCAGCATCCCGAAGGAGGAGTTCCACGAGGTGACCGTGGACAGCAAGAACGGCCCGCTGACGGCATGGCTGCACGGCCCGGTGCCGCGCCGGTCGGAGAAGGCGAAAGCACCGGCCCCGGCCCCCGGCACCGGCACCGGCACCGGCACCGGCAGCGTCGGCGGCGGCACGGTCGGCGGCGACCAGAACAACGTCACCGGCAACAGCGTCGGCGGCGACTTCGTCATCGGCTCGGTCCGCAAGCGGGGTGAGGGTTCGTGAGCACGGCCGAACCGCAGCAGGCCGACTCCGCTCCGGCGGACGAGGCCCACGCGGAGGGCGGGGAGGAGGAGCCCGAGGAACTCGACCAGCCGCAGAACGCCTGGTCGGCGAGGCGGGACCTGGTCGACCACAGCCCGCGCAGCATGAGCATCGGCGCCCAGGCCCGCTTCGGCGGCGGCACGGTCGACGGCGACCAGAACAACGTCACCGGCAACAGCGTCGGCGGCGACTTCGTCATCGGGACCAAGACGGTCTACCAGTTCTCCCTGGCCGGCTTCTCGTCCCGGGCCGCCGCCTCCGGCGAGATCCCGGCGAGCACCCTGGAGCGGCTGCACGAGGACTTCACCGCCGACGAGACCGTCGTCACCGGCCTGCTCGACCGGCTGCGCCGCGACCACGTCCTCGTCCTGTCCGGCGCCCGCTTCACCGGCCGCCGTACGGCCGCGCTGATGCTGCTGCACCGGCTCGGCCTCACGAGCGTCCGCGCGCTGGACGGCGGCGTCGAGCCGGGTGCCCTGGCCGACCAGGTCACCGCCCCCGACACCCCCGACGACGCGGCGGACCCCTCGCGCGGGTACGTCATGTGCGACATGGTCACCCGCCGCGACCGCCCGCTGCGCGAACCCCATCTGCTCGCCGCCCGCGACCGGCTCGGGGAGCACGGCTACCTGGTCATCACCGTCGACCTCACCGCCGTCCTCGACAGCGTGCCGTTCGTCGCGTCCTGGCAGCCGCCCGCCGCCGCCGACGTCCTCGCCGCGCACCTGACGGCCCGCACCGACGCCGGGACCGCGGCCAAGCTGCTCGACCTCCCGGACGTCACCGAGTTCCTGCGGCGGGGGCACCAGCTGCGCGAGGTCGCGGCCTTCGCCCAGCACCTCACCCGGTACGCGCGCGGCGAGGTGGGCGCCGACGCGGTCGCGCAGTTCTCGCTGGTGTCGCTGGAGAGCCAGGTCCAGGAGTGGTTCGAGGAGGACGAGGCGTCGATCCACCTGCGGGACAAGGCGTTCCTGGTGGCCCTCGCCGCGTTCGACGGCGGCCCGTACGCCCTCACCGCCGAGGTCAGCGACCTGCTCTACCGCCTCCTCCAGGAGACCTGGAACCGCTCCCTGGCCCCCGAGGTCCCGGTCTTCGGCACGCACATCGGCAAGCGGCTCCAGCTCGCCCGCGCGGAGAGGTTCGAGGAGGACGAGCACACCGAGTGGGGCCCGGTCCCCCAGCAGAAGGCCAGGTTCGTCGACGAGCGGATCTCGTACGTCCTGCTGCGCGAGGCGTGGACGGGCCATCCGTCCGCCCGCCCCGCGCTGATCGGCTGGCTGCGCAAGCTCGCCGACGACGGCCGCCCCCTGGTCCGCACCCGGGCCGCGTCGACCGTCGCGGTCCTGGCCCTCACGGACCTGCCCTCGGCGATGGCACTGGTCATCGAGCCGTGGGGGACGTCCAAGCCGTTCCGGCAGCGGCAGGTCGCGGTGAGCGCGCTGACCCTCGCGCACCTCATCGGCACCCCGCACGTCCCGCGCATCCTCGACGGCTGGTGCGAGGGCAACGACCCCCGGCTGCGCTGGGTGGCCGTCCGCGCCTACGGCCTCCTCGGCCCGGAACGCCCCGAACAGGCGCTCGCCGCGCTGCGGAAAGCCGTACACCGGCTGTACGAGGGCGATCCCGACGACCTCGACACCGAGATCCTGCGCGAACTCGCCGCCGCCGTGGACCTGTTGCTGCTCTCCCCCACCGGCGACCGCGCCCTCGCCGAGCTGCTGGCCCGGATGAACGACGACCGGCCGGTGCGCGAGCTGACGCTCAACGGCTTCCTGAGCGCCTGCGAGCACACGGAAGGGGACGCGCCCCACGGCGATCCGCTGGTCCTGGCCTGGTACGCCCGCTCGGCGGCCGACACCGGTGCTGGGGACGGCGTCCCCGCCCTGTGGCGGGCCGCGCTCGCCGACCCGGGGACCACCGACGACGCGCTGACCGTCCTGCGGAACTGGGTCCTGACCGCCGACCGGTCCAAGGCCGCCGAGTGGGCGCTCGCCGCCCTGCTCCCCCGGCTCGTCACCACGTCCGCCGAACACCAGCGGCTGAGCCACCTGCTGCGGACCATGCCCGGCGAGGACGGCAGTCCCCCGCCCGAGGTGGCGTCGCGCCTGCTGGCCGTCCTGCCGCCCCGCTGACCCGCTGCCCCTCTGACCCGTACCGAGGAGACCTCCACCATGCCCGCCTTCTCCCGACCGCCCGAGTGGCAGCAGCCCGCGGACCGGCACACCGCGCTGGTCGACCCGGTGCTCACCGTGCGCCAGCTGGGCCGCCTCGACCTCAACCTCAAACCGCTGGTCCGCATGGACCACGCGCTGGTCTTCACCACCCCGAAGGGCGGCTACGACCCCTTCCTGCCGCCCCGGCGCCCCACCCGCGGCGAGATCGCGGCGCGGCGCTACACCTCCGTGTACGAGGTGGACATGGGGGTGCACCCGTTCACCGCCGAACTGGCGCTGCCCAGCGACAACGACGCGTTCGAGTTCACCGCCTCCGTCGACCTGTCCTGGCAGGTCCTCGACCCGGCCCGGTTCGTGGTCAGCGGGCACCGGGACGTACCGAGGCTGTTGCTCGGCGAGTTGCAGCAGGCGGCCAGACCGGTGACCCGGCGCTTCGCCATCGCCGACAGCGCCGACGCCGAGTACGAACTGCTGCGGGCGGTCACCGTTCTCGGCCCGCTCGGGGAGAGCGCGGGGCTGCGGGTCGACTGGACGCTGCGGCTGCGCCGCGACCAGGAGGCCATCGACCACCAGCGCCGGCTCCAGACCATCGACCACACCGCGTCCGAGCAGATCCGCGCGACGGAGCACGGCATGCGCGTCGACGCCGAGACGGACCGCCGCGCCCGGCAGCAGGACCGGCTCCAGCTCGACCGGGCCATGGAGTACGGCGTACGGCAGCAGGAGTTCGCCCTCCAGCAGCAGAACTGGCAGCACGCGCTGGCGATGCGGCAGGGACAGCACCTGCTGGAGTTGCAGCGCGTCGAGGCCGAGAAGATCAGCTTCTATCAGTGGCACCTGTCCCAGGGCGGCGTCCAGGCATGGGCCCTGCACCTCGCGCAGCACCCCGAGGACTCCCAGCTGGTCATGAACACGATGCGCGAGGACCAGCTCCGCATGATCCAGGCCCAGATGGACCTCGTGGCCAAGCTCCTGAGCGACGGAACACCCGAGAACTACGAACTGGAGGGCCCCAAACAGCTCGCGCTACGCACGGTCAGCGACATCCTCAACCAGCGCCTCCCGGGCGTCCCCCAGACCCCGCCCCTCATCGCACCGACCGGAGTCCAGCCGACGCCGGCACAGCAGACTCCCACCCAGGAGCCCCACCCCCTGCCCGGCCCTCGTCCCGCACCGGCACCCCCGGCACACCCCGCCGAACCGCAGGACACGCAACCCACCACCCCGGCCTGGACTCCACCCGTCCCTTCCGTACCGCAGGACGCACAACCCCCCACCCCAGCCTGGACACCGCCCATCCCCACCACCCCGGCCTGGACGCCAGCCGCCCCCACCGAACCGCAGGACGCGCAACCCGCCATCCCAGCCTGGGCACCCCCCGTCCCGCCATACCCCCCGCCGCCCACCCTGTCGGCGCCGTACCCGGGAATCCCCTCCCCGCCTCCCGTCCCCCCGCAGCCCCCGGCCTGGCAGCCCCCTCCCGGCTACGGCAGCACCCCCACGCTGCCCGCGCAGACGCCGCCCGGAAACGACGGGCCGCCGGACACCCCGGACGACTCCCGGCAGGCGAGCGCCACATGACGGCCGTCGGCCCGATACCGCCCCCGGCGGACCCCGCCGAACGCCTCCGCCTGTGCGAGCGTCTCCTCACCGACCTGCGCACCGAGATAGCGCGCGCCGACAGCAAGGCGGCCGTGCTGGTCGCCGCGCTGGGCATGACGGCCGGGATGTTCAGCGGCCTGCTCGCCGGACGGGACTGGACGCCGGCCGCGCTGTCCGCCCCGGGAGCCGTGCTGTGGTGGTCGGGGACCGGCCTCCTCACCGGCTCCCTCCTCGCCCTGCTCCTCGCCGTGCTCCCGCGCTACCGCACCGGCTCGTGGGCACCGGGCCTGCCGCTGACGTACTTCGGCGACATCCGGCAGGCGGTCCGCCAGGGCCGGCTGGAGCCCGCGCTCGCCGACACGGAGCGCGACCCGGCAGCCGCCCTCACCACGGCTCTCACGGAGTCGAGCCGTATCGCCGCCCGCAAGCACGGGTGGATCCGCGTCGGCCTGACCGCCTTCTGCCTCGGCACGGCCCTGCTCCCCGCGTCCCTGCTGATCGGCTGAGCCGCCGCACACCGTCCCCGACCGAAGCCACCGACTGGAACCCACATGACTCAGCAGCCACCGGAGCCTCCCCCGTACCCACAGGCGCCGCAGTATCCGCAGTACCCGCAGACCCCGTCACCCGAGCCCACCGCACCCCCCGTCCACCCGCACCACATCAGCACCGAGCGGGGCCGCGTCCACCTCCGCAAGGACCAGCGCCGGACCGACGTCACCGCCGTCGGCAGCCTGCTGCTCCACCTGCCGAACTTCCTGTGCAGCCTGTTCGTCGTCGTCCTCGTGTCGATGCTCTTCCGGGAACTCGCCGTCGTCGTGGTGCTGGCGTGGCTCGCCAGCGGCGCACTCATGTTCCACCGGCCCACGGAAAGCGCCCTGGCGCGCTATCTGCTCCATCTGCGCCACCCCACTCCACAAGAACGAGCCAAACTGGAACCGGTCTGGAACGAGGTCACCGCCCGCGCGGGGGTGGACGGCCGCACCTACGAACTGTGGGTGGAGGACAGCGACAGCCTGAACGCGGTCGCCGCGGCCGGCCACATCGTCGGCGTCACCCGCTTCGCCATGAACGAACTCCCCAACGGCGAACTCGCCGCCGTCATGGCGCACGAACTCGGTCACCACGTCGGCGGCCACGCCTGGTCCGGCCTGCTCGGCCACTGGTACGCGCTGCCCGGCCGGCTCGCCTGGCGGGCCCTGAAGGCGGTCCTCGGCCTCGTGTACAAGGTGTCGCGGGCCTTCGGCTGCGTCGGCGTCTCCATCGCCGTGCTGTTCATCGGCGGTATCGCGCTGGCGACGATCAGCAGCCTGTACGGTCTGCCGCTGCTCCTGCCGACCGTCCCGTACGCGCTCGCCGCCGTCAGCAGGCGTGCCGAGCTCCAGGCCGACCGGCACGCGGCGGCGCTGGGTTTCGCCCCGATGCTGGCCGCCGTCCTCGAAAAGCTGCACGAGCAGCAGGAGCGGGCCGCCGCCACCCACCCGGGCGCCGGGACACTCGCCAGGCTGCTCTCCTCGCACCCGGACTACCACACGCGGCTGCACCACCTCCACCGGCACCCCGGCCCGCCGCGCTGACACGCCGAAGGGCGGCCACCCCCGAGGAGTGACCGCCCTTCAAGCACTGCCGAGCCCTAGGGCCTACTGGTTGTACGGACCGTAGTCGTAGTCCTCCAGCGGAACGGCCTGGCCGGAGCCCGTGCCGAACGGCGAGTAGTCGATGTCGTCGTAACCGACGGCCGAGTACATCGCGGCCTTGGCCTCCTCGGTCGGCTCGACCCGGATGTTGCGGTAGCGGGACAGACCCGTACCGGCCGGGATGAGCTTACCGATGATGACGTTCTCCTTGAGCCCGATGAGGCTGTCGGACTTGGCGTTGATCGCCGCGTCCGTCAGGACCCTCGTCGTCTCCTGGAAGGACGCCGCCGACAGCCAGGACTCCGTGGCCAGCGAGGCCTTGGTGATACCCATGAGCTGCGGACGACCGGAGGCCGGGTGACCGCCCTCCTGGACGACCCGACGGTTCTCGGTCTCGAACTTCGACCGCTCGACCAGCTCGCCCGGCAGGAGCTCCGCGTCGCCGGACTCGATGATCGTCACCCGGCGCAGCATCTGCCGGATGATGATCTCGATGTGCTTGTCGTGGATCGACACGCCCTGCGAGTTGTAGACCTTCTGGACCTCGCCGACCAGGTGGACCTGGACGGCACGCTGACCGAGGATGCGCAGCACGTCGTGGGGATTGGTCGCGCCGACCGTGAGCTTCTGGCCCACCTCGACGTGCTCACCCTCACTGACCAGCAGACGCGCACGCTTCGAGATCGGGAACGCCGTCTCGTCGCTGCCGTCGTCCGGCGTGATGACGATCTTCTTGGTCTTCTCGGTCTCCTCGATCCGCACGCGGCCCTGGGCCTCGGAGATCGGGGCGACACCCTTCGGGGTACGGGCCTCGAAGAGCTCGACGACACGCGGCAGACCCTGCGTGATGTCGTCACCGGCCACACCACCGGTGTGGAAGGTACGCATCGTCAGCTGGGTACCGGGCTCACCGATGGACTGCGCGGCGATGATGCCGACCGCCTCACCGATGTCGACCAGCTTGCCGGTGGCCAGCGAGCGGCCGTAGCAGAAGGCACAGGTGCCGACGTGCGACTCGCAGGTCAGGATCGAGCGGGTCTTGACCTCCTCGATGCCGTGCAGGACCAGCTCGTCGATGAGGACGTCACCGAGGTCGGTGTTGGCCGGGGCCAGCACACGGCCGTCGACGGTGATGTCCTCGGCGAGCATCCGGGCGTAGACGGACGTCTCGACGTTCTCCGTCTTGCGCAGCACGCCGTCCTCGCCGCGCTCGGCGATGGCCAGCTTGAGGCCGCGGTCGGTGCCGCAGTCCTCCTCGCGGATGATGACGTCCTGCGAGACGTCCACCAGACGACGGGTCAGGTAACCCGAGTCGGCGGTACGCAGGGCGGTGTCGGCGAGACCCTTACGGGCACCGTGGGTGGAGATGAAGTACTCCAGCACGGACAGGCCCTCACGGAACGAGGCCTTGATCGGACGCGGGATGGTCTCGTTCTTCGCGTTCGACACCAGACCACGCATACCGGCGATCTGCCGCATCTGCATCATGTTTCCTCGGGCACCCGAGTCAACCATCATGAAGATGGGGTTCGTCTTGGGGAAGTTCGCGTTCATCGCCTCGGCGACCTCGTTGGTCGCCTGCGTCCAGATCTGGATGAGCTCCTGGGTGCGCTCTTCCTTGGTGATCAGACCGCGCTCGTACTGCTTCTGGACCTTCTCGTCCTTGGCCTCGTACCCGGCGACGATCTCCTTCTTCGCCTCGGGAACGACGACGTCGGAGATGGCAACGGTGACACCGGAACGGGTCGCCCAGTGGAAGCCGGCCGCCTTCAGGTTGTCCAGCGTCGCGGCGACGATCACCTTGGGGTAGCGCTCGGCGAGGTCGTTGACGATCTCGGAGAGCTGCTTCTTGCCCACCGAGTAGTCGACGAACGGGTAGTCCTCGGGCAGCAGCTCGTTGAAGAGCGCGCGGCCCAGCGTGGTGCGCAGCCGGAAGCTGTCACCCTGCTGCCACTCCGGCTCGTCCGCCTCGCGCACCGGCGGCGTCCAGCCACGCGGCGGGATGGTGCCCACCGGGAAGCGGATGTCGACCGGCGACTGGAGCGCGAGCTCCCCGGCGTCGAACGCCATGATCGCCTCGGGCACCGAGGAGAAGGAACGGTCCTCGCCCTTGGTGTCGCGCAGCTCGCCGTCGGTGGTGAGGAAGAACAGACCGAGGACCATGTCCTGGGTCGGCATCGTCACCGGACGCCCGTCGGCGGGCTTGAGGATGTTGTTCGAGGACAGCATCAGGATGCGGGCCTCGGCCTGCGCCTCCGCGGAGAGCGGCAGGTGGACGGCCATCTGGTCACCGTCGAAGTCCGCGTTGAACGCGGTGCACACGAGCGGGTGGATCTGGATGGCCTTGCCCTCGACGAGCTGCGGCTCGAAGGCCTGGATGCCGAGGCGGTGCAGGGTGGGCGCACGGTTCAGCAGCACCGGGTGCTCGGCGATGACCTCTTCGAGGACGTCGTACACGACGGTGCGGCCACGCTCGACCATGCGCTTGGCGGACTTGATGTTCTGCGCGTGGTTGAGGTCCACGAGCCGCTTCATGACGAACGGCTTGAAGAGCTCAAGGGCCATGGCCTTCGGCAGACCGCACTGGTGCAGTTTGAGCTGCGGACCGACGACGATCACGGAACGCGCGGAGTAGTCCACACGCTTGCCGAGGAGGTTCTGGCGGAAACGGCCCTGCTTGCCCTTGAGCATGTCGCTCAGGGACTTCAGCGGGCGGTTGCCGGGACCGGTGACCGGGCGACCACGACGACCGTTGTCGAAGAGGGCGTCCACGGCCTCCTGGAGCATGCGCTTCTCGTTGTTCACGATGATCTCGGGCGCGCCGAGGTCGAGAAGCCGCTTCAGGCGGTTGTTGCGGTTGATCACACGGCGGTACAGGTCGTTCAGGTCGGAGGTCGCGAAGCGGCCACCGTCCAGCTGCACCATCGGGCGGAGGTCCGGCGGGATGACCGGGACGCAGTCCAGCACCATGCCCTTGGGGCTGTTGCTGGTCTGGAGGAACGCGGAGACGACCTTGAGGCGCTTGAGCGCGCGGGTCTTCTTCTGGCCCTTGCCGGTGCGGATGATCTCGCGGAGGCGCTCGGCCTCCTCTTCGAGGTCGAAGGACTCCAGCCGCTTCTGCAACGCGGCGGCGCCCATCGAGCCGTCGAAGTAGGTGCCGAACCGGTCGCGCAGCTCGCGGTAGAGCAGCTCGTCGCCCTCCAGGTCCTGGACCTTGAGGTTCTTGAACCGGGCCCAGACCTCGTCGAGGCGGTCGATCTCGCGCTGCGAACGGTCGCGCAGCTGCTTCATCTCCCGCTCGGCGCCTTCGCGCACCTTGCGGCGCACGTCGGACTTGGCACCCTCGGCCTCCAGCTCGGCCAGGTCGCCTTCCAGCTTCTTGGCACGAGCCTCCAGGTCGGAGTCCCGGCGGTTCTCGATCTGCTGCCGCTCGACGGAGACGTGCGCCTCCAGGGAGGGCAGGTCACGGGTACGGCGCTCGTCGTCGACGTACGTGATCATGTACGCCGCGAAGTAGATGACCTTCTCCAGGTCCTTCGGGGCGAGGTCGAGCAGGTAGCCCAGGCGCGACGGGACGCCCTTGAAGTACCAGATGTGGGTGACGGGAGCGGCCAGCTCGATGTGGCCCATCCGCTCACGGCGCACCTTGGCGCGGGTGACCTCGACGCCACAGCGCTCACAGATGATGCCCTTGAAGCGGACACGCTTGTACTTGCCGCAGTAGCACTCCCAGTCCCGGGTCGGACCGAAGATCTTCTCGCAGAAGAGCCCGTCCTTTTCCGGCTTCAGGGTGCGGTAGTTGATCGTCTCGGGCTTCTTGACCTCGCCGTGGCTCCACTGGCGGATGTCATCCGCGGTGGCCAGGCCGATCCGAAGCTCGTCGAAGAAGTTGACGTCGAGCACTATGCGTCAATCCCTCTCAGGGTTGTCAGTCATGGGGTCTGAAACGGGGGTCCTGGGGCCGGCCGGGTTCACGGGGAACCCGGCCCAACTCCCGTCAGACCTCTTCGACGCTGCTCGGCTCGCGCCGGGACAGGTCGATGCCGAGCTCTTCCGCCGCGCGGAAGACGTCCTCGTCGGTGTCGCGCATCTCGATGGACATGCCGTCCGAGGACAGCACCTCCACGTTGAGGCACAGGGACTGCATCTCCTTGATGAGCACCTTGAAGGACTCGGGGATGCCCGGCTCGGGGATGTTCTCGCCCTTGACGATGGCCTCGTAGACCTTCACGCGGCCGGTGACGTCGTCGGACTTGATGGTCAGCAGCTCCTGGAGGGCGTACGCGGCGCCGTAAGCCTCCAGCGCCCACACCTCCATCTCACCGAAGCGCTGGCCACCGAACTGGGCCTTACCACCCAGCGGCTGCTGGGTGATCATCGAGTACGGACCGGTCGACCGGGCGTGCAGCTTGTCGTCGACCAGGTGGTGGAGCTTGAGGATGTACATGTAGCCGATGGACACCGGGTCCGGGAACGGCTCACCGCTGCGGCCGTCGAACAGCCGCGCCTTGCCGGTCGGCTGCACCATGCGGTCGCCGTCGCGGTTCGGGATGGTGTGGTTCAGCAGACCCGCGAGCTCGTCCTCACGCGCACCGTCGAACACCGGGGTGGCGACGTTGGTGCCGGGGGCGACCTGGTCGGCGCCGATGACCTGGAGGCGCTTGGCCCAGTCCTCGGCGAGCCCGGAGACGTCCCAGCCACGGCTGGCGAGCCAGCCGAGGTGGATCTCCAGCACCTGTCCCGGGTTCATTCGGGACGGCACACCCAGCGGGTTGAGGATGATGTCGACCGGCGTGCCGTCCTCCAGGAACGGCATGTCCTCGATCGGCAGGATCTTCGAGATGACACCCTTGTTGCCGTGACGGCCGGCGAGCTTGTCACCGTCGGTGATCTTCCGCTTCTGCGCGACGTACACACGCACCAGCTGGTTGACACCGGGGGGCAGCTCGTCGCCCTCCTCGCGGTCGAAGACGCGTACGCCGATGATCTTGCCGATCTCGCCGTGCGGCACCTTCAGCGAGGTGTCACGGACCTCACGCGCCTTCTCACCGAAGATCGCGCGCAGCAGCCGCTCTTCCGGCGTCAGCTCGGTCTCACCCTTGGGCGTGACCTTGCCGACCAGGATGTCACCGGCGACGACCTCGGCACCGATGCGGATGATGCCGCGCTCGTCGAGGTCGGCGAGGACCTCCTCGGAGACGTTCGGGATGTCCCGGGTGATCTCCTCGGGGCCGAGCTTGGTGTCACGGGCGTCGACCTCGTGCTCCTCGATGTGGATCGAGGAGAGGACGTCGTCCTGCACGAGGCGCTGCGACAGGATGATCGCGTCCTCGTAGTTGTGGCCCTCCCACGGCATGAAGGCGACCAGCAGGTTCTTGCCGAGCGCCATCTCGCCGTTCTCGGTGGCCGGACCGTCGGCCAGGACCTGGCCGGCGATGATCCGGTCGCCCTCGTCGACGATGACCTTCTGGTTGACCGAGGTGCCCTGGTTGGAGCGGGAGAACTTGTGCAGGCGGTACGTGATGTACGTGCCGTCGTCGTTCGCCGTGGTGATGTAGTCCGCGGAGACCTCCTGGACCACACCGGGCTTCTCGGCCTTGACGACGTCACCGGCGTCGACGGCGGAGCGGTACTCCATGCCGGTGCCGACGAGCGGGGCCTCGCTCTTGATGAGCGGAACGGCCTGACGCATCATGTTCGCGCCCATGAGGGCACGGTTGGCGTCGTCGTGCTCAAGGAACGGGATCATGGCGGTCGCGACCGACACCATCTGGCGCGGCGAGACGTCCATGTAGTCGACCTCGTCACCGGGGACGTAGTCGACCTCGCCGCCACGACGGCGGACCAGGACGCGGTTCTCGGTGAAGCGCAGGTCGTCGTCGAGCGTGGCGTTGGCCTGCGCGATGACGAAGCGGTCCTCCTCGTCGGCGGTCAGGTAGTCGACGTCGTCGGTGACGACGCCCTCGACGACCTTGCGGTACGGGGTCTCGACGAACCCGAACGCGTTGACCCGGCCGTAGGAGGCGAGCGAGCCGATCAGACCGATGTTCGGGCCTTCGGGCGTCTCGATCGGGCACATGCGGCCGTAGTGCGAGGGGTGCACGTCACGGACCTCGAAGCCGGCCCGCTCACGGGAGAGACCACCCGGGCCGAGAGCCGACAGACGGCGCTTGTGGGTGAGACCCGACAGCGGGTTGTTCTGGTCCATGAACTGCGACAGCTGGCTGGTGCCGAAGAACTCCTTGATGGAGGCGACGACCGGCCGGATGTTGATCAGGGTCTGCGGCGTGATCGCCTCGACGTCCTGGGTGGTCATGCGCTCACGCACGACCCGCTCCATACGGGCGAGACCCGTACGGACCTGGTTCTGGATCAGCTCGCCGACCGACCGCAGACGGCGGTTGCCGAAGTGGTCGATGTCGTCGGTCTCGACGACGATCGTCTGACCGCTGTCGCCGACCGTCTCGGTCTCGCCCGCGTGCAGCTTGACGAGGTACTTGATCGTCGCGATGACGTCCTCGACGGTCAGCACACCGGCGTCGAGCGGCGCGTCCGCCGCGAGCTTCTTGTTGACCTTGTAGCGGCCGACCTTCGCGAGGTCGTAGCGCTTCGGGTTGAAGTAGAGGTTCTCGAGCAGCGTCTGCGCGGCCTCACGGGTCGGCGGCTCGCCCGGACGGAGCTTGCGGTAGATGTCGAGCAGCGCGTCGTCCTGGCCCTGGGTGTGGTCCTTCTCCAGGGTGGCGCGCATCGACTCGTACTCGCCGAACTCCTCCAGGATCTGCTCGGTCGTGTAGCCGAGGGCCTTGAGGAGGACGGTCACGGACTGCTTGCGCTTGCGGTCGATGCGGACACCGACCATGTCGCGCTTGTCGATCTCCATCTCCAGCCAGGCACCCCGGGACGGGATGATCTTCGCGGAGAAGATGTCCTTGTCGGACGTCTTGTCGATGGAGGAGTCGAAGTAGACACCGGGCGAGCGCACGAGCTGCGACACGACGACACGCTCGGTGCCGTTGATGACGAAGGTGCCCTTGCCGGTCATGAGCGGGAAGTCGCCCATGAAGACCGTCTGGGACTTGATCTCACCGGTCTCGTTGTTGGTGAACTCGGCGGTGACGAAGAGCGGCGCGGCGAACGTGAAGTCGCGCTCCTTGCACTCGTCGATGGAGTTCTTCGGCGGCTCGAAGCGGTGGTCGCGGAAGGTCAGCGACATCGACCCGGAGAAGTCCTCGATCGGGGAGATCTCCTCGAAGATCTCCTCCAGGCCGGACTTGGTGGGGACGTCCTGACCGGACTCCAGAGCCGCCTCGACGCGGCTCTGCCAGGCAGTGTTGCCGAGCAGCCAGTCGAAGCTCTCGGTCTGGAGTGCGAGCAGGTTCGGAACCTCGAGAGGCTCCCTGATCTTTGCAAAAGAGATGCGCAGCGGGGCAGTGCTGGCGGCGTTGTTCGTATTCGCGGTCGAGGCGGTGCGCGAGGCGGCCAAGAGGGGGTCCTTCCGAGGGCTCGGACTCACTACGCGCTTCCCGGCCCCTCCCCGGCGCACCAGACGACAGAAATTCCCAGGTCAGGGCCGTTTCAGTCGCTGATGCTCAAGTGAGGGCAGACCCCTGGTGACGGGCAGGGGATAGCTAACAGGCAGCGCAAAGGGTCAGTGTAGCCACTCGGCACACTGATGTCCAGCCCCGATTTTCAACAGCCCTCGTCGTCACTCACAGCCCTCGGCGTGCTCGCCCTCGATGCACGGTCATCCTGCCCTCTTCGCCGCCGATCCATGCCTCGGATTCGGATCCTTGTGACGACGCGTCCTGAGAATTGCGCGCTGCGTGCTGTTCGTCAAGAGCCCCCCGCCCGAACAGAGGGTGTCCGGAGACACGACGAAGATCACCATACCCCTCGTGAACAGGGGTTCAAGGTAACCGTGGCCACCCTTCCAGGAACGCCGAAGAGCGACCACCCGGATGGATGATCGCTCTTCGCGGTGCTCGCGTTACAGCCCTAGCGGACTGTTTTTCGAGACGGGTTCCGAGACTCTTTCCGAGGCTCGGAAGGTGTTACTTGACCTCGACCGAGGCGCCGGCGCCCTTGAGGGCCTCGGCGGCCTTCTCGGCGGCGTCCTTGGCGACCTTCTCGACGACGGCCTTCGGCGCACCGTCGACCAGGTCCTTGGCCTCCTTGAGGCCCAGGGAGGTGAGCTCGCGCACGACCTTGATGACCTGGATCTTCTTGTCGCCGGCACCCGTGAGGATGACGTCGAACTCGTCCTTCTCCTCCGGCGCCTCGGCAACGGCGGCCGGGCCGGCCGGGGCGGCGGCGACCGCGGCGGCGGCGGTGACGTCGAACTTCTCCTCGAACGCCTTCACGAACTCGGAGAGCTGGATGAGGGTCATGCCCTCGAACTCGGCGAGCAGTTCGTCCTGGGTGAGCGCCATGGTGGCTGCTCCTTCCACTTCTCATTCGGCTGGTGCCGGGATGTACATGTCTGGCGGGCGTACGTTCGGCCCGCTACGACCCACGCGCTACGGCGGATGCCTCACGCGGCGGTCATGATGCGAGCCGAGTTACTCGGCACCGCCCTGCTCGTCCCGCTTGGCACGAAGCGCGTCCACGGTGCGGACGAGCTTCGACGGAAGCGCCTGGAAGAGCTGTGCAGCCTGCGTCTGCTTGCCCTTCATGGCACCCGCCAGCTTGGCGAGCAGAACCTCGCGGGACTCGAGGTCCGCGAGCTTCTTGATCTCGTCGGCGGACAGCGCCTTGCCGTCAAGGACACCGCCCTTGATGACGAGGTTCGGGTTGTCCTTGGCGAAGTCACGAAGACCCTTCGCCGACGTCACCGGGTCACCGGTGATGAAGGCGACCGCCGTCGGACCGTTGAACAGGTCGTCGAGCGTCGAGATCCCGGCCTCGTTGGCCGCGATCTTGGTCAGCGTGTTCTTCACCACGGCGTACTGGGCGTCAGCACCGAGCGAACGGCGCAGCGTCTTGAGCTGCGCCACGGTGAGACCCCGGTACTCGGTCAGCACGGCGGCGTTCGAGCTGCGGAACTGCTCCGTCAACTCGGCTACCGCGGCAGCCTTGTCGGGCCTTGCCATGAGCGTCGGCCTCCTTCCGGGTGATGAGACCGCTCGGAAGGGGCTGGTTAAAACGAAACGCCCCGGCGCAGGCGCACGGGGCGTAGCTCGACCGGCACTCGCACACCGCTGGGGCGGCGAACTCCGGGAGCACTTCCACGAACACCTGCGCGGGTCGTCCGCATATCAGCGGATCCTTCGGCCACCGCACATCCTGACGGACACACGGCAACGACCAGCGGTCTTTGGCTTCTCAAGGAGAGTACGCGACCGGATCCACGCGGGGCAAATCCGGTCGTACGACGATGAGGTTCCCGGCGCGGCTCAGGTCGCCGGGGTGTTCTCCAGGCCCTGGAGGTCGAGGTCGCCGGCATCCAGCCCCTCCAGGTCCTTGTCGAGGCCCTTCAGCTTGTCGCCGAGGTTCTTGAACATGTCCATCAGGTCGAAGGTGTCCTTGGCGGCCGGCGGCGTGACCTTGGCCTGCGCGCCGTAGTCGGAGAGCTTCATGCTCATCTTGAGCGCGCCGTCGGGGTGGTCCATCACGACGTCCATCCGGACCGGGAGGTCGTCCTTGTTGACCCAGACGTCCGTGTCGTAGCCCGTGAAGCCGGACTTCTCGATGCCCTTGAGGAGCTTGGCGCGGTCGGCGGAGTCCAGGACGTCCAGCGACTTGTTGGACGCCAGCATCTCCTTGACCGTGAGCAGGCCCTTGTAGTGCTCCGCCTCGACGCCGTCGATCTTCTCGCTGCCGATGTGCTTGATGTTCGGCGATTCGAGCAGCAGGGCGAGCTGGTCCACCGGGCTCTGGTTCATGTTCTCCAGGCCGGCGGTCATCTGCTTCTGGAGCGCCTTGTCGCCGCTGGCCTTGGCGGCGGCCATCATGTCGAGCTTCATCCAACGCTTGCCGTCCGTCAGCTCGGCGATGTCCGGCGAGGCGCCCATGTCCATGTACATGACGTTGTCCGCCATGATCATGCGGACGCTCTCGGGGGCGCCCGGCTCGCTCGTGAGACCGTCGCCCTTCATCGTGACGTCCATCACGGTCGGGTCCCAGCCCATGACGCCGGTCATCGTCGTGTCGCCGCCGCCGTCCATGGCCTTCGGCATCGACATGGTCATGCTGACCTTCGCGGACTTGGCCTCCGAGGTCTTCTCGAAGGACGCCGTCAGCGCCTGAGCCGCCGTCCGCTCCACGGTGTCGGACGCGTTCCCGCAGGCCACGGCACCGGTCAGCACCAGGGCGGTCACACCGGCGGCGGCGGTCTTCTTCCGGACGTTCACAAGTACCCCCCACATCCCGAGGAGCCTCCCCAGGCTCCCCTTCCTTTGCTTTACCTGTATAGAACCTTAGTCCGAGGCCCCCTTTACTGTCCCCGACGTTTTCACCCGCCCGAGAGTTCCCGCACCAGCTCCGAGAAGTCCGCGGTGTCCTTCGCCGGGGGCCGCTCGGCGGTCACCTTCGTGCCGTAGTCCCCGTAGTACGCGGTCTGGCTGTACGCCCCGTCCGCGGTGACACCCTTCTCCACCTTCTTCACCAGCAGGTTCCGCTCGTCGACCCACACGTCCACCCGCTCGGTCGTCACACTGGACGCGTCGGAGTCCACGGCCCCCGCGTAGTGCGTCGTACGCCGCCCCCGCACCGTCTCCCGGCCAACCTCGCGCACGTCCCCCGAGGCCAGCAGGAGCTTCACCGCGCGGCTGGGGGCCGTGTGCCGGAGCTGGTCCTGGATGTAGGCACCGGCGCCGCCCGCGAGGCGCTCCAGATCGGCGTACGCGTACCGCACCCACTGCTTGCCGCCGGCCTCCTTCGCGAGCCGGGCGCCCGTGCGCGCGTAGTACGCGTCCGGCAGATAGCGGGCCTCCGTCGAGGACACGCCCGCCTCCCGCATGGTCTCGGCGACGCTGCCCCCGGTGTAGGTCAGCACGAGCGTCCCCGTGAACCCCCGCGCCCACGACACCGCCCCCTCGGCCGTCAGGGACATCACCTTCCCCATCACCGTGCTCGACTCGACCTTCGCCGACCCGGCGTCCGTGGTGGCCCGCTCGGCGCCGCGCAGGGCCTTGACCGGCGCGCTCGCCGCCGCCGTAGTACCCCCGGCCCGCGGCTGCGGCGTCGTACACGCGACGCTCCCCACCAGCAGGGCCACGGTCGCCCCCCACAGCCCCACCCGCGCCATCCGTCCCACCACCCCTGTGCGATCTCCGTTCCCGCACGTTAACCCAGGCCACCGACAACGGGAACGGGCCCCACACCCGAAGGCGTGGGGCCCGTGTCCGACTACGAGGCGAGCGGTGAGGCTCAGACCGCGGCCGGGTCCTCCTCGACGAGGAGGTTGCGGGTGCGGTTGGGGTCGAGCTGGATGCCGGGGCCGATCGTGGTGCTGATCGCGGCCTTCTTGATGTAGCGGCCCTTCGCGGCGGACGGCTTGAGACGCGTGATCTCCTCGAGCGCCGCGGCGTAGTTCTCCACCAGCTTCTCGTCCTCGAAGGACGTCTTGCCGATGATGAAGTGCAGGTTCGAGTGCTTGTCGACGCGGAACTCGATCTTGCCGCCCTTGATGTCCGTGACGGCCTTGACGACGTCCGGGGTGACGGTGCCGGTCTTCGGGTTCGGCATCAGACCACGCGGACCGAGCACGCGGCCGAGGCGGCCGACCTTGCCCATGAGGTCCGGGGTGGCGACGACGGCGTCGAAGTCCAGGCGGCCCTTGGCGACCTCGTCGATCAGTTCGTCGGAGCCGACGATGTCGGCGCCCGCGGCTTCCGCGGCGGCAGCACGGTCACCGGTCGCGAAGACCAGGACCCGGGCGGTCTTGCCGGTGCCGTGCGGCAGGTTCACGGTGCCACGGACCATCTGGTCGGCCTTGCGCGGGTCGACACCCAGGCGGAAGGCGACCTCGACGGTGCCGTCGAACTTCGAGGTGGAGGTCTCCTTGGCGAGACGGACGGCCTCGAGCGGGGCGTACAGCTTCTCCCGGTCGATCTTGGCGTCCGCAGCGCGAAGGGCCTTGCTGCGCTTGCTCATTACTGCTCCTGTGAGGTTCTGGAGTCGTGGTTCAGGGCCGAGCAGGCCCTCCCACATATCTGCGGTGAAGGGGGGTGAGGTCAGCCCTCGACGACGACGCCCATGGAGCGCGCGGTACCGGCGATGATCTTCGCCGCGGCGTCCAGGTCGTTGGCGTTGAGGTCGGGGAGCTTGGTCGTGGCGATCTCGCGGACCTGCGCCTCGGTGATCTTGGCGACCTTGGTCTTGTGCGGCTCGCCCGAGCCCTTCTCGACACCGGCGGCCTTGAGGATCATCTTCGCGGCCGGCGGAGTCTTGGTCACGAAGGTGAAGGAGCGGTCCTCGTAGACCGTGATCTCCACCGGGATGACCCAGCCACGCTGCGACTCGGTCGCCGCGTTGTAGGCCTTGCAGAACTCCATGATGTTGACGCCGTGCTGACCGAGCGCGGGGCCGACCGGCGGGGCGGGGTTCGCCGCACCGGCGTTGATCTGGAGCTTGATGAGCCCCGTGACCTTCTTCTTCTTGGGAGGCATAGCTCTCCGGGTCCTTTCGATTCGGGTCCTGCCCGTGCTCGGGAATCACCCGGACGCAGGCATACCGCACAACGATAACGGGTATAGGTGTGCGGCCAAAAACCGAGCAGGTCAGACAAGCTGTGACAGCCTGCCTGACCTGGCCGGAAGTGTGTCTTCCAGGAAGAGCTAGTTCTTCTGGATCTGGTCGAAGGACAGCTCGACCGGGGTCTCGCGGCCGAAGATCTCCACCAGGCCCTTGACCTTCTTGGAGTCGGCGTTGATCTCGTTGATCGTGGCCTGGAGCGTGGCGAACGGACCGTCCGTGACGGTGACCGAGTCGCCGACCTCGAAGTCCAGCACCTGGACCTCGAGCTTGCGCGACGGCGCCGGCTTGCCCTCGGCCTCGGCCGCCTCGCGGGCCGCCTTCTCCTCCGCCTCGGGCGCGAGCATCTTGACGATCTCGTCCAGCGTCAGCGGGTAGGGGTCGTACGCGTTGCCCACGAAGCCGGTGACGCCGGGGGTGTTGCGGACGACGCCCCAGGACTCGTTCGTGAGGTCCATCCGGACCAGGACGTACCCGGGAAGCTTGTTCTGCCGGACCGTCTTGCGCTCGCCGTTCTTGATCTGGGCGACCTCTTCCTGCGGCACCTCGGCCTGGAAGATGAAGTCCTCGACGTTCAGCGAGACGGCGCGCTGCTCCAGGTTGGTCTTCACGCGGTTCTCGTAACCGGCGTAGGTGTGGATGACGTACCACTCGCCGGGGAGGGTGCGCAGCTCCTCGCGGAGGGCCTCGACGGGGTCGACGGGAGCGGTCTCGACGTCGCCGCCGGACTCCTCCTCCTCGTCGTCCTCGTCGCCTTCTTCGAGGTCGGCGTCTTCTTCGAGACCGGCGTCCTCGGAGTCGGCGTCCTCTTCCTCTTCGAGGTGGACGGCGTCCTCTTCAGCGGCCTCGCCGGCCTCGGCGTCGGCAGCCTCCACCTCGTCCAGGTCCTCGTCCGCGCCCTCGACGATGTCGAGCTCGTCGTCGACGGACTCGACGGCCTCGACAGCTTCGTGGTCGTCGTTCAGGTTCTGGTCAGACACGTGGCTGCTTCTTCCTGGGATGCATAAGGGTGGAACATGCGAAAGGGGCGCCGGTTTCCTCGGCGCCCTTCGCTAATCGGCATCAGCCGAAGACGTACTTGGCGGCATGGCTGAGACCGTAGTCGATCACCGTGACCAGACCGATCATGATGACCACGAAGACGATCACCACAGTGGTGTAGGTGGTGAGCTGATTGCGCGTCGGCCAGACTACCTTGCGCAGCTCGGCGATGATCTGGCGGTAGAAGAGGCCCAGCCGCTTCAGCGGGCCCCGCTTGGCGCGCTTTCCGCCCTTGCGCGCCTTCTTCTTGCTCTCAGGCGCTTCGTCCTGGGCGTCAGGCGTATCGATGGAGCCCACGGCATCCGCCATTCGTCCTCACCTGTTCCCGGGTCGTGGCCGTGCCGCGCCCGGTCTGAGCCGCACGACGGTGCAATGCTGTGTATACCTGCGCACACATCCTGGAGGAGTGTGAAGCAGGGCCGGAGGGACTTGAACCCCCAACCGCTGGTTTTGGAGACCAGTGCTCTACCAATTGAGCTACGACCCTTTGTCCGTCCCCCAACCTACCGTATCCACCCGGGTGCTTGGTGTGCACCGCTGGTGGCACGGCTGTAGAGGGGCCAACGACGGATGAGTGTACGTGCTCCTGAGCCCGGCGTCGAACGCGAAGCGCTCTTGATCGGTCTCGGTCTGATGTTCCGTCGGTTCACCCGGGCGTGGCCTCGCGTTGCCCAGTACGTGAAACCGGCGTGCCGCCGGTGTTGCGGGTCTGAAAACATGGGCCGCATGAGCGCTGCAACCTCTCCCACCGAACGCCGGGTCTCGGCCCGCATCGGCGCGATCTCCGAATCCGCGACCCTCGCCGTGGACGCCAAGGCGAAGGCCCTGAAGGCCGCCGGGCGTCCGGTGATCGGTTTCGGCGCGGGTGAGCCCGACTTCCCGACCCCCGACTACATCGTCGAAGCGGCCGTCGAGGCATGCAAGAACCCCAAGTACCACCGCTACACCCCGGCGGGCGGCCTGCCCGAGCTGAAGGCCGCGATCGCCGCGAAGACCCTGCGCGACTCGGGCTACGAGGTCGACGCGTCCCAGATCCTCGTCACCAACGGCGGCAAGCAGGCCATCTACGAGGCGTTCGCCACGATCCTCGACCCGGGCGACGAGGTCATCGTCCCGGCGCCGTACTGGACGACCTACCCGGAGTCGATCCGTCTCGCCGGCGGTGTCCCGGTCGAGGTCGTCGCCGACGAGACGACCGGCTACCGCGTCTCCGTCGAGCAGCTGGAGGCCGCGCGGACCGCGAACACCAAGGTCCTGCTCTTCGTCTCCCCCTCCAACCCGACCGGCGCGGTCTACACGCGCGCGCAGGTCGAGGAGATCGGCCGCTGGGCCGCCGAGCACGGCCTGTGGGTCCTGACGGACGAGATCTACGAGCACCTCGTGTACGGCGACGCGGAGTTCCACTCGCTGCCGGTCGTCGTCCCCGAGCTGGCCGACAAGACCATCGTCGTCAACGGTGTCGCCAAGACGTACGCCATGACCGGCTGGCGGGTCGGCTGGGTCATCGGCCCCAAGGACGTCGTCAAGGCCGCGACCAACCTCCAGTCGCACGCCACGTCCAACGTCTCCAACGTCGCCCAGGTCGCCGCGCTCGCCGCGGTCTCCGGTGACCTCACGGCCGTCGAGGAGATGAAGGTCGCGTTCGACCGGCGGCGCAAGAAGATCGTCGCGATGCTCAACGAGATCGACGGCGTGTTCTGCCCGGAGCCCGAGGGCGCGTTCTACGCGTACCCGTCCGTGAAGGAGTTGCTCGGCAAGGAGATCCGGGGCCGGCGGCCCGTCTCCTCGGTGGAGCTGGCCGAGCTGATCCTGGAGGAGGCCGAGGTCGCGGTCGTACCCGGTGAGGCGTTCGGCACACCCGGCTATCTGCGGCTGTCGTACGCGCTGGGCGACGAGGACCTCGTCGAGGGCGTCTCGCGGCTCCAGAAGCTGCTGGCCGAGGCCAAGTAGGTCGCTGCCTGGCGGGCCGTCTCCCTTCGGGGAAGCGGCCCGCCTTTTTGTACGAGCAAACCCACGTTCGGGGAATCGATTACCCGCGCCTCACCCGCGTACGGCAGTATCGGCGAATGCTGAGCCTTTCAGGGGGGAGCCCCCCGAACCCCCCGTGCGTACGTGATCTCTCTCAACTCCCCAAGGCCCATCTGCACCTGCACTTCACCGGCTCGATGCGGCCCGCGACCGTGCTGGAGCTGGCCGACAAGTACGGGGTACGGCTGCCGGAGGCGCTGGCCGAGGCGCTGACCAGCGGGGAGCCGCCGCAGCTGAGGGCTACGGACGAACGGGGCTGGTTCCGCTTCCAGCGGCTGTACGACGCCGCGCGCTCGTGCCTGCGTGAGCCCGACGACATCCGGCGCCTCGTGCGCGAGGCCGCCGAGGAGGACGTCCGGGACGGCTCCGGGTGGCTGGAGATCCAGGTCGACCCGACCTCGTACGCGCCCCGGCTGGGCGGGCTCATCCCCGCGCTGGAGATCATCCTGGACGCGGTCGAGACGACCTCGCGCGACCTCGGGATCGGGATGCGGGTGCTGGTCGCCGCGAACCGGATGAAGCACCCGCTGGACGCCCGTACGCTCGCCCGGCTCGCCGTCCGCTACGCCGAGCGGGGCGTCGTCGGCTTCGGCCTCTCCAACGACGAACGCCGGGGCATGGCCCGCGACTTCGACCGGGCGTTCGCGATCGCCCGCGAGGGCGGGCTGCTGTCCGCGCCCCACGGCGGCGAGCTGACCGGCCCCTTCTCCGTCCGCGACTGCCTGGACGACCTCCACGCGACCCGCATCGGCCACGGGGTCCGCGCGGCGGAGGACCCCCGCCTGCTGAAGCGCCTCGCGGAGCGGGGGGTGACCTGCGAGGTCTGCCCCGCGTCCAACGTCGCCCTGGGCGTCTACGAGAAGCCGGAGGACGTGCCCCTGCGGGTGCTGTACGACGCCGGCGTGCCGATGGCGCTGGGCGCGGACGACCCGCTGCTGTTCGGGTCCCGGCTGGCCGCGCAGTACGAGATCGCCCGGCGGTACCACGGGTTCACGGACGAGGAGCTGGCGGAGCTGGCGCGGCAGTCGATCCGGGGGTCGGCGGCGCCGGAGGACGTCAGGGGGAAGCTGCTGTCCGGGGTGGACGACTGGCTGGCGGGGCCGGTGGGTTGAGGGCGGCGCGGGGGCAGGTGGGGGCAGTGTCCTGAGGGCGGGCGTGGGTGCGGGCGGCCTGGCGGACCGGTGGCTTGAGGGCGGGCGCGGGGCGGGTGGCCTGGCGGGGGCGTCCGGTCTCCCTAGGGTGTCTCGGCGGCTCCGGCCGTTTCCGCGAACCTCGTCGCCCCGTTGGTGCCGGCCTCTGCTGCGGGTCCCGTGATGCCCGCGAGGAGCGTGCGGGCGAGGCGGGACGCGAACGTCGCCGTGTCGGGGCGGGTGTCCGCCGCGTCGTACGCGAACGCGCGCTGTGCGCAGGCGCCGAGGAGGAGGGACGCCGCGGCGAAGGTGTCGGTGTCGGGGTGGACGCGGCCGAGTTCCCGCTCCGCGCGGAGGTACGCGTCGAGGAGGCCGATGGGGACGTGCGGGCCGGTGCCCTTCTCGCGCATCGCCCGGTCGTGCCGCTGCTTGAGGCTGGTCTCCGCGTAGAGGGACGCGGCGATCGGGAAGCTCTCGTCGTAGAAGAGGGACGCCTGGTGGGCGATCTCGGTGAGGTTCTCCTCCAGCGTGCCCCGGCCGGGCTCAGCGGCGAGGCTGCCGAGGAGGGGCGTCAGGTGCGGGAGGCGTTCCGTGAGGACCTGGACGAAGAGGTCCTCCTTGCTGTCGAAGTGCTTGTAGAGGGCCGCCTCGGAGCAGCCGGCCGCTCTCGCGATCTCCTTGGTGGTGGCCCGGGCGAGCCCGACCGTGCGCATCAGGTCGTGGGCGGCGTCGAGGATGCGTGCCCGGGTGGGCCTGGGTTCCATGGGGACATCCGTTCGGTGTCGGCACTTGACGGGTGAGTGATTGCTTACCCACTCTAGGAGAAGGCAGGGTGAGTGAGCACTCACCCACCTCATTCCCACTGGGGGTCCACCATGAAACTCACCGTCCTGGGCGCGACCGGCGGCATCGGCCGCGAGATCGTCCGCCAGGCCCTCGACGCGGGCCACGAGGTCACCGCGGTCGTCCGCGACCCGGCCCGCCTCACCGTCACCGGCACGCACCTGGAGGTCGTCCGCGCCGACCTCACCGACCCGCAGGCCCTGCTCCCCGCGCTGACCGGCCGCGACGTCGTCCTCTCCGGCCTCGGCCCCCGCGGCCGGGCGGACGCCGGCGTCGCCACCCGCCTGACCCGTACGGCCCTGAAGGCCCTGGAGTCGACGGACGTACGCCGGTTCCTGCTGGTCAGCGCCGCGCCCGTGGGCCCCGCTCCGGCGGACGACGGCCTCCTCGACCGGGGGATGCGCAGTGCCGTCTCGGCGATCCTGCGCCCCGTCTACGACGACCTGCGCGAGATGGAGGCGGACGTCGCCCGCTCCGCGACGGACTGGACGTTCGTCCGCCCGCCCCGCCTCCAGGACAAGCCCCTCACGGGCGTCTACCGCAAGGTGATCGGCGGTTTCCCGCGCGCGGGGAGGTTCATTGGACGGGCGGATGTGGCGCACGCGATGTTGGGGATGATCGGTGAGGCGGGGGCGGTGAAGCAGGGGGTGGGGGTGGCGTACTGAACTCCCTTAAGAGTGCCGAAGTCGTCCCGGTTCACCTTGGAGCCTCTCCTCAGAGGGTGACGCCCACCATCACCGGCTCGTTCACCAGCGTCACCCCGAACGCCGTCTCCACCCCGGTGACGATCTCGCGGGCCAGCGCGAGGAGGTCCTCCGTGGTGGCGGTGCCCCGGTTCGTGAGGGCGAGGGTGTGTTTCGTGGACAGGCGCGCGGGGCCGGTGCCGTACCCCTTCGTGAAGCCGGCGCGGTCGATGAGCCACGCGGCGGACGTCTTCGTGTGCCCCTCCCCCGCCGGGTAGGCGGGCGGTTCGGTGCCCTCGCCGAGCCGCTCCCCCACGCGCGCACGGAACGCCGCGAACTCGGCGTCCGCGAGGATCGGGTTGGTGAAGAAGGACCCGGCGGACCAGGTGTCGTGGTCCTCGGCGTCCAGCACCATCCCCTTGCCCGCGCGCAGCTTCAGCACCGTCTCGCGCGCGGCGCCGAGCGCGACCCGCTCCCCCGCCTCGACGCCGAGCGCCCGCGCGGTCTCGGCGTACTTCAGGGGCGCCGACAGCCCGCCCGCGTCCTCCAGAGCGAACCGCACGCGCAGGACGACGTACCGCTCGGGGTCCGCCTTGAAACGGCTGTGGCGGTACGAGAAGGCGCACTCGGCGTTCGTCAGCGTGACCGTCTCACCCGCGCGCCGGTCGTAGGCGACGACCTCGGTGATCGTCGAGGAGACCTCCTGGCCGTACGCCCCGACGTTCTGGATCGGCGTCGCGCCCGCCGACCCGGGGATCCCGGCGAGGCACTCGATCCCGGCGAGCCCGGCGTCCACCGCGCGCGCGACGGCGTCGGTCCACACCTCGCCCGCGGCCAGCTCCAGCGTCGTACCGCTCAGCTCGGTCCCGCGGGTGGCGATGCGCAGGGCCGTGCCGTCGAAGCCCTTGTCCCCGACGACGAGGTTGGAGCCGCCGCCGACGATCAGCAGGGGGGTGCCGGCCGCGTCGGCCTCGCGCACGGCCTCGATCACCTCGGCGTCGGTGGTGGCGGTCACCAGACGGGAGGCGGGGCCGCCGAGCCGGAACGTGGTCAGCGGGGCGAGCGGAGCGTCGTGAAGTTCGAGCACGCGGCCAAGCCTACGAGACGGCACTGACAACGCCGGTCGCACGCCGGGCACGCGTAAGGGGCGCCTCGCCCTGGAGAACGCCCCTTACATCGCCGTACGCGTGCGCGCCTGTCGCACGGAAAGCCTCAGGCCAGGCGGACGACCGCCCGGGACATGCCGAGGACCTTCTGGCCGGCGCTGGTGACGGTGAGGTCGACGCGGACCGTGTTGTCGTCGAGCTTGGCGGCGACCTTGGCGGTGACCTCGATGAGGGCGCCCTCGTCGTCGTTGGGGACGACGACGGGCCTGGTGAAGCGGACGCCGTAGTCGACGACCGCGCCCGGGTCGCCGGTCCAGTCGGTGACGACGCGGACCGCCTCGGCCATGGTGAACATGCCGTGCGCGATGACGTCCGGGAGGCCGACCTCCTTGGCGAACTTCTCGTTCCAGTGGATCGGGTTGAAGTCGCCGGAGGCGCCCGCGTAGCGCACGAGCGTGGCACGGGTCACGGGGAAGGTGCGGGCGGGCAGTTCGGTGCCGACCTCGACCTCGTCGTAAGAAATCTTCGCCGTCATGGGATTCCTCACGCCTCCTCGGTGGCCGCGCGGGCCACGAGCTTGGTCCAGGCGGTCACGACGTGCTCGCCGGCCTCGTCGTGGACCTCGCCGCGGATGTCCACGATGTCGTTGCCGGCCATCGACTTGACGGCCTCGATGGTGCTGGTGACGCTCAGCCGGTCACCCGCGCGCACGGGGCGGACGTACGTGAACTTCTGGTCGCCGTGCACGACGCGGCTGTAGTCGAGGCCCAGCTGGGGGTCCTCGATGACCTGTCCGGCGGCCTTGAAGGTGATGGAGAACACGAACGTCGGGGGGGCGATCACGTCCGGGTGACCGAGCGCCTTCGCGGCCTCGGGGTCCGTGTACGCGGGGTGGTCGTCGCCGATCGCGACCGCGAACTCGCGGATCTTCTCCCGGCCCACCTCGTAGGGCTCGGTGGGCGGGTAGCTCCGCCCCACGAAGGACTGGTCGAGCGCCATGGGCCCGGCACCTCTCTGGTTGCTCTACTGACCGGTACTGCCTGTTCAACGACGTGAGGCCGCCCCCGATCTCTCGGGGACGGCCTCATGTACGAGCCTGATTTATCGCGTTTCGCGGTGCGCGGTGTGCGCGTTGCAACGCGGGCAGTGCTTCTTCATCTCCAGTCGGTCCGGGTTGTTACGCCGGTTCTTCTTGGTGATGTAGTTCCGCTCCTTGCACTCCACGCAGGCCAGCGTGATCTTCGGGCGGACGTCGGTGGCAGCCACGTGAGTGCTCCTTGACGAACGGATAGAAATTGATTAACGCATGAAAGAGTAGCCGACTGAAGGACCGACCCCACAATCGGCTACTGCTCGTAGCGGTGACCGGACTTGAACCGGTGACACAGCGATTATGAGCCGCTTGCTCTACCGACTGAGCTACACCGCTGTGATGAGATCCGTTCCCGCCTCGCGACGGGAACCTCTCTCACCAGAGCCCCAATACGGAATCGAACCGTAGACCTTCTCCTTACCATGGAGACGCTCTACCGACTGAGCTATTGGGGCGAGCGAGGAAGACATTACACGCTCCTCGGGCGTTCACCCAAATCCGTTGTCGGGCCTTGTGCGGCCCCGGTTTCCGGCCCGCCACAAGGGTCTCCGGGGCCTCCCCCGCACGGCGGACCACACCGGTACGACTATTTCGCCCCTCCCTGACAGCGTCGGACGACCGCCCTAGGCTCGACTC
Source organism: Streptomyces saintjeani (assembly GCF_055409605.1). Lineage (NCBI taxonomy): Bacteria > Bacillati > Actinomycetota > Actinomycetes > Kitasatosporales > Streptomycetaceae > Streptomyces > Streptomyces saintjeani. The sequence continues at coordinate 5,591,046 of NZ_CP189624.1, read as the reverse complement.
ACTCTGCGTGATCTTCCTCTGTGATCTCTGCGATCTCTGTGATCTTTTATGACCCTTTGTGACCTCGGAGCCTCTGGAGCGCGATGCCCGACAGTCAGCCGCAGCCGTCCCCGTCGTCGTCCGGTGGGTCGTCCGGTGGGTCCTCCAGCAGCCGGCAGGACCCGTCGGCCCTCCTGCTGTGCGGCGCCCGGCTCACCGACGGCAGGACCGTGGACGTACGGCTGGGCGGCGGGCGGATCGAGGCCGTCGGTACGGCGGGCAGCCTGACCGGCCCTCCCGCGCGCGGGGGCCGCGTCGACCTCTCCGGCCACCTCCTGCTCCCCGCCCCCGCCGAACCGCACGCGCACGCGGACACCGCGCTGTCCGCCGACACGGACGGGCCGGTGTCGTACGCCCCCGAGGACGTCCAGCGGCGCGCCACCGAGGCGGCCCTCCTCCAGCTCGGCCACGGCGCGACCGCCCTGCGCGCGCACGTACGCGTGGGCGACGTCCAGGGGCTCGGCGCGCTCGGCGCCGTCCTCCAGGCGCGCCGTTCGCTGCGCGGGCTCGCGGAGCTGACGACCGTGGCGGTGCCCCGGCTGCTGACCGGGGTGGCCGGCGCGGACGGGCTCGCGATGCTGCGGGACGCGCTGAAGATGGGCGCCTCCGTGGTGGGCGGCTGCCCCGACCTCGACCCCGATCCGACGGGGTACGTCCAGGCCGTCCTGGAGGTCGCCGCCGAGCACGGCTGCCCGGTCGACCTGCACACCGACGCCGCCGACCCCGGGCGCCTCGCGCGCATCGCCGCGCAGTGCGGGGGCCTGCGGCCCGGCGTCACGCTCAGCCCCTGCGGGGCGCTGCCCGCCGAGCACGCCTCCCGTACGGCCGACCAGCTCGCCGCCGCGGGCGTCACCGTCGTCTGCCTCCCCCAGGGCTCCTGCGGGGCCGTGGAGGGCCGCGGGACGGCTCCTGTGCGGCTCCTGCGGGCGGCGGGGGTGCGGGTCGCCGCCGGGAGCGGGGCGCTGCGGGACGTCTCCAACCCCGTGGGGCGCGGCGATCCTCTGGAGGCCGCGTATCTGCTGGCCTCGCGCGAGGGGTTGCGGCCCGAGGACGCGTACGACGCGGTCAGCGCGTCCGCGCGTGCGGTGCTCGGGTTGCCCGAGGTGCGGGTGGAGGCGGGGTTTCCGGCCGAGTTGCTGGCGGTTCGGGGGGAGCGGCTCGCGGGGGCGTTGTCGCTCGCCTACAGCCGGATCGTGATTCATCGGGGGCGGGTGGTGGCTCGGACGAGTGCGGTGCGGGAGTACTGCAATTCGGCTGTGGCCGCGGAGTCGGGGTTGCCTCGGCAGGGGCGGGGGGAGGTGTCGTAGGGGCGGTGGGGGGGGCGGTTTGCGGGGGCGCCGAGGGCTCGGTGGGCTCGGTGGGCTCGGTGGGCTCGGTGGGCTCGTGAGCATATTTACCGACCGTCACACTTGATGGGAGTCGTGCGGCGGGTGGGGCTCCCCGGGCGTACGGTCGACAGCATGCGCATTGTCATCGCCGGAGGTCATGGTCAGATCGCGTTGCGGCTGGAGCGGTTGCTCGCCGCGCGCGGGGACGAGGTCGTGGGGATCGTCCGCAAGGCCGAGCAGGGGGACGATCTACGCGCGGCCGGCGCCGAACCGGTCGTCCTGGACCTGGAGTCGGCGTCCGCCGAGGAGGTCGCCGGGGTTCTTCGGGGCGCCGACGCGGCCGTGTTCGCGGCGGGTGCGGGGCCGGGCAGCGGGGTCGCGCGCAAGGACACCGTCGACAAGGGGGCGGCGGTTCTCTTCGCCGACGCGGCCGTACGCGCGGGCGTGCGCCGGTTCCTCGTCGTGTCCTCGATGGGCGCGGACGCCGGGCACGCCGGGGACGAGATCTTCGACGCCTACCTGCGCGCGAAGGGGGCCGCCGACGCGTACGTCCAGAGCCTGGGCGCCCTCGACTGGACCGTCCTGCGGCCCGGGGGCCTCACCGACGACGCCGGGACCGGACTGGTGCGCCTGGAGGCGTGTACGGGGCGCGGCATGATCCCGCGCGACGATGTGGCCGCCGTACTCGCGGAGCTGCTGGAGACACCGGCGACGGCGGGGCTGACGCTGGAGCTGGTGGGGGGTTCTACGCCGGTGTCCGTGGCGGTGAAGTCGGTGGCGGGGAACTGACGGGGCCTCAGGGGCGTTGTACGGCTGAGGGTGTGTGGTGGTGGGTGCTCGTACGACGCGGTGCGCGGGTCAGAAGAGGGGCATCTGGCCCGGGAACTCGGGGACCGTGAAGCCGTCCAGCGACGGCTGGGCGGCGCCGAGTTGGGCGGGGCTGCGGGAGCCGGGGCAGGACGTCAGCTCGCCGGCCTCGCGGGCGCCGGGCGGGTCGTGCCGGGCGAACCGGCCGGCGACGACGGCGATCTCGCGGCGGCACTCGGGGCAGGTTCTGCGGCGGCTGGACATGAGGTCAGTGTGCCTCAGGGGGCCCCGCGGACACGGCCTCACGGCACGCTGCGGCGCTGCGCGCAGAAGCGCGATCAGCTCCCTGGCGAGGGTGTGATCTTCTTCATGAGCCGTCGCGGCGGCGCACATGACGAAGGGCCCGTGACCCACTGCTTGAGTGGATCACGGGCCCTTGCGTTCCCGTGTGGCGGCGCCAGGATTCGAACCTGGGAAGGCTGAGCCGGCAGATTTACAGTCTGCTCCCTTTGGCCGCTCGGGCACACCGCCGGGGGTTTGTCGCCTGGTCGGACCGCTTTTCTGCGGTGTTTCCCGGCAACGACGTAAACAATACCCGATGGGGAGGGGTGGTCCGCCACCCGATTGAGCTGCGCCCGGAGGTGATCGGGTGGCTAGGCTTGTCCGGACGTGGCCGGGGCTGTGCCGGGACAGGCACGGGCCCCCGAGGACGCCGCCACGCACTCGACACGCCCCCTGATACAAGGAGCCACAGGACATGGCCGACTCCAGTTTCGACATCGTCTCGAAGGTCGAGCGGCAGGAGGTCGACAACGCCCTCAACCAGGCCGGCAAGGAGATCTCGCAGCGCTACGACTTCAAGGGCGTGGGTGCCTCGATCTCGTGGTCCGGCGAGAAGATCCTGATGGAGGCGAACTCCGAGGACCGGGTCATGGCTGTCCTCGACGTCTTCCAGTCGAAGCTCATCAAGCGCGGGATCTCGCTGAAGGCGCTGGAGGCGGGCGAACCGCAGCTCTCCGGCAAGGAGTACAAGCTCTTCGCCGAGGTCAAGGAGGGCATCTCGCAGGACAACGCGAAGAAGGTCGCCAAGCTCATCCGCGACGAGGGCCCCAAGGGCATCAAGGCCCAGGTCCAGGGTGACGAACTGCGCGTCAGCTCCAAGAGCCGTGACGACCTCCAGACCGTCATCGCCCTGTTGAAGGGCCAGGACTTCGACTTCGCGCTCCAGTTCGTGAACTACCGGTAGTCCGTGGGCCGGTGGGCCAGAAGGGCGGGCGCCTCGGCGCCCGCCCTTCTGGTGTGTCCGGGGGTTTGGTGGGTCCGGGTTCCGGTTGCGCGTGGCTCAGTCCCGCGAGTTGCCGAACAGGAGCCGGTAGACGATCAGCAGCACCAGCGAGCCGCCGATCGCCGCCGCCCAGGTCGCGCCGTCGTAGAAGTCCTTCGTCACCGGGTGGTCCAGCCAGCGCGCCGAGATCCAGCCGCCGACGAACGCGCCCGCGACGCCGATGAGGGTCGTGCCGATGAGGCCGCCCGGGTCGCGGCCCGGCAGCAGGACCTTGGCGACGACTCCGGCCAACAGTCCCAGGATGATCCAACTGACGATGCCCATGCCCCGAACCTGCCCTTCCGCGCTGTGCGTCCGCTGTTCCTGCCGTGTGGGTCCGGTGAAAGTGGCGGGTCGAGCGGCCGGCGACGTCCACGTGTCCCGCACCCGCCGCCGCACGTGCGTTCGTTCTGTGTTGGTGTGGACGACGTCGTGCCGGTACGCGCCGGTTCCCCCGGTCATTAGGGTGCCGCCCATGACACACGCGCCGGTCCGCCCGGCCCCTCACCGCCGCCCCGGCGCGAGGCCCCCGGCCGACGGCGGGCCGGTCTGCCGAGGCGCGGCCCGTCGCACCCCGGCGCCTCGGCGTCCGGCGCCTCGCGGCTCGGCCCGTGTGCGGGAACCCGGCCTCACCGCGTCCGGCCGAGGCGCAGCCCTCCTCGGTCCCGCTCGGAAAGCGTCGCCCCCGTCCGCCTCCCGCCCGCTGCCTCGCCCCTCGGCCCTCGTCACCCCGAGGCACCCCCTCTCCGGAAGGCGCCACCCATGACCGTCCCCTCCGGTTCCCCCGCCGGACTGCGCCGCACCCTGGGGCTCGGGGACGCCGTCGTGATCGGGCTCGGGGCGATGATCGGGGCGGGGGTGTTCGTCGCCCTGGGGCCCGCCGCGCGGGCCGCCGGTACCGGTCTGCTGCCCGCCCTCGCGCTCGCCGCCGTGATCGCCTACTGCAACGCGACCGCCTCCGCCCGGCTGGCCGCCCGCTATCCGGCCTCGGGCGGTACGTACGTCTACGGCCGGGAGCGCCTCGGCGCGTTCTGGGGGTACCTCGCCGGGTGGGCCTTCGTCGTCGGGACGACGGCGTCGTGCGCGGCGATGGCGCTGACCGTGGGGCTGTACGTCTGGCCGGCCCACGCGCACGCGGTGGCGGTCGGGTCGGTCCTGGTGCTGACGGCGGTGAACTACGGCGGCGTCCAGAAGTCGGCGTGGGTGACACGGGCGGTCGTGGCCGTGGTGCTGGCGGTCCTGGTGGCTGTCGTGGCCGTGTGCCTGGGGGCGGAGAGGGCCGGGAGGTCCGGCGCCGGGCCGGCGGACATCGGGTTCTCCGGTGGGGCGGGCGGGCTGCTCCAGGCCGCCGGGCTGCTGTTCTTCGCCTTCGCGGGGTACGCGCGGATCGCGACCCTGGGCGAGGAGGTGCGGGATCCGTCGCGCACGATCCCCCGGGCGATCCCGCTCGCCCTGGGCGTCACGCTGGTGGTGTACGGGTGTGTGGCGGTCGCCGTCCTTTCGGTGCTCGGTGTCGACGGGCTGGGCGGGGCGGGTGCTCCGCTGGTGGACGCGGTGCGTGCGGCGGGCGTGCCCGGGCTGGTCCCCGTGGTGCGGGCCGGTGCGGCCGTCGCCGCACTGGGATCGCTGCTCGCCCTGATCCTGGGGGTCTCCCGGACGACCCTCGCGATGGCCCGTGACCGGCATCTCCCCGGGGCCCTGTCCGCCGTCCACCCCCGCTTCCAGGTCCCCCACCGTGCCGAACTCGCCGTCGGCGCGGTCGTCGCCGTCCTGGCCGCCACCCTCGACGTCCGCGGCGCGATCGGTTTCTCCTCCTTCGGTGTCCTCCTCTACTACGCGGTGGCCAACGCCTCGGCGTGGACCCTGTCTCCGGCACCGCTCGCGCGCCTGGTGCCGGTGGTCGGTCTCGCGGGGTGTCTGCTGCTGGCGTTCTCCCTTCCTTGGGTGTCGGTGGTGTCCGGAGCGGGGGTGCTGGTGCTGGGTGCGGTGGTGTACGGGGTGCGGCGGGGGTGGGTGCCGGGGAGGGGGTGAGCTCTCAGCGGGCCGCCCCCGTACGTATCCGGAACTCCGCCCACGGGGCCGTCTCGACGTCGTCGTCCGGTTCCCCGTACCAGCCCTTCTCCTCCACCTGGTCCTCCAGCCACTGCGCGAGGCTCGGCGGGTCCAGGTACCAGGCTCCCTCGGCGTCCACGGCGGCGGGGAGTGAACTCCGGCCCTGGGGCCGGGTGGTGCGGGCCTTCCTCAGCACCCGGGTCAGCGACTGCTCGTGCTCGGTCATGGATTCATCGTGCACGCCGCCACTGACAATCGCCCTGGCCTGTGGACAACCCCGGGCCTGTGGACAACTCGCTCACCCCGAAGTGGCTGTCCCCCTCCCCGGCAGAGTTCAGCGGGCGCCGAACGGTTCGTCCGTCGGGACGATCTCGCGGCCCAGGGGCATGAGGGAGACGGGGATGAGCTTGAAGTTGGCGATGCCGAACGGGATGCCGATGATCGTGACGCACAGGAGGAGGCCGGTGACGATGTGGCCGAGGGCCAGCCACCAGCCGGCCAGGACGAGCCACAGGACGTTGCCGACGCAGGACGGCGCGCCCGCGTCGCGGCGTTCGACGGTGGTGCGGCCGAAGGGCCACAGGGCGTAGACGCCGATGCGGAAGGCGGCGATCCCGAAGGGGATGCCGATGATCGTGATGCACAGGAGGAGGCCCGCGCCGAGGTAGGCGAGGAAGAGCCAGAATCCGCTCAGGACGAGCCAGATGACGTTGAGGATGGTCTTCACGACTGGCGACCTGCCATCTTCTCCAGGCGGGCGATCCGCTCCGCCATAGGTGGGTGCGTCGAGAACATCTTGGAGAATCCCTGCCCCGGACGGAAGGGGTTCGCGATCATCATGTGGCTCGCGGTCTCGATCCGGGGCTCGGGCGGCAGCGGAAGCTGCTGGGTGCCGAGTTCGAGCTTGCGCAGCGCGCTCGCGAGGGCGAGCGGATCGCCGGTGAGCTGCGCCCCGGAGGCGTCGGCCTCGTACTCGCGGGAGCGGCTGATGGCGAGCTGGATGAGGCTGGCGGCGAGGGGTCCGAGGAGCGACAGCAGGAGCACGCCGATGATGCCGGGGCCGTCGTCGTCATCGGAGCGGCCGATGGGGATCAGCCAGGCGAAGTTCGCCAGGAAGACGATCACCGAGGCGAGCGCCCCGGCGACCGAGGAGATGAGGATGTCGCGGTTGTAGACGTGGCTCAGCTCGTGCCCGATGACGCCGCGCAGCTCGCGTTCGTCGAGGAGGCGCATGATGCCGTCCGTGCAGCACACGGCCGCGTTGCGCGGGTTGCGGCCGGTCGCGAAGGCGTTGGGCGCCTCGGTCGGCGAGATGTACAGGCGGGGCATCGGCTGGCGCGCCTGCGTGGAGAGTTCGCGGACCATCCGGTACAGGGCGGGGGCCTCGAACTCGCTCACCGGGCGCGCGCGCATCGCGCGTAGAGCCAGCTTGTCGCTGTTCCAGTACGCGTACGCGTTGGTGCCGAGGGCGATCAGGACAGCGATGATCAGCCCGGTCCGGCCGAAGAAACCGCCGATGACGACGATGAGTGCGGACAGCCCCCCGAGGAGTACTGCGGTCCTGAGCCCGTTGTGCCGGCGGTGCACGGTACTCCCTCCAGGTCGTGCGGCAGGGGAACCCTTTGCTCGCTGATCTGCGGTCCTTCTGGCGTCACGTCCAGTGGACCCTCCTGTCCGTGTCAACGCCAGGCGAGCGCCACGAGTTCCCTCGCGCACGCGGGCGCGAGGGTTCGGCCGTCCGGGTGATGCCTCAGAACAGGGTGGTGTCGGCGAACCGCAGGACCAGCTGGGGCGCCCCGGACAGGACGACGCCGGCGGTGGCCGTGAGGGTGAGCGCGGCCGTCAGCGGGGCCGGGACGCGGTGCCGTACCGGCTCTCCCTCGGGTGCGGCGAACAGCAGGGCCGTCCAGCGGAGGTAGTAGAAGAGGGCGATCACGACGTTGACGGCCATGACGACGGCGAGCCAGCCGAGGCCCGCGTCGACGGCGGCCGAGAAGACGGTGACCTTCGCGAAGAGGCCGATGACGCCGGGCGGCAGGCCGGCGAGGCAGAGCAGGAAGAAGGCCAGCAGGAGCGCGGAGAGCGGGCTGCGGGCGTACAGGCCCCGGTAGTCCGAGAGGCGGTTGGCGGGGCTCTGACGGGCCACCAGGGCGGCCACGGTGAACGCGCCGAGGTTCACGGCGGCGTACATGAGGGCGTACGCGAGGGTGGAGCCCACGGCGCGGGCGGCGTCGTCCGTGTAGGCGGCCGAGGCGATCGGTACGAGGAGGTAGCCGGCCTGGCCCACGGAGGACCAGGCGAGGAGGCGTACCGCGCTGTACGCGCGCGTGGCGTGCTGGCGCAGGGCGGCGGCGTTGCCGACGGTCATGGTGAGCGCGGCGAGCCCCGCGAGGGCGGGGCCCCAGACGTCGCCGTACGAGGGGAGGGCGACCACGGTGACGAGGATCAGGCCGGAGAGGCCGACAGCCTTGCCGACGACCGACAGATAGGCGGCGATCGGCAGGGGCGCGCCCGCGTACGTGTCGGGGACCCAGAAGTGGAACGGGACGGCGGCCGTCTTGAAGGCGAAGCCGACGAGGGTGAGGACGACGCCCGTCCGGGCGAGGGTGTGGAACTGGCCGTCGATGTCCTGGACGCGTTCGGCCACCTGGGTGAGGTAGAGGGTGCCTGTCGTGGCGTACACGAAGCTGATGCCCAGGAGGCTGACGGCGGTGGCCGTGACGGACGACAGGAAGAACTTCAGGGCCGCTTCGGAGGAGCGCTTGTCGCCGTGGCGGATGCCGACCAGTGCGAAGGCGGGCAGGGAGGCGACCTCCAGGGCGACGATCAGGGTGGCGAGGTCGCGGGAGGCGGGCAGCAGGGCGGCGCCTGCGGCGGAGGACAGCAGCAGGAACCAGTACTCCCCCGCGGGCAGCGTCTTGCGCTCGTCCTTGAGGGCGGTGACGGACAGGAGGGCGGTCAGGAGGGCGCCGCCGAGCACCAGGAACTGGACGACGAGGGTGAAGCGGTCCGCCGTGTAGCTGCACGCGCGCGGGTCGCCGGCCGCGCAGAAGGTGGCGCGGTCGCCGTCCAGGAGGGGCAGCAGGAGGGCCGTGGCGGCAGCGAGTCCGGCGACGGAGAACCAGCCCAGGAGGTGCTTCTTCGCGTCCGGGAGGAACAGGTCGGCGACCAGGACGGCGAGGCCGACGACGGCCGTGACGGTCGGCGGGGCGATCGTCGTCCAGTCGACCGACTGGACGACGGACTGCGCGAGGGCGCTCATCGGGGGCCTCCTGCGAGGAGCTGCTGCACGGCCGGGTCGGTGAGCCCGAGGAGGGTCTTGGGCCACAGGCCGCCGACGACGGTGAGGACGACGAGCGGGGTCCAGGCCGCGAACTCGTACGCGCGTACGTCCGCGAGGTGCGGGGCGTCCTGCGGGACGGCGCCCATGCACACGCGCCGGACGACGAGCAGGAGGTAGGCGGCCGTCAGGAGGGTGCCGGAGGCGGCGATCGCGGTGAACGTCAGGAAGGCCGGGCGGCTGAGGTCGCTCGCGGGGTCGAAGGCGCCGAACAGGGCCAGCATCTCGCCCCAGAACCCGGCGAGTCCGGGCAGTCCGAGGGAGGCGACGGCGGCGAACGCGAGGAGCCCGCCCAGGCGCGGCGCGCGGCCGTACAGGGCCGCTCCGGTCTGCCGGGCGAGGGTGTCGAGGTCGGTGCTGCCGGTGCGGTCCTTGAGGGCGCCGACGAGGAAGAACAGCAGGCCGGTGATGAGGCCGTGGGCGATGTTCGCGAACAGGGCGCCGTTCACGCCGGTCGGTGTCATGGACGCGATGCCCAGCAGGACGAAGCCCATGTGGCCGACGGAGGAGTAGGCGATGAGGCGTTTGAGGTCGCCGTTCGCGCCGGGCCTGACCAGGGCGAGGCAGGCCAGGGAGCCGTAGACGATCCCGACGACGGCGAAGGCGGCGAGGTAGGGCGCGAAGGTGCGCAGGCCGTCCGGGGCGATGGGCAGGAGGATGCGGACGAACCCGTAGGTGCCCATCTTGAGCAGGACGCCGGCGAGGAGGACCGAGCCGGTGGTCGGGGCGGCGGTGTGGGCGTCGGGTAGCCAGCTGTGCAGGGGCCACATCGGGGTCTTCACGGCGAGCCCGAGACCGATCGCCAAAGCGGCGGTGACCTGCACGGATGTGGTCAGGGAGCGGCCGTTGTCAGTGGCGAGTGCGACCATGTCGAATGTGCCCGCTTCGACGCCGATGAGAAGCAGGCCGAGGAGCATGACGACGGAGCCGAGCAGCGTGTAGAGGATGAATTTCCAGGCCGCGCGGGTCCGGTCCTCGCCGCCCCAGCGGGCGATGAGGAAGTACATCGGGATGAGGACGGTCTCGAAGGCGAGGAAGAACAGGAGGAGGTCGAGGACGGCGAAGGTGGCGAGGGTGCCGCCCTCCAGGAGGAGCAGCAGGGCGACGAACGCCTTCGGGGACGGGCCCGCGGGCGGCTTGAAGTAGGAGTACAGCGCGCACAGGAAGGTCAGCAGCGCGGTCAGGACCAGCAGCGGGAGGGAGATGCCGTCGATGCCGAGGTGGATGCGTACGTCGAGTGCGGGGATCCAGCTGATGTCGGTGCCGGCCTGCATCTTCGAGGGGTGGTCGTGGTCGAAGCCCAGCGCGAGGGCGATCGCCGCGGCGAGGACGGCGCCGGTCACGGTCACACCGTGGCGCAGCACCGCCTGGTCCGGCGATTTCCCCTTCAGCCCCGGCGGGGCGGGCAGGAGGGCGGCGACGGCGCCGAGGAGCGGGCCGACGACGGTGAACGCCAGAAGGAACTGCATCACGGACTCGTTGATACCGATCACGGCCGCTCACCCTCCCGAGGCGACGAGAAGGACGGTCACCGCGAGGACGACGGTGCCGGCGAGCAGGGCGCTCACGTAGGTCTGGACGTTGCCGGTCTGGGCCCGCCGTACGGCGGTGCCGAGCCAGCGGGGCAGGGAGGCGGCGCCGTTGACGTAGGCGTCGACGACCTCGCGGTCGAGGAAGCGGACCAGGCGCGCGGCGGACTGGACCGGGCGGACGAACAGAGCGCCGTACACGGCGTCCAGGTGGAAGCCGGTGGCCGCGTGGCGGTGCAGGGGGCCGAGCAGCAGGCGTCCGGGGTCGGCGGGGTCCTGGGCGGCGGCGACGCTCCCGTACGCGGGCGCGTGGCTCGCGATGGCCTCGGCCTCGACGGTGGCCGCGTCGCCGTCCGGGTGGGCGGCGGTGGCCGTCAGGTGGCGCCAGGCGCCGTACGTGATCAGGGCGCCTACCAGGGCGAAGCCCGTGCCGAGGACGGAGGTGGTGAGGGTCGGGGCGAGGGAGGTGCCGTCGAACCAGTCGGGGAGCGTGGCGTAGGCGAGGCCGCCGAAGGCCAGGGAGGGGAGGGCCAGGACCCAGAGGACGACGGTCATGGAGAGGGGCCGGCGGCCGTGGTCGGGGGCTTCGGGGCCCCGGCCGTGGAAGGCCAGCAGCCACAGGCGGGCCGCGTAGGCGGCGGTCAGGAGGGCGGTGAGCAGGGCGGCGACGATGACGGTCCAGCCCGCGGCGGCGGGGGCGTGCTCGGTGTGGCCGGTGACGACGTGTTCGGCGGCGCCGAGGACGGACTCCTTGGAGAAGAAGCCGCTGAACGGCGGAATCGCGGCGAGCGCGAGGAGCGCCACGGTCATCGTCCAGTACGCGTCCGGCACGCGGGCGCGCAGGCCGCTCGTACGGGACAGGGCGGCCAGGGAGTTCGTACCGGCCGCGTGGATGACCGCGCCGGCCGCGAGGAACAGGAGCGCCTTGAAGGCGCCGTGTGACAGGAGGTGGAAGACGGCGGCGCCGCGGTCGCCGACGGCGAGGGCGCCGGTCATGTAGCCGAGCTGGCCGATCGTCGAATAGGCGAGGACGCGCTTGATGTCGTCCTGCGCGAGCGCGGCGAGTCCGGAGCCGAGCATCGTCACGGCGGCCATCACCGCGAGGACTCCCATGGCGGCGTGCGATGCCTCGAAGACCGGCAGCAGGCGGGCGACGAAGTAGACGCCGGCGGCGACCATCGTCGCGGCGTGGATCAGCGCGGAGACGGGCGTGGGGCCCGCCATCGCGTCCGGGAGCCAGGTGTGCAGCGGGAACTGCGCCGACTTGCCGGCCACGCCCGCGAGGAGCAGCAGGGCGATCAGGGTCGGGTGGTCCAGGCCGCCGTGCAGGGTGGTGTCGAGGATCGTCGTGATCCGGAACGACCCGGCGTCCGTGGCCAGCGCGAACAGGCCGATGAGGAACGGGACGTCGCCGAGCTTCGTGACCAGGAACGCCTTGATCGACGCGGCGCGCGCCTCGGGGGTCTCCCAGTAGTGGCCGACCAGGAAGTACGAGCAGATGCCCATGACCTCCCAGCCGACGAGCAGCACGATCAGGTCGCCCGAGTAGACGACCAGGAGCATCGCGGCGGTGAACAGGGAGACGAGGGCCGCGTACGAGGGGTAGCGGGGGTCGTCGCGGAGGTAGCCGGTCGAGTAGATCTGTACGCAGGTCGCGACGAGGGCGACCAGGACGGCGACGAGGGCCGCGAAGCCGTCGATGTGCAGGGCGAGTTCGACGGGGATGGAGCCGGTGGGGGTGAGTTCCGTCGCCGCGTCGACGGCGGCGTCGCCTCCCTGGCGTACGGCGACCAGGGCGGCCAGCGCGAGGGCGGCGAGCGGGGGCAGGACGGCCAGGGGGCGGACGTAGCCGGGGGCCGTGCGGCCCAGGAGGAGGCCGGCGAGCGCGCCGAGGAACGGCAGGAGAGGGACGAGGGCTGCGAGGGTGGTCGTGGTCACGCGGCGGCCTCGGCCTTCTCGTCCCTCGGGTGCGTGGCGTTCTCCGGGGTCTCCGCCGTGTCGCGGAGTCTGTCGATGTCCGAGGTGCCTCGGTTGCGGTACACGGCGAGGACGATCGCGAGGCCGATGCCGATCTCCGCCGCGGCGATCGCGATGGTGAACAGGGTGAGGGCCTGGCCGGAGTGGAGGGTGTCCTCGGCAGTCTTGCTGAGCCAGACGTCGAACGCGACGAGGTTGAGGTTGACCGCGTTGAGCATCAGCTCGACCGACATCAGGACCAGGATCGCGTTGCGGCGGGCCAGGACTCCGTAGAGGCCGGTGCAGAAGAGGAGGGCCGAGAGGACGGCGGGGTAGGCGAGGTGCATCAGCGGGCGCCTTCCTGCTCGGTCGGGGGGTTGGGGTCGGTGGGAGGAGAGGGGGTGCCGGCGGTGGTCGTTCCGGCCGGGGATTTCGGGGGCCGCGAAGTTTTTTCGGAATCTGTGACCGAGCGGGAACTCTGCGTGATCGGCCGGGCGTTCTCGGGGGGAGAGCTCGTATCCGCTTTCGCTTTGCGGGACAGGACGATCGCGCCGACCAGTGCCGCGAGGAGGAGGACGGAGAGGGCCTCGAAGGGCAGGACCCAGTGCTGGAAGAGGCTCTCGCCGGTGACCTTCGTGGAGCCGGCGGCCGGGCCGTCGAGGTCGATCCAGGTGGTGCGGAAGGCGTCGGCGACCACCCAGACCAGGGCGATGGCGGCGACGGCCGCGACCGCGAGGGCGGGCCACCGGTTCCCGGAATCGGCGTCCGGGGAGCGGCCGATGGGGGCGCGGGTGAGCATCAGACCGAAGAGAAGGAGGACGACCACGGAACCGACATAGATGAGGACCTGCACCCAGGCGATGAACTCCGCCGTCAGCAGCAGGTATTCGACGGCGAGTCCTCCGAGGGCCACGACCAGCCAGAGAGCCGCGTGCACCAGCTGTCTGGTGGTCACGGTCACCAGGGCGGCGCCGAGGGTCAGCAGGCCGACCAGCAGGAACGCGACCTCGACACCGGTCGGCGAGAGAAAGCCGTGCGGCGCTTGGGCGAGAGTCACCGCCGGCCTCCCGGGGGGTCGGTGGGGGCGGGGCCGGTGGGCGTGGGCTGTTGGGAGGCGGTCAGTTTCTCCGCCGTCTTGCGGGCCGCTGACAGTTCCTTCGGTTCCTCCGCCCCGGGGTCCAGCGGGGGTGGGGGCGGGACCGTCCACATCCACTCGCGGAGCTTGTCCCGCTCGTGGGTGAGGTCGCGGATGTCGGTCTCGGCGTACTCGAACTCGGGGGACCAGAAGAGGGCGTCGAAGGGGCAGACCTCGATACAGATACCGCAGTACATGCAGAGGGAGAAGTCGATGGCGAAACGGTCGAGGACGTTGCGGCTGCGCTCGCGGCCACCGGGCGCAGCGGCGGGGATCGTCTCCTTGTGAGAGTCGATGTAGATGCACCAGTCGGGGCACTCGCGGGCGCAGAGCATGCAGACCGTGCAGTTCTCCTCGAACAGGCCGATGACGCCGCGGGTGCGGGGCGGGAGGTCGGGCTGGACGTCGGGGTACTGCTCGGTGACGGACCGGAGGGTCATCGTGCGGAGGGTGACGGCCAGACCCTTGGCCAGGCCGGAGCCGGGGATCGGAGGCACTAGGAGATCACCACCTTGACGACGCCGGTGACGGCGATCTGGGCGAGGGAGAGGGGGACGAGGAGCGTCCAGGAGAGCTTCTGGAGCTGGTCCTCGCGCAGGCGGGGATAGGTGACACGGAGCCAGATCACGACGAAGGCGAGGAGGGCGGTTTTCAGGAGGGTCCACACCCAGCCGAGGCCGTCGGCGCCCCAGGGGCCGTGCCAGCCGCCCAGGAAGAGGACGGTGGTGAGGCCGCACAGGACGACGATGCCGGCGTACTCGGCGAGCAGGAAGAGGGCGAAGCGCAGGCCGGTGTACTCGGTGTAGGCGCCGAAGATGATCTCCGAGTCGGCGACGGGCATGTCGAAGGGCGGGCGCTGGAGTTCGGCGAGGCCGGCGATGAAGAAGACGATCGCGCCGACGAGTTGCCAGGGCAGCCACCACCACTCGAAGGCGTCGAGGATGCCGGGCAGGGAGACCGTGCCGGCCGCCATCGCGACGGAGGCTGCGGTGAGGAGCATGGGGAGTTCGTAGGCGAGGAGCTGGGCGGCGGTGCGCAGGCCGCCGAGGAGGGAGAACTTGTTGGCGCTGGCCCAGCCGGCCATGAGGGAGCCGAGGACGCCGACGCCCATCACGGCCAGGACGAAGAAGATCCCGGCGTCCAGGACCTGGCCGACCGCGCCCTCGCCGGGGCCGATCGGGATCGCGAGCAGGACGAGGAGGTACGGCAGCAGGGCCACGGCCGGGGCGAGCTGGAAGACGCGGCGGTCCGCGCCCGCCGGGACGATGTCCTCCTTCTGCGCGAACTTGACTCCGTCGGCGACGAGTTGGGCCCAGCCGTGGAAGCCGCCCGCGTACATGGGGCCGAGGCGGCCCTGCATGTGGGCCATGACCTTGTGTTCCGTCTGGCCTACGAGGAGAGGGAAGGTGAGGAAGACGACGAAGACGATCAGCAGGCGCAGGGTGACGTCGAGCGCGTCGTTCACTGCGGGCCTCCTGAGGGGGTGTCGTCGTCTTCGGCGGGGGGTTCGGGTGCCGGGGGTTTCGGGGTGGTGCCGGGGGTTTCCGGTCGTCCGGCTTCGGGGGTGGGCTCCGGAGTCGGGGTGCTGGGTTGTTCAGCTGCGGGGGTCGGACCTGGGGCTGGGGTGCCGGGGGTGCCCGGTCGCTCGGCTTCGGGGATGGGCTCCGGGGCCCGGGTGTTGGGGGCCGGTTCGCCGGGGGGTGAGTCGTCGAAGGCCGGGCGGGCGTGGTGCCAGGGGGCGTCGGCACTGCGGGGGGTGGTGCGGCGCGGGGGCTGGGGCTGGGTGCGCTGGCTGGCGGAGCCTTGGGAGGCGCTGCGGTTGCGGCGGGGGCCGGGGGGTGGGGGCGGGGGTGTTGGGGGCTCGTCCGTCGGGGACGGGTCTGTTTGGGGCTCGCCCGCTGACGCGGGTTCCATCGGACGTTCGCCTTCCGACACCGGCTCCGGCAAGGGCTCGCCCGCAGACGCCGGTTCCGCTGGAGGCTCGCCCGCTGACGCGGGTTCCGCCGGGCGTTCACCTTCCGACGCCAGCTCCGGCAAGGGCTCGCCCACAGACGCCAGCTCCGCCGGATGTTCACCTTCCGGCACCGGCTCCGACAGAGGTTCGTCGGTCGACGCCGGTTCCGGCAGGGGGCCGCCCGCAGGTTCCGGTTCCGCTGAGGGCTGCGGCCGTTGAGAGGCCGAGCCTTCGTTCGCGGTTCGGGAACGGTGGGGGGCGGGCGGGGTCTGGTGAGGTGGTGTCCGGGTCCCCTGGGGTGCGGGGGTCGGTTCCGCCGGGGCGGCTTCGTCGCCGGGGGCCGTTTGGCCGTCGGTTCGCTGGCTGGCCGAGCCCTGAGCGGCCGAGCGGCTGCGGCGGGCGGGCGTCTGGCCGGGGGTGGTGGTTGCCGGGGGCGTACCGGGTGTCGTGTCAGGAGCGGCTGGGGTCGGGGCGTCCGCTGTGGGGGCCGTCGTACCGCTGTCGGTTTCCGAAACTCCGGCCGTACCCAGCGACTGGCTGGCCGAGCCCTGCGACGCCGAGCGGGTGCGGCGGGCCGGGCGGCCGTCGGGGGTGGTCGTCTCCGGGGGCGGAGTGCCGGTGGTGGCTGTTTGGCTCGCGGAACCCTCGGAGGCCGAGCGGGTGCGGCGGGCACCCGAAGGCGTTGCGCTCTCCGAGGCGGAGCTTCCGGCCGGGCCCGCTTGACTCACGGAACCCTCGGAGGCCGAACGGGTACGGCGGGCACCCGGAGATGTTGTGGCTTCCGGGGTGGGGGGTTCGGCGGGGGCCGTTTGGCTGGCTGAGCCCTGTGATGCCGAGCGGGTGCGGCGGGCCGGGTGGGTGGGTGGGGTGGTTGGGGGCTCGCCGGTGGGGGATGTCTGGCTGGCTGAGCCCTGCGAGGCCGAGCGGGTGCGGCGGGGTGTGGTTGTGGCGCCCGTGGGTGTGGCGTTCGTAGGTGTGGGGGCTGCTGTTGCGGGGGCCGTGGGTGTGGAGCCTGCGGGTGTGGGGGTCCCCGTCGTGGGGCGGGGGCGGCGGGCTGGTGGGGTGGGGAGTCGGCCCTTCTGGGGGCCCCATTCGTTGGGGTCGGGGACTCCTGGGGGGAGGGGCTGGCGGCGTTTGGGGGCGGCGTGGTCCGACTCGCCCGGGTCCTTGGCGCCGGGCCAGGGCTTGGCGGCGCGGGCCACCAGGACGAAGTCCTTGCGCAGGGGGTGGCCTTCGAAGGTGTCCGGGAGGAGGAGGTGCGTGAGGGAGGGGTGGTCCGTGAAGACCACGCCGAACATTTCGTGGGTCTCGCGTTCATGCCAGGCGGCGCCGGCGTAGATGTCGACCGCGGTGGGGAGGGCGGGGGACGTGTGCGGGACCGTCGTACGCACGAGGAGGCGGCGGAGGGGGGAGAGAGCGACGACGTGTGCGGCTACGCGGAAGCCCGTGCCGGGTTCGTCGACCGCGCTGAGCCAGTCGAAGTACGTGCAGGTCAGCGTCGTACGGGCGGTGCGCAGCGCGGTGAGCCAGGTGGCCGGGGGGACGTCGACCGTGAGGACGTCGTACGACTCGTCCGCGACGGCGTCGGGGCCGAAGAGGTCCTGGACGGGGGCCGGGAGCCAGCCGGTGGTCATCGCGGGGTGCCCTTCGGCTCGGGGGCCGGGAGCAGGTCGCTCTGGAGGGCGGCCGGGGAGGGGCGGGTGCCGTAGCGGTCGGCCAGGGACTCGCGGGCGATCTTCTCCTGGAGCTTGAGGATGCCCTGGAGCAGCGCCTCGGGGCGGGGCGGGCAGCCGGGGACGTACACGTCGACGGGGATGATCTGGTCGACGCCCTTGGTCACCGAGTACGAGTCCCAGTACGGGCCGCCGCAGTTGGAGCAGGCGCCGAAGGAGATGACGTACTTCGGCTCGGGCATCTGCTCGTACAGCCGCTTCACGGCCGGCGCCATCTTGTCGGTGACCGTGCCGGAGACGACCATCAGGTCGGCCTGGCGGGGTCCCGGCGCGAACGGGATCACGCCGAGGCGGATGAAGTCGTGGCGGGCCATGGACGCGGCGATGAACTCGATCGCGCAGCAGGCGAGGCCGAAGTTGAAGACCCACAGGGAGTAGCGGCGGCCCCAGTTGAGGACGACCTTCATGGGCTCGGGGGCGAGCCGGGCGAGCGCGCCGAGGCGTTTGGGCTCGGGGAGGTACACGGGTGACGGGGCTACGGCGGCGGCCTCGCCCGCCGGCGTCGTACCTGTCGTACCCGTAGTACCCGTAGTACCTCCGGCACCCTCGCCGCTCCCGGCGACCGTCATACCCGTAGTCCCTCCGGCCGACCCCGGCCACGTACCCGTACCTGTGCCCGTACCCGTCGGTCCCGCCTCCGGTGTCACGTCCATTCCAGGACGCCCTTCTTGTATGCGTAGAGCAGGCCCACGGTCAGGAACCCCAGGAAGATGAACATCTCGACGAGTGTGGTCGCGCCGTAGCCGTCGGCGGCGAAGACCGTCGCCCAGGGGAAGAGGAAGATGGAGTCGACGGCGAAGATGACGTACAGGAAGGCGTAGACGTAGTACCGGACCTGGGTATGAGCCCAGCCCTCGCCGACCGGGTCGACGCCGCACTCGTACGTCATGAGCTTCTCCGGCGTCGGGACGACGGGCCGCAGCAGGCGGCCCGCGCCGAACGCCACGGCCACGAACAGCACGCCGACGACGGCGAGCAGTCCGACGGCCGAGTACGACTGGAAGTAGTCCGCCGCGAGCGCGGTCCCCGGGGCGCCGGTCGATTCCCGCACGTCCGTCCCTTCGCTGCCGAGCTGTCAGTGCTGTCTGAGCTGCCTGTTGTCCGCTGTCCGTACCGCGTCTGTCGGACCGTCCCACCCACTGTCCGTCCGGCGGCGCGTACTCACGGGAGTCTAGGCCCTGCTAAAGAGACGGTAAGCGGGTCGTCACGCCACTTCCGGGGAGGGTGGGGTTTTCCCCCGGACCCGCCGGTAGGGAACGTCATGGCGTCGCCGCCCGGCACACGGCAGGCTGACTTGTATGACCGCGAAACCCCTGGCTCCCGACGAGCCCCTCCCTCCCCCGCGTCCCGCTCTCGACGCGGTGACGTGGAAGGAGATCACCCATCTCGTGCTCAACCTGCCGGTCGCGCTGACCGGTTTCACGTACGCCGTGACGATGCTGGCCGTCGGCACGGGGCTGACGGTGACCGTCGTCGGGCTGCCGTTACTGGCGTTCGGGCTGATGGGCGCGCGGGTGATGGGCCGGTTCGAGCGGGCGCGGGCGCGCGTGCTGCTCGGGGTGCGGGTGGAGGAACCGTCGAAGGTGCCGTGGCGCCGGGGGCGCGGGTTCCTGCCGGTGCTGTGGACGGCGCTGAAGGACCCGGTCGGCTGGCGGACGGTGCTGTACGACGTGATCAGGCTGCCGTGGGGCATCTTCACGTTCACGGTCGCCATCACCTCGCTGTTCGTGGCGTGGCCTCTACTCCCTTATCTGGCACGGGCGTTCGCGAACGTGGACCGGGCGATGGTGCGGGCGCTGCTGTCGCCGTCGGACGAACTGGAGCGCCGGATCGCGGAGTTGGAGTCGGACCGGGGGGTCGTGGTGGACACGGCTGCGGCGGACCTGCGGCGCATCGAGCGGGATCTGCACGACGGGGCGCAGGCGCGGCTCGTCAACCTCGCGATGGGGCTCGGGCTGGCCAAGGAGAAGCTGCTCGAAGACCCGGACACGGCGGCGGAGATGGTCGCGGAGGCGCACGGTGAAGTGAAGCTCGCCTTGCAGGAGTTGCGTGACCTGGCCCGGGGCATCCACCCGGCGGTCCTCACGGACCGGGGGCTCGACGCGGCGCTCTCCTCCGTCGCCTCCCGCTGCACGGTCCCGGTGAAGGTCACCGCCGACCTGCCGACCAGGCCCGCGCCGGCCATCGAGGGGATCGCCTACTTCACGGTCTCCGAGTTGCTCCAGAACATCAGCAAGCACAGTGGCGCGCGGTCCGCTTCGGTGGACGTGTGGCGGTCCGACGAGCGGCTGCTGATCCAGGTCAGCGACGACGGGCAGGGGGGCGCGAGCCTCGACAAGGGGACGGGGATGCGGGGGCTGGCGGACCGGCTGGACGCCGTCGACGGTCTGTTCGTCGTGGACTCGCCACAGGGGGGCGGTACGACGGTGACGGCGGAGCTGCCTTGGCGGGATCGGGGGTAGCTCTGCGGAGGTAGTACTCCGGGGGTGCCGCGGAGGTAGCTCCAGAGGGGTAGCTCGGAGGTAGGGGGTCGCTCGTAGCCCTCACGGTCGTACGGCTGTGAGGGCTACGGGTATGAGGGCTACGGGTATGACGAGGGCTCTCTTCAGAGCCTGGGTAGGGATAACCCCCCACCCGAGACGCCGACGGACTCCATGGCTCCCCCGGCCCCCACCCACGACCCTGGTGGTACGGCAGACGGTGCACGACGAGCGGAACGGGACGGAGCCATGGCCATGCAGGGCGTGGGGTACGGGAGCTACGGGGAGTACGGGGAGCCCGAGCGGCGTCATCGGCTGCCGGCGGCGCTGCGGGCGCCGTTCGAGGGGCGCAGTTGGCGGGAGTTCGGGTACGTCCTGCTGAGCCTGCCGATCAGCGTCGTGTTCTTCAGCTACACGGTGACGATGCTGTCGGTCGGCGTCGGCCTGATGGTGTCGTTCCTCGGGGTGCCCCTGCTGGCCGTCGCGCTGGCGGGCGGCCGGGGTTTCGGAGCGCTGGAGCGGGCCCGCGCGCGGGGGCTGCTCGGCATGGAGATCGGCGACCCGGCGCCGCTGCGGCCCCGTAAGCGGAGCCTGATGGGGTGGGTGGGCGCGGTCCTGAGGGACGGCGCGTCGTGGCGGCACGCGCTGTACTCGCTGCTGCAACTGCCGTGGGCGGTCTTCACGTTCATCGTCTCGGTGACGCTGTGGTCGATCGGCTGGATGATGCTGACGTACCCGCTGTGGTTCTGGGTGTTCCCGATGTACGGCGGCCAGGACGGCCTCCAGCTGTACGGCGACGACGGGCACCGGATCTACCTGGACAACCCCTTCGAGGTCACCGTCACCGCGCTGATCGGCCTGGTGTTCACGATGGTCACGCCGTGGATCGTGCGGGCGCTGACGACGGTGGACCGGCTGATGGTGCACGGCCTGCTGGGCCCCTCGCGGCTGGCCTCGCGCGTGGTGGAGCTGGAGTCGGACCGGGGTGTCGTGGTGGACACGGCGGCGGCGGACCTGCGCCGCATCGAGCGGGACCTGCACGACGGCGCCCAGGCCCGCCTGGTGAGCCTGGCGATGGATCTGGGCCTGGCCAAGGAGAAGCTCCGTGAGGACCCGCAGGAGGCCGCGCGGATGGTCGCGGAGGCGCACGGCGAGGTGAAGACGGCGTTGCAGGAGCTGCGTGACCTGGCGCGCGGCATCCACCCGGCGGTCCTCACCGACCGGGGGCTCGACGCGGCGCTCTCCTCCATCGCCTCCCGCTGCACGGTCCCGGTACAGGTGGACGTGGACCTCGTCGAGCGGCCCGCGCCGGCCATCGAGGGGATCGCCTACTTCACCGTCTCCGAACTGCTCCAGAACATCAGCAAGCACGCGCGCGCGACGATGGCGTCGGTGGACGTGTGGCGGGTGGAGAACCGGCTGATGCTCCAGGTCGTCGACAACGGGGTGGGTGGCGCCGACACCTCCGCGGGGTCCGGTCTCGCCGGGCTCGCGGGGCGGCTGGACGCGGTGGACGGGATCCTGGTGGTGGACTCGCCGGCCGGGGGGCCGACGCGGGTGACGGCGGAGCTGCCGTGGCGGGCGGAGCGGATCTGATCGTCGTCCATGAGGGTGTTGTTCCGGTCAGGAACGGTCAGATGTGACCGTTCCTGACCGGAACACTGTCCTTGAGAGACCGAAACGTCGCCCTGAGGAGGGGGCCGAAACGTCTCCCCGGCGGTCCGATCGTCCTAAGAGACGATCCGTTCGGCTCCGGGCCTGGGATGCTGGGTGCGCACGCAGCCGTACAGCTACCGGGGGAGCCGAAGTCGTGGAGGACAGAGTGCGAGTCGTCATCGCGGAGGACTCGGTTTTGTTGCGGGAGGGGCTGACCAGACTGCTCACCGACCGGGGGCACGACGTGGTCGCCGGGGTCGGGGACGGGGAGGCGCTCGTCAAGACGATCACGGAGCTGGCCGCCGAAGGGGCACTGCCGGACGTGGTCGTGGCGGACGTACGCATGCCGCCGACGCACACGGATGAAGGGGTGCGGGCCGCCGTGCAGCTCCGCAAGGCCCATCCGGGGCTCGGGGTGCTGGTGCTGTCACAGTACGTGGAGGAGCGTTACGCCACCGAACTGCTGGCCGGTTCCAGCCGCGGGGTGGGGTACCTGCTGAAGGACCGGGTGGCGGAGGTCCGCGAGTTCGTGGACGCCGTCGTACGCGTCGCGCGGGGGGGTACGGCGCTGGATCCCGAGGTCGTCGCCCAACTGCTCGGCCGTAGCCGCAAACAGGACGTGCTGGCCGGACTCACCCCCCGGGAGCGGGAAGTACTGGGCCTGATGGCTGAAGGGCGGACCAATTCGGCGATCGCCAGACAGCTCGTCGTCAGCGACGGGGCCGTCGAGAAGCACGTCAGCAACATCTTCCTGAAGCTCGGCCTGTCGCCCAGTGACGGGGATCACCGCCGCGTTCTCGCGGTTCTGACCTACCTGAACTCGTGACGGGGTAGCACTGTAGTTGCTTGACATTGTCAATGACCGTGTGTGGCGACCGACGAGGAACGGAGCGAGCGGTAGATCATGACAAGCCGGGACGTCCGGCCGTCGTACGGCGGTGATCCGCGCACGATGATCGGCCGAATGGCCGAGGGCGGGCGACCCTCACAGTCGTAGGCTTGATCTGGGAGGGCCTGCGGGAAGGCAGCTCCCGGACAGCCGCCTCGAAGGAGGTCCAGTTCAGTGACCAGTCAGGTCAGCAGCCCGGCGGAGCAGGCCGACGAAGCCGTCGTGGGAGAGCAGCGCAAACCGGGCGGGACGGCGAAGGACGTACGCCGTGTCGACCGGGTGATCATCAGGTTCGCGGGGGACTCGGGCGACGGGATGCAGCTCACGGGTGACCGGTTCACCTCGGAGACGGCGTCGTTCGGGAACGATCTGTCCACGCTGCCGAACTTCCCGGCCGAGATCAGGGCCCCCGCAGGGACGCTGCCCGGGGTGTCGAGTTTCCAGCTGCACTTCGCGGACCACGACATCCTGACGCCGGGTGATGCGCCCGATGTGCTGGTGGCGATGAACCCGGCGGCGCTGAAGGCGAACGTGGGGGACCTGCCGCGCGGCGCGGAGATCATCGTCAATACCGATGAATTCACCAAACGGGCGATGCAGAAGGTGGGGTACGACGCGAGTCCCCTGGAGGACGGCTCGCTGGACGGCTACCACCTCCATCCGGTGCCGCTGACGACGTTGACGGTCGAGGCCCTCAAGGACTTCGACCTCACCCGCAAAGAGGCCGAGCGCAGCAAGAACATGTTCGCGCTCGGCCTCTTGTCATGGATGTACCACCGGCCCACGGAGGGCACGGAGCGGTTCCTGAAGGCGAAGTTCGCGAAGAAGCCGCAGATCGCCGAGGCGAACCTGACGGCCTTCCGCGCGGGCTGGAACTTCGGCGAGACGACGGAGGACTTCGCGGTCTCCTACGAGATCGCCCCGGCGACCACCGCGTTCCCGCCGGGCGTCTACCGCAACATCTCCGGCAACCTCGCGCTCGCGTACGGGTTGATCGCGGCCTCCCGCCAGGCGGACCTGCCGCTGTTCCTCGGCTCGTACCCGATCACCCCGGCCTCGGACATCCTGCACGAGCTGTCGCGGCACAAGAACTTCGGCGTGCGCTCGTTCCAGGCGGAGGACGAGATCGCCGGCATCGGCGCGGCGCTGGGGGCGGCCTTCGGGGGCTCCCTCGCGGTGACGACGACGTCGGGGCCCGGCGTAGCTCTCAAGAGTGAGACGATCGGCCTCGCCGTATCGCTCGAACTGCCGCTGCTGATCGTCGACATCCAGCGCGGCGGGCCCTCCACCGGTCTGCCGACCAAGACCGAGCAGGCCGACCTGCTCCAGGCGATGTTCGGCCGCAACGGCGAGGCGCCGGTGCCGATCGTCGCCCCGCGCACGCCCGCGGACTGCTTCGACGCGGCGCTGGAGGCGGCCCGTATCGCGCTGACGTACCGCACGCCGGTGATGCTCCTGTCGGACGGCTACCTGGCCAACGGCTCCGAGCCCTGGCGGGTCCCCGAGGTCGACGAACTGCCCGACCTGGCCGTCCGGTTCGCACAGGGGCCCAACCACCGGCTCGCGGACGGCACGGAAGTGTTCTGGCCGTACAAGCGCGACCCGCTCACCCTCGCGCGCCCGTGGGCCGTCCCCGGCACGCCCGGCCTGGAGCACCGCATCGGCGGCATCGAGAAGCAGGACGGCACGGGCAACATCTCCTACGACCCCGCCAACCACGACTTCATGGTCCGCACCCGGCAGGCCAAGGTCGACGGGATCGACGTCCCGGACATCGAGGTCGACGACCCGGACGGCGCGCACACGCTGGTGCTCGGCTGGGGGTCGACGTACGGCCCGATCACGGCCGCCGTACGCCGCCTCAGGACGGCCGGGGAGGCCATCGCGCAGGCGCACCTGCGGCATCTGAACCCCTTCCCGAAAAACCTCGGTGTCGTACTCAAGAGGTACGACAAGGTGGTGATCCCCGAGATGAACCTCGGTCAGCTCGCCATGCTCGTCCGGGCGAGGTACCTGGTCGACGCCCACTCCTACAACCAGGTCAACGGCATGCCGTTCAAGGCGGAGCAGCTCGCCACGGCGCTCAAGGAGGCCATCGATGGCTGAGCCGACGCAGGTGTCCGAGGCGAATCCGCTGCTCCAGCTGGTCCCGAAGGCCGAGGCGAAACAGGCCATGAAGGACTTCAAGTCGGACCAGGAGGTGCGCTGGTGCCCCGGCTGCGGGGACTACGCGATCCTGGCGGCCGTGCAGGGCTTCATGCCCGAGCTGGGGCTGGCGAAGGAGAACATCGTCTTCGTGTCGGGGATCGGCTGCTCGTCGCGGTTCCCGTACTACATGAACACCTACGGGATGCACTCCATCCACGGGCGCGCGCCCGCGATCGCGACGGGGCTCGCGTCGTCGCGGCGGGACCTGAGCGTGTGGGTGGTGACCGGTGACGGGGACGCGCTCTCCATCGGCGGCAACCACCTCATCCACGCGCTGCGGCGCAACGTCAACCTGAAGATCCTGCTGTTCAACAACCGGATCTACGGGCTGACGAAGGGGCAGTACTCCCCTACCTCGGAGGTAGGGAAGATCACGAAGTCGACGCCGATGGGGTCGCTGGACGCGCCCTTCAACCCGGTGTCGCTGGCGCTCGGCGCGGAGGCGTCGTTCGTCGCGCGGACCATCGACTCCGACCGCAAGCACCTGACGGAGGTGCTGCGGCAGGCCGCCGCGCATCCGGGGACCGCGCTGATCGAGATCTACCAGAACTGCAACATCTTCAACGACGGGGCGTTCGAGTCGTTCAAGGACCGGGAGGCGGCCCAGGAGGCGGTCATCCGGCTGGAACACGGGCAGCAGGTGCGCTTCGGCGCGGACGGCACGCGGGGGGTCGTACGGGACCGTCGTACCGGAGAGCTACAGGTCGTCGACGTCACCCCGGAGAACGAGGCGGATCTCCTCGTGCACGACGCGCACGCCGAGTCCCCCACGACCGCCTTCGCGCTCTCCCGGCTCGCCGACCCGCAGACGCTGCACCACACGCCGATCGGGGTGCTGCGGTCCGTGGAGCGGCCCGTGTACGACAGCCTGATGGCCGATCAGCTGGACACAGCCGTCGAGCAGCGCGGGAAGGGTGACCTCGCGGCGCTGCTGGCGGGCGGGGACACGTGGACGGTGGTGGGCTGACGTCCGCCGCGGCGGGTGGGTTCCGCGGCGGGACACGCTTCGGGACTCACCCCGCCGCCCGCTCCTCGCGGCGCGCGTCGTACTCCTCGCGGGCCGCCATGACCCGGTCCAGGCGGGTCTGGGTCCACTCGGCGACCTCGCGGACGCGTTCGGCGGCCTCGCGGCCGAGGGGGGTGAGGGAGTAGTCGACGCGGGGCGGGATGACCGCGTGGGCCTCGCGGTGGACCATGCCGTCGCGCTCCAGCGTCTGGAGGGTCTGGGTGAGCATCTTCTCGCTGACCCTGCCGATCGCGCGGCGCAGTTCGCTGAAGCGGTACGGGCGGTCCAGGAGGTTGAGCAGGACGAGGACGCCCCAGCGGCTCGTGACGTGCTCCAGCACCAGGCGCTGGGGGCACATCGCGCTGTCGAGTTCCTGGTGGGTCCGCACGAGGTCCGTGAGGCGCGGGGCGCTGGTCTCCTTGGTTACCGACATGCCGGTAGCTTACTTCAAAGTGGGTACTTTCCTTTGGTTAGCGCATCTCCTAGGGTTAGTGCACAGAGCACCCCACAAGGAGTTGTGAACCCATGAGCATCGTCGTCACCGGAGCCACCGGACACCTCGGCCGCCACGTCGTGGAGCAGTTGCTGGAGAAGGTTCCCGCGGAGCGGATCACGGCCGTCGTACGCGACGAGGCCAAGGCCGCGGACCTCGCGGCGCGCGGCGTCAAGCTCGCCGTCGCCGACTACAACACCCCCGCGACCTTCGACGGCGTCCTCGCCGCCGGGGACAAGGTCCTGCTGATCTCGGGCAGCGAGGTCGGCAACGACCGGCCCGGCCAGCACCAGGTCGTCATCGACGCCGCGAAGGCGGCCGGCGTGGCTCTGCTGGCGTACACCAGCGCGCCGGGCTCCCTGACGGCCGCGCTCGCGGACGACCACCGGGCCACCGAGAAGGCGCTGCTCGCCTCCGGGGTGACGTACGCGCTGCTGCGCAACGGCTGGTACCACGAGAACTACACCGAGAACCTGGCCCCCGTCCTGGAGCACAGCGCGGTCGTCGCGGCGGCCGGCGAGGGGCGCGTCTCCTCCGCCTCCCGCGCGGACTACGCGGCTGCGGCCGTCGCCGTGCTGACCGGTGAGGGGCACGAGAACCAGACGTACGAGCTGGGCAGCGACGTCGCGTGGGGCTTCGCCGAGTACGCCGCCGAGCTGAGCGCGCAGACCGGCAAGGAGATCGTCTACAACGCGGTCACGGCCGAGGTGCTCACCGGCATCCTCGTCGGTGCCGGGCTGCCGGAGCCGGTCGCCCAGATCTTCGCCGGGGTCGACGTGGCCATCGAGAAGGGCGAGCTGGAGATCACGTCCGGCGACCTGTCCCGGCTGATCGGGCGCCCGGCGACGCCGCTCGCCGAGGCGATCGCGGTGGCGCTGAAGGGCTGAGCGCGGGGCTGATCGCCGGGGTGGAGAGTCCCTCGGAGGTATGACCTCGCGGGTATGACGGGGTGTACGGGTGACGCGGATGGGCGTCGCTCGTGCACCCCGTGGTCGTACCCGGGTAGTACCCGGAGCGCCGTCATGACCGTATCCCGATACACGCATGACATCCCCGCCCCTCCCCCGCTACCTTCGTCCCGGCGTCCGTACGGTGCGGGCCGGTGGGGTGAGCGGGAGGTGTCGTGGCCGGGATGTCCAGGGGCGAGCAGCGAATAGGGATGGTGAACGGGGTCGCCGCCTACGGGATGTGGGGGCTCGTCCCGCTGTACTGGCCGCTGCTGAAACCCGCCGGGTCGGTGGAGATCCTGGCCCACCGGATGGTGTGGTCGCTCGCCGTGGTCGCCGGCGCGCTGCTCGTCGTACGGCGCTGGGCGTGGGCGAAGGAGCTGGTCCGCCAGCCGAAGCGGCTCGCGCTGGTCGTGGTCGCCGCGTCGGTGATCACCGTCAACTGGGGCGTGTACATCTGGTCGGTCAACGCCGGGCACGTCGTGGAGGCATCCCTCGGGTACTTCATCAACCCGCTGGTCACCATCGCGATGGGCGTCCTGCTGCTGAAGGAGCGGATGCGGCCCGTGCAGTGGGTGGCGGTGGGCGTCGGGTTCGCCGCCGTCGTCGTCCTGACCGTCGGGTACGGGCGGCTGCCGTGGATCTCGCTGGTCCTCGCGTTCTCCTTCGCGACGTACGGGCTGGTCAAGAAGAAGGTCAACCTCGGCGGGGTCGAGTCGCTGGCCGCCGAGACCGCCGTGCAGTTCCTGCCCGCGCTCGGGTATCTGGTGTGGCTGAGCGCGCGGGGCGGGTCGACGTTCGCGAGCGAGGGCACCGGGCACGCCGCACTGCTCGCGTCGACCGGCATCGTCACGGCCGTACCGCTCGTCTGCTTCGGTGCGGCGGCGATCCGGGTTCCGCTGTCCACGCTGGGGCTGCTCCAGTACCTCGCGCCGGTGTTCCAGTTCCTGCTCGGGGTCGTCTACTTCGGTGAGGAGATGCCGCCCGAGCGGTGGGCGGGCTTCGGGCTGGTGTGGCTTGCGCTCGCCCTCCTCACGGGGGACGCGTGGCGTACGGCGCGCAGGGCGAGGAGCGAGATCAGCGTGCCGAGCGCGGCCATCGCGACGGGGACGGCGAGCGCCGCGCGGAAGGCGGAGAGCGTGGCTTCGGGGGTGAGCGCCGGTGCGGTGCCCAGTACTTCCGGGGTAGCCGCCCCTGGCTCCGCAGGGGTAGTACCCGAGGGGGACGCCGAGCCGGTGCCGCCCGTCACCAAGCCGTAGACCGCGGTCACCGCGGAGATGCCGAGCGCCGAGCCGAACTGGGTCGAGGTGTGCAGGAGGCCACTGGCGAGGCCCTGTTCGCGGGGGTGGACGCCGTCGGTCGCGGCGATCGTCAGGGGGCCGTAGGCCAGGGCGAACGCGAGCCCGGCGAGGAACAGGGCGGGGAGCATCGCGGCGTACGACCAGTCCCTCCCGAGCGGGAGGAACGTCCCGTACGCCGCCGTCGCGCACACGAAACCGCCGATGATCACGCGGGCGTTGCCGAACCGGGCGACCAGCCACGGCGTGAGCGTCGGGGCGAGGATCGCGTCGCAGCCCATCACCACCAGCGCCAGCGCGGTCTGGAGCGACGACCAGCCGCGCAGTTCCTGGAGGTACAGGGTGACGACAAACTGGAAGCCGAAGAAGGCGCCCACGAACAGCAGCGCGCCGAGCCCGGACCGCAGAACCTCCCCCTCCCGGAGGATGCCGAGGCGTACGAGGGGGTGCCCGGTCCGGCGCTCGACCGTCACGAACACGAACCCCAGGACGATCGCCGTCAACCCGGACGCCGCTGTCACCCGCCAGTTCTCGGTGCCGTACTCCAGGCGTACGACGGTGTAGGCGGCCGTCAGCATCGTCGCGGCGGCGAGGAGGGCGCCGGGGAGGTCCAGCTCCCGGGTATGACGCCGGGTGGGGGGCGCTGCCGGGATCAGTCTCACCGCGCCCGTGAGGAGGACGACCGCGAACAGGACCGGGGCGAAGAAGACCCAGCGCCAGCCGAGTTGGGTGAGGAGGCCGCCGGTCACCATGCCGAGGGAGAAGCCGGCCGCCGCCGTACCCGCGAAGATCAGGAGCGCCTTGTCGCGGGCCGGGCCCTCCTCGTACGACGTCGTGATCAGCGACAGCGCGGCCGGGGTCATGAAGGCCGCGGCGACCCCCGTCACGAACCTCGCGGCGATCAGGGTCCAGCCGTCCTGCGCGAAGCCGCCGAGGCCGGAGAAGGCGAGGAAGACGGTCAGCCAGACCAGGAACACGCGTCTGCGGCCCAGGAGGTCCGCCGCGCGTCCGCCGAGCAGCGTGAAGCCGGCGTACCCGAGGACGTACGCGCTCATCACCCACGCGGCGGTGTCCGTGGGGAGGGTGAGGTCGGCGCGGATGGCGGGGAGGGCGATCGCCATCATCGCGATGTCCGCGCCCTCCAGGAAGATCGTCCCGCACAGGACGAGCAGGAGTGACGGGCGGGTTCGGGCAGGCATGGGGGTACTCCAGAGGTAGCGGGGGAGGACCCGGGAGTCAGGGGTGGGCCGGCCCCTCGGCGAGGGACGGTTCCCTCTTGTAACCGTCCTCAGCCTGCGGCAGCATCAGCGGGCATGGAAGAAGGCACTTCGGAGTCACCCGGTCACCCTGCGGGAACCATCGATCCCGACGACGCCGATCCGTTCCAGTGGGACGTGCGGGAGGACTGCCAGGTACGGCAGATCCTCGACCGGATCGCCGACAAGTGGTCGCTGCTGGTCATCGCCCTGCTCGACAACCGGCGGCTCCGGTTCACGCAGTTGCGGCGGGAGATCGACGGGGTCAGCCAGCGGATGCTGACGGTGACGCTGCGGCAGCTGGAGCGGGACGGGCTGGTGCGGCGGACCGTGTATCCCGTGGTGCCGCCGAAGGTGGAGTACGAGCTGACGGCGCTCGGGGTGACGCTGCACGCGACCGTCCAGTCACTGGTGCGGTGGACGGAGGAGCACCAGGGGGAGGTGGCGGCGGCTCGCGAGGAGTACGACCGGCGAGGGAGCGGTGAGTAGTACCCAGGGGGTACGGGGGTGAGGCAGGGGCGTCAGGTGCGGGTGAGGGGCCGGGCGTGTTGCGGTGGTTTTTCCCGGTGCCGCTCCAACTCCCCTTCCCCAAGGCCCTCTTGACTTCGCGTTGACCTCGGCTTCACCATCCACTCACCTCATCAACTGTGGCCTCCCTGCGGAAACCCCGCACGGGGGTGCCGCCAGGACTGGATTCCGGAGCCCCCCACCATGAAGCTCTCTGTCTCCGCGCGGGCGTCGGCCGCCGCGGTCGTCGCGGGTGTCACCTTGTTCGCCACCGGTGTCACCGGGTCGGCCGCCGGTGCGGCATCCAGCACCGGGGCGCTGGCCGCCGCGCCCGACATCTCCGTGGCCAACGTGAAGGCGCACCTCGGCCAGTTGCAGTCGATCGCGACGGCCAACGGCGGCAACCGCGCGCACGGCCGGGCCGGCTACCTCGCCTCGGTCAACTACGTGAAGGACAAGCTGGACGCGGCCGGATTCACCACCACCGTCCAGCAGTTCACCTCCTCCGGCAGGACCGGCTACAACCTGATAGCCGACTGGCCCGGCGGAGACACGAATCAGGTTGTCATGGCCGGGTCACACCTGGACAGCGTGACCTCCGGCGCCGGCATCAACGACAACGGCTCCGGCTCCTCCGCGATCCTGGAGATCGCCCTCGCCGTGTCCCGCGCGGACTACCAGCCCACCAAGCACCTGAGATTCGCCTGGTGGGGCGCCGAGGAACTCGGCATCGTCGGCTCCCGGTACTACGTCAACAACCTCTCCGCCACGAACCGCGCCAAGATCAGCGGCTACCTCAACTTCGACATGATCGGCTCGCCCAACCCCGGGTACTTCGTCTACGACGACGACCCCACGATCGAGAAGACCTTCAAGGACTACTTCGCGGGGATCGGCGTCTCCACCGAGATCGAGACCGAGGGCGACGGGCGCTCCGACCACGCGCCCTTCAAGAGCGCCGGCGTCCCGGTCGGCGGCCTCTTCACGGGCGCGAGCCGCACCAAGACCGCCGCGCAGGTGACCAAGTGGGGCGGTACGTCGGGGCAGGCGTTCGACCGGTGCTACCACTCGTCGTGCGACACGACCGCCAACATCAACGACACGGCGCTGGACCGGAACTCGGACGCGGCGGCGTACGCGGTGTGGACGCTGTCGTCCTGACACGTCGGACGGGGCCGTAGCGTCGTGACGAGGGTGTAGCGACGTCGCGTCGGACGGGTACGTCGCGACGGTACCGTTTCGTCGGACGTGCCCGTTACGACGAAACGCACCCGTCGCTACGTCACCGTACGGCCGCCGCCCGTTCCGCCAGCCGCAGCATGCGGGACCTGGCGGAGTCCAGGGCCGAGGGATCCTCGGCCGCCGGGCCGCCCTCGGTGGCGAGGGTGGTCCACAGGCCGAGGAGCTCGCTGCCGAGGTTCAGGCCCTGGACGGGCTCCCGTACGGCGCGCCAGGCCGTCGCGGCGCTCTGCACGTTGCCGTACGCGGCCTCGGCGTCGCCGGCGTGGCAGTGGGCGCGCGCGACGTCGAGGGAGACGTGGAAGGCGCGGACCGGGTCGCCGGCCAAGTACGCGATGTACGCGGCGAGTTCCCGCAGGCGCAGCACCTCGGGGTGGTCCGCGCCGAGCGCCGCGGACGCGTCGGTCACCGTCTGTTCCGCCAGTCCCGCCGCCGTGTCGATGCGGCCCGCGCGGACGGCCTCGTTGATCCGGGCCACCGGTCCCGCGAGCGGTCCCGGCTCCGCGCCGTCGGCCTCCCGGGGGTCGTCCCCGAGGACGGCTTCGGCCACCGCGTCGAACCCGCGCGCGGGCGTGTGCTTCGGCGAGGGCTCCGGGGCGGTGGCCGCCGGGTCGAGGAGGGGCGCGCGGACGGGGCGGGACGGGGGCGCGTCGAGGGGGACGGGCTGGGGGCGGGTGTCGAGCAGGGGGGACGGCGGGGCGGGGGGTTCGGGGATGTCGTACGGGGGCTCCGGCGCGGCTTCGGGTTCGGGCCACTCCTGGGGTTCGAGGTGGTCCATCGCCGGTGGCGGG
This sequence comes from Streptomyces saintjeani, assembly GCF_055409605.1. Classification (NCBI taxonomy): domain Bacteria; kingdom Bacillati; phylum Actinomycetota; class Actinomycetes; order Kitasatosporales; family Streptomycetaceae; genus Streptomyces; species Streptomyces saintjeani. The sequence continues at coordinate 5,559,079 of NZ_CP189624.1, read as the reverse complement.
CCGAAGACTCCGGTCGGTGCGGTGACGGTGCCCGGTGCGGGAGCCTCATCGGCGTACGCGTCGTCCGTCGGCGCCGGGTGCTGTGCGGCGGAGGGGGCCTCGTCCGCGTACCCGTCGTCCGTCGGCTCGGGGGGCCGTGGCGCGGGGGGTGCCTCATCGGCGTACACGTCCGGCGGCGGGAGTGGCGTCGGTTCTGCCGTGAGGGTGCTGGAGCCGTCCGGGGCGATCCGGAGGGGGACGGCGTAGCCGCTGCGTTCGTCGTGGATCGTGGCCAGGACCGGGTGCCCGGTGGCCACGGCGATGCGCCGCAGGTGGGCGAGGACCGCGTGCTTGATCTCCTCGCCCTGCGGGGCGGTGAGCGGGACCCCGTCGACGGACGCGGTGTCCCGGCCGGCGGCCGTCGCGACCCTGACGTCGATCGGCACCGGCGCCATCACGGCGGGCCCGGGCTGGGGCTCTCGGCTGGGTCGGGACATGTGTTCCTCACTCGGTTCTGCCGGGGAACCGGCGTTCCGCGCGTCACGATCCGATAAACACGCTTACTGGCGAGTATGGCCGCTCGGCCCCGGCACTCGCGTCACCGGGACGTCACAGCCTCGTTCCAGATACCTGGCCGGAATCCGGCGCCGTACACAACTTCGTTGATCCACAAGGCGGGTTCGCCGAGGATGAGACCGTACGACGTATCCCGGGGGGCCTCATGCGCTGGACCGTGCACGGCGAACGACCGCTGTACGACACGCCGTGGGTACGCCTGCGCGCGCTGGACGTCGAACGGCCCGACGGCACCCGTACGGAGTACCACGCGGTGCGCCTGCGCGACCTCGCCGTGCTCGCGGCGGTCGACGACGCGCGCGTGCTGATGATGTGGCGGCACCGGTTCCTCACGGACGCGTGGGGGTGGGAGCTGCCGATGGGGCTCGTCGAGGACGGGGAGTCGCCCGCACGCGCGGGCGCGCGGGAGCTGGAGGAGGAGACGGGGTGGCGGCCGGGCAGCGTACGGGAGTTGATCTACTCGGAGCCCGCCGCCGGTGTCAGTGACACGCGGCATCACGTGTTCCGTACGGACGATGCGCGGTGGGTCGGGGCTCCTACCGAGCGCAACGAGTCCGACCGGGTGGAGTGGGTGCCGCTCTCCTGCCTCGCCGGGATGATCCGGCGGCGGGAGATCGTCAGCGGGGCCACGCTCGTGGGGGTCATGGCGTTGCTGCTGGATCTCGGGGCGCCGTGAGCGTGTCGCCGCCCGACAGCGCCGTCGCGATCTCCGCCGCCGTTCGGTCGGGGGCCGTGAGTGCCGTGGAAGTGCTGGAGGGGGCCCTGGAGCGGCTGGAGCGGATCGATCCGGTGCTGTGCATGTTTCGGGAGGTGTGGGGGGCCGAGGCGGGCGTGTGGGCCCGTGCCGTGGATGCTCGGGTGCGGGGCGGGGAGTGGTTGCCGTTGGCCGGGGTGCCGATCGCCGTCAAGGGGGGTCGGTCCGAGTGGGGGGCTCTCTTCGACGCCGGGTGCGTTCCTGTGGGGCGTACGGCTGTGCCCGGGGCGGGGACGCCCTGGCGGACCTGGGGGGTCGGGCGGCATGGCCGTACCGTCAACCCCTGGCGGTACGACCGGACGCCCGGGGGGTCGTCCGCCGGGTCCGCTGTTGCCGTGGCCTCGGGGGTAGTACCGCTGGCTACTGGGAGTGACGGGGCCGGGTCCGTGCGGATTCCCGCAGCCTGGTGCGGGGTGTTCGGGATGAAGGCGGGGAACGGGCGGTTGGCGAGTCCGGATCGTACGGGGCTTGCCGCGCCGGGGTTCTTCGCGCGGGAGGCGGGGGACGCGGCTGCGTGCTGGGGGGTGTTGTCCGGGGAGGCCGTGCCGGGGGTGGGGCGGGGGGTGGATGCCGTCTGGTCTGCGGATCTGGGGTATGCCGGGTGTGATGTGGAGCCGGTGGGTGTGGCTCGGGCGGCTGTGGGGCGGTTGGTGAGGGCGGGGGGTGTGCGGCTTGTCGGGGGGTCGGTGGGGTTGGAGGATCCGGCGGAGGCGTGGTTGGGGGTTCGGGGGGTGGGGGGCGGGGAATCGCTCGGCGCGGGTGGCGGGGCCGGTGTGGGGGCGGCGGGTGCGGATGGCGGGGCCGGTGTGGGGGCGGCGGGTGCGGGTGGCGGGGTGGGCGTCGGGGTGCGGGAGGTCAATGATCGGCGGTTGGGCGAGGTGTTTCGGCGTGCGGATCTGGTGTTGACGCCGGTGACTCCTCATGCGGCTCATGGGCATGAAGGGCCTGGCGAGCGGTACTCCACTGCTCTGACCTGGGCGTTCAATCTCAGTGGGCATCCGGCGGTGAGTGTGCCTGCGGGGGTGGGGGCGGATGGGTGTCCGCTGGGGTTGCAGATCGTGGGGCGGCGGGGGGAGGAGGGGGTGCTGCTTGCTGTGGCCTCCTTGTTGTCCTGGAAGCTGAGGTGAGGGCGGTGTGTGGGGGTGGGGTGGGGTTCCGTTCTAGCCATCCACCTTGATTCTTGCGCGTGCATATAATCACCCCTCACCTGATCTCTGGGGGACCGTCATGACGAACCGTCGTTTCCTGTTCCTGCTCGGCAGCAGTCGTCAGGGCGGGAACACCGAGCTCCTCGCGCGCCGCGCCGCCGAGCAGTTGCCCGACGAGGTCGAGCAGGAGTGGGTCCGGCTCGTCGATCTGCCGCTTCCCGACTTCGCCGATCTGCGGCATGACGAGGGGTACGCGGCGCCGGCCGACCCCAACGCGCGGTATCTCCTCGACGCCACCCTCGCCGCGACCGACCTCGTCGTCGCCTCGCCGCTGTACTGGTACTCCGTCTCCGGGCTCACGAAGCGGTACCTCGACCACTGGTCGGGGTGGCTGCGGGTGCCCGGGGTGGATTTCCGGGGGGCCATGGCCGGGCGCACGCTCTGGGGGGTCACCGCGTACGCCTCTCGCGCGTCCCTCGCCGACCCTCTTGCCGGGACCCTTCATCACACCGCCGCGTTCATGAGGATGCGCTTCGGCGGGGTGCTGCTCGGGAACGGGACCGATCGGGAGGATGTCCTCAAGGACGGGGAGGCGGTGGCACGGGCGAAGGGCTTCTTCTCGGGGGAGGCGCCGTTGGCGCGGTTTCCGGACGAGGTGGGGTGAGGGGGGCGCGGGGGTATTGGTGACGGAGTGTGGGTGAGTGCGGCTTGGTGGGTGGCTGGGGTGGGGATGTCGGCGCTTGCCTGCGCCGGCGGGGTGCCTCTCCCAAGCTCTCCGAGCAAGGGGGACCTGGCCCACCCGTGCCGCCCCATAGGGGTACCTCCCAAGCCCTTCGGGCACTGGGGGAGGCACGACTGCCCGCAGCTACAGCAGGAGGTGGGGGAGGTGCGGGGCCGTCCGTGGAGGGGTGCGGCGCGGCCTGCCGCAGCTACGCGGGCCGAGTGGGCGGGTGCGGGTCGGTGCGGCTGTCCGCAGCTGGGTGAGTGGGGCGGCGCAGGTGTGTAGGGCCGGTGGGACCGTGCGGTGCGGCTCGTCGTCGTTGCTTCGGCGGAAACGTCAGGCCGTTACGTCCTTCGCCGTGAAGCGGGCCCACGCCGCTGAGCCGAATGTTGCCGCGTACAGGGCCTGGAGGCCCAGGTTCTTCTGGAGGTCCGGCCAGTAGATCGGTTCTCTCATCAGGTCGGCGAAAGAGAGCCAGTAGTGGGGGAAGAGGTAGGGGTGGACGGCGTGGAGCTGGGGGATCTGGTCGATGATCTGGACCGTGATCAGGAGGCCCACCGTCGTCGCCATCGCGGCGATGCCGCTGTTGGTCAGGGTGGAGATGAAGAGGCCCAGGGCCGCCACGCCCATCAGGGACGCGGCGACGACGAGGGCGATCAGCAGGGCCCGCCACAGGCCCTCGGCGAACGTGATGCGCGTGCCGGAGATCGTCGTCAGGTCGCCGAGCGGGAAGAGCAGTGCCCCGACCGCGAGCGCGGAGACCGCCACCACCAGGGTCGCGATGAGGCAGAACACCATCGTCGTCACGTACTTCGTGAGCAGCAGCCGGGTACGGCCGGCCGGGGCGACCAGCAGATAGCGCAGCGTCCCCGCGCTCGCCTCGCCCGCGATCGCGTCCCCGGCGACCACACCCACCGCCATCGGCAGGAAGAACGGCAGGGTCGCCGCCAGCGCCGTGAACACCAGGAACAGCCCGTTGTTGGTGACCTGCGAGATGAACGCGGGCCCGCCCTCCCCGCCGCCGGGACCGGGCCCGCCGCCCGAGGAGCCGTCACCCGTCTCGATCCGTACGGCGATGCCGACCAGCACCGGGACCGCCGCGAGCACGCCGAGCAGGGCCAGCGTCCGCCAGCGGCGCAACGTGATCGCCAGCTCGCTGCGCAGCAGGCCCAGCGTCCACAGCGGGCCCGGCGCCCGCACCGCCGGTGCCGTCTCAACCCGCGACATCGAATCCCTCTCCGGTCAGCTCCACGAACGCGTCCTCCAGCGAGGCCCGGCGCAAGGCGAAGCCACGCACCCTGACGCCCGCGGTCACCAGTGCCGCGTTCACCTCCGCGAGGTCGCGCTCCGGCGGCTCCGCGGTGACCCGCTCGCCCTCCGACGTCACATCCGCGAGGCCCTGTTCCTTCAGTACGCGCGCCGCGTCCGCCGGGTCCGGCGTCGTCACCACCAGCCGGCCGCGCGTGCGCGCCGCCAGCTCGCCCACCTCGCCCTGGACGATCAGCCGGCCGCGCGCCATCACCGCCGCGTGCGTACACACCTGCTCGATCTCGTCCAGGAGGTGGGAGGAGAGGAAGACCGTCGTGCCGTCCGCCGCCAGCTCCCTGATCAGCGCGCGGATCTCCCGCATGCCCTGCGGGTCGAGGCCGTTCGTCGGCTCGTCCAGCACCAGCAGGCGCCTGGGCTGGAGGAGCGCCGCCGCGAGGCCCAGGCGCTGCTTCATGCCCAGCGAATACGCCCGCGCCTTCTTGCCGGCCGCCGCTGTCAGCCCGACCCGCTCCAGCGCCGACGCGACCCGGTGGCTGCGGGTGCGCGGGTCGGCCGTCGGGTCCGCCGCGTCGTACCGGACGAGGTTGTCGCGGCCCGACAGGAAGCCGTACAGCGCGGGGCCCTCGATCAGCGCGCCCACCTCCGGCAGGACCTTGCGGCCCGCGCCCGGCATGGGCCTGCCCAGCACCCTCGCCGTCCCCGACGTCGGTGCGATCAGGCCCATCAGCATCCTGATCGTCGTCGTCTTGCCCGAGCCGTTCGGCCCGAGGAACCCGAAGACGCTGTCCCGGGGGACGGTCAGGTCGAGGGAGTCGACGGCCAGTTGGCCGCCGCGAAAGCGCTTGGTGAGGGCGTGGGTGTGGATGACGGCGTCGTCGGGGGCGGGAGCCGGGCCCTCGGAGGGGGCCGCCGGTCCCGGAGCCGGGGCGGGCTGCGGGTCCGGCTCCGTGGTGGACGGCTGTGGCATGGCTCCCCCGATCCCGTGACGACGCGGTGGTCGTGTCCCTGTAACCGTACTTAGTTGCCCTCGGCCGCCTTCACCAGGGCGTCCTTGGTGACCGCGCCGACGTAGACCTTGCCGTTGTCCGTGATCAGGGCGTTGACCAGGCGGGTGGAGAAGACCGTGCCCTTGCCGAAGTCGCCGGAGACCTTGTCGCCGAAGGAGCCGAGGAAGCCGCCGAGGGCGCCGGCGTCGGGGAGGTCGGAGGAGGAGGGGACGCCCTGCTCCTTGCCCGTGTCGTACGTGGCGATGGTGGTCCAGCCCTTGCCCAGGACGTTCAGGCCCGTGAGGTCCTCGCCGAGGGCGCCCTTGCCGAGTTCGCCCTTGCCCGGGGCGTCCTTGCCCTGGTCTCCGTGGATCTTGTCGCCCTCGGTGACCTTCGCGCCCTTGGGGGCGGTGAAGTCGAAGGTGGAGGCGGCCGGCCTGTCGAAGCTGACCTGGGTGAAGCCGGCGTCGATCACGGCCGCGCCGCCGCTCCTCGGGGTGAGCGTGAACTTGAGGGGGAGGCCCGTCTTCGCGTCCACCGCGATGCTGATCGCGCCGACCGTCGAGCCGGACTGCTTGGGCGTGACGAGGAGCTTGTAGGCGTCGCGGCCCGCCACGTGGACCGTGCCGTCCACCGTCACCGACGTCGTCGGGTCTATCGCCTTCAGGGTCTCTTCCGTGAGGTCCTTCGGGGTCGCCGGGGCCTGGGAGTCCTTGCGGGCCTCCTCGGAGAGCGTCGAGTGGTAGACCTCGTTCGACTTGCTGTCGTAGCCCCAGACGTCCTTGCCGTTGTGGATCAGGCTGTACTCCGCCGCGTTCTCCAGCAGGGAGAGCTTCTGCTTCTCGGGGCCGTCCGTCGCGACGCGCAGCGTGTGCGTGCCCGCGGCCAGCTCCGTCAGCTTGGTGGTGGGGTCGGCCGAGGAGGTGTCCGAGGACTGCGTCGCGCCGGAGAGGAAGCTGCTCTCCAGGCCGCCGAGATCGGGGAGGCCCAGGTCCGTCGTGATCTTCACCGTGCCGGAGAGCTGCTGGACGTCCGACGCGGCGACCTTGTCCAGGAGCTGCTGGGCGGTGATCCCGGGGAGGTCGGGGTCGCCGGAGTCGGCGAGGGCGGGGACCAGGCCGATGGTGGCGGCGGCCATGCCCACGACGGCGACCGGAACGACGTAGCGGGCGGCCGTCCTGCGGCGGCGGGACCTCGCCTCGTCCGCGTCGGCCTCCGTGAGCGGGGTCCGGGGGTCGTCGGATGCGTTCGGTGCCATGTCTGCCTTACCTCCGTCGTCGGCGGCGGCCGGTGGGCGTCTCTGGCAACCCACCCCGACCGCCATTCTCACCCGAATCGGTGAGCAGTGGTCCTGCGTCTGCATCCATGACACCAAACCGGACCCGTCACCGGCGTCACCCCGCAGAGCCAACTCCGCGTACTCCTGCGGTATGACACGCCCCACCGGCACCCCGTACTTCTCTCAGGGGTCGCGAGGTCATACCTGGGGACGAGCCCACAGCCCCAGGCCCGGGCCCACCTCACCCCGCCCGGTGCACCACCGCGTCGCACATCTCCACCAGCGCCACCTTCGCGTCGCACTCCGCCAGGGGTGCCAGGGCCGCGCGGGCCTCCTCCGCGTAGCGGACCGTGTCGCGGCGGGCCTGTTCGAGGGCCGGGTGGGCGCGCAGCGCCGTGAGGGCCTCGGCGTGGCGGGTGTCGTCCGTGAGGTCGGAGTCGAGGAGTTCGCACAGGGCGATGTCCTCGGGCAGGCCGAGGCGGGCGGCGCGCTCGCGCAGGCGCAGGACGGGGAGCGTGGAGATGCCCTCGCGCAGGTCCGTGCCGGGGGTCTTGCCGGACTCGTGGGAGTCGGAGGCGATGTCGAGGACGTCGTCCGCGAGCTGGAAGGCGACGCCGAGGCGTTCGCCGTACTGCGTGAGGACGTCCACGACCGTCTCGTCCGCGCCGGAGGTCATCGCGCCGAAGCGGCAGGAGACGGCGACGAGGGAGCCGGTCTTGCCGGCGAGGACGTCGAGGTAGTGGTCGACGGGGTCACGGCCGTCCGTGGGGCCCGCGGTCTCCAGGATCTGGCCGGTGACGAGCCGTTCGAACGCCTCGGCCTGGATGCGGACGACCTCGGGCCCGAGGTCGGCGAGGATCTGGGACGCGCGCGCGAAGAGGAAGTCACCCGTGAGGACGGCGACGGAGTTGCCCCAGCGGGTGTTGGCGCTGGCCACCCCGCGCCGGACCTCGGCCTCGTCCATGACGTCGTCGTGGTACAGCGTGGCGAGGTGCGTGAGCTCGACGCCCACGGCGGACGGCACGACACCGGGCGCGTACGGATCGCCGAACTGCGCCGCGAGCATCACCAGGAGTGGCCGGAAACGTTTACCTCCCGCGCGCACGAGGTGCTGCGCGGCCTCCGTGATGAAGGGGACCTCGCTCTTGGTGGCTTCGAGCAGACCCTCCTCGACGGCAGCCAGTCCTGCCTGGACATCGGCCTCCAGTGCCTGGTCCCGCACGCTCAGCCCGAACGGCCCGACGACGGTCACGAGGGATCTCCTGTCTGCTGTTGCCCACTGGCGACTGTTGGCGATTACACGGTTTGTCGATAGGTCGCTGCCATCACTCAAGTCAGCGTATCCGGTCACGTTTCGATCACCGATAGCCCCCACGGTTACAGCACGGGCGCTATCGGATCACGCCCGTTATGCAGCTGATCGGTGGATAACACGCATCATTTTGATATATCTACGCCTTGTGTCCATTTTGCCGCTATTGCTATTCCGTGAGTTGAGTCACGGGCACTTTCTCCGCCCGCCCCTCCCCCACCTCTCTTCCGCCTTGCCCCTGTTGGCGAGTTGACACTTGGCGGTCGCAAAGGATCAAGCACCCCATACGCCCCAGGCAGAGGTCAATAGGGGTGAGATGTGAATCGGGCACTTGTTCCGGACATGTGCTCTCGCATACGTTCCGCCGAGTCGGGCGGACGCCTAATCCTGCCGCCGCCCTTCACCACCTCATCCACGAACCACTCGCGTACGGCAGGAGCGGGGGACCCAGGTAGTACGCCGCGCCGGACACGTCTCCGGAGCGGCTCGGGGTGAAGCCGCGCCACCGCCCCCGGTGGCCGGCCGGGCACCTCCCGCCCGAACCCGACAGCTCACCTCGCAGGCGCCGGAGAGGAACACCGCCATGCCCGCAATCCGCAAGAAGCGTCTCGCCCGGGCCCTGGCCGTCGCCGCCACCGGCACGGCCCTGCTCGCCCTCCCGATCGCCGGCGCGACCAGCGCCTCCGCCGCCACCGGCCCCTCGTCGTCCACGGTCGCCGGGTACCCGGACACCCTGGACGGCTGGATCCGCGAATCCCTCGCGATCATGGCCCAGAAGGGCATCCCGGGCAGCTACGACGGCATCTACCGCAACATCGTCCGCGAGTCCTCCGGCAACCCCTGGGCCATCAACGACTGGGACTCCAACGCCGCCGCCGGCACGCCCTCCAAGGGCCTGCTCCAGGTCATCGACCCGACCTTCCAGGCGTACCACGTCGCCGGGACGGCGTACGACCCGTACGACCCGGTCGCGAACATCACCGCCGCGTGCAACTACGCGGCGGCGGTGTACGGGTCGATCGACAACGTGTACGGCGCGTACTGACCGTCCCTCCCGGACGCCCTCCGGGAGACCGACGTCCCTGTAGGAGCCCCGGTTTCGGATCGGGGCCCCTACAGGGGGCGCGTTACGGAAACATCCGTTCAAGAACGGTCGCCACCCCGTCCTCCTCGTTCGAGAACGTCACCTCGTCGGCGACGGCCTTGAGTTCGGGGTGCGCGTTGGCCATCGCGACCCCGTACGCGGACCACTCGAACATCGGGATGTCGTTCGGCATGTCCCCGAAGGCGACCGTGTCCTCGGGGGCGATCCCGAGGCGTTCGGCGGCCAGCGCGAGGCCCGTGGCCTTCGTGACGCCGCTCGGCTGGAGCTCGACCGTGCCGGGCCCCGACATGGTCACCGTGGCGAGCGAACCGACCGCCGCGCGCGCGGTGGCCGCCAACTCGTCGTCCGTCAGCGCGGGGTGACGCAGCAGCACCTTGCTGATCGGCTCGCACCACAGGTCCTCGCGGCGCCCCACGCGCAGCGCGGGGAGCGTCGGGTGCGGCATCAGGTAGCCCGGTTCGATCAGCGTCAGCCCGTCCACGCCGTCCTGGTCGACGGCCGCGTACACCTGGCCGACCTCCGCCTCGATCTTGCCGAGCGCGGTCTCCGCGAGTTCCCGGTCCAGCGTGACCGACCACAGCAGGCGGTCCGCGCCGGCGTCGTACACCTGCGCTCCCTGGCCGCACACCGCGAGCCCTCTGCACCGCAGGATCTCCAGCAGCGGGCGCACCCGGGGGGCCGGGCGGCCGGTCACCACCAGGTGCCGCGCGCCGGCCTCCACGACCCGCTGGAGGGCGCTCAGCGAGCGGTCGGAGAAGGTGTCGTCGGCGCGCAGGAGCGTGCCGTCCAGGTCGGTGGCGACGAGGGCGTACGCGCGCGTGCCGGAAGCGGGGGTGGTGGGTGCGGCCATGATCAGAGAATACGGACCGCACCGCCCCCGGGAGGTCCGACGGCCCGTCTCGCACCACCCGCGCACGGGAGGGCCGGTTTCGGATCGTGCACCCGCGCGGGGAGGTCCGTTCCGTTCAGCGCGCCCCCGCGCGGGACGACGATGAGGACATCGCAGCGGTGTTCGTCATCGAATCGCCATCGAAATACCAACGGTTCTGCGAAGACTGCACCGGTTGGCAACAACATGGGGCGCTATCTACCGCTGGTCCCGTCCGGAGGGGTACGGTCCCTGTGTCCAGGGGGACTTGATCGGGGGGTCAGGTTGAACAGTGGGCGCATTCGTGTGCTGCGCGCGCAGGAGTTGGGCGAGGGGGAGCGCGAGCGGTGGCGGGCCCTGCGGGCCGCTTCGCCGGCCCCGCGCAATCCGTTCATGGAACCGGAGTTCGCCGAGGCCGTGGGGCGCGTACGGGCGCGTACGCGGGTCGCGGTGGTGTACGAGGGGCGCGAACCCGTCGGGTTCCTCCCCCACGAGCGCGGCGCGCTCGGCATGGGCCAGGCCCTCGCGTACGGCGTGTCGGACGCCCAGGGCGCGACCCTGGCACCCGGACTCGGCCTGGACGCCGCCGAGTTGATGCGGGCCTGCGCCCTGTCGAGCTTCGCCTTCGACAACCTGGAGGCGGAACAGGGCCTGTTCGTCCCGCACGCCGCCGCCGAGTACGCCGCCTTCGTCATCGACGTCGAGAAGGGCTACGACGCGTACGAGTCCGTCCTGCGCGGCCAGTCCCCGAAGTTCCTGCGGACGACGCTCGCCAAGGAGCGCAGACTCGGGCGTCAGGCGGGCGAGTTGAGGTTCGTGTTCGACGAGCGGGACCCGGCCGCGCTGCGCACGCTCATGGCGTGGAAGTCGGCGCAGTACCGCCGCACCGGCCGGCGTGACCGGTTCGCGCAGGAGTGGATCACGCGCCTGGTCGCACGCCTCGCCGACACGCGCGCGCCGGAGTGCGCCGGCACGCTCTCCGTCCTGTACGCCGGGGAGCGGCCCGTCGCCGCGCACTTCGGGCTGCGCTCGTCGACCGTCCTGGCCTGCTGGTTCCCGTCGTACGACACGGAGTTCGCGAAGTTCTCGCCGGGGCTCGTGCTGCATCTGCGGATGGCCGAGGCGGCGGCTGCGGAGGGCATCGGGACGCTGGATCTCGGGCGGGGGGCCGCCGAGTACAAGGACGCGCTGAAGACCGGCGAGATCCCCGTGTACGAGGGCGCGTGGACACGTCCGGGGGTGGGGGCGGCGCTCTACTGGCTGAGCCGTGAACCCTCGCGCCGGGCGCACCACTTCGTGCGCGGGCGCCCACGGCTCGCGAGCGCTGCGGCGCGTGCGCTGAAGAGCGCCGGGCGGCTGCGGGGTGCGGGGCGACAGCGGGAGGATTCCGGGCAGCGGGGGAAGTGATCGGCGCGGGCGGCGTCGCAAGGGTGACGTCGCAGGGTGATACCTGAGGGCTCATGACATCAGGGGGGTTCATGTCCCGTACGACCCGTACATCCCAGGTACGAGACGAGATACGGCGCTTCCTCGCCGTCCGGCCCGTCCAGGTCGGTGAACTGGACCTGACCGGCGGGGGCGTGGTCCTGAGACCCGGTCCTGGCAGCCCGCCGGTGGCCTCGGGGCCGGTGTTCGTCCTGGTCCGCAGGGAGGGGCGGCCGGTCGGCACGCTCCTCGGGGAGGTCCCGGAGGGGGCGGACCCGAAGGCGACGCTCAGCGAACTGGCCCAGGGAATAGGCCAGTTGGAGGAGGCCGGGCCGCCGACGGGGCCTCCACCGCCGTACACCACCGTCGTCATCGCCACCCGCGAGCGGACCGGCAAGCTGGTGCACGCGCTCGACTCGATGCTCGCGCAGGATCATCCGCGGTTCGAGATCGTGGTGGTGGACAACGCGCCCGCGACGAGGGCTACTCGGGATCTCGTACGCGAGAAGTACGCCGAGCGGGTGAGGTACGTGTGCGAGCCGGTGCCGGGGCTCGCGGTCGCGCACAACCGGGGGGTGGCCGCGGCGCGCGGGGAGGTCGTGGCGTTCACGGACGACGACGTCGTCGCCGATCCGCGCTGGCTCACCGAGCTGACCTCGCCGTTCGCCGCCGACCCGGGCCTCGGCTGCACGACGGGCCTGATCCTGCCCGCACGGCTGCGCACCCCGGCCCAGGTCCTCCTGGAGAGCCACGGCGGCTTCTCGAAGGGGTTCGTGCCGAGGACGTACGACCCCGCCGCGCCGCCCGCCGACGAGCCCCTGTTCCCCTTCACCGCCGGGCGGTTCGGGTCGGGGGCCAGCATGGCGTTCCGTACCCGGGTACTACGCGAGGTACGGGGCTTCGACCCGGCGACCGGGGCCGGCACCCTGGCTCGCGGGGGTGACGACCTGTACGGCTTCGTCCGGGTGCTGGCGCGGGGGTACCGGCTGCACTACACGCCGTACGCGCTGGTCTGGCACCACCACCGGGAGACGTGGCGGGACCTGGAGACGCAGGCGTACGGGTACGGGGCGGGGCTGGGGGCGTACTTGACGGCGGTGCTGGTCAACAGTCCCGGGTTGGTGCCGGGGTTCCTCGCCAGGTTGCCCAAGGGGGTGGCTTATGCGCGGGCGTTGACGGCGAGCCGTGGGACGGTGAGGGGTCGGGGAGAGGGCGGCGGCGGGTCGGGGTCGGGGGTACTTCAGGGGGACGGGTCCGGGGTACTTGCGGGGGACGAGGTGGGGGTACCTCGGGGGGACTCGGTGGCGCGTCCGGCTTCCGCCGGGCCCGGTGTGCACGGTGACCGGGATCATCCGTGGCCCCGGCGGCTGTCGAGGCTCCAGCGGCGCGGGATGCTGTACGGCCCGGTCGGGTATCTGCGGGCGCGGTGGGCGTTGCGTGCGGTGTGGGGGCGGGGAGCGGCGCGGTGAGCGGGGGCGAGGGGGGCATACCCGGGAGGGACGAGGGTGAGGGTGTCATACCTGCGGGGGACGGGGACGAGGATGTCATCCCCGTGTTCCTCTACCACGCCGTGATGGAGGAACCCCCCGACTGGATCGCCGAGTTCACCATGACGCCGAAGCTGTTCGGCGCGCATCTGGACGCGGTCGTCGACAGTGGCCGTACGCCGGTCACGATCAGTGCGCTCGCCGACTTCCTCGCCGGGCGGGCGGCGTTGCCGCCGAGGCCGGTGCTGCTGACGTTCGACGACGGGTTCGCTGACCTGCCGGGCCCGACCGCCGAGGCGGTGTTCGCGCGGGGGCTCACCGCGACCGCGTACCTCACGACCGGCGCCATCACCCCGGGCGGGCGCAGCCTGTTGCCGCCCGCGCCGATGATGTCGCTGGGCGGCGTACGGGAGTTGGAGCGGGCCGGGATGGAGATCGGCAGCCACACCGTCACCCACGCGCAGCTCGACACCCTCGCGCCCCGGGACCTCGCGCACGAACTGCGCCATTCCCGCGCCGTGCTGGAGGACGTCCTCGGTCACCGCGTCCGTCATCTCGCCTACCCGCACGGCTACAACGACCGCCGGGTGCGCCGGATGGCGGCAGCCGCCGGGTACGAGACGGCGACCGCCGTACGGCACGCGCTCAGTTCGGAGCGGGACGAGACACACCGGATCGCGCGGCTGATCGTGCGGCGGAGTCATACCGTCGGGGACGTCGCCGACTGGCTCTCAGGTAGGGGGGCGCGTATCGCGCCGTACCGGGACGCGCCCCGGACGGTGGCGTGGCGGTGGTACCGGAAGGGGCGGGCGGCGGTGAAGGGGCCGGTGTTCGCGGGGTGAGGACGGCGGGCGGGGGTGGGGGTGGCTCTCGGGTATTAACCGTCTACCCCTCAGGTATCGGCAGGCGCTGAAGGGGCGGGGAGAGCACCCCGCCCCGGTAGTCCCCGTGTACTACTTCAGGGGCTGGTTCAGGTACGGGTCGGAGACCGCCTCGCGCAGGCTCGACCAGGCCCGGGAGTTGGCGACCGCGAGGTCGCAGTTCGGGCCGGGGTCGCGGTAGTTCCACTGGAGGGCCGCCTTGACGCCGGTCAGCTTCTTGAGGACCGAGGGGACCTCGGCGTACCAGTCGGCCTGGCGGGCGGGTCGGGTCGGGTCGTCCGCGGTGCCGAACTCGGAGAGCATCAGCGGTTTGTCGTCGGAGATGTTCCCGCGCATCCAGTCGTGCGTGGCCTGCTGGGTCTGGGCGAAGGAGAGCCAGCCGGCCTTGTGGCACCGGTAGTAGTTGTACTGGTTGTAGGCCACCCAGTCGACGTAGTCGTCACCGGGGTACATCCGCTTGATGAGGTCGGCGTGGCCCAGGTACCCGGTGGTGATCCAGGTCCACACGACGTTGGTGACGCCGAGTTCGCGGAACCGGTCGTGGATGTGCCGGTAGGCCCGTACGTAGTCCTCGGGAGTTCCGCTGTCCGGGGTACGCGTATCCATCTCCAGGTCGAAGGAGAGGAACACCTTCTTCCCGTACGCCTTGACGCGCCTGGCCTGGACGTCGATCACCGAGTCGTCGAGGTCACCGGCGGTGATCTGCTTCCACGTGGGCTGCTGGGCCGCCGTACCGCCCCAGACCTTGCTCTCCCAGGAGAGCAGCAGGAGGCGGTCCTTGCCGACCTCGCGTTCCTCGTCGGTGAGCAACTGGCCTTCCCTGCGCGCCCCTTGGACCAGGGACATGTCGTGGTACGTGTAGACGATGTCGAGGGGGCGGCCGATCTGCCGCTCGTACGCCGTCACCTTCTCGGGAAGGTCGTCCTTGTCGTGCGGCACGAACGCGCCGAACCAGGCCCCGCAGGGCGGTTCGAGCAGAGCCGTCGGCGCGCACCGGCCGCCTTGGGTGGTGGGCCGGGAACCGCCCCGGTCCTGGTCGCCGGAGGAGTCGTCCCTCAGGAGCAGTACGGCGGTGAGGGTGACGCCCGCGGTGAGGACGGCGGTGAGGGCGAGGCGCCGGGGGCGGGGGCGGGGTCGTCCCCGGTGTCGTCCGTGAGAGGGAGGGGTACGGGGTACCCCGGGGGTGCGCTGGCCCGTCATACCTGAGCGGTAGACCGGTCGTCGGCGGGCAGGTCGTAAACGGTGGAGCCACCTCACAGGGCAGTACCTTTCGCAGTCCGCGGGGAGGCGCGCAGGCGCGGGCAGAACGCCGCGATGGTGGTCAGCAGCGTCAGGGTGAGCAGGACGCGCTGCGCGCTGAAGGCGTGCGTGGCGATGAACACCGTCCCGACGACCAGGACGGCGGACACGCTCACGAAGACGGTCAGCATCAGCCGCTCCAGGAGGTCGGAGTGGCGTGCGAAGGCCGGATCGCGGCCTTCGACGGGACCCTCGGCGGGCCGCGCCGCGAGCGCGGGCCCGCAGATTCTGACCAGGGCCCCGCCCGGCCCCGCCGCCAGGAACAGCACGACGGCGGCGGCTCTGAGCGGGGATCCGCCGGGCAGCGCGAGGGAGCTGACGGCGAGCCAGCCGGCGAACGGGGCCGCCATCCGGACGACGAGTTCCTGCGGGGTCATCGGGCCGTCTCCTTCAGCGCGTACGCCACCCCCGCGCCGTTGCCCGCCACCCGTTCGAACAGGGGCGACGCGGCGACCGAGGCGCGGATGTGGTCCAACTGGGCTTTCGTGAGGAGGCCGTTCATCTCCGAGTCGGCGTACTGGCCCTGGGACAGGACCAGATAGGCGCGGGCCGGGGAGTCGACGGACGACATGTCGTCGGCGAGCGTCGCCGCCGGGTTCCTCAGGATCTTGTCCACGTGCGCGCGCGAGTCGTCGAGGAACCAGTAGTGGTCGACGCGCCAGTAATCCGCGTACGCCAGTGGGTAGTTGCGGTCCGCCGCGACGACCAGGGAGCCCTCCGGTGCGCGGTCGAAGACCTGCTGGACGAGGTGCACCTCGGCGGGCGGGAAGTAGCTGATGCGGTCCTTGCCGGAGTAGCTGGGGATGAACGCGAGCGTGCCGGCGAGCAGGGCCGCGAGCGGCAGCCAGGTGTAACGCCGTTGGCGCGTACGGGGGTTGAGTTCCGTCGCCGTGAGGGTCCTGACCTGTGGCATGAGCGCCGCCGCCGCGAAGAACGCGGCGCCGGGGAGCATGAACATCAGGACGCGGAAGATCATCTCGCTGCCGTAGCTGCTCGCCGCGAACATCGGCAGCGGGGCGAGGGCGAGCAGCAGCAGGGGCAACGCCCGGTGGCGCAGCACCGGTTGGCGCCAGGCGCCGAACGCCGCGAGCAGGATCACCGACGCGGACAGCAGGCGGGCGGCCCAGGACGTCGCGATCGCGCCCGTGCCGGTGGGGGTGGCGCCGTAGCCCGTCTCGACGTTGCCGCCGATGTCGCCGACCGAGCGCAGCATGTCCGGCATCGTCGCGGACAGGAACGGCAGCGCGGCGGTCAGGCACCAGGCGAGGAAGATGACGACCGTGGTGACGATCGGGACCTTGTCGCGGTAGCGGCGCGCGAAGAAGAGGGCCGCGAGGGAGATCACCAGCATGCCGGGGGTGAGCTGGTGGGAGATGACGATCCCTACGACGAACAGGGTGAGGACGACGGTCCATACGGCCGCGCGGGAGCGGGCGTCGGGGGTACGGGGGGTGGCGTACCTCCTGAGGACTACGGCGAGTACGCCGAGGTGGAGGGCGAAGGCGACGGACTGGGGGGAGAAGTAGTCCTGGCCCACCCAGTTGGCTACGTAGAACAGCCATACCGCCGTCCAGACCAGGCGCCTGTCCTCCGTGAACGTGCGGTAGATCAGCAGCAGGGGGAGCAGCAGCATCAGGCTGGAGACGAGGGGCCACCACGCCATGAACCGGGCGGCCGAGTCGACTCCCAGGAGCCGTACGAGAGTTGCCTGCGCCGCGAAGAAGCCGGGCCACTGGTCGTAGACGGCCATGTCGCCGAGGGCGTCCGAGCCCTGGAGGCGGCCCGCGGTGAGGAGGTGGTCGATCACCGCGTCGTGCTTCCACGCCCAGGCGTACAGGGGGGTGGGGTACAGGACGGCCTGCGTCGCGCGCTCCATCACCAACAGGCCGATGACGTACGCCGGCGCCCAAGCGGGGTGCCTGCGGCGGGAGTTGACGAGCGTGGACCAGAACCCGGCCGTCAGCACGACCAGGCCCGCCCAGAACGCCGGGTGCAGCGCCGTGAGCAGCCCGAAGTCGTCCAGCTCCCCGACGTGCGTGTGCCGCACGGCGTACGCCCACAGCCCCATCGCCCCGGCCAGTCCCGCCGCGGGCCACAACGCCGAGTGGTACCAGGGGCGCGCGGGCGGCAGGTCGGCGAGATCGGTGACGGGGTCTTCGGAGTGGGAGGCAGGAGGGTCGGCGAGGGCGGTGGCGGGAGTGCGCAGAGGGGCTGCGGACGGCTCCGTACGCCCCAGGGGGGACCCACCTGGGTACGACACCGGGCCCCCCGGGGGGACTGCGGGATCCGAGGACGGCCTCGGCTCCCCCGAAGGGACTACGGATGCCCTCGGGCCCTCCGAGGAACCCACGGGACCACCGAAGGGAGAGGCGGAGACGTCGGACTCCCGTACCCCGAAGCCGGCTTCGGCTTCACCGAGAGCACCGCCCGAACGCCCCCCCGCCCCGGTCCCGGCAGCTCCCGCAACCCACTGCGCCACGCCTCGGGACTCCCTCCCCCCAAAGGACTCCCGCTCCACCTCCCTCTCGGCCCCTACGGACTCCCCACCGGTCTCGGCCCACTCCCCCGCACCCCCCTGCCCCGCAGCCTCAGGCCAACGAACGACCCGCGCCTGCCCCGCACGCGCGGAACCCCCCCGGCTCCCCGGCGCCCCAGCCTCACCCGCACCCGCCCGCCCCGCACCGTCGAGCCGCTCGCCCGCCCCCGGCTCCCGGGCGCCACCCCACGGCTCACCCGCCTCTTCCCGGCCACCCCCTCCGAGCCGCAACTTCCGTGTCCCCTCCGCCCGTTCACCCCCCGGCGCGCCCGCGCCCCGTTCGTCCGGCCCCACGCCGGGCGGTTCGGAGGTGTCCGTGTTCGGGTGGGACGTCTCGGCACTCTGGGAGCCCTTGGCCGGGTCCGGTCCGGTTCTCTGGTTCGGTGTGCGCACGACGGTTCCCCCCTGTCGTTCGGCGTTGGATCAGGTCGTGGGGCGCGGTGGGGCGCGGTGGAGCGAGAGGAGCACGGCGAGGACGAAGAGTGCGGCGAGGACGGGCGGCGCGAAGGGCGCCAGGGCCTCTCGCCACACCCAGCCCCCCAGGGCGGCGAGATAGACGAGCCCCCAGCGCGCCGTCCAGGGCAGCCGCAGCCGCTCCCCCAGCCGGGCGAGCACCTGCGACAGCGCGACGAGGCACAGCAGTTGGCACAGCGGCGGCGCCCAGCGCAGCAGCGGTACGGGACCGTCGAGCCCCATCGCCTCCGCGAGGAATCGCGCCGTTTCCGTATAGAACGTCCCACCCACCGCCTCCGGTTCCCGCCCCAGCGAGACCGGTACGGCGTACAGCGCGAGGACCACGGCACCCAGCACCGTCCCCGGCAGCCACGGATCGCGCCGCAGACCGAGCGTCACCGCCCCGACGTACAGCAGGAGCAGCACGAGCCCGGCGCCGAGCGCCGTCCAGGGCAGCGCGTCGAGCATCGCCCGCCCGGAGACGGACCCGGACGACGATGCCGTACCCGTAGTACCCGTAGTACCCGGAGACCGCAGCCACGGCAGATCCCGCACCCCGAAGGCGAACACGGCAACGGCGGCGACGAGGGCCGTCCACATCCCACCCCGCAGCCACCGCTGCCCCTTCTCGGACCACAACCCCCGCGCCGCGTAAGCCGGTTCGACGCCCCGCCCAGCGAGGAGCCCACCCGCAGGCGGCCCCGAGGAGGACTCGGACGACGACCCCGAGGACAACTCGGAGGCCGACCCCGGAGGCGTACCCGGGTAGTACCCAGGTACGACCCCCGACCGCACCCCCGCCGCCGACGCACCCCCACCCCGCCCCCTCGACCGCCCCTGCGGCCACACGATCACCGCCAGCGTGTCCGCCTCCAGCGCCTCCCGCTCGTACCCCGGCCACCCGATGAACAACGGCACGGTGTCCTCGTCCGCGACAGCCGCCCGCCGCGCCCAGCTCGTGCCGTACCCGGAGGCCGTCGCGTACCCGGCGGTCGCGCCGAGCCGATGAGCGGACTCCAACGCAGGCGCAGGCGCCGACCCCGACGCCCGCGCGGAGCGCCCCCGCCCCGCCCCCACCGCCCCCACCGGCCGCAGCGCCGCCCGCAGCCCCACCACCGACACCCCAGCGATCAGCGTCATCCCGAGCAGCACCGCCCACCCCGCCCCGGCGATCCCGGCGGGCCCGAACAGCACCGCCGCGCACCCGAGCACCAGCGTGCACATCGCCCCCTGGAGCGCGGCGAGCATCCCCGTGCGCCCCTGCACCCGCAGCACCCCGATGTACAGCTCGACCACGACCCGAGGCAGCGCCCCGAGGGCCAGCAGCCGCAGCACCGTCGTCCCGTGCTCCGCGTAGTCCTCGTCGAACGGCGTGAGGATCTGCGGCGCGAACAGCACCAGCACGAGGACGACGGGTACGAGGAGCAGCGTCATCCGGCGCAGCGCGCCCCGTACGCCGTCGGCGAGGTGACGGGGGTCGTGGGAGGCGTGCGCGGTGAGCGAGGAGGCCATGTTGATGGCCATGAACTCCATCGTGCCGCCGACGGTGTACGCGACGTAGAAGTAGCCGTTCTCCGCCGCGCTGAAGCGCACGGCGACCATCACCGGCAGCAGGTTGATCATCGCGAGGCTGAACAGCGCGCCCAGCGAGTCGCCCGCGAGGAAGCGGCCCATCTCGCGCAGGCGCGGCGGCTCGACGTGCCGGTCGGCGGCCTGCTGGCGCGGGATCAAGCGGCGGAAGATCAGCCAGCCGAGCGGCACCGTCGACAGGGCGATCGCGGCGGCCCAGGAGACGAAGATGCCGAGCGCCGGCAGCGCGGTCGCGAACACGGCGAGCAGGATCAGCTTGCCGACGGAGAACACCGCGTTGCCGACGGGCACCCACAGGGCCTTGCGCAGCCCCGTCAGCACCCCGTCCTGGAGCGTCAGCAGCGCCCACGCGACGCACGCGACGACGAACACCGCGCCGGCGGCAGGCGTCCCCAGGGGCGCGTACGAGGCCCCCCACAGGTCGAGCGTCAGCAGGAACACGCACGCGGCGATCACCACGACCACCGAACTCGCCGCGTACGCGCGCCACACCAGCGCCCCCGTCGCCCGTCCCGCGCGCGGGACGAACCGGACGACCGCGCCGATCATCGTCGTCGCGGTGATGCTCGCGAGCAGGCGCATCGCGGCGATGGCGGCGGAGCCCTGCCCGACGGCCTCCTCGGAGTAGTAGCGGGCGGCGACCAGCCAGAACCCGAGGCCCAGGACGGCGGAGACGCCGGTGCTGAGCATCAGGAAGTAGGCGTTCCTGAAGAGGGAGTCGGGGCCCTCGCGCGCGGGCGCGTCCTTCGCCTCCGCGCGCGCACCGGTCGCCGCGCGCTGTCTGGGCTCGGCCCGCGTCTCAGTCACGGCTCACTCCCGGCGCGCGCACGGGTGCCTTCCCCGCCGGCCGCACCCCCGCCTCCGTCAGCGCCGCGATCACCGCGCGTGCGCGCAGGGGGTCGACCGGCAGCGCGTGCCGCGCGAACCAGCGCGCCCCGGACGGGTCCGGCGACACGTCCGTGAACTCCGCGCCCGCGTAGTCGTCCAGCGGCGGGTCGTACAGGTACCCGACGACGATCCCCCGGCGCGCGAGCGCCTCCCGCGCGGCGTCCCGGTCCTCGACGAACAGCGGGACCCGGAAGAGGGGCTGCGGCGGGCCGTCGTCCGCGCGCGCCCACGGCGTCGCGAGGAGACGCTCCGCACCCTCCCGGCAGGCCGCCAGAACGCCGTCCAGACGGTCCAGCCTGCGCCCCACGCGCGCGAGGCGGCCGGTCCCGGCGCGCAGGCGGTAGTCGTGCATGTCGACGCGGACCCACGGGTCGTACGCGGCCAGGCCGGGGGCGGTGGCGCCCGCGCGCGCGAGGTCCGCCGGCCGCAGCGGCATCCGGATCTCCTCGCGCTCCATCCGCCCCAGCAGCCGCAGGGTGGCCCACGCGGCCCGGCGCAGGCCGAGGCCCCGTACGGCGGCCTCCGCGTACGGCCGTACGGCGTACGCCAGTTCGGCCGTCGGCCGCGCGGGACGGAGCAGGTCCTCGCGGGCCTTCTCCAGGGTGTCGCGCAGGCCCGCGTCCGCGCAGGACAGGAACCCGCCCGCCTTCGCGCCGGCGTGCTTCGACAGGCTGAACACGGAGGCGTCGCCCCACGCGCCGACCGCCCTGCCGCCCACCTCGCTGCCGATCGCGTGCGCGCCGTCCTCGAACAGCGGGACACCGAGCGCGTCGCACCTCGCGCGCAGGCGCGGGGCGTCGTCCGGGTTGCCGTACAGGTTCGTCGTCAGGACGGCGGACAGGGTGCCCCAGGTGGCCTCCGGGACCGCGTCCACGTCGATCGACGCGTCCAGCGGCCTCAGGGGCGCCTGGACAGGCCGCAGGCCCGCCGCGAGCACCACGAAGAAGATCACGTCGTCGTTGACCGGCGACATCAGGACCCGTCCGCCGGGCGGGCACCAGTGGCGCAGCGCCACGTACAGCCCGAACCGGCACGACGGCACGTACACGCATTCCCGGCCGAGTCTGCCGCGCATCGTCGCCTCCAGCCGCGCGAGCCGGGTCCCTGCTCCCGTCCCGCCCAGCCGTACGCCACGACCCGCCGACCCCCGGCCGGCCTCCCCTTCGGCCATCCGCCCCCCAGATGCGCCCAGCGAGAGCCCCCTCCCCGAGGCCCTCCGGCACCCGCCCAGAGTCTCCCCGTTCGCACCGCTCCGTCAAGATTGCGTCCCAGCCTGTGGATAACTTCCCGTATCCGACCTAAAGGGGTGTCGTGTACGGACTGTTGGGGTGTGTGAGGTGTGTGGGGTGCTGTCCGCCCCGGGCCAGGGGTACGGCTGCCCGCGCGCGAGACACGGGCCTCGCTGCCAAAGGGCTGACGGCGTCGGGGGCCCGCGGTCATACTGGCCGCGAGGACCCGTGAGGCCGGGGTGCCGCCCGGCCGGGTCGGGGAGCGTGACGCCGGCCCGCTGGTTCACCGCACGACCGTGTACGTCCTCCGAGCAGAATCCGGAAACCGTGGGATGACCATCTGTCTGCTTCTGCTGAGCGCCGTCGGGCTGACGGCCGCGGTGCCGGTGCCGCGCGCGCTGACGCGGGCGCGGTGGCCGGAGCGGGAGCCCGTGGTGGGGCTGTGGGTGTGGCAGTGCCTCGTCGCGACCGTACTGCTGTGCTGCGTCACCGCGTTGACGCTGGGCGTCGCCGCGGTCTTCCACACGGTCCGTACGCAGCTCTTCGCGCCCGCGCCCCGGGAGGTGACCGAGGCGTACGACCTGTCGGCCGCGCCCGTGTGGGCGGTCGTCCTGACACTGCTGCTGGCGTGCGGGGCCGCCTGGACCACGGCGATGCTCGGGCGGGAGCTGGTCGAGGCCCGGCGGCGGCGCGTCCGTGACCGGGCGTTGCTGCGGGAGCGCGCGCCGGACCTCCCGGCGGGCCTGCCCTCCGCGCGCGGGCCCCTCCTCGTCCTGGAGGACGAGTACCCGGACGCCTGGTGGCTGCCCGGCAGCCCGCCCCAGCTGATCGTCACCACGGGCGCGCTGAACCGGCTCACCGCGCACCAGCTCGACGCCGTCCTCACGCACGAGAAGGGGCACGCCCGCGCCCACCACGACTGGCTGCTGCACCTCTCGACGGCCCTCGCGACCGGCTTCCCCCGCGTCCCCCTCTTCGCCCACTTCTGCGACCAGACCCACCGCCTCGTCGAACTCGCCGCGGACGACACGGCGTCACGGCGCTGCGGGCACCTCACGACCGCCCTGGCCCTCATCGAGCTCAACCAGCACCGGGGCGTCCTCTCCTGCGCCTCCAGCCACCGCCTCCTGGGCGAACGCGTGGACCGCCTCCTCCAGCCCCCGCCGCGCCTGCTCCGCCGGCACCGGGCCCTGACGACGACGGTGGCCGCGCTGATCCCCCTGCTGCCGCTGCTGATCACGTTCGCGCCGGGGTTGTCGGCGCTGACGTAGCCTGCGGCGGGGGTTCGGGACGACGACACGCTCGCGGGGTGCCGGACAGGCAACCCAGCCGCCCCTGACCAGGTAGGCGCCCCCTACGCCCACGCGAACGCCACAGCCACAGCCGCCCGCCCCCTACGTCCAGTCCGGCTCCTCCTCCATCTCGCCCCAGAAGTCGTCCTCCGCCGGTGCGGAACCCTGCGTAGGTGCGGCCCCCTGCGCCGGTACAGCCCCCTGCGCCGCCGGAGCCGGCTTCGCCTCGCCGCCACCCCCCGGCGCCCCGCCCAGTTCCGCCAGCGCCGCCACGACCCCCTCGCCGTAGGTCACCAGCTTCTTCTCCCCCACCCCGCTGATCCCCGCCAGCTCCCGTACCGACGACGGCCACGCGGAGACGATCTCGCGGAGGGTCGCGTCGTGGAAGATCACGTACGCCGGGACGCCCTGCTCACGAGCCTGCTCGGCACGCCACGCGCGCAACGCCTCGAACGCGGGCTGGAGGTGGGCCGGCAGTTCGACGACGGCCGCCTTGGCCTTGCCGCTCTTCCCGGAACCGGAGGAGGGCGTCTTGGCGGCCGTCGCCCTCTTCGGCTCCTTGCGCAACGGCACGTCCCGCTCGCGCCGCAGGACCGTGCCACTGCCCTCGGTGAGGACCAGCGTGCCGTACTCGCCCTCGACCGCGAGCAGACCCTGCGCCAGCATCTGCCGGATGACACCCCGCCATTCGCCGTCCGCGAGGTCCTGGCCGATGCCGAAGACGGAGAGCTGGTCGTGGTCGAACTGGATGACCTTGGCCGTGCGCTTGCCGAGCAGGATGTCGATGATCTGGACCGCGCCGAACTTCTGCCCTCGCTCGCGCTGGAGGCGGACGACGGTGGAGAGGACCTTCTGCGCGGCGACCGTGCCGTCCCACGTCTCCGGCGGGGTCAGGCACGTGTCGCAGTTGCCGCAGCCGACGGGGTCGGGGTCCTGGCCGAAGTAGTTGAGGAGCTGGCCGCGCCGGCACCGCGCGGTCTCGCACAGCGCGAGCATCGCGTCGAGATGGGACTGCGCGCGGCGCCGGAACGCCTCGTCCCCCTCGCCGGACTGGATCATCTTGCGCTGCTGGATGACGTCGTTGAGGCCGTACGCCATCCACGCCGTGGACGGCTGTCCGTCACGCCCCGCGCGGCCGGTCTCCTGGTAGTACCCCTCGACGGACTTCGGCAGGTCCAGGTGGGCGACGAAGCGGACGTCCGGCTTGTCGATGCCCATGCCGAAGGCGATGGTCGCGACGACGGTGAGGCCGTCCTCGCGCAGGAACCGGGACTGGTGCCTGGCGCGGGTGCCCGCGTCGAGCCCGGCGTGGTACGGCACGGCCGCGATGCCGTTGTTCGCCAGGAACTCGGCGGTCTTCTCGACCGAGTTGCGCGAGAGGCAGTACACGATGCCGGCGTCGCCCGCGTGCTCCTCGCGCAGGAACGCCAGGAGCTGCTTCTTCGGGTCGGCCTTCGGGACGATGCGGTACTGGATGTTGGGCCGGTCGAAACTCGCGACGAAGTGCCGGGCGTCCGGCATGCCCAGGCGCTGGACGATCTCCTGGTGCGTGGCCTCCGTCGCCGTCGCCGTCAGGGCGATGCGCGGGACGTCCGGCCAGCGCTCGCCCAGGAGGGACAGGGCCAGGTAGTCGGGGCGGAAGTCGTGGCCCCACTGGGAGACGCAGTGCGCCTCGTCGATCGCGAAGACGGCGATCTTGCCGCGCGAGAGCAGCTCCAGCGTGCTGTCGAGGCGCAGGCGCTCGGGCGCGAGGTAGAGCAGGTCCAGCTCGCCGGCGGCGTACTCGGCCTCCACGAGGCGACGCTCGTCGAAGTCCTGCGTCGAGTTGATGAACCCGGCGCGCACGCCCACCGCGCGCAGGGCGTCGACCTGGTCCTGCATGAGCGCGATGAGCGGCGATACGACGATCCCCGTACCGGCTCTGACCAGCGAGGGAATCTGATAGCACAGCGACTTGCCACCGCCGGTCGGCATCAGCACGACCGCGTCCCCGCCGCCGACCACATGGTCGACGACCTCTTCCTGCTCACCGCGGAAACTGTCGTACCCGAACACCCGCCGCAGTACGGCGAGCGCCTCACTCTCCCCCGCCCCGGCCACCACGCCTTCCACCCCTACCGCCTCCGCCATCACGCCGATCCCACCCGTCGTCCCTCGAACCACTGCCTCCACGTACCCCCCACGATAGGCCCCCGCACCGACACCCACAGAGTTATCCACAGGCCGGTCCGGGAACCGCCCGCCCGCGCCCACGCGCCGGCATGCCGACGGCCCGGCACCCCCCGGAAGAAGGGCACCGGGCCGACGTACACCCGAACCACCGCTCAGCGCACGAACACCCCCGCCTGCCCCGCCAGATCGAGGAAGTACTGCGGCGCCACACCGAGCACGAGCGTCACCGCCACCCCCACCCCGATCGCGGTCATGGTCAACGGCGAGGGCACGGCGACCGTCGGTCCGTCCGGACGGGGCTCGCTGAAGAACATCAGGACGATCACCCGGATGTAGAAGAACGCGGCGATGGCGGACGAGATCACACCGACCACGACCAGCGGCGCCGCACCCCCTTCCGCGGCGGCCTTGAAGACGGCGAACTTCCCCGCGAACCCGGAGGTCAGCGGGATGCCGGCGAAGGCGAGGAGGAAGACGGCGAAGACGGCGGCGACCAGGGGTGAACGGCGGCCCAGGCCCGCCCACTTGGACAGGTGGGTCGCCTCTCCCCCGGCGTCGCGGACCAGCGTGACCACCGCGAACGCGCCGATCGTCACGAAGGAGTACGCGGCCAGGTAGAAGAGCACCGAGGAGACCCCGTCGGGCGTCGTCGCGATGACACCCGCGAGGATGAACCCGGCGTGCGCGATGGACGAGTACGCGAGCAGCCGCTTGATGTCGGTCTGGGTGATCGCGACGATCGCGCCCCCCAGCATCGTGACGATGGCCACGCCCCACATCACCGGCCGCCAGTCCCACCGCAGCCCCGGCAGGATCACGTACAGGACCCGCAGCAGCGCCCCGAACGCGGCGACCTTGGTGGCGGCGGCCATGAACCCGGTGACCGGCGTGGGCGCGCCCTGGTAGACGTCCGGCGTCCACATGTGGAACGGCACGGCGCCGACCTTGAAGAGCAGGCCCATGACGAGCAGCGCGGCCCCGATGAGGAGCAGCGCGTCGTTGCCCATGGTGTCGGCGAGCGCGGGGTCGACGGACTTGACCGTGCCGTCGACGACCTGCGCGATGGTGCCGTAGGAGACGGAACCGGCGTACCCGTACAGCAGCGCGATGCCGAACAGGGTGAACGCGGAGGCGAACGCGCCGAGCAGGAAGTACTTGACGGCCGCTTCCTGCGACATGAGCCGCTTGCGGCGCGCGAGCGCGCACAGCAGGTACAGCGGGAGGGAGAAGACCTCCAGCGCGATGAAGAGCGTCAGCAGGTCGTTGGCGGCCGGGAAGACCAGCATGCCCGCGACCGCGAAGAGCAGCAGCGGGAAGACCTCGGTGGTCGTGAACCCGGCCTTGACGGCGGCCTGTTCGCTGTCGCTGCCGGGTACGGAGGCGCCCTGCGCGGCGAACGAGTCGACCCGGTTGCCGTGCACCTCGGGGTCGAGGCGCCGCTCGGCGAAGGTGAACAGGCCGACCAGGGCGGAGAGCAGGATCGTGCCCTGGAGGAACAGCGCCGGCCCGTCGACGGCGATGGCGCCCATCGCGGCGATCCCCGCGCGCGTGGTGCCGTACCCCTTCGCCGCGAGGGCGACGACCGCCGCGAACGCGGCGCACAGGGCGACGACGGAGACGAACAGCTGGGCGTAGTAACGGGACTTCCGTGGCACGAACGCCTCGACGAGGATCCCGACGACCGCCGCGCCCACGACGATCAGGGTGGGCGACAATTGCCCGTATTCGATCTTCGGCGCGTCGATCTTCGCGATCGGTTCGGCCGCCGTTGTCCACAGGCTGTGGACGGCTGTTGCGCTCACCGGGCCGCCTCCACCTCGGGCTGGGGGTCCTTCTTGTTCACGTCGGACAAGGTCTGCTTGACCGCCGGGTTGACGACGTCCGCGATCGGCTTCGGGTAGACGCCGAGGACGACGAGCAGGACGATCAGCGGCGTGACGACCGCGATCTCCCTGATCTTCAGGTCCGGCATCGACGCGACCTCGGGCTTCACCGGGCCGGTCATCGTCCGCTGGTACAGGACGAGGGTGTACAGCGCGGCGAGCACGATCCCGAAGGTGGCGATGATCCCTACGACGGGATAGCGCGCGAACGCGCCGACCAGCACCAGGAACTCGCTCACGAAGGGCGCGAGGCCCGGCAGCGAGAGGGTGGCGAGGCCGCCGATCAGGAACGTCCCGGCGAGCACCGGCGCGACCTTCTGGACGCCGCCGTAGTCGGCGATGAGCCGCGAGCCGCGCCGGGAGATCAGGAACCCGGCGACGAGCATCAGGGCGGCCGTCGAGATGCCGTGGTTGACCATGTAGAGCGTCGCGCCGGACTGGCCCTGGCTGGTCATCGCGAAGATGCCGAGCACGATGAACCCGAAGTGCGAGATCGACGCGTAGGCGACCAGCCGCTTGATGTCACGCTGGCCGACGGCGAGCAGGGCACCGTAGATGATGCTGATCAGGGCGAGGACGAGAATGACCGGAGTCGCCCACTTCGACGCCTCCGGGAAGAGTTGCAGACAGAACCGGAGCATCGCGAACGTGCCGACCTTGTCGACGACGGCCGTGATGAGGACGGCGACCGGGGCCGTGGCCTCGCCCATCGCGTTCGGCAGCCAGGTGTGCAGCGGCCACAGCGGGGCCTTCACCGCGAAGGCGAAGAAGAAGCCGAGGAACAGCCAGCGTTCCGTGTTGGTCGCCATGTCGAGCGAGCCGTTGGCCCGCGCGGCGGCGATCTCCTGGAGGCTGAAGTTGCCCGCGACCACGTACAGGCCGATCACGGCGGCCAGCATGATGAGGCCGCCGACCAGGTTGTAGAGCAGGAACTTGACGGCCGCGTACGACCGTTGGGTGGACGCCGCCTCCTCGCCGTGCTCGTGCGCGCGGTCCCCGAAGCCTCCGATGAGGAAGTACATCGGGATGAGCATGGCCTCGAAGAAGATGTAGAAGAGGAAGACGTCGGTGGCCGCGAAGGAGATGATCACCATCGCCTCGACGGCCAGGATCAGCGCGAAGAAGCCCTGGGTGGGCCGCCAGCGCCTGCTGCCGGTCTCCAGCGGGTCGGCGTCGTTCCAGCCGGCCAGGATGATGAACGGCATCAGCAGCGCGGTCAGCGCGATGAGCGCCACCGAGATGCCGTCGACGCCCAGTTCGTAGCGGACCCCGAAGTCCTTGATCCAGGAGTGGGACTCGGTGAACTGGTAGCGGTCCCCGTCGGGGTCGAAGCGGACCAGGATCGCGATCGCGAGGGCGAGCGTGCCGAGCGAGACGAGCAGCGCGAGCGACTTCGCCGCGTTGCGCCTCGCGGCCGGCACGGCGGCCGTGGCGACGGCTCCCACGGCCGGGAGCACCGCCGTCGCTGTCAGCAGGGGAAAGGACATCGGTATCAGACCGCCCTCATCAGCAGCGTCGCGGCGACCAGGACCGCCGCGCCGCCGAACATCGAGACCGCGTAGGAGCGCGCGAAGCCGTTCTGGAGGCGGCGCAGCCGTCCGGACAGGCCGCCGAAGCCGGCCGCCGTGCCGTTGACGACGCCGTCGACCAGGGTGTGGTCGACGTACACCAGCGAGCGCGTGAGGTGCTCGCCGCCGCGCACCAGCACGACGTGGTTGAAGTCGTCCTGGAGGAGGTCGCGGCGGGCGGCCCGGGTGAGCAGCGACCCGCGCGGGGCGACGACCGGGACGGGCCTGCGGCCGTACTGGAGGTACGCCAGGGCGACGCCCACGACCATGACGGCGACTGTCGCCGAGGTGACCGTCGCGGCGCTGATGGGCGCGTCGCCGTGGTCGTGTCCGGTGATCGGCTCCAGCCAGTGCAGGAAGCGGTCGCCGACGCTGAACAGGCCGCCCGCGAAGACCGATCCGCAGGCGAGGACGATCATGGGGATCGTCATGGACCTGGGCGACTCGTGCGGGTGCGGTTCGTTGCCGTCCGCGTCCGGCTGCCAGCGCTTCTCGCCGAAGAACGTCATCAGCATCACGCGCGTCATGTAGAACGCCGTGACGGCCGCCCCCAGCAGGGCCGCGCCGCCGAGGATCCAGCCCTCGGTGCCGCCCTTGGCGAACGCCGCCTCGATGATCTTGTCCTTGGAGAAGAAGCCGGACAGACCGGGGAACCCGATGATCGCGAGGTAGCCGAGGCCGAAGGTGATGAACGTGACCGGCATGTACTTCCGCAGGCCGCCGTACTTGCGCATGTCGACCTCGTCGTTCATGCCGTGCATGACGGAACCGGCGCCGAGGAAGAGCCCGGCCTTGAAGAAGCCGTGCGTCACCAGGTGCATGATCGCGTAGACGTACCCGATGGGGCCGAGGCCGGCCGCGAGGACCATGTACCCGATCTGCGACATCGTCGACCCGGCGAGGGCCTTCTTGATGTCGTCCTTCGCACAACCGACGATCGCACCGAACAGCAGCGTGACCGCGCCGACGATGGTGACGACGAGCTGCGCGTCCGGCGCGGCGTTGAAGACCGCCGCCGAGCGGACGATCAGGTACACGCCCGCGGTGACCATCGTCGCCGCGTGGATGAGCGCCGACACGGGCGTCGGGCCCTCCATGGCGTCCCCGAGCCAGGACTGGAGCGGCACCTGCGCGGACTTGCCGCAGGCCGCCAGGAGCAGCATCAGGGCGATCGCGGTGAGCTTGCCCTCGCTCGCGTCGGCGGCGACACCGGGGGCGGTGTGCGTGCCGAGCAGCGGGCCGAAGGCGAACGTCCCGAAGGTCGTGAACATCAGCATGATCGCGATCGACAGGCCCATGTCGCCGACCCGGTTGACCAGGAACGCCTTCTTGGCGGCCGTCGCGGCGCTGGGCTTGTGCTGCCAGAACCCGATGAGCAGGAACGAGGCGAGGCCCACGCCCTCCCAGCCGACGTACAGCAGGAGGTAGTTGTCGGCGAGGACCAGGATCAGCATCGCCGCGAGGAACAGGTTCAGGTAGCCGAAGAAGCGGCGGCGCCGGTCGTCGTGCTCCATGTACCCGATCGAGTACAGGTGGATCAGCGAACCGACGCCCGTGATCAGCAGCACGAACGTCATGGACAGCTGGTCGAGGCGGAACGCGACGTCCGCCTGGAAGCCCTCGACGGGGATCCAGCTGAACAGGTGCTGGTGGAGCGTGCGGTGCTCGGCGTCCTTGCCGAGCAGGTCCGCGAAGAGGATCAGGCCGAACACGAAGGAGACGGCCGACAGGAGCGTGCCGATCCAGTGGCCGACGGCGTCGAGCCGGCGGCCTCCGGTGAGCAGGACGGCCGCTCCGAGCAGGGGCGCCGCGATCAGCAGCGCGATGAGGTTCTCCACGTTTCTTCCGACCCCTTACAGCTTCATCAGGCTGGCGTCGTCGACCGAGGCCGAGTGGCGGGAGCGGAACAGCGACACGATGATCGCGAGTCCGACCACGACCTCCGCCGCGGCGACGACCATCGTGAAGAAGGCGATGATCTGGCCGTCGAGGTTGCCGTGCATCCGGGAGAAGGCGACGAACGCGAGGTTGCAGGCGTTCAGCATCAGCTCGATGCACATGAAGACGACGATCGCGTTGCGCCGGACGAGCACTCCGGTCGCGCCGATCGTGAACAACAGGGCGGCGAGGTACAGGTAGTTGACCGGGTTCACTGCGACGCCTCCTTCGCCTCGCGCGTCTCGCGCCGGAAGGGCGGCTCGATCTCGTCGCGCTCCAGGCGCTCCTCGGAGCGCTGCTGGAGGGCCTTGAGGTCGGCGATCGCCTCCGTGGACACGTCCCGGATCTGGCCGCGCTCGCGCAGGGTCTTGCTGACGGTCAGTTCGGAGGGCGTCCCGTCGGGCAGCAGGCCCGCGATGTCGACGGCGTTGTGCCGCGCGTACACGCCGGGGGCCGGGAGCGGCGGGAGGTGCTTGCCCTCGCGCACGCGCCGCTCGGCCAGTTCGCGCTGGGTCATCGCGCGCTCGGTGCGCTCGCGGTGGGTGAGGACCATCGCGCCGACGGCCGCCGTGATGAGCAGCGCGCCGGTGATCTCGAAGGCGAACACGTACTTCGTGAAGATGAGGGTCGCGAGGCCCTCCACGTTGCCGTTCGCGTTCGCCTGCGCGAGGCCGTTGAACTCGCTCAGCGAGGCGTTCCCGATGCCGCCGACCAGCAGGACCCCGAAGCCGAGGCCGCTCAGCAGGGCGAGCCAGCGCTGGCCCTTGATGGTCTCCTTCAGGGAGTCGGCGGCGGTGACGCCGACCAGCATCACGACGAACAGGAACAGCATCATGATCGCGCCCGTGTAGACGACGATCTGCACGATGCCGAGGAAGTAGGCGCCGTTGGCGAGGTAGAACACCGCCAGGATGATCATGGTCCCGGCGAGGCAGAGGGCGCTGTGGACGGCGCGCTTCATGAAGACGGTGCACAGGGCGCCGATCACCGCGACCGTACCGAGCGTCCAGAACTGGAACGCCTCGCCGGTGGAGGTGGAGTAAGCAGCCAGCGCGCTCACGCGTCCACCCCCTCTTCCGTAGGTGTCTCGCCCTTGGAGACGGCCACTTGGCGTTCCGTACCGGGCGCCGCTTCGGTCACCAGCCCCCGGTAGTAGTCCTGTTCGTCCGTCCCGGGGTAGATCGCGTGGGGCGTGTCGACCATGTTGTCGTCGAGGCCCGCGAGGAGCTGTTCCTTGGTGTAGATGAGGTTCTCGCGGCTGGAGTCGGCCAGTTCGAACTCGTTGGTCATCGTCAGCGCGCGCGTGGGGCACGCCTCGATGCACAGGCCGCACAGGATGCAGCGGGCGTAGTTGATCTGGTAGACGCGGCCGTAGCGCTCGCCCGGGGAGTAGCGCTCCTCGTCGGTGTTGTCCGCGCCCTCGACGTAGATCGCGTCGGCGGGGCAGGCCCAGGCGCACAGTTCGCAGCCGACGCACTTCTCCAGGCCGTCCGGATGGCGGTTGAGCTGATGCCGTCCGTGGAACCGCGGTGCGGTGGTCTTCTGCTGCTCCGGGTACTGCTCGGTGAGCCGCTTCTTGAACATGGCCTTGAAGGTCACGCCGAAGCCGGCGACGGGGTTCTGGAAACCGGGTGTGGTCTCCTTGGGCTCCTCAGCCATCGGACGCCTCCTTTCCGTCACGAGGTCCGTCACTCTGAGTATCGACCCCACCACTGACAATCAGCTCCCGGTCCTGGCGGGACCGGCGCCGGGGCACCGGCGGAAGCTCCTGTCCGGGCAGCGGCGGCACCGGGAATCCGCCCGCCATCGGGTCGAACCCGACCGGTTCGGCGGGGACCTCGGCGCCCTTCCTCGCCTTGTCGCGGAAGACGTCGGCGACGAAGGAGATCAGCAGGACGGCGATCAGCCCGCCGGCCACGTACAGGGCGATGTCGGTGAAGCCGTAGTTCTCGTTGCGCAGGGTCCGCATGGTGGCGACGAGCATCAGCCACACCATCGAGACCGGCAGCAGCACCTTCCAGCCGAGCTTCATCAGCTGGTCGTAGCGCACGCGCGGGAGCGTGCCGCGCAGCCAGATGAAGAAGAACAGCAGGAGCTGCACCTTGACGACGAACCAGAGCATCGGCCACCAGCCGTGGTTCGCGCCCTCCCAGAAGCCGCTGATCGGCCAGGGGGCCCGCCAGCCGCCGAGGAAGAGGGTGGTGGCGACGGCCGAGACGGTCACCATGTTGACGTACTCGGCGAGCATGAACATCGCGAACTTGATCGACGAGTACTCGGTGTTGAAGCCGCCGACCAGGTCGCCCTCGGACTCCGGCATGTCGAAGGGGGCGCGGTTGGTCTCGCCGACCATGGTGACGATGTACAGGATGAACGAGACCGGCAGCAGCAGGATGTACCAGCGGTCGCTCTGCTGCTCGACGATCGTCGACGTCGACATCGACCCCGAGTACAGGAACACCGACGCGAACGCGGCGCCCATCGCGATCTCGTACGAGATCATCTGCGCGGCCGACCGCAGGCCGCCGAGCAGCGGGTACGTCGACCCGGAGCTCCAGCCCGCGAGCACGATGCCGTAGATGCCGACCGAGGCGACCGCGAGGATGTACAGCATCGCGATCGGCAGGTCGGTGAGCTGCATCGTCGTACGGTGGCCGAAGATCGAGATCTCGTTGCCGGCCGGGCCGAAGGGGATCACCGCGATCGCCATGAACGCCGGGATGGCGGCGACGACCGGCGCGAGGACGTAGACGACCTTGTCCGCGCGCTTGACGATGACGTCTTCCTTCAGCATCAGCTTGATGCCGTCGGCGAGCGACTGGAGCATGCCCCAGGGGCCGTGCCGGTTGGGGCCGACGCGCAACTGCATCCAGGCGACGACCTTGCGTTCCCAGACGATGGAGAACAGCACGGTCACCATCAGGAACGCGAAGCAGAACACCGCCTTGACGACGACCAGCCACCAGGGGTCACGGCCGAACATCGAGAGGTCTTCCGCCGCGAGGTACGGGCTCATGCCTCCACCTCCTTGGGGGCGTCGGCGGGCGTCGCCGGGCCGATGCGGACGAGGGTTCCGGGCCGGGCCCCGGTGTCCGAGGCGACGCCCGCGCCCGCGGAGTTGAGCGGGAGCCACACCACCCGGTCGGGCATCTCGGTGACGGCCAGCGGCAGTTCGACGGTCCCGGCCACGCCGGTGACGGCCAGCAGGCCGCCGTCCTCGACGCCCGCCTCGGCGGCCGTGGCGGCCGACACGCGCGCGTAGGAGGCGTGCCGGGTCGCGGCGAGCGCCGCATCGCCCTCCTGGAGGAGCCCCTGGTCGAGGAGCAGCCGGTGCCCCGCGAGGACGGCCTCACCGGCGGCGGGCCTCGGGAGCGCTCCCCCGGTCTCGTTCGGCTCGGCGGCCCGCTGCCCGTCCCAGGCACCGAGCCGGTCGATCTCCGCGCGCGTGGTGCGCAGGTCGGGCAGACCGAGGTGGACGTCCATGGCGTCGGCCAGCATCTGGAGCACGCGCGCGTCGCTCGGGGGCAGGCTGCGCGTCATCTGCTCGGGCTTGAGGGCGGCCTCGAAGAACCGCACCCTGCCCTCCCAGTTGAGGAACGCACCCGGCTTCTCGGCGACCGCGGCGACCGGCAGGACGACGTCCGCGCGCCGGGTGACCTCACTGGGCCGCAGCTCCAGGGAGACCACGAAGCCGACCTCGTCGAGCGCCGTACGCGCACGCGCGGGGTCGGGCAGGTCGGCGACCTCGACGCCCGCCACCAGCAGCGCCTGGAGTTCCCCGGCGACGGCGGCCTCGACGATCTGGCCGGTGTCGCGGCCGTACCCGTGCGGGAGTTCGGCGAGCCCCCAGACGGCGGCGACCTCCTCCCGCGCGCGCGGGTCGGTCGCCGGGCGTCCGCCGGGCAGCAGCGCGGGCAGCGCACCGGCCTCCAGGGCGCCGCGCTCACCGGCCCGGCGCGGGATCCACACGAGCCGCGCCCCGGTCGCCGTGGCGGCCCGCACGGCGGCCGTGAGACCCCCCGCGACGCCCGCCAGGCGCTCCCCTACGACGATGACGGCGCCCTCGGCCCGCAGCGCCTCGGCGGCGGCCCCACCGGGCGTCTCCAGGCCGCTGCCGGCCGCGAGGGCGTCCAGCCACTCGGCCTCGGTGCCGGGAGCGGCCGGCAGCAGTGTGCCGCCCGCCTTCTCCAGCCCGCGCGTCGCGTGCGTGGCCAGCGAGAACACCCTGAGCCCGGTCCTGCGCCACGCCTTGCGCAGCCGCAGGAAGACGCCGGGCGCCTCCTCCTCGGACTCGAACCCGACCAGCAGGACGGCCGGTGCCTTCTCCAGCGCGCTGTACGACACGCCCGTGCCGTCGAGGTCCCGGCCGCGTCCGGCGACCCGGGAGGCCAGGAAGTCGGCCTCCTCGACGCTGTGCACACGCGCGCGGAAGTCGATGTCGTGCGTGTCGAGGGCCACGCGCGCGAACTTGCTGTACGCGTACGCGTCCTCGACGGTGAGCCGGCCACCGGTCAGCACGCCCGTGCGCCCGCGCGAGGCGAGCAGTCCCTGGGCGGCGATCTGGAGGGCCTCCGGCCAGGAGGCGGGCTCCAGGTCGCCCTCGGGGTTGCGGATCAGCGGCGTCTCCAGGCGGTCGCGCGCTTGCGCGTACCGGAACCCGAAGCGCCCCTTGTCGCAGATCCACTCCTCGTTGACCTCGGGGTCGTTCTCGGCGAGCCGCCGCATGACCTTCCCGCGCCGGTGGTCCGTACGGGTCGCGCAGCCGCCCGCGCAGTGCTCGCACACCGAGGGCGACGACACCAGGTCGAAGGGGCGCGAACGGAACCGGTACGCGGCCGAGGTGAGCGCTCCGACGGGACAGATCTGGATCGTGTTCCCGGAGAAGTACGACTCGAACGGATCGCCTTCGCCCGTACCGACCTGCTGGAGGGCGCCCCGTTCGAGCAACTCGATCATCGGGTCGCCGGCGACCTGGTCGGAGAACCGCGTGCAGCGCGCGCACAGGACGCACCGCTCACGGTCCAGCAGCACCTGCGCGGAGATCGGGACCGGCTTCTCGTACGTCCGCTTGCGGCCCTCGAAGCGGGACTCCGCCTGGCCGTGCGACATGGCCTGGTTCTGGAGCGGGCACTCGCCGCCCTTGTCGCAGACCGGGCAGTCCAGCGGGTGGTTGATGAGCAGCAGCTCCATCACCCCGTGCTGGGCCTTCTCGGCGACCGGGGAGGTGAGGTGCGTCTTGACGACCATGCCGTCGGTGCAGCTGATCGTGCAGGACGCCATCGGCTTGCGCTGGCCCTCGACCTCGACGATGCACTGCCGGCAGGCGCCGGCCGGGTCGAGGAGGGGGTGGTCGCAGAACCGGGGGATCTCGATGCCGAGCTGCTCGGCGGCGCGGATGACCAGGGTGCCCTTGGGCACGCTGATCTCGGCGCCGTCGATCGTCAGCGTCACGAGATCTTCCCGCGGCACCGCCGCCTCCCCGCCGCCTGCGGGGCGTTGGCCCGCGGCGGAGCCGCTTTCAGACTGGCGTACCGTCATGCGTTCACCTCCGGGCGGTCCGCCCAGGCCGTCGACTTGGCCGGGTCGAAGGGGCAGCCCCGGCCGGTGATGTGCTGCTCGTACTCCTCGCGGAAGTACTTCAGCGAGGAGAAGATCGGCGAGGCGGCGCCGTCGCCGAGGGCGCAGAACGACTTGCCGTTGATGTTGTCGGCGATGTCGTTCAGCTTGTCGAGGTCGCTCATGACGCCCTTGCCGGCCTCGATGTCGCGCAGCAACTGCACGAGCCAGTAGGTGCCTTCGCGGCAGGGCGTGCACTTGCCGCAGGACTCGTGGGCGTAGAACTCGGTCCACCGGGTCACCGCGCGCACCACGCAGGTCGTCTCGTCGAAGCACTGGAGCGCCTTCGTGCCGAGCATCGAGCCGGCCGCGCCGACGCCCTCGTAGTCGAGGGGGACGTCGAGGTGCTCGTCGGTGAACATCGGCGTGGAGGAGCCGCCCGGCGTCCAGAACTTCAGCCGGTGCCCGGGGCGCATCCCGCCGCTCATCTCCAGCAGCTGGCGCAGTGTGATGCCGAGCGGCGCCTCGTACTGGCCGGGGCTCGTGACGTGGCCGGAGAGGGAGTACAGCGTGAAGCCCGGGGACTTCTCGCTGCCCATCGAGCGGAACCATTCTTTTCCGCGATTCAGGATCGCGGGAACCGACGCGATGGACTCGACGTTGTTCACGACAGTGGGGCAGGCATAGAGCCCCTCGACGGCAGGGAAGGGAGGACGCAGCCGCGGTTGACCCCGGCGGCCTTCGAGCGAGTCGAGCAGCGCGGTCTCCTCACCGCAGATGTACGCGCCGGCGCCGGCGTGGACGGTGAGCTGGAGATCGAGCCCGCTGCCCAGGATGTTCTCGCCGAGATAGCCCGCCGCGTACGCCTCGCGTACGGCCTCGTGCAGCCGCCGCAGAACGGGAACGACCTCACCGCGCAGGTAGATGAAGGCATGAGACGACCTGATGGCCCAACACGCGATGACGATGCCCTCGATGAGGCTGTGCGGGTTCGCGAAGAGGAGCGGGATGTCCTTGCAGGTCCCCGGCTCCGATTCGTCGGCGTTGACAACTAGATAGTGCGGTTTGCCGTCGCCCTGGGGAATGAACTGCCATTTCATCCCCGTCGGGAACCCGGCACCGCCGCGCCCCCTCAGTCCGGAGTCCTTGACGTACGCGATCAGGTCGTCCGGCGACATGGCGAGGGCCTTGCGCAACCCTTCGTACCCCTCGTGCCTCCGGTACACGTCGAGCGACCAGGACCGCTCCTCGTCCCAGAAGGCCGACAGCACGGGTGCCAGCAGCTTCTCGGGGCTGCTGCCTTTCAGTTCGGGTGCCAACGTCATCCCTCCCCCTCCTCGGCGGCGGGCCGGTGCCCGGGTTCCACGCGTGGGTGGACCACGCGCGCGGGTGCGGTCTCTCCCCTGGCCAGGCGGAGGCCCACCAGCGAGGCGGGTCCCGCGCCGCCGCTCGCCTCGACGGCGCCCTCGCGCTCGTCGGGGAAGCCCGCCAGGATGCGGGCGGTGTCCTTGAAGGTGCACAGCGGCGCCCCGCGCGTGGGGGACACCGTCCGGCCGGACCGCAGGTCGTCGACGAGGCGTTTCGCGCTCTCGACGGTCTGGTTGTCGAAGAACTCCCAGTTGACCATCACGACGGGCGCGAAGTCGCAGGCCGCGTTGCACTCGATGTGCTCCAGCGTGACCTTCCCGTCGTCCGTGGTCTCTCCGTTCCCGACGCCCAGGTGCTCCTGGAGCGAGTCGAAGATCGCGTCGCCGCCCATCACCGCGCACAGCGTGTTGGTGCAGACGCCGACCTGGTAGTCGCCGCTCGGCCGGCGCCGGTACATGGTGTAGAAGGTCGCGACGGCGGTGACCTCGGCCGTGGTCAGGCCCAGCACGTCCGCGCAGAACTTCATCCCGGTGCGGGTGACATGGCCCTCCTCGGACTGCACGAGGTGCAGCAGCGGCAGGAGCGCGGAGCGGGAGTCGGGGTAGCGGGCGATCACCTCGCGCGCGTCCGCCTCCAGGCGGGCCCGTACGTCGTCCGGGTAGGGGGCGGCGGGCAGTTCGGGCATGCCCAGGCCGACGCCGGAGGAACTGGTGGTCACCGGTCGACGCCTCCCATCACGGGGTCGATGGACGCGACGGCGACGATCACATCGGCGACCTGGCCGCCTTCGCACATCGCCGCCATGGCTTGCAGGTTAGTGAAGGACGGGTCGCGGAAGTGGACCCGGAAGGGGCGGGTGCCGCCGTCGGACACGGCGTGCACGCCGAGTTCGCCCTTGGGGGACTCGACAGCCGCGTACGCCTGTCCCGGCGGGACCCTGAAGCCCTCGGTGACCAGCTTGAAGTGGTGGATCAGGGCCTCCATGGAAGTGCCCATGATCTTCTTGATGTGGTCGAGGGAGTTGCCCAACCCGTCCGGCCCGAGGGCCAGTTGGGCGGGCCAGGCGATCTTCTTGTCGCCGACCATGACCGGGCCCGGCTGGAGCCGGTCCAGGCACTGCTCGACGATGCGCAGCGACTGGCGCATCTCCTCCAGGCGGATCAGGAAGCGCCCGTAGGAGTCGCAGGTGTCGGCGGTCGGGACGTCGAACTCGTAGGTCTCGTACCCGCAGTAGGGCTGCGCCTTGCGCAGGTCGTGCGGGAGGCCGGTGGAGCGCAGGATCGGGCCGGTGGCGCCGAGGGCCATGCAGCCGGCCAGGTCGAGGTGGCCGACGTTCTGCATCCGGGCCTTGAAGATGGGGTTCCCGGTGGCGAGCTTGTCGTACTCCGGGAGGTTCTTCTTCATCTTCTTCACGAACTCGCGGATCTGGTCCACCGCACCGGGCGGCAGGTCCTGCGCGAGTCCGCCGGGGCGGATGTACGCGTGGTTCATCCGAAGGCCCGTGATGAGCTCGTAGATGTCGAGAATCATTTCACGATCGCGGAATCCGTAGATCATGATCGTGGTGGCGCCGAGTTCCATGCCGCCGGTGGCGATGCACACCAGGTGCGAGGAGAGCCGGTTCAGCTCCATCAGGAGCACCCGGATCAGGGTGGCGCGGTCGGGGATCTGGTCCTCGATGCCGAGGAGCTTCTCGACGGCGAGACAGTAGGCGGTCTCGTTGAAGAAGGACGTCAGGTAGTCCATGCGCGTGACGAAGGTCGTGCCCTGCGTCCACGTCCGGAATTCGAGGTTCTTCTCGATGCCGGTGTGCAGGTAGCCGATGCCGCAGCGGGCCTCGGTGACCGTCTCGCCGTCGATCTCCAGGATGAGGCGGAGCACACCGTGCGTGGAGGGGTGCTGGGGGCCCATGTTGACGACGATGCGCTCGTCGTCGGCGCGGGCCGCCGACTGGACGATCTCGTCCCAGTCGCCTCCGGTGACCGTGTAGACGGAGCCTTCCGTGGTCTCACGGGGAGTTGCGTGCGACGTGCTCACGAGTACGACCTCCGCTGGTCCGGAGCCGGGATCTGGGCGCCCTTGTACTCGACGGGGATGCCGCCGAGGGGGTAGTCCTTGCGCTGCGGGTGGCCCTGCCAGTCGTCCGGCATCATGATCCGCGTCAGGGCCGGGTGGCCGTCGAAGACGATCCCGAAGAAGTCGTACGTCTCGCGCTCGTGCCAGTCGTTCGTCGGGTAGACGGGGACCAGGGACGGGATGCGCGGGTCGGCGTCCGGGGCGCTGACCTCCAGGCGGATCAGCCGGTTGTGGGTGATCGAGCGCAGGTGGTAGACGGCGTGCAGCTCGCGGCCCTTGTCGTGCGGGTAGTGCACGCCGCTGACGCCGGTGCACAGTTCGAAGCGCAGCGCCGGGTCGTCGCGCAGGGTGCGGGCGACGCGGACGAGGTGCTCGCGCTCGACGTGGAAGGTGAGTTCGTCCCGGTCGACGACCGTCTTCCCGATCGCGTTGTCCGGGAGCAGCCCCTGTTCCTCCAGGGCGCCTTCGAGTTCGTCGGCGACCTCGTCGAACCAACCGCCGTACGGCCGCGTCGAGGCGCCCGGCAGGCGGACCGAGCGGACCAGGCCGCCGTATCCGGAGGTGTCGCCGCCGTTGTTCGCGCCGAACATGCCGCGCTGGACGCGGATCTCCTCGCCCTGGTCGCCGCGCTGGCCGGGGAGGTTGGCGGCGCCTTCGGGGGCGGCGTTCCCGGGGTTCGCGCCCGCGTCCGGGGTGCCGTTCGCGCCTGAGGTGCCGTTCGCGTCGCTCATCGCAGCAGCCCCTTCATCTCGATGAGGGGGAGCGCCTTGAGCGCCGCCTCCTCCGCCTCGCGGGCCGCTTCTTCGGCGTTCACACCGAGCTTGGTGTGCTGGATCTTGTGGTGGAGCTTGAGGATCGCGTCCATCAGCATCTCGGGGCGCGGCGGGCAGCCGGGCAGGTAGATGTCCACGGGGACGATGTGGTCGACGCCCTGGACGATCGCGTAGTTGTTGAACATGCCGCCCGAGGACGCGCACACCCCCATGGAGATGACCCACTTGGGGTTCGGCATCTGGTCGTAGACCTGGCGGAGGACCGGCGCCATCTTCTGGCTGACCCGGCCGGCGACGATCATCAGGTCGGCCTGGCGGGGCGAGCCCCGGAAGACCTCCATGCCGAAGCGGGCGAGGTCGTAGCGCCCGGCTCCGGTCGTCATCATCTCGATGGCGCAGCAGGCGAGGCCGAAGGTGGCGGGGAAGACGGACGCCTTGCGCACCCAGCCCGCGGCCTGTTCGACGGTGGTCAGCAGGAAGCCGCTCGGCAGCTTTTCTTCGAGTCCCATGGCTAAAGGCCCCTCAGTCCCATTCCAGGCCGCCGCGCCGCCAGACGTACGCGTAGGCGACGAAGACGGTGAGCACGAAGAGCAGCATCTCCACGAGCCCGAAGACACCCAGGGCGTCGAAGGTGACGGCCCAGGGGTAGAGGAAGACGATCTCGATGTCGAAGACGATGAAGAGCATCGCCGTCAGGTAGTACTTGATGGGGAAACGCCCGCCGCCGGCCGGCGTGGGGGTCGGCTCGATTCCGCACTCGTAGGCTTCGAGCTTCGCGCGGTTGTACCGCTTCGGCCCGATGAGCGAGGCCATGATCACGGAGAAGATCGCAAAGCCTGCCCCGAGGGCTCCCAGTACGAGGATGGGCGCATAGGCGTTCACCGCTCCTCGCTCCTCTCAGTCGGCACTGACTGTTGGCGGGTTGCATGAGAAACATTGGGTGAACCGCGAAGATCGCGAACATGTGAAGCAGGTCACAAGCCCAACTGCCCCGCATCCTATGCCTGTCGCTCTGTGATCTGCGACACGGGGTATTGCACAAGCTTTGTGATCTCCACCACCTGACGAAGGATCATGAAGTCATATCGGCACGGATCTTGACACGCGAGGCGCCGAAGTGATCACGGGGTGTGACATTTTCGCTCGTCAGTGACGGTCCGGAGGGGGCGTCTCTATATCAAGAGAGTTCCCTTGCATCCAAATTGGCCCTGGACGAAGGGGGTTGATAGGGGACCCCGTTCACACGTCAGAGGGAACCGGCCGCGAGTGTGGACGCGTGCACACATTCACGAGCGCCGGACGCGGGCGTTCCGGTAACCGTTCCGTGACCTGCGCCACATCGGAACGAACCCCTCCGAAACCAGACTTGGCCAACGACCTCAACGAATGGTAGGCAGCGGGCAATTCGGACGTAACAACGAAAGGCAGTGATCACGGCCCTGAACGCCCAGGTCCGCAATGTCCGTTACGGCGTCAATAAAGAAATCGGTGCACGGAAGTTGGGGCACCGATTGAACAAGTGTGGCGCAGGACACGTTCCTTGTAGGTATGGAGGAGCTCCTGATACCGGTTGGACTCATGTCCCACACCGCTCACATACGTAGCCACCGAAAGCCCCGCCGCAACGCGTCCTCGATCGCGGTGCGTGCCGGAGTCGCCAGTGGTGTCCTCGGCACGCTGGCCGTCGCCACCGCGGCGGGTTCGGCCAACGCTGCCGACGCGACGGTGACGCAGACGCTGGAACTGCCCACGCTGACCGCCGACCTGTCCGCGCAGGTCGAGCAGGCCGCGCAGTTCACGCAGCAGGCCGCTGCCAACTACCAGCTCCAGGCCGAGCGCGACTCCGCAGCCGCCGCTGCCGCCAAGGAGGCCGCGAAGGACCTGGCTGCGGCGAAGCAGGCCGAGGCCAAGAAGAAGGCCGCCGAGGAGGCCCGCAAGGCCGCCGCCGAGGAGGCCGTGTCCCGCTCCGCGACCCGTGCGAGCCTGAGCGGCGGCTCGTCGGACTCCGGCAGCGTCTCCGCGCCGGCCAGCGGCAGCGTGGCGACCGTCATCGCCTTCCTCAAGGCGCAGGTGGGCGACTCGTACGTCCTCGGCGGCACCGGCCCCAACTCCTGGGACTGCTCCGGG
Source organism: Streptomyces saintjeani (assembly GCF_055409605.1). Taxonomy (NCBI): domain Bacteria; kingdom Bacillati; phylum Actinomycetota; class Actinomycetes; order Kitasatosporales; family Streptomycetaceae; genus Streptomyces; species Streptomyces saintjeani. Next base: position 5,516,541 of record NZ_CP189624.1, on the reverse strand, counting down.
CTCGTCCAGGCCGCGTTCAGGCAGGTCGGCGTCGACCTGCCGCGCGTCTCCGAGGACCAGTCGATGGCCGGCACCGACGTCTCCCTGTCCAACCTCCAGGTCGGCGACATCCTGTACTGGGGCGGCAAGGGGTCGGCGTACCACGTCGGCGTCTACATCGGCGGCGGGCAGTACCTCGACGCGGCGAACCCCTCCAAGGGCGTCGTCATCCAGGACCTGTCCGGGTACCCGGCGAGCGGTGCGGTGCGGGTGCTCTGAGCGAGCGGTACTACCCGGGTAGTACCTGAGGTGCAGGGCCGCAGCCGCTCGGGGGCAGCGGCCCTTCCTCGTACGGAACTTCAGCCGCGTCCGGCGCGTTCCTCCCCTCGCACCGATCGACGAGCGATCGGCACTCGGAGGGAGAGACAGACATGCCCAGCGTTTTCGTCCAGGGCCGCGCGGTCGACGCGTACCCGCGCCACGCACCCGAGGCCCGGCAGGGTCGCGTGCGCCGGATCACCGAGGTCGGCGAAGAGGTCCTGCACAAGCCGTGCCGCGACGTCACCGAGTTCGGCCCCGACCTCGCCGCGCTGATCGACGACATGTTCCTGACGATGTACCTCGCGACCGGCGCGGGCCTCGCGGCGAACCAAGTGGGCGTCGATCTGCGCCTGTTCGTGTACGACTGCCCCGACGACGAGGGCGTCCGCCATGTCGGCCACATCGTCAACCCGGTCCTCGCGCCCCTCCCCACGGCCGGCCGCCGCCTCCTGGACGACGACGAGGGCTGCCTCTCCGTGCCGGGCGCGGTGATGGACGTACCGCGCCCGAATATGGCGGTGGTCCACGGCCTGGACCGGACCGGTACCCCCGTCACGGTCGAGGGGACCGGATACTTCGCGCGGTGCCTGGCGCACGAGACGGACCATGTGAACGGGCACGTGTATCTGGACCGGCTGTCGAAGCGGGACCGGAAGGAGGCCCTGCGGCAGATGGCGGACCGCAGGGAGCTGGTGATGGCCCAGAGGGCGGCAAATGCGGAGGCGTTGAAAAGGGCGGCAGGGCAACGTCCCTAGGGGCGCGGAGCCGTATTCGATATGCGGCTACCGCCGCGTGGGCGCGACGAGCCACGACGGTGCCGCACCCGCCCACCGGCATGACGCGGCACCCCCTCAGGTACTACCCCTCTACGCCTTGGGAGCTACCTTGCTCAGCCCGTTGATGATCCGGTCCATCGCGTCACCCCCGGTCGGGTCGGTCAGGTTCGCCAGCATCTTCAGCGTGAACTTCATCAGCAACGGGTGAGTGAGCCCCCGCTGGGCCGCGATCTTCATGACCTTCGGGTTCCCGATGAGCTTCACGAAGGCGCGGCCGAGCGTGTAGTACCCCCCGTACGTGTCCTTGAGCACCCGCGGGTACCGCTGGAGCGCGATCTCCCGCTGCGCCGGCGTGGCGCGCGCATGCGCCTGGACGATGACGTCCGCGGCGATCTGCCCGGACTCCATGGCGTACGCGATCCCCTCGCCGTTGAAGGGGTTGACCAGCCCACCGGCGTCACCGACGAGCAACAGCCCCTTGGTGTAGTGGGGTTGACGGTTGAAGGCCATCGGCAGCGCGGCCCCGCGGATGGGCCCGGTCATGTGCTCCGGCGTGTACCCCCACTCCTCGGGCATGGACGCGCACCACGCCTTGAGCACCTCGCGCCAGTCCAACTCCTTGAAGGAATCGGACGTGTTGAGGACCCCGAGCCCGACGTTGGAGGTCCCGTCGCCCATGCCGAAGATCCACCCGTACCCGGGCAGGAGCCGGTCCTCGGCCCCGCGCCGGTCCCACAGCTCCAGCCAGGACTCCAGGTAGTCGTCCTCGTGCCGGGGGCTCTCGAAGTACGTCCGGACGGCGACCCCCATCGGCCGGTCCTCGCGCCGGTGCAGCCCCATCGCGAGGGACAGCCGCGTGGAGTTGCCGTCGGCGGCGACCACCAGGGGCGCGTGGAAGGTGACTTCGCGCTTCTCCTCCCCCAACTTCGCGTGTACGCCGGTGATGCGGCCGGTGCGGTCGTCGACGATCGGCGCCCCCACGTTGCACCGCTCGTACAGCCGCGCCCCCGCCTTCTGCGCCTGCCGGGCGAGCTGCTCGTCGAAGTCGTCGCGCTTGCGGACGAGTCCGTAGTCCGGGTACGACGCCAGCTCCGGCCAGTCGAGTTGGAGCCGTACGCCGCCGCCGATGATCCTGAGGCCCTTGTTGCGCAGCCAGCCGGCCTCCTCGGAGATGTCGATCCCCATGGCGACGAGCTGTTTCGTGGCGCGCGGGGTGAGGCCGTCGCCGCAGACCTTCTCGCGGGGGAACTCGGTCTTCTCCAGCAGGAGGACGTCGAGCCCGGCCTTGGCGAGGTAGTACGCGGTCGTGGAACCGGCCGGTCCCGCACCGACGACGATCACATCGGCGGTGTTCCCGGAGAGAGGCGCGGTGTTTTCGGAGTGAGGATCAGTCACGACGGTCACGGCGGGATCTCCCCAGGTTCGGAATCTGCGTGCCGACCGGCACTGGACATGGGCAGTCTATTCAGCAGAATTGATCACCCGGCTGAAGGGTTGCCCCCGTGAACCTGGCTCTTCCCGTAGTACGGCTGCGCGTCCCCACCGACGAGGACGCCGTCGCCTGGCACCGGACCTTCGCCCACCCGGACGTCATGGAGTACCACGGAGGTAGAGCGGCGGAACTCTCGGAGTACGAGGAGCTGACGGCACGCCAGCGGCGGCACGACGCCGAGCACGGCTTCTGCCTGTGGACCATGATCGACCGTGAGGGCCGGGTGATCGGCTTCACCGGGGCTCAGCCGTGGCCCCTCGCGTGGGGTCCGGTGGGCGAGATCGAGATCGGCTGGCGGCTCGGCCGGGAGTACTGGGGCAAGGGGTACGTCACGGCCGCCGCGCAGATGACGCTGGAGCGGGTGCGGTCGGCGGGCGTACGGGGGGTCGTCGCCATGGTCGACGCCCGGAACGAGCGGTCGATCGCGGTGACGCGGCGGCTGGGGATGCGGCTCGGGGAGGTCTTCACCACGCCCGACTCCAGCCGCACGGGTCACTGCTACCGCCTCGATCTCGAAAGTGGTAACCCTCAGTAGCCAAGCACCGCGAAATTGTCGCACAGCGCTTCCGGACGGCACCCTTCGGCGGTTACCCTTCCAGTACCGCTGGGGGTGACATCTGTGCTCATACCACCCAAAACACCCGAAGTGCATGTCCCACGTCTGGTCGGCCTGATGGCGATGGACGCACGCGAGACGGCCCAGGCCCATGGCGTACTCCTGGCCGCCCCCGACCGCCCGGACTTCCTCCGCACGGTCGTGGACTACGTAGTACGCCAGTACCCCCCACCCGGCGCCGAGGTCCCCCGCGGGGCCGTCGTCTCCGTCTGGTTCGACTTCGGCGAGGGGGAGGGCGGGGGCGGGGCGGGAGTCCACGAGCCGCGCATACCCCGCCCGGGAGGCGGAGGCTTCCAACGGGAACTGGAGGAGCCGGGGGAGCGGTACGCGGCGGTGGGGTACGGGGGCCGGGAGATACCGATGGCTCTGGGGTAGGGGGGTACTACGCGGCAGGGGAAGCACACCCCGATGGGCCGCAGGCCCGTCCAGGGGCGCGGGGCTGTGTCAATCTGCGGCTACCGCCGCGTGTGCGCGACCAACCACGACGAACCCGCAGCCGCACAGCTGTCCGCACACCCCACCCCGGAGCGTCACCCCTTGAATCCCCGGTGCAACGTCACAACCCCCCCGGTGAGATTCCGCCAAGCCACCTTCCCCCACCCCGCCTCCCGCAGCCGCGAGGCCAACGCGGGCTGATCGGGCCACGCCCTGATCGACTCGGCGAGATAGACGTACGCATCGGGGTTGGACGACACCGCACGGGCCACCGGAGGCAACGCCCGCATCAAGTACTCCGTGTAGACGGTCCGGAACGGCGCCCACGTCGGATGCGAGAACTCACAGATCACCACCCGCCCCCCCGGCCGGGTGACCCGGTACATCTCACGAAGCCCCGCATCGAAGTCCTGCACATTCCGCAGCCCGAACGAGATCGTCACCGCATCGAACGTGTCGTCCTTGAACGGCAGCCGCGTGGCGTCCCCCGCGGTGAACGGCAGCCAGGAGTTCCGCCGCTTACCGACCTGAAGCATCCCGAGCGAGAAGTCGCACGGCACGACATACGCCCCGGCCTGCGCGAACGGCAGCGAGGAGGTACCCGTACCGGCGGCGAGATCAAGGATCTTCTGTGCCGGCCGAGCGTCCACGGCCCGCGCGACCTCCTTGCGCCACCGCCGGTCCTGCCCGAGGGACAGCACGTCGTTGGTCAGGTCGTACCGTTCCGCCACGTTGTCGAACATCGAGGCGACTTCGTGCGGCTGCTTGTCCAGGGATGCGCGGGTCACCGGGTCATTCTTGCAGCCTCCCTCGGGGAACCTCAGGGCACCTCACGGCAGCAGGAGGAGAGAACAGGCAAAACGCCTGCGCGACGCCCGTCCGGCACGGCAGGGTTGGCCGTTCACGAAAGTGGGTGCTTACACGCGATGCGGAGTTTCCTGGTGCCGCTGTCCGGGCTGACCTGTCTGTTCGCGCTGGCCGTGGCGGGCTGTTCGTCCGACCCCGGTACGACGTCGGACGCGGCGGCGGGGGCGGCGGAACCGGCGTCGCCCTCTCCTAGCCCTTCGGTATCACCTGCCACCACGGGGTACGCCCCCTACGTGAGTGCTACGGAGGCGTCCGCCAACGACTCGGCGGGCTCCCCGGCGACGTACAACCTGGCGTTCGTGATCTCCGACGGCAGCGCGTGCACGGCGAAGTGGAACGGGACGACGGCCGTCGGCGATACGGCGGTGAAGTCCCGGATATCAAAGCTGACCGCGTCCGGTTCGAGCGTCCGGGTCTCCTTCGGCGGCGCCTCCGGCAAGGAGCTGGCGACGGTCTGCACCAGCGCCTCGAAGCTGGCGGCGGCGTACGGCGCGGCGCTGGACGCGGCGGGTTCGACGCAGGCCGACTTCGACATCGAGGGCACCACCCTCACCGACAGCGCCTCGGTCGCCCGGCGCTCCCAGGCCATCGCCCAACTCCAGAAGGAACGACCCGAGTTGGAGGTCACCTTCACCCTGCCGGTGATGCCGTCCGGCCTCGACGCGGACGGCCTCGCGCTGCTCGCCTCCGCGAACAAGTACGACGTCCAGGTCGCCACCGTCAACATCATGACCATGAACTACGGCGAGACCTACACCGGGGACATGGGCGACTACGCGATCACCTCCGCGACGGCCACGCACACCCAGCTGAAGTCCGTCTTCGGCACCACCGACGAGTCCGCCTGGCACAGCCTCGCACTGACCTCGATGATCGGCGTCAACGACATCGCGAACGAGACGTTCACCCTCTCCGACGCGGCCCGACTCCGGTCGTTCGCCGAGGAGAAGGGGGTCTCGTGGGTGTCGATGTGGTCGACGTTCCGCGACCGGCAGTGCGCGCCGGACGCGGCCGGCCAGGACGACGCGGCGACCAATTGCAGTGGGGTGGAACAGAGTTCGGGAGCGTTCGGCAAGGCGCTCGCGGGTTAGCGCGTCAACCCGGCCTGCGCTCCTCCGAGTTCACCGACTCCGGTACAGCAGACGCCCGTTGACGACGGTGGCCACACAGGTGGCGGCGCCCTTCGCGGTGAGGGCGGCTTCGTCGGGGACGTCGAACACGGCGAGGTCGGCCCGGCCGCCGACGGCCAGCGGCGCGTGCACGGTGCCGGGAAGGTCGTACCCCTCGGCGAACGGGTCCAGGGCGGGCCGCTCGCCGAGCAGTTGGCCGGGAGCGCCCTCGACGGTGACAACGGCCAGGCCCGAGCGGGCGATCGCCGGTGCGACGAGGGGGTCGGTGAAGCGGGCGCCGGGTGCCGCGACGGCTGTCGTACCGTGGGCCATCATCCGCTGGATGCCGCGCCGTACGCTGCCGGACCAGCGGGACTCGGGCAGCTCCAGTGCGGCCAACTCCTCGCCCCAGAGGGGGAGTTCGCCCAGCTCTTCGGCCTCGCGCGGGTCGGGGTGGTAGCAGCGGCGCAGCAGCCACAGGGGGTGCCACTGGCGCAGGCCGGGGGTGAGGGTGCCGGGCCAGCGGCGCACCCGCGCGGCCGGGGCGACGGCCACGACGTCGTCGTACGCGCCGAAGGCCGTGACGCGGTCGCCGGCCACCGCGACCGCGCCGTTCTCGACCGGGGGCGCCCCTACCGGCAGCAGCAGGGGCGCGGCGTGAATCGTCAGCACCGGTGCCTAGTTGGACGCCAGGATCTTCAACTCGGGGTGTGCGGTGCCGCCTTCGATCGCCGTGGAGGAGATGTGGGACACCACCCGCTTGTCCACCGGGTCGTTGGCGGGGTCGTCGTGGACGACGAGGTGCTCGTACGTCGTGGCGCGCTGCGCCGGGACGCGGCCCGCCGAGCGGATCATGTCGATCATTTCCTGGAGGTTGGAGCGGTGCTTGGCGCCGGCCGCCGAGACGACGTTCTCCTCCAGCATGATCGAGCCGAGGTCGTCCGCGCCGTAGTGCAGGGTGAGTTGGCCCGCGTCCTGGCCGGTGGTGAGCCAGGACCCCTGGATGTGGGCGATGTTGTCCATGAAGAGGCGCGAAATGGCGATCATCCGCAGGTACTCGAAGATCGTGGCCTGCGTGCGGCCCTTCAGGTGGTTGTTCTGCGGCTGGTAGAGGTACGGGATGAACGCGCGGAAGCCGCCCGTGCGGTCCTGGACGTCGCGGATCATCCGCAGGTGCTCGATGCGCTCGGCGTTGGTCTCGCCGGTGCCCATGAGCATCGTGGAGGTGGACTCGACGCCCAGGTTGTGCGCCGTCTCCATGATCTCCAGCCAGCGCTCGCCGGACTCCTTGAGCGGCGCGATGGCCTTGCGGGGCCGCTCGGGGAGCAACTCCGCGCCGGCGCCCGCGAAGGAGTCGAGTCCGGCCGCGTTGATCCGCCGGATCGCCTCCTCGACGCCCACCTTGGAGATCCTGGCCATGTGCTCGACCTCGGAGGCCCCGAGGGAGTGGATGACCAGTTGCGGGAACGCCTTCTTGATCGCCGCGAAGTGCTCCTCGTAGTACTCCACCCCGTAGTCCGGGTGGTGCCCGCCCTGGAACATGATCTGCGTCCCGCCGAGTTCGACGGTCTCCGCGCACCGGCGCAGGATGTCGTCGAGGTCGCGGGTCCACCCCTTGTCCTTGGCCGTCGGCGGGGCGTAGAACGCGCAGAACTTGCACGCCGTGACACACACGTTCGTGTAGTTGATGTTCCGCTCGATGATGTACGTCGCGATGTGCTCGGTACCCGCGTACCTCTTGCGGCGTACGGCGTCGGCGGCGGCGCCGAGCGCGTGCAGGGGGGCGTCCCGGTAGAGGACGAGCGCCTCCTCGGGGGTGATCCGTCCACCGGCTGCGGCACGGTCAAGGACAGACTGGAGGTCGGCCTTCTCGGTCACCGGGCGTCCCTTTCGTAAGGGTTGTGGACGGACCGGTCCAGCGTACGCCAGAGGTACGGGGGGACTACGGTCAGGCCGTCCAGGCTCCCGCCGCCACCCCCAGCACCGCCCCGGCGATCAGGAACGGCCCGAACGCGATGGTCGTCCCCCTCCCCGACCTGCGGACCACGGCGAGCACTCCCCCGTACCCGGCCCCGAGCGCGAACCCGGCGAACGCGCCCAGCAGGACCGTGTCCCACCCGTACCACCCCAGTACGGCCCCCAGCCCGACCGCGAGTTTCGCGTCCCCGTACCCCATGCCCTCCGGGTTCAGCAGGTGCAGGACGAGGATCGCGGCACCGAGGACGACGGCCCCGAGCAGCGCGGTCGTCCACTCCCCGGCGTGGTCCGGGACCAGCGCGGCGACCCCCAGCAGCGCGGGCGCGGCGACCGCGAGACCCCAGGTCAGCGGGTCCGGGAGACGCCGTACCCGTACGTCCACCGCCGCGAGCAGCACCCAGACGGGAGCGAGCAGGAGCCAGGCGCCGAGTTCGGGGCGGGGGCCGGTGGCCAGGGCGAGGAGGGTGGAGAGGAGCGCGGTGAGCAGTACGTAGGGGGTACGGGGTGAGTCGTACGGGCCGCAGGTCCGGCACCGCGCGGGGCCGAGCCAGCCGCGCAGGGGATGTCCCTCGGGACACTCCCGCCGCCAGCCGTCGCTCTCCTCCTGCGAGGAGCCTGCCGGGGAATCCGCTGGGGAGTCCTCCGGGGGGTACTCCAGAGGGACGGAGAACCGGTACGCCGCTCGGGGTAGTACCCCGCCCGCCAGCGCACCCCACACCGCCGCCGCCACGGCGATCACCCACAACTCGCTCACCACGGACCGATCCTGCCCCATCCCCGGTCATCGCTCCCCCACGATTCCCCCATGAGAGCCCGCCGACTCCCGTGCCATGATCCCGAGATGGATCTTCTCCCGATCAACGGAGCCACCCTGGCCTCGGAGCCGACCGTCCTGGCGTCGGTGCGGACCATCAGCGCGCAGTACGGCGTGGACTACGCGGACGACCGGGCCGTGGCCGCGATGTTCGAGGAGCGGCGGGAGGCGCTGCACTGGAGTCGGCGCGGCCCGCTCGTGTGGCTCGGCGGGCTCGCGCTGCTGGTCGGCGGGGTGTGGCCGTTCATCGGCCCGGAGGTCCCCGCGCTCGCGGACGGCCCGGCGCTCGCCTACGGGCCCGCCGTACCGATCCTCGCGGCCGGGATCGTCTGCCTGATATCCGTACGGGCCCGCTGGAAGAGGGAGCTGGAGCATCCGGCGCTGGTCGGCTACCGGCACGTCCTCGGCGTCGCCCGGTCGCGGGGGCTGCCGGTGACCCACGTACCCGCGTGGCTGGAGGGGCGGTCGGAGTACGGAGGTGTCAAGCCGACGACACCGGTGCCGACGTACCGGCCGACGGGCGGTGAGCCCTCTCGTACCCCTAGTACTCCAGCGGGACCGTACGCCGCCGGTCCCTACGGCCGCCAGGCCCAGGGCACCCCTGCGGGCCCCTACAGCCACCAGCCGCCCGGCGCCGCACCCGGCACCCCGAACCCCTACGCCGTCCACACCGTCCCGCCGGTCCCCGACGCCGTCGCCGCGTACGAGAAGATCGCCGACCAGGGCGGCTGGCACGACGAGGCCGGCTGTCTCTTCGTCGTCGCGGCCCTGATCGGCGCCGCCTACGGCTGGTGGCAGGGCGTGACACTCGGCTACCTCGCCCTGGTCCTCCTCCCCCTCGCGGTCTGGATCTGGCTGGCCGGGAGCAGACAGGGCAAGGAGAAGGAGCGGCTGCGCAAGGAGGCGCTGGCGTACGTCGAGACGGTCGCGCGGGCGCAGGCGGCGGGGGCCGCCGTACCCGAACTCTCGCCCCGGCTGCGGAAGTTGCTCGATGAGGAGCGGTGGATGGGGCGGCGCTGAACGCCGGTACGCCTACGGCGCCAGCAGTTCCACGTGCACGTCCGCCGGGAAGCCGGTCGTCGGCCCCACCCGGCGCGCGAACTCCGTGACGGCCGCCAACTGCGGTGCGCCGAAGCGGAAGTCGAGGGTGGTGAAGTACTGCTCCAGGATCGTCTCGTCGAACTCCTCCCAGCGGGCGGCCTGTTCGGCGACCTTGCCGACCTCGTCGAGGGAGAGGTTGCGGGAGGCGAGGAAGGCGCGGTGGACCTCGCGGGTGAGCTCGGGCTCGCGGTCGAGGTAGTCGCGGCGGGCGGCCCAGACGGCGAAGACGAAGGGGAGGCCGGTCCACTCCTTCCAGAGCGCGCCGAGGTCGTGGACCTGGAGCCCGTAGCGCGGCCCGTCGAGGAGGTTGGCGCGCAGGGCGGCGTCGCCGATGAGGACGGCGGCCTCGGCCTCCTGCATCATCAGGCTCAGGTCGGGGGGGCAGGTGTAGTACTCGGGAGTTACGCCGTACCGCTCGGCGAGCAGGAGCTGGGCGAGCCGGACGGAGGTGCGGGAGGTCGAGCCGAGGGCGACGCGGGCGCCGTCCAGCCGGTCGAGGGGGACCTGCGAGACGATCACGCAGGACATGACGGGTCCGTCGCAGCCGACCGCGATGTCGGGGAAGGCCACCAGGTCGTCGGCGTTACGCAGGAACTCGACGAGGGTGATGGGGCCGATGTCGAGGTCGCCCCGCACGAGCCGCTCGCTGAGCTTCTCGGGGGTGTCCTTGGTCAGCTCAAGATCGAGCAGCGTGCCCGTTCTCGCGAGACCCCAGTACAGAGGCAGGCAGTTGAGGAACTGGATGTGGCCGACGCGCGGCCGGGTGCGAGAATTGTCCACATCGCGAGGCTAGACCCCGGTCGGGTACGCTGCTAAGTCACCCCCCACGATCCTCCTGGGGTCTTACCGGTATCAGCGGGCTCTCCGATCCGTTCACGTCACGCCCCGCCGTACCCCGGCGTCAACCATTGCCCGGGCGTTTCAAACATCCGAGTGACGTGATCTTGACCTCTATCGCTTTCGGCTGCCTGCGTGCTAGGCTCGCCGCAAGTTGCAGTTTGGTTTCCCTTGCAGTACAGAGCCTGCGGAGCATGTGACCGCGGGCTCTCGACGTTTTCGGAAGTTTGCAGTTGTGCAGCACTGCTTTCACACTTGCAGGTTCTGGAGCAGGGCGACCCTTTGAGCCCAAGGAGGGCTTATGGCTACCGGAACCGTGAAGTGGTTCAACGCCGAAAAGGGCTTTGGTTTCATCGCCCAAGAAGGCGGCGGCCCTGACGTCTTCGTCCACTACTCCGCGATCAACGCCTCGGGTTTCCGTTCCCTCGAAGAGAACCAGCAGGTTTCCTTCGACGTGACCCAGGGCCCGAAGGGCCCGCAGGCGGAGAACGTCACCCCGGTCTGATCCGCCGGGCGACTGCCGGAACCGGCAGCGTGATCGCAGTCTGAGAGCACCACCCAAGGAGCCCCGCGCCTTCCGGCGACGGGGCTCCTGCCTTTCTCCCGGCGCCCCTGGCGGGCCGGCCCCTCGGCGCCGAATTCATTTCCCGTTCACGTGTGCTGCATGACGAGCACGAACTTCGTTCCGGCCGCCGTCGCCTCGTACATGTGCGGCACATCTCCGCGATACGACAGATAATCCCCCGGACCGACCTCCACGCCCTCCCCGCGCGGCCCCGCTTTCACGCTTCCCTCGGTGACCACGATGTGTTCCACGGTGCCGGGGATATGCGGTTCGGATTCCCGGACAGTGCCCGGTTCCAGCCATACGTAGTAAATGTCCCGGCGTGCTCCCGGCGGACTCGCGGACAACAGCGTCGCGAGATAACTGGACTGTTCGGAGTGCACCTTGGGGCCCTCCCCCGCACGGACGACCTGGACGGGCGCCGAGGGCGGTTCGACGAGCACGCTGAACGGGACGCCGAGCGCCACCGCCAGCGCCCAGATCGTCTCCATCCCCGGGTTCCCGCTCGCCGCCTCCAGCTGGGACAGCGTGGACTTCGCGATCCCCGCGCGCTTGGCCAGTTCGGACAGGGACAGCCCGGTCCTGGCGCGCTCCCGCTTCAGCGAGGCCGCGAGCCACTCCAGGGGTTCACTCACGCTTCCACTCCGTTCGCTGTACGAGTACGAACGTTCGCCTTGACGAACGGTCGGTCTGGCGTTCATTTTAGAGAACATGCGTTCTCCACGCCGAACACTCTCAAGGGTTACCCCATCAGGGGGTAGTCCACAGGTATCACCGGACGACTCCACCCTCCTGCGGGACGTCCTCCTCGTCTGCCTCGCCAGCGGGGTCGTCGGGGTGTCCTTCGGCGCGATCGCCGTGAGCGGCGGGCTGCCGGTCTGGGTGCCGGTCGTCATGTCCCTGGCCGTGTACGGGGGATCGGCCCAGTTCAGCGCGGTCGGCGTGCTGCTCGCCGGGGGCGGTCCGCTGGCCGCCGCCGCGACCGGGCTCGCCCTCAACACCCGTACCGTCGCCTACAGCCTCGCCGTCGCCGGGGACATCGGCCGCGGGCCGCTCACGCGGCTGCTCGGCGCGCACCTCGTCACGGACGAGACGGTCGCCTTCACCCTCGCCCAGTCCGACCCGGCCCGCCGCCGCGCCGCGTTCTGGACGTCCGGGCTCGCGCTGTTCACCGTGTGGAACACGGCCGTCGTCATCGGCGCGCTCGCGGGGCAGGCGCTGGGGGACACCTCCCGGTACGGGCTCGACGCGGCCTTTCCCGCGATCCTCGCGGCGCTCGTCGTACCCACCCTCCGCAAGGACTCCCGCGTCCGGCGGCCTGTCGCCCTCGGTGCGGTTCTCGCCCTCGCGGCGACCCCTCTCCTCCCCGCCGGGGTGCCTATCCTCGTAGCCCTTCTGGGGCTCTTCCTGTACGGCCCTGAGGTGACCCCGTGAGTCCGACCGTCGTCGCCGTCATCGTTCTGGCTCTCGGGACGTACGCCTTCCGGCTGACGGGGCCCCTCCTGCACGGGCGGGTCACGCTGCCGGCGCGGGTCCAGGAGCTGCTGTCCGCCGGGGCGGTCGTGCTGCTGGTCGCCCTGCTGGCGACGGGGGCGCTGACCGAGGGGGGCGGATTCTCGGGGTGGGCTCGTCCTCTGGGGGTACTGGTGGGGGTTGGGCTGGCCTGGCGGAGGGCGCCGTTCGTGGTGGTGGTGCTGGGGGCGGCGGGTACTACCGCGGTACTACGGGGGTTGGGGGTGGGGTGAGAGGGGGCGGCGCCGACCGGCTCTCAGGTAGCGGGCGCCGGGCTCAGGGGCATTGTCAGTGGTGCCGGTTAGGGTCACCCGCCATGACCGACTTCCTCACCACCACCCGTACCTTCTACGACGCCATCGCCGAGGACTACTCCGAGCGGTACCAGGACGAGCTGGCCAAGAGGCCGCTGGAGCGGGCCGTACTGGAGGTGTACGCCGAACTCGTGGGCGCGGGTGGGAAGGTGGCCGATCTCGGGTGCGGGCCCGGTCGGTCCATGGGGCGCCTCGCCGGGCTCGGCCTGGACATCTCCGGGCTCGACCTGTCGGAGTCGATGCTCGCGGTGGCCCGCCGCGAGAACCCCGGGATCCGCTTCGAACAGGGCTCGATGCTCGACCTCCCCTTCCTGGACGGCTCGCTCGACGGCGTCATGTGCTGGTACTCGTCCATCCACACGCCGTCACCCGAACTCCCCCGCCTCTTCGAGGGCTTCCACCGCGCCCTCACCCCCGGCGGCCACCTCCTCCTCGCCTTCCAGGTCGGCGACGAACCCCGCCACTACGACCAGCCCTGGGGCCACCCGGTCGCCATCGACTTCCTGCGCCGCCGCCCGGAGTTCATGGAGGGGCTGCTGACGGAGGCCGGTTTCACGATGCTGTCGCGCACGGTCCGGGAGCCGATGGAGGAGGAGAGGACACCGCACGCGTTCCTGATCGCCCAGCGGGTGCGGTAGTCGCCGGGCAAGGGGTCGTGACCGCGCTCAACTCCCTTGGGGCTGCGGTCGGTTCCTGTCTCTTCATGCGTTCCCCTTCTCGCCGGGGAAATGGTCGGCACCCGCTCCCTCCCGGGTGGGGAGCGGGTTGCCGCCGTGGGCCCGGGGAGATCGTCGTACGAGCGGGAAGGGGGAGTCAATCCTTGGGATTTGTTGCTGGACCCTAGTGTTTGCTTGGGGGTATGACACTGGAAGATCTGCGGGTGTTCGTCGCTGTGTGCCGGGCCGGGAGTCTGAGCGCTGTGGCACGGGAGTCGGGGTGCACGCAGTCGGCGGTCAGTCAGCATGTGAAGCGGCTGGAGCGGGAGTTCGGGGTGGGGCTGCTGGAGCGGCGGCCCCGGGGAGTCGCGGTGACGCAGGCCGGGCGGATCCTGGAGCGGGCCGCCCGGGACGGGATCGCCGGACTCGATCTGGCCGCACGGGAGTTGAGGGATCTCGTCGACGACGGCCGGGGATACGTACGGCTCGCCACCGGCGCCACCACCGTGCGGCACTTCATGTCGGACGCGGTCGTCGCCTTCCGCGAGCGGCATCCGAACGTCAACCTCGAATTCCGCACGGTGAGTTCGGGCCGGGGCAGTTTCGAGGCGCTCGCGGACGGCACGCTCGACCTCGCGTGGATCACGTTGGGACCGCCGGTACGCGGCATCGAGCAGCGCCCGGTGGTGGAGCTGCCGTGGCTGCTCGCGGTGCGCGAGGACGACGAGTTCGCCCGGCGAACGGCCCTGGACTCAGGGGAGTTGGACGGCATACGGCTGATCCGCCTGCCCCCGAACTCCACCTCGGCCGCCCATCTGGACGCCGCCTGCGCGGAGTTGGGCGTGCGGTTCGCGTACGACACGAGCGTCGCCGACTGGGACACGGCGCTGCTGCTCGCCGAGGTGGGGGTGGGCCGGGCGGTGGTACCGGCGTTGCCGGGTCTGGCGGCGTCCGGCGCGGGGGCGTTGCGGCTCGTGCCGCTGCCCGATCTGCGTCCCCTGCCCGTCGGTTGGGCGATGCGGCGCTGGGACGCGCTGAGCCCGCCCGCGCGGGCGTTCGCGGAACTGGTCGTGGAACTGCGGCAGCGGCGGACTCAGGGCGGCGAACAGGCGGTACCTCTCCCGCGCGGAGTGGCGGACTCACGGCGGTGAACAAGCGGTGCACCTCCCGCGGAGTAGCGGACTCGCGGCGGTGAACAAGCGGTGCACCTCCCGCGGAGTAGCGGACTCGCGGCGGTGAACAAGCGGTGCACCTCCCGCGGAGTAGCGGACTCGCGGCGGTGAACAAGCGGTGCACCTCCCGCGGAGTAGCGGACTCGCGGCGGTGAGCAGGCGGTACGTCTCCCGCGCGAAGTGCCGGACTAGAGTGCCCGGATGATCGAGGTACCCGAAGTCCTCGCCCGGACCACCGTCGCCCGTGAGGGCGCGCCGGGCGAGCGCTGGATCTCCGAACTCCCCGGGATCGTCGCCGAGTTGCTCGACCGCTGGGGTTGCGCTGTCGACGGCGAGCTGATGTTCGGCGGGGTCGGGCTCGTCGTACCCGTAGTACGTGAGAGCCACGGGCCCGCCGTACTGAAGGTCTCCTTCCCTCACCCCGGCAATGTCCACGAGCCCGACGCCTTCGCCGCCTGGGCGGGGCGGGGTGCCGTTCTGCTGTACGAGCGGGACGACGCGCGGTTCGCGATGCTGCTGGAGCGGGTCGGGTCGGTGACGCTGGGCGAGAGCGAGACCGACGAGGACCTCATCGCGTCGGTCGCCGGGCAGCTCAGCCGACGGCTCGCGGTGCCCGCGCCCGCCCAGCTGCCCCGGCTCAGCGACCGTGCCGACGAATGGGCCGAGCAACTCGGCGTGGATGCCGGGGAGTTGGAGCACAACATCCCCGCTCGCGTCCTCGACTTCGCGCACGCCACCGTGCGGGACCTCGGCCGGGATCAGCCCGACACCCTCGTCCATGGCGACCTGCACGCCCGTAACATCCTGCGCGCCGAGCGGGAGCCGTGGCTCGCCGTGGACCCCAAGGGGTATGCGGGCGACCAGGGTTACGACGGGGCGAACTTCCTGAAGACGCGGGCGTTCTCGCTGCTGGTCGCGCCGGATCTGCGGGCGGCGACGCTGCGGCTCCTGGACGTCTTCGGCGAGGCGGCCGGCGTCGAGCGGGAGCGGCTGCGGCGCTGGGCCCAACTCCACGCCGTGCAGGCCGCGTTCTGGGCGAGGCGGCATGGGTTCCGGGTGGCGCGGGGCGGGCCGGAACTGGAGCGGCTCACCGCGTTCGTGGAGGAGTTGGCGGAGGTGCTGACGGACGGAAAAGCGTTTGCGGCGGCGCCGGGCCTGCCGGACCATCCTCGTCCATGACGACTACGCCTTCCCGTCCGCTCGCCCTGCTCACCGGAGTGGGCCGGACGGTCGGCATCGGTGCGGGGATAGCGGCTCAACTCGCCGACTCCGGCTGGGACATAGCGTTCACGCACTGGACGCCGTACGACGACCGTATGGCCTGGGGACGGGAGCCGGGCGCGGCGGAGGTGATCGCGGCGGGGCTCGTGGAGCGGGGTGCCGCTGTACACGCGGTCGAGGCGGACCTCGCCCGCCCCGGGTCCCCGGCAAGGATCTTCGACGAGGTCGAGGAGCGGCTCGGCAAGGTCACCGCGCTGGTGATGTGCCACTGCGAGAGCGTCGACTCGGGGATCCTGGACACCAGCGTGGAGAGCTTCGACCTGCACTTCGCGGTCAACGCGCGGGCGAGCTGGCTGCTGATCCGCGAGTTCGGCCGCCGCTTCGACGCCCCGCACGGCACGGGCCGTATCGTCGCCCTGACCAGCGACCACACCGTGCACAATCTGCCGTACGGCGCGAGCAAGGGCGCCCTGGACCGCATCACGCAGGCCGCCGCGCACGAGCTGGCCCGCCTCGGGATCACGGCGAACGTCGTCAACCCCGGCCCGGTGGACACGGGTTGGATGAACGACGGGATCCGCGCGTCGGTGCTCGCGCGAACTCCCCTGGGCCGTACGGGCACTCCGCAGGACACCGCACACCTCGTCGGCTTCCTGTGCTCCCCCGAGGGCCAGTGGGTCAACGGCCAACTCCTCATGAGCAACGGGGGGTTCGCGTCCTAGCCCGAAGCTCCGCAGCGTCACGTCCCCGGCGCCCCCCCCTTACCGCTGCTCGTACAAGCCCTCGACGACCTCCGAGAAGTCCCGCAGGATCGTCGCCCTCCTGAGTTTCATCGACGGCGTCAAGTGCCCTGCCGTTTCGGTGAAGTCGGTGGGCAGGACCGCGAACTTCCTGATGGATTCGGGGCGGGAGACGAGTTTGTTGGCATCGTCGACGGCGCGTTGCAGGTGGGACTCCAACTCCTCGTCCCCGATGAGGAGTTCGGTGGGGACGGAGTGTTTGCCGTTCATGCGGCGCCAGTGGGTGACGCCTTCGGGGTCGAGGGTGATGAGGGCGGAGACGTAGGGGCGGCCGTCGCCGAGGACCATGCACTGGGAGATCAGGGGGTGGGAGCGGAGCCAGTCCTCAAGTGGCGCCGGGGCGACGCTCTTTCCGCCCGCCGTGATGATCATTTCCTTCTTGCGGCCGGTGATCGTGAGGTACCCCTCGTCGTCCAGCTCCCCTATGTCACCGGTCGGCAGCCACCCGTCGGGCGCGGCGGGGACGACGCCTCCGGCGGCCGGGTCCCAGTAGCCGCGCAGGACGTGCTCCCCGGCGATGAGGATCTCGCCGTCCGCCGCGATCCGGATGCGGGTGCCCGGCATGGGCCAACCGACCGTCCCCAGACGGGGTTTGAGGGGTGGCGTCACCGTCGTCGCGCCGGTCGTCTCGGTGAGGCCGTACCCCTCGTAGATCTCGATGCCGGCGCCGAGGTAGAAGGAGGAGAGGCGGCGGCCGAGCGGGGAGCCGCCGCAGATGGCGTGCCGGACCCGGCCGCCCATGGCGTTGCGGATCCGGCGGTAGACCAGGGGGTCGTAGAAGGTGCGGGCGGTGCGCAGGGCCGCGCCGGGGCCCGAGCCGGTGCCGGTCTTCTGCGCCTCGACGGCCTCGCCGTAGCGGCGGGCGACGGACACGGCCCGGTCGAAGGAGGTGACCCGGCCGCCCGCCTCGGCGCGGGCCCGCGCCACGTTGAAGACCTTCTCCAGCATGTAGGGGATCGCGAGCAGGCAGGTCGGCTTGAACGCGGCGAGATCCGGGAGGAGTTGCTCGGACTTGATGCTCGGCGCGTGGCCGAGGCGGACCCGGGCGCGGACGGCGGCAATGGCGACCATCCGGCCGAAGACGTGCGACATCGGCAGGAAGAGCAGGACGGAGACCTCGATGCCCTGCGCCTTGAAGACCGGGTGGAGAAGCTCGATCGCGTTGTCCACCTCGGCGAAGAAATTGCCGTGGGTGATGGCGCAGCCCTTGGGTCGTCCCGTAGTACCCGAGGTGTAGATCAGGGTGCACAGGGTGTCGGGGATCAGCATCCCCCTGCGGATCTCCACCTCGGCGTCGGGGACGTGCGCCCCGGCCTCGGCGAGCCGCTCCACGTGCCCTTTCTCCATCACCCAGATGTGCCGCAGGTCGGGCAGCCGGTCCCGCTCGGGCCCGATGGCCGATGCCTGCCCGAGGGTCTCGGTCACGAGAGCCACGGCGCCGGAGTCCTGAAGTATCCATCGGACCTGGAAGACCGACGAGGTCGGGTACACCGGGACGGTGACGAGTCCGGCCGCCCACGCCGCGAAGTCGAGGAGCGTCCACTCGTACGTCGTACGGGCCATGATCGCGACCCGGTCCCCCGGCACCAGCCCCTCGGCGATCAGCCCCTTGGCGACGGCGTGGACCTGCGCGGCGAACTGCGCCGCCGTCACGTCGCTCCAGCGCCCCTCGGCGTCGCGGCGGCTGAGGACGATCTGGCCGGGCGCCACCGCCGCGTTGTCGTACGGGAGTTCGGCGAGGGAGCCGTGGGTGACGGGCGGCGCGAGCGCCGGTACGGCCGCCTCGCGGACGACTCCGTCGAGCCGCCGGACCTCGGGCTCGACGAGGGCGGGGGGAGCGCCGTCGGCGTAGTCGGCCGACGAGGGGTACGAGGTGGACACGGGCGGCTCCCTGGGCACGCAGCGGAAAAAACGCTTGCTGCAGGACATACGGGCCTCGTGCACCGAGGCGTTCAGCCTGGGGCCTCGGGGGACGCGGTTACCAGCGGTTAGGCACGGTGATCGTACGGTGCTGACGTGGGGGGCCTGTGAGGGTCGGGAGGTGGTCCGGGGGTGGGGCTGTGCAGTATCGAGGTTATGTGAGGAAGTGTCACGTTCGCTCCAGGATCGCGGTCACCCCCTGTCCCCCGGCGGCGCAGATGGAGATCAACCCCCGCCCGGGGGCGTCCCGTTCGGCCAGCAGCTTGGCCAGCGTCGCGACGATCCGGGCGCCCGTCGCCGCGAAGGGGTGACCGGTCGCCAGGGACGAGCCGGTGACGTTGAGCCGCTCGCGGTCGACCGGCGCGAGCCCCTGCTTCTCCCAGGCGGCCAGCGTCGCCAACACCTGTGAGGCGAACGCCTCGTGGATCTCCACGAAGTCGAAGTCCCCCATACCGAGGCCCGTTCGCTCCAGCATGCGCGGTACGGCGTGGGCGGGCGCCATCAACAGGCCGTCCTCCCCGCCGGCGACGTCACCGCGTACGAAGTCCACCGCCGCCGTCTCGTACGCCGTGAGGTACGCCAGCGGCTCCAACCCCCGTGTCTCCGCCCACTCTTCGGAGGCGAGCAGCACGACCGCCGCGCCGTCGGTGAGCGGCGTCGAATTGCCCGCCGTCATCGTCGGATCGGGTCCGTCGGTCCCGAACACCGGCTTGAGCGCGGCGAGTTTCTCCACCGTCGAGTCGGGGCGCAGGTTCTGGTCGCGCCGAAGGCCCCGGAAGGGGACGACGAGGTCGTCGAAGAAGCCGCTCTCGTACGCCTCCGCGAGGCGCTGGTGGCTCGTGGCCGCCAACTCGTCCTGTTCCGCCCGGGAGATGCCCCAGGTGCGGGCGGTGACCGCCGCGTGCTCGCCCATCGAAAGTCCCGTGCGGGGCTCGGAGTTGCGCGGGATGTCGGGGACCAGGTGGCCGGGGCGGATCTTCGCCAGGGCCTTGAGGCGGGCGCCCGCCGACTTGGCGCGGCGGACCTCCAGGAGGATGCGGCGCAGGTCGTCGTTGACGCCGAGCGGGGCGTCGCTCGCGGTGTCGACGCCGCCCGCGACGGCCGAGTCCGTCTGGCCGAGGGCGATCTTGTTGGCGGCGGCGATGATCGCCTGGAGGCCGGTGCCGCACGCCTGCTGGATGTCGTACGCCGGGGTCCGCGCGTCCAGCTTCGAGCCGAGGAGCGTCTCGCGGGCGAGGTTGAAGTCGCGGCTGTGCTTGAGGACCGCCCCGGCGACGAACTCGCCCACCACGCCCGGGACATCGAGGCCGTGGCGCAGGGCGAGGCCGTTCACGGCGGCCGTCAGCATCTCCTGGTTGGAGGCGGTCGCGTAGGGGCCGTCGGAGCGCGCGAAGGGGGTGCGGGCGCCGCCGATCACCGCGACCCGGCGGGCGCGCGGGGGCTCGACCGGGGGCTTGGACTCGCCGTCGCGCACCAGCTCCAGGGGACTCATCTCGACCTGCTCCTCACCCTTGACCTAGACTTACCCCAGGTAACCTTACTCCGGAGTAAGTAATTCCGCCGGGCCCGTGCGAGACCTTGGGAGACGTACATGGCCGACCGCTATCTGAGCTTCACCGCCACCGCACCCGGCCGTTTCCTCACTCGCCGGCTCGGCCTGCCGCAGCCCGCTGCGCTCCTGCGCTTCTCACCCGAACGCCCGTCCCTCACCGGTACCTTGGTTCACCTTACGGCCGGTACGTCGACGCTGGACCTCTCACCCGTCCTCGCCCGCACGGGACTTGGCACCGGCTCCGGCGATCCGGCGGCGGTCGTCCTCGACGCGACCGGGGTGCGGGACGTCGAGACGCTCGCCGAGGTGCACGCCGCCCTGCACCCCGTCGTCCGGTCCGTCGCCGCGAGCGGGCGAATCGTGGTGCTGGGGGCGCCACTTGACGCCTCCGACCATCAACAGGCCGCCGTGCAGCAGGCGTTGGAAGGGTTCACGCGGTCGCTGGGCAAGGAGATCGGGCGCGGCCGGACCGTGAACCTCGTGCGGGTCACCGACGCCGGGGCCGCCGAGTCGACGCTGCGGTTCCTGCTCTCGCCGAAGTCCGCGTACGTCAGCGGGCAGGTGGTCGAGGTGGGCGGCGGCGAGGCGTTCGCCGGGGACTGGGAGCGGCCCCTCGCGGGGCGGATCGCGCTGGTCACCGGGGGTGCGCGGGGGATCGGCGCGGCCGTCGCCGAGACGCTCGCCAGGGACGGGGCCGAGGTCGTCGTGCTCGACGTGCCGCAGGCCGAGGACGAGGCGCGGCGGCTCGCGGCACGGCTCGGTGGACGGGCCCTCGCGCTGGACATCACCGCCGCCGACGCCGGGGAGCGGATCGCCGCCGAACTGCCGGACGGGCTCGATGTGTTGATCCACAACGCCGGGATCACCCGCGACCGGCGGCTGGTCAACATGCCCGCCGAGCGGTGGAGTTCGGTGCTCGACGTCAACCTCGCGAGCGTGCTGCGCACCACCGATGCGCTGCTCGGGAAGGGGACGCTGCGGCCGGGCGGGCGGATCGTCGCGACCGCGTCCATCGCCGGGCTCGCGGGGAATGCCGGGCAGACCAACTACGGGGCCGGCAAGGCGGGGATCGCCGGTCTCGTACGGGCGTTGGCGCCGCGCGCTCTTGCCGAGCACGAGGTGACCGTGAACGCCGTCGCGCCCGGGTTCATCGAGACGAAGATGACCGCCGCCGTGCCGCTGTTCATCCGGGAGGCCGGGCGGCGGATGAACTCCCTTGCGCAGGGCGGGATTCCGGCGGACGTCGCCGAGACGACCGCCTGGCTCGCGCATCCGGCGTCCGGGGCCGTCAACGGGCAGGTCGTGCGGGTCTGCGGCCAGAGTCTGCTGGGGGCTTGATGCCGACGCTCGCCTCTGTCCCCTCGCTGGCCCCGTCCTTCGTCCGGGGTGCGCTCCTCTCCCCCTTCAAACGGCCGCGCGCCGACGCCGGGTTCACGCGGGAGCGGGTCGTCGTTCCCGGGCTGCGGATCGATCTCGCGCGGCTGTCCGCGTACGAACGCGTCTGCGGATTCGCCACCGGGGACGACTCGTTGCCGGTGACCTATCCGCACGTCCTCGGGTTTCCGCCGGCCATGCGGCTGATGAGCGCGCGGAGTTTTCCGCTGCCGCTGCTGGGGCTCGTGCACACGTCCATCGAGATCAGCCGGTACGGGACGCTCGCGGCGACCGGGGTGTACGAACTCGGCGTGCACGTCGAGGGGTTGGCGCCGCATCGCCGGGGAACCGAGGCGACGGTCGTCACCGAGTTGCGGCGGGGCGGGGAGGTCGTGTGGGAGTCACGGAGTACGTATCTGGCGCGGCACCGGACGGAAGGCGGTTCGGGCAAGGGAGTTGACGCTCCTTCAGAGGCTCGGCCTCTCCCCGTGCTCGACGAGTGGCGGCTCGCCGGAGACGTGGGCCGGCGGTACGCGGCGGCCTCCGGGGACCGCAACCCCATCCACCTCTACGCCTTCACCGCCCGCCTCTTCGGGTTCCCCCGCGCCATCGCACACGGCATGTGGACGGCCGCACGCTGCCTCGCCGCACACGGGACGCCACCGGCGGTGCGGGTACGGGCGGAGTTCCGGGCACCGGTGCTGCTGCCGTCCGCCGTGGTGTTCGCGTCGGACGGGGGGCGGTTCGAGCTGCGGGAGAGGGCGCGGGACGGGGAGGCGGGGCGGGTGCATGTGAACGGGCGGGTGGACCCGCTGGTGGAGGGGTCCTGAGGCGGGCGGGGTGCTGCACGGGGACTACCCCCGAGCTACTCCGCCCCCGGCTCCGGCGCCGACCACGTCCGCCGCCCCTCCATCAAGTTCGACAACCCCGACCACGCGAAGTTCATCAGTGTCGTCGCCGCCTCCCGCGCGGTGACGCCCTCCGTCGTGTTCGCCCAGTCCGCGAGGGACTCGGCCGCGCCCACCAGCGCCACCGCGAGACCCGCGACCTCGCGCTCGGGGAGGTCGGGGTCGCGGTGGGCCTCGCGGGCCGCGGCGACGATGAGGCCCGTGACGAAGGCGACGATCTCCTCGCGCATCGCGGCGACCTCGCGGGCGAACCGCTCGCCGTGGGTGCGGGCCTGGAGGTGGAGGACCGACCAGGCGTCCTGGTGCTCGGCGGTGTGCGCGAAGAACGCCCGCAGCCCGTCCCAGAGTTGGCGGTCGGCGGGCAGGTCCGTGGCGATCCCGGAGCGGATCGCGGAGATCAGCGCGGCGGCCTCGCGGCGGATGCACGCGGTGAAGAGGTCGTCCTTGGAGTTGAGGTACAGGTACACCAACGGCTTGGAGACACCGGCGAGTTCGGCTATCTCGTCCATCGAGGCGGCCATGTAGCCCCGGCGTCCGAAGATCCGCACTGCGGCGTCCAGCATCTGCTGCTCACGGACCGCGCGCGGCATCCGCTTGGTCTTCACGGCACCCATGGGCCAAGGTTAGGGCCTGTCCGCCGGTTCAACTCCCCCTCGGGCGGCGACGCCTGGCTCAGCCGCCGGCCAAGGCCGCGGAGCGCGTGGGTCAGGAGGTCTGGCCCTGCACGCGCGGCGCCACCTCGTCGGTCTCGGCGTCCTCCTGGGTGCGGTTGGCCTCCAGGTTGGCCTTCATCCGGTCCACGCGCAGGGCGACGTTCTCGGAGGCGCGGTCCCGCTCCCCGCGCAGGACCACGAAACTGATCGGCGCGGAGAGGACCAGCGCGAGCAGCACGAGCCACATGCCGTTGGAGTCGCCGAGACCGCGCGGGACGATTCCGGTGTAGGCGAGACCCCAGACGACCCCGAGGCAGCCCACGAAGATCCCGAGGCGCATCAGCGTGTAGCGGAGCATGGCAATCCACTCTTCCGGTTCGAAAAGGTCCGTCGTCCAGTCAACCACGCCGTACGGGCGATCTTGGACGGGGGTCAGAGGAGGGGCAGCAGCATGACGATGTCGTCCCGGTCGTCCCCGGGAGCCACCCGGATCGCGTCCGGTATGCGGCCGACCTCCTTGTAGCCGTAGGACCCGTAGAACCGCTCCAGGCCGAGGCCGCCCCGGCAGGTGAGGCGGATCGCCTCGATGCCGTCGAGGGAGCGGGCGGCGGACTCGGCGGCGGCGAGCAGGTCGTGGCCGTACCCCTTGCCCTGGTGGGAGGGGTGGACCATCACCGTGTAGAGCCACAGCCAGTGCGCCATCAGGCGGTGGGTGTTGAGGCTGAGGAAGGCGGTCGCGGCGACCTTGCCCGCCTCGTCGTGCCCGACCAGCAGGTGGACGCGGCCCTCCGCCATCTCCGTGAGGTGCTTCAGCAGCGCCGGGCGGACGGTCTCCCGGTCGACCGGGGCGACGAAGCCGACGGCGCCGCCCGCGTTGGAGACGTCCGTCCAGAGGTCGAGGACGCCGTCGCGGAGGTCGGGGGTGACGGAGGGGTCGAGAGTGAAGGTAAGGGTCACAGAGTCATCGTAGGTCTTACCCGTCCAGTACCGGGTGACTACTCGGTCACACCCTTGAGGCCCCTCCGGCGCCGTCGGTCGTAGAGCTCTAGTACCTGGGAGTCAGAGCCGCATCGGCTGCGGCGACTCGCGGCGCAGCGGGTCCGCGCCGTCGTACTCGCGGATGATCTCGTAGCGCGTGTTGCGCTCCACCGGGCGGAAGCCGGCGTCGCGGATCAGGTCGAGGAGGTCCTCGCGGGTCAGCTTGTTCGGGGTGCCGAAGTTGTCCGCGTCATGGGTGATCTTGTACTCGACGACCGAGCCGTCCATGTCGTCCGCGCCGTGCTGGAGGGCGAGTTGGGCGGTCTGCACGCCGTGCATCACCCAGAAGACCTTGACGTGCGGGACGTTGTCGAAGAGGAGGCGGGAGACCGCGAACGTCTTCAGGGACTCGGCGCCGGTCGCCATCCGGGTGCGCTCCTGGAGGCGGTTGCGGACCTTGCCGTCCTTCAGGTCGACGAAGTCGTGCTGGTAGCGCAGCGGGATGAAGACCTGGAACCCGCCGGTCTCGTCCTGGAGTTCACGCAGCCGCAGCACATGGTCGACGCGGTGGCGGTGCTCCTCGATGTGGCCGTACAGCATGGTGCACGGGGTCTTGAGACCCTTCTCGTGCGCCAGGCGGTGGATGCGCGACCAGTCCTCCCAGTGGGTGCGGTGGTCGACGATGTGCTGCCGGACCTCCCAGTCGAAGATCTCGGCGCCGCCGCCGGTCAGCGACTCCAGGCCCGCGTCGATGAGTTCGTCGAGGATCTCGGAGGCGGACAGGCCGGAGATCGTCTCGAAGTGGTGGATCTCCGTCGCCGTGAACGCCTTCAGCGAGACGTTCGGCAGGGCCGCCTTCAGCTCACGCAGCGAGCGGGGGTAGTACCTCCAGGGGAGGTTGGGGTGCAGGCCGTTGACGATGTGGAGCTCGGTGAGGTTCTCCGACTCCATCTCCGTCGCCAGCCGGACGGCCTCCTCGATGCGCATCGTGTACGCGTCCTTCTCACCCGGCTTGCGCTGGAACGAGCAGTACGCGCACGACGCCGTGCACACGTTGGTCATGTTGAGGTGGCGGTTGACGTTGAAGTGGACGACGTCGCCGTTCTTGCGTGTCCGCACCTCGTGCGCCAGACCGCCGAGCCAGGCCAGGTCGTCCGACGCGTACAGGGCGATGCCGTCCTCGCGGGTCAGCCGCTCGCCGGAGCGGACCTTCTCCTCCAGCTCGCGCTTGAGCCCGACGTCCATGCCTCCACCTTTCGTACGACAGCTCCCCCAAAGGTACTCCCCCGCAGTTCAGGGGAGCGGAGGGGCAGTGGCTCTCAGGTACGGGGGTATGTGCGACCCGTAGCTCCTGGGTACGACACGGCCCGCGTGCCACCCCCGGCCGCCCCGTACCCCTACGCCTACGCCTCCTCGGGCAGCGCCCCCACCCGGTTCTCCCACTTCGTCGACAGGACGATGGTCGTACGGGTACGGGAGACCCCCTTCGTCCCCGACAGACGGCGGATGATGCGCTCCAGGCCGTCCACGTCGCCCGCCCGCACCTTGAGCATGAACGAGTCGTCGCCGGCGATGAACCAGCAGTCCTCGATCTCGCCGAAGTCCTTCATCCGGCGGGCGACGTCCTCGTGGTCGGCGGCGTCCGAGAGGGAGATGCCGATCAGGGCGGTGACACCGAGGCCGAGGGAGGCGGAGTCCACGGTGGCCCGGTAGCCGGTGATGACGCCGGCCGCCTCCAGCCGGTTGATGCGGTCGGTGACGCTGGGTCCCGACAGGCCGACGAGGCGTCCCAGCTCCGCGTAGGAGGCCCGGCCGTTCTCCCTCAGGGCCTGGATGAGCTGCCTGTCCACGGCGTCCATGCGATTCGCGCCTTCCGATGAGAGATCCGTTCGCGCTCGAAGGGATCTGCGAGGTTCCTGACGTGTGCCCGTGACGGTACGGAGGGTCCCCCACGGGCCTCCGGTTCCCCTGCCGCCGGGTCGGTCTCCCGTACTACCCGGGTAGACCCGTACGGGGCGTGCGTGATGCGGGGAGCGGCGCTCAGTCGGCGCGCGCGCCCCCGGGTACGCGGCCGTCGCCGCCCCCGCCGAGTTCGCCCTTCCAGCGGTGGTAGAGGCCGTGCGGGACGCCCGCCGAGTCCAGGATCCGGCCGGCGACGAAGTCGACCAGGTCCTGGATGTGGGTCGCGCCGGCGTAGAAGGCGGGCGAGGTGGGGACCACGCTCGCGCCCGCGTCGTCCAGGGTGACGAGGTGGCGCAGGGTCTGGCCGTTCAGCGGGGTCTCCCGGACGGCGACGACCAGCGGCCTGCGCTCCTTGAGGGTGACGCTCGCCGCGCGCTGGAGGAGGTCCTTCGACAGACCGAGGGCGACTCCGGCGACGCAGGCCGTCGACGCGGGCACGATGATCATCCCCCTGGAGGGGTACGACCCCGAGGACGGGCCCGCGGCGAGGTCACCGGCCGGCCAGTACCGTACGCGGTTCAGCTCGACGTCGTAGCTCTGAGGTTTGCCGTCCGCGCCCCTGCCGAGC
The DNA here is from genome assembly GCF_055409605.1 of Streptomyces saintjeani. Classification (NCBI taxonomy): domain Bacteria; kingdom Bacillati; phylum Actinomycetota; class Actinomycetes; order Kitasatosporales; family Streptomycetaceae; genus Streptomyces; species Streptomyces saintjeani. The sequence continues at coordinate 5,490,062 of NZ_CP189624.1, read as the reverse complement.
CACTCCCCCAGGTCCTCGCGCCAGTGCCCGTCGCGGAACGAGATCCCCGTCTCGTCCAGCAGAGTGAGCCGCGAGGCTCGGCTGACGACGAGGTCGACACACTCGCCCGCTGCCAGCAACGCCCGCAGGACAGCGCCGGCATACGGCGTCCCCGACGCCCCCGACACCCCCACGATCCAAGGCACGCGCTCCGTTTCTCCTGCGTTCACACCTTGAGCGTACCGGCGGGCATGAAGAGGTTCAGGACCGGCCGGGCCCCTCACGGTCGACGGGGAGGGCGCGGGCGGGGACGGAGAGCTCGCCGATACCCCCGGAGGCGTACGCCGGGGCCCCTACCTGCGGGGTAGTACTCCGGCGGTACGGCACGCGAGTTGCGGGTGCCGTACCGCTCACAGGAACCGCACCCTGCTCAGACCGTCAGCCCCCGCACCAGCAGATCCAGCAGCGCGCACGCGAACAGCGCGATGCCGATGAAGCCGTTCACCGAGAAGAACGCCCGGTTGAGGCGGGAGAGGTCGTGGGGGCGGACGATCGTGTGCTCGTAGACGAAGGCGCCCGCGACGATCAAGAGGCCCAGCCAGAAGAACGCGCCCGCGTCCGTGGCCAGGGCGTACCAGACGAACAGGGCCGTCGTGAGGGCGTGGCAGGCGCGGGCCGACCAGACCGCCGCGGGGATGCCGAAGCGGGCCGGGACCGACAGGACACCGGTCTCGCGGTCCGTGTCGATGTCCTGGCAGGCGTAGATGAGGTCGAATCCGCCGATCCAGACGCCGACCGCGAGGCCGAGGATCACCGCGTCCCAGGACCACTCGCCGGTGATCGCGAGCCAGCCGCCGATCGGGCCCATCGCCTGGGCCAGACCGAGGATCGCCTGGGGGTAGTTCGTGAACCTTTTGCCGTACGGGTATACGACCATCGGGATGACGGCGACGGGCGCGAGCGCCAGGCACAGCGGGTTCAGCAGCGCGGCCGAGCCGAGGAAGATGACGAGGGCGATCAGCGCGCCGGTCCACGCGTGCCGTACCGACATCGCGCCCGTCACCAGCTCGCGCTGCGCCGTACGGGGATTGCGCGCGTCGATCTCCCGGTCGATGATCCGGTTGACGGCCATCGCGAACGTCCGCAGCCCGACCATGCAGATGGTCACGAGCAGCAGCCGGCCCCAGTGGATGTTCCGGTCGAGCTGGAACATCGCGGTGAGGGCGGCGATGTACGCGAAGGGCAGCGCGAAGATCGAGTGTTCGATCATGACGAGGCGCAGAAAAGCTCTCGTACGCCCCGGCTGGGGCACCGCGGCGGCGGACGCGCTCACCGGCCGTACCTCGCATCACTCTCAAGTAGGGGGCGGCTCACAGCCCGTACTCCTTCCAGCGCCGGTCCACCGTCGCCGCCGTCTCCGGGTCCGGCAGCACCATCTCCGGCCAGCCGCCGTCCCGCGTGTACCCCTCCTCGGGCCACTTCTTCGTCGCGTCGATCCCGGCCTTGCCGCCCCAGAACTGCTGGTAGGAGGCGTGATCGAGGTGGTCGACGGGGCCTTCGACGATGCTGAGGTCACGGGCGTAGTCCGTGTTGCCGAGGGCCCGCCACGCGACTTCGTGCAGGTCGTGGACGTCGCAGTCGGAGTCGACGATCACGATCAGCTTGGTCAGGGACATCATGTGGGCGCCCCAGATCGCGTGCATCACCTTCTGCGCGTGCTTGGGGTACTTCTTGTCGATCGAGACGATCGCGCAGTTGTGGAAGCCGCCCGCCTCGGGCAGGTGGTAGTCCACGATGTCCGGCACGATGATCTTCAGCAGCGGCAGGAAGAACCGCTCCGTGGCCCGCCCGAGGGGTCCGTCCTCGGTAGGGGGCCGCCCCACGACGATGGACTGGAGCAACGGCCGCTTGCGCATCGTCACGCAGTCGATGGTCAGCGCGGGGAACGGCTCCTGCGGCGTGTAGAACCCGGTGTGGTCCCCGAAGGGCCCCTCGGGAAGCATCTCGCCGGGCTCCAGCCAGCCCTCGAGTACTACCTCTGCGGCAGCGGGGACCTGGAGGGGTACGGTCTTGCAGTCCACCATCTCGATCCGCTTGCCCGCGAGGAAGCCGGCGAAGAGGTACTCGTCGATGTCACCCGGAAGGGGCGCGGTGGACGCGTACGTCACGGCGGGCGGGCACCCGAAGGCGATCGCGACCGGCAGCCGCTCACCCTTGCGGGCGGCGACCTGGTAGTGGTTGCGGCTGTCCTTGTGGATCTGCCAGTGCATACCGATCGTGCGCTTGTCGTGGCGCTGGAGGCGGTACAGGCCGAGGTTGCGTACGCCGCTCTCCGGGTCCTTCGTGTGGGTCAGCCCCAGGTTGAAGAAGGAGCCGCCGTCCTGCGGCCAGGTGAACAGGGCCGGCAGCTGCTCCAGGTCGACCTCGTCACCCTGGAGTACCACCTCCTGGACCGGCGCGTCCTTGACCTTCTTCGGCGGTACGTGGGTCATCGCGCCGAGCTTGCCGAACGCCTCGCGGACGCCGATGAAGCCCTGCGGCAGCTCGGGGCGCAGGAGGCCGCCGATCCTCTCGGTGATCTCCGCGTACGACTTGAGGCCGAGGGCCTTCAGGAGCCGGCGGTCGGTGCCGAAGACGTTCATGGCCAGCGGCATCGCCGAGCCCTTCACGTTCTCGAAGAGCAGCGCCGGGCCGCCGGCCTTCTGGACGCGGTCGACGATCTCCCCGACCTCCAGATAGGGGTCGACCTCGGCTTTCACGCGCTTGAGGTCGCCCTCGCGTTCCAGGGCCCTGAGCAGGGAGCGAAGATCGTCGTAAGCCATGCGTCCCAGTATCGCCGAGCCACTCGACGGACCCGCGCAGGGGCCCGTCGTACCTGCGGGGTACCCGTCTAGTACCTGAGGGTGCCCCCCGCGTAGTACCTATGGGTGTCCCCGCCCCCTGCGCCGGATTTTCCCCAGCCGTTACCCTGGCCCCGACACCGGGGCCACCGGGCCCCGACGCCGTTTCCTGGGGGAACCCGCCCGATGCTCAGACTGCTGTTGTTCCTGGTTCCGCTGGCGCTGATGATCTTCGCGTTCATCGACTGCCTGAACACGCCCGAGGACGAGGTGCGGCACCTTCCCAAGGTCGCCTGGGTCTTCATCATCCTGCTGTTCCCGCTGGCGGGTTCGATCGCGTGGCTCGTGACGGGCAAGGTGCGTACGCCGCCGACCGGTGGCCGTACCCCCTCCGAGTGGCACCGCGACCACCGCACGACGTGGGTGGCGCCCGACGACAACCCCGAGTTCCTGAACTCCCTCAAGGAGGAGAACCAGAAGGACGAGGCGCTCCTCAAGGAGTGGGAGGCCGATCTGCGGCGCCGCGAGGAGGAGTTGCGGAGCAAGGACCCCCAGGGCAAGGACGGCAAGAACGGCAAGGATGCGGACCCGAAGAAGGACGCGGACTGAGCCCGGGCCGGAGGGGGTTGTCAGTGCCGGGTGACAGGCTGCGCGGCATGACGGAGACGACTCTTCCCGACCCGAAGGCTGACCTGCTGCGGTACTTGCAGGAGGCCCGCGACTCCCTGCTGTGGAAGCTGGAAGGGCTCGGCGAGTACGACGTACGCAGGCCGCTCACCCCGACCGGCACCAATCTGCTGGGCCTGGTCAAGCACTGCGCGGGCGTCGAACTCGGCTATTTCGGCGACACGTTCGGGCGGCCGTACTACACGCAGGACCCGCCGCCCTGGTGGTACACCCGCGACTCCGAGCCGAACTCGGACATGTGGGCGACCGCCGATGAGTCCCGCGCGGACATCGTCGGCCTGTACCGCGCGGCCTGGGCCCACACGGCCGCGACGGTCGCCGAACTCCCCCTGGACGCGGTCGGCTCGGTCCCCTGGTGGCCCGAGGAACGCCGGGCGGCCACCCTCCACCACCTCCTCACCCGGGTCTGCGCCGACACGAGCCGCCACGCGGGCCACGCGGACATCGTCCGCGAACTCCTGGACGGTTCGGTCGGGGAGCTGGCGGACAAGTCCAACGTGCCGGAGGAAGAGGCGAGTTGGTGGGAGGAGTACCGGAAGACCCTGGAGCGGACGGCGCGGGAGGCGGACGGGCGGTGAGGTGACGGGGCAGCCGGGGTGAGGCCGCCGTCCGGCAAGCGCCCCCTCCCCACCCTCACTCCACCCGCAAGCCCCCAGGCTCTAGGCTGATCCCCCAACAACACCCAAGCCGCGCAAGGATCTTCGGGAAGGGCGACCGTACATGCCGCCGAGCAGCGGAGAATCGGGGTCCGTCGCCTCCATCGGTGGGTACACGCTCGCCGAGCGGCTCGGCAGCGGCGGTATGGGGGTCGTCCACCTGGCGCACTCGCCGTCGGGGCGGCAGGTCGCGGTGAAGGTCGTGCACGCGCAGTACGCGCAGGACGAGGAGTTCCGGGCCCGCTTCCGGCAGGAGGTCCAGGCGGCGCGGCGGGTGAGCGGCGCGTTCACCGCGCCGGTGGTGGACGCGGACCCGGACGCCGAGGTGCCGTGGATGGCGACGCTGTACGTCCCGGGCCCCACGCTCTCCGAGGTGGTCGCCGGCCGAGGACCGCTCGGCGGGCGGGAGTTGCGGGTCCTGGCGCTCGGCCTGACGGAGGCGCTCAAGGACATCCACCGGGCCGGGGTCGTGCACCGCGACCTGAAGCCGAGCAACGTCCTGATGGCCGAGGACGGCCCCCGCGTCATCGACTTCGGCATCTCCCGCGCCGCCGACAACCAGACGCTCACGATCACCGGCCGCCTGATGGGCACGCCGCCCTTCATGTCCCCGGAGCAGTTCACCTCGCCCCGTGAGGTGACGGCCGCCTCGGACGTGTTCTCGCTGGGCTCGCTGCTGGTGTACGCGGCGACGGGGACCCGTCCTTTCGACGGCGAGAGCCCGTACTTGACGGTGTATCAAGTCATGCACGAGGAACCGTCGTTGGACGGCGTGACGGAACCGCTGCGGGGCATGGTCGAGCGGTGCCTGATCAAGGACCCGGAGGAGCGCCCCCGACTCGCCGAGTTGCAGCGGCTGTTCAAGACCCTGCCGGACACCGCGCCCGCCGTGCCCACCCCACCGCCGCCCGGCGACCACACCGAGCCCGAGGGCATCCCGTACGACGCGCCGACGCAAGCGGTCGTGGCCTCCCCCCGCCGCCGGCCGGCAATCCTCAAGCGGCGTCCGGCGGTTCGGCGCCGCCTCAGACCGGCCCTGCCCCGCCTCGGCGGCCGGCGTCTGCCCCGCCGGCTCCTCACCGCCGCTGCCGTCGGCGTCGTGGGCATCGTGGCCGTGATGTGGAGCATGAGCGTCGGCACCAGCTCCTCCTCGGACAGCTCCGACGTCGTCGACACCCCCGCGCTGTCCCTGCCCGAGGGCTGGTCGCCGTGGCGTACGAACCTCACGCGGGCCGTGTCCGCCGCCGACCAGGACCGGTTGTCCAGCCACGACCGGCCGGGCTGTGTCCCCGACAAGGCCGCCGTGTACTGCACGGGCAGCGGTTTCACGGTCGCCCGGCTGGACGCCGGGACGGGGCGCGTGACGTGGCGGTTCGGGGTGAGTCCGCAGTCCGCGCGACCGCTCGGGGTGCGGGACGGATTCGTGTACGTCTACGAGAACCCGCCCGTCGAGTCGTCCGGGGACGTCATCGAGTGGCAGCTGGTCGCGCTCGACGCGAAGACCGGTGAGCGGCGCTGGACCCGGTCCGTCGACGCGACACAGCCCGCCGTCCTGTTCGACGGCGGTGTCCTGGCCCTGTCGACGGACCACTCCCAGCTGATCGGCATCGACGCGAGGACCGGCAAGGACCTGTGGCGGAACTCGACGAAGTCGTCGGCGGGCACGCGGTGTACCCCGCTGGTACTCCACGGTTCCCCCTACGGTCTGTGCAGCGACCAGGACGACCCGGCGTCCGGCGACTGGAGCCTGCTGCGGCTCGGCAAGGACGGCTCGCGGGAACTCGCCACGCTGCCCGCGGCGGTAGTACCTCTGGGGGACCTCGCCGGGAAGCCGCTGTTCGTCCGGTCGAAGGACGCGGAGCAGCAGTCGCTGGGCGGGCTGGACGAGGCGTACACGACGTTCCTGCGGGTGGACCCGGTGAGCGGGGCCGTCACGCGGACGCCCCTCGAACAGACCGTACGGGGTACGGCGACGCTGGTCGGCTCGACCGTGTACTTCGTCCGGCCGGACGGGACGGTGAGCGCGCTCGCCGCGAGCACCGGGGCGCTGGTGTGGCAGACGGACACTCAGGTCGAGAACCTGTCGAAGCCGGTGTGGTCCCAGGCGTCCGACAGCCTCTTCTTCGTCAACCGGTACGGGCGGCTCCTCTCGCTGGACCTTTCCACGGGGGGCGTGCAGCGGACGACGGACAAGCTCCAGGACCCGGCCGGGGCGCCGGAGAACGTCGTGCCGACCCTGACGCTGGTCGGTGACGCGATCGTGGCGGTGACCGGGGACACGGCGTTCTCCGTCAGCCCGGACACGCCCGACCTGGGGCCCGACCCCGTCAGCGAGGGCAGTCTCGCGAGCTGACCTGGCTCCTGAGAGTTACCCGGGTAGGCCCGTTGTAGGGGGCCAGGCTCAGGACCGTCTCCGGGGTGCGCAGCACGTCGTCCCCGGCGAAGAGGGCGCGGGCCTCGGCGTACGGCACCTCGTCGCCCGCGATGACGGCGGCGGCACGGTCGTACACCGCGCGGGCCTCCTCGTCGAGGGTCTGGTCCTGGTCGTGGTCCGTGTGGTCGAGGCCCCAGACGTCCCACAGCAGGGTCTCCACCCCGTTGAGGGCGGCGAGGTCGAGGCGGACGTCGCCCGCGACGAAGCGTTCCCCCCACAGGGGTCCCTCCTGAGGGGGGTGGAGGCCGAACTCCCGGTGGTCAGCGCCCTGTTCGCGGATCATGCGCCAGGCTGTGCCGGCCGTGAGGAAGCGGGTGCGGGGGACGTCCAGGGGGTCGAAGCCGGCGTTCCAGTGGCGGGTGATGTCCGGGTCGGCGAGTTGGGGGTCCGCGAGGAGCCAGCGGCCCCGGTCCGCGTCCCAGTACTCCGTGACGACGTGGTCGACGTGGAAGCCGTCGGTGCCGAAATAGTCCGCGAAACCCGAGCGGATGCGGGCCGGGGTGCCGGTGTGGCGCAGCATCGAGCAGTACAGGAGCGCGAAGTCCCGGCAGACGCCGACGAATCGCTCGGCGGGTGGCCGGGGTTTTCCGAGCGGGGCCTCGGAGCGGGCGGCGAGAATTCCCAGGATGCCGTCCACGTAACGGGTTTCGGCGTCGTCGTGCAGGCGGTCCTCGGGAATGGCGTACGCGAACAGGTCGCCTTCGACGCGGTGGATCAGCAAGTCCCGTACGACGCGGGCCAGTCGGGCCGGGTCGGCGGGGAGCCCGGCGTACTGGGCGGCCTGGGCTCCCGGGGTGCTGTACGGGCTCTGGGCGAGGTAGTGGGCGAGGGGCACGCGAAAACTCCTGTCGCTGCGCGGGAATTGCCGCCGGGCGCGAGAGGCGCGGCGGAATGGGCCGCGTATGCGCATCGCGGCCGACGCGTCTCACCGTGTCAAAATTCGCCGGGAATTGTCCAGAGCGGGAGAAGTTCCTTCGTTCGAGGGCAATTTCCTCAACTCCCGTGGCGTGAACGGACCGTGGGCGTACGGTCCGAGACGACGGGCAAGGCGAGCGGGAGGGCGGCCATGGGTCTGGATCTGAGCAGCGCGTGGGACGACGAGAACTGGAGCGACGAGGAGGAGGCGGACTCCGTGGAGCTCATGAAGATCCTCCCCGACATCTCCCGCATCACCCTCCAGCTCCTGCGCCACACGGTCGGCCTCTTCCCCGAGGAGCGCGTGGCCGCCCGCGCGTCGCGCGTCGCCGACCTGGTCCTCAAGGAGTACGGCAGCGACGGCCTGCGCCTCCTCACCGTCAGCCTCTCCACCCTGGCGACGGTCCACATCGAGCACAACGCGGTCCTCACCCGCCGCCCCCTGCGCTCCCTCCTGAACGACCTGGACAAGAGCCGCCGCGAACTCCACAAGGACCTGCCGGGAGCGGACCAGGCGGGCTGAGGGCACCGGGCACCCGACTCCCTCACTTCACCGTGATCGAGTCCAGCTTCTCCCTCAGGTAGACGTGTGAGTCGACCGGTTCGTGCGCCGTCCTCCCCACCGGTGCCGGTACCGACTCCACCCGCGTCCCCGGTGTGCACTCGCCGAAGTAGACGAGGGACATCAGCTCCTCGGTGGGTGCGTCGGAGGGCGGCGGGAGGACTCGGTGGCGGCCGGAGCGCCAGCGGTCGCCGGTCCAACGGGCCATCAGGTCACCGATGTTGACGGTGAACGCGGCGGGGTCGTACGGCGCGTCCTCCCAGCCGCCGGTCTCCGTCCAGACCTGGAGGCCGCCCTTGCCCACCTGGCGGTCGAGGATCGTGACCGTGCCGAAGTCGGTGTGCGGGCCGATGCGGAACTGGCCGGGGTGCGGGGCGCCGACGACGTCGGTGCCGGGGTACCAGTTGATGTTGAACCCGTAGGTCGGATGCCCCATGTGGCGGCTGAAGAAGTCGGGTTCCAGGCCGAGGGCCTCGCCCAGCAGCAGCAGGAGTTCCTTCTCCAGTGCCGCCATCCGGCTCAGGTACTCCTCGCACAACTCCCGCAGCTGCGGCACCTCTTGGGGCCACACGTTGGGCGCGCACCACTCCGCGTCGACGGCGGGGTCGTCGTACGGCACGTCGTTGGCGAAGGTGAGCGACTCCTTCAGGTCGGGCGGGGTCTCCGTGCCCTCGGCGTACCCGTTGGCCTCGGCTCCCTGCGCGAGCCAGCCGCGTCCGCCGACCTCGGCGGCGTACGGCTTCTTGGCGGCGGCCGGCAGCAGGAAGAACGCGCGGGCCGCGGCGCGCACCCGGGCGCGCAGCCCGGCGTCGACTCCATGGCCGGTGACCAGGAGGAATCCGGCGGTCTGGAGCGCCTCGTCGACGGTGCGGGCGATGCCGAGCCGGGTCTCGGGGTCGCCCTCCACCCACGGGTGGAGATCGATCGTGGGGATACGAGGGGTCGTCCTACTCACCGATGTCCTCATTCCACAGGGCCGGGTTCCCGGCGATGAAGTCCCTCATGAGGGTTACGCACTCCGGGTCGTCCAGCACGATGATCTCCACCCCGTGCCCGGCCAGCCACTCGTGGCCGCCGGAGAACGTCGTCGCCTCCCCGATCACCACCCGCGAGATCCCGAACTGTCTCACCAGCCCGGAGCAGTACCAGCAGGGCGAGAGGGTGGTCACCATGGTCGTACCCGTGTACGACCGCTGCCGTCCGGCCGCGCGGAAGGCGGAGGTCTCCGCGTGCATCGAGGGGTCGTCGTCCTGGACGCGCCGGTTGCGGCCCCGCCCGAGGAGGGTGCCGTCCTGGCCGTAGAGCGCGGCGCCGATCGGGATGCCGCCCTCGCGCAGCCCGGTCCTGGCCTCCGCCACCGCCGTATCGAGCCATGCGCGCGTACGCGCCGTGTGATCCATGGGGACACTCTCCCGTACTACCGCCCTACACCTCAGGTATTCCCCCCTTACCAAACCTGTACAGCTCCTTTTCTTGAATCGTTCGCCTTTAGCGGGGTAGGTTGGGGCCCATGACCGGATCCGCACCCCCCACCCCCGCCGAGGAGCTGCGCGCCGTCGGCCTGCGGGTGACGGCCGCCCGGGTCGCGCTGCTCGACGCCGTCCGCGCCGGTGACCACCTGGGCGTCGAGGCCATCGCCGCCGGGGTGCGCGAGCGCGTGGGTCATGTCTCCGTCCAGGCCGTGTACGAGGCGCTGCACGCGCTCACCGCGGCCGGACTCATCCGGCGTATCGAGCCGGCGGGCAGCCCCGCCCGGTTCGAGGGCCGCGTCGGCGACAACCACCACCACCTCATATGCAGGACGTGTGGGACCGTCGTCGACGTGGACTGCGCGGTGGGGCATACCCCCTGTCTGACCGCTTCGGACGACCACGGCTTCGCGATCGACGAGGCCGAGGTCGTCTACTGGGGCCTGTGCCCCGCCTGCTCAACCTCCTCCAGCGCTGCCTGAGCGCGGACCGTCGCTCAGTCTCGAAAGGATTCCCCCATGTCCGAGAACGCCGAAGAAGCACAGTGCCCGGTGGCACACGGCGGCCGTGCCGCTCACCCCACGCAGGGCGGCGGGAACCTCCAGTGGTGGCCGGACCGGCTCAACCTGAAGATCCTCGCCAAGAACCCGGCCGTCGCGAACCCGCTCGGTGAGGAGTTCGACTACGCCGCGGCGTTCGAGGCGCTGGACCTGCCCGCCGTGAAGCGGGACATCGAGGCGGTCCTGACCGACTCGAAGGACTGGTGGCCCGCGGACTTCGGCCACTACGGCCCGTTCATGATCCGGATGGCCTGGCACTCGGCCGGCACCTACCGCATCAGCGACGGCCGCGGCGGCGCCGGCGCCGGCCAGCAGCGCTTCGCGCCGCTCAACTCCTGGCCGGACAACGGCAACCTGGACAAGGCGCGCCGCCTGCTGTGGCCGGTGAAGAAGAAGTACGGCCAGTCCCTGTCCTGGGCCGACCTGATGATCCTCGCCGGCAACGTCGCGCTGGAGTCCATGGGCTTCACGACGTTCGGCTTCTCCGGTGGCCGCGCGGACGTCTGGGAGTCGGAGGAGGACGTCTACTGGGGTCCCGAGACGACGTGGCTCGACGACCAGCGCTACACCGGTGACCGCGAGCTCGAAGAGCCCCTGGGCGCCGTCCAGATGGGCCTCATCTACGTCAACCCCGAGGGCCCCAACGGCAACCCGGACCCGATCGCGGCGGCCCGCGACATCCGTGAGACGTTCCGCCGCATGGCGATGGACGACGAGGAGACGGTCGCCCTCATCGCCGGTGGCCACACCTTCGGCAAGACCCACGGCGCGGGCCCCGCCGACCACGTCGGCGCCGACCCCGAGGGCGCGTCGATGGAGGAGCAGGGCCTCGGCTGGCGCAACAGCTTCGGCACCGGCAAGGGCGCGGACGCCATCACGTCGGGCCTGGAGGTCACCTGGACCACCACGCCCACGCAGTGGAGCAACAACTTCTTCGAGAACCTCTTCGGCTACGAGTGGGAGCTGACCGAGTCCCCGGCCGGCGCCAAGCAGTGGAAGCCGAAGGACGGAGCGGGCGAGGGCACGGTCCCGGCGGCCCACGACGCGGCCAAGAAGATCGCGCCGAACATGCTCACCACCGACCTGTCGCTGCGCTTCGACCCGGTCTACGAGCAGATCTCCCGCCGCTTCCTGGAGAACCCGGACCAGTTCGCGGACGCGTTCGCCCGCGCCTGGTACAAGCTGACGCACCGTGACATGGGCCCGAAGTCCCTGCACCTGGGCCCGGAGGTCCCCGCCGAGACGCTGATCTGGCAGGACCCGCTGCCGGCCGCCGAGGGCGAGGCGATCGACGCCGCCGACGTCACCGCGCTCAAGGCGAAGATCCTCGCCACCGACCTGACGGTCACTCAACTCGCCTCCGTGGCCTGGGCGTCCGCGTCCACGTTCCGCGGCAGCGACAAGCGCGGCGGTGCCAACGGCGCCCGTATCCGCCTTGAGCCGCAGCGCAGCTGGGAAGCGAACGAGCCCGAGCAGCTCGCCCAAGTCCTGCGGGTCCTGGAGGGCGTGAAGGCCGACTTCGACGCGCAGGGCGCGAAGAAGGTCTCGATCGCCGACCTGATCGTCCTCGGCGGCGTCGCCGCGGTCGAGAAGGCCGCCAAGGACGGCGGGTACGACGTCGAGGTGCCGTTCACCCCGGGCCGTGTCGACGCGGGCGACGAGCACACGGACGCCGAGTCGTTCGCGGCGCTGGAGCCGGTCGTCGACGGTTTCCGCAACTACTACGGCAAGGGCAACCGCCTCCCCGCCGAGTACCTGCTCCTGGACCGCGCGAACCTGCTCACCCTGAGCGCCCCCGAACTGACCGTCCTGGTCGGCGGGTTGCGCGCGCTGGGCGTCTCGCACGGCGAGACCAAGGCGGGCGTCCTCACGGACAACCTGGGCGTCCTGTCGAACGACTTCTTCGCCAACCTGCTCGACCTGGACACGGAGTGGAAGGGCACCGACGCCTCCCAGACCGCGTTCGAGGGCCGCGTCGACGGCGCCGTCAAGTGGACCGGCACCCGTGCCGACCTGGTCTTCGGCTCCAACTCCGAGCTGCGTGCGCTGGCCGAGGTGTACGCGAGCGACGACGCGAAGGAGAAGTTCGTCAAGGACTTCGTCGCCGCGTGGGTGAAGGTCGCCGAGCTGGACCGCTTCGACCTGCGGTAAGCCTGTAGCGCCAACAGAGCCCCGGGTCCGTCCAGTTGGACGGGCCCGGGGCTTTCCGGTGCCCGACGGACCGGCGGGCCGGGGCCTTTGGTGTGCGACGGGCTGGTGGGACAGACCGTTTCACGGTTGTTGTACGCCAACGTCTGTTCCGTACCTCTCTTCCGTCCTTACCCTTGCGTCCAGGACCACCGCTCTGGGGGGAGGCGTGGTGCACGGACAACTGCATGGCCGGGGTGCCCTGTTCGAGGCGCAGCCGCCGGGGCTGCTGCCCCGGCTGATCGGGCTGCGGCCGGACGAACACCTCACCGTCAAGTCCGAACACCCGGGCGTCCAGCCGGTGTTGGTGCTGACGGGCCGGCGCGGACTCGGCAAGACGGCCGTACTGGACGAGGTCGAGGCGTCGTACACCGAGCGCACCCGCAAGGGAGAGCCGCGCAAGCGCACCCCGCTCGCCCGCGTCGACTGCGAGGACACCCAGTTCGCGGCGCCCCCGCACGAGGAGAGCACCGAGTCCTGGTCCCCGCTCTGGCAGGCCCTGCTGGTCATCGCCGAGCAGCTCACCGAACCGGTGCGCGCGGCGGGCCAGTTGACGTTCCCGAGGCTCACGGCGGGGCTGGTCGCGGTGCGGGCCGGCGAGTGGAGCGGCGGCTCCGACTCCGAGCGCATCCGGCGCGAACTGACCCGTATCCTCCTGCTCAACGAGCACCGCTCCCGCTTCTCGCTGGCCGGTCGGTGGGCCGCGCGGGTCGCCGCGAAGGTGATCGCCGCCGCGACCGGGCAGGGGCCGTACCTCGCCGCCGCCGTCGAGGCGACGCTGGAGGCGCTGTCGGAGGGGGTGACCTCGCGCAAGGAGCAGCGCCCATCGACCTGGTACCGGGCGTACCCGAACGCGGGCGGCAACGCCAAGCGGGGGCTGCTGCTCCTGTCCGGGAACTTCAGAGCGGGCGGGACCTCGCGCGAACACGCCGAACGGTGGCTCGTGCGGGCCCTGTTGGCGGATCTCGCGGAGGGGTGCAGCGGGATCGGGTCGCATCTGACGCGGATCGGGCGGCCGGTGGTGCTGCTCGACAACGCGGGTGGGGCCGCGGGGCCCGGGCTGCTGGACGCGGTGCTGCGGGACCGTGCGGAGGGGATCGCCGATCCGGCGGTGTTCGTCGCGACCGTGCGCGGGAGGGGGGTGCCCGCGGGGGCGGTACGGCGTGAACTGGCCGAAGTGGCACGGGTGTCGGGGGCGGCGGGGGTGGCGGGAGCGGGGTCGGTCGGGGCGCCGTCGGCCGGGACGCCCGGCGCGGGGACGCCCGGCGGGGCGCTCGGTGTCGGGGCACTCGCGGCGGGGGCACTCGCGGTGCCTCTGCCTCCGCTCTCCCCCGACGACACCCTCCACATCGTCGGCGCCGTCTGCGACGACTTCCCCTACCCGCCCCAACTCCCCCACGCCGTCCACCGCTTGACCGGCGGAAACCCCCTCGGCATCGTCCTCACGGCGACCGCGGCCCGCAGGCACCCGGACCACGCGGGCTCGTTGGCGAGCCTCCTCACCGAGCCCGTCCACCCGGACGACGAGGACCCCCTCCCCGCGTACGGCGAACTCCTGCGCCGCCTCGTCCCCGCCGACCGCCTCGACGAGCTGACCGTCCTCGCCGCCGCCCACGACCACGACTCCGCCGTGGCGCTCGCCACCGCCCAACTCCCGGACGACTTCGGCTCGTCCGGCGTACGGACCCTGCGCGCGCGGCTCCTCGCGGAGGGCGTCGCGCAGGAGCCGGGGCACTTCGTCGGCGACCGGTTCGTCCGTACGCTGCTGCTGCTCCGGCTGCATCAGCTCACCAAGTGGCGTGACGTGCATGAGGTGTTGATCCGGCACTACGCCACCGACCACGCCGTCTACCGGCTCCACCACGAGCTCGCCCTCGGCGACACGGACGGCGCGGTCGCCGAACTCCGGGACAGCTTCGCCGTGTTGCCGGTCCGCGCCTGGCTGGACACCCTGCGGTTCGTGGCCTCGGCGCCCCGCTTCAGGCCCGAGGACCAGCGGGTGGCGATCGCGCTGGGCCGCCGGGACACGGTCGGGCAACTGCCCCCGGAGAACGCCGGGTTGCACCTGCGGGTGCGGCGGCTGCTGCACGCGGTGTGGCAGGTGAGCGATCCGCTCGTGCTGCCCGACCCGCGCGTCTGCGACCGGCTCAGGTTCGAACTGGAACAGCTCTCCGACCTGCGCCCCGCCGGAGGCGCGCTGCTCTTCGCGACGTCCCGGGCCTGGCCCGCGGACGCGCTGGCCGGGCGGCCGTTGAGCCTCCCGGACGAGGACGAGGACGACGACGAGGGGGACGTCTGATGCTGCGGTGGCTGCGCGAGGTCTGGCAGATCCGGCTCTACCGGTACACCGCGATCCTGGTCTCGGCCGTGCTGGTGGCCGGGATCGTGATCGGTACGCGGGTGCTGCTGTCGGAGGACCGCTCCTGCGCGCCGGGGATCTCCCGGCCGGCCGGCAGCTCCGAGTGCGTCGGGGTGACGGCGTCGGCGTACGACTTCGGCAAGCCCCAACTCCGGGACGCCGTACGGGCGATCGCGGCCGAGAACGAGCGCCTCAAGAAGGGTTCGTACGTCACCGTCGCGCTGATGCTGCCGTTCTCCGCGAGCGCGCCGTCCACGCTGCGGGACGTCCAACATGAGTTGCAGGGCGCCTACTTGGCGCAGTGGCAGGCCAACCACGCGGCCAACGGGCAGACTCCGGCGATCCGGCTCGTGCTCGCCAACCCCGGTGCCACCAGCGAGCATTGGGCGCCGATGGTGGACCGGCTCGATGCGATGACCCGGTCCGAGGACCGGCTGCGCGCCGTCACCGGGGTCGGTACCAGCACCGACGCGAACAAGGACGCCGTCGCCGAGCTGACCCGGCGCGGCATCCCCGTCGTCGGCGCGTCCATCACCGCCGACGACCTCGCCAACGGGCAGGGCGGGCGCGACCCCTTCCCCGGGCTCGCGCGGGTCTCGCCGACCAACACGGACGAGGCCCGCGCGCTGGCCTCCTTCGCGAAGGTCGGGGCCGGGCAGGCGATCCTCGTCCACGACAAGCCGGGGGACCCCTACACCCGGACCCTCCAGAAGTCGTTCGCCGCGCTCATCAAGGGCTCGCCCTACGGACCCCACCCGTTCACTCCGCCCGCCGATCGCAGCCAGGAGGGAAACACCGCGAACACCTTCCGGCAGATCACCTACATCCTCTGCGGCACGCCCCGCAGCGTCGACACGATCCTCTTCGCCGGGCGGCACATCCAACTGAGGCAGTTCATCAACGAGTTGGGGGAACGGGGGTGCCAGGACCGCAGGTTCACGGTCCTCACCGGGGACGAGGGCTCCTACCTGGAGGGCGACCAGGGGCTCAACCCCACGGCCCTGTCCCGCAACCTCTCCGTCCGGTACTCCGCCCTCGCCCACCCCGACGCGTGGGCCTCGGCTCCCCCGTCCGGTACGGGCGGTTCGGCCGCCGACACGAAGACCCTCACGGACCTCGTCACCCGCGCCGAGCGCGCCCCCGTCGGCCCCATCGGCGAAGTCTCCCTGGACGACGGCCAGTTGATCATCGGCTACGACGCGATGACCCTGGCGGTGAAGGGCGTCCGCGAAGCGACTCCGGACGGCGGAACGCTCCCGCCCCTGGCGGACGTCGGCATCCAATGGCCGCAGGTGACAGGCGTGCACCGGGTGAACGGCGCCAGCGGCTGGATCTGCCTCGACACACACGGGAACCCGTACGACAAGGCCGTACCGATCGTGGAACTGACGGCCGGGGGCGGCAACAGGTTCGTCCGGATCGCCTGGCCGGAGGGGAGACCACCGGCCAGGGAGTGCCTGCCGCCGTCGTGAGCGTCAGGGACGTTGACCGGCTTTGTCGACGACCGCGCGGCGCAGGACGGCCGTGTTGCTCGTGACGGTTCCCTTCTTCACGTCGGAGTGGTCGGAGGCGGCGACGCTGCGTTCACCCAGGAACGCGTGGGTCCTGAGATCGAAGATCCACTCGTCCCGGGTGGGGTTGTCGGGGTCCTTGCGGGAGACGCCGACCCCGGGGCGGCCCACCGCGTCGACGGCGTCCCCCGTGAGAGTTACGCCGGGGATACGGGCGACGGCCCTGAAGAGCGCGGCGCCCTGTTCCGGGGGCATGATGGAGTTGACCAGCAGGTCGCCGGCCAGCACGAACATCGCCTGGTAGGTCTCCTGTTCGCTGTACTTCGGCGCGGTCTCGTAGAGGTAGTCCCACATCCGGTCGGCGGTGACGGGGAGGGTCTTGAGGTGGTTGTAGAAGGCGGACGCCTCCCAGCCGGGGCCGCCCGGCCTCACGTCCGGCGGGAGATCCATCGGCTTCTCCCCCGCCTCGCGCTTCAGCCCGGTGTGCAGGCCGTCCACCGACGTCCAGATCTCCTGCCGGTGGAGCGGAGGGACGGTGATCTTGCCGTCCCTGGCACTGAAGTACGACACCCTGCTCTCGACGTACACGAACTGGTCGTCGCGCACCTCCCCGTACGGCGTGCCCGACTCGGCGGCCATCGCCATGTCCTCCAGCAGGGCAACGACCTGCTTGCTGGGCGGCGAGGGCGTGGCGTCCCCGGAACCGGAACCGGAACCGGCACCGGCACCGGCACCGGCACCGAGGCCGGAAGACGGCAGGACGGTGAACGCGATGGCCGCGGCGGTCGCCACGACCACGGCGGCGAAGGCGGGCCGCCGCCACTTCACGCCGGCCCGCGCCGGCTCCGTACGGATCTCGGTCATCAGATGCTCCTTGAGGAGTAGGTGACGGCCCGGTGGAAGGTCACGTTCGGGAAGCTGTGTCATCGGTTTCCCTCCTTCAGGGGGCCGACCGCAGGTGCGCGGTCACCTTTCATCTGTCGTTCGGTGTGCGGGAGTTCCATATATTTCGCGAGTTTTTTCCGGGCCCTCGAGAGGCGGGAGCGGACCGTGCCGACGGGTACGCCGAGCGCCTGCGCCGCCGTCGCGTAGTCGAGGCCGGACCAGACGCACAGGGCCAGCACCTCCCGCTCGGGGCGCCGCAGCCGCCGTAACGCCTCCTGGACGAGGGCGAGTTGGGCGGCGTCGTCGAGGCGGCCCGCGATCTCGTCGGCGAAGTCCGCCACGGGTTCGCCCCTCGGGAGACGGGACATCGCGGCGGCATGGCGCCGTACGGTCCTACGGGTATTACGCGCCACGTTCGTCGCGATCCCCAGCAGCCACGGCCGTACAGGACCCCCCTCCCCATCGAGTGACTCCCGCAGCCGCCACGCCTCCAGGAAAGTCAGCGAGACGATGTCCTCGGCGCTCGACCAGTCGCCGGTCAGGCGGTACGCATGGTTGTAGACGGAGCGCGCGCAGGCGTCGAAGAGTTCACCGAAGGCGTCATGCTCCCCGGCGCGGATGCGTCTTCGCAGATTCGTGTCCACGCCCTTCAACTGTCGTACGACAAAGGCCGGTTCCCGTGATCTGAGTCACAGGAACCGGCCCCTCGCAGCCGTCGGTCACACCCCCGCGTACGAGTGCTTCCCGGTCACGAAGATGTTGACGCCGTAGTAGTTGAACAGCCAGCAACCGAAGGCGAGCAGCGCGAGGTACGCGGCCTTGCGGCCCTTCCAGCCGGCGGTGGCGCGGGCGTGCAGGTAGCAGGCGTAGCCGACCCAGGTGATGAAGGACCAGGTCTCCTTGGGGTCCCAGCCCCAGTAGCGGCCCCACGCGTCGCCCGCCCAGATCGCGCCGGCGATGATCGTGAACGTCCACAGCGGGAAGACCGCCGCGTTCACGCGGTACGCGAACTTGTCGAGGGACGAGGACGCGGGGAGCCGGTCGAGCACCGAGTTCGCGAACTTGCCGGGCGTTCCGCCGGTCGCGAGCTTGTTCTCGTAGGAGTCCTTGAAGAGGTACAGGATCGTGGCGACCGCGCCGACGTAGAAGACCGCGCCGCAGAGGATGGCCGTCGAGACGTGGATGTACAGCCAGTACGAGTGCAGCGCGGGGACGAGCTGGTCGCTGGCCGTGTAGAGCACGGTGACCGCGAGTCCCAGGTCCAGCAGGACCGTGGTGATGAGGAACAGGCCGAGCCAGCGGACGTTCTTCCGCAGCGCCAGCAGCGTGAGGTACACGCCGACCGCGACCGTCGAGAACGTGATGTTGAACTCGTACATGTTGCCCCACGGCGCCCGCTCCACCGACGCCGCGCGCGTGATCACGCCGGTCAGCTCGACGAGGAAGGCGAGGATCGTGAGGGAGATCGCGATCCGGCCGTAGAGGTCACCCTGCTCGTCCCCGCCGTGCGCCCCGGGCCCGTCCGGCACGTCGCGCGCGCCGGAGGCGGAGCGGACGACGACCTCCGGCCGCTCCAGTACGGCGGTCCCGCCGGCCTTCTTGACCGTGACGGCCGGTGCCTTCTGCGCGGCGGCGGTGGCGGCCGGGGTCAGCGCGGCGGCCGTACGGCCGACCTTGCTGCGGCTGCCGAAGAGCCACTCGGCGATGTACGCGAAGAACGCGAGGGTGTAGACGGCCATCGAGGAGTAGATCAGCGTGTTGCTGATGTTGGCGAGGTGTTCGTTGGTCGCGGCGGCGAGTTCCGTCGATGCGGCGGCGAGAGTCACTTCTCAGACCCTTCGGGAGGGACAGCTTGGGGGGTAGGGGATACGTCGGGGGTAGTACCTGAGGGGGAGGCCGTACCTGAGTCGGTGGGGGTAGTACCGGTAGCACCTGGGGGGGAGTCGGCCTCAGGGTCGGAGGGAGACTCTTCCGCCTCCGCCACCCCCGGCGACCGCGCGTACACCCCGTCCGCCAGCGCCCCCAGCTCCTCCGGCACCTTCGCCGACTCGCTCCGGCCGAGCCCCGCCATCTCGACGACCGTCACCCCGTCGGGCCCGGCGACCGCGCGCACCCACACCCGGCGCCGCTGCACGAACAGCGACGCGGCGAGGCCGAAGATCGCGGCGAGCGCCCCGGCCAGCGCCCAGCCGCCCCCCGGGTCCTGGACGACCTGGAAGTTCGCCCACTCCTTGGTGCCCTCGTAGGTGATGGTCCCGGCGCCGTTCGGCAGCGTCATCGTCTTGCCCGGCGTCAGGTTCTCCCGCAGCTGCGCGCCCTTCGCGTCCTTGAACTCCTTCATGTGGGACTTGTCGAGCTGGTACACGCTCTGCGGAATCCCGGAGTCGACGCCGAGGTCGCCGTGGTAGCCGACGACGTTCATGATCGGGTTGAGCAGCGCGGGGAAGGCCGACGCCACCTCGTTCCCCTTCATGTACGTCGGCAGGAAGAAGAGCTGGAACCCGAGCTGCTCGGTCTTGCCCTTCGCGTCCTTGTAGCCGTCCATGACCTTGACGACACCGGAGGACGTGACGTTGTTGTCGAGCGGCAGCAGCGGGATCGCGTCGCTGTAGACGACGTCACCCCTGCCGTCGCGGACGGTGACGACGGGGGCGTACCCGTGCGCGGTGAGGTAGACCTTCGCGTCGCCGATCTCCAGCGGGTGGTTGACCTTGACGACGGTCTGCTTGTCCTTGCCGTACGCACCCTCGCTGTACGTGAGGGCTGCCTCGTAGGTACGGGGGGTACCACGGTTGGGCCCGGTCAGCTCGTACGTACCCGTGAACTTCTTGAGTTCGAAGCTGAACGGGACCAGGTCCTCGCCGGTGTCGAAGAGGTTCCCGGACTTGAAGTCGTCGTACTGAGGGAGCACGTTGGAGAAGCCGTCGCCCTCGACGATCAGCTTGTTGCCCTCCGACTTGAAGAGCTGCCCCCACGCGAACGCGACCAGCAGGACGATCAGCGCGATGTGGAAGGCGAGGTTGCCGACCTCCCGGAAGTACCCCTTCTCGGCGGAGACGGCGTCCCCGACGACGTGCGCCCGGAACCGCCGCTTCTTCAGCAGGGCGAGCGCGGTCTCCCGTACCTCTTCGGGACTGCTCGCCGTACGCCACGAGGTGTACGCCGGAAGTCTCGTCAGCCTTTTGGGTGCCCCCGGCGGCCGGGACCGCAGCTGGCCGACGAACTGCCAGGTGCGCGGGACGATGCAGCCGATCAGGGAGACGAACAGCAGGATGTAGATCGCCGAGAACCACACCGAGCCGTAGACGTGGAAGAGGCCGACCCGGTCGTAGATCGGCGCGAGCGTGGTGTGCGCCTTGCGGAAGTCGGCGACCTTCGTCGCGTCGCTGCCGGTCTGCGGGATCAGCGAGCCGGGGATCGCGGCGAGCGCCAGCAGCAGGAGCAGGAGCAGCGCGATCCGCATCGAGGTGAGCTGCCGCCAGAACCAGCGGACCCAGCCGATGACGCCGAGCGCGGGGAGGTTGACGGACTCTTCGGGGGCGGTGGAGAGCTTGGTGCTCGCGGCCTCGCGGGCCTCGCTCGAAGCGGCGTCTTTCGCGGCGGCCTCTGCCTGCGCCTCGCTCGAAGCGGCGTCCACCGCTGCGGCGTCCGTCGAAGCAGCCTCCGCAGAAGCCTCGTCCGTCGGCGTCGGACTGGTCTTGCCCATGGATCAGATCCCTACAACGAAGCCGTTGGACCAGGACTGCATGTCCTGCACCATGCCGTCCCAGACGCCGGTCAGCAGCAGCAGACCGGTCACGATCATCATCGTGCCGCCGATCCGCATCACCCAGACGTAGTGCCGCTTGACCCAGGAGAAGGCCCCCAGCGCCTTGCGGAAGGCGACCGCCGCGAGCACGAACGGTACGCCCAGACCAAGACAGTAGGCGACGGTCAGAATCGCCCCGCGCCCGGCACTGGACTGCTGCGAGGACAGCGCGAGCACGGACGCGAGCGTCGGCCCGATGCACGGCGTCCACCCGATCCCGAACAGCGCGCCCAGCAGCGGCGCCCCGACCAGCCCGCTGATCGGACGCCTGTGGATACGGAACTCCCGCGCCGTCATCCACGGCATGAGACCCATGAAGAACACGCCCATGAGGACCATGAGCACGCCGAGCACCTTCGACAGGACGTCCCTGTTGGCCTGGAGGGTGTCCCCGAAGTACCCGAACAGCGCGCCGCTCGACACGAACACGACCGTGAACCCGAGCACGAACAGCGAGGCACCGGCGACCATCCGCCCCCGGCGCGCGTCGGCGAGATCCGTACCACTGATACCTGTGACGTACGAGAGGTAGCCGGGTACGAGGGGAAGCACGCACGGCGAGAAGAAGGAGACGAGCCCGCCGAGCAACGCGATCGGCAGCGCCAGTATCAGGGCGCCGTTGAGGACGGTCCCGTTCAGCTCACCCACGGCGATCGTGTTCACGCCTTCTCCGCGAGCACCGGGTCGATCATCTCCCGCAGCCGCTCCTCGCTCAGCGGCGACAGCGAACGCGCGGCGACCTTGCCCTCACGGTCGATGACCAGCGTCGACGGGATCGACTGGAGGTTCAGCGTCCCCTTCTTGAAGCGCAGCAGCAGCTTCCCCGTCGGGTCCGACAGGCTCGGGTACGTCACCCCCATCTGCTTCTCGAAGGCGAGCGCGTTGGCGTTGTTCGCGTCCCGGGTGTTGATCCCTACGAACTGGACGCCCTTGCTCTTGAGGCTCTCCGACACCTTCTGGAACCCCGGCGCCTCGGCCCGGCAGGGCGAGCACCAGGACCCCCACACGTTCAGTACGACGACCTTGCCCTTGTACGAGGCGAGGTCGAGCCGGGGTCCGGCCACCGTCTCGCCCGACAGGTCGGGCACCGCGTCCCGCTGCCCCGCCTTGACCCGGGCGATCCCGTCGGTCCCCATCACGAAGTGCGTGTCCCCGCCCCCGCCGGACGTCCCCCCCGACGAACACGCGGACAGCACCAGCCCGCCCACGACGGCACCGGCCGCCGTCAGGACGGCCCGACGCGACGGGAACCTCTTCTCGAAGGCGCTGTTCGAACGCCGGAACACACGGCTGGCGGCACTCATGTGAAAAGTTTCGCATGCCCGTTCTGAGGATCTTGCGCACCCCCCTCACAGCCGAAAACCCGCATTTCAGACGGGGTTCTCGGGGGCAGAGCAGGCCCCTCGAACAGTCCTCCCACAGACTCCGGGAGCCCATCGTGAGAGCGACGAGCTTGACGGGGTCAAGGAAGGCGAGAAGACGGGGCCAGGAGCGTGAAGGGTTCGTGGTGGGAGCGGTTGTGCTCGAATCGTGCCGGTGTTCCGGGATGGTGCTGTGTGGGCTGAGTAGGAGTGCTCATGTGGGTGGGTCTACGCGAGGGTTGAATGGACTGCGGTGGTCGGAGTGGGCTGCGCGAGTCGTACGGGGAGGATGACGGGATGTCGCCGATGAGCGGGGCGGAGTCGAAGCCGGTCGGCGCGGTGGGAGGGGTGGCCTGATGGCTTCCGGTGGTACCCCGTTCGAGGGCATGAGTCATGAGCAGATGCTGGCGTGGCTGAACCAGGCGAACGCCGGGATGGTGCAGACGGCCGCGTCGAAGCTGGAGTCGGCGGCGGAGGAGATCGCGAAGATCGCGGAGGAGTTGGGGGTCCGTCCCGACAAGGTGGAGTGGAAGGGCGAGGGCGCGGACACGTTCCGCTACTGGGCCTCCGACCTCGCCAACGCCACGTGGCGGTTGTCGGAGTTCAGCAAGAACGCGTCCGGCTGGCTGACGCAGGCGTCGGACTCCATCGTCCTGGCCCAGTCGGCCATCCCTCGTGACGCGCCTGCCGCGCAGGCCAACCTGGATGCCGCGTACGCCGCGCACAACGATCCCGACGCGCCTGCGGTCAGGGCCAAGTACGCCCAGAACCTCGCGGAGTTGGCCGCCGACCGGGAGAAGGTGCGGCAGGAGGCCGCTGCGCAGATGACGAAGCTGGCGCAGTCGTATGCGTGGTCGGCTACGCAGATGAACGCGTTGGAGAGGCCGAAGTTTCCGCCGCCGCCGGAGGCCCTCGTACCTGAGGCCGTGGCCACGGTCGACGGCGGAGCGGTGGTCAGGGCTCGCTCTGATGGTTCCGCAGGCGGGAGCTTCACCACCGGGGCTGTTCACACCGACAACAGTCAGTCAGGGGGAACCGGTTCGGCAGGCTCCGCTTCTCTGCGGCATGTCTCCAACTCCCCTGCGGTTCAGTCTCACGTCTCCGCTGAGACCCTGCCTCCGGTACGGACGTCCGTCGACTCTGTCGGTACCTTGCCGCAGCAGACCCCGGTGGACACTCCGCGTGGGTCCACCGAACTTGGCCCGGCGCGAAGCACGACGCCTCAGGCTGGCCCGGTCTCCCCGCTGTTCGGCGGCGGACAGTCCTTTCCGGTCAACAACCCGACCGTGCAGGGTCGAGGGCCCGGCGTGGGCAGGATGCCCATGACCCCGATCACTCAGGAAGCCGGAACCACGACGCCTGTCGGTCGCGTTCCGGGTACCTCCGGTGGTGCGGGCAACGGCATCATCGGAGGTCGCCCGGTCCTTCCCGCCGAGGGAAGGCCGACCGGTGCTATTCCGCGCGGCATGGTCGTGGGCGGAGAGGGCACGCCTGGGCGCAGCTCGATGGGACCGATGGGCCAGACCTCCGGTATGGCAAGCCCGGTCGGCCGAGCGGGGAGCACCACGGGGATGACTCCTGGTGCTCGCTCCATGGCTTCGCCTGGTGGCATTGTCGGAGGCCATCCGGCATCCAACGCCGGTGTCGTGGGCGGCAGTCCTGCTCAGCAGCGACGTGCGGGAACGCGTGTGCCGAGTTCCGGAGTTATCGGTTCGGGTGGAACAGGGCCGCGAAACGCGATCACAGGCGGTACAAGTGCTGCGGCACGCTCCGAAGAAGGCCACGGCTCGGCAGGGGCTGCGTCCCGCTCGTCCCAGGTGACTCCTCCTGCGCACACGCGAAACGCGAGCAGCCGACCGTACGGTGTGACCGAGGACGAGGAGACCTGGCGTCGGAATCAGCGGCCCACCGTGCCACCAGTGGTCGACTGACGCGTCAGAGATAGAGGGAGAGCGGGAACTCATGCGCTTCAGTGGTACCCGCCGCGCTGCTGCGGCGACTGCCTTGGGCTTGTTGCTCGTGGGCGCTGCGGGAACTCCGGCGGTGAGCGCCGGATCGACGCGTTCGGAACAGTGGTTCCTGGACGGGATGCAGGCCGAGAAGATGTGGAAGACCAGCACCGGCGAGGGGATCACGGTCGCGGTCATCGACACGGGCGTTGACCCCACCAACCCCGATCTCGCAGGACGCGTTCTCCCGGGCAAGGACTTCGCCACGAACCAGCCTGGTGACGAGCACACCGACTACGACCCCGTCGGCCATGGCACCGGGATGGCTGGACTGATCGCGGGGACGGGTGCGTACAAGGGCGGAAACGGAGCCTTTGGTCTGGCACCGGGGGCGAAGATCCTGCCTGTCCGTATGCCCAAGAGCGGTACGGCGGCCAACCAGGCCGAGGGGAACAAGATCTTCAACGCGGCCTTGGCGCCGGCGATTCGCTATGCCGCTGACCACGATGCGAAGGTCATCAATATCTCTCTGGCTATCTCGCAGAGTTCAGCCGAGGTGACTGCCGCAGTCGCATACGCCCTCCGGAAGGGCTCGTTGATCTTCGCTGGTGTCGGCAACGGCGGAGCGAAGGGCAACCCGGTGATGTACCCAGCGGCCACGCCCGGCGTGGTCGGCGTAGCGGCGGTGGGCAAGGACCTCAGCAGGACCGATGAGTCCCAGTTCGGTCCGCAGGTGGACATGGCAGCACCGGGCGAACAGATGGTTCACGCCTGCGGCAGCGAGACCGGCCTCTGCGAGACCCACGGCACCAGCGACGCCACCGCCCTGGCCTCCGCCAGCGCCGCCCTGATCTGGTCCGTCCACCCCACCTGGACCAACAACCAGATCCTCCGCGTCATGCTGAACACGATCGGCGCCCCGGTCGACGGCGCCAAGTGGAACAACGCCATCGGCTACGGCATCGTCCGCCCCCGCATCGCCCTCCAGAACCCCGGCGACCCCGGCCCGGCGAACGTCTACCCCCTCCCCGACCTCGCAGCAGCGGAGAAATCGGCCTCGCCCACGCCCACCCCATCGGCGAAGGCGAGCGAACCGGCAAAGGCAGCAGCCGTGGCCAAGGACGACGACGGAACCCCTTGGCTCGGCATCGGCCTCGGCACGGGCGCTCTGGCCGTGACCGCCGCTGCCGTAGCCGTCATTGTCCGAAAGCGCCGCGCTACCACCTCGTCCAGTCCTCAGCAGCCCCAGAACCAGCGGCCTCCGTCCTCCCAACAAGGCTTTGGTCCGCCGCCTCAAGGCTTCGGCCCACCCCCCACCATGCCCGGCAGCATCCCTCCGCACGGTCAAGCCTCCGGTTCCGACTGAGTACGGGCACTTACGCGGCACGGCGCTTGGTACGGATAGAACCACCATCGCAAAGTCGATTACCGTACAAGCCAATCGGTGACGATTAGTGACACAAGGAGTGACTTGCGCATGGTGTGGGACGAGTGGGAGCAGCTCAAAGCAGCAGCGGTGGAACGGCAGCCTGCGCATATGCAGCTGAGCTCTTACCTCTCGGACTCCGGTGGTTCAGGGACAGCCGCCACCGGCGCTCTACGGTCGGACAAGTCCACATGGTCCAAGTCCGGAGCAGATGTGGGTGACCTGCGGGACAACGCGGACAAGGCCCTTGTCGCGCTTACGGAGGCGCAGGTGGGAACGGGTAACGACGCAGGGTGTCTGACATCTACCGCACAGCAGGGCGTGTACGAGTCTTGGGATCGCCGAGTGAAGGACATTAGTGCGTTGTGTGCTGGCCTTTCCGATGTTCTGAGAAAGACAGGAAACGACTTGCTGCGCACGGACCAGGACATCTCGGCTGAGATCACAAAACTGAACCAGGTAGGGGCCTCCGGCGCCGATGGCTCCGGGAAGGGCAGGTAATACAGGGCCATGGACCTCAAGACGCTCAAATCCATCAAGCCGACCGAGTACACAGAGGCCGCAGACGGCTACCGCAAGATAAGCACCATGGCTGACGCGGCCAAAGAAATTATTGACAAACAAATAACGGCGGCCATGCGGAAAGCTAATTCCGGCGAAGCTGTAGACGCAGCCTTGGTGCAGTTGCGAAAGCTTTCGGAAAATTTTCACTACACTCAGGTTGAGTGCGGTCTGATCACTGGAAGTCTCGACGGCTTCTCGTCTGAAATCGATGCTCCTAAGCGACGTTTGACTGACGCACTGGAAGAAGCAGCCGCGCTGGAATACACCGTCAACGAGAATGGCACCATCACGTATCCCGCCGGAGGCAAGAACCAGCTTACCGGTGAGCCGATCCCCGGCGGCACAGTCCTGGGAAATAACGGGTTTATTGATGACGGTAAAGGATTTCAATCACCGGGGCTCGTGCCGAACAATCCGCAATTCAAAAATCCGAACCCTCACTACAGTAAAGCTGTGGACATCGCCGATCGAATTTCTCACTCTTTGAGAGAAGCCCAGGAGATTGACGATCGGTACAGCAAA
This sequence comes from Streptomyces saintjeani, assembly GCF_055409605.1. Classification (NCBI taxonomy): domain Bacteria; kingdom Bacillati; phylum Actinomycetota; class Actinomycetes; order Kitasatosporales; family Streptomycetaceae; genus Streptomyces; species Streptomyces saintjeani. The sequence goes on along the minus strand of NZ_CP189624.1, from coordinate 5,463,388 downwards.
GCACTAAACAAGCTCAAGGCTGCTCCGGGCTTGAACGTTGACACCAAGACGTGGGCGGACGTTGCGTCCGATGTCAGCGCTGTAGGCTCGGCGGCAAATGAATACCTGAAGGACCGCATTCCATTCAATAAATCACCCGCAGATCGCAAGGAGTGGTGGGATGGCCTCAGCGATGAGGAGCGTGAAGAGTACAAGACGGCTTTTCCGGAAATAATTGGGAATTTGGACGGAGTTCCATCAACGGTTCGAGACGAGGTGAATCGAGAGAATATTCACCTCCTTATTGCCCAGCTGGAGGGTCAACCCGGCGGCGCAGCCAAGGAGAAGCTCGAAGGACTGCAAGGTATCCAGAGTAAGCTAAATGCCGGGAGTCAACCTCCCATGTTTCTTCTGGGAGTCGGCCTGGAAGGAAACGGAAGAGCGATCGTGGCATTCGGCAATCCTGATACTTCAAAGAACGTTTCGGCTTATGTGCCGGGCTTGGGCACAAAGCTCAACTCCGAATTCGCTGACGGTACAGTAAAGCGTGCATTTGAAACAGCGGTAGGCGCCCAGAAGATCGATCCCTCTTCATCTTCGATAGTCTGGCTCGGCTATGACGCCCCACAGTCGATCGACGTGATGACTACGAATGATGCGGAGCGTGGAGCACCTGCCTACAATAGTTTTATGGGTGGAATTTCGGCAACCAATGAGAACTCAGATCCACACATCACCGCAATTGGGCATTCGTATGGTTCTCGATTGGTGGGGGCTTCCACGCAGGAGTCTGGCGGGATTCCGGGAGCTGATGACATCATCCTTGTTGGTAGCCCCGGCGTCGGCGTTGACAAAGCAGAAGACCTGGGTGTGGGTAAGGGGCATGTTTGGGTGGGTGCGGCTGAAAACGACATCGTCACTAAACTGCCCTCGTCAAAGGAAGCTGTGGTAGGAACCATGGGATTCTTTGGGGGAGGGCCGCTTGGCGCTTACCTCGGAGGGGAGATAGCCGACCAGGGCGACGATGATATATGGTTCGGAAAAGATCCTGCGAGTAAGGCTTTCGGTGCCAACAGATTTGAGACTCTGCCCGGACCAGAGCTGATTCAGCCTTCCCTTCCGGACTTGTGGGACTCGAAGTTCGACATTGACGCCCACAGTAATTATTTCTCTCCGGAGGAAGGGAAGGACAAGATATCCGCGCGGAATATTGCTGCAATTGTTGCTGGACACCCGGAATATGTTAGTAGGGAGACGCCGCGATGAAGAAATATGGTGCGGCAGTCGCAGTGCTGGTTCTGCTTCTTTCTGCGTGCGGTGGGGCAGGCACTGCGTCTTCAGGGAAGGAGCCGAAGATGAACTTGCAAGAGGCGGCTGACAGGGCAGACGCCATTTTGGATGAGACATTCTCAGCGATCAAACCTCCTGTGCAATGGACGCATCGGTATTCCATGCCGGGAGGCTGCTACATTGACCGTGAACGTTCAGTCATGACGATTATCTCTGCCGAACGGAGAGGTAGCTTTCTAGGAGTTCTGGAACGTTACTGGAAAAGCAAGGGTTACAAGATCGTAGCCACGAGCCCGAACGGGCTTGCGGCCAACTTCGAAACGACTGATGGATTTCAGCTCGAAGTCCTGATTGGTGCCGCTGGTCAGGCGCACCTGAGCGTTACCACTCCATGTGTAGAGAAGTCCGAGGTTGCCCCACCGACCAGCAAGCCGAACGGTCCCGACTACTCGAAGCAAGAGCTGCCGGCACCGAACGTGCGCTCATCGTTCTGGTCGAGTGATACGCCTCTTTCGAAATGAGCTAGTTTTTTCGAAGCCGTTCGTTACGAGCTCTTGGTGGGCCATCGCTGATAGCCCATTTCTACCAGGAGCTTGAAGCCATCCAAACTCACACTAGGTCGTCGAACTCCCCAGCCTTGGCCCCCGCCAGAAATGCCGCGAGCTTGGTGCGCGTCGTGCTGACGATCACGCCGGGCTCGTCGCTCTCCCGGACCAGAATCTGTCCGTCGACCACGGCCAGCTCCAGGCAGTTGCCCGCCTGTTCGGAGTACGACGACTTACGCCACTGAATCTCCAACGTCCTCACGCTCTCATAGATCGTTCTTTATCTTGCGGATGAAGTCCCGCGACGGCCCCGGCTTCAGGGAACGCTGCTCCAACCTGTCAAGCACCGTACGGTAGTTGGCGAGGTGGGTCTCAGAGTCCAGAAAGGCAACGCCGTATGGGACATCGATCTGCACGGTGTCAAGTTGCCGTACGGGACCGCTCGCGTACAGCGTGGAACTGCCCGCGCTGGGAAAACCGCCAGCCGCGAACGGCACCACCCGCAGGGTCACCGATTCCCGCTCGGACTGATTCAACAGCTCCTCCAACTGCCGTTGGAGAACCAAGCGTTCACCGAAGAGCATCCGCAGCGCCGCTTCGTGGAGGAGGAACGAGCAGGCAGGCGGCTCCGGCCGGTCGAGGAGAGAACGGCGTTGCATCCGGAACTCGACGTGGAGGTCGAGTGCATCGGGAGTCAGCGGCGGGACGGCCTCTTCGAAGACTGCCCTTGCATAGTCCTCGCACTGCAACAGCCCCGGAAGATGGGTGATCTGCACGTGCCTCAGGCCGACGGCGTGATGCTCCATCTCGACCAGGTCGAGCATGAACGAGGCCATGGAGTCCCGGTACTTGTCCCACCAGTGGGAACTGCTTCGCTCCCTGGCCATGTCCGCCAGTGCATCCACGTAACCCTGATCGGGGCACGAGTAGTTGGTGGCCCACACCCGCACCCGATCAGAACTCACCCCGAACCTGGCCGACTCCGTGTTGCTGATCGCGGTCTTGTCCACCCGATGCAGCGTGGCTGCATCGGTGAGGGAGAGCCCGACGTGCTCACGCATCCGGCGCAGCTCGGCGCCGAGGCGGCGTTGACGGGCGGTGGGGGGCTTTCGCACGGGCAAGGTGTCTCTCCTCGCGGACCCATTGACGTTGACGCGCAACCCGGTTGGGTCGGCGTATCCCTACGACTGTAGAGCTCACACCAGGTTGTCGAACTTCCCGCCCGCAACGTCGCGAGCCCGGTGCACGTCGCGCTTCTTGCCGCGCAGGGTCGCCCTTGCGGTCGCCGCGCTCCACCTGGGTGCGGCTACTCAAGTGTGGGTGAGTAGTTCACCGGCTGTTGCTGTCGGGTACTCGACGCCGTCCCCGAGGCGAGCCCCCTCCTACAGGCATATGCCAAACCAACCAACTTGCGCATCAACCTTGATGCGTCATAAAGATTCCCGCTACCTTGGTGTCACGCGGTAATCAACCGACTACCACGCAACGCCAAGCGCCCCGGCGGTGTCTGCGGCACCCCGGGGCATGGCCAACGCCTCACAGGAGCGTCAACATGCATCACCGTACCGGGCGCCCGCCCGGCCCCGCGCGAGCCCTCGTCCAGGCCGCCGCCCTCCTCCTCACTTGCTTCGCGCACCTCCTCGTCCCCACCCTGCCCGCGCCCCTCCCCCGCCCCGCCCTCCGCATCGCCGGCGCCGAGATCCCCGTACCCCGCCACCTCCTCAACCGCCGCCGCACCACCCACCGGCCCCCCACCCCTCTCGCGGCCCGCGTCCGCCCCTACCTCCTCGCCCACGAGCAACGGATGCGCCGCCGCGCGCTGGTCCTCGCGCTCGACGGGATCGACGTCGGCCCCGAGGTGATCCACGGTCACCGCGTCGGGACCCGGGTCAAGGTGGCCGCCTGATGGGCGGGACGCAGATCCGCCGGGTGCCCAGCAAGCCCGTACGGCGGGACGGGGACGGGAACATCGCCGTCGACCTGTGGGTGAGCCGTACGCGGGTGTACGACACCGACGTCGTCCTCACGCTCTCCCCCGCCGAGGCGGAGGTGCTGCACGCGCAGCTCTGCCAGGTGCTCGACGACGGGACGGCCGTACTCGTCGTACCCGAGTCGAGCCGGGCCGAGTGCCGGAAGAACACGTCGGCCCTGCGCCGGTACTGAGAGGTGGATGTGATGACGACCTGTCGCGTTTCCCTCACCGTGCCGGAAGACCTGCGGACCGCCGCGCTGGCCTTCCCCCACGGCTGTGCCTACGAAGAACCCGTCGCCGACCTCGTCACCTGCGAACTCGACAAGCACCCGCACGGCGACCACGCGGCCCTCCTGCGCGAGTTGCACCCGCAGGACGGCGGCGCGGTCTGGGCCACCTGGTCCGCCGCCGGTGGCGCCGAGGCCCGGCACATGGCCCACTGCCACTCCAGAAGCCCCGCGCAGCAGGACGCGTGCTGGCTGGCCGAGGGGCATCGGGGCGGGCATACGTGGGAGCGGTACGAGTAACGGACAGACAGGCCCCTTGGAGGTGCCTCCACTTTCGGGCGGAGGCACCCGGTACGCCCGAGAAACCCCCGCTCAGGGCCAAACCAAGCAATAAGGCTGATGCCCCGCCTCATGCAACCGATGACTGAAGTCCTGCCACTCATGCAGCAGTTGATACACATTGAACGCATCCCGAGGCCCCCCACGATCAGGAACCGTCGACCAGATGAAGGCCGCCGCCCCGACCGCCTCCTCGCCTATGTCCCGGAGGGGATCGACGACCGTCATCGGCAGCTTGACGACCGCGTAGTCGGGGTGGAGGACGACGAGTTCGAGGGGCGGGACTTTATGGAGGGGGACGCCCTCGATGCCCGTGAGGACCATCGCCGCCATCGTCTCCGGCTTGATCTTCGTGAACATGCCGTTCATGCCCAGCTCGTCGCCGCCGAGTTCCTCGGGCCGCATCGAGATGGGGACGCGGGCCGCCGTAGCGCCGTCGGGGGCACCGAAGTACTTGTACGTCACGCCCACCCGACCACCGTTCCCGCTCCCCGCCGTGAGGCGGTCGGTCCGGGGTCGGATCAGCCGACCGATCTCCTCGGACTCGCTCTGTGCCTGAAATGTCTGCTGCGCTTCGTCTGTTTCCTCCGCGTCGCGCCGGTGCCTTCCCCGCCGGGCACGACGAGGACCCAGGTCATCGGTCCCCTCGCCCAGTCCGCCACCGCGATGCATATCTCCACCCGACTGCTTTTCTAGGACGCGCGGTACCGCCCGCGCAACCCGATCATCGTGTCAGTGACCTCCCCCACGGCCGCCCGCCGAAACGTGCGGTGAAACATCCTGTCCGCGGGATCGTCCCGGTCCCCGTTCAGTACGGCCCGTGTGAGCTGTATGTATCAGATCCCAGTTTCTCAGATCCCGAACACTGCCCGGAGATACGGCGACGGGGGCCCCGCCGACACCTGCCCCGGCCCACGCGGAACACCCGGACGACACCCCCGGGGCACCAAGATCCCCACCTCACAACCCCCGCCACCCGCCCCGAGTTCCCGAACCCCCTGGCCTACCCTGAGAAGGTTCCACCCCGCCCCACCCCGCCCCCAGCAAGCCGGAGAAGCCCCAGGCCATGACCGAACCCCCCTACCCCTACACCGCCCCCGCCTCCCAGGCCCTCTTCGACCGCGCCTCCACCGTCACCCCGGGCGGCGTGAACTCCCCGGTCCGCGCCTTCAAGGCCGTCGGCGGCACCCCCCGCTTCATGGTCTCCGGCACCGGCCCCTACCTCACGGACGCCGACGGCCGCGAGTACGTGGACCTGGTCTGCTCCTGGGGTCCGATGATCCTGGGCCACTCCCACCCGGAGGTCATCGCCGCCGTACAGGAAGCCGTCGCGAGGGGCACCTCCTTCGGCACCCCCGGCGAGGGAGAGGTCGCGCTCGCGGAGGAGATGACGGCCCGCATCGCCCCCCTGGAACAGGTCCGCCTGGTCTCCAGCGGCACCGAGGCGACGATGTCCGCGATCCGCCTGGCCCGAGGCTTCACCCGCCGCGCGAAGGTCGTGAAGTTCGCCGGCTGCTACCACGGCCACGTGGACGCGCTGCTCGCGGCGGCGGGCTCCGGCGTAGCCACGTTCGCCCTCCCGGACACCCCGGGCGTCACGGGCGCGCAGGCCGGCGACACGATCGTCCTCCCCTACAACGACCTCGACGCCGTACGCGAGGCGTTCCGCCTGCACCCGGGCGAGATCGCGTGCGTGATCACGGAGGCGTCGCCGGGCAACATGGGCGTCGTACCGCCGCTGCCGGGCTTCAACCAGGGCCTGAAGGACCTGTGTACGGAGAACGGCGCGCTGTACATCTCGGACGAGGTGATGACGGGGTTCCGTACGAGCCGGGCGGGCTGGTTCGGCGTCGACGGCGTCGTACCGGACCTGATGACCTTCGGCAAGGTGATGGGCGGCGGCTTCCCGGCGGCGGCGTTCGGGGGCAGGGAGGACGTCATGGCGTACCTGGCCCCCGCCGGCCCGGTGTACCAGGCGGGCACCCTCTCCGGTAACCCGGTCGCGACGGCCGCCGGTCTCGCCCAGCTGCGGCTGCTCGACGACGCGGCGTACGACAAGCTCGGCGCCGTATCGGAGCAGATCCAGGCGCTCGTCTCGCAGGCGCTGACCAAGGAGGGCGTCGCGCACACCGTGCAGAGCGCCTCCACCATGTTCTCGGTGTTCTTCACCGACCGTCCGGTGCGCGACTACGAGGACGCGAAGGCGCAGGAGTCGTACCGGTTCACCGCGTTCTTCCACTCCCTCCTGGCGAACGGCGTCTACCTGCCGCCGTCGTCGTTCGAGTCGTGGTTCGTGTCGACGGCGCACGACGAGCGCGCCGTACAGAAGATCGCCGACGCCCTCCCGGCGGCGGCCAGAGCAGCCGCGGAGGCCACGGCAGCATGAGCACAGCCAAGGAACTCACCGTCGTCCACCTGATGCGGCACGGCGAGGTGCACAACCCGGACGGCATCCTGTACGGCCGCCTGCCCGGGTACCACCTCTCCGAGCTGGGACGGCAGATGGCCGACCGGGTCGCCGAGCACCTCGCGAACCGGGACGTCACGTACGTCGTCGCGTCCCCGCTGGAGCGCGCGCAGGAGACGGCGACCCCGATCGCGAAGGCGCACGGCCTGGACCTCGCGTCCGACGCGCGGCTGATCGAGGCGGGGAACTTCTTCCAGGGCAAGACGTTCGGCGTCGGCGACGGCGCGCTCAGGAAACCGGGCAACTGGCCGCATCTCGTCAATCCGTTCAAGCCGTCCTGGGGAGAGCCGTACGTCGACCAGGTGGTCCGGATGAAGGGCGCGCTGGACGCGGCGCGCGACCAGGCGCGCGGGCACGAAGCCGTGCTGGTCAGCCACCAGCTGCCGATCTGGATCGTGCGCTCGTACGTCGAGCGCCGCCGCCTGTGGCACGACCCGCGCAAGCGGCAGTGCACGCTGGCCTCGCTGACGACCTTCACGTACCAGGGGGACCGCATCGTCTCCGTCGGGTACTCCGAGCCCGCGATCGACCTGGTGCCCGCGCATCTGCGTGCGGGTGCGAAGCCGGTGAAGGGTAAGGACAAGGCGTTCGGCGCGTAAGGATCTTGCTGTAACGGCTGTTCGCTCTTGTGGCGGCGGCTGAAAAAGGTTGCTCCTGTTACCAAACCCGGAACTTCTCCGGGAACCTCGTCGTTCGATACGTCCTCTGAATGAGTGACCCACCAGAGACAATGCGACGAACGGGACAGCTCCATGCGCAATCTCACCCGACGGGGAGCCCTCGGACTCGGTGCGGGCGCCGCCGCGGCAGCGGGACTGACCGGCTGCGGCACCTCCTCCGGATCCGACTCCGGGGACGGCGGCCCCTCCGCGAGCGGCTCCCCCAAGGGCAGCGCCAGTCCCAGCGCGCAGGCAAAGCCGATCGGGGACGGCTCGACGTCGTTCACCGGCAAGCAGCCGCACCAGCCGGCCAAGCCCGTGCCGCTGGAGGCGGGCGAGGAGCCGCCGCAGTTCGTGGTCTTCTCCTGGGACGGCGCGGGCGAGGTCGGCAACGGCCTCTTCCCCCGCTTCCTGGACCTCGCCAGGGAGCACGGCGCGTCCATGACGTTCTTCCTCTCCGGGCTCTACCTGCTGCCGGAGGGCAAGAAGCGGCTGTACGAGCCGCCGAACAACCGGCGCGGCGCCTCCGACATCGGCTACCTCTCGGACGACCACGTCAAGGCGACCCTCACGAACGTCCGCCGCGCCTGGCTGGAGGGGCACGAGATAGGCACCCACTTCAACGGGCACTTCTGCGGTGAGGCGCACGGCTCGGTGAAGTGGTGGACGGCCAAGCAGTGGCGCAGCGAGATCGACCAGGCGAAGGCGTTCGTCAAGGAGTGGCGGACGAACACGGGGTGGACCGACCTTCCGTCGCTGCCGTTCGACTACGACAAGGAGCTGGTCGGCGCGCGTACGCCGTGCCTCCTCGGCCAGGACAACCTCCTGCCGACCGCCCGTGAGCTGGGCTGGCGCTACGACGCGTCCTCGCCGGGTGGCCGCCAGGTCTGGCCGAAGAAACGACACGGCGTCTGGGACTTCCCGCTCCAGGCGATACCTTTCCCCGGCCGCAAGTTCGAGGTCCTGTCCATGGACTACAACATGATGGCCAACCAGTCCCTCAACTCCACGAAGGCCCCGGCCCACAACTACCCGGGCTGGCGCAAGCAGTCCGCCGGCGCCTACATCCAGGGCTTCGAGCGCGCGTACACCACCAACCGCGCCCCCTTCTTCATCGGCAACCACTTCGAACACTGGAACGGCGGCATCTACATGGACTCCGTCGAGGAGGCCTTCAAGCACATCGCCGCGGAGAAGGAGAAGGGCGCCGACGTACGGCTGGTCTCCTTCCGCCAGTTCACCGACTGGATAGACGTCCAGAAGCCGGAGATCCTGGAGAAGCTGCGCACCCTGGACGTCGGCCAGGCCCCGGCGGGCGGCTGGAAGACGTTCATGACGGAGAGCAAGGGGACCACGGCGGGGACATCCGCCGGGGGTACGGGTACCAGTACCCAGACCATGGGGTCGACGGCGGCTTTCTAGGCGGGTGGCTCGGAGGTATTACACGGGTACGACGGGCTGCGTACGGTACGGGGGGTGCGCGGGGTACGTGGCGCTGGGCGGGGTACGTCGGGATGCGCGCGGGGTACGTCGCCGGAGCGCGCGGTACGTCGGAGTGCGCGCCGTACGGGGGAGTGCGCGCCGCCCCTCACACCGTCCCCAGCTCCCGCACCACCGCCAGCGCCAGCGCCCTGGCCACCCCCACCGTCTCCCTCACCGACACCGCCTCCCGCGCACTGTGCGCGACGCCGATGTCCCCGGGCCCGAACTGGAGCGTGGGAATCCCGGCCCCGGCGTAATGGCGGAGGTCGCTGCCGTACGTCGCGCCGCGCTCACGCGGTACGGCACCCCCGTTCGCGTCGGCGTGGGCGCGCTGGACGAGGCCCAGGAGCCGGTGCCCGGCGGGAAGCCGTCCGCTGGCGAACTGCCCTCCGGGCCAGGTGACTTCCACGGGGTGGTCCTTCAACCACGCGTCCCGGGCGCAGACTTCGGCGACCCGCGCCTCGAACGCGGCACGCGCGAGCGCGGGCTCCTCCCCGAGCCGCACCCCCAACCGCCCCTCGGCGACAAGGAGATCCGGCACGCTGCTGGCCCAGTCACCGGCACGGACGGTCCCGACGGAGAGCGCGTAAGGAATCGGGTACTCGGCGAGCAACGGATCGACGTCCCGATTGCGCTCGGCCTCAAGCTCCCCCAGCGCCCGGTGAACCGGCAGAAACGCATCGACCGCACTCACCCCCTGCTCCCGCGAACTGGCATGCGCCGCAAGCCCGTTGACGGCGAGCCGAAAGGTCAGCGCCCCGGCGTTGGCGGTGACGACGGTCCCCCCGGTCGGCTCGGAGATGACGCAGGCACCCCCGGTGTGCCCCCGCTTCAACGTGCCGAACGCCCCGATCCCCCCGTCCTCCTCCCCCACGACGAAGTGCACCCCGAGCCGCCCCCGAAGCCGCACCCCGGACTCCCGCAGGGCCCCCAGCACGGCGAGCTGCGCGGCGATCCCGGCCTTCATGTCACAGGCCCCGCGCCCGTACACGAGATCCCCCCGCACCCGGGGCACGAAGGGGTCCCCGTCCCAGGCGCCAGGGTCCCCCGCAGGTACGACGTCGACGTGGCCCTGAAGTATCAGCCCGGCCCGCTTCCCCGCACCGCTCTCCCCGGGCCCTCCGAAGTACCCCACCAGCCCCCACGCCTCGTCCCGCTCCACCTCAAGCCCGGGAAACCCCGGATCGGCGTACAACTCCCCCAGATCCATGGCCCACAGATCGACGTCGGCAGCCCCCAGCCCCTCCAGCTTCCGCGCCAGCACCCGCTGGATCTCCGACTCGGCCGCACTCCCCGTCACACTCGGCACGGCGACCAGCTCCATCAAGGTCCGCCCCAACGCCGCTTCATCGACCGCCGCCAGCACAGCGGCCTCCGCCTCGGTGTACACGCGCACATCCCTCCCAGGTACGAGACCGATTAAGGAACGATCGTTCTTGACCGATCGTTCCTCAACTGTCTACCGTAGAGGGCATGGGCAGGCCAAGAGCATTCGACGAGGACGAGGCGGTACGCGCCGCCGTGGACCTGTTCGGCGGGCGCGCGTACGACGGCGTGTCCGTCGACGACCTCGTCAGCCACCTCGGCGTGCACCGCAACAGCCTGTACAAGACGTTCGGCAGCAAACGCGGCCTCTACCTGATCGCGCTGCGCCGCCACCTCGCCGACGACGTCCGCCCGCTGCTCGACGCCCTGGCCGGCGCACCGGACGCCGCGACCGTACTGCGGCTCGTCACGTCGGCCGACCTCGGCCTGCTGCTCCTCGCGGCGGTCGAACGCGCCCCGGTCGACGAGGAGGTCGCGTCCGAAGTGACGGCCGCGCTGGCCACCGTCGACCGGGCGATCGCCGACGCGCTCGGCGTCCCCGCCGACCTGGCCGCCGCACTCACCGCCGCCGCGCTGGGCATCCTCCTGCGCGGCACCCCCGACGGCGTCGCCACCGCACTGACCCGGCACCTCGGCCCTCTCACCTGAAAAGGGAACCCGGTATGGCACTGATACGCATCGACGGCGACGACCTGGTCGTCGTGATCGAGGGCCTCGACAAGCTCTGGGCCTTCAAGAGCAGCCTGACGATCCCCCTGACCAACGTCCGAGGCGCGACAGCCGACCCCGGCATCACCACGGACCCCAAGGGAATCCGCGCGCCGGGCTCCCACGTCCCCGGCGTGATCACGGCAGGCACCTTCCACCAGGACGGCGAAAAAATCTTCTGGGACGTCAAGGACCCGTCGAAGGCCGTAGTGATCGAACTGGCCGACGAGCGCTACACACGCCTGGTCCTCCAGGTAGACGACCCCCGCGCAACGGTCGCCCTGGTCGAAAAGGCCCTGGCCTGAAGGGAGGTGCCCCGATGCTCCGCCACTTAGCAGCAGCTGTGCTGGCACTGACCACAGCCACGGCAACCCCGGCGAGCCCGGCGAGCGCCACCCGCACTCACCAAACCAACAGCTACCCCCACCCACCTCAGGGGCGCGGGGAACTGCGCGACCAGCCACAACGCACCCGCACCCACCCCCACACCGCCACCACCCCCGTACCCGCCACCACCCGCGAGATCGCCTTCACAACCGACGGCACCACCACATACGGCACCCTGCACATCCCCCGACACCGCGCCGGACAACGGCTACGGGCGGCCCTCCTACTACCCGGCAGCGGCCCCACCGACCGCGACGGCAACCAGCCCCCCACGTACACGCCGAACACCCTGTCCCAACTGGCGGACGCCCTCAGCGGGGACGGGATCGCCACGCTGAGGTTCGACAAGTACGGCACCGGCCGCACCGGACTCGGCGCCTACCGGGACCACCCGGAGAACCTCGACCACCCGGCCTTCGTCCGCCAGGCACAGGCCGCCTACGAGGTGTTGCGCGACCAGCCGGAGACCGACCCGCACACGCTGCTGATCGTCGGACACAGCGAGGGCGCCCTGACGGCACTCCTGCTGGGCGGCACCGTCCACCCACGCCCGGCGGGCCTCGCGCTCCTGCAACCACAGGCGATCCGCCTGCTGGACCTGATCGCGCTCCAGCTGAAGGCCCAGGTCGCCGAGGCGACCCGGCAGGGCCAGTTCACCCCGGACCAGCAACGCGCCATCGACACGGCCATCGACACCGCCGTCACCGCCCTGCGCGCACACCGCCCGGTCGACACCACCGACCTGCCCCCCGCGATCGCCCGGCTCTTCGAGGCGTTCCAGGGCCCCAACGCCCGGTTCGTCCGGGGCGACGACGCCATCCACCCACCGGACGCCGCAGCAGCACTCCGCCCGGGAACCAGGGTCCTGCTGACATGCGGCACGAACGACGCCCAGATCCCCTGCGCCACGACGAACGCCCTGACCACAGCCCTACGTCACGCGCAGACCACCGGCCCGGGCCGCGTGACGCTACCGGAAGTGGACCACCTGCTGCACGACACCACCCACCCGGACACGCTCGCACCCCCCGTACTCGACGCCCTGCACCGCCTCACCCACCCCTGACACCGACCGACCCCTCACCCGGCCTGACGCCGTCCGACCCCTCACCCACCCCTCACACCGACCGAACCCCCACCCGGCCCTGTCGCCGACCCCTCACCCACCCCCGACCGTGAACCCGATCACCGACCCACCCCCGGCCCGCCGATGCGCGTACGGCGTCCCCCCATGCGACAACGCCACCTCCCGCACGATCGACAGCCCCAGCCCCGACCCCGGCAACGACCGCGCATCAGCCGCCCGGTAGAACCGGTCGAACACCCGCATCAGATCGTCCTCCGCGATCCCCGGCCCCCGGTCGAGCACCTCGACCCGCACGGTCCCGGGCCGCGCGGGCCCGGTCACGCTGATCTCGATCGGCCCCTTCCCGTCCCGGTCGAACTTGGTCGCGTTCTCGACCAGGTTGGACACGGCCCGCTGCAACAGCCCCGGCCGCCCGTCGGTCGTCGTGTCACCACTGACGCGTACGACGATGTCGCGCCCACTGCGCCGCCGTACGACCCCGGCGACCTCCTCGGCGATGTCCGCGAGATCGACCCGCTGGGGCGGCTCGGTGTCGGACTGCCCCGCCGCGAGGTCGACGAGCTCGTTGACGAGGTCGGTCAGCTCGCGCGCCTCCTGCCCGAGGTCGGCGACCAGCTCTTCCCTTGTGGAGAGCGGGAGTTCGTCTATCCGGCGCAGCAGGGAGATGTTCGTACGCAGTGAGGTCAGCGGCGTACGCAGCTCGTGCCCGGCGTCCTGGACGAGCCGGCGCTGGTCCTCCTCGGACTGCGCGAGCCGCCCGAGCATACGGTCGAAGGCGCGGCCGAGCCGCCCGACCTCGTCGTACCCGGTGACCGGAACCTGGATGCCCAGCCTGCGAGTTCGGGCGACGTCCTCGGCGGCCATGGTGAGGACGACGAGCCGCCGAGTGATCCGGCGGGCCAGCCACCAGCCGAAAAGCCCGGCGGCGGTGACGACAACTCCCATGAGGAGGAAGGTGCGTTGCTGGAGGTTGCGCAGCAAGTCCTCGGTACCGCTGAACTCCTGGGCGACCTGGACGGCGCCCCAGCCCCGCCCGAGGGAGACGGTGGCGACGCGGTAGACGTCGTTGCCGACGTCGACGTCCTTGTGCTCGACGAGAGTTCCGGAGACCTTGGCCGCCGCGATCTCCCGGTCCGCGTCGGTGACGGGCAGCTTCGGCTGGCCGGGGTCGACGACCTGGCCGCCGGAACCGAGCACCTGCACGTTCGTACGGGCGGGCCGCACCAGGTCGTGTCCGGGCGCGGACGACGAGAAGTCCTCCGGCGTCATCTTCTGCTGCCGGACCTCGTCGCGCAGGTCCTGGACGACCTCGCTGAACACGGTCTGCTGGTCGACCCGGACGAGCCGCGCGGCGGCGTTGTACGACAGGATGCCGACCAGCATCGTCACGACCGCGGTGACCGCCGCGAACGACACGGCGAACGTCGTACCGAGCGCGGCGAGCCCCGGACGCCGGTGGACGAGCAGCCGGCGCAGCCGGTCCACTCAGTCCTCCCTGAGGACGTACCCCACACCTCGGACGGTGTGAATCAGCTGAGGTGCACCGGGCTCGTCGAGTTTCCGCCGCAGATATCCCACATAGACGGCGAGATTCTTCGAACCGGGGCCGAAGTCGTATCCCCAGATACGGTCGTAAATAGTGGAATGGTCGAGGACGATCCCCGAATTCCGGACAAGGAGTTCGAGGAGTTCGAATTCGGTCCGGGTGAGTTCGAGTTCCCGCGCTCCGCGCCAGGCCCGGCGGGCCTGGGGGTCCATCCGCAGGCCGGCGGCCTCGATGTGCCGGTCGGACACGGGGGGCTCCTTCGGCACGGGGACGGCGCCGGACGGGGCGGCGGGGACGGCACCTGTGCCGCTGCGCCGCATCAGCGCCCGGAGCCGCGCGAAGACCTCCTCGACGTCGAAGGGCTTGACGACGTAGTCGTCGGCCCCGGCGTCGAGTCCGGCGATCCGGTCAGCGGTCTCGACCAGCGCGGTCAGCATGAGGATCGGCGTCCGGTCCCCTTCGGCCCGCAGCACCCGGCACACCTGGAGCCCGTCGATCCCGGGCATCATCACGTCGAGCACCAGCACGTCCGGCGGCGACTTGTGCGCGTGCGCGAGCGCTTCCACACCGTCCGCCACCGCCGTGACCTGATATCCCTCCAGCGTCAGCGCCCGCTCCAGGGCATGGCGGATGGCTCGGTCGTCTTCGGCAAGCAACACGGTCTGAGGCACCCGTCCAGTCTGCCAAGCCGAACGCCTATCCCACCGCGACGACCGGCATGACGATCACCCTTTTTACCTGCCTCTCACCGTCCCGAAGACAACCGAACCCCGGAAATCGCGGAAACGCGCGGTCCGTAGGACGAATACGGGCCGACGGTCACTCCGGACCGCCCCCGCCGAGCGCCGCCAGCCGCTCCGCGAACGGTACGTCGATGGCGAACTCGTCCCTGGGCCGTGGCGGCCGTACCCCGGAGGAGCCCTGGAGCAGCGCGCCCAGTTCCCCGGCCGCCCGCTCGATGCGGGCCGGCAGGCCCTCCGCGCCCCAGTCCTCCGAGGCCGCGTAGACGCCGGTCGGCAGGACGACGGCGCGGAGGTAGGAGAAGAGGGGGCGCAGGGCGTGGTCGAGGACGAGGGAGTGGCGGGCCGTGCCGCCCGTCGCCGCGACCAGGACCGGCTTCCCGGCGAGGGAGTCCTTGTCCAGGAGGTCGAAGAAGGACTTGAACAGGCCGCTGTACGAGCCCGAGAAGACGGGGGTGACCGCGATCAGCGCATCGGCCCCGACGACGGAGTCGAATGCGGCCCGCAGTCCGGTCCCCGGAAATCCGTTCACGAATGCGTGCGCGATCTCCACGGCGAGTTCCCGCAGCTCGACGAATTCCACCTCGACACCGGGTACGGTCCGCTCGACGGCGGCGGAGAGCCGTTCCCCGAGCAGCCGCGTGGACGAGGGAACGCTCAGCCCGGCGGAAACGACGACGAGTTTCATACGGCGGCCTCCTCGGAGTTCTTCGCGGTGTTGTTCGTGGTGTTGTTCGTGGTGTTCTTCGCCGAGTTCTTCGCGGCCAGCAGCGATTCGTGCGTGGGCGCCTCGGGAACATCCGCCCCGCGCCCCACGGCGAATTCCTTCCGCAACACCGGAACGACCTCTTCGCCCAGCATGTCGAGCTGTTCGAGCACCGTCTTCAACGGCAGCCCGGCATGGTCGACGAGGAACAGTTGCCGCTGGTAGTCCCCGGCGTACTCCCGGAAACGCAGCGTCTTCTCGATGACCTGCTCCGGCGTCCCCACGGTCAGCGGGGTCTGCGCGGAGAAGTCCTCCAGCGAGGGCCCGTGCCCGTACACCGGCGCGACATCGAAATACGGCCGGAATTCCCGGATCGCGTCCTGCGAGTTCTTCCGCATGAAGATGTGGCCGCCGAGTCCGACGATCGCCTGCTCCGGCGTCCCGTGCCCGTAGTGGGCGAACCGCGCCCGGTACAGCTCGATCATCCGCTTCGTGTGATCGGCCGGCCAGAAGATGTTGTTGTGGAAGAACCCGTCCCCGTAATAAGCGGCCTGCTCCGCGATCTCCGGCGACCGGATGGACCCGTGCCAGACGAACGGCGGAACGTCGTCGAGCGGCCGGGGCGTGGACGTGAATCCCTGGAGCGCCGTACGGAATTTCCCTTCCCAGTTCACGACGTCCTCGCGCCACAGCCGCCGCAGCAGCGCGTAGTTCTCGATCGCGAGGTTGATGCCCTCGCGGATGTCCTGCCCGAACCACGGATAGACCGGCCCCGTGTTCCCGCGCCCCATCATCAGGTCGACGCGCCCGTCGGCGAGGTGCTGGAGCATCGCGAAGTCCTCGGCGATCTTCACCGGGTCGTTCGTGGTGATCAGCGTCGTGGAGGTGGAGAGGATCAGCTTCTCGGTCCGCGCGGCGACGTACCCGAGCATGGTGGTCGGCGAGGACGGCACGAACGGCGGGTTGTGGTGCTCCCCGGTCGCGAAGACGTCGAGCCCGACCTCCTCCGCCTTGAGGGCGATGGCGACCATCGCCTTGATCCGCTCCCGCTCGCTCGGCGTCCGCCCGGTCGTGGGGTCGGGCGTGACATCCCCGACGGTGAAGATCCCGAACTGCATGCCCGCTCACTCTCCAAGTAGTTGACGCTTGAACTATACCGCCGAAACGCGTCCCTCTCCAGCGGTATTCCCAGGCATACGATCCCCCCATGGCGGCCCCCCAGGACACCCGAGGCATCGTCGACCCGGCGACCCTCCTCACCCACGTCCACTTCCGCCGCCGGCACCCCGCGCCGCCCCTGCGCCCATACATCGAGCGGTACTGGCTGATCGACTGGGACCTTCCTACCGCGTACACCTCCAGAGTGATCCCTCACCCGGCGATCAACGTCACCTTCCAGTGGGACGAGGACGGGGGCGCACCGTACGCGGAGCTGACCGGCATACCCCGGGGGTACCCCCGGAGGCGTACGTCCAGGCCCTCGGCTGAAGCCGTACGACCATCCCCCTACGGAACCAGCACGAGCCTCCCCCCGACCCCGCCCTCCGCGAACCGCGCGTGCGCGGCGCCCGCCTCCTCCAGCGTGTACGTCCCGGCGACCCGGGTCGTCAGCACGCCCTCCTCCATCAACTTCACCAGCCCGGCCAACTGCGCCCCGTCCGCGACGACCTGCACGGCGGAGGTCCGGACGCCCCGCACGGAAGCGGGCTCCCCCTGCGGCATCACCCCCACGTAGACGCCCCCGTCCCGCACCCACCCCAGCGCGGTCTCCCCGAGCACGGCCGTGTCGAACACCGCGTCGAACCCGCCCTCCACGGAAGCGGTGAACTCCACGCCCCCGAGCCCCCGGACGTACTCAGCGTCCCGCTCCCGCGCGAGCCCCGTCACCGACACCCCCCGATGCGCGGCGAGTTGAGCGGCGAACGCCCCCACACCCCCGGCGGCCCCGGTCACCAGCAACGACTGCCCGGCCCTCAACTCCAGCGCGTCCAGGCCCTGGAGTGCGGTCAGCCCGTTCAACGGCAAGGTGGACGCGGGCACTTCGTCGACCCCGACCGGCGCGACGGCGACCGCGTCGACGGGGACGACCACGAACTCCGCCTGCGCGCCCAGCGGTCGGGTGATCCCGTGATCGAGAGCCACGACCCGGTCGCCCGGCGCCCACACGCTCGCGACCCCGGCCGCGTCCACCACTCCGGCGACGTCCCACCCGAGCCCCACCTGTTTCCCGGCACCCCCGAACATCCCACTCCGTACGGCGACGTCGACGGGGTTCAGCGCGGCGGCGCCCACCCTGATCCGCACCTCCCGCGCACCCGGCTCGGGCACCTCGGTCTCGACGACCTTCACGACGTCCGGACCGCCGAACTCCCGGACCACGACAGCACGCATGACAGCAACTCCCTTATTTCCAGGTCGACTTGGGGAATCTCCCCCGACTCGCTGCCACGACCCTAGGAACAGTTACTATCCGACGGGAAGTAGTTACCCAGGAGTGCGTACCTCCCCGGAAGGTGAGCCATGGCGACCATGACAGCGGCCCAGCGCCGCGCTCAGGCACGCGACGAGTACGACGCGTTCATCAAGGGCTGCCCCACGAACCAGCTCCTGGCCCGCCTCAGCGACAAATGGGCCAGCCTGGTCGTCTGCGCGCTGGCCCCCGGCCCCCTCCGCTACAGCGGCCTGGCCCGCAAACTGGCCGGCGTGAGCCCCAAGATGCTCACGCAGACGCTCCGCGCCCTGGAACGAGACGGCATCCTCACCCGCGAACTGACCCCCGCGGTCCCGATCCGGGTCGACTACGAACTGACCCCGCTGGGCCACAGCCTCGCCCACCTCCTCACAGCCGTGAAGGACTGGGCGGAAACCCACATGGACGAGGTCCACGCGGCCCGGCAGAACTACGACACGGAGGAAACCCACCGAACGGCTTGAGGGACCGACGGCTGAGGCGGACGGCCCGAGGCCGGGAACTCGACGCGGAGCCTTGAGCAGGCCGAAAACCTGACGCGGGGAGGCGTGAAGAGGCACACCACCGCCCCGCACCGCAGAAGCGCCCCGCCTCCGAGACCCCGCGCCCCCGTCCCTCAGAAGTAGTAGACGTCCCCCGTATCCAGCACCAACACCCGCTGCCGATCGTTCTCCCGGTTCCGGTCCACCGTCCCCCCGCTCCACACCGTCTCCACCTCCAGTACGACCTCCTCGGGCCGCCCCCGCAGCCGTACCCCCACCTCGATCCGCTCCCCCGCCGCGTCCGCCGCGAGCGCCCCCGTACGGCACACCACCTCCGCGGTCCCCACCCGCACACACCCACCGGGCAACCCCTGCGTCCCCGCGGCAAGCGGCACGGACCACCGCAGCCGCACGGCGGAGTCGGCAACGCCCGAGGGCCCGTGATTGCGCGGAGCGACCCGCACCTCCATCCGCCCCCCGCCCATGACAGCGGCCCCGTGATACGAGAGGTCAGCCTCAGGAGCCACCCCCCATACCCCTCCCCCTTGAGGACCAGCCACCGCCACCCCACCCCCGAACACCGAACCCGCCACCACAGCCACCACAGCCGTCAGAACCCTGCGCATACATCACTCCTCGGTCCACCGAAGGTCGTACGGGGATGTATCCCACAGACCCCACAGGACAGGCACCGCCCAACAGGTGAAGCACACCCGACAAACCACAGCCACCCCCACCTACCCTGGAAGAGCCACGCCCGCCCCACCCCAGGAGTCGTACATGCCCTCCCCCGCGTCCCGCATCGCCGTAGTCACCGGCGCCAGCAGCGGTATCGGCGCCGCGACCGCCCGCAAGCTGGCGGAGGCCGGCTACCGAGTGGTCCTCACCGCGAGGAGGGAGGACCGGATAGAGGCGCTGGCGAAGGAGATCACGGACGCGGGCGGCGCGGCGACGGCGTACACCCTGGACGTCACGGACCGCGCGGCCGTGGACGAGTTCGCGACGGCGTTCGAGAGGATCGGCGTCCTGGTCAACAACGCGGGCGGAGCCCTCGGCAGCGACCCGGTGGCGACCGGTAACCCGGACGACTGGCGCACGATGTACGAGACGAACGTCATCGGCACCCTGAACCTCACCCAGGCCCTCCTCCCCAAGCTGGAGGCGAGCGGCGACGGCACGATCGTGATCGTCTCCTCGACGGCGGGCCACGGCACGTACGAGGGCGGCGCCGGCTACGTCGCGGCGAAACACGGCGCCCACGTCCTCGCGGAGACCCTCCGCCTGGAGATCGTCGGCAAGCCGGTCCGCGTCATCGAGATCGCCCCCGGGATGGTGAAGACGGACGAGTTCGCCCTGACCCGCTTCGGCGGCGACAAGGAGAGGGCGGCGAAGGTGTACGAGGGAGTGGCGGACCCCCTCACCGCGGACGACGTGGCGGACACGATCACCTGGACGGTCACCCGCCCCAGCCACGTGAACGTGGACCTCCTGGTCCTCCGCCCCCGCGCCCAGGCATCCAACACGAAGGTCCACCGGGAACTCTGATGCCGGACCACCAAGAGGACCCACAGACCCACCCGGAGCCCACACCGTCCCCCGCCCCGGAAACCCCACCCGAGGTCACCCCGGAACGCGCCGCGGAACTCCGCCGCCTGGCCCGGGAGACGAAGAACGAACGCCAGGTCTGGATCTACCTCGCCTACTTCTTCTTCGTCATCCACATCATCGCCTTCGTCATGATCTACGCCGTACGCCACGCGAAGTAACTCCGTACACCCCACGACGCACGAAGGGGCCCCGGGAAAACCTCCCCGGGACCCCAAGGGCTACCCCCGTACTACTCAGGTACTCACCCCTTGACGCACACCACCTGCTTCAGCTTCGCCACGACCTCCACCAGATCCCGCTGCTGATCGATGACCTGGTCGATGGGCTTGTAAGCCCCCGGAATCTCATCGACGACCCCGGAGTCCTTACGGCACTCCACTCCCCGAGTCTGCTCCTCCAGATCGGCGACGGAGAACCGCCGCTTGGCGGCGTTGCGGCTCATCCGCCGACCGGCCCCGTGGGACGCGGAGTTGAAGGCGAGCGGGTTCCCGAGCCCCTTCACGATGTAGGACCCCGTACCCATGGACCCCGGGATGATCCCGTAGTCCCCGGACCCGGCCCGGATCGCGCCCTTGCGGGTCACCAGCAGGTCCATCCCGTCGTACCGCTCCTCCGCCACGTAGTTGTGGTGGCAGGAGATCTCCGCCTCGAAGGTCGGCTTGGCCTTCTTGAACTCCTTGCGGACGACGTCCTTGAGCAGGGCCATCATCAGCGTCCGGTTGTACTTCGCGTACTCCTGAGCCCAGAAGAGGTCGTTGCGGTAGGCGGCCATCTGCGGGGTGTCGGAGACGAAGACGGCAAGGTCCCGGTCGACAAGTCCCTGGTTGTGCGGCAGCTTCTGCGCGATCCCGATGTGGTGCTCGGCGAGTTCCTTGCCGATGTTGCGGGAACCGGAGTGCAGCATCAGCCAGACCGAATCCGACGTATCTACACAAATCTCGACAAAGTGATTGCCCCCGCCGAGCGTCCCCATCTGCTTCACGGCCCGCTCCTCCCGGAACTTCACCGCGTCGGCCACCCCGTCGAACCGCCCCCAGAACCCGTCCCACCCAGAAGTCGCGACCCCATGGAACTGCCCCGGATCGACGGCTTCGTCATGCATCCCCCGCCCCACCGGAATCGCCGCCTCCACCTTGGACCGCAGCCGAGACAGATCCCCCGGCAGGTCATTGGCGGTCAGCGACGTCCTGACGGCGGACATCCCGCACCCGATGTCGACCCCCACCGCGGCGGGGCACACGGCCCCCTGCATCGCGATGACGGACCCGACGGTCGCCCCCTTGCCGTAGTGGACGTCGGGCATGACGGCGAGCCCCTTGATCCACGGCAGCGTCGAGACGTTGCGCAACTGCTGGAGCGCGACGTCCTCGACGGCGGCGGGGTCGGTCCACATCCGAATGGGCACCCGCGCGCCCGGCATCTCCACGTACGACATGACTTCCTCATTCCCCCAGCAACAGAAAAGCTCGCGAACACGACAAAGAACGCCACAGGACCGGATACGCAAAACCGGCGTCAGAGCCGACGAAACGGATGCCGGACCGGCGTCCGAGGTGTCGCGTGCGATACACATTGTCGTCAGGTGCCACCCTCGCCCGGCAACCGAAATTCCCGGCGGGGGACACTGGAACCCCCCACCGGCACAACCCTCGCAGGGATCACCCTTAAGGAGCCCCCGTGCAGCGCAAGGCGTACGTCCCCGGCGCGGCAGCCCTTCTCGTGGCGCTGCTGGCCGGCTGCACAGGCGGCTCGGGCGGCGGCGGCTCGACGGACAACTCGAACCCGGGCGACAGCGGTACGACGAGCGCGGCGGCGCAGCCGGGCCGGTACGCGACGCTCCCGGAGGCGTGCGGCGCGGTCGCCCGAGGCACGCTGGACGCCCTCCTGCCGGGCATCAAGCAGCTCATGGACCCGGCGCAGCAGCAGAAGGCGTACGCGGGTACCCCCACCCTGACGTACGACACGGACCGCCGGGTCGGCTGCCGCTGGAAGGTGGAGTCGACGGCGGCGACGGACCACCTGTCGGTGGACTTCGAGCGCGTGGTCTCGTACGACAACGCCGTGAGCGACGACACACAGGCGCAGACGCTGTTCGCGAAGAAGCAGGACGCGGCGGACCTCCCGGCCCCGGTGTCCCCGAGCCCGACCCCGACCCTCGCCTCCCCCTCAAGTACCCCCGGTACCCCCACCCCCAGTGGTACTCCCGCCTCCAGCGCCTCCCCCAGCACGAGCGCGTCCCCCTCCCCCACCACCCCTACCGCAGAGGTACAGCCCCGCGTCCTGGACGACCTCGGCGACGAGGCGTTCATCGACGACGCCCTCACCAGCTCCGGCTCGACGGCCAAGCAGCGCACGGTGACTGTGGCGTTCCGCACGTCCAACGTGATCGTGACGGTCCAGTACGAGGAGCAGCCGGCGACCCTCGGCACGGCCCCGGACAGCGAGGAAATGCAGGACAAGGCCCGGAAACTCGCGGCTCAACTGGCCGACAGGCTCGGCTGACCGACGGCCCCGGCACCCGCCGTGCGCCCACCCGCGAAGAGATCGAAAGGAGACCGCACAGCTTCTTCACCGCGTACCGTGGCCCCTCGGACCCGTTCAGACCCGCAGGAACCACAAGCGTCATGAGTGAAGGAACCATGCAGCGACGAGCCCAGCGAGAAGACCAGCACGACCGGCGGACGAAGCGTGCCCGGAGCCTGAACCGCGCTCTCGCGGCAGGGGCACTCCCGGTGCTGCTGTTCGCGGCGGGCTGCTCCTCGGACTCGGACGGCGGTGGCGGCAGCGCCGCGAACGCGGGGGACTCCCAGCAGTCGTCCTCCGGGGGTACGGCGACGACGCCGTCCGACGGCGCTTCCCCGTCCCCCACGCTGAAGGCGGCGGTGTACGCCACGCTGCCGGACGCCTGCAAGGCCCTGTCGGAGGACACCCTCGACGACACGGTCCCGAAGGCGAAGTCGGGCAAGAAGTCGGCGTCGGGCGAGGCGGGCACGCGCTCGGGCTGCACCTGGGACAGCCTGAGCGACAACGGTGTGAAGGGCTCGCAGTACCGCTGGCTCAGCGTCTCGTTGCTGCGCTTCGACTCCAACTCCGTTGCCGGGGACGCCGATCAGCAGGCGCAGAAGTACTTCACCCGGCAGCTGGACGACGCGAAGTCGGTGCAGGGCGCGACGAACGTCAAGTCGAGCGCGGCGGCCGGGATAGGCGACGCCGCGACGGCCGTCAGCTACGACCAGAAGAAGAAGGAAGGCGCCTTCAAGCAGCAGACGGTGGTGACGCGCACCGAGAACGTCGTCGTCACGGTCGACTACAACGGCGCCGGTTTCGCGGGCGACAAGGCCCCGGACCCGGCCGAGTTGATGAAGCTCGCGCAGCAGACCGCGAAGGAAGTCGTTGCGGCGGTGAAGAAGGCCAACGGCGGTCCGGCGCAGCCGAGTTCACCTGCGGCGACCCCGCCGGCGAAGCCGTCCGCCACCCCGTCCGCGTCCGCGTCCGCCGTCAAGAGCTGACGGTCCGACGACACGTACGCCGCACACATGTGCCACCCTGTTGCGCGCAACGACAGGAAAGCGAAGGGGAGTAACGGGTGGCCGCGCCGATCCAATTGACCCGGATGCACCGCGTGCTCATCGGCGTGGTCGTGGCCGGCGCCGTGATCATCGCCGGTATCGGCTTCGCCGGTTCCTACGCGGCGGTCCGCGAGCTGGCGATCAAGAAGGGCTTCGGGAACTTCAGTTACGTCTTCCCGATCGGCATCGACGCGGGCATCTGCGTCCTGCTGGCCCTGGACCTGCTCCTGACCTGGATCCGCATCCCCTTCCCGCTGCTGCGGCAGACGGCGTGGCTGCTGACGATGGCGACGATCGCCTTCAACGGCGCGGCGGCCTGGCCCGATCCGCTCGGCGTCGGCATGCACGCGGTGATCCCGGTGCTGTTCGTGGTCGCCGTCGAGGCGGCCCGGCACGCGATCGGCCGGATGGCGGACATCACGGCGGACAAGCACATGGAGGGCGTCCGCCTGACGCGCTGGCTGCTCTCGCCGGTGCCGACGTTCCTCCTGTGGCGCCGCATGAAACTGTGGGAACTGCGCTCCTACGACCAGGTGATCAAGCTCGAACAGGACCGCCTCGTCTACCAGGCCCGCCTCCACTCGCGCTTCGGCCGCGCCTGGCGCCGCAAGGCCCCGGTGGAGTCCCTGATGCCGCTGCGCCTGGCCCGGTACGGCGTCCCCCTCTCGGAGACGGCCCCGGCGGGCCTCTCGGCGGCGGGCATAGAGCCGCGTCTGCTCCCCCCGGCGCCGGTGCTCCAGCAGGAGGAACTCCCGGCTACGGCGGCCTCGTTGACCCCGGCGGCGGAGGGCCGGCGCCCTCAACTCCCCGCGCAGACAGGCGCACAGCCCGGGCAGGCGGCGCAGCAGCAGCCGTTGCAGAACCCGGCACCGGAACAGGCACCGCAGCAGCAACCGGAGCAGCAACCGAACGCACAGCCGGACGCACAGCAGGCCCCGCAGCCGAATCCGCAGCAACTCCCGGACGAGCAGCCCGAGTCGGGCCCCGACGCGAGCCCCTGGTTCCAGAAGGCCCCCGCCGAGGTCGCGTACCAGGGCGGCTACGACCCGAACTACAATCCCGAGGCCGCGTACGCCGACTGGTACGCCCAGCAGGTCCAGGCGGAACAGTACGAGGCCCAGTACCAGCAGGAGCCCCCGCAGGAGGAGCCCTCCCCCGAGGAGACCGGCACGTTCCCGATCCCGTCGGGCCCCGGCCGTACCCGCGAGCTCGGTGAGGGCGGCGGCACGGAACCCCCCGCGCCGGACGAGGAGTCGTTCTACGGCATCTTCAAGCAGTCGATAGACGGCAGCTACCCCACTCCCCGCGAGTTCAGCGACAACGTCGAGGCCACCCACGGCATCTCCCTCTCGGACGCCGAGGCGAAGCGCATGGTCCTGCGCTTCCAGAACCGCCACACGGCGGAGGTCATGGACGACCACATCGCGTAGAGCGGAGAGCTGAGCGCGCGCAGCAAAAAGGGAGCCCCCTCTGGAGGAGGCTCCCTTTCTCGCGAGCGAGCTACGTAGCTGGCCGGCTAGCTACAAAGGACTACCCGGTTACTCCCCGAGCAGGACCCGCACCCGCTCCTGCCCGACGGCAAGCAGCAGCGTAGGCAGCCGAGGCCCCGTGTCCCGCCCGACCAGCAGGTGGTACAGCAGCGCGAAGAACGTCCGCTGAGCCGTCTTGATCTCGGCCGGCAGCTCCTTCGGCGTCGCGTCGGCGGAGAACCCGGCCTGCACCTTGGGTACCCCGTACACGAGGTGGGTCAGCCCGTCGAGGGACCAGTTCGAGGCCAGCCCGTCGAGCAGCAGCCGCAGGCTCTGCTGGGCCGCCTCGTCGAGGGACTTCAGCAGATCGACGTCCGCCTCGGCCCGCACGATGGTCCGCTGGTCCGCAGGCACATGCGTGTTGATCCACGCCTCCGCCTTGTCGTACCGGGGACGTACGTCGTCGAGTACGACCAGAGGGTGAGCCGGGTCCAGCTCGGAGAGGATGCGCAGCGCCTGGTCCTGGTGCCCGGCGGTGATGTCGGCGACGGACGCGAGCGTCCGGTACGGCAACGCCCGCGCGGTGGACGGCAGTTCACCGGCGGCCGTACCGACGGCCCGCGAGTACGCGGCGACGTCACCCGGCAGCGCCGACCCGTCCTCCACCTTCAGGACCAGCTTGTCCCACTCGTCGTACAGCCGCTGGATCTCCTGGTCGAAGGCGATCTTGAACGACTGGTTGGGCCGACGGCGCGCGTACAGCCACCGCAGCAGCTGCGGTTCCATGATCCGCAGCGCGTCCCCGGGCGTCGGCACCCCGCCCTTGGAGGACGACATCTTCGCCATCCCGGAGATCCCGACGAACGCGTACATCGGCCCGATCGGCTGCTGACCGCCGAAGATCCCGACGATCTGCCCGCCGACCTGGAACGACGAGCCGGGCGAGGAGTGGTCGACGCCGGACGGCTCGAAGACGACGCCCTCGTACGCCCACCGCATCGGCCAGTCGACCTTCCAGACCAGCTTGCCCCGGTTGAACTCGGTCAGCCGCACGGTCTCGGAGAACGCGCACGCGGTGCACGTGTACGTCAGCTCGGTGCTGTCGTCGTCGTACGCGGTGACGGTCGTGAGGTCCTTCTCGCAGTTGCCGCAGTACGGCTTGTACGGGAAGTACCCGGCGGACCCGGCGGACCCGTCGTCCTCACCGGCCGCGCCGGACCCCTCGGCGGCCTCCAACTCGGCCTCGTCCAGCGGCTTCTGGGACTGCTTGGCCGGGGCCTTCTTGGTCCGGTACTGGTCGAGGATCGCGTCGATGTCGGCGCGGTGGCGCATCGCGTGCAGCACCTGCTCGCGGTAGACCCCGGAGGTGTACTGCTCGGTCTGGCTGATCCCGTCGAACTCGACGCCCAGCTCGCCGAGCGCCGCGACCATGGCCGCCTTGAAGTGCTCGGCCCAGTTCGGGTACGCCGATCCGGCGGGCGCGGGTACGGAGGTCAGCGGCTTGCCGATGTGCTCGGCCCACGTCTCGTCGACCCCGGGGACCCCGGCGGGAACCTTGCGGTAGCGGTCGTAGTCGTCCCAGGAGATGAGGTGACGGACCTCGCGCCCCCGGCGGCGGATCTCGTCCGCGACCAGGTGGGGGGTCATGACCTCACGGAGGTTGCCCAGGTGGATCGGGCCCGAGGGGGAGAGACCGGACGCGACGACGATGCGTTTACCGGGGGCTCGGCGCTCCGACTCCTCGATGACCTCGTCCGCGAAACGGGAGACCCAGTCGGTGGTCTCGGTGCTCTGAGCCACGATCGGCACGTCCTCTGTGTTCTGGGATTCCTCGGGGAATCACGGCTGACCCGTCCCATTCTCCCAGGAGGCACCCAAACCACGAAAACGGGTATCGGCGCCCCCCAGGTCGTACCCGGTTAGTACTCAAGGGGGACGCCGATGAAGATGCGGAAACCTCAGCCGAAGTTCACCGGGATGTACTGGTCGTACGACCGGTCGGCCGTGGCGGTGAAGTCGGCCCGCGTCACGATCGCGCACCGCACCCCGTTCACCCCGCAGGTGACCCCGTCGGCGATCTGCGGCTTGATCTTGAGGTCGGTCAGGAAGGACCCGCCCTCCTGGTAGGGGAGGGTGACCCCGGGGGTACCCGTACCCGTGTCGGTGATCCGACGGGCGGACCCGTCGGTCGACTCCCGCCCGCCGAGACAGGGCGTGGGCAGGGTGGTGTACGTCTCAGGGTGCCCGACGACCACACCCTTGGGTACGACACAGAAGGCGAGGAAGATGCCCTGCGCCCGGTTGTACCCGTACCCGGCGACGTCGACGGTCCCGCCCGACGCGGGCAGCGAGGTGTTGAACGCGCCGAGCCGCAGGTCGAACTTCTGACCGTCGGCGGCGGTGGTCACGCGGTGCGCGGAACCGAAGGAGGGGGTGGAGTACGAGGGCGTCGCGGAGGCACCGGAAGCGGTGACGAGAGCGAGCCCGGCGGCAGCGGCCGTGACCAGCGCAGCCCGGAGTTTCTTGGTGGGGGGCTTCATGGTCAACATGACAGTCCGCAACTGATCAGTAGGCAATGGCGCCTGGATTCGTACACCGGACCTACACATCGGCCGAAGTGGACGCTTATGTGCGCCTTACGGCGGTGACCCTGCGTCCCGAAAAGCGCTTTACCACCCATGGGATACTGGAGGGGTATATCCATCCCCACGAGGAGAACGGCACCCACCCCATGGCCTCGGTCACGTCCCTGAGCGACTCCGTCCAGCAGCACCTCGCGTCCGCCCTCTCGGCCACCCTGCCGGAGGCAGCCGGAGCGGACCCGCTGCTGCGACGCAGCGACCGGGCGGACTACCAGGCCAACGGTGTCCTCGCGCTGGCGAAGAAGGCGAAGGCCAACCCGCGCGAGCTGGCGACGCAGGTCGTCGCGAACCTGACGGCGCCCGACGCCGGCTCCGCCGTCATCAAGGACATCGAGGTCTCCGGCCCCGGCTTCCTCAACATCACCATCGCGGACAGGGCGATCACCGACAACCTCGCGGCGCGCTACGCGGACGACACCGGCCGCCTCGGCGTGCCGTACGCGTCCCACCCGGGCACGACGGTCGTCGACTACGCGCAGCCGAACGTGGCGAAGGAGATGCACGTCGGCCACCTCCGCTCGGCGGTGATCGGCGACGCGGTGGTCCAACTCCTGGAGTTCACCGGCGAGAACGTGGTCCGCAGGCACCACATCGGCGACTGGGGAACCCAATTCGGCATGCTCATCCAGTACTTGGACGAGCACCCGAACGAACTGGACCACAAGGACGGCGAGATCACCGGCGAGGAGGCGATGTCCAACCTGGACCGCCTCTACAAGACCGCGCGCAAAGTCTTCGACTCCGACGAGGAGTTCAAGACGCGCGCCCGGCGCAGGGTCGTCGACCTCCAGGCGGGCGACCCGGCCACGCTCGCCACCTGGCAGAAGTTCGTCGACGAGTCGAAGATCTACTTCTTCTCCGTCTTCGAGAAGCTGGACATGGAGGTCCGCGACCCCGACATCGTCGGTGAGAGCGGCTACAACGACATGCTGCACGAGACGTGCCGCCTGCTGGAGGAGTCCGGCGTAGCGGTCCGCTCGGAGGGCGCGCTCTGCGTCTTCTTCGACGACATCAAGGGCCCCGACGGCAACCCGGTCCCCCTGATCGTCCAGAAGTCGGACGGCGGCTTCGGCTACGCGGCGACCGACCTCTCGGCGATCCGCGACCGCGTCTTCGGCCTGAAGGCGGACACCCTCCTGTACGTCGTCGACGCCCGCCAGTCGCTGCACTTCAAGATGGTCTTCGAGACGGCCCGCCGCGCCGGCTGGCTCAGCGACGACGTCACCGCCTTCCAGCTCGCCTTCGGCACGATCCTCGGCAAGGACGGCAAGCCGTTCAAGACGCGTGCGGGCGAGACGGTCAAGCTGGAGGACCTCCTCGACGAGGCCGTCGACCGCGCGACCGCCGTAGTCCGCGACAAGGCGGAGAAGATCGGCCTCACGGAGGAGGAGATCGTCGAGAACGGCCGGTACGTCGGGATCGGCGCGGTCAAGTACGCCGACCTGTCGACGTCGGCCGTACGCGACTACAAGTTCGACCTCGACCAGATGGTCTCCCTCAACGGCGACACGTCGGTCTACCTCCAGTACGCGTACGCCCGTATCCAGTCGATCCTGCGCAAGTCGGAGGGCGCGGCCCCGACCCCCCACCCGGACCTCGAACTCGCGCCCGCCGAGCGCGCGTTGGGCCTGCACCTGGACCAGTTCGCGGAGACGGTCCTGGAGGTGGCGGCGTCCTACGAGCCGCACAAACTCGCCGCGTACCTCTACCAGTTGGCGAGCCACCTGACGACGTTCTACGACCAGTGCCTGGTCCTGAAGGCCGACACCCCCGCCCAGAAGGAGAACCGCCTCTTCCTGATCGACCTCACGGCCCGCACCCTGCACCAGGGCATGGCCCTCCTGGGCATCAGGACACCGGAAAAGCTCTGAGGCACGACACCGCCGGTGCCCTCGGATTCCCGTAAGGGTTTCTCCGAAGTCACCGGCGGTGACAACTCCCCTGCGGCAAAGTACCGTTGACAACGCGATGGATGCGGGGGAGACATGGCCATCACCGTCGACGAACGGGCCGCGCGCCCGGCCGTGCCCTACAGCGGTACGGCGACGTCCGAGCACGATTCCGACGGTTCCCGGCTCCCCGTCGACCCGCACACCGAACAGCCCGCGACGGTGCTCCCGCGAGACGTACGTCTGGCCGCCGCGCGCCTCTCGCCTCCTCCCGGTCTGCACAACCTCCCGCCGCTCCCGGCGGAGCCCTTCATCGGCCGTGAGACCGAACTCGGCCGATTACAGGACGCGTTGCTGTCGGGCGGCGGACCGTCCTCCGCGAGAGACAACGCCGTCTCCCTCCTGATCGGCGCTGCGGGGACGGGCAAGACCACCCTCGCCCTGCGCTACGCGCACGCGCGACGCGCGGACCCGTACTCCTTGATCTGGCGGATCCCCGCCGAGACGGAGGCCCGGACAGCCACCGGCCTGGCCGATCTGGCACACCACCTCCATCCACCCTGGTCCCGTACCGCTTCGCCGAGCGAATGCGCCGAGTTCACCCTGCTCTGGCTGCACGAGCACACGGACTGGCTGCTGATCTACGACAACGTGGAGCGGCCGGAGCACCTCACCCCCTATCTGGGCCGCCTCCTCGGCCGCGGCCACCAACTGGTCACCACCCGGCACCGCAGAGGCTGGCCGGACCAGTTCCATCCGATCTCCCTGGACGTCCTGGCCCCCGAGAACGCGTACGACCTGCTCCGCAGGACGGCCGGACTCGACGAGGACACTCCCGCCGACCGCAGGACGGCGGAACGCCTGATCGAGGACCTCGGCTGTCTCCCCCTGGCCCTGGCCCAGGCGGGTGCCTACCTCCGCGAGACCCGTACCGGACTGGCCGGTTACCGCTCCCGGCTGGCCGATGCCGAGGGTCTCGACGACGACACCGACCCGGTCGGCGAGAAGATCGCCCAGATCTGGCGGACCAGCCTGGAGAGCATCCGCCACGACCATCCGCTCTCGGTGCCGCTCCTGCACGCCCTCGCCTGGTGTGCGCCGGAGGCCGTACCCCGCGAGGTCCTGGACCAGTGGCCCGAGCCCCGCCGGGAGGTCGAGGCGGCTCTGGACGCCCTGACGGACTTCCACCTCATCACCTCCACCCCGGCCGGTCTCCTCCTGCACCGGCTGGTCCGCAGCTCTCTCCAACTCGCCGACTCCCCGGAGGCGTTGACGGCCCGCGACGGAATGGAACGCGCGCTCGCAGCCCACCCGTCGGCCGAGCGGACGGCTCTCGTCCACGTCCAGGCGCTCGCCGAGTCCGGTCCGGCCGCCAGCGCCGACACCCGGGTGGCGGACATGTACCGCAAGGGTGCGGCGGAGCTGATCTCCCGGGAACAGCACGTCCTGGCGATCCCGTTGATGACCCAGGTGGCGGAGGCCGACAGCGTCCTGCACGGCGAGGACGCGGACGTCACCCTGACCGACCGCGACCTGCTGGCGGAGCTACATGCCAAGGCGGGTGATCCCGCCAAGGCCCTGGGGCTGTGCAAGGACGTCTATCTCGACCGTCACCGGCTGCACGGCGCCGAGGCTCCCGAGACGCTCACTGCCCGTGAACGCCTCGCCTACGCCTATCGCAAGGCGGGGGAAGTGACCCGGGCGGTTACCGAGCTGACCGCGACGGTCGCCCACCGGCAGCGGCTCTTCCCCGAGGCCACCGAGACGCTGACGGCCCGTAGCAGTCTCGCCTACGCGCTCCAGAGCGCCGGCCGTCACGCGGACGCCGTCCGGGAGTTCGAGTCCCTGGCCGAGGTCCTCCCCCGGGTCCTGCCCGCCGACCACCCCGACATCCTCGCCTCCCTCAGCAACCTCGCCTACGCCCACCAGGCCGCGGGCGATCACCGCAAGGCCCTGGACCTGTACGCCCGGGCCGTGGCGGCACGGGTGACGGCGCGCGGCGCCGACCACCCCGAGACGCTGAACTGCCGGGGCTGGCTGGCCGCCGCCCACCAGGCGGCCGGTGATCCGCGTACGGCGGTGACGCGGTACCGCGCGCTGGTCGCCGACCGCACCCGGGTGCAGGGACCCGACCATCCCGACACCCTGCGCTGCCGTCAGCAACTGGCCTACGCCCTGGCCGGCGCGGAGGGTCACCACAAGGCGCTTCCCGAGTTCGAGTCCCTGGCCGCGGACAGCGCCCGCTTCCAGGGCCCCGACCATCCGGCGACGCTCGACTTCCGTGACGACGTCGCCACGGCCCACCGCAACCGCGCCGACCACGGCCGGGCGGCGACCGCCTACGAGAAGCTGATCGCCGACTTCGTACGCGTCCGGGGAGAGCACCACGTCGAGACGCTGCGTTGCCGGGGTGATCTCGCCTTCACCCGGCAGCTGGCCGGGGACCACCGCGCGGCGATCCGGGAGCGCACCGAGCTGGTCGAGGTCCGTACCCGCGTGCAGGGCCGGGATCACCCCGACACCCTCACGGCCCACGCCAACCTGGGTTTCGCCCACCGCTCCAACGGGAGCCACGCGCGGGCGATCCAGATCTTCGAGAAGGTCGTCGAGGACCGCACCCGCGTCCTGGGTCCCGCTCACCCGCGCAGCCTGAACACCCGCCAGTACCTGGCACGGACCCGCCAGCTGGCCGGTGACCACCGCGGAGCGGTCGAGGGGCTGCGGCGCCTGCTGGCGGATCTCGCCGGTTTCCTGCGCCCCGGCCACCCCACCGTCCTGAACGCCCGGTCGGACCTCGCCGAGGTGTACCTGGAGGAGGACGACCACCTCACGGCGCTGCTCCTCTTCGAGCAACTGGCCGCCGACCGCGAGGGTTTCCAGGGACCGGCGCATCCCGCCACCCTCTACACGCGCGAGCGGCTCGGGGAGGCGCACCGGGCCGCCGGGAACCACCGGCAGGCGGCGGAGATCTTCGACGCCCTGACCGCCGACCGGGCCCGGCTCCTGGGTCCCGACCATCCGCGGACCCTGCACACCAGGAGCTGGCGGGCCTGGGTGATGCGCTCGGCCGGCGAGTTCCGCCAGGCCGTGTCGGCGTCCGCCGACCTGGTGGCCGACCGGGCCCGGGTGCTCGGCGCGGAGGCCGCCGAGACACTCCACGCCCGCAACGGACTCGCTCTGGCCAGACTGGGCGCGGGTGACCACGCGGACGCCGTGGCGGACTTCTCCGCGCTGCTCGACGACCGCTGCCGCATCCTGGGCGCCGAGGCGCCGGACACCCTCCTGATCCGCGAGAACCTGGCCAACTCCTGCTCGGCGGCGGGCGATCACGCGCGGGCCGCCGTCCTCTACGAGGAGGCCGTGGCGTCCTGGACCCGGCTGCGGGGCGCCGATCACCCGCGCACGCTGCGGGCCCGCCGCGACCTCGCCCTGGTGCGCCGCACCGCCGGCGCCCACGCGGAGTCCCTGGCCCTGCTGGAGGCCGTCGTGGCGGACGCCGTCCGGCGCGGCGGCCCGAATCGTCCGTCCGTGCTCACGTTCCGCGGCGACCTGGTGTGGGGACACTGCTCGGCGGGCGCCTACCAGCGGGCGGCGGCGCTGGCCGAGGCGCTGCTCGCCGACCAGTCCCGGGTCCGTGGCCGCGAGCACGTCACGACCGTCGGGGTCCGCGCGCAGCTCGCCCACGCGTGGATGCGGTCGGGTCAGCACCAGCGCGCGATCATCGGGTTCGAGGAACTGGTGGAGATCCGTACCCGGCTCGGCGGACCGGACCACCATCTCGCGCTGGACGCCCGCGAGTCGCTGGCGTCCGCGCTGCGGGAGGGGATGCACCTGGAGCGCGCGGTCGCCGCCTTCGAGGACCTGGTGGCGGACCGCACGCGGGTGCTGGGCGCGGACCACCGGGACACCCTCGCCACCAGGGTCTCCCTGGCCGAGAGCAGGCGGTACGCCGGGGACCGCACCGGAGCGCTGCGCGACCTGAAGGCCCTGCTGTCCGACCACGAACGCATCCACGGTCCCGACCACGTCCGCACCTTCGGGGTCCGCCAGTACCTCGTCTGGACGTCGTCGACTCCGGCGGAGGCGGCGCGCACCCAGGAGACGGCCGAGCGGCTGGTGGCGGACTGCGCCCGGGTCCTGGGCCCCGCTCACCGGCAGACCCTCACCGCGCGCGGTCGGCTCGCCCAGGTGCACTTCGCGGAGGGCCGTACCGCGCTCGCTCTGCGGGAGCGTACGGAGCTGCTGGCCGACTGGACCCGGGCCTCCGGCGCCGACCACGCCGACGTGTTCGACCTGCGCAGGTCCCTCGTGTGGACACTGCGCCGCTCCGGGGACCGGCTGCGCTGCCTGCGGGAGGCCGAGGCGCTGCTGACGGACAGCGAGCGGGTACGGGGGGAGAGCCATCCGAGGACGCTCGACCTGCGGATCGTCCTCGCCTGTGTCTGCTGGCAGGCGGGAGACACCTGGCGCGCCGCCCAGCTCCTGACGGAGCACCTCGCGCGCTGCGAGGCGGAACTCCCCGAGGAACACCCCGGGATCTTCTGGGTACGCGGCCTCCTCGTCTGGCTGACGGCCGACGCCGGGGTGCCGGGACGTGCCGTGCGGACGGCCCGCGAGCTGGTCGAGCACGCCCGCCGGACCTTCGGCCCCGGCCACTGGTACGCGCTGCGCCTGCTCCCGGTCCTCACGCACGCCCTCCTCCAGGACGGCGCGCGGCAGGAGGCGGCGGAGGTCTTCGCGGAGCTGCTGCGCCACTACCCGGGTGGCCTGCCCGACACCGCGCGGGACATCGCACAGGTCCACGAGGAATCCCGTCCGGTCCGGGAGGACGACGAGGAGTCGGTCCGCCTCGGCCGGTTCCTGGACGTCTTCGCGACCGGCTACGAGGCTCCGCTCCCCACCCTCGCCGTCCTGGTCGCGCGCACCCTGGACGACCCTCGGGAGGCCACGGCTCTCCTCGAAGCGGTGTACGACGGCCGCTCGCGCGTCCTCGGCCCTCACCATCCCAGCACCCTCGAAGCCCTCGCCGAACTCGCCTTCACCTGCCTGGAGTCGGGCATCGACGAGGTCCCCGAGGATGTCGTCGCCCGCCACGCGGAGGCCCTCGGCGCCGACCACCCCACGGTCCAGGAGCTCGCCTGGCGCCTGCGCACGGCACGCCCCGCCTGGCGCGCCCGCGTCATCCTTCTGACCGACGAGCCCGCCACGGACGCCCCCGCCCACCTGGAACTCCGCCTCGAACGGCAGCGCGGGCAGAGGGAGCTGGCGCGCGTGATGGTCATCGCGGGCTGCCGCACGAAGGCGACGGTCGACCCGCCGATGGCCGAGTACGAGCCCGGCGGCGCCCTGGACTTCGCCCTGACCGCACACGAACCCGGCGCCCACGAGGTGCACTTCACGATGTACGACCACGCCTCGGGGTTCGCGCTCCAGGAGATCAAGACGGTGGTCGCAGTCAGCGAGGAAAGGAAGGGCCCGGCTCGATGACGGTGGACATGGCGGTGGAGACGGTCCGCGACCCGGCCCACGGCTACACGGGGGAACCACCAGGACAGGGCGACGGCGAACTGCGCGTGATCCTGACGTACCGCACCGCGGAGCAGCTCCAGATCGTCGTGAAGGGACAGGACGGCTGGTTCCGGGCCGACTTGGAGACCCCGGCGACCTCCCTGTGGCAACTCGGCGTGCGGCTGCGGACGTTGTGGAGCGACCTGGTCGTGCACCACCAGAGCCCGGACGGCTCGTACGGCGAACAGGTCGGCGGCTACCCGCTCACCGAGACCGTCGACCTGAGCAAATTCGCCCCTGTCACC
Organism: Streptomyces saintjeani; assembly: GCF_055409605.1. NCBI lineage: Bacteria > Bacillati > Actinomycetota > Actinomycetes > Kitasatosporales > Streptomycetaceae > Streptomyces > Streptomyces saintjeani. Next base: position 5,427,986 of record NZ_CP189624.1, on the reverse strand, counting down.
GACGAGTTGGTGGCGCGGCTCGCGCGCGAGGGGTACGGGCTGCTGACGAAGCTGCTCCAGGGCCACCACCCGCGCCTGGCCGACGTGCGCGACTTCCTCATGGCCGCGCTGGCCCAACCCGGGCCGCTGCGCGTGACGTTCGACTCCGAGGTCCAACTCCCCTGGCCGATGCTGGCAGTTGACCCCGGGGAGTGCGGGACGCCGTGGGAGGCGTTCCTCGGGTACCGGCACCAGGTCGAGCAGAACGACCGGCACCCCTGGGACCACGCGCCGCTCGCCGTGCGCGACCGGGCGGCGACCAGCCTCAACAAGGACACGGCGCTGGACGGGGTGGGCCGGGCGCCCGAGGTGCATCAACTCCTGGAGAACCGGACCCGGTTGACCGTACGGACCAAGGGCAGCGAACTCCTCGACGCGCTCGCCGTGCGCATCCTCGCCGAGGACCTCATGTACTTCTGGTGCCACGGCCACTTCGCGGACAACGGCGCCTCGGGGACCTGCCTGTCGGTACGGCTCACCGACGACGAGCATGTGGACGGCCCCGCCGTCGAGTTCCAGCGCCTCGGCATCCCGCGCACCTCGCAGGCCCGCTTCAAGCCCTTCGTCCTCCTCAACGCCTGCCACACCGGCCGGGCGGGCGCCCCCAACGCGCTCAAGCACCTCGGCCAGGAGCTGATCGAGATGGGCGCGGTGGGGGTGCTGGCCCCGCAGATCGACGTACCGCAGGTGTTCGCGGCGGAGTACGCGTACGGGTTCCTGGAGTCGTACCTCGCGGGCGAGCGCACCGCCGGGGAGATCAGCCAGTCCCTGGTACGGGACTTCGCCGAGAAGTACCACAACCCGCTGGCTCTCACGTACGGGTTGAACTGCGGCATCGACAGCAGACTGGACCTGGCCTCGTGAAACGACGTAAGCCCGCCCCCCTCCCGAAGCCCGCCGAGATCGATCTCGACCAACAGGGCCGCCTGACGACGGGCAAGGGCACCCCCGTCCCCGTCAACCGCGTCGCCGACCACCTCGCCACCGCCCTCCCCCTCCCCACCTGGGCCACCGACATCCACGTCTACGTCCACGGCTGGCAGACCCCACCCGCCCAGGCGACCAAGGCGGCGACCCAACTCCTGGGCCAGGCCGTCGAGTTGTACGCGGCGAGCCCCGACCGCTACCCCGGCCTCAAGGCCGACGGCTACCGCCCCTGGTGCGTCGTCGTGCGCTGGCCCTCCTCAAGTCTCTCGAAACTCAAGGGCGGTTACACTCGCATCCGCGACCGCGCGCACGCGATGAGCGCGGAGGGCAAGGGCCACGCGCCGTACGTCATCGGCCACTTGCTGGGGTACCTGGACGAGGTGCGCGGCGATCCCAAGGCGCCCCCGGTCCTCACGGGCCGCTCCGGCAAGTACCTGCACCTGATGGGCCACTCCTTCGGCGGCCGGTTCCTGTGCGAGGCCGTGCAGCGGGCCGCCGAGCCGCCGAAGACGCTGGGCTGGAGCACCCCGCACGACCCACGCCGGCCGTTCACCGTCGACAGCATGCTGATCTTCCAGATGGCCGCGCCCCGCGACGCGTTCACGACCCACTTCGACACCCTGTTCCCCACGCCGACCCACCCCGGCGCCCCGCTGCGCGGCCCCCTCGTCCTCACGCACTCCCGCTGGGACCGGGCGACGGGCTTCTGGCACCTGCGCGCCGAGAAGGCACCCGGCATCGGCCACTCGGGCGCGGGCGCGGCCCCCGTACCGCAGTTCAGTACGAAGCTGCTGCGGACGACCGACCCCTACCCCCAACTCGCCCTGGACCACCGCCTGGTGAACGTCGACGCGGACTGGCTCTACCGGGGCAGCCCCCTCAACCCCACCGGCGCCCACTCCGACTTCCACCACCCTGAGTCCGCCCACCTCCTCCTCACCCTGGCGGAACGCTCCCGCTGACCGCTGGATACCCTGCGACATCATGAACCGCGCCTGGATCCTCCCCGCCCTGCTGGCCATCTGCGGCACAGCCGCCGCAACCGGCCTGCTCAGCAGGGAGAACCCCGTCGCGGCGGTGGCTTTCGCGCTCCTGTTCGCAGCCCTCGCGGTCATCAACTCCCCGCTGATCTTCCCCACTTCGACCACCGAGGCGGCAGCCCGGAGCGCCGACGACGGCCGCCCGATCGTCTATTGGCGCCCCGGCTGCAAGTACTGCGCGCGCCTCCGCATCCGTCTGGGCAACGAGGCGCGACACCTGCACTGGGTCAACATCTGGACGGACCCCGAAGCCGCCGCCACGGTCCGCGCGGCGAACGACGGCAACGAGACGGTACCGACGGTGTTCATCGGGGACCGCCCGTACGTCAACCCCGAACCGGCCTGGCTGAAGGCTCAGTTGGCGGACCAGAACCGGACGACCCGCCGCTGACCCGCAGAGCCTGTGTCACAGGCTCTCAGCACCGCAGCGCGAACTCGCACCACACGATCTTCCCGACCCCCCTCTCCCGCACCCCCCACTTCGCGCTGAGCGCGGCGACGAGCACGAGCCCGCGCCCGCCCTCGTCCCCGTCCCGCGCCTGAGCGACATGCGGCCAGCCGCCCCCGCTGTCGTGCACCTCGACGAGGACGGTCTCCTCGTCGAGCCGCAGCGACAACAGGAGCTGGCGCCCGACAGGAACCCCGTGCAGCAGCGCGTTGGTCACCAACTCGCTGACACACAGCAGCACATCGGGAACCCGCTCGGACGAAGCGAGCCCCCAACCGGTAAGCGTCTCCAGGGCGAACCGCCGCGCGGCAGGCACGGACCGCCGGTCACGGCGGAAGCACCTCTCTCGCAGCGACGGCCGTTGAGTTGTTCCGTTCACGGGGCGAGAGTGGCGCGAGCTCACTACGGTTGAACACCCTGCCAGCCCGTACGCCGGGTTTCGTACGGGTGTGTACGGGTGAGCCGCGCCCAACTCCGGGGGATACACGCCAACATGAGTCCCAGGAAGCCGTCAAGGCCGAAGAACAAAACCTCGATGAAGATGCTGGGCAGGCAGATCGCCACCGCCCGCCGCGCGAGTGGCTACACGCAGGTCCAGCTCGCGCTGATCGTCGGCATCGACGACGAGACCATCGCCTCCATCGAGCAGGGCCGACGACCCCTGAAGCCGGACATCGGCCGGAAGATCGACAAGGCCCTTGGTACGAAAGGGGTGTTCGAGGAGGGCGCGGAGAACCTCCCGGAGATCGACCAGTACCCGGAGTTCGCGGAGCTGTACATCGACCACGAGCGCTCGTCGATCGTGCTGTCCTGGTACGACAACGCGGTCATCCCCGGTCTTCTCCAGACTGAGGAGTACGCCGAAGCCGTCCTGCGCGAGCGCGTCCCCGCGTACGACGAGGAGGAAGTCCAGGCGAAGTTGCAGGGCCGCGTCGAGCGTCTGGCGATCTTCGAGCGCGAGACCCCGCCGACGATGAGCTTCATCATCTGGGAGCCGGTGCTCCACATGATGATCGGCGGCCCGGCCATAAGGCTGCGGCAACTCCGCCACCTGCGGGAGATGGCAGACCGGCCCAACGTGACGATCCAGATCCTCCCGCTGGCGAGCCCTCATCACGCGGGCCTGGACGGCCCGTTCATCCTCCTCGAAACGGAGGACCACCAATACCTCGCGTACGCCGAGGGACAGCGCGGCAGTCACTGGGTTTCGGACCCGGATGAGATGTCCATCCTGGCAAGCAAATATGCGATGCTGCGGACACAAGCCCGCGACGTCGAAGAGTCCAAGCGCATGCTGGACAGCTTGGTAGGAGAAGCATGAGCACCGAAGCACTTCAGTGGTTCAAGTCGACGTACAGCGGCAGCGAAGGCGGCGCGTGCCTCGAAGTCGCCGTCGCATGGCGGAAGTCGAGCTACAGCAGCGACGAGGGCGGCGCGTGCGTCGAGGTGGCCGAGTGCCCCGGCACCATCCACATCCGCGACTCCAAGAACCCCGAGTCCGCGAGCCCCACCCTCCAGCTCACGCCCACGACTTGGGCCGCCTTCACCACCAACCTGTAACCCGCAAGATCGTTACCTGAGACCCCATCTCGCAGATAGACAGGGCATGTTGATCACCACAACACGCCCCACTCTGCGAGAACTCCTCTTCGAGGACGGCGTCCACGCCACCCACCGCCACACCATCACGCACCCCGTCTTCCGCCACCGCCCCCACGCGACCACCGAGGAACGGTGGCGGCTGACTTACGACCGCCTACGCCACGTACACGACCAACTCCCCTTCCCAGCTGAGCACTTGGCGAACGACCCGCGCCAACTCGCCGCGCTCCACGAGTGGACGTCGGTCGTGGACGGCGCGACGGCGACAGTCGCGGGCATCCACTACAACCTGTTCCTCGGCAGCGTCCTGGACGACCAGGACTCCCCGCCGCGCGACCTCACCCCGTTCACGGAACTCACCCGCACAGGAACGTTCCTCTGCACGGAGGAGGCCCACGGCAACGACGCCGCCGCGCTGGAGACGACGGCGACGTACGACATCGACGCCGACGAGTTCGTCCTGCACACCCCGCACCCCGGCGCCGCGAAGTTCATGCCGAACACGAGCCCGGCGGGCGGCCCGAAGACGGCGGTGGTAGCGGCCCGCCTCCTGACGAACGGCCGCGACGAGGGCGTGTTCCTCTTCCTCACTCCCCTGACGGACTCAACCGGCGCGCCCCTCCCCGGCATCACGATCACCCCCTTGCCGGAACGTATCGGCAGCCCAGTGGACCACTGCGTGACCACCTTCACGGACGTCCACCTCCCCCGCACGTCCCTCATCCAGGGCCCCCACGGCCGCCTACAACCCGACGGCACGGTGAAGAGCCTCCTCGGCAGCCCAAGGAAACGCTTCCTCACGGCGATCGACCGCGTCACGACGGGCAAGCTGTGCATGAGCGCAAGCGCCTTGGGCGGCGCCCGAGCAGCCCTGACGGTGGCGGTCCGCTACGCCGACCTCCGCAAGGTCACCGCCCCGACGGGCACCGGAACCCGCGTCCCCATCTCGGCCTACCGCACCCACCACACACGCCTGCTGGACCGCGTGGCAACGGCGTACGCGATGACGTTCCTGCACCGGGCGGTGCTGGATGAGTGGCTGAACCACTCGGCCACTGGACCGGACGGCGCGCCGGGCGAGGCGGGCACGGAGGGCAAGTGGCTCAGCCACTCGACCACCGACCCGGCAGGCGCGGACCAGTGGCTCAGCCACTCACCCACCGAACCACCCGCCACACCCCCAGTGGACCAGTGGCCCAGCCACTCCCCCACCCACCCCCTCACCCCCGACCGCCCCGCAGCCGAACGCCTCGTCGCCATCGCGAAGGGCTGGATCACCTACCAGGCCCGCGACATCGTCACCGAATGCCGCGAACGCTGCGGCGCACGCGGCCTCTTCCCCGTGAACGGCCTCGCCGAGTACCCCGCGAACGCGGAGGGCGCGATCACCGCCGAGGGCGACAACCTCGCCGTCTGGTCCAAGGCCGGTGCCGAGATGCTCTTCGCCCACGACCTCGCCGGGAAGCAGCCGAAGGCGACGGGAGCCGAGAGCGTAACGGACGTAACGTTTCTCCGCAGGGCCCTCTCCACCGCCGAACGCCACTGGCACCAGACAGCCCGCGCAGCCCTCCGCGCCCCCGGCACCAAGGGCGGCGCCTTCGCCCGCTGGAACAACGCGGCGCTCCCGGCGCTGACCCTGGTGGAGACGTACGCACTCGCCCAGGCGTCGGACGCGTTCGCCAGGGCGTGCGCGCGAGCGGACTCCCCCGAACTCAGCGCCCTGCACGCCCTGTTCCTCCTGCGCCACCTCCAGCCGCACGAGGGCCTGCTCCTCGCGGAGGGCGCGTTCACGCCGGACCAGATCCGCGCGCTCCCGACAGCGCGGGCAACCCTCACGACGTACCTGGCCCCCCACCTCACGACCTTCACGGACGCTTTCGACGTCCCGGAGGAACACCTCAACTCCCTGCCGCTGCTGGCCCCTTGAGCCAAGCCGAGCACCCGTCACCAACACCCGCAGCCACCCCCTGACCGCCCCCGTCCAGCCGGCACCCACCGGCTGGACGGCACGCCGTCAGCTCAACAGCGGCGAGTCGACGTCCCTGAGAACCGGCAAACGTCGTCGCCACCTACTCCCCCACCCCTCCGAAACCCCACACAACCCGCGTACGAACCCAATCTCGACACCACCCCTATAATCACTCGAACCCGGAAGGGACTCAGCCCCCTCCAAGCTCAGACCCCTCCAAGCTCAGCCCCCTCCAGGCTCACCCCCCTCCAAGCTCAACCCCCTCCAAGCTCCGCACCGCACGGCGCGTCCCACCGTCCGCCCCCGCCTCCGGGCACATCCGAGACCGAAAGACGTCCCCTTGCGTTCCAGACACGGCTGGCTCCCGGTCCTCGCGCTGAGCCTGAGCGCAAGCGCGCTCGGCGCGGCCCCCGCCTCCTCCGCACCGTCCACGGACACGGCACAACAGACCACCCCCCGGACCAGCCCGAGCACCCCGGCCGCCCCGAGCACCCCGGCCGCCCCGAGCACCCCGACGCCCTCGCCCCGCCCGGCCACCCCCAGCCTGCGCGAAGAGGAGCGGTACTGGACGGCGGACCGCATGACCGACGCCGTCCCGACCGGCCCGGCGGCCACCCCCTCCGCGCCCCGCACCATCGCCCCGCACACCGCCACCCCCGACGCACACGCCGACGCGGTCACCCCCCACCGCACCGCACCCCCCGGCACCCCCCGCCCGGAACACTTCGCCGGCCACCCCACAGTGGGCACGTTCTTCTTCGACAGCAAACCCCTGGGCGGCAAAAGCACGTTCTGCACGGGCAGCGTCGTCCACACGCCCGCGAAGGACATCGTCCTGACGGCAGGCCACTGCGGCACGGGCCTGCAAAAGGCCACGCACCGGATCTTCGTACCCCAATACGTGAGCGGCAGGCCCGCGGCCTCGCAGCCGTACGGCGTCTTCCCGGTCATCCGCGTCTACATAGACCCCCGCTACGAGTCGAACACGAAGAAGCCGGTCTCGGACCTGGACCTGGCCTTCACGCAGACGGCACCCAACAGCAAGGGCAGACGCCTGGAGGACGTCACGGGCGCGCTGACGTTCACGACGACGGCCACGGGCTACACGCACCGCGTGACCGTCCTCGGCTACCCCAGCGCGACGAGCGTCAACCCCCGCCACACCCCGATCCGTTGCCCCGTGACCACCCAACGCCTGCCGGGCTACGGCCAGTTGAGGATGGCGTGCACGGGCTTCTACGGCGGTGTCTCCGGCGGCCCCTGGATCAAGGACTACGACCCGGCCCGGGGAACCGGCAAGGTCATCGGCGCCACCGGCGGCTACAACGGCGGCGGCAACGACACGAACGACGACTGGGTGACGTACGCCCCGCTGTTCGGCAAGGACGCGCAGGCCCTGTTCAACGACGCGGCGGCGCACCGCGCGGTGGGCGCGAGACCGCCGTACAAAACCCTGGTGCTGCCCGACTTCGCCCCCGCCGTCTGGAAGCACGCGGTGGGGATGACGGCGGGTTACTTCACCGGCGGTTCTCCCGGCGGCTCCCGTCACATGGACCTGATCGTGCGGTGGGACGACGGAAGGGTCACCCTCTACCAGGGCGGCGACACCACCCACCCCTTCACCGCCGAGTACCAGCTCGCGCAGAGCAAGAGCATCTGGGCCAAGGCCGTCTCCCTCACCACCGTCAACACCGGCGGGAAGACCGACGGACTGGCCGTGCGCTGGATCGACGGCGAGATGACCCTCTACCCGACCGTCGACACCCAGGGCTTCCACGGCGAGAAGCAACTCGCCCCGCCCCAGACCGCCTTGTGGCGCGACACCGCCCAACTCATGACCGGCGGACGCTTCACCCCCGGCGGCAACCGGGACGACCTCCTCGTCACCTTCAAGGACGGCCACGTCTCCCTCTACGCCGACCTCGCCACCAACGGCCTGGGCAACCAGACCCAGATCACCGCCAAGAACGCCACCTGGCCCCACGCCGGACAGCTCACCACCGCTTCCGTCACCGGCAGCCCCACCGACGACGTCATCGTCCGCTGGAGCGACGGCGAGACCACCCTCTACCCCGGCCTGACCGCCGGGGCCCTCCCCGCCGAGACCCAGCTCCAGCCCCCGAACTCCCCCTGGAAGAACGCCACTCTCGTCACCGCCGGCGCCTTCACCGCCAACACCACGGCCAACGACGTCATCGTCCGCTGGACCGACGGCCACGTCTCCCTCTTCACCGGCGCGGACACCCAAGGCCTCCACACCGAGACCCCCCTCACCTGACACACCGGCCCCGATTGTCAGTGCCGCCGCCTACAGTCACAGACATGGCGACTCTCCCGAACCCCCTCCCCCGGCTCGCGTCGGACCCGAGCGGCCGCAAACTGGGCCTCCGACTCCCGCCGGGCAAGCTGGTGGACGCCGACTGGCCGCAGCCCCTGCTGTGGTACGCGAACCAGCCCGCGTCCTCCGGCAACTGGACGGCGCTGGGCGCCCAGGCGGGCCAGGCGGGCCTCCTCCCGGTCCTCGTGGACGTGGCCAACCACTGGGAGGAGCGCCAGGGTTGGGAGCTGGACCCGGACGCGGCGTCGTACCCGGGGGACCACGACGCGGAGGACGTCCTCGCGGAGTTCTGGGAGACCGAGGAGGACGAGTACGACGAGTTCCACGCCGACCTGCGCGCCCCCTTCACCCGCACCTGGCCCGGCCTCGCCCCCGCCACCACCCCGACCGCCGACCCCGACACGCGCGCCACCCAACTCGCGGACGACATCTCGGAGTCGAAGGACAGGACCTGGTTCACCGCGCCGCACCTCGCCCTCGTCCCCGCCCGCCGCTCCGCCGACATCCCGGCCGCGATCGGCTGGACCGGCCCCCTGAACCACGAGAACGACGTGGCCCGCCTCTGCGCGGTCCTGCGCACGTGGGAGGACCGCTTCGGCGCCCGCGTCGTGGCCATCGGCTTCGCCACCCTGGCCGTCTCGGTCGCCGCCCCGCCCGCCACCCAGGAGGAGGCGGAGGCCATCGCCGCCGAGCACTACGCCTTCTGCCCGGACAACATCGAACAGGGCCCCGGCACGATCGAGGCGTACGCCAAGGACCTGATCGGCGCCCCGAGTTGGCACTTCTGGTGGGACTGACCGGCCGCCCTCGACCTCGCCCCAGGCCCGCCGTCGCCATCCCCCTCGCCCTCGCCCCCTCCCTCGCCCCGAGGAAGCCCCGACCCCGTGATCATCGACCGCGTGTACGCCCACACCACCCCGGACGACAAGGACGACACCGGCGCCCCCGAGTGGCCCTGGTCCGTCCCCTGCGTCGCGGACCTCCTCGCGACCGGCCTCCGCCTCACCGCCCCGGTCACCTTCCTCGTCGGCGAGAACGGCTCGGGAAAATCCACCCTCGTCGAGGCCATCGCGGAAGCCTTCGGCCTGGACCCCTGGGGCGGCTCGCACGACTGGAAGTACGCCAGCCACCGCCCCAAGTCCCCCTTGGGCAAACGCCTCAAGCTCGACGCGACCCCCAATGGCCGCCGCATGATGTCCAGTTGGTCGGCGAGAAAGGGCTTCTTCCTGCGCGCCGAGACCGCGTTGGACGCCCTGGCCAGAGAGGGCTTCACCCCGGACGAGGTCAGCCACGGCGAAGGCTTCCTCGCCGCGTTCCGGGGCAAGTTCCACCACCCCGGGCTCTACGTGATGGACGAGCCGGAGGCGGCCCTCTCCTTCACGTCCTGCCTCGAACTCCTGGGCCACATCGACCACTTGACCCGATCCGGCGGCCAGGTCATCTGCGCGACCCACTCCCCGCTGCTGACCGCCCTCCCCGGCGCGGACATCATCGAGGTCGGCGAACACGGCCTGCGCAGAGCGACCTGGCCCGAACTGGAGCTGGTGGACCACTGGCGCCGCTACCTCGACGACCCCGCCGCCTACCTGCGGCACGTCATCGGCTGACGGTCCCCGTCGCCCCGTACACGTTGATGTCGTCGTCCGTCACATCGTTGATGTCCCGGTACCGGATCTTCTCGATGTCGTCCAGCGCCTCGAACTCCTCCGCCTCGATGGCGGGCGGCGGCGGCGCGGCCCCCGGATGCCACTGGTGCACCGGCACGACGCCGGGCGGCGAGTCGAGCGCCAGCCCCGGCGTCTCCTCGAAGAACCGCTCCACCTCGGCCCTGGACCGGAACACGAACGTGAACCCCCGCTCGGTGTACGTCCGTTGGACCGCCCGCGTGGGAACCGGATGCATCTCGTCGGTGAGATGACTCAGCACGAGCCGGCTCCCGGCGGGCAACGCCTCCACCAGCTCCCGCACGATCGGATAAGCCTGCTCGTCCTCGACGAAGTGCAGCACGGCGACGAGGGCGAGGGCGATCGGCTCACTGAAGTCCAGTGTCCGCGCGGCGAGTTCAAGGATCTGCCCGGGCTCGCTCAGATCCGCGTCGATGTAGTCGGTACGCCCCTCGGGCCCCGACGTCAGCAACGCCCGAGCGTGCGCCAGCACCACCGGATCGTTGTCGACGTACACGACCCGCGCCTCGGGCACCGCCCGCTGGGCGATCTGGTGCACGTTCTCCCCGGTGGGCAACCCGGTCCCCACATCGAGGAACTGCCGGACCCCCTCTCCGGCGAGCCGAGTCACGGCCCGCCGCATGAAGTCCCGGTTGTGCCGCACATCGAGATACCCCCGGGGATTGGCGACAAGCCCCGCAGCGGCGGCCTCCCGATCGACGGGATAGTTGTCCTTCCCGCCGAGGAACACGTCATAGACCCGCGCGGGATGCGCCTTGGTCGTATCGATCCGCCTGCGCAGTTCAGCGGGATCCACCTCAAGCGCATCACCAGGCACGACAGTCTCCTCACCCTGAACCGAAAGTCCCTCCAACTACCTAACGGCTCACGGCAGTTGAGTTACTCACCTCACTGCCACCCGTCCAGCTTCCGAGCCGCCTCCACCGCCCAGTACGTCAGAATGTTCCGCGCCCCCGCCCGCCGGATCCCGGTCAGCGTCTCGAAGATCGCGCGGTCCCGGTCGATCCACCCCTTCTCGGCGGCGGCCTCGACCATGGAGTACTCGCCGGAGATCTGGTAGGCGACGACGGGGAGCTCGACGGCGTCGGAGACGCGGGCGAGGATGTCGAGGTAGGGACCGGCGGGCTTGACCATCACCAGGTCGGCGCCCTCCTCCACATCCAGGGCCAACTCCCTCAGGGATTCACGCCAGTTGGCCGGGTCCTGCTGGTACGTCTTGCGGTCGCCCCGCAACGAGGACCCGACGGCCTCGCGGAACGGCCCGTAGAACGCGGAGGAGTACTTCACCGTGTACGCCAGGATCGCCACGTCCTCCCGCCCGATCTGGTCGAGCGCGTCCCGGACGACGCCGATCTGGCCGTCCATCATGCCGCTGGGGCCCACGACGTGCGCGCCCGCGTCGGCCTGGACCTGGGCCATCTCGGCGTACCGCTCCAGCGTGGCGTCGTTGTCGACGCGCCCCTGCTCGTCGAGGACCCCGCAGTGCCCGTGATCGGTCGTCTCGTCGAGGCAGAGGTCGGACATGACCAGCAGCTCGTCACCGACCTCGGCGCGTACGTCGCGGAGGGCGACCTGGAGGATGCCGTCGGGGTCGGTCCCCGGGGTGCCGTACGCGTCCTTCTTCGAGTCCTCCGGCACCCCGAAGAGCATGATCCCGGAGACCCCGGCCTCGACGGCCTCGACGGCGGCCTTCCTGAGACTGTCCCGCGTGTGCTGCACGACCCCCGGCATCGCCTGGATCGGCACGGGCTCGGCCACCCCCTCCCGCACGAACGCCGGAAGGATGAAGTCCGCCGGGTGCAGCCGGGTCTCCGCGACCATCCGCCGCATCACGGGAGAGGTACGAAGCCGCCGGGGCCGGGAGCCGGGAAAGGAAGCGTACGTAGACATATCCCTAAGCTACGCCCGCCCCGGGAGCACCTTTGCCGACGGGTTGTCGACCCCGGACGCCCCGGACGCCTCGGACACCCCGGACGCCCCGGATCCGCTTCGGCGCCCCGACCTCGGTGGACACCGCGCCAAGCACCCGTGGACGCCTCGCCAACGACAACCCCGAAGCGCGCCCCGGACCATGGTCACCGGCCGCTCACAGCAAAAGGCCGACGGCGGAGCGCCCCACCCCCCTCGCAGCCCCCCGCGAGGAAAGAGCGCTCCGCCGTCTCTCACATACCGAAGGACCGTCTCTCACATACCGAAGAGCCGTCTTTCACATGCCGAAGGGCGGGGGCCCTCGAAAGAACCCCCGCCCCGAAAAGCCCCGGCCCCAGCCAGCCGGCCGACCCCTCGGCCGGCCCCTCAGGTGGCCCGGCGCCGCCGCCCCCCGGGCCGCCGCTCGCTCGGCCGTGTCACAGGGTCCCCGGCGTCCAGCGCGGCCATCCTCCGCCGCACCCCGAACTCCGCCAACGCCTCGGCCAGCTTCTGCGCGGACGGCTCGGGAGCCATCACATCGACCCGGAGCCCATGCTCCTCGGCGGTCTTGGCGGTGGCCGGCCCGATACAGGCGATCACCGTCACGTTGTGCGGCTTCCCGGCGATCCCGACCAGGTTCCGCACGGTGGACGACGAGGTGAACAGCACCGCGTCGAACCCACCCCCCTTGATCGCCTCCCGGGTATCGGCCGGCGGCGGCGACGCACGGACCGTCCGGTAGGCGGTCACGTCGTCCACCTCCCACCCGAGGTCGATGAGCCCGGCGACCAGCGTCTCGGTGGCGATGTCGGCGCGAGGCAGGAACACCCGGTCGATGGGGTCGAAGACCGGGTCGTAAGGGGGCCAGTCCTCCAGCAGCCCGGCGGCGGACTGCTCCCCGCTGGGCACGAGGTCGGGCTTCACACCGAAGGCGATCAACGCCTTGGCGGTCTGCTCACCCACCGCCGCGACCTTGATCCCGGCAAAGGCACGGGCATCGAGCCCGTACTCCTCGAACTTCTCCCGCACCGCCTTGACGGCGTTGACGGAGGTGAAGGCGATCCACTCGTACCGCCCGGTGACCAGCCCCTTGACGGCCCGCTCCATCTGCTGAGGCGTCCGGGGAGGCTCGACAGCGATGGTGGGCACCTCGTGCGGCACGGCGCCGTAGGAGCGCAGCTGCTCGGAGAGAGAGCCCGCCTGTTCCTTCGTACGGGGAACGAGCACCTTCCACCCGAAGAGCGGCTTCGACTCGAACCAGGCGAGCTGATCCCGCTGGGCGGGAGCGGACCGCTCCCCCACGACGGCTATCACGGGCCGCCACCCGTCGGGCGAGGGCAGCACCTTCGCCTGCTTGAGGGTCTGCGCGATGGTCCCGAGGGTCGCGCACCAGGTCCGCTGCCGGGTGGTGGTCCCGGCGACGGTCACCGTCAACGGCGTATCGGGCTTGCGCCCGGCGGAGACCAGCTCCCCCGCGGCGGCGGCGACGGCGTCCAGCGAGGTCGAGACGACGAGCGTCCCGTCGGACGCCCCCACCTCGGTCCAGCACCGGTCGGAGGCGGTACGGGCGTCCACGAACCGGACGTCCGCGCCCTGGGCGTCCCGCAGCGGCACACCGGCATAGGCCGGCACGCCGACGGCGGCGGCCACACCGGGCACCACCTCGAACGGCACACCCGCGGAAGCGCAGGCGAGCATTTCGGCGGCGGCGTACGTATCAAGTCCCGGGTCGCCCGAGACCGCACGGACGACCCGCCTGCCGCCCCGCGCGGCCTCCATGACAAGATGTGCCGCATCCCGCATCACGGGAAGCGCCACGGTCGCTGACGCACTGTCAACTACCGTGGGCTGTGGTGCGATCGTGCCCGGGGCGGGGTCCGTGGGCACGACGGAGACGCCGGTCCGCGCGTGCGTCCGTACGACGTCGAGCACCTCGTGCTCGGCGACGAGGACGTCCGCGCTCGCCAGCGCCTCCACGGCGCGCAGAGTCAGCAGTCCCGGATCCCCGGGTCCGGCACCCAGAAAGGTGACGTGCCCGTGGTCCAGGCCGGAGGGAAGGGTGGTGGGGCTCAATGTGCTCGCTCCCCCATCAGACCGGCCGCGCCCTGGGCAAGCATCTCGGCGGCGAGCTCGCGACCGAGCGTCGTTGCCTGGTCATGCGTCTCGGGCACGGGACCGGTGGTGGACAGCTGCACCGTACGGGAACCGTCGGTGGTACCGACAACCCCCCGCAGGCGCATTTCCTTGACAATCTGCCCGTCGGCCAGCAGGTCGGCCAACGCACCCACAGGTGCGCTGCAACCGGCCTCCAGGGCGGCGAGCAGTGACCGCTCGGCCGTTACGGCGGCCCGCGTGAACGGGTCGTCGAGTTCGCCGAGCGCGGCGACGAGGTCGGCGTCGGACGCCGCGCACTCGATCGCCAGTGCCCCCTGGCCGGGGGCGGGCAGAACCGCGTCTATCGACAGGAAGTCGGTGACTTCGTCGGCGCGCCCGATCCGGTTGAGCCCGGCGGCGGCCAGCACGACCGCGTCCAGCTCACCGTCATGGACGTACCGGATCCGGGTGTCGACGTTCCCCCGGATCGCGACCAGCTCGAACTCCAGCCCGTGCGCACGGGCGTACGCGTTCAACTGGGCCGCCCTGCGCGGCGAACCGGTCCCGATCCGCGCCGCGCGGGGCAGATCGGTCAGCTTCAGCGCGTCCCGGGCGACGAGGACGTCGCGCGGGTCCTCGCGCACGGGTACGGCCGCCAGCGTCAGCCCCTCGGGCTGCGCCGTCGGCAGGTCCTTCAGCGAGTGAACGGCGAAGTCGACCTCGCCCGCGAGCAGCGCGTCGCGCAGCGCGGTGACGAACACGCCGGTCCCGCCGATCTGGGCGAGGTGCTCGCGGGAGGTGTCGCCGTACGTCGTGATCTCGACGAGTTCGACCGGGCGCCCGGTCACCTGACTCACCGCCTCGGCCACCTGCGTCGACTGGGCGAGGGCGAGTCTGCTCCGCCTCGTCCCCAGTCTCAGCGCCTTGTCACTCATTCCGGGTCCTTCTCATCCGTTGCCCGGGACACGGCGGCGACCGTCTCCTGGTCGAGGTCGAACAGGGTGCGCAGCGCGTCCGCGTACCCGGCGCCGCCGGGCTCCGCCGCGAGCTGCTTGACCCGTACGGTCGGCGCGTGCAGCAGTTTGTCGACGACGCGCCGCACGGTCTGGGTGATCTCGGCCCGGTGCTTGTCGTCGAGCCCGGGCAGCCGTCCTTCGAGGCGCGCGATCTCGCCGGCCACCACGTCGGCGGCCATCGTCCGCAGGGCGACGACGGTCGGCGTGATGTGCGCGGCGCGCTGCGCGGCACCGAAGGCGTTCACTTCGTCCGACACGATCCGCCGGACCTGGTCCACGTCGGACGCCATCGGCGCGTCCGCGCTGACCTCGGCCAGCGACTCGATGTCCACCAGCCGCACCCCGCCCACGCGGTGGGCGGCGCCGTCGATGTCGCGGGGCATCGCGAGGTCGAGCAGGCACAGCACGGGTTCGGCGGAGACGGCGTCCACCGTTTCGGGACGGCGCCGCTCGGGAATCCGGCCGGCCGTCGCGGCGGTCTGCGCGAGCGCCGAGATCAGCTCGGCCTCCTTGTCGGCCCGCCGGTCCACGCTCCCGTTGTCGACCCACGCGGCGTGCTGCTCCAGCGTGGCCGCGTCCATCCCGGCGACGGCGGCGTCCCCGGCGACGGAGAAGCCCTGCTGGACGGCGCCGAGGTCGAGGGGACAGGACTCTTCGGGCTGCGGGAGTTTGATCACACGGGGCGCGGGTACAGCGGCCACCGCCTCCGTACGCCCCTCGACGGCACGGGCGACGTCCTCACCGGTGAGCACCAGCCCCGTCGCCCCCGTACAGGACACCGCCAGATCGGCCCGTGCCAGCTCGCCCGGCACCGATTCCATCGGGACCGCGCGGGCCGTCACGTCCGTACCGTCGGCCAGTATCTGTACGAGGCGCTCGGCGCGGTCGTACGTCCGGTTGGCGACGACGATCTCCCCGACTCCGGCGCGCGCGAGCGTCGCGGCGGCCAGCGAGGACATCGACCCGGCGCCGATGACCAGCGCCTTCTTCCCCCGCACCCACTCCTCGACCGGCGTCTCCCGGGCGAGCTGCTCAAGCCCGAAGGTCACCAGCGACTGTCCGGCCCGGTCGATCCCGGTCTCGGAGTGCGCCCGCTTCCCGACCCGCAGCGCCTGCTGGAAGAGGTCGTTCATCAGCCGCCCGGCGCTGTGCAGCTCCTGCGCCTTCGCGAGGGAGTCCTTGAGCTGCCCGAGGATCTGCCCCTCGCCGACGACCATGGAGTCGAGCCCGCACGCCACGGAGAACATGTGGTGGACGGCGCGGTCCTCGTAATGCACGTACAGGTACGGCGTCAGCTCGTCGAGCCCGACCCCGCTGTGCTGCGCGAGCAGCGTCGACAGCTCGGCGACCCCGGCGTGGAACTTGTCCACATCGGCGTACAGCTCGATCCGGTTGCAGGTGGCGAGGACGGCGGCCTCGGCGGCCGGGTCCGCGGCGACCGTGTCCTGGAGCAGCTTGACCTGCGCGTCCTGACCGAGCGAGGCCCGCTCCAGGACGCTCACGGGAGCGCTGCGGTGGCTCAGGCCGACGACGAGGAGACTCATGCCGGCATCACGGCGGGGACGTCCCCGTCGGGTCCCTGCTCGGGGGAGTCGTCGTGCGCCACGGCGGTCGCGTTCTCGGCGATCTCGCCGGCCTTGCGCTGCTCGTGGAAGGCGAGGATCTGGAGCTCGATCGAGAGGTCGACCTTGCGGACGTCGACCCCGTCGGGGACGGTCAGCACGGTCGGCGCGAAGTTCAGGATGGACGTCACCCCGGCGGCCACGAGCCGGTCGCACACCTGCTGCGCGACGCTCGGCGGGGTGGTGATGACGCCGATGGACACACCGTTGTCCTGGATGATCCGCTCCAGGTCGTCGCTGTGGCGTACGGCGATGCCGGCGACCTGGCGGCCCTCCATGGCCGGGTCGGCGTCGATGAGAGCGGCGACACGGAACCCGCGCGAGGCGAACCCGCCGTAGTTGGCGAGGGCGGCGCCGAGGTTGCCGATACCGACGATGACGACCGGCCAGTCCTGGGTGAGGCCCAGCTCGCGGGAGATCTGGTAGACGAGATACTCGACGTCGTAGCCGACACCGCGCGTTCCGTACGAACCCAGGTACGAGAAGTCCTTGCGCAGCTTGGCGGAGTTGACCCCCGCCGCCGCCGCGAGCTCCTCGGAGGAGACCGTGGGCACCGAGCGCTCCGACAACGCGGTCAGGGCGCGGAGGTACAGCGGAAGCCTGGCGACAGTGGCCTCGGGAATCCCTCGGCTACGGGTCGCCGGTCGGTGAGTTCGGCCAGTTGCCACGGTGCTCCTGCGGGTTGCGCGGGGCTCTGGGCGGTCGTACGTCCCCGGACCGCCCCGTCGAAAGCAGGCTATGTCTTTGTGAACGCGTGCACAAAGATGGTGTCCGATTTGCCCGGCCAACGTGACCGGGGTCACGCGTTTCACTCCTGGGGGCAAAACAGCTCACGCTCCTCATGAATCCCGCCCCCAAGACCACCTGGCCATCGATCCTAAGCGACATTCGTACGTCTTTGGACTAGCTGGTCAGTACCTTCCGCAACCGGGCCTCGTCCACGCGCCAGAACGTGTGCTGCTTCCCGTCCACCAGAACGACCGGAATCTGCTCCCAGTAGGCGTCGTGAAGTGCGGCGTCCTGCTGGATGTCCTTCTTCTCCCACACCACGCCCAGCTCCCCGCACACCCTGGCCACCACCGCCTCGGCGTCCTCACAGAGGTGGCAGTCGGGCTTGCCGATCAGGGTGACGTGCTTCGGTGCGGCGGGCTTGCGCCGGAAGAGCGGAGTCATACGGCCCATTGTCCGGCCCTTGCCGCGCTCTTTAACGAAGCGGTCGTGGAGAGTTCACACCATCCGAACCCCACCGATCCGGAACGTGTCCGGTGGACTGGCTATGCTCACGACATGGCCGCTCTCGGATGGCTCACTCCCCGTAGGCGCTCAGCCACGGCACGGAGCGTATTGGCAGGCGAAGCGTCGGCTGAGGCTGCGCGCAAGTCCTCCAAGGAGGACGAGGAGAAGAAGGACAGGGAGCCGGAGTTCCCCGTCCAGGGCGACGACAGGGCCGCCGCGTTCTTCGACCTCGACAACACCGTCATGCAGGGCGCCGCCCTCTTCCACTTCGGCCGTGGGCTGTACAAACGCAAGTTCTTCGAGACCCGCGACCTGGCCCGTTTCGCCTGGCAGCAGGCGTACTTCAGGCTGGCCGGCCACGAGGACCCGGAGCACATGCAGGACGCCCGCGACTCGGCCCTCTCCATCGTGAAGGGCCACCGGGTCGCCGAGCTCCAGTCGATCGGCGAGGAGATCTACGACGAGTACCTCGCCGACCGCATCTGGCCGGGCACCCGGGCCCTCGCCCAGGCCCACCTGGACGCGGGCCAGAAGGTGTGGCTGGTCACAGCGGCCCCGATCGAGATCGCCCGCGTCATCGCGCGACGCCTGGGCCTGACGGGAGCACTGGGCACGGTCGCGGAGTCGGTGGACGGCATCTACACGGGCCGACTGGTGGGCGAACTCCTCCACGGCCCGGCCAAAGCGGAAGCGGTCCGCGCCCTCGCCGCCGCCGAATCCCTGGACCTGACCCGCTGCGCCGCCTACAGCGACAGCCACAACGACATCCCGATGCTCTCCCTGGTCGGCCACCCCTACGCCATCAACCCCGACACCAAACTCCGCAAACACGCCCGCAACCTGGACTGGCGCCTGCGCGACTACCGCACAGGCCGCAAGGCGGCCCGCGTAGGCATCCCGGCGGCAGCGGGCGTGGGCGCGGTGGCGGGCGGCACGGCGGCGGCGATCGCGTTGAGCCGCAGGAAGCGGTAGTCGAAGCCCGGGCACCGGCCCGGCTGGGCGATTATCCGACGGCCGGAAAATCACCGGACCCGTCCCGCCAGCAACCCTCCACAACCCCCAGCAAACGTCAACTCGCCTCCCACCCGAGAGCAGTTGGCGTTTAGGGGCGCGGGTAACGGCGCGACAAGCCACAACGCGGCCCGCACCCGGCTCAACACGCCCCGAAACACCCCCGAAGCCGATCTTTTTCGATCAACCCCCGGTCGGAACAGTGAACTTGATTCGACGTCAATCGATCACAAAACCGACGTAATCGAAGTTTTGAGCAACTCGGCGTAGCAGGGCCTTCACGAAGCGTTATTCTCCTCAAACGCATTCCGGAACCCGCCCACCACTGCAACAGGTGATCGGTCCCGCACTGCATGTGATGGAAGCTCTGCCTCTGGGAGTCCCGTGTACCCACACGTCGGGGTTGACGCCTCGGGCCTGGCTACGCTGCGCGATTCGATCGCGACGCTAAAGGAAACGCTGCGCGGCTGTGTCCCCCCCGCGTTCGGTGTCCCCGCCTTCGCCACCGCCACCCCCGTCGGCGCGTGCTACGCGCTCGCCGACGGCGGCACCACTGTCGGCAGGCGCGGTCGCACGACCGCACCCGCCGCCCGCCGCCCCGCCGCGGACAGCGACAGCGCCCGCATGATGGACCTGGTGGAACGCGCGCAGTCCGGCGAGGCCGAAGCCTTCGGCTGCCTGTACGACCAGTACAGCGACACGGTCTACCGGTACATCTACTACCGGGTGGGCGGAAAGGCCACCGCCGAGGACCTGACGAGCGAGACGTTCCTGCGCGCGCTCAGGAGGATCGGCACCTTCACCTGGCAGGGCCGTGACTTCGGCGCCTGGCTGGTGACGATCGCGCGGAACCTCGTCGCCGACCACTTCAAGTCGAGCCGCTTCCGCCTGGAGGTGACGACGGGAGAGATGCTCGACGCGAACGAGGTCGAGCGCTCCCCGGAGGACTCGGTCCTGGAGTCGTTGTCGAACGCGGCGCTCCTGGACGCGGTACGCCGCCTGAACCCCCAGCAGCAGGAGTGCGTGACGCTCCGCTTCCTCCAGGGCCTGTCGGTCGCGGAGACCGCGCGGGTGATGGGCAAGAACGAGGGCGCGATCAAAACGCTCCAGTACCGGGCCGTCCGTACCCTCGCCCGGCTCCTGCCGGAAGACGCCCGGTAACCGAAACCTCCCGCCAACTCACTTTCAGTGAAAGTCCGTTGACTTCCCGATCCGATCATCCTCAGTCCGTAACCCAAGTGCCGCGCCATTCGTTGAGCGGGATACAGGCTCCCTGTGGTCACGTTCCGCCCGCCCCCGGTCACCCGATCGTGGGGAACCGGTCGAGGACGTGCAACCCTCAGACCCCCAGGGGAGTCGACCGTGATGACGAGAGGAGGTGCCGCCAGTGATCGCGAACGTATCGGCACACCGGCGGGCGAACGCCTTCGCCCAGGCCCTGGAGGATTCGGACCAGGGCACGGCGGCCGAGCAGCCCGAGGGATCACCGCCGGCACCGGACGCCGCCGACCGCACCGGACAGGACACGCTGCTGTCCCTGACGGCGGACCTGGCGGAGCTGCCGAAGCCGCAGCTGGACCCCGAGGTCAAGGTCGTCCACCGGGCGCAGTTGGTCGCCGCGATGGAAGCCATGCTGCAAGGGGGTGAGGCCCCCTCCGTACCGGAACAGCGCGGTCACCGCGCCGCGAAACACCGGTCGCTGGGCAAGCTCCGCCCGCGCGGCCGGCTCGCCAAGGGCCTCACGGCCGGCGGCCTGAGCGTCGGCGTCGCCGCGGGCGCCTTCGGCGGGGTCGCGGCGGCGAGTTCGGACGCGCTGCCGGGCGACTCGCTGTACGGCCTGAAGCGCGGCATCGAGGACTTCAAGCTGACGTACCTGACGGACGACGACACGGAGCGCGGCCAGGCGTACCTGGACCAGGCGTCGACGCGCCTGAACGAAGCGCGCCGCCTCCTCGACCGGGGCCGGGGCGTCCACCTCGACCACGAGTCCCTGGGCGAGATCCGCCGCACCCTCTCGGGCATGACCCACGACGCGACGGAGGGCCACCGCCTCCTGCACGAGGCGTACGAACGCGACCCGGAGTCCCTGGGCCCGATGCGCGCCCTCTCCGCCTTCGCCCAGTCCCACCGCGAGACCTGGGGCGCCCTGCGCGACCACCTCCCGGTCCAGCTGGGGGACGTCGGCGAGCAGGTCACCTTGGTCTTCGACGCGATGGACGAGGAGGTGGCCCCCCTGCAATCGCTCCTCCCGCCGCCCCCGTCCCACGGCTCGACAACCCCCCGCACCACACCCCCCGGCACCACCACCCCGTCCCACACCAACCCCACCTCCCCGACCCCGGGCCACTCCACCCCGAACCACACCGCTCCAGGCCACTCGACCACCCCGGCCGCCCCCGCCACCCCGTCCGACGACGGCTTCCTCGGCGGCAACACCGGCGGCAACCTCCTGGACCCCCCGAAACACCTCCCCCCCACCCCCGCCCTCCCCACCACACCCCCCGACGTCACGATCCCCCCACTCATCCCCGGCCTCCTCCCCGGCCTGGGCATCGACAGCGAGGACGTGGACTAGTACGGCGATGGGGCGCCCAACTCGAAGTTGGGCGCCCCATCGCCGTACCCACCCTAGAAAAACACCGACCGCCGCTGCACCAGCAGCTTGTAGAGCGTGTGCTGGATCTGCTCGCGTACCTGGTCCGTCAGGTTGAACATCAGCATCGGGTCCTCGGCGGCCTCCGGCGGATAGCCGTCCGTGGGGATCGGCTCGCCGAACTGGATCGTCCACTTGGTCGGGAGCGGGACGGCGCCCAGGGGGCCCAGCCACGGGAACGTCGGCGTGACCGGGAAGTACGGGAAGCCCAACACCCTCGCCAGCGTCTTCGCGTTGCCGATCATCGGGTAGATCTCCTCCGCGCCGACGATCGAGCACGGGATGATCGGAGCCCCCTTGCGCAGAGCCGTGGAGACGAAGCCGCCTCTGCCGAAGCGCTGGAGTTTGTAGCGCTCCCCGAAGGGCTTGCCGAGGCCCTTGAAGCCTTCCGGCATGACGCCGACCAACTCGCCCTGGCCGAGGAGTCGGTCGGCGTCCTCCGCGCACGCGAGCGTGTGTCCGAGCTTGCGCGCGAGTTCGTTGACCACCGGCAGGACGAAGACCAAGTCGGCGGCGAGCAGCCGGAGATGGCGGTCGGCGGGGTGGTTGTCGTGGACGGCGACCTGCATCATCAGCCCGTCCAGCGGAAGCGTCCCGGAGTGGTTGGCGACGATCAGCGCACCCCCCTCGGAGGGGATGTTCTCGATGCCCTTCACCTCGACCCGGAAGTATTTCTCGTACACCGGCCGCAGCAGCGACATCAGGACCTGGTCGGTGAGCTCCTCGTCGAAGCCGAAGTCGTCGACCTCGTACTCCCCGGTCAGCCGCCGCCGCAGGAACGACAGCCCGCCCGCGATACGCCGCTCGACGGACCGCGGCTCCTGTGGTGTCACCGGAACATCATCGCGCTCCGGTGCCCTGATGGGCAGGGGCTGGACCTCGCCGTTCCTCGCCTCCCGCTTCCCGAGCCCGCCCCGGCGCCGCGCGGGCCGCGTCGCCGTCCCCGTACGGGACCTGTCGTCGTCGAACGGGATGACCTTGGCGTCCGCCATCGTGGACACGCTCCTCAGTTCGCGCTCGGCGTCGGAAAGTTCGGCGGGACCAGCGCCGCGACCCGGTCGACGGCGTCACCGACCAGCTCCGGCGGCAGCAGCCCGGCCCCCTGGCTGCGCGCGAAGTCCGCGAAGGTCCCGGCGGTCGTGAACGCCGGCGAGAACCCGAGCGTCTCGCGCATCAGCGTCGTGGACACCACCCGCCCGTGCGTCAGCAGCCGGATCTGCTCGGGCGAGAAGTCGGTCATCCCGAGCGTGCGCACCAGCGACCCCGCCCAGGTGACGGCCGGCAGCAGCAGCGGCACGGTGGGCCGCCCGAGCCGCCGCGAACACTGCGACAGCAGCAGCACCCCGTCCCCCGCGATGTTGAACGTCCCGCTGTTCTGCGTCCCGCGCGCCGGGTCGTACGACGCGATCCGCAGCACCTCGATGACGTCGTCCTCGTGCACGAACTGGAGCCGCGGGTCGTACCCGAACACCGTGGGCAGCACGGGCAGTTCGAAGTACGAGGCGAGCGGCGTCTCGGCGCCGGGCCCGAGGATGTTGGCGAACCGCAGCACGCACACGGCCACATCGGGCCGCCGCCGCGCGAACCCGCGTACGTACCCCTCGACCTCGACGGCGTCCTTCGCGAACCCGCCGCTCGGCAGCGACTTCGCGGCCGTCGACTCCGTGAACACGGCCGGGTCGCGCGACGCGGACCCGTACACGTTCGTACTGGACTTCACGACGAGCCGCTTGACGCCGGGCGCCTTCTGACAGGCCCCCAGCAGCTGCATCGTCCCGATGACGTTGGTCTCCTTGACCGACGTCCGGCTCCCGCTGCCGAGCGGGGTGCCGGTCACGTCCATGTGGACGACGGTGTCGGCGCCGCTCTCCGCCAGCACCCGGGCGATGGCCGGCTGGCGGATGTCCGCCTGGACGAAGTCGGCGCCCCCGAGGGAGTGCTCGGGCCGTACGACGTCCACCCCGATCACCCGGTCCACGCCGGGATCGCGCTGGATCCGCCGTACGAACCGTCCCCCCAGCCTGCGGGCCACTCCGGTGACAAGCACGACCTTCCCCAAGATCAGCGCCTTTCTTCCAGGGCCTGGTGTTGGGTGCCAACCTAGCGCTTCGGTGTTGCGCTGTGATGACTGCCCGAGGCAAGCATGGCCATAAGAAGGCGGAGCGCCGGGAAAACACTGGCCGGATATACGAGTAGCTGGATATGCGGGTGACCGGATATGCGGGTGGCCCCCGCCGGAATAACCGGTGGGGGCCACACCACGCGTACGCGACGCGCCGATTCAAGTCGTAAGCGCTCTGGCTTACTTCTTGTTACGGCGCTGGACGCGCGTCCGCTTCAGCAGCTTGCGGTGCTTCTTCTTCGCCATCCGCTTACGCCGCTTCTTAATGACAGAGCCCACGACTTACCCTCGCTCACTTCTCATCACTCGGTGCTGGGCGCCGGGGCCCACACGACCTACGAGGGGCCAGCCTACCCGTCCGCGCGCTGAGGTCGTAATCGAGGGGGTCGGGGGAGATCGGACGTGCCCTGCACTGATCCCCCCCAGGTCAGCCGTCAGGCGGTTTCCACCCCCACATAACTCTCGCGGAGGTACTCGTGCACCGCTTGTTCGGGGACGCGGAAGGACCGCCCCACCCGGATCGCGGGCAGATGACCGCTGTGCACCAGGCGGTACACGGTCATCTTCGAAACGCGCATCACCGCGGCGACTTCCGCCACGGTAAGGAACACAACCTCGTTGAGAGGCCGATCAGCTGCCATGACAACACCTGAACCTTCCGCACTCGACGGTCACCGGCTTCCCCTTCCGGTAACTCTTCGTCGTTGCGTGCTCACTCCCCAATGTAGGGGCGGGTGATGCGAGTGGGGAAGAGGTGCACCCCAAGGCAGTCCTACTGTGACAGACACGCTCGATTGAGTACGTAGCGGGTAAGCGGCAAGTAGTAATCGGACCGCACGCCGTCATCAACCGGAACGGCGACGGACACGATCCCCTCGGCCTGCCCCACGAACACCGCGGGGTCATCGGCATCGGCCAGCCCAATGGCCTCAAACCCCAGCTGACCTGCTCCGCAGACCCAGCCGTGGTCCCCGATGACCAGGTCCGGCAGCCGCCCGCCGGACGCCGCGAGGGCCTCCAGCGCGAGCCGAACCGGCAGCGGGGAATGCGTGTGCACGCCGGTCGCGCAACCGGCGCGTTCGACGCCCGGTTCGAGGAGCCGGCCGACTCCCCGTACGTACTGAAGGATGTGCGTGCGTAGACCGAACCGGGTCGTTATGTCGACAGAGAGACCCTTCGCAGGTGTGAGCACTTCACATCCCGCCGTCGACAAGGCGTCCACGATCCCCCGGTAAAACCCCCCTAACCGCCCCGGATGTCCCGTCCCCACCAACACGGCACCGTTACAGAGCGCAACATTCCTGATCCGATCCGCAAACGCGTCGAGCGCGGCGACGGTCTTCAGGGGCTCCACCCAATCCTGCCCTGAAACCACCCGCAGATCGTCCGAAACCCCACACCCCTCCACCATGACCCCCAGCACTTCCCGAACCCCCCAAACCCCCCGGGTCACCACCCCCAACCGCACCCGAGGATCCCCCGCCCCGAACAACCGATAATTCCGCAGACTCCGCTCCCGGGTGGTGGACACGCGCCCCGAAATCCCCACATCAACGAGATAGGCCGCGAGGGCCTCAGCACTGAACACACCAGAATCCTGCCGAAGTCATCCCGGCTACACCTGAAACTCAGGCCCCCCACAACCTGGTTGGAGTAACACCACACCGAGCCCACCGGAGGGCCCCTAGCCACCCCAGCCCGTCTCATCCCAGCCTGTCCGGCGTTTGGGGACGGCCCGCACCCACCCACTCCACCCAACCGCCCCAGCCTGTCCGGCGTTTGGGGACGGCCCGCACCCACCCACTCCACCCAACCGCCCCAGCCCGTCCGGCGTTTGAGGACGAGGCCCCTTCAGGGCCGATCCCCACCCACCCACGGAACGCTGCCCCCACCTCCCCCACCCACCCGGGGTCCAGGGGGCGGAGCCCCCTGAAGCGGGGTCGAAGGGGCGGCAGCCCCTGGGGGATGGGACGGGTAGGGGCGGCGGGGGCGAGAAATCCCTACGCCAACAACCCCCGCAACGGAAACACCGCCCGCCGAGCCGCCAGCACCGCCTGATCCACCCGGTCCCCCGGGTCGTACCCCGCCTCCCAGGAAGCCCAACTCACCGGCCACCGCCCATCACTCATCCGAGCAGGCGCCAACTGCCGAGTCCGAGCAAAGACCTGCTCCCGCCACCCCTCAGGAATCACCGCATCCGGCGACACCTCCTTCCCCGCGGCAATCCCCACCAAATGCGCCCAGGACCGAGGAACGACATCCACGACGGAATACCCACCCCCACCCAGCGCGACCCACTTCCCCCCGGCGTATTCATGAGCCAACTCATGACAGGCCACCTGAACAGCCCGCTGCGCATCGAGAGAAACCGCGAGATGAGCCAACGGATCCTCGAAATGCGTATCCGCGCCGTGCTGACTGACCACAACATCGGGCCGAAACTCCGCCACCAACTCCGGCACCACGGAGTGAAACGCCCGCACCCACCCCGCATCCCCGGTCCCCGCAGGCAACGCCACATTCGCAGCGGACCCCTCGGCAACCCCGGACGCCCCCGTCTCCTCGGCCCACCCGGTCTGCGGAAACAACGTACGAGGATGCTCATGCAGCGAGATGGTCAGAACCCGGGGATCCTCCCAGAACGCAGCCTGCACCCCGTCCCCGTGATGCACATCGACGTCGATGTAGACGACCCGCTCGGCCCCCAGCTCCAGCAACCGCGCGATGGCAAGAGCCGCATCGTTGTAGATACAGAACCCGGCGGCCCCACCGGGCATCGCATGATGAAGCCCCCCGGCAAAGTTGACGGCGTGCAAGACGTCCCCCCGCCACACGGCCTCGGCGGCCCCGACGGACAACCCGGCGATGAGGGAACTGACTTCGTGCATACCGGCGAACGCGGGATCGTCGACGGTCCCGAGCCCGTACGCCTGATCGGCCGCCCGAGGATCCGCGGAGGCCGCCTTCACGGCCTCGATGTAGTCCTCCCGATGCACAAGCCGCAGAGTCGACTCCCCGGCCGCCTTGGCCGAGACGACGTCGACCTCCCGGTCCAGCCCGAGCGCCGCCACCAACCCCCGCGTCAGCTCAAGCCGTACGGGATCCATCGGATGCCCGTCCCCGAAGTCGTACCCGGTGACCGCTTCATCCCACATCAACTGTGCGCGCCCGCTCATGCCCGCCACCGTATCGGTCCCCCCGCGTCTCGAACGACCGGGCATACAGGACGGTCACCAGCACCAACCCCATGGGCACGAGCATGGCCGCCCGATAACTCCAGGCGTCCCCGATCACCCCCACGAGCGGCGAACCCACCAGAAACCCGACGTAGTTGAAGATGTTGAGCCGAGCGACGGCGGCATCGGAAGCTCCGGGGAACAACCGCCCGGCCGCCGCGAACGTCTGCGGCACGATCACACACAACCCCACCCCCACGAGCGTGAACCCCGCCATCCCCACCCAGGCCCCCGGCGCCCCGGCGACCACGGCGAACCCCCCGGCGGCGACCAACGCCCCGACCCGCACGACGACGACGGCCCCGAACCGCCGTACCCCGTAGTCCCCGACGGCCCGCCCGACGAGCATGGTCACCATGTAGACGTTGTACGGCACGGTCGAGAGCTGCTCGGAACTCCCCAGCACGTCCTGGAGGTACTTGGCACTCCAGTTGGACACGGTGGAGTCCCCGATATAGGCGAACGCCATGACGAGGCAGAGCGGCAGCAACACCCGGAAGGCAAGCCCGTCCCCGCTCTTGACGCCCTCCTCAGGGGCCTCAACTCCCGTACGGCCGTCGACATACCACCGGCTCCCGAGGAGCGCGGCCGGCAACAGCACACAGACGACGGGCAGATAGAGCACCCACAGCTCCAACTCCCAGTGCGCACCGACCCAGGCGAGCGAGGACCCGACGATCCCCCCAAGACTGAACGCCGCATGGAAGCTGAGCATGATGCTGCGCCCGTACGCCCGCTGAAGGCTCACCCCCAGCATGTTCATCGTCGCGTCGAGCGCCCCGAGCGAAAGCCCGAACACGGCCAGAGCGGCGGCGAGTTGAACGGCCCCGTGCCCCGCCCCGACCCCCACCAGGGCGAGCAGGACGACGGGCTGGGCCCACCGCAGGACGACCCTGGACGACGCCCTCCGCACGACCCGCTCGGACGCCACGCTCCCGACCCCGGCCAGCACGGGCACGGCCGCCAGATACACCGGCAACAGCCCGTCGGAGATCCCGTACCGATCCTGGATCGCCGGAATCCGGGTCACCAGCAGAGCGAACGCGGCCCCATGCGCAAAGAAGCTGAACGCCAACGAGGCCCTACCGCGCCGCAGCACTTCTGTCATGGCGGCGAGCGTAGGGCCCCGGCGTACTCATGGGTAGATCAAGCCAAAGATGAATTTCGCTCAGCTCTTGGTGTTGATAGCCCAGCGTTCACGGTTGGGATGTTCTGCTCCCAGTTTGAGAGATTCTGTCCCTCACCTGCCCTCACCCGAGCAGCAACTCCACCAGCTCCCCCGGCTCGGCATACATCCGCGAGGCCCCCACGAGCCGCTCGGCGGGCGTCATCGCGGTGAAGCCGAGTACGTCCATCCCGGCCGCCACCCCCGCCCGCACCCCGAGCGGCGAGTCCTCGACGACCACGCACCGCCCCGGGGCCACCCCCATCCGCTCGGCCGCGTACAGGAACAGATCCGGCGCCGGCTTCCCCCGCCCCACATCCTCCGCGCTGAAGACCCGCCCCTCCCCGAAGAACCGGTCGAGCCCGGCCACCCGATGTCCCACCCGGATCCGCTCATGACTCCCGGACGACCCCACGCAGTACGGCACCCCCGCCGCCACCAGCCGCTCCAGCACCTCCACGATCCCCGCGACCGGCTTCAGCTCCCGCTCGAACGCGGCGAACACCCGGCCATGAAAGACCTCGTCGAACCCCTCCGGCAACCGCTCCCCGGTCCGCTCCAGCACCAGATCGTGAATCCGGTGCATCGCGGACCCCATGTAGTCCCGGATCGACTCCTCGTACGACGTCGGATGCCCGACCTCGGTGAGATATTCGGCGAGCAGCCGATTGGAAATGGGCTCGCTGTCAACGAGCACGCCATCGTTGTCGAAGATCACCAGGTCGTAGCGCATACACCAACCCTAAACGCAGAAAACCCCCGCACCATAAGGTGCGGGGGTTTCCCGGAATGATTGTTCGGCGGCGTCCTACTCTCCCACAGGGTCCCCCCTGCAGTACCATCGGCGCTGTAAGGCTTAGCTTCCGGGTTCGGAATGTAACCGGGCGTTTCCCTCACGCTATAACCACCGAAACACTATGAAACACATCAACCGCACCACACCATGAACCATGGCATGGGGTTGTTCGTGGTTTCAGAACCAACACAGTGGACGCGAGCAACTGAGGACAAGCCCTCGGCCTATTAGTACCAGTCACCTCCACCCCTTACAGGGCTTCCAGATCTGGCCTATCAACCCAGTCGTCTACTGGGAGCCTTACCCTCTCAAGGAGGTGGGAACACTCATCTCGAAGCAGGCTTCCCGCTTAGATGCTTTCAGCGGTTATCCCTCCCGAACGTAGCCAACCAGCCATGCCCTTGGCAGAACAACTGGCACACCAGAGGTTCGTCCGTCCCGGTCCTCTCGTACTAGGGACAGCCCTTCTCAATGTTCCTGCGCGCGCAGCGGATAGGGACCGAACTGTCTCACGACGTTCTAAACCCAGCTCGCGTACCGCTTTAATGGGCGAACAGCCCAACCCTTGGGACCGACTCCAGCCCCAGGATGCGACGAGCCGACATCGAGGTGCCAAACCATCCCGTCGATATGGACTCTTGGGGAAGATCAGCCTGTTATCCCCGGGGTACCTTTTATCCGTTGAGCGACGGCGCTTCCACAAGCCACCGCCGGATCACTAGTCCCGACTTTCGTCCCTGCTCGACCCGTCGGTCTCACAGTCAAGCTCCCTTGTGCACTTACACTCAACACCTGATTACCAACCAGGCTGAGGGAACCTTTGGGCGCCTCCGTTACTCTTTAGGAGGCAACCGCCCCAGTTAAACTACCCATCAGACACTGTCCCTGATCCGGATCACGGACCCAGGTTAGACATCCAGCACGACCAGACTGGTATTTCAACGACGACTCCACAACCACTGGCGTGATCGCTTCAAAGTCTCCCAGCTATCCTACACAAGCCGAACCGAACACCAATATCAAACTGTAGTAAAGGTCCCGGGGTCTTTCCGTCCTGCTGCGCGAAACGAGCATCTTTACTCGTAGTGCAATTTCACCGGGCCTATGGTTGAGACAGTCGAGAAGTCGTTACGCCATTCGTGCAGGTCGGAACTTACCCGACAAGGAATTTCGCTACCTTAGGATGGTTATAGTTACCACCGCCGTTTACTGGCGCTTAAGTTCTCAGCTTCGCCACACCGAAATGTGACTAACCGGTCCCCTTAACGTTCCAGCACCGGGCAGGCGTCAGTCCGTATACATCGCCTTACGGCTTCGCACGGACCTGTGTTTTTAGTAAACAGTCGCTTCTCGCTGGTCTCTGCGGCCACCCCCAGCTCAAGGAGCAAGTCCTCTCACCAGTGATGGCCCCCCTTCTCCCGAAGTTACGGGGGCATTTTGCCGAGTTCCTTAACCATAGTTCACCCGAACGCCTCGGTATTCTCTACCAGACCACCTGAGTCGGTTTAGGGTACGGGCCGCCATGAAACTCGCTAGAGGCTTTTCTCGACAGCATAGGATCATCCACTTCACCACAATCGGCTCGGCATCAGGTCTCAGCCTCAATGTGCGACGGATTTGCCTATCGCACGGCCTACACCCTTACCCCGGGACAACCACCGCCCGGGATGGACTACCTTCCTGCGTCACCCCATCACTCACCTACTGCAAGTCTGGTCCGTCGGCTCCACCACTTCCCTTTGCCCGAAGGCTCCGGGACGGCTTCACGGACTTAGCATCGCCTGGTTCAATGTTTGACGCTTCACAGCGGGTACCGGAATATCAACCGGTTATCCATCGACTACGCCTGTCGGCCTCGCCTTAGGTCCCGACTTACCCTGGGCAGATCAGCTTGACCCAGGAACCCTTAGTCAATCGGCGCACACGTTTCCCACGTGTGAATCGCTACTCATGCCTGCATTCTCACTCGTGAACCGTCCACCACTGCCTTCCGGCGCAGCTTCACCCGGCACACGACGCTCCCCTACCCATCACAGCACCCGTTGGGGCTATACGCTGCAATGACACGACTTCGGCGGTACGCTTGAGCCCCGCTACATTGTCGGCGCGGAATCACTAGACCAGTGAGCTATTACGCACTCTTTCAAGGGTGGCTGCTTCTAAGCCAACCTCCTGGTTGTCTCTGCGACTCCACATCCTTTCCCACTTAGCGTACGCTTAGGGGCCTTAGTCGATGCTCTGGGCTGTTTCCCTCTCGACCATGGAGCTTATCCCCCACAGTCTCACTGCCGCGCTCTCACTTACCGGCATTCGGAGTTTGGCTAAGGTCAGTAACCCGGTAGGGCCCATCGCCTATCCAGTGCTCTACCTCCGGCAAGAAACACACGACGCTGCACCTAAATGCATTTCGGGGAGAACCAGCTATCACGGAGTTTGATTGGCCTTTCACCCCTAACCACAGGTCATCCCCCAGGTTTTCAACCCTGGTGGGTTCGGTCCTCCACGAAGTCTTACCTCCGCTTCAACCTGCCCATGGCTAGATCACTCCGCTTCGGGTCTTGAGCGTGC
This sequence comes from Streptomyces saintjeani, assembly GCF_055409605.1. Taxonomy (NCBI): domain Bacteria; kingdom Bacillati; phylum Actinomycetota; class Actinomycetes; order Kitasatosporales; family Streptomycetaceae; genus Streptomyces; species Streptomyces saintjeani. The sequence goes on along the minus strand of NZ_CP189624.1, from coordinate 5,396,511 downwards.
TACTGAAACGCCCTGTTCGGACTCGCTTTCGCTACGGCTACCCCACCCGGGTTAACCTCGCAACACACCGCAAACTCGCAGGCTCATTCTTCAAAAGGCACGCAGTCACGAGATACGTGCAAGCACGTATCCGACGCTCCCACGGCTTGTAGGCACACGGTTTCAGGTACTATTTCACTCCGCTCCCGCGGTACTTTTCACCATTCCCTCACGGTACTATCCGCTATCGGTCACCAGGGAATATTTAGGCTTAGCGGGTGGTCCCGCCAGATTCACACGGGATTTCTCGGGCCCCGTGCTACTTGGGTGTCTCTCAAACGAGCCGTTGACGTTTCGACTACGGGGGTCTTACCCTCTACGCCGGACCTTTCGCATGTCCTTCGCCTACATCAACGGTTTCTGACTCGTCCTGTCGCCGGCAGACGACAGAAGAGAGATCCCACAACCCCCACGACGCAACCCCTGCCGGGTCTCACACGTCGTAGGTTTGGCCTCATCCGGTTTCGCTCGCCACTACTCCCGGAATCACGGTTGTTTTCTCTTCCTGAGGGTACTGAGATGTTTCACTTCCCCTCGTTCCCTCCACATACCCTATGTGTTCAGGTATGGGTGACAGCCCATGACGACTGCCGGGTTTCCCCATTCGGAAACCCCCGGATCAAAGCCTGGTTGACGGCTCCCCGGGGACTATCGTGGCCTCCCACGTCCTTCATCGGTTCCTGGTGCCAAGGCATCCACCGTGCGCCCTTAAAAACTTGGCCACAGATGCTCGCGTCCACTGTGCAGTTCTCAAACAACGACCAACCACCCGTCACAACCCACTCACGCAGGTTTTCACCGGGGTCGGCATCATGAGGGAGTTCATTCCCTCAGACACCCAACAGCGTGCCCGACCCGAACCCGTCCGGAGATCATGCTTTCCACGCCCCTAAGAGCAGTACTCGCAATGCCTCCGACCCGATGTTCCGGCCGAATAATCAACGTTCCACCCATGAGCAACCACCGCAGAACGTTCGCCTGCGTTATGGCCCTGGCTGCCTTACGGCAGCTAGATGCTCCTTAGAAAGGAGGTGATCCAGCCGCACCTTCCGGTACGGCTACCTTGTTACGACTTCGTCCCAATCGCCAGTCCCACCTTCGACAGCTCCCTCCCCGTGAGGGGTTGGGCCACCGGCTTCGGGTGTTACCGACTTTCGTGACGTGACGGGCGGTGTGTACAAGGCCCGGGAACGTATTCACCGCAGCAATGCTGATCTGCGATTACTAGCAACTCCGACTTCATGGGGTCGAGTTGCAGACCCCAATCCGAACTGAGACAGGCTTTTTGAGATTCGCTCCACCTCACGGTTTCGCAGCTCTTTGTACCTGCCATTGTAGCACGTGTGCAGCCCAAGACATAAGGGGCATGATGACTTGACGTCGTCCCCACCTTCCTCCGAGTTGACCCCGGCGGTCTCCTGTGAGTCCCCGTCACCCCGAAGGGCACGCTGGCAACACAGGACAAGGGTTGCGCTCGTTGCGGGACTTAACCCAACATCTCACGACACGAGCTGACGACAGCCATGCACCACCTGTACACCGACCACAAGGGGGCGACCATCTCTGGCCGTTTCCGGTGTATGTCAAGCCTTGGTAAGGTTCTTCGCGTTGCGTCGAATTAAGCCACATGCTCCGCTGCTTGTGCGGGCCCCCGTCAATTCCTTTGAGTTTTAGCCTTGCGGCCGTACTCCCCAGGCGGGGAACTTAATGCGTTAGCTGCGGCACCGACGACGTGGAATGTCGCCAACACCTAGTTCCCACCGTTTACGGCGTGGACTACCAGGGTATCTAATCCTGTTCGCTCCCCACGCTTTCGCTCCTCAGCGTCAGTATCGGCCCAGAGATCCGCCTTCGCCACCGGTGTTCCTCCTGATATCTGCGCATTTCACCGCTACACCAGGAATTCCGATCTCCCCTACCGAACTCTAGCCTGCCCGTATCGAATGCAGACCCGGGGTTAAGCCCCGGGCTTTCACATCCGACGCGACAAGCCGCCTACGAGCTCTTTACGCCCAATAATTCCGGACAACGCTTGCGCCCTACGTATTACCGCGGCTGCTGGCACGTAGTTAGCCGGCGCTTCTTCTGCAGGTACCGTCACTTTCGCTTCTTCCCTGCTGAAAGAGGTTTACAACCCGAAGGCCGTCATCCCTCACGCGGCGTCGCTGCATCAGGCTTCCGCCCATTGTGCAATATTCCCCACTGCTGCCTCCCGTAGGAGTCTGGGCCGTGTCTCAGTCCCAGTGTGGCCGGTCGCCCTCTCAGGCCGGCTACCCGTCGTCGCCTTGGTGAGCCATTACCTCACCAACAAGCTGATAGGCCGCGGGCTCATCCTTCACCGCCGGAGCTTTCGACCCCCGCCCATGCAGGCAGAAGTGATATCCGGTATTAGACCCCGTTTCCAGGGCTTGTCCCAGAGTGAAGGGCAGATTGCCCACGTGTTACTCACCCGTTCGCCACTAATCCACCCCGAAGGGCTTCATCGTTCGACTTGCATGTGTTAAGCACGCCGCCAGCGTTCGTCCTGAGCCAGGATCAAACTCTCCGTGAATGTTTACCCGTTATCGGGTGCACAACACAGAAGAGCGGAACGATCGGAGGAATGATCCGACCGTTCACAGCGTCCTCGCTGTGTTTGTTTCAAAGGAACCTCATCCTCGGCCATCGGCCGGGGACGGGGTATCAACTAATCTGGCGTTGATTTTTGGCACGCTGTTGAGTTCTCAAGGAACGGACGCTTCCTTCGTACTCACCCTCTCGGGCTTTCCTCCGGGCTTTTCCCTTCGGTCTTGCGTTTCCGACTCTATCAGATCTTTTTCCGATCCGATTTCCTCGGTGCTTTCCAGGTTCTCGCTCTCGCGTTTCCCTTTCCGGCGGTTCCGACTCTATCAGATCCTTTCGGCGTCTGATTCCCAGCCAGCGGGGGTTGTCTTCCTGGCCCTTGGGCCGTTCCGACGAGTGAGACTTTAGCGGATTCCCGCCCTCCGAAGCCAATCGGGGGGCCGCGCCCTTTCGAACGTGGATTCCTCATTTCGCAAATACGCACGCCAAAGACACGACACCAGGTCGAGTGTTGGTTGGTACTTGTGGAATGGCTGTCCGGGGACCGACCGGAGTCGGCGCTCACGCTGGACAACTCGGAGAACACTACGTACCGGCTCCGGGGGGTGTCAACTCCTCCCCCGAGGGGCACCCCGGAGGCGTACGCTGGCCCTCATGACAACGCGTACGTACACCCAGCAGTGGTGGGCCGCCTGACGGCGGCCTGTACTCACGTACGCATCAACGGCCGCCGCCTCGGCGGCCGTTCTCGTTTCCTCTCCGGGATCGCGGGGGCCGACCGGGTCGGCGGTCCGGATCAGGAGGAGTGGAGATGACGAGGGTCTTCAGCGGGATCAAGCCGACCGGGCACCTGACACTGGGGAACTACCTGGGGGCCATGCGGCGGTGGGCCGAGGCCGACCAGCACCGGTCCGACGCGGTCTTCTGCGTCGTGGACCTGCATGCCCTGACCGTGGACCACGATCCCGCGCGCGTGCGCAGGCTCAGCCGGCAGGCGGCGACGCTGCTGCTCGCGACGGGGCTGGATCCGCGGCTGTGCACTCTCTTCGTACAGAGCCACGTCGACGAGCACGCGCGGCTGTCGTACGTCATGGAGTGCATCGCGACCGACGGCGAGATGCGGCGGATGATCCAGTACAAGGAGAAGGCGCGGCGGGAGCAGGCGCGGGGCGGGAGTGTGCGGCTGTCGCTGCTGACGTATCCGGTGCTGATGGCCGCGGACATCCTCGCGTACGGGACGGACGAGGTGCCGGTCGGTGACGACCAGGCGCAGCACGTGGAGCTGGCGCGGGATCTGGCGGTGCGGTTCAACCAGCGGTACGGCCATACGTTCGTCGTGCCGAAGGCGACGCATCCAGAGGTCGCCGCGCGGGTCATGAATCTTCAGGATCCGCTGTCGAAGATGGGGAAGTCCGACGATTCCGGTCCGGGCATCGTCTATCTCCTCGACGAGCCCGACACGATCCGCAAGAAGGTGCTGCGCGCCGTCACGGACAGCGGGCGGGAGGTCGTGTACGACCGTGCGGCGAGTCCCGGCGTCGCGAATCTGCTGGAGATCCTCGCGGCGTGCACGGGCGGGAACCCTGAGGATCTGTCAGGCGTTCACAAGTCGTACGGAGCGCTCAAAACGGACACTGCCGAGGCTGTGATCGAGACTTTGCGGCCCGTGCAGGCCAGACACAAGGAGTTGTGCGCGGAACCAGGACATGTGGAAGGGGTGTTGCGGGACGGAGCGGAGAGGGCGAGGGCCATGGCGCGGCCGACGGTGGACGCCGCTTACCGTGCGATCGGGCTGCTCGAACCGGGTCGAGCAGCCGAACCGATCCCGGCCGGCGTTCCCTCGGAGGGTTAGTCCTTCTTGCCGGAGGCGAGCTCGCGGCTGCGGTCGCGGGCCGCTTCGAGGGCGGCGATGAGGGCGGCGCGTACGCCGTGGTTCTCCAGTTCGCGGATGGCGCTGATGGTGGTACCGGCCGGGGAGGTGACGTTCTCGCGGAGCTTGACGGGGTGTTCGCCGCTGTCGCGGAGCATCACGGCGGCACCGATGGCCGACTGGACGATGAGGTCGTGGGCCTTGTCGCGCGGGAGGCCGAGCAGGATCCCGGCGTCGGTCATGGCTTCGACCAGGTAGAAGAAGTACGCCGGTCCGGAGCCGGAGAGCGCGGTGCAGGCGTCCTGCTGGGACTCGGGGACGCGCAGGGTCTTGCCGACGGCACCGAAGATCTCCTCGGCGTGCGCGAGGTGGTCGTCGGTGGCGTGGGTGCCGGCGGAGATGACGGACATGGCCTCGTCGACGAGCGCGGGCGTGTTCGTCATGACACGGACGACCGGGGTGCCCGGTGAGAGGCGCTCCTCGAAGAAGGAGGTGGGGATACCGGCGGCGCCGCTGATGACGAGGCGGTCGGCGGGGACGTGCGGGGCGAGTTCGTCGAGCAGCGTGCCCATGTCCTGCGGCTTGACGGTGAGGATCAGGGTGTCGGCGGTCTTGGCGGCTTCCGGGTTGGTGACCGGGGTGACGCCGTAGCGGGCGCGGAGTTCCTCGGCGCGCTCCGGGCGGCGGGCGGTGACCAGGAGGTCGGCCGGGGCCCAGCCGCCTCGGATCATCCCGCTGAGCAGGGCTTCGCCGATCTTTCCGGTGCCGAGGACTGCGACTTTCTGGCTCATGCCGCCATCCTCGCACCGGGCGCAGGGGGCGGGGAGCGCTGTCCGGCTGGCGGAACACGGCGGTTCACCGGGTGCGGCGGCTCAGGGTCGCGGCGCCGAGGCCGAGGACCAGCAGGGCGCAGCCGGCGACGACGAGGACGTCGCGGACGAAGGCGGCCGTCAGGTCGGTGTGGCGGAGGATCTCGTTCATGCCGTCGACGGCGTACGACATGGGCAGGACGTCGGAGATCGCTTCGAGGACGGGGTGCATCGTGTCCCTCGGGGTGAAGAGGCCGCAGAGGAGGAGCTGGGGGAAGATCACCGCCGGCATGAACTGGACGGCCTGGAACTCGGAGGCCGCGAACGCGGAGACGAAGAGGCCGAGCGCGGTGCCGAGGAGGGCGTCCAGGAGGGCGACGAGCAGCAGGAGCCAGGGGCTGCCGGTGACGTCGAGGCCGAGGAACCAGACGGCGAGGCCGGTGGCGAGCGCGGACTGGAGGATGGCCAGCGCGCCGAACGCGAGGGCGTATCCGGCGATCAGGTCGGCCTTGCCGAGCGGCATCGCGAGGAGGCGTTCGAGGGTGCCGGAGGTGCGTTCGCGGAGGGTGGCGATGGAGGTGACCAGGAACATCGTGATCAGCGGGAAGATCCCGAGGAGGGAGGCGCCGATGTCGTCGAAGGTGCGGGGACTGCCGTCGAAGACGTAGCGCAGCAGGACCAGCATCAGGCAGGGGATGAGCAGGAGCAGGGCGATCGTGCGCGGGTCGTGGCGGAGCTGGCGCAGGACGCGGGCGGCGGTCGCGGTGGTGCGGGCGGCGGTCAGGACGCGGGTGGGTGCGGGTGCCGTGGTCATCGCACAGTGCCTTTCTCGCGGCCGGCCTCGGTCGCCTCGTCGACCAGGTGGAGGAAGGCGGCTTCGACGGTGTCGGTGGTGGTGCGGGTGCGCAGGGCGTCGGGGGTGTCGTCGGCGAGGAGGTGGCCCGCGCGCATGAGGAGGAGGCGGTGGCAGCGTTCGGCCTCGTCCATGACGTGCGAGGAGATGATCAGGGTGGTGCCGTGAGCTGCGGCGATGTCGTGGAAGAGGGTCCACAGGTCGCGGCGCAGGACGGGGTCGAGGCCGACGGTGGGTTCGTCGAGGACGAGAAGTTCGGGGGTGCCGAGGAGGGCGACGGCGAGAGAGACGCGGCTGCGCTGGCCGCCGGAGAGGTTCCCGGCGAGGGAGTTCGCGTGGGAGGTGAGGTCGACGTCGTCCAGGACGCGGTCGACGTCCGCGCGGCGGGCGGCGTGCGGGGCGGCCGGGGTGAGGATCGCCGCGAAGTAGTCGAGGTTCTGCCGGATCGTCAGGTCGTCGTACACGGACGGGGCTTGGGTGACGTATCCGATGCGGCTGCGCAGCGCGGGGTGGCCGGCGGGGCGGCCGAGGACGTCCAGGGTGCCGGTGACCTTGGCCTGCGTGCCGACGATCGCCCGCATGAGGGTCGTCTTGCCGCAGCCGGAGGGGCCGAGGAGTCCGGTGATCTGGCCTCTCGGGACGGTGAAGCCGAGGGCGTGGAGGACTTCGCGGGGGCCTCGGGTGACGGTGAGGGAGGCGGCGTGGATAGCGGGGGTGTCGGTGGGGGCGGGGGTGTCGGGTGGCGCTTCGGGGATGCCGGAGCTTTTATTCATCATGCGCTGAATAATGCTCTCGACGAGGTGGGCCGTCAAGGACTCGCGCGCCCTTCCCGCTCCCGATCACCCCCGTGCGCCGCCCGGGAGCCGGTGCGCGGTCGACTCGGCTTGCCGACAATGGAATTCATGCGCGGAACGGCGGGGTTCCGGGTCGCGCGTGGTGTTCGTACGAAGCTGCCGTGCCCCTCCCCCGGGCGTGGCGCCCACGCGTCTCCCGCTGCCGACCGGAGGTGCTGCCGAGATGCGCCGTGTCGTACGCAAGGCCGATCTGTCCGCTTCACTCGTCGTGTTCCTCGTCGCGCTGCCCCTGTGTGTGGGCGTCGCGATGGCCTCGGGGGTGCCGCCCGAGCTGGGGCTGGTCACCGGCATCGTCGGCGGCCTCGTCGTGGGTGCGCTGCCGGGGAGCGGTCTCCAGGTCAGCGGTCCTGCCGCCGGGCTGACCGTGCTCGTGTACGAGGCCGTCCACACGTACGGGCTCCACGTGCTCGGCGTCCTCGTGTTCGCCGCCGGGGTGCTTCAGCTCGGGCTCGGTGCGCTGCGGCTCGGGCGGTGGTTCCGGGCCGTGTCCGTCGCCGTCGTGCACGGGATGCTCGCCGGGATCGGGCTCGTCCTGGTCGCCGGGCAGATGTACGCGCTCGGGGACGCGGGCGCGCCGTCGGACGGGCTCGGCAAGCTCGCGGGGCTGGTGGAGCTGCCGGGGCGGGCGGATCCCGTGGCGTTGTCAGTGGGGGGTGCCACCATGGTCGTACTACTGCTGTGGGGGCGGTGGCGGCGGGGTTCCCGGCTCGTTCCCGCGCCGCTCGTGGCGGTCGCGCTCGCGGCGGCGGTGACCGGTGGCTTCGGCCTGGACGTGCGGCGGGTCGAGGTGCGGGGGCTGTGGGAGGCCGTCCGGGTGCCGGGCCTCGCCGACGTGGGGCGGCTCGCGGAGGTGGGGGTGATCGGGACCGTCGTCGCGTTCGCGCTGATCGCGTCGGCGGAGTCGCTGTTCAGCGCGGCGGTCGTGGACCGGCTGCACGACGGGAGGAGGACCGACTACAACAAGGAGCTGATGGCGCAGGGTGCGGGGAACGCGGTGTGCGGGCTGCTGGGGGCGCTGCCGATGACTGCCGTGATCGTCCGGAGCGCGGCCTCTGGGGGAGTCCGCGCGGGGGTGCGGACCAAGGCGTCCCGGGTGCTGCACGGTGCCTGGCTGCTGCTCTTCGCCGCCGTCGTACCGGGGGTGCTCGGCCTGATACCCGTCGCCGCCCTCGCGGCACTCCTCGTGCACGCCGGGTGCGGGCTCCTGCCCGTGCGGCAGGTCCGGGCGCTGTGGCGTACGGATCGCGGGGAGGTCCTCGTCCTCATCGTGACCGCCGTCGCGATCGTCCTCGGGAACCTCTTCGAGGGCGTCCTGATCGGGCTGGGGCTCGCCGTCGCCAAGACGGCCTGGGAGATCAGCCATGTACAGGTCGAGATCGAGGACCGGGGGGACGGGGTGCTGGTGGTCCGGGTCGTCGGCCACGCGACGTTTCTGCGGCTGCCGAAGCTGCTCGACGCGTTGGAGGGGTTGCCGGGGGACCGGGAGGTGCGGTTGGAACTGGGCGGGCTGCGGCATGTGGACCATGCGTGCGCGGCGGCGCTGGAGGGGTGGGCCGAGGGGCGGCGGGAGGTGGTTTCCGGGGCGGTGGGGGGTGCGGGGTGAGCCCGGCGGGGGTGCGGAAGGGTCGGGGGTGCGGCGAGCCCGTCGCGGACGGTGTTGGCCGGTGGGGTGGACCGAGCCGTGCGCTGCTGTCTTCGTAAGCGACGGGCCGCGCCGCATCCCCGGCACCCCACTCCCCGCCGTACGCGACTCTCCCGCCATGCGGGGCAGGCTGTGTGGTTCGGCGTTGCCCCGGGGGTGTCAGGTGGTTGTGTGTCGGGCCAGGAGCAGGGTCACGTCGTACGTCTCCTCCACTGCGCCGTCGGGGAACTCGGTCAGGAGGTGGGCGCGTTCGGCGGTGAGGAAGGCTGTCGTGCGCTCCCGTGTGTCGACCAGGAACGCCGAGTGGCTGCCGATGTTCGCCAGGTGTGTGTCCAGGGGGACCCGGCGGCTCCAGCGGACGGTTCGGCGGGTGAAGGTGAGGGTGCCGGTCGGGTCGGCCAGGTCCGTACGCGACGCGCGGGCCTTCTGGCCCTCGACGTCGATGCCGAAGTGCCGCCCCAGGCGCCGCGCCTGCGCCGCCAGCCATGCGACGTCGAACGGCGTCGTGTTCCACCACAACGCCAGCGCGCCGCCCGGCCGCAGCACCCGCAGCGCCTCCGGGACCGCGCGGTTCGGGTCCGTCCAGTGCCAGGACTGGGCGTACGTGAGGAAGTCGACGCTGCCGTCGCGGAAGGGGAGGTTGTTTCCGTCGCCCCGCACCAGGGGTACGTCCGGCAGCGCCCGCCGGAACTCCGCCGCCATCCCGTCGCCGGGTTCCACACCGACGACGTTCGCGCCCCTCTCGTACAACACCCGCGTCGAAATACCGGTCCCCGCACCCACGTCCCCCACGATCGCCCCCACGAACCGGCGCCCCGCCAACTCCTCGATCGTGTCCAGCAGTTCGACCGGATAGGAGGGCCGGTTGGCCGCGTACTGGGCCGCCGCGCTGTCGAAGGAACGGGCTCGGGTGGGGTTGTGCGGGGAAGCGGTCATGAGGCCATGGTGGCTGGGGGTCGGGGCGGGGGGAACCGGGTTTTGGTGTGAACGGGGGCGTACGTGGAAGCGGATGCCGGCTCATCGGGAGACGGCGACGCGAGGGCGTCGTACCGGCGCACGCGCGAAGGAGGTGCCGTGCGGGCGAGGGCTTCGGGCTGACGGCCACCGTCGGTTCGACCACCCCGGCGCGGGCGGAGAGCCGCGAGCCTGTCCCGTCGACACCGCGTACGCGCGCGGGAGTTTGCTGGAGGGCATCGGCTCCGCGTACCGCATCTCACGTCGCACGCGCGCGCAAGAGGCTCGTTCGGCCCTTGGGCTTCGCCCGTGCCGCTCGCGACGTACTCGCGCCCACGGGCAACCGACGGCAACCGCCAAACGCGTGGGCCCCGCCGCTCCCCCTCAGCCCTTCCGGCGTTTCTTCGCCGGGTTCCCCGTCCTGCGTACCGCTCGGCGTTCGTGGCGTTCGCGCGCCGCCTCGTACTCCTCGCGGTGGAGTTGTTCGCCGGGGGCCTCCTGGAAGGCGCGGAACGTGTACGCGAGGAAGGAGCCGAGGAAGCCGATCGTCAGGAGGCCGCGGAGGGAGGACTGGCGGGCGGGGTCGGGGCGTTTGCGGAAGCCGTCCCAGGTGTGGCCGAAGGCCAGCGCGCTGCACCCCGCGAACATGACCACGAGCAGGACGGTCACGAAGCGGCCGATGTCGGCGATCGCGAGGCCCTCGTACGCGAACCGCAGGACGAAGCAGGCGGCGACGGTGGCGATCGGGGAGCCTACGGCGACGGCGATCCGGCGTGCCGTGTAGCCGTCGTCGTGGTTCACCCACGTCGTGCCGAAGAAGCGCAGGGGTTCGGGACGAGGCCCCGCGCCCCCGTCCGGGAGGTCCCCCGTGTCCGGGCTGCCGTTTTCGTCGCTCACGGGACGATTATGGCGCCGGGCGGGGGCGGACTTCCGGGCGGGTCGCGGCAAGGGCGTGGCCGGGAGGCGGAGATGCGGGCGGGTACGGGGGTGGGGAGGCGGCGGCGTGGACGGGGGCGCGTGCGGGTGGCCGGGCTCGCAACGAGCCCCGTCCGGCAAGACCCCCCGGCCTCGCAACCCGCTCGCCCCCGCGAACGCCCCAGCCCTCACCCCCGTACCCTCCGGGTCACCCCCGCCGCGACCCCGACTCCCCCGGTCCGCTCAGAAGTTGCACCGAGGTGCGATGTACCCGTCGCTCCCGGTCTTCACGTACGCGTCCGAGACGAACTCCCCGTTCCCGATGTTGTCCCAGATGTTCGTGGTGCCGTAGTACCCGGACACCGTCGTCCCCGGGATCTGGCAGTTGACCGGCACGCGCGTGTTGAGCGGCAGGACCTTGACGATGGAGTAGTTGGTGCCCGGACCGTTGCGGACGTTGAGCTGGGTGTCGGGCGCGACCGGGTAGTACACCTGCGCCAGACCGGCCTGCTCCTCGGTCTCCACCGCCTCGGCGGCCTCGTCGACAGACATGAAGAACTCTCCCCCCGTGAAACATCCCCGTGAACTCCCATGACGACCATGGGACCCCGTTGATACCCGCGGATCGGCGTTCGAAACACGCGTACGAGATTCGTACACCTCGGCCAACGGCCCGCCTCTGTCCCGTACGTGTCATCGACTAGGCTCCAGGCGCCGAGACAGCACGGGGGTGGTTCCATGGCGCCACGGAGGGACAGCGGAGCGGGCGTGGAAGCGGAACTTCCCGAGTACGCCGGCCACTACCTCCTGGAGTCACGTCTGGGCGCGGGCGGCATGGGTGTCGTGCACCTCGCGCGCAGTACGTCGGGGCTGAAGCTCGCGGTCAAGGTCGTGCACGGCGAGTTCGCGAAGGACCCCGAGTTCAGGAGCCGTTTCCGACAGGAGGTCGGCGCCGCGCGGCGAGTCAGCGGCGCGTTCACCGCGCCGGTCGTGGACGCCGACCCGGACGCGGAACGGCCGTGGATGGCGACGCTGTTCATCCCCGGCCCGACGCTGGCCGAGGAGGTCAAGCGGAACGGCCCGATGCCCCCGCCGAAGCTGCGCAGGCTGATGGCGGGGCTGGCGGAGGCGCTGCGGGACATCCACCGCGTGGGCGTGGTGCACCGCGATCTCAAGCCGAGCAACGTGCTGCTGGCCGAGGACGGCCCGAAGGTGATCGACTTCGGGATCTCACGCCCGAAGGACAGCGAACTGCGCACCGAGACGGGCAAGTTGATCGGAACGCCGCCTTTCATGGCGCCGGAGCAGTTCCGGCGCCCGCGCGAGGTGGGCCCGGCGGCGGACATCTTCGCGCTGGGCTCGGTGCTGGTGCACGCGGCGACGGGACGCGGCCCGTTCGACTCGGACAGCCCGTACATCGTGGCGTACCAGGTGGTGCACGACGAGCCGGAGCTCGCGGGCGTGCCGGAGAACCTCGCGCCCCTGGTGCTGCGCTGCCTCGCGAAGGAGCCCGAGGACCGGCCCACGCCGGACGAGCTGATGCGCGAGCTGCGGTCGGTGGCGGCGTCGTACGACACGCAGACGTTCGTCCCGAGCAGGCGCGTGCCGGAGACCGGCCCGGAGCCGGCCGGGACGCCCACCCCGGCCGGCGCGCCCGAGCCGGTCCCGGTGGAGCCCCGGAAGGGGCGCAGGCGCGGGAAGGTGCTCCTCGCCGGTGCCGCCGTCGCCGTCCTCGCGGGCGGCGGTTTCGTCGGCCTGCGCGTCGTGGACGGCACGAGCACCGCCGCTCCGCGCACAACACCCTCCAGAACGGCCGCATTCGCCCCCTGGGCGACAAAACCGGCGCCGGACGACTCCGGGTCCCTCCCGCGCTGCACGTACGCCTCAGGGCGGCTCCTGTGCGCTCAGCGGGGTCTGGTCTCGGCGCTCGACGCGAACGACGGCCGCGTGCTGTGGCGGCACGCGCTGGCCGCCGACGACACCCCGGGCCGCGCGCCGGTCGTCGAGAGCGGCCTCGTCCAGGTCGTCACCCGCTCGGGCAGCCGCGCCCTCGCCCTGGACCCGGCGACCGGCGCGGCACGCTGGCAGCGGGACGTCTCCGGGTACTCCGGCGTCTGCCACGCGGGCGGCGCGCTGCTGCTGACCGCCTCCGACGGCAAGGTGACGGCCGTCGACGGCGCGACCGGCAAGGACCTGTGGACCAAGCGGATCGAGGGCCAGCGCCTGCCGGTGTTCGCGTCGTTCCGGGGCGACCGGCTCGCGTACGCGGCGAACGTCTCCTCCGACGGCACGCGCACGCGGGTCACCGCGCTCGACCCGACGACGGGCACGGTCCGCTGGGAGGCCAAGCTGACCGGCGCGCTCACCCCGGTCGGGCGCGCGGGCGAGGACCTCGTCCTCCTCAAGGGCGGCACGGACTACGGCGAGACCGGCGCGGTGGTCCGCTACTCCCCGGCTACGGGTAAGTCCCTGAAGGTGCCGCTGGACGTCGCCCTCACGCAGGCGCGCGCGACGGTGGCCGGCGAGAAGGTCTACCTCCTGGGCTACGACGGCTCCCTGGCCGCCGTGGACCTCGGCACGGGCGCGCAGGTGTGGTCGCTCCAGACGTCCGTGAGCCGTGGCTCCGACCTCGCGGCGGACGGCGCGCGCGTGTACTTCAGCGGCGCCGACGGCCGCCTGCTGATCGTCGACGCGCGCGCGGGACGCCTCCTCGGCACGACGACCCTGCGCACCGGCAGCCGTCCCGACGAGGTCGCCGCCGCCCTGCCGGCGCCCCAGGCGGTCGACGGACGCGTGTACGCGGGCGCGCCGGACGGGACGGTGTTCGCGGTGGCCGAGGACGACACGCCGGGGCAGTAGGCGACACCAGGGCTCCCTTGACGACGGACCGGGGCCCCCTTCTGCTTCTGCGCGAAGGGGGCCCCGGTCCGTCGTACCGAAAGCGGTCAGCCCAGCTTGGACACGTCGCGGACGGCGCCCTTGTCGGCGCTGGTGGCCATCGCCGCGTACGCGCGCAGGGCGGCGGAGACCTTGCGTTCGCGGTTCTTGGGGGCGTAGACGCCGTTCAGGGCGGCCTCGCGGCGGGCCAGTTCGGCGTCGTCCACCAGGAGTTCGATCGAGCGGCCCGGGATGTCGATGCGGATGCGGTCGCCGTCCTCGACGAGGGCGATCGTGCCGCCGCCGGCCGCCTCGGGGGAGGCGTGGCCGATCGACAGGCCCGAGGTGCCGCCGGAGAAGCGGCCGTCCGTCACCAGGGCGCACGCCTTGCCGAGGCCGCGGCCCTTGAGGTACGAGGTCGGGTAGAGCATCTCCTGCATGCCGGGGCCGCCCTTGGGGCCCTCGTAGCGGATGACGACGACGTCGCCCTCCTTGATCTCCTTCAGGAGGATCTTCTGGACGGCCTCCTCCTGCGACTCGCAGACGACCGCGGGGCCCTCGAAGGTCCAGATGGACTCGTCGACGCCCGCGGTCTTCACCACGGCCCCGTCGACGGCCAGGTTGCCCTTCAGGACGGCCAGGCCGCCGTCCTTGGAGTACGCGTGCTCGGCGGAGCGGATGCAGCCGCCCTCGGCGTCCTCGTCGAGCGTGTCCCAGCGCTCCGACTGGGAGAACGCCTCGGCGGAGCGCACGCACCCGGGCGCGGCGTGCCACAGCTCGACGGCCTCGGGGGAGGGCGAGCCGCCCCGGACGTCCCAGGTCTTCAGCCAGTCGGCCAGGGAGGGGCTGTGGACGGAGTACACGTCCTCGTTCAGCAGGCCCGCGCGGTGCAGCTCGCCCATCAGCGCGGGGATGCCTCCCGCGCGGTGCACGTCCTCCATGTAGTACGTGCGGTTCTTGGCGACGTTGGGGGCCACCTTCGCGAGGCACGGCACGCGCCGGGAGACCGCGTCGATCTGCTCCAGGCCGAAGGGGACCTCCGCCTCCTGGGCGGCGGCCAGCAGGTGCAGGATCGTGTTCGTCGAGCCGCCCATGGCGATGTCGAGCGCCATCGCGTTCTCGAACGCCGCGAGGGAGGCGACGGAACGGGGCAGTACCGTCGTGTCGTCCTGCTCGTAGTACCTGCGGGTGATGTCCATGACCGTCCGCGCGGCGTCCACGTACAGCTGCTTGCGCGCGGTGTGCGTGGCCAGCACGGAGCCGTTGCCCGGCAGGGAGAGGCCGATCGCCTCGGTCAGGCAGTTCATCGAGTTGGCGGTGAACATGCCGGAACACGAGCCGCAGGTGGGACAGGCGTTCTCCTCGATGCGGGCGATGTCCTCGTCGGAGATCTTGTCGTTCACCGCGTCCGAGATCGCGTCGACCAGGTCGAGCGTGCGGACCGAGCCGTCGACCAGGGTCGCGCGGCCGGACTCCATCGGGCCGCCGGAGACGAACACCGTCGGGATGTTCAGCCTGAGGGCCGCGTTCAGCATGCCCGGGGTGATCTTGTCGCAGTTGGAGATGCACACCAGCGCGTCCGCGCAGTGCGCCTCGACCATGTACTCGACGCTGTCCGCGATCAGGTCGCGCGAGGGCAGGCTGTAGAGCATCCCGCCGTGGCCCATGGCGATGCCGTCGTCCACGGCGATCGTGTTGAACTCGCGCGGGATGCCGCCGGCCGCGACGATCGCCTCGCTGACGATCCGGCCGACCGGCTGGAGGTGCGTGTGCCCCGGCACGAACTCCGTGAAGCTGTTCGCCACGGCGATGATCGGCTTCCGGCCGATGTCCGCGCCGGGTACACCGGACGCCCGCATCAGCGCGCGTGCGCCTGCCATGTTGCGGCCGTGGGTGACTGTGCGGGACCTCAGCTCGGGCATCGTCGCTCGCTCCTTCAGACAGATAGGGCTGTCGTCGAGCGTACGCCGGTCATCCAGAGGGCGGGACGGGGTGTCCGGAATGCGGGATGTGTATCTCGGAGGGGGCGGGGGCCGTCGGGCGTGGAGCGGGGTTGTCAGGTGCGCTTCACGGCGCGGTCAGGTGGCCCTGTACGACGGGTGCCACGCGCGCGATGAGCTGTTCCACGTCCGCCGAGGCGAGCGGCTCGACCTTGATGACGTACCGGAGCATCGCGCAGCCGACGAGCTGCGCGGCGGCGAGTTCCGCGCGGAGTTCCGCGTCGGGGAGGTCCACGCGCGCGGCGACGCGGCGCAGGAGCTGGGAGGCGATCAGACGGCGGAAGACGGCGGCTGCGGTCTCGTTGGTGACCGCGGAACGCAGGATCGCGAGCAGCGGCGTACGGGTCGTCGGGTTCTCCCAGACGCCGAACACGAACCGCGCGAACCGCTCGCCGGTCTCTTCGAGCGGGCCGTCGACGAGGAGGTCCGGCGCGTTCAGCACGGGCGCGACGGCGTCCTCGACCGCCGCCGCGAACATCTGCTCCTTGGTGCCGAAGTAGTGGTGCACGAGGGCGGAGTCGACGCCGGCGGCCTTGGCGATGCCGCGTACGGACGTCCTCTCGTACCCGCGCTCGGAGAACTCCTCCCGGGCGACGGCGAGGATCTTCTCCCGCGTCTCACCACTCGCGGCTTCGGTACGGCGGGGGCGGCCTCGGCGGCGGGGGGGCGAGGGGGGCTCAGGGGTGCTTTGGGAAGCTGCGGGGGTGGTGGCGGACGCCTCGAAGGCCCGCGGGGCGCCTGAGGCGGCCTGAGCGGCTTGAGAAGACGCCGGGGTGCCGGGGGGTGCCTCGGGGGCTGACGGGGCGCCTGGGGCGGCCTGGGGGGCCTTGGCGGGGTCGTTGCCCGGGATACCGGCCGACGTCCGGGCAGGCGGGGCGTCGCTGTCCGTGGGGGCCGTCCGGACGGGACGCGCCGCTCGATCCGCCTGGTCCGGGGCCGGCTCGCCTCGCTTCGCTCGGGCGCTCCGGCCGGTCCCCGCGACGTCCGGGTCCGGAGCAGAGCGCTCGGCCCGGTCCTCCCCCGCGGCCCGTTCTCCCCGCCCGGCCGGTTCCGTCGGCCGCTTCGGGGGCGGTGGGGCGGGTGTGCCGTCGGTCATCTGCGGGGGACCTTCAGCGCCGAGGCGAGGTGGAGGCGGGTGAAGGCGAGGGCCTCCGCCAGATCGGCCTCGCGTTCCGCGGCGGACATCGCGCGGCGCGTGTTGACCTCGATGACGACGTGGCCGTCGAAGCCCGTGAGGGCCAGGCGCTCCAGGAGTTCCGCGCAGGGCTGGGTGCCGCGGCCCGGGACCAGGTGCTCGTCCTTGTTGGAGCCGAGGCCGTCGGCGAGGTGGACGTGCCCGAGGCGGTCGCCCATCCGGTCGACCATGTCCATCGCCTCGGTACGGGACGTCGCCGCGTGGCTGAGGTCGATCGTGAAGTGCCGGTAGTCGTCCTTGGTGACGTCCCAGTCGGGCGCGTACGCGAGCATCTCGCGGTCCCGGTAGCGCCAGGGGTACATGTTCTCGACGGCGAACCGGACGTCCGTCTCGTCGGCCATCCGCCAGATCCCCTGGACGAAGTCCCGCGCGTACTGGCGCTGCCAGCGGAACGGCGGGTGCACGACGACCGTGTCCGCCCCGAGCTTCTCGGCCGCCGCGCGTGCGCGCTGGAGCTTGGTCCAGGGGTCGGTCGACCAGACCCGCTGCGTGATCAGCAGACAGGGCGCGTGGACGGCGAGGATCGGCATCCGGTGGTAGTCACTGAGCCGCCTGAGCGCCTCGATGTCCTGGCTCACGGGGTCGTTCCACACCATCACCTCGACCCCGTCGTACCCGAGGCGCGCGGCGATCTCGAAGGCCGTCGCCGTCGACTCCGGATACACCGAGGCCGTGGACAGAGCGACCTTCGCATCCGGGATGCGCACCACTGGTTCTGCCACGAGGGACAGCGTACGGGGCCGTGCAGGGCGCCGGAGCCGGGTGCCCGGGGTCCCCCGGCGAGGCCCCGCGGCCCGCGCACGCGCACGCGCAGGCCGCTCCCGACGCCCGGACGGCGTCCGAACAGGGCCAGAGGCACCGGACGCCCGAACCGGCACACGCGCGGAACACCAACCCGGGGTGACCGAGCCGGACAGGGCAGGGTGGCGCACTTCACGCGCCACGCGCCAGCCCTCCGCGCCTCACCCCCACTGCACGCGCCTCGCGCCACGCGTACGCGCACCGGAAGCACAGCCGAAGAGGGCGACCCCGCCGACCCCACACGTCCACGCGCGCCGGGGTCACAGTTCCCGCGAGGGCAGGCAGTACCTCGTACCAGGGCGCCCGCGCACACGGGAGACAGCACCGTCGCTGAACTACCCCCAGCGCGGCTTCAGGAGGGCACCCGAGCACGCGGGAGACAGCAGCCCCGCACCGTCCTGCGGCTCGTCCCCGAGGCAGGGCACCCGCGCACGCGAGAGACAGCAGACCGGCCCCGGCCGACTTCCCCCGCGCCAGGGGCCGCAACCCTCTCCGTACGCCCCCTCACACCGCCGGCATGTGGTCCAGCCGCCGCAGGATGACCCCTTCGCGCAGCGCCCAGGGGCAGATCTCCAGGGTCTCGACGCCGAAGAGGTCCATGACGCCCTCCGCGACGAGAGCGCCGGCGAGGAGCTGGCCGGCACGGCCCTCGGAGACGCCGGGGAGTTCGGCGCGCTGGGCGACGGTCATGCCGGCGAGCCGGGGCACCCACGCTTCGAGGGACTCGCGCTTGAGCTCGCGCTGGGCGTAGAGGCCGTCGGTGGAGCGCGCGGCGCCGGCGATGCGGGCGAGCTGCTTGAACGTCTTGGACGTCGCGACGACGTGGTCGGGGGCGCCGAAGCGGCTGAACTCACCGACCGTACGGGCGATCTGCGCGCGCGCATGGCGCCGTAGGGCCCTTATGTGCTCCGCTCCCGGCGGGTCGCCCGGCAGCCAGCCGGCGGTGAGGCGGCCCGCGCCGAGCGGGAGGGAGACGGCCGCGTCGGGCTCCTCGTCGATGCCGTAGGCGATCTCCAGAGAGCCGCCGCCGATGTCGAGGACGAGCAGCTTGCCGGCGGACCAGCCGAACCAGCGGCGGGCCGCGAGGAAGGTCAGCCGGGCCTCCTCCGCGCCGGTCAGGACCTGGAGTTCGACGCCGGTCTCCTCGTGCACGCGCGCGAGGACGTCGTCCGCGTTGCTGGCCTCGCGCACGGCGGACGTGGCGAACGGCAGGAGGTCCTCGACGCCCTTGTCCTCGGCGGCCTGGAGCGCGTCCTGGACGACGCCGACGAGCCTGTCGACGCCGTCGGGGCCGATCGCCCCGTCCGCGTCGAGGAGTTGGGCGAGGCGCAGCTCCGCCTTGTGCGAGTGCGCGGGCAGCGGGCGCGCGCCCGGGTGTGCGTCCACCACCAGCAGATGCACCGTGTTCGATCCCACGTCGAGGACACCGAGTCTCATGTAAAGAACGCTACTGCCAGTGGCTCCGTCCTCCGTCCCTCCGTCTGTGCCGTGAGACGGCCGCGGCGACTTACCCTGGTCCCGTGCCAAAGACGAAAAAGGCGAAGAGCGAGAACCGGGAAAAGCCGGAGAAGTCACCCAAGGGCGACAAGGCGGGCGCGTCGTCGGGGAGTTCTTCGCCGGCGAAGTCATCGAAGAAGCAGGCTCTGGAGAGCGACGAGAAGGGGCTCGACTTCGCGCGCGCGTGGGTCGAGTTCCCGGATCCCGCGGACGACGAGCAGGTCTTCCGCTGCGACCTGACCTGGCTGACCTCCCGCTGGACCTGCGTCTTCGGCAGCGGCTGCCAGGGCATCCAGGCGGGCCGCGCGGACGACGGCTGCTGCACACTGGGCGCCCACTTCTCCGACGCCGAGGACGAGAAGCGCGTCGCCGGGTATGTGGCGCGGCTCACTCCCGAGATCTGGCAGCACCACGCCGAGGGGCAGAGCGGCGGCTGGGTCTCCAAGGACGACGAGGGCTCCCGCCAGACGCGCCCCTACAACGGCTCCTGCATCTTCCAGAACCGTCCCGGCTTCGCGGGCGGCGCTGGGTGCTCGCTGCACATCCTGGCGCTCCAGGAGGGCCGTGAGCCCCTGGAGACCAAGCCGGACGTCTGCTGGCAGCTGCCCGTGCGCCGGACGTACGACTGGATCGACCGTCCCGACGACACGCGGATCCTCCAGGTCTCCATCGGCGAGTACGACCGCCGCGGCTGGGGTCCCGGCGGCCACGACCTCCACTGGTGGTGCACCTCCGCGACGTCCGCGCACGGCGCGGGAGACCCCGTCTACGTCACGTACCGCCCCGAACTGACGGAACTGATGGGCAAGGCCGGCTACGACCGTCTCGTCGAACTCTGCGAGGCCCGCCTGGCCTCCCAGCTCCCCCTGGTGGCCCCCCACCCCGCGGACCCGACCTCCTGACCACTCGCCCACCGGTCCCCCTCTCCCCCGCGCGCATACGCCTCCTTGCGAATTCCCGCACCACAGCACCCCACACCCGAGCCCGGCCCACATTTACGTCAAACCGGGCGCAGGGGGGCGGACACGCGCGCGGGGGCGGGCGTCGGGGGCATCGCGCGTACGCGCGGGGAGGCCGGCGGGCGGGTGAGCCCCTGCCGACCCCTACGAAGCCGCCGGCGTCGGCTCCCCGCCGCCCTCCGACGGTGACGGGCTCCCGGGGTCGGCGGACGACTCGCTCGGGGACGGTTCGGGAGAGTTCGTCGGCGGCGTGCTCGGAGTGGCCGAGGGGGACGGTGAGGCGGTCGGTGTCGGGGACGGGCCGGACGACGGGGGCGGCGTGCCGGGGGTGCTCGGGACGGGGCCGTACCCGGTGATCGAGACGATCGCGCCCGCCGGAGCGATCGCCACGCGCGCGTGCCAGGCGCCGGAGGGCTCGCGGAGGGGGTCGACGTAGATCTTGACGGTGATCGACTCACCGGGGTCGAGGGTCCCGGAGGACTTGCTGAGGTACAGCCACGCGGAACCGGTCGTGGCGGACCACCGCACCGGCCCCCCGTCGCGCGCGGCGGTCAGCGTGACGAGGGTCGTGTCGCCGCTCCCGGCGGCGGTGACGGTGAGCCGCGCGGCCCCCTTCGCGCCCGCCCCCGCGACGCTGATGACCTCGACGGACACGTCGGGCCGCCCCCCGTCCGCACGATCCGCGCCGGACCGCGCGCCCGTGTTGCCCGCGCTCTGGTAGTCGCCCCCCGCCTCACCCCCGAGCGCGCCGGGCCGCTGTGCCTCGCTCGCGCGCGGGACGCTGCCTTCGGCGCCCTCTCCGAGGGGCTCGCCGCGATAGGCGGCCCACAGGGCGAGCACCGGCGCGGCGACGACGGTGGCCACGACGGTCGTCGTCACCGCACGCGCGCGCAGCCGGTCGCGCCGGGCGGCACGGTCCTTGGGGTCCATGGGGAACCCGCGCCGGTCGTACCGGGGCGCGGCGGCGCCTCGCGCGCGCGGGACGTGCGTCATCGCGACGTACAGCGCCGCGCGGGGCGCCTCCAGGACGGGCAGTTCGGCGGGCGTCACCGCCGCGCCGGGCCAGCGCCCGGGGACGGCGCGCTCGGCGGCCCGCCGACAGCGCGGGCAGTCGTCGACGTGCCGGACGAGTTCGCGCCGCAGGGCCGCGCTGAGCACCAGGTGGTGGCCGTCGGCGAGGCGGGCGACGCCGGGGCAGCCGCCGGTCTCGACGACGGCGAGCGCCGCGCGCGTGCGCTCGACCTCGCAGGCGGCGGAGGAGAGCAGCTCGCGCGTGGCGGCGGGCTCCTTGCCGAGGACGGCGGCGACCTCGGGCGCGCTGAGCCGGTGCCGTACGGCGAGTTCGAGCGCCTCGCGCTGCTCCGGGCTGGTGCCGGCGGCCTCCGGCCAGGCGAGCAGGGCGAGTTCGCGGCGCCGCTGCTCCCGGACGGCGTCGTCGGCGTGGTCGGCGTCGTCGGGCGCGGGCGCCTCGGTCCGCTCCCCGGAGGCATGACGTTTCTGCTTGGCCTGCGTCAGCCGCCGCAGGCACGACCAGCGCGCGAGCGCGTACAGCCAGGCCCGCAGCTCGCCGCCCTCGTCCGGCATCCGGTGCCCGCGCCGCTCGGCGAAGGCCAGCGCGTCCCCGAGGGTGGCGACGGCCGCGTCGTGGTCGCACAGGACGGCCAGGCAGTACGTGAACAGGCCGTCGAGATACGGCTCGTAGCGCGCGGGCGGGCGCTCGGCCAGCGTGCGCGCCGCCTCACGGTCACGCGCCTCCCGTCGCTCCCGGTGCGCGCCGGTCGTACGGGGCGAGGTCTCCGGACTCGTGCTCATCACCCGTGCGACCGTAGGCGCCTCGCGACGCCCCGATCCCGAACCTTGAGCCCTTTTAATCCATACGGGTGAAACGATCCCTCAATAGGGGACAGCGGGCGCTCTCCCGTGGCCGTTTCCCGGGGTGACGCGATCGGTTCGCGCCCTCGGTTGTCCACAGGCCGGCCGCGCTGTCGGTGCCGGAGGTTACCGTTCCTCCCATGGCTGCCCGTACGAAGACCACCAAGGACCGTCCCTCCTACCGCTGCACTGAATGCGGCTGGCAGACGGCCAAGTGGCTCGGCCGGTGCCCGGAGTGCCAGGCGTGGGGGACGGTCGAGGAGTACGGCGCGCCGGCGGTGCGCACGACGGCGCCGGGCCGGGTGACGTCCTCCGCGCTGCCGATCGGCCAGGTGGACGGCAGGCAGGCGACGGCGCGGACGACGGGCGTGCCGGAACTGGACCGGGTGCTGGGCGGCGGTCTGGTCCCCGGCGCGGTGGTGCTCCTCGCGGGCGAGCCGGGCGTGGGCAAGTCGACGCTGCTGCTGGACGTCGCGGCGAAGGCGGCGAGCGACGAGCACCGCACGCTGTACGTGACGGGCGAGGAGTCGGCGAGCCAGGTGCGCCTGCGCGCGGACCGCATCGGCGCGCTGGCCGACGACCTGTACCTGGCGGCGGAGACGGACCTGGCGGCGGTCCTGGGCCATCTGGACGCGGTGAAGCCGTCGCTGCTGATCCTGGACTCGGTCCAGACGATCGCCTCCCCGGAGATCGACGGCGCCCCGGGCGGCATGGCGCAGGTGCGCGAGGTGGCCAGCGCCCTGATCCGCGCCTCGAAGGAGCGCGGCATGTCGACGCTCCTGGTGGGCCATGTCACGAAGGACGGCGCGATCGCGGGCCCGCGCCTGCTGGAGCACCTGGTGGACGTGGTCCTGTCCTTCGAGGGCGACCGGCACGCGCGCCTGCGCCTGGTGCGGGGCGTCAAGAACCGCTACGGCGCGACGGACGAGGTCGGCTGCTTCGAACTGCACGACGAGGGGATCACCGGCCTCGCGGACCCCAGCGGCCTGTTCCTGACCCGCCGCGCCGAGCCGGTGCCGGGCACGTGCCTGACGGTCACGCTGGAGGGCCGCCGCCCGCTGGTCGCGGAGGTGCAGGCGCTGACCGTGGACACGCAGATCCCCACCCCGCGCCGGACGACATCGGGCCTGGAGACGTCGCGGGTGTCGATGATGCTGGCGGTCCTGGAGCAGCGCGGCCGGATCAGCGCGCTGGGCAAGCGGGACATCTACTCGGCGACGGTGGGCGGCGTACGCCTGTCGGAGCCGGCCGCGGACCTGGCGATCGCCCTCGCGCTGGCGTCGGCCGCGAGCGACACCCCGCTGCCGAAGAACCTGGTGGCGATCGGCGAGGTGGGCCTGGCGGGCGAGGTGCGCCGGGTGACCGGCGTGCAGCGCAGGCTCTCGGAGGCGCACCGCCTGGGCTTCACGCACGCGCTGGTGCCGGGCGACCCGGGGAAGGTCCCGGCCGGGATGAAGGTCCTGGAAGTCGCCGACATAGGGGACGCCCTGCGCGTGCTCCCGCGCTCGCGTCGCCGACAGGCCCCCCAGAGCGAGGAGGACCGCCGGTAGACTTTGCCCTGGTCTCGCCCGTCCGTACGAACCATGTGCGCAGGCGGGAGCACCCAGATCCTGTGACCGGAGGAGTGCAGTGGCAGCCAATGACCGGGCGGCGGCTCCCGGAAAGTCCGGTGGGAACGCCGGTTCCGATGGCCTGATGCGCGCCTCGCTGAGCGCGGTCGCTCCCGGCACGGCCCTGCGGGACGGCCTGGAGCGCATCCTGCGCGGCAATACGGGCGGCCTGATCGTGCTGGGCTCCGACAGGACGGTCGAGGCGATGTGCACCGGCGGGTTCGTGCTGGACGTCGAGTTCTCGGCGACCCGGCTGCGCGAGCTGTGCAAGCTGGACGGCGGGATCGTCGTCTCCTCGGACCTGTCGAAGATCCTGCGCGCGGGCGTGCAGCTGGTCCCGGACCCGACGATCCCCACCGAGGAGACGGGCACCCGGCACCGCACCGCCGACCGCGTCTCCAAGCAGGTGGGTTTCCCGGTCGTGTCGGTCTCCCAGTCGATGCGCCTGATCGCCCTGTACGTGGACGGCCAGCGGCGGGTCCTGGAGGACTCGGCGGCGATCCTGTCGCGCGCGAACCAGGCGCTGGCGACCCTGGAGCGCTACAAGCTGCGCCTGGACGAGGTCGCGGGGACACTGTCGGCGCTGGAGATCGAGGACCTGGTGACGGTCCGGGACGTGTCGGCGGTAGCCCAGCGCCTGGAGATGGTCCGCCGGATCGCGACGGAGATCGCCGAGTACGTCGTCGAACTGGGCACGGACGGCCGCCTGCTGGCCCTCCAGCTCGACGAGCTGATCGCGGGCGTGGAGCCGGAGCGCGAGCTGGTGGTGCGGGACTACGTCCCGGAGCCGACCGCGAAACGTTCCCGTACGGTCGACGAGGCGCTGTCCGAGCTGGACGCGCTGACCCACGCGGAGCTGCTCGAAATGTCCACCGTCGCCCGCGCGCTGGGCTACACGGCCTCCCCGGAGGCGCTCGACTCTGCGGTCTCCCCGCGCGGTTTCCGGCTGCTGGCGAAGGTGCCCCGGCTGCCGGGCGCGATCATCGACCGGCTGGTGGAGCACTTCGGCGGCCTCCAGAAGCTGCTGGCGGCGAGTGTGGACGACCTCCAGGCCGTCGACGGCGTGGGCGAGGCCCGCGCGCGCAGCGTCCGCGAGGGGCTGTCCCGGCTGGCGGAGTCGTCGATCCTGGAGCGCTACGTCTGACGGCGCGTGAGGGGCTCGCGGAGCCCCTCACCGGCGATAAGGGGCGAGCGCCCCGGAAAACGACCCCTGGACGGTCGTACGACGATCCTCGCGCGCGGTGGCGACGAGCCGTCAGTCCGCCTCCAGGACGAACGACGTCTGTGCCTTCGCGAATCCCGGGGCCTTCGCCTCGACGAGGTAGGTGCCGGCGCTCGCGAGGCCGGCGGACGGGGTGGCGCACTCGGGGGCGCTCGGCTTGCGGTCCCACTTCAGGGTGTACGTGAAGGTGGCGCCGGCGGGAACGCGGTACAGGGCGCTGCCGGTGGCCTTGGGGCAGTCGCCGGAGGCCCAGTACGTGTCGTCGCTGCCGGTCTGAGTGATCGTCAGGACGGTGTTCTTCGGGCCGAGGTCGACCTTGCAGTCGCTGCCGGAGCTGTTGCGCGCGGTGAGGCGGAACGTCGGCGTCTGGTCGGGCGAGTAGGTGTTGCTGACGCTGCTGAGGGTCCAGGTGACCACGCTGGCCGTGCAGTTGGGGAGCGTGGTGCCCGCCGGGAGGGCGGTGCCGGCACTGCCGCTGCCGCTGCCGTTGGAGCCGTCGTCGCCCGAGCCGCCGGAGGCGGCGGTGCCCCCGTCGCCGGAGCCGGTGTCCGATCCGGAGCCGCCGCCGTCCGAACCCCCGCCGGAGGCCGACCCGTTGGCGTCGCCGGGCGTCGACTCGTCGCGTCCGCCCGGGTGTTGGCTGATCGCCGGGCCCGAGGCGGATGGCCCCGGGGTGATCGAGGAGGCGGGATTCTTGCCGTTGGACCCCTCGGCGCCGTTCTTCTTGCCGCCGCCGCCCGACAGGACGATCCAGGCGACCAGAAGCGTCAACAGGGCCAGCACGGACAGCAGTACGGCCCTCCGTCGCCAGTAGATGGTGGAGGGAAGCGGCCCGACCGGATTGCGCAGAGATCCCACGGCGCAAACTGTACGAGAGATCGCGGCGTTCGCCGTCCCCACCCGCCGCCTGAACCACAACTTTTCCGGATCATCATCCCGGTCACGCCCGCCGCAACGCCCCCTGGCGCCCTACTCGTTCACAATCGCACCCCTTGCACCTTTGGCCATGGCACGGAGGGCGACGCCCCGCGCGCGTACGCGTGCGCCCCCTCCCCCGGGTGACGGCACGCACGCGTGCACCCCTTCCCATGGCAGGATCGAAGAGCCATGACTGCGCCCACGAAGCCCCCGCACACCGCCCCTTCCGACACCGCCGACAGCCTGCCCCCCAGAGCCCGCGCGCGTGAGGAACAGCCGGTCGAGAGCACCGGAGCCCACCTGCACGCCCCGGTCATCGACTGGTTCGACGAGCACGCCCGCGACCTGCCCTGGCGGCGCCCCGAGGCGGGCGCGTGGGGCGTGATGGTCAGCGAGTTCATGCTCCAGCAGACGCCCGTCAGCCGCGTCCTGCCCGTCTACGAGCAGTGGCTGGCCCGCTGGCCGCGCCCCGCCGACCTGGCCACCGAGGCCCCCGGCGAGGCCGTACGCGCCTGGGGCCGGCTCGGCTACCCGCGCCGCGCCCTGCGTCTGCACGGCGCCGCCGTGGCCATAACGGAACGGCACGGCGGCGACGTCCCCTCCGACCACGCACAGCTCCTCGCGCTGCCCGGCATCGGCGAGTACACGGCCGCGGCGGTCGCCTCCTTCGCGTACGGCCGCCGGCACGCCGTCCTGGACACCAACGTCCGCCGCGTCTTCGCGCGCGCGGTGACCGGCGTGCAGTACCCGCCGAACGCGACGACGGCCGCCGAGCGCAAGCTCGCGCGCGCGATGCTGCCGGACGACGAGCCGACGGCCGCGCGCTGGGCCGCCGCCTCCATGGAACTGGGCGCCCTGGTGTGCACCGCGCGCAACGAGACCTGCCACCGCTGCCCGATCGCCGCGAGCTGCGCCTGGCGCCTCGCGGGCAAGCCGGAGCACGAGGGCCCGCCGCGCAAGGGGCAGACGTACGCCGGGACGGACCGTCAGGTGCGCGGCAAGCTGCTCGCCGTCCTGCGCGAGGCGCACGCGCCCGTGCCGCAGTCCGCGCTCGACCGGGTGTGGCACGAACCGGTGCAGCGCGCGCGGGCGCTCGACGGCCTCGTCTCGGACGGCCTGGTGGAGCCGCTCGCGGGCGGCCTGTACCGCCTGCCGCGCACCTGAACCCCTCGATCTGATTCACGGTCACCTCACAGCCGGAGGCCCCGCGTCACAGCGGATCCTCCGGCTGTGTCACACCCACATCCATCCCAAATCACCACATAGGCGCATCAAAACCCCTGCTTCTTGTATCCGATCCGCCGTCCGTTACACAACCGACGGACAGCCGAGCGCTCGCCGCAGGCTGCTCCGCACAGTGCCGTGACAACAGCTCCGTAGCTTCTTTTCCATGCCCCGGCGAGACGCGGGGGCCACAGACCACAAGCGGGAAACCGGCACGTAAGTCGGCCGGAACGGGGATCGGAGGCGGTTGGACATGGCGCACAGCGAGGTGCTCGGTTTCGAGGAGTACGTCCGCACGCGGCAGGACGCGCTGTTGCGCAGCGCCCGCCGCCTGGTCCCGGACCCCGTGGACGCCCAGGACCTCCTCCAGACGGCGCTGGCGCGCACGTACGGCCGCTGGGAGGGCATCGCGGACAAGCGCCTCGCGGACGCCTACCTGCGCCGGGTCATGATCAACACCCGCACGGAATGGTGGCGGGCGCGCAAGCTGGAGGAGGTGCCCACCGAGCAGCTCCCGGACGCCTCGGTCGAGGACGCCACCAAACAGCACGCGGACCGCGCCCTGTTGATGGACGCGATGAAGGTGCTGGCACCGAAGCAGCGCAGTGTCGTGGTCCTGCGACACTGGGAGCAGATGTCCACCGAAGAGACGGCCGCCGCCCTCGGGATGTCGGCCGGGACGGTCAAAAGCACGCTGCACCGGGCGCTCGCCCGGCTCCGTGAGGAGCTGGAGGCGCGCGATCTGGACGCACGCGCGCTGGAGCGTGAGGAGCGGGAGCGTTGCGCGGCGGCCTGACCGAGCCGGAACCACCTGCGGTCCACGGGACCTTCCAGGCGGCGATCACGGGCGTGTCCGTGCTCGCCGTCCTCGCCCTGTGCGCCTCCGCCTGCGGGACCGGTGGCACCGGCGCGCGCGACGAGGGCCCGGCCCACGCCGAGGCGGTCGTCGGGGCGACGCCCACGCCGGGCGGCTACTCCGACCCGAAGGACATCGACGCGGTCAGCCTCGTCAAGGACGACCCCGCGGTCTCCACCGAGGTCAAGCGCGAGCTGAAGCCGTGCGTCGCCGACCAGTACCCGGTCGACGTGGAGTACGGCAACCTGACCGGCGGCGCCGCGACCGACATCGTGGTCAACGTCCTCACCTGCACGGACGCGGTCGGGGTCGGCTCGTACGTCTACCACGAGAAGGACGGCCGCTACCAGAACGTCTTCAAGGCCGAGGAGCCGCCCGTCTACGCCGAGATAGACCGCGGCTACCTCGTCGTGACGAAGCAGGTGTACGCCAAGGACGACCCGGTCTCCAACCCGTCCGGGGAGACCGTGATCACGTACGCGTGGAACGCGAGCGAGTTCGCGAAGAAATACAGCACGCACACGGAGTACGGGAACACGGGGACGGAGGCCACGCCTGCCCCGGGTGGGGGTTGAGGCGGTGCCACCGGGCCCGTCGGCGGGGCCGCCCGATGGCCGATCGGCCAGGGCGCAACCGCCGACCGGCCATGCTTCCCGGACTTTCGGCGTCTTGACGGCGCGTCGCTGACCTGCGGAAATCAAAGTCGGCGAAAAAATCTCCGGTGGTGAGAACCGATCGGGGTGCTCGGAACGATGTACGAGTGAAAGCGCCGGTGAACGGACCGGGCCGGCGGAGCGTCCCCTTGGTGGGAGGCCCCGCGCCGAGCACGGTACGTACCGACAAGAGACCCCCACGAGGACTGTGAGAGCACCCGGATGGCAGACCAGACACACGTGCTGTTCGTCGAGGACGACGACGTCATCCGCGAGGCCACCCAGCTCGCCCTGGAGCGGGACGGCTTCGCGGTCACCGCCATGCCCGACGGCCTGTCGGGCCTCGACGCGTTCCGGGCCGACCGCCCCGACATCGCCCTGCTGGACGTGATGGTGCCCGGCCTGGACGGCGTGAGCCTGTGCCGGCGCATCCGCGACGAGTCGACCGTGCCGGTGATCATGCTCTCCGCGCGCGCCGACTCCATCGACGTCGTCCTCGGCCTGGAGGCCGGCGCGGACGACTACGTGACCAAACCCTTCGACGGCGCCGTCCTGGTCGCCCGCATCCGCGCCGTCCTGCGCCGCTTCGGCCACGCGGGTGGAGGCGACCGCGCCGAGTCCGACGCCCCGGCCGCCGGGGGCGTGCTGACCTTCGGCGACCTGGAGATCGACACGGAGGGCATGGAGGTCAGAAAGGCGGGCGTCCCCGTCGCGCTCACGCCGACGGAGATGCGCCTGCTCCTGGAGTTCTCCTCCGCGCCAGGGACGGTCCTGTCGCGCGACAAGCTCCTGGAGCGCGTCTGGGACTACGGCTGGGGCGGGGACACCAGAGTCGTGGACGTCCACGTCCAGCGGCTGCGGACCAAGATCGGCCAGGACCGCATCGAGACGGTCCGCGGCTTCGGCTACAAGCTGAAGGCCTGAGCGGGGCGGGGGTGCGGGGATGATCCGGAAGCAGGTGTCGGCGCTCTGGGAGCGCGCGGACATCCGTACGGGCCTTCGGTGGAAACTGAGCGCGGCGATCGCCCTGGTGGGCGCGTTGATCGCGATCGTGCTGAGCCTGGTCGTGCACAACGCGGCGCGCGTGTCGATGCTGGACAACGCGCGCGACCTGGCCGACGAGCGGGTCCAGATCGCCCAGCGCAACTACGAGGTGTCGGGCCGCCCGAACTTCCCCGGCGTCAAGATCAACGACCGGGACCTGCCGCCGGAGCTGCAAGGCAAGGTGCTGGAAGGGCGCCGGGCGACGTTCGTCTCCGACCGCAGGGGCGGGGGGCCGGACATCTGGGCGGCCGTGCCGGTGAAGGACGGCAAGGTGCTCTCCCTGCACACGGGGTTCACCGACCGCAGCACCGACATCCTCAACGACCTCGACCAGGCCCTGATCATCGGCTCGATAGCGGTCGTCCTCGGCGGCAGCGCGCTCGGTGTGCTGATCGGCGGCCAGTTGTCGCGGCGGCTGCGCAAGGCCGCCGCCGCCGCGAACCAGGTGGCCAAGGGCGAGTCGGAGGTCCGGGTGCGGGACGCGATCGGCGGAGTCGTCCGGGACGAGACCGACGACCTCGCGAGCGCGGTGGACGCCATGGCGGACGCGCTCCAGCAGCGGCTGGAGGCCGAGCGCCGGGTGACCGCGGACATCGCGCACGAGCTGCGGACGCCGGTGACGGGGCTGCTGACGGCCGCCGAGCTCCTGCCGCCCGGGCGGCCCACGGAGCTGGTCCTGGACCGTGCGAAGGCGATGCGGACACTGGTCGAGGACGTGCTGGAGGTGGCCCGCCTCGACGGCGCCTCCGAGCGGGCCGAGCTTCAGGACATCATGCTGGGCGAGTTCGTCACCCGGCGGGTGGCCGCGAAGGACCCCGCGGTGCGGGTCAGAGTGGTGCACGAGTCGGAGGTCACGACCGACCCCCGGCGCCTGGAGCGCGTCCTGCTCAACCTCCTGACGAACGCCGCGCGGCACGGCAAGCCGCCCATCGAGGTCACCGTCGAGGGCCGGGTCATCCGCGTCCGCGACCACGGCCCCGGCTTCCCCGAGGCGCTCCTCGCCGACGGTCCGAGCCGCTTCCGCACCGGCAGCACCGACCGCTCCGTCCAGGGCCACGGCCTCGGCCTCACGATCGCCGCGGGCCAGTCCCGCGTCCTGGGCGCCCGCCTCACCTTCCGCAACGTCCGCCCCCCGGCCGCTCCCGACCACATCCCCGCCGAGGGCGCGGTAGCCGTCCTCTGGCTCCCGGAACACGCCCCGACGAACACGGGCAGCTACCCGATGCTGCCGTGACACCACCGGGCGCCGGCGTCAGGGCACGGGGCGATACACCCAGGGCGCGTCGGACGTGATCACGGGCGCCGCACAGAACACCTGCCACCCGCACCCCCCGACCCCAGCCCCAGCCCCAGCCCCAGCCCCAGCCCCACCAACGCGAAAGGCCCCCCGGCGGCGGACACCAACCGGAAGGCCCTCGTTCAGAACCGCGTCACACCGCGAACGGCTTCACAGAGCGACCCGCCCCACGCCGACCCGCGTCAGACCACCCCGCGTCACACCGGCTCCACCACCGGAGCCGCAGGCTTCACCGGCCCGTCCTCCGATGCCGGCCCCCCGGCCCCCCGCAGCGGAACCTCCTTCACGAAGACCGCCGCGACCAGCGCGATCACGGCGATCACGGCGCCGAGAAGGAAGGCGGAGTGGCTGCCGGAGGAGACGGCGTACTGGTACGCCTCCCGAGCAGCGGCCGGCAGCTTCGCGAGGCTCGCCGCATCCAGCTGGGCGGACGACTCGGTGACCTTGGACCCCAGCGCACCCGCGCGCTCGGCCATGACGTCCTGGACCCGGTTGTTGAACAGCGCGCCCATGATGGCGACGCCGAACGACGAACCCAGCGTCCGGAACAGAGTCGCGGAGGACGACGCGACGCCCATGTCCTTCATCTCGACGCTGTTCTGCGCGACCAGCATCGTGATCTGCATGAGGCACCCCATGCCGAGCCCGACGACGGCCATGAAGACCCCGGACATGAGCCGCGAGGTCCCGGTGTCCATGGTCGACAGCAGGTACAGCCCGACGATCATCAGCACGCTGCCCGCGACGGGGAAGACCTTGTAGCGCCCGGTGCTGGTGGTGATCCGCCCGGCGACCATGGAGGTGACGAGCATCGCGCCGAGCATCGGCAGGAGCAGCAGTCCGGAGTTGGTCGCGGACGCGCCCTGCACGGACTGCTGGTACAGCGGCAGGAAGAGCGTCGCGCCGAACATCACGAACCCGGTGACGAACCCGATGACGGACATCAGCGTGAAGTTCAGGCTGCGGAAGATGTGCAGCGGCAGGATCGGCTCGGCCGCCTTCTTCTGCCAGAACACGAACCCGACGAGCGAGGCGACGCCGATCGCGATCAGCTCCATGATCCGCGCGGACGTCCACGCGTACTCCGTACCGCCCCAGGTCGTGACCAGCACGGTGGATGTGATGCCGACGGTCAGCAGCGCGGCGCCGAGGTAGTCGATCCGTGCCTGCGACCGCTTGCGCGGCAGGTGGAGCACGACGCTGATGAGGCCCAGCGCGACGACGCCGAGCGGCAGGTTGATGTAGAAGGCCCAGCGCCAGCCCCAGTGGTCGGTGATCGTGCCGCCGACGAGGGGCCCGCCGATCATGGCGAGCGCCATGACGCCGGCCATCATGCCCTGGTACTTGCCGCGCTCGCGGGGCGGCACGAGGTCGCCGATGATCGCCATCACGCCGACCATCAGACCGCCGGCGCCGAGACCCTGAACGGCCCGGAAGGCGATCAGCTGGCCCATGTCCTGCGCCATGCCGCTGAGCGCGGAGCCGATCAGGAAGATGACGATGGAGGTCATGAAGGTGGCCTTGCGGCCGTACATGTCACCGAGCTTGCCCCAGATCGGGGTGGAGGCCGCGGTCGCGAGGGTGTACGCGGTGACCACCCACGAGAGGTGTTCGAGGCCGCCCAGGTCGCCGACGATCGTCGGCATCGCCGTACCCACGATCATGTTGTCCAGCATCGCGAGCATCATCGTGATCATGAGCGCGAGCAGGACGACCCGTACGCTTCTCGGCTGCTTGTCCTGTGGTGCCGCCGGCACCGAGGCTGCGGCGGCCGACCCCGCCGCCCGTTGTACTGCGTCCCCGGTCACCGGTTTGACGCTCTGTGTGTCCGCCATTGGTTCCCACTCCCCCCGGCTGGCCACTTACTTGCCGCCCGGCTAGT
This sequence comes from Streptomyces saintjeani, assembly GCF_055409605.1. Classification (NCBI taxonomy): domain Bacteria; kingdom Bacillati; phylum Actinomycetota; class Actinomycetes; order Kitasatosporales; family Streptomycetaceae; genus Streptomyces; species Streptomyces saintjeani. The sequence continues at coordinate 5,364,106 of NZ_CP189624.1, read as the reverse complement.
TCGATACACTGGGGAAGGTAGACCCGTAACTAGCCGGTCGTCAAGTAAGTTTTCTCCCAAGGCAACCATCCGGCCAGGGTGACCACCCGGGTTCTCACGCAAGCGCGAGGAGTTGGACAATGGGCGCCACCATGGACGGCACCAAGCAGCAGCGGCGCGGCAACACGCGCCAGCGCATCCAGGACATCGCGCTCGAACTCTTCGCCGAGCAGGGGTACGAGAAGACGTCGCTCCGCGAGATCGCCGAGCGCCTCGACGTCACCAAAGCGGCCCTGTACTACCACTTCAAGACGAAGGAAGAGATCCTCGTCAGCATCTTCGACGATCTGACGAAGCCGATCCAGGAGCTGATCGAATGGGGCGCGCAGCAGCCGCACACCCTGGAGACCAAGCGGGAGATCGTCCGGCGCTACAGCCGCCACCTCGCCGACGCCGCCCCTCTGTTCCGCTTCATGCAGGAGAACCAGGCGACGGTCCGCGAGCTCCAGATCGGCGACTCCTTCAAGGACCGCATGCGGGGTCTGCGCGACATCATCACCGACCCCGACGCACCCCTGACCGAACAGGTCCGCTGCGTCAGCGCGATCTTCACACTGCACGCCGGGATGTTCCTGCTCCAGGACTTCGAGGGCGAGCCGGAGGAGAAGCGCGCGGCGGTGCTGGAGGTCGCGGTGGACCTGGTGACCCAGGCACACGAGAACGCGAAGCGCTGAGGGCGGGCGCGGGGCGCTGAAATCGCGCCCCGGATCAGCTCCGCCCCCTCAGATCAACGCCCGTCCGAGGTCAACGCCTCAGACCGTCACACCCTTCGTACGCAGGAACGCCACCGGGTCCACCGCCGAGCCGTAGTTCGCCGTCGTACGGATCTCGAAGTGCAGGTGCGGCCCGGTCGAGTTCCCGGTGCTGCCGGACAGTCCGATCCGCTGGCCGGTGGAGACGGTCTGCCCCACCTTCACGTCGACCCGCGACAGGTGCGCGTACTGCGAGTACACCCCGCTGGAGTGCCTGATCACGATCGCGTTGCCGTACGCGGACCCGTCCCCGGCGCCGCCGGGCCCCGCCTTGACGACCGTACCGCCGTGCGCGGCGACGACGGCCGTGCCGGTCGGCACCGCGAAGTCCTGCCCGCTGTGCTTGGCGGACCACAGGCTGCCGGACTGCGCGTAGCTCGCGGAGAGGGTGTACGACTTCACCGGGTCGACCCAGGTCGCGGACGCGGCGGACGCCGTCCCCGCACTCCCCAGCACGGCCGCGGCGCCGACTGCGGTGGCGCCGACGGCCACGCGGGTGCGGAGCGGGGACGTGCGGAGGGAGCGGAGGAGAGCGCGCGGGGACATCGAGTACCTCGTGAGGTCGGGGACAGAAAAGCCACCCGCCGTACGGACCCGGCCGGGTGGACCCTCCCTTGGTAACCCGCGCCCCCTCGGACCCCCAAACGGGTGACCTACGACAGAAGCTAGTACGTCACCACAAAAAGCCCTGATCCGGACAGAACCCCCAAGCCCGCCGCACCACTATTCCGCCTAGTACGTGACGCGCGCCCTATGCGGCACATCACCGGCCTCCCACCCCAAGGAACCCCGGGCCAGGGCGAGTTGTGACCCTGGTCACGATGCGCGCACGGGTCTGTGACGCGCCTCTCAGCACCATCTACCGTCCAGTAACCCGCTGGTTCCCCTCAAGCCACTCCCACCCACCATCATGCCCACGACAAGGCAGCGCAAGGACGCGAGAGGACCCCACACATGACCAGAGGCACCTGGACGCGCCGCATCGGCCTGACGGTCGTCGCGGCGACCGCGGTGACGGCCCTCGCCGTCCCGGCCGGCGCCCAGGCCGCTACGGCCACCAGCACCTCCGCCGTCGCCGCCGCAGCAGCGGACGTCGACTACGCGACCTGGCAGGTCGACTGCCAGGCCGTGATGGACCAGGCCCTGCCGTACCTGAAGAACCGTATCGCCGCCGCCGGGTCCGGCGAGAAGCAGGCGATCGTCCTCGACATCGACAACACCACGCTGGAGACCGACTTCGGCTTCAGCTACCCGCAGCCGGCCAACAAGCCCGTCCTGGACGTCGCGAAGTACGCGCAGGAGCACGGCGTCTCCCTGTTCTTCGTCACCGCCCGGCCCGGCATCATCAAGGCGGTCACCGACTACAACCTCAAGCACGTCGGCTACCAGGTCTCCGGCCTGTACGTCCGCGGCTTCCTCGACCTCTTCAAGGACGTCGCCGCGTACAAGACCGCCCAGCGCGCCGACATCGAGAACAAGGGCTACACGATCATCGCGAACATCGGCAACAGCGCCACGGACCTCTCGGGTGGCCACGCCGAGAAGACATTCAAGCTGCCGGACTACGACGGCCAGCTCTCGTAGCACCGCCACGGGCCCGTACGACGGCCAGGTACGACGGGCCACGGACGACAGGGCCGGGCCGGCGCTCACCACGCGAGCCCCGGCCCGGTCGCACCCCCGAAAACACCCTCGGACAGCCGGAAGGGGGCCGGTGCCCGAAAGCACCGGCCCCCTTCCGTACGGCTGATCCGCCGGAGGCTGAGGCTTACGCCTCCTTGCTCAGGTTCGGCCCGCCACCGCCGGCCGCCTGCTCGATCGGCGGGACGTCGGGCAGCGCCGACTTCTCCTCGCCGCGGAAGGTGAAGGTCGCGGTCTCACCCTCGCCCTCGACGTCGACGACCACGATGTGACCGGGGCGCAGCTCGCCGAAGAGGATCTTCTCCGAGAGCGTGTCCTCGATCTCCCGCTGGATGGTCCGGCGCAGCGGCCGGGCGCCCAGGACGGGGTCGTAGCCCTTCTTGGACAGCAGCTCCTTGGACGCCTGGGACAGCTCGATGCCCATGTCGCGGTCCTTGAGGCGCTCGTCCACCTTGCCGACCATGAGGTCGACGATCTGGAGGATGTCGTCCTGCGTGAGCTGCGGGAAGACGACCACGTCGTCGACACGGTTGAGGAACTCGGGACGGAAGTGCTGCTTCAGCTCGTCCGAGACCTTGTTCTTCATGCGCTCGTAGTTGGACTTGGTGTCGCCCGTGGCGGCGAAGCCCAGGTTGAAGCCCTTGGAGATGTCCCGGGTGCCGAGGTTGGTCGTCATGATGATGACCGTGTTCTTGAAGTCCACGACCCGGCCCTGGGAGTCGGTCAGGCGACCGTCCTCCAGGATCTGGAGCAGCGAGTTGAAGATGTCCGGGTGTGCCTTCTCGACCTCGTCGAAGAGGACGACGGAGAACGGCTTGCGGCGCACCTTCTCGGTGAGCTGGCCGCCCTCCTCGTACCCGACGTAGCCGGGGGGCGAGCCGAAGAGCCGCGAGACCGTGTGCTTCTCGCTGAACTCCGACATGTCGAGGGAGATCAGCGCGTCCTCGTCACCGAAGAGGAACTCGGCGAGCGCCTTGGACAGCTCGGTCTTACCGACACCGGACGGACCGGCGAAGATGAACGAACCACCGGGACGCTTCGGGTCCTTCAGACCGGCGCGGGTACGGCGGATCGCCTTGGAGAGCGCCTTGACGGCGTCCTTCTGGCCGATGACCCGCTTGTGGAGCTCGTCCTCCATGCGCAGCAGGCGGGACGACTCCTCCTCGGTGAGCTTGAAGACCGGGATGCCGGTGGCGGTCGCGAGGACCTCGGCGATCAGCTCGCCGTCGACCTCGGCGACGACGTCCATGTCGCCGGCCTTCCACTCCTTCTCCCGCTTGGCCTTCGCGGCGAGGAGCTGCTTCTCCTTGTCGCGCAGGGAGGCGGCCTTCTCGAAGTCCTGCGAGTCGATCGCGGACTCCTTGTCGCGGCGCACGCCCGCGATCTTCTCGTCGAACTCGCGCAGGTCCGGCGGCGCGGTCATCCGGCGGATGCGCATCCGGGAGCCGGCCTCGTCGATCAGGTCGATCGCCTTGTCCGGGAGGAAGCGGTCCGAGATGTACCGGTCGGCCAGGGTCGCGGCCTGGACCAGCGCCTCGTCCGTGATGGAGACGCGGTGGTGGGCCTCGTACCGGTCGCGCAGACCCTTGAGGATCTCGATGGTGTGCGGCAGCGAGGGCTCGGCGACCTGGATGGGCTGGAAGCGACGCTCCAGCGCGGCGTCCTTCTCCAGGTGCTTGCGGTACTCGTCGAGCGTGGTGGCGCCGATGGTCTGGAGCTCACCGCGCGCCAGCATCGGCTTGAGGATCGAGGCGGCGTCGATCGCGCCCTCGGCGGCACCCGCGCCGACGAGCGTGTGCAGCTCGTCGATGAACAGGATGATGTCGCCGCGGGTGCGGATCTCCTTGAGGACCTTCTTCAGGCGCTCCTCGAAGTCACCGCGGTAGCGGGAGCCCGCGACCAGGGCGCCGAGGTCCAGGGTGTAGAGGTGCTTGTCCTTGAGGGTCTCGGGCACCTCGCCCTTGACGATGGCCTGGGCGAGGCCCTCGACGACGGCGGTCTTGCCGACGCCGGGCTCACCGATGAGGACCGGGTTGTTCTTGGTGCGGCGGGACAGCACCTGCATGACCCGCTCGATCTCCTTCTCGCGCCCGATGACCGGGTCGAGCTTGGACTCACGAGCGGCCTGGGTGAGGTTCCGGCCGAACTGGTCGAGGACGAGCGAGGTCGAGGGCGTGCCCTCGGCGGGGCCGCCGGCGGTGGCGGTCTCCTTGCTCTGCTGGTAGCCGGAGAGCAACTGGATGACCTGCTGCCGGACCCGGTTGAGGTCTGCGCCCAGCTTGACGAGGACCTGGGCGGCGACGCCCTCGCCCTCGCGGATCAGGCCGAGCAGGATGTGCTCCGTGCCGATGTAGTTGTGGCCCAGCTGAAGGGCCTCGCGGAGCGACAGCTCCAGGACCTTCTTGGCACGGGGGGTGAAGGGGATGTGCCCGGACGGGGCCTGCTGGCCCTGGCCGATGATCTCCTCCACCTGCTGACGGACCGCCTCAAGCGAAATGCCGAGGCTCTCCAGGGCCTTTGCGGCGACACCCTCACCCTCGTGGATCAGGCCCAGGAGGATGTGCTCGGTGCCGATGTAGTTGTGGTTGAGCATCCGGGCTTCTTCCTGAGCCAGGACGACAACCCGCCGCGCGCGGTCGGTGAACCTCTCGAACATCGTTAATCGCTCCTCAGAGCGGTCAGGCAATGAGGGGACGCTCCCCTCGCTGTCCTTCCGCAGCTTAGTCCCGCAAGCGGGGACCGCTCATTCCAACTGCCGACACCGTCCGGATCACCTCCGCGGGAGCGGGGACCTGGTGCGGTCTCCCGACCCCTAACGCCGACATCTGCTCCAACCTGATGGTGCGAGACGATGTTCCCGCAGGCCAGGCACTTACCCCGGTCGCCAGTACGCCGATGGCGAACGCGGGACGGCCTTTTCTGCGCGTCGCCCCCTCCCACTAGGGATGTCTTACCCGTCGGCACCGACAGTCCATGCCGTACGCACCGGTTCCCTCCGCTACGGGCGAACAACCTTGCGCCCGCCCGCATGGCCCCACACCCCCCTCTCGCGCACACTGCGCAGCCGCTGAGCCACCCAGCGTAACCCGTGGCCCTTCCGCACGGTTGCGCTTGTCATGGTTGGCTCGCCCCCCGCACTCACCTCTGTCACCACGGTCCCCTCCCCACGCCGTCCGCCCGGTCCCCGCCCTGAATTCCGCGGTTGGTACGAGAACGACCTGGGCTGGCCGACAGTGCCCGGATCCCCGGTACGACTAATCACGGGCCGCGACTTCGACGTCCTGGAGGTGCCGAGGGAGGCGGGGCTGGCGACGCTGGAACACCTCACGGCGGGGGCGGCGGAGGGTCACGGGGTTCGAGGGGGCCCGGCCTGCGTGGGCCCCGTCCTCGCGCACGGCGACCGGATGGGGTTCCTGGTCGCGGCCGGCGGGGCCGAGGAGGTGCCGGGGATTCTGCGGTGGCTGGAGTGGGGCGCGCTGCCGCTGGATCTCGTCGCGGTCGGGGCGGGCGGGAGTGTGCTCGCTCCGCTGCCGCCGGGGGCGCTGCGCCGGGGTGCTGTACAGGGGGCCGCCGTGTGGCTGCGGCCCCCCGTTCCGGGTCGCGAGGAATCCTCGCTGCCGACGATGTCGGCGCCGGGGGGCGATGAGGGCGCCCCCGGTCTCGTGCGTCTGGTGGACACGCTGGCGACTCATGCGCACCGTGCCCGCCTGCGGAGCGCGTGCGCTCAGCCGTTGGCCTTCTCGTAGGCCTCGCGGATGGTCGCGGGAACACGGCCGCGGTCGTTGACGTCGTAGCCGTTCTCCTTCGCCCAGGCGCGGATCTGCGCGGTGTCCTGGTTGCCGCCGGCCGCGGCACGGGCCTTTCCGCGCCCGCCGGAAGCACGGCCACCGGTACGCCGGCCGCCCTTCACATACGCGTCGAGAAGGCCGCGCAGCTTGTCCGCATTGGCCGTCGTGAGATCGATCTCGTAGGTCTTGCCGTCCAGAGCGAACGTCACGGTCTCGTCCGCCTCGCCGCCGTCGAGGTCGTCGACAAGAAGGACCTGAACCTTCTGTGCCACCGGGTATTCCTTTCATCGATAACGTGAGGGCCGAAGCTCTGCGGCGTCCGCCGTTTCACCGCCCCCAGTTATATGCACTACGCAGTACGTCGGAAAGCAAACCGCTTTTGCCGGGAAAACACAAACCCCTGGGAGAGACCGGCCCCCCGCCCCGACCGGAAACGTGCGCGTTTCGGACATAGGGCCCTTGGGCAAGGTCGATCACAGATGCAGAAGCATCCGACTGTTGCCCAAGGTGTTCGGTTTCACTCGTTCGAGTCCGAGGAACTCGGCGACGCCCTCGTCATAGGAACGGAGCAGCTCCGCGTAGACATCGGTGTCCACCGGCGTCTCGCCGATCTCCACGAAGCCGTGCTTGCCGAAGAAGTCCACTTCGAAGGTCAGACAGAAAACCCGGCGAACACCGAGCCAACGCGCCGTGTGCAGCAACTTCTCCAGCAACTGATGCCCGACACCGGAGCCCTTCAGGCCGGGCTGGACGGCGAGAGTACGAACTTCCGCGAGGTCTTCCCACATGACGTGCAGCGCCCCGCAGCCGACGACCTCGGCGTTGTCGTCCCGTTCCGCGACCCAGAACTCCTGGATGTCCTCGTAAAGCGTCACCGTCGCTTTGTCGAGGAGGATGCGCCCGCGCGCGTAGTCGTCGAGGAGTGTGCGTACGGCGGGGACGTCGCCGGTCCGCGCGCGCCGGACGGTGATGGCTTTGACGGGAGGCTTCTCCGCCGGAGGGTTGTGCGCTGACATGTGCCGGACGCTATCGCCCGGCGTTTCCGGCCGCCGCGCCGGGGCTCCGCGCGGGCGTCTCCGGCCCCTGGACCATCCGTACGGCGTCGCTCAGGGCCTCGCGCTGTTCCTCGCTCATCATCCCGAAGAAGGCGACGAGGGCGGCGGCGGGGTTGTCGCTCTGGCTCCACGCGTCGTTCATGAGGGCGGCGGCGTACGCCGCGCGCGTGGAGACCGCCTCATAGCGATAGGCCCGGCTCTCCGACTCCCGGCGGACCCAGCCCTTCTGATGGAGATTGTCCAAAACGGTCATCACCGTGGTGTAGGCGATGGACCGTTCCTGCTGGAGGTCTTCCAGAACTTCCCGGACGGTCACCGGGCGGTTCCACTTCCACACCCGCGTCATGACCGCGTCTTCGAGTTCTCCCAATGGGCGAGGCACGCTCAGCACAATAACGGGAGATTCCGTCATTCACCTCCCGAAACGGGATCTTTCGGGAGGTACGAGAACAAATAGCGCTTACGACGGTGAGATGCCGGTCAGTCCTCGGCGCGGCCGGTGCCCGCCTGCCGGGCCGCCTCCGCGCGCGCGAGCGCCGCGTCGACGGCCGCGTCCTCCTTGGCCTTGTTGGCCCCGCCCTGGGTCTTCACGATCACGCGGATCAAACCGATGAAGAGCACGGCCATGACGACGGGGGGCACGAGCGCGGAGACGTAGTCCATGGATCCAGGGTAGCCACGGAGAAAGCGGACATCCGGGCGGGGTCGGGAAGGGCGGGACGCTCGGGTCGAGGCCGTCCGCGCCCCTCCGGGGGTGTTCCGTCCGGCGGATCGGCGGATCCCGGGGCGGCATTCCAGAGCTTTTGAAAACTCCGAGCCCCGCTCAAGGTCCTCCGGGTATCCTCGCGGCCCCGCCCGCGCGGTCCGGCGTTCCCGGCGATCACACGCGCGCCGTGGCCGACCAGGGAATCCGTGACCCCCATGCCCGGGAAATGCAGGCCCCAGGGGACCGGAACCGGTAAAACTGAGGCCGGAAAATCCCGGACCCCGATGATTCCGAGCCGGGAAGAAGCCGGGCCGGGGAAACGGGAGGGCTCCCAAACGCGGCCCGATCGCGAACATCGCCCACCGAGAGCGCTCCCGCGAGCACGGTCCGGTCAATTTCTCCCGCGAACCCGGTCACCACGATCAGTGAGCGTTCGATGACTACTCCGGCCCTCGCTTCTCCCCTCGAATCCCGGGGAACCCGGCAAGACGCCGCATTGCCGGACGCCTTCACCGCCGCCTATAGCCCCGCTCGAACGGCGCCGGAGCCCGCTGTGAAACACACGGATAGCCGCTCCAGAGAACGAAACCCGTTCCGCAGGACGCCCCGCCGCGACGCCCTATAGGGGCGGACCTCACGCACACCCGCGCGGGCTCACGACAGAGCCGGACATTCCCGGGACGGTCCGGGAGGCGCCACACAAGAACCCCGCCCTCGCGCCGGCCGTGAACGGGCCGGGTTTCGAGGGCGGGGCGGGAAAACGCGTCCGGTGGGGCTTCAGCCCGCCGCGAGGCGCTCCTCCGGGTCGGCCGGGGGTGGGGTCGGGGTCGGTTTGCGGCGGGGGAAGACCTCGCCGGGCGTCGGGATGGGGCGCCGGGCGGGGTCGGGGGCGGCGGGCCCGGCCGGCTCGTCCGCCGGGCGCTTCTGCGGGGCCGGCGACTCCTGACCCGAGACCTCCTCGAAGCCGCCGTCGGGCGACAGGCCGCCCGGGAGGGCCAGGAGGCGGGTACGGGAGGGCGGGACCGCCGGAGCGGGCGTGAGCGGCGCGGGGACGGCGTGGCGGGTGGTCCTGCGGGCCAGCCGGCTGCGGACGTCCTGCTCGGCCAGCACCTGGCAGCGGCTCAGGAGGGTCGCCGCGAGCGGGTTGCCCCGCAGGGCCCGCAGCGCGGCGAGGTCGTCCGGCTCGGGGCGGTACCCGGTGCCCAGCACCTCCTCCAGCAACGTCAGGTACCCGGCTGCCGTACCGGGCAGCGCCGCCCGGTACCGAGCGAGGTCGGCCACCAGGAACGTCCGCAACCGAGCGGCTTCGCGCAGCGCCTCGTCGAGAGACGTCGCCAGCCGATGACAGTCCTGGATGTCCTCTGCCGAGGCGGGACCGGGGTGAAGGGCGAGGGCGAGAGCGCGACGGAGCACACGCAGCTCCTCCGCACCGAACGCCATGCCGCCGCGGGATCCGTATGGCGTGGGCATGCGGCAACGATACGCGCTAATCAGACAAATTCGACATATTCCTCAGGCGTGGCGCGCACCTTTCACATCCGCGAGACGTTCCGTTCGTACACCAGTCGCAGCCCGATCAGCGTCAGCCACGGCTCGTGCTCGTCGATCACCGACGCCTCGCCGAGGACCATCGGCGCCAGGCCGCCCGTCGCGATGACCGTGACGTCCTCGGGGTCGGTGGCGAGTTCGCGGATCATCCGCTGGACCACCCCGTCGACCTGCCCGGCGAACCCGTAGACGATCCCGGACTGCATGGCCTCGACCGTGTTCTTGCCGATGACACTCCGCGGCCGGGCGACCTCGATCTTGCGCAGCTGAGCCCCTCTGACGCCGAGCGCCTCGACGGAGATCTCGATACCGGGGGCGATGACGCCGCCGACGTACTCCCCGCGCGCGGACACCGCGTCGAAGGTGGTCGCCGTCCCGAAGTCGACGACGACGGCGGGCCCCCCGTACAGCTCGACGGCGGCGACGGCGTTGATGATGCGGTCGGCGCCGACCTCCTTGGGGTTGTCGGTGAGGATCGGCACGCCGGTCTTGACGCCGGGCTCCACCAGCACGGCGGGGACGTCCCCGTAGTACCTGCGGGTGACCTCACGGAGTTCGTGCAGCACCGAGGGGACGGTCGCGCAGATCGCGATCCCGTCGATGCCGTCGCCGAGCTCGTCCCCGAGCAGGGGATGCATGCCCATCAGCCCCTGGAGGAGGACGGCGAGTTCGTCGGCCGTCCGGCGCGCGTCCGTGGAGATCCGCCAGTGCTCGACGATCTCCTCCCCGTCGAACAGCCCGAGGGTGGTGTGCGTGTTGCCGACGTCGATGGTCAGAAGCATCGCTTCACTCCGCCTCACGCAGATCGAGGCCGATGTCGAGGATCGGCGAGGAGTGGGTGAGCGCCCCGACGGCGAGGAAGTCGACCCCGGTGCTGGCGTACGCGCGCGCGTTGTCGAGCGTGAGCCGCCCGGACGCTTCGAGCAGCGCCCGCCCGCCGACGATCCCGACGGCCTCCTCGCACTCACCGGGCGTGAAGTTGTCGAGCAGGATGAGGTCGGCGCCCGCGTCGACGGCTTCACGCAGCTGGTGGAGGGTGTCGACCTCGACCTCGACGGGGACGTCCGGGAATGCCTCGCGGACGGCCTTGAACGCCTGCGAGACGCCCCCGGCGGCCACGACGTGGTTGTCCTTCACCAGCGCGGCGTCGGAGAGCGACATGCGGTGGTTGACGCCCCCGCCGCAGCGCACGGCGAACTTCTCCAGGGACCGCAGCCCCGGTGTCGTCTTGCGGGTGTCACGGACGCGCGCCCGCGTGCCCTCCAGCGCGTCGGCCCACGCGCGCGTGGCGGTCGCGATCCCGGACAGCCGGCACAGCAGGTTGAGGGCGCTGCGCTCGGCGGTGAGCAGATCGCGCGTGCGCGAGGTGACCGACAGCAGCGTCTGCCCGGCCTCGACCCGGTCGCCGTCCTCGACGTGCCGCTCGACCTCGAACTCGTCCGTGCAGACGATGGAGACGACGGCCTCGGCGACCCTCAGGCCCGCGACGACGCCCGCCTCGCGCGCGACGAAGTCGGCGGTGGAGACGGCCTCCTCGGGGATGGTCGCGACGGTCGTCACGTCCACGCCGTGCGCGAGGTCCTCCTGGATCGCCACGTTCGCGATGTCCTCGACCTCGACGGGGTCGAGCCCCGCGTCGGTGAGCAGCCCGGCGAGCGCGGGGTCGAGCCCGCACTCCAGGTACTCGACGTACTCGGCGTCGCCCTCGGCTCCGCACGCGCAGCCGTCGCCGCAGCCGCCGCTCTGGACGCCGCTCTCGACGCCGTTCTCCACGAGGGGAAGGTCGTTGCTCACTTCGGTCACTGCTCCTGGGGGCGCTGGGTCGGGGGGAAGTCGGCGGTGTCCGTGGGGTGCACGGCGAGCGAGCGGTCCGGGTCCAGCCGTACGACGATGTGGCGGCGCCAGGCGTCGTCGTCGCGCTCGGCGTGGTCCTCGCGCCAGTGGCAGCCGCGGGTCTCCTCGCGCAGGCGCGCGGCGGCGACCAGGACGCGGGCGACGCACAGGAGGTTGGTGGCCTCCCAGGTGTCGACGCCGGGTTCGGCGGTCTTGCCGTTCTCGTCGAGAGCGTCCCGCGCGTGCGCGTGGAGCGCGTCGAGCCGGTCGGCGGCCTGCTCCAGGGAGGCGGCGGAGCGCAGCACGCCGGCGCCGTCGCTCATGATCCGCTGGATCGCGAACCGCTCCTCGGGGGCGAGGAGGGGGTGCGCGGGGGTCTGCGGGGTCTCGACGGGGGCGGGCACGCGCGCGTGGGGGCCGGTCCGCGCGAGGCCCTCGGCGATGTCGGCGGCGATGCGCTCGGCGTAGACCAGGCCCTCCAGGAGGGAGTTGGAGGCGAGCCGGTTGGCGCCGTGGACGCCGGTGCAGGCGACCTCTCCGCACGCGTACAGGCCCGGTACGGTCGTGCGGCCCCGGGAGTCGGTGCGCACGCCGCCGGAGGCGTGGTGAGCGGCCGGCGCGACCGGGATCGGCTCCTGGACGGGGTCGATGCCGTGCGCGCGGCAGGCGGCCAGGATCGTCGGGAAGCGGTGCTCCCACATGTCCGCGCCGAAGTGCCGGGCGTCGAGGTACATGTGCTCGGCGCCGAGTTCCTGCATGCGCCGCATGATGCCCTTGGCGACGATGTCCCGGGGCGCCAGCTCCCCCAGTTCGTGCTGGCCGGCCATGAAGCGCACGCCGTCCGCGTCGACCAGGTGCGCGCCCTCGCCGCGTACGGCCTCGGAGACGAGGGGCTGCTGTCCCTCCGCGTCGGCGCCGAGGAACAGCACCGTCGGGTGGAACTGGACGAACTCCAGGTCGCTGACCTCCGCACCCGCGCGCAGGGCGAGCGCGACGCCGTCGCCGGTCGCCACGGACGGGTTGGTCGTCGCGGAGAACACCTGGCCCATGCCGCCGGTCGCGAGGACCACGGCGGGTGCGTGGACGGCTCCCACGCCGTCGTGCTGGCCCTCGCCCATCACGTGCAGGGTCACACCCGCCGTGCGGCCGTCCGCGTCGGTCAGGAGGTCCAGGACGAGCGCGTTCTCGACGGTGCGCATCCCGCGCGCGCGGACGGCCTCGACGAGCGCGCGGGAGACCTCCGCTCCGGTCGCGTCGCCTCCCGCGTGCACGATGCGGCGGCGGTGGTGGCCCCCCTCGCGCGTGAGTTCCAGGTCGCCTTCGGCGGACTCGTCGAAGTGCGCGCCGGTCGCGATGAGCCGCCGTACGGCGTCGGGCCCCTCGGTGACGAGGATGCGTACGGCGTCCTCGTCGCACAGGCCCGCGCCGGCGACGAGGGTGTCGTCGAGGTGCTGCTCGGGGGTGTCGCCCTCCCCGAGGGCCGCCGCTATGCCGCCCTGCGCCCAGCGCGTGGAGCCGTCGTCGAGGCGGGCCTTGGTGACGACGACCGTGTTCAGGCCGGCGGCTTCGCAGCGCAGGGCGGCGGTCAGGCCGGCCACGCCGGAGCCGACGACCACGACGTCGGCGGCGATCGACCAGCCCGGCGCGGGTGCGTGCAGGCGGGGGAGGTGGGCGGCGGGCGGGCGTATGCCTGTGGTGCTCACGAGGCGGCTCCGAAGGTCAGCGGGAGGTTGTCGATCAGCCGGGTCGTCCCCACCCTGGCGGCGACGGCGAGGACGGCCTCGCCGGTGAAGTCGTCCCCGATCTCCGTGAAGTCGGCGGGGTCGACGAGTGCGAGGTAGTCCAGCGCGAGCGGCGGGTCGAGGCGGGCGGCCTCGTCGAGCACCGTGCGCGCGGCGGCGCGGATGCCCGCGGCGCCGGCGGCGGCCTGGGCGACGGCGTGCGTGTCGGCCGCCGCGCGGGACTCGCCGATCGCGCTCAGCGCCTGTGCGCGCGCCTGGGTGGCGGGGACCTGCCGCGCGCGGGCGCGCAGGGCTTCCTGCGCGGCGTGCCGGTCGCGGCCCGCGAACAGCGCGCGCGAGAGGGCGAGTCCGGTGCGGCGCTCCTGGGGCGAGAGGTAGCGGTTGCGGCTGGAGAGGGCGAAGCCGTCGTCCTCGCGGACCGTCGGGACGGCGACGATCTCCACGCCGAAGTTCAGGTCGCGCACCATGCGCCGGATCAGGGCGAGCTGCTGGGCGTCCTTCTGGCCGAACAGCGCGGCGTCGGGGCGCGTGAGGTGCAGGAGCTTGGCGACGACCGTCAGCATGCCGTCGAAGTGCCCCGGGCGTACGGCGCCTTCGAGGCACTCGCCCATGGGTCCCGCGCTGATGCGGACCTGGGGTTCGCCGCCCGGGTAGACCTCGTCGGCGGAGGGTGCGAACACGGCGTCCGCGCCGGCCTCCTCGGCGATCTTCAGGTCGGCGTCCAGGGTGCGCGGGTAGCGGTCGAGGTCCTCGCCCTTGCCGAACTGGAGGGGGTTGACGAAGACGGTGACGACGACCTCGCCGTCCGGTCCGGCGATCTCGCGCGCGGCGCGGACGAGGGTGGCGTGGCCGTCGTGGAGGGCGCCCATGGTCATGACGACGGCACGCGTACGGGCGCGCGAAGTGGCCTCATCCTTATCAGGGATGACGTCAGAACCGGCGGTCCCCGCGGGGGAACGGCCCGTACGCGCGCGGGCGTCCAGTTCCGCGGCGGTGCGCAGCAGGGCGAGGCTCATCGGGCGTCTCCTTCGGTGCCGGGCGTGCCGTTCGGGGCGGAGGCGCCGCCTGCCAGCACCCCGAGAAGGTCCTGCGCCAGCTCCGGCTTCAGCAGGCCGTGCGCGAGCGCGCGGTCGGCGGTGGCGCGGGCCATCGCGAGGTAGCCGGCGACGGTCTGGGGCGCGTGCTTGCGCAGCTCCCCGACGTGCGCGGCGACCGTGCCCGCGTCCCCGCGCGCGACCGGCCCGGTGAGGGCGGCGTCGCCGGAGCGCAGCGCGTTGTCCAGGGCGGCGCCCAGGAGCGGGCCGAGCATCCGGTCGGGCGCCTCGACGCCCGCCTCGCGCAGCAGCTCCATGGACTGGGCGACCAGCGTGACGAGGTGGTTGGCGCCCAGCGCGAGGGCCGCGTGGTACAGCGGGCGGTTCTCCTCGGCGATCCACTCGGGTTCGCCGCCCATCTCGATGACGAGGGCCTCGGCGGCCAGGCGCAGTTCGTCGGGGGCGGTGACGCCGAAGGAGCAGCCGGCGAGGCGCTGGACGTCGACCGGCGTGCCGGTGAACGTCATCGCCGGGTGCAGGGCGAGCGGCAGGGCGCCCGCGCGCAGGGCGGGGTCGAGGACCCGCGCCCCGTAGCGTCCCGAGGTGTGCGCGAGGAGCTGGCCGGGGCGGACCGCGCCGGTGTCGGCGAGGCCCTGCACGAGGGCGGGCAGCGCGTCGTCCGGGACGGTCAGCAGGACCAGCTCCGCGCGCGCCAGGACGTCCTCCGGGGTCGTCAGGGGCACGTCGGGCAGCAGCAGGGCCGCGCGTTTGCGCGAGGCGTCGGAGACTCCGGAGACGGCCACCGGGCGGTGTCCGGCGAGCTGGAGGGACGCGGCGAGGGCGGGGCCCACCCGGCCGGCGCCGACGACGCCGACGGTGAGCCGCGCGGGGCGGTCTCTTGGGTCTGGCTGGTGCACTGTAGTCACGCGACGGCGGCCTTCCCGTTCCAGTCCGCATCTGGGTACCGGACGATTTCTCGTCATGTTAACGCGATCTGTTCCGGGGCGGCCGGTTGTCCACAGGCTGTGCATATTGCGGATGCCCTCGCACGCCGTCGCACGGCATGATCCGGGCATGACCTCCACGCCAGGCCGACAGGCCGACGAATCCCCCGCCGAGCAGCTGCGCGAGCGGCGCACGACGGCCCAGCGCGAAGCCGTCCGCATCCTGTCCCGCCCCCTGGCCCGGGCCTCCCTGCGCGAGCGCATGGCGCATCTCCAGGAGGCGGCCGAGGGGTACGACCTCGACGAGCGCGCGGACGTGTACGGCAACGGCGTCGTGGCCGCCCTGGAGCAGCGGATCGCGGAGCTGCTGGGCATGGAGGCCGCCGCGTTCTTCCCGACCGGCACGATGGCCCAGCAGGTCGCGCTGCGGTGCTGGGCGGGGCGTACCGGCATGCGCGCGGTGGCCGTGCATCCGCTGGCCCACCTGGAGGTGCACGAGCGGGACGCACTCAGCCAGGTCACCGGGCTGCGGCCGGTGCACCTGACGGACGAGCCCCGGCTGCCGACGCCGAAGGAGGTGCGCGAGGCGGAGGAGCCCTTCGGGACGCTCGCGCTGGAGCTGCCCCTGCGGGACGCCGGGTTCGTGCTGCCGTCCTGGGAGGAGCTGACGGCGACGGTGGCCGCCGCGCGCGAGCGCGACGCGGTGGTGCACTTCGACGGCGCGCGCCTGTGGGAGTCCGTCCCCCATTTCGGCCGCCCCCTGAAGGAGATCGCCGCCCTCGCGGACAGCGTGTACGTGTCCCTGTACAAGTCCCTCGACGGGCTGAGCGGCGCCGTCCTCGCGGGCCCGCAGACGCTGATCGCGGAGGCCGGGGCGTGGCGCCACCGCTACGGCGGCACGCTCTTCCACCAGTTCCCCGCGGCCCTCACCGCGCTGGCGGGCCTCGACCGCGAGCTGCCCCGGCTGCCGGAGTACGTCGCCCACGCGCGCGTGGTGGCCGACGCCATGCGGGAGGGGTTCACGGAGGCGGGTGTGCCCTGGTTCCGCGTGCACCCGCGGGTGCCGCACACCCACGAGTTCCAGCTCTGGCTGCCGTACGGCCCGGACACCCTCTCGGAGGCGGCGGTGCGCCAGTCCGAGGAGACCGGCACACTTCTGTTCCCGTCGCCCTGGGACGAGAAGGGGCCCGGGGTGTCGTACACGGAGGTCTCCGTGCGGGAGGCGGGCCTCGCGTGGGGCGTCGAGGACGTGAAGCGGGCGGTCGCGGAGTTCGTGGCGCGGCTGCCCGAGGGGGCCGCCGATTGACGGTCGGCGTCAATCGGCGGGGGCGTTGTCAGTGGTGGGGTGCACCATGGGCGCATGAGCGTGAGCATCGACTTCGCCGGGGTCCGGCCCGAGCAGGTGGCCTTCGTCCCGTCGCCGCTGGCCGAGCTCGGCATGGCGCTGCACGCGCTGTCGGAGCCGGGGCACCACCCGGGCATCCAGGGGTGGACGGGGAGCGTCCTCGCGGCGCTCGATCCGCATCTGGCCGACCGGATGTGCGAGGCGGACTTCCTGTGGCGGACGGTGTTCTCGGACCTGTTCCTCGCCTGCGCGGGCGTCCCGGGCGCGCTCCCCGGGGAGACCCTCGCCGAGGACCTGGCGCTGCTGGACAAGCTGCCGGACGACCAGTTCGTGGACGCGGCGCTGGAGTTCGCGTGCCCCGCGTGCGACTGCCCGGCGCCGGGCGTCCTCGCGGACCCCGTCCTGCGGACCCGCGTCCTGGACCTGGCCGCCTCGCGCGGGCCCCGGCAGCTCGCGTTCGCGCGGCGGCTGCTCGACGACCCGCCCGGCGTGCGCGCGTGGCTGCGGCGCTTCCTGGAGGACTGCGACGAGGCGTTCTTCGCGGAGACCTGGGAGCGGCTGAGCCATCAGCTCGCCGCCGACGCCCGGCACAAGACGCAGATCCTGCACCGGCGCGGGCCCGCGGAGGCGTTCGCCGCGGTCTCCCCCGCCGTACGGCTCGACGAGGCGCGCGGGCGGATCGTCGTCGACAAGCTCGTCGAGAGCCGTACGTCCGCGCGGGACGCCGGTCTGCTGCTGATCCCGACGAGCCTGGGCCGCCCGCACCTGAACGTCCTGCACCGCGAGGGCTGGCGCCCCCTGCTGCACTACCCCGCCCACTCCCCGGCCCCCGACTCGGTGCCCTCGGTCGAGCTGCTCACCCTGCGGATGAACGCGCTGTCCCACCCCGTCCGCATGCAGCTGTGCCGCAACCTCGCGCGCAGCGCGTACACGACGACCGAACTCGCCCGGATCCACACCATGTCCGCGCCGGAGATCTCCCGCCACCTCGCCGCCCTCAAGAAGGCCGGCCTCATCACGACCCGCCGGCGCGGCAGATACGTCCTGCACCAGCTGGACGTCGCCCTGGTGGCCCGCCTGGGCAGCGACTTCCTGGAGGGCATCCTCCGCTAGGGAGAGCGCCCTCAGGCGTGGCCCCCGCCCGCGCGCACGAGGCCGGTCTCGTAGGCGAGGACGACGACCTGTACGCGGTCGCGCAGGCCCAGCTTGGTGAGGATGCGTCCGACGTGCGTCTTGACGGTCGCCTCGGACAGCACCAGCCGGGCGGCGATCTCCCCGTTGGACAGGCCCTGGGCGACGAGGATCATCACCTCGCGCTCGCGCTCCGTGAGGCGCTCCAGCTCCTTGTGCTCGGGGGCGCGCCCGGAGCTGGGCAGCATCGGCGCGAACCGGTCGAGGAGGCGGCGGGTCGTGGAGGGGGCGACGACCGCGTCACCGCTGTGCACGGAGCGGATCGCGGCGAGCAGCTCCCCCGGCGGCACGTCCTTCAGCATGAACCCGGAGGCGCCCGCCTTCAGCCCGGAGAACGCGTACTCGTCGAGGTCGAACGTCGTCAGGATGAGCACCTTCGGCGGGTCGGGCTCCTCGCAGATGCGCCGGGTCGCCTCCACGCCGTCCAGCTTCGGCATCCGTACGTCCATGAGGACGACGTCGACCTCCGTGGACCGCACCACCTGGAGCGCCTCGACCCCGTCGCCCGCCTCCGCGACGACCTCCATGTCCGGCTGGGCGGCGAGCACCATCCGGAACCCGGTGCGCAGCAGCACCTGGTCGTCGACGAGCATCACGCGGATCGCCATCAGGTCCTCTTCCGTTTCCATGTCCATGCGTTCGTGTCGGGCGTTCGTGACAGGTGTCAGCGGGGTGTGTCAGTGCGCCGGTTTGAGCGGGAGCAGCACGCTGATGCGGAAGCCTCCCCCGGGGCGCGGACCGGCGTCCAGGGTCCCGCCGACCATACCGACGCGCTCGCGCATGCCGATCAGGCCGTGCCCCTGTCCGTCGGCGCCGCCCTCCTCGTACAGCTCGTGCGGGGCGCCCTTGCCGTCGTCCTCGACGAGCAGGCCGAGGCCGTCGTCGAAGTAGACCAGCCGCACGCTGGCGCCCGCGTTCGGGCCGCCGTGCTTGCGCGTGTTGGTCAGCGCCTCCTGGACGATGCGGTACGCGGTCAGCTCGACGCCGCTCGGCAGGGGGCGCGCGGTCCCCTCGACCTTGAAGTCGACGGGCAGCCCGGAACCCCGGCACTGCTGGACCAGGTCCTCGATCTGCTCGACGTCCGGCTGCGGGACGTACTCGCCGCCCTCCCGGTGCTCCCCGGTGCGCAGGACGCCCAGCAGGCGGCGCATCTCCGCGAGCGCCTGGCGGCCGGTCGACGAGATGGTCTCCAGCGCCTTCTTCGCCTGGTCCGGGGCGGCGTCCAGGACGTACGCGGCGCCGTCGGCCTGGACGACCATCACGGACACGTTGTGCGCGACCACGTCGTGCAGCTCGCGCGCGATGCGCGCGCGCTCGGCGGCGACGGCGACCTTCGCCTGCGCCTCGCGCTCGCGTTCCAGACGGGCCGCGCGCTCCTCCAGCTGCGCGAGGTACGCGCGCCGGGTGCGCATCGAGTCGCCCAGCACCCACGCGAGGACGAACGGCACGGTCAGGAAGACGACGGTGACGATGTTGGCGCTCTCGCTCACGTTGTCCGGCCAGCGCAGCTGCGCCGCCGTCGCCGCGCACACGCCCATGGCGAGCGCCACCCGCGACGCCCAGCGGGCGCCGACCGCCGCGACCGTGTAGACGATCATCAGCATCGCGAAGTTCGCCACGTTGACCCCGACGCCCAGCACGAGCTGCGCGCAGCCCGCGACCGCCGCGAGCACCAGCATGGCCTCCGGCATCCGCCTGCGCAGGGTCATCACCAGGCACAGCGCGACGACCGTCGGCAGCACCACCGGCAGGGAGTTCGTGCGCCCGACCTCGTGGTGTGCCGTCTCCGTGACGATGGCGAACCCGAAGAGGACCACGGCCCAGAAGCCGTCCACCCCGGTCGGGTGCCTGCGGAAGAAGTCGTAGAGGCGCTGCACGTAACCCAGCGTAGGGATGCGTGATGCCCCTGTGGGTCAACCGGAGGACCGATCCGTATAGCGCCCGCGTACTCCGCAAGGTGGAGGGAGTGATCAGCTGTACGCATAGTCTGGGCGGGCGGCCGGGGAGGTGAGAGGCGTGGAGACGGCCTCGTGGCACGGCTGGCGGACAGCCGCCGAGAGGGCCCTGTACGGCCCTGAGGGCTTCTACCGGCGCCCCGAGGGCCCCGCCGGTCACTTCCGGACCTCCGTCCACGCCTCGGCGCTCTACGCCCGCTCCGTGGCCGCGCTGCTGACCCGGGTGGACGAGGCGCTCGGCCGGCCCCGGGCGCTGGACTTCGTGGACGTCGGCGCCGGCCGGGGCGAACTGGTGACGGGGGTGCTGGCGGCTCTGCCGTACGACGTCGCGGCGCGCACGCGCGTATGGGCCGTCGAGATCGCCGACCGGCCCGCCGCGACGGCGGACGAGCGGATCACCTGGACCACCGAGGCGCCGCGCGGCGTCACCGGGCTCCTGTTCGCCAACGAGTGGCTGGACAACGTGCCCCTGGACGTCGTCGAGACGGACGCCGACGGCGTCCCCCGGGTCGTCCTCGTCGGCCCCGACGGCACCGAACGCCTCGGCCCGCCCGTGTCCGGCGAGGACGCCGCGTGGCTGGCGCGCTGGTGGCCCCTGGACACCGAGGAGGGCCTGCGCGCGGAGATCGGCCTCCCCCGGGACCGCGCCTGGGCGTCTGCCGTCGCCCGCGTCGACCGGGGGCTCGCCGTGGCGGTCGACTACGCGCACGCGGTGGATTCCCGGCCGCCCTTCGGGACGCTCACCGGGTTCCGCGCGGGGCGCGAGGTCGTCCCGGTACCGGACGGGACGTGCGACATCACGGCGCATGTGGCGCTGGACGCGTGCGCGGACGCCGTCCCCGTACCGGCGGCGCTGCACACCCAGCGGGCCGCGCTGCGCGCCCTGGGCGTCACCGGCGTACGGCCGCCCCTCGCGCTGGCGTCCACCGACCCCTCCGCGTACGTGCGCGCGCTGGCGGCGGTCGGGGAGGCCGCCGAACTCACCGCGCCGGGCGGGCTGGGCGACTTCGGATGGCTCGTGCAGCCGGTCGGGATTCCGGACCCACTCGCCCTCTAGGGATGGTCGGTCGGGTTTTCCAACCCACTTATTTGTCGATGTCTCCCACGACGAAGAACATCGACCCCAGGATCGCCACCATGTCCGCGACCAGCGTCCCCGGCAGCAGTTCCGTCAGCGCCTGGATGTTGTTGTACGACGCGGAGCGCAGCTTGAGCCGGTACGGAGTCTTCTCGCCCTTGCTGACGAGGTAGTAGCCGTTGATGCCGAGGGGGTTCTCGGTCCAGGCGTAGGTGTGGCCCTCGGGGGCCTTGAGGACCTTCGGGAGGCGCTGGTTGATCGGGCCGGGCGGGAGGCCGGCGATGCGGTCGAGGCAGGCGTCCGCGAGGGCGAGCGCGTTGTGGGTCTGCTCCAGGAGGGACTCGAAGCGGGCGAGGCAGTCGCCCTCCTGCCGGGTGACGACCCTCAGGACGTCCTGGAGGTCCCCGTACGCGAGGTAGGGCTCGTCGCGGCGCAGGTCGAGGTCGACGCCCGACGCGCGCGCGATGGGCCCGCTCACGCCGTACGCGTGCACGGCGTCGGCCGACAGGACGCCGACGCCCCGGGTGCGGCCCCGGAAGATCTCGTTGCCGAGGACCAGGTCGTCGAAGACGTCCATCCGGGAGCGGACGGCGGCGACCGCCGCACGCGCGCGGGAGGTCCAGCCGGCGGGGAGGTCCTCCTTGAGGCCGCCGACCCGGTTGAACATGTAGTGCATGCGCCCGCCGGAGACCTCCTCCATCACGTTCTGGAGGACCTCGCGCTCGCGGAACGCGTAGAACACCGGTGTGATCCCGCCGAGTTCCAGCGGGTACGAGCCAAGAAACATCAGGTGGTTGAGGACCCGGTTCAGCTCCGCGAGGAGCGTGCGCGTCCACACCGCGCGCGCGGGGACCTCCATGCCCAGCATGCGCTCCACGGCGAGCACGACACCCAGCTCGTTGGAGAACGCCGACAGCCAGTCGTGCCGGTTCGCCAGCATGATGATCTGACGGTAGTCACGGGCCTCGAAGAGCTTCTCCGCGCCCCGGTGCATGTACCCGATGACGGGCTCCGCGTGGACGATCCGCTCGCCGTCCAGCACCAGCCGCAGCCTGAGCACGCCATGCGTGGAGGGGTGCTGCGGGCCGATGTTCAGCACCATGTCGGTGCTCTCCGCCGCCCCGCCGATCCCGACCGTGGTCTCCGTCGTAGGAGTCATGGTTCCAGTCTCCCCTACGTACGCTGGCCGTATGGAGACGGGGAGCCCGCGGGGCGCTGAGAGGGCGGAGCCGGCGTGGACCGGGCTTCCGCCGGGACTGCTGCGGATGCGGCGGCTGTCGCTGGTGGTGTGGCTGGGGGGCGCCGCGGTCGCCCTGGGGGTGTGCCTGTGGCTCTTCGTCGCCCCCGCGTGGGCGCTGTTCGCGGTGCTGCCGCTCGCGGCCGTCGCGTGGGGCTGGGTGCTGCTGGGCCGCAACTGGCGGTCCTGGCGGTACGCCGAGCGCGCGGACGACCTGCTGATCAGCCGGGGCGTGCTGTGGCGCGAGGAGACCGTCGTGCCGTACGGGCGGATGCAGCTCGTGGAGGTCACCTCCGGGCCCGTCGAGCGGTACTTCGGGCTCGCCAGCGTCCAGTTGCACACGGCCGCCGCCGCGACCGACGCGACCATCCCGGGGCTCGACCCGGCGGAGGCCGAGCGGCTGCGCGACCGGCTCACCGAGCTGGGCGAGGCCCGATCGGCGGGGCTGTGACGACGCCGGGCGCGCAGGACGGCGTGAGCCTGGAGAAACCGGCCGCGCCGGTCGTCGAGCACCGGCTGCATCCCGTGACGCCGTTCCGGCGCGCGTGGGCGCCGGTCGCCGTCCTCGCGGGGTGGGCGGTCCACGATCCCGGCCAGGCCCAGGAGCAGCTCACCCGGCTGACGTCGACGACCCTGCTGATCGCGATCGCCGTCGTCGTCCCCGCGTCCGCGCTGTACGGGTTCCTCAGCTGGTGGTTCACGCACTTCTCGGTGACCGACACCGAACTGCGCATCCGTACGGGGCTGGTGTTCCGGCGTACCGCGCACATCCGGCTGGAGCGGGTGCAGGCGATCGACATCTCGCAGCCGCTCCTCGCGCGCGTGGCGGGCGTCGCGAAGCTGCGGCTCGACGTCATAGGGACCGACGACAAGGACGAGCTCGCGTTTCTGGGGGAGCCTCATGCGCGGGCGCTGCGGGCCGAACTCCTCGCGCGCGCGGCCGGGTTCGCGCCCGAGACCGCGCACGAGGTGGGGGAGGCGCCCACGCGCGAGCTGCTGCGGGTGCCGCCGCGCGACCTCCTGATCGCGCGCCTGCTGTCGGCGGGTACGTGGGTCGCGCTGCTCGGGGCGGCGGTGCTGGTGCCGTTTCTGTGGATGGCCACGAACTGGTGGACCGCCCTCGTCGCCGGTCTGCCGATGCTGGGGGCCGCCGGGGCGGGGACCGTGGGGCGGTTCGTCACCGAGTACGACTGGACCGTCGGGGAGTCTCCCGACGGGCTGCGGCTCGACCACGGGCTGCTCGACCGGTCCCACGAGACGGTGCCGCCCGGGCGCGTGCAGACCGTGCGGATCGTCGAGCCCCTGCTGTGGCGGCGGCTCGGGTGGGTACGGGTCGAGCTGGACGTCGCCGGGTCCGCGAACTCGCTGCTCGTGCCGGTCGCTCCGCGGGCCGCCGCCGAGGCCGTCATCGCGCGCGTGCTTCCCGGCGTGGCCGTCCCCGGTGTCCTCTCCCGCCCGCCGAAACGTGCCGGCCGGGTCGCGCCGGGGTGGTGGCGCGGCTACGGCATCGCCGTCACCGACCAGGTCTTCGCCTCCCGCCACGGCATCCTCCGCCGTCACCTCGCCCTCGTCCCCCACGCCAAGGTCCAGAGCGTACGGCTCACCCAAGGGCCCTGGGGGCGGCTCTGGCGGCTCGCCGGTGTCCACGTGGACACCGGGGCCGACAAGACCGTTTCCGCCCGCCTGAGAGACGCCCACGAGGCCGCCGCCCTCCTCGCCGACCAGGCGGCCCGCTCCCGGACGGGCCGTCACGACGCACCGCCGGACCGGTGGATGGCGTGAGGGAATGCCTCGGGGGCTGTACGGGCCGCTTGTCGGCAGTCGTACAGCCCCCGGTGAACGTCGGCGTGCCGTCAGTACGCCGCGCTGCGCAGGCCCTGGAGGTCCAGTTGCTCGGTCTCGTCGTGGGACGTCAGGTCGACGACCTGGCCCACGGCCCGGGACGTCTCGTCGGCGGGCTTGAACTCCGCCTCCGATTCGGCCTTGTGCAGGGCCAGGGCTTCCTGGCCGACCACGTCGGCGAGGTCCTCGTTCTGGACCGCCTCCAGCGCCGCGGGTCCGGCGTCCTGCTTCGTGCCGAAGAAGTCGAAGTCCCCCTCGACCGCGGGGCGGCGCACGGGCTCGCCGGGTACGACGGCGACGGCGGTCGGCACCGCGAAGTGACCGGCGGGGCGGCGGACGATCTCGCCGGAGGTGGACGTCTGCTGCGGGATGCCCGTCGCGTGCGCGGGTTCGAGGGCGTGGGCGGGCTGCTGCGGGACCTCGACGGTTCCGCGCGCGGGCTCGGCAGCGGTGTCGCTCCCCCGCGCGGGGATGCCGTTCGCCCCGGACACTCCGCCCCGGAGTGCCTCGTACCGGTCCTCACGCCCCGTGGACCCGGCGACCGCGTGCTCCTGCGCGTCGGCCGCCCCGGTCTTCCCCTCGCCCTCGTCCTCCGCCACGGGCTCGCCGCCCTCGGGACCATCGCCCTGGGGACCGTCGCCCTGGGGAGAGCCACCGCCCGACGGCCCGTCACCCTTCACCGGCGAACCGCCTTTCGGCGAACCCCCCTTGGGCAGCAGGTCACCCGCGCGCCCCTCCACAGACGAACCCCCGCCGCTGGCACCACCCTTGGCGACCCCGGCCTCAACAGCCCCCGCAGCACCCTCCGCTGAGCCCCCCTCAACCGCCCCCGGCCTCTCCAACCGACCCAGCGCCTCCGCGGCCCGCAGGAACAGCTTCGACCCCTCGGGCGAGAACAGCCCCGGAGCCGAAGGCTCAACAGCGACGGCCTCGGCGCCCTCAGCAACCTCGGTCTCAGCGCCCTCGCCCTCGACAGCCCCCGGCGTCAGCGCCTCCAGCTCCAACCGCCGCCGCCCCTCCAGCGCACTGGCCCGCTCGGTCTCCGCGTTCGCGTACCGCCGCAGCAGCGCCGCGTGCTCATTGCGCAGCCCCGCCAGCTCGGCCCGCTTCGCGCGCAGGCGTTGCTCCAGCTTGCCGCGCAGCTCGCGGGACTCCTCCAGGTCGGTCTCCAGCTCGGCGACCCGTTCCTCGTAGCGCCACTCGTCGCTGACCCGCGCGCGCGAGAGGTCGGCGACCGTCTTGCCCGCCTGCGCGTCCCAGCGCCGCAGGACGGCCGCACCGACGACGGCGACGGCCGCGGCGAGCGCGGCTATCACGCGCAGTACGCCCGTATCGGAGAACAACCAGGGCCCGAACGCGCAGACGAGGGAGACGCCAGCGATCGCCGACGGGGGCAGCAGCCTGTGCAAAGGCGGTGAATGGCGGTGACGTCCACGTGGCATGGCCAGAAACTTACCGCGCGTAGGGATGCGTTGGCGCCCCGCCCCGTAAAAACACAGCCATCCCGAAACCTTCGCACGACAGGAGAAATGAATTCCGGCCAGAGCGTGCGGAGGTGCGGGCGAATTCCAAGATCATTTCCGGTCGGAGTGCGCCGCAAGGGCCTGAACAGCCGTCCCGTGCGGACCTGTCGCGCGCCCGCGCGCGGGGCTCACGGTTGGGTCAGCCTCCCGCTGACCCACTGAAGGGTGGCCGGAATCTCCCGTCGCCATGTGTTGAAGTTGTGACCGCCGCTGTCGAGGATGATCGACGAGATGTGCGTACGGTTCGTCGCCTTCACCAGATCGATGAACTTCAGGGTCGCCTTGTAGTTCGCCTCGCCCTCCTTGCTGCTGGTGACGAGCAGTGAGGTGTCCGGCGCGGGACGGTGCTTGAGGAACCACTTCAGGTCCGCCTCGTTCTTCAGCGTCCCGTTCCCCTGGAACAGATCGCCCGTGGTGGGGTCGATGGGCGCCTTGTAGTACGGCGAGAGGCCCGCGCCCGCGGCGAACACCCCGGGGTGGTGCATCGCGAGCTTCAGGGCGCAGTACCCGCCCGTGGAGTCCCCGATGACGCCCCACTTCTTCGCGACCCGGTAGTGCGAGGCGATCGCGACGGGCAGGTCCTTCGCGAAGAACGACTCCGTCCGGGGCCCGCGCGGGACGTCGACGCACTCCGTGTCGCGCGGGGGCGCGACGGTCGGCCGCAGCATCACCAGGATCATCGGCTGCATCTTCCCGTCCCGGGCGAGGTCCCGCGCGGTGCGCGGGAAGTCCAGCTTGTCGACGAGCGCCTGCGCCGTACCCGGGTACCCCGTCAGGACGACCGCCGCCGGGAACGCGCGCGTGCGGTACTGCGGCTGGAAGTACTCCGGCGGCAGGTACACGTACGCGGGGGACGCGATGTGCGTCGTACGGCCGACTATGGAGACCTTCTGGATCTGCCCGCGCGCCTGCGGGCCGCCGGCGGGTCCCTCCACGCGCTGTTCGTCGAGGACCTTGAGGGCGCTGGCCGGGCCGCCGCCGGAGGCGTGGTCGACGACGACCCCCTGGCCGTTCTCCTTGCCGAAGAGGTCGGCCCAGCTGGCGTAGAAGCCGAACGCCTGGTTGGCCGCGAGGCCCACCGCCGCGAAGAGCGCCACCTGGGTGGCGAGCAGCAGGCCGACGCGCCCGGCGACGGGGACGACCCCGCGCCGCGCCAGCCGCGGCCACAGCCAGACCGTGCCGATGAACAGCAGTGCGGCGCACACGATCGCCAGCACCAGCACCTTGTTGCTCGTAAGACCCATAGGGCGTTCCCTGCCTGCGCTTTCCTCGCCGGGCGCCCACGCTTTCCACACTTCTTCGCGAGGGCTTGTCCCGGTCTTTCCCTGACCTTTGGAGCCGCTTTGGGGATGTGAGTGAACCTCTCTCCCCGAGACACCGTCCTAGAGGGCGCAATGTCGCCGGTTCGGCCACCTACGGCACCGGGATCAAAGTCACTCGCGGAACTACGGGATGCGATGTCTGTCAGGGAAGATGGGGAAATGTCGGGTGGGGTTCCGATCCGATCAAGTCGCGTACGGCGCGTTCTGCGAGGTCCGCGCCCCGAGTCCGTTCCGGTTCTCGTCGGCAGAGCCTGTGCCGTCGTAGGACTGCTGGACGTCGCTGCGGGCGTGTTCCCGCGGTTCCGCCACAGCCGTATGCACACGCTCGCGGAAGTGCTGCCCGGGTCGTTCGGCCCGTTCGCGGCGGCTCTCTCGGTCAGCGCGGGCATCCTGCTGCTGCTGCTCGCGCACGGCCTGAAGCGCGGCAAGCGGCGCGCGTGGCGCGCGGCGGTGGCTCTGCTCCCGGCGGGCGCGGCGGCGCAGTTCACGTACCGCCACTCCCCCGTGGGCGTGATCATCTCGGTCGCGCTGCTGGTCGCGCTGATCGTCTACCGCGACCAGTTCGACGCGCTGCCCGATCCGCGCAGCCGCTGGCGGGCGCTGGCCAACTTCATCCTCATGGGCGCGGGCTCCCTCGCTCTCGGCATGGTCATCGTCAGCGTCCACTCGGAGCGGATGGTCGGCGACCCGAGCGTGGCCGACCGGCTGACGCACGTGGTGTACGGCCTGTTCGGCTTCGAGGGGCCCGTGGACTACGCGGGGAACACCTCCTGGACGGTCGCCTTCTCCCTGGGCGCGCTGGGCTGGGTGACCGCGCTGACCACGATCTACCTGGCCCTCCGCCCCGAGCACCCGGCCGCGCAGCTCACCGAGGAGGACGAGACGAAGCTGCGCGCGCTGCTGGAGAAGCACGGCCGCCGCGACTCCCTGGGCCACTTCGCGCTGCGCCGTGACAAGGCCGTCGTCTTCTCGCCCAGCGGGAAGGCCGCCGTCACCTACCGCGTCGTCTCCGGCGTGATGCTCGCCAGCGGCGACCCCATCGGGGACGTCGAGGCGTGGCCGGGCGCGATCGAGCGGTTCATGGACGAGGCCAAGGCGCACTCCTGGACGCCCGCCGTGATGGGCTGCTCGGAGACCGGCGGCGAGGTCTGGACCCGCGAGACCGGCCTGGACGCGCTGGAGCTCGGCGACGAGGCGGTGGTCGACGTCGCGGATTTCTCGCTGGCCGGCCGCGCGATGCGCAACGTCCGGCAGATGGTCAAGCGCATCGAGCGCGCCGGGTACGAGACCCGCGTCCGTCGCATCCGTGACCTCGGCGACGCCGAGCTGGAGCGCATCCGCCGGGCCGCCGACGACTGGCGCGGCACCAGCACCGAGCGCGGCTTCTCGATGGCCCTGGGCCGCATCGGCGACCCCTCCGACGGCGACTGCCTGATCGCGACCGCGCACAAGGCCGACGACGTCACCGACGCCTACGGCGACCTGAAGGCGATCCTGCACTTCGTACCCTGGGGCAACGACGGCGCCTCGCTGGACCTGATGCGCCGCGACCGCTCCGCCGACCCCGGCATGAACGAGCTGCTCATCGTCGCCGCCCTCCAGGCCGCCCCGAAGTTCGGCATCACGCGCGTGTCCCTCAACTTCGCGATGTTCCGCTCCGCGCTCGCGCGCGGGGAGAAGATCGGCGCCGGGCCCGTCCTGCGCGCCTGGCGCGGGCTGCTCGTGTTCCTCTCCCGCTGGTTCCAGATCGAGTCCCTCTACAAGTTCAACGCGAAGTTCCAGCCCCGCTGGGAGCCCCGCTTCGTCGTCTACCGCAACTCCGGCGACATCCCCCGCATCGGCATCGCCGCCATGCAGGCCGAGGGCTTCGTCGACCTGGCCATCCCCCTCCCCCGCTTCCTGCGCCGCTCCCCCGCGCCCGCGCGCCCCTGTGCGCACGTGACCGAGGGGGATGTGCGCGCCGCGTAGGACAGGACGCAACAGTGCCGACGGTACGGCGGCGTCACGACGATACGGTTTCGTCGCGACGCCGCCGTTTCGCGTTACGTCGGTACGGTCCCGTCCCGACGCACTCACCCCCGCGCACCCCACCCCGACCCGCGCTCCCGCCTCCCGCCGGGGCCTACGCTGAACGCATGAGCAAGCAACGCGGGCGCGTCACCGGACTCCCCGAATGGGACCGCTGCGCGGTGATGGGGGTCGTGAACGTCACCCCGGACTCCTTCTCCGACGGCGGACGCTGGTTCGACACGACGGCCGGCGTGAAGCGCGGCCTGGACCTGGTCTCCGAGGGCGCGGACCTGGTGGACGTCGGCGGCGAGTCGACGCGCCCCGGCGCACGCCGGGTGGACGAGGCCGAGGAGCTGCGCCGGGTCGTCCCGGTGGTGCGCGGGCTGGCCTCCGAGGGCGTCGTGGTCTCCGTGGACACCATGCGCGCGTCGGTCGCCGAGCAGGCCCTCGCCGCGGGCGCGCGCCTGGTGAACGACGTCAGCGGCGGCCTCGCCGACCCCGCGATGATCCCCGTCCTCGCGGCCTCGGACGCCCCCTTCGTCGTCATGCACTGGCGCGGCTTCCTGGAGGGCGCGACGATCCACGGGGTGTACGCGGACGTCGTGGCCGAAGTCATGGACGAACTGCGCGCGCGTGTGGACGCCGTTCTCGCGGGCGGCGTCGCGCCGGACCGGATCGTCGTCGACCCCGGGCTCGGCTTCTCGAAGGAGGCCGAGCACGACCTGACCCTCCTCGCCCACCTCGACCGCCTGCACGCCCTCGGCCACCCCGTGCTGGTCGCCGCCTCCCGCAAGCGCTTCCTGGGCCGCGTCCTGGCCGGCCCCGAGGGCGCCCCGCCCCCCGCGCGCGAGCGCGACGCGGCGACGGCCGCGGTCTCCGCGCTCGCCGCGCAGGCGGGCGCGTGGGCCGTACGCGTGCACGAGGTGCGGGCCACGGCGGACGCCGTACGCGTCGCGCGCGCCGTCGAGGGAGCCCGCAGCGGACACCCGGAAGGAGACCGGTGAGCGCGCCCCACACCGACGTCGAGCAGGTCGAGGCCGCCAACACGGCGTTCTACGAGGCACTGGAACGCGGCGACTTCGAGGGGGTGTCGGCGCTCTGGCTGACCCCCTCGGACCTGGGGGTCGACGAGGAGTACCACGACCCGGCGGACGCCGGGGTGGTGTCCTGCGTGCACCCGGGGTGGCCGGTGCTGACCGGGCGCGGCGAGGTGCTGCGGTCGTACGCGCTGATCATGGCGAACACGGACTACATCCAGTTCTTCCTCACGGACGTGCACGTGTCGGTGACCGGGGACACCGCCCTGGTGACCTGCTCGGAGAACATCCTCTCCGGCGGCCCCGCACCGGCCGCCGGGGAGGAGCTGGGACCGCTGGTGGGGCAGGTCGTCGTCGCGACGAACGTGTTCCGGCGCACCCCGGACGGCTGGAAGCTGTGGTCCCACCACGCCTCCCCGGTGCTCGCGGAGAACGACGACGACGCGGCCGAGGAGGACGACGAGCCGGCGTCCTGACCGGGATCCGCCCCCGCACGCCCCCCACAGGGAGCAAGAAGTGGTTGGAATCACGAACCCGTGGGTAGGGGCGGCTACCGACCCGTCAGCGGCGGGGTCGGTCAAGGGAGTCGGTGAAGCGTCCCCTCGGCCCCGGCCCGGCCCCGCGTCCCCCGCGGACCGGCGCTGTCAGTGCTCGCGGGTAGATTCGAATCCGAGGCCGGTGAGCCGCCCGACCAGGGCGGCGGCCGTCCGCCGACCGACGACTTGCAGGAGTGATTCGCGTGGATCGTGTCGCGCTCAGCGGCCTGAAGGCCCGCGGGCACCACGGGGTGTTCCCCAAGGAACGCGAGGAGGGCCAGACCTTCGTCGTGGACCTCGTGCTGGGCCTGGACACCCGCCCGGCCGCGGCCGACGACGACCTGGCGAAGACCGTGCACTACGGCATCGTGGCCGAGGAGGTCGTGGCCGTCGTCGAGGGCGAGCCGGTCAACCTCATCGAGACGCTCGCCGAACGCATCGCGCAGACCTGCCTGAAGCACGACGGGGTCGAGGAGGTCGAGGTCCGCGTCCACAAGCCGGACGCCCCGATCACCGTCCCCTTCGACGACGTGACCGTCACGATCACCCGGAGCCGAGCATGAGGCCGTCCGCCGACCCGACCGTCCAGCCGGTGCCCGCGTCCGTCGTCGAAAAGGTCGACGCCGCCGACACCACCCTGCACAACCCCCAGTGGGCCGTCCTGTCCCTCGGCTCCAACCTCGGCAACCGCCTGGAGACCCTCCAGGGCGCCGTGGACGCCCTGGAGGACACCCCGGGCGTCCGGATCAAGGCCGTCTCGCCGGTGTACGAGACGGAGCCCTGGGGCGTCGACCCGGCGAGCCAGCCGTCGTACTTCAACGCGGTGGTCGTCCTGAAGACGACGCTCCCCCCGTCGTCCCTCCTGGAGCGGGCGCACGCGGTGGAGGAGGCGTTCGACCGGGTGCGCGCCGAGCGCTGGGGCGCGCGCACGCTGGACGTCGACATCGTGACGTACGCGGAGGTCGTCGACGACGACCCGAAGCTGACCCTCCCGCACCCGCGCGCGCACGAGCGGGCGTTCGTGCTGGCTCCCTGGTACGACGTCGATCCGGACGCCAAGCTGCCGGGCCGCGGCGCGGTCGCCGAGCTGCTCGGCGAGGTCGGCAAGGAAGGTGTCGTCCCCCGGGCGGACCTGGAACTCCACCTGCCCGCGTAGTCGTTAAGGTCGGTGACGACACTGCGTCCGCGGGAGGCTCCCGCGGACCCCCGGGGGAGCCGAAGGGACACCGTGAGAGAGCTGCGCATCAGGGTGCTGGCCGGCGTGTTCGCCGTCGCCGCGATCCTGTCCTGGGCGGGCGCCCGCCTCTGGAACTCGGTCGGGACCCTCCCCAGCGTCCCGCTGGCCGCCCCCATCGTGCTCGCCCTGATCGCGGCCGTCCTGCTGGCCACCGCGCTCTCGCTGCGCGCCCGTCTGAAGGCCCAGCGCGAGCGCCGCCCCGGCGCCAAGGGCGTCGACCTCCTGATGGCCGCCCGCGCGGTCGTCTTCGGCCAGGCGAGCGCCCTGGTCGCCGCCCTCGTCGCCGGGATCTACGGCGGCGTGGGCGTCTTCCTCCTGGAGTCCCTCGACATCCCGGCCCGCCGCGACCAGGCCATCTACGCCGGCTTCTCGGTCCTCGCGGGCATCGCCGTCATACTCGCCGCGATCTTCCTCGAACGCGTCTGCCGCCTCCCGGAGGACGACGACCGGACGAACGGCAACGGAGCGCCCTCGGCGGCCTGAGCCACCCCGGGAGGCCCGCTCAGCGCGCCATGATCAGGCTCATCGCCTCGTTGCGCGTCGCGGGGTCCCGCAGCTGACCGCGCACGGCCGAGGTGATGGTCTTCGCGCCCGGCTTGCGCACCCCCCGCATCGTCATGCACATGTGCTCGCACTCGACGACGACGATCACCCCGCGCGGCTCCAGGATCTGCATCAGCGAGTCGGCGATCTGCGTGGTGAGCCGCTCCTGCACCTGCGGCCTGCGCGCGAAGACGTCGACGAGCCGGGCGAGCTTCGACAGCCCGGTGATCTTCCCGTCGGCGGACGGGATGTACCCGACGTGCGCGACCCCGACGAACGGCACCAGATGGTGCTCACAGCTGGACATCACCTCGATGTCCTTCACGAGCACCATCTCGTCGTGCCCAAGGTCGAACGTCGTGGTCAGCACGTCCTCCGGCCGCTGCCACAGCCCCGCGAATATCTCCCGGTACGCCCGCGCCACCCGCCCCGGCGTCTCCCTCAGCCCCTCCCGGTCCGGGTCCTCGCCGACCGCGAGGAGGAGTTCGCGTACGGCGTTCTCGGCGCGTTTCTCGTCGAACTCGCCGATGGTGCCCTCGCCGTCCAGTGTCACGGGGTCGGTCATGTGGCTGCCTCGTTCCTGTGCGGGTCGCGTGTGTGGGTCACGCGTCTGAGCTGCGGGCCTGCGCCCTGCGGCTGGAAAACGCCGCACCCCCCAGGCTAGGTCCTGGGGGGTGCGGCATCCATTTCGGGCCCGGTGTCAGCCGTCCGTGCGGTCCTCGGGTGCCTCGACCGCCGGGGCGGGTTCGGCGACCGATGCCTTGGCGGTGATCGCCGCGGCCGAGGATCCGTTCGCACCGTTCGTCAGGGCCAGCTCCTTGGGGGAGAGCACCGGCGGACGGGTCGACGGGGTGCGGCGGGAGGAACCGGTCCACGCGGGCCGCGCGGGCCGCTTGTGGATCGCGGTGAAGATCTCGGCGATCTCCTCCTTGCCGAGCGTCTCCTTCTCCAGCAGCGCGAGAACGAGGTTGTCGAGGACGTCGCGGTTCTCCACCAGGATTTCCCAGGCTTCGTTATGCGCATTCTCGATCAGTTTCTTGACCTCTTCGTCCACCAGGGCGGCGACCTCTTCCGAGTAGTCGCGCTGGTGGGACATCTCACGGCCGAGGAAGGGCTCGCTGTTGTCGCCGCCGAACTTGATGGCGCCGAGCCGCTCGGTCATGCCGTACTGGGTGACCATCGCGCGAGCCGTCGCCGTGGCCTTCTCGATGTCGTTCGAGGCGCCCGTGGTCGGGTCGTGGAAGACCAGTTCCTCGGCCGCGCGCCCGCCCAGCATGTACGCGAGCTGGTCGAGCATCTCGTTACGGGTGGTCGAGTACTTGTCCTCGTCCGGGAGCACCATCGTGTAGCCGAGGGCGCGCCCGCGGCTCAGGATGGTGATCTTGTGGACGGGGTCGGAGTTCGGGGAAGCCGCCGCGACCAGGGCGTGTCCGCCCTCGTGGTACGCGGTGATCTTCTTCTCCTTGTCCGACATGATCCGGGTCCGCTTCTGCGGGCCCGCGACCACACGGTCGATCGCCTCGTCGAGCATCGAGTTGTCGATGAGCTTCTTGTCGCTGCGGGCGGTGAGCAGGGCGGCCTCGTTGAGGACGTTGCTCAGGTCCGCGCCGGTGAAGCCCGGGGTGCGGCGGGCGACGGCCGCGAGGTCGACGTCCGGCGCGACCGGCTTGCCCTTCTGGTGGACCTTGAGGATCTCCAGACGGCCCTGGAGGTCCGGCGGGTCGACCGCGATCTGCCGGTCGAAGCGGCCCGGGCGCAGCAGCGCCGGGTCGAGGATGTCGGGCCGGTTCGTCGCGGCGATGAGGATCACGCCGCCCTTGACATCGAAGCCGTCCATCTCGACGAGCAGCTGGTTCAGCGTCTGCTCGCGCTCGTCGTGACCGCCGCCGAGGCCGGCGCCGCGATGGCGGCCGACCGCGTCGATCTCGTCGACGAAGACGATCGCCGGGGCGTTCGCCTTGGCCTGCTCGAAGAGGTCACGGACCCGGGAGGCGCCGACGCCGACGAACATCTCGACGAAGTCGGAACCCGAGATCGAGTAGAAGGGGACGCCCGCCTCGCCGGCGACGGCGCGCGCGAGGAGCGTCTTGCCGGTGCCGGGACGGCCGTAGAGGAGCACGCCCTTGGGAATCTTGGCGCCGACGGCCTGGAACTTGGCCGGCTCCTGGAGGAACTCCTTGATCTCGTGCAGTTCCTCGACCGCTTCGTCGCATCCCGCGACGTCCGAGAACGTCGTCTTCGGGGTGTCCTTGGTGATGAGCTTGGCCTTCGACTTGCCGAAGTTCATCACCCGGGAGCCGCCGCCCTGCATCTGATTCATCAGGAACAGGAAGACGACGACGATGAGGACGAAGGGGAGCAGGGAGAGCAGGATGCCGACGAACGCGTTCTGCTTGGTCGGCGAGACGGTGTACCCGTCGGGGATCTGCTTGTCCTGGTATTTGCTCTGTAGCGTGCCGGCGATGGTCACGCCCTGGTCGCCGATGTAGCTCGCCTGGATCTTCGAGCTGCCCTTGATCTTCTCGCCGGGCTTGAGCGTGACCTTGACGGTCTGCTCGTCGCCGGTGGTGATCTTGGCTGATTTGACCTTGTTGTCGTTGATCGCCTGGACGACCTGGCCGGTGTCCACCGTCTTGTAGCCGCCGGACGAGCCGACGACCTGCATCAACACGACCACGGCAAGGACGGCCAGCACGATCCACATGACCGGCCCACGGAAGTATCGCTTCACGTCCATCCACACGGAGCGGAGCCGCCCCGTCCCTCCTGCCATAGTGAGTTTGATAAGACAGTTCTTCCGACGGTACCCCAGCCTGGGCGGCCACAGCCGCACTCAGGACCCGGCAGTGCCGTCTGCATGCTCCAACGGCGCGAATCCCGCCGGGGTTCCCGACCGCGCCGTATTCCCGTCGAACGGGGTTCTCAGCCGCCGTAGACGTGCGGCGCGAGCGTACCGACGAACGGCAGGTTGCGGTATTTCTCCGCGTAGTCCAGGCCGTATCCGACGACGAACTCGTTCGGGATGTCGAAGCCGACCCACTCGACGTCGATGGCGACCTTCGCCGCGTCGGGCTTGCGCAGCAGGGTGCACACCTTCAGCGACTCGGGCTCGCGCGAGCCGAGGTTGGACAGCAGCCACGACAGGGTCAGGCCGGAGTCGATGATGTCCTCGACGATGAGGACGTGCCGGCCCTTGATGTCGGTGTCGAGGTCCTTGAGGATCCGCACGACGCCGGAGGACTGGGTGCCCGCGCCGTACGAGGACACCGCCATCCAGTCCATCGTGACCGGGGTGGACAGCGCGCGCGCGAGGTCGGCCATGACCATCACCGCGCCCTTGAGGACGCCGACGATGAGCAGGTCCTTGCCCGCGTACTCCGCGTCGATCTTCGCGGCCAGCTCGACGAGCTTGGCGTCGATCTCTTCCTTGCTGATGAGTACCTGCTGAAGGTCGGCACCCATGTCGTTCGCGTCCACCCGCATCACTTTCGTCGGTCGTCCCGCCGGCCACCACCCCCGTCAGGAGGGGCGGGTCTCTCAGCCCTGCCGGATGACCAGTCTGCCACCCTGCCGCTGGGCGACGACCTTGCCCGGCAGGTTGATGGCCTTCTGGCCGCGCCAGCCGGTGATCAGCCGGTCGACCTCCTCGATGTGCCGGGCGAAGAGGGAACCGGCCGGGGCGCCCGCCTCGATGGCCGCGGTACGCAGGATGCGGCGGCGCACGGCGGGCGGCAGGGCGTAGAGCTTGGCGCACTCCAGGAGGCCCGCCGCGTCCCGTACGGACGCCTCGGCCTGGCGCGCCCAGCTGTCGAGGGCGTCGGCGTCGTCCCGGGAGAGCTGGGCGGTGCGGGCGAGCGCCTCGACGACGCCCTTGCCGAGGGCCTTCTCCAGGGCGGGCAGGCCCTCGTGGCGCAGGCGCGAGCGCGTGTAGGCGGGGTCGGCGTTGTGCGGGTCGTCCCAGACGGGCAGCGACTGGACCATGCACGCCTTGCGCGCGGTCTGCCGGTCGAGCTGGAGGAAGGGGCGCCGGTAACGGCCGCCGGCCCCCGAGACCGCGGCCATGCCCGACAGGGAGCGGATGCCGGAGCCGCGCGCGAGGCCCAGCAGGACGGTCTCGGCCTGGTCGTCGCGGGTGTGCCCGAGGAGGACGGCCGTGGCGCCGTGGCGTACGGCGGCGTCGTCCAGGGCGGCGTAGCGGGCGTCGCGGGCGGCGGCTTCCGGGCCTCCCTCGCGGCCGACCGTGACGGCGGCCGACTCGACGGGATCCAGGCCGAGTTCGCGCAGCCGCTGGACGACCTCGCGCGCACGGTCCGCGGAGCCGGTCTGGAGGCCGTGGTCGACGGTGACGCCGCCCGCGCGCAGGCCGAGGCGGGGGGCTTCGAAGGAGAGCGCCGAGGCGAGCGCCATGGAGTCGGCGCCGCCGGAGCAGGCCACCAGCACGAGCGGTGGGGAGGGGGGCGCGGGGTGTTCGTTCTCGTTGAGGATGTCGTGGAGGACGCGGCGGACCGCCAGGCGTATCGCCGCGACCGCAGGATGGGGACCCATGTCCGGTTCCCTTCATGAGGTTTTTCGGGGGGGTGCACCCGAGCTATGTCACTCAGAGTGTGTAGATGGTGACAGAGCCGGGCCGCTCCCCGAGCATTGCACGCCTTCCGGTGGCTCACGGTCCCTCGGACGGGTGATTGCTACGGCGTTTCCCTGCCGTCCGCTCACATATCGGCCTTCCGGTGCACGCGCGCCACCCAGTCCGCCGGTTTCGCGATCTCCGCCTTCGTGGGGAGCGTGTTCGGGGACGTCCACACGCGGTTGAAGCCGTCCATGCCGACCTGGTCGACCACCGCGCGCACGAAGCGCTCGCCGTCGCGGTACTGCTTCATCTTCGCGTCCAGGCCGAGCAGCCTGCGC
The DNA here is from genome assembly GCF_055409605.1 of Streptomyces saintjeani. Classification (NCBI taxonomy): domain Bacteria; kingdom Bacillati; phylum Actinomycetota; class Actinomycetes; order Kitasatosporales; family Streptomycetaceae; genus Streptomyces; species Streptomyces saintjeani. The sequence goes on along the minus strand of NZ_CP189624.1, from coordinate 5,327,263 downwards.
AGCGCGATGTCCAGCCGGGAGGCGCCCTTCGCCCTGCGCTGCTGGAACTTCTCGCGGATCTCCGCGACCGTCGGTACGACCTCCGGGCCCACGCCGTCCATCACGAAGTCGGCGTGCCCTTCGAGCAGCGACATCACCGCCGTCAGCCGGGCCAGGATCTCCCGCTGCGCGGGCGACTGCACCAGCTCCACCAGCGAGCGTCCGCCGTCGTCCTCCTCGCCCTCCGGGCGGCCCCCCGCGAGCGACTGCGCCGCCTCCCTGATCCGCTCCAGGAACGTCGACGGGTCCACGTCCGTCTCGCCGAGGAACGACTGGATCTCGCCCTCCAGGTGGTCCCTCAGCCACGGGACGGCCGAGAACTGCGTGCGGTGCGTCTCCTCGTGCAGGCACACCCAGAGCCTGAAGTCGTGCGGGTCCACGTCCAGTTCGCGTTCCACGTGGACGATGTTCGGGGCGACCAGCAGCAGCCTGCCGCCGCCGTTCGAGCCCGCCGGGAGGTCCCTCGTCGCCGGCGCGAACGTCTCGTACTGGCCCAGCACCCGCGACGACAGGAACGACAGCAGCATGCCCAGTTCGACGCCGGTCACCTTGCCGCCGACCGCGCCCAGGACCGCGCCGCCGGGTGAACTCCCCCTGCGCTCCTGCATCTTGTCGAGCAGGGGCCGCAGGACCTCGCGGAACCCCGCGACGTTCGCCTTCACCCAGCCCGGCCGGTCCACCACCAGTACGGGGGTGTCGTGCACGTCCTCCGTCCCCATCCGGGTGAATCCGCGGACGTGGCCCTCCGACGCCTTCGCGTACCGCCGCAGTTCCGCGACGATCTGCCGCGCTTCGTCCCGGCTGACCTCTGGGCCGGGGCGCACGAGGCGCGTCGCGGTCGCCACCGCGAGATTCCAGTCGACCATCCCGGAAGAAGCACCGATGCTCGTCATGCCGTCAACCGTACGTGAGCGGTCCGACAACGGGCAGGGCGTGGAGGGGGCGGGTACGGGTTCGGGGGCTGCGGGCGGGCCTCAGGCACAGCCGCAGTTCGCCAGCGCCGACGCCGTTCTGTCCAGGGCCGCCTGGGCCGCGTCCGCGTTCGTCGTGTCCGAGGCCAGGAACGCGAAGGCCAGTTGGCGGCCCTCCCTGTCGACCACCGTGCCCGCCAGCGCGTTGACGCCCGTCAGGGTGCCGGTCTTCGCCCGGACCACTCCCGCCGCCTCGTTCGAGTAGCGGGTGCTCAGGGTTCCGGTGAAGCCCGCGACCGGGAGGCCGGTGAGGACCGGGCGGAGGTTCGGGTGGGCGGGGTTCGCCGACGTCGTCAGGAGGGCGGTCAGGAGGGCGGGGGTCAGACGATCGGATCTGTCCAGGCCGCTTCCGTCTTTGATCGAAACTCCGGCCACAGGGAGGCCCAGTTTTCTCAGTTGGGCCGTGATCGCCTCGCCCGCGCCCGCGAAGTCCGGGCGGACGCCGGTCGCCAGGGCCGTCTGGCGGGCCAGGGCCTCGGCGATGTCGTTGTCGCTGTTCGTGAGCATGCGTTCGACCAGGGCCGGCAAGGGGGGTGAGCTGACCGTCGCCAGCGTCTGCGCGCGGGACGTCGCCTTCGAGGGGCCCGGGGCCTTCGTCCGGACGCCCTCGGCCTCCAGGAAGCCCGCGAACTTCGCCGTCGCGTCCTGCGCCGGGTCCGGTACGCGTTCCACGGCGCCGCTGGTCGAGTCGTCCGGCCGGCCCTCGTCGGCCGTGAGGGCGACCACGCGCGCGAGGTTGGGGTTCTTGCCGATGGGGTGGCGGTCGGGGCCGACGTACAGGGTCGTGTCGTACGAGAGGGTCACGTCCGTCAGGCCGCGCTTCTTGAGGGCCGCCGCCGTCGACTTCGCGAGCGTGCGCAGGCTGGCCCAGCCCTGTGCGTCCGCGCGGGCGGTGAGCGTCGGGTCGCCGCCGCCCACGAGGACGAGTTCGCGGGTGTCCGGTTCGAGGGCCGCGCGGGTGACGAGGCGGTGGTCGGGGCCCATCGCGGAGAGCGCGGCGACGGCCGTGGCGATCTTGGTGGTGGACGCGGGGGTCAGCGGGGTGGTGGCGCCGGAGCCGTACAGGAGCTTGCCGGTGGACACGTCGACGACCGCCGCGGCGTGCCGGACGAGCGCCGGGTCGGCGAGGAGGGGGCCGAGAACGGCCGTGAGGGCCCCTGTGGCGGGCGCGGGGGCCTTGGGGGTACCCGCGGCGCTCCCGAGGCCCGTGAGGACGGAGAGGGCGCTCGGGGCGGGTTTCGGCGCCTGCCCCGTCGTACCGGCCGAGCCCCGCCCGTGATCCGCGCCCCCGATCGCGACGGCCCGCTCACGCTCGGCCGTCCGCTGCCCGCTGGAATCCCAGGGCCCGGCAAGGCCCGCCGCCCCCACGGCCAGCGCCAGCCCGGCCCCGGCCGCCCCGGCGGAGTACCGCAGCGTCCGCCGCACCGACACCTCGGCAACCTGCGGCCGAACGGCCTCCCCGAACTTCACGACGTACGCCGAGACCCCCCGAACCCCCGGCTTCACCGCACGCACGGCCTTACCGAGCCCGGGCCGCACAACAGCAACGGCCTTACCGAACCCGGGCCCCACAGCCGCAACGGCCTTACCGAGCGGAGGCCGCACGACCCCGACAGCCTTGCCGAACGGCGAACGCACGGCAGCAACGGCCGCGGCCAGCGAAGAACCCACCGCCCCGTCAACCGCGACCGGCGGGGCGCCCTCTGCCCCATCCCTCTCGCCAACAGCCGAACCCGCCGCGCCACCCACCTCGCCCGGCGGCAAACCCGCCGCCCGGTCAGCCTCTCCGGCAGACGAACCCACCGACCCGCCCACCTCGGCCAGCGGGGAACGCTCTGCCCCGGCCCCCTCACCGACAGCCGAACCCACCGCCTCACCCGTCTCGGCCGTCTCAGCCGACGAAGGGCCCACCGCATCGTCAGCCTCGCCGGCAGCCGAACCCGCCGGTTCTTCTGCCTCAGCCTGCGAAGCCCCCGCCTCGGCCCCCGGAGTCTGCGCTGCCCCATCCCCCTCGCCGACGGACGAACGCGCCGACGCGCCCGTCTCGACCGGCGGGAACTCAACCGACCTGTCCGCCTCGGTGCGGGGTGAGCGCTCCGCGCCATCCACCTCGGCCGGGGTGGAGAGCCTCGGCCCGTCCGCCTCGGCGGCAGGCGAACGCGCCGGCTCATCCGCCTCGGTCCGGGAAGACCCCGCCTCGCCCCCCGCAGCGCGCGCCGGCCCATCCACCCCAGCCGACGGGAAACCCTCCGCCGCGTCCCCCTCGGTGAGCGGAGAGCGCTCCCTTCCATCCGCCTCGCCGGCAGGCGAACCCGTCACGGCGCCCTCCTCGGTCGCCGGGGAATCCGCCGTCCCCTCGGCCTCGTCGGCCCGTGGACCACCCGCCCCGTCCGTCCCTGCGAGCGGGGCGGATACCCTCTTTTCCGCCTCGTCGGAGTTGGGGCCCGTGGCCTGCCTCGGTCTTGGCTCCGGCACGGCCACCAGCCCCTTTCGCGATCACACGTCGGCGTGAGGGACACTTAACCACCCGAAGTATGTGCTGATCATGGAGGAGCCACCGGTGGAGTTCGACGTCACGATCGAGATCCCGAAGGGTTCGCGCAACAAGTACGAGGTGGACCACGAGACCGGTCGGATCCGCCTGGACCGTCGACTCTTCACCTCGACCGCGTACCCGACCGACTACGGATTCGTCGAGAACACGCTCGGCGAGGACGGTGACCCGCTGGACGCCCTCGTCATCCTGGACGAGCCGACGTTCCCGGGCTGCCTCATCAAGTGCCGCGCGATCGGCATGTTCCGGATGACCGACGAGGCCGGCGGCGACGACAAGCTGCTGTGCGTCCCGGCGACCGACCCGCGCGTGGAGCACCTGCGTGACATCCACCACGTCTCGGAGTTCGACCGCCTGGAGATCCAGCACTTCTTCGAGGTCTACAAGGACCTGGAGCCCGGCAAGTCCGTAGAGGGCGCCGACTGGGTCGGCCGTACGGAGGCCGAGGCGGAGATCGAGCGGTCCTACAAGCGCTTCCAGGACGAGGGTGGCCACTGAGCACCCTCGGGACTCGTGTGAAGGGCCGCGCGCGTGCGTACGCGTGCGGCCCTTTCGTCTGTCTGTGCGCATACTGAGGGCCGAGACGGAAGGTGTCGTTCCAGGGAGCGTTTCTCAGTGTCGGAGTCGGTGGACCGCAAGCCGCGGTCGGACGAGGCGCGCAGTGCGTACGACCCGGAGATCACCTCCGAGTTCGCGCTCCCGACAGGGCTCGACGCGCCCAGAGCGAGCGAGTCGGAGACGACCTCGGAGTTCGCCGTCCCGAAGGGTCTGGACGCCCCGAAGCCGCCCGGTGAGCCGGAGGGCTCGGCGTTCAGCAGGCCGAGCGGCTACAGCGCGCAGGACGCGCCGCCCGCGTTCACCCCGCCCGCCGGGATACCCGTCGTCAGCCTCACGAAGGACGCGCCCTGGCAGGACCGGATGCGCACGATGCTGCGCATGCCGGTGACCGAGCGGCCCGCGCCGGAGACGCCGCCGAAGCACACGGACGACGACGGACCGGCCGTCCCGCGCGTGCTGGACCTCACCCTGCGCATCGGCGAACTGCTGCTGGCCGGCGGGGAGGGCGCGGAGGACGTCGAGGCGGCGATGTTCGCGGTCTGCCGGTCGTACGGGCTCGACCGGTGCGAGCCGAACGTCACCTTCACGCTGGTCTCGATCTCCTACCAGCCCTCGCTCGTCGAGGACCCGGTGACCGCGACGCGGATCGTACGGCGCCGGGGAACGGACTACACGCGCCTGGCAGCCGTTTTCCGGCTCGTCGGGGACCTCAGTGACCCCGAGGCCCATCTGAGCCTTGAGGAGGCCTACAGGCGCCTCGCGGAGATGCGGCGCAACCGGCACCCGTACCCGACCTGGGTGCTGACGTCCGCGAGCGGGCTGCTCGCCGGGGCCGCGTCCGTGCTCGTCGGGGGTGACGCGCTCGTGTTCGTCGCCGCCGCGCTCGGCGCCGTCCTCGGGGACCGGCTCGCGTGGCTCCTCGCGGGGCGGGGGCTGCCGGAGTTCTACCAGTTCCTCGTCGCCGCGCTGCCGCCCGCCGCGATCGGCGTCGCCCTCACGCTCGCGCGCGTGGACGTCGCCGCGTCCGCCGTCATCACCGGTGGTCTGTTCGCGCTGCTCCCCGGGCGCGCGCTGGTCGCGGGCGTCCAGGACGGGCTCACCGGGTTCTACATCACCGCCGCCGCGCGCCTGCTGGAGGTCATGTACTTCTTCGTCGGCATCGTCGTCGGGGTGCTCGCCGTGCTCTACATCGGCGTCAAACTCGGAGCGCGGCTCAACCCCGACGCCGCGCTCGTCACCGCCGACCGGCCCGGGTGGCAGATCGGCGCGGCGATGATGCTGTCGCTGACGTTCGCGGTGCTGTTGCAGCAGGAGCGGTCGACGGTGCTCGCGGCGACGCTCAACGGGGGTGTGGCGTGGTGCGTGTACGGGGCGATGCAGCACGCCGGGCATCTGTCGGCGGTGGTGTCCACGGCCGCCGCTGCGGGGCTGGTGGGGTTGTTCGGGCAGTTGCTGGCGCGGTACCGGTTCACGTCGGCCCTGCCGTACACGACCGCCGCGATCGGGCCCCTGCTGCCCGGGTCCGCCACCTACTTCGGGCTGCTGTCCATCGCGCAGCACGAGGTGGACCGGGGGCTGGTGGGGTTGTCGAAGGCGGCGGCGCTCGCCATGGCCATCGCCATCGGGGTCAACCTCGGGTCGGAGATCTCCCGGCTGTTCCTGCGGGTGTCCGTGGAGAAGCGGAAGTCCGCGAAGCGCACGCGCGGGTTCTGACCGGTCCCGGTCAGTTCTGCGGGTAGCCGTTCTGCGAGTAGCCCTGCTGGTGCGGTTGCTGGGGCTGCTGGCCGTACGGGTACTGCTGCTGGTTGTTGTCGTAGTAGCCGCCGCCGTACTGCTGTTGCTGCGGCGGCTGTTGCTGCTGCTGGCCGCCGTAGTACTGGCCGTTGCCGTTGTCGTACGGCTGCTGCTGGGCGTCCGGCTGCGGGATGCGGCGCAGTTGGGTCGTCGCGTCGTCCATGTGCTGCTGAGGGGCCTGGAACTGCGGCTGCGGGGTGGGCTGCTGGGCCGCCGCGCGCTTCTTCTTCGAGCGCTCGCGCAGGAACTCGATGATGATCGGGACGACCGACAGGAGCACGATCAGGATGAGGATCGACTCGACGTTCTTGCGGATGAACTCGATCTGGCCCAGCCAGTAGCCGGCCAGGGTGACGCCCGTGCCCCAGGCGACGCCGCCGATGATGTTGTACGACAGGAACGTGCGGTACTTCATACGGCCGGCGCCGGCGACGATCGGTGCGAACGTGCGGACGATCGGCACGAAGCGGGCCAGGACGATCGCCTTCGGGCCGTACTTCTCCATGAACTCGTGCGCCTTGTCCAGGTTCTCCTTCTTGAAGAGCTTGGAGTTGGGGCGGCTGAAGAGTTTCGGGCCGAGGAACTTGCCGATCATGTAACCGACCTGGTCACCGATGATCGCCGCCGCCACGATCAGCGTGCAGACCAGCCACAGGGGCTGGTCGATGTACTTCCCCTGGGCCACGAACAGGCCTGCCGTGAACAGCAGGGAGTCGCCCGGGAGGAAGGCGAACAGGCCCGACTCCGCGAAGACGATCAGCAGAATGCCCGGCAGGGCGAACGTCTCGATCAGATAGTCAGGGCTGAGCCACTCGGGGCCGAGAGCGAGCGTGATCACGGGGATGTGGCTCCTGCTGTGAGGGTACGAAGCTGGCGGGGGCTGATGACGGGACTGCGCTCCCAAACGTATCAACGCAGCCGCCCCGGGCCAGGTTCCAGGCGGGTACCCAGGATGCACTGTGCGCGCGCTGGGGCAAAGCTGTGGACATGAGTATCGAGGACTACGGCGGCGGGCAGGGGCCCCAGCCGGACGTACTGGTCGTGACCACGAACGATGTGCCCGGATATCGGGTGGATCAGGTGATCGGGGAGGTGTTCGGCCTCACGGTCCGCTCCCGGCACATCGGCAGCCAGATCGGAGCGGGCCTGAAGTCGCTGATCGGCGGCGAGCTGAAAGGTCTGACGAAAACGCTCGTCGAGACCCGTAACGAGGCGATGCAACGGCTGATCGAGCAGGCACGCGCGCGCGGGGCGAACGCGGTGCTGGCGTTCCGCTTCGACGTGACGGAGGCGGCGGACGTCGGGACGGAGGTGTGCGCGTACGGGACGGCGGTGGTGCTGGCGCGGGAGTGAGGGTGGGGCCTAGGACACGTGTCGGTTCGCGTTCTCCCTGATCGCGGCCCTCAGGTGTGCCGCCAGGCCCTCCTCCATCCCGTCGTAGTACGCCTTGAAGCGTTCGTCCGAGACGTACATGTCCGCGAAGCACGTGTGCAGCTCGTGCGGGCAGTCGAAGTACCACTGAGTGATGTGCAGGCGGTGTTCCTCCGCGAGGGACACCGCCTCGTCGCTCTCCGGGGGCGTGCCCGCCGCCACCAGGGCCGTGTAGCGGGACTCCCAGGCGTCCATCTGCTCCTTCAGGCGCTGCCAGTCGGCCTTCGTGTACGTGGATGTGCGGCGCATGCTCTCCGCGTACGTGTCGGTGCCTCCCCAGCGTTCGGCGGCCTCGTCGGCGTACTGGTCGGGGTCCTTGTCGCCGAAGACCTCGAAGCGTTCTCGGGGGGTGAGGTTGATTCCCATGGTGCGTGCCTCCAGGGCTTGTTGAACGGCTTCGGCCATTTTTTGGAGCCGGGTGATGCGGGCGGCGAGGAGGTCTCGCTGGCGGCGCAGGTGTTGTGCGGGGTCAGTTTCGGGGTCGTCCAGGAGCGTGGCGATCTCCTCCAGGGGGAAGCCGAGTTCTCGGTAGAAGAGCAGGCGCTGGAGGCGGTCGAGGTCGGATTCCGTGTAGCGGCGGTGGCCTGTCGAGGTGCGGTCGGTCGGGGGGAGGAGGCCGATCGCGTCGTAGTGGTGGAGGGTGCGGACGGTGATGCCCGCGAACTCGGCCACCTGTCCTACGGAGTACGTCACGTCGGGCTCCTGTTCGTTCTCGGTCGCGTTTCACTGTGGGGCCTCACGTTGCGTGAGGTGCAAGTGTGGATTTCGGGAACTGGGCAATCGTGACGAACGTTCATTGAGCAGACGGCTGGTGGGAGGCGGACATGGCGTTGCATGAGGGGCCGAGGAAGCACGAGGAGCGGGCGCTGTCGGTGAACCCGTTCTTCGGGGAGGCCGATCCGGTGGGCGGGATGAGCGAGGCGCCGCCGAAGCACCGGCTCGCGGAGGGGCCGATGCCGCCGTCGACGGCTTATCAGCTGGTGCACGACGAGCTGATGCTCGACGGGAACTCGCGGCTGAATCTCGCCACGTTCGTCACGACGTGGATGGAGCCTCAGGCCGGTGTGCTGATGGCCGAGTGCCGCGACAAGAACATGATCGACAAGGACGAGTATCCGCGGACCGCCGAGCTGGAGCGGCGGTGTGTGGCGATGCTGGCGGATCTGTGGAACGCGCCGGATCCCTCCGCCGCCGTGGGGTGTTCGACGACCGGGTCCAGTGAGGCGTGCATGCTCGCCGGGATGGCCCTCAAGCGGCGGTGGGCCGCGAGGAACGCCGACCGGTATCCCGGTTCCGCCCGGCCCAACCTCGTCATGGGGGTGAACGTCCAGGTCTGCTGGGAGAAGTTCTGCAACTTCTGGGAGGTGGAGGCTCGGCAGGTGCCCATGGAGGGGGACCGGTTCCATCTCGACCCGGAGGCCGCCGCGGAGTTGTGCGACGAGAACACGATCGGGGTCGTGGGGATTCTGGGGTCCACGTTCGACGGGTCCTACGAGCCGATCGCCGAGCTGTGCGCTGCGCTGGACTCGTTGCAGGAGAAGACCGGGATCGATGTGCCGGTGCACGTGGACGGCGCGTCGGGTGGGATGGTCGCGCCGTTCCTCGACGAGGAGTTGGTGTGGGACTTCCGGTTGCCTCGGGTGGCGTCCATCAACACGTCCGGGCACAAGTACGGGCTGGTGTATCCCGGGGTGGGGTGGGCGTTGTGGCGGGACAAGGAGGCGTTGCCGGAGGAGCTGGTGTTCCGGGTGAACTACCTGGGGGGTGACATGCCGACGTTCGCGCTGAACTTCTCCCGGCCGGGGGCGCAGGTTGTCGCCCAGTACTACTCGTTCCTGCGGCTCGGGAGGGACGGGTACCGGGCCGTTCAGCAGTCCACGCGGGACGTCGCACTGGGCCTCGCCGGGAAGATCGAGTCGCTGGGGGATTTCCGGCTTCTCACTCGCGGGGACGAGTTGCCGGTGTTCGCCTTCACGACCGCCGAGCACGTCACGTCGTACGACGTCTTCGACGTGTCCCGGCGGCTGAGGGAGAAGGGGTGGCTGGTGCCGGCGTACACGTTTCCGGCCAACCGGGAGGACTTGTCGGTGCTGCGGGTCGTCTGCCGGAACGGGTTCTCTCAGGATCTGGCGGAGTTGTTCTTCGAGGACTTGAGCCGGTTGGTGCCGGAGTTGCGGCGGCAGTCGCATCCGGTGACGCGGGATAAAGGGGCGGCGACCGGGTTTCATCACTGAGGGGGTGCGGCGAAGGGTTGTGTGGTGGGTGCGGCGCCGTCGTGGCTGGTCGCGCCCCGCGGCGGAGCCGCAAATTGATCCAGCCCCGCGCCCCTAAAGGACTTGGGTGGCCATCAGTGGAGAAAGTGGCGGCCCGCCCCGGCAGCCCTGAAGACTCCGCTCAGCCGCCAGTCGGATGCCCGCCTCGTCTGCCCTCCAGTCGTATGCCCCGTGTCGCCGGGAAGCACAACCCCCGCCTACCTCATGCGGCCGAACCTCCTCACCGCCAGCGGGAAGAACACCGCCAGCAAGCCCAGTGGCCATGCCACCGCCGTCCACATGTGGGGTGCCTCCGCCCCCGGCACTCCGTACAAGTCCCGTACCGCCGTCGCTGTTTGGGACAGCGGGTTCCAGGCCACCGCCGTGCCCAGCCAGTCCGGCATCGCCTCCGGGGTGGCCAGGGCGTTGGAGAGGAAGCCGATCGGCCAGACCAGGATCTGGACCGTCTGGATCATCTCCGGTTTGCCGGCGATGAGGGCCAGGTGGATGCCGATCCAGAGCATCGCGAAGCGGAGGAGGAGCAGGAGGGACAGGGCGGCCAGGAAGGACGGCGGGGACGTGTCGGGGCGCCAGCCCAGCGCCAGGCCCATGGCCATCAGGGCCAGTACGCCGATCGTCGAGCTGAGCATGTCCGCGCAGGCCCTGCCCACCAGGACCGCGCCGTCCGCCATCGGGAGCGAGCGGAAGCGGTCGATGACGCCCTTGTCGAGGTCCCGTGTCACCGCGACCATCGTGTTCTCCAGGCCGAACACCATGGTCAGAGCGAGCATGCCGGGGAGGAGGTAGTCGAGGTAGTCGCCACGCACCCCGCGTCCGCCGCCCATGAGGTAGCCGAACATCAGGAGGAGCATCACGGGGAAGAGGAGCCCGGCGACGATGCGGCCGGGCCGGCGGGCCCAGTGCGAGAGTTCTCGGCGGGTCATGGTCCAGGAGTCGGTGAGGGCGTAGATCATGCGGCGACCTCCGTGCCGTCGGGAGTGGACGCCGGACGCGGGGCGGGCGTACCCGGGCTCGGCGGCGCTCCCTCGGCGCTCACCCCCCGCGCGTCCCCCGTGATGTGCAGGAACACCTCGTCCAGCGTCGGCCGCCGCAGCGCGATGTCCTCCGCCTCGATCCCGGCGTCCGACAGGCCGCGTACGACCCCGGCGAGCGCGGCCATCCGGTCGGTCACCGGGGCGCTCAGCAAGCGGCGGTCCGCGTCGACGGAGATGCCGGTCAGCGGCAACACGGCTACGGCGTCGCCGAGTCGGCCCGCGTCGCGCAGGACCACGTCGATGCGGTCGCCTCCCGTCGCCGTCTTCAGGAAGTCCGCCGTACCCTGCGCGATCACCCTTCCCGCGTCGACGACCGAGATGCGGCCGGCGAGCTGGTCGGCCTCCTCCAGGTACTGGGTCGTCAGCAGCACCGTCGTACCGGCGGCGGCGAGTGCGCGGACGGACGCCCACACCTCGGCGCGGCCCCGGGGGTCGAGGCCGGTCGTGGGTTCGTCGAGGTAGAGGACCTCCGGGTCGGTGATCAGGGACGCGGCGAGGTCGAGGCGGCGCCGCATGCCTCCGCTGTACGCGGTGACCGGTTTGCGGCCGGTGTCCGTGAGGTCGAAACGGGTGAGGAGTTCGGCGGCGCGGGCGCGGGCACGGTGGGCGCCGAGGTGGTGGAGGCGGGCGAACATCTCCAGGTTCTGCCGGCCGTCCAAGTCCTCGTCCAACGCGGCGTGTTGGCCGAGCAGGCCGATGCGGCGGCGGACCTCGCGGGGGTGGCGTACGACGTCGTGTCCCGCGACCTCGACGCGGCCGGCGTCGGGGCGCAGGAGGGTGGCGAGGATGCGGACGAGGGTGGTCTTGCCGGCGCCGTTGGGGCCGAGGACCGCGTGGACCTCGCCGCGGGGGACGGTGAGGTCGAGGCCGTCGAGGGCGGGTTTCGGGCCGTAGGACTTGCGTGCGCCGTCGACGGTGATCGCCGGGTCGGTCACGGGGGCTCCCTTGTTAGTCAAGGTTGACTAGTCGATGCCGGTCGAAGGTAGCGGGGTCCGGGGGATTGGTCAAACTTGATTAGCCAGGCCGCCCGGCGGGAGATCCGTACTCTCCTGCCGGGCTACCGCGCGTCCCCGGGGTGCCTCTCCCCCGTCGCGTACGGGTTCTCCTGCCCCTCCGTCAGCACCCCCACGAACGGCTCGCCCTCGCCCGCGAACACGTACGCGCCCCCCGCGATCCGCGCGATCAGCCCCCTCGTCCACTCGGCCTCGCCGTCCGCCGTGTGGATCCAGAAGTTCATGATCTCGCCGATGTGGCCGAGCGGTTCGGGGCCATCCTCGGGGATGTAGTAGTCCGTCACGGACGTCCGCCAGCCGGCGATGCGCCGGATCCGCTCCTCCAGGAGCGCGACGACCTCGGCCCTCGGGAGGTCCACCATGCTGCCGAGGGCGGCGGATTTGACGTCCGTCTTCTGGTCGTACGAGGTCAGCGCGTCGCGTACGAGGCGGAGGTACTCCTCGCTGCCGGCGGCCGTGATCTCGTACTCCGTACGCGGGGGGCCGCCGGCCGTCGAGGGGGCGATCTCGTGCTCGTGCAGGTAGCCCTGTTTCGCCAGCTGTCTCAGGGCGTGGTAGATCGAGCCGGGCTTCGCGTTGGACCACTCGTGCGCGCCCCAGTACTCCAGGTCGCTGCGCACCTGGTAGCCGTGGGCCCGGCCGTGCTGACGGACCGCGTTCAGCACGAGGAGACGGATCGCTGACATGCGGTCCAGGTTATGGGGTCAGCTTTTCTGCGCGAGCGCGACCAGCTCGAAGGCTGTCTTGCCGTCGAGGGACTCCCGTACGACATCGGCGTGGCCGGCGTGGCGGGCCGTCTCGCGGATGAGGTGGAGGAGGAGCCAGCGCAGGGAGACGCGGCCCTCGGGCGGGAACCAGGGCTGGTCCGGGAGTGCGAAGGTCCGGTCGAGGCTGTCGGCGGCCCTGACGAACGCCTCGGTCCCGGCGGCGACCTTCTCCCAGTACGCGAGCTGTCCCTCGACGGTCTCGTCGCCGACGAGCTGGAAACACTCGTGCCAGTTCGAGGCGTCCCGCTGCACGGCCGGCGCCTCCCCCTTCGCCAGCGCGACCCAGAACTGCTCGACCTCGGCGACGTGCTTGACGATGCCGGCGAGGGAGAGGTCGCTGGCGCTGGGTTTCGACACGGCCTGCTCCGCCGTGAGGCCGAGCACGGACCGGCGGATGCCGCCGCGCTGCTCTTCGAGGAACGCGAGGAGCGCGCCGACCTCGTCGCCGGGGGCTTCGGAGGGGACGTGGGTGACCATGGTGGGTGCCTTTCGCCGGGGCGGTTCTGCCTGACACCGATGACGTTAGGGGGCATGTAGGTCAGATCCTGGCCGCAATCGCCGTCCGATCCGACACCGTGTACGCGGCTGCGCCTCGCTGGTTCATGCGGGTACCGTCGGGGAGGCGTGGCCACCCGCCATCAACCGCCTCACCGGAACCGGCGGAGTTCGACAGCGATCCGGGGCAGGCGTTCGACCACGCCGTCCAGCTCTCCTCCACGACTCCCATACGGCTGTTCCTGGAGAAGTGGGCGACCCTCGTGGCGATCCTGCGGCATCCCGAGCGGGCTCGGCGGCTTCAGGAAGCGGAACGTGCGCCGACCGATCCCGGAATCTCGGACGAGGCGTTCCGCGCGGCGCGGGACACCGTCGCGGCCGTTCTTGATGCCGCTTCGCGTGAGGTGCTGGGTGAGGTCGCGCGCCGAACGTACGCGGTGAGGGTGTCACCGGGTGGGCCTGGGAGTTCGATCCCGGTGCGGAGTGGGTGCTCGGCGATATGCGGAAGGCGGATCAGGAGGCGGTCCACGTCATGGCCTCCGTGATCGCGGATCTCGCGGCGGCTGGGCTCACGGTGGACGGGTCGCTCGCGGATGATCCGAATCCGCCGCGGCTATCGGAAGCGGGTGCATGTCCCTCGCATCTACCTGTAGGCGTTCGGGAGCGGCGGCTGAAAAAGGCTGCGGCGGAGGGGAGTTGGCGCAGGATGAGGGGGTTCGAGTGAGGGAGTGAGCATGCCGGTGCTTGTGTACGACGGGGACTGTGGGTTCTGTCAGGTTGCCGTCGATCGGATGCGGGGCATGGCCTCGCCGGTGGTTGAGGCTGTGCCTTAGACTTGTCCCGTAAATAGTCTCCGACACGGCGGGTGACCTGCTCGTTTTTTCGTCATCCGGCCAGAGTGAGGTTGTGCAGGCGGGCGATGCCGAGCGTGGCGTGGTGGACGCCGTCGCCTTTCAGACGGCAGTCGCGGAGGATCTTCCAGGTCTTCATGCGGGCGAAGGCGTGTTCGACGCGGGCGCGGACCTTGCGGTGGGAGGTGTTGTGTTCTTCTTTCCAGTCCGGGAGTTCGGTCTGGCCGGGTTCGCGGCGGTGCGGGATGACCAGGCCGGTGCCCCGGTAGCCGCCGTCCGCGATCACTGTGGTCCCGCCGACGGCGCCCTTGGCGCCGGACAGTTCCCACGCTTTACAGTCGTTGCGGTTGCCGGGCAGCGGCCGTCCGACGGCGACGACGAGGCGGGTGTCGGCGTCGATGACGACCTGGTGGTTGGTCGAGTACCGGTAGTTCTTCGACTGCTCGGCCACCGTGTGGTCGCGGGTGGGCACCAGGGTGCCGTCCACGATCAGCACCGTGTCCTTGCGGAACCGCCTTCGCTGCTGCAGTGCCAGCGCTGGCCCGAGCTGGTTGACGACGCGGTCCGCCGCAGACTTCGACACCCCGAACAGCAGCGCGAGTTGGCGCAGCGTCAGGTTGGTTCGCCAGTACGCGGCGACCAGCAGGACCCGGTCCTCCAGCGACAGGCTCCAGGGCCGGCCCTTGCGGACCGGATCCGCGCCCTCACGCCGCAACGCGGTGATCAGCTTGCTGAACTGACGCGGGCTCAGCCCCGTGAACGGGGCTATCCAGGACGGCTCCGACGCCGTGATCACACCAGACACAGCAAGATCATCTCACCCGTGACCAGCAGTTACGGGACAAGTCTTTGGCAGTTCCTGGATGCGGAGTTGACCTCGGCGCAGCTTGAACGGCTCGACCGGGAGGTGTTGTTGATGCGTGGGGGTGTGGTGCTCGCCGGTGGGGCCGAGGCGTTGGGGAGGTATGTGGGGTCGTCGCCGTCCGTGGGGTGGCGGGTGGTGGGGGCGGTGGTGCGGCTGCCGGGGGTGCGGGGGTGTGCGCGGGTTGTGTACGGGTGGGTGGCGCGGAATCGGCGGCGGTTGCCCGGGGGGACGGGGGCGTGTGCGGTCAGCCATCGCGCCGGTCCTTCCTCACGGACGGGGTGAAGGACGCCCACGGCCTCACCAGCGGGGCCGGGCCCTCCAGCACCTTCGAGTCGCGGACGGCGAAGATCTCGGCCCGACCGAGGCGAGTGACAACACGGCTGTCACGTTTCTCATTCGCTGATCGGAGGGAACGCCGAGCCGAAGAGCGCCCGCATGCACCGCTGGCGAGGGTGGCTACACCTCCCGGCTCGCCGACCGCGCCGAGGCCGCCCAACTCGGCATGGCCGACGACAACTGACGTGTCAGAAGGGGAACTTGCTCCGGCCCCGCTGGACCGAGATCCACTTCAGGGTCGTGAAGGCATCCAGCGTCGGTTCACCGTTCAGGCGGCCTATCCCCGAGTGCTTCTCGCCCCCGAACGGAATCAGCGGCTCGTCGTGGATCGTCCCGTCGTTGACGTGGAACATCCCCGTGTCGATGCGCTTCGCGAAGGTGACCCCGCGTTCGACGTCGGCGGTGTGGACGGCGCCGCTCAACCCGTACGGAGAGTCGTTGACGATCCGGATCGCCTCCTCCTCCCCGTCGAAGGGGACGAGGAGCGCGACGGGGCCGAAAATCTCCTTGTGCAGGAGCGCCGAGTGGCTCGGCACGTCCGTCAACACCGACGGTTCCACCAGGTTGTTGGTGGTCTCGCCCCGGACCAGGACCGTGGCGCCCTCCGCGACCGCCTGGTCCACGGCGGCCGTGACCGCGTTCGCCTGAAGGGAGTTGATGACCGGACCGATGACGGTCTGGGGGTCGCTGGGGTCGCCGGTCTTGAGCGTCTTGACCTTCGCGACGAACTTCTCCGTGAACTCGCCGGCCACGGAACGGTCGACGAGGACCCGGTTCGCGGCCATGCAGACCTGGCCCTGATCGACGTACCGGCTGAAGACGGCCGCGTCGACCGCGTAGTCGATGTCCGCGTCGTCGAGGACGACCAGCGCGCTGTTGCCGCCCAACTCCAGTACGGTCCGCTTGAGTTGAGCCGCACACACCGTCGCGACGTGCCGCCCGATCTTGTCGGACCCGGTGAAGGAGATGACCTTGGGCACGGGGTGCTCGATGAACGCGTCCCCGATCTCGGCGATGTCCGTCAGGACGACGTTCAGCAGTCCGGCGGGCAGACCCGCGTCCTCGAAGAACTTGGCGATCAGCGTGCCGCCGACGATCGGCGTCTCCTGGTGCGGCTTCACCACCACCGCGTTGCCCAGGGCCAGCGCCGAGGCGACCGGCTTGATCGACAGCAGGAACGGGAAGTTGAAGGGGCTGATGACGCCGACGACCCCAACCGGCTCCCGGTAGAGGCGGTTTTCCTTGCCCTCGATGGGGGACGGCAGCAGACGGCCTTCGAGGCGAAGCGTCAACTGCGCGGCCTCGCGCAGGAATTCCTTCGCGAGCCCGATCTCGAAGCGCGCCTTGAGGTGCGTGCCGCCGAGTTCGGCGACGATGAAGTCGGTGATCAACTGCTCGCGGTCCTCCACGAGCCGAAGGACCCGCTCGAAGACGTCACGGCGGGCATAAGGGTTGGTCGTGGCCCACTCACGCTGCGCACGCTCCGCGGCCCGGTACGCCTGGTCGACCTCGTCGATCGTCGCGATGGTGATCGACGCGAGCTTGACCCCGTCGTACGGATTGACGTCGATGATGTCCCAGGAACCCGTGCCGGAACGCCATTCGCCGTCGATGAACTGCTGTGCCAGGTCGGTGAAGTCGGAGGACGACATGTGATCCCTCAATCCTTGCCGCCGAAGCAGTGGAGGCGGACCCCCGTGACCCGTCTCCCGAACAGCCGTTCAAGCTGATCACACGTCATCGTACTGACGAACAGGGGCCGTTGTAGGGGCAGATGTTCAACAGGCAAGCATCCACGCGGTGTTTATAGGGTTTTCCCTATCGCACGGAGGGTGCTGCCTGACGGTTCAACTGACAGGCGAATTAAGAGAGTTGCAGAAGCCCGCGCAGTAGGTCACGGCTCTCCGCGGGCGACGGGCTGTCGTCCTGGAGTTCACGCAGAACCTGCTCGTACTGCGCGACGTCCTCACGTTTGTCGAGATACAGCGCGCTGGTGAGCTGCTCCAGGTACACGACGTCCGAGAGGTCGGACTCGGGAAAGCTGAGGATGCTGAACGCGCCGGACTCGGCCGCGTGGCCGCCGAAGCTGAACGGCATCACCTGGAGGCGGACGTTGGGCCGCTCGGAGACGTCGATGAGGTGCTGGAGCTGGCCGCGCATCACCTCGCGGTCGCCGTAGGGGCGGCGCAGTCCGGCCTCGTCGAGGACGATGTGGACGTCCGGCGGGTTCTCGGCGACGAGATACTTCTGGCGCTCCAGGCGCAGCGCCACGCGGCGGTCGATGTCGGCGACGGAGGCGCCCCGCATGCCGCGCGCGACGACCGCGTGCGCGTACGCCTCGGTCTGGAGGAGGCCGGGCACGAACTGCACCTCGTACGACCGGATCAGGGAGGCGGCGCCTTCGAGGCCGACGTAGGTGGGGAACCAGGACGGCAGGACGTCGGAGTAACTGTGCCACCATCCGGCCACGTTGGCCTCCCGGGCGAGGCCGACGAGGGCCGCGCGCTCGGTGTCGTCCGTGATGCCGTACAGCGTCAGCAGGTCCTCGACGTCCCGCGTCTTGAAGCTCACCCGGCCCAGCTCCATCCGACTGATCTTGGACTCGGAGGCGCGGATCGAGTAACCCGCGGCCTCGCGTGTGATGCCGCGCGTCTCGCGCAGCCGCCTGAGTTGCGAGCCGAGCAGCATGCGTCGCACCACCGATCCGGGCTCTCCCGCGCTCACGTTCGCCAAGCCTCCCCAACCGTCTCCAGGGGCCGAAGTCTGCCACTAAAACACTCCGAGCAGTACTCACCTGATTACAGAGACGGAAAGAAGCCAAAGCTCACAGATGGGTTGCCCGGGAGGAGGGGGTGTGAAAGCAAGACGGGAGGGAGAGTTGTGCGAGAAGTTGGCGGAAAAAATGACCAACAACCCCCACGGGCGGTTCATTTCGGTCACGTGCACGTGCATCTGCCCTTGCATCCGCCGGTCGCATCCGAAACCATGGTCTCGCGCCACCGCTGCATCGCAACGACACGCGAATTCCCGGGAGTGCCTCGCATGGGGACGAATGGATCGACCATGCTCAAGCCATTACGGCAGGGCCTTCCGCCGCTGGATCCCGCGGCCGTGTCCAACGCCGCCTCCTGCGCTCTGCCCGCCCGCCTCGAAGCGGTGCGCGAGGCACGGCAGTTCACCCGCCGCACGCTCGGACAGTGGGACGTCGGCGACCGCTTCGACGACATCTGCCTCGTCGTCTCCGAACTGGTCACCAACGCGCTGCGGCACGGACTGCCGTCCGCCCAGGCCGAGTCGAACGGCTCCGACGACCATCAGCCGCCCGTGCGGCTGCACTTGATGCGGTGGACCGGACGGCTCGTGTGCGCGGTGCGCGACCCGGGCCGTACGACGCCCGAGGCGCGCGAGACCGACGACTTCGCGGCGGAGTCCGGGCGCGGCCTCTTCCTCGTCGACTCCTTCGCCGACAGCTGGGGCTGGCACCCACTGGCCGGCGCGCTCGGCGGCAAGGTCGTGTGGGCCCTCTTCGGGCTCGGCACCCCCGCCGAGTGACGTATGAACACGTACGACGCCGGGCGCGCGAGTTCTACGCGCGTCACCGGCGGGTCGTATACGGAGAGCGGCCGTCCGTCCCCCGGAACGGCCGCTCTCAGCCTGCGATCAGGTGGTCGAACTCACCGTCCTTGACGCCGAGCAGCATCGCCTCTATCTCCGCGCGCGTGTAGACCAGCGCGGGTCCGTCCGGGAAGCGCGAGTTGCGCACCGCGACGTCGCCGCCGGGCAGGCGCGCGAACTCCACGCAGTTTCCCTGCGAGTTGCTGTGCCTGCTCTTCTGCCAGGCCACCCCGTGCAACTGCGTGGCCGTCATGCCGTTGTACACGTCGCGTCCCCCGTCAACGTCGTGGTCCACAGGTCGCTCCCTGCTGGTGCACTGGCTCTTGCGGCCGTTGGTGCAGTGGTCAACTGTCCGGATCATAACTCCGTTCATGTGCAGATGCGCGAGCAGATGCACGTGCACGCGGCGTGCCGTCGCGGTTACAGGTTTGACGCACGTTTTACCGAGCGCGTTCCAGGGCGCTTGGCCCGCTGGTCCCCCGTACACAGCCCGTGCCTTCAGCCCGTGCATCTATCAAGACGCGCGCCGGGGCCTCGGTGTTCCTGTCTTCAACCGATTGGTCCAGTCCGGTTGTTGGCCGGATCACGACCGTCCGGCGGACCGGGGGGCTCCACTTGCGGCACCCTACGGCGCCGGTGTGGGGAAACCGGGTGCGTCGAGGTGCGGGCGTGGTGGGGGTGTTGTGGGTGCGGACGCGGGCTACGGCCGTTGCGGGGGCCCAAGTCGAGGGTAGGGCTTAGGACTTGGGGGCCTTTCCGGCTGCGGGTGCCGGGGCCGTCGTAGCCGGAGATGACGCGAGGGGCGGGTGGCTTCGCGGGACAACTCCCGTAAGCCACCCGCCCCTTCGGGGGGTTTCGCGCCAACTACCGCGAACTACTTCGACACGTACGGGAGTAGTGCCATCTCCCTCGCGTTCTTGATCGCGCGCGACACCTGGCGCTGCTGCTGGGCCGTGATCCTCGTGACCCGGCGGCTGCGGATCTTGCCCCGGTCCGAGATGAACTTCCGCAGCAGGTCGGTGTCCTTGTAGTCGATGTACGTGATCTTCGCCTGGTCCAGGGGGTTGGGGCGGGGCTTCTGGGGCTTGCGGTCGAGCTTGCGCGGGGGCATCAGATCTCCAGGAGGGTGTCGAAGGCGGGCGGGAGGTTCTGCCACGCCGTGCGGCCCGCCTCGTACTCGGCGTCCGTCAACAGGCAGTGCTCCAGGAGGTGTTCGAGGCCGTCGCGGTCCAGGCCGGGGGAGGTGAACACCAAGTGCTGGCAGCAGTCGCCGTGTTCGGGGTGCCAGTCCAGGGCCGCGGCGGCTCGTCTGGTCGGGGGGACCATGTCCCAGGCCGCGTCCGGGAGCGACGCGAGCCAGGGGCCTGCGGCCTCTACGCAGAGTGCCCCTCCTGCCGCGTCCCAGTGGAGGAGGGTGTCCGGCTTGTCCGCCAGCCAGAAACGGCCCCTGCTGCGCGCTGCCGCGCAGGTCAGGTCCTCCAGCGCCGCGTAGAGGCGTTCCGGGTGGAAGGGGCGGGCGCAGTGCCAGACGAAGGTGGTGACGCCGTGGTTGTCGGCTTCCGTGGGGAGGAGGGCGGAGGCGGGGTGCTGGGCTGCGGCGGCGGCCTCCACGTCGAAGCCGGCGAGGGCTTCGCGGGCGAGGGGGGTGGGGGGTGACTGGGTGTTGCCGGGTGCGGGTACGTCGTGGTCGCTCGCGCCCCGCGGCGGAGCCGCAAATTGATCCAGCCCCGCGCCCCTTAGGTCCGTGGTCGCTTCCGTCAGGAATGCGTCCCAGTCCAGATTCTCTCCGGCTGCGCCCGCCAGGTCCCCTGTGAGGTGGCCGCCCGACACGGGGACCTGGCGGGCCGTTGGGTGGAGTTGGGTCAGGAGTTCGTGGTCCTCGTCGTCCGCCTCCGGGGAGTCGACGATCGCCAGGACCGGGGCGTACTCCAGCTGGCGGGCGAACGTGTCGGCCACCGTGCGTTGGTCCGTGGGGGCCGCCGCGAGGCCGCGTTCCGCCAGGTCGTCGCCGTTGCCCAGGTACGGGATGAGCAGGGCCGGATCGATCGCCGTGATGACCGATGTGACCGTCAGGCCCGCCGCCGCCACCACCTCCGCCATCGCCTTCGGTTCCACCGAGTCCCAGAGTTCGACGATCGCCAGGGCCGTCGTACCGGCGTCCGCCAGGCGGCGGAGTTCGGGGACCAGGTCCTCGCGCAGCGCGCAGCAGGCGCAGTCGTTCGACAACGGGGCCTCGCCCGCGGCGACGAGGCCCGTCTCGTCGTGGATCGTGCGGATGACCGTGCCCGCCGTCGCCGTAGCGAGGTCGTGGTGCAGGACCACGCTTCCCGGTACGTCCCTGAGGAGTTGGGCGACCGTCGCCTTGCGGGCCTCCGCGTGAAGCCCGCCGACGATCGCCACGGACAGGGTCACGCGCCGGCTCGCTTTCCGTAGCGCTTCTCGAAGCGTTCGACGCGGCCGGCCGTGTCCAGGACGCGGGCCGTACCCGTGTAGAAGGGGTGGCTGACGTTCGAGATCTCGACGTCGACGACCGGGTACGTCGCGCCGTCCTCCCACTCGATCGTCTTCTCGCTCGTCATCGTCGAGCGGGTCAGGAAGGCGTAGTTCGCGGCACGGTCACGGAAGACGACGGGCCCGTACGCCGGGTGGATTGCCTCACGCATGTCTCTAGCGCTCCTCTCGGAAATCGACGTGGCGGCCGACCCTCGGGTCGTACTTGCGCAGAGTCATACGGTCCGGGTCGTTGCGGCGGTTCTTGCGGGTGACGTACGTGTAGCCGGTCCCCGCCGTGGAGCGGAGCTTGATGACCGGGCGGAGTTCGTTGCGTGCCATGCTGGTATCTTACTGAAAATGACTTCCATTAGCGATAGTCGATCGAGAGAGGTAGGTCACTCATGTCGGCGCACTGCATGCTGACCGGGGCGCAGCCGGGGTTCGGGAACCGCATCTCGCACTCCCACCGGCGGACTTCGCGGCGGTTCGACCCCAACATCCAGTCGAAGCGGTACTGGTTGCCCGGCGAAGGCCGGTACGTGCGGCTTCGGTTGAGCACGAAGGGGATCAAGACGGTCGACTCCATCGGGGTCGAGGCCGCGGTTGCCCGGATCCGGGCTCGGGGGGTGCGGGTCTGATGGCGAAGAAGAGCAAGATCGCGGCGAATCTCCGGCGGCAGGAGGTTGTCGCCCGGTACGCCGAGCGGCGGGCCGAGCTGAAGGAGATCATCCGGCGGCCGGCGTCTTCCGAGGAGGAACGTGCTGCGGCCCGGCGGGAGTTGGAGCGGCAGCCTCGGGACGCGAGTGCGACCCGGGTGCGGAACCGGGATCAGGTGGACGGGCGGCCTCGGGGGTACTTCCGGGCGTTCGGGTTGTCCCGGGTGAGCTTGCGGGGGCAGGCGCATGCGGGGTATCTGCCGGGGGTTCGGAAGAGTTCCTGGTAGGTGGCCTTGAAGGTGCGGCGCCGTCGTGGCTTGTCGCGCCCGCGCAGCGGTAGCCGCACATAGACACAGCCCCGCGCCCCTGGGTAAGTCGACTCATCGCTGGTTCCAAGTTCGGGCATTGATGCGGCTGGTAGCTTGCCGTCGTCTCGGGCTTCTAGCGCTTGGAGTGTGCCGTGCGTTCCGTGGGGTTGTCTGGGGTTGCCGTAGTCGCGGGGGTCGTCGTACTGGCCGGGTGCAGCAGCGATGGGGATTCGTCGCCCTCGCCCAGCCCTACGACGGCCTCCGCAAGCGCGTCTGCACGTGCATCCACGTCTGCGTCCACCCCCCTCGCCGGCAGCTGGCTCGGTACCGCCGGTGGGCAGGCCGTCGTTCTCAT
The DNA here is from genome assembly GCF_055409605.1 of Streptomyces saintjeani. Classification (NCBI taxonomy): domain Bacteria; kingdom Bacillati; phylum Actinomycetota; class Actinomycetes; order Kitasatosporales; family Streptomycetaceae; genus Streptomyces; species Streptomyces saintjeani. The sequence goes on along the minus strand of NZ_CP189624.1, from coordinate 5,304,855 downwards.
GGTCGAAGGCGGCAAGGCGTCGCTGTACGCGACCGGCGGCACCGTCTGCAACGGGACCGCCGGCGACGAGGCCGGGATGCGGATGATCCACCTCACCTGTCCCACCGGGAACAAGGACCGTACGACCGGGATGGTCGACTCCGTCGACGCGGAGAAACTGGTCGTGACCTGGACGGGGAGTGTGGGGAAGGAGACGTACACCAAGGCGGACGGGAGCGTGCTGCCGTCGGGTGTGCCGACCGGGGGTCTGGGGTAGGGGATGATCCCCCTGACCTGAGCAACGTCACTCGTTCCTAAGACTTGTTCCACTCTTCACCAGAGGGTGAGTTGCGGGTCGCAGCCGGGGCGGTGTCCGGGCTTTCCGGCGTGGTCACGCTGGGGGCGTGGCTCATCCAGGGTTGCTCGGGTCCGTCTTGCGGCGGTTCGGTGAGCAGAGGTCTCCCGTCGGCGGGAGACTGCCACGTGACCAGCACCCCGAGGAGCGTTCTGGCACGGTGTGGTTGACTCACTCAGGGCCTCTTCCAGCCCTTGTCCGTACTTGGTCTGCGTGTGCCGGGACAACTGGGTGTCCAGGTATGCGGTCTTGGGGTCGTCCGCGTCGGCGAGGCGGACGAAAACGGCCAGGGCGGCGGACACGAGGTCACGCTTCCCGGTGAGGCCGCAGGCGGTGCACCGGTGTTCCCGGTCTCTCAGCGTCTTGGTGACGCGCTCGCCGCACAAGCAGTGCTGGGACAGGGCCGTCGACCAGGTGGAGGCCCGCACGAGCCGACCGCCCGCCGCCCGGCACTCGGCGTCAAGGACGGCGATCAGCATTCCGGGTGTGGTCTGGGAGAGGCGCCTGCCCCACAGCCGGTACCAGGTGCGGATGTCGCAGTCCTCGACCGTGAGGTTCACTCCATGGGCAGCGATGATCTGCCGGGCGATCCGGCGGGCTCGGTGGCGGCGGTGCTCGGCGGCGGAGGCGGCGGCTTCGGCCTGGCAGGCGCGCAGTCTCTGGTAGCCGTCGGACAGCCGGTCGCGGCGGTACGCCTGCTTCGGCACCCCGTCCGCACGAGCGACGCGGGCACCGCCGGACACGGTGACGGTCTTGGCGGGCAGGCCCTTGGAAGCGCGGCGCTCCGCACGCCGGGCCTGCTTATTCGACAGTCCGTACTGCGCCGCGTTCGTGGACCGGCGGGAGCGTTCGAGTGCCCGCGCCCGGCCGCGCTGCCTGTTCGCCTGCCTGGCCAGCAGGGCGAGTTCGGCGTCGGTGAGAGTGATCTCGGTGGACGCGGGGGCGCTGTCGGCGGGGTCCAGGCTGCCGGGGAAGGAGACGACTGAGAGGTTGGAGACGTTGCCGTCCACCCCGCCTACACGGTCCAGCGCGGCGGCCTCCTGGCGCATCTCGCGTACGGCCTGGGCGGTGTGGCCGGGGCCGAGGATCATCAGGTGCGCCTCGTACACCCAGCCGCCCGGCGCGGACGGCTTGCGACGGCGGACGAGGTCCACCTTGTGCCAGCGGCCGGGGTCGGCGAGGAAGTGTTCCACCCGCGCCCGCTGTCCGGCCCCCTGCGGGATACGCACGGGCAGCACGAGGTCACCGGCTTTGGAGCCAGAGCCTCCGGCAAAGACGACAGCGAGGGGGCCTGCGTGGTCCCACCACGTGGCCTTGCGCGTTCCTGGCCTGCCCGAGGCGGTCACCTTTCCCGTGGGAACGGCGTCGGCCGGGATGGCGGGCTTCGGCATCCGGCGCGGTTGCCGCATCCCGTGCCGCCCGTCGCCGGTGTAGGCCAGGTCATGGCCGTGCAGGGTGCCGACGAGCCGGAAGGTCTCCCACTTGTTGGCGGTGGTGTGGGAGCGAGCGCGGCCGGGAATGCGGGTGAAGTCGTGCCGGCGGCCAACCTTGGGTCGGCCGAAGCGGTGGCCGCCGGCGTCGGAGAAGAGGTGGCGCCGTACGCCGTTCCACACCTCGTCGGCCATGTGCATGACCAGGGCCTTGGAGGCGTGGTGCTTCAGGTGCCCCGAGCCTTCCAGATGGCGGTAAGCGCACCGCTCCAATGCCTCGCGGGTCAGGCCGAGACGCTGCCGTACGGCCTTCGCGCCCTGCTCATCGCGCTCATGCCAGGCGGACCAGTAGACATCCACCCTGGCGCGGGCGTCCCGCTGGACGGCCCGCTTGATGCTCCACATCGCGCCGAACAGCCTGTCCAGCCGGGCGAGGTCGACGGTGTCGGTGATGGCGAGCGGCAGCACCATCACCGACACCGCCCCGCCGTCGGGTCTGGCCCACTGCGGGGCCTTGTTCTTCCCTCGAAACTTCCGGACCCGGGCAGCCTGCATGACCATCACCTCCGACTTTAGATTAGCTGACACCATTCAATTTAAGGAATTAACTCAGCTACTGCAAGTGCGATAGAATCGGACTCATGGCCCTCACGATTCCTGGTTACGAAGATGCGAAGCAGGCAGCAGCGCGACTGGGAGTGACCGTCCAGCACGTCTACAACCTCAACTCCAGCCGCGCCGACTTCCCCACACCCGTGTACGTGGGGCGCACCCCACTGTGGCCGATCGACCAGTTGGATGCCTGGCGAGTGGCCCACCCGAAGCGCGGGAATTGAGAGCCTCATACCCGGCGTCATCGCCGAACGACGGACGCGGGTGGAACACTCCCTGGTCCAACTGAAAGACTTCCAGGCACCAGGCGCCAGCGCCTCAAACGCGTAGTAGGCGTTTCGATGACGACGTCCGCGCCGTAGCCGTCCTGCACGACCTCACGTCCGACCACCCGTGAATCACAGAACACCTTTTAGGGATCAGTTCATGCGCGCCGTTCCGCTCCGCCTCAGCGTTGCCGCTCTCTCCGCGGCCCTTCTGCTCTCCGCGTGTTCCGGGGGCGGTGACGACGACAAGAACGCCGACTCGGGTACGACGCCGTCGGCGTCCGCGCCCGCCGCCGGCGGCTCCACCTGCGCCGTCGACAAGCTGGACACGCAGGCCGGCCCCGTCAACGCGGCTCCCGGTGTCGGGGACAGCGGCAACGTGACGTTCACGATCACCAACACCGGCGACGAGTGCTCGCTGGCCGGCTTCCCCAAGGTCCAGCTGAAGGCGGGCGGCACGTCCGTCGCCGTACCGCAGGACCCGGCGGCGGTCGCGCAGACGGTGACCCTGCCGGCCCAGGGCACCGCCTCCTTCACGATCACCTACACGCGCGGGGACGGCGACAAGGCGATCGCGGCGAAGAAGCTGGAGTTCGGGCTCGCGGAGGGGTCGGGCAAGGAGTTCGACTGGTCGTACGGGGATGTCGTCCTGAAGGACACGAAGACGCCGGACGCGACGGTGAGCGGGTTCCAGCAGGCCGGGGACTGAAGACGGGGCTCGGGGCGGGGGCCGGGGCTGAGGCTCGGGGGGCGTAGGGGTGCGGCCGGGCCGGAGGCCGACGGCGGGACGGCTCGCGCCGAGCTCGGCGGGACGCGCTTCACGGCCTGGCCTTGCTCGGCCGGGGCTCAGGGGGCATAGGGGTGCGGCCGGGCCGGAGGCCGACGGTACGCGCTACACGGCCCGGCCTTGTTCAGTCGCGCCCCGCTTGACGGGCCCGCGCAGCCCGCCCGCCCCAACCTCACGCCCCCGGCAGCCCCCGCCGGTCCCCCACCGTCGCCCGGTCCGCCGCCTCCGCTCCCTCGACCCACCCCGCCTCGTCCGTGATCCCCCTCAGCCGCGTGCTGACCGTGTGCGGGAACAGGTCGTCCGTCGCGTTGACGACCGCTACGTCGCGCGTCGCGAGGACCGGGAGCAGGTCCTCCGGGATCTGCGTGCGGGTCGCCTCCGCGAGGCGGGTGCCCATGCGGTGCGCGTAGGCCGCGAGGAAGGACTGGCGGAACGTTTTCGTGCGTTTGCGGCCGGACGCCCGCTGCGCCGCCTCCGCGCGGGCCATCGCCGTCTGCGCCTGGATCAGCAGGGAGGTGTAGAGCAGCTCCACCGCCTCCAGGTCCGCCTCGAAACCGACCACCGTCGAGAAGCAGAAACCTTCGTTCCACACCGACCGGCAGTGGTTCGCCTCCGCCACCGCGTCCAGCAGGATCGCCTTCGCCTGCTCGTACGGGGGCTCCACACCGATACGGCAGGCCGCGGGCGCGTCCGGCGCGGGCGCCGCCGCGTCCACCAGCGCCTCGTCCACACTGTGCCGCGCCATCAGCTCCTGCGCCTTCGCGGTGAGCGCCTCCGCCTCCTGCGGGTACGTCGTCGCCTCCGCCTTCGCGAGGAGCGCGCGGATCCGGGTGAGCGTACGGTCCGCGCCCGCGCGCGTGGGCCTGCGCGGCTCGGTCAGGGGCTCCAGCGTGGGCAGGCGAAGGAGGCGGCGGTACAGCTCCAGGACCGCCGTGGCCTGCGTGAACCTGTCCGCCGGGGGCGCCGGTTCCACCGGGAGCGCCTCCAGCTGAGCCCTCCAACGCGGGCCCCGCGCACGGTCGTTCCCCGCCTGCGCGCGGATCAGGGCGGCCAGGTGGCGGACGTGTACGTCGTCCAGGTCGCGGCGGGTGAGCCGTACGAGGTCGGCGGGCTGCCAGCCCCTCGTCCAGGCCGTCGCGAGGAGCTCCTCGCCCTTGGCCTTGAGGCCGGGGTCCGTGGTGGGGTCGGCGGCGAGGAGGGAGGCGGCGGTGTCGAGGGTGGCGTCCGTGGTGTCGTACAGGGCTGTCGCGAGGGCTTTGGCGAGGGTGGGGTGGGGCTGGCTCACCCGGTGATGGTGTCACGGGGCGGGTTTTGAGGGCACGCGCGCGTGGAGCACGTTCCCGGCGTTATCCAGCACGCGCGCGTAGTGGCTCACTGTTGTCAACCCGAGGTTGACAGTGTAGAGGTGTCAACTTACGGTTGACACATGTCCGAGCCCGAGCACATCACGTCATCCGTCCGTCTCGACGACCTCATCGACGCCATCAAGAAGGTCCACCCCGAACCCCTCGACCAGCTCCAGGACGCCGTCCTCGCCGGCGAGCACCTCGGGGACGTCGCGGACCACCTCATCGGCCACTTCGTCGACCAGGCACGCCGCTCCGGCGCGTCCTGGACCGACATCGGCCGCAGCATGGGCGTCACCCGCCAGGCCGCCCAGAAACGCTTCGTCCCCAAGGACTCCGAGGACCTGGACATCGACTTCGCCCGCTTCACGCCCCGCGCGCGCAACGTCCTGGTCGCGGCGGACACGGAGGCGAAGAACGCGGGCTCGGTGGAGACACTGCCCGCGCACATCACCCTCGGCCTGCTCTCCGAGCCGGAGGCGATCGCCGCGAAGGCGCTGGCCGCGCAGGGCACGTCCCTGGCGGCCGTCCGCGAGGCCGCCACCGCGACGCTCCCGGCGTCCGCCGAGTCCCCCGACCTCATGCCGTACAGCGCGGCCGGCAAGAAGGTCCTCGAACTCACCTTCCGTGAGGCCCTGCGCCTGGGCCACAACTACATCGGCACGGAACACATCCTGCTGGCGCTGCTGGAGCACGAGAACGGCGCGGGCCCCCTCAGTGGACTGGGCGTCACGAAGCCGGGGGTGGAGGGGTTCGTGGCGGAGGCGCTGGCGACGGTGACGATCCAGAAGAAGGGGTGACCGGAGGGGCGGCCCGGGACGAGGCGGGCCGGTTCGGGGCGGTCCGGAGCCGCTGAGGGCGGGAACGCCGGAGACGGCTGTCGCGGCAAGCTCGCTGGTCAGGCTGGTGGCCTCCGCCTTGAGGTACTCGCCGACGGCCCGGCGTCGGCGAGGGCTTACGCACCGGCTTACTCGGCACGGGCGAGAGCCATGGCGCAGCCTTCCTCGGGCGCGGGCCGCCTCGGGCCCCGGTCACCTCGGGCACTTGCCCCCTCAGGACACGCGGCCCCCTCCGCGCCCAGCGACGGCCCTCCGACCTCGCGCCCCTCGACAGAGCGCCGCCCAGACCTCCACCCCACTCACCCGATGCCCCCTTTTCTCCCGTTACCACCCATTTCACGGCGTTGTCAGTGCCGCCTGCGACACTCGGCGTATGAGTGATCGCTGGGTTCTGGTGCCGGGCGAGGGAGGTGGCGTGGAGGTCGCCCCCCTCGGGGGTGACGGCGTGCTGGCGGGGGACGTCGTGCGGGAGGCGAGTGTGGGGGAGGCCGTGCGGAAGCGGGGGGACGTGGGGCGGTGGGTGTGGCGGAGCAGCGCGGAGGTGTACGCGGGGATCGTCGCCGCGGGCGCGCGCGTGGAGCGGTGTTACGACGTGGAGGTCGCCGAGAACCTGCTGCTGGGGCACGAGGGGAGGTTCGGGGCGCCGAAGTCGGCGTGGGCCGCGCTCGCGCGCTTGCGGGGGACCGCCGTACCCGCCGACCCGCCCGTGCGGGCCGTCGAGCCGGGCGGGCAGCCCTCCCTGTTCGAGCCGGGCGAGGCCCGCGCGCGGCTCTCGGTCGGGGAGCTCGTGGAGGTGTACCGGGACCAGATGCGCCGCCACGACCTGGCGGAGCACCCCGCGCGGATGCGCCTGCTGACGGCGGCGGAGTCGGCGGGGACGCTCGTCGCGACCGAGATGAACGCGGCGGGGCTGCCCTGGCGCGCGGACGTCCACCGCGGCGTCCTGGGCGAACTGCTCGGCGAGCGGTACGCGGGCGGCGGCGAGCCCCGCCGCCTCGCCGAACTCGCGGACCAGGTCTCGGCCGCGTTCGGCAGGCGCGTACGGCCCGACCTCCCCGCCGACGTCGTGAAGGCGTTCGCGCAGGCCGGGATCAAGGTGAAGTCGACCCGCCGGTGGGAGATCGAGACGCTCGACCACCCGGCCGTGGCCCCGCTGATCGAGTACAAGAAGCTGTACCGCATCTGGGTGGCGCACGGCTGGGGCTGGCTCCAGGACTGGGTCCGCGACGGCCGCTTCCGTCCGGAGTTCCTCGCGGGCGGCACGGTCACGGGGCGCTGGGTGACGAACGGCGGGGGCGCGCTCCAGATCCCGAAGGTGATCCGGCGCGCGGTCGTCGCGGACCCCGGCTGGCGGCTCGTCGTCGCGGACGCGGACCAGATGGAGCCGAGGATCCTCGCCGCGATCTCCCGCGACCCCGGGCTGATGGAGGTCGCCGGCCGGGCGAGCGACCTGTACCAGGAGGTGTCCGACCGCGCCTTCTCCGGCGACCGGGGCCAGGCCAAACTCGCCGTCCTCGGCGCGGTGTACGGCCAGACCTCCGGCGACGGCCTCAAGAACCTCGCGGCCCTGCGCCGCCGCTTCCCGCGCGCGGTGGAGTACGTAGACGAGGCGGCCCGCGCGGGCGAGGAGGGCCGGCTGGTGCGCACGTGGCTGGGCCGTACGTGCCCGCCCCCGGCGAGCGGCGAGAACGCCGAGGACTCCGAGAACGCCGGGGACGAGGCGGGTATCCCCGTCGAGGAGTCCCCGTCGGCCTGGGTGCCGGGCTACGCCTCGACCAACGCCCGCGCGCGGGGCCGCTTCACCCGCAACTTCGTCGTCCAGGGCAGCGCGGCGGACTGGGCCCTCCTGCTGCTGGCCGCCCTTCGGCAGGCGTGCGCGGGGATGGCGGCGGAACTGGTCTTCTTCCAGCACGACGAGGTGATCGTGCACTGTCCGGAGGGCGAGGCGGAGGCGGTGGTGTCGGCGATCCGGGAGGCGTCGGTGCTGGCGGCCCGGCTGACGTTCGGGGAGACGCCGGTGAGGTTCCCGTTCAGCACGGCGGTGGTGGAGTGCTATGCGGACGCGAAGTGAGGGGGGAGGCGGGGCCGCGGGTGGACGGACGCCGGACAACCCGGCTCACCGAACGGCACTCGAAGGGCGAGGCGCGAACGACCGGGGATCGGATGGCTGGCGTTCGTGGAGCCGGGGCTCGGACGGCCCGAACACGCATGCCCCGGGCTCACGGAACCGGCGTCCAGGCAACCGGCATCCAGCCGACAGGCGTCCAGGCAACCGGCGTCCAGCCGACCGGCCTTCGGGTAATCGGCATCCAGCCGACCGGCGTTCAGATGATCGGCGGGCGCCCCAGCCGGGTCAGTTTCCACACCGTCCGCCACTGCATCGGCCGCCGTGGCCCCGCCGGCTCGCGGACGCCCTCCGCGAAGCCCGCGAACCACGCGCGCAGGCCCGCGAGGGAGCGGGTGCGCAGGAGGGTGACCGCGAGCCAGATGCCGAGGTGGACGGGGATCAGCGGGAGGGGGAGGTTGCGGCGGACCAGCCAGACGCGGTTGCGGGCGGTGACCCGGTAGTAGATCGCGTGCCGCGCGGGGGACGTCTTGGGGTGCTGGAGGAGCAGCTCGGGGGCGTAGAGGATCTTCCAGCCCGCGTCGGTCGCCCGCCACGCGAGGTCCGTCTCCTCGTGCGCGAAGAAGAACTCGGCGGGCCAGTCGCCGGTCCGCGCGAGCATCCGCATGCTGAGGGCGTGCCCGCCGCCGAGGAACCCGGTGACGTACCCGCCGTCCATGGGGTCCGGATTCCCCGGGCGCGGGACGTGCCGACGGGCCGTCTCCCCGTGCTCGTCCGCGATGCGGAAGCCGACGATGCCCAGCTCGTCGTCCGCGGCGAACAGGTCCCGTACGCCGCGCAGGGTGTCGGGGTCGGGCAGCAGGCCGTCGTCGTCGAGATCCACGACGACGTCCACGTCACCGAACTCCCGCAGCCGCGCCAGCGCCTCGTTGCGGCCACCCGGACAGCCCAGGTTCTCGTCCAGCTCGATCAGCGTGACCTCACCCGGAAGAGCGAGCCGGTCCGTGAACTCCGGCAGCCGGCAGCCGTTCCCCACGATCACGATCCGCGCGGGCGCCAGGCTCTGCTTCGCCACGGACTCCAGCAGGGCGTCGACCTCGTCCGGCCGGTTCCCCATCGTCACCACGGCAACCGCGATCCTCGGCTCCACCACGGCTGCACTCCCCTGTCCAACGTCCCTGTTCCCGGCCGGCCGGGCACCCATTCTCACCATCGGCGCCCACCGTTCACCAAGATGTTGCCTCAAGGGTGCGCGTTGTCGGACGAGCGGGTTGCTTTACCTCCTTTTTGCGCGGGTTTGGATCAAGGGCGGATTCGCGTACGGATCAGCGGGGGAATGGGGCGGGCCGCGCGGACGGGAAGCCGCTCCTGGACAGCGGGGCCCTGCCCGCACCGACCGGCCGGTCACGCCGGACAGCCGGTCCCCGCCGGACGCCCGCTCACGCCAGCCGCGCAGCCATCCGCAGCCCGCAGCCCCCTCCGGCCGCCCTCACCCCGTACCCCCCGAAGCCCCCCGAGCCGCCCCGATGAACGCCGACTTCGCCGCCTCCAGCTCGTCCGGCGACGCATGCCCGCGCAGGGCCCCGGCGATCGTCCGGGCCGCCTCCGCGACCGGCGGCGGGCCTTCGAGGAGGATCAGGCCGAGGGCCCGCTGGAACTGGGTCTCGTCCTCGGCGCCGCCCCGCCCCGTCCGCTCCGTGAGGATCCTCGCCTCCGCCGCCGCGAGGAACTCCGCGTAGACGCGGCGGCGTTCGGCGCGGGCGCGCTGCTCGGCGTCCGCGCGGACCGTGATCCGTACGGATTCCAGGAGCGCCTCGGCCTGGCGGTCCCCCGCGTGCCGCGCCGCCTCGGCCTGCCGGATGCCGGCGCCGCGGGCGTACCAACCGGTGACGATGCTGCCCGCGACCGCGGAACCCGCGGCTATCAGGGCGACTCCCCATTCGCTCATGCGGTCATCTTTCCCGATCTTCGCCCCGGAGGTGAGGGTTACGATCGACTCATGCCACCGTCCTCGCAGGCCCTCCGGAGCCCCTCCCCACCTGCGAGAACCCCGGCATGACGAGGGTGCTGTTCGCCGCGCGCTCCGCGGTCGCCCTGTACCGGCTCCTGGACGTCGTCCCGGTCTTCGCCGGCGACCCCAGGATCACGCGCTGCTTCACCCTCGTCCCCGGCTCGGACTTCGGCGTGGACGCGCTGGCCGTCGTCGACGCCCTGGGCGGCCGGACCGTCCCGTGGGAGCAGGCCCGCACGGAGGTGTACGAGCTTGTCGTCACCGCCAGCCCGAAGGGCGAGCTGGGCCAACTGAGCGGTACGCACGTGCTGTTGCCGCACGGCGCGGGGTTCAGCAAGACGATCCGCGAGGAGGGCTCGGCGGACTCGGCGTCGGGACTGGACCCGGTCTACCTGAGCCGCGCCCCGATCGCCCTGCACGCCATGGCCCACCCCGGCCAGGTCGCCCGCCTCGCCTCGGCCGCCCCGTACGCGGCCACGCGGGCCGGCGTCGTGGGCGACCCCACCCTCGAACGCCTCCTGGCCTCCCGCCCCTTGCGTGACCGCTACCGCGCGGCGCTCGGCACCGGCTCCCGCACCCTCCTCGCCCTGACCTCGACCTGGGGCCCGGAGTCCCTGCTGCGCCGCCACCCGGACCTCCCCGTCGCACTCACGGCCCAACTCCCGTACGACGAATACCAGTTGGCCCTGATAGTGCACCCCAACGAACACAGCCGCCTCAGCACCTACGACCTCACCGAACGCCTCTCCCCCGCCCTCGACGCGGGCATGGTCCTCGCCGCACCCCGCGAGAAGTGGGCGTCGACCCTGATCGCCGCCGACGCGCTGGTCACCGACCACGGCTCGACGGCCCTGTACTTCGCCTCCCTGGGAGACCGCCCGGTCCTCGCGGCGACGGACGGCGGCCCGGAACTGATCCCGGGCAGCCCCATGGACGTACTCCTGCGCGCGGTACCGGAGTTGAGCGCTGCGACGCTCCCGGACGCCCTCCGCGCCTACCGCCCCGGCGCCACCCGCCCAGCGACGGAAGCCGCGTTCGCCCACCAGGGCCACGCCCTGGACCGGCTGCGCGCCGAGCTGTACGCCCTCCTCGACCTCACCCCGCCCCCTTCGGCGCCCCCGGTCCGCCTCCTACCCGACCCCACCCCGTCCCTCCGTCTCCCCACGGCCTTCGACACCCACGCCGCCCTCACCCACACCGGCGTACGCATCACCCGCCACCCTGTCGGCCTCGGCCCGCCGGGCCACCACCTCGCGGCGGAACACGGCACGTCGAGCGAGCAACTCACCCGTTCCGCAGGGGTGTTGTACCGCCGCCCGCTCCCCGGCGCCCCGACCTGGACGTCCGACGGCTGGACCCGCCACGCCCTCGACGAGTACCCCGGCTGCCGCACCGCCGGGGTCGTCCACCCCACCGGCGAGGGCCTGTTGAGGTTCCGGGACCGCGAACTCCCGTACGCGGTACGGATCGAGCCGCACACCGAGGCCCCCGGCCGCATCACGTCCGTCGACCCGGCGGTCGCGGTGTCGGCGACGCACGTGTGGTCGAACGGCTGGGACGGTGCGCCGGCGGAGTTCACCTGCCTGGTGGGGGAACGGCAGTTCACGGTACGAGTACGAGGAGCGACCGAGGCCGAAGCCGCAACGCCCGTATGACCGGGCCCCTTTCAGCTGCGGGCCTTCACCGTGTGAGCCTTCGCCGTGCGGACTTTCACCCTGCGGACTTGGGGCCGATCCCGTTCTTCCGCCTGATGTCCTCCACGGCCTCCCGATGCCCGGCGGCCTCGGCCTCCCGCCCGGCAGCCGCCTCCAACTCCGCCAACGCCCCATGCACCCGCGCCTGTTCGGACTGGGACCCGCGCCGAAGGGCCCGCTCCAACGCCCCCTCGTACAACTCCCGGGCCTCGTCGACCTCCCCGAGCCGCAGCACGACTCCCCCCAGGGCGAAGGAGATCCGCGCCACGATCCGCTCCCGCTTCTGCTCGACCGCCGCCGCGCGGGCCTCGGTCAGCAGCCCCCGGGCGACCTCCAACTCCCCCAGCCGCGCCCGGGCTTCACCGATCCGATAGGTCTGGAGCAGCACACCGTACGCGTTGGGCACAGCCGCATGGATGGCGAGCGACTTCTCGAACTCCCGTACAGCGGCGCCCCATTCGCCCCGGACCCCCAACAGCATCCCCCTGGACTCCGCGACGGATCCCCGGAGTCTGGCGTCCTCGTCCCCGAGCAGCCCCGCCGCCGCCTCGGCCGCGTCCAGCTCCCGCCCGGCCTCGTCGAGTCGCCCCGACTCCCAGAGCGGGCGCGCGAGTTGGAGCCGCGTCCGGACGATCCAGTCGGCCCGCGCCCCGTGCCGTACGGCGGAGTCGACGGCGAGCCGGAACACCTCGACGACGTCGGACTGGTGGGGATGGTCGAGCGCGTACGTCCAGACGGGCTCGGCGAGCGCGACCGCCTCGGCGTCCAACTCCCTTGCGTGCGCGAGCCGCAGACACGCGAAGAGGGCGTGCCGCTCGCCGTACAGCCAGCCGGCGTCGACCTCGGCGTCCGGCGTGTCCGGCAGCGCCGGGAAGGTGTCACCGACGGTCAACCGCGGCCCGGCGACGAGGAGATCGGCCCGCTGGGCCTGCCGTACGTACCACCGCAGGACCCGCACCCGCCCGGCGTCGGTCTCTTCGCCGTCCGCGCGGCCCCGGCGCAGCGCGTGCGCGTGCAGCGGCCCGGGGAACCGCAGGCTCGTGCCCGCGTCGAGGTTCAGCAGGCCCGCCCGGTGGAGCTCCTCCAGCGCGGCGTGGCACGCGTCCTCGCCGAGGCCGAGCAGCGCGGTCGCGGAGGCCGGCGTGAAGGTGGGGCCGGGGTGGTGGGGCAGCAGGCGGTACAGGAGGGACGCGGGGTGCGAGAGTCCGCCGTACGCCGTGTCCCAGACGCGCTCGACGCCGGGTACGCCCTTCTCGTCCCACTCGCCGCGCAGTTCGGGGAGCAGGCGGGCGAGCGGGCGCAGGCGGTGCGCGCGGATCCAGCGGCCCGCGACGTGCAGCGCGGTGGGCAGGCCGTCGCAGAGGTGGACGAGGGCCCGTACGGACTCGGGGTCCTCGGCCAACCTCGGGTCCCTGGCGACGAGTTCGAGCAGTTCCGTCGCCGCGTCCTCGTCCAGCGGGGGCAGCGCGAGGTCGAGGGCGGCGCCGTCCTCCAGGCCGTACAGCGGGCCGGGGCTCGCGACGAGGACGGCACTCGCGCCGGACGCGGGCAGGAGGGGGACGACCTCCGAGGCGTACCGGGCGTTGTCGAGGAGCAGCACGAACTTCTTGTCCGCCGTGAGGTTCCAGTACTGGCGGCAGCGCGCCTTGAACTGCGGTTCCACCAGGGCGGGTTCGACATCGAACGAGCGCAGCAGCTGGGCGAGGACGTCGCCGGGGTCGAGGGTGCCGCCCACGCGGTGGTCGTCGAGGTCGACGGCGAGGACCCCGTCCGGATACCGGTCCAGCACGGTCCGCGCGACCAGCCGCGCCAACTCGGTCTTCCCCAGCCCCGCCGGCCCACTGAACGCCACCACCAGCGGCCGACCGCTCCCCCGCCACTCCTCCACCGCCCTCACCACACGCTCCCGTTCCCGATACCGGTTCACGAAGTGCACGGGCTCCGGCGGAAGTTCGACCCTCATGCGACGCCTCTCGGTTCCTGTCGGGTGGGGTCCATTGTCGCGTGCGGCGGCCGACAGAGGTGCATCCTTCCCACGACAGGCGGAGACCGCGAACGAGCCGGGGCGTCCGTCCGTGTCCCGCGGAACGACGTAGGGATCGGGTGACGGGCGAGTGTCCCGCGACGCACGAAGCTCCTGTGCCGTTGAGATCGGCACATCCGTCGGCACCGCCCACGCATACGTCACCACCGCCGTCGGCCACCCTCCGCACCACAGCGCCCAGCGACATGGGACAAGTTCCGGGGAAACGAGGTCGCGTTCGCCCCCGGAACCGCATGCCTCCCGCGGACGTCCCCACCGGGGAAATGGGGCCGAGGCGGTGAGGGCCACCGTAGGATCGCCCCCATCGACCGGCGACGCGCTCCTCAACAGGAGTTCAGCGCACGGGCGTTGAGCAGAAGAGGCCGGTGCGACCCGAGCCTGCCGGACGGCGGCTCCCCGAACTGATGAGGAAATCACGGTGTCCGACGAAGGACGGCTGATCGCCGGCCGGTACCGCGTCCTCGACCGCATCGGGCGTGGCGGGATGGCCACGGTGTGGCGGGCGCGGGACGAGTCGCTCGCGCGAGTCGTCGCCGTGAAGCAGTTGCACCCGCAGCCGCATCTCGACGAGAGCGATCTGGCGACGCTGTACGAGCGGACTCGGCGGGAGGCACGCAGCGCGGCGCGGATCAGCCATCCGAACGTCGTCGTCGTGCACGACGTCGTGGACGACGAGGGCCGCCCGGTCATCGTCATGGAGTACGTCCCGTCCGTCACCCTCGCCGAACTGGTCGCCGCGAAGGGCCCGCTCGCACCGTCCGACGCCGCCAGGATCGGCGTAGGCGTGCTGGCGGCGTTGCGCGCGGCGCACGGTGCGGGGGTGCTGCACCGGGATGTGAAGCCGGCGAACGTGCTGCTCACCGAGGGGGGCCGGGTCGTCCTCACCGACTTCGGGATCGCCCAGGCCGTCGAGGCTCCCGGGCTCACCAGGACCGGTCAGCTCGTCGGTTCCGTCGACTTCATGGCTCCCGAGCGGCTGGTGGGCGCGGCTCCCGGTCCCGAGGCGGATCTGTGGGCGCTCGGTGCGACGCTGTTCCAGGCCGTGGACGGACGGTCGCCGTTCCTGCGGCGGTCGGTGACGGAGACGATGTACGCCATCGCGATGGAGCCGCCGCCGGAGGTGCGGGACGCCGGAGGTCTTACGCCGCTGATACGGGGGTTGCTCGCACCGAAGCCGGAGGACCGGCTCTCGGGGGAGGAGGCCGAGCGGTTGCTGTCGGCCGCGGCGGAGGACCGTACGCCTGTGGGGTCCGCCTCCGCCCCAACTCAGGTGCCTCCCGATCCCGGCCCCCCTCAGCTGAACGTCACCACCGGCCTCGGCTCCCCCGCTCCTCGCGAGGACCGCTCCAGGCGCCGCACCCTCCTGCTGGCCGTGACAGCCGTCGTCGTCGCACTCGCCACGGCCGCCTTGGTCCTCACTCTCGCCCAGGACCCGGAGAACGCGACGGCCGATCCGCTCCCCGGCGGCGGGACGGCCCCGTCCTCGTCCTCGTCGCCGTCCCCGTTGTCCCCGTCCCCCACCGTCTCACCGTCCGACTCCGCGTCTCCCGCCCCGTCACCGAGCCGCGCCCCGTCCGCGCCCCCCTCCGCCACGGGCGGGCGGCAGGACTCCACCCGCGAGAACAAGGCCACCGCCCCCGCCCCGGACACCGGCTCCCCTTCCCCCAGTGCTCCCGGCCGCACGCTGGTCGTCGCCGCCTCAGGCAAATGCCTCAGCAGCGGCCCGGGCACCGAGGGCCTCCAGCTCTTCCAGTCCGTCTGCGACGGTTCCGCCTCCCAGCGCTGGCAGTTCACCGACGGAACGGCCCGCGCCGCCGGCAAGTGCATGACCGTGGCCGGCGGTTCCTCCGAGGACCGCACCGAGATCCAGCTCTCCACCTGCACCGGTTCCGCGAGCCAGCGCTTCCGTCTCACCGGTACGCAGCTCGTCGCCGCCCAGTCCGCGAAGTGCGTCGACATCTTCGGCGGCGCGAGCGGGACGGGAGCTGTGCTGTGGGAGTGCAACGGGCGGGACAACCAGACGTGGACGGCGTCCTGATCGGCGCGAGGCCCGGGTCGAGGACGTCCCCGAGGCCACCGGCTTCCCGCCGATCCGCCTTCACGACCCGCCACGGCGCCACGCTCGCCGCCCATGCCGCCTGAGTCCGGTCCGCCGGAAAGGCGTCACGGCCGGCTCCGGCCTGCCGGCAGCAGTACGACTGCCGAGCGTGATTCTCGCGGCGTCCCGGCGTCACGAAGTATGCGCGAGTGTCAGCCTGTTGAACTTCCGGATCTGCCGGTCGAAGACTCGCGCGGGAGCCACACGGCGCAGCAGGCTGAGGCGTCGGGCGAGCGGTCCCGCGGTGGTGCGCAGCCGCGGCCTGCGCGTGGTGGCCGCCGTGACGACGGCCCGGGCGACGACGGCGGGGGCGTCGCCGCCGGTGACCGCCCCGGCGATCACCTCGTCGACGGTGCGCCGCTGCTCCGCGTAGACCGGCAGCGGGGTGTCGGGCCGCACGAGGTTGCCCTCGAACGCGGTACTGGTCCCGCCGGGCTCGACGAGCAGCACCCGTACGCCGTGTTCGCGGACCTCGTGGTCCACGGACTCGGAGTACCCCTCGACCGCGTGCTTGGACGCGATGTAGGCGGCCATGAAGGGCTGGGGGACGAACCCGCAGATCGACGACAGGTTGATGATGCGGCCACGGCCCTGGGCGCGCATGTGCGGCAGGACGGCCTTCGTCATACGGACGACGCCGAGGACGTTGACGTCGAGGACGTGCCGGTGCTGCGCCAGGGAGCTCTCCTCGGTGGCGCCCGACGAGCCGATGCCGGCGTTGTTGACCAGGACGTCGATGCGGCCGAACCGGTCGATGACCTGCCGGACCAGCGTGGCGACCGAGTCGTCGCTGCTCACGTCGAGGTCGAGGAAGGTCACACCGGCGCGAGGGGCGACCTTCGCGGTGTTCCGGCTGGTTCCGATCACCTCGAACCCCGCTTCGACGAGGGCGAGGGCGGTGGCTTCTCCGATGCCGGAGGACGCGCCTGTCACGAGCGCTACGGGTCGTTTCGTGTCCATCACGGGCTCCTGAGGTTTCGGTCAGGTCCGCAGCGCTGCGCGTCTCTCTCCGACGCTCTACCGATAGCTGCACCTTCAGAGTGGCCATTATCGAGTTATCTGCAACTCTCATGTCGCATTTTATGGAAGAGGTGCAGCTCAGGAGTACCTTCTTCCAGGAAGCGGGCGTCGACGACGGGATGGGAGACGCCATGGGGCGAGCTCTGCGGGCTGATGCCGAACGCAGCGTGCGCGCGATTCTGGAGGCGGCCGAGAGAGTGCTCGCCGAGGACCCCGGCGCGCCGATGGAACAGATCGCCGAGGCCGCGGGCCTGGCCAGGACGACGGTGCACCGCCGGTTCGCGAACCGGCAGGCCCTCGTCGAGGCGCTGGCCGCGTCCGCGAAGCAGCAGCTCACCGACGCCATCGACGACGCCCACCTGGACACCGCTCCCCCACTGGTCGCCCTGCACCGCGCCACCGCGAACACGCTGCGCGTCAAAGGCGCCTGGCGGTTCACCCTCGGCAATCCCCTGACCCGGAACGACACCGCCGAGAACGTCTGGACCGAGATCAACGCCCGGTCCCTCACCTTCCTCGCCCGGGCCCAGCGAGAGGGCCTCCTGGCCCCCGAGGCCGACCTGGAGTGGACCCGCCGCGTCTACTACGCCCTCATCGGCGAGGCCCTGCACGGCCCCGACGCCCACGAGAACCCGGACGCCCAGAACCCGGACGCGCTGGCCACACGCATCGTCAACACACTGCTGCATGGCGCGGAACGACGCGCCTGACCCTCACGCACGACACTCAAACAGAAAGCCCAGGTCACAAAGGATGTGACCTGGGCTTGATCTGAGCCGCCTTCGGGATTCGAACCCGAGACCTACGCATTACGAGACCGATAGGGGCCGTGCCGGGTTGTGCTGCGCGGTCGTTCCAGATCCCATTTTCCCAGATCAGAGCACATGTCGCGGTCCAACTGTTCGCATCCCGTGCTACACGGTCCAAAGGCGTCCGCGCTCCCCTTGCGCTCCCCACCGCCCAACGACGCGGCACGCTTGCGCGAACAGCCCATCGTCGGCAACATGCTGGCACAGTTTGTCGAGATCGCACAGGCGAGACAACCTCTGCTGTAACGCTGTTGGTCAACTGCACCGCTTGCTGACAAGCTGAACTCCGTGACTGCCAGCGACTTCTACTCCGACCGCCTAGGCCAGGGCAAGCCTCGTGTCAGCGAGGAGGTTTCTCCAGCAGCCTGGGGAGGAGTCGTCGCGCTGATTCGTCGATTGATCGGCAACGGCTTTCTAGCCTGCGACTTTCCCGCGTACGACTGCTCGGACGACCGTTCTGGCCACAGCGTCGTCACCGGCGTGGACAACGCGATGTTCATTTCTTCGCTCCTGGCCCATGTCCCGGATCTGTCCAACCTCTCAGCAGGCGCGAACGCGGAAGTAGGGGACCCTTTTGGCATCAGTACCCTGAGCGGAGGCCCGCAGCCTCAGATCGACGACCTGTTGAACCCGAGACGGTCGCCGGGCACGGTCACAGCGCTGGACGTGATCGACTTCGTGGCCCGCCACATCGAGAAGCCGTCCCGGACCACGAATCACCCTTGGAACGGCGACCATCCCCACTACTTCTTCGGCTCCAGGAAGCGACTTGACGATCGGAGGCCGGGGCAAGACCAGTTTCAGAAAGACATCGACCTGCTCTTCGCCAGGAACGGAATCGCGTTCACTTTGGGCGAGGACTTTCGGGTTCAGCGGCTCGGCCCACCCGAGGCACGACCGCTGATCACAGACTTCCGGCCCGCCACCGGAGACGAGGACCTCGACGCCAAACTCACCGACGCGCTGGTCCTCTTCGTCTCCAGAGATCCACGCGATCGACGCAACGCGGTCGAGAAGCTCTGGGACGGATTCGAACGGCTCAAGACCCTGGAGCTCGGTGGCGGCAGCAGCAAGAAGGCATCAGCCAGTCAGCTGCTCGATCGGGCCGCCTGCGGCTCCGAGCCGTACCGCGAGATTCTGAACTCGGAATTCAAGATGTTGACAGAAACCGGCAACAGTTTCACCATCCGGCATCACGAGCACGGCCAGGCTGAACTGCCTAACGACGCAGCTGTCGACTATCTCTTCGTACGACTCGCTTCGGTTCTCTCATACGTTCTGCGGGCAACCAACCGCATGGCCTCCTGACCCTGTCTGCCACACCGCAAGTCCACGTCGTCAGTGCCTTAGCAAGGCGCACCGTACATGCATGTCATCGCGGTCGACCTTACCTACCGAGTCGCCATTTTCCTTTCGCAACGTCTTATCGGCATAGCGGAGCGGGATAACGGCGGCGGTACGGTCAACGATCACCGTGGGAGACTGCATAGCGCCACTGACAACCAGAATCCGACCCGCAGCGTCATAACCGCAGTTCGGACGATGCGTAGTGCCGTCAATACGCAGCACCGGAAGGCTCGGCCTGCCGTCACGGGGGGGATGGAGCGACAGGCCGAACAGGCATCGACCGTGCCACACCGGCCGCGGCACGGTGCCTCCATCGCTCGTTTCGGCCCTCATCGGTTGGATCTCCACGGAGCGGCAAAGGCATACGGTTCAATGCTGCTGTACGTCGATCTGCCCCTCGACTCATGGGAAGCGCCGATGACACTGCAGTCGTGGAGTAGCCATCGGCATCGGACTGCCATCGGAAGAGTGGGGCTCTCCGCTCCCGCTCGTCAGGCCGTGATGGACCTGCAGATGGCCGATGGCACTCAGGTCCTGGACTACGGTTGTGGCCGCGGCGGCGACGTTCGTGCTCTTGAGCACCTCGGTCTCGATGTCTCCGGCTGGGACCCAGTCCACCGCCCCAACGGGGAACTCAGGCCCTCCGACATCGTGCTCCTCACGTATGTTCTCAACGTCATCGAGAGACCTGAAGAACGGCACGCGACCCTGGCAAAGGCATGGGAGCACACAAAAGCCGCTCTCGTCGTTTCCGCTCGGCTTCGTTGGGAACGGAACCAGATCAAGGGCACAGAGTATGGCGACGGCATCCTCACCAGCCGCAACACCTTCCAGCACCTCTTCGCTGCAAGTGAGCTTCGCGACTTCGTCCAGGATGTGACCGGAGTCCGCTGCCTCTCAGCCGCTCCCGGCATCGTCTATGCCTTCAAAAGTGACGAAGCGCGCCTCGCGTATCTCGCCCGACAGATCACGCCTGACGCCACCTGGCTAGCTTCCGAGGACACCGCGTCCGCGATCGCTGCCGTCGTGGATCACCTGGAGCAGCGCGGTCGACTTCCGCACTTGGAAGAGACGCCACAACCCGTCATGGAACTTCTTCGCCATATGCGGCCACAGGAGCTCAAGAGGCTTGCCGAGCAGGCCGCCGACCCTTCGGCGGTCGAGTCTGGCGCGAAGAACTCAGCTCTCGACACTCTGCTCTTCCTTGCGGTCGAACTTTTCCATGGCCGCGGTCCGGCGAGCAGCCTCCCGGTTCCTGTTCAACTCGACATTCGGGCCTTCTTCTCTTCCTACACAGAAGCATGCAAACGCGCGGACCGACTCTTGTACAAGCTTCGCGATGATGCGTACGTCCGCCGCGCCATGACCGGGTCAGTTGCTGGCAAGTTCACCGCGACCGCGCTCTACGTGCACCGCCGGGCGGTGCATCGGATCCCAACCGTGCTCCGTTTGTACGAGCAATGCGCCAGCATCGCCGCGGGCCGTCCGGCCGAATGGTCCGTCGTCAAGCTACGTCACCAGGGACGCGGAGCCAGCTGGCTCGACTACCCAGCATTCGATGCAGATCCCCATCCCCGTTTGGCCTCGTCGTACAGCGTTGACCTGCAGAACCTGAAGTCGTCCTTCATGTCCTACGCAGATTCAGCCAACCGTCCGCTGCTCCACCGCAAGCATGAGTTTCTCGCGCCGGACGACCCCGATGTACCGAAGTATCAACGTCTTACCGATGCCGAGGTTAGAGCCGGTCTCTACGAGGAACCACACCTCATCGGCAACGAGGAGGGTTGGGAGCGAGCACTTGCCCGCTGCGGCCGGGCCCTGCGGGGACACCGGCTCATCCGACGTCCTGGTAGCTGAGGGATGGTCGGTCGTGACCGCTGCACCCCCGCTGCTTCCCCTGGCTTTCGCGGGCTCTCGGACCAAGGCAGGTGGACGACCGGGCTTATGTAGGGCGTCCTGTTCACGGTCTACCCCGTGGCAAGCAGATGTGAATGGCCGCAATCGCCGGCCACTCGATCGAGCTCAGCGTCACGTCGAAGGATCGCTCCCTCCGTGCCATCTAGTCATCAGGGCTCCGTCTGGTCCCACCAGAGCGAGGCTTCCGTCGACACTAGCGAGGCCAAGCACGTGGACAGTCAGCGGGAGAACCGAGCTCGTTGAAGTTTCCAGGTCCCAGATCCGTACTATCCCGTTGCTGCTAGTGGCGAGCAGGGTGCGGCCATCGGCCGCGAGAAATGCCACCACTGCAACCACTGCGCCGCTCTGGCCAGGCAGCGGTTCACCGACCTCAGTGCCGGTCAGCGGATCCCAGATCCGCACCAACCCGTCGCCGCCGCCGGTAGCTAGCAAAGTACGGCCGTCGGGCGCGGGAAACGCCACCAACGCGAAGACCTCGTCCCTGTGGCTGGGCAGCGGTTCACCGACCATGGTGCCGGTTAGCGGATCCCAGATCCGCACCATCCCATCGCCGCAGCCTGCGGCAAGCAGCGTACGGTCGTCCAAGGCAGGGAAGGCCGCCACGGCGAACACCCCGCCGACGTGGCCGGCCAGCGGTTCACCGACCATGGTGCCGGTTAGCGGATCCCAGATCCGCACCATCCCGTCCAGGCCGCCGGTAGCAAGCAGGGTGCGGCCGTCGGGTGCGGGGAACACCACCATCGCGAACACCCCGTCGACGTGGCCGGCCAGCGGTCCACCGAAGGGAGCACCAGTCAGCGGATCCCAGATCCGCACCAACCCGTCGCCGCCGCCAGTGGCAATAAGGGTATGACCGTTCGGCGCGGGAAACGCCGCCACCACGACCACCCCACCGCTGTGGACGCGCAGCGGTGTACCGTCAGAAATCCCGGTCGCAGAATCCCAGATCCGCACCGTGCCATTGTTGCCGCCGGTAGCGAGCAGAGTTCGGCCATCCGGCGCGGGGAACGCCACCACCGTGCCCACCCCTCCGACGTAGCCAGACCCGGGTTCGCCGACTGTGCTGGTCAGCGGATCCCAGATCCGCACCGTCCCGTCGATTCCCCCGGTAGCGATTAGGGTGCGGCCAGCCAGCGCGGGAAACGCCACCACCGTACGCACTCCGCCGGTGTGGCCGCGCAGCGGTTCACCAACCTCAGTGCCGGTCAGCGGATCCCAGATCCGCACCAACCCGTCGTCACTGCCGGTAGCAAGCAAAGTGCGGCCATCCGTCGCAAGAAATGCCACCACCGTACGCACTCCGCCGGTGTGGCCGCGCAGCGGTTCACCAACCTCAGCACCAGCCACCGGATCCCAGATCCGCACCGCACCATCGTCGCCGCCGGTAGCAAGCAAAGTGCGACCATCCAGCACGGGAAACGCCACCACCGCAAGCACTCCACGAGTGTGACCACGCAGCGGTTCACCAACCTCAGCACCAGCCACCGGATCCCAGATCCGCACCGTCCCGTCATTACCGCCGGCAGCGAGCAGAGTGCGTCCGTCGGGCGCGGGCGCGCGAAACGCCACCACCCCACGAACTCCACGAGTGTGACCACGCAGCGGTTCACCAACCTCAGCACCAGCCACCGGATCCCAGATCCGCACCGTCCCGTCATTACCGCCGGCAGCGAGCAGAGTGCGTCCGTCGGGCGCGGGCGCGCGAAACGCCACCACCCCACGAACTCCACGAGTGTGACCACGCAGCGGTTCACCAACCTCAGCACCAGCCACCGGATCCCAGATCCGCACCGTCCCGTCATTGCCGCCGGCAGCGAGCAAGGTACGGCCGTCCGGCATGGGAAACGCCACCACCGCAAACACCCCACCGATGTGACCACGCAACGGTTCACCGAAAGCAGTGCCAGTCAGAGGATCCCAGATCCGGACGGCACCGTCGTCGCCGCCGGCAGCGAGCAAGGTATGGCCGTCCGGCATGGGAAACGCCACCACCGCCCGCACCCCACGAGTGTGACCACGCAGAGTCAGGTGCAGAGGGTTGGTGTTGAGTCGAGCCCAGGTGACTGACCAGGTGGGAAGGGTGTCGTCCGGCTCACCCTGTGACCGGTCGAAGGATCCGGTGGTTTGTGCGGTGGCGACTTCTCGGAGGCCACGGCGATCGCCTTGACTGTTCGTGACGGCCATATGCTGCGAGGCCACCGCCCCGGCGATGGCTGGTGGGAGGGTAACTCGTCCGAAGGCGTGAGTCATGACCTGGCTGGTGATGCTAGTGGAATCAAGACGGTCCAGCACACGGGTGTGTTGTGCGAGATATTCCCATGCCGGAAGTTGTCCTTGAGCCGCGTGAGCGGGTAGATGATAGATGACATAGGGGTTGAGTTCTGCTTTGGGCAGGCGCAAGTCACCATCGCAGGTCAGGGCTTCCGTGATCTGTTGGTGGAGGTTCTCACGCTTCTCTCCAGTTGAGTTGAAATACTCGATAAAGGTTCGATGGGCGAGCCGGTAGACGGTCTGCCCAGCCTCGGCGTCGAGCATGAGATAGGGCGCCGCATCTACGGTCAGGTCATGAATTACCTCGTCGTTAATCGTCACACCCATAGGAGCCACAGCAGTGGCAAGCGTCGCCCAGATTCCGTCCCGGAGTGACAACCCACGTCCTTGCGCAAGCGCCAAGGCATGGAGTAGGGGTCGAAAAGCTGGGTTACGCATCGAGAGCCTCTGCGCCGCGCGAGCAAACAGTTGTCTGTGGCTGCTGTTGCGCAGGGATGTCAAGTCGTCGAGGAGGTTCGAGTCATGGATAACCTCGTGTACAGCCAAGCGGGCATAGAGGAATTCCCGGCCACTGTCACCGAGTTCGGACGCTGCCATTGTGATCTGTTGGGATGACGCCGTGAGCCTGCCGAGTTTCTCTGCCGTCTCCAGTTTGCGGCGGACGTAGCGAACCATCGCTAGTGAATCGCGGTTAACGCTCACTACCGACTTTGCGAGGTCGGAGTCCGCGCCGTTCATGTCGAGTGCGTCAAGGAGGTCCCTGTCCACTTGCGGCGGGAGATCGGGCCCTTCCTTGGTAGAACGGCGCGTACCGATTACAACTCGCGTGCCAGGGACTTCGGCGAGACGACGGATGATCTGGTCGGCGATCACCAGCGGCGCGTGGGCCTCGTCAAGCGCGTCCAGCAAAACCCCGAAGGGCAGCGCGCGTTGTGCTAGCCCGTCGAGAAGCCACTCGATCTGCTCGTTCAGGAGCAGATCACGCGGTATCTCCCTGAGCTGAGCAGCGAGCGCGATGCGTGCGATCAGTTCTTGGGGGGTGGCACCGGATAAGTGGATGACAGCGTCGAAAGGATCGCTGGGACAGGGGACTCCCGCTGGGAGCGGTTGGAGGTGGCCGGTGCGGAGGAGGATGCTCCTAAGCTTGGGGCGGGTGTGGAGCAGGATGTGCCCCAAAAGCGCGGACTTACCTGAACCTGCGGTGCCAGTAACCACCAACATTCCGTCGGCACCGGTGTCAAGCCAACGCAGGATGGTGTCGCGCTCCTCTTCGCGCCCCTCGAAGTACCAAGCGAGTTCGCCGAGTTCAGCACCCGTTGCCTTGGGGATGAAGTGACGTTGCTCGTCTGGCGGCAGCTGGTCGATGACCGCCTGGATCTCGGCGAGCACGTCGAGCGTTGTTGTGACTGCTCCGGCCGCTGCAGGGACAATCCTATGGAGCAGAGCTCGTCCCATTTTAGTGTGGGGCACGACCGGGCAACCGCGGAGATTCCGTTGGAGTTCATCGCCGAGGGCCCGTAGATCAATGGTGCTGTCTGCCGCGAAAGTAGTGCCGAGGACAGTCTCCAAGGCGTGACGGAAGGCACCAAGGTTCGCGTTCCCGTCCTCGGAGGTCGACACGAGCAGGAAGTTGCGCGGACCGTTGCTCTTCAGCAACGCACGGGCGCTGAGGAGCTCAACAAAGCGGCCTGACTTACAGGCATCGATGACCACGATGGCCCATGTGCCTTCTGCATCCGGGTGGTTCTGCCGAGCCGTCAGATACCCGAGGAGATCATCCGGTGAGATGCCGCTGTGGATAAGCGGGTGCGGACTGCCAGCGTGGGCGAGGAGGGCCATGTCCTCGCCGTCGCTCTCGCCATGGCTAATCCAATAGAGGAAGGTGTTGCCATTGCTGGATGGGGTGGCCCATTCGCTCAGACGTTCCTGAACAGCGTCGGCGGTGCGTTCGCTCCCGATGACTTTCCAAGGGCTCGGACAGGGCGCAAAGGCGGCGAGGGCCGCAGTGACGGCCTTGACTTCCTCAGCTGTATGCAAGGGCTGGTGGTATTTGTAGTCGCTAATGTCGACTACGAAAAACTCCAGCGGAGGGGGTGTCGGCATCAGGCGGCCTCAGCCCAAGTCCTCTGGCGCAAGGGCCAGGACCAGCTGGGTCACCGGGGCACTGCCGCCAGCGTCCAGGCGCACACGGTACAGGCCTATGTCCGACAGAGTGATCTGGGCGACCAGTTCGCCGTCGCGGCCCGATAGTTGCGGTCGAGCAATCGATCTGCCTGTCGCGACGTCCTCGACGCGACAGGTCACCCCCGCTGGCGAGGGTCGACCGGTTACCCGCAGCATCCATGGTTGCTCGGCCATCACTCCCTCCTCGGGCAGGATCAAACCCAGATCGCCACTGCCCATTGGGGCCCCGAGGTGTTCGTCATGCTCGGTCAGCACTGCGTGGACGTAGCGGAGTGCTGTGCTGTTCTTGGCCAGGGCTCCGTGCTGAACTGGCAGATAGGTCGTGGAGTTGGGCGTGCTGGTCGATGCCGCGTCGCGGTAGACGGTGCCGTCGCCTGTCCTGTCTTGCCGGATCGGCACACCGTCGGCGTCCCGCCTCAGCAATCCGTCGCCGTGCGCCCGGAAGGCTTCGTACTGGGCATGAACGATGCCGTTGTCAATACGCAGGCTCTGGACCGTGGGCTGGGCGATGCCGATCACAGCCCGGTGCCCAGGCAGTCCCGGGGCAGTTGTGCGGATGCGCTCCTGGAACTCCAGCGCACGGGCCGCCAGTTCCTTACTGCCTCCGATCGCTTCGACGATCTCGGGCGAGAGCCGCGCGATCTCCAATCTCTCGTCGAGGCAACGATAGCTGGGCAACAGGTCATGCACGCCCGGCAACGTGGCCGCCAGTGCCTGCATCCGTCGCGGCGGGAGAGCCGGCAAGGGCTTGGCTCGGTCGCCATTGAGGATGACCACGGCCTGGGCGGCACCGAGGAAGGGCGTGCCTAGGCTGATGACAGCGCGCGTATCAGGGATGAGGTCGGGCTCGCGGGCCAAGGCCGCGCGTGTAAGCAGACCGCCCATCGAGTGCGCCACAAAGACGAGACGCGGGGGACGGTCCTCGCATAGAGCCCGAAGATTGGCGCTTGCCTCGACTTGGAGGCACCACTGCAGAAGATGCTTTCGGGCCGCTGCCGCCAGCAACGCCCCGTTGTGCTCGACTGGCAAGCGCCAGTCATACGGGAAAGCCAGCACCGCTTCCGGGGCGGCAGCGGCCTCCGTGATGGTCCCCAGCAAGTCCGAGTACGGCTCGATTCCCCGCAGGAAGGGGGCCCAGGCAGGCCGGGTCAGCAGACGAGTGGCGGACACTCTGCCGGTTCTGCCCTCCAGCTCCTCTTCCGTGGCATGGAGACCCTGCAGGCCGTCCCCACGCCGCCATGCCCGTTCCAACACCCGGACGTCCAGCCCCCACAGCGGGTTTCCCGTCTTGGCATCTCGTAGTTCACTGCCCATGATTCCAGGGACGACGATCACCGCATCCTGGGTGACATCTGGACTCACCGACGGCCGCGGGCTCCACACGCGTTCGCTCCCCGACTGGGAACCCTGCCAACTACTCATGGTCAATAACCATATCGACCATGAGTAGCGGGGAGGGTGCGATCGACTGGACTGGGCCAGTGGGGAACCAGCGCAGGACCAACTCGTAGACGCCGAGGCACGGTTCAAGTACCGGGCATAGCGCCGTAGGATGACGCTTCGCCTTACTTTCGGAAGAGGAACCGATCAGACTCTGCAGCAGGTGTGCCCCCGGCCACAGTTCGATGTCCGAAGATTTTGCTCGCGATCGGATTGACATCCGGCCAGCGAGGCTCAGCCATGGTCGGCCGTTTGGCATCCTCAACCGGCTGGAGTCCGGTCGAACGCCGTTGGTCCTACCCTGGCGCGCCTTGCGAGTGAAGCGGCCGTATGACGTGAGCACGGTCACCTGTCATGCGCAGCCATTCAAGTCATGCACCAGCCTGAATCGCAACCGCCGCCGCCACCTTCATCGTCGGGCCACGATTCAGCTTGATCGGCCGGTATAGCGTCCGCGAGGGGCAAGCCGAAGCGGGTGAGGTAGGCCGCGTCCCTGCCGATGGCCTCACGGCGCACGTTCAAGACCGCTTCGAGCTGAACTGACTTGGCGAACAGCTCTGGTTCATTCCTACGTTGCTGCTTCCAGGCTTCGACGGTCCGAAACGGACAGAAGAAGCAGGCACTCTTGGGTGGGACGGGCAGCCCGGCTTCCGCAATTATGTGCTCGCAGTCGGATCTGCGCAGACCGAGATCGAGCAGTGGGTACTCGATCTCCTCGTATGGCTCTTTTCTACGTCTGTTGGCGCGATGAATCTCGTCGAGCGAGATCCCGATGCCGACAGTCGCTGGATCCCGCACGGTGGCTCCGTGTTCCCGAAGCCACCGCCCGATGACCTTGATCTTGAAATCTGCTGTACAGGACCTACGGCCCGGTGCCCCATTGGCCATGCGCAGGGCGGCTTCAAGTTCCTGGTAGGAGTGGGCTGTCGGTGATGCCCCAGATCCAGAGGGCGTGTTCGGGTGCGTCCCGGATCGCTCGGGTGGTCTTGGCGATGTTGTCGGCTCCCAGCAGCCGCAGCCTGCCGATGGCCAGGTTCCGCAGAGCGGCCATTGCCCGCGGTGCGTTGCCGGTGTGGACGGTGGAGGCGTCCTCGGCGAACACCACATCTCTGACGTGGTGGCTGGAATTTTCGATTCCCCAGTGCCCGCGCACATATCCGCCCAGGTCAGCGGGGCTGGCCTGGTGGGTATCGAGGCTGGTGACGGCGTAGACCGTCTCCCGGGTCTGCCGCTTGCCGCTCTCCTGACGGCGCCGGTGGATGCGCAGGGCCAGCCGCGCTTCGGGGAAGGCGATCCCGCCCAGGTTCGCCGCGATGGCCATGGTCTTGACCGAGCGGGACTCCCGCCGCCCGTGCCCGGCCTGGGAGACGGTGTGCGCTACGGGCACCTGTTCCCACGGCAGGGCTTTGAGCTGGGCCGACGCGGTCGGCTGGTTTCCCTTGACCACCGCGATGTAGTGGGCCTTCTTCTCCTGCACCAGCCAGCGCACCTGGTCCTTGACGCTGTGCAGGGCGTCGAAGGTGACCACGGCTCCGGCCAGATCGAGTGGTTGAAGCAGCAGGCGGAAGGCGGCCGTCTCGCCTGTCTTGGCCCCCACCTCCCGCTGGGCCAGGGTGACGGTGGGGGCGTGGGTGACGGCGGACAGCAGGTGCCGGTGACGCTGCTGCCGGTGCGCGGAGCCGGACAGCGCCTTGCCGTCCACCGCGACCGCCGGCCGCGGCGCCGAGCCGGTGGCACCGACGCCGGTGTGGTCACGTTCGGCGAGGTAGGCGCCGATCGCGGCGTCCAGGGCATCGCCGTCGAGGGCGGCCAGGAGCCGGGTGAAGGTGGCGTGGGACGGGGCGCGGCGACGTCCGGGCAGGTGGCGGCGGATGCCGAGCAGCTCCAGCACCGTGATCGTGGCGCGCTGTCCCCACTCGGTGATCTCGGTGATGGTCCGGGCGCCGGAGACGACTGCGCAGGCACAGATCAGCAGCAGGCCGACCAGGGGATACCACCGTCCGCGACGTGAACGCGGGTCGGGTACGCGCTGGAGGTGGGCGCGCAGGCGGCCGGTGTCGTGCTGGTAAAGGGGACCCAGTTTCGCCAGAACGGCAGGGACCGGGGAGGATGGAGCGGCAGGCACGGGACCTCGAAGTGATCAGCTGGCGTAGACACCCTGATGATCACCGGTCTCGTGCCTGTGCTGTTGCCACGTCAACTCCCGCTGGACGCGGACGATCTACGCGATCCCGGAACTTGCAACCGCCCTGGGCCATGCGCACGGGAATGGGGATCGAGCGCGTATCCGGACGGTTGAGCCGCTGCCAGAGGGTCTCCGTGGCGCCATCGCGCCGGCGACGATGCAGCTGCTGGAGGTCGAGGCCGGCGCCTGCGGCGTATGGCACTGCGACGTCACGGATCAGGGTCCCTTGCATGATCGAGGTCTGTCCGGATTCATCCGGTGATGCCGAGGGCGGCCAGGGGCCTTCGCCAGTCGCGAGCGGTGTGGCGTAGGGCGGCGGCGATGTTGGTGTGGCCGTCCTGGCGGTGGACGCCGATGGCGAGGTTGCGCAGGCCGGCCATGATGCGCGGGAGATGGCCGGCATGGATCTTGGAGTCGTCCTCGCGGAACGTGCGGTCGCGGACGTGGTGCAGAAGATTTTCGATCTTCCAGTGCCCTCTGATCCAGTCGGCGAGCTGGGCGCCGGTAGCCGCGCCGGGCGGCAGGCTGGTGATCAGGTGGACGCGCTCGATGGTGAGCTTGCCGGTGGTGAAGTCCTTCCTCCAGCGCACGACTTGCAGGGCCTGGCGTGCGTCGGGGTAGTCGAGGTGGGTGAAGCCGGCGGTCTTCAGCCGCCGGATCTCCAGGCGGTGGTGGGCCCGGGTGCGGTCGTGGTGGTCGAGCGTGATCTCGCGCCAGGGCAGGCGGCGGACGCGGTGGAAGAGGCCGGGATGGTTGGCCTTGACCTGGGCGATGTAGTGGGCACCGCGCTCGCGGAGGTAGGTGCCGTGGGCGTGCTGGGTGTGCAGCGCGTCGGCGGTGATGACCGTGCCGGTCAGGTCGACGCTGTCCAGCAGGGGCCGGAAGGCGGGGATCTCGTTGCTCTTGCCGGCGACCTGGCGCTGGGCCAGGACGTGACCGGTGTGGTCCATCGCGGCGAGCAGGGTGACGTGCCCGGTGGCGTGGGTGCGCGAGCCGCGCAGGGCCTTGCCGTCGACAGCGATCGCCCGCAGTCCGGGGCCGGCCGGGGTGGCTCGGGCGGTGAGGAAGGCGCCGATCGCCCGGTCCAGGGCGTCGCCGTCGAGCTGGACGAGCAGACGGCGCAGGGTGTGGGGGTGCGGGACGGACACGGTGCCGGAGAGCGGGTCGGTGGGGAAGCCGAGAACCCGGCAGGCCCACGCGGGGACGTCGCCGATCCATTCCGTGATCGCGGTGAGCGAGCGGGCACCGGCCAGGACACTCGCCGCGGCCGCGGCGACCAGGGCGGACAACCGGTACCGGCGGCCACGGACGCCTCGCGGGTCGGGCACCAGATCCAGGAAACCGGACAGTGCGACCGCGTCCGCCAGCGGGATGGGCGCGGCAGTCCGGCCCAGTTGGGCCAGCACGGTGGGTATGGGAGAAGATGCAGGAGCAGGCACGGACTCGCCAGGTGTTCATGGGACTTCGACACTCACATGATCACTGAGACCGTGCCTGCACTGCGTCCGCCCCCGCCCGAACCGGGATGTCCCCTCCAAGGGCGGGCCAGCACGACACTCCGGACGAAACGTGATCACGCAACGGCCCCTGCGTCACGGATATACGCCAAGGTCGAGGGGTGCTCGCTATCGTCCCCGACGTTGGCGAACAGGAAAGTCGAGTAGTCAATGTGCCCTTGGGCAGCGAGGACGAGGAGGGCCGTCGACTGAACGCCGCCCCCGAAGGAGATGACTCTCAAGTAGTCGCGTCCCCGTTTCGGACCCTCTCCATCGGAGGCAGAGGCGACGGGTGATCGGTCAGGCGGGCGTTCGCATTGGGGCATGACAGGGAGACTCCTGGGGGCGCTTGATCGAAGTGCGAGAGACTCTATTGACTCAAACTCTGAAGTCAAGTGTTACTCTCATGACGGCTGAAGCGCCACCACAACGCGGAAAGGTGTGACCCTGATGGAGGCCGAGCATCGGACGGGAGCGGCTAACCTCAGCGCTTGGGCCGGATCACCACGGACAGCCCCTCCGCGAGCGCCTGGGATACAAACTGCGCAGCTTCCGCCTCTTCACCTGGCTGGAAGGTCTGCGACAGGGGCAACGGCTTGTTCGGCGGCGGCGACGATGGAGGCGTCGTCTTACGGCCGCGCGGCTTTTGTAGTGCGTGACCGCCAGCTCTGACTCGCTCGACATCTTCTGCTCTGACATCACGCCCGCGACGGGCGGCATCGTTCAGGACCGTTTCCAGGAGCCAGAGAGGGGATCCTGACAGTGAAAGGTCAGGCTCGGCAATGGTCTTCCGGTTACGCCAACGAGAGATGGTCTGCTCATCAACATGGCAGACCACAGCGACCTCCTTGATGCCTAGGATCACAGGTAGGCGGGACTTGTCGTCAACCTCGTACCCGTCAGGCTGGCGTTCTCGGTATGCACGCAACCGATCGCTAGTTGCCACGCGGCCTGAGTGTCCGTCGAGACGCAGGACGGTAGCGAGCAACCAGTACGGATTTCCAGAGGCAAGAAGGTCTGGCTCCGGGAGGGTCCCCTCGGTACGCCAGAGCTGCGAGGTCTGCCGCTTGACGTCGTAGAGTGCGGCAATCTCGGTATGGCCGAGCAGGTATGGGGTACGCGCCGCAGCCATTCCCTGCACCCTTTCGATAGTCGCGGCAACCAGTACCAGCGGGCTAAAGGTAACGCTCCTGGCCTCCAGCATCAGCTGGCCTCGCCGAGCTCTGGCACTAGCACCTCTTTGGACCCACAGCCGCATCGCCATGGGTACAGGACTGCGTCACATGACCTGTCGACCTTGCCGAATCTCCCACGGGCCGATGGGCACGAGATGGATCTCGTCAAAGTAGCGCAGCCACTCGGCGATTGTCTCTGTGGACCTACGGGCCCGCTCCTCCGTGCAACCGACACTGCCCATCAATTCTCGCTGGACATCGTCCATATTGAGACGTCCCGCCTCAACGAGGCGCTGGACTTCAGGAATAGCCCGGAGTCGGGACAGGACGGCATTGCCAAACGCCTGCTCACCCAACCCTGGAGCCACGTCGAGGGCCGCGAGATCCCGAAGGATCCCGGCAAGTACATCGCGACCGATCTTGCCGTGTCGTCCGTTGTACACGCCATAAAGCCTTGTCGGGTTTCTGGTCTCCGGCAGCCATGGAATCGGGCGTTCGTCATGGCCAGCGACGAGCACTCGCGGAGCTTCCTCGTCTGCTTGGAAGAGGTCGGCCTGTTTCCTGATCTGATGCGCAAGGTCTATCGTCCCGGGTACCCCCGTGTCCTTGATAACACGGAGCAAACGCTGCACTTCGGGGTGCGCCGTACTGGTTTCGATCAACAGCTCGATGTTCGAGTCGGGAACAAGGCCTGTGGCCTTACCCGTGAGGTTCGCCGACCCAATCAGGCATACATCATCAGCAGCGTAGAGCTTGGCGTGCAAGTTGTGACACAACGCGATGGAAACGCGTCCGTCGGCCGCTGCCAGGTCTGCGATTTCCGGATCCGAGACACCTGCAGCGACTTCGGCGACCGACCAGCGAGTGACACACTGAATGTCCTGTACGTGGCTTGGGATAGCAGCGAGGGCAGCCTCGAAAACGTCCTTCTTTATAAATGGGGCAGCCAGGACGACCCGCTGAGTCGCACAGGCAAGCATCTGCTCGATCTGCCGCCAGATGTGGTCCTCCCTCACTCTTCGTCCTCATCGTCTGCGTCACTGGCGCCGAGGAACTCACTGGCGATTCGACCCCAGTCCTGGCGCATCTGCTTGGCACGCTTGCGAGGCAGTTCCGGCTGTTCGTCCTCGAAGCGCGCCCAGGAAAAGAGAAGGAGCTTGAAAGCGCTGGCTGCGCTGGCGAGACGCTCGGCGAGCTGCTCTCGCGTGGCACCCTCGATGTCGGAGTCGAGCACCGCGATCAAATCGCTGTAGACAGCGTGGTCCATGTTCAGGGCAACCTGCAGCACACCCGGGATGTACTCGACGTTGAAGAATGACGGAGAGTCAGGGTTTCGGCTGGTGATCAAGCGAACGTGTTTGCCTTGCGACATGGTCTCTTCGGTGATCCGCCTTGCGTCCACCGGAGTGTAATGATGTGTCTCCACAAGGCTTTTAAGCTGCAGCTCCTTGCTCTCCTCCGTGGTGATCTCTTCAGAGAGCTTGGTCGTCAGACTCGGCTGAGTCTCACGACTGCGGCGCTTGACCGCTTCTTCAACCTTGCTTTCAACCGCTTCATGCCGTTTGCGGCTTGTACCTGTCCCGAGGGTCTGTACATCCAGGTCTGATCGGAGTTTTCCGATCAGCTTCTCCCGAATATGGTAGACGATCTCGATGAGAGGAAGCCGTGGATTTCCCTCATCCCGCAGCTGCTCGCGGAACTCTTCCCAGGATAGTCCTGCAGCATCATCTCTCCAATTAAAGTTCGCCAGGCTGGAGAAGGTAGTGGCTGCCTGCTTGTTGTTGGTAACGCCGAAGACCTCGTCGAGGGCCGGAGGAAAATCGATTTCGATGCCCCACCAGCGCTCAACCGGGCTAGAAGGGTTGACCCAGCCCGTGTCGAGGTCAAGTTCCCGGTCGGCACGGATCAGCGAAATGCCGAGGTTCCTTCTTGCGTGCTTGCCCCAAGGCGTGTCACCAGGATTGAGGCTCGACGAGATGGTGGTGGGCCACCGGGCACCCTCAACGTCGGGACGACGCGCGGCATCTACCGCAATGGAGGAACGGACGAGGACGGGGTAATCCTTGCCGTCTGGAGCTCGAACCCAAAACCGTTCGACGCCGATCTCGCCAGCGTTCCCCCCTCCATGGGCGCGGAACATCGGTCGCACGTCGAAGGGTTCGGGTGTTGCGCTGGGGGTCATTAGGTACAGCGGGTCGTTGATCCTCGCATACCGGCAGCCCGGCAGCTGAGCCCAACCTCGGGCGGGGACGAGCTTGATGCGCGTCCCCTTCGCGATCAGACGCCGGTAGATGCGTCCGATCAAGGCCTCCGTGTTGTTGAGCGTCGTTTCAGCGCCCCGCCACTGCACCCGCTCCAGCTCGCTCCACTGCACGAGGGTTCCGGTAGGGCCGAGACCCTCAGCCAGCGCCTGCCATTCGTCTGGGAGACTATCGGGCTTGGGTTCGGGTACCTCTTCAAGGCCCCCCGTGGCAATTTGCTTGAGGTCGAGATAGGTATGGAGTGCGTTATCGGGACCGTTCGTCCATGACCAGACATCAACCCGATCACACTGAGAGATGCTGGAGTTGGGCAGCCCGACGCCAAAACGCCCTATCCCGTTGCGACCCTGGCGGGTGCCAGCGCCAATACGCAGGGAGTGCCGAAGCGTCTCCGCGCCCATACCGCTGCCGTTGTCCAGAACAGCGATCTTCTCGATACGATGCCGCCCCCTCAATCCGGGCCGGTCGACGGCCTCCACGGCAAACAGCTCGACAAGTTCGGCGCCGGCCTCGATTCCGTTGTCGATCAATTCGGCGATGGCATGAGCCGTCGACTTATAGCCGCTGTCCTGCAGTGCCTTGACCGTTAGATCCGGCGTCACGATCGAGTACTTGGATGTCATGGGGCCTTCCACACGTCTTCCCAGTTGGTGAATGCGTCTGCCACGTCTCCGAAGCCCGGGAGTGTGGGATCAACAACGGTCACTACGTCGCAATTCGGGGTGCCGCCGGCTTTGGGCCCGCGGATGACCCGTCCGACCATCTGGCTGTAGAGCACGAGGGAACGGGTGGGTCGTGCAATGACAGCAGCACTCGCCGCCGGGGCGTCGAATCCAGTTGTGAGAACACCGTAGTTGGACAAGACCATCGGCCGAGTACCGGTGCCCTTGAAACGGTTGATGACCCGATCGCGGTGCCGTGGTGAGGATTCGGCGGTGACCTGTTCGGCGTCGAGTCCGAATACGGACAGGATGGCGACCAGCAGTCGGCTGTGTTCGACGGAGGCGGCGAACAGCAGGATCCGGCGGTGATGCTGGCTCAGGTCGAGGATGGTGCGTACCACCTGCAGGTTCCACTGCACGTTGTCGGCAAGCCGCCCGATCAAAGCTTCGGGGATATCAAAGGATGCGGCCAGTGCCTGCTTGTCCCGCGTACTGAGCTGCATGCCGGAGTCGGCAGCCACGGTGCGGAAGTCCGGCCGTGCGAGGTACCCCTGCTCAATGAGGGCGGTAACAGGGTTGTCGTAGCCGTCGATCTCCAGCATCACCTTCTGGCGGGCGAAGAAATCGGACAGCTTCTCGTCTTCGGAAATGTTGGCCCAGGTGCGGCCCGGGGTGGCTGTCAATCCCATCAAGCTAGCGTCGCTACGTAGCGTGAGCGAATCGACAATCCTGCGGTAGGTGGGGGCGATGGCCTGATGGGCCTCATCGAAGACCGTGAGCGTGGCGGTCAGGGCGAGCCGGTCCAGGAAGGTCGGATCAGCCTTGGCGGCTGCGCTGGCCTTGTCGAGACCGAGCACGACGATCCCGTCCGTCAGGCCATCGAGATTGGTGGGAGAATCGCCCCACATCCGAAGGACGGTGGTTTCACGGTTGCCCAGGGCGCCCCATGCCCGCTCGAATTCCTCTGCGGCCTGCTCCAGAAGCTCTCGGCCACGAGCCAGCCACACTACGACGGTCGGCTCGCCCTGACGCAGGTGGTCGCAGATGAGGTTCATGCCTGTGCGGGTCTTCCCGACGCCGGTCGGCAGATGCAGCACGGCCCGGCGTTCCCCGGAGTACAGCAGGCGCCGCACCTTGCTGGCAGCGAGCCGTTGGTGGGGGAACATCGCGTAGGCGGGCTGACTGCTGCTGCGGAAGGAGACGGGGGCCTCGGGCGCCCGGTCGACGACCAGGCCGAGGAAGCCGAGAAGCGTACGGCGCTGTTCAAGCGACCACGGCTGCTCCTCAAGGAAGGTGCCCGGTTTGTCTGTACCTTCGAAGCCGAGCCGGCCAGCGAGTTCCGCCCGCTTGGCATCGGGCATCAATTGCAGGAGCTCTGCTCTCTCTTCGGGGTTACTGATCAGCTGTTCTGGCGACACGGCCGAGGCTGCAACCTTGCGGAGAGTCTCTTCGGTCCCGTTCCCGCCGTGAAGCAGATCGAGCAGCTCGCAGGCGTGCTCACCGAGCAGCCTCCTCACATAGGCCACGGGAGCTGCGTCGAGGAGCGACTGAAACGCGATGCCTGGAGATCCGGTCATGGTGTTCCCTGACTCGTACCTGCCTGACGAACACCCAGTATCTCCCGCAACCTTGATCCCTTGTCTCTGCGTGCGTCACATCACGGCGCGCATGAGGTGCGCCACGACCTGCGCACAAACCCTAGTGGGGACCACTGACACTCGCAGGACCCTCGACGGAATCCGCACCACCGGCTCTCACCAGCCGATGCGATCTGGCCATCGGAGAACTCAACTCCATCTTCCCGGCGCCCACTTCAGCTGTGGGCATCAGCCCTCACCCATGCGAACATTAGTTCTCAAGAGCGCATGCAACACGGGCACCGAACTGCACAAACCCGACCGGTTACCACACCTGCATCCTCGCCCGGCTAGGATCTCGGTGTACTACTGGTGGAAGCAGTCGCACCGGGCGACGACTTCCGCCAGCTCAGCGAACAGAGCGTCGCAAGGCGGGGTGGAGCATGACAGAACAGGATCTTGATTCAGATCTGGCATACCTGGACTACAACGCGACCGCACCGACACGCCCCGAGGCCGTCGCAGCCACTCTTGACGCCATGCGCACCGTGGGTAACGCCTCAAGCACACACCGCTCGGGTCGCGATGCGGCACTGCGCGTCGATGTGGCCCGTCGTCAGGTGGCCAATCTACTCAACTGCTCTCCCGGGGAGATCGTCTTCACCTCCGGGGCCACCGAGGCGAACAATCTCGCTCTACGTGCGGCGTTCAGCGCGGGCGGGGCTCTCGTGACGAGCGCAGTCGAACACCCCGCAGTACTGGAGACCGCTAGGGCCCTGACAAGCGACGCCCCCGAGTCGCTCATGCTGCTGTCGGTCGACGAAGACGGCCTGGTGGATCTGGACGGCCTCCACCTCGCGCTGGCCGCAAGTAGCGTAGCGATCGTTTCGTTGATGGCCGCCAACAACGAAACGGGCGTTCTGACGGACCTCGCCCCGATCGTCAAAGCTGCCCATGCGGCCGGCGCCCTGGTCCATACCGACGCGACTCAGATGGTCGGCCGGTTGCCGATCGACCTGCTGGAGAGCGATGTGGATCTGCTGTCGCTGTCAGCTCACAAGTTCGGAGGGCCGCAGGGCGTCGGTGCGCTGTTTGTTCGCCGCGGCATTGCCCTGCCCTACCGCCCACTGATCTTCGGCGGCGGGCAAGAGCGCGGCTGGCGGGCCGGAACCCTAAATGTCGCCGGTATCGCGGGTGCGGGAGCAGCGGCAGAAGCCTCCCGCCGCGACTTGATCAGTGACGGGACTCGAATCGCACAGTTGCGCGACTCTCTGGAACGCACGCTCGTTGAGCAGGCCGGCGATTGCCGGATCAACGGCGCGATCGGTCAGCGGCTTCCTGGGGTTACCAGCATCACGTTCCACGGCGCGCCGGCTGATGCGGTGCTCGCTGGCATGCCGGATGTGGCGGCCTCCGAGGGGAGCGCGTGCG
Organism: Streptomyces saintjeani; assembly: GCF_055409605.1. NCBI lineage: Bacteria > Bacillati > Actinomycetota > Actinomycetes > Kitasatosporales > Streptomycetaceae > Streptomyces > Streptomyces saintjeani. The sequence goes on along the minus strand of NZ_CP189624.1, from coordinate 5,267,554 downwards.
CTGCCGGAGCACCAACTCCCAGCCATGTGCTCCTGGGCATGGGGCGCAGTCGGGAAGAAGCGGACTCCACGGTGCGGTTGTCCCTGGGGTACGCCACCACGGAGCACGATGTGGATCGGGCGGTGCCCTCCATCGTCCGGGCCGTGCGGAAGGTGCGAAAACTCCTGTCGGTCCCGATCTGATTTGGCGCATGAGCCTTGAAACCAACTGAAACCTGAACGGACACGGAGAAATCCCGCATGTCAGACACTCGGCTCGCGGAAGCCGCCCACTCCTCCTTCGCGCGCCATGAGACGTTCGCGCCGCGCTTTGGGTGGCTCCACAAGGCGTACATGCAGGTGAAGGACAACCCTGAGACGTTCCTCGCGGATGACGCTCCGGTGCAGCTCGGCGTCGGCAAGAACATGGTTTATTCCATGCGCTACTGGTCCCGAGCGTTCAAGCTCACCCGCGAGCACTATGGCGACGACACCAATTCGCGCGCCATGTTGTCGTTCCCGACGTGGGAGGCGCGATGGCTGCTCGACGAGCGTGGAGCCGACCCCTATTTGGAAGAGACCGGCAGCCTGTGGTTGCTGCACTGGTGGCTCCTCTGCTCCCGGCCGGGTGCCAAGAGCTGGGCTCCGGCTTGGTATGTCGCTTTCCAGATCGCGCCGTTCTCCCGGTTCACAGCGGAGGATCTGACACAGCTGATCGTGCGTCACGTCAACCTGTCCTTCCCCGAAGGGCCGGTGGAAGCCTCCATCGCCAAGGACGTCGACTGCATCACCAAGATGTACGCCCCCGCGCCCCGAGGGAAGATCGGCGCCCCAGGCGCGCTTGAGGACTTGCTCGCCTGCCCCTTCCGTGAACTCGGGCTACTGGAGCAGGTTGGGCAGCGGGGCAAGATGGAATGGCAGTTCACCACCGGTGTTCGCACCTCTTTGCCGGCCCGGATCGTGGCGTACGCCTGCCTTGACTACGCGGCCCGCACAACCCGCGGTGCTGGCTCCATCTCGCTCGCCCGCCTCGCCAACGAACACGGGGGTCCCGGCCGCGCGTTCCGTATCCGCGAACCGGATATCGCCGCCGCCCTGGAGAAAGTCTCCGGTGATCACTCGGGGCTGCAGATCGTCGAGGCGATCGGGCAGCAAAGCCTCGCGTTCTCATCTGATCCGTTCGAGTTGGCCTGGGACGTCTTGGACGATCAGTACGACCAGGTCCGGTCACGGCCGGGGTTCCCCACCCGCGAGGAGTGGGCACGCAAGTACCCCAAGCTCGCGGACGCCGAGAAGCGTGAGCGAAAGAACCAAGACGTCGTCGAGCCACAGCTCGCCCTGACCGAGGAGAACGTGTGACCACCGCGACCCCCACGCGGCGCAGTGCCGCCGGCAAGAACCCTGGTGGCCCGCAGTTCCCCACCGGCATCGCCTTGGTCGGCTCACAGATGCGCTCGACCAATCTGGAACGCGACGTCCAGACCGAGCTGCACTCTCTCTACATCGGCACGCGTGCAGTCGACGTCCTCGAACGCGTTACGAGTTCCCTCGGTAATTTGCGCCGTCCCCGGTCCTGGTCCTTCACCGGACCCTACGGTTCCGGCAAGTCCACCCTGACCAACCTCATCGATGCCCTCCTCGGTTATGACAAGGTCCGCCGTACCGAAGCCGAGTCCCTACTCGGCGCCACCAGCCCCAGCCTCGCCAAGCGCCTGCCCGCCGGCCGGGAGCAGCTCGCCCCGGCCGGCTTCCTCGGCGCCGTCGCCACGGCCCGCCGCGAGCCGCTCGTCGCGACGCTGTCGCGGGCTCTCCACACCGCTGCTCAACGCCGCTGGAAGACCCGCCCGCCCAAGGCAGTCGCTGCATCCCTTGCCGCCTGCACCGACCCTGCAACGACGTCGCCGCAGGACATCCTGAACGCCGTCGAGGCCCTGTGTGCGCTGCAGCCGCTGCTGCTGGTCATCGACGAGTTCGGCAAGACCCTTGAGCACCTTGCCGGTCACAGCGAGTTCGCCAGCACCAAGGACGACCTGTTCCTGTTGCAGGAACTCGCCGAGAAGAGCGCCGGCGATCAGGGTCTGCCGCTGTTCATGATGACGCTGCAGCACATGTCGTTCATGGACTACGCCGCCCGCTCCAGCGAGCTGCAGACCCGCGAGTGGGCGAAGATCCAGGGCCGGTTCGAGGACATCACCTTCACCCCGCACCTTGGCGACGCCGTCCAGCTGATGCGCCGTCGGCTCGACCAGTCCGCTGCTCCCGAGGCCGGCCAGAAGCTGATCCGGGCCCAGGCCGTGGCTGCCGAGAAGGCCTGGGAACATCACGGCCTCAACACTGTTGTTGGCCTGAAGGCCCAAGACTTCGCGGACCTCTACCCGCTGCACCCGCTGACCGCGGTCGCCGCTCCTCTCCTCGCGGCTCAGATCGGCCAGCACGACCGCAGTCTGACGAACTTCCTCAACAGCGACGAGCCCAACACGGTCCGCCGCTCGCTGGATCTGTTCTCGCTCGCCGAACCGCAGCGGGCCAGCACCATCCAGTTGCCGCAGCTGTACGACTTCTTCCTCGACTCCGGCCGTACGTCCCTCCTGGCCTCCACCAACGCTGGGCGCTGGATCGAAATCGAAGCCAGGGTCACCGAGGCCAACGGACTGTCCACGGCCGATCAGAACCTGCTGCGCACCATCGGCATGCTGAATCTGATCGACTCGGACGGTGCTCTGCGAGCGACTGCCGCCATGATCTACTTTGCGCTGCATGAGCCGTCGGACGGGGCGGACGCTAAGGCTTTCGCTGCCCTTGAGGACCAGTTGCAGAGCCTGGTGGACCGGGGCTTCCTGGTGCACCGAAAGTTCAACGGTGAGTACAGGGCATGGCTCGGCACGGACGTGGACATCGACGGCCGTCTGAAGGACATCACCAACCATCTCGACAACACGTACGTCATCCAAAGGCTCGGCGAGTACCTGCCGCAGGCGCTCACCGCCGGACGCCACAGCCAGGTCACTGGGATGATGCGCGCCCTGTTCACCCGCGTCACCGGCCCTGAGACCAAAAGCATCAAGGGTCCGAACGAACTCAATGACCACGCTGACGGACTGCTCGTCTTCCACCTCGGCACGACCGAGGACCGACCCGTGGTCAAGTCCTCGCTGCCGGTGGTCCTCGGAGTCACCGAGGAACCAGAACTCGTCGTAAGCGCTGCGACCTACCTCGTAGCCCTCCAGGAGCTGCTGCTCGACAAGTCGTTGGACCCAGTGGCACTGCGTGAGATCAGGGAACGCACAACAGGGGCCAAACGCGAGCTCCTGGAACTCCTCGACGCGGCCTTCTACCCGCAGACCCAGCGTGCGACCTGGCGACTGTGGCGATCGGGGATCTCCGCCGACGACGGCGAAGGTGAGGTGATCGAGGGCCGCAGCCTCAGCGGACTGGCCTCGATCGCTTGCGACCGCGTTTTCTCGGCCACCCCGCACATCCGCAATGAGATGCTCGGTCGCCACGAACTCACCAGCCAGGGTGCGAAGGCTCGCCGCGAACTGCTCACCGCGATGCTGCTGAAGTCCGGTGAACGGTATCTCGGCATCGCCAAGCACCCAGCCGAGCGTGCCATGTACAGCGGGGCCCTGGAATACATGGGCCTGCACCGGGAGAACACGGGGGCTCTCGCCGACGACTCCTCCACCTCCTTGTTCCCTTACGGCTTCTCCCGTCCTGGCGACTCCCATCCGCACACCCTCGCGGTCTGGGAGGCCCTGGAGGCGTCACTCACCGCAGCGAACAAGCGCACCAATCTCGACGAGATCTTCCGCGCCCTGATGGTGCCGCCCTACGGCGTCAAGGCCGGCGCCGTGCCGCTGCTGGTGGTCACTGCACTGATCCTGCGCAGCCAGGACGTAGCGCTGTTCGAGGAGGGCACATACCTGCCCCGGCTTACACCCGACATCGTCGAGCGCATGCTCAAGGCACCGAAGCGCTTCTCCGTTAAGTCCACGCCGCTCGGCGACGGCCTGCGCCAGAGCGTCGTAAAGAACCTGTCCCTTGCGCTGAAGGTGGACTCTCCACGCTCTCAGGCTCTCCGTAATCCAGCATTGCTCGCGGTGACCCGAGCGCTGATGGAGCGGGTGATGGTCCTGACCCCCTACGCCCGCCGCACCAAGCGCATCAGCCAGGACGCCATCGCTGTCCGAACCGTCCTGCTCACAGCTCAGGACCCGGACGACTTGCTCTTCCACACGCTGCCGCAGGCCTTGGGCCTCGATCCGATCAGCCCCGAGGCCCGGATCAGCAGCAGCGGCAACAAGGGTTACGCAGAACGGCTCGCTGCCGCAGCGGAGGAACTCTCCGGGGCGGAGAGGGCACTGCGTGCCGAGGTCGTCGAGACCATCAGCCGTGAGTTCCGTGTCTCCTCTTCGCTGCCGAAGCTTCGCCGTGAGCTTGCCGCACGGCTCAAGGGCTTCGCCGGAGTCTCCCTGAGTCTGGAATTGCGCGGCTTCGTTGCTATCGCGCTCAACGAGTATCTGTCGGACGATGACTGGCTCGATCCACTGATCGTTCGGCTGTCGAACTCGGCCCTCGGCGACTGGTCCGACAACGATGCGGCCGTCTTCTCCCGACGTGTCAAGGAGATGGCTGCCGCTCTCGACCGGGTCAGCCACCTCTACGAGAGTCGCGAACAGAGCACCGACCAGACCGAGAACCTCCAAGCGCGCCTGCTCACGCTCACGGACAACGACGGCGTCGAACAGCGGACGCTGATCTACGTCCCGGAGCAGTCCCGGCAGGAGGCCGAGAGCCTCGCTGTCAGTGTCCTGGAGCAAGCTAGGAACATGCTCGGTCCGGACGGCGCCCGCATTCTGCTTGCCGCCCTCGCCCAGCGCGTAACCGAGCCCGCTACCAACACCGAAGCCGAGAGGACGGAGTGACCATGACCGACGACACCACTCCCAAGAAGAGGGTCCGGCACGTCCTAGGCCTGTCCGGCGGCAAAGACTCCTCCGCATTGGCGATCTACATGCGTGACCGAGTGCCGGAGATGGAGTACTTCTTCTGCGACACCGGGGCCGAACTGCCAGAGACCTACGAGTACCTCAACAAGCTTGAGGCAGCGGTCGGCAAGCCCATCACAAGGCTGAACACAGACCGGGACTTCGATCACTGGCTGGAGGTTTACCAAGGCACGCTGCCGAGCCCCCAGATGCGCTGGTGCACCAAGAACCTGAAGATCAAGCCGTTGGAAGAGTGGGTCGGCGAGGACGAGGTGATCTCCTACGTCGCCATCCGCGCGGACGAGAACAGGCTCGGCTACGTCAGTACCAAGCCCAACATCACCGCGGTCTTCCCTTTCCGCGAGGACGGCATCGACCGCGAAGGTGTCGGCCGCATCCTCGACGAGGCGGGCACCGGTCTGCCGGGCTACTACGAGTGGCGCACCCGCTCGGGCTGCTACTTCTGCTTCTTCCAGCGCAAGCATGAATGGGTCGGGCTGAAGGATCGTCACCCCGAGCTGTTCGACAAGGCCGTGGCGTACGAGGAGAAAATCCGGCACCAAGGGACCGCCATGCAGGGGCGCGACTACACCTGGTCACAGGGAGAGTCACTGCACCAGCTAATAGAGCGTCGGGAAGACATCGAGGCGAAGCATCAGGATGCGCTCGATCGTGCTGCAAAGCGCGTGAAGCCGAACCGACCTCTGCTGGAGGTCCTGTCCGACGCCCTGGATTCGGATGACGACGAGGCCGGCTGCTCGGTCTGTCACCTCTGATTGACCCCAAGTTCCCTAGTAGGCCCCAATGGTGACGGTTGATCACTATCGGGGCCTACTTTCGTCTCATCGCACCGACTGTCAGTGCCGCGTGTAAGGATGTTCCTCCATCTACCGCCGCTGCAGCCGGAGTGCCTTGAGGAATGGCGATACCAGACACCCACGAGCGCTCCGTCATCCGCCACCGCACTGAAGCCGGCCCTTCGCTGGACATCCGACTCGGCATCGCTCCCATGCTCGATGTCCCGGCCCACAAAGTCCTGCAGGACGACCTGGAGGAGCATGCCTCTCTCTGGGAACAAGCCCTCGCGGTCGAGAGCCTCGGCAGCGCACTACCTGACGAGGCCGGGCTTTACATGTTCGTCTGGCGCCCATCGATCAGGCTCGCGATGGCTGACGACTCACGGAGCAGCTTCCACCAGGTTCTCTACATAGGCCAGGCAGGTGGATCAGGACAACGTGGCAACACGCTCCGAAACAGGTACAAGGACTACAAGAAGCACCTTCGAGGCAACCCCGAGCACCTCTGGACCGAGGAGCCTCCAACCACCCGGGCCGGCCGACTCACGCACTACCTTGCCCTTCGCCCCCTGGAGTTCTGGTTCGCCACAGTTGAAGACCGCGCCAAGATCAAGAACCTAGAGGCCCGGCTGATCAACTTGTACAACCCACCTCTGAACAACCAGAACCGGCCGAAGCTGCGTGGCCGGCTCAGCAGCATCCCCCAACCGGCTCTGCGCGATAGCTGACTTCAGCATCCCGACATCGAGGAAGACATGGCATCCAAGACCTTCGTCCCCGCCTTCAAGGCCCAGGTGGGCAACTGGACCTACTACTCCTGCTTGATGAGCTACGCGCAGGTGGCGCGCGAGATCAACTTCGCGCATGAACTCGGGGGGAATCAGGACCTCGGCACCATGATCCAGCGAGGCGTCGGAACTCGCACAGCGCAGATCACTGACTACCTGCTCAGCAACGAGAACCGTTTCCTCGGAGCCATCATCATCGCGGTCTGGGGCGGGGATCCCAACTACCTTGAAGTATCGATGGACACGGACGACGCGAACCAGGCAGTTCTTGCCGGCCTCGACCGCAACTTCGGCGTCCTCACCTTCGATGGAACGCAACAGTTCTTCGCCCTCGACGGTCAGCACCGGCTCAAGGCGATCAAGGATGCGATCAAGCGGGACCCCGACTTGGGCGGCGAAGACATCAACGTCATCGTCGTACCCCACTTCGACACCCCGGACGGACGTCGACGCACTAGGCGGTTGTTCACCAACATCAACCGCAACGCCAAGAGCACCAACGCGCAGGAGAACATCGCGCTCGACGAGGACGACAGCTTCGCCATTCTCACCCGCCGCCTGCTCGACGATCACCCCTTCCTGAGCCGGGACAAGGTCGTCCTCGTGTTCAGCAAGGTCGGCCAGGATGGCGAACTGGTCCTCGCCCAGCGCTCGATCACCGCCACTAGCCCAGCCTGGAGCACAATCGGCGTGCTCTATGACGTCGTCAAGGAAATCGGCTTCGACCTCCCCTGCACCGCGGAGCAGTCGACGCAACGGGCTACGGACGATCTCCTCGACCAGAGCTACGACATCCTCGCGACTCGTGTCCAGGATCTCCTTGATGCCTGCGGGAACCTACGTCAGCGCTACCTCACCGCCCAGGCCCCCAAGGACGTGCGCGCACCGAAGGGCCGAGATGGAGCCGGCCACCCGTTCATGCGCCCGGCAGTCCAGGTGCAAGTTGCACGGGCCGTACGACACATCCTGGAACAGGAAACACTGGAGTGGGAAGAGCTGATGAAGCGCCTGTCAGCCCTGGACTGGAAGATGTCAGCAGCGCCCTTCTCATCCATGTGGATCGAGACTCCTGAGGGGAAGCAGCAGGGCAAGATGGCCAGCGGTAAGGACCACACCCAGCTGCTCTACGACCTGCTTCTCGTCCACCTGGCCCCGCGCACAAAGGTACAGATCAGTAGGGCACTTCGTTCCTACTCCGACCTCATGAAGACCAAGTACCCGGTCCCGGTGGAGTCGTTGACCGCCCTTGTTCCGATCGAGGCTGACTGAATCAACCAGTGCCTCAAGTGCCGCATTAGATCCCGCCGCTGTGCCAGGGCATCCGCTGCTCTGGCGAGGACACGATCACACACCCGTACCGACACCCCGGGCGAGGCTCCGGGAGATGCGTTGGACGAGTGACGCGGGTTGCAGGTTGCGCTCAATCCTGAGCAGGTAGCCGACCGGGGAGTTGCGCAGCTGCGTATCACGGGCTTCTGCGGTTGCCTGGCGCATCGTAGCTGCGCCAAGAGCTACTCCGGCTGCGGTCACGGGCCCCTGGCCAGCCACGGTCGCGAGCAGTGTGGTGAGGGATCCAAGTTCGAATTTGTAGTTCATGATGCCGGTGGCTGTCTTGAGGTGCAGCCCGTTCATGGCCTTCCGGAGGTCTTGCAAAGGTGACTTGAAGCGGCTCTCGAAGTCGACCTTGAGGTGTTCCCTCAGCGCCTGGGGATCCTCGATGCCAGCAAGGTTCACCTCCAGGTCGGAGGCGGCAGCGGAAACCGCGCTGGTGAAGGCCGTGAACTCGGCTTCGTAGCGCTGCCGCAGGTTGATGATCTTCTCGACAGGCACGTCGTCGAGGCTCGCCGGCAGCACGAATTTCAGCGCCATGAGCCCGATGTGGCGGGCGAAGTCGCTGTCTACTGCCGGGGTCCGCCGGTCCAGAAGGGCCTCAGCGATACGGTCGGTGTCCCAGCCGTCCGTTGCGCTGTGGGCGGCGACCTGGTCGGTAGTCGGTGCGTAGCGCGTGCGTCGCGCCAACTCTTCGGTGAGCGCGCACTTGTAGACCCACGCCAGAGTGGGGTCGGTGGCAACCCATCGCAGGAAAAGCGGGTCGGCGAGCCGGGATCGCGTGGTTGCGACGGCGAGTCCTGAGTCGAAAAGCGCGCTGCGAAGTCCGGGCTCGAGCTCGTCCCAATAGAGGCCGGCGAGCGGGCGCATATCAACCGGCAGCGTGAGGTGATCGGTCTGCGAAGTCGGCTCCACCGTCACTACGGGGGAACTGCCGCCTACGTGGGGAGGTTCGTGGGACGAGTTTGTCTGCATGCCACGCGCTGCATCGGCCAGGTAGCGCTCGCGCAATTCGGTACCGTGATCATTCAGGACACGCAGAAAGCGCGGAGCGACCGCTTGGGCAGCTTCCTGCGGATCGACGTCCACGAGGAAGTCCAGCTCGGTGCGGAGAGCGGTCGCCGTCTCGTGGTCGACGACCGGAAAGCCGCGGGGAACCACCCGTGCCATGCGAGGCCAGTAGAGGGCGGCTATCTTCATCCATTTCTCGTCCCGGAAATGGATGTACGGGTAGTAGAGACCGATGCGTTGCACCGCGGTCCTTCCTGGCTCACCATCACTCGTATCGCCAGCCCGGGACCTCGCCTCAGCGGTTGGCCGACGGCCTCCACCATGGACATCCACCGGGCGGCGGTGATCTGCAGTACATCACGAAGCACCCGCCCGCCCGGAATACTGCCCGACCCTGGGGCGATTGTTCGATGGAAGGTGCTGGGGTTGTCGGCGGCGGTTGAATCCTGACCCGGTGTGGGCGGTCGAGTTCTGACCCACCGGGTCTGGTTGCCGGTGTTCAGTCGGTGTCGTGTGGGGCGGTGGGGACGCGTCCGAGTTGGCGTCCGCGCATGCGGTAGGAGTCGCCTTTGAGGGAGTGGACCTCGGCGTGGTGGACGAGGCGGTCGATCATGGCGGCGGCCACGGTCTCGTCGCCGAAGACCTCGCCCCAGCGTCCGAAGGGTTTGTTGCTCGTGACGATCACACTCGCTCTCTCGTATCGGTTCGAGACCAGCTGGAAGAACAGGTTCGCGGCCTCGGACTCGAAGGGGATGTAGCCGACCTCGTCGACCACGATCAGCGGATAGCGGGACAGTTTGGTGAGCTCGGCCTGGAGGTGTCCGGCGTGGTGGGCGGCGGCCAGGCGGTCGACCCATTCGGCGGCGGTGGCGAACGCGACCCGGTGGCCGGCCTGGCAGGCGCGGACCGCGAGTCCGATCGCCAGGTGTGTCTTCCCGGTCCCCGGCGGTCCCAGAAAAACGGCGTTCTCCTTGCCGGTGATGAAGTCCAACGTGCCCAGATGCGCGAGCTGTTGGCGCGTTATGCCGCGCAGATGGGTGACGTCGAGTTCCTCGATCGTCTTGATCGCGGGGAAGCGGGCGGTGCGGATGCGGGCCTCGCCGCCGTGGGACTCGCGGGCGGAGACCTCCCGCTGGAGGCAGGCGACGAGGAACTCGGTGTGTGTCCAGGTCTCCTTCAAGGCACGTTCGGCCAGGCGTTCGGCGGCGTCCAGCAAGGCCGGGGCCTTCATCGCCCGGGCCAGGAAGGACAGGTCGGCGGCAGTCTGACGGCCGGTCCTGGGCCCCGCCGCGGCGGTGGTCTTGGTGGTGACGGGCATCAGGAGACCTCCGGATCATCGGCCTGACCGCCGCCCTCGATGAGGGTGAACATGCGGTCATAGGAGTCGAGTTGGCGTTGTTCGACCTCGACGAGATCACTTGCGGTGGCGGCGCTGTGCCGACGGGCGGCCTGGGCCTGGGAGGCTTGATGGTGGCGGTAGTCGCCGCGCAGAACGGCGGCGGCGCGTGCATGGACCGGGTCGGTGATGGTCTGTTGCTTGGCCCAGCAGCGTGGATGGCGGGCGACTTCCGCCCCGCCGGGGGCGAGGGTCACGACGACCTCGTCGGTGTCGGTGCGGACCTGGACTTTCTTGCCGATGGCGAGGGGGTGCACGGAGTAGTCGCAGGTGTCGACGCGGATGTAGTGGTCGCGGCCGATGCGGGTGGCGAATCGCCACCAGCGCGGCGGATCGACCGGCGGCAGGGCGAGCATCTGGGCCCGGTCGGCTTCCCACCGGTCGACGGGGCGGGCGCCCAGGGTGCGGTGCTGGCGCCGGTTGGCGATGGCCAGCCAGGCGGTCAGCTGGGTGTTGAAGTCGTCGGGTCCGGTGAAGGTGCGGCCCGGCAGGAAGCTGGTTTCCAGGTAGCCGTTGGCCCGCTCCACCAGCCCTTTCGCTTCCGGGTCGCGGGGTCTGCAGAGGTAGATCCGGGTGGCGAGCAGGCCAGCGAACGCGGCGAAGTCGCCAGTCACCTTGCCGCGGCCGATGCCGGCCTCGTTGTCCCAGACCAGCATCCGCGGGACCGCCCTCCAGCCGGTCAGCAGCTTCCAGTGCCCGTCGATCAGGTCGCCGGTGGTGCGGGTGGGCAGCATCCGTGCGGCGATGATCCGCGAGTAGCCGGACACCATCACGAGCACGGGCGGACGGCCGGACTGTCCGTATCCGAGCGGGATGTCGACGGGCGGGAACCACAGGTCGCACTGGGCCAGCTCGCCGGGCTGATAGGTGGTGCGTGAGACCGGATCGACGGGCAGATAGGCGGGCCGCAGCTCGCGTACGCGTTCTTTGAGGACAGCCATGCCACGGTCCCAGCCGATCCGTTCGGCGATCACGGTCGCGGGCATCGTCGGGGTCTGTTTCAACAGCTCCCGGATCTGCGGCTCGACCGTGTCGACCGCCGAGCCCTTGGCCGGCCGGGAGTAGACCGGCGGCCGGTTGGTGGCCAGCGCCCGTTTCACGGTGTTCTTCGAGATGCCCAGCTGCCGGGCGATCGCCCGGATCGGCATCTGCTCGGCCCGGTGCAGTCTGCGGATCTCTGCCCAGTCCTCCACGGAAATCACCCTCTTCTCCTGACCTTCGATCAAGATCAGGTTGGTCAGAAGACCACGAAGTGGGTCAGTTTTGATCCGCCGTCAGAGGGTCACGATTCAACCGTCGCCGACAGTGATCAGCAGCTTGCCGCCTACCAGGAGCTGTTCAGTCACTACGCCAAGTTCACGATGGAACTCCGGCGAGCGCATGGTGACCGGCGCGGCTGGGACTACGACTGGGGCGAGTGGAGCGCAGCCTTGATACGCGTAACCCTGGTCGCCCCCACGGAGGTTGCGACGGAAATCGACAATTTCGGCCGCGCCATAAATTCCTTCCTGAACCAGGTGGAGCGAGGCGAACGCACCCCGCTCCATGACCCGCTGAGTCCGGAGGAGTTCGAACAGGCCAGGCAGGCACCCGCCGAAGCGCAGGTGAAGCTGATCAACGTCATACGACGTTCGCTGGGCAATGATCGCAAGGGGCTACCCTTCGGAATTGGCGGATAAGGCAACGGCGCCAGCGTTCCCTGGTGCCGCCAAAACCACCGACTTTTCCCGCCCCACTGATCGCGAAGTGGTGTCGAGACTCAACGACTTCGAGCACCGCCAAACCAAGCACGCCGACACCGGTTCACGAGCAGAGCGCGGGTAACGCGGTGTTGAGCCCCTATGCGAGTCCGAATGCGTCCTGCGATTCGCGGAGCTGGAGTGGCAACTGGACCCGCCCCGCCGCGATGACGTTCCGCACTCCGCCGGGGCCGGCAGGACGGAGGCCACCAGGCGCCAATGCCTGGCTTCGGGGAATGGAAGCGGCGTGGTCGACGTCGCTCAGGCTGCTTGATGCTCAACTCGTGGTTGTGCACCAGCTATTGGTACGGCTTTCGCGAAAGCCAGGTGGGCACTGCCTGCGCAGGTGACGATCACCCTCTCAGCAGGCACATCGCTCTGCGAGGACGTCAAGATTGCGGTGTGCTTCGTAGAGGTGGGGACTGCCAGCTCGAACCAAGTGGTCTTCCCCGCGGTGCAGGGGTGCGATCCCCACTCTGTTGCCAATGCTGCGACGAGAAATAGGCCGCGGCCATGCTCGTCCGTGGACAGCGCCTGGGACGGAGTCACCGAGGTGGGGTCGGCATCCGTGACTTCCACGCGGAGCCGCTCTCCGGTCCACCGTACGCACACCACACACGCGGCCTTCGTGTGCGTGACCGAGTTCGCAACCAGTTCCCCGGTGAGCAGCTTCAAGTCGTTGATCATTTCCTCGCCCAGATGCAGCCCAAGCCACCGAGCGCGGTCCGCAACTCGCTCCCGTGCCGCTGGCACCGCTTCGACCAGAGGCGGGACGGTGAACGCGTAGGGCGATTCTTCGAGCGGGCGAGACATAGCTGGAACCTCTCGATGGGCAGGAGCTAGGGCGTCAACGCGATCTCCTCTAAGCGAACGGATCGCTCGCCGACCTCACCGGGCAGCCCCGCAGGACAACCGGGAGATCCGATGAGAGCCCGGCAAGTGACGGATGACCACCATGAGCCACAGGCCGCCCGACTCCCTATCCCTCTGGTGATATCACCGTCGCAATGTCAACGAGACTGCGCCAGCCACTCGCCCAAGGCTGCGACGACCGAACTCTTTCCCCACTCGGCGAACACACGGTTCTGCTCGTCCTCCGGCAACGCGGCCAGCGTCGTGACTGCGCCGCTCGGCACGAAGATCGACCACAGATCGGACCAGGACCGTGAACTGTTTCCACGAACGGGAGCGGCCGCAATCGTTCCTGGGTTACGCGTGTCCTCTGCGAAGGTGTTCAACTGGCCGTCAGCTTCCGCGTAGACGGCGGCACTCGCGAAACGGCAGGTCCTTCTTTCCGTGAGATCTGCGAGATGCGTAAGTCCGCTGGGTCCGAAGGCCTCAAGTGCCTGCTTGACCATAGGCCCCGGCCAGCCGCCGAACTCCTCGATGTAGAAACCTGAGTCTTCGACGAACAACGGCCGCCCGAGAATCGCATACGCCTGTCGAGCCTTGTGCTGCGCAATCTCGACGACTGACGCCGTCTGGATCTCGTCCAGCTCCAGCGGCACCTGTTCCACTTCAATGCCCCATGGAGCAAGATGCTCCTGGGCTGTTCGGAACTTCCCGGTATTGCCTGTACACATTGCCACCTTGATACCCGTCATGTGCAGAAGAACCCCCTTCGAGAAAATCCCCGTCCCAATGCGACCGTCGGCGGAGCGACTGCCCGGCAGCGCCAGCCTTCACCGGCTGTTCAGGGCACGGCCCTGCAGGCTGTCCAGACCGACAACGAACCGGGTCCGTACCGCCAGTCGAGCGATAAGCATGTGATGCAGTTGGAGCCCGACGGACGCATGGGTTAGTTTCGTCCCGCCTGGCCTCGGACGCGGCCAGTTCTGGGTGCCCGCCCCGACCACTGGGCATCAGCAGAGAACCTACGTCGTTTGATCTTCGTCATTTCCTGTGTGTTGTTGCTGTGTTCACATGCGCCTTCGCTGCCCAGGTCGGGGGGCGGCCTGGAAGGAACACGCCATGTACAGCATCGACCAGATCAGCAACGCCGCCGCCCAGCTCACCGGTGAGTCTTTGGAAGGCGCTCGGCTGCGCCTCGGCACACTTCAACGCTTCGACCAGTTGGTCCCAGTCGCTTCGGCGAACCAGGCGCGGCTGGAGTCGGTGCTTGTCTCCGCGCTGGGCGCGGTGACCGGACAGACCCGGCCGTTCGGGGTACGGGAGGCCAGGCCGGAGGACGAGGGCTTGGTACTGCGGGTGGAGCGGGCCGAGGAGGTGCAGGCGCTGTTCGGGCTGCTGCCCTCCCTCACGAAGAAGGGACCGTGGCGCGGGGTGCGCGGACTGGTCGTGCAGATGGACGGTGCACGGTTGCGGTTCGGGTTCCGCACCTGGCTGTACGAACAGTCGTGGTGGTCGGCCGAACCGGCGGTGTGGGTGACCGGACCTCACGGGGAGGACCTGGCTGCGCTGCTGGCCGCCCACGATGGGCAGATCCGTGCGGCCGGGCACAGCGTGCAGTGGGATCCTCAGTGTCCCGAACCCGGGCCCAAACGGAAGGAGCCGGCCGCGCGCAGTCTGGTTCGCCGGCTCAGCGCCTCCTCCGCGATGGGCAGTGCGCTGCTGCGGCGTCCGCGCCTGTGGGACAGCCTGGCCGGCTACGCCGGGGTGCAGGTGGACACCCGGATGACCGACTACGGGCTCGACTGGATCGTGGAACGTCAGGTGGCCGGGCCACAGTTCGACGACGCCCGGCTCATCGAGGTGCTCACGGACCACGTCGTGGGCTGCGGCCTGCGCGTCCTGGACCACACCTGCGACACCGAGGGGTGCACGGTACGGCTGGCGCCGCGTCCCGGGAGGTGGGGCTGGCGGGGCGTGCTCACCGTCCACAGCCGGAAAGCCTCGTTCGGCTCGTACATTCAGGCGCCCGGTCCACGGCCGCTGACGGCTGTCGGTGATCGTCTCAGCGTCAGTCGTCCGCAAACCAACCCCAGCAGCCCAGACCGCGGTGTCCCGGACCGCGACGGTGCCGTCATCCAGCTCACCGGCGTACCACGCACCGACGGCGTGGCCCGGGAAGACCTGTCCTGGATCGCCGAGCAGATCGCGGCCGTCTGGACGACCCAGGGCCTGGCCACCGCCGTCGCCCTGGCCCAGGACCCGGACCATGGGTTCGGCCTCCTCGACCGGGGCCGGCCGGCATGGGCCACAGCCCCGGTCCCGGAGACGGTCGCGGGATGGCGGCGGCTTCGCGTCGCCCCACCACCCGGAGAACTCTGGTCCCTGGAAGTCTCCCGCGACGGCGAGGCAGTCGCCGCCGCGTTGGCGCACGCCCGACGCACCTACGACCGAGTCATCCTGATCGGCAGAAATGACGACTGGCCCTCGGAAGACAGGTCTCTCAGCCGACTCGCCGACGCACGGATCCTCGTGCACCGGGCAGAGCCCTACGAGCGGCACATCCCGCTCCCCGCCACAACCGGGCAGGACGGCAGGGCCGTGATGCTGACGCCGGCCGAGTCGGCCATGCAGTGGCGGCAGCAGGAACTGGGCCGATGGACCCCGAAGCGCCCCCTGACCGGGATGCTGCTCCTCACCTCCGCCGACCAGAACATGCCGCCCGACGAGTTCGACCTGGCCGTCGAGGACCAGCTCGCCCGCTACGGGACACCAGTCCTGGGACGCTTCCCCGCCAACCGGGGAATCATCCACGGTCCCGGGCACAGCCCGCATCCGCCCACCGTCCTGGACCCGCAGGCCGAACAGCCCACCCACGCGCAGATGACCACCGCAGCGACCGCTCTCGCTCGGCGCCTGTGGCCTGACACCTCTTCTGCCGCCGAGCGGGCCCAGGCAGCCCCGAACACCTGTATGTCACAGCCAAGTTGATGTCCGGCACGGCAGCGGGGCCAACGGCAGTCCCCGACCCCGCCGCCCTTCGCCCCTCGACTCCGCGCCGGCGCGCGCTCCAGAGGAAGCGTCGTGTTCGGCGCCATCCTCCTCGAAGTCCGCGAGCCGCAGACGGGCCGACTGCAGGCAGCTCTCGTGGAGCACAGCCCATCCATCGTCGCCGCGGCTAGGCACACGGTTCCCCGCGTTCAGCCGTTTGCTCCGGACCTACCCCGAGAATCCGATGCAGCTCCGCCGTGACCACGCGGTATGCGTTGCCCAACTTGAGGACGGAGACCGGGTACTCCCCCCTCTTCGCGAGGGCGTATCCCGTACTGCGGCCGATCGTCAGCGCCTTGTTGGCGGTGTCTAGGTCGACGGCAACAGGCAGAGCGAGCAGCTCTTCGCGGGTCATCCCGCGGCCAGCCATGAGTATCGCCATGATGCATTCCGATCGCCGGGATGTGCAGTGATGGCAGAACGTGTACCACGAATGTTGCAGCCGCTCATTTTTGCGATGTAAGTTGTAGCCATGACGAATGGAGACTGGTCGCCGAGCTTCACCGCCCGCGTCGCCGAGCAGATGCGCCAGGCCCGCAAGGCCGCCGGCCTCACTGTGGCGGAAGCCGCGCAGGCGTGCGCCGCCCTGGGCCTGGCAGTCCCCAAGACGACGATCACAAACCTGGAGACCGGGCGCCGCAGTTCGATCGACCTGGCGGAGTTCCTCGTACTCGCCGAGGTCTACAAGGTCCCACCGATCAGCCTGCTGTTCCCCTTGGGTGCGGAAGCCTCGGTCGCCGTGCTTCCCGACCGGGAGGTCCCGACCTGGGAGGCGGTGGCCTGGTTCACCGGCGAGACGCCGCTGGAGGAGCCCGCACCGCAAGGCTCCGCGCGAGGGGTGCTGGACACGTTCCGCGCCCACAGCGACGCGGTGGCCACGGCTGCGACATCCACCCGCCTGGCGAAGGAACGACGCCGGAAGGCCAGCATCACGCTCGACCCGGGTCGGCGCGAGACCCTTCTGGAAGCCGCAGCCTCGTACGAGCAACTCGCCTTCGACGACTGCAGAGAGCTGCGGGAGTTCCGCCAGGCGATGCGGGAACGCGGGCTGGTTCCGCCCTCCCTCCCCGCCGATCTCTCGTTCGTCGACTAACCCAACCCCCAGGACTAGCGTGACCAGCACCACCACCTCCGGCGGCACAACCACCCGGCGCTGCTCGTGTCGCAACCCAGAGACCGGCAAGAACTACAGCAAGTCGTGCCCCAAACTCGCCAACCGGCGCCACGGCACGTGGGCGATACGCCATGAGCTGGGCAACCGGGCCGACGGCACCCGCCGGGAGTTCCGCCGTAGGGGCTTCGAGACCTCGGCTGAGGCGACCAAGGAACTGAACAAGGTCCGTGCGCTGCTCGCCATACCCGCCGAGGACGACCCAGCAGGTCATCTCGCGATCAGCGACATGCTGGAGACCTGCGCCCAGAACAAGGAGCCTCTGCCGGACTACGACGAGACGCGTCGGCGACTCGCCGCCGGGCAGGCCCTCAACCCCAGGATGTCGGTGTCCGAGTGGCTCGACCTCTGGTTGGGCGGCAAGAAGCGCCTCCGCGCGGGTGGACACAAGCGGTACGAGAGCGACCTCCGGGTTCATCTCAAGCCCCACCTCGGGGAAGTACGACTCGACAAACTCAACGTCCCCCACCTGGACCGCATGTTCGACGCCATCAACGAGGCGAACATCGAGATCCAGGAGCAGAACGCCCAGAGGCGCGCGGCTCTCGACGAGCTCAAGGCCATCGCCTGGAAGGGCGCTGAGAACCGCGCCCGCAGGAAGTGGCTCAAGGCAGCCATCGACCAGATGCCGCCCTTCCGTCGGGTGACCAGCGTCAACACCCAGCACCACATCAGGGCCACGCTTCGCGCCGCGCTCAACACCGCCATCGCACAGCGGATCATCCCGAACTACAACGCGGCCGAGCACGTCGAGCTGAAGCCCGGGACCAAGCCCAAAGCGCTCGTGTGGACCGAAGAGCGAGTGGCTCACTGGCGGGCTACGGGCGAGAGGCCCAGTCCGGTGATGGTCTGGACTCCAGCACAGACCGGGCAGTTCCTGGACCATGTCGACGGGGACCGTCTGGATGCCATGTGGCGCCTGATCTCGTTCCGTGGCCTGCGTCGAGGCGAGGGATGCAGCCCTCGCTGGATCGACTTCTCGAAGAGGACACGCTCCCTGGAGATCGCAACCCAGCTGGTCCAGGGCGGCTGGGAGATCCTCGAAGGTCTTCCGAAGACCAACAGCGGCATCCGGTCCGTCGCCCTCGACGAGGAGACGGTGGACGCGCTGGAGCGACGTCGGCTCCTCCAGCAAGAGGAGAAGCGTCAGTGGGGTGACGCCTGGAAGGACACGGGTCGCATCTTCACCGAGGAGGACGGCTCCCTGCTCCACCCGGGCAAGATCTCCGATCTCTTCGAGCGGCTCGTCGCCGAAGCCGGACTGCCGCCCATCCGCCTGCACGACCTGCGTCACGGCGCCGCGACCCTCATGCTCGCCGCAGGTGTCGACATCAAGGTGGTCTCGGAGACGCTGGGCCACAGCGACAGCCGCATCACGCGCGACATCTACCAGTCCGTCCTCGACGATCTGGCGCGTGCGGCGGCAGAGGCCGTGGTCAAGCTCGTGCCTCGCGCTCCGAGCGCGATCCGCTCACTGATCAAACAGCGCGCCGCACATGCGCGTGGGGTCAAAGTTGCTGCGCGCGAGACTCAGGTGCGACTATCCATAACCAAAAGGAGAAATATATACAAATATCCCAAATGCTGAAATTCATCACACATTCCACTTTTTGACCCACCATCCACGTCTCAGGCTTGCGAGTCTGGGGAATCAAGTAGTCATCTAGACGCGCCAACACGAGGCCGCACATGCAAGCTGAAGAAGAATTTCTGACCCGCACTATCAACAGCTACGATGCCACATCGCGAGAGTACAGCAATAGATTCTCGACCACCATTTTGAGAAGTCATATCTCTCGATTTCATTCTATGCTCCCCTACGGCAATGCATCCGTATTGGACGCCGGTTGCGGTAGCGGCAGGGACTACGTTGAGCTGTCATCCAGGGGGCTAGAGGTTCTGGGCGTAGACCTCTCAATGGGGCTACTCAAATTGGCACGGGGAGCCGGATGCCAGAAACTAGTTATGAGTGACCTTCGGAAACTTCCTGTTCGAGATGCATCTTTTTCAGGGGTTTGGTCTTGCGCTTCCTTGGTTCACATGCCTCCACCAGGCTTCCGGAAGGCAATCTCGGAGTTTGAGCGTATCCTGACACCAGGAGGAATTCTGTTCCTAACTGTTCGCCATGGGTCAGGAAACGAATGGCGAGACGATGGAGCCGGCGGGGCCCGATGGTTCCAGCTGTACGCTAAAGACGAAGTAGAGAACATCGTCGATGAGGCTGGATTTTCGATCGAAACATCGATTATCGAGCCAGGTTTGATTCGAGGCAGCTGGATCAGCGTGTTCGCCACGAAGGGGTCGCAATGAATGAAAAGTGCGCACATCACATGCAGGTCGGCATTGAGCAAGCTGGTAGCCCCTGGGTCACGAGTAACATCTTCTCCCCCCAAGTGATCGCCTCCGTTGTGGCAGCCGTCGCCGCCATCGTTGCTGCTGTCATTGCAACCAAAACCGCCAATAGACAGAGGGAAGCAGTAAGAGTCGAACGGAGAATCGAATACTGTCGACGACAGTTGAACAACCTATACGGGCAGCTCTACATGCTAAGGCAGGCTAGCAAGAGTCTGTACGCTACTTTGCATGCGAGTGGGGAGCGACCGCAAGATTGGCGCCTCGTTGATCACATCGACGAGATAATCGCGGAGGACGAGAAAAGCAAGATAGGGACGATCGAAGAAATAATCAAGATCAACAAAACTATCGAGGATCTACTGGTTTCACAATTTGGACTAGTGGACAAATTCCCGCCACCCGAAAGCTTCCAAAAATTCGTTTCTCACTCAAGGCAACTTCAGGTCGCATGGAGTAAGAAAGGCGACCTCGAAGGACCGAGGGTCTCCTTCCCTCGAGACCTTGACGACGACATACAAAATTCCATCACGGAAATCCGGACACGGATTGCTGAGCTTGATGCTGCACGTTGAAGAGTGCTGTGCTTTTGGGTAGACCGTATGCGGTCTTGAACTCCTCCAGGCGCTTCGCGCTGGCGTCTTTCGGAAGAAAGTAGTCGATCTCGTTGCCGTTGATCCTTTGGCCTGTGGCACCGGTAGCACCGTGAGCTCCACAAGCTATAAAGGACCAGCCTCAATACAGAGTTGTCCCCGCCGCTGTGCTGACCCTGTCAACCACGGTTCTCTGATGGCCAGCCCGTTCGCCTCATCGGACTGAAGTGATCTTTTTTGCGCGCCCCCTCGGAGAGCAGCAACTTATTTCTGGACCTTGCGTCTCATGTCCACGGGGCATGCCACTACCAACAGGAAGAATAAGCGAGAGATGCGGTCAGAAGCCAAGGAAGCTAGCCTATTACTAAGGAGGCCGCGACAGGGAGAGGACAACGTGGATCACTCCACAAGGTCACAAGGTCACTGACTCGGTGAATGGGTGCGGCCAAACATCAGCTTGCCATGCGCGCTTGAGTAAGTCGCCTCTCAGCTGATCTGACGGCAGGCTATATAAATCCACCCTCCAAGCGATTTCCGAAAGCGACGCATCCGCCATGGAAGAACCTCTCACCGAAAGTCGCCTCAAGAAGACCGTTAAAAGCTACGACCTTAGAGCAGAAAAATATGCTGCACGATTCAAGAAGGCAGACTTGAGCACGCATCGGCAGCGCTTTCTGAATTCACTGCCAAATCGGAATGGTTGGGTCCTAGACGTCGGTTGTGGCGCGGGGCGGGACTGCGAAGCCCTAAGGCGGGAGGGCGTCCGCGTCGCAGGCTGTGACTTGTCACACGGCCTCCTAAAGATAGCTCATGCTCAGTCGCCGTCGACCCCACTCATCCAATCAGATTTCCGGGCGCTCCCCTTCGAGGACATGAGCTTTTTCGGTCTCTGGTCATGCGCTTCCCTTGTGCACCTGTCTACGGGGCAAGCGGCACGCACGCTTGCGGAATTTAGGCGCGTCCTGAAGCCGGGAGGAATTTTGTTTGTAGCAGTACGCCATGGCACAGGGGAAGGCTGGGAAAAATGCCATGAGGTGGGCGACCGTTGGTTCCACCTCTATTCAGAGGCAGAGGTGAGCAACGCCCTGGATTCCTCAGGTTATGAAATTCTATCCACTACCGCAGAACCCGGAATGAGCGGAAGCATGTGGATAAATTCGCACGCTAGGAGGATTCAATGATATCCGTATTTTCCTGGGTAGCAGGCGAGACCGCTAATACAAAGTGGTGGGTAACACTTGTTGCGGCCGGGATCGCGGCTATCGCGGCAATTTCGGCGGCGGCGCTTGCTTGGAGGTCAACTAGGTCTCAAACGGCGCATACAGAAAGACAACGCAACGTGGATTTCCTCCGTCAGCAACTAAATGAACTATACGGACCAATTTACATGCGCAGGCGTGCTAGTGAGAGTCTGCGCGATCTTCTACCCGATAAGCAAGACGATGGTACTCGATGGCGGCTCGTCGACCACATTACAGACGTCAAGGCAGGTGGTGACCTTACTAGAATAGAGGCCATTGAGCAGATACTAGCAATCAACAGCGAGATCGAAAATATCCTGACCTCAAAGGCTGGACTGTACGAGTCATTCCCTCCGCCGGACATTCTCAGTAAATTCATCGCACGCATAAGACTGCTGCGCATATCATGGGAACGGGGAGAGAATCAATCCAATAACCGGATTCCATTCTCGGACGATATCGATGATTATCTGTTGGGGGTGATAAAAAGGCTGAGGAGTCACCTAGAGGCGCTTGGGGTGAGTTACGAAGTCAAGATCTGAAGAATCAGACCGAAACGACATCTTCTACACATGACAGCAACACCTAGTGCTCAGCCTAATCTCTTGCAGTTCCAGTGCCGGTCCCCGGATTGGGCACAGGAACCAGATCGGCCTTCGAACCTCGATCGTCAATGAGTCTCCGTCGGTGTACTGACGGAGATTCTGTGTTTGTGTAGCAAGGATTTTCCGGGCCTAGGACAGGTTGTCGCGTCGGTTGGGCGCCGGGTTCCGCTTTCCCTTAGTTATCCGCCTCCAGGTTCACGAGAACCGCACCAGCGGCTCGCTCATCCGGAGCGATGGCGTCATCTCCAAGGATCATGCCTCGCACGCGGTTCGGCAGCTCGGATGGCGGGCGCTCCGCGATTTCCTTCATGCGCCGGTACAGCGGCCATTGCCTCAAGTCGCGAGGCTGCTCGCCGGCGGCCCCCGCCAAGCCGAGTTCCTGGTCGAGGGCGTCCCGTTCCATTCGCCGAACATCCTCGGTCTCAGTGGGCTGAACTCGCCCACTGGCCCTGGGCCTAGCGGGCCGCGACGGCACGTCAGGCCTCACCGTGAGGGGACCGTACTCC
The DNA here is from genome assembly GCF_055409605.1 of Streptomyces saintjeani. Taxonomy (NCBI): domain Bacteria; kingdom Bacillati; phylum Actinomycetota; class Actinomycetes; order Kitasatosporales; family Streptomycetaceae; genus Streptomyces; species Streptomyces saintjeani. Next base: position 5,245,160 of record NZ_CP189624.1, on the reverse strand, counting down.
TCGTTCAAGGCGACTTGGAGTTCCTTGACCGCTGCCCGGTGAAGGTCCCTCACTCGCCGATACGGCGCCTCCGCCCTCCGGCCCTCGGACTCATTCTCATCGCACAGAACACGGTGCCACGGCAGGCTCCGGTCCTTCACGTACGAAGTGCGGGCCCGGCTGAGGAGCAAGGCCCGCTGCACGACGAGGGCAGAGGCGATGGTGCACCCAAACTGTCGTTCACCAACGGGGCCGTGGCGGCAGCCCGCCAGTGACCCTGGCAGGAGGTCTGACTGCCAGCTCCGACGGTTGTAGAACACGTAGGCGGGCAAGCACCCTGAGGCGACAGCGTCCTCGATCAGGAGGTCGCTTTGCAGGCGCCCTTTGTTGGGCCGGTACCGAAGCTTGTAAGTACCGTCCCACTCCTCGCGCTTAGCTTGGACCCTCATGCCGAAGCCGATGTCTCCGGCATAGAACCACCATTCCCAGTCCGCGCCGTTCGTGGCTTCCTCAGTGCCCGTGAACCAGCGGACTGCCACGCGGTCCGCGTGCTCCATGCTGATGGTCGTCAGATGATGTTCGGTGAGCCCCACCTCGCCGGGTGCCTGGCCTTTCCGATGGCCGTGAGACAACCGCCCGAAGGTGTACTCGGAGCACAGGCTCAATGTGCGGCAGAGCGACTTCTCGCGCAGGTCGCGGCCACAGAATCGGCAGAACCGAGAGTCGGCCGATGTCTCGCGGCCACACTGGCAAAGCTGCTCCACGTCGCCTTGCTCCGAGCCAGCAGTCCCCTTGATCTTCGAGATCATCCATTGGCCTGCTCGCGCAGACCGCGGGCGAGCGCTGCATGGCGACGCATGACCGCTACGGTGCCCAAATCCACCTTGTCCTGGCTGTGCTCCTCCCCGCAGGGACAGATGCTCCAGCCTTCCTCCTCCACGCGGTCGGCAACGCTGTCCACCAACACCGCCAGTTCGTCGAGCACCCCCACCGGAATCTCCGCCGCCCCGCCGGCATGACGCTTCACGAGCGCGGCACCGATCTCCGTAGCGAGGTCCAGGAGATGAGCTGCTGCCGCGCCGTCGTCGTTGAGGCTCGCGTACTTCCCGGCCTGCGCAGCGGCCGTGACCAGATGCCCCAGCGACTCGACGGGAACGTTGACCGTGCGGTCGTCGATCCGTACCGGCCGTACCGCATGAGGACCGGCGGCTCCCTGATCGTGTTCTGTCGCCGCCTTCATGATGATCTCGGCAGCGGCTTCCGGGGTCACCAGATGGACCGCTTCCTCAAGATCCATTCTTGTCTGTCGCGCCATGGTCTCGACGAGATAGGCCGCGACACCCTGAACCGATGTCGACTCCACCTCGACGCCACGGGTCAGCAGTACAGCGCTCGTCTGGGTCACGAGGGTCTTGAACGGAACCAGGTCCATCAGCTCTGCCACAGTCCCCAGCCTAGAAGCGGACGTTGGAGCCTTTCCACAAAACCGGTGTAATCGCCAAGTGATCTGACCGGACCGTTCCATGGCGATGGCGCGCCCTCCCGCGCGCACCCCTCTGCACAGGCTCCGCGCTCATGCGCTCCCCTCGCGCACCCCTTGGATTTGGTGGCACGAACGGAGGGGGCTGTGTCGGCCGACGCGGGGGACGGAAAAGCAAAAGCCTCAGGTCACGGCGAGTGAGTCCTGAGGCTTCTACAGAGCCGCCTTCGGGATTCGAACCCGAGACCTACGCATTACGAGTGCGTTGCTCTGGCCATCTGAGCTAAGGCGGCACGCCGTCCGCACCATGGTGCGGTCAGCAACGGGGTTAAGTCTACACAGTTTCGAAGGGTGCTCCGACCACCCCTGATGGGGTCAGGAGCAGCGCTTGCCGGGCGCTGGGACGGCTCCCGTGAGGAGGTAGGCGTCGATCGCCGAGTCGATGCATTTGCTGCCGCGCCCGTACGCCGTGTGCCCGTCGCCGTCGTACGTGAGGAGGTGCCCGGCGGAGAGCTGGCCCGCGAGGGACTCGGCCCAGCGGTAGGGCGTCGCGGGATCGCGGACCGTTCCGACGACGAGGATCGGCGCGGAGCCCTGCGCGGTGATGCGGTGCGGGGTGCCGGTCGCGCCCACCGGCCAGTACGCGCAGGTCAGGGACGCCCAGCCCATGCCCTCGCCGAAGACGGGGGACGCCTTCTCGAAGGCGGGGAGGGCCGCGCGCACCTCGTCGGGCGTGGAGTACGCCGAGGGGAGGTCGAGGCAGTTCACCGCCGCGTTGGCGGACATGAGGTTGGCGTAGCGGCCCGTGGAGTCGCGTTCGTAGTAGCTGTCGGCGAGGACGAGGAGACCGGCGCCGTCGTTCTCGCGGATCGCGGACGAGAGGGCCTCGCGGAGCTGTTCCCACGCGCTCTCGTCGTACATCGCGGCGATCACGCCGGTCGTCGCGAGGGCCTCGCCCAGCTTGCGGCCGTCCGCGTCGCCCGTGGGGATCGGGTGCGCGTCGAGGCGCCGGAAGAACGCCTTCAGGCCCGCGCCGACCTGCGCGGGCGTGCCGCTGAGGGGGCAGTCGGGGTGCCGTACGCAGTCCTTCGCGAACGACTGGAACGCGGTCTCGAAGCCGGCGGTCTGGTCGAGGTTCATCCGGCGGGCGGTCAGGGAGGGGTCCATCGCGCCGTCGAGGACGAGGCGGCCGACGCGGCCGGGGAACAGGCCCGCGTACGTCGCGCCGAGGAACGTGCCGTACGACGCGCCCACGTACGTCAGCTTCGGGTCGCCCAGTGCCGCGCGCAGGATGTCCATGTCGCGCGCGGCCTCGACGGTCGAGACGTGCCGCAGCAGCTTGGGGGCGTCGGCGCCGCAGCCTTCCGCGAACTTCTGGTACGCCCCCACCAGCGCGTCCGTCTCCCGCTGGTCGTCGGGGGTCGTGTCGGTCTGCGTGTACGCGTCCATCGCGCGCCCGTCGAGACACTCCACGGGTTCGCTGCGCGCGACCCCGCGCGGGTCGACGGCGACCATGTCGTACCGCGCGCGCACCGGCGCCGGGTAGCCGAGGCCGGCGTACTGCTGGAGGTAGCCGACCGCCGAGCCGCCCGGCCCGCCGGGGTTGACCAGCAGCGATCCCAGCCGCTTGCCCGGACCCGTGGCCTTCTTCCGGGCCACCGCGAGCCGGACGTCCCCCTGCGCCGGCTTCGCGTAGTCCAGCGGCGCCTTCATCGTCGCGCACTCGAAGCCCGGCACCCCGCAGCTGCGCCACCGCAGCTTCTGCCCGTAGTACGACGACAGTTCGGCCGGCGTGGCCTTCGGCAGCGCCACCAGCTCGGCCCGCGCGGCGTCGGCCACCGAGGCGGCACCCCCGGCGGAACAGCCGCTCAGCAGCAGCGCCGCCGAGGCGAGCGACGCGATCAGGACGGTGGGGGGTCGGAGGAGGCGGCTGAGACTCATACACCGAGAGTAACGCTGAGCGACGACATGAACACGATTCGCCCAGGATTCACCCCGTACGAGTGACGGTCAGTCAACTCGCGGTGACGTCAAGGCGATCGAGGCACGCCCGAAAAACCTCAGCCCGCCCGCAGCGCCATCGTCATCGCCTCCACCGCCAGCAACGGCGCCACGTTCCGGTCCAGCGCCACCCGGCACGCCCCGATCGCCTCGATCCGCCGCAACGTCGCCTCCGCGGACCCCTCCCGGGCGAGCCGCTCCAGCGTGTCCTCCGCGTCCGCGTTGGCGAGGGCGACCCGCGTGCCGAGCTGGAGGGCGAGGACGTCGCGGTAGAAGGCCGTGAGGTCGGTGAGCGCGAGGTCGAGGCTGTCGCGCTGGGTACGGGTCCGGCGGCGTTTCTGCTTGTCCTCCAGGTCCTTCATCACCCCGGCGGTGCCGCGCGGCATCCGGCTGCCCTGGGTCGCGCCGAGCGCCGCCTTCAGCTCGTCGGTCTCCTTCACGTCGACCTCCTCGGCGAGCACCTTCGCGTCCTCGGCCGCCGCGTCGACGAGTTCCTGCGCGGCCTTCAGCGCGCCGCCGATCTCACCGACGCGCAGCGGCAGCTTCAGCACGGACGCGCGCCGCTCCCGCGCGGCCGGGTCGGTCGCGAGGCGCCGCGCGCGGTCGACGTGCCCCTGCGTCGCGCGCGCGACGGAGGCCGCGACGTCCGGCGCGATGCCCTCGCGCCGGACCAGCATGTCGGCGACGGCGGCGACGGACGGCGTACTCAGGTTGAGGTGCCGGCAGCGGGAGCGGATCGTCGGCAGGACGTCTTCGAGGGACGGCGCGCACAGCAGCCAGACGGTACGCGGCGCCGGTTCCTCGACGGCCTTCAGCACCGCGTTCGCCGACTTCTCGTTCAGCCGTTCCGCGTCCTCGACGAGGATGATCTGCCAGCGGCCGGTCGCCGGGGACGTGAACGACTTCCTGACCGTGTCCCGCATGTCCTCCGCGAGGATCTGCGTACCGACGGCGGCGACGGTCGTCACGTCCGCGTGCGTCCCGATCAACGCCGTATGGCACCCGTCGCAGAACCCGCACCCCGGCGCGCCCCCCAGCGCCCGGTCCGGACTGACGCACTGCAACGCCGCCGCGAACGCCCGCGCCACCTGCGTACGACCGGCGCCGGGAGGCCCGGTGAACAACCAGGCGTGCGTCATCGACGATGCCTCGGGAGGCGGCGCACCGGTGGTGGCGGCGGTCACGAACGCGTCGGCGTCCCGAGCGGCGGCCCCCAACTGCTCGCTGACCCGCTCCTGCCCGACAAGGTCGTCCCACACACTCACCTGGCCGACCACCTTCCGTTTCGTCCCACTCGGCGCTGCGGGTTCCATTGTGCGTGGCGCCACTGACAAACGAAGACCAGCCCACATCTTCAGGGGCGCGGGGCTGTGTCTGATCTGCGGCTACCGCCGCGCGGGCGCGAGAAACCACGAAGGCGCCGCACCCGCCTTACGGCAGATGCGGCGCCCCGTGACGCGCCTGCCTACCGCCGGCGCCCCTCATCGTCATCCCGCCGAGACCCCAGCAACTCATCGGCCAACGACGGCAGATCGTCCAACGGCGTCTCCTCGGCCCAGTCGGACCGAGGCCGCCGACGAGGCGCCCCGCTCTCATCGACCTGAGGCAACTCCCGCGTACGGTCCTCCCGCTCCTCCCGGAAGAACCCCGGCGGCACCCGATCGGCAGGCCGCTCCCCCGCCGAAGCCCCCGGAACCGGCGGCAGCACAGCCGTCTCCTCCGCATCGGCGTCCACAGCCCAGGACGGCCGCGCGGAAGCGGACGGCTGAGGCAGCTCGGCCGTCACGTCCCCCAGCCCCGAAGCCACGTCGTCCTTCACCAACCGAACCGGCGGCAGCACAGCCGTCTCCTCGACGTCCCGCCCCCGCACAGCCTCCTCCGGCGTCACCGCGGGCGTAGGCACGGTGATCGCCTCGGAAGCAGCAGGCCAGCCCCCCTTCTTCCCAGAACCAGCACCAGAACCGGAACCGGACCCAGCACCGGACCCACCCCGAGCCACAGGCCAAGCCGCCGACTCCCCGGACTCGGTCCGCACATCCCGCCCCTCGGAAGCCCCCCCGGCACCCCCACGCGCGGCAGGCCAACTCACCGCCCCCGCACCGGTCCCGGGCTCGCCAACGGCGGGCCACCCCCCACCCGCGACAGGCGTACCGTGCGCCGGCGTCCGAGGCCCGGCCGCAGCAGCGGCAGCCGCCGCCTCAGCAGCCCGACGCGCCTCCTCGGCCCGCACCAGCGCCTCCTCCGCGCGCCGCTGCTTCTCGACCCGCCGGGCCTCGGCCTCGGCACGCAGCCGCGCCTCCTCCTCGGCCTGCTGACGACGCCGCTCCGCCTCGGCGGCACGCCGCGCCTCTTCCTCGGCGCGCGCCTTCTCCTCCGCGAGGAGCCGGACCCGCTCCTCCTCGGCCCGCTTGCGCGCTTCCTCCGCGCGCACACGCGCCTCCTCGGCCTGCCGTTCGGCCTCGCGCCGCTGCGCCTCCTCCAGCTCGCGCCGCTTGCGCTCCTCCTCCTCGGCACGGAGCTTGGCGAGCTGCTCCTGGCGCTCGCGCTCCAGGCGCTCCTCCTCGGCCTTGCGGGCGGCCTCTTCCTCGGCCTTGCGCCGGGCCTCCTCCTCGGCCTTCCTGCGCGCCTCCTCCTGGGCCTTGATCTCGGCCTCGGACAGCGGCAGCAGCTGGTCGAGCCGCGCGCGGACGACGGTCGTCACGGACTCGGGCTCCTGGCCCGCGTCGACGACGAGGTAGCGCCCGGGGTCGGCGGCGGCGAGCGTGAGGAAACCGGACCGCACGCGCGCGTGGAACTCGGCGGGCTCCGACTCCAGCCGGTCCGGCGCCTCGGTGAACCGCTCGCGCGCGGTCTCCGGCGAGACGTCGAGCAGGACGGTCAGATGCGGTACGAGACCGTCGGTCGCCCAGCGCGAGATGCGCGCGATCTCGACCGGCGACAGGTCGCGCCCGGCGCCCTGGTAGGCGACGGAGGAGTCGACGTACCGGTCGGTGATGACGACGGCGCCGCGCTCAAGGGCGGGCCGTACGACGGTGTCGACGTGCTCGGCACGGTCGGCGGCGTACAGCAGCGCCTCCGCGCGGTGCGAGAGGCCGGCCGAGGAGACGTCGAGGAGGATCGAGCGCAGCCGCTTGCCGACCGGCGTGGCGCCGGGCTCGCGGGTGAGGACGACCTCGTGGCCCTTGGCCCTTATCCACTCGGCGAGCGCCTCCGCCTGGGTGGACTTGCCGGCGCCGTCGCCGCCCTCCAGGGCGATGAAGAAGCCGGTCGTGGCGGGCGCGGTGGCGGGTTCCGAGCCGCCGAGGAGCGCGTCGCGCAGGTCCTGGCGCAGGGGGACGCCGGAGCGGTCGTCGACCTTGGCGAGGACCAGCGCGGCGACGGGCAGCAGCAGCGCGCCGACCAGCATCAGGGTGAACGCGGCGCCGCCGTGCGCGAAGACGAACCGGCCGCTCTCCAGGCGGTGCGGGCCGATCAGCGCGGCCACGAGGGGCGCGATCAGCGCGGCGAACCCGACGAAGACCCGGACGACCGCGTGCAGGTGCTCGGTGACCCGCGCACGGCGGCTGTCCTCGGTCTCCTGGTCGAGCAGCGCGTGCCCGGTGTTGGCGGCGACACCCGCGCCCACGCCCGCGAGGGCGGCGAGCAGCAGGACCGTCGCGTTGTCCGGGACGAGCCCGGCGGCCAGCAGCGCCACGCCGGTGACCGCGATGGCCAGCGCCAGCAGGCGGCGGCGCGACAGCGCGGGCAGGATCTTGGCCGCCGTACGGATGCCGACGACGACTCCGCCGGTCAGGCCGAGGACGAGCAGGCCGTACGAGATCGGGCCGCCGCCCAGGTCGACGGCCTGGAGGACCGACACCGCCACGGCGGCGGCGATCGCGCCCGCGATGGCGCCGCAGGCCGTCACCAGCAGCGGGATCGCGCCGGTGCGGCCGGTCTCGGAGCCGGTGCCCGCGCGCGGGCGGCGCAGGCCCTCCAGCGGGGACCGCGCGCGCGGGGTGCGCACCTTGGGCAGTTCCAGCGCGGAGACGACCGACAGGGACGCGGCGAACAGGCCCGCCGCGACGTACGACGCGAGCGCCGCCTGGTGCTGGTCGAACCAGGCGACACCGGCGCCCAGCAGGACGTTCACCAGACCGGCCGCGATCAGGACGGCGCCGCCGAGCGGGATCGCCGCGAAGCTCGTGCGCAGCGACAGGCGGCGCAGGGCGTCCATGTGGTCCGGGAGCGGCCGTACGGTCGCCCCCTCGGGCGGCGGCGCCGGCAGCAGCGCGGGCGCGGCGCCCTCGCGCGTGATGGTCCACAGCCGCTCGGCGACGCCGGTCACGAAGACCGTCGCGAGCAGCAGCACCAGCGCGTTGCCCGGCGTCCAGTCGATCCACAGGGGCGCGACGATCAGCAGCACCGCGCGCACGCCGTCCGCACCCGCCATCGTCCAGCGGCGGTCCAGCGGGCCGTCGGGGGAGGTGAGCGAGGTCAGCGGGCCGAGCAGGACGGCCCCGAACAGGACGGTGGCCGCGGCGCGCACGCCGAGCACGAGCGCCACGGACAGGGCCATGCCGCGGTATCCGCCGCCCAGCGATTCCTGGGCGACGACGGCCTGAAGCGTGAGGAACACCAGCACGAGGACGGCGAGGGCATCCCCCACCCCGCCCACCAGCTGCGCACTCCACAACCGCCGCAACTGCGGCTGCCTGAGCAACGCCCGCACGGCGCGCTCGCGTGAGTCCACCACCAGGGCGTCATTCTCTGCCGGGTGAAGGCCCGTCGGCTGCTCGGCTCGCGTCATGCTTTCAGCCTATCCGCCCCCACTGACAGCCCACCCCATACGACCACTCTCGCCCGACCTCGGCCCCCACCGAAACCCCACCAGACCCTCACCACTCCCCCGCACCCGTCCCCCGCACCCGAAAACGACAGAGCCCCGCGCCACGCCACCCTCGGCGCGACACGGGACCCTGTCCCTCGCTCAGTCCTCCGCAGCCGCCCGGGAAGCAGCGCTCTTCTTCGCCGCAGCCGCCGCAGCCGTCGTCTTCTTCGCGGTGGTCGTCTTCTTGGCCGCCGTCTTCTTCGCGGCAGCCGTCTTCGTAGCCGCCGCCTTCTTCGCCGGAGCCTTCTTGGCGGGCGCCTTCTTCGCGGTCTTCTTCACCGGCGCCTTCGCCCGTTTCTCCGCGAGGAGTTCGAAGCCCCGCTCGGGGGTGATCTCCTCGACGCTGTCGCCGGACCGGAGCGTCGCGTTGGTCTCGCCGTCGGTGACGTACGGCCCGAAACGGCCGTCCTTGACGACGACGGGCTTCCCGCTGACGGGGTCCGCGCCGAGCTCCTTCAGCGGAGGCTTGGCGGCGGCCCGGCCACGCTGCTTGGGCTGGGAGTAGATCTCCAGCGCCTCTTCGAGGGTGATCGTGAAGAGCTGGTCCTCGGTCTGGAGGGACCGCGAGTCGGTGCCCTTCTTGAGGTACGGCCCGTAGCGCCCGTTCTGCGCGGTGATCTCGACGCCCTCGGCGTCGGCGCCCACCACGCGCGGGAGGGACATCAGCTTGAGCGCGTCGTCGAGGGTGACCGTGTCGAGGGCCATCGACTTGAAGAGCGAGGCGGTGCGCGGCTTGACCGCGTTCTTCCCGGTCTTCGGCGTCCCCTCGGGCAGCACCTCGGTGACGTACGGCCCGTAGCGCCCGTCCCGCGCGATGATCTGGTGCCCGGAGACGGGGTCGGTGCCGAGCTCGAAGTCCCCGGAGGGCTTCGCGAGGAGTTCCTCGGCCATCTCGACGGACAGTTCGTCGGGCGCGAGGTCCTCGGGGATGTCCGCGCGCTGGTGCCCCTCGGCGTCCTTCTCCCCGCGCTCGATGTACGGCCCGTACCGCCCGACCCGCAGGACGATCCCGCTGCCGACGGGGAACGACGACACCTCGCGCGCGTCGATCGCGCCGAGGTCGGTCACCAGCTCCTTGAGCCCGCCGAGGTGGTCCCCGTCGCCGTTGCCCGCGTCGGCCGCGCCGCCCGCGGCGCCGGTGCCCTCGCCGAAGTAGAACCGCTTGAGCCACGGCACGGACTTCGCCTCACCGCGTGCGATGCGGTCGAGGTCGTCCTCCATGCGGGCGGTGAAGTCGTAGTCGACGAGCCGCCCGAAGTGCTTCTCCAGGAGGTTGACGACGGCGAAGGACAGGAACGACGGGACGAGCGCCGTGCCCTTCTTGAAGACGTAGCCGCGGTCGAGGATGGTCCCGATGATCGACGCGTACGTCGACGGGCGGCCGATCTCGCGCTCTTCGAGCTCCTTGACGAGGGACGCCTCGGTGTAGCGCGCCGGGGGCTTCGTCGCGTGCCCGTCGACCGTGATCTCCTCGGCGGTCAGCGGGTCGCCCTCGGTGACCTGCGGGAGGCGCCGCTCGCGGTCGTCCAGTTCGGCGTTCGGGTCGTCCGCGCCCTCGACGTACGCCTTCAGGAAGCCGTGGAAGGTGATCGTCTTGCCGGAGGCGGTGAACTCGACGTCCCGGCCGTCCGCGGCGGTGCCGCCGATCTTGACGGTGACGCTGTTGCCGGTGGCGTCCTTCATCTGGGAGGCGACCGTGCGCTTCCAGATCAGCTCGTAGAGGCGGAACTGGTCGCCGGTCAGGCCGGTCTCGGCGGGGGTGCGGAAACGATCACCCGAGGGGCGGATCGCCTCGTGCGCCTCCTGCGCGTTCTTGACCTTGCCGGCGTACGTGCGCGGGGCGGAGGGGAGGTAGTCGGCGCCGTACAGCTGCGTGACCTGCGCGCGGGCGGCGTTGATCGCCGTGTCGCTGAGGGTCGTCGAGTCCGTACGCATGTAGGTGATGAAGCCGTTCTCGTACAGCTTCTGCGCCACCTGCATGGTCGCCTTCGCGCCGAAGCCGAGCTTGCGGCTGGCCTCCTGCTGGAGGGTCGTCGTACGGAAGGGGGCGTACGGCGAGCGGCGGTACGGCTTGGACTCGACCGACCGGACGGCGAACCGGGTCTCCTGGAGGGCGGCGGCCAGGGCGCGGGCGTTCGCCTCGTCGAGGTGGAGGATCTGCTCGCTCTTGAGTTGTCCCAGGGAGTCGAAGTCGCGGCCCTGCGCGACCCGCCTGCCGTCGACGGTCTGGAGGCGGGCGACCAGCGACGACGGGTCCGACGAGTCCCCGGCGCGGCCGGTCGCGAAGGTCCCCGTCAGGTCCCAGTACTCAGCAGAACGAAAAGCGATGCGCTCGCGTTCCCGCTCGACCACGAGTCGTGTCGCGACGGACTGGACGCGGCCCGCCGACAGCTTCGGCATGACCTTCTTCCACAGGACCGGCGAGACCTCGTAGCCGTAGAGGCGGTCGAGGATGCGGCGGGTCTCCTGGGCGTCGACGAGCTTCTGGTTGAGCTGGCGCGGGTTGGCGACGGCGGCCCGGATCGCGTCCTTGGTGATCTCGTGGAAGACCATCCGCTTGACCGGGATCGTCGGCTTGAGGACCTGCTGGAGGTGCCACGCGATGGCCTCGCCCTCGCGGTCCTCATCGGTGGCCAGGAAGAGTTCGTCGGACTCCTTGAGGAGGTCCTTCAACTTCTTGACCTGCGCGCGCTTGTCGGCGTTGATCACATAGATGGGCTGGAAGTCGTTCTCGACGTCCACGCCGAGGCGGCGCACCTCGCCGGTGTACTTCTCCGGCACCTCGGCGGCGCCGCTCGGAAGGTCGCGGATGTGCCCGACGCTGGCCTCGACGATGTATCCGGGGCCGAGATAGCCCTTGATCGTCTTCGCCTTGGCGGGCGACTCGACGATGACGAGTCGCCTGCCGCCCTTCGCGGTCTCGCTTGTCGGGGACAACTTCGCTCTTCTCTCCGGATCGACGCTGGGGGCCTCCCCAGGCTTCGTCCCGGGGCACGGTCATGGTGACGCTGCGGAGTGTGACGGTACCTCCCGCCCCCGTGTCAAACGGGAAAAGCCCGCAACGGCCACTCGAACGGTAACCCGACTACCGCCATTCCTGCCGCCCGGAGTCCCGACCGACGTATTCAGGACGGCCACCGCCGCCCCACCCCGCCGACCGGTACGGCGCTCCCGCGCGCGGTGTCCCCGCGCCGCACCGGACGCGCGCTCACACCCGCGTGAGGCACCACGCCGCGACGGCCAGCGACGCCACGGCGGCGGCCGTGGCGAACGTCACCGCGACCCCTTGCCCGACCCCCTGGGCGACCGGCTGCCGCTGACGCGCGCGTACGGTCGTCCACACCAACAACCCGCCCCCGAACAGCGCGAACACCGCCCCCGCGAAGACCGCCGGCCCGCTCTCCATGTCCGTCCACGCCCCCTCGTCGCCCCGCACGCGCGTGCGGCTGCGCCGGACCCTGCCACACCCGGACGGCACCCCGGCGAACCTCAGGTGAACACGGCCCCGACGCTCCCTCGGCCCTCGGACGAAACCCGGCGCACCGACGCACACGCCGGGCACACACCACCCGCGCGCGGGTGCCTTTCCGGCCGACTTCCGCGCGCGGGCCGAGGCCGAGGTCGAGCGCCCCGCCTCAGTCCCCGGCCACCGGCTCCAGGAACCCCTGCTCCACCAGCATCCGGATCTGCGCGGGCGTGCGGTCGCGCAGGACGACCTGGTCCTCGCCGAGGAGCTGGGCGATCGCGTCGAGGATCACGCCGGCGGCCAGCGAGCCGTCGCACACGCCCGCGAACCCGGCGCCGACGGTGTCGACCTTGGTGGCCCGGCGCATGCCCCGGTGCTGGCGCAGGACGACGTGTTCGGGGTCCTCGGCGCCGGGCAGGCCGACCTGTTCCTGGACGACCTCGGCGGCCAGCCTGAACCGCGCGGCGAGGAGGGCCGCGTCGTCGTGGCCGCGGAGGTAGTCGACGCGGTCGAAGTGGGCGCGGACCGCGTCCCCCAGCGGCTGCTCGACGGAGTGCGGCCACTCCTCGACGGTGACGGACGGCTCGGCGGCGGCGGCCTTGCGCAGGGTGATCCACCCGAACCCGACGGCCTTCACCTTGCGCGCCTCGAACTCGTCCAGCCAGGCGTCGTAGCGCGCCTCGTAGGCCGCCGGATCGTCGCGGTGGTCCCCGGCGTCGCGCAGCCACAGTTCGGCGTACTGGGTGACGTCCTGGACCTCGCGCTGGACGACCCACGCGTCGCACCCGCGCGGGATCCACGAGCGCAGCCGGTCCTGCCAGTCCTCGCCCTCGACGTGCTGCCAGTTGGCGAGGAACTGCGCGTACCCGCCCTCGTTCAGCCGCACGCCCGCGCCCTGGACGAGCGCGCGGCACAGGTCGTCGCCGCCCATCCCGCCGTCCCGGTACGTCAGGCGTGCGCCCGGGGAGATCACGAAGGGCGGGTTGGAGACGATCAGGTCGTACGACTCGTCGTCGCGCAGCGGCTCGTACAGCGAGCCCGCGCGCAGGTCGGCCGCCGGGACGCCGGACAGGGCGAGCGTGAGGGCGGTGATGTGCAGCGCGCGCGGGTTGAGATCGGTGGCCGTCACGCGCGTGGCGTGCCGGGCGGCGTGCAGGGCCTGGATGCCGGACCCGGTGCCGAGGTCGAGCGCGGCGCCCACGGGCGTGCGGACGGTGATCCCGGCGAGCGTCGTGGAGGCGCCGCCGACGCCGAGCACGACACCGGCGTCGGCACTCTTCCCGATGCCGCCCGCCCCGCCGACCGCGCACCCGAGGTCGGACACGACGAACCAGTCCTCGCCGTCGGGCCCACCGTACGGCCGTACGTCGACGGTCGCCGCGACCGTGTCGCCCGCGCGCGTGAGCCAGCCGCTCTCGACGCACGCGTCCACCGGCAGCACGCCGGCCACGCGCGCGTGCGGCACGGTCCGCTGCAACAGGAAGAGCCGTACGAGGGCCTCCAGCGGCGTGTCGCCGCGTGTCGCGCGCACCGCGGGCACCGTCTCGCTGCGGGCCAGCGCCGTGTACGCGGGGGCGCCGAGCAGGTCGAGGAGCCCGTCGGCGGTGAAGGAGGCCGCGAGCAGCGCCTCCCGCAGCCGGACGGTCACATCGACGTGGTCGGACGAGGGCAGCGGGGAGGGGGTGACTTCACTCACCCGCTCATTGTCCCCCGTACGCACGCGCGGGTGCGGCTCGCGGTCGGCCGTACGCGCGCGTGGGCGGCTGCGGACGTTGTCGAGCGGCCCCTCCGAGTCCCGCCGGCCGTACGCGTGCGTGGGCGGCCGTCGGCCCTCAGCCCGCCGTGGAAGCCGACGGCGACGACCCCTTGGCCGGACCCGTCGCAGACCCCGACGGCGACGGCGAGGCCGCCGGTGCCGAGGGCGTCCCCGCGTCGGCCGGTGCCGAGGGGGCCGCCGTCTGCTTGCAGGTGTCCTGTTCCACCATCGCCCGCTTGACGTCCCCGGTCTCCAGGTCCGTCAGCGCCGTGTCGCTGGTTTTGAGCGTCTTCAGGTCGGAGGCCACCGCTTCGAGCCCGACGGAGAACTTGGCCTCGCTCTTCGTGTCGAGCGCGTCCGTCTTGGTCTTGAGCCCGGCGTACGACGTGGACAGCGAGGTGAGCGCCGTGACGGCGTTCTGCTGCTTCGTGGCGCCGCCCTCGACCCCGGGCGGCGCCCCGGCGGAGCTGATGGCGTCAGCGAGCCCCTTGTAGCCGTCGGCCTGCTGCTGGAACGCCAGGGACAGCGTCTGCTGGACCTCCTTCGGCGGGAGGCCGTTGGTGGAGACCTTCTGGATGGAGGCACCGGCCGTGTCGATCTTGGCCTTGAGGGCGGGGATGTCGGAGCAGAGCTTCCCGGCCCAGGCGACGAGGTCCTTGTCGACCTCGTTGTTCTTCTGGTTGCTGCAACCCGACAGCGTCAGTATCAGGACCGCACCGCCGGACAGTACGGCCGCAAGCTTCTTGTTCACCGGATCGGTCCCTTCCTTGGCTCTCGGCCACGGAAACATACACGCCGACCGGACCCGCACCGCCGGGAGAGCGGCCTCTATAGGGGACTATCGGGACCTTTGTCCCCCACACCCGCTCCCCCGTTCCCGGGAGAGAAGCCTCACGGCGCGCAAGGGCGGACGGCCCACGCACGGACCGCCCGCCCTATAGGGACGACGTTCTGTACAGAACTTACGTAACGGCCGCCCTATGGTGCGCGCCTGTCGCCTCCTCGGACTCCTCCTCGTCCCCCACCGTGATCCCGCGCCGCTTGGACACGTACACCGCGCCCACGATCACCGCGAGGGACAGCACCGAGATCAGCACCCGTATCCCGACGCTCTTGTCCACGCCGTACGAGAACTTGATCACGGCGGGAGCGATCAGCAGGGAGACGAGGTTCATGACCTTCAGCAGGGGGTTGATAGCGGGCCCGGCGGTGTCCTTGAAGGGGTCGCCGACCGTGTCGCCGATGACGGTCGCGGCGTGTGCCTCGCTGCCCTTGCCGCCGTAGTGGCCGTCCTCGACGAGCTTCTTGGCGTTGTCCCAGGCGCCCCCGGAGTTCGCGAGGAAGACGGCCATCAGCGTGCCCGTCCCGATCGCCCCCGCGAGGTACGCGCCGAGCGCCCCGACGCCGAGCGTGAACCCGACGAAGACGGGCGCCATGACGGCGAGCAGACCCGGCGTCGTCAACTCCCTGAGCGCGTCCTTCGTACAGATGTCGACGACCCGCCCGTACTCGGGTTTCTCGGTGTAGTCCATGATCCCGGGGTGTTCCCGGAACTGCCGCCGCACCTCGTAGACGACCGAACCGGCCGACCGGGACACGGCGTTGATCGCGAGCCCGGAGAACAGGAAGACGACGGCCGCGCCGGCGATCAGCCCGACGAGGTTGTTGGGCTGCGAGATGTCCATCATCAGGCTCATCGGCGCGCCCTCCCCGCTGAGCTGCTCGCCGACGTCCCGCGCGCCCGTGGTGATGGCGTCCCGGTACGACCCGAAGAGCGCCGAGGCGGCGAGTACGGCGGTGGCGATGGCGATGCCCTTGGTGATGGCCTTGGTGGTGTTGCCGACGGCGTCGAGGTTGGTGAGCACCTGCGCGCCCGCGCCCTGGACGTCGCCGGACATCTCCGCGATGCCCTGCGCGTTGTCGGAGACGGGCCCGAAGGTGTCCATGGCGACGATGACGCCGACGGTCGTCAGCAGCCCCGTCCCGGCCAGCGCGACCGCGAACAGGGCGAGCATGATCGACGTACCGCCGAGCAGGAACGCGCCGTAGACCCCCAGGCCGATCAGGAGGGCGGTGTAGACGGCCGATTCGAGGCCGATGGAGATCCCGGCCAGAATGACCGTCGCGGGGCCCGTGAGGGACGTCTTGCCGATGTCCTGCACGGGCCTGCGGGTGGTCTCCGTGAAGTAGCCGGTGAGCTGCTGGATGAGCGCGGCCAGCACGATCCCGATCGCGACGGCGACCAGCGCGAGGATCCGCGGGTCGCCGCCCCGGCCGCTGATCGCGGTGTCGGTGACGCCGTCCAGGTCGCCGTACGAACCCGGCAGGTAGACGAAGACGGCGACGGCGACGAGTGCGAGGGAGATCACAGCCGAGATGAAGAAGCCTCGGTTGATGGCGCTCATGCCGCTGCGGTCGGCGCGGCGGGGCGCCACCGCGAAGATGCCGATCATGGCGGTGACCACCCCGATCGCCGGGACGAGCAGCGGGAACGCGAGCCCCGCGTCGCCGAAGGCGGCCTTGCCGAGGATCAGCGCGGCGACCAGCGTCACGGCGTACGACTCGAAGAGGTCGGCGGCCATGCCCGCGCAGTCGCCGACGTTGTCGCCCACGTTGTCGGCGATGGTCGCGGCGTTGCGGGGGTCGTCCTCCGGGATGCCCTTCTCGACCTTGCCGACCAGGTCGGCGCCGACGTCGGCGGCCTTGGTGAAGATGCCGCCGCCGACCCTCATGAACATGGCGATGAGAGCGGCGCCGAGGCCGAAGCCCTCCAGGACCTTGGGGGCGTCGGCCGCGTAGACGAGGACGACGCAGGAGGCGCCGAACAGGCCGAGGCCGACGGTGAACATGCCGACGACTCCGCCGGTACGGAATGCGATCTTCATCGCCTTATGCGATACAGCGGTGAGATCTTTCTCCGGCTCCCCCTCGGCCGGAGTCGCTTCTCTGGCCGCCGCCGCGACCCGTACATTGCTGCGCACCGCGAGCCACATGCCGATATAGCCGGTGGCCGCGGAGAACCCCGCGCCGACCAGAAAGAAAGCCGACCTTCCGGCCCGTTGATTCCAGTCGTCGGCGGGGAGCAACATCAACAGGAAGAACACGATCACCGCGAATACGCCGAGCGTGCGCAACTGCCTGGCGAGATACGCGTTCGCGCCTTCCTGGACCGCCGCCGCGATCTTCTTCATGCTGTCGGTGCCCTCGCCGGCAGCCAGTACCTGGCGCACCAGCACACCCGCGACCACCAGGGCGGCGAGCGCCACGACAGCGATCACCGCCACCAGGACACGATTTCCGTCGGTCAGCTCCGCCATTCGTCCTCCTTGACGTTTGGGCTGAGCTCCTGAGATGTGGACGGATTGTAGGTACCGGAACCCGATCAATACAGTGCGCGGCAGGCAGAATTCGCCGCTGCGTCAAGTAATGCGGCGAGGGCATTAAGATTCTTTTGACGAATCCACTGTAAGTGTTGATCACCGGGTCCGCACATGCCGAAGGGCCCCGCTGAGGGGGCCCTTCGGTACTGCTGTCGTATTACGCCGGTGTCGTCGGCCATGTCATCCGGATGAGACCCGGCGTGACCTGGACGTCGTCCACGAGCCCGCTGATGACCGCGAGGCCCATGTCGTCCTCCTCGGTCTCCGCGCCGCCCGACGGACCGTCACCGGGGGCGGTGACCGACGCCTCGTCGCCGACCTCGATGGAGAACTGCTTCTCCTCCTCGATCAGCGCGACCTGCACGGGTGCGGTGAGGCCCGCGCTCTGGTGGAGCCCCACCGCGCGCGTACATGCCTCGCCGACGGCGAGCCGGACCTCGTCGAGTACGGCCTCGTCCACTCCGGCCCTGCGCGCCACCGCTGCCGCCACCAGTCGGGCGGTCCTGACGTGCTCGGGCAGCGCGCTGAAGCGGAGTTCAACGGTGGCCATGCGTCCCCCTCGGAACTACGGGCGTGCTTGTGGGAAGGCCGGACCGCCGGTGTACGGCGGCCCGGTCCCCCCGGTTGTTCAGTTCGTCGTACCGCTGGTGGGCGGAGGTCAGTCGGTGGCCTCGACGGCATCCGTGACCGAGGTGTGGATCGGGAACACCTTGGTGAGCCCCGTGATCCGGAAGATCTTCAGAATGCGCTCCTGGTTGCAGACCAGGCGCAGCGAGCCCTCGTGGGCACGCACACGCTTGAGGCCGCCGACCAGGACGCCGAGCCCGGTGGAGTCGAGGAAGTCCACGCCCTCCATGTCCACGACGAGGTGGAAATTCCCGTCGTTCACCAGCTCGACCAGCTGCTCGCGCAGCTTGGGCGCGGTATATACGTCGATTTCGCCACCGACCTTGACGATCGTGCGATCGCCGATGGTCTCGGTCGACAGGGACAGGTCCACGGATCCTCCAGCACCTTGCTATCGAGCGGTCGCCCCTCGGGACACCTAGGCAGGAGCCCCTGGACGGTTCGCCAGCCGCGATGGCATTCAATCACTTACCGGCAGGCGTGCACGACGCCTTCGCTCCATTGTCCGTCACGCCGGTGACACACTCGGTGCCGATGGCAAAGAATCACCGATCCGATCGACCCTCGCCGCAGGCGCTGCTGCACAGCCTCGCCGCGGGGTCCGACCGTGCCTCGCGCATCACCCATACGGAGCACTTGCCCCCGCGCGCGGGCCGTCATGCCGTCTGGCCGCACCGGATCCGCGCGGAAGTGGTCGCGGCCGTACAGGAGTACGGCATCGAGCACCCCTGGGCGCACCAGGCACTGGCCGCCGAACACGCCCTGGACGGCGAGTCGGTGATCGTTGCCACAGGCACCGCCTCGGGCAAGTCGCTGGCTTATCTGGTACCGGTCCTGTCGGCCCTCCTGGACGGCTCCGAGGCCCCCAACGGCCGTGGCGCGACAGCCCTCTACCTCGCGCCGACGAAGGCGCTGGCGGCGGATCAGCTCCGATCCGTGAAGGAACTTTCACAACCTCTCGGCACCGCGGTGCGTCCTGCCGTGTACGACGGTGACACTCCGGTCGAGGAGCGGGAGTGGGTCCGCCAGTACGGCACGTACGTCCTCACCAACCCCGACATGCTGCACCGCGGCATCCTCCCCTCGCACCCGCGCTGGTCCTCGTTCCTGAAGTCCCTGAAGTACGTCGTGGTGGACGAATGTCACACCTACCGGGGCGTGTTCGGCTCCCACGTCGCCCAAGTCCTGCGCCGGCTGCGGCGGCTGTGCGCGCGGTACGGCTCCTCCCCGGTGTTCCTGCTGGCCTCCGCGACCGCCGCCGAGCCCGCGGTCACCGCCGGGCGTCTGACGGGCCTGCCGGTCGTCGAGGTCGCCGACGACGCCTCCCCGCGCGGCGAGCTGGTCTTCGCCCTCTGGGAGCCGCCGCTGACCGACCTGCACGGCGAGAAGGGCGCTCCGGTGCGGCGTACGGCGATAGCCGAGACCGCCGGCCTGCTGACCGACCTCGCGGTCCAGGGGGCGCGTACGGTCGCCTTCGTGCGCTCCCGGCGCGGGGCCGAGCTGATCTCCGTCATCGCCCAGGAGCGGCTCTCCGAGGTCGACCGGTCGCTCGCGCGGCGGGTGGCCGCGTACCGGGGCGGATACCTGCCCGAGGAGCGGCGGGCGCTCGAACAGGCGCTGCACTCCGGGGAGCTGCTGGGACTGGCCGCCACGACGGCCCTGGAGCTGGGCGTGGACGTCTCCGGGCTCGACGCCGTC
The DNA here is from genome assembly GCF_055409605.1 of Streptomyces saintjeani. Lineage (NCBI taxonomy): Bacteria > Bacillati > Actinomycetota > Actinomycetes > Kitasatosporales > Streptomycetaceae > Streptomyces > Streptomyces saintjeani. The sequence continues at coordinate 5,225,903 of NZ_CP189624.1, read as the reverse complement.
CTCATCGCCGGGTACCCCGGTACCCGCGCGTCCCTGTGGCAGCAGGCGGGGCGTGCGGGGCGGGGCGGTGAGGGGGCGCTCGCGGTCCTCGTCGCGCGGGACGATCCGCTGGACACGTTCCTCGTCCACCATCCCGAGGCGCTGTTCGACCAGCCCGTCGAGTCGACGGTCCTCGACCCCGACAACCCGTACGTCCTGGCGCCCCACTTGTGTGCGGCTGCCTCGGAACTTCCGCTCACCGAGGAGGACTTCTCGCTCTTCGGCCCCTCCGTCAAGGACCTCCTCCCCCAGCTGGAGGCCGCGCGGCTGCTGCGCCGGCGCACCAAGGCGTGGCACTGGACACGCCGGGAACGGGCCGCCGACCTCGCCGACATCCGGGGCGAGGGGGGTACGCCGGTCCAGATCGTCGAGGCGGGTACGGGGCGGCTCCTCGGCACCGTCGACGCCGGGTCCGCGCACACGAGCGTCCACGAAGGGGCTGTGCACCTGCATCAGGGCCGTACGTATCTCGTGCGCGCGCTGGATCTCGACGACTCCACGGCGTTGGTCGAGGAGGCCGACCCGCCCTACTCGACGATCGCCCGCGATACGACGGCTGTCGCGGTGCTGTCCGTCGACGCCGAGATCCCTTGGGGCGAGGGGACGTTGCACTACGGCTCGGTGGAGGTGACGAACCAGGTGGTGTCGTTCCTGCGTCGCAGGGTCCTGACGGGCGAGGTCCTGGGCGAGACGAAGCTGGATCTGCCGCCCCGCACACTCCGCACCCGCGCGGTCTGGTGGACGGTGACGGAATCCCAGCTCGACCACGCCACCATCTCCCCGGAGATCCTGGGAGGCGCCCTCCACGCCGCCGAGCACGCCTCCATCGGGATGCTCCCCCTCTTCGCGACCTGCGACCGCTGGGACATCGGCGGCGTCTCGATCCCCCTGCACCCGGACACGCTCCTGCCGACGGTCTTCGTGTACGACGGCCACCCGGGCGGCGCGGGCTTCTCGGAACGCGCCTTCCACACGGCGCGAACCTGGCTGACAGCCACCCTGGAGGCCATCAAGTCCTGCCCCTGCGAGGCGGGCTGCCCGTCCTGCATCCAGTCCCCCAAGTGCGGCAACGGCAACGAGCCGCTGCACAAGCGGGGGGCGATACGGCTGTTGGGGGAGCTGCTGCGGGGGGCGTGAAGGGGTGCGGCGGGGGCGTGCGGGGCGGCATGGGGGCGGGTCGGGGGCGTGAAGGCACGGGAAGGCGGCTGAAGCGGAGCAACCAAGACGGCGAGCGGCCCGACTCCCTTGGGGCGCGGGGCCGAACCGGTGTGCGGCTCCGCCGCGCGGGCGCGACCAGCGCGCGACGAACCCGCACTCACCCACCGACCTCACCTCCCTCCCCCACAACCCCCGCCCGAGCGCGCCCCTCCGCCTCGAACGGCCCCGCCCCCACCGCCACCGTCAGATCCACGACACCCCCCGCCACGGAACACCGCACCACCCGCCCACCCTGGGCCCGAGCCACCCCCCGAGCCCGCTCACAGGCCACCCCCGCCCCCTCCAGCGCCCTCCCCGCCCCCGCCAGCGCCGCGAGGTCCGCCCCACCGGCCGCCCGGTGCCGTACGACGACGGCCTGCCCCAGCGCCAGCACCGCCCCGAACACGACACACAGCGCGGCGACGACCACGACCCCCCACACGCTCGCGGACCCCCGGTCCCGAGAACCCCCTTTCACCGCTCCACACCCTCGGCCACGGCAACAGCCTCCTCCCGCACCTCGAACGGCAACCCCCCGAACCCGACCGGCTTGGCGACGACGACCACCCGAACCTGATCCCCCTCCCGCCCGACCGACACCCGCGCGCCCCGAGGGGCGGTCGCCCGGACCACCCGGACGACCACCTCCTCGGTCTCCTCCCGCGCAGCGGCCCGCGCACCGGCACTCGCCGCGTCCACACACCGGATCTGCACGACGACCGAAAGCAGCCCCCAGACCAACGCCATCGCAAACGCGACCAGCACAGGCAACACCACGGCCGCCTCGGCGGTGACGAACCCCCGATCCCGCTCACACCGTCGCACTGAGCGCCCTCGAAACGATCGCCGCCAGTTGCCCGGACACGGCATCGCTGGTCACAACCTTGTAGAAGGCCATCGCGAACGCAACGGCGACCAAGATGCCGACCGCGTACTCCGAGGTCGCCATGCCGGCATCCCGCCCACCCCTCCGGGCACGCACCCGACACCCCCACCCACGCACGCGAGCCCGCGCAGCCCGCCACACGTCGGCCTGTCCCATCCCGGCCCGACCCATTCCAACCTGGTACATCCCGACCTCCAACAGTCCATCTCTCATTCGCTTCACACCGCTCTCGACCACTCACCCCGCCCTCACCCCACAGCGATCACCCACCCATCACCCCTCCCGCCAGCCCGACCATCACCGGCACCACCCCCATCACCACGAACGCCGGCAGAAAACACAGCCCCACCGGAGCCGTGACCAACACCCCGGCCCGCCGGGCCCGAGCCGTGGCCGACCGCAACCGCTCCGCCCGCGCGTCCGCCGCAAGCCGCGCCACGGGCCCGGCCGCAGGCACCCCGGACACATCGGCCCGCTCAAGAAGCCGAGCCAACCCCTCCGCCCCCGGCACCCGGGCCAACCGCCCCCACGCGTCCCCGGGTTCACCCCCGAGCCGCACCTCGGCGGCCCCCCGGGCAAGCCCCTCCCCCACAGGCCCGCCCAGCGCCTCCCCCACAGCCTGAGCCGCGACGACAGGCCCGGCCCCGGCGGCAACGCACGCGGCCAGCAGATCTGCGGCCAAGGGAAGCTGCCGAGCCGCAGCCACCGCGTCGACCACCTCCCCACGCTCCCCGGCGCTCCTCTCGCGCCCACGCCGCCACCGCCACACCCCGACGGCCCCCACCACCCCGAGCACGCCCCCGAGCCCCCCACCGACAAGCACCCAGGCGACCCCCACAACCCCCGCCTCAAGCCCCCACCGCCGCCCCAGCTCCCACACCCGCACCCTCGGCACACTCGCCTCGGCCACCATCCGCAGAGCCATCAACTCCGCGAGCCGCCGCCGAACCCTCCGCTCCCGCCGAACCTTCTCCACACCCCGCAGCCCCCACCCGAGCACCGCAAGCACCCCGAGAGCCACCCCCAGCCTGTGGACAACTTCCTGACTCACCCGGCCACCACCTCTCCGAACACCACGAACCGCCTGAACCCCAGCACGCCCGACACGTCACACCGCCTCTCTCCGAACCCCTCCGAAACTCCCCGCCCACCGCCTGCCCCCACAGACCGCACAGCCCTCACCTCCCGAACTCCGCATCCCGAACCGACCTGCCGCACCCCGTCACCTCCCGAACCTCCGACCCGAACCGACCTCCAGCCCCGTCACCTCCCGACCCGAACCGACCTCTCGCCCCGTCACCCCCCGAACCGAACCCCGCCCTCACCCCCCGCCCCAAAGCCCCACCCCTCCACCCCGCCCGCGCCCCTCACCCCACCTCCGCCCCCCGAACGATCCGAGCCACCCACCACACCCCCGCCGCCTCCAACACCCCGCCCACCACCAGGCACCCCACCCCCACCCCGGAGTGCAGCAACACCCCCAACGGATCCGCCCCGACCGCCGCCCCCAGCCCCAGCCCCACCACCGGCAACCCCGCCAGCATCACCGCGGTCGCCCGAGGCCCAGCCAACTGAGCCCGCAGATCCGCCCGTTGGTCCCGCTCCGCACGCAACGCCTCCTCCACCCGATCGAGCCCGGCAGCAAGCCCGGCCCCCTGGTCGACGGCGACCCGCCAGCACGCGGCGAGCCCCAGCAGCCCCTCCGCGCCGGGCTGCCGAGCGGCAACCGCGAGGGCGGCCGGCACATCCCCGCCGAACCGCGCAGCGGCCAGCACCCCCGCCCGCGCCTCGTCGAGCCCGGCGGACTCCCGCGCGGCCAGCGACAGCGCCTCCCCGGGCTGCCGCCCCGCCCGCACCTCCCCGGCGAGGACCGCGCACAGCCCGATCACCGCGTCGACCCGGCTCTCCCGCTCCCGGCGGGCCTCGGCGGCCAGCCGCAGCCTCCGTACGAGCGGCACCGCGGCGACCCCGGCGAGCACCGGCAGCGCAGACGCCCCGAACACCCCGAAGGCGACCCCGACAACAGGCGCCCACCACTCGGCCCGCCACCGCTCCCGCACCCGCCGCCACTCCCGCCCGGCGTCCCACCCTCCGTCCACGACGACCCCGCCCCCGGCGAGCAGCAGCCGAGCCCGCCGGACCCCTTGCCGCTGCTCCCCGACGGTCCAGAACACGACCCCGGCACACGCGACGGCCGCGCCCAGGGACAACTCGTACGCCGACGTCACGCGCCCTCACCCCCGAGCAGCTCCCGCAGCCGCGCCCACCCGGTCTCCTGGACGAACGCCTCGGCGCCCCACCGCAGCGCCGGCACGGTCCGTACGAGCCCGGCGGGGTCCCGCTCCAGGACGTGCACCTCGGCGATCCTGCGCCGCCCGCTCCCGTCCCGTACGAGGTGCAGGACGACCGACAGGGCCGCCGCCAACTGGCTGTGCAGCGCGGCCCGGTCGAGCCCGGCGGCGGTGCCGAGCGCTTCGAGGCGGGCGGGCACGCCGGACGCGGCGTTGGCGTGGACCGTCCCACAGCCGCCCTCGTGGCCGGTGTTGAGGGCCGCCAGCAGGTCCAGGACCTCGGGCCCGCGCACCTCCCCCACGACCAGCCGGTCCGGCCGCATCCGCAGCGCCTGCCGTACGAGGTCCTCCAGCGTGACCAGCCCGGCGCCCTCCTGGTTCGCGGGCCGGCTCTCCAGCCGTACGACGTGCGGGTGATCGGGCCTCAGCTCGGCCGAATCCTCCGCAAGCACGATCCGCTCCCCCGGCCCGACCAGTCCCAGCAGGGCGCTCAGCAGCGTGGTCTTCCCGGTCCCCGTCCCGCCGCTGACGAGGAACGACAGCCGCGCCCGCAGCAGTGCCCGCAGCACCCGGTCCCCGCCCGGCGGCACGGTCCCGGCGGCCACCAGCTCGTCCAGCGTGAACGCCTTGGGCCGTACGACCCGCAGCGACAGGCACGTGCACCCCACGGCCACGGGCGGCAGCACCGCGTGCAGCCGGGTCCCGTCGGGCAGCCGCGCGTCCACCCAGGGCCGGGCATCGTCGAGCCGCCGCCCTGCGACAGCGGCGAGCCGCTGAGCGAGCCGCCGGACAGCAGCGGCATCGGAGAACGCGACCCCGGTCAGCTCCAGCCCGCCGCCCCGGTCCACCCAGACCCGGTCATGCGCGGACACCAGCACATCGGTCACCGACGCGTCCCCCAGCAACGGCTCCAGCGGCCCGCTCCCCACCAGCTCCGACCGCAACCGATCCGCCGCCCCGAGCACCTCGGCGTCCCCCAGCACCCGCCCCTGCTCCCGCAGGGCCTGAGCCACCCGAGCCGGCGTCGGCTCACCCCCACTGACGGCCAGCCACTGCCGCACCCCGTCCAACAACTCGACACTCACGACTCTCTCCTCCCGAAGAACAAAGAACGAAGAACGAAGAACACGGACAACTCCCGAACAAACGCGCTACACACACCCCGCACCTACGGCCGGCCGCACCGCCCCACCCACCGACCCGCACCCGCACCCGCACCCGCTCACCTCACCGCCCCCTGAACCCCCCGATCACCCCCGCCTCCCTCCACCAACGCCCGCTCCCAGAACTCCTTGCAGAATCGCCCCAGCGGCCCCCGGGCAGCCGCGCCCGGCGGTCTGCGCCCCGTGTCCGCCTTCAGCAGCGCCGGGTCCAGCGGGACTTCACCTGCCAGCGGGAGCCGCAGCAGCCGTGAGACCTCGTGGTCGTCGAGGCCGGGTACGTACGGCGCGCGGACGGCGACGCGGAGGTCCCGCAGGACCATGCCGACGGCCGAGGCGACGCGTCCGGCCGCGGCGACGGCGCGGAGTTCCGCGGGGACGACCAGGAGCCCCAGGTCGAGCTGGGCGAGCACCTCGGCGACGCCGTCGTCGAAGCGGCGGGGCAGGTCGACGACGACGGTCCCGCCCCGGCGCCGCGCGGCGGCGAGGACCGCGCGGACGGCCTGCGGCGGAACCGCGACACAGTCGCCGCGGTCCCAGCTGAGCACCCGCAGCGCGTGCAGCTCGGGCAGCGACTCCTCCAGCGCACCCCCGCCGACCCGCCCCCGGGAGGCGGCGAAGGCGGGCCAGCGCAGCCCCTTCGCGGTCTCCCCGCCGAGCAGGACGTCGAGCCCGCCGCCGAGCGGATCGGCGTCCACGAGGAGCGTGCGCAGCCCTTCCCGCGCGGAGGTCACCGCGAGGGCGCAGGCGAGCGTGGAGGCCCCGGCGCCCCCGCGCCCGCCGATGACGCCGACCGTGAGGGCGGGCCGCCCCACGCCCTCGGCGACGTCGGCGATCCGGTCGACGAGCCACTGCTCGCCGTCGGGCAGCACCAGCACATGGTCGGCCCCGATCTCGACGGCGAGCCGCCACACGTCGGGGTCGTCCTGGTCGCGCCCGACGAGCACGACCCCGCGACGGCGCGCGGAGTGCCGTACGCGTCGGGCGGCGTCGTCGCCGACGAGGACCAGCGGCGCGGACTCCCAGACGCCCCGGCGCTGCGGCAGCGCGGGGTGCACCTCGGGTGTCGCGCCGGCGGCGGCGCACAGCCGCAGCAGGTCGTCCAGCAGGCACACGTCCTCGGTGACGATGAGCGGCCTGCCCGGCCGCCCCGGAGCTGTGGACGACGGGTCGTGTGTGACGGATCCGGACACGGTTTCCTCCCCCTTCTCGCAATCGACCGACATCGGCGGCCGGACGGAAACCGGCCACCCCGCGTCCGAAAAGCGGAACGGGCCCGGAACTCGGCCCGACCTGACGCGGTGGAATCACGATGCGGCGGCCCCGGAAATCGTGTGGATCTTGGTCGAAAACTGTGGACGGAGGACGGCCTGTGGATATCTCCGTCACCCGAACCGGTGAGCCCTCCGACTTCCGCTGACTTCCGCCTCCCGGAAATCCCGACGGAGTGTCGACAAAACCCCCGCCCCCACTCCCGCGAACTCACCACCCCCACCCCCTCGAACTCCCCCGTCCCACCTCGGCGATCTCCGCAGAGCATCATCACGACTACGCTCAGTGATGCTCCGTGGGCATGCGAAAGAGGCGGCCGAAGCCGCCTCGTACAGCGTGATCACCGGGGAGAGAGGGGAAAAACCCATCCGGACATGCGACGACCCCCACCGGGGGGGAGAGTGGGGGTCGTCTCCGCGGCCCTACTCGGGGGGGGAGGAGTCGGGCCGGGTTAGCACGGTCGCGAACGATCCGTGACTTCCATGGTGTACCCGAGAGCCCTCTCAGGCAAACCCACACGCCTCAGCTTACGCCGAATGGGCTGCACCTATGCTCAGGGATGTGGAAAACCACCCCTCTCCCCGGACTGCGGCCTTCTTCGACCTGGACAAGACGGTCATTGCCAAGTCGAGCACTCTCACCTTCGGCAAGTCCTTCTACCAAGGCGGTCTGATCAACCGCAGGGCGGCCTTGCGCACCGCATATGCCCAGTTCGTCTTCCTCGTGGGCGGTATGGACCACGAGCAGATGGAACGCACCCGCGAGTACCTCTCCGCGCTGGTGCGCGGCTGGAACGTCGAGCAGGTGAAGGAGATCGTCGCCGAGACCCTGCACGACCTGATCGACCCGATCATCTACGACGAGGCCGCCTCCCTCATCGAGGAGCACCACACAGCCGGCCGGGACGTCGTCATCGTCTCCACCTCGGGCGCCGAGGTCGTCGAGCCGATCGGCGAACTCCTGGGCGCCGACCGGGTGGTGGCGACCCGGATGGTCGTGGGCGACGACGGCTGCTACACCGGCGAGGTCGAGTACTACGCCTACGGCCCGACGAAGGCGGAGGCGATCAGGGAGCTGGCCGAGTCCGAGGGCTACGACCTGGAGCGCTGCTACGCGTACAGCGACTCGGCGACGGACCTGCCGATGCTGGAGTCGGTCGGGCACCCGCACGCGGTGAACCCGGACCGCACCCTGCGCCGTGAGGCGCTCGCGCGCGGGTGGCCGATTCTCGACTTCCACCGCCCGGTACGGCTCAAGCAGCGCATCCCCTCGTTCGCACCCCGCCCGGCACTGGTCGCGGCGGCGGCCGTGGGCGCGGCGGCGGCGACGGCGGGGCTCGTCTGGTACGTCAGCCGGAAGCGGCCCCCGTTGATCTGACCGAATGCCCCTGTTTGCGACCAAAAGCAAAGAATCGCGGCCAGGACTTTCGCTCTCCCGGGTCCGGGAGTACAAAGGAAGACACGGCCCGCGAGACCGAAGGACATCCGAGAGGATCACCTGACTGACGCACATGGCCCCACGGACCGAGCATGTGAACAGGGCACCCACGCGACGTCGACCCGTCGATTACGGGCCAGCCGCACCAGGTGACGGGCGAAGCTCCCGGCCTGATGGGCAACATTCGAGGACGCTTGGTAACCCGGTGAACATGCCAGCGGCGGTACGGATCCCGTACCGCCGCACTTTCCTGTCCCGCGCGCCCGCGCGTGCGCCTCAGGCGGCCCCGCGCTGGAGCGCCTCACAGACGGCCGTGGACTCCCGCGCTCCCAGCTCCACCGCCCGCCCGCAGTGCGCGATCCACGCCCCGACCCCCTCGGGCGTCCCGGAGACGTACCCCTCCAGGGCCGCGAGGTAGGCGGCCCGCCCCAGCTCCGCGTGCCCCACCTCGGCGGGGCAGATCGACTTGGGGTCGAGGCCGCTGCCGATCAGGACGATGCGCGCGGCGGCGCGCGCGACGAGCCCGTTGTGGGAGGTGAACGGCCGCAGCGCGAGGAGTTCGCCGTGGACGACGGCGGCGCTCACCAGCGCGGGCGCGGAGCTGCCGGCGACGATCAGCCCGGAGAGGCCCTCCAGGCGCGCGGAGACCTCGGCGGCGCCCGGCAGGGGGAGTTCGACGAGGGGTTCGTCGACGGGCTCGCCGCCTTGCCGGGGGCGCCCGGTCGCGCCGCTCTGCTCGGCCGCGGCGACCAGGTGCAGGCGCGCGAGCACGCGCAGCGGCGACTGCCGCCACACGGACAGCAGCTGGCCCGCCTCGGCGCTCAGCCTCAGCGCGGCGCCCACCGCGCGCGCCTGGTCGTCGGCGCGGAAGTCGGTGCGCCGGCGCACCTCTTCGAGCGCCCAGTCCGCCCCGGCCAGCGCGGCCGAACCGCGCGCCCCGCGCAGGGCGGCCTCGGAGGTGACGGCGGTGCTGCGGCGGCGCATGACGCGGTGGCCGTAGACCCGGTCCACGGCCTTGCGGACGGACTCCACGGACTCGGCCACCCCGGGCAGCTCGCCCAGGGCCACAAGAGGATCGGCGGTCGTACTCATGAGTACGACAGTAACCACCCCGCGCCCGCGCCCCTCGAAGGAGTGGTCTTCTTCACGCACCCCTGCCACGCAGCGCCAGCGGGCCACTACCCTTCGTGAACATGAAAATTGCTTTCGTCGGGAAGGGCGGCAGCGGCAAGACGACGCTCTCCTCCCTGTTCGTCCGGCATCTCGCCGCCCTCGGCGCGCCCGTGATCGCGGTCGACGCGGACATCAACCAGCATCTGGGGCCCGCGCTCGGCCTCGACGAGGACCAGGCTGCGGCCCTGCCCGCGCTGGGCGAGCACCTGCCGCTGATCAAGGACTACCTGCGCGGCGACAACCCGCGTATCGCCTCGGCCGAGACGATGATCAAGACCACCCCGCCCGGCGAGGGCTCCCGGCTGCTGCGGGTGTGCGAGGACAACCCGGTCTACGAGAAATGTGCCCGGAGTGTGGAACTCGACGGCGGCGCCGTCCGTTTGATGGTCACGGGCCAGTTCACGGACGCCGACCTCGGGGTCGCCTGCTACCACTCCAAGACTGGTGCAGTGGAGCTGTGTCTCAACCATCTGGTGGACGGCCCGGGCGAATACGTCGTGGTGGACATGACGGCAGGTTCGGACTCCTTCGCGTCCGGCATGTTCACCCGCTTCGACATCACGTTCCTCGTCGCCGAGCCGACCCGGAAGGGAGTCTCCGTCTACCGCCAGTACAAGGAGTACGCCCGGGACTTCGGCGTCGAGCTGAAGGTCGTCGGCAACAAGGTGCAGGGCCCGGACGACGTGGACTTCCTGCGCGCGGAGGCCGGGGACGACCTGCTGGTGACCGTCGGCCACTCGGACTGGGTGCGCGCCATGGAGAAGGGCCGCCCGCCCCGGTTCGCGTCCCTGGAGGAGGCGAACCGTACGGCCCTGGAGCGGCTGCGGTCGACCGCCGACGCGTCGTACGCCCGCCGCGACTGGGAGCGGTACACGCGCCAGATGGTGCACTTCCACCTGAAGAACGCCGAGTCGTGGGGGAACGCGCGCACCGGGGCCGACCTGGCGGCGCAGGTCGACCCCGGCTTCGTCCTCGGCGAGGGGCTCGCGGTTACCGCGTGACGGTCGCGGCCGGGGCCCCGGGGACGCCCTTGGGGGCGGGGGCCGGGCGGGCGCTCAGGAAGTTCGCCCAGCCCTGCTTCGGGGCCTCGCCGACGTCGAGGGTGCGGAGTTTCGCCAGCACCTTCGGGTCCTGGGCGTCGAGCCAGTCGGAGAGCTGGCGGAAGGAGACGCAGCGGACGTCGGGCTTGTTGCAGACCCGCTCGATCGTCTCCTCGACGGCGCGCATGTAGGTGCCGCCGTTCCAGGACTCGAAGTGGTTGCCGATGATCAGGGGCGCGCGGTTGCCGTCGTAGGCGCGGTGGAAGCCCTTGAGGAGGCCGTCGCGCATCTGGTCGCCCCAGTACTCGTGCTTGTCGGGGTCGCCCTGGGTGGTGGTGCCGGACTGGTTGACCATGAAGTTGTAGTCCATGGTGAGCTGCTCGTAGGAGTGGCCGGGGAACGGCACGAGCTGCATGGACAGGTCCCACAGCCCTTCCTTCTTCCCGGGCCACAGCTGGTTGTTGACGCCGCTGGTGTCGTAGCGGAAGCCGAGTTCGCGGGCGGCCTTGCGGAAGTTCTTCTGGCCTTCGAGGCAGGGCGTGCGGGCGCCGACGAGTTCCTTGTCGTAGTCGAAGGGCAGGGGCGCCGCCTTCGTCATCCCGGTGTTGGTCCGCCAGGTCTTGACGAATCGTTTGGCCTGGGCGATCTCGTCCTTCCAGTCGTCCACCGACCACTCGCCGACCCCGCCGCCCTTGCCGCAGAAGTGGCCGTTGAAGTGGGTGCCGACCTCGTTGCCCTCCAGCCAGGCCAGGCGCAGTTGCTTGACGGTGTCGGCGATGCCCTGCTCGTCGTTGAAGCCGATGTCGGAGCGGCCCGGCGAGTGCTGCGGCGGCCGGTAGAGGTCACGTTTCTCCTCGGGCAGCAGATACACGCCGCTGAGGAAGTACGTCATCGTCGCGTGGTTGGCCTTGGCGACCCCCCGGAAGTGCGAGAACAGCTTCTGGCTGTCCTCGCCCGCGCCGTCCCAGGAGAAGACCACGAACTGCGGCGGCTTCGCGCCCGGCGCGAGCCGCTCGGGGCGGGGCAGGTGGGGCTGGGCCCCGGTGTAGGAGGTGGACCCGTCCCCGATGAGCCGTACGGCGCTCTTCGGCGCCGGGGCGGCCGGCTTCGCCTTCTGCGGACCCTGCGCCCCCTCCTTGGCGCCGGGCGAGCCGGTGCCCGCGCAGCCGGCGAGCGACGTGGCGACGGCCGCGGCGAGCACTGCGCACGCGGCGATCCTCTGGGTGGCGGCCATCAGCATCCTTCTTTCCCGGAGTTCCCGGCGCGACGGTGGTGGGCCGCCGGGGCGAGCCGACGGCGCCGCCAAGGTCGCACGGGACCGGAAAGGAATTAGTACGACAAGCCGATCAAATAGCCGCTTCATCCCGAAGAGTGAATTATTGGCCCATTTGCTCGTGAGTTCTATTCCGGGACTTTACTCTGCATTACGATTCGTTTACCGAGTGTTATCTCATCCCGCCGCTGTATTGCCGTGCCCCACGGTCGCGAGTTCCGCGACCGCGCTGCCCCTCAGGAGACGGGAAACATGTTCACCTGCGCCCCCACCCGAGCCATCGACCCCTACGACCACACCCCGCGCAACCACCGGCCGCACAGCCCGCCGCCGCGCCGCCGCTTCCGCCTCGCCGGAGCCGACGTCTCCGCCTCGATCGCGGTCTTCCTGATCGCGCTGCCCCTCTCCCTCGGCATCGCGCTCGCCACCGGCGCCCCGCTCCAGGCGGGCCTGGTCGCCGCCGCCGTCGGCGGTCTGGTCGCCGGGCGGCTCGGCGGGTCCCCGTTGCAGGTCAGCGGCCCGGCCGCCGGGCTCACGGTGGTCACCGCCGACCTCATCCAGCGCTACGGCTGGCGCACGACCTGCGGGATCACCGTCCTGGCCGGACTCGCCCAGCTCGCCCTCGGCTGCCTGCGCGTCGCGCGTACGGCACTCGCCGTCAGCCCCGCCGTCGTCCACGGCATGCTCGCCGGCATCGGCGTCGCCATCGCCGTCGCGCAGCTGCACATCGTCCTCGGCGGCAGCCCGCAGAGCTCCGTCCTGGACAACCTGCGCGCCCTGCCCGCGCAGCTCGCCGGGCTGCACCCGGCCGCCGTCGCGGTGAGCGCGCTCACGCTGACGCTCCTGCTGCTGTGGCCGCGCATCCCCGGGCGTCTCGGGCGGCTGCTGCGGAAGATCCCCGCCGCGCTCGTCGCCGTCACCGGCGCCACCGCCGTCGCCGCGCTCGCCTCCCTCACGCTTCCCAAGGTCGACCTGCCGTCCTGGTCCAGCCACGCGCTCGCCGGACTGCCCGAGGGGCCGGTGTCCGGCATCGTCGCCGCCGTGCTGACGGTCACCCTGGTGTGCAGCGTGCAGTCGCTGCTGGGCGCGGTCGCCGTCGACAAGATGATCGCCTCCCGGCAGACGTCCGCGCCCGTGGCCGGCAAAGGCCCCGGCCCCCTGCCGTCGGCGCCCGCCCCGCGCGTGGGCCGCTCCGACCTCAACCGCGAACTGCTCGGCCAGGGCGCCGCGAACATCGTCTCCGGCGCGCTCGGTGGCCTGCCCGTCGCCGGGGTCGCCGTCCGCAGTTCCGCGAACGTGCACGCGGGCGCGGTGAGCCGGAACTCCACGATGCTGCACGGCGTTCTCGTGGTGATCGCCGCGCTGCTGCTGGTCCCGGTCCTGGAGCTGATCCCGCTCGCCTCCCTCGCCGCCCTGGTCATGGCCGTCGGCATCCAGATGGTGTCGCTGCACCACATCCGTACGGTGACGCGCCACCGCGAGGTGCTGGTGTACGCGGTCACCACCCTCGGCGTGGTGTTCCTGGGCGTCCTGGAGGGCGTCCTCCTCGGGATCGCCGTCGCCGTGGCCGTCGCCCTGCGCCGCCTCGCGCGCACGCGCATCACCCACGCCGAGGAGGACGGCGTCCACCACATCCACGTCCGGGGCCAGCTGACGTTCCTCGCCGTCCCGCGCCTCAGCCGCACCCTCCACCTCGTCCCCCAGGGCGCGCACGCGGTCGTCGAGCTCGACGGCTCCTTCATGGACCACGCGGCGTACGAGTCCCTCCAGGACTGGCACAAGACGCACACCGCGCAGGGCGGCACCGCCGACCTCACGGGGCGGCGCACGCCCGCCGCGCCCGCCGAGTGCCGGTGCCGGCCCTGGACGCCGTGGCGCAACCACCAGTGCGGGAGCCTGATGCCGGCCCCGCAGGAAGCGGCCGGGGCTTCGGGGTTGGGCGAGGACAGCGGCGTACCTCCGGAGGGCGGGCGGTGGACGGGTGGCCCGGGGGACGGAACCCCGGCGCCAGGAGCCCCAGGGCCGGAGGGCGGAACCCCGGGGGTTCGCGGCGGAGCATCGGGGGCCGGGGACGATGGGGCCGGCCACGCCGGTACCCCCGCTCGGACCGGCCCAGCAAGCGCCCCCGCCGGAATCGGCCCCGCCAACACCCCCCTCGGGACCACCCCAGCGAACGGCCCCACCGGGACCGGCCCCGCGAGCGCTCCCGCCGAAACCGGTCGCGCCAGCACCCCCGCCGACACCCCCGCCGAAACCAGCCGCACGAACGGCCCCGCCGGTACCCGCCCCGTGAACGCTCCCGCCGGAACCCCTCGCACCGGCACCCCCACCGGCTCCAGCCGTCCCGAGGCCCCCGGCACAACACCCCCCGGCGCCCCCAAGAGCACCGCCACCCCCGTCCCCCCGCCCAGCGCGCACCAACTCGCCCGCGGCATCAGCGCGTTCCAGCGCAACACCGCACCCCACGTGCGGGGCGAGCTGGCGCGGCTCGCCAGGGAGGGGCAGCGGCCGGCGCAGTTGTTCCTGACCTGCGCGGACTCGCGGCTCGTGACGTCGATGATCACCTCCAGCGGGCCGGGTGACCTGTTCGTCGTACGGAACGTGGGCAACCTCGTGCCGCTGCCCGGCGCGGAGAGCGGGGACGACTCGGTGGCGGCGGCGATCGAGTACGCGGTGGACGTGCTGAACGTGCGGTCGATCACCGTGTGCGGGCACTCCGGGTGCGGGGCGATGCAGGCGCTGCTGAATACCGAACCGGGCGGCACGCAGACCCCGTTGAAGCGGTGGCTGCGGCACGGGCAGCCGAGTCTGGAGCGGATGGCCGACGACAGCCGCGCATGGGCGAAGCTCGCCGGGCGCGCGCCCGTGGACGCGGTGGAGCAGCTCTGTCTCACCAACGTCGTCCAGCAGTTGGACCACCTGCGCGCGCACGAGTCGGTGGCCCACGCCCTGCGCACCGGCGCGCTGGAGCTGCACGGCATGTACTTCCATGTGGGGGAGGCACAGGCGTACCTGTTGACGGAAGACGTCTTCGATCACGTGGGGACGACGGACCGCGTGGTCTGACGCGCCTTCCCCGCAAACCGGTAATTCGAACCCCAACCCCCCGGAGTGTGAAAGGTGTTACACCTGCTGAACTCCCTTTCCCCGAGATCCGTGGGTACGGATGACCCGGCTGGTCCTGGAGCTCTACAGGTCTAAACCATTGATCGGCCGACCCTTGTCATCGCTCCCCGGGTCTGATGAGCTGTGGCCCGGGACACAACGGACACCCTGGGAAAGGGAGATGTCGTGAGCAACGAAAGCCTGGCCAACCTCCTCAAGGAGGAGCGGCGCTTCGCTCCGCCGGCTGACCTGGCGGCAGCCGCCAACGTCACGGCCGAGGCGTACGAACAGGCCAAGGCTGACAGGCTCGGCTTCTGGGCGGCGCAGGCCCGTCGGCTGAGCTGGGCCGAGGAGCCGACCGAGACGCTGGACTGGTCGAACCCGCCGTTCGCGAAGTGGTTCAAGGACGGCGCGCTGAACGTCGCCTACAACTGCGTCGACCGGCACGTGGAGAACGGCCTGGGCGACCGGGTCGCGATCCACTTCGAGGGCGAGCCCGGCGACAGCCGGGCCATCACCTACGCGGAGCTGAAGGACGAGGTCTCCCGCGCGGCGAACGCGCTGCTGGAGCTGGGCGTCCAGGCCGGCGACCGGGTCGCGATCTACCTGCCGATGATCCCCGAGGCGGCGATCGCGATGCTGGCCTGCGCCCGCATCGGCGCCCCGCACTCGCTGGTCTTCGGCGGCTTCTCGGCGGACGCGCTGGCCACGCGCATCCAGGACGCCGACGCGAAGGTCGTCATCACGGCGGACGGCGGCCACCGGCGCGGGAAGCCCGCGGCGCTCAAGCCGGCCGTGGACGACGCCGTCGCCAAGGCGGGCGGCGTGCGCAGCGTCCTCGTCGTACGGCGCACCGGGCAGGAGGTCGCCTGGGACGACAGCCGCGACCTGTGGTGGCACGACGTCGTCGGACGGCAGTCCGCCGAGCACACGCCGCAGGCATTCGACGCCGAGCACCCGCTGTTCATCCTGTACACCTCGGGTACTACGGGTAAGCCCAAGGGCATCCTGCACACCTCCGGCGGTTACCTCACCCAGGCGGCGTACACCCATCACGCCGTCTTCGACCTCAAGCCCGAGACCGACGTGTACTGGTGCACCGCCGACATCGGCTGGGTGACCGGGCACTCGTACGTCGTCTACGGGCCGCTCGCCAACGGGGCGACCCAGGTCATGTACGAGGGGACCCCCGACACCCCGCATCAGGGGCGCTTCTGGGAGATCGTCCAGAAGTACCGGGTGTCCATCCTCTACACCGCGCCCACCGCGATCCGTACGTTCATGAAGTGGGGCGACGACATCCCCGCGAAGTTCGACCTGTCCTCGCTGCGGGTGCTGGGGTCCGTGGGTGAGCCCATCAACCCCGAGGCGTGGATCTGGTACCGCAAGAACATCGGGGCCGAGAAGACGCCCGTCGTCGACACGTGGTGGCAGACCGAGACCGGCGCGATGATGATCTCGCCGCTGCCCGGTGTCACCGAGGCGAAGCCCGGGTCCGCGCAGACGCCGCTGCCCGGGATCTCCGCGACCGTCGTCGACGACGAGGGCAACGAGGTTCCGAACGGTGGCGGCGGCTACCTCGTCCTCACCGAGCCGTGGCCCTCCATGCTGCGCACCATCTGGGGGGACGACCAGCGGTTCATCGACACGTACTGGTCGCGCTTCGAGGGCAAGTACTTCGCCGGGGACGGCGCGAAGAAGGACGACGACGGCGACATCTGGCTGCTCGGGCGGGTGGACGACGTCATGCTCGTGTCCGGGCACAACATCTCCACGACGGAGGTGGAGTCGGCGCTGGTCTCGCACCCGGCGGTCGCGGAAGCGGCGGTCGTCGGCGCGACCGACGAGACGACCGGGCAGGCGATCGTGGCGTTCGTGATCCTCCGGGGTACGGCGTCGGAGAGCGAGGATCTGATCACGGACCTCCGCAACCACGTGGGCGCGACCCTCGGCCCCATCGCCAAGCCGAAGCGCGTCCTCCCCGTCGCCGAGCTCCCGAAAACCCGCTCGGGCAAGATCATGCGGCGTCTGCTGCGGGATGTCGCGGAGAACCGCGAGCTGGGGGACGTCACGACGCTGACCGACTCCACGGTCATGGACTTCATCCAGGCGAAGCTTCCGGCTGCGCCCAGCGAGGACTGAGACACCGGCTGACAGGGACGCTCCCGGCATCGGAAAGGGTGCCGGGAGCGTTTGTGTGTGCGGCTACTGAAGTGGGGGCTTCTGATCGCTGCCGAGTGCGGACCGTCCGTGGCTGGTCGCGCCCACGTGGCGGAGCCGCATATCGACACAGCCCCGCGCCCGTCCGCCCACCTGACGTAGCTGCACCCCCCACCCCGCCTTCGGTACCCTGGTAAAGGTCGCGTCAAGGGCGCGGCAAGATCCCCAGGGGGATCGTCAAGGTGCGCCGGGAAGTCTGGTCGGCATGGCAGTCGGCATGTCCAGAGACCGGAGGTTCCCGTGGTCGCGGCCCGTGACAGTCGCAAGTTCTTCGGGCGGATGTCGCTCTCCGAGCGGACGTTCGTGATGGACGCGTTGCGGACGGAGACGGTGGGTGGGGTTCTCCTGCTCGTCGCGGCCGTCGGGGCGTTGGTGTGGGCCAACGTGCCTGCCATCAAGGGGAGTTACGCCGACGTCAGCCACTTTCACATCGGCCCCTCAAGCCTCGGGCTCGACCTCTCCCTCGCCCACTGGGCCGCCGACGGCCTGCTCGCCGTCTTCTTCTTCGTCGCCGGCATCGAGCTGAAGCGTGAGCTGGTCGCCGGGGACCTCAAGGACCCGAAGGCCGCCGCACTCCCTGTCGTCGCCGCGCTGTGCGGGATGGCGGCACCGGCATTGGTCTACACCATCGTCAACGCCGGTGGCACAGGCTCGCTCGCGGGGTGGGCCGTCCCCACCGCGACGGACATCGCGTTCGCGCTGGCCGTACTCGCGGTCATCGGGACGTCCCTGCCGAGTGCCCTGCGCGCGTTCCTGCTGACGCTGGCCGTCGTGGACGACCTGTTCGCGATCCTGATCATCGCCGTGTTCTTCACCGGCTCGCTGAACTTCGCGGCGCTGGGCGGCGCGGTGGCGGGGCTGGTCCTGTTCCGGGTGCTGCTGCGGGGCGGCGTGAAGGGCTGGTACGTGTACGTCCCGCTGGCCGTCGTCATCTGGGCGCTGATGTACAACAGCGGCGTCCACGCCACGGTCGCCGGCGTCGCGATGGGCCTGATGCTGCGGTGTACGACGCGGGAGGGCGAGACGCGTTCGCCGGGTGAGCGGATCGAGCACCTCGTACGGCCGCTGTCGGCCGGTCTCGCCGTACCCCTGTTCGCGCTGTTCAGCGCGGGTGTGACCGTCTCGGGCGGGGCGCTCGGGGCTGTGTTCGGGAAGCCGGAGACGCTGGGTGTCGTGCTCGGTCTGGTCGTGGGGAAGACGCTGGGGATCTTCGGGGGTACGTGGCTGACGGCACGGTTCACGCGGGCCTCGCTGAGCGAGGACCTCGCCTGGGCGGACGTCTTCGCGCTGGCCTCCCTCGCGGGGATCGGCTTCACCGTGTCGCTGCTGATCGGCGAGCTGGCGTTCGCCGATGACGCGGCGCTCACGGACGAGGTGAAGGCCGCCGTACTGATCGGCTCGCTGATCTCGGCGTGCTGCGCGACCGTCCTGCTGAAGCTGCGCAACACGCGCTACCGCAGGCTCGCGGAGGACGAGGAGCGCGACGAGGACGCGGACGGCATCCCGGACGTGTACGAGCAGGACGACCCGGCGTACCACCTGCGGATGGCGGAGATCCACGAGCGGAAGGCGGCCGAGCACCGCCGTATCGCCCGGGACATGGCCGCACAAGTGCCGGGCGGGACGGGCGTCGGGGACGGGCGTCCGGCATGATCTGACGGGACGGTACGGAACGAGAACGTGTGAACAGGACGAGGGAGAACGCGATGAGCGCACCCGACGACAGCCCGGTCGGCGCCGAACGCAGTGTCGGACAGCTGTTCGCCTCCGCGACGGCCGAGATGTCCGCGCTGGTGCACGACGAGATCGCGCTGGCGAAGGCGCAGCTCAAGCGGGACGTGAAGCGGGGTGCGATCAGCGGAGGTGCGTTCACCGTCGCCGGTGTCGTCCTGCTGTTCTCGCTGCCGATGCTCAACTTCGCGCTGGCGTACGGCATCCGGACCTGGAGCCACTGGAACCTGGCCGTCTGCTTCCTGCTGTCGTTCGCGGCGAACGTGCTGGTCGCGGTCCTGCTGGGGCTGGTCGGCGTAGCCATGGCGAAGAAGGCCGCGAAGAGCAAGGCCCCCCAGAAGGTCGCCGCGTCCATGAAGGAGACCGCCGGCGTCCTCCAGAACGCGAAGCCGCACCCCCGTCCCGAACTCGTCGAGGGCAAAGCCCCGAAGGCCGTCGAGGCTGTGGCACGCTCGACATCATGACGGACCCCTCGACAGCACCCTCCTCGGTGGTACGACCCGACGGTCCCTGGACGCATCGCGACGTCGCCGCGAACGGCGCCCGATTCCACATCGCCGAGGCCGGTGAGGGCCCGCTGGTCCTGCTGGTGCACGGCTTCCCCCAGTTCTGGTGGACGTGGCGCCACCAGCTGACGGCGCTCGCGGACGCGGGCTTCCGCGCGGTCGCCCTCGACCTGCGCGGCGTCGGCGGCAGCGACCGCACCCCGCGCGGCTACGACCCGGCGAACCTCGCGCTCGACATCACCGGCGTCATCCGCTCCCTCGGCGAGCCGGACGCGGCGCTCGTCGGCCACGACCTCGGCGGCTACCTCGCCTGGACGGCCGCGGTGATGCGCCCCAAGCTCGTACGGCGCCTCGCGGTCGCCTCGATGCCGCATCCCCGGCGGTGGCGCTCCGCGATGCTCGCCGACGTCAAGCAGACGACGGCGAGTTCACACATCTGGGGGTTCCAGCGGCCGTGGCTCCCCGAGCGGCGGCTCGTCGCGGACGACGGGGCGCTGGTCGGCGAGCTGATCCAGGAGTGGTCGGGGCCGGTGCCGCCGGACGAGGAGGCGCTGGCGGTGTACCGGCGCGCGATGTGCATCCCGTCCACCGCGCACTGCTCGATCGAGCCGTACCGCTGGCTGGTCCGCTCCCTCGCGCGGCCCGACGGGGTGCAGTTCTACCGGCGCATGAAGCGCCCGGTGCGTGTGCCGACGCTGCATCTGCACGGCTCCCTGGACCCGGTGTCACGGGCGCGGAGCGCGGCGGGCAGCGCGGAGTACGTGGAAGCGCCGTACCGCTGGCGGCTGTTCGACGGACTCGGCCACTTTCCTCAGGAGGAGGACCCGGTGGCGTTCTCCACGGAGCTGGTCAACTGGCTGAAGGACCCCGAGCCTGACCGGTGAATACGGCCCCTGTAGAACGCTTGTCCTACGAACGGCCATGTGCCCGGCGCATAGGCCGATTGGCGGGGCTCGGTGAGGTTATCGACCTTGGGGCGGGGGCAGACGTCGGGGTATGGGCTGGACGCACGACTACAGTGACGCCGCACGCAACCGCCGCTCCGCCGACGGTCTGAGCGCTCACCGGCAAGGCAGCGACCCGGACTTGCCGGGCAGTGACCTCCGGGTGGGGATTCCGCGCATCCTGCGCCGCAGGGCCCGCTGGGTCTCGGTGCGCCTGCGTCACCCACGAGGCTGACGCGGCCCCCTCGACCGGCTCCTACAGCGCGCAGTTGTCGCTGTCGACCTGCTGCGAAGCGGTACGGCCCTCGGTGATGTCCTGCCGGATCTCGTCGGCGGTGAGCGCGTACCCGGTCTGCGGGTCGTCGAGGGACTTCGCGAAGACGACGCCGTAGACCTCGCCCTCGGGGGTCAGCAGGGGGCCGCCGGAGTTGCCCTGACGGACCGTCGCGTACAGGGAGTACACGTCCCGGCGTACCGTGCCGCGCTTGTAGATGTCGGCGCCGGACGCCGTGATGCGTCCACGGATGCGCGCGGCCCGTACGTCGTACGCGCCGTTCTCCGGGAAGCCGGCGACGATCGCGCCGTCGCCGCTGCCCGCGTCGTCCTTGGTGAAGCGCAGCGCGGGCGCGTCGAGGTCGGGGACGTCCAGGACGGCGATGTCGCGCTTCCAGTCGTACAGGACGACTTTCGCGTCGTACGTGCGGCCCTCGCCGCCTATCTGGACGGTGGGTTCGTCGACGCCGCCCACGACGTGCGCGTTCGTCATCACGCGGCGCTCGCCGAAGACGAAGCCGGTGCCCTCCAGGACCTTGCCGCAGCTCTCCGCCGTGCCCATCACCTTGACGATGGAACGCTTCGCCAAGGCCGCGACCCGGCTGCCCGCGAGCGCCGGGTCCGGGGGGTCGACCTCGCGGATCGGCTCGTTGGAGAACGGGGAGAAGACCTGCGGGAAGCCGTTCTGCGCGAGGACCGAGGTGAAGTCCTTGAACCAGGTGTCCGCCTGCACCGGCAGCGTCCGGGACACGCCCAGAAGGACCTTCGAGCCGCGGACCTCCTTGCCGAGCGTCGGCAGCGTCGTCTGCGCGAGCATCGAGCCCAGCAGCCAGGCGACCAGCAGCATCGCCGCGACGTTCACCAGCGCGCCGCCCGTCGCGTCCAGCACGCGCGCGGGGGACCAGGTGATGTAGCGGCGCAGCTTGCTGCCCAGGTGCGTGGTGAGGGCCTGGCCGACCGAGGCGCACACGATCACGACGACGACGGCGACGACCGCGGCCGTCGTACTGACCTCCGAGCTGTCGGTCAGGGCGTCCCACACGACCGGCAGGACGTAGACGGCGATCAGGCCGCCGCCCAGGAACCCGACGACCGACAGGATGCCGACGACGAAGCCCTGGCGGTAGCCGACGACCGCGAACCACACGGCCGCGACCAGCAACAGGATGTCCAGCACGTTCACCGCTCGGCGCCTCGCCTATTCAACTCGCCCTCACTCCGGGTCGGCCTGGGGTCCCTCGTCCGGGGGACACCCTGTCATGACCGCCAGTCCAGCGGGACCTCGTTGCCCCTGTCCCACGGGCGCTCCCAGCCCGCGTAATGGACGATCCGGTCGATCACGCCCGCCGTGAACCCCCACACGAGGGCCGATTCGACCAGGAATGCCGGGCCGCGGTAGCCGCTGGGGTGCACGGTCGTGGCGCGGTGCGCGGGGTCCGTGAGATCCGCCACGGGGACGGTGAAGACGCGGGCCGTCTCGGCGAGGTCGACGGCGCCGACGGGGCTGGGCTTGCGCCACCAGCCCAGCACGGGCGTCACGACGAAGCCGCTCACCGGGATGTACAGCTTGGGGAGGACGCCGAAGATCTGTACGCCTGCGGGGTCGAGCCCCGTCTCCTCCTCGGCCTCCCGCAACGCGGCCCGCAGGGGCCCGTCGCCCTGCGGATCCCCGTCCTCGGGATCGAGCGCGCCCCCGGGGAACGACGGCTGCCCCGCGTGCGACCTGAGCGACCCGGCCCGCTCCATCAGGAGGAGTTCCGGCCCACGCTCCCCCTCCCCGAACAGGATCAGTACGGCGGACTGCCGCCCTCCCCCGTCCTGAGGCGGCAGAAACCTGCTGAGCTGCTCCGGCCGGACCTCCCGCACCGCGCGCACCACCGGCTCCAGCCACTCCGGCAGCCCCTCTTCACTGACCTCCACCGGCACCCCGTCGTCCTCCACATGCCGCACGACCACACCACCCCCCGTTCTCTCCCTGCTCAACGCCCGGTGTCCCCGAGATCGTTCCACCCACGCGGATGCTCCTCCCCGGATTCGGCCACGATCATGTGGGCGTGCGCGGGGAAGCCCGGCCGGGCCTCTTCCTCACGCGCTCCCCAGCGGCGGGGCCGCCTTGCCGCCCGCGTCCAGGTACGACTGGGGCGGGTTCAGGCGCTGGCCGGGGAAGCCGCCCTTCTCGTACTTGAGGAGTTTCCGGGCCTTCTCGGGGTCCGTCTCGCCCTCGCCGTAGGACGGGCAGAGGGGGGCGATGGGGCAGGCGCCGCAGGCCGGTTTGCGGGCGTGGCAGATGCGGCGGCCGTGCCAGATGACGTGGTGGGAGAGGTCGGTCCAGTCGGACTTGGGGAAGAGGTCGCCGATCGCGGCCTCGATCTTCTCGGGGTCCGTCTCCGCCGTCCAGTGGAAGCGGCGGACCAGGCGCTGGAAGTGTGTGTCGACGGTGATGCCGGGACGGCCGTACGCGTTGCCCAGGACCACGAACGCCGTCTTGCGGCCGACGCCGGGGAGTTTGACCAAGTCCTCCAGCCGGCCCGGGACTTCGCCGCCGAAGTCCTCGACCAGCGCCTTGGAGAGGCCGATCACGGACTTCGTCTTGGCGCGGAAGAAGCCCGTGGGACGGAGGATCTCCTCGACCTCCTCGGGGTTGGCCGCGGCGAGGTCCTCGGGCGTCGGGTACTTGGCGAAGAGCGCCGGGGTGGTCTGGTTGACGCGCAGGTCGGTCGTCTGGGCGGACAGGACCGTCGCGACGACGAGCTGGAAGGGGTTCTCGAAGTCGAGTTCGGGGTGGGCGTACGGATAGACCTCGGCGAGTTCGCGGTTGATCCGGCGGGCCCGGCGCACCAGCGCCGTACGGGACTCGGCCTTCCCGCCGCCGGTTTTCCCGCCTGCGGACGTTTTCTTCACAGAAGCCTTCTCCGTCATGTCTGCCCTTTTCGTGCCGCCACCAGAGATCCCCCCGACGTCCTGTTCGCCCACAGCGGAAAGCCGTGGGGGAAGCGCCCGCCCGGTCCCCCATCCCGCGCTCCCACCGGCGATTTGGACTCCCGGCCAGCCTAGAGCCCGGCACCGACATCCGCCCCGGCCCCCGGTGCGCGGCCCCCGATTGGACCCCTGCCGCTTACCCCGGGACGGGTGTGCGGCATCCTTGTGACAGATCACACTGTTTGGACCGTCCGGCAAAATGGGCACCAGGGCCCCTTGGTACGTGGGGGCACAAGAACCCCTGAGCAGGTCGACAAGGAGAGAACTCGTGGACGACGTCCTGCGGCGCAACCCGCTCTTCGCGGCTCTCGACGACGAGCAGGCCGCGGAGCTGCGCGCCTCCATGAGTGAGGTGACCCTCGCGCGTGGTGACTCCCTGTTCCACGAGGGCGACCCGGGCGACCGGCTCTACGTCGTCACCGAGGGCAAGGTCAAGCTTCACCGCACATCCCCCGACGGCCGGGAGAACATGCTGGCGGTGGTCGGACCCGGCGAACTGATCGGCGAACTGTCGCTGTTCGACCCGGGCCCGCGTACGGCGACGGCGACGGCACTGACGGAGGTCAAGCTGCTGGGCCTCGGCCACGGCGACCTCCAGCCCTGGCTGAACGCGCGCCCCGAGGTCGCCGGCGCGCTCCTGCGCGCGGTCGCGCGGCGCCTGCGCAAGACCAACGACCAGATGTCCGACCTGGTCTTCTCCGACGTGCCCGGCCGTGTCGCGCGTGCGCTGCTCGACCTCTCGCGGCGCTTCGGCGTGCAGTCGGAGGAGGGCATCCACGTCGTCCACGACCTCACGCAGGAGGAGCTGGCCCAGCTGGTCGGCGCGTCCCGCGAGACCGTCAACAAGGCGCTCGCGGACTTCGCGCAGCGCGGCTGGCTGCGGCTTGAGGCCCGCGCGGTGATCCTTCTGGACGTCGAGCGGCTGGCCAAGCGCTCCCGCTGAGGCCCTGAGCGGGCCCTGGAGGGCCTGGCACGGTACGGACGGCCCCCTCGCCGTCCGTACAGCTGTTCCCGGCCGTCAGAGGCCCTCATGGCTGAATCGGCGCTGAATCGGCCGGGCCGCGGCCGAAATGAGGTGCCCGGGCGGTGCTCCTCGCGCCACAGTGGGCGCATGGCTGAAACGGTCCCCCACAGAGGTCTCGACGCGCAGGGTCACATCGCCCGGGAGGGCTCCCTCGCGCGCGTACGGCACGAGTTCCGGCCCGTCGTCGCGGCGGCCCGGGACGCGATCCTCGACCTCTTCGGGGCGCGCCTGCACAGCGCGTACCTGTACGGCTCGATCCCGCGCGGCACCGCGCGCGTGGGCCGCAGCGACCTGGACCTGCTCGTCGCCACGCGCGAGGAACCCTCACCGGCCGACTGGGACGCCGTGCAGGCCCTCGGGGAGCGGCTCGACAAGGAGTTCCCGGAGATCGACGGGGTCGGCGCCCTGCTGTACGGCCGGGGCCGCCTCCTGAGCGACGCCGAGACCTACGACATGGGGTTCTTCGTCGCCTGCCTGTGCACGCCGCTCCTGGGCGACGACCTCGCCGAGTACCTCCCGCGCTACCGCCCCGACTCCCTGCTCGCCCGCGAGACCAACGGTGACCTGGACCTGCTGCTCCCCCACTGGCGCGCACGCGTGGCGGAGGCCACCGATCCCGGCACCCGCCGCCGCCTCGTCCGCTACCAGTCCCGCCACCTGGTCCGCACGGCCTTCACCCTCGTCATGCCCCGCTGGAACGGCTGGACGAGCGACCTGTACGACATGGCCGAGGCGTTCGCCGGGTACTACCCCGCGCGCGGGGACCAGGTCCGGGCGGCGGCCGTACGCGGGTACGAGCCGGTCGACTCGCCGGAGGCGCTCGCGGAGTACGTGGACGACCTGGGGCCGTGGCTGGCGGAGGAGTACGCGCGCGTGCACGGGGTGAAGAGCCCGCGTCCCTAGATGAGCCCGTGGTCCCGCAGGTACTCCAGCTGTGCGCGTACCGACAGTTCCGCCGCCGGCCACAGGGAGCGGTCGACGTCCGCGTAGACGTGGGCGACGACCTCCTCGGGGGTGCGGTGGCCGTTCTCGACCGCTGTCTCGACCTGGGCGAGGCGGTTGGCGCGGTGGGCCAGGTAGAACTCCACGGCGCCCTGGGCGTCTTCGAGGACGGGGCCGTGGCCCGGGAGGACCGTGTGGACGCCGTCGTCGACCGTGAGGGATCTCAGGCGGCGCAGGGAGTCGAGGTAGTCGCCCAGGCGGCCGTCGGGGTGGGCGACGACGGTCGTGCCGCGGCCGAGGATCGTGTCGCCGGTGAGGACCGCGCCGTCGGCGGGGAGGTGGAAGCAGAGGGAGTCGGCGGTGTGGCCGGGGGTCGGGACGACCCGCAGTTCCAGGCCGCCGGTCGTGATGACGTCACCGGCCGCGAGGCCCTCGTCGCCGAGGCGCAGGGCGGGGTCCAGCGCGCGTACGCGCGTACGCGTGAGGCCGGCGAACCGGGCGGCGCCCTCCGCGTGGTCGGGGTGGCCGTGGGTGAGGAGGGTGAGGGCGATACGGCGGCCCGCGCGCTCTGCCGTGTCGATCACCGCGCGCAGGTGGCCGTCGTCCAGGGGGCCGGGGTCGATCACGACGGCCAGGTCGGAGTCGGGTTCGGCGACGATCCACGTGTTGGTGCCGTCCAGCGTCATCGCGGAGGCGTTCGGCGCGAGGACGTTGACCGCGCGCGGGGTGGCCGGTCCGGAGAGGACCGCTCCGCGCGGCCGGCCGGGCAGGGCGCCTGCGTGGGTCATGCGGGGGCTCCGGGGATCGGGATGTGCCGGGTGAACTCCTCGTGGCCCGGCCAGGACAGCACGATCTCGCCGTCCGTCAGGCGGGCGGTCGCGAGGACCGGCGTGAGGTCGCGCACGCGTGCGGCGGCGAGGGCGTCGGAGGCGCGCGCGTGGGGCGCGAGCTGACGCAGGGTCGCGATGGTCGGCGGCATCATCACCAGCTCGCCCTTGTCGTACGACGCGGCTGCCTCGGCCGGGTGGATCCAGACCGTGCGGTCGGCCTCCGTGGAGGCGTTGCGGGTGCGCTGGCCCTTGGGGAGGGCGGCGACGAAGAACCACGTGTCATAGCGCCGGGGTTCGAACTCGGGGGTGATCCACCGCGTCCAGGCCCCCAGGAGGTCCGAGCGCAGCACGAGCCCCCGCCGGTCCAGGAACTCCGCGAACGACAGCTCACGGGCCACCAGGGCCACCCTGTCGGCCTCCCAGTCGTCGCCGGTGGTGTCCTCGATCACCGAGTCGGCGGCCGGGCCCGCGAGCAGGACGCCCGCCTCCTCGTACGTCTCGCGCACGGCCGCGCAGACGATCGCCTGGGCCGTCGCCCTGTCCGTGCCGAGCCGCTCGGCCCACCACGCGCGCGAGGGGCCCGCCCAGCGGACCGTGCGGTCGTCGTCCCGGGGGTCGACGCCGCCGCCGGGGTACGCGTACGCGCCCGCGGCGAACGCCATCGACGTACGGCGGCGCAGCATGTGGACGACCGGGCCGGTGGCGGTGTCCTTGAGGAGCATGACGGTGGCCGCGCGTCTGGGGGCGACCGGGGTGAGCGCGCCGTCCGTCAGCGCGCGGATGCGGTCCGGCCAGTCCGCTGGGAACCACTGCCCATTCGCCATGGGCGGAGGCTATCCGCTGGGGAGCGAATGTTCGAGAGGGGGCGGTTCACGAGGGCCGGACATGCGGAAACCCCCCGGCCGGGGGGTTTCGCGAGGGGGTACGTCAGTCGCTGACTTCCACCAGGAACTCGACCTCGACCGGCGCGTCCAGGGGCAGCACCGCGACGCCGACCGCGCTGCGCGCGTGCACGCCCTTGTCACCGAGGATCTCGCCGAGCAGTTCGCTCGTGCCGTTGATCACACCGGGCTGGCCGGTGAAGTCCGGGGCGGAGGCGACGAACCCGACGACCTTGACGACGCGGACGACGCGGTCCAGGTCGCCGATCACGGACTTGACGGCGGCCAGGCCGTTCAGCGCGCAGCGTGCGGCGAGCTCCTTTGCCTCCTCGGCGGTGACCTCCGCGCCGACCTTGCCGGTGACGGGCAGCTTGCCGTCGACCAGGGGGAGCTGGCCGGAGGTGAAGACGTACGCGCCCGTGCGCACGGCGGGCTGGTACGCGGCCAGCGGCGGGACGACGTCCGGGAGGGCCAGGCCCAGTTCGGCGATCCGGTCCTCTACGGCGCTCACGCCTTGGCCCGCTTCAGGTAGGCCACCAGCTGCTCGGGGTTGGGGCCGGGCACGACCTGGACCAGCTCCCAGCCGTCCTCGCCCCAGGTGTCCAGGATCTGCTTCGTGGCGTGGACGAGCAGCGGCACAGTTGCGTATTCCCACTTGGTCATGGGGCGACTGTATCCGCACGCGGCGAGGGGGTTGTCCACAGGTTGGGGGCGGGCGGTTCGTGCGACTGTCGTACCGGTTATCCACAGCCTGCTGATTGGTCCGGGCGTCGAGTGGTTACGCTCGAAGATGTGAGCAGGCTCCAGGTCGTCAGCGGCAAGGGCGGGACCGGAAAGACGACGGTCGCCGCGGCCCTCGCGCTGGCCCTCGCGACGGAAGGGAAGCGGACGCTTCTCGTCGAGGTCGAGGGCCGGCAGGGCATCGCGCAGCTCTTCGAGACGGAGGCACTTCCGTACGAGGAGCGGAAGATCGCCGTCGCGCCCGGGGGCGGGGAGGTGTACGCGCTGGCCATCGACCCCGAACTGGCCCTGCTGGACTACCTCCAGATGTTCTACAAGCTCGGCAGTGCGGGGCGCGCGCTGAAGAAACTCGGCGCGATCGACTTCGCGACGACCGTCGCGCCGGGGCTGCGGGACGTCCTGCTGACCGGCAAGGCGTGCGAGGCGGTGCGGCGCAAGGACAGGTCCGGGCGGTTCGCGTACGACTACGTCGTCATGGACGCGCCGCCCACGGGGCGGGTGACGCGGTTTTTGAACGTGAACGACGAGGTCGCCGGGCTCGCGCGGATCGGGCCGATACACAACCAGGCGCAGGCCGTCATGCGGGTGCTGAAGTCCCCGGAGACCGCCGTGCATCTGGTGACGCTCCTGGAGGAGATGCCGGTCCAGGAGACCGCCGACGGCATCGCCGAGCTGCGCGCCGCGCGGCTGCCGGTCGGGCGGGTCGTCGTGAACATGGTCCGGCCCGAGGTGCTGGACGGCGCCGGTCTGGAACTCGCCGACGGCGTCGCGCGTTCTTCTGTCGCACGGTCGCTGTCCTCGGCGGGTCTGGGCGGAGCGCGCCGAGGGGGCAACGCGGAGAAGCTGGTCGCCCCCCTCCTGGCGCAGGCCGAGGAGTACGCGGAGCGCCACCGCCTGGAGCAGGACCAGCGCGCGGTCCTCACCGGCCTGGGCCTGACCACCCACGAACTCCCGCTCCTCTCCGAGGGCATGGACCTGGCGGGCCTCTACGAACTCGCCACCGAGCTGCGGAAGCAGGGGATCGCATGAGCACGCACCCGGCCGGCCGCGAGGCCCACGACACGCCCCGCCGGATCTCCTCCGTGCGCGTCCTCGACGTCGACCCCCTGCTCGACGACCCGAAGACCCGCATCGTCGTGTGCTGCGGCTCCGGTGGAGTCGGGAAGACCACGACCGCCGCCGCGCTCGGGCTGCGCGCCGCCGAGCGGGGGCGGAAGGTCGTCGTGCTGACCATCGACCCCGCGCGTAGGCTCGCGCAGTCGATGGGGATCGACTCGCTGGACAACACTCCCCGGCGGGTGAAGGGCGTCGAGGGGGGCGGCGAACTGCACGCCATGATGCTCGACATGAAGCGCACGTTCGACGAGATCGTCGAGGCGCACGCGGACCCCGAGAGGGCCTCCGCGATTCTGGGGAACCCGTTCTACCAGTCGCTGTCCGCGGGGTTCGCCGGTACGCAGGAGTACATGGCGATGGAGAAGCTGGGCCAGCTGCGGTCGCGGGACGAGTGGGACCTGATCGTCGTCGACACGCCGCCCTCGCGGTCCGCGCTGGACTTCCTCGACGCGCCCAAGCGGCTCGGGTCGTTCCTGGACGGCAAGCTGATCCGGGTGCTGCTGGCGCCCGCGAAGGTCGGCGGGCGCGCGGGGATGAAGTTCCTGAACGTCGGGATGTCGATGATGACCGGCGCGCTGGGCAAGCTGCTCGGCGGACAGCTCCTCAAGGACGTCCAGACGTTCGTCGCCGCGATGGACTCCATGTTCGGCGGCTTCCGTACGCGCGCGGACGCGACGTACAAACTCCTCCAGGCCCCCGGTACGGCGTTCCTGGTCGTCGCCGCGCCCGAGCGGGACGCGCTGCGGGAGGCCGCGTACTTCGTCGAGCGCCTCGCCGCCGAGGACATGCCGCTGGCCGGCCTGGTCCTCAACCGGGTGCACGGCAGCGGCGCGGCGCACCTCTCGGCGGAGCGGGCACTGAGCGCGGCGGAGGTCCTGGAGGCGGGCCTGTCCCCGGAGGAGCCGCGCCTCCCCCAGAACGCCGACCCGTCGAACAGCCGCCGCCCACCCGAACCCGGCGCGGAAAATCTTGCCCCCGCCGGCATTGTGGATCAGGACCCAGGGAAGGCTGTCCTACGTAACTCTCCCGACCCACGCGGCAGTTCGGATTCCCCCGTTTCCGACGCCCCAGTTCCGGCCTCGGCCCCAGACCCCGTCACCGCCTCCGACGACGCCCAGCCGACGCCGGCCGCCCCGACCCCCGACGACGGTTCCCCCACCGGCGTCGACGCGGAGCACTCCGTCGACCGGCTCACCGCGGGCCTGCTGCGCCTGCACGCGGACCGTATGCACCTGCTCTCCCGCGAGCAGCGCACCCGTGACCGCTTCACCGCGCGCCACCCCGAGGTCGCGGTCGCCGAGGTCGCCGCGCTCCCCGGTGACGTCCACGACCTGGCGGGCCTGCGCGACATCGGCGCACGCCTCGCGGCGAACCGCCCGGAGCTGCCGCAGGACACGGGGAACTAGGCGCGGGCGCACAGCGGGGCGGACCCCGTACACCGGCGCACACAAAAGCCCCGCACAACCCCGGGCAGAAGCCGAAAACTCCGAGCCGAGAATCGAACCCCCGACTCGGCTCGGAAGGAATTCAGCGCACGTCACCCGAGGACCCGGCGCCCCGCGCCGCGAAATGCCGCTCCGCGACAAAGGAACAAGGGACCAGGCACCGCCAACAACGACGGCAGGCGGACCGCGAGGTCCACGCACCGGAAAACGCTCACCGCAGGGCCCACGAGAACCCCCGACTCACGTCCTGCGGCGGCTATCCCACCGCCGCGTAACTCTCGTACACCCGGTCGTCGTCGAGTGCGACGACCCCGGCGACGCTCACGACGCCCGGAGTGTCGCGCTCGTACTCCGAGCGTGCGGTCTCCAGGAGCCTGCGCCAGGAGGTGACGGTCGGCCGGCGGCGCAGCAGGGCCCGCCGTTCACGCTCCGTCATCCCTCCCCACACGCCGAACTCGACGCGGTTGTCGAGCGCGTCGGCCAGACATTCCGTGCGTACCGGGCATCCGGTGCACACCGCCTTGGCCCTGTTCTGCGCTGCTCCCTGAACGAACAGTTCATCCGGATCAGTAGTGCGGCAGGCAGCCTGCGCACTCCAGTCGGTTACCCAGCCCATACCGGCGCCGTCCTCTCCCGAATCGAGGCTCCCCCACGGCGGCAGCGGCATATTCACCGCCGCCAGTTGAGGACGTTACGGAAGGTGGGCACAGCGCAACACCCCCTTCGGGCCCAATCTTGAATGGCCCGAACGGACTATGCGCATCCGGCAGATCACCCGGGCGAGTGAGCCCGCGACATACGTGATTTTCCCGGCGAATGGGGGCAGTTCACTGGTGCCACAACGGACGCCGCGTGACACACGAGGCGGATTCGGGCACGTCCCCGGCAGAAAACTCCGGGATCTCAAGAACGATTCGGGGTCGTCGGACGTATTGATACGAAGCCCTGTCGCCGTGACTCGTGGAAACAGCTTAGGCCAATGCCTGTGCGCGTGTCCGGAGAATGAGAACGTCCGTGAGCCGGGCGTACGCCCCCATGTCACAATCCCGCCCCGAACAGCCTCACCCCCACCCGCACCACCGGAACCCCCGAAACGACGGATTAGGCTGCCCTCATGCCAAAGAAGCGCTCGGGCGGTGGTCTGTCCACGACGCAGCAGGCCGCCAAGTTCCTCGGTGTCAGTGTCCTGTCGGGCGCGGTCCTGGCGGGGATCGCCCTGCCGGCCGTCGGCGCGCTGGGCCTCGCCGCGAAGGGGTCGGTGGAGTCGTTCGACGAGCTCCCGGCCAACCTGAAGACGCCCCCGCTCAGCCAGCGCACCGCGATCCTGGACGCCAAGGGCAACCGGATCGCGTCCGTGTACTCGCGCGACCGCACGGTGGTCGACCTCAAGGACATCTCGCCGTACATGCAGAAGGCGATCGTCGCGATCGAGGACTCGCGCTTCTACCAGCACGGCGCGGTGGACCTGAAGGGCATCCTGCGCGCGCTGAACAAGAACGCGCAGAGCGGCGGCGTATCGGAAGGCGCCTCGACGCTGACCCAGCAGTACGTGAAGAACGTCTTCATCGAGGAGGCGGGCGACGACCCGACGAAGGTCGCCGAGGCCACCCAGCAGACGATCGGCCGCAAGATCCGCGAGCTGAAGTACGCGATCCAGGTCGAGGAGGAACTCGGCAAGAAGAAGATCCTGGAGAACTACCTCAACATCACGTTCTTCGGCCAGCAGGCGTACGGCGTGGAGGCCGCGTCGCAGCGGTACTTCTCCAAGCACGCGAAGGACCTGAACCTCCAGGAGTCGGCGCTGCTCGCGGGCATCGTCCAGTCGCCGAGCCTGTACGACCCGATCAACGACGAGAAGCAGGCGACCCTGCGCCGCAACGTCGTGATCCAGCGCATGGCCGAACTCGGCGACGTCTCGCAGGCCGACGCCGACAAGGCGAAGGCCGCGCCGCTCGGCCTGAAGGTCACCCAGCCGAAGAACGGCTGCATCACCGCCGTCAAGGGCGCCGGGTTCTTCTGCAAGTACGTCGAGAAGGTCTTCCTCAGCAACCCCGTCTTCGGCCGGACCAAGGAGGACCGCGCGAAGGTCTGGAACCAGGGCGGCCTGACGATCCGTACGACCCTGGACCCGCAGGCCCAGGAGTCCGTGCAGGACTCGATCAAGGACCACGTCTACCAGTCCGACAAGGTCGCCACCGCCGTCACCCTCGTCGAGCCCGGCACCGGCAAGATCCTCGGCATGGGCCAGTCGAAGCCGTACGGCTACGGCAAGAACGAGACGGAGTACAACTACTCCGTCGACTCGGCGTACGGCGGCTCCAACTTCGGCTGGCCGACCGGTTCGACGTTCAAGCCGTTCCTCGCGGCGGCGGCGCTGGAGGACGGCAAGCCGGCGAACCAGGTGTACCCGGCGCCGTACGACATGCCGTACCCGGACCGGGTCTCCACGTGCAGCGGCAAGGACTGGCGCAACACCGGGAACGACACGGTGGAGAACGAGAGCGAGTCCGAGGTCGGGCCGTACGACCTGCGCAAGGCGATGGAACTCTCCGTCAACACGTACTTCGTGCAGATGCTGGAGGACATCGGGATGTGCCCGGTGTCCAAGATGATCGACGGCCTCGGGGTCGTGCAGGGCAACGGCGAGAAGGTTCCCGAGCGGCCCGCGTCGATGACCCTCGGCGCGACCGGCCTCTCCCCGCTGACCATGGCCAGTGCGTACGCCGCGTTCGCCTCGCGCGGGATGTACTGCACGCCGGTCGCCATCGAGTCGATCACGCAGACCGTCGGGAACACGAAGAAGTCCCTTGAGGTGCCCAAGTCGACCTGCTCGCGGGCGATGAGCCAGAAGACCGCCGACACCATCAACACGCTGCTCAGCGGGGTCGTCGACTCCGGTACCGGTAAGACGGCCGGGCTCAAGGACCGCGCCAACGCGGGCAAGACGGGGACGACCGACTCCCGCAAGAACGCCTGGTTCGCCGGGTACACGCCGAACCTCTCCGGCGCCGTCTGGGTCGGCAGCGCCACCCAGAAGGTCGAGATGGAGAAGATCTACATCGGCGGCGAGTACCACTCCCTCGTCTACGGCGGCGACACCCCGGGCCCGATCTGGAAGGACGCCATGACCGGCGCCCTCGCCGGCAAGGACTCCCCGCAGTTCAACACCGTCACCATCCCCGGCAGCAGCCTGGACAACAACGGCAACAACGGCGGCCGGGGCAAGGGGAACGGCCGGGGCCGGGGCAACGACAACAACAACGGCGACAACAACGGCGGTTTCCTCGGCGGCCTCGTCGGCGGCGTGAACGGCGCCAACACCTCGACCGGCGGGGCATCCGGCGGCTCCGACAACGGCGGCTCGAACGGCGGCGACTTCCCGACCCCGACCATCACGGGCCTCCCCGAGGGCCTGTTCCGGGGGAACAACGGGAACGGCAACGGGGGGCGGAACTGAGCTCCGGCCACTGACCTGAGAAAGGGCGCCCTCATCCTCGTACAGATTCGTACGGTGATGAGGGCGCCCTTCGTCATGAGGTCGCCGGGGTTTCGGCTGGTGTTGCCCGGGGAAGCCGGCCGGTGTCGGTCAGCCTGCCAGGAGCTTCTTGACCGCCGCCGCCACCCGGCCGCCCTCCGCGAGGCCCGCGACCTTGGGGCTGACGAGCTTCATGACCGCGCCCATCGCGCGGGGGCCCTCCGCGCCGGACGCCTTGGCCTCGGCGACCGCCGCCGTGACGATCTCCGTCAGCTCCTCGTCGCTCAGCTGCTGGGGGAGGTACTCGGCGAGGACCTCGCCCTCCTGCTTCTCCCGCGCCGCCTGCTCCGCCCGGCCGCCCTGCGCGAACGCGTCCGCCGCCTCGCGGCGCTTCTTCGCCTCGTGAGCGAGCACCTTGAGGACCTCGTCGTCGGAGAGCTCGCGCTTCTCCGTGCCCGCGACCTCCTCCTTCGTGATCGCGGTGAGCGTGAGGCGCAGCGTCGAGGAGCGCAGTTCGTCGCGGGCCTTGATCGCGGTGTTGAGGTCTTCCTTGAGCTTGGACTTGAGCGTGGTCATGACGTCGATTGTGGCAGGTGCGGGAGGAAGGCGGCTCCTCTATTACGTGCGGGCTCCTCTAAGGCAAGGGGGGCGTGTGGTCAAGGGGCTCGGCGGGGTCTGACACGATGGGGGTATGCGCGCGCGTTATGGAGTCCCCTTGGGAATCGCGGCGGTTGGCGCCGCCGGACTGGCCTACTCCGCCGGGTTCGAGGCCCGTTCGTTCCGGCTGCGACGGGTGACCGTGCCGGTGCTGCCGCCGGGGATGCGGCCCCTGCGAGTGCTCCAGGTCTCCGACATCCACATGGTCGGGGGGCAGCGCAAGAAGCAGCGGTGGCTGCGGTCGCTCGCCGGGCTGCGGCCCGACTTCGTCATCAACACCGGCGACAACCTCTCCGACCCCGACGGCATCCCCGAGACGCTGGACGCGCTCGGGCCGCTGATGGAGTTCCCGGGCGCCTATGTCTTCGGGTCCAACGACTACTACGGGCCCAGGCTGCGCAACCCCGCGAAGTACCTCTTCGAGAAGGCGAGCGGGCGGCACGGGCTGAACGGCAACGCGCCCGCCGTCGACGTCGTCCACATCGACTGGGAGAGCCTGCGGGACGGGTTCGACGGGGCCGGGTGGCTCAACCTCACGAACACGCGGGGGGTGCTGAAGATCGAGGGCGTCTCCATCGAGCTGACCGGGCTCGACGATCCGCATATCCGGCGGGACCGGTACGAGCGGGTCGCCGGGGGGCCGTCCGCTTCCGCGGACTTCTCGATGGGGATCGTGCATGCGCCGTATCTGCGGGTGCTGGATTCCTTCACCGCCGATGACTATCCGCTGATTCTCGCGGGGCATACGCATGGGGGGCAGGTGTGTGTGCCGTTCTACGGGGCGCTGGTCACCAACTGTGATCTGGACGCGGGGCGGGTGAAGGGGTTGTCGACGCACAGTGCTGGGGGGCGGACCTCGTTCATGCATGTGTCGGCGGGGTGTGGGGCGAATCGGTATACGCCGGTGAGGTTCGCTTGTCCGCCGGAGGTTACGTTGTTGACGTTGGTGGGGCGGGAGTAGGGGGCTGGGGGTGGGAGTAGGGGGGCTGGGGGCGGGGCGGCGCTGAGGAGCTGGGGGGGAGGAGCCGGAGAGGGGCGGGGCGGGGTGGGAGAAGGGCGGGGCGGGCATATTTTCGTACGGTGTTTCGTCGTACCGCGTCCCCCACTCGGCCCACCCGGATCGCCCCGTATGCCCGGTTTCCCTAGCTTGGGGGCATGACCGCTCCGATACCCCGGGACATTCCCGATCTGCCGGCGATTCCCCGTACGCACGCGCTGTTCCCCTCGTACGTCTCGCACGTCCCGGCGGCTGCGGTGGTCGCGCCGGTACGGCGGCCCCTCGCCGCGGTGCTGCGGCTGCTGCTGGCCGGGGCGGCGGCGGGGAGCGTGGGGATGGCGGTGGCGCTGGGTGACCCCTTGGCCGTACTGAGCCGGTTCTCCGTACAGAGCGCGTTGCTGCTGGCGCTGGTGACGGCGTTGTCGGCGCGGCGTGCGTGGACGGCGCGGCGTCCGTTGCCGGGGGCGGTGACGGGGGCGGCGCTCCTCTACACGGTGACCGGCGCGCTGACGTACCACCTGCTGCTCGCGCACAACGCGCAGGCCGCGCCGCTGACCGGCGGGACGGGCGGGTGGCACGCGGTCACGTCCCACCTGCTGCACACGGCGATCCCGGCGGCGGCCGTCCTCGACTGGCTGCTGCTGACGCCGCCGGCGAGGCTGCGGCTGCGGCAGGCGGCGGCGTGGCTGGTGTATCCGCTGCTGTTCCTGGGCTTCACGCTCGTGCGGGGTCACCTCCTGGGGGCGTCCTCCCCCGGCCGCTACCTCTACCCCTTCCTCGACGCGGCGGCCGACGGCTACCGGCACACTCTCGCCAACGCGCTCCTCCTCGGGCTCGCCGTCTACGCCCTATCTCTCCTGCTCACAGCCCTCGACCACACCCGCCCCAACCCCATCCGCCCCCACCCCAAAACCGGATTTCGTCTCCGGCCGCCGGTGGGCTAAAGTTAACGACGTCGCCGCAACGAGCAGGATTCGCAGCGGCATCGGGGTGTAGCGCAGCTTGGCAGCGCGCTTCGTTCGGGACGAAGAGGTCGTGGGTTCAAATCCCGCCACCCCGACAGTGTTTGAGCAGGTCAGGCCCTGTGCTGAGAGATCAGCGCAGGGCCTGATTTGCGTTGTGGTCCTGGGCTGGGTGCCGGCTGGGTGTGGTTTTCGGGGTCCAGCAAGCTGCTATCCGGACCGCAGTGACGGACTTGCGCGGCTAACTCCCCGCCGATCCAAGGTCCCTTCATCCATTCAGCGCGTGCTGCCGCACGTCCGAGGAGTGAAGGTTCACCATGTCCACGGCAAACAATGATCCAGATGTCCCGCAGCAGGACGAGACCTCCGCAGAGCACTCGCGCTCGCAGGGTGCTCTCGCCTGGGCCACGGTCGGACTGTCCGCAGCCTGCTGCACCGGCGGTGTGATCCTCTGCCTGGCCGGCTATGAGGACATCGGCGCCGCCCTCGTCATGACGGGCACCGTGACCCGGAAGTAGGGCAGGACCGTCCCGCGTCCGGTTTGAGGTCGGGCCCGTGCGGCAAGGCCGTGGGACGGATCCCACGGCCTCGTCGACATTATTAGGCGGCGAGGTTCAGGTGTGGAGTGACGGTGCCGAGCCACAGGAGGTCGCGGGCTCGGGTCATGGCTACGAAGAGCTGGCTGCGGGCGAGTTGGCGGCGTTCGGAGGTTGTCTCGGGGGAGGTGGTGGGAGTCGTGAGGTGGGCGTCGTGCTGGGGGAGGTAGACGTGCTTGAACTCAAGTCCCTTGGCACGGCGGTAGGTTCCGAGTTTGATGCCGGGGGTGGGGCGGCCGTCGTAGTGCTCCAGGAGGCAGACGGGGAGGCCGGAGCGGGTGAGGAGGCGGTGGTACTGGGTGATGGCGCGCTTCGAGGGGCAGAGGACCGCGGCGTCGCCGAGGCGGTCGGGCGGAAGGGCGTGGAGGGTGGCGAGGAGGGCCTGATCGTGGTCGGCGAGGGTGGGGTGGGCCGAGCGGAGGACCTTGCCGTCGTGGTACGTGAGGTCTACGTCGCGGCGGCCGGGGGTGCGTATGCCGTCGATGTCCTCGAAGGGGTCGTCGCGGACGACGGCGAGGGCGGCCTCCAGGATCTCCTCCGCGTTGCGGTAGTTCGTGCGCAGCACCTGGCCACGGTCGCCCCGGATGTCGATGCCGGCGTCACCGAGCCTGAACCCGCCTGGATATACGGCCTGTTGGCCGTCGCCGATGAGGAGGAGGCCGTTGGGGGTGTCGCCCACGAGGGCGTGCAGGAGGCGTACGCCCACGAGGGACAGGTCCTGGACCTCGTCCACGATCACTGATGTGTACGGGGAGTTGGGCGTCCCGCCCCGGCTCGTCCCCGTCCCGTCCGCTCCCGTTCGGGTCAACTCCGCGAGCGCCAGGGTGAGTACGTCGTCGAAGTCGTGCACGCCCTTCTCCGTACGCCGCTTCTCGTACTCCTCGTAGAGAGCCCACATCGCCTCGCGGTGGACGCGGCGCAGGGCCGTCCGGCGGCCGACGCGGCGCAGTGTCGCGTACTCCTCGAAGGCGGTGATGCCCCGCCCCTTGATCACGTGGGCGATCTCCTCCTGCCAGTACGTGGGGTCGGAGTCGAACTCGGCGAGTGGGCCCGCGCGTCCCACGTCCTTCCAGGCCAGGCCGAACGCGGTGTCCGACTTCTCCTTGTGCAGGCGGGTGTCGATGCCGCGGGCGCGGAGGAATTCCTGCGCCCACTGATGGAGGCTGCGGAAGTCCACGCGGTCGGCCACGGCGGGGGACATCGTCTTGAGGAACGTGCCTTGTACGCGGGGGAGGTTGTTGGCGAAGGTCACGTACAGGACGCGTCCGCCGGTCCGTTGGACCAGGTGCGCGGCGCGGTGCAGTCCGACCACGGTCTTGCCGGTGCCGGCGGGTCCGCTGATGCGCGCGGGGCCGGACCAGTTGCGGCGTACGAGAGGGATCTGGTCGGGGGCGAGGAAGGTCATCCACTGTTCGACGGGGGGCTTCATGGCTTCCGCGAGGGCCGCGTCACGCAGTCCGTCGATGTCGAACAGGCCCTTGTTCTCGGTGAGTTGGGGTGGCTGTTCGGTCGGCTTCGGGACGGACGAGTTCTCGTAGTCGGGGAAGGCGCGTTCCAGGTGGTCGGCGAGGGCCCGTACCCCTTCCGGCCTCAGGCGTATCGGCTCGCCCAACAGCACTGGGCCCACCTCGCGTTCACCGAGCAGCCTGACCCGGCCGAGTGTCGCGTCCACGTGCTGTCCGGCGAAGACCATCAGCGGACGCACCGCCACCGGCGACAACCCCAGTGCTGACACGGCGTGTTCGGCCGTACGGGTCATCGCGAGGAGCTTGCGGACGTGGGCGTCGCGGTCCTGCCCCTCGGCGTGGAGGCGGCCGTCCGTGATCCGCGGTGCGGCCCGCCAGTTCTTCACGTCGAGGACGAAGACCCCGCCCGGGCCGGCCAACAGCATGTCCACGTTGGCCGTGCGGGTTCCGGGCCAACGGCGGTCCACCAGAAGGCGCCAGCCGCGTTCGGTGAGGACGAGCAGTTGGGCCGCGACCAGGCGTTCCCCCTCGCTCGCGGCCTCCCAGCGGCGGGCCTCCTGCCGGGCTGCCTGCCACTGCTCGCGCAACAGCCGTTCCTGACGCCGCGCTTCCTGCGCGCGCCGCGACGCCGATCCCCCAGCCGCCATACCGCCTCCCCTGTACGCGGAGTGGTGATCGTATGGCGTACCGCAGTCGGAAAGGGAGAGGGCGATCTGGTCAGGCCGACCGGCCGGCCGGCGCTCCGCGGTCGGGAGAGGAATTCCGCAGCCTGCCGGGTCTCCGCTGATTCACCGTCGGTCGACGGCCCGTCCGATGGCTTCTTCGATCGCCGAGATGCGCTCCGCGAGATTTTCCAGCGCGGCTACAGCCCGGCCCATCGGATCGGTTCCATCTTCCGGGGCATAGGACGCTTTTATTGCTTGCCATCGCTTCGCCTGCTCGTCCGAAAGTGTTCCTCTCAGCTCGCCGAGTTTCAGCAGGTTCGACTCTGCCCCGCTGGTCAATGTCTGTGCCTCGGCGAGGAAGTGGTCTTCTATGGTGGCGTCGAGTTCGCTTTCGTTCATTGCGGGGCGTATGCGTTGGGTGATGCGGTTCATTGTTCGGTAGGAGCCTTGGAGGCGGAACGGGGGTTCGGTTCGGGTTGTGGGGGATTGGGCGGCGGAATCGATGTATGCGACGTTCACCGCCAGGACCGTTTGCCTGGCCCGCAGGACGTGGCGGATCACGGAGACGATCTCG
The DNA here is from genome assembly GCF_055409605.1 of Streptomyces saintjeani. Classification (NCBI taxonomy): domain Bacteria; kingdom Bacillati; phylum Actinomycetota; class Actinomycetes; order Kitasatosporales; family Streptomycetaceae; genus Streptomyces; species Streptomyces saintjeani. The sequence continues at coordinate 5,186,006 of NZ_CP189624.1, read as the reverse complement.
TCGGTTTCGGCGGTGGTGTAGGGGTGGTGCAGTCGGTCCGGGGTTGCTGTGGGGTCGTTCTGGGCCAGGCGGGTGAAGAGGGCGAGGTCGGTGCGGGCGCGGCCGGACAGGGGAGCCAGGACGGGGTTTGAGGTGAGGGCGTTTTCGAGGAAGCTTTCGGCGAATGCGGTTTCTTTTCCGGTGAGGACGTCGCCGAGGTTCCATACGTCCGCCCGGTTCGCCAGCATGTCGGGGACGCGGAATTTCGCGCCGGACTCCGTGTAGGGGTTGCCTGCCATGCAGACGGCGAATCGTTTGCCCCGTAGGTCGAAAGTTCGGGGTTCTCCGTTCCCCACTCCGTCCATGCGTCGGGTCGCGTCGCAGAGGGGGATGAATTTCTGGAGGAACTCGGGGGAGACGTGTTGGATGTCGTCCAGGTACAGCAGTGTGTTGTTTCCTGCGGCCAGCGCGAAGTTGACCTTTTCTATTTCCTGCCGGGCCGTCGCGTTGGGGGCCTCGGCCGGGTCCAGCGAGGTGGCGTCGTGGCCCAGTGCCGGTCCGCTGATTTTTACCAGCATCAGGCCCAGCCGGTCCGCCACGTATTCCATGAGGGTCGTTTTTCCGTATCCCGGTGGGGAGATCAGGAGGAGAAGGCCGCCGGTGTCGGTGCGTTTCGTCTCCCCGGCGGTGCCCAGTTGTCGTGCGAAGCTGTCGCCGATCAGCGGCAGATACACCTCGTCGATCAGGCGGTTGCGGACGAAGGTCGTCATGGGGCGCGCCCGGTGCTCGGACAGTCGCAGGCGGGAGCGCTCCGCCGCCACCAGTTCGCCGCGCCGCCGCTGGTAGGCGCGGAAGGCGGGTACGTCGTGCTCCTCGAACTCTGCGGTTCTGGCGAGGAATTCGTCGAGGCGGAGTGTCAACTTGCCGTCGGTGAACCGTGGATGGGGAGCCAGTAGGCCCTCGACCGTCACGGTGGGTGAGGCGTCCACCGAGTATCGCGTCAACTCCGGGCACAGTTCGGCCGCTACGGCCTCGGCCAGCTCACCTTCCGTCACTTCCAGGCCACTTGAGGAGGCGTACGCCGACAGCCATGACTCCACGAGCTGCCGGCGCTCCGCCAGTACCGTCAGGGCCGCGAAGTCGTCGTGGGCGGAACTCCCGGCGACGGAACGGAACTTGTCGAGGAGGGTCCGTGCGGGCTCGCTCAGGACGAACCCCTCGGGACCTGAGGTCAGTTCCTCGAAGAGGTACTCGGCGGCAGGGCGTGATCCGCCGAGGGCGGAGGCCAACTCCCCCAGCAGGTAGGGGAGTCCGGGTGCGGTGCCGAACATCCGGCTGACGCGGGCGAGGGAGACGGCTCGCCGGGTCCAGGTCTCGCGGGCGTCGGCGCCGATGCCGTGCGTCCAGGCCAGGTGGGCGGCGGCGCGGGCGGCGGGCTCGTGGCGGAGGGTACCCACGTGGTCGTACACGGGTAGTACCGCGCGCAGGATCGCGGTCGCGTCGTGGTCGTGGACGCCGCGCTCGTACCCCTCGTCGTACGACTCCAGAGCTACCCGGCGTACGAGGGCGGGGAGGTCGTCGGTCGTCGTGAGGGTGGTGGGGCCGGGGTCGCGCAGGAGCCGGGCGGCGAGGTGTTCGGCGCGGCTGACCTGCGGAGATTCGGAGGGGAGGGTGCGGTCCCAGTAGGGGCGGGCGGCGGTGAGGGCGGGGTCGGTGACGGGGGCGCGGTAGTCCGTGCCGGTGAGGGCGAAGGCCAGGCCGTCACCCTGGGGTACGAGGGTGAGGTCGAGGGGCTGAGTGGTGACGGTGAAGCGGTGGGCGCCCAGGCGCAGGGTGCGGCCGTCGTCGGCGTACAGGTCGGTGCGGTCGCGCAGGGCGCGGGTCGCCTCCTGGTGGGCGGCGCGCAGGCGGCCGTCCAGTTCCTCCGCCCGTACGGAGTCGCCGAGCCGGCGGAGTTCGTCGGCGGTGCGGCGGATCTTCGCGACCATCGGGTCGGAGGCGAAGTGGGTACTGACGGCGTCCGCGTCGGGGAGGGCCGTGGCGCGGCGGGCGATGGTCTCCAGGACGCGTGCGGCGGAGGTGGCGAGGTGTTCGGCGCGGCGGGCTCGGGCGTCCAGGAGGCTCTGTTTGCGGGCGGTGAAGGCGTCGGTCAACTCGGTTCGCTGGTCGTCGAGTTGGGCCAGGAAGTCGTCGAACTCGGCGAAGCGGGACTCCAGGTTCTCCAACCGGACGAGGACGCCCGCGAGGTGGGTGTCGCAGGCGTCCGGCGTGTCCGCCGCCGCGAGCGCGCCGGTGACGGTCTGGCCCAACAGGGCGAATTCGGCGGCGAATTCGGCGCGGCCCTCGCTGTCGCGCAGGCTGCGGCGGCGGGCGTCGAGGACGGCGCGGGCGCGGTTGACGCCGCCGAGGACGTCGGCGATGCGCTCCAGCACGGACGTCCGCACGGTCGCGTCCCCGATGTCGAGGCCCGCCACCACCTCGGTGACGGTGCGCAGCCCCTCCCCCAGGGCCTCGATGCGGTCGGCGACGGGGCCGGCCTCCGCGACGGTCGTGATGGCGCCCGCGTCGGCCGACAGCCTTTCCACGTCGGCCTGTTGGGCGTCGAAGGCGTCCGGCCGGGCCAGGTGCTCGACGGCCCGCCGCCCGAACCGGTCGAGGTCGGCGCCGGCCTCCTCGGACAGTGCGTCGATGCGGGGCAGGTCGGCGTACCGCAGCTCCTTCAGCGTCAGCAAGTGACCTTGTGCGTGCCGGAGTTCGGTCAGGCCGGCCACCCAGGCGGCGGCCGTGCGCGGGGCCTCGCCGCGCAACCGCCGTATGACGGAGGCTAGTTGCCCGGCGGCCTCGTCGAGGGCGTCGGCGGCCTGGCGGGTGAGGGCGCGGACGGTGCGGAACTCGGCGAGGACCTGTTCGGCGGTGGCCCGGACGTCCGCCAACCGGGCGCCGAGGCCGCCGAGTTCGTCGTCGGCGAGCCAGTGGTGGACGTCAACTGCCCTTGCGCAGGCGGCGACCAGGGCCTCGTGCCCCTCGGCCGTCGCGGTGGTCTCCCCCACCGACCGCGCGATCGAGAGGCAGTCGGCGATCCCCCGCACCAGGTCGGCGTTCCCCACCCGGCCCAGTGCCCCGCCCCCTCCCCCGGCCCGTGCGCGCAGGTCGGAGACGTACGGCGACGCCCAGCGCCGCACGGTGTGCAGGTGCCCCGGCTCCTCGCCGGCCCGCAGCACCAGCAACTCCCCGTCGTCCCACCGCGCCCACCCCCGGCAGGGCAGCGGCGCGGCGAACTCCTTGCGGATGGTGTTGTACGACAGCAGCAGCGCCCGGCCGTCGCCGGCGAAGGCGTAGAGGACGTCCTCCCCGTACGGCGAGCGCACCTCGCGCTCGAACTCCAGCCCCCCGGCGTCGAGTTCGAAGGTCTTGTGCGCGCCGGAGACCAGGCAGTAGCCGCCGGGGAAGACGATGCCCTGGTCGTCGGGGAGGCGGCGGCATGCCTGCCCGACGCCGTCGAGCCGGACGACGGTCCGGGTCAGGGTGTTGACGACGAGGTACCGGTGGCCGGGTTCGCGGTAGGGGCGGACCCGGACGAGGACCAGGGGGCCTACGCGGGCGTGCGCGATGTCGGCGTCGGCGAGGGACTGGAGGGCTTCGGTGACGGGCTCGGTGTAGAGGGCGTCACCCGCGTCACCCTGGTCACTGCTGCCGCTCCGGTCCCCCTTGTCCTCCGCATCACCCCCGCCGGCGGCAAGGGTGAGCAGGCCCTCCGACGTCGAGACCCGCAGCCCCTCCGGAAGACGTGCGTAGCGCCCCTGGACGTGGTCCTCCCGTACTACCTCCGTCCAGCGGAAGTCGTACCTCTCAGGTCGTACGAGGTCCCGGTCGCCCCGCGCGTCGAGGAACTCCGGCCGCCCGCCCGGCGTGAGGGACCACCGCAGGACGCGGATGTCGTCGGTCTTCTCGCCGGTCCGGAAGACGGCCAGCAGCCGGTCGTCGGTGAGCCGGAGGCGCAGGAGCCGGGCCTGCCGGTAGTAGCGGTGGAGGTCGGTGAACTCCCGCACGAAGTCGGGAGAATCGAGGAGTCCGGGCAGGGCGTCGGCCGAGACACGGTTCAACTCGCGGTCGTGCAGGGCGAGTACGTCGGAGACCTGGCGTCCGGTGCGGCTGTCGCCGTCGGCGCCGGTGTCGTACCCGAAGAGGAGGAAGCCGCCGATGCCCACGATGTCCCGGGGCAGGACGGGGTGTTCGGTGCGCAGGGCGTCCGTGCCGGTGAGGGTGAGGCCGACGGCGCCGAACTCCGCGACCCGGCGGGCGTTCAACTCCTCGGTGTGCCGGGCGAGTTCGTCGGCCTGGGCGGCGAGTCGGTCGCGGAGGAGTTCGTAGGTGCCGGGGTCGACACCGTCGTACGCCTGTGAACTCAACTGCTCCCCCAGGGGTGTTGTCTTCGGTGGGTCGTCAGGGCGGGCGGGACGCCGGAGCTGCTGCCCCCCGCGCGGCAGCTACGGCGTCCCGCCGGGGGTCAGGGCCTGGTGGTGCCGTTGAGTTCGGCGTGGCCCGACTCGGTTGCGGTGTCGAGGAGTTGGCGGAGCTGGGACAGGTCGGCGCCGGACTTCATCAGCTTCGTCAGGAGCGCGGAGACGGTGAGGTTCTGGACGTCGGAGGTGGTGACCGAGCCCAGCACCCCGGTGAGGTCGTCGGTGAACGAGGCGCTGCCGTCGAGCCAGGGCTTCGTCAACGCCTGGGCGGTGTCGGAGTGTTGGAGGAATCCGTCGACGCCCTTGCCGAGTGCGATGGAGCCGACGAGGCGGTCGAGGAAGACCGAGTCGCCGCCGACGATGTCGATGTCCGCGTTCTCCAGGCCGGTCGCGAGGACGGTGGCCTGCGCCTCGGCGATCTGGCGCTGTACGTCGAGCCCGGCGAGGCGGATCTCCTTCTCCGCGGCCAGCCGCAGGCGGTACTCCTCGTGGGTGCGGGACGCCTCGTCGAGGGCGGCCATCGCGGCGGCCTTGTCTGTGAGTCCGGCGGCCTCCGCCTTGAGTTTCTCGCCGATGGCCCTGGCGTCGGCGAGGGCCTGTGCCTCGGCGCCCTCGGCGCGGGCGAGGGCGGTGGCGCGGGTGCCCTCGGCCTCGGCGCGCAGCCTCGCCGCCGCCGCTTCGGCCTCGGCGCGGCCGGCCTTCTCGATGACCTCGGCCTCCTTGTCGCGCACCTGCACGGCGGCGAGTCCTTGGGCGGCGGCCTCGGCCTGGATGCCCTCCGCGAGGCGCAGTTTGGCGCGCGCGTCGAGGTCGGCGCTCTTCAACCGGGCCTCGGCGAGGGTGAGTTCCTCGGCGGCGCGGTGAACTGCCGCCACCTCGGCGGCTTCCGCGGCCTTGATGTCCTTGACGAGCTTCTCCTGGGCCTCGGCCTCGGCGGCGATGACGACGGCCTGGCGCCCGCGCTCGGCCTCCTCGACGACCCTCAACTTCTTGATGGACTCTTCCTGTTCGGCGACCGTCCGGTCCACGGCGACGCGTTCGCGCACGACCTCGGCGATGTCCCGGCGCTCCGCCTCGACCTCCTTGTCGGCGGCGATCCGCGTCAGCTGGGTCTCCCGCTCGCGCGCGATGATCTCCAACAGCCGGTCCTTCTCGATGCGTTCGTTCTCGACGGCGATGACGCGCTCGCGGTTCTTCGCGGCGACGGCGACCTCGCGGGCCTGGTTCTCGCGCTGGACGCCGAGTTGTTCCTCGGTGCGCAGGAACGCGCCCTGGGAGCGCAGGCGTTCTTCCTCGACGACCCGCGCGGTCTCGGCCTCCTCGCGGGCCCGGCTGGTCTCGATCTCGCGGCGCTGCTTGATCTCCGCGTCGGCCTGGCGGCGTTCGAGTTCGAGGATCGCCTCGCGCGCGTCGACGTTCTGGCGCGTGATCTCCTTCTCCTCGGTGCGCTGGGCCTCGTTGGTGCGGACGTGCTCGACGGCGGTGAGTTCGGTGATCTTCCGAATGCCTTGCGCGTCGAGGACGTTGGCGGGGTCGAGCTGGGTGAGCGGCGTCTGCTCCAGGTAGTCGATCGCCGCGTCCTCCAGGTGGTAGCCGTTGAGGTCGACGCCGATGACCTCGATGATCCGGTACCGCAGCTCCTCGCGCTTGGTGTAGAGATCGGTGAAGTCCAGTTGTTTGCCTACGGTCTTGAGCGCCTCGGAGAACTTCGCGTGGAAGAGTTCCTGGAGGGTTCGCTGGTCGCTGGCGCGGGCCGTGCCGACCGCCTGGGCGACCTTGACGACGTCCTCGGCCGTCTTGTTGACCTTGACGAAGAACGAGATGCGGATGTCGGCGCGGATGTTGTCCTTGCAGATCAGCCCCTCCTTGCCCGCGCGGGTGATCTCGATCGCCTTCACCGAGATGTCCATCGTCTCGGCCTTGTGCAGGACCGGCAGCACGATCTGCCCCGTGAACGTCACGTCCACCTTGCGCATCTTGGACACGATCAGCGCCTTGCCCTGCTCGACCTTGTGGAAGAGCCGGGAGACCAGGAGGAGCGCGAGCAGCAGCAGGATCAGGCCGACGGCTGCCAGCACGACGACGACATCCATGGAGTACGTCCTTCGGCCGTTGGGTTGGTGCCGTCATCGTGCCCGTGGCCTGGGGCTTCGCGCATTGCCGGTTCTCGGCAGTGTTTTCGGGGGTGTTGGTTCCGACTGCCGTCAAGAATCCGTCAAGAAGCCGTGAGGATCGTGGAGTTGGAGGTTTGACCTCGTACGGCCGTGTCAGGAGGCCGAGGGACGCAGGTGTTCCTCGGCGGGCCGTGCGGCGCTGCTCCCGTTCAGGGCACTGCCGTTGACCCATGCGCGCCACGGCATGTTCCAGTCGCCCACGCCGTTGGAGAACGGCGTCATCTCCTGGCCGCGCGTGTGCACGGTCCGGGTGATGTCGCCCTCGCCGAGGACGAGGAACAGCCACGCCGCGTCCCCGTCGCTCATCCCGACGCAGCCGTGGCTGACGTCCCGGCGCCCGAACGAGGAGGCCGCCCAGGGGGCCGCGTGGAGGTACTCGCCGCTGAGGGTGAGGCGGATCGCGTGGCGGACCGGCAGGTCGTACGCCTCGTCGGTGTCGGAGGGGATGCCGATGGTCGTGCTGCGCATCCGCAGGACGGCCTGTTTGTCGAGGACCACCTTGATGCCGGCGCGGGTGCGGTAGCCCTCCTTGCCCGTCGTCACGGGGATGACTCGGAGGGTCGTACCGTCGCGCAGGACGCTCATCCGGTGGGCGGAGGCGTCGATGACGGCCTCCACCCGGGGGCCGGTGGAGAACCTCAGGGGTACTACGGGGGCTACGCGCAGGTGCTCCGTGAGGCGTAGTCCGGCGAGGTCGTCGGCGGTGACGCGGATGTCGGCCCGTGCGGGCCAGTAGGTGCGGGGGCGGTAGTGGAGGGTGGTGGGGTTCAGCCAGTGCCAGGCGCCGGGGGCGGCTGCCGGAGTGGCGGTGACGCTGAGGTGGCTCTCCAGGAGGGCGCGGCTCTCGGGGGGTACGGGGTGGCTGAGGTGGGCGGTGATGATCTGGCCGACGCCGTAGGTGCGGGCTCCCTCCGGGGTACTACGGGTATCACCGGCGGCGGCTGCCCCGGAGGTACTACGGGTATCCCCGCCGGACGGTCCCAGGGTGACCGTGAGGAGGCCGCTGCGGGCGCGGGAGGTGGTGAACTCCGTGCGGTGGGGGGCGTTGTGGGGCTGGGGGTCGGTGCGGACCTCGGCGACGTAGTGGGTGGCGGCGCGCAGGACGTGGATGCTGCGCCAGACGCGTGCCGAGGGGTCGAGGTGCCCGGCGACCCGGTGTCCCGCGTCGTCCTTGAGCGTTACGTCCGTGAGGTGACCCTGGCCCCGGAGGGTGACGGTGACGGGGGCGTCCGGGTCGACGGGAGCCGTACGTCCCGGGGAGCGGGGTTCCGGTTCCTGGGAGTGCGTGCCGACCCGTACCTCCGGCTGCGGCGGGGCGGGTTTGCCGTCCGTGGCCGGGGCGTCGGCGTGCGGGTGGAGGGCGACGGTCAGGGCAACGGCCAGTACGGCGGCGGCGGTTGCGGCCGTGCCGTACGTCTTGAGGGCCCTGCCGCCGGGGGTGCTCGGGGTACTGCTCGGCGCCAACCTGTGCTCCAGCGGGGTGGGGGCGGGTGGGTCGGCTCGCATGTAACCGGCTCCTACCTCGGAGCCACCCGTAGGTCTGCGGCGTGTCCCGAGAACCATGGATGATCAGCATCCGATCAGACGAAACGGCGGCCTCCGATCGGGGCGCCCGCACGGGCCGTACGTCGGCGCCGTACGCCTCCGGAGCCACGCACGGGTCTATCGGCCGTTCCTCCGGGGCCCCATCTCCCCCTGCGGGACCACCGATTGGCCCCCGGCCCCTCCTCCGGGCGCCCGCCAAAAGAACGGGGTGAATCCATGCGCCCATATGACGTCCGCTGCGCGTGCCGCCTCTCCCGCACCCGCAACCATAATGATCAATACGTTCATGATCATCCGATTTCCCCTGTGTGACGAGCACACCGGCGCCCCGGCTCCCCGGGCCGCCAGCGCCCTGGTCCGGCGGGCGGTCCTGCCGCTGGTCCTGGCGTGCACGGCCCTCTCCACCTGCTGGCCCACCCACGCGGCACCGGCCGCGGCCCCTGCGGACGGGACCGGCACGAAGGGGCTGGTCCTCCGGGTGATCGTCAACAAACGGCCCGGCACCGGCGCCGTCGACCCGGGCATCCGGACCGGCCACCCCGTGTACAAGGAGTACCGCCTCACCAACAAGGGCGGCGCCGACCTGCACGACGTACACGTCTACGACCCAGGTATGAAGGGCGCCCGCATCGTCTGCGCGGGCGGAGCGGACAAGGTCCGGCTCCTGCCCGGTCTGACCTCCACGACCTGCACGGCTCAGGGCTCCGCGCAGAAGGGCCGGCGGATCGCGCAGGCCACCGCCTCCGGCCGGATCCCCTCCCTGAACGCGCCGGTCAGGGCCACGGCCCGGTCCGGGTACGCCGGGGTCGGCGGCACCCTCGCGCTCAGCCAGCGCGCCACGGTCGCCGCGCCCGCCGGGCCCGACGACCCGGCGCGGGTCACTCTGAAGTACTCCCTCACCAATACCGGCAACCTGCCCGTCCACGGCGTCCGGATCATCGACCGCACCCTGGCCCCCAAGGGGGTGAGGTGTGCGGAGGGTACGTCGGTACTACGCCGGGTGGAACCCGGCCTGACCGCGCACTGCACCGTCCGGCTGCGCCTCGACCCCGGCAGCCAGGTCAGCGAGGGGTTCGCCGAGGGCAGCGACCGCACCCGCACCCTGGACCACAAGGGCCGGCTGATCGGCGCGCCCACGCTGCGGGCGCACAGTTCGCTGCGGTTCGGGGTGCCGTACGCGCAGAGCGCTGGCGACGTCGTGACGCCGGTGCCGATGCCGCTCGGCGCGCAGACCGACCCCGAACCCGCCGCCGGCGAGGACGAGGTGCCCTCGTCCGGTACGTCGGTGCCGGAGGGGACGTCGGAGAACTCGGCCACGTTCTCCGCCGGGGCGGCACAGGGGGTCGTACCCGGGGAGGCACCCGTCACGGGGTACGACGACGTACCCGCCGTAGTCCCTGGGTTCCTGCCCGGCGAGGTACCTGGGGGGTACCTCCCAGGTATCCCCTCCACGCACCCCTCAGGGAGCCAGGTCCCCGGTGAGCTCCCCGCGTTCTCGCTGGTCCCGTCCGGGCACCCGAACGATCCCGGGAGCCACCACACCGGCTCCGGTACCACCAGTACCCCCGGCTCGCACGAGGTCGGCTCCCCGGTGACCGGCTCGCATCCCCCGGCCTCGCACGGCCCGGCCCGTAGTACTCAGGTACCGGACCCGTACGACCTGGGAGCCACCGCCTCCCAGGACCCCGGCAGCGCCACCCCCAAGGGCGCCTCCAGCCTGGGCTGGTTCGGCATTCCCCGGAACACCTTCCTCATCGGCGCGGTCCTGTTGGGGGCGTCCGCGGTGACGGGGGCGGTGTTGTTCCTGCGGCGGCGAAATGGCGGGCCGGACGACATGGCGTTCTGAATTCCGGCACAATTCCGGGCGATTCAGGGTGATTTCAGATGTTTCAGCCGTTCCATGTCTCGTCGTAAGGGTCCCTCGGTTCGGCGACCGGGGCCGCTCGGGTCACCTGGATGAAGGGAATGGGGCCGCCGTTCACCGGGTCCGCCCTGCGTTTGGGGGAATAGGTGCCGGTGATCAAAAGCCAGGTGTCCGGCTGGAGGACCGGCGGAATGTTCCCGGTGAGCGCGACTTTCACCGGCTGGGCGTCGGCCGCGCAGCAGCTCAGCGCCATCCGCACGAGATACGGGGTGCCGTCCTTGCCCAGTGCCAGGAATCCGGCGATCTGGATCTCCCGGCCCTTGATGTTCTTGTTGTCGTAGATCGCCCGGCCCGCGTAATCGACGAGCGCCAGCTTCAGCGGGCCGGTGGCGGGGATCTTCCCGTAGACGACGGGTTCCTGGAGCGCTGTTCCGGTGCGGGTGGCGCTGTAGGAACCGAGGGCGGGCGGGGCGACGAGAATCAGGGCGAGAAGAGGGAGGAGGAGGAGCCAGGAAATGCGGGGTTCGCGGTGCGCATGGCTTTCCTCGCTCTGCGCCTGTTTCCGTTCGTACCACCACGTCGCCGCCGCCGCGACGATCAGTACCACGCCCGCCGCCAGCAGCAACGGCTGCAACCCGGCCTTGACGTACCGCAGATAGAGGTCCGTGCTCCCCGCGTGCAGCAGGGCCGCGCCGAGAAGGAAGAGCACGGCCGACTGGGCCTGACGATTCACAGCAGCACCGCCCCGGTGAGCACGGACACCACGATGGCGAGGACGAAGGTCGCCGGCGCGAATCGCAGGGCGAAACTCCGGCCGAACGTCCCCGTCTGCATCGCGAACAATTTCAGGTCGATCATCGGCCCGACGACCAGGAAGGCCAGCCGGGCGGTCAAGGAGAACTGCGTCAGGGAAGCGGCGACAAAGGCGTCCGCCTCCGAGCAGATGGAGAGCACGACGGCGAGAACGGCCAGCGCCAGAACGGCGATCACGGGATTGTCGGCGGCGGCCTTCAGCCAGCTCTCCGGCGCCACCGCTTTCAGGGTCGCGGCGGCCATCGCGCCGACCACGAGAAATCCCCCGGCATGCATGACGTCGTGCCGTACGGCACCCCAGAAAGCGGCACCCTTGGTGCGCCCCTCATAGGCGGCGTGCGTGGGCGGTTTCAGCAGATCCGTCCGCCCCAGCCGCAACCACAGCCACCCCATCAGGCAGGCGACGACCAGGCTGGCGGCGAAACGCGCCACGACCATTTCCGGATTGCGCGGAAAAGCGACCGCGGTGGCCGTCAGCACAATGGGATTGATCGCCGGCGCGGACAGCAGAAAGGCGAGCGCGGCGGCCGGAGTCACGCCTCTGCGCACCAGTGCCCCGGCCACGGGAACGGACGCGCATTCGCATCCCGGCAGCGCCACCCCGGCGATCCCGGCGACCGGCACCGCGAGTGCGGGCCGCTTGGGCAGGGCGCGCGCGAAGAACGACGGGGGGATGTACACGGCGATCGCCGCCGAGAGCAGTACCCCCAGTACCAGGAAGGGCAGCGCCTGGACGACGACGGCGACGAACACGGTCGTCCAGCTCTGCATGACCGGGGAGCCCAGCGCGCGCCGGATGGGGGACTGGAACAGCACCATCAGCAGCATGCCGAGGACGAGGACGAGCTGGGAGCTGAGCCGGGGAGGCCGCTCCTCCCTCTTGCGGGCTACCTCTTCAGGACTACCGTCCTTCAGCTCCTGCCCGGTGACGACGGTGGTCATGGCCGGGGCACCTCAGCACTCGTGGATCGCATCCGCTGCCTCCGCTCTCTACGACCCGTACGCCCCCTACATCTCAAGTACGACCGAATCGTCCGCTCCGTTCAGGCGGTCCCGAACGGATCGTTGGTGGAACCACCTGTCTCGATGAGGCAGTCTTCTCCGTCGTGGGGACCGTTCCGAATCAGGCCAGACCGATCGATGTCGAGGCGCACATGGTGGTGTGCGGCGACGACGGTCTCGCGCACCGTCTGGCCGCCGAACTCCGGGGCGTCTACAGCGAGCAGGTGACTCTCGTCGTCCCGCCCGCCCAGCGCACGGTACGCCCTCCGGTGGTGGGCCGGGCCCGCGCGGTCTCGGCGGCGCTGATCGACCGGGTGGTGAGCGTGGCCGTGAACAGGGCGTCGGGCACCGGCGGTTCGGGCACGCCGGAACCGGCCCCCGCCGGGAACGAGCGGACGCTGGAGGCGGCCGAGCCCACCGAGGCGGTCCTCTCCGAGGCGGGCGTGGCCCGGGCGGCGGCCCTCGCGCTGGTCTACGACGATGACGAGACCAACATCCGCGCCGCCCTCACCGCCCGCCGCCTCAACCCGCGCGTGCGCCTCGTACTGCGCCTGTACAACCGGAGGTTGGGCCAGCACATCGAGGAACTCCTCGACCAGGCCGCCCTGTTGGCGTCCGGCGAGGAGGACGCCACCGCCGGTACGACGACGGTCCTGTCCGACGCGGACACCGCGGCACCGGCCCTGGCCGCGACCGCGATCGCCGGTACCACCAAGGTCGTTCAGACCGACGGCCTGCTCCTGCGGGCGGTCGAGCACCACGGCGAGGGCGCCCCGCCCGGCCTCGCCACGCTCGCGCTGCTCTCCTCGGAGACCGACGGGAACATCGAGCAGGGACCCCAACTCCTGCCGGACGCCGAGGAGGTGAGGACGGCGACGGCCGCCTCGCCGGGGCGCGGGACCGTGGTCCTGGAGCAGGTGTCGTACGCCTCCGAGGGCAACCTCTCGACGGGGCGCGGCACCGGACTCATCGCGCCGATGGCCTCGCTCTTCTCCCGGCGGCTGCGCTGGTCGCTGGCGGGTGTCGTCACCTGCGTCCTCGCGCTGGCGGTCGCCCTGTGGCTGACGACGGGCATCCATCCGCTGGGCGCCCTGTACCTGACCCTGCTGGACCTCTTCGCCATCAACGACCCCGCCGTGGGCGACCCGTTGGCCCGGCAGATCCTCCAACTCCTGTCCGGACTCATGGGGTTGCTGCTGCTGCCGGTCCTCCTGGCCGCCGTGCTCGAAGCGTTGGGCACGTTCCGCAGCGCGAGCTCCCTGCGCAAGCCGCCGCGCGGGATGAGCGGGCACGTCGTGCTGCTGGGCCTCGGCAAGATCGGCACCCGGGTGCTGATCCGGCTGCGCGAGCTGGACATCCCGGTGGTGTGCGTGGAGTCCGGGCCCGAGGCGCGGGGGCTCGCGGTGGCCCGGCGGCTGCGGGTACCCGTAGTCCTCGGGGACGTCACCCAGGAGGGGGTCCTGGAGGCGGCGAAGATCCAGCGGGCGAACACCCTGCTGGCCGTCACCAGTTCCGACACCACCAACCTGGAGGCCGTCCTCTACGCCCGCTCCCTGCGCCAGGACCTGAACGCGGTACTACGGCTGTACGACGACGACTTCGCGACCGCCGTCTACCGCACCCTGCGCGCCGCGCACCCCTACGCGCGCACCCGCAGCCGCAGCGTCTCCCATCTGGCGGCCCCCTCCTTCGCCGGGGCGATGATGGGCCGCCAGATCCTGGGCGCGATCTCCGTGGAGCGCCGGGTGCTGCTGTTCTCGGCGCTGGAGGCGGGCGGGCACCCGCAGCTGGAGGGCCGCACGATGGGCGAGGCGTTCCGCTCCGGTCACTGGCGGGTCCTGGCCCTCGACACCGGTACGGGGCTGGCCTGGGACCTGCCGGCGGACCGGGTGCTGCGGCCGACGGACCGGGTCATCCTGGCGGCGACCCGGCAGGGGATGGCGGACCTGCTGCGCAGGCACGGGCAACCGGCGGGGTAGCTCTCAGGGGGTACCTCCCGAGAGCTACCCCTTGAGAACTACCTCCTGAGAACTACCTCCCGAGTACCGGTCCGCAGGGGGTACCTCAGAGGTACCCCCTGGGACCTACGCCCGGGACCTACACCCCCGGCTTCCCCAGATGCCGCTCCGCGAACTCCAGCTCCAGCCGCACCTGCTTGATCCGCTCGTCCACGACCAGCGAGCCGTGCCCGGCGTCGTACCGGTACACCTCGTGGACAGCCTCCCTCGCCTCCAGCCGCCGGACGTAGTTGTCGACCTGGCGGATCGGGCAGCGCGGGTCGTTGACGCCGGCGGAGATGTAGACCGGCGCCTTCACCTGGTCGACGTACGTCAGCGGCGAGGACGCCTCGTACCTCTCGGGTACCTCCTCCGGGGTACCCCCGAGGAGGGTGCGGTCCATCGCCTTCAGGGCCTCCATCTCGTCGTGGTAGGCGGTGACATAGTCCGCGACGGGTACGGCGGCGATGCCCAGCGCCCACGCGTCGGGCTGGGTGCCGAGGCCGAGCAGGGTGAGGTAGCCGCCCCAGGAGCCACCCGTCAGCACCAGGCGCGCGGGGTCCGCGAGCCCGGAGGAGACGGCCCACTCGCGGACCGCGGCGATGTCCTCCAGCTCGATCAGGCCGACGCGGTGCTTGAGCGCGTCGGTCCAGGCGCGGCCGTACCCGGTGGAGCCCCGGTAGTTGACGCGGACGACCGCGTACCCGTGGTCGACCCAGGCGGCGGGCGCGGCGGCGAAGGCGTCGCTGTCGTGCCAGGTGGGACCGCCGTGGATGTCGAAGACCGTGGGGAGCGGACCCCGCGCACCGGCCGGCTTCTGGACGAGCGCGTGGATCCGGCCCCCGGGGCCCTCCACCCACACGTCCTCGACCGGGACCGAACCCGGCGACCTCATACCCGGGGGGTCCAGTACTACCCCTCCGGAGGTAGAGCGCACGGCCGGCGGCTCGGCGGCGGAGGACCACAGGTACTCGGCGCTCCCGTCGGGCCGCGCCGAGGCGCCGGAGACGGTACCGGCGGGGGTGGGGATCCGCTCCAGCCCACCCGACGCGAAGTCGTAGCGGAAGAGTTCGCTGCGGGCCTCGTGGCTGTGGGCGATCAGCAGCGAACCCCCGTCGGGGAACCACTCCGCGTTGACGTCGCCCGGCAGGTCGAGGGACAGTTCGGTCTGCCCGCCGGAGACCACGTCCCACACCAGCGGCTCCCAGCGACCACGCCGCTGGTGGCCGATGAGCAGGCGGGTGTCCCCCGCGACGGGCGCGAACCCGAGGACTTCCAGGCCGAGTTCCTCCGCGCCGCCCCGGGTGTCGTCGAGTTCGGCGACCGTCGTGCCGTCGAGGGCGAGCACCCGCAGCGCCGAGTGCATGGCGTCGCCGTGCTCGGTGTGCTCGACGGCGATCAGCGTCCCGTCGTACGACAGGTCGCCGACGCCCGCGGACTCGCGGTGGCGGTAGATCTCGCGGGGCGCCTCCCCCTGGAGTACTACGTGGATCGTGGTGCCGTCCTCGTCGGTGGAGCGTCCCACCACGGAGGTACGGCCGTCCCTCCCGAGAGCCAGTCCGGCCGGGTAGGAGGGGTCGAGGCCGGGGGTGGCGGGCTCGTCGGGGCCGCCGGCGAACGGCTGCCGGCGCCAGACGCCGAACTCGTCGCCGTCCTTGTCGTCGAACCACCAGATCCAGGCGCCGTCCGGGGACAGCCTGCCGTCCGTCGTCCCGTTGGCCCGGTCGGTCACCTGCCGCTGCTCGCCGCTCACGCGGTCCCAGGCGTACAGCTCGTACGTCCCGGTCGCGTTCGACGTGAACAGCGAGCGGTCGGGGGCGTCCTCCGCCCAGTCGGGCAGGGAGACCCGCGGCGCCCTGAACCGCTTCTCCCACTCGGGCATGGCCTCAGCGTCACTCATACGTCCATCAAACCTGATGAGGAGGGTCGCGTGGACATCGCTGCACGAGGAGAAGCGCGGCATCCGTCAGAAAGTGCGGGGCCGGTGAAGAAGCGGAGGTGATACCCGGAGGTACGTCGGAGGTATTAGCGGGGTAGTACCTCGCCCCGCCCCGCCCTGCCTCGCCCTGCCTCACCCCGCCTCGCCCCACCTCACCAACCCGCCGACCCACCGCCCCGCCGACCGGCCCCGCGCCCGCCCCACAGCCCTCGGCGCCCACCCCGCCGCCCCCGCCGCCCACCCCGGCGCGTACGGTTGAACGCGTGTACCGGTTTCTGCTGACGCCTCGCTGGTGGGGAATCAACGTCTTCGTGCTGCTGGCCATCCCCTTCTGCGTGTTCATGGGGTCCTGGCAGCTGAGCCGGTTCGAGTCGCGGATGGACGACCACCGCGCGCTCGACAGAGCCGCCGAGACGGGCAAGTCGCAGCCCGCGCGGCCCCTCGGCGAGATGCTGCCGGTGGACAAGGCGACCGTGGGCAAGCGGGTCACCGTCACCGGGCACTACGGGGAGCAACTCCTCGTACCCGGACGGGAGATCGAGCAGCGGACCGGGTACTACGTCCTCACGCTGCTGCGGACCGACTCCGGGAAGGCCCTGCCCGTCGTCCGCGGGTGGCTCCCCGGCAGGGCGGACGCCGCGAAGGCTCCGGCCGCGCCGAGCGGCGAGGTCAGCGTGACCGGCGCGCTCCAGGCGTCCGAGACGCCCGGCGACAACGGGGTCAGTGCGCGCGGCGGACTGCCGGCCGGTCAGATCGGCGCGATCAGCACCGCCTCGCTGGTCAACCTCGTGCCGTACGACCTGTACGACGCGTGGGTGACGCTCGACAGCGCCGACCCCGGTATGACGACCGTGCCCGCCGAGGCGCCCGCCAACACCGGGCTCGACCTCAAGGCGTTCCAGAACCTCGGCTACACCGGCGAGTGGTTCGTCTTCGCCGGGTTCGTGGTGTTCATGTGGTTCCGGCTGCTGCGGCGCGAGGTGGAGGCCGCGCGGGACGCGGAGCTGGGGCTGATCACCGAGGACGGCGAGTTGCCAGCCCTTCAGTGCTAACCGTTCCTATGCGAGTTGGCCAGTGTTGGCCGAATCGCATGTATCCGGACAGGTAGTCCGGTGGCCCTCCGAACGGTCTTGAGGGTCGGGGAACAGCACGAGTTGGTCACTTCGGCTCCAGCAGGTCTTGTCGCCTCCGTTTGGCGTGCCTGTGGTCCTGGGTGGGCTCGTGGTCCCGCGTGGCCTGGGAGCGAACACGGTCTGGCCGGTAGCTCTCCTCGCAGCGATCCTCTCCTCGCAGCGATCCTCTGGTCGCTGGAGGTCACACCTGGCCGACGCCGGATCCTGTGTCCCAGGCCACGCCTGCCGATCGCCACCGAGGCACCGTGGTGCCGGGTGACGGAAGTCTTCGATTGCTGCTGGAGGGGCTTCTTCCAGTGCTTGTCGCCCCAGATCGAGGTGTACGCCGGGTCGACGGCGATGACGACCAGGCCCTGGTGGTAGGCCATGCCGCGCAGCCGCTCGCGGAACCTCGCGGTGGGAATACCGGTGACGGTGCGGCGGAACTTCCTGCCGCGCTTGCCCCGGCCCATGGTTTCCCGGCCGGTGGAGCGTGCGTCGTCGAAACCCAGGTTCTCGATCGCGATGCCGACGCAGTCGTGTTCGCGCGCGATGGCCAGCAACTCACTGATCGCCGCCCTGAGTCTGCCGTCTCGCTGGGATGCCGGGCCTGTCGGTTCCAGCGGGATCGTGTGCGGCTCGCCGACAGGGTTGCCGTGCGGGTCGAGCACGGCCACCGCCAGATGGTCGGCGTTCAAGTCGACGCCGAGCAGCCGCTCGCCGAACTGTCGGACCTCCTCCGGGGTGGGCGGCACTGCCGGGTCGCCGGACCAGGACGCGTCCAGGTACCAGCGGTCCCGCGCCGGGTCGTGCACGATGTCGTAGCGGATGGCGCGGTGCGCGGTGGCGCGGTCGAGCCATTCGCCGCGCCGGTGGGAGAACGTGACGGTGCGGCCGAACCGGTATCGGCCACGCGGGGCGTTCGCCAGATGCCTCAGCGGCTCAGGCAGAACGATCGACACCTCGCCCGTCTCCGGGTCAACGGTGATCGTGTAGTTGCCGTGCGGGGCGCCGGACTCGCCGTCCGCGGTGAGAAACAGCCGCCTCGTTTCCCAACGCTCACGCCAGTCAGCCTCGGTGAGGCGCGCGTCAGCAAGGTTGTGCCGCACCTTGGCCAAGCGTCGGCCGCCGACCACAATGCCCGGTCGGCCGTCCTCGATGCGCTGCTCAACTCCGGCAAGCCGGGCGGTGAGTACTTGCAGGCGGCGCTGCTTCTCGAAGCGTTCGGTCTGGTTCGGGTAGCCGCGCACCTTGCCGATGCGCTGACCGCACGCAACGGCGAGGCGTCGCTCGATGGTGCGGACGGCGCGACGGAGTGAAGAGCGTTCGTCGAACAGGCAACGCAAGGACAACTGGTACTGGTCCTCCGAGGCGCGGGTCATTTCCCCGGCCCAGCGGGACGAGGACACGGCGGTGAGCTTCTTCTTCCGCTGCGCCCGCTGGTTCTCCTTGACCTTGACCCGGCCCAACGAGACACGCGTCGCGAGGTCGGCCCGCTGATGGTGCCCGAGGTGCTCGCCGACTTGCCGCACCACAGCGGCCTCGTCGGCGGCGAGCCGGAGCCGGTCCCTTATCCGGGCGCCAGACGGCGCGGCAATGGTGAAGGGGGCTGCGATCGTCCGCAACTCGCGTTCCTTCCGGCGCTTCGCCACGACCACAGTCCCCTTCCCGTTCAGGTCCCTCAATCAACAAGCCAAACCCTACGCCTGACCAATAGTGGCCTACAAATTTCCTTCATCGACAGTGGATTTGACCGCACGGACCACAGCACGAGCCTTCGCGGAACGGGCACCGTACAGACGGCCGGAGAACGAGGTGACGATCGCGAGCATGTCCCGCGCCAGATCCCCGTCCCCCGCCTCGTCCCCGCCGGCGATCTCCAACCGGACCCCCCACGACGGCAGAACCGCCTCCGCCAGCATGGCGGTACCGAACCGGGCGAGGCGTTCCTCGTGTGTGACCAGCAGAACGCTCACGTTCTCCGCCTGACAGGCCAGCAAAGCCCTCCGCAGACCCCTGCGCCGGTCGGACAGGCCCGACGCGACGTCGCTGTATTCACCGATCACGATCCGGTCCTTCGCGGCCTCGCGCAGCCTGGACATCTGCCGGTCCAGATCACCCTCGGCCCGCTGACCGTGCGACGACACCCGCCCGTACAACACCACACCACCCGGGGTGGACAGGAGCGGCTCACCCCGCCGCCGGGACAGTGCGTCCAGGTCCCCCACACGGAAGATCCGCCGCCCACCCGGCGACCGCCGGTCCTCCAACACCCCTTCGAGGGTGTAACGCCGCAACGTCCGCGTCGACACACCAAGCCGCTTCGCAGCCCTACCCGCAGAGATCCAATCGTCAGCCTTCTCACTCATGTGAGTGACTGTATGACCGACCATGGCCTACAAACCAACCAACAGTTGCCAACCCGCTAATACCTCAGAGCCAGCTCCCCCTCAGGCCGGTTCCCCACCCCACCCTCACGACGACGCCAGCACACCCGTCCGGTAGATCGTCCCCGCACACGCGTCCGGCACAGTAGCCGTCACCGACGGCGACCCCGCGTCAGCCGTATAGGTCACCGACACACTGCCCTCGGCGGTCGTGGTCCCGTCCTCCCGCACCAACTGCGGACTCGTACCCGTAGTACCGCTGCTGGTACTGGTCGTCTGCTCGGAGGGCGACGGCGAGGGCGACGGGGAAGACCCGGTATCTCCACCCGTGGTATTCCCCCCGGTGGTCCCTCCGTCCGAGGGGCACGAGCCCGACGGCACCCACGCGAACTTCACGTCGTACGCGGACCCCGGCGCCAGCGCGAGCTTCGTGACGTACAGGGAGGGGTCCGGCAGAGCGGCGGCCACATCCCCGGCCGCGTGCTCGGTGACACCGACCTTCGTGGCGTCGGCAGCACCCTGCACCGCGGGGGACAGCGCGACGGCCCCGGCGACCGTACAGCTCGTGGTGGATACGTTGACGACGCGGAACGTGCCGTACACCACGCCCGTCGAGTCCGGCCCGTCCACCGTCGAGGTCGCCGACCCCAGCTGGTCGGCGGTGCAGGAAGGCGCGGCCGGACCGGCCGACGCGGAGGGCCCCGTACCGCTGGAGGCGTCCGCCCCCGGGGTCGGCTTGCCGCCGCCGGTCCCCTTGGACTCCCCGGACCCCGTACCCGTAGTACCTCCGGTGGACTCGCCGACCTTCCCGGCGGACCCCCCGTCGGGGTTCTTGCCCCCACCGGTGGAGCCACCGGTCTGGGACGCCTGGCCCGCGACGGCGGGGTTCGCGGTCTCGCCGACGCCGGAGACGGTCATCAGCGCGGGTACGGCGACCCCCGCGAACAGGGCCGCGGCGGCCACCCCCACGATCGCCTGCCGCTTGCGGGCCTTGCGCGCGGGGACCGCCCGGCGGAGGTGGTCGAGCGTGCCGTCGCGCGGCGCCATCTCGTCCACCGCCCCGCGCAGCATGCGGCGCAGCTCCAGCTCGTCCGAGTCGAGCCCGTCCGGGCCCTGGTCGTCGAGGTGGTGGTTCACAGTCCTGTTCCCAGCGTCTGGTTGCTTCGGTTCGGTCCCGTACGACGGCAGCGGTCCGCCCGTGTCGTACGGGGGGTGGCTACCTCCCAGGTAGTCCCCCCGTCCCTCCAGAGGGGTACCGTCCCTGTCCGGTTCCCCGCTCACGCCGACGCCTCCATCGCCGTCCGCAGCGCCGCGATGCCGCGCGAGCCGTACGCCTTGACGGAGCCGAGGGATATGCCGAGGGTCTCGGCGACCTGAGCCTCGGTCATGTCGGCGAAGTAGCGCAGGACCAGGACCTCGCGCTGGCGGCGCTGGAGGCCCTTCATCGCCTTGATCAGGGAGTCGCGCTCCAGCTGGTCGTAGGCGCCCTCCTCCGCGCTGGCCATGTCCGGCATCGGCTTGGAGAGGAGCTTCAGGCCGAGGATGCGGCGGCGCAGGGCGGAGCGGGAGAGGTTGACGACGGTCTGGCGCAGGTAGGCCAGCGTCTTCTCGGGGTCCCGGACGCGTTTGCGCGCCGAGTGGACGCGGATGAACGCCTCCTGGACGACGTCCTCGCAGGAGGCGGTGTCGTCGAGGAGGAGGGCGGCGAGACCCAGGAGGGAGCGGTAGTGCGCCTGGTAGGTCTCGGTGAGGTGGTCGACTGTCGTACCGGCGGCCGTAACGTCATCGGTGCTGTCGGCGCCGGCACGCGGGCCGGGGATGCGGGTGGGCCGCGTCGCTGGCACGGGCGCGATCACCGGCAGGCCGCCGGGCGCCCCGGCGACGCGGGGGCGGGCGGTCCGGCGGGGCGGGCGCAGTGCCGCGCCGCGGGTCGCCGCTGTGAAGTCGAGTACCTCTGCCACGCCAGTTGGACACCCGTACCCCGGGCGGGGTTGTACGTGTCGGCCGTCTCTTTTCCGTACGGCATCGCCTGAATCGTTTCTCCACCGGCGCTCGCGCCGGTCCCGCCGGGTCGCGCGGCCGGCCGTCTGCCGGCCCGCGCCCCCTGGTCTACCCTCATACGTCCCGCTCTTCCCCTATGTTCCCTATGTCCCATAGGAAGTGTCCCCATACGAAACGGGCGTCCCCACGCCCGTCCACAGGCTTCCGACAGCTACAGCCCGTGGTCACACGCCTGCGCACCCGGAGAGGGTGACCGCAAAGACGCTCCCCGTGCGCCGCTCGGTTGCGGTGCGCGGGGAGAAAAATCTTCGGACGCCGACCGGCCCGGGGACAAGGCGGCGCGACCGTCTTCCGGCTCACAGTTCTGACGTGGATCCTACAAAGCCGTCCGGCTCTGGCCAGCGGCTTTTCACTTCGGCGCCCACTCCGCCGCGACCAGCTCCGCGATCTGCGCGGTGTTGAGGGCCGCGCCCTTGCGGAGGTTGTCGCCGCAGACGAAGAGTTCGAGCGCGGTCGGATCGTCGAGGGCGCGTCGTACCCGTCCCACCCAGGTGGGATCCGTGCCCACCACGTCCGCCGGGGTGGGGAACTCGCCCGCCGCGGGGTCGTCGAACAGCACGACGCCCGGCGCGGTCGCGAGGATCTCGCGCGCACCGGCGACCGTGACCTCGTCCTGGAAGCGGGCGTGCACGGTCAGCGAGTGGGTGGTGACGACGGGGACGCGTACGCAGGTGACGGCGACCGGCAGCTTCGGCAGCCCGAGGATCTTGCGGGACTCGTCCCGTACCTTGCGCTCCTCGGAGGACCAGCCGTCCTCGGTGAGCGATCCGGCCCACGGGACGACGTTCAGCGCGATCGGCGCCGCGAACGGCCCGGTGTCGTCCCCCACCACCCGGCGTACATCTCCAGGGGTAGTACCCAGGTCTCCCCCTACCCCGGAGCCACCCACGACCTGCGCCAGCTGCCGGCGCAGCGTCTCGACACCCTCCCGGCCCGCCCCGCTGACCGCCTGGTACGACGAGACCACCAGCTCCCGCAGCCCGAACTCGGCGTGCAGCGCGCCGAGGGCGACGATCATCGACAGGGTCGTGCAGTTCGGGTTGGAGACGATGCCGCGCGGGCGGACCCGGACGGCGTGCGGGTTCACCTCGGGGACTACGAGGGGTACGTCGGGCTCCATCCGGAAGGCGCCGGAGTTGTCGACGACGACCGCGCCCTTCGCGACCGCGACCGGCGCCCAGCGCGCGGCGACCTCGTCGGGGACGTCGAACATCGCGACGTCGACCCCGTCGAACGCCTCCTCCGAAAGGGCTACGACCTCGACCTCCTCACCGCGCACGGTCAGCTTGCGGCCGGCCGAGCGCGGGGAGGCGACGAGGCGGATCTCGCCCCAGACGTCGGCGCGCTGGGAGAGGATCGTGAGCATGACCGAGCCGACGGCCCCGGTCGCTCCCACGACCGCGAGCGTCGGTCGTACGGTCATCGGGCAGAGCCCCCGCTCATCGTCCGGTGCCGCCGTAGACGACGGCCTCGTCGCTGTCGGAGTCGAGTCCGAACGCCGAGTGGACGGCGCGGACGGCCTCGTTCACGTCGTCCGCGCGGGTGACGACCGAGATACGGATCTCGGATGTCGAGATCAGCTCGATGTTCACGCCCGCGTCGGACAGCGCGGTGAAGAAGTCCGCGGTGACCCCCGGATTCGTCTTCATCCCGGCGCCGACCAGGGAGATCTTGCCGATCTGGTCGTCGTAGCGCAGGGATTCGAAGCCGATCCCGGAGCGGTTCTTCTCCAGCGCGTCGATCGCCTTGCGGCCCTCGGACTTGGGGAGCGTGAAGGAGATGTCCGTCAGGCCGGTCGAGGCGGCCGAGACGTTCTGCACGATCATGTCGATGTTGATCTCGGCGTTCGAGATCGTCCGGAAGATGGCCGCGGCCTCGCCCGGCTTGTCCGGCACACCGACGACCGTGATCTTGGCCTCGGAGGTGTCGTGCGCGACACCGGAGATGATGGCCTGCTCCACCTGCTGGTCCCCTTGCTGTGTCTTCGAAACGGGCCGCTCGCTGCTGACCCAGGTCCCCTGCAAGCCGCTGAAGCTGGAGCGGACGTGGATCGGGATGTCATACCTGCGGGCGTACTCCACACACCGATGGAGCAATACCTTGGAGCCGGAGGACGCCAGCTCCAGCATGTCCTGGAAGTGGATCCAGTCGATCTTCTGAGCCTTCTTCACCACCCGCGGGTCGGCGGTGAACACGCCGTCGACGTCGGTGTAGATCTCGCAGACCTCGGCCTTGAGCGCGGCGGCGAGGGCGACGGCCGTGGTGTCGGAGCCACCCCGGCCGAGCGTGGTGATGTCCTTCTTGTCCTGGCTGACGCCCTGGAATCCGGCGACGATCGCGATGTTGCCCCGGTCGAGGGACTCGCTGATCCGGCCGGGCGTGACGTCGATGATCCGGGCTTTGTTGTGGACGGAGTCGGTGATGACGCCTGCCTGGCTGCCGGTGAAGGACTGGGCCTCGTGGCCCAGGTTCTTGATCGCCATCGCCAGCAGGGCCATGGAGATCCGCTCTCCGGCGGTCAGCAGCATGTCGAACTCACGCCCGGCGGGCATCGGAGACACCTGCTCGGCGAGATCGATCAGCTCGTCCGTCGTGTCGCCCATCGCGGAAACGACGACGACCACTTGATGGCCGTTCTTCTTCGCTTCCACTACCCGCTTGGCGACGCGCTTGATGCCCTCGGCATCGGCTACGGATGAGCCTCCGTACTTCTGCACGACAAGGCCCACGTGCGCTCCTCGCTCAGTTAGTCGATTGCACCGGTCAGTCTAACGAGCGTCCGAATTCCCCCTCCGGGGTATCGCATGGTGAGATGTCCGACACCCGTTCCCGACGCTCTTTCCGGTCTAGTACGTGAGAGCTAGTACCCAGGTCGTACGGGTTACGCGCGTGATTGCTGTGAATTAAGTTTCAAGCACTAGGGTGCCGCTGTGCGCGTACTTCTGGTGGAAGACGACGAGCCCGTGGCGGAATCCCTGCGGCGCGGGCTGAAGCGGTACGGCTTCGAGGTGGACTGGGTGATGACCGGGGCCGCCGCGCTCGCTCACGCCGACCCCCACGACGTCGTCCTCCTCGACCTCGGGCTGCCCGACACCGACGGACTCGACGTCTGCAAGGCGCTGCGCGCCCGCAGCGACGTGCCGATCATCGTCATCAGCGCCCGCAGCGACGAGACGGACCGGGTCGTCGGGCTCGAACTCGGCGCCGACGACTACGTCTCCAAGCCGTTCGGGGTGCGGGAGGTCATCGCGCGGATAAGGGCCGTCATGCGGCGGGTCCAGCCGCGTACGTCCGCCGAGGCGGGGCCCGACCGGTACGGTCCCGGCCTCACCGTCGACCGCAAGGCCGCGCGGGTCCGGCTCAACGGGGAGGAGGTGTCGCTGGCTCCCAAGGAGTACGACCTGCTCGCCTTCCTCACCGAGGAGCCGGGGGCGCTGATGACCCGGGAGCAGATCATGGAGGCCGTCTGGGACGCGAACTGGTTCGGGCCGACGAAGACGCTGGACGTCCATGTGGCGGCGCTGCGGCGGAAGCTGGCGGGGGCGATCACGATCGAGGCGGTGCGCGGGGTGGGGTTCCGGCTGGAGATCGCCGGTAGTACGGGTAGTACGGGTACTACGGGGCCCGGTTCCGGCGGCGCGGGTACTACAGGTACTACGGGTACTACGGCCGCCCCGGGGGATACCTCCGTATGATCCGCCAGCTCATCCTCAGCTACGCGCTGCTCGTCGCCGGCGCGATCAGCCTGTTCACCTTCCCCGTCGCCTTCACCCTCACCAACCAGCTCCGGGACGACACCGCGCTGTCCGTGAAGCGGGAGGCGACGACGATGGCGGTGCTGCTCAGCAACGGGGACCCGGCGTCCTGCCAGGCGCTGACCCAGCTCGCGCGCGCGTACGCCAAGGCGACGAAGGACGACATCCAGGTCACGGCGACCGCCGACTGCGCGCCCCCGCTGCCCCGCCCGCAGGCCGGCCAGGCCCTGGAGCGTGCGCTGGGCCAGGGCAAGGACACCACCGACTGGGGTTCGAACTTCATCTGGGGCGACGAACTGACGATCACCGTCCCCGCGAAGTCGGGCGACGAGACCGTCGGCGCCGTACGGATCGTCTACTCGACGCACGGCATGACCGACCGCCTGTGGAACATCTGGGGTTTCCGGGCCGGACTCGCCGCCGCCGTCCTCGGTGTGGCTGCCGTGATCGGCGCCGTGGTGGCCCGCCGGCTCACCCGGCCGCTGCGCCAACTCAACGACATGGCGACCAAGTTCAGCGACGGCGACCTGACGGCCCGTACCCCTGAGACGGGCCCCCAGGAGACCCGGACGCTCGCCCGCACCCTGAACCAGGCGGGCGAGCGACTGGACACGCTGATCGCCTCGCAGCGCATCTTCGTCGCGGACGCCTCGCACCAACTCCGTACGCCGCTCACGGCATTGAGGCTGTCGCTCGACAACATCGCCGACGGCGTCGACGACGAATTCGTCCGCGAGGACGTCGAGCAGGCGACCGCGGAAGTCGTCCGCATGAGCCGCCTGGTCAACGGTCTGCTGGTGCTCGCGCGGGCCGAGGCGAAGGTGACCGCCGCGGAACCGCTGCCCCTTGCCGAAACCGTGCACGAACGGCTCGCGGTGTGGAGGCCGGCCGCCGACGAGCGCGGAGTCACCATCGCGCTCGTGGGGGGAAGTGTCGACGACCGGCCGCTCGTGTTGGCCGCTCCCGGTCACCTGGACCAGGTGCTGGACAACGTGCTCTCCAACGCCCTGGAGGTCTCGCCGGACGGTGGCACCATCACCGTCAAGTGGGGCACCGCCCGCTGGGATTCGGGCCAGCGGACGGTGGTCCTGTCGGTCCTGGACGAGGGACCGGGCATGTCGGACCAGGAGAAGTCGAGGGCGTTCGACCGCTTCTGGCGGGGCCAGGGACTCACCGGCCGGGGCGGTTCGGGGCTCGGCCTCGCCGTCGTCAAGCAGCTGGTGACGGACGACGGCGGCACAGTGGCCCTGAACGACGCTCCCGGTGGCGGCCTCTGC
This sequence comes from Streptomyces saintjeani, assembly GCF_055409605.1. NCBI lineage: Bacteria > Bacillati > Actinomycetota > Actinomycetes > Kitasatosporales > Streptomycetaceae > Streptomyces > Streptomyces saintjeani. The sequence continues at coordinate 5,159,638 of NZ_CP189624.1, read as the reverse complement.
GTCTCGATCAGCCTTCGGGCATCTTCGAGGAGTGGTGGTTGACGATCTTCCAGTCGCCGTCCCGCTGCTTCTCGTACTCGTAGGAGTAGCGGGCCTTGACGACGCTCTTCACGCCCGTCTTCGGGTCGGTGAGCGTGAACTGGTAAACCCCGGTGTCGATCGCGGAGTTGTCGTCGAGCACGGTCACGATCGTCGTGATCTTCTTGCCGACGGGCTTGTTGGCGAGGAAGTGCTCGAAGTAGTCGACGATGCCGGCGTGGTCGGTGCGGATCTTGTTCGACACCGTCGGCAGCAGGACCGCGTTCTTCGCGTAGAGGTCGGCGACCTTCTCCGGGTCGCCGGTCTTCAGCGTGGCGTTCCAGGTGTTGAACAGGCCGGCTATCCGGGTCTTCGTCGCCCTCTTGGACTGGGGCTGGTGCTCGGGTCCGGCGAAGCTGACACCGGCGCCGACGGTCCCGGCGACGACGAGCGAGGCCGTACCGATGACGAGGGCTCTCTTGCTGACGGGGCGAGGACGGCGACGGTTCATCACAACTCCAGTGCGTCTGGGGCTAGTTCGCTTCCCTCCGGTTCTCCTGTGGAGGAAGTGACTCCAGACTCCCGTTTCACCGGTTAGCGCCCGTGCAGCCGTCGTACAGGAGAGATCCAGGACCTCTCCAAAACTCGTTCTCCCGCACGTCGGGGAACTGTACGGTCACCGCATGGATGTTCTGCGCTACGTGGCGTTCGGCACCGGTCCCACGGGGGGCAACCCCGCCGGAGTGGTCCTCGACGCGACCGGGATGGACGACGCGGCGATGCTGGCCGTCGCCGCCGAAGTCGGTTACTCCGAGACGGCGTTCGCGGTGCCGTCGGACGACGGGACGCTGGACGTGCGGTACTTCAGCCCGCTCGCCGAGGTGCCGTTCTGCGGTCACGCGACGATCGCGCTGGCCGTCGCGCACGCGGACCGGCACGGGACGGGGCCGCTGCGGCTGCGGACCAAGGCGGGGCCGGTTCCCGTCAACACCTCGGTGGACGAGGGGGGTTCGACCGTGGCGACGCTGGTGAGCGTGGAGCCGCGTACCACTGAGCTGGCGCCGGACGACCTCTCCGAGCTGCTCTCGGCGCTGCGCTGGAAGGCCGACGACCTCGACCCCGCGCTACCGCCGCGCGTGGCGTACGGCGGTGCCTGGCACCCCGTTGTCGCGGTGGCCGAACGGGGTCGACTCGCCGATCTGGACTACGACATGGGCGCGCTCGGCGGCATCATGGAGCGCCGCTCGTGGACCACCGTCGCGCTGGTCTGGCGGGAGTCGGAGACCGTGTTCCACGCGCGGAATCCCTTTCCGCCGGGGGGAGTTGTCGAGGACCCGGCGACCGGTGCGGCGGCGGCTGCCTTCGGGGGGTACCTCCGGGAGCTCGAACTCGTCGGTACGCCGGCGACGTTGACGATCCATCAGGGGGTGGACATGGGGCGGCCCAGCAGGCTCACGGTGACGGTTCCCCGGGAGCCGGCCAGCGGGATCGGGGTGACGGGGACGGCGGTCTCCGTCTGAGCGCGTCGGGGTGGGCGGGTCGGGGTGGGCGCGTCGGGGGAGGCGCGTCCGAGGGGTGGGCGCGTCCGGCCGCGTCCACCCCTCGCTGTCCCTCCGGAGTACCCCCGGTACCCCCTACTTCGGAGCCTTCAGCCCCAGCGGCTGCGCGATCTCCTCCGTCATCACGCGGCCCGCCTCGATCTCCAGGGTCTCGTCGCCCACGGCCTGGTCGGTGTCGAGGCCGTCCAGTTCGGCGAGGGGCTGGTCGAGGCGGATGTGCGCGAGGACGGAGTGCAGGGCGCGCAGGGTCGCCGAGGCCGTCGTACCCCAGTTGGAGAAGTACGAGAACTGCCACCACCACAGCGCCTCGGTCGTACGGCCCGCGCGGTAGTGGGCCATGCCGTGGCGCAGGTCGGTGATGACGTCGGCGAGGTCGTCGGAGATGCGGGCCGGGACCGGGGCCTTGCGGGGCTCGTACGGGTCGAAGACCTCGGAGTAGACGTCGACCGGCTCCAGGAGACGGGCGAGGTTCTCGCGGAGTTCGTCCGCGTCGGGGTCCGGGCCCGTGTCGGGCTCGTACCGCTCGTCCGGGACGATGTCCTCGTGAGCGCCCAACCTGCCGCCGGCCAGCAGGAGTTGGCTGACCTCCAGGAGCAGGAACGGGACCGCGGAACCGGGTTCGTCGCCCTTGGCGACCTCGGTGACCGCGACCAGGAAACTCTCCACCTGGTCGGCGATCTGGACCGCGAAGTCGTCCGGATCCCGGCCGGTCGCGTGCAGTGTGGCGTCGGGCATCGTGACGTCAGACATCTAGGAGTCGTCTCCCCTCGAAGGCGCGGCCGAGGGTCACCTCGTCCGCGTATTCCAGGTCGCCACCCACCGGGAGGCCGCTGGCCAGGCGGGTGACCTTCAGGCCCATGGGCTTGATCATGCGGGCGAGGTACGTCGCCGTCGCCTCACCCTCAAGGTTGGGGTCGGTCGCGAGGATGAGCTCGGTGACCGTGCCGTCCGCGAGGCGCGCGAGGAGTTCCCTGATCCTCAGGTCGTCGGGTCCTACCCCTTCGATGGGACTGATCGCGCCGCCCAGGACGTGGTACTTGCCGCGGAACTCCCGTGTGCGCTCGACCGCGACGACGTCCTTCGGCTCCTCGACGACGCAGATCACCGAGGGGTCGCGGCGGGGGTCGCGGCAGATGCCGCACAGCTCTTCCTGCGCGACGTTTCCGCAGGTCGCGCAGAAGCGGACCTTCGCCTTGACCTCCAGCAGGGCGTGCGCGAGGCGGCGTACGTCCGTCGGTTCCGCCTGGAGGATGTGGAAGGCGATCCGCTGCGCGCTCTTGGGACCGACGCCGGGCAGCCGACCCAGCTCGTCGATGAGGTCCTGGACCACGCCTTCGTACAACGGACTGCCGTCCTTCCTGGGGTTCCTTCAGTGCGTACGGTAGTTGCCGGGTACCCCTCCCAGAAAGGCGACCGGCGTGAACAGACCGGTCGAGCCCGGGAAAGTAGTCCCCGGGTAGTACCTGGGTAGGGGGTGGAGGTAGGGGGTGGGTGGGTCGGGTCGGGGCGGGTCAGAAGGGGAGGCCCGGGATTCCGCCGCCGCCCAGGCCCTGGGCCAGCGGGCCGAGCTTCTGCTGCTGGAGGGTCTGCGCGTTCTCGTTGGCCGCCTGGACGGCCGCGACGATCAGGTCCGCGAGGGTCTCCGTGTCCTCCGGGTCCACGGCCTTCGGGTCGATGTGCAGGGCGCGCAGCTCGCCGGAACCGGTGACCGTGGCCTTCACGAGGCCGCCGCCGGCCTGGCCGTCGACCTCCGTGTTCGCCAGTTCCTCCTGGGCGGCCTGGAGATCCTGCTGCATCTTCTGGGCCTGCTGGAGCAACTGCTGCATGTTGGGCTGGCCACCACCGGGAAACACCATCGGCTCCTGTGTCGTGCGACGTCGGGGGCGGGGGGGTTTCCCGCTCGGCACGAGCCTACGTGGTCTGTGCGGACGCTGCCCCGGCACTCTTTCGAGTGAGTCTCCTCCACGGCCTATACCTGATCAAGGCCCACTTCCGGGCGTAAAACCGGCGAAACCTTCCTCTTCGCCACCCATTGGGAGGTAGGAAGGGTCAGACGCACGGACAACGGGCGTTCACGGCGCACACGGGGTGCCGTCCGGCGGTATACGGCGACACGGCCGCGCCGCGGGGCCGCTTCGCGGGGCAACGGTTTCGGCCGGGGTCCGGCCCTCGTGGCAGCGGGCCCGTCGCGGCGGACCCCCGCGTGCCGGGTGTGTCAGGTAGTGGGAACGGGGTTCAGGAGGGAGTGCCGGGTGGGTCAGCAGCCGGAGATGCAGCCCGAGGGTCCGCCTCAGGACGGACGGGACGAGGGCGCGGCCGGGCTGCGGCCGGGCGACCTGACCGGGCGGACGTTCCCGCACGGCGACTGGGGTGAGCCCGCCGTGCGGCTCGACGAGCTGTACCGGTGGGTGGAGCGGGGGGCGCTGGAGACGGCCGCCTGGTACCTCGCCGACCGCGGGTGGAAGCGGCGCGGCGCGCGCGCCCTGCGGGGTACGGCGGCGGGCTCCGCGGTGGCCGGTGCCGCGCTGCCGCTGCTCGACCTGACCGGCCTGCTGCCCGGCGCGTCCACCTGGGGGTACCTCGCCCTGCTGATCGCCGTCTCCTGCGTCGCCGCGGACCGGTCCTTCGGGCTGACCTCGGGGTGGATGCGGGACGTCGCCACCGCGCAGGCCGTCCAGCGGCGGCTCCAGGTGCTCCAGTTCGACTGGGCCTCGGAGAGCGTCCGCGAGGTGCTCGGCCCGGCCGAGGGAACCGCCGGCGAGGCGGCCGAACGGTGCCTGGGCGTGCTGCGCCGGTTCTCGGAGGACGTCACGGACCTGATCCGTACGGAGACGGCGGACTGGATGATCGAGTTCCGTACGGCGTCCACGTCGCTGGCGCTCCAGACGACCGCGCCCTCCGTGCCCCGCCAGGACGCGCCCGGTCCGCACCTGGGGCGGTTCTCGCCGCCGCCGGTGAACGGGACCCGGCCGAACATGCCGAGGCAGAGGCCGCCGGAGCCGCGGTGAGGTGAAGGGGCGGGGGGTGTGGCTCTCGGGTACTACACGGGGACTACCGCGCCCGCATCCCCGTACCCGTGCCCCGTCGCCGTACCCCCCTCCCCGTACCCCTCCCCCATACCCCCCGCCGGCAGGTACAAGGTCGCCTCCGCGCCGCCCTCCGGGGGGTTGCGGAAGACCAGGCGGGCGCCGAGGAGGCGGGTCTGGCCCGCGGCGATGCTGAGGCCGAGGCCGGTGCCGGGGGAGGTGCGGGCCGTGCGGAAGCGCTGCGGGCCGGAGGTGGTGAGGACGGCGAGCGTGTCGGGCGGAAAGCCGGGGCCGTGGTCACGGACGCGCAGGAGGGGCCCGTCCGGACCGCGGTCGGCGGTGACCGTCACGGGTGCCGCGCCGTGCCGCAGCGCGTTGGTGACGAGGTTGGTGAGGATACGTTCCACCCGGCGCGGGTCGGTCTCCACGAGCGGGTCCGAGACGATGCGCACCCCGACCCCTTCGAGCCCGGCGACCGCGCGCCGCGCCATCGCGCTGACCTGCCGGTGCTCGGTCTCGACGACCGCGACCCGCGCGTCGAGCCGCGCGATCTCCAGGACGTCCTCGACGAGCCCGTGCAGCTTGCGGACCCCGCCCGCGACGAGGTCGGCGGCCGGTCCGGGCGGCAGCAGCCCGGCGGCGGTGACCATGACGGAGACCGGCGTACGCAGCTCGTGCGCGATGTCGGCGGTGACACGCTGCTCGGCCTCCAGGCGGGCGCCGAGCGCGTCGGCCATGGCGTTCACGGACTCGGCGAGCCGGGTGATCTCGTCCCGCCCGCGCGGGCGGACGCGGGCGTCGAGGTCGCCGTGGGCGATACGTTCCGCCGTCCGGGCGGCGACCGTGGCCCGGCGGCCCATCCGTACGCCGAGGGCGAGGCCGAGCAGCGCCACGGCGCCGGTCGCGGCGACGCCGGCGGTGGCGAGGGTGCGGTCGAGGTCGGCGAGCGCGTCCGCCTCGTGGCCGTAGGGGCGCGACAGCGCGAGGACGGTCCGGTCGGAGACCCTGGTCGCCGCCCACAGCTCGGGGCGGCTGCCGCTGCGGAGGTAGGTCGCCCGTACCCCCTTGGCGATCAGCCGGGTGAGGGGCGCGGGCAGGTCGGGCGGGTCGATGCGGGCGTCGGTCTCGCGGCCGGCGGCGTGGTCGTAGGCGGCGGCGACCAGTTGGCGGTCCAGGTCGGCGCGGGCGGTGGTGAGCTGGTCGGCGGCAGTGATGCGGTGGACCAGCACGCCGACGGCGCCCGCGACGCAGACGGCCGCGGCGGCGACGGCCAGCGCGACCTTCGTACCGATGTTCATGGCGTTCCTCTTGGGTCCCCTGGGCCTCAGGTCTTCTGGGCCTCAGGTCTGCTGGTACTCAGGTCGTAGAGCCGTAGTACTTCAGGGGCGCAGCTTGTAGCCGAAGCCGCGGACCGTCTCGATGCGGTCGTGGCCGATCTTGGTGCGCAGGCGGCGGATGTGGACGTCGACGACGCGGGTGTCGCCGGTCCAGGCGTAGTCCCAGACCCTCTCCAGGAGGAGGTCGCGGGTGAGGACCGTCCCCGGGGAGGAGGTGAACTCCTGGAGGAGGCGCAGTTCGGTGGTGGTGAGGGAGAGGGGCTCGCCGGAGCGGTACGCGGTGAGGGAGACGGGGCAGAAGTCGAGGTCGCCGAAGGTGCGGCGGGCGGTGCGGGGGGCCGCGGGGGCGGCGCGGCGCAGGAGGCAGCGGATGCGGGCGGCGAGGACCACGCCGTCGAAGGGCTTCGTGACGTAGTCGTCGGCGCCGGCCTCCAGGCCCATCACCACGTCGACGGGGTCGTTGCGGGCGGAGATCAGCAGGACGGGTACGCGGGACTCGTCGCGGATGCGGCCGGCCAGGCTGACCCCGTTCAGGCCGGGGAGCATGATGTCCAGGACGGCCACGTCGGGGCGGTGCTCGCGGAAAAGGGCGAGGCCGGTGGCGCCGTCGGCGGCGGTCCGTACGGCGTACCCGTTGGACTCCAGGGCGAGGCGGGTGGCCTCCCGGACCAACGTGTCGTCCTCGACCAGCAGGACCTCGTGCATGGCTGTACTCCTGAGGTAGGGGGGTAGGGGGCCTCTCCTTCGTGGCCCTCGGGAGCTACGGGTACTACGGCCCGCGCCCCCTCACGCCTTGGGCACCCGGAGTCGTACGGGTCCTACGTCCAGGGCCCAGTCGGGGGCGGGCGGGCGGTCCGGGGTGAGGACGGCGTGGCTGTAGTACGCGGCGTACTCGCGTTTGACCAGGCCGGTGAGGACGAGGCCGGCCGGGAAGGAGGGGGGATCGCCGTGGGGGCAGCCGGAGACGCAGGCGAAGTCGACGACGAGGCCGGTCGCGACGGCGCGGGACGTGCCCCAGCCGCGCCACTTCAGGCCGTACAGGGTGGTGGTTTCGGTGAGGTCCACGACATCGGGGCTCTGCCGGGGGATCGAGCGCGCGTCGTCGACGTAGGCCGGACCGGTCCAGGGGATCGCGGTCGGTGCCGGGCCCTCGGCCCGCGCGCCGCCGGAGACCGTGCCGCACCCCGCGAGCCCGAGGACGAGCAGCGCCGCCAGCGCGGGTATGTCGTACCGCATACCGCTCTCCTCTCCGCGCCTCCGGTGGTCTGGACCACCTTTACAGGAAGAGCACCACTTTGACCCGATCCGGGGTAAACGGACCATGTCCTTACATTAAGGATCGGGCAAAACGTGGAAACGCTCCCACATTTCGGTAACGGTCGGCCGTCATTTCCGACCACCGGCTGTGATCCGGCCGCCGGATCACCGTCATGCCCGGCTGGTTCCTTGTGTCGCACCGGGGCCGTCGGCCTCGGGGAACCCGGAACGAATCGAGGAACGCCAGGTGTCGACCTCCCCTGCCCCGGTGTCCGCGCCCGACGCGGAACGCCGCAAGAAGCCCCGGCTGCGTGGCCGCCGGGCCCTGACCGTCGCGGGTGTCCTGCTCGCCCTCGTCGGCGGCGCGGCCGGTACGGCGATCGCGCAGCCGCCGCCCGGCGCCTGCCGCCAGTGGTGCAACAACCCGCCCGGCGGCACCCCGGTCATCACCAACCAGCAGTGGGACGACGCCGAACAGGCCGCCGACTTCTGGGCGAACCACCACGTCGACCCCCACTTCACGTGGGGCATCGGGCAGTTGGACGCGGCCGACGGCCACGGCTGGCCGGGGCAGGCGGACGGCGGGCGCTGGTTCGACTTCTGGGACAGCGCCGCGCACGCCACCCGGTACATCTACTACGGCGGTCGCTACAACGACCGCGGCGGCGACCTCGCCTCGTTCGAGCAGCAGGCCCGCCACGAACCCTCGTCCCGCGCCTTCTCGACGGGCAACGGGCGTACGGCTCCTTACGTCGAGTACGACATCGACGAGCACACCTCGACGCGCGGACAGGACCGCGGGCTGCGCCGCATCATCCGCAACCCGCTGACCGGGAACGTCTTCGCGACCTGGGACCACTACCAGACGTTCGCCTGGCTGGGTAAGTACTGACAGCCGCTCACCGGGGGTGCGGCTGCCTGCCGCACCCCCTTCAACTCGAAAGGCAGGTACGTCCGTTGACCCGCACGACCGACTGGATACGCCCCCTGGCCGAGGCGCCGGCCGCCGCGAAGGAGGTGAGCGGTGCGCGCAGCCGCACCCGCCAGGACCTGTTCACGGAGTGGAGCGCCGCACTCGGCTTCCCGGCCCACTTCGGCCGCAACTGGGACGCGTTCACCGACTGTCTGCGCGACGTCGTGCCGACGGCGGTCGTCGTACGGGACGCGGGCGCCCTCCTCGCCGACGCGCCGCAGCTCGAACTCGCCGTGCTGCTCGACGTGTTGGCCGAGGCGGCGGGCGACGGCAGCGCCGCCCCGCGCCTCCTCCTCTTCCTGGACGACACCCCGGACCGCCTCGCGGCCTTGACCGCCCGCCTGACACAGGGGAGTTGACGGAGTCGGCCAACTCTCCGCTACGACTGGGGAGATGGGAACGACACCGGCCCGCGCAGCCCCGCGCGGTTCACGGCCCGTACGCCGAAGAACACGTTGTCCTTCGACAGGTCCACCTCGTACGAGGTCACGTCACCGGCCTCGACGACGTGCGTCCACTCGGGCGCCGTCGTCTCGCGCCAGACGACCTCGTAGCCGGCGAGGTCGGGCTCGGTGCCCCGACTCCACACCAGGCGCGTCGAGTTGGTGAGCGCCGAGGTCACGATCCGTGTCCCGCGCGGCGCGCCCGGCGCCTGGGCGAGCGTCCACAGCGCGGCGGCGTTCACGCGGGCGACGCGGGCCGTGTAGGCGAAGTCGCAGAACTCCGGCAGATCCCCGAACTGCCGCCCGTTCTCGACGCGGACGTCCTGGTGCTGATGGGCGAAGTCCTCGGCGGGCTCGGTGAACCGGAGCGCGGGGTAGCCGTTCTCCAGGAACGGGATGTGGTCGCCGCCGCGCAGATAGCGGTCCCGGCGGTAGATCACCCGGACGCGCATGCCGGTGGCGTCGTTGTCGGCGACGTCCCTGACGAAGCGGGCGAGCTGGCGGGTGTCCGAGTCGTTCTCGCCGCCCACCGAGCGTCGCACGGCGGCCTGTTCGGGCGTCTCGGAGGTGGGCACGCCCTCGGCGAAGAGCCGGATCGTGTACAGGTCGCGGCTCCCGTCGTCGGCGGTCGGGCTGCCGACGATGTCGTTGGTGAACATCGCCCGGACGTCCGCCCCGGCGCCCTTCAACTGCCGTGCCAGGTAACCCGATCCGTACAGGCCCTGCTCCTCCCCCGCGACCGCCGCGAACACGATCGTGGCCGCCGGGCGGCGCCGCGCGAACACCCGCGCCAGCTCCAGCACCACGGCCACGCCGGACGCGTCGTCGTCCGCGCCCGGCGCGTCGGACACGGCGTCCATGACGTCGCTGACGCGCGAGTCGTAGTGCCCGGAGACGACGTGCACGCGTTCGGGGGCGACCGAACCCCGCAGCGTGGCAAGGACGTTGGTGATGCGCGTGGGGACAGGAATCCTGGACGCCGGTTCCTGGACGTACGACTGGAGCTCGACCGTCATCCGGCCGCCCGACTCGGCAGCGTACGAACGGAGTTGAGCCTGGATCCAGTCGCGGGCGGCGCCGATGCCGCGGGCCGGGTCGTCCTGGGTGGAGAGGGTGTGCCGGGTGCCGAAGGAGACGAGGGCGCGGATCGTCGCCTCGATCCGGGCCGGGTCCAACTCCTTGAGCAGGGACCTGAGTTCACGGCTCGGGGGCTGGGCGGTCGCCGGCCGGCCGTTGGCGGTCGCTTCGGCGGCGGTCGCCTCCGTGGCCGTCGCGGCGAGGGTCGCGGCGGTGGCCGCTGTCGCGGTGAGGACGGTGCGCCTGGTGGGGGTCGGGGGCATGGCTCCTCCTGGGGCGGTGTCCTGCCGATGCTCCTGGACACCGTCGGCGGGCGGCAAGAGGGCCTGTTTCAGGGTGAGTTGGCGGGCTGGACCGTCTCCGCGCAGAGTTGCAGGCCCTGGGGGCTCCAGCAGGGCAGGTGGCCGTGGGAGCGGATCGTCGTCTGGCCGGTACCCCGGATGAGGTAGGTCAGGAAGTTCGCGGCGAGGGAGCCGGCGGGCGGACTGCCGTACGTGTAGGCGTACTCGACCTCGCGGTACGGGTAGGCGCTGGTGCCCTGTTCGATGGCTTCGAGGTCCGGCGCGTCGCCGTCGAGTTCGAGGGGGTGCAGGCCCTTCGTGCGTTCGGCGACGTTCAGTTCGCTGTAGCCGATCGCGCCGGAGGTCTTCCGGATCTGCGCCAACACCTGTGCGGTGGAGTCGAGTTCGCAGCGGACGGGGCCCTTCTGCGGTGCGTAGTCCCGCTGCACGCAGTCGGAGGAGGTGTTCTCCATCTCGCTGCGGTCCAGCACCCGGCGCTGGAAGACCTGCCGGGTACCGGAGTTGGCGTCCCGGCTGACCATCCGCACCGGCAGGTCAGGGCCGCCCACCTGGCGCCAGTTGGTGATCTCGCCCCGGTAGACGCGCCGTACGGAGTCGGTGGAGAGGTTCTTCAGCGGCACGTCGTCGTTCACGACGAGCGCGAAGACCGAGAGCGCCGCCCGGTCCTCGGTGAGCGCGTCCATGCCCGCGAGCTTGGGGCCGTCGGAGAGGACGATCAGGGACGGGAAGCCCTGTCCGCCGCCCGCCGACATCAGGTCGCGCAGCCCGGCGGTCGAGCCGTGCGCGTCGACGTCGACCGCCGCGCCCTCGCAGTCGTGCTGGAACCGCTCGGCGACGTCCCGTACGACCGGCGCGAAGGCGGTCGAACCGCTGACCGTCAGCTTCCCTTTCGCGCACTCGACGGGCGGCGGGGTGTCGTCGCGGACCACGACGATCGCCGCAAGCGTCAGCACGCAGACCGTCAGCATGATCGAGATCGTCCGCGCCGCCCGGCTGAACAGCGGGGGTACGTCGTCCGGGGTAGCACTGCGGTTGGGGTGGACCTCCCCCTCACGGATGCCGCCGTACAGGCGAATGGGGCTGCCGACGTCGCCGCCCGAGAGCAGGACGAGCAGCTTGTAGTGGTCGCCCCGGTTCAGAGGGACGCGCGGGATGCGCAGCGTGTGGCCGTCGTAGCCGAAGCCCCGCGCCTCGGTGAAGTGGTCCATCAGGTGGTCGGTGTCGGTCGGCTGGGTGACCGTGACGCCCTTGACGGTGCGGTCGGTGAACACCGCGGTGAGGCCGTGGACTTCGGGCGAGGTGTAGTCGTCGCGGTCGATGCCCTGCGAGCCGTCGTTCTCGATCCGCAGCAGGACCAGCGTCGCGTCGATCATCCCCGGGGCCTCCTCGAAGAGACCCAGCCGCCGGTTGGCGCGGCCCGAACGGGCGTCGTCACCAATGGGGTTGTCCATCTGTACGCGGTACCCGACCCGTCTGCGGCGCGGCACCCGGCGCTCGTACCAGACCATCACCCCGGAGGCGACGATGCCGAGCATCGCCGTGCCCACGGCCACCACGTTCTCCGCGTTCAGCCACTCCACTGGGCTCCCCCGCCCCTGCCGATCCCTGGACCGTGCCGTCACGGTACGGGCGCGCGGGGGGCGTACGCCCGGACAAACCGGGCCAACTCCCTTGTGTTCTCCGGACGTTCACCCCTTGGTGTAAGTCAGCTTCTCCCCGGTGGAGGTGTTGACCCGTTCCAGGGTGCCGCCGGAAAGGAGCGCGACCTCGGTGGCCGCGCCCGGCGTACAGGAGGAGAGGGGGCGGCCGGTGGTGACCCGGGAGGGACCGTACGCCAGCGGGCCGGTGCCGCCGCCGGCCGGGCCGCGGGTCAGCGTCGCCGTGAACTCGCAGTGGTAGCCGGGGCCTTCGGCGACCAGGGTGAGCGCCGCGCTGCCCGGTTCGCCCTGGGCGATGGTGAGTTCGCGGGTGCTCGTGGTGTCGATCGTCGCCTTCCAGGTGCCCAGGTAGGCGGCGGGGACGGCCCCTTCACCCCCGGCGGTCCGCGAGGCGGAGGGTTCCGGGGTGGGCGCCGTGCTGTCCGGGGCGGTTCCGGTGGCGGTCGGGGCCGGGTCGGGGGTCTTCGCCCCGGCGGTGCCGTCGCCGTTCAGCAGCGCGTAGACGGAGGCGCCCGCCGCGACGGCCACGACCAGGGCGACGGCTATCAGGAGGGCGGTGGCGCGGTTGTTGCGGCGGGGGGCGGGGTCCTCCGGGGGGTACGGGGAGTAGGGGGTGGGGGCGTACGGGGTGTACGTGGTGTACGCGGTGGGGGGCAGGTGCGGGGGCGGGCCGTAGGGGGTGGTGGGGGCCGTCGTACCCGTAGTACTTCCGGGGTACGGGGGGCCGCTGCCGTACGGCGCCGGCCCGTACCCCGGTGCGGGCTGCGGGTGCTGCTGGGGGCGGCCGTACGCGGGGTGGTCCGGCGCGGGGGTGCCGAGGGGGGTGGACGGGGACGGCGGGCCGGGTGGGTGGACGGCCGGGCGGGTGGGCGGGACGCCGTCCGCGTCCGGCGTTCGCGCCGCGCGCTCCGTGCCGCGGGGGCCTTCCGTGGCGCGGGAGCCTTCCGTGCTGCGGGGCCCGGAGTGCTCGGGCGCCGCCTCGGTCTCGCCGTCCTCCTCGCCGGGCCCCTCGATGTCGAGCAACTGGACCGCGTGCCGCCCGAGTTGGGCGACCAGGCCGCTGGGCAGCCAGGGGTCGCGGGAGCGTCCGCCGGACACGGTGTCCTCGGCGCCGATGCCTTCCAGGACGGCGTCCAGGGAGGGCCGGGCGGCGGGGTCCTTGCGCAGGCAGGCGAGGACCAGGTCGGCGATGCCCTCGGGGACGCCGGTGAGGTCGGGCTCGTCCTCGGCTATGCGGAACATCAGCGCCGGGATGCCGCTGTCGGCGTTGCCGAAGGGCAGCGACCCGGTCGCGGCGTACGAGAGCACGGAGCCGAGGCAGAACACGTCGGAGGCGGGGGTGATCCGGTCACCCCGTACCTGCTCGGGCGCCATGAAACCCGGCGACCCGACCATGACCCCCGTGAGAGTTAGCTCTGGAGTATCACCCGCCAGCGCGCGGGCGATCCCGAAGTCGATGACCCGGGGGCCGTCGATGGTCACCATGACGTTGGAGGGTTTGAGGTCGCGGTGGACGATGCCCGCCGCGTGGATGTCCTGGAGAGCGTGCGCGAGCCCGGCGGCGAGGATGCGGACGGACCGCTCGGGCAGCGGGCCGTGGTCGCGGCCGACCACCTGCTGGAGACTGGGACCCGCGACGTACCCGGTGGCCACCCACGGCATCTCGGCCTCGGTGTCGGCGTCCAGGACGGGCGCGGTCCAGTGGCCGCCGACCCGGCGCGCGGCGGCGACCTCCTGCCGGAACCGCTGCCGGAACTCCTCGCGCGCGGCGAGCTCGGCGCGGACCAGCTTCACGGCGACGGTGCGGCCCCGGTCCGACCGCGCGAGGTAGACGTGGCCCATGCCGCCGCCCCCGAGGCGCGCGACCAGCCGGTACTCCCCGGTCCGCCCCCGCAGCCGAAACCCCGGCGAGATCCCCATCGGGTCCCCCGCGCCCAGCTTCTCCATCGCCGCCGCCCGCCTTCCCCCCGCACACGTGAACGGGCCGAGAATAATCGGGCGGTACGAGGAGTCGTACGGCGCGGGGTCGACGGTTCCGTAACAGGGGGCCGGGCGCGGGTAGTACCCGTAGTCCCGTCATACCCGTAGTACCCCTGCTCCTCGCCCCTCCCCCGCCCCTCACCCCCGACAACCTGTCGCGGATTCCTCACCCCCACAGCACAGGACGCCGATACCTTTCCGCATCGCGGACATTTACGCTCACTCCCATGACCCTTGAGACCGATCCCCAGGCCGGCGCCGCAGTGAAGGCGGCGGACCGTGCGCACGTCTTCCACTCCTGGTCCGCCCAGGACCTCATCGACCCGCTCGCCGTGGCCGGCGCGCAGGGGTCGTACTTCTGGGACTACGACGGGAACCGGTACCTCGACTTCACGAGCGGCCTCGTCTTCACGAACATCGGCTACCAGCACCCGAAGGTCGTCGCGGCGATCCAGGAGCAGGCGGCCCGACTCACCACGTTCGCACCGGCGTTCGCGGTCGAGGCCCGTTCGGAGGCGGCCCGGCTGATCGCCGAGCGGACCCCCGGCGACCTGGACAAGATCTTCTTCACCAACGCGGGCGCGGACGCGGTCGAGCACGCGGTCCGCATGGCGCGGGTGCACACCGGCCGGACCAAGGTCCTCGCGGCGTACCGCTCCTACCACGGGGGTACGCAGCAGGCCGTCAACCTCACGGGGGACCCCCGCCGCTGGGCCTCCGACAGCGCCTCCGCCGGGGTCGTCCACTTCTGGGCCCCCTACCTCTACCGCACGCGGTTCTACGCGGAGACCGAGGAACAGGAGACCGCGCGCGCCCTGGAGCACCTGGAGACGACGATCGCCTTCGAGGGCCCGGCGACGATCGCCGCCCTGATCCTGGAGACGATCCCCGGCACCGCCGGCATCATGGTCCCCCCTCCGGGCTACCTCTCGGGGGTGAGGGAGCTGTGCGACAAGTACGGCATCGTCTTCATCCTGGACGAGGTCATGGCCGGGTTCGGGCGGACCGGCGAGTGGTTCGCGGCCGACCTCTTCGGCGTCGTACCGGACCTGATGACCTTCGCGAAAGGCGTCAACTCGGGGTACGTCCCCCTCGGGGGCGTGGCCATCTCGGGGGAGATCGCGGAGACGTTCGCCAAGCGGCCGTACCCCGGAGGTCTGACGTACTCGGGTCATCCCCTGGCCTGTGCGGCGGCGGTCGCGACGATCGGCGTCATGGCCGAGGAGGGCGTCGTCGAGAACGCGAAGCGGCTCGGCGCGGACGTGGTGGGCCCGGCGCTGCGGGAGCTGGCCGCGCGGCACCCGAGCGTCGGCGAGGTCCGCGGGACCGGCATGTTCTGGGCGCTGGAGCTGGTGAAGGACCAGGAGACGCGTGAGCCGCTGGTGCCGTACAACGCGGCCGGCGAGGCGAACGCGCCGATGGCCGCCTTCGCCGCCGCCGCGAAGAAGAACGGCCTGTGGCCCTTCGTCAACATGAACCGCACCCACGTCGTCCCGCCGTGCAACGTCACCGAGGAGGAGCTGAAGGAGGGCTTCGCGGCGCTGGACGCGGCACTCTCCGTGGCCGACGAGCACACGACCGGGCACTCCGCGTAGTCCTGGGGGCGTAGCGGGGTACCCCTGAGGGGGTATCGCGCGATTAGGCCCTCTTCCGATTCGAACGCGTAAGGTGGCGTGCTCGTAGGTATAGGCGAGTACGTCACCCCACGGGCTCCGGCGACACCCCGCCGGCCGGCCGCGCGTCGAACGTGACGAAGGACGAAGGAGGCCCCCGACCATGTCCGCCGGCAGCGGCAACGGCGCCGTGACCCGCAGCACCCTGCGGCAGCAGATCGCCGAGGCCCTTCGCGACGAGGTGCTGGGGGGCCGGCTCCAGCCGGGCCAGGAGTTCACGGTCAAGGAGATCGCCGAACAGTACGGGGTCTCCGCGACCCCGGTCCGCGAGGCGCTCGTGGACCTCTCGGCGCAGGGGCTGCTGGAGGCCGACCAGCACCGGGGGTTCCGGGTCCACGAGTACTCGGCGACGGACTACCGGGGGATGGTCGAGGCCCGCGCGCTCGTCATGGAGGGCATGTTCCTGGCCACCGAGAGGGACAGAGCCAAGCTGCGCGACCCGGGGGACCCGGAGGTGGCCACGGCGATCGCCGGGGTACGCCGCAGGGGTGAGGAGGCGCAGCGGGCCGCCGCGGCGGGTGACCTCACGGTACTCATCGGGTACGACCTGCGGTTCTGGCGGGAGCTGAGCATCCTCTTCGGCAACCCCTACCTCGCCGACTTCCTCAACCGGCTGCGCGTGCAGTCCTGGGTGTGCGCCGTCCAGCACCTGCGCCGCCTCACCGATCTGCGCGGCCACCTCTGGTCCCGTCACACCGAACTCGTCGACGCCCTCGCCGGCCACGACACGGCCACGGCGCGGGCGCTCCTCGACGAGTACAACACGGGCTCGGTGGCGTTGATCGAGCGACTGGCCACCGCCGGATGAGCCGGACGGAAACGGGCCGGGTCGCGGGGGAACTCGACCTGTCCGTGGTCGTCCCCGCCTACAACGAGGAGCGGCGCCTCGCTCCCACCCTCGACGCCGTCATCGCCCACCTCGACCGAACCCCCTCCCGTTCCTGGGAGTTGATCGTCGTCGACGACGGCTCGACCGACGCCACCGCCGCCCTCGTCACCGGCCGCGCGGCGGCCGATCCCCGCGTCCGCCTCCTCGACTCCCCAGAGAACAAAGGCAAAGGCCATGCCCTGCGCCTCGGGGTCGCCGCCTCCCGAGGCCGCCGCGTCCTCGTCACGGACGCCGATCTCGCCACTCCCGTCGAGGAGTTGGAGCACCTGGAGAAGGAGCTGGCGGACGGCGGCGCGGCGATAGCCTCCCGCTCCGCACCCGGCGCCACGATCGAGGCCCGCCCCGCCCGGCTGCGCCAACTCCTGGGCAGCGCGGGCAACTTCCTCATCCGCCGTACCACGCTCCCCGGCATCCGTGACACCCAGTGCGGCTTCAAGCTGTACGACGGCGAGGCCGCCCGCGACGCGTACGCCGCCTCACGCCTCGACGGCTGGGCGACGGACGTCGAGGTCCTGCGCCGGCTGCGCCAGGGCGGCCGTACGGTCACCGAGGTCCCGGTGCGCTGGGCGCACCAACCGGGTTCGAAACTCCGCCCGTTGGACTACCCGCGCTTCCTCGCCGACCTGATACGCCTGCACCGCTCCGGCGTCTCGGCCGCGCTGCTGTTCCTCGCGTTCTCGGTGATCCTGTACTCCGGCCGCTTCTTCGGTCCGGACGGCCGCTATCTCACCGACTCCCTCCAGGACCAGAACCAGTGGGAGTGGTTCTTCGCGGTGACGGCGGACAACGTCGCGCACCTGCGCAACCCCCTCTTCACCGACCTCCAGGGCTACCCCGACGGCGTCAACCTCATGGCGAACACGGTCATGTTGGGCCTGTCGGTGCCCCTCACCCCCGTAACTCTCCTGCTGGGCCCGGCGGTTGCGCTCAGCCTCTGCATGACGCTGGGCCTCGCGGCCACGGCGGTCGCCTGGTACCGCCTGCTGGTGAGGCGAGTTGTGCAGCACCGCCCCGCCGCGTTCCTCGGCGCGGCCCTCGCCGCGTTCGCGCCGCCGATGGTCAGCCACGCCAACGCGCACCCCAACTTCGTCGTCCTGTTCATGATCCCGCCGATCGTCGAACGGGCCCTGCGGCTCTGCGAGGGCACCCGGCCGACGCGGAACGCGATCGTGCTCGGCCTGATGGCGGCGTACCAGTGCTTCCTGGGCGAAGAGGCCCTGCTCCTGGCCGTGTTGGGGATGACCGTCTTCGCCGTCGGCTACGCCGTCGTACGGCCGGACGTCGCGCGGCGGGCGGCGCCCGGGCTGCTGCGGGGGCTGGCGGTCGCGGCGTCGGTGTGCCTGCCGGTCGTCTGCTACCCGCTGCTGTGGCAGTTCCACGGACCGCAGAGCTACACGGGGATCGACCACGGCACGAACGCCGGCAACAGCCCGCTCGCGCTCCTGTCGTTCGCCGAACGCTCGCTGATCGCCGGGGACGCTGCGCGGGCCGACGCGCTCTCCCTCAACCCGACCGAGCAGAACGCCTTCTACGGCTTCCCGCTGGTGCTGCTGGCTCTCGCGGTCACCGTACTGATGTGGCGTAGTACTCCGGTGGTACGGGTACTGGGGGTCACCGCGTCCGTCGCCGCGCTGCTGTCCCTCGGTCCCCGGATCGGCGTACCTCTCACGGATGTGGTCCTTCCGGGTCCCTGGGCGCTCCTCGGGCGGCTCCCGCTGCTCGACTCGGTGATCGAGGGGCGGGCGGCGATGGTCTGCGCGCCCGTCCTCGGGATGCTGGTCGCGATCGGCGTCGAGCGGCTGGCCCGGCGGCCCCGCCGGGAACGGTACGCCGGGCTCGCGGCGGTCTGCGTCGCGCTGCTGCCGCTGGTACCGGCGCCGCTGAAGTCCGAACCCCGGGCGGCCGTACCCGCGTTCTTCGCGGACGGCGCCTGGAAGGCGTACGTACGGGGCGGGGAGCGGGGCGGCGGGGAGACCCTCGTGCCCGTGCCCCTGGCGGACCCGCTGGACGCCGAGGCGCTGCACTGGCAGGTCGTCGCGGGGCTGGGTTTCCGGATGCCGGGCGGGTACTTCAACGGGCCGTACGGGGACGGGGACCGGACCGGGGTGTACGGGGTTCCGCTGAACTTCACCTCGGCGTTGTTCGCCGACGTCCACGCGACCGGTGTAGTACCTGTGGTGGACGCGGCGGCGCGGCGGCAGGCGCGGGCCGATCTCGCCGGGTGGCGGGCGGGGGCACTGGTCGTACCCCCAGGGAGGTACGCCGAGCAGCTGCGTGAGACCGTGGAGAAGCTGGTGGGGCGGCCTGGTGAGCGGGTGGGCGGTGTATGGGTATGGGACCTGCACGAGGGGGAGCCGACGAAAGCGGCAGCGACTACCCTTCCCTGATCGGACGAGTGCGCTGGGTGACTTCGGATGAGGAGTACTTCTTTGGCCTGTGACCTGTGGCTGGTACCGCTCGTGGACGTGTTGTGCCACACCCCCGACAACCCGTTCGCGGACGAACTCGCGCAGTACAACAACGTGCTCGCCGAGAGCGGGCTCCCGCCGGTGCCGGTGTACCAGTACATGCCGGGCCTGTCCGGAGAGGTCGCGCCGGTGGCGGGGTTCGACTACGACGCGCTGCATTTCCTGCGGCGCGTCTATCTGTTGCAGGTGTGCGGTCTCCCGGTGACGCCGGTGGGTGAACTCGGCGGGGACTACGAGCAGTTGCTGGAGATGTTCGAGGGGACCGCGCAGCAGTCGCACCTGGTGTGGCACTACGACCACGCGGGCGCGTACGTGCCGGTGGACTTCCCGGCGCCGCTGTCCAACGACGAACTCCTCGCCGGGGGCGGCCCGTTGGGCTCCTCGCAGGCGCTGCTGCGGGAGCTGGAGTACGTCGCTCCCGCGATCGGCATCGACCCGGCCAACCCGCCGGCGCCGCCGCAACCCCCGTCCGCGCCGACGGAGTTGGAGGAGCCCGCCATCCCGGCGCCGTACGATCCCAGCCCCTTCGCGCGCGAGCGGCACGTATGGCTCGGGCTGCACGCGGCGGCGACGCGGAGTCTGGCGCAGGGGTCGATGATCGTGTTCAGCTGAGGCGGTTCAGGCGCGCCGGTTCACGTGAGCCGGGAGAGGCCCCTCGCGAGGTCCTCCCGGTTCATGACCGGGGTCAGGTCGATCTCGGCACCGAAGTCGAGGAAGAAGGGTTCGCCGATCTTCGGCATCTCGGAGCTGTCCTGGACATCGAGGACGAGGTAGGCCGCGCGCCGGCCCTGGTCGAGGGTGAAGTAGGCGGCCTCCGGGTTCAGTTGGCCGAGCGCCTCCTCCACCAGCTGGGGCATCTTGCCGGTGCGGATCGCGTCGTTGGCCCGTTCCGTGTCGAATGTCGCCTTGAGAAGTACACGCATGACACTCACCTTCTCGGTCAGAAGTATCATATGCCCGAAAAGGTTTATATGTGAGGTCGAGAGGGCAGAGGGGGCCGCCCGTCCGGACGGCTCCCCTACCTGAGGGGTAGTTCCCCGGTACGGCTCAGAACACCGGCGTCCCGCCCTGCGTCAGCTTCCAGTTGACGTCCGCGAAGTCCGCCGGGTCCAGCGTCTTCTTCGCGGTCACGTAGTCGATCATCAGCTGCCGGATCTCGTTGGTGGAGCTGTACGCGATCTCGGCGGCGGCGATGTGCGGGTACCCGGAACCGCCGTTCGCCCGGTAGTTGTTGACCGCGACGACGAACACCTGGTCGTCGGCGACCGGCTTACCCGCGTACGAGAGGTTCTTGATCCGCGACCCCTCCGGCTGCGCGATGTCGATCTCGTAGTCGACGCCGGCCGCCGTGTCGTACATGTAGTCCCAGAAGTTGTTGGCGTTGGTGAGGGTAGCGGTATCCACCTTCGTACCGCTCGGCACCTGGTGGTAGTACTTCGCGGCGTACTCCAGGTAGTCCTTGAGCTGTACGCCGGTGAGCTTCTTCCCGTACAGGGTGTTGTCGTAGATGTAGAGCCCGGCGATGTCCTTGATGGTGACCGAGCCCTGCGGAATGTCGGCGGTGCGGCTGAAAGGCGCGGCGACGGAGATCAGCGGGAGCGCGGCGTCGGCGGCGGAAAGGCCCGCTTTCACGCTGTCGGTCTGGACCTGGTGGATGAAGTCCATGATCGGGACGTCCTTCCAGCAGGAATCGGCGGCCGAGAGGTCGGCGGTGCAGGTTCCCACCGCCGTGTTGACGTACTTCACGACCAGTTCGTGGTCCGCTTCGAGGAGTTTCTTGATCTCCGGGTCCTCGTCGACCGTGTTCGGGTTGAGCGTGGTCGCGGTCTTCTTCGTGACCTTCCACTGCCCGCGCACCAATTCGACCTCGAAGTCGAAGACACTGAGCCGGTATCCCCAGCAATAGGGTTCCGAGAGGAGGACGTCCTCGCCGGTCTCCTCGTTCTTGACGGTGTACGACGGCACCTCGACGTGCGTGTGGCCGACGAGGATCGCGTCGATGCCGGGGACCTGCTGGGCGACCAGGTTGGAGGCGTTCTCGACGTACGGCAGCTCGTCGCCGTACGACGACGAGCCGTCCAGACCGGAGTGGTCGGTCAGGAAGACGACGTCGCAGCCGAGGGCGCGCAGCCGGGGGACGAATTTCTTCGCCTGCTCCACCAGGCCGGGGAAGACCATTTTCCCGCTGACGTTGTCCTTGTCCCACAGAGCGATTCCGGGGTTCGTGAGACCGAGAATGCCGACCTTGATGTCCGGTGCTCCGGGGACGCGGATCCGCTTCACGACGTACGGCTGGAAAGCGGGCTTGAGGGTCTTCGCGTCGAGCGCGTTGGCGCCGAGCAGCGGGAAATGACACTGCTTCTCGAATTTGCGCAGGGTGTCGATGCCGTAGTTGAACTCGTGGTTTCCGAGCGCGGCGGCGTCGTAGCGCATGTGGTTCATCGCGACGGCCATCGGGTGCTTCGGGCCGCCCTTCTCGGTGATCGGCGCGACGCGGGCGAAGTAATAGGCGAGCGACGTTCCCTGGATGATGTCGCCCGCGTCGACGAGGAGAACTCTCCCCTCGCCTTTCGCTTTCCGCTGCTCCTTGATGAGGGTGGCCACCCGGGCCACCCCTACGGAATTGCCTTTGCTGTCGCTGTACGCGGCGTCCTTGTAGTAGTCCCAGTCGAATACGTGACTGTGCAGGTCCGTCGTGCCGAGAATCGAGAACGACCATTTCTTCGTCCGGCACTTCTCGGGCTGCGCCGCCTGCGCGGCCGGTGCGCCCACCGCGCTCGCGGCGGCGACCGCGGCACCGGTGACGGCCGACTTCTTCATGAACTGACGTCGGTTCCAAGGGGACTTGGACATGAGGGGGCTCCTGGAGCGCGCGAGGGGGTACGGGTATGACTACCCGCGTAGATGCTTGCGGCCCTTGACTTCGGGACGGAACCAGGAGTTGGCCATGGGCGGGTCAAGGATGGGATACGGGGGCGTATTTGATCGGATACTCTGAGTGGTGGCTGGTCTGCGTGGGCGGGAGGGGCGCATCATGGTTCTGATGACCGAGCGACCGATGAGCGACACCGAGCCGTACGACTTCGAGGCGCTTCTCAACATCCTCGAAGGCTTGGACGTGCCTGGTTTCCAGGCCGAGGTCATCCGGGGGAGCATCGTCTTGTCACCGTGGTCGAGGGGTTACTACCGGCGAGTGATGAAGCTGGTCTGCACCCAGTTGGAGCCGTACCTCCCCAAGGGCCATGTGCTCGAACGCGCGCCCTACTTGTTTGTCTTCCCCGGAGAGGCGTCGGCGTACGGGCCCGACATCTTCGCGGCGCACGAGGACGTCTTCGAGACGGAGGCCGTCCACCTGGACGGCAAGGCCCTGTCCTTCGTCGCCGAGCTGACCTCGCCCTCCACCAGGAGCAACGACCTGACCGACAAGGTCGAGGTCTACGCCAGGGCCGGGGTCGCCGTCTACCTGATCCTCGACATGCAGGCGCGGGAGGCGATCGTCTACGGGTCGCCGTCGGCCAAGGGGTACCAGATCCGGATCAACAAGCCGTTCGGCGAGGAGATCCCGGTCCCGGCCCCCTTCGACTGCGTCCTCGACACGACCGAGTTCCACCGGCCAGACAGCGCCCGTCCCTGAGTCGTCCCCCGCTACACCCCAGGTACGACCACCCCCAGCGCCCCCTCCCGCACCCGCCACGTCCGCGTCCGCACCGGTCCCCCGACCCCCGCGTCGGCGCCGTACAGGAAGTCGCCCCCCGACACGGTCACCACACCCCCGTGCGCGACCAGCGGCGACGCCTCCGCCCCCACGGACACGGGCCGCACCTCCACCAGCGCCGCGCCCGAGGCACCCGGGGTCACGGAGACCGACTCCACCGGCTGGTCCAGACCGACGAGCACCTTCCCGTCGACCTCGACGCGCAGCCGGAAGGGCCCGGGCGGCGAGAGAGCGGGACCCTCCCGGGAGGGGACGAGAGCCCGTACCAGGGAGCTACAGGTACGACGCCAGCGCCGGGCACCGGAGAGGCCGTCCGGGGCCGCCGTAGTACCCGTAGACCCCGTCGTACCCCGGTCCCACGGCCCCCGTCGTACCCCCGGCGTACCTCCCCCCGCCCCCGGCGGGATCCACAGCATCCCCAGCACCACCCCGTCGCTCTCGTCCACCAGCACGTCCACCCGTCTCTCCACCCCGTCGAGCACGGCCCGCGCCGCCGCGACGGTGTCCGTCGGCACCCCCAGCGCCCGCGCGACGGCCACCGCACCCCCCACGGGGACGACGGACAGGACGCACGCGTCCAGCTCGCGGCGCCGGTGCAGCAGGGCCACCGCGCGCACGAGAGCCAGGTCGTCGCCTACCACCACAGGTCTACGGGACCCCCTGCGGACCAGCGCGCGGGCGAATTCCTCGTGATCATCGGGAAGGCAGACCTTCGTCGCCGCCCCGGCACTCAGGACATCTTTCACGATGCGCACGGATTCACCGTCGGTCTTCCGGGCTACCGGGTCGATGACCACCAGCAGTTGATCGGACGCCGCGAAATCGGAAGTCGCGAAAGTCGCCACCTCGGTCCTGCCTCGCTTCCTCGGGTAGCATCTTTGTGCAAGAGCCCCTTGCGCTATTGCGCCAGGGGCTTCGTCTATTCCGGGGCATCCGGGTCCGACGGGCAACGGCCGTACGACGGCTGCCGGCGGCCGTACAGCGGCCGTCGGGGTACGAGGCACAAGGCCGTGCCGCGTACGCCCCTGACCTTGGGTCTGCCCCGCCCGGAAGGGGTGTACGCGCGTGCCCGCACTTGTGCTGCTCGGTGCTCAGTGGGGTGACGAAGGCAAGGGAAAGGCGACGGACCTGCTCGGCGGCTCCGTCGACTATGTGGTCCGTTACCAGGGTGGTAACAACGCCGGCCACACGGTGGTCGTGGGCGACCAGAAGTACGCCCTCCACCTTCTCCCTTCCGGGATTCTCTCCCCCGGCTGTACGCCGGTCATCGGCAACGGCGTCGTCGTCGACCCGTCGGTCCTGCTCTCCGAGCTGAGCGGTCTGAACGAGCGCGGCGTCGACACGTCCAAGCTCCTGATCAGCGGCAACGCTCACATCATCACGCCGTACAACGTCACGGTCGACAAGGTGACGGAACGCTTCCTCGGCAAGCGGAAGATCGGTACGACCGGTCGCGGCATCGGCCCCACGTACGCGGACAAGATCAACCGCGTGGGGATCCGGGTGCAGGACCTGTACGACGAGTCGATCCTGACCCAGAAGGTCGAGGCGGCGCTCGACGCCAAGAACCAGATCCTCACCAAGTTGTACAACCGGAGAGCTATCTCCGTAGCTCAGGTGGTTGAGGAACTTCTGGGTTACGCCGACAAGCTGGCGCCGTACGTCGCCGACACGGTCCTGGTCCTGAACCAGGCCCTTGAGGACGACAAGGTGGTCCTCTTCGAGGGCGGCCAGGGGACGCTCCTGGACATCGACCACGGCACGTACCCCTTCGTCACCTCGTCCAACCCGACCGCGGGCGGCGCCTGCACCGGTGCCGGTGTGGGACCGACGAAGATCAGCCGGGTCATCGGCATCCTCAAGGCTTACACCACCCGAGTGGGTGCGGGTCCCTTCCCGACCGAGTTGTTCGACGCGGACGGCGAGGCGCTGCGCCGCATCGGCGGCGAGCGGGGCGTGACCACCGGCCGCGACCGGCGCTGCGGCTGGTTCGACGCGGTGATCGCGCGGTACGCGACGCGCGTCAACGGCCTGACCGACTTCTTCCTCACCAAGCTCGACGTCCTCACCGGCTGGGAGGAGATCCCGGTCTGCGTCGCGTACGAGATCGACGGCAAGCGCGTCGAGGAACTCCCGTACTCCCAGTCGGACTTCCACCACGCGAAGCCCATCTACGAGACGCTGCCCGGCTGGTCGGAGGACATCACGAAGGCCAAGACCTTCGCGGACCTGCCGAAGAACGCGCAGGCGTATGTGAAGGCGCTGGAGGAGATGTCGGGCGCGCCGATCTCCGCGATCGGCGTGGGCCCGGGCCGGGACGAGACGATCGAGATCAACTCGTTCATCTGACACGGCAGTTCGGCACAGCAGTTCGACACGAGGCCGGCTCTTCCCCGCGAAGGGCCGGCCTCGGCTGTCGTGCGGATGCCGGCCTAAAGGTCTGGTTGACGCATATTTAACCTCGCACGCCTCTTGCCCGACTCATTCGGGCTACAGCATTCTCCTCCGAGGGCCGCTATGGCAAAGCTGGCCACCGGCAGGGAGAGGGGCGCCCGATGGCAGTGGACGAGGGAGTCGCACCGGCGACGGGGACGGATGGATCGGGGTCGGTGCACCGGCTGAAACCCAACGCCGTCGGGTTGTTGGGCGTGGTGTTCATGGCCGTCGCGACGGCCGCGCCGATCACCGCGATGACGGGGAACGTGCCGTTCATCGTGTCGTCCGGCAACGGCGTCGGCGCCCCCGCGAGCTACCTCGTCGCAATGGTCGTGCTGGGAATCTTTTCCGTCGGTTTCACGGCGATGGCACGGCACATCACGTCGACGGGCGCGTTCTACGGGTTCATCTCGTACGGCCTCGGCCGCACCGTCGGCCTCGCCTCGGGCCTCCTCGCGACGTTCGCGTACGTCGTGTTCGAGCCGGCGCTGATCGGCATCTTCTCCTCGTTCGCGACGTCGACTCTCAAGGACCAGACGGGAGTTCACGTCCCGTGGTGGGCGTTCGCGGTGCTGATGCTGGCGGTCAACGCGATGGGGACCTGGTTCGGGGTGTCCGTCGCGGAGAAGCTGCTCGTCGTGCTGCTGGCGACCGAGGTCACCGTCCTCGCCGCGATGGCCGTCTCCGTCCTGCTGCACGGCGGCGGCCCCGACGGCCTCTCGCTCGACCCCGTGAACCCGGTGAACGCCTTCCACGGCACCTCCGCCGGGCTCGGCCTCTTCTTCGCGTTCTGGTCGTGGGTCGGCTTCGAGTCGACGGCGATGTACGGGGAGGAGTCCCGCGACCCGAAGCGGATCATCCCGAAGGCAACGATGGTGAGTGTCCTGGGAGTTGGCGTCTTCTACGTCTTCGTCTCGTGGATGGCGATCAGCGGCGTCGGCGAGGGCGACGCGGTGAGGATCGCGACCGCCGACCCGCTCGCCCTGTTCTTCGACCCCACCGAGCGGTACGTCGGCCACTGGGCCGTCGTCGTCATGCAGTGGCTGATGATCACCGGCTCACTCGCCTGCGGTATGGCCTTCCACAACTGCGCGGCCCGCTACGTGTACGCCCTCAGCCGCGAGGGTGTAGTCCCCTACCTCCAGAGGACTACGGGGCGTACCCATCCCCGGCACGGCTCCCCGCACATCGCCGGCCTCGTCCAGACCGCCGTGTCCGCCGTCCTCATCGGCGCGTTCTGGCTGGCCGGGAAGGACCCGTACTCCGGTACGTACGTCCTGCTCGCCATCCTCGGCACGATGGCGATCCTCGTCGTCCAGGCGGTCTGCTCGTTCGCCGTCCTCGTCTACTTCCGCTCCCACCACCCCGAGAGCCGGCACTGGTTCCGGACGTTCACCGCACCCGTCGTCGGGGGCGTGGCGATGCTCGCGGTCGTCGTCCTTCTGGTGTCCAACATGGGAGTGGCGGCGGGGCCGGAGTCGGGCGCGCTGCTGCTCAAGGCGACGCCGTGGCTGGTGGCGTGTATCGCGCTCGGGGGGATCGGTTACGCGCAGTTCCTGAAGCGGCGCTCGCCCGAGCGGTACGCGCTGCTGGGGCGGACGGTACTGGAGGAGACGAAGGAACGCTGACCGGCGGTGACCGGATTCAGCAACCGTTCTCCGAAACCGGTCACGTCCGCTCTCACCGACCCGACGCCACGTCCGAGGCGTTGCCGAACATCTCGTCGCGGTGGATCCGCCACCGCTCCATCATGGCCGCGATCTCCCCGTCGACGAACTCGAAGAAGGCCAGCGTCTCGGCCATCCGGCGCCCCGCGGGCGTGGTCTCGCCGAGGCTGTCCACTCCCTCCCGCAACGACACCTCCCACCTGTGCAGGACGGACTCGCGGTTGGTGAGCGCCTCGTACCACTGGTTGCTGTGCACCCGGTACCGCTCCCGTCGCGAGCCGGGCTCCCGCTCGCGCGTGACCATGTGCTGCTGGGAGAGGTAGCGCACCCCGCCGGACACCGCCGCCGGGCTGACCTGGAGCTGCTCGCCGAGTTCGGCGGCGGTGAGGACGCCCGTGTCGGAGGAGAGGAGCGCGGCGAAGATCCGGGCCGGCATGCGCTGCATCCCCGCCTCGACGAGCTGTGCCGCGAAGGACTCGACGAACCTGGAGACGGCCGCCGGGTCGCGCTCACCTGCTGCTTCATCCATGTTCCCACCCTATCGGGGCTTCCGATGCTTCCGAGACTTCCGTAACTTCGGGAACTTTCATAGCATCCGAGATTTCATTAACTTCACAAATTTCTGAAAGAAGTGTACGTTCTGAAGCATGACCGCCACCGCGTCCGGCCCCGCCATCGAGGT
Organism: Streptomyces saintjeani; assembly: GCF_055409605.1. Lineage (NCBI taxonomy): Bacteria > Bacillati > Actinomycetota > Actinomycetes > Kitasatosporales > Streptomycetaceae > Streptomyces > Streptomyces saintjeani. The sequence continues at coordinate 5,132,478 of NZ_CP189624.1, read as the reverse complement.
CTCCGGCCTGCACAAGTCCTTCGGCCGCACCCATGCCCTGGACGGCCTCCACCTCAGGGTGGAGACCGGCGAGGTGCACGGCTTCCTGGGCCCGAACGGCGCCGGCAAGTCCACCGCCATCCGCGTCCTGCTCGGCCTGCTGCGCGCCGACTCCGGCACCGCCCGCATCCTCGGCCACGACCCGTGGAAGGACGCGGTGGAGGTCCACCGCCGTATCGCGTACGTCCCCGGCGACGTCACCCTGTGGCGCAATCTCTCCGGCGGCGAGGTCATCGACCTGTACGGCCGGCTGCGCGGCGGCCCCCTCGACCCGCGCCGCCGCGCCGACCTGGTCGACCGCTTCGAACTCGACCCGACGAAGAAGGGCCGCACCTACTCCAAGGGCAACCGGCAGAAGGTCGCCCTGGTCGCCGCCTTCGCCTCGGACGTGGACCTGCTCATCCTCGACGAACCGACCTCCGGACTCGACCCGTTGATGGAAGAGGTGTTCCGCGACTGCGTGCGCGAGGAGCGCGGACGCGGCCGGACGGTGCTGCTCTCCTCCCACATCCTCAGCGAGGTCGAGGAGTTGTGCGACCGCGTGAGCATCATCCGGCAGGGCCGGACCGTGGAGACCGGCTCCCTCGCCGAACTGCGCCACCTCACCCGCACCAGCATCAGGGCCGAACTCGCCGCCCCGCCCGGCGGGTTGGCCGACCTGCCCGGCGTCCACGACCTCGACATCCAGGGCACCCGGGTCCGCCTCCAGGTCGAGACCGGTGAACTCGACGCCGTGCTCAGGAAGTTGAACGAGTCCGGGGTGCGTTCGCTGACGTCGACCCCGCCCACGCTGGAGGAGCTGTTCCTGCGCCACTACCAGCGGGAAGAGGCGGGCGTCCGATGACAACTCTCGCCGGAACCGGGACACTTCTGCGCTTCGCGCTCCGCCGCGACCGGCTGCTGATCCCGCTCTGGGTGGCCGTCAACGCCCTGCTCGTCCTGTCGATGCCGGACACGCTGAAGAACCTGTACGGCACACAGGCCGAACGCGACCACCTGCTGGGCCAGTTGGAGACGAACTCCTCCTTCCGGTCACTGATCGGCCCGCTCTTCGGCGACTCCCTCGGCGCCCTCACCGCCTGGCGCGTCGGTGTCTTCGCGGGCGCCCTCGCGGCCACCGCCGCTCTCCTGGTCGTCGTGCGCCACACCCGCGAGGAGGAGGAGACCGGCAGGCAGGAGCTCGTCTCGGCCGGAGCGGTGGGCCGGCGGGCCTCGCTCACGGCGGCTCTGCTGGCCTCGACCGTCGCGAGCGGCGCGCTCGGACTGCTCGTGACGGCCGGCCTCGCCGGGCAGGGCGCATCGGGGGCGCTGGCGTTCGGGCTCGGCCTCGCGGGCGTCGGGATGGTGTTCGCGACGCTCACCGCCGTCGTCGTGCAGCTGACGGAAAGCGCCCGTCTGGCAAGGGGGTTGGCCGCCGCGATGATCGGTCTCGCGTACGTGCTGCGGGCGGCCGGAGACTCCGCGACCTCTGATGGCTCGTCACTTCTGACCTGGGTCTCGCCGTTGGGCTGGCTGGAGAATCTGCGGCCGTTCGCCGGTGAACGCTGGTGGGTGCTGGGGCTGTTCGCGGTGGCCGCCACCGTTCAGGGTGTGCTCGCGTACGTCCTGGCCGGGCGGCGCGACGTGGGCATGAGCTTCCTGCCGACGCGCCCCGGGCCCGCCACCGGCGGCCTCGGTACCGCCCTGGCCCTGGCCTGGCGGCTGCATCGCGGGAGCGTCTTCGGCTGGGGGCTCGGGTTCTTCCTCACCGGGGTGGTGTTCGGCGGCCTCACCGACGGGGTCGCCGATCTCGTCGGGGACAACGAGCGGACGCGGGAGATCATCGAGCGGATGGGCGGACAGTCCGGCCTCGCCGACGCCTTTCTCGCCTCGATGACCGGACTCGTGGGGCTCGTCGCCGCGCTGTACGTCGTCGCCTCGGTGCTGCGGCTGCATGGTGAAGAGACCTCCGGGCGAGCCGAGTTGGTGCTCGCGAACGCGGTGGGCCGGGTGCGGTGGGCCGCCGGTCATCTGCTGATCGCCTTCGGCGGGTCGGCCGTCCTCATGCTGCTCGCGGGGCTGGGATTCGGCGCCGGGTACGGACAGCGGCTCGGGCCGATCCTGGGGGCGTGTCTCGTGCAGCTCGTCGGCGTGTGGGTGATCGGCGGGCTTGCGGTGCTGCTGGTCGGGGCAACTCCCCGGCTGGCAACGGCGAGTTGGGGTGTCGCCGGGGCCGCGCTGCTCATCGGGTGGGTGGGGCCGGCACTCGACGTTCCCCAACTGGTGCTGGATCTCTCCCCGTTCGGGCACCTGCCCAAGTTGCCTGGTGGTGAGATGAGTTGGGGGCCGGTGGGTGTACTGCTGGCGCTGGCCGGGGTGTTGGTGGCCGGAGGGCTGGCGGGACTGCGCCGCCGCGATCTGGTGACCTGACCGGTCCGCTCTTCTGCCGGGAACTCGGGGCGAGTTGTGCGCGTCCTGGTTCCCATGAGGGGCAACGGCCGGGACGCGGCGGGGTGTCTGCTGGCGGTCGGTGGAGCGGGAGCCGGGCTGGCGCTGTGGTCGGTCGACGTCCGTGGGCGGTTCCACCGGTTCGAGGCGATGTCCGACTGGAGCGTCCTGTACGCCGAACTCCCGCTGGCCGTCCTGGGTGGGACGGCCGCCGGACTCCTGTTGTGGGCAACGCTGTTGAGGCGCAGGAAGCGCTGACCGGCGACGCTCTAGATCTCGACGTCCAGCCCCTCCAACCCCCTGATGACGAAGTTGGGTTTACGGCGGGGCTCCCGCACCCGGTGCAGCGTCGGCGCCTTCTCCAGCAGGGCCGCCAGGGACGCCGCCAGCTCGATGCGGGCCAGTGGCGCGCCGATGCAGTAGTGGATACCGGCGCTGAAGGAGATGTGCGGGTTGTCCGTACGGCGCAGGTCGAGGCGCTCGGGGTCGTTGAAGACGGCCGGGTCGTGGTTCGCGGCGCCGAAGAGGAGCGCGACCTCGGCGCCTCGCGGGACGGTGACGCCGTCGATCTCGATGTCGTCCAGCACCCAGCGCTCGAAGAGCTGGAGCGGAGTGTCGTACCGCATCAACTCCTCCACCGCGCCCGGGATCAGGGAGTGGTCGGCGCGCAACAGGGCAAGCTGATCGGGGTGGTTGAAGAGGGCGTTCCAGCCGTTCACGGTGGCGTTGACGGTCGCCTCGTGGCCGGCGTTGAGGAGCAGGACGGCGGTGGAGATCATCTCCTGCTCGGTGAGGCGGTCGCCCTCGTCGTGGGCGGCGATGAGGCCCGACATCAGGTCGTCGCCAGGGGAGTTGCGCCGCTCGGCGATCAACTCCCGCAGGTAGTCGGAGAATTCGACGGAGGCCCGTACGGCTTCCGCCGCCGTCTCCTCGGACGGGTTCAGCTCGTACATGCCGCAGATGGCCGCCGACCAGGGGCGCAGCGGTGCGCGGTCGCTCTCGGGGATGCCCAGCATCTCGGCGATGACGGCGACGGGGAGCGGTTCGGCGACGTCGGTGAGGAGGTCGCCACCGCCGCACTCGACGAGCTGGTCGGCCAACTCCCCGGCGAGCTTGGCGACATACGGCTTGAGCTGCTCAACCGTGCGCGGGGTGAAGGCTTTTGAGACGAGCCGGCGGATGCGGGTGTGGTCCGGCGGTTCGAGGTCCAGCATGCCGTGGTCGTTGAGCGTGTGGAACGGCTCGTGCTCGGCGGGCGGCGGGGTCCGGCCGAAGTCCTCGTGCTCGTAGCGGTGCAGGTAGGTGCGTCCGAGCCGCCGGTCCCGCAGCAGCGCCGAGACGTCCGCGTGGTGCGGGACGAGCCACTGGTCCGTGCGCTCGTAGTGGATCACCCGACCCCGCTCACGCAGTCCGGCGTACGCGGGGTACGGGTCGGCGAGGAACGCCGGGTCCCAGGGGTCGAAGGCTGCCATGCCCGGACGCTAACCCGGAAAACCGGCTCTGACCAGGGCCTCTTCCGTACGCGGTCATCACTTTCCGCAACCGTTCCCGACGGAGATCGTGTCCCGCATGACCGAACCCACTCGACGCGGCCTGCTGATCGCGTTCGCCACGACCCCGCACTCGGCGGTGCAACGCCGAGCGAGCCGGTCCCCCGCGAGGTCGTCCGCACCGCGACATTCCCCTCGTCAACTCGGCCGAGAATCTCCTGGAGTTGGGATCACGCCGCCCGCCGGTCGGAGATGCGCAGCCGCAGTGCGATCTCGTGGATGATCGCTTCGTACGGGGGGTGTCCCCCTCGATGACGACGCGGCGCCTCATCCGGTACTCGACCTTGGTGTCCACCTCCCGCTCGGGCAGCCCCGGATTCATGTAGGCGAACACCGGACGGGCGTAGTCCGCGGTCTGGAGAAGGCAGGAGATCCGGGTGATGACGATGTCCCGCAGGTACGTCGCGTGGTGCTCGGCCTCCGCCGCGTCCAGGTTCACCTGAGGCAGCACTCCTCGGTACGCCTCCCACCAGCCGCGCGTCCGCTCTGTGGCCATGGCGACGAGGGCGTCGATCAACTCCTCGTCCACACAGGCATAGTTGGCGGCAAGGCGCCGCACCCTCTCCTCGCTCACTCCGACGTTGCCCGCCTCCACCCGGGGACCGAAAGCGCACCGCCCCGCCCTGCCATGACGGACTCGACACCGCCGAACTCCTCGCCAACGCCCTGTGCCACACCAACGGCCCCGCCACCCTCAGGATCTGCCGTGACGCCGGTGCCCTGCGGATCGGCACCTGGGACACGGACCCCGAACCCCCCGATTTCACCAGAGAGTTCGAGGAGGACAACGAGAACGGGCGAGGGCTCGCGCTGGTCCGGTACTGCTCGGACGTGTGGGGGTGGAAGCCGTCGACCAGGCAGGGCCTGAGGGGGGAAGTACGTGTGGTGCGAGCTGGGGACGCCGTAGAGCCCCCAGCTCGCCGACTCCCCTACCGTACGAGGCTGTTGTGCGCCGCCGCAGGACCCACCCCGTTGTAGTACGGGTGGTACGTCCACTGCCCGGCGCCCGCGCTGATCGCCTTCCCCGCCGCGTCCAGCGCCGCCGCTGCGACCGAACCCGTGCCCCCGAACGTCGCCGTGAACTGGATGCTCGCCGACGCCTGCGTGAGGTAGCTCTGGACGGTGCCCGGCAGGACGGTCGCCTTGGGGGTCCAGATCAGGGGGCTGAAGACGTTCATCGCGGCGGCGGCCGAGATGCCGTCGCGCCAGGCGGGGCCGACCAGCGTGATCTGTCTCGGCGCCGCCCACCAGAACTTCGCGAGCGCCACGGACGTCGCCTCGTCGGTGGCGCCGGAGACCGGGTAGTAGACGGAGTTCGACGGCCACCTCGGGAAACGCCCGTGCGCCACCGCGTACACGGCGGGCGAACCCACCGGGATGATCATCGTCCTGGTGGGGTTCAGGCCGTTGAGGTACGCCTGGACCGGCGCCGTCAGCTTGTTGCCGTTGCTGAGGACGACGCCGGCCGCGCCGCTCGTACCACCGGACCCGGCAGCCGCCGCTGCCGCGAGCGCCGCGTGATAGTCGGCGCCGGTCGCGACGAAGACGTACTTCGGCGCGGTCGTGATCGCCTTGGCGGACAGCACCGACGTCGCGTACCGGTCCGCGCCCGCGATCCGCTGGGGCGTGTAGCCGAGGGACTTGACCTGCGTGGCGACCGTGTTCGTGAGGATCGAGGTGCCGCCCATGAGGTAGACGGGGGCGCCCTTCTTCAGCGTCCGCTTCAGCTCGTTCTTGACGGCGGTCGTGAGGCCGGTCTTCGGCGTGGCCAGCACCGGGCCCGCCTTCTTGCCGGCGAGCGCGGGCGCGGTCAGCGCGTACGCCCAGTCGTCACGGTTGACCAGCACCGCCGACCGCGCGTTCATCAGCCCGGGCACGCTCGGCGCGCCCAGCTTGTTCCACGTCCAGCGCGAGGCCGCGATGTTCGTCGCGTCCGGCGTCGCACCCCACACCCGCCCGGTGTTGTTCTTCCGCAGCGGCTGCCAGCTCGGCCGGTCCCCCTTGGGCGTACCGGGCACCTGCGTCACCGCGCCGGAGGCCAGGTCGACGTACGCCGTGCTGTGCACGTCCGTCGCGTCGCTCGCGGTGTGCGCGTCGAACACGATCCGCTTGCCGGTCGGCGACCACGACGGGTGCTCGGCCCAGCCCGTCCCGCTCGTCCGCTGCCGCACCCCCGTACCGTCCGCGTTCGCCGTGAACACCTGCCGGAGGCCGCCCGCGTCCTTGCGCACGAACGCCAGCTGCGCGCCGTCCGGCGAGAACGCGGGCTGCGCCGCGTCGTCCAGCACCTTCCTCACGGTCCGCTTGGCGTTGTCGTACACGTACACCGCGTCGGCGCCCGTGCAGTTGCCCGTGGGACTGCGGGTGAACGCGACCTGCCCCTTCTCGTTCACCGTCGGGCCGCTGTCGCACACCGACGCCGGTTCGAGCGCCGCCGTCAGCAGCGGCTGCGGCACCCGGGTGCCGTCCGACGGACCGGCGACGAGCTGCCCGCCCGACGCGAACACGACGGCCTGCCCGCCCCACCAGAACGTCAGGTCCTGGTACGGCGCGCTCCTGCGCACCCCCTGCGGCTTCGGCAGCAGGAACTGCCCGCTCCCGTCGGGCCGCACACTGGCGATCCTGCCCCCTACGACGCTGACGATCCGGCTGCCGTCCGGCGCCCACGTCGCGTACGCCCCCGCCCCGCTGCCGACCTTCGTCTGCGCCCCGGTCACCGGGTCCACCAGCACCGGACCGTCGGTCAGCAGCTTCCCCTCCGTGCCCGGCCAGGACCCGGCGCCGTCGGCCAGGGCGCCCGGCGCCAGCGCCAGACTTCCTACGGCGGCCAGCGTCACCGCCGATGCGAGCGTCGCCGCGCCGCGACGTGTGAACAACGAACTCAAGGTGTCGACCCCCCAATGGATCAGACGCTCCGCCCTGCCGTCCCCCGGCCGGCACGGAGCAGATGAAAAAAGTGATAGGTCGCGTCCCGCCGGGTCAGCCGAGGTCACTCGGCCGACTCACAGTCGCGGCACAGCGTCTGAGTGAGCGTAGGTCCCGAAGTGACCGGTGAGGAGGGGGTTTACGGGTTCATGGGAACACATTGACGATTCTCGTCCCTATCCCGGCACCACCAGCCTCGTCTCGTACGCGAACACCGCCGCCTGCGTCCGGTCCCGCAGCCCCAGCTTCACCAGGATCCGGCTGACGTGGGTCTTCACCGTCGACTCCGCCACCACCAGGTGCTCCGCCATCTCCGCGTTCGACAGGCCCTGCGCGATCAGCACCAGCACCTCCGTCTCCCGCTCGGTCAGGTCCCCGTACGCCGCCTGGGCGCTCGCCGGGATCCGGGGTCTCTCGCTCTCCGCGAGCCGCGAGAACTCGGTGATCAGCCGCTTCGTCACCGAGGGCGCGAGCAGTGACTCCCCGGACGCCACCACCCGCACCCCCTCCGCCAGTTGCCGCGCCGAGGCGTCCTTCAGCAGGAACCCGGAGGCGCCCGCCCGCAGCGCCTGGTACACGTACTCGTCCAGGTCGAACGTCGTCAGCACCAGCACCTTCGCCACACCGTCCGCCGCCACGATCTCCCGCGTCGCCTCGATCCCGTTCAGCTCCGGCATCCGGATGTCCATCAGCACCACGTCCGGCGCGAGGTCACGCACCTTCGCCACGGCCTCCCGCCCGTCCACCGCCTCCCCGACCACCTCGATGTCCGGCATCGCGTTGAGCAGGACCGAGAATCCCTCCCGCACCATCATCTGGTCGTCCGCCACCAGCACCCTGATCGTCACGTCCCGCCTCCCCTCTCACTCCGCGCCATGAGCCACGACCGGCAGGAACACCGCCACCTCGTAGCCCCCGTCGTCCGTACCGCCCGTCGTCATCTCGCCGTTCAGCATCATCACCCGCTCCCGCATCCCCGTCAGGCCGTGCCCCTCGCCCGCCTGCGCCTTGGCCGGCGACGGGTGCTCCGCCGGGCCGTTCACCACCCGTATCCCGAGGCCCCCGAGCACGTACCCGAACTCCACCGTCGCCCTCGCCCCCGGCGCGTGCCGCAGGGTGTTGCTCAGGGCCTCCTGCACGATGCGGTACGCCGACAGCTCCACCCCCTGGGGCAGCTCCCGCACCGCTCCCGTCGTCACCTTCTCCACCGCCAGGCCGGCCTCCCGCACGTTCGCCAGCAGGCCGTCCAGGTCCGCCAGCATCGGCTGCGGGGCGTCCGGCACCTCGTAGTCCTCGGCGCGGACCACGCCCAGCACCCGGCGCAGTTCGGTGAGGGCCGCCACCGCGTTCTCCCTGATCGTCGCGAACGCCTTCGCCAGCTCCGGCGGGGTGTTCTCCACCCGGTAGGGGGCCGCCTCCGCCTGGATGGCCACCACCGACATGTGGTGCGCCACCACGTCGTGCAACTCCCGGGCTATCGTCGTGCGTTCCTCCAGCAGCGTCCGCCGGGAGCGCTCGTGCTCGGTCACCGTCTGCTGCGCCGTGACCTCCCGCTCCGCCTGCCGGCGGGTGTGCCAGACGGTGACGGCGAGCAGGGCGAACGCGGAGAGCACCAGCATCGGGCCCGTGTCCGTGCCGTACCCGTCGTGGCTCCAGCGGAAGAGCGACTCGGCGGTGAAGCCGTAGACGGCTGTCAGCAGCCACATCCAGGCCGCCGTGCGCGGGCGGGTGCGGACCGCCACCACCGTCAGCACCAGCAGGTGGGAGATGAAGGGGCCCGGCTCCCAGGGCCACATCGTGTACGACGTGCCGACCGCCGCGACCGCTGTCGTCGACGCGAACGAGAGCCAGAAGGCGCCCACCGGCCGGACCAGCGTCAGCAGCACCGGGGCCAGGACCAGGAGGCCGCACACCATGTTGAGGGCGCCGTCCCGGGCGTACGTCCACGTGTTCATCATCGCCAGGACGCCGACCGCCGCGACCAGGCCGTGCCTCGCCCAGGCCGCGTACTCCCGGGGCCGGCCCTTCAGCCGGCGGACCAGGCGGCTCTCGTCGCCCAGGCGGGGCAGCGGGCGGTAGGCGAAGGCGTCGTCGATCAAGTCCCCCCGCAGCCCGCGCAGGGCGTCCAGGGCCGCCTTGGCCTCCGGACTGCGCGGGGTGTATCCGCCGCCGTCCGAATCGCCGTACGGGGGCTGCGGATCCATGATCCGCGTCCGGGTGGTCTGCGTCGTCTCGGTCACATTCACCACCGTAGGCCGGAGCCGGGATCGTCGTCGTCACCACTGAGAGGGGTTCCGCCGGGTCCATCTCAAGTACTACGGGGTCTCCCCCACACCTGGCCGGACCCGGCGAAGCACCGTTCAGCGGACGGCCGGGCGCACGAGCCCCACCTCGTACGCGAACACCGCCGCCTGCGTCCGGTCCCGCAGACCCAACTTGACCAGGATCCGGCCCACATGGGTCTTCACCGTCTGCTCGGCCACGCACAGATGCCGGGCGATCTCCCCGTTCGACAGGCCCTGCGCGATCAGCGACAGCACCTCCGTCTCCCGCTCGGTGATCTCCTCCAGGCGCACCTTCTCGGGCGCGCGCGGGCCGCTGTCGATGCGGGCGAACTCGGTGATCAGCTTGCGGGTGACGCCGGGCGCGAGCATGGCGTCACCCGCCGCGACGGTCCTGACGGCCTCGGCGAGCTGGTCGGCGGAGGCATCCTTCAGCAGGAACCCGGAGGCGCCGGCGCGCAGTGCCTCGTACACGTACTCGTCGAGGTCGAAGGTCGTCAGCACCAGCACCTTCATGTCCGGCAGCAGGGCGGTGATCCGGCGCGTCGCCTCGATGCCGTTCAGGTCGGGCATCCGGATGTCCATCAGGACGACGTCCGGGGTGAGTTCGGCCGCCTTCTCCACCGCGTCCAGGCCGTCGACCGCCTGGCCGATCACCTCGATCCCTGGCTGCTTGTCCAGCAGGACGGTGAAGCCCTGCCGGATCATCTGCTGGTCGTCCGCGATGAGTACGCGGATCTTCGTGTCGTTCGTCATCTCTTCTCGTCTCCTGTCTCGTCATCGGGAGGAGGCTGCCGAAGGGACGGGACGTCGCCCCGTCCCTTCTTCCGGAACGCCTCCGGGAGGATCAATCGAACTTTCGGAACGTCGGACATCTCCTGCACCAGTCCGGGGAGGGCCACGTACCCCTCGTCGCTCGCGGGCCTGTCCACGCGGACGCCGTCACGCGGCAGGAACGCCGAGACGACGAAGCCGCCGTGCAGAGTCGGGTGGGCCATCAAGTGACCGCCCAGCATCACCGCGCGCTCACGCATCCCCAGCAGTCCGTGCCCCGCGCCGGGTGACGGGTCGGCCCGGCCGCTCGGGGCGGAGTTCGTGACGCACAGGTACACGCCGTCCCGCCGCTGCCCGATCTCCACGGTCACACCGGCCCCCGGCGCGTGCCGCAACACGTTGCTGAGCGCCTCCTGCACGATCCGGTACGCCGAGAGCTGGACGCCCGGTGAGTACGGCGGCGTCGGCGGCTCGCCGGTCATCTCCTTGACCACGTCCAGCCCCGCCGCACGGGTGTTGTCCAGCAGCGCGTCCAGCCGGTCCAGGGTGGGCTGCGGAGCGTCCGGCGCCGTGCCGGTCGCCGCGCCGAGCCCGTACGGCCCGTCGGGGTCCTCGGGGCTCTCCGAGCGCAACACCCCCAGCACCCGGCGCAGTTCCGTCAGCGCCTCCAGCGCGTTCTGCCGGATGCCCGCGAGGTTCTCCTTCAGCTCCTCAGACGGGTCCGCCACCAGGTGCGGGGCCACCTGCGCCTGGATCGAGATCACCGACATGTGGTGCGCCACCACGTCGTGCAGCTCCCGCGCGATACGGGTGCGCTCCTCCAGCAGCGTGCGCCGCGCGCGCTCCTCCGCGGTGATGCCGGTCTGCTCGACGAGTTCGGTCCGGGCCTCGCGACGGCCTCGCAGGGCGGCGCCCACGAGGACGAAGCCCAGGAAGACGGCCATCGCCGGCACACCGCTCGGGGAGTAGTACCCGCCACCGATCACGCCCTCCACGATCCAGGTGGCCAGCGCGGTCAGGGCCAGCACTTCGATGGAGACCCGCGCGCGGACCCGCAGGGCGACCAGGAGGAGGACCAGTGCGTGGACGACTATCCCGGGAACGCCCCAGGGCCAGGGGACATCGCCGTTCCAGACGGCTTGGTTCGATCCCGGGAAAGTGCCCGTCATCAGTCGGTTGCGCGCTCCCAGGGCCGCCACGACCGTGGCCACCAGGGACAGCCACCACCCGTGCAGCGGCCACCACAGCGCCACGACCAGCGCCACGCTCTGCGCCGCCGCGCACAACAGGCCGAACTCGACGCCCAGTTGGTAGCGCGCACTGAACTGGTCCCCGTTCGCCAGCGTCGCCACGAGCGCCGCCAGGCACACCAGCCCGTGCGGCAGCCACCGCAGCCACACCGACGGCGGCAACGGCATCGCCTCGGTCGGCCACAGATCTCGCTGTAGCGCGACGAACATCCGCCCCGCCCACGTGTCCCGCAGTACGCGGCGCCGACGGTCCTCGCCCGATGACCGGCGCAGTGCGCGCTCCAGGTGCTTCTCCAGCTGTGTCACCCTCATCACCCTATGCACCGCCGACCTCCTTCAGAGCGGCCGATCCCGGGCGCGGAAGCGGATGCTCCCGGCCTGTGACCAGGCACGCCAACATCCGCTCCTTGCCTGGCAGTTCACCGGCGGAACGCGTCGTCCTGTTGACGATCACGCCCCGCGCACGCCCTCCCCCACGCCGGTCCGGCCGCGTCTCCCAGCCGTGGAACGCCGCCCAGCACACCGCGAGCGCCGGCACGAACACCGGGAGCCACAGGAGGCGGTACGGGACCCAGGCCAGGGTGTCGGGGCGGGTGTGGAGGCCGGGGAGGTGGCCGGCGGACAGCGCCAGGGCCGTCGTCGCCATCAGGGCCGTCAGGTGCCAGAGGAACACCGTCATCGCCGAGAGGTTGAGCAGGGCCACCGCCGCCCACGCGCGGGGCCGCCGCATCGCCCGGCGCAGCCGGCCCCGCAGCAGCAGCGCCGCTCCGCACTGGGCCAGCCCAAAGGTGACCGCCGCCAGTGTCGGCGGGTTCAGGTTGGAGATCTCCTCCCCGGGCACCCCCACCATCGACGCCGGGTATCCGCCCCACCGGACCAGCACCGCCGTCACCACCGCACCGCCGGTCAGCAGGACCCACCCAGCGCGCGGACGTTCCAGCTCGCCCCGTGTCCATGCCGCGCCCAGCGTGTACGGCACCGCCCAGCCCGCCGCGAGGTTGACCCAGCCCAGCCAGGACGGGCCGCCGAGCCCGAAGCGGACCAGGTCCACGTGGAGCACCACCACCAGCGGCCACAGCGGGTTGAGCCGTGCCAGCAGCGGGGTCGCCGCCGTCAGCAGCGCGAAGACCAGGAGGAACCACAGCGGGGACAGCGCCAGCTTCACGACCGTGTGCACCGTCAGGAACGAGGCGCCGCCCAGCAGGAGGCAGACGGTCACCGTCAGCCACACGGCCACGAGCGCGGCCACCGGCCGGAACAGCCGCGCGAGGCGGGCCCGCAGCCAGTCGGCGTAGACGCCGCGCGACGGCTCCCGTCCAGCGCCGGCCCTCGCCCGGGCGGCCCGCCCTGCCTCGCGCGCACCGCCCGCGCCCCGTGCCCTCTCCCTCGCCGCCGCGTAACTCCGCGTCGCCACATGCCCGCCCACCATGAAGAACACCGCGAGCGTCTGGAACGTCCACGACACCGGCGCCAGCCACGGCATCGACGCCAGAGGGCTCGCCGCGCGCAGGGTGTCGCCGTCGGCGACCAGGGCGGTCACCAGCCAGTGGCCGAGGACGACGCCGAGGATGGCCAGCGCACGCAGGGCGTCCACCGCGCGGTCGCGGTGCGGGGGTGTGGCCGCGTCGATGCGGGCCGCCGTGCGGGCCAGGTAAGTGCCGCGCGGATCACGTGTGGTGAACACGGGTGACCTCCGTCGACTCGCCGAGGACGATCCGGGTGAGGTTGGCCAGCGAGACCGAGCCCGGGATGAAGTAGTCGCTGTGTCCGCCGTCCCCGGCGGCGAAGACGCGGGCGCCGAAGGCCGGGGAGACCGGGTCCGTGCCGAAGCCGATCGTCGTGCCGAAGAGGCGGGCGCTGGTGTGCGGGACGTCCGCGACCCAGTCGTCCGCTCCGCGCGCCGCCCATACCCGGGCGCGGGTGTCCAGGTCGGCCACCGAGTCCGCGCCGGTGCCGGGGCTGGCGAGGAGGACCAGGTCGTCGGCGTCCAGGCCGTCGGCCGCTCGGGCGCACACCACCGTGCCGTAGGAGTGGCACAGGACGCTGACGTCGGTGTCCGGGCCGGTGAGGGCGCGCAGCCCGGCGACGAGGTCGCGCAGGTCCGGTGCCGCCTCCTGCGCCCGGTCCGGCGTCAGGACCGTCGTACTGATCGTGCCCGGCGTCGTGTACCCGAGCCAGGCGACCACCGCCGCCCCCGAACCGGCCGGGCCCTCTCGGGTGAGCCGGCGGTGGAGGGCGTCGGCTCCCGCGCGGAAGCGTTCGTACGTGTCCAGCGTGGTGTCGGAGCCGGGGACGAGGACCGCGATGCGGTGTGCGTGCGCCAGGTCGCCGAAGACCTCCGTGGCCCGGCCCTCGCCGCGGCCGTCGAAGGAGAGGAGGTGCCTGTCGGGGTCGGCCAGTCTCCGGTCGGCCTCGGCCCTGTGCCGGTCGCCGTTGTCCCGGGCCATCCTCGACGCCAGCTCGGCGTCGGCCCGGTTGGCCGCGTACGTCTTCTCCAGCGTCGCGGCCGTCAGCGGGAGTGCCGGCGCCGGAGTGGGGGCCGGGATGTCGGGGCGGGCCGCCGCGACAAGGGGGACGACCACCGCCGCGACGACCAGGACGGCGAGCAGGGCCCGGAGCAGGCGCCCCGCCCTTCCGTCCGTCTTCTCCGCGTCATCGAGCCGCATCGCCGCGCCCCTCCCCGTCCAGGCCGCCCGACCGTCGGGCGAACTGGTTGCGAAGTTACGGATCGGCGCTCGTCGTCCGCGTCCCGCCTGAGAGCTCTTCTTCGACGTAGCTCTCAGGTATTACGGGTATGACGCGGCTCCTGGATCGGGGGCTCTTCCCAGGAGTCCGCAGCGGGCCTCGGGCGTCCACGCGGCAGGCTCGGGCCGGGGATACCCAGGAGCTGACCGGGGACTACCGCAGAGGTACCGAGAGCACCAGCGCGGAACCCCACACGCGTCCTGCCACAGGCCCCCCTCCCGCCAGCTCCCCGCCTTCCGCATCTCCTCCCGCACCCCCCAACTCCCCACCTCACCAAGCCAGCTGCGCGATCTCCTCCCCCACCACCGCGCAAGCGTCCGCCACCGGGTCGATCAGCGGGAAGTGCCCGACGTCCTCCAGCAGCGTCACCCCCACCACCTCCCCCGCCTTCGCCGCCGCGTCCGCGTACGCCTCCGCGACCGCCATCGGCACGACCTCGTCCGCGCGGCCCTGCACGATCGTCGTGGCGATGCCTGTCGGCAGCAGCAGCGCCGGGTCGGCGTACGGCCGCCGCTCGGCGAACTTCTCGTCTCCACCGAGGAGTTGAGTGGAGGCGTCGCCGCACACGTCGAGCTTCCGCGCGATCTCGAAGTCGGCGATCGGCGCGAGCGCGACCACGCCCCTCAGGTTCGGCGGAGCGGCCGTGCGCCAGGGCGCGTCGGCCGGGAGGAGGTGCCGGGCGGCGGCCCACAGCGCGAGGTGGCCGCCGGCCGAGTGGCCGGTGAGGACGGTACGGCGCGGGTCGGCCGTGGGGAGGACGTCCCGGACGAGGGCGGGGAGCGCGTCGAGCGCGGCGGCGACGTCGTCGAAGGTGTCCGGCCAGCGCCCCGCGACCGGCGTCGCGTCCGCGTCGTCCGTCACCGGAGCGTTTCCGCCGGAGGTGCCGTCGGTCCCCAACTCCCCGCGCCGGTACTCGACGTTGGCGACGGCGAACCCGCGCCGGGCCAGGAAGTCCGCGAACGGCGTCAGGTGCCGGCGGTCGTACCGCGCGCGCCAGGCTCCCCCGTGCAGCACGACGACCAGCGGCGCGAGTCCCCCCGTACCCCCCGTGGTCCTCGGGAGGTAGAAGTCGATCACCTGGTCGGGGTGGTCGCCGTAGGCGGCGGTCACGTCGGGGTCGACGGGCGGATGTGAGAAGGCGGACTGCTCCTCGGCGGCGGTCCGGGCTGCGGCGACGTCGTCCGGCATGCTCCAACCTCTCAGCAACGAAATGGAATTGACGACCAGACAGGTGAGGACGGCTACTGATCCGTCCGCTGGCGGGGACGCTATCAGGCCCGTGACGTGCGCGGACACGCGGATGTCACGCTGGGTGAGGGGTAAACGGTTCTGCCCGGATATGACACCCCCACCCCTCGTACCGTACGTACCGAAGGGCACACCGCGCGTGGTCGTGCGGTGTGCCCTTCGTGTGAACAGGGTTGTCGTGCGGGACTACTTGAGAGCCAGCCGCAGTGCCCGCGCCGCGCGTTCCACGTCCGCGAACCCGAGGTACAGCGGCGTGAATCCGAACCGCAGGACGTCCGGGTACCGGAAGTCCCCCACAATGTCCTGCGCGACGAGCCGTTTCATGACGTCGCCCGCGTCGTCGCAGCGCAGCGCGATCTGGCTGCCCCGCTCCGCGTGGGCCTGCGGCGTCACGCACTCGACCAGGCCCGCGGGGACGTACTCGCCGACGCATTCGAGGAAAAAGTCCGTCAGGGCAAGGGACTTGGCGCGCACCGCCTCGATGGACACGCCCTCCCACACCCCGAGGGCCGCCTCCAGCGCGAGCATGGAGAGGATGTCCGGCGTCCCGACCCGGCCCCGGACGACGTCGCGCGCCGGTTCGTACGACGGGCTCATCCCGAACGGCTCGGCGTGCGAGTTCCAGCCGGGCAGCGGGGAGTCGAACTCCCCCTGGAGATCGCGGCGCACGTACAGGTACGCCGGTGAACCCGGGCCGCCGTTCAGGTACTTGTAGGTGCAGCCGACCGCGAGGTCCACCCCGTGCTCGTCGAGCCCGACCGGCAGCGCGCCCGCGCTGTGACACAGGTCCCAGACGGCGAGGGCGCCCGCCGCGTGGATCGCGGACGTCAGCGCGGGGAGGTCGTGCAGCCGCCCGGACCGGTAGTCGACGTGGTTGAGCAGTACCGCGGCGGTACGGGTGGAGAGCGCTCCGGCGACCTCCGAGGGCGGTACGGGGAGCAGCGTGCACCCCGTCATCCTCGCGGCGGACTCGGCGATGTACCCGTCCGTGGGGAAGGTCGTGGCGTCGACGACGATCTCGTCCCGCCCCGCTCCCGCCATCCGGCGTGCGGCCACAAGTGCCTTGAAGACGTTGACACTTGTCGAGTCACCGACCACCACCTGGCCGGGTCCCGCGCCGATCAGCGGGGCGATCCGGTCGCCGATCCGCTCCGGCGCCGTCCACCAGCCGCTCTCCTCCCAGGAACGGATGCGCAGCTCGCCCCACTGGCGGCGGACGACGTCCGCGACCGCGTCGGGGACGGCGGCGGGCAGGGCGCCCAGCGAGTTGCCGTCCAGATAGACGCCCCCGTCGTCGAGGGCGAACTCGGCGCGTTTGGCGGCGAGTTCGTCCCTGGCGTCCAACTCCTGTGCTTTGACTGCCAGTTCAGACATGGGACCTCGCCGTCCACAGCTCGGGGAAGACGTTCTTGCGGGCCCGCTTCTCCAGCCAGGCCACGCCCGCGGAGCCGCCGGTGCCGGCCTTGGCGCCCATCGCGCGCCGGGTGGCGACCAGATGGTCGTTGCGCCAGCGCCAGACGAGCTCGGCGACGTCGGTCAACGCCTCGCCGAGCCGGGCGAGTTCGGCGTTCTGGTCGCCCTGGTAGAGGGCCGTCCAGACCGCCTCCACCTCGGGCGAGGGCTCGTAGCGCAGGGACACGTCGCGGCTCAGCACCTCGTCCGGGATCGCGTGTCCACGGCGCGCCAGCAGCCTCAACACCTCGTCGTACAGGCTGGGTTCGTACAGTGCCTTCTCCAACTCGGCGTGCCCGCGCGGCGCTCCCCGGTGCGGGACGAGCATGGACGCGGACTTCTCGCCGAGCAGGAACTCCATCCGCCGGTACATGGCGGACTGGAAGCCGGAGCCCTCGCCGAGGGCCGCGCGGTAGGAGTTGAACTGGGCCGGGGTGAGCTGGGCGAGCGGACGCCAGGAGGCGTTGAGCGCCTCCAGCTCCCGTACGGAGCGCTTCAGCGCGTCGACCGCGACCGGTATGCGGTCCGAGCGCAGGGCCTTCGTGGCCGTCTCCCACTCGTGGACGATCACCGTGAACCACAGCTCCATGACCTGGGTGGTGACCAGGAAGACCATCTCTCCGGGGTCCTCGGAGAGGGGGTGCTGGAGGTGGGTGAGCACATCCGCCCGGACGTAGTCCTCGTACGGCGTCGTACCCGCGAAGTCGAGATGAGGTGTCTCGGGCTCGTGAGCCTCGTGAGCCTCCTGGGACATCGCTGTCTCCTGTTTGTTGCTCCGGGTAGCGGTCCGCCCCTGCCGTTCTCGACACGGGGGCCCCGGTCCCCGCCGGGCATCCTCTTCGATCCTCGGTCGAAAAGGCAAGGCCCGCCTGATCACACGCCCAGACGGGCCAACCTGATACCCGGGTACTACACGGGTACAACCTCAGTACTCCCTCGGCCCGGCCCTCAGCCCAGCGTCTGCGCCGCCGTCGCCGAGGAGTCCTTCAGGAACTGCGTGCACCGCTCGTACTCGTCCTGCTCCCCGATCGACCCGGCGGCGCGCGCGAGGGCGTGCAGGGCGCGCAGGAAGCCGCGGTTCGGCTCGTGCTCCCACGGCACCGGGCCGTGGCCCTTCCAGCCGCTGCGGCGCAGGGAGTCGAGACCCCGGTGGTATCCGGTACGGGCGTACGCGTACGACTCCACCACGCTGCCCCGCTCGAACGCCTCGTCGGCGAGCCGCGCCCAGGCCAGCGAGGACTTCGGGTACTTCGCGGCGACGTCGGCCGCCGCGGTGCCGCCCGCGAGCAGCTCGCGCGGCTCGGGGTCGTCGGGGAGGTGGGTCGGGGGCGGGCCCCCGAGGAGGTTCTCGTGAATCGTCATGACCTCCAGTCTGTCACCTCGGACGGCACCGGGCCCGGCACCCCGGGAAGGGCGCCGGGCCCGGTGGGAGCGCACGGCCGGACGTAGCTCCGTGGAGCTACCTCGCAGGTATCACTTCGTGAAGTTGAAGTACTTCCACGGCCCGTACGACGTCGTGTTCGCGATGTCGCCGTTGTAGCCGTCGACGTACACCGACCGCAGGCGGAACCGGTACCCGGCCGCACCGTCGCCGTCCAGCGTGACGTACGACTTGCCGGCGCTGTCCAGCGGGAAGTACTCGGGCTCGCCCGAGACCCAGCGGCCCTGGGAGTAGAACTCGAGGTCGAGACGCGTGTACCGGCCGGGGTAGGCGTTGATCCACGTGGTGATCAGCGGGTCGGTCGTCTGGTGGAAGGTCTGGTAGTTGGTCTTCCCGAACTTCGTCCACTTGTAGTGGCCCGACAGCGAGGTCGTCACCCCGGCGCGCGTGCGCACACCGGACTTGGCCTCGGCCTTGCCGAAGCGCGCGTCCCCGGTGAAGACCGCGCTGACCGTGGTGTCCCGGGTCATCCGCAGCGCCACCGCGAGCTGGCCCTTCGCGTTGACCTTGCCGCGCTTGAGCAGCCGCTTCGGCTCGGGACCCCACGGGTCGGCCCAGATCTCGACGGTGCGGTTCTTGTACGTCGAGCCGAGCGTCGCCGTGTACGTCACGTTGGTGCCGTAGTTGACGGTCAGGTTGTTGCGGTCGATCTTCAGGGCCGTCCTGTTGTAGGCGACCTTGACGACCGAGGACCCGGATGCGGCGGAGTGCGTAGTACTTCCGGCGTACGCGACCTTGTAGGTGACGTTCCCGGCGACGGCCGGAGTGTCCGTGAAGGAGAACGCGCCCTTCGCGGCCAGCTTCTTCGTCCCCAGGGACTTGCCCTTGGGGGACTCGGAGTCGTACCGCGTGACTACCAGCGGGGTACCCACGGGCAGTGCGAGGGTCCCCGAGACCGTCCCGGAGACGGTGAGCGCCTTGCCGAGCGCGGCCGTGGCCGGTGCCTTGACGGCGACGGCCGGCGCGGACTTGGTCGGCTCGTCCAGGATGTGCAGCCGGACGTTGCTGTCCCAGTTGTCGGTGACCGCGAACAGGCGGCTGCCGCCCGGCTCCCAGGCGAGCCCGCCGTTGACGAGGCCGTCGCCGGCGGACGTCGTACCCGTCACCGGGAAGTCGTACTGCCGTACAGCCGTGGTCTGACCCGGGCGGTAGACGAAGACGTCCTTGCCGTACGGGGCGTCGGAGCCCGCCGCGACGGTGCCGTCGGGGGCGATCGCGACCGACGTGCCGTGCTCGGTGCTGGTGTAGCTACCGGCCTCGGCGAGGTCGGCGGCCTGCCAGACGTGGTGCACCTTGCCGGGGTTGGCGGTGATGATGCGCTTGCCGTCCGGGGTGTAGGCGAGGTCGTTGGTCTGCCCGGTCAGTCCTGAGGTATTACGCGAGGTACGGGCCGCGGTGCCCGTCGTCACGTCGTACGTCGCGAGGGCGAACCGCTGGGAGGACGACCCGGCCGCCGCGATGGTGTTCGGCTCGGTCGGCGAGACGGCCAGGCGCGGGGCGCCGGAGTAGTCCGTCTCGGCGTCCTGGTCGAGGGCGACGACGGGCTCGGCGCCGGAGACGTCCAGCGAGCCGATCGAGCCGTCGGACTCGGTGCCGTACCCGAACCAGATCTTGTCGCCCGCGAGGGCCAGGAACTGCGGGTCGGTGCCCTCGCCGGTGGCGTACCGGGCCTGCTCGGCCATCGTCGTGGTGTCGAGGGCGACGATCGCGTCGACGCTCGGGACGGCCGCGTACAGCCAGCCGGAGTCGGCCGAGAGAGCCAGGCCGGCGACGCCGTACAGCTCGGGCACGGTGGTGAGCACGTTGCCGGAGTAGTCCGTCGCGACGACCCGTCCGGTGACGGGGTCGCTGACGAAGACCTTGCGGTGGACGCCGTCCACCACGATGTCGCCCGCGGACTTCAGCGGGAGCACCTTGCTGCTGTCCGCCGCGGCCGAACCGGCCGTCCCCACGACCAGCGCGGCGGAGCTGACGAGAACCGCGAGCGCGGTCGCGGTCGAAAGAGTGCGTTTACGCACGAACACGATGAAAAGACCCCCCAATGGTCTTCGCTGCCCCGTGAGTTGGGGCGTGCCCCGAGAACCGGGGTGCGGTGATCGCAGCCTATTGCATGCCTATGACAACGTGTCCACAGGATTCACACATGTGGCGTGGCGTGGATCACTGGCTCTCAGGTAGGGGGGTACTCCGGCATACAGAAAGTCCGGCGCCGTCCCCTGAGGACGACACCGGACCACTCACCCGGAGGTACTACTTGATCCGCGTACCCGCCGACCGCAGGTTCTGCGTGGCCTCGACGACCCGCGCCGCCATGCCCGCCTCGGCCAGCTTGCCCCAGGTACGGGGGTCGTACGTCTTCTTGGAGCCGACCTCGCCGTCGACCTTCAGGACGCCGTCGTAGTTCTGGAACATGTGCGCCGCGACCGGCCGCGTGAACGCGTACTGCGTGTCCGTGTCGAGGTTCATCTTGATGACGCCGTTCTCCAGCGCGGTCGCGATCTCCTCCTCGGAGGAGCCGGAACCGCCGTGGAAGACGAAGTCGAACGGCTGCGAACCGGCCGGCTTGCCGAACTTGGCGGCGACGCCCTCGTTCAGCTCCTTCAGCAGGTCGGGGCGGAGCACGACGTTGCCCGGCTTGTACACGCCGTGCACGTTGCCGAACGACGCGGCGAGCAGGTAGCGGCCCTTCTCACCGAGGCCGAGCGCCTCGACCGTGCGGATCGCGTCGTCGACCGTCGTGTAGAGGGAGTCGTTGATCTCGTGCGAGACGCCGTCCTCCTCGCCGCCGGTCGGGGTGATCTCCACCTCAAGGACGATCTTCGCGGCGACCGCGCGGGCCAGCAGCTCCTGCCCGATGGCCAGGTTGTCGGCGAGCGTCTCGGCCGAGCCGTCCCACATGTGCGACTGGAAGAGCGGGTTGCGGCCGGCCTTCACACGCTCCTCGGAGACGGCGAGCAGCGGCCGTACGTACCCGTCGAGCTTGTCCTTGGGGCAGTGGTCGGTGTGCAGCGCGACCGTGACCGGGTACTTCTCGGCGACGATGTGCGCGAACTCGGCGAGCGCGACCGAGCCGGTCACCATGTCCTTGCTGTACTGGCCGCCCAGGAACTCCGCGCCGCCCGTGGAGATCTGGATGATGCCGTCGCTCTCCGCCTCCGCGAAGCCGCGCAGCGCCGCGTGCAGGGTCTGGGTCGAGGTGACGTTGATGGCCGGGTAGGCGAACTTGCCTGCCTTCGCCCGGTCGAGCATCTCGTTGTAGACCTCGGGGGTTGCGATGGGCATCTGTCCGCTCCTTGGGTGTGCGGGTTGGCGATCTTCGTACTACGGCCCTGACCTAGACCTTGGGTATGACGTCGTCGTCATGCCCATCTTTCCAGACATGGCCCTCTGCTCCGGAAGGTGTAACCGGGTACGTCTCAGGTATCAGTCCAGGCCCAGTTCGTCCTTGGAGAAGGCGAAGAGGTACGGCACACCCGCGCCCTCCCGGATCTTCTCGTCGGCGCCGGTCGCGCGGTCGACGATGGTCGCGACGGCCACGACCTCGGCGCCCGCCGCACGCACCGCCTCCACCGCCGTCAGCGGGGAGCCGCCGGTCGTGGAGGTGTCCTCGACGACCAGCACGCGCCGCCCGCGGATCTCCGGGCCCTCGACCTGCCGCTGCATCCCGTGCGCCTTCGCGGCCTTGCGGACGACGAAGGCGTCCAGCTGCCGGCCGCGCGCGGCGGCGGCGTGCAGCATCGACGTCGCGACCGGGTCGGCGCCCATGGTCAGCCCGCCGACCGCGTCGAACTCCAGCTCCGCCGTCAGGTCCAGCAGCACCTGCCCGACCAGCGGGGCGGCCTCACCGTCCAGGGTGACGCGGCGCAGGTCGATGTAGTAGTCCGCCTCCAGCCCCGAGGAGAGCGTCACCCTGCCGTGCACCACGGCCTTGTCCTTGATCTGTTGCAGCAGCTCAGCGCGTGTGCCTTGCGGCATTACTTCGTCGACGTCCGTCATGGCGAACAGCTTAGAGGCGAGCTGTACGGGCTACGCGGGGCCGTGGCTCTCGGGTCTTACGGGTACTACAGGCGCCGCCAGGTCCACGTCGTCGACGCCTCCAGCGGGTCCACCGGGGTGACCAGACGGGGGTGCGTGTTCAGCCCGTTGGGCGGGCCGGTCTGCGGTTCCACGCACACGGCGGGCTCCTGCTCGTCGTACACCACGACCCACCGCTCGCGGCTGGCGACCTTCAGCTCCAGCTGCCCCGGCCAGGTCAGCGTCACGTCGACGCCGTCCGGCATGCCGAAGCAGTCGTCCCACGGGCCGGGCTTGCGCTCGATCCGGTTCCCGGTGGGGAGGTGGTCGTCGCCGCGCTCCTCCTGCCAGGCGGGGGCGAACGCGAGGTGTACGTCCGTACCTCCCAGGTTCCTGTTGAACCAGGGGTGCCAGCCGATCTGCGCCGGGAAGGAGTCGTCGTACGTCTCCACCGCCATGGTGAGGGTCAGGGTCTCCTCGGTCAGGGCGAACACCTGGGTGATACGTCCGGGGTAGGGCCAGGGAGCCACGAGGTCGTACGTGAGGACCGCTTCACCGGGTGCGACGCGGGCGACGTTCCAGGCGCTGCCGCGCGCCGTGCCGTGGATGGCGTTCGGCGGGGCGTTCAGCGGCATCTGGTGCGTCGTGCCGCCGTTGCGGAACTGTCCGTCCCTGATCCGGCCGCACCACGGGACCATCGGGAAGCAGCCGAACTTCTCGCCCTGGCGCAGCAGTTCGACACCGTCGACCTGGAGGGAGGCCACGCGGGCGCCGTTGGCGGGGTGCACGGTCGCCTGTGCGGAGCCGGCGGTCAGTGTGATCTCTTCGTTGCTCACAAGGGATGACAGTACTGGGGGGCTACGGGTCCGGCCGGGCGGCGGGGGTGGCTGCGCCGGGAGCGCGGCGAAGGGCCGGACTGCCAGGGCGTCGTACCGAGGTACGTCTGCCTCCTGAGAGGTACGCCGGTTGCGGTACGTCCCCTGTCCCGGCGTCCCGCGTTCCGCTCCGGCCTCGTTTCAGCGGCGTCTGCGCAGGGCGCGGCCCACCACCACCGCCGACACCACCGCGAGGGCCGCCGCCGGGGCCGCCCAGCGGAGGGTGTTCGCCGGGGTGAACGACTGGGGGGCCGGGACCGGGGCGTAGCGGCCTCGCGGTGGGGCGTGGTCGACCTCCTCCGCGCTCCTGCCGATCATCGTGCGGCGGGCGTGGGCGGCTTCCGCCGGGGGGTCGGCGGGGTTCAGGGAGGCCAGCGGGTCCAGGGCGGACGCGGGGGTCTCGGCCTCGAAGACCGTTGAGGGGAAGGGGAGTTCGGGCTTCAGGTCCGGGGCCGGCTCAGGGTCCGGGGACTGCTTCGGGGGCGTCGGCTGTGCCGGCTCCGCCTCGTGCTCGGCCCCGGGGTTCCGCTCGGCTTCAAGGCCCCGGCCGACTTCAAGGTCCCGGCCGGCTCCAGGGTCCTGGTCGGCTCCCACGTTCCGGTCGGCTCCCGGGCTCTGCTCGGCCTCCGGGCCCCGCCCGGCTTCCCGGTCCTGCTTCGCCGCCTGCGGATCCGTACCCGTAGTCCCCAGGTTCCCCCCGAAGCGGTTGACGAGGCGGGCCACCGCCGCCGCGACCGTCTCCTGCGGGAGTTCCGCGATCCGGCCGTCCGCGCGGGCGGTGCCGGTGAACCTGAGGGTCGTCCCCGTGAGGGTCTCGGTGAGGGCGAGGGTGAGGGCGAGGTGGACCTTGCCGCTGCCCCTGGCCTCCGCCGCGTCCGCCCGGACGGTGTACGTGCCGTCGGCGCCGGGTGATACCTGGGCGTTACCCCGGTAGGTGATCGTGTGGCTGCCGACCCGGATCTTCAGCCGGCCCGCGACCGGGGGCGTCCCCGCGTCCTGCTGGAGGCCGGGGACCGCGCGGGCCACCTGCGCGGGGTCGGCGAGGGCCGCTCGCAGCCGCTCCGCCGGAACCGGAACGAACACCTCTTGCTCCATGTCGGTGGAGCCTACCCACCGGTCGGGGAAAAGCACCCCTGGAGAGGGTGATTCGCTCCGCTGCACCCGGGGGTGGAGAGACGCCCCATCAGGCCCCCAGCCCGTCAAGCCCCCCAGCCAGTAGGACCTCATCCCCCCGTACCCCCTCCCCCTAATACCTGGGATGGACCAGCGTAGATACCCGCACCCCCGTCACCCGCGTAGCCTCGGCCACCCGCGCCCCCTCCGCCAGCCCCTCCGGCGTGAGCGTCTGCGGTCGCGGCGCCCGGGGGTCGAGCGCGAGGACCGGCGGCCGGGGCCCCGCCGAGGCCAGCAGGAACCCCCAGTCCTTCGGCGCCCGGGACCGCGCGGTCGTCCGGTCGGGCCCCGCCGCGAACCCGGAGTCGCGGCCGGTCACCCGGTAGGGGGTGGTGTGCAGCCCCGCCGCCCGCATGGTCGCGTCGACCGTCCAGAACACCTGGGACCGGCTGGCCGGCGGCCCGGCGTGGACGACGAGACGCCCCCCGGGTGCGAGCGAGCGGCGCGCGAGGCCGTAGAACTCCTCCGAGTACAGCTTGGTGCTGGCGGTGATCCCCGGATCGGGCAGGTCGGCGACGACGACGTCGTACGTACCCGGCACCGTCGTGCGCAGCACGTGGAACGCGTCCCCGATGGTGACGTGCACCCGGGGGTCGCCCAGCGCGTGCCCGCCGAGCCGGGAGAGCGCCGGGTCGGTACGGGCGAGGCGGACGAGCCCGGCGTCGAGATCGACGATGTCCACCCGCCGTACGCCGGGATGGGCGAGGACCTCGCGCGCGGCGAGCCCGTCCCCGCCCCCGAGGACCAGGACGCGGGCATGAGACCCGTACATCGCGGGATGGACGAGCGCCTCGTGGTACTTCCGCTCGTCCCGCCCCTCGACACGCAGCCGGCCGTCGAGGTACAGCCCCAGAGGATGACCCGGCGTACCCCCCGTGAGGACCACCTCCTGCACATCGGTCTGGAGAGCTACGCGCACGTCGTCCCCGTACACCGCCTCGCGGGCCGCGCGCTCGAAGTCGTCGACGAGTACGGCCGCCGCGGCCAGGACGCCGAGGACGGTCACGTTGGCCACCAGCAGCAGCCAGCGCGCCCGGCGGGTCAGGTCGCGCCGGAAGAGGCCGAGGATCAGCGCACTGCCCGCGACGACGTTGACCGCGCCGGTGAGCAGCGAACTCGTCAGCTGGCCCAGGAACGGCAGGAGGAGGAAGGGGAAGGCGAGGCCGCCGACGAGCGCGCCGACGTAGTCCGCGGCGAACAGGTCGGCGACCGCGCCGCCCGCGTCCTGGCGGCGGATGCGCTGGATCAGCTCCATCAGGAGGGGGACCTCGGCGCCGATCAGCAGACCGATGGCGAGGGAGAACGCGACGAGCAGCACGCGCGGGCCGTTCGCCCACATGCCGCCCCAGTCACCGGTCCAGGCGAACACCGCGTACAGGGCCATCGCGCTGCACCCGCCGATCAGCGCGAGCACCGCCTCGACCGCGCAGAACCCGGCGGCGGCCAGCGTGCGCAGGCGCTTGGCGGCGAGCGAACCGATGCCCATGGCGAACACCATGACGGACAGCACGACGGACGCCTGGGTGACCGAGTCGCCCATCAAGTACGAGGCGAGCGCGACGAGTTCGAGTTCGTAGACCAGCCCGCACGCGGCGCACACGAACACACAGGCCAGGACCAGGAACCGCCCCGTCGCCGGCCGGACGGGCAGCGGGGCCCGGCCTCCCCACGGAGGCGGGGCACCGGGGGGAGCGGGCGCGTGCGGTTCGATCACGACTGCGACGTTACGTCACGGCCTCAGTACGCCATGTCACCCACACGCGTGAAACCGGAGGCCGGAGTGGTCCCTTGGGTTTACCCGGGTAGGCCGGGAGGGGGTCCTGACGGGCTGCTCCACCCGTGTGAGGGAAGCAGCCGGGAGGGTGCGGGGGTACGGGGGTACTACCCCTTTCGGGGGACACGGCGGTCCGGCCCCCGTGAGGGGTACGCGGGGACTACCCCACGGGTACCCGCACCCCGACCCGGGTCCGGGTCGCCACCAGCTGCCCGTCCTGGGGGTACGCGTGCCAGGTCCGCCAGTGCACGTACCCGTCGACTCTGTGGGCGAGCAGCGCGGTGAAGGCGTGCGGGCTGCCGGGGAAGACGCCCGCGAGGCCGTGGGGGTGGTCGGAGACGAGTGCGAGCAGTTCCTGCGCGCGGCCCGCGAACTGGCCCGGGGAGAGGACCTCCACGTGGGCCGCGAACTCGTACTCCCAGTCGCCGACGCGTTTGGCCACGCCGAGCGGGAGCGGGGTGCTGCTGCCGGGGATACAGGCGACCGTCTCCGAGCAGGAGGTCTCCGCCTCCTCCAGCAGCACCTGGTGGGAGGCGCCGAGGAGCCTCAACTGGAGTTTGGCACCGGACAGTTCGAGGTCGAGCGTGGCCAGGGCCGGCAGCGGCTCGCGCCCCAGGGCCCAGGCGAGGTCGGCCGCGCGCGTGTCGGTGTAGGAGGTGGTCAGGGTCGTGAGCATGGATCGGCTCCGCAAGCACGCGAGGAAGAAGCGGGTAGGTCCGGCGCGCCCCGGTCGACTCCGGGGTCCGGCCCCGGTCGGCCCGGTGTGAGAGGACGTCCGCGCAGGACGTCCGAGGGGTCCGAGGGGCTGCGTTGGTATTTTAGAGGGAATCATGGACCGCGGTCCCACCACAGCGTTTTTACCCAACTTCGTGCGGTTTCCATCCCTCAGAGGGCTCCACAGCTCAACTGTTCAACTACGGCGTACGCCGGGCGGCCCTGGCGTACGCGAGGCGTATGTCACATACGAGAACGCCCGCCGCGTGTCGCCGCGCGGCGGGCGTCCCTCTGCGGTATTCCCCTCGGACCCCGTCGGCGCTCCCTCACGGGAAGCCCCGCACCCCCGTCCCCCTACTTCGGAGGTACCCGGGTACCTCCGAGGCCCCCCGGCCCGGACGAAGCTCAGCTGCCCCGTGTCAGCTGCCTCCGCCGCAACCGCCGCCGCCTCCCCCGCAGGAGCTACCCCCGCCGCAGGAGTGGCCTCCCCCGCAGGAGTGACCCCCGTGCCCCCCGTGCCCCCCTCCGGAGCCACCCCCCGAGTCGCCCCCCGAGCCACCCCCCGAGTCACCCCCGAAGATCCACCAGCCGCCGCCCGTGTAGGAGCTGTTCATGCTGTCGCTGTTCGCGCTGCCGCTGCCGCTGCCGCTCCCGCTGTACGACCGCCGCCGCGCGGCGCGCGCCCGCCTCTCGGCCCGCTCCCGGCGCCGGCTGCCGATCAGCGCCGCCGTGATCAGAGCCAGGAACAGGACGAGCAGGATGATTCCGATTGCCATGGGCATGACGATCACCCTCCTTCCGCTTCTCACAAGTCCCCCGAAGCGGCCCCCCTCGGGCGCCTCGCGCACCGTACGAGCGGTGCGTGACCTGGGGATGCCCCGCCGTCTCAGCAGCCAAAGCACACTTGAGGAAGTCCAGAGCTTGAGCGCAGGATGGCGGGCATGACCAGCAGCGCACGCCCCTTCCTCAACCGCCGTCTCGCCGAGTTCGGGACGACGATCTTCGCCGAGATGTCGGCCCTCGCGGTGCGCACGGGCGCCATCAACCTCGGCCAGGGCTTCCCCGACACGGACGGCCCCGAGGAGATCCGCGAGGCGGCGGTGCGCGCGCTGCGCGACGGGCGCGGCAACCAGTACCCGCCGGGCCCGGGCGTGCCGGAGCTGCGTACGGCGATCGTCGCGCACCAGCGCGCGCGGTACGGCCTGTCGTACGACCCCGACACCGAGGTCCTGGTGACGGCCGGCGCCACGGAGGCCCTCGCGGCCACCCTGCTGGCCCTCCTGGAGCCCGGGGACGAGGTGGTGGCCCTGGAGCCCTACTACGACTCGTACGCCGCCTGCATCGCCATGGCGGGCGCCCGCCGGGTCCCCGTGACCCTGCGCCCCGACCCCGAGGCGGCCCGCTTCCGCCTCGACCTGGACGAGCTGCGCGACGCGGTCACCGACTCGACGCGACTGCTTCTGATCAACACGCCGCACAATCCGACCGGAACGGTCCTCACGCGCGCGGAGCTCACCGCGATCGCCGAGCTGGCGGTCGAACGGGACCTGCTCGTCGTCACGGACGAGGTCTACGAGCACCTCGTGTACGACGACGCCGAGCACATCCCGCTGGCCTCCCTCCCGGGCATGCGCGAGCGGACGGTGACCATCGGGTCGGCCGGCAAGACGTTCTCGTTCACCGGCTGGAAGGTCGGCTGGGTGACGGCGTCCCCGGGGCTGACGACCGCCGTCCGCTCGGCGAAGCAGTTCCTCACGTACGTCGCCTCCGGACCCTTCCAGTACGCGGTCGCCGAGGCGCTCGCCCTCCCGGAGTCGTACTTCACGTCCTTCCGCGCGGACATGCGCGCGAAGCGGGACCTGCTGTCGGCGGGGCTCAAGGAGGCCGGCTTCGGGGTGTTCAGCCCGGCCGGCACGTACTTCATCACCACCGACATCCGCCCCCTCGGCGAGAGCGACGGCTTCGCCTTCTGCCGTGCGCTGCCCGAGCGCGCGGGTGTCGTCGCGATCCCCAACGCGGTCTTCTACGACCACCGCGACCAGGGCGCCCCCTTCGTACGGTTCGCGTTCTGCAAGCGGACCTCGGTCCTGGAGGAGGCGGCGGAGCGGCTGAAGAAGCTCGCGGGCTGACCGTCGCCCTGCGGGACTGGTCGGCGCTTGCCGCACCGACAGGAGTGGACGTACAACATTCTGTACGTGGAAGGCAGGTCGGTCGTGAAGACCATGACGTATTCCGAGTCGCGCGCGCGGTACGCCGAGGTGCTCAACTCCGTCACCGACGACCGCGAAGAGGTCGTCATCACCCGGGCCGGACATGAGCCGGTCGTCATCGTCTCCCTTGAGGACTACGAGTCCCTGAAGGAGACGGCGTACCTGCTGCGCAGTCCGGCCAACGCCCGGCGCCTGCTCGCGTCCATCGACGAGCTGGAGAACGGCGGCGGCACCGTGCGCGAGCTGGCGACCGACGGGTAAGGCCCGCGAGTTGAAGATCACCTTCTCCTCCCGCGCCTGGGAGGACTACCTGTGGTGGCGGCTTCAGGACCGGAAGACCCTCAAGCGCGTCAACACGCTCGTCGCGGACATCACCCGGAACGGCAACGAGGGCATCGGCAAACCGGAACCGCTCAAGCACGGATTCCAGGGCTACTGGTCGCGCCGCATCAACGACGAGCACCGGCTGATCTACAAGGCCACCGAGGACGGCGTCCTGATCGCACAGTGCCGCTACCACTACGAAAGCTGACGGGACTCGGGGGTCGGGCACTACACCTCACGTACGTCGCCTCCGGCCCCTTCCAGTACGCGGTCGCCGAGGCGCTCGTCCTCCGCGATCCCCACGTATTGCCGGTTCTTGCCGCATCACCGCCGCCAGCAGGGGTTTTCCGCTGCGTCACGCGTGCGCCGCGGTACACGCACCCCATCCCTACCTTTGGCATGTCCACTCCGGGCCCTCGGTCCCGGAATGTCCTGGAACACAGGTAGGGAGTTTCTTCACATGGCTTCAGCCACACGGGTTCCCCAGAGCCGGGCCCGCCTCGGGACCCGCCTCGCCGCAGCGGCCGGCCTCGCCGCGCTCTGCGTCACCGCCGTACCGGCCACGTCGGCCTCGGCCGCCCCCACCGCCGCGGGGGTGATGCTCCAGAACGGCAGGTTCGAGGACGCCGTGCTGTGCGCCTCGCCCGACAACCAGGCGCTCTGGATGGTGGCCAGGAGTGCCGCCGCCGGCAACTCCTACTGCCGGTGGAAGCAGTTCGGCACCGACGGGCAGTTCACGCTGTACAACATGGGCAAGGACGAGGTGATGGCCTACCACGGCGGCAACGAGAACAACGTGTGGATGGAGCCCGAGGGGAGCAGCGGCGCCAACGCTCACGACGAACTCTGGTCCTGGGGAGGACAGGAGGGCTGGGGGGCCTCGGCGCTCCAGTCGTACTACGACAGCGGGCAGAACGTCGACGCCAGGTCCCCCTACATCAACGAGCGCGACAAGCCCCGCACCGACGCGGTCCACACCCGCGGCTGGCGCCACGGCGACCAGCGGGAACTGACCTGGAAGAAGGTCACGAGCTGACCTACGCCGTCCGGGCCCCCCTGCGGGGTCCGGACGGCACGCGGTCATACGTCCGTCATGACGAGCCGCTGCCGGAGCACCGCGGCACGCCGGTCCCCGATCGCGTCGAAGACCGCCAGGGCCTCTCGCCAGTACGGCGCGGGGTCCTCCTCGCCCGTCGCGTCCACGGCCCGGCCGAGCAGGTCCAGCGCCTGTGCCTGGCCCCTGCGGTGGCCGGAGTCGCGGTGCAGGGCCAGGGCCCGGCGGGCGTGACCGGCGGCGGTGGCGGGCTCGCCGTGTTCCAGGCCGCCTCGGGCCAGGACGGTCAGCGCCTCGCCCTCCACCAGGACGTACTCCGTACGGCGGGCGATATCCAGCGCCGTCGCCGCCTGTTCGCGGTCCAGGGGACGCCGGACGGCCGCCAGCGCGATCAGGGAGCGTGCCTCCAGATCGTGCGCGCCGCGCTCACGGGCCAGCTTCAGCGCCTCCCGCCAGACGTCGGAGGCCTCACCGCCGCGCCCGAGGGCGAGCAGCACACTGCCGAGGGTGAGACGGGCGGCGGCCCGGAAGTAGTCGTCGACGTCCTGGTCGCTGAGAGCGGTGGCGGTCCGTGCCCGTTCCAGGGCGCGGCCGAGGTCGCCCGCGTCCCTGTCGGCGGACGCGGTCAGCCGCAGCACGTACGCCTCGCCTCCCAGGTCGCCGCACTCCCGGGCCATCGCCAGAGCCGTCCGGAGGTGGTGTGCCGCCTGCGCCGTGTCGCCGAGCAGGTGCCGGGTACGGCCGAGGTCGGCCTGCCTGCGGATCCGGTTGTGCTGGTTGTCCAGGTCCGGCGGAAGGCTCTCCGCCCGCACGAGGCAGTCGAGCGACTCGGCCAGGCGGCCCAGGTCACGCCGTACGTGGGCGAGGTTGCCGAGGACGACGGGGTGCCCGTCCGGCAGGCCGCCCCGCCGGTCGAGGTCCATGGCCCGCTCCAGGTGCTCCGCGCTGCGCCGCAGCCGGCCGCTGAGCCGGGTGACCATGCTGAGGTTGGTGTGCGCGATGGCGGCTCCCTCCGGCCAGTCGGCGGCCTCGGCGAGGGTGAGCAACTGCTCGAAGTCGGTGATCGCGGTGGCGACGCGGCCCTGCCGCACGTGCGCGTGGCCGAGTACGTGGTGCATGGCGGCCTCGGCGAGAGGCTCTCCGGCGGCGCGGGCGGCGGCCAGGGCGGCCTGGCCGAGGGCCGCCCAGTCCACGGTGTGCTTGCGGATCCAGGCGTAGCCGCGCAGGGCGCCGGCGAGCAGCCAGGCCGCCCGATGGCCCTCGGCCGCGGCCTGGTGGACGGCCGCCGCCAGGTTGGGCAGTTCGGCGTCCAGCCAGCGCATCGCCGCCCCGGCGTCGGTGATCTCCGGCGGCGCCACGGCGCTCCGGGAAGCGTCGTCGACGCCGGGCAGGCGCTGCCTCATCCCGGGGTAGAGCAGCAGCGCGCAGCGGTCCACCGCGGCCAGCAGCCAGTCGTAGAGGGCGTCGGAGGCGGACCGGCGGGAGGTTTCGGTCTCCTCCAGGCGCAGGCGTTCGGCGGCGTACAGCGCGACGAGGTCGTGGCAGCGGTAGCGTCCGGGCCGGTGCTCGCGCAGCAGGTGGGCGGCGGTGAGCCGCTCCACCAGCCGGGCGGCGTCCTCGGTGGTGGTGCCCGTGACGACGGCGGCGGCCTGGAGGCCGGTTTCCGGTCCGGGCAACAGGGCCAGCAGGCGGAACATCCGCCGGACCGGTGCGTCGAGGGCGTGGTAGGAGAGGCTGAAGGCGGTCCGTACGGCCGTGGTCCGGTCGCCGATGACGGACAGGGCGGTCAGCCGGTCGCCCTCGCGCAGTTCGTCGGCCTGGTCGCGCAGGGTACGCCAGGGGGTGTGGTCGATGTTGGCGGCGGAGATCCGCAGGGCCAGCGGAAGGTGGCCGCAGGCGTCGGCGAGGTCCGCCGCCGCCCGCAGGTCCGCGTCGACGCGGCTCTCGCCGACCGTACGGCGCAGCAGCAGCCTGGATTCCTCGGGCGTGAGCATGTCCACCCCGATCCGGCGGGCGCCGTCACGGGCCGCCAGCCCGGCCAGCCGGTCCCGGCTGGTGACCAGCGCCACGCAGCCCGGCCCGCCGGGCAGCAGCGGCCGGACCTGCTCCGGGTCCACGGCGTTGTCCAGCACGACGAGCATCCGCCGTCCGGCCGACAGGGTGCGGTACAGGTCGGCGGCGGCCTCGGGCGTCCCGGGAATCCGCTCCGCCGCCACGCCCAGGGCCAGCAGGAACCGGGCCAGCGCCTCGACCGGACGCACCGGAGCCTGCGCCGAGTGGCCCCGCAGGTCCACGAACAGTTCGCCGTCCGGGAAGTGGTCGCGCACCCGGTGGGCCCAGTGCACCGCCAGGGCGGTCTTGCCCACCCCACCGGTACCGGTGATCGCCGCGAGCACCATCCCCTGCGGCCGGTGACGGCCGTCCCCCGTCGCCGGGCCGGGAAGCAGGGCGTCCAGCTGCCGCAGCTGATCGGTCCGGCCGGTGAAGCCCGGCGTCGGCCCCGGAAGCTGCGCCGGAACCGGTCTGTCGGCGGCGTGGGGTAACGCCCGCGCGGAGAAGCCGGGTAAAGCCGGTAAGGCGGACAAGGCGGGTGGCGTCAGGGAGGTCCTGGGGGTCTCGGAGTTTCTGGAGATCTCGGGGACGTCTCCGCGAAGCACTCGCAGATGCGTGGCGCGCAGTGCCGTGGAGGGCTGAAGACCCAGGTCGGCGTCGAGTCGCCCGCTGATCCGGGTGAAGACGTCGAGCGCCGCCGCCTGCTGCCCGCACGCGGCCAGGGCCAGCATCAGCCGGCCGGCGAGTTCCTCGTGCAGCGGCTCGCGCGTACTGAGCTCGCGCAGGTCGGCGACCACGTCCTCCGCGCTGCCGAGCGCGAGCGCCAGGTCCGCCCGGGCCACCGCCGCCGCGACCCGACGAGAACCGATCGCGACCGCCGCGGGATGCGCCCGGATCCGCTCGCCGCCATCGGCCAGCACCGGTCCTCGCCAGCAGCGCAGCGCTCGGCCGTACGCCTCCAGCGCGGCGGCGCCGTCGCCGTCCGTCTCGGCACGCCGGGCCCGGCCGAGCAACTCGTCGAAGGCGACCACGTCGGACTCCTCGGCCGACAGGTCGGCCCGGTACCCGCCTTTGGTGGCCCGCAGCACGCGCCCCTCGTCGGGCCCCGGGCGGCCGGGGCCGGTCAGATCACGCAGGTGTCTGACGTAGGTCTGCACCAGCTGCCGACAGGTACGTGGCGGCTGCTCGCCCCACAACACGTCGACGATCTCGTCGGTACCGACCACCACGCCCGGTTGCACGGCGAGCAGGCCGAGCAGGCTGCGCCGCAGCGCCGACGGAAGCTCGACGGGGCTGCCGTCACGGTGCAGCGCCAGCGGGCCGAGGACCGTCACGCGCAGCCCTGCCGTCCGTGGCGCTTCGCCGGCCTCCAGCAGCCGGGTGCGGGCGGCATCCGACAGGTTCAGCGCCACCACCAGCTGCCGGATCGAGTCGGCGTGCGGCCTGCGGATCTGGCCCTGCTCCAGGTAGCGCAGGGTCCGGACGCTGATCCCCGCCCGCTCGGCCAGCGCCCGCTGGCCGAGCCCGGCCGCGAACCGGTACCCGCGCAGCAGCTCCCCCAGCGTGCCGGGCGTCGAACGCCGACTCATCCTTGCTTTCCTCCCCTGTCCCAGCCCCCACAGCCGGGCCAGGATAGTGTCATGATCCGATCAAGCAGAGGGGTCGTGAGACCGCCTTCCTCATAGGGACGGCGATTCGGTCAAGTTCCGTCACCCGGCGAACGGCGATGTCCGGAACGGCGTCCCTACGGAGCGGCGCACAGACCGCGATCCGGTGCGCCGTACCGGCGACACTCCGATCCGACACTCCGTCAAAGTCCCCCCGCCCGGCCCTGTCCTGCTCGCGCGCGGGCGCATCGGCCTGCATGGTGCCGAGTGTGACTCACGCCACCACCGCCCTCGCCCCGCCGCCACCAGCCGTCGCGCGCCGCCGCGCCGTACGGCGCCACCGGGGCGTGCTCGGCGCCCTCGGCCTGTTCGTCCTGGCGCGGCTCGCCGGGGCCGGAGTGCTCGCAGGGGTCGCCTGGGCGGCCGGCAAGCGGCCTCTGCGGCTCCTGGGGCACTCCTGGGACTCCCGGTGGTACCTGGGCATCGCCGAGCACGGCTACGGCCGCACGCTGCGGTTCGGCCCGGACGTCGTCCACAGCGACCTGGCGTTCTTCCCGCTGTACCCCGCCCTGGTCCGCGCGGTGACCGCCGTGACACCCCTCGGCGCGGGCTCGGCGGGCCTCCTGGTGTCCTGGACGGCCGCCGCGGTCGCCGCGTGCGGGATCTACGCCGTGACCCGCCACCTGCGCGGCCCCGCCGTGGCCGCCGCGACGGTCCTCCTGTGGGGCCTGCTCCCCCACTCCGTCGTCCTGTCGATGGCCTACACCGAGCCCGTCCTGACAGCCTTCGCCGCGTGGGCGCTGTACGCCGTGCTGACGGGGCGGTGGGTGTGGGCGGGCGCGCTGGCGGCTGCGGCGGGGGTGTCACGGCCCAATGGGTTCGCGGTGGCGGCGGCTGTGGTGGTGGCGGGGGTCTGTGAGGCGGTACGCGCGCGGGGGTGGGGCCGGGGGATGGCGGGGGCGGCGGGAGGGCACTGCTCCGGGCCGGGTTCCGAGGGCTCGCGCGCGCGGGTTTCCCACAGGCTGTGGACGGGGATCGCGCTCGCGCCCCTCGGGTGGATCGGGTACGTCCTGTGGGTCGGCGTCCGGAAGGGCGATCCCCTGGGGGGCTACTTCGCCGTGCAGCGCCTGTGGGGGTCGCGCTTCGACTTCGGGGAAGGGTCCCTGCGGTTCGCGCGGCATCTGCTGCTGGAGGGGGACCGGTTCGTCTTCCCGGTGACGCTCGTGATCGTCGGTGCCGCGGTCGTGCTGTACGCCCTGCTGCTCGCCGAGCGCGTGCCGCTGCCCCTGCTGGTGTACACCGGCGTACTGCTGCTGATCGCCCTCGGCGGGTCGGGGTTCTTCGAGTCGAAGCCGAGGTTCCTGCTGCCGGCGTTCCCGCTGCTGCTGCCGCTCGCGGCGGCGCTGGCCCGGGCGACGAGAGCCCGGCCGTGGCACGCGGCCGTGGTGGTCGCGGCCCTGGCCGGGCTCTCGTTCGCGTACGGGGCGTACCTGGTGGTGCTCGCGGACACGCCGTTGTAGACGCGCCCCGTGGCTCCCCGGAGGTAGGTACCTAGACCCACGGAGCCACTCACCCGGTAGCTCTCAGGACCTACGCCCACCCCCGGCAGGGCAACGCCCTACTGCTCGTCGTCCGACGGCTTCTCCAGCTCCACGCCCTCGCCCTCGTCCTCAAGACCGAGCTGCTCCACGAGCCACTTGTCGAACTCGATCGCGGCGCGGACCCAGCTGACCGTGGAGGAGACGAAGAACTCGATGTTCACGCCCGCGCCGATCAGCATCTGCGTCTCGCCGATGAGGCGGACCGAGCCGTCGTCGTGGGTGTGCGTGTAGACCTTGGGCCACAGGGTCCGGCGGTTCCAGTCGTCGATCGACTCGAGCAGCTGGGGCTTGTCGTCGATCTGGTGGGGCCGGTCGAAGAAGGTCCGCACCGAGTAGACCTGCTGCTCGCCCTCGCCGCGGAACATGAAGTACGTACGGAACTGCTCCCACGGCGCCGCGAGGTCACCCTCGTCGTCGACGACGTACTTCAGCTCCATCTGGTCGAGGAGCTGTTTCACGAGATCCTGGTCAGGGACGACGGGGCCCGCCGGTCCTTGGGACTGCGGCTCGGGCTGGCCCCCGAAATTCGGAATCGAGGACGGGTCGATGCTCACCGTGTTTTTCCCTTCGTACGGATGCCGCCATCCTCTCCCATGCGGGGCGGGGACTGGCAACCCCCGCAGGACCCTGTCAGCCGTCGGCTGACAGGAACTGACCGGGGCTTGAACATCGAGGGTGACCAGGGCCCGGGAGGACGGTCGTATCCGGTCCGCCCGGACCCTCGGAGGTATGACGGGTACTACGTCTCTCCCGCCGCGCCCTACAGCGTCTTCCCCGTCGCCGGACCCACGATCAGCCCGTCCCCGAACACGTCCACCCGGACCGTGTCCCCGTCCTTGACCTCCCCGGAGAGGATCTCCTTGGCGAGCCGGTCCCCGATCGCGGTCTGGACGAGCCGCCGCAGCGGACGCGCGCCGTACGCCGGGTCGTTCCCCTCCGTCGCGAGCCAGGCCAGCGCCGCTTCGGAGATGTCCAGCGTGAGCCGCCGCTCGGCGAGGCGCCGGGCGAGCCGGCCGATCTGGAGCCGCGCGATGTGCGCCAGCTCGTCCCGCGAGAGCGCCGAGAAGACGACGAGATCGTCCAGCCGGTTGAGGAACTCCGGCTTGAAGGACGTCCGTACGACCTCCAGGACCTGCTCCCGCTTCTCGTGCTCGGTCGTCAGCGGATCGACGAGGAACTGGCTGCCCAGGTTGGACGTCAGCACCAGGATCGTGTTCCGGAAGTCGACCGTACGGCCCTGACCGTCCGTCAGGCGCCCGTCGTCCAGCACCTGGAGGAGCACGTCGAAGACCTCGGGGTGCGCCTTCTCGACCTCGTCGAGCAGCACGACGCTGTACGGCCGCCGGCGCACCGCCTCGGTGAGCTGGCCGCCCTCCTCGTACCCGACGTAGCCGGGCGGCGCGCCGACCAGCCGGGCCACGCTGTGCTTCTCGCCGTACTCCGACATGTCGATGCGGACCATCGCCCGCTCGTCGTCGAAGAGGAAGTCGGCGAGGGCCTTGGCGAGTTCGGTCTTGCCGACGCCGGTCGGGCCGAGGAACAGGAAGGACCCGGTCGGCCGGTCGGGGTCGGCGATGCCGGCGCGGGAGCGGCGTACGGCGTCGGAGACGGCCTGGACGGCCTCGGTCTGGCCGATCAGGCGGCGGCCCAACTCCTCCTCCATGCGCAGGAGTTTCTGGGTCTCGCCCTCCAGGAGCCGCCCTGCGGGGATGCCGGTCCAGGAGCCGACGACGTCCGCGATGTCGTCGGGGCCGACCTCGTCCTTGACCATCGTGTCGCGGGAGACCTCCTCCTCGGCGGCGGACGCCTCCTCCAAGTCCCGCTCCAGCGTGGGGATCTCGCCGTAGAGCAGCTTGGACGCGGTGTCGAAGTCGCCGTCGCGCTGGGCACGTTCGGCCTGGCCCCTCAACTCGTCGAGTTTCTCCTTGAGTTCACCGACCCGGTTGAGGGACTGCTTCTCCTTCTCCCAGCGGGCGTTGAGGCCGCGCAGCTCCTCCTCCTTGTCGGCGAGGTCACGGCGCAGGCGGTCCAGGCGGTCCCGGGAGGCGGCGTCGGTCTCCTTCTCCAGCGCCAGCTCCTCCATCCTCAACCGGTCGACGGCACGCTGGAGTTCGTCGATCTCAACGGGCGAGGAGTCGATCTCCATGCGCAGCCGGGAGGCCGCCTCGTCGACGAGGTCGATGGCCTTGTCGGGCAGGAAGCGGGAGGTGATGTACCGGTCGGAGAGGGTCGCGGCGGCGACCAGCGCGCTGTCGGCGATCTGCACCTTGTGGTGCGCCTCGTAACGGCCCTTCAGGCCACGGAGGATGGCGATCGTGTCCTCCACCGACGGTTCGGCGACGAGGACTTGCTGGAAGCGGCGCTCCAACGCCGGGTCCTTCTCGATGCGTTCGCGGTACTCGTCGAGCGTGGTCGCGCCGACCATGCGCAGTTCGCCGCGCGCCAGCATCGGCTTGAGCATGTTGCCCGCGTCCATCGCGGAGTCGCCGCCCGCACCGGCGCCCACGACGGTGTGCAACTCGTCGATGAACGTGATGACCTGCCCGTCCGAGTCCTTGATCTCGGCCAGCACCGTCTTCAGCCGCTCCTCGAACTCGCCGCGGTACTTGGCGCCCGCGACCATCGCGCCGAGGTCGAGCGAGACGAGCCGCTTGTCCTTCAGGGACTCCGGGACGTCGCCCTTCACGATGCGCTGCGCGAGCCCCTCCACGACGGCCGTCTTGCCGACGCCGGGCTCACCGATGAGGACCGGGTTGTTCTTCGTGCGCCGCGACAGCACCTGCACGACCCGGCGGATCTCCTGGTCCCGGCCGATGACCGGGTCGAGCTTGCCCTCGCGGGCGGCGGCGGTGAAGTCCGTGCCGAACTTCTCCAGCGCCTTGTACGAGCCCTCCGGGTCGGCGTTGGTGACGCGCCGGCCGCCGCGCGCCTTGCGGAACGCCTCCAGCAGCTTCTTCGGCGTCGCGCCCTGCCGTGCGAGCACGTCACCCGTCTGGCCCCCCTTCTCGGCGATGCCGATAAGGAGGTGCTCGGTGGAGAGGTAGTCGTCCCCGAGGTCGGCGGCGCGGGCCTGCGCGTCCGCGATCACGGCGAGCAGCTCACGGTTGGGCTGCGGCGGGGCCACCGTGGACCCCGTCACCCTGGGGAGGGAGGCGAGTACCTGCTCCGTTCCCTGGCGTACGGCGGCCTGGTCGGCCTCGACGGCGACCAGCAGGTCGATGACGTTCTCGTTGTCCTGGCCCGCGAGCAGAGCCAGGAGCAGGTGGGCGGGGGTGAGGTCGGGGTGCCCCTCGGACACGGCGCGACTGCTCGCCGCGTTGATCGCGTCCCGGCTCCGGTTGGTCAGCTCTGCGTCCACGGTCGGGGTCTCCTCCTGGCGTCCTGGAGTACTACGGGTACTACGAGTGCGGCTGTTGCTGACTTGAGCAACGTCCACAAAGTTGAGTCTATTCCACTCAAGGTTGGCCCGGGAGGGGAAGCGGTCACGAGCGGCTAGATTCACGCCATGGCCGCATACCCCCAAGACCTGGACGCGCCGGATGCCGCGTACGTCGACTTCTGGCGCGAATACCACCTGTGCACCCTCACGACACCACGCCCCGACGGGACCCCGCACGTCGTACCGGTAGGAGTTACGTACGACCCCGAGCACCGGCTCGCGCGGGTGATCGCCAGCCGGACCAGCAGCAAGGTGCGGAACGTGCTGGCCGCCGGGGAGGAGGGGGCCCTGGTCGCCGTCTGCCAGGTCGACCGGGCGCGGTGGGCGACGCTCGAAGGGCGCGCTGTCGTCCGTACCGAGCCGGAGCAGGTGGCCGACGCCGAGCGGCGTTATGCCGAGCGGTACGGGAGGACGCCGTCACCCAACCCCGAGCGCGTGGTGATCGAGATCACACTGACGCGGGCCATGGGGCGAGGGTGACACCTGGGGCCCGAGGGGCGGTTTCCGGCCAACCGGGGGACCGCCGCAAAGCGTGAGATGTCACCGCAAAACACAGCGGCGTCACCGTGTTCAGGTCACGGTGACGCCGCTGCGGGGGGAAGCACCTGAGCGATCTTTTACGACGGGGGAATCGCGTCAGGCACTGCGGGGGGTGGCCGAAACGGTCCGCGAGGTGGGGGGCTCCGCGTCCGTCAGCCTGTGGTCTCGTCGATCAAGGTTCACAAAAATCATTCCGTACCGGATGGCACACTGCACCGGCTGCGGCGCACCACGGGGCCGCCGCAGACACCGGTACGCCCGCACGTCCCCGTCCTCGTCCCGCGTGACCACCACCGGCTCACCGAACACGGCCACCATCAGCGAGTCACCGTTGTGGGGGATGGCGGTGACCAGATCGATGAAGTGCCAGCCGGAGCGGTAGGCGGTGGCCATTTCGCGGCGGAAGGAGCGGTCGTCGGGTGGGGTGGTCACCGTCAGCTCCAAACGCTGTCGTTCGGGAAAGCGACAGTCGTGTCACCGCTATCCGCTGCGAGAACCGTCGACGATGACCGAATGCCGCCATCGGTCCGCCCCTCGCTCTTCGCCCCCGAGGAGAAACCCGACACCCCAAAGGCAACGACAGCGGAGAGGGCCACAACAGTCACCGAGCGAAGCATTCTCTTGCTCATAGTCGGCTTCGTCCTCATTCTGAAGGTCTCCTCTTCCCCCGTCGAGTACGACGATGGCTCATTCAGGCACGTCATGGCCACACGATCGGTGCATCATGTTCCTGCATGTTCAGGACCCTGGGGGGTGGAGATTTGGTGATGAATCGGACTAAAGGTAAACATCCCCATGCCTTGACGGAGCTGTGTGAAGAAGGCGGCCGTCTTTATGCGGATGCCCTGAGCTCTGGACGCATCGCCCGTTCGAAGGTGGACGCGGCTCCTTGCCTGATGGAGTTCGCCTTGCTGCACCCCGATCCGGACGACGCGAACTGGATGCTTCCCGTTCCCCCCACGATCGCTCTGGCTCAGCGGCTCACTCCCCTGGAACACGAGATCACCGCGCGAAGGCGCACGTCGATCGAGCTGGCCGAGGCGTTCGAACCGTTCATGGAGCTGAGTACGCGGCACACCACGCCGACCCACTCGATCACGGTCCTGGAAGGGCTGGACCGGATCAACGCCGCGCTGGATCTGGCCACAGCCCAATGCCGGAACGAGATGCTCACGGTCCAGCCCAGCGCCCGCCATCCCGAAAGCCGGCTCATGGAAGCCCTGGAGCGCGACAGGCCGCTGATCGAACGCGGGGTCCGTATCAGGACCCTCTACCAGCACACAGCGAGGTACACCCCTGACCGGCTCGCCTATGTGGACCATTTCGCGGACGGCAAGGTCGAGTACCGCACCATCGATGAACTCGTCGAACGTCTGATCATCTGTGACGAGACCGTCGCCTTCATCCCCGTGCGGGACGACCGTCAGGTCGCCCTGGAGCTCAGGCATCCCGGGCTCGTCGGATACCTGGTCAAGGTCTTCGAGTTCATGTGGACCCGCGCTGTCCCGATGACCACCGGCACCCCCTACGAAGCCGCCGCCGACGGTCTGACCGAGATCCAGCACTCCATCGCCAAGCTCCTCATCGAAGGCCACGTAGACGAAGCCATCGCCCGCCGCCTCGGCATGAACGTCCGCACCTGCCGCGCCCACATCGCCAAACTCGCCACAGCCCTCGGCAGCGGCAGCCGCGCCCAGCTCGGCTACCTCATCGCCCAGTCCGGAATCCTGGACAGGGAGCAATGAGGTGACGTGGAAGCACACCGTCACAGCACCGAGGAAGCGCGCGGGGAGAACCTCGCGCTCTACGCGCGGGCGCTGAGCGGGCCCCGTACGCACGGAGCGGATGCCGAAGCCCTCCCCCACCCGACCGAGCCCTACGCGCCGCTCCAGCCCCTCCCCAAGCGCGAGCAGGGGCACAAGCACAAACGCTGGCCCCCCACCTCGGCGGAACCTCCCACCCCCGCCCGGACCGACGACGCGATCAGGCAGGCCACGCCCGGCCCCTCGGCCGAGCCCCTCCCACCGAAGGCGCCCCGGGACGGCCGTACGCGCCCCCTGCACCAGCACACGACGCCCCAACCCCCCAAGACCGCCCAGCACCTCTCACCCGACGGTGCCCCGCCCCGCCGACGAGCCTCCGCCGCACTCCTGGCCGAAGGCCGCACGGACGCCGCGATCACGTCCCGTCCCGGCACGAACATCCGGACCCCCCGCGAACACCCCGCGGCACAGAGCAACCCCCAACTCGGTTACCGCACAGGCGAGTCCGGAATCCTTGAACAGAAGGAAACCGACACATGACGGTGCCCCACCCACCCCACGGCGTGGAGGACCTGTGCGAAGCGGGCCTGGAGCTGTACACCCGCGCACTGCGCGAGGACCAAGTCCCGGCATCCGAAGCGGAGTTGCTGCCCTGCCTGCTCGAAGCGGGCCTCCTGCAACCGGACTTCGAAGACGTACGACGGCTGCGGCCGGTACCCCCCGCCATCGCCCTCGCCCGCCTCCAGCGCACCGCCGACGACGACATCGCCCGGCGCCGCAGACAGAGCACACGGCTCGCGGAGACCTTCGAGCCGCTCCTCGCGCTCGCCCTACCGGACAGCGGCGGCACGAAGACCTCCGGCACCCAACTGCTCAGCGGCGTCGACCGCATCAACTCCGCGATCTCCGCGACGATGGCCACCGCCTCGGGCGAACTCCTCGCCATCCAGCCCTCCCCCGACCGCCACCCGAGGACGGTCGGCGTGGCCCTGGAGCGCGACCAGGCGCTCCTGGACCGGGGCGGCCGGATCCGTACGCTCTACCAGCACACCCAGCGCCACATCCCCGAAACCCTGGCCCGTTACGAGCAGTTGAGGGGCGACGTCGAGGCCCGCACGCTCGACGAGGTCACCGACCGCCTCATCCTCGTCGACCGCGCGGTCGCCTTCATCCCTGCCGGCACGGACCGCTCCCTCGCCCTCGAAGTCCGCCACCCGGCACTCATCACGTACTTCGCGACCACCTTCGACCGCCTCTGGCGCCTGGCCACCCCCATGCACCCCCGTTCCCCCCACCGCACCCCCCTGACCGGCATCACCCCCCGCCAACGCGCCATCGCCGCCCTCCTGGTCGAGGGCCACACGGACTCCGTCATCGCCGACCGCCTCGGCATGAACATCCGCACGGCCCGCGTCCACATCGCCAAGCTCGCGACGACCCTGGGCAGCGACAGCAGGGCTCAACTCGGCTATCTGATCGCCCAGTCGGGGATCCTGGAGCAGAAGGAAGTCGACGCATGACAGCTCTCCACCCACCCCACGGCGTGGAAGAACTCTGCGAAGCGGGTACGGAACTGTATGAACGGGCCCTACGGGAAGGCCACATACCGGTCGCCGACGTCCAACAATCCCCCTGCCTCGTGGACTTCGGCCTGCTGCACCCTTCCGTGGACGACCTGAACCGACTGGAACCGGTCTCCGCCGCCTTCGCCCTGCACCGTATGCTCAGCCGCTCCGCCCGCCGCATCGCCGACGAGCGGAAGCGGGAGGAACGACTGGCCGAGCTGTTCGAACGGTTGGTGAAGTACGACACGAACCCAGCGACGACGGACACGCCGACCCTCAGGGTCTTGAGCGGTAAAGACCGCATCAACCGAGCCATCACCGAGGCCATGGCCGGCAGCACCGGTGAACTCCTCACCATCCAGCCCTCTTTCACGGGCCGCATCCCTTCAACGGTGAAAGCCGCCTTGGAACGCGACCAAGCGCTGCTCGACCGCGGTGGCCGTATCCGCGCCCTCTACCAGCACACCCAGCAGCACAAGCTCACGACTATCGCCCGCTACGAACAGCTGCGAGGCGACGCCGAAGCCCGCACCCTCGACCAGGTCACAGACCGGCTCATCATCATCGACCGTGCAGTCGCCTACATCCCTGCGAACGAGGACCGCACCCTCGCCCTGGAAGTCCGGCACCCGGCCCTCATCAGCTACTTCACCACCACCTTCGACCGCCTCTGGAACCTCGCCACCCCCATGTACCCCCAGGCTGTCCGGCCGCCTTCCCCGGACGGCATCACCGCACGTCAACGCACCATCGCCGCCCTCCTCGTCGAGGGCCA
The DNA here is from genome assembly GCF_055409605.1 of Streptomyces saintjeani. Taxonomy (NCBI): domain Bacteria; kingdom Bacillati; phylum Actinomycetota; class Actinomycetes; order Kitasatosporales; family Streptomycetaceae; genus Streptomyces; species Streptomyces saintjeani. The sequence goes on along the minus strand of NZ_CP189624.1, from coordinate 5,088,865 downwards.
CACGGACGCCGTCATCGCCGACCGCCTCGGCATGAACGTCCGCACGGCCCGCGAGCACATCGCGAAGCTGGCCGCCACCCTCGGCAGCGACAGCCGAGCCCAACTCGGCTACCTCATAGGCCAGTCGGGAATCCTTGACCGGGAAGAGTGACCCCCTTGCCCGCCTCGTAGGTCCCCCCACCCCCCACCAGCCCGACCTGAGCGATCCGCACCCCGAGCTGCGTACGGCTCGCCGCCCCCAACGTCTCGGAGAGCCGGGCGATATGGGCCCGGCAGGTACGGACGCTGATTCCCAACCGCTCGGCGATGACGGCGTCTTGGTGGCCTTCCGCGAGCAACGCGGCGATGGACTGCTCCCGATGGGAGACGCCCTCGACAGCAGGCGCCGGGATGGCCGTGGAGAGCGGAATCGCCAGCCGCCACAGGCGCTCGAAGACCGTGACCAGGTACGTGATCAGCGCGGGATGCCGCAGCTCAAGCGCCATCGTGCGGTCGGGGTTCGCCGGGATGAAGGCGACGACCCGGTCGAACACCATGAGCCGGTCGGTGACCTCGTCGAGGGTGCGCGCCTCGACGGCGTCGCCCATCAAGTCGAGGTAGGTGAGCAGCCCTTGGCCGTGCCGGGCGACGTGGTTGTAGAGGTCGCGCATCCGAACTCCCCGCGCCCGCAGGGACATCGCCCGGTGCAGCCCTTCGGAGAGCTCGTGCTCGCGCCGGATCCCGCCGGGCTGGACGGTCAGCACCTCGGTCGTGCACGCGTCGGTCGCCTCGTCGAGCGCGGCCTGGATCCGGGACGCCCCGTCGAGGACGCGCAGCGCCATGCCCTCGCCGGAGACGCTGACGGGGCCGCCGAGCCCGGCGTACCACTCGAAGGCGGCGACCGCCGCGCCCATCCGGCGCCGGCTCTCGCTGACGTCGTCGTACAGGCCCCGCAGGAGCCGCGTCATGACCTCCTGCGGCGCGGTCGGGACGAGCCAGTCCATGTCGTCGGGATCGGGGTGCAGCAGGGCGAGTTCGAGGAGACAGGGGACCGGTCCGGCGTCGGCGCGCGGGATGCGGCCACGGCGCACGGCGCGGGAGTAGACCCGGTCACCGGCCTCGCACAGTCGGTCGGCACCGTGCGGGGGATGCTCCGTCCCGTGCCCGGTCATCGTCCATCCCACCCCCGCAGTTTGCTCTTCCGCAGCGCAACTATGCGGGGCGTCCACCCGGCTCCGCAACACGGCGCCCTCGGTCACGCGACCTGAAATCCCCCGGTATACGGCCGTTTCGACCCGCCTCCGCCCCTCGCACTGCAACAAGCTGACGGTGGTGCACCGTACCCACTCACGGCATGGTGGAACCGCTCCACCCGGGCTGCCGCTCGCCCGGGAGACCCGGCCGGACGCTCCCCGTCCGGCCGGGTCCACCACGCGCCCACGAGGACACCCGACAGGAGCCTCCACGCCCCGCGTACGCCCCGGGTACTACCCGTGTACGACCGAGGTACGACGACACCTTGGCGCCCTCCCCGCAGTACGACGCAACCCTCCCCCGCCATACCCCTCCCCACCCCCGCCCGCACCCCGCACAATCCCAGGTATGGCGAACCGAGGCACACCAGACCCCTCCCACCCGATCACCCCCCTACGCCGCCTCCCGGCCCTGCTGACCCTCCCCCTCGCCCTCCTCGCCCCCGTCCTCATCACAAGCTGCGACACAGGCTCCACCCCCGGCACCGCACCCAACGCCACCCCCACCCCCCAACCCCCCTCCCGCCCCCACCAGGACGGCCACCTCGTCTTCACCGTCCTCTCCCTGCGCTGCGGCATCCTCGGCGTCACCGGCACCCACAGCGACGCCATGCCCGACGGCCAGTTCTGCGCGGCCAGACTCCGCGTCGACAACCCCAGCGCCGACTTCCACACCTACGCCGTGAAGGACCAGCGCCTGGAGGGCGCGACAGGCCGCGCGGCCCGCCCCGACAGCTTCGCCATGGCCGTACGCCGCCAGCACGAGTCGATCTCGATCGGCGGCCACTCCCTCGTGGAGGTGGAGCTCTGGTACGACGTACCCCGCGGCGCGAAGATCACCGGCCTGCGGGTGACCGGCGACCGCGACCCGGCGAGCTGGATGGCGACGACCCCGGCGGCACACGCCCCGGACGGCCTGCTGATCCCGATGAAACCGCTGATGGACGGGTAGCCCCGGAGTACCCCCTACCGAAGTACTCCCGGCAGACCCCCTACCGAGGTACCCCCTGTATCCCCTACCGGAACACCCCGCCGCCCCTGGCCGACCCCCCGGCTCCCGCCGGAGTACCCCCGGTCCCCCCTACTTGAGGTTGACCGCCTCGCAAGCCGCCTCGAACTTCGCCGTGCAGATCTGCCCGACCGTGTAGATCCCGTCGGCCACCACCGTCTGCTTCACATTGCTCTTGGTCAGCGCGACCACGGTCACCAGCTGCGCCGGGATCTTCTTGTTCGTCGGGCTGTCCACCCGGTCCCGCGTCAGCGAGTCGAACTTGATGTCCTTGCCCTGGATCTTGGCGACGGCCATCTCCGCGGCGGCGGCGGCCATCTGCGGATAGGGCTTGTAGACGCTCATGAACTGCTTGCCGGTGATGATCCGCTGCACGGCGGGCAGTTCGGCGTCCTGCCCGGTGATCGGCGGCAGATCGGTGACCCCCGCCGCTTCGAGCGCCTTCAGCGCGCCCCCGGCCATCGCGTCGTTCGCGGAGTACACCCCCGCGATGTTGTTCTTGCCGATCCGCTGGATCGCCTGCGCCATCTCGGACTGCGCGAGGGCCGGGCTCCACTCGTCGGTGTCGTAGGAGGCCGCGACGGTCACCCGCCCGTCGATCTCGGAGAGCGCGCCCGCCTTGAACTGCCCGGCGTTGGGGTCGGTCGGCGAGCCGTTGATCATGACGATCTTGTCGGCGGTGCTCGCGTTGTTGATCGTCTCGACGAGGGTGCGCCCCTGCACCTGCCCGACGAGCTCGTTGTCGAAGGAGACGTACGCGTCGATGGGCCCCTCGGCGAGCCGGTCGTAGGCGATGACCGGGATGCCCGCGTCCTTGGCCTTCTCGACCGTGGCGGCGATGCCCTTGGAGTCGACCGCGTCGAGGAGGATCAGGTCCACCTTGTCGCTGATCATCTTCTCCATCTGCTGGACCTGCGTCGCCGCCTTGGCCGAGGCGTTCTCGTAGACCGTCCTGCCCTGCTTGTTCGTGAGCTGGGCGATCGTCTTCTGGATGATCGGGTAGTCGAACTGCTCGTACCGGGTGTTGGTCTTCTCCGGCATGAGCACGCCGACCGTGAGGTCGTTGCCCTTCGTCGGGCTCGCGTCGGCCGTGTCCCCCGTCGCGTTCAGCATCCCGCATCCGGCGAGCGAGAGGGTCATCGTCGAAGCGACGACGGATATGGCGATACGACGCATGCGGGGGCTCACTTCAGGTGACGTTCCGGACGTGGGCACGGCGACTTCCAGGACCCAGGTACTGAGAGCCAACGCGGCCCGCTCCCGCAGAGTCAAGAAGAATCACTTAACGAGATGGCAACATCACCCTGCGCTGAGGCAACGGCAACACATGGAGACGACTCCTCAGCCTTCCCCAACTCCCTTCACACCCCCGCCACTTGAGAAGCACGAAAGGGCCCGGAGTCATGAACTCCGAACCCTTTCACGGTGTTTCGTCCATCCTTGACCGATCTCGGCCGTGTCTCAGTCCTTGGGCTTCTTCGGCCGCCAGACCACCAACGCGCTGGTCTGCTGCACCTCCTGGTACGGCACCAGGTCGCGCCGGTACGACGCGTGCACCGCGGCCTCGCGCTGCTGCATCGCCGCGGCGGCGCCGTCCAGCGCCGACTCCAGCTCCGCGACCCGGGACTGGAGCGCGGCGACCTGGTTCTCCAGCTCGATGATCCGCTTGATGCCGGCCAGGTTGATGCCCTCGTCCTGCGACAACGCCTGCACCGTGCGCAGGAGTTCGATGTCGCGGGCCGAGTAGCGGCGGCCCCGCCCGGCCGTGCGGTCCGGGGAGACCAGGCCGAGACGGTCGTACTGCCGCAGGGTCTGCGGGTGCAGACCGGAGAGCTGGGCCGCCACCGAGATGACGTAGACCGGGGTCTCCTCGGTCAGTTCGTACGGGTTGCGCCGGCGGCCGTCCATCACTCTCATGCTCCCTTCGCGGCCTCGAACAGCTCCGCCCGCGGGTCCTCGCCCGCGGTCGCCTCGCGATACGCCTCCAGTGCGTCACGAGCCTTCCCCGTCACGTCCTTCGGGACACTCACCTCGACGGTGACCAACAGGTCCCCGCGAGTGCCGTCCTTGCGGACCGCGCCCTTCCCGCGCGCACGCATGGTGCGCCCGTTGGGCGTGCCCGGAGGCAGCTTCAGGGTGAGCGCGGGCCCGCCCAGGGTGGGCACCTTGATCTCCCCGCCGAGCGCCGCCTCCGCGAACGTGACCGGCACGGTCACCGTCAGGTTGTCGTCCTTGCGCCCGAAGACGGGATGGCTTCCGACGTGGACGACGACGTAGAGGTCACCGGCGGTGCCGCCCCGCTCGCCCGGGCCGCCCTTGCCGCGCAGCCGGATCCGCTGCCCGTCCGTCACCCCTGCCGGGATGCGGACCTGCATCGTCCGCGACGACTTGGCCCGGCCGCTGCCGTGGCAGTCCTCGCAGGGCTGCTCGGCGATCAGGCCGCGCCCCTTGCAGTCGGGGCACGGGTCGGTGAGCGAGAAGCCGCCGCCCGAGCCGCGCGCGACCTGCCCGGTGCCGACGCAGGTCGGGCACACGCGCGGCGTGCCGTTCTTGTCGCCGGTGCCCGAGCACGCCTTGCATGCGGCCTGGGAGGTCATGCGCAGCGGGACCGTCGCCCCCTCGATGGCCTCGGTGAAGCTGAGGGTCACCTCGGTGTCGATGTCCTGCCCGCGCCGGGGCTGGGTACGGCCCGCGGTCGTGCCGCCCCGGTTGAACAGGCCCCCGAAGACGTCCCCGATGCCGCCGCCGAAGCCGCCTTGGGAGCCGCCGCCCGCGCCGCCTCCGAAGAGGTCGCCCAGGTCGAAGTTGAACGAGCCGCCGCCCGCGCCCGGGCCCGGACGGAAGCCGCCGTTGCCGAAGAGGGCGCGCGCCTCGTCGTACTCCTTGCGCTTCTTGGGGTCGCCGAGGATGTCGTTCGCCTCGGAGATCTCCTTGAAGCGCTCCTCGGCCTTGGCGTTGCCCTTGTTGGCGTCCGGGTGGAACTCGCGCGCGAGCTTGCGGTACGCCTTCTTGATCTCGGCCTCGGTGGCGTCCTTGGGGACGCCGAGGACCTTGTAGAAGTCCTTCTCGATGAAGTCCTTGGTGCTCATCCCCGACGCACCCCCTTCCGCTCGTCGTCCGTGTCAGCCCTCCTCAGGGCCGTTGTCCTTCTCGTCGCCGGCCTCGTCCTCGGCCTTGACGGTCTGCGCGCCGGGCTGCGGTTCGGCGACGGCCACCCGCGCGGGGCGGATGGTGCGCTCGCCGATCCGATACCCGGGCTGGAGAATCGCCACGCACGTCGTCTCCGTGACGTCCGGCGCGTAGCTGTGCATCAGCGCCTCGTGGATCGTCGGGTCGAAGGGCTCGCCCTCCTTGCCGAACTGCGTCAGACCCATCTTGGCGGCGGTGGTCTCCAGCGACTCCGCGACGGACTTGAACCCGCCGAGCAGTTCGCCGTGCTCCCGCGCGCGGCCGATGTCGTCGAGGACCGGCAGCAGTTCGGTCAGGAGGTTCGCCACGGCGATCTCCTTGACCGCGATGCGGTCCCGCTCCACGCGGCGGCGGTAGTTCTGGTACTCGGCCTGGAGGCGCTGGAGGTCGGCGGTGCGCTCGCCGAGAGCCGTACGCACCTGGTCCAGCTGGGCCACCAGACCGGCTGTCTGGTTCGCGTCCCCGGCCGGGGCCGCCTCCTCCTCAGGGGCGGCGGCCTTCGGCTCGGCGTCTTCAGGGGCGCCGGAGGGGACGTCGGGCTTCTCCTCGAAGCCCGGGGTCTCCTCCGTCACGCGGCACCACCCTTGGGCTTCTCGTCGTCGACGATCTCGGCGTCCACGACGTCGTCGTCGGCCTTGGCGTCACCCGCCGGGCCTGCTTCGCCCTGGGCGGCCTGCGCGTCCGCGTACATGGCCTGGCCGAGCTTCTGGGAGACCGCCGCGACCTTCTCGGTGGCGGTGCGGATCTCGGCGGTGTCGTCGCCCTTGAGCTTCTCCTTCAGCTCGACGATCGACGCCTCGACCTCGGTCTTGATCTCGCCGGGGACCTTGTCCTCGTTGTCCTTGAGGAACTTCTCGGTCTGGTAGACGAGCTGCTCGCCCTGGTTGCGCGCCTCGGCGGCCTCGCGGCGCTTGTGGTCCTCGTCCGCGTACTGCTCGGCCTCCTGGCGCATGCGGTCGACCTCGTCCTTCGGCAGCGAGGAGCCGCCGGTGACGGTCATCTTCTGCTCCTTGCCCGTGCCGAGGTCCTTCGCGGTCACGTGCATGATGCCGTTGGCGTCGATGTCGAAGGAGACCTCGATCTGCGGGACACCGCGCGGGGCGGGCGGCAGGCCGGTCAGCTCGAACATCCCGAGCTTCTTGTTGTACGCCGCGATCTCGCGCTCGCCCTGGTAGACCTGGATCTGCACGGAGGGCTGGTTGTCCTCGGCGGTGGTGAAGATCTCGGAGCGCTTGGTCGGGATCGTGGTGTTGCGCTCGATGAGCTTCGTCATGATGCCGCCCTTGGTCTCGATGCCGAGGGACAGCGGGGTGACGTCGAGCAGCAGGACGTCCTTGACCTCGCCCTTGAGGACACCGGCCTGGAGGGAGGCGCCGATCGCGACGACCTCGTCCGGGTTGACGCCCTTGTTGGCCTCACGGCCGCCGGTCAGCTCCTTGACCAGCTCGGCGACGGCCGGCATACGGGTGGAGCCACCGACCAGGACGACGTGGTCGATCTCGCTGAGCGCGATGCCGGCGTCCTTGATGACGTTGTGGAACGGCGTCTTGCAGCGCTCCAGGAGGTCCGCGGTGAGCTGCTGGAACTGCGCGCGGGTCAGCTTCTCGTCGAGGTGCAGGGGGCCCTCGGCGGAGGCGGTGATGTACGGCAGGTTGATCGACGTCTCGGAGGACGACGACAGCTCGATCTTCGCCTTCTCGGCGGCCTCGCGCAGACGCTGGAGGGCCATCTTGTCCTTGCCGAGGTCCACGCCGTGGCCCGACTTGAACTGCTGCACCAGGTAGTCGACGACGCGCTGGTCCCAGTCGTCACCACCGAGGTGGTTGTCGCCGTTGGTGGCCTTCACCTCGACGACGCCGTCGCCGATCTCCAGGAGCGAGACGTCGAACGTGCCGCCACCGAGGTCGAAGACCAGGATGACCTGCTCGTCCTTGTCGAGGCCGTACGCGAGCGCGGCGGCCGTCGGCTCGTTGACGATGCGCAGGACGTTCAGGCCCGCGATCTCGCCGGCCTCCTTCGTGGCCTGGCGCTCCGAGTCGTTGAAGTACGCCGGGACGGTGATGACCGCGTCGGTCACCTTCTCGCCCAGGTACGCCTCCGCGTCCCGCTTCAGCTTCTGGAGGATGAACGCGGAGATCTGCTGCGGGTTGAAGTCCTTGCCGTCGAGCTGGATCTTCCAGTCCGTGCCCATGTGGCGCTTCACGGAGCGGATGGTCCGGTCGACGTTGGTGACGGCCTGGCGCTTGGCCACCTCACCGACGAGGACCTCACCGTTCTTCGCGAAGGCGACGACGGACGGCGTGGTCCTGGCGCCCTCTGCGTTGGTGATGACGGTGGGCTCGCCGCCTTCAAGAACGCTGACGACGGAGTTAGTCGTGCCCAGGTCGATGCCGACCGCACGTGCCATGGTGATCTTCCTCCAGCTGACTTGAGTGGAACAGGCTCAAGTGTGCATCACCCGCCCAGCGGAGTCAACAGAGCTGAGTCACACAGGCTCAACTCTTATCCGTTCCTTACACGCATGGCAGCCTTGACCTGCGACGACTCCGGCTTCCGAGGCGCCTGAACATGCGCACCAGGGGTGACTCCAGGGGCCTGTGGGAGCTTCCGCCGAGGCTTCAGAAGGCCCAGGAGGCGGTGTACGAGGGTGAGGCGCCGACCGTCCGCACCGCCGGGCGCGCGCCGGGGCCGCCGTACGCCGGGCCGCTTGTCCAGCGTCTCCCCCGCACGCCTCGGCCGCACCCCGTACACGCGCACGCGCACGCGCAGCAGCCCCGCCGTTGCCACCGCCACGACGGCCACCACCCACAGCACCGCCGGGACGCCCGTCCAGCCCGCGTGCACGAGCCCCCCGACCAGGACGCCCCCGAAGGCCGCCGCGCCGATCAGGACGACCGCCCCCCGGTCCGTGACGCCGAGGCGGCGCAGCCGGTGCGCGAGGTGGTCCGGCGCGGGTCTCAGCAGCGGCCGTCCCGCGCGCCTGCGCGAGAGGGCGACGAGGACGACGTCCAGGCTCGCGACCGCCGTCAGCGCGAACAGCGCGCCCGCACCGGTGAGCGGCCCGCGTTCCGCGCACGCGCGCACGGCGACCGCGGCCGGCAGGAACCCGGTGAACAGCGCACCCGACGTACCGAGCCCCACGCGCGCGTGCGGCCAGTTGTGCATCAGGAAGCCGGTCAGGGCCGCCGCGAGGACGCTCAGCAGGACGGCGGGTCCGTCCATCACCTCGGCGGCGGCGCACGCCCCGGCACCGAAGGCGGTGACGACGCCGACCGTCCCGGCGACGCCGTCCGCATGGTCGAGGCTCCGGAAGGCGAGGGCGACGAAGACGACCCACCCGACCGCAACGGCGCCCCCTAGGACGCCGATCACGCCATAAGGGATCACGAAGGCCGCCGAAACGGTCGTACCGAGCACCAGGAAGCGGCTCTTGAGGCGCCACAGATCGGCGGCGAGCCCGAGCAGGGCGACGGCGCCGGCCGCGGCGAGGAGCACGCCCGCGTCGGGACCGAGGGGGGCGAGGCCGGTGCGGTCGCCGAGGGCCGCGACCCCACAGGTGGCCGCCACCACCGCGGGCCCCCCGGACAGCGGCACCCTTCGCAGCCGCTGCCGCCGCTCGACCAGTCCCACGCGCAGCGCGGGGACACGGAGCAGGGCGGCCAGGAGGGCGGCCAGCGCGAGCGCGGCGGTGGCGGCGACGATTCCATAGAGCACAGTGACAAATTAGTCACAAATGTAGCAATTAAGTACGAATGACATGAACGGAACGATCCAGTCACCCCCGGAAGCCTTGTACCACCCACCCTGAGGCAACCCTCAGCGATTCAGATCACTCCGCGCCCGGCTACAGTGCGACGGGGAACACGGGGTACCCTCGGACGGACTGAATAAGTTACCGCTTAGTAACTCCGCTCTCCTTCTCGCAGGCACGAGGAGCCCCCATGCAACTCGCCGCGATCATCGTGTCGCTGGTCCTGATCGTGGTCGGCGTGGCCCTGTTCGCGCGCGCCCTGCTACAGATCTACAACTTCATGCGCCTCGGCCAGAACGTGCCGGCCGGCACCCGCACCGACGAACCCGCGCAGCGCACCCTGACCGTCGCCAGGGAGTTCCTCGGCCACACGCGGATGAACCGCTGGGGCATCGTCGGGGTCGCGCACTGGTTCGTCGCCGTCGGCTTCTTCTCGCTGCTGCTGACGATCGTCAACGCCGTCGGCCAGCTCTTCCAGGCCGACTGGCTGCTGCCGGTGGTCGGCGAGTGGGCGCCGTACAACGTCTTCGTCGAGTTCATCGGCACGATGACCGTCCTCGGCATCCTGGTCCTGATCGTCGTCCGCCAGCTGAGCCGGCCGGACAAGCCGGGCCGCAAGTCCCGGTTCGCCGGCTCCAACTTCGGCCAGGCGTACTTCGTCGAGACGGTCATCCTGATCGTCGGCGTCTGCATCTTCGTGCTGCACGCGCTGGAGGGTGCCCAGCACCACGTCGACAGCTACGAGGCGTCGTTCTTCATCTCGTACCCGGTGGTGTCGTGGTTCGAGGGGATGGACGTCTCCACCCTCCAGAACCTCACCTACTTCTTCGCCGGCCTGAAGATCGCGACGTCCTTCATCTGGATGATCACGGTAGCTCTCAAGACCGACATGGGTGTCGCCTGGCACCGCTTCCTCGCGTTCCCGAACATCTGGTTCAAGCGCGACGCGAAGGGCGGTACGTCGCTCGGCGCGCTGCTGCCGATGACGTCCGGCGGGAAGCCGATCGACTTCACCGACCCGGGCGACGACGACGTGTTCGGCGTCTCGCAGGTCGAGCAGTTCTCGTGGAAGGGCCTGCTGGACTTCTCCACCTGCACGGAGTGCGGTCGCTGCCAGTCGCAGTGCCCCGCCTGGAACACCGGCAAGCCGCTCTCCCCCAAGCTGCTGATCATGTCGCTGCGCGACCACGCGCACGCCAAGGCGCCGTACCTGCTCGCGGGTGGCGGCAAGGACATGGAGGGCGAGGAGAAGGCGTCCGAGGAAGCCCTCAAGGACGTCCCCGCCGCCGCGCTCGCCGAGGCCGAGCGTCCCCTCATCGGCACCGTCGAAGAGAACGGCGTCATCGACCCGGACGTCCTGTGGTCCTGTACCACCTGCGGGGCATGCGTCGAGCAGTGCCCGGTGGACATCGAGCACGTCGACCACATCGTCGACATGCGCCGCTACCAGGTGATGATCGAGTCGGCCTTCCCCTCCGAGGCGGGCACGATGCTCAAGAACCTGGAGAAGAAGGGCAACCCCTGGGGGCTCGCCAAGAAGCAGCGCCTGGAGTGGCTGAAGGAGCTGGACTTCGAGGTCCCGGTCGTCGGCAAGGACATCGAGGACCTCTCCGAGGTCGAGTACCTGTACTGGGTCGGCTGCGCGGGCTCCCTGGAGGACCGCGCGAAGAAAACGACCAAGGCGTTCGCCGAGCTGCTGCACATCGCGGGCGTCAAGTTCGCGATCATGGGCGGCGACGAGAAGTGCACGGGTGACTCGGCGCGGCGCCTCGGCAACGAGCCGCTGTTCCAGGAGCTCGGCATGGAGAACGTCATGGCGCTCAACATGGCGTTCGGCGAGGAGATGGACGACGACGGCAAGGTGACGCCGGAGTCGAAGAAGCCGAGGTCCGCGAAGAAGATCGTCGCGACCTGCCCGCACTGCCTCAACACCATCGGCAACGAGTACCCGCAGCTCGGCGGCGACTACGAGGTCGTGCACCACACGCAGCTGCTGCAACTCCTCGTCGACGAGGGCAAGTTGGTGCCGGTGACGCCGGTCGAGGGGATCATCACGTACCACGACCCCTGCTACCTCGGGCGGCACAACAAGATCTACACGCCGCCGCGCGAGATCATCGCGAGCGTCCCGGGCCTGCGCAACGAGGAGATGCACCGGCACAAGGAGCGCGGCTTCTGCTGCGGTGCCGGTGGCGCGCGGATGTGGATGGAGGAGCGGATCGGCAAGCGCATCAACAACGAGCGTGTCGACGAGGCTCTTTCCCTCAACCCCGACATCGTCTCGACCGCCTGCCCCTTCTGCCTCGTCATGCTGACCGACTCGGTCAACGGCAAGAAGAACGAGGGCAAGGCGAAGGAGTCCATCACCGTCGTGGACGTCGCCCAGCTGCTCCTCGAATCCGTGCGGACCCCGGTGGACCCGGCGGGGGACGCTGAGACGGAGAACGCTCCGGAGCCGGAGCCGGTGAAGTAGCTCCCGGGTAGTAGTACGGCTACGAGGGCGCCCCTCGCCTCTCTCCGGGGAGGTGGGGGGCGCCCTCGTAGCCCCCTCGTACTTGAGGCGTACGGGTACTAGGGGTCGGCCCCCTACGGGATGTCACAGGTAGGCCGCAATGGGGTCCGGTATCCGTCCCCTCACCCTCCTCACTCTCCGGGACCAGGTACGTTCGAAGGCGTGGCTGGATTCAGGATCGGACGCGGCGGCCGGGACGACCGCGCCCCGCAAGCGCGACCGCAACACCCCCCGCACGGGCAGCAGGGACCGTCGTACGGCACCCAGGGCCCCACGTACGGGCAGGGTGCACCCTCCTACGGCCAGGGCGGCCCGTCGTACGGGTACCCGCCGCAGCCGTCGTACCCGCAGCAGCAGCGGCCGTACGGCGGGCCGGGCGGTGGGCCCGGTGGCGGCCGGCAGGACGGCGGGAGAGGCGGCTCGGAGGAGCCGGAGTACTTCGGCGGCGGGGGGTACCCCCAGGGTCCCGGACAGGGGCAGGGGCCTGGGCAAGGGCCTGGGCGAGGACCGGGTCACGGCCAGCCGCAGGGCGCCCCGTACGACCCGTACGCCGCGAACAACCCCGGGCACACGCAGGCGTTCTCGGTCGACGACCACCAGCAGTACAACCAGGGCGGGACGTACCACGCGGGCTCCGCGCCGGCCGGTCCGGTCGGGCCCCGGCTGCCCTGGAAGGAACTGCTGAAGGGGATCGTCACCGCCCCGAACCAGACCTTCCTCGTCATGCGGGACTACACGATGTGGGTCCCGGCCCTCATCGTCACCTTCCTCTACGGTCTGCTCGCCGTCTTCGGCTTCGACGGGGCGCGCGAGGACGCGATCGACGCGACGCTCGCCAACGCGATCCCGATCGTCCTGACGACGGCCGTGGCGATGGTGCTCTCGTCGTTCGTGCTCGGCGTCGTCACCCACACGCTGGCCCGCCAGCTCGGCGGCGACGGTGCCTGGCAGCCGACCGTCGGCCTCTCCATGCTGATCATGTCCCTCACGGACGCGCCCCGGCTGATCGTGGCGATGTTCTTCGGCGGGGACGCGCCCTTCGTACAGGTGCTGGGGTGGGCGACGTGGGTCGCCGCCGGCGTTCTGCTCACCCTGATGGTGGGCAAGTCGCACGACCTGCCGTGGCCGAAGGCGCTGGGCGCGTCCGCGATCCAGCTGGTGGCGCTGCTGTCGATCGTGAAGCTGGGGACGTTCTAGGTATTACGGGTATGACAGGGCCCGGCGTCGCCAAGACGCCGGGCCCTTCGTGGTCGTACCCGTCTAATACCTCGGCCCGAGCCGGTGCGGGGCTATGAGCGGAAGGTCCGGCGATAGGTGTCCGGGGGTACGCCCACCGTGCGGTTGAAGTGCCGGCGCAGCGTCGTCGCGGTCCCCATACCGGTGGCCGCCGCGATGGCGTCGACGACGTCGTCCGTGGTCTCCAGCAACTCCTGTGCGCGGCGGATACGTTGGGTCAGCAGCCACCGCAGCGGAGTGGTACCGGTCACCGCCCTGAACCGGCGGCCCAGCTGACGCGAGCTCATCCCGGCCTGCCGGGCCAGGTCCTCCACCGAGAGCGGGTCGCCGAGGCGTTCGATCGCCCAGGGCAGCAGCGCGGCGAGCGGATGGTCGTCACGGGCGGGCACCGGAGCGGCCACGAACTGCGCCTGCCCGCCCGCCCGGTGCGGCGGCACGACCAGTCGGCGGGCGACGGCGTTGGCGACGGACGTACCGTGGTCGAGCCGGACGAGGTGCAGGCACAGGTCGAGCGCGGCGGCCTTGCCGGCGGCGGTGAGCACGCTGCCGTTGTCCACGTAGAGCACGTCCGGATCGACCTCCACGCGCGGGTACCGGGCGGCCAGGGCGTCCGTGTGCGCCCAGTGCGTGGTCGCCCGCCTGCCGTCCAGCAGACCGGCGGCGGCCAGCACGAAGGCGCCCGTGCACAGGGAGGCCACGCGCGCACCCGCCTCATGGGCCGCCCGCACCGCGCGGACGAGCTCGGCGGGCGGTTCCTCGTCGGTGTCCGCCCAGCCGGGGACGATCACGGTGTCGGCGTACCGGAGCCGGCCGAGCCCCTGGTCGGGCTCCAGCCGGAACCGGCCGAGCCGCACGGCGTCCGACCCGCACACCTCGACGTCGTACCAGGGAACGGTCACGCCGGCCGGAGCGGCGCCGAACACCTCGTAGGCCAGGGAGAGTTCGAAGTGCAGCATCCCCTTGGTGACGGCCAGCGCCACGACGGTACCCATGTCCGAAAGTGTACGGGGCACGTCGTTCCGGACACTCACGCCGAGACCACCGGTCCCGCCAGGATGGTCGTAGCGGATCATTCGAGCACGGGGGAGAACCCATGGGTCAGGGACAGACGGTGACGGTGTTCGGCGCGTACGGGCACACCGGACGCTTCGTGGTGGCACACCTGCGGGAGCGCGGGTTCGTCCCGGTCCTCTCCGGCCGCGACGACGGCAAGCTGCGGGCGCTGGCGGCGTCCGGCCCGGGTCTTGAGGTCCGGCCGGCGTCGGTCGACGACCCCGCCTCGCTCGACCGCGCCCTGGCCGGCGCCGACGCCGTGATCAACTGCGCCGGGCCCTTCGCGGTGACCGCCGCGCCGGTGATCGAGGCGGCCCTGCGCGCCGGAATCCCGTACGTCGACGTGGCGGCCGAGATCGAGGCGAACCTCGACACGTTCACGCACTTCGCGGACCGCGCCCGCGCGGCGGGAGTGGTGGTCGTCCCCGCGATGGCCTTCTACGGCGGCCTCGGCGACCTGCTGGCCACCGCCGCGATGGGCGACTGGACGGCGGCCGACGAGGCGGAGATCGCGTACGGACTGAGCAGTTGGCACCCCACGCCCGGGACGCGCACCGCGGGCGCGGTCTCCGGCGAGCGCCGGGGCGGTCGGCGGGTCCGCTACACGGGCGGGCGGCTGGAGTACCACGACGACGCGCCGACGCTCCTGAAGTGGCCCTTCCCCGAGCCGATGGGCATCAGGGAGGTCGTCGGGGAGTTCACGATGGCCGACGTGGTCACCGTCCCCCGCCACCTCGCCATCCCCGAGGTGCGCACCCACATGGCGAGCGAAGCGGCCCGGGACCTCTCGGCCCCGGACACCCCGGCGCCGGCCCCCGCCGACGAGGACGGACGGTCCGACCAGACCTTCCTCGTCGACGCCGTCGTCCGCTCCGGCTCCACCGAACGGCGCGCCGTGGCGAGCGGCAGGGACATCTACGCGGTCAGCGCACCGCTCGCGGTGGAGGCGGTCCACCGCATCCTCACCGGCCGGACCCGCACGACCGGTGTCGCCTCCGCCGGCGAAACCTTCGACGCGCCCCGCTTCCTGCGCGCGCTGTCCCCGCACATCACCTTCGAACTGCTCCCGGAGCGGACCGCGCGGTGAGCGGTCGTACGGCGGGGCCGTACGCGCCGTGGCGCAGCCGTACGCGCTCGCGCGGTCAGCCCGGGCCGGAATCGAAGGTGTCGGACGCCGCGTTCGCGGCCCGGCGGTACTCGGCGTTGATCCGCTGGGCTTCCTCCAGCTGGTCCTCAAGGATGACGATGCGGCACGCGGCGTCGATCGGGGTCCCCCGGTCGACCAGCTCGCGGGCGCGGGCGGCGATCCTCAGCTGGTAGCGGGAGTACCGGCGATGTCCGCCCTCCGAGCGCAGCGGAGTGATCAGCCGGGCCTCACCGATGGCCCGGAGGAAAGCGGGGGTGGTACCGAGCATTTCGGCGGCCCGGCCCATGGTGTACGCGGGGTAGTCGTCGTCGTCCAGACGATCGCCGAGCGGATTATCTGCTGCCATGTCACCTCGTTGTACAACGCGTCGAGGGGCCCTGGTGCCGTACGGCACCAGGGCCCCGAGGGGAATTCAACACCATCTGCCGGCCCTCATGCTGCGCCGGCCTTCTGTTTCCGCTTCCCGGCCCGGCAAGGGGAGGGGTGCGGGGATCGCGACTGCGTGACCGGGGACCACCATCCAATCCGGGGTCTTGCGGCACCCGGACCGAGTCCGGCCGGGCGATCCTGATGGCGTCTGCTCCTCCGTTCTTCCTCTGGACCAATCACTGGGTGAAGGGGTACTACTACCCGGCAGTTCGTGTCTGCCGGGTCTCTCTGACTTCGTCTACGAGAAGAAGAGTAACCACACGAGGAGCCAATGTCTACTCCGGCGAGAGTAGATTTTGGTGTCCAAGGGGCGCAGGCATCCTGGATCCCGCGGCGGCGGGTGGAAGAAGGCGGCGATACGACAGTGAGGGCCCTGCCGACGCGCGTCGGCAGGGCCCTCACTGGGCTTCTGGTGGCGGGGTGCTCACCTCACCAGGCGATGTCTCTTCACCTGGCGTTGTCTCCTCACCAGGCGATGTCCCCGAGCAGCGCCGGCTCGGGCACGGGCTGCTCGTGGCAGGTGAAGCCGAGGCGGGTCATGGCCCGGACGACCTCGCCGCTGCTGAAGTCGCGGCGGTCCTGCCGGGTGATGACCTGGCCCACCTGCTTGACCGGGTAGCGGCGGCGGCCGATGGTCACGGACTCACCCGTGACGAGCTCGGGCGCGACGCCCTTCATCGAGGCCTGCACCCCGCTCTTGGTCAGCTCGAACGGGTACCGGGCGATGACACAGCGCATGGATGCCTCACAGGGAAGATGGGGGCGGGCCGATCGGGCGAGATGGATCAGCGGGCGAGGGTGAGGACGCCCGGGGTCCGGCCGTGGTCACCGAGGGCGCCGGACGGTCCGTCGAGGACGTCCCGCAGGCGCAGCCGGTCCGTGTAGGTGGGACCGTCGCGGAGAACGGCGAGCCGGGCCCGGGTGATCAGGCCCGTGCTCTGCTCGTCCCCGTCGCACAGGACGAGGTGGTCGACCCGGGCACCGGCCATGAGGGACAGCGCCACCTCGACGGTCATGTCGTCACAGACCCGGGGTCCGGACGCGGCCCTGCCGTCGGCCATGGCCTTGAGGGAGGGAACCACTCCATCGTGCTGCGTCCGAACCGGCGTCAAGGTGCCTCCTGCGAGAAAGGGGTGGGCCTGTGATGTGCGGGGCGGGCCCGCGACGTATGAGAGGGCGGCGCGGCTCTAGGCAGCCGAGCCGTAGCCGGTCCGCCGCTGTGCCCTGCGGGGCGCCGCTTCGCCACCGGGCCGCCCGCCGCCCTGCCCCCGGCGCCCGCGCCGGCCCCGGGACGAGGACGCCGCGCCACGCGGCCGTTCCGCCTCCGGCGCGGTGATGACGACCGGCACCCCGGACGGGGCCTGCGCACCGGTGATCCGGCTCAACTCCGCCTCGCCCGACCGCACCTGGGCGACCTGGGGGGTGATGCCCGCCGTAGCCATCAGCCGGCTCACCTCGCGACGCTGGTTACGGGTCACCAGGGTGACGACGCTGCCGGACTCGCCCGCACGGGCCGTACGACCGCCTCGGTGCAGGTAGTCCTTGTGGTCGGTGGGCGGATCGACGTTGACGACCAGGTCGAGGTTGTCGACGTGGATCCCGCGCGCCGCGACGTTCGTCGCCACCAGCACCGTCACATGCCCGCTCTTGAACTGGGCCAGCGTGCGCGTGCGCTGCGGCTGGGACTTGCCGCCGTGCAGGGCCGCGGCGCGGACACCGCTGCTCAGCAGGTGCTTGGTCAGCCGGTCCACCGCGTGCTTGGTGTCGAGGAACATGATCACCCGGCCGTCCCGCGCCGCGATCTCGGTGGTCGTCCGGTGCTTGTCCTCGTCGTGCACATGGAGGACGTGGTGCTCCATCGTGGTGACCGCGCCCGCCGACGGGTCGACGGAGTGGACGACCGGGTCGTGCAGGTAGTTCCGCACCAGCCGGTCGACGTTGCGGTCCAGGGTGGCCGAGAAGAGCATCCGCTGCCCGCCGGGACGCACCTGGTCGAGCAGGGCGGTGACCTGGGGCATGAAGCCCATGTCGGCCATCTGGTCGGCCTCGTCGAGGACGGTGACGGCGACCTCGTCCAGCCGGCAGTCGCCCCGGTCGATGAGGTCCTTGAGCCGCCCGGGCGTCGCGACGACCACCTCGGCCCCGGCCCGCAGCGCACCGGCCTGCCTGCCGATGGACATCCCGCCGACGACGGTGGCCAGCCGCAGGCTCACGGACCGGGCGTACGGCGCGAGCGCGTCGGTGACCTGCTGGGCCAGCTCGCGGGTGGGGACGAGAACGAGCGCGAGCGGCTGCCGCGGCTCGGCCCGCCGCCCCGCCGTACGGGCCAGCAGGGCGAGGCCGAAAGCGAGGGTCTTGCCCGAGCCGGTACGGCCCCGGCCGAGTACGTCACGACCGGCCAGGGAGTTCGGCAGGGTCGCCGCCTGGATCGGGAACGGTACGGTCACGCCCTCGTGGCCCAGCGTGGCCAACAGCCGCGCGGGCATGGCGAGTTCGGCGAACGCCTCGACGGCGGGGAGCGCCGGCGTGATCGTCTTCGGCGGCGCGAACTCGCCCTGTACGGCCTGCCGGTTTCCCTGGGGCCTGGAGCGGTGCGGAGCGCCGGAGCGGCCACGGGTGTAGGTGTTTGTGCGCGTGCGATTCATGCGGAACCTTCCTTGATGCGGCGCGTATCAAGGAATTCCCGCAGCAGGTGAGCGGCGCAGAGAATTGCGAGAACGAGCCAGTACGACAGGGGATGCGCCCTGAAATGCAGCAAGCTGGGGCCCGCACCCCAAGGTGCGGGCCCCAGCTGCGAAGAATGCGTGCCGGTGATCAGGCGGGAACGATGTTCTCGGCCGTCGGGCCCTTCTGGCCCTGCGCGATGTCGAACGACACCTTCTGACCTTCCAGCAGCTCACGGAAGCCCTGGGCGGCGATGTTCGAGTAGTGGGCGAAGACGTCGGGGCCGCCGCCGTCCTGCTCGATGAAGCCGAAGCCCTTTTCCGCGTTGAACCACTTCACGGTGCCAGTAGACATATCTATTCTCCTTCGGAGACGGTGTCAGGAATTCACCCTGCGTGAACTCCGTGTCGCCGTGCTGATTAACCCGTCGGGAATAAACCTTCTGGCAACCACACCTGCAACTGAGATCGACAGTAGCACGGTCCCATCGGCCTCGAAAGGTCAATAATTCCGACCCCGCCGACGATCGAGGAATACTCGCCGCGCCCCGCGCCTATTTCTCATTCCACGGGAACAGATATTGCTCGCCGCGAGGGTGACCCTTCCTGCCCGCGCTTCCGCCCACAGCGCTGTGACCTCCACCGACGGGGTGTGCGCCGCTGCTGACGCCGCCGTCGGCCGGCACAGCGGCGAGCACCTCGAAACTCCACTGCCGCGCTGAAGGTCACATCTCTCGCGCGGGGCGTGTCGGCCGGTGGCGGTAGACGGAGCGCAGGGGGATCCGGGCAACACAAAACCCCCGGGTCTTCGACCTGGGGGCTTTCTACGGAGCGGGTGACGTCGATTCGGGCGTCGATTCGGGCGTCGGTTCGGGCGCCGCCCTGGGCAGACGGCCGACCTGAGTCCTCCTCGGGCTCGCTCGCGCCTCGACCGGTTCGTGGCTGCCCGCCGAAACCCTGGACGAGGCGGCAGACCGGGGCATTGCCTTCAGGGGCCGCACGTCCCACACCGACCTGCGACCCCATCTCGTCCGAACGACCGTGACCGGGGCTGAACGAGACGGAACCGGAGACGGCCGCGCCCCACGGCCGACTGCCGAAGTCACCGTCCTGCGTGGAGCTAAGCCGCCTCGTGGCGCGCCGAGCGCATGCCCGGGGCGGGATCCTGCGCATCGTCGAACAGGAAGACGTCGTCCCCCTTGAAGTCCGGGGCCTGGAAGGGGTTTGTCGTCGGAGGCGGCGACGCTGCGGTGGAGCAGCGAGGTTGCTTTTCCGGAGCGGAGAACAGCGACGTCGGATCGATGAGAGGACTCTCTTTCGTTACAGGTCCCCGAGGGGGCCTGGAGTGCCGTGACCGGGCGCGGTGGTCCTACAGCTTGGTCATCTTGGAGTACGGGCTCAAGATCCGCATTTGCGTCGAACCGAAATCCACCAGCACCGCGATACGGTCCTCGATGCTGATCACCCGGCCGAGACCGTACACGTCATGGGTAACCTGGTCGCCCTCGGCGAAGTGCTTGGGAGCCGGTGTGACCGGGGCCTTGAAGGGGCTGGTGGGCAGGTGACGCTTCGGTGCAGCAGGCTTTGTCATGACTCAGTATGAGCCTACGTGTACCCCGCTCGCTGTGGTCGTCGGCACAGATCCGGACGAGAGCAGCCCTGCCGCGCCACTGACCTGCGGTTTTGAGACCGGGTAAGGCGAAAATCGGCCACAGGTTCCTTCGCGGAGCGTGGCTGGTCTCCGCATGGAGCGGGACGCTCGGGGCTTCCGCGATCCAGCCGGGTACGTTTCAGGTACTACGGGTATGACAAAGGCCCGGCGCCGATGTGACGCTAAGCCCTCGTGGTCGTACCCGTGTAATACCTCAGGCGTCGAGGACCTGCCCCGAGCGCTTCACCACCGGGGGCTCCACGGACCAGGGGAAGTTGATCCAGTCGTCCGTGCGCTTCCAGACGTAGTCGCACTTCACGAGGGAGTGGGACTTCTCGTAGATGACGGCGCTGCGGACCTCGGCGACCGTGTCGAGGCAGAAGTCGTGGACCAGTTTGAGGGTCTTGCCGGTGTCGGCGACGTCGTCCGTGATCAGGACCTTCTTGTCGGAGAAGTCGATGACGTTCGGGACGGGGGCCAGCATGACCGGCATGTCGAGGGTCGTCCCGACGCCGGTGTAGAACTCGACGTTCACCAGGTGGATGTTCTTGCAGTCCAGCGCGTACGCCAGGCCGCCGGCGACGAAGACCCCGCCGCGGGCGATGGACAGGACGACGTCAGGCGCGTACCCGTCGTCGGCGATGGTCTGCGCGAGTTCGCGGACGGCGGTGCCGAAACGGTCGTAGCTGAGGTTCTCTCGTACGTCGGTCATGCCGCCCGCCTCATACCTGGGTGCGATGGAAGTTACGGAAGGAGCGCGAGGCGGTCGGGCCGCGCTGGCCCTGGTAGCGGGAGCCGTACCGCTCGCTGCCGTACGGGAACTCGGCGGGGGAGCTGAGGCGGAACATGCACAGCTGGCCGATCTTCATACCCGGCCACAGCTTGATGGGGAGCGTGGCGAGGTTGGAGAGTTCGAGGGTGACGTGGCCGTTGAAACCGGGGTCGATGAAACCCGCGGTGGAGTGGGTGACGAGGCCGAGGCGGCCGAGGGAGGACTTGCCCTCCAGGCGGGAGGCCAGGTCGTCCGGGAGACCGATCACCTCGTAGGTGGAGGCGAGGACGAACTCCCCCGGGTGGAGGATGAACGGCTCGTCACCCTCGGGTTCCACGAGCCGCGTCAGGTCCGCCTGTTCGACCGAGGGGTCGATGTGGGGGTAGCGGTGATTCTCGAACACCCGGAAGAACCGGTCGAGTCGTACGTCGATGCTGGACGGCTGCACCATGGATTCGTCGTAGGGATCGATCCGTACCCGTCCGGCGTCGATCTCGGCCCGGATGTCCTTGTCTGAGAGAAGCACGCCCCGAGGATACGCAAGACGCGCGGAGTCGCCCCAATCGGACGGCTCCACGCGTCGGGGTACTACCCGGGTACTACCTGAGAGCTACCGCTTCTGTGCCACGACCGGTACCGCGCTGCGCAGCCGCGCGCAGCGGGGACATCGGACGAGGCGGCCCGGGCCGAGCCGGTCGGCCTGCTGCATCGGGAACGAGGCGGTGCTGAATACGTGCCCATCGGCACAACGGACGACGGTGCGCTCCATCAAGTCCTGGAATCCCTTCCCCAAGAACCGCGTCACCTCTGGCGGGATGCCGTGACGACGGGCGTCACATTACGGGATGAAAGGGACGAGCCTCCAGGCGGCACTCCGCACTCCTCGGCTCCTCTTCCGGGTCTCCACGGTACGCCCCAACTCCCTTGCCGCGCACCCGAATCCATCCCCCACACCACCCCTCCACCACTCCACCTCCGGCACTGGCCTCCCCTGATGAGGTAGAGTGACGGAGCAGTCGCCCGCCGGATCTTTCCGGGGCGAATTTGTGCGGGTGTAGTTTAATGGTAGAACATCAGCTTCCCAAGCTGAGAGCGCGAGTTCGATTCTCGTCACCCGCTTCATGATGAAGGCCCAGGTCGAAGACCGGGGCCTTTTTGCTGTGCGCGGTCGTTCAGTTGTCGCGCGCCAGATCCGTAGCGCCGCTACGTCCACACCCCGGCGGCGCGGACCCGCCAACTCCCCTGGGCGGAAAGGTCCGTACGCGCCGAGGTAGACCATGAGGCGCCAGCGCGGGCCGATGCGGTCGGCGATCTCGTCGGCCTGAGGGACGGTGGCGATGCGGCGTTCGGGTGGGACCGGCCGTATCTCTCAGCGGGTGGCGGCTTGGGCCGCAAGGACGCGGAGTCGGGAGGCTGGGGCGCAGGCTTCCATAGCGCCTCGCCGGTTACGGCGTCCTTCGCGTTCTCGCTCGTCTGGCGGTCGCGAGCCTTCGGCTCGGGGGTTTCGGTCAGGAGGATCGTCGCGGCGGAGGTCTCTGCGCGGATGGTGCGCACAGCGCATCCCTATCTACTCGTCTACATGAGCAAGTGTGTTGGGGTGTACGAGTTCGGAGGAACGGCCCCGCGCACCACCGCCGGTCATGTCGTCACGTGGCCGGGAGTTGGTACGAGAGGACGTACGCGTCGGCCGCCATGACCGTGTCGCAGACCTCGACCGCGCGGCCTTCGGTGTCGTACGCGGTGCGGATCAGGTGGAACACCGGGACGCCGGCCGCGAGGTTGAGGGTCTTGACCTCAGCGGGTGAGGGCATGCGGGAGCGGATCTCTTCCTCGAAGTGGTCCAGGTGGTGACCGAGGTCTTCGAGGCGGGCGTAGATGCCGCCGGGGCCGGGGTTGGGTTCGGCGATCGGCGTGCCGCGAGCGATGTCGAGGGGAAGGTAGGAGGTGGCGAACTCGACCGGGCGGCCGTCGTGGAGGTAGCGGCGGTAGCGGGCGAGGACTCGGCGCACGGAGCCGAGGCGGGCGGAGATGTCGGGGCTGGCCTTCACTTCCTTGATCTCGATGCTGTCGACGTGGGGCTGACTGCCCACGGTGTCGGCCTCGACGATGAACGCCGCCTTGCCCTGTTCACGGTGGCGCCGGGCGAAGCGGTCGGAGGCGAGACGCCGAACAGGCGGGCGCGGCCGGACGAAGACGCCCTTGCCGTGTTCCGCGTGGACCAGGCCCTCCCCCTGGAGGATCGAGAAGGAGTTGCGGACCGTCATCCGGGACACCCCGTAGTGGTCCACCAGTTCGGCCTCCGACGGGAGCTTCTCCCCCTCGCTGAAGCGGCCACGGTCGATCGCCTCGCGGAGTTGGTCCGCGATCTGCCGGAAAACCGCACGGTCACTCGTGGGATCGAGACCGCCGAGGAGACCCGAAGGGAGAGAAGGGCTCACATGTACTCCTTTAGATATCTAGACGAGCGGGTGAGCGTTGTTGCTACCGTGGAGAGCCTAGCCAGCCGAGAGGGCCGAGGTACGTGAGCACAGAACGCCCGCACTCCGTGAGCGTGGCCGGGGTCGTCGTCGACAACCGTGGCCGGGCCCTCCTGATACAGCGCCGGGACAACGGGAAGTGGGAGCCGCCGGGGGGTGTCCTCGAACGGGAGGAGACCATCCCTGAGGCCCTTCAACGCGAGGTCCTCGAAGAGACCGGCATCAAGATCGCCCTTCCCGCAACGCTGACTGGCGTCTACAAGAACATGACCGGGCTGATCGTCTCGCTAGTGTTCCGGTGCGAGGCGGCTGACGGCACCCCTACTACTGGCGCCGAGACCCGCGCGCTGCGGTGGGCCACTCGCGAGGAAGTCTCCGAGCTTGCCGATGAGGCGTACACGATCCGTGTTCTGGACGCGTTGGACTCGGCGTCTCCGCCTGCCGTTCGCGCCCATGACGGCGTGAAACTCGTCTAGCTCTAACCCGCTGCACATGGCGGCCTACCAGCACGAAGGAACTTGTATGCACGAGTATATGAGTCAGGTGAGGGTCTGGGGGCTCAGTTGCCCAGGCTTCCCGGAGGAAGTTGGTCGCGCTCGGCGGTGGACTCGGGATGTTCTGCGCGGATCTCCGTTCGTCGACGACGCCAAGCTGATCGTGAGCGAGCTGAGCGCGAACGCGATCCTGCACACCGCCAGCGGGTTGGAGGCCGGGAGCTTCCACCTCGCGCTCGCGGTCTCGGATCAGGTCGTCGCGGTCTCCGTGACCGACCACGGCAAGACCGGGACGGCGCCGAAGGCCGAGCACCAGGAGCAGGACGCCGAGCACGGGCGGGGGCTGGAGATGGTCAGCGCGATTGCTCATCGGGTCGTCGTGCATCGGAGCGGGCAGGGCCACACCGTCACTGCCGAGCTGTACGCGGCGCCCCGCTCTGAACACCTCGCACGGTCGGTGTCTGTCGGCCACCTCAATGGCCACCCAAGTGAGTCGAAGAGCAAGAGGAGTTGAGGAAAGTGTCTGACAGGACCAGCAGGGATGACGACCGGCGCGGAAGCGAGCAGGTGTCGCCGATCGTGTACACGACCTATGCGCCTTCCGGGTACGTCTGCGCCGACTGCAAGGAGCCGATCGACACCGAGGAGAAGGCGGTGCGGCTGGCCACCGACCACATTGGGGACGGGCAGGCCGTACCTGACTACCGGCACTACACCTGTTACCGGCCCAAGAAGCGTGCGAAGAGGTCCCGGTGAAGCCGTCTGGCAAGGCCGCCGAGAACCGCGTGCATGCAGCGGGCAGGGTCCCTTGCATGATCGAGGTCTGTCCGGATTCATCCGGTGATGCCGAGGGCGGCCAGGGGCCTTCGCCAGTCGCGAGCGGTGTGGCGTAGGGCGGCGGCGATGTTGGTGTGGCCGTCCTGGCGGTGGACGCCGATGGCGAGGTTGCGCAGGCCGGCCATGATGCGCGGGAGATGGCCGGCATGGATCTTGGAGTCGTCCTCGCGGAACGTGCGGTCGCGGACGTGGTGCAGAAGATTTTCGATCTTCCAGTGCCCTCTGATCCAGTCGGCGAGCTGGGCGCCGGTAGCCGCGCCGGGCGGCAGGCTGGTGATCAGGTAGACGCGCTCGATGGTGAGCTTGCCGGTGGTGAAGTCCGCCCTCCAGCGCACGACTTGCAGGGCCTGGCGCGCGTCGGGGTAGTCGAGGTGGGCGAAGCCGGCGGTCTTCAGCCGCCGGCTCTCCAGGCGGTGGTGGGCCCGGGTGCGGTCGTAGTGGTCGAGCGTGATCTCGCGCCAGGGCAGGCGGCGGACGCGGTGGAAGAGGCCGGGATGGTTGGCCTTGACCTGGGCGATGTAGTGGGCACCGCGCTCGCGGAGGTAGGTGCCGTGGGCGTGCTGGGTGTGCAGCGCGTCGGCGGTGATGACCGTGCCGGTCAGGTCGACGCTGTCCAGCAGGGGCCGGAAGGCGGGGATCTCGTTGCTCTTGCCGGCGACCTGGCGCTGGGCCAGGACGTGACCGGTGTGGTCCATCGCGGCGAGCAGGGTGACGTGCCCGGTGGCGTGGGTGCGCGAGCCGCGCAGGGCCTTGCCGTCGACAGCGATCGCCCGCAGTCCGGGGCCGGCCGGGGTGGCGCGGGCGGTGAGGAAGTCGCCGGTCGCCCGGTCCAGGGCGTCGCCGTCGAGCTGGACGAGCAGACGGCGCAGGGTGTGGGGGTGCGGGACGGACACGGTGCCGGAGAGCGGGTCGGTGGGGAAGCCGAGAACCCGGCAGGCCCACGCGGGGACGTCGCTGATCCATTCCGTGATCGCGGTGAGCGAGCGGGCACCGGCCAGGACACTCGCCGCGGCCGCGGCGACCAGGGCGGACAACCGGTACCGGCGGCCACGGACGCCTCGCGGGTCGGGCACCAGATCCAGGAAACCGGACAGTGCGACCGCGTCCGCCAGCGGGATGGGCGCGGCAGTCCGGCCCAGTTGGGCCAGCACGGTGGGTATGGGAGAAGATGCAGGAGCAGGCACGGACTCGCCAGGTGTTCATGGGACTTCGACACTCACATGATCACTGAGACCGTGCCTGCACCGCGTCCGCCCCCGCCCGAACCGGGATGTCCCCTCCAAGGGCGGGCCAGCACGACACTCCGGACGAAACGTGATCACGCAACGGCCCCTGATGCAGCGGGTCTGCCTCAGGTCGTTCGGCTCCTGGACAGCCCGGAGGAACCGGAGAGGGGCGAGTGATGGTCACGGCACAGCTCATCGGCCAGAAGGTCACTGACGGTGTCCGCAGCGGCATCCTGACGGACGTGATCGCCGATTGGGTGGACCCGGCCAGCCCTATTGATCCGAAACGGTTTGGGTTCTGGGTCGTTGGTGGGGTGTGAGTGATCTGGTGGGGGACGCGCGGCATCTGTCGCCGTCGGCGCAGGAGGCCCTGCGGCTGCGGGCGGTGGCCGCGTTGGTGGCGGGGCGGGACCGTGAGGAGGTGGCGGCACTCTTCGGGGTGTCGCTGAAGGCGGTCGACATCTGGTGGGTGAAGTGGCAGGCCGGCGGCCGGGAAGCGCTGGTCATGCGCCCGCGCGGCAAGCCGGTCGGGGTGCATCAGGTGCTCGGGGAGGCCGAGCAGGCCGCCTTGCGGCAGGCGATCCTCGATCACCGGCCCTGCGACGTGGGCTTGAGCGGGCAGTTGTGGACTCGGCGGCTGATCGGTGACCTGATCGCGAAGCTGTACCGGCTGCGGCTGACCGAGCCGGGGGTGGGCAAGTACCTCAGGCGGTGGGGGCTGTCCTTCCAGCGTCCGGACAAGCGGGCCGTCGAGCAGGACCCGCGGGCCGTGCGCCGTTGGCACGAGGAGACCTGGCCGACGATCCGGGCGAAGGCGAAGAGGGACGGCGGCGAGATCCTGTTCGCCGACCAGGTCGGCATCCGTTCCGACCAGGTCACCGGCCGTACCTGGGGCGAGAAGGGCAGGACGCCCGTGGTGCGGCGGAGCGGGAACCGGTTCTCGGTCAACGCGATGTCGGCGATCAGCACCAGAGGGCGGATGCACTTCATGGTCTTCACCGAGAGCTTCACCGCCGAGGTGATGTGCCGCTTCCTGGACCGGATCGCCGGCCACTTCGACCGCAAGGTCCATCTCGTGGTCGACGGGCATTCCGCCCATCGCTCCAAGAAGGTCCGCGACTGGCTCGTCGCCCACCCCGACGATGTCGAACTGCACTTCCTGCCGCCGTACTCGCCCGAGCTGAACCCCGACGAGCTGGTCAACGCGGACCTTAAGCACAGCCTGCCCAAGCAGCACCGGGCCCGGGACCAGGCCGAACTCGCCGCCGAGACCCGCCGCTTCTTCCGAAGGCGTCAGCGTCAGCCGCACATCGTCCGCGGCTACTTCGGCGGCCCGCACGTCCGCTACGTCCTGGACGAGAACCCCATGAGTTTCTGATCAATATAGGAGACCGCCATGCACAGACCAAGGCGTTCGTACGACCCGTGAACGGCGGAGTCGAGTGGTCGGCAGATCCCGCCGAGTTGGAGCCAGCATGAGCAGAGCACGGGCGATCGCCATCACAGTCAGCGCGGCTTTGTGGGTCGTCACCATCATGGTCATCGTGGCCCGAGGATTCTCCACATAGCCCCGGACGAAGGTGCGTTACAACTTTCTCTACTGGTTCAAGCACCCGTCGTCGCTTCGCTCCTCCGGGCGGGCGGGGGCCGCCGTCCGCGCCCGCGCTCCTGTCTCCGCCCCGCTCGGCACGGCCGTCGGCCCCCGCCCGCCCAATCAGCAGGCACGTCGTGCATGAGGTCAGAGAAGGGGTACGTCGTGGCTGGGGCGGTCGGTTCCACGGCTTTAGGCAGCCACTTTGGGGCGAGCCTCGAAGATCATGGCCCCAACGTCGTGCTTTACCGGGCAGGTCCACAGACTGCCGGACGCGCCGGAAGCTTCGGGGCCATGATTACTCGCCCCAAAGCAGCTCCAGCCCAAAGCCCTTCCACCGACCGAGTCATGGACCTTCGGCGGCAACTACTCATCACGCTTGGCGGGTGAGACTCGTCGACATCAATTCGGAAGCCTTGGTCGAGACCTGATCGGTAATTCCTGAAACGCTCTCCAGCGTAACACCTATCATTCCCGCATTTAGGCTTGCTGTGATATATGGACCCGCCTGAGCCACCCACTCAATCGGATAATTCATAGGCATATCGACAAGAAGGCGATAATTGGCTGGATCCCAGATGCGCAGGGTGCGATCATCGCCAGCGCTTACCAGCACGGCACAGCCTTCGATATTTGACACCCATAGCTGCTGAACCCTGGCAGAGTGTCCTTCAAGTATGGCCATCGAATTCTCGTGGTCAAGGTCCCAAAGCCGAATGTCGCCACTGTCATGACCGGTCGCTAGCAGAATTTTACCGCCCACCTTGACGACACATTGTGATGTAATTACAGATCGCTCAATTTCCAGCTGAGCCACTATATCACCCGAGGCGGGATTCCAGACCTGAACCCGTCGGCCGGTAAGGCTCAAGCCAGCAATCGCAAGCCGTCCACGAACTGGAACGGGACAGATATTCCATGCCGCCCCGATTCCCACTTTAAAAGAGTGGACAGGATACTCACGCGTTACGTCCCAGAAGTGAAGGGAGTTTCCGTAAGATGCAACCAGCACTGGTACCGAACCAACCTTGATTGCACACAAGGAGGCCACACCACTGTACGGCACAAAACGATACTTGAACGCCCGGACTTGACGACCAACTTGTGGATCCAAAATCTGCAACTGCTTTCCGGCGACCGCAAGAAAAGCTTGCCCATCGATTGTGATCCTGCACATTGCCGACGCATCCTCTGCGGGCATTCTGCGCACCACTTCCCATGACATGGGATCCCGGATATCGATGAAATCATTACCGACTCTCCTGGTCGCGGCAAGTAGCCCGGATTCGGCTCGAAGCACGCAGGCATCATCGAACAGCTGAGTTGGCTTGTTCTCTATTAGTTCAGTCTGTCTGCCGGTAGCAGGATCCCAAATGCGGATCGAACGATCGTCACCAGTGCTGGCGAATCGGAGCTGTGGCTCTGTATGGATCGCAGATACAGAGTAAATCGCGCCAGCGTGCCCGAACCACACAGCGAGCTCACTCTTACTCTCCAGAGACCAGAGTCGAAGTGTCCCATCATCACCTCCACTCATCAACACAGGCTCACCATCGCGCGTTGCAGCGCACACGGCGAAAACAGCCCCGTCGTGCCCTGTGAGTAGTCCAACCTCCGTGCCATCACGTGGATCCCAAAGCTGAATTGCAGGGTCATATCCGCCGCCCACGAGCAACGTGCGGTCGCCGACCTCGATCGCGCACAACGTCCGGATCCAAACCCCATCCCATGCGCCATCATCACTCACGACCCAGCGGCTTGTTCCGTCGCTGGGGTCCCATAGCCGAACAGTCCCGTCCTCGCCACTGGAGGCCAGCAGAGGAACATCATCCACGATGATTTCACAGAGATCGGTAACCCACTGGCCGTGCCCATCGAGTACAGCGACCTCCTGACCAGACTCGGGGTCGAGCAGTTGAATTACCGCATCCGACGACCTTGCCGCAGCAAGCAGCGTCTGCCCACTCCGATTAATCGAGCAGAGGGTCGAATAACCTCCGGGATCTCCGGATAAAATATGAACGGCTTCGCCGGTCAACGGGTCCCAAAATCGGATGGTCCCGTCTCGGCCAGTGGTGGCCAGCGATTCCACTGCTCCAAGGCGGATGGGAACGATGGACCGAATCTCGTCCGAGTGCCCCTCCATAACATGCACAGCCTCGCCAAGGATTGGGTCCCAGATCCGTAGGGTGCGGTCACCACCCGCGCTAGCCAGAAGTTCCTGTCCTTCGAGATTGAACGCGCAAAGGACATAAGCCCAACGTGTATGGCCGTCGAGAACGGCCTCCTCGCTGCCAGGCAGCACGGTGGACCAACGAGCCCGATATGGGGCAAATTCTGGAAGGTCGCGGTAGACGTGGCCTAGGCGTTGCTCAGTCTCTGTCACGCTGAAGAGAGCCAGACGCTGGCCAGGATCGGCATTGAATGCCTGGGGCGTGCGCCGAATGAGTTTCACCTTAGTGCGAGCGAGATCAGAAGCTACGCGATCTGCTACTGGAAGAAGTCGACGCAAATCCGCATGGAGGAGATACTCATCTTGGGTCAACAGTTCGTCCACTGCTGCACCGATCTCAGCGTGCGCAGGCAGCGAACGTTTCAGGTATGAATCCACATTCGTCCAACCACTTCGTTTCCCTTCTGCGATCATGGCTCGGGTGAGCCCTCGTTCGTCCTCACGTCGGGGATGCAGGTCGGACCGCGCACTGATCAATGTATCGTTGAGCGCCTGGTGGAAGAGACGATAGGTAGTTTCCCATTCCTGCCCGCCGCCCGACTCCACAAGGAAATTTGCTGCCGAGGAGCGGGCAAACGCGGCGAGGCTTCTGTCTGCAACGTTCGACCCGCCAAGCGCGACGATCGCCATACTCCACAGCCTGATGGAGAATCCCGGAGCCTCTGCAAAGGCGAGGGCCGTAAGCACAGATTGCGCTGAGCAGCCATCAACCGGCTGGATGCGGTCGAGGTAGTCACGCAGGGCTCCGTCTACCGTTGGGATGAAGGCGATCTTATCGGGCTGGACAGGTTCTTGGTCATGCAACCCATGTGCCCGCGCCACGAGCCCTGCTATAAGAAAGTTACGGTCGGACATTTCGGCGATTCGCCTGGCGACTGGTTCGGCAACACTGTCGTCGGTGTAAGGATTGTTTCGCCGTTCGTCACCCAACAGTTGGAGGGTGGCAAGAGTATAGTCTTCTAGATCTTCCTGATCGAAATAATCGGGTTGATCTAGGTCCATAAGCGATTTAGCTCTACCAAAGGAAGAAAGCAAGTCACCGGAGTCATCTCGGCGTCGACTTCCCACCACAACACGGAGGTTAAGGTCAGCGCAGGTCTCCACCAACGGCACCACAATCCGCCGAATGATCAAACGCGCCTGCTGTGGGGTCGCTGCCTCATCAAGTGCGTCGATGACCACATTAAACGGGTGGCGAGGACTATTTTCATTAGTTGGGAGGCGGGACGAAATCGCCTCGCGCAGCAGTTCTGGTAGGTAATCAATGCTGTCCGGCAAGGCAGCCGAGGCAGCTGCCGCGATCTCGACCGCGACGTCGAGAGCTGTCTTGCCTTTGGCATGCACGGCACAGGAAATTGAGCCAATTGGTGCACGCATAGCTGTGTCGTCAATCGGTAGCTGGTCAGCAATCTCCCGGTCTGCTGTAGTAACGATCCGTCCCAGAACAGCGGACTTACCCACGCCAGGAGACCCCGTGACGACGAGGGCTTTCCGCTCTGGCGTGCGGTTGATCCAATCAGTGATGGCCGTCAGGGCCGCTGTCCGCCCACGGAAGCGGAAGCCCTTCTCGGTTTCGATGCTGACCCCGCGGGCGCGCGGGCGCCAGTGGCGTCCAGCTTCTGGGTCGCTCTGAAGGGACCATCCCCAAGAGGCGAGAGCGGACTCTCCAGCCGCCTCGACCGACCACGCTGCAAGATCATCAATTCCCTCGTCTGGGAAAATGCGGTCGATCTTCCAGAGAGACAAGGCGCGCCCGTCGCCCTCGCCGCCCGCTTGACCAACCATGCCTACAATCGCGTCGTACTCAGGTGACCACAGAGCGGAACCGCTGAATCCAGACTTAACGACGTACCGAGAGTGAGTGTCTAGTCGTATCCAGCCGTATCCGAGGGCCTCGCCGACCACTCCGGCAGCTGAGTTGCCAAGTTGTTCGCCGCCCGGGAAACCGAATGCCCACCAGTCCCGACCGACCAGATCGGCTGGCGTCGGGCAGCGTAGCTGGGGAACTCGCGTAGCTGGCATGGGCTCTACTAGTCGAAGAATCGCTACGTCTTGGGTGCCTTGGAGTTGCGGTGGCGGCAGGACGATTTCCCGAACCCGCACTCGGATAGTGTCGCTCTCCTCCGCCTTAGGGAAAGCGACCCAGAGTGAAGCTCCGGATTCGGCAAAGCTCGCCACTACATGGGCACAGGTGACAAGGCGGTGGACATCCAAAACGAAAGCAGATCCGAGGGATCTTTCGTCGTTCTCGGCGCGATGGACGGCAGCAACCCAAGTGTCATTTGTGGGCCTGCTGGGCTGATTGTCCATGATTGATTTTCCCGCCGGCGTTCCGCGCTTGCCCCGTTATTGCTACTGTGCGTCGGGTCCTGGCGAGGCTGCTTCATTCCGCCATGTCAGAGTGACCTCGAAATTCGCCTCGGTTGCGGCCTTTGCAACCAGCCAGTTGGCATTGCCGCTGACCTTGATGCCGAATTTGAGCTGAATCTCACCGGGTTTCATCGCTGCCAGCTCGTCGAGCACGCTACGCGCCGCCTGAACAGCAGGCTGTACAGCCTCACGGACACGAGCAACGGTTTGCTCCGCTCCGACAGGGCGGAAGTCGTCGCCTGGCTCAATCTCGAAACCGACCGTGGTCTTCTCGTCCAGCAAGTAGGAGACGACGTGCGACGACATGTATTCCCCCTCAAACGTACGGTCTTCTCATGCTACCGCCGAGGTGAGTGCTCAGTATGTGCTCTTGCGATGGCCAGCCGGACGCGTGATGACGTTGAACAGGTCCTGGGCTTGGTCGCCTCTGCGTGATGCACAACCTGCATCACAACCGCACCAGATCCCCGGAGGAGCCCCAAGCGTACTCGTGGCCTCCGGCACTGAAGTCCGTAGCACCACAAGCGCACCAGATCGAGGGGGAACAGAGGGGAGCCACGGCGAAAACCACCATAACCAACGAGGGCACTGACCAGCCGTTCACCCAGGTCAGCAGGCTGGTAGGTCCTTATAGGCCCGCAGCTTCCCAAGCTGAGAGCGCGAGTTCGATTCTCGTCACCCGCTCCATAGTGAAGGCCCAGGTCGAAGACCCGGGCCTTTTTGCTGTGCGCGGTCGTTCAGTTGTCGCGCGCCAGATCCGTAGCGCCGCTACGTCCACGTCCCGGCGACGCGGACCCGCCAACTCCCCTGGGCGGAGAGGCCCGTACGCGCCGAGGGCGACCATGAGGCGCCAGCGCAAGCCGATGCGGTCGGCGAGCTCGTCGGCCTGGGGGACGGTGGCGATGCAGCGTTCTGGCGCCCTTGATCCGGCACGGGTTGCGCTTGGTCCGTTCGTCGTCGGTGGCTGGAATACCCAGCGGAGCGTATTCCGGTCATGACGGTCAGTCTTCCAGCGGCCAGGCGTCGGCAACGACGAAGGAGACCTTGGTTCCGCCGAAGGGGCTGGGGCCGTAGTGCCACGAGTCGGCGATGGAGTCGACCAGCAACAGGCCGCGCCCATGCGTGTCGTCGGCGGGCGGGCGTCGCATCTGCACGCTTGTCGGGGACCCCGGGCTATGGACTTCGACCCGAAGGTCTGTGTCGTCGCGGAACCATTCCACGCGTACGCGCCACTCGTCCTCCGTCTCCGCGTCCGACTCGTCTTCCGGCTGCCCGTGGACGATCGCGTTGGTCACCAACTCCGAGATCATCAGCGCGCAGTCGTCGACCGAGCAAGCCGGGTTGTACGGGGCGATGAACTTCCGGAACCAGCGCCGCGCCCGAGGTACGGACTCCGCTTCCGGGCGCAGGATCATCGCCCCCAGGCGAGGCGAATCCGGGGAGGGGTAACGGTCGATCATGTAGACCATTCGTGCTCACTCCTTGCCGCTGCCGCTGCCACTGCCGTCGCGGTCGAGGCAGCGTCTCCGTAACGGTGCATAGGCGTGATCACCGGCCGTGGAGAGCGCAAGAGCCGTACGGGAACCGATGCGTTTCCCACCGTGCCCTCGGCATCCCCGACAGGCTGAGCGCGAGCCCCGCTCAGGCCGCCGACCCGTCACCCATGCCCCCTTCCAATCAAGTGGCCTTAGCCACTTAATGGATAGTGGCATTGGCCACTTGGAGTGTGCAAGCGATTCGAGCAACTCACGACCCATCAGGTGAGCGGGTAGCCCTGTTCGAACGCCCAGCGATCAGGCGGGTAGGTGGCTTCGGCGAACTCCAGCGGCCGGTCCTGGAGGTCGTAGACGACGTGATGGACGACCAGGACCGCCGAGCCGGGCTCCAACCGGAGGTCAGCGGCTTCACTGTCGGTCGCCTGCCGGGCGCACATGCGGTCTTCGGCGTAACTCCCCTGACGGCCGGTCATGCTCTCGATGTACATCAGGGTGCCTTCCCGGATGCGCTCCGGCGCCGTGAGGGCGGGAGCCTTCTGCCCGACGTCCGGCGCGAACCATGAGGTGGACCGTGTGATCGGGCCGTCCTGGTCGTGGGTCACGCGCTCTCGGCGTACGGCGCGGCAGTCCTTCGCCAGCCCCAGCGCTTCGGCGACGTGGCCGGGGGCTTCCTGCCAGCCGGCCGCCGTGATCACCGCGTACTCGCCGGGCGTGTAGATCTTCCCGGTCTGCCGGGCCCGGCCGTACAACTCGCGTGCGCGCCGGTTGACTTCGAGGCTTCGTACGTACGTGCCGGACCCTTGGCGTTTCTCGACCAGTCCTTGATGACTCAGGGCTTCCAGCGAGCGTGCGGCCGTGGGGCGCGACACCTTCCAGTCCGCCGCCAACTGCCGTTCCGAAGGGACTTCGTCCCCTGGCCGCAGGTCGCCCCGGAGGATCTGGTCACGGATGTAGTGCGCGATCTGTAGATACTTCGGTTGGGTCTCTTCGATCTGCGGCATTGATCCCCCTCGGTCATATGGCGGTCAAGTGGCTATAGCCTCTAGCCACTATAGGGTTGGGTGGGCAGCAGTTCGAACCCGTGGGGTGATCTCATGACGAGGTTGATCGTCGCGGCAGGAGGAGGGGGCGACACCGTCGCCGCTTCCATGCTCAGCGCTGCCCTCTACGGCGTTGACAGCCTGGCGGTCATCTTCACCTACTCATGGGATCGCCTCCTGATCGATCCGGTACCGGGGCCGCGAAGAGCGGACGACTTCACCGGGCTCGAACAGCTCACCCCAGCTGTCTTCGGGGTGCCGGCGACGGCCCGTCCGATCGCTCCGGCGGGTTCCACCCTTCCGCGACTCGCAGCAGAAGTACCACAGACCTTGGCCTTGATCGACCCGCACCGGGGAGTCGAGGGGGTCACGCGTCAACTCGAAGAGCTGATCCGGCGTTTGGGGCCTGAGTCGGTCGACCTGTTGGACGTCGGCGGGGACATCTTGGCCAGGGGGGATGAGCCGACGCTCAGGAGTCCGCTCGCCGATGCTCTTGCGCTGGCCGCGTGTTGTCAGGTCGAGGCGCCGGTGCGGCTGCTGGTGGCGGGGCCTGGTCTGGACGGTGAGTTGTCGGCCGATGAGCTGCGGGGGGTGCTGGGCCCGCTCGTTCACGCCTTCACGGCGAAGGACGTGGAGCCGGTCGGCCCGGTCCTGGAGTGGCATCCGTCCGAGGCTACGGGGATGCTCGCGGCGACGGCCCGGGGTGCGCGGGGCATCTGCGAGGTACGTGACGCGGGGCTGCCCGTTCCCTTGACCGACAAGGGGCCCACGGTCCATGAGGTCGATATGGACGAGGCGTTGAGCCGTAACCAGCTGGCCCGCGCGATCATGTCGACGGGGAGCCTGGAGGAAGTCGAGGCGCTGAGTCGGGAGATCTGCGGGTACTCCGAGGTCGACTACGAACGGAACAAGGCGACTTGGCTCAAGGCGCGGCCATGGGAGGAGCTGGACCCGAAGGCAGTCCTGTCCCAACTCGCCCGGTTCG
Source organism: Streptomyces saintjeani (assembly GCF_055409605.1). Classification (NCBI taxonomy): domain Bacteria; kingdom Bacillati; phylum Actinomycetota; class Actinomycetes; order Kitasatosporales; family Streptomycetaceae; genus Streptomyces; species Streptomyces saintjeani. The sequence goes on along the minus strand of NZ_CP189624.1, from coordinate 5,053,472 downwards.
AGGCCGAGGCGCGCGGCCGTGGGGTCACGCATACGACGTTCCGGCACATCACCGAGGTGCTGAACCTCAACGGCGGCCAGCACCATGCCCTACGGCGGCTGCTGCTCGACAACCGCCCGGAGCAGTACGACGCGCCTCTGTGGCGCATCGCGACTTCACCTGCGTAACAGCTTGGCTGAGGCCCAGCGGTGGGTGCTCTGGCACACGCGCGCCTGATCAGTCGTCGCACCCGACATCGTGGCTGACTTTCGTGGGCGGAGATTCAAGCGGTCCCGGAAGAGCGGGGATCGATCACCGCCACATTGCGGGTCAGACGCTCTTCCGTTCCAGGCCAGAGACCCGGGCCTTGCTGGTTGGCGAGAGGTTCGGCGCGCGTCTCAGGCGACGGTGTACTCCGCGTCCCCGAAGTCTGCGACTACGCGCAGTCGACCGCCGAGCGCTTCCACGTAGGCCCGGAGAGTCGCGACCTCCGCGCGATCCAATTCACCGTGCTCGATGGCGGAGACCCGAGGTGCCGAGACCCCCATTGACGCGGCCACTTGGCGCTGAGTCAGCGCCTGTTCACGCCTGACCTCCGCGAGCTTGTGAGCGCGCACTTCAGCGGTCAACCGGTCCATGGCCGCTTGCTTCTCCTGAGGCGACCGCACCGGCAGCCCCGAGGCCACACGCCGCTCGCGCGCCTTGCGCTTGGTCTCCTCCCAGCTCACCGTGCTCATTCGTACTCCCTGATTTCAAGATCAGCCAGATGTGCCTGGTACCGCTTCTCAGCAAGCGGAATGTTGATGTCGTACCAGCGCTGCCAGTTTCCAGCTTTGTCGCCGGCCACCAGCAGGACTGCCCGGCGCACCGGATCGAACGCGAAGAGGATGCGGATCTCGCTGCTCCCGGATGATCCCGGCCTCAACTCTTTCAGGTGATGGTTCTCAGCACCCTTGATCCGATCCACCAGCGGACGGCCGAGCGTCGGGCCCGTTGCCGCCAGCATGTCGATGGCGTCTTCTACCTGTTCAGAGCTGTCCCAGTCCTCTTCGGCCAGTGCCTCGAACCACGCCGCGACCTCCCCGACGAGAACCACTTCCCATTGAGCCACGGTCCCGATGTTAATGCAAGGGTTAACCTCGCTGCGGTGGTCGACCTGGAGGAATTCGCGCCGAAGCAGTTCTACGAGGTCAGCACCCGGACCAGCCCAAAATGATCGCAACTTCCCAAGCCGAGAGCGCGAGTTCGATTCTCGTCACCCGCTCCACGATCAAGGCCCAGATCAGCGTGGCCTTCTCGGAGGGCCGCCCGGCGCTGACCGTCGTGTCCTTGAGGGGGGGCACCGGAGCGGGTGGACAGCGTTTGGCCGGTGGCGGAGGTCGTAGAAGCGGAAGCGCTCGGGGATGCCGACGATCTACCGCGCCTTGGGCCGAAGGTGCTGCGGTGGAAGGGAGCACCTTGCTCGCCGGCGGAGAGCAGCCCATCGGGGGTCGGCTCGGCGTACGACTCCCAACGGTGCTCGTGGCGGAGGAAGACGGGAAGAATCGCAGTGTCCGCCCCGGACTTGGTGTGGGCCTGGACGCGGCGCCCCTTTCATACGCTCCGGCTCGGTGAGGCGAACGCAGACGCGCAGGTTGTCGAGGTCGACGTCCCTGCGGCGAAGGCCGGCCGCATCGGGCCGTACGCGCTGGGGGAGGCCGGCGTGGCAAGTTCCGTAGGCGGGGCGGAGTCTGCCGGGTGATGGCGGCCGAGATGGCCCTTCCGCGTCGGCCTGCATAGCGTCTTCAAGCGCCGCGACCGGGTCAGCCGCGCTCCCGCTCGTCCCTGACGGCGCGCAGACCGAGGACGATGATGCGAAGCCCGTACTCGAAGCCGACGTCGCCGTCCATGCCGAGCAGGTCGCTCGACGCCTGGGCGGTGAGGGGGAAGCGTTCGGCGTCGATCATCGCGGCGAGCCGCTCGGGGGCGTAGGGGTTGTCGTCGCCGTACGCCGTGCTGGTGTGGGCCTGCTCCTCGATGGTGTGGCCGATGGTGTAGTGCAGGACCGCCGGGAAACCGCGTGCCGCCTCGCTGAGGGTGAAGCCGGCATCCCGCAGGTTTCGCAGGTTCAGCTCCACCGCCCGGTGCACGGTCTCGTGGTTCACGTAGGTGCCGGCGAGGACGCGTGCTCCGTCCTGATGGCTCAGCATCGCCTGGCGCAGGTGGCGGGCCCAGTCGGCGAGCCAGTCCTCCCAGGAGGAGCCGTCGCGGGGTGGCTCCAGCCTCTCGGCCGCATCGACGTACACCAGGGTGGCCATGGCGTCGAGCAGGTCCTGCTTGTTCTTGATGTGCCAGTAGAGGGTGGGAGCTCGTACGCCGAGGTCCTGGGCGATCAGGCGCATGGTGAGCCCGTCGAGGCCGACGTCGTCGAGCAGTCGCAACGCCGTCCGGGCGATCACCTCGGCGTTGATCTTCATCCTGCTCCCTCCTTCTTGGGCCCTTGACACCCTAACACCGTTAGAGACACTCTCTAACGGCGTTAGGGTTTCTAACGTCGTTAGATACGCGCGGCTGGAAGCCGAACCTGAACAGGGGAAGTACAGATGACCGACACGGATGTGGTGATCGCGGGCGCCGGACCGACGGGCCTGATGCTTGCCTGCGAACTACGGCTGGCGGGGGTCGACGTGGTGGTGGCCGACCGGCTCGCCGCGCGGACCGGTGAGTCGCGGGCCGGCGGAATGCACGCCCGGACCATGGAAGTACTGGACCAGCGGGGCGTCCTGGACCGCTTCCTGGCGGCCGGCACACCGCGCCCGATAGGGCACTTCTCGGGGCTGTGGCTGGACTTCGACCGGTTCGCGACCAGGCATCCCCGGTCGCTGGTGCTCCTGCAGTCCCACATCGAGCGGCTGCTTGAGGAGTGGGCCACCGAGCTCGGCGTACAGGTACGCTGGTCGTCCGAGGTGATCGGGATCCGACAGCACGACTCCGACGTCGAGGTCGAAGTGGGCGGACCGGAGGGCTTACGTTCGACGCTGCGCGCCCGCTACCTCGTGGGCTGCGACGGCGGGCGCAGCGCGGTGCGCAAGCTCGCCGGCATCGGTTTCCCGGGCACCCCGGCGACAGTGACCGCGCTGCTCGGCGACGTCGAACTCGCCGATCCACCCGCCGAACCGCTCTTCATGCAGCGGCGGACGGCCGGTGACTTCTCGGTGTTCGCCTTCGAGCCGGGCTGGTACCGGGTGATCACCACGGCGTACGACCGTGTCGCCGGCCAGAGAGAACCGGTGACGTTCGAGGAGCTGCGGGAGTCGCTGCTGAGGATCGCGGGCACCGACTTCGGTATGCACGGCCCCCGTTGGATCTCCCGGTTCGGCGACGCGGCCCGGCAGGCCGAGCGGTACCGGGAAGGCCGGGTGCTGCTGGCGGGCGACGCGGCTCACATCCACTTCCCGGCAGGTGGCCAGGGACTGAACCTGGGGGTCCAGGACGCGGTCAACCTCGGCTGGAAACTCGCCTCGGTGGTGCACGGCCGGGCGCCGGAGATCCTGCTGGACAGCTACCACGCCGAGCGGTATCCCGTCGCGGAACGGGTGCTGCACAACACCCGGGCACAGGCGGCGCTGACGCGTCCGGGCCCGCAGACCGACGCGCTGCGCGACGTACTCCGTTCGCTCATCGAATACGACGACGTCAACCGGCACCTGGGTGGCATGATCACCGCGCTGGACCTCCGCTACCCGATGAGCGACGACCATCCGCTGACCGGCCGCCGGGTCCCCGACGTCGATCTGAAGACCGGTGACGGCCGGCGTCGCGTCGTCGAACTGCTGCGCACCGCGCGCCCCGTGCTGCTCGACCTCCGCGGTGACACCGCGCTGGCGGCCACGGCCGAGAGCTGGGCCGATCGCGTCGACCTCGTCGAAGCCCGGTCCACGGCCGACCACTGGCCCGTCTGGCCGGTCGACGAGACCCCCGCCCCCGCCGCGCTCCTCATCCGCCCCGACGGCCACGTCGCCTGGACCGCACACGCCGACGCCACCCCCGACCCCGCCGCCCTCCGGACCGCCCTCACCACCTGGTTCGGCCCGGCCACGGCCGACTGAACCGAGGCAAGAAGCTTGCCGCGGGACACCGGTCTGCCGCAGCACGGTGGACGTCGTTCGCTGCCGCGCCGGTGGCGCACCGGCAGACCGCACGCCCGGCGCTCGGCTCAGCGCGGGCGGGCGGGCCACGCCGGAGGGAGAATCCGAGGTCATCGGCACACCGTCCTGAACGGCGAGACCACGAACCCGGCCTCACCCCGTCCGCCGGGGCCGCCCGGTTCTACGGCGCCGGGCTCTCCGCCCACCACGCCGCGATCTGCGTCCGGCACGTGAAGCCGAGCTTGGTCCGGATGTTCTCGACATGGCGGTCGGCGGTACGCGGTGACAGGTTCAGCGCGGCGGCGACCTGGCGGTTGGTCATGCCCTGGGCGACGAGCGCGGCGACCTCCCGCTCCCGGCGGCTCAGGGGGCTCGGCGTGCCCCCGTCCTGCCCGGTGTCGTCCAGGGCGAGGGCGATGGCCCGGGCCGGGCTGTCGTGCCGGGCGCCTTCCGCGAAGGCCCTCTCGTACCCGGCCGGGCCCAGCGCGGAGACGACCGTTTCCTCGCAGCGTGCGCGGTGCCCGCCGAGCGCGCAGACGGGGCTGTCGCCGATGTCCCTGGTCAGGGCGTGTACGGCGCCCAGCAGCCGTGCCGCCCGCTCGTGGTCGCCCCGGGACGCGGTGATCCAGGTGAAGACCTGGAGGGCCGCCACGGTCCCGGCGTAGTCGTTGAAGCCCCGCAGGATCTCCAGCGCGGCCCGCGTCAGGGCCGTACCCTCCTGCCGGTCGCCCCGGGCCCAGCGTACGTAGCCCAGCGCCCACTTCGCGTAGGCCCCGTACAGCCGCTCCCCGGACGCTTCCGCGAGGCGCGTCGCGCGTCGGCCGGTCTCCTCCGCCGCGTGCGGGTTTCCGAGGCGGACCTGTGCGATCACCACCTGGAACAGCCAGAACAGCCCCTGCGGTCCTTCGCCCGCCGCCTCGTGAGCGGCCAGCGCCTCCTCGTACAGGGGCACGGCCTGCGCCGTCCGGCCCTGGAAGGCCGCCGACGCGGCGCGGTGGCCCAGGACGTACGGCCGGGACGACGGGTCGTCCAGTTGCCCGGCCTCGTCCAGCCGACGGTCGGCCGTCGCGAAATCTCCTTGCAGGATCGCCACCCAGGCGGCGGCCCACAGCGCGCGGGCCCGGACGGGGGTGGGGTCGGGGGCCGCCGGGAGGAGGCGGTCGAACTGGCGGCGTCCTTCGCCGAGGTATCCGTCGGCGCACCAGTGGAAGCGGAGGGCTGTCGCCAGGCGGAGCGCTTCCTGTGCGTCGGCGGGCTCCGCGGCCTCACGCTCCGGCGGGTGCGGCTCCGGCTCGCCGGGCCGGGCCGGTACGGGTGGGCCGGCGCTCGCTCCAACGTCCAGTGCCGCCTGGAAGTTGCGGTGCTCGGTACGCATCCGGGCCAGCGCCTCTTCCTGGCCGGGGCCGAACCAGGCGGAGGCGGTGCGTTCGGCGAGGGCGAGGAAGAAGGCGCGGTGCCGGCGCAGCAGCGGTCGCTCCTCACCCGACGCGGCGAGCCGGGTCCTGCCGTACGTACGGATGGTTTCCAGCAGCCGGTAGCGGGGTACGCCGTCGCCTTCGCAGGTCAGTACGACGGACTGGGCCACGAGCCGGTCGAGGAGGTCCAGCACCTCGTGCGCCGCGATGCCGTCCCCCGTACCGACGGTTTCGGCGGCGTCCAGGCCGAAGCCGCCGGCGAAGACCGACAACCGGTTCCACAACAGTTGCTCGGCGGGGGTGCACAGCTCGTAGCTCCACTCGATCATTCCGCGCAGGGTGCGGCGGCGGGGGAGTGTGCCGCGGCAGCCGCCGGTGAGCAGCGCGAAGCGGTCCTCCAGGCGCTCGACGACCTGGCCGACGGTCAGCGTCCGCAGCCGTGACGCGGCCAGTTCGATGGCCAGGGGGAGTCCGTCGAGGGCGGTGCACAGCCGGGTGGCCTGGGCCTGGTCGGTGACGCGGAAGTCCGGGCGGAGGGCGGTGGCTCGCTGCCGCAGCAGTTCGACCGCCTCGTCCGGGATCGAGAGCGGGGGGACGACGAAGACGTTCTCGCCGGTGACGTCCAGTGTCTGGCGGCTTGTCGCGAGGATGCGCAGCTGCGGGCAGGCCGACAGCAGGGTCTTTGCCAGGGCGGCGGACTCGTCGATGACGTGTTCGCAGTTGTCCAGCACGATCAGTGCTCTGTGGTGGGCCAGGTGGTGCGTGAGGCGGTCGAGGGCGGGGGTGGTGGTGCGGTCCGGGATGCGGAGGGCGTTCGCGGTTGTTGCGGCCAGGGTCGACGGGTCTCGTACGGTGGCCAGTTCGACCAGCCAGACTCCGTCCAGGAACGCCTTTCGGGCCGCCGCCGCTGCGGCCAGTGCCAGGCGGGTCTTGCCTGTGCCGCCTGCGCCGGTGAGTGTCACCAAGCGGCCGGCGTTCAGTAGGCGGCGGATCTCGGCCAGCTCGGTGCGTCTGCCGACGAAGCTGTTGAGGGACGTGGGCAGGTTGCCGATGGTGGGGATCACACTGCTCACGGCTTGCCCTCACGGGATGTCGTATAAATACGACTTAAGGTTAGCAAGGTGGGGTGGGGTGGGGGGTGTGATGTTTGTGGCACGTCGCGGTGCTGGTGGGGGGCTTTTTGTTGTGCCGGTCTCCGCCGCGCGGGTATTAGACGTGTACGTGAGGCTGCGGGGCGCCGGGTCTCTCGTCCGGCTCGTTGGCCTTGTCCGGCTGTCGGTCGGCCGTGTCGGGATCGCCCTACGTCCGGGCCGCGCGTCGCCGGGATCCTCCTCGCTCGCCCTCGGGTGCGCTCCCCCGAACGCCGACCGCCGACTCCCGAACCAGGAACACCCCTCCAAATCAACGCAGTTGGAAGCCCGGCGGGCCAACACCCGCATATTCACTCGCCGGTTGCCCGCACCCCACGTACCGTCACGCGCTGAAGCCAACCGCGCCGGAACGGAGGAGTGTGAGCGGAAGACGCTACGTCGCCAGGGGCGTACCGGGTGGATACCGGATCTGGAGCAACCGAGGACGCCGATGGTGGGGCGACCTGTACGAGTTGTGCCCCGACGATCTCCTGACGGAGCTCAACGGCAAGGCGGACCCGACCCGGATCGCCGCCTTGATGAAGCGGTACAGGGCGCAGAAGCGGTAGGCAACTGAACCCGGCAGAGCCGCAGTTCACCCGGAACGGTCTCAAAATGCCTCTACAGTCCCTGACTTGCCGTCCCAAAAGACTCCCCCACCTCCGCCCTGTCCCCGAAACCCCAGGCCCTACTGTGATCCCCGTAACCCACCCCACCCGGGAAAGGATGACCGGCGATGACACCCCTGAACACCGGGGACCCGGAGTCCATAGGCGGGTACACCCTGCTCGGGCGGCTGGGGGCAGGTGGGATGGGGGTCGTGTATCTGGGGGTGTCCGCGTCGGGACGACAGGTCGCGGTGAAGCTCGTACGCGGGGCGTACGCGCAGGAGGAGGAGTTCCGCACCCGCTTCCGGCAGGAGATCGCGGCGGCCCGCCGGGTGAGCGGCGCGTTCACCGCACCGGTCGTGGACGCGGACCCGGACGCGGAGCGCCCGTGGATGGCGACGCTGTACGTACCGGGCCTGAGTCTCGCCGAAGTCGTCCAGAAAGAAGGCCCGTTGGGGCCGCGCGAGGTGCGCGCGCTGGGGCTGGGCCTGACCGAGGCGCTGCGGGACATCCACCGGGTGGGCCTGGTGCACCGGGACCTCAAGCCGGGGAACGTCCTGATGACGGAGGACGGCCCGCGCGTCATCGACTTCGGGATCTCACGGGCGGCCGATCACCAGAGCCTGACCACGACGGGCCGGATGATCGGTACGCCACCGTTCATGTCGCCGGAGCAGATGGCGTCGCCCCGGGACGTCACCCCGGCCTCGGACGTGTTCTCGCTGGGTTCGCTGCTGGTGTTCGCGGCGGTGGGCGCGGGCCCGTTCGACTCGGACAGCCCGTACATCACGGGGTACCAGGTGGCGTTCGGGGCCCCTGACCTCACAGGGGTACCCGGGGAACTCCTGAGTACGATCGAGCGCTGCCTGGCCAAGGATCCCGCCGAACGCCCGGAGCTGGCGGACGTACAGCGCATGCTGGAGGCGCTGCCGGAGGACGTACCCGCCGACACGGTCCCCAAGGGCCGCCTGATACGCGGGAGTTCACCCACGATCCCGGTGGAGACCTCGACCGGCGGCACGGGCCGCAAGCGCCGTACGAAGGTGCTGCTGGCCGCCCTCGGCACGGTACTGGCCGTCACGGGTACGACGGGTGTCTTCCTGGCGGGCCGGGACCCCGAAGACCCGGCGAGTACTAGTACCACCCCGAGTACTGGTACCACCCCTACCGCAGAGCTACCCGCCGGTTGGAAGCCGTGGCAGGTAGCTCTGAGGTACGAGGTGAAAGGCATCCCTCTCGAGTACAACAACCCGGCGTGCGTGACGGAGAGCGGCGCCCTCTACTGCGGGGGTACGGGGTTCACGACCGCCAGGGTCGACGCGGCGTCCGGCAGGGTCGCGTGGCGGACCGGGACCCGTCCGCAGGGGGCGGGCCCGATCGGCGTACGCGACGGGATCGTCTACGCGTACGAGCAGCCGGACGACGAGACCAGGCGCGTGGTGGCGCTCGACTCCCGTACGGGGAAGGCGCGTTGGCGGCGTGACATCAGCATGTCCGAGGGGGCGGTGCTGTACGACGGCGGGTTGCTGACCCTGTCCCCGGACGCCTCGGAGTTCGTGGCGTACGGCCCTACGGGCGCGGAGTTGTGGCGGGCGCCGTCGCTGGACGAGTACTGCACCCCGGCGGCGCTGGGCGGCGTGCCGTACGCCCTGTGCGAGCAGGGCACCGAGCCCGGGCAGGCGCCGGTCGAGCTGATGCGGGCCGAGGCCGGCAGCCTGTCCACGACCGCCATCCTGCCGAAGAAGGCGGTGGCGCTCGGCGCGGTCGGCGGACAGCCCCTGTTCCTCGCGCCGCAGACCGCCGAGGACGTGTACGAGTCCGGGTACGAGCGGCCGTACGACGCGCTGCTGCGGGTGGACCCTGCGACCGGACACGTCACCCGCGTCCCGCTGGCCCGCGCGCTGACCGGTACGGCGACCCTGATCGGCGGCGTCGTCTACTTCGTCCGGTCCAACGGGTCGGTCACGGCGGTGTCGGCGGCCGACGGGAAGCAGCTCTGGCAGCGGGTGACGGACGTGGAGAGCCTCTCCGCGCCGGTGGTGTCGACGAGGTACGGGAGGGTGTACTTCGCCAGCCGCTACGGGCGGTTGCTGGCGCTCGACAGCCGTACGGGGGCGGAGGTATGGGCTACCTCAGCGCTACCGGACCCCGGGGACAAGGTGCAGGGGTATCCCCCTCAGGTACTACTCGTCGACGACGCGATCGTGGGGACGGCGGGGGACACGGCGTTCTCGCGGGGACCGGACGGGCGGGGCTGACCGCGTTCTCACGAGGGCCGGACGGGCGAGGCTGACCGCGTTCTCACGAGGGCCGGACGGGCGAGGCTGACCGCGCGGCCCTCGTTCCCTCATGTCCCCGAACTCCCCCGGAAATGTCCGTGATCCGTAACGGAGGGAGCCGGCGGGCGCCGGACTCCGTCATGCCAGGTGGTTGCGGGGAGACACCGGCGAGGAAAGCGGGGCGGACATGGCGCGGCACAACGGTGGGCGGGGCTGGTACGGCAAGATGGTCGGGGCCGCGCTCGGCGTGACGCTGCTGGCGGCCGGCACGGCGGCGTGGACGGCGCAGGCGGGCCCGGCGACGAACGGGGCGCCGGGTACGGCGGGTTCGGGGCCGAAGGCGAGCGCGCCGGCGTCACCGGGCAGCCAGGCCAAGGCCGTTGACGTCACCATCGTGCACGCGTCGGACGCGGGCCCGCGCGGCGTGAACATCACCATCGACGACGGCCCCGACCCGGTGTGGACGCCCCACATGCTCGACATATTGCGCGAGTTCGGCGTGAAGGCGACGTTCTGCATGGTGGGGACGCAGGCGCAGGCGCACCCCGACATGGTGAAGAAGGTCGTCGCCGCCGGACACCGGCTGTGCGACCACACCGTCTCGCACGACACCGGCATGGACAAGAAGTCCGAGGCGTACCAGTCGCAGCAGATAGTCGACGCCGAGCGCATGATCACCGAGGCGTCGGGGGGCGTGCGGCCGATGTACTACCGGGCGCCGGGCGGCGCGTTCACGCCGTACAGCCGCAAGCTCGCGGCCTCGCACGGCATGCGCCCACTGGGCTGGAACGTCGACACGAAGGACTTCGAGCGCCCCGGCACGGACGCCATCGTCGCCACGGTGGAACGGGAGTTGCCGAACGGGCCGACGCTGCTCTTCCACGACGCGGGCGGGGACCGGTCGCAGACGGTGGCGGCGCTGCGACGGGTGCTGCCGCGCCTCAAGGCGGAAGGGTACGTGTTCGGGTTCCCGGTGCGGTGAAGGCAGCGCCTCAGGGGGCCACGGAGAGGACCTCTCCCAACTCCGCTTCCCCGTAGAACCACTTGGCGTCGGACTGGTTCGACGCGAGCCGGCCGTCGGCTTTTTCGTACGCCCCGATGCCTTCCGTGTCGCAGGAGTCGGACGCTCCGACGAAGACGGGCCGCCCATCGGCGTCGAGGAGTTCGACCACGGAAGAGATGACCGCGTTGCAGCGGGTGGTGTTGGTGACGGTCACGGTCTCGGTGCCGGGTTTCTCGCCGACCGTCAACGGGCCTTTGAGCGCGGGTGAGTTGTCGAAACCCGAGGCCAGTCCCATGCGCCTGCCGTCGATGGTCAGGGTGCGGCCGGCGAGGTCGACGGTGCCGGTGGTGGGGGCGGCGTCTCGTGGGCGGACGCCAACTCGTGCGGTGCGCGGGTGAGTTCATCCGGCACGGCCGTTCTCCTTCCTGGCCGTACCGTCCTGCACATCGCGCCGCGCGTCGTCCACTTCAAGGTGGGTCGCGCGGCCCCGGGAGGGTCTGGCCTTGACCGTGCCCACCGGCGCGCCCGTCTCGGACGGCCACCTGCTCGACGCTCAGGTCACACAGGTGGTGCGGGACGATCACCATCCGCTGGGGCGTGGGGAGTTGGCACAGTGCGGCGACCAGCGCGGTGCGGTCGGGACCGGGGCCCGGCGCGGTTTCGGGCGGCGGGGTGCGGCGCACCAACTCCAGCCAGCGGCGCGCACGAACGCCTTCTGGACGACGTCCTGCGCCTCCGCGTGGTCCCCGGCGAACGCCGTGAGCTGGCCGGTCAGCCGGGGGAACCGTGACGTCCACACCCTGCCCTGCCGGCCGGGGAACGCCTACCAGACCTGGACCGTCGACCTCTACCGCCACAGCGACTACGACGAAGTCACCGTCCGCGACAACGCGACCGACCGCTGCCTCTACTGGGCCGACACCAGCGCCCGCACCGCCCCCCGCACCTCCTCCGGGCTGGGTTTCCGGACCGGGGCGCGGCGGGTCGCAGGGAGTGGCCGCCGCGCCCGGGGGGGCGGGTTCTACCAGCGCAGGCCGATGGTCGAGACGCGGTCGAGGAGCAGGGCCGACAAGGTGCGGTGGTCCTGCGCCGAGGGGTGCCAGTCGCAGGCCAGGAGGTCCAAGGGGGCGTCGCCGTAGTACCAGTGGTGGACGCGGGGGTCACCCTGGGTATGACGGGTACGGGTGATGCGTTCGACGGTCTCACGGTAGGGGGCGGAGATCTGGGTGGAGCTGAGGAGGAGGTGGGGGTGGAGACCGTAGCGGGTCCGGAGCCTGTCCAGGAAGCCGTGGTAGGCGGTTTCGAACGCCGTCACCAGCTCCGCCTGCGTCGTCCAGGGCTCGCCCGGGTGGAGAGGGGTGGAGAAGTCGTTGATGCCGAGACCTACGACGATGAGCTGAGGGCGCCAGCTCGGCGGCCGGTGCCAGATGTCGCCGTCGACGTTCAGCAACGCCCGGTCGTAGTACGTCCGGTAGTCGGTGCCGGGGCTGGTACCGGCGTAGTTGCGGACCATGCCCCGGCCCGAGAAGGCGTTGATCTGGTAGTCCGCGTCGAGCGCTCTGGCGGTCAGCGCCCCGAAGGACAGGTCGGCGTTCGTGTTCCGGTCCACGCCCCCGACGGCCGAGCAGTCACGCACGCCGGAGACATTGCCGTACCCGGCGGTGAAGGAGTCCCCGATGTACTCGATCTGCCGGCGCCGGGCACTCGGCGCGGGCAGGATCGCACCACCGCGCACGGCCACGAAACCCCCGAACTTCCCTACGGCCCAAGGACTTTCGGTCCGCTTGACGAGCCGCACGCGGTGTACGGCGTCGGCGAGACCGTCGATGCGGGCGGTGGTCCGGCCCGGCGTCACCAGGGTCGTCACGGTCACGCCGTCGATCTGTACGTCGTAGTCGTTGACGGAGTCGTCGAGCACGACGCCCACTCCGGTCCCCTGGAAGCGGGCCTCGAAGTAGACGCCGGGCCAGGTGAATTGGACGAACCCGTCGGCGCCCGGCGCGGTCCGGCCCACCGTATGGAACCGGGTCGGGGCGGCGATCGCCCGCGCGGGGGTGGCGACGGCGGCCACCGCCCCCGCGAGGGTCGCGGCCATCAACGTCCGGCGGGACAAGGGGCGTTGGAATCCAGAAGGCATGTGATCGTCCTCGTCGACGAGTCGGATGCGGGAGCGCTCCCACAGGGGCCTTGTTCAAGGTGACCGCGTCGGGTCGGGGCGTCAATGCCCGCGTCGGCCGCTTCACGTCATGTGCCGGGCCCCGGCGAGCCGAGCCGCATCGGTGACCGCCGGGACGCGCGTGGCGGGTCAGCCCGCCAACACCCCCTCGCCGACGAGGACTTGGGTCGCCGCCGCGACGCCCGTCCACACGTGGGCGCGCCAGCCGTGCTCGCGTGCCGACTCGACGTTCACGGGACGGTCGTCGAAGAAGATCACGTCGGACGGCGGGCGCCCGAAGTGCCGGTCGGCGCTGCGGTAGACCTGGGGGTCCGGTTTCATGAGCCCGAGGTCGCAGGAGAAGACGAGCGTCTCGAACCGCGCGCTCCACGCGGCCTGCCGGACGGCCGTCGCCAGGGACGCGGGCGCGTTGGACAGCACCCCGAGGGGGGTTCCCCGCCGGGCGATCCGGTCCAGGAGGTGCGCCGGGTCGTCGGCGAGCACGGCCCAGGCGGCGGTGTCGATCCGGTCCAGCCGCGCGATCCACTCGGCGTCGAACGTCCGGCCCAGGGCCTCGCCGATCAGACTCCAGTACTGGGTGGGGGTCCCTCCCAGGTCGTACGGGTCCCGGTGGGCCCAGTAGAGGGCGGCGAACTCCGCCTCGGGGAGGTCCAGCGCCTCGGCGAGTGCGGTGAGGGCCTGCCCGGAGGGGGCCAGGACGCCGCCGAGGTCCCAGACGACGAGGGGGGTGTGCGGGGATGAGGGAGAGCTTCGGGGACGGTCCACGTGCGGATGATAGTGACGGGCGGGAAACCCGGGGCGCTCCCCGGAGGAGGTAGCTCTGGAGGGGTAGCCCCAAGGAGGTAGCTCCAGAGAGGTAACCCTAGGAAGTCGGCCAGACCGTGAGGTCCCCCATCAGGAAGTTGACCCCGCTGTCGGGCAGGTAGGTCGACTTGATCTGGATCACGAGCATGCCGATGGCCCCGGAGCGGTGCTTGACGCAGATCCGGCTCCCCTCCGCCACGACGACGAGCGGAAGCTCGCTGCCGCGAGTGCTGGACCCCGCGAGGTAAGTACGGCACTCCTCATAGGAATTGGTCGGCTCGGCCGGGAGATAGCTCATCGCGCTGGTGCTGCTCCGCAATGTGCAGCGGGAGTTGCCGCAGACGAGCCGGACATCCCCTTTACGGTCGTCGCGTTGGCCCTGCGCGTCGAGGCTGATCGAGTTCTTCTCGTCCAGCCTCACCAGCGGATGCGCGACCGCTTCCGGCGGGCCGGCGGCGGGCTGGTCGGCCGATCCCGCCGCCTTGCCACCGGCGGCCCCTTCCGGGAGGGCCTTCTCCGACACATCTTTCCCCGAGGCCGACGGCGACGGCGTGGCCGAGGAGGAGGCACCGGCCCTGTCACGGTTCAGTTCCGAGATCTCCGAGCCCAGCCACGCCAGCGCCGCCAGGAGCGGAACGGCCATCAGCGCACCGGCGCCCGCGATCAGCCGAGTACGGCGCCGCCCTGCCCGTAGTACCTCGGAGGGGCGTAGTACCTCCGGGGGAGGCGCCCACGGGCTGGTGGCCGACAGTGTGGGGACGACCGGCGGTACCGGCTCGGGCGCCGGCACCGGCGGCCCCACGACCTCGCGCCATACCTCCGGTCCCCCGGAGGTATCAGCCTCGGGCCCCAACTCCCGCCGGCACCACGCGACGACCTCCGCCGGGGTGGCCCGCTCCCCCGGGTCGGCCGCCAGGCACCGCGCGAGGATCGGCCGGAGCTGTCCGGGCAGCGCCGACAGGTCGGGTTCGGAGTTCACGATCCGGTACATCACGTTGAGCGCGGTACCGCTGCCGTACAACGGCTCCCCCAGCGCGGCGAACGCCACGGTCTGGCCGAGGGAGAACACGTCGGCCGCCGGGGTGATCTCACCGGCGGACGCCTGTTCCGGGGCCATGAACTGCGGTGTGCCGATGGCGGCGCCCTGCGTGGTGTGCACGGTGCTGTCGGGGGCCGTCGATATCCCGAAGTCGATGACCCGGGGCCCGTCGGAGGCGAGCAGCACGTTGGACGGCTTCAAGTCCCGGTGCACGACGCCGACTTCGTGGATGGCCTGGAGCGCCTCGGCGACCCCGGCCATCAGCCACAGCACCGCCGACACCGGCAACGCCCCGCGCCGGGCGACGAGTTGGGACAGCGACGGCCCGGGTACGTAGAGCGTGGCGAGCCAGGGCGGTACGCCGTCCGCGTCGGCGTCGACCAACTCCGCGGTGTACGCGCCCTGTACGCGCCGAGCGGCCTTCACCTCCCGGTGGAACCGCTTCCGGAAAACCGGGTCGTCGGCCAGTTCCGGCCGCACGACCTTGACGGCGACGGCCCGGCCGCCCCGTGTGTACGCCAGATAGACCCGCCCCATCCCCCCGGCGCCCAGCCGCGCCACCAGCCGGTATCCGCCCGCCACTTGAGGGTCGTCCCACTGGAGCGCCTCGAATCCACCGCCCGCGTTCCCCAAGGCCGTTCTTCCCCCCTGCTGTTCGAACGATCAACAGGAGCCTAAGGGGCGGATGACGTCGGCGGGGTTCAGGGGTCTGCCGTACCAGCTGCTCACACGCCGGAGGCCGGGGAAGGGTGTTCCCCTTCCCCGGCCTCGGTGACCCCCTACTGAGGTACTACGGAGTGACCGCGTCCGACGGTGTACCGGCCTGCGGTACGAAGGCCAGCGCGTCCCAGGCGATCGCCGCGTCGCCCGTGCCGTCGGCCGTGGCCGAGCTGAGGGAGACGCTGGGGGTACCCCGGAAGTCGTACGACCCCAGGGAGAGCCAGGTGTTCTTGCCGCCGGTGTCCTGGGAGACCGTCTTCTCCAGGACCGTGCCGTCACCGAGGTCGATGCGGTAGGTCGCCGAGGGGGTGTCGGCCTGGTGGTCGGGCAGGTGGACCATGACCCGGGCCCAGCCCTTGAGGGTGCGGTCGGGGGTCCAGGTGCCGGTGACGACCGAGTCCGTGAAGGTCGGTACCCGGGTGTGGGTGAGCCAGAAGTGCCCGCCGAACCCGGCCCCGAGCTGATGGAAGTCGATCTTCGAGGGGTAGACCGTCGCCCCGTTCCGCACGGCCGAGCCGAAGGTGAACGTCAGCGTGCCCCGGCTGACCCAGTTCCGCTGCCCCGCACAGGGGTTGGCGGATCCGACGCGGAACTTCACGGTGTTCGGGACGTCGTCGACGATCAGCGCGTCCGGCGGCAGGGTGGAGGTGCAGGCCGCCGGGTGGACGGACGTGACCTTCGGCTCCGGGGCGGTCGCCTCATACTTCAGTACCTCGGTACCACAGGTCTTCGCGCAGTCGGTCCAGGTCACCGGCTTGTTCCACCAGCACTTGAAGTCGTCGCGCTGGCAGGGTCCCACCGGTTGGGTGGAGCCGGGCACCTGGTGCGGCTTGCCGGTGTCGCAGTCGTTGACGTCCGGCGCGCAGAACGTGTCGTGCGCGGGCTGCGCGTCCGGCGCGTTGCCGGTCGGCCAGGAGCCGACGGTGAACGCGGGGACGGGCTTGCCGGTCTCCGGGTCGTTCTTCTGTAGGGAGTACGCCGCCCAGCCCATCACCCTTTCGGGGTAGGTCCACAGGTTGGGGGTACGCGAGTCCCCGTACCCGGAGGAGAGGAACATCTTCCGGTCCGCCGGGTAGAGGCCGTTGGCCGGGTTGTTGAACCAGCCGACGCCCCAGGGTGCCGAACTGTCCGTCGTACTGGGCAGGTTGAAACCGCTGTTGTACGCCCAGAGCGCGAACCACCAGTTCTCCAGGTACCGCGGGTCGCCGCCGTTGGCGAGTACGCCCTTGTCGTGGAGCTGGTTCCACTTGTCCTGGAGGATGCGCAGCCCGGCCGCGATGTTCGCCGCGTAGTCGACGGTGATCGCCTTCTGCTGCTCGGCGGTGTAGTCGGTCTGCGTCTTCGCCATGCCGCTGGTGACCTGCGCGATGCCGTAACCGCAGTCCGCACCGGCCCAGTTGATGGCGTGGACGCTGCCGGCGTTGCCGTAGTAGCCGCCCTGCGTGAAGTTCCCGCTCTCCCCCGCGGACGCCCTTGGCGTCGCCTGCACCAGGTTGGACTCCTGCGCGAGGACACCGAGCATGATCTGCGCGGGAACCCGTCCGCCGCCCTTGAGCTGGAGCGGCGGGAACATGCCCTGCGGGGTGTACGACGGGAGGTCGGTGCCGTTCCAGCCCTTACGGCGCCGCACGTCGAGCTTGCCCTGGACGGCGAGGTCGGTGGCCCACTCGGCCATCGCCGGGGAGGGCTGGAGGGACTGGAGGTTCGGGTCGTTGCGGGTCACCGCGCAGGCGCGGTCGGGGTCGGTCGTGGCGTGGGCGGGGTCGTCGGCCGGGGGCTGTACGCCGGACCGGGTGCCCACCGGCTCCGTGCGGACGCTGTCGGTGTGCGCACCGGCGTCCGAACTCGCCTTGCCCGCACCGGACTTGTTGCCGCCGAGCGCCGGTGACTGCGCCAGCCCCTGCGCCGCCTCAAGCGCGTCGGGCTTCACGCGGAACGCGAAGTCGGCGCCGGTGCCGGTCGCGAGGGCGTCGATACCGACGGGCTGCGCGGTCCCCGCGTCCGCGACCGCACCCGGCTCGGCACCCGCCGCTTCCGTGCCGCTGCCGACGCCGGTCAGGGCGAGGGCGCCCTTCGTGGACACCTCGGCAAAGGCGGGTACGTCGTCCAGGGTCCGCCAACTCTTCGGCAGATCGGCCTTCTTGAGCTTCTCGCCGGCGTCGGCGCCGGTGACGAAGACCTGTCCGCCGGTCCCGTGCACCGCGAGGGCGCCTAGCGCGCCGGAACCAAGCACGTGGTCGGTTCCGTCGGCCGTCACCCGGCGGACCTGAACTGCCTTGTCCCCGGAGGGCACTTGGTAGGCGAGACCGGTCTGCGCGTCCGGCACGAGCCGGAACGGCCTGCCGCCGGCCCGGGTGAGCGTACGGACGTCGCCCTTGCTGTTCACCGAGACGACCGAGTCGCCGGACGAGGCGGCGATCCCGTTCCCGAAGGGCACGGCCGAGGTCAACTGCCCTGCCACGGACTGCTGTCGGACGATCCTGCCCTGTCCGGCGTCGACGGTCAGCAACTGGGTGTCGTCGCCCTGCGGCCGGGTCAGTACGGCCTGTTCGCCGTCGCCGCAGCCGGGGTTGAAGTAGGCGAGGGAGACCAGTTCGGGGAGCTTGGTCACCGCGCCGTCGGCCAGGTCGACCACGGCGGCGAACGCGCCTTCCTGGAAGCCCTGTTGATCGTTGGCGGCCTGGCGGGGCGCGTAGACGACGACCGCCTTGTCGCCCGAACCGGTCACGCAGGTCTGCCCGATCCACTGATCGGTGTCGACGCCGGGCTCGGAGAGGGTGGCGGCGGTGCGCCAGGCGTAGGCGTGCGCGGAGTCGGCGACGAGGACGTGGAAGCCGGTCGCGTCACCGTCGTAGGTCACCATCCGGTCGCCCGACTTCTGCCAGTTCGACGGGAGTTGGGACGTGTCGGTGACTCGGTCCGGCGGGGCGGCGCCGTCGGACGACGACGGTCCGCTCAGCGTCGCCGAGGCGAGGGGGGCGACGATCGCCGTGGCGAGCACGGACATCACACCGGCCGCCGCCATCCGCCCCCGCCTGCTTTTCGGCACCCGCCAGCGGTGCCTTCCTCCTGTGTTCTCACGAAAGACGCGCAAGGGTATTCCGTTTCCGTCCAGATGCGTCACGCGCATCGGCGAAGGTCTGGTGGCCGCACAGCACTTGGGCCGGGGCCGATGAAACGGAAGCTACCAGTCCACTATGCCCGGATCGGGCCGGAGATTGCTGTACCGATCGGTATCCACGAAACATCCACGCGCCGGAAGGAATCCGCCCGGAAACCCTGAACAAGCCGTATACCCAAGCTCTTTGCGCCGGTTCACCCCTCGAAGCGGTACCCCATCCCCGGCTCGGTGATCAGGAAGCGGGGGTGGGACGGGTCCGTCTCCAGTTTCCGGCGGAGCTGGGCCATGTAGACGCGCAGGTAGTTGGTCTTGTTGCCCCGGGTGATCCCCCACACCTCCTGGAGGAGGTACTTCTGGGTGACGAGGCGGCCTGGGTGGGTGACGAGGATCTCCAGGAGGTGCCACTCGGTCGGCGTAAGCCTGACGTCCTGGCCCGCACGTACGACCTTCTTGGCGAGGAGGTCGATGGTGAAGGCGTCCGTCTCCACCCGGCTGGACTCGGGAGCCAGGGGCGTCTCCTCCGTACGGCGGACGGCGGCCCGCAGGCGGGCGAGCAACTCGTCCATGCTGAACGGCTTGATGACGTAGTCGTCCGCCCCCGCGTCGAGCGCCGCCACCTTGTCCTCGGATGCCTGCCGGGCCGAGAGGACCATGACCGGGACGCGGGTCCACAGGCGCAGTGCCCTGATGACCTCGACGCCGTCCATGTCCGGCAGGCCGAGGTCCAGCAGGACGACGTCCGGCGGGCGGGCGGCGGCGAGGCGCAGGGCCGTCGTACCGTCGGGGGCGGCGTCGACGTCGTAGCGCCGCGCCTGGAGGTTGATCACGAGGGCTCGGACGAGCTGCGGGTCGTCCTCGACCACCAGCACCCGCGTCATCTCAGTGCGCCTTCCTCACTGCCGGGCCACAAGTGCCTTGAGAGCGATGTTGAGTTGGAGGACATTGACCCGGGGGTCGCCGATGAAGCCGAGGGTGCGCCCCTCGGTGTGGTCGTCGACCAGCTTCTCGACCGCCGCGACCGGCAGGTGGTTGGTCAACGCCACGCGGTGGACCTGGAGTTGGGCGTAGGCCGGGGAGATGTCGGGGTCGAGTCCGGAGCCGGACGAGGTGACCGCGTCGGCGGGGACGTCCGACGGCTTCACCGGGTAGCCGGGTACAGAGTTGTCCTTGACGACCTTCGCCTTGGCGTCGTCGACCTGTTTGATCAGCGTCTTGCTGTCGGCGGACAGGTTCGTCGCTCCCGAAAGCAGCAGCTTGTACTGGGTGTTGACCGAGTTCGCGCCCAAGCCGTTCGCGGGCCGCCCCTGGAAGTAGCCGAGGCTGTAGCCCTGTTGGCCAATGAGGGACGAACCGACCACTTTTCCTTGGGACTTGACCTCGGAGCCGTTCGCCTTGCCGTGGAAGGCGGCCTGGGCGATACCCGTCACCACCAGCGGGTAGATCACGCCGGTCACCAGGGTCAGGACGAGCAGCGCTCGCAGACCCGCACCCAGCAACCGGGCTGTGTTGGTAAGGGAGTTGTTCATGGCTTTCAGCCGATCCCGGGGATGAGGGAGATGAGGAGGTCGATGAGTTTGATGCCGATGAACGGCGCGATCAGCCCGCCGAGTCCGTAGACCGTGAGGTTGCGGCGCAGCAACTTGTCGGCACTGACGGGCCGGTAGCGCACGCCCTTCAGGGAGAGCGGCACGAGGGCGATGATGATCAGCGCGTTGAAGATGACGGCGGACAGGATCGCGGAGTCGGGCGAGGCCAGGTCCATGATGTTGAGCTTGTCCAGGCCCGGGTAGACGGCCGCGAACAGCGCCGGGATGATCGCGAAGTACTTCGCGACGTCGTTGGCGATCGAGAACGTCGTCAACGCGCCCCGGGTGATGAGGAGTTGCTTGCCGATCTCGACGATCTCGATCAGCTTGGTCGGGTCGGAGTCGAGGTCGACCATGTTGCCGGCCTCTTTCGCGGCCGACGTACCGGTGTTCATCGCGACGCCGACGTCGGCCTGCGCGAGCGCAGGGGCGTCGTTGGTGCCGTCGCCGGTCATGGCGACCAGCTTGCCGCCCGCCTGCTCCCGCTTGATCAGCGCCATCTTGTCCTCGGGCGTGGCCTCGGCGAGGAAGTCGTCGACGCCGGCCTCCTCCGCGATCGCCTTGGCGGTGAGCGGGTTGTCGCCCGTGATCATCACCGTACGGATGCCCATCCGGCGCAGTTCCTCGAACCGCTCCCGCATGCCGTCCTTGACGACGTCCTTGAGGTGGATGACGCCCAACACCCGTGCCCCGTCGGCGTCTTCGACGGCGACCAGCAGCGGGGTGCCGCCGGACTGAGAGATGCGGTCGGTCAACTCCTGGGCGTCGGCGGCGACTTCACCGCCCTGTTCGCGAACCCAGGCCACGACGGAGGCCGTTGCCCCCTTGCGGACCTTACGACCGTCCAGGTCGACGCCCGACATACGGGTCTGGGCCGTGAAGGCGATCCACTCGGCGTGGCTCAACTCCCCTTCGTGGCGCTCCCGCAGCCCGTACTTCTCCTTCGCGAGGACGACGATGGAGCGGCCCTCGGGGGTCTCGTCGGCCAGCGACGACAACTGCGCGGCGTCGGCGACCTCGGCCTCGGTCGTACCGCGCACGGGCACGAACTCCGCCGCCCTGCGGTTGCCGTAGGTGATGGTGCCGGTCTTGTCGAGCAGCAGCGTGGAGACGTCCCCGGCGGCCTCAACTGCCCTGCCGGACATGGCGAGTACGTTGCGCTGGACGAGCCGGTCCATGCCGGCGATGCCGATCGCGGAGAGCAGCGCGCCGATCGTGGTCGGGATGAGGCAGACCAGGAGCGCGACCAGGACGACCATCGTCAGGTGGGTGCCCGCGTAGGTGGCGAACGGCGGGAGCGTGGCGCAGGCGAGCAAGAAGACGATGGTCAGCGAGGCGAGCAGGATGTTCAGCGCGATCTCGTTGGGCGTCTTCTGCCGGGCCGCGCCCTCGACCAGGTTGATCATCCGGTCGATGAAGGTCTCGCCGGGCTTCGTCGTGATCTTGATGACGATGCGGTCGGAGAGGACCTTCGTCCCACCGGTCACGGCGGAGCGGTCACCGCCCGACTCCCGGATGACGGGGGCCGATTCACCGGTGATCGCCGACTCGTCGACCGAGGCGACGCCCTCGACGACGTCGCCGTCACCGGGGATGACGTCCCCCGCCTCGCAGACGACGAGATCCCCGATCCTCAGTTCCGTGCCCGGGACTTCGGTCCCGTCGACCTTGCGCGCGACCGTGTCGGTCTTGGCCTTGCGCAGCGTGTCCGCCTGCGCCTTGCCGCGCCCTTCCGCGACCGCCTCCGCGAGGTTGGCGAAGACGACGGTCAGCCACAGCCAGGCGCTGATCGTCCAACCGAACCAGTCCGTGGGGTCCTTGAAGGAGAAGACGGTCGTCAGCACCGACCCGATCCACACCACGAACATCACGGGCGACTTGACCATCACCCGCGGATCGAGCTTTCGGACCGCCTCGGGAACCGACTTCAGCAACTGCTTCGGGTCGAACAGCCCTGCGCCCACACGGTTTTGGGCGGAGTCCCGTCCGGCCGGGGCGTCCGGGTGGGGTGCGAGGGTGGGAGTGGACATAGCGTCCTCTTGGTCCTTCGTACGAGTCGTCATGACGCCAGCCCCTCCGCCAGCGGTCCCAGCGCCAGCGCCGGGAAGTAGGTCAGCCCCGTGATGATGAGGATCGCGCCGACCAACAGGCCGGTGAACAGGGGCTTTTCGGTGCGCAGCGTGCCCGCCGTGACCGGCACGGGGCGCTGTTCGGCGAGCGAGCCGGCCAGCGCCAGCACGAACACCATCGGGAGGAACCGGCCAAGTGCCATGGCCAGCGCGGTCGTTGTGTTGTACCAGTCGGTGTTGGCGTTGAGTCCGGCGAACGCGGAGCCGTTGTTGTTCGCCGCCGAGGTGAACGCGTACAGCACCTCGGAGAAGCCGTGCGCACCGGAGTTGAGCATCGAGTGCGGCGGCGTCGACATCGCCATCGACACGGCCGTGAAGACCAGGGCCAGCGCCGGGGTGATGAGGATGTAGCAGGCGGCGAGCTTGATCTCGCGGGCGCCGATCTTCTTGCCCAGGTACTCGGGGGTGCGGCCGACCATGAGGCCCGCGATGAACACCGCGATGATCGCCATGACGAGCATGCCGTAGAGGCCGGAGCCGGTGCCGCCGGGCGCGATCTCGCCCAGCATCATGCCCAGCATCGCGATGCCGCCGCCGAGGCCGGTGAAGGACGAGTGGAAGGAGTCCACCGCGCCGGTCGAGGTGAGCGTCGTCGACACCGCGAAGATGGACGATCCGCCGACGCCGAAGCGCACCTCCTTGCCCTCCAGCGCGCCGCCCGCCGCCGTCAACGCCGGTCCGTGGTGGGCGAATTCGGTCCACATCATCAGCGCGGCGAAGCCGACCCAGATGACGCCCATCGTCGCGAGGATCGCGTAGCCCTGCTTCACCGAGCCGACCATGACGCCGAACGTCCGGGTCAGCGAGAACGGGATGACGAGGATCAGGAAGATCTCGAAGAGGTTGGTGAACGGCGTCGGATTCTCGAACGGGTGCGCCGAGTTGGCGTTGAAGTAGCCGCCGCCGTTGGTGCCGAGCTCCTTGATGGCCTCCTGCGAGGCGACCGCGCCGCCGTTCCACTGCTGCGACCCGCCCATGAACTGACCGACCTCGTGGATGCCGGAGAAGTTCTGGATCACGCCACAGGCGACGAGGACGACGGCCGCGATCAGCGCGCCGGGCAGCAGGATGCGGGTCACTCCGCGCACCAAGTCGGCCCAGAAGTTGCCGAGTTCACCGGTCCGCGAACGAGCGAACCCACGTACCAGCGCGACCGCGACCGCGATGCCGACAGCCGCCGAGACGAAGTTCTGCACGGCGAGCCCGGCCGTCTGGACGACGTGGCCCATGGTCTGTTCGCCGTAGTACGACTGCCAGTTGGTGTTCGTCACGAACGACACGGCCGTGTTGAACGCCTGCGCCGGGTTCACCGAGTCGAAGCCCAGCGAGCCGGGCAGGACGCCCTGGAGGCGCTGCAACAGGTACAGGAACAGCACGCCGACGGCCGAGAAGGCGAGCACCCCGCGCAGGTACGCGGGCCACGTCATCTCCGTGTCGGGGTTCGCGCCGATGCCCTTGTAGATCCACTTCTCGACGCGCAGGTGCTTGTCGGTGGAGTAGACCCGGGCCATGTAGTTGCCGAGGGGGACGTAGGCGAGTGCCAACGCGCCTATGAGTGCGAGGAGTTGCAGAACCCCCGCGAGTACGGGACCCATGATGCTCTCAGAACCTCTCCGGGAAGATCAGGGCGAGGACGAGATAGCCCAGCAGGGCGACGGCCACGATCAGGCCGACGACGTTCTCGACGGTCACAGCTTCGCCACCCCCTTGGCGGCGAGAGCCATCAGCGCGAACACCGCGACCGTGGTGACGACGAAGGCCAGGTCGGCCATCGCGAGCTCCTGAGAAGGATCGAATGCATCCGCAAGCGGATCGGACGCTTTCGAGCAAACCTCCCGGGGCGGCTGTTTCCGACCCCTCTTGACGGGTCCCATACGGCGCGGGACGGCCCTTTGACGGGTCCCTTACGGGGTAACCCCGGAGGGGGACGGGCGGCGTCCCTCTCCGGGGTCAGTACGGGTCACCCCCGCGCGGCCCGCAGCAGCTCCGCCGCCTCCTCGGCCACGCCCGGCGCCGCCAGCAGCAGCGGTGTGTCGTACCCGGGCAGCTCCGGCAGGGCCACCGCGCCGGCCTCGGTCGCGATCAGCAGGGCGGGGAGGCCGTCGATCGGGTGGAACTCGCCGATCGCGGCGGCGCTCGCGCGGCCCGCCGCGACCTGGACCAGGGAGAGGGCGGTGGAGCCCATCACGCGGACCGTGCAGTGCCGCTCGGCGAGCGCCGCGAGCAGCGCGTCGAGGCCGGTCCAGTGCCGGTGCGCGGCCCACTCGGTCATGAAGACGTGGCCCGTGAGGGTCGTATGCGGGTCGGCCTTCAGAGGTACGCCGTTCAGGTGAGCGCCCCTGCCCTTGAGCGCGGTGAAGACCTCGCCCCGCCACGGGTCGGCCACCACGCCGAGCAGCGGGCTGCCGTCGGGCGCGGCGAGGCCCAGGGAGAAGGAGCACCAGCCGATGCCGTGCGCGTAGTTCGTGGTGCCGTCGATGGGGTCGATCAGCCAGTGCGGCGCGTCGGGGACGCCGTCCGTGGTCCCGTACTCCTCGCCGACGATCCCGTACGACGGGAACGCGCGGGTGAGGACCTCGCG
The DNA here is from genome assembly GCF_055409605.1 of Streptomyces saintjeani. Lineage (NCBI taxonomy): Bacteria > Bacillati > Actinomycetota > Actinomycetes > Kitasatosporales > Streptomycetaceae > Streptomyces > Streptomyces saintjeani. The sequence goes on along the minus strand of NZ_CP189624.1, from coordinate 5,028,775 downwards.
GACGTGCGCCTCCACCTCCTCGTCGCGGTCGGTGACGATGTCCGCCGGGCCGTCCTTCTGGCGTACCTCCGAAGGACGAGGCCGGCGGATCACCTCCGACGCCCAGTACGCCAGCTCCTGTGCGACCTCCATCGCCGCGTCGAGGTCCACCTCGTCACGCACAGCTCTTCACCACGCCTTCCACGTCGTTGCTGATGATCGCGTCCACGCCCCAGGAGATCAGTTCTTCCCGCCGGGCGGCGTCGTCCACCGTCCAGCAGCTCACCTTGATGCCCCGGGTATGCCATACCCGTACCTCTTCGGAGCTCAGGAACCGGTGCTCGGGGTTGTAGTACTGGGGGCGTACGGCGGTGAGGACCGGTTCGGCCGGGGGTTCGGCGCCGTACCAGCTGAGGAAGAGGGTGATGCGGTCGTCCCGGGCCCGGACGGCGGCCATCGCCTCGGCCGAGCCGCAGAACATGGCGTCCGTTCCGCCGGTCTCGGCGAGGGCGGCGACCGCCAGCGCGGGGTCACCGGTGTCGAGGAGCAGCGGGCGGTCGGCGGTCTCCAGGGCCTCGGCGAGGGTGGGGACCTCGGGGGCGAGGGCGTGCAGCTCGGGCAGGGTGAGGTCGGCGATGCGCTCCGGGCGGCCCCAGAGACGGCTGAGGTCGTCGTCGTGGTGGAGGACGAGTACGCCGTCGGTGGTACGTCTCAGGTCCACCTCGATCGCGCCGGCCCCGGCAGCTCCGGCGAGCCGGATCGCCGCGAGGGTGTTCTCGACGGCGCGTCGGGGGTCGCCCCGGTGGGCGACGGCGAGGGCGCTCACGCGGCGGCGCCCTGAGCGTCGTAGCTCTCAGGTATGTCGTACGACAGAGCGCGTCCGGCCGATACCCGTACCCGCTCCCCCACTCCGGGCGTACCCCCTGTGAGGTACGACCTGAGAGCTACCCCGCCGGTCTCCAGCCGCAGCACGACCTCCGTGAAGTGCCCCCTGGGAAGTACCCGGGTAACCACCGCCGGGCTGCCGTCCTCGCCTCCCATCCGGATCTCCTCCGGCCGGATGCCGACCGTCCTGCCCGGCCCGGTGGGGCCCACCAGTTCGGTGCAGCGCAGGAGTTCCGTACCGTCGGCGTGGCGCAGGACACCCTGGCCGGCGGTGACCTCGTCGAGCCGGTTGAGGCTGCCGACGAACTCCGCAGTGAAGAGGGTCGCCGGTGTGCGGTACAGGTCGTCGGGTGCGGCGTACTGCTCGATGCGGCCCGCGTTCATGACGGCGATGCGGTCGGCGACACTGAGGGCCTCGTCCTGGTCGTGGGTGACGAACAGGGTGGTGATGCCGAGGCGTTGCTGGATGTCGCGGATCTCCTCCCGGACGCGCTCGCGGAGTTTGGCGTCCAGATTGGACAACGGCTCGTCCAGCAGCAGGAGTTGGGGCTGGAGCGCCAACGCCCTTGCGAGAGCGGTGCGTTGCTGTTCGCCGCCGGAGATGCGGGCGGGGTAGCTGTCGGCGTGGTGGGCGAGGCCGACCAGGTCGAGGGCCTCGGCGACCCGCCGTTTCGCCTCCTCCTTGGGGACCTTGTGCATCTTGAGCCCGAAGCCGACGTTGCCCGCGACGGTCATGTGCGGCCAGAGGGCGTAGTTCTGGAACACCATGGCGGTGGGCCGCCGTTCGGGCGGGACGGCCGCGTAGTCGGTGCCGCCGATCTCGACCCGGCCGGAGTCGGGGGCCAGAAATCCCGCCGCCATACGGAGAGTTGTGGTCTTTCCGCAGCCCGAGGGGCCGAGCAGGCAGACCATCTCGCCGGGTTCCACCCGCAGTTCGAGGCCGTCGACGATCGTCCGGCCGCCGAGCGTCTTGGTGAGACCTGCCAGAACCAGCCCTGAATTCATCGCAGTTGGAACCCTTCGGCGAGATGGCCGCCCATGATGTGCCGGCGCACGCCGAACAGCAGGACCACGGACGGGATGGACAGCAGGAGCGAGAAGACGGCCGCGACGCCCTCGGGGTAGTTGGTGACCATGCTGTACATGGCGGTCGGCATGGTCAGGTAGACCGGTGCGCCGACGAGCAGCGTGCCCTGGGCCTCGTCGAACGCGGCGAGGAAGGAGAGGATCACCGCGACGAGGATGCCGGGGCGGGCGATCGGCAGGGTCACGCGCCAGAACACGGTCAGCGGACCGGCGCCCGCGTCGCGCGCGGCCTCCTCCAGGCTGCGCGGCACCGAGGAGAACGCGGCGGCGGGCAGCCACGTCATGAAGACGACGGTGCCGAGGAGTTGGACGATGACGACGCCCCAGAACGTCGTCATCAGGTTCAGCGTGTAGAAGAGCGACGCCATCGCGACGTACAGGCCGATCTTCGGGAAGGCGTTCACCGAGAACAGCGCGACGAGGAAGAAGCGGCGGCCGGGGAAGTCGAACCGGGAGAACGCGTACGCGGCGGGCAGGCAGACGACCGCCGACAGCAGCGTGGCGACCGGCGCGAAGACGAAGCTCCAGCGCACCGCCGCGACCAGGTCGGGGTTGTCGGCGACGGCCCGCCACCAGCGCAGCGTCCACTCCTGCGGGAGGAGTCCGGGGTAGCGCCAGGTGCCGGCGAAGGCGTGCGGGAAGAGCCACAGCAGCGGGCCGAGAATGAAGAGGGCCAGCAGCCCAACTCCCAGGCCGGTAAGGGCTTTTCGGAGAATGCGTACGGTCATCGCGTCGCCGCCGCCTTCCTGGCCTCGCGGACGTTGGCCCGGACGTACGCCACACCCACCAGCGAGGCCAGCGCGAACACGACGACCGCCATCACCAGGGACTGCTGGGGCTGGTTGTAGGACTGGAAGGTGTTCGCGAGCTGCACCCCGAGCATCGTCGGCGCCGTAGGACCTACGAGGTAGGGGACGGTGTAGCTCCCGAGTACGGAGATGGTGGTGAACGCGGCGGTGATCACGGCCGGTACGCCCGCCATCGGCAGGAGCACCCGGAGTACTACCTGGGTACGACCCGCCCCCGCGTCCTGGGCCGCCTCGATCAGGGCGTCCGGCACGGCGGCCAGTCCCGACGACAGCACGAGGACCGCGAAGGGGAGGTTGGTCCACACCTGGCCGATCACCACGCCCCAGACGGTGTAGCTGAGGCGGGGCGCGTGGCTCCAACCCAGCGCGTGCGCAAGGGTGGTGAAGGCGCCGTCGCCCGCGTAGAAGGTGAGGATCGCGTACGAGCCGATCACCGCGGGCAGGAACAGCGGGGTGATCGCGAGGGCGCTGACGATCTTCGCGGTACGGCCGCCGGTGAGGCGCGCGTACAGGGCGACGGTCAGCGCCAGCGCGAACACGGCGACGACGCTCAGGAGGGTGACCTCGACCGTGACCGTCAGGCTGCGCAGGAAGGCGTCGCTGGTCAGGACCTCGCGGTAGGCGCCGAGGGTGCCCCACCAGTGGTCGGCGGTGTGCTGGTGCAGGCCGATCGCGGCGATGACGGAGTTGAGGCCGCCGAAGTGGCCGAGCGTGTACAGCACGCCGGAGACGACCGGGATGCCGACGAAGAAGGCGACCAGGAGGAGCGGCGGGAGCACCAACAGGCCGCCGGGGCGCGGGCGTTGACGTCGTACGCCGCTCGCCGGCCGGTTTGTCGCGCCGGCCGGGCCGGGGCCCGGGGTGCGATGCCCCGCGCCCCTGCCCCGTACGCGTTCGGCGAGACTCACTGGCCGGGGACCTTCTGCTGCCACAGGTTGTTCATGTCGTTGCCGGTCTTCCCGGAGTAGCCGGGGCGCAGCTTGGTGACGTCGACTCCCGTGAAACGGTCGGCAGTTGCCTTGGGTAGTTCGGTCAGCGGGATCACCGGGTAGGCGGCGAGGTTCTTGACGATCGCGTCCTGCTGGGCCGCTTCCAGGAAGAAGTCGGCGAGCTTCAGCGCGGCCTTCTGCTTGGTGCCGCCCTTGGGGATGCCGATGTAGGAGGCGCCGCCGGTGAAGGTCGGGGAGGAGATCTGGGTGAACTTCACGGTCGAGTCGAGCGTGTGGTTCTGGACCGCGGAGAGGTACATGTCGGACCAGACCGGCGCGATGGAGATCTGGCCCTTGGCGAGGAGGTCGAGGACGGCCTGATTGCCGTTGGGGTAGACCCCCTTACCGTAGACGTACCCGTTTAGACCCTTGAGGTCGGCGAAGCCCGCGTCCCACTTGGACTCCTGCGAGGCGTCATACCCCGTCTGGAAGGTCTTGAGGGTCGCCGCGTCGAGGTGGCGGTCGAGGGTCGTCTCGACGAACGAGCCGCCGGAGCCGCCGGTGGAGGGGCTGTTGTAGGCGAACTTTCCGGGGTTGGCCTTGATCCAGGCCACCAGGTCGTCGTACGTCTTCGGCGGGGTCTTCACCTTGGTGGAGTCATACGCGAGGACTACGGAGGAGCCCCGGTAGGGGACGGCGGCGTTGTTCACCGGACCGAGGAGGCTCGGATCCACCTTGGCCAGGTTCGGGACGTCAGCCGACGACACCGTTGTCAGCAGGCCCGCTGCCGCCGCGTCCGGGGTGATCGAGGACTCGATGACGTCGTACCCGGCGTCGCGCTTCGTCTTCGAGGCGGCCTGGAGCTTGGCGAGCGTCGCGGCGTCGGCGACCCCGTGCGCCGAGTAGACGACCTTGACCTGGTAGCCGGGGTTCGCCTTCTCGAAGGCCGGGACGACGATGTCCTGCCACAGCGTCTGGATGTTCGTGTCCCCGCCGACGTACGCGGTGAGGTGGTGGTCCGAGCCACCGCTCGCCGAGGCCGACGAACAGGCCGAGGCAGCGAGGGCAAGCCCTCCGGCACACAGCACGGCGACCGCCGTACGCAGGGAGCGGGCGGGTATCCGGTGGGGCATGGTGGGGCTCCGGGCAATCGATGCGGAAGGGGGTGTTCCGCACGATAAGCACCGCGTTCGGACGGGCGCAGGAACCTCCGGGTGAACCCGGAGTGACGCCTGGAGAGCCACACCCTGTCACCTTACATCCCCTTTGTGCGGCTCTTACCGGGAGCCTTCAATCAGCCATCATCGGGCTCGGGTCACTCTCCGGTAGCACAGCGACTACTCCGGCCACGGGTGAACACGGGACTTCTCCCGCAGCTCGTCAACGGCCTCATACCGTGGGCGCAGGAGGAAGTTCACCGGCCTCAAGAGGAGTTCGGCCATGAGTGATCGCCCTGAGTCGCCTCGCACCATGACGGCGGAGGAGGTGGACGAGAAGCTCGCCGCGATGGAGCGGGCGGCGGACGTCTTGCTCCGGGAGTGGGGGGACGCGACGCGGGCCATGGACGAGGCGAACGCGGTCAGCGAGGGCAGGATCGAGCAAGCACACCATTCGGGGGAGCTGTACTCCCCTTTCGACGCCGAGTCCGTACTGGCTTCAGTGCGGCTGCGGCTCGCCGTGGACAGCGCGAAGGGACACCGCGACGCAGCGCACGCATTCGTCTGCTGGTGGGTGGACGCGGCGATGTCCGCCTGGCGGTCCAGCACCCTGGGGACTCCCTTGTCGCCCACTCGCTGGGGAGCTGTCGCGCCGGAAACGGTGATGTTCGAGGAGGAGTTGACTCTTCTGCCCCGAGCGGACGAACACGCACGTCAACTCCTGGAGTTGGCGCTTACCCTGGGCCGTCTGAGGTCCGATACCGATGAACTCGGCCCCGATCCAGCGGTATTGGCCCTGAACATGGCCAAACGCTCCGGACTGCGCGTCAGACGGGACGCCGAGGGCGAGATCAAGCTGGTGGACGGCGGCGATCCGGAGGAGCGGCGGCGCCGGATGTGGGGTGACTCGTGGATCGACCACCAGATGCCGTTGCTGCCCGACGCCGAGGAGTTGGACCATCTCCTCGCCCGCACTCCCGACCCGTCGGCTCAGCGCCTGAGGGCCGCACTCAAGTCCGTCGTCGAAGCCACCATGGCCAAGACGCGGGTCGACGAGCTGAACAACGAAGATGGCCCTTGGAGCAAGGCCGAGCTGACCGAGTTCGACCGACTCGACGCCCTCGCGGACGAGTTGACGCATCGCCTCGCCGAGTACGCCCGCGTCCTCACGGACGTGCTGCCCGAGGTGCGGGCGGTGAACACCTGAGGTCTGCCGCAGCCGGGGACGGCGCCTTCGCGGGGTGGCCGTCCACGGGTGCGGCGTAACTTCCCTCAGGATCAGCCGGTTTGGGGATGCAGGAGCCTCGCCAGCAGGTCGTCCAGTGTGACCAGCCCCGTGAGGCGGCCCTGTTCGTCCCGTACGACCGCCAACGTGGCCCGGCGGCGCCGGAGTTGCTCGATCGCCTCGGCGACGGTGTTCTCCGGGGCCAGTTCGGGGACCGGTCGGGACAACTCCCGTGCGGTGGTGGTGCGTTGCCGGGAGCGGGCGACGAGCGCGTCACGCGCGTGCACCGAGCCGACCACCGTGTCACCGTCGCGGACCAGCAGGCGGCTGCGGTCGTGGGCGGTGGTGAGCGCGAGGATCGCCTCGACGTCCGCGTCGGCCGGAATCGACGTGATCCCGGCGGCGGGCACCTGGAGTTCGGCGACCGGCACCTGCGGCTCTGTCAGGGAGTTGGTGATCAGCTCGGAGTCGTCCTTGCTGATCAATCCGAGCCGCTCCGACTCCTCGACGAGGTGGGCGAGTTGCTCCCGGTTGTGGACGGACGTCAGCTCGTCGCGCGGGGTGACCCGGCAGAGCCGGACCAGCGCGTTGCTCAGCGCGTTGAGGACGCGGATGATCGGGCGGACGGCCTTCACGACGCCCCGGAACATCGGGGACAGCAGCATCGCCGAGCGCTCGGGGTGGGCGATCGCCCAGGATTTCGGGGCCATTTCACCGACGACCATGTGCAGGAAGACGACCACGATCATCGCGACGGCGAAGGCGATGCCGTAGCTGAGCGCACTCGGCAGCCCCAAGTCGTGTAGGAGAGGGTCGAGTTCGTGGGAGATCGCCGGTTTCGACACCGAGCCGAGCCCCAAGGTGCAGACGGTGATGCCGAGTTGGGCACCGGCCAGCATCAACGACAGTTCCCGCATGCCCGCGAGGGCCGCACCGGCGCCGCGCTGTCCTTCGGCCGCCGCCTTCTCCATGCGGTGCCGTTTGGCCGCCACGAGCGCGAACTCGGCGGCGACGAAGAATCCACTGCCGACCAGCAGCAACAGGGTCACGAAGAGTGCCATCGGGAAGCTCATGACGACCGCACCTCCAGGCGGACCCGCTCCGGTACGTGCCGGTCGAGCGTACGGACGTCGATCGTGGCCGAACTCCCGTCCGGGAGAGGGATATCGATGCTGTCCCCGACCGTCGGGAAGCGGCCCAGCCGGTCGACGATCAGGCCCGCCACGGTGTCGTAGTCCTCCTCCTCGGGGAGGACCACGCCGGTGGCCTCGGCGACCTCGTCGAGACGGCGGCCCGCGTCGACGAGCCACCCTTCGCCGTCCGCGACGGCGATCTCGGTGATGCGGTCGCTCTCGTCGGCGATGTCACCGACCAGTTCCTCGGCGATGTCCTCGTAGGTGACGATCCCGGCGACGCCGCCGTGTTCGTCGAGGACGACCGCGAACTCGTCGTCCCCGGTACGCATCTGCTCCACGGCGTCGGGCAACGGGAGTGTGTCGGGCAGGAGTAGAGGGCGGCGGGCCGCGACTCCGGCCGCCGTGGCCGCAAATCGATCAGCGGGCAGCGCCATCAACTCCCGTACCCCCAGCACCCCCGCGACGTCGTCGGGGTGGTCACCGAGGACCGGATAGTTCGAGTGGCCGTGTTTCGCGATGAGTTCGACCGCCTCGGCCAGCGTCGCGTCCTTGCGGATGAAGACGGCGTCGGCGCGCGGCACCATCACCTCGTCGAGCGTGCGCTCGGAGAACTCCAGGGCGTGGTCCAGGAGTTGGGCGGTCGCGCTGGGCAACTCGCCCTGCTCCCTGGACTCTCCGATGAGATGGCCCAGCTCCTCCAGCGTCGCGCCGTGGTGCAGCTCCTCGACCGGCTCGATGCCGACCTTGCGCAGCAACCTGTTCGCGGCGCCGTCGAAGACGTGCACGAGCGGTCCGACGACCTTCAGGTACGACAGGGTCGAGCCGGCCAGCGCCTTCGCGAGCCGCTCGGGTACGGCGATGGCGAGGTTCTTCGGCGCCAGCTCGCCGATGACCATCTGGACGACGGTCGCGAGCACGAAGGCGAGGACGACCGAGATCCCGCCGACGGCACCCTCGGGGACGCCGATGTCGGTGAGCAGCGGTTTCAGCAGCGCGGAGACGGAGGGTTCCGCGATGAACCCGACCACCAGACCGGTGACCGTGATGCCGAGCTGGGCGCCGGAGAGCATGAAGGAGAGGCGTTCCAGCACCTTCAGGGCGCGGGTGGCTCTCCGGTCCCCCTTCTCGGCCTCCCTCGCGAGAGCCAGCCGGTCGACGGAGACGTACGCGAACTCCTGGGCGACGAAGTACCCGGTCCCCAGCGTGAGAACCAGGACGGCCAGCAGGCCGAGCCAGGCTTCCGCGGCGCTCATCGGACACCACCCCGCCGGGCGCCGCGGTCTGTGAGACCCGTAGTACTCAGGTATGAGCGGGATGGTCCGGGACTGTGTCCCGGGGAGTCCGTCGATCTGGCGGACACGCGTTCACTCCTTGATCAAAGAAACGTTCACTCCGAACGTTCACCTTGGCAACGATTGTGGCCGAGACCGGGTTCCCGCGCCCGGCGGAGGATTGGCCCCACCTGCGCGCACAGAAACGCGCAGCAACCGTTTTCAGCCGTTCCCGGCCCACGGGCGCGAAGCCTCTGCCGCGTCCCGCACCACCGACCCTATGCTGCTTCTACTTGAATGTAGAAGGCTCACGTGTGAAGAACCTCGCGCGTACCGGCCCGTGAAGAAGGAGTGGACGCCACGATGGTGTTCAAGCGACTGCTCGGCTCGCTCGGCGTGGGCGGCCCCACGGTCGACACGGTCCTCGACCCGGCTCCCGTCCGCCCCGGCGGCGCCCTGTCCGGTCAGGTCCATCTCAAGGGCGGCAGCGCCGACTTCGACATCGAGCACCTCACGCTCGAACTCGTCGCCCGGGTGGAGGTGGAGCACGAGGAGGGCGAGAGCGACGGCGTCACCGTCTTCGACCGGACCGTCGTCGGCGGTGGCTTCCGGCTCGCCGAGGGGGAGACCCGCAGCGTCCCCTTCACCCTGACGCTCCCCTGGGAGACCCCGGTCACCGAGCTCTACGGTCAGCCTCTGGGCGTAGTACTCGGGGTGCGTACGGAGCTGGCGGTCGCCGGCGCCAAGGACAAGGGCGACCTCGACCAGCTCACCGTCACGCCGCTGCCCGCGCAGGAGGCGGTCCTTGAGGCGTTCGGCCAGCTCGGCTTCGGTTTCCGCTCCGCCGACCTGGAGTACGGCCGCATTGCCGGGACCGGGCAGCAGCTCCCCTTCTACCAGGAGATCGAGATCACCCCGTCGCCGCAGTACGCGGGCGTCTTCAACGAGATCGAGGTGACCTTCCTGGCTGGTCCCTCCGGGGTAGAGGTAGTACTTGAGGCCGACAAACGTGCGGGGTACTCCTCCTCGGACACCCTCAGCCGCCACGTCATCGGGCACCAGGACGTCCGCGACTGGAACGCCGAGGTCGAGGGGTGGGTACGGCAGCTCGCGGAGCACCGGGGGTCGTACGGGTACGGGGGTGCGGGGTACGCCGGTCAGGGGGTACCCGGGAGCTACGGGTCCTACGGCGAGCCCGGCAAGCACGACGCGTACGGCCATGGCGGCGGCCACGAGGAGCACCGGCGTTCCGGGCCCGGCGTGGGGACGGCCATCGCGGCCGGAGCTGCCGGGCTCGCGGTCGGTGTCGTCGGTGGGATGGTCGCGGCGGAGGTCGTCGACGAGATCGGCGACTTCTTCGAGGGCGACGACGAAGAGGGCGAGGACTGACGTGTTCGGGCTCAGTGAGCTGGCGGTCATCCTGATCGTCGTCATAGCCGTGCTGGCCGCGAAGAAGCTGCCGGACCTGGCGCGGTCGGCGGGGAAGTCGGCGCGGATCCTCAAGGCGGAGGCGCGGGCGGCGAAGGAGGAGGGGAACCAGGTGACCCAGGAGGGCGAGGGTACGCCTCGGGTCGTACAGGGGGAGACCGTGAAGCGGGGAGAGGTGCCGCCGGATCAGCGGGCGGCGTCCTGAGGTAGTACCCGTGTAGTACTCAGGTCCCCTGCTGGGTCAGTCGTCCCCGTGGTGGCGGCGGATCCTGGAGGCGACCTCGTTCTGCTCGGTCTCCCACCAGGGGCGTACGCGGTCTGGCTCTTCGGAGTGACGGGTCTGACCGGAGTGATCCGCTTGCCCGGGCTGACCGGCGCGGCCGGTGTCACCGGCGTCGGCGGCGCGCTCGGTGGTGCGGGAGCGGGCGGCGCGGGCCGCCTGTTCCTCGTCGAGGCGGCGGTCGAGTGCCGCCGCCTGGACGCGTTCCGTGCGCGCCCACTGCACGAGGATCGCCAACAGGAAGGGCAGCGCGACGAGTTCGGCGATGCTCAGCATGACGCCGCCGCCGAGCTGCTGGTCGTAGTGGACGCTCGGTGCCCAGGCGGGGTGGTGGTTCAGGTACCAGGCGCCCGCGATGAGCGAGCCGTGTGTCATGACGACGAGGCCGGGCACGGCGTCGATGATGCCGTCGAGGAAGACGAGGGCGGCGCGTACGGGGTGGGTGCACCAGGCCGGGAGCGTCTCCTCCTTCGTGAGGACGGGTACGACGAAGAGGCACCCGGCGGCGAGGAGGTTGAGGTACATCAGTTCGTGGAGCCAGCCGTCGCGCAGGGCTGTCGAGAAGTACGGCGTGAAGTAGACGGTCAGCTCGGTGAGCAGGACGAGGGCGGTGCTGACCAGCGGGAACGTCAGCGCGCAGACGACCCGTCCGGTCATCGCCCGCCGTACCCTGTCAGCGGCCCGTTCCGGCAGCGCCTCGACCGCCAGCCGCAGCGGGTCCCCGAGCGCGAGGCCGAGCGGGGCGACCAGGTCCAGCAGGATGTTCTGGACGGCGGCGGGCCAGAACAGGACGTGGTCGTACACGGCTAGTCCCGACATCGTCGCGACGAGCAGCGTGCCGAGGCCGAGGACGGCGAAGGCGAGCGTCCGTACGACCGGCCAGCGTCCCCGCAGCCGCATCACACCCCAGCCGTACGCCCCGCCCAGCGCGGCGATCAGCAGCAGCGCCGGAACGTCGAGCTGCCAGGCGGTGAGGAAGTGGCCGGGGGTCGCGGCGGGCAGGGCGCTCATCAGGGTCGTACCTCTCAGGTATTGCTTCGGGGCAAAACGGTAGTACTACCTCTCAGGTATGACGCAGGCGGGCGGGGAGCCGACAACCTGCCCTTGACCTCGGCTTTGCTTGAGGTCCGAGGGTGGGCCGCATGGACACGAAGAACACGGAGGTGAAGGCCGGCTAGCCGCTCAGTGGCCGCCGCGCGGCTCGAAGCAGCCGCCCTCCGGGTAGGGGCCGTTGGTGGACACCTGGTAGTTCGTCTTCTGGATGAACGCGGTCACGCAGGCGTCGTCGTGGACGTGCAGGCCGACCCGTGCGCCCTCGGGGGTGACGTAACCGTCGTTCTCGTACCGCGAGTCCATCGGCTTGACCTGGAGCGTGCCGCCCAGGGAGCGGCCCTTCGCGTCGAAGTGCTGTTCCTTGTAGCCGAGTTGGAGCATCGCGGTGCGGACCGTCGCCGGGTCCCACTTCTTCTGCTGCCAGAGGCGCTTGAGGACGGGTTCGATGCGGGCGGCTTCGCGTTGGGCGTCGGCGGCGCTCACGGGGGACATGTCGGCGGGGATGCGGAAGCCGTTGTTCTCGCGGTAGTGGGGGGCTCCGTCGCCGGCGCCGGGTTCCACGTAGGCGGGGGCTGGTGGGGCGGAAGTACTGGGACCGCCGGAGGTATTACGGCTTTCGGGGGTACTACGGGTACCGGGGCTCGGGGTGCCGGGGGTTGCCCCTTCCGGCGTAACTCCTCCAGCTCCGGCCGTACCTCCCTCAGCCGCCGTACCCGCGCTCGATCCCGTCGTACCGCCGCCGGTGTCCGCCGACGTGTGCTCCTTGCCGCACGCGCTCAGCGTCAGTGCGGTGACGACGATCAGGGCCGCTGTCGCAGCGCCTTTCCTCATGTGGACCTCCGGCACATCCATCTCCCCCGTTACAGGCCGGACTCACCCTAGAGGGCTACCCCGGCCCTGTCGTGAGTGCGGGTACTCAGCGGGTGTTCGGCTGCTGTTGTGGACGGTCTGCCCCGTGGGGAGGGTCACGTAGTGGTCGAGGACGCCGAGGTCGTTCTCCGGGGTGAACGTCACGGTGACGCGGCCGAGGAGGTCGGACTGGGCGACCCATTCGCCGTCGATCTTCTCGACGGTGTCACCGAGGCCGTGGGCCCAGGCGGGGAGGAAAGAAACGGCCGTAGAAACCGGTTGAGAAACAGGACCTGGCCGGGAACCGGCGCATTAACTTCTACGTTCCTGTAGAAGATATAGGCAGGCAACGGTAGGGCGGCCGGAGTGGGCGCCCCTGGTTTTTGGAGTGTTCATGGCCCTGTGGGACCGCATCAAGGACTCCGCGTCGCAGATGCAGACGCAGTTGGTCTCGAAGAAGAACGACCTCAAGAGCGGCGCGTTCCGTGACGCGAGCATGGCCATGTGCGCGCTGGTGGCGGCGGCGGACGGTCACATCGACCCGTCGGAGCGGCAGCGTGTCGCCCAACTCATCGCGAACAACGAGGTGTTGCAGAACTTCCCGGCGGACGACCTGCGCCGACGCTTCGAGGACAACCTCAACAAGCTGACCACGGACTTCGACTTCGGCAAGGTCAGCGTGCTCCAGGAGATCGCCAAGGCGAAGAAGAAGCCGGCCGAGGCCCGCGCGGTCATCCAGATCGGCATCGTCATCGGCGGCGCGGACGGCGACTTCGACAAGGACGAGCAGGCGGTGGTCCGCGAGGCGTGCTACGCCCTCGACCTGCCGCCGCACGAGTTCGACCTCTGAGCTACGCCGATCGAGCGCCGGGCCTCAGGTACTACGGGGCCTGGCGCTCAGGGGTCCGGGACTTCCCGGGGTGTTACACGGGTACTACTGGCTGCCCTGACGAACAGAAGCTCGAAGCGCTCACGGATCCACCGGCATGTTGGGAATCCCGCTGTCGATGATGCAGTTGTCGGCGGGATTCTGCGTGTGGGTCCGGCTGTCGCCGGGGGCTGTGCCGGAGGCAGTGCTCGCGTCCTCCGGGGTGGTGGACGTGGAGGGGTCGCACGAAGCGCTGGAGCCGGTGCTCTGGCCGGAGCCACTGCCCGTGCTGGGTGCCGGGCTCGCCCCCGATCCCGCGCCCGACCCCGCCTCTGATCCCGTGCCCGAGACGCCCGTTGGCGGGGAGCCGGGATTGTTCTGCTCCGCGCCGCAGGCGACCAGTGTGCAGGCCAGCGCGCCGATGGTGACGGCGAGCCGAACTCGTAAGGATCCGGGCATGAGTTGGCCCCTCCACGTCGTACGTCCGTCAGTCGGCGGACGCCGGTTGGCGCATCAACGTCAGTAGGAAGAGTACGTGTTGAACGCGTCGCCGACCCATGTCGCGAAGTACGGCGAGCGCATCTCGGTCGGGTTGTCGCGGCGTTCGGTGTTGCTGTTCACGCCGTTGACGTACCCGCTGTAGTAGACGTTGTCGTCCTTGCCGAAGATCCACGGCCCGCCGCTGGAGCCGCCGGTCATGTTGCACGGCATCTTGATCTGGTCGGTGATCGAGGAGCTGCGCTGCGAGGTGGTCGCCGAGCAGAAGTACTGCCACTGCCCGTCGAACGCACCGGCCGCCGGGTACCCCATCGCGACCATGAAGCGGGCCTTGGGGTAGTTCCACTGGATCCCCAACCCGCCTACGGCGTTGACGAGTTCACCCGAGGAGTTCGGCGAGGTGATGACGATGCCGACGTCGTAGCCGAAGTTCCCGCTGTTGACCCACCCGTTGAACGCGACGAGCGTCTCGGCCCACCAGGTCCCGTACGGCCGGTTGCCGTAGTTGTAGTACGGCACGAACTGCCAGTTGGAGGCCCAGCCTTGACCGGGACCGCCGTGGACGCAGTGCCCTGCCGTGAACACCATGTTCTTGTTGGTGCTGTTGACCGCGGAGCCGGAGCAGACGTAGTCGATGCCGTCGGAGCCTCGGTAGAAGACCTTGCCCACGACCTGAGTTGCCGTGACCTTCAGCTTCGGCGCCCCCGGAGTGACCTGAGCCCCCTTACCGGCGACGGGTTGCGACCCGATCGTCGCCCCACCGATCGCCTCCTCAATGACACTGTCCGGCACGGACCTCCCCACTGCCTTGGGCGGTACGGCCGCTGCCATGCGTTCCGGCGTCCAGTACTGCGCGGTCAGCGCTTGTGCGCTGGGCGAGACGCGGTGTTCGACGGCGCCCGAAGCGGCTGCCGTCGCCTGGCCCTCGGCGGCGATGACCGTCGACGGCGCGAAGGCGAGCCCGAAGGCGACGCAGGCGGCGAGCAGATATCTACAGCGATTGCGTAACACGTGACACCCTCCCCATCCAGTGGCATGTCCACGCAAGCCTCTAGAGACTGGGCAAGTCCTGTCAATGGGTCTAACAGGGTCGGAAGGCTGGATATGGACTCAGGCTCAACGGGGCGTAGAGAAAGGGCACTTGAGCGACGCGGGAACGACGAAGCCCCTCTCGGTCGGAGACGGAGAGGGGCTGGATATCGCCGTAGGTCAGTCAGTTCTGGAGGTCGTCACCGAACTGTCCGAGAAAGGAGGCCCAGGTCTCGCGAGAGGTGATGAGGAGGGGGCTGCTGGTGAGCTTGGTGTCACGGACGGCGAGGCCGGAAGGGGCGGTTAGGGCGACCTCGACGCAGTTGCCTTCCGGCACGCTGTACGACGATTTCCGGAAAGGGGTCACAACCTCGATCACGATGTGTCTTCCTAGGTGCTCCGCAACACGCCCCGGATGAGTCGCGCAGTTGCATCCGGTGATAGCGCCGTCGATCGTAGTAGATCGTATGCGTTGCTGTAAGTGGCGAGCCCTTCGGGGTTCTCAAGGATCGAGCTGCTCCACAGGTTCTCCACGTGCACAGCCTCCACAACCGGTTCGACATCGAAGGTGAAGGCGGAGAAGGAGGGCGTAGCCGCAACAGCGCCCGCGCCGAACGGCAGCACCTGCACGGTGACGTTCTTCCGCTTGCTGATCGCCAGGATCGCGGAGAGTTGTTCGCGGTGAACCTCGGGGTCGACCACCGGATACGTGACGACCGCCTCCCAGAGGATGGCCGAATAGCGAGTACCACCGTCGCCGATGGTGGCCTGCCGTTTCGCCCGCACCTCCGCCAAGCGAAGGGCACGTACTGGATCGACACAGCCGGGGACCGTGTCGATGATCGCCCGCGCATAGGCCGGCGTCTGCAACAGGCCGGGAATCAACACCGGTTGCCACTCCCGGATGTACGTCGCGTCGTCCTCCAGCCCGATGAAGTCGTAGTAATCCGGCCGCAGGTCGTCGGCATACTCCGTCCACCACCCCTTCGGCTTCGGATTCCTCGCCAACTCCTCCAGCTTGTCCCGGACTTCCTGATCCTTGATCCCGTACGCGTCCAGCAGCAGCCGCACCTCGATGACACGTGGCGTCGCATGCCCGGTCTCAAATCGGCTTATCCGTGCCTGACTTGTGACGATGACCTCGGCGGCTTGCGGCTGGTCCAGCTTCGCCGCCTGCCGGAACCTCTTCAGCGCCGCACCAAGTCGCCTGCTGCGCACCGTCGGCCGTCCACCTGCGGGCATGTCTGCCTCCCCTCTCGCCGCCACCATGCCACACGCTCCGTCAACCCAAGGCCAGCATCACACGATCGAGTGACACCTCTGCATGCATTCATGAGTTTTGATTGCGACGGTCTGCGATCCGCCCCTAGCCTCATGAGCAACAGGCCGTTGTTCCACGGCCCTTGACTGGCGAGCCGTCAGGAGGCAATCCCCCATGCCCGACACCGTCACCTTCCAGATCCCCAAGAACCGCCGCCACGTCCCCACCGCCAGGCACCGCATCCAAAAGACCCTCGCCGACTGGGGAGTTGACCCTGACCTCTCCGACGCCATCACCCTCGCCGCCAACGAACTCGTCACCAACTCCGTCGCCCACTGCAAGATCCCCCTCGCCCGTATCGAGATCACCCTCCGCCTCACCCCCGACCACCTCCACCTCACCGTCGCCGACCCCGACCGCGTCCACCTCCCCCGCCTCACCCCCGTCACCCTGGAGGACGAGGGCGGCCGTGGCCTGGTCCTGGTCGACCGCCTCGCCAGCGACTGGGGCCACGCGACGGGCCCGTACACCAAACACGTATGGGCGACGTTCACCCTGCACCCGGCGGGGACCTGTGCTCCGACGGATTTCTGAGGCACTGGCACGAAGAGGCCGCGCAGCCGAAAGCGACCCCGGCGCCGAAGTTCGCGCCCCGGACCCGTACGTGTGGCGTCTACCCGACCGCCCGAAACCCGCGCACGACGCCGAACATCCCTACACACACCGGGAGTTGGAGTAGTCCCTCACCGACGGACGCCCAACCTCACAACGGCGTAGCCGCATGCAGGATGACGAACATCGTCACCGCCGAGTTCGCGGACGACATCGCCGACACGGCCGTCCCCGCAGCCGCCCCCCACGCCGCGAGCCCCACTCCCGTGAACACGGACGGCCAGTGCCGAACGGACGGCGCGGGACCCAGAAGTGCCGCCACCCGGCGGGGAATTGGCCCCGGCGCGGCGAACCCGGCGAGCGCAGGGACCGGTGCGCCACGGGACAACAGCGCCGCCTTGCCGATCGCCCGCGCGACCGTACGGCGGCTGCCGATCACCGCCGCCGCATCCTCGTCCGCCCAGCGTTCCGCCGTATAGGAGACGGCAGTTGAGAGCGGATGCAGGAACGGGTTGGCACGGGCGGCGAGTTGAACGGTGAGCAGGTACCGGTGATGCCGCGCGGTGAGATGCGCGCGTTCGTGGGCGAAGAGGGCCCGGCGCTCACTCGGGTCGAGGCTCCCGAGCAGCGCCGTGGTGACGACGATGCGGTCCCGGCGGGCGCCGGGGAGGGCGTACGCGTACGGCGTGTCGTCCCGTAGTACCGCTACCTCTGTGGGGGGAAGCCCGGCGAGCGCTCGGTGCGCGCGGCGGCGGAGGCGGAAGTGGCGCCAGGCCGTACGGATGCACACCCCGGCGACGGCGAAGAGGGCGGGGATGGCGGCCTTGCCCGCGACCTCGTCGTACGGGACGGCCGCGCGGACCTCGGGGTCGGACCACCCGTCGGGCAGGGGGTTACCTGGGAGTTGCGCCGTTCCGACGACCATCAGAAGAGCCAGGCAGACCGTGCTGCACAGGGCCATGACCGCGGCCATCGCGGTGAGCAGGCGGGAAGCGGCGCGCGGATGGAGGTGCTGTTCGGCGAGGCGCGCTATCGGCCAGGCCGTCAGGGGCAGGACCAGGGGGAGGAAGATGAAGAACCCCATACGGCGTCAGCCTTCCCCTTCGCTCCCGGTCTCGCCCAGCAGCTCCCTCAGCAGCCGCTCGTCGTCCGCGCCGAGGCCGGTGACGAAGCTGGCGAGCACCGCCTCGCGGTCGCGTTCGCCGTCGAGCACCTTGCGCATCTTCCGTGCGGCCAGGCCGGCTTGGTCGGACGCGGGGGTCCAGGCGAAGGAGCGGCCGGCGCGTTCGCGGGTGACGGCGCCCTTCTCCAGGAGGCGGGTGAGGATCGTGATGACGGTCGTGTACGCCAGGTCGCCGCCGAGGCGTTCCTGGACCCAGCCCGCCGTCGCGGGGCCGTCGGCCGCGCGCAGGGCCTCCAGGACGAGGGCCTCCAGCTCACCCTGCCCCCGCCGCCGGGGACGTTGTTCGTGGTCCGTCACGCCCTGCTCTCCTCTCCGTTGCCGGATGTAACTCCATGGTATCGGGGTATGTCATACCCTCCCCCTCCGATTACTTCTACAGTGATGTAGATTTAATGGCCAGGGCCGATCCCCACGGGTCACCCTCGCGACCTACGGTCGTAGTACCCCACCCCCGAGGAGGAGTTCGCAGTGGGAGTAACCCTGTCCAAGGGCGGAAACGTCTCGCTCAGCAAGGAGGCTCCCGGCCTCACCGCCGTCGTCATCGGGCTCGGCTGGGACGTCCGCACCACCACCGGCACCGACTACGACCTCGACGCCTCCGCGCTGCTCCTGGACGCGAACGGGAAGGTCGCCTCCGACGCGCACTTCATCTTCTACAACAACCTCACCAGCCCGGACGGCTCCGTCGAGCACACCGGCGACAACCTGACCGGTGAGGGCGACGGCGACGACGAGACCATCAAGATCAACCTCACCGGTGTACCGGCCTCGATCGACAAGATCGTCTTTCCGGTCTCCATCCACGACGCCGACAACCGCGGCCAGAGCTTCGGCCAGGTCCGCAACGCGTACATCCGCGTCGTGAACCAGGCGGGCGGGCAGGAGATCGCGCGCTACGACCTCTCCGAGGACGCGTCCACCGAGACCGCCATGGTCTTCGGCGAGCTGTACCGCCACGGCGCCGAGTGGAAGTTCCGCGCGGTGGGCCAGGGGTACGCCTCCGGGCTGCGCGGCATCGCGGCCGACTTCGGCGTCAACGTCTGATCCACCGCCGGACGTACGGGGATCGCCCCTGGGGGATCACCTTGAGGAGTCACCTTCGGGTGAGTTCTCGGGTACTCCCCGGGGAAGTTCTGGGGTGGACCTCGGGTGAGCCCGGGTCGCCCCGGATAGTCCTGAGGTAGTCCCCGGGTAGCCCTGGGGTACTCCCCGGGAGTCCTGGGGATTCCCGGGGCAGTCCTGGAGTGGTCCCCGGGTAGCTCTCGGGCACTCCCCGGCCGCCTCTCGGGGTAGCCGCTGGGTCCGCTCCGGGGTCGTACCCGGCCAGTTCTCGGGGTAGCCCTGGGGATGGCTCCACGGGCGTACCCGGGTAGGTCCTGAGAGTGCCCCCTGGGGCCGGCTCCGGAGTCGTACCCGAGTCGTACCCGGGTAGGTCCTGGGAGCGATCCCCGGCCGACCCCTGGGCGAACCTCGGAGCGATCCCTAGGGTGATCCCCCTCCGCCCCCTTCACCACCGGGAGACCAGATGGCCGTCCCGCACCACCTCCGCCCGGAGGACCGAGCGGACTTCGAGGAGACCCTGCGCCTCGCACTCGTCAGGACGGGGCAACGCGCCCTGAAGGAGAAGGCGTTGGCCGACGCCGACGTCATCTCGGCGGCAGCGGGAGCCGAGTACGCCGAGTACGTCGCCGTACGGCAGGACGCGAGCCGCCAACCCGCCGCGCAGAGCACCGCGCTCGCGGCCCTCGCCGTCCTCACGCCGATCATCTCCGCGACGTCGGCCGTCTTCCTCCTCCTCGCCGGCTACATCCTCCAACTCGCCGACGCGTCCGCCCCGTTGCCCGCGTCCCTCATCACCGCGGGCTGGATCCTCGGCATCATCGCCGTCCTCAGCACCCTCCTCGCCGTCGCGGCCGTCTTCCGCACGGCGATCCAGACCCGCCGGGGTCACGCCTCGCCCGCCGACATCGAGCAGGCTCGGCTGGAGTGGAAACGGGCTTTGCTGGAACGCGGGTTGGTGCCGTACCTGTCGGGCTCGGGGGACAACTCGGGGCGCACCGCGACTGGTTGACGTAATCGCCGCGCAGGGCGTCTAGTTGACCTGATCGAGTCAGGCGAGCCCGCGCGATCGGGAGCCGCACGCCAGGAAGCCGCCACGATCGCACCGCAGGAAGTTCGCGCAATCAGGCCGCGCGGTAGGAAGTCGCCCCGTTGGAGCCGCACCGCAGGAAGCCCGCATGATCGGGCCACAGGACAGAGAGTCGCCTTCCCTCGGGCCTCACCGCAGTAGACCACCGCGACCAGACCGCACCGCACCGCGAGAAGCCTGCGTGACCAAGCCACCTGAAGGAACCGGCACGATCACGGCGCGCGGCAGAGGGTCGCCATATTCGGGCCGCACCGCCGGGAGTTGACGTGACCGGTGCGCACTCCGCCGAGCCGACCTCGTACGCCGCGAGCCGGAGCCCTCTCATGGCGGCTCCGGCTCGTTCGGCCTCGACGGCTCAGGCGTGCTCAGTGCTCAGGCGCGCACGGGGTCCAGGCGTACTCGGCGTCTCAGCCGTACAGAACCACCCGAGGCTGAACCGTCCCGACCGCACCGGGGGACGTGACGGTCAGGCGGTACACCTGGGTCAGCGTCTCGCCGAGCGCGAGAGTGTGCTGCGCGGTCGTGAGGTCCGTGTAGAGCGTGCCGGTCTGGGTGCCCGGCGTGACGGCGGTCCAGCAGCCGTCGGCCTTGCGCAGCTCCAGCTTGACGTCGGCGGGCTTCAGGAAGGGGCCCGAGTCCGGTGAGACGAGCAGGAGTTGGGGCGCGACTATCAGGTCGGACGCGGTGGTGTTCGCGTAAGTGACCGTGAATTCATGGCTCTTGCCGTCGGTGGGCAGAGCGCTGGTCGCCTGGTCGACGAACTCGACCGGTACGGGGGCCGGTTCGGCGGCCGAGGCCGCGGTGACGGTGGTGACCGTCGGTGTCGAGGGAGCCGCGAGGGCGGGGGTTGCCGTGGCCAAGCCGCACGCGAGGGCCGCGAGCAGGGCGAGGGAAGCGATTCCTGCCCCGGTGTGGGGGAACGGGACTTTCTTCACGGTGCCGTCCGGTCTCTTTCCGGTTGGTCCTTCAGAGGTACTGCGGGACTACTACGGGACCGAGTATTCCTAAGCACTTCCGCTCTTTGCCTTCGGGATGCCTGTCCGTTCACAGCACAGTCCGGCGCAGGCCGCATCTCAAGGTTCACATTCATAGACAACGATCAAGCACGTGACCCTTGACGTGTCCACACCGTGAGCCTACTTTCCAGAGAAAGCGCTTGCTATCGCCCGGACACCCCAGATCCGGGAGCTCTACCTGTTCACGTACACACCCCTCAGCCATGTACTCGAACGGAGCCGCACGATGCACCAGCGATCAGCGAGAACAGCCGCCCTCGCCTCCTCCGCCCTCCTGGCCGGCACCCTCGTCGCCTTCACCGGAACCTCCCCGGCGACCGCCGCGACCGTCCGCCAGGAGGCAGAAACCTCCCCAGCGGTCTGCACGGGAACCATCGACTCCGACTGGACCGGCTTCTCAGGAAGCGGTTTCTGCAACGGGACCAACTCCACGAGTGGGTACGCCCAGTTCACGGTGAACGCGGCCGTCGCCGGAACCGCGACGCTCAACATCCGCTTCGCGAACGGGACTTCGACCGCACGCCCGGCCTCCCTCGCCGTCAACGGGACGACCGTGCAGACGCCGTCCTTCGAGGCGACCGGCGCGTGGTCGACCTGGGTCACCAAGACGCTGACCGTCACGCTCAACGCGGGCAGCAACACGATCCGCCTGACGCCTACGACGTCGGAGGGGCTGCCCAACGTCGACTACGTCGAGTCGACGACCACCGACTCGACGACGCCTCCCGCGACCGGCGCGCTCTATGTCTCCCCGACCGGCACCGACAGCGCCGCCGGCACGCAGTCCGCGCCCACGACGCTCACCTCGGCGATCAGCCGGGTCACCGCGGGCGGCACGATCTACCTCCGGGGAGGGACGTACAACCAGTCCGCCACAGTGACCATCCCCCAGACCAGCAACGGGACTTCAGCCGCGCGGACCACCCTCACGGCGTACCCGGGCGAGACCCCGGTGCTCAACTTCTCGGCACAGAGCGAGAGTTCGTCGAACCGTGGGCTCCAGCTCTTCGGGTCGTACTGGAAGGTGTACGGGGTCGTCGTCGAGCGGGCCGGGGACAACGGGATCTACGTCGGCGGCAGTCACAACGTCGTCGAGCGGACCATCACCCGCTACAACCGTGACACCGGGCTCCAGTTGGGGCGGATCGCCTCCTCCACGCCGAGCAGCGACTGGCCCTCGGACAACCTGATCCTCAGCGCCGAGTCGCACGACAACGCCGACTCCGACGGAGAGGACGCGGACGGGTTCGCGGCGAAGCTGACGACCGGGACCGGGAACGTCTTCCGGTACTCCGTCTCGCACAACAACATCGACGACGGCTGGGACCTCTACACCAAGACCGACACGGGTCCGATCGGTCCGGTCACCATCGAGGACTCGCTCTCCTACAGCAACGGCACGCTGTCCGACGGCACCGTCAACTCCAACGGCGACCGCAACGGGTACAAGCTCGGCGGCGACGACATCGCCGTCAACCACGTCGTACGGCGCAGCATCGCCTACCGCAACGGCAAGCACGGGTTCACGTACAACAGCAACCCGGGGTCGATGGCCGTCTCCAACAACCTGAGCATCGACAACGCGACCCGCAACTACTCGTGGGACGCGGGGACTTCGGTGTTCCGCTCCAACACGTCCTGCCGGTACGCCGTCAGCGGCTCCAACGACAAGACGATCGGGGACGCCGACAGCACGAACCAGTTCTGGACCGGCACCAACGGCTCGCGCTGCGCGTCGGGTTGGTCCGGTGCGCTGAAGTGGTCGTTCGCGTCGGACGGCAAGCTGGTGGTGACGCTGGGCGGAGTGGCCGTGACGCTGTGATCCACTGACGGCGATACGGCACGCGGGCCCGCCTGTTGCCTGGGCGGGCCCGCTCGCGGCGACTTCGGAAGCAGTTCGGCCCGGGAGTCGACCCAGACCGAGAGGCCGCTCAGCTCAGCCCGAGCGCCTGCGCCAACTCCCGGTACCCGGCAGCCGAGTTGCCTTCCCCGGACTCCAGCAACTGCACCACCACATGGTCGGCCCCCGCCTCGACATGCGCCCGCAGCCCCGCCTCGACCGCCTCCGGCCCGCCCTGCACCACCAGGTCGGCGAGGAGCCGGTCACTGCCGGGCGGGGTCAGGTCCTCGTCGGTGTAGCCCAACGTCCGCAGATTCGCGGTGTAGTTGGTGAGCGCGAGGTAGGGAGCCACCCGCTCGACGGCCAACTCCATTGCCCGTACTGAGTTCTCGTCCAGGACGACCTTCTGCTCGGTCGCCAACACCGGTCCCTTGCCGAGGATTTCACGGGCACGACGCGTGTGCTCCGGGGTGACGAGGTAGGGGTGCGCACCGGCCGTCCGGTCCCCGGCGAGCCGCGTCACCTTGGGGCCGAGCGCCGCCAAAACCCGACGGCTGACCGGGACTTGGACCTCGTCCAGGACGTCGAGGTAGTCGTTCAGCGCCTGGTACGGCCGTACGTACTCCTGCGTGACCTCCCGGTGCCCGGCGCCGATCCCCAACAGGAAGCGGTCGGGGTGCCGTTCGACCACCCGGTGGTACGCGCGGGCCACCTCCGGCGCCGGGCTGGCCCAGATGTTCACGATCCCCGTCGCGATCACCAGCGTCTCCGTCGCGTCCAACAGCCGTTCGACCGTAGAGAATTCGGAGACCGGGAGGTTCCCGAGCCACAGGGCACCGAAGCCGAGCGCCTCCAGTTCCACGGCAAGCTCGGACGGTGTCTCGGAGATCCGCCAGACACCGTATGTACCGAGGTCGAGGGGCTCGGGGTCGCTGATCGTCGTCATACCCGGGCCAACCACTTCGCCCTCACCCCTTATTCCGATCCCCATCAAATAATCGCCTCACCACGGCAACTCCCTTCCGTGCACCACCTCCATCCGCGAAACCGCCCTGGTCAGCACCACGTACAGCCGGTGCCACCCCCGCTCCTCCCCCTCAACGATCGCCACCGGCTCGACGACCACGACATGGTCGTACTCCAGCCCCTTCACCGCTCCGGCCTCGACGATCTCGACCCGGTCGCCCGACACCCCCTGGAACCGGTCCACTTGGCCGTCGGCGACGACCACCCCCACCGATCCTTCCGACTTCAGCGCCCGCCGGACGGCCTCCGCCACCCCGTCGTACAGCTCCCCGGCGGATGCGACCCGGGTGATCCTCAACTCCCCGCCTCCGCGCAGGGATCGAGCGGCGGGGACCCGGACCTCCAGCCTCCCCAGGACCCGGTTCGCCAGTTCCAGCACGACCCCGGGGACGCGGAAACCGACAGTAAGCGGTACCACAACGGCGTCGGGTTTCCCGAGGTGGCGCATCTGCTCGGGCCACGAGCGGGCCGCCCAGGCCGTGGTCCCCTGAGCCAGGTCGCCGAGGACGGTCAGCGAGCCGAACTCGACGCGGCGGGCGATCGCGCGGCACTCCATCGGGGAGAGGTCCTGGGCCTCGTCGACGACGACGTGGCCGTACCCGGCGGGGTGGGTGACGAGACCTGAGAGTTCGTCCAGAAGGACCAGGTCGGCGGCGGACCAGCGGACCGACTTCCAGGAACGGGCCGGCCGCGTCCAGGCCAGCGCCACGCGCTCCTCGGCCGACAGGACGCCGTCGGCGTACCGGTCCAACTCCTCGCCGCCGCACAGAAGTTCGTACACCACCTCCTCCGGGCGGACCTTCGGCCACACCGCGTCGACGCAGCCGCCGACCGCGCGCTCCACCCGTCGTACCCAGGCGGCATTCCGGGTCCCGCTGCGGCGCTCCGCCTCCGCGCGCATCCGGACGACGATCCGCGTCCGCACGCGCTCGCGGCCGATCTCGTACGGCGGCTCCTCGGCGAGGACGGACCGGACGATCTCGGCGACCTCGCTCGCCGGTACCCGCCAGCGGTACGACCCCTCCTGGACCACGGCGCCCTGCGCATCGTCAGCGCGGACCCGGCCGTACAGCGCCCGGCGTAGTACCTCCGCCATGCGGGGGTCGTGCTTGAGGACGGCGGCGGCGCGGGGGTCCGTGCCGGTGACCGGGTGGAGGGCGATCTCTTCGAGGAGGGTCGACTGGCGGACGCCGGTCTCGCCGAGGGAGGGGAGCACCTCGGAGATGTAGGAGAGGAAGGTGCGGTTCGGGCCGAGGATCAGCAGGCCGGCGCGCTGGATGCGGCGCGGGTGCGTGTAGAGGAGGTACGCCGCGCGGTGGAGGCCGACGGCGGTCTTGCCGGTGCCGGGCGCGCCCTGGACGCAGATCGAGTCACCGAGTTCGGCGCGTACGAGGTCGTCCTGTTCGGGCTGGATCGTCGCGGCGATGTCCCTCATGGGTCCTACCCGGGGACGCTCCAGCTCGCGGGCGAGGAGACCGGCGACGGCGGCATCGGCCCCGGCCTCGATGTCGTCCCCCTCCGGAGCTACGGCACCGGGTCCCTCTGCGGAGGTAGTACCCCCCAGCCACTCGTCCTCCAGCCCTGTCAGATCCCCCGAGTCCCCCCGGCTCCCGGCCGCCCACCCGAAGCGTCGCCGGACATCCACACCCTGTGGATCGCGGGCCGACGCCTGGTAGAACGCCCGGGAGATCGGTGCCCGCCAGTCCACGACCAGCGGCGGATCGGCGGGCCGCTCGCTCACCCGGACCCGGCCCACGTGATGGGCACGGCCGTCCCCGAAATCAAGCCGTCCGAAGAAGAGCGGCCCCTCCGGCAGCTCGTGCAGCGCCTTCGCGTGGCTGCGCAGCCGGTACCCGAGGACCTCCGCGTCGGCGCCCGACGCAGAAACGTCCTCACCTGCGACGACCTGCTTGTCGGCGCCGTTCACCATCGCCTCGAAGGCGGCCCGGCAGCGGTCGTGATGGGCTCGTTCGTGCCGTAGGGACGCTTCCAGTTCAAGCTCGCCGGTCATGGCACAAGCCTAAACCCGAAACTTAACCGAGTCACATTTTTAACTCAGACCACCTTCGGGCTTCCCGCCTTCCGGCCTCCCGCCCGCCGGCTCCCCGTACAGGACCTCACGCGCCTGATCGGCCGCCCGCGCGATGCTCTCGGCCACGAAGTCCATGAACCGGGCCATGTTCTCCAGCCGCACGGCCGCAGGCGTCCCGGCACCCAGTACCCCCACCCCCCTACGAGCCACCTCCCCCAGGTAGGCGGTCGCCTTCGCGCTGGCGATGGTCGACTGGTACATCACGTCGTCGTCGACGACATACCTCTCCCGCCGCCGCCCCTCCGCCTCGCGCTCCCGCCGCACCAGCCCCTGGGCCTCCAGGAACGCGATCGCCTTCGATACGGACCCCGCACTGACGCCGAGCCGCCCCGACAGCTCCCCGGCGGCCAGGCTCCCGCCGTCCGTGACGTAGAGCGCGGCCAGCACCCGGGATGTCATGTTCGGCAGCCCCTGCTGGGTGAACAGCGTCGCGAACGCCTCCTCGTACTCCCGCACCGCCTCCGCGTCACGCCCCTCGACCGCCACCACCGCACCGGCCGCACGGGGCGCGGCCTTCTTGCGCCGGTGCGCGCGGGTCTCGGTAGCCCGGTGCGCGAGGTCGGCGCGATACCCGACCGGCCCGCCGTTGCGCATGACTTCACGCGTCACCGTGGACGTCGGCCGGTCGAGCCGCCGCGCGATCTCCGCGTAGGCGAGCCCATCCCCCAGCCCCACCGCGATCTGCTGACGCTCCTGCTGACTGAGCCTGCCTCCAGGCATCGCACCCTCCTCCACCGACCTTCGAGAACCTCGCCAGCATAGCTTTCAATCCTGATTCATTGCAACGCACACATCTTCGCTTGTTGCGTTAAACATAGACCCGTTGCAACGATTTTTAGGCTTTGACCTGCATAAATAACACCCCATCGCAACGAGTTCATTGCCAGATCCATCAACGCAACGTAGCTTTTCCAAAGTCAGAAACAACGAAGCGAAGGACAGGGACCATGCAGAAGTTCGACACCCCCGCCGTCATCACCGCCACCCTCTCCATCCCCGCCGGCCGTATCCAGCTCATCGCCGCCGACCGCACCGACACCACCGTCGAGATCCGCCCCGCCGACGCCGGCAAGTCCCGCGACGTGAAGACGGCCGAGCAGACGACGGTCTCGTACGACGCGGGCGTCCTGCGCATCGAGACCCCCGCGCCGAAGTCCCAACTCCTCGGTGGCCAGGGCTCGGTGGAGGTCACCATCCAGCTCCCCGCCGGTTCGCGGGTGGTGGCCAAGGCGGGCGCCGCCGAACTGCGCGGCGTCGGCCGGCTCGGCGACGTCACCTTCGACGGCGGCTACCGCGAGGTCAAGCTCGACGAGGCGGCCGGCGCCCAACTCACCGTCCACGACGGCGACATCACGATCGGCCACCTCACCGGGCCCGCCGGGATCAGCACCCAGCGCGGCACGATCCGCGTCACCGAGGCGGTGCGCGGTGCCGTCGGCCTCAAGACCCAGCAGGGCGACATCGAGATCGGCGCCGCGCAGGGCGTCTCCGCCTCGCTGGACGCGGGGACTTCGTCCGGACGGGTCTCCAACTCCCTGAAGAACGACGGAACTTCCGACCTCGTCATCACCGCCACCACCTCCCAGGGCAACATCACCGCCCGCAGCCTCTGATCCCGGAAAGGAACCCCTGACATGACCGAACTCGCCATCTCCGCCAGCGGATTGCGCAAGTCCTACGGCGACAAGACCGTCCTCGACGGCATCGACATCGCCGTCCCCGAAGGCACCGTCTTCTCGCTGCTCGGCCCGAACGGCGCGGGCAAGACGACCGCCGTGAAGATCCTCTCCACGCTGATCACCCCGGACGGCGGCGAAGCCCGCATCGCCGGGCACCAACTCTCCACCCAGGCCCAGGCGGTGAGGTCGGCGATCGGCGTCACCGGCCAGTTCTCGGCGGTCGACGGGCTGATCACCGGCGAGGAGAACATGCTCCTCATGGCGGACCTCCACCACCTCTCCAGGAGCGAAGGGCGGCGCGTCACCGCCGAGTTGCTCGCACGGTTCGACCTCACCGAGGCCGCGAAGAAGCCGGCGTCCACGTACTCCGGCGGGATGAAGCGGCGCCTCGACATCGCGATGACCCTCGTCGGGAGTCCTCGCGTCATCTTCCTCGACGAGCCGACGACCGGGCTCGACCCGCGTTCCCGGCACAACATGTGGCAGATCATCCGGGAGTTGGTGACCGGCGGGGTGACCGTCTTCCTCACGACCCAGTACCTGGAGGAGGCCGACGAACTCGCCGACAGGATCGCGGTGTTGAACGGCGGGCGGATCGTCGCGGAGGGTACGGCCGAGGAGTTGAAGCGGCTCGCGCCGGGGGGCCATGTCAGACTCCGGTTCGCGCACCCGGCGCCGTACCAGGACGCGGTGGCCGCGTTCGGCGAGGCGTCCCGGCAGGACGACTCGCTCACGCTCCAGATCCCGAGCGACGGGAGTCAGCGCGAACTGCGGGCCGTACTGGACCGGTTGGACGCGGCCGGGGTCGAGGCCGACGAACTCACCGTGCACACGCCGGACTTGGACGACGTGTTCTTCGCGCTGACCGAGAGCTCGACCGGCGCCTCGGCAACCGGGACCTCGGCAACCAGCGCCTCGACGACCGAGGCATTGACTGCCGGCCGCTGAGCGCGATCGGCACTGCCACCCACCCCCTACCCCCCTACCCGCCCCTCACCAGAACCCCCAACTCCCCTCAGGAGAACGCCCGATGAGCACCCTCTCCCTCGCCGCCCGCGACTGCTCCACCATGCTCCGCCGCAACCTCCTCCACGCCCGCCGCTACCCCTCCCTCACCCTCAACCTCCTCCTCACCCCGATCATGCTGTTGCTGCTGTTCGTCTACATCTTCGGCGACACGATGAGCGCCGGCATCGGCGGCGGCGACCGCTCCGACTACATCGCGTACATCGTCCCCGGTCTGCTCCTGATGACCATCGGTTCCACCACGATCGGCACGGCCGTCTCCGTGTCGAACGACATGACCGAGGGCATCATCGCCCGCTTCCGCACGATGGCGATCCACCGGGGCTCGGTGATCGTCGGGCACGTCATCGGCAGTGTGCTGCAATCGGTCGCGAGTGTCGTCCTCGTCGGCGCGGTCGGCGTGGCCATCGGGTTCCGGTCGACGGACGCGAGCGTCCTGGAGTGGCTCGCCGCGTTCGGCCTGCTCGTCCTCTTCGCCACGGCGCTCACCTGGATCGCCGTCGGCATGGGGCTGGTCAGTCCGAACGCCGAGGCCGCGAGCAACAACGCGATGCCGCTGATCCTGCTGCCGCTGCTGTCCAGCGCGTTCGTGCCGGTCGACACGATGCCGGGCTGGTTCCAGCCGATCGCCGAGTACCAGCCCTTCACCCCGGCGATCGAGACCCTGCGCGGTCTCCTCCTCGGCTCGGAGATCGGCAACAACGGCTGGATCGCGGTGGGTTGGTGCGTCGGCCTCATCGTCCTCGGCTACTTCTGGTCGACCGCGAAGTTCGACCAGGACCCCAAGTAGGCGTCATGGCAAGGCCGTTCACTCACAGGCGGCGCACCCCGGCAACTGCCGGTCGTGCGCCGCCTGTCGACCGTACGAAGCACTCGCCCGACCCCCACCTCACGAACCCCCCTCCACCAACTCCCCCACCGCAGCCGCCAGTACCCCGAACGCCCGCTCCGCCTCCGCCACCGCGTCCCGGCCGACCTCCTCCAGCGGCTCCCCCTCCGCGATCCGCCGCCAGTTGTCCAGCGCCAGGATGCGGCGTACGGCGATGATCTGCCCGGCCGCGAGCCGTGCCGGGAGGGTGCCGCCGAGGGCCTCGCCGAGGGCCTCCTCGGACCGCTCCAGGAAGCCGTACAGCCGCGCGACCAGCGACGGCGTACCGTACAGCAAGGCGTAATACGCCCGTACCTGAGGGTGATCGTTGAGCCCGGTGACCGGGTCGCGCGCCTCCAGTCCCGCCAGGAAGTGCCGCCGCAGCGCCTCCACCGGCGCGAGCCCCCGCGCCCGCCCGGCGGTCACCACCTCCGCGGCCTCCCGCTCGTGGTCCGCGAGGCGGTGCAGGACGAGGTCCTCCTTCGCCGGGAAGTACCTGAACAGCGTGGGCTTGGAGATCTCCGCGGCGGCGGCCACCTCGGCGACGGACACCTCGTCGAAGCCCCGTTCGATGAACATCCGGACCGCGATGTCCGACACGTCCCGGTACATCCGCTGTTTCTTGCGCTCCCGCAAACCGCTCTCACTCATGCGACGAGCGTACGCAGCGTAGCCCTCACGGGGTCTCACCCGGTGAGCGCGAGCCCCAGGTAGGGGTTGGCGGCGCGGGGGACGGGGAGGCCGAGGACGTCGAGGGCGGCTTTCAGGGTCTGGCCGTACGAGTCGACGGCGCGGCGGACGTTGGGAGCTTCCAGCGCTTCCCTGCTGACCAGGCGGTCGAGGTCGATGTACGCGGAGCGGACGATCTCCAGCCACCGGTACACCAGCCAGTCGTTCTCCCACCCGGCGACCCGCTCCGCCCCGAGCTTCTTCACCCACCGCGCGAACATCCGCTCCCTGATGGCCTGTTTGGTCGGCGTCAGGTGCATGTGCCGGACCAGGTCGTACAACGGGTCCCCGACAATCGCCAACTCCCAGTCGATGATGGTGAATTCGGCGGAGTCATGGCAGCGGACGAGGTTCCAGGGGTTGAGGTCGCCGTGGAGGAGGGAGGGGGCTCGGCGGGTGATGTGGTGCCGACTCAGCAGCTTGTCCAACAAGTTGGCATCGGGGAGCCCGACCTCTCTCGCCAACTCAACTGTACCTTCGGGAAGTTCCCAGACCAGGTCAACCAGAAAGGAGGTCAACTGCCCGTAGAAATCGTGACTTTCGGCCTCCGGGTCCAGCGACTTCCAGTCCACCCGCGTCAACGCGCACAACTGGTCCACCAGCGCGTCCGCCTCGAACGGCCGCAGTCCGTCCACCGGGTGCCGGGGGGCCCGCTCGGGGTCCGGACCGGCGTACGTGTGGATCGCGAACGGGTCGTCGTGATAACTCTCCCCAAGCGCAAGGGTCTTGGGGGCCAACACCGGTACGTCGGAGGCGTGGATGGCACGCAGCACCGCGTGTTCGTACAGCGGACGCCGCTCCCGCCTCCGTACGTCGGGGAGTTCACGCCGTACGACGACCGGGAAGCCGATGCCCGGGACCTCGACGACGGTGTTGAGGTGCGAGGCGCCCTTGAACACCTGGTCGGCGCCGGCCGCGCCCTCCGCAAGGAGCACGGCCTTCACCTGCTCGACCCCGAACTCCTCGCTGAGCGGCACCCGTTCGGTGTCGAGCCGGCAGTCGAACGCCTTGCCGAGCCAGTCCCGGCCGCTGACCTCACCACCGCGCCGGGCGGCGAGCCAGCGGAACAGCGCCGACTCGATCTCCGCCCGGCCCGGTACGGAACGCAGCCGGAGCGGCCGTTCGGCGACCCGCATCGCCCGCTCGACCTCGCGGGTCGCGCGGTCCAAGTCCCGTTGTGTGAAAGAGGAGTCGAGGGACCGCGCGGCACGCATGACGTCGGGGTAGAGGGACTGGGCCCGCTCGAAGTCGAGGTAGTGCCGCAGGTCGGAGTCGAAGCCGGTGACGGCCGCGGGCCGCACCCTGCGCATCGCCGACTCCCAGGCCCCGAGCACTTCGCTCCACTGGCGCTCCGGGTAGCGCATGCGCACCAGGTGGGTGGCGAGATCCTGCAACGGGTCGCCGAACGTGGCGAGTTCCCAGTCCACGGTGACCACCTCCGCCTCCACCGGGGCGTACGGCAGGATCAGGTTGTCGCGGTGCAGGTCGGTGTGCAGCAGGCTGTACGGCCGCTGCGCCATCGTCGGCACCCGCTCGGCGAAGCGCGTCAGCGCGTTCTCCGGGACGCCGAGCGAGCTGAACAGGCCGCCGAAACCACGCCAGTTGGGCAGCCTGATCTGCCGGTCCGCCTCCATGGCAAGGGTCTTGAGGAACGCCTGGCTGTCGGCACCGTGGGCGGGCCAGCCCGAAGGCAGCGGCGGCAGCACCGTACGCCGTACCCGCGTCATCTGAGCCAGCAGTTCGGTCAGCGCCGACATGAGCCGGGCGTCCACGGGTTTGCCGTCGCCGCAGACCGTCGACAGCGGCACCCCCTGCACATAGCTGTGGATGCTGAAGTCCCGGGCACGCAGCAGGCAGGTCGGCGCGTGCGGCAGATACGGGCGCACGGCTTTCAGGATCGCGCCCTCGTCCTGCCAGGTCCGGATCACCACCGGCACCGCCTCGCGCCGCCTGACCCGCACCAGCACGGTCGTACCGGCCTGCTCGCCCAGCCTGTCGGCCAGGAACTCCGGCAGCTCGCACACGTAGTTGTCGTTGTGATGGCCGCTGGCGACCGGTGCCTTGTTCCTGGCGTCCTCGACGAACGACGACAAGGCGGCGCTGGGCTTGATCACTGACCGCTCCGATGGGACTCACGCTGGTATGACAGGCACGCGACGTGTGTAACGACACAGTGGCGACGTGGGTGTAGTCACCACTCCTGGGTGTCTGCCTGTTCGACAGCGCGGGCGGGGGAGTCGTTCGGTCATGGTAGTCAACGCCCGTTACGCCAAGGTCACTTGGCGAGAGTTCTCCACACCGACTCGAACCATGTCCGCATGCTCTCCACGAAGACGGAGGCGGCCGAGTCCGGATCGGAGTCCTGGACCTGGTGGGTGAGGATGGCGCCGTACCCAAGGACGTCGAGTGCTTCGACCTCCTCCCCCGTGTCCAGGACGATGGGACGCTCGACCACCTCGTACGGACCGAACAGCGCACTGCGGTGGTTCAGCAGGTAGAGCTTGAACGTCGGTGTCAGGGGTACGTACCTGACCTCCAGAGAGATGTCCTCCACCGCGTTCTGCGCCCGGAGGGCCGTGAACGCGCGGGTGAGGATGGCGAGGTGCTGCCGTGTGATGCCCTGCGTCCGCTCCTGTAACCGCCGGTCTTTCGTGGCGCCTTTGACGTGCGGATACGGCAGTTCACCACTGGGCAGCAGCATCCGCAGCGCGATCCGCCTGGGGCTGATCTGCCCGGTGTAGATGCGTTCCATCTGGGACAGCATGTGTGCGCTCAGCGTCTCGGACGTCAGCGTATAGACATCCAGGGTGACTTCGGGCTCCTGGAACGCCTCGGCAAGCAGCGGCCCCAGGGACAGTGCCCGGCCCTTGCGCTGCGGATCCCCGGAGGATATGCGCCGGGTCTTCAGCACCACCCGCGATCCGCTGCCCTGCCGGGACTGGATCCACCCCTCGCTGGCCAGCTCCTTCAGCACCCGTTGGACGGTGTCCCGGGAGACGCCGAACTCGTCTGCCAGATCCCGCTGCGACGGCAGGAAACCCCCTACGAAGTAGACCCCGTCGGTGATCCGGGCGCGCAGTTCCCCGGCGACACGTTGGAACTCCCTGCCGCCGTCGCCGATCTGTTGCTCGCCCACTCTTCGACCGTACCGCCACCACCCCGGCGACAAACCACTTTCAGTCAAATCAACCGGCCAACTGGACTGGCAGTTAAGGGATCTACCGGCCAGGGAAAGACCACCTCACGTCAACCAGTCCAATTGGACTGCTAGTTGCAGGCTTCACCGAGAGTTGTCGGGAGGTGAAAGAGCATGCTCCTGTTGTCCACCCTGACGGAATCCCTCAGTCTGACCCTGGGCCTCCTGGCCCAGGCACGGCTCGGCCCCTTCGGCGTCTTCCTGTTGTTCTGCCTGGGAGTCGGACTGCGAGCCCGCCACAGCGGACTCGCAGTCGGTGCCGCCACATTGCTGACGGTCCTCATGATCCAGGCATGAGAGAGGCTTCCCCCGCCGCTTACGCCTGTTTCCTGACCACCGCCAGCACAGACTCCAGCGAAGAGACGACCGCCTCCGCACCCTCCTCGCGCAACAACCCCTCCTTGCGGCCGTTGCGCGCGTACCCGAGGAACGGCACCCCCGCCCGCCGCGCGGCCTCCAGGTCGGACGGCGTGTCACCGATCATCAGGGCGTCCCCGGGCGCCGAACCCATCGCCCGCAGCGCCCTGTTGAGGCAGTGCGGGTCGGGTTTGAGAAGCTGGATGTCGGCGGTACGGCCGTAGACGTGCGGTGCGAAACAAGCGCTCAGACCGCGGCTCGCCAGGTATTTCCCCACCACCCGGGGGGAGTTGTTGGTGGTGACCGCCATCCGCGCGCCGACCGCCACCCACGTACGGATCAGCGGGTCGGCGTACGGGGTGGGCTGCGCCGAGGTCGCGGCCGTCAACTCCTCCTCGGTGAGCCACTCTTCGAGCTCGACGACGAGGTCGCTGCCGGAACGCCGGCTGTCCACGGCGCGCAGGACGACATGAGGGTCGAGGCTGGCACGCTCCTCCTCGCTCAACAGCCCCCGCAGACCCCGCAGTTCGAGCCGCTCCACCAGCCCCGCCGCGACCCGCTCCGCGGGGTGCCCGGCGAAGAGCCCGCACACGGGCCCGTCGAAGTCCCACAGCACGACCCGGGCGCGACCGATCAACTCCTGTACTTTTCCGGTCGCCTTGTCACCGTCACGAGCCATCCGATCCGTCTGTTTCGTATCAGAAGTCACTAGGAGAGTGTCAGGTCTGTCGTGATGGTTTCCCAGAGGGCGTCGAACCACCGCTGCGACTCCTCGACGAACGCGGCGTCGCGTTGCCCGGTGCGCTTCTCGAAGGAGAAGAGCAGGGACTCGGTGCCCCGGACGTCGTACATGTCGAGAAGCACACCCTCGTCGGAGGGCTCCTCGTAGCGCGCGACGGTGTAGTAACCCATCAGCGCTTCCGCCTCGTTGAGCAGATACAGCTTGACCGGCGGCGTGAACGGCAGGGCGCGGAAGGAGACTTGGACGTCCACACCATGCGAGCGCAACGCGTTGAGGTTGTACCGCAGCACCTGTCCCTGCGCGTTACGCATCCCCAACCACCGCTTGTGCACGGTGTCTTCACCCTCGACCTCGCCCACCTGGACCGGGAACGCGAGGTTGATCTTCCGCGACGGCAGCATGATCCGTACGTCGAGCTTCTCCGGCCGGGCGATCCCCGCATGGATCAACCGCAACGGCTCCCCCAACGCCGGAATCAGACTCTCCGCCGTCAGACACACCGCGTCGATCCGCACCCTCGGCTCCCGGAACGCCTCCACCAACCGCGGCGCGAGCGCCACCATCGTCGGGCGGGGCTCGTCCCCCTCCTCCTCCGGTGCCTCCGCGATCCGCGGCGGGCTTCCCTTGCTGACGTTCGTCAGGAGCCCGTCCTCCTGCAAGGCCCGCAGCGCCTGCCGGACGGCTCCCCGCTCGACCCCGAACTCGTCCGCCAACTCCGCCTGGGTAGGCAGCCGATCACCGGCTTTGAGGTCCCCGACCCGGATCCGCTCCCGAAGTGTGTCGGCGATCTCCTGAGGCGAGAGCCTTCTGCCGGTGTCCACTGCCACCTTCCCCTGGGTCGTCACGGTCGAACGGTACAACTCTGATCCATCTTAAGGCAGTTGCCGACAACTTGTTTGAAGGTTGGTGCCAAATGGGGACAACATCAGTGTAGTTGGTTGCCAACTTGGTCAAGTTGGTAGACCTCCGGCATATCCAAGCCGGTCCATCTCAAGGCACCGCACAGAAGGAAGGGGTGAGCCCCATGCCCGCCGCCCTCGTCACCGCCGCCCTCGAACAGGCCGTCCAGTGGAGGTACGGCACGTCCGGCGCCGTCGCCATGCTGCTGATCAGCGTCGGGATCAAGGCCAGGATGCCCACCCTGACCTCGATAGGAGCCGTGATGCTGGCCGCGCTGATGACGACCCCGGCGGTCAGCTCGTGAGCTGAAGGTCCGAGCTGATCGTCCCCCACAGCGCGTCGAACCACAGCCGGGACTGCTCGACGAACGCGGTGTCGCGCGCCCCGGCCCCCCGCCCGAACGCGAAGAGCATCGACTGCGTGCCCTCCGCGTCGTACGTCTCCACCCGCTCGTCGTTGATGAGTTGCTCGCGCCGCCGCAACGTGTAGTAGGCGAACAGCGCTTCGTCCCCGTTGAGCAGATACAGCTTGACCGGCGGCGTGAACGGCAGGGCGCGGAAGTCGACTTGGACGTCGATGTCGTGCGTCTGGCGCAGCGCGAGGAGGTTGTGCTTGAGGACCTGCCCCTGCGCGTTGCGGTGCAGCAGCCAGTGTTCGCGCAGCCGCCCGGACGCCGAACTGTCCAGCGGCGCGGGGAAGGCGAGCGGAATGCTGCGCGACGGCAGCAGCACCCGCACGTCGACCTTGGCCGGTTTCATTCGCCCCGAATGGATGTGCCGGAGGGGTTCGCCCATGGCAAGTGTGAGGGACACGGCGGTCAGGCAGAGCGCGTCGATCTTGACGTGCTCGGCCTCGAACGCCTCGGCGATGCGCGGCGCGAGCCCGACCGTCGTCGGCTGCGGCGGGGCCGCCGGGCCGCGCACCTGGAGCCCAACTCCCAGGTCAAGGGCGACAGTTGCGGGTGCGCCCTTGGTCATGTTGGTGAGCAGGTGCTCCGCCTGGAGGATGCGCAGGGCCTGCCGTACGGCCCCGCGCTCGACCCCGAACTCGTCGGCCAACCGGGCCTGTGTGGGCATGCGTTCACCGGGCCGCAGCACTCCGGTCCTGATCCGGGTGCGCAGTTCGTCGGCCACCTGGTGGTGCGACTTCTGTGGCCGCTGTGGCCTTTTCCGTCCACTGACGGAGGCGTGTTCCGGCTCCACGTCGAAACAGTACAACTTCCCGCCATCTTTGGGCAGTTCCCCGAGAGATGGTTATGAGACGCTTCCAAGCGGACATAAGTACAGTGAAGTTGGCAGCCAACTTCACCTTACATGGTCAACGTGGTCAGACTTTCAGATGGTTGGTCGGGCTCCCTTCCGGAGGGGAGCCGGGAGCCCGCACAGACGGCGGCCCTGGCCGCACAGGCACAGCCA
Organism: Streptomyces saintjeani; assembly: GCF_055409605.1. Classification (NCBI taxonomy): domain Bacteria; kingdom Bacillati; phylum Actinomycetota; class Actinomycetes; order Kitasatosporales; family Streptomycetaceae; genus Streptomyces; species Streptomyces saintjeani. The sequence goes on along the minus strand of NZ_CP189624.1, from coordinate 4,992,202 downwards.
CAACCGCATACGAGGCACCACCGCACAGCCACAACCGAACATCGCGAGCACAGCCACAACTTCATGAGCCACAGCTACGGACGAGTTACGCCGTCAGAAGTACGACCCGAGTACGACCAGTGACCGAAGAGGAGGTTCAGCACCATCCCCCTGCGGGGGTCTCGACTCAGAACATGTCCGGGCACCATGGCCGCCCGGACGTACGCAGCAGGGCGTCGGCCTCGCGCACGGCGCCCGCTCGTACCTCCCGCACCCGGTCCAGCGCCGCCAGCCGCGCCACCGACTCGTCGCCGAGCCACAGCGACGCGAGGTCGGTCACGTCCAGCGCGAGGTCGGCGCCCCGGGTGCTCCGGGTGCAGGACGCACCCCCGGGTGACACCGAGAGCAGGAACCGTCCGCCGGTGAGCCCCTCAGGGTCGTACACCTCGAGTACTACCTCTCCGGTAGCGTCGTACGTCCGTGCCTCCAGGGCCCGTGCGACGTCCAGGAGCCGTACCCACAGCCAGTCCGAGAGCTGGGTGATCCGTGCGGCGCGGGGGTCCGGCAGGAGGCGGGGCAGCAGGTCGTCGGGGCCGCGCCAGCCCGACTTCACGGTGGTCACCCAGTCGATCGAGCACAGGAAGTGCCACAGCGCGCGCTCCGCCTCAGGAGTTACGCCGATCAGCCACTTCACGGTCAGCGTGTTGGCGGCCTGGCCGCCGCCGGTCCACTCGTCGTCGACCTCGTACGCGACCAGCCCGTCGATCCGGCCCGCGCCGTCGCCCTCGCCCTCGCCTGCGGGCGAGCGGTACGCCACGTACGTCGGCACCGGCCGCTCACCCTCGTACGTCCGTAGTACCCCGGTATCACGGTCCCACCAGTGCTGGTCGCGGCTGACCGCGCCGGCCCGCCCGCGCCGTACCCGCTCGTGCAGCTCGGGCCCGGCCTTGCGCACCTCCTCCGGCTCCAGCACCTCGATCCGGCCCCCGCACTCGGGCGCGGCCCACCGCGGGTCGAGCCCCGTACGCGGTACGTCGATGCTCCACTCGGCGACCGACGTGGCCGGCCCGAACCCGTACCGCCCGTAGATCGGGTACTCGGCGGCGATCAGCGTGGCCACCACGTCGCCCCGCTCCTTCGCGGCACCGAGGTCCTCCCGCATGATCCGCGACAGCAGTCCGCGCCGCCGGTGCGTGGGCAGCACCGCGACGTTGGAGATCGCGTCGGCGGGTACGACCGCCCCGCCCGGCACGGTCAGCTCCTGCGCGAACGAGCGGTACGTCGCGACGACCCGGTCCCCGTCGAACGCCCCGTACGCCCGCGCCCCCGCGTCCGCGACGCGCCGCGCCCCGACATGCGGCTCCGAGATCGCGGAGGACCGCAGGAACCCCACGTTCATCGCGCGCAGCCACTCGTGCCGCTCGCTCTCGGCGATCAACCGGATGTCGATGGGGTCGGGGGTCGGGCGCGCAGGTGTCACGGGTTCGTTGGTCATACGCCCACGCTATGCACCCTGAGGACTACGCCTCCAACCATTTGCCCGACCGGCCTCACCCTCAGGTACGGCCTACCCCTCAGGTACGACCTCCCTCACCCCAGCAGGTCCTCCACCTGCGCCTCACCCTCCCGATACCTCCGGGTGATCTCGCCCCCGCAGTCGTCCGCCGCCCGCTGCAAGCCCTGCCGCCGCCGCGAGACCTCCTGCTCGTACGTCTCCAGTCTCCCCATCGCCTCGCTCAGCTCCCCGTCCGTACGGGCGGACAGGTCCGACAGCTCCACCTCGCCCAGCATCTCCGCGGCCAGCTTCCGGTACTCCTCCCCCTGAGGGGTGCCCAGGGTGACGTGCCGCGCGGAGGAGCGGTACCGCGCGGGCCCGTCCGCGAGGATCTCCGAGAGCCGCTCCACCACACCCCCCACCACGGCGGTACCCCGGCAGGCCAGCTCGGCCCGCAGGATGTCGATCCGGCCCTGCAACAGCCGCCGTACGTAACTGAGATCGGCCTCGTCGCGCAGCGCGTCCCGGCGCAGGTCGCGCAGCTCGACCAGGCTGAGCCGGGACAGGTCGTGCTCCTCGTACCGCGTACCCGATGTACTGAGTGTGCTCATCCGCCTCTTACCGTCCCCTCGACCGTCCCCACGACCGGGCGTGTGGGAAGCATGGTGCCACCCCAAGTGGCCGCTATGTGACCGAGTGCCCCCGAACGGCCCCAGATGGGGGGCTTTAGCCACCCTGTACGACCCTGGAGCTACCCGGTTACGACCGTGGAGCCACCACCCGTACGACCGTGGAGCCACCACCCGGCGTAGCCCCGGGAGCCACCCGGCATCATGGGTCCATGCGAGCAGTGGTGCAGAGAGCGGACGGCGCGAGCGTGGTCGTCGAGGGCGAGACGGTCGGCGGGTTCGAGGGCGAGGGCCTGTGTGTCCTGGTGGGCGTGACCCACGAGGACACGAAGGAGAAGGCGGCCCAACTGGCCAGGAAACTCTGGTCGATCCGCATGCTGGCGGACGAGAGGTCGTGCAGTGACATCAACGCCCCGCTGCTGGTGATCAGCCAGTTCACGCTGTACGGCGACGCGCGCAAGGGGCGCCGCCCCACGTGGAACGCGGCGGCCCCGGGCGATATCGCCGAACCCCTCGTCGAGGCCGTCGTATCGGAACTGCGTGCGCTGGGTGCGACGGTGACGACGGGCCGCTTCGGAGCCCAGATGCGGGTATCCCTCACGAACGACGGCCCGTTCACGGTGCTACTGGAGATGTAGGTACCTACTCCTGCCGGAAGGCCCGCCGAGCGACCTGGCGAACGGCCGTTCCGAGACGGCGTTCCAAGGCCCACCCCCGCCGTTCTCAAGCCCCGCCCGCACCCCGCTACGACCGCGCGACCTCCCGCCCCCGAGCGAACGCCTCCGCCGCCTCCCCGTCCCGCCCCGCCGCCGCCAGAGCCCTGCCGAGGTTCTGGTACGTCTCCGAGGCCCGATCCCGGTCCCCAAGCTCCTCCAGCAGCCTCCCCGCTTCGGCGAACGCGTCGAACGCCTCCGCCTCGCGCTCCGACTCCCGCAGCACGACGGCCAGGTTGTTCCACACCATCGCCTCGCCGTGCAGGTCCCTCACCTCCCTGCGCAGAGTGAGCGCCCGCCTGAACGCATCGTTGGCCGCGTCGAGTTCACCCCGCAACGCCTCGGTGATCGCCCTGTTGTTCCACTGCTCGGCCTCGCCCGCCCGGTCCCCCCGGTCCCGGTGGAGCTCACAGGCCCGCGCGAACGCCTCGACGGCCTCGTCCGGCCGTGAACTCGCCAGCGCGTCACCGACGTTCTGCCAGGCGGTCGCCTCCCGCAGCTGGTCTCCGAGACGCGAGGCGAACTCCCGCGCCAGCCGGCTGACGGCCAGGACCTCTTCCAACAGCCCACGTCGGCGCAGGTATTCGGTGAGGCAGAGGGCGAGGTCGAGCGCGCGAGCGGTGTACCGGTCCGCCTCACCCCACTCGACGGCGGCCAGCAGCCCGAGCCGCTCCTTGTCGAGCCAGCCGAGAGCCTCGTCGAGATCCGCGAAACAGCCCAACTCCCGGGTGATTCCCCGAAGATGGTCGTCGGCCTCGTCGGCCCGGCCCAGATAGTGCTGGAGGACCCGCTCCCGCGCATCCCCCCGCTCCACGGCACAGGAAGGGTCGTCGTCCGACACCTGCGTGGCGAACACCCGTACCAGATCGTGCAGTCGCCACTCCGTACGACTGCTGCTGCGGTCGACCAGATACGCCCGCTCCAGCGCGGCGAGCACGCCCGCCCGCGGCGCGCCCCCGAGCAGCGCCGCGAGTATGCCGACACCCGCCTCCGGTCCCGGCGCCTCGGCCAGCAGCCGCAAAAGCCGGGCCTGTTCGGCGTCAAGCCGCTGGTACGACAGCTCGAAGGCGGCCCGTACGCTGCGCTCACCGTCGTCGAGGAAGTCCAACAGCGTGCTCTGGTCGCGCAGTTCGTCCACCGCCTCGGCCACGGGCTTGTGCGGGTCCCAGACGAGTTGCGCGGCGGCGATCTGGAGGGCCAGCGGCAAGTACCCGCAGAGGGCGGCGAGTTCGAGCGCAGCGTCCGCCTCGTCGGTGATCCGGAGGTCCGTCCCGTTGGCGAGCCGCAGCGCCTGGTCCAGCAGGGCGACCGCCACCTTCGGCGAGAGCTGTCCCAACGACAGGTGATGGGCGCCGAGTTGGGGGATCGCGGTGCGCGAGGTGATCAGGATGCGGTGGCGGGAGTCGGCGGGGAGCAGCGGCCGGACCTGTCCGGGGGAGGCGGCGTTGTCCGCGAAGATCAGCACCCGGTCGGGCCAGTGGTCCAGTTGGCTGCGGTAGTGCTTGACCCGCTGTTCCTGGGTGGTGAGGTGCTCGGCCGGTGTGCCGAGGTCTTCGAGCAGGGTGCCGAGCGCTTGTTCGGCGGCGACGGTCGCGTGGTCGTGGCCGTGCAGGTCGATGAAGAGGAAGCCGCCGGGGAACCACCCCTTGTCCTTGGCCGCGTGCGCCGCCTCGGTGGCGAGCGCGGTCTTCCCGACGCCCGCCATACCGGCCAGCACCGCCGCCGTGACCGTGCCGGGCTGCGGCGGCCCGGGGGCAGGGCGCAGGAAGTCGTCCAGTTGTCTGAGCAGCCTCTTGCGCCCGGTGAAGCTCGGCGTCGCGGGCGGCAGGGAACCGACGGCGAGCGGATCGGGCTCGGCGGGCATCGGCGGGAGGTGGATGTTCAGTACGGCGCCGGTCACGTCGCCGAGGAAGAGCCCGTCGAAGTCGATGTGGTCCCCGCCCACCAACGCGGCGCTCCCGGGCCGGAGTTTCTCCATGGCCGCACCCAACGCGCGTGCGGTGTCGGGGCTGTTGGTCAGCAACTGCCCCAACCGGTCGCGCAGGGGCTGCGGTACGGCTCCGCGCTCGCCCGGGGCGAGGAACTCGGCCAGCTTCCGCGCCAGGTCCTGGCCGACCGGGCCCGCCGCCCCGTCGGTCAGCGCGCTCAGCAGCGCCTGAAGGGCCGACTCCATGCTGTCCCCCGTACCGCGGATGCCGCCCACGGTAGTACCACGCCTCCCGGCGCTGCACCCGGTCCGCCGGATTCCGCAGTTCGATACGAGTATCTGCACGGTGTGGCGACACTAGAGTGTTGGAGGTCGGACCCCGTCGCACGGACGCGGACGACGGCATACGGGCGAGGTGGTCAAGTGCCGGACAGGCAACCCCTGGTGGCGATCATCACCGGACTACCCCTGGAGTATCAGGCCGTACGGTCACTCCTCACCGGCCTGGGGGAGCGGATGATCGGCACCGCGCTCCCCGTCGAAGTGGGTGACCTGCCGGACAGCGTCTGGCAGGTGGCGCTGGCGGACGTCAGTTCCTGGCACACCCCTGCCGCGATCGTCGTCGAGGATGTCGTGCGCCAACTCCGCCCCGACGCACTCCTGTTCGTCGGTATCGCGGGCGGCCTCAAGGACACGGTGGAGGTCGGCGATCTCGTGGTCGCCACCCGGATCTACGCCTTCCAGGGCGGCGCCCAGACGCCCGAGGGCTTCTACGCGCGCCCTCAGTCGTGGGACTCCTCGTACCGGCTGGAGCAGGCCGCGCGGTTCGCCCTGCGCGGCGAGCCAGGTGTCCACTTCGGCGCGGTGGCGGCCGGCGAGATCACCCTGAACGACGAACACACCTCTCTGCCGGCCCAGTTGAGGCGCCACTACAACGACGCGCTCGCCGTCGAGATGGAGGGCGCGGGCATGGCGCACACGGCTCATCTGACCACCGGGGTCGAGACGCTCACGATGCGCGGCATCAGCGACGCGGCGGACACCGCCAAGAAGCCCGAGGACCCCAGGGCCGCCCAGTCGCACGCCGCGGACCGGGCGGCGGGGGCGGCAGCGGCCGTACTCCGCAAGCTGACCCCACCGCCGTCACGCTCCACGAGCGTCGCGGACAGCGGCGACCACATCGACTTCCGCGGCAGCACCTTCTTCGGCACCACCTCGGCAAAGATCACGGTGGAATCCCCCCGCGAGGACAACTAAGGCTCTACGACGACCTCTTGAGCCGCAGCCGTCTTCTCCCCCACCACCAACTCCGCATCCACCGGCACGTTCCGCTTCACCAACGCCAGTGCGATGGGCCCGAGTTCATGATGCCGGGCGGCGGTCGTCACGAACCCGATCTTCCGCCCGTCAGCCCCCTCGGCGGCGACCCGGACCTCCGCCCCGTGCCCCGGCAACTGCACCTCGCTGCCGTCGAGATGGAGGAAGACGAGCCGCCGGGGCGGCTTGCCGAGGTTCTGGACGCGGGCCACCGTCTCCTGCCCCCGGTAGCACCCCTTCTGGAGGTGGACGGCGGTCCCGATCCACCCCAGCTCGTGCGGGATGGTCCGGTGATCGGTCTCGAACCCGACCCGGGGCCGGTGCTGCTCGACACGCAGCGCCTCGTACGCGAGGAGCCCGGCGGCGTCCCCCACCCGACCAGCGAACTCTTCCAGCTCCGCGCGAGGCAGGAAAAGATCACGCCCGTACGGCGTCTCCCGCACCACGACGGACCCGGGCACCTCGGCCACGGACCCGGCCGGCAGATGGACGACGGCGAAGTCACCGGTCCGGTCCTCGACCTCGACCCGGTAGAAGAACTTCATGGACTCCAGGTACTCGATCAGCGCCTCCTGCGACCCGGGCTCGACGTGCGCCCACACGGTCGCCCCGTCGTCGACGAGGTACAGCGCGTGCTCGATGTGCCCGTTCGCGGAGAGGATCAGCGACTCGGTGGCGACGCCCGCGGCGAGGTCGCTCACATGCTGGGTGAGCAGCAGGTGCAGCCAGGCCAGCCGGTCGTCCCCGGTGACGGCGACGACGCCCCGGTGCGACAGGTCGACGAACCCCCGCCCGTCGGCGAGCGCCCGTTGCTCCCGGAACAGCTCTCCGTAGTGGGCGGCGACACCGTCGTCCACACCCTCCGCGGACACCGCACCCGGCAAGGACAGCAAGGGACTCTTCATGGTCCCAACCCTACGACGCGGCTCCCGGAACCCGGCGGGGCTCCCGCCCCTTCGCCGCGCGGCCCGCTACTCCCTCTCCTTCGCCGAACACTCCTCGCACCGCCCGAAGATCGCGAAGTGCTTCATGTCGGTCTCGAACCCGAACCGCTCCCGCAGCGCGTCCGTGAAGACCGCCGCGACCTCGACGTCCGCCTCGATCACGCGGTCGCAGTCCCGGCACACGAGATGCAGATGATGGTGCCGGTCGGCGAGGTGGTAGGTCGGCGCGCCGTGCCCGAGATGCGCATGGCTGACCAGCCCCAACTCTTCCAACAGCTCCAGCGTCCGGTAGACCGTGGAAATGTTGACCCCCGACGCCGTCTTCCTCACTTCCACGAGGATGTCGTCGGGGGTCGCATGCTCCAGCGTGTCCACGGCTTCCAACACAAGCTGCCGCTGCGGCGTCAGCCGATACCCACGCTGCCTGAGGTCGCTCTTCCAGTCGGTGCTCACCACACTGGAGAGTCTAGGACTACTTGAAGAAAGCGATCCCGTCATCCGGCATGTCCTCCGGGAGGGCCCTGGCCCAGCGGGCCACGTCCTCCGGGGTGACGACCTTCTTGAGGTGCGCGGACATGTACGGCCGGAGTTCTACGTCGGGAGTCTGCTTCTCGCCGACCCACATGAGGTCGCTCTTGACGTAGCCGTACAGCCTCTTACCACCGGTGTACGGCTGGGAGGCACCCGTACGGGCTACGGCGTCCGTGACCAGGTCGATCTGGGGCTGCTTGGCCGCCAGCTCGCCGTACCAGATCTCCACGACGCCGTCGTCACGGACCATCGTGACCTCGACCTTGCGGTCCGCGTCGATGCGCCAGAAGCCGTGCTCGGACTCCAGGGGGCGGACCTTGTTGCCGTCGTTGTCCAGTACCCAGGTATGAGAGGTGTACTCCAGGAAGTCACGGCCGTCCTGGGTGAAGGACACCTCCTGGCCGAAGTTGCACTTCTCCGAGCCGGGGAATTCGTGCACGCCCGCGCCGGCCCACTGGCCGAGGAGGAACGTCAGCGGGAGGAGGTCCTTGTGCAGGTCGGACGGAATCTCGATCATCAGGCTTCCTGGTCGGACGGGGTCAGCGCTGGCCCTGGTACAGCTTCTTCACGGTCAGCCCGGCGAACGCGAGCACGCCGACGCAGACCAGGACGAGGAGAGCTTCGAAGAAGACTTCAAGCACGGGGTGCTCCTAGAGGCGCGATTCAGGTACACAAGGCCGGACCCCAGCTTACGCCGCCGGGGTCCGGGCCACTCATCGGGCCAGCGGAAGGCTCTGGGGGCCACACCCTTCGACCGTTCACCGGAGCCCCCCGGCACCCGGCGGCAGATCGGCGAGCGCGGCTTCCAGAAGATGGACGATCTCGCCGTTGACCGACCTGTGGTCTCGCTTCGCCTGTGCGGCAAGGCGGTCGTGAAGTTCGACGGGGAGCCGAACGGTGATGCGTTTCTCTTCATCCATAACGCCAATGTAGTTGCTGAAGTATGGGTGAACGACATAGATTTGACGTCATGACGACGCCTAACAGGCATCCGAAGGACGCCAGGTACGCCCGGTACACCTACCGGCTGCGTGTGTCGTCGACCGCCAGTAGCGCGCTCACGGCGGAATGGGGTCGGTGCCGTTGGGTCTGGAACGAGTGCGTGGCACGGTCGAAGAAGGCCTATGCCGAGAGCGAGACATGTGGTCCCTCGAAGCTGGACAGGATGCTGACCGAGGCCCGCGCCCGTACCCCGTGGCTGGCCGAAGGTTCGGCCATCGCTCAGCAGCAGACCATCAGGGACTTCGGCAAGTCCCGCGCGAAGGCGATGAAGGACATCAAGGACCGGCTACCCCCACATCGCCGGGCCGGGATGCCCCGGCACAGGAAGAAGCGCGACGCCCTACCTACCTTGAACTACACCCGGCGTGGGTTCCGTCTGAAGGACGGACGCCTTCACCTCGCCGGGAACATCGCACTGACCGTGGTGTGGTCCAGGGACCTTCCCGCCGTCCCGTCCAGCGTGCGTGTGTACCAGGACGCCTTGGGTCACTGGTACTGCTCGTTCGTCGTACCCGCCGAGGTCCGGCCCTTCCCCGAAACGGGTGCCGTGATCGGGGTGGACTGGGGTGTGGAGGAGACCGCGACCACCACCTCGGACGCCTACGACCTTCCTCATCCACAGCACGGAGGAAAAGCGCGGGTGAAACTGGCGAGGTACGACCGGATGATGGCCCGCCGCAAACCCGCCGAAGGACAGCCGGCCTCCAAGGGGTACCGCGAGGCCAAGAGGCTACGAGCGAAGACGTACCGGAAGATCGCCAGGCAGCGGCAGGATACGGCCCGCAAGTGGGCCAAGCGCGTCGTACGCGATCATGACGCCGTCGCTGTCGAGGACTTCCGCCCGAAGTTCCTCGCGAAGACGACCATGGCCAGGAAGGCCGCTGACGCAGCCATCGGTGCCACCAAGTCGGCGCTGCTGGAGATGGGACGCAAGCACGGGAGGGACATCCATCTCGTCAACCCCGCGCACACCACGATGGACTGCGCGTCGTGCGGAGCGAGAACCAAGCACGCACTTCCGCTGTCGGAACGTACCTACACCTGCACCGCGTGCGGAGTTTCCTCTCCCAGGGACAAGAACTCCGCCCGCGTGATGCTCGTCCGGGCTGGTCTGGCCCCGGCTGGTGCCGAGGGTGTGAGACCTCCGGGAGCGCCGCTCCCGGAGGCGGCCTGAGCCAGGAATCCCCTTCCGTGAGGAAAGGGAGCAGTCAAGACTTGATACCGACGAGGAAGGCGGCCCAGGAGTCGGCGGCGAAGAGGAGGGAGCCGGCGGAGGGGTCCTTGCTGTCGCGGACGGGGACGAGGGAGGGGATGCTGTCGGAGACTTCGAGGCACTGGCCGCCGTCGTTGTTGCTGTAGCTGCTCTTGCGCCACGCGGCTGTACTGAGCAAGTCGTCGGAGACTTCGAGGCAGTTGCCGCCATCGGTGTTGCTGTAGCTGCTCTTGCGCCACGAGACGCTGCTCAAGTCGATGGATCGCACGGCAATTCCTCCAGCAGACGCATGATGAACTGTCGTGTCTCGGCGGGGCTGTACGCCAAGTCACGTAGGGCATCATAAGTGCGGTTAAGGTCCGCAACCCTGCTGGTTTCCTCGAACAGTTCACTCTGTACGTCGCTCTCACCGTAGGCGACGATCTTCCCGTCCGGCAGCTCCAGGAACATCATGTCGGTGTTGACCAGACGATGCAGTCCCGTGCCGAACGGCAACACTTGAATGTTGGCGTTGGGCAGCTCCGACACCTCCAGCAGGAACTCCAACTGCTTGCGCCACTCCCGTGGATCACGCAGCGGATTACGCAGCGCGGCCTCCGACATGATCGACCGGAACGGCATGGGGTTCTCCGGGTCGAACAGCGCTCGCTGGCGGCCGAGTCGCGCTTCGATCTGCCGCTCCAACTCCTCTCCCTCGTAACCACCGGCCATGAGCGCCGCCCTCGCATACTCGGCGCTCTGAAGCAGTCCGGGGATCGTGGTCGGGGAGTACTGCCACAGAGCTACCGCCTTCTCCTCCAACTCCATGTACGGCCGGTACTTCAGCTTGAACTGCTTCTTGTCGGCAACCGCCAACTCCCACAGGATCAGCAGCTTGTCCCCAGTCCCGTAGTAGACGTCGAGCGCCTCGACCACGTCCGGCCCGCCGAGCAGGATGCCGTTCTCCATCCTGCTTAGCAGCGACTCGCTCCAGCCCAGATCCTCCGCCAACTTCCTTAACGGGACACCCTTTTGGAGCCGCGCCTTCTTCAGCTCCTGCGCGAACCGCTCCCTCGGCCCTCCGCTCCGCCCCGTGATCGCCCTCCTGGCTGGCATCGCCCGCTCACCCTCCCACTGCCCATGAAATATTCCGCGTTGCCTTTGCGCCTGTCCGGGGTGCGGAGGCGTCCCCACTGGGGTCATCCTCGTACTACCCACGAATGCGCAGAGTAGTACAACAGCCGCATTCCGTATAGATGTTGGGCGAAAGGATGTAAACCCATGGAACCCGGAACCCTCCTCTACGACCCCACGACCGACAAGGTGGGGGAGTTCCAGGCCCGCGACGGCAAGTACGCGATGCTCCGCCCCGTCGGCGGCGGCATCGAGTGGCAGGCCGACCCCGACACCCTCCGGCCCCCCACCGACAGCGAGCGCATCGGCGCCGGCGTGAAGGCGGTGAACGTTCAAGCGGCCCGCAGGTACCCGCTGTTGGAGCCGACGGTGGACATCACGAAGGTCCCGCAGCCGCACCCGAACTGCGCGAGCTGCGCGGAGTTGGTGCAGCTCGCGCACACCGCCAGCGACGAGAAGGACCTGAGCGCGGAGGTGGACGCGCGGGTCCTGATGAGGCGTCATCACGAGCAGGCGCACCCCGCGTGATCCCCCGCCCTCACCCCGGTCAGATCGAGGAGGTGTACCCGGCGTACGCGGTTCCCCCGCCCGCGTTGCCGTGGACGCCGCCGGGCCAACTCACCACCGTAGAGAGTGTGTTGCCGCAGAGAACGGTGCCCCGTGGGCGCCGGGTGCGGCGCAGACTCAGGCGGCTGATGAGCGAGGACGCCTTCTGGAGCGGCGTTCTCACGGCGCTGAGCGTCGCCACGCTGGTCGCGGTGATCGCGGCGACGGCGACGTAGGCCGCACTACGCTGCACGGCATGTCCAAGAAGCTGGTTATCAAGGTGACCGCGGGCACTGATGCCCCCGAACGCTGCTCGCAGGCCTTCACCGTGGCCTCGGTGGCGGTGGCGAGCGGGGTGGAGGTGTCGCTGTGGCTCACCGGCGAGTCCGCGTGGTTCGCGCTGCCGGGCAGGGCGGCGGAGTTCGAACTCCCCCACGCGGCCCCCCTCCCGGACCTCCTCGACACGATCCTGTCCGCCGGCCAGGTCACGCTGTGCACGCAGTGCGCGGCGCGCCGGGACATCACGGAGAAGGACGTGATCGAGGGGGTCCGGATCGCCGGGGCACAGGTGTTCGTGCAGGAGGCGCTCGGGGACGGGGTGCAGGCGCTCGTGTATTGAGCGTGTAACGGGCGTGTCTTAAGGGTGAGTTGAGCGGAACACGGAGCCGCCGGGACCACTCATCACAGTCGTAAGCGGCACGCCCGTACCGAAGTTGGGGAAGAAACACGATGCGCGTTCAGAAGCTCACCATCGCCGCCATTGCCGTCGCCGCCGGTCTGTCTCTGACCGCGTGCGGCTCCAGTGACAGCACGGCCAAGAGCGACCCGTCGCCGTCTGCTTCCAACTCCGCTGCCACGACGGGTGGTTCGGGTACGGCCGGTTCGACGACCGGAGGTTCGGGTACGGCCGGGTCTGCCACCGGCGGTACCGGCTCGGGCTCCGACGCGTCGGCGACAAACGGCGGTTCGGGTTCGAGCGGCTCCACCACCGGCGGTACCGGCTCCAACTCCGCTTCCAAGAGCGGCCGTTGTGGCACCGACTCGCTGACGATCACGGCATCCGACAACACGATCGAAGGCGACAGCACGCGCACGGTCGTCGTCACGCTGAAGAACAAGAGCGGCAAGTCCTGCACGATCTCGGGTTACGCGGGCGTCGACCTGAAGACCAGCTCCGGCACGATCTCCGCGAAGCGCAGCGGCCAGCCGACCGCCGCCGCGACCCTCAAGAGCGGCGCGGAGGTCTTCTTCCCGGTCTTCTACCCGGCCAACGACTCCGGCGGCTCCGGTGTCCGCATCACCGGCCTCCTCGTCACCCCGCCGAACGACACCCGCACCGTCTCCCTCGCCTGGCCGGGCGCCGCCTCCCTCCCCGTCACCGAGGGCGGCGGCACCCCGGTCGAGATCGGCCCGATCGGCAGCGCGGGGCAGGGCAGCTGAATCGACAGGGCGCTAGTACCTGAGATGTACCCGGTGACTCCCCTGGGGTGACTCAGGGGGTGACGCGGCCGGGGGCGGGGTACACCCCCGGCTCCGCCCTCAGCCGTGCCGCGTCCTGTCCCGGGGGCAAGCCGTACTCGGCCCGGTACTCCCGGTTGAACTGGGTAGCGCTGGAGTACCCCACCGCGTGCGCGACCTGCGCGGCCGACTCCCCCTCGCTCACCAGCCGTCGCCGCGCCTCCTGCATCCGCAGCCGCTTCTGGTACTTCAGGGGCGTCAGACCCGTGACCGCCTTGAAGTGCCGGTGCAGCCCGGCGGCGCTCATGTGCGCGACCGCCGAGATCTCCTCGACGCTCAGCGGCTGGTCGTACCGCTCCATGATCCACCGCGCGGCGACCCGGACCCGGGAGGTCGCCGAGTCCGTGAGGAACGCCTCCCGCAGCAGGGGACCGAGGTCGGTGCGCAGCAGCCGGTACAGGATCTCGCTCTCCGTGCGCGCGGCGAGGGGGCCGATGTCCTCGGGGGTATCGAGCAACTCCACCCAGCGGGTCACGGCGTCCGCGAGGGCGGGGGTGAGCGCCGTACTGACGATCCCCTGCGGGGCGGAGCGGGCGTACTCCGCGTAGTCCTCGTAGTCCCCGTAGCTCTCAAGTTCCATGAGCAGCTCGGTGACCGTGCCCGCGTCGAGCCGCAGGACGGCGGACCGGTACGGCACCTTCACCAGGTCGACGACGGCCGGGAGGTGCAGCGGCGTGAGCAGCAGCTCGCCGGGGCCCACGACCGCGCTGACGTCCCCGGACGTGACTCTCTTCGCGCCCTCGACGACGAAGCAGATCATGGGTTCGTAGAGGAGGTCATAGGACTTCCACGCCTCATCGACCCCGGCGAGCATGAGGTGGGGGACTGCGGTGTCACCCCCGGGTACTACGAGGTGACGTCCGATAGCGGCGGCGAGACGGTCGAGCACGACGCGATCCCTTGGCTGAGAGGGCTGAGAGGATCAGGCAAGTTTATGAGACTGCTGCCCCATGCCGCCGGGCTCCCCGCTCCGTAGCGTCGAGGGCATGGCAGAGAACACCTCGAAACTTCCCCTGCGCACCCTCGGCACCCAGGGTCTGACGGCCGGCGCGATCGGTCTCGGGACGATGGGTATGACCATGGCCTACGGCACCGGGGACGAGCAGAGCGGCATCGCCACCATCCATCGGGCATACGACCTCGGAGTTACGCTCTTCGACACCGCCGAGCTGTACGGCTTGGGTACGGGGAGCAACGAGCAGCTCCTCGGCCGCGCGGTCGCCTCCTTCCGCGACGAGGTCCTCCTCGCGACGAAGTTCGGCTTCGACCTCTCCGACCTCTCCGACCTGAGCCGCCTCGACAGCCGCCCCGAGCACATCCGCAAGGTCACCGAGGAGAGCCTCCGCCACCTCGGCACCGACCACATCGACGTCCTCTACCAGCACCGCGTCGACCCCGACGTCCCGATCGAGGACGTCGCCGGCACGGTCGGCGAGCTGATCACCGAGGGCAAGGTCCGCTTCTTCGGCCTCAGCGAGGCGGGCCCGGACACGATCCGCCGCGCCCACGCCGTACACCCGGTCTCGGTGCTCCAGACCGAGTACTCCGTCTTCGAGCGCGCGGTGGAGGCCGAAATCCTGCCGCTCCTGCGCGAGTTGGGGATCGGCTTCGTCCCGTACTCCCCCTTGGGGCGCGGCTTCCTCACCGGTGCGGTCAAGCCGGCCGCCGAGTACGCCGAGGACGACATGCGCCGCTGGGACGAACGCTGGCAGCCGGGCAACTACGAACAGAACCTGCACGCGATAAGGGAGTTGACGACCCTGGCCGCCTCGAAGGGAGCCACAGCACCCCAACTCGCCCTGACCTGGCTCCTGTCACAGGGCGAGGACATCGTCCCCATCCCGGGCACCCGCACCCCCACCCGCCTGGCGGAAAACGTCGCCTCGGCCGAACTCACCCTCACCACCGCCGACTTGACCCGCATCGACGAAATCCTCCCGCACGGATCGGCAGGCTCCCGCTACCCGGAGTTCATGATGCCGACCTGGAAGTAACGCCTACCGGAGCGACCCACCCTCCAGAGGTACAGCCGTTCGCAGACCCTCCCTCTAGCCTGGTCGTTCGAGGTGAAGACGGAGGTACCGCGTGACGGAGAGAAGCGCTGAGCCGTGTCCGGCCGCGTTGCCCGAGGCCATGGCGCCGACCACGGGAACCCTGTTCGCCGCGCTCTACGGCGAACAGGCCCAACACCCTTGGCACGACCCCGAGAACGACCCCTACCAGCTCTTCCACCAACGCTCGCTCTCCATGGGGTGGCTGGACACGCTGTGGGGGATGAACGACGCCGGTTCCGGGCATCCGCATCGTGCCGCCGGAGACCCGGAGTTGATCGCCTGGTTCCAGGTCGGGGCGGCTGTGGTGAGCGGGGAGCGGCCGTTGCCGGTGCGGCCGTTTCTGGGGTGTGCCGGGAGTGTGGCGGAGCGGATCGGGACGGCGGACGTCTCCGTCGTCCAGCTTCTGCTTCCGCTCGGGTCGATCGACGTCGCCTCGCGGCCCGCGTACGCGGCGGTGCCCTCGATGCTGACGCGGGAGTGGTTCCGGGCGGGTGATCCGGCAGCGCGGACGCCGGTGGAGGTGGTCGTCGGCAGCGGGCGGGACGAGGTGATCGAGGAGCTGCCGCGTCACCTCGCCGGGCTGGAGCAGGACGTCTTCACTCTCCGGTCGTACTCCTCGGGAGGTACCTCTCCGGAGCCACCCTTCGACGACACCTTCTGGGGCGGTCCACCCCGTCACACCCTGACCCTCCACGGCGACCTCGCCGCCTGGTCGTACGACGCCGTCGGCTGGCTCGGTGAGACCCTCGCCGACCTCGCCGCGCGCCTCGGCGCCGACGCGCCTCTCCTGGTCACGGTCAGCCGTACTACCTGAGAGCTACCGGGGTCGCTTCTTGCCGTCCAGTTCGTCCCACCACTCGTCGGACTTGGGGTCGCCCGACGGGTCGTCCCACCACCGGTCCTCGGGACCCCGCCGGTTCGCCACGATCGCCGCGAGCGGCGGGATGACCATGGCCACCACGCACATCCCCACAGCGACGGGCATCGACCAGATCCGCACGACTCCCCACGCCAGCACGAAGAGCCCGATACAGCTCCCCATCATGGCGAAGTACACGTGCCGCCGCCGTGCGTACATACCTCCAGCGTAGCCCTGTAGGAGTACTCAGGACCGACCCACCTGTGCTGGTCGAGGTGCGGGGCACCCCCCGGGCATCAGTAGTCCGTGCAGTCCACGATCACATCGCAGTGCGGATCGTCGGACGGCCGCTGCGCCTGCTCGTTCGCCAGAAACCCGGGCGAGACCAAGGCCCCGAGCAGCCCCGGCCCCGCACTCCCGGCCAACAGGTCCACCCCGTACGTACGGTCCCGTTCAGGCGAACGGAGGTAAAGGCGCACACGGTCGTCACCGGTGATCACCCCGCCGATGAGCAGCGGTTTCCAGGAAACATGCGTGGCGACGAACTGCCGAACAAGATCGAGCAGCCATTCGGCAGCCGCTTGCTCGACGTCCGGCTCAGGTGGGTTCACAGCTTGGCCCACGCTGGACACTTGTTTCCCTGCTGGTTGTGACAGTACGCCGTGATGACGCCGATCTTCTGGCCCCTGCCGGCATCGTAGTCGTCGTTCGTGGTCTTGCGTGTCTACTGCACGACGACAGTGACCTTCACCTGCCGCGGTCTCGCGACTCCCGTCTCGAACGCGACAGCGTCGTACTCCAGATGGCCATGGTGATCGTCCCGGTCCACACGTCCGTTCAAGGCCGCGTACAGGGTGGAGCACTTCTTGGTGTTGTGACGGCCGGTGAAGTGGTGCCAGCCCAGCAAGGAGTTCCCGTACCGGGTCACGACATGTCTGCCCTCCGGATCGTCCGTCTGGCATTTGATCCGCTTGTCCCATGGAAGTGGTGCAGACATCGGAGCGGCAGTGGCGGTACTCGGCATCAACACGGCAGCCACCGCCGTAACGGCTGCGAGTGTCACGTTCATGAAAGTGATCACAACACCGTTCCCGGCAGCCCGCCCACAGGTACCGAGGAATGAGTGAAGGGCCGTACCCCCCAAGGGTTACGGCCCTCCGCTCGGCGTACGATCCTGCTCAGACCGCGATCGCGACCTCCGCCAGGCCGCCCTGCTGGGCGACGACCGTGCGGTCGGCCGTGGCGCCGGGGACGAGGGCGCGGACGGTCCAGGTGCCTTCGGCCGCGTAGAAGCGGAACTGGCCCGTGGCCGAGGTGGGGACCTCCGCCGTGAACTCGCCGGTCGAGTCCAGGAGACGGACGTAACCGGTCACCGGCTCACCGTCACGCGTCACCTGGCCCTGGATCGTGGTCTCACCGGGCTTGATCGTCGAGGCGTCGGGGCCGCCGGCCTTCGCTCCACACATGCTGCTTCTCCAGTACTAGGTCGGGACTACCTGAGAGCTACTTGTTGGCGCCGAGCTCGATCGGGACGCCGACGAGGCTGCCGTACTCGGTCCAGGAACCGTCGTAGTTCTTGACGTTCTCGACACCGAGCAGCTCGTGCAGGACGAACCAGGTCAGCGCGGAGCGCTCACCGATCCGGCAGTACGCGATCGTGTCCTTAGCGAGGTCGACCTGCTCCTCGGCGTACAGCTCCTTCAGCTCGTCGTCCGACTTGAAGGTGCCGTCGTCGTTCGCGTTCTTCGACCACGGGATGTTGCGCGCGGACGGGACGTGGCCCGGACGCTGCGACTGCTCCTGCGGCAGGTGCGCGGGGGCGAGCAGCTTGCCGGAGAACTCGTCGGGCGAGCGCACGTCGACCAGGTTCTGCGAGCCGATCGCGGCGACGACGTCGTCACGGTAGGCGCGGATCGCCGTGTTCTGCGGCTTCGCCTTGTAGTCGGTGGCGGTCCGGACGGGGACCTCCTCGACCAGCTCGCGCGCGTCCAGCTCCCACTTCTTGCGGCCACCGTCGAGCAGCTTCACGTTCTCGTGGCCGTACAGCTTGAAGTACCAGTAGGCGTACGACGCGAACCAGTTGTTGTTGCCGCCGTACAGGATCACCAGCGTGTCGTTGGCGATGCCCTTCGCGGACAGGAGCTTCTCGAAGCCCTCCTGGTCGACGAAGTCGCGGCGGACCGGGTCCTGGAGGTCCTTCGTCCAGTCGATCCGGATCGCGTTACGGATGTGGTTCTTCTCGTACGCGGCCGTGTCCTCGTCGACCTCGACGATCGCGATGTCGGCGTTGTCGAGATTGGCCTCGACCCAGTCTGCGTCGACCAGGACGTCGCTGCGGCTCATGCTCGTTCTCCTCCGGGGCAGTTGCGGCGGGGGTGTGCGAAGTGCGGTTGCGGGCGCGCCAGTTGTCGTTCACGTGAACGGGAGGGGCGCGCGATGCCCAGAAAAAGGGCCGGCGAGTTTCAGGAAGCGTTACAGAGCATGGCGGCGACGCGGCACAGGTCGACTGCCCGCCGCTTCGTGAGATCCGCCTGACGCTTCATGGACTCGATCGTAGGGACGGATCGGGCATGCTGTCACCGGTGTGTCGCATGGCGAGACGCGATCGTCCGGATTCCGAGACCGATCACACTCCAGGGGGTACCTGGGTACTACCCGTCTAACCCCCGAGGGGTCCCGCATCTACGGTACGGACACCCCCGTCTCGCCCCTCGGACGGGACCGCGTAGTCCCCTACCCCGCGAGTCGTACGTTCGAACCCTTCACCGTGATCTCCACGCCGCTCTGCGCCGGGGTCACCTTGTCGAGCTTGATGCCGCCCGGCAGGTTCTCGATCTTCTGCTCGAAGTCGGTGATCTTGCGGGCCTCGTTCTCGGGGGCGTCCACACCGCCGAAGCTGGGCAGGTCGTCGGCGTGCACGCGGACGGTGTCGCCGTCGACGGTCACCGAGCTGAGGACGTACACCGGCTGGGGCAGCTTCGTGCCGAGCACCGTCGCCTCGACGGCGACCTTGATCTTGCCGTTGCCGCCGTCCGACAGGCCCACGACCTCGGCCTGCACGCCCTCCATGACCCGCGTCGGCTCCGACTTCGCGGCCTTCAGCAGTTCCGCGTACGAGATGCTCGCGGTGCCCGTCGCGGACGTCGCCGTCGCCGAACTGAAGCTGGAGTCGAAGTCGACGCCCTTCATGCTGGCCTTGAGGTCGTCGATGCGGATGCTGCCGCTGCTGGTGCCCGTCGCCGCGTCGTACTGCTTGATGCCGACCTCGACGTCGTCGAGCTGTCCGCCGAGCGCCTGCGTGAGGAACGGGAACCCCTTGATGGACACGTCCGGCGTCGCCGCGAGCCCCTCGGTCGTCTTCAGCTTGTCGGCGGCCTCGCCCTCGGCGAAGTTCACCGCCAGCCGGTCGGCGAGCACGAACAGCCCGCCCAGGACGACGACAACGATCAGAAGTATGCGAAGGCCGCGCATTGCTGTGGATCCCCCAGTGAGTGCCGACCGGGGCCTTATGAGACCCCTGGTCCTTACGGCCACCCAAGGTAACCCTCTGGGCAAGGGTGGCCCGGAGACTGTCGAGGGGTTGTGACAGTGGGCGCCCCCGCGCGCGTACGGCTATCCCAGCGCCCGGCCCAGGACGTACACCGCCGGAGCCGCCAGCGCGAGCGGGAGGGCCACGCCCGCCGTGAAGTGCACGAACCGCGACGGGTAGTCGTAGCTCGCCACCCGGTGGCCGATCAGGGCGCAGGCCGCCGCGCCCGCGCCCACCAGGGCGCCCGCTGTGCCCACGTCCGTCATGCCGCCCACCGCGATGCCCGCGCCGGCCGCCGCCAGGAGGGAGACCACCACCGACGCCGGGGTCGGGAGCGGCAACGCGCGCGCGAGGATCGCGACGGCGACCGCTGCGGCGCCCACCGACGTCGCGTCCGAGTCCGCGCCCAGGTAGCCCGTCGCGACGATCGCCAGTGCGCTGCTCGCGACCGTGGCCATCAGGCCGTACATGCGCTCGTCGGGGTCCGCGTGGGAGCGGAGCTGGAGGATCAGGCAGAGGAGGACCCAGACGCCGAGGGTGCCGAGGATCGCGGCGGGGGCGTGCTCCTTGCCGGCGGCCAGCAGGACCACGTCGGCGACCAGCGCGCCCAGGAACGCCAGCGCGATGCCCTGCCGGGCGGGCCACATGCCGTTCAGACGGAACCAGCCCGCCGCTGTGACGCCCTGGAGCGCGACGAGGGGGACCAGGAGCCCGTACACCCCGAGAGGCGCCGTACCGGCCAGCAGGAGCCCCAGCAGGGCCGTCAGCGCGGCCGGCTGCATGCCGGGCTCGATGACCGGCGAACGCCCCTCCAGGCGGGCCCGCTGCGCGTCGGTGATGCGCGCGTTGCCGGCGAGGGTGGCGGGGCCGTAGCCGGGGGCGGACTGCTCGGGACCGGCGGGCGCGGACGGTGCGACGGCCTGCCCGTCACCCGCGAACTGCCCCACCGGCGCACCGAAGGAGGGCGCACCCTGCTCGGCGGGCGTGAACCGGTCGGCCGGCGCGACGCCCTGTCCGGCAGGCGCGTACGGCCCGGCCTGCGCGTACGGCCCCTGCGCCGCGAACCCTCCGGAGGACGCGTCGGGGCGCCCTGCGGGCGCGTACGGACCGGCGGATGCGTCGGCGGCGTACGGACCGGCGCCCCGCGCGGGCGCGTCGGCGGCCCCGTACGCCCCACCGACCCGCGCGGACGCGTCCGCACCCGCGTACGGGCCCTGCGTGCCGGGAGACGGGAACCCCTCGCCTCCCTGCGCGGGCGCGCCCTGTGCCGGTTGCTGCCAGCCGTACGGGGACGGCGCGGCCTCGGGCGCGTAGCCGCCGTACGACGGCTGGGAACCCGTCTGCGGGGGCACGGACGGCTGGACCGTGGTCTCCCAGGTCTCGCCCTGCCACTGCTGGGTGTTGTCCATGGGGTCGTGGTTCGGAGCGCCCTGCTGCGGCCACTGCGTCGCGTACGGGTCGTAGGGACCCTGCTGGTCGGTCATCGGTGACTCATCCTCCTGCGAACGGCGGGAGCACCTCGACCGTGGCGCCCTCGGCCAGCCGTACCGTCTCATGCGCGCGCGTGCCGACGGGGTCACCGTCGACGAGGAAGGAGCATCGCGCCAGGACACGTACGAGTTCCCCGGGGTGTCGCTCGCGCACGCCCGCGAGGGCGTCGGCGAGGGCCGCCGCGTCGTACGCCTCCTCGGCGACGCCGGCGGCAGCCTTCGCGGCGGCCCAGTAGCGCACGGTGACCTTTGGCATCCGTTCCTCGAAACAGCGGTGGGCGATCGGTATCCGGACGTCAAAGGCTAGCCCGCCCGACTGACACCCCAGTGCGCGATGCGCGCGAGCAGGTCCTCGCTCGCGGCGTGCTCGGCGTGCCCCATGCCGGGTTCCAGCCAGAGTTCCGCGTGCCCCGGGGCGGCCTCGGCGAGGCTGCGGGGGTGGTCGAGGGGGAAGTACCCGTCCGCGTCGCCGTGGACGACGAGCAGCGGCGTCGGCGCGAGCTTCGCGGCGGCCTCGACGGGCGACAGCGGGACGGGGTTCCACTCCTGGTGGTGGATGCGCGTGCCGAAGCCGTAGCGGCCGACGAGGCGTCCTGAGGGGCGCGTCACGAGCCAGTGCAGCCGCCGCATGGGCGCGGTGCCCCGGTAGTACCACCGCGCGGGCGCGCTGACGGAGACGACGGCGTCCGCGTCCCCGGGGTACAGCGCGGCGTGCCGTATGACGACGGAGCCGCCCATGGAGAACCCGACGGTCACCACGCGCGCGTGCCCGAGGCCACGCGCCCAGTCGACGGCGGCGGCCAGATCGAGCACCTCGCGGTCCCCGACGGTGGACCGCCCGCCGGAGGCGCCGTGGCCCCGGAAGGAGAACGTGACGACGGCACCGTATCGTCGCAACGCCGCCACCACCCGCCGCACGTGCGGACGGTCCGCCGCCCCCGTGAATCCGTGGGCGATCACGAACACGAAGTGATCACGAGGTTGATCGAAAGTGTCGTTTTCTTCGTCCCCGGGGGCGCTCGTTTCGTATACAGCGAGCGGAGGATCGTATACGGAATCGATCACCACTCCATCGGCGGTAGGCAGAAACGTCCGCATAGGTACGCGTCTGGCCGTCTCGCCATTCGGACGTACGGTGGAACGTGCCACATGACCTGCCGGACTGTCGCTCATGTCGGCTATTCTGCTGGGCAGAGGACTCGGGCAGCGAAGCCCCCGGGTCCTTTTGTGCTTTCGGAAGGGTTGTATACGAAGCGGGAAACCGCGGGTGTACAGCGCATCCACCGCGCCGCACATGTCCTCGCAGGGACCGAGGAGGAACCGGACGTATGAGTTCTCTGCTGCTCCTGACCAATGCCCTCCAGCCGTCGACGGAGGTGCTCCCCGCTCTCGGCCTGCTCCTGCACAACGTGCGGGTGGCGCCGGCGGAGGGCCCCGCGCTCGTCGACACCCCGGGCGCCGACGTCATCCTCGTCGACGGCCGCCGCGACCTCCCCCAGGTCCGCAGCCTCTGCCAGCTGCTGCGCTCGACCGGCCCCGGCTGTCCGCTCGTCCTGGTCGTCACCGAGGGCGGCCTCGCCGCCGTCACCGCCGACTGGGGCATCGACGACGTCCTGCTCGACACGGCCGGCCCGGCGGAGGTCGAGGCGCGCCTGCGGCTCGCGATGGGCCGCCAGCAGATCGTCAACGACGACTCCCCGATGGAGATCCGCAACGGCGATCTGTCGGTCGACGAGGCGACGTACAGCGCGAAGCTCAAGGGCCGCGTCCTCGACCTCACCTTCAAGGAGTTCGAGCTCCTCAAGTACCTCGCCCAGCACCCGGGCCGCGTCTTCACGCGCGCGCAGCTGCTCCAGGAGGTATGGGGGTACGACTACTTCGGGGGTACGCGCACGGTTGACGTCCACGTACGACGCCTGCGCGCGAAGCTCGGCCCGGAGCACGAGTCGCTGATCGGGACCGTCCGGAACGTGGGTTATCGATTCGTTACGCCCGAGAAGGCGGAGCGCGTCGCCGAGGCCCCGAAGGCCGAGTCCGCCCCGGCAAAGGCGGAGGAGACGGACGAGTCGGCCATCCCGGCGTCCGCCGAGGTATAGGCCCTGCTCGGACGGGGCGCGGTTACCGTGCGGTCACCTCTGCCACGCCCTGCCCGGGAGGGGTTGATCCGCGTAGACTCCGCGCCGTGGCCAAGGTGACGAGGGATGACGTAGCACGTTTGGCGGGGACCTCCACCGCCGTGGTGAGCTACGTCATCAACAACGGACCACGGCCGGTCGCCCCGGCCACGCGCGAGCGTGTCCTCGCGGCGATCAAGGAGCTGGGGTACCGGCCCGACCGCGTCGCGCAGGCGATGGCGTCCCGCCGCACCGACCTCATAGGTCTGATCGTCCCCGACGCGCGCCAGCCGTTCTTCGCGGAGATGGCGCACGCGGTGGAACAGGCCGCGTCCGAGCGCGGGAAGATGGTCCTCGTAGGCAATTCGGACTACGTCGCCGAGCGCGAGGTCCACTACCTGCGGGCCTTCCTCGGGATGCGGGTCTCCGGTCTCATCCTCGTCTCGCACGCCCTCAACGACCTCGCCGCCGCCGAGATCGAGGCGTGGGACGCCCGCGTCGTACTCCTGCACGAGCGGCCCGAGGCCATCGACGACGTCGCCGTAGTACTCGACGACCTCACGGGCGCGCGGTCCGCCGTGGCCCACCTCCTGGGCCACGGATACCCGTACGTCGCATGTATCGGGGGTACGGCTGATACCCCGGCGGTAGGCGACCCCGTCTCCGACCACGTGGAGGGCTGGCGCCAGGCCATGGCCGAGGCCGGCCTCTCCACCGAGGGACGGCTCTTCGAGGCCCCCTACAACCGGTACGACGCGTATCGCGTCGCCCTCGGCATCCTCGCCGGGCCCCAGCGTCCCCCGGCCGTCTTCTGCTCCACCGACGACCAGGCGATCGGCGTCCTGCGCGCCGCGCGCGAGCTGCGGATCGACGTACCCGGTGAGCTGGCGGTCATCGGCTTCGACGACATCAAGGAGGCGGCGCTGGCGGACCCGCCGATGACGACGGTCGCCTCCGACCGGCCGGGGATGGCGCGGATGGCCGTGGACCTCGTGCTGGACGACGGGCTGCGGGTGGCGGGGTCGCGGCGGGAGCGGGTGAAGGTGTTCGAGTCGCGGCTGGTGGTCCGGCGGTCGTGCGGGTGCCCGTAGTAGGTACCTACCTCTCAGGTATGACGGGCGCTCCTTCAGGCCCGGGGCGGTTTCTGAGAGCTCCCTGAGAGGCCGGGCAATTCGCCCTCGTACGCCTTTACGCAGGGCGAACGACCTTCTCGGGGCGTTCTCAGCGAGCGCTCAGGCAGCTCTCATGGTCGGGGACGAAGCTTCTTCCCATGACCGAGAGCTTCCGCCGCGACGGCGAGTACGAGAACCAGCAGAACCCGTACCAGGGCGCGCAGCAGTACGGCTCCACGCCTGCCGAACCCACGCCGGTGCACTCCTCGCCGGTGAACTCCTCGCCGGTGAACCCGGAGTGGCCGCCCCCGCCGCCGCACCAGCCGGGGTACGCCGCGCAGGCGGAGGCTCCCGGTCAGACGACCGCCGTCCACGCGCAGCAGAAGCGCCGTACCCGTGGCCCGCTCGCCCTCCTCGCGGCGGTCGCGATCGTCGCGGCGGCGATCGGCGGCGGTACCGCCTACGGCATACAGGAGCTCACCCACAAGGACGACACGGTCGCGGCCACCACGACCAGCGTCGTGCCGTCCAGCAAGAAGGGGGACGTCGCGGCGATCGCGGCGGCCGTCAGCCCGAGCATCGTCGAGATCAAGGCGGCGCTGAACAACGGGAGTTCGACCGGTTCCGGCGTCATCATCACGAGCGACGGCGAGATCGTCACCAACAACCACGTCATCGCCGGCGCCACCCAGATCAAGGTCTCCACGAGCGACGGCAAGACGTACACCGCGAAGGTCGTCGGCACCGACAGCAAGAAGGACCTCGCGCTGATCAAGCTGGAGGGTGCGTCCGGCCTCAAGACCGCGTCCCTCGGCGACTCCTCCGCCGTCGACGTCGGCGACTCGGTCATCGCGATCGGCTCCCCCGAGGGGCTCACCGGCACGGTCACCAGCGGGATCGTCTCCGCGCTCAACCGTGACGTCACCGTCTCCACCGACGAGAGCCAGGGCCAGCAGCAGCAACAGCAGGGCGGGGGCTGGCCGTTCGAGTTCGGCGGGCAGCAGTTCAACGGCGACACCGGGAACTCGACGACCACGTACAAGGCCCTCCAGACGGACGCCTCCCTCAACCCCGGCAACTCCGGCGGCGCGCTCATCGACATGAACGGCAACATCATCGGCATCAACTCCGCGATGTACTCGGCCAGTTCGTCCAGCTCCTCGGACGCGGGCAGCGTCGGCCTCGGGTTCGCGATCCCGGTCAACACGGTGAAGGCGGACCTGGCGACGCTGCGGGCGGGCGGATCGGACAGCTAGAAACTCTCAGTAAGGGGTTACGACATGATTCAGCAGGTCACCCACACCACCACCGACGCCGGCGCCGCCGACACGGCCCTCGCCCTCTCGATCGCCGCCGCCCTCCACGAACCGGCCCGCACGGGCCGCGCTCCCGAGGTCGCCCCGCTCCGCACGACCGCCGCACGCCGGGCCCTGCGCAACCGCCGTCGCGCCGCGGCCTGAGTCCGTCACAGACCCGCGCTCCCGGGGAAACATGCGAGGCTGATAGCCCTTGCCGCACCCCCACCGCACCCGAGGAAACCGAGCCCATGAGCCCCGCCGAAGGCGACCGTGACATCCAGCGCATCCTGATCGTCGACGACGAGCCGGCCGTGCGTGAAGCGCTCCAGCGCAGCCTGGCCTTCGAGGGGTACGACACCGAGGTCGCCGTGGACGGCGCCGACGCGCTGGAGAAGGCGTCGGCCTACCGTCCCGACCTCGTCGTCCTCGACATCCAGATGCCCCGCATGGACGGGCTCACCGCGGCGCGCCGCATCCGTGGCGCGGGCGACACGACACCGATCCTCATGCTGACCGCCCGCGACACCGTCGGTGACCGCGTCACCGGACTCGACGCGGGCGCGGACGACTACCTCGTCAAGCCGTTCGAACTCGACGAACTCTTCGCGCGGGTACGGGCGTTGCTGCGCCGCAGCTCCTACGCGCCGGCCTCCGGCCCGGTCGAGGAGGACGAGGCGCTCACGTTCGCGGACCTCCGGATGGACCTCGCGACCCGGGAGGTCACCCGTGCGGGGCGCCAAGTCGAGCTGACCCGGACCGAGTTCACGCTGCTGGAGATGTTCATGGCGCATCCGCGCCAGGTCCTCACGCGCGAGCAGATCCTCAAGGCCGTGTGGGGGTTCGACTTCGAGCCGTCGTCCAACTCCCTTGATGTGTACGTCATGTACTTGCGCCGGAAGACCGAGGCGGGGGGCGAGCCTCGCCTCGTCCACACGGTCCGGGGTGTGGGGTACGTCCTGCGCCAGGGCGGGGCGGAATGAGCAAGGTCGCCCACTGGTTCCGGACGCTGCCGATCCGGGCCAGGCTGTCGATGCTGGTCGCGGCGGCGGTGGCGTTCGCGGTGGCGGCGGTTTCGGTGACGTGCTGGTTCCTTGTGCAGGGGAAGTTGTACGAGCAGGTCGACAACGACTTGCGCAAGGCGCTGACCAGCCCTCGGCTCCAGGACCAGGCCGAGAGCGCGGTCAACAACTGCACGACCAAGGTCTCGCAGGACTTCCGTCTGGGCCTTCCGAACACCTACTTCCAAGTGGTCGTGGCGAACGGCAAGACCTGTGTACTGCCGTACTCCCTCGGCGCGGTCAAGGTCACCCAGACCGACCGGAACGTCATCGCGAAGGGCGGCGACGGCGTCATCCACAACAGCACCGACGGCGGAGGCAACGACGTACGAGTCCTCGCGCTCCCCGGTTTCACGGTCACCGACCCTTCCACCGACACGACTTTCAGTGCCGCCCTCCTCGTGGCCCTCCCTCTGAAGAACACCCAGAAGACCCTCAACGAGCTGATGCTCATCCTCCTTCTGGTGTCCGGCATCGGAGTGCTCGGCGCCGGGGCCGCCGGCCTCGCTGTCGCCCGTGCCGGTCTGCGCCCCATCGACAGACTCACCGAAGCCGTCGAACACGTGGCCCGCACCGAGGACTTGAACATCCGCATCCCCGTCGAGGAGGACGCCGAGGACGAAGTCGCCCGGCTGTCACGGTCGTTCAACTCGATGACCGCCTCCCTCGCCAACTCCCGTGAGTTGCAGCAGCAGTTGATCGCCGACGCCGGTCACGAGCTGCGTACCCCCCTCACCTCCCTCCGCACGAACATCGAACTCCTCACCCGCAGCGAGGAGACGGGCCGCCCCATCCCGGAGGCGGACCGCAAGGCGCTGCTCGCGTCCGTGAAGGCGCAGATGACCGAACTGGCGTCGCTGATCGGGGACTTGCAGGAGCTGTCGAGGTCGGAGGGGCAGCGGGGTGAGCGTGTCCAGGTGGTCGCGCTGGAGGACACCGTGGAACACGCCCTGCGCCGAGCCCGCCTGAGGGGCCCGGAGCTGACGATCACGGCGACCCTGGAACCCTGGTACACGCGAGCGGAACCGGCGGCGCTGGAGCGCGCGGTGGTCAACATCCTCGACAACGCGGTGAAGTTCAGCCCCGAGGGCGGGACGGTCGAAGTCGCCCTGACGAACGGCACGTTGACCGTACGGGACCACGGCCCCGGCATCGCGGAGGACGAACTCCCGCACGTCTTCGACCGCTTCTGGCGCTCCCCGTCGGCCCGCGCACTCCCGGGCTCGGGACTGGGCCTGTCGATCGTGGCCCGCACGGTCCAGCAGGCGGGCGGCGAGGTCACCCTGACCCGGGCCCACGGCGGCGGCACGATGGCGAGGCTGACCCTCCCGGGCGCCCCGGTCCCCCCTCCGGAGACCCCGGACGTCCCGGAGATGCCCACGTCAGCGCCCCAGTAATACCCTCCCCCACAAGAGCCACTCTCGTACGATTTTCGCCATGACCGAAAAGTGGACCACCCGCCCGGCCACCCCCGCCGACCTCGAACCCCTGCTCGACATCAGGGCGACGGCGATGCGCCCGGACCTGGAGCGCCTGGGCCGGTACGACAAGCACCGGGTACGCCAGCGCCTGCGGGACGCGTACGACCCGGGTCACACCCGGATCATCGAGGTGGACGGCGTCACGGTCGGCTGCGTGGCCCTGCGCCGGGCGCCCGAGGGCGACTGGCTGGAGCACTTCTACCTGGCCCCCGACCTGCACGGCAGGGGCATCGGCGGCGGCGTCCTGCGCGAGACCCTGGCCCGCACGACGCGCACGGTCCGCCTCAACGTCCTCCAGGGCAGCCCCGCCCGCCGCCTCTACGAACGGCACGGCTTCGTCTTGGACCACGAGGACGCCGTGGACGTGTACCTGACGCGCGCGCCGGCGTCGTAAGCGGCTGCGGGGGGCCGCGGAACGCCGTAGGGATACGGAGAGACGTACGACAGAAAATCCCCGGTACGAGTGGTCCGAGGGCGAGTTGGGGGGCGCGCGGGGGTGTGCGCGGCGATGATGGCACGCTGTGTCGTCTCGTGTGCGTGTCCTCTTCCTCCCGCTGCTGGCCCTGCTGCTGTTCGCGGGCTCGTCCTGCGTGCCGCTGCCGTACGGCGCGGACGCGCGCCCGGCGCTGTCGGGTCCGCCGTCCCCGCGCTCGGTGAAGTTCGGCGCGTACGTCGGCTACGGCAGCGACGGCATCGCCCGCATCGCCGGGCTCGGCACATGGCTGGGCCGCTCGACCCCGACCGTCGGCCACGCCTACCTGCCGGGCGACCGCTGGAGCAACATCGAAGGCGCGCCCGAGTACTTGGCGCACTGGGCGCAGTGGCGGGCGGCCCGCAAGGACCGCCTGTTCGTCCTCAACGTGCCGCTCCTGGAACGCAACGAGGCCCACCTCCCCGACGCGACGGTCCGTGCCGAACTCCGCAGGGGGGCACGGGGGTTGTACGACGCGCACTTCCGCGCGCTGGCCCGCCGGCTCGTCTCCCTCGGCCTGCGCGACACGGTGCTCGTGCTCGGCTGGGAGATGAACGGCATTACGTACACGCACCGTTGCGGCCCGGACCCGGCGGCGTGGAAGAAGTACTGGGTGCGGATCGTGAACGCGATGCGGTCGGTGCCCGGGCAGCGGTTCCGGTTCGAGTTCACCCCCAACAGGGGCCGGGACGCGATCCCTTGGACCCGCTGCTACCCCGGCGACCGGCACGTGGACGTCATCGGCATGGACGCCTACGACTCGCCGCGCGGCATGTCGTTCACGGCACAGCTCGACGAGCCGTACGGGCTCAGGGAACACGCCCGCTTCGCCCGCGCGCACCGCAAGCCGATCGCGTTCCCGGAGTGGGGGCTCTACAAGAACGGCGACAACTCGGCTTACGTGCGGGGCATGTTGACGTGGATGGCCCGGCAGAAGCCGCTGTACCAGACGATCAGCGACTACTGTCCGCACGGGGTGTGGCGGTGCCGGTCGAATCCCAAGTCGTCTGCTGCGTACCGGGCGTTGATGAGCAAGAAGTGAACCCCCTCCGGAGTACGCCTGTTCGGGCGACTCGGGAGGGGGGTGCATTCGGGAGAGGGCCGCATTCGGGAGAGCGCGTATTAGGGAGGGGCCGCACGAAATGACGGTTCGTCACCTCGCCCGGTGTCAGCTCGCGTTGGCGCGCCGCCGCCGTACCGCCACGAAGGACAGCGCCGCGATGCCCGCCACCGCCGCGCCGCCGAGGGCGAGTTGCGTCGTACCGATGCCGCCGGTCTTCTTCCCGGCGGTGGTGCCCTCGGGGCCGGCCGCGCCGCCGGGGAGGGTGTCGAGGTCGCTGGCGCAGACCGTGGGGGCCTTGGCGCCGTCGAGGAAGGCGCAGGCGGTGCTGGCCGCGCGCAGGGCCTTCTGGTCCGTCCTGCCGAGTTCGATGCGGGAGGTGAACTCGGCCTTCGTCCCGGCCTTGACGTCGGCGGTCCAGGTGATGACGCCGTTCTTGCCGACCTGGCCGCCCTCGGACGCCTCGGGGCGGCCCGCGGTCTCGGGGGCGCGCTGCTCGATACGGAGGTTGCCGAGGGCCTCGCCGCCCTGGTTGTGGACGATGATCCGGTAGGCGAGCTTGTCGCCGCTCGCCGCCTTGTCCACGCCGTCCGAGATCTCGATGGACATCGGGGGCGCCGCCTTCTTCTCGGCCGCGCCCTCTTCGGCAGGGCCGTCGGCGACCGCCGCGGTGACCGGCTGGAGCAGGGCGAGGCAGACGGCGGCCGGGACGAGGGCGATCCGGGACAGGCGCAGACCAGAGGTCACGGTGAGGGGTCCTTTCCGTACGGGCACGGGGTCATGCCAGCACGGGCCGTACGCCGCCCGGGCCCGACATTCCGATGATCACGCCCGCTTGGGTCACGGGTATGACGCCATCCGGGGGAACGGCCGGGCAACCCGTCTGTCGTACCTCTCAGGGACTCCATCCGGCCTAGATGATCCGACAATGCTACGAAAACAGCGCACGCGTACCCACCGCCTCGGCGCCGCGATCGGAGCGGTCCTGCTGGTCGCCCTCACCGCCGCGCCCGCCGGAGCCGGCGAGCCCTTCCGCGACCGCGCCGCACGCCTCGTCCAGGAGCACGAACGGGCGCGCGCCCAGGTCGGTTCGCTGCGCCGGGCGGACGCGGCACCGAAGCGGATCCGGGCCGCCGAGCGCCGTCGTACGACGCTCCGCAACCGGTTGTGGGACATGCTGCGGGCGCACGAGCGCGCCCTCGGCGACCCGGTCGCGGTCAACCCCTCGGGGAAGGGCGCGAGTTGCCCCCGGGGACGGACGACGGCCGCGCCGCGCGCGGTCTCCGGGTGGACGGCACCGGCCCGTGGCTACTGGCTCTCCGCCGGGTACGCCGCGCAGGGCAGCCGCTGGCAGAACCGGCACACCGGGCAGGACTTCGCGGTGGGCACCGGTACGCCCGTGTACGCGGTCGGCGCGGGCGAGGTCCGCGTCACCACCTGCGGTGACGGCTTCGGCAACCAGATCCTGGTCCGCCACCGGGACGGCTACTTCACGCAGTACGCCCACCTCTCGCGCATCGACGTCCGCAAGGGGCAGTGGGTGGCCGCCGGGCAGCGCATCGGGCTGTCGGGGGCGTCCGGCAACGTGACCGGGCCGCATCTGCACTTCGAGGTGCGGATCACCCCGTACCTGGGGTCGGCGGTGCCGCCGCTGCCGTGGCTGAAGCGGAAGTCGGTACGGGTAGTGCGGTAGCTCTCCAGGAGTACGCCCCGCGCGAGGACGGCGCGGGGCGTACTCCCCGGGGTCTACCCGGGTACCTCTCCGGTAGGGGGTCAGCCCGGGTGGATCACCGCGTCCCGGGCCACCGCTCGCAGCTGGGTCTTCTTCGTCGGCGTCAGCAGCGTGCTCGTACCGCTGGTCGTCGTGTCGACGCAGACGCCGCCGAACTGGGCGGAGTACAGGTAGTACGCCTTGGAGAAGTTCGTGAACGGCTTCCCGTCGACGAGGACGTTGTCGTAGCGGACGCCGTTGGTGACGGCCGCGCCCCAGTCGTGGATCTCGGTGACGACCTCGACCTGCGTGCCGGTGGGCGGCCCGGTGACGTGGACCGTCTGCCACCAGTCGCGGGTGACGTTCTTGATCGTCATCTCGTAGTCCTGCGAGTTCTTGACCGTCTTGATGCTCGCCTGGACGACGTCTCCGGGGCCGACCGCGCGCTTGGCGTAGACGTAGCTCGCCGGGAACTGCTCCCACCAGGCGTAGTACGACGCCTTGCCGGCGGTGCACTCCACGCTGGTGCCGATCTGGTTGAGCGGGTCCTGCCAGCTGTCGCCGCTGCCGAAGCCGATCCACTCGTCGGTGAGTCCGTCGGGGTTGCCGGTCGCGGTCGTGCAGTCGGCGGTCGGGACCTTCCACTGCGCGCTGACGCTGGTGTGGGCGCCGTCCAGCTGGAAGCCGGTCCAGTTGCCCTGGGGCGCGGTGCAGGCGGCGGCCTCGGCGAAGGCGGGGCCCGTCATCATCAGGGCCGAACAGGAGAGCGACCCGAGGACGGCGAGCCGTCGTTTTGTACGCATACGGCGATGTTCGAGTCCGTTCCCCGCGCACCCGCTCCGCCACTCCGGAGGCTGAGCCGCACGGGTGCGCGATTTCCCCCGGCCTGACGGGTGAACGCGACGATCACTCACGGGTGATTCCGGGGAACCGTGCGCGCAGGGCGCCCGCAGGACCGGTCACACCTCCGGGGGAGGGAGCGGGACAGCGTCCGGGGGACGATCAGGAAGGCAGCGCATGACCATCCGCCAGATCCGACTCAGACCCGGTACCTCCGGGGTACGACCTGATACCTCCGGGGTACGGGCCCGCCGCTGGGCGGCCTGCGCGGCTCTGGGCGCCGTGGCCCTCGGCGGGGCGGGCCTCACGCCGGCCTCCGCCCAGGGACGTACCTCTCAGGTCTCCTCCGTCTTCGGAGCTACGGCGGCTGCGGCGGATACGGCGGCTGGGCCGGTCCCCGACCCGGCGGACGTCTTCACTCCCGAGACCCGTAGTACCCGTAGTACCTCCGGCGAGCCCCGTACCCGTCGTACCTCCGGCGCCACATCCACCCCCGGCACCGCCGTGCGCCAGCGCACCGGCACCGTCCGCGACAGCGGCCTCGCGCCGATCTGCGAGCCGCCGCAGCCGGACCGCGAGGTCCGCTTCCCGCTCTTCGACGACGTCCTCGTGAAGGCCGTGGAGACCGGCCGCGAGACGGTCGACGGGAACCTCGTCTGGCACGGCGAGGTCCCCGGCACCACCGACCAGACGGTACTCGTCACCCTGGCCGGCGGCTGCGACGCCAAGCCGGGCAACGAGTACCTCGGCGCCCAATTCGCCCTGGGCGGCGCTCTGTTCGACATCAGCACGACCGGCCCCGGGAAGGTCCTGATCTCCGAGACAACGCCCCTGGTCGACGAGCACGAGACCCACGCCGTCCCGCCCCGCGTCGCAAACCCCGCGCCAGGAAGGGGAGTTCGGGCCCGCAAGGCGCCCAAGGCGAACTGCAAGGGCGGCGCGGGCATCGCGACCGTGGACACGCTGGTCGCCTACACCCCGAAGGCCAAGGCCGAGGCGGGCGGCGAGGCCCAGATCCGCGCGCAGGTCGTGAAGGGGGTCTCGCTGGCCAACGAGGCGTTCGCGGCGAGCGGCATCAAGGTCCGGCTGCGGCTGGTGTTCACGACGCCGGTCGACGTGCCGGCGGCGTACGACACGGTCTCCAGCGCCTCGCTGGCCGCATTCGCGAAGAAGGGCGACGGGGTCGCCGACACGCTGCCCGCGCTGCGCGACAAGTACGGCGCGGACCAGGTCAGCGTCATCGCCGGAGGCAAGGCGGCGGGCGGCATCGGGTACATCCCCGCGCCGCCGGGGCCGTCCTGGTCGGAGTGGACGTACACGGTCGTCGCCCAGTCCGCGATCGCGAGTTACTCCTTCGGCCACGAGGTCGGCCACAACCTCGGCTCCAACCACGACTGGACGACCGACCCGGCGCAGCCGGACAACGGGGCGAGCGGCTACTTCCCCGCGAAGGGCGAGTTCTCGACGCTGATGGCGTACGAATCGAGCTGCCGCACGGCGACGAAGGGCGCCTGCGGGCGGGTCAACCGGTTCTCCAACTCTCGCCAGAACTACCGGGGGTTGGCGCTCGGCAAGCCGATTACGCAGACCGACTCGGCGGACTCGGCGGCCGTCCTCGGCACCAACGGCAAGGCGGTCGCGGCGTACCGCAAGGCCGTCACGGACGACTCGTTGTGCGGCGTCACGACGTCCGTCTCCCCCGCCGCCTCCGGCACGGTCACCCCCGAGACGCCGGGCCCGTACGCGCACAACGCGACCGTCTACTTCACCGCGACCCCCGCCAAGGGGTACGTGTTCGACCACTGGACGCTCGACGGAAAGCAACAGACGTCCAAGGCAACCCGGTTCGCGATCACGACCGCCAACGACCGTACGCTGCAAGCGGTGTTCAAGAAGGGCACGACGCCCACGGCGAAGGTGACGACGAAGTCGACCGGCAGCGGGACGGTCAAGGCGAAGCCGACGAAGAAGTCCCTCGCCGCCGAAGACCCCACCGTGGGCACCGAGTTGCTGTACGAGGCCGTCCCCGAGGCCGGCTGGAGCTTCGCCGGGTGGAAGCTGAGCAGCGGCTCGTACGCGGGTGACATGTCGCGCGTCGGCGTCCAGGTCGGCGAGACGGACCAGGGTCTGGAGGCGGTCTTCGCCCGGCAGAAGTACGTCCTGGAACTCTGCCCGCACGGCCACGGCACGCTCACGGCGTCCCGCGCCGGCGGGTACGCCGCCGGAGACACCGCGATCGTCACGGCGAAACCCGCCAAGGACCATGTCCTCGCAGGGTGGTTGCTCGACGGGAAGCCGTACGCGGGCAGCCCCGGCGGCGAGGCGATCGTCAGCTTCACGGACGGCCGCAACCACACCCTGACGGCCAAGTTCCGCAAGAAGTAGCCGAGTTGCCCCGGCGCCGCCGAGCGGGAGGCCGGTGTGCTCCCGCCGGGCGGCGCCGGGGTGGGGCTGCCCCGCCGACCAGGGGCAGCCCCGCTTGTCGCCGCCGAGGGGAGGTGGGTGCCGGATGCCATGCCATGACAGTGGCCGTGGGGGTCCAGCCTGTCGGCCCCGGCGCCTCCCGTTCCCCTGGGCGGCACGACCAGGCTCCCGTACCGGAGGGGGCGGGCGCAGTCCGGCGCGGGAAGATCCGTACACCTAGCCGCCGGTCCGGGCGGATTGCCGTATGCGTACGTACCCCTACCGGGCGGGCGGCGTCATACCCGTAGCCCTCAGC
Organism: Streptomyces saintjeani; assembly: GCF_055409605.1. Taxonomy (NCBI): domain Bacteria; kingdom Bacillati; phylum Actinomycetota; class Actinomycetes; order Kitasatosporales; family Streptomycetaceae; genus Streptomyces; species Streptomyces saintjeani. The sequence goes on along the minus strand of NZ_CP189624.1, from coordinate 4,957,478 downwards.
TCTCAGGGTCCGACGGTCGTCGGGATCTCCGTCCTGGACGTGATGCCGAGTTTCGCCAGGATGTGCTCGACGTGCGCGTCGACGGTCCGTTTGGAGATGACGAGGCGTTCGGCGATCTCCCGGTTGGACAGCCCCTGGGCGACCAGGGCGGCGACCTCTCGCTCGCGGCGGGTGAGGGTGTCCAGGGAGCGGTGGCCGTCGGGGGTATGACGGGTAGGGGGGGTACGACGGTCGGCGGGGGGACCGTCGGGGACGGGTACGTCGGCGTCCGCGCGGACCGCCTCCAGCACCTCGCGCCCCGACATCCGCGCCCCGATCTCCCGCCAGCGCTCGAACGCCTCGCTCCCGAGGGCGGCCCGCACCGACTTCTGGACGGCCTCCCGCTCCTCCAGCAGGCGCGGCAGGAGCGTGACGGGGTCGCCGCCGAGGCGCCGGGCGTGTTCGGCGTACCCCATCAACCAGCAGGCGCGGACGTAACGTTGGTGCTGCTCGGCGTGCCAGGACAGGCCGAGGCAGGTGAGCGCGGCGACCAGGATCTCCCCTATCTCGGCGGCGGCGTCCAGGCCGAGCCGGAAGCACGCGACGGCCTCGGTGTGCTCCCCCGCGAGGTGGAGGATGAGCCCCTTCGTCACGACGGTCGAGGCGTACAGCTGCCGCTCCCCGCGCCCGTCGAGGTATGTCATACCTGTCTCGCACAGCTCCAGCGCGCCCTTGGTGTCCCCGAACACGGCCCGCAGCAGGGCGGCTTCGTAGTGGATGACGCCGATCGCGAGGCCGTCCCCGGAGTCGAGGATGCGCCGCCGCGCGACCTCCACCTCGGCGAGCCCCTGCTCGACGGAGCCGCCGAACGCGGTCATGGCTCCCAGGTATCCCTCGGCCGAGAGGACCACCCGCTCCGCTCCGCACCTGCGGGCCACGTCGTACGCCTGGGGGAAGCGGTCGAGGGAGGTCTCCAGGTCACCCGCCCACACCCCGAAGATGCCGGTCATCAGCAGGCCCCAGGCGCGCTCGGGGCAGTCCTGCGGGGTGAGTCCGAGGCCCTTGTCGATCCAGTGGTGGCCCTCGGAGAGGGTGCCGGCCGCCCGCCAGTACGGCCCGAGCCGCGCCGCCAGCCACAGCGCCTCCACGCCCCGGCCCTGCACCGCGCAGCCGTACTCCAGGGCGGCCCGGACGTCGGCGATGTTCTCGCGGACGGCGCGGTGCAGGGCGACCTGCGCGGGGCTGAGGAACTCGTCCCAGAACCGGCCCACGAGACGTTCGTAGTACGCGAAGTGCCGTTGTTTCACGGCCTGTTGGTCGGCGGCGGTGAGGCGTCCGGCGCCGTACTCGCGGATCGTGTCGAGGAGGCGGTAGCGTCCGCCGTCCTCGCCGATGCGCTGCACGACGGACTTGTCCACGAGGCCGATCAGGGCCTCCACGACCTCGCCGGGCGGCAACTCGCCGTCGCCGCAGACCTGTTCGGCCGACGTCAGCTCGAACGACCCGGCGAACACGGAGAGTCGGGCCCACAGCAGGCGTTCGTGCGGGGTGCACAGGTCGTACGACCAGTCGATGGCCGTACGGAGCGTCTGGTGGCGCGTCAGGGACGTACGGCGGCCTCCGGTCAGCACCTCGAAGCGCTGGTCGAGCCGTGCGACCAGCTCCGCGAGGGGGACCGCGCGCAGGCGTACGGCGGCGAGTTCGAGGGCGAGCGGCATGCCGTCGAGGCGGTCGACGAGGGCGAGGGTGCGCTCGCGGTCGCCCTCGTCGAGGAGCACGCCGCCATTCACCGCCGCCGCGCGCTGCACGAACAGGTCGACCGCGTCCTGCCTGCCCAGCGGGGTGATGGGGACGCAGTACTCACCGGGTACGTCCAGCGGCTGACGGCTGGTCGCCAGCACGCTGAGGCTCGGGGCCTCGCGCAGGAGGATGTCGCAGAGCATCGCGCAGGCGTCGACGAGGTGTTCGCAGGTGTCGAGGACGAGCAGGATGCGGCGGTCGCGGAGGTGTTCGACGACCGCGTCCAGCGGGCTCATGCCGGGCTGCTCCGGCAGTTCGAGGACGCCGGCCAGGGTGGCGGGCACCAACTCCGGGTCGTGCAGGGCCGACAGCTCGACCAGGCGGACGCCGTCGGCGAACCGCGCCGCCGAGACGCCGGCCGCGCGCAGCGCCGTACGGCTCTTGCCGACGCCGCCGGGGCCGACCAGTGTCACCAGCCTGGCGCGGCCCAACGCGTCGCGCAGCAGCGCGAGTTCCTCCGACCTGCCGACGAAGCTCGTGAGTTCGACCGGCAGTTGACCGCCACGCCGCTGTCCGAAGCCGAATCCCATCTGTCCCCCGTGTTCGCGCCGGTCGCCACCCTGTCACCATCACAGCGTAAGCACACTGCTGCCGAGCGTGAATGGCGCGCGGAGGCGTAGGTATCACTCGGCCTGGGGACGGGGATCGAAAACGTGCGCGAGGGGTGAAAGGGGAGGGAGAGGTGGGGTGTTGGGGGGTGGAGGGGCGGCCGGGTACGGGGGCGGTCTTTCCTGCGGGCCGCTCAGGCCATCCAGAAGAAGACCGCCGTCATGCGCTTGTCCTCCAGGGTCGTCCCGCAGTAACCCGTCGCGCTGTGCACGAGGTTGGCGTTGTAGAGGAGGAGGCGGTTGTACTTGTGGGGGACGCGTACGTCCTCCTCGAAGGCGTCGGGGGCGACGAAGCGGGTGCCGAGGGCATCGACGAGGTTGTTGTGGGGGGACTGGACGACGTTGCCGCCGAGCCGGCCACCGGACAGGGACTGCCGGTAGAAGGCGGTGCCGCAGTCCTTGGGAGCTACGGGGTTGAGGTACAGGACGGCGGCGTACCGGCACAGCGACCGCGAGTCGGTGTGCGGCCGGGGCTCGCTCTCGCCCTCCCCGACGACCTGCACGCAGTTGTGGTTGAGGGTGCCCCCGCCGGGCGCCTCCTGCACCCACAGCTTCTTCGCCCCGGTCGCCCGCATCACCAGCCGTTCCACACGGGCGAGTTCACCGGGCTGGAGCCCCGGCATGGCCCGCAGCCCCGGCCAGGTCTCGGAGGTGTACGGGTACCCCCTGACCCAGTCGTCGTGGGCGAGACACCGTTCCCGTACGGCGTCCACCTCAGGTATGACGTCGTCGATCACCCAGTAGTCCCGGCCCTTGGTCGGCTTCCGGTAGGGCAGTACGGGCAGCTGCGGCGCGCGTGGTTGTGGGGGCATGCGGCGAATGTAAGACCGGGGTAAGCAAGCGCTCGCCCGCACTTTGCCCAAACCCCGCCCAAGAAACTTTTTGCCACCCGGGTGAGTCATCAGCCGATTCCGTCCGTACTCCTGTACGTCCGATCCCGCCGCCCTCGCGCGGCGGGCTCCCCGACCGGGCAGGAGACACGGTGCGCTTTTCACGCAACGCGATGGGCACTCTCTTCGTGGGCGGCGCCCTGAGCATGACCCTCGCCGCACTCGTCTACCCATCGATGCTGGGTGTCGAGACAGCATCCGCCTCCAACGACAGGATCATCGCCAACACCCAGTGGGGCCCCCTCACCGAGGGCGACCGCGACTTCGTGGTGAAGGTGCGCGCGGCCGGCCTGTGGGAGTACCCGGTGGGCCAGCTCGGCGTACAGAAGGGCACCAGCCAGGGTGTCATCGTGGCGAGTCAGCACCTCATCGACGGCCACGCCGCCCTCGACGAGACGTGCCGCAAGATCGCGCCGATGCTCAACGTCACCCTGCCGAACGTGGCCAGTCCCCAACAGGTTGGCTTCGTCAGCCAGTTGACGTCCGACACCAAGGGCGACCAGTTCGACCGGGACTTCGCCAACATCCTGCGCATCACGCACGGTTCGATCTTCAACACCGTCGCGAAGATCCGCTCGACCACCAAGAACACGCTGGTGCGCGCGCTGGCCGACCAGGCCAACGACACGGTCCTCGACCACATCACGGTGATGGAGCAGACGGGTCTCGTCGACATCGACCAGTCCCTGTTCCAGCAGACCACACCGCCCAAGCTGCCCAAGTCCGACCTGACGCCGCCGCCCGGCGTCCCCGGCGGGCAGGTGCTCGTCCTCACCCCGCCGCCGACCTCGACCTCGACGCCGGTCGACATCGACAAGATCGCCGGTGCCAGCGCGGGCGTCACGTCGGCGCCGAACGCGGGCGGGAACAACGGGAACAACAACGGCGGTAACAACAACGGCGGCTGACGGCTAGTCAACTCGCTCTGGCCATACGCAAGTTGACAGCGTTCCCACGCGAAGATCACGATGTCTCCCACACCCCTGGCGCACCGATCCGTGCGCCGGGTGTTCCTCCTGGTCCATACGGCCGCCACAGCCCGGCGGTTGTGCGGGACCAGCCACGTGATCCGACCGACCACCCCTGGCTCCGACTGACTTGATGTGCCGTCAGATCGATGCGCCGAGATGGGATACGCATGTCCATAGCGAGAAGTGTCACCGCGCGCCGCCTGCTGGGGACGGGCGTCGCGTCGCTCGCCCTGTGCGCCGCCTCCGTCGCCGCCGCGTCCGGCGCGTGGGCGACCACCGGCGGCGGGCACGGGTGGAACAACGGCGGCCAGTACCGGCCCGGCACCGGCGCGGGCGAGAAGACCGAGGCCGACCGCTGCCAGTTCTCGCTCGACGGAAACACCTTCTTCGACTCCGTGAAGGTCGACGACCAGAACCTCAAGCCCTCCGGCGACGGGAAGGTCCACGTCACCGTGCTCGGCGCGGGCGGCACCTGCACGGTCTCCCTCTCCTCGTACCTCGCGCACGGCGCGACCTTCAACACCTCCGGCGAGCAGGTCTTCGTCGACTTCGACACCGTCACGGTGAAGAAGGGCCAGAAGGACACGCTCGACCTCGCCGTCCCGAACGCGGGCTGCTTCGCGCAGGTCGACCTCTACCGGGGCGCGGTCAAGTTCGACGGCAGGAAAGACGCCAACGACGGCTTCGAACATGGTGAGTTGCCGAAGGGCCCGGACCGCCTGGTCATCAAGGACAAGCTGATCGCGGCCTGGAACGGCGGTACGAAGGACTGCACCGTCGCCGAGCAGCCGCCGGCCTCGACGCCGCCGGCCACCCCGCCCGCCGAGCAGCCCCCGGCCTCCACCCCGCCATCCGGCGGCACGGAGACTCCGCCGTCCTCGACCTCGCCGTCCCCGTCCGCCTCGGAGCCGTCGTCCACGCCGCCGGGCGACGGCGGGTCCTCCGAGTCGCCCACCCCGTCCGCCTCCGCCTCCGCCTCCGCCTCCCAGAGCACTCCCCCGGCCGCCCCCACGCCCAACGGCGGCGGCGGGAACCTCGCCGAGACCGGTGCGAACGGCAACACGGGCGTGCTCATCGGCGGTGCGGCGGCGCTCGTCGCGGGCGGCGCGGCGGTCGTGGTGGCGACGCGGCGTCGGCGGGGCGCGCAGTCGTGAGGGGGGTAGTACCCGTGTAGTACCTGGGGGCTACGGCGCTCGGGTGCCGTGACCCGCGTCATACCCGTAGTACCCGTAAAACCACTGGCGACGCGGCGCGTTCGCGCGCTAGCGTCACCGTATGAAGCGCGCCTGTTCGTCCTCCACGACGACGCCGGACCAGGTCCCGGCGCGCTGACAGCTGAGCTGATCGACGAAGCCCCGGGGCGAGTGCCCCGGGGCTTTCGCGTGGGGTCGCTCACCTCTCCACCAGCGAGGAGACCCTCCGATGGACCCCCACAAGAACGCCGCCGCGTACGACGACCACCGCCGCCTCGGCCGTGAACTCGACCTCTTCGACACCGACCCCCTGATCGGCGCCGGCCTGCCGTACTGGCTCCCGGACGGGGCGGTCGTACGCCACGAACTGGAGGAGTACGTACGGAAGTTGGAGGTCGGGGCCGGATACCGGCACGTGTACTCGCCGGTCCTCGGCAAACGGGAGCTGTACGAGATCTCGGGCCACTGGGACCACTACAGCGACGACATGTTCCCCCCGATGCGGCTCGGCTCCGAGGACGTCGTCCTGCGTCCGAGCCTGTGCCCCCACCACGCCCTGATCTACCGCTCCCGCGCCCGCAGCTACCGCGAACTCCCGCTCAGAATCGCCGAGTTGGGTGGCATGTACCGCTCCGAGCTGTCCGGCGTCCTCGGCGGCCTGACCCGGGTCCGCGCGATCCAGCTGAACGACGCGCATGTCTTCTGCACCCTCGACCAGGCCGTGGACGAGGCGGCGTCGGCGCTGCGCCTGATCCGCCGCGCGTACGACGACCTCGGCATCGAGGCGTCCCGCTACCGGCTGTCGCTGCCCGGCGAGGGCGGCAAGTACGTCGCCGGTCCCGAGCTGTGGAGCAGGGCAACCGCGTTGCTGCGGAAGGCGCTTGACGGGATCGCGTACGAGGAGGCGGAGGGCGAGGCCGCGTTCTACGGCCCGAAGATCGACGTACAGATCACCGACCCCGCGGGGCGCGAGGCGACCCTGTCGACCGTGCAGATCGACTTCCACCAGCCCGAGCGGTTCGGGCTCACCTACATCGGCGCCGACGGCGCGAAGCACCGGCCGGTGATGGTCCACCGCAGCATCGTCGGCAGCGTCGAGCGGGCGGTGGCCCACCTGATCGAACAGCACAAGGGCGCCTTCCCCGTCTGGCTCGCGCCGGTCCAGCTCGCGGTGCTCCCGGTCTCCGAGGCACAGGAGGCTCACTCCCTGGAGCTAGTACGTGAGGCGGAGTCCTCAGGTATCAGGGTCGTGTACGCCGGGCCGGACCAGGGGACCCTGGGGGCCAGGATCCGGGCGGCCCGGCTGGTGCCGTACCAGGCGGTGATCGGCGAGCGGGAGGCGTCGGCCGGGCGGGCCGCCGTACGGCTGCGGGACGGGCGGCAGGTCGGGGAGGTGGAGCCGGCGGAGCTGGTGCGGCGGATCGGGGGGCGGGTGGCGGCGCGGGGGACCGGGCTGTGGGAGTGAGGGGGTGCGCTCGGGGCCGTACCTGCGGGGTACGCCTCCGGGCTGTACCTGCGGGGTACGCCTCCGGGTGTGCGAGAAACCGCCCTGTGAGGTTGATCGACACCGCCTAGGCTCGGCAGCACAGCCACCCGACACGACCGCCACCCGGAAGAGGTCCCGTGACCATCCAGCCCACCCCCGTGATCATGGACGTGGACACCGGTGTCGACGACGCCCTGGCCCTGCTGTTCGCCGTCCGGCACCCGGCGATCGACCTGCGGGCGGTGAGCTGCGTCGCCGGGAACACGGATGTGGACGGCGTCGTCCGCAACACCCTGACCGTGCTGGAGCTGGCGGGCGCGCCGGACATCCCCGTCGCCCGGGGAGCGGAGCGCCCGCTGATCGAACCGGCGCGCTCGGCGCACCACGTGCACGGCGTGGACGGCATGGGCGACCTCGGTCTCGCACCCCCTACCCGTACCCCTGTGGAGCTGGACGCCGTCTCCCTCCTGCGGCGCGAGATCCTCGCGTCGCCGCGCAAGGTGACGCTGGTCCCGACGGCCCCGTTCACCAACATCGCGCTGCTGCTGCGGACGTACCCCGAGGTCACCGCGAACATCGAGCGGATCGTCTTCATGGGCGGCGCGGTGGAGGTCGGGAACGCCACCCCCGTCTCGGAGTTCAACGTCTGGCACGACCCGGAGGCGGCGGCCGTCCTGCTGAGCGCCGGGGTCCCTCTCACGATGTACGGGCTGGACGTCTTCCGGCAGGTCCTGGTCCCCGGGGACGACATCGCCCGGCTGCGGGCGAGCGGGGACCCGGTACTACGTCTGACGGGTGACCTGCTGGCCCACCGCGACCCCGACACCAGCGGCGACCCCAGCCCCACCGGCTGCCTCGGCGACGCGGGCGCGGTCTGCGCGGTCGCCGACCCCGGGGGCCTCACCACGGCGCTCCTCCCGGTCGAGGTCTCCCTCGCCCCCGGACCGACCCGGGGCCAGACGGTCGTCGACCGACGCCCGCGCCCCGGCGAGGCGGAGGTCCACGGCCAGGGCCGCGGAGGGGTACTGGTGGACGTAGCTCTGGAGGTTGACGTGGACCGGTACGTGAAGCTGTACCTGGAGGCGCTGGAGGGCTAGGTACTACCCCCGCACACCCACCCGCAGGAACCTCGTCCCCCGGACGGACCGCCACGGTGGCCGGTCCTCGGGCGGGGTGCTGGCGTGGGAGCAGGTGTCCCTGCGTCAGGAGGCGGGTGCGGTGCGTCGAGCCCTGGGTGTGAGCGTGGCGTTGGTGTGTGCGGGGGCGATGGCGGGGTGCGCGGCGCTCGGTCTCGAACATCCGGCGGTCGCCCCGCAGCCCACGCCGACCATCGCCAAGTCCCCGTCCCCGCAGGCGAGTCCGAAGGCGCCGGGCGTGCTGAGCGAGGAGCAGGCACGGGCCGCCCTGCTCACCGTCGCCGACCTGGGCGCCCCCTGGACGACGACCCGGGGCGCGGCGACCTGGCGGGACGGGGTGCTGAAGGCGACCAGTACGGCCCCGGAGTGCGCCCGCTTCCTCGACGCCCTGTACGCCGACGAACTGCTCGGCGCCCCCGCCCGCGCCGCCGTCGGTCTCGACGACGCCGACACCGACGCGCAGCTCCGCTTCCAGGTGACCGCCCAGCGCCCCGTCGCGGAGGTGGACCGCGCGCTGGCCTGGCTGAAGACGATCCCCCAGGTGTGCGCCCGCTTCACCGCGACCTCGCCGAAGAAGGCCGTCCAGGACGTCATGGTGACCGAGGCACCCCTACCTGAGGTGGGGGACGTACGACAGGGTCTCCATGTCACTCTCACGAGCCACAACGAGGACGGCGAGCCCTCCACCCTCACCCTCGACGTCGCCGCCGTCCGCGCGGGCGACGACGCGTACACCCTGACGAACGGCGGCATGGGCGACGTCGCGAACGAGGCGACCCAGATCGGCGTACAGCTCGGCGCGCTGCGGCTGGCGGACGTGCGCAGGCAGGGGCGGGTGCAGGTGTAGGGGCGGCGTGGGATTCCTGAACTCGGCGGTGTTTCCGGCGAGGTTGGAGTCCCCGTCCGGCGAACAGCGGTACGGAGAAAGGCTGTTACGGCTTCTCGCACGGGTCCTTCGGCTGGGCGATCCGTACGACGGCGTCGGCCGCCGGCACCGGTGGCCACGCCTCGTCCGAGCCCAACTCCCCTTCGGGAACCCACGTTCCGGTGACCGTCCGCTCGACGGGGCCTCCGGCGGGCAGCGCGGAAAACGTGCCCACGCCCTGGGCCACACGGGCCGCCGCTTCCCGTCCGGCGCTGCAACTCCCCAGGGCCGGGGGCGGGCAGAGGAGGAGCGCGAGGGCTGGGCGAGCCGGCAGCCAGGCCAACCTGGGGGCGTGGCCGAGGAGTTGACCGGGGTGTGGGTCGGCTTCGCCGTCGTGAACGTAGCCGTCGCCATCGCCGTACTCGTCCGCCTGTGCCCGAGCCGGCGCGCCGCCCCGGATTCCCCGGAGGGCGAGCTGTGGCGGCGCCGATCTGCCAACGCGTCCGCACGCACACCCCCGTACGGGTAAGCCCTTCATATCTCGTACAGAAACCGCTTGCACAACTCCCTCGTGACCCCCTTGCCCTCATACCCGTACACCCCTAGGTTGGTCGACACCCCGAACACGGCGTGACACCCCGAACACGCACGTTGTACAGCGCGCCTCCGCCCCGCTGTGGCCACCACCTCCTGTGAGGTCCTCCGTGCCCCGAACCACCACCATCACCCGCGGCCTCGCCGCCGCCCTGATCGCCGTGACCGCCCTGGTCCTCGCGTCGACCACGGGGCATACGGGGACCGGCCAGGAGCGCCCCGCCGCACAGACCGCGGATGAGTTGGGCGGTCGCTGAGAAGCGGGCCGCGAGCGGAGCCGGGCCGGCGTACGGCGTGAGCCGGGTGGCGGGAATCACGCCGTCTAACCCTCCGGTATTAGCCGTCTACACCCTTACCGTGGAGAAATGTCCTCTCTGGCCCGAATCAGCAGCTCGTACGCCCCGCGCTTCGCGGAGTTCGCGTTCGAGCCCGGTTTCGTGGCCGAGGTCGACCAGCACGTCGCGGAGCTGCGCGACCGGCTGGCGGCGAACCACGCGGGCCTGATCCCCCGCCCGCCGCACCGCGAGGACCTCGCGGACTACGCCCTGGGTTTCCTGGACGCCCTCGACGAGCTCGACTGGCGCGAACCGGTGGGCCACGACTACGCGGTGTGCCGGCTGACCGCGATCACTTGGCTGATCCACCAGCACGACCTGGTTGTGGAAAACATGTAAGGATCAGTTCACAGAAAGCGCTTGTACTCTCAACTTCTGTGCTGTCAGGGTCACTTCAGCATCGCTGAACCACCCCCGAGCACATGGAGACCCGCACGTGTTCCAGGAGTACAAGCGTCTCGCCAAGGCCGCGTTCGTCGCCGCGGCCACCACGTCCCTCGCCGTCGGCCTCACCGCCGGAACGGCCTCGGCCGCCCCCAACCTGTCGAATCTGCCCGAGAGTTCGACGTCGTTCCAGAGAACCTTCCAGCCGTACTTCGACTACGACTCGGACGGCTGCCTCCCGGCGGCGGCGATCGACCTGTGGGGGAACCTCAACGGCGGCCTGAACCCGAGCGGTTCGATCGGCGGCGGCTGCCGCACGGACCACCTCGGCAACGCGAACACCTACGCGCGCGCCAAGTGCAACAACGGGTGGTGCGGGATCATCTACACCCTGTACTTCGAGAAGGACCAGGCCGACCCGACCGGCATCTCGGGGCTCGGCCACCGCCACGACTGGGAGTGCGTGGTGGTCTGGGTGAAGCAGGGCGCGGCGCAGCCGTCGTACATCTCCGCCTCGCGGCACGGCGGGTTCAACACGATCCCCGTCGACCAGGCGCCGATGGACGGCGTCCACGCGAAGATCGTCTACCACAAGGACGGCGCCTCCACCCACGCCTTCCGCTTCGCCAAGTCCGGTGAAACGGCGGAGGCTTGGCCCGACGGCGGCTGGGACCACCCGGCGCTGGTGAGCTGGGACCACTACCCGGCGAGCAAGGACCCGGCGAAGAACCTCCAGACCATCATGAACAACTCCGACTGGGGCAACGCCAACTTCCCCCTCCAGGACAGCAAGTTCAACGACACCCTGAACAAGGGCAAGCCGAGCGGGATCGCCTTCGACCCGTACGGCGCCGGCTGAGCACAGCGCCGAGGGCCGGACCGTGCCGGTACTACCCGTGTAGTACTCAGGTACGAGCCGGCCCTCCCGCGGCCTACATGTCCTGGTCGGTGCGCTCCCGCACCGGCTGGTTGCTCATCGCGTCCTGCCGGCCGGCCTGGTACGCGGTGACGCTGTCGCGGGCCCGCGTCGTCTCGCGCTCGGCGGTCGTCAGGAGCCGCTCCATCCGCTGGCGCATCGGACCGATCAGCCCGCCGCCGACACCGACGATCAGAATTCCGGCGCCGGCCGCGAGCGCCGCGTACAGCACCGGCTGGGTGACCGTCGTCGCGATGCCCGCCTGGCCGAGCGCGGCGATCACGCCGAGCGCGAGGATGCAGGCCCACACGACCGTCGCGAGCGTACGGCCGTACGACATCGAGGACAGCGCGCTGCCGACGATCGCGCGCACCGCGTTGGCGATGGCCATCGCGACGACCACGAGGACGACCGCGACGATGCCGCGCGGCAGCCAGCCGACGATGTTGTTGATCATCGTGCTGACCGGGTTGGTGCCGAAGACGCCGAGCGCGAGCTGGAGCGTGATCAGCATCAGCGCGTAGTAGACGATCTTGCAGACGATCCCGGTCATGTCGTACTTCGAGTCGCGCAGGAACCGGTCCGCCCCCGCCCGGTCCGCGAGCCGCTCCGAACCGACCTTGCGCAGCACGCGGTCGAGGACCCGGGCGATCATCTTCGACACGAACCAGCCGATGGCGAGGATGATCAGGAAGCCGACGAGTTTCGGCACGAACTGCGCGACCTTGGACCAGGCGTCGTTCAGTCCCTGGGTGAAGTTGATGGCGAGCGTGGTGGTGGCCATGGGCGGCACATCCTTCGTTCGATTTCCCGAAGCTCGGACCAGCGGTGCAACGCCCCCCTCCTTCCGTGGATAGCAGGACGGGGTGACGGGGGCCCGTGGGGTGGGGCTGTCCGGGTGATACCGAGGGGGTAGCGGGGTACGCCTGCGGGGCGGTTCCGGCGGGGGCGGTCCGAACACGGTTGGGGGTGGGGAGTACGCGGGGACTACTCAGGGGGTACGGGGACGGCGGGCCGGTAGCTGCGGAGGCGGGGGTTACGGGGGCGCACCCCGGCGACTACAGGCGCACCAGCCCCTGGGCCACGGGCACCCGACCCGGCCCTCGGTGCCGCCCCACGAACAGCCCGGTGACCGTTCCCTCAGCGCCCCGCCGGAGTCGCCCGCGCCTCGCTCTCCAGGTGGCTGAGCTGCTGCCGGATGTGGTCCAGCGCGCCTTCCCTGCGCCCCGGGACCCGGGTACGCAGCGCCGTGAGCGCGGGAGCCAGCTCACGCGCCGGGATCAGCGCGTCGATACGGCCCCACTGGTGGTGCGCCCGGTCCACGGCCGCCTCGACCGCGGGCGCGTCCACCGGCTGCCCGGCGGCCAGCCTGAGCGACGCCACCGACAGCCACGTACGGCAGCTGCGCTCCGCGTCCCCCGCGAGCATCGCGAGGTCGGCGCGCACCTCGGCCCAGTGCAGCGCCTCGTCCGAGCCGGGGCCGTACGTCTCCACGGCGGTCTCCTCCTGCCGGGCCGCGAGCACGTCGGCGTCGCCGTGCCGCCCGCCCTGCACGGCCGCGGTGATGGCGGCGTGCGGGTCGTCGGCGGGGGTGCCGCCGGGTACGTCATGGGGGCTGGCCGCGCCCCCGGGTACCTCGTGAGGACCAGCCGCGCCCCGGGGTGCCTCCCGAGGGCCAGCCGCATACCCAGGTACCTCCCGAGGGCGGACCGCATCCCCGGGTACCCCCTGAGGACCAGCCGCACCCCCAGGCACCTCCCGAGAGCCGACCGCATCCCCGGGTACCCCCTGAGAGGTAGGCGGAGTGAGCGGGTGCGCAGGAGACTGCGACGGGATGCGGGGGGCGCCCTTCGGGGGTGGGGGTACTACGACCGGGGCAGCGGGGTGAGGTTCGCCGTGGGCTCGGGGGCCCGTCGTACCCGTACCCGTCATACCCGTAGTACTCGCGCCGTACGTACCAGCCGCACCGGCCCCCCACCCCGTACCCGGCCCGATCACCAGATCCGCGCTCTCACCGTCACCCCGTACTCGTGCCAGCGCGGCCCCGTGCAGCTGCTCGATGCCCGGTCGGCCTCCGCTGCGCAGGATCGTCCCCACGGCCTTCATGTACGCCGGTGTCCCCGTACCCCGCCGTCCGCCGGGCGGGACGACCCGGCCGTGGACGGCGACGTCGGGACCGCAGCCGAGGGGGTTGTCGCGGAGCCACTCCCAGGTGTCGGCGTCGGCGTGGAGGTCGAGGAGGACCGTGGTGGTACCCGGGGCGCGCAGGCGCAGTTCCTCGCGGAACCAGTGCCAGGGGAACCCGGTGTAGCGGACGGTCGCGGGGGTGGTGCGGGCGAGTGCGAGGTGCGGCAGGCGCTGGCGGCGGTCGAGCTGGAGCTGGCCGGCGACGAAGAGGGTGAGCGGTCCCGGTGACGCGGCGGCGGCCCGCAGCCGGGTCAGGACGGCCTGCGGCTCCAGCGGGTCGGCGAGTTCGACGACGTTGGCGGTGTCGGTGCCGGCCAGCACGGCGGGCGGCACCGCGGCCAGCACCGGCAGCACGGACGCGGCATCCACCAGGCGCCCCTTGCCGACGGGCGAAGCCGCCAGCAGCAGCACGGTTCCGGGCATGGGTCCCTCCCCCTGATGGATCACTTACGTCAGCACCGTAGCCGCTACGACCCCGATGGGGAGCCCCGGAAGGGCAAACCCCCGTACCCCCACCGGCCCCCGCTCACCCCTCGGGGACCATCCGTACGGCGAAGACCGTCGTGTCGTCCCCCGGTCTTCCCTCGCTGTGCCGCAGCGCGCCTTCCCGTACGAACGCCACCAGCCGGTCCGGGTCCGCGAGCCCTGCGTCCCTGGTCAGGGCCTGGGTCAGCTCTTCCAGCAGGGGATAGAACCGCCCCTGCGCGTCCCGTGCCTCGGTCACTCCGTCCGTCACGAGGAGGACGGTCTCCTCCGCGCCGACCTCGACCCGTAGTACCTCAGGGGTACCTCTCAGGTCCCCCTGGTCCCCTGATACCTCCAGCTCCCCCAGCCCGAGCGGCAGCTCGCTCCCGGCCTCGTCCCCCACCAGTACCCGTACCCCTCCGGTACCCACCGCCAGGGGCGGCTCGTGCCCGAACACCACCACCTCGACGACCGCCACACCCCCGACCGCTCCTTTGGGGGGATACCCGAGAAGTACGGCGGTGGCGAACCGGTCGCCCTCGTCGCGCCCGACCGCCGCCGCGTGCCCCCGGTGCCGCAGCATCCGCGTCTCCAGCCGTGCGGCCACCACCCCGAGGTCGGCCTCGTGGTACCCGGCCTCCCGGAACGTCCCGAGCAGCGCCGCCGCTGCCTCGACGGCGGCGAGACCCTTGCCCTGGACGTCCCCCACCAGTACCCGGGTCCCATGCGGGCCGGGCTGGATGTCGTAGAAGTCGCCGCCCACCCGGGCGTCCGCGTCGGCGGCGAGGTACACCTCGGCGTGCCGCAGCCCGCCCCAGTCGGCGGGCAGCGGGCGCAGCACCGTACGCCGGGTGGTGTCGGCGACGTCCGTCATGCGCACCATGCGCCGCTCGGCCCGCAGCCGCGCCGCGCACGCCAGGACGGACAGGCCCCCGCCGACGGCGACGAGCACCAGGTCGACGCTCCCCGCCTTGTACCGGTCCGGCTCGCGCAGCTCGGTGAGGACGAACGCGGCGAGCGACAGCACGGCGAACAGCGCGGTCGTCCGCACCCCGCACAGCACCGCCGCGATCGCGACGACGAACACGCAGAACGACTCGATGTGGAACCGCACGTCGGTCCCCACGTCCAGCAGCGTGATCCCGGTCAGCAGCAGCGCCGGCACCAGCCAGGTCACCCTGCGCCCCCGTACGCCGAAGAGCCCGAGCCGCATGGGCCGACAGAACCACGCGGCGTTGTCGTCCGCATCCCCACGGAGACCGACTTGCCAGCGTCACTCCCTGGGTGTGCTCTGGAGGTCAGGGGGTGGGGGATACCCGGAGAGGAGTACTCCAGATGGCTCACGCGGCACCCGCACCACATGATGCGAACCACGTCTTCAGCGCCCGTACCCACCGGATCGCGGCCTGGGCGGGTCCGGTGGTACTAGGACTCGTGTACGGGTACTGGGTGGCGGCCGTCCGCCGCTCGGGCGGCCCGATCACCGGCTGGAACCTGCTGCTCGGCTTCGTCAGCGCCTTCGCCCTCGTGGCGGCGTACGTCGCGGTGCGCGCCCTGGCCCCGCGCCTGGAGCGCGAGGTGCACGCCGTGCTGTGGGCGTCCTTCGCGGGCTGCGCCTTCGGCTTCGCCTACAGCCAGACCGGCGCGACGATCTGGCGCTCCGTGATGATGTCCCTCGGGGTCGCGGCGGGCGTCTTCGTCGTCCTCTTCTACCGGTACTACACCCACGAGGACGGGGAGGGACATCGCGTCCGCTGAGGTAGCGCCCCGGTCGTAACCGGGTAGTACCTGAGGCCGACAGGGCCGGGCCCCGGCGAGGTGGTCGTCCACCCGCCGGGGCCCGGTCCTGTCACGGTCACGTCATCCGCTCACCACCAGCCCGAGGACCCGGCCGAACTCCAGCTCCATGAGCCCGAGGCGCTCCACGAGCCGGAGCCCGCGGCGCTCCACGAGGTGGCGTAGGGGTCGTAGGAGTTGTTCCAGCCGTAGGGGTTGTCCCAGTTGCTCCAGTTCCCGTTCTTCCACTGGGGACAGGGGTCGGAGCAGGTCGGCACCCAGGCGCCGCCGGTGTTCACGAACGCGGCGCTGGCCCAGCCCTGGGCGCCGACGAGCCAGTACCAGTAGGGGTTCCCGTTGACGCTCTGCCCCTGGACCATGCACTGCACGCGGTCCTGGCTGCCGGGGGAGAGCGCGGTGACGACGCCCGAGTTCGTGGTGGGCGACGACCGTACGTTGAGTTCTGTGCCCGAGACGACGGTGCCCCAGATCGGGCCGCCGCCTCCGCCGTGACCGCCGCCGCGTCCCTCCGCGAAGGCGGGTGAGGTGGTCGCCGGCGTGGTCGATGGCGCTGCCGCCGCGTGGGTGCCCGCCGCGGCCACGGCCAGCGTGCCACCGGTGAGCAGGGCCGCGGCCAGGGTCCGCAGGACCGGAGTACTGCGCATGATTCGGCCTCCTTCTCCCCTGAACGTCCCCGTTTCCCCCCAGCACCAGGAAACACCCGTTCGGGTGAACCCTCCACCGGAGGGGGGAGGGGGTGGAGGACCGGTACGGGGGGTGGGGAGGCCGGGGCCTCGCACCCACATGGCGGCAACCCGCTGGCGTACCCCTCAGGTACCCCCTTGCCTGGAGGCGTGGCCCTTACCAGCGTGACCCGTAGTACCCGTAGCCCTCGTAGTACCCGTCATACCCGTAGTACCCGTACGGCCGTCTCCGCCGCGCTCGTCGCCCTCGCCTGCCTCCTCGTCCCCCTCGCGGCCCTCGCGGCCTGGGCGTCGTACGACCTGCGGGACCAGGAGCGGTACGTCCGGGCGCTCGCGCCGCTGGCCACGGACGCGGCGGTACGGCGCACCATCGTGGAGGGCGTGGCCCGGGACGCGCCGGGCGTGCCACGGCGGGTCGTCGAGGACGAGGTACACCGGTTCACCGCGACGTCCGCGTATCGCGCGGCGTGGGACGAGGGGAACCGGGAGGCGTACGCGGCGGTGCTGCGGGCGTTGGAGGAACCAGGGCGGGGGGTGGTTGTCGGGGTGACGGGGCGGGGGGCGGTCGGTGGGGCACGCGAACTAGAGGCGGCTGACGTAGCACCGGCGAGGGAAGCGGTCGGCGTAGCGCCCGGGCGTGAGGCAGTCGGCGTAGCTCCAGCGCAGGAGGCAGTCGGTGGGGCGGCGGCTCGCGAGGCCGGTGGTGTGCGGCCGGGGACCACTTCCGGGCGTCAACTCCCCCTCGGACACGCCTCGTTCACGTCGGCCCCGGTGACCCTGCTGCCCCGGCAGAATCTGGACGCCCTACGCCGGGGGTATCACGTGCTGGACGTCGCCGGGTTCTGGCTGCCCGTCGCGGCCGTGCTGTTCGGCGGGGCCGGTATCACGGTCGCCGTGTGCCGCCGCCGGGCCCTGACGGCGACCGCCCTCGGTACGGCACTCGGCGGCGCACTGCTCGGCCTCGCGGTCGTGATCGCCCGCTACCTCACCCTCGACGGCCTCACCGACCCGGCCCACCGGCTCGCCGCGGCAGCCGTGTACGACGCGTTGACCGAGACCTTGCGCACGGCGTCGTGGCTGCTGCTGGCCGGGGGGCTGGCGGTCGCGGGAGCTACGTGGGTGACGCAGGTGGTGCGGGCACGGGTGTGAGGGCGCGAGGTTGGGGGAGCAGGACCGGGGACCACCATCCCGCCGAAGAGCAGCGGCGTCCGCGCGGGACTCGTCGCCGGACCGGGATCAGCGGCATCCGTAGAGGACCCGTCGCCGCACAGGGATCAACTTCGGCCGTACAGGCGGCCCCCTCGCAGAGTTCGGCCTCTCCCCCGCACAGAGCCCGGCACCCCCGTATGCGGTTCAGCCCCGCCGGTGCAGGGTGATGTCCACGAGCAGTGCGCGGTGATCCGTACCCGGCAGGTCGAGGAAACGGGCGTGGGACGCCGAGAAGTCGTCGCTCAGCAGGACGTGGTCGATCTGGGCGCCGAACGTGGGGGTAGTACTTGAGGGCCAGCTCGGCTCGTGGCTCTTTCCGGTGAGGCGGGCGACGTCGTGGAGGCCCGTGCCGAGGATGCGGCGGAAGGCTGCGTGGTCCTGGGAGGCGTTGAAGTCCCCCGCGAGTATCACGGGTCCGGTCTGCCGGGCGGCCCACGCCTGGATACGGCCCAGCTCCCGCTTCCACAAGCCAACTTGACCGGGCAGTGGCGGTTTCGGGTGGGCGAGCTGGAGGCGTACGGCGGTCCCGTCGACGTCGGCCACCGCGCCCGGCATGCCCATCTCGGCGGGGATCGCCGCGGCCGGGGTGAGGGGGTAGCGGCTGAGGATGACCGACCCTACCGAGGTATCACCCTCGATGGCCTGGCGGTACGGGTAGGGGGCGGTGAGTTCGCGGCGCAGGGTGGCCTGGCAGCCGTACTCGCACTCCTGGACGAAGACGATGTCGGGGCTCTCCCGGCGTACGGCCCTCAGCAGGGCGTCGGTGGCCCAGCCGAACTCGGCGTTGGAGGTCAGCACCTTCAGGCGGGCGGCGACCGGGCCGCCGGGTTCGCGAGCGGTGCCGTACGGCTGGAGGAACCAGGCCAGCGTGCCGAGGACGACGGCGGACCAGAGCAGCCCCGGCCACCAGCGGACAAGGAGGGAGAGGAGGGCGGAGGCGGTCGCGGGGGCGAGCAACCACGGGAGGAACGCGAGGAGTTGGGGCACCGGAGTGACCGCGTCGACGTCCGCGACCCGGCAGCCGACGACCACGCTCACCCCGGCCAGCACCAGGCCCGCGCACCAGGCGCCGACCGTCCTCCTCCAGGGCCGTACGGCCGGGTCAGCGGAACTCCCGGACGACCTCGATGCGTCCGACGATGTGCTCGTTGAACTCATCCAGCTCCTCCGCGGGCACCCACAGCTCCAGAATGGTCTCCCCACCAGCCTGCCGCACGGGATACCGCGCCAAGAACGCGCTCTCCACCTCGAACCGGGTCACGTATCCCACCCCGCACGCGGGTACGTTCCAGTCCCGCGCGATCCGCACGGCGTAGTCCTCATTGAGTACGGGATAGAAGATCGGCTGCTCCACCCGCCGAGGCGGCCACGCCGTCCACCCGCTCGCCTCGACCAACGCGAGTTCCTCGGGACCGGTGGGACGCCAGAGGGTGGTGGTGGGGGTCGTAGTACTCATGAGTGACGACCGTAGTAGTACCCCTGCGGGGTGAGCGAGGCGGTTTCCCTAGCTCTGAGGTTGCTCAGACCCACTTGACCAGGCCAGGAGTAGGGAACGAATGTTCGCATCATGACCAGGACGAAGGTATGGGGGACGGCCGCCTCGGTGGCCGCGTTGACGCTCGCCGGTTGCAGCGCGGGAGGCGCCTCGCAGCCCGCGGAACGGCCGGCGGCGAGCCCGGCGGCGGCCGTGAAGCCTGCCGCTGCCGGGCACGCGGCTGTGGTGGGGATACCCGAGTTGGGGGGTATTACGGCCGTGGCCAGAGCGACCGCGCGGACCGGCAACGCGGAGTACCCGCTCCCCGGTGGCATGCGCGCGGGCGGCACACTCGCCGTCGCCTTCGAGTGCGAAGGCGTGGGGCGGCTCGTCATCGATGTGGTACCCGGTGGCGCCACTTTCTCCGTTCCGTGCGAAAAGGGAAAAGTGACGCCGTTCATGAACGAGGTTCCGGTGCACCAGAGCGCCCCCGCCGGGATGCTGCGGTTCTCGGCGGGGACAGGGGTCACCTGGGCGTTCGCGGCCGGATGGGACAAGGCCGGTCACGCACAAGACAGTTAGACGCCGATGTCGCGGCCGTCCTTGCGCCAGACCGAGACGACCGAGGGGCGGACGATCTTGCCGGGGCCGTCGGGCCAGGTGGAGGCCGGCTTCTCGACCGAGGCGCCGTCGATCTCGCCGGGGTGCTGGACGGAGACGAGGACGCGGCGGTCCTGGACGAGCGGGCCACAGGTCTCCGCGCCGGTCGGCACCGTGAGGAACTGCTTCAGCTCACCCCGGCGCGGACCCTTGGTCGCGACGCCGAACAGGCCGTCGTGGGAGCCGAGTTGGTTGCCGTCGGTGGAGATCCACAGGTTGCCGTGCGGGTCGAAGGCGACGTTGTCCGGGCAGGAGATGGGGCTGACGGCGGACTTGGGGAATCCGGCGAAGTAGGTGTTCGGGTCGTTCGGGTCGCCCGCGACGAGGAACAGCGACCAGCCGAACTTCAGCGACTCGGGACGGCCCCGGTGCTCGGTCAACTCCAGTACGTGGCCGTGCTTGTTGGCGTTGCGCGGGTTCGCTTCGTCCGCCTTCGCGTTCGAACCGACGCCGCGGTTCGAGTTGTTGGTGAGCGCGACGTACACCTTGCCCGTGACCGGGGAAGGTTCGATGTCCTCGGGCCGGTCCATCTTCGTCGCGCCGGCCTTGTCCCCGGCGAGCCGCGTGAAGACGAACACCTCCTCGGCGGTCATGCCCTCGACGTGCGAGACGGCGCCCTTCGCGGTCGCCGTCGCGAGCGGGATCCACTCGCCGCTGCCGTCGAACTCCCCGTCGGCGGGCAGCTTTCCGGTCCCGTCGATCTCGATCGCGGGCGAGTCACCGGTCAACTTCGCGACGTACAGGGTGCCTTCGTCGAGCAGCGAGAGGTTGTGCTCGCGCACGGCCCGCGACGAACCCCGCTTCATCTTCTTGCTGCCGACGAACTTGTAGAAGTAGTCGAAGCGTTCGTCGTCCCCGGAGTAGATCACCGGGCGCCCGTCGGCGGTGAGCCGGACGGTCGCGGCCTCGTGCTTGAAGCGGCCGAGCGCGGTGTGCTTGCGCGGCGTGGAGGAGGGGTCGTACGGGTCGAACTCGACGACGTACCCGAACCGGTGGACCTCGTTGGGCTCCTGCGCGACGTCGAACCGCTTGTCGAAGCGTTCCCACTTGCGCTCGGTGGCGCCGGTGCCGATGCCGTACCGCTTGTCGGTCGCGCGCGAGGAGTTCGCGAAGTACTGGTTGAAGTTCTCCTCGCCGTGCAGTGTCGTACCCCAGGGTGTCGTACCTCCGGAGCAGTTGTTCAGCGTCCCGTACACCTTGCGGCCGGTCGGGTCGGCGGAGGTCTTCAGCAGGTCGGACCCGGCGGCGGGCCCGGTCAGCCGGAACTCGGTGGTCGCGGTGACGCGCCGGTTGAGGTGGTGACGGGGTACGGCGGTGAGCTTGCCGGTCCTGCGGTCCTCCTGGACGACGACGGCGGCGAGGCCGTGCGCGGCCCAGGCGACCTCGACCTGCTGACGCGTCGGGTTCGCCGGGTCGTAGCCGCGGAACATGAGGATCTCGTCGGTGTACTCGTGGTTGGCGACGAGGAGTTGGCGGTCGCACTCGCCCGGCAGGGGGAGGAGGGCGAGGAAGTCGTTGTTGTACCCGAACTGGCCCGCCTGCGCGGCGGCCGTCTGGTTCTCCGGGTCGAACGCGGGGGCGCCCTTCACGATGGGCTCGCCCCAGCGGACGACGACGTTCTGCTCGTAGCCCTCGGGTATGACGACCGCGTCGGTGAGGTTGGGGGCGACGGCGCCGTACCTAAGGCCCCGGGCGGCCTGCTCGGACGGTTGGCCGTAGCTCCCGGGTACTACCGGTTTAGCCGCCAGGGTTGAGGCGTCGGCCGACGGCGCGTTCGTGACCGTGGCCGCGCCCGCCGCTGCGGCGACGGTGACCACGGCGGCGGCCCGCACCATCGCGCGGCGGCTGAGCGCACCGGCGATCACGTCGCCGACGTACGCGTTGTCGCTGGTGTTGGGCACCTCGTGGAAGCAGGCGTCACCACACCGGAAACGACAGGTCATGGCGGATCGGCCGCCCGGATGGGAACCGGTCTGCGTGGTGATGATCGGCAGCAGCTTGCGCACTTTGCTCTCCCCTTGCGTGCCCTTGGTGTCAGCGTGACGCTAGGGGGGCCTCCGTGCGGGAGCGGGGCTGGTGAGTGAACGACTGATGAACGGGTGGGGGACTCGCGGGGTGTTGTCGGGCTCTCCGGTGAACACCCTTGTGGAGATGCGGAGTTGGCCGGTTTATGTTGTCGCCGGTCGGTGGCGGGTGTTTGACACCCGGCGCCTTGTCCCGCTCACCCCTGCCCATGATCGCCATGTGGGGCCGCTAACCTTACGTGTCCGTCCTGGCCAGGGATTGACGGGCTTCAACTCACGCGAAGGGTTGCGCACATGGGTATTCTCACTCTCCTGCGAAACGCGTTCGGCAGGTCACGCAAGGAGCGTGCCGCCGAAGCAGAGGGTGCGGACCAGGTCCCTTCCCAGCAGGAGCCTGCGGCGCAGAGCCCGGCCGAGGCCCCCGCGCCGACGCCCGCTCCTTCACCGGCCGCCGCTCCTTCACCCGTCCCCGAGCCTCGCCAGTCCGACTCGTCCGAGCACGATCTGGTCTCGGCGGCTTTCGACAACGTGAAGGTGCCGGCACCGACGCGGTCCCCGGAGGGGGCGGCCGAGGGCGAGATTGAGACGGCGGAGGTTGCGGCCGGTGCGGAGGCTGCCGTTGCGGCCGAGGCCAAGGTGGAGACCGAGGCCGGAACCGATACCGACGCTGACGTCGAGGCTCCGGCTGAGGCCGAGTCGGTCGTGGGAGCTACGGGTACTACGGGTACCGCTGAGGTATCGGAGGAGGCCACCGCCGGTACTACCTCTGTCGTAGGGGGCGTGGAGGTCCCCGAGAAGGCCGAGGCGGACGAGGTGCCTGCGGCCGAGGTCACGGAGGCGCCGGAGGCCGAAGCTGAGACCGGGTCCGTCGAGACGCCGGCCGCCGCAGAAGCCGAGGCCGAGGCCGCCGAAGCGCCGGTCCCCGAGGAGCCCGCCACCAAGGAGCCCTCCGCCGAAGCGGAGGTCGTGGACGCGGCGCAGGCCCAGGAGAAGGCCGAGCCCGAATCGGCGGAACCCACGGAAGCGCCGGCCACCGAGTCGACGCCGGAACCGGCGGCGGAGGCCGAGCCCTCCCCCACGGAGATCCCGGCACCCCCCGTAGTACCGGTACTCCCCACGACCGCCCCCGAGGAGCCCGCAGCCGAGGAGCCCGCAGCCGAGGCCGACACCCCGGCCGAACCGGCCACCGACGCCGAGCCCTCCACCTCCCCGGCCCTCGCCGCGGACGCCTCCACCCCCGAGCCCACCGCCCCCGAGGCCCAGCCGGAACCGTCGACCCCCGCGTCCGACGGCACCCCCGAGACCCCGGTCGCCGAGGCAGAGCCCGAAGCGCCCTCGACCGAGCCCACGGCTGAGACCTCCGAGGCAGCGGACCAGGCCACCCCCGCCGAGGAGACGGCCACCGCACCCGAGGCAGAGACCCCCGAGGCCGAGGCCCCCGCTACCTCCGAGGTAGACCCCGCCGAGGCTCAGACCCCTGACACCTCCGAGGCAGCCGCCACCGAGGCCGAGCCCGCTCCTACCCCGGAGCCAGAAGCCGCCAAGGCCGAGCCCTCCCCTACCTCAGAGCCAGAAGCCCCCGAGGCCGCTCCCACCGAGACCGCCGCCGAAACCCCGGCCCCCGAGCCGACCCCCACCCCCGAAGCGACACCGGAACCCACCGACGGCGTAACTCCCGAGACCGACCCCCTCACCCCCGAGCCCGCCACCGAGGCCCCCGAAGCAGCCGAGGCCCCCGAAGCAGAGGCCCCCGCCTCCGCCGAAGCCGCCCCCGAGCCCACCGAGGAACCGGCCGCCGAAGCCGAAGCCACCTCCCCGGCCCCAGCCCTCGCCGAAGCCGCCCCCGAACCCACCCCCGAAGAGCCCGCCACCGAGGCCGACGCCCCCGCCGAACCGGCCACCGACGCCGAGCCCACCCCCTCCCCGGCCCCCGACCTCGAACCCGCCACCCCCACCCCTGCCGCCACCCCCACCATCCCCCCACACCTCACCACCGCCCATATCTCCGCCGCCCTGACCCTCGCCCACCTGGGCCTCACCACCGCCCGAGCCACCACCTACCTCGTCCTCGACCGCTCCGCGTCGATGCGCCCCTTCTACAAGGACGGCTCCGCGCAGGCCCTCGCCGATCAGACGCTCGCGCTGGCCGCGCACCTCTCGCCGGCCGACCCGACCGTGCACGTCGTGTTCTTCTCGACCGAGGTCGACGGGACCACGGACCTCGCGCTGGCCGACGAGGACGCGAGCACGAGGGTGGACGACGTGCACGCGGGCCTGGGCCGCATGGGCCGTACGACGTACCACGCGGCGGTCGAGGCGATCACGAAGCACCTCGGCTCGTCGGCGGACCCGGACGCCCCGGCGCTGGTGGTTTTCCAGACGGACGGCGCCCCGGACGCGAAGACCCCGGCGACGCAGTCCCTGACGGAGGCGGCGAAGACCCACCCCCGCCTCTTCTTCTCGTTCGTCGCGTTCGGCGAGCACGAGAACAAGGCGTTCGACTACCTCCGCAAGCTGAAGACGGACAACACGTCCTTCTTCCACGCGGGTCCTACCCCCAAGGGACTCACGGACGACGAGCTGTACGAGGGCGTCCTGAAGAACTGGCGCCCGTAATACCCGTAGCCCCGTCATACCCGTAGTACTCCGGTATGCCGTCCGCGCTCCCCCGGGAAAAAAGGGGGCGCGGGCGGCATACACACGTCGGCTACGATTTCAAGAATCCTGAGAACCAAAACCGACCTGGGAGCAGCCCCCGATGGCTCGACACCTCATCACCAGCGCCCTTCCGTACATCAACGGAATCAAGCACCTGGGCAACATGGTGGGGTCCATGCTCCCGGCGGACGTCTACTCCCGCTACCTGCGCCAGCGCGGCCACGACGTCCTCTACATCTGCGCGACGGACGAGCACGGCACCCCCGCCGAACTCGCCGCGAAGGAGCGGGGCCTGCCGGTCGACGAGTTCTGCGCGCAGGCCCACGACGCGCAGAGGGCCGTGTACGACGGCTTCGCGCTCGCCTTCGACTACTTCGGCCGCAGCTCCAGCGAGCAGAACGTCGAGATCACCCAGCACTTCGCGCGGAAACTGAACGAGAACGGTTTCATCGAGGAGCGCGCGATCCGCCAGGTCTACTCCCCGGCGGACGGCCGCTTCCTCCCGGACCGGTACGTCGAGGGCACCTGCCCGCACTGCGGGTACGACAAGGCGCGCGGCGACCAGTGCGAGAACTGCACGCGCGTCCTCGACCCGACCGACCTGATCGACCCGCGCAGCGCGATCTCCGGCTCGACGGACCTCGAAGTCCGGGAGACCAAGCACCTGTTCCTCCTCCAGTCGAAGCTCCAGCGCGAGGTCGAGGAGTGGGTCGCGGCGCACGAGGAGGAGTGGCCGCACCTCTCCTCGTCGATCGCCCGCAAGTGGCTCACCGAGGGTCTGCACGACCGCGCGATCACCCGCGACCTCGACTGGGGCGTGCCCGTCCCGGCGGACACCTGGCCCGAACTCGCCGCCGACGGCAAGGTGTTCTACGTCTGGTTCGACGCGCCGATCGAGTACATCGCGGCGACGAAGGAGTGGTCCGACGCGGACCCGGCGAACCGGGACTGGAAGTCGTGGTGGTACGAGTCCCAGGACACCGTCCGCTACACGGAGTTCATGGCGAAGGACAACGTCCCCTTCCACACGGTGATGTTCCCGGCGACCGAACTCGGCGTCCGTGAACCGTGGAAGATGGTCGACTACGTCAAGTCCTTCAACTGGCTGACGTACTACGGCGGGAAGTTCTCGACTTCCCAGAAGCGCGGGGTCTTCACCGACCAGGCGCTCAGCATCCTCCCCGCCGACTACTGGCGGTACTTCCTCATCGCCAACGCGCCCGAGTCGGACGACTCCTCGTTCACCTGGGAGCACTTCACGGCGACCGTGAACAAGGATCTCGCCGACACGCTCGGCAACTTCGTCAACCGCGTCCTGTCCTTCTCGAAGAAGCGGTTCGGCGACGAGGTCCCGGCGGGCGGCGAGGCGGGCGAGCCCGAGGCGCGGCTCGGCGAGGAGATCGCCCGGCTGCTCGCGGAGTACGAGGAGCACATGGACGCGCTCCAGTTCCGCAAGGCCGCGTCCGCGCTGCGCGCCCTGTGGTCGGCCGGCAACTCCTACCTGGAGGAGAAGGCGCCCTGGCTGGAGATCAAGACCAGCCCCGAGGGCGCGGCGCTGACCCTCCGTACGGCGATGAACCTCATCCACCTGTACTCGGTGGTCTCGGAACCCTTCATCCCGGCGACGTCGAAGACGATGCGCGAGTCCTTCGCCCTCACCGACGACACGGCGGCCTGGATCACCCCGGACGCGGCGAAGTCCCTCACCGCCGTCCCGGCCGGTACCCCCTTCACCGTCCCGCCGGTCCTGTTCGCGAAGCTGACGGACGAGGACCTGGAGACGTACAAGGAGCGGTTCGGCGGGCAGCCGGCGTAATACTCCGGAGCTACGTACGAGAGCCGGCCGACCGGCCCGGGAGAACACCCGGGCCGGTCGGCCGGCTTCGTTGCGCGGCCTCCGTGTCCCTCCACCCGGTGGCCGCGCGACCGGCCGGAGCCGGCGTCTCCAGGGGCGGGACGGGATGTCCGCTGCTGGAGGAGACTCCGGCCGGTGGCTCCGAGGTACTACACGGGGACTACTTGAGGGTGTCCGCGCCGGTCGTGGAGGTGAGGGCCGCGGGGAGGTTCTTGGCGGTGGATTCGAGGCCCGCCGTCAGCGTCGGGGTCCAGTTCACCGTCGCCTTCACGTCCTTGGACGCCGCCGCGTTGTAGAGCGACACCAGGTCCGTGGACGCGCCGTTGACGAGGTTGCCGGTGCTCTTGACCGAGCCGGTGCCGTCGCTGGAGAGAAGCTTGGAGAGCTTGGTGCCCGCCGGGACCTTCCAGTAGTTGTTCTCGGCGACGACCTGCGCCTTGGCGCGCGCGTTGATGCTGTACTGCGGGGTGTAGCCGTTCAGCGTGGTGATGTCGTAGTAGTTGTTGTAGATGTGCACCTGCCCGAGGCGCGCGAGGGGCGCCCGCTGGACGACCCCCTTCCACACGTTGTGGTGGATGGAGACCCGCAGCTTCCCGGTGCTGTCGGTGTCGCTGGCCCCGATGAGCATCGTCTTGTCGTGGCAGGTGAAGACGTTGCGGGAGACGGTGACGAGGTCGGAGCCCTTGGTGATGTCGAGCGCCCCGTCGTGGATCTGGTACTCCCGCCCGTAGTACTTGGGGTTGACCCCGTCGAAGTGCGGCGCGTCGGTGAACGTGTTGTGGTCCGCCCATACGTGGGTGGCACCGCGGAGGGTCACCGAGTCGTACTGGCTGTTCCAGTTGCCGGTGCTGCCGTCGGTGGGGTCCCACTGCGGGAAGCAGTCCTCGGTCGCCGACAGCGTCAGGTTGCGGACGACGACGTTGTCGACGTTCTGGATCTGGAGGCTCCCCCCGGTGATCCCGGCCCTGGACCCCGGCACGCCCACGATCGTCGTGTTCGCGGGGACCTTGAACACGATGTTCTTGGCCTGCTTGACCTGCGCCGCGGCCCGCGCCTTCTCCTGCGTACCGGACGGCAGCTTCTTACGCCCGTAGGTGGAGGGGTCGTACGCCTTCAGGTACGACGCCAGCGAGTACCCCGTACCTGAGGCGTACTCCGCGCAGGTGAGCTTCTTGCCCGCGTCGTTCGTGTTCGCGTCGATGGTGCCCTTGATCTTGATGATCCGGGGCGTCTTGTCCGCCGCCGACCCCAGCGCCTTCACGAGCTGCGCGCGGGTGGAGACGGTGAACGTGTGCGCGGCGTCGGCCTTCGCCCCGCCCGTGGTCCCGCTCCCGTACGACGCCCAGCCGTCCTTCGCGGCCAGCGTCTGGTGGTACAGGTCCGCCGCCCCGGCGTTCGCGTTCAGCACGAACACCCCGGCCCCGACCCCGGCGGCCACGACTGCGGCGGACACCATGAGGGTGCGGCGCTTGCGAACGGACCGGCGGTGAGAGGAAGTTGCCACGAAGGAAGTCCTTACGGGTCTGCTGTGCAGCGGGTGCGCTGCTGCTTACGACCCGTCAGTGGTCGCCGGGTGAAGGAAGGTTGCCGCACGACCGAACTTTTTCCACACGGCCCTCACAGCTGCCTCCGGCACCTCCAGAGAAACCTCACCTCACCTCACCCGCCCCGCCCCGCCCCGCCCCGCCCCGCCCCGGGCCACGCGGACATGCCGCCCCCTCCCTCCCCGAGTACGTCAGACAGAGCCGACCGCCAGCGCGCGCAGCACAGCCGCGAGGCTCCGGGGGTCGCGGCGCGCGATGTTGTGGCCGACAGGGATCTCGTGCACCCGCCAGCCCGGCTCGCCCCGCAGCCGTTCGGTCAGATCCGTGAACGGGCTGCCCGGCCAGGCGCCACCACTGATGTACGTCCCGCCGCGCGGCCTGTCCCCCAGCCTGACCGCCTGGACGAGGCTCGGCAGCGGGTGGGGCCGTGCGCGGGGGTCGAGCCCTTCGGGGACGGCGACCCATCGGCCGTCGGCACGGACGCCGGCGATGAACAGTTCCCGGAAACTGTCGCTGGTCAGGGACCAGCACGAGTCCCCGTCGGCCGGGACGTACGCGTCGATGTAGACGACCTGGCCGAGCCGGTCGCCGAGCCGGTCCGCGACTCCGGCGATCACCATCCCGCCGTAGCTGTGCCCACACAGTGCGACGGGCGTCCCGTCGCCGCGGCCGACGGTCTCGGCGACCTGGGCGATGTGGGCGTCGAGGTTCGGCGGCCGGTCCACGTCGAGCGGGCCGTCCGGCTCCAGCCCCGCCAGCGTCACGGCCTCGACCTGGTGGCCGTCCCGCCGCAACTCGTCGGCCACGGCGTCGAACGCCCACCCGCCCTGCCAACCACCCGGCACCATCACGTACTTCACCGCGCCATCGTAGGCCGGGAGGCCGTCCAGCTTCATGACGCTCAGTCAACAAGCCTCACCAGAAAGCGAGTTCGGCTCCGCATCGAAGCCGGGAACACGACCCCTACGGCCCCTTCCGCACCGCCGCGCGAAAGGGGCCGACGTACTCACGGTCCGTACGTCGATCAGGTCGCCGCGCCGGTCAGCCGGTGCCCTCGTTCGTCGTGTCCGGGTCGACCCCCATCGTGAGGGAGGCGACGACGCCCCTGGCGATGGCGTTCTTGTCGTACTTCAGCTTGAGCAGGCCGCCGGTCGTGCCGCTCTGGTCGTAGATGGTGTCCTCCGTGAGGGTGGTCCGGGTCGTCGTACTCGTGGAGTACGGCTCGACGGCCTCCGTCAGAACCACCGTGTCCTCGTCGAAGAAGAGCTGGCCGGTGTGACAGGTGGTGCCGCCCTCGTACCCGGCGTCGGTCCACTCGCCGTTGACGTGCACCTTGGTGTGGATGTGGACGCAGCGGCCCTGGTACCAGCCGGGGAAGACGGTCCTGAAGGTGACGTTGCCGTTCCGGTCCGTACGCCACGTACCCCTCAGGTAGCGGGTGTCGCTGGTCGGCTCCTCGTGCCCGCCGCCACCGCCGCCGCCGGACGGGGGCTCACCCGTCGGGGTGCCGCTGGGGACGTCCGTAGGAGTCCCGCTCGGCGCGTCGGTCGGCGGAGTACCGCCCCCGCCGCCCTGCGAGAACGACTCGTACCCGGAGTACAGCCCGAGCGCGTCGCAGTGCCAGACGTCGACCGCCGCGTTCGGGACCGGCTTGCAGGTCTCGGAGTCGATCACCTTGAGCTGGAGGGTCAGCGGGATGCCCGCCTTGTCCTCGGTGATGTCCTGGCGGAGCTTGTCGGCGTCGATGTAGTAGGGGCCCTCGGTGGTCTCCGAGGTGAGCTTGTAGCAGACCGTCCCGGCGGAGCCGGAGGCCGACGCGGTGACCTTCTTGCCGTTCGCGCCCGTGCCCGCGCCCGTCCCCTTGCCCGGCTCGCCGGCGCTCGCGCTCATCGCCAGCACGCTCGCGCCCCCGACCGCGGCGACGGCTGCGCCACCCGCGACGACGACCTTACGGCGCGTCAAGTTCCTTTTGTGCCTGGGGCCTTGGGTGTTCTCGGTGCTCTCGTTTCCCGTCATGGCAAGGAAGGTAGGTAAGAAGCCTGTCACCACCATGGGCTCCGGCTGTGCGTACCTGAGAAAGCCGGAACGGCCGGAAAGCAACGCCCCGAGGCCGAAGAGGGCAACGAGTAGGGGGCCGAAGACCATCACGGTCTCCGGCCCCCTACTCAGGTACTACCCGGTTACTACTTCGGCTGCGGCTTCCTGATGTTCAGGTGCAGCTCCCGCAGCCGCGACTCCTCCAGCTCCGTCGGCGCGCCCATCATCAGGTCCTGGGCGTTGCCGTTGAGCGGGAAGGCGATGGTCTCGCGGATGTTGGGCTCGTCGGCCAGCAGCATGACGATGCGGTCGACACCGGGGGCGATGCCACCGTGCGGCGGGGCGCCGAAGCGCAGCGCGCGCAGCATGCCGGCGAACTCGCGCTCGACGGTCTCGGCGTCGTACCCGGCGATGTTGAACGCCTTCAGCATGATGTCGGGCTCGTGGTTGCGGATAGCGCCCGACGACAGCTCGACGCCGTTGCAGACGATGTCGTACTGCCAGGCCAGGATGTCCAGCGGGTCCTGGTTCTCCAGCGCGCCCATCCCGCCCTGCGGCATGGAGAACGGGTTGTGCGAGAAGTCGATCTTGCCGGTCTCCTCGTCCTTCTCGTACATCGGGAAGTCGACGATCCAGCAGAACCGGAAGACGTTCTCCTCGAAGTGCCCGGCACGCTTGGCGGCCTCGACGCGGACCGCGCCCATGATCTTGGAGACCTCGTCGAACTCACCGGCGCCGAAGAACACGGCGTGCCCGGCGGCGAGCGAGAGCCGCTTGGTCAGCTCGGCGACGTTCTCCTCGGTGAGGAACTTCGCGATCGGGCCGGACAGCGAGCCGTCCTCACCGACGCGCACCCAGGCGAGCCCCTTCGCGCCCTGCGCGATCGCGTACTCGCCGAGCTGGTCGAAGAACTTCCGCGGCTGGGCGGAGACCTCCGGCACCGGCAGCGCGCGCACGTGCTTCCCGGCGAACGCCTTGAACTCGGAGCCCTCGAAGATGTCGGTGATGTCGACGAGTTCGAGCTGGGCGCGCAGGTCCGGCTTGTCGGAGCCGTACTTGAGCATCGACTCGCGGAACGGGATGCGCGGGAACGGCGAGGTGACCTCCCGGCCGCCGCCGAACTCGGTGAACAACTCGGTCATGAGCTTCTCGATCGGCTGGAAGACGTCCTCCTGCTCGACGAAGCTCATCTCGACGTCGAGCTGGTAGAACTCGCCGGGCGAGCGGTCGGCGCGGGCGTCCTCGTCGCGGAAACACGGCGCGATCTGGAAATACCGGTCGAACCCGGAGATCATCAGCAGCTGCTTGAACTGCTGCGGCGCCTGCGGGAGCGCGTAGAAGCGGCCCGCGTGCAGCCGGGAGGGGACCACGAAGTCGCGCGCGCCCTCGGGGGAGGTCGCGGTGAGGATCGGGGTGGCCATCTCGTTGAACCCGAGGGCGACCATCTTGTGCCGGATCGCCGAGATCACGGCCGTACGCAGCATGATGTTGCGGTGCATGCGCTCGCGGCGCAGGTCGAGGAAGCGGTACTCCAGGCGGCGCTCCTCGTTGACGCCGTCCTCGGCGTTGATGGTGAAGGGGAGCGGCTGGGCGGCGCCGAGGAGTTCGACCTCGGCGACCTCGACCTCGATCTCACCGGTGGGGAGGTCGGCGTTCACGTTCTCTGTTCCACGTGAAACAACGCGGCCGTCGACGCGGACGGTCGACTCCTTGCTGACCTTGTCGAGGGCGTCGTACGCGGGGGTGCCGGGCCGGGCGACGAGCTGCGTGATGCCGTAGTGGTCGCGCAGATCGATGAAGAGGATGCCGCCCAGGTCGCGCCGATTGTGCAGCCAGCCGCTCAGCCGGACGTCGGTGCCGACGTCAGAGGCGCGGAGCTGGCCGCAGGTGTGGGACCTGTACCGATGCATCTTCGTTCATCGTCCTTACGTGGATTTCGGTCACGCGTGTTGCGATCCTCGGTCGCCTCAAGGGTACCGGCCGCCTTGAAACCGCCCCTCCGGATAACGGCGGGAGGACGGCGGTCGTACGACAACACTGGCGTCCCGGCCGAAAATCTTCTTAAAGTAGGGCAATGCGCACTGGTGAGCCCCTGCCCGCGGTGGAGCAGGTCCTCGCCGCTCTCTCGACCGGCGTCTGGCACTGGTCCACGGCGTCCGGCCTCGTCACCCTCGACGCCGAGGCGGCCCGGCTGCTCGGGCTGCCCGCCGAAGAAACGGTTCTCACCGAGGCCCGGACCCGGGCCCGGCTGCACCCCGTCGACTGGAACGAGATCACCGGCGTCATCCAGCTCGCCGTCGCCGAGCGGACGCTCGCGGAGGTCCGGATCCGGATCATGGACGACCAGGGGCGGGTCGTCCGGGTCGTACGCAGCCGCTCGAAGCCGTCGTTCGATCCGGTGAAGCGCGCGTACGAGCTGATCGGCACCCTCCAGGAGGTGACCGAACCGGCGCCGGGCACCCCGGCGGGGCGGCGTGCGGTGACCGGGGACTGGCGGCGCTCGCGGGAGGCGTTCCTGCTGGACGCCGGACGCGCGCTGGCGGAGGCGCGGTCTACCTCTGAAGTACTACGGGTAGCAGCCGGGCTGTCGATGCCGGGGTTCACCCCGGACGGGCTGGCCGTCTTCGGGGTGGAGGGCGACCGGCTGACGGTGATCGGGCACCACGGGCAGCAGCCCGGCGAGGAGGCGCCCTTCACGCACCTTTCGGTGCGGACGGACTATCCCGCTGCGGAGGTAGTACGTACGGGGCGCGCGGTGTACCTCTCCTCCCCCGAGAAGTACCAGGAGCGCTACCCCCTCACCTGGCCCCTCGCGGCCCACTTCGGCCGCCGGTCCTGGGCCTTCCTGCCGCTGACCGTCGCCGGGCGGACGATGGGCGCGTGGATGGCCGCGTTCACCTACCCCGTCGCCTTCACTCCGGACGAGCGCTCGGTCCTGACGACCGTCGCCCGCATGCTGGCACAGGCCCTGAGCAGGGCGGGAGCCGCCGAGACCCAGCGCGAACTGACCGACGGCCTCCAGCGCTCGATGCTGCCGACGCTGGGCGAGATACCCGGCATGACCCTGGCCGCGCGCTACATCCCGACCGGGGGTGGCCTTCAGGTAGGGGGTGACTGGTACGACATGATCCCGCTGCCGCGCGGCGGGTTCGCGCTGGTCATCGGGGACGTCCAGGGCCACGACGTACGCGCCGCGGGTCTCATGGGCCAGCTGCGGATAGCTCTCAGGGCCTACGCCTCCGAGGGGCACCGGCCCGACGCGGTCCTCTCCCGCGCGTCCCGTTTCTTCTACGGCCTCACCCATACGGACGACTCCCCGCGCTTCGCGACCTGCTTCTACGTCGAGGTCGACCCGGAGACCGGCGTCCTGGAGACGGCCCGGGCGGGCCACCTCGACCCGGCGGTCCGCATGTCCGACGGCACGGTCCTGCTCCGCTCCACGGCGGGCGGCCTCCCTCTCGGGATCGACCCGGACAGCGACTACCCCACGTCCCGGCTCACCCTGGACCCCGGCGAGACGCTGATGCTGTGCACGGACGGGTTGCTGGAGACCGGCGGGCACGACCTGGACACGGGGTGGAAGCGGATCAGGGAGACCCTGGAGTCGTACCCGGGGACACTGGAAGGACTGGCCGACGCGCTGGTCCAGACGGTCCTCGGCCCCTCCTCCCACCACACGATCGGCCCCCTCGCCGACCGCCGCGAGGACGACATCGCCCTCCTGCTCCTCTCCCGCACCCCCGCAGGCCCCGCCGTACGCACGCTCCCCCGCCGTACGCTCCTGACGATCGCCCAGTCCGAACCCGAACGGGTCGCCGAGGCCC
The DNA here is from genome assembly GCF_055409605.1 of Streptomyces saintjeani. Classification (NCBI taxonomy): domain Bacteria; kingdom Bacillati; phylum Actinomycetota; class Actinomycetes; order Kitasatosporales; family Streptomycetaceae; genus Streptomyces; species Streptomyces saintjeani. The sequence goes on along the minus strand of NZ_CP189624.1, from coordinate 4,923,904 downwards.
GCCACCAGCTGCGCGCGCTCCTCCACGACTGGCCCTCCCCCGACCAACAGGACTCCGCGGTCCTCCTGTTGTCCGAGCTCCTCACGAACGTCCTCGTCCACACCGACGCGGACGCGCTCCTCCTGGCGGAAATCACCGGCCCCCCGGGCACCCGACGCCTCCACGTAGAGGTCACCGACACGAGCGACGACCTCCCCCACAAACGCCGTCCCGGCGAACTGGCGTCGTCCGGGCGGGGGTTGGTGCTGATGGATCTCCTCGCGGACGGGTGGGGGGTGGATCCGAGGGGGGAGGGGAAGAGCATCTGGTTCGAGCTGTTCGAGGCGGGATGAGCGGGGCGGGCTGCGAGGCGCCGGCGCGTCGTAGTACTCGGGAGCCACCGGTACTACGGCTCCACCGCCACCGACTGCGCCTGTCCCTCCGTAGGAGTGAGACGGCGTACGTACCTCAGACCCCCGAAGCGATCTCGGCGATCAAGCCGCGCACCCGCTTCTCGATCTCGTCGCGGATCGGGCGTACGGCGTCCACTCCCTGTCCGGCCGGGTCGGGGAGTCGCCAGTCGAGGTAGCGCTTGCCGGGGAAGACCGGGCAGGTGTCGCCGCACCCCATCGTGATGACGACGTCCGATGCCTGGACGGCTTCCACCGTGAGCACTTTGGGGACCTCGGCCGAGATGTCGATGCCCACCTCCGCCAGCGCCTCCACCACAGCGGGGTTCACCGTGCCGGCGGGGGCGGAACCGGCGGAGCGCACCTGGACGCGGTCGCCCGCGAGGTGAGTGAGGAAGGCGGCGGCCATCTGCGAGCGCCCGGCGTTGTGGACGCAGACGAACAGGACGGACGGGGTGGTCATGGCGGGTGCCTTTCCGGTCAAGTCTGTTCAGGGTGTGGTGAGTTCGGGTTCGCCGTCCGAGGCGTACGAGGCTTCCGAGGCGCCCGTGACATCCGCGACGCCCACAACGCCTCCGACGTCCGTGCCGACAGCACCGCCCCGTTCCGCCACAGGCCGCGCGAACACAGCAGCCACCAGCCCGGCACCGACAGCCGCACCGACGACCTGAGCCACGACGAACGGCCCGACCGAAGCGGGCGCGATCCCGGCGAACGTGTCCGTGAAGGCCCGGCCGACGGTCACCGCCGGATTGGCGAACGACGTCGAGGACGTGAACCAGTACGCCGCGCCGATGTACGACGCCACGGCGACGGGACCGAAGTGCGCGCGCCCGGTCCGCGCAAGCCCGAGGACCAGCAGGACCAGCCCGGCCGTCGCGACCACTTCGCCGAGCAGCAGATGACCGGCGGAACGGTCATGGGTGGACCACCGCACCAGCGGCTCCCCGAACATCGCGTCGGCCAGCACAGCGCCCCCGACCGCACCGGCCACCTGCGCCGGGACGTACACAGCCGCATACCTCAGAGGTAGCCCTCCAGGACTACGCCGGCCGGTGAACCAGACCGCGAGCGTCACCACAGGGTTGAAGTGCGCACCGGAGACCGGCCCGAACAGCATGATGAGCACCCCCAGCCCGAACACCGTGGCCAGCGAGTTCGCCAGCAGCTGGACCCCGGCGTCGTCGGTCAGCTCCGTCGCCTGGATGCCCGAGCCGACCACCACCGCGACGAGGGCCGCCGACCCGACCGCTTCGGCGAGAGCCCGGCGTCCGAGCGGCACGTTCACGTGGCCGCCTCGGTGGTCAGGAACGCGGCGAGCCGGTCCAGCACCCCGGGAAGGACCCAGTAGTACACCCACGTCCCCCGCCGCTCGCAGTCGATCAGCCCCGCCTGCCGCAGCAGCTTCAGGTGGTGGGAGATCGTCGGCTGCGACAGGTCGAAGGCCGGGGTCAGGTCGCACACGCAGACCTCGCCGCCGGACCGGGAGGCGATCATCGACAGCAGGCGCAGCCGGACCGGGTCGCCGAGTGCCTTGAAGGTCCTGGCCAGGTCGGCCGCCTGCACGTCGTCCAGAGGCGCGGCCGTCAGCCCCGTACAGCAGTCCTGCCCGAGCACCACAAGTTCCTGCTTCGACATCCCTCTATATTGACGTCCTTCTATACAAGGCGCAAGCTTGCATCGAAGAACATCAATGCAAGCAGATGGGAGCCGTTCCATGTCCCGCGTCCAGCTCGCCCTACGCGTCAGCGACCTCGAAGCGTCGATCACCTTCTACACGAAGCTCTTCGGCACCGAACCCGCCAAGCGGCGCGCGGGGTACGCCAACTTCGCGATCGCCGAGCCGCCCCTCAAGCTCGTACTGATCGAAGGCGGTCCCGGCGAGGCGACCCGCCTGGACCACCTCGGTGTCGAGGTCGGGTCCACCGCACAGGTCGGCGCCGCGACCGGCCGCCTCAAGGAGGCCGGTCTCGCCACGTTCGAGGAGAACGACACCTCGTGCTGCTACGCCGTGCAGGACAAGGTGTGGGTGCACGGCCCCGGCGAGGAGCCGTGGGAGGTGTACGTGGTCAAGGCCGACGCCGACACGCTGGGCGGGAGCGCGGAGCCCGGCGCCGCCGGTGACGACTGCTGCACCGGCCCGGCGGCCTCGGGATGCGGCTGTAGTACCCGTACGACCTGAGAGCCACGGCCCTCGTCCACCCCGCCTCCGGAGCCCTACAGCCCGCCCTCGGACATCCCGTGCACCGCCGGGATCGACCCCAGCCGCCCCTTCTGGAAGTCCTCGAACGCCTGCTGGAGTTCGGCCTTGGTGTTCATGACGAACGGTCCGTAGTGGGCCATGGGCTCACGGATGGGACGGCCGCCCAGCAACACCACTTCCAGGTCAGGGGTGTTGGAGTCCTGCCGCTCGTCCGCACGGACCGTCAGCGAGGACCCCGTACCGAAGACCGCGGTCTGCCCCAGCCGGATCGGACGGCGGTCCGTGCCGACGGAGCCGCGCCCCGCGAGGACGTACGCGAGGCCGTTGAAGTCCTCCCGCCAGGGGAGGGTCAGCTCGGCGCCGGGGGAGACGGTCGCGTGGATCATCGTGATCGGCGTGTGCGTGACGCCGGGACCCTCGTGGCCGTCCAGCTCGCCCGCGATGACGCGGAGCAGCGCGCCGCCGTCGGGGGTGGTCAGGAGCTGCACATTGCCGCCGCGGATGTCCTGATACCTGGGAGCCATCATCTTGTCCCTCGCGGGGAGGTTGACCCAGAGCTGGACGCCGTGGAAGAGGCCGCCGGACAGGACGAGGGACTCCGGCGGCGCCTCGATGTGCAGGAGACCGGAACCGGCCGTCATCCACTGGGTGTCGCCGTTGGTGATGGTCCCGCCGCCGCCCTGGCTGTCCTGGTGGTCGAAGATCCCGTCGATGATGTAGGTGACGGTCTCGAAGCCGCGGTGCGGGTGCCAGGGCGTGCCCTTCGGCTCGCCCGGCGCGTACTCCACCTCACCCATCTGGTCCATCATGATGAACGGATCGAGACGCCGGTAGTCGATCCCCGCGAACGCCCGGCGCACCGGGAATCCCTCACCCTCGTAACCGCTCGGCGCGGTCGTGACGGCGAGCACGGGGCGCGCGACGGCATCGGCCGGCGCGGTGACACGGGGGAGCGTCAACGGGTTCTCGACGGTCACTGCGGGCATGTCGGTTCCTCCTCGGACGGCGTACGACACGACGTCGTACGACGATTTTAGTTGAACGGTGAACTTCCTGCCAGTCCCCGGAACAGCGGGCGCGCGACGGGCATTCCCGAGGCCCCCGGGGCCGTACTTCGTTGGCAAAAAATGATCGTGTATCGCGCGCAGGCTGTGTTACGGTTCCTGTGTTGCAGTTGCGGTACCCATGGACTTATGTGCGCCTGACGGGATTGCATCCTTCGGGCGCATTATTTGTTTTCCGGGCATCTCCGGATGGGGCCTCTGCTCTACCTGAAGGAGATCGTCATGGCACAGGGAACCGTCAAGTGGTTCAACTCTGAAAAGGGCTTCGGCTTCATCGAGCAGGACGGCGGCGGCCCCGACGTCTTCGCCCACTACTCGAACATCGCGACCCAGGGCTTCCGTGAGCTCCAGGAGGGCCAGCGCGTGTCCTTCGACGTCACGCAGGGCCAGAAGGGTCCGCAGGCGGAGAACATCGTCCCCGCCTAGTTGCCGGACGTAACACAAGCTCGCCGGGGTTCGCACCGTCTGGTGCGGGCCCCGGTTTGCGCTGTTTCCAGGAAGACCGCTTCCGGGAAGCCATGACTGTTTCCAGGAAGGTGGACCCCGTATGTCCCGCAGACCCCAGAGGCCGAACCGGCGTGCCTCGTCGCCCTCGCCGTCCGGCTCCTCGCGGTCGTCCGCCGCGCCGTCCGCTCCGCGCGAGTTCCGGTTGCCGGAGAGTACGACGCCGGCGCTGCCGCCCGTCGCGGACTTCGCCGACCTGGACATGCCGGCCGGGCTGCTGAAGACGCTGACCGCGCAGGGCGTCACCACGCCCTTCCCGATCCAGGCCGCCACGCTGCCGAACTCCCTCGCGGGACGCGACCTGCTCGGCCGTGGCCGCACCGGCTCCGGCAAGACCCTCGCGTTCGGCCTCGCGGTCCTCGCGCGTACGGCGGGACTGCGCGCCCAGCCGAAGTCGCCCCTCGCGCTGGTACTAGTACCTACGAGGGAGCTGGCCCAGCAGGTCACCGACGCGCTGTCGCCGTACGCGACGGCCGTCAACCTGCGTATGGCTACCGTGGTAGGGGGTCTGTCCATCACCCGGCAGGCCGACACGCTGCGGCGCGGCGTCGAGGTGGTCGTCGCGAGCCCCGGGCGCCTCAACGACCTCGTCGAGCGCGGGGACTGCGTCCTGGACGACGTACGGATCACGGTCCTCGACGAGGCCGACCAGATGACCGACATGGGGTTCCTGCCGCAGATCACCAAGCTGATCCAGAAGGTACGGCCCGACGGGCAGCGGATGCTGTTCTCGGCCACCCTCGACCAGAACATCGACCGGCTGGTCCAGCGCTTCCTGACCGACCCGGTGACGCACTCCGTCGACCCGTCGGCGGGCGCGGTGACGACGATGGAGCACCACGTCCTGCACCTCGCGGACGAGACCGACAAGAAGGCCGTCACCACGCGGATCGCCGCGCGGGACGGGCGCGTCATCCTCTTCCTCGACACGAAGCGCTCCGCCGACCGGCTCGCGAAGCGGCTCCTCGCGGTGGGGGTGCGGGCCGCCGCGCTGCACGGGGGGCGCTCGCAGCCGCAGCGCAACCGCACCCTCGACCAGTTCAAGACCGGGCAGATCACGGCGCTCGTCGCGACGAACGTGGCGGCGCGGGGCATACACGTCGACGACCTCGACCTCGTCGTCAACGTCGATCCGCCGACCGACCACAAGGACTACGTCCACCGGGGTGGCCGCACCGCGCGCGCGGGCGGTTCCGGGACCGTCGTCACGCTGGTCCTGCCGGAGCAGAAGCGGGAGGTCACGCGGCTGATGTCGGACGCGGGGATCCGGCCGCGGACGTCCCGGATCGTCTCGACGGACCCCGAGCTGTCCACGATCACGGGGGCCCGTGAGCCGTCGGGGGTCGCGGTGACCATCGAGGTGCCGCAGCCGGTGGCTGCGCCGCGGGGTACGGGTACGGGGTCCGGGTCCGGGGGGTCGTCCCGGCGTCGGCGCCGGGGTGGCGGGGGCGGGGGAGGCTCGGCATCGACCTCGGCCTCGGCCGGGGCGCCGGGCAAGAGCGAGGGGCGTGGGGGCCGGGGCAGGGGCGGTACGTCGTCGGCGAGCGCGGCGTCCTCGGGTGCTGCGGCGTCCGGTGGGCGGGGGGCCGGGGCCGGGCGGCGGGCCGGGGGTGCGGCGGGCTCGGGTGCTACGGGTACGGGGGCCGGTGCTGGTGCCGGTGGCGGCAGGGGTGGCCGGGGTGCCGGCGGCGGTACGGGGCGGCGGGGCGGCCGACGGACGTCTACCACCTGAGGGGTACGGGTACGGGGGCCCCGTTTGGAGGGCCCCTACCTGAGGGGTACGGGTATGTCAGACCCGTACCCCTGCGGAGCGATCCTCAGCCGTACATCCTGCGCATCGCGAACTCCACCATCTGCTCGACCGCCTTCGCGTCGAACACCATGCGGTGCTCGCCCTCCATGTCGAGGACGAAGCCGTACCCCGTGGGGAGCAGGTCGATGACCTCGGCGCCGGTGATGACGAAGTACTTGGACTCCTTGCCGGCGTAGCGGCGCAGCTCCTTGAGCGAGCTGAACATGGGGATGACCGGCTGCTGGGTGTTGTGCAGGGCGAGGAAGCCGGGGGTGTCGCCGCGCGGGCAGTACACCTTCGACGTAGCGAAGATCTGCTGGAAGTCCTCGGCGGCCATCTGCCCCGTGGTGAACGCCCGCACCGCGTCGGACAGCGACGGAGGCGACGGTTCCGGATAGAGGGGCGGCTGCTGACCGTACCCACCGGGCTGCTGCGGCGGCGCGTACTGCTGCTGGGCGGCACCGTCACCCATGGGCTGGCCGTATCCGTACATGGCTCCAGCCTATCGAGAGTCGGGGAGGGGCTGGGGCTCGGGCGGCCTTTGCGTGGGCCCCGTCCAGGGTCGGCCGCGCCCCTCTCCGGAGCCACGTGGAAACCGACAGCCGATCGACAGCCCCTGGCCTGGCCTGACATGGCCTCTCGCTCATAGCGTCTGACTGGGCAGACAACGCACCAGCAGAGGGACGGCCATGCAGCGACGCGACGACGACCGCCACCACCACGCCGGCGAGGAGGTTCACGAGCACGACCGGGGGCTGTCGTACGACCTTCCCGTGCTCGCCCGGCGGCGGATGATCCGGCTGGTGGCGGGGGTGGGGCTGGTGCCTCTCGTGGGGTGCAGTGCCGAGGGGGAGGATGCCCCGGCAGCGGCGGCAGGTTCGTCGACCTCGCCCGGGAGCCCGGCATCAGGCGGCACAGCCGATTCCGCCGAGTGCGCCGTGATCCCCGAGGAGACCGCCGGGCCCTATCCGGGGGACGGGTCGAACGGGGTGAACGTGCTCAAGGAGAGCGGTGTCGTGCGCAGCGACATCAGGAAGAGCTTCGGGAACTCGGCGGGGGGTACCGCTGAGGGCGTACCCCTCAAGGTCACTCTGACCGTCGTCGACTCGGACTCAGGGTGTAGTACCCCCAAGAAGGGGGCGGCCGTCTACCTCTGGCAGGCCGACCGGGCCGGGGACTACTCCCTGTACACCGAGGGTGTGACGGACGAGAACTACCTGAGAGGGGTGCAGGAGACGGACGAGAAGGGGCAGGTCACCTTCACCAGCGTCTTTCCGGGGTGCTACCCGGGGCGCTGGCCGCACATCCACTTCGAGGTGTACGGCTCCCTCGCGGACGCGACCGCGGCGACCGCGATCACGAACACCTCGCAACTGGCCTTCCCGAAGGACGTCTGCGACACGGTGTACGCGACGGAGGGGTACGGCGGCAGCGTCCCCAACCTGGCCCGTCTCACCCTGGAGAGCGACATGGTCTTCCGGGACGGGTACGACCGTCAGATGGCGGCGATGGCGGGGAGTCCGTCGGCCGGGTACACGGCCACGCTGATCGTCGCGGTGTGACCAGTCACAGTTGACCGGATCGGGGTTGCCACTTATTACCGACGGGTAGCATCATCGTAGCTACTAGCTGGTACGTGAAACCAAAGCGCGAGGAACACAGTGCCTCGCCGATCTCTTGACGGAGCCATCACCATGGGGCACTACAAGTCGAACCTCCGCGACATCGAGTTCAACCTTTTCGAAGTCCTGGGCCGCGACAAGCTGTACGGCACGGGCCCGTTCGAGGAGATGGACACGGACACCGCGAAGAGCGTCCTGTCGGAGCTGACGCGGCTGTCGGAGAACGAGCTGGCCGAGTCCTTCGCGGACGCCGACCGCAACCCTCCGGTCTTCGACCCCGAGACCAACACCGCGCCGGTCACGCCCTCCTTCAAGAAGTCGTACAAGGCGTTCATGGACTCCGAGTACTGGCGGCTCGGCCTGCCGGAGGAGATCGGCGGGACGACCGCGCCGCCGTCCCTGATCTGGGCGTACGCGGAGCTGATCCTCGGCGCGAACCCGGCCGTGTGGATGTACTCCTCCGGCCCGGCGTTCGCGCGCATCCTCTTCGACGAGGGCACCGAGGAACAGAAGAACTGGGCGCGGATCGCGGTCGAGAAGACCTGGGGCTCCACCATGGTGCTGACCGAGCCGGACGCCGGTTCGGACGTCGGCGCGGGTCGTACCAAGGCGGTACAGCAGGAGGACGGCTCCTGGCACATCGAGGGTGTGAAGCGGTTCATCACCTCGGGTGAGCACGACATGGAGGAGAACATCCTCCACTACGTCCTCGCGCGCCCCGAGGGTGCCGGACCCGGTACCAAGGGACTGTCCCTGTTCCTGGTCCCCAAGTATCACTTCGACTCCGAGACCGGCGAGCTGGGCGAGCGCAACGGCGTGTACGCCACGAACGTCGAGCACAAGATGGGCCTCAAGGCGTCCAACACCTGCGAGATGACGTTCGGCGACCGCCACCCCGCCAAGGGCTGGCTGATCGGCGACAAGCACGACGGCATCCGCCAGATGTTCCGCATCATCGAGTTCGCCCGCATGATGGTCGGCACGAAGGCGATCTCCACCCTCTCCACCGGCTACCTCAACGCCCTGGAGTACGCCAAGGAGCGCGTCCAGGGCACCGACCTCGCGGCGTTCGGCGACAAGGCCGCACCGAAGGTCACCATCACGCATCACCCCGACGTACGACGCTCGCTCATCACTCAGAAGGCGTACGCCGAGGGTATGAGGGCCCTGGTCCTCTACACCGCCTCCGTCCAGGACGCCATCGCGCTCAAGGAGGCGAACGGCGAGGACGCGAAGGCCGAGCACGCGCTGAACGACCTGCTCCTGCCGATCGTCAAGGGCTACGGCTCGGAGAAGGGGTACGAGCAGCTCGCGCAGTCGCTCCAGACCTTCGGCGGCTCCGGGTTCCTCCAGGAGTACCCGATCGAGCAGTACATCCGGGACGCGAAGATCGACACCCTCTACGAGGGCACGACCGCGATCCAGGGCCAGGACTTCTTCTTCCGCAAGATCGTCCGCAACCAGGGCGCCGCGCTGAACGGCGTCGCCGAGGACATCAAGAAGTTCCTCGCGCTGGGCACGGGCGGCGAGCAGCTCTCGGGCGCGCGGGAGCACTTGGCGAAGGCGGCCGTCGAACTGGAGGCCATCGTCGGCCTGATGCTGACCGACCTCGCGGCCACCGAGCAGGACGTCAAGAACATCTACAAGGTCGGCCTCAACACGACCCGACTGCTACTCGCGTCCGGTGACGTGATCGTCGGATACCTGCTGCTCAAGGGCGCCGCGGTCGCCGCCGAGAAGCTGGAGACGGCCTCCGCGAAGGACAAACCGTTCTACACCGGCAAGATCGCCGCCGCGAAGTTCTTCGCCGCGAACGTCCTGCCCGGTGTCACGCTGGCCCGCAAGGTCGCCTCCGGGGTGGAGCTGGACCTCATGGAGCTGGACGAGGCCGCGTTCTAATACCTGGGTACTCCCCGGGTAGTACCGGGCGGAGGGCTCGTTTCCCCACGGCGGGAAGCGGGCCCTCCCCCGTACCCGGCCCTCCCCAGCCCTCCCGACCACCGGACACCACCGGCCCTCCACGCGTCGTTAAGGTGAACCCCATGACCCAACCCGCCCGCTTCGACCGCGGCCACACCGACGATCTCAAGTCATTTCTCACGGCCAGCCCGACGCCGTACCACGCCGTGGCCACCGCAGCGGACCGGTTGGAGAAGGCCGGTTTCCGGCAGCTCACCGAGACGGAGGCGTGGGACGGCACCACGGGAGGCGTGTACGTGCTGCGCGGCGGCGCGATCGTCGCCTGGTACGTCCCCGAGGGCGCCCAGGCACATACGCCGTTCCGGATCGTCGGCGCCCACACCGACTCGCCGAACCTCCGCGTCAAGCCCCTCCCGGACACCGGCGCGCACGGCTGGCGCCAGGTCGCCGTGGAGATCTACGGCGGCCCGCTGCTCAACTCCTGGCTCGACCGCGACCTCGGCATCGCCGGCCGCCTCACCCTGCGCGACGGCTCCTCCCGCCTGGTGAACGTCGGCAGACCGCTGCTGCGCGTCCCCCAACTCGCCATCCACCTCGACCGATCGGTCAGCGCCGAGGGCCTGAAGCTGGACAAGCAGCGGCACTTGCAGCCGGTGTGGGGGCTCGGGGACGCGCACGAAGGGGACTTGATCGCGTTCCTGGAGGAGGAGGCAGGGCTCGCGCCGGGCGAGGTGACCGGCTGGGACCTGATGACGCACTCCGTCGAGCCGCCGGCCTACCTCGGCCGCGACGAGGAGTTCCTCGCCGGGCCACGGATGGACAACCTCCTGTCGGTGCACGCGGCGACCGCCGCGCTGGCCGCCGTCGCGACCCACGTCGGCGACGAACTCCCGTACATCCCCGTGTTCGTGGCGTTCGACCACGAGGAGAACGGCTCGCAGTCCGACACCGGCGCGGACGGGCCGCTGCTCGGCGGGGTCCTGGAACGCTCGGTGTTCGCGCGCGGCGGGTCGTACGAGGACCGGGCGCGGGCGTTCGCCGGGACCGTGTGCCTGTCCTCCGACACGGGGCACGCCGTGCACCCCAACTACGCGGAGCGGCACGACCCGACGCACCACCCCCGGATCAACGGCGGCCCGATCCTCAAGGTGAACGTCAACAACCGCTACGCGACGGACGGTTCGGGCCGCGCGGTGTTCGCCGCGGCCTGCGAGAAGGCGGGCGTGCCGTTCCAGTCGTTCGTGTCCAACAACTCGATGCCGTGCGGGACGACGATCGGGCCGATCACCGCCGCGCGGCACGGTATCCGGACCGTCGACATCGGGGCGGCGATCCTCTCCATGCACAGCGCGCGGGAAATGTGCGGCGTGGACGACCCGTTCCTGCTGGCGAACTCGCTGACGGCGTTCCTGGAGGGCTGAGTCCCGCTGGAGAGGTAGCTCTTGAGAGGGACTACCTGAGGGGTAGCTCCGGGGTACGACATACCCGGGGACTACCCCTCACGTACTAGTACCCCGCTCACTGCTCCCGGCAGGTCCGCGCCGCGTCACGGAACCACAGCGCGCTCGCCTTCGGCGTGCGCACCTGCGTCTCGTAGTCGACGTGCACCAGGCCGAACCGCTTCTCGTACCCGTAGGCCCACTCGAAGTTGTCCATCAGCGACCAGCAGAAGTACCCCCGTACGTCCGCCCCGGCCGCCCGCGCGAGGCCGATCGCGGCGAGGTGGTCGGCGAGGTACGCGGTGCGGTCGGTGTCCTGGATCCGGCCCGTCGCGTCGACAGGGGAGTGGCTGTCGTCGAAGGCGGCGCCGTTCTCGGTGATGTAGAGCGGCAGCGCGGGGTACTCGCGGCTGAGCCGGGTGAGGAGGGCCGTCATGCCTTCCGGGTAGATCTCCCAGGGCATCGCGGTCGAGGGCCGGTGGGTCTGCGGAACACCCTCGTAGCCGTGCGGCTCGTCGGTCGCCCGGACCACGTCCCGGAAGTAGTAGTTCACCCCCAGGAAGTCCAGCGGCTGCGCGATGGTCTTCAAGTCGCCGTCCTGGACCGGGAGTTGTGCGTCCTGCTTGGCCAGGTCCGTGAGCAGGTCGGCCGGGTAGCGGCCGAGCAGCACCGGGTCCAGGTAGATCCGCGCGCCGATCGCGTCCGCGCGCCGCGCCGCCTCGATGTCCTCGGGTGCGTCGGAGGCGGGGTGGGCGACCAACGGGTTGAGGGTGATGCCGACTTGGGAGTCCGGCACGGCCTCGCGGATTCGCTGGACCGCCAGCCCGTGGCCCAGCAGCAGGTGGTGGGCCGCCTTCGTGAAGTCCGGGAAACTCTGCCTGCCCGGCGCGTGGTTGCCGAAGTAGTAGCCCAACATGGCTGAGCAGAAAGGCTCGTTGAGAGTGATCCAGTGCTTCACGCGGTCGCCCAGCGCGTCCGCCGCGAGTCCCGCGTACTCGGCGAACCGGTGGGCGGTGTCGCGCTCCGGCCAGCCGCCGGCGTCCTCCAGCGCCTGCGGCAGGTCCCAGTGGTACAGGGTGGCCCAGGGGGTGATGTCCCTGGCCAGGAGTTCGTCCACCAGACGGTCGTAGAAGGCGATTCCACGCGCGTTGACCGGGCCCGTGCCACCGGGCTGGACGCGCGGCCAGGCCATGGAGAACCGGTAGGCGTCCAGGCCGAGTTGGGACAGCAGTCCGACGTCCTCGGGCATCCGGTGGTAGTGGTCGCAGGCCACGTCGCCGGTGTCGCCCCCGGCCACCTTGCCCGGCGTGTGGCTGAAGGTGTCCCAGACGGACGGCGAGCGTCCGTCCTCCGCGACGGCCCCCTCGATCTGGTACGCGGCCGTGGCCGCCCCCCAGACGAAGTCGGCCGGCAGCCCTCGCACCGCCTCGCTCCCCACGGGCTCCGTGCTCGTAGCGGTCATCCGTTCCGCCTCCCTGCGACGGCACGACGTACGGCGTACGGCGCCTTCCGCTCAAGGCGTCCGTCACTCTGAGGTCGTACCGCACACGACGTACGCATCCCCTTGTGGGAGCGCTCCCAAGCAGGCTTGCTCAATCCCTCATACCTGTCAAGCGGCGTAGTTTTCCGGCCAATCACGCATGCCCGCCCGCGGGGTTCGGGGCAACCGGTTGACAGGGTCGGGGCGTGCCCGGGAAGGTCATGGGAGCGCTCCCATGACGGCCCTCGAATCACTCGATTCCCCACCGGGGTCGGGAAAGTGACCGCACGTATGCCTGACCGCAATCGCGTTCTGCCCGGGTCGGTACCCGGAACTCGCTTCGTGGAGCGCGATCCTGTCCTGGCAGGCGGGCTCTGCCGGGCCCTGGGGCAACGGCTTTCGTCGCCTCTCGTGGTCGGTCTCGGCCCGACGGCCGTGTGTGGTCCCGGGTGGCCCGGGTGCGTCAGCACGTGGGTGCCGTACTGCGGCCGGGTCGGGTCGGGCCGCGTCCCGAGGCTCGCGCGCGGACTGGCTGGATCCGGTGCCCGCGTGGTGATCCTCGTCGGTGGGGGAGAAGAGCTGCCGCAGCGGGCCGTCGGGACGGTCGTCGAGGTGCTGTACGAGGCTGGCATCGGGCTCGGGTTCGTCACCGACGGCACTCGGGTCGACCGGGGTTTCGGCCGACTCGCCGGGGGTCTGTCGGGGGTGCGGGTCTTGGTCGGCGTTGGGATCGTCGGCGCGAGCCGGTCGAGCCGGTCGAGCCGGTCGAGCCGGTCGAGCCGGTCGAGCCGGTCGAGCCGGTCGAGCCGGTCGAGCCGGTCGAGCCGGTCGAGCCGGTCGAGCCGGTCGAGCCGGGGCAAACGTGGCGTGTTCCCTGGGGGTTTCGAGGGTCTGGTAGCTTTTCCGGCGTTTCCGGCGACTCCGGCGGCTTTCTCGGCGTTCCCGCCGGCTTCGGCAACACCCCCGGCACTCCCATCGACTCCGGCACCTTTCCTGGCGCCCCCATCAACTCCGGCAACACCCCCACCACCCCCTCCAACTCCCCCGCCAAGCCTGGCAGTTCCGGGTCAGCTCGGCTCTCCGGTCCTGTGGGTTCCCGGCAGCTTCCCGGGGCGGCTCCCGGGCCCGAGCACTTCGGGTTTCTCGGTGCCGTCCTCGTCGCCGACGGCGAGTTGTGGTGGCCCCGGCTCCCCGACGGTGGTCTCCCCGCGCCGGGGAGCGGTGCGCTTCCGTAACTGCTGGACGCTGGTGTCGATCCGGGTCGGCCCGGCCAACCTCCGCACTGGTAAGCCGAGTTCGACACCGGTCGCGCACGACGAACGGTTCGGTCCGGGTGCCGTACAGCACCGGATCCTCGCGTCGCTGCCGGCGGAGAGGGAGCTGAAGGGGGTGCGCCGGTGGCTTGGTTGCCTTACCGGCAGGGGGAGTTGGTGGTGGGGGACGCGGAGGCGACGGGGAGTGTGCGCAGCGCTCACGACGACACCGCCCCCGCCGACGAGACACCCCCGACCGCCAACTCCCGTAGCCCACACGGCGTCAACCTCACCGACGGCACCCCCGCCGGGAGTCCTGCGTGAACCCCCGTACCCCCGCCGGGAACCCCCTGCGAGCGCCCGCACCCCAGCCAACACCCGCACCGGGAGCCCCACATGAACACCCGTACCCCCGCCGGGAGCCCCACGTGAGCGCCACCCCCACCGGGAACCCCACGTGAACGCCCGTACCGCCAAGGGGGGACGATGGTGGCTCGTCGCCGATCCGGCCGTACGGAGTCTGATCGCCGCCACCGGTGCGGTCGGCGTCGCGGGGGCGTTTCTCGTTCCCACCGCCAGCCTGTTCCTCACGGAGGCGGTCGCCGCCACGCCCCTCATGGTCGGGCTGTTCTTCGCGGCGCGGTCGATCGCGGAGATCGGTACGGACGTTGTCGTCGGGGCCGTTTCCGATCGGCTCAAGGACCGGCGCGCGATCCTTGTGCTGACCGCGTTGCTCAACGCGTCCGGCGCGCTCTGTTACACGTTCCTGCGGGACTACGCGCTGCTGCTGGTCACCGGCATGGTCCTGTTCGGCCTCGGAGGCGCCTGCTTCGGGCAACTCTTCGCGTACACACGAGAGTTGGCGGACGACCGAGGCGTGGACGCGCCGTTCTTCAATGGCTTCCTGCGCTCGGTGACCTCGCTCGCCTGGGTGATCGGGCCGCCGCTCGCGTTCTGGATCGTCGCGCAGTGGTCGTTCGCGGTGCTGTACGCGGCGACGGCGTGCCTCTCGCTGGTCGCGGCGGTGCTGTGCCGCTGGGGTCTGCCGTACCCGCGCGCCACGGAGACGGCGGCGCCGGACGACCGGCCCCCGGGCCTGCGCGGCATGTTCGCCGGTGTCGGCCCGCGCACGCTGCTGGTGCTGGGCTCGGTCGTCCTGCTGCTCGGCGCGAACGCGATGTACCAGATCAACCTGCCGCTCCACATCACCGACGGCCTCGGTATGAGCGGCCAGTTCGCGGGTCTGCTGCTCGGTGTGAGCGCGGCGATCGAGATACCCCTGATGGTGATGGTCGGTGTCTGGGCGGAACGCCTCGGCAAGCGGCGCCTGTTGATCGCGGCGACGGTCTGCGCGACGGCGTTCTTCGCGCTGCTGCCGGTCGCCGGCACCAGCCGGGCGGCGCTGCTGGCGCTCCAGCCCCTCAACGCGGCTTGGGCGGCAGTGGCGTTGAACATCCCGGTCGTGATGCTCCAGGACAGTCTGCCGGGCCGCTTCGGCACCGCGTCGGCGCTGTACTCCAGCGCGTTCAAGGCGGGCATGTTCCTGGGCGGCCTCGCGGTCGGGACGGTCGCGACGTGGACGGGGTACACGCAGGTCTTCTGGGTGTGCGCCGGACTCACCGCGCTCGCGGGGGTGTTGGTGCTGCCGCTGCGGGCACAGGACACGGACCCGGCGCGCGCGAAGCGGAACACCGCGGCGAGGTGACCGGGCGCCTCGGGACGATCGTCCGGGCCCATCGGGCACATGGCCGCGGAGCGCACGGCAGACGTCTGCCGGGGTAGGGCGTCTCGGCGCGGGCCTGCCGCCTACCCCCGTCAGACCTGGGAGCCACCTCTCGCGGCCTACCCCCGCAGAGCTACTGGTCCATCCCCGCGAGCACCAGCGGCAACCGGTCCGCCCCGCCCTCGGTGAGGCGGACCGGCACACCCCAGTCCTGCTGGTGCACATGGCACGCCGGGTACTCGATCTCGGGGGCGTCGTCGCACGAAGCCGCCATCGCCGAGACGTGCAACACCCCCTCCGCGACCGCCGGATTCAACTCCAGCACCCGCGAGAGATCCGTCCCCGCCCCCTCCCCCGCCAGCAGCAGCTCCGGCGGAGTGGCCGACACCAGCAGTCGCGTCGAAGGCCCGTACCGCGTGTCCAGCTTCTGCCCCGCCGGTGCCTGGAACACGACGTCCAGCTGGAGCTTCCCGGCGGACACCTCCGTCGCCGCGCGCTGCGTGCGATGCGCGACCGCCTCGACCCGCACCGCCTCCTCGGGCAGCCGCAGCCGCGTGAGCCGGTGCCGGGCCGACTCGACGACGACCAGGTCGTCCCCGACCAGCACCGCGTCGGACGGCTCGCGCAGATCCGTCGCGAGGGTCGTCACCTCACCGGTCGCCGGGTCGTACCGGCGCAGCGCGTGGTTGTACGTGTCGCTGATCGCCACCGAGCCGTCGGGGAGGGCCGTCACCCCCAGCGGATGCTGGAGCAGCGCCTGACCGGCGGCGCCGTCCCGGTGACCGAAGTCGAAGAGACCGGTTCCGACCGCCGTGTGAACGTTTCCGTCCGGATCGACCCACCTGAGGGCGGACGTTTCGGAATCGGCCAGCCACAGCCGATCACCCGTCGCCGCGAGCCCCGACGGCTGCGCGAACCACGCCTGCGCGCCGGGCCCGTCCACGAGCCCCTCGTTGGTCGTTCCGGCCGCGACGGCGACGGTCCCCGCGACCGGGTCGTACGCCCACAGCTGGTGCACGCCCGCCATGGCGATCCACACCTTGCCCCCGAAGAGCGCGACGTCCCACGGCGAGGAGAGGTCGATCTCGCGCGCGGGCCCCGAGGTGGGCGACCCCTGCCACCACTGCCGACCGGTCCCGGCGAGCGTCGTGACGGCCCCGGTCGCGAGGTCGACGCGGCGCAGCGCGTGGTTGACGGTGTCGGCGACGACCACCGCCCCGTCGTCCAGCAGCGCGAGCCCCTGCGGCTCGCTGAAGGCCGCCTCGGCGGTCCCGTCCGCGAACCCGCGCGCGCCGGTGCCGATCCGGCGTACGACGATCTCGCCGTCCTCCGCCAGCTCCACGAGCTGATGCCGGGTCGTGTCGCTGACCAGGAAGTTCCCGGACGGCAGGAGGAGCGCCTTGCCGGGGAAGCGCAGGGCCGTCGGCTCGGGCTCGGGCGCGACGTACGGGCCGTCCCCGCGCCGCAGCGTGCCCTTCGCGCCGTGCTCGGCCTCCAGCTCGGTCACCAGGCGCTCGATCGCGTGCACATGCCCCTCGCCCCCGTGCTGCGCGACGACGTACCCCTCCGGGTCGATCACCACCAGCGTCGGCCACGCGCGCACCGCGTACTGCTTCCACGTCGCCAGCTCCGGGTCGTCCAGCACCGGGTGCTCCACGCCGTACCGCTCCACCGCGTCCACGACCGCCTGGTGCTCCGCCTCGTGCACGAACTTCGGGGAGTGCACGCCGATCACGACGACCGTGTCCGCGTGCTTCTCCTCCAGCTCGCGCAACTCGTCCAGGACGTGCAGGCAGTTGATGCAGCAGAACGTCCAGAAGTCGAGAATCACAATGCGCCCGCGCAGGTCGGACAGGGTGTACTGGCGGTCGCCCGTGTTCAGCCAGCCGCCCTTGCCGACCAGCTCGGGGGCCCGGACGCGCACGCGGCGCGGAGTGGTGTCGCTCATGCTCTCAAGGGTGCCACCGGCCACTGACAGTCACGACAGCGCGTGCCCCCTCGTCGCGTCCACGTGGTCCGGGACCTCCTCGTGCCGGTCCCCGACGGTCGACGTGCCGGTCGGTTCGAGGAGCAGGATGTCGGTCGGGACGGGCGCGTACGGCTTGTGCTCCACCCCGCGCGGGACGGTGAAGACGGAACCTTTCTCCAGGACGACGGTCCGCTCACCCGCGGGCTCCCGCAGGGAGATGTGCAGCTCCCCCTCGATCACCAGGAAGAACTCGTCGGTGTGGTCGTGCGTGTGCCAGAGGTGCTCTCCCTCGACGTGGGTGACGCGTACGTCGTAGTCGTTGACCGACGTGACGATGCGAGGACTCCACTGCTGGTCGAAGGAGGCGAGGGCGGCGGCTAGGGAGATCGGCTGAGTGCTCATGCCGATCATGCTCGCCCTGGCCGGCCGCCCCTCACGAGTGCTAGGAATCGCACATGCCGCAAGGATCCTCGCAGCCGAAGCCACCGACCCTGCCGACCCAGCCGCCCCGACCGCACCGCGTCGTCCTGATCGTCGACGACAACTCCAACCCCTTCGAGATGAGCTGCGCGATCGAGATCTTCGGCCTGCGCCGCCCCGAACTCGGCCGCGAGCTGTACGACTTCGCCCTCTGCGCGGCCGACCCGCACACGCGTATGCGCGACGGCTTCTTCACGCTCACCGGAGTGGCCGGCCTGGAGGCCGCCGAGGACGCGGACACGCTGATCGTCCCGAACCGCCCCGACGCGCTCGTCCCGCGCACGCGTACGGTCCTCGACGTGATCCGGCGCGCGCACGCGCGAGGAGCGCGGCTGGTCGGCTTCTGCTCGGGCGCGTTCACGATCGCCGAGGCGGGTCTCCTGGACGGCAGACGCGCCGCGTGCCACTGGATGTGGCAGGAGTCGTTCCGGGCACGCTTCCCGCGCGTACGGCTCGAACCGGACGTCCTGTTCGTCGACGACGGCGACATCCTCACCGCCTCCGGCAGCGCCTCCGCGCTGGACCTCGGCCTGCACGTCGTACGGCGGGACCACGGCGTGGAGATCGCCAACGCGGTGTCCCGGCGTCTCGTGTTCGCCGCCAACCGCGACGGCGGCCAGCGCCAGTTCGTCGAACGTCCCCTCCCGCACGTCCCCGACGAATCCCTCGCCCCGCTCCTGGAGTGGGCCCAGGAGCGCCTCGGCACCCCCCTGACGGTCGCCGACCTCGCCACCCGCGCCTCCGTCTCCCCCGCGACCCTCCACCGCCGTTTCCGCGCCCAGCTCGGCACGACGCCCCTCGCCTGGCTCACCGGCGAACGTGTCGCGCTCGCGTGCCGGCTGATCGAGCGCGGCGAGGAACGGCTGGACGTCGTCGCCGCGCGCGCGGGCCTGGGGACGGCGGCGAACCTCCGCGCACGCGTACGGCACGCGACCGGACTGAGCCCGTCGGCGTACAGGCGGCGTTTCGGACCCGGCGGCGGGGAAGCCGTACCGGCATGAGATTCCTGGTACGCGACCGGCTCCTCGGCTTCGGCGAGGACTACTGGATCGAGGACGACCGAGGCCAGAAGGTGTTCCTGGTCGACGGCAAGGCGATGCGGCTGCGGGACACGTTCGAGCTGAAGGACACGCGCGGGCGCGTCCTGATCGACATCCACCAGAAGATGTTCGCCCTGCGCGACACGATGGTGATCGAGCGGGAGGGTGAGCCGCTGGCGACCGTCCGCCGCAAGCGCCTGTCCCTGCTGCGCAACCACTACCGCGTGTCCCTCGTCGACGGCACCGACCTCGACGTCAGCGGCAAGATCATGGACCGGGAGTTCGCCGTCGAGTACGACGGTGAGCTGCTCGCGGTGATCTCCCGGCGCTGGCTGCACGTGCGCGAGACGTACGGCGTGGACGTCGTCCGCGAGGACGCGGACCCGGCGCTGCTGATCGCGGTGACGGTGTGCGTGATCCACCTGGCGGAGAAGGAGCGCGAGGACGGCTGATCCTCAGCCGACCCGGCGCCACAGACCCCGGCCGGCCGGCCCACGCCTCACCGCTCCGGCGTAGCCAGCCCCAGCATCCGGTCCTTCAACGCCGGAAACACCTCCCGCGTCTCCCCCACCCGCCCCGGCTCGAACTCCACGGTGAGGACCTCCTCACCGTGGCCCGCCTCCCCCACCACGACCCCCCACGGATCTACCACGATCGAGTGACCCGCCTGGGGAACCCCGGCATGCGTCCCGGCCGTTCCACAAGCAAGGACGAACGCCTGGTTCTCGACAGCCCGCGCCTGAGCCAGCAGCGTCCAGTGGGACCGGCGGCGCTCCGGCCAGCCCGCCGACAGCACCAGGGTCTCGGCGCCCGCGTCGACGAGACCGCGGAACAACTCGGGGAACCGGAGGTCGTAGCAGGTGGCAAGACCCACGACGGTGTCAGGCAGACGGACGGTCACGAGTTCGCGCCCCGCGCCCATCAACACGGCCTCGCCCTGGTCGAAGCCGAACCGATGGATCTTGCGGTAGGTCGCGGCGAGGTCACCGCTCGGTGAGAAAAAGAGGGAGGTGTTGTAGAGAGCCCCATCGGACCCCCGCTCGGGAATCGACCCGGCGTGCAGCCAGACCCCCGCATCGGCGGCGGCCTTGGCCATCACGTCGTACGTCGCGCCCCGCAGCTCCTCGGACTCGGCCCCGAACAGCTCGTACGCGAACGCCCCGGTGGTCCACAGTTCAGGAAGGACGACGAGATCGGAGTCACTGCACGCACGTACGAGAGCGGCGACCCGCACCCGCCGGTCTTCGACCGATTCGCCCTCGTCCACGGCGACTTGGATCAACGAGGCGCGCACACTACCACCGTCCTGGCATTCGAGCAGTCCACATCGGCCTACGATCGTCACACGAAAGCACTGCCGGGGGCGACCACAGCAGCGTAACTTAGCGTGCTAAGACGCCACCCGACAGCAGCCGACAAACCTCCCGCTGGCAACGCCGCCACCGACCGCCGCCCGTGTACCGACCGCCGAGGGGTCCCGTTCCGTGAGTCTGCATCCCACCCTCCAGCCCTACGCCGACGCCTGGACGCACTCCATAGAAGCGATAACCGAGCTGGTGGAGCCGCTGGTGGAGGCGGACTGGAACCTCCGTACGCCGTGCCCCGGCTGGTCGGTGAGGGACGTCGTCTCGCACGTCATCGGCCTGGACTGCGAGATGTACGGCGACCCGCGCCCGATCCACTCCCTCCCCCGCGACCTCTTCCACCTGACGACCGACCTCCAGCGGTACATGGAGGTCCAGGTGGACGTCCGCCGTCACCACACCTCCCCGGAGATGACGTCGGAGCTGGAGTACACGATCATCCGCCGCAACCGCCAGCTGCGGAACGAGAACCGCGACCCCGCGGCGAAGGTCCGCGGCCCGCTGGGCACGGAGCTGACCCTCGAAGCGTCCATGCGCTCCCACGCGTTCAACGTCTGGGTCCATGAACAGGACCTCCGCGCGGCCCTCAACCGCCCCGGCAACCTCGACTCCCCCGGTGCGCACATCGCCCGTGACGTCCTCCTCGACGCGCTCCCCGCGATCGTCGCCGAGAAGTCGAACGCCCCCCGCAGCTCGGCGATCGTCTTCGACATCACCGGCCCGGTCGAGTTCCTGCGCACGATCCGCGTCGACATGCAGGGCAGGGGCACCCTGGAGACGGTCCCCGCGCTGGGCCCCGCCGCCTCCTTCGTCCTCGACTGGGAGACGTACGTCCGGCTGGCCTGTGGACGCGTCACCGTGGACACCGTCGCCGACCGCGTCAAGGCGGAGGGCGATCCGGAGCTGACGGCGGCGATCCTCAGAAACTTCACGGTCACGCCGTAGCGGGTACGGAGGCCAAGGCGGGCGGTCATATGAACGCCCGCGCCGGCCCCGTACACCGCCGCCCACGCCGGCCTCTTCGCACCGCCGGCCCCGTACCCGGCCTACGCCGGAACGTGCACCGTCTCCACCCGGGACGCCACCAACCGCTCCCGCTCCCGCCGCGCCGCCCGCTTCCGCAGCCGCAGCACCTGACCGATTCCGATCGCCTGGAGAACGAAAACGAACGAGAACGCGATCCCGTAGTTGTCGTCGGTCGCGTCGAGCAGGACGCCGATCGCGAACAAAGTGGTCATCGACGCCGTGAAGCCGCCGATGTTGGTGATGCCGGAGGCGGTGCCCTGCCGCTCGGGCGGGTTCGCGGGGCGCGCGAAGTCGAAGCCGATCATGGACGCCGGTCCGCAGGCGCCGAGGACGACGCAGAGCAGGACGAGCACCCAGGTCGGCGCGTGGTCGCCGGGGTAGCCGATCGCGAGGGCCCACGCCACGGCCGTAGCCGTCACGGTCCCGAGCGCCAGCGGGAGGCGCGCCTCGTGGTGCCGGGCGATGAGCTGGCCGTACACCACGCCGAAGACCATGTTCGACAGGACGACGAGGGTCAGCAGCCCGCCCGCCGCACCGCGCGTCAGCCCCTGGCCCTGGACCAGGAACGGCATCCCCCACAGCAGCAGGAAGACCATCGCCGGGAACTGGGTCGTGAAGTGCACCCACATCCCCAGCCGCGTCCCCGGCTCGCGCCAGGCGGTGGCGATCTGGCGGCGGACGTACGCGGCGCCCTGATGCGGCATCGGACCGGGCTCGTACCCGTCCGGACGGTCCTTCAGGAACAGCACCAGCGGCACGAGGACGACGATCCCGAGCCCGGCGCTGCCCGCGAACGCGGCGGTCCAGCCGACGCCGTGCAGGAGCCGGGCGATGACCAGCGTGGACACCAGGTTCCCGGCGACCCCCGCGAGCCCGGCGAGCTGCGCGACCATCGGGCCGCGCCGCGCGGGGAACCAGCGGCTGCCGAGCCGCAGGACGGAGATGAAGGTCATGGCGTCGCCGCAGCCGAGCAGCGCGCGCGACGCGAGGGCGGTGCCGTACGTCGGCGACAGCGCGAACCCGAGCTGTCCCGCCGTGAACAGCACGACGCCGATGGTCAGCACCCGTTTCGTACCGAGCCGGTCGACGAGCAGGCCGACCGGTATCTGCATCCCGGCGTACACGAGGAGCTGGAGGATCGAGAACGTCGACAGCGCGGAGGCGCCGACGTGGAAGCGGTCGGCGGCGTCGAGGCCGGCGACCCCCAGCGACGTACGGAAGATGACCGCGACGAAGTAGACCGACACTCCGATGGACCACATGACGACAGCGCGGCGCCCGCCGGGCGGGTCACCCGGGAGAGTGGAGTTCCTCACCGGACATCGCCCCGGGCGAGGTGCGCGAACCAGTCGACGTGGCGGCAGACGATGGATACGGCGGCCTCGGCGTCGCCGGACCGCAGCGCGTCGAGGATCTGCTCGTGCTCGACGAGGGACTTGGCGATCCGGTCGGGGTGGGAGTGCATGATCGCGACGCCCATCCGCAGCTGCCGGTCGCGGAGTTGGTCGTAGAGCCGGGTAAGAATCTCGTTGCCGCCGCTGCGGACGATCTCGGCGTGGAAGCACCGGTCGGTGACGGCCGCGGCGGCCAGATCGCCGCGCCCCGCCTCCTCCTTCTGCCGCTCCAGCAGCTCCGCGAGCCGCGCGATCAGGGCCGCGGGCGCGGGGACCGCCTTGCGTACGGCGTGCTTCTCGATCAGGAGCCGGGTCTCGACGACGTCGGCGATCTCCTGCGCGGAGACCGGCAGGACCAGCGCGCCCTTCTTCGGATACAGCCTGATCAGGCCCTCGACCTCCAGGCGCAGCAGCGCTTCCCTGACCGGGGTCCGCGAAACCCCTACGGCGTCGGCGAGTTCGCCTTCGGTGAGGAGGGTGCCGCCCTCGAAGCGGCGGTCCAGGACGCCCTGTTTGACGTGGGCGTAGACGCGTTCGGCGGCGGGTTGCTTGATGGCGGGCGCGGGTGGGGCTGACGGCATGCGGACAGGATAGATACAACACGTACGCAAGAGGGGAACCGTTTCACCATGCGGACGGTGATCTTGTCCGGAAATCCCATCTTCCTCAAGAGATTCAAAATTCCCGGAAGCAGACGCACAACTTTCTGTGCTAGGTACGTGTCACAGGTGTGCGGCCACTGCTCTTCCCCCCACCCAACCTGGCCGCAATCAGGGGCATTTCAACGTAATCGGGGTATTTCAGTTGATAACCGCACTCAAGGGCAAGCCGGTCCGCAGAGCCGCCGCCGTCACCGCGACGGCCGTCGCGATGCTCGCGACCGGCGCCCTCGCCGCGGCTCCCGCGCAGGCCGTCACCGCGCCCACCATCGCGGCGCAGACCGGTTTCGTCATGAACAACGCGACCGGCAAGGCGTTCGGGAAGCTCGCGGACAAGCAGATGTCCACCGGCTCGACCACGAAGGTCATGACCGCCGCCGTCGTCCTGTCTCAGCCGAAGCTGAACCTGAACGACAAGGTCACGATCCAGATGGCCTACAGCGACTACATCGTCAAGAACAACGCGTCGTCCGCGAAGCTGATCGTGGGCGACAAGGTGACCGTCCGTCAGCTGCTGTACGGGCTGATGCTGCCGTCCGGCTGCGACGCCGCCTACGCGCTGGCCGACAAGTACGGCACGGGATCCACCCGTGACGCGCGCGTCAAGAACTTCATCTCCAAGATGAACGCCAAGGCGAAGACCTTCGGCATGAAGAACACCAAGTTCGACTCGTTCGACGGCATCGGCAACGGCAACAACAAGTCGACCGCGCGGGACCTGTCGACCCTCGCGAAGAACGCGCTCAAGGACGCGAACTTCCGGGCGATCGTGAAGACCAAGTCGTACACGGCCACGACGGTCACGAAGACCGGCACCAGCCGGAAGATGGCCGCGTGGACCAACACGAACACGCTGCTGTCCAGCTACAGCGGCACGATCGGGGTCAAGACGGGGTCGGGTCCGGAGGCGAAGTACTGCCTCGTCTTCGCGGCGACGCGTAACGGCAAGACCATGGTCGGCACGGTCCTCGCGTCGACCAACGCGACGGTCCGCGCGCAGGACGCGACGAAGCTGCTCAACTACGGGTTCGCGAACCTGAAGTAGGTCATGCACGAGGGGGCCCACCGCGCGGGTTGCGGTGGGCCCCCTCGGCGTTTCAGACCGTACGGACGACGAGGGCGGGCTTGGTGTCCTGGGCATCGACGAGCGCGCGGATGTCGTCCGGGTCGGAGGTCCAGACGACGGCGCCGAGACCGGACGCCATGACGACGACCGTGGCGTCGACGATGTCGGCGGTACCGGCCTTGCCGCACAGGATCCCCGCCGCCTTGGCGGTTTCGAGGCCCACGGGGACGACCTGGCACCCGGCGAGGAACTTGCCGAGCCGCACTTTGCGCCGGGAGTCACGCCACGCCTGGCTGACGACGACGGAGGGTACGTGGATGTCCCGGCCGTCTTCGAGGGCCAGGCTGTGGCGGGCCCACATGCGCCGGTCGCCGTTGTCGATGGCGATCAGCGCGCCGGCGTCGTACAGATAGGGGATGTTCACGCGGCCGGGGCTCCCGCACTGCCGAGGTACTCGGCATCCGCCGCGGCCATCTCGGCACGCGCGGCGGCGAGTTCCTCCAGGGTGAAGGCGCCGTTCTCCGCCTGCCACTCCTGGATCACCGCGCGACCGGCCCTCAGCCTCAGCTCTCGCTCCACGGCACTGGCGACGAGCCGGGAGAGGGGGATGCCCTCTTCCTCCGCCGCGCCCGCCAGGGCTTCGACCAGGGATTCATCGAGGGTGATCGTCACCTTCTTGCTAGCCATACATTCACCATAGTTCGATATGGCACTTCGTGGGTAGCGTTCCGGCCCCCGGCCGCCGATGCCCCTCCGCCGAACAGGTCCCCGAATACCCGACAGTTCCTGACGGGGTATCGGGAGTTTGCTGCAACGGCGTGCACTGGAGCCGATGTTGGTGCTAGCGTGCCTGCACCACAACAAAAAGTGGCCCCATCAGCGCTCGGAGTGCGATCAACACTCCGCTGACGGGGCCGTGACGACAACCACTTCTAAGGAACCTGTCGCCATGCGCCATGCTATCGCGCGCGCCATTTTCGCGTGCTTCCGCATCCTCCTCACCCTCGCCCTCCCCGCCAAGGGGCGGCGCCGCAAGCAAGTAGCGGCCCCCACACCCCCGCAGCCGTACGTCAGCCCGTGGTCGCGTCCCTGGACCGGGCCCACGAAGGAAGAGGCCGCGGAGTTCTTCCGCCTCCAGGCCGAAGCGGACGCCGTACGGCAGACCCTCGCCGAACGCGCACGCGCGCTCCAGGACCCGGCCGAGTACGAACTCCAGCAGGAACGCCAACTCGCGGCGGCGTACGCGACGTTGGGCATCGACTACCCGTACACGTTCCCCGGCGCCCCCTTCACCGCCGAGGACTTCAGGAACCGCACATGAACCGCGACGCCCTGACCTCGGACCCGCCCGGCTCGCTGTGGGCCGTCTGCTGTCACTGCGGACGCTGGACCCGCGCGGCCGTCGAACTCCCCTTCCCCGGCCCCGTCCGGTACGCCTGCCCCCACTGCCTGCTCACCGTCGGCACGGGAAGCGTCGCGATCCACCACACCCCGCTCCCGCCGAAGCGGTAGCCGCGAGAGCCGCCCTGTCCACGACCACCGCCGTGGACGGGGCCCGGCGCGCGGCTTCACGACTTCGCGAATGCGTACGGTGCCCTCGGCGGCGGCGCGGTGGAAGTCCCGGTACGCGGTCCCTGCGGGCCCACGCCACTCGGCCTCGATCCGATCGACGATCGCGTCCATCCGTACGACCTGGCCGTCAAGGTGGTCCCGCATGTCATCGAGATCGCCGCGCGTCTCAGCCGCTCTTCGCGTCCCGACGGCAGTACGCCCAGCACCCCGCCCCCGCGATCACGGCCGTGTACAGGCAGAACACCAGCGTCGCCGCCCCGGTCGTGAGGTCGGAGCCGATCAGGGTCTGCGCGAAGGACCGGTCGTCGGCGGGGAACGCCGAGGCATCGGTGAGCATGGCCCGGCCCGCCGCGAACGGCAGCCGGCCGCCGGCCCCGTCGAACCCCGGCAGGAACCCGAGAGCCCCGCCCGCCAGCCGCTCCAGGATCAGCGGCCACAGGCACAGCACCAGGACGGGCACGATCCGGCTGCGCAGCAGGGACACCGCCGCCGAGCAGAGCAGCGCCCAGCACCCCGCCCACAGCATGAAGCGCAGCACCGGTACGGGTACGCCGGACCAGTCGGCCGGTGGAGCGTCGACGGCGGCGAGGACGACCGCCGTGGACAAGGAGCCGAGTACGGCGCTCCCGGCTGCCACGCCCGCCGCGACGGTGAAGCCGACCAGGGACTTCGCGGCGTAGGCGGTGGCCCGTCCGCCCACGGCGAGCCAGGTCGTGCGGGCGCCGCCGCGCACCAGGTCGGTGGAGACCGGGCCGGTGCCGAGGACGAGGAGGAAGAAGGCGAGCAGCGGGATCTGGGTGGCCAGCGGGGACCAGGTGACGGCGTCCACGAGGAAGGCGGAACCGAGGGGTCGTTCCGCGTCGGCGTCGACCAGGACGGCCAACCCGGTCAGCAGGCTCAGCACCCCGACGACGCCGAGCAGAACCCATGTCGAGCGCAACCCCGCGAGGTGACGCCACTCGTACCGGCACGCACGGCGCAAAGCCTCGGTGGGGGAGACGACTTCAGGAACGGGCACACCGACGACGGGGTCCGTCTGCACGGTACTCACGAGATCCTGAACTCCTCTTCCGCGATGCCCAGATAGAACTCCTCCAGCGACGGTCCGGCCTCGTGCAGCCAGTACAGCGGCAGCCCGTGCTCGGCGGCAAGGGTGCCGATCCGGACCCGGTCCAGGCCGGTGACGGTCGCGTTCCGGCCGTTCGTGGGAGTGAGTTGTCCCCCGCTCGTGTCGACCAGTTCGGCGAGCCGGTCCAACTCCGGGCACTCCACGCTCACCACGCGCCGGCCGGCGGCGCGATCTAGCAGCTCCGTCATCGGCGCGGTGGCAACGACCCGGCCACGGGAGAGGACGACGACCCGGTCCGCCAACTGCTCCATCTCGCCCAGGAGATGACTGGAGACCAGTACGGCCCTCCCCCGGTCGGCCTCGGCGCGCAGGAACTGCCGCAGCCAGCGGATGGAGTGCGGGTCGAGGCCGTTGGCCGGTTCGTCGAGGACGAGGACGGGCGGATCGCCCAGCAGCGCCTGTGCGATGGCCACGCGCTGGGCCATGCCGAGGGAGAGTTCGGCCAGCCGCAGCCGGGCCGCCTCGGAGAGGCCGACCTCCGCGAGGCACGCGTCGACACGGCGGTCGCTCGCCGCGGATCCGGCGGCGACCGTCCGCAGATGGGTACGTACCCGGTGCCCGCCGTGTCCGGCGACACCGCCGAGTACGGCGCCGACGACCGTGCCCGGCGCGCCCCACCTGTACAGGGGGCGGCCGAGGTAACGGGTACGGCCCTCTCCTCGCAGCAGGCCCAGCATCAGCTGGATCGTCGTGGACTTGCCGGCTCCGTTGGCGCCCACGAATCCGGTCACCTCGCCCGCGTGGAGGGTGAGGTCGACTCCGTCCACGACGCGTTTGGTACCGAAGGACCGGCCGAGGCCCGCCGCCTCGACGAGAACGTCACCGTGCTCCGTATTCGTGGAGCGGGGGTTCATGTAGGGTCTCCCTGCGTTATCGCAAGGGGGAGGAAGCCAGGCTTCGGCGGCCCGAACAGGCGTGGAAACCGAAGGGTTGCCACTCGCGGGCTTCTTCCCCCCGATTGCCTTGCCGCATTCCCGGATCAGTTCCGGACTACGGCTATCACTTGCAACAGGATCACGGCGTGCGCGAATACGCAGATCCCCCACGCGGAAGCGCCTCGCATCCCGTGCCGGAACGCTGTCACCCAACCGGCCGCCAGCAATATCACGGACAATGCGACGGACACCCAGGAAAGTGCGAGCCAGGGTGCGGAAAGGTCTGTGAAGAATCCGAGAGCCGCAGCGGGGACGAGGGCCAGCAGAGGAAGAACCCAACTGCTCTCCCCCGCGCCGCGAGCGGTGTCGGAGGTGGTGCCGGTCATCCGGTGCTCCGTTCTGCGGGAAGGGTGGCCGGGCCGTCCCGGCCACCCTTGTGGATCAGCGCAGGGCGTTGTAGATCTCAAGCAGGGTCAGGCCGGGCGAGACGGCCGCGAGCGGCAGCCGCACCAGCAGGGGGAGGTCGTCGTACCACTTCTTGAAGTCGCTGTACTTGCCCGCGATGGCCCTGCCGAAGCCGCTGACCTTGCTGAACGCCGCGCGGATGGCCGACCACTTGCTCGCGGCGGCGACCTTGCCGTCGGCGATCTGGCTGAGCTCGGCGCGCTCGGCGGACGTCAACTGGCCTGCGAGCGGGCTGCCCAGGAGTGTGCGGGCGGCGTGCTGGGCTGCGGCCCGGTCCGCGGCGGCGGGTGCGGAGACGGACTGCGGCGTGGCCACGGAAGTGGTGGACGCCGAGGCGAGTCCGGCGCCGGCGCCGAGCGTGAGAGCGGCGACCGCGGAAACGGCGGCCGTCCGTAAAGCGTTGCGATTCATTCGTCTTCCCTTGCGTCGTCGCAAGGGGGAGGAAGCCCCGACGGGCAACCTGAACAGGCGTGGAACCGAAAGGCTCCCCGGACTTCTTTCCCCCCGATTAATTGGTCACGCGGCGTCTCGACTGACGGGACGCCGGGCAGGTCCGAACATTACCGAGAAGACGATCACTTGACCATCACGGAATTGGCCAGGGGAGGCGCATCGGGGCGGGAAAGGAGGCGCGGACCTGCACGTTTTCCGTACTGGAGGGACTTTGCCGTCTCATTACTTGACTGAAAACGCCTTGAGGAGGGAGGTCCAGGTGGAGGGGGTGAGGTGGAGGAGGGGACCGGTGGGGTTCTTCGAGTCGCGTACGGCGATGGTGCCGGGGATGTTGCGGGCGACCTCTACGCACTCCTGGTGAGCTTCACCGCCGCTGTAGCTGGACTTGACGAACTCAAAAGCGGGCACGCTCGCTACATCTCCTTCATGATCCCATCGATCAGCCTGACCGAGGTCTCCTGGGCGAGGCTCACCCGTGCGATCCGGTCGAAGAGCCTGTTGTGCTGGTCAGCATCAGTATCGCTCTCCAACCAGACAGTCGACCATGTGGTATCCGCGTAGACCACGTCCAGGGCACCTGGTTCGGCGAACGACACGATGGTGAATGCACTGGTCATGCCCGGATGCGAGCCCGCGAGGTAGGGGAGCACCTGCAACCTCACGTTGGGTCGCTCGACCATGTCGAGCAAGTGCCCCAACTGCTCCCGCATCACCTGTCGGCCACCGACGAGTTGGCGAAGAGTGGCCTCGTGCACCACGGCCCACAACTCCAACGGGCTGTCACCGCCGAGCCGAACCTGCCGCGCGATACGCGCCTCGACAAAGGCACCGATCTGGCTGGGGTCCTCCCAGTTTCCAGCGCCCACGGCAATGGCCTGCGCGTAGTCGGGCGTTTGCAACAACCCCGGCACAATGGCGCCTTGCCAGGTGCGGATGTTGGTCGCCATGTCCTCCAAGGCGACGTACTCAGCCATCGCCGGTAGCAACGGGTACTGATTCCACCACCCCTTCGCCTTACGCCGCTCCCGATCCGCCTTCGCAATCGCCAGCAGCCGCCCCACAACGGCCTCGTCCTCCACCCCGTACAGCTTGCACAGCGCGCGGACGTCCGGCTCCCGGATCGGGACCCACCCCCGCTCCATCTTCGCCACCTTCGCGGCGGTCGCCGACAACACCCCCGCAGCCTGGGGCTGGGTGAGGCCGGCCGCCTCCCGCAACCGCAGCAGCTCACCGCCCAACTTCCGTGCCAGCACGGTGGAAGCCCGCCCTGTCGTCACTCTCGTCTCCTCCTGGTCAGCAGCCGCGCGCAGCGTACCCCACAAGAGGGAACCGGGAGATATTTCCCCGGGACTGCTTGCGGGGTCGTCTGGAACAACGCTACCTTCAGTGCTCAATCAGCCACCTGGCGCAACAGGTTGGGCCAAATCTCCCATGCGTCCCAGCCCGCCGGAGGCGACTTCGTACAAGGAGGTCCGCCGTGAACGACTCCTGCCCCATCCCCACGCCCCGCCACTTCGACTCCATCACCTACACCCCCACCCCCCGCACCATCCCCCTCGCCCGCCGCCACATCACCACCCTCCTCACCACCTGGGGCCACCCCCACCTCGCCCTCAACGCCGCCCTGATCACCAGCGAGTTGTGCACGAACGCGATCCTGCACGGCCGACTCCCCGGCCGCCTCTACCGCGTAGAGACGTCCCTCACCACCAAGTCCCTGCGCATCGCGGTCACCGACCCCAAGGGCGAGGCCCTGCCGGAACACCGCACCCCGGTCCCCGACGCGACGACCGGCCGGGGTCTGCTCATCGTCCAACGCCTCGCCAGCCGTTGGGCAGTCGAGCCCCTGACCGTCGGGAAGACGGTGTGGGCGGAGTTGGACCTCCCGGCAGGACGCTGAGCGGCACGGTCAGCCGAGTTCCGCCGCGACCGCCGTCCGCAGCACAGCCGTCCGCACCCCGCACCCTTCCAGCAGGACGGCGCACTCCTCGTCGTGGTCAAGGATCAGTGCGAGCAAGTGAGTTGAGCTGAAGTACTTCTCGGTGAGGCTCTGCGACAGCTGGAGAATCCTCTCCATCCCGCTCGACCACGGAAGCTCACGAACCCGGCGGCCACCCGCGCGCCCGGGCCGCCGGGCGAGCAGGGCCGTGCGGACGGTCTCATGGTCCGCGCCAGCCGCGTCCAGCAAGTTGCGCGCGGTACTCCGGTGGCGCGCGATGCTCAGGAGGACATGGACGGCGGAGACCTCCACGTGTCCCACCGAACGCGCCTCGGCGACCGACCTCGCAAGGTCACGAACAGCGTCTTCCGTCATCAACTCGGGCATACAGAACAGTATTTGACCGCTCCGCTCCGGCGTCCACCGCCAGCCCCTACGACTTCGGCAACACCAACTCGTACAGACACTCCCGAGTCCGCCGCACCACCGCCGCCTCCTCACCGTGAAGTTCCGTCGTCACCCGTAGCAACTCCGCCCCCAGATGCGGCCGTTCGAGATTGTCGGACGGAATCGCCCGCCACAGGCTGAACGCCCGCCGGGACGCCGCCGCGACGTCAGGATGGTCGGCCCCCTGGATCGTCGCCCGGAGCTGCGCGCCGTGCAGATACCAGGCGAGCCCGGTCGAGTGGTCGCCGGTGAGGGTCGCCAAGTACCCCCGCACCTCCCGGACTTGGGCGGTGTAGAGGTGGAACCCCCCGTACTCCCGCGTCACGTCCTGGTCGAGTTTCTCCGCGAGGACGGCCGCGTCGGCGGGCTGCCCCGACTGCGCGACCTCGGCGACTTTGACGAGCCGCGCGCGGAGGGTCTCGGCGGAGAGCCCCGGCGGCGTGGACACGGACCAGAACTCGGGGGTCACCGTCCCCCAGGGGCGGTACTGCGGCTCGGACATGGCTCCCTCGTACGGCGAGTTCATCACTGGTTCGTACTGCTGCGCGAACCGTACCGCTCGCACTTTCACACGATCCCCGCCGGATCCACCTGCGGGTCGGCGTAAAGTCGCACGTCGAAGACGTACGGCGAGGGGGGACGATGGGCACGGCACCGGTCGCGGTACCGCACCTCCCGGTCGGCTCCCGCCTGCTCGTCCCGGTCCTCGCCGCGACGGGCGGCAGCGGCCGTACGACGGTGGCGCACCTGCTCGCGAAGGGGCTGGCCGGGGTCGCGGACACGGTGCTGCTGGACCTCGCACCGAGGCTGGCGTCGTCGTGGCCACCGCACCTCGCGCCCCAACGGGCAACGGGGCTCGCGGTGTTGCCCCCGGACCAGCCCCTGACGCGTACGGCGGTACGCCAGGCGTGCGCCGTGGAGGAACCCGGCCCGCACATCCTCTCCGACACCCGCGCCTGGCACGCCCCACCCCTCCTCGACCTCCCCCAACTCCCCACGGCCTGGTACCAGTTGGCGGCGATCGGCGGCTGGCAGGCGGTGGTCGCGGACACCCCCCACCCCCTGTCCCACGACCTCCTCACGGCCCGCCACACGGGAACCCGGGCGCTGACCCGCGACTGGTACGAACTTCCGTACGCGATCCCGGTGTTGTGCGCCCCGGCGACAGCGGACGGCATCCACTCCCTGATCCAGGCGACGAAAACCCTGGACGCGGAGGCCCTCCCGCTGGCCCGGACGGTCATCGCCCTGGTCGGCACGGCGGACGGCCGCCTCCCCGCCCCACTCCGCACGACCCTCACGGCCGCGACCGACCGCGCCGCAGCGGTCGTCCACATCCCCCACGACACCCGCATCCGCACCCAGGGCCAAGCCGCCGCGCACCCCCGCCCGCGCCTCCGGCACGCGAGCACGCGTCTGACGGACGCGGTGTTGAACGCGGCGCACCGGGTATGGGGCCGCCCCCTGCCGCTGGCCCCGCAACCGGCGCCTCTGCCCTGAACTCACCAACACCGCAAGCACTTCAGGGTCAAACCACTCGAACGAGTGAACATCATTAGTTCCGATGGCATATGCGAATCCCTCCGCCTTACGTTCCGTAACGGAGGTGGTTCGCGTGAATGAACCCTGCAAGCGGCAAGACGCCATCGACATCAGCGACTTCGTGTACGCGGCGACAGGGGCCCGGGTCCGGCGGCTCACGATGCCGGACGGGACGCATTGGTTTCCGGCGGTGGATGTGTGCACAGAACTCGGATACACCACGCCGAAGAAGGCTCTCCTGGACCATGTCCCGGAAGAACACCGAGACATTCTCGAGACCGTGACTGGAAGTCATGGTCTCAGCATTCCCGCAGGTAGGAGGTGGCGCCGAGACCTGAATCTCATCTCTCTCCAAGGTCTCGTCCTCCTCGTCAACGCCTGCACCAAACCCGCCTGCGCCCCCTTCAAGCAGTGGGCGGCGGAAGTCATCGCGACCGTCCAGCAGGAGGGTTCGTACTCCCTCCGGAAGGCCGAGGTCCAGCCCGCCACCTCCGGCGCCCCCGTCGTCTACGCCATGCCCGACCAGGTCGCCGACGCCATCGTCCGCCTCGAAGAGCACAACCTCCGCATCGACGAGGAACTTGCGACCGCACAGCAGGAGTCACTGTCCCTGCAAAGGCAGATGCTGGCGATGCAGCGGGAGAGTCTGAGCGCTCAGCAGAGCATCGCCGACGCCATGAGCCGCATCGCGACCCGCTTCGACACCCTGGCCCTCGCCTCCCCCAGCGCCCCGCACCCGACCACGGAATCCGTCCTCGCGGACTGGCGTCGGCGACTCTCCGTGACGGAGGACGTCTGGACGCTGGCGGTCGTCATCGCGCCGGTCCTTGTGAAGGAAGGTGAGCTGCGGCAGCCGCTGGAGTCGCTGGCGGCGCGTACGGGGTTGACCGTGCACCGCGTCAACGAGTGCCTGCGGCTCCTGCGCACGCACGCCTGCATCCGCTCCAGGGGCGCGACGGAGGACGGAGCACCGGTGTACGTCCTCAACTGACCCACCCGGTAAACACGAAGGGACGGTCGCAATCCGAACTTGCGGCCGTCCCTTCGGCGTTCAACTTATCCCAACCCGCAGCGCCTCACGCCCAAGTGATCAGCTTCTTCGGCTGTTCCAGGATCGCCGCGATGTCGGCCAGCACCTTCGACCCCAACTCCCCGTCCACCAACCGGTGATCGAAGGACAGCGCGAGGGTCGTCACCTGGCGGGGCTTCACCTTGCCCTTGTGGACCCACGGCTGGAGCTTGATGGCTCCGATCGCCAGGATCGCGGACTCGCCGGGGTTGAGGATCGGCGTGCCCGTGTCGATGCCGAAGACGCCGACGTTGGTGATGGTCACCGTGCCGCCCTGCATCGCCGCCGGGGAGGTTTTGCCGTCGCGGGCCGTCAACACCAACTCACCCAACGCCTGCGCCAGTTCCGGCAGCGTCTTCTCCTGCGCGTCCTTGATGTTCGGGACGATCAGGCCGCGCGGCGTGGCGGCGGCGATGCCGAGGTTGACGTAGTGCTTGAGGACGATCTCCTGCGCCGCCTCGTCCCAGGACGCGTTGATCTCGGGGTTGCGCTTGATCGCTACCAGGAGCGCCTTGGCGATCAGGAGCAGGGGGTTGACCCGCAGGCCCGCGAGGTCCTTGTCCCGCTTCAGCTCCTCGACCAGCTTCAGGGTCCGGGTGACGTCGACCGTCACGAACTCCGTGACGTGCGGCGCGGTGAAGGCGGAGCCGACCATCGCCGCCGCGGTCGCCTTGCGGACGCCCTTGACGGGGATACGGGTCTCGCGGGTGGTGTCGTACGCCGGTACGGCGGGGGTCACCGACGGCGCGGGCACCTCAAGAACGGCAGGCGCCGCCGCCTTGTGCACGTCCTCCCGCGTGACGACCCCGTCGGGCCCTGTCGGCGTCACCGTCGCCAGATCCACGCCGAGATCCTTCGCGAGCTTCCGCACCGGAGGCTTGGCCAACGGCCGCTCGGCACGCTCAGCAGGCTCCGTACGCCCAGCAGACTCCGTACGCTCCTCGACAACCGGCGCCGGTGCCACGTACCCATGCCCGTTCAACTCCGCCTGCACAGCGGGCGCGGCAGCGGTGGGCACCTCCGCGACCCCCTTGCGGGGCCGCCGCTTCGTGGACGACGCCGCCACCCCGTACCCGACGAGCACAGGCTGACGCCCCTCGGGCTTCGACTCCTCCGCGGCGGACGCGGACGCCTGAGCCGGCACCTCGGAAACAACCGCCTCAGAAACAACCGTCTCGGAAGCGCCCCCCTCAGCAGCACCCCCCACCTCCACCGAGATGATCGCCACCCCCACATCCACCGTCGCCCCCTCGGCGAACCGCAGCTCTCGCACCACCCCGTCGTACGGAATCGGCAGCTCCACAGCCGCCTTCGCCGTCTCGACCTCGCACACCACCTGCCCGTCGGAGACCACGTCCCCCGGCTGGACGTACCACTTGAGGATCTCCGCCTCCGTGAGCCCCTCGCCCACGTCCGGCATCTTGAATTCGCGTACCGCGGATTCGGTCATCGTCGTCACGTCCCTCTCCTCAGTACGCCAGGGCACGGTCGACGGTGTCGAGCACCCGGTCAAGGCCCGGCAGGTACTCCTCTTCGAGGCGGGCCGGCGGATAGGGGGTGTGATAGCCACCGACCCGCAGCACAGGCGCCTCCAGGTGGTAGAAGCACCGTTCGGTGATCCGCGCCGCGATCTCCGCGCCGGAGCCGAAGAAGACGGGCGCCTCGTGGACGACGACGAGTCGCCGGGTCTTCTCGACGGACGTCTGGATCGCGTCGAAGTCGAGCGGCGAGACCGAGCGCAGGTCGAGGACCTCCAGGGACTTGCCCTCCTCGGCGGCGGCGTCGGCGGCCTCCAGGCAGACCTTCACCATCGGCCCGTACGCGACCAGCGTGAGGTCGGACCCCTCGCGCACGCGGACGGCCTTGTGCAGCGGCCCCGGAATCGCCTCCGTGTCCACCTCGGACCGGTCCCAGTACCGCCGCTTCGGCTCGAAGAAGATCACCGGGTCGTCGCTGTGGATGGCCTGCTGCATCATCCAGTACGCGTCCGCCGAGTTGGACGGCGAGACGACCTTCAGCCCGGCGACGTGCGCGAAGAGCGCCTCGGGCGACTCGGAGTGGTGCTCGACCGCGCCGATGCCGCCGCCGTAGGGAATCCGGACGACGACGGGGAGCTTGACCTTGCCCAGCGAGCGCGCGTGCATCTTCGCGAGCTGGGTGACGATCTGGTCGTACGCCGGGAAGACGAATCCGTCGAACTGGATCTCCACGACCGGGCGGTAGCCGCGCAGGGCCAGCCCGATGGCCGTACCGACGATGCCCGACTCGGCGAGCGGTGTGTCGATGACACGGCTCTCGCCGAAGTCCTTCTGGAGGCCGTCGGTCACGCGGAAGACGCCGCCGAGCTTGCCGACGTCCTCGCCCATGATGACGACCTTGGGGTCCTCCTCCAGGGCTCGGCGCAGCGACTCGTTGATCGCCTTGGCCACTGCCAATTTCTCGACTGCCATGTCAGACCCCCTCCACATCGGTGAACGACGCCTGGTAGGCGGCGAACTGAGCCCGCTCCTCGTCGACGAGCGAGTGCCCGTCCGCGTAGGCGTTCTCGAAGATCGCGAACCGGTCGGGGTCCGGCATCCCCCGGACCGCTTCGCGCACTCGTTTGCCCAACGCCTCGGACTCGGCTTCGAGTTCCGCGAAAAATCCCTCTTCAGGGTGGTTTGAGCCGGAAACACCGGACCCCTTCAGGGACTCCAGATACGTCCGCAGCCGCAGAATCGGGTCCTTCGCCTCCCACGCCACCCGCTCGTCGTCCAGCCGGTACCGCGTCGGATCGTCGGACGTCGTATGCGCCCCCATCCGGTACGTGTACGCCTCGACCAGCGTCGGCCCCTCCCCGTTCCGCGCCCGCTCCAGCGCCCACTTGGTCACCGCGAGACACGCGAGCACGTCGTTGCCGTCGACCCGGACCCCGGGGAACCCGTACCCCTGGGCCCGCTGGTACAGCGGAACCCGCGTCTGCTTCTCGGTCGGCTCCGAGATCGCCCACTGGTTGTTCTGGCAGAAGAACACGACGGGCGCGTTGTAGACGGCGGAGAAGGTGAACGATTCCGCGACGTCCCCCTGGCTGGACGCGCCGTCCCCGAAGTACGCGATGACCGCGCTGTCCGCGCCGTCCTTGGCGACCCCCATCGCGTACCCGGTCGCGTGCAGTGTCTGGGAGCCGATGACGATCGTGTAGAGCTGGAAGTTGTTGCTGCTCGGGTCCCAGCCGCCGTTGTTGACGCCCCGGAACATGCCGAGCAGGTTCTCCGGCGGGACACCCCGGCACCAGGCGACGCCGTGCTCGCGGTAGGTCGGGAAGACGTAGTCGTCGTCGCGCAGGGCGCGGCCGGAGCCGATCTGGGCGGCTTCTTGGCCCAGCAGCGAGGCCCACAGGCCGAGTTCGCCCTGACGCTGGAGGGAGGTCGCCTCGGCGTCGAAACGCCGGGTGAGGACCATGTCGCGGTACAGGCCGCGGAGTTGTCCGGGGGTGATGTCGGCGACGTACTTGTCGTACTCGGCGTTCTTGACCCGCTTGCCCTCGGGGGTCAGCAGCTGCACGAGTTCGGGTTCGGTGCTCTTCTTCGCGGCGGCTGCCTTGCGGGTCGCTGCGGCCTTGCCTCCACCGCCGCGTCGCGGTGTGCGCGGGGCAGTGCTCTCCACGGTCACGTGTAGCTCCTCCGTCGGTCCGGCTCCCGGGGTTGCCGGGGTCCAGTGCGGCCTACCTGTTTCCGGACACCCGTGCACGGGGTGGGTGCCACTCGGCCGGAACAGGCGTGACATGAGCTCCGGCGAGCGCCCTGGGGCGCTCACGTTACCCAGTGCTCCACATTTCTGTGAAACCCCTTCTGACCTGCGTTTTTACTCGGATTTCCAAGTAAATTCGGCAAAGCCGTGAAGGGCCCTGGTCACAGCCTCGCAGGAGGCCGGAGCAACGGCACGTTATCCCGCGCTCCCCGGCCACGGGAAGGGTTGTGTGTGAAACTGATCTCGTGCGCGAAAAGGCGGAAATCCGGGTTTTTCTCCTCGATGACCATGAAGTCGTACGGCGTGGCGTGCGCGAGCTGCTCGCGGTCGAGGACGGCGTCGAGGTGATCGGCGAGGCGGGTACGGCGGCGGAGGCGCTCGCCCGTATCCCGGCCCTGCGGCCCGACGTAGCCGTCCTCGACGTGCGGCTTCCCGACGGCAGCGGCGTCGAGGTGTGCCGCGAGATCCGCTCCCAGGACCCGTCCCTCAAGTGTCTGATACTGACCTCTTTCGCGGACGACGAGGCCCTGTTCGACGCGATCATGGCGGGCGCGTCCGGGTACGTCCTGAAGGCGATCCGCGGTGACGAGCTGCTGTCGGCCGTACGGGCCGTCGCCGAGGGCAGGTCCCTGCTCGACCCCGTCGCCACCGCGCGCGTGCTGGAGCGGCTGCGGGAGGGCGCCCCCAAGGGCGACGAACGCCTGGAGCGGCTCACCGACCAGGAGCGCCGCATCCTCCACCTCATCGGCGAGGGCCTCACCAACCGGCAGATCGGCGAGGAGCTGCACCTCGCGGAGAAGACGATCAAGAACTACGTGTCGAGCCTGCTGGCGAAGCTGGGGATGCAGCGGAGGTCGCAGGCGGCGGCGTACGTGGCGCGGATGCAGGTGGGTCAGCAGGGCTAGGGCATTTCCGGGGCCCGCTCCCGCCCCGGGCCCGGGCTCACCCCTCTTACTCGGGACTTACGTCCCCTTTCCCAGGGGCGTCAGGCCCTGTCGCCGCCCGTGGGACCGCGCCCACAGTGGACGTCATGCCGTACACCGCCGACACCCGGCACGCCCTCGACCTCCTCGCCGACGCCGACCACGGCCAGGTCGCGGCCAGCGTCCGCGCGCTGCCGTTCCTCGCGACCGCCCGTCACGCCGTCGTCGCGGACCGGCTGCTCCTGCGGCTGTGCGCCCACCAGCGCGCGTGCGCGGGCCAGGTCGTGGCGTACGGGACCGGCGCGGCCGATCACTGGTCGGTGCAGGTCGTCGGGCTGTGCGAGACGGCCGAGCCGACGGTGGAGGAGCGGGCGCTGTTCGCGGGGGAGGCGCCGGCGGACCCCGTCTATCTGTGGGTCACGCCGCAGTACGCGACGGTGCACACGGAGGACTGAGGCACCCGCCCGCCGCTCCTTCCGGCACCCGCCCGCCGCCGCCCCCTTCCTCAGCCGCCCGTCAGCCCGCCCAGCCCCGTCGTGCTGCCCTCCGACGTCCCCCCGTTGGACGTCCCGCCGTCGGACGTGCCCCCGTTGTTCGTGCCGGTCGACGTCCCCGTGCTCCCCTGGTTCGTCGTCCCCGTCGACGTGTCCCCGGTGGTGGCCGGGTCCGACGACGGCTCCGGCGAGTCGTCGCCCGAAGGCGTCGGCTCGCTGCTCTGTTCCTGCGTCTTCGAGGGCGTCGGCGACGGCTTGGGCGTGGACGGGTCGGAGTAGTCCCCACTCCCGCCGGACGTCGTGCTGTTCTCGGTCGACGAGTCGCTGGAGTCGTCGGACTCGGTCTCGCTCGGCGAGGGGGACGAGGAGTCCGAGCTGGTCGAGGAGGAGACGGTCGGCGTCGGGGTGGTGTCCGTGCCGCCGCCCTTGCCGCCGGTGTTCTGGAGCGCGATGGCGACGCCCGCGGCGATGGCGATGATCGCCAGCACCGCGAGGATCCACAGCTTCCCGCGCCCGCCGCCGTGGTTGCCGTGGCCCTCGAAACCGCCGTCGTCGCCGGACCCGTACCCCTGGGGCAGGATCGGCTGCGGGATCTGCGAGGTCGCGCCGCCGTGGCCGCCCTGCGGCATCATCGTCGTGCTGGAGTAGCCGCCGGTGACCGGGTGCGCGGCGATCGGCGCGGTGACCGGGCCGGTGTTCCAGGTGCCGGTGTGCGGGCCGTGGTCGTACAGCATCTGGAGGCCGTACTGGACGAGCCCGCGCATCTCCTCGGCCGTCTGGAACCGGTCGTCCGGCTCCTTCGCGAGCGCGCGCATCGCGAGCCCGTCGAGCTCCGGCGGGGAGGCGCCGCCGGACGCCTGCGAGGGGGGTACGGGGATGTCCTGGACGTGCTGGTAGACCACCGACAGCGGGGTCTCGCCGACGAACGGGGGCCGCAGCGCGAGGAGTTCGTACAGCATGCAGCCGGTGGCGTACAGGTCGGAGCGGTGGTCGACGGCCTTTCCGAGCGCCTGTTCGGGGGAGAGGTACTGAGGCGTCCCCATGACCATGCCGGTCTGCGTCATCGTCGTGGACGCGCCGTGCAGCGCGCGGGCGATGCCGAAGTCCATGACCTTGACGGCGCCGTTGTGCGTGATGATGACGTTCGCCGGCTTGATGTCGCGGTGCACGATGCCGTGCTGGTGCGAATACGCGAGCGCTTCGAGGACCCCGGAGACGATGATCAGCGCCTGTTCGGGACCGGGCGCCTCCGCGTTCAGCAGCAGATCGCGGATCGTGCGGCCCTCGACGATCTCCATGACGATGTACGGCACGGCCTGGCCGTTCGCCATCACGTCCTCGCCGGAGTCGTACACGGCGACGATGGAGTGGTGGTTCAGACCGGCCACCGACTGGGCCTCGCGCGTGAAGCGGGCCTTGGACGTCGGGTCCTCGGCGAGGTCGGAGCGCAGCAGCTTGACGGCGACGGTCCGGCCGAGGCGTACGTCCTCGGCGGCGAACACCTCCGCCATGCCGCCCCGGCCGAGTCTGCGCGTGAGCCGGTAACGTCCGTCACCGACCAGGCCGCCGTTGCCCCACTGTTCCGGCGCGTCCGACATACCGCCGTCAGTCGCCTCGGGGTCGGACGGGCCCTGAGAGCGCTGCTGCTGTGCCATCAGTCCTCGCCGTCGTTTCTGCCCGCGGTGCGCGCGGTGTTGTCACGGTCTCCGTCGGCCACGCTACAGCCTCCCGCCGGGCCCCCGATCCGGGAAGGCCCCTGTGAGGAGCCCGCCCGGACGTGTGCTCGTGCACATTCCGTGTACCGGCGATGCGGAGGCTGTGACGCTCGTGCGGTGCTTCTTTCGCGTACGGTCACGGAACGGGCACCGAGCTTGACGTGTGAGGGGCCTGAGGCAGACTTGGCCGAGATTGACGCATGGGATCAATGGTCTCGGTCACTACGAACGCGGTGGCGACGGCCTGATGGGGGACGCGCAGACAATGAGCCACGACGGCGCAGACGGCCGGTTCACGGGGCAGTCGCTCGCGGGCGGACGCTACCAGGTACGCGGGCTGCTCGGCGAGGGCGGCATGGCCTCCGTCCACCTCGCCTACGACTCCGTCCTCGACCGGCAGGTCGCGGTCAAGACGCTGCACTCCCAGCTCGGCCGGGAGGAGGCGTTCCGGGAGCGGTTCAGGCGCGAGGCGCAGGCCGTGGCCAAGCTCACCCACACCAACATCGTCTCCGTCTTCGACACCGGCGAGGACGTCAGCGGCGGCGAGACGACGCCGTACATCGTCATGGAGTTCGTCGAGGGCCAGCCGCTCGGCTCGGTCCTCGACACCGACGTGACGCGGCACGGCGCGATGCCCGCCGACAAGGCGCTCCAGATCACCGCCGACGTCCTCGCGGCGCTCGACATCAGCCACGAGATGGGGCTCGTCCACCGCGACATCAAGCCCGGCAACGTGATGATGACCAAGCGCGGGGTCGTCAAGGTCATGGACTTCGGCATCGCGCGGGCCATGCAGTCCGGGGTGACGTCGATGACGCAGACCGGGATGGTCGTCGGGACGCCGCAGTACCTCTCGCCGGAGCAGGCGCTCGGGCGCGCGGTGGACGCGCGCTCCGACCTCTACTCCGTCGGCATCATGCTGTTCCAGCTCGTCACCGGGCGGCTGCCCTTCGACGCGGACTCGCCGCTGGCCATCGCCTACGCGCACGTCCAGGAGGAGCCGCCGCGCGCCTCCTCCATCAACCGCGCGCTGCCGCCGGCCGTCGACGCGCTGATCGCCCGCGCGCTGAAGAAGAACCCCAACGAACGGTTCCCGAGCGCCGTCGCCATGCGCGACGAGTGCCTGCGCGTCGCCGCGTCCTTCCAGGCTGCGCCGCCGAGCATCGTGCCGGGGCAGCCCGCGAGCAGCGGGCAGGGGGTGGGTTCGGCGGTGTTCCCGCCGGTGGGCCCCAGCACGCCGGCACCCGGTCCGTACGGGGCGGCCCAGCCCGGTCCGTACGGGGCGACGCCGCCGCCTTCGTACGGCTATCCGCAGCAGGGCTTCGCCACGCCGGCACCCGCGTACGGCGCCCAGACGTACCCGATGAACGGCGGGCCCGCGACGCCGGCGCCCGTCCCCGTCGGCGGTCGTCGCAGCACCCGGCCCCTCGTCGTCGGCTCCGTCGTCGTCGCCGTCGTCGCGGTCAGCGCCCTCCTCGTCGCCATCGCCCTCAACGCGGGCGGCGGCAAGAAGGACGACGACAGCATCCTGGAGGTGACGGCGTCCCCGTCGGCCGCCGCCGGGCACCGGGGGCCCGACACGTCCAAGACCATCGAGGACACGGAGTGCTCCGAGCCCGAGGAGTCCTACAACGACCCGGACAAGATCCGCGTCCCCAACTTCAAGTTCAAGAACATCGACTCGGTCAAGGCGTGCCTCCAGGCGGCCGGCTGGCGCCCCAAGATCGTCAACGTGGACGAGAACACGTTCGGGGAGGGCACGGTCATGAACCAGTTTCCGGCGGCGGACACGGACGTCGACCCGAAGAACATGCCGGAGATCCAGCTCAACGTGTCGACGGGGAACCCGCCGTCCTGAGCCGTGCAGCGGTACGACGACGCCCCGGACGGTTGACGTCCGGGGCGTTCTTGTTGTGTACGCCGGTGACGTACGGCTTGGCGCTACGGCTTGGAGGTACGACTTAGAGGTACGGCCCACCCGTGCGGGCGCCCGGGTGTCCCTCTTCCCCGCCCTCGTGGCCTCCCACGCCCGGCGGAAGTGCCCGGCGCATCTGCTCCAACTGGGCCCGCGCGGCCATCTGCTGGGCGAACAGGGTCGTCTGGATCCCGTGGAAGAGCCCTTCGAGCCAGCCGACGAGCTGGGCCTGGGCGATCCTGAGTTCCGCGTCGCTGGGCGTGGAGTCCTCGTTGAACGGCAGGGACAGCCGCTCCAGCTCCTCGACGAGCTCAGGTGCGAGCCCGTCCTCCAGCTCCTTCACGGAACTCGCGTGGATCTCCTTGAGACGCGCCCGGCTCGCCTCGTCGAGAGGAGCCGCCCGCACCTCCTCCAGCAACTGCTTGATCATGCTCCCGATCCGCATGACCTTCGCGGGCTGCTCGACCATCTCGGTCACGGGAACTTCCCGGCCCTCGTCGTCCATGTCGACTCCGCCGAGCGCCATGCCGTCCTGGCCCACGACCAGGATCTTCTGGGCGTTCTCCGGCGACCTTTCGTTCCTCGGCATCTCCATACCGCCATTCTCTCGCACCCACCCACTCCACCACCCGCCCACCCCCTCCGACCAGGCCCCACCCCCACACGGCCCGAAATGCCGCCCCCTCCACACCGTGCAACCCTGACCCCACCACGCACCGCACCCACCCGACTCCGCACAGCGAGGACGACACCCCCGTGACACCCACCGCCCGAAGGGAGCCCCCTCCCTCACCCTCACCGAGAACAACGGGGCGGGCAGCGGAACGGCCAGCCGCAGGGCAGGCGGAGTTGGGCCGGCCGACAGGGGTGTGGGTGGAGCCGGATCAGCCAGCCGCAGGATCGGCGAAGCCGAAACAGCCGGCCGCGCGGCAGGCGCGGCCGACAGCGGGGAGCGCGGCAAGCGAGCGAGCCGCACACGCAGGCAACCCGTCCGCAACGACGACGGTCAGGAGTACGGCGCAGGGCCGGGCCACGTCATGGGGGAACACCTCGGCCCAGTCCACCGGCGCCAGAGCCACGACGCGTACCCCGAGAGGGCTGCGCGCCGCATGCCTCGCGGTGTGCGCGGTGCTCTTCCTGTACGGCGCCGATACGGCGAGCGCCCTGCCCCCGCCCGTCGCCCCCACGGCCCACCCCGTCCCCGACCGCGCCGGAAGCGGCCCGGGAGAAGGCCGCGAACGCCCGGGCCGACCCCCCGCACCGGCACCGGCCTCGGCCTCGGCCTCGGCCTCGGCGGAAAACACTCCCCCGAAACCCAGCCCGTCCACCCCGCCGCTCACCACCCCCATCCCCCTGGAACCCACCCGCCAGACCCTCCGCCGGGCGGACACCACCACCTCGACGCTGCGGATCCTCCCCCTGGGCACCGGCCTGGTCCTGATCGGCCTGGGCCTGGCCCTGACCATGGCGGGCCTACGCCTCCGCCGCCGCTGACCCGCACCGTCCCTCAAGGACGCAGGGCCGCGTTCGACCCGCCGCTACCGCCACGCGAGCCCAACCGACCTCAGGGGCGCGGGGC
Organism: Streptomyces saintjeani; assembly: GCF_055409605.1. Lineage (NCBI taxonomy): Bacteria > Bacillati > Actinomycetota > Actinomycetes > Kitasatosporales > Streptomycetaceae > Streptomyces > Streptomyces saintjeani. Next base: position 4,879,671 of record NZ_CP189624.1, on the reverse strand, counting down.
TGTACTCGACAGGTGGCTACCACCACGTGGGCGCGACCAGCCACGACAGACCCGCACCCACCCCGCGACACCAGCCCCCTCTACCTACTCCCCCACCACCAGCAGCACCTTCCCCACATGCCCGCTCCCCTCCACCACCCGATGCGCCTCGGCCGCCTCCGCCATCGGGATCTCCCGGTCCACAACCGGCTGGATGTGCCCCTCGGACACCAGCGGCCACACATGCTCACGAACCGCCGCGACGATCGCCGCCTTCTCCTCCAGCGGCCGAGCCCGGAGGGACGTCGCGCTGATCGCGGCCCGCTTGGCGAGCAACGTACCGATGTTCAGCTCCGCCTTGATCCCGCCCTGCATGCCGATGATCGCGAGCCGCCCGTTGACGGCGAGGGCCTGGACGTTGCGGTCGAGGTACTTCGCGCCCATGTTGTCGAGGATGACGTCGGCCCCGGCACCCCCCGTCGCGGCCCGCACCTCGTCCACGAAGTCCTGCTCGCGATAGTTGATCAGCACGTCGGCGCCCAGTTCGGCGCACCGGCGCAGCTTCTCCGGCGTACCCGCGGTGACCGCGACCTTCGCCCCGACCGCCTTCCCGAGCTGGATCGCCATGGTCCCGATCCCGCTGGACCCGCCATGGACGAGCAGCGTCTCGCCGGGCCGCAGGTGGGAGATCATGAAGACGTTGGACCAGACGGTGCAGGCGACCTCGGGAAGCGCGGCGGCGCGGACGAGGTCGACGCCCTTGGGGACCGGCAGCAGCTGCCCGGCGGGAACGGCGACCTTCTCGGCGTACCCCCCGCCCGCGAGCAGCGCGCACACCTCGTCCCCGACATGCCACCCGCTCACCCCGGGCCCCACCTCGACGATCCGCCCGGAGCATTCGAGCCCGGGGTAGGGGGAGGCGCCGGGCGGCGGGTCGTAGAACCCCTGCCGCTGGAGCAGATCGGCCCGGTTGACGGCCCCGGCGACGACCTCGACGAGCACCTCCCCCTCCCCGGCCACCGCGTCCTCGACGTCCGCCCAGACCAACGCCTCGGGCCCACCAGGTTCCGTAACAGTGATCGCACGCATGCCCCCGACGCTACTCCCCACACACGCAGCCCCCCACCCCACACCCCGGGCCCGCACGCGCCGACCCCACCCCACACTCCTCATCCGCACGCGCCGGCCCGGCCCCACACCCCGAGCCCCGGCCCCGGCGGCGTCGATCCGGAGCACGAAAGATCCACCACCACACCCCGAGCCCCGGCGGCGCGCACCCGGCACGCCCCGGGCTCTCCCCTCACCCCCCGGCACGCACGATCGTCACCACCCGGTCCGTCAGTTCCAGCACCCCCACCGCCGGATCGTCGTACCCCAGCACCCGATGTCCCCGCACGACACTCACCACGAGATCCTCGGTCTCCCGGGGCGTCTTCCCGGTCTCGGCGCGGGTGACGGGCCGCTCGACGATGTCCAGCCCGCTCCCCTGCCGCAACAGCCCCTCCATGACGACCCCGGCGGCGGGCGAGAGGACGGACAGCCCGAGCAGGCGACCGGCGGCCCCGGCGCTGGTGATGACCTCGTCGGCCCCGGACTGCCGCAGCAGCGGCGCGTTCTCCTCCTCCCGCACGGCGGCGACGATCATCGCCCCCTGGTTGAGCTGGCGCGCGGTGAGGGCGACGAGGACGGCCGTGTCGTCCCGCTGCGTCGCGATGATGATCCGCCCGGCCTTGTGGATCTCGGCCCGCCGCAGGACGTCGCTGCGGGTCGCGTCCCCCACGACCCCCTCGTACCCCTCGGCGGTGGCCGCCTCGATCACTTTCGCGCTCGGATCGATCACCACGACCTGCTCCCGGCGCAGCCCCGACGCGCAGGCGGTCCGAATCGCGGAACGTCCCTTCGTACCGAATCCGACGACGACAGTGTGGTCACGCAAGGAGGGCCTCCGAAGGCTCGGCGAAACGCGGACACGCATCGCGTGTGGCGGGTGTGACGTCCACACCGCCGCCAGGAACCATGGTGCCCACCGACCGGATCACCACCCCAGGGGGGCACGCGTATGAAGGACCACCCACGCCAGCCGAGGAAGCTGAGCAGGCTCTCCCTGTTCCGCACGCTGTGGTACCCCTCGCGCTCCGACAACCGCGACGACGCGGAGGCGAGCCGCGCGGTGACGATGCCGACCCGCAGCGGGGTCCCCCCGCTCCAGCAGGTGCTCCGGCGCCTGATGCTGGCCCTGTTCGTGCTGGCGCTGACGACGTTCCTGGTCTACATCGACCGCGACGGCTACAACGACAACTCCGACGGCGCGGTGGACCTGCTGGACTCCGCGTACTACGCGACGGTCACGCTCTCGACAACGGGCTACGGCGACGTCACCCCGGTCAGCGACACGGCCCGCTTCATCAACATCGTCGTCATCACCCCGCTGCGCGTCGTCTTCCTGATCATCCTGGTCGGTACGACCCTGGAGGTGCTGACCGAGCGCACGCGCCAACAGGTCCGCGTCCACCGCTGGCGCTCCCGCCTGCGCGACCACGTCGTGGTCGTCGGCTACGGCACGAAGGGCCGCCACGCGGCGGAGACGCTGGTCGGACAGGGCATCGCGAAGGACAGGATCGTGATCGTGGACGTCCAGAAGAAGGCGGTCATGACGGCGGCGGAGGACGGCCTCGTCGCGGTGACCGGCGACGCGACGCGCTCGGAGACGCTGCTGAAGGCCGAGGTCCCCACGGCGGCCCAGGTCATCGTCTGCCCCCAGCGCGACGACACGACGGCCCTGGTCACCCTCACGGCCCGCCAGCTGAACCGCCGCGCCACGATCGTCGTCGCGGCCCGCGAGGACGAGAACGTCCCCCTGCTGAAGCAGAGCGGCGCCGACACGGTGATCACGAGCTCCAGCTCCGCCGGCCGCCTCCTCGGCGTCGCCATGGTCAGCCCGGTCGTCGCGAACACGCTGGAGGACCTGATGACCCTCGGCAGCGGCCTGGACATCGTCGAACGCCCGGTCACACGCGAGGAGATCGGCGCGGCGCCCCGGACCTGCGAGGACCTGATCGTCGCGGTGGTGCGGGGCAAGAAGCTGCTGGACTACGCGGACCCCGGCCTCACCACGCTGGAGCGGGGGGACCGGGTGGTCACGGTCAGCAGAGCGACGGTGGTCGAACCGGCGTAGCGGGCGGCATGTTTCACGTGAAACACCCGATTGCGGGCCCGGGGTGTTTCACGTGAAACACTCGAACGCTTGTTTCACGTGAAACATCACTCCCACGGCAGGTCCAGCAACTCCACCTCGCCCCCCGCCCGCATCCCGCCGGGCGGTACGACCGCCAGCGCGTCCGCCACCGCGATCCCCCGCAGCATCGCCGGTCCGTTGTAGTGCAGCGGTACGGCCCGGTCCCCCCGTACGACGACCGGGATCAACCGCGTGTCGTACGGGTGTCCCTGCACCGTCTCCTTCAACGGCAGCGCGTACGGCTCCACGGCCCCGCGCGTGGCCAGCGCTCGCAGGAGGGGTTCCGCGAGGGTGAGGAGCCCGGAGACTGCGGCCAGGGGGTTGCCGGGGAGCCCTACGAGGTGCTGGCCCTCCTTGACGCGGGCCAGCAGCATGGGGTGCCCCGGCCGGACCTTCACCCCGTCGACCAGCAGCTCGGCGCCGGTTCTGGCGAGGATGGGGTGGACGTGGTCCACGGGTCCCCCCGCCGTCCCGCCCGTCGTCACGATCAGGTCGGCGCCGGACGACGTGACGGCCTCGTACAACGCCTCCGCGTCGTCGCCCAGCCGCCGTACGGCCACGACCTCCGTGCCGAGCGCCCGCAGCCATGGCGGGAGCATCGGGCCCAGCGCGTCCCGGATCAGCCCCTCGTGGGGCCGCCCCTCCGTCAGCAACTCGTCGCCGAGCACCAGGACTTCGGCGCGGGGGCGGGGGGTGACGGCGAGGGTGTCGTACCCGGCGGCGGCGGCGAGCCCTAGCACGGCCGGGGTCGCGACGGCTCCCTCCGGCAGCAGCAGATCGCCCGTACGGCACTCCTGCCCCCTGGGCCGGATGTCCTGTCCGTGCTGGACGTCCCTCGTCGGATGCAGCCGTCCCTTGTCGTCGGTCCGGCCGTGCTCGCTGCGGAGTACGGCGGTCGTGTCCTGCGGGATCCGCGCACCTGTCGCGATCCCCACGGCTTCCCCGTCACCGAGCCGCTCCGCCCCGCCCTGCCCGGCCAGCACCCCTTCCCCCCGAACCACCCAGGGCCCCGGCCCCGAGACCGCCCACCCGTCCATCGCCGAGGTGTCGAAGGAGGGGAGGTCGGTGAGGGCGGAGAGGGGAGCGGCGAGGGGGAGACCGAGGGCTTGGTCGAGGGGGACGGAGAGGGGGGGGCGTCGAGCGGCGGTGCTGCGGCCGGCGCGGGCGGCTAGGGCTCGGGCTTGGGGCCAGGGGGTGGGGTGGTGGGGGGTTGGGGTGGCGGGGGTGACCCCAGGGCGGGCGGTCGAGGTGGCGGGTTCGAGGAAGGGGGAGTCCCAGGGGTCGCCGTCGTTGTTCGTGAGTGGGGGGGTTGGGGCGGATGGGTGCGGGTCGGCGGCGGGGGTTCTGGTGTGCCCCGGGTTCCCGGCGCTCCCGGGATCTCCGGCGCTGCGCGTGTGCGCGGCCCCTTCAGGGTTTCCGGCGTGTCCGGGGTTTGCGGCGCGTCCGGCACGTCCGGGGCTTCCGGCGCCCCCGGCGTCTCCAGCACCACGCGCACACCCGGCCCCTCCAGAGCTTCCGGCACGTCCAGGGCTTCCGGCGCCCTCAGGGCTTGCGGAGTTCTCCGCGTTCCCGGGGCTTCCGGTGTTCCGGACGTCCCCGGGACTCGCGGCGCCCCCGGTGCTCCCGGAGTTCCGCACGAGCGCCAGCGCCTCCTCGACGCCGAAGTCCTCGTCCTGGCCGAGACCGGTGCCGGTGCCCGGCCCTCGGCAGGGGACTGCGTCGTCCGTGCCAGTCCCTGACCCCCAGCCGGTGACCCCGCCGTCGGTGTCAGTGCCGCTGTCGACGTCCGGACCCGTGTCCGTGCCGAGACCTGTGCCGCGCCGGGTCATCCTGTGGCCGGGCCGGAGTCTGTGGGCCTGTCGTTCTTCGGCGATGCCGAGTCCGCCGGCTTGCTCTCAGCGCCCTCCGCCTCCTCCGCCCACCGCAGAGCCAGCGCAGCGGCCTTGCGGGCGGCCTCCGCGACAGCCTCCGCGCTGCCGTCCGTACGGCCCGCCGCGTACCCGACGAGGAACGTCGTCAGGGGAGCGGCCGGTCGGGCCACGCCGTGCGCCGCGTCGCGGGCGAGGTCCAGCAGGACCGTCGTATCGACGTCGAGCTCGATACCCAGCTCGTTCTTGACTGCGGAGATCCATTCATCCAACACGTGCTCATGCTCCCTGATCCGGGCCCGGGCGGCGGCGATGTCGTCCCAGGTGTCGCAGTCGAACGACGCGACGGGGTCCGGGACACGGACAAGTTCGAGTCCTGCGGTCAGCCGACGCAGGGGAAGCCCGACGAGGCTCCCGTGCTCGGCACGCAGCGCGTCCAGCTCACGGCGGAGGGAGGCCACACGGTACGCGGCGACGAGCGGCTGATCACGACCGTCGGCGTCGACAAGGAGAACACCGTCGACGGCCCCACCGCCACGCTCCGGGCCACCACCCAGCACCGCCACCAACCCCCGTACCGTCCCCGGCGCCAAAAATGGCAGGTCGGCGGAGAGGAGTACCACCCGGTCGGCGCTCGTGCGGAGCAACCCGGCGTCGAGGGCCGCGACCGGGCCCCCGCCCGGGGGGTCCTCGCGGGTCCAGGCGACCGCGTGGGACGTCGGGCGCGGGGCCGCCACGACCACCGTCACCCCCGCGTCCGCGCACGCCCCGAGGACCCGGTCCAGCAGGGCCCGTCCCCCCACCCGTACGCCCGGCTTGTCCGCGCCGCCGAGGCGCCTCGCGCCGCCGCCCGCGAGGACGATCGCGTCGTAGGGGGGCGCGTTCGAGGTCATGCCCCGAGTATGCGCGCCGCCCCGATCACGTGGAACACGCCGTCACAGCGTGCGCAGCAGCACCGCCGGTTGTTCGACGCAGTCCGCCACGTACCGGAGGAACCCGCCCGCCGTGCCACCGTCACACACGCGGTGGTCGAAGGTGAGGGACAGCTGGACGACCTGCCGCGCGGCGAGTTCACCCTCGTGGACCCACGGCTTGGGGACGATGCGCCCGACACCGAGCATCGCCGCCTCGGGATGGTTGATGATCGGCGTGGAACCGTCGACCCCGAACACGCCGTAGTTGTTCAACGTGAAGGTCCCACCGCTGAGTTCGGCCGGTTTCAGCCCACCGGTACGAGCCGCCTCGGTGAGCCGGGAGAATTCCGCCGACAGCCCCTCGGCGTTACGCGCGTGCGCGTCCCGGACGACGGGTACGACGAGCCCCCGGGGCGTCTGCGCGGCGAACCCGAGGTGCACGGCGTCCAGCAGGACGACTTCCCTCGCCTCCGCGTCCACGCGCGAGTTCAGCTCCGGGAACTTGGCCAGCGCGGCCGTACAGATCCGCGCGAGCAGCGCGAGCAGCGAAATCTTCGGCACGCCCGGCCCGCTCACGCCGTTCATCGCGGCCCGCGCCCGCATCAGCTCCGTCGCGTCCGCGTCCACCCAACAGGTCGCGTCCGGAATCTCCCGCCGACTCCGGGTGAGTTTGTCGGCGACAGTCCCGCGAAGCCCCTTGAGGGGAATCCGGGTCCCGCCGGAAACGGGAACGGGGCCCTCACCGGCGTACGCATCGGCGTGCGAACCAGCCGCCGTACGCCCCTGCACGGCCGCGACCCGAAGCGCGTCCTCCACATCGGCCCGCAGGATCAGCCCCTCGGGCCCGGAGCCCGTCAACTCCCGCAGATCCAGGCCGCCTTGGCGCGCGAGCCGCCGTACGAGGGGCGAGATGACGGGTACGGGCCCGTCGCCCGCGTCCCCGTTCAGCCCGTGCCACGACCCCGCACCCACGGCCGCCGCCCCGACCTCGGCGGAGGCCCGGATCGCGGCGACACCGCGCCCGTCACCGGCCCGCGTGGCCCCCGAGGGCCCCGCCTCGGTCCCGCCGCCCGTGTCCCGTCCGCCCGCCCCTCCGCGCCCGCCGGGAACCTGCCGCCCCGCGACACCACCGGTCGGCGGCCGGACCCTGCGCCTGCGCGCCGGTGGCTCCGCCGTGCCGTAGCCCACCAGGACGTTGCCGGAGCCCTCGGCGGCGGGGGCACTCACCGCGCCGGCCGCACCCATCCCGTCCCGGCCCACTCCGCTCGCCGGACCCACCGCGTCCGCCGGACCCACCGCGACCGTCAACAGGGGCGCCCCGACGGGGAGTTCCGTGCCCTCCTCGCCGTAGCGGGCCGTGACGACGCCCGCGTACGGGCAGGGCACCTCCACCATCGCCTTGGCCGTCTCGACCTCGACGACGGGCTGGTCGACGGTGACGACGTCGCCGACCTGGACCATCCAGGTGACGATGAGGGCCTCGGTCAGGCCCTCGCCGAGGTCGGGGAGTTTGAACTCCAACACCTGTGCCATCAGCTCTCGGCCTCCCACTGGAGACGCGCGACCGCGTCGAGGATCCGGTCGACACCGGGCAGGTGGTGCCGTTCCAGCATCGGCGGCGGGTAGGGGATGTCGAAGCCGCCCACGCGCAGGACGGGCGCCTCCAGATGATGGAAGCAGCGTTCCGTCACGCGCGCGGCGATCTCGCCCCCCGGCCCCCCGAAGGAGCCGGACTCGTGGACGACGACCGCCCGCCCGGTGCGCCGTACGGACGCGCAGACCGTGTCGTCGTCGAACGGCACCAGCGAGCGCAGATCGACCACCTCCAGGTCCCAGCCCTCCGCCTTCGCCGCCTCCGCCGCTTCGAGGCAGACGGGGAGCGAGGGCCCGTACGTGATCAGCGTGGCGCTCCCGCCCGAGCGCCGCACCGTCGCGCGTCCGATCGGTTCAACGTGCGACGGCTCCTCAGGGTTCCAGGTGTCCTTGGACCAGTACAGCCTTTTCGGCTCCAGGAAGACCACGGGGTCGTCGGAGGCGATGGCGGCGCGCAGCAGGCCGTACGCGTCGGCGACGGTCGCGGGGGTGACGACGTGCAGGCCGGGGGTGGCCGCGTAGTACGCCTCGGAGGAGTCGCTGTGGTGCTCGACGCCGCCGATGCCGCCGCCGTAGGGGACGCGGATGGTGATCGGCAGGGGCATCCGCCCGCGCGTGCGGTTGCGCATCTTCGCGACGTGGCTGGCGAGCTGCTCGAAGGACGGGTACGCGAACGCGTCGAACTGCATCTCGACGACCGGCCGCAGCCCGTACATGGCCATCCCGACGGCCGTCCCGAGGATGCCGGCCTCCGCGAGGGGCGTGTCGGTGCAGCGGTCCTCGCCGAACTCCTTCGCGAGGCCGTCGGTGACGCGGAAGACGCCGCCGAGGGTGCCGACGTCCTCGCCCATGACGTGGACGGTGGGGTCGGCGGCCATCGCGTCGCGCAGGGCGCGGGTGAGGGCCTGCGCGAAGGTGGCGGGCTTGGCGGCGACGGTGGTCATGCCCCGGCCTCCATCTCCGCGTGCAACAGGGCCTGCTGTTCGCGCAGTTGGGGCGTGGGAGCGGCGTACACGTGCGCGAACAGGTCGTCGGGGTCGAGCGCGGCGTCCTGGTTCATGCGTGCGCGCAGGTCGGCGGCCATCTCCTCGGCGTCGTCGTGGACCTTCCGCGAGTGCGCGTCGTCGAGCAGCCCGCGCGCGGTGAGTTCGCGTTCCACCAGCGCGATCGGGTCGTGCTCGCGCCACGCCTGGACCTCGGCGTCGCCCCGGTAGCGCGTCGCGTCGTCCGCGTTCGTGTGCGCCTCGACGCGGTACGTCACGGCCTCGATCAGCGTCGGCCCGCCGCCCTCGCGCGCGTGCCGTACGGCGTCGGTCAGCACCTCGTGCACGGCCAGGACGTCGTTCCCGTCGACCAGGCGGCCCGGCATGCCGTACCCGACGGCCTTGTGGGCCAGCGAGGGCGCGGCGGTCTGCTTGGCGAGCGGCACGGAGATCGCGAAGCCGTTGTTCTGGACGAGGAAGACGACCGGCGCCTGCCAGACGGCGGCGAAGTTCAGCGCCTCGTGGAAGTCGCCCTCGCTGGTGCCGCCGTCGCCGACCAGCGCGAGCGCGACGACGTCGTCGCCCTTGAGCCGGGCCGCGTGCGCGAGGCCGACCGCGTGCGGGAGCTGGGTGGCGAGCGGCGTGCAGAGCGGCGCCACGCGGTGTGCGTACGGGTCGTAGCCGGTGTGCCAGTCGCCGCGCAGGAGGGTCAGCGCCTCGACGGGGTCCACGCCGCGTGCGACGACGGCGAGGGTGTCGCGGTAGCTCGGGAACAGCCAGTCGCGGTCCTCGATGGCGAGCGCGGCGGCGATCTCGCATGCCTCCTGCCCGGTGCTGGACGGGTATACGGCGAGCCGTCCCTGTTTCGTCAGGGCGGTCGCCTGCGCGTTGTAGCGCCGTCCCCGCACCAGCTGCGCGTGCAGCCTCAGCAGCAGCTCCGGGTCCACCGGCTTGTCCGTGCCGAGGACGCGGTACGGCTCCGCGTCCGGCAGCAGGGGCGCGGGGTCCATCCGGGGCTGCCAGGCGGGCGGCGGTGTGGGCCGGTACGCGCCTCGCTGCTCCATGACCGTCATGACGGCACCTCCTCGTGGGAGCGGCTACGGGAGGCGCGTCGAGTGTGAGGCGCCTCACCTACCGATTGTTCGGTCGTCGGCACAGTTTGGCTACGGGTGCCCTCAGGCTGTGGACAAACGGTTCTCCACAGCCTGTGATGGACGCAGTACGTCCATGGTAGGGAGGCGGGGGGACATGGCATCTGAACAAATGGCCGAAAACCCGGAAACCGGAATCCCCGTTCCGCCCGCGCGTCCGCTGGACGCGATCGACCACGACATCCTGCGGATGCTCCAGTCCGACGGCCGCGCCTCGATCCGCTCGGTGGCGGAACGGGTCCACGTCTCGCGCGCGAACGCGTACGCGCGGATCAACCGCCTCGTCGAGGACGGCGTGATCCGAGGCTTCGGCGCGCGCGTGGACCACGAACGCGCCGGCCAGGGCACCAGCGCGTACATCACCCTGAAGATCGTCCAGAACTCCTGGCGCACGGTCCGAGAACAACTCCGCCAACTCCCGGGCGCCTCCCACATCGCCCTGGTGGGCGGCGACTTCGACGTCCTCCTGCTGGTCCACACCCCGGACAACAGGGCCCTACGGGAACTGGTCCTGACCCGCCTCCAGGGCATCCCCGAGGTGCTCAGCAGCCGCACGTTGCTGGTCTTCGAGGAAGAGGACCTCGAACCGCAGGCGTAAGGGTCACGTACTCACCCTCGTCCCCGTCCTCGGCCGAACCCCGCCCCCGTTCCTCGGCCGAAATAAATCTGGTGACAATCTCCGCTCAGGCGACTACTCTGAGTGACATTCCCGTTGCGTTCGGAGTTGGGGAGGGGACATGGGCCAGAGGTGGGAAGCCGATCCGGGGGCGGGGTTCGTCCGGCGGCTGGGCAAGTCTTCGCACGAGTTGGGGCAGACGTCGGGGAACGCGAGCTGCCCGGACATGTGGGAGCTGGAGAACGGGGACGTGGCGGTGATCGGGACGGACCTGACGGTGGCGTACGAGGGAAGGCTGCCGGACGGCGTCAGTGTCGACCCCGGGGAGCGGCTGGTCGTGATCCCGAGGGCGACGATCCTCGCGGCGAAGGAGGACATCCCGGATGCCTAGCCCGCTCGAAGGCGTTGAGGGCGAGCGCATGGAACTGGGCGCCTACTACGCCGACTTCGAGGAGAACTTCTGGCACAGCGCGGGCACCGGTTTCTGGAAGCTGGAGCGGCAGCAGACGTTCAGGGAGCCCGGCTACGACAGCTGGGAGGCGTTCGAGCGGGGCGACTGGGCGCAGGCGCTGCGGCTGCTGGAGGCGGGCCGCGCGGACATGGCGGAGTACCACCGCAGGATCGCCCACCACGGCTTCACGGCCCGCCGCGTCCGGATCGTGGAAGAACCCCTCAGCGCGTACATGCAGTGGGAGCTGCACGCCCTGCGCATCCGGGAGGAGTGCGGCGGCCCGACCCGAATCGTCCCGGCGGACCGGGTGACCCTTTTCGAGGACACGGGCCCGCTCCCGGAGATCTACACACTCGGCGCGCAGGTGATGTACGAGGCGGTGTACGACGACCGGGGCGTCCTGGAGTCCGCGCGGAAGTTCACCGACCCGCACCTCGTCGACCACTGCCGGCAGTTCATCAAGTCCCTGTACGACACCGGGGACCCCCTCACCCCCTGGTTCGACAGCCATGTCGCCCCCCTCCCGCCCCCGCACCACGAGGTTCGGCGGTGAACGACACCACGGACAACCGCTTCGGGGGCTCGGCGTCGGCGCACACCGTCGTCCAGGCGGGAGACGTCCACGGCGGGGTGCACGTGCATCAGCCCCTGCCCACCCCCACCCTGGTGCCCCACCAACTCCGGGGTGTCGTCCGCCACTTCGTGAACCGGACGGAGGAACAGTCCCGCCTGGACGTCCTGATGGCGGACGGCGAACCGCACGCCGTACGCGTAGCGGCGATCACCGGCACCGCCGGGGTCGGCAAGACGTCGCTGGCCCTGTACTGGTCGCACAGCGTCCGCGCGCACTTCCCGGACGGCGAGTTGTACGCGGACCTGCGCGGGTACACGGCCGGGTGCCCGGCGTCGCCGGGTGAGATCCTCGGCCGTTTCCTCGAAGACCTCGGCGTTCCCGCCGCGCAGGTGTCGACCGGACAGGAGCGCAGGGAGACGATGTTCCGCTCCCTGCTGGCGAACCGCCGCATGCTGATGCTCCTCGACAACGCGGCGGACAGCGCGCAGGTACGCCCGCTGCTCCCGGCCACCGCCGACTGCCTCACGGTGGTGACGAGCCGGGACGACCTGTCCGGCCTGGTCGCCCGGGAGGGCGCCCTGCGCCTGGAGGTCACGGCGTTCCCGGCGACGGACTCGGTGGAACTCCTGCGCGCGGCCACGGCCGGTTACCGCACCCGCGACCGGCGCGGCGACCTCGCGACGCTGGCGCGCCTGTGCGCGGGACTGCCGCTGGCCCTGCGGATCGCGGCCGAGCGCGCGGCGGGCCGTCCGTCGATGCCGCTGCGTGAACTGATCGCCGACCTGCGGGACAGGAACCTGCTGACGACGGAGGCGGGAGAGGGGTCCGACGCGATGCACAGCGTGTTCGAGTGGTCCTACCAGGCGTTGCCCGCACCGGCGGCCCGGCTGTTCCGACTGCTCGGCCTGCATCCGGGCAGCGAGTTCGGCGTCCCGGCGGTGGCGGCCCTCGCTGACGACGAACCCGCGCGCGTACAGGAGCAGTTGGACACCCTCGTCCGCGCGCACCTGCTGGAACGGTGCCCGGCGGGCCGCTACGGCTTCCACGACCTGCTGCGCGCGTACGCGGCCGAGCGGGTCCGGCAGGAGGAGACCGCGCCGGACGAGATCCTCGGTCGCTGCCTCGCCTGGTACCTGCACACCGCGTACGCCGCGCAGTGCGCGATGGCACCGTACGACCGGTACGACCTGGACGACCGCGTGCCCGCGCCCGCGACGGCCCCGCGCTTCGACGGCCACCGGTCCGCGTACGACTGGTACCGCGCGGAGAGCGCCAACCTCGTCGCCGCCGTCCGGGTCGCCGCCGAGGCCGGGTTCCCGGAGGTCGCCTGGCGGCTCGCGGTGGTCCTGCGCGCGGTGTACATGCACCACAACGCGTTCGACGACTGGGAGACGACCGCCCGGATCGGCCTCGACAGCGCCGTACGCGCGCGGGAACCCGCCGGGGAGGCGGAGTCGCTGGAGAACCTCGGCCGGGTCGCCTTCCAGGCGCTGCGGCTCGACGAGGCCGAGGAGCGCCACCGCGCGGCGCTCGCCGTCCGTGAGCGCGCCGGGGACCTCCGGGGGACGGCCGTCTCCGTCAACGCGCTCGGGCTGATCGAGCTGCGTCGCCGCCGGCTCGACGCGGCCCGGTCGTACTTCGCCCGCAGTGCCGCGATCTTCGGCGAACTCGGCGACCGCCGCTGGAGCGCGCTGTTGCGGAGCAACCTCGCGGAGACGCTGTGCGAACTGGGCCGGGGCGCGGAGGCCGCCGCGATCATCGAGCGGGCGCTGGCCGACTTCCGCGAGCTGGAGGACCGGTTCGGCGAGGGCAACGCCCTGTTCCTGCTGAGCTGGGCCCGGCGCGTGTCCGGCGGCCCCGAGACCGCCGGCCGCGCGATCCGGAAAGCCCTCGTCATCGCCGGGGACGAGGACAACCAGGTGTGGCGCGGGCACTGGCTGGCGGAGGCGGCGCGGGTCGAGCGGGCGCGGGGGAATCCGGCGGAGGCGTTGCGGCTGTTCCGCGAGTCGGCGGGCGTCCAGCGGAAGGTGGGGGACATCGGGCGGGAAGCCGCCGCGTTGGACGGGGCGGGGGAGGCGTGCGGGGAACTGGGGCGGTACGAGGAGGCGGTGCGGCTGCATCGGCGGGCTGTGGGGGCGTTCCGGGGGCTGGACGCGGGGTGGCAGCTCGCGGGGGCGCTGGATCACCTGGCGGACGCGCTGGCGGCACTCGGCGAGGAGGAACCGGCGGGGGCGGCGAGGGAGGAGGCGAGGGTTCTGCGCGGGGGTGAGTGCCTTGGCGACGATGACTGAGTGCACCGGGGAAGGTGCCGCGACGCTGAAGGGGCGCCGGTCAGTCGTCCCCCGGCGTCACCGGTTCCGATGCGGTGATCCATACGGGTCCGTCGGCGCAGTCCAGGCGGGGGCCGTCCGCCGGGGTGAGGCTGGTGCGGAGGATCTTCACAGGGTGGCCGTCGAGCGTGGCGACGGGGCCGAGGTGGGGGCCCATGAAGTGGAACGTCCGTACCTGGTCGTGCACTTCACGCGCGGTCTTCGTCACGTCGACGACCGAGAACTCCGGCTCCATCAGGCCCGCGTAGCCGGCGCCGTCCGTGGGCTGCGGGGCGCCCGGTTCCCGTACCCGTTCCAGAGCCGTTCCCAGCAACTCGCGGATCACCGGGGCCAGTTCGGGCCACAGGGTCTGTGGGGTCACGTCGTCCGCGAGCGGGATGCCGTCCCGCTGGGCCAGCACCGGGCCCGTGTCGAAGTCCTCGTCCATGCGATGGACGGTCACGCCGAGGTGCGGGTCACCGTTGCGGATCGCCCACAACACCGGTGCCGGGCCACGGTACTTGGGGAGCAGCGAGCAGTGGATGTTCAGTACGCCGTACGCGGGGATGTCCAGCACCGGCCTCGGCAGGCGCCACGAGAAGCCGTAACAGACGACGAGATCGAGCGCGTACCCCGCCAGCGCCGCACCCAACCCCTCCGGGGTCCCCGGCAACACCAGGTCCACCCCGGCGGGCAGCGCGGCGGTGATCCGTCCCACCGCGTCCACCGCGCCCTCGTCCGTCGGCGAACTCGGGCGCATCGAGCGGGAGTAGGCGTACACGAGGGGTTCGTGCCCCGCCTCCACGCACGTCTCGTGCAGCGCGGTGAACTCGGCGGGGCCGAAGGAGATGAGGCCGATACGCATATGCCCCACCCTACCGACACGCTGCGTGAGCGCAGAATGACCTACCGCACTCGCACCTCCGGCGAAATCCGCGCGCCCCTGCTCACGGCGACGAGCAGCACGTCCGCGAGGCACTCCGTGGCCCGGCCCAGCGCGAACCGTACGGCGCCCTCCCCGGCGTCGTCGTCCGCGAGCACCTCCTTGCCGTTCGTGAGGTGCGTGTCCTCGATGTCGTCGGCGAGGAGGGAGAGGCGGCTCCGAACCACACCCCCGGCCTCAGCACCGCCACCTGGCGCGAGTCGAGCTACAGCGACGGGGAGACAACAACTGCCTTGAGGTCGCCGACGGTTACCCCGCCGTTGTCCCGGTCCGCGACAGCAAGGCCCCCACCACTCCCGCACTCCTCTTCGCAAACCCCACCTGGTCCGCCTTCGTGAACCACCTCAAGCACTGAGCCGGCGCACGCCCGCGACCACGCCCGACAGCAGTACCGGCAGGAGCCACCACCACGGCACGGCCCTCCGCACCCAAGGCACCAGCCACAGCGCCCCGGCGGCTCCGGCAGTCCCGACGGCGACGACGCACGACAGGACGATCCCGGCGTACGCGTCGTCGTCCCAGGTGCCGGACGGGCTGATGGTCAGGGCCGTCCAGCAGAAGTACGCGGCGACGAGGGTGAGCGCGGCGAGGGGAACGGCGAGGACGAGCCGGAGGCAGCCTCGGTCGTCGTCCATGAGGGAGAGCCCGGTCATTCGCGCAGCGTATTCCGCGCCACGCAGACCGCTCACACAGCCGAACGGCCGGGCTTCTCTCGCCTCGGGGCGAGAGAAGCCCGGCCGACATGAACGTGCCGGACTCAGCCGAAGTCACCCTCGGCACACCGGAGTTCGTACGCGGTCCAGCGAGCCGATCAGCTCTCGACAGGGTTCAGGAGGGAGTACTTCACCCACCCCAGCTTCCCCTTGTTCGCCCCGCTCGTGACCTTGCCGTAGCTCCAGGCGTAGTCCTTCGTGCAGTACTCGGTGAAGTCGACCCCCGTCGCGAGGATGCCGAGGGACGTGTAGCTGGTGCCCGGGCCGCTGCGGAGGTTGACGGACGTGGAGGCTTCCTTCGTCTGCGTGACGATCAGGTTGCACGCGGAGGGGAGGGAGGCCGCCGAGGCGGCGGGGGCCGCGAGGAAGGCACCGCCGAGGATCACGGCGGAAGCAGCGGCCGTTGCCGCGATTTGCCGAACGATACGCACTTTTCGTCTCCTTGGGTCTTCGACCGAGGGCTGAAGTTGCGCCGGCTCGGGGGACGCACAGCGCGTGGCGCGCGAACACTTCTTCGCACGCGCGAAAGCATGTCCTAGCCAACCACACGAGCGATCTTTCAGCCAACTTCGTTGCGGGCGAAGCCCCTTGACTTGGCTTGATCCTCAACTCACAGCAGATTCCGAGGTTTTCGCATCGCAAAGCGAATCTTGGTGCTAGCGTAATACGCAACAACATGAAAAAGGCCCCACCAGGGCCCGGAGTGCTACCAACACTCCGCTGGTGAGGCCGTGACGACAGCTCTCGCGAAAGGCCCTGCCGCCGTGCGCCACTGTATCGCGCGCGCCATTTCGGCGTCCCTGTGTACCCTGCTCTCCCTTCTCCTCCCGGCCCGAGGCCACCGCCGCAAGCCGTGCCTCGCAGTACAGGCTCCCGCCCCCGAGCCCGTCATCCCCGCGAGCCCCTGGTCCCGCCCCTGGACCAGCATCAGCAAAGAAGAAGCCGCCGAGATCTTCCGCCTCCAGATCGAGAACGACCAACTGGCGCTGAGCGCCTGGGAGTTGCGGCTCCAATGGGAACGCAGGCGAGCCGCAGCCCTCGCGACGATGGGCGTCGACCACCCGTACACGTACCCCGACGCACCTTTCGACGCCGCCTCGTTCAGGACGAGCGCGTGAACCGGGAAGCGGTCAGTCCGCGTCGGGGCGGGGTTACTCGTCCAGGTCGAGAGTGAAGGTCCGCCCGTCGGCCAGCTCGATCGGCAGCTTGCCGGTGCCGTACTTGTGCGTGTACGCCGCGATGCAGCCGTCGCCGGTGGGACGGGCGCGGACGACCACCTCACCGGCGTACGGGTCCACGACCAGGTAGACCGGGATGCCGTGACGGTCGGAGACGGAGACGACCTCGGCGATCAGGAGGACGTCCTCGAAGACCTGGCGGCGGGAGGTGCGCTCGACGTCGAGTTCTCTGCTCGGCGCCGACTGCGCGAACTGCGGCAAGGCACCTTTGCACCAGTTCCCGGCCCCCGGCCCTTCCGCATTACAGCCAGGTGTGGTTGTCGTCGGTGACGGCGTCGAGCGCGGCGTCGCCGACGGAGGCGCGGGGGTCGGGGAGGGCTGCGAGGGCGGGGCCGATGGGCGGGAAGATCGGGAGGTCGGCGGTCTTTCGGTAGTCGACCCATTCGATGACGCCGACCTCGTGGGTGCCGTCGGGCTGTTCGTCGAGTTCCTCCTCGGCGAGACCGGCGCGGGTCTCGGGGGTGATGTGGAGCCGGTAGATCAGGTGGAGTTTGCGGGGCGGCGGGGTCGGTCCGGGGCGGGTGACGCGCTGGTCGACGACCCACAGGAGGTCGCCGCCTTCGGCCTGGCCGATGTCCAGGGCGAGTTCCTCGTCGAGTTCGCGGGCGAGGGCTGCGCGGAAGTCCTCGCCGTCCTCGACGTTCCCGCCGGGCGGGGTGTAGCGGACGGAGCCGGGGCGGTCGCGGCGGATGAGGGCGACGTCGGCGCCGCAGAAGACGAGAGCGCCGGTGCGGACCTTGATCCGGGAGAACGGGGCCGGAGGCCGGCTGGGCGGGGGTGTCATGGCGGCCAGTATCACGGCGGGTTCTGGTGCCCGGGGCGGGCTTTGTCCAGGTTCACCCGCCCCGGGGGTTCCGGCGGGCTGCTCAGGCGGCGGACGGGCCGGGCAGGGCAGAGCGTGGAGTGTGCGGCCCTCGGCCTCGTCGGTGTGGTGGCGCAGGCGGCAGCCGGTGGCACGCATGACCGGGGAGAGGTGGCAGGGGTCGAGTTCCTCGACGAGCAGGCTCGGGACCGCGGCCGAAGGAAGTCGGCGTCGAGCACACCTCCCGCCGCCAGGCACAGGGCGCACGGGATCCGTACGAGGGTCCGGCGCCCGCAGTGGCAGCAGTCCGCCTCCGCCCGCGCGGGCGGGCCGCCGAGTACCGATCAGCCCTCGGATACATACATCGAGGCGTGCATATTGATATACGACGCCGTGTACATGGAGGGGCCCTCGTGAGCCGCACTGTCATCGACCTCGACGACGAAGCACTGGAAGCAGCCGCCAAGGAGCTGGGGACCACGACCAAGCGCGACACGGTCAACACCGCGTTGCGCGAGATCGTGGCGCGCAACCGCCGCCTGCGCGCCCTGCACGAGCTCCAGGACCTGGCGGAGGAAGGCGCACTCGATGCGGAGTTCCTCCTCGGCAAGCGCAACTACCGTGGCGGGGCCGCTCGTTGAGCGTCGCTGACTACCGGGGGTGCTGCTTCGCCGGACGACCGAGGAGTGGGAGCGTCGCATCGGTGCCGGGCTGGTGGCCCTGTGCGACATCACCGAGCTGGAGGTCCAGTACTCGGCCCGCTCCTCGGCCGATCGCGAGATCATCGGGGAACGGCTGAACCAGTTCACCTGGTCCCCGGTGCCGGACAGCGTCTTTCGACGGGCCCGGGTGGTCCAGGAACAGCTCACGGCCAAAGGTGAGCATCGCAGCGCGGGCCCCGTCGACCTACGACGGGGCAGCCGGTGCGCATGATCGACCTCAAACGGTAGCCCCGCCCCCGCGCAACCCCTCGAACACCAACCGCGTCACCGCGTCCACCACTTCCCGCTCCCCCGCCCCCCTGCTGTCGGGCCGGTACCACTCCACGATGGAGTTGATCATTCCGAAGACGAGGCGGGTGGCGAGGCGGACGTCGATGTCGGCGCGGACGTCGCCCTCAAGGGATGCCGATCTGAGCAGCTCGGCGACCCTGTGGTCGAACTCGCGGCGGCGTTCCAGGGCCCAGCGCTCGGTGTCCGTGTTACCGCGAACACGGAGAAGAAGCGTCACATACGGAAGCTCGGTGATCAGAACGACGACCATACGGCGGACGACATGCTCAAGCCGGTCGATCGCACGTCCCGCGCGCGCGGGCTCCTCGTCGAGGATCGCGAAGAGGCCGTCCAGCGCGCGGCTGACGGCCCGCTGGAGCAGCTCCTCCTTCCCGGCGACGTGGTGGTAGATCGACGACTTGGAGATCCCGGCGGCCTTGGAGAGGTGCTCCATGGACGTCCCGTCGTACCCGCGCTCGTTGAAGACCCGGACGGCGACGGACAGCAGCGTCTCCGGCGTGTACGTGTCCCGCTTGGCGGTGGTCATGACGTGCTCCCCTCCCGCTTGTCGGAGGCGTACGCGTGCCGGTAGAGCGCGAGGGAGGGCGCGTACCGCCCGGAGGGATCGCGCAGGTGGAGGTCGTCGAGGAGCGCGTACGCCCAGTTGCGGCCGAGGCGGCGGCTCCATTCGAAGGGCCCCAGCGGGTAGTTGACGCCGAGCCGCATCGCCGTGTCGACGTCCTCCTCGGTCGCGACGCCCTTGGCGACCGCGTCGTGCGCGAGGTCGACGATCCGCGCGACCGTACGGGCGACGATCATCCCGGGGACGTCACCGAGGACGCTGACGTCCTTGCCGAGCGCCTGGAAGAGGCCGATCGCCTCGGAGAGGGTCTGCGGGGAGGTGTCCTGGGACGCGGAGAGGGCGATGCGGGTGGCCTTGCGGTAGTCGAGCGCGAGGTCGAAGTAGACGACGTCCCGGAACTCGACGGAGGTCTGCCCGTCGGCGAGCGCGAGCTGACCGCCGCCGGGCAGGACGAGCCGGGTGCCGTGGTCCTCCTCGTCCTCACGGACCTGGATGCCCGCCTCGCGGATCAGCGGGAGGAGGTCGGCGGCGGGGCCCAGGTCGCCCTCCGCGACGACGTAGGCGGGCGCCTGGGCCGGTTCGGCGGTGTGCGGCTCGGAACGCTCGGCGTCGTCACCGTAGTCGTACCAGCCGTGACCGGCCTTGCGGCCGAGACGGCCCGCCTCGACGAGACGGCGCTGCGCGAGGGACGGCGCGAACCGGACGTCCTGGAAGAACGCCTTCCACACGGAGTGCGTCACCGACTCGTTGACGTCCTGCCCGATCAGGTCGGTGAGTTCGAAGGCGCCCATCCGGAAACCCCCGCACTCGCGCAGGACGGCGTCGATGGTCGCCGGATCGGCGCCCTGCGCCTCGTACACGGCGAACGCCTCGCCGTAGAAGGGCCGCGCGATCCGGTTGACGATGAACCCGGGCGTGTCCGCGCAGGCGACCGGGTTCTTCCCCCACGCGCGGGCCGTTTCGTACGCGCGCGTGGCCGACGACACGTCGGTGGCGAACCCGGAGACGACCTCGACGAGCGGCAGCAGCGGCGCGGGGTTGAAGAAGTGCAGGCCGACGAAACGGCCGGGGTTGCGCAGCGCGCCGCCGATCGCGGTGACCGACAGGGACGAGGTGTTGGTGGCGAGCAGACAGTCGTCCGCGACGACGTCCTCCAGCGCGCGCAGCAGCTCCTGCTTGACGTCGAGCCGCTCCAGGACGGCTTCGACGACGAGCGCGCAGTCCGCGAGTCCGGCGAGGCTCTCCACGGCCGTGAGGCGCGCGCGTGCGGCGTCCCGGTCGGCGGCGGTGAGGCGGTCCTTCTCGACGAGCCGGTCCAGGCGGACGCCGATCGCGTCGACGGCCTCCCGCGCGCGGCCCGGCACCGTGTCGTGCAGCCTGACGGGGTGCCCGGCCACCAGAGCGACCTGTGCGATGCCCTGGCCCATGGTTCCGGCGCCGACGACGGCCACGGGGCTGCTGAGGTCGATAGCTGTCATGTGCGCGATCCTCCCGCACGGGGTTTTCCACAGATGCAGCAGGACCCCTTGTCCCGACCGATCGTTCGGTTACTCTAGCGGTGACCGGCTGTTCCTGCCCAGACACACAGACGCATCCACCCCAGGAGTTGGTCCCGCATGGCCGCCGAACTCACCGCCGCCGACCTCTTGGCCCGGCACCGTCCCACCCTCGACCAGGCGCTGGAAGCGATCCGCACGCGCGCGTACTGGTCCCCCCACCCCGAGCACCCCAAGGCGTACGGCGAGAACGGCAGCCTGGACCTCGCGGCGGGCAAGGCGGCGTACGACGCCCTGCTGAACACCCGCTTCGACCTGGACCAGCCCGGTACGGACGACTGGGTCGGCGCCGAGGTCTCCCCGTACGGCCCGGAGTTGGGCATCACGTACCCGCACGCGGACGCGGACGTGCTGCTGCCCGCGATGCGGGCGGGCCAGAAGGCGTGGCGGGACGCGGGCGCGGAGGTGCGCGCGGTGGTCTCGCTGGAGATCCTCAAGCGCATCTCGGACCGGTCGCACGAGTTCGCGCACGCGGTGATGCACACCTCCGGCCAGGCGTTCATGATGGCGTTCCAGGCGGGCGGCCCGCACGCGCAGGACCGGGGCCTGGAGGCGGTGGCGTACGCGTACGCGGAGCAGGTCCGCACGCCCGGCACGGCCGAGTGGTCCAAGCCGCAGGGCAAGCGCGACCCGCTGGAGCTGCACAAGGCGTTCACGCCCGTCCCGCGCGGGATCGGCCTGGTCATCGGCTGCAACACGTTCCCGACGTGGAACGGCTTCCCGGGCCTGTTCGCGTCCCTGGCGACCGGCAACGCGGTCCTGGTGAAGCCGCACCCGCGCGCGGTCCTCCCGCTCGCGCTGACCGTGCGCATCGCGCGCGAGGTCCTCGCGGAGGCGGGCTTCGACCCGAACCTCGTCGCACTGGCCGCCGAGCGCCCCGGCGAGGGCATCGCGAAGACCCTCGCGACGCGCCCCGAGATCCGGATCATCGACTACACGGGCTCGACGGCGTTCGGCGACTGGCTGGAGGCCAACGCCCGCCAGGCGCAGGTCTACACCGAGAAGGCCGGCGTCAACACGGTGATCGTCGACTCCACGGCGAACTACAAGGGGATGCTCGCCAACCTGGCGTTCTCCCTGTCGCTCTACAGCGGCCAGATGTGCACCACCCCGCAGAACCTGCTGATCCCCCGCGACGGCATCGGCACGGACGAGGGCCTCAAGTCGTACGACGACGTCGTGGCCGACCTCGCGCGCGCGGTGGACGGCCTGCTGGGCGACGACGCCCGCGCGAACGGCCTCCTGGGCGCGCTGGTCAACCCGGACGTGAAGGCCCGTCTGGAGGCCGCCTCCGCCCTCGGCGAGGTCGCGCTCGCCTCCCGCGCGGTCGCCAACCCCGAGTTCCCCGACGCGGTCGTCCGCACGCCCCTGATCGTCAAGCTCGACGGCACCAAGCCGGACGCCGAGGCCGCCTACCTCAGTGAGTGCTTCGGCCCCGTCTCCTTCGCCGTCGCCGTCGACTCCTCCCTCGACGCGGTCGCGCTCCTGAAGCGCACGATCCGCGAGAAGGGTGCGATGACGGTCGGCGCGTACACGACCGACGCGGGCGTGGAGACGGCCGTCGAGGAGACGTGCCTGGAGGAGGCCGCACAGCTGTCGCTGAACCTCACGGGGGGCGTGTACGTCAACCAGACGGCCGCGTTCTCGGACTTCCACGGCTCGGGGGGCAACCCGGCGGCCAACGCGGCGCTCACGGACGGAGCCTTCGTGGCGAACCGGTTCAGGGTTGTGGAGGTCCGCAGGGAGGGTTAACCGGCGCTCCAGTGGTACAGCGTCATCGCCACGCTCGTGGCGAGGTTGTAGCTGGACACCTGGGGGCGCATCGGGAGGGACAGCAAGTGGTCCGTGCGGGCGCGCAGTTCGGCGGACAGGCCGCTGCGCTCCGAGCCGAACGCGAGGACGGCGTCGTCCGGGAGCTTCACGCCCCGGAGGTCGTCGCCCTCCGCGTCGAACGCGAACACCGGGCCCGGGGGCAGGTCGGCGGCCTCCAGGTGCTCGACCGCCGTCGCGAAGTGCAGTCCGGCGCCGCCGCGGACGACCGTGGGGTGCCAGGGGTCCAGCGTGCCCGTCGTGACCACGCCGGTCGCGCCGAAACCGGCGGCCAGGCGGATCACCGCGCCCGCGTTGCCGAGGTTGCGCGGGTTGTCGAGGACCACGACGGGGGCCGTGCGGGGGAGGGCCGCCAGCGCCGCCAGGTTGGCCGCGCGAGGCCGCCGTACGGCCAGGGCCGCCACGCCCGTCGGGTGGGGGCGGGGGACCAGCGCGCGGTACTCCTCCGGGGTGACCTCCGTCAGCAGCTCCGCGAGCGGCTCGCGGACGTCCGGCGCGAGGTCGTCCGCGAGGGCCAGTGCCGCGGCCCGGTCGGTGGCCACCGCGAGGGGGACCTGCGCGGAGAAGCGCAGGGCGTGCTTGAGGGCGTGGAAGCCGTCGAGGAGTACGGCGGTACCGGCGAGGCGGTGCCAGGCGGCCAGGTCGGTCATGCGGTCGAGCCTACGTGCACTTTTCTGTCCGCATCGACGTCCCTTTCGGCGTCCGTTCCCGACACGACCGTGCCTCCACGCACGCGTGCCGCCTTCGCCCCGACCCACAGCAGGAACGCCGTCGGCAGGAACACCGCGTCCGTCGCGATCATCGCCAGCGAGAAGAACGGCAGGCCCAGGACGACCGCGATCGCCGCGTGCTCCATCATCATCATCGCCAGCAGGACGTTCTTGACGCGCCGGTTGAACAGGGTGAACGGGAACGCGACCTGCGCGATGACCGTCCCGTACGTCGCGATCATCACCAGCGTGCCGCTCGCCGCGAGGACGTCCGCGAGCGCCGGCCACGGCGAGAACGAGTCGAGCTGGAGCGGGTAGTACACCGCCGTACCGTCCTGCCAGCGCGAGCCCTGGATCTTGTACCAGCCCGCCGTCGCGTAGATCAGGCACGCCTCCGCCATGACGACCATCAGCGCGCCGTTGTGCAGCACGTTCGCCGTGATGTCGCACAGGGCCCGCAGCTCGCCCGTACGGCGCGCCGCGAACCACCACACGCCCTGCGCGGCCCACGCGGCCCACAGGAGCGCCGGGACGAACCACTCGCCGTCCGTCAGCCATCCCGCGCCCGTCGCGACGGCCAGCGTGCCGCCCAGGACGACCCACAGGGCCGGGCCCACCCGGTCGCGGGGCACGTGCTCCCCGCGCGCGTGCGCCGACGCCGTACGGCTCTGCCTGCGCGCGTCCAGCGACCACACGCGCGCGCACCGGGTGAACACCAGGTAGATCGACATCAGGTGCAGGACGTTGTCGCCGCCGTCGCCCATGAAGACGCTGCGGTTCTGGAGCGACAGGACGCCGACCATGAAGACGACCGACATCGCGCGCGTGTGCCAGCCGACGAGGAGCAGCGCCGCCGAGAGGAGGGCCAGGAAGTACACGACCTCGAACCACGCGCGCGCGTCCGACCACATCAGCACCGTGAACGCGCCGTTGACGTCGATCAGACGGCGGCCCAGCTGCCAGCTCCACGGGCCGTCCGGGCCGTACAGCTCCGTACGGTTGGGGATCTCGCGCAGCAGGAACAGCAGCCAGGTGGCGCTGAAGCCGATGCGTATCACCGCGCTCTGGTACGGGCCCAGCGCGGACTCCGTCACCCGGGCGAGGCCCTTCGCGACGACCGTGTTCACTTGACTCCCCCGTTCGCCTCTGCGGCGGGCACCCGCCACCAGGGCAGCACCCTGAACGTCGGCTGCGTCGACACTTTCTCGTCACTCCACTTCGGGGGCGCGACGTTCGACGTACGCGACCTCACCTGTACGCGCGCGAGGGTGCCGCCTTCCGCGACCGTCCCTCCCCGCTCCAGCCTCATCACGACGATCCGCCGCAGATACTCCTCCGACAGCGCGCCCCGCATCCCGACGGCACGGTTGTCGTTGTCGTGCGTCCCGGTGAAGAAGTCCCAGGCCCGCCGCAGTTCGTTCTGCTGCGTATGGCTGGGCAGCAGATTCCCGTCGATCGCCCTGCCGTCCGCCGCCGACAGGTCGAACCACCCCGTCGTCCGGTAACCCCCGTCCCCCGACCTCACCTCCGCCCTCACCTGCACCGCGATGTCCTGCTGCAACGGGTTCGGCGCGAACAGCTTCCAGTTCTGCTCGAACTCCGGGTACACCCAGTCGTCGACCGCCCGCGCGTGCTGCTTGCTGACGGTGTTCGAGGGCGCGATGTGCAGGAAGACCATGCCGATGTGCACGAGGGCCACGGCGGCGACGAGGGCCACGACTCCGGCGACGGCTATCTGGGCGCGGAGGGAGAGGGCGGTCAGGCGGGTGGGGGGTACGGCGGCTGCGGTGTCGGGGGTCGAGGTGTCGGCGCCCGGCGATGTCAGGTCGCGCGCGTCGGGGTCCGGTGCGGCGTCGTCCGTCTCTTCGTGAACCGGTGCGTCCGGGGCGGGTTCGCCCGGTGCCTCGTGGCGCCGCTCTGCCGAGCCGACGCTCTCGGTGCCGTCCGCCCCCTCGCGGGGCGCGTGCGGCTTCGGGTCCTCCTGCGGCCCGCGCGAAGCGTCGTCACGCGTGTTCATTGCGCCCCGTTTCCGGTGGTTCAGGTCTGGGTGTCGGGTGGCCGTCGGGGGGACGGCTCCACGGCACGGTACTCAGACGGTGGGGTGAGCGCAGCCTTCGGGGCCGGGTGAGGCTGGTCCGGGAGTTGTCCACAGGGGTTATCCACAGCGGTTGACATGGCTTGGCGGGGGTTTCATCCTGGAAATCGGCGGACCGAACGATCGGTCGGGAGAGGGTGAGGGGGATCGGATGGCGACAGCGGCGTCAACAGCAGCGGCATCAACAGCGGCAGCAGCGGATCGGCGAACGCCGGACGAGCGGTCCGGGGACGACGGCGACCGACAGGGCCTCTTCGACGCGGCCGTGGCGGCGGACGACCGTATCGAGCCGCGCGACTGGATGCCGGACGCGTACCGGGCGACGCTCGTGCGGCAGATCGCCCAGCACGCGCACTCGGAGATCATCGGCATGCAGCCGGAGGCGAACTGGATCACCCGGGCGCCCTCCCTGCGCCGCAAGGCGATCCTGATGGCGAAGGTGCAGGACGAGGCGGGTCACGGCCTGTACCTGTACAGCGCGGCGGAGACGCTGGGCGCGAGCCGCGACGAACTGCTCGACAAGCTCCACACGGGCCGCCAGAAATACTCGTCGATCTTCAACTACCCCACCCTGACCTGGGCGGACGTAGGGGCGATCGGCTGGCTGGTGGACGGCGCGGCGATCACGAACCAGGTCCCCCTGTGCCGCTGCTCGTACGGCCCGTACGCCCGCGCGATGGTCCGCGTCTGCAAGGAGGAGTCGTTCCACCAGCGCCAGGGATACGAACTGCTGCTGGCGCTGAGCAACGGCACGAGCGAACAACACGCGATGGCGCAGGACGCGGTGGACCGCTGGTGGTGGCCGTCCCTGATGATGTTCGGCCCCCCGGACGACGAGTCGGCGCACTCCGCGCAGTCGATGGCGTGGAAGATCAAGCGCCACTCGAACGACGACCTGCGCCAGCGCTTCGTGGACATCTGCGTCCCCCAGGCCGAGTCCCTGGGCCTCACCCTCCCGGACCCGGACCTGAGGTGGAACGAGGAGCGGGGCCACCACGACTTCGGCCCGATCGACTGGACGGAGTTCAAGGAGGTCCTGAAGGGCAACGGCCCGTGCAACGAGCAGCGCATCACCAAGCGCAGGCAGGCCCACGAGGACGGCGCCTGGGTGAGGGAAGCGGCGGCGGCCCACGCCGCGAAGCACACCGGTGAGACAGGAGCCCGCGCATGACCACCGACTGGCCCCTCTGGGAGGTCTTCGTCCGCTCCCGCCGCGGCCTCGCGCACACGCACGCGGGCAGCCTCCACGCCCCGGACGCGGAACTGGCCCTGCGCAACGCCCGCGACCTGTACACCCGCCGGGGCGAGGGCGTCTCCATCTGGGTCGTCCCCTCCACCGAGATCACCGCCTCCTCCCCCGACGAGAAGGACTCGTTCTTCGACCCGTCCGCCGACAAGCCGTACCGCCACCCGACGTTCTACGAGATCCCGGAGGGGGTGAAGCACCTGTGACGCCGACGCGTACGGCACCGGCGCTCGCCCTCGGCGACGACGCGCTGATCCTCTCCCACCGCCTCGGCGAGTGGATGGGCCACGCCCCGGTCCTGGAGGAGGAACTCGCCCTGGCGAACATCGCCCTGGACCTCCTCGGCCAGGCCCGCGTCCTCCTCTCGCTGGTCGGCGACGAGGACGAGCTGGCCTACCTGCGCGAGGAGCGCGCCTTCCGCAACGTCCAGCTCGTGGAGCAGCCGAACGGCGACTTCGCGCACACCATCGCCCGCCAGCTCTACTTCTCGACGTACCAGCACCTGCTGTACGAGGAACTCGCGCGCGGGGAGGGCGAGTTCACCGGCCTCGCGGCGAAGGCCGTCAAGGAGACCGCGTACCACCGCGACCACGCCGAGCAGTGGACGCTGCGCCTGGGCGACGGCACGGCGGAGAGCCACGCGCGGATGCGCACGGCGTGCGAGGCGCTGTGGCGGTTCACCGGCGAGCTGTTCGAGCCGGTGGAGGGCCTCGGCGTCGACCCGGGGCCGCTGGAGTCGGCGTGGCGGACCTCGGTCGAGGAGGTCCTCGGCCGCGCCGGGCTCCCCGTCCCGGAGGGTCCGCGCACCGGAGCGTGGCGGGCGGGCGCCGGTCGGCAGGGGCTGCACACGGAGTCGTTCGGCCGGATGCTCGCGGAGATGCAGCACCTGCACCGCAGTCACCCGGGGGCGTCATGGTGACGGCCCTGGAGGAGAGGCTCCTCGCGGTCGCCGGCTCTGTGCTCGATCCCGAGCTGCCGGTCCTGACCCTGAGCGAACTCGGCGTGGTCCGCGCGGTGCACGTCCAGGGGCCGGGCGCGGTCGAGGTGGACCTCACGCCGACGTACACGGGCTGCCCGGCGGTGGAGGCGATGTCCGCCGACATCGAACGGGCCCTGCGGGCGGAGGGCATGCGCGAGGTGACCGTCCGCCGGGTCCTCGCTCCGGCGTGGTCGACGGACGACATCACGGAGGAAGGCCGCCGGAAACTCAGGGAGTTCGGGATCGCGCCGCCTCGGGTGAGGGGCGGTGCGGGGCCGGTGCCGGTGAGTCTGGGGGTGACGCGCGGGGCGGGTGCGGGCGGGCAGGCGGCGGACCCGGCCGGTCACGCCACCCTCATCGAGCGCGGAGCGGGCGCGGGCGGGCACACAAAAGCGTCGGCCCAGAGGCCGCGCGGGGAAGCGGCGGCGGGGACAGCTGGCGCGGCCTCGGAAGAGCGCCTGCCGCAGGCGCCCGCAGCCGACTCGCCGGAGGCCGGATTCACCGGGCCGGGAGCCCTGCGCGCGGGCGACACCCCCATCCCCTGTCCCCACTGCGGCTCCCCCGACACCGAGTTGCTCAGCCGGTTCTCGTCCACCGCCTGCAAGGCGCTGCGGCGGTGCCGGTCCTGCCTCGAACCCTTCGACCACTTCAAGGAGTTGTGATGGCCCGCTTCCACGCGCTCCGGGTGACCGAGGTGGAGCCGCTGACGGACGACTCCGTGGCGCTGACGTTCGCGGTGCCGCCTCGGCTGCGGGAGGCGTACCGGCACGCGGCGGGCCAGCATCTGGCGCTGCGGCGGCGGGTGGACGGCGAGGAGATCCGGCGTACGTACTCGATCTGTTCACCGGCGCCGGGTGCGGAGGGGCCGCGGACGTTGCGGGTGGGGGTGCGGCTGGTGGAGGGGGGCGCGTTCTCGACGTACGCGCTCAAGGAGATCGCCGCCGGGGACGAGGTGGAGGTGATGACCCCGGCCGGACGGTTCACGCTGGAACCGGCGCCGGGGCTGTACGCGGCGGTCGTCGGGGGCAGCGGGATCACGCCCGTGCTGTCGATCGTCTCGACGCTCCTCGCGCGGGAGCGGACCGCCCGGTTCTGCCTGGTGCGCGGCGACCGTACGGCGGCGTCGACGATGTTCCTGGAGGAGGTGGCCGACCTCAAGGACCGCTACCCGGACCGGTTCCAGCTGGTGACGGCGCTGTCGCGGGAGGAGCAGCAGGCGGGGCTGCCGTCCGGGCGGCTGGACCGGGAGCGGCTGACCGCGCTGCTTCCGGCGCTGCTGCCGGTGGGGGCGGTGGCGGGGTGGTTCCTGTGCGGGCCGTTCGGGCTGGTGACCGGCGCGGAGGAGGCGCTCCGTGGACTGGGGGTCCCTCGCGAGCGGGTCCACCAGGAGATCTTCCACGTGGCCGACGCGCCCGCACCGACACGGCCGGACGCGCCCGCGCACAGCACGCTCACGGCCCGGTTGGACGGCCGGTCCGGGACCTGGCCCGTCCAGGACGGGGAGTCGCTGCTGGAGACGGTGCTGCGGGTACGGCCCGATGCGCCGTACGCCTGCAAGGGGGGCGTCTGCGGGACCTGCCGGGCGTTCCTCGTCTCCGGGGAGGTGCGGATGGACCGCAACTTCGCGCTGGAGCCGGAGGAGACGGAGGCGGGGTACGTGCTGGCGTGCCAGTCGCATCCGGTGACGGAGGGGGTGGAGGTGGACTTCGACAGGTGAGCGCCGGTCTCTCGGGGGCGGGGCGCGTTGAGGGGGCGGGGCGCGTTGAGGGGGTGCGGCCGTTCCCTTCTTCTAGAACCTGTTCTATCTTGACGGACCGTCAGATCCGAGTGTGACCCCGTCGGGAGGACCAGGCCGTGGACTTCACGTTCAGCGAGGAGCAGCAGGCGGCGGCCGAGGCGGCGCGCGGGGTGTTCGCGGGGGTGGCGCCCGACGGGGTGCCGTCCCCGGCGAAGACCCAAGGGCGGCCGGTCGCCGAGGGGTTCGACCGGGAGCTGTGGGCGAAGCTCGCGGACGCGGACCTGCTGAGCCTGCTGCTCGACGAGGAGTACGGCGGGGCCGGGCTCGACGTGATCGCGCTCTGTCTGGTGCTGCGGGAGGCGGGCAAGGTGCTCGCGCGGGTGCCGTTGCTGGAGAGCGTCGCGGCATCCGCAGCGATCCAGACGTACGGGTCTGCCGAGTTGAAGGAGGCGGTGCTCGCGTCGGCCGGGCGGGGGGAGACGGTGCTGACCGTCGCCGCGCACGGGCGGACGGGGCACGACGGGGCCGAACTCGCGGTCTCCGCGCGGCGGGAGGGGGTGGGATGGGTGCTCGACGGGGTGCAGACGGTGGTGCCGTGGGCGTTCGACGCGGACCTCGTCGTCGTACCCGCGCACGTGGGGGACGGGCGGAGTGTGCTGGCCGTCGTGCGGGCCGGGGACGTCGTGCTCGGGGAGCAGGTGTCGACCGCCGGGGAGCGGGTGGGGGAGGTGCGGCTGGAGTCCGTGCGGGTCGCGGGGGAGTACGTCGTGGAGGGGGAGGGGGCTTGGGAGTGGCTGTGGGGGGTGCTGGCGGTGGGGACCTGTGCGGTGGCCTCCGGCCTCGGGGAGCGGGTGTTGCGGATGACCGCGGAGTACACGGCCGGGCGGGAGCAGTTCGGGTATCCCATCGCCACGTTCCAGGCGGTCGCCATGCAGGCCGCGGACCGGTACATCGACCTCCGCGCCATGGAGGCGACCCTCTGGCAGGCCGCTTGGCGCATCGCCTCCGGCACGCGGGGGGCGCTGCCGGTCGCCGGGGATGTGGCCGTGGCGAAGGTGTGGGCGGCGGAGGGGGTGCGGAGGGTCGTGCAGACGGCTCAGCATCTGCATGGGGGGTTCGGGGCCGATGCGGATTATTCGCTGCACCGGTATCACGCTTGGGCGAAGCAGGTTGAGCTGTCGCTGGGGGCGGCGGGGGGGTACGAGGAGGCGTTGGGGGAGTTGTTGGGGGCGTACGCGTTGGGGTGATGCCTACGAGGATGCCGCTTCATGCCGGTCGGCGGATGCGCCCCGCCGACCGAAGAGACCCTCCCCCGCCGAGGGGCGCCCCGCGCCGGACTTCGGCCAGTGCGGGCGCCCCGTGTCCCGGCCGTGCTCAGACCACCGTGCCCGGGTCTCCCGACGGGCGTACCACCGGCCTGCCCTCGGACTCCCACGCCTGCATACCGCCGATGACGTTGACCGCGTCGATGCCCTGCTGGACCAGGTACGCCGTGACCTGGGCCGAGCGTCCGCCCGAGCGGCAGACGACGTTGACGCGGGCGTCCTGCGGGGCCGCCTCGGTCAACTCGCCGTAGCGGGCCACGAAGTCGCTCATGGGAATGTGCAGGGCACCGGCGGCATGGCCCGCCTGCCACTCGTCGTCCTCGCGGACGTCCAGCAGGAAGTCGCCGTCCTTGAGGTCCGCGACCTCGACCGTGGGCACACCAGCTCCGAAACTCATGCCCCGACGCTACCCGAACCACGCCCCCGGCCGGCCTACGACCACCGGTCCCACACGTCGACGCCCACAAACGGTCACGGCGAGGCGGTCACGGCGAGGCGGGCGCAGCGGCACCCCACCGGCCCGGGCGAGCACCGACGCCCCTGCCCCAGCCACCCACCGACCCGCACCCGAACCACTACCCCAGCAACCCCGCCAGTTCCCGCTCCCTGTTCGCCACGTCCGTCAGCAGCTGTTCGGCGATCTCCTCCAGCAACCGGTCCGGGTCGTCCGGCGCCAGCTTCAGCATGGAGCCGATCGCACTGTCCTCCAGCTCCTTCGCGAGCGCGGCCAGCATCTCCTTGCGCTGGGCGAGCCATTCGAGGCGGGCGTAGAGGACATCGCCGGGAGCGGGTTCGCGCTCCGGGGGGACCGGGCCCGCGGCCCACTCCTCGGACAGCTCACGGAGCAGCGCCTCGTCGCCACGGGCGTACGCGGCGTTCACCCGCGTGATGAACTCCTCGCGGCGCAGGCGCTCCGCGTCCTCCTGGGCGAGGTCGGGGTGGGCCTTGCGGGCGAGGTCGCGGTAGAGCTTGCGGGCCTCGTCGCTGGGGCGGACGCGCTCCGGGGGGCGTACGGGCTGCTCCGTCAGCATCGCCACCGCCTCCGGGAACAGGCCGTCGCCGTCCATCCAGCCGTGGAACAGCTCCTCGACGCCGGGCATGGGCATCACCCGGGCCCGCGCCTCCGCCGCGATCCGTACGTCCTCCGGATCGCCGGTCCGCGCGGCCCTCGCCTCCGCGATCTGCGCGTCCAGTTCGTCGAGCCGGGCGTACATCGGCCCCAGCTTCTGGTGATGCAGCCGGGAGAAGTTGTCGACCTCCACCCGGAAGGTCTCCACCGCGATCTCGAACTCGATCAGCGCCTGCTCGGCGGCCCGCACGGCCTGCGCGAGCCGCTCCTCGGGCCGCGCCGGCTCAGCTTCAGCTTCGGGGGTCGTCACCCGCCCAGCGTAATCGCTCCGCTGGGGACGCCGGGCGCGTACGGGTCCTGGCAGGGATACGGCCGTTAGGCGAGCCGCCTCGCCCGCACCCCCACCCCGCCCCCCACCTCCGCTCACCCCTCCCTCACACCCCCGTCTCCGCCTCCACCTTCCCCTCCCGTACCGCCGTCACCAGCGCCCCGTGGTCCGCCTCCGTGCGGTCCGCGTAGGACACCGCGAACCGCGCGATCGCCTCGTCCAGTTCCTCGCTCTTGCCGCAGTAGCCGGCGATCAGGCGGGGGTCGGTGCTGTGGGTGTGGGCTCGGGCCAGGAGCGCACCGGTCATGCGGGCGTAGTCGTCGAGCTGGTCGGGGGCGAGGGCGGCGGGGTCGACGCTGCCCTTGCGGTTGCGGAACTGGCGTACCTGGAAGGGGCGGCCGGAGACCGTGGTCCAGCCGAGCAGGATGTCGCTGACCACCTGCATGCGCTTCTGGCCGAGGACGACCCGGCGCCCCTCGTGGTCGACGGGGTCGACGGGGAAACCGGCGGTCACCAGGTGGGGGACCAGGACGGAGGGGCGGGCCTCCTTCACCTGGAGGATGAGGGGCTCGCCCCGGTGGTCGAGGAGGAGGACCACGTACGAGCGCGCGCCCACGCTGCCCGTGCCGACGATGCGGAACGCGACGTCGTGGATCGAGTGGCGGGCCAGCAGGGGGAGCCGGTCCTCGGAGAGGGTCGTGAGGTAGGACTCCAGGGCGGCGACCACGGCCGACGCCTCCTCGTCCGGGACGCGGCGCAGGACGGGCGGCGCGTCCACGAAGCGGCGTCCGCCGGTCTCGGAGGGCTCCGTCGACTTCGCCGCGAAGCGTCCGCTCGTGTTGGCGCGGGCCTTCTCCGAGACCCTCTCCAGCGTGCCCACCAGATCGCGGGCGTCGCTGTGGGAGACCAGCTCCTCGTCGGCGATGGCGTTCCACGCGTCGAGGACGGGCAGCTTGGCCAGCAGCCGCATCGTGCGCCGGTAGGCACCGACCGTGCCGTGCGCGGCCTCACGGCACGTGTCCTCGTCGGCACCGGCCTCGCGGCCCGCGAGCACGAGGGACGCGGCGAGGCGCTTGAGGTCCCACTCCCACGGGCCGATCACCGTCTCGTCGAAGTCGTTGAGGTCGATGACCAGATGTCCACGGGCGTCGCCGTACAGACCGAAGTTCGCGGCGTGCGCGTCGCCACAGATCTGGGCCGGGATTCTCGTCGCGGGCGTGCGCGCCAGGTCGTACGCCATGAGTCCGGCGGAGCCGCGCAGGAACGCGAACGGCGAGGCCGCCATCCGCCCCACCCTGATCGGCGTCAGCCCGGCGATGCGGCCCCGGTTCGACTCCTCCACGACGGCGACGACCTCGGGACGGGCCTCGTCCACCTCGAACCCGGCGTGCGCACTCCTCGGCACCGCCCGCCGCAGCCCCTTCCCGACCTCCTTGGGCGCCTCGCCCGAGTCCCCGTTCCACTCCGCGAACCCCGCCACCCGAGGAATCCGAACCCCGCTCACGACCGACCGCCTCCCCCGTGCACCACCGCACGATCATCAACTCGCCCCGACCGTACAGCCATCCCCCGAAACCCGGCATGCCCTGTGGACAACTCCCGACTTGCGGACAACTCCGTCACCCACCCGCGCCCCATCCCTCACGTGAATCACTTGAACCCCGGCACCCTCCCCAACTCCCCCACCCCCACCACCCGGGCCACCCCGAGAAACACCGCCCCCAGCACCACAACCCCCGCAGCCAGCGCACCCCCAGCCCCCAACACCCCGCCCCCCAGAGCCGATTCACACACCCGGGCCACCAACCACCCGGCCCCCGCCCCGACCCCCGCCGCGAAGACCACCTTCGTGTACGACCGCCGCACCTCCCCGGAATCCAACCGCCCCCCGACCCGCTTCCTCAGCACCCTCGAAGTAATCAGCAATCCGGCGAAATAGGACAGCGTGTAACCTCCGGCCATCCCCACCACGGCCCACCGGGCCGGCAACAGCGCATGACAGGCGACGGCCAGCGCGATATTCACGGCGACGACCCAGCACGTCATGAAGAACGGCGTGCGGGTGTCCTCGAAGGCGTAAAAACCTCGGAGCAGCAAATACTGCGCGGAGAACGGGATCAACCCCAGCCCGAACGCCTGCAACATCTGCCCCAACGGCCGAACGGAATCCGCGTCGGCGGCGCCATGTGCGAATATCACCGTCGCGATCTGCGGCCCGAGCGCCAGGAACAGAAAAGCCGCTGGAACGATCACCACCCCACTCACCCGCAACGCCCGCGAGATATCGGCCCGAAGATCCCCGAGCCGCCCTTCGGCGACCGCCTTGCTCATCCGGGGCAGCAGAGCGGTCACCAGCGAGACGGTCACGATGGACTGGGGCAGCATCCAGATGGTCTGGGCGTAGGTGTAGGCCGAATACCCGACACCCCCGTCCGGCAGAGCATTGTCGGCGGCGTTGGCATAATTCGTGACGACAGTCAGGGAGACCTGATTGGCGAGAACGAACAACAGGGTCCACTTGGCCGCGTGAACACTCCCCCCGAGCCCCGTCCCCTTCCAGTCGAACCGAGGCCGGAACCGGAATCCGGCGGCCCGGGCGAAGGGAATCAGCGCGAGAGCCTGGACGACGATCCCGGCGGTGGTCCCGATCCCGAGCAACCGCACCTGCGTATCCGTGATGTCCTGCACCCGCTCGGGAGCGGTCATGAACCCGAGATAGCACCCGAACATCCCGATGAGCACGAAATTGTTGAGCACCGGAGTCCACATCATCGCGCCGAACTTCTCCCGCGCGTTGAGGACCTGCCCGTACATCCCGAACACCCCGTAGAAAAAGATCTGCGGCAACAGGAACCGGGCGAAAGTGACGGTCAGTTCGAAGGCGGCGTGATGCGAGGGAGTGTCCCGCATGTAGATGGACACGATCTCCGGCGCCGCCCAGACCGCCACCGCCGTACCCACCGCGAGGACGGTCACGACGAGGGTGACGAGCCGCTGCTCGTAGGCGCGCCCGCCATCGGCGTCGGTGGCCCGCGCCCGTACCAGCTGAGGAACGAGGACCGCGTTCAGCGCACCCCCGATCAGCAGCGTGTAGAGGCTGGTCGGCACGGTGTTGGCCGTGTTGTACGTGCTGGCCAGCAACCCCGTGCCGAGCGCCGCCGCCTGGAGCACCTGCCGGATCAGCCCCGTCGCCCGCGACACGACCGTCCCCAGCGCCATCAGGACGGACGAGCGCCCGACCCCCGCCTGCTTCTTCTCCGCCGCGTGCCGACGCCGCGCCACACTGCCCGCCCCCTGAACCATGCGGGTCAACTTAGCGACCCGCGCGATCCGTTCACCACATCAGGGCGTCCGCCATGTCCTGCTGCCAGTACGTCACCTTGAGGGAGTCGTCGATGTAGACGCCCCCGGCGGGCAGCTTCGGTTTGGCGCCGGTGCCGACGCTGCCGCCGTCCAGGTCACGGCCGTAGAAGTACACCGCCAGCGACTTCACCGTACGGCCGCCCGAGGCGCTGCCGTCGGTCGCCGAGAGCGCGACCCCGGCGTACCCGGACTGCCCCGGTTCCAGCGTGACGACGGCCTGCGGCTGCGAGTCCTCGATGACCGGCGGCACGGACTGCGCACCGGTGAACCTGACGGCCGGGTAGTAGTACAGGAAGCAGGGCTTGCCGCCGGTGTTGGTGACGGTCAGCAGCATGTGGTTGACGGGCCGGTTGACGGGCGCGGCGACGGTCTTGGTGTTGGACCCCTCGCAGGTGACGGGCGAGGCGGACTTCCCGGCGGAGGGCTTGGCGGTGGAGGGCTTGCCGGTGGAGCCACCTGACGTACCCCCGGAGGTGCCGCCGGAAACGGAGGATTCCTTACCGGCCGAAGAGCCGCCCGACGAACCCCCCGTCGAAGCGGACCCACCGGACGTCGAAGCCCCACCAGAGGTCGAACCCTGAGCCGGAGCGGAAGCGGGCGGCGCGTCCGAGGAGGACGCCGGCACCGGCGCCCCGGTGACATCGACCCCCGTCCCGTCCTTGCAGGCGGTCATCGACAACGCGGCCATCACGACGCCCGCCGCGGCGCTCACGAGACGGACACGACGGGTACGGGAGGTACGGAAACCGGACATGGCTGAGCTGCCCCTTAGTCGTTCGGGTCGGTGTGGTGCTTGGATGACCCGAGCTTGTGGGGTGATCCGTCCCAACTGCCACGCCCAGCGCCCAGTTGGGGACGCCGGAACGGAAAAACACACTCCCACCAGGGGGAACGCGGTCCGCCTGGAACGCGCGAACGGGACACGGGAAGAGGGAGCGACAGGTGTCAGCGACGGTGGGGGCCGACGACATCGAGGAGTTCGCGGCGCGGCTGCGCACCCTCAAGGACCGTTCAGGACTCAGCTACGGCACCCTCGCCAAGCGCCTCCACATGAGTACGTCGACGCTCCACCGCTACTGCAACGGCACCGCCGTACCCCCCGAGTACGCCCCCGTCGAACGCCTCGCCCGAGCCTGCCGCGCGACCCCCGACGAGCTGGTGGACCTCCACCGCCACTGGATCCTCGCGGACACGGCGCGCAGACGCCGTACGAAGGAGACGACGGACCCGTACGTCCCTGTCGAGCCGCCCGGCGAGACAGCGCCGACGCCACCGGCCGCCACGAAGCCCCCGAGCCCCGAGACCTCACCGCCGCCCGAGACCACCCCGAGCTGGGCCAAGCGGCCCGCCACCCCCACAGCCCCCGCCACTCCGGCCGCCCCCGCCGAAACCCCCGACACCCTCGAAGGCCCGCCCCCCTCCCGCAGGCTCCCCCGCAAAGCCACCCTCATCGCCGCAGCGGCGCTGGTCACCGCCCTCACCGCCGCGGCCCTGGTCGCGAACCGCCCGGACGAAGCCTCCCCGGACGGGAAAGCGGCCGGTCTCACCAACCCCACCCCCACCGCCCCCTCGGCACCCCGCTCCCCCGCCCCCTCACCGAGCCCCTCCACGTCCCCCTCGACGACGGCCTCCTCGACGACAGCCCCCTCGGCGTCGGCCCCGCAAGCCGCCCCCGAACCCACCGGCACCCCCCTGACGGTCGGCGTCCGCCCGTACGTCTACGAGTCCCCCTGTAGTCAGGAGTTCCTCGTGGACAGCGAACCCGCCCAGATGGGCCCGCCCGCACCGGAACCCGACGCCCCCCGCTGGGCGGCGGCGAACGGCGCGGTCTCCGCGAACCAGCAGATGATCGGCCTGACGCTCCAGGGCACGGGCCGCGAGACGGTCGTCCTGGAGTCCCTGAACGTCCGCATCCTGACCAAGCACGCCCCGCTCGCGTGGAACGTGTACGGCATGGGCTCGGGCTGCGGCGGCAACGTGGAGACGAAGTCGTTCGCGGTCGACCTGGACCAGGGCAGCCCGGCGGTGACGGTGAAGGGCGGCCAGCGCGGCTTCCCGTACAAGG
Source organism: Streptomyces saintjeani (assembly GCF_055409605.1). NCBI lineage: Bacteria > Bacillati > Actinomycetota > Actinomycetes > Kitasatosporales > Streptomycetaceae > Streptomyces > Streptomyces saintjeani. The sequence goes on along the minus strand of NZ_CP189624.1, from coordinate 4,842,423 downwards.
TCAGCGAATCGGACCCGGAGGTCTTCTACATCAACGCGACGACGACCGCGCACGACGTCCGCTGGGACCTCACCCTGAAGTGGTCGAGCGGCACCCGCACCGGCACCGTCCACATCGACAACGAGGGCACCCCGTTCCGCACGAGCGCCGACGACGGCCGGGACATCTGGGACTACCCCCTGGGCGGCAACGAGTGGATCCGCACCCCACGCAACGAGGGCCAGACCCCCTGACCATCTCGTACGCGCCCTGGTGAGAGACACCTCACACCAGGACGGACATCACACCGCACAAGCCGGAGCCAACGCATGAAGAAACCCCCCAGGTCGATGACCTGAGGGGTTTCTCACTGTGCGCGAGGGGGGAGTTGAACCCCCACGCCCTTTCGGGCACTGGAACCTGAATCCAGCGCGTCTGCCTATTCCGCCACCCGCGCATTGGGTGTGTCTTCCGGGCTCCGGCCCCTGCGGGCTGGCCCCTTCCGACGTGGAAAACATTACCACGGGGGATCCGGCCCCTTCACCTCACTTGTCACACAGGGGTACCCACCGTCCCGCCCCGGTGAGTGACACGTATCAACCTCGTACCGGTGTTCCCCCGTCTCCCGGGAAGCCGGAGCAGGTGCACAGTCAGGTGCGGGACACTGGTCCGTGAGCGCCTCTACGATCCTCGGCAGCACGGCGCGAAAGGGGAACCGGCTCTTTCACCGCCGCGTGGATACGATCAGTAAGCAGTACGAGCAACAGCACGAGACGTTCGAACAGCACGGCCCGCAGCGACAACGACCGAGCCGTCACGACGGAGGAGGTGCCCCATGGGAGTTCTGAAGAAGTTCGAACAACGCCTGGAAGGGCTGGTCAACGGCACCTTCGCCAAGGTCTTCAAGTCCGAGGTCCAGCCCGTGGAGATCGCCGGAGCGCTCCAGCGCGAGTGCGACAACAACGCCCAGATCTGGAACCGGGACCGGACCGTCGTCCCCAACGACTTCATCGTCGAGCTGAGCACGCCCGACCACGAGCGCCTCAGCCCCTACTCCGGACAGCTCGGTGACGAACTGGCCGGGATGGTGCGGGACTACGCGAAGCAGCAGCGCTACACCTTCATGGGGCCGATCAAGGTCAACCTGGAGAAGGCGGACGACCTGGACACGGGCCTGTACCGGGTCCGCAGCCGCACCCTCTCCGGCTCGACCGACCAGCAGGCCCCCGCGGCCGGCAGACCGGCCGCCCCGGCTCCGTACGGCGCACCCCCCATGCCCGCCTCCCCGCCGCCCGGGCGCCCCGGATACGGCTACCCGCCCACCGCGGGACAAGCGGGCCAGGCAGGACAGGGCGGCGGCCTCGCCGGTGCGCCCGCCCCCGGTTCCCGCGCCCGGCACTGGATCGAGATCAACGGCGCCCGCCACCAGATCTCCGGCGCGACCCTGGTCCTCGGCCGCTCCACCGACGCCGACGTGCGCATCGACGACCCGGGCGTCTCGCGCCGGCACTGCGAGATCCGTACCGGTTCGCCCTCCACCGTCCAGGACCTCGGGTCCACGAACGGCATCGTGGTGGACGGACAGCACACCACCCGCGCTACGCTCCGCGACGGCTCGCGGATCGTCGTGGGCAGCACCACCGTTATCTACAGGCAAGCCGAAGGGTGAAGCGGGGGCAATGTCAGAGCTGACCCTGACGGTCATGCGGCTGGGTTTCCTGGCCGTACTGTGGCTGTTCGTGATCGTGGCCGTACAGGTCATCCGCAGCGACCTGTTCGGTACGCGCGTCACCCAGCGCGGCTCGCAGCGCTCCCGGCGGGGCGGTGACCAGAACGCGCAACAGGGACGACGGCAGCAGCAGGCCGCCGCCGCGCCCCCGCAGCAGCGCCAGCAGCCCGCCTCCGGGGGCCGCCGGGGCCGTAACGCACCCACCAAGCTGGTCGTCTCCGAGGGCACCCTCACCGGCACGACCGTCGCCCTCCAGGGCCAGACCATCACCCTGGGCCGGGCGCACGACTCGACGATCGTGCTGGACGACGACTACGCCTCCAGCCGCCATGCCAGGATCTACCCGGACCGCGACGGCAACTGGATCGTCGAGGACCTCAACTCCACCAACGGCACGTACCTCGACCGAACGCGGCTGACGACCCCCACACCGATCCCGCTGGGCGCCCCGATCCGCATCGGCAAGACCGTCATCGAGCTGCGGAAGTAGTGCTGCATCATGAATGAGCGCGAGCGGAGCGAGCTCCCGACCGGAGGGTGGGCAGTGTGGCTCGACACGACCGGCCTTACGCCGAACCGACCGGTGAGGTGCGCATGAGTCTCTCCCTGCGCTTCGCCGCCGGATCGCACAAGGGCATGATCCGCGAGGGCAACGAGGACTCCGGATACGCCGGCCCCCGCCTGCTCGCCATCGCGGACGGCATGGGCGGCGCCGCCGCCGGCGAGGTCGCCTCCTCCGAGGCGATCTCCACGATCGTCGCGCTCGACGAGGACATCCCCGGCTCGGACGTCCTCACCTCCCTCGCCACGGCCGTCCAGCGCGCCAACGACCAGCTGCGCTCGCTGGTCGACGAGGACCCCCAGCTCGAAGGCATGGGGACGACCCTGACGGCTCTGCTGTGGACGGGCCAGCGCCTCGGCCTCGTACACGTCGGAGACTCGCGCGCCTACCTGCTGCGCGACGGCGTCCTCACGCAGATCACGCAGGACCACACCTGGGTGCAGCGCCTCGTCGACGAGGGCCGGATCACCGAGGAGGAGGCGACGACCCACCCCCAGCGCTCCCTGCTGATGCGCGCCCTCGGCTCCGCCGAACACGTCGAACCCGACCTCTCGATCCGCGAGGTCAGGGCGGGCGACCGGTATCTGATCTGCTCCGACGGCCTCTCCGGCGTCGTCTCCCACCAGACCCTCGAAGAGACCCTGGCCAGCTACCAGGGGCCCCACGAGACCATCCAGGAGCTCATCCAGCTCGCCCTGCGCGGCGGCGGCCCCGACAACATCACCGTGATCGTCGCGGACGTCCTCGACCTCGACACCGGCGACACCCTCGCGAGCCAGCTGTACGACACCCCCGTGGTCGTCGGCGCGGTCGCCGAGAACCAGCTCCAGCTGCCGCACGACAACGGCATCATGCAGACCCCGGCCGGACGCGCCGCGAGCCTCGGACGGCACCGCGCGAACCCCGGCGGCGGCGAGTTCGGGCCCCCCGGATCGGGGGACGTGACCGGTTTCATCTCCACCGACGGCTTCGGCGACTACTCCGAGGACGACTTCGTCAAGCCCCGCAAGAGCCGTAAGTGGCTCAAGGTCTCGCTCTACAGCGCGCTCGCCCTCGCGGTCGTCGGCGCCGGTCTGTACGGCGGCTGGCGGTGGACGCAGACGCAGTACTACGTCGCCGCCAAGGGCGAGCACCTCGCGCTGTACCGGGGGATCAGCCAGGACCTCGCCTGGGTCTCGCTCTCGAAGGTCGAGAAGGACCACCCCGAGATCGAACTCAAGTACCTCCCGCAGTACCAGCAGAAGCAGGTCGAGGAGACGATCCCGGCGTCCAGCCTGAAGGGCGCCCAGAAGAAACTCGACGAGCTGTCGATCCAGGCGTCCGCGTGCAAGAAGCAGGCGCAGGAGGGGAGTTCGGGAACCGGATCCTCGTCGTCCGCGTCCAAGCCGTCGCCGGGCCCGTCGGCCACGGCGGGTACGCAGAGCCCGGGACCGAACGCGTCCCCGTCCCCGGCGGCCAGCCCGTCGGCCACCCCGAGCCCCGGGCCGTCTCTCTCTCAGGAGGAGGAGCAGGTCGTCTCGCTGTGCGGCAAGCAGTAGCGAGCCGTGAGGCAAGCAAGAGGCAAGCCGTGAGAGGCCCCGTCACACGATGAGCAGTACTACCAACACACCGACGCACCACACGTCCACGATCGGTGCCATCGGCGCGCCGAGCAGACGCAACACCGAGCTGGGACTGCTGGTGTTCGCCGTCCTCATCCCGGTGTTCGCCTACGCCAACGTGGGCCTCGCCATCAACGAGCAGGTCCCCGCGGGGCTGCTCAGCTATGGCCTGGGACTCGGTCTGCTGGCCGGCGTCGCACACCTCGTCGTACGGAAGTTCGCGCCGTACGCCGACCCGCTGCTGCTGCCGCTGGCGACGCTGCTCAACGGGCTCGGGCTGGTCGCGATCTGGCGGCTCGACCAGTCGAAGTTCCTCCAGAACGCCGACCAGGCGGGCAACGCGGCGCCCCGGCAGCTCCTGTACACGGGGATGGGCATCGCGCTCTTCATCGTCGTCCTGATCTTCCTGAAGGACCACCGCGTCCTCCAGCGTTACACGTACATCTCGATGGCCGGCGCGATCTTCCTGCTGCTGCTGCCGCTGGTCCCCGGGCTCGGGCAGAACATCTACGGCGCGAAGATCTGGATCTCGGTCGCCGGGTTCTCCATCCAGCCGGGGGAGTTCGCGAAGATCGTGCTCGCGATCTTCTTCGCCGGGTACCTGATGGTGAAGCGGGACGCTCTCGCGCTCGCCAGCCGCCGGTTCCTCGGTCTCTACCTGCCGCGCGGGCGTGACCTCGGGCCGATCCTCGTGGTCTGGTTCCTGTCGATCCTCATCCTGGTCTTCGAGACCGACCTGGGGACGTCCCTGCTGTTCTTCGGCATGTTCGTGATCATGCTGTACGTCGCCACCGAGCGGACCAGCTGGATCGTCTTCGGTCTGCTGATGTCCTCGGTCGGCGCGGTCGGCGTCGCGAGCTTCGAGTCGCACGTCCAGCAGCGCGTCCAGGCGTGGCTCGACCCGATGGGCGAGTACAAGCTCTCCCAGCAGGGCATCATCGGCCACTCCGAGCAGGCCATGCAGGCGCTGTGGGCGTTCGGCTCCGGCGGCACGCTCGGCACCGGCTGGGGCCAGGGCCACTCCGAGCTGATCAAGTTCGCCGCGAACTCCGACTTCATCCTCGCCACCTTCGGCGAGGAACTGGGCCTGGCCGGCCTGATGGCCCTGCTCCTGCTGTACGGGCTGATCGTGGAGCGCGGCATCCGTACGGCGCTCGCCGCGCGCGACCCGTTCGGCAAGCTCCTCGCCATCGGCCTGTCCGGCGCGTTCGCCCTCCAGGTGTTCGTCGTCGCCGGCGGTGTCATGGGCCTCATCCCGCTGACCGGTATGACGATGCCGTTCCTCGCGTACGGCGGGTCCTCCGTCATCGCCAACTGGGCGCTCATCGGCATCCTCATCCGCATCAGCGACACGGCCCGCCGCCCGGCCCCGGCCCCCGCCTCGAACCCCGACGCCGAGATGACCCAGGTGGTCCGACCCTCATGAACAAGCCCCTGCGCCGCGTCGCGATCTTCTGCGGTCTGCTGATCCTCGCCCTGCTGGTGCGGGGGAACTGGCTCCAGTACGTCAAGGCGAACGAGCTGGCCACCGACGACAAGAACCGGCGGGTGCCGATCACCCGGTACTCGATCCCGCGCGGCGACATCATCGTGAACGGCAAGGCGATCACCGGCTCGGTGGAGACCACCGGGGACTACAAGTACAAGCGGACCTGGAAGGACGGCCCGATGTGGGCGCCGGTCACCGGGTTCTCGTCGCAGGCGTACGGCTCCAACTTCCTGGAGAACCTGGAGGACGGCATCCTCTCGGGCACCGACGACCGCCTCTTCTTCCGCAACACCCTCGACATGCTCACCGGCAAGCAGCGCGCGGGCGGCAGCGTCGTCACCACCCTCAACGCCGCCGCGCAGAAGGCCGCGTACGAGGGTCTCGCCGGCAAGAAGGGCGCCGCCGCCGCGATCGACCCGACCACCGGCAAGATCCTCGCGCTGGTCTCGACCCCCTCGTACGACCCCTCGAAGTTCGCCGGGCAGTCCAAGGCCGACGGCGAGGCGTGGAACGCCGTACAGAAGAAGAGCGACCCCGACGACCCGATGCTGAACCGGGCGCTGCGCGAGACGTACCCGCCGGGGTCGACGTTCAAGGTCGTCACCGCCGCCGCCGCGCTGGAGAACGGGATCGTCTCCGGGATCGACGACAAGACCGACACCCCGGACCCGTTCCAGCTGCCGCAGACCAAGACCGACCTCACCAACGAGCACGGCGACTGCGAGAACGCGACCCTGGAGTACGCGCTCGAAGTGTCCTGCAACACCGTCTTCGCGAAGATGTCCGACAACGTCGGCAACAAGAAGATGATCGAGCAGGCCACGAAGTTCGGCTTCAACGAGGGCAAGCTGGACGTCCCGGTGCGCGCCGCCGAGTCCGTCTACCCCGAGGACAACCGGCCGCAGAACGCGCTCGACGGCATCGGCCAGGGCTCCACCCGGGCCACCCCGCTCCAGATGGCCATGGTCGCCGCGGCCATCGCCAACGACGGCAAGCTGATGAAGCCGTACATGGTGGACTCCCTCAAGTCCCCCAACCTCGACACCCTGGAGACCACCGAACCCAAGGAGCTCTCCCAGGCCGTCTCCTCCGCCACCGCGCAGAAGGTGCAGCAGATGATGGAGACGGTCGTGAAGACGGGTACCGGCAAGAACGCGCAGATCCCCGGCATCACCGTCGGCGGCAAGACCGGTACCGCGCAGCACGGCCTGAACAACAGCGAGAAGCCGTACGCCTGGTTCATCTCCTACGCCAAGCTGGGCGACGGCTCCTCGCCGGTGGCCGTGGCCGTGGTCGTCGAGGACGGTTCCGCCGTCCGTGAGGACATCACCGGCGGCGGTCTCGCCGCGCCGGTGGCGAAGGCCGTGATGCAGGCGGTCATCGGCAACAAGAAGTGACCCCGCTCACGTAATCCGCGCATCGGTGCACGTTGCGATACCGGTCCTGTATCGAGTAACGGGCTTGGCCAGGTGAGACAGAACGAGCCGGGTAGCGTATCCCCGGACGGCAGCCGCCGACCGGGCGTGTGTGCCGGTCGGGACCGACGGAGAGGGCTGGTAACAAGCTATGGAAGAGCCGCGTCGCCTCGGCGGCCGGTACGAGCTGGGCCAGGTGCTCGGCCGTGGTGGCATGGCGGAGGTCTACCTCGCGCATGACACCCGCCTTGGCCGCACCGTGGCGGTGAAGACGCTGCGCGTGGACCTCGCGCGCGACCCTTCCTTCCAGGCCAGGTTCCGCCGGGAGGCCCAGTCGGCCGCCTCGCTCAACCATCCCGCGATCGTGGCGGTCTACGACACGGGCGAGGACTACCTCGACGGGGTCTCGATCCCGTACATCGTCATGGAGTACGTCGACGGCTCCACGCTCCGCGAACTCCTGCACTCCGGGCGCAAGCTGCTGCCCGAGCGCTCGATGGAGATGACCGTCGGCATCCTCCAGGGACTGGAGTACGCGCACCGCAGCGGCATCGTCCACCGCGACATCAAGCCGGCGAACGTCATGCTGACGCGCACCGGCCAGGTCAAGGTCATGGACTTCGGCATCGCCCGCGCGATGGGCGACTCCGGGATGACGATGACGCAGACCTCCGCGGTCATCGGCACGGCTCAGTACCTCTCGCCGGAGCAGGCGAAGGGGGAGCAGGTCGACGCGCGCTCCGACCTGTACTCCACCGGCTGCCTGCTGTACGAGCTGCTCACCGTACGACCGCCCTTCGTCGGTGACTCCCCCGTCGCCGTCGCCTACCAGCACGTCCGCGAGGAGCCGCAGCCGCCGTCCGTCTTCGATCCGGAGATCACCCCGGAGATGGACGCGATCGTCCTCAAGGCGCTCGTCAAGGACCCCAACTACCGCTACCAGTCCGCCGACCAGATGCGCGCCGACATCGAGGCGTGCCTCGACGGCCAGCCGGTCCAGGCCACCGCCGCGTTCGGCGCGGTCGGATACGGCGGCTACGGCGACGACCAGGCGACCACCGCGCTGCGGTCCGACTCGGGGGCGACGACCATGTTGCCGCCGATGAACCCCGATGACGGGGGGTTCGCCGGGTACGACGACCGGCCGGCCCGGCGGCGTCAGCAGAAGAAGTCGAACACGTCGACGATCGTGCTGGCGTTGGCCGCGGTGCTGGTGCTGGTGGGGGCGGTGCTCATCGGGTGGTACGTCACGAACGGGAGTGACGGGGCCAAGAACGACACCACCCCGGTGCCGTCCTTCGTCGGGCAGACGGAACAACAGGCGCGCCAGACAGCCATCAACGGCGATCTCCAGGTCGCGGTCGCCGAGAAAAAGCCCTGCGAGAACGCCGAGACCGGGAAGGTCTGTTCCCAGGACCCGGCGGCGGGCGCGACCGTCGACAAGCAGACGACGGTCAAGCTCGTCATCTCCACCGGGGCGCCGAAGGTGGCTGTTCCCAGTGTTCTCGGCGAGGACGTGGACAAGGCCACGGAGAAGCTTGAGGGCGACGGGTACGAGTTCAACGTCAAGACCGTGACGCAGGAGTCCACCGAGGCGGCGGGCACGGTTCTGGCGCAGGACCCCAAGCTCGGCGATCAGGTCGAGAAGGGGTCGACCATCACGCTGACCGTCGCGAAGGCGGCGGCCAAGGAGACCGTTCCGGACGTCACCGGGCTCAGCTGCGAGGACGCCAAGTCCCGGATCGAGCAGAACAACCTGACGGCCGGGTCCTGCAACAACGTCCAGGTCCAGGACCAGAACCAGAACGGCAAGGTCGTCTCGACCAACCCGTCGATCGGTCAGCAGGTGGACAAGGACACCACGATCAACATCCAGGTCGGCCAGGCTCAGCTCCAGATCCCGTCCAACCTGACCAGCATGTCGCTGAAGGACGCCAAGCAGGCGCTCTCGAACCTCGGGCTCCAGGTCAACGTCATCGGGTCCCAGGACGACAACGCCCGCGTGATCAACTCCAACCCCGGTCCCGGGCAGACGGTCCAGCCGGGGCAGACGGTCACCGTGCTCGCCCAGGACAACGGCGGTAACAACAACGGGGGCAACAACGGCGGCGGCGGCTTCTTCGGCGGGCTCAACGGGGCGGCGTTCCGCACGGAGGACTGACGTCCGGTCACACCGTGAAAACCCCGGTTCCCTCGTCCTGAGGGGGCCGGGGTTTTTCGTTGCTCATCCGTTCGTATGTCGATCGTGTCTTCGGATCGGTTCACTCGTTTGCAGGACATGATCAACGAAACCGTGCTGCTGGAGTCCAAGTCACTGCGGGAGAGCGTGGCGGAGCGGACGGAGGTGTTGGACCGGGTCAAGGTGCTGGCGTTGCTGCCGGATGGGGTGCATGTGACGACGGCGATGGTGGCGGCGTACTTCGGGGTGGGGGTGACCGCCATCACCTCTCTGGTTCATGACCACCGACAGGAACTCGGAACCAACGGCTACCGAGTTCTGACAGGTACAGAACTGACTTCCTTCAAGGAAGTCAGTGGGATCCGGTCGCGCACAGCCTCGCTCGCCCTCTTCTCCCGCCGAGCCGTCCTCAACGTCGCCATGCTGCTCCGCGACAGCGAAACCGCACGTCAGGTGCGTGTGTACCTCCTCGACATGGAGTACATGGCCCGTTCCCAGCCTGTGGATAACTCTGTCCACAGGCTCTCCGACCCCTTCCTCCAGGCTGTGGATGACCGCATCGACGAGCGCATCGTCCACATCCTCAGCAAGACCGTCGTCCCTATGTTCAACGCGCTCATCGAGACGTCGGGAGAGCACCGCAAGGAGTTGGTGTCGCTACGGGCGGATGTGCAGGCCGTGGAGAGGAGGCTCCGGCAGCACAAGGCGAGGCTGCGGCGGGTGATGAGCGCGGTGTGAACGACTGAAGTCCTTGAAGGACTTCAGTCAGCCGAGTTATCCACAGGAGGTGAGGTCCTTTAAGGACCTCACCTCAACTCCCTCGGCGGCGTCCTCTTCCCATCCACCTTCTCCGTCCGCACCAGCTCCCCCCACACCACGTACCGATACCGGCTCGTATACACCGGCGTACAAGTAGTCAGCGTGATGTAGTGCCCCGCCTTCTCCGTCCCCGACTCCTTCGGGATCTGGGAGAGGACCTTGACGTTGTACTTCGAGGTCTCGGGGAGGGTGGAGTAGACCTTGTAGATGAACCACGTGTCCCGCGTCTCGAAGACGATCGGGTCGCCGTTCTTCAGCTTGTCGATGTTGTGGAACTTGGCGCCGTGGCCGTCACGGTGGGCGGCGAGGGTGAAGTTGCCCTGTTTGCCGCTGCCCGGAAGGGTCGCCTGGACGGGGTCGGTGTAGTAGCCGGCGACGCCTTCGTTCAGGACGTCGGAGGACGTGCCCTTCTCGACCAGGACCTCGCCGTTGTCCATCGCGGGGACGTGGAGGAAGCCGATGCCGTCCTTCGTGTCGAGGGCGCCGGGCCCGGCCGGCCTGGACCAGGTCTCGCGGACCTTGTCGCCCTGTTTCGCGGCCTCCCGGTCGGCGATGACGTTGGTCCACCAGAGGGAGTACGCGACGAAGAGCCCGAGGACGAGACCGGCGGTGATGAGGAGTTCGCCGAGGACGCTCACGGCGGTGGCGAGGCGTCCGCCCTTGCGGCGGGGCGCGGGGGACCCGGTGTCCAGGGTGGTCGTCCCGTCGGTCGTCGCTGTCACGTCTGTCTGCCCCTACTCGACGAGCGCATCCGGCTTTCCCTTGCTGCGCGGCCGTTCCTCGACCATCTTGCCCCAGACGATCAATCTGTACTTACTGGTGAACTCCGGGGTACAGGTCGTGAGGGTGATGTAGCGGCCGGGCCGGGTGAAGCCGGAACCGGGCGGAACGGCGTTGAGAACGCTGGTATTGCTGGGCGAGGTGACCGGCAGCATCGAGGCCATCTTGTAGACGTAGTACTCGTCCTGGGTCTCTACGACGATCGCGTCACCGGGCTGCAAACGGTTGATGTACCGGAACGGTTCGCCGTGGGTGTTGCGGTGCCCGGCGAGTCCGAAGTTCCCGGTCTTGGCGTCCGGCATCGGAGTGGCGAGGGTGCCTTCGCCGTAGTGCCCGACCATCCCCTTGTCGAGGACCTTCTTGTTGCTGACGCCCTCGGCGATGGGGACGACGACGTCGAGCTTGGGGATGTGGAGGAGGGCGAACCCCTGCCCGGCGGAGAACGTGCCGGGAGCGCCCTTGCCGCTGGCCCAGTCCTTCTGGAGCTGGTCGGCCTCGCTGCCGGCCTGCGCGTGCGCGCGGACGTTGGTCCACCAGAGCTGGTAGCCGACGAACAGGAGCATGAGGACGCCGGTGGTGATGAACATCTCGCCGAGCGCGCGGCTGGCGAGGACGGCGGGGCTGGGCTTGCGCGCCTTCGCCTGGCGGCGGGCCTCGACGCGGGACAGCGGGCGGGCGCCCTGGCCGAGCGGCCGGGACTCCTCCGCCGGTGCGGCGACGACACGCCCGCGGCGGCCCTTGGCGGCCTTTCTGCGGGCCGCGCGTCCCCCGAGGGGGGCGAGAGAGCCGGGTGCGGCTGCCGTCCCCGCAGACGCGGATATGGGCTCACCGCCGTGGGGCTGCTCGGGTATCCGCAGGGCGACGGTCTCTTCGTCGAGGGGAGCGACGGGAACGCCGGCAGCCTCGTAGCTCTCCCCGCCGTACGGCCCCCCGGAGTCGTACGGAGCGGCCCCGTACGCCTCCTCGCGCTCCGGGCGCAGCGCGGTCACGCGGTGGCCCTGCCCACGACCGGCGCGAGGCCGGTGGATCTGGCGACGGCGTCCGTGTAGCCGCATTCGGCGAGCCAGTTGGCGAGCATCAGGTGGCCGTGCTCGGTGAGGACGGACTCGGGGTGGAACTGGACGCCCTCGACGGGGAGTTCGCGGTGGCGCAGGCCCATGATGATGCCGTCCTGGGTGCGCGCGGTGACCTCCAGCTCGGCGGGGACGGTCTGCGGCAGCGCGGCGAGCGAGTGGTACCGGGTCGCGGTGAACGGCGAGGGCAGGCCGGTGAAGACGCCGCGGCCCTCGTGCTCGACGAGGGACGTCTTGCCGTGCAGCAGCTCGGGCGCGCGGTCGACGACGCCGCCGTACGCGACCTGCATGGACTGCATGCCGAGGCACACGCCGAAGACGGGGACGCCGGTCGCGGCGCAGCGCCGGACCATGTCGATACAGACGCCGGCCTCCTCGGGCGTACCCGGGCCGGGCGACAGCAGGACGCCGTCGAAGCCGTCCTGCGCGTGGGCCGTGGAGACCTCGTCGTTGCGCAGGACCTCGCACTCGGCGCCCAGCTGGTACAGGTACTGGACCAGGTTGAAGACGAAGCTGTCGTAGTTGTCGACGACGAGAATGCGCGCGCTCACCGGGTTCCTCCGAGGATGCCCCGGCCTTCAGGCCGGGGTGGGGGCACCTCCCGCTTGCGGGGGAGAATCGGACTCCTGCGGAGCAGGATAGGGGTAACCGAATCGCCGTCAGGGCGATTCAGCGCCTGCCGCGGTGGCACGGTAGTCGCCCTCGACGCGGTGGAGGATCTCGGAGTTGAGTGACCGTCGGTTCGCCTTGGCCTGTGCTGTGAGCCAGGCGTGGAGGTCGGTGGGCAGGCGGAGCGTGATGCGGGTTTCTTCATGATTCATACTCCAATCCTAGTGGCAGAATGGTGGCATGACGACACGACAGCAGGCGAGTGAGGAGTCCGGGCACGCCCGGTACACCTACCGCCTCCGTGTGTCGTCCACCGCGCTCGCCGGACTCAATGCCGAGTGGGCGCGCTGCCGTTGGGTGTGGAACGAATGCGTGGCCATGTCCCGCAAGATCCACGGCATGAACAAGGACACTACGGAGAAGGCGACGTGCGGTCCGGCGCAGCTCGACAAACTGCTGACCGAGGCCCGCACCTCCATGGAGTGGCTGCGTGAAGGTGCTTCGGTGCCGCAGCAGCAGATCATCCGTGACTTCGGCAGGTCCCGCGCCAAGGCGTTGAAGGACATCAAGGCGGGGCTGCCGATGCGGCAGCGCGCCGGGATGCCCCGGATCAAGCGCAAGCGTGACGCTCTGCCGTCGATGAACTACACCCGGCGCGGGTTCCGGCTGAAGGACGGCCGCCTGCACCTCGCGGGCGGCATCAGCCTGACCGTGGTGTGGTCCCGCGACCTGCCCACCGACCCCACCTCGGTCCGGGTGTACCGGGACAGCCTCGGCCACTGGTACGCCTCGTTCGTCGTGAAGACCGCTGTCGAACCGCTGCCCGCGACGGGCCGGGCGATCGGTATCGACTGGGGCGTCAAGGAGACCGCCACCACCACCTCCGACGCGCACGACCTGCCACACGCCCAGCACGGGAAGACGGCCGCACGGAAACTCGCCCGGTACCAGAAGCAGATGGCCCGCCGGAAGCCCGCGCGCGGGAAAGCCGCGTCGAAGGGTTACCGGAAGGCGTCCCGCGCGGCGGCGAAGGTCCACAAGAAGGTCGCCCGGCAGCGGCAGGACACCGGCCGCAAGTGGGCGAAGAGGGTCGTGCGTGACTTCGACCAGCTCGCCGTCGAGGACTTCAGGCCGAAGTTCCTCGCGAAGTCGACGATGGCCCGCAAGGCCGCTGACGCAGCGATCGGCGCGACCAGGACCGCGCTGACCGAGATGGCCCGCAAACACGGCCGTATCGTGCACCTCGTGCACCCGGCCCACACCACGATGGACTGCTCCGAGTGCGGTGCGAGAACCAAGCACGCACTCCCCCTCTCCGAACGAACCTATACGTGCACCGCGTGCGGAGCCGTGTCCCCCAGGGACAAGAACTCCGCCCACGTGATGCTCGTCCGGGCTGGTCTCAACCCGGCTGGTGCTGATGGCGGAAGACCTCCGGGAGCGCCGCTCCCGCAGGCAGCCTGAGCCAGAAATCCCCCGCTTCAGCTGGGGGAGGATGTCAATGGTTGTCCACCGTCACATCGTTGAAGGGAAGCAGCGGTTCGGCCCACGGGAAGACGTACTGGAAGAGGACGTAGACGACAGCGAGGACCAGCACGATCGACACCAGTGCCTTGATCCACGCATTGCCTGGCAGATGCCGCCAGATCCAGCCGTACATGCCGTCCCTTCCGTCGTACCACGGCACCAGACTCACGCCGTACCGCACCAGACTAACGGCGCAGCGCCGGGGGCCTGCCTTCGTCCACAGGCGTCGTGGAGTCCAGGTGCGCCCAGACGACGAGCCGGTGGCTGTGGCCCCACTCCGGATCGCACGTGGTCAGCGTGAGGTACCGGCCCGGCGCCGTGTACCCCGACTTACGTGGCACAGGGGCGATCACCTCAACGTCGGTGGGTACGGTTTTGTAGGGCCCTTTGTCGATCCGATACGTGAACCAGGTGGTCCCGTCGCCGACCACGACCGCGTCACCCCGGCGCAGCTCGGGAAAGTCCTTGAACGGATCTCCGTACGTCCGCCGGTGCCCCGCGACGGCGAAGTTGCCGACGCCCCCGAGAACGGCGGTGTCCGCGTAGTGCCCGAGCCCCTTCTTCAGGGTCCCGACGGCGGTCCCTTCGAGGACGGGCTTGTTCCACGTGAAACCGAGCCGGGGGATGTACATGACGGCGAAGGGCTTGGCGCTCTTGTAGGGGTACGAGGGTGTCGAGGCGACCGGCGCCGGGCTCGACCAGCTGTGCTCCAGCGCGTCGATCTGCGCGGCCATGTCGTGGTCGGCGCGGACGCCGGTCCAGTACAGGACGTAGACCACGAAGAGGACGATCACCGCGCCCACGGTCACGCACAGCTCGCTGACGGTCCTGACGAACCCCCGCAAGGACACGGGACCCCCCGGTTACTCCACAGGCTCGGCGTAGTGCAGATCCACTGTGCCCGAGTAGCCGGGCAGCGTCACCGTGCCGTCGTCGGTGACTTTCCAGCCGAGGCCGTAGACGTCGACGTACACCCGGTAGTTCTGGATCGCCTTGGACGCGGCGAGGGCGTCCCTCAGCTTCCGGGGGTCGCCGACCGCCTGGATCTTGTACGGGGGCGAGTAGACGCGGCCCTGGAGGATCAGGGTGTTGCCGACGCAGCGGACGGCGCTGGTGGAGATGAGGCGCTGGTCCATCACCTTGATGCCCTGGGCGCCGCCCTGCCAGAGCGCGTTGACGACGGCCTGGAGGTCCTGCTGGTGGATGACCAGGTAGTCGGGCTGGGGGGCGGGGTAGCCGGGGAGTTTCGCGGTGGCGTTCGGCGGGGCGTCGTTGAGGGTGACGGTGAGGGCCTTGCCCTTGATCTCCTGGGTGCCGGCGCTGTGCTCCAGCGCGGCGAGTTTCCGGTCCTCGGTGGTGGAGCGTCCGGCGTCCGACGCGGCGAGTCTCTCGACCTCCTCGCGGCGGCGCGCGTTGGACTCGTCGACCTCGCCGTTCTTGCGGCTGCGCTGCTGGATGAGGTCGGAGAGCTTGAGGAGCGAGGCGTCCGTACGGATGTCGGTGCCCTTGGCGGTGTCGAAGCTGGTGAAGAAGATCAGGCCCGCGAGAGCGAAGACGCCGGCCGTCAGGAGACGCATCGGGCGGACCCGAACGGTACGACCGGGGGCGGAACCCGTTGAACCCGTCCCGGGGGAGTCGGCAGAATTGCTCAACGTACCGTTATCTCCTTCGGCGGCGTGGAAGCACTACGCTAACCGACGCCCGGGGGAGCGCTCCGTGTCCCCCTTGCCAGCAGGAGAGACCCTCGTGCCGAAGTCACGCATCCGTAAGAAGGCCGACTACACGCCGCCCACGGCGAAGCAGGCGACCGCGATCAAGCTGACCAGCCGGGGGTGGGTGGCACCGGTCATGCTCGCGCTGTTCCTCATCGGGCTGGCCTGGATCGTCCTCTTCTACGTGACCGACGGGGACCTCCCCCTCGACGCGTTGGGGAACTGGAACATCGTGGTCGGGTTCGGGTTCATCGCCGCCGGGTTCGGTGTCTCGACGCAGTGGAAGTGACGGGGTCCGGGGCCTAGTACCGGAGTTTTCCCCAGGGCTGTTCGGGGAGTTATCCACAGGCCAGGGCTCGTTGTCCACACGGTGGGGAAAAAGAACGACGATCTGTGGATAACTCCCAGGACGTTGACGCCGGTACGACGAACCCACAACCCCTCGAAAACGCGTACGCCCCCTGCCTGACCTGCTAGAACGCCGGTCGGAGACAGGGGGCGAACCCGTTCTTCCACAGGGTGCGCAGAGTGCGCTACAGACTGTGGACAACTCTGGGCTCAGGTGAGCTGAGAGGTTCTCAGGAGGGTCACGATCACGACTGCGGCGAGGACCAGTGCACAGGTGCCGTACTGGACGATCGTGCGCTTCTCGCGGGGCGCGTAGACCATGCCCGCGCCGATGATCACACCGGCGACCAGACCGCCGACGTGGGCCTGCCAGGCGATGCCGCTCCAGCCGAACGTGATGATGAGGTTGATCACCAAGATGGCGATCATGGGGCGCATGTCGTAGCGCTGGCGGCGCATGAGGACGGCCATGGCGCCGAAGACGCCGAAGATCGCGCCGGAGGCGCCGAGGGAGGCGGCTTGGGGCTCCGCGATCAGGTAGGTAAGGGCTGAGCCCGCCAGCCCGGAGACGAAGTACAGCGCGAGGTACCGGGCCCGGCCGAGCGCCGCCTCCAGCGGGCCGCCGATCCACCACAGGCTCAGCCCGTTGGAGAGGATGTGGATGTAACTGCCGTGCAGGAACATTGAGGTCACCAGCCGGTACCACTGGCCCTCGGCGACGCCCTGGAATCCGGTCGGGTCGATGTAGGGCACCCAGGCCCGGCCGATCAGGTCGAACCGGTCGGTGAAGACGTTCCCCTTGACCTGCTGGACGAGGAAGAGGACGGCGCAGATGCCGAGCAGGATCTTCGTCACCAGCCGGGGGTCCTCGGCGATGCTGCCGCCGGCGATCGTGCGCGGCCTGTTCGCGTCCGGCGCGTGCCCCGTACCCGAGCCGTTGCGCACGCACTCCGGGCACTGGAAGCCCACCGACGCGCTGACCATGCACTCCGGGCAGATCGGCCGCTCGCAGCGGGTGCAGCGCACGCCGGTCTCCCGGTCGGGGTGGCGGTAACACCCGGGCAGGCCGGGAGCCTCCTGACGTCCGCCGCCTTGCGCCTGGTCCACTGGTCCCCCTGGCTCGTCGTGTCTCGTCGCGGGTGGGTCTTGGGTGGGTCGTACACAATGCTTTGCCCCGCTCCTCCTGTTTCACGGACGAGCGGGGCCAAAGGTTCCCCGGAAGGGTCCGGGGGCGGGCTCAGCCCTGGGTGACGACGACGCTCTCGATGACGACGTCGTTCTTCGGACGGTCGTTGCGGCCGGTGTCGACCTTGGCGATCGCGTCGACGACCTCGGCGCCCTGGAGGACCTCACCGAAGATGGTGTGGCGGTTGTTCAGGTGCGGGGTGGGGCCGACGGTGATGAAGAACTGCGAGCCGTTGGTGCCCGGGCCGGCGTTGGCCATGGCCAGCAGGTACGGCTTGGAGAACTTCAGCTCGGGGTGGAACTCGTCCGCGAAGCGGTAGCCGGGGCCGCCGGTGCCGTTGCCCAGCGGGTCGCCGCCCTGGATCATGAAGCCGTCGATCACGCGGTGGAAGACCGTGCCGTCGTACAGCTTGTCCGTGGTCTTCTGGCCGGTCGTCGGGTTCACCCACTCCCGCGCGCCGGTGGCGAGTTCGACGAAGTTCGCGACCGTCTTGGGGGCGTGATCCGGGAAAAGCTTGATCACGATGTCGCCGTGGTTGGTCTTGAGGGTGGCGATGGTGTCGGCCACGGAAATGCCTTTCGTCGACTGCCTTCTTAACCCCCCGATCCTCGCACGCCCGCCCTTTCCCCGTCTCGCGGCGCCCTCCTGCGCGGGGAGCGGTTCCGTGGCATCGTCGACGGCATGCCCGATCGGCACCCGTATGCCCGCCCCCGCAGGCCCGATCCCACCGGAACAGGCATGATCCCCAATTGGGTGGACAGCCGACGAACAGCGATGGAACGTACGCCACCGAGGAGGAGGAACCCGTGACCCGCATCGACAGCGTGCGCGCCGCGACCGGCTCGGCGAAGGACAGCGTCCTGCACGCCGCGGAAGTGGTGGCGCCCTACGCCGACACGGCGAGGGAAAGGGCCGCGCACTACGCGCAGGAGGCGCGGGTACGGCTCGCGCCCAAGGTCTCCCAGGCCGCCGAGGAGGCGCGGGTACGGCTCGCGCCGAAAGTGTCCCAGGCCGCCGAGCAGGCCCGGGTCCAGTACGACGCGCACCTCGCGCCGCGCCTCGAACAGGCGCGGACCCATGTCCCGCCGAAGGTCGACCACGCGGCGCACGAGGCGGCGCTCCGTACGCGGGTCGCCGCGCGGCAGGCCGCGGAGTACTCGCGTCAGGCCGCCGACTACTCGCGTCCGCGCCTCGAACAGGCGGTGGCCGCGGCGGGGCCCGTCCGTGACGAGGCGGCCTCTCGCGGTGCCGCCGCCCTCGCCGCCCTGCGCGGTCAGGTGACCCCGGCCCAGATCGACCGCCTGGTCCGCGCGAACCGCCGCCGCGCCCGTGCGGGGCGTGCCGTCAAGGGGCTCGCGGTCTTCGGCGTCCTCGCCGGGGGCACGTACGCCGTCTGGCGCTGGTGGGAGCGGCAGGCCAACCCGGACTGGCTGGTCGAACCCCCGGCCGCGACGGAGGTTCCGGCGCCGGGTGGGTTGAAGTCGGTGGACGACACCGGGCTCGATCCCGAGGTCGAGGCGAAGGAGGCCGAGGCCGCGCAGGACGAGGCCCAGGCCCAGCAGAAGAAGCACGGCTGACCGAGCCGGGCGGAACGGTGGGGCGGGCGACATGATCAAGTCGCCCGCCCCATCGCCATGTTTCACGTGAAACGGGACTACGTGGCTTCGGGCGCCGGGATCTGGTTGTCGACCGGGTCGTGGGAGGTGGGGCCTACGCCGACCACGAGGATGCAGTCGGGGCAGGCGTAGAGGGTGACGCCGGGGCCGCTGGCGCGTTCGATGTGGCGGCATGCGACGGGGGCGAGGGTCCAGCGGTCGCAGCGGCAGCAGTGGGCACCGAAGGGGGCCGGAGGGTCGCTGGTCAGGGCGTCGCGGTTCATACGCCCGCCTCCGCCGGGTGAGCGCCGTCGTAGGTGTAGGGGTGGTCGATGCCCATCGTGGCGAGGGCTGCGGCGAGGCGGCGTTCGCGTTGGAGGTGGAGTTCGAGGGTGGCCGTCTCCTGCTGGCGGAGGAGAGCGGCGGCTTCCTCTTTTGTGGGGCTGGTCCAGGGGCGGGACCAGGGGTTGACGGGGGCGGGGCCGGGGGCGGTGGGCCGGGCGGAGAGGTACGTGGCGGTGTGGCGGCCGGGGCGGTGGCGAGGGGTGAGGATGAGGAGGGCCCAGGCCAGGGCACGGGCGATAGCATCGCGCATACGTCGGTCAGCTCCTTACAAGCTGTCTTGGCGAGCCCCGGGTAGACCGCTTAGGACCGGTCCGCTCGGGGCGCTTTCATGTGCCCGACAGTAGAGCAACCGGTATAGGTCGGTCTAGGCATGTTTAATTTTGGCTAGATTGTGTGCGCGGGGTGGTGGGTTGTCTACGCTTCTGTGCATGGCAGCGCGTGAGATCGATCCCCGGGCCCCGGAGCCCCCGTACCGGCAGATCGCCGCCTACCTGGCTGCGGAGATCAAGAGCGGCGAGCTCGCGCCGGGGCGGCCCCTGCCGTCCGAGAAGGAGCTGACCGAGCGGTACGGGGTCGCCCGGAACACCGCGCGGTCGGCTCTCACTGTGCTGCGGGACCAGGGGCTCATCTACACCGTGCCGAGCCGGGGGTCCTACGTGGTCGAACCTGCGGACGGCACTTAGCTCTCGCCTCAGGACTGATCCGGTGCGAAGTACGTGTCCGACAGGAAGATGCCGGGAAACGTACCCGGCCCATGCCGGGCGTCGAGCCAGGTGCTCAGGCGCTGTACGTCGCCGCTGATCATCGCGCGCAGCAGGTGACCGTGCAGTTCCCCTTCCTCCCCGAGCCCGAACTCCGTGAGGAACTGGGCGTACTTGAGGTTCACCCCGGACTCGTACCGGTGCAGCGCATCGGCGTACCGGGCTGCCTCGTCGTCGGCGTCGAGAGCGGTGTCCGCATCCTCGGGGG
This sequence comes from Streptomyces saintjeani, assembly GCF_055409605.1. Taxonomy (NCBI): domain Bacteria; kingdom Bacillati; phylum Actinomycetota; class Actinomycetes; order Kitasatosporales; family Streptomycetaceae; genus Streptomyces; species Streptomyces saintjeani. The sequence continues at coordinate 4,822,506 of NZ_CP189624.1, read as the reverse complement.
TCAGCGTCCCCGTGCTGTCGCGGAACGCGAGCCGTCCCAAGGGGTCGTCGGGCTCGTACAGCCCGGCGCTCCGCGCGGTCTCGTGGGTGAGGCGGCGGGCTTCCCTGTCGCAGGCGCCTTCCATCACCACGCCGACGTTCCGCGTCCAGGGGGTGTCCTGCGGGTCTGCCGACGAGTACGAACGGCCGTTGGTGCGGCGGAAGTTGATGCCGTACTGGGTGCGTGTCGGTCGGCCGCCGATGTCCACGTACTGGCGGCGGGAGCCGTAGTGGAGGCAGTCGTGGGCGTATGCGCGGAGCAGGTCGAGGAGGGCGAGTTCCGGGTGGAGCGGAAGAGCGGTTCCCAGGGGGCCGTACATCGTGATGACCGACACCATCTGGAGGTGGCGGTAGCCCTGGTCGGGGTGGTGGAAGCCGCCGAACGTCCCCGCCGAGGCCGACTTCGCCCCCACCAACACCCTGGACAGCGGAAGGAGTTGGGAGAGTCCCAGTTCGGTATACCGGTGGCGGATGGTCTCGTACCCACTGTGGAACACGTCCGTGGGGACACCCGACGCCCGCCAGTGGGCCAGGCGTTCGGGTGCCGGGCGGAAGGTGAGGTTCGGGTGCCGGATCGTCAGGGTGGACGGGTCCGTGCGCAGAGCGAGCAGAGCGGTCACGGTCTTCGCCCCCGTGACGCCTTCGTTGGGAGCCAGCAGGGTCAGGATGGAGTGGTGCTCCTGATGAGCTGCCGGTGGGAGTCCTGCATCCCCTCCGGCAGCGAGTCCGGGTCGAACCACTGAGCCTCCAGGATCTCGAATTTGTCGATCTTCAGCGTTCCGCCGCCGACGTGGAGGGCTTCGTAGGCCACTTCCACCCGGAGCTGGTAGCCGCTCGTCACGGTCAGCAGGCGGCCCGGTACGACGTCCAGTCCGGTCTCCTCCTTCACCTCCCGGACGATGGTCAGGGGGAACTCCTCGCTCTTGATCGCGTACCCGGTGGGGAGACCCCAAGGACGCTCGGGGGGCCACATCCGGTGCTTGAGCAGGAGTACTTGGCCCGCCTCGTTCCGTACGACCCCTGTGACGCCGACCATGAACTTGGCGTGGGCGAACCACAGAATCCGCCACTGCAACGGGCCTCGGATGAGCCGCCACAAGCGGGCTACGAGTCGCTTCACGGGGTGCCTTTCGCTTTGGTTCTCGGGTACGCCGGTCCGCGCGCCCTCGGTGATCGGCTCAACTCTGGCAGCCGTCTCACCCGGGGTGCGCCTGCTGCTGGTGACGGCGCATCAGGACGTTGACGTCCGTCTCCTTGCTGCCGTCGTACACGGCGCGCGCCGCTTTGCGCTGTTCGACGAACTCGGCGCACACGGAGCATTCGGCAACCGGGGCGGGCGGGGTCATCCCGAACAGCGAGTCCATGGCGGGCTGTTGGTTGACCGGGGTCTGGGGGTCACGGTCCATGGCCGTCGGCTCCTTCGTGGTTGTCGTGGATCTCGGCCCACACCTCCTTGGCCCAGAGCCGCTTGCCCGAGCCGTGCAGGTCGTAGCCCCAGCGGTCGGCGACCGAGTCGACGAGACGCAGGCCACGGCCCGACTCGTCGTCGTCATCGGCCCGGCCGAGGGCGGGCAGGCGCGACGGCTCGCGGTCCACGATCCCGAACCGCACCCCCGCCGAGGCCGACCGTCTGATGACGAGGCGGATCTCGGCGCAGGAGGTGTGCCGGGTCGCGTTCGCGATCAGCTCCGTGACGATCAGTTCGGCGCGGTCGGCCATGCGGTCGAGGCGCCATACGGCCAGGACCTGCCGGACGAGCTTGCGGGCCGCCTGCGCGGTGGCCGGCTCGCAGGGGAAGCTCTGGCTGTAGGCGGGGGAGCCGGTGGAGGCGGCCTGAACTGACGTACTGAGACTCGTCATTGCGGTGAGCCTTCGGGTTGTCGCGGTGCGTGACGAACAGACAACTCCCTTTTTGAGTACGACGGTTAGGGCAATCGGGGGCTCGTACCGCCGGATCGCCTAGGGCGATTTGACCTCCCCGTCGCCTGACGGACGGTGCCTGTGAGGGCTACCTTGCGTGCATGAACTGCACGCGCAACGTGGTTCTTGAGGCGTGGATGGCTGAACACGGTTACAGCTCCAACCGCCTTGCCGACGCGGTGAACAAGGCCGTCGAGCAACTCACCGGGCGGCCCGGCGGCTTGGACGGATCATCGGTACGGGACTGGAAGGCGGGGCGAGTCAAGTGGCCCAAGTCAGCAACCCGTAAGGCACTTGAGAGTGTGACGGGGCTTTCCGCCGTCGCCTTAGGGTTCGTGCCACGTGGCCGGAAGCAGGCTGTCCCAGCCTCACCGCAACAGGAGGACCCCGACATGAAACGTCGCACCCTTGTCGGCGGCATCGCGGCTGCCGTCGCAGCAGCCACGCCCGGCGCCGCGTCACCACGCCGTATCGGCATGAGCGACGTCGACCGCCTCCAGCAACGCTTTACCGAGATCATCGCCAGCGACCACCGCCACGGCGGCCAACTCGGCATCGAACAACGCGCCGCCGCGCTCGCGGACGAGGCGCTGAACCTCCAGAACGCGGGGAGCGCGAGCCAACGCGTACGGAGCAACCTCTACGCCTGCGCTGCGTCGTTCCGCTCCTCCGCGATGTGGGCCGCGATCGACGGCCGCCGGTACGAGGACGCGAAGGCGCACATGCGCGAGGCACAGACCCTCGCGGAGATGTCCGGCGACCAGGCGATCAAGTTCCGGATCTGGAGCCATGCGGGGACGTTGTACCGGCACATGGGGCGCCCCGCCGACGCGCTCGCGGCGAACGATGTGGCGCGGAACCTGCACGTCACGCGCCGAGATCCGATGTTCGCCTCCCTCGGGCTGGCCCGAGAGGCTGCCATCCACGGCACGGCACAGGACCACAGAGCCACTCGCCGAGTACTGGACCAGTCCCAGGACGCCATGCTCCGGGCCGCCCAGGACGCTTACCGGCCGGTCTGGCTGCTCGCCTTCTACGACCAGGCCGAGTTGGACTCGCTGGCCCTGTCGGCATATCTGTCGCTGGGCGACTACCAGATGGCCGAGTTCCATGCGCACCGCAGTCTGTCCACCCTGCGACCCCACATGGCCCGGTCGCGGGCGATCACCACGACGCGGCTCGCGCACGCTCAACTCGCGCAAGGCGACGCCGACGCCGCCACGTCCACCGCGATGACGGTCCCCGCCGACGCCGCCACCCAACACGCGCGGGTCTCCCGCATGTTGCAGGAGTTCGGGGCTGCGTTGCGCGCAACTGCACCCGGCAACAGCAACGTGCAGATCTGGACTGCGCACACTGCCACTTGGAGCATTCCCAACCCCGATGCCAAGCCTTGATCGTAATACCTCAAAACCTGGTACCCACAAGGGGATTGAGGTCGATTGCCAAGGTGGCAGGACTTCCCTCAGCCTCAGACCGAATCAAGAAAGGTATGGGCTCAATGGCAACGACATCTGATATCAAACTGCACACATTCACCACGCTCGACCCCATCCGCAGTGACCTTCTCGACGTCTACGCCGATGTACGCGCTCCACTTCTTCATCTACCGAACTACGCAGTCACAGCCTTCGGAGAACGTCTGGACCGACACGGCGCCGATCCAGGCTTCGCAGCTGTCCTCGCCTACGCCGGCGACCACCCGATCGGCTACGCCTACGGCAACACCATCGAGCACGGCAACCGCTACTGGCAGCGCATCACCCCACCCCCACCGGCGCAGTACACCGAACATCCAGCCCTGGCCCTGAAGGAGATCGGCGTACGTCTCGCCTGGCGCGGCACCGGAACCGCACTCCGCATCCACGACACCCTCCTCACCGCCCGCCAGGAGCCGTACGTGACGCTCATGGTCAACTCCGCCGCCGGAGACGGAAAGGTCCACGCACTCTATGAGTCCTGGGGGTACGAAGACATAGGCCAGAGCCAGCCGTCCCCGGCGTCGCCGCTCCTCACCGTGATGATCCGCACCATCGATGGGAGATCCCGGTGATTCATGACCGGCCGAGGCCGAATGGATCGCTTCACCGATCCACCGGTACCCCAGCCGTCCACTTCGGCTCTGGTAGTCCGATGCCCACGCCCGACTGCTGACGGGCGTGGGCTAGTGTGCGGCGCTTGAGAAGGCCGCGCCTACGACTTCAGCGCCATCAGTCAGCTCGAAGGATAAGCCGACGCGATGTTCAGCGTCTCCTCACGCATCAGCTCCCGCGCACACCCGCATGGCTGCCGCAGGTAGACCGAGATGATGTTGCCGAAGATGTCTGTGTCGGAGGAATCGACGTATCGGAAGCGGCGCCCTCCGCACGACTGGCAGGAGTATGCCGAGTCGTCGCCCCGGGAGAAGGCTTCACCAGCGTGGACTCCACCCACACAGAGGTCACGTTCTGAACGACCGCAGCCCCTGCAAAGTCCACACACGATGTCCAGGAGCACAGGGCGGTCAAGGTGTTCGGCGCGCACCATCTCGCGCTCTCCCTGTTTGCTACCGCGCCCTTCACATCCGGAGCACGGCTGACTGTCGCCCAGTTCCGGCGCGGGGATGTCGAAGACGTACAACTTCGGTTGCCCTGACGCAGACTTCGCGACGGCTCGGACGGCGGCCTGGTGACCTTCGCCGGTTGCCCGACGCCGCTCACGGACCGCATTCTTCCGAGCGCGATTCTTTACCACGAATTCCCGCATTCCGGCGCTTGTCCCGTGACCTGCACGCCTGATCGGAAAAGCGTTTCGGTTTGGGTCGCTTTGTTGATGCGAAGCACCTTCGGGCCGTTATCACCGAACGCTCACGGGCCGTTCGGCAGGGCCGCAGCCGCTGCGACGAAGCGGCTGGGCTCATGACTATAGCGGCTTACCGCACCAACTCAGGCCGGAATAACCGAAATCCCAGCTCCCCTCGATGAGCCGGACGTTGTACGTGTCGTTGAACTGGAGCGTCTCGATGAGCAACCCGGTGGGGATCCGCTCCCGTCCGGCCATCTTCTGCCGGTCCAGGACGCGTGAGGTCTGCCGCGTGTCCGATACGACGGTCCCGGGGACACCCGTCACGGACTCGTCCGCGCCGACGCACACCCGCACGAACACCGTCGACCTCAGGCACACCAGCGCGGTGAACGCGCTCAGCCAGGCCATCCGGTGCACCCGGCGCCGGGACGGCATCAGCAGGGCCGTCGCTACGAGCACCAGCCCGGCGACCCCGCAGCCGACGACCACCGCCCATCCGCCCTGCCTGCGCCTGGAGCGCCCGGACAGGATCGTGCAGCCCGGCGGCGGCCACCGCGCAGACGACGAGCAGGGCGGCACCGAGAACGGCACAGGCAGGGCGTATCGCTTGTTTGAAGAAGAGGGGCACTTCCCCGCCTGACCCCCGTCCCCCACCCCAGCGCCCCGCCATGTTTCACGTGAAACCGCTCTCCACAGAGTCACGCCTTCCCCGCGGACGGCTCCGTGCTCCTGATCAGCTCCCGGTGGGAGTCCTGCATCGCCGTCGGCAGTTCGTCCGGGTCGAACCAGCGGGCTTCCAGGATCTCGAACGGGTCGATCTTCAGCGTGCCGCCGGTGTGCCGGGCCTCGTACGCCACTTCCACCCGGAGCCGGTAGCCGCTGGTCAGCTTCAGCAGGCGGCCCGGTACGACGTCCAGCCCGGTCTCCTCCTTCACCTCCCGCACGACGGTCAGCGGGAACTCCTCCCCCTTGTTCGCGCAGCCGGTGGGCAGGCCCCAGGGGTGTTTCGGGTGCCACAGCCGGTGCTTGAGCAGGAGTATCTGTCCCGCGTCGTTCCGCACGACCCCCGTCACCCCGACCATGAACTTGGCGTGGGCGAGCCACAGGATCCGCCACTGCCAGGATCCTCGGATGAGCCGCCACAGCCTGGCGACGAGTCGCTTCACGGGGTGCCTTCCGTCTCGGTTCCCGGGCACGCCGACCACGCACCCACGCCGATCACCCCAACTCTGCCAGCCTCAGAGGTGGTTCATCCCCACTACGGTGGTCGAGCAGCGTCTCGGAAAGCGGGGGAATCCATGCGCGACCACCAGCAACCGGTGTCCTGGGGCGAGGCCGCCCTCGTCACCCTCGGTGGGTTCGCCGTCATCGCGGCGACCGCCGGCATCCTGAGCCTGTTCGGCGACGAGACCGGCATGCTCGCCTACCCCGTGACGCTGCTGCTGATGCGGTGGTTCTTCGCGCGGCACAGGTTCTGGGGAGCCGGGGTGGTGGCGGGGGTCGCCGGGGTGGTCGTCATGGTCCCGCTCCTCGAACCCCTGCGGGACCAGTTCGGCAGATCGTTCGCGGATTCCCTCACTCTCGCATCATGCCTGCTCAGCGCCGTGATCGTGTTCAAGCTGACCGCCCGCCCGCGCAGGCGCAAGCTGACCCTTCCGCGCTGAACTTGCCGCGCGGCAAGGAGAGATACGGTAAAGTTCTTTACCGAATACTTACGACCGTCGGGGAGAGGGGGCGTACTCATGTACCAGGGCATCCGTGCCGTACGTGTCGACAACGCCGCCCGCGACGGCGTTCCTGATACCGGCCGCAGCCTCTAGCGCTGCCCGCCCCCGGCCCGACGTACCGATCACCGCGTACCGACCCCGGGCCCGCCGACAACACCCCATCACCTTCACGTACGTACGACGCGCGCGCCCGCCCCCGGGGCGGCGCCGCGTCGGCACAGACGCCCGCGACCTGAACCGAATCGACGGAGGTCAGACGCCCGTGCACGACACGACCGCCATGCTCATCGAACTCGGGGCGATCATTCTCGCCCTGGGCCTGCTCGGACGCCTCGCCGGGCGGATCGGGTTCTCGCCGATCCCTCTCTACCTGCTCGGCGGACTCGCCTTCGGGCAGGGCGGGTTGCTGTCGCTGGAGGCGAGCGAGGGGTTCATCGCGACCGGCGCCGAGATCGGCGTGATCCTGCTGCTGCTCATGCTGGGACTGGAGTACAGCGCGTCCGACCTGGTCACCACGTTGAAGACCCAATACCCGTCCGGCGCCGTCGACTTCGTGCTCAACGCGACCCCCGGCGCCGCGCTGGCGCTGCTCCTCGGCTGGGGCCCCGTCGCGGCGGTCGCCCTCGCCGGTGTCACCTGGATCTCGTCGTCCGGCGTCATAGCGAAGGTCCTCGGCGAACTGCGCCGCCTCGGCAACCGGGAGACCCCGGTCGTGCTCGGAATCCTGGTCCTTGAGGACCTCGCGATGGCGGTCTACCTCCCGATCCTCACGGCCGTCCTGGCCGGCGTCAGCCTCGCGGGCGGCGCGCTCACGCTGCTGATCTCGCTGGGTACGGTCGGGGCGGTGCTGTACGTCGCGCTGCGCCACGGGCGTCTCGTCAGCCGCGCGGTCGCCTCCGACAGCGCCGAGTTGCTGCTGCTCGTCGTCCTCGGCCTGACGCTGCTGGTCGCCGGGATCGCGCAGCAGCTCCAAGTGTCCGCCGCCGTAGGGGCGTTCCTCGTGGGGATCGCGCTGTCGGGGGAGGTCGCGGAGGGCGCGGGCAACCTCATCACCCCGCTGCGGGACCTCTTCGCCGCCGTGTTCTTCGTCTTCTTCGGCCTGCACACGGACCCCTCGGCGATCCCGCCGGTCCTGGTACCCGCGCTCGCGCTCGCGCTGGTCACCACCGGTACGAAGATCGCCACCGGCTACTGGGCCGCCCGCCGCGCGGGCATCTCCGTCCCGGGACGCTGGCGGGCCGGTGGAGTCCTCGTCGCACGCGGCGAGTTCTCCATCGTCATCGCGGGCCTCGCGGTCGGGGTGGAACCCCGCATCGGCCCCCTGGCCACGGCATACGTCCTGATCCTGGTCCTCCTCGGCCCCCTCACCGCCCGCTGGACGGAACCCCTGGCACGGCGCCTCACGAGGACGGCGGCGGTGGGGCGTACGCGGCAGAGGGAGGCGGCGCATGCGGGCGGCTGAGACGACCGGGACGGCGACGAGGGCGGGGAGGCCGACGATGGGCGGGACGGACGCGGAGGCGGGGACGCGGCGGACGACGGCCGGGGCGGACGCTCAGCGGAGGGCGCGGCGGACGACGGCCGGGGCGGGGGCCAGGGCCGGTGCGACCCCCGGGAACGGAACCGGCGTCCGGGGAGCGGCGTCCGGGGCGGGTGCCGTCGCGCTCGGCGCCGAGACCGCTCGCCGGCCCGACGGCTCCCGGGCCCTCCACCTCGGCCACGCCGGGCACGGCCCCCTGCATCCGTACGGCCCCGCCGAGCGTCGTACGCAACAGGCGATCAGGGAGGGGGCGTACGGCGTGGACGGGGCTGGGGGGACGGCCGGGTACGTCGAGGGGTTCGCGGAGATTCTCGCGGACGCGGTGAGCACCGGACGGCGGCTGACGCGCGGGGAGTTGGAGTCGCGGCGGGCGCTGGGGGCGCGCGCGGCGGAGGCCGGGGCGGCGTGGCGACCGCTCGTGCGGGCGTACTTGAGCGCGGGGCGGGAACACCGGCCCGTCGGCGCGGACTTGGACGACGTGCTCGGTGTCCTGGAACAGGCCGTCGACGCGTTCTCCGACGGGTACGAGCGGGCCCAGCGGCTCGTGGTGCGCAAAGAGGAGGCCGCCCGGCGGGAGTTCATCGACGACCTGCTCGCCGGTCACGGCGACCCGGGCCAACTCGCCGCCCGCTCCGAGCGGTTCGGCCTCCGGCTGTCCCGCGCGCACGCGGTCGCGGCGGCGGCGGGACCGGAGGCGTACGACGAGTCCGACTCCGTACCCCGGCAGGTGGCCGCCGAGTTGTTCACCCGCTTCGAGAACCGGCGCATCCTGTTCACCACCAAGGACGGACGGATGGTGTGCGTCGCGCCGGGCGACCAGGAGGACGTACTCGTCCACTTCGCGAAGCTCGTGCACGCGGTGACCGGTGGCGCCGGGCAGGTCGCGGTGGGGCGGACGCGTACGGGGGCGGTGGGCATCGGGCACTCCTACGAGGAGGCGCTGAACGCCCTCGACGTCGCCCAGCGCATGGGGTTCGACGACCCGTTGCTGCGCGCCGCCGATCTCCTCGTCTTCCCCGTGCTCGCGCGCGACCGGCAGGCGCTGATGGATCTCGTCCACCACACGCTGGCCGCGCTGGAACAGGCGCGCGGCGGGGCGCAGCCGCTGCTGGACACGCTGACCGTGTACTTCGACACGGGGTGCGTCGCCGCCGCTGCCGCGCGTGAACTCTCGCTGAGCGTACGGGCGTTGACGTACCGCCTCGAACGCATCCACACCCTCACCGGCGTCGACCCCGCCGACCCCGCGCACCGCTATACCCTCCAGACCGCCGTCATCGGGGCGAGGTTGCTCAACTGGCCGTCCAGGCCGCTGAGCTGAGAACCGGGTGGGAGAATTCCGGGGGTCCCGCGCGGCGTAGGGCGGGACGGAGGAGGAGCGTCGGCATGGTCGAGTGGAGCGACTTCGGTACGGGCGGCGTACGGCCCGTGCCCCAACCGGTGGCCACGCCCCTGGTCTGGGCGGGCGCCTTCGCCGGAGCGCTCCTGCTGGTCGGGGTCCTCAACACGACCGTCGGCATGGACCGCCCGCACCTCGCTCTCCTCGCGCTGTCCGCACTCGCCGCGGTCCTCGGCCTGTGCGCCCGCTTCACCGCCGCGCCGGGGACGGCCGCCCTGTGCTGGCTCTTCCTCAACGGCTTCGCGATCCCGCCCGCCGGGACCCTGACCTGGGCGGTGTCGCGGGACGCGCTGTGGCTGGCGTGTCTGCTGGGGGCTGCGCTGGCGGGGACGGCGCTGGCTCGGGTGGTGGACGCGCGGGCGGCTTATCGGCGGGTGTCGGGGGGCTGGGAGGAGTGAGGGGCGGCTTATCGGCGGGTGTCGAGGGGCCGGGAGGAGTGAGGGGCGGCTCGGGCGTCGGGCCCTGACTTCCGCTCCGTTGCGGCGGCTGGGGCCCCGTCGGGGGTGGCCTCCGCCGATCGGGGGTAAAGCGGGGGCTTGCGGCGTGGGGGTTTGGGGTGGGTGGGAGGGATGCGGTAGGGGCCGCGTTCTAGGAGGTGCTGGATGAGGCAGAGCGGACGGTGGCTGTCCGGGGTGGTGGGGGTGTTGTGTGCTGTCGGGGTGGTGGCGGCTCCGGCAGGGGCCGCGCCTGCTGCTTGTGCTGCTGGCACTGGGCCCTATCAGCGGCAGCTTGAGCGGCATTTGGGGTTGGTGGTGGATGGGTGGGAGTCCGTGGGGGACTGTCGGGCTATTCGGGGGTTTCAGGGGAGGAACGGGGTCACGCCGGCCGATGGGTATGCCGGGTTGGGGACTTATCGGATGATGCTGGTGGTGGAGGCTGCCCGGAATCCTAATGTCGGGGGGAAGTGTCCGGTGCGGAAGTATCGGGTGGCTTGTGTGGATCTGACGCGGCAGTTGATGTGGGTGCAGAGCGGGAAGCGGGTTGTTTATAAGCCTGTTCCCGTTCGGTCGGGGAGAGATGGATATGAGACTCGGGTGGGGTGGCATCGGGTTTACTGGCGGGATCGGGATCATTACTCCAGTCTTTACGACGGGGCCCCTATGCCGTATTCACAGTTCTTTGACGGGGGGCAGGCTTTTCATGGGACGTATGGGGATCTGTTCGCCGGGGGGTCTCATGGGTGTGTGAATCTGCGGCTTGCCGATGCTCGGCGGTTGTGGGGTGTGCTGGCGTTGGAGGACGCCGTTTTTGTTTACGGCGTGAAGCCCGGGACCGCGCGGAACGTGCCGTATGTGGTGCCGGTGCCCAGCGGGGATCCCGCGCCGGTCACCGAGGTCGGGCCGCCGCCGAATCCTGATCCTGAATGAGGGGGCGGGTGTGGTGGGCACAGGCCGTGTGCGTGTGTCTGGTGGTGCTGGCCGGGGCCGGGGAGGCGGGGGCCGTGGCCGGGGTGAGTTGTACGTCGGGGAAGAAAGGGCTCGCGGCGAAGGTGCGGAGCGGGATCGCGGAGGCGTTGGAGGGGCGGCGGGGGACGGTCGCCGTGGCGGTGCACGATCGGGGGAGCCGGACGTGGTGTGCGCTGCGGAGTGCGTACGCGTTCGACGCGGCCAGCGTGGTGAAGGTGACGGTGCTGGGGACGTTGTTGTGGGACGCCCAGCGGAATGAGCGGGAGCTCACCGAGGAGGAGAAGGAGCTGGCCGCCTCGATGATCACCCGGTCGGGGAATTCGGCGACCAATACGTTGTGGAATCAGCTCGGGGTGCGGAGAGTACGGGGGTTCCTGGAGGCGGCGAAGATGACGCAGACCGAGCCGAATCCGTACGGTTACTGGGGGCTGACGCAGATCACCGCGCGGGATCAGCAGAGGCTGACGGAGCTGCTGGTCCAGCAGAACGACGTACTGGACGTGACCTCACGGTCGTACATGCTGGAATTGATGGGGAAGGTGGTGAAGTCGCAGAGGTGGGGGACCAGCAAAGGGGCGCCTGGATCCGTGCGGGTGCACATAAAGAACGGGTGGCTTCAGCGGGCCAGTCTGGGGTGGCGGGTGCATAGCAGTGGGGTGTTTGTCGGGGGTGGGCAGACGTACACCATTACCGTGCTCACGCAGGGGAACGCGAGTATGAAATACGGGGTGGCCACTATCGAGCGGGTCGCTCGGGCCGTGCATGCGGCGTTGGGCGGACAGGGGTAGCGAGGCGGGTCACCGGGGGACGTGCCACCACTGGTCGTCGTACTGCTCTCCGCAGGAGATCTGGGCCGTGGGGCTGTTCGGGTCGGCTCCCTGGGCCATCAGGCATTTCGCGTTGGCCATGTTGCGGAGCATGAAGTGGCCCGCCCGGTCGCCGGTTCCCCAGAGGACTTGCCAGTGGGCGTCCGGGCTTGTGGTGCAGGGGAGTTGGGGGACCGGGGCGGAGTTCTCCGTGCCGGTGGTGGTGAGGCAGCGGTCGCTGTGGGTGGTGCGCAGGGAGCGGGCCTCGCTGTTGTCGTGGCTGGTGGGGAGGGTCCAGGTGCGGTCGGGGGTGGCCGTGCAGGTCGCGAGGACGGGGACGAGGCCGGACGCTGTGCCGGGGGCGCGGAGGCAGAGGCCGCTGCCGTCGTTCACCAGGCGGCCGGTGAGGTCGGTGTCCGTACGGGTCTCCGCAGCCGAACGCGTCGGTTCCGTGGGGGTGTTGGCCGCCGTGTCCTTCTCGCTGGAGCCGCCGCTCATCAGTACGACCGCCAGGGTCGTGCCGAAGACGATGCCGACGACGCAGACCGCGAGGATGGTCATGCGGTTGTCGTGCACGTTGATCTGGAGGTTGCCTGAGCCCTCCTGTACGGCTCCCGGGCCGTGGAAGGTGCTCTTTCCGCGCCGCTTCACCGACGCGGACCGAACCTGTTCACCTGGATGTTGCCGTTGCCGTGCTGGATGGCGGCGTCGCCGAGGAAGAGGTGTCCGTGGGTGCCGGTGAACTCTCGTACGAGGGCTTTCAGTTGGGCTTCCAGCGTGGCTCGCTCCGGCGGGGGCAGTTCCTCCAGCAGGTCGCCTGTTCGCGTACGCCAGACCGCGTCCGCGCCTTCACCCCTCCCTGCCGTCACGTCGTCCGCCGTGCGGTCGAGGCGTTCCCCTTGTGCCGCTTCCCGCTCCGCGTCCCCCCGCCCCAACGTCCTTGCGAGCCGTGCCCTGAACGTCGTCCACGCGTCCGTCCCTGCGGCCTGCGCGACCGCCGCTCCCACGGACGCGGCCAGCGCCAGGGTTGCCTCGTCCAGCATGCCGTTTCCCCTTTGTCGTGGGCGTCAACGGTAGTCCTGCGCGGGGGTTGGCAACAGCGGAACGGGCGCTGGATATGGGGGAGTTCGTCGCGTCAGCGGGGTGGGGGGCCGCTCTTCGCGAGTGCCCAGGTCAATGCGGTCGCTGTCGTGGGGAGGATCGCGAGGTACATGGACGTCAGCTGGTGCCTGCGGCGGGCGTTCGTGGGGGCAGCTTCTCGTGGTGCTCGCAGGGGGTGGGGCCTGCGGGGGCGCGGAAGGTTCGGGGGTGGTCCCGGGCAGCAGCAAGCGCCCGGCCTCGACATGGTGTGGTCCCCGCGCGTGCGGGGGTGGTCCCGTCGGCTCCCCGCACGCCCACATCAGCGCCCTGTGGTCCCCGCGCGTGCGGGGCTGTTCCCCCTCACCCCGCCAACCCCACCGCGTACTCCCCCCGCCCCGGCCCGCCCCGACACGCCCCGTCCGACTCCCCCGGTCTCTTGATCCACAGGTACGCGTCCGCATCCGGCGGCGGGCGTACGTCAGGACCGTCCGCGTCGTGTGGAAGTTGGAGACGTTCGGCGAGAAGCCGTCCGCCCGTGGCAGGCCCGCCTGGGTCAACGCGTTTGCCGGCCAGGGCAAGTCGGTGATCCAGCCTGGGTGGCCGGCGTCCAGGTAGACCCGGGTGTGAGGGTGGGACTTGAGGCGGGCTACCGCGTACGAGAGGAGTCCCAGGCGTTCCTTCAGGCTTGCCGCCTCGCAGCCGCCCAGCGCTTGGGGCATCGCGTCCGGCTCCAGGATCACCCAAGCACCCCGGTCGCCGAGGCCCTCCGCGAAGGAGTCGATGTACGTCCGGTAGTCGGCCGCGTCGGCCAGTCGACCGGCCTCGCGGAACGCGGTCACCTGGCGGGCCGGCACCGTATCAGGGTCGGTCCAGAACTCCGCCCCCGCAGGGGATGAAGGCGCGGATGCCGATCCCAGCAACAACCCCGCCGCACACAACAACCCCCGTTTCCTCAGTCACACACCATCGTCTCCCCACGCACCGGCTCGTACGCCCCGAACTCGGGCACCTCAGAAGGCCGTTGAAGAGAAGAAGCCGGTGTCAACGCCCGGTCCTCCCGCAGCCGGGCGAACACCTCGTCCGCCCGCGCCCGGTCCCACACCAGCGTCGACCCCACCTCCGGGACGTCCTCGAACCCCCCGATGGGAACCGTCGCGAACTCGGTGGCGGACGGCGCGAGCCGTACCAGCACCCGCGCCAGGGACACCAACTCGGCGTCCTTGAAGCCCTGGTCGACGGTGACGGGGCCGAGCAGCGTACGGCTGAGCCGGAGCATGTCCACGGGGTTGGCCTGGAGCCGCCTCAACACACCGACCAGGAACCGCTGTTGGCGCTGGACGCGACCGATGTCGGCGGCGCCGTCGAACTTGCGGGAGCGGACGTACTGGAGAGAACGCCCACCGTCGAGACGATGGGTCCCCGGCGTCAGCTCCAGTTTCGTACCGGGGTCGTTCATCCCCCGAGCCGTACAGACATCGACCCCGCCCACCGCGTTCACGGAGTCCACGAACCGCCGGAAGTCGACCTGGAGATACCGGTCCACCGGCACCCCGGTCATCTCCTCGACGGTACGGACGGACAACGCCGCCCCGCCCTCCCGGAACGCGGCGTTGATCTTCGCGTCATGATCGGGCACCCACTCCCCGGACCCGGCGTCCCGGTGCGCGGGGATCCGCGCGAGGGAGTCGCGGGGCAGGCTCAGGACGCTGACCCGGTCCTGCCGGGCGGAGATGTGGACGAGCATGAGGGTGTCCGTGCAGTGACACGCCTCCCCGCTCGCGTGGAACTTCCTCAACTCCTCACGTGTAAGCGTCCGTTCGTCGATGCCCATGAGCAGGACGGTCGTACCGGGCCCGCCGGCGGAACGCTCCGCGCCGAACGCCGCCACCCGGGAAACCGGCAGCGCGCCCGCCCCGTCCACCGCCAGGCCGCCGACCAGCAGAGCCCCGGCCAGAGCCGCCGTGACCGCCCGCCTCATCGCCCGGCCCTCCATCCACGCCGACGCCGCATCCACATGGCAAGACACAGCAGGAACCCGAGACCGACCGACACGACCGCGGCCACTCCCCACCCGGGCGACACCCCACGCCCGCCCCCGGTATCGGGCAGTTGACCGTGCCCCCTGAACACGGCGGACGCGTTGCACTCGGCGGCGGCAGACCCGGCGGGGCAGTTGCTGGCCCCGGGCCCGCCCACGACGGGTACGTCCACGACGGTCCCCGGCGGCACATGCGCCCGCCCGTACGTCACGGAGAAGGTGATCCGAACGGGATGCGAGCAGTCACCCGGCGCGGTCCCGGTCCAGCTGACGGCCGAACTCCCGTACCGGACAGTCCCGTTGGAGGCGGCGGCATCCCCGTTGTACGTCGCGTACTTGAGGACCTGGGCCAGGCTGGCGGAGGCGGTGGCCCCGGCGTACGGCGCCCCGGTGGCACTGCACACGGTGACCGTGTACGTCACCTTGTCCCCGGGCCGGGGATGCGCGTTGTCGGACGTGATCCGCACGTTCAGCTTCCCGGCGCTCGCCCGCACCCGGAAGTCCTCGACCTGCCCGGCACCGCCGTACCCGTACGGCTGGGGGTCGGCGGGCAGGGCCCGTTGGGCGGGCACGGTGCGCAGGTGACCACCGACCCGGACGAGGGACTCCCCCGGAGGTACGTCGGGACTACGCCCGGCCGGCACCTGAGCCCCGTACAACCGCAGGCGTAGGTACGTAGTACCGGCCTTGGCGAAGGAGGCGTCGGCCCAGTCCAGCACGGTCGACCGCGCCCCGGCGGGAATGGTCCGGAGAATCCGTTCCCCCTGGTCGAACCGCCCGTTGAAGTCGTAGTCGAGCCAGGCGGCGAGCAGCGTGGCCGTACCGGTCGTGTTGGTGAGATCGACGGTGGTGGAGTACCCCGTACCACCGGTGTACGCGGCAGGCAGTACCCGAGGACCACGCCCGCCCTCGTCGAGCCGCGCACTCCCGGGATGCCCGTCGATGTCCGGGAACGACCCCTTGCCGAGGTACAGACCGGGCACGATCGCGTGGTACGGCCCACCGGAGGACGCCAAGGTCCGGTACGAGTCCGGCGCCTCACCCCACTCGTACTGAGGCGTGTCGACCGTCGCCCCGCACCCCGGCGGATACGTACCGTCGGCGGTGTTGCCGTAGCACGAGGTGTTGGCGCTGGCGTCGGTCACTTCGTTGACGACCTTACGGGCACCGGCAGTCGGCACGGCGTTGGCCATGTACGTGTACGTCACGGTCACCGAGGCTCCCGCGGCGACATCCCCGACCCACGTGTACGCAAGCCCGGAACCCGGCGTAAGGGTCCCCGAATCCGCGCTCGGCGCCTTCACCGCCCGCTTGTTGAGCAGCGCGGCCCCCCGCACGACCCGGTCCGTGAACGTCGCCCCGGGATAGTCGGCGGCACTGTCGTTCGTGACGACGACCTTGAAGTTCAGCAGATCACCCGGCAGCACATCAGAAGCGTCGACGCTCTTCACGATCTTCAGACGCGGTACGACGCCGCTGGTGCCGCTGCCCGAGGAGCAGGCCGCATTCGTGGACCCGGCAGGGCAGTTGGTGCCGGGCACCCCGGAGACGACCGTGTTCGTGAGCTTGCCGTCGCCCCGGTCCATGGCATCGACGGTGACCGAGTAGGTGACGGTGACCGTCGATCCGCCGGGAACGTCGCCGCTCCACTTCAGCACCGGCTCGGCGTACGACACCGAACCGGAGGAGGCCGCCGCGTCACCCCCGTACACCGCGTCGTCCAGCACCCCGCTGAGGTCGTCGCTCCAGGACGCTCCCGGGTAGTCGGAGGCCGTCGGATTCTCGACGGTCACCTTGTACTCGACCTTCGCCCCCGGCAACACGACGGGCGTGGTCCGCGACTTGGTGAACTTCAGGGTCGGAACAGGACTGGAGGTCGTGGAACAACCGGAGTTGGCGGCGGCCGAGCAGTTGTTGCCCGGTGAGGCCGAGGTGATCGCGTTGGTGAGGACGCCGTCGCCGAGCTGGGCGGGGTCGGACTTCACCTTGACGGTGTAGGTGACGGTGACCGTCCCGCCGACGGGGACGTCACCGGTCCAGCTCAACCGAGGCGAGTCGTAACTCACCTTGCCGGACGAGGCGTTGGCGTCGTCGCCGTACACCGCGTCGTCGAGGACACCGGTCAGGTCGTCGGACCAGACCGCGCCCGTGTACTCGACCGACCCCGTGTTCTGGACGGTCACCGTGTACGTGACGTCCTGGCCCGGGAGGGGGTGGTTCGTCGAGGCGGTCTTGGTGAGGGAGAACTGGGGGACGCCGAGGGTCGAGGAGCAGTCCGAATTGGCAGTACCGGAGGGGCAGTTGGTGTCGGACGTCGAAGTGACCGTGTTCTTCAAGGGGTTGGTCGACGTCGTCGGGTTGTTGAGGGTCACCGAGTAGGTCGTGGTGACGGTCTCGCCGACGGCCACATCACCGGTCCAGGTCAACACGGGCGCGGCATAGGACACCGACCCCTCGCCGGCCACCGCGTCGTCGCCGTACACCGCGTCGGACAGCAGCGCGCTGAGGTCGTCGGACCAACTCGCCCCGGTGTACAGGGCCGTTCCGGTGTTCTGCGCGGTGATCCTGTACGTCACCTTCGAGCCCGGCGTCGCGGTCCCCGAGCTGACCGTCTTCTTCAGCTTCAGCTGGGGGATGCCGTCCCCGGGCTCGTCACCGGTGGAGCAGGCCGGATCCCGCTTGCCCGCCTGGCAGTTGGAGCCAGCCGGACCGGTGACCGCGTTCGTCAGCTTGCCGTCACCCTTGAGCGGGTTGTCGACGGTGACGGAGTAGGTGACGGTCACCGACGCGCCCGCCGCGAGGTCGCCGGACCACTTCACGACCGGCGCCGCGTACGACACCGAACCGGCCGAGGCCGCCGCGTCGTCGCCGTACGCCGCGTCGTCCAGGACCCCGGTCAGGTCGTCGGACCACGAGGCGCCCGCGTAGGTGGCCGTGCCCGTGTTCGTGACGGTCACCGTGTACGAGACCGTCGTCCCCGGCGTCGGACGGTTCGTGGAGGCCGTCTTGGCGATCTCCAGCGAGGGGATTCCGGCGGGGGGCGGTGCGCAGGCCGGGTCCGTGGAGCCGACCGCGCAGTTCGAACCGGGCGGGCCCACAACGGAGTTGGTGAGGTGCTGGTCGCCGGTGTCGGGGTCCTTGAGGGTGACCGTGTAGGTGATGGTCGCCTTGGCCTGCGCAGCGAGGTCACCGGTCCAGGTCAGCTTCGGGGCGGCGTACGTCACGCTGCCGGTCGTCGCCGAGGCGTCGCCGTACACCGCGTCGTCCAGGACGCCCGTCAGGTCGTCGGTGAACGTGGCGTCCGGGTAGGTGCCGGTGCCGGTGTTCTCGACGGTGACCGTGTACGTCATCTTGCCGCCGGGGAGGGCGACTTGGGGGCTGTACGTCTTGGCGATCCGCAGGGCGCCGACGCTGTTCGAGGTCGAGCAGTCGGCGTCCGTGGAGCCCGCCTCGCAGTTGGAGCCCTGGGGGCCGGTGAGGGCGTTCTTCAGGGTGCCGTCGCCGCTCACCGGGTAGTTGACGGTGACGGAGTAGGTGATGGTCGCGGAGGCGCCCGCCGCGAGATCGCCGGTCCAAGTGAGCTTCGGCGCCGCGTAGTTCACCGCACCGGAAGACGCCGCCGCGTCGTTGTCGTACACCGCGTCGTCCAGCACCCCGCTCAGGTCGTCCGACCACACCGCGCCCTGGTAGGCCGCGCTGCCGGTGTTCTGGACGGTCACCGTGTACGTCGTCCTGCCGCCCGCGACCGGGCTGGCCGGGGAGGACTTCTTCGTGAGGTGCAGCTCGGGCAGGCCGTCGATGGCGGCCGAGCAGCGGTTGTCGGTCGAACCCTTCTTGCAGTTCGAACCGGCCGGTCCCTCGACGGAGTTGAGGATCGTGTCGTTGCCGGTCCTGGGGTTGTTGAGCTTCAGCACGTAGGTGACGGTCTCGGTCGCGCCCGCCGCCACCGTGCCCGTCCAGGTCAGCTTCGGGGACGCGTACGCCACCGAACCGGCCGTCGCCGTCGTGGTGTTGAGCCACGTCGCGCTGTCCAGGACGTCGGAGAGGTCGTCCGTGAAGGTCGCGCCGGTGTAGGCGGCCGTGCCCGTGTTCTGGACGGTGACCGTGTAGGTGATCGTGTCGCCGGGGAGGGGGGTGCCCGGCGAGACGGTCTTGGTGAGGGTCAGCGACGGGATGCCGTACGGGCCCGCCGTGCACGCCGAATCCGTCGAACCGGAACCGCAGTTGGCGCCCGGCGAGGTCGAGACCAGGGTGTTCTTGAGGGTCTGGTCGCCGGTGTCGGGGTCGTCGAGGGTGATGGTGTAGGTGGTGGTCGCGGAGGCGCCCGCCGCGAGGTCGCCGGTCCAGGTGAGCTTCGGTGCGGAGTAGTTGACGCTGCCCGTCGAAGCCGCCGCGTCACCGCCGTACGCCGCGTCGTCGAGGACGCCGCTCAGGTCGTCCGACCAGGTGGCCCCGTCGTAGGCGGCCGTCCCCGTGTTCGTGACCGTGACCGTGTACGTCACCTTGTCACCGGGCTTGGGTGCCGTGTTGGACGAGGTCTTCTTCATGGTCAACTCGCGGACCAGCACCGGCGATTGGTCACCGCACGCGGAATTCGCCGTCCCCGTGGGGCAGTTGGTGTCCGTGGTCGAGACGACCTTGTTGACCAGCTTCTTGTCGCCGGCGAGCGGGTTGGCGAGCTTGACGGAGTAGGTGGTGGTCGCGGAAGCGCCGGCCGCGAGGTCGCCGGTCCAAGTGAGCTTCGGCGCCGCGTACTTCACGTCACCGGAAGAGGCCGAGGCGTCGTCCGCGTACGTCCCGTCGTCGATCAGCTCGGACAGGTCGTCCGACCAGGTCGCGTCGGTGTAGGCGGCGGCACCCGTGTTCTCCGCGACGACCGTGTAGGTGACCGTCTGCCCGGCCGCCGGGTTGGACGGCGAGGACGTCTTGGTCAGCTTGAGCTGGGGTACGGAGCTGGTCGTCGTACAGGGCTGGCAGACCGAACCGGCAGGCCCGGTAACGGAGTTCACCAGTTTCTTGTCCCCGGTGTCGGGGGTGTCGACCGTGACGGAGTACGTCGTCGTCGCGGACGCGCCCGCCGCCAGATCGCCGGTCCACTTCACGACGGGCGAGGCGTACGACACCGAACCGGCCGTCGCTGTCGCGTCGTTGCCGTACACCGCGTCGTCCAGAACCCCGGTCAGGTCGTCGGACCAGGTCGCCCCGGTGTACACCGCCGTCCCCGTGTTCTTCGCGACGACCGTGTACGTCACCGTCGTGCCCGGCTTCGGGTTGGCCTCCGACACCGTCTTGTTCAGGGTGAGTTGGGGAATCCCGTCGCCGGTCCTGTCGCCGGTCGAGCACTCGGGCGCCTTGCTGCCGGCCTGGCAGTTGGAACCGGCGGGGCCGGTGACCGCGTTGGCGAGCTTGCCGTTGCCGGAGAGGGGGGACTTGACGGTGACGGAGTAGGTGACGGTCGCGGAGGCGCCCGCCGCCAGGTCGCCGGTCCAACTCAGCTTCGGCGCCGCGTACTTCACGTCACCGGAAGAGGCCGAGGCGTCGTCCCCGTACGTCGCGTCGTCCACGACGTCCGTGAGGTCGTCCGACCAGGACGCGCCCCGGTAGGCGGCCGTCCCCGTGTTCTCGACGACCACCTTGTACGTGACCTTCGATCCCGGTGTGGGCCGGTTCTCGGACGCCGTCTTGGTGATCGACAGGGTCGGGACGCCCGCCGGGGTCGGTGTGCAGGCCGGGTCGGTCGAACCGGCCGCGCAGTTGGAGCCCTTGGGGCCGACGACGGCGTTGCCGAGCTTCTTGTCGCCGGTGTCGGGGTCGTTGACGGTGACGGTGTAGGTGGTGGTCGCGGAGGCGCCCGCCGCCAGGTCACCGGTCCAAGTCAGCTTCGGCGCCGCGTAGTGGACGCTGCCCGCCGAAGCCGCCGCGTCGTCGCCGTACGTCGCGTCGTCCAGGACCCCGGTCAGGTCGTCGGTCCACGAGGCGCCGGGGTAGGTGCCGGTGCCGGTGTTCTCGACGGTCACCGTGTACGTCAGCTTCGAGCCCGGGGTCGCCGTGTCCGGCGTGTAGGTCTTGCTGAGCTTGAGGACGCCGACGCCGCTGGAGGTCGAACAGGCCGTGCATTCCGTGCCGTTGGGGCCGGTGACCGCGTTCTTCAAGGCGAGGTCGCCGGTGTCGGGGGCGTTGACGGTGGCGGAGTAGGTGGTGGTCGCGGAGGCGCCCGCCGCGAGATCGCCGGTCCACTTCACGACCGGCGCCGCGTACGACACCACACCCGAAGACGCCACCGCGTCACCGCCGTACGTCGCGTCGTCGAGGACGCCGCTCAGGTCGTCCGACCACGTCGCCCCGCTGTACACCGCCGTCCCCGTGTTCTTCGCGACGACCGTGTACGTGACCGTCGTCCCCGGCACCGGGTTCGCCGGGCTCGACGTCTTGGTCAGCGTGAGCTGTGGAATCCCGTCGCCGGGATCCTCACCGGTCGAGCACTCCGAACTCTGCTTGCCCGACTGGCAGTTGGACCCGGCGGGCCCGGTGACCGCGTTGGCCAGCTTGCCGTTCCCGGCGAGCGGGGCCTTGACCGTGACGGAGTAGGTGACGGTCGCGGAGGCACCGGCCGCGAGATCGCCGGTCCACTTCACGACCGGCGCCGCGTACGACACCGCACCCGAAGACGCCGCCGCGTCGTTGCCGTACGTCGCGTCGTCGATGACGTCCGTGAGGTCGTCCGACCACGAGGCGCCCGTATAGGCGGCCGTCCCCGCGTTCGACACGGTCACCGTGTACGTCACCTTCGACCCCGGCGTGGGCCGGTTGCTGGACGCCGTCTTGCTGATCGCCAGCGTCGGTACCCCGGCGGGCGTCGGCGCGCAAGCCGGGTCCACCGAACCAGCGGCACAGTTGGACCCCGCCGGACCGGTCACCGCGTTCGCGAGCTTCTTGTCACCGGTGTCCGGGTCGTTCACGGTGACGCTGTAGGTGACGGTCGCCTTCTCCCCGGCGGCCAGGTCGCCGCGCCAAGTCAGCTTCGGGGCCTCGTACTTGATCGAGCCCCCGTCCGTCGAGGCGTCGTCGTTGTAGACCGCGTCATCGAGGACGCCGGTCAGGTCGTCGTACCCGGAGGCGCCCAGGTAGGTCCCGGTGCCGGTGTTCTCGACGGTCACCGTGTACGTGATCACCGACCCCGGCGTCGCGACCTGCGGGCTGTAGCTCTTGGCGATCTTCAGTACGCCGATCCCGCTGGACGCCGAGCAGTCGTCGTCCGTCAAACTGGTGGAACAGTTGGAACCCTGCGGCCCCGCCACGGAGTTGGTGAGTTTCTGGTCGCCGGTGACGGGCGCGTTGACGCTCACGCTGTAGGTGACCGTCGCCGACGCACCCGCCGGGAGATCGCCGGACCACTTCACGACCGGCGCCGCGTACGACACCGAACCGGCCGAGGCCGAGGCGTCGTTCCCGTACACCGCGTCGTCCAGCACCGCGCTCAGGTCGTCGGACCAAGTCGCCCCGTTGTAAGCGGCGTTGCCGGTGTTCTCGACGGCCACCGTGTATGTGACCCGCTGCCCGGCGACCGGGTTCGCCGGGGACTGCGTCTTGGTGATGTGCAGCTCGGGCAGACCGCCGACGTCGCTGGAGCAGCGGTTGTCGGTGGAACCCTGCTTGCAGTTCGAACCGGCCGGTCCGACAACGGTGTTGACCATCGTGCCGTCGCCGGTGCGGGGGTCGTTGAGCTTGAGCTGGTAGGTGACCGTCTGCGTGGTCCCGGCGGGGACGGTGCCGGTCCAGCGCACAACTGGCGCTGTGTAGCCGACCGTTCCCGTGCTCGCCGTCGTCCGGTTCGCCCACGTCCCCTCGTCCAGGACCCCGGTCAGGTCGTCGCTGAAGCTCGCGCCCGGGTAGTCGGTCGCGCCGCTGTTCACCAGCTTGATCGTGTAGGTGAGGGTGTCGCCGGGGAGCGGGTGCTCGGGGGATACCGCCTTGGAGAGAATCAGCGAGGGGATGCCGTACGGGCCCGCCGTACACGCCGGATCGGTGCTGTCCGCCTGGCAGTTGGAGCCGTCGGAGGTCGAGACGAGCGTGTTCCTGATGACCTGGTCGCCCTCGTCGGGGTCGGCGAGGGTGACGGTGTAGGTGACCGTCGCGGTGGCGCCCACGGCGAGGTCGCCGGTCCAGGTGAGCTTCGGAGAGGCGTACGACACCGAACCGGAAGTGGCTGAGGCGTCCCCGTTGTACGTCCCGTCGTCGAGCACGTTGACCAGGGTGTCGGACCAGGTGGCGCCCGGGTACGCGGCCGTCCCCGTGTTCTCCACGGTCACCGTGTACGTGATCGTGTCGCCGGGCTTCGGCGCCGTGTTGGACGCCGCCTTCTTCATGGTCAACTCACGGACGGTGACCGGCGTTTGGTCACCACAGGCCGAACT
The DNA here is from genome assembly GCF_055409605.1 of Streptomyces saintjeani. NCBI lineage: Bacteria > Bacillati > Actinomycetota > Actinomycetes > Kitasatosporales > Streptomycetaceae > Streptomyces > Streptomyces saintjeani. Next base: position 4,799,354 of record NZ_CP189624.1, on the reverse strand, counting down.
CGTCGATCCGGAGGCGCAGTTGGTGTCCGTGGTCGACACGACCTTGTTGACCAGCCGCTTGTTGCCGGAGAGCGGGTTGGCGAGCTTCACGGAGTAGGTGGTGGTCGCCTTGTCGCCGGGGTCGAGGTCGCCGGTCCACCGCACGACCGGCGCCGCGTACGACACCTCACCGGAAGAAGCCGCCGCATCGCCCGCGTACGTCCCGTCGTCGATCAGGTCGGACAGGTCGTCGGACCAGGTCGCCCCGCTGTACACAGCCGCCCCGGTGTTCTCCGCGACCACCGTGTACGTGACCGTCTGCCCCGCCGCCGGGTTGGCCGGCGAGGACGTCTTCGTCAGCTTGAGCTGCGGTACGGAACTGGTCGTCGTACAGGGATCGCAGGTCGAACCGGCGGGCCCGGTAACGGAGTTGGTGAGCTTCTTGTCCCCGGCGTCAGGGTTGTCCACCGTCACGGAGTAGGTGACCGTCGCGGTCGCCCCCGCCGCCAGATCGCCGGTCCACCGCACGACCGGCGCCGCGTACGACACCGTCCCGGAGGACGCCGAGGCGTCACCCCCGTACGCGGCGTCGTCCAGAACCCCGGTCAGGTCGTCCGACCACGAGGCCCCGGTGTACGTCACCGACCCCGTGTTCGTCGCGGTGACCGTGTACGTCACCTTCGACCCCGGCTTCGGATGCGCGCTGGACACGGACTTCGAGATCTTCAGCCCGGCCACACCGTTGGTCGTCGTACACGCCGAGCAATCCGCGTCCGTGCTGGACGTGACCTGGTTGACCAGCCTGTTGTTCCCGGCATCCGGCGAGCCCACGGTCACCGAGTACGTGATCGTCGCCGACGCCCCCGCCGCGAGGTTCCCGCTCCAGCTCAACTTCGGTGCCACGTACGACATGGACCCGGCCGACGCCGTGGCGTCACCGCCGTACGTCGCGTCGTCGAGGACGTCGGTCAGATCATCCGACCACTGCGCACCTCTATAGGTGGCCGTCCCCGGATTCCGCACCGTCACCGTGTACGTGACCTTCTGCCCCGGATGTACCGTCCCGCCCGCGTCACTGGCCTTGCTGATCGCGAGCCGGGGAATGCCACCCCCGTTGTCGTCGGAACAGGCCGAATCGGTGGACCCGGCAGCGCAGTTGGTGCCCGGCGCCGTGACCACGTTCTTCAGCACCTGGTTCCCGCCGGGCGGATTCCCCACGGTCACCTGATACGTCACGCGTACGGTCGCCCCCGCCGCGACGGCCCCGGTCCACGTCAGCTTCTTCGCCCCGGAGTCGTAGCTCCCCGTGCCACCGGCCGGAGTTGACGTGATCGACCCCGCCACGAACGACGCGTCGTCCACCACGTCGCTCAAGTCGTCGGTGTACGTGAACGAACTCGCGTCCCCGGTACCGCTGTTCTTCAACGTGATCGTGTAGGTCACCGTCTGCCCGGCCTTGGCGGGAGCCGGCGCCGAGGTCTTCGACACCTGCACGCTGGGCCCGTTGGTCACCACCGACGACGTGCACGAGGGCGAACACCCGGCGTCCGTCGACCCCGAACCCGGCGTCACCGTCGCCGAGTTGGTCTGGTTCCCGGACGTGGAGGCGGGCACCGTCCCACTGATCGTGTACGTGATCGTCCCACCCGGCGCGACGCTCGGCCTGTCGGAGATGTTCCCGCTCCCGGAACCGGCCCCGCACGAACTCCCGTTCGTGGCCGCGCAGTTCCACCCGAAGCCGGCGAACCCGGCGGGCAGCGTGTCCGTCACGGTCGGCAGCGCGGTCGACGGCCCCGCGTTCCTCACGGTCACCGTGTACGAGAAGGTCTCACCGGGCTGGTACGAGGTGGAGGACCCGGTCTTGGACACGGTCAGCCCCGTCTTGACCGCTGTGACCTGCGGAGACGCGGGTGGAGACGTGTTGTTCCCCGGCGTCTGGTCGGGCGTGGTCGAGGTCGAGGTGGCCGTGTTGGCGACGTCGGACCCGTTCCCGGTGTAGGTGGACGCGAGCCGCACGGTGATCGTGAACGTCTGGCTCGCCCCGTTCGCGAGCGACGCGATCTGCGGACAGGTGACGTTCTGACCGGCGGCCGTACAGCCGGACGCCGAGGAGACAAAGGTCAGTTGGGACGGAAGCGTGTCCGTGACGGCGACCGCCGCAGCGGCCGACGGTCCGTTGTTCGTGACCTTGATGTCGTACTGGAACGTCTCCCCCGGCGCGATCGGCGTCCCCGTGGCCGTCTTCGTCGTCGCCACGTCGGCGGCGATCGGCGTGACGGTCGCCGACGCGCAGTTCCCCGAACAGGGCGTCGGATCGGTCGAGTCGGACGTCGCCTGCGTGACCGTGTTGGTCTGAGCCGTCGTACTGCTCACCCTGGCCGTGATCCTCAGCGTGACGCTCTTGCCCGCCCCGACGGTCCCGGGCCTCCAAACTCCCCCGGAATACGCCCCGTTGGAGTCGTCGCTCACATAGGTGAGCCCGCTCGGCAGCTGATCGCTCACCTGCACGTTCGCCGCGTCGCTGGGCCCGTTGTTGGTGACGGTGACCGTGAAGACCGTGTTCTCGCCGTAGTTGACGTTCGTCGGGCTCGCGGTCTTGGTGACGGCCAGATCACTGACCCCGCCGGTCGTCCGTACCACCACGTCAGCGGCGTTGTTGCCGGTCACGTTGTCGTTGGGCCCGCTGACGACGATCCCGCCGGTCTGGGTGAGCGTGCTGTTGGGCGCCGCGCTCGGCGAGACGAGCACGCTGACCGGCAGGTTCAGCGAGGACCCGGCGTCCAGCGAGGCGACCGTACAAGTCACCACCGTCCCCGCCGAGTTGGCCGTGCACCCCGACGGCTGCGTCCCCGAGGCCGTCACCCCCGTCGGCAGCGTGACCGTCACCGTGACGTTCCCGGCCGCGTCGGCGGGCCCGTTGTTCTTCACGACGACCGGGATCGTCGTCGTCCGCCCCGGCGCGACCGTCCCGCCCGGACCGCTCGGCGTCACGTCGTAGTCGGACTGCGCGACGATCGGCGGCGGCCCCGAAGTCGCCGTGTTGTTGGCCGAGTTGGGGTCGGTCGTGTCGGAAGCGACGGTCGCCGTGTTCCCGATGTCGGAGCCGGTCCCCTTGTACGAGGACGCGAGCTTGACGGTGATCGTCCAGGACTGGGTGGCACCGGGCGCGAGCGAGGCGACGGGACCGCAGGTGACACTCTGCCCGGACGCCGTGCAGCCCGAACCGGACTGGAACGTCACGTTGTTGGGCAGCGTGTCGGTCATCCGCACGTTCGTCGCGGTGGACGGGCCGTTGTTCGTGCCGGTCAGCGTGTACGTGTACGTCTGGCCCGGCGACACGTTCGCCGTGCTCGCCGTCTTCGTCGCGGCGAGGTCGGCGCGGGGTGCCGCCGGGGTCGTCGCCGTCGCGGAGCAACTCGCCCCGCAGGTCGTGTCGTTGACGCCGGTCGGCGGGGTGACGGTCGCCGTGTTGGTGAGGGCGGCGGTCGCGGAGGGGGAGGTGGTGCCGGTCACCGTGTAGGTGGCCGTGCCGTTCGCCGCGAGGGTCGCCGTCGTGTTCAGGGTGTTGCCGGTGCCCGAACTCGCGCCGCAGGAGCTGCCGTTGGATGCCGTACAGGTCCAGGTGGTGCCGGTCAGGCCCGCCGGGATCGTGTCCGTGATCCTCGCGTTCGTCGCCGGGGCCGGGCCCGCGTTGGCGACGGTGATCGTGTAGGTGACGGGGTTGCCGGGGACGTACGGATTCGGCGAAGCCGTCTTCGTCACGCTCAACTTGGTCTGGGTCACCCACTGGATGACGACGGCGCCGTTGCCGCCGCTCCGGGAGTCGGAGCCGCCCACCCCGACGCCCGCCGGGTACTGCGCCGAGCCCGTACCGGCCGCCGCGCCGCCCTGGTTGTTGGCGGTCGGGCTGGAGCCGTTGGCCGTCGAGACGCCCGTGATCCCGGCGCCGCCGATGTAGCCGGAACCGCCGCCGCCGGGGCCGTTGGGGTTCAGGGTCGGTGCGCTCGGCTGGCAGGCGCCGCCGCCACCACCGAAGTAACCGCCGCCGCCACCGCCGCCGCCCTCGCCGCCACGGGTGGGCAGGGTGTTGTAGCCGTTGCCGCCGAACCACTGGCGGCCCGCCGTGTTACTGGTCGCCCCGCACTGGCTGCCGTACGCGCCGGCCGTGCCGCCCGCGGTCTGCGTGCCGCCCTGGCCCGAGGTGTTGCGGTTGCCGTCGCCGCCGCCGCTCACGCCACCGCCGCCGCCCGGTTTCGGGTTCTGCGTGTCCGCTCCCGGCGAGGCGCCGCCGCCACCGCCCGCGATCAGCAAGGGAGTCGAGAAACTCGCGCCGCTCCACAGGGCGGACATGCCGCCGCCGCTCGCGCCGACCGCGCCGGGGGTGAAGGGGGAGGCGCCGCCCGCGCCGCCGCCGCCGTACGTCGTCGCCGTCGAGTTGACGTTGCCGCCCTGGCCGGCCATCACCGTGAAGCTCTGGCCTGCGGTGACCGCGAGGGTGCCGGTCGTGTAGCCGCCGCCCGCGCCGCCGACCTGGCCGGTGTAGTACGCGGCGTTGTCGCCGCCGCCGCCCGCGCCCCACAGCTGAACGTTCAGACTGCTGACGCCCGTTGGGACGGAGAAGGTCTGGTCGGCGCCGGTGTAGCTGAGGAGGGTGCAGTTCGTGAAACCGGGGGAGGGGGTGCAGGCGGAGGCTCGGCGGGAGGTCTGGTGGGGGGTGGCGACGCGGGGGGCGTCGAGGTTGGGGTGACCGGCCTTCACGCCGGGCTTCTTGGCCTCAACGGCCTTGTCGCGGGGCTTCTTTGAGGGCGCACCCTCCTCGCCGGGCTCCTTTGCAGGGTCGCCCTGCTCACCGGGCTCGTCCCTCACCGACCCGAACGGGCCCGCCAGCACCAGCCCCTCCGGCGCACCCTCCGACACGGTCAGCTCGATCGTCCGTACCGCCCGCGTGAACACCAGGTCCGCGCCGTGCTCCCGCCGGTCGAACCGGTTGTCCCGCCGGGCCCCCTCCGCGAACACCCCGTCCGCCCCGTCCCCGAGCACACTGACCCACGCGGGCCGGGCCTCGGGAAGCGTGAAGGTCACGGTGTAGGGCCGACCGCGAGGCGCGGCAGGCAGCTCGATCCCCCGCGCACCGTCCCGCCCGGCGACCTCCCGAGACAGCTCGACCGTCCGCCAACGGGGGTTGGGGGAGGGGGCTTTGGGGTCGTCGGACGTCCCGGACGCGGCGGACTTCCCAGAAGCGGCGGACGACCTCGGCGCAGCGGACGCCTCCGGCGCGGCAGAGGCTGCGGCAGAGGTTTTCGGCTCGACCGAGCCCTCCGGCACGACCGACGCCTTCGCCGCTTCCCGCCGCGCGCCGGACTCCTCCGTACGGGGCTGCTCCGGCGTACGCGGTTGAGGCTCCGTACCGGGCTCGGGTTCCGTACGGGATTGAGGCGCCGTACGAGACTCAGGCGCCGTACGAGGTTGAGGCGCCGTACGAGGTTGGTCCCCCCGCTCCTCGCCCGCACCCTCCTGCGCCCCCTCCCCCGGCGTAAACCTCACCCGATACCCGCCCCCATCACTCAGCGAGTCCCCCAGCACCCCCGCCTCACCCGGCCACTCCGCCAACAACCGCGCGCCCCCGCCCCCCAGCGCATCCCGGACCCCCGTCGGTTCACCCAGCGCAGGCGCCGCCCCGATCCCGAGAAACAGCACGACGAGGGCCGCGAGGGTGCGGCCCGGCCAGCGGGTGATCTTCTCGTACATCGGGTTCCCTGCCTGTGGTCACGTGACGACACGTCAGCAGGAGGGGTATGCACAGAATCTAAGCGTATTGATCATGTAGGTCCGATTAATCCCCCGTCCGGCCTCAGTGATCACCGTGTCGCCCGAGCCGCCACCACCCCCGGGTCTTGACTCCGACCATGCCGACCCCCCACCGCACGCTGGCCTGCCTGTCCCTCTTCCTCCTCGCGGCGACGGCCTGCACCCCGGCGCCGCACGAGCACCGGTCCGACGCGAAGCCCTTCACCGCCGCCCCCTTCGAGCAGACGCTCGGCAAGGACTGGCGCCTGACGTACCGCGACATGCCGGGCACCGACCGCCGCATGGGCACCGGCGCGGGGCGGAAGTCCCTGCGCATCGGCGTGGTGGAGACGAAGTCGACCACCGACACCCTCACGTCCCTGGCCTGCCAGGCGTTCGGCAAGGACGTGGAGGAGGCGACCCGCTTCCTCCTGTCCTGCGCCGAAGCGGCAACCGGCGCCCCCGCCCCCGTACGCACCTGGCTCACCACCCACATCGACCGCCCCAGCACGGGCCCGGGCCACGCCACCGAAAACGGCCCCCTCGACTACCACCTCGGCATCAACCGCACCCAGGCGGTACGGGTCCTGTACATCAGCCGACGCGGTTGACCGGACGCCGGGGGTGCCAGCGGTGGAGGCCCGGCGACCAGGGGCAGCCTCTCCCTGCCGGAAGGCACCGTAGAGGCGATCCGTACCCGCGTCGGCAAGCGGGAGTTCTCCGCGTTCGTCGCCGCAGTCGTCGAGCGGGAGTTGCGCGGACAGAAACTGGACGAGTACCTGGCGGACTACGAGAGCCGTAGAGGCCCGATCTCCGAGCAGGCTCGCCGGCACGCGCGACAGGTGTTCGCCGAGGACCCCCAGCGACCCGCCGCGAACTGGGTCACGAGGGGACGCTCGTCCTGACAACGAGGGCGATCGCGGAGGCGCGTTCCCGTGGCATGGAGGTCGTGATCTGCGCACTCACCATCATCGAGGCCGTCCACGCACGCACGAACAGGGCCCGCCCTGAACTGGGTGCTGTCCGGCCTGCGCGCCGTCCCGGTGGGTGACGAGGAGGCGGAGTTGAAGGCGCGGGTGCGGGTGCCGGAGGCGGTGGTGTGGGGGCTCGGTGAGCGGGCCGAGGGCTGGGGTACACCGTACGGATCGCCCGACGGAGACGTACACCGCGGCGGGTGCCGTGGACGCCGGTTCCGGGAAGCTCACCCGGCGTCCAGGGTCGTAGCGTCCCCGTCAGGCCCCGCTCAGGCGCCCGTCGGGAACTCCGTGAACGGTGCGCCCGGGTACGAGTACGGGTAGTCGATCCCCATGGAGGCCAGCTCGGCGGCGTACAGCCGTTCACTCTGGCGTCGGCGCTCCTCCTGCCACCACGCCGCTTCCGCTTCCGCCTGGGCCAGGGCCCGGTGGCGCAGAATCTCGGCGGCCTCGGCCTTGGAGGGGCTGCTCCAGGGGCGTGACCAGGGGCTTTCGGGGATGACGGGGGTGGGGGGCATGGCGGCGGTGAAGTGGTCCGCGCTGTGTCGTCCGGGACGGCGACGGGGGATGAGGATACGCAGGGCGCTCAGAAGGGCGCGCACGATAAAATCGCGCATAGGTCGATCAGCTCCTTCAGCTCAAGCTGGTTCGGCTTAGCCCCGTCGGATCGTTTGGCGCGATCCCTCGGGGCGTTTTTTGTGTTGGTCACAGACGGTAGGGCCAACTCACACAAGCGAGGAAGAGGATTCCGATCATTCACTCTTTCGGGTGAACTTCCTCAAGGGGCACACCAGTTACGGCACCCTCCACTACAGTCCCGCGCGCAGAACCCTCATCCCCAACGACGGTCTCCGACGACGACCTCATCCGTGCGGTGCAGGACTTCGGGGGGGCAGCAGCAACTGCGGATCGGCCACGTTCTCTCTCCGTGTTCAGGGGTCACAACTCCCGAGGCAGTCCCCACTTCTCCGGGTTCTCGATCAGGTCCTGGAGCAACGCGTCGGACGTCGGGTCGGTCACCTCCCACGCGTGGACGAGGGGGTGCCCGTCGTACAGCCCGCACGCGTCGCCCTCCTCGTGCGACGCCGGGCACCACCGCAGCACGGTGAACCTGAACTCCTCCTCCCCCCACAGGAACCACTGCCCCTCGTCGAGCGCGAACCCGTCCCAGAGGAAGTCCGCGTGGTCCCCCTCGTGCCCCTCGGCCAGCTCGCAGCAGACGTACCCGTCCGCGAACTCGGCGTGGTCGTACGGCTCTTCGCGGTTGGCCTTGAGCAAGGCCAACACGTCCCGCACGGGCAGAAGCTTCACGGCGGTGCACTGCAACATGGCGCCCTCACAAGTCAGTTGAGAGATTCTCCGTACGACGGTGTGGCGGCCCGCGGCTCCCTGCGCGGCACCCTCCACTCGACCAGCCGCTCCGCGACGAACGTCGGACTCACCCGGAACTCCCGGGCCAGCGCCGCCGCCGACACCCCCTCCCGATACCGCGCCTCAACACTGTCCCGCGCTGCCACGAACTCCGCGCGCGCTTCGCGAACTTCTTCACTGGTACGGCGCCTCGCGCGCCCCCGGAAGACCCGCGCGCCCGCCCTCCGATAGAGCAGCGCGTCGACCAACCCCCGCCGCGCCTCGCCCCATTCGTCGAAGCGCCGCCCCAACCACCCGGCGCTGACCCCGTACTCCTCCGCGAGCCGGCTGAGCGGGATGCCCTCCCGGTACCGCCGGACCACCAACTCCCTTTCCGCCAGCACCCGTTCCCTCACAGCACCTCCCCCCGACTGCGCGCGTTGACCTTCCCGACCTGTGCCCGTAAGCGCTGCTCGGCGTTCAACGCGCGTACGTCGCCCGGCTCCACCTCCCACTCCACCCCGCCCTTCACGGGCCGCAACAACCACCGTCCCGCCCACGTGCCCCTGAACTCCCCCACCAACTCCCGTACGGAATCCAGGTACAAGGTCCCGATCTCCGGTACGGGCGGCGGCACTTCGGGCTCTGGTTCAGCACTTTTTCCGGACACGACCGCTCCTCTCCGTAACACGTCCACTACCGTGAGCCTCAGAGTGACCGAGCGGCCGGGAACCCTTCAACTGACCCGGCCGGATTGGAAGGACGGTGGACCAGCCGTTGAACCGGAAGAAACTCGATCCCGACAGTTCGCCCGAGGCGGCGTTCGGCGCGCTTCTCCGTGAAGAACGCGAGAAGCAGGGCCTGACGCAGGAGGAACTCGCCTTCCGTACGAATTTCTCCAGCTCCCACATCTCGGCGGTCGAGACGGCTCGCAAGAAGCCAACTCTTCCGCTAGCCAGAAGCGTTGACGTAGCTCTGAGGACCGGAGACATGTTCGAGCGCAAGTGGCGGAAGATGAAGAAAGGAGGGTTGCTGGAGGGGTTCCAGCAGTTCCTGGGCGACGAGGCGAGAGCGGTCGAGATCCGCCTGTACGAGGTGGGGGTCATCCCCGGACTGCTCCAGGCACCCGAGTACGCAGAGGTCTCCGCGCGAAGCGCCATGCAGCGCGGAGCGATCACGAGCACGCAGATGGACGAGCGGATAGCTCTCATCGCAGAACGCCAACGCACGCTGACCCGCACGCCTGTGCCGCAGATCTTCGCGGTGCTGGACGAGAGCTGTCTTCGTCGGCCCATGGGCGATCCCTCTGTCATGAAGGCCCAGTTGGACCGCCTGCTGGAGTTCGCGGAGCTGCCGAACACCCACCTCCAGATCGCCCCGTTCGACATGGGTGAGCGCCGACCGGTCAGCCTGCCGATCACCCTGGTGACACTGCCTGACCGCACGGTCGTGGCGTACGCCGAATCCGCGCTGAAGGGCCATGTCGAGCGCGACATCACCTTCGTCACACCCCTGCTGACGGCCTACTATCAGCTACAGGCCGAAGCGCTTTCCCAGGCGGATTCCGTGGCCATGATCAGAGAGTTGCGAAAGGGCACCCCGTGAACACCGAAGCTCCCCGTTGGTTCACCTCCTCGTACAGCGAGAACGGCGGCCAGTGCGTCGAGGTCGCCATCAACCTCGCCGCGTCCCACGGCACGGTCCCGCTCCGCGACTCGAAGAACCAGGCGGGTCCTGCCCTGAACGTCCGCGCGGAAGCCTTCGCCACCTTCCTCTCCGCCCTCAACTCCCCGGAGTTCGGCGGAATCTGACCTGTCGGAGCCCCATGCGACCACGCAGCATGGGGCTCCATGACCCTTACACCACTGACCTGGCGAAAGTCCTCGTACAGCGACAACGGCGGCCAATGCGTCGAGGTAGCCACCTCCGCCTGGCGCACCTCCTCCTACAGCAGCAACGGAGGCGCCTGCGTCCAAGTCGCCACCTGGCACAAATCCACGCACAGCGACAACGGCGGCGCCTGCGTAGAAATCTCCCCCACCCCCACCACCACCCTCATCCGCGACTCCAAATCCCTCCCCAACGCCCCCACCCTCCACATCCCCACCCCCGCCTTCACCGCCTTCCTCGCCTCCCTCTAAGACACCCCCTCGGGCCCCCGGCAGACGAGGATGCCTCCCAGGCAGTTGATGCGAAACGAGCCCTCCGCCTCGATGACCGCCTCGACCCGCTCTCGCGCACGCTCGACCGTCTCCCGGAACGGAACGCCCGCCTGGTCCGCCCAGGCTTCGTAGGAGGCCAGGTACGCGACGACCGGTTCAGCCTCGGTCACCTCGATCACCCCGGGGAGAGGGATCGCACGAAGGTCACCGAAGACCTGGCCGAGAACCGCCGGAGCGTCCTCCAGAGTGAAGCGGGCGGAGAGCAGCACTCGGCCCGGTCCCTCCTCGACGCCGAGCACATCACCTGCGGCCCGGCGCCAGAGCTGCTCCAGTTCCCGCTTGTCGGTACGGCTGTTGGTGGAGACGACCGCGACACCGCCGGGCGCGAGGACGCGGCCCAACTCCCGTACCGCGCGGGCCTGATCCTCGACGTGGTACAGCATGTGCAGCGCCAGAACCGCACCGAGGGCCCCATCGGCGACGGGCAGTCGCTGAACGTCCGCGACGACGGCCCCGGGGACGGCGCTGAGGATTCCGGGAGAGACGTCCATGGGAAGCACGGCCAGGTCGGGCCGGTCCCTCCGCACCCGAGCGACGAACTTCCCGTTGCCACACCCGACGTCCGCGACCGCGCCGCGTACGCCGGCCAGTTCGTCCACGACGATGCCCGGAAGATCGTGGCGCGGGGTCTGCCACCGGTACAGGGCCTGACGGGCGGCAAGGTGCTCACCCGTGCCGTACGCCTTGGTGGAGAGAAGGCCGCGGTCGGTGACGGAAGGGTCATGTGCGGGCCGAGCAGTCATCGAGGCTCCGTAGGGTTGTCGGCGAAAGCGGCGCCCCTGCCCTGGACGTCCGCATCAGCCGCGTATCGCGATGCCCAGGGCAAGAGTTCATCGATGTCGACCTCGCCCAGAACCTCGTACGCGTGGGCCTGACCCTAGACCGGCTCGCCGCCGCATACTACGAGCCCAACACCCGGTCGAGATAGGCCTGCACCGGCCCGTAGAACCCGCACGGCACATACTCGGCGACCTCCCCCGCCCCACACCACGCCACCTCGGCCAACTCTTCCCGGTCCGCGACGTACGCCTTCCCCGAGACAACCTCGCAGGCCGTGTACGACATCCGCCGACCCGTCGCAGGATGAACCCGCTCCCCAAGCCCCCGCACCACCTTCACCACCACCCCGGTCTCCTCCCACGTCTCCCGCACAGCCGCCTCCCCCTCCGACTCCCCGGCCTCCACCTCCCCCGCCGGAAACTGCCAGGACAACTCCCCTTCCCGCACCCGCCGCCGGACGAGCAGCACACACCCGTCCTGCACAACGACCGCAGCCGCGATGCCCGGCCGGTCAGCTCCCGTCTCCGACGTCATGGCCGTCAGCCACCGATGGCAGCGGTCACGGCCGAAGGACCCGGGAAATCCTCGGGGAGAGCGTCCATGAGGACTTCGTCCACGGGCTGTCCGAGCCAGTAGCCGGACTTGCGCAGGCGCCCGGACCGGCGGAAACCGGCTTTCTCGTAGGCGGCGATTCCCGCGCGGTTGGGTTCCAGCACCTTGAGCCACACCATGCGCAGCGCGCCCAGGTGGAACGCCCAGTCCAGGGTGAGGCGGGTCGCCTCGGACGCGTAGCCCTTCCCGCGTGCCTCCGGGGCCAGGACGATCACGAATTCGGCGGTCCGCACGAAGGTGTTGACCTGCAACACGGTTACCCCGATGGCCTGTCGGTCCGTCAGCCGTACGACCTCGAACTGCTGGTAGCGGCTGTTCCCGCGCTGCCGTTCCCATCCGGACTCGCGGACTTCCCACGCCTGCGCCCACTGATTGCCGTACCCGAGGATCGTCCGGGCGTCGTTCTCCCAGCGGTGGTACTCGGGCAGCATGTCGCGACGGGGCATGGCCAGTGCGAGGCTCTCGCCGGCCAGGAGGATGTGCAGGTCACTCACGGTGAAACTTCCTTTCGGCCCTGGTCAGGGGGCCGGGGCCGTCGGATGTGCAGGTGGCGGTGTAGAGCGCGGTGTCGTCCGGTTCTTCGACGGGCTTGCCTTCCGCATCGGCGATCCACGCGTGCAGCCGTATCGGGTCGGTGGCCACGCCGTGTCGCCACTCGGCACGGCGCCCCGCCATCGCGAGGAGCACGGCGGCGGCGGTCGACTGCTCCAGGCAGGCCCAGCGCACGGGGACCGGCCGTGAGGCCCAGCGCACCGCGCACACAGCGTAGCGGGCCTGCCACGCCGTCGCGGGCGGCAGGGAACGCCCCGCGCAGGCCAGCCGTACGAGGCGGGAGAACCGTTTGCCGCGAGGTCCGAGTGCCCAGGCCGCCGTGGTGACGAGAACGGCGAGGGCCGCTCCGGCACGCCACCGGACCGGGACGTGCGCCAGGGGCGGCAGGACCGCAGGCACGTCGACGGTTCCCCATGAGGGTGCCGCGTCCTGGAGCCGTACGACCGTCGCACCCATGGATGCCGCAGCCTCGGAGGCGGGACGCAGTTCGGTGTGGCCGGTGTCGTAGTCGATGAGCACGCAGGCGTGAGCGGTAAGCGCGACCACGGTTTTGGCGTGACTCACCGCGCGCCCGCCGGGGCCGCTACGGTCCACTCGACAGGCGCCGTGTTCTCGACGGCCTCCAGCCACATCTCAGCGGCAAGCACGCTCAGCAGTGGAGGCCATACCGTCTGCGCGCCGAGCGCCGCCGCGTGCACCGTGGCCCGCAGTGGCGCGGGGTCGATGATGCCCATGGCGGCGAGTCGGCCGTCCGCGAGTCCGAGAACGCGCCGCAGATTGGTGCGCACCCCTCGGTGGAAGTCCCCTGCGAACAGCCCTTTGGACGCCCGCTGCCGATGTGCTTCGGGAAGCAGACCGGCGAAGGCATCGGCGAGGAGGGGTTTGTAACGGCGAGCGGAAAACCGTTCAGCGGCCGGTGCGGACACCACCGCCGCGAGTACAGCCGCGTCGAAGTAGGGGTTGTGCAGCTCGATCCCCACTGAGTCGGCCAGCTGGTTGTCAGCCTGGACGGCTCGTGCCACGTTCCTGACGGATGCCACGAGCACCGTGTCAGCGTCCCCTGCGACGGGTGCGGGATCGGGTGCAGGTGCCTTGAGCCACGCGGGGCGGGGCCGGACCGGGCGGCCGATACGCGCCGCGTCCCCGCGAAACGCCTGTGCGATCAGCGGAACGGGGCTCTGCTTGCGCAGCCGCGCCCAGTCCGTCGCGTCACCGACGACGCGCAGCCAATGCCCGCTTCTGGCCAGGTCGGCCAGGTGGGCAGGGGCGGGCAGGAACAGGTTGTCGCCGCCGTCGCCGGTCAGGTGACGCGCCGATCCGTCGGCGGCCGTCGTCCGCAGCTGCGCGGAGAGCATGGCCCATACGCCGGTCGACGGGGCGGGCGCGTCGGTGGCGGGCAGTGGCTCGTCGGTGACCGTGAACGGCAGATGACACGTCTCCAGCGGAAAGTACGTGCGGTTCAGCCCGGGTACGTCCAGCGCCCGCGCGTACTGGAGGTCGCCGCCCCGCGTAACGCCGGACGGGTGGAGCGTCACGCCCGTGACCGGGCCGTGGCGTGCCGCCAGGAGCGCCACCGTCGTCGAGTCCATGCCCGCCAGATCCGAGGTGACCGCAGCACCCTCGACACGCGCTCGCACCCCTTCGCCGAGCGCGTGCCGAAGTGCCTGGAGCGCATCCCTCGTCGGACGTTTGCACGGGGTCCACCACTCGGACAGCGAGGTTTCGCCATCCAGTCCCAAGGCCAAGCGGTGTCCGGCCGGTACCGGGTCCACTCCGCACCACGCGCTCCTTCGGAGGTCCGGCGCGTTCCTCTCGCGCAGGTAGGAGGCGAGCCACTCGGCATCCGCACTCCTGCCCGTCAACGCAGACAGCGCGAGCGAACTCGACCCCCACACCAGACGGCCAGGCGCGGCCACTGTGTAGAGGGGACAGGAACCGGCCGCATCGGCCAGCACTCCGACTCCGCCTCCGCCGTCCACGCGCACCACCGTGAACGAACCAGCCCACGAACGCGCCGCTGCGGCAAGGTCGGAACTGGCTGTGGCGTACCCGATCTCAGGTGTCGTCGCGGAGCACGGCCCGAGGACGGCGATCCTGACGCCGTCGCGTTCCGCTGTCTGCACCTGTCCCTGTGCCCAGTCACCGACAACCCACAACAGCGGGCCGTCCCAGACCAGGCGAGCACCTTCCGGTACGACAGTCCCTCCGCCTGGCGCGCATCCGCCGAACCATCGTCGCCAGCTGCCTGGATCAGTCATACGGGGTCTGCTTCGACTCGGTGCTGTTGTTGTCGCTTCCCCGAGTGAGGGTGGCGGCATCGCCCAGAACAATCACTGCGGGTGGGGCGAAGAGATCGGTTTGCTCCTCGTTCCCCAGTACGTCGTACTGCTGCGGCATATCCATTTCTCCAGGTTGCCCCGAGAAGAAGCACTTGGCTTTTTATTTCACGTAATTGACTAAAGATCATGAACGGCAGTGCGCAGACCACTCCACGAGCAGACCCCTCGCTTTTTCACCGAACACCGCATACCCCTCCAGTACGGAGAAAAGTTCCAGGTGCATATCGATGTCCCGGGGGTCCTTCAGGATCACAACACCGGTCGTGTTCTCCACAGTGACCAAGGTGCGGTCGTAGACAGTGAAGGTGTCCATCGGAGCAACGGGTTTGTGTCCCGCCGTCGGAATGACACCCAGCCGCACATTCGTCAGGTGGGTCAGTGAAGCAAGCCGGTCGATCTGCATCGCCATCGCGGCCGGCGGCAGGAGGGGCCACCGTACGGCCTGTTCGGTGAGGATGAAGGTGAACTGCTTCGTCGTGTCGTACAGGACTTCCTGACGCTCCAGTTTCCTCACGATCGTCCTGCTGACGTCGGCCGGGGAACGGGCGAGGCTCGCCCTGATGTACTCGGGGGTCGACAGCAGTCCCGTGATCATCGACAGGAGGAAGAAGCGGAACTCGGTGGCCGACGACTCCAAGGCGGCAAGCTCGATCTGCTTCTTCTCCAGGCCCCTTCGACGTAGTGAGCGAAGGTCCTGCCATTCGGTGTTGGCCAGTCTCGCGAGGGCGATGATCTCTTCGGCGATCTCGGGCGGGGCCGCGACGGCTCGGAGAATTCGCTCCAGATCGAGCAGCGTCGGCTGTGCTTTACCGTTCTCTATACGGCTGATCTTCGATTGGGACATGTTGCAACGCAGAGCGAGCCGGTCCCCTGTGAGACCGGCTCGTCCGCGCAATTCCTTGAGTCGGGCGGCGAGTTCCTCCTTCTGCCGTCCCAGTTGCTCGGGGTCGAACGTCACCCGCTCACGTACTCCAGGAACGGCACCGACTCCGCGACAGCGAGCCGTCGCCATCTCCGGTACGGCTCCGGGTCGCCCTCGTACAGCTCACGTCCGATCTGCGTGCCGTCCGGGCGGTAGTTCATCAGGACGACCTTGGACTCGTCGAACATCCAGAAGTCCTGGGCCGGGAGGCCGGGGTTCGGGCGGTCGGTGAGGTCGAGGATGCGGATGTCCTCGCCGGCGGTCACGTGGTGGCGGTAGTAGTACTCGAACTCGAAGCGGAGGTAGTCGGAGAGGGGGCGGGTGAGGATGTGGACGCGGCCGACGTACTTGCCCTCAGCGGTCCATGCGCGGACCTCGTCCATCCACGCGGACGCGTAGTCGTCCGGCGACTTCTCCCCCGCGAGGAACCTCGCCAGTTTCTCCGCTTCCTGCGGCATCGTGTACGTGGACAGCGTCTCCAGCCGCCACGCCTCGCTCCGCATCGAGTCGAAGCAGTCGTTCCACGCGTCACCATCCAAGAGCACGGAACGCCTCCCTCAACACCGATTCCGGAATCTCGACGAGTCCTTCCCCGGCGGGCGGAGTGAACACGTCGCACACGTCACCCTGCACGATGATCGACCCTGTCGCCGTGCGGTACACGTTCGGGCAGTCCTTCTCCCCGCACTCGCCTTCGCCGTTCCCCGTGAGCCGGATGAGTTCCGAACGCTCGGACATACCAACCCCCTTGCCCGGACCCTGGTCGGGTCGCCTGCTCGACGACGTTAGACAGAGCGGAGGTCGGCGTCCACGCCGGGCCGCCGCTATGCGCGTTCTCGCATAAACAGGGCGTGCCACCGGGCGCCGAGGAGCCCCGGAATCCGGTAGGCATGAAGCCCCTTCCTTCAAGGAGCAGCCCATGGCCATCACCCGCGACCACATCCGCGAGACCCTCGCCGCGTACGTCGACGCCCGCCCCGGTGAGAAGGAGTCCCTCGCGCCGGTCGTGGAACTCCTCGGTACCGACGCCGAGTTGGCCGGCCGCAAGGAGTTCCGGGGGCACGTCACCGCCGGGGCCGTACTCGTCGACGACGACGCGGAAGTCCTGCTCGTCCACCACAACGCCCTCGGTATCTGGCTCACCCCGGGCGGTCACCTGGAGCCCGAGGACGGCACCCTCCTGGACGCCGCCCTGCGCGAACTCGCCGAGGAGACCGGCATCTCCGCCGGTGTCGCCCCGCTCCTGCCGCTGCCGGTCCATATCGATCTCCACGCCATCCCGGCCAACCCCGCCAAGAACGAACCCGCGCACCAGCATTTCGACTTCCGGTACCTGTTCCGGCTGGCCGGAGACCGTGGCGTCACCTTGCAGGCGGAGGAAGTGAGCGGCTCCGCCTGGCGCCCCTTGACCGACCTCACCGACGCGACGCTCCGACGGCACGTTCGGGAGGCCCTCCGCTGAGGCGGCCACAGGGGCGGGCTCCACTACGCTGGCCGCCGTACGACCCGGCGCGCCTGGAGGGCCCCGTGCTCGAAGGACTTCCCGAGTGGATGACGCCGCCCAGGGCAGGCGGCTGGGAAGCGGACGATCTCGACCATCTTCCCCAGGCCCCGCGCCACACCGAACTCGTCGACGGCGCTCTGCTCTTCAGGCTGTGGCCCCAACGGTCCTGGCACTCCCGGCTCGTGGACCATCTGGCGCATGAGCTGGGGCGGTCGGTTCCGAGTGGGTTCCAGGTCGCGGGGGAGATGACGGTGCGGCTCGACAGGAGGAGCCGTTTCGAGCCCGACGTCCTGGTCACCACCGCCGCGTACGATCCCGATCTCACCTGGTTCGCCCCCGAGGACGTCGTCCTGGTCGTCGAGGTCGTGTCCGCGGAGTCGGCGGCCCGGGACCGTTCCCTCAAGCCCATCAAGTACGCCCAGGCCGGGATCCCCCACTTCTGGCGGGTCGAGGACGAGGGAGGGGCGCCGACTGTGCACACGTACGAACTCGACACCCTGACCAGCGCGTACGTCGCCACCGGCATCTACCGAGACCGCCTCAAGACCGCCGCCCCCTTCCCCCTGGACCTCGACCTCACGAGCCTCCTGCCCTGACGTACGTCACAGCAGCGGCTCCACCCACCCCTCCAGGATCGTTTCGCGGTCGCGGGAGTGGAGGGTTTCCGTGGGGCGGGTCTGCGTCCACCACGCGGTCAGCGTCGCGGGGGAGGCCGTGCCGCGTACGAAGTGGGAGAGCAGGGCGAGGGAGAGGTCGACCTCGCGTTGGGTGTACGCCGTGGCCGCGGCGGAGGGGACCGATGCCTCGATGCGGTGGTCGCCGGTGTGGATCACGACCGTCAGGGCGGGTGGGTCTCCCGGTGACCAGACGTCCAGTGCCGCCGCCGCGACCGTCGCCGCGCGGATCGCCCAGCGGGCGGGGGTGGAGCGGACGGGGATGTCCTGGACCTGGACGTCCGTGATGTCCGTCCAGGGCAGGACGCGGGGGTCCTGGCCCGTGATCGAGAGTTCCGTGGGGAAGAGGAACACCCCGGTGATCCCCTCGGCGGGCGGCGCGCCCAGGCAGAGCCGGGTCTCCTCGATCCAGAAGAGGCCGATCATGGTTCCCTGCGGGGACGAGGCTTCCAACTTCGGTTCCGTTCTTCGGTCTTCGTTTCGGTCATGCCAACACCGTGTAACACGGCGCTTGACGATGTTTTCACCCGGCATCTCGTTGATCGTGGCCGAGTCGCGCACGTAACCTGGCCGAAGAGCACCCCTTCGAGTGCCCACAGACGGCCCCACACACGGGCCTGCGGGCGGGCCGGGGTGGCTGGTGGAGGGGTACACCTCCACCGCCGGGGACGACCAACCCCGCTCGACGACGCCGCAGCGATCCTGTTCTTGGCGTCACAGGCAAGGGGGATTGAAGTGCACAGCTCAATAAGAAGGACGGTGGTGGGCACGCTGCCCGCCGTCCCGCTCGCCCTGGCGACCCCGCAGGCTTTCGCCGCACCGGTCGCCGACACGGCGGCGAGCGTCCGGGCACTGCCCGACGGCCTCGGCCCGGCCCCCTCCTGTGCGTCCACCGGGGCGCAAGGCGTCTCGGAGGGCCGGTGAACCGCGTATCTCTGCCGCCGGGACCTCCCTCCGACTCCGTTCGTATACCTCTATGTGAAATACCGGGGGATTCAATGACCACGAATCTGACCATCGGCGAGCAGATCGTGCTGCTCGCGCTCGACGAGAAGACCGGCGAACTGCGGGAGGCCCCGCTCCGGGTGTCCCTCGCGGTCTCGGCGGCGGCCCTGCTGGAGCTGGAACTGCCCGGGGCGGGGAGCGCGGCGGCCGGCCTCATGGACGAGCACAAGCGCGCCCACCCCGACGAGACGCCCCGGGAATGGCTGCTGGCCGTACGCGAGCCCGCGCTCGACGCGGCGTACCAGGGGCTCCTGGAGAAGGGGATCGTCGAGCAGCAGGGCCGGCGCGTCCTCGGCGCGTTCGGCTCGGTGAAGCACCCGGTCACCGACCCGTCGGAACTCGTCGCGCTGCGCGGGCGGTTGACCGCCGTCCTCGCGGAGGGGCAGGAGCCGGACGAGCGTACGGCCGTCCTGCTCGCCGTCCTGCGCCACTCGGGGCTCACGGCCGTCCTCCCGCAGGGCTTCGACGAGCGGCTGACCGCGCTCACCGAGGGCCAGGCGCAGGCGGCCGAACTGGGCGACGCGATCCGGACCACGATCGGCGCGCTCACGGCGGTCATCGCCACGGCCGCCCTCTGACCGACCAGCGGTAACCACCCGCACCACCACTCGACTCGACCACGGGGGAAACAGTCATGAGTGTCTCCGTACAATCGCCGCTCCTGCCGGAGACCGGCGAGGACATCGAAAGCGTCGGACGGCTGCTGGACGAGCGGCTCAGAAAGCTCCACGCGGAGCAGCGGGAGATCCTGTCGTTCGGCTACTCGCTGATCCGGCAGTCTCTTCTGCGGCATCCCGCCGGGGAGTTGCAGAAGGACGACCGGAGCGTGTGCGACTGGGCCATGGACCTCACGGACCGGGCCCGGCGCGAAGTCCTGACGATGCAGCCCGACCGGACCCTGACGCCGGAGGCGATCCTCGCCGCGCGCCGTGTCGGTGTGGCCTGCCTGCGGCGCGGGGTGAGCGTGAAGGTCCTGGCGCAGCGGCGGGCCCTGAAGGACGAGGCCGCGTCCGCGCTCTTCGCCGAGCTGATCCGGCACGGTGCGCAAGTGCGGCTGCTGGACGGCGAGTTCCAGCGTGTGCTGATCGCCGACCGGGAGACCGCCCTCGTCCAGGCGGAACAGGACACCGCGCCGGACGGCGCGCTCGTCGAGCAGGGGGCGCTGGCCGGCGTCCTCCTGTCGTTCTTCGACCTGTGCTGGTCGAAGGCGGTGGACGCGGCGACGCTGCTCGACCCCGTCCTGCTGGACGGCACGCATCTGAAGGTGCTCCAGGCCATGGCGCACGCCGACAAGGACGAGGTCGGCGCGCGCGAACTCGGCATCTCCGTCCGTACGTACCGGGGGCGGGTCGCGGAGCTGCTGAAGCACCTCCAGGCGGCGACGCGGTTCCAGGCGGCGCTACGGGCGAAGGAGTTGGGCCTCATCTGAGGTACGCCCGCCGGGCTCGCCCTCGGCCAGGTCCCTCACCAGCCGCAGCACACGCGGCTGGACCGAGGGCACCAGTCTGGCCGCTCGGCGGGCGTGTTCGGCCCGGGAGCAGAGGAGGTTGCGGGCGATGGCGTAACCGCCCCGCTCCGGGACCAGGACGAGTTCGTCGAAGAGGCGTACCTCGCCCGAGACCACGCGGCGGATCTCCTCGTCCAGATCCCCGCTCCAGTCGGCGGGTTTCACCAGTTCGCCGGACGCGTCCATCCGCCGGTACCAGTCCCGCGTGTCCGCGAACACGGCCGCGCGGAACGCCTCGTCGTACCGGCCGGAGCGGAGTTCGCCCAGCAGCTCGTGCGCCCTGCGCGCGTCGTCCACGACCGCCAGGGGCAGGCGGTGCGGGCGCGCCATACGGTTCCTGCGGGTGCCGCCGTCCATCAGCAGGGCCGCCGTCGGTTCCACGGCGGTACGAAAGCTGTGGCCCGCGTCGGCGATCCGCAGCCACAGGTCCCAGTCCTCCAGGCCCGCGCCGCCGCGCCAGCCGCCGACACCCTCCACGACACCCCGCCGGTGACCCGCCCTCGACGGCTCGAACATCGGGCCCAGGAGCTGGAGTTGGGGGTGCCAGAAGGCGGACAGCGGGGCGAACTCGGCGGCTTCCTCGCCGGTCGCGTCGTGGTACGTGCAGCCCGTCACCGCGAAGTCCGCGCCGGTGCGCAGCAGTTGGAGCAGGACCGTGAGGTGGTCGGGGCGCCAGAGGTCGTCGTGGTCGAGGTAGGCGATGAACTCGCCCCGGGCCAGAGCCAGTCCGGCGTTGCGGGGGGCGCTGGGGTGGCCGGTGCGGTCGAGGCGGTGGAGTCGTACGCGGGGGTCCTGGCGCGCCGAGTCCCGTACGCGGTCGTCCGTGTCGTCGTCGGAGCCGTCCGAGACGACGAGCAACTCCCAGTCCTGGACGGTCTGGGCGCGGACCGAGTCGATGGTTTCGGTGATCTTCCGCGACCTGTTGTACGTCGGGCAGATCACCGACACGAGCGGAGTCACAGGAACGCCAGGGGAGTTGAGGCGCCGCTGGCCAGCAGGACGCCTGCCGCGCCGGTCGCCAGGTCCGTCGTCAGGCGGACGTTCTCCAGGCCGAGGAACGCGGGGGCGCCCTCGTGGGGGACCTCGTACAGGCGGAGGTGGCGCGCCTGCGTGGTGCCGCCCAGCCGGGTGGCGGTCAGCAGGACGCCCGCGAAGCCGTGGAAGAGGCCGACGGTGTGGGGTACGCAGTCGAGGGCCGACCGCAGGACGGTGTCGCAGGCCAACTCGTACTGTGCATCGGGGCGTTGGTCGAGATACTGCTTGAGGACCATGGCCGTGCCGCCACTGCCCGCCGCGAACGTGGGCCGGGTGCCGGCGGAGCCGGGCGTCCAGCCGTCGTCGGTCCAGCCGAGGGCGCGCAGGTCGGCGTCCAGGAGGTCGTGGGCGGCGTCGAGGAGGGCGGTGTCGGGGGTGTGGGCGTGCAGGCGCAGCAGAAGCAGCGCGGTACCGGCCCGGCCGCGCAACAGCCCGGCCTCACCACGCCGGGGCGGACGGCCCGCCGCGCTCTCCACCAGGCGCTCCGCGAGGAGGGTGGCCTGTTTGAGGGCGGCGTCGTCGCCGGTGGCGCGCGCGAAGTAGAGCTGGGCGAGGGCGAGTCCGGCACGGCCGTCGAGAAGGGTGTCGTCGACGGGTTCCCCCACGTCCTTCAGAAGGGCGGCGGCATCGTCGGTACGCCCGAAGCGGTGCAGGACACAGGCGACACCGGAGGTGCCGGTGTAGAGCCCGGGCGCCGGATGTACGGCCCGCCGCGCGGCCTCCGCCAGCCAGTCGACGTGCGCGGCGGGAACCTCGACGCCGGCCTCGGCGAGGGCCCACAGCACCCCGGCGGCACCGTAGGCGAGACAGGTGCCGCCCTCGGGGAGGAGGAACTGGGCGGTGTCGCCGGGGTAGAGGCGGTCTTGGCGGGTGGGGGTGGCGGTGGCGAGGATGCCTTGGGCTATGGCGGTGGGGGAGGGGGTGTCGACCGCTGGGGCGAGCGCGCCGGCGTCGACCGAGGGCGTGAGGGGGCGGACCGGGGGCATGGGCCGCTCGGCGGACGCCGGGTTCTGGGCACCGGCACCGGCCGAGGCCGTGGGGACGCCGGGGCCGACCGCCGTCGCGGAGACGCCGTGACCGACCAGGGCCTTGGACCGTCCGGCAGGCGCCGGGCCCTGGACACCGGCACCCGCCGGAGCTGTGGGGACGCCGGAGCCGACCGCAGCCGTGGACCGCTCAGTGGACGCCAGGTGCTGGGTGCCGGCGCCGGTCAAGGCCGTGAGTCGCTCGCCGGGTGCCCGGTCATGCGCGTCAGCGCCGAGGCCCGCGCGCACCTCCCCGTCGTCCCCCTCCGGAGCCACGTCCAGGTCCGCGCGTGTCTTCGCGCCGAAGTCCCCCGGTACCGGGTACCTCGACTCGATCAGTTCGATCAGGTGGTCCAGCTTCTCCGGGCCCCATGCCAGCAGGCTGGTCAGCGGGGTGAACAGGGCTATCCGCAAGCAGCCCAGCGCGTAGCGGTCGATCGCCGTGCCCCGGTGGGTGGGCGGTGCCGCGAAACCCGGTGCCGCGTGGATCTGGCGGGACGTCAGGTCCGTCGTCGCCGTTTCCAGGTCGATGAACGCGATCGAGTCGTCCGGGCGGACCAGGATGTTGCCGGGGTGGAGGTCGCCGAAGACGACGCCCCGGGCGTGCATCGCGCGGACGCCCTCGTCGATCTGGTCCAGCGCGTCGACCGCCCAGCGCGTGTACTCCGCCGTCCGGGACGGGTCCGCCGCCGGGGACGCCGGGTTGTCGCGGGTGGTGCGTATCGCGAGCGTCTCGCCCTCGACGAACTCCCGTACCAGGAAGTGGTGTTCGTGGCCCACCCGGGCCTCGATCAGGCGGGGGACCCAGGGGAGCCCGGCGAGCCGCTCCAGGCAGTCGCGCTCGCGCTGGAGGCGGGCGACCGCGTCCTCCCCGTGCGTGTCGATCCCGGCGAGGGGGCGGGCCTCCCGCAGCAGGACCGGCTCACCCGTACGCGTGTCGGTCCCCCGGTACACCCCGCCGCCGTTGGAGAAGTGCAGGGCGCGTTCGGCGCGGTAGGGGAAGTCGTGCAGCGTACCCGCGTTGCGCGCCTCCAGGGCCGGTGCGAGGCACTCGGGGATCGCCACCCACTCCGGCGGCCGGAAGGAGGGCCCGCGTACGTCCGGGACCAGGTTGCCGTCCGGGTCCTCGATGCAGGGGACTGTCTCGCCCTTCGCCGTCTTCATCACGCGCGCGACGAACCCGCCGTACCGCACGTAGAGGGGGCCGGACCGCCAGCGGAGGTCGCTGAGGATGTACGGGCCGCGCTCCCCGTCGAGGAGTTCGCCCAACTCGCCCAGGACGGAGGCCAGTCGGGCCTCGTCCTCGGGGTAGATGGTGATGAACTTGCCGCTGGCGCCCCGGTCGCCGTACTTCCCGTTGCGACGCGACAGCACCTGCCTGCTGCGGATGAACTTGAACGCCATGCGCTGCCCGACGAGCCACTCCCAGGACCGGTCGAGGACGGTGCGCGCGTTCTCGGAGGTCGCCGAGACGTGCACCTTCCAGCCCTGCGCGGGGAGTTGACAGCCGTGCGGGGTGAGCATCGTCCAGTCCGTGCCGGTGTGGCAGGACCAGTCGGCGGGCGGCTCGGACGCGAGGAAGTCGTCGTCCGGGTCGGAGGTGTCGGCCTCGGTCCGGTCGAAGAAGGGGGTTCCCGGCGCCAGGAACATCACACGCCGATACGCGTCCATGTCAGGTTCAACCGCTTTCAGGAGTACGGGAGTTCAGTCGGTCTAAAGAGCGGCTCAGCGCCAGAACGGCGCCACATACTTCAGGTACAGCCAGTCACCGAGGCTCCGCTCCCCCGCGTCGACCACGGCCTGCCCGGTGGTGCCGGGCGCGAGCCGCGCCCCGTCGAGGACGACCCCGTCGACCGGCACCTTCAGCGCATCGAGCCCGGTCACCGGCACGAACGCGGAGAACGGCACCGACAGATCCACGAACCCGCCGGCCGCGACCGTCCCCGTACCCAGCTGTTTCTGGAGGACGACGCCCCCGCTGAGCAACTTCACCTCGGCGCCGGGCGAGATCGCGTCCCGGTCGGTCGTCCCGGTCGCCACGAGGACCGTCCGCCCCTGTTCGCCGACGAATCCGCCGGTGACGGTGTACGGCACGGAGATCCCGAGCAGGGCCGCCGCGACGACCCCGGCCGCCGCGAGGGAGACGGTGACGCGCCGCCAGGTCGCCGACCCCGCCGTCCGCGCCTCCGCGAGCAGCTTGAGGACACCGGCGTACACGCGCAGCGACAGATAGCCGAGGGCGATCGAGACGAGGACGGCGCCCACCATGCCCGCGCTCTCCAGGATCGAGCCCCAGAGGCTGAACGCCATGCTGACGACGTACAGCGGGAACAGCATGCAGGCCAGCCCGAACAGCGGCGCCCACTCGACGCCGGGCAGCGCCCGCTCGTACCGCCCGCCGAACAGCAGCCGGGCGACGAGGCGGCGGGCGTCCGTGATGGACCGGTCCCGCAGGTGGGAGATGTCCAGGTGGCTCATCAGCGCCAGGTAGCCGTCGAGCTTGACGAACGGGATGGTGTTGAAGAGGCCGGAGACGTAGTTGGTGACGGTGAGGAGGAGCAGGAAATCGCGGAGCGCGGGAGAGCCCCCGGCCAGCGCCACGACGACCGAACTGACGCCCGCGAGCCCGGCGATGAGGCTCTGCGTGGCGATCCCCGCGAGGGCGACCCGGACGCGCTGCCGGTTCCTCGGCAGCCGCCAGCCGTCGGAGACGTCGCAGAAGAACGCGGGCGTCAGGTAGAAGAGCATGAAGCCCATCCGGCTGGGCCGGCCGCCGTAGTGGCTCAGGACCAGGCCGTGGGACAGCTCGTGCAGCATGGTGCCGCAGTACGTGACGACGAGCAGCGCGAGCAGCGCGGGCCAGGAGATCGGCTCGGACAGCGCGGCGATCGTCGTCTGCGCCTGTACGACGAGGGCCAGCAGCCCCGCCCCGGCGAGGACCGCCGCGACGATCCCCCAACTCCGGTGCGCCAGGCGGGCGGTGAGCGGGCGGAACACGTTCATCATGCGTTCCGGGCGGACCACGGTGAACTGGATCGTGAGCGGCGGGACGAAGGTGATCCGGCGCTCCCGGCGCGGCTTCTGCGACGCGTCCTCCAGGAGCCGCCCACGCTGGGCGCGTAGCAGCCCCTCGCCGACCAGCTCGGCCGACCAGCCCAGCTCCCTCGCCAGGTCCCCGGCGTCGCGGGTGCCGTCGGCGAGCGTCAGGAGCCTCGCCATCCCGGCGGCGACGCGCAGGTAGCGCTGGGAGCCGGACTGGACGAGCCAGGGGGCGCCGTCCTCGACGGGCTCGTGGACGCGGACGTCGGGGGCCAGGCGAGGACGCTCGGGGAGGGGGGCCGGGGGTTTCTCCTCCTGGGCCCGCTTCAGTCGACTCCCGTCGCCGGGTGCCCACTTGAAGCCCCGGCGGCGACCTCCGGCAACACCGTCGGGCGTCTCCTCCTGGCCCCGGCCGCGCCCCGGAGTCTCCTCGCCGCCCCGCTTCAGCGTCGTTCTCACGGCAGATCCCGGCGCAGGAACAGGGTCCGGGCGGCGAACGTCCCCGCGCCGATCCACACCGCGAGCACCAGCAGCGCCCACGGAATCGGCAGCAGGTTCTCGTTGCCGCCCCGGTACACGGACGCCATGGCCTCGTCGATGGTCAGCCTGCCGACCGCCGGGACGACCCTCAGCAGCCCCTCCCCGACCAGCCACGTACTCACCAACAGGACGAGGATCGCGGCCACCTGCTGCCGTATCAGCAGCCCGAGCAGCGCCCCCCACACCGCGCCCACCACGATCGTCAGCATCACCCCGAGCAGCGTCCACGTCGTGGTCGCCGTCCACTCGGGCCCCCGGTCGCGCCCGGCGAGGAACAGCCACGGGCTGACGGCGGCCAGCGCCCCGGCGGCCAGCGCGAACACCGCGCCGCAGCCGACGACGGCGACCAGCTTGGCCGTCAGCAGCCGCGCCCGCCCCCCGCCCAGCAGCACGGACCGGCTGATCGCGCCGTTCCCGAACTCCCGCGTCACCGCGAGCATCGCGACCACGGCGGCGGCGAGTTCGACCATGAACCAGCCCTGTACGAGGGTGGAGGTGATGTCCCCGTTGGCGCCGCTCTTCGCGTCGTCCTGCTGGACGAACCCGGCGTCCGCCATCACACACATGAGGACGATGAACGCGGCAACTCCCCACCAGGCGCGCCCGGTCCAGATCTTGCGCCACTCGGCGCCGATCAGGTCACGCACGGACGTCCTCCTTCACAGCGGAACCGGCGAGGTCGAAGAAGCGGCTCTCCAGGCTGAGTTCACCGTCGCGCGTCAGCTCGGCGATGCTGCCGCTGTAACGCAGCGTCCGCTGGAGGATGACGATGTCGTCGGCCATCTGCTCGACCTCCGCGAGGATGTGGCTGGAGACCAGCACCGTGCGCCCCTCGGCCGCGAGGGAGCGCAGGAGTTCGCGCAGCCAGCGGATGCCGTCGGGGTCGAGGCCGTTGGCGGGTTCGTCGAGGATGAGCAGCTCGGGGTCCGCGAGGAGCGCGGTGGCCAGCGCGTGCCGCTGCCGCATGCCCTGCGAGTAGTCGCGGACCTTGCGGTGGGCGTCGGAGGCGAGCCCGACCTGTTCGAGGACGTCGTCGACGCGGGTCCGGGGCAGGCCGATGGCCTGGGCCCAGATCCGCAGGTCGGCCCGGCCCGAGGCGGCGGCGGAGGGGCCGATGCCGTCGATGCTGACGCCCACGCGGTGCGCTGCGCGCGGCAGTCGGGCGTACGGGTGGCCGAAGATCGTGGCGGTGCCTTCCGTGGGGCGCGCGAGCCCCAGCAGCATCCGCAGGGTCGTGGTCTTGCCGGCCCCGTTGCGTCCGAGGAGGCCCACCACCCGGCCCGAACGGACGGTGAAGGACACGTCCTCGACGGCGGTGCGGTCGCCGTAACGCTTCGTGAGTCCTGTGATGTCGATGGCGTCGGTCACGCCATGTCCTCCCCTGCGGCTCGGGGCCGCACGTATATTCGTTCGGAGCGGCCCTGCTCCGGAGGCCAATGGCCGGCCTCCGGAGCAGGGCGGTGTCCGTTCGGACTCAGGTCGCGATGACCGAGGTGACGGCGATGGTGCTGTAGGCGGCGCTGACGCCGGCCGAGATGGCGGCGCTGGCGAGGAAGCTGTCCCACCAGTCGGGGGCCTCCATGCCCTCCAGCTCCTCCATGGACAGCTCCTGCATGGCCAGTTCCAGAGCGGGGTTCGTGTTCTCCTTCATTTCTTTCACCTCCTTCGGGGGTCTCGGTGACGGGCGGCGTGGATCAGTGGCTGAGCGGCTCGATGGCTCAGTGGCTCAGCCACTTCAGCCGGCTCAGGTGGCGAGCGTGACGATGGAGACGTACGAGATGACGCCCCCCGCGCTCAGGCCGCCGATGGCGCTGAGCGCCGCGCTCCAGCTGAAGTCCGGGGCGTCGAGCGCCTCCATCTCCCGCATGTCGAGCTGCTGGTCCAGCTCCTGGAGAGCCAGCTCCAGGGGCGCGGACGTGGTGTTCACGGTCTGCATGGTGTTTCCCCCTCCCTTTGGTGTTTCGGGTCGTCCGCAGGCTTTTACCGGCGGAAGTCTGTGGTGTGCGGCTGACGGACGGCTCCGTCCATCACCCGCCGTACGTCCGTGAGCGTGAGCGCGCCCAGCGTGGGCAGCCCGTCGCCCCACGCGCGCAGCGTGGACCGGGCGATCAGCTCCGTACGCTCCTCGTCCGCCTCGACGGCGCGTCCGATCAGCCAGGTGTCGAGCAGTGCCTCGATCCCCTCGACCGGGTCCTCGGGCAGTGCCGGGCGGTGGGCCGAGGTGACGGCCTGCCAGAGGCGGCGCAGCCGGGGCGCCGAGCCCCAGTGGACGTCGCCCTCCGCGATGCGGCGCCACAGGGGTGGCAGTACGGCGGCGGCGGCCGTCATCTTGCGCAGGCCGAGCCCGGTGGACAGCTCGTTGGCGAGGTACCAGCCCTTGCAGGCGGAGGGGTCGCGGCCGGCGTTGAACCACGGTCCGTGGCTCACGCCGCTGAGCTTGGCGATCTCCAGCCGCAGCGCGTCACCGGGTGCCGCCCCGGCCCGCCGGACCGACGCCAGCTCGGCGCCCAGCTCGGTCATCCGCCGCAGCAGCGTCAGCGTGAACGCGTCCTCCGTGGGCAGGTCCTGCGGGTCCCCGACGTACATCCCGGCGACCCGGAAGAACACCTCGAAGACGCCCTCGGCGAGCAGCTCCACGGGCAGCGTCCGGGTGGCGACCGGGTCGAGCACCGCCACGTCCGGCTGGAGCCCGCCCCCGAGCACCAGCCGCTTGCCCTGCGGCCCGGCGAGACAGGCACCGCCGCTGAGTTCGCTGCCGGTGCCGACGGTGGTCGGCACGGTGACGACGGGTACGGCGGGTTCGGCCTCGGCGGGGAGCAGCACAAGACCGCTCCGGCCGCGCGCCGCCAGCCGGTCCCGTACGACGGGGGCCGCGCTCATCAGCGCCGCCAGCTTGGCCTGGTCGAGCAGGGTGCCGCCGCCGACGGCCACGACGAGTTCGCTCGCGCGGAGGCGTTCCGCCAGCTCCGTCACGCTCTCCAGCGTGCCGGGACCGTCGGGGACGTACCGCTCCACCGTCCGGTCCGCCCACTGCGCGCAGGCGGCGATCCGGTCGACCGTCTCCGAGTCGGCGACGGCGGGGTCCGCGAGGAGGGTCAGGGTGCGGCCCTTCTGGTGGGTCAGCCACTTGGCCAATCCGCCGATGCCGTGCACCACTTGGGTGGGGCGGCGGGGGCTGAGGTTCCACACGGCGTCCACTCAGACCACCTCGGTCTGGCGGGCGTGCGCGGCCACCCCGGCCCGTACGCAGTCGAGGAGTTCGGTGACCTCGTCGTCGGTGTAGACGAGCGCCGGGAGGATCTGCACCCCGTTGACGCTGGGGTGCACGATCGCGCCCGCCGCACGGATCGCGGCGACGACCTCCGGCACCTCCCGCTGCGGCAACGGCTCCCCACCGGGCGTCAGCAGCCGGATGGACCGGAAGCAGCCGAGGCCCGTCGTCGCCGCGACCAGCGGCTCGGCGGCGACCAGCTCCGCGAGCCTCTCGTCCAGCACCGCCGACAGCCGCCGCGCGGAGGCGACCGCGTCGAGCCGCCGCATCTCCTCGACCGTGGCCAGGATCGCCGCGCAGGTGACCGGCGTTCCGGCCTGTGTCTCGGCGTGGACGAGGATGTCGCCGGCCGTGTCGAAGGGTTCGGCGAGCGCGCTGGGCAGCAGGACGGCCGCCGCCGCCTGCGTACCGTTGGTCAGGCCCTTCGAGGTGATCAGCAGATCCGGTGGAGCGGGCCAGCGCTGGGAGGCGAAGAAGTCCCCGGTGCGGCCGAAGCCCGTGGCGACCTCGTCGGCGACCAGGAGGAAGCCGTACCGGTCCCGGAGTTCGAGCAG
The DNA here is from genome assembly GCF_055409605.1 of Streptomyces saintjeani. NCBI lineage: Bacteria > Bacillati > Actinomycetota > Actinomycetes > Kitasatosporales > Streptomycetaceae > Streptomyces > Streptomyces saintjeani. The sequence continues at coordinate 4,769,683 of NZ_CP189624.1, read as the reverse complement.
CGCCGCCACGTACTCCGGGGTGAGCGGCACCGCCCCGCTGCCGAGCACCGGCTCCACGACGACCGCCGCGATCCGGCCGCCCTGCTGGGCCGCCAACTGGGTCATCTCGTCAATGGAGTTCGGGGCGACATGACGTACGAGCCGCTGGTCGACCCCGTACACGGCCTGCCCGAGGTTCTCGCCGGTGAGCGCGAACCCGCCGAACGTCAGGCCGTGATAGCTGTCCCGCAGGCCCACGACGAGCTTGCGCGCACCCTCCCCGCGCAGGGCGTGGTAGTGCCGGGCCAGCTTCATCACCAGGTCGTTCGCGGCGCCTCCGGACGTCGAGAAGACGACCCGGCCGTAGTGGTCCGCGCCCGCCGCCTCGACCAGCGCCCGCGCCGCACGCCTGGCGTAGACGTTCTCGTAGCGGAACACCGACAGGTAGGAGGCGTCGCGCAGGGCGTCCGCGCAGGCGTCGGTGATGGCCTCGTTGCCGTAACCGAGGTTCACGTTCCACAGGCCGCTGGAGCCGTCGAGCAGTTCACGGCCGTCCAGGAAGCGGACTCGGACGCCGTCCGCCGACACGGCGCACAGCTCGTCCGCGCCGTGCAGACGGGGTTCGAGCAGGGAGGGCCACAGCATCACGCGGCCTCCGCTTCCAGGAGTACGCCGGTGTGGCGGGCGGACGCGGCGGGCAGGGGGTGCCGCGCGACGACGCGCAGACCCGCTGCCGCCAGCTCCCTCGTGAGGTCATCGGGCGGCAGAACCCGGATCGCGGTGGTGAACACCGGTACCGGTCCGGCCTCCGGCGTCTCCCGCTCCGGGGCCAGAATGGTCACCTTGCGGACCTCCTGACCAGCACGCCAGTGCTCGATCATCCGGTACCGCCGGCCACTGGCACCCGAGGCTTCCAGGTCCAGGTCCCCGCCGTCGTCGGCCACATCGACGGTCGAGAGCAGGAACCTGCCGCCGGGTTCGAGGTGGGTGCGTACGGCCGCGTAGAGCCCGGCCCTGCCGTCGGCGTCGAGCAGCGAGATGGACGTGGTGCCGAGGACGACCACGGCGAAACGGGCGCCCAACTCGAAGGCGGACATGTCTCCTTGGACCACGGTGCAGCGTGCCCCGATGCCCGCCGGGGCCTCGGCGAGCCGCTCCTTGAGGAGGGCCACCATGCTCTCCTTCAGCTCCAGGGCGGTGACCTCACGGCCCAGCGCGAGCAGGGGGAGCGTCAACCGGCCTGAACCGGCGGCGAGTTCGAGCACCTTGCCGGGGACGGCGCGGACGGACCGCGTCAACTCCCGGATCTCGGTGGTGTCGGCGGCGGCGAGGTCGTGGTAGACGGGGGCGCCGGCTTCGTCGTAGAGGTCGTGTACGCGGGCCCGGTCGCCGTAACCGGCGAGGATCTCTCCGGCGAGGCCGGGGACGGCGGTGAGTTGGGGCGTCGTCATGGGGTCGCCTCCAACACGGGTTCGGGCGAGGGGACTTCCTTGCCGAGTTCGGGCGAGGGGGCTTCCTTGCCCACGACGACTTCCTTGCCGACGACGACTCCCTTGTCGGCGAAGAACGCGAGCACCCGCTCGACCTCGGCCCGATTCGAGTGATGCGCCACGGCACCGGCGGCGCCGAGCACCAGCAACAGCTCCGTGATCTCCGCAGCCCGGCGCCCGAGTTGGAAGGTCCGGTCGAGGCCGGGGACCCTGACGTACGCCTGCTCCGGCGTCCAGCACAGGATCGGCGCCTCGGGATCGCCCAACGCCCCCTGGAACTCCGCGAGTTCAGGCACGAGCCGGTGCCCGAACCCCGAGACCCTGGGCTCCGTGATGCCGCGCGTCTGGAGATCGCGCAGGACATCGAGCGTCACCAAGTAGCGGGCGAGCCAAGGGCGTTCATGCACCGCAGGCCCCCGCAGCGACTCCGGCACAGCCGCACCGAGCGGAACCGCACCCGGCACCTCGCTCGCCGCGTTGAGCCGCTCCCACTCCGCGCGGAGGTCGGCCGCAGAGTCACCGACGGTCCCCAGCCGCGACCCCTGCGGCGAGACGGACACGCCTCCGTCCCCGCCCACGTACAGCCTGGTCCCCGGCCCGTCGCCGGGAACCCGCGCACCGAGCGCGGAAAGGTCGGCGAGCTGCACGGCGGGGCTGACCGCGAAGGAGGCGAACCGCCCCTCCGCCCGCGCCGCGTCGGCATCCGCGAGGAACAGCTCGAAGTCCGTGGCGCCGGACATCCGCACCAGCGTCGTCCCGAGCAGCGACATGTACGGGCTGACCCCGTAGTCCTGGATCTGGAGGAACAGCACGTCGTCGACCGACGCGTCCCCCTCCGAGCCGCTCAGCGAGCCCTCGTACCCGACGATCGTGGCGCCGTCGTGGTGCCGCGCCTCGGGGGCGAGGACGAGCGTCCCCGGTCCGACGACGTCGGAGCCGAGCAGCGTGTCCAGACCGGCCGCGTCTTCCAGTACGACGGTGGCGGCGTCGCCACCCAGCGGGCGCCCGGTGACCCAGGACCGCAGATGGTGTCCCACCCGGGCGATCAGTTCCTCATTCACCGGAGTCCCTCCGATCCGCGCCGACCGCGGCCAGAATCTTCTTCACGTCGTCCATTGCGGCACTGGCCCCGTAAAGCCGGCACACACCCGTCAGGTTCAGCACGATTTCATCGACCCCGGCATCCCGATATTCGTCCAACTGCTTCACGATCTGATCGAGATTCCCGTGGACGAACGCCCCGGAATCCGCCATGATCCGCCCGGCGGATTTCGGATCGCGTTCGGCGAAGTCGATCCCCGCTTTCCCGAGCATGTCGATGTAGTGCGGCGCCTGCATATGCGCGGAATTACTCGCCAGCACGAATTCGGAGACGTCCCGGTCGGGCCGTTCCAGCGCCACCGGCACCATCGCCGCGATCTTCGGCGCGGCCCGGCCGGCCTGGCTCGCCCCCTCCCGCAGCGCGGGGCGGACGACGCCGTCGAGGTAGGCGGCGGGCGTGAGCCAGGTGATCGCCACGTCCGCGACCTCGCCCGCGAGGCGGGCCATGCCGGGCCGCAGCACGCCGAGCCCGAGGCGTACGGGCGCGGACATCGCCGGTCCCATCCCCGCGTGGCAGGTGTAGTACTCGCCGTCGAAGTCGACCGGTTCGCCGCTGAGCAGCCCCCGGACGACCGTCATGTACTCGCGTACCGCCCCGAGCTGGCTGCGGTACGGGGCGCCGAGCAGGCTCTGCTGGAGCGTCTTCGCGCCCGGCCCGAAGCCGGCCACGACCTCCTCGCCGGTCGCCATCGCCAGGGTCTTGACCTTGTGCGCGGCCTCGAAGGGGTGCCGCAGCGGCATCAGGGTGACCCCGAGCCCCGTCGGCACCCGGAATCCGGCACCGGCGACCGCGGAGAAACTCTGGAAAGGCTCCATCAGGAGACTCTGCCCCTGCCAGAGCCTGGCGGCTCCGGTCCATTCCACCAGCGCCGCGAAAGGAAGAACCTGTTCCGTCCGGCGCGGCAGAAATGGCACCAATATCGAGTAGTCCATTCTTTCCCCCCGGACGGCGACTTCTGGCTCTGACGTCGGCTGCTGACGTCGTGAATATTTCCAGAGCGATCTGTGGCCACGCAATGGCTTTCGCTGCAACTTGGTGCAGGAATCCCTTGCAGAAAACTGCCGGACCCCGGCAGCCCGACGCCCGCGCACACTGCCGCCCTCCCACCTCACCCCCACCCGCCACCGCCGCCGATGATGGTCCGCGGGACAAGGAGGGGGGGTACGCATGCCGGTGACCGGAACGGCCCGGGGCAAGGCCGGGAGGGAGTTCAGCGCGGGGCGTGCCCGGGTGAGGGGTGCCCTCCTCGTCCTGCTGGCAGGGGTGCCCGCGGTCGTCGCCTGGGCGGTGTTCGCGCTGTGGATGCCGTCGTCGGCCGAGGAGTACGCCGCGTACCGCGCGACGAGCGTGTGCGACGGCCCGGTCCGGGCGGGGGACGACTGCCTGCGGGACGTCCCCATGAGAGTCGACGCGATCAAACGGGGGCACAGAGGCGGCAGGCAGCTGACGGCGACGACGACCGAGGCCCCGTTCTGGACGTACGAGACGTCCTTCGGCGACAACGGCCCCCTCGCGGACGAGCTGCACAAGGGCGACCGGATCACCGGTACGACCTGGCGGGGCAGCCTCGTCGGGATCGCGCAGGGCGAGGTCCGCCGGCACACCTCGGACGAGCCCCGCGACGAACCCCAGCCGCAGGCGGCGATCGGCACGTACGGCGTCCTCCTCGCCGGGCTCCTCCTCGCGCTCGGCGCGGTCCGCCTCGTACGCCCCCGCAGGCACCCGCGTTTCCTGCCGCCGCCGTACCCGCGCCGTCTCGCCCTCGGCGTGGGCGCGGTGGCGGGCGCCGTGGGGATCGGTGGGGCCTGGACCGGCATGCCGTGGTGGCTGGCCCCGCCCCTGATCGTGCTGGTCTCGGCGCCGGTGGTGCGTCTGATCCTGGACTGGACCGACGAGCCCAAACTGGACCTGACCTGACCGGGCACGGAATGTCGGGTCCGGCCCCGGTCCCCTTCCTACCGTGGACCCGTAACCAGGAAGGACACCGGACATGCTGGAGCACCTCAACCAGGCGATGGACCACATCGAGGCCCGCCTCGACCAGGACATCGACGCCGCCGACCTCGCGAGGATCGCCCTGACCTCCGAGTACCACCTGCGCCGCCTCTTCTCGGCCCTCGCGGGCCAGCCCCTGTCGGAGTACATCCGGCGCAGGCGGCTGACCGTGGCCGGCGCGGAGGTCCTCGCGGGCGGGCGGACGCTCCTCGACATCGCGACGACGTACGGCTACGGCTCGGGCGAGTCCTTCGCGCGGGCGTTCCGCGCGATGCACGGCGTGGGCCCGGGCGAGGCCCGCCGTACGGGTGCGGCGCTGTGCTCCCAGCCCCGGCTGTCCTTCCGGCTCGTCGTCGAAGGGAGCAGCAGCATGCGGTACCGGATCGTGGAGAAGGGGGAGTTCCGGGTGGTGGGGAGGATGGCCCTGCCCTGTGCGCCGTGTGGGGCGGGACGTGATCGGCGGTCTGCCCGTCCTCCTTCGCGGTTTGGCCAGGGCCTTTAGAAGCGGCGCAGGGCGATCAGGTGACCTGTCCTGGATGAACCAGGGTCGGTCTCGGTGGCGATGATGACGGTGTCTTTGCTTATGGCCGGGCTTCTCGGTATCCGCCCCTCGGTGGTATACGTCCAGCGCTCCGAGCCTGTGGCTGCGTCGACGGCGCGAAGCTTGCCGTCTTCGCTGCCGAAGTAGACGACTCCGTCAGCCAGGACGGGTCCGGAGAAGATGGCTCCGTCGGTGGTGACGGACCAGCGTTTCGTTCCGACACTCTCGTAGAGGGCGTAGAGGGTGTGGTTCGCGCTGCCGAAATAGACCAGCCCGTTGGAGACGAGGGGGGCGGAGGCGATCCGGTCGCCTCCGTCGGTCGTGAACTTCCAGCGCTCTGAGCCGTCCGCGGCATTCAGCGCGTAGAAGGTGCCCTCGTCCCCGCCGATGAAGACGCTGTCGCTGGCGACGATGGGAGAGGACGTGTAGAACCTGTTGCCGACCGGGCGGGCCCACAGCTGATGTCCGTCTGTGGCGGCGAGCGCGTAGAGGTGGCCGTCGTCGGTGCTGGTGTAGACGACGCCGTTGCTCACGGTTGGTGAGGAGAGGATCCCGCCTGTGGTGGCGAACGACCAGCGTTCGGTTCCTGTGTCGGCGTCCACGGCGTGGATGCCGTTCCTGCCGCCGACGTACACCGTGCGGTCGACGACCGTGGGTGCCTTCATCAGGGAGGAGCCGATGGCGGTGCCGGTGGGGTATTTCCAGAGGAATCCCGTCTCGCCCCCGGCGTGCAGGACACCGTCCTCGCCGACGAGGTAGAAGCGCCCGTTGGAGACAGCCAGTTCGCTGGTCGATCCGAACTCATCTGCGTCCAGCAGGAGCCTGGATCGTACGGTTCCGGTCGCCGCGTCGACGACCAGGAGCTCCGTCCCCGCCGTGTAGGTGTAGTTCAGGTAGTAGATCTTGCCGTCATTCACGACGGGGGACGCGAATGACCAAGGAGGTTCCGGGATCGACCACAGCTCGGTGGGCCGCACCGTCGCCGGTGCTGCAGGCTGCACGCTGGCTTCGCCTGTGTGCCCGCCCGTGGTGCCGGGGGCCGCACCGGTCGCGGACTTCCCCGTCGTCGGCTGGGAGTCTCCGCCGCTGATGACCTGGACCCCGCCGTAGCTGGCGAGAGCCAGGACGAGGATGACCAGGGCGAGGACCACGAGGGTTCGGACGTCGCCGTTGCGGATGTTGTTGATGATCTGGTCGCGGCCGGCGAAGTTGCCCCGGACCTTGTGTCCCGTCCCCTGGATGGTGACGCCCCCTCCGGAGGCGACATGTGAGGGTGGGGCAGGAGCGGGCCCCAGTGTCGGGCCTGCGGCGGGTACGGCGGCGGTGAGTTGGACGGTGAAGGGCTGATCGGCAGCCATGACGGTCACCAGCGCGGTTTGGAGGACGGCCTGGGCCGCGGGATCCTGCGGTGCCGCGTCGAACGCGGCCACCGCCGAATCCTGTCCCGCGCCTGTGAGTCGACCACGGACCATGTCGCCCATCAGCGTTGCAGCGGCGTTGCCCGCACCGGTAGCCGCTGCTGTGGTGGCGGTCGCCATCAACTGCACCACGGTAGAAGCGATTTCGTCTAACGCGCCCATCAGCCCCCCTGACGTCTTTAGTCATGCTCATGCTTCCAAAGGAACCGGCGGTTTAAGCCAACAGAAGCCCAATCGCAAACTTGCACCGCCGTCTGGAACTGTGCAGCTGAAGACGACGAGGGAGAACAAGCCCGGGACGGTCCGTTACCTGCACCGGGAACGTGCGGAGAAACGTGCTCAGCCGTGTGTTCGAACCGCCTGGGCATGGCTACCCTGGTCGTCTCAGCCCGGCTGGTCCACAACCCGGGTCAGCGCACGGTTAGCCGCCCGGGCGGCCTCCAGGTCTTCCAGGGCTTCGTCGAGCTTCAACTTCCCGTCGGCATGGTCCTGTTCGAGGTGGACAATCCGCTGCTGGAGCTTTCGACGCTCTCGGGGGCGCCAAGCCCGGCCTCGGCGAACACCTGCTCGCCCATCAGCTGCGGCAGTCGGCCCCGATTCTGCGGGTCGCTCTGCGGGAGGCGGGGGCGGACGCGGCGCTGTGGATTCCGGTGGGGAAGTCGGAGTCGTAAGGAAAAGGCCAGAGCTAGGCGGTCGACACCTGGACCGGGCGGCACAGGGAGGACCACGAGGGCAGTTCCCGCGCGATGCGCTCATGGTCCGCACCCGAATAGTCGGGCGGGACATCGCCGATCCCGTCCACTTCCAGGACGTAGAAATCAGCCCGCGAGCCCATGACGTCAAGCCGTGCGGCAGGGAAGAAATCGAACCTCGCGCGAAATACGTCGGCAGCTGGATCGGGCAGGCCGGACACCACGGTCAGCGCCGCGAACGGAACCGGCACCACCGAGGAACTCCACGCGAAGGAACGCAGCCCCCGCACGACGAGCAGCGCGGCGTTCCCGGCGTCGAACTGCAACGAGGTACGCAGCTCGAAGAGGAGCGCGGCCGTCGAGGTCAGCTGGCACACACGCGAGTCGAGCAACTGAGCTTCCTGCAGCGCATCGACCTCCCGCAGGGGATCGGGCTCGGCAGCCTGGACAGAAGCGGAAAAGTCATGCCTCGACGCGACGAGGCTGTTCACTGAGATCATGGAATTCTGATGTGGTTGTAAGGGTCGGCTTTGCCGACCGTCTGGCCGGTCAGTGGATTTACTGACTGCCCTGCTTTGTTCATGTAGACGACGTATCCATTGGGGTATTGGTATTTTCCCGTTGTCACCGGATCCATGACACGAACCTGTGTGACACGAGGATCCAATCCTGTGGTACCGGCCGGAATATCGTAAGCCCAGCCTTTTCCTGTCTGGACCGGTGTTCCGGTTGCTCCCTTGGGCAGCGGCAGAGTCTCCCCGGCGGGGCCCGGCACCGAGGAGACGCCGCAGGGGGTCAGCCCGAGAGGGTCCGACAGTGACAGTGGTGATGCCACATACGTGTGGTGGTTGGGCGCGGGATCGAGGCCCAGAGGGTCGGGGCTGAGATACCGGGCGCTCTCGGGATCGTAGTAGCGGAGGTGGTTGTGGTTCAGACCGGTTTCCGCGTCGGCGTACTGCCCGGGGAAGCGGAGCGGGCAGTCCACGGTCGCCCGCCCGTCTGCCGAGGCGGGGAAATCGGTTCCCCACAGCGTGGTGCGGTGTTGCCACATCACCTCGCCGTCGGCGGTCACCAGTTCGGTGGGCGTCCCTACGGCATCGGTGACGGTCGTGCAGAAGCGGATGCCGCGATCCTGAACCGTGTCCTCGGCGAGTTGGGCGAGGAAAGACCTCTCCGGGGTGCGTGCGTGGTACCAGTGATCGGTCTGGGTGAGCGGGCGGTGAGTTCCAGGAGCATAGGTCCATGTGACAGCCCGCCCGTCCGCCCCGGCCTGTTCCGTCAGCCGGGTGCCGTCCCAGGTGAACTCCGTTGTCACAGCGGTGTGGCCGTCGGTGGCGGCGCGGTGTTTGGCGATGCGTCGGCCGAGCGGGTCGTAGGTGTAGTGCCAGTGCTCTCCGCCCGGGGTGATCACCGAGGTGAGGCGGTCCTCCGCGTTCCAGGAGTAGGTCCAGGTGCGGGTCTGGCCATTGAGCAGTCTGCGAGACTTGCGGACCAGCCTGCCTTGGGAGTCGTGGTCGTACGCGGTACGAGCCGTGGCCCGCAGGAGGGTGCCGGTGAAGGAGCGCCCGTCGGGTTCCGGGTGGCCCGGCGCGGTGGCGTGTGTGAGGTTGCCCGCGGTGTCGTACGCGTAGGTCTCGGACCAGCCGAGGGCGCGGACCGCTGTGGTCCGGCCGGCCACGTCGAGGTCGAAGCGACGGGTGCCGGAGGCGAGTTCACGGATTTCACGGACGTATCCGTCAGGGCGGTAGGCATAAGTGCGGTACTGGAGCAGCGTTTCCGCGCGTTGGGGTGTCGAGGGGGAGGTCAGGATCTGGGTGGTGAGGCGATCGGCCGTGTCCCAGGTCTGGGTGAGGATCACGCCGTCGTCGACACGGCGCCGGATCTCGCGTCCTGCGGCATCGTAGGAAAAAGCCAGCGAGCCGTGTTGCGAATGGAGTGCGACGAGGCGTCCCGCCGGGTCGTACGTCCAGTCCGTGACCAGGCCGCTGGGCGTGACACTGCGGGTGCGCTGGCCCAGAGCGTCGTACTCGTACGCCATGGTGCGGCTGTTGACGCTGTCCGACAGCAGACGGCCCAACGCGTCGTACTCCAGCACGACTTCGGTACTCGCGTCGGCCACGCGACTCAGTCGGCCGTCGGGACCGTAGGCGTACGCGGTGATGCCGTCCGTCCCGGTGCGCTGTTCGGCGACTCGGCCCAGGGTGTCCCTGGTGTAGCGGAGGGACTCGTCCGCTCCGTTGGTGCGGGCGGTGAGCTGACCCGCCGCATCGTGCGTGTAGGTGAGGCGACGACCGTTGAAATCGGTCTCCGCGGTGAGCCGGCCTGCCGCGTCGTAGGAGTAGCTCCAGCGGTTTCCCTGGGAGTCGGTGACAGCCGTGAGGCGTAGTTCGGTGTCGTAGGTGAAGGCGTGGTGGGCGCCGTCGGGATCGGTGCGCGAGGCGGGGACGTCGAACAGGCCAGGCGTGTGCCGGGTGGTGTTCCCCAGGGGGTCGGTATGGGTGAGGAGGTTGCCTTCGCCGTCCCAGGTCCACGACTCCCGGGCACCGTCGGGGAGTTCACGCCAGGAAGGTTTGCCCTCGACCGTCCAACTCGTCCGTGTCGTGGCCCCGAGCGGATCGGTGACCTCGGTAATGCGCCCGAAGGCGTCCCGACGGAGCGTGGTGGTGTGTCCGAGTTCGTCGGTGACCGACAGGGGGAGCCCGGCGGAGTTCCACGTCGTGGCCCGGATGTGCCCCAGCGCGTTCGTACTCCGCGTCAGGTGGCCCGCGTCGTCGTACGCGTACCGTGTCTCGGCGCCCAACGGGTCGACCGTCGTCAACAGGTTGCCGCGCTGGTCGTAGCTGTGCCGCCATACCGTGCCGCCTGGTTCGACGACTTCCGTCGGCAGGGCGAGCGTGTTGTAGGAGGCACGGGCCGACGTACCGTCGGGGAGGGTTACGCCGGTGAGGTTGCCGGCGCCGTCGTACGCGTACCGCGTCGTATGTCCCAGCGGGTCCGTCACCGCGAGCGGCGCGGCTCCGTACTCGTCCCATTCGGTGCGGGTGGTGTGGCCGAGGGGATCGGTCTCCTCGATGACCAGGCCGTCGGTGTTGTAGCGGTGAGTGGAGGCGTGGCCCTGGGAGTCCGTGTACGTGGTGGTGCGGGCGGTGTCGTCGTAGACGAGGGTGCCGGAGAGGATGCCGTCGATGCCGTCGGTACGGGTGACGCGGCCCTGTGCGTCGTAGGTGTACGAGAACCAGGTGCCGTTGCGGTCGGTCCAGCGGGTCACCCGGCCTTCGGAGTCGTAGGCGAAGCGCAGGGGCGTGCCGCTGGAGTCGATGACCTCGGTGAGGTTGCCGGAGGCGTCATAGGCGTAGCGCATCACGACGGTGCCCTCGTCGGCCGAGGTGCCCGGGTGATAGCGGGACGGGGGTTCGGAGAGAAGGCGCAGAGCGGTGATGCGAGGACCCTGGGTGTCCACGGCGACGTAGTAGCCGCCCGAGTGGCACAGTCCGTACGGGATGCCGTCCGCGTCGCGTTCGATGTCGACGCGGTTTCCGTTGCGGTCGGACCAGGACTCCAGGGGGAGATGGAAGACACCGAAGGACTGCGAGGGGACAGGGGCGCCGAAGGTGCGGGTGATGCCGGTGGCGGGATCGGTCACCGTCATGGGGCTGTCGGGTTTGCCGTCCCACTCCAGGGGCAGGCGGGCACCCTTCAACGGCAGGGTGGGGACGCCCGGTTCGGGCACCGGGTAGACCAGACGCATGCCGTCCGAGGCGGCGAGGACGACGCCGTCGCCGTCGATCTGAAGGTATTCGTCGAGAGGGGAGATCCAGGTCGGGCCGTAGTGGACGCCCCCTCGGTAGGAGGAGAGGTGGGTGCGGGTGAAGGCCAGCGGGAGAGCACCGGGGAGGGTCAGGTCCGTGGCGGTCATCAGCATGGCGCCGGTTGCCACGTCGATGGGTTCGCCCACACAGGGGGTGCGGTCCGCCGTACGGGCTGCCGTGCCCAGTTCGACCAGGTCGGGACGGATCGACGGAGGGCGCAGGAACAGCGGAGCGGTGTCGCTCAGGGCGCCTTCCGCGCCCGCTCTGAGGACGCCGGTGCCGGCTCCGAGGACGCCGCCGAAGAGCACGCCGTCCTTGGCCGCCTGGTTGACCTCGTCGAGGCTCAGACCGTGCTGGAGGCCGGTGGCCATCTTCAAGGGCTGGGCGACCGCGAGATCGACGGTGACCGACTCGATGCCCGCGAAGGAGGCGGCGACCAGGGTGCCGCCGACGATCTCGGCGACGGTGGCGGAGACCGCGACGCCCATCGTGACACCGAACTCGACCAACGCCTCGGCCGCTGCCGCCGCTGCGCCGGAGGCCAGGCCCGCGGTGAAGAAGGCTAGGGCCACGCCGCCCGCGATCACGGCCGCGTCGATGCCGATCTGCGTCCACAGCTTGTTGATCGCGTCGTCGACGGCATCGGCGAACTTGTCGAGTGCTGTGGCCATCTGTCGTGCGGAGGCGGCGAGATCGCTCAGCCAACCACCGTCCTGGTTCTTGGCGTAGCGGTCCCAGAACTTGGTGAACGTCGCGATGGATTCACCGGTGTTGTGGTGGATGATCCCGGAGGCGGAACGGTGGACCGGGGCACGGACGTCGTCGACCGCATCGGCGAAGGCACGCCAAGCCGTCGCGGCGGCACGCAGTTTTCCGGAGTCGGCCTCCGGCCACCACATGCCGAGCTTCAGGAGGATCTTGCGGGCTTCGTCCTCAACGCTCACCTGCGCTGTCCCCCTGCCGGCCTGTCTTCACTTCCGTGAACATGCCTCCGACGAGCAGGTCGTTGTCGACGTGGCCGTCCGAGAGGTCGACCATCGCCTCGTGGATGCTTGTCAGGCCGAGGATCAGGATGCCCGCCGCGCTCTCCAGCTTCTTGCGCTGGGGAGTGTAGGCATTGCCGAACGTGTTGCCCTGATCGTCGTGCCCCCAGGGCTCGCCCAGGCTGTCGAGGGTCTGCACGAGGGTGGTGAGGGCCTTGCTCAGATCCACCGCGCCCTGGTGGAAGGCGGGTGCTGCCGCTTTGATGTCGGCGGTCTTGATGTCGAGGACCTCGGTGGGGTCCTTGCCGTCGGCCATCTCGTGCTCCCCCGTTCGCATCTGCGTCTCCGACGCGGCTTCGACCATAGGGGGATGAGGTCAAAGGAGCGCCATGCGCCAGTCAGGGGTAGGTAATGGTCATGCAGCAGGGGGACCCCCGACGGCGGCCCTCTCCACCGGCGTTCGGGATTCCGTTCCAGGACATCCTCCCGTTGGCGTGAGCGCAGCACCTCGGTCGGTCGGTTTTCTCAGGTTCGGGGATGTGCGCCGACCACGTGAGCGTGGCCGGCAAGGCCGTCCGCCGGGTGGCGTTCGAAAGGACAGAGCCGAAGCGGGGCCCCGCTGGCACGATCGCCCTGGCCGTTGCCAACGCGGCCCTGTTCGCCCCCACCGCGGGCAACACCTGGATCCGCAGCTCCACGACCGGCTGCTGCATCACCGCGGCCCCCAACAGCGCGGTCTCCGGCCAGACCTGCCGCTCCGGCGACCTCTCCCAGCTGTGGGCCCGGGTCGGCTCGCAGATCGAGCGGGCGTACGCGAACCAGTGCCTCGACAGCAACGCGGTGGTTCTCGGGCGGCGAATGACCGCCCCCTCACCCAGCCGCGATCCGCCGCCGCAGCAGACAGAACTCGTTCCCCTCGGGATCGACCAGCGGATACCAGCTCTCCTCCCCGGTCTGCCCGATCTCCGCATGCCGCGCCCCGAGCGCCAACAGCCGCTCCAGCTCGGCCTCTTGATCCCGGTCCGTAGGGCTCACGTCGATATGGAGACGGAGCTTCACGGGCCGGGCATCACCGGTCGGACTGAGCACGACCGTCGGCTGCGGCCCCCCGAACCCCGCCCCCGGCGGCCCGATCTCGATACTCCCGTCCTCCTCCCGCCCCACCTCGACGTACCCGAGAACGTCCCCCCAGAACACGGCGAGCCCCTCGGGGTCGACACAGTCGATGACGAGTTCGCTGATCCGGCATGCCATGACGGCAGTCTACGAACCCCGCCGCACCTCCCTTGGCGCCCCGACCGCCCCCCGTGTGAGTGATGACTCCCGGTGTCCACAACCGCTTTCCTGGAACCCGGAATTCCTCCCACTCACGGAGCGAGTCACCGCATGTCCCCCACCCCCGCCTCGGTGATCCGAGGTGTCGGCGCCTGCCTGCCCGAACTCACCGTGACGAACGGTGACTTGGTCGACGGCGGGCTGAACACGTCGGACGACTGGATCAGGACCCGTACGGGTATCGCGGCGAGACGCAGGGTCACCCCCGGTACGAGTACGGGTGACCTGGCGACGGCAGCCGCGAAGGAAGCGCTTGCCGGTCTCCCCCGACCACAACTCCTCGTCCTCGCGACCACCACCCCGGACCACCCCTGCCCGGCCACCGCCCCGGAGGTGGCGAGCAGGCTCGGCCTGGGCCCCATCCCCGCCTTCGACCTCGCGGCGGTCTGCTCCGGCTTCGTGTACGCCCTGGCCACCGCCGACGCCTGGATCCGCGCCGGCGCGGCCACATCCGCGCTGGTCATCGGCGCGGAGACGTACTCCACGATCATCGACCCCGCCGACCGCAACACGGCGATCCTGTTCGGCGACGGCGCCGGCGCGGTCGTCCTGAGCCTCGGCACCCGCGACGAACCCGGCGCGATCCTCGCCACCGACCTCGGCAGCGACGGCACCGGCGCGGACCACGTGATGATCGAGGCGGGCGGCTCCCGCTGGCCCGACCCGGCGCGACTGGACGGCACGGCCGCGCACACGCTGCGGATGAAGGGGCGCGAGGTGTACGGCCAGGCCGTACGCCGCATGACGGCCTCGGCGCACCGGACGCTGGCCCAACTCGACTGGCCCGCAAGCTCGGTCGGCGCGTTCATCGGCCACCAGGCCAACCAGCGCATCCTCGACGCCGTAGCCGACCGCCTCGGCATCGGCGCCGAGCACCGCCACGGCAACATCCACGACGTCGGCAACACGGCCGCCGCCTCCATCCCCCTGGTCCTCGCGGACGTCGTGGCACGCCGCGCCGTACCACCCGGCACCCGCACTCTCCTCACCGCGTTCGGCGGCGGCCTGACCTGGGGCTCCGCCGCGCTGACCTGGCCCGATCCGAAGAAGGAGCCTGCCATGACGACCACCGAATCCGCCGTGTACGACCACCTCGTGCACCTCCTGACGACGAAGTTCGACGTCAACTCCCCCACTCCCGAAGCCACGTTCACCGATCTCGACCTCGACTCCCTCGCGGTCGTGGAGCTGTTCGTCACCCTCTCCGACCACTGGTCGATCGTCCTGCCGGACACGGAGGCGGACCCCGGGCTGACGGTCGCGGCGACGGCCGCGCTGGTGGAGAAGGCGCGCAATGAACGGAGTTGAGGTCGCGGTCACCGGGATCGGGCTGGTGACGCCGGGGGGCACTGGTCGTGAGGCCACGTGGCGTACGGTCCTTGAGGGGCGGGCGACGGCGGTTCGCGTCCCCCAGCTCAAGGGCCTCAACGCCGAGTTCGCGTGCACGATCTCCGACCCGCCTCCGCTGAAGCAGAGTTGGCAGTACGACCGCCACACCCGGTTCGCTCTCGCCGCCGCCGACGAGGCGCTTGCCGATGCGGGGCTGGCTCCCGGGGGCTGGGACGGGGACCGGGTCGCCGTGGTCGTCGGGACCGCGTTCGGCGGGACGGAGTCCCAACTCGGCCAGCATGAAAGGCTGTTGTCCGGCGCCCAGGTGTCTCCGTACCTGGTGCCGATGTTCCTGCCCAACATGGCCGCGGCACAGGTCGCCCTGCGGATCGGGGCGCGCGGGCCGGTCTCCGGGGTCTCCACGGCCTGCGCTTCGGGGGCCACGGCGATCGGTACGGCGATGGGGCTGCTGCGGGACGGTGTCTGCGACGTCGCCCTCGCCGGGGGCACGGACGCGGCCGTCCACCCCCTGTGGATCGCCGGGTTCGACAGCATGGGGGCGTTGTCGCGGCGCGGGGAGTCACGGCCCTTCGACGCCGCGCGGGACGGGTTCGTGATGGGGGAGGGGGCCGGGATTCTCGTGCTGGAGCGGGCGGTTGACGCTCGGGAGCGGGGGCGGCGGGGGTACGCGGTCCTCGCCGGGTACGGCGCGAGTGGCGACGCGCATCATGCCGTGGCGCCGGACCCGACGGGGAGAGGTGCTGAGCGGGCGGTGCGCGGGGCGTTGGCGTCGGCCGGAGTGGGCGCCTCCGACGTCGGCCACATCAACTCCCATGGCACGTCAACCCCGTTGAACGACAGGGCGGAGGCTTCGGTGATCGCCCGCTGCTTTCCGCACGGGCCCTCGGTGACCTCCGCGAAGGGGGCGCTGGGGCATCTGCTGGGCGCTGCGGGGGCGGTGGAGGCGGCGCTTACGGCGCTGACCCTGACGTACGGCCAAGTCCCTCCGATCGCCGGGCTGTCGACGCCCGACGCGGCCGACCTCGACCTCGTGACCGCCGCCCGCAGCGCTTCACCGGCGGTCGCCGTCAGCCACTCCTTCGGTTTCGGGGGGCACAACACGGCTCTGGTTCTGCGCAGTTGGGAGCACTGATGTCCAAGACTCACGTCATCACCGGCTCAACCGGCTTGATCGGCGCGGCACTTCTGCTGCGGCTGGCCGAGCACACGGACGACGAGTTCGTGTGCCTGGTCCGGGCACCGGGGTCGCGTCTGCACGACACGCTGAGACGCGCGGCGTCGGCGTACGGGGTCGGATCCGGCGTCCTGGCAGGGGCGTTGAGACGTACCCGGGTGGTGGAGGGCGACCTCACGACGCCGTTCCCGCTGGGGCGGGCCCGCGTCGAGGTCTGGCACTGCGCCGCCGTCCTCCACTTCCGCTACTCCACCTGGCGCACGACCTTCCGCACCAACGTCCAAGGCACGCGCCGCATGCTGGAGTTGGCGCGTGCCGTGGACGCCGAGGGGTTCAACTACCTGAGTACGGCGTACGTCGCGGGCACGGCGACCGGCGCGGTCGGGGAGGTCCCGGCGGCGCCCTCGGCGGCGCGGACGCCGTACGAGTTGAGCAAGATCGCCGCTGAGCGGATGCTGTTGGAGGTGCGGGACGTTCCCGTACGGGTGCTGCGGCCGTCGGTGGTCGTGGGGCACAGCGGGACGTTGGCGTATCCCGGGACGCCGAGCGGGGCGTACAAGATCCAGCAACTCCTCTCGGCGTACTACCGGGCGGTGCCGCCCACGGTTCGCCCCTGCGTCCGGGCGCTCCCCGACGAGCCCTTCGACATCGTCCCCGTCGACCATGTGGCGGCCGAGGCCCACGAGTTGAGCGACCTGGGCGTGACCGGCATCCACCACCTCACGAACCCCACACCTCCCTCGACGAGCGCGCTCCTCACGGCGCTGTTCGCCAACTGCCAGGCTCCGCCGCCCACTTACACATCCGTGGACCCCCTCCTGGACCTGACCCTAGGCGTCTACGTCCCCTTCCTCAACAACCCCCAGCACTTCACCCGCACCCGCCCCGGCACCCCTTGGACCCCGGACCACGAAACCCTCCGGGCGATGTTCCGCCCGTTCGCGGTCCGGCCCACTTCTATCCCCGCGTGAACCCGCTGCTCCGCTCCACCTTGGCGATATGCAGCGAGTAACTCTCGTACCACTGCTCCCGCCCCCGCTTCTGCGCGGCGCGGTGCTCCTCGTCGTTCCGCCACTCGGTGAGGGCCTCGGCATCCCGGAAGTACCCGACGGTGATCCCGAGCCCGCCCGGGGTCTGCGCGTGCTCCATCCCCAGATAACCGGGGATGCCCTTCACCAACTCCTCCATCCGGGCGCTGGTTTCGGCGTAGCCGTCCTGATCCTGAGCCCGGACGGTGGTGAACACGGAGACGTAGTAAGGGGGTTCGAAGGCGGGGACAGGGGCTTCGGGGTGATCGCTCATGGCGTCACGGTAGGGCACGCGCGTGATCGGCGTCACCGATCCGACCGGCGCCACCGCGCACCGCTCCTACGACGCCGACGGCAACATCACCAGCGCGACCAACGCTCTCGGCAAGGCCACCGCCTACGCCTACGACGCCGCCCACCGCCTGACGAAAACCACCGACCCGCTCAGCCGCAGCGTCTCCCAGGCCTACGACGTGGACGGCAACCCGACCATCACGACCAACGCTCGCGGCCAGACAATCACCACCGCCTACAACGGCAGAGGCCTGCCGACCGGGACGACCTACAGTGACGGCACCACCGCCACTGCCTACAACTCCGACGACGAGATCACGGCCCAGACCGCGCACTCGGCCACCGTCAGACACACGTACGACGCCGCCGGAAACCTGCTCACCACCGCACTCCCCACGACCAACGGATATACAGAGTCGCGCACCTACGACCGGGCCGGACGGCTCGCCACCATCGGATCGGCCAACTCCACTGCCACTCTGGCAAGTTGGACCACCGCCCGGGATGCGAACGGCCGGCTCACCACCGTGTCGCCCGTACGGAGCGGCACGACCGCGCCGCCGACCAGTTACGGCTACGACGCCAACGGCCGGCTGCTGTCCGAGTGCACCGCCCCTTCAGGCTCCACCAGCTGCCCCACCGGCTCGTCGAAGAACACCTACACCTACGACAAGGTCGGCAACCGCCTCACCAAGACGGCCAGCACCTCGGCCACCACCACCAGCACGTCCTACGCCTACGACGCGGCCGACGAACTGACCTCCAGCACCACCGGCTCCACCACCACGCCCTACAAATACAACGCCGACGGCGCCCAGACCACCGCAGGCGCGAACACCTTCGCCTACAACGCCGCCGGACAGCTCACCACCGCCACCGTCGGCTCCCACACCTACGCCTACACCTACGACGCCACCGGCAACCGCACCACGACCCGCACCGACGGCACTCTCTCCCGCACCACCCACTGGGATGTCAACAACCCGCTGCCCCAGGTCTCAGACGAGGCAAATGGCTCCGGCACGCTGATCGCCGACTACCGCTACGACCCGCTCGGCGAACCCGAGCTGCTCCACACAAGCGCTGGGAACTTCTACGACCACCACGGCCTGTCCGGCTCCGTCACCGACCTGACGAGCGCGGCCGGGGTCGACCAGTACACCTACGCGTACGACGCCTACGGCACCACCAAGACGACCGCACTGACCACCAGCGCGCCCGCCAACCCCTTCGCCTACACCGGCCAGTACCAGGACCCCGCGGGCACAGCACTCGGCTATCAACTCCGGGCCCGCACCTACGACCCGAGCACCGGCCGATTCACCAGCACCGACCCCGCCGGAAGCTCCCTGGCTGAACCGGCCATCTCGGCGTATGCGTACGCCGACGACGACCCGACCACGCTCACCGACCCCTCCGGTGCCTGCCCCTCATGCGTGAGTGCGGCGGTCGGCGGCATCGTCGGAGGCGTCTTCGGCGGCATCAGCTATACCCTCGGCCACCAGAACGACTTCAGCTGGAGCGGCCTCGGCAGGGCCGCCGGAAAGAGCGCGCTCTACGGCATCGGAGCCGGCCTCCTCATGCCCGCCTCGGGCGCCGCTGCTGTGGAATTCCTGGGCCTCGAAGCGGGCACCACCGCGGCCACCGTGACCTCCGCCACGGTAAACGCTGGCGTCGGCGCAGCGTACGCCTGGGCGTTCGACACAGCCATGTGCGAGCCGGTCACCCCCGGCGACCTGCTGTTCGGCGCACTCGGCGGCGGCCTGTCAGGCATCTTCTCCGGTGGTTCACCCTCCGCGCTGTCGGCGGTGGAGAACGCGGGGAAGCAGCCGCGTCTCTTCCCCAACCAATTCGACGACGCGGAGTACCTTGCCCGAGAACTGGCCGATGCCGAGGCGGCGGGAGTGGCACCCGTCGATGCGGGAACGAAGGCGTTCGACGAGGCAGTGACAAGCGGTGGAAAATACCTGTGGGCCGTCGGGGCCAACGGAAAACTGCGCATCCTCTACGAAGCGTCCGGCAAGATCAAGCACTCGGTGATGTTCCGAGGGAAGCCGGTGCAGGGGGCCGGAGACGTGATCTTCGAGAATGGAAAGGTCAAAATGATAAGCGACCAGAGTGGTCACTACTATCCCTTGCTGGATCTCGACGTCCCTGACTCTTTCCTTCAGTCAGGCGTCGACGCTTTCCGCCGGGCGGGCGTACCGGTTCCTGGCGGAGCCATCCAGCCCTACGCACAGTGACCACTTCATGAACAGTCTGATCACCGACTACCGGATGCTCATCCGGCTCGACCCCTCCGAACTCTCGGCTGCCCTGTGGCGGTTGTCGCCGCCGCTGCCTCCGGGGCGCCGAGCTCGCTGGGTTCTCGTCATGCTGGACATCGCCATCACGGACTCCTACCCGGTCAACGAGGAACCGGACGTCGATACCACGATGCGGGTCTGGTTCGCGTCACGGCTGCTCGACTTCATCGACCGCCAGTTGGAGATCCCCCGCTGGGATCTCATCGCCCACGAGTACGTGAATTTCGCGCGCAAGGCGATGGAGGACGGCGCACAGGAGATTCCCCCGAACCTGCAAGCGGACTACATAGTCGGGCGAGCACTTGAGCTTTTCTCACTCACCCGCACACGGGCGTTGCAGATCGCCGCAGAGGAACGCGAACGCTACCTGGAGGCGCTGACCGCCGGCCTGGAGGAGGAAGAGTTCGACCGCGCGGTCCGTGTCGAGGGAGGCGACGACCTCAACGCGATAAGCAACCTGCTGTTCAAAGTGCGCTGGTTCCAGGGAAAGGTCATCGATACGGACCTCTCCGCTGAGCTGGACGCCTGGCTCGGCATCTATCCCGATCTCGGACTCGGCGACGATATCGCCGAGTTGCTGGGCGCCCGCCTCCGAAAGACCCGCGAGAACCCCTGACGTCCTGAGACCGGGAGTTGGACGAACAGCCCGACGGCACGTACGAGATCGGCACCATCGAGTGGGTCAACTACCGTACGACCGCAGCCGTCCCGCTCTTCCCGCCGATCGGCCCCGCGCTGGCTGCTCTGTCGGACCCTGTCACGGACGAGAACTACACCTGGATCGTGTGAGAGCCCGCCAAGGAGGACCAGGACAGATGAGACTCGGCACCATGGCCGACCTGACGGCCGACATCACCCCCGAGCAGCGCGAGCGCATCGAGGCCATCAAGGCGGAGATGGCCGACGCCGAGCGGAAGCATGAGGTGGCCGCACGCGAAGGGGCGCGGGGCTGATCAGTTGGCCGTGCTGTGGAGGAACGCGGTCCAGGTGACGGGATCGATGGTGAGGTACGGCGCTTCGGGGGTCTTGGAGTCGCGGATGTGGATCGCGGCGGTGTGGGCGGCAACCTCGACGCAGTTGGCGCCCTCGTCGGTGCTGTAGCTCGACTTGACCCAGTCGCAGGCGACTTCCACGCAGTTCACGCCCTCGCCACTGCTGTAGCTGGACTTGGCCCACCGAAGTGCCGTGCTGCTCATCGCCCTTGCTCTCCCAGAATCTGGTCCAGCTCTGCCCTCGTCTCATCGGGGTTGAGGGCCTGTGAACGCAGCATCCCATACTTCTGAGTGAGCAGAGCGATGTCCTCCGAGTTCGAGATCAGTTGGTTGCCGCGCTGTCCTTCCGTGTAGGCGAGCCGGTCGTTATCCGGGGTCTCCAGCAGGACGAACGAGCCGCCGAACCCCGCGTGACTCGCTCGGTCCATCGGCAGGATCTGAATCATGATGTTGGGTAGATCGCAGCATTCCCGGAGGTGCTGCAACTGCTCCCGCCAAACGTCCGGCCCTCCGACACGTGCCCTCACCGCAGCCTCCCAGATCACGAAGCACGAGATCGGCGGCTCCTTGCGGAGCAGGATCGCTCGACGCTCGGCGCGTTCTGCCACCAGCTCCGCGATCTTCTCCTCGCTGTAAACCGGTACGCGGCTGCGGAACATCGTCTCCGCGTAGCGATCGGTCTGAAGCAGGCCAGGGATCACCTGAACCTCGTACGAGGAGATGAAGAGTGCCCTCATCTCCTCCTTGAGGAACTCCTCCGCCCACAACGCGATCAGATCCACCTCAGGCAGATGCTGCACCAACCGGGCCAACACCCCGCCCGTATTGAGGAACCCATCGAGTTGTTCCGCCGTATCCAACGGAAGCGGCCGTCTCCCTTGCTCGTACGACGTCAGGCTGCCCAAACTGATACCGAACGCCTGCGCTAGTTTTTCCTGCGTGTACCCGGCCTTGTGCCGCAGCGCGGCCAGCGCGGAACCGACCATCTTGTGTGCCGTGGCATTACGCCGGGGCTTCTTCGCTCCCATGCCGCCCAACTCCCCATCCGCACGCCATTTCTCACTGGCGCGCGCTGGTACAAACGCGATGTACCAGCCAGGCCACTGCCACATGATGACCACCACTCGCAACCCTCGTCCCATGAACGTGGAAACCCACCTCCCCACCACCCGCGAACGCCTCTACTCGCGAACCCGCCGCTCGATCCCCGCGGCCCGCGACTTCACCCGCACCACGCTGACCACGTGGAACACTAAGGCCCCCCTCGACGACGTACTCCTGTGCGTCAGCGAACTCACCACGAACGCGCTCCGGTACGGCGTCCCCCCGGGCCGCTACTTCCTGCTCCGCCTGCGCCCACACGGAGACGCCGGCGTCAGGGTGGAGGTGCACGACAGCGGGGACGGCGCGTTGCCGGTCGTCCCCGTGCCGAGGGAGGACGGCGGGAGGGGCCTGCTGCTCGTCGCGGCGCTGGCGGACAAGTGGGGCGCGGAGCGCAGGCACCCGGGGAAAGTGGTGTGGTGCGAGTTCGGCACGCGCCGCCGGTAGACCCGGCCCAGCCGACACCGCCCGACCCCACACATCGGAATCGGTTCGGAAGCGGAAGGCGGGTGCCCGCGGAAGCGGCGGGTGCGGTGCAGTGGAGTCCGGTGAGGCCGGGCGGCGGTGGCGGACCGCGTGACCGGTGGGACGACGCCGCGGACGGGGAGCCCAGAGATGCGGAGGAACCCACCGGACCGGGGAGCGGGAACCAACACCCGCCGCCCGGCCTCACCTTGGGACCGAAACGGACGGTACGACGACGCCGGCTCAGCCAAACCCCGTCCAGCCGAACCCCGTCCAGCCGAACCCCGCTCAGCCAAACCCCGTTCAGTCAAACCCTGTCCAGCCGAACCCCGCTCAGCCGAACCCCCTTCAGCCGAACCCCGTTCAGCAAGCCAGAGTCGGCCCGTCCGAGCCCCGCTCCAGATCCGGCACCAACTCCTGGAACCGTCTCTCGACCGGCGAGAGATCGGTTCTCGCCAGATCCTCCGGGCGCACCACGATGCGGAGTTCGGGCGTGAGCGCGGGATAACGGCGACACGCGTCGATGAACGAGTCGACGATCAGCCCCACAAGCTGCCCCCGGTCGAGATCGGTGACCCGCGCGAGCCCGGACCCGATGAGCGGAACGGCGACCGGTTTGAACAGCCCGTGCACCGCGACCGACGCCCACAGACTCTCCAGGCTGACGCGCAGATCGTCATGCCCGGAGTGGGCCACCAGGTCGTTGCCGAGCCGCGAGTACGCCGTCGCGAACACCCGCCGTCCACCGTCCACGGGGACGACGACGGTGGTACCCACCGGATACCGCACGCGCCGCCCCCGGGGCTTGGCCCGAGCACTCTCGGTCGCGACGGCCCGAACCGTACGCAGCCCGGACCTGAGCTTCTCGTCCAGAAGCCGGCGCTCCCCGGCGAACAGCCGTTCCACGAGCTGACTCTGCACACTCTCGCTGCTGATGACGATCGACTGATCGGACTCGGTGTCGAAGGTGTCCGTGAAACCGACCACGAGGTTGGAGTCCGTCTGCTCGAACAAGTCGCCCCGGACCAGCACGACATCGGCCCGCTGCCCCGGCAACGGCACCCGATGACGCATGAGTTCGGCACCGTGCCGGGCCCGCAGCGCGGCCCGCAGGGCATCCAGGGTGCGCGCGGCCCCGGCGTCGTCGGGATGGTCGCGGACGATCGACTCGGCGACCGGCAGGGCGAGTTCGGGATGCCCCAAGTCGGCCTGGACGCTCACGAGTTCACGGCGGGCGGCGTCCCGCAGAGCGGTGAGGCGGCGGATGAAGGGCTCCGCGAAC
Source organism: Streptomyces saintjeani (assembly GCF_055409605.1). NCBI lineage: Bacteria > Bacillati > Actinomycetota > Actinomycetes > Kitasatosporales > Streptomycetaceae > Streptomyces > Streptomyces saintjeani. Next base: position 4,746,347 of record NZ_CP189624.1, on the reverse strand, counting down.
CCCTCGCCGTCGACCTCGGCCAGCGGACGGCCGTAGAGCAGGGACAGCGCCTCGTCGAGCCGGTGCGCGGCGGTGGCGGGCGGGTCGAGCAGCGCGGCGCGGACGATGTCGGTGAACCGCGCGCTGTCCAGTTCCCCGGGCCGCAGCGCCAGCCGGTAGGCCGACTCCGTGCCGTGCACGGTGACGTGCTGCTCGGTGCGCAGGACGCGGGCGCCGGTGCCGTCCTGCCGGGGGTCGAGGGCGCGCCGCAGCTCCAGCACGCGTTTCTGCACCTCGTTGCGGTTGCGCTGGGCCAGATGGCGCGGCTCGTCGGCCAACCCCCAGACGTCGCGCCGCAGTTGCCGTACCGGAACGGCCTCGCCCTCGGCGGCCACCAGGCGGACCAGCAGCCGGGTGGTCAGCGGTGTCAACCGCACCGCGACGCCGTCGACTTCGAGCCGGACCGGGCCCAGCACCTTCACTTGGATGTGCGTCTGTGCATCGGCCACCCGCGTCGCCCCCGCCGCATCTGCGCGCCACTCTGCGTAACTATCAAGTGACTGGCAGATTATCACGATGCCCTGGAGGAGCGATGTGTTCGGGTGATTCCGGTGGACTCGGTACGCCACGGCTGCTACGGCGGCTGTACGGAACCCGCCGCGCCCGGCAGGTCTTCGTCCGGAACGCGGCCGTCGCGTTCGGCGGGATGTCCGCGGTGCTCCAGTTCGCCGGCCAGTTCTTCCCCGGCAGCCTGCCCGACCCCGGCGTCGTCAGCGTGGTGTCGGTGGGCGCCTGCCTGGTGTGGGGGCTCGGCGCGGCCCGGCCGGTGCGGCGGGTGCGGCAGGAGTTCCGGCGGCCGGACATGACGGTGGTGGTCGAGGCGGGCGACGTCTTCGACCAGAGCGCGCACCTGGTCGTCGGGTTCTGCGACACCTTCGACACCGAGCCGGAGGCGTCCGTCGTCATCAACGGCGCCAGCGTGCAGGCCCAGTTGCTGGCCCGGTGCTACGACGGCGACGTACGGCGGCTGGACGCGGAACTGGCCACGGCGCTCGCCCCCTTCACTCCGGTCGCGCGCGAGGAGCGGGCCCGCAAGCCGCTCGGCAAACTGGACCGGTACCCGATCGGGACGGTCGCGGTGCTCGGCGCCCGGCCCCGGCTGGTGTTCGCCGTCGCGTACAGCCGGATCGGCAACGACTACGTGGCCGCCTCCAGCGTCGAGGACCTCTCGGCCGGGCTGATCCGGCTGTGGGACGCGCTGCGCGACCACGCCCAACTGGAGTGTGTGGCCATGCCGTTGGTGGGCTCGGGGCTGGCACGGCTCGGCCATCTCGACCAGGACAGCCTGTTGCGGCTGCTGCTGATGTCCTTCGTCGCCCGGTCCCGGGAGGGCGCGATCTGCCGCGAACTGCGGGTGCTGGTACGGCCGTCGGACCTGGAGCGGATCGACATGCGGGAGCTGGGCGCCTTCCTGCGCAACCTCGCGTCGGGGCCCGCCGCGACGTGAGGACGACGGTGGGGGCGGGCGTCCCCACCGCGCCCGCCCCCACCGCGCCCGCCCTCACCGCCGTACTCGACTCACCTCACGCCGACGGCCGTTCAGGCGAGCCGCCGATAGGCCGACAGGTTCTCGAAGTGCGAGGTGTCGAGCCAGTCGCCCCGGGAGTCGTCGAGCTGGCACTCGGCCACCTTCAGCCGCGCGACGATCTTCCTGAGGGACTCCTGCGAACCGTCGAAGCGGATGACGTTGCGGCCCACGGTGTCGGCGGCCGGCCGCAGTTGGCCGACCTCGACGATCACCGTCCGCTCGGGGTAGGCCATCAGCACCATGCCCAGCTCGATCAGCACGTTCTGCCGCGGCTGTCCGGTGAGCCGGATCTCGTAGTCGGGTTCGCGGTCGCCCAGCAACTGCGGGTGGAGCTTGGCGGTGTCGTCCGGCGTGAGCAGCACCAGCGCCGCCTGCGCCTGGGACGGCGCGTGCGCGACGACCTCGCCGAGGAAGGGCGACGCCTTGCCGGTGGCGCGCACCAACTGCTCCCATTCCAGGGGCTTCAGGTCCAGCCGGCGCAGCAGCCCGAACATCGCCGAGCGCACCTCCTCGTCACGTCCGTGCACGACGAAGACGCTGCGGGCGCGGACGTCGTCGGAGGGAAACGTGGGTGTTCCCGGCTCCGACGGCTTCTCGACCGCCGGTGCCGCCGGGGCCGCCGGTGCTTCGTTGTAGTTGTAGCCGAAGCCGTGGGCGTTGTCGCCGGGGACGAACTGGGTGTTGTCGCCGAACGTGTAGTTGCCGCTCATGGTCACTGTCCCCCTCGATCGCCGGACGAACCGGATGAATCGCCGCCGGACGCGTTGTAGTTGTAGCCGAAGCCGTGGGCGTTGTCGCCCGTGACCACCTGCCCCTTGTCCCCCATCAGGATGTTGGTCTGCGCGCGGTCGTGCTCGGCGAGGTCGATCTTCTTCTCCGCCAGGAACGCCCCGATGTTCTGGAGCGTGCGGCGCTGCACGATCTGCATGTACTTGATGGCGTCGGTCTTCTGGAAGAAGTGGTGGTAGATGTCGCTGGTGGCCATCTCCCGGACGCTGGTCAGCGCCCCGCAGTCGACCGCCTTGGTCACGTAACGGCCCAGCCGGAACTCGCTGTTGTCGACCGAGACGGTCTTCACCTCGGCGCCGGCGACGGTGGCGCGGCTGCGTCCGGGGCGCAGCAGCCGCCGTACCGAAGCGGGCAGGAACCGCTGCGGGACCAGGTACAGCGGCCACAGCGGCAGCACCAGGGCACGCATCGGTACGGCCTTGACCATGTCCCACGCGACCCGTACGGCCAGCCGGCCGTCGAAGGCGTCGGGCAGCCGGTCGGCGAGGTGGAAATCCCCTACCAGCGGCCCGAGTACGTAGGTGTAGAACTCGGTGTGCAGGGTGTCGCCCTTGAGGTCGAACCCGACGAAGATCGAGGTCACCAGCTCCTCGTTCCACGAACCGACCCGCACGCACAGGTATTCGCGGGCGGAGTCGTAGTCCTCCCGCCAGTGGATGCCGGGCAGGTCGTCCATGCCGGGCAGCCGGGACCAACCGGGGCCACGGGTACGGTCGTTGGTGCGGATCGCGGTGGTGAAGCGGCGCTGCTCGACGGTCAGGCCCTCGATGCGCTCGTCCCCGCGTGCCTCGTCGCGCAGCTGCGCCCGCATCCGGGCGGCCACGTAGTCGGTGATCTCGTGGACGGTGAACGGGACCGGGGTCTCGCGCGCCTCCAGGTCCAGGGTGGCGCCGCCGCCGTCGGCCGCCGACCTGGCGTCGATCTTCTTCTTCCGCGCACCGAGAAGGAGTTGGGCGTTGGACCACTCGCGCATGAGTTCACCGGCACCGACGAACGGCCGGAAGCCGCCGTAGAAGACGAGGCCGCTGCCGCTGGACTGCTCGTGGTCGATCTTGTGGACGACGGCGTCGGTGAGGGCCCGGTTGGCGGGGTAGGCGCCGTCGAAACCGCCGTCGGGGCGGGTCTCCTTCAGCCGGGTCATCAGGATGTGCAGGGTCACGATGCGCCGCAGATAGGCCGCGCCCCACACCACCCACACCAGGAACAGCGCGGCCAGGGGGACGCTCAGCGTGCCCTGGCCCAGCAGCAGCCAGATCACGAGGACCGAACCGAGGCACACCGCCCACTGGAGGCGGTGCAGCCGGCGGGCGGCGAGCGCGTGGGCGAGCACCGACACGGCGTCGTAGCCGTACGACGGCGCCACGACCCGGGGGTAGTACCGCAGCAGCTCCCGGATGACCGCGCGGCGGTAGCCGGCGTCGAGGTAAGTGCCCACGGACAGCAGGCGGGTGGCCTTGGTGCGCGCGTACGCGCGGGGGACCTGCGGTGGTTGGTGCCCCGGGTCTGGCGGCCGGGGATGGATCACCTGGGTGGTCACGACGGACTCCTGCCGGATGGTCAACTGATCTGGTTACCCGAGGACTTGACGATCTCTCCACCGCTGACGGTGTAGACCTTGTCGTACGTCTTCGTCGTGCCGTCCGTCTGGCGGGCGACGAGCGTCAGACGGACGTCGTCGCCCTGCACGGAGGTGATGGTGATGGTGTCCGACTGGGTGGTGGCGAAGCCCGTGACGAACGCGTCGTAGTCGCTGTCGAGGTTCTTGCCGCCGAGGGACCAGGCGGTCGAGTAGTCACCGTTGTTGATGGCCGCGAAGTAGGCGGCGACGACGGCTTCGGGGCCGCCGGTGCCGGTCGGGGACGGGGTCGGCGTCGGCGTCGGCGTCGGGGTGGCGCTCTCCGCGTAGGCGGAAGCGGACGGCGTGACGCTCTCCGGGTAGACGGGAGCGGTGGCCGTCTCCGAGGCGCCCGGCCAGCCCCACGAGCCGACGGAGGTGTCGGCCGGGGGCGTCGTCTCCGACGTACCCGGCCAGCCCGACGAGCCGCTCCAATCACTGCCGGACCGGCCGGAGTTGTCACTGCCGCCGCCCGACAGATTCCCGGCCAGCGTCAGGATCAGCACGAGCACCAGCGGTACGCCGACGACGGCGAGCCCCCAGGTGCGGGCGGGCCCGGCCGGGGGGACGAGCCCCACCCCGTGGTAGGCGGCCGGCGCGGCGGGGAAGCCGTCCCCGTGGGTCTTCGGGGACGGTGGCGGTCCTGGGTCGTTCATGGGTACTCCAACATTCACGACCCGTGAGACGCACGAGTCGGCAGCGAGCCGACGGCAAGGAGCGCGCGGAACGGCTGATGGACACCGCCGATACGACCAGTACGCCCGCTTCCGCCACCAGAGCCGATCCGCTTCCGATGCGCTTCCGCCCGCTCCCCCTGCCTCAGTCCCCCCGTCTCAGTCCTCGTCGTCCAGGAACCTCGCCCGCACCGTCTTCTCGTCCAGCGGCACCTTCTCCTCCTCCGGCAGCTCCGCCCCCGCCGCCATGATCGCCGTCTCGTACTCGTCGACCACCTGCTCCACCGTCCGGCCCGTGCACCGCGCGACCTCGGCAACCGCCGCGACCGCCCAGTTCGCCAGCGACAGCCCGAACGCCATCAGCGCGTCCTCCCCCAGCCCCCGCTTCACGCCGAGCAGGTACGCGAGGTTGAGGTAGGGCACCATCTCCGGCTCCTGCGCACCCGCCGCGCTGGACCGCACCATCTCGATGGTGGTCCGCGACGCCTGCCCCCGGAGCGGCAGCAGCCGCTCCCGCTCCGCGTACACCTCGGCCATGACCTGCCGCCGCTGCTTCTTGTTCACGCCGTTCCTCCAGCCACTCGGGTTTCCCCCCAACGTCCCCCATCCGGCGGGTGATTACCTCCCGTTCGATCCAACTATGCGAGCAGTTGGACTCCCTCCGGCCGGCGGAAGGCGTAGCTCGAAACACGCACCGAGCGTCCGGGGCGCGAGCGTGAGGGTCCCTCCGCCTCGGTGCGCCAGGTCGCGGGCGATCGCCAGGCCGAGCCCGGCGCCGCCCTGGTCGCGGGAGCGGGCGTCGTCGAGCCGTACGAAGCGCTCGAAGACGCGCTCGGCGTCCTCGGGGGGTATGCCGGGCCCGTCGTCGTGGACCGTGAGGACGACCCCGGCGTCCATACCGCGGACGGTGATCTGGACGCGGTGCGCGGCATGCCGGACGGCGTTGTCGAGGAGGTTGCGCAGGAGGCGCTCGTACCCGCCGGGATCGCCGTGGACCAGGGCCTCGCCCTCGCAGGTGAGGGCCAACGCCGGTGCGCCGCTGGGGTACTGCTCGATCACGTGGGCGGCGAGGTCGGCCAGATCGACGACGCCGACGGCAGCGGACGTACCCGTGTCCATCCGCGCGAGGAGCAACAGGTCCTCGGTGAGCGACTGGAGCCGCCGTGTCTGCCGCGCGGCGGTGGTGGCGGTGGCGGGCCAGTCGGTGCGCTCCGGGTAGGCGAGCGCGACCTCCAGGCTGGCCAGCAGCGTCGTCAGCGGACTGCGCAGCTCGTGCGCGGCGTCCGCGACGAACCGGCGTTGCTGGGCGGCGGCGTTGTCGAGGTGCTGGAGGGTGGTGTTGATGGTGGTGGCGAGCGCGGCGACCTCGTGCCCCGAGGCGGGGACGGTGACGCGTTCGCGGGGGTTGCCCGGAGTGACGGAAGCGGTGAGGACCCGGATCGCCTCGACGGGGCGCAGCGCGATCCGTACGGCGAAGTAGGTCGCGGCGGCGAGGAGGACGACGCCGACGAGGGCGGCCCGCAGCAGCAGGTCGTCGAGGGTGCCGGTGATCGCCTCGGCCGTGTCCGGGAGCGCCACCACGTAGGCCCGCAGCGTGGCGTCGGCGGCGACGCCGAGGGCGGCGGCCTTGTCGCGGCCGAGGGCACCGGCCCAGATGTCGACGTACAGGACCGGGTAGGTCCCGCCGGCCAGGTCGTACGCGTTCGCGGGCGGGTCGTAGTCGCGGCGCACCGGTATGGGCAGGGGGCGGACCGTGTAGCCCCACTCCGGGCCGTCGTCCCACGAGTGTTCGGGAGGCCCGGCCGGGGCGGGCAGCACATGGCCTCTGCCGGGATCGAAGAAGTCCATGCCCCCGCCGGAGGCGACAGCGGTACGCCTGCCGGTCGCGACGACCTCGTACGGCACGGCGCTCGTCCGGCTGGGCACCGCCCCCTCGGTCAACTGGGCGGCGAGGGCGAAGAGTTGCTTACGGGCCTGCTCCTCGGCGATCCGCGCGCTCTCACGGTCGACCTCGTGACGCACCCACCAGCCGATCCCCAGCAGGATGACGGCGGCGGTCACCGCGGCGGTCACCGCCGCGACGGCCCGCACCGACCGCGGCCACCACCACCGCCGCTCACCCGCGTTCACGGTCGTCCACCAGCCGGTACCCCGCCCCGCGCACGGTCTCCAGCGACCGCCGCTCGAACGCGGCGTCGACCTTCTTGCGCAACGCGCTCACTCGCGCCTCCACCAGGTTGGGATCGAGGGCCTCGTCGGGCCACGCGTGATACAGCAGATCCGCCTTGGACACCGCCTGCCCGGCCCGCCGCGCCAGCAGCTCCAGTACGGCGAACTCCCGGGGCGTCAGATCGACCCGCACCCCGGCCCGCCGGCACACCCGCCCGGCGACGTCCAGCGACAGGTCCCCCACGGCGAGCACGGGCGGCGCGACCGCCACCGCCCGCCGGACCAGCGCCCGCAGCCGCGCGACGAGCACCAGGTACGAGAACGGCTTGGCGAGGTAGTCGTCGGCGCCCGTGTCGAGCGCCTCGGCCTGGTCCCACTCCCCGTCCTTCGCGGTGAGCACCAGGATGGGCGTCGCGTTGCCCTCCCGGCGGAGCTGGGCGCAGACCTTGTAGCCGTTGAGGCCGGGGAGCATCAAGTCCAGGACGACCAGGGCGTATTCGCCGGTCCGGGCCATCCACAGGCCCTGCCGTCCGTCGTGCGCGAGGTCGACGCTGTAGCCCTCGGCGGTCAGTCCGGTGTGCAGGGTCCGCGCAAGGTCCACCTCGTCTTCGACCACCAGGATCCGCATGCGGTGCAGCCTCGCACAGCGCCGGAGCCCTTCCCTGACCGTCCGGTCAGCTTGGATCAGCAACGGGTCAACGGGGTCCGGGCACGCTGTCGGCCCGCCTCCGGAAGGGCCCTGCCACCGATGTCCGTTCTCGCTCCGGCCGAGCCGGTCTCCACCCCCGTACGCCCGAGTCCGCCCGCCTGGCCCATCGCCCTGGCCCCCGCCGCCCTGGCCCTCGCCCTGGGCCTGTGGGGCATCCGCCGCCAGAACACGATGTGGGGCGACGAGGCGGTCACGTACGACCTGGCCCACCGCGACCTGTCCCAGATCTGGGCCACGGCCCAGCACATCGACCTGGTCCACGCCCTGTACTACGCCGTGATGCACGCCGTCTTCACCGTCCTCGGCGGCGACCTGCTGACGCTACGGCTCCCCTCGGCCCTGGCGATGTCCGCGGCGGCGGCCGGGGTCACGGTCCTGGGCCTGCGCCTGGCGGGCCCGCGCGCCGGGCTGCTGGCCGGGCTGGCGTTCGCCGTCCTCCCGCAGGTCCAGAAGTACGCGCAGGAGGGCCGCTCGTACGCGCTGGTCTGCGCGCTGATCACATGGGCGACCTGCGCCCTGGTGACCACCGCCCGGTGGCGCTGGCCGGTGTACGGCTCCACCATGCTGCTGGCCTGCCTGCTCCACGAGTTCGCGGCCCTCGCCCTGGCGGCCCACGGCGTCACGCTGCTCGTCTCCCGGAGCCGGGCGCTGAGGGCGTGGGCGGCGACGGCCGGAGTCGTCGTCGCCGGCCTCCTCCCGCTGGCGATCCGCAGCGCGGGCCAGTCGGCCCAACTGGCGTGGATCGAGAGCCCGGTACGCCTCCCCGGGGTCCTGCTCACGACGGCGCCGGCACTGGCCTGCGCGCTGACGCCGCTGCGGTCCCGGGGCCCCGTACACCTCACCGCGCTGGCCGTCCCCCTGGCCGTGCTCCCCACCCTCCTCCTGCTCCTCGCCTCCCTGGTCAAGCCGCTGTTCGTGGACCGGTACGTCCTCTTCAGCAGCGCCGGAACCGCCCTGCTCCTGGGCGCGTGCCTGGACCACGCCCTGCGCAGAACCCCGCTCGTCACCGGCGTGGCGACACTCACCGCCCTGACGGCCCTCACCCCGGCGAGCCTCGCCCTCCGCACGCCCGAGAGCCGCACGAACAACGCCACAGCCGTCACCACCGCCGTCCACGAGACGGCCCACCCGGGCGACGGCCTCCTCTACCTCCCCGCCCAGACCCGCACCCTGACCACCCCCCTCCCCATGGACCTGGCCCTAGCCCAGACCCCCACGGCCTCGAACACCCTCACGGGCATCGAGCTCCCCGCCCAGGACATAGCCGCCCGCATGCTGACCTTCGACCGCCTCATCGTGATCCACACAAGAGGCAACGACAGCCCGGCCACCCCCCAGGACGAGGCCAAGACGACCACCCTGCGCGACCACTTCCGCCGACACGGATCAACCCAGGTCAACGGGGCACGCATCACCGTCTACACCAGGGTCCCGACGCCCGGGGCGTGACGGACGAAGACCCCCTCCGTCCCGCGTTCCCACAGATCAGAGAGGATCTATCGATGCGGAGCCCAGGAGAGCCGACCCCGACACCGGCGCGCACCCATTTCCATAACCTGGCAGCAGAAATTGAGACGCAAGTACCTTGCCGATGGACGCCACGGACACTGAAAGCTCTAGAAAACCCCGTCCACGCAGACTGGGGAGACAGTTCAGAGAGTCCCGACGCCAGAAGATCGATACACCCTTGATCAACAAACGTCCCGAAACTCGACGCACGATGCCGCACAACTGACACGAGCACCCCTTGACCTCGCTTGGGGCGATTTTCACCAATTATCCACAATGCCCATTTCTTCAGAAGTAACAAAAAACGGCCTACCGCCCATATAAAGCCCCAGCTCACGCAGTGGTCTCCGCACACGCGGGGATGGTCCGCCTCCAAATCGAGGTGTTGCTCCAACGCCTCGTGCGCCGCCTCGCAAGATCAGCCCGCTGGCAGGCTTTTCAGACGCCCTCCAGCCGGTTACTTAGGTCGGGGTACGTCTTGGTTCCGTCGGGGTTCTCAACGATCGGCTTCGAGTAGGTGGAGCGGCCCTTCTCGTCTCAGCTGATCGGAGCAGGGTACGTCCGGGCTGAACCCATCCGGCTCGGGCAGTGCGGGGGTCCCGTCCTCATCCGCGCCCTGCGGTTCCGGTTCTTGCGGCGCCTCACCCGCGTCGGGGCAATGCGGGGTCCCGTCCGGGTTCTGATCAGCGACTCAGCGCACCTTCGATGCGCGCCGGGGGCGTGGTGAAACCCGTGGCGCGCTGGAGGTGCTCCTGTCTGCCCTGACGGCCATCCGCACGGGCGCGGCCTGCCGTCACCGTTTCGTCACAAGCAGTCGCCACCCGGAACCCTGCCGCTCTCCCACCCTGTCTGCACTCACGTACCGCGGGGCGACAACCGACCGAAACCCGCGGACGATACGACTCAGGGGGACGACAACATGCGGCACAGCAACGGCATGCGCAGGGCGGCTATGGCGACGACGGCGGTCACGGCCCTCGCGGCGGCGGTGACCGGCATCCTGCCCGGCACCGCCATGGCAGCGAGCGCCACCACCTCCGCCCCGCCGCCCGCCTGCGCGGCCTCCGCCCTCCAGGTCAGCGCCCGGCAGGCCGCCCACCCGCCCGTCGGGACCGGGACCGGGGCGGCGGTCGTGCAGTTCACCAACGTCTCCAAGAAGACGTGCGTCCTGAAGGGCCATCCGACGGTCGCGGGCGCCGGCAACGGCTCCCCCTCCCGCAACACCCCGCTCAAGGTCACCGCCACCGGCAAGGCGTCCACCGTGACGCTCCGGCCGCGCGGCAAGGCGTGGGTGAAGCTGACCTTCGTCCAGGTCCAGGGAGAGGGCGACGGCTACTGCGTGTCGGGCAAGAAGCCGTCGGCGTTTCCGACGATGGTCATCGGCCTGCCGCGCTCCGGGAAGCACCAGGTCGCCCTGAACGACGGGGTGTGGGCCGAGTGCGACAACAAGGTGACCGCCACCCCGGTCTCGGCGGTCAAGCCTTCCTGACCCCCCGTCATCCTCACAAATCGAGCAGCCTGCACGACGATCACAACGCTCTGACCTGCACGTTCATGAGGCACTGCACATAAGCGCCAAGGGTACGGGCCAGTGAAGCCCGCCAACCGACGTTGGCGGGCTTCTCCCCGCTCACTCCGGATTCTCGCGAGCCGACCTGAGGATCAGATGCCAGACGGTCCGGAAGGACTCCTTCTCCGACAGCCCCTGCGACTGCCCGATCAACTCAGCGTTCTCCGCGAGCACCCGCCGGGCGAGAGCAAGCCGCTCGCCCCCTGGTAGGGGTCGGCGTCCCTTAGGCTGTCCGCCCGCGACCTTCGCGGTCCGCGAGGTACTGCCAGAGCCTCCACCGCTTCCACTTCGGCCGCCGACGGGTCGGGAGGACGTCCCAGTCGTCGGGGTCCGGCCAGCCCTCCGGGGGTTCTCGGCGTAGTGGGAGACAGTGGCGGAGTCGGCGAACCCACAGATCTTCGCCGCTTCGGCGGGGCCCACCAGTTCTCCAGGGTCACCGTCGAGCTTCGGCGGATTCGTCGTACTCGCGGCGGCCCGCCGGCGCTGAAGCTCGTGGTGCCACTTCGCCCAACTGTCGCCGTCCCAGTGCATGACGCCGCCGAGAGTCACCCCGCCGGGCGGATGCCCGTTGTCCTCCCGGTCGGTCCAAAGGTTCTGAAGCGTCGACTCGCTGATGTCGTGGACCTTGCGCAGACCGGCTCGCGAGTAGAGCGTGCGGCCGGTCGGCGGGAAGTCCTCGACGACGAAGCTGCCGGTGTCATCGGCGCTGATGCTGTTACCCCTCTTGATCTGGGAGAGGTCGCCAGGCATGTACCCATCAGGACCGCCAAAAGACCCCCTCCGCCCCACGTTTCCGCAGGTCAGAGAGGGTCCAAACAAGTGGAGCCTAGGAGAGTCGAACTCCTGACATCCGCCATGCAAAGACGGCGCTCTACCAACTGAGCTAAGGCCCCAGCACACCCACAAGGAACACCGCTCCGAGGGACGTCGGAGACCAGACTACCGGGTCACCCCCCTGATCCCGCAAAAAGATTGGGGGTCCCCGCGACCGACCACTCTCCGTAAGATGCTCGGACGTGGTTCGCTACAGCGAACCGCGGTTTTCTGGGGAAGCGATGGGGAGACGCGAATGGACGCCGCACAACAGGAAGCGACCGCGAGAGCGCGGGAGCTTCAGCGGAACTGGTACGGAGAGCCGCTGGGGGCGCTCTTCCGCAAGCTCATCGACGATCTTGGTCTCAACCAGGCTCGTCTCGCAGGGGTGTTGGGGCTCTCCGCCCCGATGCTGTCCCAACTCATGAGCGGACAGCGCGCGAAGATCGGCAACCCGGCGGTCGTGCAGCGCGTGCAACTGCTGCAAGACCTCGCCGCCCAGGTCGCGGACGGCAGCGTCAGCGCCGCCGAGGCGACCCAGCGGATGGACGAGATCAAGCGTTCGCAGGGAGGCTCCGTGCTCAGCAACACCACGCAGACGACGAGCAGTTCAGGTGCTCCCACCGTCAAGCGCGTGGTCCGGGAGATCCAGTCCCTGCTGCGCTCGGTCGCCGCCGCCGGCGACATCATCGACGCGGCGGACACCCTCGCCCCGACCCACCCGGAACTCGCCGAGTTCCTCCGGGTCTACGGCGCGGGCCGCACGTCGGACGCGGTGACGCACTACCAGTCCCACCAGAACTGACCGAAGGCCCGGGCGCCGAAGGGGGTTCGGCGAACGGGCCCGGTCGGGTCCACGGGGGAAACCACCCTCTTCGAGGGCGAACAGCAGCAAATCACGGGGGCCCCGCACCACCGCAGGACACAACCCGGAGAAATCCCCGGGCGAAACCCTGAGCGAGGCGCGGACGCGAAGTAAAAAGGAGTGACCGCACAACGGCACAGCGCGACACCGCCCCGCCCAGGGGTGACCGCAGGGGGAGGAGCGCCACACAGCATGGGTACACGGCATGGGTGAGGTCTTCGCCGGACGCTACGAACTCGTCGACCCGATCGGCCGCGGCGGAGTCGGCGCGGTCTGGCGCGCCTGGGACCACCGCCGCAGACGGTACGTCGCCGCCAAGGTCCTCCAGCAGAGCGACGCCCACTCCCTGCTGAGGTTCGTCCGCGAACAGGCCCTGCGCATCGACCACCCGCACGTCCTCGCCCCGGCGAGCTGGGCCGCCGACGACGACAAGGTCCTCTTCACGATGGACCTGGTCGCGGGCGGCTCGCTGGTCCACCTGATCGGCGACTACGGCCCCCTCCCGCCGCCGTTCGTCTGCGTCCTGGTCGACCAGCTGCTGGCCGGCCTCGCCGCCGTCCACGCCGAGGGCGTCGTCCACCGCGACATCAAACCGGCGAACATCCTCCTGGAGGCGACGGGTACGGCACGCCCGCGCCTGCGCCTGTCCGACTTCGGCATCTCGATGCGCCTGGGCGAGCCGCGCCTCACCGACACGAACCTCGTCGTCGGCACCCCGGGCTACATCGCCCCCGAGCAACTCCTGGGCGCCGACCCGGACTTCCCGGCCGACCTGTTCGCCGTAGGGCTGGTCGCGCTGTACCTCCTGGAGGGCAGGAAGCCGGACGCCAAGGCCCTGATCCAGCACTTCGCCGAACACGGCACCCCGGGCGCCCCCCAGGGCATACCCGAGCCCCTCTGGCAGGTCATAGCCTCGCTCCTCCAGCCGGACCCCACGTCCCGCTTCCGCACCGCCACAGGCGCCCGCAAGGCCCTCCTGACGGCCACGGAACTCCTCACCCCCACCCCGGACGACGAGTCCATCGAGATCTTCGACCAACTGGGCCCCCTCCCCAAGGGCTTCACCCCCGAGGGCCCCACGTCGACGTCCCTGAACGTGACAGCGACGGGCACGGGCCCGTCGTACACCGGCCAGTCGTACGGCGAACCCCGGTACGAGGGCTACGACGGGTACGAGGCCGAAGACGCCCCCCGCACTCCGGCAAGCACCCCCCACCCCATCCCCCCGAGGCCGACCGCACCCCCACCCCCCGACACCCCACCCACGTCGACCTGGCCCGGCACACCCCCGCACCCCGCCTGGCCCACCCCCACCCCCACCCCCACCACCTCGACCCAAGCCGGCTGGGGCCCAGCCGCGGCAACACCCCCCACACCGACACCGACCCCCACGATGTCGGACACAGGCAGCTTCCACCTCCCACCCCCACTGACCCCCCACGAACAAACCCCCACCCCCGCCCCAGCCTTCACCCCCGTCCACACCACCCCACCACCCCCCTACGACCCCACCACCTACGCCCTCCCCCGCACCCCCGACACCGCCTCCACCGCGACCTACACGACCCGCCCCCCACAGACCGCGCCGCCACAGACCGCACCCCCCACAGCCCGCCGCCACAGCCGCGCGGCGCCCCGCCCCGGCCCACCCCCCGCCATCGCGATCCCCCTCCTCCTCCTGGCCCTGACCTGCTACGCGATCGGCTTCTGGGCCCTGACCCGCATCTGACCGGCCCGCCGCCGCCCGACGACGGTCCACACCCCGAGGACGACGAGTACGAGGGTCCCCACCCCGAACCCGCCGGCGGCGACGGCGACCATGGCCACGCCACCACCCCCCGCCCCCTCCTCGACCCCGGCGGCGTCGGTCTCCCCGGAATGCGCGGAAGCACCCCCACTCGCACCCCCGCCCCCACTCCCGGTCCCGAACAACCCACCCGGCACGGACTCCCCCCGATACCCGGGCCCCGCCCGCACAGCCCCCTTCACCCGCACCCGCAGCGTCACCCCGTACGCCGAGTCCCCGAACTTCTCCCCGACCTGCGCGGAGAGATGGACGGCGAGGAAGTACCCCCCGGCGAACCGCATCCCGCTGACGGCCTCGTTCGCGGAATACCGGTTCGCGTACTCGACCGGCGCGAGGGGCCGCAGGGAACCCGCCTTCTGTTCCCCGTCGTACCCGAACCGCAGATCGTCGACCTTGGCGCGGACGGGGTTGTAGAGGGTGACGTCGAGCGCGGAGGCGACGTACCCGGACCCGTCGCCGCCACTCCCCAGCTCGGCGGCGACGTACACCTGCTGCCCCCACTCGACGGGAACGGCGTAGAACAGCGTCTGCCCCGGCAGGATGTCGTCCCGCCAGGCCCCTTGCCCCAGGTCGGTGGCGGTGGCGAACCCGTCCCCACCGGGCAGCCGCCGCGCATCCCCCTCCATGGGAGAGGGCGTGGCGGAACTCCACCCCTTGGGCGCCACGGTGGCCCCGCCCTTCGCCAGCGGCGGCTCCCCGACAACAGCCACCTCCAGCCCCCAGGGACCGCCGGACCCCGGCGAGGAGGAACTCGGCGAAGGGTCCCCCGAAGAACCGGAGGGCGTCCCGAACGCGTCACCCGAACCCCCCTCCCCATCACCCGAAGGGCTCGCGGACCCCCGAGCCTCTTCCCCGGCCCGCTCCACCACGACGTAATACGTCCCCGCGTCCTGACAGACCGACCGCCCCGCCCGAACCTCCCGCACAGCCCACGCGGTGACCGGCCGGGCCCCCACGACGGACCCGAACGTCGCGGTGTCACTGGAGCAGTTGAGCCCGTTGGAGTCCTGGAGCGAGACCTTCACCCCGTCGTTGAAGGACAGCTCCTCGTCACCCCCCGGCACGGCGGTCACGGACACGTACGTCGTCGTCCGCGCGTCCAGCTCGACCTTGAAGTACGCCTTCCCCCACCCCACGAGCCCGCTCCGGTACACACCCCCCGCTTCCAGCCGTACGGCGTCACTGGTGGCGCTCGCCGCGTTGACGGCGCGCGCCTCGGTGTCGTACGCGTACGCCGGTGCCTCGGCCGCCCGGGCCACCGCCCCCGGCGCGGCGACCGCCATCACGCCCACGACACACAGCGGCACGGCCCACCGCCGCGCCACCGAACCCGCCGGTCCCATGCACCCGCCCCCTCGCTCACCGCACCGAAGCCGCTGTCCGTCCTAACCCACGCGGCCCCGTTCCTGCCACCCCTTGACCGTTTTCGATCGCTTCTACGTCCGTGACGTGACCGTTTCTCCGGCATCGCGCGGACGTCGAAACTTTCAGGTCCGGTCACCGGACAACGCAAGACCCCGACCGCATCGGCGATCGGGGCCTGTTGGAGTTCTGGGAATCGGCAGTCACGAACCCGTGGGCACGGAGTCGGTCGCCTCCGTCCACAGATCCTGCTCGGCGCGATCCGCCTGGATCTGGCGGTACACGAGGAGCCCGCCGATGGCGGCCAGTGCGACCAGGAGAAGCTTCTTCACCGCGCGACCTCGTCTTTCTTGACGTAGGGGACCTCTGGCGCCCGACTATACACACCGGCCGAGACCGATCGGTGACCTCCCCGGGCGCCCAACTACCGCTCGGTACCGCCGAGTAGACGCCCCGCGCGGGAGCCCGCCACCGGTCCGATCGGAGGGTGATCACACCTCCACGGACCGTGACTTTTCACCCCTTCCCTCCTTCATGCGCCCATCCGGGTGGTGTTCATCTGAACATCGCCACGCCACGTGCGTCGGTCCGTGATTCCCCGCCCGACATACACATCATGAGGAAAGTACGCAAATCCGCTCAACCCGAAAGTGAGGGGCCATGGCCCGCACGCAGGTCACGAAGCTCTGGACCACGATCGTCACCGCCCTCCTGTCCCTCTTCACGGCCCTCGGCCTGATCACGACGACGGCCACGGCGGCGGTAGCCCACCAGGAGCCGACGCGCAACGCGACGGCGACCGTGACGACGGAACCCGCACCGACCCTCCTCGGTGACTGGTCCCCCACCCGCTCCCTCCCCCCGACGATGAAGCAGCGCATCCGGGCCGAGGCCCACGGCAAGTCCCCGAACTGCCGCCACCTCCCGCGCACGGACGCGGAGCCCCTCACCGAGACCGCCCCGGACGGCCCCACGGCGGACACGGAAGCGCCCCTCCAGACCTGACCCGCCCCGCGCCGACGACCGCGCGCACCCTCACGACGTAACGGCGAACTTGCGTACGCCCCACACGCCAGGCCCGGCGGCTCCCACGAGCCCCGGGCCTTCGCCTTGCCCGATCGAGTGAAAGTACTTGCCAAGCAGGAAAGTACTTGCCACGCTGATCACATGACGACGGACCACCCCACCCCAGCGGCAGCGGAAGCCGCCCTCGCCGCCGCCCGCAGCGCGCGCACGGCGGCCGTCGACGCCCACAGGGTCCCCGCCTGGCACCCCCCGGCCTCGGGCCTGCTCTACGCGGCGGGCTTCACGGGCCTCGCGCTCCTCACGACCCAGGACCACCCGAGCGTCGCCCTGATGCTGGCGTCCGTGGCGTGCCTCCTCGGCTTCCTCGCCCTGTTCGTCGTCACCGCGCGGGCGGGCGGCGTCCTCCTGCGGCCCAGCGGAACCACGCGCGAGCGGTGGTCGCGCCACGCCCCGGTCCTGTTCTCCGTCGCCGCGGCCGTCGTGGCGGCCCTCGCCGTCAACCCCCCGGCCGCCCTGGCCGTGTTCGGCGTCACCCAGGGCGCCCTGACGTGGTCCCAGCTGCACCGTGCGCGCACGAAGCAGACGGACCGCGCACGCACGAGGCCGACGGCATGAGCGCCGGCGAGCCCCCACGCCTGGACCCCACCGTCCAGCACCCCACCCGCCTCGCCCTGGCCGCGTTCCTCTCCGGCTGCCTGGAGGCGGACTTCAGGACCACCCGGGACGCCCTGGACCTCTCGGACTCGGCGCTGAGCAAGACGGTCTCGGCACTGGAGGCGGCCGACTACGTGAAGGCCCGCAAGGGCTTCGTCGGCAAACGCCCCCGCACCTGGCTCTCCCTCACCCCCCAGGGCCGTACCCGCCTGGAAGCCCACCTCGAAGCGCTCCGGACGATCGCCGCCCAAGCCCGCGCACGGGGTGCGGACTTGACACCCCCGGAGTGATCCCGCTCACATATCCCCACTCCGTCCGCGCAGTCACCCCCCACCGCCCCCAACACCCTTGTTAGCCTTGGCCATAGCCCGGTCGCTGGTGCATCCCCCGTCGCCAGCGACCGGGTCTTTTCGTTGCCCGAAAAAGCACCGAACACGAAAAAGGCGCCTCCCGGAGGGAGACGCCTTCTCGACGATGTGGGGCTAACAGGATTTGAACCTGTGGCCTCATCCTTATCAGGGATGCGCTCTAACCAACTGAGCTATAGCCCCGCCGCGCTTGCGGTGTGTGTCCCGCGCGCTGACCCCTGAAGGTTAGCGCACGACCGGGGCAGTCCCAAAATCGGTTGGGACCACCCCGCCCCGAAGGGTTTCTCCGCAGGTCACTCGTCCTCGGCGAGCGTCAGCTCGACCCCGCCGACGAACCCGGCGGACAGGTTGTAGATGAACGCCGCGAGCGTCGCCAGCGCCGTCGCGAGGACGACGTCGATGACCGCGATGATCGTCGAGAACATCAGGACGTGGGGGAGGGACAGGAAGGACTGGAGGTCGAACCCGTTGGACTCGTTGGACCCGGTCGCCTCGGAGATCGTGGAGCCGACGGAGGAGAAGACCCCCATCGCGTCCATGACCATCCACAGCACGGCCGAGGCGACGATCGTGCACACCCCGAGCGCGATGGACAGCAGGAAGCTGACCTTCATCACGGACCAGGGATCGGCCTTGGCGACCCGCAGCCGCGCCTTGCGCACACGGGGCGCGGTCCGCGCACCGGTACGGGGCCGCCGGACGGCACCGTCGGGCGCCGCCTCCTCGGCGGCGTACGCCTGCGGCGGGTGGTACGGCACGGAACCCTGCTGGTCCTGCCGCCGCTCACCGGGAAGCGGCGAGGAGGTCTGCTGATGCCCGACCTGCGCACCGGCCCCACCACGCGCGCCCTGCTGGACACCGGCGCCCTGCTGAGCCCCCGCGGACCCCGAACTCCCTTGCGCACCCCGCCCGTTGCCCCCGGAGCCGCCAGAACCGCGCTGAGCGCCCTTGCCGCGACCACCCTTGGCGGACCCCGCGATCCCGGACACCGCACCTCCACCCGGAGCCCCGGCCCCCGGCGCCTCCGTATCCGGCTTGATCGCCTTCAACTGCGTCGTGTGCGCGTCACGCTGCTCGACGCCCTCCACCGCACCCCCCGCCGTGGGGGAGCCCGCGACGGAGCCACGACCGCCGCCGTCCTTCTCCGACCCGGAAGACCCAGAAGAACTGGAAGACCCGGAAGTACCGGAAGTACCGGCAGATCCGGTAGACGTACCGGCGCCCGTGGCTCCACTCACGATGACTCTCTCCTCGGTGCTACTCGGCCGAGGGCGCGTCGCCCTCGTCCGTGCCGGCCGCTGCGGCGGGCTCGGCGTCGAGGTCGCCCTCGACCTCCTCCGCCTCGCGCCCCGCCTCGGCGTTACGGGCGATGCCGACGACGGCATCGCGCTTGCCCAGGTTGATCAGTTGGACGCCCATGGTGTCACGGCCCGTCTCCCTGACCTCGTTGACTCGCGTACGAATCACACCGCCGCCGAGCGTGATGGCGAGGATCTCGTCGGTCTCCTCGACCACCAGCGCACCGACGAGCGAACCCCGGTCCTCGACGATCTTGGCGGCCTTGATTCCGAGGCCCCCACGCCCTTGGACGCGATATTCGTCGACATTGGTTCGCTTCGCATACCCACCATCGGTGGCGGTGAACACGAACGTACCGGGTCGCACCACATTCATCGAGAGCAGTTCGTCGCCCTCGCGGAAGCTCATGCCCTTCACACCCGAGGTCGCGCGGCCCATGGGACGCAGGGTGTCGTCGGTGGCGGTGAACCGGATCGACTGCGCCTTCTTGCTGATCAGGAGCAGATCGTCGTCCGAGGAGACGAGTTCCGCGCCGATCAGTTCGTCGTCCGAACCGTCCTCCCGCTCCCGCAGGTTGATCGCGATGACCCCGCCGGAGCGCGGCGAATCGTAATCCTTCAGAGGCGTCTTCTTGACCAGACCCGCCTTCGTGGCGAGCACCAGGTGGGGCGCCGCCTCGTAGTCGCGGATGGCGAGGATCTCGGCGATCGCCTCGTCCGGCTGGAAGGCGAGGAGGTTCGCGACGTGCTGCCCGCGCGCGTCCCGGCCGGCGTCGGGAAGCTCGTACGCCTTGGCGCGGTACACGCGGCCCTTGTTCGTGAAGAACAGCAGCCAGTGGTGGGTGGTGGAGACGAAGAAGTGGTCGACGATGTCGTCCTCCTTCAGCTTCGCTCCGCGCACCCCCTTGCCGCCGCGCTTCTGCGCCCGGTAGTCGTCCGCCTTGGTGCGCTTGACGTAGCCGCCGCGCGTGACGGTGACGACGATGTCCTCCTCGGCGATCAGGTCCTCGATGGACATGTCACCGTCGTAGGGCACCAGCATGGTCTTGCGGTCGTCGCCGTACTTCTCGACGATCGCGGCCAGTTCCTCGCTGACGATCCCGCGCTGGCGCACGGGGGAGGCGAGGATCGCGTTGTACTCGGTGATCTTCGCCTGGAGCTCGTCGTGCTCCTGGATGATCTTCTGCCGCTCCAGGGCCGCGAGGCGGCGGAGCTGCATCTCCAGGATGGCGTTCGCCTGGATCTCGTCGATCTCCAGGAGGTCCATCAGGCCCGTGCGCGCGATGTCGACGGTGTCGCTGCGCCGGATCAGCGCGATGACCTCGTCGATGGCGTCCAGGGCCTTCAGGAGGCCACGCAGGATGTGCGCCCGCTCCTCGGCCTTGCGCAGCCTGAAGCGCGTACGGCGGACGACGACCTCGATCTGGTGCGCCACCCAGTGCCGGATGAACGCGTCGAGCGACAGGGTGCGCGGCACGCCGTCCACCAGCGCCAGCATGTTGGCGCCGAAGTTCGTCTGGAGGTCGGTGTGCTTGTAGAGGTTGTTCAGGACGACCTTGGCGACCGCGTCCCGCTTCAGGACGATGACGAGGCGCTGACCGGTACGGGACGAGGTCTCGTCGCGGACGTCCGCGATGCCGCCGACCTTGCCGTCCTTCACCAGGTCGGCGATCTTCTGCGCGAGGTTGTCCGGGTTGACCTGGTACGGCAGCTCGGTGACCACCAGGCACTGGCGGTTCTGGATCTCCTCGACCTCGACGACCGCGCGCATCGTGATGGAGCCGCGCCCGGTGCGGTACGCCTCCTCGATGCCCTTGCGGCCGACGACGAGGGCGCCGGTCGGGAAGTCGGGGCCCTTGATGCGCTCGATCAGCGCGTCCAGCAGCTCCTCGTGCGAGGCGTCCGGGTGCTCCAGAGCCCACTGGGCGCCGGCCGCGACCTCGCGCAGGTTGTGCGAGGGGATGTTGGTGGCCATGCCGACCGCGATGCCCGCCGAGCCGTTGATCAGCAGGTTCGGGAAGCGGGCCGGGAGGACGGTGGGCTCCTGGGAGCGGCCGTCGTAGTTGTCCGTGAAGTCGACGGTCTCCTCGTCGATGTCGCGGACCATCTCCATGGACAGCGGCATCATCTTGCACTCGGTGTACCGCATGGCGGCGGCCGGGTCGTTGCCCGGGGAACCGAAGTTGCCGTTGGAGTCGACCAGCGGCATCCGCATCGACCACGGCTGCGCGAGGCGCACCAGCGCGTCGTAGATCGAGGAGTCGCCGTGCGGGTGGTAGTTGCCCATGACGTCGCCGACGACGCGGGCGCACTTGTAGAAGCCCTTCTCGGGCCGGTAGCCGCCGTCGTACATCGCGTACAGGACGCGGCGGTGCACGGGCTTGAGGCCGTCACGGACGTCGGGCAGCGCGCGGGACACGATGACGGACATCGCGTAGTCCAGGTACGAGCGCTGCATCTCCGTCTCCAGCCCGACGGGCTCGATGCGGACGGTGCTGTCCTCAGGCGTCTGAGGGGTGTTCTCGTCGGTCATTGCTGGTGAAGATCCCTTCTGTGGCGGTCAGCTGAGACCGACTCAGATGTCGAGGAAGCGGACGTCCTTGGCGTTGCGCTGGATGAACGCGCGGCGGGCCTCGACGTCCTCGCCCATGAGGACCGAGAACAGGTCGTCGGCCTGGGCGGCGTCGTCGAGGGTGACCTGGCCGAGGACGCGCAGGTCCTGGTCCATGGTCGTGACGCGCAGCTCCTCGGCGTTCATCTCGCCGAGACCCTTGAAGCGCTGGATCGAGTCCTCGCGCACGCGCTTGCCGCGCTGGCGGCCCATCTCCAGGAGGGCGTCGCGCTCGCGGTCGGAGTAGGCGTACTCGATGTCCTCGCGGCCCCACTTGATCTTGTACAGCGGGGGGCGGGACAGGAAGACGTGCCCGGCCTCGACCAGGGGCCGCATGAAGCGGAACAGGAAGGTCAGCAGCAGGGTGTTGATGTGCTGGCCGTCGACGTCGGCGTCCGCCATCAGGATGATCTTGTGATAGCGGAGCTTCTCGATGTCGAAGTCCTCGTGCACGCCGGTGCCGAACGCGGAGATCAGCGCCTGGATCTCCTGGTTCTGGAGGATCTTGTCGATCCTCGCCTTCTCGACGTTCAGGATCTTGCCGCGGATCGGGAGGATCGCCTGGTACTGCGGGTTGCGGCCCGACTTGGCCGAACCGCCGGCGGAGTCACCCTCGACGATGAAGATCTCGCACTTGGTGGGGTCGTTCGACTGGCAGTCGGACAGCTTGCCCGGCAGCGACGCCGACTCCAGCAGGCCCTTACGGCGCGTCAGGTCGCGCGCCTTGCGGGCGGCGACGCGCGCGGTGGCCGCCTGGATGCCCTTGCGGACGATGTCCGCGGCCTCCACCGGGTTGCGGTCCAGCCAGTCGTTGAGGTGCTCGTAGACCGCCTTCTGCACGAAGGTCTTGGCCTCCGTGTTGCCCAGCTTGGTCTTGGTCTGGCCCTCGAACTGCGGCTCGCTCAGCTTCACCGAGATGATCGCCGTCAGACCCTCGCGGATGTCGTCGCCCGTGAGGTTGTCGTCCTTCTCGCGCAGCAGCTTCTTGTCGCGCGCGTACTTGTTGATCAGGTTGGTGAGCGCCGAGCGGAAGCCCTCTTCGTGAGTGCCGCCCTCGTGCGTGTGGATGATGTTGGCGAAGGAGTAGACGCCCTCGCTGTAGCCGCTGTTCCACTGCATGGCGACTTCGAGGGAGAGGCTCTTGTCCTTGTCCTCCGCCTCCAGGTCGATGACCGTGGGGTGCACCACGTCGCCCTTGCGGGAGTTGAGGTACTTCACGAAGTCGACGATGCCGCCCTCGTAGTGGTACGTGACGGTCTTGACCTCGTCCTTCTCGTCCGCACCCGCCTCGTCCGCCCCGGCCGTCGCCTTCGCCGACTCGCGCTCGTCGGTGAGCTTGATGGTCAGGCCCTTGTTGAGGAACGCCATCTCCTGGAAGCGCCGCGAGAGCGTCTCGAAGGAGTAGACGGTCGTCTCGAAGATGTCCGGGTCCGCCCAGAACGTGACCGAGGTGCCCGTCTCCGTGACGGCCTCGTGCTGTGCCAGCGGGGCCGTCGGGGCGCCGAGCTTGTAGTCCTGCGTCCAGCGGTGGCCGTCGGTGCGGATCTCGACGGCGACCTTCGACGACAGGGCGTTCACGACCGAGACGCCGACGCCGTGCAGACCGCCGGAGACCGCGTAGCCGCCGCCTCCGAACTTGCCGCCCGCGTGCAGCACCGTCAGCACGACCTCGACGGCCGGCTTGCCCTCGGACGGCACGATGCCGACCGGGATGCCGCGGCCGTTGTCGACGACCCGGACCCCGCCGTCCGGCAGGATCGTGACGTCGATGGTGTCCGCGTGACCGGCCAGGGCCTCGTCGACGGAGTTGTCCACGACCTCGTACACGAGGTGGTGCAGACCCCGCTCACCGGTCGAGCCGATGTACATACCGGGCCGCTTGCGGACCGCGTCCAGCCCTTCGAGGACGGTGATGGCACTGGCGTCGTACGAGGCGGTGACCTCGCCGTTCAGGCCCGTGCCGGTGGACGGGATGTTCTCGTTGGGGTTGCCGGAATCGGCCACGAAGCGCCCTTTCTGGCACAGCACGAGCCAGACTCCTCGGCAGGTTGCCGGAGCGGCTGCGGCGTGTTGCGTTGGTAAGCCTTGATCAGCGTTGCTCAGCGGGTCCCGGGCGGTCCCCACGCTGGGGGCGGGATTGGCTTCCAGTCTACCGGTAGCACCGACAGTGATGGGGGTTTGCCGGTACCTGAGTCCGCATGTGCCGCCCTCAACCCGCCTCTCACGACTCCCGATATACGGACGGGGGCTCCAAGAGGCTCACAGCGGCACTCAGCGCTTCCGGCTGTCAACCCTTGGCTACCGGCGAGTCAGGTCGGGATTCACCACCGCATACGCCGTCTACAGCCTTGCGGGACAAGCGTTTTGGGTACGTCGGAGCAGGCGCCGCAGGAGTACGCCGATCCCGCGCGCGTCGTCATGACGAACCCGCGCGCGCGTGCGCGGGGGACACACCGGCGCCGCACCACCCGGCGCGACGGGAGAGGTGCGTGATGTAAGTCACCCGTAAGTGTCGCCGGGGCCGGTGCTCCCGGGGGCGCGCAGGGGCCCGTAACGGCGTACGGGGCCGCCGGGACCCAGCACCTTGATGTGCCGTACGGTGCCGTGCCCCAGGTCCTGGTTGAGGCGGGCCACCAGGGTCGGCGCCAGCAGCCGCAGGTTCGTCGCCCAGGCCGTCGAGTCGCAGCGCACGACCAGTTCGCGCGCGTCCTCGTCGTACCGCTCGGGCACGCAGTGCTTGCCGATGTCCTCGCCGACGATCTCCGGCCAGCGGTTCATCACCCCGCCGACCGCGGCCGGGGCCTCCCAGCCGCGTTCGTTCAGCAGGCGGTTGATCGCGGCGCCGAGCGCCATGGGGTCGCGGCCGTCCGCACGCGCGCCGGAGCGCAGGCCGCCGCCCCGGCGGGCCTGCTTCTTCTGCTGGACCGCGTCGCCGCGCGCGCGGGCCTGTTCACGGGCGGCCTTGAGGGCGACGCGGGCGAGGTCGACGCCGGACGGCTCTTTCGCGAGGGGCGCGGAGGTGCCGGGTTGCGAAATGCCGGGAACTTCCCTCGCGTCCCGTTCGTCGGAACTCATACCCGCTCCACCTGACCGTCCGACACCGAGAACCGCGTCCCGACCAGTACGCCCGGCACGTCGTCGTCCACCGCGGCCGTCACCAGCACCTGCTCGCCGGGGGCCACCAGCTCGGCGAGGCGTTCACGGCGGCGGGCGTCCAGTTCGGCGAAGACGTCGTCGAGGACGAGCACCGGCTCGTTGCCCTCGGCGCGCAGCAGGTCGTAGGAGGCGAGGCGCAGGGCGAGGGCGTACGACCAGGACTCGCCGTGCGAGGCGTACCCCTTCGCGGGGAGCTGGCCGAGCTTGAGGAGGAGGTCGTCGCGGTGGGGGCCGACGAGGGTGACGCCCCGTTCGATCTCCTGCTTGCGGGCCTCCGCGAGGGCGGCCGTCAGCTGCTCGTACAGCTCCTCGCGGGTGTGCGCCTCGCCGGGCGCGGACGGCTTGTACTCCAGGGCGACCGGGCCGCCGCCGGGGGCGAGTTGCTCGTACGCCTTGTCCGTGAGCGGCTGGAGGGTGGCGACCAGGTCGAGGCGCTGCGCGAGGAGTTCGGCGCCCACGCGGGCGAGGTGCTGGTCCCAGACGTCCAGGGTGGAGAGGTCCATGGTCCGGCCGCCGTGCCTGCGCGCCAGGGCGGCCGACTTGAGGAGCGTGTTGCGCTGCTTCAGGACGCGCTCGTAGTCGGAGCGGACCCCGGCCATCCTCGGGGAGCGGGCCGTGACCAGCTCGTCCAGGAAGCGGCGGCGCTCGCCGGGGTCGCCCTTGACGAGCGCGAGGTCCTCCGGCGCGAACAGCACCGTGCGCAGGATGCCGAGCACGTCCCGGGGGCGGACCTGACTCGACCGGTTGATCCGGGCGCGGTTCGACCGGCCGGGGTTCAGCTCCAGCTCGACCAGTTGCTGCCGCTCGCCCTGCCGCACCTGCGCGCGGATGATCGCGCGGTCGGCGCCCATCCGGACGAGGGGCGCGTCCGAGGCGACGCGGTGGCTGCCGAGGGTCGCGAGATAGCCGACGGCCTCGACGAGGTTCGTCTTGCCCTGCCCGTTGGGGCCCACGAACGCGGTGACGCCCGGGTCGAGCGGGACCTCGGCCCGGGCGTACGAACGGAAGTCGGCCAGCGACAGATGCGTGACGTGCATGGCCGACCTCTCCGGGGTGTTACTTGGACTCGACGGCGTGCCCGCCGAACTGGTTGCGCAGCGCCGAGATCATCTTCATCTGCGGCGAGTCGTCCTGCCGGGACGAGAACCGCGCGAACAGCGAGGCGGTGATCGCCGGGAGCGGTACGGCGTGGTCGATGGCGGCCTCGACCGTCCAGCGCCCCTCGCCGGAGTCCTGCGCGTAGCCGCGCAGCGTGTCCAGGTGCTCGTCCTCGTCGAGGGCGTTCACCGCGAGGTCGAGCAGCCAGGAGCGGATGACCGTCCCCTCCTGCCAGGACCGGAAGACCTCGCGCACGTCGGTGACGGAGTCGACCTTCTCCAGCAGCTCCCAGCCCTC
The DNA here is from genome assembly GCF_055409605.1 of Streptomyces saintjeani. Classification (NCBI taxonomy): domain Bacteria; kingdom Bacillati; phylum Actinomycetota; class Actinomycetes; order Kitasatosporales; family Streptomycetaceae; genus Streptomyces; species Streptomyces saintjeani. The sequence goes on along the minus strand of NZ_CP189624.1, from coordinate 4,720,390 downwards.
GGCGTACGCCTGCATCATGGCGTACTCGATGCCGTTGTGGACCATCTTCGCGAAGTGCCCGGCGCCGACCTTGCCCGCGTGGACGGCGCCGAAGTCGCCCTCGGGCTTCAGGGCGTCGAAGACGGGCCGGACCTTGGCGATGTCCTCGGCGGCGCCGCCGTACATGAGCGCGTACCCGTTGGTGAGACCCCAGACGCCGCCGGAGACACCGCAGTCGACGAACCCGATGCCCTGGGCGGCGAGTTCCTCGGCGTGCTTCTCGTCGTCCGTCCAGCGGGAGTTCCCGCCGTCCACGACGACGTCCCCGGGCTCCAGCAGCTCGGCCAGCTCGTCGACGGTCGCCTGGGTCGGCGCCCCCGCCGGAACCATCACCCACACCACGCGCGGCGCCTGGAGCGTGTCCACCAGCTCCTTGAGGCTGTGGACGTCCGCGAGGTCCGGGTTGCGGTCGTACCCGACGACAGTGTGGCCCGCGCGGCGAATCCGCTCGCGCATGTTGCCACCCATCTTGCCGAGTCCGACGAGACCGAGCTCCATCAGTGGTTCCTTAGGTTGCGGTGGGGCGGGAGGGGCGGGGATCGACTCCCCGCCCCGAGCCTAGACCCGGAGGTCAGCGCACAGTTGTGGGCCTGAGCGCTCACCTGCTGAGGCTCTGGCGCCCCGCCACGGCTCAGCCGCTCAGACGCACCGGCATGATCAGGTACTTGTACGCCTCGTCCGCCTCGGCATCCAGCGCGGGCTTGCCGCTCAGCAGGGCCGGCTTCGTGGACGTCGTGAACGACAGCTGCGCCACCGGCGAGCCGATCGCGCTCAGGCCCTCCAGCAGGAACCCCGGGTTGAAGGCGATCGAGATGTCGTCGCCGTCGAGGTTCGCGTCGACCCGCTCCACAGCCTGTGCGTCGTCGCTGGACCCGGCCTCCAGGATGAGCACACCCTGCTCGAAGCTGAGCCGCACCGGCGTGTTCCGCTCGGCGACGAGGGCCACGCGCTTGACCGCCTCGACGAACGGCGCGGTCTCGATCACGGCGACGGAGTTGAACTCGGTCGGGAAGAGCGTCCGGTATTTCGGGAGGTCGCCCTCCAGGAGGCGTGTGGTCGTCCGCCGCCCGGCGCCCTCGAAGCCGATCAGACCCTCGCCGGACCCCGACCCGGAGAGCGCCAGGGTGACGCTGTCGCCGCTGGTCAGCGCCTTGGCCGTGTCGAGCAGCGTCTTCGCGGGCACCAGGGCCACGGCGGACGTCTCGGGGTTCTCCGGCTTCCACAGGAACTCGCGGACGGCGAACCGGTACCGGTCCGTCGACGCGAGCGTCACCGTGTCGCCCTCGATCTCGATCCGCACACCCGTCAGCACCGGCAGCGTGTCGTCACGACCGGCGGCGATGGCGACCTGGGCGGCGGCGGAGGCGAAGACCTCGCCCGGCACGGTGCCCGTCGCGTTCGGCATCTGCGGCAGCGCCGGGTACTCCTCCACAGGCAGTGTGTGCAGCGTGAACCGCGAGGAGCCGCACACCACCGTGGCCCGTACACCGTCTGTGGAAATCTCCACCGGCCGGTTCGGCAGCGCCCGGCAGATGTCCGCGAGCAGGCGGCCGGAGACGAGCACCGTGCCCTCCTCGTCGACCTCGGCCTCGACGCCGACCCGCGCGGAGACCTCGTAGTCGAAGCTCGACAGGCTCAGCTGGCCTTCCTCGGCCTTCAGCAGGAGCCCGGCGAGGACAGGCGCCGGCGGGCGGGCCGGGAGGCTGCGCGCCGCCCAGGCCACGGCCTCCGCGAGTACGTCGCGTTCCACCCGGATCTTCACTCTTGCCGCCTCCTGCTGTTGCCGGCGCTTCTCGGCCTGCTTCGCCTTGGTCGTCTGTCTGGGTGTCACGGCCCTCGGCGAGGGGAAGGACATCCGGGGACCAGTCTGACGCACCCCACTGACACCTGGTGCCCCTCGGGGTCAAGTCGTGACCACGGGCAGCCGGAGGCGGCGGAGCGAGTTGTGCACAGGCCCCGCTTCGAACCGATTCCCAGGCTCTCTCTAGTTGGTCTTAGTAGTAGGGCCTGTGGATACGGTGGATAACCCCGTTTTCCCAGCTCAGAGCCCAAATTTTATCCACCGACCCTGTGGATGGCACCGGTGGATAACCCACCTCGTCTGTGGAGAACGAAAAGTTCTGCACACCCCGTCCACAGATCAGGGCCGGTTGTCCCCAGCTGCGTCCCCAGGTTTACCCACGTTTCCCACAGGCCAACCCGGCACCTTCGTGTGACGCCTTTCACTCGACCCGGTGAGGAGGCGCGTCGTGTTGCCGAACAGTGGACAACGCTGTGGAGAACCCCCTCCACCCTGGGGAAAACGCCCTCCAACCTGGGGAAACCCGGTGGAAAACTTTTTCCCCACCCTGTGGACCCCGAGTCCGTCCACAGCCTGTGGATAACCTTTATCCACGAATCCACAGGCACCTGACCTGCCCAGATGATCTCGCACACCCCCAGCCTGTGGACACAGTCTGGACAACTTCGCAGTCCACACCCTGTGGAGGCCAGAAACCCGAGCAATCTGTGGACAACACCCGTAACCTCCACGGAAATTCGAACGCCCACGGCCACCCACGGCCCCGGCACTGGCCCGGCAACGGCCCCATCCACTGCCCCGGCAACGGCGAAGGGCGCCCCCGAACCACCGGGAGCGCCCTCAGCCTCGTACCGTCTCAGCCGTTCTTGATGCGGTTCGTCAGCTCCGTCACCTGGTTGTAGATCGACCGGCGTTCGGCCATGAGGTTGCGGATCTTGCGGTCCGCGTGCATGACCGTCGTGTGGTCCCGGCCGCCGAACAGGGCACCGATCTTGGGCAGCGAGAGGTCCGTCAGCTCGCGGCACAGGTACATGGCGATCTGCCGGGCCGTGACCAGCGCCCGCCCCCGCGAGGTCCCGCACAGATCCTCGACCGTCAGGCCGAAGTACGCCGCCGTGGCGCTCATGATCGCCGTGGAGGTGATCTCGGGGGCCGAGTCCTCGCCCCCGGGGATGAGGTCCTTGAGGACGATCTCGGTCAGGCCGAGGTCCACCGGCTGCCGGTTGAGGGACGCGAACGCGGTGACCCGGATCAGCGCGCCCTCCAGCTCCCGGATGTTGCGGGAGATCCGGGAGGCGATGAACTCCAGGACCTCCGGCGGCGCGTTCAGCTGCTCCTGGACGGCCTTCTTGCGGAGGATCGCGATCCGCGTCTCCAGCTCGGGCGGCTGCACGTCGGTGATGAGCCCCCACTCGAAACGGTTCCGCAGCCGGTCCTCAAGGGTGACGAGCTGCTTGGGCGGCCGGTCGGAGGACAGCACGATCTGCTTGTTGGCGTTGTGCAGCGTGTTGAACGTGTGGAAGAACTCCTCCTGCGTCGACTCCTTGTCCGCGAGGAACTGGATGTCGTCGACGAGCAGGATGTCCATCTCCCGGTACCGCTTGCGGAAGCTGTCCCCCTTGCCGTCCCGGATGGAGTTGATGAACTCGTTGGTGAACTCCTCGGAGGACACGTACCGCACGCGCGTACCGGGGTACAGGCTGCGCGCGTAGTGCCCGATGGCGTGCAGGAGGTGCGTCTTCCCGAGCCCGGACTCGCCGTAGATGAACAGCGGGTTGTACGCCTTGGCGGGCGCCTCGGCGACGGCGACGGCCGCGGCGTGCGCGAACCGGTTGGACGCGCCGATGACGAAGGTGTCGAAGAGGTACTTGGGATTGAGCCGGGCGGTCGGCTCCCCCGGCCCCTTGGCCCCGGCGCCCCCCGCGGAGGACACCGGCGCGGGCGCCCCCCCGGGCCGGTGCGAGGGCTCGGGCAGCTCACGCCGTACGGGATCGCGCTGGTCGTAGTCGGGCCGGGAGGGCGGCTCGTAGGCCCCCCGCTCGGCGGGCGCCGGCCGGTACCCCCCGGGACGCCGCTCGGGCGCGGAGGGGTACGGCTCCTGCTGCCCGTACGACTCCTGCGGCGCGCCCGCGTACGGATCCCGCTCGGGGAAGCCGAGCCGCTGCTGCTGCCACCCGCCGTAGTCGTCGGACCGCTCGCCCCGCTCGGGGCGTTCCCCCCGCTCGGACCGCTCCGAGCGCGGCCACGCGCCGGGCTCGGGCCGCTGGTACTCGCCGGGGTAGGCGGGGCGGACGGTCGGCAGGGGCCGCTCGCCGGAGGGCTCGGGCCGGTGCCGGCCGTAGCCGCCGTCGTAGGGATCGTCGTACTGCTGCTCGTAGTCGCCCCGGGACGGAGCGTCGTACGGCGGCTTCTCGTACGACTGCGGAGGCGGCTCGGGTTCGTCGTACCGGGGCTGCGGCGTGGACGGCGGGCCCGGGGGCTCGCCCGCGGACTCGTCGACGGTGATCGCGATCCGGATCGGCCGCCCGCACTCGCGGCTCAGGCTCTCGCTGACGATCGGCGCGAGCCGCCCCTCCAGGACGTTCTTCGCGAACTCGTTCGGTACGGCGAGCAGGGCCGTGTCCGCGACCAGCGCGAGCGGCTGGGTGCGCCGCAGCCACCGTTCGTCCTTGACCTCCACCCCCTGGCCGCGGCCCTCGCCGAGGAGCTGCTCCAGTACTCGCGGCCACACTGCGGCAAGATCGGCAGGTACGTCAGCCACAGGGCACGCTCTCTCGAAGGTCCCACGATCGTGTGATCTCGGGACGGTGCGGGATGTAAATCGGGTGGGGCGGTGGACATGGGAACGAATCGGAGTCCAGTCACGGTAGTCAGCGCGCGGGGTACGGTTCAAGTTGTTGTCCCCAGGCTGTGGACAGTGTCTCCCGCGAGCCTCTGGTTTGACCGGATGGCGCAGCCCCGCGTACCGTAACCAGGTCGAGTTGTCGATGGCTGCTGCCGCCTGCCTCCGATGGGCACAGATCGCGTCAGGTGATCGGGAAGCGGTGCACTCGGGCGTAAGCGAGAGCTACTCGTGGGCGCACGGTGACAGCCAGGACGGCACCCGCCGCCCCCGATTTGATTTCTGGAGCCCCCGAGTGAGCAAGCGCACCTTCCAGCCGAACAACCGCCGTCGTGCCAAGACCCACGGCTTCCGCCTGCGGATGCGTACCCGTGCCGGTCGCGCGATCCTGGCGACCCGCCGCAGCAAGGGTCGCGCCCGTCTGTCCGCCTGATCCCGGTCAGGTCATGCCGTCGTGCTGCCCACCGAGAACCGGCTGAGGCGGCGCGAGGACTTCGCGACCGCGGTACGGCGAGGCCGTCGGGCCGGACGCCCGACTCTCGTCGTCCACCTTCGCAGCGATGCAACGGACCCGCACGCGCCTGGGGAGAGCGCTCCCCCGACGCGTGCGGGTTTCGTCGTGAGCAAGGCCGTCGGGAACGCCGTGGTACGCAACACGGTGAAGCGCCGGCTGCGGCACCTGATGCGCGAGCGGATCGCCTCGCTGCCCCCCGGTAGCCTGGTAGTAGTACGAGCGCTGCCCGGATCGGGCGACGCCGGCCATGCACAACTGGCCCAGGACCTCGATGCCGCCCTGCGACGGCTGTTGGGAGGGGGCACGCGATGAAGTACCCGCTGCTGGCCCTGATCAAGCTGTACCAGTGGACGATCAGTCCGCTGCTCGGGCCGGTGTGCAAGTACTACCCGTCGTGCTCCCACTACGGATATACGGCCATCGACCGGCACGGCGCGGTCAAGGGAACGGCGCTCACCGCCTGGCGCATCCTGCGGTGCAATCCGTGGTCCCTGGGCGGTGTGGACCACGTGCCCCCGCGGAAACGACCGCGGTGGCACGAGATGCTGCGCGACGCCTGGCGTGCGCGCACGGGCGGGACCTCCGCCGCCGAACCGGCCACCGAAGGCACCATTCCTCCGGGGTCGGCAGCAGAGCCCCCGTCCCATGCCCAAGGAGCATGATTAGTGGACACGATTGCCAGCCTGTTCAGCTTCATCACGACACCTGTGTCCTGGGTCATCGTCCAGTTCCACAAGGTGTACGGGGCCATCTTCGGCCCCGACACCGGGTGGGCCTGGGGCCTGTCGATCGTGTCTCTGGTGATCCTCATCCGGATCTGCCTGATCCCGCTCTTCGTGAAGCAGATCAAGGCGACCCGCGCCATGCAGACGCTCCAGCCCGAGATGAAGAAGATCCAGGAGCGCTACAAGAACGACCGGCAGCGCCAGTCCGAGGAAATGATGAAGCTGTACAAGGACACGGGTACCAACCCGCTGTCCTCGTGCCTTCCGATCCTCGCGCAGTCGCCGTTCTTCTTCGCCCTGTACCACGTCCTCAGCGGTATCGCCTCGGGCAAGACGATCGGGGTCATCAACAGCGACCTCCTGGCGAGCGCGCGTCAGGCGCACATCTTCGGCGCCCCGCTGGCCGTGAAGTTCATGGACAGCGAGGCGACGGTCCAGAAGCTCGGCGCCTCCCTCATGGACGTCCGTGTCGTCACCGCGATCATGATCGTCCTGATGTCGGCCTCGCAGTTCTTCACGCAGCGCCAGCTGATGACGAAGAACGTCGACACCACGGTCAAGACGCCGTACATGCAGCAGCAGAAGATGCTCATGTACATCTTCCCGGTCATGTTCGCCTTCTTCGGCATCAACTTCCCCGTCGGTGTCCTCGTCTACTGGCTGACCACCAACGTGTGGACCATGGGCCAGCAGATGTTCGTCATCCGCAACAACCCGACGCCGGGCTCGAAGGCGCAGGCCGCGTACCTGGAGCGGCTCACCAAGCACGTCACGCACCACGGCAAGATCAGCCGGCGCGGTGAGAAGGTCATCGTCAAGGCGATCGTCGCCAAGGGGCGCGACCGCAACGAGGCCGAGCGCAAGTTCATCAACGGCCTGACCAAGCTGGGCCTCGCCGCCCAGGCCGACGGCAGCGTCACCAAGAGCGAGGTCGAGGTCGTCGAGAACGAGGACGGTACGACGACGCCGGCCGGCGCTCCCAAGCGCCAGCAGCCCAAGCGTCAGTCGAAGTCCCAGCGGCAGTCCGGCCCCGCCGCCGCCAAGCCGGCCGGTGAGTCCGCCCCGACTACGTCGCTCACCAAGTCCGACGAGCCGCAGGACACTCCGCCCGCTGCCGCCAAGCCGGCCGCGCCCAAGCCGGGTACCGGCAGTGGCCGCAGCAAAGCCCAGTCCGGGCAGCGCAAGGGTGGCCCGCAGCGCCCCAAGTCCCCCTCCAAGAAGTAAGAAGGAGCTCATCCCGTGACGGAAGGCACCACCTCCGCTGCCGCCGAGGGTGCAGACACCCTGACCCGCCTGGAGCAGGAGGGCGAGATCGCCGCGGACTACCTTGAGGGTCTGCTGGACATCGCCGATCTCGACGGCGACATCGACATGGACGTCGAAGCCGATCGTGCCTCTGTGTCGATCATCAGCGACGCACACGGCCGCGATCTCCAGAAGCTGGTCGGCCGCGACGGCGAGGTGCTGGAGGCGCTCCAGGAGCTGACGCGGCTCGCCGTGCACCGGGAGACCGGTGACCGCAGCCGGCTGATGCTGGACATCGCGGGCTACCGCGCCCAGAAGCGCACCGAGCTCTCCGAGCTGGGCGCCAAGGCCGCGGCCGACGCGAAGAACTCCGGCGAGCCGGTCCGCCTCAAGCCCATGACGCCGTTCGAGCGCAAGGTCGTGCACGACGCGGTCAAGGCGGCGGGCCTGAGCAGCGAGTCCGAGGGCGAGGAGCCCCAGCGCTTCGTCGTCGTGCTCCCCAGCTGAATCCGGTAGAACGCCGGTTCAGGCAACGCGTTTTTCCCGGCCCCGTCTGTCCAGTCGTGCAGACGGGGCCGGTCTTTTGTCAGCCCCTGTGGTTTCGGCCGGCGCTCGGTGCGCCGGTGCGGTACGGAAGGACGGTCCCCGTGACGGAGGCAGCGGAACTCCCCCCCGCGCCCGAGCAGGCTCGTGAGGTATTCGGCGATCGCTACGCGGACGCGGTCCGGTACGCCGAGCTGCTGGCCGAGACGGGCGTGCAGCGCGGTCTCATCGGCCCCCGCGAGGTGCCCCGGCTCTGGGAGCGGCACATCCTCAACTGCGCGGTGCTCTCCGAGGCGGTGCCCGACGACGTGACCGTGTGCGACGTCGGCTCGGGCGCCGGGCTGCCCGGCATCCCGCTCGCGCTGGTCCGGGACGACCTCAAGATCACCCTGCTGGAGCCGCTGCTGCGCCGCACCAACTTCCTCAACGAGGTCGTCGAGCTGCTCGGCCTCGACCACGTCACCGTCGTCCGGGGCCGTGCCGAGGAGGTCATGGGCAAGCTCCAGCCCGTCCACGTCGTGACCGCCCGCGCCGTGGCCCCCCTCGACCGCCTCGCCACCTGGGGCATCCCCCTGCTCCGTCCCTACGGCGAGATGCTCGCGCTCAAGGGGGACGCCGCCGAGGACGAACTCAAGAGCGCGGCGACCGCCCTGACGAAGCTCGGCGCGGTCGAGACGTCGATCCTCCACGTCGGCGAGGGCATCGTGGACCCGCTCTCCACGGTCGTCCGGGTCGAGGTCGGCGAGAGCCCCGGCGGGGTGCGGTTCGCGGCGAAGCGGGCCAAGGCGGCGCGGACGGGACGGGTCCGACGCCGTAGGTAAGGCGTTTGGGCAGATATCTGACGGAGTGTCGCGGCCGTTCGGCGGTCGGCGCTGGGCATCGTGTTTCACGTGAAACGTCGCTCCCTGCTGCACGGCATCATCAGCCGTGGCCGCGCCGCGGCCGAACCCCGCGACCGTAAGCCTCTCGGTTCACTCGATGAGGGAACGGAGTTGTCCACAGAGGTGGATTTCTCCACAGAAGACCAGACCTCGCTGGTTCATGACCCCGGAGGCATGGGAGGCTCTGTGCATAGCGAGCCTGATGTCGAGGAGAGTGAATCCTTGCGGTCCGACGCCAACATCGCGGGACCGATGACCGATCCGGTCCCCGGTCCCCGTACCGAACCGTTGGGGGACGATGTTTCACGTGAAACACCGCCCCCGATGGATGACACCCCGATCGGTCGTGCTGCCCAAGTGGCGGTAGAGGCGCTGGGTCGTGCCGGTGAGGGTCTGCCACGACCCGAGCAGACCCGCATCATCGTGGTCGCCAACCAGAAGGGCGGCGTGGGCAAGACGACGACGACCGTCAACCTGGCCGCGTCCCTGGCTCTGCACGGCGGCCGGGTCCTGGTGGTCGACCTCGACCCGCAGGGCAACGCCTCGACGGCCCTCGGGATCGACCACCACGCCGAAGTGCCGTCCATCTACGACGTGCTGGTCGACAGCCGCCCGCTGTCCGAGGTCGTCCAGCCCGTCCCGGACGTCGAGGGCCTCTTCTGCGCCCCGGCCACGATCGACCTCGCCGGCGCGGAGATCGAGCTGGTCTCCCTGGTGGCCCGCGAGAGCCGGCTCCAGCGCGCGATCCAGGCGTACGAGCAGCCGCTGGACTACGTCCTCATCGACTGCCCGCCCTCGCTGGGCCTCCTGACGGTCAACGCGCTGGTGGCCGGCGCGGAGGTCCTCATCCCGATCCAGTGCGAGTACTACGCCCTGGAGGGCCTGGGCCAACTCCTGCGCAACGTCGACCTGGTACGGGGGCACCTCAACCCCACGCTGCATGTGTCGACCATCCTGCTCACCATGTACGACGGCCGGACGCGCCTCGCGTCGCAGGTCGCGGAAGAGGTGCGCACCCACTTCGGCGAGGAGGTGCTGCGGACGAGCATTCCCCGCTCGGTCCGTATCTCCGAGGCGCCGAGCTACGGGCAGACGGTGCTGACCTACGATCCCGGATCGAGCGGCGCCCTCTCCTATCTTGAGGCGGCACGCGAGCTCGCGCTGAAGGGCGTCGGTCTCAGCTATGAGGCTCCCCACGCCCATATCGGCGCTCAGAACAACCCGAACATGGTGGAGGGGATCCAGTGAGTGACCGACGGAAGATCGGCCTGGGCCGCGGCCTGGGCGCACTGATCCCAGCCGCCCCGACCGAGAAGACACCGGCCCAGGCCGCGCTGGGAGGCGGCTCCACGTCCCCCGCGTCGGTCCCGCTACTGACCGGTGACCGCGGGGTGGCCGCGGCGAAGGTGGCCACGCTTCCGGCGCCTGTTTCACGTGAAACAGAGCAGCCGAACGACCCGGAGCTGCCGGCGCCGCCCATCGGCGCCCACTTCGCCGAGATCCCCCTCGACGACATCACCCCCAACCCGCGTCAGCCCCGTGACGTCTTCGACGAGGACGCGCTGCACGAGCTGGTCACCTCCATCCAGGAGGTCGGTCTCCTCCAGCCGGTCGTCGTCCGGCAGACGGGGCCCTCGCGCTACGAGCTCATCATGGGCGAGCGGCGCTGGCGGGCCTGCCGCGAGGCGGGGCTGGAGGCCATTCCGGCGATCGTGCGGGCCACGGACGACGAGAAGCTTCTCCTGGACGCGCTCCTGGAGAACCTCCACCGGGCCCAGCTCAACCCGCTGGAGGAGGCCGCGGCCTACGACCAGTTGCTGAGGGACTTCAACTGCACGCACGACCAGTTGGCGGACCGTATCGGCCGGTCCCGCCCTCAGGTCTCCAACACCCTGCGGCTGCTGAAGCTCTCCCCCTCCGTCCAGCGCCGGGTCGCCGCCGGGGTGCTCTCCGCCGGGCACGCCCGCGCGCTGCTCTCCGTGGACGACTCGGAGGAACAGGACCGGCTGGCCCACCGCATCGTCGCCGAGGGGCTCTCGGTGCGGGCGGTCGAGGAGATCGTGACCCTCATGGGGTCCCGGCCGCAGACGCCGCAGCGGGCCAAGGGGCCGCGTGCCGGTGCCCGGGTCTCCCCGGCGCTGTCGGACCTCGCGACCCGGCTCTCGGACCGCTTCGAGACGCGGGTGAAGGTCGACCTGGGGCAGAAGAAGGGGAAGATCACCGTCGAGTTCGCGTCGATGGAGGATCTGGAGCGCATCCTCGACTCCCTCGCACCCGGTGAGGGGCCGGCCTTGCAGAAGGGGCTCCTTGAGGGCGGCGGCGGTGAGGAAGAGGAGGCGTAGGTCTCCGGCCGGCAGGGGAGTCTGACGGCCTGTCGGGAGGGTGGGCGGGTCGTGTCCGGTGGGTGCCGGAACACGGCCCGCTCTTTGCCTTTCCGGCGTATCGAGGCCATCGCTTCCCTGGATACGATGCGGACGGGTATGGCGCATCCACCGGGCAGCACCTCTGAGGGGGAGGGCGGAGGCCATGCGAACGATGAGCCGGACCGGACTGGTGAGCGCGGGCCTCGGGCTGGGCGCGGTCGGCGGGTTCGTCGGCAGTCTGCTCAGAGAACGCAGCGCCCTGACAGCCGCTCGCGACGCCGCGGGCGAGAGAAGCGAGGAACAGGCTTCATGGGGCGTCGGCTCGTACCGCTCACGCTGGACAACCTCCAGGACCTTCCTCAACGTTGCCGCTCGTGTGTCTTCTGGGAACTCGACCCCGTCAGCGGCGAAGCAGCGGTGAAGGCGGGGACTCCGGCGCTGGAGAAAGAGGCGTGGATCTCCGCCGTCCTGCTCGACTGGGGGTCCTGCGGGCGGGTCGCCTATGTCGACGAGGCACCCGTCGGGTTCGTGCTGTACGCGCCGCCCGCCTATGTGCCGCGCTCCACGGCGTTCCCCACGAGTCCGGTCTCGCCGGATGCCGTGCAGCTGATGACCGGGTTCATCCTGCCGGGGTATCAGGGGCAGGGGCTCGGGCGGATGATGGTCCAGACGGTCGCCAAGGATCTGCTGAGGCGGGGGTTCAGGGCGGTCGAGGCGTTCGGGGACGCGCGGTGGGACGAGCCGTCCTGTGTGCTGCCCGCTGACCATCTGCTGGCGGTCGGCTTCAAGACGGTCCGGCCGCATCCCGTGCACCCTCGGCTGCGGCTGGAGCTGCGGACGACGCTCTCCTGGAAGGAAGATGTGGAGCTGGCGCTGGACCGGTTGCTGGGGGCGGTACAGAAGGAGCCGGTGCTGAGACCGCTGTGACGCCTTCGGGGCACGAGAAAGGGCCGGCCCTCACGGGTCGGCCCTTCGATGTTTCACGTGAAACATCGCCTCACTCGGCGCTGAGTCTTACTCGGTGCTGAGCCTTACTCGGCGATGAACTCGTCCAGGTCGCGCAGGATCGCGGCCTTCGGCTTGGCGCCGACGATCGTCTTGGCGACCTCGCCGCCCTGGTAGACGTTCAGGGTCGGGATCGACATGACGCCGTACTTGAGCGCCGTCTCCTGGTTCTCGTCGATGTTCAGCTTGACGATCTCGATCTTCTCGCCGTACTCGGCGGCGATCGCTTCGAGGGAGGGCGCGATCTGGCGGCACGGGCCGCACCACTCGGCCCAGAAGTCCACCAGGACGGGCTTGTCGCTCTTGAGGACGACCTCTTCGAAGTCGGCGTCGGTCACATGCTTGAGGGTGCCGGCCACAGGGGCTCCTTAGATCTTCTGTGCAGGGGGGAAGAGGGGGTCAGACGGTGGTCTTCTCGGCGGCCTGCTCCTCGTCCGCGAGGGCCGCGAGGAAACGCTCGGCGTCGAGCGCGGAGGAGCAGCCGGTACCGGCGGCGGTGATCGCCTGGCGGTAGGTGTGGTCCACGACGTCACCCGCCGCGAAGACACCGGTCAGGTTGGTCCGGGTCGACGGCGCCTCGACCTTCAGGTAGCCCTCGCCGTCCAGGCCGAGCTGGCCCTTGAAGAGCTCGGTGCGCGGGTCGTGGCCGATCGCGATGAACAGGCCGGTCACCGGGAGGTCGGACAGCTCACCGGTCTTGAGGTTGCGCAGCTTCAGCCCCGCGAGCTTCTGCTCGCCCTGGATCTCGGCGACCTCGCTGTCCCAGACGAACTTGATCTTCGGGTCGGCGAAGGCACGCTCCTGCATCGCCTTGGAGGCGCGCAGGGAGTCCCGGCGGTGGACGATCGTCACGGACCGGGCGAAGCGCGAGAGGAACGTCGCCTCCTCCATCGCGGTGTCGCCGCCGCCGATCACGGCGATGTCCTGGTCCTTGAAGAAGAAGCCGTCACAGGTGGCGCACCACGAGACACCGCGCCCGGAGAGTACGTCCTCGTTCGGCAGCCCGAGCTTGCGGTGCTGGGAGCCGGTCGTGACGATGACGGCCTTCGCCCGGTGGACCGTGCCGGCGGTGTCCGTGACGGTCTTGATCTCGCCGGTGAGGTCGACGGACACGATGTCGTCCGGGATCAGCTCGGCGCCGAAGCGCTCCGCCTGGGCGCGCATGTTGTCCATCAGGTCGGGGCCCATGATGCCGTCGCGGAAGCCCGGGAAGTTCTCCACCTCGGTGGTGTTCATCAGGGCGCCGCCTGCCGTGACGGCGCCTTCGAACACCAGCGGCTTCAGCGACGCGCGCGCGGTGTAGAGGGCCGCCGTGTAGCCGGCGGGCCCGGAGCCGATGATGATCACGTTACGGACGTCGCTCACGGCTAGGTTCCTCGTCTCTGGTCTGCGTCGTTCGACCGGGGGGAGTATCACTGCGCTCTCACCCCACCCAACGGATATTAAGGGGCGTGCATTCCCGGTGTGTCCGGGCACACGGGGACGCGGGCGCGGCGGTCGACGCGGTGGACGGGGCGCTGGGGGTTACGGGTGGGCGTAGGAGCGCTTGAGCAGCACGTCGGCGCGGGTGGCGGGGTGCTGTTCGCAGGCGCGGTCGACGAGGTAGGCGTCGACGTGGGTGCGGTCGGAGGCGTTGCGGAAGACGACGAGGAGGACGTCCTTGCCCTCGTAGACGCCTGGCTTCGAGGCGAGCGCCGGGTCCGTGCGGGCCGTGCCCTTCAGGACGCAGGACGGGACGTTCGGCGCGCTGAACACCTGAGGGCTCTCGACCGTGCCCTGGATACCGACCTCGCCCTTCGGGGAGCGGGACGACGACCGGTCGGTCTGGAGGGCGGTGCCCACGGAGTCCTGGAGGGTGCCTTGGGAGAAGGTGTCCGCCGCTGTGGCACGGCTCCCGCCGTCTCCCTCGCTCATGAGGGAGGAGAGCAGGACGGAGCCCAGTCCCAGGGCTGCGGCCGTGAAGACGCCGAGGACGGCTGCTTTGCGGCGGCGGGTGCGGGGGCGGTCCTTGCTCGTGCCCTTGCGGCCGGGGCCGGTGGTGGCAGTACGGGCATGACCGGAGGGGCGATCAGCGACCGATGTTTCACGTGAAACATCGGCACCTTCGGTCGCCGTCTCTTCGGACGTTCCCGCCTCCGCCGCCAGTGCCGCGTCGATCCGCAGGACGACATCCTCCGGCATCGCCACCGGCTCCGACAGCGTCCCGAGGAGTTCCCGGATCTCCGCCAGCGACGCGTACGTGTCGGCGCAGACCTCGCACCCGCCCAGATGCCGGCGCAGTTCCGTGGTCCGGGACGGTGTGGGGAGGCCCTCGGTGAGGTCGGAGAGTTCAGCGACGTCCGGGTGCCCGGCCGTGTCCGTCGTCGATGTCACGCTCGCCCACCTCCGCCCTTCGCGGTAGCTGAATCGCCGGTCCCGGCTCCGTCCGGACCCTTTTCGCAGGGATCCGCTGCCGGTGGGACGGATGTCCCCGCTCCCTGGTTCCGTCTGGTGTCCGGCTCCTTCTCGGCGCCGCTGTTCTCCGGCCGGAGATGGGTGAGCAGGGGGAGGAGTCTCGCGCGCCCTCTGGCGCAGCGGCTCTTCACGGTTCCGGTGGGGACGTCGAGCACCTTGGCCGCCTCGGCGACGGGATAGCCCTGCATGTCGACGAGGACGAGGGCGGCGCGCTGGTCCGGAGGCAGGGTGCCCAGGGCCTCGATGAGCTGCCGGTGCAGATCGCCCCGCTCGACCGGCGCCGAGGCCGACTCGTGGGGTTCCAGGAGCTGTTCGAGGCGCTCGGTGTCGTCGACCGGCGAGGTCTTGCGCGAGGCGGCCTTGCGGGCCCGGTCCAGACAGGCGTTCACGGTGATGCGGTGCAGCCAGGTCGTGACGGCCGACTGCCCCCGGAAGGTGTGGGCGGCCCGGTACGCCGACACCAGCGCGTCCTGCACGGCGTCGGCGGCCTCCTCCCGGTCCCCCAGCGTCCGCAGCGCGACGGCCCACAGCCGGTCACGGTGGCGCCGCACGATCTCACCGAAGGCGTCGGGGTCGCCTTGCACATGACGGGCGAGCAGATCGGAATCGCTCACACCGTCGAACCCGGCGCCTTCCGCCATCGGCCTCCTCCCCCTCCGGTGAGATGTCAGCCCGTGAACTTCACGTTCGTTATGGCCTGCTTGTAGCCGGCGCCGTTGTACTGGTCCGCGCCCGAGTACGGCAGCGCCGTCAGCCATACGAGAACGTACCGCGTCTTCACCGCGGACTTGGCGGAGAACGTGAGTTGGCTGCTCTTCGTCTCCTTCTCGGCGATCTTCGTCATCGAGCTGAGCGGAGCCGAGGAGGAGAGGGAGTCGGTGGCGTACAGCGCGCCGGTCGTGTGGTCACCGCCGTAGAGCAGCTCTATCGACGCACCCGACAGCTCCTGCTCGGAGCCGAGGTCGTAGACGATGCCGAGACCCTGCTTGAAGGGGGCGAGGGCGGGGCCTTCGTTGAACGTGTACGTCCGCCAGTACGTGGACGCCTTCTTGTCGTAGGTCAGCCCCACGTCGCTCGGGTGCTGCGGCTTGCCGTCCGGGTAGTACTCGGCGGCGTCCTCGATCGGCAGCGTCTTGACCGGCTTCGGTGCCGTGCTCGGCTTGTCGCCGTCGTCGTCCGTCTGGGTCTGGTTGGTGTCGGAGTCCCGCTGGCCGATGAGGGCCTCCGCGAGCTGCCAGCTGCCGAGGCCGAGGGCGGCGATGAGCAGGGCGGAGACCGCCCACTTCAGGGCCTTGCCGGTGCGGCTCTGGAGCGGGGGCGGCGGGGCCGGGACCGGCTGGGTGACGTGGGGGGCCGGACGGCCGTACGTGCCCTGCTGGTAGGTGGTGCGCTGGTACTCCGGGGGCGCGGTGAAGACCGGCTCCGGGGGGCGGATGCGGGGCATCTCGCCGATCGCCTTGACCAGTTCCTCCGGCGTCGTGCACGCGGCCTCGTGCCGGGAGGCGGTCGCGCCGTCGTTGACGAGGGCCCGCATCGCCAGCTCGGACAGGCCGCGGTGGACGTGCGCGCGGACCTGGTCGGGGGCGATCAGGCCGACGCCCTTGGGCAGCCCGGCCAGGCCGTGCGCGTCGTTCTCGTACGGCCAGCGCTGGGTGAGCGCCGCGTACAGCAGGGCGCCGATCGCCTCGGTGTCGGTGCGCTGCGGGGTGTCGGAGGACATGCCGCGCAGCGCCGCGTTCACCGCGAGCCCGCGGATACGCCACTGCCCGGTGGAGGTCCGCAGCACGGTGCCCGGCGTGAGCCGCAGGTGGGACAGGCCCTCGCGGTGGGCGGCAGCCATGGCCGCGGCGAGCTGACTGACCATCTGGTACGCGTCGTGCGGCTCCAGGGGCCCTGCGGCCAGCAGCGCGGTCAGCTCGACCGCGTCGGGCAGCCACTCGTGGACGACGTACACGAGGTCGTTCTCCTCGACGGCGTCCAGCACCTGCACGAACCGCGGATCGCCGAGCAGCGCCGCCGAGCGGGCCGCCGCCAGCACGGACCGCGCTCGCGCGTGGTCGGCCGGCAGGAGGTGGACGCCGACCGCGCGGCGGAGTTTCTCGTCGACCGCGCGCCAACTGCTGAACCCGTCCAGACGGGTGACGCACTCTTCGAGCCGGTACCGTCTGGCAAGTTTGTGGCCGCTGTGCAGCTCCGGTGCCGAGGTCTTCCCGGGACGCTCCGTCCCGTCACTCCCCTGTACCTCGTCGCTGTCCGTGTCCCGCTCCCGGTTCTGGGCCACGCCGTCGGCCGTGGAC
Organism: Streptomyces saintjeani; assembly: GCF_055409605.1. Taxonomy (NCBI): domain Bacteria; kingdom Bacillati; phylum Actinomycetota; class Actinomycetes; order Kitasatosporales; family Streptomycetaceae; genus Streptomyces; species Streptomyces saintjeani. The sequence continues at coordinate 4,703,681 of NZ_CP189624.1, read as the reverse complement.
TCGTCCGCCTGTGCGGTCGGCGGCTCGGCGCCACCGTTCGCTGCCACGTCGACGGCAGCCGTGCTCCGTTCCGCCACCGTCGCTCCCTGCCTCCCCTAGTCATCGCGTGTCGTCGGCGATCGTGCACGCCGTTCGACACCGAACCAATTGTGCCCACAGTCCGCCGCTATGCACGACACACGGCGGCGGACGATGGTTGTGCGCTTGCCCCCGGTCAGCGACCGAGTCGTCCGCGCACCATACCGACGAGCGAGTTGAGCTCCTCGATCCGCATCCGCCGTGCGGCCACGAAGAAGACTCCGAGCAGGACCACACCGCCCGCCAGCAGCGCGGCGAACGAGCCGAGCACGCCCTGCCCGAGGGCGTGGGCGATGCCGTAGCAGGCGGCGCCGCTGAGCAGCGCGGCCGGCACCGAGGCGATGCACAGCCGCGCGTACGTCCGCAGCACGCGCGCGCCGTCGAGGTCGCCGCCGAGCCGCTTACGCAGCCGCGCCCAGGCGACCCCGACGCCGATCGCGTACGCCAGACCGTACGCGGCGGCCATGCCGATCACCGCCCAGCGGGCCGGCAGGACGAAGTAACACAGCGCCGAGGCGCCCGCGTTCACGGCGGCGACGATGACCGTGTTGTAGAAGGGGGTGCGGGTGTCTTCGTACGCGTAGAACGCGCGCAGGACGACGTACTGCACGGAGTAGGGGATCAGGCCGAGGCCGAAGGCCATCAGCATGAAGCCCATGTTCGTGGCCGACGAGGTGCCGGAGGAGCCGAAGATCAGGGTGCACATCGGGATGCCGAGGGCGAGGAAGCCGAAGGCGATCGGGACGATGGCGACGGCCGTGGTGCGCAGGCCCTGCGAGATGTCGTCGCGGACCGCTCCCGCGTCGTGCTCGGCGGCCGAGCGGGCGAGGCGCGGCAGCAGCGCGGCCATCAGCGAGACGGTGATGATGGCCTGCGGCAGGCCCCAGATCAGCTGCGCGTTGGCGTAGGCGGCGAAGCCGGTGCCGTCGACCGGCGAGTCCTTGCCGGCCATGGTGGACAGCTGGGAGACGACGAGCGCGCCCGCCTGGTTGGCGAGGACGAACAGGAACGTCCACTTCGCGAGGGTGACGGCCTTGCCGAGGCCGTGGCCGCGCCAGTCGAAGCGCAGCCGCATCCGGAAGCCGGTCTCCCGCAGGTACGGGATCATCGCGAGCGACTGGACGACGAGCCCGAGCAGGATGCCGACGCCGAGCAGGCGCTGGCCCTCCGGCGGGATGTTGGTGACCTTCATCCCGGAGTCGGCGGCGGTGCCGTAGACCCAGATGAACATGCCCAGCGTCACGATGATGACGATGTTGTTGAGGACCGGCGTCCACATCATCGCGCCGAACTTGCCGCGCGCGTTGAGGATCTGGCCCATCACGACGTGTACGCCCATGAAGAAGATGGACGGCAGGAAGTACTGGACGAAGGTGACGCCGACGTTGTTGGCGGCCGGGTCGCTGGCGACGGAGTCCGACAGCAGACGGATCAGCAGCGGCGCGCCGAAGATCGACGCGGCCGTCAGCACGCCGAGGGCGACCATGACGAGGGTCAGCAGGCGGTTGGCGAACGCCTCGCCGCCGTCGTCGTCCTCCTTCATCGCGCGCACGAGCTGCGGCACGAAGACGGAGTTGAGGCCGCCGCCGACGGTCAGGATGTAGATCATCGTCGGGAGCTGGTAGGCGACCTGGAAGGTGTCGCCGAGGAGGCCGACGCCGAGCGCCGAGACGATCATCGCGGAGCGGACGAAGCCGGTGAGGCGCGAGACCATCGTGCCGGCCGCCATCACCGCGCTGGACTTCAGCAGCCCGGCGGCCTTGCCGCCCTTCTTCGCCGGAGCCGGAGCGGAGGCGGGAGCGCCGGAGGCGGCAGCGGCGGAGGCGGGGACCGGCTCGGAGGGCTCGGGGACCGCCGCCGTGAGGTTCATCGTCCGGTCGTCGGCGGGCACCGGGTACTGCGGCGCCGGCACCTGCGGGTTCTCCATGTGCGGACGGTCGGTCTGCGGGCGCGGCGTCCGGGGGGGCCGAGGCGCGCCGCCCTGTCCCTGGTCGCGGAAGAGGTGCGCGAACGCGTCCGGCTGCGGCTGCTCCTCGCCGGAGTGCGTCACCAGGTCGTCCACGCCCACGAACTGCGTGGTGCGCGCGTCGTCGCCGTACGGCAGGTACTGCGTCGGCCCCTCGGGCTCGGGCGCCGGGGGCTGGGCCCAGACCTGCGGGTCGGGGGCGTACGGCGACTGCTGCGGCTGGCCGTAGAGCGGGCCCGGGTAGGTGCCGGGCGGCGGCGGGGGGTGCGCGGCGCGGTCGTACAGCGCCTCGGTGACCGGGTCCTGCGCGGTGAGGTCCTGCGCGCGGTAGGGGTCCTGGGCGAAGGCGTCCTGGAGGTACGGGTCGACGGGCTGCTGCGGCACCTGGCCGTGCTCGGGCGGCGGCGGGCCCTCGGGGTGGCCCGAGCCGCCCACGCCCTGGCCGCGGTCACCGTCGTACGGCGCGTTCATGGTTACCCCACCTCATCGTCCCGGGCCGACCGGCCACGACATCCTCAACGGTCCACTCTCTCACCCGTGCCGGACGGGTCCGTGCTTTCCGCTGCGGTGTCCGGTGACTCGTCACTCGGCTGCTGCGGGTCGTCTTCCCCCGGCCGGGCGGTGGACTCCTCGGTGGGCTCGTCCGCGTCGCTCTGTGCCGCGCGGGCGGTGGCGCGCTTGCGCTGGGTGTACATCCGGAAGCCGGCCAGGACGAGCAGCAGGAAGCCGCCGCCGATGACCAGCATGACGGTGGCCGTGATCTCGGTGACCTTCACGTCGAAGACGACTTCCTTGCCGTACGGCTGGCCGTCCTGGGTGTAGAGCTGCGCGATCACCGTCGTCTTGCCGTTGGTGTTGGCGGACGTGGTGAACTTCACGCTCGTGCTGTGCCCGCCGGAGACCGCGATGTCCTGCTCGTCCCAGTCGTGGCCGGCGATCTCCAGCCGCGTCGGGTTCGTCGACGTGATCCGCAGGACCAGGTGGTCGACGCCCTGCACCAGGCTGTTCTGCACGGTCACCGGGATCGTGGCGCTGCGCCCGGAGAGCTTCATCTCCGACTTGTCGATCAGCCGGACCTGGTCGGTGAGCGTCGTCAGATGCGCCGCGACGCCCTGCCGGTAGGAGCCCGCCGCCGTGCCGCGCCCGCGCCACGACGTCGACATCTCGCGGTTTATGGCCCGCCCGAAGGGGGTCACGACCCGCGACTGGTCGGTCAGGATCACCTTGAAGTTGTCGAGCTTGTCCTGCGTGTTCGCGATGTCCTGGAACGCCGTCTTCGCCATCTCCTGCTTGCGCAGCGACGACGAGTACGACGACCTGCCCGGCACGGTCGTGGTGGCACCCGGGTCGGGCTTGACCGCCGCGGTCGCCGCCAGCCCCTGCGCCTCGGACCAGGGGCCGCCCTGCAACGCGGTCACGGCCTTCGCGAGCGCCTGCGCCTGCGCGGCGGTCGGCATCCGCTGCGGCGCGACGACGACACTGCGCTGCTTGTCGTTCTGGAGGTTCAGCGAAAGGCTCTGCGCCAGGAAGTTCTGTACGGCGAGCGTCGCTGCCGAGGCGCTGGTCAGGTCGCCCTGGAACGCCGCCGACAGCCGGTAGTCCGCGACGACCGCCGTGGTGCCGCCGCCGATCGGGCGGGCCGCGGAGGGCGCGTACGACAGGTCGTCCTCCAGGCTGTCGCTGCGGGCGATCACCTTGTCGGCGCCCGCCGAGGTCGCGACCTTGACGATCGACGGGTCGACGGCGCCGTTCACCGGCCACGCGAAGTCCGTGGACGGGGTGACGTGCAGGACGGTCTCCACCGTGGTCGCGGCGACGTCCGTGGCGGCCTTGAGCTGGCTCAGCGTGCCCGTGACGTTCGTGCCGTTGTGCGCGAGGGCGGCCAGGTCGGGGTCGGCGAACGGCAGCGCGACGACCTCCTTGCCGGTCACGGCGCCCTGGAGGTCGTCCAGGAACTGCTTCGCGACGGCCGAGTGGGTGCCCGCGACGGTGGTGTCGTCGCCGGCCTGGACGCGGTAGCCGCCGCTCATCGCGTCCACGGACGCCAGCAGGTCCGGGTCGATCACCCAGGTGACGTCCAGGGTCCTGCCCAGCGCCACGAGCTGTTCGAGACGGCCGCCGGGCGCGATCTCCGCCGCGAGGTCGTCGTTGAGGAAGACCGGGGTCTGCTGCTGGTTCGAGCCCGTCTCCGCCGTCACGTGCACCGTCGAGATCAGCGGCCACAGGACGGTCGTCCTCGTCGTCGCGTCCGGCTCGTCCGACTGCCACGGCAGGAACGTCCGCTGCGCGCCCAGCACCTGGTCCCAGGACTGCGCGGCCGTCTCGCCGGAGAGCGTGACGCCCAGCGGGTAGATCCCGTCGCCGTCCAGCTCCAGCTTGTCGACCGGGACGGCGATCGTGAACGGCTGGGCCACGCCCGGTGTGAGCGTCGCGAACTTCGCCGTGTACGCCCCGCCCACCGGGCTGCCGCTCGCGCCGGACACGGAGTCGGAGCGCTTGGCGGCGCCCGCGATCGCCGAGCGGGTCGTCAGCACGGAGCCCACGCGCAGATCGACGTGCGCGTCGGTCACCGCCTGCTTGCCGTTGTTCGTCACCGTGCCGGACACGGTCAGCGTGTCGCCGTCCTTCGGGACGCTCGGCGTGAGCGCGTCGACGGCGACGGACACCGTGCCCGCGTCGGACGCCTCTTTGGGTGCTGCGGGCGCCGCCTGCGCCGTCGTGGCAGCGGGCAGCAGCAGCCCGGCCAGCAGAGGCGCGCCCGCGAGCAGTGCTCCGGTGCGCCGCAGCCAGCGGCGGGCAGGTGAGGGGGTCGACCCCGGGTTGTCTGCCGCCTCGGCCACGCGTTCGCCGTCCCTCGTCGTCGTCAGTGGTCGTCGGAATGTGCGTCCACGCATGGTAACGATGCGCGCAGAAGGTAAGTGCCGCGGACTGGTCCACAAGATCGGGAAGTGCGGGCGAGGCGTCCCCAATGTGTCCTTGTAAAGGGGCCCTTATATAGGGGAGCGCCTCTGGACGGGGTGCGCGCGGGTTCTGTGCAGGTATCGGGCGGGCTGTCTTCACGGGGTTTGCCGCCCGTAATCCGGGAGCCCCGCGCCCCCGGGGCCACGTACCCTTTTCTGTTGTGCCGAACGCCAACAAAGACAACCTCGACGTCGCGCCCGTCGCCGACGACCTCGCCCGCCGATTCCAGGAGGCCGGGTTCTCTCTCGCCCTGGTCGGCGGCTCGGTCCGGGACGCGCTGCTGGGCCGGCTCGGCAACGACCTCGACTTCACGACCGACGCCCGTCCCGAGGCCGTCCTCAAGATCATCCGGCCGTGGGCGGACGCGGTGTGGGAGGTCGGGATCGCCTTCGGGACGGTGGGCGCGCAGAAGGACGGCTGGCAGATCGAGGTCACCACCTACCGCTCCGAGGCGTACGACCGGACCTCCCGCAAACCCGAGGTGTCCTACGGCGACTCCATCGAGGAGGACCTCGTCCGCCGGGACTTCACCGTCAACGCGATGGCCCTCGCCCTCCCCGAGCGGACCTTCATCGACCCGCACGGCGGCCTGGACGACCTCGCCGCGCGCGTCCTGCGGACCCCCGGCACCCCGGAGGACTCCTTCTCGGACGACCCCCTGCGGATGATGCGGGCCGCGCGGTTCGCCGCCCAGCTCGACTTCGAGGTCGCCCCCGAGGTCGTCACCGCGATGACGGACATGGCCGAGCGGATCACGATCGTCTCCGCCGAGCGTGTCCGGGACGAGCTGAACAAGCTGATCCTCTCCGCGCACCCCCGCAAGGGCCTCACCCTCCTCGTCGACACCGGCCTCGCCGACCGCGTCCTGCCCGAGCTGCCCGCGCTCCGTCTGGAGAGCGACGAGCACCACCGGCACAAGGACGTGTACGACCACACGCTGATCGTCCTGGAGCAGGCGATGGCCCTGGAGGAGGACGGCCCCGACCTCGTCCTGCGCCTCGCGGCCCTCCTCCACGACATCGGCAAGCCGCGCACCCGGCGCTTCGAGGACGACGGCCGCGTCTCCTTCCACCACCACGAGGTGGTCGGCGCGAAGATGACCGCGAAGCGGATGACGGCCCTGAAGTACTCCAACGAGCTGGTGAAGGACGTCTCCCGGCTCGTCGAACTCCACCTGCGCTTCCACGGCTACGGCGCCGGCGAGTGGACCGACTCCGCAGTTCGCCGCTATGTCCGTGACGCCGGTCCGCTGCTCACCCGCCTCCACAAGCTGACCCGCTCCGACTGCACGACCCGCAACCGCCGCAAGGCCGTGAGCCTCTCGCGTGCGTACGACGGGCTGGAGGAGCGGATCGCCGAACTCGGCAAGCAGGAGGAACTGGACGCGATCCGCCCCGACCTCGACGGCAACCAGATCATGGAGATCCTGGGGGTCGGTCCGGGGCCGGCGATCGGGAAGGCGTACAAGTTCCTGCTGGAGCTGCGGCTGGAGAACGGGCCGATGGAGTACGACGCGGCGGTGGGGGCGCTCAAGGAGTGGTGGGCGGAGCAGGAGTGAGTGTGTTTCACGTGAAACACGGCGAGTGAGAACACGAAGAGGGGCGATGTTTCACGTGAAACATCGCCCCTCAGAACCTCTCGGGCGGAGCCCGATCAGCAGGGCCCGATCAGACGTCCTTCAGGCACAGCACGACGTTGTGGCCGGCGCCGATCTGGTAGTAGGAGACGGTGGCCTCCTTGACGGCCTCGCATTTCGAGTCGTCGCTGGTGTCGTCGAACTTCTGGACGACTTTGTACTCGGCCTTGCTCGACGAGCAGTCGACCTCGGTGAGGTCGGGCTTGGAGTTGGTGCCGTCGTTGTGCATGCAGGCGCCGACCGAGGTGCCCTCGGCTTCGGTGTCGCTGCTGAACACCGCGCCGATACCCAGCTTGACGACGATGGCGACCACCGCGACCGCGACGACGCCGAGGACGCGGGCCAGCTTCTTCTTCCGCTTCGGCGGCGCGGGCGGAACCGGCGCTCCCTGGAACGGTGCACCCTGGGCCGGGTACTGGCCGTACGGCTGGGTCTGCTGCTGGCCCATCGGCGCGGGCTGCTGGGCGTACGGGTTCTGGCCCTGAGGCGGCGGAGTAGTCATGCGGAGGGTCCCCCTGGAACGTGGATACGCGCGCCGGACGTCCGAACGCCCGGCGCGAGATAAGACCCACGTAAAATACCGGCCACCACTGACATCGCCGGTACGTAAAAATGATCTGTGACCTTGACGTGAACCTTACGAACGGGCAAAACGCCGCATAGCAGCAGCTACTGTCGCGTAGATAACGGCGATTGTTATCACCAGCGAGATTGAACGCCCGTCCGGCGGCAGCATGAGCGCCGCGACGCCCGCCGCGCCGACGAACGCGACGTTGAAGAGGACGTCGTAGAGCGAAAAGATCCGGCCGCGGTAGGCGTCGTCCACGGCGGACTGGACGATCGTGTCGGTGGCGATCTTCGCGCCCTGCGTGACGAGGCCCAGGAGGAACGCCAGCACCAGGACGGGGAGCTGGGCGAAGGTCAGGCCGAGCGCCGGTTCCAGGAGCGCGGCAGCCGCTGCGCAGGTGACGATCCAGCGGACGGGACCGAGCCGCCCCGCAGCCGACGGAGTCACCAGCGCGGCCACGAAGAAGCCCGCGCCGGAGATGCCGACGGCGAGACCGAGGAGGGCGAGACCGTCGTCGGGGTTCGAGGACCAGGCGTACCGGCAGAGCATCAGCACCGTGACGGTGAGGGCGCCGTAGCAGAATCGCATGAGGGTCATCGAGCCGAGCGCCCACGCGGCGGCGCGTCGTTGCGGCGCGGTGAGGTGCCGCACCCCGGCCGCGAGCCCCCGGGCCGTACCGCGCAGGGCGTCCGCCAACCGGGGCCGGACCGGACCGAGTTCGGGGCCGAGCAGCTCGACGGCGAGCCGCAGGGACGCCAGCGCCGAGCAGAGATACAGCGCCGCCCCCAGCAGGACCACCGCCGCGTCGGAGTCGGCGGCCAGGATCCGTACGCCGAAGGCGAGGCCGCCGCCCGCCGTCGCCGCGAGCGTTCCGGCCGTCGGCGAGAGGGAGTTGGCGACGACCAGCCGCTCGGCGTCGACCACCCGGGGCAGCGCGGCGGACAGTCCCGCGAGGACGAAGCGGTTGACGGCGGTGACGCACAGCGCGGAGGCGTAGAAGAGCCAGTCCGGGACGTCGGCCAGGATCAGCACGGCCGTGACCGAGGCGAGGCTCGCGCGCAGGAGATTGCCGTACAGAAAAACCTGCCGGCGCCGCCAGCGGTCGAGCAGGACGCCGGCGAAGGGGCCGACGAGGGAGTACGGCAGCAGCAGGACCGCCATCGCGGAGGCGATCGCACCGGGCGAGGTCTGCTTCTCCGGGGAGAAGACGACGTACGTCGCCAGCGCGACCTGGTAGACGCCGTCCGCGCACTGGGAGAGCAGCCGTACGGCGAGCAGACGGCGGAAGTTCTCCAGGCGCAGCAGGACGCGCAGATCACGGACGACGGACATGGGCACAGCCTCACACAGGGAAAGGTCCCCGGGTCGGTCGACCCGGGGACCTTTCTGATGAGCCCTGGCAGGAGCGAATTTCGGTGGGTGGCTGACTGTGTTTCACGTGAAACGGGAACGCGATGTTTCACGTGAAACACGGCTCGCCGGGGTGGTGCTTAGCGCTCGACGTCGCCGCGGATGAACTTCTCGACGTTCTCGCGGGCCTCGTCGTCGAAGTACTGGACCGGCGGGGACTTCATGAAGTACGAGGACGCGGAGAGGATCGGGCCGCCGATGCCGCGGTCCTTGGCGATCTTCGCGGCGCGCACGGCGTCGATGATGACACCGGCGGAGTTCGGGGAGTCCCAGACCTCCAGCTTGTACTCCAGGTTCAGCGGGACGTCGCCGAACGCGCGGCCCTCCAGGCGGACGTACGCCCACTTGCGGTCGTCGAGCCAGGCGACGTAGTCGGACGGGCCGATGTGGACGTTGTCGGCGCCCAGTTCACGGTCGCGGATCTGGGAGGTGACGGCCTGCGTCTTGGAGATCTTCTTGGACTCCAGGCGGTCGCGCTCCAGCATGTTCTTGAAGTCCATGTTGCCGCCGACGTTCAGCTGCATCGTGCGGTCCAGGATCACGCCCCGGTCCTCGAACAGCTTCGCCATGACGCGGTGCGTGATCGTGGCGCCGACCTGCGACTTGATGTCGTCACCGACGATCGGGACACCGGCCTCGGTGAACTTGTCCGCCCACTCCTTCGTCCCGGCGATGAAGACCGGGAGGGCGTTGACGAAGGCGACCTTGGCGTCGATGGCGCACTGGGCGTAGAACTTCGCCGCGGCCTCGGAACCGACGGGCAGGTAGCAGACGAGGACGTCGACCTGCTTCTTCTTGAGGATCTTGACGACGTCGACCGGTTCGGCCTCGGACTCCTCGATGGTCTCGCGGTAGTACTTGCCGAGACCGTCGAGGGTGTGGCCCCGCCGGACCTTCACACCGGTGCGCGGGACGTCGCAGATCTTGATGGTGTTGTTCTCCGACGCGCCGATCGCGTCCGCGAGGTCGAGGCCGACCTTCTTCGCGTCCACGTCGAAGGCGGCGACGAACTCGATGTCACGGACGTGGTAATCGCCGAACTGCACATGCATCAAGCCCGGTGCCTTGGACGCCGGGTCGGCGTCCTTGTAGTACTCGACTCCCTGCACCAGCGACGCGGCGCAGTTACCCACACCGACGACGGCTACGCGAACCGAACCCATTCCGGTTGCTCCCTGTTGTATGAGTGAGGCCCTGGCAGGAGCCTCACGTGGTGGTGTCGCCGGGCGTATCCGGACCGGAGGTGTCCCCGGTCCGGGGCAGGACGCCCGGCGCTCCCTCTGTGGTGTCACGAGCGGGTTCTCCATGGGCGGGGCTCTTGAGATCCCGGCCCGCCCGCTCGCTCTCGATCAGCTCGTTCAGCCAGCGCACTTCGCGCTCCACGGACTCCATCCCGTGGCGCTGGAGTTCGAGCGTGTAGTCGTCGAGGCGCTCCCGGGTGCGCGCGAGCGAGGCGCGCATCTTCTCCAGCCGTTCCTCCAAACGGCTGCGCCGGCCCTCCAGGACGCGCATGCGCACGTCACGGGAGGTCTGCCCGAAGAACGCGAAGCGAGCGGCGAAGTGCTCGTCCTCGTAGGCGTCGGGCCCGGTCTGTGAGAGGAGTTCCTCGAAGTGTTCCTTGCCCTCCGCCGTCAACCTGTAGACGATCTTGGCGCGGCGTCCCGTGAGCGGGACGGCCGGGGCTTCCTCGGGGGTGTTCCCCGCCTCTTCGATCAACCAGCCGTTCGCGACCAGCGTCTTGAGGCAGGGGTAGAGCGTGCCGTAGCTGAAGGCCCGGAACACGCCCAGCGAGGTGTTGAGTCGTTTGCGCAGCTCATAGCCGTGCATCGGGGACTCGCGGAGCAGTCCGAGGACGGCGAACTCGAGGATTCCTGACCGCCGGCTCATCACTCCTCCTCCGTCCCCGACATGTCTATGCCGCTCCGATGTATCGACTCGATACATCACGACGATAGAACGACCTTCCGGAGCGGACAAGGGGGAGATCGGTGAACGGGATCACATCACCGAAACGTTCGAATCAACTTGCCTGATTTGGGGTGAACTTCGGAGCTCGACGGGTTTTGGCGGTGCGTAGTGTGTGCGCCATGCAGACCACCGGGAGCCATGTGACGCCGGAGGGCGCCACCGCCCCCGCTGCCGTACGGATGAATGCGATACCGGCCGCGTCCGTACATCGGGGGGACCGGAAAAAAGCCGCCGTTGTTTCCAGGCGCCCACGGGTGCGCCTGCCCGAGGAGTAGTCGTTCGATGAGCGAGCACCGTCGCAAACAGTCGCAGCCGCAAGGAGGCGGACGTGCCGCGGCCCGGCGCGGCCAGTCCGGCTCGTCCTCCGGCCGCCGCGCGGCACCGCGGGGCGACACCGGGTCCCCTTCCGACGGTCTGTACCAGTCGGGAGCCGAGGAACGGCCGTCCGGCGGCCGGGCCGACGCCCGGCGCGCAGCGCAGAGACCTTCCGCAGGGGGCCGCCGCAAGGCACCCGATCCAGGTCCCGGACGCGGCCGGGGCCGTCAGCCCTCCGGCCGCAAGCGCCTGATCGACTACCCGCGCCAGGACAAGTACGGCTGGCAGCGCTGGGTGCCGTCCTGGAAGCTCGTCACCGGGCTGTGCCTCGCCTTCTTCGGCAGCCTCATGGCCGCGGCGAGCGTCGCGTACGCCTTCGTGGGCATCCCGGAGCTAGACAAGACCGCCACGTCGCAGAACAACGTCTACTACTGGGGCGACGGCTCCCAGATGGTCGCCACCGGGGGGGAGACGAACCGCCAGATCGTCGATCTCCCCGAGATCCCCAAGGCGATGCAGTTCGCGGTCATCTCGCAGGAGAACAAGTCCTTCTACACGGACAGCGGCATCGACCCCAAGGGCATCGCCCGCGCCGTCTTCAACATGGCCCGGGGCGGCCAGACGCAGGGTGGTTCCACGATCACCCAGCAGTACGTCAAGAACGCCATGCTCGCCGACCAGTCGCAGACGATCTCCCGCAAGCTCAAGGAGATCTTCGTGTCGATCAAGGTCGGCAACGACGTCTCCAAGGACGAGATCATGGCCGGGTACCTGAACTCGGCCTACTACGGGCGCAACGCCTACGGCATCGAGGCCGCCGCGCACGCGTACTTCGACAAGAAGGCCAGGGAACTCGACCCCGGTGAGTGCGCCTTCCTGGCGGCGATGCTGAAGGGCGCGACGTACTACGACCCGGCGGGCCTGCCGTCCGTCGACCCGAACGCCTCGGCCGAGAAGAACACCATCCGGGCCACGCGCCAGATGCAGGACACCCTGAACAAGATGGTCGAGTACGGCCACCTCGACGCGGCGGAGCGGGCGAAGTACACGACGCTCCCCAAGTGGCAGAACCCCCGCTCGAACACCAACCTGAAGGGCCAGACCGGCTACCTGGTCGACCTCGCGAACGCCTACCTGGTGACGAACGAGCAGACGACCGGGATCAGCCAGGACCGGCTCCAGCGCGGTGGCCTCTCGATCTACACGACCTTCGACAAGAAGAAGGTCGACGAGCTGGAGAAGTCGGTCAAGGCGGTCCAGGACGCCAACATCAAGCCCGAGCAGCGTCCCTTGACGGACACACACGTCCAGTTCGGCGGCGCCTCGGTCAACCCGGACTCGGGTGCCATCGAGGCGATCTACGGCGGTACGGACTCCACCCAGCACTTCACCAACAACGCCGACCAGACCGGTGCCCAGGTCGGTTCGACCTTCAAGCCCTTCGTCCTCGCCGCCGCGATGACCTGGGGTGTGCGCAACCCGGACCTCGGCACCTCCCAGGCCCAGGACGAGCGCACCATCGTCTCCCCCAAGAGCATGTTCAGCGGCAAGAACAAGCTCAAGATCAAGGAGTACGACGGCAACGTCTGGAAGGACGACAAGGGCGGGGAGTGGCTCCAGACCAACGACGGCGACGTCTCCCTGGGCAACCCGCCCGACTTCAAGATCGACCTGCGCGAGGCGATGCGCGAGTCCGTGAACTCCGCCTTCGTACAGCTCGGCATGGACGTCGGCCTGGACAAGGTGAAGGAGGCCGCGGTCAGCGCCGGTCTGAAACCGGGCAGTCTGACGGGCACCAACTTCCCGTCGTTCTCCATCGGCATCTCCGACCCCAGCGCGATCCGCATGGCGTCCTCGTACGCCACCTTCGCGGCCAGCGGCCAGCAGCGCGAGCCGTTCTCCGTCAAGGAGGCCACGGGCAAGGGTGTGGCCTTCAAGCACGAGACCGTCTCCAAGGACGCCTTCACCAAGAAGGTCGCCGACAACGTCACCGACATCCTCAAGACCGTCGTCGACAAGGGCACCGGTACGGCCGCCCAGCTCACCGGCCGTGACGTGGCGGGCAAGACCGGCACGACCGACGGCAACCGGTCCGCCTGGTTCGTCGGGTACACCCCGCAGCTGTCGACCGCGATCACGATGTTCCGGTACGACGACGACGAGACCAACAAGAACCGTGAGTTCCTGAAGATGTTCGGCACGGGTGGCCAGAAGAAGATCCACGGCGCCTCGTTCCCGGCGGAGATCTGGCACGACTACATGGAGGAGGCCCTCAAGGGCCAGCCCGTGAAGGCGTTCCCGGAGCCGGAGCCGATCGGTGAGGTCCTCAACCCCGAGCCGTCGCCGAGCCCGTCGCCCTCGGCCTCCGAGAGCGACGAGCCGAGTTCGTCGCCGAGCCCGTCGCCCAGCCAGAACAGCCCCTCGCCCTCGCCGAGCCCGTCCGACACCTGCGGCGCCTTCGGCTTCGGGTGCGAGAACGGCGGCACGGACGCGGGCACCACGGAGGGCGGCGACAACGGCGGTACCGGACCGAGTCCGTCGCCGTCGCCGAGCGACGACACCGGGGACACGTCCAGAGGCAGCTCGGGCGGCCTCTTCGGGGGAGCGAACTCAGGAGGCACCTCCACCGGATAACGGGCCACTTGCCCGACTCGGGCGTTTCACGTGAAACATCGCGATGTTTCACGTGAAACGAAGAGCGTCCCCCGGCCACCGGGGAGCGCCCCCCGAACCCTTGAGGGCCGTCGCACCGGACGAGGTGCGGCGGCCCTCAGTTTTTTCCCAGGCCGGTACGGCAGGATGTGCGCCATGCCCAGTGCAGAATCGACGCCCGCGACCGAGCACGAGCCGGCCCCGGTACGGCCCACCAAGGAAGACCGGATCGCCGAGGCCGGCAGCGAGCTGATCGGCGGACCCATCGGACGGCGTGCCCTGACCGGGACGTCCTGGTGGACCCCCGTCCGGGTCATCGCCCTCGTGGCGATCGGGATGTTCGCCCTCGGGCTGATCCAGAAGGCGCCCTGCTACGACGGCGGCTGGTTCTTCGGCGCCTCCACGCAGTACACGCACGCCTGCTACTCGGACATCCCGCACCTCTACCAGGGACGCGGCTTCGCCGACGGGCTCGTGCCGTACTTCGACCAGTTCGCCGGCGATATGCAGTACCTCGAATACCCGGTGCTGACCGGCGTGTTCATGCAGGTCGCGAGCTGGCTCACCCCGCACAGCGGCACCATCCAGCACCAGGAACAGTGGTACTGGATGGTCAACGCGGGGCTGCTGATGATCTGCGCCGCGGTCATCGCGGTCTGCGTCTCCCGGACGCACGCCCGCCGCCCCTGGGACGGTCTGCTGGTCGCCCTGGCGCCCGCCTTCGTGCTGACCGCCACCATCAACTGGGACCTGCTGGCGGGCGCCCTGACGGCCGCGGCGATGCTGATGTGGGCGCGGGGCCGCTCGCTGGCCTTCGGGGTCCTCCTGGGGCTCGCCACGGCCGCCAAGCTCTACCCCGTCTTCCTGCTCGGGCCGCTGTTCCTGCTGTGCTGGCGGGCGGGCAAGTGGAAGGACTTCGGCAAGGCATTCGGGGGCGCCGCGGTCGCCTGGCTCGTGGTCAACCTGCCGGTGATGCTGTTCGCCTTCGACGGCTGGTCGAAGTTCTACACGTTCAGCCAGGAGCGGGGCGTCGACTTCGGCTCCTTCTGGCTGATCATGGCCCAGAAATCCTCCGACCCGCTCACCACCGACAGCGTCAACACGCTGGCCACGCTGCTCGTGCTGCTGTGCTTCCTCGGCATCGCGATCCTCACCCTGACCGCCCCGCGCCGCCCGCGCTTCGCGCAACTCGCCTTCCTGGTGGTGGCCGCGTTCATCGTCACCAACAAGGTCTACTCGCCGCAGTACGTCCTGTGGCTGGTGCCGCTCGCGGCGCTCGCCCGGCCCAAGTGGCGCGACTTCCTCGTCTGGCAGGCGTGCGAGGTCGCGTACTTCCTCGGGATCTGGATGTACCTCGCGTACACGACCAGCGGAGACGCCCACAAGGGCCTCTCCCAGGACGGCTACGACTGGGCCATCCTCTTCCACCTGCTGGGCACGCTCTACTTCTGCGGGATGGTCGTCCGCGACATCCTCATGCCCGAGCGGGACGTCGTACGCCAGAGCGGGGACGACGACCCGTCCGGCGGGGTGCTGGACGGCGCCGAGGACCGTTTCGTCCTCAGCTCCGTCGGGGCCGCGCTGCGCAGGGACGAGCCGCTCGACGGGCCGCAGGTCAGCTGGGGCAAGGAGACCTGACGGGCCGTTCGCTCTGGGCGAACGGCCCTGATGGGGTACGCAGAAGGCCGTACGTGGGATGTCGCGTACGGCCTTCTGCGTGCGGCGCGGGTGCTCGTCAGCGGTCGAGGAGGCGGTCGAACTGCGTGGTGGTGTGCCGCAGATGGGCCACCAGCTCGTCGCCGACCTTCGGCTCCGGGGCGTCGGAGGGGACGAACAGGATCGACACCTGCATGTGCGGCGGCTCCGCGAACCAGCGCTGCTTGCCGGCCCAGACGAACGGCGAGAGGTTGCGGTTCACCGTGGCCAGGCCCGCACGGGCGACGCCCTTGGCGCGCGGCATGACGCCGTGCAGCGCCTTCGGCGCCTCCAGGCCCACCCCGTGCGACGTACCGCCCGCCACGACGACCAGGAAGCCGTCCGAGGCCGCCTTCTGCTGGCGGTAGCCGAACCGATCGCCCTTCGCGACGCGCGTGACGTCCAGGACCGAGCCGTGGTACTCCGTGGCGTCGTGGTCCCCCAGCCACAGCCGCGTACCGATCCGGGCCCGGAAGCGGGTCTGCGGGAACTGCTGCTGGAGCCGTCCCAGGTCCTCGGCCTTCAGATGGCTGACGAACATCGTGTGCAGCGGCAGCCGGGCCGCGCGCAGCCGGTCCATCCAGCCGATGACCTCCTCGACGGCGTCCGAGCCGTCCGTGCGGTCCAGCGGCAGGTGGATCGCGAAGCCCTCCAGGCGGACGTTCTCGATCGCGGCGTGCAGCTGCGGCAGGTCCTGCTCGCTGATGCCGTGCCGCTTCATCGAGGACATCACCTCGATGACCACCCGGGCGCCCACCAGGCCGTACACGCCGTCGATCGACGAGACCGAGCGGATCACCCGGTCCGGCAGCGGGACGGGCTCCTCGCCGCGCCGGTAGGGCGTCAGCACCAGCAGGTCGCCGCCGAAGAAGTCCTTGATCCGCGCGGCCTCGTACGTCGTCCCGACGGCCAGGACGTCCGAGCCCAGCCGGGTCGCCTCCTCCGCGAGGCGCTCGTGCCCGAAGCCGTAGCCGTTGCCCTTGCAGACCGGTACGAGGCCCGGGAACTGGTCCTGCACGTGCTTGTGGTGCGCCCGCCAGCGCGCGGTGTCGACGTAGAGGGTGAGCGCCATGGCCGGACCTGGGACCTTTCTCGGGGCTGTGGTGTGTCAGAAGGTGCGGTGTGTCAGGGCTATCGAAGCACTGAACGTGACGTCAGCGGCGCGACATGTAGATGTCGAGGGCCTTGTGGAGCAGCTTGTTGAGCGGGAAGTCCCACTCGCCGAGGTACTCGGCCGCCTGGCCGCCCGTACCGACCTTGAACTGGATCAGGCCGAAGAGGTGGTCCGTCTCGTCCAGCGAGTCCGAGATGCCGCGCAGGTCGTACACGGTCGCGCCGAGCGCGTACGCGTCCCGCAGCATCCGCCACTGCATCGCGTTCGACGGCCGGAACTCGCGGCCGATGTTGTCCGAGGCGCCGTACGAGTACCAGACGTGGCCGCCGACGATCAGCATCGTCGCCGCCGAGAGGTTCACCCCGTTGTGGCGGGCGAAGTACAGCCGCATCCGGTTGGGGTCCTCGGAGTTGAGGGCCGACCACATGCGCTGGAAGTACGACAGCGGACGCGGCCGGAAGTGGTCGCGCACGGCCGTGATCTCGTACAGCCGCTGCCACTCCTCCAGGTCGTGGTAGCCGGCCTGGACGACCTCGACGCCGGCCTTCTCGGCCTTCTTGATGTTGCGGCGCCACAGCTGGTTGAAGTTCTTGTGGACGTCCTCCAGGGACCGGTTCGCCAGCGGCACCTGGTAGACGTACCGGGGCTGGACGTCGCCGAAGCCCGCGCCGCCGTCCTCGCCCTGCTGCCAGCCCATCCGGCGCAGCTTGTCGGCCACCTCGAAGGCGCGCGGTTCGATGAAGTCGGCCTCGATGTCCCGCAGCCGCTTCACGTCCGGGCTCTGGATCCCGGCCTTGATGGAGGTGGCCTCCCAGCGGCGGATGATCACCGGCGGGCCCATCTTCACGGAGAACGCGCCCTGGTGCTTCAGATGCGCGAGCATCGGCTCCAGCCACTCGTTCAGGTTCGGCGCGTACCAGTTGATCACCGGGCCCTCGGGCAGGTAGGCCAGGTAGCGCTTGATCTTCGGGAGCTGCCGGTAGAGGACCAGGCCCGCGCCGACCAGCTGGCCGGCCTTGTCGAACCAGCCGAGGCTCTCCGAACGCCATTCCGCCTTGACGTCGGCCCATGCGGGTACCTGCATGTGGCTCGCCGACGGCAGGCTCTGGATGTACGCCAGATGCTGCTCGCGGCTGATCGTCCTCAGGGTCAGGCTCATTCGGGGCGCTCCTCGGGCTGGGGTGTCCCCATGGGTACAGGGGCTCCGGCTCTAGCGCCGAAGCCTACTGCGCCCCGCGAGCGCCTCGACTGGGCGTACGGAACCTGCGTTCGGGCCCGGGTACGGCCGACGCGATCCGTCAGGTGGCGTAGCCGCCCTACGCGTTGCTCGCGCGGGGCGGCGGCGCCGGTGGTCCGGGGGGTGCGGCCGGGTGGCCGCGGTCAGCCCCCGATGACGCCTCCGAAGAGGCCGCCGTGGGCCATGCCGAGGAAGAAGCCGACGGCGCTGGCGCCGAGGCCCAGGATCAGGCCGAACCGCTCACGGGTGGTCTCGGAGACCCACTGCCCGTAGGCGCCGGTGAGGATCCCCGCCAGACCGGTCCAGGAGCTGAGCAGATGCAGGTTGTGGAACATCGCCGTGACGAAGGCCGTCACCCCGAGGACCAGGGTCACCGCGAGCAGCGTGTCCTGGAGGGGGTGGGCTCGGCCGTCGGTGGCGAAGAGGGAGCCGGCGGTGTTGGGTCGCAATGCCTGTGCCATGGGGCACCTCCTGCGGAAGGCGGCGCATCGTAGCGCCGTACACACCCGATGTGTACAGATTGAGGGTCCGGACGGCCGGATTTCAACCGCAAGCGGGGGTGCGGGTAGTCTGTACCGTCTGCATCGGTGTCTGTCCTGGCTCGACCGGCGACACCGCTGCTACGCATCACAACCCTCCTGCCACGGATCGACCGTGGCCGCTGAGTCCGAAGGAGGTGGGTTCCACATGCGTCACTACGAGGTGATGGTCATCCTCGACCCCGATCTGGAGGAGCGCGCTGTCGCCCCCCTGATCGAGAACTTCCTTTCCGTCGTCCGTGAGGGCAACGGCAAGGTCGAGAAGGTCGACACCTGGGGCCGTCGTCGTCTCTCGTACGAGATCAAGAAGAAGCCCGAGGGCATCTACTCGGTCATCGATCTGCAGGCAGAGCCCGCGATCGTCAAGGAGCTCGACCGCCAGATGAACCTGAACGAGTCGGTCCTCCGGACCAAGGTCCTCCGCCCCGAGACCCACTGAGCTCCGGCTCACCCGGTTCCGGGATCCGAGTAGCAGCAAGCAGCCAGAGCAAACCCGCCGAGAGGTTCCCCCATGGCAGGCGAGACCGTCATCACGGTCGTCGGCAACCTTGTCGATGACCCCGAGCTGCGCTTCACCCCCTCCGGTGCGGCGGTCGCGAAGTTCCGTGTCGCGTCCACTCCCCGCACCTTCGACCGCCAGACCAACGAGTGGAAGGACGGCGAGAGCCTCTTCCTGACCTGCTCGGTCTGGCGCCAGGCGGCGGAGAACGTCGCGGAGTCGCTCCAGCGAGGCATGCGCGTCATGGTGCAGGGCCGGTTGAAGCAGCGGTCCTACGAGGACCGTGAGGGCGTCAAGCGCACGGTCTACGAGCTGGACGTCGAAGAAGTCGGCCCCAGCCTGCGCAGCGCCACGGCCAAGGTCACCAAGACCAGTGGCGGTGGCGGTGGCGGCGGTGCCCGTGGCGGCCAGGGCGGTTACGGCGGCGGCCAGGCCGGCGGCGGCTGGGGCGGTGGCTCCGGCGGCGGCCAGCAGGGCGGCGGTGGTGCGCCCGAGGCCGACCCGTGGGCGACCGGCGCACCCGCCGGTGGCCAGCAGGGCGGCGGCGGTGGCGGCGGCTGGGGTGGAAACTCCGGCGGCGGCCAGAGCGGCGGCGGCTACTCGGACGAGCCCCCCTTCTAGGCCCCAGGGCCGAGGGGTGGGGCGTACTCACACTTCTTGATCACACAGGAGAGAAAGCACCATGGCGAAGCCGCCTGTGCGCAAGCCTAAGAAGAAGGTCTGCGCGTTCTGCAAGGACAAGGTCCAGTACGTGGACTACAAGGACACGAACATGCTGCGGAAGTTCATTTCCGACCGCGGCAAGATCCGTGCCCGTCGCGTGACCGGCAACTGCACGCAGCACCAGCGTGACGTCGCCACGGCCGTCAAGAACAGCCGTGAGATGGCGCTGCTGCCGTACACCGCCCAGGCGCGATAAAGGAAGGGTGACCGAAACATGAAGATCATCCTCACCCACGAGGTCTCCGGCCTCGGCGCCGCGGGCGACGTCGTCGACGTCAAGGACGGCTACGCCCGTAACTACCTGATCCCGCGGAACTTCGCGATCCGCTGGACCAAGGGTGGCGAGAAGGACGTCGAGCAGATCCGTCGTGCTCGCAAGATCCACGAGATCCAGACCATCGAGCAGGCCAACAGCATCAAGGCCCAGCTCGAAGGTGTGAAGGTCCGTCTGGCCGTTCGCTCCGGCGACGCCGGCCGTCTCTTCGGTTCCGTCACCCAGGCCGACGTCGCGTCCGCGATCGCGGCTGCCGGTGGCCCGAAGGTCGACAAGCGCCGTGTCGAGCTGGGCTCGCCCATCAAGACGCTGGGCGCCCACGAGGCGGCTGTGCGTCTGCACCCCGAGGTGGCCGCGAAGGTCAACATCGAGGTCGTCGCAGCCTGACGCTGCGCTCGGCTTGAGCCGACAGGAAAGGGACCGTACCTCTTGAGGTGCGGTCCCTTTCCCGTGCGTCGCGCCTTCTCGCGGGGATGTTTCACGTGAAACAGCGGGTGCGGGTGGGGGGTGGTTTTGCGCAGTTCCCCGCGCCCCTGACTATCTTGTAGCGCCCGTCACGATCCAGCGGCCCGAACGGGTACGTGCCCACAGCGTCAGCATCCGGATCGTCATCATCAGCGTCATCGCTCCCCATACGGCCGTGAGGCCGCCGCCCAGTGTCGGGATCAGGAGGGCGATCGGGGCGAAGATCGCGAGGGTCACCAGCATCGCGCCCGCCAGGTAGGGGCCGTCGCCCGCTCCCATCAGGACGCCGTCCAGGACGAAGACGATGCCGCTGACCGGCTGGGAGAGCGCTACCAGGACGAGGGCGGGGAGCGCGGCGTCCTTCACGACGGAGTCGCTCGTGAACAGGGGGAGGAACAGGGGGCGCGTGAGGATGACGACGATGCCGAGGGCCACCCCTACCGCGATCCCCCACTCCACCATCCGTCGGCAGGCATGCCGGGCGCCCTCCGCGTCGCCGGCCCCCAGATAGCGGCCGATGATCGCCTGGCCGGCGATAGCGATGGCGTCCAGCGCGAAGGCGAGCAGGCTCCACAGGGACAGCACGATCTGGTGGGCGGCGATGTCCGCGTCCCCGAGACGCGCGGCGACCGCGGTCGCGATCATCAGCATGGCCCGCAGCGAGAGCGTACGGACCAGCAGGGGCGCCCCCGCCTGCGCGGAGGCCCTGATGCCGGCGGCGTCCGGACGGAGGGAGGCGCCGTGGCGCCGGGCTCCCCGGACGACGACCACGAGGTAGGCCGCGGCCATGCCCCACTGCGCGATGACCGTCCCCCAGGCGGACCCGGCGATGCCGAGGCCCGCGCCGTACACGAGCCCGGCGTTGAGGCCCGCGTTGGCGACGAAGCCGGCGATGGCGACGTACAGCGGGGTCCTGGTGTCCTGGAGGCCGCGCAGGACGCCGGTCGCGGCGAGGACGATCAGCATGGCCGGGATGCCGAGCGCGGAGATGCGCAGATAGGTCGTCGCGTACGGCGCGGCCGTCGCCGAGGCGCCGAAGAGGTCGACGAGGGCCCGGGCGGAGGGGAGTACGGCGATGATCACGGCCGCGCCGAGGAGCAGCGCGAGCCAGATGCCGTCCACGCCCTGGCGGATCGCGGCGGGCAGGTCACCGGCGCCCGCGCGGCGCGCGACGGCGGCCGTCGTGGCGTAGGCGAGGAAGACGAAGATGCTGACGGCCGTCGTCAGCAGGGCGGAGGCGACACCGAGTCCGGCGAGCTGCGCCGTGCCGAGGTGGCCCACGATCGCGCTGTCGGCGAGGACGAAGAGGGGTTCGGCGACGAGGGCGCCGAAGGCCGGGACGGCCAGCGCGACGATCTCGCGGTCGTGGTGGCGTCTGGTGGCCTTGGTGGTCGTGGGGGCCGATGTCATGAACACCAATCTAATCGTCCACAGGTAAGCGTCGCAAGCCGTATTGAGTCCTTACTGATCGTCTCGCTCCGTGTCCTTTCGTGCGCTGTTCGAGGTCATCTTGGGCCGAGTGGGGAAGTTTTTCTTCTGCACAGCCGGTGGATGGGGAAGTCGCAGGTCAAAGGGGGTGCGCAGAAAAAGTCGAGGGCTTGTTCACAGCACTGTCCACCGACTCGTGCACAGGTTTCGGGGAGTTGTCCACAGCATCGGGGCCGTCATCCACATGGCCTGTGGATAACCAGATTGGCTGACGGTGCTGAGGGGCCTACCGTGGTCCGGCGCCCGCTCCGACCGTCGGCCGGGGAAACCCCCGCAAAACCGACGCGCGACAACCGGAGTCGGGCCTCTTATTTGTCAGTGCCGTGCCGTAGAAATGAAGACACGGCGAGGTCCGCTCGGCGGACGGGAGGAGGTCGCTCGGTGAGTGTTTCCGAGCCCTTGGACGACCCGTGGGCGGACAGCGGCCCCAGCGATCGTCTTCCCCCGACGCGCCGCCGGGGCGAGGGCGGCGGGGGCGGCCGGGGCCGGGGTCGCGACGACCAGCACGACCGGGGCCGGGAGGACGGCGAGTGGGACGGCGCGGTGGCCTTCGAGCGGGTCCCGCCGCAGGACCTCGACGCCGAACAGTCCGTCCTCGGCGGCATGCTCCTGTCCAAGGACGCCATCGCCGACGTCGTCGAGATCCTCAAGGGCCACGACTTCTACAAACCGGCCCACGAGACGATCTACACGGCGATCCTCGACATCTACGCCAAGGGCGAGCCCGCCGACCCCATCACGATCGCCGCCGAGCTGACCAAGCGCGGCGAGATCAACAAGGTGGGCGGGGCGTCGTACCTGCACACCCTCGTCCAGACCGTCCCGACCGCGGCGAACGCCGAGTACTACGCCGAGATCGTGCACGAGCGCGCGGTGCTGCGCCGGCTGGTCGAGGCGGGGACGCGGATCACGCAGATGGGGTACGCGGGAGACGACGACGTCGACGAGATCGTCAACCGCGCCCAGGCCGAGATCTACGCGGTCACCGAGCAGCGCACCAGCGAGGACTACCTCCCGCTCGGCGACATCATGGAGGGCGCGCTCGACGAGATCGAGGCGATCGGGTCACGCAGCGGGGAGATGACCGGGGTGCCGACCGGGTTCACCGACCTCGACTCCCTCACCAACGGCCTGCACCCCGGTCAGATGATCGTCATCGCGGCCCGTCCCGCCATGGGCAAGTCGACGCTCGCGCTGGACTTCGCGCGCGCGGCGTCGATCAAGAACAACCTCGCCAGCGTCATCTTCTCCCTCGAAATGGGCCGCAACGAGATCGCGATGCGCCTGCTGTCCGCCGAGGCGCGGGTCGCCCTGCACCACATGCGCTCCGGCACGATGACCGACGACGACTGGACGCGGCTCGCCCGCCGCATGCCCGAGGTCTCCGCCGCGCCCCTCTACATCGACGACTCGCCGAACCTCTCGATGATGGAGATCCGCGCGAAGTGCCGGCGCCTCAAGCAGCGCAACGACATCAAGCTCGTCATCATCGACTACCTCCAGCTCATGCAGTCCGGCGGCAAGGGGCGTTCCGAGAGCCGTCAGCAGGAGGTCTCCGACATGTCCCGGAACCTCAAGCTCCTCGCCAAGGAGCTGGAAGTCCCGGTCATCGCGCTCTCACAGCTGAACCGTGGCCCCGAACAGCGCACCGACAAGAAGCCGATGGTCTCCGACCTGCGCGAGTCCGGCTCCATCGAGCAGGACGCCGACATGGTCATCCTCCTCCACCGCGAGGACGCCTACGAGAAGGAGTCCCCCCGCGCGGGCGAGGCCGACATCATCGTCGGCAAGCACCGAAACGGCCCGACCGCCACGATCACGGTCGCGTTCCAGGGCCACTACTCCCGCTTCGTGGACATGGCGCAGACCTGATGGGCTCTTGTGGGGGGCCGCTTCAGTAGTTGGCTTCGTATTCGACGGGCGGGACGTGGTCTGTCTGGCCGTGGAGTCTTCGGTGGTTGTACCGGTCGACCCACTCGGCGGTGGCCAACTCGACCTGGGAGAGCGTCTTCCAGGGATGAACGCGACCGGTTGCCAGACACAGGCGATCAGCTGTCCGCGGAGTGGGCGTCGGCAAGGGCCTCGCCGAAGAGTCGTCCGGCGAGTTCCACGCAGCGCGTCCGGGCAGGAGAGAAGTCGTAGGGCATCTTGGTGATTGCTGCTGCGGCACTCATCTCTGTGCCCTCCTCCCCTTTCGGGTCGGCGTCGTAGGTCTCGAAGATCTTCTCCTCGGCCGCGTCGAGATCAGCTGCCTCGATGGCCTGATTCAGGGCCATCTGGTGAGCGCATCGCTGTACGGCGAGCTCTTCGACGCGCGGGTCGTCGGGTTCGACGCCGTCGTCGAGGGCGGCCTCGGCCGCCTCAAGACGGTCCTCCTCGGCCCGCAGGCCGGGGTGGGTGGCCAGCACGATGAACGTGCTGGCCTGGATGGCGGCGCCCAGCGGCCCGAAGATCCGTTCTGTGACCAGCAGGGCGTCCAGATCGGAGGGGCGCAACGCGCCCGGGGGCAGGTGGCTGAGCCGGTCCGTGACCAGTTCGGAGAGCAGCCCCAGCGGGCTGCCCACCGCTTGCAGGCGCTGGACAGCCGCGCGCCGACGTTTGACGGCGGCCTCCTGCGCCGCCAGGGTTTCCTCCAGCCTGCTCAGGACCGACTCGATATCCGGCGCTTGGTCCAGGGCTTCGTCTCCAGCTCCGTCCCGGGCTTCGCCGAAGGCGGCCCGCATGTCGTCCAGACTGATACCGGCATCAGCCATCTTGCGGATCCACAGCAGGCGGATCATGTCGTCATAGCCGTAGCGGCGGCGGCCGTCCCCGCCGCGCTCGGGCTCCGGCAGCAGACCGATCTCGTGGTAGTGGCGGATGGCGCGCGGGGTGATCCCGGCGAACGCGGCGGCATCACCGATCTTGACCTGCCGGGGAGGTGTGAGGGAGGGGTACATCGCAGACAGAGCCTTTCGTGCCGTGGTGCCCCCGACCCCACCACATGCCGCTACGGCATGTGCAACAACTCCATCCAGGTGCCACCGGACCCAGGCCCTGGCTGCCGCCGGGCGCGGACAGACGTCGACGACAACTGATGCGGACTCGAAGGAAGCGCCAGCTCAACGCTCCGCCATTCGACACTCCATCGCGGAACCCGCATCTATTCAGCGCCTCGTCGCGTACCTGGTCAGGATCACGCCGCCGGGGAGTGTCCGCGTCTCCACCAGGGCCAGGTTCACCCAGGTGTCCAGCGCGGTGAAGAACGGGGTGCCGCCGCCCACCAGGACCGGGGCGGTGGCCAGGACGTACTCGTCGATCAGGCCGGCCCGCATGGCCGCCGCCGCGAGCGTCGCGCCGCCGATCTCCATCGGGCCGCCGTCCTCGGCCTTGAGCCGGGTGATCTCGGCGACCGCGTCGCCGGTGACCAGGCGGGTGTTCCAGTCGACCTTGTCGAGCGTCGAGGAGAACACCACCTTCGCCATGTCCCGCCAGCGGCGCGCGTACACGATCTCCGCCTCAGTGGCGTCCGGGTGCTGGTCGGCGGTCGGCCAGTGGGGGCTCATCGTCTGCCACAGCTTGCGCCCGTACAGCGACAGCTCGGTCTCCCGCAGCTGCTCGGTCCAGAACTGGAACAGCTCGTCGCTCGGCACGCTCCAGCCGATGTCGTCGCCGGGCGCGGCGATGTAGCCGTCCAGGGACACGTTCATGCCGTAGATCAGTTTCCGCATGGCGCAAGCCTTCCGTGAGTCGGTCTCACGCGTACGGACCGGCGCGGTGCGGGAAACTCATCGACGAGTCCCCGCACCGCTTGAGACCGGGGTCAGTAGTTCCAGACGGCCGGGACGAAACGGAAGGCGGTCCCGGCGGTCGCCACGCGGCAGACGGACGGGAACGGCAGGTGGGAGGCGACCAGTTGCCCGCCGGTCGCGGACAGCTCGGTCAGGAGCTCGGTCCGGACGCGGGCCGACAGCTCGGGGTCGTGGTCGAAGCCGTTGTGCCAGTCCGGTTTGTCGAACCCGCACTGGAACACGGCGTCACCGGCGAACGTCAGCCGCTCGCCGCCGGACTCCAGGCGCACGACGCTGTGGCCGGGAGTGTGACCGCCGGTACGACTGATCAGGACGCCCGGAGCCACCTCGTACTCCTTCTCGAACGGCCGCAACTGGCCCCGGTACACGTCCAGGAACCGTGACGCGGTCGTCCGCAGTACGTCCGGAACCGGCGCCGGCATGACCGTGCGGGAGAAGTCCGGCGCCGTCCAGAACTCGGCCTCGGCAGCCGCGAGATGGACCCGCAGGTCCGTACGGAGCCGGCCGCGCAGGCCCTCGACGAGGAGTCCGCCGATGTGGTCCATGTGCAGGTGGGTGAGGACGACGTCGGTCACGGACGCGGGGTCGATGCCGGCGGCGTCCAGCCGCGTCGCCAGCTGGCCGGCGCGCGGGAACCCCGGGAACTCCGTGCCGAGCCCGGAGTCGACGAGGATCGTCCGGCCGCCGCTGCGCACCACGGCCACGTTCAGCGGCCAGTCGATCACCTCGGGGGACAGGAACATGTCGCTGAGCCAGGCCGACAGGTCGGCCGCGGCGGCGTTGGTGGCGAGCGTCCCGGGGGAGATCGGCAGCACGCCGTCGCTGATCATCAGGACGTCGATGTCGCCGACCTTCAGCGCGTAGCGCGACGGCACTAATTCGTCGTACGCCGGTGCGGCGGGGCGTGCGGTGTCTGTGGGGCTCATCTTGTTCTCCTCTGTGTGTCGACCCACCTATGACCGGACACCCTCCCGGTCTGTGACGGCCGGCGGGGAAATGGATTCGACGCGGCCTCGGCGGGCGGGTGGACTGGGCGCATGACGACACCTCAGGAAGAACTGCTCCCCGGTACGCGCCGCGCGCTGCTGCACCGGATCGCCGTCGCCCAGGCCGAGGGGCGGACGCCGTCGCTCGTCGCCGCCGTGGTGCGGGGCGGGCGGGTCGTGTGGGAGGGGTCCCGGACGTCGGTCGAGGGGCATGGGCCGGACGGGAACGTGCAGTACCGGATCGGGTCGATCACCAAGACGTTCACGGCCGTCCTCGTGCTGCGGCTGCGGGACGAGGGGCTGATCGACCTCGGGGATCCGCTGGAGAAGCACCTCGCCGGAACCGGGGTGGGGGAGGTGACGATCGCCGAACTGCTCGCGCACACCGGCGGGCTGGCGGCGGAGTCGCCGAGTCCCTGGTGGGAGCGAACGCCGGGGACGCTGCGGCCCGAACTCGCCGACGTGCTGGGTGAACGGCCCTCCCCGCACCCGGCCGGGCGGCGCTTCCACTACTCCAACCCCGGCTACACCCTCCTCGGTGCCCTGGTCGAGGAGTTGCGCGGAGCCCCGTGGGAGGAGGTTCTCCGGCGTGAAGTGCTCGAACCTCTGGGCCTCGACCGGACGGGCGCTCGCCCCGAGATGCCGTACGCGGGCGGCTGGGCGGTGCACCCCTGGGCCGACGCGATGCTCCCCGAGGCCGTGGAGGACCTCGGCCGGATGGCCCCGGCGGGACAGCTCTGGTCGACGGCACGGGACCTGGCGAGGTTCGCCGTGTTCCTGACCGACGGCGACGACAGGGTGCTCAGCGCCGAGACGGTACGGGAGATGCGGGCCCCCGCCGCGCCGTCCGAGGCCGCTGACCTCGCCGCGGGCGCCGGGTACGGGCTCGGGCTCCAGGTCCAGCACCAGGACGGCCGCGTCCTCGTGGGGCACTCCGGCTCCCTGCCGGGCTACCTCGCCACGCTCACGATCGCCGTGGCCGACGACGTCGCCGCGGTCGCCCTCACCAACTGCACCTCGGGGCCCCTGCTGGCCTCTCTGGGCGCCGATCTCGTCCGGATCGTCGCGGAGGCCGAACCCCGCATCCCCGAGCCCTGGAAGCCGCTCACAGCCGTCGATCCGGGCACCCTGGAGCTGGTCGGCCCGTGGTACTGGGGCACCCACTCCTTCGCCCTGCGCTGGACCGCCGACGGCCTTCTGTCCCTGGCCCCGCTGGGCCGCGCCGGCCGCCAGTCCCGCTTCGAGCCCGCCGCCGACGGCACCTGGACCGGCCTGGAGGGCTACTACGCCGGCGAACGCCTGACCCCCGTACGCCGCCCCGACGGCACCCTGAGCCACCTGGACCTCGGCTCGTTCGTGTTCACGCGCCAGCCGTACGAGGACGATGCGGCGGTGCCGGGCGGGGTGGACCCGGAGGGGTGGAGGGGGATCGGCTGAAGCGGGGTCGGGGGCAGGATCGAGGTCGGGGGAGGGGAGCAGTGGGGGCATGTTTCACGTGAAACATGCCCCTCGGGCTCGGCCCACGCGCGCTCTCTGTTTCACGTGAAACATCCCTCACGCCGCTCACCTCACAGCGCCAGCTTGAACCCCACGTGCGACGCCTCGAACCCCAGCCGCTCGTAGAACCGGTGCGCATCGACCCGAGTGGCGTCGGACGTCAGCTGCACCAACTGGCACCCCTCCCGCCGCGACTCCGCCACCGCCCACTCGATGAACCGCGTCCCCAGCCCGCCGCCCCGCTCGTCGGCCCGGATGCGTACGGCCTCGATGATCGACCGTGTGCTGCCCTTCCGGGAGAGCCCCGGGACGATCGTGAGCTGGAGCGTCCCGACGACCTCGCTCTTGCGGACGGCGACTACGAGGCGCTGGTTCGGATCCTTGGTCAGCCGCTCGAAGGCCGCGAGATACGGCGTGAGGTCGTCCAGCGACTCCCGTTGCGCGCCCAGCGGGTCGTCCGCGAGGAGGGCGACGATCGCGGACAGGTCGTCGGCCTCGGCGCTGCGGATGGTCAGGTCGGCCGTCTCAAGATCTCCCATGGCCCGAAGCCTAGGCGCAGGCCGGTGCCCGGAGGGTTTCCACGACCTGGACGAACGGGGCCAGCTTCGGGTCCAGTGCCGCCGCGTCGAGCGCCTCGCGCAGCGCCCGGTCGTTGGTCGGCCGGGCCTCGTCCAGCAACTTCTGGCCCGCCTCGGTGACGTTCGTGTAGATGCCCCGGCGGTCGGTGGGGCAGAGGTAGCGCTCCAGGAGGCCGCGGTCCTCAAGGCGGGTGACCAGGCGGGTCGTGGCGCTCTGGCTGAGGACGACCGCGTCGGCGACCTGCTTCATCTGGAGATGGCCGCCGTCGCCGTCGTGCTGGCGGCTGAGCACGTTCAGCAGGGAGTACTCGCGCACGCTCAGGTCGTGACCGGCCTGGAGGGCGCGTTCGATGTGGCTCTCGATCCTGCCGTGCAGCAGCGAGAGGGCGCACCAGCCCTGGGCGAGGTCGGTGAGTGCGGGATCCGTCGCGGGCATGGGCGTCCTCCTCCGTCCGGGAGCGGCTGGGAACCAGGATAGGCCAGCCCCGCGATAGTCGGCGCTTGCGTATAGCCCGCGTCTGCAACTAATGTCAGTGAAGGTAAAGCGCTCCTGCAATCAATCGGGAAGGTGTCACCCTTCATGCCTCTCGCGCTCCTGGCTCTCGCGATCGGGGCCTTCGGCATCGGCACGACCGAGTTCGTGATCATGGGACTGCTCCCCGAGGTCGCCGCCGACTACGGGGTCTCCATCCCCACCGCGGGCTACCTCGTGACCGGCTACGCCCTCGGCGTGATGATCGGCGCCCCGCTGATGACCGCGCTCGGCACGAAGATCCCGCGCAAGCGGATGCTGATGCTGCTGATGGGGCTGTTCATCGTGGGCAACGTGCTCTCCGCCGTCGCCCCCGTCTTCTCCGTGATGCTCGTGGGCCGCGTCGTCGCCTCCCTCGCGCACGGCGCCTTCTTCGGCATCGGCGCGGTCGTCGCGGCCGACCTGGTCGCCCCGGACAAGAAGGCCGGCGCCATCGCGATGATGTTCACCGGCCTGACCGTCGCCAACGTCGTCGGCGTCCCGCTCGGCACGCTCGTCGGCCAGCACGTCAGCTGGCGTGCCACCTTCGCCCTCGTCGCCGTCCTGGGCGTGGTCGGCCTCGCCGGGGTCGCCCGGCTCGTCCCCGACCTGCCCAAGCCGCAGGGGGTGCGGCTGCGCCATGAACTCGCCGTCTTCCGGAACACCCAGGTCCTGCTGGCCATGGCGATGACCGTCCTCGGCTTCGGCGGCGTCTTCGCGGCCATCACCTACGTCGCGCCGATGGCCACCCACGTCACCGGCTTCGCCGACGGCTCCGTCACCTGGCTCCTGGTCCTCTTCGGCCTCGGCATGGTCGCGGGCAACCTCGTCGGCGGCCGGTACGCCGACCGCGCGCTCATGCCGATGCTGTACGTCTCGCTGGGCGCCCTGGCGGTCGTCCTCGCCCTCTTTACCCTCACCGCCCACCACAAGGCGCTCGCGGCCGTCACGATCGCCCTGATCGGCGCCCTGGGCTTCGCGACCGTGCCGCCGCTCCAGAAGCGTGTCCTGGACCAGGCCCACGGCGCCCCGACGCTCGCCTCGGCCGTCAACATCGGCGCCTTCAACCTCGGCAACGCGCTCGCTGCCTGGCTCGGCGGCCTCGTCATCGACGCGGGCCACGGCTACACCTCACCGAACTGGGTCGGCGCCGCCCTCGCCGGGTCCGCGCTCCTGCTCGCGGTTCTCTCGGCCGTGCTGGAACGCCGGGACACCGTCCCGAGTGCGGTGGTCGCCGGGGCGGCGGGGCGTCAGGAGACCGCCGTCCACCACTGAACGCACCGGTGCCGGTCCCCCCCCCGAGCAACAGGGGGACCGGCATCGACGTATCAGCCAGCCGCCACCGTCAGCGGAGCGAACCGCCTGGTCCAGTCGCCCGGAAGGCCCGGGATGCCGTACGTCATCACGGAGTTGAAGAAGACCCCCGCCAGGCCCTGCTCCTTCAGCCAGCCCAGCAACTCCTCGTGCCGTACGTCGATGTCCGTGCGCAGCGGGCGGTCCGTGTGGGCCGCGAGGGAGGCGACGAGGGACTTGGCGGTCTCCGTGTCGCGGGCGACGAGCGGGCCCACGACGTGGGTGTCCATGTTGGGCCAGACGGCCGCGTACCCCGCGATCCGGCCGTCCGTCACCGCGACCCTCAACTGGTCGGCGAACGCGGGCAGGCGGGCGATCATGCGGGTCCGGTCGGCGCCGAACACCTCCTCGTCCAGCCGCAGGATCTCCGGGAGGTCCTCGGCCGTTGCCGCCCTGGTGGCCACCGAGGGGGCCGGCCCCGCCGGGGTGAAACGGCCGACCAGCATCTCGGCCCGGCCGGTCGCCTTGAAGCCCAGCTCCTCGTACAGCGGGCGGCCGTTCGGTGTCGCGTGCAGGGTCAGCGGGGTGGGGCCGTGCTCCGCGACCACATGCCGCATCAGCCTGCGGCCGACGCCCCGACGGGCATGCCGTTCGGCGACCAGCACCATGCCGATCGCCGCGAGTTCGGGGTGCTCCTGAGGGCCGTACTCGGTCACGACACACGCGGCGATCAGGCCGCCGGTGGGGTCGTCGATGCCGTAGCCCTTCCCGGCGGTGAGGAGGAGGCCCCACTTGTGCTCCTCGCGTGGCCACCCCCGGTCCTCGGACAAGTCCGCGCAGACGAGAAGGTCGCTGCGCGTCAGGCGGCGGATGGGGAGAGCTGTGGGGGAAGGAGTCGACACGCAGGTCAGGCTGTCCGACCGGTGGGTCCGGCGTCCACCTGTTTCCCCGGAGACATACGCGGTTTTGGCCATGCCGGGGGAACATGCCCGGCGATCAGGGGGGAGACTTCATGTTTCACGTGAAACCAGCAAACGAAGAGGACGTTTCACGTGAAACATCGGTAGGTGAAGGGCCGCAGGTCGGCGGAATCGCGTTGCAGGCGGAGGGAGGGATCTGGGGGATGTCTACGAATTGGTGTGCCGCGCCCGGTAGTTGAGTGAAACGGTGAATC
Source organism: Streptomyces saintjeani (assembly GCF_055409605.1). Lineage (NCBI taxonomy): Bacteria > Bacillati > Actinomycetota > Actinomycetes > Kitasatosporales > Streptomycetaceae > Streptomyces > Streptomyces saintjeani. The sequence goes on along the minus strand of NZ_CP189624.1, from coordinate 4,672,263 downwards.
GCCCCTGGGTAAGACCCCGGTGAGGGGAAGGCGGGGCTTGTGTGGTCAACTGCGGCCGGTATGGTCGACTCCGATTGCGACTGAGACGAGGCGACGCAGCGTAACGGGACGGAGAGATCGAGGACCCGCATTCGCGGTGATACGGCCAGGGCATCCGGGTGGGGGTGGGATGCTGCCCTGTGGGCGAAGCGGCTGCGGAACCGAACAGGTGGGCACAGCCGTTCGCAGGGGGAGCAGGCACTTCCCGAGGTAGGGAGTGCAGACCGACCGAAAGATGTTCGAGGCGAGGCACACCATGGACGCTCCGGCCACCACGTCGGCCGACAACGGCACGTCCGGCGGCGGAGACGGCTGGTTCAAGCCGCGCAAGCAGCCGGCATCGGGTTCCGGCACCGAGCCGCAGGGCCCCGAGCAACGAGGCGCGGGCCAGCGGGGCACCGAACCGCAGGCCACGGAGGGCAGACGCTTGGCGGGCCTCCGCCCGGTGGGGCGGGGGACGGCGACTGCCGGTGCGGCGGGTTCTGGAGCAGCGGTTCCCGGTGGCGGTCTGCCGCAGGACGCGGTCCGTCCTGACGGCCACCACCCCGACATGGCCCGGCCTGACACGGCCCGGCCCGACTTCGGCGCCCGAATAACCGCGCCGCCCGCCCCGGCACCGTCCGACCCCGGGACCACCGTCCTCCCCAAGCTCATACCGGCGCCCGCGACAGCGGTACCCCCGCTGGTGTCCACGTCCCGACCCTCCACCGACACGTTCGCCGTCCCGGAGTCCCTCCAGGTACCGGCCCAGCGCACGGCGCCGAGCGAACCACCGCCCGCCGAAGCCGCCCGCGTGACAACGCCGCCCGAGGAACAGCACAGGGCCGAGGAACAGCACTGGGCCGAGAACCCGCTGGCGACACCGCACCCCGAGCCCGGGTCCTTCCGGCAGTTCGCCGAAGAAGCGCCCCGGATCGAGGCCGAGCCCGACTCCGACCCCGACCCGGAGTTCTTCCGGCCGTTCGTCCAGGAACCCCCGCGCCCCGAAGCCGAGCCGGCCCCCGAGGCCGCTCAGCCGTTCCTCCACGAGGCCGCCCGCCCTGAGTCCGGCTCCGTCCAGCCGTTCCCCCACGGAGCAACCCGGCCCGGGCCTGACTCGGGCCCCGAAGCCCCCCGGCCGTTGCCGCGTGAGGCGGCCCGTCCTGAGTCCGGCTCCGAAGCCGCCCGGCCCTTCCCCTCTGAGGGAACCCGCCCCGAGTCCGGCTCCGCCCCCGAGGCTGGCCGGCCGTTCGTCCAGGAACTGCCTCACCCCGAGCCCGACTCCGCTCCGGAGACCCCCCAGCCGTTCTCTTACGAGGCACCCCGCTCCGAGGCTGCCCATCCGTTGCCCCCCAAGGCGCCGCAGGCCGAGGGTGAGGGCCTCCGGGCGTACACCCCGGATGCACCCGAACCCGGCCCCGAGACCTCGGGCTCGTTCGTGCCGGATGCCTTTCGGCCTGCCGTCGACTTTCCCCGGGCCTCCGTCCCGGACGTCCTTCAGGACGAGTCCCCCGAAGCCGCTCCGGAGCCGTTCCGGGCGTTCGGGACCGGGAGTCCGGGGGGTTCGGAACCCGCTCCCGAGGGGTCGCCGGACGCCGTGCTCGTGCGGCGGACCATGGCCGCCATCGGGGAGGTCTCCGACAAGGTGACCTCGTACTTCTACGCGCTGCTCTTCGTCCGGCACCCCGACCTGCGTCCGCTGTTCCCGCCCGCGATGGACGCCCAGCGTGACCGGCTGCTCAAGGCGCTGCTGACGGCCGCCGAGCACGTCGACAACACGCCGGTGCTCGTGGAGTACCTCCAGAACCTCGGCCGGGGACACCGCAAGTACGGCACGCGCCCCGAGCACTACCCGGCGGTCGGGGAGTGCCTGATCGGGGCGCTCGCCAAGTACGCCGGGTCCGTGTGGAACCCGGAGACGGAGGCGGCATGGGTGCGGACGTACACGACGATCTCCCAGGTGATGATCGACGCGGCGGCCGTCGACGAGCTGCGCGCCCCGCCCTGGTGGCAGGCGGAGGTCGTCTCGCACGAGCTGCGGACGCAGGACATCGCGGTCATCACGGTCCGGCCCAACCAGCCGTACCCGTTCCTCGCCGGGCAGTACGCGAGCCTGGAGACCCCCTGGTGGCCGAGGATCTGGCGGCACTACTCCTTCGCCTCGGCCCCCCGCTCAGACGGCCTGCTCTCGTTCCACGTGAAGGCCGTCCCCGCCGGCTGGGTCTCCAACGCGCTCGTGCACCGCGCCCAGCCCGGCGACGTGATCCGGCTGGGCCCGCCCGCCGGGACGATGACGGTCGACCACACCCGTGACAGCGGCCTGCTCTGCCTCGGCGGCGGTACCGGCATCGCCCCGATCAAGGCCCTGGTCGAGGACGTCGCCGAACACGGCACCCGGCGCCGGATGGAGGTCTTCTACGGCGCCCGCACCGACCATGACCTCTACGACATCGACACGATGCTGAGGCTCCAGCAGTCCCACTCCTGGCTGGAGGTCCGCCCGGTGGTCGACAAGCACGGCCTGCTCCAACTCCCGGACGCGATCCGCACGTTCGGCCCCTGGGACGAGTACGACGCGTACCTCTCGGGCCCGGTCGGCATGATCCGCAGCGGCGTGGACGCACTGCGCGGCGCGGGCGTCCCGAAGGAGCGGATACGGCACGACTCCGTCGCGGAACTGGTCGCCGCCGGGTAGAGGTTCCGTCAGCCGAGATCGGGGGCGTGCATCGCGCGCACGCCCTCGATGTTGCCGTCCAGATAGTGCCGCAGCGACAGCGGGACGAGGTGGACGGAGGCGATCCCGACGCGGGTGAAGGGCACCCGGACGATCTCGTAGTCGCCGATCGGCTCGTCGACCTCGGGGCCATGGCGCAGACCGGGGTCCATGGACTCCAGGTGGCAGACGAAGAAGTGCTGCACTTTCACGCCGGTCGCGCCGCCGTCCTCGCCGATGTGCTCGACGGTGTCGACGAAACAGGGGACCACATCGGCGATCTTGGCGCCGAGTTCCTCGTGCACCTCGCGGTGCAGGGCGTCCACGACGGTCTCGTCCTCGGGCTCGACACCCCCGCCGGGGGTGACCCAGTAGGGATCGAGGCCGGGTTTGGTGCGCTTGATCAGGATCAGGTCGTCACCGTCCAGCAGAACGGCGCGTGCGGTGCGTTTGACCACGGGTCGGACGGTCATGGGAGGAATGTGGCCCGCTTGGTTCCACGTGAAACATCGCACCCCGGGGTCGGGCTCGGTTTCACGTGAAACATCATCGCCACGCCGCTGCCGCCCGCAGCAACCGTTCATGCGCCCGGGCTATGTGCGGCATCGCCAGCGTCCCCGTCCGGACCACGAGGAAGTACGTCCGCAGCGGCGGCACCGCCGGTTCGTGCAGCGCCACGACGTCCCCCCGCTCCAGAGCCGCCGCGCAGAGATACCGGGGCAGCACAGCGAGCCCCGCCCCCGCGACCGCGCACGCGAGGACCGCGCGGAGGTCGGGGACGATCACCGTGCCGGAGGCGGCGGGGAGGGAGTCGAAGACGGAGGCCCAGTACCGGGCGACGAGGGGCAACGACTCGTGGACCTCGACGACGGGGAGGTTCTCCAGGACGCCGGCACTCGCACGACGAGGCTGCCCGGCACCGGTGTCCATCCGCCCGCCGTAGATCCGCCCGCCGTCCATCCGCCCCGCCCCCACACCGATCCGCTCCGCCCACCCCGGCGCGGCGACCAGTACATGCTCCTCGTCGCACAGCGGCGTCGCCGTCAGCAGCGGCCCCCGTGGGCGCGCCGTGCTGATCGCCAGGTCGTGACGGCCCGCGGCGAGGCCCTCCAGGACCTCCTCCGCGGTGCCGAAGGAGGCGCGCAGGGCGAGGCGCCGGCCGTCCTCGCCGGTGAGTTCCGTGAGCGCGGGCAGGGCCTGTCCGGCGGTGAACTCGGGCGGTCCGGCGAGGTGCAGGGTGCGTAGCGAGGAGGCCGCGTCGAGGCCGGTCTCGGCGATCTCCACGAGCGCGTCGAGGTGTGGGGCGGCCTTGTGGGCGAGTTCGTCGCCGATCGTCGTCGGGGTGACGCCCCGGGCCCGGCGCAGGAACAGCGGGCGGCCGACCTGCCGTTCCAGGGTGCGGATCTGCGAGGTGACGGCGGGCTGGGAGAGGCCGAGCAGCGCGGCGGCACGAGTGAAGGAGCCGGCCCGGTGCACGGTCACGAAGGTGCGCAGCAAGGCCAGATCCACGGCCCGCCCCCTTCCGGCACCTCGCCCGGCCCCGACGAGGGGCCAACGATAAATATGCCGATAGGTCCCTGCCGCTACTGTGATTGGACATTGACATTGAGTCAACTAGCCTGGTTGGCGCGGTTCTTGACGCACGGAACCGAAGGGCGGTCCGAACCACGAGGGGGGAGGCTCGGACCGCCCGCAGCGCGGGCCAGCGCCGTACAGGGCCCGGCCGGACGCGTCAGCCCGCCGACTCCGCCAGCGCCCGCAGCACGTCCGCGACCAGGTCCTCGGTGTCCTCGGTGCCGACGGAGAGCCGTACGAAGCCCTCCGGGACCGCGTCGCCGCCCCAGCGGCCCCGGCGTTCGGCGGTGGAGCGCACCCCGCCGAAGCTCGTCGCGTCGTCCACGAGCCGCAGGGACTCCAGGAAGCGTTCCGCGTGCGCGCGGGAGGCGAGGGTGAACGACACGACGCAGCCGTAGCGGCGCATCTGCCGGGCGGCGACCTCGTGCGAGGGGTCCTCGGGCAGGCCCGGATAGCGCAGCGCGACCACCTCGGGCCGGTCCTTCAGCGCCCGCGCCACGGCCAGCGCGGTCGCGCTCTGCCGGTCCACCCGCAGGGAGAGCGTCGCGAGCGAGCGGTGCCCGAGCCACGCCTCCATCGGCCCCGGGATCGCGCCGACGATCTTGCGCCAGCGCCGTACGGCCGCCATGGCCTCCCCCGCGCGGCCCGTGACGTACCCGAGGAGCACGTCACCGTGCCCGCTGAGCTGCTTCGTGCCGCTCGCGACGGAGAAGTCGGCGCCGAGGTCCAGCGGGCGCTGGCCGAGGGGCGTGGCAAGGGTGTTGTCGACGGCGACCAGGGCGCCGCGCGCGTGCGCCGCCTCGGCGAGCCGCCGGACGTCGCACACGTCCAGCTCCGGGTTGGACGGCGTCTCGATCCACAGCAACCGGGCGCCGTCCAGCACCGCGAGCTGCGCGTCCCCGCCGGTCGGCGCGGTGCGCACCTCGATGCCGTACGCCTCCAGCTGCGCGCGCACCAGAGGCAGCGCCTGGTAGCCGTCGTCCGGGAGGACGACCGTGTCGCCGGAGCGGAGCTGGGAGAAGAGGACGGCCGAGATCGCCGCCATCCCGGAGGCGAACGCGAGGGTCTCGACGCCGTCCTCCCCCGGCGCCTCCAGCTCGGCCACGGCGCGCTCCAGGAGCGTCCAGGTGGGGTTCTCGTCCCGGCCGTAGGTGTACGGGCCGGCCGGCTCGCCGGGGAGGTGGTAGTGGGCGGCGAACACCGGGCCGGGCAGCGCGGGCTCGTACTTGACGGGCTCGGGCAGCCCGGCACGCACCGCGCGCGTGCCCTCGCCCATCCCTGTGTCGCTCATGTCGTCCGCCCCTCCAGGTCCTGCCGTACGGCGGCGAGCAGACCGTCGCTCGCCGCCTCCACCATCTCAAGGCACGCCGCGAAGCCCGCACGGCCCCCGTAGTAGGGGTCGGGGACGTCGAGGGCGGACTCGGTCGCGGCGGGGTCGTACGAGCGCAGGAGCTGGACCTTGGCGGCGTCCCCGGGGGTCGGGGCGAGGCGGCGCAGGGCCTGGAGATGGCCGGTGTCGAGGGCGATCACCAGGTCGCGGTCCGCGAACCAGGCGCGCTCGAACCGACGGGCCGTGTGCGCCGTGCCGTACCCGTGCTCCCGCAGGACCGCGACCGTGCGCGGGTCGGCCTCCTCGCCCTCGTGCCACGCGTCCGTACCGGCGCTGTCGACCTCGACGCGCCCCGACAGACCGGCGTCCGCCACGCGCGCGCGGAACACCGATTCGGCCATCGGAGAACGGCAGATGTTGCCGGTGCAGACGAAACAGACGCGATAGGTCATCGGTGATCAGTCGCCGTCGGGCAGCGCGAGGTTCAGCGCCCACGAGACGACGGAGATGATCAGACCACCGATCACGGCCGTCCAGAAGCCCTCCACGTGGAAGCTGAGGTCGAGCTTGTCGGCCAGCCACGACGTCAGCATCAGCATCAGCGCGTTGACGACCAGCGTGATCAGACCGAGCGTGAGGATGAACAGGGGGAAGGTGAGCACCTTCACGACCGGCTTGACCAGGAAGTTCACGAGCCCGAACAGCAGCGCGACGATCAGCAGGGTGCCGATCTTCTTGCCCGTGCTGTCACCGGTCAGGGTGATCTTGTCCAGCAGCCAGACGGCGACCGCCAGGGCGCCCGCGTTGGCGATCGTCTTGACTACGAAAATCTTCATGTGTCTGATCGTTCCAGAGAAGATCGACGGCCTGCACGGGCCACGAGCGGGACGAGGGCGATGAAGGCATTCCGGCTGGACGAACTGGAGGCGGAACGAGCCGCCAACGACGGCGCCTACCTGCAGTTCCTGCGCGAGCGGAACATGTCGGTCGGCCTGTACGCGCTCGACGCGGGCGCCCACGATCCACAGAACCCGCACAACCAGGACGAGGTCTACTTCGTGGTCAGCGGGCGCGCGTCGATCACCGTCGACATGGAGACGACCGAGGTGGCGCGCGGCAGCGTCGTCTACGTGCCCGCCGGGGTCGCCCACAAGTTCCACCACATCAGCGAGGACCTGAGGGTGCTGGTCGTGTTCTCTCCTCCGGAACGGTGAGCCGGAACCCCGCCTTCCCCTAGGGGAAGGGTCAGGGGAGGACAAGGGGTGCGAACCCCCCGCCCGGCCCCCGCCGGGACCTAGCATCGAAGCAGGACATCCGAAGAAGGGCCGGTGGCCGAAAGGCCGCCGGCCGGCGCACAGATGGGGACAAGGACGATGCGAGAGATCCTCTCGGGACTGCCGTGGTGGGTGAAGTGGGTGGCGGTGCCGGTCATCGCCCTCGTCGTGTTCGGCGGGCTGATAGCCAGCATCATCGGCTTCGTGGTCTGGCTGCTGTTCAAGGTGCTGATCTTCGTCGCGCTGGCCGGCGGACTGGTCTACGTCGTACGGAAGTTCACCGCCGGCTCCTCCTCCCGCGGCGACTGGTGACGCGGGAGACCGGTAACAGGGAACGCCGGTTCCCTCGGGCGGGGGAAGTTTCCCGCGCAGCGCGGCGGCGCGGCCGTACGGGCCGTTAGAGTCCGGAATCCGACGCGGGGACGAGCCCGCACGGACCACCCCTCGCGCTCCGGGAGTGCCCCTTGGCGACGGCTGACACCTCCCCCGCGGAACCGGGCGCACCCCCCGCCCGCCCGCCGGGACCACGGGCCGCTCCGGCGGCCGTCCCCGAACAGCCGCACTCCACGGCCACCCTCATCGGCTCGGTCCAGCGCGCGATGCGCCTCCTGGAGAGCGTCGCGGGACACGTGTACGGCGCCCCCGCGAAACAGCTCGCCCGGGAGACCGGCCTCGCCCTCCCCACCGCCTACCACCTGCTGCGCACCCTCGTCCACGAGGGCTATCTACGGCGCGACAAGGGGCTGTTCTTCCTCGGCGAGGCGGCCGAGCGGCTGGCCTCCGCAGGCGCCGCGCAGAAACGTCGCAGCACACTCGTCGAGACGCTCGCGCAGTGGCGGGACGCCGTCGGGGCGCCCGTCTACTACGCCGTGTACCGCGACGGCGAGATCGAGACGCTGTACGTCGCCGACACACCGGAGTCGCCCGCCGTCGAGCAGTGGGCCGACTTCCGGGAGACCGGGCACGCGCACGCCATCGGGCAGTGCCTGCTGTCCCAGCTCGACGACGGGGCTCGGCGCGATCACCTCGACCGGTATCCCGCGAGCGCCCTCACGCCGTACACCGTCCGCGACAGCCACAGTCTGCTGCGCAGGCTCTCCGGGGCGCGGCGCACCGAGGCGGTGACCGAGCGTCAGGAGTATCTGCTGGGGACGGTCTGCGCCGCCCTGCCGATCACCGTGGGGGCGATCGCCGCCACCGTCGCGCTGTCCCTGCCCGTGCGGCAGGCCGAGCGGCTGCTTCCCGCCGTGCGGGCGCTGGAGCGCGAGGTCGGGTGTGCGGTGGGTGCGCTCGCGCTCTCTATCAGCATCTGAAAAATCACTGCTTGTGACCCCGTGTGTACTTTCAGCAAGATGCGTTGCAGTCATAGGTACATTCCCGGCCACTCGACGGCACAGACGGGGTAAGGCGATGCGTGAGTCCGTTCAGACAGTTCAGGCAGAGGTCATGATGAATTTCCTCGTCTCCGAGGAGCTCTCGTTCCGGATCCCGGTGGGGCTGGAGTACGAGCCGGACGACCCGTACGCCGTCCGGCTCACCTTCCATCTGCCCGGGGACGCGCCGGTGACCTGGACGTTCGGCCGCGAACTCCTCATCGACGGCGTGGGCCGCCCGTGCGGCGAGGGTGATGTCCGGGTCGCCCCCACGGACCCCGAATCCCTCGGCGAGGTCCTCATCCGCCTCCAGGTGGGCGCCGACCAGGCCGTCTTCCGCTCCTCGGCGGCCCCCCTCATCGCCTTCCTCGACCGCACGGACCGGGTGGTGCCGCTGGGCCAGGAGGGATCTTTCGCGGACTTCGACGCGCATCTCGACGAGGCGTTGGGGCGGATCCTGGCGGAGGAGCAGAGCGCGGGGTGAGGGGGGCGCGCCGTGGGGGTGGGGAAACGCTTCAGCGGTTCCGGGGAGTTGCAGGAACGGTTCTGCTGGGGCTGAAGGCCCCGAGGCTGTAGGCCCTGAGGCTGTAGGCCCCGCCCCCCACCGAGCGGTCAGTGTTTACGGCGGCGGCCCCGCCCTCCCTTTGCCGGGACGGGAGCCACGGCCGACGGCGTCGCCGGGGCCGGTGCGGACTTCCCGTCCGGACGGTCCGCCGAGACGACCAGCGCCGCCAGGGCCGTCGTGACCGGCACCGACGCGACCAGGCCGATCGAGCCGACCAGGGTGCGGACGATCTCCTCGGCGACCAACTCGCTGTTGGCCACCGCGCCGACGCTGCTGTTGGCGATGGAGAAGAGGAGCAGCAGGGGGAGGGCGGCGCCCGCGTACGCGAGGACGAGGGTGTTGACGACCGAGGCGATGTGGTCGCGGCCGATGCGGATGCCCGCTCGGTAGAGGCCGCGCCAGCCCATCGTGGGGTTCGCCTCGTGCAGCTCCCACACCGCCGACGTCTGCGTGACCGTCACGTCGTCCAGGACACCCAGCGAGCCGATGATGATGCCGGCGAGGAGCAGGCCGCTCATGTCGATCGACGGGTACAGGCCGTGGATGAGGCCGGTGTTGTCGTCCGTGTTGCCCGTGAGCGCGGCCCAGCCGATGAAGAGCGAGCCGAGGATGCCGATCAGGATCAGTGAGATCAGCGTGCCGAGCACGGCGACGGAGGTCCGCGCCGAGAGGCCGTGGCACAGGTAGAGAGCGATCAGCATGATCGCGCTGGCCCCCACCACCGCCACGACCAGCGGGTTCGAACCCTGGAGGATCGCCGGCAGGATGAAGAAGTTCAGGATCATGAAGCTGATCGCCAGCGCGACCAGCGCCATGACGCCGCGCAGCCGTCCGACGACCACGACCGCGATCGCGAAGATCCCGGCGAGCAGCGCCATCGGGAACCGCCGGTTGATGTCCGCGACGGAGTACTGGAGGTCCTTCGGCGCGGACGGCTCGTACGCGACGACGACCTTCTGACCCTGCTTCAGCTGCCGCGACTGGTCGGGCTGGACGATCTCCGTGAACGTACGGCCCTTGTCGCTGCCCGTGTCCACCCGGATCGTCGCCCGCTTGCAGGTCCCGCCCGCCTGCTGCACCGCCGAGGACCCCTCGGCCGTCGAGGTGTCACCGGTCGGCGGCACCCCCGACGCGTTGACGGACGCGCAGCTCAGCTTCTCGATCCTCGTGACCGTCGCCTGCTGCGTCTGCCGGTCGAACCCGACCCCGGTCCGCTCGTGCGGCGGCGCGCCACCGGGCCACAGCACCGCGAGCCCCACGACCACGGCCGCCGCGAAGGGGATCAGGATCGCGCCGATGACCTTGCGGAGGTGCCGGGAGACGGGGGCGGCGGGGCCATGGCTGTGACTGTGCGAGTGGCCGCCGCCATGCCCTCCACCGTGCCCCCCGCTGTGCGAGTCACCGTGCCCGCCGCCGTGCGCGTCACCGGGCTCGTGGTGATGCTCACCGTGCCCGGAACCGCCGCTGTGCGCTTGGTGATCGGGGACGCGGGGGACAGGCCCGCTGTCGTGAGCGGAGACCTGGGGGACGGGCCCGCTGTCGTACGGGGACACCTGGGGCACAGGGCCGCTGTCGTACGGTGACACGCGCGGTACGGGACCACTGTCCGGCCCGGGAACGCGCGGCACAGCACCGCTGTCGTACCCCGGTCCCCGCACCTGCCGCGTAGCCCCCGTGTCCTCAGGACGCGGCGTCGGCCCGACCCCGTACCCCTGCCCCTCCGCACCCGGCCTCAGCAGCGGCCCCCGCCGCTGGAGTGAACCCAGCCGGGTGCCGGGGCGGTTACCCGGCGCGGGCCCGCGTCCAGGAGCCGCGTCACCCGGCCCGGCGACAGGACCCGGTCCCTCACCGCCGTACGTGTCCTCACCCCCGTACCCGTCCCCCGCACCCGTATCGCGCGCGGTGCCGGGGCGGCGGGGCCGTTCGGGAGGCGGGGGGAACGGGGAGCGGGGTGTCGTGGTCACCGACCGATCATCGCAAGAACGGCAGAGGCCCACTGTTCACCGCGCCACAAATACCGCTAGCGTGGAGGCACCTTTGCACACGCGGGAGCTCGGAGCACCGGGCTGAGAGGGCGCTGACCTTCGTCTTCGCGGTGTTTCACGTGAAACGTCACCGGGTTCGAGTGATGTTTCACATGAAACATCGGCAGACGGAAGCCGCTGCGTCGACCGCTGAACCTGTTACCGGGTAATGCCGGCGTAGGGAGTAGGTCTCATGACCATCAAGGACGCACGCACGCCTGCCTCCACGCAGAACGCGGCCAGCACGGACGCGGCTGACAACGAGGCCGGGAAGTCCATCGGCTGGCACAAGGCGTACGTCGAGGGCTCGCGCCCCGATCTGCGGGTGCCGGTCCGTCAAGTGCACCTCACCAACGGGCAGTCGGTCACCCTGTACGACACCTCGGGCCCGTACACCGACCCGTCCGAGCAGACGGACGTCCGCCGGGGCCTGTCCCCCCTGCGGGAGAACTGGATCGTCGCCCGGGGCGACACCGAGGAGTACGCGGGCCGTCCGGTCCGCCCCGAGGACGACGGGCTCAAGCACACCTCGCCGCGCGGCGGCCTGCGGAATCTGGACGCGGTCTTCCCGGGCCGCCCGCGCCTGCCGCGCCGCAGCCGGGACGGACGGCCGGTCACGCAACTGGCGTACGCGCGCCGGGGCGAGGTCACGCCGGAGATGGAGTACGTGGCCATCAGGGAGAACGTCGCGCCCGAGGTCGTCCGCGAGGAGATCGCGGCGGGGCGGGCCGTCCTGCCGGCCAACGTCAACCACCCGGAGATCGAGCCGATGATCATCGGCAAGCGGTTCCTGGTGAAGGTCAACGCGAACATCGGGAACTCGGCGGTGACGTCCTCCATCGAGGAGGAGGTCGAGAAGATGACCTGGGCGACCCGCTGGGGCGCCGACACGGTCATGGACCTCTCGACCGGCCGCAACATCCACACCACCCGGGAGTGGGTGCTGCGCAACTCCCCCGTCCCCATCGGCACGGTGCCGCTCTATCAGGCGCTGGAGAAGGTCGACGGCCGCGCCGAGGAGCTGACCTGGGAGATCTACAAGGACACGGTGATCGAACAGGCCGAGCAGGGCGTGGACTACATGACGGTCCACGCGGGCGTACGGCTGCCGTTCGTCCCGCTCACCGCGAACCGCAAGACCGGCATCGTCTCGCGCGGCGGCTCGATCATGGCGGCCTGGTGCCTCGCGCACCACAAGGAGTCGTTCCTGTACGAGAACTTCGGGGAACTCTGCGAGATCCTCGCCGCGTACGACGTCACGTACTCGCTGGGCGACGGCCTGCGGCCCGGCTCGATCGCGGACGCCAACGACGAGGCGCAGTTCGCGGAGCTGCGCACGCTGGGCGAACTCAACAGGATCGCCCGCAGTCACGACGTACAGACGATGATCGAGGGCCCGGGGCACGTCCCGATGCACAAGATCAAGGAGAACATCGACCTCCAGCAGGAGATCTGCGACGAGGCGCCGTTCTACACGCTCGGCCCGCTGACCACGGACGTCGCGCCCGCGTACGACCACATCACGTCCGGGATCGGCGCGGCGATGATCGCCTGGTGGGGGACGGCGATGCTCTGCTACGTCACGCCCAAGGAGCACCTCGGCCTGCCCAACCGCGACGACGTCAAGACCGGCGTCATCACCTACAAGATCGCCGCGCACGCCGCCGATCTCGCCAAGGGGCACCCCGGCGCGCAGGACTGGGACGACGCGCTGTCCGACGCGCGCTTCGAGTTCCGCTGGGAGGACCAGTTCAACCTGGCCCTCGACCCCGACACGGCCCGCGCCTTCCACGACGAGACACTCCCGGCGGAGCCGGCCAAGACCGCGCACTTCTGCTCGATGTGCGGGCCGAAATTCTGCTCGATGAAGATCTCCCAGGACATCCGCCGCGAACACGGCACCAGCCCCGCCGACACCGATATCGAGGAGGGCATGGCCCAGAAGTCGAAGGAGTTCGCGGCGGCGGGGAACCGGGTGTATCTGCCGATCGCGGACTGAGGACGCCGTGAACCGCCTGGCCCGCGCCCCCTGTACGGGGACGCGGGCCGGGAGTCATCGGGGGTGGACGACGGGATTTTCGCAACACGCCCTAGTCGGGCTGGTTGTCCGGGCCGCCGAAGTCCGGGCTCGTGTAGTCCGGGCTGGAGAAGCTCGGGCGGTGGCCGGGGTCGGGGCCGTCGTCGGGGCTGGTGAACCCGGGACGGTCGTAGCCGAGATTCGGCAGGCGGCTCGGCGGAGGCGTGCGCGGGACCGTCGCCGCCGGGCCCTGTTCGGTGAGCGCCTCGCGGAAGTACGGCAGGAAGCCGCGCTCCAGCAGGGCGATCCGCCAGGCATCCCGGGCCCGCTCGACCTCCTGAGCCTGTTCGTTGTACGGCCCCGCCTCCAGCGCGGGCCGGTTGCGCAGCGCGGTGAGCAGCAGCCCGACGGTGGCGACCAGGATCGCCAGCGCCGTGACCACCCCGAACACCCAGCCCGCCGTGACCAGCGCGTCGGCGAACGCAGGGGCCGGGTCGAGCGCCTTGAGGAGGTAGCCGACGAGCAGGAAGATCACCGCGGCGGTCCCGGCGAGGACCGGCGTGAGGACGGCGGCGACGGCGACGGCCCCCGCCCCGGCGGGCTCGACGGCGGCCTCCCCCAGGCCGGCCGCGATCCCCGTGCCCCCGCTCGCCGCGTCCCCGGACTCGCGGGCCGAAGAGGCCGAAGAGGACGAGGAAGACGAAGAGGACGGCGCCGGGTGGCGCAGCTCCTCACGGACCTTCACGTAGTGCTGGTACTCGGTCGCCGCCGCGGCCGTGATGAACGCGGTGGCACCCAGCGCCATGGTGCGCAGCTGTACCGGGTTGAGGCGCCGGCCGACACCGGCCAGTTCCGGGTGGTGTGGGGCGGAGCGCAGCGCCTCGTCGAGGATCCGCTCGTACTCCTGGCGGTCCTCACTGTGCAGGTGCTGCGGAACGCTGTTCATGTGCATCCCCCGATGCTCCGTAGGGCTTGGGGCTCGCATGCCAACGAGCCGTCGGGCAGAAACGGAGGGGAGCCTGCTACGGATAAGCCGATGGTAGAGCGGCGACGGCTCAAGGTGACAGGGGGTTTGCGGAAATTGGACCCGCGCCCGTGCCGCCGGCGATCAGTCCTCCATGCCGGTCGCCTGCCCGGTGGACGTCCGATTATCCATGGGCAGCTGTTGGACCAGCAGCTTTCCGGCCATGGTCACTCCGCCGTCCATCGCGATGGCGAGTCCCTCCGCGTAGACGTGCGGTCCCTTGACGTTCGGGCCGGTGTCGTCGTCGGGGTCCTCGGAGCCGACTTCGCCCAGCAGATAGGGAATCGGGCTGTGCCCGTGAACGATGAGGGTGCCCCCGTACGTATCGAGGAGGGCGCGGACGGCGTCGGCGCCGCCCTCGTCGCGGAAGGAGAAGCGCTTGGTGAACTTGCGGAAGAGATCCCACACCTCGTCCGCGTCGTTGCGGGTGAGCGCCTCGCGGATGCTGTCGTTGACGGCCTCGATCGAGTCGCCGTAGTCGAGATAGGCGGTCGTGTCGGAGTGGACGAGCAGATGGCCGTCGACCTCCTCGATCGCGTCGAGGCGTGCCATCCACTGGAGGTGGTGGTCCTGGAGGCGGTCCATGTCGGACTTCTGGCCGCCGTTGAGCAGCCAGGCCGCCTGGAAGGTGGCGGTGCCGGCCCCGGAGTTGACGGGGGTGTCGCCGAACCGCTTGGCGCCCAGGAGGAGGAGTTCGTGGTTGCCCATCAGGGCCTTGCAGTAGCCGCCCGCCGCCGCCGCCTCCGCCGACAGCCGCATGACCAGGTCGATCACGCCGATGCCGTCGGGCCCGCGGTCGGTGAAGTCGCCGAGGAACCAGAGCCGCGCGTTGCCCGCGCACCACTGCGCGGCCTCGTCGATGAGGCCCTTCTCCCGCAGCGCGGCGTGCAGTTCGTCGAGATAGCCGTGCACGTCGCCGACGACGAACAGGGGTCCGGGCCCGTCCGCGGCCACCACGGGCTCCACCGTCGGCATCCGCAGCGTGTCGCCCCGGTTGATGACCGGGAGGTCGCGCTGGGTCGGCGTGTACCCCTCGGGATACGCCTGCTCGTCGGCCGGTACGGCGTCGCCGGGATGCCCGGCGGGGTCGTACGGGCCGGTCTCATGGACGTACGCGGGCACCCGGAAGTCGCGCAACGTCGCCGTCCGTTCCGCTTCGGGTCCCTGACCGGCCCCCTGAGTCATCAGACCCCTCCACCATCGCGCCGCAGCTGCACCGCTTCGGACTGCCTGGTCGCAGCGGCCCGCGGTGTCGTGGGCCCATCATAGGAATGCGGATCGGGCCATGTGATGACCCAGGGGTGGTGAATCGGTTCGGGCGCGCGCCGGTGCGTGGCATTCGCCCCGATTGACCCGTGCTTGGCCGTCGTACCGGTGTCCCGCACCCACCGCACGACGGCCCCGCGGGCGGCCGGCTACTTCCCCTCGGGCGTGCGCGGCGGGCTCACCGTCGTACGCGGCGGACGGCGTTGCGAGGAGGTGCGGATGATCAGTTCCGTCGGTATCACCTGCTCGACCGGGCCGTCCGAGTCGACGCCCTCGATCGCGTCGATGAGGAGCTGGACGACCGCGGTGCCGATCCGGCGCGGCTTCAGCGAGAGCGTGGTGATGGGGGGTTCGGTGCTCGCGTACACCGTGGACTCGCTACAGCACACGAGGAGCAGGTCCTCGGGGACGCGCAGGCCGTAGCGGCGGGCGGCGGCGAGGAGGTCCGTGCCGTTGGGGTCGAAGAGGCCGTACACGGCGTCCGGCCGGTCGGGCCGGGCGAGCAGCCGGTCGGCGGCGACGGCTCCCGCGCAGGGGTCGTGCGCCGGGTACGCCTCGTACACCGGGTCCTGTCCGACGCGCTCGCACCAGTGCAGGTACGCGGTGGTCGACAGGTGCGTGTACGTGTCGGTGGTGGTCCCCGTGAGCAGCCCGATCCGGCGCGCGCCGGCGTCGGCGAGGTGGTCGAGGATGTCCAGTACGGCGGCCTCGTGGTCGTTGTCGACCCACGCGGTGACCGGCAGCGGACCGGAGGGGCGGCCGTCGGAGACGACGGGTAAACCCTGCCGGACGAGCTCGCTGACCACCGGGTCCTGGTCGCCGGGGTCGATGACGACCGTGCCGTCCAGGGCGACGTTCGACCACACGTCGTGGCGCGAGGTCGCCGGGAGGATGACGAGCGCGTAGCCGCGGGCGAGCGCGGCGGAGGTGGCGGCTCTGGCCATCTCCGCGAAGTACGCGAATTCGGTGAAGGTGAAAGGTTCATCCCCGTACGTGGTGACGGTCAGTCCGATCAGGCCGGACTTCCCGGTACGGAGCGTGCGGGCCGCGGCCGACGGGCGGTAGCCCAGCCGGTCGGCGACCTCGCGGACGTGGCGTCGGGTGGCATCAGGGAGCCTGCCCTTGCCGTTCAGGGCGTCGGAAACGGTCGTGATGGACACTCCGGCGGCGGCGGCCACGTCCCTGATACCCGCTCGGCCCGGCCGGCTGCCTCGGCGTGAGGTTTCCGCGCGGCTCACCTGGTGCTTCCCTGCTGCTGTCATGGCGTGCCGATAGTAGGGCTCATCGGGTGGGGTAGGGCGGACGCATATGCACACATCGACAGGCACGTTTCTGCAAGGTCAAAGTCACCAAGTACTTGAGAAACAAAGGCAGTTGGTCGTTCGAGCGGCACTATTTGTGGCATCGGCGCTGATGAGCCTGGCGAGGCACCGATGTCTCGAAGAGGTCTCAACTCACCTGTACGAGGGACGCGCGCCACGGCGCGTGCCACCGGCGCGTAGATATATGTGCGACACGCCCTCTGTTTCGTCGGCCTTCGTACGGTGTTGCCCCTGATGCGGGTGTGACGAACGAGGTCCGCACGGCCGCTGACGTGCACGTGCCGAATCCTCATAAGGTGAGGAGAATTGAGTACCGGCGCCGGTCGCGAGGAGGACTGTGGTGAGCGAGACGAACCCCAAGCTGCGGGTCGAGCTGGAGGGGATCCCCACCTACAAGCCGGGCAGGCCGGCCGCCGAGGGCGGACCGGTGGCCTACAAGCTGTCCTCCAACGAGAACCCGTACCCGCCGCTGCCCGGCGTCCTGGAGACCGTCACGGCCGCCGCCTCGTCGTTCAACCGCTACCCGGACATGGCGTGTACGGCGCTGACGGCCGAACTGGCCGACCGCTTCGGCGTCCCCGTCTCCCACCTCGCCACCGGCACCGGCTCCGTCGGCGTCGCCCAGCAGCTCCTCCAGGCGACCTCGGGCCCCGGCGACGAGGTCGTCTACGCCTGGCGCTCCTTCGAGGCGTACCCGATCATCACGCAGATCAGCGGCGCGACCTCGGTCAAGGTCCCGCTGACCCCGGGCGACGTCCACGACCTCGACGCGATGTACGAGGCGATCACCGACCGCACCCGCCTGATCTTCGTCTGCAACCCCAACAACCCGACGGGTACGGCCGTGCGGCGGGCCGAGTTGGAGCGGTTCCTGGACCGGGTGCCGGGGGACGTCCTGGTCGTCCTGGACGAGGCGTACCGCGAGTTCGTGCGCGACGCGGACGTCCCCGACGGCGTCGAGCTGTACCGCGGCCGTCCCAACGTCTGTGTCCTGCGCACGTTCTCCAAGGCGTACGGCCTCGCGGGGCTGCGTGTCGGCTTCGCGATCGCCCACGAGCCCGTCGCCGCCGCGCTGCGCAAGACGGCGGTGCCCTTCGGGGTCACGCAGCTCGCGCAGGACGCCGCCGTCGCGTCCCTGCGCGCGGAGGACGAACTCCTGGGCCGGGTCGGGTGCCTGGTCTCCGAGCGCACGCGGGTGGTGGACGCGCTGCGCACCCAGGGGTGGACCGTCCCCGATACGCAGGCCAACTTCGTCTGGCTGGGGCTGGGGGAGCGGACGCCCGCGTTCGCCGCCGCGTGCGAGCGGGCCGGGGTCGTGGTGCGGCCGTTCCCGGAGGGGGCGCGGGTGACGATCGGGGAGACCGAGGCGAACGACATCTTCCTGAAGGTGACGGAGGGGTTCATCAAAGAGGGGTTCATCAAAGAGGGGCTCGTCCAGGAGGGCTGAGAGCCCTTCCGGGGGTGTGTGAGGGGTGCGTCTCGGGGGGCCTGTGACCAAACAGGCCCCCCCTCCCGTCAAGTCTCGAACGGGTATGCGCCATAATTGCTTGTGAATGTGAACGCGTTCACAAGCGTGTCCCAGTTGCTCCACTGTTGTGTGTGACATAAGGGGCAAACTGCCGCAGTACCACGGCACGTAAGGAGACTGACGACGTGGAAATGGCCCTGGCGCCGGAGACACTGGCGCGCTGGCAGTTCGGCATCACGACCGTCTACCACTTCCTCTTCGTCCCCCTGACGATCTCGCTCGCGGCGCTCACCGCCGGGCTGGAGACCGCATGGGTGCGGACCGGCAAGGAGAAGTACCTCAGGGCGACGAAGTTCTGGGGCAAGCTCTTCCTGATCAACATCGCGATGGGCGTCGTCACCGGCATCGTGCAGGAGTTCCAGTTCGGCATGAACTGGTCCGACTACTCGCGCTTCGTCGGCGACGTCTTCGGTGCCCCCCTCGCCTTCGAGGCCCTGATCGCCTTCTTCTTCGAGTCCACCTTCATCGGCCTGTGGATCTTCGGCTGGGACAAGCTCCCGAAGAAGATCCACGTCGCCTGTATGTGGATGGTCTCGATCGGCACGATCCTGTCGGCCTACTTCATCCTCGCCGCGAACTCCTGGATGCAGCACCCGGTCGGCTACCGGATCAACGAGGCCAAGGGCCGCGCCGAACTCACCGACTTCTGGCTCGTCCTGACCCAGAACACCGCGCTCGCGCAGGCATTCCACACCCTGACGGCCGCGTTCCTGACCGGCGGCGCGTTCATGGTCGGCATCTCCGCCTTCCACCTGGTCCGCAGGCGGCACATCGTCGAGATGAGGACGACGCTGCGGCTCGGCCTCATCACCGTCGTGATCGCCGGTCTGCTCACCGCGATCAGCGGCGACACCCTCGGCAAGGTCATGTTCAAGCAGCAGCCGATGAAGATGGCCGCCGCCGAGGCCCTGTGGGACGGCGAGGCGCCCGCGCCGTTCTCCGTCTTCGCCTACGGGGACGTCGAGAAGGGCCACAACACGGTGGCCATAGAGATCCCGGGCCTGCTGTCGTTCCTCGCGAACGACGACTTCACCTCGCACGTCCCCGGCATCAACGACGTCAACAAGGCCGAGCAGGAGAAGTTCGGCCCCGGCGACTACCGCCCCAACATCCCGGTCGCCTACTGGGGCTTCCGCTGGATGATCGGCTTCGGCATGACGTCCCTCGCGGTCGGCATGTTCGGACTGTGGCTGACCCGCAAGAAGTTCATGCTCCCCGAGCACCTGAGGACCGGTGAGGACGAGGTGCCGAACCTGGTGCTCTTCCGCAAGAAGGCGCTCGGTCCTCAACTCACCACCTGGTACTGGCGCCTGGCGATCTGGACCCTGGCCTTCCCGCTGATCGCCAACTCCTGGGGCTGGATCTTCACCGAGATGGGCCGACAGCCCTGGGTCGTCTACGGCATCTTCCAGACCCGCGACGCGGTCTCCCCCGGTGTCTCCCAGGCCGAGGTCCTCACCTCGATGATCGCCTTCACCACGCTGTACGCGATCCTCGCGGTCGTCGAGGTCAAGCTCCTCGCGAAGTACGTGAAGGCAGGCCCGCCGGAGCTGACCGAGGCCGACCTCAACCCGCCCACGAAGATCGGCGGCGAGGCGCGTGACGCCGACAAGCCGATGGCCTTCTCGTACTAGGCCGAGGGAGCTGCACCGTCATGGAACTGCACGACGTCTGGTTCGTCCTGATCGCCGTCCTGTGGACCGGCTACTTCTTCCTGGAGGGCTTCGACTTCGGGGTCGGCGTCCTCACCAAGCTCCTCGCCCGCGACCGGGCCGAGAAGCGCGTCCTCATCAACACCATCGGCCCGGTCTGGGACGGCAACGAGGTCTGGCTGCTCAGCGCGGGCGGCGCGACCTTCGCCGCCTTCCCCGAGTGGTACGCCACCCTCTTCTCCGGCTTCTACCTGCCGCTGCTGCTCATCCTGCTCTGCCTCATCGTCCGGGGCGTCGCCTTCGAGTACCGCGCGAAGCGGCCCGAGGAGAACTGGCAGCGCAACTGGGAGCAGGCGATCTTCTGGTGCTCCCTGATCCCCGCGTTCCTGTGGGGCGTCGCGTTCGGCAACATCGTCCACGGCGTGAAGATCGACCGGAACTTCGAGTACGTGGGCGGCTTCTGGGAGCTGCTCAACCCGTACGCGGTCCTCGGCGGGCTCGTCACGCTGAGCCTGTTCACCTTCCACGGCACGGTGTTCACGGCGCTGAAGACGGTCGGTGACATCCGGGAGCGGGCGCGGGCGCTGGCCCTCAAGGTCGGTCTCGTCACCGCCGTCCTCGCCCTGGCCTTCCTGGTCTGGACGCAGGCCGACAGCGGGGACGGCAAGAGCCTGGTCGCCCTGGTCGTGGCCGTCGCGGCCCTGGTCGCGGCGCTCGTCGCGAACCAGGCCGGGCGCGAGGGCTGGTCGTTCGCGCTCTCCGGGGTCACGATCGTGGCCGCCGTGGCGATGCTCTTCCTGACGCTCTTCCCGAACGTCATGCCGTCGTCGCTGAACCCGGAGTGGAGCCTCACGGTCACGAACGCCTCGTCGAGCCCGTACACGCTGAAGATCATGACGTGGTGCGCGGTGATCGCGACGCCGGTGGTGATGCTCTACCAGGGGTGGACGTACTGGGTGTTCCGCAAGCGGATCGGTACGCAGCACATCGCTGAAGCGCACTGAGTCAGTCGCCGGGCATGTTTCACGTGAAACGTCCGTGTTGTTTCACGTGAAACATGCCCTCCAGAAGTCCCCGTGAAGAGGGTGTGTTTCACGTGAAACCAATCGATCCGCGTCTGCTTCGGTACGCGCGTGCCACCCGGCTGTTCATGGCGGCGGTCGTCGGACTGGGTGTCGTCGGCGCCCTCCTCGTCATCGCCCAGGCCATGCTCATCGCCGAGATCGTCGTCGGCGCCTTCCAGCACGGCCACTCGGTCAGCGACCTCCGCACCCCCCTGCTTCTGCTGGTGACCGTCGCGGCCGGTCGCGCGCTGGTCGCCTGGCTCACCGAACTCGCCGCCCACCGCGCGAGCGCCGCCGTGAAGTCGGAGCTGCGGGGACGGCTGCTGGAGCGGGCGGGTGCGCTGGGCCCGGGGTGGCTCGGCGGGCAGCGGACCGGTTCGCTGATCGCCCTCGCGACCCGGGGCGTGGACGCCCTGGACGACTACTTCTCGCGCTACCTCCCCCAGTTGGGGCTCGCCGTCGTCGTCCCCGTCGCGGTGCTCGCGCGGATCGTGACCGAGGACTGGGTGTCGGCGGCGATCATCGTCGGGACGCTGCCGCTGATCCCGGTCTTCATGATGCTGATCGGGTGGGTCACGCAGTCCCGGATGGACCGTCAGTGGCGGCTGCTGTCGCGGCTGTCGGGGCACTTCCTGGACGTGGTCGCGGGGCTGCCGACGCTGAAGGTGTTCGGGCGGGCCAAGGCGCAGGCCGAGTCGATCCGGAAGATCACCGGCGAGTACCGCCAGGCGACCCTGAAGACGCTGCGGATCGCCTTCCTCTCGTCCTTCGCGCTGGAGCTGCTGTCCACGATCTCGGTCGCGCTGGTCGCGGTGACGGTCGGGATGCGGCTCGTGCACGGCGAGATGGACCTCTACATCGGCCTGGTCATCCTGATCCTGGCGCCGGAGGCGTACCTCCCGCTGCGGCAGGTCGGTACGCAGTACCACGCTGCGGCCGAGGGCCTCGCCGCCGCCGAGGAGATCTTCGCGGTGCTGGAGGAGCCGGTCCCGGTGTCCGGCACGGCCGCCGTCCCGCAGGGCGCGATCACCGTCGACGGCGTGACCGTCCGCTACCCCGGCCGGTCCGTAGCCGCCGTCGAGAACGCCTCGTTCACCGTCGCACCCGGTGAGACGGTCGCCCTCGTCGGCCCCAGCGGCGCCGGCAAGTCGACGCTCCTGAACGTCCTGCTCGGCTTCACCCGCCCCACCGAGGGCCAGGTCCGGATCGGCGGCGCCGACCTCACCGGGCTCGACCTGGAGGAGTGGCGCTCCCGGATCGCCTGGGTCCCCCAGCGGCCCCACCTGTACGCCGCGACGATCGCGGAGAACGTCCGCCTCGCCCGTCCCGACGCCGACGACACGGCCGTCCGCCGGGCCCTCGCCGACGCGGGCGCCCTGGAGTTCGTGGACGCGCTGCCCGCCGGCCTCGACACCGTGCTCGGCGAGGACGGCGCCGGGCTCTCCGCCGGGCAGCGGCAGCGGCTCGCCCTGGCGCGCGCGTTCCTCGCCGACCGGCCGGTGCTGCTGCTCGACGAGCCGACGGCCGCGCTGGACGGGGCGACCGAGGCGGAGGTCGTCGCGGCGGTCCGGCGGCTCGCGGAGGGGCGGACGGTGCTGCTCGTGGTGCACCGGCCCGCGCTGCTCGGGGTGGCCGACCGGGTGGTGCGGCTCGCGGAGGCTCGGGGCGACGGTGTTGCGGAGCGGGCGCCGGTGGCGGACGTGCGGGGGGACTTCTTCGAGGAGCGCGGCGTCACGCAGGCGGACTTCTTCGTGGTGGGGGAGTCCGAGGGGGCTCGGGATCTCAAGGCGGCCGGGGATGCCGAGGGGGCCGTCGGGAGGATGCCCGGCGAGGCTGTGCGCGGGACCGTGCGCGCAGGCGTGCTCGCCCGGGTGCGGGCCATGGCCGGGCCGCGCCGGGGGCGGCTGCTGCTCGCGGCGCTCCTCGGGAGCCTCGCGCTCGGCAGCGCCGTCGGGCTCATGGCGACGTCCGGGTGGCTCATCTCGCGGGCCTCGCAGCAGCCGCCGGTGCTGTACCTGATGGTGGCCGTCACGGGGACGCGGGCGTTCGGGATCGGGCGGGCCGTGTTCCGGTACGCGGAGCGGCTCGTCTCGCACGACGTCGTGCTGCGGATGCTCGCCGACACTCGGGTGGCCGTCTACCGGCGCCTGGAGCGGCTCGCGCCCGCCGGACTGCGCGGGGCGCGGCGCGGGGACCTGCTGTCGCGGCTCGTCGCCGACGTGGACGCCCTCCAGGACTACTGGTTGCGCTGGCTGCTGCCGGTCGGGTCCGCCGTCGTCGTGGCGGCCGGGTCGGTCGCCTTCACCGCGTGGCTGCTCCCCGAGGCGGGCGCGGTCCTCGCCGCCGGACTGCTCCTCGCCGGGGTGGGCGTGCCGCTGGTCACCGGCGCCGTCTCCCGGCGCGCCGAACGCCGGCTCGCGCCCGCGCGCGGGGTGCTGGCCACCCGGGTCGCCGACCTGCTCACCGGCACCGCCGAACTCACGGTCTCCGGCGCCCTGCACCGCCGTACGGACGAGGTGCGGGAGGCCGACGGGGTGCTCACGCGGATCGCCTCGCGCGGGGCGGCGGCGACCGCGCTCGGGGACGGGCTGACCGCGCTGGTGTCCGGGCTGGCCGTCGCGGCGGCGGCGCTGGTGGGGGCCCAGGGGGTCGTCTCCGGGCGGCTGGACGGTGTGTCGATGGCCGTCGTCGTGCTCACGCCGCTGGCCGCCTTCGAAGCGGTCCTCGGGCTGCCGCTCGCCGTGCAGTACCGGCAGCGGGTGCGCCGCAGCGCGGAGCGGGTGTACGAGGTGCTGGACTCCCCCGCGCCCGTACGCGAACCGGAGCGGCCCCGGCAGGCGCCGGCCACGCCGTTCCCGCTGGCCGTGAAGGGGCTCACCGCGCGGTACGACGGACAGGGGCGCGCCGCCCTCGCCGGGGTCGACCTGACGCTCACCGAGGGCCGCCGGATCGCCGTCGTCGGTCCCTCCGGCTCCGGGAAGACGACCCTCGCGCAGGCGCTGCTGCGGTTCCTGGACGCGGAGTCGGGGACGTACACGCTGGGCGGCGTCGACGCGTACGCGCTCGACGGGGACGACGTACGCGCCCTGGTCGGGCTCTGCGCCCAGGACGCGCACCTCTTCGACTCCACCGTCCGTGAGAACCTGCTGCTCGCGCGGAAGGGCGCGGACGAGGGGGAGTTGCGGGACGCGCTGCGGCGGGCGCGGCTCCTGGAGTGGGCCGATGCGCTGCCCGACGGCCTGGACACGCTCGTCGGCGAGCACGGGGCGAAGCTGTCGGGCGGCCAGCGTCAGCGCCTCGCGCTGGCCCGCGCGCTCCTCGCGGACTTCCCTGTGCTGGTCCTGGACGAGCCCGCCGAACACCTCGACCTGCCGACCGCCGACGCGCTCACGGCGGATCTGCTGGCGGCCACCGAGGGGCGGACCACGCTGCTGATCACACACCGGCTGGCGGGACTCGACGCGGTGGACGAGGTGGTCGTGCTGGACGAGGGGCGGGTGGTGCAGCGGGGTTCCTACGCGGAACTGGCCGCTGTGGAGGGGCCGTTGCGGGGGATGGTGGAGCGGGAGGAGGCGACGGAGCTGTTGGTGGCGGCCGGGTGAGGCGATGTTTCACGTGAAACCAGCCGTGTTTCACGTGAAACAGGGCCATGAGGGCGGTGCGCGGGCGTCGCGCCGCGATTCGTAAATAGGGCAAATTACCCTGACCTCATGGCAGTCGACCCCCGTCTCCTCGAAGCCCTGCGGTCCGTCGGCGGCGAGCTGGAGCGCATCCCCGCGACGGCCGTGACCCTCCTCGGCGTCCAGGACGCGGCCGTCGAAGTGGACGGCGACGGCTCCGGCTGGGCGCTCGCCGTACCGATCCGCGCGCACGGCGAGTCGTACGGCAGCCTCTGTCTCGCCGGGCGCCGGGACGGGCAGCCCTTCGACGGTGCCGATCTCGACCTCGCGCGCGCCCTCGCCGGGGAAGCGGGGATCGCGATCGGCAACGCGCGGCTGTACGAGGCGGCGCGGCAGCGGGAGCGCTGGATCGACGGCTCCGTGGCCGTCACCACCGCGCTGCTGGCCGGCGACGACCCCGACGACGCGCTCCAGGTGGTCGCCGAGTGGGCCCGCACCCTCGCCGAGACCGTCGCCGGGATCGTCCTGCTGCCCGCCGAGGAGGGCGGCCTGGAGATCGCCGCCGTCGCCTCGGACCCCCCGTCGGGGATGCTCGGCGAGGTCGTCCCGGGGGACAGCGCGCTGGTCAGGGCGCTGCTGAACGGTGAGGAGGTGTACGTCGAGGACGCGGCCACCGACCCCCGCTCGGTCACCTCGCACGCCGCCGAGTACGGCCCTGTCCTGCTGCTCCCGCTGCGTGGCGACGACCGTTTCCTGGGCACGCTCTGCCTGCCGCGCGCGCGGGGGTGGCGGACGTTCACCGACGCAGAGCGCGACCTCGCCCGCCGGTTCGCCGAACAGGCCGCGCTCGCGCTGATCGCGGCCGAGGCGCAGCGCGACCGGGAGCGGCTCGTGGTGTTCGAGGAGCGCGACCGGATCGCCCGTGACCTGCACGACCTCGTCGTCCAGCGGCTGTTCGCGACGGGGCTGACGCTGGAGAGCGCGCAGCGGGAGGCCGCAGCGCCCGAGGTGCGCGAGGGGGTCGGGCGGGCCGTCGACGAACTCGACGTCACCATCCAGGAGATCCGTACGGCGATCTTCGCCCTGCGCCAGGGCCCCGACGAGACGCCGACCCACCTGCGCACGCGCGTCCTGCGCGAGGTCGCCATGGCCGCCGTACCGCTCGGCTTCCGGCCCGACTGCCGGTTCGTGGGCGACGTCGACACGCTCGTCGGCGAGGCGACCGGCAAGAACCTCATCGCGGCTCTGCGGGAGGCGCTGTCCAACGCGTTCCGGCATGCGCGGGCCACGCGTATCGACGTGGTGGTGGACGCCACGGCGACGCTCCCCGGCGGCCGTCCCGGCGTACGGCTGACCGTCGCGGACGACGGTGTCGGCATCACCGACGGGGGGCGCCGCAGCGGGCTGCTGAACCTCGTCCGCCGCGCGGAGTCCCTCGGCGGCGACAGCAGCCACGGTCCGGGACCCGGCGGCGGGACGACGGTGGTGTGGGAGGCGCCGTACTGAAACCCGGCCGGGGTCAACCGGGCGTGACGGTGTGTCACCCGGCGTTGGGCCATCCGGACGCGCTGTCCCCCGGTCGTATGACGTCAACAGGCACACCACCCGCCCCCTGGGACACGATCGCTGACATGCGCTCACCTCGCCGCCGCCCCCTGCTCGTCCCGGTCCTGCTGTGCGCGGCGGCGGTCCTCGCGTCCCGCCCCACCCCCGCCGGCGCCGACGGCGAGAACGGCTTCGGCGACGGGCTCGGCGCCCAGGTCGCGAAGCTGTACGAGGAGGCCGCCGCCGCGTCCCAGGAGTACGACGCCGGCCGCCGCGAGGCGGAGACGCAGCGCGCCAAGGCCCAGCGGTACGAGGAGCTGCGCGCCGAGGAGCTGCGCGAACTCGGCAGGCTGCGCGCGGACCTCGGGCGGATCGCGCGGGCCCAGTACCGGGACGGGGGCGGGCTGCCGATGGTGGTCCGGGTCGTGCTGGACGGCGACCCCGACCGGTTGATGCGCGGTCAGCACGTGCTCGCGCAGGCGAACCTGGCCGTCGGGAGCGCGCTCGGCAAGCGCCGGGTCGTCGAGGAGCGGCTCGCGGGGGACGCGGCGCGGGCGGCGTCCGCGTGGCAGGTGCTTCAGCGGCGGACCGTCGAACTCGCCGGGCTCAAGCAGGACATCGAACGCAAGCTGGAGGAGGCGCGGTGGCGGCTTCAGGGGCAGGCGGCGGCGTCCGTCGCGGCGGGCTCCTGTCCCGGCGCGATCCGGCTCCCGCAGACGCCGTCTTCCAGCGGGTGGGTCGCCCCTGTCGAGTCCTACCGCCTCTCCGCCCCCTTCGGCAGCGGCGGCGCGCGCTGGGCCCACCGCCACACCGGGCAGGACTTCGCCGTCCCGATCGGTACGCCCGTCCGCGCGGTGGGCGCCGGCCGGGTCGTCCGCGTGGCCTGCGGCGACGGCTTCGGCGTCCAGCTCGTCATCAGCCATCCCGGCGGCTACTACACCCAGTACGCCCACCTCTCCTCGGTCGCCGTCGACCCCGGTGAACGGGTCTCCGCCGGCCAGTGGATCGGGCAGACCGGCACGACCGGCAACTCGACGGGGCCCCACCTGCACTTCGAGGTGCGGGTGACACCGGAGATGGGCTCGGCGGTGAACCCGGTGCCGTGGCTGGCGGATCGGGGGGTGCCGCTGGGGTGAGGGGGGTAGGAACACGCAGGGGGTTCACCCCTGTAAGGACCGCCCGCCACGGCGAACGCCCCTTACCCCCGCTCCGCCACCAGCTTCTCGATCACGACCGCCACCCCGTCCTCGTTGTTCGCGACCGTCCGTCCCGACGCCGCCGCGATGACGTCCGGGTGGGCGTTGCCCATGGCGTACGACCGGCCCGCCCAGGTGAGCATCTCGATGTCGTTCGGCATGTCCCCGAACGCGACGACCTCCTCGGGGGCGATGCCGCGTTCCGCGCAGCACAGGGCGAGGGTGCTGGCCTTGGAGACGCCGGGACCCGCGATCTCCAGGAGGGCGCTGGGGCTGGAACGGGTGACCTCGGCGCGCTCCCCGATCGCCTCGCGGGCCAGCGTGAGGAACGCGTCCGGGTCCAGGGTGCGGTGGAAGGCGAGGATCTTCAGGACCGGTTCCCGGGCGCCGGGGCCGTCCGGCGCGAGCAGCTCCTCCGCCGGGGCGAGGGAGTCCGGTATCTCCATGTGCATCTTGGGGTACTCGGGCTCCTGGTGGAACCCGTACGTCTGCTCCACCGCGTACATCGTGCCCGGCGCGGCCTCCCTCAGCAGCCGGACGGCGTCCAGGGCGTTCGCGCGGGCCAGTTCGCGGACCTTCACGAAGCGGTGGGCGCCGGGGCCGCCGTGCAGGTCGACCACTGCCGCGCCGTTCCCGCAGATCGCGAGCCCGTGTCCGTGCACGTGATCACTGACCGCGTCCATCCACCGCGCGGGCCTGCCGGTCACGAAGAACACCTCGATCCCCGCGTCCTCGGCCGCCGCCAACGCGGCCACGGTCCGGGGCGACACCTTCCCGTCGTCCCGCAGCAGCGTTCCGTCGAGGTCGGTGGCGATCAGACGGGGGCGCTGTAGGGCGGCGGGGGTCTCGGGCTGCCGGGTTGCTGAGGTCACGGGGGCATTCTCCCGTACGGGGGCGCACGGGTGCGGGGGCGTGCGCGCAGATGAGACGTACGTGACGCGGGAGGGGGTGGGCCGTACCGCGCGTTCCGGGGCTTGTCAGAGGGGCGACGTAGGCTGGGAGACATGAGCACGCGCCTGAGCACCGTGATCCTCCCGCACCGCCGCTGGCATGAGGGGGGCCGGGCCGCGTGGCAGCGCGCGGAGCAGCTCGGGTTCCATACCGCGTACACCTACGACCACCTCTCCTGGCGCTCGTTCCGGGACGGCCCGTGGTTCGGGGCGGTGCCGACGCTGACGGCGGCTGCGGCGGCGACCGAGCGGATGCGGCTCGGCACGCTGGTGACCTCGCCGAACTTCCGGCACCCCGTGCCCTTCGCCAAGGAGTTGGTCTCTCTCGACGACATCTCCGGCGGCCGGGTCACCCTCGGGATCGGCGCGGGTGGTACCGGCTTCGACGCGACCGCGCTCGGTCAGGAGCCGTGGACCCCGCGCGAGCGTGCCGACCGGCTCGCCGAGTTCGTCCCGCTGCTGGACCGTCTGCTCCGGGAGGACTCGGTGTCCTACGAGGGCGACTTCTACTCGGCGCACGAGGCCCGCAACATCCCCGGCTGTGTCCAGCGGCCCCGGCTGCCCTTCGCGGTGGCCGCCACCGGCCCGCGCGGCCTGCGGCTCGCCGCGAGCCACGGGCAGGCGTGGGTGACGACCGGCGACCCGAAGCTGTACGAGGAAGGGACGCCGGAGCAGTCCCTGCGGGCCCTGCGCGGCCAGGTCGACCGGCTCGGGGACGCCTGCGCGGCGCTCGGCCGGGATCTGGACGGGCTGGACAAGATCCTGCTCACCGGCTTCACCCCGGACCGCGGCCGTCCGCTGGAGTCCCTCGACGCCTTCGTCGACTTCGCCGGGCGCCACCGGGAGCTCGGTTTCACCGAGATCGTGATCCACTGGCCGATCGCGGACTCGGTCTTCGCGGCGGACGAGAAGGTCTTCGAGCAGATCGCGATGGAGGCGCCCGCGCAGTTGGGCTGAGCGGCGCACAGGGCCGTCGCCCTCAGTCCGGCTGCTGGGTGCGGTTCTCGTGGGCGAGGCCGTCCTGGCGGGTGGCGGCGTCCGGGCCGGTGGGAAGGACCATGGCCCGCAGCGGCACGGGGTCCGTCGGCCGGATGGCCATGGGGTCGGACGGCCGGCTGATCCCTCCGATGTCCTGCCATCCCCAGGACAGGAAGGCGTCGCGGGTCGGGGTGTCGGTCTGCGCGATCAGCGTCGCCCCGAGCGAGGCGTGGTGGTAGGCGAGCAGCTGTTCCTGGAGCCTGCGGGCGACGCCGTGGCCGTCGCTGTGCGGGTGCACCATGATCTCGGTGATGGCGAAGACGTGTCCGGACGCGGTGAGCTGTTCGACGTTGCGGGGGAGGGTTCCGTCGAACCCCTTCCACCACGACCCCTGGCGCGGTACGGGGAAGCCGTAGGCGCAGCCGACGAGGCCCGTGTCCTCCGCGACCAGCAGCGAGAACCCGAGCCGCCGTACGGACCCGGCGAGCCGTCGCGCGAACTCCTCCCGGCCCTCGTACGCCTCGCCCGCTCGCGCGCGCGTGGACTCCACGTACAGGTCCGCCAGCTCTTCCCGCAGGGTCTCCGCCTGCCACCGGTTCAGCCGGCGCAGGCGTAACGCGTGGGCGGGGGTCCGGGTGAGGTCTTCCCCCTGGGCCGGTTCGGTCATCGCGCACCGCCCGTCGGGACGCCCTGGTGGGGACGGCGACGGAGGTGGAGCCGGCGTCGGCCGGCTGCCCCCTTCCGGGACACCGGCGAGGCGGGCCCGGGGACGGGCAGCCCGGAGCGGCCGTAGTGGAAGGCGGAGATCCGGTCGCCGTGCTGCGCGTCGAGCAGGCGGATGAGGAGCACCGCGAGGACGAGCACCCCCACGATCACGGCCACGGTCACGAACGTCTCCATGGTTCTCAGCTCCCTGTCGGCTGTCGCGGCAGTCCGGCGGCCACGGTCGGAATCCGTGGGCGCCCGGCGGGGTCACGGGCCTCGTGTCCGCCTTCGGAACTCCAGACCGCTTCCACGGCCCGGTCGGTCTCGTACATCGTCCGCAGGCCCGCGGCCTGCTCCATCAGCCGGCTCGCGGTCGACGTGCGCGACGGGTCGCCGGCGGCGGCCATCAGCCAGGCGGCCGAGGAGGGTTCGGTCTCCGGGGGGATCACCAGCAGGTCCCAGCGGCCCGTCCGGTAGGAGAGCAGCAGCAGTTCGTGCGGGTCCTGCTCGGCGAGGAACCAGCCGACCTTCACCACGTGCCCGGCGACGGGCACCTTGTGCGGGACGACGGGCCAGAGGGTGGGGTTGACCGTGACCCGGGTGATCCGCCCCCAGAGCGGGTCGAGTACGTCCGTCAGGGAGGGGAGCTCCGCCGTCAGGTCGCGGGAGCGGGGCCACCAGGCGCCGTCCAGCAGAGCGGGCGCGGAGCCGGCCGGCGCCAGCGTGAGCCGGAGCGGCGCGGGGGGCCGGTCGTCGGCTGCGAGTGTCGGTGAGGAGGAGCGGGTCGTGATCATGACGGGGACCCTGCCCCGGACCGGCTGCGACCGGCCCGGCATATTCGATCGCCGGGAACGACACGGGCGTGGAAGCCGGTGCGCGAAGTGTCCTCGGTATGTCAACCCTACTCCCCGGACCACCCGAACGGGCGTACGGCAGACGGCGGATCGCGGCCAGATCGCGCCGTTCAGGTCCCCGGGACCGCCCGCCCGGTGCCGGTGTCGATGAGGATCTGTCCGGCCTGCTTGCCGCTGCCGGCGCGGACGGCCTCGGCCATGGCGGTGCGTGCGGCGTCGGGTGTGGCGTGCGGCGGGATCACGAGGAGGGAGAAGAGGTCCCGCTCACCCCGGGTGACGAGAACGGTGTCGTCACCGACCGGAGAGGGGTCGATGCGGACGACGCGGTCGTCGACGGTGATCCGCGTCGGCAGCCCTTCCCAGGCGTCGGTGTCCAGGCCGACCCGGGTGACGGGCCCGAGGTACTCGGTCAGTGCGGTGATCAGGCCGGGCAGCTCGGCGGCGATGTCGCGGCTGCGCGGCCACCACGCCCCGTCGAGGACTCCCTCCCGGTCGTGTGTCGTCTCCAGCCGTACGACGGCCGTCCCCGGCCGTACGGCTCGGTGGAGGGCGTCCGGGAGCGGTCCGGTCACCTGCGGGGAGCCGGAGTCGGACATCGTGCTCGCCTCCCTGCCTGGCAGGATGCGGGGAAACCGGTCGGCTTCCCCGTTCCACGGTACTCTCCGGCCGTCCGATGGCGTACGGCTCCCGAGTCGCGCAGCGGCTGACCTGCCGTCAGCGCCATACGCGGCCCCGAGTCGCGCCGATGACCTGCGGATTCCGGCGCCTTGATCCCCTGAGCCGCCTGGCGCTGAAGTCCGGGAGCCTGTCCGGGGGACCGGCCGAGTCGGACGGCGCCCGGTGGCCCCGGGCCATGGGGTGAAGGCCCGCCGGTGACCGCGAGCGCTCATGGCGGCGGAACGGTTCAGCGGGCGTCCGTGAACCGGATGTACCGCGCCGGTACCGCCTTCGTCAGCCACACCCCGTTCGCGCTGACCTGGAACACGTGCCCGTCCCGGTGCATGGCCCCGGAATCGACGGTGAGGACGACCGGCCGCCCCCGCCGCGCACCCACGCGGGTGGCCGTCTCGCGGTCCGGGGAGAGGTGGACGTCGTGCCGGTTCATGGGCCGCAGACCCTCGGCGCGGATCGACGAGAGGGCGCGCGGATGAGTGCCGTGGAACAGATACGCGGGTGGCACGGTCGCCGGAAGCGCGAGGTCCACCGAGACGCTGTGCCCCTGGCTCGCCCGTATCCGCGTGCCCTCGATCGCGAAGCGCTTCTTGTCGTTCGTCGCGACGACGTGGTCCAGCTCCTCGCGGGTGATGGGGAAGCCGTGGGCGGCGGTGGCCGCGAGGAGGGCCTCGATCTCCGTCCAGCCCGCCTCGTCGAGGCGCAGACCGATCCGCTCGGGCTGGTGGCGCAGGTGCTTCGAGAGGTACTTGGACACCTTCACGGTGCGATGGTCGGCGGTCATCCCCTCAGTGTGCGGAGAGAGATGTGGATCACGCACCCAATTTTCGTCCCCAGGTTTGATCCACAACCAACCGTAGTTATCCACAGGGCAATTGGGGATTCTGTGGATAACCGACCGAAAGAATGCGGCATTTGGGCAACTCAAGCCGCACGCAAGCTACTTGGCCAACTCCCTTACGGCCGGGGCTCGTAGCGAGCGAACGCCCTCAACACCCTTGGCGACAGCCGCGACAGCAGCCGCGACCCCTTCGCCTCCGGCGTCACCGGTACGACGGCGTCGTTGCGGACGACCGCGCGCACGACCGCGTCGGCGACCTTCTCCGGCGGGTAGTTGCGCCGCCCGTACATCCGCGACGACCTCTCCCGCCGCCGCTCCTGCTCCTGCGTGTCGACGCCCACGAACGTCGCGGTCGAGGTGATGCCCGTGTTGATCAGCCCGGGACAGATCGCGCTCACGCCGATCCCCTTGCCCGCCAACTCCGCGCGCAGGGACTCGCTCAGCATGAGGACGGCCGCCTTGGACGTGCCGTACGCGGACAGCACGCGCGAGGGCTGGTACGCGGCGGCCGACGCGATGTTCACGATGTGCCCGCCCTGCCCGCGCTCGACCATGTCCCGCCCGAAAAGGCGGCAACCATGGATGACGCCCCACAGGTTGACGTCCAGGACGCGCCGCCAGTCCTCGGTGCTCGTGTCGAAGAACGAGCCCGACATGCCGATGCCGGCGTTGTTGACCAGCACGTCGACCACACCGTACGACTGCCGTACCTTGTCGGCGAGTTCCTCCATCGCCTTCTCGTCGGAGACGTCCACGGCCTCCGCCCACGCCTCCCGCGCGCCCACGAGCCGCGCCAACTCGGCCGTACGCGTGGCGCTTTCGGCGTCGCGGTCGACGGCTATCACGCGCGCGCCCGCCTCCGCGAAGGCGAACGCGGTGGCCCGCCCGATGCCGCTGCCCGCGCCGGTGACCAGCACGAGTTGGCCCGCGAACCGCTCCGCGTGCACGCCGGACGGGGTCGCCGAACGCGCCTGCCCGGCCTCGACGGACGTCACGAACTCGGCGACCCAGGAGGCTACTTGGTCGGACCGAGTACGCGGCAGCCAGTGCTTGGCGGGGATCGTGCGCCGGGTCAGGCGCGGCGCCCACGTCTCCAACTCGTCGTACAGCCTCGGCGACAGGAACGCGTCGTCGAGCGGCGTGATGAGCTGCACGGGCGCGTGCGCGTAGGCGTCCGCGCGCGGGCGGCTCAGCCGGGCGCGGACGTTGTCCCGGTACAGCCAGGCGCCGTGGGCGGCGTCCGAGGGCAGGGACGCGGTCGGGTACGAGAGGTCGTCGAGCTTCTCCGTACGGCGCAGCAGGGCCGGCCAGCGCTTGCCGAGCGGCCCGCGCCAGGCCAGTTCGGGCAGGACGGGGGTGTGCAGCGCGTACACGTACCACGACTTGGCGCCCTGGCCGAGGAGTTGGGCGGCCTGGCGCGGAGTCGGCCTGTGCAGACGGCGGTTGATCCAGTGGCCGAAGTGGTCGAGGGACGGTCCCGACATCGACGTGAAGGACGCGATACGGCCCTCCGTGCGCGCTACGGTCACGAACTCCCAGGACTGCACGGACCCCCAGTCGTGCCCCACGAGGTGCACCGGACGCCCCGGGCTGACCGCGTCGATCACCGCGAGGAAGTCGTCCGTCAGCTTCTCCAGCGTGAACCCGCCCCGCAGCGGCTTCGGCGCGCTCGAACTCCCGTGTCCGCGCACGTCGTACAGCACCACATGAAACCGCTGTGCCAGGCGTGCCGCGACCGGCGCCCACACCTCCTTCGTGTCCGGGTAGCCGTGCACGAGGACGACGACGGGGTTCCCCAGCTCGCCGAGTTCCGCCACGCACAGCTCGATCCCGCCGGTGGTGATCCGGCGTTCGCGCGCCCCGTCGAGCATCGTCACTTCCCCTCCGCCCACTGCCGCACGTGCGGCAGGTCGTCGTCCAGCCAAAAAGCGCTCTCCGCTTGGTCCTTGGAGTCCGTGACGACCAGGATCTCCTCGAACTTCGCGCCGGTGCCCCGGAATCCGAGATGCGGTTCGACCGCCCATAGCCCCGGCTGCGGGGGGTGGTCGGAGAAACGGTACGGCGACCACAGCGGCGACCATCCGTCGCGGTGTCCGTGCAGGGCGTCCGAGGCGAGTCCCTTGAGGGACTGGACGCCGAATCCGAACAGGTGCGGGGAGAAACGCCGTTGGGTCACCCGGTCGACCTTGTGGGCGATCACACCGAAGGGGTAGGCGCGATGCCGGTTGGCGTAACCCTGGAGAGCCATGAGGCGGTCCACGTCCTGGTAGATCTCGCGCAGCGGCCTGCGCTCGCGGACCTCCCCGAGGATCAGCTCGCGGTGCGCCTCCAGGTCGGCCATCAGGCGTTCCTGTACGGGGTTGGCGCCGAGCGACCCCGAGTAGCCGATGTCGGCGGTGTAGCCCTCGTACACGGGCGCGAGGTCCAGGATGAACGGCATCCCGGGCTCCAGGCGGCGGTTGGTCGGGAAGAACTGGAGGGGGATGCGGAAGTTCGTGAACGCGGTGCGGTCGCCGAACCAGGCGAAGGGGAGGTGGAACCAGTCCTTCACGCCGCGCTCGCGCATCCACCGGCGCTGCATGTGCGCGGCCTCGCGTTCGGTGACGCCCGGTGTCAGCCGGGCCGCGACGTCCTGCGCGCACGCGTAGGCGAGCCGCTGGACCTGGCGGAATCCCCGCAGGTCGGCGCGGGAATCGGGGGTCACTGCCGTTGTCATGGCACCTCGCCGTGCGGTTGCGATACGCGTCCGTAACTTGACCACGCCGAATCTGGCACTTGTTAGAGAAACCGTCAATAGGGTGGGGTCACGCCGGCCGGTAATACCTGGCCCGGACATCTGGGCCCGCCCGTACCTCTCAGGTAGGGCATCCCTTAGCCGTCCCCTACATCTCAGGTACGGGGTGAAGACGGCTCTCCGGAGTGACGACCGAGTGTGTGTCGGGTCACTACCTTCGAACTGTGACTGTGATCGCGACCGAAAGCCTGAGCAAGCGGTTCCCGAGGGTGACCGCTCTCGACCGGCTGTCCGTGGACATCGGAGCCGGTGTGACCGGACTGGTCGGTGCCAACGGCGCCGGCAAGTCCACCCTGATCAAGATCCTCCTGGGTCTGTCCCCCGCGAGCGAGGGCCGAGCCGAAGTGCTCGGACTCGACGTCGCGACCAAGGGCGCCGCCATCCGCGAGCGCGTGGGCTACATGCCGGAGCACGACTGCCTCCCGCCGGACGTCTCGGCGACCGAGTTCGTCGTCCACATGGCCCGCATGTCCGGCCTCCCGCCCACGGCGGCGCGCGAGCGCACGGCGGACACGCTGCGGCACGTCGGGCTGTACGAGGAGCGCTACCGCCCCATCGGCGGCTACTCGACCGGCATGAAGCAGCGCGTCAAGCTCGCGCAGGCGCTCGTCCACGACCCCCGGCTGGTCTTCCTCGACGAGCCGACCAACGGCCTCGACCCCGTCGGGCGCGACGAGATGCTCGGCCTGATCCGCCGTATCCACACCGACTTCGGCATCTCGGTCCTGGTCACCTCCCACCTCCTGGGCGAACTGGAGCGCACCTGCGACCACGTCGTCGTCGTCGACGGCGGCAAGCTCCTGCGCTCCAGCTCCACCACCGACTTCACCCAGACCACCACCACCCTCGCCGTCGAGGTCACCGACACCGACGACCACCCGGACGGCACCCGCGCGCTGCGCGAGGCGCTCCTCACGCGCGGGGCGGACGTCCAGGACGGCGGCGCGGGCCTCCCCGGCGCCGGCCACCTCCTGCTGCTGACCGCGCAGGGCGAGGAGACGTACGACCTGGTGCGCGACCTCGTAGCCGACCTCGGCCTCGGCCTGGTCCGCATGGAACAGCGCAGACACCACATCTCCGAGGTCTTCACCACCGCCGACGAGCAGAGCGCGCAGAGCAAGGAGGCCGTCGGCCATGGCGGTTGACCACACCGCGGGAGAGACCTCCCGCATCCACGACATCGGCTACCGGGGCTACGACGGCCCCCGCCTCGGCCGCGCCTACGCCCGCCGCTCGCTGTACGCGCAGTCCCTGCGCGGCGCCTACGGCCTCGGCCGCTCGGTGAAGTCCAAGGTCCTGCCGATGCTCCTGTTCGTCGTGATGCTCGTGCCGGCCGCCATCATGGTCGCCGTCGCGGTCGCCACGAAGGCCAAGGAACTCCCCCTGGACTACACGCGGTACGCGATCGTCATGCAGGCCGTCATCAGCC
The DNA here is from genome assembly GCF_055409605.1 of Streptomyces saintjeani. Lineage (NCBI taxonomy): Bacteria > Bacillati > Actinomycetota > Actinomycetes > Kitasatosporales > Streptomycetaceae > Streptomyces > Streptomyces saintjeani. Next base: position 4,635,934 of record NZ_CP189624.1, on the reverse strand, counting down.
TGTACGTCGCCTCCCAGGCGCCCCAGTCGGTCTCCCGCGACCTGCGCTTCAAGACGGTCCCGCTGTACTTCTCGCGGCCCATCGAGACCGCCGACTACGTCCTCGCGAAGTTCGCCGCGCTGGCCTCGGCGCTGTTCGCGCTGACCGCCGCCCCGCTGCTCGTCCTGTACGTGGGCGCGCTGCTCGCCAAACTCGACTTCGCCGACCAGACCGAAGGCTTCGCACAGGGACTCGTCTCCGTGGCACTGCTCTCCCTCCTCTTCGCCGGCCTCGGCCTGGTCATCGCCGCGGTCACCCCCCGGCGCGGCTTCGGCATCGCCGCCGTCATCGCCGTCCTGACCATCTCCTACGGCGCCGTCTCCACCCTCCAGGCCATCGCGCACGAGCAGTCCAGCGGCGGTTCGATCCCCTGGATCGGCCTCTTCTCGCCGATCACGCTGATCGACGGCATCCAGACCGCGTTCCTCGGCGCCGGCTCAGCCTTCCCCGGCGGGGTGGGCCCGTCGACCGGCGAAGGCGCGGTCTACGTCCTCGTCACCCTCGGACTGATCGCCGCCTGCTACGGCCTGCTGATCCGCCGCTACCGGAAGGTGGGCCTGTGACCACGCTCTCCCTCGACCACGTCTCCCGCTGGTTCGGCAACGTGGTCGCCGTCAACGACATCACCATGACCATCGGCCCCGGCGTCACCGGACTCCTCGGCCCCAACGGCGCCGGCAAGTCCACCCTCATCAACATGATGGGCGGCTTCCTCGCCCCCTCCACCGGCACGGTCACCCTCGACGGCGTCCCCGTCTGGCGCAACGAGGAGGTCTACAAGCACATCGGCATCGTCCCCGAGCGCGAGGCGATGTACGACTTCCTCACCGGCCGCGAGTTCGTCGTCGCCAACGCCGAACTCCACGGCCTCGGCGCCAAGGCCGCCCAGAAGGCGCTGGCCACCGTCGAGATGGAGTACGCGCAGGACCGCCGGATCCAGACCTACTCCAAGGGCATGCGCCAGCGCGTCAAGATGGCCAGCGCCCTCGTCCACGACCCCGCGCTGTTCCTGCTCGACGAGCCCTTCAACGGCATGGACCCCCGCCAGCGCATGCAGCTCATGAACCTGCTGCGCCGCATGGGCGACGAGGGCCGTACGGTCCTGTTCTCCTCGCACATCCTGGAGGAGGTCGAGCAGCTCGCCCGGCACATCGAGGTCATCGTCGCCGGGCGGCACGCGGCGAGCGGCGACTTCCGCCGTATCCGCCGCCTCATGACCGACCGGCCGCACCGCTACGTCGTGCGCTCCAGCGACGACCGCGCGCTCGCCGCGGCGCTCATCGCCGACCCGTCGACCGCCGGTATCGAGGTCGACACGGCGGAAGGCGCGCTGCTCATCCAGGCCGTCGACTTCGGCCGCTTCACCGCCCTGCTGCCGCGGGTGGCCCGGGACCACGGCATCCGGCTCCTCGCCGTCTCGCCGTCCGACGAGTCCCTTGAGTCCGTGTTCTCGTATCTGGTCGCGGCGTAGGAGGCCCTGATGTACGACCCCACTGTCGCCCGGCTCACCTATCGGGCCCTGCTCGGCCGGCGCCGGGCGCTCATCCTCGGCGCGCTGCCGATGCTGCTCATCGTGATCGCCGTCATCGTGCGGGCCCTCGCGGGCGCCGACGACCAGACCGCCGTCGACCTGCTCGGCGGGCTCGCGCTCGCCACGATGGTGCCGATCATCGGCGTCATCGCCGGGACCGGCGCGATCGGGCCCGAGATCGACGACGGGTCCGTGGTGTACCTGCTGTCCAAGCCGATCAAGCGGCCGACGATCATCTCGACGAAGCTCATCGTCGCCATCGCCGTGACCATGGTGTTCTCGGCGCTGCCGACCTTCGTCGCCGGGCTCATCCTCAACGGCAACGGCCAGCAGATCGCCGTCGCATACACCGTCGCCGCGCTCGTCGCGTCCATCGCCTACGCGGCCGTGTTCCTGCTGCTCGGGACCGTCTCCCGGCATGCCGTCGTCTTCGGGCTCGTCTACGCGCTCGTCTGGGAGGCGCTGTTCGGGTCCCTCGTGCCGGGGGCGCGCACGCTCAGCGTCCAGCAGTGGTCCCTCGCCGTCGCGCACGAGGTGACCGGCGGCGACCTCGTCACCTCCGACGTCGGGCTCACCACCGCGGTGGTCTTCCTCGTCGCCGTCACCGGGCTCGCGACCTGGTACGCGGGCCAGAAGCTGCGCAGCCTCACGCTCGCCGGGGAGGAGTGAGCCGGTCGATCTATGAGGGGCCTGTGAGGTGCCGGTCGGCCTTGACGGAGGTTTCACCTCCGTCCGGGCACACTGGCGTAAAGGGGACGGGGACAGGAGGGAAGGATGGCGGAGGAACGACCGCGGGACGAGGTCTGGGACGAACTCGTTCTCGACGAGGACTTCGTGCGGGGCGCGGAGGCGAGTGAGCCGTCCGCCCGGGCGCGGATGCTGTCCGCGAAGTGGAGCCGCGAGGCGCCGGAGCCGCAGCCCTGGCGGTCCGACGAGCCGCCCGCAGGATGGTTCTTCAGCAAGGCCCGGCGCAAGAGGTGGCGGCGGAAGTAGGGGTTCTCTTCGGCCCGGCGTTAATCAGTGGCGGTCAACTGGCTGAGCAGGCACAGTAGTTGTGTCCGCATCGCCGGTTTTCGGGCGGTGTCACGTACGGGGAGAGAAGCGAGGCGCACGTCCATGCACGACAGGACGTCTCGCTTCCATCAGGGCAGTCCGCCGCGGGCTCCGGAGTAGTCGCTCACTCCGTCCGGGCCCGTGTGCGAGGACGCCCGGGGCGGCCACTTCGAGCACGCGAGATCACTCTCGCGTGGGCCGCCCACCCGCGTGAGCTGTGTGGGGACCCGCACCCGGCACCCCTCAGACCCCGCCCTCCAGCAACCGCTCCAACACCACCGCGATCCCATCCTCCTCGTTGGACGCGGTCACCTCGTCCGCCACCGCCTTCAGCTCCTCGTGCGCGTTGGCCATGGCCACCCCCCGGGAGGACCACGCGAACATCGGCAGGTCGTTCGGCATATCGCCGAAGGCGATCGTGTGGGCCGACTTGAGCCCGAGGCGTCGCGCCGCGAGGGAGAGCCCCGTGGCCTTGGAGAGGCCGAGCGGCAGCAGTTCCACTATCCCCGGCCCCGCCATCGCGACCGTGACGAAGCCACCGGCAGCCTGGCGGGACGCCTCCGCCAACTCGTCGTTCCCCAGCGTCGGATGCTGGACGTAGATCTTGTTCAGCGGAGCGGCCCACAGCTCGGCCACATCAGTGAGCGGAGTCGCCGGCAGGTTCCCCACGCTCGCGTACCCCGGCCCGACCAGCACCTCCCCGTCCAGCCCGTCCCGGCTGGCCGCGAGGTACAGCGGCCCCACCTCCGCCTCGATCTTCGCGAGAGCGACCCCCGCGAGCTGCCGGTCCAACGTCACGGACGTCAGCAGGCGATGCGCGCCGGCGTCGTACACCTGAGCCCCCTGCCCGCAGACGGCGAGCCCGGTGTAGCCGAGGGAGTCGAGAATGTGCCGGGTCCAGGGGACGGCACGCCCGGTGACGACGATGTGGGTCGCCCCGGCGGAGGTCGCCGCGGCGAGAGCGGCGCGTGTACGGGGGGACACGGACTCGTCGGCCCGCAGCAGCGTCCCATCAAGGTCGGTCGCGATCAGCTTGTACGGAAAACCGCCCGCACCGCCACCGCCCGCACCGCCACCGGCAGCCTCATTCACGGCACCCTCACGTCCACTCAAGTCACCCTCACTCGGATCGACCCCCACCAGAGACCCCCCACCAGAGACCCCCCGCCACGCACATAACAGGGGACGCCCCCGGAAAGGGACGCCCCCTATAGAACCCCGCCCAGCTCAAGAAACCGTCGGCTCCAGAACCTCACGCCCGCCCAGGAACGGCCGCAGCACCTCCGGCACCCGAACCGACCCGTCCGCCTGCTGATGGTTCTCCAGGATCGCGACGATCGTGCGCGGCACAGCACACAGCGTCCCGTTCAGAGTCGCCAGCGGACGCACCGTCTTGCCCTCCCGGTACCGGATGGACAACCGCCGCGACTGGAACTCGGTGCAGTCTGACGTGGACGTCAGCTCGCGGTACTTCCCCTGCGTGGGAATCCACGCCTCGCAGTCGAACTTCCGCGCGGCGGACGACCCGAGGTCACCGGTCGCGACATCGATCACCCGGAACGGCAGCTCCAGCGACGTGAGCCACTGCTTCTCCCACTCCAGCAGCCGCCGGTGCTCCGCCTCGGAGTCCTCGGGCGCGACGTACGAGAACATCTCGACCTTGTCGAACTGGTGGACCCGGAAGATCCCCTTCGTGTCCTTGCCGTGCGACCCGGCCTCGCGCCGGAAGCAGGGCGAGAACCCGGCGTACCGCAGCGGAAGCCGCTCCGCGTCGAGGATCTCGTCCATGTGATACGCGGCGAGCGCGACCTCGGACGTCCCCACGAGGTACAGGTCGTCCTTGTCGAGGTGGTAGACGTCCTGCGCGGCCTGCCCGAGGAACCCGGTCCCGGCCATCGACTGCGGACGCACCAGCGCCGGCGTCAGCATCGGCGTGAACCCGGCGGCCGTGGCCTGCGAGATCGCCGCGTTGACGAGCGCCAGCTCCAGCAGCGCGCCGACCCCGGTGAGGAAGTAGAAGCGCGAGCCGGAGACCTTGGCCCCCCGCTCGACGTCGATCGCGCCGAGCAGCTGCCCCAGCTCCAGATGGTCCTTCGGCTCGAACCCCTCGGCGGAGAAGTCACGGATCTCCCCGTGCGTCTCCAGCGTGACGAAGTCCTCCTCGCCGCCGACGGGTACGTCGGGATGGACGAGGTTGCCGAGCCGGAGCAGCAGCTCATGGGTCTCGGTGTCCGCCGCGTCGCGCTCGGCGTCGGCGGCCTTGACGTCGGACGCCAGCTGCGAAGCCTTCTTGAGCAGCTCCGCCTTCTCGTCCCCGGCGGCCTTGGGGATCAGCTTGCCGAGCTGCTTCTGCTCGGCACGGAGTTCGTCGAAGCGGACGCCGGACGACCTGCGCCGCTCGTCGGCGGACAGGAGGGAGTCGACGAGCGCGACATCCTCTCCACGGGCACGCTGCGACGCGCGCACACGGTCGGGGTCCTCACGGAGCAGGCGAAGGTCAATCACAGGCCCAAGGCTACCGGTGTGCACCGACGGCCCACGACCGACTATTGCCCCGTCCCGAAAAGCCGGTTACGACCCGTTATGAGGGAATTGCGGAATGTGTCAAGGGAATCCGCCCCCTTCCCCGAGACTGATCACCCCAGGGGCTCCAAGTTGACTCGACTGCCTTGCGGAAGAAGGGACTTGGGGGCCGGTTGTCCACAGTGATCCACACCCCGGGAAAAGTTATCCACAGGGTGTGCGAAAGATCTGTGGACATCGGGAACGATCTTTCCCGCACGTTGCCCCGTACCCGGAAATTCTGTCCTAAACGCGCCTCGTATCCACTTTCGAGTGGAAACGCGTCGCTCCAAAGGATTGCGCGCAGGAAACAAGTGGACGAAGGGTGACCCACCCACCGGTGGACAACCTGAGGGTCAGGGTGCCGATTTGTCGACTGAGTACCATCGAGCAGTCGACTTATCCCCAGGTCGAGAAGCCCACCTGTGGATAACTCCTGTGGATAACTAGCGGTACGCCTGTACTACTAGAAACGCCCGTCCTGGCACCGCGCCACCCACTCCGACGCCGCCACGAACTCCGCGTCCGACGTCCCGGGGAACGGCACCGCCACATCCCCCGCGTCGACGACGTCCGCGCGCGGGTACGAGCCCAGGAACCGCACCTCGCGGCAGATCCGCTTCAGCCCCATCAGCGCCTCCGCCACCCGCCGGTCGTTGATGTGCCCCTCGGCGTCGACGCAGAAGCAGTAGTTGCCGATCCCCGCCCCGGTCGGCCGGGACTGGAGCAGCATGAGGTTGATCCCCCGCGTCGCGAACTCGCCCAGCAGATCGCGCAGCCCGCCGGGGTGGTCGTCGCTCTGCCACAGCACGACGGAGGTCTTGTCGGCGCCGGTCGGCGCGGCGGGCCGGGCCGGACGCCCGACCAGCACGAACCGGGTCTGCGCGTTCTCCGCGTCGTGGATGCCGGTCTCCAGGGCCTCAAGGCCGTACCGCGCGGCGGCGAACTCGCCGGCGAAGGCGGCGTCGTACCGGCCCTCCTGGACCAGGCGCGCCGCGTCCGCGTTCGAGGCGGCGGACTCCCAGAGCGCGTCGGGGAGGTGCTTCTTCAGCCAGTTCCGCACCTGCGGCTGGGCCGCCGGGTGCGCGGAGACCGTCTTGATCTCGGAGAGCTTCGTCCCCGGCCGCACCAGCAGCGCGAAGGTGATCGACAGCAGCACCTCGCGGTAGATCATCAGCGGGGTGCCCGCGACCAGCTCGTCGAGGGTGGTCGTGATCCCGCCCTCGACGGAGTTCTCGATCGGCACGAACGCGGCCTCGGCCTCGCCGCCCCGCACCGCGTCCAGCGCGGACTGCACGGACACGTACGGAACCAGTTGCCGGGTAGCCGTTTCGGGCAACGTCCGCAGAGCGACCTCCGTGAAGGTGCCCTCGGGACCGAGATACGCATAGCTGGCAGGCATGGCCTCACCCTAATGGCCCTTGCGAAACGCGGCCCACGCATCTCACGGTCGAGTGAACCTGCGTGACCTCACCCTTCGAGCAGCGCCTGCCCCACGTACCCGCCCTTCTCAGCCCCGCCCGGCACCGCGTACAGCCCGCTCGACTCGTGCCGGATGTACTTCGACAGCGCGTCCCCCCGGTCCAGCTTCCGCTGCACCGTCACGAACCCCCGCAGCGGATCGGCCTGCCAGCAGATGAAGAGCAGCCCGGCGTCAGGCGTCCCGTCCGCGTCGATCCCGTCGTGGAACGAGAACGGCCGCCGCAGCATCGCCGCACCTCCGTTCTGATCCGGCCGGGAGATCCGCGCGTGCGCGTTGATCGGCACCACCAGATCCCCCTTCGCGTCCACCTTCTCCAGATCCATCGCGGTCGTCTCCGACCCCCCGGACAGCGCCGCGCCGTCCGCCTTCCGCCGCCCGACGACCTGCTCCTGCGCCGCGACGGTCAGCTTCTCCCAGTCGTCGAGGAGCATCCGGATGCGGCGGACGACGGCGTAGGACCCGTTCGCCATCCACGCGGGGTTCTCCGACGACGAGCCGGACGCCGGTACGAAGATCCGCTGGTCGAAGTCCGGCTCGGACGGCTTCGGATTGCGCGTCCCGTCCATCTGCCCCATGAGATTCCGCGCGGTCATGGGGTGGGAGGTGGCCCCCGGCGACCGGTTGAACCCGTTCATCTGCCAGCGCACCTTCGCGGCGCTCCCCACGTCCTTCTGGATCGCGCGCAGGGCGTGAAAGGCGACGAGGGCGTCGTTGGCCCCGATCTGCACCCACAGATCCCCGTCGCTCCGGGCCTTGTCGAGCCGGTCCGAGGAGAAACTCGGCAACGGGTCGAGCCCCACGGGCCGCTGCTTCTCCAGCCCGGTCCTCGCGAAGAAGCTGTGCCCGAAACCGAAGGTGATGGTCAGCGAGGAGGGCCCGGCATCCATGGCGATCCCGGTGTCCTCCTGCCCCGCGGCCTCCCCCGCCATCAGCCGCTCGGCCGTCCGCGACCACCGCCGCATCAACGCGACGGCCTGCGCCCGCCCCGCCCCCGCCGCCAGGTCGAACGCCACGACATGCCCACGGGCCTGGAGCCCCTGAAGAATCCCGGGCTGATGTTTCACGTGAAACGCGACCGCCTCCGCCCCCACGGACGTCAACGGCGTCGCCTCACCCGGCGCGGTGGCGTACGCGACACCCGCACCGGCCGCCGCGCCGAGCACCAGCCCGGTCGCACCGGCCGTACCGAGCAGCGCCCGGCGTGAAAGTCCTTCCTGCGTAGGCGTTTCCGGGGTCGTACGGGGCTCCGAAAGGGTCACGGTTCAGCCGATCTGCGCGTTCTTGGAGACGGTCGTCTGGTCGATGTCGGAGGTCCGGACGGTGACGGCGATCTTCCACTCGCCGGCCACCGGGATCTGTACTCCGTTCGCCGCCCAGTGACCGGTGGTGATGTGGTCGGGGGTGACGGGCAGGGGCCCGATCTTCTGGGATTCGAGCGTGAAGGAGACCTTCAGCTCGGGGACGTCGATGGGCTGCCCGTTCGCGTCGGTGAGGTAGACGTGCAGCTCGTTGGCCCCGGTCCCGGCGGGGTCCATGTCGACGCTGACGACGCCCTTGCCCTTGGCTCCGCCGGTGTCGAAGCTCATGTCGAGCGTCAGCGCGCCCCCGGTCCCGTCCGAGACGGCACCGGACGACACGGAGTTCGCGGCCTTGGCGTCCAGTTCGGTACGTCCGGGCTCGGTGGACGTGAGGACCGTGGTCACGGCGAGCAGGACGACGGCGACACCGGCCTCGGCGAGCACGGAACGCCGCAGCCCGAACCGGTTCGCGTCGCCGTCCCGCAGCTTCTTCTGCCGGGTGTTGTCGACGGCGGCCTGCTGCCGGGCGAGTTGGGCGGCGCGCTTGGAGTCACCCGTCGCGCCGTCGGCACCCTTGCGCGCGGCGACGGGCTCCTTGACCTTGCCGGAAGCCGGCGCCTCGGCCTCGTCGCTGTCCTCGACCTCGGTGGTGGTCGCTTCTTCAGAACCCGCCGAGACCTGGCCCACCAGCCTCCCGGTCCACCGCCGCGACACCGAGGCGATCCCCACCAGCACCACCACCAGCCCGATCTTCACCAGCAGCAGCTGCCCGTACGACGTCTCCGTGAACGCCGACCACGACCCGAGCTGCCGCCAGGACTGGTAGATGCCGGTGCCGATGAGCGCCAGCACACTCCCGAACGCGATCTGCGAGAACCGCCGCACGGCAGAAGCCTCGACCGGCTGATCCGCAGGCGCCCGGTACAAGGCGACCAGCAGCGTCACGAGCCCGCCCAGCCACACCGCCACCGCCAGCAGATGCACGATGTCGACCGGCATGGCGATGCCCGCCTGCAACCCGGTCGACGCGTGCTCGGCCAACGCCCAGCTCGCGGCCAACCCGGCGGCGACGACCGTCCCCCCCACCGCCAGCCCGAACCGCAGATCCCGCTTCTCCTCGTCGTCCCGCTTGTCATACGCCCCGAACAGCACGGCGATGAACAGCGCGGCAGCGGCAAGCAGCAGCAGCCGGGAGACGAGCGCGGCCCCCGCCTTCGTCTGAAGCACATCCCCCAGCAGCGACAGGTCGAAGATGTCCCCGACCTTCCCGGACCCGGTGTACGACCCGCGCACGAGCAGCAGGAACAGCGTGGAGGCGGTGAGCGTCAGCCACCCCCCGACGACGAGCCGCTGCACGGCCCGTACGGAACTCCCCCGCGACCAGCAGGCGAGCACGAACGCGGCCCCGCCGACGAGGACGATGAACCCGGCGTACGACAGATACCGCCCGGTGTCGTAGAGCGCCCCCACGACCCCGCCCCCGGCTTCCCGCACGGACGCCGAGACGCTGGTCTCGGAGGCGGCCCCGATGGAGAACGTGTACGCCCCGGCGACGGGATGGCTGTCCTCGGAGACGATCTGGTACGTGACCGTGTACGTCCCGTCCGGCAGCCCGCTGCGCAGCGGCACGGCGTACGACGTCCCGCCCGTGTTGTTCGCGGCGCCCGCGTCGACCCGGTTCCCCTTGGGGTCCAGGACGCGCACGGAGTCGCGGTCGGTGGCGATCTTCTCGGAGAACGTGAGCGTCACCTGTGTGGGGGCCTGCGCGACCACCGACCCCTGCGTGGGATCGCTGCCGGTGAGCGCGGCGTGCGCGGACGCGGGCGCGGCACCGGCGAGGAGCGCTCCGGTGACGGCCAGGAACAGCAGCACCCAGGTGCGCACGCGCGAGGTGGTGGCCGACGGCATGTGTTTCCCTCCCTCAGTTCCCGGTCTTCGGGACGTACGTCGCCGACTCCACCGGAATCTCGACCTCCATGGCCTTCGATTCGGCGAAGTGCAGGGTCACGGTCACTTTCTCGCCCTGCTTCGGCAGTCGCCCCAGCTTCTCGAACATCAGATGGTTACCGCCGCTCTTGAACACGAGTTGACCGTGCGCGGGCACATCGAGGGCGCTGACCTCGGACATCGACCCGCCGCTGGTCTCGTGCAGGGTGACGGGCCCGGCGGGGCTGGTCACGGACGTCAACTCGTCCTTCGTACCGCCCTTGTTGCTGATGGTCAGGAACCCGGCGGCCATGTCGGACACGGGCTGCGGGATGTAGGCGGCGCCGACGGACAGGGCGGGACCGCCGGCGTCGGAGGACCCGCACCCGGCGAGCAGCAGCACCGCCCCGACCCCTACGGCGGCGAGCCTCACGGCTTGGCTCCCTGCATCAGCTTCGGCAGGTCCTTGATGTAGTCGTCGACGGTCGCCGACTCCGTGTAGAGGACGTAGCCCCCGTCGGTCTTCGGCGAGAACGCGACCACCTGCGTGCCGTGCGTCGAGACCATCTTGCCGTTCTTGTCCTTGTGCGGCGGCTCGATGGTGATGCCGACGGTCCGGGCGGCGGCCTGGATCGTCGTGAAGTCGCCGGTCAGCCCCACGACCTGCGGGTCGATGCCCTTGAGCCAGGAGGCGAGCGCGGCCGGGGTGTCCCGCTCGGGGTCGGTCGTCACGAACACGACCCGCAGCTCGTCCTGCTCGGCCTTCGGCAGCTTCGACTTGGCGACGGCGATGTTGTTCATGGTCAGCGGGCACACGTCGGGGCAGTGCGTGTACCCGAAGTACAGCAGCGTCGGCCGCCCCTTGGTCGCGGCCCGCAGGTCGTACTTCTTGCCGGTGGCGTCGGTCAGTACGAGGTTCGGCTTGGCGAAGGGCTGGTCCAGCACGATCGCGGCCTGCTCGCTGGTGTTGCCGCCCTCGTCGACGACCGAGGCGACGGACGAGGAGTTGTCGTCACCGCTCCCGCAGGCGGAGAGGGTGAGCACGGCGGCGGCGAGCAGGGCTGCCGTGGCGTACGTCTTCTTGCGCATGGAGAAATGTCCCAGATGTTCGGAAGGAGACGGGACGCGCACCGGCGAGAACCGGCGCGCGCCCACGCGGATCAGGCTCAGGCTTCGGGCGAGGCGGTACGCCGACGTCCCGCGAGCACGCCGTACGCCACTCCGGCGATCCCGACGACGATGCCCACGACACCGAGGACGCGGGCCGTCGTGTCGGTGCTGTCGGTGTCGGCGGACGACGCCGCGGTGGTCGTCGTGTTCGCGGCGGCGGCCTCGGTGGCGCCGCCGTGGTGCCCGTCGGCGGACGCGGCGGCCAGCGCCAGGGTCGGGGCCGGGTGCTCGGGCTCCTCGGCGCCGTCCGCCTGGACCTCGATCCAGCGCACGACCTCCTTGTTGGAGTACGTCTGGAGCGCCTTGAAGACCAGCGAGTCGGTGTCCTCGGGCAGCGCGCCCACCGACAGCGGGAACTGCTGGATGAAGCCGGGCTCGATGCCCTTGCCGGACGCGGTCCAGGTGACCTTCGTGACGGCCTCGGTGATCTGCTTGCCGTGCACGCTCAGCGGCTTGGCGAGCTTGCCCTTGGTGACGACGACGCTCCAGCCCTCGACCGGCTGCGGCATCACGGACGCGAGCGGGTGGTCGGCCGGGAAGGTGACCTCCAGCTTCACCGTCGACGCGTTGTCGCGCTCGTTCGGGACACGGAAGTCGACGACCGCGTACCCGCCCTTGGCGGCGGTGCCCTCCGCGACGACGGAGACGTGCGCGAAGGCGGGGGAGGACAGCGCGAGGACGGCGGTCCCGGCGACGGCGGAAGCGGCGAGGAGACGACGGGGGTTCATGGCACTCCACGGTGAGTGAGGTCGGGTGAGGGCGCACGCGCGCGTGCGTATGCCGCACGACGCCGGCCGCTCCCCTGGGAGGCGGTCCGTCGTGTCAGGCGGCGAGGGCGAGGCGGGAGCGCGTCGGCGGACCCCGCCGTACGACCGTGTGCTGAAGCTCCGTACACCGTGGCCGGGGCGGCGTCACCTGGTCCGCGCGGGGGGTGCGCGGGCCCTTGCCGGGTACGCCGGGCAGCCCCGCGAGCAGCGCGCGCACCAGCGCGAGCGCCCCGCGCAGGGACCGTACGAGCGCCCCCTCGGCGACGCCGCGCACGGACAGGTCGATCAGCCGCAGCAGCGCGCTGTCCCCGCGCCGCAGGAGCCAGCCGGCGGCGACGGCCGCGAGGACGTGGCCGAGCAGCATCGGCAGGGACGGCAGCAGCTCGGGCGTGCCGGTGCTCGCCGGAGCGGGGTGCGCGGCGGCGTCGTACACGCGTGCCTCGGTGAGGATGCGGTACGCGTGGTCCGGGCTGATCGCGGCGACCGTCGTCCCGCACAGCAGGCGCGCGGCCTGCGCGACGAGGTGGGCGTCGGCGGTGGGTGCCATGCCCGGCATGGACGCCATCGACGCGCCGCCGGACGTGTGCTGGCCGAGGCCGAACACCACGTGCAGCGCGGTCTGTCCGGCCGCGAGCAGCGCCACGATCCCCGGGAGCGAGCGTTCCCGCCCGCACAGCGGGGCGACGAGCGCGCACATCACCAGGAACCCCGCTCCCAGCGTCCACACCGGGATCGTCGCGCACGACGCGAGCGCGTGTCCGACGGCGGCCAGCACGACGCAGACCGCGGCGAACACCGCGGCCCGGATCAGCCGGAGGGGGACAGTCATGGCGGGCTCATCATCGCACTGGGCGAATCGGCGGCGGACGGCAGGTCCCAGGGAGACGCGGGGAGCTTTCTGAGGTGCGCATACACCCGTTCCGGCCCCGCGCGCATCCGCCACATGGGCGGGATCACGCGGAAATCGCGCTTACATCGGCCCTCCGGGGGCAATAGGTATCGGTATGTCGAGCCGCGACCAGAGCCGCGACCAGGAGGCTGGAACATGAGCATCTGGTGGTCACTGCATCTGCGGCGCGACGCCGCGAGCGTGCCCCTCGCACGGCGTCTGCTGCTCGGCACGATGGAGACGGCCGGTGTCGATCCCGACGTCTGCTACGACCTCTCCGTCGCGTTGAGCGAGGCATGTGCGAACGCCGTCGAGCACGGCGGGGGGACCACGTCCGAGGCGTTCCGCGTCACCGCGTACCTCGACGGCGAGAAGTGCCGTATCGAGGTCACCGACTCGGGGCCCGGGTTCGCGCACGCCGGGAGAACGCCGAGAGTCTCCGCCGCCGACTCGGAGGCGGGCCGGGGCCTGTACCTCATCCAGCAGCTCGCCGACCACGTCCACATCGGCAACAAACCCGGCCTCGGCGGCGCGGTCGTCAGCTTCGACAAGATCCTCAAGTGGCGCGAGAACGCTCCGCTGGTCGCGGTGTGACGCGGGTCTGGTTCCCGCGGCGCTCACAGCTCCCTCTCAGCGCATCCCCAGGGAACTGACGGCCACGGTCCCTACCTTCCTGGGCATGACGGGAACCCGCGAGGGCGCCTCCCAGGAGGTACGACGATGAAGAGCCCCGCCGACGACGCGCTCGCGCGAGCCGCTGTGGACGCGTTGACCGGACAGCTCGCGTTGGCACCGAAGCCGGGGTTGCCGGACCCGCGGGACATGGCGGCGCGGGTCACCCGGCGGGATCACGTGGGTCTGCGGTGGTCGGCGCGGGCGTTGACACCGGGGCTCGCGGCGATGGCCGCGGCGGCGAGACGGACGGGTGAGGCGACGCCGGGGCTGCGGGCGGAGCTGGGTTCGATAGGACGCTGTACGGAACACGCCGTGGGCCTCGCGGGCGGCGGACACCGGGGTGCGCTGTGGACCCTGGGGCTGCTGGTCGCGGCGGCTGCCCTGGACCCCCTGGCCCGGGGCGCGGACGTCACCACGGCGGCCAGACGCATCGCCGCCCACCCCGACCGCACGGCCCCCCGCCGCCCTTCCCGGGGCTCCTCGGTCTCGGCGACGTACGGCGCGGCGGGCGCGAGAGGGGAAGCCCGAGCGGGCTTCCCCCACGTCCGCAGAGCACTGACGGCCCTGTCGACGTCCCGCACAGCGGGCGCATCCGAGGAGGAGGCCCGCCTGAACGCCCTCCTGACGGTGATATCGACCCTCCAGGACACGGAACTCCTGCACACGGCGGGCCCGTTGGGCCTGAGGCGCGTCCAGGCGGGGGCCAGGGGAGTGCTGGAGGCGGGCGGCACGGCGACGGGGGAGGGCAGGGCGGCGCTGGAGGAGTTCGACGAGGACCTGAACGCGAGGGCTTGGAGCCCCCGGGGAAGCGCGGGCCTACTGGCAGGGGCCCTGTTCGTGGACGCACTCCCAGCCCACGGCCTACCGATCGCTTGACCCCCGGGGGACACCACGTCTTTTAGGGGCGCGGGGCTGTGTCGATTTGCGGCTCCGCCGCGTGGGCGCGACCAGCCACAGACAACCCGCACTCCGCAACGATGGCCGGACACCCCTCTGGAACCCGGCCATCCCCGCAACCTCAGCCCTTGAGCGAAGCCATCCAGGACTCCACCTCGTCCCCCTGCCGAGGAAGCCCATCGGACATGTTCCGGTTCCCCTCCTCCGTCACCAGGATGTCGTCCTCGATCCGCACCCCGATCCCCCGGTACTCCTCAGGCACCGTCAGATCGTCGGCCTGGAAGTACAACCCGGGCTCGACGGTCAGCACCATCCCCGCCTCCAGCGTCCCGTCCACATACGACTCCACCCGGGCGGCGGCACAGTCGTGAACGTCCATCCCGAGCATGTGCCCGGTCCCGTGCAAGGTCCACCGGCGCTGAAGACCGAGCTCCAGCACCCGCTCCACAGGCCCCTCGACAAGCCCCCACTCGACAAGCCGCTCGGCCAGCACCCGCTGGGCGGCGTCATGGAAGTCCCGGTACTTCGCACCGGGCCGCACGGCGGCGATCCCGGCCTCCTGGGCGTCGTACACGGCGTCGTACACCCGCCGCTGCACATCACTGAACCGCCCGTTGACGGGAAGGGTCCGCGTCACGTCGGCGGTGTAGTACGTGTGGGTCTCGACCCCGGCATCGAGCAGCAGCAGGTCACCGGCGCGCACCGGCCCGTCGTTCCGCACCCAGTGCAACGTGCAGGCGTGCGCCCCGGCAGCCGCGATCGTCCCGTACCCGACGTCGTTCCCCTCGACCCGGGCCCGCAGGAAGAACGTCCCCTCGATGTACCGCTCGGACGTCGCCTCGGCCTTGTCGAGGACCCGCACGACGTCCTCGAACCCGCGCGCGGTCGAGTCGACGGCCTTCTGCAACTCCCCGACCTCGAACGCGTCCTTGACGAGCCGCGCCTCGGAGAGGAAGACCCGCAGCTCCTCGTCCCGCTCGGCGGTGACCTTGTCGTGGAGGGCGGCCTCGATGCCGGCGTCGTAGCCACGGACGACGCGGACGGGCCCGGTCGCCTCGCGGAGCGCGTCCGCGAGCTTGCGGACGTCGGAGACGGGAACGCCGTACACCTGCTCGGCCTCGGAGAGGGAGTGCCGGCGCCCGACCCACAGCTCGCCCTGCCCGGAGAGCCAGAACTCGCCGTTCTCGCGGTCGGAGCGGGGGAGGAGGTAGAGGGTGGCGGCGTGTCCGCCGGCGGCGACGGGCTCCAGGACGAGGACGCCGTCCTCGGTCTGGTTGCCGGTGAGGTACGCGTACTCCACGGACGCCCGGAACGGGTAGTCCGTGTCGTTGGACCGCACCTTGAGGTTCCCGGCGGGGACGACGATCCGCTCACCGGGGAACCGCGCGGACAGCGCGGCCCGCCGGGCAGCCGTCTCCGTGGCCTGCGGAATCGCGGTGAGGTCCCGCAGTTCCGTGTCGGCCCACCCGGACTTCATGTTCTCGGCGAGTTCGTCCGAGACCCCGGGATACAGCGCGTTCTTGCGCTGCTTGATCGGCTCCTCGGTCTCGCCTTCCGGGGTGAGCTCGTCTGCCACGGTCTTCCTCCTCCATACGGCACGGGACCGTCCCACGACATCGGGACTGCCCCCATCGTACGGATGTGCGGAATCCGGCAAACCCCTCTATAGAGCTATCTTCCTCCGTCCCCCCACAGAGCTACCGGTCCTACTCGAACCGTGCCGCCAGCAGCACGACGTCCTCCGCGCCGCCCTCCCCGTCCGGCACCATCGCCCGCAGCACATGGTCCGCGACGGCCCCGGGGTCGCCCCGCAACGCCTTCGGCACCCCGGCGGCAGCCGCGTGCAGGCGCGTGAACGCGCGGTCCACGGGATCGCCGGTACGCCTGAGCAGCCCGTCCGTGTAGAGCAGAACCGTCTCTCCCGGTTCCGCCTCCAGCTCGACGCTCGGCGCCTCCCAGCAGGACAGCATGCCGAGCGGCGCGGAGACGGACGTCTCGACGAACTCCGTACGCCGGTCCCCGACGAGCAGCGGCGGGCAGTGTCCGGCCCCGGCGAGGGTGATCTTCCGCAGGGCCGGCTCGCAGTAGGCGAACAGCGCGGTGGCCGAGCGGGCGGGTTCGGTGAGCCGCAGGAGGAGTTCGAGGTCGGACAGGACGGCGACGGGGTCCTCGCCCTCCATCACGGCGTACGCGCGCAGGGAGGCCCGCAGCCGCCCCATCGCGGCGACGGCGCTGGGCCCGGCGCCGGTGACGGACCCGACGGACAGCCCGAGCGCGGCGTCCGGCAACGGCAGCGCGTCGTACCAGTCCCCGCCGCCCCGCGCCCCGCGCCGGTGCCGCACGGCGAGCTGCACCCCGGCCACGCGGGGCAACCGCGACGGCAGCAGTTCCTCGGCGATCGTCGCCATACACGCGCGCGTGCTCTCGACCTCCAGCAACCGCCCGACATGCGCCGCCGCGAACCGCAGGTACAACTCGACGAGATGCCGCCGCCGCTCGTCGGGAGCACCGGGTTCGTCGTACAGCCAGACAACGGCACCACAGAAGCCGGGCCGCGCCACGGGGTCGGGAGTGTCGCCGGCACTGCGAACACCGGGGACACGGACCCCTCCGGGGACGCCGGAGCTGCTGGGGATGCCGGAGCTGCTGGGGACACGGGAGTTGCCAGGACCGCCGGAGTCGCGGGAAGCGCCGGAAACACCGGGGGAGCCGGAGATGCCGATGCCGCCGGGCACGCCTCGCCCGCCGGAGACGCCGGAGACACCGGAGCCCTGGGAGTTGCCGGGAACGCCGGAGATGACGGCCCCGTCCAGCCCCCCGGCCCCGCTGAGCCCCCCGCCCGCACCGAGCCCCCCGGCCCCGCCAAGCTCGCCGCCCGCACCAAGCCCCCCGGAGACACCGCCTCCCGTCCCCGCCGGCCCCCCTCTCCCCGTCAGCCGCCCGAACCCGACCCCCGGCCCGCCCCCGGCGACCCCGCCCCCCGCATCCCGCTCCAGCCGCACCCCGTACACCGCCGCGTACCCCAACCGCCCCGCAACCTCGCGATGCCGTGGGTCCAGCCCCTCCTCCGCGAACAGGTCGGTGATGATCAGCTCCCGTTCCGTGCGGCCGTCGAGGAGCCGTCCGTGGGGGAGGGACGCGCGGGGGACCGTCTCCAGGCTGCCGAGGGCCGCGCGGTCGAGGCCGAGCGCGGTGGTCGTGGCGGGGCCGTCGGAGGGTTCGAGGGCGACCAGGCCGCGCGCCGCGCCGACGAGGGCCGCGCCCGCGCGCAGGAGCTCGTCGAGGGCCTCGGGGAGTGTGTCCGTACGGGAGACACGTTCCGTGAGTTCGTGGAGCGTCGTGAGGTCCGAGACCCAGCCGGCGAGCCGGTCCTGGAGGGCGGTGCCGGGTGCCGGTGTGCAGGTGGGGGCCGTGGAGGGCAGCGGGACGGCCGCGGCGGGCGGGCCCGCGGACACGGGCGCGGCAGTGTGGGCGGGTGCGGGAACCGTGGAATCGATTCCGGCCACTTTCGGAGGGTGAGGGGCGTTCATGGCGTCCGGCTCTCGAACCGGTGCGTTTTGCTCAAAAGCATCGCAAACCCCCATGTCATTCTGCTCATTCTGCACCGCCGGCAGTGTCACCACATCTACACGCACTCGTGATGGGATGTCCAGCATTGTCCTATCGGGATTCCCGGTGTCCGGGAGGTGCTCATGAACGGAGAGTGAGTCTTGGACAGAAATGCAAAGTTGGCTTAAAACCGCCTCGGGTTCCAGGCGATTGAGGTCGACTGGCCTTGTTCCACAGAGCGTCACACCGGTCGTGATGGGTACGTACTCGGTAGGGATTCAGGGGTGGTGCCAGCCGCCCGGAACCTGGTGACCCGACCCGGGCGTCATAGCCATCGACGACCGAGCCCCATCCTCCGTGGCGGAGGCGGAGAGAAATACGCGGGACGGCAAAACGCCAGACTTCGCCACCCCCCGCCATGCCCAGGCTTTTGCGCGACGCAGTTCAGGGGTTCCTCTTGCCCGGTGCAGGGGTGTGATGCGCCAACAGGTACGCACAGTGAAGTGATCGACACATGGTGTGATGTGGCCCACGGTGTTGCCAGCGGTGCAACGGAAAGGAACGAGCGCTCATGCGCGAGATCCTCGGAAGGCGACGCAGGCTTCTGTCCCAACGCGGCGACGGGATGCCTGAGTTGATCGAAGCAGCACTGACCTGCGCGACGCAGTGGCAGTGGCCGGTGCTCCCCGGCGCGCCGGCCGACCCCGAGAGCCGGTCCCGGTGCACCTGCCCCGACCCGGGCTGCACGATGCCCGGTGCGCACCCCTTCGACCCCGGCCTCCTCGCGGCGACCACCGACGGCCGGATGGTCCGCTGGTGGTGGACGAACCGCCCCGCCGCGCCGATCATCCTGGCGACCGGCGCGGGCGCGCCCTGCGCGATCAGCCTCCCCGCGCGCGCGGCGGCCCAGGCCCTCGTGGAACTCGACGCGAAGGGCATGCGCCTCGGCCCCGTCGTCGCCGCCCCCGCGCGCTGGGCGATCCTCGTCAAGCCGTACTCCATGGAACAGCTCGGCGAACTCCTGTACGCCAAGGACTACGTCCCGGGCTCGCTCCGCTTCCACGGCGAGGGTGGCTACCTCGCCCTCCCGCCCTCCCTCTCGGGCCAGGGGGACATCCGCTGGGAGCGCGCACCGCTGCCCGGCTCGGCCACGCCCTGGGTGCCCGACGTGGAGGCCGTGGTCGACACGGTCGTCGACGTCCTCACTCGTACGGGTGTGAGCGCCCCCGAGTTGTAGGGCCGCCCGGCGCGGAACGGGCCGTACGCGCACGCGTGCTCGTTATCTTCCGCCTATGAACCTTCGCCTCCTCGCCCTCGGTGCCACGGCCCTGTGCGCCGTCGTGCTCCCCCTGACCCTCGCGTCGGCGGGCCCGGTGGGTGAGGAGGGGAACGTGCTCGACGACGCCGTACGGACGGTCGTCCCCGCTCACGACGATCCCAAGCCGGCCGCCCCGAAGGAGCCCGCCCGGCTGCTCGGCCTCGGGATCGCCACCGCCGCGCGCTGCGGTCCCGAACTCGCCTCGCCGGACGGCGTGGAGGCGCAGACGTGCGTCCTGACGCAGGGCGCGGACACCTGGGCGCGTACCTACTACCGCAACGGCACCGGACGCGCCCTGGAGGCCGTCCTGAGCCTCCTGGGGCCCGACGGGCGGACGGTCGGGCTGCGGTGCGCCGCCGGCGCCGGGGACGAGCCCACGAGCTGTGAGACGCCGCGTGAGCGGACGCGGGGGGAGCTCGACGGCTACAGCGCCGTGTCGGAGTTCGCGCACGGGGGCGACGGGCCGCTCCTGCTGCGCTCCGGGAGCAACTCCGCACCGGACGCGGGGAGTTGACGCACCGCGCCGGACTGTGAAGCGGCGCGGGTTCTCCGGGAGGGCATGAAAAGACCCGGTTGCTGGCGACGGGGGATGCACCAGCAACCGGGCTACTCGAACCGTAACAAGAGATCGGCTCCAAGCAAATTCGATCCCGCGTTTTCTTTCGGGTTCCGGAGGCTTTCCGGACAACCGCTGAGCGGCGGTTTCCGGCGCCGACCGGCCTTACGGGGTACGGGAGTTGTGAGCGGAGTCACCCGCTCGGCCGAGTCCCGCGTCAGCTCAGGGTGACCTGGCGGTTCGTCAGGCCCCCGCGCGCGCGGCGCTCGTCCGGGGTCAGCGGGGCGTCCGTGGCCAGGGCCGTCGCGAGGCGCTCCGCGAACGCGGCGGCGGGCTTCTCGACGTCCTCCGCGCGGACCTCGCTCGGCAGGTCCCAGACCGGCACGGTCAGGCCGTGCGCCCGGAAGGAACCGACCAGACGCGTGCCCTCGCCGAGACCGGCGGCGCCGGCCGCGTGCAGGCGCGCGAGAGCGTCCAGAAGACGTTCCTCCGCGTACGGCATGACCCACCGCAGGTGGTTCTTGTCCGGCGTCTCGCACCAGTACGCGGCGTCCACGCCCGACAGCTTGACCGTCGGGATCACGGCCTCGTTCGCGCGCTCCAGGGACGCCGTCACGTCCGCCGTCGCGTGCTCCGTGTCCGGCACCCAGAAGTCGAAGCCGGTCCGGACAACTGGCTCGAACCCGCCTTCGGGATCCAGCAGATCCTGGAGCCGGGGACCGTCGGCGGGCGTACGGCGACCCTGTACGGGCGTACCCGGCTCGGCCTCCAGTGCGCGCAGGAGGTTGTCGGCGAGGTCCCGGCTGACGTCCCCGGACGCGGTGTCGTTCTGGAGGCCCAGCAGCACGGACCCGTCGTCACGGCGCAGCGCCGGCCACGCCATCGGCAGCACGGTGGCGAGCGTCACGGAGGGCACTCCGTCCGGCAGCCCGCCCTTGAGCGTCAGCTCGGCGGTGGCGGCGGGCACCAGCTCCCTGAGCGCGACCCAGTCGCACTCCCCCGCGAGCCCCTCGAACGGCCGGTGCACCAGCTCGGTGACCGCCTGCGCCGCCGCCCGGCCGTGACACGCCTTGTACCGACGGCCGCTGTTGCAGGGACACGGCTCCCGCGCCCCCACGACCGGAATCTCTCCGTCGGTCGCCTGAGGCCCCTGGGCCTTGGTCTGGGGTCGCTTCTTGGCCATCGACTGTCTCCCGGGTACGGCTGGTCTGGTACGCCGGGAGCCTAGTCGAGATCGTCGAAGTCCAGCCCTGTCAACGACGGCGTCACCCCGTCGGCGAAGTCCGTGCGCGCGTCCGGGTCGTGGACGTCGTTGTGGACGACCACCCAGACCGTGACCTCGCCGTGGATGTCGTCGCGCACCCCCCAGTCGTGCGCGAGCGCGGAGATGATGTTCAGCCCCCGGCCGCCGTGCGCGGTGACGGAGGGGTGGGCCGGGGAGGGGCGGGTCGGGCCGCCGCCGTCCGTGACCTCGACGACCAGCCGCCCCCGCGCGTCGACGCGCCAGGCCGCGCGGACGTCGCCGTCGCCCGCGAGCGCGTCACCCAGCGGCCGTCCGTGCTTGCACGCGTTGCTGAGCAGTTCCGACAGGATCAGTACGGCGTCGTCGATGACCGCCTCGGAGACCCCGCCGCCGCGCAGCTGGTCCCGCATACGGTGTCTCGCCGCGCCCACGCCCGCAGGGCCATGCGACACGGCCATGCTCGACGACGTGGGCACCTCTTGTGCCACCACCAACGCCACCCCCGAGACCTCCTTCGCCCCACGCCACCGAGTGGATGCCCCCTTGGCCTGTACCGGAAACCGGTGGATGTCCGTCCGCTGACGCATTCTTCACACCGGTACACGCACCGAACGCGCCGGTGCACACCCCGTGACGGTCACAGCGGGTCTACCGGGCGCCGAGATGCCGCAGCACGGCCCCCGGCCGGTTCGTGATGATCGCGTCGACCCCCAGCCCCACGCACAGGTCGACGTCCTCCTCCTCGTTGACCGTCCACACGTGCACCTGGTGCCCCGCCCGCTTCAGCCGCTCCACGTACGCGGGATGACTGCGCACGATCCGCATCGACGGCCCCGCGATCCCCACCCCCACCGGCAGCCGCCCGTCCCGCAGCCGGGGCGAGACGAACTGCATCAGGTACACGGTCGGCAGCGTCGGCGACGCCGCGCGCACGCGGTGCAGCGACCGCGCCGAGAAGCTCATGATCCGTACGGCGGACTCGGCCGGATCGGCCGGAGCGTCCAGCCCGAACCGCTTCAGCAGCGCGAGGAGCCGCTCCTCCACCTGTCCGGCCCAACGCGTCGGGTGCTTCGTCTCGATCGCCAGCTCCACCGGCCGCCCCGCGTCCGCGACGAGTTCGAGAAGCCGCTCCAGCGTCAGCACGGACGTGTGCTCACGGTCCTCGGGGCGGAACTCCCAGTCGGGCTCCTCCTCGTCCCCCACGCGCGCGCGGGCGGCCCGTTTCGTCTTCCAGGAGCCGAAGTCGAGCGTGTTCAGCTCGGCCAGCTCCAGCGCGGACACCGCCCCGCGCCCGTTGGACGTCCGGTTGACGCGCCGGTCGTGCACACAGACGAGGTGCCCGTCCGCGGTCAGCCGTACGTCGCACTCGAGCGCGTCCGCGCCGTCCTCGACGGCCTTGCGGTACGCGGCGAGGGTGTGCTCGGGGGCCTCCTCGGAGGCGCCTCGGTGGGCGACTACCTGGATGTGGTGCTGCCGTGCGTGGGTCACCGCGCCATGGTCCCATCGGCGCGGGGTGTGCGAGATCCGGGACGTGCGTCTGAGAACCGTCTGAGATGTTCTGCGTGAGTGCCCGGTATGTCCGTCGTATCATCCGATATCCCACATAAGGAAGCCTCGCCGACCCACAGGCACCGCTTATGGTGCTCTGACGGCCTGTGGGAAAAGCTTGAAGCGTAGAGGCAACGCACACTCGACAGACAGCCGTGGACCGAGGAGAAGACGCTGTGAGCACCGAGAACGAGGGCACCGCGGTACCCCCGGCCCCGTCCGCACCTCCCGTGCCGGTGGACTCTCCGACGACGTCCGCGGACGCGGGCGTGCGGGACGCGGCGCCGACCGCGCAGCTGCCGAAGACGGCACCGGAACCGCCTGCGGGCGCGGGTGCCGAGGGTGACTGGCCCCCGCCGGCCCCCCAGCAGCAGCCCGCCCAGGACCCGTACGCGCACACGCAGAGCGCCCCCCGGACGCCCCAGCCCCCGAGCGCGGCCCCGTACGACAACTACGGCACCGCCCCCGCGCCGACCGCCGTCGACGCCTCGTGGCCTCCCCCGGCCCCGCCCGTCCCGTCGTACGCGGACGGCGGCGCGGGAGCCGGCGGTGCGTGGGGCGCGGCGTACGGGCAGGAGCCCGCGCCCCGGCGCAAGGGGCGCGGCGGGCTCGTCGCGGCGGTCCTCGCGGCGGCCCTCGTCGCCGGTGGCCTCGGTGGCGCGATCGGCTACACGATGGCCAAGGACAACGACGACAGCGGCTCGACGACCGTCTCCGCCTCCGACAGCGGCGGCTCGGTCAAGCGCGACGCCGGCACGGTCGCGGGGGTCGCCCAGCGCGCGCTCCCCAGCACCGTCACCATCCAGGCCGAGTCCAGCAGCGGCGACGGCGGCACCGGCACCGGGTTCGTCTTCGACACGCAGGGGCACATCGTCACCAACAACCACGTCGTCGCCGAGGCGGTCGACGGCGGCAAGGTGACGGCGACGTTCCCGAACGGCAAGAGGTACGACGCGGAGGTCGTCGGCCACGCGCAGGGGTACGACGTGGCCGTCATCAAGCTCAAGAACGCGCCCTCGGACCTGAAGCCGCTCACCCTCGGCGACTCCGACAAGGTCGCCGTCGGCGACTCGACGATCGCGATCGGCGCCCCCTTCGGGCTGTCCAACACGGTCACGACCGGCATCATCAGCGCGAAGAACCGTCCCGTCGCCTCCTCGGACGGCAGCGGCAGCAGCAGCTCGTACATGAGCGCGCTCCAGACGGACGCCTCGATCAACCCCGGCAACTCCGGCGGCCCCCTCCTGGACGCGCAGGGCAACGTCATCGGCATCAACTCCGCGATCCAGTCGAGCAGTTCCGGCGGCCTCGGCACCGGTCAGGCCGGCTCGATCGGCCTCGGCTTCGCCATCCCGATCAACCAGGCGAAGTACGTCGCCCAGCAGCTGATCAAGACCGGCAAGCCGGTGTACGCGAAGATCGGCGCGTCCGTGTCGCTGGAGGAGGGCACCGGCGGCGCGAAGATCAGCGACCAGGGTTCGGTGGAGGCGGGCGGCCCCGCCGCGAAGGCCGGCCTCAAGGCGGGCGACGTCATCACCAAGCTCGACGACACGGTCATCGACTCCGGCCCGACCCTGATCGGCGAGATCTGGACGCACAAGCCGGGTGACCAGGTGACGATCACCTACGAACGCGGCGGCAAGACCCAGACCGCCGAACTGACACTGGCATCGCGAACGGGCGACAGCTGACGGTTCTGCTGTGCGGGTAAGGGGCGCTCTCCGTGGAGGGCGCCCCTTACCCGTTGGGGGTGAGGCCGGCGACGCTTACTGGCTGACCCACCTCGAAGCTCTCCCCCGTACCCGCCAAGCCATGCCGCGCGCCGAGGCCCGCGCGCACGTGGAGGCGGCATCTGGACGGCAGCTCCCCGGAGGAGGCATTCGGCCCGGCCGACGTCTACGCCCTCCAACGCGCCGACGGTCCTCGCCGTACGCGCCGCTTGGCCCACCGCGAGCGCAACGCGACAAACGGCCTTCACCGCCTTGGCTGTTGCCCTCTCCTGGGACGAACTCGACCCGTCGTCATCGATGTTCTGGGTATACGCCGCGGGCCTCACATGCCTGATCGGGTACACGGCTCTCAGGTGGCTGCGCCCGGACAAGTCTTAGGTGTGGGTGGTCTGCGCGGAGGAACGATCGCCGACCGAGAAGGTGGATTCCGCCACGCTCCCGATGTGGACCCGTGCGGACGGCTCGGGTTTCTGCGTGAGGAAGTCCCGCAGGGTACGGCCGGTCGGCGCGATGTGGGGTGTGACGGCGACCAGCAGCGCGCCGCCGACGACCACGGCGGCGAGCCTGCCGGCGTCCCCGAGCAGCGAGACCAGCGGCGGGACGGCCACCAGCAGGAACGCCAGCGTGAAGAAGGTGGGTACGTGTTCCCGGTCCTGCTTCCTGCGCGCCGCCGACCGCTCGTGGAACTCGACGTCCCCCTCGTCGTTGTGCGCGAGCACCTTCCAGCCGGACACGTCGGGCGCGGACACGGACAGCCGTAGCGCCAGGGTCTGCCCCCGCTCCAACTGGGCGACGCTGAACACCACTTCACCGGCGTCCTGCTCCCGCTCGGGCCGCCGGACCACGCCCATCTCCCGCTCAGGCGCGGACGTGGCCGTGGCCTCGATGACCTGAGCCCCCGTCGGCAGCCGGAACCTCAACTGCTCGTCCTTCACGACCCGGTTGCCGGTGTTCTCGACCCGGAACTCGATGGAACTGAGCCCTTCGATGGAGACCCCGTTGTAGCTGAGCCGCAGCCGCTGCCGGATCGAATCGTCCGTGGAGACCATCGCGTTGTGCACCTCGGCCTCCCACGACAGCCGCTTCACCGGCTCCCGCCGCATCTTCACCCGCTCGATGGCCACGGTCCCGAGCACCCCGACGACGGTCCCCACGACGGCCACGACGAGATTCTGCTGAAACTCACTGAGCCCAGCGGCCAAGACCACACCCGACCCCATACCCGTACGCCCCTCCCGTCGGCCAGCGAGGTCACGATAACCACTCGACCCCCTGCCGGGGTGGCGAGTCGGCGACGACCTTGTGAGGTTCTCCACCCCACCCACCACGCACGCCGCGGCCCCCCGCCGCCGGGTACGCTGTACCCGCTCCGTCCCAGGTGGAACCGGAGCGAGGTGGGTTGCCCGAGCGGCCTAAGGGAACGGTCTTGAAAACCGTCGTGGCAGCGATGTCACCGTGGGTTCAAATCCCACACCCACCGCAGGTGAGAAGGGGTGCTCCTCGGGAGAGGGGCGCCCCTTCCGGGTTGGGTCAGAGTTCGTTGTCGTGGGCCAGGTCCTCCCACTCCAGGGCGCGTAGGCGCTTGTCCGCGTCCGTGCCCGTCGGGACCTGGGGGGTCTGCTGGAACCAGACGACCGTGAGGGTGGAGCGGTGGAGGACGGGGTCGAGGGCGGGGGAGACCGGGGTGGAGTGGAAGGAGGCCACGCAGGCCACCGGGGGGAGGACCTCCATGGGGCCGAAGGGGCCCTTGGGGTTGTCGGTGGGGTATTCGCGCGGGGGTTCCACCAGGTGGACCGGCGTACGGGGGGTGTCTCGTTCCGCGCCCCGCAGCAGGCCGTTGATCTTCATGTCGTTCACGCGGGCGCAGGGGTAGCCCTCCAGCAGGCCGCCGTACGTGGAGGAGAGCCGGATGTCGGAGAGTTCGACCGCACGGCCGGACAGGAGAACGACTCGGGTCAGGGACATGGTCGGAAACCTTAGGCGTGTCGTGGGCCGGAGTTCCCACTTTTACCTACGAAAGCGCTCCTTTTCGCTACCGGGCGCTCCGATTCGCGCCGTTTCGGGGGTAGTTCGGGGGGTGGGGCGCGGATCTTGGTATGGGGCTTCCGCACCGCTGTACGTCCCCGGCGACCTCACCCCCGTACGCCTCCCTCCCCTCGCCACCCCGTAAGTCGAGCCGCCGACGCCAGAGTTGACCGCGCCTCCCGCTCCGTCAGCCCCGTTCGGAGCGCCGCTTCGAGCAACTCCCCCGACAGGGCAAGCCCGTTCTCGTACGCGCGGCAAGCCGCCCAGAACAGGCGGGTGTTGCGTTGGCCTTCGTGAGCGGAGAGGACGAACTGGACCAGCCCCTGGCCGTGTTGGGACTCCGCCCCGGCGTTGGAGCCCGACCCGGACCCGGTGTTGGAGCCAGACCCGGCTCCGGAGCCCGCCCCGACCCCTGGCCCGGCTCCGGAGCCCGACCCCGCCCTGGACCTACACCCGCCCCCGGAGCCCGTCCCGTACCCGGACTCGGCGTTGGAGCCCGACCCGGAGCCAGACCCCGAACCGGACCCGCCCCCGGACCCCGCCCCGGCGCCACCCCCACCCCCGGCGCTGGCGTGCGAACCCCCCACCCGCCCCGGCGCAACCAGCAGCCGCAGAAGCGCCCGAGGGCACGCCGCCGGTGCCAGATGCCCCGTCCCCGGAGCCACCCCGTACACCCCCCGCTCCGTACGGGACCCCGGCCCGACCAGATAACCCCCCGCCCCCCGGATATCGATCCCCGGCGCGAGCCGCCCCGCCGAGTTGGGGACGACGACGTCCGGCGGCCCGGTGAGCCAGAGGTGGCGGCCTCCGGACGGCGTGATGACGACGACCGTCGGCGGGATGGTGAAGAGGTGACGCAGGCCCAACTCCCGCAGCGCGGCGCTGGAATCGGTGTCCCCCTTCGTATCGAGGTCGACCCCGATGAGCCGATGCGGCGGCAGCCCGCAGGCGATGCCGTACCCGGTCGCCCAGGGAGCCATCGCGAAGAGCGCGCGGATCCGCGCCGGATCGGTCGTCGCGTCGTACACCCCGTGCCCGGGGCGCCCGCATTCGCCGTGGCAGGGCGGGGTGCCGGGGGGATCGAGGCGGTGGGGGGAGCGCAGCGCCGGGAGCTTGGTGCGGGACAGGGGGATGACGGCCAGGCCGCGTTCGGCGGCCGAGAGCGCGTGGGCGAGGGCCAGCGTGGTGGCCTGCCGGTCGGTGGTGGCCATGCCCCCAGTTTCGCACACCCGTTCGAAAAGCGGGAGGGGGCGCAGACCTGGACGGCGGTACGGGAGCCCGCCGCCGACCGGACTGCCGGAACGCTTCACCTCATGGGGCGTACGGGATACGGCCCCCACGACGCGCCCGGGAAGCGACGGCTCGCGAAGAACGGTAGTGAAAGGGGTTTATCGACTGGTCATCACGCTTGCGTGCTAATCGGGCCTTAGGGGGTGGTTGTCCGGGGGTCCGGTGGGCAACTCTGATCTCGCGACGTCGTCACCACCACCGGGACGGTCGGCCAACTGCCCCGGTAACAGCCGTAGTTCATGCAATCCCGGCCTCAGGCCGGGTTCTCTGGAGGAACAACATGGCAAGCATCCGTACCGCCCGCATCGTCGCCGCCGTCTCCGCCCTCCCGCTCGCCGCCGCTCTCTTCACCGGCGTCGCGGCGGCGGACAACGGCGGCTTCGCGGACGACGGATCGAACGCGGGCGTCGCCAGCATCATCGGCAGCGGCGTGGCCGGTAACAACAACGGCAACTCGTCCACCACGCAGCAGAACGCCGTGGGCTCCGGCGCGACCAACCAGAGCAACACGGCCCAGGTGAACGGCTCCGCGTTCACGGCCATCAACCAGGGCAACCACAACGTGCAGGTCACCTTCGCCCCGCTGTGGTGGTGACCCGCTGAACCGGGAGGGCCGGCGCACCGGCACCGGCCCTCCGACCGAGCGTGGGGTGTGTTCACCGGGGTGGTAGACGCCTGCGCGGCGAGGCTCTCGGGCTTCGCCGCGCAGGCGTCTGCGCGCACTCCAGAGCGCTTCAACCGGCGGGCTGTCCTTGACAGTTCAGATGATCTGACGGACAGTCAGAAATCTTCCAGCCGGGGGGAGCGAGCCATGCCGGACGATTCCTACGAGCAACAGCTCAAGGCGTACGAGGGCCTGCCCGCGACCGTCGCCGGACTCGCCAAGGACCCCGTGAACGCCCCCATGATCCGCCACTGGTGCGAGGCCCTCGGCGACACGAACCCCGCGTACACCGGCCCCGACCCGATCGCCCCGCCCACGATGCTCCAGGTCTGGACGATGGGCGGCCTCCCCGGACACCCGTCCCGCACGGACGCGTACGAGCAACTCCTCGCGCTGCTCGACGAGTTCGGCTGCACGGCGGTCGTCGCGACCGACTCGGAGCAGGAGTACGTCCGTCCCCTGCGCGTCGGCGAACGGGTCACGTTCGACTCGGTGATCGAGTCGGTGTCGGCGCGCAAGTCCACGAAGCTCGGCGTCGGCCACTTCGTCACCACCCGTACCGATCTCCGCGTGGAGACCGGCGAGTTGATCGGAACGCACCGCTTCCGCATCCTCAAGTACGCGCCGGTGAAGGCCGCCCAGGACACCCCCCGCCGCCCCCGCCCGGTCATCAACCGCGACAACTCCCCTTTCTGGGACGGCATCCGGCACCACCGCCTCCTCCTCCAGCGCTGCACCGCCTGCACGACCCTCCGCTTCCCCTGGCTCCCCGGCTGCACGGAATGCGGCTCCCCGGACTGGGACACGCGGGAGGCGTCCGGCGAGGGGACGGTCTACTCGTACGTCGTCATGCACCACCCCCCGTTCCCGGCCTTCGACCCCCCGTACGCGGTGGCCCTCGTCGAACTCGCGGAAGGGCCGAGGCTGGTGAGCAACGTGATCGGCGTGCCGTACGACAAGGTCCGCATCGGGATGCCGGTGACGCTCGAATTCCGGGCGTACGACGAGGAGTTGACGCTTCCGGTGTTCCGCGCGGGGGAGGGCTCGGCATGAGGGAAGGCGACCGAATCCCGCCGCTCGTCATCGAGATCACCCGCACGCTGATCGTCGCCGGTGCCATCGCGTCCCGCGACTACCAGGACGTCCACCACGACCCCGAAGCCGCCCGCGCCAAGGGCTCCCCGGACATCTTCATGAACATCCTCACGACCAACGGCCTTGTGGGCAGGTACATCACGGACCACTTCGGGCCCAACTCCCGGTTGCGCAAGGTCGCCATCAGGTTGGGAGCCCCCAACTACCCCGGAGACACCATGCGGTTGACGGGGCGGATCGAACGGGTCGAGGGCGACGAGGTGACGGTCCGGGTCACCGGCGAGAACAGCCGGGGACGGCACGTGACGGCGACGGTGGTACTCACCGAGGGGGACGCGGTATGAGCACCCTCGCCGGACGCGCGGCCATCGTCGGCATCGGTGCCACCGAGTTCACCAAGGACTCGGGCCGCAGCGAACTCCGCCTGGCCGCAGAGGCCGTACGCGCCGCGATAGCCGACGCCGGTCTCCAACCGGCGGACGTCGACGGCATGGTGACGTTCACGATGGACACGAACCCCGAGATCACCCTCGCGCAGGCGTGCGGGATAGGCGAGTTGGGGTTCTTCGCGCGCGTCCACTACGGCGGTGGCGCGGCGTGCGCGACGGTCCTGCAAGCGGCGATGGCGGTGGCGACGGGAGTCGCGGAGGTCGTCGTCTGCTACCGCGCCTTCAACGAACGCTCGGGCCGCAGGTTCGGCTCGGGGGTGACCCGGCGTGAGCCGTCCGCGGAAGGCGTCGCCCTCGGCTGGACCCTCCCCTTCGGCCTCCTCACCCCCGCGTCGTGGGTGGCGATGACGGCCCAGAGGTACCTGCACACGTACGGCCTGACTCCAGAGGCGTACGGCCACGTGGCGGTCGTCGACCGCAGGCACGCCGCCACCAACCCCGCCGCGTACTTCTACGGTCGTCCCATCACCCTGGAGGACCACGCGGCGTCGCGCTGGATCGTCGAACCCCTGCGCCTCCTCGACTGCTGCCAGGAGACGGACGGCGGCCAGGCGCTGATCGTGACGACCCCGGAGCGCGCGCGGGACCTGGCGCGGCCCCCCGTACTCGTCGCGGCGGCGGCGCAGGGCGCGGCGAAGGGGCAGGAGGCGATGACCGGCTTCTACCGGGGTGACCTGGCGGGACTCCCCGAGATGGGGGTGGTCGCGCGGAAACTCTGGCGCGCCTCCGGGCTGACGGCCGCCGACATCGACGTAGGCATCCTCTACGACCACTTCACGCCGTTCGTCCTCATGCAGCTGGAGGAGTTCGGGTTCTGTGGTCCTGGAGAGGGAGGGGACTACGTCGCCGAGGAGCGGCTTCCCCTGAACACGCACGGGGGGCAGCTCGGGGAGGCGTACCTCCACGGTATGAACGGTATCGCCGAGGCCGTACGGCAGCTGCGCGGGACGGCCGTCAACCAGGTGCCCGGCGCCCGGACCGCGCTCGTCACGGCGGGTACCGGGGTGCCTACGTCGGGTCTGGTCCTTACGGCGGACAGATGATTCCCCAGGGGTCATCCCGTAGTACCTGGGTATTGTCGCTCCACCTTCAGGAGGTGGGGCCAGCACCACCCCTACAACCTGAGGGGGATTCTTCTTCGGGACCTGCGGGCGATCCGGACCACGAGGTCTCCCTCCTAGCGTGGAGACATGACCACACCCGTCTGCACCAGCGCTGCGAACCGCGGGGCGCGGACCACCGTCCGCCCGGGGTACCCGTCGTTCGCGTCCTACGTCCGGGACCGGCAGCCGGTGCTCCTGCGCACCGCCCGCTCGCTGACCGCGAACCCGTGCGACGCGGAGGATCTCCTCCAGACCGCCCTGGCGAAAACCTACGTCGCCTGGGACCGCATCGAGGACCACCGGGCGCTCGACGGCTACGTCCGCCGCGCCCTCCTCAACACGCGTACGTCCCAGTGGCGCAAGCGCAAGGTCGACGAGTTCACGTGCGACGAACTGCCCGAGCCGGAGCCCGCGCTCGGCTCCGCCGACCCGGCCGAGCAGCAGGCCCTCCACGACGCGATGTGGCGAGCGATCCTGAAGCTCCCCGCGCGCCAGCGCGCGATGGTGGTCCTCAGGTACTACGAGGACCTCAGCGAGGCCCAGACGGCGGAGGTCCTCGGCGTCTCGATCGGCACGGTGAAGTCGGCGGTGTCGCGGGCCCTGGGCAAACTCCGCGAGGACCCGGAACTGGAGCTGGCCCGCGACTGAGGAGCGGCGCGTCCTTGAGGCGCCGACGCTTCACGGCGTGACCAGCGCGATCCCGGTCGCGAGCACACCCAGCGCCTCCTTCTCCGGCGGATAGACGGCCCTCATCGCGGCAAGCTGCTCCTCCCGGGTGGCCGTGGGATCCACACCGGCCGTTCCCTCCCCGTCGAGCAACGCCCCGAAGCCGGCGTACTCGGTGACCCGGGCGACCGTATGCGGCTCACCGTGGTGTGGCCGGGCGGTGCGTTGCGTGGCTGACGTGTCACCACAACCAACTCACAGAAAAAGTTGCCGAGTTCGCTGGGATTTGCTTCAACTCGGCGATCTCAGTGCTAGCGTGCTCCTCAGCCACAACAAAAAGTGGC
The DNA here is from genome assembly GCF_055409605.1 of Streptomyces saintjeani. Taxonomy (NCBI): domain Bacteria; kingdom Bacillati; phylum Actinomycetota; class Actinomycetes; order Kitasatosporales; family Streptomycetaceae; genus Streptomyces; species Streptomyces saintjeani. Next base: position 4,604,064 of record NZ_CP189624.1, on the reverse strand, counting down.
CCCACCAGGACTCAGAGTGCTAGCAACACTCTGCTGATGGGGCCTGACGACACCCAAATCTAAGAAAGCTGTCGCCATGCGCCACTCTATCGCGCACGCCTTTTTGGCGTACCTCTGCACCCTGATCGCCCTTCTCCTGCCCGCCTCGGGCAGCCGCCGCAAGTGCTGTGTGAAAGCCCCCGTAGCCCCGGCCCCCGAGCCCGTCATCCCCGAGAGCCCCTGGTCACGCCCCTGGACCTCGCCGTCCAAAGAAGAAGCCGCCGTGATTTTCCGGTGGCAGGCCGAGGCGCGGGCGTGGGCCGAGGCCGCTGAGGTCGAGCTTCAGCGGGAGCGGCGGCGGGCGGCGGCGTACGCGGCTGCGGGGCTGGAGTATCCGTACACCTTCGAGGGCGCCCCGTTCGGGCCGGAAGCGTTTGCCAATGTGATGGTGGAGAGTCCCGGAGGGAGCGCCGAGGGGTGATTCGGTGCCGGGCTCACCTGGGCATTTGACCTCCGCTTTAATGTGAGCCGATCCATCCCGCCCTTCCTAGTGACATACCGAACGGTATGTGCGCAGAATCAGCCCCAACCAGTTCCGTCGCAGGCAATGTCGCCCGGGAGGACGCCGTGCAGAGCACGATGCAGGACGTACCGCTGCTGATTTCGAGGATCCTGACCCACGGGGCCGCGATCCATGGGTCCTCGCAGGTGACGACCTGGACGGGTGAGGCGGAGCCGCGGCGGCGGAGCTACGCGGAAGTGGCGCACAGGGCAGCCCAGTTGGCGCATGCGCTGCGCGATGAACTGGGGGTGAGCGGGGACGAGCGGATAGCCACGCTCATGTGGAACAACGCCGAGCACGTCGAGGCGTACTTCGCCGTCCCCTCCATGGGCGCCGTGCTGCACACCCTCAACCTCCGGCTTCCTCCTGAGCAGTTGGTGTGGGTCGCCAACCACGCTCAGGACAAGGTCGTCATCGCCAACGGGTCGCTGCTGCCGCTGCTCGTTCCGCTGCTGCCGCACCTCAAGACCGTTGAGCACGTGGTGATTTCGGGGCCCGGGGACCGCTCCGGGCTCGCGGACGCGTCCGTACGGGTGCATGACTACGAGGAGTTGATCGCCGGGCGGCAGACCTCGTACGACTGGCCCGAGTTGGACGAGCGCAGTGCCGCGGCGATGTGCTACACGTCCGGAACGACCGGTGATCCCAAGGGAGTTGTCTACAGTCACCGGTCCATCTACCTGCACTCCATGCAGGTCAACATGGCGCAGTCGATGGGGCTCACGGACGAGGACCTCTCGCTGGTCGTCGTGCCCCAGTTCCACGTGAACGCCTGGGGGTTGCCCCACGCGACCTTCATGACCGGCGTCAACATGCTGATGCCCGACCGGTTCCTCCAGCCCGGGCCGCTCGCCGAGATGATCGAGTCCGAGAAGCCGACGCACGCCGCCGCCGTGCCGACGATCTGGCAGGGGCTGCTCGCCGAACTCACCGCACGGCCGCGCGAGGTCTCCAGCCTTCAGCAGGTCACCATCGGGGGGTCCGCGTGCCCGCCCGCCCTCATGACCGCGTTCGACGAACTCGGCATGCGGGTCTGTCACGCGTGGGGCATGACCGAGACGTCCCCGCTCGGGACGATCGCCCGGCCGCCCGCCCATGTCATCGGTACGGACGAGGAGTTCGCGTACCGGGTCACGCAGGGCCGTTTCCCGGCCGGCGTCGAGGCCCGGCTCACCGGGCCCGGGGGTGAGCGGATTCCGTGGGACGGGGTGTCCGCGGGGGAGCTGGAGGTTCGCGGGCCCTGGATCGCCGGGGCCTACTACAACGGGCCCGACGCCGAACTCCTGCGGCCCGAGGAGAAGTTCAGCGCGGACGGGTGGCTCAAGACCGGGGACGTCGGGACCATCTCTCCCGACGGGTTCCTCACGCTCACCGACCGGGCGAAGGACGTCATCAAGTCCGGGGGCGAGTGGATCTCGTCCGTGGATCTGGAGAACGCGCTGATGGCGCACCCCGCTGTCGCCGAGGCCGCGGTGGTCGCCGTCCCCGACGCGAAGTGGGGTGAACGGCCCCTCGCCACCGTCGTGTTGAAGGAGGGGACGGCCGTCGGCTTCGCCGAGCTGCGGGCCTTCCTCGCGGACGAGGGGGGTATCGCCAAGTGGCAGTTGCCCGAGCGGTGGACGGTGATCGAGACGGTGCCGAAGACCAGCGTGGGCAAGTTCGACAAGAAGGTGCTGCGGCGGCAGTACGCGGAGGGAGAGCTGGAGGTCACGGAGATCTGACAGGCGCGCGGGGGCTCTGACGTGGCAAAATCGCAGAATGCTACGACTAACCGACTTCATCATCGACTGTCCGGACGCGATGAAGCTGGCCGCCTTCTACTCCGAGGTGACGGGCGCTCCCGTCAAGGAGAGCAGCACCGAGCACTGGGCCGGGATCCAGTTCGGTGGGATCGAACTGGCCTTTACTCCGGTGGAGGACTACCGCGCCCCGCAGTGGCCCAGCACCGAGCATCCCAAGCAGTTCCATCTCGACTTCGAGGTGGACGACATCGAGGCGGAGGAGCGCCGGGTGCTGGACCTCGGGGCGAGCCTTCAGCGGGACCACACGGATGCCGAGGGCTACGGGTTCCGCGTCTACACGGACCCTGTCGGCCACCCGTTCTGCCTCTGCCGTAACAGGGGCGTGGTCTGGACGGACGAGGGTCCGGTCTGGCCTCAGCGCGGCTAGTGGACCGTGGTTCGGTGCGGGTGGGGGGTGGCTGAGGTGGGGGCGTTGGCGCTCACCCGCGCTGGCGGGGTGCCTCCCCCAAGCTCTTCGAGCAGGGGGGACCCCCAGCCCACCCGTGCCGCCCCTAGCGGCACGACTGCCCGCAGCTACGGCAGGGGGTTCACCGTCATACCGACGCCGCCCCCCGCCCCGGTCGCCGTACCGCCGTAACCCCCCACCCCAACCCCAGCCAAACCCCCGCCACCAAAACCACCCCGCCCCACCCGAACCCCCCGTACGCCACCCCCGCCAGCGCCGAAGCCGTAGCCCCACCCGCGAACCCCGCCACCACGTACGCACTGTTCGCCACACTCGGCGACGACGTCGTCGTCAGGGCCAGCGTCTGGTTCGCCACGTGGGACGCCACCAGCGCCGCGTGGATCAGCACCGCCGCCGCGAAGACCGCCGCAAGCGCGTGCCCGCCCCACCAGAACAGCGGCACCGACAGCGCGGCCAGCGCGTACGCGCCCCGCACCACGTGCCCGGCGCCGAAGCGGTCCACCAGCCCCCCGGCGAGCGGCGCCACCGCGCTGGCCGTCAGGCCGAACAGCCCGAAGAGGCCGGCCGTCGCGGTGGACAGGCCGTAGCCGGAGCCCGTCAGCAGCAGGGCCAGCGACGTCCACAGCGCCGACCAGGCGCCGTACATCCCGGCCTGCCGTACGCACGCGCGCCACAGGTCGGGGGAGCCGCGCAGCAGCGCCGGTATGCCGAGGTGCCCGGCGAAGAGGGGGGACCCGTCGCGCACCCGGGGTTCCCGGGGCAGCAGCGAGGCCGTCACCAGCCCCAGCCCGGCCGTCAGTACGGCCGCCCCCACGAACACCCACCGCCACCCGAACGCCTGCCCCACGATCCCGCCGAGCACCCGCGCCGCGACGATCCCCGTGAACAGCCCGGCGATGACGGCGGCCACATGCCGCGCCCGGCGCTCGGCGGGCGCGCGCTCGGCGACGAACGGCACCAGCAGCTGCGGTACGACGGTCGCCGCCGACGCGAGGAACACGGCGACCGCCAGCACCCCGGCGCCCCCCGACACCGCTCCCCCGGCCAGCGCGAGCGCCGTCACGACCGACAACACCCCCACGATCCGCCGCCGGTTGACCCGGTCCCCGAGCGGCGCGAACACCAACAGCCCCGCGGCGTAACCGAGTTGGGCGACAGACGCGATCCAGGCGATGGAGGAGGCGGTCGTCCCGAAGTCCTTCGCCATGAGCGGCAGCAGCGGCGCGGCGAGGTAGATGTTCGCGGCGGTGACGGCCGTGCAGAGCGCGATGAGCGGCAACAGGAGGGCCTGAGCGGGCGACTTCACCGGCGCGGGAGTGGAGGACACGGAGAGGGACGGTGACCGCATGACGTTCGGCTCCTTCGAACCACAACCAACCAGTTGGTTGGCGACGACAGCTCAACAGTCTGGAAGCACCCCCCATTCCCTGTCAACCAACCAGTTGGTTAAGGGGTGTTACCCACTACCCTGATCCCATGGCAGTCAGAGACCCCGAGGCCACCAAGGCGCGCATCTTCACCGCCGCCGTCGCCGAGTTCGCCCGGTACGGCATCGCGGGCGCCCGCATCGACCGCATCGCGGCCGAGGCGAAGGCCAACAAGCAGCTCATCTACGTCTATTACGGCAACAAGGCGGAGCTGTTCACGCAGGTCCTCAGCCGCAGGATGGTCGACCTCGCCGCCGCCGTCCCCGTCGACCCGGACGACATCGAGGGCTGGCTCGACCGCCTCATGGACTACCACGCGGCCAACCCCGACCTCCTGCGCCTCCTGTACTGGGAGGGCATCGAGTACGGCACGGCCGAACTCCCCGACGAGAAGGCCCGCCGCGAGCACTACGCCCACAAGGTCGACGCGATGCGGGACGGCCAGGAGCGCGGCGTGATCACCGACGCGATCCCCCCGGCCGACCTGCTCTTCCTGATCATCTCCCTGGCCAACTGGATGACGGTCGTCCCCCAGATGAGCCGCATCCTGACGGGCGGCGAGGAGACGGACCGGGACCGCCTGAGGTCGTCGATCAAGGAGGCGGCACGGAGGCTGGTCGCGAAGTGACGTACGTCGTCCGGGTTCCCCAACTCCCCCCGCGCAGAACCTAGTTGGTCCCGATCCTGGCCAGCAGATCCACGATCCGCGACTGCACCTCACCGCTCGTCGAACGCTCCGCGAGGAACAACACCGTTTCTCCCGAGGCGAGTCGAGGCAGATCGGGCTGCTCCACAGCTGCCGTGTAGACGACGAGCGGCGTCCGGGTCAACTGCCCGTTCGCGCGCAGCCAGTCGAGAATCCCCGCCTGCCGACGGTCGACCTGCATGAGGTCCATCACCACCAGGTTCGGCCGGAACTGCCCCGCCAGCATCACCGCGTCCGCGTCGCTCGCCGCACGGGCGACCTGCATCCCCCGCCGCTCCAGCGTCGACGTCAACGCCAGCGCGATCTCGGCGTGTTCCTCGATGAGCAGGACGCGCGGCGGATGCTGCTCGCTGTCGCGCGGCGCGAGCGCCTTCAGCAGGACGGCGGGGTCGGCACCGTACGCCGCCTCCCGCGTCGCCTGCCCCAACCCGGCCGTCACCAGCACCGGAACCTCCGCCGCGACCGCCGCCGTACGCAGCGACTGCAACGCCGTACGGGTGATCGGCCCGGTCAGCGGGTCCACGAACAGCGCCGCCGGGAACGCGGCGATCTGCGCGTCCACCTCCTCGCGGGAGTTGACGATGACCGGCCGGTACCCGCGGTCGCTCAGGGCCTGTTGCGTGATGACGTCCGGCGCGGGCCAGACGAGCAGCCGACGCGGGTTGTCGAGCGGCTCGGGGGGCAGTTCGTCGTCCATCGGCTGCGGCCGGGGCGTGTCGGCGACCTCCACGGCGCCGCCCGGCCCGTCCAACGGCTCAGGCCCTTCAGCGGCGTTGGAGTCGGGCGCCCCTATGGCGTACGACCGCCCGGCCCCCTCGGTCCCGGGCGCGAGCCGCGTCTGCCCCGCGAGCGAGGCGTGCGGCAGCGAGGGCGAGGGCACGGGCTGCTCGGCGGCCGGATGAGGCCGGGCCTCGGGCCCCGGCGGAGTGCCGAGCTTCCGCCGCCGCCCCCCGGCGGTGCCCTGCGCCTGCGCCTGCGGCTGCTGCACCTGAGCCGCCTGCCGAGTGAACGGCACCCCCTGCCCGAGCGTCCGCACACTGATCGCCCGCCCCTGCGTGGAGTTGGGATCCATGGCCTCGGCGGGGAGAGGTTGCGCGGGGGGCGCTTCGGCGGGCAGCGGCATGGGGATGTGGCCGGTGTGCCCGGGCTGCGGGGGGAGGGGGATGTGGCCGGTCTGGCCGGGGGCGGGGTGGGGTTGGGGGGTACCTGCACCGGGCGCGCCCGCGCCGGGAACGGGGGCGCCGGGTACGGGAGTTGCGGGTGCGCCGGCGCCGGGAACAGGGGCTCCGGGTACGGGAGTTCCAGGCGCGCCCGAGTCGGTCACACCCGTGCCGGGTACGCCGGTTCCGGGCGGGGCGGCAGCGGGTACGGGGCTCTGCGCGGCCTGCGCGGGGAGGGACGCCGGGTTCTGGGCGGGGGCCTGTCCGGGGAGCTGGGGCTGGGCCTGTCCGGTGACCTGGACCTGTCCCGGAATCTGCGCCTGCTGTGCCGCGACCTCCGCGCTCATGCCCTGGCCCTCGTCGGCATCCGCGCCCGGAGGCACGGCCACGGCCCGACGCCGGCGCCCCGTCGGCGCGTTCGCCGGGTGCGGCTGGGGCGGGGTGTGGTCATCGGCCTGGTCGTGGGGGACGGCGTCGTGCCGCCCGGCGTGCTCGGCGCCTTCGGGGGCGACCTGGGGCGGAACGGGGACCTGGCCGGGGGCGACGGGCTGGGCTTGCGCGGGGAGTTGGGGCTGACCAGGCGCGATGGGCTGGGCCTGTACGGGGAGTTGGGGCTGACCGGGGGCGACGGGCTGAGCCTGCGCGAGAAGTTGGGGCTGGCCGGGCATGACGGGCTGAGCCTGCATGGGGAGTTGAGGCTGGTCGGGTGTTACGGGCTGGCCCTGCACCGTGAGTTGGGGCTGACCAGGCGCGACGGGCTGGCCCTGCGCCGCAAGTTGAGGCTGGCCCGGCACAACAGGCTGGCCCTGCGCGGGAAGTTGGGGTTGCCCGGGCATGACGGGCTGGCCCTGCGGAGGTACCGGAACACCCTGGGGCGGCACGACCCCCTGCGGCACCTGCGCGGGAACGCCCTGCGGGGGAACGGCCCCCTGAACCGGCACCCCCTGCGCCGCCACAGCACCTTGAGCCGTAACCCCCTGTGCCGGCACCCCCTGCATCGCCACGGCACCTTGAGCGGGAACCCCTTGCGCCGGCACCCCCTGCATCGGCGGGGCCCCCTGAGCCGTACCCCCTTGCACCGGCGCGGCACCTTGAGCCGGGACCCCCTGAGGCGGGACTCCCTGAGGCGGGACCCCCTGCCCCGGAACCCCTTGCGCCGGGACGCCCTGCATCGCCGCAGCCCCCTGCGCCGCACCACTCTGCGCCACAAGCCCCTGCCCCGGCACCCCCTGTCCAGGAACCTCCGGCGCAACAACCCCTTGCGCCGGAACCCCCTGCATCGCCGCAGCCCCCTGCGCCGCACCACCCTGCCCAGGCACCCCCCCAACCCCCCGATCCGCCTCAGCCGGAGGCAGCGCGAACACCGCCCGCGCCCCCCCCTCCTGCGCAACCGCCCTCTCCCCCGCCGCAGCCAACGCCCGCCGCCGACGCCCGGTCGGCTCCCCCTGCGCCTCACCGGCCCCCGAAGGCGTCCCCGAAGGCAACGCCAACGCGTTCTGCTCGTTAGACGCAACCGGCATCCCGCCGGGCGGCACCGGCATCCCCTGCGGAGGAACCGCCGCCCCGAGACCCGCCCCCACCGCAGCCGTCCCCGCCGCATGCTCGGCGGCGGTCACGACCGCGCCCTCGGCGACCTCGTCGCCCGCGGCGGCAGGACGCCCCCGCCGCCGCCCCGACCCCTCGCCGCCCGCCTCGACGGCGACCTCGTCCTCCTCGGCCGCGGGCCGACCCCGACGCCGCCGCCCGGTGGGAGGAACGGCACCCTCACCGTCGTCCCCCTCAAGGAACGCGTCCACGGAACTGCGCCGGGCCCGCCGCTGCCCGGCCTCGTCCACGACCGGCGCCTCCACCGGCGCGACCGCGGCGGGCACGACCCCGGCCCCACCCCCGAGCGGCACCTCAAGGACGTACGCGCTCCCGCTCATCCCCGGCACCTCGACGGTCTGGAGCACCCCGCCGTGCGCGCGCACGATCCCCCGCACGATCGGCTCGTGCACGGGGTCCCCACCGCCGTACGGCCCCCGGACCTCGATCCGTACGACCTCCCCGCGCTGGGCGGCGGCCACCACGACCGTGTTGTCCATGTACCCACCGGCGGAGACGGGCGCGTTGCCGGTCGCGTCGACGCCGGCGACGTCCGCGACGAGGTGCGCGAGCGCCGTCGCGAGGAGACGCGCGTCGACCTCGGCCTCGATCGGCGGCGCGTGGACGGCGAACTGCACGCGACCGGGACCGATCAGCTCGACCGCGCCGTCGACCCCCGCCGCGACGACCGCGTCCAGCATCACCTTCGTACGGCTGACCTGCGCCTCCCCCGTGTCGAGGAGCTGGTAGCCGAGGACGTTGTCGATGAGGGTCGTGATGCGGGAGTACCCGGCGGAGAGGTGGTGCAGGACCTGGTTCGCCTCGGGCCACAGCTGCCCGGCGTCGTCGGCGGCGAGGGTCGCGAGTTCGCGGCGCAGCTCGTCGAGGGGGCCGCGCAGGGAGCGGCCGAGGAGGGTCAGCAACTGGTCGTGCCGGCCCGCGAGAGCCTCGTACCGGTCCTTCTCGCGCTCGCCGAGCGCGGCGTACCGGTCCTCACCCGCCGCGATGTCCTCCGCGTGCTGCTCGGTCAGCTCCTCGATCTCCGCGACGTGCCGCTGGCGCAGCGCGGTCAGGTCGGACGCGTGCTCCTCCGCGAGCCGCTCCAGCTCCTGCGCGTGCTCCGCCTCGACCTTCTCCTTCTCCTTGGCGAGCACGTCGTACGGCCGCCGGTCGGTGAACGTCATCACCGCGCCGACCAGCTGGTCCCCGTCCCGTACCGGCGCCGTCGTCAGGTCCACCGAGACCTTGTCGCCGTTCTTCGCGAACAGCACCTGGCCGCGGACGCGGTGCTTGCGGCCCGAGCGCAGGGTGTCCGCGAGCGGGGACTCGTCGTACGGGAACGGGGAGCCGTCCGGGCGCGAGTGCAGGACGAGGGTGTGCAGCTCCTTGCCGCCGAGGTCGCTCGCGCGGTAGCCCAGTATCTGCGCCGCCGCCGGGTTCACCAGGACGATCCGGCCGTCCGTGTCCGTCCCCACGACGCCTTCCGACGCGGCCCGCAGGATCATCTCCGTCTGCCGCTGCGAGCGGGCCAGCTCCGCTTCCGTGTCGACGGTGCCGGACAGGTCGCGTACGACCAGCATCAGCAGTTCGTCCGGGGAGTAGCCGTATCCGTCGTACGCCTGCTGGCCGTTCTCCAGGTTCGCGCTGGTGACCTCGACCGGGAACTCGACGCCGTCGGTGCGGCGGGCGATCATCCTCGCGGGCTTGGTGCGGCCCCTCGGGTCCATGTGGTCGGGCCTGCGCATCGACCCCGGGATGAGCTTGGAGTCGAACTCCGGCAGCAGATCCAGCAGCCCCCGCCCCACGAGCGCGGTCCCCGGCGTCTCGAACGCCTCCAGCGCGATCGTGTTCGCGTTCACGACCGTCCCGTTCGCGTTGACCAGCACCAACGCGTCCGGCAGGGCGTCCAGTATCGCCGCGAGGCGAGCAGCGCCTCGGGATGGCCTGCTGCTCACGAGACGCTTCCTCCCTGTCACCGCACCTTGCCTACCGCTCGGGCCATCTTGCCAACGGCTCCGCGGGGTGTCACGCGAGGGAGTCTAAGGGCAGGTGCCTTTCCTACGGCGCGGGATGAGAGGCACCTCGCATGGCGGGGGTGCCCTTGCGAACGTTGGTACGAACGGGGTGTGCGGGAGCTTTACGGGGGTGTGTACGGGGGTGAGGTGCTCGGCGTTGTCGTGGGTGAGCGTCGGGACGCCGCCCGCGCACCCCGTCGGCAACCCCTTTGCCCCGGCCCCCGGCCTCCTAGTACGGTGGACACCGATTGGTGACACAGCACTCACCTGTGTCATCATCTGCACGCACCACTCGCACCCACGCGGGCGGTTGTGCTGGAGGCGTCGCCTAGTCCGGTCTATGGCGCCGCACTGCTAATGCGGTTTGGGCCTTAAAGCCCATCGAGGGTTCAAATCCCTCCGCCTCCGCAGCACCCGAAGCCCCGGTCCTCGCGACCGGGGTTTCGTCGTTTCCCCAGCTCACAAGGGGTACGCCTATCGGATTTCACATGACGGCGCCGGTCATGTAATGTTCTTCCTGTCGCCGCGAGCGGCCGGAAGGCCAGGAACGGAAGACACGAGAAACAACAAAACAAGCACTCGTAGCTTAACGGATAGAGCATCTGACTACGGATCAGAAGGTTGCAGGTTCGAATCCTGCCGAGTGCACATGATCGAAGGGCCCCAGAGCAATCCGGGGCCCTTCGCTTTTAGTTCAGGGCTTTGCCGGCCTCCTGAAGGGTGGGCCGGTCACTCGGATCGTGGCTGAGCATGGCGTCGATCAGGTCGCCGAGTTTGCCAGGTGCCTTCACGGGGCGGCGGTTGCCGTTCGCTACGGCTTCTCTCTGTACGGGGCGTGGGGCGTCGTCGGGGTACTCGACGGCTCGTCGGCCGGTGGCGGAGATCAGCAGGGAGGCGCCGAGGGCGTAGACGTCGGCTTCCGGGGTGGGTTCGGCTTGGCCGGTGGTGAGGATGCTGCGGGAGATTTCCGGGGCTTCGTAGTGGACGAGGCAGCCTCGGTAGGGGAAGTCGTACGGCTCGGGGATGTTGCCGCCGTGGGCGAGGGCGAGGTCGATGAGGTGGACGCGGTCGGGGCCGGTGATGAAGTGGGCGGGTTGTACGTCGCCGTGGGCCCAGCCTTTGGCGTGGAGGTCGGCCAGGGCTTCGATGCAGCCCGGTGTGACGCTGATGTGGGGTTCGCCGGGTGAGTCGCGTCGGCGGCGGGGTTCCCACAGCGCGTACAGGTCCGGTCCCGCCCGCCAGGGCTGGATGCTCCACGTTCCGTGTTCCCAGTCGCCGTATGTGACGTCGTCGCGGCCGAGACTCTGGAGTACGGCGCCCTCACGGGCGGGGGCGAGGGCGGTCCAGGGCTGGGCGGGCCAGTCGGGGGTGGCTTCGATGGGGTGGCCGAGTTTCACGGCGTAGTGGCCCCGGGGGCTGTGGACCTCCCAGACCGTGGAGCCCCGGCGGTCGGCGACCATGCGCCAGCTCGTGGGGGTGAGCGCGTCGAGCACGACGGTCGGCAGATCGGGGAGTGGTCCGGGCAACGTGTCTTCTCCTCCCGGGGTTTCCGGACGGGCGCGGGCGACTGTGAAGTGAGGCCGTCCACGCTCGCCGGTGTTGACCGTACGGCCGTCCGCAGTTCACGAGGTTCGTGCCGTCGATGGTCCACAGGTCGTCGATTCAGCCATTGCGGGGAAAGGCTCACAGCCCGCCGAGCCGAAGGACAACAGCCACGTACAGGCTCATGGATACCGTCAGAAACAGAAAAGCGAGAACCGTGTGGACGACGAGCCCTCGTCTCGGGGCGAGACCCAGATGTGCCTTGGCCGCACGGCTCACCCGGGGCCCGGGGACACCTCGCGTGGCGTTCGACTCCGCCTTCTCGATGGCTCGGCGCAGCTTCCTGCGGCCTCTCGCGGTCGTGATGCCCAGGCGCACACCATGGGTGTCACGTACCACCAGGGTGCGGTACGAGTTGCCGTACGAGAAGGCCGTCAGCAGCCGGACGGTGCTGATCCGGTTGAGGTCGACGGACCGTTCGCCGGTCAGGGTATGCGCAGTCAGACGCGACGACGAGTGCCGGAACGGGGCTCGCTCCTCGCACAGTGCGGGAAGGAGTGCGAAGCCGACGATCGCGGACAGCAGGCCGAGCACGATCGTTGTACCTTCGGGGACCATCCCCGTCCTGGCCAGTCCATAGCTGCCGAAGGGCAGCAGAAGCAGCGTCACCACCAGGCCCGATCCCATGCGCGCACGTGCCACGCTGAGGGTCGTGGTTGCTTCCACCGACGCCCCCCTTTCTGCCGGTAGACGCCAGCATGCACGCGCGGCGGCGAATGGGTGAGTACGTGCCCGGGTGGATCGCGGCGGCGAGAACGCTGTTAGCTCCCCCCTCGGAACCGTAAGCACACGCGACTTCTCTCGTCCAACGTCTGCTTCACCGCTCGGGATCTCGGGCGAGTCCACGGAGCTGAGGTTCGTCCCACCGGAAGAGATCGACCGCCTGCCGATGCACCACACCCAACGACTTCGGCTCCACCACTTCCTGGAGCACCGCGAGCGGCCTTGTCTCGGTTGACCTCTGCGTGGGCAAGGCGGCAACGGTGCTGCCGTCGGTCAGCGGGTCGCTTCGTCCATGAGCAGGTACAGGAGTCCGGCGAGTGATCCGCTGCTGGACGTCGATCAGACGCAGGTTCGCCCACTTGTTCGTGTAGATCTGCCGCCTGTCGTGGGTCTTCCGCTCCGGCCAAGAGGCCCCTCCGGGGCTTACCCCGGCGGTGCCCCCTGAAAGCTGTCGCCCGTGATCGGCGAGTGGTCACGCGTGGCCGCTGTACACGCCGCCGCAGTGTGAGGAGGTGCCCCTGACCGCGCAGAGCCGGATGGAGACCGGGGTGCCCTCTCTCAGATCCCTTCTGGTCCAGGGGCTTTTGTAGGGAGCCGCCTGCCCGCGCGTGGTGGCCTTGAGGCCCGCCACCGGGGCGGTCATCGTGGCCTCCATGCCCCATGAGTCCTCAAGGTCGTCGAACACGCGGAACCCGTCGCCGGGGATGCCGCCCGGCAGCGGATTGGCGATCCAGTCCATGACTCCCGCGACTTCGCCGCTCGGGTTGTAGGCGACGATGTGAAAGCTCCCGTCGGTCTCGGAACCGGCCTTCTTGAAGGTCCAGTCGGCCGCCGCCGCGTTGGTCGCCCCGAGGGTGAGACAACTGCCCGCAAAGAGCGCGCTGGCTGCCAGCAGCGTGAGCACTCGGTTCTTCGTCCGCATGAAAAGTCTCCTCCGGAGTGGTGCATGGGCAGATCCCACGGACGGCGATCGTCGCTCACACCGAGAGGCCGATCAATGCCTTTCTGTGAAGAGGAGACGCAGGGCCAACAACTCCGTGGACTCATTGCGTCAGACGCCGAACCGGTGCTGATCAGGCGTACGTCCACCGCCACGCGTTCGAGCTGTACGCGCACGTGATCCGTCTGCCGCTCGCGTTCGTCGTCGTCTCGCCGTGGTCAGACTTGCGGCAGAACTGGCCCGCCGAGTAGCAGTTGCCGGAGTTGGAGACGATCGAGCAGGTGCCGGGGTCGTCCTGGGAGGTGAGGTCGGCGGGCTTGGCGTCGGCGGTCGTCGTTTCGGTGACCGTGACTGTGGGGGCCGGTTCGGGAGTGGCCGTCTCGGTGACCGTGGGGCCCGGCGCCGGGGTCGTCGTCACCGTCGCGGTGACCGCCACCTTCGCCTCGACCGGCTGTTTGTTGTCGTTCGCCGGGGCCGCTATCAGCGCACCGGCGAGGAACAGGCCCGCGCCGCCCAGCCATACGCGCTTGCGTCTGCGGAGGGGGCGCGTGTCCGGCGGGCGGGGTGCGGGTGGCGTGGGTGTGGCGTACTGGCTGGTCATCTTGTCCCCCCTGGGCGGTTCAGGTGGGGTGACCGTAGTGCCCGAGATGAGGGTGCGTGGAGAGTTCGTGAGAGAAGTGATGCTTTTGTGATTGGGGGTCGTTGTCGGTGGCGGGATCTACGCTCGGGTGAATGGGGCAGACGTGGAAGTGCGCGGGGTTGAGGTGGAGCGCGGGTAGTGGGCCCGTGTTGCGGTGGGAAGGGGGTGCCGGGAGTGCGTTGGGGTGGGGGAAGGCGGTTGGGTTCGGGGTGGTTGAGGGGACGCGGGGGTGTCTCGGGGCTCGGGGGAATGCGTGTGCGGGGCGGCGGACCGTGGGGGCGCGGAGTACCGGGGGGCGGTGCGAGGAGTGTGGGCGGCTGGACCGGGTGGGGTCCGTTGCCGCGGACGGGAAGGCCGATGATCCCCGGGCGTACCGGGTGTATCTCGCCTGGTTCGGGGGCGGGTTGCTCAAGGTGGGGATCACGGCTGTCGAGCGGGGGTCGGATCGGCTGCTGGAGCAGGGGGCCGTGTGTTTCACGTGGCTCGGGGAAGGGCCGCTGATGGCCGCGCGGCGGGCCGAGGAGGTGTTGCGGGTCGCGCTGAAAGTGGGGGACCGGGTGTCGTACGGGCAGAAGCGGGCGGTACGAGGTGACGCGGCGCGTTCTGTCGACGCGGGGTTCGATGAACTGGGCGTACTGCACGGGCGCGCGCTCCGACTCCCCGGCTGGCCCGAGACTCTCGTACCCCAACCCTTCCAACCCGTCGACCACACCGAGCCGTTCGGCCTCCGCACCGCGCCTCCCGCGACCGGGGAGGTCACCGAGCTGGTCGCCGGCGGCGCCATCGCCGGGGAGTTGGTGGCGGCGGCCGGTCCCGACCTGCACATCGGTACGTCCGCGCGGGGGATCGTCGTCCTGGATACGAGGCTGATGACCGGCTGGGACCTGACGTCGGCCGGCGTGGGGGCGGGCGAGTTCCCGGTACGCCCGTTCCCGAAGGAGCCGGTGGAGGAGCAGGCGGGGTTGTTCTGAGGTGGGTCGGGATGGGGGCGCCTGGGCGAGGTCGCAGCGAGCACCCCGACCGCACCCCCTGTGCGGAGCCCCCCCGTACCAAGCGCCCCGAACTCTCCATGCGGACGCCCCCCGGCACTCCCCGTACCGAGCGCCCGGCACCTCCCGGACGGAGCGCCCGGCACCCCCCGCACGGATGCCCCCCCGCACCCCCGCACCGAGCACCCCCCATGCCCCCCCGAGCGAGCCACCCCCAACCCCAGTCCACTCCCTCACCCCCTACGCCCCCCGTAAAGCTCCCCCCAACCCCCCACCCCCATCCCACCCCCTGAGACCCCCCTATCCATTTCTCAGCCAATTCACAGAGAAGTGAAAGCCCCCTCTCAGAGCCCCTCGACATCGTGTTCAGCATGACCACGACCTCGCCCCAGGGGCGTACCGAACTGCTGAGGCCGGACGGGAGCCCCGTCCGAGTGCTTGTGGTGGACGACGAGTTGTCGATCACCGAGTTGTTGTCCATGGCGCTGCGTTATGAGGGCTGGCAGATCCGGAGCGCCGGGGACGGGACCGGCGCGATACAGACCGCGCGGGAGTTCCGGCCGGACGCCGTCGTGCTCGACATGATGTTGCCGGACATGGACGGGCTCGCCGTGCTGGGGCGGCTGCGGAGGGACCTGCCGGACGTGCCCGTGCTGTTCCTCACCGCCAAGGACGCGGTCGAGGACCGCATCGCGGGCCTCACGGCGGGCGGCGACGACTACGTCACCAAGCCGTTCAGCCTGGAGGAGGTCGTGGCGCGGCTGCGCGGCCTGATCCGGCGTTCGGGCGCGGCCGACCGCCGCTCGGACTCCGTACTCGTCGTCGGTGATCTGACCCTCGACGAGGACAGCCACGAGGTCTCGCGGGACGGCGACAACATCCACCTCACCGCGACCGAGTTCGAGCTGCTCAGGTTCCTGATGCGCAACCCCCGCCGGGTGCTCAGCAAGGCGCAGATCCTCGACCGCGTGTGGTCGTACGACTTCGGCGGCCAGGCGAACGTGGTCGAGCTGTACATCTCGTACCTGCGCCGGAAGATCGACGCGGGCCGCGAGCCGATGATCCACACCCGGCGCGGCGCCGGTTACCTGATCAAGCCCGCCCAGTCATGAGCGGGCGACGACGACCGCGTCCACAACGGAGGCGCACCCTGCGGGCCAGGCTCGTCGTCGCATCGGTCACGCTGATCGCCGTGGTGTGCGCGGTGATCGGTACGGTGACGACGCTGGCGCTGCGCCAGCACCTGTACGACCAGCTGGACCGCCAGTTGATGGAGGTCTCGGTGCGGGCGTCGGGCAACCTCGGCGGCGGACCCCCCGGCACGAGCGGCCCGCAGCAGTCCAGGTCCATCGACCTGACGGAGTTCGTCACCCGGGGTCCCCAGCCCGGCGGCTCCACCCTGATCGCGCGGGTCGAGAACGGCTCGGTCACGGCGGGTACGGTCGGCCGGAAGTCCAGCAATTACGACATGGGCTCCAAGACGCTCACCGAGACGCAGCTGAAGGCGGTCAACGCCACGGCGCAGGACCGCCACGAGCACACCGTCGACATCCCTGGCCTGGGCAGCTACCGCGTCAAGTACACGACGGGCGTCAACGGCGACTTCTACGTGGCGATCCCCACCAAGGACGCCGACAACACGATCAGCACCCTCGTCCTCGCCGAACTCAGCGTCACAGCCGCCGGGTTGATCGCGGCCGGCATAGCGGGCTACGTCCTCGTGGGCGTGGCCACCCGCCCCCTGCGCAAGGTGGCCGCCACCGCCACCCGGGTCTCCGAACTCCCGTTGCACACAGGCGAAGTGAACCTCAGCGAACGGGTCCCGGAGTCGGAGACGGACCCCCACACGGAGGTCGGCCAGGTAGGCGCCGCGCTCAACCGCATGCTGGACCACATCCACGGCGCCCTGCACGCGAGACAGCAGAGCGAGATGCGCGTACGGCAGTTCGTGGCCGACGCGAGCCACGAACTCCGCACCCCCCTCGCCTCGATCCGCGGCTACGCGGAGCTGACAAGACGCGGAAGGGAAGAGGTCGGCCCGGACACCCGCCACGCCCTCGGCCGGATCGAGTCCGAGGCGGGCCGGATGACGTTCCTGGTGGAGGACCTCCTCCTGCTGGCCCGCCTGGACGCCGGCCGCCCCCTCCAGTTCGAGCAGACCGACCTCGTACCGCTGGTCATCGACACGGTGAGCGACGCGCGCGCGGCGGGCCGGGACCACGTATGGCGGCTGGAGCTGCCGGACGAACCGGCACTCGTCTCAGCGGATGCCGCCCGCCTCCAACAGGTCCTGGTCAACCTGCTCGCGAACGCGCGCACGCACACCCCACCCGGTACGACGGTGACGGCGCGGGTCCAGCGGCGCGGCCCCTGGCTCTGCGTGGACGTCCACGACAACGGCCAGGGCATCCCCGAGAACCTGCTCCCGCACGTCTTCGAACGGTTCGCGCGAGGAGACTCGGCGCGTTCGCGCAACACCGGCAGTACGGGCCTCGGGCTGGCGATCGTCCAGGCCGTGGCGACCGCGCACGGCGGTGCGGTGACCGTCGACAGCGTCCCCGGACAGACCGTGTTCACGGTGCATCTGCCCGCGCTCGCCCCGCAGTTGTCCCCCGAAACGAACTGGCAACTCGACTCACAGGGTCAGCACAGTGCCAGCACATGGGTACAACAGGGCGCCTGACGAAAGTCGTCCGTATGCGAACCGACTCTTCTCCGGGCACGCTGCCGGCGCGGGAGCACCTCCCGGCCGGCGCTGCCGGAACGCCTGTCCTGGACGTCGTGATCCCCGTGTACAACGAGGAGAAGGACCTCGGCCCCTGCGTCGAGCGCCTGCACGACCACCTCGCCAGGACCTTCCCCTATCCCTTCCGGATCACGATCGCGGACAACGCGTCGATCGACACCACGCCGGTGGTGGCGAAGAACCTGGAGGCGACACTCCCGGGCGTCAGGTCCTTCCGGCTGGAGCAGAAGGGCCGCGGCAGGGCGCTGCGGACCGTCTGGTCGGCCTCGGACGCGCCGGTGCTCGCCTATATGGACGTCGACCTGTCCACCGACCTCAACGCCCTGCTCCCGCTGGTGGCCCCGCTGATCTCGGGCCACTCCGACCTGGCGATCGGCTCCCGGCTCGCCCGCAGTTCCCGTGTAGTGCGGGGCGCCAAGCGGGAGTTCATCAGCCGCTCGTACAACATGATCCTGCGCGGCTCGCTCCAGGCGCGGTTCTCGGACGCGCAGTGCGGGTTCAAGGCGATCCGGCGCGATGTGGCTCAGGTGCTGCTGCCGCTCGTCGAAGACACCGGATGGTTCTTCGACACTGAGATGCTGGTCCTCGCGGAGCGGGCGGGCCTTCGGATCCACGAGGTCCCGGTCGACTGGGTCGACGACCCCGACTCCACGGTGCACATCGTCAAGACGGCGACCGATGACCTGAGAGGGGTATGGCGCGTTGGGAAGGCCCTGGCCACCGGTTCGCTTCCCCTGGACCGGCTGACCAGGCCGTTCGGCGACGATCCCCGCGACCGCGAGATCATGGACGTACCCAAGGGACTGGCCCGGCAGCTCGTCGGCTTCTGTGTGGTCGGCGGTCTGTCGACGCTCTTCTATCTGCTGCTGTACAGCGGTTTCCGTACGTTCAGCGGCTCGCAGGTCGCGAACGCGCTCGCGCTGCTGGTGTCGGCGGTCGCGAACACGGCGGCGAACCGCCGGCTGACCTTCGGGGTACGGGGTTCCGGTAGCGCGGTGAAGCACCAGGCGCAGGGCCTCGTCGTCTTCGGCATCGGCCTCGCGCTGACCAGCGGCTCGCTGGCCGCGCTGAACGCGGCGACGTCAAGTCCCGCGCACGCTACGGAACTCGGGGTGCTGATCGCCGCCAACCTCGCGGCGACCGTGCTGCGGTTCCTGCTGTTCCGCGCGTGGGTCTTCCCGGACAAGCGGGAGCCCGCCGAGGACGCCTACTGGCCGAGGGAGAACCAGCGATGACGATCCTTCAGGAACGTACGCGGGTCGCTCCCGCCGGCTTCGCGGACAACCCCCCGCGTTTCAGGCGGATTTGGCGCGGCCGTCCCGACGACGCGGCCTGGGTGCGCCCCGCCTTCTTCGGCCTCCTCGTCGCGACCTTCCTCCTCTACCTCTACAACCTGAACTCCTCCGGGTACGCGAACTCCTTCTATTCGGCGGCAGTTCAGGCGGGCTCCCAGTCCTGGAAAGCCTTCTTCTTCGGCTCCCTCGACGCGGCCAACGCCATCACCGTCGACAAGCCCCCGGCCTCGCTGTGGCCGATGGCCCTCTCGGTACGGATCTTCGGGCTCAGCTCCTGGGCGATCCTGGTCCCCGAGGTGCTGATGGGGGTCGGTACGGTCGCGGTGGTGTACGCGGCGGTACGGCGCCGGTTCTCGCCGGGCGCCGGTCTGATCGCCGGGGCCACCATGGCGTTGACCCCGGTCGCCGCGCTGATGTTCCGCTTCAACAACCCGGACGCGATGCTCGCGCTGCTCATGGCGGTGGCCTGCTACCTCGTCGTCCGTGCGCTGGAGGACGGCCGGACCAAGTGGCTGCTGTGGGCGGGCGCGGCGATCGGGTTCGCGTTCCTCGCGAAGACCCTCCAGGCGTTCCTGATCCTGCCCGCGCTGGCCGCTGTGTACGGGGTCTGCGCGCCGGTTTCCGTCAAGAAGCGGCTGGGTCAACTCGTCGCCGCCACCGGGGCGTTGGTCGTCTCCGGCGGTTGGTGGGTCGCGGTCGTCGAGCTGTGGCCCGCCTCCTCGCGGCCGTACATCGGGGGGTCGCAGAACAACTCCTTCCTCGAACTCACCTTTGGCTACAACGGACTTGGCCGTCTCAACGGTGAGGAGACCGGGTCCGTCGGTGGGGGCGGCGGGGGCGGTGGCACCGGGCAGTGGGGTGAGACCGGCTGGGACCGGATGTTCAACTCCGAGATCGGCGGGCAGATCTCGTGGCTGCTGCCTGCCGCGCTGATCCTGCTGGTGGCTGGGCTGGTCGCCACGCGGAAGCTCAAGAGGACGTCCGTGACGCGGAGTTCGTTCCTCGTGTGGGGCGGGTCGCTGGTGATGACCGCCGTGGTGTTCAGCTACATGGCGGGGATCTTCCATCAGTACTACACGGTGGCGCTCGCGCCGTACATCGCGGCGGTCGTCGGGATGGGGGCCGGGGTGCTGTGGGAGAAGCGGGCTGAGGTCTGGGCGTCGATCACGCTGGCGGCGGCTGTTGTCTCGGCGGCGGCCTGGGGGTACGTGCTGCTCAACCGGACGCCGGATTACCTGCCTTGGCTGAAGTGGCTGGTGCTGGTCGGGGGGTTGGTCGGGGCGCTGGGTCTGATTTTCGCCGGGCGCATCAACCGTCAACTCGCGCTGGCTGCGGCCTCGGTGAGCTTGGTGGCTGCGCTGGGCGGGCCTACGGCCTACACGATCAGCACGCTTCAGGAGGGGCACACCGGGTCGATCGTGACGGCGGGGCCTGCGGGGGCGTCGATGATGGGTGGCCGGGGCGGGTTCGGTGGCGGTATGCGGGGTGGCATGGGGGGTGGGATGCCTGGTGGCATGCCTGGTCAGAACCAGCAGGGCGGTAACGCGCAGGGCGGTCAGGGCCAGCAGGGCAATGGCACCGGCGGCTTCCCGGGCGGCAACGGCTTCGGTGGCGGCGCGGGCGGCAACTCCCAGGGCGGCAACTCCCAAGGTGGCAACGGGAGTTCCCAGGGCGGCCAGTCCCAGCAGGGTCAAGGGCAGGGCTTCCCCGGCGGCGGCTCCACCACCGGCGAAGGCGGTATGCGCGGCGGCATGGGCGGCGGTGCCGGTGGCCTGCTGAACGGCGCGAGCGTCACCTCCGAGGCCAAGAAGCTCCTCAGCACCGACAGCGACAAGTACACGTGGGCCGCGGCGGCCATCGGCGCGCAGAACGCGGCGAGTTACCAGCTCGCGACCGGTGACCCGGTGATGGCGATCGGCGGCTTCAACGGCACCGACCCGTCCCCGACGCTGGCCCAGTTCAAGAAGTACGTCGAGGACGGCAAGATCCACTACTTCATCTCCAGTGGAAGCGGGGGCGGAGGCGGCGGCATGATGGGCGGCTCCGCCACCGGTACGTCGTCCCAGATCACCACCTGGGTCGAGGCCAACTTCAAGAAGGTGACGGTGGGTTCGGCCACGTTCTACGACCTCACGCAGAAGGCGAGCTAGGCCACGCCACTGACGGTTCGCTGAGGGCGGGCGGTGACCTCCAGGGGTCGCCGCCCTCTTCTCGCCTCTGTCTTGTACGCCGTACAGTGATCTTCTACGCTGTACAACATGGCCACCGACCTGACACAGCCGCAGCCCACCGCCGCGCCGGGTCACCCCCAGCGCTGGCTCATCCTCGGCGTGATCGCCCTCGCGCAGCTCACCGTCCTGCTCGACAACACCGTCCTGAACGTCGCGATCCCTTCCCTCAAGGAGGAGTTGGGCGCGAGCACCTCGGACATCCAGTGGATGATCAACGCGTACTCGCTCGTCCAGGCGGGCCTGTTGCTCACGGCGGGCAGCTCGGCGGACCGGTACGGCCGCAAGAAGATGCTGGCGACCGGCCTCGTACTCTTCGGCGCCGGTTCCCTCGCCGCGACCCTCGCCTCGTCCACGGCCCAACTCATCGCCGCTCGCGCCGGGATGGGCGTGGGTGGTGCCCTCCTCGTCACCACGACACTCGCCGTCGCCATGCAGATCTTCCCGCCCGACGAGCAGCCCAAGGCGATCGGGATCTGGGCGGCGGTGAACTCCCTCGGATTCGCGATGGGGCCCCTGATCGGCGGGTTCATGCTCGGTCACTTCTGGTGGGGCGCGATCTTCCTCATCAACTTGCCTGTCGCCGCAGTGGCGTTGGTGGCGGTGGTGGTTCTCGTCCCCGAGTCGAAGAACCCCGAGGGGGACCGACCTGACCTTCTCGGCGCGGTGCTCTCGACGGTCGGGATGTCGTCCCTCGTCTTTACGATCATCTCCGGGCCGGGACACGGTTGGTTGTCGGCGCGGGTGTTGGGGAGCGGGGTGGTCGCCGTTGCCGTGCTCGGGGTCTTCGCGTGGTGGGAGAGCCGGATTCCCTACCCCATGCTCGACATGTCCTTCTTCCGCAACCGCCGGTTCACGGGGGCGGTCGCCGGGGCGGTCCTGGTCACGTTCGGGATGGGCGGGGCGCTGTTCCTCCTCACCCAGCACCTTCAACTCGTCCTCGGCTACGGGCCGTTGGAGGCAGGGCTTCGTACGGTTCCGCTTGCCGTCGCCGTCATCCTGCTCAACTTCACGGGGCTCGCGGCGAAGATCACGGTGAAGCTCGGGGGGCCGGTGGCGATCCTTGTCGGCATGGTCGTCATGGGGTGCGGGCTCGTGTCCATCGGGGTGTCGGGGGAGCGGGGGTACGCCGGGACGCTGCTGGGGCTGGTGCTGATCGGGGTGGGTACGGCGACGGCGAGTCCGGCGATGGCTCACGCGATCATGAGTTCCATCCCGCCGGCCAAGGCGGGGGTTGGGGCCGGGATCAACGGGATGTTGGCGGAGTTCGGGACGGGGTTGGGGGTCGCGGTGCTGGGGGCGGTGCTGACGTCGTCGACGAGCCTTGAACGGGGGCTGCGAGATGGGCAGTTGGTGGGGGCGGCGGCTGTGGTGGCGGGGGGTGTGGTGGCTGGCGCGCTCCTGCGGCGAGCGGCTGGCGACAAGACACCCAGCCCCGCCGTCCGGTCGGGGCGATGAGGTGTCGCTGAGGGTCAAGTGTCGAGTGGCCGAGGCGATTTCGGTGTTCGGCCGTGACGGAGTCCCGGCGCATCGGCCGGGTTCTCCAAGGTCCTTCGGGTCGTGGCGGGCAGGGTTGCCAGTCAGTCGGCGGGACAGGACAGCGTGGCGAGGCGGTGGAAGGCCGTGGCCGCCGATGGCGTCCCGCCTCGTGGTGTAAGCCTGAGCAACCTTGCTCGACGCGTTCCGGTAAGCCGCGCGTCGGCCACCCGTTGGCGCACGGCTCCCGAGTCGCGCCGATGCGGTGATGCCCTACTGATTCCTGTTGAGGCTCGGCAGTCGCGAGCCCGCCGCCCAGCGGCTCAAAAGGTATTAAGCGCCCTTGAATTGGAAAAGCGGCATTTAACTCTCTATTCCCCTTCTAGGTCCTGTGCTATTGTGCGGCACCGTAATTCGCGAAGGTGAACAGCTTGAAGCGTTCTGCGGAAAAGGGCGAAATGTCGACTGTGTACAGGTATATAGCGGCGGGGGCCGGAGTGATAGCCCTCGTGGCCGCGCTGCCAATGGCCGCATCTGCGGATACGACTGACGGTCGGGCGGCCGGGGCCTCATGTGTCTCGGATAAATACGGGCCGGCCGGGGACCTCCTGGCCAAGAATATGGAGAAGGGCATAGACGAGGCCCTTCGGGGCCGCGAAAGCGTGGCGTCGGTTGCGCTCTACGACCGCAAACACGGTGTCTCCTGCACGTATGACGAGAACAGGCAACAAGACGCGGCAAGCGTGATCAAGACGGCCATCCTGGGTGCGCTGCTGTTCCAGAACAAGGGCCCTCTGGCCGGCGACGACGACACCCTCGCCAGGAAAATGATCACCGCCTCGGACAATGCCTCGGCCACTACTCTCTGGCGGAAGCTTTCGGACCTCACAAATCCGTCCGCGCCGAACCCGGTCAGGATTCAGGAATTCCTCGACCGGGTGGGGATGAAGAACACCGTCCTCGACAAGGAGGGCTTCTGGGGTCTCAGCCAGGTCACCGCGGCGGATCAGCTCCAACTCCTGAAGGTGTTCACGGACAACGGTGACACGGAAGCGCCGGTGCTCACCCAGGACGCGCGCGCCTACGCACTGAACCTCATGAATCAGGTCCAGTCCGATCAGCGATGGGGAACTCCGGCCGGAGCTCCCGAGAACGCTGTCGTCCACGTCAAGAACGGTTGGCTTCAGCGCTCCAACAATCCTGATGTGGACCCCTACGACAGGCTCGACTGGAAGGTGAACAGCATGGCCGCGTTCACCGGTGACGACTACGACTACGGGCTTGTCGTCCTCACCGAGAACAACAGGGTCCCTGAAGGCCGTCCGGCGCAAGAGGGGTGGACCTACGGCATAAACACCATCGAAGGAGTAGCCCGCGCGGTCCACCACGGCCTGTACCCGCAGGAGTCGCCTTCCCAGGGCCTCCAGCCCTCCCGCCAGAGCCTGATCGAGCAGCTCAAGCTTCAGCCCGCCCAGCCCAAGTGAGGCAGGCCCTCAACGCCACCGCCGCCTGTGGAAGTTGAGCCCCGCCCGCATGCCCACCTCCCAGGACAGCCCCGCGCCCCTTTAGGGTGTTGCAATGGGCGCAAATCGGGAGGTGGGCCTGTGACCAGGCAAAGCGTGTGGCTCGCCGACAAGGAGCGCCGCCGGAAGTCGAACCAGCCCACCGGGCTCGACCGCCCCCGCATCACCGTCGCCACCGTCCGCCTCCTCGACGCCGAGGGCCTCGACAAGTTCTCCATGCGCCGCCTGGCCGCGGAGCTGAACGTCACCGCGATGTCGGTCTACTGGTACGTCGAGACGAAGGACGAACTCCTCGAACTCGCCCTCGACGAGGTCTACGGCGAAGTCCCCCTCCCCCCGGCGTCCGACGACTGGCAAACGGACCTCCGCCAACTAGCCACCTGGTACCGCACGTTGCTGGTCCGCCACCCCTGGTCCTCTCCCTTGGCCGGCCGCTACCTCAACATCGGCCCCCGCGCTCTCACCTTCGCCCGAGCCATCCAACAAGCCGTCCGCAGAACGAACTTGCCCCTCGAAGACATCACCGGCGTCATCGCCGCCGTCTTCCAGTTCGTCTACGGCTTCGGCACGATGGAGGCCCACTTCCTCGCCCAGACCGCCGAGTCGGGCCTCTCCCCCGACGCCTACTACCGCGAGTCCCTGGCCCTCTTCAACGCGAGCACGGACATGGCCGAAATTGCGGAGGAGACAAAGGACTTGGTGGAGGCGAGGGGCACGGCGACGATCGTCGAGATGCACAACAGAGACTTCACCTTCGCGCTGGACCTGCTGCTGGCGGGCATCCAGGCGATGACGGACCGCCGCTGAAGTTTCAGACAGCCACGCCGAGTTCGGCGCGGGTCCGCCGGACGAACTCGCGGACGGTGGGCTCGCGCCGCCACGGGGCGAGAGCGGCGTTGAACTCACGAACGTAGTCCTTGGCCCGGGTGGATTGCACACGGGTGAGGATGTCGACGGACCGGTTGCCCAGTTCCAGGCCGTGGTCGAGGTTGCGGGCCTGGAGGTGGGCGGTGCCGACGATCGCGAGGCGCATACCGACGGAGCGGGTGAACACACCGGAGGGCATGGCGGCGGCCTGTTGGTGCCAGGCGAGGGCCGCCTTGGGGTTCTTCAGGTCGCGGAAGATCTCGGCGGCGTCGGCGGAGAGGCGGGCGTGGTGGTAGAAGTCGATCCAGGCGGGCTCCTGACCGTCGGTGGCCTCGGTCTGGCTCAGGAGGGACTCGGAGACGGACAGGGCCCGTGAGGCGGACCGGGCGTTCCGGTCGCGTGCGTGGGCCCGGGCTTCGATGAGTTTGGTGAAGGCCAGCACTCGGGGAGCGGCCTGCCCCTTGGCCCGCTCGAAGGCACCCTGGGCCATGTCGACGGCTTCTGATGCGAAGCCCCGCATCATGGCCTGCATGGCCATCGTGGTCAGTACGTAGCAGCCGAGTTGGACGTCCCCGCCCGCCCGGGCGAGGCGCAGGGCCTGGATGAAGTGCCGCTGAGCGACGTCGTGTTGGCCGACGTCGAACGCCGTCCACCCGGCGAGCCTCGACAACTCGGCCGTCACGGAGAACAGTTCACGGCCCACTTCGTCGGGGAAGGTGCCGCGCAGTAGTGGAGCGGCCCGCTCCTGAAGGCAGACGGTCACCGAGTTCGCCCGCCAGTTTCCGCCGCCGTACCGCGAGTCCCAGCGGCGCGCCTCGTCGGCAGCCTCCCTCAGTTCCTCCAGGTCGACGCGGCCCACGCGCCTGCCGCCGGAATGGTCGGCGCTGTCGTCGGCCGGTGTGACGAGCCAGCGGGTCACGGGTGTGGTGAAAGCGGACACGGCGAAGCCTGATCCGGTCAGGAAGTCACGGCGGTTCACGGAACTCCAGAACGAGGTGGCCACATGGACCGCCTCGGCACGGTCCCGCGGGAAATCCAACCCCACATCGGCGTCCGGTGTCTGCGCCGAGGCCATGCCGATCTCGGAGAGCGCCACCGGACGGCCGAGCCGTTCGGCCAGCGCCGCCGCGATCAGTTTCGGCACCGGCCATTTCGGGGTCATCCCGCGTCGGCACCAGTTGGCGACGGAGGTGTGTGAGTAGTCCGTGGCCAGCCCGGCGGCCTGCGCGAGCTGGTTGACCCGCAGGGCCAGGGACTTGTGGCTTGCCCCGCCGGCCTCGATAAGACCGGCGAGGGCCGCGTTGGGCGGCCGGGTCCGGCGTGCGGTCGATGCCACGACCTGCCCCCTCGAAGAGTCGTAGGTCACTGAGGGTATTGCCTCGCGTGCTGTGGTGAACCGCGTCCGCGAGTTGTGAGCCCCCTTGCGAGCCCTGCCCGTCACCGGTGGCCGACGGGTGTGATGAGGAGCCCAGACCGCTTCATGCCCGGGGGTGAACCAGATGTGCGGAATCGCAGGACTGGCCGGAGGCGACGCCGTACGGCACGAGAAGGTCGTCGCGGCGATGAGCAGTGCGCAGCACTACCGAGGCCCGGACGGCACTCTGCACGCCGCTGCCCGGGACAGGCGGGCGGTGCTGGCGATGAACACCTTGCTGATCGTCGACCCGCACGCCGAGCCCGGTCCCTACCTCGACCGTGAGTCCGGGGTGCTGCTGGCCTTCAACGGGGAGATCTACAACTGGAGGCAACAGGCCAGGGCTTGGGGTGTCGAGATCGGCGAGAAGGAGTCGGACGCCCACTTCCTGCTGAGGTCCTGGGTCAGGCTCGGCCCGTCCTGTCTGGACGGCCTGGACGGCATGTTCGCCCTCGCCGTCTACGACCCGCGCGCCGCGAAGCTGTTCCTGGCCCGCGACCGGCTCGGCGAGAAGCCGCTCTACTGGCGACTGGACGGAGGACGGCTCGCGTTCGCTTCCGAGGTGACCACCCTGACCGGCTACGGCCCGGCCCCGCTGGTCCTACGGCCGGAGGTCGTCGCGATCGAGACGCCGACCGGAGTCGACACGCCGTTCCAGGGCATTCAACTGCTGTCCCCCGCCACCCTGTTGACCTACGACGTCACCACCGGCTCGATCGACCAGTCGACCTGGTGGGACCTGACGGACCGGACCCCGTTCACCGGAACCTACGGCGAGGCCCTGGCCCGCTTCTCCACCGTCCTGGCCGAGCAGGTCCCGCTCAGGGTTCCGGCCCGCGACTTCGCCTTACTGCTGTCCGGCGGGCTGGACTCGTCGGTGCTGGCCTATCTGATGCGGCCACCGGTCTGCGTCACAGTCCGCTACCCCGGCCAGGACCGTCTGGACGAGTCGCAGGCGGCAGCCGTGATCGCACGTGACATCGGCGCCGAACTGGTGGTCGTCGAACCGAGCGCGTTCGACTTCGCTCGTGAACTGCTGTACATCACGAGGGCGTTGGACTATCCGATGGGCAACGCCGCCACGTTCTCCGAGTACATGGCGTACCGGAAGGTCGCCGATCTGGGGCTGAGGGTCGTCATCGGAGGGCTGGGGCCGGACGAATTCCTCATGGGGTATGTCCGGCACGCCCTGGTCCTCTTCGGTGCCGACGCCGTCCTCACGTCGGGGTTGGGTGCGTACCGGCCGCTGGCCGCCAAGCTGACCCATGCCGCCGGGGAGCCGATGAACCCGGCCGAGGCCGCCACGCGGCTGATCCTGCGAGGACCGGACCAGGACGGCCGTATCGAGGACCTGGTCGCCGACGCGATGACCCGAGCGGGCGGTGACCTGGCACGCGGTCTGACTCTGGCCGACCTCGCCACGGCCTGGCGCCCGCTGGTGATGACCAGCGACAAGCTCGCCTCCGCCCACGCCCTCGAACGCCGATCGCCTTATCTGGCACGGGAGTTGGTGGAACTGTCGTACAGGCTCCCTGTCAAGCACAAGATCGTCGATCCGGCCCAGGGAAAGCGGATTCTGCGGGACGCCGCCAAGGCCCTCGACCTGCCCCGCGAGGTCTGGGCCGGCCGGGACAAGCTCGGCTTCGCCTCTCCGGTTCCCGCCTGGCTCGACGGCGAGCTCTCGGAATGGGCAGACGCACGGATCAGCACGGCCCTGACCGCGGCTCCCACGGCCTTCCGCCCCCTCCTCGAAGGCGGCCTGACCCGTGGCAGCCGGTTCGACCGCACCCGTATGCAGGCCCTGTTGGCGGCGTTCTGGCTCCGTGACCGGACGGCCGAGGCTGCCGCGTGATCCCCAGCTCCCCCACTAGCGTGTCGGGATGCACTCCGACACCACCGCTCGTGGAGCCGTCGCGATCATCGTCAACCGCCACGGCGAACTTCTCCTGCATCTGCGGGACGACCTCCCGGGCATCGCCTGGCCCGCCCACTGGAGCCTGCTCGGCGGAGGCACCGACGCGGGCGAGACCCCGGCCGGGACGATCGTCCGCGAACTGGACGAAGAAGCTGGACTGACCGTCGCGGACCCCCTCGAACTCTTCGAGATCCAGGACGTCAAAGGCTCCGGCCAACTCATCACCTTCTTCGCCGCATCCTGGGACGGCGACCCGTCCGAACTGCCCCTCGCCGAAGGCGTCAAGCTCCAGTTCTTCGCACCCGAACACCTCGACGTCCTCACGATCCCGCCGTTCATCCGCGCCGGAATCGACCGCCACCTGGCCGTACGACGTTCCTGAGCACCCCCTTCGGGTGGGACAGCCGTCGGCGGACCCACCCGAAGGGACACCCTCACCGTGAAGATGACCGTCATCGGCTGCGGCTACCTCGGCGCCACCCACGCCGCCTGCATGGCCGAACTCGGCCACGAGGTCCTGGGCATGGACTCGGACACCGACAAGGTCCACACCCTGAGCACCGGCAGGGCCCCGTTCTACGAACGCGGTCTGGACGACCTCCTCGCCAGGCACACCGAGAGCGGCCGACTGCGCTTCACCACTTCCTACCGGGAGGCAGGCGCCTTCGCCGATCTGCACTTCATCGGCGTCGGCACCCCGCAGCAGTCCGGCGGTGACGCCTACGACCTGAGCCACCTCACGGACGCTGTAGGGAAGTTGGCCGTTCATCTCAGCAACCCGGCAGTGATCGCCGTCAAGTCCACGGTCCCCGTCGGAACAGCACCTCGCATCGCCGCCTTGCTGCGTGAACTCGCCGGAGAACATGTCGAGTTGGCCTGGAACCCGGAGTTCCTGCGCGAGTCGCACGCTATCGAGGACACCCTCCGCCCGGACCGCCTCGTCCTCGGCTTCGAAACCCCGGGCAGCCGGGCGGAGACGCTGCTGCGGCAGGCTTTCGGAAAGATCGTCGACACGGGCGTCCCGACGATCGTCACCGACTGGGCCACCGCCGAACTCGCCAAGGGCGCCGCCAACTCCTACCTCGCCGCGAAGATCTCCTACGTCAACGCCATGGCCGAGATCTGCGAGAAGACCGGCGCCGACGTCACCGCACTCGCCGACATCCTCGGCCACGACCACCGCATCGGCCACCACGGTATGCGCCCCGGTCTCGGCTTCGGCGGCGGCTGCATCCCCAAGGACCTGCGCGGCTTCATCACCCGAGCCGAAGAACTCGACGCCGGCCACTCCGTCGGAATGCTCCGCGAGGCAGCCGCCGTCAACGCCCGGCGCCGCGAGCGCGTCATCGACATCACCCGCGAGGAACTCGGCCCCGACCTGCGCGGCAAGCGGATCACCGTCTGGGGTGCTGCCTTCAAGCCCGGGACCGACGACATCCGAGACTCACCCGCCCTCGCCGTCGCCCAGTCCCTGCACGACCTCGGTGTCATCGTCACCGTCACCGATCCCCAGGCACTCGACAACGCCCGCAAGACACACCCCGAACTCGTCTACGCCACCGACCCGATCGCCGCGGTCGAGAATACGGACCTGCTGCTTCACCTCACCGAATGGCCGCAGTTCACCGCTATCGACCCGCACGGGTTCGCCGTAAGCACCACGACGCCGAAGGTCGTCGACGGGCGCGGCACCCTCGACGCCGATATCTGGCGCGAGGCCGGTTGGGTCGTCAGGACTCTGTGAACTCACAGAAAAAGTTGCCGAGTTAGCTGAGATTTGCTCCAACAGGCTGATCTCAGTGCTACGGTGCTCCTCAGTCACAAAAAAAGTGGCCCCCTCAGGGCTCGGAGTGCGCTAACACTCCGCTGAAGGGGCCTGACGACATCACTGACTAAGGACTCTGTCGCCATGCGCCACTCTATCGCGCACGCCTTCTTGGCGTACCTCTGCACCCTGATCACCCTCCTCCTGCCCGCCACAGGCACCCGCCGCAAGTGCTGTGCACCCTCGGCCCCCGAGCCCGTAATCCCCGAAAGCCCCTGGTCACGCCCCTGGACGAGCCCCTCGAAGGCAGAGGCGGCCGAGATCCTCCGCCGCCGGGCAGAGGCGGAGGCATGGGCGAACTCGGAGGAGGCAGCACTCCAACGGGAACGCCGAAGGGCGCTGGTGTACGCGGCGGCGGGGCTGGAGTACCCGTACATGTACAAGGGAGCACCGTTCGGCCCGGAAGCGTTTGCGGACGTGACGGGGAGGCCGGTGTAGGGGGCTTTCCAGCCGCCGGGGACGCGAAGGTTTTGTCTTTTAGGGGCGCGGGGAACTGCGCGAGCAACCACACACGACCGGAACTCGCGCACTCCCAGAACCCCCCACCCCTTTAGGCGCCCGGCGTTCCCAACCGTGCCGGGAATCCACCCGTCGCCACCGGCCCCCACTTCTCCGGCGTAACCCGAATAATCGACTTCCCCTGCCGAACCATCGCCTCCCGATACTCATCCCAATCGGGGTGCTCCCCAGAGATGTTCCGGAAGTACTCCACCAACGGCTCCACAGACTCCGGAGAGTCGATCACCTCGGCAACCCCATCGATCTGCACCCACTCCCCGTTCCACTCATCACTCAGCACCACGACACTGACCCGCTCATCCCGCTTCGCGTTCCGCGTCTTGGCCCGCTCAGGGTACGTGGACATCACGATCCGCCCCGAGTCATCCACCCCACAGGCCAACGGAGAAGCCTGCGGCCCCCCGTCCCCCCGCCGAGTGATCAACAACGCCCGATGCCGGGGCCGTACGAATTCGAGGAGCTCTTCGAGGGACACGCGCGTGTTCGTAGCGATAGCCATGCCCTCACCCTAGAAGCACCAGCCTCACCCGGCAGGCAGTGACTCCCCCTGAACGGCCTGCACATCGAGCTCGACCCGCAGGGTCGTCCCGATCGCGGCGATCCCGGCAGCGACGACCTGGTTGTAGTTCATCGCGAAGTCCTCCCGCCGCAACTCGGCGGTAGCCCGAAACGCGGCCCGGGTCCCACCCCAAGGATCGCCCCCGGTCCCGAGGTAGGAGAGATCGAGATCAACATCGCGCACAACCCCTCGCATGCTCAACTCCCCGTGAACGGTCCACCGATCGGCCCCGGCAACACTCAACCCCGTGGACCGATAGGTGATTTCGGGATACGTCTCGACGTCGAGGAAGTCACCGGACTTCAGATGCTCGTCCCGCATCGCGTTCCCCGTATCGATGGACGAGGCCCGAATCACCGCCTCCACCCGGGACTTGGTCACATCATCAGGCGCGACCTCGACAGAGGCGCTGAACTCCGTGAACCGCCCCCGCACACTGGAGATCCCGAGATGCTGAGCGACGGCGCTCACCGCGGAGTGCGCGGGATCGACGGTCCAGACCCCGGGCGGCGGCAACTCGGCACCCCCCTGCCGAGCAAGCACGACGTTCCCGACGTCGGCGCGCCCACTGGCAGTCACCAACGCCGTGGAAGCCGCAGGCGCGTACCCCACGGCGGTGATGATGACGGTGTACGCCCCCGGCGCGAGCGGCGTCGAGTCCCGCACCACCCCGTCGTCGTCGGCCTCGGCCCGCACCACCTGCGTACCGCTCATATCGGTCACCGTCACGACGGCATGGGACACGGCCCACCCGTCCTTCGTCCGGATCCTCGCACTCAACGCCATGCCACAACTCCTCTGAAAGTCTGCCGAAAAGGGCCCGCGGCGGGGAATGGCTACCCCACCACGGGCCCCTGCTCACTGCCGGTTCACTCGCCCGGGTGGCCGAGTTCGATGTCGTGCCCGTCGACCCCGTGCCCGGCGACGGTCAGCCCGGCGGCGACCGGCGGATACCCGGTGGCGATGACGGTGTACTCACCGCTGTCGAGGTCGGAGAAGGCGTACGCACCGTCGGAGCCGGTGGTGGAGGTCCCGACGACGTTCCCGGCGGCGTCGACGAGCGTGACGCGCGCGTCGGAGAGGGGACCGTGGGGCGCGCGGACGACGCCCTGGAGGTACGCGCCGGCGTCGAGGACGACCTCGGCGCGGGTGACGCCGGTGATCCCGATCTCGACGGGCAGCGCGCGCGGCCGGAACCCGCTCGCGTTGACCGCGACGGTCACCGCACCCGGCACCAACTCCCCGAAGGAGAACTCCCCGTGCTCCCCGGTCGTCCCGGTGGCGAGGAGATCCCCGCGTACGTCGGTGACGACGACCATCGCGTCCTTGACGCCGTCCCCGCCCTCGGCGGCCCGTACGACACCGGCGAGCCCGCTGGTGCCGCTGAGCAGGATGTCGTACGCGACCGGCTCGCCGTTGACGACGATCGTGGACGCCTGCGGCTGGAACCCGTCGGCGGAGGCGATGAGGACGTACGAGCCGGAAC
Source organism: Streptomyces saintjeani (assembly GCF_055409605.1). Lineage (NCBI taxonomy): Bacteria > Bacillati > Actinomycetota > Actinomycetes > Kitasatosporales > Streptomycetaceae > Streptomyces > Streptomyces saintjeani. Next base: position 4,571,676 of record NZ_CP189624.1, on the reverse strand, counting down.
CGGGCGCGTCGACGCCGTAGGAACCGTCCGACTGGGCGACCGCGCGGCCGAGTTGGCGACCGGCGAGGGAGATGAGCGTGACGGCGGCGGTGGGGACGGGAGCGTTCTCGGCGCCGCGTACGTAGCCGTGGATGGCGGTGCCGGTTTCCGAACCACCGCCTGTGCTCGCGGAGTTGGTGATGGTGGAGGTAACGGCCTGTGTCTGTACGGCAGTTGCTCCGACGAGCGCCGGAACCTTCGCCGTCTCGTCGACCTCGGCCTCCGCCCAGGAAGGCACGGGAACTTCAACAGGCGCCTCGGCAGCCGCACTTGGGGCCACCGGAGCCTCGCCCACACCAGCCGCCTGCGCGATGGCCCCCGTCGTCCGCAACGGAACCTCCTTGATGAACAGCGTCACGAAGAACGCGAGGAACGCGATGGGAGCGACGTACAGGAAGATGTCCGCGATGCCGTGTCCGTACGCACTCTCCAGCCACGAACGCACCGGTCCCGGAAGGGAGTTCATGTCCGGCAGCGCGCCGGTTCCCGTCGCCTTCGCCGCCGCCGTCTGCGACTGCGGGTCGAGGGACGTGATCGTGTCCTTCGCGTAGTGCGTGATCCGCGTCGACATGACCGAGCCGAGCGCCGCGACGCCGACGGCTCCGCCGAGGGAGCGGAAGAAGGTCACCGTCGAGCTGGCGGCGCCGAGTTCGTGCGGGGCGACCTGGTTCTGCGTGGAGAGGACCAGGTTCTGCATCATCATGCCGACGCCGAGGCCCATGACGGCCATGAAGAGGCCGATCTTCCAGTAGTCGGTGTCGTACCGCATCGTGCCGATGAGCCCGAGGCCCGCCGTCAGCAGCGCGCCGCCCGAGACCAGCCACGCCTTCCACTTGCCGGTCTTGGTGATGACCTGCCCGGAGACGGTCGACGCGACGAACAGGCCCGCGATCATCGGGATCGTCATCACCCCGGACATCGTCGGGGACTTGTCGCGCGCGAGCTGGAAGTACTGGCTGAAGAAGACGGTCCCGGAGAACATCGCGATACCGACGAACAGCGAGGCGATCGACGCGAGCGTGATGGTCCGGTTCTTGAACAGGTGCAGCGGGATGATCGGCTCGCTGGCCTTCGTCTCGACGAGGATGAAGACCGCCGCGAGCACCAGCGAACCGCCGACCATCGTGTACGTCTGCCACGACAGCCAGTCGTACTTGTCGTTCGCGAACGTCACCCAGATGAGCAGCAGGCTGACGGCGGCGGTGATGAAGAACGCGCCCGTCCAGTCGACCTTGACCTGACGCTTGGTCTCCGGCAGGTGCAGCGTCTTCTGGATCACCGCGAGCGCGATCAGCGCGAACGGCACGCCGACGTACAGGCACCAGCGCCAGCCGAGCCAGCTCGTGTCCGTGATGACCCCGCCGATCAGCGGGCCACCGACGGTCGCCACGGCGAACGTCGCGCCGAGGTAACCGGAGTACCGGCCGCGCTCACGCGGCGAGATCATCGCGGCCATGATGATCTGGGCGAGCGCGGTGAGCCCACCGGCGCCGAGCCCCTGGATGACCCGGGCGCCGATCAACATCCCGGAGTTCTGGGAGAGTCCGGCGATGACGGACCCAACGATGTAGATGACCAGGGCTATTTGAACGAGCGCCTTCTTGCTGACGAGGTCAGCGAGCTTGCCCCACAGGGGAGTCGAGGCGGTCATGGCGAGCAGCGCGGCGGTGACGACCCACGTGTACGCGGACTGCCCGCCCCCGAGATCCTTGATGATCTTCGGCAGCGCGTTGGTCACGATGGTCGACGACAGAATCGCCGCGAACATCCCGAGCAGCAGCCCGGAGAGGGCTTCCATGATCTGCCGGTGGGACATGGGTGCGTGTGCGTGGGGTGCCGGGGTTCCGCCCCCGTGCTTGCCGTGAGCCCGCACACCGGGCGGTGTGGTGGTAGCCATGAAGTTCCTTGTCTTATGTGATCGCGGGTGTACGGGTGGATCGCCGGCGTACGGGAGGGGGCGGGGGCGGCTGGGGGCGGGGGTGCGGGTCGCCCGGGCGGGGTACGCCGGGGTCGGCGCTGCCGGCGTGCGACGGCCGTACGGCGCCCGGGCGCCCCGGTCGGCAGTCGAACTCCGCGCGCAGCCGCGTCAGCAGCCGCGTCAACTGGTCGACGTCCTTCGCGGACCAGCCGTCCAGCCGCTCGGCGAGCAGCTCCACGCTCCGCCGCGACAGCTCCGCGAGCTTGTCGCGGCCGGCCGGGGTGAGCCGCAGGATGCGGGACCGCTTGTCGGCGGGGTCGGCGGCGCGCTCGATCCAGCCCCGGTCCACGAGGTGGGCGACGTGCCGGCTGCTGACGGACATGTCGACCGAGAGCAGTTCCGCGAGGTGCGTCATCCGCATCTCGCCGTACCGCCCGAGCAAGCCCAGCACGGCGGTCGACCCCGCGGGGCAGTCCGGCGGCAGAATCCGCTCCAGCTCCCGCTTCACGGCCCCGAAAGCGGTGAGCTGACGCGCCAGCTCGGAGAACTGCGCCTGCTCAGCCATCCCTGCCTCCCTCTTTCGTTGCCTGGAGCAACCTTAGGAGTCGTTGGTTGCTACAGGCAAACAAAAAGGGGATCGGGGCGACAAAAACTTGGCAAAGGCAAGTATTGCGAGAGTAAATGTGCAGGTGGGGTGGGTGGACGGACCCCCGCCCGACGCTGTGACGACCAGCTTCGGCGCTGCTGCGGGAACCCCCGCTTGGGCCCCCACCCCCCTCTTCGCTAACCTCTCGACGCATGGCTAACAACCAGAACCCGCAGGGCAATTACGACCCCGCCGGCAGCACCCAGATGTTCCGCGCGTTCGTCGACGAGGGCGCCCCCCAGGCGTCGTCCCCGGCAGCCACCCCCAGCACGTCCTCCGGCCCTCGCGTCGGCCTGATCGCCGTCGTCGTGGCGGCCGTCGTGGTCGTGGCGGCGGTGGCGTGGCTGGCTTTCAAGTAACCCCACGGGGGACCACCCCGCCCTCGACCTCAGGCCCGCGCTTCCCGAAACCCGAACGGGAGAGCGCGGGCCTGGTCGTGTGGGGGGTACGCCGCTGCGGTGAACGCCGCCCGCCCGGCCCGTCAGCCTCATCCTCCGCGCGATCGAGGCCCTCGACCGGCCCTGAGATCATCCGTGCATGCAGCGACTCCACGACGACCTCGGACACCTCGCCTACGACGTGACCGGCGACGGCCCGCCGGTCGTGCTTGTGCACGCCGGCGTCGCCGACCACCGGATGTGGGACGGCGTCGTGCCCGCGCTCGCGGAGCGGTACGAGGTGGTGCGCTACGACCTGCGCGGGTTCGGCGAGTCCGCGCCGCCGACCGGCGCGTTCCGTGAAGTGGACGACCTGGCAAGTCTGTTGGACCACCTAGGACACGGCCGTGTACGCCTCGTAGGCGCGTCCTGGGGAGGCCGGGTGGCTCTCGACTTCACCCTCACGCACCCGGCCCGCGTACAGGCGCTGGCGATGCTGACGGCGCCCTGGCCGGGGTACGACTGGTCGGCGGAGATGATCGCGTACGACGCGGCGGAGACGGCGGCGCTGGAGGCGGGTGACCTGGACGAGGCCGTACGGATCAACTTGGACATGTGGCTGAAGGGCCCCGCACGGAGTTGGGGTGAGGTCGGCGAGGGGCTGGCGGAGCAACTCCGGGGCCCCATGCGTACGTTGTTGGCGAACCAGGAAGCCGTGGGCGACCACTCCCAGGGCCCCGGCAACGGCGACCTCGCCGGCATATCCGTCCCCACCCTCGTCGCCCTCGGCAAGCTGGACGTCCCCGACTTCCAGGACATCGCGCGCAGGTACGCATCCGAGATCCCCGGCGCGGAACTCGTCGAGTTCACAAACGCGGCACACCTCATCGCGATGGACGCGCCGGGCGAAGTCGGCGCGGTGCTGGGGGAGTTCCTCGTGGCCTAGGACTCTGGACCGGTCACGACGGCTTGCCCTGCAAAGCCTGCCCCTGCGCGGCACCGTTGCCGTTGAACACGAAGTCGGCGCGGAAGCGCCAGTCGCGGCCGTCGGGACAGATGAAGCCGTGCTCGGCGAGGGCGTTGTGCGCCTCGTAACCAGAGCCCGGCTGCCGCGCTGATCGACGAGTGCACCGTCAGATCCTGGGCCTCGCCTGTGGCGCCGGTAGCACGCGCGCCTGCTCGTCCGTCTGCCTCGCCGCTGTGGTCGCCCGCGCCTTGATTCCACGGGGTGACCGGAACTCGATCGCGTACGGTCAGTTCGCTGGTGGTTCGTCGCCGGGTGCTTGTTCAGCCGCCCACCGCCGAGCCTCCGTGAGATTCGCGGCGGTGCCCACGGGTTCGTACGAGAACCCGCTCCACTGCTCCAGTACCCGGGGTTCGGCAGGGCGGAGGTGGGTCCCGCCACCGTGCAGCGGACGGTGGCGTCGCCAGACGTCCATAGGTGGAATGCGCCGCTTGCTGTACGGAGCGAGTGGGTCGGTGGGGTCGACGCGTGGTGTGGCGCGGGACTGCTGGTTCGGCGGTCCGGGCCGGGAGTGCTTGCCCATGGAACCGATGGTCTCAGGCAGCGACCGCTGTCGGACGTGCTGCCGCGAGATCGGCGGCGCGCGTGCGGACCTCGTCCGCTACGGCCGTCCTGTAGGGACGGGAGGCGTCCAGGAGTGTGTTGAGCCGGGAGGCGACGAGCGCGGAGTCCACCCGGGTTGCCTCATCAAGGGCTTGCTGAGCAGCTGCGGCGGCCCGCTCCGGCTCCCCCTCGTCGAACAGCGCGGCAGCCAGGCCCACGCGGTCCATGACTTTCACCCGCTCGAAGCCGGGCCTACGCAGGGCGAGAGCATCGGTGAAGTGGACGCTGGCGCGGCGGCGGTCGCCGATGCCGTTCAGGTCGCGGGCGGAGACCGCGCGGGCGCCGGCGTGCTCAGCGGCGTCGAAGTAGTCCATCCAGCCGGGGACGTCACCCAGGCCGTCCGCGACGAGTTCGTCCGCCTGACCGAGATATCGCTCGGCACTTCGTTCGTCGCCGAGGGCGGCGTGGACCCGGCCGGTCTGAGAGGCGACCAGCGCCTTGGTGGAGGGGATGCCGGCCTTCGGGGCGGCGACGCCGAGCAGACCGAGAGCGTCTTGTAGATGCCCGAGGTAGATCATCTGGTGGGACATGCGGGTGATGATCTCCACCCCACGATCAGGTTGCCCGGCTTCCGAGGCCGCGTAGATGCCGTAGGACCAGTACCGCTGAGCGGTGGCGTACCGGCCGCAGTCGTGGCTGACCCACCCGGCCAGGGCTGCCAGATCGGCGGTCGCCGTGAAGACCCGGGCCTTCAGCTTGGCCGGGACACCGTTGGTGATGCGGCGGGCGACTTCGGCGAGCTGGGCGACGATCGCGGACCGGTACAGGCCGCCGCCTTTGGAAGCGTCGGCCTTCGCGAAGAACGCGATGACCTCCTCCAGCGCAAGGGTCGTGTCTGTGTCGAAGCCCTTGGCGACGTGGTCCAGCCTGCGGGCGGTACCGCCCAGCATCCGCTCGGCCGCGAGGATCAGCGGCGTGCCGAGGGCGAGCTTGAGGGTGTCGCGGCGATCAAGGAAGAGATCCATCTGGGTCCATCCGGCCAGGGTCTGGGCAGCTGCCTCGGTCAGCATCGGGAGCTGGATGTTGTCCAGCCTGGGCATGGTGGCCGTCAGGCCGAGATCACCCGGGGTGAGTGATTGGCCGAGTGCGCTGGAGACTACCGTCGCGAGCAGCGCGGGTACGGGTGGGCGGGGACGTTCACCATCGATCCAGCGACGGATACGGGTGGCGTCGGGTGCGATCTGTCGGTGACCTCGATGGATCGCTTCCATAGCGATCCGACGAGCGATCTCACTGTGGGACAGGCCGGTGGCCGCGATCCATAAGGTCAGGTGCGGGTTGCCTGTTCTGCCGGTCATCGTCGTCAAGCCCTCCCCGAATCTTCGGTCACGGAACGTGGCAATTTCGCCACGATTCGCGACCTCTACGGTACTGGCCGGGGATACGGCCGGAGGGGGATTCTGCTGGAGCGGTAGCCGTCCGGCTATCCGTACGAGGCAGTGTGCAGCGGTACGAGACGCAAGGGAAAGGAACACGCGTGGCGACACCTGTACTCCCCACTCCGTGGGCGATGAGGCTGGTCACCGACCGGCTGCCGGTCGGCCCGGCGGCGTACGCGACCGTCGAGATGAACGCGGCCACCCAGACCGCCGTCTACACCGACACCGTCGGCCAGATCGTGGAGATGGCCAAGCACGGCACCAACAAGAGCAGCGGCACCACGACCAAGTCCGGAGGCGGCGGCGACGGCAGTGGGCCTCAGCAGCCGCAGACCAACGACGACAACAACGTCGACTACACGTCGGACTGATCCATGAAGCTCACCGTTCTGGTCGTCACCGCACTGGAGGACGTCACCGCCGACTGGGTGGTGGAGTCCGTAGCGGCCCGCGACGTGCACGTGGTTCGGGCCGACCCGGCTGACATCGGCCCCGCGTTGCGCTTCGGTGCGACGATCGGTGGCGCGAAGACGCGCTGGAGCGGTCGGCTGCGCACCACCAGCCGAGAGCTGGATCTCGGGCAGGTGGCGGCGGTCTACTACCGTCGCCCCAGCCCGTGGCCGTTCCAGCATCTGCCCCCGCAAGTCCGCGACTTCGCCACCGCCGAGGCCCGCTACGGCCTGGGTGGACTGCTGACCCACCTGCCTGGTGCCTTGTACGTCAACCACCCCGCCGCCACCTCCCGCGCCGACTTCAAACCCGCCCAGTTGCAGACCGCCGCCCGACTCGGCCTCCAGATCCCACCCACCCTGGTCACCAACGACGCGGACGCGGCGCGGAAGTTCGCCGCCGAGCACGCACCTGTCATCTACAAGTCCTTCCGCGGCCTGCCACCCTCCGATGACGGGTGTGCCGGAGTGATCTGGGCACAGAGGGTCGACCCTGACACGTTCGACGACTCGATCGAGGTCACCGCTCATATGTTCCAGGCCGAGATCCCCAAGGTCGCCGACGTACGGATGACCGTGGTCGGTAACCGGATCTTCGCTCAGCGGATCACCACGCCCACCGGCGATCTGGACTGGAGAAGCGGCGACTGGGACGCTCTCGACCACAACCCCATCGCGGTGCCCGTTCCGATCGCCGAGGCCACTCTGAGCTATCTACGGGAGTTCGGTCTGGTCTTCGGGTGCTTCGACTTCGCCCTGACCGGTGACGGAACGGTCACGCAGGACTGGGTGTTCATCGAATGCAACCCCAACGGCCAGTGGGGCTGGCTGCCTGATGCCGACCAGATCGCCGCCGCTTTCGCCGACATCCTGAGCATGGAAGGAGGCGGGACCTGATGACGTCCGCCGACCTGGAGACCGACGCCGCCCACCTACGCCGAACCCTGACCCAGGCTCTCACCGACAAGGGAGTCCTGAACGATCCCGGCTGGCGGGAAGCCGTCCGGACAGTACCCCGGCACCGGTTCGTCCCCGGCTTCTATCTGCCCGCCGACGACACTGACAGCCAGGGCCTGACGGTGTGGGAACCCGTTACCGCCGAGTCGGACCACGGCCGTTGGCTCACCAGTGCCTATTCCGACACCACGCTGATCACTCAGCTTGACGGCGCTGAACCGGACTGGAAATCCCCGCAGGTCAGGCGTGGTGGTGCTCTCACATCTTCGTCCACCTTGCCGTCACTGGTCGTGCGGATGTGGGCGGACGCCGAATTCCACGACGGCCATACGGTTCTGGAGATCGGCACCGGCACCGGTTATTCCACCGCACTGGCCTGCGAGCGCCTCGGATCGGCCGCCGTCACCTCCATCGAAGTCGATCCCCGTCGGTTGGAGCGGGCCGCAGACGCGCTGGATGCCTGCGGCTATACGCCCACCCTCGCTGTGGTCGACGGTTTGTACGGCTACTGGCCCGAGGCGCCCTTCGACCGGATCGTCGCCGCCTGCTCCTTCCGCGCCGTGCCACCCGCTCTTCTCGCTCAGGTCCGGCCCGGGGGAAAGGTCCTGCTGACCCTGTCCGGCTGGCTCTACGGCTATGCGCGTGTCCTGCTCACCGTGCACGACGACGGTACTGCGGAAGGACAACTCCTTCCCGGCACAGTGTCGTTCATGTCCGCCCGTACCCACGCGGCACCGGCCTTCGGTAATCCCGCTCACTGGGCCGCAGGACTCCCGAAGAGCAGCCGTCCTGCCCGGCACAGTCCGGACCGGATCACTGCCGGCACGGTGGAAGCGTTCCATCCCCGGTTCCTCGCCCAATGCGCCGTACCGGACGCGCAGATGACAGAAGTCGGCGATGTGGTGCACCTGGTCGACGTCGTGACCGGCTCCGCTGCCACCCTCACACCAACTGACGGCCACTGGGAAGTGCGTGAGAGCGGACCCGTACGGCTATGGGAGCGGATCGAGACCGTGCTGTCCGCGTATGACGAGGCGGGCCGACCGGGCCCGGAGACGTTCACCCTGCATGTCTACGGCGGTGGGCAGCACTTGAGGCACTCGCAGATGCCTGGCCTGCGCCTGCCACGCCTCTGAACAGGGGTGGTCTTTGGTCATGCTCTCCACTGAGGCGGTCCGCGTTCGCTCCACCAAGCCACATGACTCCCGGAGGAACCCATGTCCGGCGCAGCACCCACCACCCCGCCCGAGTACTGGGACAAGTACCGTCCCGCTCTCCAGGAACCCCCTGCGGCGCAGCGCTTCGACTGGACAGGAGCGGACGACGGCGGCCCCGGCGCGGAACTCCTCAACTCCCCGGCCACAGCGCTGGACTTGGGTCCGGCCGAGGGGGAGAACGCCGCGTACCTGGCCGGCCACGGTACCGAGGTCACCGCCGTGGACTTCTCCGGCGTCCAGATCGACCGGGCTCGGCGTTTCTGGTCCCACATCGCGGAGTTGACGTTCGTGGAGGCGGAGGCGTGCGCGTATCTCGCCGACGGGACACGGCAGTTCGACGCGATCTACTCGACGTGGGGTGCGGTGTGGTTCGTCGACCCCGATGAGCTGTTCCCCCTCGTACGGCAACGCCTCGCTCCCGGCGGCACGTTCGCGTTCTCGCACCGGGAGCCCGTCGCGGGTCAGTACGGCGCGCAGCGGATGGGCGGGAGGTGGCTGGAGGGCAGGGAGGGCCAACTGACCGTGTGCCGTTGGCAGTACAGCGCGGAGCAGTGGACGGACATCCTGAAGCGGCACGGGTTCACTGGCGTGAGGGCGCGGGTGTGGCCGAACCGGGAGGAGGGGGCCTTGGGGACGTTGATCGTCACCGCCCGGCCGTCCTGACCTCACCGCAGCCGCAGTACGCCGGGTGCGTGGTCCTCGAAGATGGTCAGGAGCCAGTCGTACACGGTGTCGCCCCGGCCCTCTCTGGCCGCCGTGAGGTCCGCGAGGACTGAGGGGCGGTTCGTGGGGTGGCAGTGGGCGAGGCGGAGCTCCAACTGGCGGGCCGTTTCTGGGTGTCCGAGGTGTTCGCGGGATACGTCGTGGTGGTGCCACTCGATGACGTAGTCGCCGTCGTCGGGGGTGCCGAAGCCGCCGCGCAGGCAGTCGACGAGGGCGTCGAGGTTGCGGCCGAAGTAGCCGCCGGGTCCGTTGACGGCGGAGCCGAGGGTGAGCCAGAAGTCGTCGAGGGTGTGGATCCGGGTGCCGTCGAGGACGTAGGTCCGGGTCACTTGACCGAGTCGACGAAGGTGTTCCAGGAGGCGGCGGTGAAGAGGAGGGCGCCGAGGGAGGGGTCTTTGCTGTCGCGGACGGGGACGAGGGAGGGGAGGTTGGGGGCGAATTCGAGGCACTGGCCGCCGTCGGAGTTGCTGTAGCTGCTCTTGTGCCAGTCGGCCATGTTCAGTAGGTCGGCGGAGACTTCGAGGCACTCGCCGCCGGACGAGTTGCTGTAGCTGCTCCTGTGCCACGTGATGTTGCTCAGGTCGATCGCTCGCATGGCACTTCCTCCAGCATCCGCATGATGAACCGGCGTGACTCGGCTGGGTTGTACGCCAAGTCACGTACGGAATCATAGGCACGGTTCAGAGGGCCGACCACGTGCGTTTCCTCGAACAGATCGCCCCGTACGTCGTTTTCCGTGTAGGCGACGGTCCTGTTGTCCGGGAGCTTGAGGAACATCATGGAGTTGCCGTCGAGGGGGTGCAGCCCTGCGCCGAACGGCAGTACCTGGATGGTGATGTTGGGACGCGCCGATGCCTCCACCAAGTACTCCAACTGCTCGCGCCACGCGGCCGGATCACGCAGGGAGTTCCGCAACACCGCTTCCCAGAGGATCGTGCGGAACGTCGGCGCTCCCTCCCCCTCCAAGATCGCCTGCCGACCGGTACGGGCATCAATCTGTTGCTCCAGTTCCTCCCCGTCGAACAAGCCACCCGCCGCAAGTGCTTCACGTGCGTACCCGGCTGTCTGGAGCAACCCTGGGGGCCTGCTCACGCCGTAGTGCCACAGCGCGAGCGCCATCGCCTCGTACTTCATGTACTGCTGGTACTGCGGCCGGAACTGGGCGGCATCCGCAGCCGCCAACTCCCACAACGTCAAGATGAGCGGCGTCGTCCCGTAGAACGTGTCCAGCCCCATGGCGAGTTGCGGACTCCCGATCGTCGCCCCGCTTTCCAACCTGCTGAGCAGCGACTGATCCCATCCCAACCTCTTAGACAACTCCCTGAAGCTCAACCTCTGCTGCTCCCGGTACTCCTTGATCACCTGCCGGAACCGTTCCCTCGGCTCTTGGCTCATCCCGGTGATCGGCAGCCTCCGCGACATCCTGTCCCCTCCGTCCTAGCCGGTGCACGAAGCCAACAAGCGGTGCACCAGACCCGATTCGACCTGTACGACCACCGTCCATGGGCCATCCTCGTACTACCCAGGAATACGCAGAGTATTACAACTGCCGCATTCCGTACAGAACTTGGGCGAAAGGACAGAAACCCATGGAACCCGGAACCCTCCTCTACGACCCCGCCCTCGACAAGGTCGGCGAATACCAGGCCCTCCTCGGCAAGTACGCCATGCTCCGCCCCGTCGGCGGCGGCACCGAGTGGCAGGCCGACCCCGAGACCCTCCGGCCCCCCACCGACAGCGAACGCATCGGCGCCGGAGTGAAGGCGGCCAACCACCTCACCCGCAACGACCCCGCGAAGAACCCCCCGTTGGAGCCGGCGATCGACCTGAGCGCACCCCCGCGCCCGTACCCCAACTGCGCCACCTGCGACGAACTCGCCACCCTCCGCAGGACGGCGCACAAGGCCAAGGACTACAGCGCGGCCACGGACGCGAACGTCCTCCTGCGCCGCCACCACACGCAGGCGCACCCGAAGGCCCTCGCCGAGTGACACCCCACACCAACCCCCACACCAACCCCCACGCCCTCACCCCTCGCCGCCCCAACTCCCCCCACCCCAGCCAGATCACCCAGGTCCCCCCGACCTACGCAACACCCCCACCCCGCATCGCACCCCCACCCCGCACCCCCCAACCCCCGCTCCCCACCCCCAAGTTCGCCCCGACCCTGTGGACGATCCTCCTCACGGCCACCAGCGTCATCAGCCTCGTCGTGGCCGCGACGATCACCAGGGCCTAGAAAAACAGCAAGGCCGCCGAAGAACCCCTCGGCGGCCAACTGCCCTGCAAAAGAACGTCAGTCGGAGATGAGACCGTCCCGCAGCTGAGCCAACGTCCGCGTGAGCAACCGCGAGACGTGCATCTGCGAGATCCCGACCTCTTCCCCGATCTGCGACTGAGTCATGTTCGCGAAGAACCGCAGCATGATGATCCGGCGCTCACGGGGCGGCAGCTTCGCGAGCAGCGGCTTCAGGGACTCCCGGTACTCGACGCCCTCAAGCGCCGTGTCCTCGTACCCCAGCCGATCCGCCAACGACCCTTCGCCACCGTCGTCTTCGGGAGCGGGCGAGTCGAGAGACGAAGCCGTGTACGCGTTGCCGACGGCGAGCCCGTCGACGACGTCCTCCTCCGACACCCCCAGAACCGCGGCGAGTTCAGGCACGGTGGGGGACCGATCGAGCCGCTGGGACAGCTCGTCGCTGGCCTTGGTCAGAGCAAGTCGCAGCTCCTGAAGGCGCCGAGGCACCCGCACGGACCAGGACGTGTCCCGGAAGAACCGCTTGATCTCGCCGACGACGGTAGGCATCGCGAAGGTCGGGAACTCGACCCCGCGCTCACAGTCGAACCGGTCGATCGCCTTGATGAGCCCGATCGTGCCGACCTGGACGATGTCCTCCATCGGCTCGTTGCGGGACCGGAAGCGAGCAGCCGCGTACCGGACGAGCGGGAGGTTGAGTTCGATCAGCGTGTCACGGACGTACGGACGCTCGGGGCTGTCCTCGTCGAGCGCGGCGAGCCGCAGGAACAGGGAGCGGGACAGGGTCCGGGTGTCGATCGCCTCCGTGGGGGCGGGAAGCGCCGGAGCCGGTCCGGCGGTGAGTGCCGGGACGTCGGCCGTGACGTCGTCGAGCGGGTCCGGCTCGGCGGGCACGGCGGGCGCGGACGCGCTCTTCTCGAGCGTGAGCACCTTCGAGCTGCCCTGGTCTGCGGACATGCCACCCCCTTTGGGTCGCGGGACGGTCGGGGCTGGCGCTCCGGGTGGAACGTCGGCCTTCACCTGAATACCGGAGCCGAAGCCTCGGCAAACGCGCTTCCGGCAGAATGTCACATGTCGGCAACACGCTGTAGTGACATGTCGACATGTGACTGACGAAACACCCCTGCACAGACGGTGTATGACGAGGTCTCAGCCCGAATCGGCCCCAAAAGGGCCGGAGGGACGATTCGCTCGCGACGGTGACGTATCGATCCTGCTTACGATTCCCGCAACCGGGAGGATCTACGCCTCGATCCGGTTCGCGGACCGCAGCCGCTGGAAGGACCGGGCGAGCAGCCGGGACACGTGCATCTGCGAGACCCCCAGTTCGGCGCTGATCTGCGACTGGGTCAGATTGCTGTAGTAACGCAGCAGCAGAATCCGCTGCTCCCGCTCCGGCAGCTGCACGAGCAGGTGCCGTACGAGGTCGCGGTGCTCGACGCCGTCCAGCGCGGGATCCTCGTACCCGATCCGGTCCAGCAGCCCCGGCAGCCCGTCGCCCTCCTGCGCGGCCTCCAGGGAGGTCGCGTGGTACGAGCGGCCGGCCTCGATGCAGGACAGCACCTCGTCCTCCCCGATCCGCAGCCGCTCGGCGATCTCGGCGGTCGTGGGGGTACGGCCGTACGCGGTGGTCAGATCCTCCGTCGCGCCGTTGACCTGCACCCACAGCTCGTGGAGGCGGCGGGGTACGTGGACGGTGCGCACGTTGTCGCGGAAGTACCGCTTGATCTCGCCGACGACCGTCGGCATCGCGAACGTCGGGAACTGGACGCCCCGGTCGGGGTCGAAGCGGTCGATCGCGTTGATCAGACCGATCGTCCCGACCTGGACGACGTCCTCCATCGGTTCGTTGCGGGAGCGAAAGCGCGCGGCGGCGTAGCGCACGAGCGGGAGGTTCGCCTCGATGAGCGCCGTACGCACCCGGCGGTGCTCCGGCGTACCCGGCGGCAACTCCTTGAGCTGGCCGAAGAGGACGGTCGTCAGGGCCCGGGTGTCCGCGCCCCGGCGCTGTCTCTCGGAGAGCTCCGGAACCGTTTCCTCATCCGGTTGGGGTGGCGCAGTACTGGCCGACACGGGCAACGCCACCTCTTCATCCGCCGTTCATCCGTCAAAAGCGGTCATAGCATCACAAGACATCACCACTGTGTGCAAGCACCGCATAACGCCGTGTTGAGGGATGGAAGGGGAGAGTTAGCTCCTAAACCCCGAAATCTCAGAATTCGTAGTCCGCCACGACCCACGTCGCGAACTCACGCCACAGCGCCACCCCGGCCTGGTGCGCGGGGTGCTCGGCGTACCGCTTCAACGCCTGAGCGTCCGCGAACGACGAGTTGATCGCGAAGTCGTACGCGATCGGCCGGTCCGAGAGGTTCCAGCCGAGCTCCCAGAACTCGACGTCCTCGATCTGCCCCGGCAGCGCCCGGAACGCGGCCTCCCCGGCCACCACGCGCTCGTCCTCGCGCGTGACACCGTCGTTGAGCTTGAACAGGACCAGGTGGCGGATCATCGGACGCTCCCATGAAGGCAGAGCGGCTACTTGGCCCCGTCGGCGAGCCACGTGAAGAAGTCCCCGATGGCCTTCGCCGCGTTGGATATGCCCTCGAACCCTAGCTGGACGTAGTCCGCCGCCCTGGCCGGGTCCGTGATGATCACGTACAGCACGAACACGACGAGCACGTAGACGGCGATCTTCTTGGCCTGCACCGCCACCGCGCCTCCCCTGCGACTTGGATCCCCCTGGCTACCGGGCGCGAGTGTAGCTTTCGCGCCAAGCATTTCATCGTATTGACCGTACAGGGCACGGGATTTGACCAAGTTCTCAACACACTCGAAGGGCCCCGCCGTATCGGCGAGGCCCTTCATTCACGAGCGGTAGCGGAGGGATTTGAACCCTCGGTGACTTGCGCCACACTCGCTTTCGAGGCGAGCTCCTTCGGCCGCTCGGACACGCTACCGAGAGAGACCTTACCGCACCGGGTCGGCTGGTCGGAAATCGGTATCAGCGGTCACGGAAGAAGCTGGTCAGGAGGGCCGCGCAGGCCCCCGCGAGGACCTCGCCGATCACCTCGGGACGATGGTTGAGACGCCGGTCCCGTACGACGTCCCAGACCGAACCGGCGGCACCCGCCTTGTCGTCCCGCGCGCCGTAGACCACCCGGTCGACACGGGACTGCACCAGCGCGCCGGCACACATCACGCACGGTTCGAGGGTCACGACGAGCGTGCAGTCGACGAGCCGCCACGCACCCAGCGCCGACGCCGCCCGGCGCAGCGCCAGCACCTCCGCGTGCGCGGTCGGATCGCCGGTCGCCTCACGCTCGTTGTGCGCGGCGGCCAGCACCGTCGTACCGTCCGGACCGAGGACGACCGCCCCGACGGGGACGTCCGGACCGGCTCGCTCCGCCTCGGCGAGGGCGAGCCGCATCGCGGGGTGCCAGGGGTCGCGTACGGGGTCGGGGGTCAGCGGACGGCTTCCAGCATCTCCGTCGCGCCGAGCGCGTCCGCGATCTCGCCGAGCGCGTCGCGGTCGAAGGACTGGAGCCGCTTCTCCGAGATGCCGAGGTCGTCGAGGAGACGCGGGTCGCCGACCGGGCCGTGCGGGACGGCCTCGCCGGCCGGCTCCTCGTCGGAGCCCTCGTCCTGTTCGCCGTCCTCGGTGCCGTCCAGGTCCAGCGCGTCCAGGTCGTCGGCGGAATCCTTGGCGAGCAGGTCGGCGAGCAGGACCTCGCCGTACGAACTGCGGGCGGCCACCGCGGCGTCCGAGACGTAGACGCGGGGATCGTCCTCGCCGTCCACGCGGACGACGCTGAACCAGGCGTCCTCCTGCTCGATCAGGACCAGGACCGTGTCGTCGTCCACGGACGACTCGCGGGCCAGGTCGGCCAGATCCGACAGGGTTTCCACGTCGTCGAGCTCTGTGTCGCTCGCTTCCCACCCGTCTTCGGTGCGCGCGAGCAGTGCGGCGAAGTACACCGTGACTCTCCCAGCTGGTCAAAGGTGTGCCGGTTGGGGGTCCCCCCGGCGGAGGTCTTCAGGTGGTCCAGAGGCGTCGGCCCCGAGCCCCACCCACTCGAAATCGTGGCAGAAACAAGGGCTCCAGGGGACGTCTTCGGCACCCTGTGTCCGGCATTTTGATCGCGGATCCCCACGACCCCACCAGCGCACTCGCTTCCGCCAACAGCGGATCGTACGCGGCTTTGCCATCTGGCAGAGCACGGGCGGGGCTTGAGGACGGAGAGACGGCGGTGATCTTTACCTCAGGCATGCGAAGGGGGGTACGAAGGGGGTCCGACGCCAGAGCGACCCGGATGCGTGCCCGGTTAATCTGGACGTATGCGTCTCCACGTCGTCGACCACCCTCTGGTCGCTCACAAGCTCACCACGCTCCGCGACCAGCGCACGGACTCGGCGACCTTCCGCCGCCTCGCCGACGAACTGGTCACCCTCCTCGCCTACGAGGCGACCCGGGACGTCCGTACGGAACAGGTCGACATCGTCACCCCGGTCACCGAGACGACCGGCGTGAAGCTGTCCTACCCCCGCCCCCTCGTCGTACCGATCCTCCGCGCGGGCCTCGGCATGCTCGACGGCATGGTCCGCCTCCTGCCCACGGCGGAGGTCGGCTTCCTCGGCATGATCCGCAACGAGGAGACCCTGGAGGCGTCCACGTACGCCACCCGGATGCCCGAGGACCTCTCGGGCCGCCAGGTGTACGTCCTGGACCCGATGCTGGCCACGGGCGGCACCCTGGTCGCGGCGATCCGCGAACTGATCCGCCGGGGCGCGGACGACGTGACGGCGGTCGTCCTGCTCGCGGCCCCCGAGGGCGTCGAGGTCATGGAACGCGAACTGGCGGGCGCACCGGTGACGGTGGTGACGGCAGCGGTGGACGACCACTTGAACGAACAGGGGTACATCGTGCCGGGGTTGGGAGACGCGGGGGATCGCCTGTACGGCGCGGCGGAGTAGCGGTTCCTTCTCAGGGCAGGGGGCGTTGTGGTTCTTTAGGGGCGCGGGGAACTGCGCGACAAGCCACAACGCACCCGCACCCGCTCAACAACCCTTCTTGGCACCCTCGTTGGCGGCCTTAGGCGCGCTCAACACAGCGAGAGCCTTGGTCGCATCGCCCGGCGCAGCCAGCGTCTTGAACCCGTTCCCGATGACGAGGTCGACGGACGCGTCCTTCCGGGCCGCGTCCATCCGCCGCTGAGCACCCGGCAGTTGAACCCCGAGTACGGACAGCGAAGTCCCGGACGCGGCAGGCAATCCCACCAACACCCCGGTCCCCGCAACCTTCTTGTCGAACTGCGCAGGCGCGTTCCCGACCTGCCCCACCTTGAACCCCCGCTTCTTCAACTCATCAGCGGTGGTCTTGGCGAGCCCACTACGGGTGGTCGCGTTGAAGACGTTCACAGTGATCTGCGCAGGCTTGGGAAGCACCACAGCGGCCGTAGTGGGAACCGCCTTCTTGGGCGCACAGTCGCCGGACCGGGACGCCGCGGACGCCGTCCCACCACCACCGGTGAAGACATCCACGAGCTGCATGGTCCCCCACCCCGCAACCCCGAGCACGGCTCCGCACGCGACGACGCCCACAACGAGCCGACCTCGCCGCCGAGATCGCCGCATGCGCGGGTACTTGTCGCCTGTGATGCGGTACTTGCCGCCCATGCCGGGGGGAGTCAGCATGCTCATGGGCGCAGCGTAGTGCTCCAGCGCGCCCATGACGAATAAACGATCATCCGACACCGCCCGGTCGCATGGATTGCACCCGAAAGGGGCAACGAGGCCACCCACGGGTGGACGTCACTCCAGTTCGAGCACCCGCGCATGCAGCACCTGCCGCTGCTGAAGCGCGGCCCGCACCGCCCGGTGCAGCCCGTCCTCCAGATACAGATCGCCCTGCCACTTCACGACGTGCGCGAAGAGGTCGCCGTAGAACGTCGAGTCCTCCGCGAGCAGGGTCTCCAGATCGAGCTGCTGCTTCGTGGTCACGAGCTGATCGAGGCGGACCGGGCGCGGTGCGACGTCCGCCCACTGCCGGGTGCTCTCCCGGCCGTGGTCGGGGTACGGCCGGCCGTTTCCGATGCGCTTGAAGATCACACGGAAAGCCTACCGGCCCAGACCTTCCGGGCGCAGCCACGGCGACGGAGTGCGACGCTGCAAATAACGTCATGTACCGAGGCAAACCGGGAACGAGGGACAGGCGATGAGTACGCAGCCGCAGCCGACGGGCGCGAACGGGCCGACCCCGGCCGAGGTCACGGAGATCGCGGCCGGGTACGCCTTCACGGGCCCCGCGCTCGACCTCGGCGCCCTCCTCTGGGAGAACACGCCCCACCCCGAGGCCCCCGTACGTATCCCGCTGCCCGTCCTCAACCGCCACGGCCTGGTTGCGGGCGCGACGGGCACCGGCAAGACGAAGACGCTCCAGTTGATCGCGGAACAGCTCTCGGCGCAGGGGGTCCCGGTCTTCCTCGCGGACGTGAAGGGCGACCTGTCGGGCATCTCGGCACCCGGCGAGGCGGGCGAGAAAGTGCGGGCCAGGGCGGCCGAAGTGGGCCAGAGCTGGAGCCCCGCCGGTTTCCCCGCCGACTTCTACGCCCTCGGCGGCATCGGCCACGGCATCCCCGTACGCGCCACCATCACCAGCTTCGGCCCGGTCCTGCTCTCCAAGGTCCTCCAGCTCAACCCGACCCAGGAGCAGTCCCTCGGCCTGATCTTCCACTACGCCGACACGAAGGGCCTCGAACTCCTCGACCTCAAGGACCTCCGCGCGGTGGTCGCCTTCCTCACGTCCGACGAGGGCAAGGCGGAACTGACAACGATCGGCGGCCTTTCTACGGCGACGGCGGGAGTGATCCTGCGTTCCCTGACCGCCTTCGAGGCGCAGGGCATGTCCGACTTCTTCGGCGAACCCGAATTCGACACGGCCGATTTCCTACGGCTGTCCCCCGACGGCCGGGGAATCGTGTCGGTCCTGGAACTCCCGGCGATCCAGGACAAACCGCAACTCTTCTCCACATTCCTGATGTGGCTGCTGGCCGACCTCTTCCACGACCTCCCGGAGATCGGTGACGCGGAGAAACCCAGACTCGTCTTCTTCTTCGACGAGGCGCACCTCCTCTTCAACGGCGCCTCGAAGGCGTTCCTCGACTCCATCACCCAGACCGTCCGCCTCATCCGCTCAAAAGGGGTCGGCGTTTTCTTCGTCACGCAGACGCCGAAGGACGTTCCCGCCGACGTTCTCGCCCAGCTCGGCAACCGCGTCCAGCACGCATTGCGCGCATTCACCCCGGACGACCAGAAAGCGCTGAAAGCGACCGTCAAGACGTTCCCGAATTCCGCGTACGACCTTGAGGAACTTCTGACGTCGCTGGGAACGGGGGAGGCGGTCGTGACCGTCCTGAGCGAGAAGGGTGCGCCGACGCCCGTTGCGGCGACGCGACTTCGGGCGCCGGAGTCGCTGATGGGGCCGATCGACGCGGGCGTCCTGGACCAGGCGGTGACGGCGTCCCCGCTCCACGAACGTTATGCACAGGCTGTGGACAGAGAATCGGCTTACGAGAAACTCCAGCGGCGTCCGGCGGAGAAGACGGAGGTTCCTCGTGAGCGGGAGGAGCGCCAGTCGTCGATGGTGGAACAGGTCGTAGGCAGCGGCATGTTCAAATCCCTGGCGCGGTCGATCGGTACGCAACTGGGCCGGGAAATCACGCGGTCCCTCTTCGGTACGGCGAGGAGAAGGCGGTGAGGTGGCGGACCGGTTCCTTTCGGTCCGCCACCTTTTCAGCTAGCGGCTCTGCTCAGCCTGGGACTGGGGCTGCTGCTCGTTTTCCGTCCGCTTCTCCGTGGGCGCCGTACGCCGAGCTTCCGCGCGCAACAGTGCACGCAGGACCGCATAAGGATCTGTGGGCATGGCTGTGTTTCCTAGCTCTGAGTGAGGGATGAGGGGGGTTCTTCACACCGCTCTCATCAGCACCGCAGAACGACACAACGCACGGAGGAAATACCGAAAGTCGCCGGGGTGTCGATGAAAAATCCCGGCGCCTTGTCAAACGATTCGACGGCCACTTTCTGAACCGCCGCCGGCCGCAACACCGTCACGACACGCGCCGCCGACGGTCTGAGTCCGCTGTCGACAACTTCGTACTCGACACTTTCGACAGCCATGGCCACACAGGGAACCGTGCAGGCTTCCCCGGGCACCAGGAGCGCGAGCACCACGACCAACGCCCGCAGCCAGAGCCGCGATCGAGAAAGAAGCCGTGCACCACTCACACAAGGGGGATGCCCAAGGCGCGCGGGGGTCGAGTCGTAAGGAACACGGATTCAACCCATTCGGGGGAGCGCAAAGGGCATTTAGGGGCGCGGGGAACTGCGCGACCAGCCACATACGGTCCGCACTGTGAACTCAACCCTCTTTGGCAGCCCGCTTCTTTTCCTGCTTATATGCCCGAACTCTGGCCAAAGAGTCCTCGTCAGTAATATCCGCGACAGACCTGAAAACCTTGGCCTCCCCATAACTCCCCGCAGCCTCCCGCCACCCCTTCGGCCGAACCCCCACCTGCTTACCCAACAACGCCAGAAAAATCTGAGCCTTCTGCTTCCCGAACCCCGGCAACCCCTCCAGCCGCTTCAACAACTCACCCCCACTCCCCACTCCGGCCCACACCCCCTCCGCGTCCCCGTCATAGTGCTCGACAAGGAACTGACACAGCTGCTGAACCCGCTTGGCCATGGACCCGGGATACCGATGCACCGCAGGCTTCTCGGAAAGCAGCGCAGCGAACCGCTCAGGATCCATCCCGGCGATCTCCCGCGCATCGAGATCATCGACCCCCAGCCGATCCGCGATGGTCCGAGGCCCCTTGAAGGCCCACTCCATCGGCACTTGCTGATCCAGCAGCATCCCCACCAGCGCCGCCAGAGCCGACCGCCCGAGCAGTTCATCGGCCTCGGAATCCTGCGCAAGATGCAGAGTGACGTCCATACCCAGATGATCCCGCCGAAGAGGTCACCCCGCGCGCCAGTACCCGAGCGCATGGACGCGCTCTTTGGAGACGCCGAGTTCCTTACGGACGTACGCGGAGAGCGTCCGAGTCGTACGGGTGTCGCACGCGATCCACACGTACGGCGCCTCCGCCCCGGCCAGCACCTCCGGCAACTCCCGCCGAACCCGCTCGACCAACTCCCCACGCGGCACCCGCCGCACCCCGTGCCGGACCGGCAACTCGCCTTCCCCGCCCTCGAACCACACCGTGGCCGGCACGGAACTCATCGAGTCCAGCAGGGAGTTGATCGCGGGCAGCGACGCGGGATCGCCGATCGCGAGGATGTGGGTGGGCGCGGGTACGGGACTCTCGAACCCGGTCCCCTGGACGGTCGCCTCGATCGTGCCCCCGACCTCGACCCCGCGAGCCCAGTCGCTGGCGGCGCCCTCATGCAGCGCGAACTCCAACGCGAACGTACCGCTCTCCGGGTCGGGATCGACCAGCGTGTACGCCCGCTGATGGGGCCGCCCGGCGTTCTGGAACCACAGCCGCACCCACATGGTCGGATGCACGGGGTTCGCGGCGAGCAGCCCGCCGTCCGTGACCCCGATCCGCCGGTACTCCGCGCTGACCTGCTCGTTCGCCGTCACCGTGAGGGTGAAGTCCCTGGCCCGCATGAGCTTCAGAACCGCACCTTCCCAGCCCCGCCCCTGCGCCATACCGCCTCCACCTCTCCCGTACGCTGCTCAACTTAGGCAAGGCTAACCTAAAATCAAGGGGCGGCACAGAATGACCACGTACCGCGACGCTTTCGGCGTCCCCCACCTCCGCGAGGCCACGACAGCAGCGCTGGCCCACGCACAGGGCCTGGTCACGGCCCGAGACCGCGCCTGGCAACTGGAGGTGGAACGCCACCGGGCGGAGGGCACCTCGGCGGCGTTCCTGGGCGCGGAGGCGCTGTCGTGGGACAAGTTCGCGCGGCGCGCGAGGCTGACGGACACGGCCCGAAGATGCTTCGAGGGACTGGAGAAGAGGGACCCGGAGACGGCGGGGTGGGTGCGGGCGTATGTGGAGGGGGTCAATGAGGGGTTGGGGGTTGGGGAAGTTGTTTCACCCTCTGCTCAACCTCATTACCCCGCCCCCGAGTTCGAACGCGTCGGCCTCGCCCCCGGCCTCTGGTCACCCTGGACCCCCCTGGCCATCTGGCTCTCCGTCCACATCCTCTTCGCCGGTTTCCCCGCCAAGCTCTGGCGCGAGGAGGCGATACGCCATCTCGGCCCCGACGCCGTCCCCCTGTTCGCCACCGACGGCCCGGCCACCTCGGGGAGCAACGGCTGGCTGCTGGACGGGAGTCGGACGGTCAGCGGCGGTGCGCTGATCGCCGGTGATCCGCACCGCTTCATCGAGGAACCCGGCATCTACCAGCAAGTCCGGCTCGCCTGCGACGAGTTCGACGTGGTCGGGCTCGCGGTGCCCGGCGTTCCAGGGATCGCGCACTTCGGGCACACGGGGACCGTCGCCTGGGCGATCACGAACGCGATGGCCGATTACCAGGACCTGTACAAGGAACGGCTGCGGCGGACCGGCGCCGGCGTGGAGGCGCTGGACCCGGACGGGGTGTGGCGCCGGGTCCACCGGCACACGGAACTGATCGAGGTCGCGGGCGAACCCCCCGTGGAGATCGAGGTGTTGGAGACCCCCCGGGGCCCGGTGATCGCCGGTGGCCCCGAAGGGCTGGACGACGCGACCCCGTTGGCGCTGAGCCTGCGCTGTCCGCCGCGCGTGACGGGGGAGTTGGGATTCGAGACGCTCCTCAAACTGCTGAGGGCCCGCGACGTGGACGACGTGGACGCCGCCCTCGACACCTGGCGCGAACCCGTGAACGTCGTCCAGGCCGCCGACACCGCCGGAGGCACCCTGCACAGGGTCGCGGGCCGGGTCCCGATCCGCGCGCAGGCGAACCGCGTCCGCCTGGTCCCGGCCTGGGAACCGGGCCACGAGTGGACGGGCTGGCACGGGACGCCCCGCGCCGAACTGACCGACGGCATCGCGGTGATGGCCAACCAGCGGGGCCCGGCAGGGGAGTTGGGCGTCGAGTTCGCCCCCGCGCACCGAGCGGACCGCATCAGGAACCTCCTCCAGGAACGCGAGAAGTGGACGCCCGAGGAGATCGGCACGATCCACATGGACACCCAACTCGCCTCGGCGGAACCCCTGTTGGACAGAGCGGCGGCACTGAAGGACCTCACCCCGGAAGCGGAGACCCTGAGGAACCGCCTGCTGCGCTGGAACCGCCGCATGGACGCGACCAGCACGGACGCCGCGTCGTACGCCGCCCTCCGCGGCGAGGTCGTCCGCACCCTCGCCGCCCACCCCGCCTTCGCCGCCCTCACGACCCCGCCCGCCTACCCCGACGTCCTCCTCCCCTGGCTCGCCCTCACCCCCCGGATCGGCTTCGCCCTCGAACACCTGCTGCGCGCCGAGGAGTTGTACGGAATCGACCGCGACACCGCCGTACGGGAAGCCCTGGAGACCGTGGCCAGGCGCCCACCCGCGCAGTGGGGCGACACTCACCGCCTCACCCCCTGGCGCGCGCTGCCGGACGACACGTACGACCCGCCCCCGCTCTCCGGCGACCACGACTGCGTGCTGTGCACCACCGCGATCCCCGGCGTCACGGACCGCGCAGTGCGGGGGCCGGTGGCGCGGTACGTGTGGGACCTCGCCGACCGGCGCCGCAGCCGGTGGATCGTCCCGCACGGCGCCCAACTTCCCTTGTGGCTCAAGGGAGATCTGGCCCCCGTGGAAACCGACTGGAACCGCTTGCACAAGGAGCACGATGTACGTCCATGAACAGCCCGTCCCCGGCTTCGGCACCGTCCGGATCCGCCCCCTCGACCCCGAGGCGGACGCCCGCACGATCCACCCCTGGGTCACCGCTCAACGCGCCGGGTTCTGGGGCATGAACGGCCTCACCGAACCCCAAGTCACCGAGATCTACGCCCACATGGCGACCCTGACCACCCACCACGCCTTCCTCGCCGAGCTGGACGGCGCCCCGGTGGCGCTCCTCCAGCTGTACGACCCGGCGGCGGACCGGGTCGGCGAGTGCTACGACGTCGAGCCGGGGGACGCGGGCGTACACGTCCTGCTGGCACCCGGCGAACGCCGACCGGGCTGGTCGGCGGCCCTGTTGGGGACGTACGCGGCGTACGTCTTCCGCACTCTCGGCCACCGCCGGGTCGTCGTCGACCCCGACCTGCGCAACGAGAAGGCCGTCGCCCGCTTCCTCCGCCAGGGCTTCACCCCGGGCCCGGTCGTCACGCTCCCCGAAGTCGACCTCCCGGACGTCCACATGCCCGCGAAGAAGGCCCAACTGGCGTTCCTCACCCGGGAGGTAGCGTTCCCCGGGTGACTCCGGACGAGCTGATCTCCCACTACTCCCTGCAACCGATCCCCCGCGAGGGCGGCCTCTTCCACCGCACCTGGACCGGCCCGCCGACACCGGACGGCCGCCCCTCCGGCACCGCCATCGTCGTACTCCTGAAGGCCGACGACTACTCGGCCCTCCACCGCCTCCCCCACGACGAGACCTGGCACCACTACCTCGGCGCGCCCCTGGAGATGCTGCTCCTCGCCGAGGACGGCTCGGCGCGTACGGCGGTGCTGGGGCCCGACCTCCTCGGCGGGCAGGCCGTCCAGCTCACTGTGCCCGCGCGCACGTGGATGGGCGCGCGGCCGGCCGGCGGGTGGACGTTCTTCGGGTGCACGATGGCGCCGGGATTCACCTATGAGGAGTACGAGCACGGGGAACTCGGGCCGCTCACGGAGCGTTACCCATCTCAAGCGGAGCGTATTGCGGGGTTGTGCAGGAGGTAAGGGGGGATTGCCGGTGGGGCAAGAGGTGAGCACGGCCGGGGCCGGGGCCGTACGTAAAGGGAGGTATGGACCCAAGGGGCGGCCGGTACGGAGGCGGAGTGAACGACGTGGGTGAGAAACGGCGGGCCGCGGCGCGGCGCGGGGCGGTGCTGCTCGGCACGATGCTGGTCCTGCTCCTGTTCGGCGGAGCCGGTACGGCGTCGGCGCACGCGGCGCTGGCCGGCACCGACCCGGCCGACGGGAGCGTCGTCCAGACCGTCCCCGGCGAGGTCACCCTCAGATTCACCGAGTCGGTGGGGCTCCTGGACGACTCGATCCGCGTCCTCAGCCCCGAGAACAAGCGGGTGAAGACCGGCAAGGCGAGCCATGTGCCCGGCCGTTCGGACGCCGTACGCGTCACGATGCCGGACGACGCGGGCACGGGGACGTTCACCGTCGCCTGGCGTGTCGTCTCCGCCGACAGCCACCCCGTCTCCGGCGCCTTCACGTTCTCCATAGGCAAGCCGTCCCCGACGCTGGCGCCGCTCTCGGCGGGCCCGGTGGAGAACCCGACCACCAACAGCCTCTACACGCTGACCCGTTACGTCGCGTACGTCGCCGCCGCGCTGCTCATCGGGACGGCCGTCTTCATCGCCGTCTGCCGGCCGCCGGACACGCGCGCGCTGCGCCGTCCGCTGCGGGTGGGGGGCTGGACGCTCGCCGGGGCGACCGTCCTCCTCTTCTTCCTGCGCGGTCCCTACGAGACCGGGGCCGGGATCGCCGAGATCCTCGACCCGTCCTCGCTGTCCCGGACCGCGACCTCCCGTCCCGGGCTCGCGCTGCTGGCCCGGCTGCTGCTCCTCGGCGTCCTCGCGCTGCTCATGTGGCAGAAGTGGTGGTCCAAGCGGGCGACGCTCTTCGCCGGCGCCGTCACCATCCTCGGCCTCGCGCTGACCTGGGCCGCCGCCGAGCACGCCTCCGCGGGCATCCAGGTGCCGCTCGCGATGACCTCCACGGTGCTTCATCTCCTGTCCATGGCCGTATGGTTGGGGGGTCTCACCTCCCTGTTCTCCGTGCTGAACCGGAGTTCTGTTCCGGTGCCCGCGCGGGTGATCATTGCCTTCTCCCGTACCGCCGCGACCTGTGTGGTCGTCCTCGTGGTCACGGGTGTCTACCAGTCCTGGCGAGGTCTCGGCTCGCTCACCGCGCTCACCGAGTCCTCCTACGGACGCATCCTGCTCGCGAAGCTGGCGGCCGTTCTGGTGCTGCTGGCGGTCGGGGCGTGGTCACGCGGGGTCGTGAGGCGGTTGAAGTCGGCCGAGAGCGTCAGTGAGACGAGGGGAAGCGCGTTGAGCAGTGCGGTGAGTTCCGCGGTGCGGGAGCGGGTGGTGGAGACGGTGGGGTCCGGGGGTTCCGGGGGTGGGGTCGGTCTGATCGAGGCGGATACGGAGGTCGCCGGGGCGGGTACGGCGGAGGGGGCACTGGGGGCGGACGGGATATCGGGGTCGGGCGAGGTGTCGGCGTCGGTCGGGACGCTGGGGGCGCGTGAGGCGTCAGGGCCGGTCAGGACGTTGGAGCCGGGCGAGGCGTCGGGGGCGGTCGGGGCGCCGAGCGAGGCGTCCGGCTCGGAGTCCGGTGGGGCGTCGCAGGGTCCGAGGCCGCCGCAGTCGCCGCTCTCGCTCAAGTCCCGCCTCGACACGGAGGAGTTGACCCCGGCGGAGGACGCGCAACGCCGTGCGCTGCGGCGCTCGGTCCTCCTGGAGGTCGTCGTCTCGGTGATCGTCCTGGTCATCACGACCGTCCTCACGGGCACCCTGCCCGGCCGCGCGGAAGCGGAAGCGGCGACGTCGTCCAGCCAGGAGATCGGCGTCCTCACGACCTCGGTGACCCGCGTCCCCTTCGGCATCACCTCCCCCGGCGTCAAGGCCCAGGGCACCGTCCAGATCACCCTCGACCCCGGCCGCGTGGGCCCCAACTCCCTCGAAGCGGTCGTCTACGCGGCCGACGGCGGCTTCGCCACGGTCCCCGAACTCCGCGTCTCCTTCAGCCTGCCCAGCCAGGACATCGGCCCCCTCGAAGCGAAGCTCGTCAACCGGGGCGGCTACTGGGCCGCCGACGCCCTCAGCCTCCCGATCGCGGGTGACTGGACGATGCGGGTGACCGTACGCGTGTCGGACATCGACCAGGTGAGCGTGGAGGAGAAGGTCCGGATCGAGAGGTGAGGGAAGGACGGCGGCAGCCGGGGAACGACCTCCACTCCGGCTGCCGCCGCCTGACGCAGGGTTCGTGGGGTGGGGACGGTTGGGTTGCCGTGCGGCTCGGTCCGGCAGGGCCCGTGTCCCCGCCGCGCGGCGATTTCCGGGGCGACCCCGTCGTACGGTTCGGGCTTCTTGACGTACCGGTTCGGCGCGAGCCTTTCAAGCCGCCGTTCGGAACACCTGCTTGATGTGCCACTCGCGGTGGGGCGGGGCGATGGGGTGGGCGTCGGGGAGCCGGAGGGGCTGGTCGGCCAGGGCGGTGACCTGGGTGCGGGAAGCGGGAGTTGTGCCGGTGTAGAGGGGCGAGACCAGGATGTGGTGGGTGGGGGAGATGCCCAGGACGCCCTTGTCGAACAGCTTGTGGTGCAGGGCGCAGACGCACAGGGCGTTGTCCAACGTGTCGGGGCCCGCGTACGACCACCAGCGGACGTGAGCCGCCTCCAGGCCCACAGGGCGGGAGGCGAGGAGGCCGTCGTAGCCGCAGAAGGCGCATTGGTGGTCGTAGGCCCTGAGGACCAACTTCCTTATGCGGGGGTCTCGTTGCTGGCGTTTCATGAGGGAGTACGCGTACAACGGGTCCAGGTCCAGGCCCACCGCCTCGCACAACTCCGCGTGCAGGGAGGGTGGGAAGTGCTGCTCCAGGACCAACCGGGCCAGTTTCCAGAGGAGTTCGGGCTGGCGGCGTAGGTCGGAGCGGAGTTCGGGGGCCAGCCGGCCGGTCGCGCCGGATTCCCTCAGCTGCCGTACTCCGCTGCCGGGACTGCCGTCCCCGAGATCGGTGCGGACCTCCCACAGACCGTCGCTGGTGAGGTGATGGAAGGGGTACGAGGGCGAAGTCGGCCTGGTGGGACCGTACTCGGCGAGGAGCTGCTTCAACTCCCCTTCCACCGCCGTGTACTTGAGACCTTCCCCGGCATCCTGCTGGAACCGGCCCAGCGCGTACAGCAGGAGGAGCGGTTTATGCGGCGCCCGCACCCCGTGCCGCGTCCACTGCCGAAGATCCGCCACCCGTTCGAGCCAGTCCATGAGGGCGAGGCTATGACAGGGCGGGGTTGTGGCGGGGCGAGGCTGTGACGAGGTGGGGTTGTGACAGGGCGAGGCTGTGACAGGGCGAGGCTGTGACAGGGCGGGCCTGAGACCGCGCGGGGCCGAGGCCGAGCAAGGCCACCCCCACCCGGCAGCCCACCCCCACCCGCCACCCCCGACAGCACCGGCAACCCCGACCGCTCCCGCCGCCCCCCACGCCCCGCGAAGACGAACCACCGCAGCACCAGAAACCGCCCGATCCCGGCGAAGCCGGAGGCGCTGAGGTACACGGCCTGTTCCGCCACCACCCCCGGCGCCACCGTCACCGCATGCAGCCCCACCACCGCCCCGCTGGTCACGGCGTACGCCACAGCCGCCGACCCCGCCGACCGCCAGTGCTCCCGACCCCCCGCCCCCCGCCCCGTACCGAACGTGAACCGCGCGTGCAGCTCGGTGCACAGCACCGTCGACACGACGGTGACGACCGCGTTGGCGACCACCCACGGCATCGACATCGCGACCAGCGGCACAGCGAGGCTGGACAACACCCCGATGCCACCCCCGCAGAGCACGAAGCGGAGGAAGGAGGCGACGGGGCCGGTGACGGGTGCGGGGTTCCGTTCCACGACTGCGCTCCTCAGGCTCGTACGAAGGGCGAAGGGCGAAGGGCGAAGGGCGAAGGGCGAGAGCGAAGGACGTACCGAAGCCCACCCGGCCCCGGCCCCTCGCGCCGGCGCTACGCCGCAGCCCCCGCAGCAGCCGCCTCCGCCGCCCCCTCCCCAGCAGGCCGCACCCCGCCCGCACCCCGCCCCTTCGGGATGAACGTCGCGAGCAGGAAGGCGACGAGCGCCGCCCCCGCCCCGATCGCCATGACCACCTTGAACCCGCCCTCGGACGGCAGCGCCCGCCCCCCGAAGTCCGTCGTCATCTGCGCGAGGACGACCCCCGCGATGGCGCTGGCGAACGACGTCCCCAGCGACCGCATCAACGTGTTGAGGCTGTTCGCCGCCCCCGTCTGGGACGGGTCGACCGCGCCCATGATCAGCGCGGGCAGCGCGCCGTACGTGAAGCCGACACCGGCGCCGATGACGCAGGAGACGAGGACCAGGTGCCAGACCTCGGACATCAGCGCGATGTTGAGCGCGTACCCGCCGGACACGATCAGCGCGCCGATCATCAGCGTGACCTTGGGCCCCTTGGCCTTCGTGACCTTCGCGGACAGCGCGGACATCACCATCATCACGAAGCCCTGCGGCGCGAGCACCAGACCGACGGTCATCATCGACTCGCCGAGCCCGTACCCGGTCTGCTCGGGCAGTTGGAGCAGCTGCGGCAGGACCAGGGACATCGCGAACATCGAGAAACCGAGCGCGATCGAGGCGAGGTTGGTGAACAGGACCTGCGTCTTCGCGGTGGTCCGCAGGTCGACGAGCGGCTGCGCGGCCCGCAGCTCCCACCGGCCCCAGGCGAGCAGGACGACGACGGCGACGGCGCCCAGCGTCAGCGTCGTACCGGAGGTCCAGCCCCAGTCGGCGCCCTTCGACACGGCGAGCAGCAGCGAGACGAGCCCGGCGGACAGACCCAGCGAGCCGACGAGGTCGAACCGGCCCCCGGCGCGGTTCTTCGACTCCGGTACGACCGCCATGACCAGCAGGAACGAGACGACCCCCAGCGCGGCGGACGTCCAGAACAGGATGTGCCAGTCCCAGTTCTCCGCGATGAACGCGGCGATCGGCAGCCCGAGCGCCCCACCGACACCGAGCGAGGCGCTCATGACGGCGGTCGACCCCGCGAGCTTCTCGCCCGGAACGGTGTCCCGCAGGATGCTGATCCCGAGCGGTACGACGGCGGCGGACAGCCCTTGGAGGCCGCGCCCGATGATCATCGGTACGAGGGAGTCGGCGAGCGCGCAGACCACCGAGCCGCCGACCAGCAGGACGATGCTGACGAGCAGCATCCGGCGTTTGCCGAACATGTCCCCGAGCCGTCCGACGACCGGCGTCGCGACGGCGGCGGCCAGCAGCGTCGCGGTGACCGCCCACGCCGTGTCGGACGCGGGCGCGTCCAGCAACTTCGGCAGCTCCGGGACGATCGGGATGACCAGGGTCTGCATCAGTGAGACGACGATTCCGGCCAGCGCCAGCACCGCCACCACGGCGTTCGGCTGCGGCGGGGCGGTTCCCGCGGAGGCGGGTCGGGGGAGTGCGGTGGACATGGCGGGGCCTCCGGGGGCGGGGAAGGGGGGGAGAGGGCGTCCGGCAACAAGAGATTGCTTGACTTACGCAAGCATAAACAGGGTTGCTTGAGTCACGCAAGCTAATTCTTCGCGTACGGAACCGCCGGACCCGGCACGGAAAGGGGGGTGTTTCCGCCGCCGGGTCCGGCACTCGCGCCGCTCCCCGTCCCCACGGGACACGACACGCTCCGGAGCCGCGCTCCGCTGGGCGTAGCTCCGGGGTACTAGGACCTACGGGGTACGGGACGACGCCGTAGGTATTAGCCGCCAGTCAGACTACTTGCACTTTCAAGATCCCGTACGGCTGTGGAGGTACCCGGTTAATACCTGAGAGGGAGTCCCGCTGTGAACACCCGCACCGTCCAGCCGTGAACCCGTACCCCTTTTCGGCCATCTCTAGGAGGGGACCCCTGTCGTACGGGTACGACGCGGGTCGAGAGGGCCGAGAAGGAAGAGACGACACGTGCCGGTCATCGGTCAGCGGACGCACCTCGTGCTGCTCGCCGCCTGGACACTCCTGTGGTTCGCCGTCGTCGAACCGCACGGCGGGTTCTCCTGGCACTACCTGCGCACCGGCGGCGAACTGATCTACGGCGGCGCGGGCGGCGGCCTCAACCTCTACGCCCACCACCCCGAGCTCCAGATGGGCCCGGTCAGCTTCCTCGTCGCGGGCCTCTTCGACCCGTTCCCCGAACGGACGGGACAGTTCCTCGCCGCCGCGCTCATGTCGCTGCTCGGCCTCGCGATCCTCGTCCTCGTCGGCCGCAGCGCCGCCTGGCACCTCCTCGGCACCGGCACCAACCACCAGCGCCTGCGCCAGCGCGTCCTCGTCGCCGGGCTCGCGTTCATCCCGATGTGGATCGAGGTCTCGGTCCGGTTCGGGCACCTCGACGACGTACTCGCCCTCTTCTTCACGACCCTCGCCGTACGCTCCCTCACACGCGGCAACGCGGCGATGACCGGCGCGTTCCTCGCCCTCGCCCTCGACTCCAAACCCACGGCGCTGGCCTTCCTCCCCCTCCTCCTGGCCCTCCCGCGCCGCGACTGGCTCCGCGCGTTCCTCTGGTGCGCGGCCCTGGTCGCGGCGGCCTGGCTCCCCTTCTTCATCGGCGCGCCCCACTCGTACGCGGCGGCGCAGTTCACGATCCCCGTCCAGCCCGCGTCCCCTTTGCGCTGGCTGGGCGTAGGAGCCCCCGACACACCCCCGTGGGGCCGCCCCGCCCAAGCGGCCCTCGGCCTCACCCTCGGCTGCCTCGCCGTGGCCCGAGGCCGCTGGCCCGCCGTCGTCCTCCTCGGCGCGAACGCCCGCATAGCCCTCGACCCGAGCGTCTACACGTACTACACGGCATCGGTCCTCCTCGGCACCCTCCTCTGGGACACCATTGGCCAACGCCGCCTGATCCCCTGGTGGACCTGGATCGGCCTCCTCACCCTCTACGTACCGGTCCTGACGACCATGGACGACCCGACCCGGGGCCTGCTGCGGCTGGGGTTCGTGGTGGTGTCGACGGCGTACGTACTGTTCCGGCCGGTACGGGACCGGCGGCGCGGACGAGGAAAACCGGCACCGGACACGGCGGACGGAACGTTTCCCGGAGCGGGGTCAGTACGGGGGACGCCGGGAGGGTGGTGACCGGTGCCGCGCCAGAAGGCCCCAGGGGGTGTGCGCTTATTTGCCGCTCTCCGGGCCGTACCACTGGAGAGCCTGGCCGGTCACTGCCGCGATGCAGGCGAAGTCGTGGTCGCGGTGAAGGAGGGTGAGCCCTTGCGGCTCGGCCGTCGCGGCGACGACGAGATCCACCGCACCCGCACGGTGATGCTTTCCCTGTTTGGTGAGAGCTTCCTGGACCTGCCAGGCGCGGTCGTAGGCGCGGTCGTCGACGGGAACCCAGCCGAAGATCAGGCGCGTGTCCTCGATGCCGCGCGCCCGGTCGGTGGCCGATCGGGCGCTGTGGAAGAACTCGAGCTCGGTGATCGGGCAGGTGGCGATGGGCCCGGCGGCTGCCGCCTGGTCCCAGCCGTACTGCTCCGCGTCCTCGCGCATGAACCGGGCGAGCGCGCTGGTGTCGATCAGGCACTGGGCCGCGTTCACCGGCGGTAGTTCCCCTTGTCCTCGAACAGCTCCAGATCGAATGCGCCGTCCCCCGCCGCGGCCCGCAGCCGGGCGAGAGCCAGGGCGCGACGCCGGCTCTCCAGCACCTCGCGAAGAGCGGTGTTGACGGTCTCCTTCTTGGTGTTCGTCCCGAGGGCTTTCGCCACGTCCGCGACCAGGTCGTCGTCCAGGTCGACAACCGTCCGACTCATGTGCGCCTCCTGATATCAAATGTGTGGCTATGTATATCTCGCCGCCGAGTCCTACGCGGGCATCACGCCATGGATGCGGGAGAGAGTGAAGACGCGTTCCGCTTCGCGCAGGTGACACCAGGCGTCGAGGTAGGGCGGGTCGAGTTCCAGGTCGCTGAGGGTGCGTACGGTCCGGTTGCCCGACGTGGCGATGTACTCCACCGTGATGGCCGCACCGGTGTCGATGGCATGGGCGACCTGGCGGACGTCGCTGTACGACAGGTGCTTCGCGTATCCGGCGACGATCTCCTCGGTGTCCGTCGTGAACGGCACCCCACTGCCGAACGGGTCGGGCTCCGGTGCGGTGGGCGGGGCCTTGAGCAGCCGGTCGGCCAGGACGTCCAGCTCGGCGTCGCCGGGCATGTCCGAGGTACGGGTCGCGGTGGTCCGGGGCCCGCCCCGCCCGGCGTTCCTTCGCGGGGGCGGGACGGCGGCGGCCCTCTGCGGCAGGCGCTTTTCGATGCGTACCGTTCCCCTGGCGGTCTCGGCGACCGGGGCGTAGCCCGCGGCACGGAGCGCGGCGAGAGTCGTCGCGGGTGGGCTGCCGCTGACCAGGACCGTCGGGGCGAGCTGCCGCAGGGCGAGCTTGGACAGTGCGCGGTGGGCGGCGAGTTCGGCCAGGAGCGCGGGTTCGTCGCCGTGGATCACACAGGCCGCGGGGGCGATGCGCACCCGTCCGTGACCGCGTGCGGTGTCGGCGATGAGATAGGTCAGCGGCTGCGGCAGGGCCGTGGTGGAGCCGGCGACCAGGTCGGCTGTGATGTCGTCCGGAGTGCGTCCGGCGTCCAGTGCCCGGCGGATACTGCCGGCACTGAAGCGCCACACCGATGCCGTGCCACTGGTCTCCCGGTCGGCCATCGAATCCAGCAGCGCCGCGAGTCGCGCGGACGGGGTGCCGGTGACGACGGCGGTGAGGTCGGCGCCGATCCGGGCGGTCGTGGTCGCGGGGGGCAGCAGCCGCCGGGCCGTGCTGTCGAGATCTTCGTCGGCGTGAGCCGCCAGGTGCGCACCGAGCGGGGACAGCGCACCCCGTGCCAGCACGCCCAGCAGTTCGCCTTCGCGGATCACGGTGCTGAACGGTGCCGTGTCCCGGGGCGAGGCGTCGTCGGCGAGCGGACGGTGCCAGGCCACGAGCGGCCCCAGCTCCGAAGCGACCTTCACACCCTGTCCTGCCGGGAGCCCCGCCGCCGCGGTGAGCAGCCCGTGGCGGGCCTGCAGACAGCCGTCGCAGCCAGGCGCACCGGCGAGCGCGGGAAGCGCCTTGTCGTCCTCGTCGCGCGCCCGCGTGGGGGTGAGCGCCAGATCCCGCCACGCCCGGAGCAGCACGGTGAATCGATCTGCGGGCTCCTGCTCGGCCCAGACGTCGTACGCCTCGGTGGGAGCTACGCGATCGCCGTCGGGGGCCAGCAGTCCGGTGGCGTACGCGGTCTCCAGAGTGATGCGTAGGACGGCGTCGTCCGCCTGGGCGGCCTTGCCGAGCCGGGCCAGTTCACGCGCGCCGATCCCGCCCGACTTCAGCCGGGTCGGTGGGGTGGTCGCACATGCCGAAAGGACGGAGGCGGCATGGGCCGCGAACGTGGTGGCGGCCACCGCGGCCTCCCGTTCCACCTCCGAGGAGGTGATGGGCACCAACTGTGTGATGGGCGGCAGAGGTTCGAACGGAGCGTGCCAATCGGGGCCCCGGAGGGCCAAGGCCACCTCGACCGGCATCCGGACGGGCCCGTACCGGTGACGGTCCTCGAACAGAAGCCCGCGGTCGAGTGCCCATCGGGCGCCTGGTCGGAGGTCGCTGCCAGGAGCCCCGAACACGACGAACAGCGACTGACGCGGCGTGGACCCGGCGCTCTGCTCAAGCAACTTCCGTGTGGCCGCAGGTGCCCCCGCCACCAACGCGGCGACCCGTTCCGCGTCACTGTGGTGCTCCACCAGCGCCGCGAGCCGCTGCTGCTTGGTGCCGGGTGGCTTGACACCCAGGACCGCCAACATGCCGCGCAGTTCCTCCGAGGTGGTGCCGGCCAGCAGCTCTTCCAGCGGAGCGTCAAGTCCCAGGGGCGTGCTCCACGCCTGCCGCAGGGGCGTAGGCATACGGAGTGCTCCGCTGCCGTCGCGCCACACGAGCGCCCGGTCCGACAGCGCCTCCAGGGTCGCGTCCAGCGCGCGCGCCGCCGCGGGGGACGTCGCGTCGAGCAACTCCGCGAGGCTGTCCCGGGTCGCTCGGTCCCCCAGGGCGGCCAGCGCCTCGGCGGCCTGCAAGCACGGCAGCGTGAGGTGCGGCAGGACGAGCGCCACGGACCCCGGACGCTGGAGACGGTCCGCCAGTTCCCCCACCGAGCGCGGTTCCGGAGAGGAGGCCGCGTCCTTCCGCATGGCGAGTACGCGTGCCAGGCGGGAACCGTCGAGTTCGCTCAGCCAAGTCGCAAGCGTCGATCGGGACTTCATAAGGCCAAGGATGGCGCAGTTCCGGAATGGGAGCACGTAAATGCGACTAAAACTGCGACCACACACGTCGAAGGGCCCCACCGCGAACGGTAGGGCCCTTCGACATCGTGCCCGGTGAGGCACTGGCGGAGGATACGAGATTCGAACTCGTGAGGGGTTGCCCCCAACACGCTTTCCAAGCGTGCGCCCTAGGCCACTAGGCGAATCCTCCGGTCGGAACATTACATGACGTCGGAGGGTGGTTGCGAACCCGTTCGGGGGAGGGGGAGAGGGGGGAAGGAGGGGGTGGGGGATCGGGTAGGCTGGGGTCAGCCCCTCACGCGGCGCTATCTGACTGAACTCCCCCAGGGCCGGAAGGCAGCAAGGGTAGGTCGGCTCTGGCGGGTGCGTGGGGGGTCTTCGCGTTGGCGTACGGCCCGTTCCGGCCGGCGTACGGCCCCCTCCGCGAGCGGTCGTCCCCACCACGCGGCCCGGTTTGTCAGTGGGCGCCTATAACCTCGTAGGCGTGTCGTCTCTCGCGCTGTACCGCCGTTATCGCCCGGAGTCGTTCGCCGAGGTCATCGGGCAGGAGCATGTGACAGACCCGTTGCAGCAGGCGCTGCGCAACAACCGGGTCAATCACGCGTACCTGTTCAGTGGTCCCCGCGGCTGCGGGAAGACGACGAGCGCGCGGATCCTGGCGCGGTGCCTCAACTGCGAGCAGGGGCCCACGCCCACGCCGTGCGGGGAGTGCGAGTCGTGCAAGGACCTCGCGCGCAACGGCCCGGGCTCGATCGACGTCATCGAGATCGACGCGGCGTCGCACGGAGGCGTGGACGACGCCCGTGACCTGCGCGAGAAGGCGTTCTTCGGCCCCGCGCGCAGCCGCTACAAGATCTACATCATCGACGAGGCCCACATGGTCACGTCGGCGGGGTTCAACGCGCTGCTGAAGGTCGTCGAGGAGCCCCCGGAGCACCTCAAGTTCATCTTCGCGACGACGGAGCCCGAGAAGGTCATCGGCACGATCCGCTCGCGCACGCACCACTACCCCTTCCGCCTCGTCCCGCCGAGCACGCTGCGCGACTACCTCGGGCAGGTGTGCCAAAAGGAGGACATCCCGGTCGAGGACGGCGTCCTGCCGCTCGTCGTGCGCGCGGGCGCGGGCTCCGTACGTGACTCGATGTCCGTCATGGACCAGCTCCTCGCGGGCGCGACGGCCGAGGGAGTGACGTACGGCATGGCGACGTCCCTCCTGGGGTACACGGACGGCTCGCTGCTCGACTCGGTCGTCGAGTCCTTCGCCACGGGCGATGGCGCGGCGGCCTTCGAGGTCGTCGACCACGTCATCGAGGGCGGCAACGACCCGCGCCGCTTCGTCGCCGACCTCCTGGAGCGCCTGCGCGACCTCGTCATCCTCGCGGCCGTGCCGGACGCGGCGGAGAAGGGCCTCATCGACGCCCCCGCCGACGTCGTCGAACGCATGCAGGCGCAGGCCGGCGTCTTCGGCGCGGCCGAGCTCAGCCGCGCGGCCGACCTGGTCAACGAGGGCTTGACGGAGATGCGCGGCGCGACGTCCCCGCGCCTCCAGCTGGAACTGATCTGCGCGCGCGTACTCCTGCCCGCCGCGTACAGCGACGAGCGCTCCCTGCTGGCCCGCCTGGACCGCATCGAACGCGGCACAAGCTTCGTGACGGGCGCGCCGCCCGCCGGAATGCCGACCGGCTACGAGCCGACGTCCGACGCCCACATGCCGGCCGCCCAGGGCGGCGGCGCGGCGGCGGCGAGGGCGGCGGTACGGGGAGGAGCACCAACGGGTACGCCGCAACAGACGCCGCCCGCGTACGCCGCTCCCACGCAACCCCAGCCCCCGGCCGCGTACGCCCCTCCCGCCCAGGCCCCCGCCACGCAGCCCCAGCCTCCGGCCGCCCACGCCGCTCCCGCCCAGGCCCCGGCCGGGTACGCCGCACCCGCCCAGGCCCAGCCCCCCGCCGCGTACACCCCTCCCGCCGAACCCCCCACCACCGCACCCCCCGAGCAAGCCGCCCCCGGCGCCTGGCCCACCCCCGCACCCCCCGGCGCGGGCCGCAAACCCGGTGGCTGGCCCACGGCCGCGAACCCCGGCAGCGCAGCCCGCCCCACACAGGCACCGGCCCCCGCGCACACCCCGGCAGCGGCACACCCTGGCGCCCAGGGCCCCGGCTACACCCCCCCTACCGGCGGCCTCGACCCCCGCATGCTCTGGCCCAACATCCTCGAAGCCGTCAAGAACCGCCGCCGCTTCGCCTGGATCCTCCTCAGCCAGAACGCCCAGGTCACGGGCTTCGACGGCACGACCCTGCAACTCGGCTTCGTCAACGCGGGCGCGCGCGACAAGTTCACGAGCAGCGGCAGCGAGGAGGCGCTGAAGCAGGCGCTGGCGGAACAGTTCAACGCGCAGTGGAAGATCGACGCGGTGGTCGACGCGAGCGCAGGCGCCGGCGCCCCCCCGCAGGGTTACGCGCCGCAGCCCGCCCCGACGTACCAGCCCCCGCCCCCGCAGCAGAGCCACCAGCCCCCACCGCCCCCGGCACAACAGACACCCCCCACCCCCCAACCCTCGGCGCCCACGCCCCCACCCCCGGTCCACGACGTCGTCGCCCCCGAGGACGACGTCCCGGAGGACGACGACCCGGACCTGAACGAGTCGGCCCTGTCGGGCCACGAACTGATCGTGCGGGAACTGGGAGCGACGGTGGTGGAGGAGTTCACGAACGAGTAGGGGGACAACTCGGCAGCGGGGGAGCTCCCTCAGCTCCCCCAGCTCCCTCCGCTCCTTCAACTCCCTCGCACCCTCAATTCCCCCGCTCCCTCAACTCCCTCGCACCCTCAACTCCTCCGCACCTCCAACTCCTCCGCACCCTCAACTCCCCCGCACCTCCACCCCCTCCGCACCCTCCCACGCCGGTCCGCATCATCCAGCCCGTCCGGCGATTGAGGACAAGGCCCGTTCAGGGCCGGAGCGGGGTCTGGGGGCGCAGCCCCCAGGGGACGGTCACCCGGACGCCGGGCGGCGTTGGAGGAACGCACAGCCCCATCGGCCCCCGGCGTTCAGCGGTTACGCTGACCCCGTGAACGTCCTAGTCATCGGCACCGGCGCCCGCGAACACGCCCTGTGCCGCTCCCTGTCCCTCGACCCCGCCGTCACACACCTGGCCTGCGCCCCCGGCAACGCCGGCATCGCGGAGGTGGCCGAGCTGCACCAGGTCGACGCCCTGGACGGCGAGGCGGTGACGGCGCTGGCGAAGAAGCTGGACGCGCACTTGGTCGTCGTAGGCCCCGAGGCCCCCCTCGTCGCCGGCGTCGCCGACGCCGTACGCGCGGCCGGCATCCCCGTGTTCGGCCCCTCGAAGGAGGCGGCCCAACTGGAGGGCTCGAAGGCGTTCGCGAAGGAGATCATGGCGGGCGCGGACGTCCCGACGGCCCGCTCCTACGTGTGCACGACCCCGGAGGAGGCCGCCGAGGCGCTGGACGCGTTCGGCGCCCCGTACGTCGTGAAGGACGACGGCCTCGCGGCGGGCAAGGGCGTCGTCGTCACGAGCGACCTGGACGAGGCGAAGGAGCACGCGGCGGCCTGCGACCGCGTCGTGATCGAGGAGTTCCTGGACGGCCCGGAGGTCTCCCTCTTCGCGATCACGGACGGCGAGACGGTCGTCCCCCTCCAGCCCGCGCAGGACTTCAAGCGCGCCCTGGACGGCGACGAGGGCCCGAACAC
Source organism: Streptomyces saintjeani (assembly GCF_055409605.1). Classification (NCBI taxonomy): domain Bacteria; kingdom Bacillati; phylum Actinomycetota; class Actinomycetes; order Kitasatosporales; family Streptomycetaceae; genus Streptomyces; species Streptomyces saintjeani. The sequence goes on along the minus strand of NZ_CP189624.1, from coordinate 4,533,204 downwards.
GGGCGGCATGGGCGCGTACTCACCGCTGCCGTGGGCGGACCCGAAGCTGGTGGACGAGGTCCTGGAGACGGTGCTCCAGCCGACGGTGGACGAACTGCGCCGCCGCGGCACCCCCTTCTCGGGCCTCCTGTACGCGGGCCTCGCGATCACCAGCAGGGGCGTACGGGTCATCGAGTTCAACGCCCGTTTCGGCGACCCGGAGACCCAGGTCGTGCTGGCCCGCCTGAAGACCCCGCTGGCCGGCGTCCTGCTCGCCGCCGCGAACGGCACCCTCGCCGACCTGCCCGCCCTGCGCTGGAGCGAGGACGCGGCGGTCACGGTGGTGATCGCCTCCCACAACTACCCCGGCACCCCCCGCACGGGCGACCCGATCACCGGCCTCGAAGAGGTCACCGCCGAGGACGCCCCGCACGCGTACGTCCTGCACGCGGGCACCCGGCGTGAAGGCGCCGACATCCTCAGCGCCGGCGGCCGGGTCCTCTCCGTCACCGCCACCGGCGCCACCCTCACCGGCGCCCGCGACCGCGCGTACCGGGCCATCGCCCGCATCACCCTGGACGGCTCCCAGCACCGCACGGACATCGCGGCGCGGGCGGCGGCACAGTCCTGAGCACCGACTGAACCCGAAGGGCCCCGTATCCGTCTGTGGATACGGGGCCTTTTCGCTGTCCGCGCCCCCCGGGAATCCGTCAGCCGATCTCGTGATCACGTCAGCCACCTCTCCCCAAAGCCATTCCATCGAGTGACCGTCGGGCCATCCGGCTGACGGGGGTGCCCGCCCCAACTAGGGTGCGGGCCATGTGTTCAGGCGCCTGCCGAGGTTCCGGCACTTGGCCCACCGGCATTGCGATGTCAGTGGTGGGTGCCACAGTGGGGGAGTGAGCAGAGGCAGGCGGAAGCGAGCGAGCCGGGAGGGGGAGTGATGCGGGCATGAGCGGCGGTTCGGTCGGTGTGGAGGCGGGTGTGCGGGCCGCGCGTGCCCGGGCCCTCGCGGTCCTGCGGATGCGCGGGCGCGCGCTGGGCGTGGCCCTGCTGCCGGCCGCGGCGGCGGTGATCCTGCTGGCCGGGGGAGGTACGGGGCATCTGGTCGGCCCCGGCTGGGACCTGGCCCGCCGGCTCGTCGCCGTCGTCGCCGTCGTCGTCCTCCTGGCCGCCGCCGGGATCGCGCTCCTCGTCGCCCGCGCGCGCCCGGCGCTCAGCCCGACGGTCCCGATCCCCGAGTCCGCCGCGCCCGACCTCTACCGCCTGGTCCGCGACCTCGCCGACCGGCTCGACGTCCCCGCGCCCTCCGCGATAGCCCTGACACCGGACTGCGACAGCTGGCTGGAGGACCGCACGCACCGCGCGCACGGCACACCCCAGCCCGTCCGGCGAGACGAGGTCGCGGACCCCGGCGCCTCCCACCGGCGTACGGCCGTGGCACCGGTCCTCGTCATCGGCTCCCCCTTCCTGTGGTGGATGCGCGTCGGCGAACTCCGCGCGGTCCTCGCGCCGGTCGTCGCCGGTACGGGACCCTCCGCGCACCCCGACATAGCCGCCGCCCGCCGCTTCGTGCGCGGGCTGGACGCGGCGGTCGCGGTCACCGCCGGCCGCTCCCCGCGCCTGCTGTTCGCGGGCGTCGGGTACGTCGTACGGCTCCTGCTGCGCGGCTGCCGGGTGCACGCGGCGGAGATGGAGCGGGGTGTCGCCGCAGCCGCCGCCGAGCGCGCGCAGGCCGTCGACTACGGGCTGCGGATCGTCGCGCAGGAACAGGTCGGCCTCGCGTACGCGGGCTGGGACCGCCTGCTGACGCGGGTCGCGCTCCCCGCGTGGCGCATGGGCCGCTGGCCGTCCCGCCTGGACGCGGGCGTGGTGGCCGCCCTGACGGAGTTGTCCCGCCGGGACCGCCTGGCCGAAGGCTTCACCTCCCGCCTCGGTGAACGCCCCGCCTGCGACCTTCTCGAAGAACCCGGCACGATCGACGAGGCCACCTCCCTCCTCGCCGCCCGCCTCTTCCACGGCGGCCCCACGGAGGCGGGCCCCGACTGGTCCCCGGTGAGCTGGCAGGACTACCCGGACGAGGTGGTGGACCGGAAGTGGCGCACGGACGCGGCCCGGTTGCACCGGACGCTGGACGCGATGGGGGTACGGCGGACGCCGGGGGCGCAGGCGCCGACGCTGGCGCGGGTGCTGGAGCATCTGACGGAGGGCGAGTCGGGGGGTGGTGAGCGGGGCGCCGGTGCACAGGAAACCGACCTCGACCAGTCCTCCCGTACCGCTGTGCCGGGACCGGGACCGGTGCCGGAGCTGGAGCCGGTGCCGGAGCGGGAGAGGGAGCCGGGGCCGGAGAGGGAGCTGGAGTCCGACCCGGACGCCCCCGCCCCCCACCCCGACGACGACCTCCCCTACCTCGACGAAGCCGACCTCTACCCCGAGGACCCCCCGGCCCTCTCCCCCCGTACCTCCGCCCTCGCCGCCCGCCTCAGCGCGGAGCTGGCCCGCGACGAAGCCGCCGCCCCCCGCCCCGCCCCCGACGCCACCCCCGGCCCCGACACGGCCCTCTGGGACGACGCGGCGCTCCCCCTCTTCCCCCTCCAACCACCGCGCACGGAGCGGGAGTTGCTCGCGGACCACGTCACCGCGATGGTCTGCTGCGCGGCGATGGACACGGCGGGCGCGACACCGGGCCTGGACTGGCTGGACGGCCCGGTCCTCCTGATCGCGGGCGAACGAGCCCCCGACCTGACCCCCCGGGTCCTGAGCCTGGTGGAGGACGGCGACCCCGACCCCCTCCGCGTCTGGCTGGTAGAGCTGGGCATACGCCCGGAAAAACCCCTCCGCCTGGTCTGAACCGCAGCCCCACCTGTTCCGGAGCTGTGGATTCCTCTTCAAACCAATTAGCAACGAATAGTGACTACCCAAGCGCTTTATGTGATGTGCTGGTACTGATCGCCCCTGGAGGCAAGGTCCAGCGACATAGGCCAAGCGCACGCACGACAACGGGGGCAAGCGGGAGGGGAGCAACGATGGCCAGGGAGTCGGAAACGGGCCGAACACCCGAAGAACCACCGCAACCGCCCACGCACCTCCTCAGGGGCGCGGGGCTGCATCAATCTGCGGCTCCGCCGCGGGGCGCAAACAGCAACGAACCCGCACCAGACGAACTCCCGGAACCCCCCCCACCCGGCACCCCAACCCCCCGCTGGCAATCCGGCGCCCTCGCCCACGCCGTCTCCGACCCCTTCGCCCTGGGCCCCCTCCCCTGGCTGCGAGGCAGCGAGACCTACTTCGAAGACGGCCGCATCATCCCCTGGTACGCGGACCCGCACACCCCCCGAGTCCCCCCACCGAGAGACAAGACGTTCCCCACCGGCGCCCCCCGCTCGGCGGACGACGTACACCGCCAGATCAAGGGCTTCACCTCCCCCAGCGCGGTGACCCCCGGCGAGGCCCTCGACTTCCACATCACGGTCGACCCACCCCAGCACTTCACGGTGGACGTCTACAGAATCGGCCACTACAACGGCGAGGGCGCGGCAAAGATCACGACGAGCCCCCGCCTCTCGGGCATCGTCCAGCCCCCACCCCTGACGGCGGACCGCACGGTCTCCTGCCACCACTGGTGGCTCAGCTGGCGCCTACAGATCCCGACCCACTGGAACGTGGGAGCGTACGTAGCGGTCCTCACGACGCTGGACGGCTACCGCTCCCACATCCCCTTCACCGTGAGGGACAACCGCCCCGCAGACCTGCTGCTCCTGCTCCCGGACATCACCTGGCAGGCGTACAACCTCTACCCGGAGGACGGCAGCACAGGCGCGAGCCTCTACCACGCGTGGGACGACAAGGGCCGCCTACTCGGCGAGGCGGACGCCGCGACGACGGTCTCGTTCGACCGCCCGTACGCGGGCGCCGGCTTACCCCTGCACGTCGGCCACGCGTACGACGTCATCCGCTGGGCGGAACGCTACGGCTACGACCTGGCGTACGCCGACGCGAGGGACCTGCACGCGGGAAGAGTGGACCCCACCCGCTACCGGGGCCTGATCTTCCCGGGCCACGACGAGTACTGGTCCGCGAACATGCGCCGTACGACGGAATTCGCGAGGGACGCCGGCACCTCCCTCGTCTTCCTCTCGGCGAACACCATGTACTGGCAGGTCGAACTGGGCCCGTCCCCCTCGGGCGCCCCCGCCCGCCTCCTGACGTGCAGGAAGAGAAAGGGCCCCGGCAAGTCCCTCCTGTGGCGGGAGATCGACCGCCCGGAACAACAGCTCCTCGGCATCCAGTACGCGGGCCGCGTCCCCACCCCCCGCCCGATGATCGTCCGCAACGCCCACCACTGGCTGTGGGAGGCGACGGGCGCGCACGAGGGCGACGAGATCGAACACCTGGTCGCGGGCGAGGCGGACCGCTACTTCCCGCGTACGGCGCTCCCGGAGCACGAGGAGCGGGTCCTGCTGGCGCACTCCCCGTACGAGACCGGCGGCATCCGGCGCCACCAGGAGACGTCCCTGTACCGCGCCCCCTCCGGCGCCCTGGTCTTCGCGTCGGGCACCTTCGCCTGGTCCCCGGCGCTGGACCGCCCCGGCCACGTGGACGCCCGTATCCAGCGGGCGACGGCGAACCTCCTGGACCGGATCTGCAAGCGGGACTGACCCGCCGACCGGGCCGGGGACCGTATACGGGAGAATCGACGCACCTGTACAGATCCACGGGGAGGAACCGTGCCCGGATTCGTAGTAAAGCCCGAACCCGTCGAGGTGCCGGGCCTGGTCCACCTGCACACCGGAAAGGTGCGTGAGCTGTACCAGAACGAGGCGGGCGACCTCGTGATGGTCGCCAGCGACCGCCTCTCGGCGTACGACTGGGTCCTGCCCAGCGAGATCCCCGACAAGGGCCGCGTCCTCACGCGGCTCTCGCTGTGGTGGTTCGACCAGCTCGCCGACCTGGTCCCCAACCACGTGATCAGCACGGACGTCCCCGAGGGCGCCCCCGCGGACTGGCAGGGCCGCACCCTGATCTGCAAGTCCCTCACGATGCTCCCCGTCGAGTGCGTGGCCCGCGGCTACCTCACGGGCTCCGGCCTGGTCGAGTACAACGCGACCCGCACGGTCTGCGGCCTGGCTCTCCCCGAGGGCCTGGTGGACGGCAGCGAACTCCCGGCCCCGATCTTCACCCCGGCGACGAAGGCGGCCGTGGGCGACCACGACGAGAACGTCTCGTACGAGGAGGTCGCCCGAGAGGTGGGCGCGGAAACAGCGGCCCAGCTCCGCCAGGCGACGCTGGCGGTCTACAGCCGGGCCCGCGACATCGCCCGAGACCGAGGCATCATCCTGGCGGACACGAAGTTCGAGTTCGGCCACGACAAGAACGGCACCCTGCTCATCGCGGACGAGGTCCTCACCCCCGACTCCTCCCGCTTCTGGCCGGCCGCCGACTGGCACCCAGGCCGCCCCCAACACCCGTACGACAAACAATTCGTAAGGGACTGGCTGACGTCCCCGGCGTCATCCTGGAACAAGAACGGCACCCAGCCCCCACCCCCGCTCCCGCCCGAGATCATCGAGGCAACGAGGGCGAAGTACGTAGAGGCGTACGAGAGGCTGACGGGCCAGACCTGGTCATAACGCGCAGGAGAAGCTCCCCCGGACGGAAGGAACCCCGGGGGAGCTTTTCCATGCCGGGGGAGCTTTTCTGCGCCGGGCGAGTGCACGTCTTTTAGGGGCGCGGGGAACTGCGCGACCAGCCCCCACCGGGCCGCACCCGAAACTCAACGCAAGAAAACCCCGACCCAATCCCGGGCCGGGGCTTTCAACTGAAGCGGACGACGAGGCTCGAACTCGCGACCTCAACCTTGGCAAGGTTGCGCTCTACCAACTGAGCTACGTCCGCACACACACCGAAGCGCGCCCCCCAACTATACCCACCCCCGCTCCCGAGCGATCCGCACAGCAGCATGCCGATTCTCCACCCCCAACTTGGACACGGCGGACGACAGATAGTTCCGCACGGTCCCCTGGGACAGCGACGCCCGCTCAGCGATCTCGGCAACAGGCGCCCCATCGGCCGCAAGCTCCAACACTTCGGCCTCCCGAGAGGTGAGCGGCGAATCCCCGGAGGAGATCGCATCGGCCGCCAACTCCGGGTCCACGTACCGATTTCCCGCATGCACGGTCCGAATGATCTCGGCAAGCCGCTGAGCACTGACGGTCTTGGGCACGAACCCCCGCACCCCGGCGGCGAGCGCCCGCTTCAGATGCCCCGGCCGCCCGTGACTCGTCACGATCAGCACCCGGCACGACGGCAGCTCCGTACGGAGAGATGTGGCGACCTTCACACCGTCCGCCCCCGGCATCTGAAGATCGAGCACGGCGACGTCGGGCTCATGGGCCCGAGCCATGGCGAACGCCTCCGGCCCACTCGCGGCCTCCGCGACGATGACGAGATCGTCCTCAAGGGAGAGCAGCGCGGCGAGCGCCCCCCGGATCAGATGCTCGTCGTCCGCGAGCAGCACCCGCACCGTCATGACGTGACCTCATTCACAGAAACCGGCACGGTAGCCACCACGCGGAACACTCCACTTCTCACAAGCCCTGCCTCCAGCGTCCCCTCGACGGACGCGAGCCGCTCCCGCAGCCCGGCGAGCCCGGACCCGCCTTCGCCGACGCCCCCGGAGGCCCCGTCGTTCTCGACGGTCAGCACGACCCGCTCACCGCTCGCGACGAGCCGTACGGAACACCGCTGGGCGTCCCCGTGCCGCAGCACGTTGGTGGTGGCCTCCCGCACGACCCACCCCAGCACGGACTGCACCTCCCCGGCCAGCTTCCCGACCTCCCCGCGCACCTCGCACGAGATCCCGGCGGCACTCAACACCCCCCGCGCACCGAGGAGTTCGACCGCGAGGTCGACCTCGCGATACCCCCGCACGACTTCCCGCACCTCCCGCTGAGATTCCTGCGCGATCCGCTGCACCTCGACCATCTGCTCCACGGCCTCCGCCCGCCCCCGCCGGGCGAGCTGCACGGCGAGTTCGCTCTTGAGGGCGATGACGGCGAGGTTGCGGCCCATGACGTCGTGCAGGTCCCGCCCGAACCGGAGCCGCTCCTCGGCGACGGCGAGCTGGGCCTGTGCCTCGCGGGCGTCGTCGAGTTCGTACACGGCCTTGGTGATCCAGATGGAGAAGACGCCGATGACGGCGCAGAGGGACGAAGACAGGAACACGGCCACGGAGACGACCAGCGCGGTGCTCCAGGGAGCGCCGAAGGCCGGCATCACCAGCGCCGAACCGACGCTGAAGCCGCCGACGACCGCGTACATCTGCCGTCGTTCCCGCAGGCCGAAGCAGATGACGCCGGGGCCGAAGACCATGACGACGCCGTAGATCACACCGGCCGTGTTGCCGACCTGCTCGCCGCCCGGGCCGTACTGGTCGAGCGCGAGCGCCGTGAGACAGATGAGGACGGTGAGCGTGCCGAACGCGTACAGCAGGCGTACAGGCTGGTCGCGTATCCCCCGGTGCCAGTCCATGGCCCACGAGACGACCACCATGACGCCCGCCGCATGCAGCAGGACCAGTGCTCCCACCAGCCCGCCGGACCCCGCCCCCAGCGACCCGAGCGTCGGCACGATCGCGGACACCTCGATCACCCCGAACGACCCGAACGACCACCGCGTGTACGTGTCGAACTTCTCCGGCGTGCTCTTCCGCCCCCACCAGCCCCGCATGACGTCCCGTTCCTCAGCGCCGGGGTTCCCACTTGAACCACCGCTGCACAGCAAACACGGCGGCGACGGTCCAGGCCACCCCGACGGCCGCCGCCTGGAGCACCTCGGCGCCGGACATGTCCCCGGTCCAGGCACCCCGGATCAGCGTGATCGCGGGCGACAGCGGCAGCAGCTCCATCACGGACGCGGCGCGTTCGGGGAAGACCTCCAGCGGTACGGCGACCCCGGAGCAGATCATCGAGAGGAACAGGAACGGCATCGGCGTGACCTGCGCGCTCTCGGCGGTCCTCGTCACCCCGGAGGTCACCGCGGCGAGCGCCGCGCACACCGCGATCCCGAGCACCAGCCCCAGTACGGCGAGCAGGGGCGCGGTGGGGGCGTCCATGTCGAGCAGGACCGTGCACCCCGCGACGAGGACGAGGCTCTGCACCACCCCCGTCGCGACCATCGGCAGCGCGGACCCGACGAGGATCTCCCCGTCCCGCAGCTCGCCCGTGCGCAGCCGCTTCAGCACCAGCTCCTCGCGCCGCACCGTGAAGGTCCCGGCCAGCACCGAGTACACCCCGAAGAGCAGCGCGAACCCGATCCCGGCCGGCAGCAGCACCTGCCCGATGTCGAGGCCGCTCTCCTTCAGCATCTCGTCGTCGGTGAACGCCTTGAGGCTGAACGGCAGCATCAGCGGCACCAGCACGGCCGTCACGATCGTGCTCTTGCTGCGCCCCAGCAAGGTGAACTCGGCCTGCGCGAGCGCCTTCATCCGCCCGCCCGGCGTCGTGGTCGCGACCCCGCTCACACCGCCACCTCTTCCTTCCGCTCCGAGGCGATCCCGAGGAACGCCTCCTCCAACGAGGCCGACCGCACGTCCAGCCGCCCCAGCTCGACCCCGGCGTCCCGCGCCCACACCAGCACCCCGGTCGCCGTGCGCTGGAGGTCGTGCGTCCGCAGCCGTACGACGCTCCCCTCGACGGCATGCCCACTCACCCCGAGTTCCGCGAGCGGCGGCAGATCCCCGACGAACCAGCCGGACGGCAGCTCGAAGGAGATCCGGGACGGCTGCGAGGCGGTCACCTCGGCCGGCGTGCCCGACACGGCGATGCTCCCGGCGTGCATGATCGCGAGCCGGTCGGCGAGACCCTCGGCCTCCTCCAGGTAGTGCGTCGTGAGCAGCACGGTCGTCCCGGAGTCCCGCAGCGCCCGCACCAACTCCCAGGTGTCGCGCCGCCCTTCGGCGTCGAGCCCGGTCGTCGGCTCGTCGAGGAACAGCACCTCCGGACGGCCGAGCAGCGCGAGCGCGAGATCGAGCCGCCGCCGCTCACCACCGGACAACTGCTTGACCCGTACCCGGTGTTTGGCACCGAGCCCCACCAACTCCAGTGCCTCGCTGATGGGTCGGGCCCCGCTGACACACCCGGCCCACATCTTCGCGGTCTCGACGACGGTCAACTCCGAGGGAAATCCGCCCTCTTGGAGCATGACCCCGGTCCGGGGCCGGACGGCGGCCCGCTCGGCGTACGGATCGTGCCCGAGCACGCGCACCCGCCCCCCGCTCGGCTGCGCGAGCCCCTCCAGCAGCTCGACGGTGGAGGTCTTGCCCGCCCCGTTGGTGCCGAGCAGCGCGAAGACCTCGCCCCGGTCGACGTGGAAGGTCACTCCACGGACCGCCTCGAACCCGCCCCCGTACACACGCCGGAGGCCCTCGGCCTCGATCACGTGTTCTTTCGTCCCCTTGGCGTTCATGCATTCAGCGTCCCGCGCGGAGAGAGGGGGGAGCAGTGCGCGATGTCACCGGACGGCATGACAAATGTCAGATGCCTGAACACCGCACGCGCCTGAACAGCACACGAAAAAGGCCCGGTTCCGAAGAACCGGGCCTTTAACCCTGAGCGGACGACGAGGCTCGAACTCGCGACCTCAACCTTGGCAAGGTTGCGCTCTACCAACTGAGCTACGTCCGCAAAGCATCCGACCGGCTCCCACCGATCGGCGCAAGCACCACCTTACCTGATCCACAAGTGTGGCCGGTACGGCGTTGCAGAGCGGGTGACAGGAATTGCACACTGCGCCTTCCCCCTGGAAGGGGGATGTTCTGCTACTGAACTACACCCGCACAACCTGCCTGGCCTGGGTTTTTCTCCCGTGCCCGGCGGCGTGCTCCAGACATTAGCCGATCAGCAGGGGGGTAACGCAAGTCGGCTGCCCCCAGGCCCTCCTGAGGGGGCCCGGCGGCAGCCGACGGCCGGGCTACTGCGCCTCGGTGAACGCCTCGTACACCTTCTTGGGGATCCGGCCGCGGGCCGGTACGTCGAACTTGTTCGCCAGGGCCCAGGCCCGGACGGCGGACGGGTCGGGGGCGACCTCCGTCTGCTTGTACGCCTTGCCGGAACGCGACCGCTTGCGGCCGGCCTCCACGTACGGCGCGAGCGCGGTACGCAGTTTCTCGGCATTGGCTTCATTCAGGTCGATCTCGTACGACCTGCCGTCGAGCCCGAACGCGATCGTTTCCGCCGCTTCCGAGCCGTCGATGTCGTCAAAGAGAGTGACCACGACCTTCTGCGCCACGAATATCGGTCCCTTCGGCTGAAAATGCCAATTTTTTTGTACGGTACAGCGCCAAGTAATAAAAAGTGAAGCCGACTAAATCTCCCCGCGTGTCAGGTGCGCAATACCTGCCGGGGGTCGATCAGAGATCTTTCCCGTAACTTTTCCCGAACGCCCCTGTCCGATACCGGATCGTGATCGCGCTCACGTAGCTTCCTACAACTCTACCCGCGTAGAAATTTCGTACGGGTAGTCTGAAGCCACCTGCCGGAACAGCCGCAGGAACCCAAGCACCACACCACCGGGAGTGCCCGTGGCACGCGTCGTAGTCGACGTCATGCTCAAGCCGGAGATCCTCGACCCCCAGGGCCAGGCGGTGCAGCGCGCACTGCCGCGGCTGGGTTTCGACGGGATCGCGGATGTCCGTCAGGGAAAGCGATTCGAACTGGAAGTTGACGGACCCGTGGACGAGGCCGCGCTCGCGCGGATCCACGATCTCGCGGAATCCTTCCTCGCCAACACCGTGATCGAGGACTTCACGGTCAAGGTCGAAGAAGTCGCGGAGGCGGCCAAGTGACCGCTCGTATTGGCGTCGTCACTTTCCCCGGCAGTCTCGACGACCGTGACACCCAGCGCGCGATCCGTCTCGCCGGTGCCGAACCGGTCGCTCTCTGGCACAAGGACAAGGACCTTCACCAGGTCGACGCGGTCGTCCTTCCCGGTGGTTTCTCCTACGGCGACTATCTTCGCGCCGGCGCGATCTCCCGTTTCTCCCCGGTGATGGAGACGGTCATCGAGCAGGCGAAGGCCGGTATGCCGGTCCTCGGCATCTGCAACGGCTTCCAGATCCTCACCGAGGCGCACCTCCTGCCCGGCGCGATGCTCGGCAACAACCACCTGCACTTCATCTGCCGGGACCAGAAACTCCGGGTGGAGAACGCGGAAACGTCCTGGACCGGCGACTACACGCAGGGCCAGGAGATCCACATCCCGCTGAAGAACATGGACGGCCGGTACGTCGCGGACGAGTACACGCTCGACCAGCTGGAGGCCGAGGGCCGGGTCGTGTTCCGCTACCTGGACCTGAACCCGAACGGCTCGCTGCGCGACATCGCGGGTGTCACGAACGAGGCCGGCAACGTCGTGGGCCTCATGCCGCACCCCGAACACGCGGTCGAGCCCCTCGTCGGCACCGGCCGCACCGACGGCCTCCCCTTCTTCACCTCGATCCTCAAGAAGCTGGTCAACGCATGAGCCGCACGCCTCTGGACACGGTCGAGCATGCGACCGCGACCCCCGACGTCGAGCTGCCCTGGGCCGAACTCGGCCTGAAGAAGGACGAGTACGAGCGCGTCGTCGAGATCCTCGGCCGCCGCCCGACCGGCGCCGAACTCGCCATGTACTCCGTCATGTGGTCCGAGCACTGCTCGTACAAGTCCTCCAAGGTCCACCTCCGCCAGTTCGGCGAGAAGGCCCCCCAGTCCGACGCGCTGCTCGTGGGCATCGGCGAGAACGCCGGCGTCGTCGACGTCGGCCAGGGGTACGCGGTCACCTTCAAGGTCGAGTCCCACAACCACCCGTCGTACGTGGAGCCCTACCAGGGCGCGGCCACCGGTGTCGGCGGCATCGTCCGCGACATCATCGCGATGGGCGCGCGGCCGGTCGCGGTCGTCGACCCGCTGCGCTTCGGCGCGGCCGACCACCCCGACACGAAGCGGGTCCTGCCGGGTGTCGTCGCGGGCATCGGCGGGTACGGCAACTGCCTCGGTCTCCCGAACATCGGCGGCGAGGTCGTCTTCGACGCCTGCTACCAGGGGAACCCGCTGGTCAACGCCGGTGCCATCGGCGTCATGCGGCACGAGGACATCCACCTCGCGAAGGCGTCCGGCGCGGGCAACAAGGTCATCCTGTACGGGGCCCGCACCGGCGGCGACGGCATCGGCGGGGCGTCGATCCTCGCCTCCGAGACGTTCGACGACGCGAAGCCCTCGAAGCGCCCGGCCGTCCAGGTCGGTGACCCCTTCCAGGAGAAGCTCCTCATCGAGTGCACGCTCGAAGCCTTCGCCGAGAAGCTGGTCGTCGGCATCCAGGACCTGGGCGCGGCCGGACTCTCCTGCGCCACCAGCGAGTTGGCGTCCAACGGCTCCGGCGGCATGCGCGTCACCCTGGACGACGTCCCGCTGCGCGACTCCACGCTCTCGCCCGAGGAAATCCTCATGAGCGAGTCGCAGGAACGCATGTGCGCGGTCGTGGAGCCCGCGAAGGTCGACCGGTTCCTCGCGATCTGCGAGAAGTGGGACGTCATCGCCACCGTCATCGGTGAGGTCACCGACGGCGACCGCCTCGAAATCTTCTGGCACGGCGGCAAGATCGTGGACGTCGACCCGCGCACGGTCGCGCACGACGGTCCGGTGTACGAGCGTCCCTACGCCCGCCCCTCCTGGCAGGACGCGCTCCAGGCGGACGGCGCGGAGAAGCTCGAACGGCCTTCTGGTGGCGCGGAGTTGAGGGAGCAGGTCCTTCGCCTGGTCTCCTCTCCCAACCAGGCGTCCAAGAGCTGGATCACCTCCCAGTACGACCACTTCGTGCAGGGCAACACGGTGCTCGCCCAGCCCGAGGACTCCGGGATGATCCGCATCGACGAGGCGACCGGCCTCGGGGTGGCCATCGCGACGGACGGCAACGGGCGTTTCGCGAAGCTGGACCCTTACGCCGGTGCGCAGTTGGCGCTGGCGGAGGCGTACCGGAACGTCGCGACGACCGGTGCGAAGCCGCTCGCCGTGTCGGACTGCCTCAACTTCGGTTCGCCCGAAGACCCCGCTGTCATGTGGCAGTTCGCCGAGGCCGTGCGCGGACTCGCCGACGCCTGCCAGCAGTTGGGGACGCCGGTCACCGGTGGCAACGTCTCCCTGTACAACCAGACGGGCGAGGCGGCGATCCATCCGACGCCGGTCGTCGCGGTGTTGGGCGTCATCGACGACGTGGCCCGCCGCACGCCGGTCGCCTTCCAGGAAGAGGGCCAGCTCCTCTACCTCCTCGGCGACACGCGTGAGGAGTTCAGCGGCTCGGCGTGGAGCCAGGTCGTCCACGACCACCTGGGCGGGCTGCCGCCCAAGGTCGACCTGGAGCGTGAGCGGCTGCTGGGCGAGATCCTGATCTCGGCTTCCCGTGACGGCATGATCGACGCCGCGCACGACCTGTCGGACGGCGGCCTCATCCAAGCGGTCGTGGAATCGGCCCTGTTGGGCGGCATCGGCGCGCGCCTGGTCGTCCCCGACGGGCTGGACGCGTTCACCTTCCTGTTCTCGGAGTCGGCGGGCCGCGCTGTGGTCTCTGTCCCCCGCTCCGAGGAGCTGCGCTTCAACGACATGTGCGGGGCGAGGGGCCTGCCGGTGACGCGTATCGGCGTCGTCGACGGCGAATCGGTGGAACTCCAGGGCGAGTTCACGCTTCCGCTGACTGAGCTGCGTGAGGCGCACGAGGCTACGATCCCGGCGCTGCTGGCGTAGCTGTCCCGGTACGACGCTGAGGTCCCGTCCGGTTTCCGGGCGGGACCTCGTCGTCCCCCCCAACCACCTGGACGACCTTCGTGACCGGTCTCACCCGCTGAGACCGGCGTCGGCCCACCGGCGCAGGTCCGCACAGGTCGGGTCGGGGGCCGACGTACGTGTTGTGATCGTGTGCAGCGCGCGCGGCAAGTACTGGGCCAGGGCGAAGAGTTGGAGTGCCGGCCCGGCGCCGGAGTGGATGCACAGCCGGATCGTGAGGACCGCCTTCTCCTCGGACTCGTCCGTGAAGGCGGTCGGCACGCCCGCGAGGAACATCCAGTCGGGACGGTCGTTCACCGCGTCGGAGACGGTCCGCAGGGACACCGCGTCGAGGGTCTCGACGGAACAGGGCGCCCCCTCCGCGACGGCGTCCCGCAGCACCGCGTGGAAAACCATCCCGGCGAACACCCCGAACACGAACTCCCCCCACTCCACGCCGATCCCCTTCGCCCGGAAGTCCTCCCACCGACTCTCCGTCCGCCACCTCTCCACATCCACCAGAGGCAGAAGGAACCGCCCCAGCCGCAGACACTCCCCCCAGACCTCTGCACCCATCAACTCGCCCCCTCTCCCGGCCCATTGTCCGACCGGCGGAGCCAATTGCCGCTGAGCTGCTCTGAACCAAGGCCCCCGGCAGACCCCACCCCCACACCCCCGTCCGTCCGGCTCCAACTCCCTTCCCCCACAGGCCCGTACGCGATCGGCCGCGACACCCCCCACCTGGTCGACCCCACCCGCCAGGACCCGTGGGTGCCGGAGACGGGCGCGCGGGAGCTGATGGTGTCGCTGTACCACCCCGCCCGGCGACATCACCCGCACCTACCTGACCGCCTTCTTCGACCTCCACCTACGCACCGTCCCCCAACCCCTCCTCGACGGCCCCACCCCGGCGAACCCGGAAGTGACCTTTCAGCACGCCTGAGCCTCACTCGAACGGGTGATCATCACCCGGTTGGCGGACGGTGCGCGGTAGAGCGGCCCTACGATCACGGCGTTCACAGTGAGTAACCGATGAAGGACGCCGTGGTCAGTTCACCGCATGAAGCAATGCACCGGATCATCCAGCAGGACCCCGGCGTGTTCGTCCGTGCCGCCAGGGCGAACGGCATCCCGTTCGCCGATGTCGTCACCAGCGAGGAGATGCCGACCGACCTCACCGAGAGCCATCCGCTGGAGCGGCGGGTGGACAGTCTGCTGCGCATCGAGACCGCCGACAGCGAGAGCTACCTCCTCGCGGTCGAGGCGCAGCGCAGGCCGGACGCCGACAAACCGGCGAGCTGGGCCTACTACCTCAGCTACCTCTACTCCAAGTACCGGATCCCGCCGGTCCTGGTGGTCGTCTGCGAGGACCGCACCACCGCGGAGTGGGCCACGGGCCCTTTCGACATCGGCCTCAAGGGGTGGAGTTCGCTCACCCTGCGCCCCATCGTCCTGGGCCCGGACAGCATCCCGGTCTTCACGACCCGCGAGCAGGCGGCGCGGGACATCCCGATGACCGTCCTGTCCGCGATTCTGCACCACCGTGACCCGGAGATCCGGGCCATACTGAAAGCACTCTCATCCGCCTTGCGGGACCTACAGGAACGCGACGAGGAAGCGGCGGACCACTTCGTCGAACTCACCGCCCAGGGCCTGGGCAAGGGACCGTACGCCGAATTCTGGAGGGAACTAGTGGCCATCGACACCTCATTCTTCGTCTCCCCCCTGTCGGAGGGAATCCGGGAGGAGGGCCGGGAAGAAGGCCGGGAGGAGGGCCGGGAGGAGGGCCGGGCACAGGGGCAGGCGAGGAGCATCCTGCGTCTGCTGGACGGCCGTGGTGTTCCCCTTTCCGAGGCTGACCGCGAGCGCATCGAGTCCTGTACCGACATGGCTGTCCTGGACCGCTGGCTCGACCGGGCCATCACCGCGACCAAGGCGGACGAGGTCTTCGCCGAGGGCACATCCGGCTGACCCGTGCGCCCGCACGAGCACGCCGCCGAATCCCAGTCCGGCATCACCCGAGTCCTGGTCACCCACTTCCACACCCCCCTCCCAGACGGCCACCACATCCGAGGCGTACTCCCCACCCCCACGGACGCGATCCGCATCGTCACGGGCCCCCGGCACGCGTACGCCCCGAAACACCTGGCCGTCTGGGAGATGCCGCTCACCGACGCGGAGGGCCTGGAAGGGCTGACCCCCTGGAGAGCCTGGGACGCGCTCAGGTCGCTGCACACCCCCGGAGCCGCAGTCCCTCCCAGCACCGGCGAGACCCTGGGCATGCCCCTGACCCAGGTGGACCCCTGGAACCTCACCCCCGCACCCCCCGCCCGCGACGACGGAGCGTACGTGGCCCTGTACGCCCTCACGCACCCCTCCACCCACACGCCCCGCCCCAACCCCCGCCTCCGAGGCTTCCTCCTCGCCTCCCCCGACCGCCTCCGCCTGTACGTGGACAGAAAGGAGGACGGCACAGAGGTAACCGCAGCGGACATACGCCCCACCGGCGCGACAACCGCCCTCCTCTCAGCCCTCCACCCCCTCCTGGACGACCCCCTCAGACGAACCCCCACGAACGACCCCCACTGCACCCGCCTCCTGGACTTCACGGACTGGTGACGCCCACCACCACCCCAAATCCCGCCTCCCCCTGAACCCCGCCTCCACCTCGCCCCTCGCCGTCACCCCGAACCCCGTCGCCGCCTCCGCGCCCACCGCCCCCGCCCCCCCATCGCCACCCCACCCCCTCGCCCAAAAAGGGAGCCCCCAAGCCTCCCCCGCCGAATAAGCTCCCGCCCATGCCCCCCGCCAAAACCCGCCCCCGCACCTACACCCCCGCCAAAACCCGCACCGCAGTCCTAGCCCAACTGTCGAACCTGGACACCACCGCACGCACCCTCACGGAAACCGACCTCGCGCGCCCCACACGGCTGGGTGACTGGACCGTACGGGAGCTGCTCGCGCACATCGGCATGGCGGTCACCGCCGTCGGCCGCGCGCTGGAGCTGCCGGAACCCCGTAAGCAGGACGCCACCCTCCTGGACTGGCCGTTCGCGACGGCAGGGAACGCGGCGGCGATCGACGAGTTCACGCGCCAGCTGGCCCAGCGGCCGACCGACCTCGCGGCGACGGCCACGACCCTCGCCGAGCAGCTGGACACCCACCCCGGCACCCGCCTCGTACAGACGAACGCCGGCGCGATGCCGCTCGCCGAGTACCTGGTCACCCGTGCCGTCGAGCTGATCGTCCACACGGACGACCTGAACCAGGCCCTTGGGAGCCAGGACACCCCGTACGACAGGCAGGCGCTGGCCACAGCCACCCGCCTCCTCGCGGACGCGCTCGCGGAAAAGGCCCCCGGCGGTTCGACGGAGGTCAGGGTTCCCCCGTTCGCGGTGGTCCAGGCGATCCAGGGCCCGAGGCACACCAGGGGCACCCCACCGAACGTCGTGGAGACGGACCCGCTGACCTGGATCAGACTCGCGACAGGCCGCCTGACCTGGGAAGACGCCCTGGATCAGGCCACCCTCACCGCCAGCGGCGACCGCGCCGACCTCACCCCCTACCTCCCCGTGATGTCGTAAGCCACAAAGTCCCGAATGATGTGCGACACCTCACTCACCAGTACGGCAAACCGGACCCCCTGAATCCGGCCGAACCGCGCTGACCTGCGGAAACGCGGAAGTAACCGGCTACTGACCGGTATCCCCAATTCGGACCAGTGCTCGGCCTCGCCTACACTCGGAGCCGTGCCACGTGGTGACGGTCGACTCAGTCATGATCTGCTCCCCGGTGAGAAGGGTCCTCAGGACGCCTGCGGCGTCTTCGGGGTCTGGGCTCCCGGCGAAGAGGTCGCCAAGCTCACTTACTTCGGGCTCTACGCCCTCCAGCATCGAGGCCAGGAATCCGCGGGAATCGCGGTCAGCAACGGCTCCCAGATCCTCGTCTTCAAGGACATGGGGCTCGTTTCCCAGGTCTTCGACGAGACGTCCCTGGGCTCGCTCCAGGGCCATATCGCGGTCGGTCACGCCCGCTACTCGACGACAGGCGCTTCCACCTGGGAGAACGCCCAGCCGACGTTCCGCGCCACCGCGCACGGCTCGATCGCGCTCGGCCACAACGGCAACCTCGTCAACACCGCGCAGCTCGCGGAGATGGTCGCGGACCTGCCCAAGCAGGAGGGCGGCCGTACGCCCCGCGTCGCGGCGACGAACGACACGGACCTGCTGACGGCCCTGCTGGCCGCCCAGCGCGACGAGGACGGCACCCCCCTGACCATCGAGGAGGCCGCGCACGCGGTGCTCCCGAAGGTCCGCGGCGCCTTCTCGCTGACGTTCATGGACCAGCACACCCTCTACGCGGCCCGCGACCCGCAGGGCATCCGCCCGCTGGTCCTCGGCCGCCTGGAGCGCGGCTGGGTCGTCGCCTCGGAGTCCGCCGCGCTCGACATCTGCGGCGCGAGCTTCGTCCGCGAGATCGAGCCCGGCGAGTTCATCGCCATCGACGAGAACGGCCTGCGCACCTCTCGATTCGCGGATGCGAAGCCCAAGGGCTGCGTCTTCGAGTACGTCTACCTCGCGCGTCCCGACACCGAGATCGCCGGCCGGAACGTCTACGCGTCCCGCGTCGAGATGGGCCGGAAACTGGCGAAGGAGGCCCCCGTCGAGGCCGATCTCGTCATAGCGACTCCGGAGTCCGGCACCCCCGCCGCGATCGGGTACGCGGAGGCGTCCGGCATCCCCTTCGGCAACGGCCTCGTCAAGAACGCGTACGTCGGCCGGACCTTCATCCAGCCCTCGCAGACCATCCGCCAGCTCGGCATCCGGCTCAAGCTGAACCCGCTGAAGGACGTCATCAAGGGCAAGCGCCTGGTCGTCGTGGACGACTCGATCGTCCGCGGCAACACCCAGCGCGCCCTGGTCCGCATGCTCCGCGAGGCCGGCGCCGCCGAGGTCCACATCCGGATCTCCTCCCCGCCGGTCAAGTGGCCCTGCTTCTTCGGCATCGACTTCGCGACCCGCGCCGAGCTCATCGCCAACGGCATGACGGTCGACGAGATCGGTACGTCGCTCGGCGCCGACTCCCTGGCCTACATCTCCATCGACGGCATGATCGAGGCGACCACCATCGCCAAGCCGAACCTCTGCCGCGCCTGCTTCGACGGCGAGTACCCGATGGAGCTCCCGGACCCCGAACTGCTCGGCAAGCAGCTCCTGGAGACCGAGCTGGCGGCAGGCACGGCGGCTCCGGCCGCCGTCGACGCGATCCGTCGCCCGTAAGCCTCCGCAGGACGAAACGAAAGTCACACCATGTCTGAGAGCACCGGTGCCAGCTACGCCTCCGCCGGCGTCGACATCGAGGCGGGCGACCGCGCCGTCGAACTCATGAAGGAGTGGGTGAAGAAGACGCAGCGCCCCGAGGTCCTCGGCGGCCTCGGCGGCTTCGCCGGCCTCTTCGACGCCTCCGCCCTCAAGGGGTACGACCGTCCCCTCCTCGCCTCCGCCACGGACGGCGTCGGCACCAAGGTCGACATCGCCCGCCGCCTCGGCGTGTACGACACGATCGGCCACGACCTGGTCGCGATGGTCATGGACGACATCGTGGTCTGCGGCGCCGAGCCCCTCTTCATGACCGACTACATCTGCGTCGGCAAGGTCCACCCCGAGCGTGTCGCCGCGATCGTCAAGGGCATCGCGGAGGGCTGCGTCCTGGCCGGCTGCGCCCTGGTCGGCGGCGAGACGGCCGAACACCCCGGGCTCCTGGGCCCGGACGACTTCGACGTCGCCGGCGCGGGCACCGGCGTCGTGGAGGCCGACCGCCTGCTCGGCGCGGAGCGCATCCGCGAGGGCGACACGGTCATCGCGATGGCCGCCTCCGGCCTCCACTCCAACGGCTACTCCCTGGTCCGCCACGTCCTCCTGGACCAGGCGAACCTCGCGCTGGAGACAAGGGTGGAAGAACTCGGCCGCACGCTGGGCGAGGAACTCCTGGAGCCCACCAAGATCTACTCCCTGGACTGCCTGGCCCTCACCCGCACCACGGACGTCCACGCCTACTCCCACATCACGGGCGGCGGCCTGGCGGCCAACCTGGCCCGCGTGATCCCGGACACCCTCCACGCGGTGGTGGACCGCTCAACGTGGACCCCGGCCCCGATCTTCGACCTGGTCGGCAGGACGGGCAAGGTCGAACGCCTGGAGCTGGAGAAGACCCTGAACATGGGCGTAGGCATGATCGCCATCGTCCCCGAGGAGTTCGCAGACGTGGCCCTGACAACCCTGGAGGACAGGGGAGTGGAGGCATGGGTGGCAGGCGAAATCGAGGCACGAGCCGACCACGGGACTGGAGCGACGTTGGTCGGCAACTACGCCAGCTGAACGCACCTAGGGGCGCGGGGCTGTATCGATATGCGGCTCCGCCGCGTGGGCGCGACCAGCCACAGCGAACCCGCACCCGAAGTCCGGCCCCCAAACGGCAGCACAAAACCCGGTCCGATGATCCCCGGACCGGGTCGGGTGCGGCCAAACCGCCGGAGGCTTACGCGCCGCGGCGATGTTGGTGTTGGGACGGCGGCGACTCATCGTCGTCGTCATCGTCCCCGTACAGCTCCGCGTACTGTGCGTACGGGTCATCCTGCCCATCATCATCGTCGTCGTCCTCGAACGGCTCAGCGTTCGGCGGAATACTTGATGGCGATGCGCCCAGCTCTTCGGCCAGGCGTGAGAGATCCGTCCCGCCGCTGTTGTACTTCAGCTGGCGGGCGACCTTCGCTTGCTTGGCCTTGGCCCGGCCGCGCCCCATGGCTCGACCCCCTCAACGATGGGGCTCGACGGCCCCAGAGTCTTGACACGCGTTCATGATCCAGAACGGACTCTCCGTGGAGAGGCCGTCCGTAGGGCTCCCACGGTACCTGAGCCCGAACCCATACGGTACGTCGCCCGTGGCGAGCGCGTGCGCCCGACCTCGGTACGACATGCCGTCGTGGCTGGTCAGTGGCGATTTTAACCACTTCTCGACGGCCGACCCGCCGGGAAGAGTGAGAGTTCTCTCCAACTTTCCTCCCGGCGGTACCGCGACCAAGCTCTACAGGGGGTTCACCATCCCCGTGCGAGGGCTCCCTCATGCATCCGCTGCTCGGCGATCCGGTCGGCCGCGGCGGCCGGCGGAATCCCGTCCGACTTCGCGCGAGCAAATATGGCGAGCGTCGTGTCGTAGATGCCGGCCGCCTTCGCCCTGCACCGCTCGAAGTCGAACCCGTGCAGCTCGTCGGCGACCTGGATGACCCCGCCCGCGTTCACGACGTAGTCGGGCGCGTAGAGGATCCCCCGGTCCGCGAGGTCCTTCTCGACGCCGGGGTGGGCGAGCTGGTTGTTGGCGGCGCCGCAGACGACCCGCGCGGTCAGCGCCGGCACGGAGTCGTCGTCCAGCGCACCGCCCAGCGCGCAGGGCGCGTACACGTCGAGCCCCTCGACGCGGATCAGCGCCTCGGTGTCCTCGACGGCCCGCACCGACGGGTGCCGGTCGAGGACCTGCCGGACGGCGTCCGCGCGGACGTCCGTGATCACGACCTCGGCGCCCTCCTCCAGGAGGTGGCCGACGAGGTGGTGGCCGACCTTGCCGACCCCGGCGATGCCGACGCGGCGGCCGGCGAGGGAGGGGTCGCCCCACAGGTGCTCGGCGGAGGCGCGCATCCCCTGGTACACCCCGAACGCGGTGAGGATCGAGGAGTCCCCGGCGCCGCCGTTCTCGGGTGAACGCCCGGTCGTCCAGCGGCACTCGCGCGCGACGACGTCCATGTCCGCGACGTACGTACCGACATCGCACGCCGTCACGTACCGCCCGCCGAGCGAGGCCACGAACCGGCCGTAGGCGAGCAGGAGTTCCTCGGTCTTGTCGCGCTGCGGGTCGCCGATGATCACGGCCTTCCCGCCGCCGTGGTCGAGGCCGGCCATGGCGTTCTTGTACGACATCCCGCGCGCGAGGTTCAGCGCGTCGGCGACGGCGGCCTCCTCGGAGGCGTACGGATAGAACCGGGTCCCGCCGAGCCCGGGGCCCAGCGCGGTGGAGTGCAGTGCGATGACGGCCTTGAGGCCGGTCTTGCGGTCCTGGCAGAGCACGACTTGCTCATGACCACCCTGATCGGAGTGGAACAGGGTGTGCAGTACATCAGCAGCGGCGCCGGATACGTCAGCCACGGTAGTGACTCCCAAGTAACTAGCGGCGGTTGGGGCTCGGCCCCGTACAGGTGGCGGGGCCTGTCGGCACGAGCGTAGAGCTTTTCCGGCCACCGGATGCGCTGTGCGGGGGATCACCTCCGCGCGGAGTACGCACGTGCGACGATTTGCACGGCTTTCGGGTTCATTCGTGACCGGTTCCGGGAGGTTTTCCGATCGGCCGGCTGGGGAGGGAGCAGGCGTGCCCAAGGTGTCCTCGGTGACCGTTCCGTACGCGGTGTATCTGCGCGTGTACGAGCCCCTGGCCGCCTTCCCCGAGCCGGAGCGCGAGCACTGGGCGCGCTACGCCCGGCGCCCGCACAAGCCCTCGTACCAGGACGAACTGCGCCGCTCGCTCGCCGACCTGCTGCCCACCCCGCCGGTCGCGGTGCCGGTGCACGAGAGCACCGACGCGTTCGTCATCGAGGCGGACGGCGTGCTGTGCGTGTGCCCCTGGCGGACCCGGCTGCGCGGCTGGGAGGCCCTCGCCGCACTCGACGAGCACCTCCCCGGGCCGGTCCTCGACGCGGCGGTCCCCGAGGTCGTCCGGCGCCAGGCGGCCCAGGACCACGACCGCTGGCGCGAGCGCAACCCGGACGCGCGGCCCTGGATCCGTACGGCGACCTGGCAGGTGCCGCTGAACTGGTTCCTGCTGGTCTCCGACGAGGAGCGGCGCTACGACAAGGGCACCGCCGACGAGCCGCCGACCCTGCGCTACCGGACCCCGATGGTGCAGGCCAGGCGCCGGGTCGCGCGGGGGCTGCGGGCGCTCAGGGACGCGATCGACGAGGGGCCGCTGATCGATGGACTGGTGGACGTCGGGAGCTGGCTGGAGGAGTTCCACCCCCGCTCGCTCGTCGAGGTCGACTACGGCGGGCTCGTGCACGTCCTGGCCGCCGGGGACCTGGAGGTCGACCACTCCGCGGCGGACGTCGCCGAGGGGATCGAGGCGCTGCGGCGCGGGGACGGGGAGGCCGCCGGGGCGGCGTATGTGCGGCTCGTCGAGCGGTGGCGTGCGGTGCGGGACCTGAGGTCCGCGAACTGACCGGTCGGTTAACGGGACGTTGCAAGTAACTGATCCGTCATCAAAAGTGACGTAGGTCACGGCTCGAACGTTGTCGAACAGCGTACGGTCTGCCGTACTTCGTCCTGAGGTTCGGAAACTGACGGGACGTTGGTCCCGATCCGGGCTTTTGTGTCAAGCGTGACAGATCGCACGTAACTGGCCCTTGCGTCCCTTGCCGCTCCTCGTGCCAAAATAGGACAAGGAGCCCGGGGGAGGTTCTGGCTCAGCATTACCTGCTTTGGGGGGTCTTGTGACTCCTGATCACCGCCGTGACTGATCGTCACAGTGGTGTGACTGTCCGCTATGGCATGGTCCATCGGCTTCCGCGGCTGATGACTACCTGGGAGGGCAATTCCATCGGTTTGGCCGACGCGGCTGGACAGATGGTGTAGTTGTAGTGCCGAGGACAAGCCGTTCGTCCTATAACCGACTCGACCCTCGTCCGCCCATTTCGGGCAACGTGGGTCAAGGTGCAGAATTTAGAGGAAAGAACCGAGAAGGTTCGGTTCTCCCGAGGAGGCCGCTCATGACCGCTCGCACCCCTGATGCTGAGCCGCTGCTGACCCCGGCTGAGGTCGCCACCATGTTCCGCGTCGACCCCAAGACGGTCACGCGGTGGGCGAAGGCCGGGAAGCTCACGTCCATCCGTACGCTCGGCGGGCACCGTCGCTATCGCGAGGCTGAGGTTCGCGCGCTGCTTGCGGGCATTCCGCAGCAGCGTAGCGAAGCCTGACCGCCGACTGAGCGGGCATCACGGCGGTCCCCCCATCAGCCGTGATGTCCAACCGTTTCACCGCATGACCGCTTTGTTGCATTGCCGCACCACAGCTCCACACGGCGCGGGCCCTGCCCCAACAGGCCCCTGACCCTCACGGGTGTGTCGTCGATCGCGCTGGGCTCCGCCGAGTCCAGCGCGATCTTTTTTTGTGCGCCTCGCACGCCCTTTCGGGCCGGTGCAATTGCACATATTAAATTGACCCCTTGTAGGAGACGGGTAAGAACCCCACTCCGGGAAACAATCCCGGTGACACCCATCACACCCCCACCCCCTTGCCCCCAACCCCCGCTTCCCCTAGGGAACTTCCCCTCCCCTCCATACCTACCCCCCCACACCCCCCGACCCACCTCGACTTCCCACCGGGTGCACCACGGAACCCCTCAACGGCCCTGTACGGCCACGATCTTGACGGACAGGCAGAACTTCCACCGAGAAGCCACAGGGGCGGGCTACGGGGAGCACAGGGCCGCGCTCTGAGCCTGGGGAACGAAGAAGGCCCGGCCACCCTTGACGGGGCGGCGAGCGGGTACGGAGAAGGCCCGCCATCCTCGATGGATGACGGGCCTCTTGGCTGTGCGGTCCTGACGGGATTTGCTGTGTCTGATTGCGGCTCCGCCGCGGGCGCGGCCTCCACCTTGACAGGGTGGCGAGCGGGTACGAAGAAGGCCCGCCATCCTCGATGGATGATGGGCCTCTTGGCTATGCGGTCCTGACGGGATTTGAACCCGCGGCCTCCACCTTGACAGGGTGGCGAGCACTCCAAACTGCTCCACAGGACCTTGCGTTGTGCGGCTGGGGCTTGGGTTTCCCTGGCTGCGAGAAGGACTGTACAGGAGGGTGAGTGGCCAGGTCGAACTCACCCTCCGTCAGCGCCCGGTCACGGGACTTCCGCGTCGATCGCCTTCACGATCCGCTTGTCGGAGATGGCGTACGCCGTGCCCAGCGCGTGCGCGAAGTAGCTCACCCGGAGTTCCTCGATCATCCAACGGATGTCCAGGACCGAGGTGGGCACGGGGCGCCCCTTGGGGAGCTGCTCCAGGAGCCAGGCGTACTCGTCCCGCATCTCGTGGACCTTCTCCATCCGGGTGGTGTCCCGCTGGACGTTGGTCGGCATCTGCTGGAGCCGGCGGTCCACCGCGACCAGGTACCGCATCAGGTCGGACAGCCGCCGGATCCCGGCCTGCGTGACGAACCCGGGCCGCACGAGCGCGTCGAGCTGCGCCCGCACGTCCGCGAGGTTCGCGAGCAGCGCCGGACTGCGTACGCCCTTGAGGCGCCGCTCGGCGGCCTGCCAGGCGGCGAGGACCTGCTGCACCGCCCCCACCGTCCGCACGGTCGTGTCGACGATCTCCGCCCGCACCTTGTCGTACAGCTTCCGGTACGACGACTCGTCCCAGGCCGGCCCCCCGAAGTCCCCGATCAGCTTGTCGGCGGCGGCCATCGCGCAGTCGTCGAACAACGCCTGGATCGACCCGTGCGGATTCGCCGACAGCGCGAGCTTCTGCGCGTTGGTCAGCTTCTCGGAAGCGAACTTTGCGGGGTTGACCGGAATGTTGCGCAGGATCAGCCGCCGCGTCCCCTTCCACATCGCCGCCTGCTGCTCGGCCTCCGTGTCGAAGAGCCGTACGGAGACGGTGTCCCCGTCGTCGACCAGCGCCGGGTACGCCTTGACGGGCTGCCCCGCGCGCCGCGTCTCGAAGACCCGGCTGAGGGAGCCGATCGTCCAGTCGGTGAGCCCCTTGCGTTCGAGGGACTCCCCGCCCTCGCGTTCGGCGGTGGCCGCGGCGACCTTGGACAGCTCCTGCCGTGCCTTCGGCTTGAGCTGGAGGCGCAGCGCCTCAAGGTCCTTGTCCTCGGCGAGCTTCCGCCGCCGCTCGTCCACGATCCGGAACGTGATGCGCAGGTGCTCGGGGACGCGGGCCCAGTCGAAGTCGTCCGCGTCGAAGGGGACGCCGACCATGCGCTTCAACTCCCGCGCCATGGCGGTCGTAAGAGGCTCCTGAAGAGGCTGTGTCTGATTGCGCCCCTCCGGGGACGACGCACTGTCCAGGAAGCGCTTTGCGAAGTTCGGCGCCGGCACGTAATTCCGCCGGATCGGCTTCGGCAGGGAGCGGATCAGCTCCGTCACCAACTCCTCGCGCAGACCCGGGATCTGCCAGTCGAACCCGTCGTCCGTGACCTGGTTCAGCACCTGGAGCGGGACGTGCACGGTCACCCCGTCCGCGTCCGCCCCCGGCTCGAACTGGTACGTCACACGGAACTTGAGCTGCCCCTGACGCCAACTGTCGGGATAGTCCGCCTTGGTGACCGCCTCCGCGGACTCCCGGATGAGCATCTCCCGCTCGAAGTCCAGGAACTCGGGCTGCTCGTGCCGCTTGTGCTTCCACCAGGAGTCGAAGTGCGCGCCGGACACGACGTGTTCGGGCACCCGCTGGTCGTAGAAGTCGAACAGCGTGTCGTCGTCGACGACGATGTCCCGCCGCCGGGCGCGATGCTCCAACTCCTCGACCTCGCTGAGGAGTTTCCGGTTGTCCGCGAAGAACTTGTGGTGCGTACGCCAGTCCCCCTCGACCAGCGCGTTGCGGATGAACAGCTCGCGGCTGACCTCCGCGTCCACCCGGCCGTAGTTGACCTTCCGCTGCGCGACGATCGGTACGCCGTACAGCGTGACCTTCTCGTACGCCATCACCGCCGCCTGGTCCTTCTCCCAGTGCGGTTCGGAGTACGTCCGCTTCAGCAGGTGCTCGGCGAGCGGCTCGACCCACTCGGGCTGGATGCGCGCGTTGACGCGGGCCCACAGCCGGGACGTCTCCACCAGCTCCGCCGACATCACGAACTGCGGCGGCTTCCTGAAGAGGGCCGAACCCGGGAAGATCGCGAACTTGGCGTTGCGGGCGCCGAGATACTCGTTGCGCCCGCCGTCCTTCCTCGGGGACTGCTCCTTGTTCTCCTTCACGTCCTTCATCCCGACGTGGGAGAGGAGACCGGCGAGGAGCGAGACGTGGATGCGGTCCGCGTCGGCGTCCTCCTCGTTCAGATGGATGCCCATCTGCTTGGCCACCGTGCGGAGTTGGGTGTAGATGTCCTGCCACTCGCGGATGCGCAGGAAGTTCAGGTACTCCTGCTTGCACATCCGGCGGAACGAGCTGGAACCCCGCTCGCGCTGCTGTTCCCGTACGTACCGCCACAGGTTCAGGAACGCGAGGAAGTCGCTGGTCTCGTCCTTGAAGCGGGCGTGCTGCTGGTCCGCCTGCGCCTGTTTGTCCGACGGGCGCTCGCGCGGGTCCTGGATGGACAGCGCGGCGGCTATCACCATGACCTCGCGGGCACAGCCGTTCTTGTCGGCCTCCAGGACCATGCGGGCGAGCCGGGGGTCGACGGGGAGCTGCGCGAGTTTGCGGCCGACCTGCGTGAGCCGGCCCCGCGGGTCCTTCTGCGTCGGGTCCAACGCGTTGAGTTCTTGCAGGAGTTGGACGCCGTCGCGGATGTTGCGGTGGTCCGGCGGGTCGATGAACGGGAACTTCTCGATGTCGCCGAGACCGGCCGCCGTCATCTGGAGGATCACCGAGGCGAGGTTCGTCCGCAGGATCTCCGCGTCCGTGAACTCCGGGCGGGTGACGAAGTCGTCCTCGCTGTACAGGCGGATGCAGATGCCGTCGCTGGTACGGCCGCAGCGGCCCTTGCGCTGGTTCGCGCTCGCCTGGCTGACCGGCTCGATCGGCAGCCGCTGCACCTTCGTACGGTGGCTGTAGCGACTGATCCTCGCGAAGCCCGGGTCGATGACGTACTTGATGCCGGGGACCGTCAGCGAGGTCTCCGCGACGTTCGTCGCCAGAACGATCCTGCGGCCGGTGTGGGGCTGGAAGACGCGGTGCTGCTCGGCGTGCGAGAGGCGGGCGTAGAGCGGGAGTACCTCGGTGAAGCGGTATTTCTTCTTCTCCAGCGCGTCCGCCGTGTCCCGGATCTCCCGTTCGCCGGAGAGGAAGACGAGGATGTCGCCGGAGCCTTCGCCCTGGAGTTCCTCCACCGCGTCGCAGATCGCCGTGATCTGGTCGCGGTCGGAGTCCTCGGCGTCCTCTTCGAGGAGGGGCCGGTAGCGGACCTCCACCGGGTACGTCCGGCCGCTCACCTCGACGATCGGGGCGTCGCCGAAGTGGCGGGAGAAGCGCTCCGGGTCGATCGTCGCGGACGTGATGACGACCTTCAGGTCGGGGCGTCTCGGCAGGAGCTGCGCGAGGTACCCGAGCAGGAAGTCGATGTTCAGGGACCGCTCGTGCGCCTCGTCGATGATGATCGTGTCGTACGCGCGCAGCTCGCGGTCCGTCTGGATCTCCGCGAGCAGGATGCCGTCCGTCATCAGCTTCACGAACGTCGCGTCCGGGTCGACCTGGTCGGTGAACCGTACCTTCCAGCCGACGGCCTCGCCGAGAGGCGTACGCAGCTCCTCGGCGACCCGCTCCGCGACGGTCCGCGCGGCGATCCGGCGGGGCTGGGTGTGCCCGATCATGCCGCGTACGCCGCGCCCCAGCTCAAGGCAGATCTTGGGGATCTGGGTGGTCTTCCCCGACCCCGTCTCCCCCGCGACGATGACGACCTGGTGGTCGCGGATGGCCGCCGCGATGTCGTCCTTCTTCTGGCTGACGGGGAGCTGCTCGGGATAGGAGACGGCAGGTACGCGGCCGGCCCTGACGCTCATCCGCTCGGCACACCGCTCCACCTCCTCCCCGATCTCGGCGAGGACGGCGGCACGCGCCTCCGGTTTCCGGATCTTCCGCGCACCCTCCATCCGTCGCCCGAGCCGCTGCGCGTCGCGCAACGACAACTCGACGAGGCGGGAAGCGAGGTTCCCGAGGGCGGGGGCAGGCTGCGTAGACATACGCTCCCCAGGATCTCATCCCCGGGAAAATACTGGCGAACGCTTTTGCCCGGCGCACCGCTGAGCGGAGAAACAACAAGACCCCGATCCGAGGATCAGGGCCTGTGTTGTGGCTGGGGCCGGGGTCGAACCGGCGACCTACCGCTTTTCAGGCGGTCGCTCGTACCAACTGAGCTACCCAGCCGAGGAGATCCAACGAGTGGAACTCCAGCGGTCCTGACGGGATTTGAACCCGCGGCCTCCACCTTGACAGGGTGGCGAGCACTCCAAACTGCTCCACAGGACCTTGCGTTGTGCGAACAGTGTCGCACAGGTGTTGCGTGCCCCCAACGGGATTCGAACCCGTGCTACCGCCTTGAAAGGGCGGCGTCCTAGGCCGCTAGACGATGAGGGCTATCGGCCCGCCTGGGCGCTTCTCAGCGCGTCGGGGACGTCTGAAGCATAGGGGATGGCCGGAGGGATCGCCAAAACGGATTACGAGGGGGAGGGAGAGGGGCGCGGCTGCGGCTTGTTCTCCTGGGCGAGATGGCGGCTGACCTGGGCTGTTGTCTCCCCCAAGCCGCCCAGCCCGATCTCGTCCCACGCCTGGAGCCGTCGGCTGTCGCGGTCGAAGTAGAGGATCGACGCCTCGATGGGGTCGGGGTGTCCGCCTTCGACGGCGCGTAGCCCACTGCCCCCGGTGGACCCCTCGACGCGCAGCCGGGTTCCCTTCTTCATGACCTCGGTCTCCCGGTGATGGAGGTGCCCCGACAGGACCAGGGGAACGGTCCCGTCGACCTCGCGCGCGGCGGACGGCTCGTGGACGACCGCGACGTCGGCCGGCGGCCCCAGCCGCAGCGCGCCCGCGAGCTGCCGCCCGGCGGCCTCCTGGACGCCCTTCTCCCGGGCCGCCGACCGGTCCGGCGTGAACTGGGGGTCGCCGATCCCCGCGAACCGCAGCCCCGCGAGGGTGACCGCTCGCCCCTCGTCGAGGACATGGACGTTGCGCAGCCCGGCCAGGTACCGCTGGGTGACGAGGGAGTCGTGGTTGCCGCGCACCCAGACGTACGGCGCGCCCAGATCGGGGACGGGGTCCAGGAAGGGGTTCTCGGCGGCCGACCCGTGGTCCATCGTGTCGCCGGAGTCGACGATGACGTTCACGTCGTACTGCTCGACGAGCGACGCGATGATCTTCCAGCTCGCCGGGTTGAGGTGGATGTCGGAGACGTGCAGGACGCGGACGGTCGTGGGGTCGGGCTGGTACACCGGAAGCGTCGAGGTGACGTCGTACAGCTTGGTCACGTTCGTCACGAGCCGGGCGAGTTCCTGCTGGTAGACGTCGAAGTCGGTGACGATGCCGCGGGCGTTGCCGATGAGGGAGGGGGCGGAGGACAGGAGCCCGGAGTAGCGGGGCTCCAGCACGGACTCCGGCTTCCAGGTGGCGTACGCGGTGACGCCGGAGGCGGCCAGCAGCGACAGCGCGAGGCCCCCCGCCAGCAGGGCCTTGCGCGGACGCCGGTACACCGCGAGCCCCAGCGCCGTCGCCCCTGTCACGACCGCCGCGCAGGAGCGTACGGCGAGGTCGAGCGCGCCGTGGGAGGCGTCGCGGGCCACCTCCTCCTGGAGTCCGGAGAGGCGTTCGGGGTGGTCGACGAGGGCCTGGGAGCGGACGGGGTCGAGCTGGTCGACGTTGACGTCGAGGCGGACGGGCGCGGTGTGGGTGGCGAAGGAGAGCGCGCCGAGCGGGGAGACGTTGATCTTCGTGCCGCCGGTGAGGGACGGCCGCAGCGTCATCGTCGTATCCATCGGGCCGACCGACGTACGGACGTCGCCGACGGTCAGCAGGCCCAGCCAGGCGCCCGCGACGACCACGGTGGCCAGGGCGAGGGCGCCGCGCCAGCGGATCAGGGACTCCTGGAGACGGACCATTGGTGCCGTATGCCCGGGGGCGTGTGCGGATATGTGCCGTGCCGGACAATGGGTGTGTGCTGGAGATGACGCGCGAGGAGTTCGAGGAGCTGGTCGCCGAGGCGCTCGACCGGATCCCCCCGGAGCTGACGCGGCTCATGGACAACGTGGCGGTGTTCGTCGAGGACGAACCACCCGCGGACGATCCGGAGTTGCTCGGGTTGTACGAGGGGACGCCGCTGACCGACCGGGGGGAGTGGTACGCCGGTGTGCTGCCCGACCGGATCACGGTCTACCGGGGGCCGACGCTGCGGATGTGCGGGACGCGGGAGGAGGTCGTCGCGGAGACGGAGGTGACGGTCGTCCACGAGATCGCGCACCACTTCGGCATCGACGACGAGCGGCTGCACGCGCTGGGGTACGGGTGACGGGTCGCGTGTCTTCTTGAGTGCGGCGGGAGTTGGGAGGGGTGACTTCCCACTCCTCACCCGGAGGCTCCCGTGCGCTCCTGTTCCCTTTCCGTCCGGCTGGCCGCCTCGGTGCTGGCCGTCGCCGCCGCCTCCGGCTGCATGAGCGTGGGGGACGACGGTGACGGCGCGGGCGCCGCGAAGCCGTCGCCGTCGGCGGGCCGGCCGGGGGGCGACGCGCCGGACGGCGGGAAGGCGGGGTCGGGCCGGTACGTGAACGGCTCGCCGCACCAGGGCGACGGCAAGGGCGCGCTCGACGGTGACGGTGCCGGCACCGGGGCCCCCTCGGCGACCCCGTCCGCGTCGCTCTCCGCGAGCGCCTCGCCCACCGCGCCCGGGCCGAAGCCGGGGAAGCCGGGTCCCGGCAGGCCGTCGCCGACCCGGTCGGCCGTACCCGAGCCGCCGCAGCCCTCGCCCGAGCCGCCGACGCCGTCCCCGCAGCAGCCGTCGTCCTCGCCGGAGCCGTCTCCGGTGGAGCCGTCGCCGTCCGCGCAGGAGCCCGCGCCCGGGGGCTGACCTGCGGGATTTGCCTAGTGGGGGGTGAGGTGCGTATGGTGGTAGATCGTTTGATCCCATTTGCCCGGCGCCAACGCAGAGCGCGCCGTGTGGCGCGTACTCTCCCCAGCCGTGGCGGACCGCATAGAGGCGGTCGTATTGCAGAAATCACGGAGTTGACGGGCGCGTGCCGACGAGACTCCGGAAGGTTTCGCATACGCATGTCCATTTCCAGTTCTGATCAGGTCGTCGTCGAGTCCGAAGAGACGATCGAGGTCGTAGAGACCGTCGAGGCCGTCGAAGAGGTCGAGGTCGAAGAGGTCGAGACCGAGCTCACCGACGAGGCCCCCGAGGCCACCTTCGCGGACCTCGGGCTCGCCGAGGGCCTGGTGCGCAAGCTCGCGCAGAACGGTGTCACCACCCCCTTCCCGATCCAGGCCGCGACCATCCCGGACGCGCTGGCCGGCAAGGACATCCTGGGCCGGGGCCGCACCGGCTCCGGCAAGACCCTCTCCTTCGGTCTGCCGACCCTCACGCGGCTGGCCGGCGGCCGGACCGAGAAGAAGCGCCCGCGCGCCGTCATCCTCACCCCGACCCGCGAGCTGGCGATGCAGGTCGCGGACGCGCTCCAGCCGTACGGCGACGTCCTCGGCCTGAAGATGAAGGTCGTCTGCGGCGGTACGTCGATGGGCAACCAGATCTACGCCCTGGAGCGCGGCGTCGACGTCCTCGTCGCCACCCCGGGCCGGCTGCGCGACATCATCAACCGCGGCGCCTGCTCCCTGGAGGACGTCGAGGTCGCCGTCCTCGACGAGGCCGACCAGATGTCCGACCTGGGCTTCCTGCCCGAGGTCACCGAGCTGCTCGACCAGGTCCCGGCGGGCGGCCAGCGGATGCTGTTCTCCGCCACGATGGAGAACGAGATCTCCACGCTGGTCAAGCGCTACCTGAGCAACCCCGTCACGCACGAGGTCGACAGCGCCCAGGGCAACGTCACGACCATGTCGCACCACATCCTCATCGTGAAGCCCAAGGACAAGGCGCCGGTCACCGCCGCGATCGCCTCCCGCAAGGGCCGCACGATCATCTTCGTCCGCACCCAGCTCGGCGCGGACCGCGTCGCGGAGCAGCTGCGCGAGTCCGGCGTGAAGGCCGACGCGCTGCACGGCGGCATGACCCAGGGCGCCCGTACGCGGACCCTGGCCGACTTCAAGGACGGGTACGTCAACGTCCTCGTCGCCACCGACGTCGCCGCGCGCGGCATCCACGTCGACGGCATCGACCTCGTCCTGAACGTGGACCCGGCCGGGGACCACAAGGACTACCTGCACCGCGCCGGCCGTACCGCTCGCGCCGGTCGCACCGGGACCGTCGTATCGCTGTCCCTGCCGCACCAGCGCCGGCAGATCTTCCGCCTCATGGAGGACGCCGGCGTCGACGCCGGGCGGCACATCATCCAGGGCGGGTCGGCGTTCGAGCCGGAGGTCGCGGAGATCACGGGCGCCCGGTCGATGACCGAGGTGCAGTCCGAGTCCGCCGGCAACGCGGCCCAGCAGGCCGAGCGTGAGGTCGCGCAGCTCGCCAAGCAGCTGGAGCGGGCGCAGAAGCGTGCCGCCGAGCTGCGTGACGAGGCCGACCGGCTGGTGGCCCGCGTCGCGCGTGAGCGTGGCGAGGACCCGGAGGCCGCTGTCGCCGAGGCGCAGGAGCAGGCCGTCGCCGAGGTTCAGGCGGCTGTCGAGGAGGCCGCCGCCGCCGAGGTCGCGGCCGAGCGCCGGGACCGTGAGCGTCGCGACGACCGCCGTGACGACCGGGGTGGGCGCGGCTTCGAGCGCCGGGACAACGACCGTGGCGGGTTCCGCCGGGACCGTGACGACCGTCCGGCCGGCCGTGACCGCCGCGACGACCGCGGTGGTGACCGTGGTGGCCGTGGCTTCGAGCGCCGGGACAACGACCGTCCGGGCTTCGAGCGCCGGGACAACAACAACGACCGTGGCGGGTTCCGCCGCGACGACCGCCCCTTCAACCGTGACCGCCGCGACGACCGCGGTGGTGACCGTGGTGGCCGTGGCTTCGAGCGTCGTGACAACGACCGTCCGGGCTTCGAGCGGCGCGACAACAACAGTGACCGTCCGGGCTTCGAGCGCCGCGACAGCAACGACCGCGGTGGCTTCCGTCGCGACGACCGTTCCGGTCACCGTGGCAGCGACCGTCCGTTCAACCGTGACCGCCGCGACGACCGTCCGGGCTTCCGCGCCGGCGGCCACGACCGTCCGTCCTTCCGCCGCGACGACCACCGGGGTTCGGGCACGGGCCCGTCGTCGTCCTTCCGCCGCGACGACAAGCCGCGCTGGAAGCGCAACGGCTGAGTCCGAGTGAACCTGGAGGGCCCTCTGCTTCGGCAGGGGGCCTTCTGCCGTTCCGGACCCCCGTGACGGCGCTTTGTAACAGCCGTACGTCAGCATCCGTCCGGTCACCTGTGACGTGGTTGCCGGACCACCGAGACGTACGGCAGGTCTCCTTGGGTTCGGCCGGAGGACATCCGCTCCGGCCAGGAAACCCCTCACCCCCCAAGGAGCCACCATGTCCTCGACCGAGGCATTGGAGATCCCGAGCGCGAAGCGCTCCCTGTCGTCCCGGCTGCGTACCCACGCCCGCAAGGCCGTGATCCCGGCCATGCTGCTCAGCGTCACCGTCGGCGGGCTCGGCCTGTCCGCCACCGCGCACGCCGCCGACGCCCCCCAGTGCCCGCCCAACAACGGGGCGTCCCCCTGCGGCGGGGGCGACAAGGGCAAGGCGCCGGTCACGGGCGACGAACAGCACCCCGGAACGCTGACGCAGGGAAAGATGCAGGCCGTCACCCTGGACTACTGGCGGCGCTTCGGCTGGCCGAACTGGCGCGGCATCGGCGACCGTGACGCCTCCTGGCAGGTCGAGAACTGGGTCGACCAGCGCGCCAACCGGCACGAACGGTGGATCGAGACGGGCGGCCGGTACTTCGACAACGGCGACTCTCTCCGGGACTTCATGAACCATGGCGGTGCGGGCTCGTCGTCGCGGGGCTACCTGGGAACGTTCCAGGAGTACATCGCGCACTACTTCGACCACAACCCCAACGGGGAGGGCGAGCGGACGGGCCAGGACCGGTTCGTGCGTGCGGTCAACACCGGTGACGTGTGGTTCACGCGGGACCACTACAAGAGCTTCACCTACCTCGGCAAGTTCTAGGCCGCCGGTAGTCCTCAGGCGCCCGCCGGGCAGACCCCGGCGGGCGCGCCTGCGCCCCCCGAGCCCGGAAGAACGGCATGAACACCACCGCGCACCACATCCGCCCCCTGTCCGCGTCGGAGACGGTCCCCGCGTCGGCCGAGGAGATCCTCGGCACCCGCTGCCGCACCGACATCGACCTGTTCGCCGAGTGGGCCTCGGTGCTCGGCTTCCCGGCCTGGTTCGGCCACGACTGGAACGCGTTCGAGGAGTGCCTGCGCACCGTGGCCGACGAGTCGGGACCCGTGACGATCGTGCTCCGCAACGCGGCCCTGCTGCTGGAGGACGAGGGCCCGAGGGAGCTCGGCGTCTTCCTGGAGATCCTGGAGAACAACGCCTTCGGCCTGCTCCTCCTGGACGACTCCGCCTGCGACCTGGCCCAGCTGGCCCGACGCATGACGGCGGCCGGCTTCACCCTGCCGGCAGCGGACTGAGCTTCCTCACGGGCGCAGCTTGTAGCCGAACCCGCGTACCGTCTCGATCCGGTCCCGCCCGATCTTCGCGCGCAGCCGCTGCACATTGACGTCCACCACCCGGTTGTCGCCGCACCAGGCGAGGTCCCACACCCGCTCCAGGAGCAGGTCCCGGGTGAGGACGGTGCCGGGTGAGGCGGCGAACTCCCGCAGCAGCTTCAGCTCGGTGGTGGTCAGGTGGACGGCCTTCCCCTCCCGGTGCACCTCCAGCGAGACGGGGCAGAACACCAGGTCCCCGAACCGCGCCACCCGGGTACCGGACGGCTGCTCGGCGCCGGACCGGCGCAGCAGGGCACCGACGCGGGCGGCCAGGACCGACCCGTCGACCGGGCGGGCGAGGTGGTCGTCGGCGCCCGTCCCCAGGTGCGCCGGGTCGTCGCCGTCCGACAGGAGCAGCACGGGCACCCCGGACTCCTCGCGGATCCGCAGGGCCAGCCCCGTCCCGTCCAGACCCGGCAGCCGGGCCGCGAGCACGGCGACGTCCGGGGCCTGCCGGCGCAGCAGCATGAGTCCGGTCACGCCGTCCGCGGCGGTACGGACCCGGTGGCCGCGTTCCTCCAGGGCGAGCCGGGCGTTCTCCCTGGCCGCCGGGTCGTCGTCCACGAGCAGGACGTCGGCTGCGGCGGACCTGTGCCTCAGGGGCGCGTCCGGTGCGGGGACCCCGGCCTCGGCATCGGCGGCGAGGGCATGGTCGACGGCCTGGACGGGGCACTGGTGCCTGCCGCCCTCGGCGAACGCCTTCCGGTACGCCGCCTCCCCCAGTGCCTCGATCGCGGCTTGCCCGCAGCGCGCGTGCTGTTCGGCCACCTTCGGTCCGAACGCGTGGACCGAACTCCCGGCGTCCCGCCACAGGGCGTCCGCCAGGCCGAGCAGCCGGGCGGCCCGCTCATGGGCGCCGCGGGCGGCGGTGGCCCAGGCGAGCAGTTCCAGCATCCGCGCGACCATCGTGTGGTCGGCGAGGCCGCGCATGGTCTCCAGCGCGGAGGTGACCAGGTTCTCGGTGGCCTTACGGTCACCGCGGGCCCAGGCGTGGTGGCCCAGGGCCATCAGCACCTGGGCGCGGCCCCACCGCTCCCCGCCCGCCTCGGCGGCGGCGATGAACTGTGCGCCGGTGTGTGCCGCCCGGGGATCGTCGGCGTACGCCTGGACGCAGGCCAGCGCCAGTCGCCAGGAGGCGGCCTCGCGCTCGTCGCCCAGCGCGGTCATGGCGGCCAGGGCCGTCTCGTGGCGGCGGATGCTCTCCCGGGGCTGCCCCCGGTAGTGCGCGGACACCCCGCGCAAGCCGTCCGCCTGTACGCACACCCACGCGTCGCCCAGCCCCCGGCCCAGCGCGTCGGCCTCGTCCAGCCAGCGGTCGGCCGTCGTCAGGTCGCCCTGGGTCTGCGCCACCCAGACGGCGACCAGCAGCGCGCGGGCGCGCTCGGCGCAGGGCTCGGGCGCGGCGGCGAGCACCCGCTCGACCTGGCGGCGCCCCTCGCTGAGGAACCCGCCCGCGCACCAGTGCCGGCGCAGGGCCGCGACCAGCGCGAGACGGGTGCGGGGCTCGCCGTCGTGGTCGAGGGCGGCCAGCAGGTTGGTGTGCTCCGCGCGCAGCAGGGCCAGGTTCTCCTCCTGGCCGGGGCCGTACCAGTTCCGGTCGACGCGCTGGGCCACGGCGAGGAAGAAGGCGCGGTGCCGGCGGCGCAGTCCGGCCGGCTCGCCGGAGTCCGCGAGCCGCTCGCGGCCGTACTCCCGGATGGTCCGGAGCAGCCGGTAGCGCGGTCGGCCGCCCAGCGCGCAGGTGAGGACGACGGACTGGGTGACGAGCCGGTCCAGGAGGTCCAGCACCTCGGCCTCGTCGATGCCGTCCCCGGAGCAGACGCCCTCGGCGGCCTCCAGGCTGAACCCCCCGGCGAAGACGGACAGCCGGTTCCACAGCAGCCGCTCGGCCGGGGTGCACAGCTCGTAGCTCCAGTCGATCATTCCGCGCAGGGTGCGCTGATGGGCCGGTGCGGTCCGGCTGCCGCCCGTCAGGAGCGCGAAACGGTCCTCCAGCCGGTCGGTGAGCTGCCCGACGCTCAGCGTGCGCAGCCGGGACGCGGCCAGCTCGATCGCCAGCGGCAGACAGTCCAGACCGGCGCACAGGCGCGCGAGCCCGTCGTCACCGGCCTCGTCGCCTTCGTCGCCGGGGTATCCCGACCGGACGGCGGCGGCCCGGTCCCGCAGCAGCTCCACCGCCTCGCCCTGCGCGAGCGGCGCGAGAGCGTGGACGTGTTCGCCCGTGACGCCGAGGGTGTGGCGGCTCGTCGCGAGGACGCGCAGTTCCGGAGCGGCCGGCAGGAGGGTGCCGACCAGGTCGGCGCACGCGTCCACCAGGTGCTCGCAGGTGTCCAGCACCAGCAGCGCGTGCCGGCCGGCCAGGTAGCCCGTGAGCTGGTCAGTGAAGGACCGTGCCCCGAGGTCGGGCACCCGCAGCGCGCCCGCCACCGCTGCCGGCACCGCCGACGGGTCGGACACGGGGGCGAGGTTCACCAGCCACACGCCGTCCGTGAACGCCTGCGCGGACGCGGCTGCCACCTCCAGCGCCAGCCGTGTCTTGCCCACGCCGCCCGTTCCCGTGAGCGTCAGCAGCCGGCGCGTGTCCAGCAGCCGGCGGACCTCGGCGGCCTCCTGCCGTCTGCCCACGAAACTCGTGAAGGCGGCGGGCAGATTCCCGCACTCCGGGATCACCTCGGTCATGTTCTTCCCTCTCCCCGTACCTTCGGGAATCTCCTGGGGTTCTCGCCGATCGTCCGCTCCGGCTCAGAGCCTGTGTCACAGCCCCATCATGTGAGCCGTCCGCCTTTGATCGGCGGCCCGAGCGGGCTCCGGGAACCGCGCGAATCAATGCCCGGACGGCCTCACCGCCGCTGTTTTCGGCCACCCGTGACGCATGTCACGCCCCTGCGAAGGGAATTGCTGGGGGCATGACAGAAGACGCCGCCATACCCGCCGAACGGCGCTCGACCCCACCCCCGGGCCCCTCTCCGGCCCTCTCCCAGGCCCTCTCCCCGAGTCCCT
This sequence comes from Streptomyces saintjeani, assembly GCF_055409605.1. Taxonomy (NCBI): domain Bacteria; kingdom Bacillati; phylum Actinomycetota; class Actinomycetes; order Kitasatosporales; family Streptomycetaceae; genus Streptomyces; species Streptomyces saintjeani. The sequence continues at coordinate 4,494,874 of NZ_CP189624.1, read as the reverse complement.
CCCCGGCCTCCTCCCCGGCCTCGGACGAGGAGCGCCTGGCCCAGCTCGGCTACACCCAGGTCCTCGCCCGCCGCATGTCCGCGTTCTCCAACTACGCCGTCTCCTTCACGATCATCTCGGTGCTGTCGGGCTGTCTCACCCTCTACGCGTTCGGCATGAAGACCGGCGGCCCCGCCGTCATCACCTGGGGCTGGGTCGCGGTAGGGCTCATGACCCTGTTCGTCGGCCTCGCGATGGCCGAGATCTGCTCGGCGTACCCGACCTCGGCGGGCCTGTACTTCTGGGCGCACCGCCTCGCGCCCCCGCGTACGGCCGCCGCCTGGGCCTGGTTCACCGGCTGGTTCAACGTCCTCGGCCAGATCGCGGTGACCGCGGGCGTCGACTTCGGCGCGGCGTCGTTCCTCGGCGCGTACCTCAACCTCCAGTTCGGCTTCGAGGTGACTCCCGGCCGCACGATCCTGCTCTTCGCGGCGATCCTGCTGCTGCACGGCCTCCTCAACACCTTCGGCGTGCGCATCGTCGCGCTGCTGAACAGCGTCAGCGTCTGGTGGCACGTCCTCGGCGTCGCGGTCATCGTCGGCGCGCTCACCTTCGCGCCGGACCACCACCAGTCCGCGTCCTTCGTCTTCGGGGAGTTCGTCAACAACACGGGGTGGGGGAGCGGGGTGTACGTCGTCGCGCTCGGGCTGCTGATGGCGCAGTACACGTTCACCGGGTACGACGCCTCCGCGCACATGACGGAGGAGACGCACGACGCGTCCACCGCCGGCCCGCAGGGCATCGTCCGCTCGATCTGGACCTCCTGGATCGCCGGGTTCGTGCTCCTGCTCGGCTTCACCTTCGCCATCCAGTCGTACGACGCGCAGCTGAACTCCGAGACCGGCGTACCCCCCGCCCAGATCCTCCTCGACGCCCTCGGCGCGACGGGCGGCAAGCTGTTGCTGCTGGTCGTCATCGGCGCGCAGCTCTTCTGCGGCATGGCGTCCGTGACCGCCAACTCCCGCATGATCTACGCCTTCTCGCGGGACGGCGCGCTCCCGTTCTCCCGCGTCTGGCACACGGTGAGCCCCCGTACGCGGACCCCTGTCGCCGCCGTCTGGCTCGCGGCGGGCGGCGCGCTGGTCCTGGGCCTGCCCTACCTGATCAACGAGACGGCGTACGCGGCCGTGACGTCCATCGCCGTCATCGGGCTGTACATCGCGTACGTGATCCCGACGTTCCTGCGGCTGCGGAAGGGGGCGGAGTTCGAGCGGGGGCCCTGGCACCTGGGCCGCTGGTCCTCGCTCGTCGGCACGGTCTCGGTGACCTGGGTCGTCTTCATCACCGTCCTCTTCATGCTCCCCCAGGTCTCCCCCGTCACCTGGGAGACCTTCAACTACGCCCCGATCGCGGTCCTCGCCGTCCTCGGCTTCGCGGCGACCTGGTGGCTGACCTCGGCCCGCCACTGGTTCCTGAACCCCGACCGACCCCGCCAAGAACCCACCCAACCCTGACGATTCCGCTCCCCGACGCGGCCGTGTCCCCCATACCCGATCGGCGACACGCCCTCGGGCGGCTATGCTCGGGGAGCAACATCGGCCAGGGCCCTTAGCTCAATTGGCAGAGCAGTGGACTTTTAATCCATTGGTTGTGGGTTCGAGTCCCACAGGGCCTACGTGTCAGCCCCCGGCTCGGGAAGTCATCGAGCCGGGGGCTTCGTCGTGTCCGGGAAGTCCCACTTCGGTGTGGACGGGGCTTTCGGCGAATGCGCGGCGCCGTCCGTCGCCGACCGGGTACGGGAGCTGCCGTACGGGCGCGCTGCCGGGGAGCCGAGGGTCCGCTTCGACGGGACCCCTATCCCGTGGTGCGGGCGGCGGCGTTCGCGGATCGTGCCTGAGCGTCCCCGCCCGCTGCGAGAATGGCCGCGCCAGCCATGAAGGCCGCTTCCGATTCCGAGGCAGGAACGTCAAGGGGGCGTGCTCGTGCGGGAGACCGGCGCTGAGGCCGGGCCGGTTCGGGCGGCGCTGGTGCTGCCGCACGGGGGTGGGGTGCGGACCCGTACGGTCGAGGCGTGGGCGCTCGGGCCCGGTGTTCTGCTCGACCTGCCCGAGGACGGCGCCCATCCCTCGCGCTGACCCCCGACGCGTACGACACGACATGGCACCGCGCGCCCGGCGCAACCGCCTCACCGCCGACCCCGAGGGCGTTCAGATCAGGTCGGGTTCCGGCGGACACGTCCGCGAGGGGCACGGACCCGAGTGGTGGCCCTGCGGCGCGGCTACGGCTGATCCGGTCGGGGGCGCGAGGGGCGTGACCGTCATGGCAGCTCGTGATCAGCCCGCGTTCAGCTCCGCCAGCGGCAGCGTATGGCTCGTCTGGAGGACCTTCGCGCGGAGGTAACGGACGTTGTGCGGAGTCGTGAAGACGCCGGTGGGGACGCGGTGGGCGACGTCGATGCCCAGGCCCCGCAGCTGGTCCGCCTTGTCGGGGTTGTTGGAGAGGAGGTCGAGGGACGTGATGCCGAGGGCGGCCAGCATCTGCGCGGCGGCCGTGTAGTCGCGGCCGTCCTCCGGAAGGCCCAGCGCCTTGTTCGCCTCGTACGTGTCGAGGCCCTGGTCCTGAAGGGCGTACGCGTCGAGCTTGTTGTAGAGGCCGATGCCCCGGCCCTCCTGGCGGAGGTACAGGAGCACGCCGCCCGTCTCCGCTATGCGTTCCACCGCCTCGCGCAGCTGCGGGCCGCAGTCGCAGCGGGCCGAGCCGAAGACGTCGCCGGTGAGGCACTCCGAGTGGAGGCGGACCAGGGGGGTGCCGGAGCCGGGGTCGCCGAGGACGAGGGCGATGTGCTCCTGGCCGTCGGTGAGGCCGTCGAAGGTGACGATCTCGGCGTCGACGCCGTAGCCGTCGGCGAAGCGCAGCGGGACCCGGACGCGGGAGCGCGGCGTGGCGGCGGGGAAGTCGGTCATGCGGGTCTCCGGGGGCCGGGGCGGGTGGCTCAGAAAGGCACCCGCTTCAGTTGCTTCAGATTTGAAGCAGATGCTCGGTTCCCGACCCTACTCCTCGTTTTAAAGTTGAAGCAACTGGTTTTGACGTACGTCACGTGACGCCTTCGCACCCCGACGACCTCCGCCGCCACGGCACCTCCTCCCCCTCGAACCCCTCCGCGATCCGCCGGCTGATCTCCTCCAGCTGGCCCACCTGTTCCTCCGTGAGCTGGTCGAACAGCACCGAGCGGACCGTCTCGACATGGCCCGGCGCGGTGCGCTCCAGGATCGTCAGCCCCTCCTCGGTGAGCGCCGCGACGCTCCCCCGCTTGTCCCACCGGCACTGCTCGCGCCGGACCAGACCGTCCTTTTCCAGCCGAGTCACGGCATACGTCAGACGGCTGCGCGTGATCTTCGTACTCTCGGCGAGGTCCGTCATGCGCATGCGGTGTTCCGGAGCGTCGGAGAGGTTGGCGAGGATGGAGTAGTAGAGGTGCGGCATCCCGGCGTCCTGCTGGAGCTGCCGGTCGAGCGCGTCCTCCACCAGGAACAGCGCGGAGACGTACGCGCGCCAGGCGCGCATCTCGTCGGGACTGAGCCAGCGGGTCGTCATACGACCAGTGTAGTTTTGTTTCAAACTTGAACCAAGCGTCAGCCACGTGAACCACGCAGCCACGTGAACCGAGCGTCAGCCATACGAGCCTGGGGAGACCGCACCGATGCCCTACCCGTACGTCCTCCTCTCCGCCGCCGTCTCCCTCGACGGCTACCTCGACGACACCGCCCCCGACCGCCTCCTCCTCTCCGGCCCCGCCGACTTCGACCGCGTCGACGCGGTCCGCGCCTCCGTCGACGCGATCCTGATCGGCGCCGGCACGATCCGCGCCGACAACCCGCGCCTCCTCGTCTACTCCGAGGACCGCCGCGCCGCCCGCGTCGCCGAGGGCCGCGCCGAGTACCCCCTGAAGGTGACGGTCACGGCGTCCGGGGACCTCGACCCCGACGCCAGGTTCTGGCACACCGGCGGGGAGAAGGCCGTCTATACGACGGACCTGGGCGCCCAGCGCATCGCAGGACTCGGGATCGGCGCCGACGTCGTACCCCTGGGCCCGGAGCTGGACTGGCACCGGCTGCTCACGGACCTCTACGAGCGCGGCGTCCGGCGGCTCATGGTCGAGGGCGGGGGCACGGTCCACACACAGCTCATCCAGGCGGGTCTGGCCGATGAACTCCAGCTCGTGGTGGCCCCGTTGTTCGTCGGGGACCCGAAGGCGCCCCGGCTGTTCGGGCCCGGCGAGTACGAGCGCAGCCGGCTCCGGCTGATCGAGACGCGGCAGATCGAGGACGTCGTCCTGATGCGGTACCGGCCGGGTGTGACCCCGGCCGACCACCACTGGCTGGCCCTCGCCTGCGACCTCGCCGCACTCTGCCCGCCCTCGGAGACCGCCTTCAGCGTCGGCGCGGTGATCGTCGCGCGGGACGGTACGGAGATGGCGCGCGGGTTTTCGAGAGAGGGCGCCGACACCGTCGTCCACGCCGAGGAGGCGGCGCTCGCGAAGCTGGACCCGGCGGATCCGAGGCTGGCGGGGGCGACGGTGTACTCCAGCCTGGAGCCCTGCGCCCGGAGGGCCTCGCGGCCGGCGCCGTGCGCGAGGCTGATCCTGGACGCGGGGGTGCGGCGGGTGGTGACGGCGTGGGTCGAGCCGGACACCTTCGTGCGGGACGCGGACGGGAACGGGCTGCTGCGGGACGCGGGGGTGGACGTGGTCCTGCTGCCGGAGTACGAGAAGGCGGCAAAGGCACCGAATGGTCATCTGTTGGGGTGATACGACTGGCGGGGGTGCGGGCGGGCGGTGACGCTGCCCACATGAGGTCAGCCAAAGCCGTAACCGCCCTCCTCCTGGGCGCAGCCCTAGCCGCCTGCTCCACGTCCACCGACAGCACCCGCCAGATGGCCCGAGCCCTCCCCCCGGACGCGTCCTTCACGCACCCGGGGGTCCTCGTGAACGACGTCCAGCTCGACGTCGCCCGCGAGAACGTGCACGCCGGCAAACAGCCCTGGCTGCGCGCCTACCTGGACATGCGGGACAGCAAGTACGGCTCGTACAAGTACCGGCCGGAGCCGTACGAGAGCGTCGACTGCCCCGGCGGCGACCAGCCGAACCGCCCCGCGCACGGATGTGTGGAGGAGCGGCAGGACGCGATCGCCGCGTACACGCAGGCCCTGCTGTTCCGGGTGACCGGCAAGCGGGCGCACGCCGTGAAGGCGCGGGAGATCATGGACGCCTGGTCGGGGAAGATCCGGCGGCACACGGAGGACGACGCCGGGTTGCAGACCGCGTGGGCGGGTTCGACGTGGGCGCGGGCGGCGGAGATCGTCCGGCACACGCCGGGGGCGGGGTGGCCGGACGCCCGGGTGACCAGGTTCGAGGACATGCTGAGGAACGCGTACCTCCCCGTCGTCACGAGAGAAGTCCCGGACTACAACGGGAACTGGGACCTCGCGATGACGGACGCGGCGATCGGCATCGGGGTGTTCACGAACGACCACAAGGTCTTCGACCGGGCGCTGAGCAGGTTCCGGGCGCGGGTCCCGGCGTACTTCTATCTGGAGAAGGACGGCAGGGTTCCGATCGCGCCCGCCAAGGCCGGCCTCGACGACCCGGCGAAGCTCACGAAGTACTGGTTCGGGCAGACGATGTTCAAGGACGGCGTCTCCCAGGAGACGTGCCGCAACTTCAAGCACGCCGGGTACTCGCTGGCGGCGGCCTCGCACATCGCGGAGACGGCCTGGCACCAGGGCGTCGACCTGTACGGCGAGGCCAAGGACCGGCTGAAGGCGGCGGCCGAGCTGCACGCGCGCTACCAGGAGGGCGAGAAGGCCCCGGCGTGGCTGTGCGGCGGGAAGGTCGACCGGAACATGGGCCCCGACCTGGAGGTCCTGGTCAACCACCTGGAGGGCCGCCTCGGCGAGTCCGTCCCGGCGGCGCACCGGCTGGTGGAGCGGCACCGGCCCGCCGGTACGGACGACCTGTTCGTGGCCTGGGAGACGCTGACGCACGCGGGTAATCCGGGGGTCTAGCGAACCGGTTTGGTGATCCGCCCTGTGTCTGCCTATAGTTAAGCCAACGGCGCGGGGTGGAGCAGCTCGGTAGCTCGCTGGGCTCATAACCCAGAGGTCGCAGGTTCAAATCCTGTCCCCGCTACTGAAAAAGAACCGGGATCCTGGAAACAGGGTCCCGGTTCTTTTCTGTCCGGAATCGATCACTCTCTGTATCGCGATGTTCTCATCGGCACCCCAACTCGCCCGTTTTTCCCTGTGGTTGACCCAATAATCCCGGGCCAGAAATGTTTGTCGATCAAGAGGAACGGCTTGGAAACGGGCCCCCGGGTCGATTAACGTTCGATAACGCAGCACGGTTGTCCCAGCCGTCACAAGAGACGGCTCCGTGCGCACGCGCCGAATCCCGCGAGGGAACCGGGGAACCACCACCTTGGGGTGAATCACGCGGACGCCACCGCTCACGAGCGGCCGGTTTACGCGCGTAGGAGACCTTCCCGCTCCGAACCCGTCAGCTAACCCGGTAGGCGGCGGAAGGAAAGGAGTGCGCCCGCGTGGCGAACCCGACTGCCCAGGAAACCCCCAAGCCGACCTTCGGGTTCGGCGGCTACCGCGCCGAGGACGAGGGCCCCTGGGAGGAGTGGAACCCCACCGCCGACTCCCTCGCGCCGGTCAAGGGCAAGCACCGCGTCGCCAAGCAGCGCACCGGTGGCGGCGGCTTCGCCCGCAGCTCCACGGTCCTCGGCGTCGGCGTCATCGCCGCCGTCAGCGCGGGCGGCATGGCCAGCGCCAACACGGGCAACGCGCCCGTCTCCATCAACGTCGCCGACATACCCGGCGTCGGCTCCCTCGTCTCCGACGACGGCGACCAGGCCAAGGACCCCGCGCCGATCAGCAACATCGTCGCCGAGGCCGGCCAGGAGTCCTCCGACGCCGCCGAGGCGCTGCGCAGCCGGATCATCGCGCAGGCCGAGTCCCAGCAGACGCAGGCCGAGCAGCAGGCCAAGGTCGCCGCCCAGCGCGCCGAGGCCGAGGCCGCCTCCAAGGCCGCCAAGGCCGCGCAGGCCAACGTCGAGGACGCCAAGGAAGAGGCCGACGCCGCCGTCAAGCGCAAGGCCGAGGAGGCGCGGCTCGCCGAGCTCGCCAAGCAGTACACGCTGCCGACCTCGTCGTACACCCTCACGTCGCGGTTCGGGCAGTCCGGGGCGCTGTGGTCGTCCGGCTACCACACCGGGCTCGACTTCGCGGCTCCCTCCGGGACGCTCATCAAGGCCGTCCACAGCGGGACCATCACGGAGGCCGGGTACGCCGGGTCCTACGGCTACCGCACCATCCTCACCCTGGATGACGGCACGCAGATCTGGTACGCCCACCAGTCGTCGATCAGCGTCAGTGTCGGCCAGAAGGTCGGTACGGGCGATGTCATCGGGCGGGTCGGGGCCACCGGGAACGTGACCGGGGCGCACCTGCACCTGGAGGTGCACCCCGATGGGGCCGCGACCGGGATCGACCCGATGGCCTGGCTGCGGGGCAACGGGCTGAACCCGTGAGGTCGTCGTAGGAATCCGGGCCGCCTCGGTGTTCGGGGCGGCCTTCTTTCTGACCGGAACTTTGCGGTCGTCGCGGAATGTGTCCGTCCGGGACCGCCGTTGACGTAGAACATGACTACTCTGCGCCCGCTCGGCTCCTCCGACCTCGAAGTCTTCCCCCTCTCCCTCGGCGGCAACGTCTTCGGCTGGACCGCCGACGAGGCGGCCTCCTTCGCCGTCCTCGACGCGTACGCCGCGGCCGGCGGCAACTTCGTCGACACCGCCGACGCCTACTCCGCGTGGGTCGACGGCAACAGCGGCGGCGAGTCCGAGGCCATCATCGGCAGGTGGGTCGCCTCGCGCGGCAACCGGGACGACGTCGTCATCGCGACCAAGGTCAGCCAGCACCCCGAGTTCAAGGGGCTCTCCGGGGACAACATCAAGGCGGCGGCGGACGCCTCCCTGAAGCGCCTCGGCACCGACCACATCGACCTCTACTACACGCACTTCGACCAGCCGGACACGCCGGTCGAGGAGATCATCGGCGCGCTCGACGAACTCGTGAAGGCGGGCAAGGTCCGGCACATCGCCGCGTCCAACATCTCCGCCGACCGCCTGCGCGAGTCCCTCGACTTCTCCGACCGCGAGGGCCTCGCCCGGTACGTCGCGATCCAGCCGCACTACAACCTCGTCTCCCGCGACACGTACGAAGGTTCCCTCCAGGACGTCGTCTCCCAGGCGGGGCTTGCCGCCGTCCCCTACTTCGCGCTGGCGTCCGGCTTCCTCACGGGCAAGTACCGGCCGGGTGCGGTGGTCGAGGGCGCGCGTGCCGCCGGCGGTGCCGGCAAGCACCTGGAGTCCGAGCGGGGAGTGAAGGTCCTCGCGGCTCTCGACGAGGTCGCGCAGGCTCGGGGGGCCGAGGTCGCGACGGTCGCGCTGGCGTGGCTCGCCGCTCAGCCGACGGTCGCGGCGCCGATCGCTTCCGCGCGGGTGGTGGAGCAGCTTCCGGCGCTGCTGGCGGTGGCGGAGCTGGAGCTGACGGAGGCGGAGGTGGGGCGGCTCACGGAGGCTTCGGCGTAGGGGTGGGTTTCCTCGTCCCCGCCGCCCCTACCCTTCCCATCCCCAGGGGTTCCACCCCTTCGACCCCGCCAGGGGCTCCGCCCCTGGACCCCGTTCGGCCCGAAGGGCCTCGTCCTCAAGCGCCGGACGGGCTGAAAAGAGGTGGGTGGGCCCCTCAGGGGCCTTCCCCTAAGCCCGGTAGCCCCCATACGGCGGATACTGCCCCACCGGCACCCCATACGCCGTCGGCTGCTGCCACGTCACCGGCGGCTGCCAAGGCTGCTGCTGCCAAGGCAGAGCCACTGGCATCACCGGAGCCGTCGCGCGAGCCGCGTACTCCAAGGCCGGGCGAGTTGTCGTGCGGGCCGTCCAGAGTGTCGTCAGCAGGTGTTGTTCCCGGGCCACGAAGTCCGTGGGGGCGTGGCCCAGGCGGCCCCGGCGGCGGAGTTGGGCCAGCGCCAGCGCCGTCGATTCGTACTCCGCGAGGGTTTTCGCCGCCGGCTTGCCCAGGTAGTGCGTCGCGTAGTCGCGGGCGATCCGTCGCGCCTTCATCGAGGCGAGGGCGAAGGGTTCGGCCGGGGAGAGCCAGCCCGCCGCTACGTACGGCGGGAGTTCCTCGCGCAGGTAGCGGAGTTCGCGTTGGCGGGTCCAGATGACCAGCCAGGTCAGGAGGCCGAACACCGGGACCATGAACACGCCGTACACGACGAAGAAGCCGAGCGCGCCGAAGTGCGCGGAGCCGTTCCACAGGGAGTGCATGCCCATCGCGAGGACCAGGCCGGTCAGGGGGAACAGGACCCGGCGTACCCGGCGGGCGCCGACCGTGAGTGCGGAGAGGCCGAAGCCGATGCCGGTGAAGACCGTGAACAGGGGGTGCGCGAACGGGGACATGATCACCCGTACGAAGAACGTCGCCGCCGTCACGGACACGGCGTCGCCGGCGATCCGGTCCGTGCCGTACGCCGAGCCCAGATAGAGGATGTTCTCGGTGAACGCGAACCCGGCCGCCGCGGTTCCCGCGATGACGACGCCGTCGACGAGGCCGGTGAACTGCCGCCTGCGGAACAGGAAGACGAGCAGGACGGCCGCGGCCTTGGCCGACTCCTCGACGATCGGCGCGATCAGGGTGGCGCCGAGGGTGTCCGCGCCGTCCGGGTCCGCCGTCGTGTTCGCTATCCACTGCGTCGTGAACGTGTTCGCCACGATCGCGATCAGCGTCGCCGCGCAGGCGCCCCAGGCGAACGCGAAGACCATGTTCCGCCAGGGGGCGGGGTCCACGCGGTCCAGCCAGCGGAACGCGGTGACGAGGAGGGGCACGGGAAAGACGGCCAGTCCGAGCCCCACCAACAGGCCCCGGGTGCCGGTCTGTTCACGGACCAGCGCGAGGATGACGACGCCGGAGACCGCGAGGAGGGTGATCAGCGCGGCGTACCGCACGGAGGGGCGTCGCCACCAGCGGGGGCGCGGTATCGGAGGGTGAGGGACGGGCGGGTACGCGGCACTGGTCGACACGTCATGACCATAACGAGGGTTGGGTTCCGCCGCGATGGTGCGTCTGCCCTACCGGCGATGCCCGACCCTGCGGAACAGCAAGTCCCGTACCACGTGGCCCTTCTCGATCCCCTGGCCCTCGAAGCGCGTCAGCGGACGGAAAGCCGGCCGAGGCGCGAACCCGCCGTCCGCCTGCGTGTTCTCGAACTCCGGGTGCGCGTCCAGGACTTCGAGCATCTGCTCTGCGTACGGCTCCCAGTCCGTCGCGCAGTGCACGACCGCCCCGGGCCGCAGCCTCGTCGCCGCCAGGTCGAGGAACTCCGCCTGGATCAGCCGCCGTTTGTGGTGCCGCTTCTTCGGCCACGGGTCCGGGAAGTACACGCGCAGCCCGTCCAGCGCGTCCGGCTTCAGCATCTCCCGCAGCAGGATGATCGCGTCCCCGTTGGCGACCCGGACGTTGGTCAGCCCGCTGCGCTCTGCGAGGTTGAGGAGGTTGCCCTGGCCGGGGGTGTGTACGTCCACGGCGAGCACGTTCGTGCCAGGATCGGCGGCGGCCATCGTCGCCGTCGCCTCGCCCATCCCGAACCCGATCTCCAGGACGACGGGACGCTCGTCCCCGTACAGCTCGCTCAGGTCGACGGCATGCCCGTCGATGTCGATCCCCCACCGCGACCACAGCCGCTGCAACGCGTCCGCCTGCCCCGTCGTCACCCGGCTGCGGCGCGGCTGGAAACTCCGGATCCGCCGCTCGAAGTGTGATCCGGCGGGGTCGGCCTTGGGGCCGTCGGGGAAGCGGGGTTCGCCTTTGGGGCGGGCATGGCAGGCTTCGGGGCCGGGGGTCTCCGGCTCGGGGCTGGGGTTCAGGGATTCGTACACAGTACGTCGATTTTACGCGAGGGTGTCTGCGGGGACGCGCCTCAGACGGGCAGCGCCCAGCTCGGGCCGTCCGGTGCGCCGAGCCAGACGCGCTGGCCGTCCGGGGTGATGGTCATGCCGAACGCGGCGAGGTGGGGTGAGCCGTGGGCCTGCCAGGCGGTGATCGCGTCCTCGACGCTGTCCCAGAGGGGGAGGGGGCCGCGCTGGGTCACGGTCCAGCCGTCGCCGTCGGCGCGGGTTCTGGCCTGGGAGCCGGTGGCGATGTCGAGGAGTACTTGCCCGGCGCCCATACCGAGGCGTTCCGCTGAGGGCGCGGCGAGCTGGGCGACGAACCTGCCGGTCCAGTCGTCGAGGAGGGCCGGGTCGATACGGCTCGGGCGTTCGTCGCCGGGCAGCAGGTCGAAGACGCCGTGCGGTGGGCGGTCGTGCGGGCGCGCGATCATGAACGAGGTGTATCCGGGCAGGAAGCGGCCCTCCGCGCCGCCGTCCTCGTCGACCGTGACCCGGACGAGCCCGTGCGCGAAGCTCCAACCGGAGAGGGTGACGAGGAGGGTGCCGCCGGGGGCGATCTGGCGGAGCAGTTCGTACGGGACGTACCGCATCGCGCAGAACGCGATGACGACGTCGTACGGGGCGCGGGGGGCATGGCCGCGCAGGCCGTCGGCGGTGACGAGGGTCGGGGTGTGGCCGGTCGCGGTGAGGGCCCTGCGGGCACGCTCGGCGGCGTCGGGGTCCGTCTCGACCGAGGTCACGTTCTCGGCGCCGGTGATTTCGGTGATGTAGGCGGTGGAGAGGCCGGTTCCGGTGCCGATCACGAGTACGCGTCTGCCGGGCCTGATGCCGGCCTGCTCGATCATCCGCAGGACCAGGCCGGGGAGGGTCGAGGACGAGGTCGGGCTTCCGGTGAGGGGGCCGGGGGCGTGCTCGGCGAGTACGCCGTCGATCTGGGTCACCCAGGTCTGGTTCTGGTAGGCGAGGCGCAGCCACTCGCCGTCCGGGGTGTCGGCTCGGCGGACGGGTGTCCAGACCGTGCCCTTCGGGGAGTTGCCCTGCTGGTAGACCGCGCTGCCGAGGAACACCTCACGGGGGACGGCTTCGGCTGCTCGGCGTACGTCGGGGTCGTGCAGTTCACCGTCGGAGACGAGTTGTTCGACGAGGCGGTGACGTAGTCCGGCGGACGTCTCGTGGGTCATGCGGGGGCGCCCTTCTGGAGGGTGTCGGCGATGGCGCTCGTGATGGCGTGGATGGTGGTGCCGTCGACGAACGCCCACTGCCCGTTGGGGTTGCATTCGAGGAACCACCATCTGTCCTCGGCGTCGAGGGCGAAGTCGAAAGCGCCGAAGTGGAGCCCGAACGCGTGAAGGAAGGCGCGTGCGGCGTCGCGGACGGGGCGGGGGACAGACAGGGGCGTGCAGGTGATCAGGCTCTGGTCCTGACGCCAGTCGAGGTGATCACCGGCGGTCTCGATGCGGCTCGCGAAGGCCTTGTCTCCGACCATGGCCAGGCGGACGTCGGCGGTCTTCGGGACGCATGCCTGGAAGAGGTGCGGGCATCGGGCGATCGAGTCGTCCAGTTCGCCCGCCTGGACGGGGCGTACCCAGACGGTTCGGTTACGGCCGTCCTCGCAGGCGAGGTGGACCCGGTGTACGGGCTTGTAGATCACGGTCCCGTGTTCGGCCGTGAACCTTGCGGCGTCCTGCGGGACGTTCGTGATCAGGGTGTCGGGGACCGCGAAGCCCAGGCGGGCGGCCGTGGCGAGTTGGAGCGCCTTGTTCTCGGCGTCGCGGTTTCGCGCGGGGTGGTTGACGTACAGGGTTCCTGGAAGTGCGTACAGGACTCCGGTGTAGCCGTGGCGTGACTGCTCGATCGTGAACTGCTGCTCGGGGGGCTCCTGTGTATGGCCGAAGGGGGTGGGGCGACGCCAGTAGACGGAGCGGACGTTCGACAGGTCGAGGTGCCGGGTCGAGGTGGTGATCTCGCCGGTGAAGGAGCCTCGCTCGATACGGGCGCTCATGCCGGCGGTGTGCGCGAAGTCGGCTGCGGGGTCGAGCCGTATGGCCGGGACGCCCCGGCCGTAGAGCTCGTCCAGCACCAGGTCGGCCGTGACATCGCCGAGCGCCGTGACGACGAGAACAGGCGCGTCGGTCATGTCAGGCGTCGGAGTCGGAGTCTTCGGTGAGGTCGGAGTCCGAGGGCGGGGGCGGGTTGGGGCCGCCGCCGTCGGACGAGGTCGAGGTCTGGCCGGCGGTGGTCGTGCCGGTGCCGTGCTTGTTGCCCATGTCGACACGGGTGCCGTCCGCGTCGAAGTAGCGGGTCGTCTGCGTCTCCGGGTCCAACTCGGTTCGGATGTAGGGGACTTGGCTGACTTCGGGATACAGCGCCAATCGCCGTACGCCCCAGGGGGTCGAGGTAGGCACGGTGCTCCTTCGCGGGTCTTGACTCTCTGTGTCGTATCGATCACATAGTGAACCGGGGTGGCGTACGCTCGGAAGATCTAGAGGCATTCCAACAGCGTTGGAAATCCGAGGAGTTGATGGCACGCATGAGCGAAGTGCCCGGTCGGGACGGTGTGCCTGCCAACGCGGCCGAATACTTCGGCAACGAAGTCAAGGCGCTCCGCGAGGCGTTGGGGATGTCGCAGGCCGAGTTCGCGAAGGAGCTGAAATACGGGGCGGCGCAGGTCTGCAAGATTGAGGGCGGGCAGGTCCTGGCGTCGGAGTCCTTTGCGATGGCGGTGGACAGGGTCGCGGGGACGCCGGGGGTGTACGTCCGCCTGCGGGCGAGGCTCGTCAATCTCGGGCACCCCGACTGGTTCCTGCCGTACGTCACGCTGGAGGAGAAGGCGATCTGGGTGCGGATGTTCCATCCCCAGCTCGTGCCCGGCCTGGCGCAGACGCCGGAGTACGCGCGAGCGGTGTTGCGGACCGGGCGTCCGGAGAACCTGGAGGAGTTGGTGGCGGCGCGGATGAGCCGCCAGAAGATCCTGCACCGCGAGGACACGCCCGCGCGGCTGTGGGTGATCATCGGCGAGGCTGCGTTGAGGAACCGGGTCGGCGACTCGGCGGTGATGCGAGGGCAGCTCGATCATCTGCGGGCTCTGGCGGAGGTTCCGCGTAACCGGGTGCAGATCATCCCCGACAAGGGGCTGTATCACGGCTACCCCAGTCCGTTCGGCCTGTTGTCCTTCAGCGACGGACCCGACGCGGTGCATGTGGATGGCTACCCGCAGGGGTACGTCCTGCTGGAATCGGACGATGTCCGGCAGGCCCGCGAAGCCTATGATCTGATTACGGCCATCGCCGCGTCGCTGGACGAGACAGCCACCCTGATCGACTTCGTTCTGAAGGACTGTTACTCATGAACTCCACTGCCCCGCAGAGTGGTTGGCGTGCCTCTTCGTACAGCGGCAACAACGGCGGTGAGTGCCTTGAGTGGGCCCCCGAACACGCCCGTACGACAGGCGAGTTCAAGGTCCGCGACAGCAAGTCCCCCGACGGCCCCCACCTCACGCTGACCCGCGCGGCCTTCACCGGCCTCATCGCCTTGGCCGGCAACACCGGCGTGTAGTAAGCCCTCCCTCAGCTCCTTCAGGGCCGATCCTCACCCACAGAACGCCAGCCCCGCCTCCCCCCTCACACCCCCTCCAGCACCCCCAACGCCCTCCGCGCCACCTCTCTCCCGATCGGCAGTGAAGCCGTAGCCGCAGGTGAGGGCGCGTTGAGGACATGTACCGCCCGAGCCCCCTCCTGGATCAGGAAGTCGTCCACCAGCCCCCCGTCCCGCAGGACGGCCTGCGCCCGCACCCCCGCGCCGCCCCGCACGAGGTCGGACTCCTCGACGCCTGGCAGCATGCGGCGTACGGCGTCGACGAAGGCGGCCTTCGACAGGGAGCGCCGGATCTCGCCCGCGCCGTAGCGCCAATGGCGTCGACCCAGGCGCCAAGTCCCGGGCCAGGTCAGGGTCCCGGCGAGTTCGGAACCCCGGACCACCCCCCACCCGTACCCCTCGCGGGCGAGCGCGGGAACGGCGTTGGGGCCGACGTGGACGTCGCCGTCGATGCCCCGGGTCAAGTGGACGCCGAGGAAGGGGAACGCCGGGTCGGGGACGGGGTAGACCAGGCCCCGGACCAGGGAGGGACGCGTCAGTTCGTAGTACTCGCCCCGGAACGGGACGATGCGGACCGACGGCACGTCGCCCGTCATGCGGGCCAGCGTGTCGCAGTACAGCCCGGCGCAGTTGACGAGCACGCGCCCGCGGACGACGTCGCCGCGCGAGGTCAGGACGGCGACCCCCCGATGCGCGCGCCGGTCCACCCGGACGACCTCGGCCCCGTACCGGATCTCCGCGCCGGAGGCGTCCGCGAGGGCGCGGGCGACACCCCCGTAGTCGCAGATGCCGGTGGAGCCGACATGGATCGCGGCGAGCCCGCGCACCTCGGGCTCGTACTCCTGGATCTGGGAGCCGCCGAGTTCGCGGACGGAGATGCCGTTCTCGCGCCCGCGCTGGACCAGGGCGTGCAGCCGGGGCAGTTCGGCGCGGTCGGTCGCGACGATCAGCTTGCCGGTGACCTCGTGGGCGATCCCGTACTCGGCGCAGAACTTGACCATCTCGGCGCCGCCCTGGACGGCGTATTGGGCCTTCAGGGAGCCCGGCCGGTAGTAGATCCCGCTGTGGATGACGCCGCTGTTGTGCCCGGTCTGGTGGCGCGCGGGCCCGGTCTCCTTCTCCAGGACGGTGACCTTGGTCCCGGGGGCGGCACGGCTGACGGCGTACGCGGTGGCCAGGCCGACGATGCCACCCCCGACGACGAGCACGTCACAGTCGTACGGAACCCCACCGGACACGAGCACCACCTCCACTCTCGATAGTGCACTGCGCCACTGACAACGCCCTCAAACGTGATCCCGGAAGAGATCTACGCCGGTGTCATCAGCAGCGGCCGGGCCCGCTCGCGGAGTTCCACGACGCGCGGCTCGTCGCCGTACGGCTCCAGGCGGTGGAGCAGGTCCTTGACGTACTCGGTGGTGCGGACGGAGGAGATGCGGCCGGCGACCTCGACCGCGCGCACGCCCTGCTCGCAGGCCGCGTCGAGGTTGCCGGACTCCAGCTCGGCGACGGCGGAGACGACGAGGCGCAGGCCGTGGGAGCGGACGAACTCCTCGGTGGGCTGGGAGAGGGCCTGTTCGGTGAACCGGCGGACCTGGCGGGGCGCCTTGAGGTCGCGGTAGCACTCGGCGGCGTCGGCGGCGAACCGGTCGTAGGAGTAGAAGCCGAGCCAGGAGGGGTCGCTGTCGCCCTCGCGCGCGCGCTCCAGCCACCCTTCGGCGGCCCTCAACGCCGCACCGGCGGCGTGTGCGTCGCCCGCGCGGGCGTGCGCGCGGGCCTCCACGAGCCGGAAGAAGCTCATCGTGCGCGCGGTCGCGAGGCCGCGGTTGCGCTCCAGGGCGGCCTGCGCGAGGTCGACGCCCTCGTCGCCGAAGCCTCTGTAGGTGGCCTGGAGGGACATCGAGGCGAGGACGTAGCCCCCGAGGGGGACGTCGGCCGCCGCGCGCGCGAGGCGCAGCGCCTGGATGTAGTACCGCTGGGCGGCCTCCTGCTGGCCGGTGTCGAAGGCCATCCACCCGGCGAGGCGGGTGAGTTCGGCGGTGGCGCCGAAGAGCGCGCGGCCGACCTCGTCGGAGTACGCGCCCAGGAGCAGCGGCGCGGCCTCCACGCGCAGGCACTCGGGCACCATGGACGAACGCCAGTCGCCGCCGCCGTACTTGGAGTCCCAGCGGCGCGCGTCCTCGGCGGCCTCCCGGAGCTTGCGGACGTCGCTGTGGCCGACTTTCACCGGCGCGCTCTCCGCGAGGGGCGCCTCGCGGGCCACGGAGCTGTCGGCCGGGGTTATGAGCCACCGGGAGGCGGGCGTCGCGTACGCGCTGACGGCGAACGAGCCCGCGAGGGACTGCCAGATGCCGCCGGAGCCCGCGCGCCTGCCCGCGAGGTCGAGCCGGTACAGCTCGGTCGCGGAGCGCACGGCCTGGCCGACGTCCCGGGGGAAGGCGAGGCCCACCTCGGGCGCGGGATCGGCGTCGGCGAGGCCGATCTCGTGCAGCGGGACGGGCCGGCCGAGCTTCTGGCCGATCGCGGCGGCGATGAGGTGCGGCGCGGCCCCCTGGGGGACCATCCCCTTCGACACCCAGCGCGCGACCGACGTCTTGTCGTAGCGCAGCGTCAACCCTCGTTGCGCGCCTAAGTCGTTGACGCGGCGCGCGAGCCCCGCGTTGCTGATTCCCGCGAGGGCGAGAACGGCGCCGAGTTTTTCGTTCGGCCCGCGTTGCTCCCTGGACATTGCGCCACCCCTCGACACAGACGGCTGCCGCGCTGGCATAACCATGCGGCATTCGTAAACCCAGCGTAGTTCGCCGCATCCCAAGCGTTAAGAGGCATTGTTCCGGTTGGCGGGATTGTTGCCCGTACGGAAGTGCGGGCTCCGTAGCGGTCCGTCGCGATGTGCTCCCGCTGTGTGGCCGTGCGCCTGTGCGTGCGCTCTTCTCCGGCCATCGCGGGAGCGCTTCGATGGGCGATGCGTGGGTCGGCCCGCTGTACTGGATCCAGTGGGCTGGGGGACACCGCCGCCTACATCCCCGCGGGCGGCGGGACGGTCCGGGGGGCGAACTCCGTCTCCCGGATCGCGCGCTCGCACAGGGTCGTGCGGGCCGTGTACGGAGCGTGTGCGCGGCGTTCCCGGAAGCTTCGGCAACCGCCGCGTCACGCTACGGATTTGGCTGAAAAACGCCCCTCGGATCGTCAGGTGATCAAGGCCCCGACCATGGGAATCGAGGGCGCACGGGGCGTTCGGGGGGAGCGTATCGGGGGCGCATTCACGTCGCGGGCGCGGGGGCGCACGCGGGGGTGTACCGGGGTCCCGGCCTCGGCAACGGCACGCGCGCGTTGGCGCGTTGCGGTGTCTGTCAGGCGTTCTGCCTTCCGTCATGGGCGCGTTCTTCGTGGCAGCATGGTGAATCGGTTCGTACGGTGCACCGGTTGTCCACAGCCTGTGGAGGCGTCGATGCGGTGGTTGGTGGGTTGGAGCATGACCGCCGCGGGGTCAGCGCCGGGTTACGGCGATCCCTACGGCGGGTACGAGGGCGGCGGCGCCGTCGGCGCGGACGGCGAGGTCGTCCAGCCGGTCGGCTCGCAGCTCCTGTGGGGCGACCCCGATCCCCTGTGGGCCGTCGGCGACTGGCGGCCCGACGAGATCCGCGTCGTCCGTGTCGACGAGCGCACCAGGATCGCCGTCCTGGGCCTGTGCGGGGCCAGCGACGAGCAGTTGCGCATCGGCCTGCTGACGGCCCGTGGGGGCGCCCTGCGGCACCTCACCGCCTGGCCCGGCAGCTACACCGCCGTCGTCCAGGTCGACCGCCGCATCACCGTCTGCGGCGACCTCGCGGGCGCGCGCCCGGTCTTCCACACGCCGTGGGCGGGCGGTACGGCGTACGCGACCGCCGCGCTCCCGCTCGCCGACCTCGTCGAGGCCAACCTCGACTTCGGGCACCTCGCCGCGCTGCTCGCGGCGCCCGACGTACCGGCCGCCCTCCTCGATTCGACGCCCTACGACGGGGTGCGACGCGTGCCTCCGGGGCACGCGCTCGTCCTTCGCGCGGGCGCGCGGGAGGTCGCGAACTACGAACCCGTCGCGTCGCTCGCCGTCGCCGCCGCGTCCACCGATCCGGACAGCGCGATCGAGGGGGTGCGGGACGCGCTCGTCGAGGCCGTGCGTACGCGCCTGTCGGCGCCCCGGCATGTGCCTGACATGGATCCCGGTCCCGTTCCTGGCATGGGGCCCGCCGAGCGGCGTGCCGCGCGCGGGATGCCGGTGCCGGGGATCGGGGCGGACCTCACGGGCGGGCCGGCCTCGGGGACGCTCGCCCTGCTCGCCGCGGGGCTGCCCGGGATGCCGGGGACGGTCCTCGGTCACGGGACCGGCGCGGGGGAGCGGCTCCTCGCGGTCACCTTCAACGACCTCACCTCCCGGCGTCAGCAGGAGGAGTTGGAGCGGGCCGGTGAGCTCGCCGCCAACCCCCGTCTTCACCACGTCGTCGTCACCGGCGACGCCGAGATGCTCCCCTACGCGGCCCTGGACGGCCCCCTGACGGACGAACCCGGCCCCTCCCTCGTCCTGGCCGCCCGGCACCGTGCGCGGCTCGCAGCGGGCAGCGCGGACCACTTCACGGGGCACGGGGCCCGGCAGGCGCTGGACGCGCATCCCGCTCGCCTCGCCGATCTGCTGATGGACCGTAAGCGGCGTCATCTGGTCCGGCCCATGGCCGCGTTGACGAAGGCGGACGGGTCGGTGCTCGTCCCCGCGCGCGTGTACGGGGCTGCTCGGCGTCTGGCGCGGACTCCTTACGCCGCCGGGCTGGAGTCGTTGGCGGATCGGTTGCTGTCCCGGCGGTTCGAGGACACGCCCGGTGCCGTGGGGGCGTCCCTCGCCGCCCTCACCTGGGCCCCTGCCGGTCCCGCCGCTCGGTGGCTCACCGGTGAGGCGTTGGCTGAAGTATCGGTTCGCCTCCAGTCGTCGACGTCCCGTGCGGGGGCCGTCGGGCCCGGGCAGAGACCCGGCGACCATCGCGCGCGTGCGGCTCTCGCGCGGCATGCGGCCGACTTGCGGGTGCTGGAGCAGGCGACCGAGATCCGGTCCCAGCGGCTGCACGCTCCCTACCTCGACAACCAGGTGGTGCGCGCGTGCCAGGCGCTGCCGGAGACGCTTCGGGTTCAGCCGGGGGCTCGGGCGGCGATTCTGCGCCGGGTGCTGACGGCTTCCGGGGTGGGGGAGTTGCCGCCGGGGTGGGGGACCCCGACGCCGGGTTCCGCGACGGCGACTGCCCGTGCGGGGCTGCGGGCGGCTACGGGGAGCGTCCTGACGCTGTTCGAGACGCCGCTGTTGGCGGAGGCGGGGCTCGTGGAGGCGCGGGTGGTGCGGAAGGCGGTCCGGGCGGCGGCTGCGGGGGAGCCGTTGCCGTTGGCGGGGCTCGCGGACTTGGTGTCGCTGGAGCTGTGGCTGCGGAGGTTGCTGGCGCGGAGGGGGACGTGCTGGACGGGGACGCCGGCGCGGGCGCGTGCGGTGCCTGCGGGGATCGCGCCTCGGAGGGGGGCGTTGTCCTCGGGGGGGTGAGGGGGTACGACCAGCCACGACGCGCCCGCACCCCGCTCCCCACCCCTCCCGAACCCGGCCTCGTCAACGGCCCGCGTGAAACTGGAGCCCCTTGTACGGACGTTCACCCAGGAGCCCCCATGTGGTCCAGCGCCATAGCCGTGGCCGGCACTCTTCTCGGCGGTCTGCTCGCCGGGTTTCTGCAACAGCGAGGGGAGCGGGTGGCGAGGGCTGAGCGCAGGGAAGAGGCGTTGCGTGTGGCGTTGGGGGAGTTGGTCGCGGCGTTGGGGGATCACCGCAGAGCGCTCTGGCACCGGGAGGAACTGCGGTTGCAGGGAGCGTCGGAGGAGATACGCCAGTCCGCCAGAACCGCCTCCCACGCGACGCGTTCCGCACTGACGGCCCCCTTGGTCTCCGTATCCGTCCTGGAACCGTCCCTGGCCCAGCCCGCCCGTACGGCAGTACTCGCGGCGGTGGCCCTGCGCGACGTACCGGACCGGGAGACGCTGTCGGCGCGCAGGGAGACGGCGATCAAGGCGACGGACGACCTGGTCGCGGCGGCGGGGAGGACGCTGGCGGCGTGAGGCTCCCCGCGACCTCGCCGTCCCCTGCATCCGCCGATCCCCCCGCCAACTGACCGAAGTCATCGCCCCGAACCCCCCGCCGCGAAATCCCCCGCACCTTCCGAGCCCCAAGCCCGCAGCGCGTCGACAAGATCCGCCGGCAACCCGAGCCGGTCGTCGTCGAGGGGCACGCTGAACACGTAGCCGTCATCGAACTTCAACTCCCCGAAGTCCAGCACGCCCCACAGGGGAGACGCCCCGCCCCGGGCCCGTACGAGTACGTCCGCCCACTCGGTCATACGGCCTTTGTACCTCGGCCCACAGACGGGAGGCGGGTCTCGTCCTCCTCGGCCCGGTGGCGGAAAAGGGCTCAACGCGGTGCCTTTTCAGGCAAGTTCAGCGTCACCCAGACCACTTTCCCGACGCCGTCCCGAGGCCCGGTCCCCCACTCGGTCGCCAGCGCGTCGACCAGCACGAGCCCCCGCCCGCCCTCGTCCAACGCCCCGGCGCACCTCAACTCCGGCTGCCCCTCACTCGCGTTCGGCGACCTCGATCCGCAACTCCCGTTCGGTGAGGACGACTTCGGCGAGGATCTCCCGGCCGGGGAGGGTCTTGGCGTTCACGGCGTTGGTGACCAGCTCGCGGCGAAGGCCGGGGTGCTGGTGGCTGGTGGTGTGAGGGGGTGCGGTCTCGGTGGACATGGCTCATCTCCCGGGGAGCGAGTGACTGCACGTCAAGGTCTGTGTCACAGAGCCCTGTTGGGGAGGCGTGTGACTCGACTCAGGGTGCGGCTCCACTGATCGAGTACCGGGAGAAGGCGGGAAAGAGCCTCGACGACGCGGCGGAACGCATCGGCTGCCACCGCACGAAGATCAACCGCATCGAGAACGCTCGACCGGGCATCTCTCTCGGCGAGTTGCGCGACCTGCTGACCTGCTACGGAGTCACGGACGCGGCACAGGTCGACGAGATGGTGACGTTGGCGCAGCGGGTGCGGGAACCGGCGTGGATCAAGCGGGTGCTGGAGGCGCGGCGGTCCTTCGCGGACTTCCTCCACTACGAGACGACGGCCGAACGCATCCGTTCGTATCAGAGCCTCGTCGTCCTCCCCGGCACCCTCCCCGTCCGCGACAGCAAGACCCCGGACCGCACCCCCCTCCTCTTCACCCCCACCACCTGACCGCGTTCATCCGAACCCTCTGAACGCTCCCCCGCTCCAGATACCGCCGCCGGAGAGCCGGCACCTCCAGCGAGGAGGTGCCGGCTCTCCGATGCCTGTTCACCGGCGCCGGTGAGTGCCACGGCGGTCACGAGGCACAGCCGCCCCGCGTGCCGTCACACCACCGCCCGGGCTACGAGTTCTGCCGGCCGATCGACATGTCGCCCTTGCGCGGGGCCTTCACGATGATGGTCTTCGTCTTCTTGGTGCAGGGCGGTGCGTACCAGGTCTTCACCGAAGTGAGCCTCCAGCCCACCTGCCCGAGAACGGCTCGGTACGCCTTGTTGGTGCTGTTCGTGTCGGAGACCGTCTGAGATCCCGTCCACGTCCACGAGTTGCCGATCTTGACGTCGAACTTCACCTTGGCCTTCGCCACGATGATCCTGGCATCCGCCTCGACTCCACCGCTGAAGTCGAGCGTGAAGGTGTGGGAGCCCGACAGCATCCACGACACCGACTGCCGAGGCTGGAGCCACGCCGACTGCGGCTCGTCCTTGTCCGCCAGGAAGTACGGCTTCCCCTTCACCGTGTACTCCGGCGGCTGGTTCACCTCGGGGCAGACGGGACCCCGGAAGTCGTGCGGCTCCGGCTCGTCACCCGCGAACGCGAAATCGGTCTCGCCGTCGACACCGACGACAGTCCCGTCGTTCAGGACGATCTTCGTACCGGCGGCCGGTACAGGCTCGTCACCCGACTCGGCGGCGCCGGCGCCGGACGCCGCCAACAGCACGGTCGCAGCGGTCACGAGCGGAAGTGCGGTGCGCGTCAACGTGTATCTCATGGGTCCCCGTTTCGATGAAGCTGGTCACTTGCTCACAGGCGGCAGGGCAGGCGCACACCACCACGGCGCCTCGACGACGCTCCCCGGGTGGCATGTCCACGGCGTCTCCGCCTGCCTGTGATTGTTGGGTACGGCGGACCACATAAACCTCAGGAGTACCTCAGACTTCGGCCGGAAACGACAAGGCGGCCGGCTACGGCGAGGCCAAGTCCCTTTCCCTCACCGCGGATTCAGGATCACCCGCACCGGAACCGGGACTCCGCCCAGTCCACCAACGCCAGTTCGTCGAACCGCGTATACGGCTCCACCACCAGCCGAACCGTCTTCCGCCCGGTCAGATCCACATGCACCGGCACCGCCGGATCCCCGCCCTTGACCAACCCCGACCGCCACAGCCGGACCCCGTCCGCGTACACGGCGAAGTACGCCTGCCCCAGCCGCAGCGTCGTGTCGTCGATGCCGACCAGCGCGTCGTACGACGTACAGGTCCGGTTCAGGTCGATGGTGACGGAGGACCCCGCCCGCACGGTCACCCCGCTGTACGGCTGACCGGCGATGGAGAGGTTGTCCCGCTGCCAGACCCAGCTGCTCTCGAAGAGGCGGATCTCGGGGCCGGTGCCGTCACCGTTGGCGTTGTAGGCGAGTTCGTTGAGGGGATAGACGGCGGGCGGGGGAGGAGTCGGTGTGGGAGTGGGCGTGGGTGAAGGCTTGGCGCTCGGTGTCGGACTCGGCGCCGGAGGGCGCGGCACCACGGGAACCGGACTCGGTTTCACCGAAGGCTTCGCAGACGGCTTCGGGGAGGGCTTCACCGAAACGACCGGTGCGACCGGCGCGACCGGTGCGACCACCACCGGTGGCTTCTTGGACGGCGAAGGCGACGGCGCCACCTCCTCCCGGACCACCGGCGCGGAGGACGGCGCCGGAGCCGCGGGCGTCTTGGCCGGACTGTCGTTCCCCACCAGGGCGAGCGCGACGGCAGCGGCAGCCACCGCCACCACCCCCGCCGCGATCCCCGCCTTCACCGGCGCCCCGAGCCCCTCGGAAGCGGCGGCGCCACCCGACGCGGAACCCCCGTTGGCAGCGGCGGCGGCGCCACCGACACCGGCGGCCCCCGCCCCCACCCCGCCCGCGATGAGCGCAGCCGCCTTCGCGTACCCCGCGGCCCCGAACCACCCGATGACCGCGACCGGCACGACCGCCGGAATCCCGCTGGCGACTTCCTCGATCTGCAACGCCGCCAGCCGGCACTTCGCGCACTCCTCCAGATGCTTGCGCAACCCCCGCTCGGCCCGCGTCCGCAACCGCTTACGGGCGTACGTCCCGAGCTGATCGGCGTACTGACTGCACTCCTCGTCGGAGGTCAGCGTCGCCGACACGTGCGCCTGGAGATACGCCTGCTTGAGCCCCTCCCGGGCCCGGGAGGCCAGCACCCGCGTCCCGTTCGCGTCCAGCCCGAACAGCGTCGCGACCTCACTGGGCGACTCGTCCTCGACCTCGGTGTGCCACAGAACGGCCTGCCACCGCTCGGGCAACGACCGGAACGCCTGCATCGCCATGGACTGCTCGGCCTCGTGCATGGCCCGTACGTCGGCGCCGAGTTCAAGTGTGTCGTCGTCGCCCACCTCGGAGGCCCGCCCGGCCGCCTGAGTCGCGAACACCGCGAAATCGTCGACGAGTTGCTCCCGCTTCGCCGACTGGATCCACTGCGCCGCGACCCGCCGCACGGACGTCAGCAGATAGGCGCGTACGGCGTACTCGGGCCCCGACCCGCCCCGCACGGCCTGCAACATCCGCGCGAACACCTCGGCGGTGAGGTCGTCGGCGGTGTGCCCGTCCCGGCAGCAGGTGCGCGCATAGCGCCGTACGGCGTCGGCGTGCCGACGGTAGAGCTCCTCGTACGCCGAGTCGTCCCCGGCGCGCATGGAGGCGATCAGCTCGGTGTCGGCCGGAGGCAGCTCCCGGAGCGGCGGCAGCAGACTGTCGTCCCGCCGGTCGCGCTGCGGAGGAACCTGTGGCGCGTCGAGCTCGCCGGTGTCGCCGCCCTGCGACTCGTCCCGCCCGTCAACACTCATCGCGGAAAGCCCCCGCCGCCGACCAGTCCAGTCCCGAACACCGGCTCAGAGTGCCACACGCATTTCGCCCGACGCCCCCCACGAACGCCCCCTTCCACCCGTAAGTGCCCCCTTGCCGTTCCCTTGTACTAGAACTCACCCGGCGTGGGAATGCTCAACTACCGCAAGAAACACGGTAGTTACAGCGGACGGCTGTAACTCGGACGTTTGTTCGACAACTGGGGCGTCACCTTTTCGGGTCACAGCTCCCCGCCCCTTGAAGGAGCGGGGAGCTGTGTCGGTCTACCGCGACCGCAGCCCCTCCAGCAGGATGTCCAGCAACCGGGCCGAAGCCGCGGCCTGCTGCACCGCGTCCGGCAGGGACGGCGCCGCCGTGGCGATCACGAGCAGCACATCGGACACGGACACGTCCGCCCGCAGCTCCCCGGCCGCCCGAGCCCGGTCGACCAACTGCCCGACCACGTCGAGCAGCGCGGCCACGCCCGGATCATCCAGTGGCGACACGACCTCCGCCTCGGGAACGAGCCGCAGCTCCCCGCCACCCGGCTGGGACCGCTGCTGAGGCACACGTGCCTCCTCCTCGGCCACCCCCACCCGCAGCACCTGAGGCGGCAGCAGCCGCCCGGCCCCGGACGCGACGGACGTACGGAGGAAGCGGGACAGCGCCGACCACGGCTCGTCCTCCTGCCCGAGAGCGGTACGCGCCTGCTCGGTCAGCCGGGCCGTCTCCTCCTCGGCTATCCGCCGGACCAGCACGTCCTTGCTGGGGAAGCGCCGGTAGACGGTGCCCACCCCCACACGGGCCCGCCGGGCGACGTCCTCCATGGGAGCCCCGTAACCCAGCTCCCCGAACACCTCGCGCGCTGCCCGCAGCACGTGTTCGAGGTTGCGCTGTGCGTCCACACGCAACGGCGTCGTCCGCGAAGCGTCCCCGCGGCCGTTCCCCGTCGCGCTCATCATGGCGCCGCCCGCGAGAGCGGACGCCGTAGACCATTGCGAGTCCTGAATGTGCATCAATGATCCCCCGGTAAATGTCGTCTCCCCCCGGAGACTTTCTCCGCCATTGAATGCCGGAGCGTGTGGAACAGGGAGCAGCGCGCCCACCCCCGCGTGTCGCGGGTCCGGCGGCAGACTTCCCCCTTCGGGCTCTCCGGCCGGCGCGCCCCGCGCCCCACGGCGGACACGCACCGGACAGGCAGCCCTACACCCCGTCGTCACACGAACATAGTTGAGGGACGGTCAATTCAGAAGGGGCACGTTCCGCTCGGGGGACCGCCCGATCGGAGTACACGGGGTGCGCATCCCCGCCGCGCATCCCCGCACGCCCCGGCGTACCTGGCCTGACCTGCGCGCCTGGCGTACGTGCGGGTGGCCTGGCAGCCCCCGGCCACACCGGGGCGCCCGCCCCGCTGCGCGCCGGGACTGTGGACAAACTCCGGTGCCGGGTGCGTCATGGGGTGGTGAAGGAACGTGCGCGCATTCTCGTTGTCGGCGGCGGCTACGTCGGGATGTACACGGCACTGCGACTCCAGCGGAAGTTGAGGCATGAACTGAAGCGCGGGGCGGCCGAGATCACGGTCGTCACTCCCGACCCGTACATGACGTACCAGCCGTTCCTCCCGGAGGCCGCGGCCGGCTCCATCTCCCCGCGGCACGTCGTCGTCCCGCTGCGCCGCGTCCTGCCGCACTGCCGGATCGTCGTCGGCGAGGTCACGGCCGTAGACCACGGCGTACGCACCGCGACCCTGACCACCCTCGCCACGGCGGAAGAGGGCACCGGCCCCCGGCAGCTGGCGTACGACGAACTGGTCCTCGCGCTCGGCTCCGTCTCCCGCGCGCTGCCGATCCCCGGCCTCGCCGAGCACGCGATCGGCTTCAAGACCGTCGAGGAGGCCATCGGCCTGCGCAACCACGTCATCGAACAGATGGACATCGCGTCCTCGACCCGCGACCCGGCGGTCCGCGACGCGGCCCTGACGTTCGTCTTCGTCGGCGGCGGCTACGCGGGCGTGGAGGCCCTCGGCGAGCTGGAGGACATGGCCCGCTACGCCTCCCGCTCCTACCACAACGTCACCCCGGACGACATGAAGTGGATCCTCGTCGAGGCATCCGACCGCATCCTCCCCGAGGTCGGCCCCGACCTCGGCCGCTACACGATCAGCGAACTCCGCCGCCGCAACATCGACCTCCGCCTGAACACCCGCCTGGAGTCCTGCGTCCAGCGCATCGCCGTCCTCAGCGACGGCTCGCGCTTCCCCACCCGGACGATCGTCTGGACGGCCGGCGTCAAACCGCACCCCCTGCTCGCCGCGACCGACCTCCCCCTCACCGACCGGGGCCGCCTCAGGTGCACCCCGGAGCTGGGCATCGAGGGCACCGCGCACGCGTGGGCGGCCGGAGACGCCGCCGCCGTCCCCGACCTCACCGCCGCCCCCGGCACCCACACCGCCCCCAACGCCCAGCACGCGCTGCGCCAGGCGAAGGTCCTCGGCGACAACGTCGTACGCTCCCTGCGCGGCGAGCCCCTCCAGCAGTACGCGCACGCGTACGCCGGCTCGGTCGCCTCCCTCGGCTTCCACCAGGGCGTCGCGCAGGTGTACGGCCGCAAGCTCAAGGGGTACCCCGCGTGGTTCATGCACCGCGCCTACCACCTCAGCCGCGTCCCCACCTTCAACCGCAAGGCGCGCGTGCTGGCCGAGTGGACGCTCTCCGGGCTCTTCAAGCGGGAGATCGTCTCGCTGGGTTCCCTCGAACATCCGCGCGCGGAGTTCGAACTGGCCGCCGGTGGAAAGTCTTCCGATGAAAGGACCGGCCCGCCCGGGAATCCCGGTTCCCGGGGCGACGAGGACAACCCGAAGGAGTAGTCCTCCCCCGATCCAGGAACTCGGCCGAACGCCCCGGCGTCGAACGAATACCGGGCCCGACGCCCGCACTGCCACACTGCAACCCGACGACCCTCTTACCGCCCTCCTACCGACCTCAGCACCCCCGACCAAGGCAGCACACGGCGTGTCCCCGCCGCACGGCCGCCCCGGAGCCGGCCGACCACCACGACACGAGGCAAGGATTCGTGAACTTCACGCGCTGGAGCGCCCGGCTCCCCGGAACGCAGCGCCGCGCCGCCGCGCGGGCCGAGCACCCGCACGCCACCCCCGACCGGCGCGGCGAGGGCTCCGTCCCCGCGGCCCGCGCCGAACACCTCACCGACCCGGACGACACCCGGCCCGCCCAGGCCGTCGACGCGCTCCCCGTCCGTGAGGTCCTCGACCGGGTCCCCGCCCTGGTCGCCCTCGTCCACGGCCCCGACCACCGCCTCGCCTACGTCAACGACGCCTACGCCGCCGCCTTCGGCCCCCGCCCGCCCGGCGAACCCGCCGCCGACACCCTCCCCGAACTCTCCGAACTCGGCCTGCTCCCCCTCCTCGACCAGGCCCTGCGCAGCGGCCGGCCGCGCACCCTCAAGTCCCGCAAGGCCCCCGACGGCCGCTCCTACACGTTCACCTGCACGCCCGTCACCGAGGACGACGGCGGCGAGAAGGACGCCGTCCTCATCTTCGCCGTCGACGTCACCGACCACGCCGAGGCCGCCGAGCGCCTGCGCGCGAGCGAACGCCGCCAGCGCGAGACCGCCGTCACCCTCCAGCGCTCCCTCCTCCCCCAGGAGCTCGAACAACCCGACGACCTGCGCATCGCCGCCGTCTACCACCCCGGCGGCACGGAAGCGGCCGTCGGCGGCGACTGGTACGACGTCATCACCCTCGGCGGCGGCCGGACCGCCCTGGTCATCGGCGACGTGATGGGCCGGGGCGTACGCGCGGCGGCCGTCATGGGCCAGCTCCGCACGGCCGTCCGCGCGTACGCGCGCATGGACCTCCCCCCGCACGAGATCCTCCAGCTCCTCGACGGCCTCGCCTCCGAGATCGACGCCAACCAGATCGCCACCTGCGTCTACGCCGTCCACGACCCCAACGAGGGCCGCCTCGTGTACGCCTCCGCCGGCCACCTCCCGATCCTGGTCCGCGATGAGACGGGCGCGGTCCAACGCGCCCCCGAACCCACCGGCCCGCCCCTCGGCACGGGCGGCCTGATGCACGCGTCGTCCACGATCCCCCTGGGCCCCGGCTCCACGGCCGTCCTCTACACGGACGGCCTCGTCGAACGCCGGGACGCGGACCTGGACGAGGGCATCGAGGCCCTGGAACGCGCCCTGTCCGGAGCGACGGGCACCCCGCAGGTCGTCTGCGACCGCCTGGTCCGCTCGGCAGGCGTGACGGCCGACCACGACGACGACGTGGCTGTCCTCGTCCTCCAGCACCCCAGCCGTACGGGCCCGGAGGGCGAACTCTTCCGCAACGCGGCGCTGGAACTGCTGGGCGGCATCGAGGCGGCCCCGCGCGCGAGGGCGTTCGCCTCGGGCGTCCTCACCAGCTGGCGCTTCCCCCCGGACCTCCACGACCACGGAGTCCTGGCGGCCAGCGAGCTGGTCGCCAACTCCCTCCAGCACGGCACCCCACCCATGCGCCTGCGCCTGCGCCGCACCGACCGCCGCCTGATCATCGAGGTGACGGACGGGGACGACCACCTGCCCCGGCGTCGACAGGCCGACCCTGCCGACGAGTCGGGCCGGGGGATCGCGATCATCGCGACGATCGCCACGAGCTGGGGATCGCGGCGCACACCGGGAGGCGGCAAGGCGGTGTGGTGCGAGTTCGCGCTGCCGTAGACACGGAAAAGGGGGCCGTCGTAGCGGTACGACGACCCCCTGCGAGACGGCGGTTCAGGCGCTGACCGACTCCACCCGCGCCCCACCGCGCGCGACCACCCGGTTCCGGGCCAGCAGAGGCTGGTCCTGGACGGGGGTCAGCTGACGGCCCAGCCGCAGCGCGAGCCACGTGATGCCGAGCGAGAACAGCAGGAACGTCACGACGTACGGGGCGTGCAGCGACGCGCCCATCGGCCCGCCGACCGCCGGACCGATGGCCAGCGCGAGCTGCTTGACCAGAGCGAACGCCGAGTTGTACTGACCGGCCATGCCGGTGGGCGCGAGGTCCGCGACCAGGGGCGCGACCGTGGGGGCCAGCATCGACTCACCGAGCCCGAACAGCGCGTACGTCGACACGAACGCGGCCGTCGCGACCTCGGGGCTCGCGTGGCCCAGGCCCGCGAAACCGGCCACCGCCCAGGCGACGGCCCAGATCAGACCCACGGCCGCGATGACACGGGAGCGGCGGCGGCGTTCCACGAAACGCAGGATCGCGAATTGGGCGACGACGATCATCGCCGTGTTCGCCGCCAGCGCCGTACCGAGCGTGGACGGCGAGATACCGGCCGCCTCGACGCCGTACGCGCTCAGACCTGACTCGAACTGGCCGTAGCAGGCGAAGAAGAGGACGAAACCGAGCACCGAGAGCTGGACCATCGCACGGTTGGACAGCAGCTCGCGCCAGCCGGCCTTCGCGGAGCGCGGCGCGCCGGTGACCTGGGGGGCGTGCGGCACGCGGACCGTCGTCATCAGGACGACCAGCAGCAGGAACATCGCCGCCTCGATCGAGAACAGCAGCACGAACGACGACGCCTTCGACGTGTCGACGAGATGCCCGCCGATCAGACCGCCGACGCCGAGACCGAGGTTCTGAAGGAAGAACTGCGTCGCGAACGCCCTCGACCGCGTCTCCGATGTCGAGCAGTCCACGATCATCGTCGCCAGCG
The DNA here is from genome assembly GCF_055409605.1 of Streptomyces saintjeani. NCBI lineage: Bacteria > Bacillati > Actinomycetota > Actinomycetes > Kitasatosporales > Streptomycetaceae > Streptomyces > Streptomyces saintjeani. The sequence continues at coordinate 4,464,415 of NZ_CP189624.1, read as the reverse complement.
CGGGAGACATCACGGCCTGCCCGGCCCCGAGCAGGGCAGCGGCGGCGAGTACGGCGACGGCGCTCGCGGCGAGGCCCAGCGCGAGGGCGCCGAACGCGGCGGTGACCAGGGCGACGAGGAGCACCGGCAGCGGGCCGCGCCGGACGATGGCCCGCCCGGCGAACGGCAGCACGATCAGGGCGGCCACGGCGAAGACGGCGAGGACGAGCCCCGCGGTCATGGCGCCGAGTCCCCGCACCTGCGCCACATAGACGTACAGATAGGGGACGGTGAAGCCGAGCCCGAACGCGCTGAGTGCGTTGCCCACGTGGATCCGGCGCATCGCCGCGCCCTTCTCCCTGGTCACGTTCACCTCTCTCAGATGGTTGCTAGGTACAGCACTTAGCAACAAAGACTTCGAAGATAAAATTTCGAGTTAAACGGTACACCTCGAAGAACTTGAACGCCAACAGCCCCATGCCATACTGACCGGCATGGGCGACCACCCCGACACCCCCGGCGAACCGACTCTCGACGAGCAGATCGCCGCCTACCAGCGCGAGTTCCGCGACCTCGACCCCCAGGTCGAGAAGATCGTCTCGGCGCTGTCCCGGCTGAACCGCCGGATGAACGTCGCCTACGGCCGCCAGACCTCCGCACTCGGCATCTCCAACGCCGACTGGGAAGTCCTCAAGGCCCTCGTCCTGGCCGGCGCCCCCTACCGGCTCGGCCCCGGAGACATCGCCAAACGCCTCGGCCTCACGCCGGCCGCGATGACCCACCGGATCGACCGCATGGTGACCGAGGGGTACGTGACCCGGGCGCGCGACGAGTCCAACCGGGTCCGCGTCATCGTCGAGCTGACTCCCGAGGGGCGCGAGATGTGGCTGGAGGCCATGCGGCTCGCCTCCGTCTTCGAGGAGGACCTCCTCCAGGACCTCTCCCCGAAGGAGCGCACGACGCTGGGTGAGGTCCTGACCAGGCTGCTACGCCGGGTGGAGGACGCTCAGCCGGATGCCGGGGGCCGTCTCAGCGATCTTGACTAAAAGATCTTGACAGGAGCGCCTTGACAGGGGTCTGGGCGATCCGTAAGGTTCTTCGAGTTGCCACGGAGCCGTAACGGTTCTCCGGTAGCACTCCCGCCGCGCGAGCGGCACTCACACCATCAGCATGATCACTCCTGACGGAGCGAATTCAGCATGTCCGCATGCTCGAATTCAATTCGATTCGGGACTCGGTAGCCCGATTGGGAATCATCGAGCGGATCCGCTAAGGTTTGAGACGTCGGAACGGCCCAACAGCCGGGAAGACAACCCCCGCTGACTGGGAATCAGACGCCGAAAGGATCTGATAGAGTCGGAACCGCCGGAAAGGGAAACGCGAGAGCGAGAACCTGGAAAGCACCGAGGAAATCGGATCGGAAAAGGATCTGATAGAGTCGGAAACGCAAGACCGAAGGGAAAAGCCCGGAGGAAAGCCCGAGAGGGTGAGTACGAAGGAAGCGTCCGTTCCTTGAGAACTCAACAGCGTGCCAAAAATCAACGCCAGATTAGTTGATACCCCGTCCCCGGCCGATGGCCGAGGATGAGGTTCCTTTGAAACAAACACAGCGAGGACGCTGTGAACGGTCGGATCATTCCTCCGATCGTTCCGCTCTTCTGTGTTGTGCACCCGATAACGGGTAAACATTCACGGAGAGTTTGATCCTGGCTCAGGACGAACGCTGGCGGCGTGCTTAACACATGCAAGTCGAACGATGAAGCCCTTCGGGGTGGATTAGTGGCGAACGGGTGAGTAACACGTGGGCAATCTGCCCTTCACTCTGGGACAAGCCCTGGAAACGGGGTCTAATACCGGATATCACTTCTGCCTGCATGGGCGGGGGTCGAAAGCTCCGGCGGTGAAGGATGAGCCCGCGGCCTATCAGCTTGTTGGT